>CAVPMQ010000014.1:0-721573 GCA_963706565.1 uncultured Solirubrobacterales bacterium | reverse complement strand
GTCGGCGAGCGATGGCGGATCTTTACGGATCGGTCACGACAGCCCCTGCCGACATCTGACTGCAACGGGAGCCGACGACTTCGCTAGAACCCCACGCACGCGACCAGCGGTCCTTGGGCACACCGCTCCAATCACGAACGCCGCCGGTCCAGGCTGCTGCTCCAGGTCGACAGCAAGCAAAGCCGAAGTGCGGACCCTCGTGCCTGCAACGGCGAGAGGCTGTCGCACAACGGTTTCGGCATGTGAGCAGCACACAGGCCGCTCCCTTCCCCACGCGCTTGATCCCCTCGTAGCGGCCCGACGCGCGCCGTACGCCACAGACCGGCTCGGCTCGATCATCGTCCTTGGGATCGGCTCACAACAAAATGCGACCCCAGGGCATTTGTGCGACGGCCGTGTGTCACGAACGTTGAAGGAGGATTGATGTAGGCGATCTTCATAGAGACGGTGCTGTGCTGGAGATGGAGGCTTGTTGGCCCTCCGGCGTCGTCCTTCGGGGGATGGCGTCAAACCACCGGATGCTGCGTTGGCTGAAGACCGTCGTGGTGAGCGATCCGGAGAAGGCGCGGTTGACGCGTCAGGTGGGGATCAGGAAGACGTTCCAGAAAGCGCCCGGCCTTGGGGTTCTCGGGTTGGGTGTGCGCTGTTGAGGCGTCGTTAGCAAAATTGAGGTGGCATCAAAAGCGAGGGGTCTGGCTGTTCTCTCGTGATGAGCCTGGCGAGCGTCCCGATGATTGGCCAGGTGGTGCCCGGCGTGAAGGCGGCGTGAGCCTGGTCTGCGGCTCTGGCACGGAACGTGAGAAGGCGAGCGGCGGAAGCGGCCGTCCGGGCCTGCGGGTCAGTACTGACGGGCGGCGAGAGGGAGCGTGCCGACGGCGGAAACCGGAGGCATTGAGTACCGGTCGCGGCGCTTGCTGGCGGACCGGCCCGTATTAGCCCGGATCGTTCATGAAACAGGAGCGGCCCCGATGGTCGGGGCCGCTTGACTGTCCGCCTGAGCAGGCATTGTGCGGGTTGCTGATGCTCGCAGGGCCGACTCGGGAGGATCACCATGAAGGTGACGCACGCTGGGCGCCAGATCACGGTAAACGTGAGGGCGGACGGAGACGGGTTGGTCTCGCATGCTGGCAGCGCGTTGCTGGCTGCAGGTCGCTGATAAGACCGGGCTGACGCGGGCGTTGAGCGTCGCGGTCGGCGAGCCCGGGTTGCGGGCCGGCAGTCATGACCGCGGCCGGGTGATCCGTGATCTGGCGGTGATGCTCGCCGACGGCGGTGACTGCCTGGCGGACTTGCGAGCGGTCTGCGATCAGGCTGCCCTGTTCGGGTCGACCGCGTCGCCGTCGACCGCGTTTCGGGTGATCGATCGGATCGCGAGCACACCGGGCCTGCTCGATGCTTTGGGTGATGCGCACGCTCGCGCGCGTGCGCGTGTCTGGGAACTCGTCGGCGCGCCGGAGCGGTTGACGATCGATCTGGACGCCACGCTGATCACCGCGCATTCCGAGAAGGACCAAGCCGCGGGCACGTTCAAGGGTGGCTACGGATTCGCGCCGATGCTCGCCTATGCGGACGAGACCGGTGAGGCGTTGGCCGGGGAGCTGCGCCCCGGGAACGCCGGCGCGAACAACGCCACCGACCAGATCGCTGTCGCCGAGCAGGCCGTCGCGCAGATCCCCGCCGCGCACATCGAAACGATCGAGATCCTGCTGCGCGTCGACAGCGCCGGCGCCAGCCACGAGCTGATCGACTGGTGCCGCGAGGGCCAGATCGAGTTCTCGGTCGGGTATGACCTGACCGAAACCGTCCGCGCCGCGATCCTCCAGATCCCCGAGGACGACTGGGTTTGCTCACTGGATCAGGACGGGCACGCGCGCCCGAACGGGCAGGTCTGCGAGATCACCGAGCACCTCGACCTGTCCAGCTGGCCGCAGGGCACGCGGGTGATCGTCCGGCGCGAGCGCGCGCACCCCGGCGCGCAACTGTCGTTCACCGACCACGACGGTCATCGCTTCCAAGCGATCCTCACCGACCAGACCGGCCCGGTCGCCGCGCTCGAGCGTGACCACCGCGGCCGCGCTCGCGTCGAGGACCACATCCGCAACGACAAAGACACCGGGATGCGCAACCTGCCGTTCCGTACCTTCGAGCACAACCAGGTCTGGCTCCAGATCGTGCGCCTCGCGCACGACCTGATCGGCTGGACCCAACGACTGCTCTTGACCGGCGAGCTCGCCAAGGCCGAACCCAAACGCCTGCGCTACCGGCTGCTGCACATCGCCGCCCGCCTCGCCTTCCACGCCCGCACCGCGACGCTGCGCCTGCCCGCCGCCTGGCCCTGGGCCGAGCAGCTCGCCGCCGCGTTCACACGGCTCTCGACGCGTTCCCCGCGCCAGCCTGACACCGCCCCGCCGGCACCCACGACGACAACAGAACACCTCGGCGCCGCCAGGCCCGCGAAGCGTGCCGCCGACCCCCGCCAGGACCACCGCAACAGTCCACAACGCCGCGCGATGGCCTCAACCGGCCCCACACATCCCCCCACCAACCCGACCAACCCGCGACCCGAACCACTCACCCCAAGCCGGCTCGTGCACGATCCGGGCTAGTGGTGAAGCTCCTGCTTGTCTGGGGTGGGGGTGGAGCGAAGGGGCCGGCTGATCAGGAATGCGGTTCGTTCAACCGGGACGAAGAGTTCTGGGAGGAGGCGAAGCAACATGCCAAGGGCCGAAGCGAAGCCGTTTGCGATTCCCAAGCTGATGGTCTGGGAGGCGTGGCGGCAGGTCAAGGCCAACAAGGGAGCGCCGGGAGTGGACGGTCAGGATCTCGACGCATTCGAGGCCGATCTGGAGGACAACCTCTACAAGATCTGGAATCGGATGAGCTCGGGAACCTGGTTCCCACCGCCGGTCAGGGCAGTTGAGATCCCGAAGCCGCATGGTGGTGGGGTCCGAATGCTGGGAGTGCCGACGATCGCGGACAGAGTCGCGCAGACGGTGGTGGCCATGCAGCTTGAGCCGGTGGTGGAACCGCGGTTTCATCCTGACTCGTATGGCTATCGGCCGGGCCGCTCGGCTCACGATGCGCTCGTAGCCTGCCGGCGGCGGTGCTGGAAGTACGACTGGGTGATCGATCTCGATGTCCAGAAGTTCTTCGACGAGGTGCCGTGGGACCTGATCGTCAACGCGGTGGAGGCGGTGACCGACGTCAGCTGGGTGCTGTTGTATGTCAAGCGGTGGCTTGCGGCCCCGGTGCAGCATCCGGACGGCTCTCTGGAGCAGCGCAACAGAGGAACTCCGCAAGGGTCGGCGGTCTCGCCGGTCTTGGCGAACCTGTTCATGCATTACGCGTTCGATTCGTGGATGGTCCGGGAGTTCCCGGGCTGCCCGTGGGAGCGCTATGCCGACGATGGTGTCGTGCATTGCAAGAGCAGGGCCCAGGCCGAGCTGGTGCTCGGTCGGATCGCCGCGCGGATGAACGAGGTCGGCCTGCGGCTTCACCCGGACAAAACGCGGATCGTCTATTGCAAGGACGGTCAGCGCCGGGCGGAGCACGAACACGTCTCGTTCACCTTTCTCGGGTACGCCTTCCGGGCACGGGGGGCGCGCAGCAAGGGCCGGAACTTCACCGGCTTCTTGCCTGCGATCAGTCCCGAGGCGCTGAAGGCCACAAACGCCCGGCTCCGCGAACTGCGGATCCACCGGCGCACCGACCTGTCAGTGGACGGCCTGGCGAAATGGCTGAACCCCATTATCTCCGGGTGGATCAACTACTACGGCCGGTTCTATCGGTCGGCGTTGAATCCCCTCCTGCGGCGCGTCAACGCCTACCTGAGGCGCTGGGCTGGCAGGAAATACAAACGGCTGCGCACCCAAAAGCGCTACGGCTGGTGGCTGGCCGGACTGCTCTCGAGACAGCCCGACCTGTTCGCCCACTGGCGCTTGGAGCGCTCGTATTAGGACCGATCAGAAGAGCCCGGTGACGGGAGACTGTCACGCCGGGATCTGAGGGAGCCGGGGGCTGAGATGCCCCCGGCCACCCGACTCGCGACAATGCAGGTGTCTCGCTGGGGCTTTGCGCCCGCGCCTCGGATACGTCCTCAGCGCCTCGTGAGCCTCCCGGCAGTGTCCCGTTGGACGCCGACACACGGGTCGGTATTCACCGGAATGCTGTTCTCCGTTCGGAACGTCAGGGACCGGCGCGGCGGCCGGGTGATCGTCTCAACGCTGAGCGTCGAACTAAGGGAGGGATGACGGCGCTCGTGGGGACCTCAGGGGCGGGGAAGTCGACGTTGCTGCGAATGCGCAATCGGGGTCGCGGATCCCGACAGCGGCACGGTTGCGTACCGCGGCCGACGACGTTCCGTGACCGTGACGTAGGTGGGCTCGGCTGGGAGGTCGCGCTTGTTCCGCGACTGCCGGCCTGCCTGGCGACGGCGCCGGAGGCCGTTGGCCCGGTGCCCCGGGGGCGGGGTTTTGCGAGGCGCGCGGGTGGGGAAGAGGGAGATCATGGCGGCAGAGGCGCTGGCTGAAGGCAAGGTCATCGAGACGCGCATCCCTGCGCGCTTGGACCGGCTGCCGTGGACGAACTGGCACTGGCTGGTGCTCTTGGGGCTGGGGACGGTGTGGATCCTCGACGGCCTCGAGGTGACGATCGTCGGCTCGATCGCTAGCCGCCTGACCGAGAACGGCTCGGGGATCACGATCACCGAGTCGCAGATCGGCACCGCCGCCGCGGTCTACGTGGCCGGCGCGTGCGTCGGCGCTCTGTTCTTCGGATGGCTGGCCGACCGCATGGGCCGCAAGAAGCTGTTCCTGATTACGCTGTCGCTCTACCTCGTGGCCACGGTGGCCACGGCGTTCACGTCGACGTTTCTGCTCTTCGCGGTCTGCCGCTTCTTCACCGGCGCCGGGATTGGCGGGGAGTACGCGGCGATCAACTCGGCCATCGACGAGCTCATCCCGGCCCGCGTGCGCGGGACGGTCGACCTGATCATCAACGGCTCCTTCTGGGTGGGCACGGCGTTCGGCGCGGCCCTGTCGCTCGTGCTGCTCGACGAGAAGCTGTTCTCCGCTGACGTGGGCTGGCGCCTGGCCTTCGGGCTCGGCGCCGTGCTGGCCGTCGGCATCCTGTTCGTGCGCCGCAATGTGCCCGAGAGTCCGCGCTGGATGTTCATCCACGGTCACAGCAAGGACGCTGAGGCGCTCGTGGGCGAGATCGAGCGCGATGTCGAGGAGTCCACCGGCTCAGAGCTCAAGCCGGCGCGCCGGAGCATCAAGGTCCGCGAGCAAGAGCAGGTCGGCTTCCTCACGATCGCGCGGACGGTGTTCGGCGCCTATCCGCGGCGCACGATCGTCGGGCTGTCGCTGTTCGTCGGGCAGGCGTTTCTCTACAACGCCGTGTTCTTCACCTACGCGCTCGTGCTGACCACGTTCTACGGGCTCTCCTCGGGCAGCGTCCCGCTGTACATCATCCCGTTCGCGGTCGGCAACTTCCTCGGCCCGCTGGTGCTCGGGCGGTTGTTCGACAGCGTCGGGCGCAAGCCGATGATCGCGGGCTGCTACGTCGTCTCGGGGCTGCTGCTGGCCGTCACCGCGTTCCTGTTCAAGCAGGGGGTGTGGACGGCGCAGACGCAGACCGCGGCGTGGTGCGTGATCTTCTTCTTCGCGTCGGCGGGCGCCAGCGCGGCCTATCTGACCGTCAGCGAGATCTTCCCGATGGAGACCCGGGCGCTGGCCATCGCCTTCTTCTACGCGGTCGGCACCGCCATCGGGGGAATCACCGGGCCGCTGCTGTTCGGCAAGCTCGTCGCGACCAAGGATGTGAGTCAGGTCTTTTGGGGCTACATCCTCGGGGCAGTACTGATGATCGGGGCGGGAATCGTCCAGGCCCTCATCGGCATCGAGGCCGCGCAGAAGAACCTCGAGGACGTGGCCAAGCCACTGTCGGCTGAGGCGGCGGAGGGCGCCGAGGGTGCCGAGACCCCGGCGGACGAGGAGCACCTCGCGCGGGACCGGCGCCCGGCGCTGCCGCTTCAGAGCCGCATTCGGGGACGGGTGCGCTTCGGGCCCAGCGAGTCGGGCACGTCGTGGTCGCCGGTCCTGCAGAGCTCGTCGCGGTCGGTGCCCGACGAGGACACCGACGACGAGGTGGCGGCCCTCGTCAGCGCGCTGCGCGAGGCCGGCCCGGACGGGCTCGAGCGACACGCGCTGGGCACCAGGGTCAACTGCCGCTACTGGGGCCCCGGCCGCTACCGCCGCGCCCTCGCGATCGCCCAGAGCCGCGGCGACATCCGCCGCACCCGACGATCGCACTTCGCCGCCGGCTGATTCCATCGGCCGAAACGCGCCGCCGTGGCGCTCATCGGCGCGACCGCGCTTGCGGTGTTCGAGCAACGCCACCCTCCACGTCCCCGTCCTGCGGAAACACCCACACAGGTGATCTCCGTCCCGCGAGACAAGCCTCGGCGGGAACACCGCAAATCGAGCTCCCAACCAACGCGGGGCTGTGGTGGCCTTGAAGTGTGCGCCGGTCCTCATCATCACGACGCCACGGTACGGGCGCGATGGGTGAGCCGCGCTTCCGCTTCGGTCCGTCCGCAGCCCGAAAGAAGCAGCCCCGTGGCGGGGATGGACTTGTCGGGGTTCTATGGGGCATATCGCGCTGACGGGAGGGGTGCCCGGATTGTGCAAGGCTCCGAAGTCGGCTCGGAGGCTGTCGATCGTCAGCGCCGCGCACCAGTGCGTCTGGTCACAGGAGATCGCTGGCGCAAATCCGGGCGGATACATCTGCAATTCCATAAACGCCGCGCCCGCATGATTTGGACGCGGTGGAACTTGGACGTTGGAGTCGCTGTCAGGCTTGCACACCTTGCTGCCCTCGGGGTAGCTCTCGGTGTCGCACATCGTCAAGCCGAACCAGATCGCCGGCGTGAGCTCGAATTCGTGCGTCGATCCGCCGAACGCCGTCGAGGGCTGGGTGCTCGGGTCGACCGGAAGCACCGTGTGATAGGTCATGCGGTTCGAGGACCCGCGCTGAAACGAGAAGAACCCGATGTCCGGTTCGTCGTGTCCAACGTAATGCCCGTTGTCCTCGAATCCGTTCTCGTCGTTGGCGGCGATCTCCGTACACCACAGCTGACGGTAGGTCGTCTGAACCGGACTGAACCCGTTGCAGTCCAGCCCGCCCTTTGGCGCGGCGTGCCAGGAGCCGGTGCTCCCAGCGGCCTGCGCCGCCTGCGGGGTCAACGCGATCAACGCCGAGGCGATCAGCGAGCCCAACGGTGCGCGTGCGCGCATCATTCCTCCCTCCAGGTGCCTCTCAGCCAAGCGCACGGCAACGGCAAGCATCGATCCGGCGGCGTGTGGGCGCTCGTGTTCGCTCGGGCTCCGAAACTGCCGCCGATCCCGACGCCGGCGGAGATCCCCGGCCCAAAGCTGCCGCCCACCCCGCCGCCGGCCTAACCGCCCCGCCGCGCGTGCCCCGAGCGTACGCACCGTCGAACCTCTACGGTCCTGCCGCAACTTCCTGCCGGTGAGCGTCGACGCGCTGCGTGCGGACCCATCGGGTCAACCGCGTCGTTCGACCCGAGGGCCTGCTCGAGCGCCACCAAGAACCCCGCCGCGGCGTCATGCCCGAGCTCGACGACGCGCGAGCCCACCTACAGAAGATCCGACGTCGCGAGCACCGACGACTACGGCGATGGCGCAAGTGCGACATCCGACATGTCGATCGTGAGCGGTGGGCCCCGCGTCTCCTCTGTCGCCGACTGGCCACTCGCCGTGACACGGTCCCTCTAGCCGACGACGGGCAGTCCGCCTTTGTGCAGAGCAGCGAGCCCGCATTTCGCGACCTTCCCGAGCGGGCGGCACGCGGAGCGCCAAACCCGGCGCTATATCGTCGTCTTGTCGATCGCACGGATCGTCGCCACCGGCGAGCGCCCTTAGGGCGAACCACTCGTCGCCGAATCGCGCCGTAGCCACGACAGGAATCGAGCGCAGGCACGGGATCTAGGTACCTTCACCTGCCTACACCAAACCGACGTCCGCTTCCGCGTCGGGCCACGCAGAAATCAGCCTGTTGAGCCGTCTGAGACCTGCGTCCACGAACAACCGGTCGTCTCGCTGGCTCGATCGTCGGCGAGTTCGCTTCTGCTCTTAGCCGCTGACGAACGGAAGCAGCACCGCCGACATCGTGGCTGCTCAGGCGACATTGGAGCAGCGGCGTAGCCGCCCGGTCACGACTCCAGGCGAACATCTACCCGGGTAGCCGGGCGGAGATCTGAGCGACCTGGTCGGGGTTTGAGGGGGCACGTGTGCCGTCGCGATCAAACACGGTGTCCTCGAGACCGACGCGCACATCCCGGCCGGCAGCGATCGCGGCGTCGACGACCGCCCAGTTGGCGCGCGCGTCGCCGTGCCACAGCCGCGGGCGGCCCAGGGGGGCGACGTGCTCGTCGATCGCGCGCGCCAACGACACCGCCCGAGCGTCGTCGTGCTCGAAGATCACCTCCACGAGAATTCTGTGCACCCGCTCAGCCCACGGCGCTCGCAGCAACGCATCGGCGTCAAGCAGCGTGAACACGCCCGCCTCGATCCCGATCCCGCAATCCAACAGGACGTGCCCCAGCTCGATCGAACCCGCCTCCGACAGATTGAGCGACACAGCATCCGGCGGCGTCCGCCACAAGCGGACAGCCTCGACTCGATCAACCGCCTCACCCGTGTCGATGTCCTCCTGGGTTGAACACGAGATCTCAAGTCCCGGGACGGCCCCGCGGACAGCCCCCACGACGGCGTCGTGCGTATCGGGAGCCAGCGACTCAGCCCCATCGCTCGCTCGGCGCGGATGCAGATGCACCGACGCCGCTCCCGCCTCCCAGCACGCCCGCGCATCACGGACCAAGTCCTCGAGCGTGACGGGCACCTCAGGATGATCTCGCGGCCCGAAGTCGCCGTTGAGCGCACACTGAATCATCCCGAAAACCCTAGCTTCAACCCGCCTCACACGGTCCTCTCCACGAAGCTTCGACCAGACGTCGGCCTGCACTCGATGTGGTCCGCTTCTCCATTGCCCCTGGCGGGGATCAATAGCAGCAGCCTGGGCGAGACGCCCCAGTCGGCGACAAACGAGAAGCCTCGGGGCGCCTGCCACGCGTTGCTGCTTTCTACGAATGGCACTGCGGAATCAGAGTCCGATTTGCGCGCGGACGTCACCCAACCCCTCGGTCACGGCACGAAGATGGTCTCGGCCGAGCATCGGCGGGTGATCACCTCGACTTGCCTGCGCGACGCCGCCGGCGACGAGGGGCGTCGAGCTCCGCCTTGCTCGGGGGCCCCGCTGTACGAGGTAGGCAAGGTCACGGTCTCGGGCCGGGGGCGGGCTCTTGTTCACTCAGTATGCGCCGGCGCAGGTGAACCAGAGTCGCCGCCAACGTGGGTCGGCGAAGAAGGCGACCTTGTCCATACCGAGCGTGGTGCCCTCGGATTGGTCGATCGGTTGGAAGAGCGGCGCCGTGAGGGCCTGCGGCGCGGTTCTCGGGTTGCTCGTGATCACGTTGACCGCATACTGCGCCTTGGTGGTGATGCCGAACCAGTCGAGCTGACTGTAGGGGTAGGGTTGGGGGTACATCGCGACCGTTCCGGTCATCCAGGAGCTCTGATTTGTGGCGCCTCCTCCGACCGGGTAGGTATTGCCGCTGCCGTTTGATTGGCACGCGACCTGCCAGGGGGCCGACCAGGTCGAGCCGTGTTGCTTATTCAACACGTACCACAGGTACTTCGGGTCGACGACGTATTCGACGTATGCGCTCGAGAGCATCGCAGTCCAGAACTCTTGCTTTGCGCTGATGGTCAGCGCGTTGATCATGTTGTTGTTGACGGTGGTGCTCCAATTCCAGACGTTCTCGGTGTTATGGGCGGCTACCTTGACCTTGCCCCAGTCGCTGACGAGGATGTCGCGGATTTTTTCGAGGTTGGCATCGATCGCTGAGTAGCGTTGGGCGAAGTCGGCCCCGAGCTGCGCCGCGTTGGCGGTCACGGAGTTCGTTGCCGGCACGCCTGAGCGCCTTCCGCGTGCGCCGGTAGCCGTAGGCCTCGTAGTTGGCCTTGTGCGTCTCGCCGATCACGGCCAGCAGCCGCTCATCCTCGACCTCGCGGACAGACCGTGCGCCGGTGGCGCGGTTGTAATACGCGGACGCCGACACGCCCAGAGTCCGGCAGATCGGCTCGACCCCGAAACGCTCGCGATGCCTATCGATAAACGCGCTCACTTCGTTCGGTCTTGGTCGAGCTCGGCCGCGAAAAACACGCTGGCCGCCTTCAGGATCTCGTTCGCGCGCCGCAGCTCGAACACTTCCTGGCGAAGCTTCTTGATCTCCTCGCGCTCCTGCGAGCTAGGCAGATCCGGCCGCCCCGACTCAATCGCCAGCCCGACCCCGCGATCGATCAGCTCCTGTGGATACTTCCGTCCTCGTGGCATCGCTGGAGGTTCTCCTGACCCGAGGACAGATCGTCCTCGATTCGGAGCCTCCGCGAAACCCGGCCTGGCTCAGTTGCGGTCATAGGACCGCGGAGCAGCGTCATCGCCAGCCGCATGCGAACATACGTTCGTCTGCGGCCACTAGATCGGGCGCGAGGGGTTCTATGCGTAACCGATCGACAAGCTCAGGTCAGCCTGCCGGTGTGAGCCCGGTGCGGGGAGATGCCAGGGTCCCCGTGTCAGCGAAGGCGCCCGCCGTCGTGACCGACGCGGCGACGAAGGTCACCCATAGCTCGGCCACCCTGCACGGGACGGTCAACTCGAACGGGTCGACGACCAGCTACTACTTCCAGTACGGAACCTCCAGCGCCTACGGCAAGCAGACCAGTTCCCGCGGCGCCGGCGCTGGCACCGCCACCCATCCGCAGTCCGCGACGATCTCCGGCCTGTCGCCAGGGAGGACCTACCACTTCCGGATCGTCGCGCACAACACGGCGGGGACGAGCTACGGCGCCGATCAGAAGTTCAGCGTCGCGCTACAGCCGCTGAGGCTCTCGGTCTCGCCGCTACGCACCCGCGCCGGCCGCGGCTGCTTTGCCTTCAAGACCACCTCCAGTGGGCATCCGGTGGCGGGCGCCGCGGTGCGGTTCGCCCGGCGCACGGCGCGGACATCCCATGCCGGCAAGGCCACGATCTGCGTGACCTTGCGCCACGGGACCTACCACCCGAGCGCCACCAAGAGGGGGTTCGGGCCCGCGCGCGCCACCGTTACGGCTCGCCGCGCGCCAAAGCCGCACTTCACGCCTTGCGGCGTCGAGCGAGACGTCAGCCCGCCGCCCGCGGCGTGCGATCCGCAGTTTCCGGCCGCCCCGCGTGTTAGGCAGCATCAGTTGCTAGCCCGAGCTCTGAACGTGATCTATCTCGCTTGATGTGGGTTGAGAATCCCGTTCTGCCCGCGCAGCGAGCGCACGAGCAGCAAGGACCGATCATGGACGATCGGGCTTCCGCTTTTACGACTGGAAAACACAAGTCGCACGACCGAGGCGCGTAGCTGGTGCCGCGCGCGCCACGAGAAAGCGGTCCTCGGCAGTCGAGCCTGTGTTCGTGCCTCGGCGGCCGGCGCAAGGGCCGCCGCCAGCGCCACCCGCGCCACCGCCCGAGTTCAGCATCGCCGACTTCGTGACGCCGGATGCGCTGACCAACGAGGCGAGCACGCGTGGGATGGTCGCTGCCCTACGTGGCATGCGCCGCATCTTCGACGTCAACGTCTACGTCTGGGCTGGCGGACTCAAAAACGGTGGCGGTTGCTGCCGCCGTCTGCCCGGCGCGCGTTGCTGACTTGGCCACGAGGTCGCGGACGATAAGTGTCGCGGCGGCCGGTGAGCCTTTGACGAATCCAAAGAACGGACCGAAGTCTCGAGTCGCCGAGTAACCCGTGATGTAGAGCCCGTCCAGCGTGGTTTGGAAGTGCTCGTCGAGCATCGGAAAACCGTCCGCCAGCGCCACCGAATCGAGCACACCGCGCAGATACGGAACCTTGCCAAGGTCGACCGCGTACCCGCAGGCGAAGACGATGAAGTCGGCAGTGAGCGACTGCGCATTTGACAGGACCACGCGCATACCGTCGCCATCGTGGCCGGCGATGACCTCGATCACCTCGGTCCCCGGCCACCGCGTGACACGACGCGAGTCAAGGCGCGGCGGCAGCCAGTGCTCGAGCGTGAGCCGCCCCACCTCCCAGAAGCGCCGGTCAATCGCCTCCTGCTCGTGGTCGGGAAGGTTTCGCCAGTAACCGGGCACGGCCAAAGTACGTTCGACGTGCTCGTCGACAAACTTCCAACTCACACGCTCAAAACGCGGCACGTCATGCCGGTGGACGATGTCGATCCGCTCGGCGCCGTGCTCGCAGAGGAGGGCCGCCCATTCGTACGCGCTCTGTCGCCCGCCGATGATCACGACGCGCGCGCCGGACAGCTCGCTCAGGTCGACCAGGTCACACGTGTGGGCCGACCGCGTGGCGGGAACGCTGGCGGCCCACCCGGGGACCTGCGTGTATTGCCGGATCCCGGGCGCGGCCACGACGAAGTCGGCACGAACCGCTTCGCCGGAGTCAAGCCTGGCGTCGAAGCGGGCATCGAGCTTTTCGAGCTCGACGACGAGCTCCTCGCGGACGGGCAGGCCCTTGCGGGCCGTGAACCACGCGGCGTAGTCAAGAAACAGGCCGATCGGGATCGGATCGACGTCGTCCGGGTCGATCTGCCGCTCGGCTAGGTACGCCTGGAGCGTGTCTACTCCGGCCCCGTCGAGGTGCCAGTCGGGTCCCGAGCGCAGGAACATGTTGGCCGGCATGTGTTCGCGCCAGAAGCCCATCGAGCGCCCGACGACCGTCGTGTCGATGCCGCGATCACGAGCCAGCGCCGCCGTCGCCAGCGCATAGGGCCCGGCGCCGATCACCAACAGCTCCGTGTCAATCACTCGCGCTCTTTCGTCCCAAGTCGTGCTGCGCCTCCGGCCACCAACCTTACACCGAGGCTCAGGCCTTCAGCCATGGCGCGCTTCGTCGTCTTCTCCGCAGTCGGGCCGCCGTCAGCAAGTTCGGCTCGGCGCTGCTCGCCACTCAGCGGTCGAGCTCGACGCCGTCGCGATCAACGGGGCGCCCGCAGAGTCGCACCGCCGCTGGTCACCGCAGTCGTCAGCGCGGACCACAACCCGCGATCCTCTACAACCATGACTAGACTGAGCGCGCCCGGGACTGCTTCGGGACGCGTAACTGCCAGCGGATCGACCAAATCGGTACGTCGTGCGCGACCGGTCGCGCCCAGGAGGTCGCCGGTTCGAGTCCGGCTAGGTCCAATCCAAGAACCCGCGACTAGCCTGCTGTTTTCGGTCGGAAGCAGTGATCTCGAACGGCAAAGAACTGGGCCGTCAGCGTGCACAAAAGTCGTGAACGGAGCAGTCTCGGCTTGCGGCGATTCACTGGCCGGTGTAGCCCACCTCAACGCTGTGGCGGCGGAGGCTCGTGAGGACGGGTTGTGCTTGAGCGATCGGCGAGCTAGCTTGTTGATGTGGCGCGATCGGAGGCGGGGATCGGGGGCAGGGGGGCCCGGGGAGAGGAGCCTGGGTATCGCCTGGCCGCGGCGGGTCGCGAGGCGGCGGAAGGTGAGCGGCTAGATCTGTTGGAGCAGATCTACGATCCGGTCTCGTGTCGGCGGCGCGCTTTGGTCCGGCCGGGCTGGCGGTGTTTGGAGGTTGGCGGGGGGCGGGGATCGATGGCGGTGTGGCTGGCGGAGAAGGTCGGACCGTCCGGCCAGGTTGTCGCGACCGACATCGACCTCGGCTACCTTCGGCAGCTTAACCTTCCGAATCTAGAGGTGGTCGAGCACAACATCCTCGAGGATCCGCTCGAGCCGCTGGGCACCGGCTCATTTGATCTGGTGTGCTCGCGGCTGATGCTGTTTCACCTCCGAGACAGGCAGGAGTTGGCGATCCAGCAGATGGTGAAGTGCCTGCGCCCGGGGGGCTGGCTGGTTGACGAAGACGCCGATTGGGGGACGGCCGCTCCGGTCGATCCGTCGCATCCGTTGTATGCCGGCTATCACGACGCGTGGCGAGACGGCGATTGGTGGACCGTCCGGGGTTACGACAAGGTGTTTGGCCGCAAGCTGCCAGCACTGTTTGAGCGCTGCGGTCTGGAGGACATACGTCATGAAGCAGCCACGGAGGTCGTGCGTGGAGGATCACCGTGGGCAAGATGGTGGGCGGTAACCCTGGAAGTCATCAATGAGCTCGGCGGGGGCGGTCCCGTGGAGTCCTACCAGCGTGAACTCGAGGTGATTGCCCGCGCGCTGGCCGATCCGACAGTCTGGGTCCTGAGGGAGCTGCTGCACGCGTGCTGGGGCAGACGAAGCCGCGACGGCGAATAGCCAGCGCGAGTTGATCGACCGACAGCAGTCGGGAGCCTCACCGAGCCGCTGCTGCGTTGTCGCCCAGGCAGCCATGAGCCAGCGAGTGCCTGCTTTGGCTGATCACCGAGCCCGAGCCGATCGCCGCTGCGGCGGCAAGGTGGCTGCAAGTTCGTCGAGAGGGGAAGTCCACCCACCGGGGCCGCGTTGGCGTCGCCGTCAAAGTCGCCGGTGGAGTCGTCCGCTATCTAGACGAGCTGACGATCGGGTCCGTGTGGCCAAGCACTAGCGAGCGCCAGCGATCTCTGACGAGCGGTCCGTCGCCATAGACGTCCTGTGTCATCCATGAAGGGCTGACGTCTGTCAAGCGCGGTTCAGGGTGCTCTTGTTGTTGGGTGCCGGTTCGCTGACGGCGTTCCGGCTTGGGAGGAGGCTCCAGTCATCCATCCGGTCGCGCTGGGCGGACCAGAGTGTCGTGCGGTGCCCGGGGGCTCAATCAAACTCGCGGCCGTCCTTCTCGGTGATGAGCAGGAGGCCAGACACAGGAGCGAGCTCGCCCGAGCGTGCACCTCGCGCCCCGGTGGTGAGCGCAAGTCTGGGGTGAGTTGGTTTGGGTCATGCGGCGGTCAGCGCTTCGAGGTCGTTGCTGGGTTGCTGGTTGGTGAGGCAGTGGATCTGGCCGTCGCGCAGCCCGTAGTAGCAGAGAGTGAGGATCTGGCGGGCGACGGCGACTTTCGCGATCCGGCTGCCGCGGCGTTTGGCGATCCGTTCGTAGCGGGCGCGCAGGGGCCCGCCGCCGGTCGGGATCTTCTGTGCGGCTTCGGTCAGCGCCCAGCGCAGGATGTGCGACCCCTGGTGGGAGATGTGCCCGAGTCGTGCTCGGCCGTCGGAGCTGCGGACGGTCGGTGTGAGCCCCGCCCACGCGCACAGATGCCGGGCGGTCGGGAACCGGTTGATCTCGCCGACTTCGGCGATCACGAGCATCGCGGTGTAAGGGCCGACCCCTGGGATCTGGGTGAGCACCTCGACGCGTTGGTCGGTTTTCGCGCGAGCGTTGATCTCACGCGTGGCGGCAGTGATCTCCCGGTCGAAGTCCTCGATCAGCGAGAGCAGGCTATCCAGGCGCCGGCGCGGGCCGTCGGGCAGTTCGAGTATCGCGAGGTACTCGCGGCCGGCTTTGCCGAACAGGTCAGAGTGCTCGGGCAAGATCCCTTCCCGCGCGAGCAGTGCGTGCACGCGGTTCTTGACCGAGGTGCGCATTCGGGTCAGTACGACGCGATGGCGCAGCAGCTCACGCAGATCGCGCAGCTCCGGCGGGGCGATGTAGGCCTCGGGCAACAGTCCGGTGCGCAACAGATGCGCGAGTGTCTTGGCGTCGATCGCGTCGGTCTTCACCCGGGCGGCGGCGATCGCCCGGGTGCGCAGCGGGTGCGCGAGGTGCACGTCATAGCCGGTGTCCTCGAGCAGCTCGGCGAGCCACTCCCAGCCGTAGGTCGCCTCCAGCGCGACGTGCGTGCTCTCAGGGTCGCCGAGCAGCTCGGTGAACGTCTCGCGTCCAGTCGGGATCCGCTTAGAGAGCGTCAGCTCACCGTGCTCATCGATGATCGCGATCTGCGAACGGCGGCGGTGCAGGTCGATGCCGACCCACCGCGTAGCGTTAGACATGGTCGGTCCTCCTCTCGAATTGTCCGGCCGCGCGGCCGTCAATCCGCGCGGTCTTCAACCTTGCGGTTCGGGACGGAGGACCGACTTCCTGCCGCCTGCCGATCAACGCCGATCGGGTCGCTGCGCCCCGGCCCTTCATGACATCAACCTCCTGATGTGGGTAGCGGATGGCGGCTTGCTGTCAAGCGCTTCGCGCTCGGCCCGTGCGGGCCGCCCGTTGGGTGACAGCGGCGCCGGCCATCCGCTGGGTGGCGGCGAGGTCGGGCACGGGGCCCGACGGCGTGGGGATGGTGACGGTGATGTGGCGTTGCAGTGCGCGGTGTCGCGCGGGGTCGTATGGGGTGTGGTTGCGCCAGCATTGCCACACGACGCGGCACCAGGCGCGTCCGAGGGTGCGGATCGCGCGGGGGTGTTCGTGGCCGCGTTGGCGGGCTTGGGCGTAGAGGTCCTGGGCCCAGGGGTGCCAGTGGCGGCTGCTGTCCGCCAGCCGGCAGAACGCGACGCGTAGGCGCTTGTTGCACGCCCGTCGGAAGCCGGCGGTCTTCCATTTGCCGGACTCGATCGGCGACGGCGGCCTGGCCGGCGTCGGCGGCGAGCGCGTCGCGGGTGGGGTAGCGCTCGCGGCAGTCGCCGATCTCCGCGAGCAGCTCCGCGGCGGTGATCACGCTCGCCGGCGATTTGAACAGCGAGAGGAAGATCGGTCCGTCCGGGTGCGCGCGGACCTGGGTTCTGATCTCCCGCTCGAGATCCTTGATCTGCGCGTTCAGCGTCCGGATCATCGCCACGAAGCTGAGCACGAGCTGCCGGCGGGCGGCGAGCTCGAGCTCGCCGACCCGCGCGCGTGGGGCGCTGCGGAGCTTGGCCATCAGCGCGGTCGGGTGCTGCCCGCCCGAGTACCGCTCGCGCTCCAGAAACGCCTGCATCCGCGCCACTCCCAGACCATGAGCGTCCGCCGGGCTGGGGTAGCGCTCCAGGAACGCGAGCAGGATCTCCGCGTCCATGTGGCTGAACAGCCGCAGCGGTCCGGGCCAGAACCGCTCGAGCTCTGCGCGCAGCTGGTTGACGATCCCGGTGCGCGCGGCGACGAGATCCTCTCGCGCCCGGGTCAGCGCCCGGATCGCCTTCGTCTGATCACGAGTCGGGCTCGAGCACCCGGAAGCGGTGATGGTCGGTGCGCGCCAGCTCGCACAGCACGAACGCGTCGAACCGATCGGACTTCCCGCCCGAGACCCGGAACCGATCACGCGCCGCCGCGACCTTGTTCGGGTGCAACGCCAACACCCGCAGCCCCGCATCCAGCAGCCGCTCCACCAGCAGCCCGTCCGGTCGCTCGATCGCGACCAGCACCACCTCCAGCCGCACGAGCGTGCGGCACAGCGCGCGTCAGCCCCTTCTCGTCGTGCGCGAACGTCGCCGCCGAGCACCTCCTCGCCGGCCTCGTCGGCCACGAGCACGTCGTGCTTCTCCGACGCCCAGTCGATCCCGGCGTACCGACACGCCATCTCCACCTCCTCCGGTCAGATCGCCTTCACAGCGCCCCGACCCGGAGGTACCGTTGCGGATGCTCATAGACAAGGCCCTCACAGTTCGGGGCTACGTCCTGTTGCCGCTCGCGGCACCTCACCACCGTCGGGACGGGCTGGTCTTTGGCAGGCCCTCCACACAAGGGCAAGCAATCGTGGCCCTCTCCCGGCGGCGGTCGAGGCAACCACAGCATGTCCTATGAGCGATGGCGCACCGTGTGCCGGGGTCCGATGTCAATGCAATCGTGCGGACGGCGGCTCTGGCTCGCGCTAGGCGCGCGTTCGTGCCGCCGCGTCGCCGCACTGCTCCTTTTGATCGGTAAGCCGCTGAGAGCCCGCCGGCTGCCACGGCAAGCAGCTCGATTCGGGCGCCTCAGCCAGCTCCTAAGTACGCGGGCAAGTGGCAATCAGAACACGTCGAGGCGGTTCCGGCAAGGGCGGCGGGTCGCGCGCGACGTTACCCGTCGGCACGGACGCGGGCTATCCGCGCCGGGCGATACGAGATCACTGGGCACTTCGCCGAGGACGCGAGCCGAAGCACCGCGCGGCTCAGCGTACGAATGTCCGGCGGCTGCGAGAGCTAGGGCCTAAGCGCTCCACGGCGCGTACGCCCGACTGGCGAAGGTTCGATCGCTTGCCATCGAGCTGTTCGTGCTAATCGGTGCTTACCGCGCCCGCAGCGTGTCGATCGCGAGTTCCAGGTGCCGGTGCCAGTCAAAGCCGGGGCGGTTCTGGGTCATCGTGGCGCACAGGCCGCACATCAGCATTCCGATGTCGGTGGCGCGCACGTCGGGGCGCATCGTCCCGGCGTGCTGGGCGTGGGCGATCAGCTCTGCGGTGAGCGTGTTCAGTTCGTCTGTCTCGGTTTGCGCCTGGGCCCAGATGTGCTCTTCGACGCCGACGAGCACGTGCTGCATTCCGGCGTCGCGCGCGAGCTCGTCCGCGTTGCGGCGCAGCATGTCGGCGAATACGCCGAACGGCTCTTCGTCGCGCTGAAGCGCCTCGCGTGCGCCGGCGGCAAACAGCCGGAACTTCTGGCGCACGAGCTCGACCATCAGTGCCTCTTTGGTCGGGAAGTGGCGGTAGACGGTGCCGACGCCCACGCCAGCGCGGCTGGCGACGTCGTCCATCTGAGCATCGATGCCGTGTTCGGCGAACACCTCCCGAGCGCCTTGCAGGATGCGCTCGCGGTTGCGGCGGGCGTCGGCGCGTAGTGGGCGCTGGCTGAGGGTTTCGGTCATCGGTTTTCGCTTCCGGTCCTTATGTCTGGCTCCTTGACAACCGGAATCGTAGTTCACTATAGTCGCTGAGGCAAAACGGAACCGGAGGTCAGCTTCCAAATGACATCGCTCAGCCCGCCCCAGACGCCATCGCTGTACACGCCACGCGCGAAGAATCTCGCGCTCGTGCTGCTGGCGATGACCCAGTTCGTGATCGTGATCGACGCATCGATCGTCAACGTGGCGTTGCCGTCGATCGGCGCCCACCTGCACTTCGCGCGGGCTGACCTGTCGTGGGTCGTCAACGCGTACGTGCTCACTTTCGGTGGGTTTCTCCTGCTGGGGGGACGAATGGCCGACCTGCTCGGGCGCCGGCGCATGTTCATGCTCGGCCTCGTGGTGTTCTCGCTCGCGTCGTTCGCCGGTGGGATCGCCCAGTCCGAGGGATGGCTGATCGCCGCCCGCGCGGTCCAGGGCCTGGGCGCGGCGATCGTCTCACCGGCAGCGCTGTCGATCATCACGGTCACGTTCGCCGAGGGCGCCGAGCGAAACCGCGCGCTCGGGATCTGGGGCGCGGTGGCCGGGGCCGGCGGCGCGGCTGGCGTGCTGCTCGGCGGGATCCTGACCAGCGGCCTGAGCTGGCGCTGGGTGCTGTTCGTCAACGTCCCGATCGGCATCGCGGCAGCGCTGCTTGCCCCGCGGACGCTGCGCGAGAGCCGCGCCGAGGACGGGACGACGACGTTTGATCTGCCCGGCGCGGTGACCGTCACCGCCGGCCTGTCGCTGCTCGTCTACGCCGTCGTTGACACCGTCAACTCCGGCTGGGGATCGACGGCCACGCTTTTGCGTCTCGCCGGCGCAGCGGCCCTGCTGATCGCGTTTCTGGTGATCGAACGACGCTCGCGCCACCCCCTGATGCCGTTCTCGATCTTCCGCCTACGGACGCTGAGGGGCGCGAACATCGTCGGGCTGCTGATCGGCATGTCGCTGTTCTCAATGTTCTTCTTCATCTCGCTCTACCTCCAAAACGTTTTGCACTACTCGCCGATCAAGACCGGGATCTCCTACCTGCCACTCGCCGTCGGGATCATCATCTCCGCCGGCGCCGCCGCCCAGCTCGTCACCCGCGTCGGCTTCAAACCACCGTTGATCGCGGGCATGCTGCTGGTCGCGGGCGGCCTGCTGTGGTTCTCACAAGTGCCAGCATCAGGCGGCTCGTTCGCCGCCGACGTCCTCGGCCCATCGCTGCTCGCCGCCGTCGGGCTCGGACTGTCGTTCGTGCCGGTAACGATCGCCGCCGTGACCGGAACCAAGCCACACGAAGCGGGCCTCGCCTCCGGGCTGATCAACACCTCACAACAGGTCGGCGGCGCGCTCGGGCTCGCGATCCTCGCGACCGTCGCCAACAGCCGCACCCAAAGCCTGTTCCACGCCGGCGTCCACAGCACCGGCGTCGCACTGACCAAGGGCTTTGACCGGGCGTTCCTCGTCGGCGCCGGCTTCGCCATCGCCGGAGCGATCCTCGCCGCCGTGCTGATCTCCTCGCGCGACAGTCACGAACACTCAAAGGCGGCCCGCAACAGCGAGGCCGCGGTCGCCGACGCCGATACCGCATCCGTTCCCGTCGTCGTGGGCTAAGCGCTTCAGCCGATCTGCTGCTCCGAGACGACAAACGAGATCAGCTGGCCCGCCGTGACACACAGCGACCGTCCACTCCAACAACGCACTGCTGGCGGTCAAAATCCAGTTCGGAGACCGCCTAGCCGACTAACCGCTCGCGGTAGGGACCGCCGTTGCCGGCGGCCCGCCGCGCAGACCCCAGCGTGCGCTGCTAACGCACTGGGCTCCTCCCTCGCGCGAGTAGGGCTTTAGCGGCACTCCACGTGGGGCGGCCCGGACGGGTCAGGAACACGGCTGTTCTGCGCTCATCCGGCCTGTGCCGGGACGGACGAGCGAATAGGTTTCCGGGGCCAACCACGACTGGAGGCTCCGATGATGATCAACCACCTGTCCAAGCGCGTGATTCCGTTTCGTGCGCACGACGCGAAGCGCGTCGGCGAGGGTTGCTTTTACCTCGACCAGATCGTGTGGCTAAACGGAGACCGGATGGAGCTGGGCGACCGTGTGACGTTCAACTTCGGCTGCTACGTCAACGGCTTCGGCGGCCTTGTGTTCGGCGACGGAGCGAATATTGGTCCTTACTGCATGTTGCACACGGCCAACCACAACTTCGATGATCTCGAGCAGTCTGTCGTGGAACAGGGCTGGGAGGACGTCGGGCCGATGGAGATTGGGCGCAACACTTGGATCGGCATGGGCTCGATCGTCCTGCCCGGCGTCCGGATCGGCGAAGGCTGCGTCGTGGGCGCGGGCAGCGTGGTGACGCGCGATCTTGAGGACTTCACTATCGCGGTTGGTAATCCGGCCAAGGTGATCCGGAGCCGGCGTTGATGCGGGTCCTCTTCCTGCAGCAGCAGCCCTGCATGCGGTCGCTGAAATACGCCGTCGGCTTCCGTTCGGCCGACGCGCCTCTGGAGCTCGGATTCGCTTACCGCGGTCGCACCCTGAGCGAGTTTTACGGGAGTGGCGACGAGCTGTTTGACCGCTGGTGGCAGATCGGCCCAGACGTTGGCGCCGACCTGGAGGAAGTGATCGCCGACTGGGAGCCCGACCTCATCCACTCCCACAACCTGCCCGACGCGCTCACTGTGCTCGCGCTGGAGATCGCGGACGGCCGGGTCCCGGTGATACACGACGTGCACGACATGCATAGCCTGCGCAACACGCCCTATGAGGACGGCTTCCCGGAGGCCAGCGACCCGGCGGCTCTGGAGAAGGCGGCGGTGGAGGGCAGCGCCGCGCTGATGACGGTCTCCGCCGAGCTGCTTGGCGAGATCGCCGATCGCTACGAGTTGCCTGCCCGGACGCGGATCTTTCCTAACTACGCGCTCGCGCGAGACTTGCCCAGCACGCTGCCGACCCCCGAGCGCCCAGCAGGAGATCGGCCACGGCTCGTCTACCAGGGGACGCTCTCATGCAGCCATGGACACTACGACCTGCGTGAGATCTTCACAGCGATCGTGGCAGCGGGCGTGACCCTCGATGTCTACCCGACACGAGAGCAGCCCGAGTACCGCCACCTGGCCGCCGCCACGCCCGGCCTGTGCCTGCATGAGACGTTGCGCCCTGCCGAGCTGATGCGCCAGCTCCCAAGCTACGACTTCGGCTGGGCGGGATTCAACGCCGGGCTAAATGCCGCACACCTCGACACAGCGTTGCCGAACAAGGCATTCGAGTACCTGGCCGCTGGGCTTCCTGTACTGACCTTCAACCATCGCGCGCTCGCCAGCTTTGTCGAGACAGGAGGGTTTGGCCTCCAGCTCGACAGCGTCGAGGGCCTCGGCGCACGCCTAGGCGCGCTCGACTTGCCCGCCCTGCGCGGCCGGGTGGCCGCCGCCCGGAAGAACCTGACCGTGGAGACGAACATCGGCGCGGTCCTCGATCTCTATGACGAGATCGTGTGACCGATGAGCTGGGACACCTAGCCTGTCTACGGGATCATTACACCGTCGTGACGAGCGCCTTTCGCGGATTGCGAAGGTCCCCGGAGAAGCGCCAGCCATCGCTGTGGCAAGCTCGCTTTTGGCGTGGCGCGGTTAGCCGATCACCGTCGGCAGCTCACGCCGACGCCGTGATCATTGCGGAGACTTAGGTCGTGTGCTTGCTCCTAACCAATCCAGCAGTGCGGCGAGCGGCACGGTCAGACCGTGACCCGGACTCCGTCCTCGAAGGATTGCACCGATGCGGCGGCCAGCGCCACCGCTCGCTGGCCGGCGCGGGCGTGGATGGGCGGCTCCTCGCCGGCGCGCAATGCGCTCAGGACGTCCTCGACGTGATCGTCGAGGGTATGGGTGAACGTCCGGGCGGTGTCGTTGAAGTACCCCGGCTGCCACACCTGATGAGTCTCGCTCCCGGTGGTTGAAAGGGTCAGTTTCTGCACCGTGTCCTGGATGAGGGCCCGGCCCTCGGTGCCGTTAATCTCGATGTACTGAGCGTCGGGGTAGGCGTAGGAGGAGTCGTAGGTGCCCAGGAGGCTCCCCACCGCCCGGTTGGCGAACTCCACGGCGACCGCCATCGTGTTGTAGGCCGCGCTGTCGGTCTGATTGCTCATTTGAGCCATGACCGACGCGATCGGCCCGGCGAGGTGCTCGAGCATGTCAAAGCCGTGGCACTGCGTCTCGAACAGATTGCCATACGGGCTCTCGCTGAGATTCGGCTCTCCGCCGAAGCGCCACGTGGCGTGAACGATCTCCCCCAGCGCGCCGTCGCGGATCGCCCGGTAGGCGCGTCGGACGGGCTCAGCGTACCGGTGGTTGAAGTTGATGGCGAAGAACAATCCCCGCGCTTCCGCCTCAGCGATCAGCTGGTCGGCTTCCTCAACCCTAAAGACCAGTGGCTTCTCGACCAGCAGCGGCACACCATGGCGGATCAACTGGAGCGTGGGCGCGAAATGGCCTTCGTTGGGCAGGCTCGTCGTCACCAGGTCGGGCTTCGCCGACGCCAGCATCTCCTCGAGACTGGTGTAGGCGGTGGTGCCGTAGGCCGCGGCCCGCCGCTCGGTTTTCTCCGGCGTGCGCCCGACGATCCCGACGAGCTCGGTATCGGCACGACCCGCGAACACGCGAGCATGCTGCTCGCCCCAGGTGCCGGCCCCGACCACCGCGATCCGCAGACGAGCCGTCACGCGGAGTCGCCCACGATCACGACCCTTGCCGTTATCGCCACCCACCAACAACTCACACCGACCCAAACGAGCAACACCGTTCGCGAACCAGCCGTGGGGCTGACTCCCCGCACCACGCCATAACGGCTGACCGTCGAGCTCCCACACATCCAACGCGATCACGGGCAGAGCCTAACCCAGGGAGGCCGCCAGACCACCAGCGGCACACCAAAGGGCACTCACGGCGCTCCCCGCTGGCGCATCCGCCACCAGGCGATCCCGTCGCACAGACGCAGTTCGCGACCGATCCTGGTGCATACGAGCGGCCATATGAACTGCGACCAACCCGGGTTGGGCTACGAGCAGCACCACGGACCCGGCGTCGCTCACGGCGTCGGCGATAGCTGCCAGGGACGCCTCCAGGAAACGGCGCCGCTCCAAGGCGACAGTGCGGCCCTAATCCGCCGACTTCTTCCCGGAATTGTGCCATCGCCTGGAAGGAGACGCCGGCGCTGAACGAGAGCGCCGTCGAGCGCTGGCTCGCTTACTTCGACGCTTGCTTATCCAGGAGTAAACGCGCGGACTTGTTCGACCCGCGGCGCGTCGCTCGCTCGCACTATCGCCAATCTGAAGCGCGCGGCCCGACGGGTGCCCACGATCGCATTCGTCGGCTGGCCGACGCCGAGCGGACGAGTCCGATGGCGACGTAGCGCTGCCCGGGCGTCACCAATGCTGGCGATTGCTCTGCCGTCCGCGATGGTCAGCCGGTTTGTCTAGCCCGCGACTTCAGTGGCGGCTTGGATGGCCGACGCCCAAGCGGGCCGCCACGGCCGTTCCGTTCCAGCGGAAAGCGGAAGTGTGCTTAAGAGTGCCGGTGCGCCGGCGAAGCAAAGGCGCGACAACCGGCCGGTCTGACCTACGGTCATCGCGGTCATGCGCTACGGCGCCGATGCCCGCGGCTCGCTGGAGTCTTTTGTCCTCGGACCGTCATCTCTTTGCCGATCGCTCCCATGGGTGAGTGCTTGTTGGGCGAGCCGCAATGCGCGCGTTACTCGGAAGGTCGGAGGAACGCGACGGGCGTTTGCGGTGGCGGTCTGTACGGCGCTTGATCCGAGTTCCTCGCTTGTGTGTGTGAGTGCTTGTTCGAATTGTTGGATCCGCTGCGGCTCAACGTGAAACCGACCGGTTTGTGGCTGCTGGAGCCGGGCTAGTTCACCGACCTCGAGTGCCGCCGGGCCATGTCCGCCGTGGGCGAGAGCGGTCGCCAACGACATCAGGTCGATCACGATCTGATGTGATTCGCCGCTTTCGTTTGTCCACGTCAGGCTCTTGGCGTAGTACTTGATCGCCCGCGGGTAATCGTCAGTTAGGAACGCACAGTCGCCGTGGATGTTCTCGAGTTCTAGGCTCGGGTCCTCGCCCGCGAGTTGATCGGCCTCCTCGAGAATGATCTGTGCCTGGCGCACGGCCTTGAGGTCGACAAGTACGTGAGACAGGAAGATCAGGGCACGGAGGATGAGCCTTGGATCATGCGTGCGACGCAGGATCTCCAGCCCCTCCTCGGTGAGAGCGAGGGCCTGGTCGAGGTGCGGCGTCCATCGGTACACCCAGGTCAGGTCGCCGGTACCTAATGCGTACTCGACTTCGTGGTTGAGTGTTCGCCAGCTTTCGAGCGTTTGGTTTGCGAGTTCGAGAGCGTCGTCGTAGTTGCCCTCGAGCTGGAGACACTTGGCTAGGAATGTGCTTATCCAGGCGCGTTCTGCTACAGATCCGACGTCGCCGTCTCGGGCGTAGCTCAATTGTTCGCTCACTTCGGGGATGATCCCTCTGTACACCCAGTAAGGGGCGAGCTCAGCGCAGAGTCGAACGTGGAGCTCGCGGTGGTTTTCTCGCGCCCAGTCCACGGCTGGCCTGATTTCTTGGGATATAGCGAGCAGGTCGGCTCGCTGCTGTGCGGCGGCTCCGTATTTCCACAGGCGCGCCGCATGTGCGACGGCAGCTACATGCTCGGCGTATTGGCCGCGCACGCTCTGCTCAAGGCCGGAGGCAGCCAGGCGCTCCAGTGCATAATCGCGCAGCGCCTGAGGCATAAAGAAGCGGATGCCGAGAAGGCCGTCTTGGTGCTGGCGTACTAGGGAGCATTCCATCAGTGTTTCCAACAGGTCCAGCGGTGTCTCCTCCTGTGCGGGCTCGGCGATCGCCTCGACGGCCGCAAGCGGCACCGGCCCCGAGCAGATCCCGAGCCGCTCAAACAGCGATCGAGGCCCATCAGCAAGCAGCGCGTAGGTCCAGTCGATAGCGGCGCGCAGACTTCTCTGGCGCTCGGGCAGATCTCGATTTCCCCGTGTGAGCGCGGCGACAGGATGCTCCATACGACGGGCCAGGGTCATCGCTCCCAGAGAACCCAGCCGGCCCGCGGCAAGTTCGATCGCCAGCGGCATGCAATCTATGCGGGTGCAGATCTCGTCGATGGCGTCGCGTTCCTCGTTGGTCGGGTCAAAGTCGACGACTCGCGCCCGGGCGCGTTCGACGAATAACTCGGCGGCCTCCTCGCTGCGTAGTGGTCCGAGCGAGAAGACCTGCTCGAGGCCGATTCTCAACGGCACCTGGCTGGTAATGAGCAGCCGCGTCGTCTCCGCGTTGGCGGCGAGTTCCGCCACGACCGATGAGCCGCCGACGACCAAGTGCTCGAAGTTGTCGAGGATGATGATCGTGCGCTGAGAGCGAAGACGCCGGATGACAGAGGACTCGAGCGCTTCGTCCGGGTCACCCGCGATGCCCGCCGCGTCCGCAATCATTGCCAGAATCGACTCGGGATCGCGGATACCGGCAAGGCCCACCAGAAACACGCCGCCCGGCGTTCGCTCGAGCGCGTCAGCTCCCACGGCGACAGCTAGCCGCGTCTTCCCAATTCCTCCGATCCCGGTAAGCGTCACGATGCGCCGGTCAGAGCCAGCCAGCAACTCGTGGAGCTTCGCGCGCTCCCTGTCGCGTCCCACGAGGCTCGCGGTTGGGGTGGGCAGGTTCGTTGGCGCGCGGACCCCGCCAATCCCAACCGCCACCGCGGGGCCGCTGTCCAGCGATTCCGTCGAGCTAACCAGGAGTGATTCTTCCTGGGCGAGTATCGACTCGTGCAGGCCCCGGAGCTCCGTCGACGGTTCGAGCCCCAACTCGTCGATCAGGAACGTGCGCGCGTCGCGGTAAGCCTCAAGCGCCTCCGCCTGTCTGCCGCTCCGATATAGAGCGAGCATCAACAGGCCACGGAGCCGCTCCCGGTATGGGTGCTCCCGGATAAGACTCTCGAGTTCACCGACGAGCTGTCCCTCTCGTCCCAGCGCCAGCTCCACCGAGATTCGCTGCTCGATCGCGACCACGCGCAGCTCGGACAGCCGCGCGATCTCGGGTTGTGCGAACGAGTCGTACTCGAAGTCGCTGAGCGGCCGCCCCCGCCACAGCTCGAGCGCCCGGCGAAGCTTTGCAACAGCAGGATCGTGCTCGCCGACATCGATCAGCGCCCTTACTTCTCCCGTCAGGCGCTCGAAGAGCTCGGCGTCCAACTCGCCAGGCAACACCCGCACCACGTAACCACCGACGACGGTGAGAAGCCGCTCCTGGGGTGGACCCCCCGTGCTGCTCAGGGCACGCCGCAACCGGGAGACGTGCACCTGGAGGCTCTTGCCCGCGCTCGCTGGCGCCTCACCTGCCCACAGATCCTCGATCAGCCTGTCGCTCGAGACGACCTCGTTAGCGTGCAGCAACAAGATCGTGAGCACTGCGCGCTGCTTACGCGCAGCCAGCACCAGCGGGTGACCCTCATCGTCGGTCACCTCTAACGGCCCGAGAATCCCAAAACGCATCAGCCGACCCCCCAGCTAGCGGTCGAGCCTACCACGAGCACCAGCGACCGGCAGGTGTCCGTTTACCCGTACGCAACCGCGCGGCAACCGCGGCTGATCAAAGTGCCCCGCGACGAGCTCGTCCACACCATCTACTCGGGCCGCGAGAGCCGGCCACACATAGGAGCCAAACCATGACAACACTCCACAGCACCGACCGCCTCGGGCATAAAGTCCGCGCCCGGACTGGGACCGTGATCACCGCCGTCGGCGCGTTCATCGCCGTTGGCGTGACCATCGCGCTCCTCGCGCTAACCGCCACCAGCACGCCCCATCTCCTCGCCCATAATCAGTCGCCACCCGCCCACCCGCTGATCCAATACCCGGGGACCGGAGCGCCGCCCAGCGCCGCGGCTACGCAAACCGCGGTGAGCTACATCCGAGCCGAGCACTCCTACGGCGCGGTGCCGTAGAGCCTAGGGGTGGGCCCAACCGGAGGGCCCCTGGCCCGGGGGCCCTCCCAACCACGCGCGATCGCCAACCCTCGACCCCGGCCTATGCAAACGGCGCCCCGAGCTTCGAAACACCCTCGACCGGGGCGCAGATACTCGCCCCTAGCGGAGCGAGCGATCTGGACGGTACCTCGATGCGCGTACATCGACGCATTCGCATTCAACCGTCGACGGCAATTGCAGCCAGGTACCGCGACCCGAGACCAAGACAGGAGTAGACATGACCGACCACTACACGCATTTTCGCCCCAGACTAGGCAGCAAACGACTCTCGCTCCCCCTTAGACTCGCCGCCACAGCAGCCGTAATCAGCGCCACGATACTGCTGCCGACCGGCACGGCGGTAGCGGCTCAACCAGGCAACGTGGTCTCAGCCAACGGCAAGGTCGCCGGCCACGGCTATCGCTACTGGCTCATGCGTTCCTGGCAAGCGACGTTCAGTGCCTCGCCGCCGGCACGTCCGTGCCAGTCGCTGCTCATTGGCCGACGGCGCTTGGGTTATCTCACGCTCAAGACGATCGTGCCAGGTACTCGCCACTACACGTGCAATGAGCCGGCTGGACGTCCAATTTACGTGGTCGGGCTGAGCAACGAATGCTCCACGTCCAAAGGCGATCACGCCGAATACGGAACCTCTGATCGCCAGCTTATGCGGTGCGCTCGGGCGCTGTTCGCGGGCGCCAAAGACAGCACCACGCTCGACGGACGCTCAGTAAACGTCGACAGGCTGATCGCGGCAACCGGCGCCTACGGCGTCGATTCCCCTAAGAACAATCCCCTTGGCCTGCCGTCGGGGATGGGCCGGTCGGCGGCGTACGGGTTCGGGCTTCTCCTCACCAAGTTCTCGCGAGGAACCCATTCCATCCGCTCGCTTTGGGCGATCGGGACGTCCCACTGGGACGTCAGTTTCACGCTGCACGTCGGTCAGGCCCGCAGCTAGGAATGCGGCTCATGTATTCCACGCGCCTAGGTCAACGATCGGCATTCCTCCCGGCACAGGGACTAAGTGCCAGCAGGTGGCCGGCGATGATCGGCAACGCCGGCCGCAGGGTCACAGACGCCATATGCGTGCTCCTGCAACTGCGCTACCGCGTCTGCTTCCGGTGCCTGGTGAGGGGCGATCGCCGATGATCGACGCCGAACATTCCACGCTGCCTAACGTGAAGCATTTCGCGGTAGCGGCGTCTGACCAGGCTCGACGACTAGAGCGGTTCAACGGCGTCGATATCACCGTCCGTCGCTACGGGCAGGAGCTCGTCGATCTGTTGGGCCGGATCGACCGCAGCGCCCGTCGAGCTGGGCGATCCGTGCCGACAGCCGCAGAGCGCGACGAGGCCGCCGCACGCTTCTGGCGTGCAGTTCGCATGTTCGCGACGATCGATCAGCACGTCAGCGCCGACGAACGCGCCGGCTGCGCCGCGGCGGTTCACGAGGTCTTGCGCCCGTTGCTGCAGCGCAGTGGTGGGCCTGCGAACACGGTCATCGAGGTGGACGCGGTCGCGCCCCCCCCGGGGCCCCGACAATCCGTACGGCGGAGCGTTCACCACGCGCCAGACCGAGCTCAAGAGCGAGTCGAACGCCCAGCGGAATGTCGATCTCGCCAGCAGCCGCTACTGGAAAGTTACAAATCCGCAGCGGCAGAACCGCGCTGACCAGCCGGTCGGTTATGCACTCATCCCGACCCACCCGGTCTCTCCGCTGGGCGCTGCCCGACTCCAGCATCGGGCGCCGCGCGGCGTTCATGTATCACCAGCTCTGGGTCACGCGATTCGATCCCCGCCAGCGCTATCCGGCCGGCGAATACCCCTTCCAGCGCCGCGGGGGAGACGGGCTGCCCGACTGGGCGAACCGGCAGCTCGACGGCTCCGACGTCGTCCTCTGGCACGTCTTCGGCACCACGCACGTGCCGCGCTTCGAGGACTGGCCGGTAATGCCCGTCGAGAAGGCCGGATTCCAGCTCAAGCCGATCGGCTTCTTCGACCAAAACCCTGCCTTGGACGTGCCGGCGCCGCGCCACCAGTAGCGTGTTCCCCGACCCGCTTACCGGCGTGTTGCGCCTGGTAACAGCACCTTCACCGGGCGGTATGAGAATTGCACTGCGGATCGACGGCGCGGGGTCTGTGACGACCCGTTCCGTTTGACGATGGCCTGCGGGGCACGTTGGCGCGCGGCGAATAGCACGACGCGGTTAGGATCTCGAGCGATGAGAGGGGTGGTGTGGGAGGGCGTGCGTGAGCTCAGCGTCAAGGAGGTCGATGACGCTGAGGTCGAGCGGTCGTCGGATGTGTTGCTGCAAATCACGTCAAGCGCAATGTGCGGGACGGACCTGCACATCTACGAGGGTCGGATGGGCGAGCCGACCGGCATGGTCATCGGGCATGAGCCGCTGGGGGTCGTCGAAGACGTCGGCGAAGCGGTCGTCAACGTCCAAGTTGGCGATCGCGTCGTTGTCCCGACCCATATCTGCTGTGGGTTTTGCCCGAGCTGCGCGGTTGGGCGCAACGCTGAGTGCTTGATGAGCAACCCTGGGTCGGCCGGCGCTGCGTATGGCTATCCGGGGATGGGCGGCTACCGGGGCGCTCAGGCCGAGCTTCTCCGGGTTCCTTTCGGAGACGCGAACTGTCTGAAGCTGCCGGGCGAGCCCGGTGATGATTTCGAGCATGATTTTGTGCTGCTGGCTGACGCGTTGCCGACCGGGTATCACGCCACCGAGCTCGCAGGTGTTTCCGCGGGCGACAGTGTCGTGATCTTCGGCGCGGGTTCGATTGGGCTGCTGACGGCGATGTGCGCCCGGTTGCGCGGCGCCGCCGACATCTACGTTGTCGATCACATCGCCGATCGTCTCGAAAAGGCGCGCGAGCTGGGATGTGAATCGATCGATTTCACGGTCGCGGATCCGGTCGAGCAGATCCTTGAGCACCGTCGGCGGCTGCGGGGTAGTAAGCGCGCATATCGGGGCGAAGATTTGCTCCAGGGCGTCACATGCGGGATCGACGCGATTGGCTTTCAGGCCCGCGCGCGAGATGACACCAGCCGCGAGGATCCGCACTGGGTCACACGCGCGCTGGCGCAGCTGATCCAGCCAGGTGGTCGGTTAGGGATCATCGGAGTGTTCTTGGACTCCGATCCGCACGCCGTGGGCGAGCCCGAGTCGCATGGCATCATGCCGACCCCCTGGGGACCGCTGTTTAAGAAGGGCATTCACATCGGTATGGGGCGCGATGAGGACAAGCGCTACAACGGCCGCCTGCGCGATCTGATCACGACCGGCCAGCTCCGTCCCTCACAGATCGTCAGCCACCGGCTGGCGATGGATGACGCGCCTGACGCGTTTCGTCGCTTTGACGAGCGCCGCGACGGTTACCTGAAGGTGATCCTCTCCCCGAACGGCATCTGACCCAGATGTCGCGCTGTCACTCTGGGTCGGCGGCCGCGGCGGCTGCGGCTGCGACGGGGGAGGTGTTGGCGGGATGGTGTTGGGCTTCGGCGATGAGCTGGGCGAGTATTTCCCGCAGTCGGCGTCGGGTGGCGCCGCGGATCAGTCGTCCGTGTTCGTTGAATGCTTCGTGGGCGGTGGGCACGGCCAGTTCTGCGTCCAGCACGCGTGCGCCGGCGAGCCCGAGGGCTTTGCGTAGGTCGGCTTGGGCCCAGGTGGCGCCGAACATGCCGGTGCTGGCGCCGATCACGGCGACGGGTTTGTTGGCCAAGGGGGAGAGGGCGGGGGTGGGTCGCGAGGCCCAGTCGATGGCGTTCTTGAGGACTCCGGGTATCGATCCGTTGTATTCGGGGGTGACGAACAGGATCGCGTCGGCGTCGCGAATCGCGGTGATCAGGGTGTCGGCTCCGGGCATCCCGCCGCCGTTCTCGTGCTCGTCGGTCTCGTCGAATGGCTCGACGGCCTTGAGCCCGTCGAAAGCCACAAACTCGATGTCGGGCGGCAGCTCGTCGGCTGCCGCCCGCAGCAGGCGTCGGTTGTGCGACTGGCCGCGCAGCGATCCGACGATCCCGAGCACCCGCACCGTCTAGTCCTCGTCGTCGGCCAGGGCAAGCTCGAGCGTGACTGAGATGGTGACGTCCTTGCCGAGCACGACTCCGCCCTTGGGCAGCGGCGCGTTCCACGCCAATCCGACCGCGTCGCGGTCGACGGTGGTCTCAAGGTCAAGCCCGATCTTCTCGATGTCACCTAACGTGACCTCGGGTCCGGCCAGTCGCCCGTTGGCGGTGACCGGCGTGGCCTTGCCCTTCAGAGTCAGGGTTCCCTCGCTGCTGACCGAGCCGTCCTCGACCCTCAGCGATGTCGACTCATAGATGATCTCGGGGTAGCGCTCGGCGTCAAAGAAGTCCGGTGAGAACAGATGTCCCTTGAGCTTCTCGTCTTTGATCTGCAGCGACCCGACCTTGACCTTGCCGATCAGTTTGCCGTCGGTCAGGGTGGCGTCGATCTCGCTGAACTCGCCGCGGAAGGTGCCGACCATCATGTGGCGCACCGCGAAGCCGGCGACCGAATGCACGGGATCGACTGTCCAGGTGCCTGCAGGTACTGTGGTCGCGCCGGGGGCTTCGGTACTAGTTGCCATACCGCTCCTCTGAGTAGAAGTGGACCATGGTCCGTTTGTCGACCCAACTGTACCATGAAAAACGGACCACGGTCCGATTGAGAAGATGAGCCTGCTTGTGGAACCGATCGAACTTCCCGTATATGGCGCCCCCGCCGAGCGCGCCGACGCCGCCCGTAACCGGCGACGGATTCTCGCTGCGGCCGAGAGCCTGTTCGCCCGCGACGGGGTGGCAGCTACCTCGATGGATGCCATCGCGCTCGAGGCGGGGGTGGGCAAGGGCACCCTGTTTCGCCGCTTCGGCGACCGGGCGTCCCTGGCGCTAGCGCTACTGGAATCCTCAGAATCCGCCTTCCAGGAGGCGTTCATCCGCGGACCCGCGCCGCTTGGGCCGGGCGCACCGCCCTGCGAGCGACTGATCGCCTTCGGCCACGGCGTGCTCGAGCACCTCCGCGCCCACGGAGACCTCCTGCTCGCCGCCCAGACCGCCGGAACGCCCGGACGCCGGTTTGACGCCGGTCCCTACGGCGCCTACCGCGCACACACCACCGTGCTCATCCGCGACGCCGCGCCCGACCTGGACGCCGACTACATCGCCGACGCGCTCCTAGCACCCCTCGGCGCCGAAATCGTGCTCCACCAGCTGCGCCAACCCGGCATGACGATCAACCGCATCGCCGCCGGCTGGGAAACCATCGTCCGCCATCTCCTCACGGGCACCGCAACACCGACGACCCATCTGCCCGCGCTCTCAGCCTGAACGGACGCGCTGCGAGCCGCTATTGCGACACCGGCCTCGGAGGCCGAGCCGTGGCGCGTGCCACGAGCTCGGCGACCGACCACCGTCGCAGTGGCGTGTTTCGCCCGGCGGGCGAGCGCTTGGCCTCGGGCGAGGCCTGGGGGCCGGGGGAGGCCGCCGACGTTCTGGCGCGTCGGGGGATCCGGGGGCGGTCGTGTTGGGTTCTGTGAGGCGTCATGTTCTTTGTTCAGGCGGTCTCGAGGCTGAGATTCAGGTCGTTCTGTGTCTCGGCGTGTGCGGCACGCGCTCGCGCTGCGCCATCCGAGGGCAGGACGAGCACCGCTACGAGCAGTCCGATTCCGAACAGCGCGGCGGCCCAGTAGAAGGCCGTTGTGTAGCCGTGTATCGACGCGGCGTCGGCGACGTTGGCTGCGTGCGCGTGAGCGGTGGCGAAGCTCGCGGCGGCGCTGGCGAAGATCGTGCTCAGCAGGGCGGTGCCGACCGAGCCTCCTACCTGTTGTGAGGTGTTGACCATCGCCGAAGCGATCCCCGCGTCGCTGCGCTCGACGCCGAGCGTCGCGGTCGAGAACGCCGGCGCGAAGATGCAGCCCATGCCGACGCCGGTGAGCAGCAACGCCGGCAGGACGTGGGTGGCATAGGCCCCGTGCGGGGTCAGGCGGGTGAACAGCAGCATCGCGATGATCCCGAGCGACATGCCGGTGATCACAATCGGCTTGGCGCCGGTCCGTCCCAGCACCCGCGTCTGAACCGTGGTCGCCGTCAGGACGATCATCACTGTCATCGGCAGGAAGGCCAGGCCCGTCTTGAGCGGCGAGTAGCCGAGGTTCTGTTGGAGGTAGTAGGTCAGGAACAGGAACACCGCGAACACGGCCGAGCCCGCCAGGGCGATCGTCGCGAACGCGCCTCCACGTGCCCGATCCCAGATGATGTGCAGTGGCAGGAGCGGGTGCGCGACTCGTCGCTCGAGGACCAGGAAGGCCGTCAGTAGCACGGCGCTCGCGGCCAGCGCGGAAATCGTCAGCGGATCTGACCACGATGTCGTCTCTGCGTGGGAGAACCCGTAGACCAAGGCGAACAGTCCAAGCGATCCAGTCGCTACTCCGGGGAGGTCGAGGCGGGGACGATGGGTCGGGCGGGCGCTGCTGAGCAGACGTAGTGCGGCGATCGCCGCCGGCACCGCTATCGCGAGGTTGACGTACAGGCTCCAGCGCCAGGAGATCGCTTGGGTGAGCACGCCACCGAGCAGCAGCCCGACCGAGGCGCCACCAGCGGCGATCGCGCTGAAGATCCCGAACGCCTTGGGTCGGTCAGGGGATCCTTGGAAGGTCACGGTCAGCAGGCCCAGCGCCGACGGGGCGAGCAGCGCGCCGAAGGCGCCCTGCAGCGCTCGGGCGGCGACGAGCATTCCGAACGACTGCGCCAGTCCGCCGATCGCCGAGGCGATGGCGAACCCACTCAGACCCGCGATCAACGTCCACTTGCGCCCGAACAGATCGCCGAGCTTGCCCCCCAGGAGCAGGAGGCTCCCGAAGGCAAGGGCGTAGGCGGTGATGATCCATTGGCGGTTGTCGGCCGAGAAGTGAAGGGCCTTTTGGGCCGATGGCAGGGCGACGTTAACGATCGTCGCGTCGAGCACGACCATCAGCTGCGCCACGCCCAACAGGGCGAGAATGGCCCAGCGGCTGGGTTGTGCGTCGTCGGTGGGGGTGGGGGCGCTGATGCTCATACAATCCTTCCGTTGCTGGTGATGAACACCATACCACGAATCATTCCTGAAACAGTAATGAATCTTGGTGACCCTATGATCCCCTAGCGGTTTACGATCCGGATTTTCCGCTATACTTCTCGCCCATGACCACCGAGTCCCGCCCCTACACAGTCAGTTCGATGGTCTTGCTGCCCAGGCTGACTAAGCAGATGCTGCGGCGCACCAGCGCCGAGGCGCTCGGGATGGACCTTCGCCTGCTGATGGCTCTGAGCTATGTGGGCGACCACGACGGCGCACCCCAGCATGAGCTCGTCGATGCTCTGTGCATGGACGCCAAGAATGTGGTGCTGCTGCTCAACGAACTTGAAGACGGCGGCTACCTGGTGCGACGGCGCGACTCCGAGGATCGCCGTCGCCATCGCGTGCACATCACCGCTGCCGGCCGTCAGGCTCTCGAGCGCGCCAGTCGGACGCTCGACGAGCTCGAGGATGAGGTCCTCGGAGCGCTGGATGCGGACGAGCGGGCGGTCCTGTGGGACCTGCTCGCCCGAGCGCTACGCGGCGCCGAGCCGGCCCGCGCCGAGGCGAACAGCGTGGAGCCCGCGCCCGAACTCGCGTAGCCAATCTGGCCAGACCCGGCCGATGTCCACCCTGTCACCCCGGCTGGCTGAGCTGATGGCGGTGGTGGAGACGCTGGAGCAGGTGACGCGAGCGCAGGCAATTGGCCCGTGGCTGGATCGCAAAGTGCCGGCGCTTGACGATCGGACGCCGGCGTTGATCGCGTCGGGCGGCTACGAGCAGGTATATGAGATCGCCGCCGAGCTGGCGGCGGGCACCTTCACCTAGACCCATGCGCAGCATCGACGCGGCCTTGGTGCCGGTGTCGGGCACTTGGGCTCGCTATCGAGCGGTACCGCGCCGCCCGGCCGGCGGGATCCCGGCTCCAGGCCGCTGGCAGCGGATCGGTACGCCACGGCATTATCTCGCGGATACCGAGCGGACCGCGTGGGCTGAGTTCTATCGGGCGCTGGCTGAGCGCGGGCAGGCACCGCAAGACCAGCTTCCGTGCGAGCTGATCTCGGTGGCGGTGGCGCTGGATCGGGTGGCCGACCCGCGCACCGGTCGCGCCCGTGCGATGCTGGGGCTGCCCCGATTGCGCCCGACGAGATCGCAGGTCAGATGCAGGTTTCGAACTCGCGGCCTTGCGTTGGTGAGGGCGAGTCCGGGTGACGGGCATTCCTCGTGAGGATGATCATGAGTGCTCGGTCGCGGCCGAGCACTCATCGGGACGCTTGGTTCTTGGGCTGATGCGGGCGCGTTGATGTTCCCTTTGCCGCCGCCCCGCGTGGGGTAGATGGCTGCGGTCTAGGATTGCCTTGATGGCGGTGAAGGCGTGTTTGAATGGCGGTCGGACTCGGGAGGAGCATCCGGCAGTACCGCTTGACGCGCGAGAGCTTGCTGCTGACGCCGTTGCGGTTCAACGTAGGGGCGCGTTTGCGGTGCACTTGCACCCGCGCGACGCGCAGGGTCGTCAGACAATGAAGGCCACGTATTGCGACGCCGCCGTCGCGGCGATCCGGGCCGCCGCTCCTGGCCTGCCCGTCGGGCTCTCAAGCTCCGAAGAGATCGATCCCGATCCGTTCGCGCGCGCGGCCGCGGTGACGGCCTGGCGAGAGCGGCCGGACTTCGTCTCGGTGAACGTCTCAGAGCTCGGGTGGGCTGGCATCGCACGCGCGGCGCTGCATGCACGCGTCGGTGTCGAAGCCGGTCTTACGACAGTCCGCGACGCCGAAGAGTTTGCCGGCAGTCCCTTCACCCACCAAGCGTTACGGGCGCTGGTTGAAGTTGACGGTGGGGCTGAAGCGGCCCGCGCCGTCGCGCAGCTCATTCCCGATGGTGTTTCACAGCTATGGCACGGCTACGGAGAACAGACCTGGGAGGTGATCTCTGCAGCCGGCGCCATCGGGATCGATGTACGTGTCGGTCTGGAAGACGTGCTCGCTCTCCCCGACGGTCGTATCGCGACAGAGAACGCGGAACTGGTCGCCGCGGCGGTCGATCTGGTCAGTCGGCAGGTATAGAGCGTCCCCCCTTCGAGATCCAGTCCCCGACCTACAACGTGCTTCGCGCCGGCGGGAGCGCGCAAGGGTGTCGTGGGTCCCTTTGTCCGAAAGCGGCAGCGTCGCGGGCCGCCGAAGGCGGTCGTAGGAGTGCGGTCGGACCCGTCGATCCTCGTGTTCGGCCTGGGCATCGGCGAAGGGCTCATGACGATCTCGATGCCAGATCGATTCCGGCTCGCGGCCCCGAGGGGACGTCGACGACGGATTGGCATGGCCATGGGGCTGCTTGAGCAGTCTCGGTTGGCGTCATGCCCGCGGCCGGGGCGCACGAAGTCCACGCCGCTGACTCGGAGGCGGATCGCTGTGTGGCGGTTGGAGTGGCCGCCACGCGTGGCTCGCGCGCGGCGCGATGGGCGAGGCGGATCGTGTGCCAACGGACGGCCGCGCGATGTTGGTCATCGATGTGAGCGCTGGCGAGCGCTCGAGCGAGAGCGGGGTGCAGCATTTTGAGCCTCCTCTAGCGAGTCAGGTCCTGCTCGGCATCAAGCAACTCGAGCCGAACGGCCAGGTGCTCCGGCGCCGACCCGATTGCGTACGCGGTCATTCCGGTCCTCCTGGTGTCGGGGGTTTGCCATCCGCGTATTGAGACGCCGGCGTGGCCGAAAAAGGGTCAGTGCCTGTAGCGCGGTCGCCGGGGCGACCCTTTCTCGGCGCGCGCGACGTCATAGCTGTTAATGCCGGCGAAATCGGAGTCGAGATGCGAGGATCAGACGATGGGCCAATCGCTGCTGACGCGCGCTGCTCAAGGCGAGCAGGAGGCATTCCGCGAGCTGACCGACCCCTACCGGCGGGAGCTCCAGTTGCACTGCTACCGGATCCTCGGCTCGATGCAGGACGCTGAGGACGCACTCCAGGAGACGTTGCTGAGCGCGTGGCGCGGTCTGTCGGGTTATCAGGGCACGGCATCGCTGCGCGCGTGGCTCTACCGGATCGCCACCAATCGATGTCTCGATGCCCTGCGTGCGCTCGGCCGCCGGTCGCCGCCGGCACCCGAGCCGCCATTCGCCGCGCCGGAGCCGACGAGGCTCGGCGAGGTGACTTGGCTGCAGCCCTACCCCGACGCCCTGCTCGAGGGGATCATCGATACGGCGCCGGGTCCAGACGCTCGATACCAGACCCGGGAGACCGTCGAGCTCGCGTTCGTCGCAGCCCTGCAGCATCTCCCACCACGCCAACGCGCCGTCCTGCTTCTCCGCGACGTCCTCGGCTTCCACGCCGCCGAGGTAGCCGACACGCTCGAGACAACCGAGGACTCGGTCAAAAGCGCCCTCAGGCGCGCGCGGGTAACGACCGAACGCCTATTTCCCGCGTCAGACCGGGGCCGAGCGCCAGAGCCCAACTCACCGACAGAACACGAGCTCGTTCGCCGTTTCGCCGATGCCTGGATGGCCGACGACATCGACGGCGTCGTCGCGCTACTCACCGAAGACGCGTGGTTCACGATGCCGCCGCCCCCGCTCGAATACCAGGGCCGCTCGGCGATCTACGAATACCTAAATTGGCGTGGCGGGCGCCGCCACAAGCTGATCCCAACCCGAGCCAACGGCCAGCCAGCATTCGGCTGCTATCACACCGACTCGCAAGCCCCGATCGCGCACGCCGTCGGAGTGCTCGTGCTGACGCTCGCGGGCGACCGCATCTCTGCGATTACCCACTTCGTCGACAGCAGCGTTCTCGGCCGCTTCGGGCTGCCTCGCACCCTTCGTAGCTGATCCCATGCGGACGCTCCCGGGAGCAATCGGCGAGCGCGTCCGCTTCGTCGCCTCTGCGGCAGTCTGGCTCCAGAACTTCCCCTCATCGACAGGACGCTCCTCGAACCTCCTCATTGCTACCGGTCTTAAGACCAATGTCCAGTTGTGGTCGTGGCCCGACGCTGTGATCGTGGCCAGCGCGCGTCGGAGCCGACGCGCTGTTCATCTTCAAGAGGGGACGCAATGGTTCGTATTCGCTTCGCCGTGATAGTGGCTGCAGTCGCCGTGTTCCTGTCGATCGGCGCCGGCTCGGCTTTCGCGTCCCACGGTGGAGGTGGGGGCGGAGGCGGCGGCGGGGGTCAGACGCCGCCTCCGCCGACAACCGCCCCGGCGGCGTCGTTCAGTGCCACGACAGTGGACTTCGGACCTCAGCAAGTAGGGACCACAAGCGCGACGAAGTCGATCACGTTGACGAACACCGGGACCGCCTCGCTGTTCATCAACGGCATCCAACAGAGCGGCGCGGCCGCGCTTGATTTCGGGAATACAGGAGCCCCCTGCCTCGGCCTGTTCGTGCCGGCCGGGACGTCGTGCGTCCTGTCGTTCCAGTTCACACCGACTGCGACGGGGACGCGCACGGCGCAGTTCACGATCATCGACACCGCGGCGAACAGCCCGCAGACGATCGCGGTCACCGGCACCGGCACGTCGCCGAACGGCCCGACCCCGCTGAGCATCGCTACCACCGGATTGACGTGCACGGCGGCCGGCGTGTGCGCGCTGGGCTTCGATGGCGACCAGCTCGTCAACAACTTCTACTTCACGAGTCTCGGCGTACAAGGCCAGCTCAACCCCCCGTTCACTTGGTCGCTGGCCGGCGGAACGCTCCCGCCGGGACTCACGCTGTTTGCCAACGGAGAGATCTATGGCACCCCCAGGGCGACCGGCACCTTCACCTTTACGGTGAAGGTCATCGACGCCACGGGGCAAGCAGCGACGCAGGCGTTCAGCCTGATCATCTCGCCGCAACCCCCACCGCTGACCGACGCCCAGAAGGGATGCCAACACGCGCCCGGCGCGACCACCGCGACGCTGACCGGTCCGCCGATCGCCGGCAAGACGCCACGGGGCCAGAGCATCGGCGACCAATCGCAGCTGACCGCCTGCGGCGGGTTCACCGTGATTACCGCGAGTGTCAATGGTGTCAATCTGCCTAACGGCACCGTTCTGTGGGTCACCCTCGGAGGTGAGCCGATCGGGCTGATCACGCTTCAGGGTGGGGGAGGATCGATGGCACCCTGGACCCTCCCGGTCAGCACCTTGCGCAAGCAGGGAATCGGGATCTTCACGGCGCCCCCCACAAACTCCGTGACCGACGTCCCGATTCTGTCCGGCCCTTTCGTGTAAGACGGCCTCGCCCCACGTCGTCAGTGACGCAGCACATCGTTGCCATCAGGCGATCCGGCGCGGTCAGCGGCCTCATCCAGGAAATCCGTCCGTCGGATCCCTGGCAGGCATTGCCTCTCGCTCACCGGAGCCGAGGAGACATTTTCGTTCGGCCAGGACGTTGGTCGTCGTCACGCCTGATCCGGACAACACGACTCAGCCGGACCCATGCGGGTTTGCGGCCCGTACGCGACGGCGTTTACGCCTGACCCGGCGGCCCGGGTACCCGGCGATCCAGATCACCGCGGCGGACAACATCACGACCCGCAGCCCCAGCGGTACCGCACAGACCATCAACGCGATCTCAAAGATCAAGCGTCTCGGATCGACGTATCGCCCCGGCCGTCAGTCCACTTGGCGCAAATACAAGGCCAGCCATCGCGCCACTGCCACTCTGACGGCGCTGCGGCAGGGACGCGACGGCAACACGCACGCGATCGCCGACCTCGACAGTCGGCGCGAATCATGCCGCGCCGCCCACGCTCGACGCTATCTCGCGAGTCTGGTCACAATCCTCGCCCGCAAGCGACCGCCATGAGCGCGGCTGGCTCGGCGAGGTCGACGCCGGCGCCCAGTGTCACTTCTTTCGTGCCTTGGCCCTGCCGCGACTGCGGCGAGGCTTCTCCTCCGGTTCGTCTTCTTCGGCCTCGGGTTGCTCGTCTTCCTCGGCCTCGGGCTCTTCGTCTTCCTCGGCCTCTTCGTCTTCCTCGGCCTCGGGTTGTTCGTCTTCTTCGGCCTCGGGCTCTTCGTCTTCGTCTCCCTCGGGCACTTCGTCTCCCTCGTCGTCGGGCTCCTCGCGTTGTTCCCCGAGCTCTCTCCCAGGCTGCTGCTCGTACATCGCCTCCAGGATCAAGCTGCCATCTGCGTCGATCTGCTCCGAGTCCTCGCTCAGCAACACTTCGATCCACTCTCCTGCTTGCTCGCGGCTGAAGATGCGCACGTCTCCGTTCGTAGCCGCCACGGCCCACGCCTTCGCCCCGCTCTCGATGATCGTCAGCACTGTTCCTTCCTCCTTTGTTGGTGATACCCACTACCCCAGCCTGCCGCCGAGAATCAACCCGGCTTGAAAGCGCTGGACTGCGTTTGCCCCGTTCCGGGGTCGGGCAGCCCTGGCGCGTGATCGTCGTTGCCACCGCGACCGCGGGAATCGTCAGCATCGTCGTCGTGGTCTGCCTCCTGCTGGTTCCACTCGCCGTTTGGCGCTGGAATCACATCAACAAGCGGTAGCGGGCAGCGATAGCCACGTTGGGGGCCGACGACGGTCGATCACTCTGCAGAGTCGCCGAAGGGCAGAATCACTAGCGCTTCCGCTCCCGACGAGCCGACTATCGCTGCCACCCCTCCTTTCCCACAGCGCCCTTTGTTTGCCGAGTCGCCGAGGTGGTTACAAAGCGCTTAACAAGCTCTTCACAAGCGCGAGCGCTTGATCCTGACGCCACTCCGAGGAGTCATTCAGGCGGTGTACCGGGGGGCCAGGCGCCGGCCGATAGAAGGGGAAAGGAGATCTTTCATGGCGTACAAGCGCGTGCTCTGGCTGTTGGTTGCAGCAATTGCAGTCGCGGGGGCCGGCGTCGCGGTGGCGCAGGCGTCGACCCGCGATCGTTCGCATCATCGTTACGGCCACTCCGGCTTCGGCGGTTGGCGAAGTGGCTCCCGCACCGCGACGCCGATCAAACACGTCGTTGTGATCTTCCAGGAGAACGTGTCCTTCGACCACTATTTCGGCACTTACCCGAACGCGTCGAACACCGACGGCCAGCGCTTCCATGCCACGCGCGGCACCCCGGCGGTCGACGGTCTCCCGCCCGCGACCAGCCCTTCGCTGCCGCCGAACCTCCGCCATAGCGACAACCTGCTGACGAACAATCCCAACGCGGCCCAGCCTCAACGTCTAGACAGTAGCCCGACTGGCCTGAGCGGCAACCCCGGCGGCCAGCTGACGTGTGACCAGGACCACAACTACAGCGACGAGCAGCAGGCGTTCGACGACGGCAAGATGGATCACTTCGTCCAGAGCACGGGCACGGACGCCGGCACCACCAGCCCATCGGGCGCGCCGTGCCTGGCCTCCCAGGTGATGGACTATTACGACGGCAACACCGTCACGGCGATGTGGAACTACGCCCAGCACTACTCGCTCGGGGACAACTCCTTCGGAGTTACGTTCGGGCCCTCGGCGCCCGGCGCCATAAACCTCGCCTCGGGCGACACCGGAAACATCGATACCAATCACTTGGCCAACAACCCGTCGGTCTCGACACCCACCTCTCCCAACGGCGACCTCACGCCCGACGGCAAGGGCGGCTTCTCGATGACCAACGACGCTCAGCCCTACTGGGACGACTGCTCGACGCGCGACGCCGTCGCGTTCAACGGCACGAACATCGGCGACAGACTGAACCGTGCCGGGCTGTCCTGGGGCTGGTTCGAGGGCGGTTCAAACCCGACGACCTCGTTCGCCGCGGCGTCGGCCGCGACCGGTCACAGCGGACAGCCGACGTCGCAATTCATTCCGGGCGAGTTCTCGGGGAGCTTCCCCGGCAAGAATGTGCCGCCGAACGCCTCTAATCAGGCGCTGTGTGACGCGGTCCACCCAGTGGGCGTGGCGTTGGGCGGCTCCGGTCAGTGGGGCTACAAGGATGACTACATCCCGCACCACGAGCCGTTCCAGTACTACGCCTCAACAGCCAACCCGCATCACCTGACGGTCGCGGCAAACAGCGCCGGCCGCGACACGCTGGCGGGGCTCAAGCGGATCGGCCACGACACCCAGTCCTACGTGCGCGGCGTCCCGCAGTTCGACACGCCGAACCACCAGTACGACACCAGTGACTTCGACCAACTGGTGGCGGCGATCGGCCGCGGAAGCGTCCCGCAGTCGGCGCTCCCTGCCGTCAGCTTCTTGAAGGCCCCAGGGTTTGAGGACGGTCATCCCGGCTACTCGGACCCCGCCGACGAGCAGGCGTTCGTTACCCGCGAGATCAACTCGCTGATGCGCACGCCCGACTGGCGAAGCACGGCGGTGATCGTCAACTGGGACGACTCCGACGGCTGGTATGACCATGTCTACAGCGGGGTCATCAACCCGTCGCTCTCGCCTGCGGACAATTTGACGAATACGACGTTCAGCGGGCCCACATCGGGTCAGTGCGGGCCGCGCCCTCAGACCAAGGCGCCGCTCGCGGGCGAGCAGGGACGCTGTGGCTTCGGCCCGAGGCTCCCGATGCTCGTGATCTCGCCGTACGCGCGAGTCAACCACGTCGACAGCAACCTGACAGACCAGGCCTCGATCATCAACTTCGTCGAGTACAACTGGCACCTACCCGGGATCCCCGGCTCGGCCGATCGGATCCTGTCCAGGCGGGGCCGCTTCGAAGGCCTACCGTTCGACCTGGCCGGAATGTTCCAGTTCCGCCATCCGCGGGCGACGCGGTTGACCCTCGATCCAGTGACAGGCCAGCCCGATCCCCGGCCGTCCTCGCATCACCTCCACCAATCGCAATAGCGCCAAGCTGGACGCTTGTTGACCGTGGCCGGGACGCTCGGGTCCCGGCCACACCAGTTGCACTGGCGTTCGTAGTCCGGGGGCCCTGGGGACTGGAAGTAGGCGCGTTTAGACACGCCGTAGCCCCCTTGGTCCGGTGGCCGAAAGACCTTGTCGGTCAATTCCGCGGGCGGGTTGTATCTCAAATGTAGTGAAGCGGTTGTGCATCGGGGATCTGAGCGCCGTCCGGCGTGTAATACCAAGACTCGGTACTTGTACGGGGTTAACACACGTCTTCGTGTCTGCTAGGAGAATGGGAACCACGAGTCGGTGGACGGATGGCTCAGGGAGGCGATCCGGTATACCTTCGGCATCAGCACCGTGGCGGAGTAATGATGGGCGCCTTGGTTCATCCCAGCCTGGATCACGGAGTTCACTCGTCCGAGTCCAGTCCGCTGAGGTTACTGGGCCGCGAGCGCGTGCTCGAGGGGTGTGCGGGCCGCCGGCGTGACGGTCGTGCCGCCGAGCCGTGCATGAAGCTGGGTTGCCGCGTGATCAATGACGGCGTGAGCTTCGGCTCCCCGGTCTGCGATGACCTTGGTGATGATCCTCCCGTCGGGGGTGATGGCCCAGGATCCAATGATCTCACCGTCCCACCAGACGGTCGGGCCGATGTTGCCGGCGCGGTCATAGATGTGAGCCGGATCGATCGCGAGAAACCAGTCTCTGGCCTTCCATCCCATGGGCGTCGCGTCCAGGGCGGGCAGGAGGGTCGCGGTCGGTGTCAATGCGTCGGCGCAGAGGTCATCGGCCTCAGCAGAGCCGGGGAGGATGATCCCGGGCTCGCCGTGCAGGTCGACCTCCTCGATCGCGAGGTTCGCCAGCGCGCTACGGGTGGTGGCCTTGTTCCATCCGGTCCACCACTGCAGGTCGTCGATCTTTGCCGGTCCGAACCGCTGCAGCCAGCGGCGTGCCAGGTCCCGTTGCGCCTGCGCTGGGTCGATCGATGGTAGGCCCTGCGCCCACCAGCTTGAGATCGGCTCCCAGCGGTGGTGTCGGCTTGTCCATGCCCCGGCCGGGGCGCCGCGAACGATGCGACCGTCCGCGCTCATCAAGGTCAGCAGGGATGTGGTGAGGTTCTGTGGTCGATCGGATGGCGCCCGGGCCAGGATGCGCGTGCTCAGAGCTGGCTCGTCGCTGGCCAGCTCCGTTCCGCTGGCGCTACCGCGACGGGCGAGCGCCCGCTCGACGCGGTCCTCGAGATCAGCGATCCAGCAGCTGGTGTCGCCGTCGATCGGCGGCTCGGTGCCGTTGCGTCGTAGTCGGCTGATAAGGGCCCGACGCAGCGTCCCAGCGAGCGGCGTGCTGACCGCGGCCTGCACCAGTGCGATGTCCTCACGGGGGAAGACGAACAGCGTGCGTCGCATCGCCATCCACCGCACCAGACTGCGCCGTGCGTACATCGCGTCGGCCACATCGCTCAGCGATGAGGCAGCGCTGCGCGCGAGCACGGACAGGTACACCGAAGCCGGGTCGGTGGCGTGCAACGCGACGACGGCGCGTGTCGCTGCCGCCGGATCGGGGGCGTCGCCTGCGAGATGGTGACGGCGCACCATCGCGCACCGCCGCTGCTGCACCGTAATCGTCCGCATCGCACTATCTCCCGGCCAGCGTCGGCCCGGCTACAAGTATCACGCGTGCCGATCGCGGTCCTCCGTTGCGCGCCGTGCAATCAGCAGAAGTCCTCGTAAGCGGTGCTCGTGTCGGGCTTCGCGGGGGCTGTGTGCCGCCGCTTGGGCGGGGAGATGTTCACGGACACCCTCCGTTCGCTCATCGCGGACCTCGGATACTGCGCGTCCCGGTTCAGATTGCGGGTAGCACGGACCTAACCGATCGAAGGACAGGCCATGCCCGATAAAGACGGCAACACCAAAGCCACTGAGGAAACGACGCCCAACACGTCCCTGCACGCCTATAAGGAGGGTCGCAAGGAGGACGTCTCGGGCGACGCCGACGCGCTCGAATCCAACGATCCCGCCAAGCAACAGCAGAGAGCTCTTGAGGGCGACGACGAAAAGTCACTAGCTCATAAGAAGGCCTGAGCCGCGTGAACGCCAGTCGGACGGCCTTTGCGGGGCTCACGAGACCTGTCGACGACGCAGGCGGATCGGCCCGCGCGCCTGAGCGATGTCGACGACCTCGCCGTGCTGGGTGACCTCGATCTCGCCCTCGGCCACGAGCTCGGCGGCGGCAGCGCGGGCCGAGTCCATCAGCGGGCGAAACTGCTTGCCTGCCACGGCTCGGGCCGCGTCTGAGGGACAGATCGTCTTACCGGATCCGCGGCGGTCGAGCAGGTCGAGGATCACGGTGCGCAACTGGGCGTGTTCGGCGCAGCTTGGAGGCATCGGCGTAACAAGACCTCTACCCGCTGGGCTCGCAATTCGGTCCCGCTGGATGAGGGTGGCCCGATGACCCTAAAGCGCTGGCGCCAAGGCCGCGCGTGCCGCCGACACACCTCTAGGACATCGCGGAGGACGAGTCAGATCCGTAGCCCAACGAAGATGTCGTGATTTGCAGGTATTTTTGGCCTATCGAGCCATCGAGGTCAAAAACATCTCGTGCGGAACTGCCTACGTTTACATTGGCAACATGCCCGCCGCACGCAGGCACCTCTCCCGCGGATACCGCTGCACGACCGCGTTTGTGCGGCCCGATCGTTACCAGCGCCGCCCTCGTCCGCTAGCGTCCGGATGATGTCCGATGACGTCCCGACAGAGGAGCTCAAGCGCCAGCAGGCGAGCACCGAGCGCGTCGAGCAGGAACGGGCTACCGAGGCGGTGGCTGAAGCCGAGGCGGCTGCTCACCGCCGACGAGCCGAGAAGGCCGCATACCTTCGCGAAAAGCTAGCCGAGCGAGAGCAGACAGAAGCTGAGACGCCCGACAACCGGTCTAATCCGCACGCGCAGCGGCGTTGATAGGAGGGTTCGGCAGTGAGCGCGTGAGGCTGGTAGCAAGTGCGCTCTCCTGAAACGACGGACGCATGCCATCCATCGTGCAGCTGGACGCCTGCGGCGACGCCGGTCGCCCGCAACTCTGTCTAGCTTTCACCAGGCGCGTAACCCGCCGTCATACCGGGCGCGCGAGACTGCTCGGGTCACGTGACGGCCCACCGATCGCTCGTCGCCGCGCGCCTGGGTCGAGTGGGTCAGTTGTGATTGTGGTGCGCGGGTTGGAAGTAGTGGTGGTGGAGGTAGCGCGCGACGGTGGTCCCGAGCTTGACGCCTTGACGGTCGGCGGTGCGGAAGTGGATCCCGGCCCAGACCCGGGCGTTGATGTTCTCCTGCAGCGCGTCTGACAGGCTGTGGAAGGTCCGGGTCGTCCCGGATTTATTGCTGGTGGCGGTGAAGCTGATGTCGTTGGTGCCAAAGAAGTAGCGCAGGGTGGTGAGGATGGCACCGGCGGCGCAGTTGTGGCCGGATGGGTTTTCGGGGAACGGCGGCGTGACCAGTGGGGCCTGTCCGGCGGCGACCGGCGTGGCCGGGTCAAACAGCGGGGTCCACTGGGGATCGGCGGTGGTGGCGGGGTTGCCGTCGGTGTCGGCCTCGCGGATGGCGGTGATCGGGCGCCAGGAGTTGTAGTGGTATTTGTTGTTCCAGCAGCCGATCGCGGCGTCTGCGGCGGCCAGGTTGGTGGTGGCCAGAAGCCGGGCGCTGTCGGCGGTGGCGAGCTTGTGTGTCGCGGCGAGAGTGCGGAACACGCGGTTCCACAGCGCGAACGCGTGGTCTTGCCAGAAGATCGCGGCGTCGGTCTGATCGGGGGTGCGCGTGGTGCTGTGCAGCGCACCGATCGCCTTGACCTCGTTGAAGTCCTTGGCGTACGCGCGGCTGGTCAGGGGGTTGGGACCGGCGCTGCGCAGCATCGCGACGTTGGGGACCACGAACGGCCGGACGTTGCCGACCCACGGCGACGGGTCCAGGGCGAACGCCGGTGGTGTGGGGCGCCATGCGCCTGGCGTGGTGCCGATCACCGGCGTGAACGGTCCGCCGCGGCCGTCGTTGGCGCGCGCGGCGATCATCGTCTGCGCCGCGGCCTGGCCGGCGGCGATCCCGCCCGCCGTCGCGCCCGGCGGCGTATCCGGGATCGTCGCCAGCGACGTTTCATACTGACCGTCGAGCGTGCTCTGCTGAAGCGGGAACAGCGAAACCAGCACGTCATGCGCGGCGGTAGCTGCCGCCGCGTCCTCAGACGCCCCGGCCGCCGCTGGCGGCTGGGGCAGATAGGAGCGATGGCCGCGATCGATCGCGTTGACCGCGTCATACACGGCGCCCTGCACCATCGCGAAGCTCAACACCGCGGCCGGCGGCGGCTGCCCCGCGGTGACCACGATCGCCGTCGACGCGTTCGCATTCCAGTCCGTCACGATGTCCGCGCGCGCGGGCGCGACCGACCCGACGAGCGCCGCGGCAGACACGGCAGACACGACACCCGCCCGGGCGCAGAGGCGCGTCATCACGCTCACCGCGGCTGCGATCCGTTTGGTGCCGGATTCGAGTCAAGCACGGTTGCATGAGAGGTCTCCTGTGGTTGTGCACATCGCTAGGCCTTGGTGGACCTTGGCTCGGTTGATCGCTTGTAGTTGAGCGACGATTAGCGAGTGCACCGGCGATGAGACGATTGGGTGCTGCGAATCGCATGACGGCTCCCGAGTTTGGAAGATCTCCCGTTGCGGTCGATCTCGGCGGAGAATCGCCGGGTCCGCTGTCAAATCGGTAACCAGCCGCCAACAGCGCGCTGGCGTCGCGGAATCCCGCGTCCTGGTCCGCTGGAAGTCAGCGATGGATCGCCGAAGGGTGGCGGCACAGCAAGGCAGATCTCGGCGTCTGATGGATGGCAGCCGTGCGCAGGTCGGCGACGCGTGCATCGGCGACGGTGAGAGCGACGTTTGTGCGCAAACACCCCAATTTGCCCGCCAATCGGGCGTAGAGTCCGAAGCACGGATGGCGTAGTCCACACGTGGCGCCAGGGTCTGACCCACAGTTCCAGCGGGTTTCGGATCGAGTTGCTCGGTCCGGTTGAGGCGTGGGTGGGTGGGCGGGCGGTGGCGCTAGGGGGTCAGCTGCCGCGGGCGCTGGTCGCGGTGCTTACGCTGATGGGCGGTCGCGTGGTGGGCATCGACCAGCTGATTGATGAGCTGTGGGGCGAGGAGCCCCCCGGGCGGGCGCGTGACAGCCTGCAGATGCACGTCTCGCGCGTGCGCAAGCGGCTGGCGGAGACAGGCGCCGACGCCGGCCGGCTGCTCAATCACGCGGGCGGCTACCGGATGGAGGTGCGACCTGGAGAGCGTGATGTCGACCGATGGGAGCAGGCGCTGGCCCAGGCGCGCCGAGCGCGCGTGGACGGTGAGCCGCGGGTTGCTCGTGAAGGGTTTGAGAAGGCGCTTGGTGTCTGGCGCGGGCAGCCGTTCGCAGGCGTGATCACGCACAGACTGCTTGCCGGGGAGCGCGCGCGTCTGGAGGAGGAGCGGCTGGCCGTGGTCATTGAAGCGATCGAGCTTGATCTGGAGCTGGGCCGTCACGGCGAGCTGCTGGGGCAGTTGGAGGCGGTTGTCATTGCCCATCCATTGAAAGAGCGCCTGGTGGAGCTGCAGATGACGGCGCTGTATCGCTGCGGACGACAGGCCGAGGCGCTGGCCGCCTTTCACGCCGCGCGTCGACGGTTCGTTGACGAGCTCGGTATCGAGCCCGCGCAGCCGTTGCGCGAGCTGCACGAGCACGTCTTGAGGCAGTCCGCCGAGCTGTCGCCGCCCACGCATACCGCGGTCGAGACGACGCTCGCGAACCAGCCAGGGCCGGCGATGCCCGGTGTGCGACGCGACGGCAGGTTGCCGATACCGCCCAATCGGACGATCGGTCGCGACGGCGACGTCGTTGCGGTCGGTCAGCGGTTGCGGGCAGGGTCGGTGCGGCTGCTTACCCTCACCGGTCCCGGCGGGGTCGGCAAGACACGGCTGGCCGTGGAGGCCGCGCGTGCGGTCGCGGAGGACTTCGCCGACGGGGCGCACTTCGTCTCGCTCGCCGCGCTGGACAGACCCGAGGACGTGCCCGGCGCGATCGTCAAGGCGCTGAGGATCATCATGCTCTCGGGCGAGGCCGCCGACCAGGCCGCCGCACGGTTCCTGGCCGCGAAGCATCTGCTGTTAGTCATCGACAACCTCGAGCAGCTACTCGCAGCCGCGCCATTCATCGCCAGGCTTCTCGAGGCCTGTCCATCGCTCACCGTTTTGGCCACCAGTCGCGAACCGCTCGCCGTGCAGGCCGAGCAGCGCTATCCGGTGTCGCCGCTCGCCGGGCCTGAACCAGGCACACCCCACGGTCTGGGAGGACTGGCTGACACCGACGCTGTCACGCTGTTCTGCGAGCGCGCCCGAGCCCACGACCCCGACTTTGACCTCAGCGACGGCAATGCTGCCGCGGTCGCTGAGATCTGCCGACGCGTCGACGGACTGCCGCTGGCGATCGAGCTCGCGGCGGCCCGCTGCGGACTGCTGTCGCCGACTGAGATCGCTGACCGCCTCGAGACCGCCCTCGGCGCGCCCGGCGGTGGGGCGCGCGACGCCCCTGCGCGTCAGCAGACGCTCGGCGCCACGATCAACTGGAGCCACGACCTGCTACACGACGCCGAGAAACGATGCTTCGCGCAGTTCGCGGTGTTCGCCGGCGGCGCGACCATCGAGGCAGCCGAGACGATCACGGCCGGCGGACTGGACACACTCGACGGACTGGTCACCAAGAGCCTGCTCGTGCGGCGCCAGCACGCGCTCGCGCCCACCCGGCTCAAGATGCTCGAGACGATCCGCGCTGACGCCGCCCAGCGGTTGGCGCGCGCGACGGACAACGACGCAGTGCGTGAGCGCCACTACCGCTTCTTCCTCGCGCTCGCCGAGCGCTACGGAGACGAACGCGCGCTTTGGGGCGCGGGCGGCAAGGAGCATCTGACCCACCTGGACGCCGAGATCGACAACCTGCATGCGGCCCTCGGTTGGGCGATCAGACAGGGCAACTGCGAACGCGCGTTGGCGATGGTGACAGCGCTCGGCTGCTACTGGGTCACACGAAATCGCTACGTCGATGCGCTCGAGTGGATCGCGCAGTCGCTGACCCTACCGGGGGCCGACGCCCATCCGCCCCTCAGCGTCGGTGCTCTCCGCACCAAGGCCCGCTGCCTGCGTCAGACGGGGCGCGGAGCCGAGCAACCCGCGGTCGTGGCCGCGCTGGAGGCAATCGCCCGACGGCTTGGCGATCCCGTGATCCTCTCCCAGGCGCTTCAGCTGCGGGTCGATCACGAGATAAATGCCGAGCGGCTCGAGGTCGCGGACGCCGTCGCCGACGAGGCCCTCCGCTGGGCCAGAGCTGCCGACGACAAGTGGGAGATCGCCGCAGCGTTCCGCGGAAAGGCAATTGCGGCGTCCAGCATCGCCGATCTGAGGAGCCGCGTCGACAGGGCCGCCTCGCTGCTCACTGAGGTCGGCAACCTCCAACAACTCGCAAACCTGCTCACGTCTGCGGCCTACGCCGCGCTATGTCTCGGCAATGCGCGTGATGGAAGGGACTTTGCCGCCCGCGCGACCCCGATCGCGCACGCACTGGACAGTCCGTTCGAGCGGATGATCAACAGCGGCAACCATGGCCTGGCCGCGCTCCTGACCGGTGAGACCGACACTGCTTCAAGCGCCTTTCGCGAGGAACTCAGGCTATGTCGCGAAATGGTCGTGCGGCCTGTGGCGTTCGAAGGGCTCCGCGGCCTGGGTGCCGTCGCCGTTGTGGGCGGCGACGCCGAGCGCGGCGCGAGACTCGTCGGCGCCGCTGACACACATCGCTACGACACGCCTGAGGATCCGGTCGAGGCGACCCTTAACGAGAGGTTCTTCGAGCCAGCCCGCACGCGGTGCGGTACCGACGCGTGGACCGCCGCCGTGCGCGACGGCGGCGCGTTGAGCTTCGGGGACGCGATTGCCTACGCGCTCGACGAACCCCGAGCGTAAATCAAGCACCGCGATCGTCTCGCCTACCAAGGCGCGCTCCTCTCTCAGATGCGACTAGTTGCTCGTGAGATCCGCCTCTCGTCGCTCGCATGGGGCGCGGCGACGTCCACAGTCGACCCGTTCACCTCGTCCGACTGAAATTCAATCTCGCAGGTCGTGAGGATGCGAACTGGCGTGGACATCCCCGCTGGGATCGAGATCGGCACGTATCCGTGGTTATTGGATGTGATCGTGTCGTTAGCGGCGCGCGTGACAGTCACGAACGCGTGGTCGCGAGCGCGGCCACGAGGCGTAGATCGTCCAACGAGGGCAAACCAGCGAGCGGGTGCGTGAGCATCGCCCCGCGCGGGCTGCCCTGGAAAGGAGGAGCGATGTTTTCAACTGCCGCGATCCTTCGTCGCGAGCGCCCCCCACAACTTCCGACGGCGCCAGCAGCACCGGCTTCCCTCGCGAGAGGAGGCTGGGCGCCAACTTATTCCACGCGAAAGAGGAGAGAGCAATGCGTAGGTCGACAATCTTCATAGCAGTGATCGGAGCGCTGGTGCTCGCGGGTAGCGCGGGGGCGGCGGGGCGCTACCTCATCACGAACATTCACCAGATCAAGCCGAGCGTGGTCAGCCAGCTGCGCGGCCACCGTGGTCCGCAGGGCAAGGCTGGGCCGCAGGGCAAGCCTGGGCCGCAGGGCCGCCCGGGCGCTACCGGCGGTCAGGGACCGAGGGGCGCCACTGGCCCCGCCGGCGCCCAGGGCCAGCAAGGACCTCCTGGACCCTCCAACGAGAGCGACGTGCCCACCGACCAGGGATTCGTAGTCCAGGTAGGCACGGCGACGGCATCCGTCAACGACGATGGCTCGGTGGCGTCGAGCAACGCCGGCGTGACGACTGTCACCCACCCGACGACGGGCGTGTACTGCGTCGCGGTCGCGTCGGGGATCGACCCGACCTCTGCGGTGGCAGCGCCCCGCGTGGATGACTCGACTGACGCGGTGGAGATTGACGTGTTTCCAACCGCCGCCGATTGCCCGAGCGGGAACGCGGAGGTAGTCACATTCCAGATGAGCTTTGGCAGCGCAGCCGCCGTTGCCCAGCGATCAGGATTGAGTAAGTAAGCCAACCATTAGCTGCGTGGACGACTCGGTCGCCGATCGGTCAACGCCGATCGCCCCAGTCGGATCGTGGCATCGGCCCCCGGCTCTGTACCCGAGAGTCGGGGGCCAATTCAAACCGCGCGGCGCGATGCCCTACCCGCGACACTTCTACCGTCGCCTCCGACCCCGGCGGTGCGTCGGGCTAAGGCAGGCGGTGGCGCATCGGGCGCCTGCCTGATCTTTCGAGGCGCTGCCTGCCTCAGACCGACGCCTACCTCAGAGCAGTCTGCACGGTGCGCGACCGCGGCCGCTTCACCCCGACCTGAGACCTCGAGCTTGGCCACGAATTGGAAAGTGAACGGTGGCGATCCGCTCGATCCTGGCGGTTCAGCGGTCGTTGCCTGCCTGCAGCCAGGCGATGTAGTCGGCGGCGGCGCGCTCGGTGTTCCAGACCGGCTCGTAGCCGGTGTCCTGGCGCAGGCGGGTGATGTCGAGCCAGGCCTGGCGGGTTTCGCCGCCGGTGGGCAGATCGACCTGGGCATGGGCGACGGCCTCTCGGATTGCGGCGGCGATCTCGGCGTTTGTCGTGGCGTGGCCGGAGGCGACGTTGTAGGTGCGGTGGTTGAGGTGCTCGGCGAGCTGCAGCAGCGCGATCGCCCGGCCGGTGTCCTTGACGTAGCAGAGGTCGAGCGAGTCCTCGGCGTGCATCCGGCCGCCGACCCCGGAGAGGTCCGGCGCGCGGCCGTGGGCGGCGGCGTGGATGAGCTGTGGCGCGGGGAAGAACGGATCCGGGTTGTGGCCGAGCGGTCCCCAGGTGCCGGAGATGCGGAGGCTGATGACCTCGATCCCGGTTGCGTCCGCTAGGTGGCCGCCGAGCAGCTCGCTGACCTTCTTGAACGTGGGGATGAGGTGCGGCGCGCTCATCGACAGCGGCATGTCCTCGGTGAGAGGACCCTCGAAGGGGTCCCTGGAGCCGCCGTAGACACCGATCGTGCTCGCCAGGGCGACGCGCGTCACGCCCCACTCCTGGGCGGCCTGGATGATGTTGAACAGGCTGCCGAGCGACCGGCGCGCCGCCTGCACCGGCGGCTCGGAGCTCGGCGGCCACGGCATCGAACCGGCGAGGTGGACGATCCCGCTGATTGGGTGACGGCGGCCGACGGCGAGCAGCGCATCCAGATCGGTCGCGTCGACCTGCTCGACCGCGACCGGTGCGTCGAAGCGGCCTGCCGGCACCTCGGCGTGGCTGCGCTGGACGAGCACGCATTCCTCGCCCGCATCGAGCAGTGCCTGCACGGTGTGGGAGCCGATGAATCCCAGTCCTCCAGTGATCATGATCATCTCGTCCTCACTTTCGTCTGTAACGCTGATCGTCAGTATCACTGACGATCAGCGTAGCGTACGCTTCGACCATGTCCATAGACAGCGGACCGGGGCCGGTGGTGAGCCGGCGTTTGGGATACCTGTTCAAGCACGCACAGACGCGGATGGAGGAGCTCAACGCGGAGGCGCTGGCCCCGTTCGGGATCGACACGCGCGAACTCGGGATCCTGCTCGTCATCGCAAGCCACGAGCCCGGCTCCCAGCAGCAGGCGGCGCAGCGGCTGGGCATCGACCGGACCTCGATGGTCGCGCGGCTCGACGCCCTCGAGGACAAGGGCCTCGTCTCTCGTCACCCTCACGCCGAGGACCGACGACGCAACCTCGTCGAGCTCACCGACGCCGGGCGCGAGACCGTCCAGCGCGCCACCGCGGCGAGCGAGCGCGCCGAGGCGGCGCTGCTCGCATCGCTAACCCCGCAGCAGGGAGAGCGGCTCCGAAAGGCGCTGCAGACCATCGTGGGGCACCGCGCCTCAAACGCCGAGTGAAGGCTGCTCTCACGAGCACCGGCATCAACGATCGGTCCCGACAGTCGATTTAGATCGCCGGATCGGACTGGCAATGCGGCCGCCCCATCAACGCTGAGCTGCTGGCTGGCGGGCGGCGCGGATGCAAGCCGGCGTGCGTCGCCGGTGAGGCTCGGTCTCGATTGAAGGAGACGCAGGCGCCGAAGTGAACCATCAGCCGTGCGAGCCTGCGGCGTCCGGGGCGTGACGGGACATGAGCAAGGTCAGAACAACAGCACTCCTCTTGGTTGGCGCGGCGGTCGCGTTCGTCTGGGTGACCGCCACCGGAGCTCCCCAGGTCCCGGCGCGCACGCCGCAACTCGGTCAGCGCATCGTCGCGGTCCTCGCGCGGCCCGCCGTCGGTCTCGGTGCAGTGTCCGCCGAGCTGCGGGTGCTTCCGCGGCCAGCGCAGGTGCATCGCGTGCCGTCGAGGGTGCTACGCGTCGGCATGACCGGAGCGGATGTCCGAGCCGTCAATCAGCGGCTATTCAATTTGCACTTCCTGCCTGGCGCAGGGTCAAGCGAGTACACCACGGCGACCGTTGACGCCGTCATCGCCTTTCAGAAGTGGGCGGGAATCACCCGTGACGGCACCGCGGGGCCGAAGACCCAGAAGGCGCTTGGGCAGGCGGCGGCACCGACGCCGCTGCTGCAACGAGCGGGTAGACGCGTTGAGGTGTCAATCTCAAAGCAGCTCGCGCTCGAAGTGTCGGACGGCAAAGTGCTCTGGGTGCTGCCGGTTTCCACAGCGATGCCGGGGTACGTAACGCCGCTGGGTCGATACCGCGTGTACTCAAAGTCGGTGGAATCCTGGTCAAACCCATACCAGGAATGGCTGCCATACGCCAGCTATTACGCTGGCGGACGGGCGCTGCACGGACTTGCGTCCGTCCCGCCATTTCCGGCGAGCCACGGCTGCATCCGGGTGCCGCTTGAGTTCGCGCCGCTCCTCTACAAGTTCGACACGGTCGGCACCGAAATCGACGTGCTCGCCTGACCAGCGAAGCGATCGCCCGTCCGTCGCCGGGTTCGCACTCGCATCCAGACCAGAACCGCTGGGTGCTCAACAGTGAGCCCTGCCGCTTCGCGGCAGCGCACCCATCGACGTTCGGCGCCCTCACGCGCTCTCGGCCGCGAGAGGCGGCTCATCGGGTGGGCGAGCGAGGGCAATGATGCGATCATGGGCAGCAATCTAGGAATGATCGCGCTGGACGTTGGGCCGGTCGGATTTGGTACCGGTCCTGGCGTGGCGGTCAACCGGCCGCGGTGTGGCCTGACCGATGATTTTTCCGCGCCGTGCTGGTCTGTACGCCGAAATGCCGACTCATCGGAGGCTGACGCCATGCGGAAACTGACCTTTGGCATGAACCTGAGCCTGGACGGCTACATCGCCGCGCCCGGCGACGACCTCGGCTGGAGCGTGCCGAGCGACGAGCTGTTCCAGTGGTGGTCCGACCGGGTGGGCGCGACGGCCCTGGCGCTGTATGGGCGCAAACTGTGGGAGACGATGAGCTCCCACTGGCCGACCGCTGACCAGCAGCCCGGCGCCACGCCGGCGGAGATCGAGTTCGCCCGCCGCTGGCAGGACATGCCGAAGGTGGTGTTCTCCTCGACGATCAGCACGGTGGACTGGAACACCCGCCTGGTCACCGGCGACGCGGTCACCGAGATCACCCGGCTCAAGGCCGAGGACGGCGGTCCCATGGACATCGGCGGCGCCACACTCGCCGCGGCGGCCATGCGGGCCGGGCTGATCGACGAGTACGTGCTGGCCACCGCACCGGTCCTGGTGGGCGGCGGCACGCCGTTCTTTACGGCCCTGGACAACTGGGTGAACCTGACCCTGGTGGAGACCCGGACGTTTACCGACGGCGTGGTCCTGACCAGGTACGAGACCAGGCGCTGAGTGCCCGATGTAGGGTTCAACGCCACTAGCATTTCACGCGATGAGGAACGGAACAAACAAGGAGTAACGATCGATGCGCGAACGCGACTCACCCATCAGCACACCGGCCCCCAAGCCTGCGGACCTGTCCGCGCTGAGCGGGACGTCGCGGCGCGGGTCCCTCAACTCCGGCGCCGCCGCGGCGCTCGCCCGGCGCACTGATTTGGAGCGCAACCGCCCGGGGGCGCGCCGGCTCGGCTTACGACGATGACCAAGGCCGCCTCTGAACGCCCGATCGCATCGGGCACGCCGGTCCCGGAGTTCACTCTCACGCGCGAAGACGGTAGCGACTTCAGCCGCGACGACCTGATCGGGAATACCACGGTGCTTGTCTTCTATCCGTTCGCGTTCAGCCCGGTGTGCACCGACCAGATCGGCCTCTACGAAGACGTGCTCAGCGATTACCTGGCCAAGCGCAGCGTCATCATGTACGGCGTTTCCTGTGACGCCCGCTACTCGCTAACGGCGTTTCGAGAGAAGCTCGGCGTAAGCATCCCGCAGCTGTCGGACTTCGAGCCCAAGGGCGCTGTCTGCAAGGCGTTCGGCGTCTATCACCCTGGTGGATTCCCGCAGCGCGCGCTCGTGATCGTGGCTCCCGACGGGATCGTCGGGTGGAGCTATCAGGCGCCCACACCGCGCGAGTTGCCCGGCGCGAACCTGATCTTCGACGGGCTCGAAGCGGTCGCCGCGCGGGACGCACCTGGTTGAGCCAGCTCAGCTCCGCACCTCAGTCCACGCTCTCGCCAACGACGTCGATCCGCGCGCTCGTACGCCACGCCTTCCCCGCGGTTGCGGAATCGGCAGGCAGCTAGGCCGCACCGGCCGCCGAGTGGACGCGTTCGCTGTCGACGCGTACGCTGACGGATCGATGACCCGCACCCAACGACGGAAGGCAGACAAATGTCAATCACGACAGGCAGACAGGTGAGACGCACAAGGAAAGGCATAGGGGCATCGGCGACCCTGCTGGCGTGCGCCGTCGCGGGAGCGCTGCTTATCCAGACCGGGGCGGCGAGCGCAGCGGAGTCGTCGGTCGTGGCGTCTTCAAGTATCACTACGCGGATCGTGTGGAAGGGGTGCGGGGAGCGCTTGCAGTGCGCGAGGGTGCAGGTCCCGCTGGATTGGGCTCGGCCGGGCTTGGGCACGATCTCGCTGGCGGTGGTTCGTTACTTGGCGAGCCGGCCGGGGCAGCGGATCGGGTCGCTGTTTGTCAATTTCGGCGGTCCCGGCGTGGCGGGGGTGCCGATTGTGAAGGCCGGCGGGGCGGTCCTGGACAAGTTCGGTCAGGGGCGGTTTGATGTCGTTGGTTGGGATCCGCGCGGCACCGGCGCGAGCACGCACGTTCGGTGTTTCGCGAGCACCCGCGCCGAGGCCAGGTTCTGGGGACCCGGGTGGTCGGTCCCGACCACGAGGCCAGAATCGGTGCGCTACCTGCCAAAGGCGCTGGCGTTCGTGAAGCGCTGTGTCGCGCTCAGCCGCCGTCTGCTGGCGCACGACTCGACCGCCGACACGGCCCGCGATCTTGACTATCTACGCAAGCTCGTCGGCGACCGCAAGCTGAACTACCGAGGCGTGTCATACGGCACCGTTATCGGGCAGACCTACGCGAACATGTTCCCGCGGCGGGTGCGCGCGATGGTGCTGGACGGCGCCGTTGATCCGGTCCCGTTCACGACCTCCACCCAGGCGTTTATTGCCAACGGTGAGGCTGACTTCGATCTGGTGTTCTCCAAGCTGCAGTCGTTATGTCAGTCCGCGGGGCCGGCGCGTTGTGCGCTGGCGGGCCACGGGTCGGTCAAAGCGCGAGTGAGCGGGCTGCTGGCGCGGCTGCGCCACGGGCCGATCCCGGCGCCGTCAGCGCCTGCCCCGCATCGGCTCAGCTATGGCGATCTGTTGCTTTACGTGTTCCCGAACCTCGGCGACCCGTCGAGCTGGCCACAGATCGCGGCCGGGCTCGAGCAGGCCGCCAGCGGCAACGGATCAGCCATCGAGACGGCGCTAGATCAAGCAAGGCCGCTGTATCAGTCGATGCTGAATTCAGGGACGGCGCTGCAGTGCGCAGACAAGCCGCGACCGCGGCTGGGCCCGCAGGCGTGGCCGAGCATAATCGGCCGGCTGACGCGGGTCAGCCCGTTTTCGGCGGTGCCCGGCTGGTGGTTCGCGGTGCCGTGCGCCGGTTGGCCGCTGGTGAACGCCGACCGCTACAGCGGACCGTGGAACAGGTCGACCCCCAACCCGGTCCTGGTGATCGGCACCCGGTATGACCCACAAACCGCGTACGCAGGCGCCCGCCGAGTTGCGCGCCTGCTCGGCAACGCCAAGCTGCTGACCCTCGACGGCTACGGCCACACCAGCGCCCAAGACCCCAGCGTGTGCATCGATCACGCGCTCAGCGCGTATCTGATCCGGCCCGCCACCGCACGCCGGCAAACATGCCACGCCGATCGACAGCCGTTTGACCCGGACTTCGGGAAACCACTCCCCAATCCACCGATCCTGTGACCGCTGCGTGCGGCGAGGCCCAGACAGTGTTCCTTACTAAGCAACGGCGGACCGGCCGGAGGGGTGAGACGCGGACCGGTTGAAGCGGTAGGCCACTCTGACGGCAGTGTTGGCGTTGGGCGGGGCGTCTCGGCCGCTGGCCGGTCGCGGCCGTGCCCGGGTCGGCGGGCGGCGTGCTCCGCGGCGGCGGATGGCGGCCCGATCCACTGGGCGTCCTGTGAGCCGCGTGGAACCGCGCCTTCAATGCGCCCGGATCCGCGTGCCGCTCGATTGGGATCACCCCTGCTCGACGCGCCCGAGATTCTCAACCAGAACCTCGGCTCGCGGTTGGCGTTGGCCGACAACCTGATCAAGTCCGCCTCACGGACGCTCGGACAGCGCAAGTTCTTCGGCCCCAAGAGCTCCGCCGAGGTCCGAGACATCTATGAGTACTTCGCGGCCTATCAGGTGCAGCTAGCGGCTGCTGTTGCAGGAGTACTACCACGCCAAGCCGGACGTCTACAGCCCCACCAACGCAGCGGCCAACCTCGAGCGACTCCGGGCCAACGTGGTGTCGCAGGCCGACTCGCTCAAGCGCGACGTGCCGAAAAACACCGTGATCGACACCAAGTCGCGTGAGATGTGGGTCACCGACCCTGCCCAATCCCGAGGTGACGCTGAGGCGGCTGGCCTCCCCAAAGGGCAGCCGGTTGGACTTTTCGGCGGTATCCCTCCGGGTGCGGGGTCCGTACGCTGAACGGACCCACCGGTGTCGCGGGTGTTCCGTTTGCGACTGGAAGCTCCCGACCAAGGATGCTTACGAGCGGCTTATAGATGGCTGGAGCGGCAACTCACCTTCGAACTGGCTGCACAAGGAAGCCGGTTTTGGCGGGCGGATCCTGTCGGCCTTTGGCTACGAGAAGTGGATCGGGAAACGCGACTACGAGATCTCCCACCAGGGGTTCTCGTCGCTGGTGACTGTCCTTACCTTCGATCTCTACCACGGCTATTGGAAGATTCACCCTATACACTGGGGCTCGGGCATCACCTGGGAGTCGTTGTTCGACGGTTTACATGCGGGCCTGATGTACCAGCGCGGGCTCTCGGTCGACGAGAGCTACTGGTGGTCAGGCTGACACACGACTGTCAAACGACAATGGCTCGCCCGGGCGACGCTCGAATGCGGGTTGATCAGCATCGAGCCGATCCTCAGCATTGGCTCGCTGGCCAGATGGCGGATCACCGCGAGCTGATCTTGCGGCCGCCGGAATGTCAAGCCTCGGTGACGCAGCGTACCGGGCCGGGCGGGCCCGGGTTGTTATCGCTCGCGCGGCCGGTCCTCTGCGGACACCACGAACGCTGCCGCGGCCTTGCTCGCGGCCCGCCCCGCCCAGCGGTCACTGCGGCGGAGGCGGAGAATTGACGGAGTCGGTGTAGTAGAGCGTGCGCGAGAAGGGAGTGGCATAGCAGAAGAGTCGCATGCTGGACACGTCGTATTCGTCCTTGATCGTCCAATCTCCGCCGTGTCGGTGGACGAACCTGCAGCGCGAATCGGCGATGTCAGGCGTGACGTTGCGGATCCAGTACTCCACCTCTACGCCCTGGTAGACGGTGCGGTACGTCAACACGGCCTGGTAGTCGGCGCTGTCCTTGAGTTCGAAATGGTCCGCGTGATCTGGAGAGAGGAGGCTTCCGTCGTCGGGACGCCCCTCAAACTTCATCGGGTTGTCCCTCCAAGGCGTGACCGACTCCAGCGTGAGGACGTGACGAGGGTGACCGGCCTCGTTGCGGACCGTCCACCGGCGGGTTGATGCGCTTGCCGGGGCGGCCGCCCACAGCACGCCCGCGAGCACGCACCCGACCGCGATCGCCAACGCCCGCCACAGCCCGCTGCCTCGCCTCGGCAGCACCCAGCCTCCAAACCTGGTCCCTGAGTCCATAGTCATCGCTCCTCGATCGCCTAACGCGGCGCTCTACGATAGCGCCCCTCCAGGCCCGCGCCTCACTGAGCGCGACAGGCGGCAGTCCGACGTAGGTGCCGCGAACTCATTGGCGAAATCCCCGCCTGACATCAGGCGCGCCAGCCTGGCGTCCCGCAGTCCCTCACGGAACCGTCCTTCGCTGGGCCAGGCCAGGAGCAGGTCGAGCATCCAGTGTGAGAACTCGACGGTGCGCCAGACGGCGGCGGAGCGAGTGGATTGGTGGCGCTCGGCGACGTCACCGCTGACCCCCTCCCACAGCAACTGGACGAGGACCGCAAGGTCTGCCAGCTGCGCTTGGCGGTCAACGACCAAAAGACCAGCCGATGTTCATCGACGTGGCCACCTTCGGCGCCCAGGCCGACGCTTGCGCCAAGTAACTGGCCGGAGCCGATCCTTCTGCCGACAGGTCGCACACCAGCGAGCTGAGACTGCCGCCTCCACAAGGTAGTGTGAATGACAGCTTGGCGAGCCTATTCGTCCACGTTCGGCGGGCCAGGTAGTCGCTCGGTTGACATCCCGATCTTCTCCACCGTGATGTTGACCGAGCGGGCGGTAGCTGGGGCCGTGACATGCGCCATCCCAGCGGGCACGGTATAGAGCTGACCAGGCCCCAGTCGAACACGCTCGACCGCGGTCTCAAGCACGACCTCGCCCTCGATCACTAGGAACGTCTCATCCGAGTCAGGATGCCGATGCCAACAGAACGGCTCGGTCATCACGCTCATCCGCACAACGTGATCGTCGACCTCGGTAAGCGGGAAGTTCGAATAGCTACCACTAGCCTCCGCGGCAGCTCGCGCAAGGTCGATGAGCATCTGCTTACCGTCGCTTGAGTCGCCGAACATCATCCAACGATCCAAGCACGGAAGCAGCTCGTCGTGACTGCTCCTTCGTCGGCAATCGAGACGGACTCCGCGGCCCCGCGACCCCCCGGGAGTATCTGGCCAAGCCGGCGGCAATCGAGCTTCGCCCGGGCTGACCGCAATAGAGCGACTTTGGCACCGGCCACTCGCGGGCGGGCTTCTAGGCTGTGTCGCGTCACGTTCTAGGTGCGCCGCCGATGCCGCTACGAACACAGGAGCCGACGCCGATGTCGCCGATCGCTGGCCAGCTCGTCACCGAGAGGTTTGAATTCGATGGTGGCCGGCACGTCACGGCATATGTCCCACGGGCTGCGCCGGAGGCCGTTGTCTTTGCCGGTGACGGTCAGTTGATCGCGTCGTGGGGAGAAGTCCTCGAGGCGGCCAAGCTGCCGCCCACGATGATCGTTGGGGCACACCGCCTCGATGATGCGACGCTGCGGCTGCGTGAGTACTCGCCGGGCGAGAGCACGGCGGCGTTCGCGTTTGACCCTCAACGGTTCGCGGCGCACGAGACGTTCTTTGTCGACGACGTGCGCGGATGGGTGCGGTCGCGCTTTGACGTTGAGCTGCCTGCCGGCCGAACCGCGGTGTTCGGTGTCTCGGCGAGTGGAGAGTTCGCCCTCGCCATGGGGCTTCGCCATCCCGACATCTACGGCACGGTATTGTGCGCGTCGCCGGGCGCGGGTTACCGACCGCCGGCCGTGATGCCGAGCTCGCTTCCGCGCGCGTACCTTGTCGCCGGCATGCAAGAGCCGTTCTTCCTTGAGAACGCGACCCGGTGGGCGGACGCGCTGCGCGATGCAGGCGCGGATGTCGTCATGACCAAGCGGGCCGGGTCCCACGGTGACGCGTTCTGGAAAGAAGAGTTCCCGCTGATGGTCGCCTGGGCGTTTGGGCGCTGACCACCGCGAAGTCTCGCCCGGGCACACCGCGTTTAGCGGCGGAGCCGTCGGTCACGTGTTTACGACGCAGCCATGACCGCGCCCGGACGTCCCAGTTGCCCGGCAGCTCGGTAGATTGCGGGGCATGCGCGACCATGGCATCGACAAGGTGACCGATCTTCTCGACGCCGCTCGCGGCGCGGAGAGCCCGAGGGCGGCTCTTTCGCGCCGACGACCTGTCCGAGCGGACGGTTGACCTGGGGGGCACGACCGTGACCAACACGCTGCGGCTAGGCGACGTCGAGGTTTCAAGGATCGGTCTCGGCACCAACCGGCTAACGAACTCTCCCAAGAACGTTGCGTTCATTCGCGACGCGGTCGCCGCAGGCGTCAGCCACATCGACACCGCCTATCTGTACACACGCGGGGAGAGCGAGGAGACGATCGGCGCGGCGCTCAATCCCATCCCCGAAGGAGTGGTCGTCGCGACGAAGGGCGGCTACAACCCCGGCGAGGGGCGTCCGGCGGTGCTTCGGTCGCAGATCGAGGAGAGTCTTCGGCGGCTGCGGACCGAGGCGATCTCCCTCTACTACCTTCATCGGGTCGACCCGGAGACGCCGCTGGAGGAAAGCCTCGGCGTGATCGCCGAGTATCGCGACCAAGGCAGAATCCGTAACGTCGGCATCTCCGACGTGAGCATCGAGCAGATCCGCGCCGCGCGACGGGTCGTACCGATCTCTGCGGTCCAGAACCAGTTCAGCCTCAGCGAGCGAAGCCACGACGAGGTCGTCGACTACTGCGCCAGCGAAGGTATCCCGTTCGTTCCCTACTTTCCGCTACGCGGCGGCTCGCCGGCGCTCGCCGACATCGCCGCCCGCCACGGCGCAACGCCCGAGCAGATCGCGCTCGCCTGGCTGCTGCGCCGCTCAACGACGACGATGCCGATCCCGGGCACACTCGAGCTCGAGCACCTGCGAGAGAACCTCGCTGCGGGCGACCTGGAGCTGACTGACGCCGACGTGGAGGCGCTCTGCAAGATGGGCGGGAGCTGAAGCGTTGAGCTGGCGAATCCGGGGCACTTACTTCGAGTCGTGCAACTGTGAGGCGATTTGTCCCTGCCGCCGAGTCGACGGCGTGGCTGGAGGCCGTTCAACTCATGGTGTCTGCATGGGCGTGCTGTCGTGGTTGGTTGAGGAGGGCGTGGCAGACGGCATCGACTTGTCCGGTTTGCCGGTCGCGCTGGCATTGCGCTACAGCGACGACGAGCCGGGCTCGCCGTGGACGTGGCTGCTGTATCTGGACGCGCGGGCTTCCGAGGAGCAGCGTGCTGCGCTTGAGGGCATCTTCACCGGCCGTCTGGGTGGCGATTCTGAGCGTCATTTCCCATGGTCGTGGAAGCCGAGCGAGCTTGTTGCGGTGCGACCGGTGGAGATCACCTTTGATCACACGCGCCGCCGTCAGCGCTTGCGGATAAGAGACCACATCAGCGTGCGAATCCGCGATCGCTACGAGGGCGACGAAACCGTCACCTGCGTGATCTCCGGGCACGACCGGTCGGGTGAGGAACTCGTTACCGACGAACTCGTGGTCGACGACGAGAAGCTGTCGTTCGAGTTCCGAGGTGTGTGTGGCTATGGCTCGACGTTCGATTACACGGGTTAGCTAACCGCCACGCTGAAGGCCGAGATGACGAGCGAGCCTCAGCAAGCGTTCGAGGACGCGCAAGGCGCACTGCTAAGCGAGTACGGCGTCGTCGCCGAGGACCGGCGGATTCGGCTCGCCGATCCGCCTCTATCCGTCCACGTTCTCGAGGCCGGCGCCGGCCAGCCGCTCCTGCTCGTGCACGGCAGTGGAATGTCGGCGGCCACCTGGACGCCGCTGCTGGCGCAGCTGCGCAGTCGGCGCGCGATGGCGGTGGATCTGCCCGGCTTCGGTCTCAGCGACCCGCATGACTATCGCGGCCGTAGCTTGCGTCGTCACGCTGTCGCGCAGCTGAACTCGATCCTGGATGCGCTCGGCCTCCAGTGCGCTCCGATCGTGGGGACCTCCCTCGGCGCGATGTGGGCATTGTGTCTCGCGGTGGACGAGCCCCGACGAGTGAGCGCCGTCGTCGGCCTCGGCGTACCCGCCGTCGCGCTGGCAGGCATGCGCTCCGATCCGTTCTTCCGGGCGATGACGCTGCCCGGGCTGGGCTGGCTCGTTGCCCGGATCCCGCCACCGCCGACCACGGCGACGACCCGCCGAGCGATGGCGAAGGTCCTCGGCCCCGGCGCGCTTGAGCGCACTCCCGACGCCTTCTTTGATGTCGTCCGTGCCGGGATGCGGATGCCCGCCTGGCGCCAAGCGATGTGGACTCACCTCAACCTGGCGTTGCGGGCCGGCCGGCAGCGCCCGGAGAACGTCCTGACCGACGACGAGCTCCGTCGGATCGCCGCACCCGTGCTCCTGATCTGGGGAGCAGACGACATCTACGGCGCCCCCAAGATCGCCGATCGCGCACTGCAACTCATTCCCAACGCGCGCATCGAAGTGCTGCCCGGCGGGCACGCCCCATTCCTGAACGACCCCGAACGCTGCGCGTCGCTAATCGAGCAGACTACGTAGGTGGTTGGCGCAACCGCCCGCTTGCGCAGCCCCCGAGATTGTTCGCGGTTGAGTCAGCAGCTCGGGGCTGCAGCTAGGCCGGCGGTCCAGGCTATTCCGCGGGAGACCAGCTCGAGCTGTCGAGGGTCACTCCAAGTTTGGGGGAAGTGCCCCAAGGCGTCGTAGAACACACGCCCGCGTCCGCTGCGGCGGCACCACACGAGCGGGCGGTCCGGGCGGTCATGGGGCGTGTCGAGCCGGACGAGGACATGGACGTGAGCGCGCGGATCGTGAGTGAAGGCGTAGAACTCCTCGTGGATCGAAAAGCTCCTTGGCAGGGCTTGGGTCATGGGGGTACCGCGGTCCTCCACGACGAGCCGCTCGGTGCTCGGCGCCGGATGGTGACTGAACTCCGCACCCATCAATGTGATGTAGCCCGGCCAGTCGTGAAAAGTGTCCGTCGCGGAGTGAAAGCCGACGAGTCCGCCTCCATCGTGCACGTAAGCGATGAGCGCACGCTTTCCGGATTGACTGAGCGGGAGTTCTCCTGAGGTCAGCAGGAACACGACTGCCGCGGCTCGTTTCAGCACCGGCCGAGTGAGACTCGCGGCGCCCGGGAGGAACACGACGCGGTAGCGCCCGTCGCGGGCCGCGATCCGCCGGACAGCGTTGACGGCCCACGGGATCGACGCGTGGTGGTAGCCGAGCGTCTGGGTGAGCACGAGCACGATGGCGCCCGGCCTAGCCTGCGCCGGCGACGCGCCAGAGCGCGACACCGCGTCCGACGCTCCCAACGACACGGCCACCGCGGCTATCGCCGCTAGCCTGAGAATCGTCCCAGTGTGAATGGCTGAGCGGGCTTCGTCCGCGAGCCTCATGGCCGTGTCGCTCAGTGCCGCTCTCGCCACGCGGACGACGTTATCGGCCGGGGCGATCGCGGGCCGCAGCACGCAGGGCCCGGCCTGCATCGACTTGAGCTGAGATAATGAATCCCGGGGGGCGCTGACGCGCCGATGGCGGACGACATCGAGCAATTGGGAGGGAAGGGCATGACTGACGCTCCGATTAGGACCGCAACCCCGGCCGGGAATCGCGTCGCGGGTCGGGTGTTTCGCTCGGAATTGAATCCGGTCGATTTCCTCGGGAGGGCCGCCTACATGTATCCCGAGAAGCTCGCAGTGGTGGATGGGGATCGCCGGTACTCCTACCGGCAGCTCGCCGAGCGATCGTGGCGACTCGCCAATGCACTCAGGTTGGCGGGGATGAGCAAAGGGGATCGAGTGGCGACGCTGCTTCTCAATTCGGCGCCGATGCTCGAGGCCCATTTCGGTGTTCCGGCGGCCGGCGGGGTTCTCGTCGCGATCAATAATCGGCTTGCGACCCTCGAGGTTGGGTACATCCTCCGGCACAGCGGTGCGCGCTTCCTGTTACTCGATGCCGAGCTCGAGTCGCTGGTCGCGACGCTGGAGCTCTCCGGCGTGACGGTGGTCCGGTGTGGGGAAACCGATGGTGGTCGAGATGAGTACGAGCCGTTCCTGGATTCGGCGCCCTCCACACCTCCGGAGAGTTGGCTCGAGGACGAGGAAGAGACGATCTCGATCAACTACACGTCTGGCACCACGGGCCAGCCGAAGGGCGTGCAGTACACATATCGCGGCGCCTATCTCAACGCGCTGGGCGAGGTGATCACAGCCGGGATGGCACCCGAGTCGGTGTACCTGTGGACGCTGCCCATGTTCCACTGCAACGGCTGGTGCTTCCCGTGGGCGGTGACCGCGGTCGGTGCTCGACATGTGACGCTGCGAACAATCGACGTCGACCGGGTTTGGCAGCTCATCGACCAGGAGGGGGTGACGCATTACAGCGGCGCGCCGACCGTTCAGCAGATGATCATCAACCACCCCAGCGCACACCGCCTGGAGCAGCCGGTGACGGCGATGGTTGCCGCGTCGCCGCCCTCACCGACGCTGCTGGCTCGCATGGCTGAGCTCAACTTCCGTGTTGTCCACGTGTACGGCCTCACAGAGACCTACGGCCCGATGACGGTGTGTCCCGTACAGGAGGACACAGAGCAGTTGCCGCTCGCGCAGCGGGCAAAGCTGCTCGCGCGTCAGGGTCAGGCCTACGCAACGGCCGACCTGGTCCGGGTTGTCGACAAGGACATGCATGATGTCCCCCAGGATGCCCGGACGATGGGTGAGGTGGTTATGCGCGGCAACAACGTGATGAGCGGCTACTTCGCAGACGAACCCGCCACCGAGAAGGCATTTCGCGGCGGCTGGTTTCACTCCGGTGACCTCGCCGTCTGGCACCCCGACGGGAATATCGAACTGCGCGACCGAAGCAAAGACATCATCATTTCGGGCGGCGAGAACATCTCGAGCATCGAGGTCGAGCAGACGATCTGCGCACATCCAGCGGTCCTGGAGTGTGCGGTGATAGGCATTCCGCACGAGCGGTGGGGAGAACGGCCGAAGGCTTTCGTCACGCTCAACAGTGGAGCCAGCGCGACCGGCGAGGAGATCATCGCCTTCTGCCGTCAGCGGATCGCCCGTTACAAGTGCCCCGATGCCGTCGAGTTCATTTCCCTGCCGAAAACCTCGACCGGCAAGGTCCAGAAGTTCGCCCTGCGCGACCGCGAATGGGGTGAACGCGACACCCGGGTCGGCAGCACGTAGCGCGCTCACCTGGGGTGAGGACGGGTGATGCGAATGTCTGTTCCTTTCTAGGCGAGATTTCCGAGCCATCTCAGCGCCGAGAGAGAGGGCATGAAGAAGTACTCGCCACCGCGCAGCACGTTGAACGTCTCGATGCCGTGGATGCGGCGGCGGACCGGCTCTTGCGGGATCGTGAACGTCGCTGGCCCTGCTGCAGGCCGACGTTTGGATCACGCTCGTCGTCCGGCTCATGAAGTTCCCGTTGTTGATCCACTCCTGCTGCAGGAACTCCATCGTGGCCATCGCCTTGGCCCTGATGAAGATGAAGTGGAGCCCGCCGGGGTCTCGTCGTATTGCTGCGAGATCGCGTTGGGTCGTACGGCGCGCCGTAAGTCGTACTTCGGCGGATGATGCGGTGATGTTGACGTCTGCGAGGATCGCCATCTTGGTGTCGCGCGGGTTCATGCGCCGCATGTGGGAGCCAGCGGCACCTGACGTCCGTGAGGGTCGGCGGCGTAGACGAAGTCGTTGTTTCGTAGCGGGTCCGCGCCGAGCTCGGGGTCGTCGTGCGTTGGCGCGAGCGTCCGTGGCGCGCCGCTGCGCCAGCGGCCCACCAGCTTTGCGGCGAGCAGCTCCCGCTCCGCTTCGGTCTCAGCGTGCTCGCGCAGAAACCGGTTGAACGTCGCGACTCTCGACTGGTACTTGCGTAGGCCGATGAATGTGCCGTTCCGTCCCAGTGGGTCCGGCCGTGGGGCGGGAAGCGGCACACCGGCCTCCCCGGGGTAGCCGAGGATGAGCTCGCCGGCCTTGATGGGCCGTCCCTGACCGGGCAGTGGCTCGACGCCACTGCCCTCGATCGCGGGCTGGCCGATGGAATCCTTGTAGCCCAGCGGGTTCAGATCGCCCGGCTGGGCGCCGAAGTCCTGGGCTGTCAGTACGGTCAGCCCGGGGCGTCCCTCGTAGTGCTGCCGCGCCGAGGCCATGGTGCGATGCCAGGTGTCTTTGGAGTCGCTGAAGACGCTGACGCCGATATGGATGACCCCGCTCCCGAACGGAGCCTCCCAGTACTTGGGGTCGTTGTCTCCGTGGTCGAGCAGCTGGTTGGCGCGCGCGGCCATTCCGACCCGGTACGCCTCGGGGAAGCTCTGCAGCGAGTCGTTGGGCACGCCCAACGCCACGAGGCCGGAGTAGGTGATGGCCACCGCGATCCAGGGCTCGCCGGCCTGCCACCATTCGGCGGCGGAATCGACGTGTGGAGTCAGCGTCCGCAGCAACTCGCGACCGGCGCGGGCATCTTGCACCTGGAGCATGACGTGCGTGCCGTAATACGGCTCGGGCCGGTAGCGCAGCACCGTTGCCTGGATGTCGCCGAGGTCGAGGGTGACACGTCCGCGCGAAAGTTCGTCGCCGACGCGATCAGTGAGTGTCATAGGACTCTCCTCAGTGGGCTGGATGAGCGCAGTTGGCGGGGGCGGGCCGCAGGCTGGTGGCCGCGGCCTGCCCCCGAGGTAGCACTAGTCGCCAACCTTGTCCAGGAACTCGTCGACCGCTTGGCCGATGCGCTTTAGGCGCCGTGTCTCCACCACGGTCAGATCCGGATTGCCGACATACCAGCCCTCTGCCGTGACCTGGTGCTTGGCGAGGTAGTCCTTGGCCTCCGGGCTGCGGATGCCCGGCCAGCCTTCCCAAGCGGAGTCCATGATGTCCAGGTAATCGGGGATCTTCGTCACGAAGTCATCGATGTAGGAGTCGGCGAGCTTGTCGCTCGCCGAGGAGCCGCCGCCACGGTCCGCCGTCACCGGCCCCGAGCCCGAACTCGAGCACCAGGTCTTCCCAGTCCTCCCGCCCGTCGCCGCCTTCGTTGTAAGCGCCTGGCCGTCGTTGGCGTCCGCGCCCGCCTCCAGTGAGCCGGGCGAGACTGAGCCTCTCGGGGTGCTCCGGGATCGTCCCACCTCCGCCGAGCACGCCGGTCAGCGCGGTAAACGGTGGGACCAGCGCCCTCCCACAAGTACCCGGCGTTGGGGTCCGCGGCGTGCTCCAACAGCAGCCGCGCGACTCCAACGGCCGAGCAGCCTGCGCCGAGCGGAGCCCGCGCGTAAGCGAGATACAGAAGCGGCTCCCATTCGTGCGGCCCTGCACCAGCGAAGCCTGTGCCGGGTCGTGTCCGAGCAGCGCGCGGTTGCGGCGCCGCAACGCGAGGCGCTGGCGACGGCGTTTGGGTGAGCGCGGGCCCGCCGCCAGATCGATTGCTCGTCGGGCTGGCCGTGCTCAGCCTGTTGTCTGACGCCGCGGGCGAGCATCCGTGGTGTGCCTGGTCGACGATGTCCAGTGGCTTGATCGATCCTCCGCGCAAGTGCTGGCGTTCGTGGCTCGGCGCTTAGCGGCCGAGTCGGTCGTCCTGCTGTTCGCCGAACGAGAGGCTGATCGACTCGATGAGCTGGCTGAGCTGCCTGAACTGCCGATCGACGCGCTGGCGGACGGTCCGCACGGGAGCTGCTCGCGTCGGTCATCACCACTCCTCTGGATGATCGCGTACGTGCTCGGATACTCGCCGAGACGCGCGGCAATCCGCTGGCGCTGCTCGAGCTGCCGCGCGAATTCTCAGCGCAGGGACTGGCCGGGGGTTTCGGACTACCAAGCGACGGATCGCTGCCAGACCGGATCGAGGCGAGCTTCCGGCGGCGCGTGCAACAGCTACCGACCGATGCGCAGCGGCTGCTGCTCCTGGCCGCAGCCGATCCGACCGGTGAGCCCGCCTTGCTGCTTCGCGCGTCAGAAGAGATCTCCGTTCCGATGCACCAGCTGTCACCCGCCGAGGCAGACGGGCTGCTGGAGTTGGGAGTACAGGTCACGTTCCGCCACCCGCTGTTGCGCTCGGCGATCTACCGCGCGGCATCGTCTGACGAGCGGCGCGCCGCGCACCAGGCGCTGGCGGCAGCCATTGACCCTGAACTGGACCCCGATCGCCGCGCCTGGCATCGGGCACACGCGATCGTCCAGCCCGACGAGCAAGTCGCGACCGAGCTTGAGCGATCCGCCGAGCGCGCTCGCGCACGCGGTGGACTCGCAGCCTCCGCTGCGTTCCTCGAACGATCAGCAGCGCTCACGCCCGACCCCACCCGTAGGGCCCACCGGGCCCTTGAAGCCGCCACCAGCAGACACCTGGCCGGCGCCCCCCAGTGAACCGCTCAAGCTCCGGGGCGCGTGGCTGCGCGTCGGGCATGCGCGGGTGGAACTCGCGCACCACTTCCGCCGCGCCGGGGTCGCCGGCGCGGACCGCGCGCTGAAACGACTTGGCGCCGTTCTTTAGCTGCTCGAGGTTGGCGTTGCCGGGAAGACCGCGGGGTGGCACGAGGGCCTCCTTTCACCACGGCTCGGAGTCCGCAATCGCGAGCCGGAAAGGAGACTCCGACACCAAGCCAGATACGCACACATCACCTTCAGGTGGGCTTTGCCCTTTCCGCGGACCGGCAGCGACCTGATCGCTTCGCCGATCATAGAGATCGCTCAGTTGAGGTCTTCGATGATTTGGATCAGCTCGGGTCGGCCGTAACCGTGTTTTTGGGCGAACGTGAGGAGGTCGCGGGCCCGGGAGGTGACGGCGCTGCGGTCTGGTGTTCCGGCGACTGTGATGCCACGGCCGCGTCGGAACTCAAGGAGTCCTTCGTCTCTGAGCGTGCGCAGCGCCCGGAGCACCGTGTTGGTGTTGACCCCAATGATCGCGGCTAGATCCTTTGCCGGCGGTAGGCGCTCGCCTGGCTTGGCTTCGCCTTCGGCAATCGCGCGGCGGATTTCGCCGGCGACCTGCTCGTGCAGGCTGGTCCGGTCTTGGTGATGGATCTTGACCGCGAGCATGATGCTAGTTATTATAGCTCCATTGTGTTCCGTGATCAACCTGCCTCATGACCGTCCAAGCGCCGCCCGAGCCGGTTAGACACGAAGACCTGCAGGCGTTGATCGAGGAGGCGCGCCGGCGCGCCCGTAGACGCCGGCGGCGCAACGCAACAGTCACCTTGGTCGTCGTGCTGATGCTGGCCGGCGGATATGTGCTTGCCACGCGGGCCGGCGGCGCCCGCACGGTGTCGCGCTCTGTGATCGCCAGGTCGAGCGCCGCGCCGTTGGCCGTGGGCGTTGGTCCATTCTGGTACACGCGCGCGGTTGGGACGATGCGCGCGCCGCGCTGCCTCAAGCAGCGCCCGGGCATCATGCACCGATGCGTCTCGAGCGTCTGGTTCGACGTGTTGATGAGCGTGGAGACGTGGATCGGAACGGACGGGACGATGCGGGAGCGCAGCGTCGAGGTCTCGCAGCGGTTTGCTTCGCCGGTTGATCGCCGCCGGTGGCAGGCGAGCGGCAAGCCGGTGCCGGTGCCGATCTCGGTCGCGCAGGGCGATGCGTTGGACGTCGGCAGCGGTCACTTCCCATCGACGGTGTTCGGCCAGATAGCGCCAGATGCTCCGCCGACCGAGGGTCCCCCGCCCGGCGCTGGGCCGGTTGACGTCGGCGACGGCCTGTTCAGCTACCGGCAGCTGCTGGCGCTCCCGGCAGGCGGTACCGCTGCGCTCGTGCGGATCGATTGGGCGTGGACCGGGCTTCGCCGCCGGTACGGGGTGATGCTGCAGCGTTGGCATTCTCCCGGGGCAAAAGTCGTCGCACGCGTTGATCTCACTCCGATCGCCAACGCCGACCGGGCGATCCAGGAGCTGCCGGTGATCGCACACCTGGCCGTGGCGCCGGTCCCAACACGCGTGCGGCTGGCCCTGTTTCATGCCGCAGCCGCGCTGCCCGGCGTGAAGATCTCTCGCGCGCACGCGCGCGTAACGATCACCGCGGCTTCACCCCACGAACAGCCCGCGAGCTTCACATTTGACCCGCGGACCGGTGAGCTGCTGACGGGACCGCCGATGGACGGCGGCTACCCCGACGTGCCGGGGCCGGCCAGCGCGGTAGTCGCCCAAGGTCCGGTGAACTCGATCACCGCGCTACCGAAAGGTATCCGGAGCATCCGAGGTGTCGGGGCGCCGCCGCTGTGGCCATCTCCGGGCGCCCCGCCGGCCGAGGTGGTCTCACCGGTGGTCGGCGGCCCCCACACTGCATTCACGGTGCTGCTTGCGGCCACGGCTGGCGAACACGCTCACCCCGCGCCGACCGCGTGGCTCGGAATCACCGGCTCCGCCGGGTATGGGATCTACCACCCCGGGAGACCGGCGTTCGACCACCGCGGGAGGTTCCTGCCGGGCAACCAAGGAGCCGATCGGTGCGTGCCCGCGGTTGCGGTCCGAGTTCGGCCCGCGACCACTGTTCACCGCGCTGGCGAGCTCGTGTTCGTCTACCGGCTCTCGCCCCAGCAATTGCGCCTCCCGGCCTGGTGCGCGGGTCGTTACCAGCTCGGGATTCAGACATTCCCGAACCCCCTGCCGCCGCGGTACACCACGCCTCCGTACACCAACCCGAGCGGAACCTCGGTCTACTTCCGAGTCAGATAGCCCGCTGGGCACCCAGGAGCGCGCGCCTTCACAAGTCCGATGCGTCCGCCTGCTTGACTGATGTGTAGATGACCATCGAAGCCGAGGAGCCGCCCCCGGAAGCGCGCAAACTGCCGACCGGACGGATCGCGCGGACCGCTCGGGTCGGCGGGCTGGTGACTGGGCAGGGCATGCGGTGGGCCGGCATGCGGACGGCCAATCGCGTCCGCTCGCCCGAGCGCGCCGCCGCCGCGCAGAGTGAGCGCACCGCCGCGCTCGTCAACGAGCTCGTCGAGCAGCTCGGGCGGATGCGGGGGGCGGCGATGAAGGTCGGGCAGGTGCTCTCCATGGTCGAGCTCGACGGCCTGCCCGAGGACCAGCGCGAGGTGCTGGGGGCCAAGCTCGCCGAGTTGCGTGACGACGTCCCGCCGGTTCCGTTCTCGAAGCTCGAGCGGCTGATGCGAGACGAGTTCGGCGGACCGCTCAGCCGCGTGTTCTCCGAGTTCGACGAGCGCGCATTCGCCGCGGCGTCGATCGGCCAGGTCCACCGAGCGACGACGCTTGACGGCGACGACGTCGTCGTGAAGGTCCAGTACCCGGGCGTGGCGGAGGCGGTCGAGACCGACCTGCGCAACGCGATGCTGTTGCTGCCGCTGGTCAAGCGGCTCGCGCCCAGCCTTGACGCGAAGGCGCTCGCCTCGGAACTGCGCGAGCGGATCGTCGAGGAGCTCGACTACGAGCTCGAGGCGCAGAACCAGCGGCGGATCGAGCGGCTGCGCCGCGGCCATCCGTTCATCTCAGTGCCCGCCGTCAACACCAGGCTCTCGACGCGCCGCGTGCTTGTGTCCGAGTACATCGAGGGCGAGCGGTTCGAAGCGGTTCGCCGTCTCGACGAGCCGCAACGCGACCGCTATGGGGAGATCGTGTTTCGCTTCTATTTCGGCCTGATGTACCGCGACCGGATCGCACTCGGCGACCCGCATCCCGGCAACTATCTGCTGCGTCCGGACGGTCGCGTCGGCTTCCTTGACTACGGGCTGCTGCGCGATGTCAGCGCCGCGCGCGCCGACGCCGAGCGCGGGATCGCGCACGCTGTCCGCGCCGGCGATGCCGTGGCGCTGAAGGCCGCGCTGGTAGCGGGCGGATATCTGCCCCCCGGCGGGTCGGAGCTGGTCGACGGTGGGCTGGCGCTGAGGCTGATGCGGCGGGCGACGCGGTGGTACGCGATCCCCGGTGAGCAGCGCTTCTCTGGCGACCAGGGCCGTCGTGGTCGCGAGCGCCGGCCGGTCGACGAGGAGCGCCAGGCCGAGGTCAACGATCAGCTAAGTCAGTTCACGTTGCCGGCCGAGACGATCCTCATCCGGCGGATGCACATGATCGTCGGCGTCGTGCTCGGTCAGCTCCGGGCCGGTGCAGATTGGGGTGCGATCGCCGCCGAGTACCTGCACCGCGAGCCGCCGGCGACGCCGCTGGGTGAGGCCGAGGTCGAGTACTTCACGCGACGCGGTCGACCGGGCCGGATCTAAAGAAGTCGGGCTTCGGGTCGCCGTAGATTCGCCGAGCGCAGTGTCACAAGACTCGGCCCGTGCCGGAATAACAGTTCATGATGATGTCCGTCGGCCGCAGAGCTGCCAGCGACGAAGAGCTGCTCGCCCGCACTCCCATCGATCCCGAGGCGTTCGGGTGCTTCTACGACCGCTTCGAGGCTCAGATGCTCGCCTTCTTCGTCCGGGCCACGCGGCGGGCGGACATCGCGGCCGACCTGACCGCTGAGGTGTTCGCGGTGGCGCTGGCGTCCGCAAGCAGCTTCGATCCTGACCTGGGCAAGGCCGGGGCTTGGTTGTTTGGAATCGCCCGGCACGAGCTGGCCGACACGTGGGAGCGGGGGCGGGTCGAGCGGCGCGCACGCAGGCGGCTCGGTATCGAGCCCCTGGCGCTGACCGACGAGACGATCGAGCGGATCGAGCAGCTCGGTAATGAGGCGGGCGCATTGCAACTTCTGGATGGCCTGCCGGACGACCAGCGCGCGGCGGTCGAGGGCCGCGTCCTTCAGGAGCGCGACTACGCGGAGCTGGCCACCGCCCTGCGCTGCTCGGAGGGCGTCGTGCGCCAACGCGTCAGCCGGGGATTGAGAACGCTGCGACGCCGACTGGAGCAGGCACCATGACGTATTTGCCCGACTTGCGAGACTCGCTCGTGAAGGCCGCACAGCGCCAGCAGGAGAGTGCGATCCAGCCTTCCCGTCGAGCGCGCCGGAGGGTGAGCTTCGGCGGTGTGGCCACGTTCTTGGCCGCGGTCGCGGGTGTCGCCGTGGCGGTGCTCGCGTTGACCATCGTCAGGCACGGCCATTCATCCGATACCCGGCCGAGCTCGCAGGCCACCCCGGCGCAGAAGCACTCCGCCGCGCGAGCGGCGGCCGTTGACACACTGGGCCTGCTCGTGCTCCCGCCGGGAGCGGTCAGGTCCGGCCTGGTTCGCGGCACGCCCGCCGAGCTGTGGTCGCCGTCCGACAAGCTCGGCACGGCGCATCGAATCGATGTGTACCGGGTCTGGCGCGTCCCGGGCAGCCCCCAGCAGGTGGTGAATTTCATTCAGTCCCACCCGCCGGCCGGGTCGGAACAGGGCGCTGCCAGCGAGTCCGGCTCGAGCAGCTCGAAGGGCGGCCACGAGGTGGTGGACGCCGCCGCGGTCACGTTCGGGTTCCGCGTGAAGCCGGGATCGACCATCGTGCGGGAGCTCGCTGTTCAGGCTGTCAGGCTCCCCGGAGGCGGGTCGGCCGTGCGCGCGGACGGCGAGGCCGGGTGGATCGCGCCGCGCGCGGCGACCGAGCGGATCCCGGTCGGTACCGACCGTGTACTTATCGTGACCGGCACCTCGGCGGGCGGGCAGCGCAGACACGGGTCGGGAGGCGGGCGCGGGGTGAAGCCGCGCCCGGAGCAGATCACCTCACCGACACGGATCAATGCCCTGGTCAAGTTGCTCAACCAGCTGCCGCTGGCGCAGCCCGGTGTCTACCGATGCCTGAACGGCTCGGGCCCACTCATCCGCTTTGCCTTCTACGCCGGCACCGGATCCGTCGCGGACGCCGCCGTTCTCCCGTCGTGTGACCGGATCCGGCTGACGATCGGCGGCCGGGCACAGCCCGACCTCGCGATCGGGGTACCCGCCGGCAACCTGCCGCAGGATGCATCGCAGCTAAAGGCGCTCCTCTCCTTCACCGCGGGCCACTGACCAGCCGAGCGACGCGTCGATATCCAGCCTGGGCGGGAGGCGGCAAGCCGGAGGCCGGCCGCAAGCCCGACCGATGAGTTCGTCGAGGCGCGGCTGTCTATTTCTGAGAACCGGCGCAGCGGTGGGTCATCGCGCCAACGCACAGAAAGGGACCCAGTGACGACGACACCCCGCACAGAGCTCGACACCCGTTTCAGCGAGCCCGGAACACAGCCCACCAGTTGGGAGAACACGCTTGAGGCGATCGAGCACGCCGAGATCTTCTGGATCTCCACCGTCCGCACAAACGGTCGGCCACACGTCACCCCGCTCGTCGCCGTCTGGCTCGATGACGCGCTGCACTTCACCACGGGCCCCGACGAGCAAAAGGCGCGCAACCTCGCCAGCAACCCGCACGTCGCCCTGACCACTGGCGCCAACGACTGGCAGACCGGCCTCGACGTGGTCATCGAGGGCGAGGCGGTCCGCGTCACCGACGCACAGCTGCTCGACCGGCTCGCCGCAGCCTGGGCGCACAAATGGGACGGACGATGGCAGTACGAGGTCAGTCAGGACGGCTTTGCGCACCACGCCGGGACCGCGCTCGTGTTCGCCGTCCGCCCAGCGAAAGTCCTTGCCTTCACCAAAGGCGGCTTCAGCCACACCCGACATCGCTTCTGAGGCGCCGACGCCACGCTCGACCATCGGCCGGAGCGGCAGCCCGTAGCCGAGTCGGCCGCTACACGCCAGCGGTCGCCGTGTCCGTGCGGCGGTCGTGCCGTGCGGAATCGTGGGGCGCGTTGAGTATCTCGAGCAGCTGCCCGACGTTCTGTTCGCGCGCAATCGGATCATGGACCGGAAGATGAGCGTTGATCGTGTACCGATTGCGGCGCCCGTGGCGCTGGCGTGTGATGTAGCCGGCTGCGGCCAGCTCGACCACGATGCGATGCGCGGCACGCTCTGTGATCCCGACCCGTTCTCCGATCTCACGTAAGCGAACGCCCGGATCGCCGGCGATGCAGACCAGCACCTGGGCGTGGTTAGTCAGGAACGTCCAGTTGGGTGCCGAATCATCAGCCATGAATTCAAGACTAGCATTTCTAGATCTAGATTTCATGCTATGTTGGTCTCGCGTGGGCTCCTCACCGTATGAAAGATGACTCAACCGTGAACCTTCAGGCCGCCACGGCCGTACCAGCACGGAGACTGTTTGTCGCTCAAGCTTGACCCGCTGACCGTTGGCTCGATCAAGTCTGACGAACGCGACCTGCGCTTGTCGTCATTTCGGCGGCGAGTGGGGCTGAGTATCCTCGGCGCGCTCCTTGTCAGCGGCGTACTGGCATTCGTGATCGCCGGCCGCGGCGGGCAGTTCATCGCTGCGTTCCACACTGCTCCGATCTCGCTGCTGGCGCTCGCGGCGTCGCTGCAGATCGTCGCTCTGCTTGCTCGCAGCGAGGCATGGAACGTCTGCGTCCGCGCCGCCGGCGGGACGGTTAGCCGTCGGGTGCTGTTTCGGGCTGCCGCTGTCGGCTACGTCGCGAGCGTGATCAACGGGTCGTTCGGGATGGCCGCGCGGATCGCTTCTCTACGCCGCGCCGCCCCGTGGACCACTCCTCGTGTGCCCGCGCTGATGGCCGCCGAGGTGCCGATCATCACCGTCGAACTCGCGCTGGTGGCGATCTTCTCCTTCACGCTGGTCGCACCGCTCGGCGTCCCCTGGTGGGTACCGGTGATCATTGTCGGGCTCACGGCCGGTATCGTCGCGATCCTGCGTCGGGTCTCGCAGCGCCATCGAACCGGCCTGTGGGCGGGGCTGACGATCTTGGGCATCCCGGGTCGGGGCCGCCTGGTCTCGTTCGCGGTGTTAGCCGTATGCGCGCAGGTCGCGCGCAACTGGTTGATGCTGCACGCGATCGGTGTGAACATCTCGGTGTTTGACTCAATGGCCCTCCTGATCGTGATGTTCACGGTTGGGCAGCTTCCGATTGGACCGAGTACCGGGCCTGCTGCAGCTGTCCTTATCCTCGGCGCCAACGGCGTTGCCGCGGTCGCCGCCGCGGGCGTACTACTAACCGTCACCGGCATCATTGGTTCCCTCTGCTATGCCGCGTGGGCGATCACCGACCGAATCGCTGCGGGCCGGCTGGACGCCACTCCAGACGTTGCGGTGCCACCCGTCGCGGTGACACCAACCTAGCCCTCAACACTCCGAGTATCTACAGGTCGCCGCTGGCAAAGACGCTGGAGCTCGACGTGGCGGGTGGCGACTCGATCCGGATTCGCCAGGCGAACGGATAGGCGAACCTGCCGCTCACGTCGAGCCACGCCTCGATCGCGTTGCAGCTCTGTTCGATCAGCCGCTCGCCGACGTCGCGTGGCCCGCGTGGAACTCGGCCAGCGCGAGATAGCTGAGCCGTTCGTTGGCGTGGGCCTCGTCGCTGTGGTCCCGCGCCCATTCCGATTCCCGCTCGTGCCGTTCTCGGGCGCCGGTGAGATCGTCCGATGCATTGAAACCAGATGAGCGGAACCGGATGCGGGTACGCCTGGGCCCGGCGCTCAGCTCTAGTGCCAGCCCACGGTGCATCAGGTCGATCCGAGGTGTCTTTCCCAGCATCAGGTCTAGCAGGCAGAGATCGATCAGCAACGAGGACAGCACGAGCGGGTCGCGCTCGGCGTCCGCCTGCCTTACCGCCCGCTCGGCATGCTGCAGTGCGCGGATGGGGTTGCCGGGCACGCCGATCAGGACGAGCCGCGCCGAGATCCGGGCGCTACGCGCCGGATCCTCGCGCGCCACCTCAAGCGCCTGCTCCAGGTAGCTGGTCGCGGGCCCAATCGACCCGTCGTCCCACTCGACCTCGGCCAGCAGTTGCAGACGCTCCGCCTGCAACGCGGCCGGCAACCCGTCCGTCTTTGATTGCTCGGCCAGGCGCCGCGCATCGGCGACATCCCCCGTTCTCAGCAGCGCGGACGCCTGAGCCAGACTCCGCCGCACCACCGCATCGTCACTCCCGGCGGGCGTGAGCCGCCGCGCAGCGCCGAACAATTCCGCGGCGGTATCGAACGCGCCGCGCAGGACAGCCTGTCGACCAGCATCTTCGATCTCGCCGGCAGCCGACTCGTCAGGGTCGGCGATGCTTTGCGACAGGTGGCGTGCTCGTTCCTCCACGTCGTTGACGACCTCTGCCAGCCGGTGGTGGAGCACTCGACGTTGGGTGTCTGAAGCAGACCCATACACGGCCGAGGCGAGCAGCGGGTGAGTGAACCGGACGCGACCGTGCTCGGTAACGAGGATGCCCGCGTCCTCAGCCTCACCCACCGCCGCAGTCCCATCGCTGTCGCTTGGCAGCGCGGCAGCGATCGCATCGATCGTCGGCCGCGACAGGGACGCCGCCACCAGAACGGCATTTCGCGAGGTGGCGGAGAGCGCGCTGATCCTCTCGGAGGTGAGCTTCTGGACGCTGTGAGGCACCGGCAGCGGCCCATCCTCGCCCGAGCCACCGCTCCGGCGCGACAACGCTCGCGCGATCTCGATCGCGAAGAACGGGTTGCCGCCCGACGCCTCGGCGACTCTCGCGAAGATCGGGCGCGTTGGCGTGCTTCCAAGTCGCTCGCGCAGGATGTGATGCAAGCAGGCCAGCGAGAGCGAGGCCAACACGACGCGCTGGAGCGAGTCAGGCGGCAGCGCCCGGTCGAGATCGAGCGGCGCAGCCGCCGCGCCATCGCTGCGCCTGGTCACCAACAGTCCCAGCGAGGCCGGTAATCGCCTCGCCGCGAACTCGAGCGCCCGCTGGGAGGCCAGATCAACCCACTGCACGTCATCGATCGCCACCAGCACGGGGCTGACACGACTCACTTCCGTGAGCACGCCAACGACCGCCGTGGCCGCTGTCCGTGGGTCCACGGCCTGCGTGCTGGCGACGCGCAGCAACGTCGCCGCGAGCGCAAGCTCCTGTGGGTCCGGGAGCCGCGCTCGTACGTCGTCGAAGGCGGGGCCGATCAAGTCTGCCAGCGCGGCGTATGAGAGCCTCGCCTCACTCTCCGCCGGCCTGGCCCGCAGCACTCGATATCCACGATCCTCGGCCAGGCGCACGGCCTCAAACCAGACCGTCGACTTCCCGATTCCCGCCTCACCCTCGAGCAGCAGGGCGCCCGAGCCGTGTTGAAGCGAATCGAGAAATGCCGACACGACAGCGATCTCTCGCTCACGCCCGACGACAGGACGCCCCAGTCCAGCATCGCCCTTCACGCGTGCAGGTTACGCCTCACCGCATGTCCTCCGCAACGGCTCATCGTGCCTGAAAGCGTCTGGCGTGCCCGTGAGCCGCACTTGACGAGCGCGATCATGCAGGAACGCTCGCGACCGACTGGACGCGGCTGCACGTGACGCCGTCGAGCGGCACCGCGACCGCGCTCGTCTCAGTCGCCAACCGGCGGGGCACCCGGCCGCGCCCGCGGGCGAGCCGCGCGTCACGGGGTGAGGCTGCGTCAGCCGATCTTCTCCGCCAGCTCGACGATGATCCCCGCCGGGCCGCGCACGTAGCAGAGCCAGTAGCTGTTCTCGTAGTTCTCCAGCTCGCCCACCAGCTCGCCGCCATGCGCTCGCAGGCCGGCGAGGGATGCCTGGATGTCGTCGACGACGAACAGGATGTGGCGGATGCCCGGCGCGTTGGCCGGCGCCGGACCGTCGTCGCCCTCGTATGACGGCGAACGGTACTTGGCCAGCTCGACCTTGCCGTTGCCATCCGGGGTCCGCAGGATGACGACATCCGCCTGCACGCCCTCGAGCCCGTTTATGCGGTCCACCAAGCCGCCCTCGACGGACGCCTCGCCCTCCAATTCGAGCCCGAGTGCGGCGAAGAAGGCGGTTGCCGCCGCGAGGTCGTCGACGACGATGCCGATGTGCTCCAGGCGCTGGACGGTCATGAACGGCCTCCAGTCAGCTCGTTCTGCCTGACCAGCAGCGCCTCGCGCGACTCCAATTGGGACACGGTAACGGTCGGGATGGTCATCGGTCGTTCCTGGGCATCGTGGTCTCCTGGTCTCGTAGGCCGCGCCGCTCGCGGCCCTTCACCCGGTGAGCGGAGCCGACCGGCACTTTTCGACATGGAATCACCGACTCAGCGCCTAGGCGACACCTCGAGCGAGGCCGAGGTCCTCGCGCATCAGGCGGAAGCCGAGTGAGCGGCTCGCACCCAGACGCTCGTAGTAACCCTCGGTCCGAGTGCGTATGTCGAGTTGCAGCCCTCCCGCGCGCTTGAGGGCCTCGCGCAGCAGCCGGGAGCCGAGTCCGGCTCCTCGCCACTGCTGGTCGATGAGGAGCATCGAAACGTGGGCTTGAATGAGCCCGTCCGACTGAACCTGGACCGCGCCGACGACCCGCCCGACCCCGGTCGCAACCAACGTCGTCACGCCTGGAGCGGTCAGCGCACGATAGGTCCGATCTACATCGTTCGTGTACTCGGTCCAGCCCTCCGCCGCGACGAGCGCGATCAGCCCATCCAGGTGGGCTTGAGCAAACCGTTCAATCGAGGTCTCGGTCATGCGGCGTTCGGCGACTCAGCGAAGGTGATCACGCTCATCTCAGGACTCGCCTCCATTTCGTTGTTCGGTATCTCAGAGAACAGACCGTGGGAACGCCTCGAGATCATCGGCTTCGGGACCACTACGTCGAATGGACCCGCCCGCCGGACGCCGGAGACGCGAGCACCAAACGGCTACCTCTTCCCCTGATACGGTCCGCGGCATAGGGGTTTGAGGCTACGTCTGATGAGAGGGTTGCCGCTGGGCCGCATAACACTCGCCGTTGCGGCGGCTGGCGTGCTCGGCGCCGCGCCAGCCGGCGCGGTCGCTCAGGTCGGCGGCGCGACCACGTTGTGCAGTCGGCCAAAGGCGGTGGCTTTCAGGGCGACCGGCTGACCCTCCGCGGCGTCAGCCGGTCGGTTCGCTGGAAGAGCGTCGGCCCAGGCAAAACTTCTGGCGTCGTCTCGTTCCGGTTGGTGGAGCGTCAGCTGTTCTCACACAAGGCTGCGCTCATCGCGAACCTCCACGTCGCCAGCCAGCGCGGCGTGTTCCGCTTACGGATCAGCCGCCCGCGCTATCAGGCTCGACGCGGCACCGTGGGCTACCGCGTCCAGCGGCTTGACAAGCGCCGCGTTCCCCGCCGATTCGGGGCCGCGTCACTATCGATCGTGTCCGCGCCGCTGGTCGGAGGCAGCGCTAATCACCACAGCTGCCAAACGCAGCTGCAAGACAACACCGCCTACGGTCTACAGCCGATCGACTCCTCGGAGGGTGACCTCGACGTTTGGGCCCCTCTGAGCCCGCCCAGCGCCGTGATCGGTAACAACGACTCCGCGACCTGGGAGTCGGACGGAGCCTTGTTCAAGGGCTGCACGAACACGGTCGTCTGGAAGTTCGTTTCCGATCCCAACAACCCTCATCCCCCAGCGTTTCCCTCGGGGACGGTCACCTTGACCACGACCTACCCCTGGGACGGTTTGCCCTCATACCGGTGCACCTCCTCCTACGCGGGGGTCTCCTGCAAGCAGACATACGCCACTAAGGATGGTGTCGTGTCCTGGGACCTGAATAGCCCCTGAGCCGTCCGTGCTGGCCGCCCGGAGCTCGACCGCGGGCTTCCGGATCCGAGCTTCGGGAGGTCGCAGCGTGCGGGGTCCAAATCGACGTAGCATCCACCGTCAGACAGCCTGAACAGCAGCTCGAGCGACGCGAAAGGAACTGGACATGGCCGATCGTCCCGCCGTAGTCGAACCGTCGGGAGATGACACCCGTCAACCGGGCGGTTTGGTGGATCTCTCGCGTCCGATCACCGTTGAAACCTCGTACGAGCTCTGGGGGGACATGCTGGACAGCAACCCCCACCTCCTTGAAATCGGGCTGGACTACATCTCGCAGTTCCCGACGGCCAATGGAACCGTGTGTCGAATCGCGCTCTGCGACCATACGGCGACGCACATCGACGCGCCGATCCACACTGTGGCCGGCGGGGCGTCCCTCGAGGACGTCGACGTCTCGCGTTTCGCGGGCGAGGCGATCGTGCTCGACATGTACAAGGGCCACGTCGACTATGCCTACACGGCCGCCGATCTCGATGAGGCGGGAGCCGACGTTCGGGCGGGCGACATCGTTCTCATCTACTCGGGCTTCCAGGAGGCGACGCCGACGGAACGAATGCGTCAGACGCACCTCAGCGTCGAAGCCGCCCAGTGGCTGGTGGACCGAGGGGTCAAGGCGGTAGGTTGCGAGCCAGTCGGGATCGAGCACCTCTACGACGCGTATTACGTTCACGGCTACTACGACGTCGGCCATCCCAACCCATGGCCCGTACACCGCACGCTGCTCGCAAACGACGTCTACATAATCGAGGGCCTCGCGAACCTGGAGGCCCTTCGCGGCCGACGGGTCCAGTTCGCGGCTCTCCCGCTGCTCTTCCCAGGGCTCAGCGGCAGTCCGGTTCGAGCAGTTGCGTGGGTGTAGGCCTGTAGTCGGGAGGGGCGGCGCCGCGCGCCGGCGGTGGGCCTTGGCGACGAGGCCGCCAGTGCCCACCGCGCAACGCATGCGACGGATCAGGCCCGCGAGGTCACGCAACCTCGATGACCTGCAGGTTGTTCTTCTCCGGGTCGCGGAACCAGAACATCGGCGGCACCGGGTCGCCGAAGCGGCTCACCTCGGCGTCGACGTCCACGCCTCGCTGCCTGAGCTGGGCGTGGTAGGCATCGACGTCGTTGGTCTGCAGAGTGATGCCGGTCTCCTTGCCGCCGGCTTTGACGTTCGGGCCGGGCGGACAGATCGCGATCACGGTGTCCGATCCTGTGGGCGCGACCTCGATCCAGCGGCTGCCGTCGCCGAACGGCGCCTCGAGGCGCTTCTCGAGGCCGAGTACCTCGGTGTAGAACTGCAGCGCTTTGTCCTGGTCGTCGGCGGGGACGATGACGTTGGCGATCTTGGTGATCTCGGGGCTCATGACGTTCCTCCTGGATGGGTCGGGTTGTGTGGTTGGCTCAGAGCCGGTTGCTGAACATCTCGGCGGCGTCGACCTGGAAGCGAGCCTCGCCCGCGGGCACGACGAACACCTCCGAGTAGGGGTGGCGGTGAAGCTCGGGAACCTCGCCCGGCCGGTCGTGGAGCCAGGACATCGAGATCGGAACATGCTGCTCGTGGCCGTGGAAGACGTCGGCGCTGTCGGTTCCTGCGAGGGTTCCACGTGGGAAGAAGTTGCACATGAGAAGGTCTCCGTTCGATGGCTCGGTGATCAGGCGTTTGCGGCGTGAACGCATTCAAGAGCCCCCGGCCGGAGCTGTCTTCTCGAAATGTGCTCAATGGCTCAGGCACCAATCACCCCAGAGACACCGAGGAGACCGACCGTGAAGGCAGCCGCCATCTTCGAGGCGACCCTGACCCCCGAACAGACCGACAGACTCGCGGCCCTGATGCGTGAGCACGTCGACACCAGGCCCGCCGAGGTCGAGCTCGCCACGCTGCTCGTCGACGGTCAGACGGTTCGACTGATCGCCTACTGGCGCAGCGTCGAGGCGCTCGACGCCTACCTGGCGACCGGACAGGTCCCCCGCGGCACCGTGCTGATGCGCGAGGTCGGCGCCGAGCCCACCGTCACCACCGCGCGTGTACCGCAGTTCGGCTGATCAGCCCGCCGTCGCGAGCGTTGTTCACTCGTAGTTGGTGAACGGCTCAGTCTCGAACTGGCTGCCCTTGTCGCGATCCGCGAACACGTGCGTGATTCGCACCGCGGCTCCGTCCCGCTCCACTCGGCTGACGACCAGTTCGAGGTTTGGGTCGTCGCCGAGACCGAGCTCGTTTAGCCGTTCGGCCTCGGCCCGGCACACGTCGCCGGGCGTGGGGTTGCTCTCCGGGTAGACGTCGGTGTGATGCTCGACAAGCGCCTGCCAGTGCTCGTCGCCGGCCCGTTCGATGGACGCTCGGATCTGTTGCCGGTCAAGAGCCACGACTGACAACATACTGTCCGCGTGCCCCGGCGAGCGACCACGGACGGAAGCGACACGGCGCAATCGGGAACGCTCCGATCGCAGCAGGTCGAGGCCACCCGCCGGGCCGTGCTCGCCGCCGCCCGCGCGTCGTTTGCCACCAAGGGCTATGCGCAGACGTCGGTCGACCAGATCGCCGGCGCGGCCCGGGTGACCAAGGGCGCGGTGTACCACCACTTCGCCGGCAAGGAGGCGCTGTTCCGCGCCGTGTTCGTCGAGGTCGAGGCCGAGGCCCGGGCGCGTGCCGTCGGCGCGGGCGACCCGAACAGTCCACCGATCGAACAGATCCTGGCCCAGCTGAACGCGTACCTGGACGTCTCACTCGACCCAGAGGTCAAGCGGATCACGCTGATCGACGGGCCGGCGGTGCTCGGCCTCGACCTCGACCCCGACGCCGAGCAGGAGGCGGCCCATGCGCGGCTGCGGTCGTTCATCGCCGCGGCGATCGGGCGGGGCGAGATCATCGATCTCGATCCCGACGTCCTCACCGACGTGGTCGGAGGGCTGGCGTTCCTCGGGGGACTGCTGATCGCGCGTTCCGGCGATCCTGACGCGACCAGAGCGGCGCTCGGCCAAGCGCTCGAGGTGATGCTCCGGGGGCTGGCTCCAGACGGGAAGTGATCCGAGCGCTCAGGCGACTGAGCCTTGACAATTCACATACTGTCGGTATGTTGGATACCCATGGAATCTAAAACGCTCGACACCCGAATCGGTCCGCTGGCCTGGCGGTCGTCAGGCACGGGGCCGGCGCTCGTGTTCTTCGCCGGCGCGCTGGCGAACCACGACCTGTGGCGCGATGTGGTCGCCGCGCTCGAGGACCGCCATCGGTGCATAACCATCGACCTCCCGTTGGGAGCGCATCCCTGGCCGCTTCCGGAAGGAGCGGACCGATCCGCCGCTTCGATGGCTCGCGTGATGCTCGACTGCCTGGAGCTGCTCGAGCTGGAGGACGTCACGGTGATCGCCAACGACACAGCCGGCGGCTTGCTGCTGCTGTCGCTGGCCACCGGTCATCCGGCGTTGCACCGGATCGGCCGGCTCGTCCTCACCAACTGCGAGACCTACGACAAGTTCCCACCCGAAAAGCTGAAGACGGCCACGGCGATGTGTCGCCGGTTCCCCGGACTCGCGCGGGGGCTGATGCGGCTCCAAGGTCGGTCATCGACCGCGCGCCGTAGGGGTCTCGCCACCGTCACCGCTCACGGGCTCGATCGCGAGCGGGCTGAGTCATTCCTGGGCCCGGGGCGGAGGGAGCCTCGCGTGATCGGCGACTACGTGGCGCTGCAGGGAAGCTGCGAGCCGCAGCTGCTGCTCGACGCCGCCGGAGCGATCCCGCGATTCGGTCGTCCGGTCCTGCTGATCTGGGGCGACGCGTGCGGGTTCTTCCCGCTGTCCGACGCGCAGCGACTGGTGTCGGACTTCCCCGACGCGCGCCTGACCACGGTCCCGGGCGCCAAGGCCTGGGTGCCCGTCGACGACCCGGTCGCGGTCGCGGACGGAATCGCCGGGTTCGTTCCGGCGCCCGTGCGGTAGGACGCCGAGCCCGAAGTCGTCAGCGTCCCGACTCAGCGGTGTCGCGGATCCGCTCGCGCATCTCGATGCAGGCGTGAACTGCACGCGTGTATGGGAGCGGCATCCCGAGCCGATCGCCGATCTCGATCACTGCGCCGGACATGCATGCGGTCTCGAGCGGCTTGCCGGCGTCGAGGTCCTGGAGCATCGAGGTGCGGTGATCGCCGACCTCGATCGCGGCCTGCAGGCGCCGGTCGAGCGATACCGGGATCGTCACCCCGAGCCTGGTTGCGACCTCGGCACACTCCTCCATCGACGCCCGCAACAGGTCGGTCATCGTATCGAGCTCGCCGAGCTGGCCGAGCGTGGCGCCGGTCAACGCGGTGATCGCGTTCAGCGGCACGTTGCCCACCAGCTTGAGCCAGATCTGCTCGCGCAGGTTGGACTCCACCGGGCACTTGAGCCCTCCGGCGATGAACGTCTCGGAGATCTGAGCGCAGCGATCGCTGAGGCTCCCGTCCGGCTCGCCGATCGCGAACCGCGTGCCCTCGATATGACGGATCACGCCGGGTCTGGTGATCTCGGTCGAGCAGTAGATCACGCAACCGATCGGTCTGCGCTGGGGAGATCGTGTCCGACACCGCGCCCCCGGGATCGACGCTCTCCACGCGCGAGCCGTCGAGCTCGCTCCCGTCGCCCTGGAAGTACCACCAGGGAATCCCGTTCTGGGCGGCGATCACCGCCCCGTCGGCGGAAGCGTATCGGCGAGCCGCGACGCCGAGCTCGGGGAGGCTGTAGGCCTTCAGCCCGATGAACACGACGTCCGCGTCGGACATCGCCGCAAAGTCGTCGGTGGCCTCCGGGCTGTGCGTGAAAGTCGCCGCGCGGCGCTGATCACCGTGACGCCGTCGCGCTGCAGCGCCTCGAGATGCGGCCCGCGAGCGATCAGCACGACATCGCTGCCGCCGCGGGCAAGCGCGGCGCCCACGTAGGCGCCGATCGCCCCCGCGCCGAGGATCGCGAACCTCATCGGGTCACCGGTTGGTCGTGCAGGGTCATCGCCGGGCAGTTTCGCTCATTGGGGCCGTCCGGCGCTCGTCGGCAACACGAGCTCGCCCGCGGCGGTGTCGAGCGCGACGGCCCCAGACCGGCGACGCCGTCGCTGATTCGCAACGGGAGCGAGTCATCGCCGAGCCATTGCTCGACGCCCCGGTCATCGGCGACGACCTCGATCCAGTCGATGCCGACGGCATCGCGCGGTGCTCGGCCGGCGCCGAGCCGGGACGCTCGTCGGATGGCCACGTCCCACGGGATGAAGAACGGCAGCGCGCCGCTCGACAATGCGGGCCCGACGCCGGCGAGCTGCCAGCGCAGCGTGGAGCCGTCGGGCCTGGTACGCGATCCACGAATCACGTCGAGGCTCAGGCGATCGGCGACGCCCTCCAGATCGTCGGTCTCGACCGCCCAGCCGAGCAGCCGGCGCCGACCGCTGACCGCCCCGAGCACCGCCCGGCCGAACTCCGAGCCCGCCGCGCGCTCGCGATCGACAACCGCGACCAGTTCGAGGTACTCGCTTCCGAGCGGCACGATCCGGTTCGCGGTGCCCCACCCCGGATGACTGCCACCGGCGACCGAGCCCAGTCCGAACTCGTCGCGGAACCGTACTGCGGCGGCGTCGAGATCGTCGACCGCCCAAACGACGTGATCGACCCGGAGCGTCGACACCGGTTCAGCGACCGAGTTCGCGCGAACGGTCGGCGGCCGCGGTGACGGCGTCGAGAAACGCCGCACGCACGCCAGACCGTTCGAGCTCGCGCAGGCCGGCCGCGGTCGTCCCGCCCGGGGAGGTGACCGCGGCGCGCAGCTCAGCGGGACCCGCGCCGCCCTCGGACAGCAGGCGCGCCGAGCCGAGCAGAGTCTGGAACGCGAGGGTCTGGGCAACGTCACGCGGCAGCCCGGCCAGGACGCCGCCCTCGACCAGCGACTCGGCCACCAGGAACACGTACGCCGGGCCCGAGCCCGACAGGCCGGTGACCGCATCGAGCGCCGTCTCCGAGACGCGCACCACCACTCCGACCGCGCCGAGCATCTCCTCGGCCCACGCCAGGTCGTCCTCGCCGGCCGCGGACCCGGGGCTGATCGCAGCGGCGCCGGCACCGATCAGCGCCGGCGTGTTCGGCATCGCCCGCACCACGGCGAGCGGCCGTCCCGCGGCCGCCTCGATCGCACTCGTGGTCACGCCCGCGGCCACCGACAGACACGCCGCGCGCCCGCGTCGGCGACCTCGCGCGCGGCCGCCGGAACGTCAGCCGGCTTGACCGCCAACACGGCGGCGTCCGCGGGCACGACCGCCTCGACGACAGCCACTCCAGGATGCGACTCCGACAGCTCCTGGCGACGTGACGGAGCACCTCTGCGACGGCGATCTCGCCGGCTGCCGTCCGCCGCGATCAGGCCGCCCAGCAGTGCCTCGCCCATGCGTCCACCGCCGACGATCAGGAGCGCGTGTTTGGCGACGTGGGCATCGTCCAAGCCTACGGGTGCGTTCGCGGAAGACCGCGACCCGATTGGGAGGCCGCACCGTCGCTGTGGCGCTGGGAGATGTCGTGGATGTAACTGGCGATCACGGCGTCGGAGATCAGCTGGGCGCTGGCTCGGGAGCCGGGCCGCCGCTCGGTTCTGAGCGAGCGCCGGCCGGTCGGCTGCGCCGTGGTGGTGTGGCGGCGGGGGCGATTGTCGTGAGTCATGCGGCGTTTCTCTCGATCTCGAGGTTGGTGGGGAGGGCCTCGACGGCGCCGTCTGCCGGGGACTCGGCCAGGCGCAGCTCGGCCTCCGAGCGCCGGGGGCGGAGCAGGACGAAAGCGAGCGCGATTCCGGCGACGATCACTGCCGCTCCGCTGAGGAACGCGACGTGGTAGCCGCTGATCAGGGAGTCGGTCAGTCCGTGGTGCGAGGACACCAGACCCTTCGTGTGGTTGGCGGCGATCGTGCTCAGCACGGCCAGGCCGAGCGCGCCGCTGATCTGCTGTGAGACGTTGGTGATGCCCGAGCCAAGCCCGGAGTCGGCGGCGGGGACGTCGGCCATTGCGATGGTCAGCAGTGGCATGAACGCGGTCCCGATGCCCAGCCCGATCGTGAAGCAGGCCAGGAACACCGTCGGGAAGAACGCCGTGTCGGCGCCAACGGTGCTGAACAGAAGCAGGCCGACGACGGCGCTCGCCATTCCGGCGGTCAGGACCGCGAACGAGCCGAACCGATTGACGAGACGCGCGGTGATCCCCTGTGAGAGGACCGCCACGGTCAGCGTCCAGGGCAGGAACGCGGCTCCGGTCTGCAGCGAGCTGTAGTGGCGGACGTGCTCGAGGTACAGCGTTCCGAGGAAGAACGTCGAGTACATGCCGGTCACGAGGAAGCCTCTGACGACGCTGGCGTTGACCAGCCCGCGCAGCCGCAGGATCCGCAGCGGCATGATCGGGTTCTCGATCCGGGCCTCGAGGGCGAGGAACCCGGCCATCAGGACGGCCGCCAGCCCGCCGATGCCGAGCACCGGGGCCGACACCCAGCCATGGCTGGTCGCCTGGACGATCGCGTAGATCGCGCTCATCAGAGATGCGGTGACGAGCAGCGAGCCGAGCCAGTCGACTCCGTGCCCGAGGCCGAGCCCCTCGTCGGCCGGGATCAGGAACTGGCCCAGAGCCAGCGTGATCAGGCCGATCGGGATGTTCACGAAGAACACCCAGTGCCAGTTGAGTGCCTCGGTCAGCAGGCCACCGGCGAGCAGCCCCAGCGAGCCTCCGGCGACCGACACGAATACGTACGCGCTCATCGCGCGAGCGCGCTCGCTGGGCTTGGGAAACTCGGAGATGATGATCGCCAGGATCACCGAGGCCTGCATGGCCGCGCCGATCCCCTGCACGAACCGGGCGGCGATCAGCGCGCCCTGGCTCGGAGCGAGTCCGCACAGCAGCGAGGCCACCGTAAATACGACCACGCCGACGAGGAACACGCGCTTTCGCCCGACGAGATCACCGATCCGCCCGGCGAGCAGCAACAGGCTCCCGAACGTGACCAGGAAAGCGTTGACGACCCAGGTCAGGTTTCCCTGGCTGAAGTGCAGGTCGCGTTGGATCGAGGGAAGTGCGACGTTCACGATCGTGACGTCAAGCACAACCATCAGCTGCGCCAAGCAGACGACGATCAACGCCGTCCACCGGCGACGGTCAGATGAGAGGGTTTGCGAAGAAACGAGGTTCATTCAGTTCCCAACTTGTCGATTGATCAATGTGGCGCTAAAGTGGAGGACGCCTCCGAAATAACTGGAGGCACCCTCCGGAACTATACGGAGGCCCCCTCCGTTTGTCAACCGAAATTTCATGAGCTCCACCGAAATCGCCGCAGAGACGCTCCTCGCCCGCCCCAAGCGAGCGGACGCCAGGCGTAACTACGACAAGGTGCTCGCGGCCGCGCGCGAGGCGTTCGCGGAGGGTGGAGAGTCGACCGCGCTCGAGGAGATCGCTCGCCGGGCCGGCGTCGGCATCGGGACGCTCTACCGGCACTTCCCGAATCGCCAGGCCCTGCTCGAGGCGCTGTATGTCAACGAGGTCGAGGCCATCTGCCGCTCAGCCGTCGAGGTTGACAACGGCGATCCGTGGGAGGCGCTCACCGGTTGGTTTGAGCGCCTGATCGCGTATTTCGCCACCAAGCGGGCGCTGGCCCATGAGCTGCTCGACTACCTCGACCAGGATGCCGCGCTGTTCCAGACCTGCCGCGCGTCGCTGTTCGCGGCCGGGGAGCCGCTGCTGAAGCGCGCGCAAGAAGCCGGCGTCGTGCGCTCCGACGTCGAGTTCGCCGACGTCATGCAGATGGTCGGCGGGATCGCGAAGATTCCCTCCAACGATCCGAGCCAGGTCGAGCACATCCTGCGGATCGCGCTCGACGGCCTGCGCTACCGCCCCGAGACCTAGACCCGCGGCGCGGCGGCTTTGGCCGCCCGCGGCGCGCCGGCTATGTCCGCCGATAGATAACTTGGGCGCCACGTGCGAACGGATGGGCTCAACCGCTCAAGATTTCCCGGCCTGGCCGATGGATGGGTGCGGGCAGACGCCCCCTCCGGCACTCAGCCGGTCGATACGTCGATCGCGGCGATGCAGGAGTACATGGCTTCGGGAGACACCGCGAACATGTTCGGTCCCTATCGGGCGTCGGAGGCCACGACCGAGTTGGTCGCGACCGCCCGCCGCCGAGTCGGGGATCTGTTCGGCGCGTCCGCCGACGGGGTCGTGTTCGGGCCCAGCATGACCGCGCTCACGTTCCGCCTCACGCACGCACTCGAGGCCGCGCTGGGGCCCGGAGACCGGCTGGTCTCGACGCGACTGGAGCATGACGCCAACGTGCGGCCGTGGGCGATCGCCGCCGAGCGTTCCGGCGCGGAGTTCACGCTGGTCGACCTCAACCCGGAGACGCTCGAGCTCGACGGACGCAGCGTGATCGAGTCAATCGACGAGCGGACCCGCTGGGTCGCGATCGGCGCCGCCTCGAATGCGCTGGGCACGCTCAACGACCTCGGCCCGGTCGTGGAGCGGGCCCGGGCGGTCGGCGCCCGGGTGTTCGTCGACGCTGTCGCCGCGGCCCCGCACCAGCCGCTCGCCATCGCCGAGCTCGGGATCGACGTGCTGGTCTGCTCCGCCTACAAGTGGTTTGGGCCGCACGTGGGAATCCTGTGCTCGACCCCGGCTCTGCTCGGGGAGTTCGCGCCCGACCGGCTGGCGACCTCGCCCGCTGACCCGCCGGCGAGCTGGGAGCTCGGAACGCTGCCGCTGGAGTCGCTGGCGGGCGTGATCGCCGCGGTCGATTACATGAGGGAGGTCGGGTTCGACCGAATCAAGGACCATGAGCGGACGTTGACCGATGCGCTCGTTCGCGGACTCGGGGCGATCGATGACGTGACGATCTTCGGCACGCCGGCCCGCAGGATCCCGACGGTGTACTTCAACGTCCGCGGCAGACGGCCTCGCGACGTGGCCAGGGCGCTGGCCGAGCGGCGGATTGCGGCCACCAGCGGCGACGTCTACGCCCACGAGCTGTCAGTCGCGCTCGGTCTCGGGCTCGAGGGCGCGGCCCGGCTCGGCTTCGTGCACTACAGCGGGCTCGACGACGTCGAGCGCGCCGTCTCGGCGGTGGCCGACATCGCCGCCGGGGCCGACTGACGAGGCGGCCGCGGTATTTCAGGGGCCAGGTGAAAGTTGCGGCGGTGGTCTGATCTCTTACCACCGGCGGATCCTGCGCGCCGGCGTCGCAACTACTCGGTCTCGCCGCTGTTACGGGTCGGAGTGCAACCCACAACGGGAGACTATATGCGCAGACTCATTGCACTCGGCTTCGTCATTACCCTTGCCTGTGCGGGCATTGGGTTGGCGGTGTCATCACTAGGATCGTCCACGACTGCAGCTGCGGCTGCGGCGCCGCCGGCTGCGACGACCGGTGCTGCAGCGAATGTTGCACAGTCGAGCGTCAGGTTGAGCGGTACGGTGAATCCTGCCGGTAGCAGGACGCACTACTTCTTCCAGTACGGTCCGACGACCGGTTACGGCGCTAATACGCCGTCAACCACCGCCGGCGCGGGCACCAGCAACGTGGCCGCGGCCGCGAACTTGACCGGTCTGGCCTCAGGGACGACCTTCCACTACCGCCTGGTGGCGGTGAGCAACGTCGGCACCGCGACGGGGGCGGATCAGACTTTCACAACTACGACGCCGTCCACGTCCAGCCAGGCGGTCATCCTCGGCCGAGAGGGATTTGTGTCACCCGGCCGCGTGGTCGGCGTGGAGCTCGGCTGCTTCCACGGAACCACCAGCTGCAGCGGTCACCTCACGATGTCCAACGACGGCACTGTGATTGCCCAGCGCAATTACTCCATTGGTGCTGACAGCGGTGGCTTCCAGAACATGAAGCTGACGGGGTTCGGCGCGAATCTGCTGAAGGGTAACCACGTGTTCCACCTGCTTCCGGTGACGGTCACTGCTGCCGGCAGCGATGGACAGAAGCTCACGTTCACGATTCACCTGGCCCGCTGGGTCTGGCATTAGGCAATAGGCGTTGACGCTGAGGGCCGCGGCTCACGCCGCGGCCCTCAGCTCCTCCGCGCCCGCCTGAATGGCAACTCCGTCGGGACGGACCAGCAGCGACCCTCGCGGTCCGATTCCCAGTGCCCGGGCGGTGATGGCCGGCAGCCGGCGGACCGCCACGGGCGCCGATCCATCCGCTGATCGCCGCGATGCCTGCGGCTCCACGTCGCCGTCGGGCCCGGTGAACAGCGTCAGTCCCGGCGCCAGCAGGTCGAGGGTCGAACGGCGGTCCTCTCCGGACCCGACCCAGGCGTGGGGGATCCGCGGGCCGAGGTCGACGTGCAGTTCCTCGGCGGCGTCTCGCACCGAACCGTCGGGCTGCGCCGATCGGAGCACGTTGTGCTCCGCCACCGGCCGGCGCTCGAGCTCATAGGACTCGAGCAGCGCCGGACTCGCCCAGCCGCGCAGGACCCAGGCGAGCTTCCACCCGAGGTCGTACGCGTCGTGGATCGAGGTGTTCATCCCGGTGCCGCCGCGAGGCGTCACGCGATGCGCGGCGTCTCCGACCAGGAACACGTCGCCATCGCCGAAGCGCTCGGCGAGCTGGGCGGTGAACGCGAATCCGCTGATCCGGGCGATACGCGGGTTCAGCCCGGGGACTCCGGCGGCGGTTTCGATCAGCCGGGCCATCGTCGGCTGATCGATGTCTGGCACGGTCGGCGTTCCGGGGGCTTGCATGAGTCCGAAGATCCAGCGGTCGTTGCGTCCCGCGGGCACGAACACTCCGCCTGCCTCGGGGTGAGTGATCGGGTACAGCCCGTAGCGGCGGTTGCCGAGCACGTGCCACAGCGGCGCGTGCAACAGCGCGGAGATCGCCGAGACGGTGACCTCCGGACCCTGCATGCCGATCCCGAGCGCGCTGCGCACGGCGCTGTGCGCGCCGTCAGCTCCGATCACGTAGCGGGCGCGGACCGCCCGCGGCTGCCCGACGCCGTCGCGCACGACCGCCTCGACGCCGTCGGATCGCGACCGCAGGCTCACCAGCTCGGTCCCGAAACGCACTCGAGCGCCTCGTCGCCGAGCCTCGCGCAGCAGCACCGGTTCGAGCTCGTCCTGGGGCACGCATGCCGGCGCAGTCGGGCTGACGGCGGCGGCCTGCTCGCGGGTCGGCAGCCCCAACGGGATCTCGATCCCGTCCTGTGACGCCAGCGTCTCGCATACCCAACCGCGCCATTCGACGTCGACGGCCGCGGCCCGGAGCTCGTCCTCGAGCCCCCACTTGCGGATCAGCTCCATCGACCACGTGCTGACCGCGGTCGCCCGGGGGTGCTCGAACAACGCGGGTCGGCGCTCGACCAGCAGCGCCTCGATTCCGCGGCCGGCGAGCTCGGCTGCGGCCGTCAGTCCACCCGGGCCGCCGCCGACGATCAGTACCGGCACTTCCGTCAACTGCGGTCGCATTGCGTATCCTTTCCCGACAAGGTGTGGACCACAGTTATAAACTACGGAACATAGCTATGTCAAGCGATGAGTTGAGTCTGTTCTCCTACGAGATCCTCGGCCTGGTCGGCCGCACCGGTGCCGGCCCTCACGATCTGCGCCAGATGGTGCATCGCGGGCGGATCCTGGATTGGGCCGGAGAGAGCCAGTACTACGTTGAGCCCAAGCGCCTGGCCCGCCTCGGGTATCTGGCGACCCATAAGGAGCCGGGTAAGACCCGCCAGCGCACCGTCTACACGCTCACCGACAAGGGACTGCAGGCGTTACGCGACTACGCGCGCACTCCGGTCACGTTCCAGCCGTTCAAGAGCGAGCTGATGCTGCGGCTGCTGATCTGCGACCTGGTGGGTGAGGAGCCGACCCGCGAAAGCGTCGCCACGCTACGCGACGACGTCGCCGAGCTGATGAGCCGGCTCGACGAGACCGAGGCGTCGGCCGATGCCCTCCCGCACCGGCGCAAGTACCTGATGCTCGTCAACGAGTTCCTGCGGCGGTTGCTCGAACTGCATCTCGAGTTCGTCGACGAGCTCGAGCGCGAGCTGTGAGCGCATAGGGTGAATCAACACGATGTTCGCGGCCATGAAACGATGCCGAGATGGCCGGTCGAGTCGAGGGCAAGAACGTGATTCTCACGGGCGGTGCGGGCGGGATCGGCCGCGCCGCCGGCGAGGGGCTGTGCAACGAGGGCGCGAGGGTGCTGCTCGTCGATCGCGACGAGCACGGCGTGAGCGCCGCGGCGGATGAGCTGCGGGCGCACGGCGCGAGCTGCGAGTCGCTCGCCGCGGATGTCACCCAGGAGGCAGCCTGGCGCGAGATCGCGGACACGTGCGCCCGAGTATTCGGCGAGCCGGACGCGCTTATCAACAACGCGGCGATCAACCGCTTCCCGGCGCTGGCCGACGAGACTCTCGACGGCTGGTCGGCCGTGCTGGCGGTGAACCTGACCGCGCCGTTCCTCGGTATGCGTCAGGTGATTCCCGGCATGATCGAGCGCGGGCACGGCGCGATCGTCAACGTGTCCTCCACATGGGGCCTGGTGGGGGCGGCGATGGCCGGCGCCTACCAGGCGAGCAAGGGCGGCATCACGATGCTCACCAAGCACGCGGCGGTGGCGTACGGCAGGCACGGGGTACGGGTGAACTCGATCCACCCCGGGCTGATCGACACGCCGATGAACGATGCGATGACTCCGGCTCAGCGTGAGACGGAAATCGCCAAGCACCCGATCGGGCGAGCCGGCATCCCGTCCGAGGTCGCCACGGCCGTGACCTATCTGATCTCGGATGAGGCGGCGTTCGTCACCGGCGCAGCGCTCCCGATCGACGGCGGCTACACGGCCGCCTGATCGCCGACGCCGGGAGCACGGCGCCGACGCGATGGCTATGTCGCCTGCGGGAGACTCTTCGTGACCTCGCCGTAGGTCGCCATCTGCCGGCCGAGTTCATCGTCGGTGAACGCGGCCGTGACGCCGATGTTGTCGACGACGGCGCCGGCGCGCGCGACCATCCGAGCGAACTCGTCGCTGGCTTGGATCTCGTCCAGCGTCGCTCGCTCCCCGTGGATCAGGAAGAAGCCCGCGAGGTCGCCCCCGTGAGGCTGCAGCAGGCACGGCCGGAAGCTCTCAATCCGCCCGGCCTGCTGTTGCTCTGACCAGTATTCGACGGTCTCTCCAAACACCTGCAGCGCCAGCTGCTCGCGACCGCGTACGACCTGGCCCCATCCAAGGAAGACTGCATGTCCAGCCATCGATGCCCCTCTCGTGTTGCTGCTTGGCCCCCGACGCTACCCGGTTGAGTGAGCGCGGTGGGAAATGCTGGCTGGCATCCACCAGGCACGGTCTCCCAACAGCTCCATGATCGCGGCCGCGGCGTGATGACCTCGAGCGAAAGAATTCATGGCCGTGAAATTATTCTGAGAACTCACGGACGTGAAATAATCCTGATACCGAGGCAAATCGAGAAAGGAGGCGTGGTGAGCCCAGCCGGCCGCCGGCCAGGACCCCAAAACACGCGTGGCGCGATCGTCGACGCAGCACGCCGCGAGTTCGTCGCCAACGGCTACGCCGACACCACGATCCGGTCGGTCGCCCGAGCCGCGGAAGTCGACCCCGCGCTCGTCTATCACTACTTCGGCGACAAGGCGCAGCTGTTCGCGGCCACGCTGGAGCTCGGTTTCGACCCGCGCTCTGTCGGGGAGGCGGCGATGCCCGACGAAGCTCCGTTCGACGGGACTCGGCTCGCTGAGGAGTTCCTGGCGCGGTTCGAGAGCGCCCAACCCGTCGGTCAGGGCTTCGTCGCGCTCGCCCAGGCGGCGGCAGGCTCGCCGGAAGCCGCCCGAGCGATCCGCGAGTTCCTGGCCGCACGGATCCGGATCACGCCGCCGGACGCTTACAGCGGCGACTCCTGGGGCCAGCGTCACGCGATGGTTGCGGCCGTTCTGATCGGGACGGCGTGGTCGCGATGGGTTCTCGGCATACAGCCGCTGGCGTCGGCGCCGCGGGCAGACGTGGCGCGTTGGATCGGGTCGACGCTCGACCACTTCGCCACGAGTTCCGAGTTCAGCGCAGAGAAACCGCTGCGCGGTACGGCGGCAAAGCGGTGACCGCCGCGCGCCGCGTGATCTGCCTGCACGGGCTGGGGCGAACCCCGGACGACTGGAACGCCGCGCGCGAACGGCTCGGTGAATTCGGGGAGGTAGTCACGCCGGCCGTGCCGCTGGTGCCGGCGGCTGCGCTCGAGCTTCTCGATCCGCTAATCACCGACGAGGCGATCGTGATCGGACACTCGATGGGGGCCGTGCTGGCGATGCAGGTGATCGAACGCCGCCCCCGACCGCTGCGCGCCGCGGTCCTCGCCGGGGCGTTCTTTGCACCTGCTCGCAACGGGCGAAGCGCCGGCGCAACGGTTCTGGACTACGGAGCCCACCGGATTGCGTTCATCCGCGACGCGATCCGTGACCGAGCGCAGCGTCCGAGGACGCCCGTCCGCCCGCTATCGACGCTTGCGCGGCTGGCTCTGTCGCCAGGCGATCTCGAACCCGCGCTTGACCGATCCGCGCGCTCGGTGTTGGTCGTGCATGCGAGCGATGATCACCACGTGCCAGTGAGCTTTGCGCTCGCGGCAGCACGCCGTCACCCCAACTGGGACGTGCGTGTGCTCGACCGCGGGGGTCATCACGCTCACGTCTCGCAACCAGCCGCGTGGTCTGACGTGGTCACCCGGTGGCTTGGCGCGGTCCGAGCCGACGCGAGCTGAGTCCCCCGGCGACCACCTGCCGCGCGCTGGAGGTCGACCCGTACCAGCAGGCACCACAGCGCCGTTCCGCCCACCGCGAACGCCGTCAGCACCCACAGGCGACTCTCGGTGGCGGCATCGTGGAAGTAGACGGTGTTGCGAACCGTGGCCGCCGCGACACCCAGCGGCAGCGCGGAGCCCAACGACCGCAGGAAGTCGGGCGCGAACTGCGCCAGGTTTGCCGGACCGCCACTTGCCGGGATGCCGAACACGAGAAAAGCGAGCACGCACACCGCGACCAGATGTGGCTTGATCTGTCCGAGGGCGGCAGTCGGCGCAGAGATCGCAACCGAGAACAGCGCGACGATCCCGGCGATCGCCCAGTAGTGGTGCAACCCACTGATTCCATCTGCGATCGCCGCGGCTGCCAGGCCGGCGATACCCGCGACGGCGACGAGCACGCTCAGCCGGGAGCGCAGCGGGCTTTGCCGCAGCGCGTGGCCGGCGGCGATCCCAGCCGCGAGGCTCGGAAACAGGACGCACAGGATCACGAAGAACGAAGACAGCGCCTGCGTGTCCTCGCTCCCTGGCGGCGCCACGTCGGTAGCGGTCAACGGCCGGCCGCTCTCGGCAGCAATCGCACTGAACGCGCCGGTGATCGCTTGGGCGGGCGCGGTGCCGCCGGCCTCCGCGGTGAGCAGGTGAAAGCCCCGGGGTGAGACGATCAGCGCGCCGTCGATGTCGCGGCTGCCGATCTCCGCCCGGGCACGCGACTCGCTGGGGAGCGGTCGCACGTCGAAGCGGCCGGGCATGCGTTCGCTGATCCCGCGCTCGAGCTCCTCGGTTACCGGCCTGGGCGCGACGATGCCGACCGGAAGCTCATGGGGCGTCGGCTGATGAAAGCCGCTCAGCGCGATCGTCGCGAAAACCGCGGCGAAGCCCGCATTGGCCAGGATCACCGCTACGTGTACGCGGTATCGCTTGAAGAAGGTTGTCGGCTCGGTCATGGGTCGGTCTCGCTCTGTTTGCCAACGCTTGTTGACCTACCCTAAAGGATTAGCTCGGCAATATCAACAGCCGTTGGCCATCGAACGTTGGCATAACGGTGTAGACTCTCTGCCGTGTCCGAGCCGCGGTCCGGATCCCCCTCGGTGGACCCCCTGCCGGGCGTCGGCGGACCTCGGTCCGTGACCACCCGTCGCGCGATCCTGGAGGTCTCCCGCCGCATGTTTGCCGCGCGTGGGTTCGAGCGAACCACGGTTCGAGCCGTTGCCGCTGAAGCCGAGATCGACCCGTCGATGGTGATGCGCTACTTCGGCTCCAAAGCGGGGCTGTTTGCCGCGGCGGCGACGAGCAACGTCGAGCCCCCGGACCTCGGGCGCGTCCCTGCCGAAAAGCGAGGCGAGTGCATGGTCCGCCACTTCGTGGATCGCTGGGAGCACGGCCCAGAGGACGACAGTCTCGTGTTCCTGCTGAGGACCGCCGTGACCAACCCCCAGGTCGCCGAACAGATGCAGGGCAACTTCAAGCGGCTGATCGTTGAGCCGGTCGCCGCGCTCGGTGTCGATCAGGTCGACCGGCGCGCCGGGCTCATCGGCACGCAGCTGCTTGGCCTCGCACTCTGTCGCTACGTCCTGCGGCTACAGCCGATCGCCGCTGCCCCGGTCGAGCAGGTGATCGCAGACGTCGCTCCCGCGGTTGCGCTTGCGCTTGCGCTCTAGCGTCGTACGGCATCATGGAGAGCGATGTCGACGAACCGCCGAGATTTTCTGCGAACGCTTGGCAGCCGGATGGTCCGCGAGGCGCGCGAGATCACCGAGGCTGCGGCGCCGTCGGTGCGGGCACTGTCTGACTTAGGAAACGTCTTCGGCGACAGCCCGGCACCGGACGAGGCCGACTTCCCGGACTTCGAGGAGCCGCCGCCTCGGCTGGAGACCACCCCGCCGGCACGCTGCCTGGATCTCGAGGAGCTGGGCGAGCTGGCTCGGGCCGACGAACTGGATGGGCGGGTCACCGACGTTCAACAGCTCGCCCGTCGGTCGGTTCGGATCACATGGGGTGTCCCTGACTCAGGGCAGACCGAGGCATGGCTGGATCTCGACGCAGGTCTGGAGATCGCCGAGAGCCTCGACGCAGGTATGCCCGAGCCGGAGTTCGTCGTGCTGGCCCAGATCGCGCTGGATGCGCCCGCATTGAGCGACACCTCACTGGCTGGGTCGGGCTGGCTGGTGGTGTCGGTCGAGCGCGGCGCTACGTGCTCAGAGGAGGTCGCGGACGCCCGGCGGGTCCGGGTCGAGCGCACAGTCGAGCCCGTGACGTTCGGGGGCACGATGCAGCCGATGCGGTTGGGGGCCCAACTGCTGCTGCCCCGGGTCTGGAGCGATCCGGTGCAGGAGCTCGAGCTCGACCCCGACGAGCACTACGCCTACATCCGGGTGCGCGACAAGCTGTCCGAGCGCCAGGGGGTGGAAGTCGAGCGCGACGGCGGCGACGAGCTGGCCTACCACCGGCTGCTGGGATACCCGGACGAGACCACCGGGGCGATGCCCGCCGACTGCGTGGCGGCCGCCGGCGAGGGCGATTGGCAGCTCCTGGTTCAGCTCAGCGTCGGTAACACCGACCGCATCTACGTCTGGGTGGCCAACGGCGACCACGACCGTGCGGTCGCGTTCATTCGCTGACCCCGGGCTGATCCTATGCCGTTCACAGGGCCGTGAAGAACCGTCCGATGCAGGGCGGAAGATCCGGGATCCGAACGACGAGCGCCGCCTCGGCGAACACGTCATCCTCCTCCACGCCGAGGATCTCGACGATCTCCTGCTCGTAGGCAACGCTGCCCGACGGGGTATCGGCGAGCAGGGTGACGACGTCGCTGCGAGCCCACACGACCGGGCCGTCGGTGTCCGGCGCGAACCCGAGCGGATTGGCGGCCTCGGGCGAGGACCGCGCCAGCGGTCGGCGGAGTACGGCCGGGTTCTCGAACTCAAACCGGTGCGGGGTCAGTACGAAATCGCTGTCGGCAGCTGCGGCGAAGCTGTTCACCGCCCAATCCTTGGCTATCTCCGCCAAGTAGTCGAGTGTTGCCAGGCGTGGCTGCGGGCTCATGGCATCGGACCTTTCGCGTAGTCGGGCGACTATCTTCGGCCCGCGACGCCGCCACGTCGCTAGTGGCAGAACCCCAGGTTTGTGCCCTAGGGTGCGGAGACCAGCGCCTGGGGCAGCTCCTGGCGCGACGAGATGTCGAGCTTGCGGTAGACGTTTCGCAGGTGCCACTCGACGGCCTTGACGGTCACGAACTGGCGCTGGGCGATCTCTCGGTTGGACATTCCGTCGGCGGCGAGCACGGCGATCCGGTCCTCGCTGGCGGTCAGAGACTCCCGGCCCGAAAGCAGGCGTCGGCCTCGCCGGGGACGCGCGCCGGCGGCGATCAGCTCGTCGTGCGCGCGATCGGCCAAGCCGCTGGCTCCGATGCGAGCCGTCTCGTCGAGTGCGGCCCGCAGGACATCACGCGCCTCGGCTCGGATCCCAGCACGGCGGAGGGCGGCACCCAACTCGAGCAGCGACCGCGCGTGCTCGAGTCGCCCCTCGGCGGGTTCGAGCACCGCCACCGACTTCCTGAGCGCCTCCACCGCGTCCGTCCCGCCGAGCACCAACCCGAGTGTCCGCAGCGCCGCCCCCTCGGCCTCCCTGACTCCGAACCGGCGGGCATCGTCGAGCTCGGCCTGGGCCGCCGCACGGGCCTCGTCGCCCCGGTCGAGTGCTGACAGCGCGAGCGCCGCCGCTGAGCGCCAGTCACAGCAGTATGGGTTCGAGATCGTCGCGGACACCAGCCGTCCTGCGGCCTGCGCCTCCCGCAGCCCGGCCCCGGCCTGTCCCACCGCCAGGTGAAAGTAGGCCAGTGATGTGCGCAGCAGGGCAAACGGGAGCGTCGGTGCGGCGCTGGCCGCGACGAGCTTGCGGTCCACCAGCTCGGCGGCCTCGTCGAGCGCGCCGCGCGCGAGCAGTGCGTCGAGCAGGTGCGCGACGCACCAGGCGACGCCCGGCTCGCCGCTGCCCTCCTCGAACATCAGCAGGGCCAGGCGCGCCTCGGCCTCGGCTCGGCGAATCTCGCCCAACCGCACCGAGGCCTTTGCCCGCATCGTCGACTGCCACGCGATCGCCAGGCGATTCCCGGCCGCTTCCGCGGCGGTGATCGAGTCGTGGTACACGCGCGCCGCCTGCGACAGCGCGCCAGCGTAGATCAGTGAGTTTCCGATCGCGCCGACGATGACGCTGTTGGGCGCCTCGAAGTGCCCGCCGTCGAGCGCCCGCTGGACCAGCGCGATCGCCTTGTCGGCAGGCCCGAGCGAGGCGGCAACGGCGAGCGCCAAAGGCGCGAGCGTTGGCGAGGCGAGCTGCTCGCCGGCGTCGAGCTGCGCGAACCGCCGCTCCCAGTACGGCGCGACGAGCTCGGTGCACGTGAACTCGTGGAACGCCATCGCAAGCATCTCGGCCTCGAGCGCGACGAGCAGCTCGTCATCCCCATCCGTGACGCCGCCGAGCGCCTCGTGGAAGATCTCGACCGAGCCACGGAACTCGCCGCATGACGCCACCGCCCGCCCAAGATCCAGGGCAATCCTCGACCGGGCCCGCGGATCTTCGGTGATCGCGGCGGCGTCGCGCAGATGCCGCTCGAAATCCTCCCGCCGCCGGTCGGTCGCTTCGGCGAGGCCGAGCTCGTGCAGCACGGCGCCACGCCGGTCACGCGCCGGTGGCTCATCGAGCGCCCGCTGGAGGTAGTCGATGGCCGCCTCGGCGGCACCCCGTGCGGCTGCGTCGCGAGCAGCCGCCCGCAGCACCGCCACGCGGCCGGCGTCCGCTTCGGGCGCGAGTCTCAGCACGTGCCGACCGACGCGCTCGCTTTCTGCCTCACGCGCCTGCATCAGTGCGGCGGCACGCCGGTGAAGGCGCTGGCGTTCGAGCGGCGAGATCTGGCCATAGACGGCGCTTCGCACCACCGGATGCACGAAGTCCAGCTCGACATCGCGGTCGGCGATCAGTACGCCAGCGGCGACCAGCGCCTCGGCGGCGGTGCTGACTGTCTCCTCGTCGAGTTCGGTCAGCGCGCCGACGTCGCCCAGCGGTGCCGGCGGGCCCAGGACCGCCACGCTGCGAGCGACGGCAGCCACTTCGTCTGACATCAGCCGCAGCCGACGGCGGACGGCGTGCCCCACCCGCTCGGAACCGAACTCAAAGATGCCCGTTGACTCGGCGGCGGTCCCAGCCGCGCCCTGGTCGGCCAACTCCTCCAGGAGCTCGCCGAGCAGGAACGCGTTGCCGCCGGTCGCCTCGTGGCAGGCGGCCGAGAACTGCTCGACCGCACCCGGGAGGCGGGCGCGGACCAGAACCGCGGCCGCGCCGGCCGACAGGGGCGCGGGCCGGACGATTTCGGCGCTGCTCGCGAGCACGTCGAGCAGCGCCAGATCCGCGCCCGGCTCGGCCGGTCGGGTCGCCCCGACCAGCAGGACTGGCAGATCCTCGACCCGCTCCGCCAGGAACACCAGCCAACGCAGCGACGCGGTGTCGGTCCAGTGCAGATCGTCAGCGATCAGCACCACGGGCTCGCGCGAGGCGAGATTGGCAGTCAGCCAGTACAGACCGTAGAGGCGGGCGAACAGTCCCTCCGCGTCCGCGGCGTCACCCTGACTGGCGGTGAACACCGCTCCCGCTGGTTCCGCGCCACCGCTGAGCAGCTCCGGCGACTCCCTCATAGGGCGCTCGAGCAGCTGCCGCACGACGCCGAACCCGAATGAACGGTCGAGCTCTGAACCCCGGCCGCGAAGCACGCGCAGGCCGCGGGCCTCGCCCAGTGACCCGGCCAGCCGCAGCAGCTCGGTCTTTCCGACGCCGGCCTGCCCCTCGACCAGTACGGCGCCGCCGTTACCCAGCGCAGCCTGCTCGACCGACCGCTCGAGCATGCGCTGTTCGTCGTCGCGCTCTAGGAGCGTCCCGATCCGCGCCGGTCCCACAGACATCACCTGAAGGTTCTCACGCGGGGGCGGATGATGGGCAAAAGTGCTTCACGCCCGGTGGCCCACTTGGTCGCTTGGCTGCAGTATTACCGCCGCGGGGGCGCGCCACCCCGAAAATGGGGTGTAGCCCCCATCGACCGATTGGTTTCGCGTGTCAGAGATGCCCGGATGAGTGTGCCAGTCGCGATCGCGTTCGGAGCGGTGCTGGGCTTGGCCCTCGGCATCGTCGTCAGCGTCACTACGGATATCCCGCTCGCACCCGAGGCCGGGCTCGTGCTCGGGGCCCTGCTCGGATGGCTGGCGCGCCGCGGGCGCTGGCAGCGTCAGTGACCTGCGAGCTCCCAGATCGCGTGCCGTTCGGGCGACGTCAGCATCCGCCACCGCTCGTGGATCGGCTGCCACACGTACAGGTCGACGTCCACCAGGCTGTGCACGTCGCGCAACGCATCGACCGTATCCCGCGCACTCCCGTCGTCGACCAGCTCCTCGCGGGTCATCACGTCGACCACTCGGAAGCGCCGCGGCGCGGGGGGCTCGGGCGGGAGCTCCTCGCGAGGCGCGGGCTCGCGGGGAACGAACACCGGCTCGGTCGGCGTGGGGCGCTGCGTGGTGCTCTCGAGCGGCACCATCGTGGCGCCGGTTCCCTTGGTCTCGGTCTTCAGGATCCAGGTCTTTCCCATACGTTCAGGTTAGTCGCCGAGCCGCGTGAAACAGGGGCTCAGAGCACGCTGTGGCGGGCGCACAACCCCTGCAGCTGCTCGACTGCCGCGGCCGTGCTCGAGGGCAGCGAGTCGAGCGCGTCGGCAGCCTGGCGCAGGGCCTCGATTGTCACCCCGTGGGCCTCGAGCGCGAACCGCCCGAGCCACCGCACCGCGGCGCGCTCGTAGCGGACCCGGTCGCTGTCGCGGAGCACCAGGCAGATCCGCAACGCGTCATCGAGCGCGATGTGCGGCAGCTCGCGCGCGGCCGCGAGCACGAGTGCCTCGTTGCCGATCTCGAGGGCTCGGCGAAACCGGCCGTAGGCGCTGCCCTGGCTCGTCACGAACGTATGTTCGCAGAGCGCCCGGATAAACCGGGATGGAGTTAGGAATGGAAGAGTCCGACATCGAAGGAGTAGCGATCCACGGTGGCCTTGAGTCATGCGTCGGCGTTCGTGAGGGCGTCGGCGAAGCGTTGACAGGGGTACACGTAGGCGGGGCTATTGAGCCGCGAAATCCATGGTCTCGGGGTGCTGACGTCGTTGTGAAGGCGGAAGGCCACACCGGCGGCGGCGTTATCGCGAGTCGTTGTCGGGCCCCGCGCGGTCGAAGAACCCAGGCGTGCGTGGAAACTCCATCCGCGAGAACGGGGAGATCTGGTCATTGTCCGTGCTGGTTGTCGATGCCCCGCCCCTTTGTGGTTCGCGGGGTGGTATGGCAGCGGGTGGCGGACCGCGGGGAACGCTAAGGCGGTAATCCCGATGAACGAGAAGTCAGACGGCCTCGTATTACCGGCGAAGCTGCCGAACAACGCCGGGCGGGCGGAGGCGGTGGAGGAAGGAGGCCGGCCGAGGGGAACGCGGCAGCAAAACACGCCCCGGACGCAGGCCGGGCAGGCGCGCCCAGTGCGCTGATCGCGTGCGCCAGAAGGCGCGGAGGGATAAGAAGGCACGGTTCACCGCGCTGTTGCACCACGTCGATGTTGATCGGCTGCGGGAGGCCTATCGGGCTGTGAACCCGAGGGCCGCGACCGGGGTCGATGAGGTGACGTGGGAGGACTACGGGGTCGACCTGGAGGACAACCTCCGGGATCTTTATCGCCCGAGTCCAGAGCGGCAGCTATCGCGCGAGGCCGACCAGGAGGGTGTATATCCCCAAGTCGGACGGCCGCTAGCGGCCGTTAGGGATCGCGGCGCTGGAGGACAAGATCGTTCAGCGCGCCGTCGTGGAGGTGCTCAACGGCATCTATGAGACGGACTTCCTCGGCTTCTCGTATGGGTTCCGGCCGGGACGTTCGGCGCATGACGCGCTGGACGCGCTGGCGTTCGGGATCGATCGCAGGAAGGTGAGCTGGGTGCTTGACGCGGACATCCGCGACTTCTTCGGCCAGCTCGATCACGGCTGGCTGATGAAGTTCCTCGAGCATCGCATCGCAGACCGGAGGATCCTGCGGCTGATCCAGAAGTGGTTGGCCTCAGGCGTCATCGAAGACGGGATCTGGTCAAAAACGGAGCGCGGGACGGCGCAGGGAGCATCGGCATCGCCGCTGCTGGCCAACGTCTACCTGCACTACGTGTTTGACCTGTGGGCCCACCAGTGGAGAGGACGCCATGCGCACGGCGAGATGATCATCGTGCGCTACGCCGACGACTACCTCGTCGGGCTTCGAACGCGAACACGACGCGCGCCAGTTCCTAGCGGATCTTCGCCGCAGGTTGGCGGACTTCCACCTGGAGCTGGAGCCCGACAAGACACGGCTGATCCAGTTCGGGCGGTTCGCCGCTCGTGACCGGACACGCCGCGGTCTGGGCAAGCCGGAGACGTTCGATTTCCTGGGATTCACGCACTGTTGCGCGAGAACCAAGAACGGGCGGTTCCTGCTCAAGCGCATCACGATCGCCAAACGGATGCGGCGAAAACTGCGCGAGGTCAAGGACGAGCTCAAACGGCGCCGACACCACTCGATCCCCGAGCAGGGCCGGTGGCTGGCAAGTGTCCTTCGTGGCCACTACGCCTACTACGCCGTGCCCGGCAACAGCGACCGGATCAACCGCTTCTATCACGAGGTCACCCGATACTGGCTGCGCGCTCCGCGCAGGCGCAGCCAACGCCACCGGATGCCCTGGACACGGATGCGGCGGATCAGCGCCCGATGGCTACCACCCCCCAAGCGCATGCACCCCTTCCCCAACGCGCGCTTCGCCGCCACCACCCAAGGCAGGAGCCCAGCGCGCTAACGCGCACGCTGGGATCTGCGCGGGGGGCCGCCCGCAAGGGCGGTCCCTACCGCGATTCGGCGTCAAGCCCGAAGCGCCGACTGCCGGGACTAGCGAGCTGCGGCCTCGGGCAGCGGCAGCGCGGCCAGCAGCTCCTCGGTCGGCGCCTCGAGCAGCGCGCCGTGATCGGTCTCGCCGGCCTCCGAGGCCCTGACGATGTCGATCGCGATCGAGCGGACCTGACCGGCGATCTCGGTCAAGGCGATGTCGGGATGTTGCGACGCCGCCCCCGTGGCGCGGCCCGCGGCCTGCAGCGCGATCCGGTGAACGTCGCCGCTGCGCCATGGCTCGTCGAACTGCGCCGGCAGCTCCCACGCCGCGAGCCCAAGACCCTGCACGGCCTCGGCCAGATCGGACACTGCCGGGCGCCCTCCGCGCACGTAGGAGAGCACGTTCCGACTGAGGATCCGCGCGCTGCGGGTGGCCAGGTCGGCGTGCTCGATCACCCGCGCGTAATTGCCCAGCTCGGTCCGGCGCGAGCGGCGGAGGGGTGCCCACCGCGCGGTATCGCTGCCGAGCATCACGGCTCGCTTGAGCTCGTCGACGCGCAGCTCGACGCTCTCGGCGGCCTGCACCGCGGCCTCCGCGCGGCGCACGTCGCCGCCGGCCAGCCCGGCCGCGGAGTCGCGCAACACCACCCCGAGCTCGCCGAACACCGCCGACGTCGCCCGAGCCACCCCGATCACGGGATCGGGCGGGAACACCAGCGTGTGCACGGCCAGCGCGACCCCGCCGCCGATCAGCACGTCGAACAGGCGCACCTCCGGCGTCGCGGACAGCGTCGCGACCAGAATCGCGGACACCGCGGCCTCACCCACCAGCATCTCGCCGCCGCCGAGCAGCACCGCCGCCAGCATCGCGAGCACCACCAGCAGCCCGATCTGGGGCAGCCCGCCCCCGATCACGCGCAGCAGCCCGTCGGCCACGAGGATCCCCAGCATCACGCCGCCGATCAGCTGCACGGCTCGCTGGCGACGCTCGGCGAAGGCGGCTCCGAGCGAGATTACGGCCGCGATCGAGGCGAACGCCGGGCGGTGCTCCACGCCCAGCAGCGCGGCCAGATACCACGCACCGACCGCGGCCACCGCGGTCTGCAGGATTGGCCAGACGTGCCCGTAGAGACGGATCCTGGCCAGCTGAATGATTCTTGTGCTCACAAGCTGAACAACACCCATGGTGGCAGCTGTTACACCCCGGCTTGCACCGAGTACGCTAGACGGCCCCGCGGGGACGACTGGAGTAGAGCCCGGGGAGTCACCTTGGATACCGAGCCTGTGCGCGCGCTTGTGGGTCGTGCTCGCGAGCTGGCTGAACTCGAGACAGCCCTCGATCAGCTCGCTGCCGGCGAGCCTTGCCTGCTGCAGCTGATCGGCGAGCCGGGCATCGGCAAGTCGCGCCTGCTAGCCGAGCTCTGCCGCCGCGGCGAGGAGCGGGGCCATCTTGTGTTGGAGGGTCGCGCCGCCGAGTTCGAACGAGACATTCCGTTCGGGCTGATCGTCGACGCGCTCAACGACTACCTGGGCTCACTAGAGCCGGCGCTCCTCCGCTCGCTGGACGAGAGCCTGTTGACCGAACTCGCGGCGGTGTTTCCGGCCCTGCCGAGCCAATATCGCGGCGACGCCAGTGGCGGCGAGGGCGCCGAGCGCTATCGCCTGCACTATGCGGTCCGGAGCCTGCTCGAGCGGCTGACGGCGCGCCAGCCGATGCTGCTGGCGCTCGACGACGTCCACTGGGCCGACGCCGCTTCGGTCGAGCTCCTGACCCATCTGTTGAGGCGATTTCGCGGGCCGCTGCTCACCGCGGTCGCCTATCGCCAGGCACCCACGCGCCTGCTCGCGGCGCTGGAGGGCAGCGGCCGTGGCGGTCGGAGGTCGCGGCTCGAGCTTGCGCCCCTCAGCCCCGGCGAGGCGGCCGCCCTGATCGGCCCCGAGGCCGACGAACCGACCCGGGCGCTGCTGTTTTCCGAGAGCGGCGGCAACCCGTTCTACCTCGAACAGATGGCTCGGGCTCGCCGGATCCGACCGGCGCGGCACGTCGGAGAGCCACGGGATCGCGGCCAATCCGTCCCGCGCGAGCTGATCGCCGCGATCGAGGAGGAGCTGATCGCGGTCTCGGACGAGTCGAGGACCGTGCTGGAGGCAGCGGCCGTCGCCGGCGAGCCGTTCGAGCCCGATCTGATCGCTGCGATCGCTGAGCGGGACATGGTGTTCGTGCTGGCCGCGATCGATGAGCTCCTGCGGTTCGAATTCATCCGCACCGCGGAGGCCCCGCGCCGGTTCCGGTTTAGGCACCCGATCGTGCGTCGGGCCGTGTACGACGGAACCCCGCGTGGATGGAAGCTCGGCGCCCATGCTCGGGCCGCCCGGGCGCTCGCCGACGTCCATGCCCCGGTCAGCCGCCGAGCCCACCACGTAGAGCAGTCCGCGATCCCCGGCGACGAGGCGGCGATCGAGCTGCTGGTGGCCGCGGGTCGCGCCGCGGCGTTGCGCGCGCCCGAGGCCGCCGGCCGGTGGATCCTGGCGGCCACTCGGCTGCTGGCGGGGCCCGACGACGACCAACGGCGGCTGTCGCTGCTGACCGAGGCCGCCAGCGCGCTGACGTTCGCCGGCGACTACGACGCATCGCTTCGCGTGCTCGACGAAGCCGGCGCTCTGCTGGCGCCCGAGCGTGTGGACGAGCGCGCGAGGCTGGTGGCTCGGATCGCGTTCGCCAAGCGGATGAGTGGCCGCCCGTTCGACTCGCGCACGCTGGTCGGTGACGCCCTGAAGTCGCTTCCGCCCGACAGCGGCGCGGCGCTGGTGCTGACGCTCGAACTCGTGCTGGACCACTACTGGCGGGGCGAGTTCGCGGACATGGAAGAGGTTGCGGGCGACGTGCTGGTGCGGGCGCGGGAGCTCCGCAACCCGCTGCTGGAGACGTGGGCGGCGTCGCTGTCCAGCCTCGCGGCGACCGCGGTCGGGAGGCTTGAGGAGGGGCGCTCGTGGCTGGCGCAGGCGGAGGTCGCCTGCGCAACCTTGACCGACGATCAGCTCTCCGAACAGCTCGATGTGGGCGGCTACGTCGCCCAGGCCGCACTGGTCCTCGAGCGCGCTGACGACGCGCTCGGGCATGTCCGCCGCGCGCTCGGCCTGGCCCGCCGGACCGGACAGAGTTCGCTGATCCCGGGCCTGCTCGTGCTCGAGGCCAACTGCTTGCTGATGCGCGGGGAGGTGACCCAGGCAGTCGCGGTGGCCGAGACCGCGACCGATGCCGCGATCCTGACCGGCAACGACCAATTCGCGGTCTGGGCTCTGTGGGCCGACGCGATGGTCAGCTCGTGGTCGGGCGACACCGGCCGTGCGCTGACGAGCGCGCGCGAGGCCGTCGCCCGCTCTGAATCGATCGTCGAGACCTACTTCTCGACGTTGTCGCGCTTGCATCTCGCCGCCGCGCTAACTGCAGCCGGCGATGCGGCCGGCGCTGGCGAGGAGCTATCCGCAGTCGAGGCCGGGCCCGCACAGCAGCTGCTCGACCTCCGCGGCGGCCACGGCTGGGAGCTGCTGATCCGCACGCAGCTGGCGCTCGGCGAGCTCGAGGCCGCGGTCGCCTCGGCGCAGGCCGCCGAGGATCGCGCGCGCGCCACGGGCCTGCCCCAGCGGACCGCCACGGCGCTGTGCGCGCGAGCCCACGTGCTGCTGGCCACCGGCGATGCGCAGGGCGCTGAGCGCCTCGCCGCCGAGGCGATCGCACTCGGCGAGCGCGGCGCCAACCCGGTGTTGAGCGCCCGGGCCCGGGTCGTGCTGGGGGTCGCCCGCGCTCGACAGCACGATCCCGAGACCGCGATCTCAGAACTCGAGCACGCAGAGCGGACGCTGGCCGAGCGCGGGGCGTCGCGCGAGGCAGATGCGGCCGCCCAGGAGTTGCGTCGGCTCGGCCGACGGCGGCGTCGCGCGCGTCCGGCCACATCGCTCACCGGCGTCGCCGCGCTGAGCCCGCGCGAGCGAGAGGTGGCAACGCTGGTCGCGTCCGGCAGCCGCAATCGCGACGTCGCCGCTGCGCTGTTCGTGAGCGAGAAGACCGTGGAGAGCCACCTCGCTCGCATCTACGACAAGCTCGGGATCCGATCGCGTACGGCGCTGGCCGCGATCATCGCCAGCGAGTCCGATGAGGGTCGCGTCGGCGCGCTCACCGGACGCGATCCAGACTGAGCTCCTGACTCTCCCGACAGCCGGCTGGCGACATGCTGGCGGCCTCGGTGCAGGCGGCTGGTTATCGTCGCCTCCCGGGTGCGCAGTGAGCGCGCCGCTTCCCGATAGGACAGCCCCAGCACGTCGACGGCGATCACCGCATCGCGATACGGATCGGGCGCACTGGCGATCGCCTCCATGATCTCTCGCGCGTTGATCTCGCTCGGCTCCTGGGCCGGGGCGTCGTCCTCGAGCAGAGTGTGTTCGGTTGGTCGCTGAGCGAGCGTGCGATATCGGCTCGCCCAGGTGTTGCGAAGGGCCCGCATCAGGTAAGCGAGCTCGTTGCCATCGCGTAACAGCCGCTGCTTCTTGAGTACGTTGAGCAGCATCTCCTGGACGAGATCCTCGGCGTCGGCTCGCGATCCGCACAGAGCCCAGGCGGCGCGGTAGAGCTGGTCGAGGTGGTCACCCAGCCGCTCGGGATCGAGGATCTGCGGGCGCGCGCGGCGCCCGTCGGAAGCCGGTGGCCGCCTCACGGGAGTGCAACCTCGCTGACTTCCTCGGCGACCGTGCGCTGTGCCACGTAGTGGGGGAGCAGCGACAGCGCGTCGCGCGCGTCCGATGCCTCGACGATCCACCACAGGCGATGGCCGCCGTTGACGCACGAGCCGAGCGGACGGCCGCGGCGCAGCGGGCTGGCGAATCCCTTCCAGGCAGCCACGGCGATCGCACACTCCTGCGGTTCGTGGCTGTGGCTGAGGACGTACGTCGGCATCCCCGCAGGATCGCTGCTGGCCCGCCGGTCTGGTATGGGGAGATTCCCTGAACCATCCCCGGACTTCGGGGCCGGCGCGACCAAAGTCCAGGGCAGCTCACCGACTGACAAGACCGCCGTCGGCGCTTACCGTGAGTGATCGGAGCACCGTACCGATATGTCAGGTAACGCAACTCACGCAAGGAAGCTGACGATCCATCTGGACTGTCCGGTGGAGGCGGCCTGCATGATCAGGTTCGAGCGCCTTCGCAACTGCTGGCTGGCGGTGTCACCGTTCTGGTTCTCGCTGGTCAGTCGAGGCGGACTGCTCGGCAACCCCAGAGGCAAGCCGTTCGCCGAGCTCCTGTTCGCCGATGTCACATCGGTCGCGCTCAGGACTACTGCTGCGACGATGCGCGCCAGCGTCGCACTCCACGACGGTCGCACGTTCGGCTTCGAGACGAATCGGCGCGGTCCCGACCGCGCCAACCCCGAGGTGCTCGAGCTGCTCGCTCAGCGCTGCGTCGAAGTCGAGCTTCGGCCGCAGTTGGCGTAGTAGACCGAGCCGGATCCGTGCTGGTGGGCCCGGCGGAGCCCACTAGCCGGCCAGGGCGTCACTCAGCTCACGCCGGCTGGTGATCTCGAGCTTGCGGTAGCAGACCGCGAGGTGGGTCTCGACGGTCTTGATGCTGAGGAACAGCTGACGCGCGATCGCCCGATTGCTGTGGCCGGCGGCCGCGAGCTCGCAGATCTCGCGCTGACGTGGCGTGAGCGCGCAGACTCCGTGCAGCGCTGCCCGCCGCGGCCGCAACCCGGTAGCCACCAGCTCACGCCGGGCCCTTCGCGCCAGTAACACGGCGCCGACCGCGTCGGCCTCGGCGAGCGCGGGCTGTAGGGCGCCCCGCGCCTCCACGCGACGACCGGTGCGCGCCAGCGCACCACCCAGCTCGAGACGGGCGCGCACGGACTCGAGCGCAGCGCGATGGCCGTCGAGCACGCCGAGCGCCTGCTCGCACGCGGCCATCCGCGCTGCGTCGTCCGGCTCGGCCACGGCTCGGGCTACCAGCGCGGAGGCGATCGGCACCGGGGCCCCGAACGCGCGGGCCTGAATGAGCTCATCGTCGGCCAGAGCGGCGGCCTCGTCGCGACGGCCGAGATGGGCCAGCGCCACGGCGGCGGTCGTGCGCCAGCCCGTCCAGGTCGGGTTGGGGCGGCCCTGAGCGACGCGCGCTGCCCCGGCCTGCACTGCGTCGGCGTGCGCTGTCTCGAAGTCTCGCTCGGCGAGCGCGAGCCGGGCTCGGGCGTGCCGCACCCCGACCTCCCACGGACGCCCGCCGATCTCGCCGTCGAACCCGCGGGCCGCAAGCAGGTCATGGGCAGCATCGAACGCGCCCCGCTCCGCCAGTACGCAGATCAGCACCCGTGTGGCCCCGCCGGCGAACACGTTGACGTCCCGGTCGGCCAACTCGAGCGCGAGGCTCGCACTGCGCTCGGCCGCGTCGACGTCGCCGGTGCGCAGCGACAGCTCGGCGGCGTGCCAGGCCGCGCCCGCGCGCAGCCGGACCGATCCGCGCCGCACCGCCTCGTGCTCCAGTGCGTTGATCGCACGGCGCGCCTGCTCTGCGGCGTCGGTCATGACCAGCACGCGGACGCACAGGTGGTAGGCCGAGCGCCGTTCGACGTCGGCCAGCAGGTGGCCGCCGTCGAGCGCGTCCAAGGCAATCGCGGCGCACCGGTCGGCTCTGGAGCTGCCCTGCTCGGTCTCCAGCCACGCCCGGTGGGCGAGCCCGACGCGTCGCAGGACGGGGTCCGTTGCCGTGGTCAGATCCACCGCCGAGGCCCGCCAGGCCCGCTCGGCGTGCCGCGCCGGCTGAGCGATCAGCGCGTCGAGCGCGGCGGCCTCGAGCGTCATCCGGGCCTGCAGCCCGCGCTCGCCGGCCAGCTCGGACTCGACGCGTTCGAGCACTCCGCAGTCCTCGCCCTCAGCGGCGCTCAGCGCCGCCAGGCGGGTAAGCGCGTCAATCCGGATCTCACCTTCGGCGGGCTCCCGCAGCGCCTCTTGGAGCCGCCGGCGAACGCCCGGCAGGCCGGCGTCGAACGTCGCGGTCGCCAGCGACGCCAGCAGCTCGCCGCGGTCGTCGTCCGGGGCTCGCTCTCCCAGCGCGCGCTCGAGGAACTCGGCGGCCGTGTTCGGCGCTCCGCGTCGTGACGCCCGCCGGGCGGCACGTCGCAGCAGCCTGCTCAGGTGAGGATTGCTCTGGGGCCGGGACCGCAACGCGTTTCCGGCGAGATGCTCGGCGGGTCCGCCGAGCTCGAGCAGTGTTCGCGCCCCGTCGCGGTGCAGGCGATCGCGTTCGGCGGGAGCCAGCGCGTCGCTGATCGCGTCCGCCAGCAGCGGATGGACGAACGCATCGCGGTCCTGGCGCAGGAGCCCGGCCGCGGCCAGCGCGGCGCGAGTCGTTCCCAGTTCGGCCACCGGAACGCCCGCGACCTGCGCGACCGCATGCGGAGACTGGCCCTCGCCGATCACGGCCAGGGTCGCCGCGACCGCGCGGTCGGCCGGCATCAACCCGGCCAGCCGGCGGGCCACCGCGTCTCGGATTCGCGGGGTGACCTTTGGCGCCTCCGGATCGCTGGGCGGCGCGGTCCCGGCAATCCCGATCTGCGCGGCAAGTTCTGACAGCAGCCAGGGATCACCGGCCGCGGCGCGGTGCAGCGCCCGGCAGGTCGCGGCCGGAGCGTCGGGAGCAAGGCGGCGGATCAGGCGCTCTGCCCCGATGTCGCTGAGGGCGGCCGGGCGCAGCGTGGTCGCGCTGCGCGCGGCCCCGACCAGGCTGAGCAGATCGGTCGCCGCGCGCGGGTCCGTGGCGCGAGCTCCGAGGACCAGCAGCACCGGGAGGTCCTCGATGCGCCGCGCCATATACGCGAACGTCTGAAGCGAGGCACGGTCGGCCCAGTGGGCATCGTCGACGAGCAGCGCTAACGGGCGGCGCGCGCCGATGCCCGCGCACAGCCACATGATCGCGTGCGCGGCTGCAGTCACCTCGTCGCCGTCCGGTGTCTGGCCGCAGACCAGCAGCCCGTGGGCAAGGGCAGCGGGCCCGTCGAGCAGTTCCGCGCGCCGGTCGGGGCGGGCGTCGCGCAGGGGCGCCTCGAGCAGCGCGCGAACGGCGCCGAATGGGAACTCCCGGTCGTGCGGCCCGGGCGCGGTCCGGCGGACCTGCAATCCGGCCCGGCTCGCGATCGCCGCCGCGTGGTCGACCAATGCCGTTTTACCGACCCCCGCCGGTCCCTCGACCAGGATCGCGTTACCGCGACCGCCGCGGACGCCCGTGATCGCCTGTGACAGCGCGCCGAGTTCGGCGTCGCGCTCGATCAGCGACGCGACGGCTGGCGGCTGCCCGCTCGAGGCGGACTCGAGCAGCGCCAGAAGACGCGTGGTGGGTCGTGTCCCGGCCGGCTGGACGGCCAGCTGTGATGTCATCCGTCTTGCCCCCAAGTCATCAGACGTCCGATTTGCCTGTCTGACTCGTCAAGACGCGAGCGAGGCGACGATCCTTCCATCGCGGCCCCGTCCGCTCCGTCGCCGAGTCGAGCCGGCGGTCAGCGCCCAGGCCACGGTGGGGCGGTCGACCCCGGCCAGCGCGAGCTCGCGGCGGTTGCGTGCCGGCCAATCACGTCCGGTCCTGGCGGCCGCGCGCGTGGCGCCGCTGACCAGCACCTGGTTGGGCTCGGCCGCGGTGGCCAAGCGTGCTGCCAGGTTGACGGCGCCGCCGTACCAGTCACCGCCGCGCATCACCGCCGGCCCGGTGTGAACGCCGACGCGCACCGGCAACAGGTCGCCGCGGCTGCCGAGCTCCTCGACCGCGGCGGTCGCCAGCCTCACCGCCCGGGCGGCATCGGGCGCCCAGATCATCGCGCCGTCGCCCATCGCCTTGAGCTGACGCGCTCCGAACTCGCGGCACAGCCCGGACATCGCGCGCCAGAAATCGTGCGCGACCCGCGCCGCCGCGTCGTCGCCTCGCCGTTCGGTCAGCGCGGTATAGCCAACCAGGTCGGCGAACACGAACGTCGGTGCTGGGTGGCGGGACATCGACAGGAGCCGGCGCGCCGCCAGCAGCCGGCGCCCCAACAGAATCGCCGCACCGGCCGCGCACCCCGCGAGGATTTCGATCACCGGCACGTCCTCGTGGCCGGGTCAGACATCTGACGACTTTGCTCCATGCCTCGGGAGACGCGGGCTCGTCATCGATCCTTCCGTCCCCGATCGAGGTTCAGGGTGGCCACGAAAAGTTCAGGGATCCCGCCCGATTGTGCATCCCGGAAGCCGCGCCTAGCTTGGCGGAGCAATCGATCCGAGAGGAGCACCACGGATGTGGACCAGGGGCTTACAGGGGCGAGGCAGAGCGCTCCGCATATACATGATCGCCGGTGCGTCGAGCGCCGCCGTGCTGGCATTCGCGGCCGCGCCGGCGATGGCGTCCTACAAGGCACAGGTGCAGGGCGGCACGCTGGAGCTGATCGGCAACGGGGCCGGCGACAAGCTGTCGCTCGCGCCCTCGCCGAACAACCCAGGACAGCTGCTGGTGGACGTCGGCGAGGACGGCACGATCGACTTCGCGTTCGACAGCAGCACGTTCGATGCGATCGACGTGGAGGCCGGCGGCGGCAGCGACACGATCGAAGCGAGCAACGGTCTGGCCGCGTTCGGTCGGCTCACGATCGACGGCGGTCCCGGCAACGACACGATCCGCGGCGGCGACGGTGACGACCTGCTGATCGGAGGCGACGGTAGGGACACGATCGACGGGGGCCGTGGCAACGACACCGCGCTGCTGGGCAGCGGCGACGACAGCTTCGTCTGGGATCCCGGTGACGGGAGCGACACGGTCGAGGGCCAGAGCGGCAAGGACGTGATGGACTTCCATGGCTCCAACGCCGCCGAGCGGATCTCACTTTCGGCCAACGGTTCGCGCGTGCGGCTATCCCGCGACGTGGCTGCGATCACGATGGATCTCAACGGGGTCGAGGCAGTCAACGTGAACACGCTCGGCGGCGCCGACACGGTGACCGTCGGCGATCTGACCGGCACCGACCTGAGCGCGGCGAACGTCGATCTCAGCGGCACCCCGGGCGGGGGCGGCGACGGGGCAGCCGACAACGTGATCGTCGACGGGACCGCTGCGGCGGACAACGTCGATGTCGGCTCCGACGACGGCAACGTGGTGGTCTCCGGTCTCACGCCCAAGGTCGAGGTGACCGGCGCCGAGTCCTCGCAGGACATGGTCGGGGTCGATTCGCTGGGTGGCGACGATCATCTGACCTCCGGCGTGGGCGTCACCGGCCCGGCCGCGATCGCGCTTGACGGTGGTGCCGGCGACGACACCGCGACCTACAGCGGCACCACGGCCGCGGACACGATCGGCGTGGTCAACAACGGAACCGCCGTGCGCACGTTCGCGCCCGGTGACTCGCCGCAGGACACCACCGCGGTCGAGAACCTCGTCGTGCTGGGTCTTGGCGGCGACGACACGATCACTGCGGGCAACGGGCTGGCGCTGCTGACGCACCTGACGATCGACGGCGGATCAGGAGACGATTCGCTGAGGGGCGGTGACGGTGACGACACGTTGATCGGCGGTCCCGGGAAGGACGCCGTCGACGGCGGTCGAGGAAGCGACACTGCGCTCCTGGGCGGAGGAAGCGACAGCTTCACCTGGGACCCGGGCGATGGCAGCGACACGGTCGAGGGCCAGGGCGGCAAGGACGTCATGAACTTCGACGGCTCCAACGCCCCGGAAAGAATCACGGTCTCGGCCAACGGCTCGCGCGTGCGTCTGTTCCGCGACGTGGCCGCGATCACGATGGACTTCGCCGGGATCGACACGCTGAACCTCAAGACGCTCGGCGGCGCGGACACGGTCACGGTCGACGACCTGACCGGTACCGCTCTCGAGGCGGCGAACCTTGACCTCAGTGGCACGCCGACGGGGACCGGCGACGGACAGGCGGACACCGTGATCGCCAACGGGACCAACGGTCCCGATCGCGTGAACGTGACCCGGTCCGGTTCTCAGGTGCAGGTCAAGGGGCTGCCGGCGCAACTGGGCATCACGGGCAGCGAGCCCGCCAACGACTCGCTGCTGATCAACACTCTCGGCGGGACGGACCGGGTCACGGTCGATCCCGACGTCAGCCAGCTGATCGCTCCGGTCGTCGACCTGGGCGCCGACCAGTAGCGGAAGGCCAGCGGTGCCACGGGGGCGTCGCCGCAGTTCGCGGCGGCGCCCCGAATTACTACGTGCGGTGCTGGCTGGCCTGGGGCGAGGCTTCCCAGAAGTCATCGATCTTCGTCGCATCCGAGGCTTCGATCTGCTGCGAGACGGCCCACATCTCCACCGGCTCGTCGCCCTCGTTGCGATGCGACCGGGGCGTTCCCGGAGAGACCCGAACGGCGGCAGGCGCGCTGACCTCGCGCACGTCATCGCCGAATCGCATCGTCAACGTCCCGCGGCTGAGCAGGTAGAGCTCCTCGAGCTGGTCGTGGAAGTGCCCGGTTCCCTGCTCGAAGTCCGAATGCGGCGGCACGCGGATCAGGGTCGCCGCCAGCTGCGTGCAGCCGAGCTGATCGGTAACGCGGCGAAACTCGCCGGGCACATCGGACCCCTCGTAATTGTCGGTGACGGCGTTCGGGTCAACGATCCCGTAGCCGTCGCGTCGCTCAGTTGTCATGTGTGCGGTGATACCCCGGGCGCGCGGATCTCACGAACCTGGTCCCGGCAGCGTTGATGTCGGCAGGGGCCAAATCTGAGAGCCAACCGAGGAGTGCTTCCATGAGCGCCGCCGCCACCGCCACCGACATCGCCACCGACATCCGCCAGCGCGTCGACGCGCTCCCCTGGTCTGATCTGCGCGAGTCACTCGACGACCGCGGCCACGCGATCACCCCGATCCTGCTCGAGGCCGAGGAGTGCGAGCGGCTGTCGGAGCTGTTCGACGGGGGTCGGTTCCGCTCGACGATCGACATGGCCCGGTACCGCTTCGGCGACGGCCGCTATCGCTATTTCGACCACCCGCTGCCCGACACGATCGCCGCGCTGCGGTCGTCGTTCTATCGGCACCTGGCCCCGATCGCCAACGACTGGTCGACGCTCTTGCGCGGCGACAACCCGACGTTCCCCGCCGAGCACGAGCAGCTTCTGGAGCTATGCGAGGCCGCGGGGCAGACCCGCCCCACGCCGCTGATCCTGCGCTACGGCGAGGGCGACTGGAACGCGCTTCACCAGGACCTCTACGGCCAGGTGTTCTTTCCGTTCCAAGTGCTCACGATCCTCGCCCGGCCCGGAGTCGACTTCCAGGGCGGCGAGTTCGTCCTGCTCGAACAGCGACCGCGTGCGCAGAGCCGCGCCCACGTGCTCAACCCGCCGCAGGGCGCGTTCGTGATCTTCCCCACCTCCGAGCGCCCGAATCGCGGTAAGAGCGGCTACCACCGCGTCGGCATGCGCCACGGCGTCGCGACCGTGACCGGCGGGCGGCGGACCGCGCTGGGCGTGATCTTCCACGACGCCGCATAGCGGCCCGGGCGCAGAGCCTTAACCGGATCGTCACGGAATTCTCCTTCGGGTTGTCAACATCGAAGGAGATGAGTTATTCAGAGATCCACTTCCACCTTCTCCCGGGCGTCGACGACGGGCCGAAGTCGATGCGGGAGAGCCTGGACCTAGCCGCGCTCGCCGCGGCCGACGGCACCGAGACGATCGTGGCCACGCCGCACGTTCACCCCCAGCACATCACCGATCCGCTCGAGATCGCGGGCCGCACCGCCGAGCTGTCGGCGCGGCTGCGCGCGGACCGCATCCCGGTCGAGGTGCTGCCGGGCGGCGAGCTCTCACACCACCTGGTCGGGAGGCTCTCGCACGCGCAGCTCGACGCGGTCGCGCAGGGTCCGGCGGCTCGCCGCTGGGTCCTGCTCGAGGCGCCGTTCGACGGGATCGCCGATGACTACACGGCGGCCGCCGACGAACTCCGCAACCAAGGGTTCGCGATCGTGGTCGCGCACCCAGAGCGCGCCGCCCAGAGCGCGGCGACCGAGCGAGCGATTGAGTACGAGCTGTCCCAGGGCAGCACGTTCCAGCTGACCGCGTGGTCGTTTACGGGGCAGTACGGCGAGCGTGTCCGCGCACTGGCGCGCCGGCTGCTGTGTCTTGCCCCTCGATCGGTGATCGCGTCCGACGCCCATGGACGTGATCGGATGCCCTCGCTGAGCACCGCGGTGGCCGAGCTCCGCTCGTCCGGCGAGCGCGACCCTGCCCGATACGCGGGCGCCCGCCCCCGGGCACTGCTTACCCACGGTCTGGCGCTCTCGCCGGCGGCGCAGGCCGCCTGAGCGCCGACCTCTCAGGGACGGGCTCAGGCGGCGAAGCGCGGGCGCAGCCGGCGAAGCGGGCGCCGACGCTCGCGACGGCCAGACAGGTGTGCTGCGCGGAGGCGCAGCAGCTTCACGGCGTGCTGGGTGCGAACGAACGGGTTGGAGACGATCCGCAGGTCACTCAGCGACATCGCGGCGACGGCCTCGCCGTCGACCACCGCGAGCATCGCCGGGCCCTCGAGCTCCGGCGCGTCGTCGAGCTGTGCCAGCCGGCGGACGGCGTTGTCCTCGTCGACTCGCGCGAGCCGAAGCTCGATAGTCGACGCGGGCTCGCGCTCAAACCCGTCGGCGCCGTTGCGCCAGCGCCTCGCCTGTCTGTGGAGATCCGCCGTGCGCTGCTGTGAAACGAGTGAGTTGAGTGTGGTGTTCACGATTGCTCCCTTGAAGTTCGACGTAGGTTGATCATGCGCGTAAGACACCTCCCGCACATCGGGCAGACGGAGCGATGTCGCGGTCGGGACCCCTTAGGCGGCGCAGCGCATGCCTTACTGTCCTTCGGGTGGCGCGTATCGCCCGCAATCTGAGGAGATCCGGGCCCGCGGCGTTGCTCGTCGCGATCGTGATCGCGGGCTGTGGATCGAGCAACCTCGCCCAGCAGACCCAGAGCGCGACGACCACGTCCGCCGCCACGGCGGACGCCCCGTTGCCCCAGGGACACCCGCAGGCCGTCCAGCCTGCCGCCGGGGTTCAGGCCGGCGCCTCCACGGCCGGCGGCACAGCTCCCAGCGGCGGCTCGACCGCCCCCTCCGTGGGGGACGTCAACGCGCACGCGCCGTCGCTACGTCAGGTCAAGCGCGAGCTGCACCAGCTCAACCTCTGCGGGGGCGTCACCGACAGCGCCGACGCCGCTCCGGTCGCGAGCTCAACCGCTCCCGGGTTCACGCCCGATCCGGGCACGAGCCAGACCCAGGGGCAGCTGCCAGTGCTGACCGCGCGCCTCGACGCGCTCGGCAAAGCGCTGGGAGTCACGATCTACGGAATAAGTGGCTACCGGACGCCGGCCCACAGCGTCGCCGTCGGGGGCTACGCCGACGACCCCCATACACGGGGCAAGGCCGAGGACATCGGGGTCAACAGCGTGCTGCGTTCGAGCGCGGCGCAGATCAGCGAGGCCGAGCTCGCGCGCTTCGGGCTGTACCGCCCGTTCGATCCCTCGGGCGACCCCAATAACACCGAGGTCAACCACATCCAGCTGATCCCTTCGGGAGGGCCGCTCACGCTCGCTCAGGCACAGGCGGCGTGGGATCCCGACCCCAGCTGCAGCTGAGCTAGTGAACTAGTCCAAGTGGCGCTCGGCGTAGTTCCGGGCCAGGCGCTTGGGCGCGCGGCAGAGCCACGCCTCGACGATCAGCTCCTCGAGGTCGGCCTCGGTGATCCGCTCGAGTCTGACCAGCACCGACGCGTGACCATCGAAATGGGGCGTGGTGAAGAACACGCCCGGGTCGTCGGCCAGCAGAGCCTCCTTGGCCACGAGGTGCTCAACCCGCGCCCCCAGGACCGGTCCGGTCGGCGCGACCTCGCCCAGCGCCTCCAGATCCTTCTGTCGTAGAGGCCGCTCCCACACGAACAGCTTGTCGCGCACCCGCCACGCGGTGTTCGAATGCGCAGTCCCCTCGGTGGTCTCCGGAAGGGCCAGCGCGAGCCTGCGAACGTCGTCCCAGTCGGCCACGAGCCAGACGGTACCGGGGCAGCGGAAGCGAGAGGGCCCGGCGTCCGCTGGCCGACGCTCAACCAACTGACGCCCGCCCAGCACGAGCAGGTCGACGGCACGCTCAACGGCACGCTGGTGGCGCTATCGGACGTGCCAGGCACGCTCGAGACGACCCAGCTTCCCAAGATTCCCAGGCTCACCCCGAGCCAGGGCGCGGTCGGGAGCCCGGGCGGATGACCGACCTCGATCGACGTCGCTTTCTGAAGGGATCGCTGGCCACGCTGGGCGCGACCGGGATCGGCGCGGGGGTTGGGGCCGGCGTGGCCCGGGCCAGCGACGGAAGCCAGCCTGCCGCAACCCCGGCGCAAAAGGCCGAGCAGGTCAACGCCCGATCGCTGGCCACGCGGCTCCCGTTCGACGGCGTCCACCAGGCCGGGATCATCACGCCGGTCACCGACCAGGCGACGTTCCTGGCGCTCGACAGCATCGCTCCGAACCGAGCCGAGCTGACCGAGGCGCTGCAGACGTTGACCGCGGAGGCTCGCCGGCTGACCCAGGGCGACGCAGTCGGGGTCACGGAGGTCGACGATCCGCCACCCGATTCGGGCACGCTCGGGCCGATCGACAGCCCGGACTCGCTCACGATCACGATCGGGTTCGGCGCGTCGCTGTTCGACTCCCGCTATGGGCTGGCCTCGAGACGGCCGGCGCGGCTGACCGAGATGCCGCTGTTCAAGAACGATCGCATCGACCCCGCGCGCGCCGGAGGCGACGTGATCGTCCAGGTCTGCGCGGGCCAGCGCGACACCGTCGTGCACGCGGTACGCGAGCTCCTGCGCGCGGTCGCCGGCAAGCTGGTCGTCCGTTGGATGCTCGATGGGTTCCAGTCGGCTCGACGGGGGCCGACGGAGCGGAGCAACCGGCGCAACCTGTTCGCGTTCCGCGACGGCACCGCCAACCCCGAGGTCACCAACGCCGAGCTGATGAACCGGCTGGTGTGGGTCCGGCCCGGGACCGACGGCCCGTCATGGACGGCCGACGGGACGTACATGGTCGTGCGCGCGATCCGCATGCACGTCGAGTTCTGGGACCGAGTCGGGATGCTCGAGCAGGAGCAGATGATCGGCCGCGACCGGGTCACCGGCGCCCCGCTGGGCGGCACAGACGAGTTCGAGGACCCGCGCTTCGACCTCGATCCCAAGGGCAACCGGATCCCGCTGGACGCGCACATTCGCCTGGCCAATCCCAGGACGACGAACACCGCCGAACAGCGGATCCTGCGCCGCGGCTACAACTACCACCGGGGCATCGACGAGGCTGGCGACCTCGACCAGGGGCTGATGTTCATCGCGTTCAACCAGGATCCCGCGCGCCAGTTCGCAACGATCCAGAAGCGGCTCAACGACGAGCCGATGGTCGACTACATCACGCCCGTGGGCGGCGGTTACTTCTTCGTTCCCCGCGGGACCCGGTCACAGGCCGACTACGTCGGCTCCGCGCTCGCCTGACGCGCGCGACGGCCTTGGGTCCGACCTCGGACCAGCGGGTAAGGTTGACGGGCGGATGGCCACCGTCGGCATCAACCACGTCAGTATCAACGCACGTGACCTCCAGCAATCGGTCGACTTCTACGTGGAGCTGCTGGGCGCTGAGCCGATCCCGACGCCGAACTTCGGGATCCCGGTCCAGTGGCTGGCGCTCGGACGCACCCAGCTGCACCTGTTCGAGCGCGACCTGACGCCGACCAGCCACCATCATCTCGGCATCACCGTCGACGATCTCGAGCCCGTCTACCGGGCCGCCGAGCGCCTCGGCGCATTCGACGACGACGCGTTCCGCAACCACCTCGTCGAACTCCCGGGCGACGTCGTCCAGCTGTACCTTCGCGACCCGGCCGGGAACCTGGTTGAGATCGATCACTCCGGCGCCGACCGGCTGCCTGACGACATGCGCGCCCGTCTCAAGGGACTGTGGGAATTCAATCCCCAGACCGACGAGAACATGAGCGGACGCCTGTTCGTGCCCTAGCTGACCCGGCCGCGGCCGGCGGCCGCTATTGACGCTTGGGCGGCAGCGACCGAGCGTGGTCCACCCCGCGCGCGACCCATCGCTCGAGCTGGCGCTTGGTCTTCACGCCCTCGGCCTCGACTCGGACCCAGCCCTGCATCTCGCGCCCCCGCATCGCAAACGCCTGTGCGTGGGGCTTGGCCAGCAGCGCGTCGGTCTCGTCACTTGCGACGTGCAACAGCAGTCCTCCTCGGCCGCTTGCGCTCACCGCCATGTGACCGTTGATCATGAACGCCAGTCCGCCGAACATCTTGCGCTCGGTCAACCCCGGCTCGGCCGCGACGAGCTCGCGGATCCGCTCGGCGAGGTGCTCGTCGTAGGCCACGGCCCGCCGCTCAGGTAGCCGCTACCGCGGAACGCTCGAGCTCACCCGTGAACGACTCGGCGGTCATCACCTCGGAGAACATCGGATAGTCGAACCTGATCGCGTTGTCGTGCTCCTCTTCGGAGGTCGCGGCCACGCAGTCCGACAGCGTGATCACCGCATAGCCCTTCTCGTAGCCGGTGCGCATCGTGGACTCCACGCAGCAGTTGGTGAGGAACCCGGCCAGCGCGATCGTGGTGATCCCGCGCGCCCTCAGGATGAAGTCGAGGTTGGTGGTGGCGAACGTGTCGAGGCCGCGCTTGCCCTCCACGACCACGTCGCCCTCCTGGGGCGCCAGCGAGTCGACGATCTCGGCGCCCCACTCGCCCTTCACGAACGCCGTGGAGTCCACGACGCCCTTGAGGATCCCGTAGGGATGCTGGGGCAGCTCGCCGTAGCCGGGTACGAACGTGATCGGAGCGTGCACGATCGTGGCTCCGGCGGCGCGAGCGGCCTCGACCAGTGCGCGTGTCTTGTCCAGCATCCTGGTCTTGTCCATCACGCCCTGGACGGCGCCGTGCAGGGCTCCGCCCTCCGAGGTGAAGTCGTTCTGGTATTCGATCAGCACGACCGCGGTGCGCTTGGGGTCGACAGGCACGGAGGGCTCCTTTCGAGGTCTGGAGACGGCGGCAGGGCCGACTCTACATCGACGAGACCGAGGTCCCGCCCCATTGCTCGGGAACGACGTCGTCGAGCGTCTCGGAGAACGTCCAACGGTGCCCCATCGGGTCCTCGGCCGTGTATTGGCGCTCGCCGTATTCGAAGTCGGTCGGCTCCATCAGGATCGTTGCCCCGTTGGAGCGGGCGCGCTCGCAGTGAGCGTGGGCGTCGTGGATCCGCACCATCACCTGGTGGGTGACCTCGCCCGGGCGCGGGGGCCGTTGATCGTGCCGGACGTCGGCGATGATCACGGCCCCGCCGTCCCCAACCGTCAGCTGCGAGCGGTGATCCTCCCCGATCCTGACCCGCTCGGCGAACCCGAACGCCGCGCCCAGCCAATCCACCGCTGCCCGCACATCGGGGTAGACCAGCACCGGAATCACCGTGGCCGCCGGGATCGAGCGGTTGCTCCTCACGATTCATGAAGGTTACCTGTCGTCCGTTGCACTGCCGAACGCGCCTCGTGCTCGTATGGGTTCTCCCAGTAACCCGAGCGATCTCCCCAGAACGTCGACGGCCTCACGTAGGACATCCAGAGCCGGACCCACTCGTGCTGGCCCTGCCACACGTGCACCAGTTCGTGGGTGATCAGGTCGTCATCGACCCGTTCGAGAGGCTTGCGCAGCAGGATCGTGCTCCAGATCGTGTAGCCGTCGAAGCGGCGAAACCATGGGAGCTTGAACAGCCAGGGCGCGGTGACGATCCGGACCCGGGAGCGATCGATCGGCCGCGGGTACAGCGACAGCGGCTCGATCCGCCGCCACGCGCCTTCGATTGCCGCTCGTTCGGCCGCGCTCCGGTGCGACCGTCGCATCGTCACTTGGGGATCTTGAAGTACCCCTGCGGGCCAACCGTGAAATGACCCGACGGGAAGTCCTCGCGCGACAGCGAGGACATCAGCTGCGCGCTCTCGCCGCCCGGGTCGGGCGTCGGGATCCCCTTGCCCTCGAGCAGCAGCGGGATCCAGCGCGCCGCGATGACCTTGCCGCCGGTTCCGAGGGTGACGCGGACGATCGCGCTCTCGGACAGCACGCCGCCGAGACCGAGCGTGTTGTAGCCGATGAAGTTCCCCAGCGAGTAGGCGATCATTCGCCCGCGGTAGCGCTCGACCCCGCGGATCACATGCGGCCCCGACCCGAGCACGATCGACGCTCCGGCATTGATCACTCCGTGCGCGAACGCTCGCGGGTTTCCCCGGTTCTCGCCCAGGAAGTACTCGGTGCCGTGCGGCGTGTGGGTCGCGTCGGACCCCTCCGCGCCCGCGTGGATGATCACCACGACCAGTGCGGCGTGCGCCCGGGCCCGGCGGACCAGCGCTTCGGCGGCCGGGATGTTGTCCAGATCCGAGGCCCACTTGTAGGGCGCGAAGCCAACGAACGCGACCCGCGTGCCCTTCACGGTCAGGTAGGTGATCTGGCCCGGCAGGCCGGTGTAGGCGACCCCCGCCCGCTTCAGTGCGGCCAGCGTTTGGCGGTGGCCCGAGGCGCCGTAGTCGAGCGCGTGGTTATTGGCCTGGTTGACGATGTCGAATCCGAGCGAGCGGTACTGGGAGGCGTACGACGGCGGCGCCTGGAACGCGAAGCAGGTGCTGGTGTTACCGCCGCCGCATTTCGAGGCGCCGCCGACCGACAGCGTCCCCTCAAGGTTGCCGGCGGTGATGTCGGCGGCGCGCAGCTGGGGTCGCAGCGGCGCAAGCGCCCCGGCAACCCCGCCGGGGGGAAGCCCGAGTTCCGTGCTGAGCGCCATGTCTCCGACCCACTCGAGCGTGATCGGCTGCGCCACCCGCGCTGGCGCGGCCGGCGGATCGGTCTGACCGCTCCCGGAGCTCGATCCGTCCTGGCCCGCGATCGACCTGTCGGCGACCTGGGTGGAGCTAGTGCCGCTCTGGCTCGCGCAGCCCACGATCGCCCCGAGCACCAGCGAGCTGAACGCGATCAGGAACAGAATCGTCCACGTGGTCCGGGCCTGGAACCGGGCCTGCATCGGGTGCACGATAAGCGCTTGCCCGGCGGACGCGATCGCCCGGTAGCCGGCCCGGTCGGCCGCGCCGGGCGCGCAGTTGGCAACAAATCCCGCTCGGATCTCGAGGCTTGACACAGTGACTCCACGGGATGCGAGCTCGAACAAACCGCGCGACGCTCCCACAGCCAGCGACCAACGGGGGACCAATATGGCCAGTAGCGACTCGATCGGAACGCCGAGCATCGACCTGAAGCTCGAGGTCGTGACCCTGCCCGTCTCGGATGTCGAGCGGGCGAAGAACTTCTACCAGCGTCTCGGCTGGCGCCTGGACGCGGACATCGGCGTCGGAGACGACTTCCGGATAGTCCAGTTCACCCCGCCCCATTCACAATGCTCGATCCACTTCGGCAAGGGGCTGACGACGGCCGCGCCGGGGTCCGCGAAACGGCAGTTGCTAGCAGTGGCGGACATCGAATCGGCCCGTGCAGAGCTGATCGACCGGGGCGCCGATGTCAGCGAGGTGTTCCACTACGACCGACGACCCGGACACACCGACGAGCAGGAGACGCGAGTCCCGGGGCCCGACCCCGACGAGAGCCACCCGTATTCAAACTACGCGTCGTTCAGCGACCCCGACGGCAACGGCTGGCTGCTGCAGGAGATCACCACCCGACTCCCCGGACGCGAATGGGACGACTCGACCGACATCGCGGCACTCGCCGACCTGTTGCACGAAACTGCCGAGCACCATGGTGAGTTCGAAGCCGTCGCCCCGCCGCACGACTGGTGGGACTGGTACGCGGCCTACTTCGCCGCTCGCCAGCGGGGGAGCGCCTCGAAGGAGGCCTCCAGGGCCGCTGACCAGTACATGGCCGATGTCAAGCACGTTGTCGTCCCGTCCGGCTCGCGGCCGTGACGCCACACGCAACCGAGGGAGATACCGATGAGCTCTAGTCACGACTACGACGTCATCGTCCTAGGCGCCGGCGCCCCCGGCGAGCATTGCGCGGGGGCGCTCGCGGCGCGCGGACTGCGCGTCGCGGTCGTCGAGCGCGAGCTCGTCGGCGGCGAGTGTTCGTATTGGGCTTGCATCCCGTCGAAATCCTTGCTGCGCCCCGGGGAGGCGGTGCAGGGCGCGCGTGATGCGGGCGCGACGGCCGAGGTCGACGTGAAGGCCGCGCTGGCCTGGCGGGACTTCATGGTGTCCAACCACACCGACAAGGGTCAGGAGCGCTGGCTGGCCGATCGGGGGATCGACCTGCTCCGCGGCACCGGTCGGCTGGCGGGCACGGGAGCGGTCGAGGTCGATGGCGTGCGCCACACCGCCGAGCATGTCGTCGTCGCCACCGGTTCTGACCCGATCGTGCCGCCGGTCCCCGGACTCGACGGGCTCGACGGCGTCTGGGGAACGCGTGAAGCGACGAGCATGGAGGCGATCCCTCGCCGGCTGCTCGTGCTGGGCGGGGGCTCTGCCGGGGTCGAGCTCGCGCAGGTGGTGCGACGCCTGGGCGGCGAGGCCGTGATCGTGGAGGGCGCCGAGCGCGTGGTGCCGCGCGAGGCAGCGCCGCTCGGCGACGGGCTCACGGAGGCGCTGCGCCGGGATGGGATCGAGGTGATGCTGGGCAGGCACGCCGCCGCGGCGCGGCGAGACGGCGACGAGTTCGTGCTCGAGTTCGACGGTGGCATCGAGCTGCGAGGCGACAAGCTGCTGGTGGCCACCGGGCGGCGTCCGCGCGTCCAGGGAATCGGTTTGGAGACCGTGGGCGTTGAGGCCGACCCCCACGGGATCCACGTCGACGAGTACCTGCGCGCGGGCGAGCGCCTATGGGCGATCGGAGATGTCACCGGCATTTGGCCGCTGACTCACGTCGGCGAATACGAGGGCGACGTGGTCGCCGCGAACATCGCCGGCGAACAGCATCCCGCCAACTACGAGGCCGTCCCGCGCGTCACCTACACCGATCCGCAGGCCGCGGCGGTGGGGGCCGTCGAAGCCCCGTACAGCGCCACCGCGCTGGTCTCAGAGGTGCCCAAGACCGCCACGTACACGCACGCCTACGCCGAGTCCAACGGGTTCATGACGCTGCTGTCAGACGGCCAGCGCTTGACCGGCGCCTACGCGCTCGGGCCCGACGCCGGCGAATGGCTGCAGCAGGCGACGGTGGCGATCCGAGCGCACGTCCCCGTCGACGTGCTGGGCGACACGATCCAGCCGTTCCCGAGCTTCTCGGGGATCTACGACACGGCGCTGCTGTCGTTGCGGATGGACATCGCCGATCGGCCGCGTCCGGCCAGCCCGATGGCGGCGCAGATGGCGGTCATGTCGGAGTGACCGCCGCCGCCCCGTCAGGCCTGCTCGGCGCGGACGATGCGGGCGCCGGCCGCCAGCGACTCGAGCTTGCCCAACGCGACCTCGCGCGGCAGGTATTTCATCCCGCAGTCGGGGGCGGCGACGATCTGATCGGGGCGCTTGTGCGGGAGCGCTCTGCGGATCCGCCCGGCGACCGCCTCCGGCGTCTCGACCTCCTGGTCGTCGAGGTCGAGCACCCCGAGGATGATCGTCTTGGTGGGCAGCGCGTCCAGCACCGACAGGTCCAGGTTCGACTGGGCGGTCTCGATCGACAGCTGGCGGCACGGGGCGGCGTCGAGCTCGGGTAGGAACGAGTACCCCGATGGCCGCTCGTGGATCACGGCGGCGTAGCCGAAGCAGATGTGCACGGCGGTGGTGCCGGTCACGCCGTCGAGCGCGCGCTCGAGCGCCATCACGCCGTGGCGACGGGCCGGCTCGGGCCGGGCCTGCATATAGGGCTCGTCGAGCTGGACCACGTCGGCACCGGCGGCGAACAGGTCGCGTACCTCCTCGTTGACAGCCGTCGCGTAGCCGAGGACCAGCTCCTCGTCGCTCTCGTAGAAATCGTTCTGGGCCTGCTGAGACATTGTGAACGGCCCGGGAACGGTGATCTTGATCGGCCGGTCGGTGTGAGCCCGTAGGAACTCCACGTCGCGCACCTGAACCGGGTGCTTGCGACGGATCGGTCCGACCACCCTCGGGACCGGGTTGGGGTGACCGCTGCGGTCCAGCGCGGTTCCCGGGTTGTCGACGTCGACCCCGTCGAGCGCCGTGGCGAAGCGATTGGAGTAGCTCTCGCGGCGCATCTCGCCGTCGGTGATGATGTCCAGACCTGCCCGCTCCTGATCGTGGATCGCGATCACCGTTGCGTCGTCGTGGGCCTCCTCGAGGTACTGCGGATCGATCCGCCATAGCTCCCGTGCGCGGACTCTGGGAGGAAATCGATCGCGCAGACGGGCGCGGTCGATCAGCCAGTCAGGCTGGGCGTAGGAACCGACGAGGCTGGTGGGAATCGCGTTCGGTGGCGGCGACATCGGGGCGGCAGCGTATCGCGCCCGAGCATCGCGCCGGCGGGAGCGGTCATCGAGATCGGCGCCGCTCCCGGCGGGCGGACCGCTTGGCCTGACGCTGGGCCTTGAGCTCCTGTTCCTTGACCTGGGCCGCGGTGTAGGAGTCTCTCACCAGGGTCTTTCCGCCCGACCAGCCGAACACCCACGCGACGAGCGCGACCGCGAACAGGACATCCCACGCCGATACGATCAGCTGCTGGGCCAGGGAGTAGGCCGCGGCATTGGCACTGCTGGTCGTGCCGTTCAGGACCGCGACGTTGAACGCCTGGTTGACGCCCGCACCGCCCGGCGTCACCGAGACGCCGTTGGAGATCGAGTTCGAGGCGGTGACCGCGATCACGGAGTGAAAGCTGACCGGGATCGAGTACGCGGCCATGAACACTGCGATGATCCCGAGCCGCGCCAGGTAGCTGCCCAGCTCCGGCAGGGCGACACCCACGAGAAACCGGCGTGGTTGGGCGAGGACCGCCCCGCCGCTCTTGATCTGCTCTCGCAACTTCTCGGCGCGGCGCCAGAAGATGCGCGCCAGCATCACCAGCAGCGTGATCGCGCCAACCACGATCACGACAACCGTCACCGGATGATCGGCCAGGAAGCCCAGCCGGAACGAGAGCGACCCGCTGACCGAGATGAACAGATAGAGGTACGCGGCCACGTTGTAGATCGAGAACGGGATCTTCTGGACGATGAATCCCGAGAACACCGCCGCGAACGTCGCGCTGGCGATCAGCGTGGTGAACATCAGCAGCATCACCAGCGTGCCGATGTTGGCCGGGAGGAAGCCGTTGAGCGCGACCGCAACCGCGTAAGAGGCCACCACCGGCCGGAACGGGAGGTGTGTGTCGGGGAACGCGGCGCGCAGGATCGTCAGCCACGCGAGCGCGGCGAACGTGGTCTGCAACGTCTCGAGCGCGATCCCACCGGCGATCGCGTACGCCGGCACCGCGCGGAGCTGGTGCGAAGAACTGCCTGATCCAGTCCGAGATCGGGACCCCGAGCTCGTCGAGCACGAACAGCGCGAGCGAGATCCCGGCAAGCCAGGCGGCGATTCGCGCCACTCGGGCGAGGGCCGGCCTGGAACGTTCGCTGGAGTCTTCGCTGCGCGCGGCGGTCGCGTCCACGAGCACATGATCGTCGGCCGGCGGTCAGACGGCCGGAACTGTCGCGGCGGCGTCCTCGCGCGACCACCGCGCGACTGACGACCGCAGGCCCGCGACCGCGGCGATCGCGGCCGGCAGCGGCAGCCAGATCGCGATCGTCCGGTATGCCAGCACCGCCGGCAGCGCCACCTCGGGGTGGACGCCGAATGCGACCAACACGCCGGCCATGCCGCCGCTGACCGAGCCGGGCACCGGCAGCGTGTTCGCCACCTGCCCGACGAAGTAGGCGAGCGCGACCACCGGCAGCGCGGGGGCGGAACCGAACGCGTGAAGCGTGGTCCATACCACGGCCGCGTCGAAGATCCAGTAGGCGGCCGCACCCGCCAGCCTGCGATCGCCCGACCGCACCAGCCGGCAGGCGTCGAGCACGGCGTCGGCCAGATGCCCGGCAGCGCCCCGGATTCGTGCCATCCGGCCGGCTGCCTCGCCGGCGACAGGTCCGGCACCGGGCCGGGATGTCGAACGGCGGCTGCGCGCCCGCGCCAGCGCCAGGCAGGTCGCGATCGCGACGAGCGCGCCGGCGGCCGGGATCGCTCCCATGGCCACCGGCCCGTCTGCGTGGACGAGTCCGAGCGCCAGCAGCGCTCCGGAGACGATGATCGCGGTGAGGAACACCGCGTACAGGACCACCAGGAATGTCAGCAACGTCCGAGCCGCGACGACCGAGCGAAGCCCGGTCCGCCGCAGCGCCCACAGCGCCAGGGCCGCGCCACCGGCGCCGGCTGTCGGAAGCAGACGGGTCGCGGCGGCCCCGGCGAGCGTGATCTGGGCGCTCTCCCGGATCCGGATCCGCGGTGTCGCACGTCCGGCCACCAGCGACAGCAGCATCACGTACCCGACCAGCGAAATCGACTCGAAGGCCAGTCCCGCGAGCACCCAGCCGGGTTCGATCGCCTCGAGACGACGCAACGTGTCGGCGAACACGTGCACCTGTCCGGCTCCGACCAGCACGCCGACCACGGCCGCGACGACCAGCGCCGCCGGCAGCGCGAGCCGGCGAGCCAGCAGCCGCGGGTTCAACGTGGGAAGCGTGGCGGGCTCTGGGGCTGTGATTTCGGGCGCAAGCATGTCGATCGTGGCCGTGGGGGTCGGCAACCTCTGTTTTAAAGACATCCGGGCGAGGGTCGATGTGACATCTGCCTCACCGATCGCGTCCGGTTCATCAGGTCAGACCGCCTCCGCGGGCGGGACTCATCGGTTTCGAGCGGTCAGTCGCCGTAGCGCGGGATGCAGACGACTCGATCGCGCAGGTCCTCGACGACGCTCGCGTCCAGATCGAGCGCCGCGCCGAGATCTTCCACCGACGAGAATCCTTCGCCGTCGCCGCGAAGCTGGACGATCTGGGCGGCGAGCGCGTCGTCGACGCCCGGCAGCCTGGCCAGCGTTCCGGCGGGCGCGGCGTTGACGTCGATCAGGCCGGCGTCCTGCGCGCCGGGAAGGTCGGGTCGACCCACTCCCAGCTCCCGGGCCAGGGCTGGTTGCTCGCGGGCCAGTCGCCGCGCTCGGTCACGGTCGGCCAGACGCCGGCGAGCACCGAGCATGGCCGTGTCGAACGGTGAGCCCACCGCCCCGACGGCGCGGCGGTACTCGGATCGAATCGCAAACGACGTCGCCGCCCCGCCGACCCAGCCAAGGATGATCAACAGCCCGCCGGCCGCGCCGCCCCCGCTCGCGATCGCCGCCACCCAACCCGCCAGCGCGATCACCGACCAGATCACACCCAGCAACCACCACAGGCGCCGCCGGGCACGCATCCCCGCGTAGATCGGCGTCCAGGCGCCGAGGCCCAGCGGGCTCAGTGACAGCCACACCCAGGTAGTCGATGCGTCCCCTGACGAGTCGGGCCGCGACACTGGGCAAGCGTAGGCGACCGGCGCGGGGGCCCGGCCGGTCGGTATAACGCTGCTCCTCGCGGATGTCGTCCGGCTCCGCGAAACGACGAAAGGAAACGAGATGGCATCGACCGCACTGGAGCGCCTCAAGGACACTGGATTCGAGCTCCCGGCTGTACCCCCGGTCGGAGGAGCCTACGTGCACACCAAGCAGGTCGGCGACATCCTGTATGTGTCGGGTCAGGTCGCGATGGGGCCCGACGGGCTGGTCGCCACCGGCAAGGTCGGCGGGGAGGTCGACTTCGACACGGGCTTTAGGTGCGCACAGCAGTGCGCGCTGAACCTGCTGGCCCAGATCCAGGACGCCGTCGGCGATCTGAACAGGGTCAAGCAGGTGATCAAGCTGACCGTGTTCGTCGCGGCGGTCCCCGACTACATCGAGCCCCAGAAGGTCGCCAACGGCGCGTCGGAGCTGATCAACCAGGTGCTGGGCGATGCCGGCGCGCACTGTCGCTCGGCGTTCGGGGTCGCCGTGCTGCCGCTCGACAGCCCGGTCGAAGTGGAGGCGATCCTCGAGGTCTAAGCGAGCTCGGTCGACAGCGCGCCGCCGGCGACCGCCGCCCGAAAGCGCTCGATCGTCTGGGCGACCGCGTCGTCCAAGCTCGTGACCGACCGCGGGCCGATCACAGCGTCGAGTCCGCCGTCGTCGGTCCCCGAAGGGAACGGCAGGCGCGTGTCGGCGTCGTAGGTCAGCGTGCCGCTGCTCTCGGGCACGACCCGCTCGATCGCGGCGAGCACGTCGTCGATGCCGGTCACCTCGCCGCCGAGATCGTGCACCGGCGCTCCCGACAGGTCGGCGTCGCTGGCCTGGATGAACGCGCCCGCAACGTCCGGGGCGTACTGCAACTGGTGGCGCCCGCCGTACGGGACCCGGTAGGACTGGCCGGTGGCTGCGGCGAGCGCCGCGTAGGTCGGCGCGGAGGTCAAGCCCTGGTCGCGACCCGGCCCGAACACCGTGTGCGGGCGCAGGCCGATGCTGGGCAGGCCGTGGTCGTTGAAGTACACGTGCGCCGTGCCCTCGTTTGCGCGCTTGTAGACCCCGTACAGCGTGGTGGGGAGCCCGGCCGCGCTCAGGTCGCCGTCGGGGCCCTCGGGTGCATGCGCCGCGATCGAGGAGGCGTAGACGATGTTCGCGATCCGGTCGGCGCGCCGCTGGACGGCCTCGAACAGGTTGACCGTGCCGACGACGTTGACCTGAGCCCCCAGCGGTGGATCAGCGCGGCAGAACGGAACCTGCAGCGCCGCGAGGTGGATCACGTTCGTGATCGCGTGCTCGTCGAGCAGCCACTGCACCGTGTCGAGCTCGCGGATGTCGCCGCGGATCTGCACCACCTGCTCGAGCTCTGCGTCTGACATGAGCAGGCGCAGGCGCCGGGAATCATCGCTGGCGTCGAAGGTGACCACGTCATCTCCTCGCGCCGACAGCAACTGCACCGTCCACGCTCCGATACATCCGTAGGCACCTGTCACCAGGTAGCGGCGGGCGGCGGATTGGCTCACCGAGCCGATGATATCTTTGCAACCCCGAATCGGGGGTCGACCTAGCGCGCGGCAGCCGTCCTGTCAGGCGAGACAGACGTCTAGCCGCGCCTCTGCCGTGACGACGAAAGAGCCTCGAGTTGCGCAGTGTGAGACAGTGAAAGTCAGTAGCACTACCGCGGCCGTGTTCACAGAGGTCGGTGAACCTCAGCGGGTGCTCGAGCTTGAGCTCGAGCCACCCCGTCGCGGCGAGGTGTTGGTCCGCCTGCTCGCCTCCGGCGTGTGCCACAGCGACCTCTCCTACATCGACGGCACGTGGCCGATCCCGCTACCGATCGTGCTCGGCCACGAGGGCTGCGCGGTGATCGAGGAGGTCGGGGAGGGGGTCGACCCGGCCCGCGTCGGCGACCGGGTGGTGCTGACGTTCTCGCCACCGTGCGGGCACTGCCGCTTCTGCCTGGAGGGGCGCTCGAACCTGTGCGCCACCGCCGCCGCCGGCCTCGACGGCGGGCACCTCGGCGATGGGACCACGCGGCTGCGCCTCGACGGCGCGCCGGTGCACCACCTCGCGTTTGTCTCGTCGTTTGCCCGCCACGCGATCGTGCCGCTGGCGGGCACGGTCCCGATCACCGACGAGCTCGATCCCGCGCTGGCCTGCCTGCTCGGGTGTGGCGTGACCACCGGGGTGATGTCGGTGACTCGGCGGGCGAACGTCCGGCCGGCCGAGTCGGTCCTGATCATGGGGCGCGGGGGGATCGGGCGCGCTCGTCGCACTGCACTATGTGGCTACCGCGCTCCAGCACCTCGTCGATCGCCCACGGGTCGTCGTTGCCCGCCATCACGAACGCCTCGATGCCGCTGTCGGGCAGCCGCTCCTCGGCGAGGTCGATCCAGCGACCGACGTCCTGCCTGAGGATCTCGTCGAACAGCTCTCCCTGAGCCTCGACGCTGTCGCCGATGCGATTGATCTCCTCTTCGGGGGCGATCCAGGCGTACATGCCGTTGAAGCGGACGGCGTCGATGATCTCGTCCAGCTGCTCCTGGTTAGCGGCCTTGCGCACGTCGCCGAGAAACTCGGTGTCGTAGCTGCCGTCGGTCCGGAGGCGGATGGGGACGATCGCCTTGCCGGTGAGATCGCCGCCCATGATCAGCGCGTTGAGCTTGTAGTGGCGTCCAGCGCCCAGGAACTTCCGCCAGCAGCGATCCGAGCCGTGGATGTCCGACGAGTAATAGAGCGAGTACCGCTGGCCGTCGGAGCCGCCGTTTGAGTCCTTCTTTCCGAACAGGCGCATCAGGCCAACAGCTCCGGTTCGGGGTCGGCCTGCGAGCCGTCAGTCGCTGGGTGCTGATCCCGCCTGTCCTGCCGGCCGGAGGTCCGCCACCGCCGCGCCGAACCCGCGCAGGATCATCGCGGTGTCGACCGAGAAGGTGACCATGCGGACGCCGAGCTCCAGCCACCGGCGAGCCGACTCGGGCTTATCGGCGAACACGCTGGTGGCGACGCCGTGCGCGCGGGCGCTGGCGACAACGTTGCGCACCGCCTCCTGGACCAGCGGGCTGTCGGTCTGGCCTGGCACGCCCGCGTCGGCGGACAGGTCGACGGGTCCCACGAACACGCCGTCAAGTCCGGGTACGGCAACGATCTCGTCGATCGCGGCCACGCCGGCGCGTCCCTCGACGAGCGCCAGGCAGGCGGCCGAGCCGTTGGCCTCGGTGAGGAACGAGCTGTGCGCCGAGTATGAGGCGGCGCGAACGTACGGGTTGGCGCCGCGGTGGCCTTCCGGCGGAAACCGGGCCGCCCGTACGACCGCCTCGGCGTCCGCGCGCGAGCCCACATGCGGCACCAGCACGCCGTCGGCCCCGCAGTCCAGTGCAGCTCCGATCTCCTGGAGGTCGAGGCGGCTGACGCGGACCACGCACTGCAGCCCGACCCCGTGGCCGGCGGCTACCAACGGCGGCAGCGACCCGATCCCGTAGGGGCCGTGCTCCAGGTCGATCACCACCGCGTCGAAGCCCGCGATGCCCGCGAGCTCGACGATCTCGACTCGCGGGATCAGCACGAAGGTGGCGAGAAGGCTCGGGCCGTCGCCGGTGAGCCGTTGCCTCAGCGTCGCAGGGAGACGTTCCGTGGAGTAGGACATTTGTCTCGCCAGGTGAGACGCTGTCCCACCTGCAGAAACGACCCTAGCGATTCGTAGTAAGCTCCGCAAGCCCAGATTTCGGGATTGCCACCGGCCCGTTGGAGACTTCGAGCACCCCATCTGAAACCCGTGGAAGCCTCGAGGAGGGGGCCACCGGCGCGGTCACATCCGTGGTCCGAGCGCTGGCGATCCTGTCCTCGTTTGACCTCGACCACTCCGAAGTCGGCGTCTCCCAGGTAGCGGAGCTTGTCGGCCTGCACAAGAGCACCGCGCATCGGCTGCTGGCCACGCTCGAGTCCCAGGGATTCGTGAGCAAGACGGAGCGCTCCAAGTACGTGCTGGGGCGCAAGATCTTCGAGCTGGGCGCGGTCGCGTACGCCCAGGGCGGCTTCCACGGGATCGTGCTCGAGGAGCTCGGTCGCCTGGTCGAGCGCACGAGTGAGACCGCGCACCTGGCCGTGCTCGACGACGCCGAGGTCCTGTACCTGGAGAAGGTCGAGAGCAAGCGCACGCTGCGGATGCCCTCGGCCGTCGGACGGCGCCAGCCCGCTCACCGCACCGCGCTCGGCAAGGTCCTGCTGGCGCACCTGGACGCTCGTGGCCTGGAACGGGTGCACGAACGCCGTCGCGACGACTCGGGCGCCGCCCGCGCCGACGACTTCATGCGCGAGTTGCAGGCGGTACGCGCGGACGGCTACGCCGTCGACCACGAGGAGATCGAGATCGGGCTGGTGTGCATCGCCGCTCCGGTGACGACGTTGTCGGGCGAGGTCTGCGCCGCGGTCAGCATCTCCGGACCCAAGGCCCGGCTGCAGGACGAGGTCCAGGACAACGCGCTGCTCGTCCGCGAGTGCTGCGGTGCGCTGTCGATTCGCCTGGGGTCGAGCCTCGAGTGGCTGCGCAGCTACCGGGTCGAGGCCGAGCGCACGCCCGGCCGCGACGCCACGCGCGGCAACGGTCGCCGGAGCTCCGGCCACGCTGCGCAAAGATGAGCACGGCCGAGACCCACGTGATCGAGTTCGACGACGTCCGCGCCGCGGCCCAGCGACTGCACGGGGTCGTGCACCGCACGCCGGTGTTCACGTCGCACACGCTCGATGAGCTGCTCGGCGCGAAGCTGTTCTGCAAGGCCGAGTCGTTTCAGCGCACCGGCTCGTTCAAGTTCCGGGGCGCCTACAACGCGCTCGCCGCCGAGTGCTCCGCGCGCGAGGTCGCCGGTGCGGTCGCGTTCTCGTCGGGCAACCACGCCCAGGCGGTGGCGCTGGCCGCGCGGTTGCTCGGGATTCCGGCGGTGATCGTGATGCCGCACGACGCTCCTGCGGGGAAACTGGCCGCGACCAAGGGCTACGGGGCCGAGATCGTCAGCTACGACCGCTACTCCCAGGACCCCGGAGAGCTGGCCCAGACGCTCGCGCGCGAGCGCGGACTGGCGTTCGTGCCGCCCTACGACCACCCGATGATCATGGCCGGCCAGGGCACTGCGGCGGCCGAGCTGATCGACGAGGTCGGACCGCTGGACGCACTGGTCGTCCCGATTGGGGGTGGGGGCCTGATCGCCGGCAGCGCCACCGCCGCCCATGCCCTGTCGCCGGGAATCTCCTTGTGGGGCGTCGAGCCCGAGGTCAACGGCGATACGCGGAGCTCGATCGCCGCCGGGAAGCGGGTGACGATCCCGATCAAGCGGACGATCGCCGACGGCCAGCTGGTCGAGACGCCCGGAGAGCTCACGTTCGCGGTCAACCATCGCTTGCTCAGCGGCGTCCAGCTCGTGACCGACGAGGAGATCATCGCCGCGATGTCGTTCATATTCGAGCGCATGAAGCTCGTGATCGAGCCGAGCGGCGCGACAGGGGTTGCGGCCCTGCTGGGGCGTCGCTTCGAGGTGAGCGGGATGCGCGTTGGGGTGATTCTGTCCGGCGGCAACGTCGATGCCGCCCGGTTCCGCGAGCTGACCGGTTCTGCCGCGGAGTCCGCCGGCTAGCGGCGCGGTCCGGCCGGGGCCGCGTGCATAACGCGGCAATAGGCCGGCGCTACAGTCAGTTGGGCCACCGAATCCGAAGGGAATCCGTTGCTGACCGCGCGGGAATCCGAAGCTCGTGCCGGCGCGCTCGCGCGGCGCCGAGGCCGGGCGCGGAGCTCACTGATATTGGCCGTGGCGTGCGCCGCCCTGGCCGCAATCACGACGGTGTTCACGGCCGCGCTGGAACTGCCGCTGGCCGCGGGCGCGATCCTTGGGCTGATCGTCGCCGGCGCCAACTTCATCGCCTACCGCGAGGCAGTGGCGCGCATGGCGCTCGATCCGTCCGCGTACGTGATCCCGGAGGTCAGCCGCTACGGGCATCGATTCGCGACCGCCGCCGAACGGGCGCGGCTGGCCAGCTGGCTGCGCGACATCGTGCGCGAGTCGACGATGGCCGAATCTTGGTGCCTGGCCGATCGGGTCCGGCGATACCGCCACCAGCTCGAAGGCCTGGCCGCCGATCTGGCCCGCCCGCACGTGTCGATCCGCCCGGCGAGCGCCGTCGCATGCAGGCGGCTGTTGACGTGCGGAGCGGAGAGCCCGCTGTACAACCCGCGGATCCCGAGCTCCGAGCTGGCCGCCGTGCTGCTGCGGATCCGACACGGCATCGGATACGGCCCGGCCGAGGCCGGTTCGGTGCCGCAGGCTCCGCGCCGCTCCTGACCGCTCGTGAGGGCGAAGCAATAGGCTGGGTCGGTGTCCGAGACCCAGCCAGCCGCCGGGACGATCTCGCCTCCGCCGGACGGACCGAGTCTCGCGTCGGCGGTCCCGCGGCTGGGCACCGAGACCGCATTCTCGGTCCTGGCCCACGCCAAGGCGCTCGAGCGTGCTGGACGCGACATCATCCACCTCGAGATCGGCGAGCCGGACTTCGAGACGCCGCCGCATATCGTCGACGCGGCGATCGCGGCAATGCGGGCCGGCGAGACGCACTACTGCCCGAGCGCGGGAATCCCTGAGTTCCGGGCGGTGATCGCCGACGTGCTGAGCCGCACCCGGGACGTGCCGATTCCGGCGGAGCGAGTGCTGGTCGGCAACGGGGCCAAGCCGTTTTTGTTCTTCACGGTGCTCGCGGTGTGCGACGCGGGCGACGAGGTCATCTACCCCGACCCCGGGTTTCCGATCTACGAGTCGGCGATCAGGTGGGCCGGCGGCACGCCGGTCCCGTTGCCGATCCGCGAGGAGACCGACTTCAGCTTCGCGGTTGATGACCTCGCCGAGCGGCTGAGCGAGCGCACCAAGCTCGTGATCCTCAATTCGCCGAACAACCCCACCGGCGGAGTGTCGTCGGCCTCCGACCTGGCGGCGGCCGCGGAGCTGATCCTGAGCACGCGAGCCTGGGTGCTGTCCGACGAGGTGTACTCGCGGATCCTCTACGGCGACGAGTTCGCATCGATCGCGTCCGAGCCCGGGATGCTCGAGCGCACGCTGGTGCTCGATGGGCTGTCGAAGACCCACGCGATGACCGGCTGGCGCTGTGGTTACGCCGCCGTGCCCGAGCCGCTGGTCGAGACGATCACCCGCTTCTTCGTGAACTCGACCTCGTGCGTTCCGCCGTTCATCCAGCACGCCGGCATTGCCGCTGTGACCGGGCCCCAGGATCACGTGGACGCGATGGTCGAGGAGTTCCGGGCGCGAAGGGACCTGGTCGTGGACGGGCTCGAGGCGCTGCCCGGCATCTCCTGCCGGATGCCGCGCGGAGCGTTCTACGCGTTCCCGAACGTCAGCGAGGTGCCGCTGGAGCCGCAGGTGCTGGCCGACCGGCTGCTCGACGAGGCCGGCGTCGCGGTCCTGGCCGGGGCTGCGTTCGGGTCCGCGGGCGAGCGCCACCTGCGCCTGTCGTATGCCAACTCGCGCGAGAACCTGGCCGCCGCGCTCGAACGCGTCGAGCGGTTCCTCGCCGGACTGTAGGATCCCGCCGCGATCATGAAGCGCGTCGACGGCCAGAACGCAGTCATCACCGGCCGGCGGTGCCTCGGGCATCGGCCTGGCGACCGCGCGCCTGTTCCTGGAGGAGGGGGCGCGGGTCACGATTGCCGACATCAACGCCGAGACGCTCGGCCCGGCCGCCGAGGAGCTCAGCGGGATCGGGCCGGTGCACGCGGTCGAGGCCGACGTGTCGAAGATGGCCGACGGCGCTCGGATCGTGGAACAGGCCGACGCCGCCCACGGCGGGATCGACATCGTCGTCTGCGCCGCCGGGATCCCCAGCCGGTCGCGCCTGCACAAGCTCGAAGAGGACGAGTGGGACCGGATCATCGGCGTCAACCTCAAGGGCATCTACACGGTGGTCAAGGCGGCGGTGCCCAAGCTCAAGACCCGCGGCGGCGGCGCGATCGTGACGATCGGCTCGGAGATGGGGTTCGTGGCCGACCGCGAGGCGCCCGCCTACAACGCCAGCAAGGGCGGCGTGATCATGTTCACCAAGGCGCTGGCGCTGGACCTGATCGCCGACAACATCCGGGTCAACTCGCTGTGCCCGGGGATCACCCAGACCGGTCTGCTCGAGCAGGAGCTTCAGATCTCCGAGGATCCCGCGGCCACCCGCGAGGAGTTCGCCAACTGGGCGCCGATCGGCCGCACCGCAGAGGCGCGAGAGCAGGCCTACGGGGTGCTGTTCCTGGCCAGTCGCGAGGCATCGTTCGCGGTCGGGGCGACGCTGCTGCTTGACGGGGGCTTCACCGCTCGCTGAGTTGCGCTTCAGGTCCGCCCGGTATAGACCACGAGACCCCGATAACAGGAGGTCTCAACATGGCTCGTAAGTCGAAGGGTCCGGAAACGACCCCGGCGTCGTTCACCGGCGCTGCGTTCACCGGGTTCAGGGCGGTCGGTGCCCGACTGCTGGGACCGACCGCAGTGGGTCCCGTCGCGGTCGGGGTGTCTGCGCTCGGCGCGCTCGCGTTGGGGCGGGTGGTGATCGCGAACGCCGTGATCCGCAAGCTTCGCGCTGAAGAGATCGAGATCGCCTCGCTGAAGGTCGGCCAGCTCGAGGTGGCGGGACGCCGCTGGCCCGAGGAGCTGCCCAGTAACGGAGCCAGCGCTACTCCGTGATGGATTTGTGGTCTATATGACCACTTTTCCATCACGAAGCTGGTCGGGTCAGCCGGGCAGCCAGCCGTCGCGGTAGGCGACCGGCTGGTCCGGGGCGGTATCGGCGTAGGCCTCGCTGGGGTTGTGGGTCTCCTCGCGCGCGCTGGCACCGTGGCGCTGGGCGAGCTCGGACGCGCGGGTAGACGACCTCGCGACTCGTCCGGGTGCCCACCCCGAGCACAGCGCACGGCCCGTTTCCGGCACCGACCAGCACGTGCTCGGTGTGCGGCGGGCAGTGCACGAAGTCCCACGCCTTCAGCGGGCGCTCCTGACCCTCGATCAGCAGCAGGCACTCGCCCGACAGCACCAGGAACCCCTCCTGGTCGCCCTCGCCGTGATACAGACAGGCCGGCTGGCCGGGCTCGAGCACGGCGATGTTGATGCCCATCTGCGGAAACCGGGCGTCGCCCTCGAAGCGCGTGTAGGCGCCGAACTCTCCGTCCAGCCACCTGGACTCGCGGGCATTGAGCACGAACCAGCCTTCGCCGCGTGGCGCCAGCCCACTGTCGTCGCGCTCGAGCGGTGCCTCGGGAACCATCGCGCCATTGTCACACGGTCGGGGCCGCGCCGATCAGCCGACGATCAGCTCGGCGCCGCGATTGGGCACGACCACGAGCATGCTGCGCCGCGCGCGCTCGGGCTGCGGGCGGGCGGGCCGGAAGTCCAGCTGGGCCGCGGCCTTCAGCACCTCGCGCATCTCCATCTCGGCGAACGGGGAGCCGGCGCAGCGCCGCACCCCGCCGCCATACGGGATCCATGACATCGGATTTGGCTGGGGAGCTTCCAGCCAGCGCTCGGGCGAGAACGCCGCCGCCCGGGGCCACAGGTCCTCGCGTCGCATCGCCAGCCACAGGCACGCGGCCACCTGGATGCCGGCCGGGAGTTCTCGGCCGGCGATCCGGACGGGCTCGAGCAGCAACCTGGGAGCGATCGTCAGCGCGGGCCGGGCCCGCAGCACCTCCTTGACGACCGCGTCGAGGTACGCCGGGTCGCCCTCGCGCAGCCGGGCGAGAACCGCGGGATGACGCGCGAGGCGTTCGAACGCCCACGCCAGCGACGCGGCGGAGCTGTCGTGTCCACCCACCAGCAGGGCGACCAGCTGGTCGCGGATGTGGCGATCGGACGGCGGATCGCCGTTGTCGTCGCGCTGCTCGAGCAGCAGGCTGAGCACCGATCCTGAGCCCGGGTCAACCCGGCGCCGGGCGAGCAAATCGAACAGGACCTCGTCGAACCGCTGGACCGCGAGCCGGAAGCGTCCCCACGGGCTCCTCGGGCCGAGGTCGCGCGGGATCAGAACCATCCCGAGGATCTGGGGCGTCGAGCGCACCGTGGCCAGGGCGCTTTCTATGACTCCACGCAGCCGGGCGCCGTCGTCGTCGCCGGCGGCGCCGAACACCACCCGGAGGATGATCTCGAGCGTCAGCGCGCGCATGCGCTCGAGCGCGACCACGCGCCCGCGCCAGCTCGACAGCTCCGCTCGCGCCAGCGTGGCGATCGCGGGGGCCAGCGCCCGCATCCGCTCGCCGTGAAACGGCCCCTGCAGCAGCCGGCGCTCGCGCAGGTGCTCGTCGCCGTCGAGCAGCAGGATCGAGTGCTCGCCCGCGAACGGACGAAGGAACTCCCAACTGCGCCCAGCGGGAGCGATCGCCGGATCAAGCCGGAAGATCTCGCGGACCGCGTCGGGGTCCGAGAACAGCACCATCGGCTCCTCGGTCCAGTACGTGCGGATCGTGACCGGGTCGCCGAACTCGCGATGCAGCCGCCGCATGAACCCGCCTGGCTGCGCCATCCACCCCAGCGTCTGCCAGACGGCGGGAGCACGAGGTCCGGGCGGCAGCTGCATCGCTTTCAGATGCTAGGACCGGCGGTTAGAGTCCGAACACGAGCGGAACACAGGGAGCGTTCAGATGATTGAGCCGTATCAAGCCGTCGGCCTGATCTCGACGATGCGCGGCATCCGTCGGCGCGAGGAGATCGCCTGGAATCTCGAGCACATCTCGCACATGATCAAGGCGGCCTCGTGGCTGTCGAGCATGGACCTGCCGGTCAAGCTGATCTGCATCCCCGAGGGAGGGCTGCAGGGGTTCACCGACGAGGTGCTCGACCTCGACCACGAGTCCTACGCGAGCGAGTGCGCGATCGACATCCCGGGACCCGAGACCGACTACCTGGGCAAGCTCGCCCAGCAGTGGAAGGCCCACGTGATCGCGCAGGCCAAGGCCCGCCACCCCGAGTTTCCCGGACGCTTCTTCAACGTCGGGTTCGTGATCGAGCCCGAGGACGGGACCGTCGTGATGCGCCACCACAAGCTGGTGCCGCTGCTTCCGGTCGAGCACTCGGTGACGCCGCACAACGTGTGGGATCGCTGGGTCGAGCTCTACGGCCGCGGACTCGACGCGTTCTACCCGGTCGCCGACACCGAGATCGGGAGGATCGGGATCATGATGGCCAACGAGGCCTCATATCCCGAGAACGCGCGCGGGCTGGCGATCAACGGCTGCGAGATCGCCTACCGCGGCCCGTACCCGGCGCCGGGAGTGATGAGCGGCATGTTCGCGGTGCAGAACCGTGCCCGCGCGCTCGATAACAACATGTACGTGATCGGCATGAATCTCGGCACCTACTACCTCGACAAGGACTCCAACACGCCGATCGACACGTTCTCGGGCGGCTCGCAGATCGTCGACTACCGGGGCCAGATCGTGACCGAGGTCCCCTACGGCGCGGGCTCGACCTGGATCGCCGGGACGATCGACATCGAGGCGTTGCGGCACTTCCGCCAGACCGCGCAGTGGGACAACTGGATGAAGGACCTGACGACCGAGCAGTACCAGCTGATCTACGAGCAGCCGATCTACCCGAAGAACCTGTACCTGGATCGCAAGCCCTACACGCACGCCGAGTATCGCGAGCACGTCACGCGCCGCCAGGTCGAGCTGCTGCAGGAACGGGGAACCTGGGTGCGGCCGGAGCGCTCGGCCTCCGAGTCCGAGCTTCAGCTGGACTGATCGGTGGCGGGCGCGGTCTCGCCGCCGCTGACGTGGATCGCTCGCATCTCTGAGAGCTCGCGCATCGCGGTGTCGTCGCTGACCAGGCTGACGATGCTGATCAGGCGCTCGCGGCGGTTGCGAGCGAGGATCGTCCACAGCCACCGGGCGACTGCCTCGTAGCGGTTGCCCCACCCGACCAGGTACGCGAGGTGGACCACGCCCCAGATCAGGAACGCGATCGGGCCGCCGAGGCGGAACTTGCCGAACAGGTCGGCGACCGCGCTGGTCCGCCCGATCGCGGCGATCATCCCGAGGTCGCGATAGTGAAACGGCCTGGACGCCGGCTCTCCGGCGAGGCGAGCCTTGACGAGCTTGCCGACGTACTTGCCCTCCTGGATCGCGGGTTGTGCGGTACCGGGCACGCCCTCGAGCGCGACCATGTCGCCGATCGCGAACACCTCGGGGTGGCCCTTGAGCGTGAGGTCGGGCTCGACGTGGATGCGCCCGGCCTTGTCGAGCTCGGCGCCGCTGCCCCGGGCCAGCTCCTTGCCGAGCTCGGACGCGGTCACGCCCGCCGCCCAGATCACCGTCTTGGCCGGGATGCGCTGGTGCTCGCCGTCTGAGCCAATCGTCAGCCCGTCGGCGTCGATCTCGGTGACCGGGGCGCTGAGCTCGACGTCGACGCCGAGCCGACGCAGGTCCCGTTCGGCGCGCTGGCTGAGGCTCTGTGGAAATGCGCCGAGCACGTTCGGGGTCGCGTCGAACAGGATCACCTGGGCCTTGCCGGGATCGATCTCCCGGTACTCGCCGCGGAGCACGCGATGGGCCAGCAGCGCGATCTGGCCGGCGAGCTCGACGCCGGTGGGACCGGCGCCGACAACCGCGAACGTCAGCCACGCCTGTCGCTCGGCCGGATCAGACTGCTGCTCTGCGATCTCGAACGCGCCGAGGATGCGGCTGCGCACCCGGCCGGCGTCGTCGAGCGTCTTCATCCCGGGCGCGATCCGCTCCCAGTCCTCGTGTCCGAAGTACGAGTGGGTCGCCCCGGTCGCCACGACCAGCGTGTCGTAGGGGATCTCGTTGGTCTTGTCGGCGGTCATCGTCACGATCCGCCGCTCGAGATCGATCGCGGTGACACGCCCGAGCAGCACGCGGACGTTCTTCTGCCGGCGGAACATCGCCCGCAACGCCGGCGCGACCTGACCGGCCGACAAGACCCCGGTTGCCACCTGGTAGAGCAGCGGCTGGAACAGGTGGTGATTGGTGCGGTCGATCAGCGTGATGTCGGCCGGGGCGTCCTCCATCGCCTGGACTGCCCGGACGCCGCCGAACCCGCCACCGATGACGACGACACGGTGACGGGCCGGGGTGGGCTCGGTCGGGGGCTCGGCCACGGCGCCGACGATACCGCCGCGGTCCGGGCGTGACTACTGGTGGCCGCTAGCTGCAGGGCTCGAGCGTCAGGGTTCCGACGCCGTCGGTCCGATGCTCGCTCTCGGCGGGTTCGGCCGCGGGCTTGGGCGTCGGCTTGAGCACGGTGATCGCGACCACGATCGCGGCGACGACGAGCCCGGCTCCGACGATGAACCCGAGGCGGTAGCCGCTGGTCAGCGCGGCGTGCTCCGAGACGCCATGGGCGAGCAGGTGCGCGCTGCGGGTGGTCGACAGCGTGGCCAGCACGGCCAGGCCAATCGCGCCGCCCACCTGGGCGGTGGTGTTGACCAGGCCGGAGGCCAGGCCCGCCTCGGTCGGGGCCACGTCGGACATCGCCAGCGTCATCAGCGCTGCCATCGAGACGCCGACGCCGGTGCCCATCAGGACCGCGGCCGGCAGCACGTCGGTGACGTAGCGGCCGTCGACCGGGACCCGAGCGAACAGCAACAGACCCGCGGCGATCAGCACCAGTCCGGGGATCAGCGTCCCGCGCGGACCGAAGCGCATCAGCAGGCGCTCCGAGTAGCGCAGCGACAGGGTGCCCATCACCAGCGTGGTCGGCAGGAACGCGAGCCCGATCTCGAGCGCGTCGAAGCCGAGCACCTCGCGCAGGTACAGGGTGCCGAGGAAGAACACGCTGAACATTCCGGCGACGAGCAGCGCCTGGATCAGGTTGGCGCCGGAGACGTTGCGCGAGCGGAAGATCCGCAGCGGGATCAGCGGCGTGCGCGCGGTTGCCTCGCGGACCACGAATGCGGCGACCAGCGCGATCGAGACGGCGCCAAGGATCAGCGTGGTCGGGGCGCCCCAGCCGGACTCGGCGGCGGGCTTGACGATCGTGTACACGCCGAGCATCAGCGCGCCGGTGATCAGGGCGGCGCCCAGCGCGTCGGCGCCCTGACCGGCGCCGACTCCACGCTCGCGCGGCAGCAGCCGCATCGCGAACGCGCCGGTGGCGATGCCGATCGGGACGTTGATGAAGAAGATCCAGTGCCAGCTGATCGCCTGGGTGATGACGCCGCCGGCGAGCAGCCCGATCGAGCCGCCGGCCGAGGCGACGAACGCGTAGACGCCGAGCGCCTTGGCCTGCTCGGAGGGCTCGGGGAACATCGTCACGATCATCCCCAGGATCACGGCTGACGTCATCGCGCCGCCGATGCCCTGGACGAACCGGGCGGCGACCAGCATGCCCTGGCTGTCGGACAGGCCGCAGACCAGCGATGCGGTGGTGAACACAACCAGGCCGGCGAGGAACACGCGCCGGCGACCGAGGAGGTCGCCCAGCCGGCCGGCCAGCAGCAGCAGCCCACCGAAGGCGATCAGGTAGGCGTTGACCACCCAGGCGAGGCTCGACTGTGAGAAGTGCAGGTCGCTCTGGATGTTCGGGAGGGCCACGTTCACGACCGTCACGTCGAGAACGATCATCAGCATCCCCACGCACAGGACCACGAGCGCGATCCAGCGCGACGGGTCGGTGCGCTCGCCGCCCTCCGCGGGGCGTTGCATCGTCGTTGCTGTGGTTTCGGTACTCACTTCGCCGCTCTCCTTATCGCCGTTTCGTTCCGACACCGATCAGACCGGGAGTCCGCCGGGAACTCATCGGTCGGGTGTGGAGAGCCGCGGCGAGCGTTTAGGCGGCGCTGGTGGCGCGAGATGCGGTGCGCGCCGGAGTCCGGCGGCGACGCGTGGAGCGCCGGGCAGTGGCTCGCTGGTCGCGCGGGATCTCCGCGCGGGCGAACTCCTTGACCAGCCGCACCAACTCAGCCTCGAGGAACTTGGCCATCCGTTCCTCGTCGCGCCGGATGGCCCTGGCCAGCTTGGCCGTCTCGTCGTCGCCCACCTGCTCGGCCAGCGTCTCGATCCGGGTGTAGAGCACGATCTCGACCTGCTCCTCGCGCAGCTCCTCCTGCGCGTTTCGCAGATGGGTCTCCGGCTGAGGAGTGAGCGCCGCCCGAGCGGCGCCGACTTGCCCTTTTACGGCCGCAACCGCCTTTCCGGCAACCGCGCCGATCGGGTCGGGCGTCGCCGTCAGGTTGGCCGAGCCGCCGAGCTTCTTGATGCGTGCCGCGACCTTGCGGCGGTGGTCGCGCGTCTCGGTCAGATGCTTGCGCAGCCGCTTCTTGTAGGACATCTTCTCGGTCGACTTGATGTGAGCGGTCAGGCTGGTGATCAGCTCGGACTCCTTAGCGTGGGCCTCGTCGAGCCACTGGATCAGCAGCGCATCGCGGACGGTGAGGACTTTCTCGGCCATCGGCTACTCCCTTCGGTCGGGCGAACCTCGCCCGGTCTTGGTCTTAAGGGTGCGCTGTGCCGCCTCCATCACCGTCTGGCGGTTGCGGTGGGCGCTCTCATACAGCTCGATTCCGGCCAGCTCGGCCGGGGTGGCCGCTTCGATGCGGGCGATCACATCGGCGGCCGTCAGCGCGCGGTACCCGGGCCACGGTTCCGCGATCTCGACCGAAGCGCCGGCGCCCTCCTCGGCGCCGGGCTCCGCTACCTCCTCGACGAGCTCTGGCTCCTCGGAAACGTGGAGCGGCTCGGGCTCGCCTCGGCCTCCGGCCGCGCCTCGAAGTCGACCAGCGGGACTTCGGGCTCGGGGAGCGGGACTTCGGGCTCGGGCAGCGGGACTTCGGGCTCGGGCAACGACACCTCCGGCTCGACCACGCGGGTCTCGATATCCGGGGCAGGCGTCGGAGCCGCGACAACTTCGTCGCCGGCACGACTGGCGGCTCGGGCCGCTGCTTCGGTTGCCGCCACGACGGTTCTACCGCCGAGCTTGAGGGTGCACCCGGCGACGTCGCCGGCAACGCGCAAGGTCACTCGCGTGACCGCGAGGCCGGCGCGCAGGGGGAAGGTGAGGATCGCGCCATCCATCCGTCGTTACTACCCGAGCGCCGGGGTTCGAAAAATGTAGGTGCCGTCGCCGCGTGGGGTCGGCGACGGCACCTTTCTCAGAGCAGGAGCTGCAGCGAGCTGGCTACAGGTCCGCTGCCTGAGTCTCTGACAATCAGCAGGACGCCCGATCGCCAGCGATCCTTCCCGGGATCGCGTAACGTGGCCGCCAATCCCGTCTGGAGCTATGAGCGATCGTGGATCTTGATCCCAGTGCACTGTTGTCGTCCGCGGCCAAGCTCGCGGAGCGGCTTGGTGATGAGGCCTATTTCGGCGCGTTGTGCCTGCGCAGCGGGATGTTCGGGCTCCCACTGCCGCACCAGATCGTCCAGATCCTGCGCGCGCTCGAGCGCCACGGCCTCGTCGGCGGCGCGATCTCCGCCGGCGCGGTGCGATTCGGGCGCCGTCCGGCGATCATCGACGAGCTCGGCGCGGTCAGCTACGAGGAGCTCGACCGCCGCAGCAACGCGATCGCGAACTGCTGGCGCGAGCAGGGGCTCGCAGCCGGCGACGGGGTCGCGATCCTGGCCCGCAATCACCGCGGGTTCCTCGACGCCGTGTTCGCCGCGGCCAAATGCGGGGCGCGCGTGATCCTGCTCAACACCTCGTTCGCGGGTCCACAGATCCGCGAGGTGGCCGAGCGCGAGGGAACCGACCTGCTGGTCCACGATGAGGAGTACGGGCAGCTGCTGGAGGGCGTCGAGCCGCCCCACGGGCGCTGGCGGGCCTGGGCGGAGGAGCCCGGCGATGACACCTTGGGTTCGTTGATCGCTCGAGGCAGCGCGTCCGCTCCCCCGAAAGCCGCCGCGACCCCGCGGATCACGATCCTCACGAGCGGTACCACCGGAAGCCCCAAGGGCGCGCCGCGCGCAGAGCCGCGATCGCTGTCGCTGCTGGGCAGTCTGCTGAGCAAGGTTCCGTTTCGCGCCCGGGAAACGACTGAGCTGGCGGTGCCGATGTTCCACGCGCTCGGGTTCGCCCAGGCGTTGGTCGGCATCGGCCTCGGGTCGACGCTGGTGGTCCACCGCCGGTTTGACCCCGAGCAGGCGCTCGACAGCCTCGAGCGCCACCGGGCGTCGGCGATGGTGGCGGTGCCGGTGATGCTTCAGCGGATGCTCGAGCTCGATCAGGACGCGATCTCCCAGCGCGACCTGTCGGCGCTGCGGATCATCTTCGTCAGCGGCTCCGCGCTCGGAACCGATCTCGCGCGCCGGGTCACCGAGGCGTTCGGGCCGGTGGTCTATGACCTGTACGGCTCGACGGAGGTCGCCTACGCGACGATCGCCACGCCCCAGGATCTCCGCGAAGCCCCGGGAACGGTCGGCAAGGTCGTGCGCGGCTCGGTGGTCAAGGTTCTCGACGAGGAGGGAGACGAGCTTCCCCGCGGACGGACGGGCCGGATCTTCGTCGGCAACCTCACGCAGTTCGAGGGCTACACCGGAGGCGGCGGCAAGGAGCAGGTCCGCGGGCTGATGGCCAGCGGCGACATCGGCCACTTCGACGAGCACGACCGGCTGTTCGTCGAGGGTCGCGACGACGAGATGATCGTGTCCGGCGGCGAGAACGTGTTCCCGGCGGAAGTCGAGGAGCTGCTCGCGGGCCACGAGGCGATCGCCGAGGCGGCGGTGATCGGCGTCGACGACGAGCGCTTCGGCCAGGGATTGAAGGCGTTCGTCGTGACCCGCCCTGGCGCCACGCTGACCGAGGACCAGGTAAAGGCCTACGTCACCGACAACCTGGCTCGCTACAAGACCCCGCGTCAGGTCGTGTTCATCGACGAGCTCCCGCGTAACCCGACCGGGAAGGTCGTCAAGCGCGAGCTCGCCGAGCAGGATGAGGACGAGCCCGAGGACCGGGGCGGGACGTGAAACGTCCCGTATGAGGACGTTTCACGTCCCGCCCGGCGTGCGCTGCGCCCAAAGCGCACAATGACGGCATGACCGACTCCACCACGCCCGCCACCGATGCAGTCACGTTTCGCGCGCAGTTCCCGGTGTTCGACCAGCTGTCCTACCTCAACGCCGGCACCGAGGGTCCCGTCCCGGCGCCAGCCGTCGAGGCCGTCCATCGCCGGATAGACCTCGAGGCGCTCCGCGGCCGCGGCGGCCGTCAGTACTTCGACGGCCTGATGGAGCTGCGCGACAAGGCCCGGGAGGGCTACGCGCGCGCGATCGGCGCCCGGACGGCCGACGTCGCGCTGACCGGCTCGACCACCGACGGGGTCAACACCGTGATCGGCGGACTCGATCTGAGAGCCGGCGACGAGATCCTCACCACCGACGAGGAGCACCCCGGCCTGCTCGCGCCGCTGGGGCGGGCTCGCCGGCGCCACGGCATCTCGATCCGGGTGGTCCCGTTCGGCGAGATCGCCGACGCGGTGACGCCGGCGACCAAGCTGATCGCGTGCTCGCACGTGTCGTGGGTAGGCGGCCGGATCGTCGACGTCGCGGCGCTGACCGCGACCGGCGTCCCGGTGCTGCTCGACGCCGCCCAGGCGATCGGCGCGATCCCGGTCGACGTCGAGGAGCTCGGCGTCGACTACTACGCGGCTTCCGGCCAGAAGTGGTTGTGCGGTCCCGAAGGCAGCGGGTGCCTGTACGTGCGGGAGGGCCGGCTCGAGGATCTGCTGGTTCCGTGGCCCGGCTACGCGTCGCTGGCCGATCCGATGAAGGCGCTGGAGTTCGAGGAGGCCGAGGGGGTGGCGCGGCTCGACCACGGCTTTCCGAGCGGCGTGCGCAGCTCGTGGGCGGTCGGGTCCTTTGAAGTGTTCGAGTCGGCCGGCTGGGACTGGGTGCACGAGCGCGCGGCGTCGCTTGCCGAGACCCTGGCCGAGAACCTCTCCCACCACGGGCTGGAGGTGCTTCCCCGCAGCCGTTCGACGCTGGTGTCGTGGAAGTCGGCCGACCCCGAGGCCGATGTGGCCCGGCTCGCCGAGGAGAACGTGATCGTGCGCTACATCCCGGCGTTCGGCGTGGTGCGGGCGTCGGTGGGCGCGTGGTCGTCCGAGCGAGAGCTCGACCGGCTGGTCGAGATCGTCACCGCGGGCTGAGCGAGCGCGGTCAGTCCTCGAGGATCCGCCCGGGGTGGGTGTAGACGTTCACCCGCCCCCGGCGGGCAAACCCGCACAGCGTCAGGCCGCGGTCGTCGGCCAGCGAGATCGCCAGCGAGCTCGGGGCGCCGACACCGACCAGGATCGGCGCTCCGGCGACGGCCGCCTTCTGCACGAGCTCGAATGACAGCCGCCCGCTGACGCACAGGATCCGTTCGCCGAGCGGGCTCAACCCGTCGAGCAGCGCTCTCCCGACGACCTTGTCCATCGCGTTGTGGCGGCCGACGTCCTCGCGCGTGTGAATCAGCTCGCCGTCGGCGGTGAACAGCCCGGTCGCATGAAGCCCGCCGGTGTGCTCGAACGTCGGCTGCTCGAGCCGGTTGGGCAGGTCGGCGACCAGCGATCGGGGCACGCGGGGCCCGTCGGGCAGCGGCGCGCTGTGCACCGCGACCTCCTCGAGCGCGCCCTTGCCGCACACCCCGCACGAGGACGTGGTGTAGAAGCGCCGCTCCCCGGGGTCGCGCGCCAGCGGTCCTGCGACCTCGACCGTGTTGGCCGCGAAGTCCTCGGTCAGCCCGGCCTCGCGCGGCCCGTCGATCAGGCCCTCCCCGTACAGGAAGCCCAGCGCGAGCTCCTCGTCATGACCCGGGGTGCGCATCGTGATCGTCAGCGGCCGACCGTCGACGCGGATCTCGAGCGGCTCCTCGACGGCGACGGCATCCGAGACCCCGTCGTGCTCGACCTGCATGTAGGCAAACGACATTCAGTGGCTCTCCCGGCAACGTTGTATTGGAAAGGGCGAGGTCCGGGGGTCGGCAGGCGAGGACGCAGGACCTGGGGCGCAGCTGGGCTGCGCGAGGGTCCGAGGACGCAGCTTGGCGGCCATCCGGGGCCGCCATTTCCGGTGCAGCGTTTCCGGGAGGGCCACCAGCTACACGTTACGCACGCGCGAGGCCCTGGTCGAGCACGGCCACCAGGCGCCCGAAGGTGTCGTCGAGCGACAGCGGCAGGCCGAAGCCGCCGCCCGCCTCGAGCGTGACGAACCCATGCAGGGCAGCCCGCACGATCCGGACACCGTGGATCGCGTCGTCGCCCCGCAACCCGTAACCGCGCAGCACCGCGATCACCACGTCGACGAACCGGCTTGCGGCCTCCTCACTCGCGGGGTCGTTGAGCTCGGACGCGCGCTGCAGCGACTCGTAGGTGCCCGGGTGCGCGAGCCCGTAGGCCCGGTAGGCGTCGGCGATCGCCCACAGGGCGTCCGGTCCCGCGCGGCCGGCCGCAGCGGCCTGCAGCTCGGCGGTGAGCTCGCGGACGCCGCGCGCGGCGATCCGCCGGCGCAGGTCCGCGAGCCCGTCGACATGGGCATACAGCGACGGCGCCCGCACGCCGAGCTTCGACGCCAGCGCGGCCAACGTGACCGTCTCCAGGCCATCGGCGTCAGCGAGCTCGGCGGCCGCGGCGACCACCGCCTCGGTGTCGAGTCCGACCCGCGGCATCAGCCGCCGGCCCGGGCGATCGCCTGGTCCATCGCGGCCCCGGGAGCGGCCACCGCCGGCCCGTGGCCGACCACCATCAGCGCCGGGTCGAGCGCGCGCAACGCCCGGGCCGACTCGAGGTCCTTACTCTTGTCCCAGGTAGCCATCGCGGCCAGCGGGAAGCGCAGGTAGAAGTGGTTCGAAACAGCGGCCTTGCCAAACGACGTGTAGGTGTCGCCGACGATCAGCGTTCGGTCTCGGGTGTCCAAAAACGAGACGTGACCCGGCGTGTGACCGGGGCTGGCGATCACCTCGAGGCTGCCCACGCGGTCGCCGGCGGCCAAGCGGACGTCGGGGCGGGTCTCGAGCTTCGGCCACGAGCCGGGCAGTTTGCCCTCCACGACCTTCTCACCCGCGTGGATCCGCGCGTCGAGCTCGGGCATCAGCACCGGCACCGAGTCGCCGAGCTTGCTCCTGAGCCCATCGACCGAGCCGATGTGGTCTCCGTGACCGTGCGTCAACGCGATCCGCTGGATCTCCGCTCCGGCGCCCTTCGCCGCGCCGATCAGGTCCTCGGCCGCGCCGGAGGTGGTGGTGTCGACGAGCGTGAAGCCGTCCTCCTCGCGCACCAGGTAGGCGTTGACGAAGCCGAGCCTCGTGATCTGGATCAGGCTGGGGTTCAGTGTTCGGATCTTCACGGTGCATCCTTCCTGTGTCCGGTTGACTATGGACATTAGGCAATTACCTAATGCCGATAGGTTAGCATGCCGACGGCCGGCTGACACGTGGGCGATGATCGACCCGTGATCAAGCGGTCTCGACGTATCCTGTTCGCGCTGGCGACCAGCGAGCGATTCGAGCGAACCGTCCGCGGAACGCCGGGCGGCGAGCGCGCCGCCGCCCGCTGGGCGTCGCGCTACGTGGCTGGACCTACGATCGATGACGCGCTCGCGGCGGCCCGCGACCTCGCCGGCCACGGGATCGGCAGCTCGATCGACTGCTTCGGCGAGAGCGTCACTGATCCGGCCGAGGCCGACACGGTGGTCGCCGCTTACCTGGAGCTGGCCCGAGCGCTCGAGCGTGCTCCGGACGGGACCTACCTGTCGGTCGACCTCTCGCACCTGGGCATCGATCTTCCCGGCAACGAGATCACCGGGCGTCTGCAGACGATCGCTGAGGCGCTGCCCGCCGGCAGTGCGCTCCAGGTCGGCGCCGAGCAAACCGATCGCACCGACCAGATCCTCGGGGCGGTCACCGAGGTTCGGCGCCACGGCGGACGCGTGTGGGCGACGCTTCAGGCCAACTTGCGCCGCAGCGAGGCCGACGGCCGGGCGCTGGCCGACGCGGGAGTGCCGATCCGTCTCGTAAAGGGAGCGTATGTCGAGGATCCAGCGAGTGCGTATCCGTGGGGCGAACCCGTCGACCTGGCGTTCGTCCGGCTCGCGTACGAGCTGCATGGGGCGGGCGCGACGATCTCACTGGCCACCCACGACGCGCCGCTGCGCGAGGCCCTGATCCGCGCGCTGCCGGGCGTTGCGGTGGAGACGCTGATGGGGGTGCGGCCCGAGGACGGGCCGGCGCTGGCCGCGGCGGGGACGCCGGTCCGGGTGTACGTGCCATATGGCGAGAATTGGTTTCGCTACGCGATGAGGCGGCTGGCCGAGTCGCGGGGGAAGTAGCGGGTCCGCGCGTCCTCAGGATGTCCTGGGGCGTTGGTTCAATGAAGCCGATGCAACCCGAGCTGCTCGAGCACCTGCGAGCGCAGCTGGCGCGGGCCGAGGCCGACCTGAAGGCCCACATGGCGAGCTGGGAGTACGCGTTCGCGATGGGCGGCGGACGCGATGGCGCCCGCAACCATCCCACTCACCAGCGGACCCGGGCTCGCACCGACGAGCTCGTCTGCCGCTGCCGCGATCTCAAGGCGCAGATCGCCGAGCACCGGTTGTAGCCCCACGAACATCGCCGGTTACCGCTGCGACTGGTGGGTAGGCGATCGATATGCGCCGCACCGGCTCCTCGGAGCACGCGGTGCATCAACTGATCGCACAAGCTCCGAAAGGAGGCGACATGGCAGACAACCGAGGCGTTGCCTACATGGGCACCGGCAAGGTGGAGATCCACAACATCGACTATCCGGGGTTCGAGCTCCAGGACGGCCCGGGCGTCAACCCCGCCAACGTCGGCCGCAAGCTCCCACACGCCGCGATCCTCAAGTGCGTGGCCACGAACATCTGCGGATCTGACCAGCACATGGTCCGGGGCCGTACGACCGCACCTGAGGGTCTGATCCTCGGACACGAGATCACCGGCGAGGTCGTCGAGACCGGCCCGGGCGTCGAGTTCATCAAGGAGGGCGACCTCTGCTCGGTGCCGTTCAACATCGCCTGCGGCCGCTGCCGGATGTGCAAGACCGGCAACACCGGCGTGTGTCTGAACGTCAATCCCGAGCGTCCCGGGTCGGCGTACGGCTACGTCGACATGGGCGGCTGGGTCGGCGGACAGGCCGAGTACGTGGCCGTGCCCTACGCCGACTGGAACCTCCTGAAGTTCCCCGACAAGGATCTGGCGATGGAGAAGATCCTCGACCTGACGATGCTGTCGGACATCTTCCCCACCGGTTACCACGGGGCCTACACCGCGGGCGTGACCTCCGGTTCGACCGTGTACGTCGCCGGCGGTGGGCCGGTCGGACTGGCCGCGGCGCACTCGGCCCAGCTGCTCGGGGCGTCGGTCGTGATCGTCGGTGATCTGATCGAGGAGCGGCTGGCTCAGGCCCGCAGCTTCGGTTGCGAGACGATCGACATCTCCAAGGGCGACCCGAAGGACCAGATCGAGCAGCTGCTCGGCGTCCCCGAGGTCGACGCTGCGATCGACGCGGTCGGCTTCGAGGCCCGTGGGCACGGTTCGGACTCCGAGCAGGAGGCTCCAGCGACCGTCCTGAACTCGATCATGGACGTGACCCGCGCGGCCGGGAAGCTCGGGATCCCAGGGCTGTACGTGACCGGCGACCCGGGAGGCGTCGACGAGGCCGCCCAAGAGGGCTCGCTGTCGATACGGATCGGTCTCGGGTGGGCGAAGTCCCAGAGCTTCACCACAGGCCAGTGCCCGGTGATGAAGTACCACCACGGCCTGATGCAGATGATCCTCCACGACAAGGCGCACATCGCCAACGCGGTCAATGCGACCGTGATCTCACTCGATGAGGCGCCCCAGGGCTATAAGGACTTCGACAGCGGTGTCGCCAAGAAGTTCGTCCTGAACCCGCACGGTCTGATCAAGACCTGAGATAGAGCGCGGAGCTGTCGACGTCGGCGATCGCGCTGTGGCCGGTGAGCCCCAGCGCGACGTCGATGTCGGCCCGCAGGATCGCCAGGACGTGACGAACACCGGCCTCGCCGCGCGCGGCCACCGCCCACGCCCAGGCTCGCCCCACCAGCACGGCCCTGGCGCCGAGCGCAACCAGCTTGACCACGTCGAGCCCGGTTCGGACGCCGCCGTCGGCCAGCACCTCGACTCGGTCACCGACCGCCTGCACCACCTCGGGGAGCGCCCGCGCGCTCGACGGCACCGAGTCGAGCTGGCGACCGCCGTGGTTTGAGACCACGATCCCGTCAACGCCCGCGTCGACGGCGCGCCGGGCGTCCTCGGCATCGAGCACGCCCTTGACGATCAGCCTTCCGGTCCAGTTCTCGCGGACCCACGCGATGTCGTCCCAGGTGACGCTGGGATCGAACTGCGAGTCGACCCACTCTCGGAACGCGGCCGGGTTGCGGGCGCCCGGGACAGCTCGTTCGAGGTTGCCGAACGTCAGCGGCTTGCCCGCGACCGCGACGTCCCGGATCCACCCCGGGTGCGCGGCCAGGTCGAGCCCTCTGACCGCCCTGGCCCACGACGACGGACGGCCGACGACCGCGTTGCGCGTGTCGCGATGGCGCGCGCCGACGACTGCCAGGTCGACGGTGAGAACCAGCACCGGCGCCCCGACCGCGTGCGCCCGGCTGATCAGCTCGCGCGCGTAACCCCGGTCTCGCATCACATACAGCTGAAACCACGGGGGCGCCGAGGTCGCGCCCGCGACCTCCTCGATCCCGCACACCGACACGGTCGACTCGACGAATGGCACCCCGGCGCGTTCGGCGGCCCGCGCCGCCTGCACCTCGGCCCGTCGCGCGAACATCCCGCCGAGCCCGACCGGGCCGAGGATCACCGGGAGCGACAGGCGCTGGCCGAGTACCTCGACGGCCTGCTCGCGTGTCGACACGTCGCGCATCACGACCTGGCGCAGCAGCACCCGCTCGAGATCGCGCACGTTGGCGCGGAGCGTCACCTCCTCATACGCCCCGCCGTCGATGTAGTCGAACAGCTGGCGAGGCAGCCGCCGGCGGGCCAGCTCGCGATAGTCGGAGACGCTGGCCGGAGCGACACCCAGCGGCCGGTCGGGGGCGAAACGCACGCCCGGAGCCTAAACGCTGTCGAGCTCCTCCTGCGCGCGCTCGAGGTCGGCCTTAGCCTCGTCGGCATCGGCCTGTGCTTCGGCCAGCGACTGCTCCGCGGTCTCGAGATCCTCGGCGGCGCGGTCGCGCAGCCGCTGGGCCATTTTCAGGGCGCGGTCCGCGCGCTCGGCCTGACGGCGGGCCTTGGTCTCGACCTCGCGCGCTGCCTTCAATGCCTGATCGCGCTCGCGCTTGCGGCGCTCATCCTCGGCGCGCTGTTCGGCATCCCGACCCGCCGGAGACTCCTTGGACTTGGACTTGGGCTTGGGCTTCGCCTTGCGCTTGGCCGGCGCCGCCGGGGCCTGGACTGCGCCTCCGCCCGCGAGCACGCCGAGCCCCACGTGACGGAGCTCGCGCTCCAGGCGCCCGTCGCGCACCTGCTCGCGCGCTTCGTCGTCGAGCGCGGCCGCCCGGAGCGTATCCGCCACGCGGTCGATGATCGTCGGGCTCAGCTCATGCCCGTCGCCGGTCAGTAGCCCGCGAGCCGCCTGCAGAAGGTCGTCGACCGCCGATCGTTCGCGCTGCGCGGCCGCTCGCAACGCGGCGGCGTCGCCGCGACCCGAGGTCGCAGTGCGATGTGCCTCCTGCAATGCGTCGCCGGCGTCGAGCAGCTCGGCGACCGACCGCGGCTGCGTCCGGACCAGCTGGTTGACGGCCCAGGCCGCGACCGAGGGCTTGCGCAGGGCCGCGATCTCGGCGGCCTGCTCGCGCTCCCCCTGCTTGCGCAGCTCGCGGGCGAGCTCTCCGCGCCGGGCCACGAACTGCTCGAGCGGGGCGTCGTAGAGCTCGTCGACATCCATCACGCGATCGTGACACTTGTCGCGGCAGCACGCGACCGTTGGTCTCGTAGCGACCGCCCGCGGGCATTGCCGGAGATCGTGCGAACAGCCGCAGTCGCTCGGGTTATCAGTTGAGGCTCGTGGGTATCCCGGATCTTGAGAGGCGATGGATGCTGTGGCGCAACAGGAGTGGACGGAGGACTTGCCTCCTGCGATCAGCAGGGGTTATTTGGCCGTGGCCGGCTCGGTGCCGGTTGCCCGTCGCGCGCTGGTCGCGGTCGCCCGCGAGGCGGGGGCCGAGGCCGACCTACTCGAGGCCGTGGCGCTGGCAGTGTCCGAGGCACTCACCAATGCGGTCGTCCATGCCTACCCCGACGATCCCGGTGAGATCAGAGTGTCGGCGTGGACCGCGAGCCGCGAGTTCGTGGTGGTGATCGCCGACGATGGACGCGGGCTGGAGACCCAGACCGACCGTCCGGGCCTTGGCGTGGGCCTTGGCCTGATCGCGACGCTGAGCGACGAGTTCGAGATCGTCCAGGCGCCTACCGGCGGGACCGAGGTGCAGATGCGGTTCTGGCTGTCGCCCGCTTGACCCAGACACCGGCCTGCCAGCCGACTCGTGACGTGGTCGCGTTACGGCCCAGCACCCGCGACGACGCCGACGCGGTGCTCGCCGTTCTGGAGGCGCGCGACCAACGGGACTTCGGCGTCGGCGACTTCACTCGCCGAGAGCTTCTGGCCCAGTGGCGTGATCCAGAGTTCGTGCCCGAGGCTGACTCGGTCGTGGCGCCCGCTGGCGCCGACGTCGCGGGGTACGGGACGCTCGTGTCGGCGGGCGCGATCGCGTTCGTCGACCCCGCCCGAGAGGGCGAGGGAATCGGTTCCGCGTTGCTGGCGTGGCTCGAGCACCGCGCCCGGCAACTCGGGCGTCACGTCCACCGCCAGGCGGTGGCGGTGGGCAATGCCGCCGGTCTGGAACTGCTCTCAGGGCGACGGCTACGAATCCGTGCGGAGCCTGGTCGAGATGACGCTTCCGCTGCGGCCGTCGCTGATGGCTCCCACCGTCCCGGACGGGATCGTGCTGCACGACCTCGACGTCGCCGCAGACGCGCGGGCGATCCACGCCGCCGACGCGATCGCGTTCGCCGACAACCCCGAATTTCACCCCGAGAGCCTCGAGGCGTTCACGGCCGAGCACATCCAGGCGCCGGAGATCGACCCCGGGCTCAGTCCGGTCGCGCGGCGGGGAGGGTCGATCGCGGGGTTCGCGCTGTGCCAACGCCGCAACCGCGGGCGCGGATACATCGACGTGCTCGCGGTCAGCCCCGGCGAACGCCGCGCGGGCCTCGGGATGACCCTGCTGCTGACGGTCTTCGCCAGATGCGCGGCCGCCGGCCTGGACGAGGTCGCGCTCGACGTGGCCTCCGACAACCCTCGGGCGCAGCGCCTATACCGGCGCGCCGGCATGACCGAGCGCCGCCGCGTCGACGTGCTCGAGAAGTCCGAGCTGCCGGTCAGCGGTAGCTGACCAGCGAGCGCTCGCCGCGCTCCAGGTGCCCGTGCTCGTTGAACGACACCAGCGTCGAACCCCGGCGCCCGTGGACGATCTTGGTCAGGCCGGTGTTGATCGCGACGCGGTTGAACGCGATGAACGACTCGTCGGGCAAAGCCAGCAGCTCGACGCACACGGCGGCGATCACTCCGGCGGAGGTCACCACGACCGACGTTGCCCCCGACCCGGCGCGGGCCGCGACGGCCTCCAGGGCGGCGGACACGCGGCTGCGGAACGCCGGCCAGGTCTCGGCCGCCGGACCCCCGTCGCCGGCCCGGATCCATTCGACGATCCCGCGCTCGAGGATGTCCTGGAATTCGCCGCTGGAGACCGTCGGTCGGTCGGCGCCGGCGGGCCGATGGACCCGGACGCTCGTATTCGTGTGGCTGGCCAGGATGTCGTCCATCTCGTACTCGTCCCATCGGAGGTCAGTCGCGATCTCGACGCCGAGCGTCTCGGCGATCGGGGCGGCGGTGTCGCGCTGGCGCGCGAGCCCGCCGCAGACGACCCCGTCGACGGTCAGGTCGCGCCGAGCCAGCTCGTCCGCGAGCGCTGCCGCCTGGACCGCGCCGTCGGCGGACAGGACGTCGTAGTCGCGGGCGCCGAACGACGCCTGGCCGTGTCGGACGAGCAGGATCGACGGCACGGGGCGAGCATACGAAAAGGCAAACGGCACCCACGTGGGTGCCGAAAGCGGGAGCGACGGGACTCGAACCCGCGACCTCTGCCGTGACAGGGCAGCGCTCTAACCGACTGAGCTACGCCCCCGAGAAGGGGACTTCAGTATGACAAGACGGATTCGCAATCGCTTATCGCAACTTTTGGGCGAGTTGGGAGTTTCAGCGTCCGGAGACGATTTCCCCGGGAAAGTGCCCAACCCGGCCGTGGGCACGCTTGGGGAATCACCGGCGGGGACCCTGGAAGCGGGTCCCCGTCGTGTTTTCAGGGAGCACCACCCGGGGCGCGAAGTTGGTGGAGCGCGATGGGCTTGCGGATCTGGACGAACGCGGGCCCCTCGCGCGCCCTGCCTCAGGTCCGCTCGCGCGCAACGTTCCCCGAGGCGGTGCCGGGCGGCACGGCGGGCGGAAACTCAGATTTCGTCGCCCCGGACGAACGCGTTCCACGGCGGGTAACGAACTCCGCGCTGAGCGCGGGTTTTGTGTCCCGAGACGGGGGATCCCCATCTTGGGCTACGAAATCCGAGCGTCGCCCGTGACCAGCGAAAGCCCCTGCCCAGCGGCTGAAATCGCCGTCCCATGTAGCGAGATTCTGTAAACGGCGTTTGGCATTGTCGAACGCAGGCTGGTAATCTCGGCCGACTCGTGCATTGCGGGCCGCGCCGCGTCGATCCGACCGGCGGAGGTGTGAGAGTGGTGTCGCGTTGAGTGCAGCCAGACTCGGAGTCGAATTGCATCGGACGTCGATCGATCCGCGTTTCGATCGCTGGCTCGCGAACCCACTGCCACCTGACATCAGCGACGGTCTCGGACGGCCGACGCGGAGACCTCACCGGACGGCTGGAGGTGAGGCCCGGACGGTCGGCTCGATCTGCACGGGAACCTGCGGGGCGCGAGGGGGAACATCGCGACGCGCCCAGAAAACCACAGCGACTGGTCCGCGCGCGCGCGTGCGGGTCGAAGTCATGTTTTGTTCGAACCCGACGTCTCGGGAGGAGGGTATGTGGCGACAGTAGCGGCTGGAAAACCAGCTGGCTGGCGAAGCACCGCAGGCGGTGAGTACCTAGCCGAATTCCTCGGAACGTTCGTCCTAATCATGTTCGGTGACGGGGTCGTGGCGATGGCGGTCGCGGCTCTGAACTCGTCCGGACGAGCGGTGACCAAGACGACGATCTTCCTGGCATCCGGAGACTGGCTGCTGATCGTCTTCGGCTGGGGATTCGCGGTCATGTGCGGTGTCTACGTGGCCGGCGGTGTGACCGGCGCACACATCAATCCAGCGGTGACCCTCGCCCAGGCTTTGCGGCGAGGCTTTCCCTGGGCAAAGGTGCCCGGGTATTGGATCGCGCAGATCGCGGGCGCGTTCGTGGCCGCCGCGTTGGTGTACGCGGTCTACAAGAACGCGATCAGCACGTATCTCGTCAACACCCACGCGGTCGAAGAAGACCTCGCTGGCGACGTACAGCATCTTCGCGACGTTCCCAGCGCCGTACTACCACAGCGTCGGAGGTCCGTTCCTCGATGAAGCTGTGGGTACCGCATTGCTGATACTGGTGGTGTTCGCCGTCACCGACGAGCTCAACATCGCCCCGCTCAGCAACCTGGGGCCGATCATGGTCGGCTTCACCGTGATGGCAATCGGCGCCTCGTTCGGCGCGAACACCGGATACGCGATCAACCCGGCTCGTGACTTCGGGCCGAGATTGTTCGCGTGGATTGCGGGGTGGGGCAAATTAGCCCTACCGGGTAATTACGGGTGGGTCAGCGGATTACTTCTGGATACCGATAGTCGCGCCCTTAGTCGGAGCGGCGGTCGCGTGCTACATCTACGACTTCGGCATCAGGGACATCCTGGTGGCGCGGGGCAATGTCCCCACCGGAGGCGAAGAGGAAGCCCGGGTCGTCCGCGAGACCGAGGCGACCAACCCGAACCCGTAGCACTCGCGAATTCGAGGGGCGGTGGCGCCGAGTGGCGCTGCCGCCCCTTTTCGTGCCTGGAAGCGGACTTTCCGGGTCGCTCCGGCGCATTCGCTGTAACGATTGCAACGTGGGGGGGTTCTCCGTACGTGTTCCGGTTCCGGCGTAAGGAGACGAGGGCCCAGCGCCTGCAGCGTCGGGGTCGCGAGCTGACCAAGGCGGCAGACAAGCAGCTGCGCAAGGCGACGCCCAAGCAGCTGCGTAAGGCCGCGTCCCAGCTCGACGTACCGTGGGCCAGGTCGTGGGCGGCGCGCGGGATCCGCGAGGCGTTCCTGCGCGGGTTCCTGTCGCCGACGATGGACTTCTACGTCCGCCGCCGCGCCACCGGACGCGACAAGCTTTCCCGCATCCGCGGACCGGTGATCCTGGTCGCCAACCATCGCAGCCACATGGACACGCCGATAATCCTCGCCGCGCTCCCCCGGCGGATGCGCCGTCGCACGGTGGTCGCCGCGGCCGCGGACAAGTTCTATCGCAACCGAATCGTCGGAGCAGCGGTGTCGCTGCTGTTCAACACGGTGCCGATGGACCGGCGCGGCGGGGGCCTCGACGAGCGCGCCGTCGGCCATCTCGACCGCCTGCTGGACCGAGGCTGGAACCTACTCGTTTACCCCGAGGGCACCCGCACCCGGATCAGCGGCGCGACGCGTGTGCGCAAGGGCGCGGCCGTGCTCGCCGCCCGGCACCGGATGCCGATCGTCCCCATCCGCGTCACGGGTACGCGTGATGCGATGCCGCCGGGCCACTTCTGGCCCAGCCGCAACCACGAGCGGTTGGTCTCAAAGCGCTACCCGGTGAGCATCTCGTTCGGCGAGCCGATCATCCCCTCCGAGGACGTCACCGACGCGATGCGCAGCGTCCAGCTGTTCTTCGAGAACGGCTCCGACAGCGAAGTCCCCGCTTAGTCGCTGCCGTTCCCGCGGTCCCGCAGCTCAGTCGTCGTCGTCGTCCAGCCAGTCGACGGCGAGGGCCACCGCCTTCTTCCACTTGCGGTAGCCCTTCTCGCGGGTCTCGGAATCCATCGTCGGCAGCCATTCGGCGGCCCGGTGCCAGTTCTGCCGCAGGCTGTCGAGATCGGGCCAGAACCCGACCGCGAGGCCGGCAGCGTAGGCGGCGCCCAGCGACACGGTCTCGGCGACGATCGGGCGGACCACCGGCACGTCGAGCACGTCCGCCAGCGACTGCATCAGCAGGTTGTTGGCGGTCATTCCGCCGTCGACCCGGAGCTGGGCCAGGCCCCGTCCGTAGTCAGAGCGCATCGCCTCGACCACCTCGCGGGTCTGCCAGGCGGTCGCCTCGAGCACCGCGCGGGCCAGGTGGCCCTTGTTGATGTAGCCGGTCAGGCCGGCGATCACGCCCCGGGCGTCGCTGCGCCAGTGCGGGGCGAACAGCCCGGAGAAGGCGGGCACGAAGTAGCAGCCCCCGTTGTCCTCGACGGTCAACGCCAGCGTCTCGATCTCCGATGCGCTGCCGATCAGCCCGATGTTGTCGCGGAACCACTGGACCAGCGCGCCCGTGATCGCGATCGAGCCCTCCAGCGCGTAGGTCGGTTTCCCCGAGCCCAGGTCGTAGCCCAGCGTCGTCAGCAGTCCCGCCTCCGAGCGAGCGGGCTGCTCGCCGGTGTTGAGCAGGAGGAAGCTGCCGGTCCCGTAGGTGCACTTGGCTTCCCCGGGCTCAAAGCAGGTCTGTCCGACCATCGCCGCATGCTGATCGCCCAGCAGCGAGGCCACCGGGACTCCGGCCAGCGGCGCGCCGGCCTCGCCGTAGATCTCAGACGAGGGGCGGATCTCGGGAAGCATCGCGCGGGGCACGCCCACCGCCTCCAGCAGCTCGTCGTCCCACTCGCGGCTGTGCAGGTCCATCAGCATCGTGCGGCTGGCGTTGGTCACGTCGGTGACGTGGCGGCCGCACAGGTTCCAGATCAGCCACGAGTCGATCGTGCCGAACAGCACCTCGCCGGCCTCGGCGCGCTCGCGCAGCCCGGGGACCTGGTCGAGCAGCCAGCGCACCTTGGGGCCGGAGAAGTAGGTGGCGATCGGCAGTCCGGTCTTCTCCCGGAAGCGCTCCTGGCCGCTGTCGCGAGACAGCTCCCGACACAGCTGGTCGGTGCGGGTGTCCTCCCAGTTGATCGCGTTGTGCACAGGCGTTCCGGTCGCCCGATCCCACAGGACCGTCGTCTCGCGCTGGTTGGCGATCCCGAGCGCGCTCAGGTCCGAAGACTCCAGCTCGGCGGTCGCCAGGGCCTCGCTGACGACCTCGAGCACGTTGCTGAGGATCTCCTCGGGATCGTGCTCGACCCACCCCGGTCGTGGGAAGTAGTGGTGGTGCTCCTTCTGCGCTACGGAAACGATTCGCGCATGCCGGTCGAACACAAGACATCTCGACGAAGCCGTTCCCTGGTCGATCGCGGCGACGTAGCGCCCTGGCGTCGAGTGCACCTCTCATTCCTACCATGGAATGGCACCCAGCTCGCGGGAAACGGCACGCGCGCCGGCTACCACGAACCCCACCAGCTCGGCCCGAGGGCGCCCGTTCTCGCACAGCCGATCGATCGGCCCGGAGATCCCCATCGCGCCGACGGTCACTCGACGGCGGTCCTCGATCGGGGCCGCGATCGACGCCGTTTCGGGGAACAGCTCCCCAACCTCCCCGGCCCAACCCAGCTCTGACGCCTCGTCGAGCTCGCGGCGCAGCCGGTAGACGTCGGTGACGGTCGCGGGCGTGAAGCTGGGCAGCCCGTCGCCGATGATCTCGGCGGCCAGGTAGCGGTGGCGCGACAGCAACGCCTTGCCGAGCGCGGTCGCGTAGGCCGGCACCAGCGAGCCGACTTCGAGCGCCTGCCGGCTGTCGTCGGGACGGAACACGTGGTGGACGATCAGGACCTGGTTCTCGTGCAGGGTTCCGATCCGTACGCTCTCGCCGCTCTGGGTGGCGAGCGCGTCGGCCCAGTTGAGCGCGCGCGTGCGCAGCTCGTTGCCGTCCAGGTAGCTCGAACCCATGTGCAGCAGCGCAGCGCCGAGCTGGTACTTGCCCGAATCGCTGTCCTGCTCGACGAAGCCGACGTACTGGAGCGTCCGCAGGATCCCGTGAACGGTGCCCTTCGGCAGGCCCAATTCGCCCGCCAGCTCGGCGACTCCTAGCCGTCGCGAGCGCCCCGAGAGCAGCCGCAAGATGGCCGCCGCGCGCTCGATTGATTGGATCCGACCTGGCAAAGAATCCGCACTCAGTTAGCCGGTCGCGAGCCCTACCACTCTCGCTCGAACGATGTTTGACATTGTCGAACCGTTTCCGTTATTGTCGCAAAACAAAGCTCGTGGGTGGAGAGCGATGGTTCAGGAAAAAGGGCGCTTGCAGGCCATTAGCTGTGCTAGCTCGGTCACTTGCGACGGTTGTCACCGCCGGTGATCGCCGAACGGACCCTTCCGCTCGTGTCGCGCTCCCCGGTTGCCCTCACGCCACGGGTCATCCCTTCCGCTCGACTCTCGCCTTAGGAGTGGCATGAAGAAACTCATCAACGCGCCTGATGACGTAGTCACCGATGCGCTGCGTGGAATCGAGGCCGCGCACGCCGACCGGTTCAAGGTCAGCTACGACCCGCTATTGATCGTGCGCGCCGACGCGCCCGTGCAGGGCAAGGTGGGTCTGATCTCCGGTGGTGGCTCCGGCCACGAGCCGATGCACGGCGGGTTCGTCGGTCCCGGGATGCTCGACGCCGCCGCCCCGGGCGAGGTGTTCACGTCGCCGACTCCGGACCAGATGGCCGCCGCCACCAAAGCGGTCGACGGCGGCGCCGGCGTCATCCACATCGTCAAGAATTACACCGGCGACGTCATGAACTTCGAGATGGCGGCGGAGCTGACGGGTGCCGAGGGCGTCGAGGTCGAGACGGTGCTGACCAACGACGACGTGGCGGTCGAGGACTCGCTGTACACCGCGGGCCGCCGTGGGGTCGGGATCACCGTGATCCTGGAGAAGATCTGCGGCGGGGCCGCCGACGACGGCAAGTCGCTGCAGGAGGTCGCGGAGCTGGGCCGACGAGTCAACGCCAACGGCCGTTCGATGGGCATGGCGCTGACGCCGTGCATCACGCCTGCGGCCGGGACCCCGAGCTTCGAGCTGGCCGACGACGAGGTTGAGATCGGGATCGGGATCCACGGCGAGCCAGGGCGCTTTCGCGAGAAGATCGGGCCGGCCTCCCAGGTCGCCGAGCGGCTGATGACGCCGATCGTCGAGGATCTACCGTTCTCGTCGGGCGACCGTGTGCTCGTGTTCATGAACGGCATGGGCGGCACGCCGCTGATCGAGCTCTACCTGATGTACGGCGAGGTGGCCAAGCTCGCCCAGCAGCACGGCCTCCAGATCGAGCGCAACCTGATCGGCAACTACATCACCTCGCTGGAGATGCAGGGGTGCTCGATCACGTTGCTCAAGCTCGACGACGAGATGGTCAAGTACTGGGATGCTCCGGTGAACACACCGGGGATGCGCTGGGGCGCTTAGCGTTGGGTATCACGACCGTCACGGTCCAGGACTGGATGAAGCTTTTCGCGCAATCGATGCAGGAACATCGTGCGGAGCTTGTGGCGCTCGACACCGCGATCGGCGACGGCGATCACGGCACCAACATGGACCGCGGGATGCGCAAGGCGATCGAGAAGCTCGACGCCCAGGAGCAGCCCGACGTCGGGGCGGTGCTCAAGACCGTGGCGATGGCGCTCGTGTCGAGCGTCGGCGGCGCGGCGGGCCCGTTGTACGGGACGCTGCTGCTGCAGATGGGCACGGCGCTGGCCGGCCAGCAGGAGGTCGATGTGGAGGCCTATGCCGCCGCCTGGCGCAAGGGAGCCGAGGGAGTACAGGCGCGTGGCAAGGCGCAGCTCGGCGATAAGACCATGCTTGACGCGCTGATTCCGGGCGTCGAGGCGCTGGAGAAGGCCTCCGACCTCGACACCGGGTTGCGGGAGGCGGCGCAGGCCGCCGAGGCAGGGATGCGGGAGACGATCCCGTTAGTCGCACGCAAGGGACGGGCCAGCTACCTCGGGGAGCGCAGCCGCGATCACCAGGATCCGGGAGCGACTTCCACCACCTACCTGTATCAGACCGCCGCCGAGGCGCTGTCGGGTTGAAAAGGAGAGATTTGAATGGCGGATTACGTCGCAGCACTCGACCAGGGAACCACCAGCACTCGGTGCATGCTGTTCGACCACGGCGGCAACGTCGTATCCGTGGAGCAGCTCGAGCACGAGCAGATCTACCCCCAGGCCGGCTGGGTTGAGCACGACGCCAACGAGGTGTGGCAGCGCTCACAGGATGTGATCGAAGGCGCGTTGAAGAAGGCCGGCGGTGACGTCGGCTCGGTCGCCGCGCTTGGGATCACCAACCAGCGCGAGACCGCGGTGGTGTGGGACCGCAACACCGGCGAGCCGGTCCACAACGCGATCGTCTGGCAGGACACCCGCACGGACAAGATCTGTGACGAGCTCTCGGCCGACGGCGGTCAGGATCGCTTCCGTGAGAAGAACGGGCTCCCGATCGCAACCTACTTCTCGGGCCCGAAGGTGCGCTGGATCCTCGAGAACGTCGACGGTGCGCGCGACCGCGCCGACGCCGGAGATCTGATCTTCGGGAACATGGACACCTGGTGCATCTGGAACCTCACCGGGGGTCCGAACGGCGGTCTGCACATCACCGATGTGTCGAACGCCAGCCGCACGATGCTGATGGACCTGGCCACGTTGGACTGGGACGACGAGCTCTGCAGCATCATCGGCGTACCGAAGTCGATGCTGCCCGAGATCCGCCCGTCCAGCGCGGTCTACGGCGACGTCAAGACCAGCGCGCTGGCCGGTGTTCCCGTCGCCGGTGACCTCGGCGACCAGCAGGCGGCGACGTTCGGCCAGACGTGCTTCTCCCCCGGTGAGGCCAAGAACACCTACGGCACGGGCAACTTCCTGCTGCTCAACACCGGCACCGAGGCGGTCCAGTCCAAGAACGGCCTGATCACCACGGTCGGCTACAAGATCGGCGACCAGGACGCGGTCTACTGCCTGGAGGGGTCGATCGCGATCACCGGCGCTTTGGTCCAGTGGCTGCGCGACAACCTCAAGCTGATCAGCAGCGCTCCGGAGGTCGAGGAGCTGGCCAAGACGGTCGAGGACAACGGCGGCTGCTACATCGTGCCGGCGTTCTCCGGGCTGTTCGCTCCGTACTGGAAGGGCGACGCCCGGGGCGTGTTCGCCGGCCTCACCCGCTACGTCAACCGGGGCCACATCGCCCGGGCGACGCTCGAGGCCACGGCGTTCCAGAGCCGCGAGGTGTCCGACGCGATGAACGCGGACTCCGGGGTCGAGCTCGAGTCGCTCAAGGTCGACGGCGGCATGGTCGTCAATGAGACCCTGATGCAGTTCCAGGCCGACATCCTCGGCGTTCCGGTGATCCGGCCGAAGGTGGCCGAGACGACCGCGCTCGGAGCCGCCTACGCGGCCGGGCTGGCGACCGGGTTCTGGAGCACCGAGGAGGAACTGCGCGAGAACTGGGTCGAGGACAAGCGCTGGGAGCCGAAGATGTCCGAGGAGGACCGGGAGAAGGCGTTCCACTTCTGGAAGAAGGCCGTCACCCGCACCTTCGACTGGGCCGAATAGGTCGCAAAAGAGTCATGACAGTTGCCGGGAGCCGTTTCGCGCGGCTCCCGGTCACTAGTAAGCTCAACTGATGCTGAGCACCGACGTCCTGGTGATCGGGGGCGGCGCCACCGGCGCGGGGGTCGCGTGGGACGCGGCGTTGCGCGGATTCGACGTCGTACTCGCCGACCGCCACGATCTCGGATCCGGGACCAGCGGGCGCTTCCACGGGTTGGTGCATTCCGGCGGGCGCTACGCGGTCAAGGATCCCAACGCCGCCAAGGAGTGCGCTCACGAGAACGGGATCGTCCGCGCGATCGCCGCCGACTGCGTCGAGGACACCGGCGGCTTGTTCGTCACCACGCCGTTCGACGACCCCGCCTACGCCGACCAGTTCGCCGCCGGCTGCGAGGCCACCGGCGTTCCCTGCGAGGAGATCGACCCCGAGGAGGCCAAGCGCCAGGAACCGCGGCTGCATCCGGGAATCTCCCGCGCCTTCCGGGTGCCGGACGCGAGCATCGACGTGTGGAAGCTCGTGTGGGGGCTGGCACGCGGTGCCCAGGAGCGCGGAGCGCGGGTGCTGCCCTATCACGAGGCGGTCGCGATCCATCGCGAGGGCGATCGCGTCACCGGCGCGCGCCTGCGCAGTAACACCACCGGCGACGAGCTCGACGTCGCCGCCCGGATCACGGTCAGCGCCTCGGGCGCCTGGGCCGGGCGGATCGCCGAGTTTGCCGGGATCGAGGGCGTCCACGTGATGCCCGGCCGCGGAATCATGATCGCGATGAACCACCGGCTGGTGAACACGGTGATCAACCGCTGCCAGATGCCCACCGACGGCGACATCATCGTCCCCGTGCGGACGGTCAGCGTGATCGGGACCACGGACGTCCACACCGAGGACCCCGACGACCACACCGTGCTCCAGGACGAGGTCGACGCGATGCTCGAGGACGGCGAGCGACTCGTGCCCGGCTTCAAGCAGTCCCGCGCGCTGCGCGTGTGGACCGGCGTCAGGCCGCTGTTCGAGGACCGCAAGGAGGACGACTCCGGATCGACCCGCGACGTGACCCGCGCCCACGCGCTGCTCGACCACCGCGAGCGCGACGGCGTCGACGGCTTTCTCACGATCACCGGCGGCAAGCTCACCACCTATCGGCTGATGGCCGAGGAGACCGTCAACGCGGTCTGCCGGCAGTTCGGCGAGGACCGCGAGTGCACGACCCCGACCGAGCGGGTGTCGGGCGCGGAGGACGGCGAGTACCTGCACGTCGGCCAGCGCCTCCAGCGCCGTGAGCAGACGCTCCAGGACGATCAGCTGATCTGCGAGTGCGAGCTGGTCCCCCGGGGGCGGCTCGAGGAGACGATCCAGCAGCGAGCCAGTACCAATCTCGACGACATCCGCCGCCTCCTGCGGCTGGGCATGGGCCCTTGTCAGGGCGGCTTCTGCATCTATCGGGCCACCGGAATCCTGCACGCGCTCGACGGCATCGACGGCGAGCAGGCGTCCGCTTCGCTGGTCGACTTCATGCGTGAGCGGTGGAAGGGCGTCTGGCCCGTCATGTACGGCGACCAGGTCCGCCAGATGCGTCTCGACGACTGGATCTTCCAGGGCGTGCTCGACGTCGGACACCTGCCGTGATCGGCGGTGCTCTGCACTACGACGTGGTGGTGATCGGCGCCGGTGTGGCCGGGCTGACTGCGGCCACGCGTCTCGCCGAGTCCGGTGCTCAGGTGTGCGTGTTGGCCAAGGGTGTCGGCTCGACGCATCTGGCGCCCGGCACCGTCGACGTGCTCGGCTATGACCCCGAGCGGGTCGAGGACCCGGCGGTCGCCCTGCCCGAATTCGTGGCCAAGCATCCGGAGCACCCCTACGGACTGATCGGGGTGGACAGGATCGCGCCCGCGCTCGACTGGTTCAAGGCCAAGATCGACGCGGGGCCGCAGCCGTCCTATGCGTACGTGGGAGATCTCTCTCACAACCACCTGCTGCCCACCGCGGTCGGCGCCTTGCGCCCCTCCACGCTGGTGCCCGAGACGATGGCCGGCGGGGATGCGGGCAACAGCGCGGCGGTCTGCGTGGTCGGCGTGCCGGTGCTCCGCGATTTTCACGCTTCGCTGTGCGCCGCCAACCTTCAGCGCGCCGGGATCGACGCGCGTGCCGTCCAGCTCGACGTCGACGTGGGCCGCACCGAGGCGAACTCGCTGGGCCTGGCACGGAGATTCGACGACCAGGCGTTCCGCGCCGCATTCGCCGCCCGGCTGGTGTCGCTGCTGCGCACCGACGAGCGCGTCGGGATGCCCGCGATCCTCGGGCTCAAGGAGCCGCACGCCGTCTGGTCAGAGCTTCAGGAGCGTCTCGGCCATCCGGTGTTCGAGATTCCCACGCTGCCACCGTCGGCGCCGGGGATCCGCGTCTACAACGCGCTGATCGCGGCTTTGCGCGCGGCCGGCGGTCGGCTCGTGCTCGGCGCCGAGGTCGGCGGCAGCGAACGCGCGGGCGACCGCGTGACCGAGGTCCGCAGCCACGCCAGCGGCCGTGATCACGCCTACCGCGCCAACTGGGTTGTGCTCGCCGCCGGCGGCTTCGCGTCGGGGGCGCTGATGCTCGGCTCGGACTGGCAGGCGCGCGACACCGTGCTCGGGCTGAACGTGACCGGGGTCCCGGCGCCGGCCGAGCCGCGATTTAACGGCGACTACTTCGCCGATCAGCCGATGGCGCGCGCGGGCGTGGCGGTCGGCCCGTCACTGATCGCCGAGGGGACCGAGAACGTGCTCGTCGCCGGGGCTTCGCTGCCCGGAGCCGAGCCGTGGCGAGAGGGATCGGGCGACGGGATCGCCCTCGCCAGCGGGCACGTCGTCGCGCAATCCGTAAGCGAGCGGGAAGGAGCGGCGACGACCGCATGAGCACTGACCCGATGCACGAGCTGCTGCGCGAGTCGCTCGACCACTGCGTCAAGTGCACGATCTGCGAGACGGTCTGCCCAGTCTCGAACGTGACGCCGCTGTTCCCCGGGCCCAAGTACGCCGGCCCGCAGGCCGAGCGCTACCGGATCCAGGGCGAGACCTCGCTGGACACTTCGGTCGACTACTGCTCTGGTTGCGGGCTGTGCACCCAGCACTGCCCGCAGGGCGTCAAGATCGCCGAGCTCAACGCCCACGCCCGACATCAGCTCAAGGAGCGCGACGGCGTCAAGTTTCGCGACCGGATCATCGCCCGCCCGACGGTGGTCGGCCGGCTCGGGACCCCGGTGGCGCCGCTCGCCAACCTCACGCTCAAGCTCAAGCCGGCCCGGATCGTGGTGGAGAAGACGCTGGGGCTGCACCGTGACGCGCCGCTGCCCGCGTTCGCCGGCCGCCGCTTCAGCACGTGGGACCGCAAGCGCGATACCCCGGCGGCGGGCACCAAGATCGTGTTCTTCCACGGCTGCGGCACCGAGTATTACGAGCCCGACGTCGGCGAGAAGGTGGTCGAGGTGCTCGAGCACAACGGCTTCCGCGTCGAGGTCCCCAAGCAGGACTGCTGCGGGCTGCCGCTGCAGTCCAACGGGTTGTTCGACGACGCCCGCAAGTACGTGCTGCGGCTGGCCAAGTCGCTGGCCGCGGCCGCCCGCGACGGCTCGATCATCGTCGGCAACGCGACCAGCTGCACGGTGATGCTCAAGCGCGAGGCGCGCGAGATCCTCGGCCTCGAGGACGACCCTGACCTGGCGCTGGTGAGCCGCCAGACCTACGACATCTGCGAGCTGTTACTGGAGCTGCACGACAGCGGTGAGCTCAAGACCGACTTCCAGCCTGTGTCGGAAACGGTCGCATACCACGCACCGTGCCAGCAGCAGGGCCACTGGATCGGCAAGCCGGCGGTCGAGCTGCTGCGGCTGATACCCGGGCTCGACGTCCGGGAGCTCGACGCGCGTTGCTGCGGGATCGCCGGTACTTATGGGCTCAAGCGCGAGAAGTTCGAGATCGCGAAGGCGGCCGGTGCCGACCTGTTCGGCCAGGTGGCGGACTCCGGCGCGGGGCTTGTGGCATGTGACAGCGAGACCTGCCGCTGGCAGATCGATCATCACACCGGCCACAAGTCGATCCACCCGGTCGAGCTGCTGCATCGGGCCTACGGGCTATAGGGGGGACAGACGACCCCGTGGTAGGGATCGTCGTCGTCTCACACTCCGCTGAGCTCGCCCGGGGCGTCGGTCGCGCTCGCGCGCGAGATGGGCGGGGAGGATCTTGCGCTCGAGGAGGCCGGTGGGCTCGAGGACGGGTCGATCGGAACCGACGCCGAACGCGTCCGCGCGGCGATCGAGCGGGCGATGTCCGATGATGGCGTGCTGGTGCTGATGGATCTGGGCAGCGCGCTGATGAGCACCGAGATGGCGATCGAGCTGATGGAAGGCGACGGGCGGGTGGTGATGAGCGCGGCGCCGCTGGTGGAGGGCGCGGTGGCCGCGGCGGCCGCCGCCCGCGGTGGGGCGTCGCTCGACGAGGTCCGGGCCGAGGCCCAGGGCGCGCTGGCGATGAAGTCCGCCCAGCTCGGAGGGGATGAACTGCCCGGAGGGGAGGGGGCGGCAGCATCGAATGCTGGACCGCCGGACGCGCAAGCACGGTTCCCAGTGGTCAACGCGATTGGCCTTCACGCCCGCCCGGCAGCCCTCGTGGTCGAATTGGCGGGGCGTTTCGACGCCGAACTACGCCTGGCCAAGGCCGATGGCGCCGGGGCGCCCGTCAGTGCCCGCAGCCTTACCGGTCTGATGACACTGGCCGCGCGCAGGGGTGACGAATTGGTTGCCACCGCCGCTGGGCCGCAGGCGTCGGTCGCCGTCGCTGCGCTCGAAGAGCTGGCGGCGGGCGGGTTCGGCGAGGGGGTGGCCGACGGAGCCGCTCCGAGAGCCGCTGCCGCCGCCACCGCGCCGGCGCGTGCCCCCGAGCCGGCGAAGCCGGCGGCGCCTCCACCGCCCGGGACGACGCTAACCGGGATCGCGGCATCGACCGGGATCGCGGCCGGGCCGGTCCGTCACCTCGACCGCCCCACGGGCCCGCCGCCCGACCGCGAACCCGAGGACGCCGACGCCGAGCTGGCGCGCCTGGAGCGGGCTCGGGACGAGGCCCGCGAGGCGATCGCGCACGATCGCGACGAGGTCTCCGGGCGCGGTGGAGTCAGCGAGGCCGAGATCTTCAACGCTCACCTGGCCCTGCTCGACGACGATGCGCTGCTGGCGCGGACGCGCGAGCTGATCGGATCCGGCGCGACCGCCGAGCGCGCCTGGCACGACGCCGCCGCCGAGACAGCGACGCAGCTGCGATCGCTCGACGACCCGCTGCTGTCCGCGCGCGCCGTCGACGTCGAGGACGTGGGCGGCCGCGTGGTTGCGGCGCTGACGGGCGCCGGGCCGGCGGTCGCGCTCGAGGGAGTGATCGTCGGCGACGAGCTCACTCCGCGCGAGACCGCGGCGCTCGACCCCGAGCTGGTCAAGGCGATCGCGACCGCGCGCGGAACGCCCACCGCGCACGCGGCGATCCTCGCCCGCGCACTGGGGCTGCCCTGCGTGGTCGGGCTCGGCCCCGAGGTGCTGGCGATCCCCGACGGCACGCCGGTGCTGCTCGATGGTGACCGGGGCACGGTGCTGGTGGCCCCTGACGAACGGGTCGAGGCGGAGGCCCGCGAGCGGGCGGCCCAGGCCACGGCGCGCCGGAGCGTCGCCCGGGAGCACGCCAGCGAGCCCGCGGTGATGCGCGACGGCACGGTGATCGAAGTCGCGGCCAACATCGGCGGCAGCGGCGAGGCGGCCCGCGCGGTCGAGCTCGGCGCCGACGGCGTCGGGCTGCTCCGGACCGAGTTCTTGTTCCTCGAGCGACCGGAGATCCCATCCGAGGACGAGCAGGTGCGGACGCTCGCCGCGATCGCCGCCGAGCTCGGCGACCGCCCACTGATCGTGCGCACGCTCGACGTCGGCGCCGACAAACCGCTGCAGGCGGTGCCGATGGAGTCAGAGGCCAACCCGTTCCTGGGCCGCCGCGGCCTGCGGCTCGGGCTCGAGCGACCCGAGCTGCTCGAGGTGCAGCTGCGGGCGATCTGCCGGGTGGCGTCCGAGCGCCCGCTGCGGATGATGTTCCCGATGGTGGCCGCAGTGTCGGAGCTGGACGCGGCGCTCGAGGTCCTCGACCGGGCACGCGCGGACACCGGGGGCAACGCCCAGCTCGAGGTCGGGATCATGGTCGAGGTGCCCGCAGCGGCATTGCTCGCCGAGCAGTTCGCCGAGCGCGTGGACTTCTTCTCGGTCGGAACCAACGACCTGACGCAGTACACGATGGCCGCCGAGCGCGGCAACGAGCACGTGGCCGGGCTGCTCTCCGGACCGCAGCCGGCGGTGCTCAGGCTGATTCGGGACACCGCCGCCGGCGCGGCGGCACACTCGCGCTGGGTTGGAGTCTGCGGCGAACTGGCCGGCGATCCGGCCGCCGCGGTGCTGCTGGTGGGTCTCGGCGTCCGCGAGCTGAGCATGGCCGCGCCGCTGATCGCCGAGGTCAAGCAGACGCTTCGCACATTGACGCTTGAACAAGCCGGCGCAGCGGCTGCGGAGGCCGTCCAGGAGCCCGATTCCGCGGCTGCGCGGCTGCACGCGGCGGCCCTTAGCTGAGGGCAGGCCGTTGGTACGATCGAACACTGTGGAGGCCGGCGCGCTGAGAGGGACCCCCAGAGGAAGCATGCGCGCCAGCGCACTGATCCTGATCGGCACGTGCACCAGGATCGTCGCGACGCCCGTGGTGATGGCGCTGCTGCTGACCCATTCCTATACAGCGGCGGCGATCCTGTTCCTGGTCGTGTCGGCGACCGACTGGTTCGACGGCCGGCTCGCCCGTCGCTGGAACGTCAGCTCGAAGCTCGGATCGTTTCTCGACACGACCGCGGACAAGCTGCTGGTCACCGGCACGCTGGTGGCGCTGGTCGCCGTCGATCGTGCCTCGCCGTGGGTCGCGCTGGTGATGATCGGCCGCGAGATGACCGTGCTCGGGCTGCGAGCCGCGGTGGCCGCCTCGGGGCAGCATCTCGAGGCGTCGATGCTGGGGAAGTGGAAGGCGACCCTTCAGTTCGTCGCACTGGCATTGGCGATGCTGCGCCCCGACGTGATCATCGCCGGTGCATACCTGGACCAGTGGGTGCTGGTGATCGCGGCGGTGGTCACCGCCTGGTCCGGGATCGATTACTTCGTGCGCTTCTCGTCCTCGCTGCGCAGCGATACGTGAGCCGCGTCTTTGTCACGGGTGGCAGCGGTATCGTCGGCCGCGCGGTCGTGGAGCGCCTGGTCGCTCACGGCGACGAGGTGATCGGGCTGGCCCGATCGTCAGAGAGCGCCGGCGTGCTGGAGTCGCTCGGAGCCGAGGTGGTGCTCGGCGAGCTGATCAACGAGGACGTGCTCGCCGAGGCGATGAACGGGTGCGCGGTCGTCTACAACGTGGCCGGCGTCAACCAGCTGTGCGTGGCCGATCCCGAGCCGATGCACCGGGCCAACGTCGACGGCGCGGTCACCGCGATCAGGGCTGCCGCGCGTGCCGGCGTCCCGCGTGTCGTGCACACCTCGTCCGCCGCCACGATCGGGGAGGCGCCCGGGACGGTCGGCCGTGAGGACACCCCGCATCGCGGGTGGTACCTGTCGGACTACGAGCGGACCAAGACCGAGGGCGAGCATGCAGCGTTCGCCGCCGGACGCCAGGCCGGCGTCGAGGTGGTCTGCGTGAACCCGTCGTCCGTCCAGGGTCCCGGCCGGGCCAGTGGCACCGCGCGGTTCCTGCTCGCGTTTCTCGACGGGCGGCTGAAGGCGTTCGTGCAGACCAACGTCAGCCTTGTCGACATCGACGACTGCGCCGAAGGCCACGTGCTCGCCGCGCAGCACGGGGTGGCCGGCCAGCGCTACCTGCTCAACGGGATTCAGATGCCGCTCACCGACGCGTTGTCGCTGGCTGGGGACGTGGCCGGGGTCAAGCGCCGTCCGCGCCTTGTTCCCCGCCCCGCGGCTGTCGCGGGCGCATACGTGGTCGAGCACGCGTTCCGGCTCGCCCGTAAGCGCCCGCCGGTGTGCCGCGAGATGGTCAAGACGCTGTTACACGGCCACCGCTACGACGGGTCGCGGGCACAGCGCGAGCTCGGCCTCACCTATACGGCGCCGCGGGACACGCTGCAACGGACCGTCGAGTGGGCGCGGGCCAACGGGCTACTGCGGTCCTGAATCCGCGGTCATCCCCATAGGCGTTGGCTGGCGAGCTCGGCTCCCTCGGTCATCGCCTTGAACTTCGCCCACACCACACTGGGCACGACGATCTGCATTCCGGCGACGGTGCCAAAGCCACAATCCGTACCCGCCATCACGTTGTCGCGGCCGGCCACCTGGGCGTACTGGATCAGGCGCTGGGCGATCGCCTCCGGGTGCTCGACGACGTTCGTGGTCGAGTCCAGCACGCCCGGGATCACGTACTTGCCCTCGGGCACCTTCACGTCCTCGAATACCTGCCACTCGTGGGCGTGACGGCCGTTGGACGCCATCAGCATCAGACCCGCCGGCTTGGCCTGGAGGATCAGATCGATGATGTCCTTGAGCTCGACGTCAGAGGTCCTGGGCATCTCGCCGTTGCCCCAGCAGATGTGGATCCGGGTGTCCTCCGCGGGGATGTTGACCAATGCCTGATTTAGGGCATCGACGCTCATCCGTAGCTGCTTGCGGAAGTTCTCGAGCGACCCCGCGCCGGGAGCGGTCATCGCGAAGTCGGGGCAGTCGAGCTGCAGGATGAAGCCGGCCTCGTGAATCGCTTCGTACTCCTCGCGCATCGCGCTCGAGAGCGCCTCGAGGTACTCCTCCTGGCTGGAGTAGTGCCGGTTCGGCGAGAACACCGCGATCACGCCGGGGGATGCCGCGCTCATGAACGTGCCGGCCGGCGTCTCGCCGTCGAGCGCCGCCTTCAGGTTCTCGATGTCGTTGTTGACGGCATCCTGGCCCACGTAGGACACAGGTCCGTCGCAGGTCGTGAACCGGACGTTCGAGACTGATTCCATCGTGGCCGCGAGATGGTCGGCGAAGTCCGGGAAGTCCTCGAGGTCCATCACGGAGGCCGCCACCGTCTCGATCGAGCCCTCGCCGCCAAAGCCAGTCAGGCGGTCCTTGACGTAGGTGGCGTAGCTGGGCTTGCTCACCTCGCCGTCGTTAATCACGTCGACCCCGGCAGCTACCTGCTTGTCGACGGTCTCCTTCACCGCCGAACGGACGCCGGCCTCGAACTGATCGGCGTCGACCGACTCGCCCGACTCCTGCGCGAACACCATCGGCAAAAGACTCGCCGGGCGCGGCAGACTGCCGGCGTGGGTGGTCAGGATCCTGTCCGTGCTGCGCTGCATGGCTACCTCCCTATCGGCGTCCGACAGTCGCTCTCTCCGGTGCTGGGCGGATCCTATAAACGTGAGCTGTTCGGTGACCTTCCGGTAGGTTGGCGAGAGATTAGGTGGCGAGAGCGCCCGCGGCGGCGAGTGATGGGGCTAACCCGTCGTGGCCATTAAGCGGAGGGATTGACATGTGGAGAGCAGTGACTGGGTATCTGCGCCAGCATCACTTGGCGCTGCTGGCGTTGTTCATCGCGCTGGGTGGCACCTCGTATGCTGCGGTTGGTAGGACCTCCTCCTCATCCGGGCGCCTGTACGCATGCGTGACGCGGGCGTATCACACGCTGAACCTGACCAGCGCGTCCGCCGTCTGCCCGCGGGGGCAGCAGAAGATCTCCTGGAACCGGGTCGGGCGCCGGGGCGCTCGGGGGCTCCTGGGCGCCCGGGGCGCCCGGGGGGCGATCGGCGCGACCGGTCCGGAGGGTAGCGTCGGTCCGGCTGGCGGTCGCGGACCGAAGGGCGACACGGGAGCGACCGGGCCGGCTGGCCTCCCGGGGACCCAGGGACTGAGGGGCGACACCGGGCCGAAGGGCGACACTGGCCCGAAGGGCGACACGGGCCCGGCTGGACCCGGGTTCCAGTTCACGACCGCGTCGGGGGCCACCGCCCCCACGCTCGATCAGAGCGGGACGTACTTCGTCGTCGTCCAAGCGTCGGTCGACGGAGGTGCCGCCAACGGCAACTGCAACGTGAGTTGGTCCGCCCGTGCGGACAATGGAGTGCAAGGCGGGATCTCCTCCGTCGGTGGGGCGTATCTGCCCGGCGCGAAGGCCTACTCGTTCACCGGGATGCTCACGGGCCTCCCGGCCGGCTCGGCGTTGGGGCTCTTCTGCTCGGGTGGCACCGGCCCGGTGACGCCAACAAACTTGCAATGGTGGGTTTCCCCGGTCGGGACTTGACCGAGAGGCCTGTTGCCTTCTGGCCGCGAACCCGGTTGGGGGTGGTGGAATAATCGCCCGGATTTCGCAGCCCACGCTGAGTCGCGCCCACCGCGGGTCACGTTCTCCGCGCTGCACGCGGGTTTCGTAGCCCACGACGAAGCGGGCGCGCCCCGGGCTACGAAATCCGCGGGGTCAGCGCAGCTACCGCGACCGGCTCAGCTCGTGCAGCTGGCGGGACTCCGCGGATGTCGGGACACCCTGAACCGGACACGTCTCGGCGCCGGCCGTCGATCGGGTGATCGCCTCGACCTGCTCGCGGGCCCGCTCTGGGTCGTTGACCCACGTCCGGTAGCACTCGAACGGGCACTCCTGCGCGCCCGCGTCGCCGTCCTCGGATGCTTACATCCCGGTGTAGCCACGGTGCAGCAGCTTGAACAGGTGGTTGACTTCCAGTTCTCGCGCGCATCGCGGATCGAAGAGAGTGACAGCTCGCCGACTGGCTCGTCACTTCGATTGACCGGTGCCACGTTGAGGCTTGTCAGGAAGTCAAGAAGCTAAACCCGAGTTTGCTGCTCGGAGCGATCGCTCGCTACGACCGCTCCGAGCGACGAGTCAGTTAGCGAGCTTCAGCCGCGGTTGAACGGTGCCACCAACGGATTGGTTCCGGTGAACACGCCGGAGGGGTTCGGATACCAGACCCACAGGTGCATAGTGATCAGTCGCGGATGCCAGAAGCTGAACTTGGCGCCCGTCTCCGGACTCCTGGCTGCGCACCGTGCCTGCGAGGTCTGTGGCACGAACGTCCCGTCTACGTAATGGCAGGCGGCGGCGAACACGCCGTACTGCGCGCCGGGGAGCGGCGGCTTGGAGGGCTTGGAGGTGAACACCCACTCCAGCGCGCCGAGCTGCCAGCTCTTGCCGTGGTGCTCGTAGACCAGGATCTGCGGCTTGCGGATGTTGAAGCCGGTCACCTTGGGGTTCATGAAGTGGTAGCCCATGTTCGGGATCATCCGCGTGATGATGTGATAGCCGTCGGCCTTGGCGCGGGCGAGGTTCGTCACATACTTCGCGGTCACGCTTCGACCGGCGGTGATGTCCGACGCCAGTTGCGGCGACGTCTGGCTCGGAGAGGCGTAATCGTCAGCGGCGGCGGCATTGGCAGTAGGGACCTGGGGTCGGCCGCCGGATGACAACGCGAGCGTCCCGATCACGATCGCGGCAGCAAGCGCGAGCGGGGCAATGATCTTGATAGCGCGGCGCATTTCCGCTCCTTTCAGGGATGGCATTTGATCCTCGATCAACCTAGGCGCGAGCGCTGCCGCGCACATCGGGAGGACTCCCTATGTTGGGGATCCTCGCCACCCATGTTCGAGCGCGGGGGACCAGTGGACCCCACCGGAACGTTCCACCGGTTATCGCGGTCCCGGATGACCGTCATGCGGCAGCCTCGCGCAGCGCTGCTGCGCCACGGCTGCTGCGTCCTTGCCTGACGGCCCCCGGACCTCGCCCTAACCAGCAAAACGTTCCGGTGGAGCCCACTAGCCGGCGGGCGTCTGCGCCGATTCGGTCTTGGACAACAGCCCGAGCCGCAGCGCCTTGGAGCTGGCTTCACCGCGATTGGTCACGTCGAGCTTGCGCAGCACGGCTGACACGTGGTGATCGACGGTCTTCTCGGACACCACCAGGCGCTGCGCTATCTGCGCGTTTCGCAGACCCTCGGCAAGCAGAGCGAGTACTTCGAGCTCGCGGTGCGTGAGGCCGGCTGGATTCTCCCGCGTCCGCGGTCGCGGGCCCCGCGGCACCCCGCGGGCCCCGCGCTCGCGCAGGCGTCGGGCGACGATCGCCGCGGCTGGGCGCGCTCCCAACGCGACCAGCTCGTCATGGGCTCGGCGCAGCGCAACCTCAGCGTCGGCGTCCGCCAGCGCCAGTGCCGCCTCGTAGGGACAGCCGATCTCGCGCCAGCGCGCTGCCGCCGCACGCCACTCGCCGGCGATCGAAAGCGCAAACGGGCCGGCCGCCGCGCCCTGGGAAAGATCGTCTTTCACACCGGCCAGCCCGCGCCAGTACGACAGCTCACCGACTAACCACGGAGCTTGACGCTTGAGCGCGAGCGAAAGCGCTGGGTCGGTCTCCTGCTTGACGGTCGCATGGTCGCCGGCGAGCCAGGCCGCCTCGGCTCTGGCCGCCGCGACCGGGCCGATGCGGGCGAGCTCCTGTGTCGGCTGCGCGACGGCCTGTTCCTCGTCGAGCGGAATCGACTGCTCGGGGTCTCCGCGGCGCACTCTGACGAGTCCGAGCGTGGTCAGCGCAAAACCCGCGCGCGTATGTGGCGCTGCGGGGGTCACGCAGGACCAGCGCCGCGGAGTCAGCGGCCTCGTCCCAATGTCCGCGATGAAGCTCGAGCCGAGCGCGGCAGGCGAGCAGGTACAGGCGCCACGTATCGAGCCCCCGTTCGCGACAGTACTGAAGCCCGCGCTCGAGGTGGGCGTCGGCGAGATCGAACCCGCGCCACCGCAATGCACACAAGACGGTGCTCGGGAACACCCTGCCGGCATAGTCCTCCAGACCATGCCTCTGCGCCAGCGCCAGCGCCCGCTCCAGTTTCACCCGCCCGTCGTCTGAGCCCGTCTGCAGCTCCGCGGCGCCGACGTTGGTGAGCGCGTAGACGATCGCCTCGATGTCATCGAGGCGTCGTGCGAGCTCGAGCGCGCGCGCCCCCCATGTGCTCGCTCCTTCGAGATCCTCCATCACCATCCGTCTCTGGGAGACGTTGCCATAGGCCATCGCCAGCTCGTGCCCGGGCGGCAGCCGCTCGAGCAGCTCGACGGCCGCCATCGCCAGCGCTTCCCCTTCCTCAACCCGGCCCACGAAGAACAGCAGGCGTGACAGCATCCGCAGCGCGTCTCCCTCCGCCAGCGGATCGCCGAGCTGCCGCCGGCAGCCGAGCAATTCCTGCTGCGCCTCGATCGCGGCGTCAAACTGGTCCGTCATCCAGCACTCGTCCACTCGGCGCGCGAGCAGGTCCGCACGCCGGTCGGGTGACAGCCCGTCCGCGAACCTCAGCGCCCGCGCGTACTGGCTGGCGGCCTCGCGATGCGCGCCCGACGACGCCGCGCGCTCCGCCGCGCGCGGCGCCCACCGCAGTACCGCCTCGCGATCGCCAGCGGCCTCGGCGTGATGCGCGAGGCTCGCGACCTCGGGGTTGTCGCCGCTCCAGGCGCCAAGCGCCGCGAGCGCGGCACGATGCAGCGCCACCCGGCGGTTCGGTGCGATCGCCTCCTCGATCGGCAAGGCGCGCCAGCTCGTGTCGGAAGGCGACGTGCGCGGGGCCTCCAACCAGCATTCCCGAGGCCAGGCATTCGTCGAGCCGATCGACGAGCTCGCCGGCGAGCGCCTCGAGCAGCGAGCAGCTCGACCTGTCCCGGGATGCACGGCGACCGCCTCGAGCAGCGCTGCGTGCCGCGCCCGACAGCCGCGCTGCGCGAGCCAGCACCGCGTCGCGGACGGTGTCGGGAATCTCCCCGTGTCCGGCGGCGAGGATCTCGGTGACGAAGAACGGATTCCCGCCCGTCTGGCGGTACAGCTCCTCGGCGTCGAGGCGATGCGGGGCGGCCAGCTCGGCGACGGCGGCCTGCGACAGCGGCTGGAGTTTGATCCGCCTGCCGCCACGAACCAGCTCGCCGAGCACGACGCGAAGCTGCTGGGAGCGATCGAGCTCGTCGTCGCGATAGCTCGCCAGCACCACGGCCGGTGCTGATCCGATCTTCGCCGCGAGCAGCGTCAGCACGTCGAGCGTCGCCTCGTCGGCCCAGTGCACATCCTCGAGCACCAGGATCGTCGGGCCACGCGTCTGTAGCTCGCGCAGCAGTGCGATCGCGATCTCGTAGCGGCCTTGACTCGCCGGCGACTGACTCCTCGAACCGTCCACCGGTGATCTCGGCGATGTCGCAGAGCGGCCCCAGCGGTCGTGGGGTTCGGAGCGGCTCACACCCGCCCCACAGGACCCGGATCGGACTCGCTCTGCAACTCGCAGAATCTCCGCAGCAGCGACGTCTTCCCGACGCCGGCCTCGCCGGAGATGAGCACCAAGCTTCCCTCCGAGTCCGTCTGCAGGCTCTCGAGCAGCGCGGTGAGCGCGCTCATGGCCCCGTCGCGCTCGAGGAGCGAAACGCCCCGTTCAGACCAATCCACGCTCGCTTCCTCGTTCACACTCGCCCAAGACCCCAACGCTGCCGCTCAGAGTGTCGCACGCACATCCCGCCCCAGGGGCCGGGGCCGGAGAGCCGCCCCGCTCCCCGGCCGGTGTGCGGCTCATCCGGCCAATTGCCGCTGGCCCCGGCGCCGACGCGCGCCGCCCGTGGCGACCGCGCCGGCGCCCACGAGCACGATCGCCCCGGCGGCGCCAATCGCAGCATCGTCCCACTGAAAGCTCGAGTTGCTACCGGCGGTAGGTCGGGGTGCCTGGGAGGCCACGGCTGATGGCGCCGGGCCGGCAGCGGCTCTGTTCGGGGGCTCGAGGTTGGGTCTCGCCTGCGCGGCCGCCGGTGCGCTTGCCGCGGCGATCACCAGGCCGGCCGCGAGCGCGCGTTTGCTGAGGTTGAACTTGGACATGTGGGCTCCTCTGGTCATGCGTAGAAATAGGGATCGAGCACGCTCACCTGCGTGATCTCGTCGACCGGCAACTCGTTCCGGGCCGCGGTCCTGCGGACCGCCTCCGGCGACGGGGCGTCATAGACGCAGAATGTCCGCCGCTTGTCGTCACTCACGAACGAATGCAGCCAGGTCACACCATCCTCGGCGTTGCGCTCGACGACGCTTCGGCAGACCTCGACGCCGCGCTCACCCGGTGGGATCTGGAGACCATCGGTGAACGTGCGCTGGACCACGTATCGCGGCATCTAGCACCTCCTGTTTCGGTCGGACTGCCTTGCTTGCTGCGTTGCAAGCTAGGCGCGGGCGTCGCCGACCGCATCGGGAGGAGTCCCCATCTTGGAATGCCCGGCCACCCATATTCGCGCCCGGAGCCGGGCGCTCCGGGCGTAACGCCCTTAGGTCCAGGGCAGGTCTGAGCGAGTCTCCCAGTACCGGTCCGCCGGCTCGGCCAGCGACCCGCAGCTCGACGCTCGAGCGTGTCATCCCAGTTGACCTCGAGCGCCGTCAAGTTGCTGTGGAGCTGTGGCACGGTCGAGGCGCCGCTCAGCACCGTGTTGACCCATGGCTCTGCCAGCAGCGCGGCGATCGCGAGCGCGTCCTCGGTCGCGCCGGTCCGTTGCGCGGCCGCGTGCAGCGCCTCGACGTCTCCCCTCGCGGTCAGCCGGCCGTTGGCCAGCGCCTCCTTGATCATCACGCCCATCCCGGCCTCGTGGGCCGCGTGCAGGGCCTCGCCGGCGGAGCGCTCGAGCAGGTTGAAGCTTGTCTGGACGGTGTCGTAGCCGCCGACCTCGATCGCGCGCAGGATCGTCGCGCCCTGTTCGGTCCCCGATGTGCTCAGGCCGATCGCCACCCCGCTCGAGCGCAGCTCGTCGAGCTCGCGCCGGACATCGGGGTCGTCGAGCACGCCGCTGGACAGGGTCGCCGAGTGGATCTGGTAGAGCGTCAGGTGGTCACCGAGCCGCTCGCGGGTCTCGGCGAGCTGCCGGCGGAGGTTGTCGGCGGTCAACTCCTTGATCTCGGGCGGATCTGCGTCGACCTGCCAATCGGCGGTGTACCGGTAGCCCCACTTGGAGCTGATCGTCAGCGTCCCGGGTGCGAATGAGCGAGCTCGCAACCACTGGCCGAGGAACTCCTCGGCGCGGCCGTAGGAGCGCGCGGCGTCGAAGTGACGTACGCCCGCCGCGTGGGCGGCGTCCAGCACCTCATGCGTCCGCGCCGCCATCGCGTCGACCGAGTGGTCGGGGAAGTCCTCCCCGTGGCCCAGCGTGAGGTATCCCGGCCGTCCCAGCGCGGCGAGACCCAGCGAGATCGGGGTCGTGGTGATCGCGGCGTTACCGAGCCTTCGGGTCTCCACGAGACCGTTATACCTGCTCGCTGGGGACCGGTGGCGCAACCCAGCCCCCGAACACCCGCTCGAGCTCGAGCGCCACCGCGATCGAAACGTGATCGCGCTCGGCGCCCGCCGCGACCTGGACCCCGAGCGGCAGCCCCCGCGACGATAGTCCCAGCGGGACCTCGGTGACGGGCACGCCGGCGAGGTTGAACACGGCGGCGGAGGCCAGCAGCCACGGTCGGCCGACGGTCGTGCCGTGGCGAGGCACGGTCCGCGGGTAGGCCGGGTGCAACAACACGCCGTCGCCGATCGCCTCGGTCAGCTCGGCGGCGAGGCTGGAGCCGGCGGCCAGGAGCTTGCGCCGCGAGTGGCGAGTGCTCGACGGCAGCAGCTCGGTCGCGAGCGTCAGCCGGGTGGGGACGGTGTGGGGGCTGCCGCGGCGCATCAGCGTACGGAGCGTTGGCGTGGCCGCTCCCGCCTCCTCCAGCAGGCCGACGATCGTCTGCCCGGCGCCGGCTTGGAGCGTGGCCAGGAACGGGAATGCAGCCCGGCGCCAAGACCGCAGCGCCACCGCAACGATCTGGGCCCCGGCGGCGGCGAGTGCTCCGACCGCCCGCTCCCGGGCGTCGCGAAGGGTCCGGGTCAGGGGGAACAGCGTTGCCTCCTCGACGGTCACCACCCGCAGACCGTCCAGCGACACCGTCGCCGGATCGCCGAGCATCGTCGTCTTGACGAGCGGATCCTCGCCGTCCGGGCCGGCCATGATCGACAGCAGTGGGAGCAGGTCCTCCGCCCGCCGGGTCAGCGGCCCGGTGCCGAGCATCCATGCGGCCTCGCCGGACGTCGGGGGATAGTGGTTGGAATTTGGGATCAGTCCGGGCGAGGGCTTATGGCCGAACACACCGCAGAAGAACGCGGGCACCCGGATCGACCCGCCGATGTCCGAGCCGACGCCGAACGGCGACCCGCCGCTGCCGACCGCCGCGCCCTCCCCGCCGGATGACCCACCGGCTGCTCGGGCGCCGTCGTAGGGATTGCGGGTGGACCCGTACAGGCGGTTGAATGACTCGATCCATAACGACAGCTCGGACGTGTTGGTCACCCCGAGCGGGATCGCACCGGCGTCGATCAGGCGCTGGACCGGAGGCGCGCTGGTCGGCGATCGGTACTCGCGGCGCGCCACGAGGCCGCCCGACTGGGGCATCCCGGCCAGCGCGATCGACTCCTTGACCGTGAACGGGACGCCGGTGAGCAGCGGGAGCGTGTCGTCGGGCCCCGCGGCCGCGACCCTCTGGTCGGCCGCCTCGGCCTCGCGCAGGGCGGCCGCGAACCGATCGGCGACGATCGCGTTGATCCGGGGCGCGACCGCGCGGTGGCGGTCGATGTGCGCCTGCACAACCTGGGTCGCGCTGACTTCACCACGGCGGATCGCCGCGGCCAGCTGCACCGCCGAGCGCTCGGTCAGCCCGGTCACTGCCGAGTCACGAAGGCCAGAGCAACTGCATCACGGTCTGCACGAACCGCTCGTAGCGATCGGGCGAGTAGCGCTCGGGGTCGGTCAGCACCATCCGCCCCGCCTGCTCGCCGAGGTCGCGGATCGCGCGTGCGGCCAGCTCGACGTCGAGCTCGGTGGGAAGCTCGCCGCCGTTCACCGCCCAGCGCACGAGCTGTTCGATCCGCTCCAGGATCAACGCCCGGTGGGTCTCGACGTGCTCGCGCACAATCGCGGGAGTGCCGTCGATCGGCAGCAGGATGATCCGCCACGTGTCCGGACGCTCGGTGACCGCGTCCAGGAATCGACGGACGCTTCCGGCCAGCACCTCGACCGGGTCGCTGTCGCCGGAGATCGTCGGGGACCACGCGCGCCAACTGCTCGAGCGAGTAGCGCTCCTCGCGCTCGATCAGTGCCTGCAGAAGGCTCCCCAGGTTCGGGAAGTGGTCGTAGACGACCGGCCTCGTGACCCCGGCGGTCTGCGCGATCGCCTCGATCGAGACGCCGCTATAGCCCTGCTCGATGATCACGCTCAACGCGGCGTCGATCAGCTGCTCGCGCCGCTGCGCGGGCGGCATGCGCGGCGCGTACCGTCGGGTGGGCTTGGCACGCATCGAACGCTTGGTCCGCATCGTGCGCAGATTAGTGGGTGCAGAGGGGTCCACCGGGGCTCCGGACCGCCGGCGGAGCTGCTCAGCGGCGCCGCTGGCGGCGGCCCTGCAGCACCTGGCTGGAGGACGTCGTCGCTCCAGTCGTGGGTCCGCAGCAGCCGGTAGCGCTCGGCGGCGATCCGCATGTAGGCCTCGGTCGGGGTCTGGCCCGAGATCAGGTCGGCCTCCCGCAACATCGTCACCACCGGCCGGTACTCCGTCTCCAACCAGAGCGCAGCGGTGGTCTCGCGGTCCAGCAGCTCGTCCCGGTCGCGCATCGCCCTGAATCCCCATGCTTCGACGCTCTCCGCCAGCAAGGTGTAGTCCCAAGGATCGGTTAGGGAGATCTCCGCTCGGGCGTCCTCGGGTAGCGGGACGCGCTCGAAGAACACCCGCTCGTGGCTCTTGAGCGGGAGGTCGGTGAGCGTGATCGCTCGGCTGGCGTCGACCCGGGTGATCACCTCGGTCACGTACGCGTCGATGTCGGTGCGCCCCAGTGCCCGCGACACCGAGACACGGTGGTGGCCGTCGCGCACGAAGTAGATCTCGCCGACGCGGACGAGGTCGATCGGCGGCATCGACTCGCCGCGGCGCATCGCGGTCGCGATCTGCTCCCAGCGGTTGCGCATCCGGGCCGAGGTGGGGCGGAAACTGCGGTCGAAGTCGCGACCGCGATCGACGCTGCCCACGATCTGGCCAAGCGGAACGACCTCGAGCCCGACACTGCGCTCGCTGACGAATCCGAGCGCCTCGACGACCTCCTCGAACGGCAGGATCACGCCGACGTCATCGGGCAGTCCCCGAAGCCTGGATACCAGCCTCGAGAACGTAGCCCGGCGACGAGCGCGCAGGAAATCGGCCTGCGCGTCGACGCCGGCCAAGCCGGTGGAGCGCGGCGTCGGCATATGTGATTGAGATTAGCTGGGGCTTGAACCCGGGTCCGCCGGCCGCTCGCCGGCGTCGCCTCCGGCTGCGCCCTCGGCCTCGCTCTCGGCCGAGGCGCCAGGAGGCGCTGCCGCGGCGGCCGACTGGGGCGCGGATGCACCGTTACCGTCCGACGCCAGCAGGCTGTGGCCGGCTTCGCTGTCGAACAGCTGGAGGTGGCGCGAGTCGAACCACAGCTCCGCGTCCTGACCCTCCTGGACCGTGCTCTCGGCGCCCAGTCGGACCGTGAGCTGAACGCCCCCGCCGCGTTGCAGCTCGCCGCCGCCGGCGTCCTGGGCCAGCTCCTCGAGCTCAGTCGAGGACACGCGCTCGGACTCGACGACGAAATACGCGTAGAACTCTGAGCCCATCGACTCGAGCACGTCGATCTGTGCGGTGAACGTGACCCCGGCCGAGCGGTCGGGGACCAGCGCGGCGTCCTCGAAGTGCTCGGGGCGCAGGCCGGCGATGACGCCGCCTCGGCCGCCGCCGGGACCCGACTCCAGCCGCCGCCGCAGCTCGTCGGGGATCGCCACGTCGCCGATCGGCAGGTGGACCGTGTCGCCGCGGAGCTCGCCGGCGAGGAAGTTCATCGACGGGGAGCCGATGAAGCCAGCCACGAACAGGTTGTTCGGCTGGCCATACAGCTCGCCAGGAGGGCCGACCTGCTGAAGCATCCCGGCGCGCATCACCGCAATCCGGTCGCCTAGCGTCAACGCCTCGGTCTGGTCGTGGGTCACGTAGATCGTCGTGGTCTCGAGCTGCTGCTGGATGCGCGCGATCTCGGTGCGCATCTGCACACGCAGCTTCGCGTCGAGGTTCGACAGCGGCTCGTCCATCAGGAACACGCTCGGGTTGCGCACGATCGCGCGGCCCATCGCCACCCGCTGGCGCTGACCGCCCGACAGGTTGGCCGGCTTGCGCTCCAGGTGCTGCTCGAGATCGAGGATCCGCGCAGCTTCGTTGACCTTCTTGTTGATCTCGGCCTCCGGCGTCTTGGCCAGCTTCAGCGCAAACCCCATGTTGTCGCGCACGGTCATGTGCGGGTACAGGGCGTAGTTCTGGAACACCATCGCGATGTCGCGATCCTTCGGCGCGCGGTCGTTGACCACCTGGCCGCCGATCTTCAGCTTGCCGTCGGAGATGTCCTCCAGGCCGGCCACCATCCGCAGCGCGGTGGACTTGCCGCAACCCGAGGGGCCCACCAGGATCATCAGCTCGCCGTCGGGGACATCGAGGTCGAGGTGCTTGACGGCCTCAAAGCCATCGGCGTAGCGCTTGGTTACGTCATCGAACTCGATCTCGGCCATTCGCTACAGCTCCTTCGTTTCAGTGTCAGCGCTCATCCCTTGACCGCGCCTGCGGTCAGGCCGGCGACGATCCGGCGCTGGAAGATCAGGACCAGCAACATCACCGGGATAGTGACGATTACTGCGGCCGCCGCGATGTCGCCGTACGGCACGGTGAACTGGGAGACACCCGGGAACGACGAGATCGCGGCCGGCACGGTCTGCGCCCTCGACGTCGAGGTCAGCGAGATCGCGAACACGAAGTCGTTCCAGCAGATGATGAACACGATGATGAACGTGGTCACGATGCCCGGGGTGGCGAGCGGCACGATGATCTTGCGGAACGCCTGGAATGGCGTCGCCCCGTCGACCTGCGCCGCCTGTTCAAGCTCCCAGGGGATCTCTCTGAAGAACGCTGACAGGGTGTAGATCGACAACGGCAGCGCGAACGTCATGTACGGGATGATCAGTCCGGGCCAGGTGTCGTAGAGGCCGATCTGGCGCCACAGGTTGTAGAGCGGACCGACCAGGGAGATCTGCGGGAACATCGCCACGCCCAGCGCGGCCGCGAGGATCAGTCGCTTGCCGGGGAAGTTCAGGCGGGCGATCGCGTACGCCGCCGACGAGGCGAGGGCCACCGCCAGCAGCGTGGCGATCAGGCCGATGCCGATCGAGTTGCGCAGCGCCGACGTGAACGTGCCCAGCTTGAAGATGTCGTTGTAGTTACTGAGCGTCCACTGGTGCGGGATGAAGCTTCCATCGGTGGCCGTCCCGGGCGTCTTCAGCGACAGGAACAAGATCCACAGGACCGGCACAAGCGACGCCACGAAGATGATGATGATCGCCAGTGACCAACCGCTGATCTCTTTTTGGCGCTTACTCATTCTGCATCAGTCCCTGGGGTGGCGCCCGCGCCGAACAGTTTGATGAACACGAAGGCGATCAGTGCGACCAGGACGAACAGGAGCACCGACACCGCCGACCCCAGCCCAAGGTTGAGTCGGTCCAGCAGCGTGTTGTAGTTGAGCATCGAGATCGACTCGGTGCCCTGGGCGCCCTGGTTGAAGATGTAGATCGTGTCGAAGATCCTGAACGCGTCGAGCGTGCGGAACAGCAGCGCGACCAGGATCGCCGGCTTCATCAAAGGCAGGGTGATCCGGTAGAACCGCTGCCAGGCGGTGGCTCCGTCGACCTTCGCCGCCTCAAGCAGTTCGTCGGGCACCAGCGCCAGTCCCGCCAACAGCAGCAGTGCCATGAACGGCGTGTTCTTCCACACCTCCGTGGTGATGATCGCGACATAGGTACCGAACTGGTGGCTGAGCGGGTCGCCCGACAGCCCCAGCAGCTTCGGGATCCAGCCGCTCTGTAGCGACCAGGCGAGCTCCCACGAGTAGGCGGCGACGACGGCGACGATGCCGTACGGGATCAAAGCGACCGCGCGCACCAGCCCGCGGGCGAACAGGATCCGGTACATGACGAGCGCCACGCACATCCCGATCACGAACTGGATCGAGACGCTGATGACGGTGATGATCACGGTATGCAGCACGTCCTGCCACCAGATCGGAGCCGACAGCACGTGGCCGTAGTTCGCCAGGCCGATGAACTTGTTCGCGTCGGGGAACCGCAGGTCGGCGCGCTGCAGCGACAGGATCACCGCGTCGATGATCGGGTAAGCCACCACCGCGAGCATCACGATCAGCGCGGGCGCGACCAGCCACGCAGCCAGGCGACGCTCGGCCCGGGCGCGTTCGCTCAAATGCGCGCGACGCGGCTTCTTCTCGGGCGCGCTGGTGGGGCGAGCTGTGGCCGTCTCGGTGGTCACAGCAGCGCCGCCGATGACAGTGACAGCTTGAGCTTGTTAGTCAACGCACTGACTACCGTGTTCGGGTCGATGTTCGCCGGGGGCGACAGCGCCTTCTGGATCGCCAGCGTCACGTCGGCGTAGGCGGCTGTCTGCGGGCGCAGACCGTAGGTCTGCAGCTGCTGCTTGATCAGCTGGTGGAACGGATACGCCTTCTCGAACGACGGCTGGTCGTAGATGGTCGCGGCGACCGGCGCAAGCCCGCCCTTGACCGCATTGCGGGTCTGGTTGACCGGCTGGATCAGGCACTGAGCCGCCTGGAAGGCGAGGTCGGCGTGCTTGGAGTGCGACGAGACGCCGAGGTTGTAGCCGCCGATCGAGACCCGCGGCGTCATGCCCGGGGTGACCTGCGGGAACGCGGCGTAGCCCATGTGCTTCGCGACCGCTGGGTTGGTCGTCTTCGCCGACTGCCACACGAACGGATAATTGAGCTCGAACGCCGCATTGCCCGCGTCAAACGCGGTGTCAGCCTGGCCCTCCATGGTCACGTTCAGCGACGGGTCCGCGGCCACCGAACCGGCGAGGCGGCGCATGATCCGGGCTGCGGTCTGCGCGGGCGTGCCGATCACGACTTTGTTCTGCCCGGTGATGATCTGTCCGCCAGCGGAGTTGACGAGCGAGTTGAACCACACCGTCAGCCCCTCGTACTGGGCGCCCTGCACCTCGATGTAGTGGGGCTTGCCCTGCTTGGCCAGCTGCTCGGCGTCGTCGATCATCTGATTCCAGGTCTTTGGGCGGGTTCGGGACCAGGTCCTTGCGATACCACAGCAGCTGTGTGTTGGAGTTGATCGGGACCGCCCACAGCTTGCCGTTCACGGTCGCGGTCTGAACCGGCCCTTTCAGGTCCTGGCTGCGGATCTGCTGGGCGAGCTGGCTCGGGACCGGGACGATCCACTTCGCGGTCGCGAACTCCGCGGTCCAGTCGACGTCCATCGCGAGGATGTCGATCGACGAGTCGTTCGCCGCCAGGCGGCGGACCAGCGACACCCGCTGCTGGTCAGACGACGTCGAGAGGAAGTTGATCTTGATGTCGTACTTGCCGCCCGAAGCCTTGCTGCAGTTCGTGGCGGCCGTCTGGAACGACCCCGAGGGCTCGGGGAACACGTACCAGTTCAGCGTCACCGGTCCACTGCTGGAAGATGATCCACAGCCGACGATGAATGCAATCGTTGCGATCGCCGCCACCGCGGCGAGGATGTCCCGTCTAACCAATACAGCCTCTCCTCTGCGTCTGCGGTGGCTACTACCCGCGTCCGGAAGCTTTGTAAACGGAGGTTAAGCGCGGTTCCCCGATTCTGCGCAAAGAGCGCACTCACTCCACTCAAAAGGCGATGAGATGTCGCCGAGCCGGCGACCGTTCTCGTGCCAGTCGCGCTTCAGATGGCGACCGATCACCAGCGCCGCGACCGGGCCGGCGCCCGCGGCCTTGAGCGCGGCGGCTGCGCTCTGGGCGTTGGCCCCGGACGTCCAGGTGTCGTCGATCAGCAACACCGGCTCGCCGCTCAGGCGTCGGGTGCACACGAACTTCTCCGGGTCGGCGGCGTGGGGCGCGACCGGCCGGTCGCTGCGGCGCAGCAGGCGCTGGTGGCGATCGCGCGTGGGACCGGCGAGCTCGCCCACGATCGCCAGCAGCGGGTGGGTGTCGTCGCGGGCGGCGTCGCTCGAGGGAACGGTGGTAACGAGTTCGAAGCGTTCTGCGTGCGGGTTACGAGCCGCTGCTCTGGCGAGGCAGCGCTCGTGGACTGCCAGGTGGCGCCACAGAACCGCCGCAAGCTGCACCGCCAGGCGCCGCCCGAGCCGGCCCGGCTCGCGCTTGTAGGCGGCCAGCACGTGGTGCAGCTGCTCGTGGGCGATGCTGTAGGAGATCGGTGCCATCGCGTCGAGCGCCTGCTCGGTGCCGGCGCAGGCGTAACAGCGGGAGTAGCCGCGCGTGAACGTGAAGCACACCTCGCACACGCCCGGGCCGCGCCGGGGAGCGAGCAGGAAGTTCTCGTACGGCGCGGTCAGCTCGGCGACCGTGGCCATGCTGTGGAGTGATCGTCTCTAGGCCACGAGCGGCTCAGGCGATGCGAGGCGGTCGACCGTCTCGACGATCTCCTCGGTGGCCTCGAACACGTAGACGCCGCCACGGCACGCGCAATCCCGCGCCCACTCCTGCTCCAGCAGCGACTCGTGCAGGAACACCGGCCGGCCGTGCCCGAGCGCGGATCGGACCTGCGTACGCGCGCCGCTCGTCGGCGACGCCTCGAGCACGATCGTGCCCAGCGCCAGCCCCGACATCACGGCGTTGCGCATCGGGAAGCTGTGCCGGGTGGGCGGCGAGCCAGGCCAGAACCGCGAGACCACGGCGCACTCGGCCGCGATCCGGCGCTCGAGCACGCGGTTCTGCGCCGGGTAGCAGCGGCCCAGCCCCGTGCCGATCACCGCGACCGTGCGCCCGCCACGCTCCAGCGCCGCCGTATGCGCGGCCGTGTCGATCCCAGCCGCAAGCCCGGACACGACCGCGTATCCGGCGTCGACCAGCTCGCACGCGACTACCCGCGCACGCGCGAGGCCCTCCGCCGACGCCCGCCGCGAGCCGATCACCGCGGCCGAGCGCGCGTCGCCGGCCTGCAGCCGCCCGTCGACGAACACCACCGGCGGCCGATCGTGAACCGCGCGCAGGTTCTCGGGATAGTCGTCGTCCAGCACGGTCACGATTCGCATCCCGTCGCGCTCCCATCCCATGACCGCCACCCGAGCCTCGTCGAGCTCGGCGCCTGCCAGCAGGCCACGCTCCTGCTCGAGCACCGCGACCGCACTCCCCTGGTCGTGGACCAGGTCCGCGTACACGTACCACGGCCGCGCCGCGGCCCGGAGCAGGGCCACCAGCGCCGCTCTCTCGTCGGCGGGGGTCATCGGGCGAGACTAGCCTCGCCAACAGACGTCTGAGGGAGTGCAACGGGGTCATGTACTACAGAGCCTGGGGCCGTCGGAATTCACCCCCCTTGGCGGCGGTACGGCTTCATACTTTCGAGCTGGTGGAGCCCTGAGCCGGGTCGGGTCAGGCGCTCAGCGCCGCGAGCCCGGCCTCCGCGCAGTTCCGGTCCTCGTCGGAGCTGGCGCCGCTGATCCCGACCGCACCGACGACCGCGCCGGAATCGTCACGGATCACCAGCGAGCCCGCCGCCGGGATCAGCGGCAACCGCGTGAGCTGGCTGACCGCGGTCACGAACGCCGACCGGTCGTTCTGAACCTCTGCGAGCACGTGGCCGTCCCGGTGCCACACGGCCGCGCCCTGCGCCTTTGCCTCGGCGATCTGGGAGCTGAGCGGCGGCGCGCCGTCCATCCGGCTGAGTCCCTTCAGCAGACCGCCTTCGTCGACGACCGCGACTGTCACCCGCAGGTCCAGCTCCCGGCCGCGGGCCTGCGCCGCGGCGATGATCGTTTCGGTGTCCTCCTGGGAGATGCTCATGGGCTCCGATCGTCTGTGGGTTGGCTTGCGATCCGTCGATAAACCATCAGTGTCTGAGGAGCTTGGATTCTCAGGCTCAGGCGTCGTCGGCGCGGCCCGCGGGGGCGTCAGCCCGGGACTGGTCTCCTGCCGGCACGCGTCGAGCGGCCGCGTCCCGCCCGGAGGATGCCAGGGCCAGATAAAACGAACACGATCAGCGTCACGAGCTGACCGATCGTGCCCAGCGCGGCGAACAACACGAGCGTTCCGATCGCGACCACCGTGGCGGCAAACCAGCAGAGCAGTCATAGAGAGCCGCGTGATGTTCCCGCATTGCGGCTGCCTCAGTGTGAGTAGGATCCGCCCGGAATACCGCATGTCTGACCGCTAAGGTCGAGGAGGCGCGTCATCGCAGACCGCAGGCAAGCCATCCGGTTCACGTACCTGTCTCAGGAGGACCTGCTCGAGGGAGGTTGTCTTGACTTCCGTCTGGCAATGGACGCTGCGGAGACGGCGATGAGGGCCCACCGAGCCGACGAAGTGCTGTTCCCCGAGAAGATCGTCCAGATCTTCGACGAGGAGACTCAGGAGCGCATCAATTGCCTGCCCGCGACGCTGAAATCCGAGGGCGTGTGTGGCATGAAATGGGTGTCGGTGTTCCCGGGGAATGTCGAGCTTGGGCTGCAGAACCTGTCCGCGCTGTTCGTCTTGTCGGAGATCGAGAGCGGCTTCCCGTTCGCAGTCATGGAGGGCACGCTCGCTTCCAATGTCCGCGTCGGCGCGATGTCGGCACTGGCGGCGCGACATTTCGCTCCGGAAGAAGCCCGGCTGATTGGGTTCATCGGCAGCGGTGAGCAGGCGAAGATGAATCTGCTGGCGATGAAGACCGTGCGGCCGTCGCTCACCGAGTGCCGCGTGTCGGCGAAGACCGCAGAGGAGGAGCAGCAGTTCGTCCGCGAGCTCGCGCCGCTGGTCGCCGATATGGACCTTCGCTGCGCCGACACCCGTGGCGAGTGGGCCATGAGCGACGCGGACATCCTGGTGACCGCCACCAGCGCGCAGGCGCCGCTGCTGAAGGCGGATTGGATGAAGCCGGGTGCCTTCTATAACCACGTGGGAGGCTGGGAGGACGAGTACGCCGTCGCCCGGCAGTGTCACAAGATCGTCTGCGACGACTGGGAGACGGTGAAGCACCGAAGCCAGACGCTCAGCCGCATGTACCAGGACGGCGAGTTGACCGACGACGATATTGCCGGTGATCTGGTCGAGTTCATCGTCGGCGACAAGCCGGGGCGAGAGCATGATCACGAGCGCGTCTACTTCAACGCGGTCGGCCTCGCGTACGTCGACGTCGCCATCGCGCTGGCGATGTACCGACGCGCGGTGCAAGCGGGCAAGGGACGCGAACTCACCATGCAGGAGACGATGCTGTTCGAGCACGCCGGCATGGCCGACTACCTGCGCATCTAGGCACCGCTCATCGTGGTCTAGGCTCGCGGCCATGACCGCGTCCGTCTCGCAAGCCGAGCCGCAGAGGCTCGGCCGGAGGATCGTGCGCCTGTTCCGGCCGCATCGCGGCGCGCTGGCGTTGATCGTCCTGACCATCCTGATTACGTCGGCGCTGAGCGTGATCAGCGCGCTGCTGGTCCGCCAGGTGTTCGACAAGGCGCTGTTCGTTCAGAACGGACCCGACCTCAGCGCGCTGTACCCGCTGGTGGCCGCCCTGATCGCGATCCCGATCATCAACGGCGTCCTCAACATCGTCCAGGTCTATCTGACCGAAGTCGTCGGCAACCGCGTGCTGCAGGAGCTCCGCGACCGGTTGTTCACGCATCTCGAGGGGCTCTCGTTGGCCTTCTACACCGCCACGCGCAGCGGCGAGGTCCAGTCGAGGCTGGCCAACGACGTCGGCGGGGTGCAGACGACGATCACGTCGACCGCCTCGTCGGTTGTCAGCAACGTGGTGACGTTGGTCTCGTCGGTGGTGGCGATGCTCCTGCTGTCGCCGCTGCTGACCGCGATCTCGCTGGCCGTGACGCCGATGTTCGTGCTGTTCAGCCGCCGGGTCGGACGCGCCCGCCGGCGGGCCCGCCACGACGCACAGGCTTCGCTGGCGTCGATGGGCTCGATCACCCAGGAGACGCTGTCGGTGTCCGGGATCCTGCTCGCCAAGGTGTTCGGCCGCCAAGACCACGAGATCGAGCGATATCGGGTCGAGAACGCAAACCAGGCCGAGCTTCAGGTCCGTCAGGCGATGGTCGGCCGCTCGTTCTTCGCGATCACCCAGGCATTCTTCGGGATCAGCCCAGCGCTCGTCTATCTGGTCGCCGGACTCCAGGGGACCCACGGCGATCTGTCGGCCGGGACGCTGGTGGCGTTCACGACCCTGCAGAGCCGGTTGCTGATCCCGATCAACCAGCTGCTGCAGGTCTCGGTCGACGTGCAGTCGTCGCTGGCCCTGTTCGGCCGGATCTTCGAGCTGATCGACCTTCGGCCGCAGATCACCGACCGCGACGACGCGCTGAGCCTGGCCCCGGACGAGATCCGCGGAGAGGTGGCGCTCGACGACGTGTCGTTCCGCTACGGCGGCGGCGAGGACGGCGGACCGCCGGCATCCGAGGAGGCGCTGCGCGACGTGTCGATGCTGGTCTCGTCAGGACAGCTCGCGGCCCTGGTCGGGCCGTCGGGGGCGGGCAAGACGACGATCTCCTATCTGGTTCCGAGGCTCTACGACGTCGAGCGGGGAGCGGTCAGGATCGACGGTCACGACGTGCGCGATCTGACGGCCGGGACCGTTGCGGGGGCGGTCGGTGTGGTGACCCAGGAGAGCTACCTGTTCGGCGGCACGGTGCGCGAGAACATCAGCTACGGGCGGCCCGGCGCAACCGACGAGCAGGTGGTCGCCGCTGCGAAGGCGGCGTTCATCCACGACCGCGTCATGGCGCTGGAGAACGGCTATGACACGGTCGTCGGAGAACGCGGCTATCGGTTCTCGGGCGGCGAGCGTCAGCGGCTGGCGATCGCCCGCGTGATCCTCGAGGACCCGCCGATCCTGATCCTCGACGAGGCCACCTCGGCGCTTGATACCGAGAGCGAGCGTGTCGTCCAGCAGGCCCTGGAGGCGCTGATGCAACGTCGCACCACGATCGCGATCGCCCACCGGCTGTCGACGATCCGCAATGCGGACGTGATCTTCGCGATCGACCACGGCACGATCGTCGAGCGTGGCACCCACGACGAGTTGCTCGCCCAAGGCGGCCTGTACGCGCGTCTGTATCAGGAGCAGTTCGGAGATGGAGCCGTCGAGGCCCACTGCAGCGACGGGGTGATCCTTGCCAACGGCCGGCCGTGTCGGCCGTCGAGCCAGCGCTCGCGGCAGGGCGTTGCGGTCGCAGCCGATGGTCCGCTCGAGCCCGAAGACGTCGCGGAGCTGCCGGCAGAGCTCCGGACGGCGCTGCGGGCGTGAGCTCGTTTAGCGCCGCACGACCTGGGCGGCGGACGCGATCGCCAGCATCTGCTTGTTCGTGAGGATGTTCTGCAGCGTGTTGACGAGCCAGTACACCGCCGGCCCGTCGTGCCAGGCCACGAGCCGCAAACGCTGGCCCTCGAAGTACAGCTGCATCGTCCGGCCGCCACGCTGGATCGTCTGGTCGGGGTGATCCAGGATCGGCGGGTCCTGCCAGGTCGTGCCCTGGAGGTCGTAGTACTGGCCGAGGCCGCCCTGAGCGACCACGACCACGTAGGCGGGGTGGTGGTGTAGCCGGTAGAAGCGAGTGGTGTCAATCGGGGCCGTCGGGCTCGTGACCCGCTTGCTCGGGTAATAGACCTTGAACGGGACGGTGGCGCCAAGACCGCGCTCCTGGGCGAGCTCCGCTGATCCGGCATCGGTCAGCGGCACGTTGGGCTTGTGTCCTCGGTTGCCAGCGGTGCCGTTATCGGGCTGGATGTGGCCCTCGGTTGCGCCACCGTGGAGGAACTGCTGGACGACTCCGGCGATCTGTTGCCTGGAGGCGGTCACATACGACGGGCCGATCGTCGCGTTGAACTGGACCTGCTTGACCGGGTGGCCCGCCGACTGGACGAGCAACTCGATCAGCTTCAGAACGTCGTCGGAGGAGCGGATGTCGGTGCTCGAGTACTTGCCGAAGATCCGCTCGAGCGGATGCAGACGCGAGACGAGGCCCGAGGCGCCGACCTGGTTCTTGATCTGGCGGAGGAAGTCCTGCTGGCGTGCGCTCCGGACCAGGTCGGTGTCGGTGTGGCGATAGCGGACGTAGTGCAGCGCGGCGTCGCCGCACAGTCGCTGGTAGCCGGGCTGGATGTTGATCTCGTCGTACTGGTCGGCCGGCGGGAGGCCGACGTTGGAGTGGTAGTAGCGGCGGTCGACCTGGACGTAGACGCAGTTCAGGTAGTCCACGAGCGCCTTGAAGCCGGCGAAGTTCACATCGATCACGTGATTGATCGGGATCCCCAGGACCTGCTTGACGGTCTTGGTGGCCAGCTTCACGCCGCCGAGCGTGTAGGCCGCGTTGATCTTCTGCGTCGTCGGATGGCCGTGAGCCGGATGGATCGTGACCTTCAGATCCCTCGGGATCGACAGCATCGTGGTCTCCGGCTGGTTCGGATCCAGGCGGACGAGCAGCATCGTGTCCGAGTGCGCCGGTGCGTTGGCGTCGTTCGACGTCCGCGCTCGTTTGTCGGAGCCGATCAGCAGCAGCGTCTGCGGACCGCCCGGATTGGTGTTGGCAAGCACGTCGCCCAGCTTCAGCTGCGGGTTCTGCTTGAGCGCGTCCGTGAACGTCTTGACTTCAAGCAGCGTGCCGGTCGCCACCGTTGCGGCCGTGGCAGCAACCACAATCAGGCAGCCCACGAACATGCGGACCAGAAGCCGCCATCGCGGGCGCGACCTGCGTCGCGCCGCCCGGACTCCCGAATCGAGCGTGGTCATACGGCGCCGGGTTCAGCGGCGGTGAAGCGCAGTAACCGAAGAGAGCTAGCCGACGCGCTCAGCCGACTCGCTGGCCGGCTTGGCGCTCTCGGCGCTCGTCTGGTTCAGGACGCTCGCCTTGGGCTCCTGCTCCTCGCCGCCGATCGCTGACTTGAAGTCACGCAGTCCCTTGCCGAGCGAGCGGCCCACCTCGGGCAGACGCTTCGGACCGAGCACAAGCAGTGCGATCACGAGGACGAACAGAAGGTGTGTTGGCTGAAGGATGTCGCCGATCACGGGAGACAGCTTAGCCGGTAGCGGGTCTGGGCGCGAACGATTCTCGGAGGATTCGTGTTAGCGCTGCGTGGGTCACGGGTCTTCCTCAGCTTCAGGAGCAGGGGTGCCTGGCATTCCGGGGACCCACCCGGACGGGAATCCGGCGCGACGTGGCCGGGTGGAACGGATAGTCGACCTCCCGCAGCGTCGACACCGAGAACCAGTAGTGGACGACGCCGCGGCCGGTGCCGAAGCAGTAGCTCGTCCGGAAGTTGCCGGCGCGGTCTACATCGGGAATCCCAGCCGTCTGGGAGATATGGATTCCTCGGATTCCGATCCGCAGGCGCAGCAGCTGCGAGACCTCTCGCGGGTTCGACGGGACGTAGCCGCCGAGGATGTGGCCGCTGATCACGATCTTGTTACCCCAGCGAACGCGAGCTGGCTTGATCTTGACCGCGAGCTTTGAGGGCACGATCAGCCGCGCCTGGCCGGATGCGGCAGCCTCGGTCGACGGACTTCCGTCATAGACGGCCTCGATCAGCCGCGAGGGCCCGGCGGGCAGGCTCGCCGCCCAGCCTCCGTTCGCGGCGGTAACCGCCGTCGCGGCTTGCGAGAACTGACCCTGGCCGTTATCGGGTGCAGTGAGGATCCGCACCGCCTGCCCAGCGAGCGGAACGCCGTTCGGCGCGCCCAGCCATCCGCTGACCGTGGTGCCGGCGCCGTAGCGCACGTGCCTCGTGCTGCTGCTCACGGTCCGCGGCGGCAGCACGATACGGACCAGCTTCGTGCGCTTGACTCGAACCTTCTTGCCGTGGCGCCGGACGGTCTTCCACACCGTCACTCGACGCCGGACGATCCGGGGGTGGCAGCGCACCACCTTGACGACCTTCGTGTGCGCTCGGCGGCCGGGGATCTTCACGCGCCGCGACACACGTCCGCAACGCAGCTTGTTGACGACGTTGACGAACGACAGTCCCGCGAGGATCGGTTGGCCGATCTTCAACGTAGTGCGTGCGGTGACCGCCCAGCTGTGGGTCCCGTCCTGTGCCTTCGCGGCGTTGGCGGCAGTGCACCAGATCCTGTGCGTGCCGATCCCGCTCACCGGAACCTGAACGGTCGGCCGCTGCGCGCCGTGCTCGAGATACACCTTCAGCGGTCCGCCGTCGACGTCGCAATCGATCTCCGTGATCCCGGACCTGCTGCCGCCCGCCGTCGCCGTCACCGCTTGAGCCGCGCCCGTCGAAGGCACGTCTCGCGGCGGCGAGATCGACACCCACGGACGGCTGTTATCCACATAGATCGTCCTCGTGTACGCCCTCCCGGTGCAGACGTTCGCCGCGTCACAGCCGCCGATCGTGAGCGGCATCGCACCCGAGCCATAATCGGCTGTCTGCACCGTCGCGTTCGCGCTCGCGCCGGCGCACTGGTGCCAGGTGCCGGTGTTTCTCGCGACCGCGGATCTCGCGCCCAGGGCGATTGGTTGTCCGTCGAATGACGCAGACAAGCTGCACACCCCCGATGGGGAATCACCCGTAAACGGCAGTGTCCAGGCGCCGCGGACATAGCTCGGCGCTTGCCAGAGGCCTGAAGGTGAGGCGAGCCAGGGGCCTTGCTGCTCGGTCACCGCAAGAGGCAGCTCCGCCGACGATCAAGTCCGCCGGCCCGTACAGGACGACCATCCCGCAGCTCAGAAACCAGCCGACGGTCCGGTCGTTGAACGAGGCCTGACAACACCCGTACGTGCCTGAATGACGTCGGTGAGCTGGGCGCTACGTCCGGCCGATGCCCGGACCGCCATTCCAGAAGAACTCACCCCACCATCCATGTCCGTCGCCGACACCTTGAAGAGTCGTCATTGACCGTGTAGATGCGGGTGATCGTTAGATCTGGCAGGTGCGGTTGCGTTCCAACTCGCGCCCTGGCCGTTCGGGATACCTGAGCCGATTGAGCCCAGGCCGAGATGCGATCGAGCGGTCGCGCGTCCGCCGCAGTCCTGACCGTAGCTGTAGTTCCGGCGCCGTTGAGGCCACCAACGGGCCTTGGCTGATGGGCTCCACCCGCCGCAGACGTAGACGTGTACTGCGCTGCCGATGCTGGCGCTGGAGCTGACAGGCGGCACCCAAGAAGCGCATCGAGACAGCAAACAGCCGCGGCTCTTCATCAGTTACTTCTGGCTCCCCGGCGTCGGACACACAATCAGAACGTTGACGCTCTGTACCTGCGCGGCCCCGTTGGGGGCGAGCGTCGATCTCAAGACGGCCCGTGGCCCGTCGAAAGACGTCGTGACGTACCCAATGAAGACGCCGTCCAGGTCGCCGGAGAGATTGCGGATCGGCGTAACCGATGCCATGCAGTGGCCTCGCGAAAACGCGTATGGCGCCAGGTGACCATCTCGCCCGTCGAGATATTGGTAACCCGGATGTCGCTCGTCGACGACCGAATCCGCCAGGCGCCGACCCACGTCAGAGCGTCGCCCAGGCCCGAACGCTCGCGGCGACGCTCGACGGACTCAGCTTGGCGGCGCTGACCGACCCGTTTCTTGAGCTGCCGTAGCACCGACTGAATTGGCGGGCAGATTGAGAGCGGCGTAGCTGGTCCCGCCCAGCGCGACGAACAAGGCGAGGAGGGCTATGACGTTGTGGCGGATGAGGTGCAGCAAACGAGTCAGCATTGGATCCTTTCGCCGGCTAACAGTTGCAATGACCTGGGCCGAGTAGGGCGCTGCTGCCGGTAGGCCCGGCGGGCGCTTTTGCCTTGCTGCTTTGACCTCCGGAATGGCTGGAAGTTGCGGAGCCGCTTGAGGTCGTGCTGCTACTCGTCGGGTGGCTGGGCTCGGATACGACGCTGCCACTGGACGATGAGCTGGGCACATCGACGGGTTGCGGCGGTGGCGAGCTCGACACCGTGGGCGACTGTGTGGTGGTGACCGACGACGAGGAGTTGGCTACTGGGTGGCTGGTAACCGGGGCCGCGGGCGATGATTGATGGACCGCATTCACGTGCCGGGCTGGTGTCTCCACGGGGCGGTGTCGAGACGATCTGGCGGCGCTCCGTCTCCGGACCGTTCGAGGCTTGCGTGACCCACTGGCCGCGGCCGCGGCAAGAGACCTCTGCAGGCTCGACAGCCGCATGTGCTCGGCACTCGGGCTCCCCATCACCGGGTTGGGAATCGCTGCTACACGCGGCGCGGACGACTTGCCGCTGAAGCCGACGATCGTGACTGCGGCAGCGACAACCGCTGCGAGGACCCCGGCAGCGATCGCGACGAACGCGCGAGAGGGCCGGCGCTTGTCCGCCGCCGCTGGCCCCGGCTCGGGTGCCTCTTCGCGCGGCCGCACACTGGGACCCTGCAACACCGCGTGAATCTCGGCCGAGTCCTCGCCCCAGAAGGCATCTGGACCGGGCGGCGGAGCGAGCGAGATCTCGCGGACATCCGCCGCCTCAGATTCCGGCTTCGTCTCCTCAGCGGGGTCGCGTCCGAACGGAATGAGCTCGTCGCGGGGTCCCAGCCAGTCGCGCGGGAACGGCACGACGTTGCTCACGGTCCCAGACTGTGGGGCTCCTTCTTGGCTTTTGGGACCGTCGGTCTCCACCGCGCCAGGGCCTTTCCTGCCTCATTTGCAGAACTTTTCTGCCAGCTGATGCTGGCTCCGTCCTCCGTGGGCGGTAGTATATCCTCTGAATTGGTTCCAGTTTGTCTCAATTAGCAAAAGAGGTAGCTTCACCTTGAGCAGTACGGATGCGGAGGAGTCGTTCCTAACGGTGGCGGATGTTGCGGAACTGCTGAAGCTCAATCAGCAGACCGTGCGTAACTGGATCGACCAGGGTTCGTTGCCGGCCGTGCGGGTCGGGAGGCGGGTGCGGATCAAGCGCTCGGACTTCGACCGAATCCTCGAGGCGGGCTACACGGGCGCGAGCGCGGCCGGGGCTCCCGAGACCGGGCCGACGGCGGAGGACTTCTGGGGTGGCGACGCGGTGGCGGTCGCCGATCCTGGGGCCTCCCCCCGACAGGGAGGCTGAGGTTGAGCTTCGGGGCCGACCTCGACCAGCAGCGCGCACAGATCATGCGCGCGGTGCGCCAGGCGGGCAGTAATTGGGCTGAGGCGATGCGGGCCCACAAGCTGGCGCCGCCTGACGCCGGGTTCTCGGCCCGGCTGCGTGCGCTGGCCGATGCCGCGACGAGTGAGCAGGTTGCCTGGGAGCATGCTCATGCTGCTGGCCTCCTCTGGCGGCCGATCCCGGGCGCTGAGGATGCCGAGCCGCCCTATGAGCTGAGGCCTGGCACCGGTAGGCGTGGCCCGGCGGATCTGTGGACGCGCTTCGACGCCTCCGTGGCGGCGCTGAACCGCGCGATCACGGGCTCGGACGCCGCAACGGTCGCGGATGCGTTCGGCGAGCTGTCGACGGCGGTAGCCGAGCTAGCGGACGTGATCGCGAGTGAGGACGAAGCGGCCAGCGCCCGCGGCGCCGTCGCCTAGCTGTACCTGCATAACGTCCCACTCGAGCCATCTCACGAGAAGCGTGGGACGTTAGTCATGTGGGACGTGGTCAACGTCCCGGGCTTCCGCTCGAATGGGCCGAGTGGGATGTTGGTCATGTGATCGAGCCTGGCTGGCTAGCCAGCCAGGCCCGGGGATCGCTCGGCGCACGTGATGGGAGGCCGAGCGGGCGCGCAGGGGCCGTCGGGCGCGGCGCGCGCGGGCCCGGGCGCGCGGGGTGGGACTCTCAGGCTCCCGTAATCCCCGGCTCGCATCATCCTCACCAAACATCCACCGAATATTTACGACGCCTGAAATCGGGAATGTAAGCCTGAAGCTCGAACTTGACGAAGACCAAGGAGGAGGACGAGATGCCTCAGATCATTGTCGTGGCGGATCGCCCGAACCGCCGGGGAGAAGGGCCCGTGATGCTCAACGAACGAGTGAGCGCCGCGGACTTTGAGAGCAAGCACTTTGCGACCGCGCTGGTCGAGCGCCTGGGCTGGGCTGTGACCGACGCAAGCGCGGTCGAGCAGGACCGTTCGGCGATCGCCACCGACCACCCGGCCCGCTAGAGCACCGCGCCGGCAGCTAGCGCTGTTCGGCGAGCGTCGTGACCACGGCCTCGTAGACGCCCGCCCCATAGCTCTCGGAAGCCACCCGGACCCCGGGCCGCCCGGTCACCGACGCCGACAGAGTCGGGTCGCGCTCGAGGGCGTTCGCAACCAGCCAGAACGTCTTCACGACCGACGCCGCATCCAGGTCCTCGCGCGAGTCGCCGACCGCGATGCAGTCCTCGGCCGAGTACATCCGCGCCTGCATGTGGCGCGCGACCGCGCGGGCCTTGGACGCTCCCGCCGGGATCAAGTGGTACGCGTGCACGACCGGCATGTCGGGGAACCGGGCGGCGTGCTCGCGGATCACGCCGTTGTCGACCAGCCGCAGCCAGCCGAGCCCGGCTGAGTCCAGCACCTCCGCTGCCTCGTCGAGATCGACGAAACCCCGGAACAGGTGTGAGATCTCGCGCCCGCGCGACCAGGGCGTGTGGTACTCGAGCTGGTCGGCATAGCGCTCGAGTAGCAGCGCCGGCGCGCCCGACGCCTCGATTTGGTCGAAGATCGACCCGCGCTCGTCGGACGGCTCCAAGCCGTCGGTCAGCCACTGCAGCTCGCCATCGAGCACCAGTCCGCAACCGAGCTCGAATATGTAGGACGAGTACCCGATCAGCCGGGCGCTCTCGAATACGCTTTGCTGGCGGCGCCCGGAGAACAGCACCACCTCAACATCCGCCCGCCAGCATGCCTGCAGCGCCCGCACGCCGTCGAGCGCGAACGACCCGTCGGCGCCCCGCAGCAGCGACGCGCCGCTGCCCAGCAAGGTCCCGTCGAGATCCACGTACATGCACCGCATGGCGGGCGCGACCGTAGCAGCCATACTCAGATCCGATGGCGGTCAGGCCGAACACCGAGCCCTGGGAGCAGCTGCTGGAAGCCGGCCGCGAGGACGACCGGCTGGTGCACGACGACACCTACGAACCTCGGCGTGCGCAGCTCGTCCAGATCCCCGAAGAGCTCGGTCCGACGGTTCGCAAAGCGCTGGACGACGCAGGGCTGCACCACCTTTATTCACATCAGGCTGACGCCCTGTACTCCGCCTTCGAAGGCCCGACGATGATCACCACGGGCACCGCCTCGGGCAAGTCGCTGTGCTTCCAGCTGCCGACGCTCGAGGTGCTGACCGCGGATCGTCGCGCCCGGGCCCTGTATCTGTACCCGACCAAGTCGCTGGCCCAGGACCAGGCCCGCGCGATCCACGGCTTCGGCCTGCACAAGCAGATCCGCCCGGCGATCTACGACGGCGACACGCCGCGCGCCGAGCGCGCCGCGATCCGCAAGCGCAGCAACCTGGTCCTGACCAACCCCGACATGCTCCACGTCGGGATCCTGCCCAACCACCCCGCCTGGGACGAGCTGCTGTCCAACCTCGCGTTCGTGGTCGTCGACGAGGCCCACGTATACCGCGGTGTGTTCGGATCGCACGTCGGCAACGTACTCAGGCGCCTCCGCCGTCTGGCCGCGATCCACGGGAGTACCCCGCGATTCGTGCTGGCCAGCGCGACGATCGCCAACCCGCTCGAGCTGGCCCAGCGCCTGACCGGCCTCGAGGATTACAACCTGGTCGACCGCGACGCCGCCCCCAAGGCGCAGCGCCGGGTGGCGATCTGGAACCCGCCGCTGATCGACGAGAACCTGGGCCTGCGGGGCTCGGCGCTGTCCGAGGCAGCCGAGCTGTTCTCAGACTTGATCGCCGCCGGCGCGCGCACGATCTGCTTCATGAAGTCCCGCAAGGGCGTCGAGCTGATCCTCCGCTACGCCCGCGACCGGCTCGACGACGAGCACGCCGACCGGATCGCTCCTTACCGCGCCGGCTACACGCCCGCTCAGCGCCAGGACATCCAGCGCCGCCTCACTCAGGGCGAGCTGCTCGGCGTGGTCGCCACCGACGCGCTCGAACTCGGGATCGACATCGGTGAGCTCGACGCTGCGATCTGTGTGACGTTCCCCGGCACAGTCGCGAGCCTGCGCCAGATGTGGGGCCGGGCCGGGCGGCGGGGTCGCGGCCTGGCGGTCTACATCGCAGGGGAGGACGCGCTGGACCAGTTCTTCTGCCGGCACCCCGACGAGTTCCTCGGGCGCCCGGTCGAGAGCGCGATCCTCGACCCGGCCAGCCCCGAGATCTACGGCGAGCACCTCCTGTGCGCCGCGCACGAGGCCCCGCTCACCGACGCCGACGAGCCGTTCCTCGGGCCCCAGTGGCGCGAGTTCGCCACCGACCTGGCCGACGCCGGGTACCTGCGCGAGCGCGCCAGCGGGTTCGTGCTCAAGCACGCCGACGACTACCCGGCTGCACGCGTGGCGCTGCGGTCCGCGTCGGCCGACAGCTTCGTGCTGATCGAGGCCGGCACCGGCGAGGTGCTGGGCAACGTCGAGGCAAGCCGCGCCTACGCGACCGTGCACGAGGGCGCCGTGTATCTGCACCTCGGCCGCTCCTACGAGGTGCTCGAGCTCGACCTCGCCGCCCGGCGGGCGCTGCTCGAGCCGTTCGGCGGCAACTACTTCACCCAGGCCAAGAGCGACAGCATGACCTACATCGAGGGCGTCGAGGAGCAGCGTCGGATGCTCGGAGTCACGCTCTCCTTCGGCCGCGTCGTGTACTCAGAGACGGTCCTCGGCTATCAGCGCAAGGGCCTGCAGGACCACGAGGTGATCGACTTCCAGTCGCTCGAGCTGCCCACGGTCGAGTTCCCGACCCGGGCGTTGTGGTACGAGCTCGATGAGCTGATCGCGTCAGAGCCGTTCCCGCCCGGCGATCTGCTCGGGGCGCTGCACGCGCTGGAACACGGTCAGATTGCGGTGCTGCCGCTGATCGCGATGTGCGACCGCTGGGACATCGGCGGCCTGTCGACGAACCTGCATCCTCAGACCGGCGGTCCGAGCATCTTCATCTACGACGGACACCCCGGCGGCGTCGGGATCACCCGCCGGGGCTATGACCAGTTCGAACGGCTGGTCGGTGACGCGGCGCGCCTGATCGGAGAGTGCCCGTGCAAGTCCGGCTGCCCCTCGTGTGTGCAATCGCCGAAGTGCGGCAACCTCAACGAGCCGCTGTCCAAGCACGGCGCGCTCGAGCTGCTGGCGCGCCTCCAGGCCCGCCGGGCTACTTGACCGCGATCGTCGCGCTGCCGGTGAGCGCCGTCGAAGTTCGACCCTTACTCCGAAAGCTGTCGGGCGATCGCCTTCGGGCGGACGTACGCCGTCAGCACCGCAGCGCCAGGCGACAGCTCGCTCCAGGCGCAGCCGAACGTGAGCGTGGCCAACGCCCCCGTGGGGAACTTCTGCTGGACGGCGGCGAGGTCGGAGCCTCCGGACACGCGGTCTCCGTTGGCCGTGAGTCGGAGGACGAGCAGCTGCATCGCCGGGTTGTGGCCGATCACCATCACCGAGCCGGTGGGTTCGGGCACGCGCCGCAGGCGCTCGACCACGTCCTTGGCGCTGGCCGCGTACAGCTCTGACTCGATCGAGATCTCGCCGCCCGGATCGACGCCCTCGAGCGTCTCGCGCGTCCGGCGCGCGGTCGAGCAGATCACCAGCTCGGGTGCAATCTGCTCCTGGCGGAGGTGCTGATTGAGCACCTTGGCCGCGCGGCGTCCCCGCGGAGCGAGCGGGCGCTCGTGATCTTCCAGCCCGGGGTCTTCCCAGCTCGACTTCGCGTGCCGCAGCACGAACAACCGCTTGGATTCCGCCATCGAACTCGATTGTGACGGGCGCGGCGGCGAACCTCTCGGAGGCGTCGCGAATCGCTAGCATCGCTCGCCAGGGCGAGATAGCTCAGTTGGTAGAGCACACGACTGAAAATCGTGGTGTCCCCAGTTCGAATCTGGGTCTCGCCATTTCTCAACTTCCTGCAGATGTCGGCTTTCGCAGACCGTCGAAAGTGATCTCAGGAAACGGTAGCTGGGCCACGTCGCGCTCGCCCAGCTGGCCGTCCGATGAACCACAGGTTCTGGCCAAGCGCCGACGCCTGTTCAAGCGACTATGACATGTAATTCCTCCTTCGATGAAGTCATCGAGCTAGTGGCTGCGACGCCTACCCGAGTGCGCGCGCCGCGGCGATCCGCCGGTGTCGTTCCACGTTGTCGTGCTGTTTGACGGCCCGGTCGGCAAGCCCGGCGAAGTCAAAGCTCGCAAGTCGGTGGTCGTTGAGTTCGTGCAGCGCTCGCCAGAGGGCTTGCTTTCCCATCGTCCCGGTAGCGAGCCCATCAAGCTCAACGAGTCGACTCAGGTCGGAGTAGTCACGCAGCGAGCCGTTGAGCTTCAGGCGTCCGGCACGCTCGGCGAGAGCGGCCGCGAGCCGCTTCGCCGGATTGGCGGGCGCACCCACACACCTCATGACACGTTGCAAGGTCTGGAGATCCTCTTCGATCTCCAGACGCAGGCCGGTCAGGAACAGACCAAGCTCGCCATCGGGATTTTCGCTCGCCACCCGGCGCACCAACGCACGCCCGAACGTGGCTCCAGCCATATGGTCGTTGAGGTAGATGCGCAAAGCTTGCTGGCTCATCATGTCTCCCCTGCAGGTCGAGGTTGATCCCGCGTCCGACTCGGGTCGCGCGGGTTTAGGCGGGGGGCTCGTAGAGCTGCAGGTCGTTGCCGTCGGGATCCTTGAAGGTCGCGACTCGGCCCCAGGGGTGTTCGCTGATGTCTGCGGGGATGTCGACGCCGCCGTCTCGCAGCTGCTGGACGGCCGACTCGAGCCCGTGCTCGGGCTGGAACGCGATCACGGCTCCGCCGTGACCGTCCGGGCTTTCCCTGGCGTTGAGGCCGATGTGCAGTCCGTTGGCGTCAAGCTGCGCCCAGTTGTCTTCATGCTGAAGTTCGTTGAGCCCCAGCTGGTCGCGGTAGAACGTGATCGAGCGGTCGATGTCGCTGACCGGAAGCCAGACGACGGAGGTGCCGGCGACCATCAGGCTGCCAGTCCCTGGCGCTCGAGGTCGTGCTCGGCGACCTGCTCGAGCAGGCCACCGATGTGCTTGGCCGCCGCCTGCTCCTGGGTCAGGATGCGCTCGGCGACCGCGACGGTCTGCGTGTCGCCGGCCCGATGCGCCACCTCTCTGAGCATCCGGTAGCTGGCGATCTCGAGATGCTCGAACGCGTACGCCTGGATCGCGAGCTTGCCCGAAGTGTCCGGAGCGGCCTTGGCGAGCATTCCGGTCACCTTCGCGGCTCCCTTCTGCGCGGTGTCCTTCAGTGACGACGGCGACGCTCCGTATGCCTCAAGCCGCTCACTGATCAGACGCTCATGCTCTTCGGTCTCAGCGAGATGCTGACGAAACGCCGACGCCAACTCCTGGTCGTCGGCACTGTCAGCGCCGTCGCGAAGCTGGGAGATCGCGTTCTGCTCGGTCGAATGGACGTCCTCGAGGTACTTCACCAGCTGCTGCTGTAGGTCATCGGCAGGCATGAGTTCTCCTGGGTTGGCTTCTGTAATTAGTTGGTGCCCCACCGTCGAGGTTCTAAACAGACTGTTGAGGTTTTCTCAACATTGTCGGGAATGCCGACTTGCGCGGCGCCACACCGGTACCGGGCCTACCTGACAGTGTCCTTGACCTTCTCGACGACGCCTTTGCCGTCGCCATTGTTGGCGACGACGCCCGTGGGTTTGGCCGGCAGGCCAGCGGCCTTACGCAGCTTGGCCGAGACCTCCGCGAGCATCTCAGGATCCGGGCCGGGAGCGAACACCGCGGGTTGGGATGGCAGGTCAAACGGCGGCGCACCCTCCGGTGAGGTCTCTTCGGCGATCATGAGGTCCTCGCCGGTCTCGGGATGGGGACCGTTGAACACCGCCGCGATCTCCTGATAGTCGCTCGGGGAGAACCGGTAGAGCTTGAGGTGCTCGCCGCGCTTGAGGTGCGGCTGGCATTCCGGGATCAGGTCAGTCGGGATCCGCGGCGAGGGGAACAGCTTCATCAGGTCGGCCCCGGTCAGCTTCTCGAGCGCGCGCGCGTAGGCGACCTGATGCACGCCGCCGCGGACAAGCAGATATCCGGTAAGCGCTCGCGCGGCGGGATGCTCGACCATCTCATAGACCTTGAGCTTGTTGTTGCGCGCGCCTGTCTCCAGGAAGAAGTTGTGAGTGAGATCTTCGATCAGGTCTCCAGAAGCGAACACGTAGTCGCCATTCCAAGGCTTGGCATTCGAGTCCTGGACGAGCGTCCCGGCGCCACCGGCGATGAAATGCTGGGTGTTGCGGACGCCCTTGACGGCGCTGAGGTCGCCCAGCTCGCCGGGCTTGCCCTCGGTTGCGCCGGTCAGCATCGTGTTGATCGCGCTCGAGACGAGTTCGATGTGTCCGAACTCCTCAGCGGCGATGCTCGCTACCAGATCGTAAAACGGGCGAGCGCCCTGGCGGCTGCGGAAGTTGAACGACTGGTACGTGTAGTTCATGAACGTCGACATCTCGCCGTACTTGCCGCCCAACAGCTCTTGGACGGCGGACGCTCCGATGGGGTCAGGGTCAGACGGAGGCGGCAGCTCGGTCTGTAGGCGGTCGATGCGCAATATCACAGGGGTCACTCCTTGTTAGAACTAAGGCGACGAACTGCTAGATAGGACAGAGTCCTTTGTAGCTCCCCCTCAATCGCCGGGACAAACATCGTCTTGACCCGCGAGAATGCGCCGATGAGTCCGCGCTCAGACCAAGCCGGTGAGCTGCTGCGCGCCCGCGGGCTGCGCAGCACGCCTCAACGTCGCGCGATTCTCGGTGCGTTCCGCGGCGGTCCCAGCGAGCACCTGTCGGCCGACGAGGTCCATGCCCGGGCGGCGGAGTCGCTGCCCGACCTCAGCCGCGGGACGGTCTACGCCACGCTGGCCGAGTTCAGCGAGCTGGGGCTCCTGTCGGCGTTCGGCGCGCCCGAGCCGGTCCGATATGAGACCAACACCACCCACCATTCGCACTTTCGCTGTCGCCTGTGCCTGCGCGTATTTGATCTTGTCAGCGGGCTGCAGGACCCCGAGGAGATCACCGACGCCGGTTTTTCGGTCGAGCGGATCGACACGCGCGCCGAAGGCATCTGCGCCGAATGCAACGACTACAACGCCGGCCTGAAAGCCGGAGCCCGCGACATCTCACAGTCCGGACCCGTCGCCGACACGCTCGCCGCGCCCGGCGTCGCCACCGCAACCCTCGATGGCCCACTCGGAGCGCTGCTGCTGGCCGCCACCCCCGAGGGCCTGATCCGCGTAGCGTTCGAAGGTCACGGCGACTACGGGGCGCTCCAGGCCCGCGCCACCAGCCGCCGAGGCAGCCAGGCCGCTCGCCGCCACCTCACCGACGCCGCCGCCAAACTGCGCGACTACTTCGCCGGCAACACCGACCGCATGCAATGGATCATCGACTGGGCGTTTCTGGAGTCATCCGGAGCGCCCGCGCTGAGATCAACCGAATTAATCCCCTACGCCGGCCATCGCTCCTACATCGACCTCGCCCACTCGGGCTCTGCTCGAGACCTCGGCTGGATCATGGGCGCTAACCCCATCCCCATCGTCGCGCCTTGTCATCGGGTCACCCGCGGCGTCGAAGTCCCAACAACATTCGTCGGCGGACCTGACCGCCGCCACTGGCTCGAAAGCCACGAGACCACCGCCAAGGACGCGCCGCCACACTAGCGAGGATCGCGGCGCTGACGGGTCGCGGGCAGTCGCGGCTTGTTCTCGTCATACGTGCGGAGGATCACCCCGAAACAGGCGAACGCGTGTTTGGGTCAGTGTACGGTTGGGTAATCACTAGCTTGAGCGCGCCTGAATTCGCGGGGTGCGGTCCGCAGGTCCAGATGGGGACGGCTCCGATCATGGGGAAGGTCCTGTCGACTTCCTCAATGCCCCACGAAGGAGTACCAACCGCTCTAGCAGCGCCCCCTGAGTCCTGGTTCTGACACGGTCGAGATGGCCGCTGATTGCGTCGGGTAGCCGAGACGGTCGAGTGGACGTCGAGGTGTGTTCACGGCGCCGCATGGCGTCAGGCGTGGTCGTCGGGTTGGCCGCGTGACCAGCCAGGTCTTGCGGAGGCGGCAGCGAGCAGCACGAGCGCAGTAGACGCGCTGACCCCCGTACGTGGTCGTCCAACTTCATAAGGGTGCCGCACGGACAAATTCAAGGAGAACCAATGAACGCACGTGCGATACCGAGAACGGCAGTTGAGAGCTATCTGAGGCTGGTCCGTCTCCCGCTGGATGGCGCGGTCGGTCTGTTGCCTGGCAATCGCACGGGCGCCAAGCCGGCCGCGAAGCTCGCGCTTGATCGAGCCGACGCCACCCTGAGAGCCGTCATCGCCACGATCCTGCGTGATCCGGCTCTGCGCGAGGACGCTGGACCGCGAGGCACTGCGGAACGCGCGCATGCGCGCCGGCCAAGCGACGACGCTAAGACAGCCCATACCGACGCCCGCGGGCACGAGAAGCAGGAAGCACAGCAGCGCGAGCGGTCCCCCGAGGATGCGAACCGCCGTCGCCAGGCGGCAGGGCCCAAGGACCAGCGTCGGGCAGCGAAGGTCAAACGCGAAAGCCCCGGCGCCGCCAAGGCTACGGAGGAAATACCCCTCGCCGGTCGCGCGCGAGCGGCGCGCGTGAAAACCGTCAGCGCCGTTTTTCAGACGCCGAGCCGCGAGGCCGAGGAACTCGCCGACGGACCGCAGACGTCGCCGGCGCAACTCGAGGCGGAACCTTCAGCACGATCACACAATGACATCGCGGATCGCGCTTACGAACTGTATCGGCGTGGCGTACCCGGAGACGCAGACGCCCACTGGCTGGCCGCCGAGCGCGAAGTCGTGTTGGTGTCGGAGTAGTGCCCGAGGCCTGGGCAGTGCGGGACCGCCTACATCACAGACGCGGTTGTGGCAGATGAAAGGAAGTTCGGTTGTGAACGCAGATAAGAGCCAGACGCTGACGCTATACGGCCACTCGATCACCTACGTGCAGCGGGGCACCGGGCCTGTTCTCCTGCTCATCCATGGTATGGCGGGGTCGCTCGAGACATGGCGGTCTGTCGTGGGCCCGCTGGCCCGTAACGCCACCGTTGTGGCGGTGGATCTGCCGGGCCATGGCGCCTCCAGTGCCACCGGCGGCGACTACTCGCTCGGATCGCTGGCCGCCGGCCTGCGCGACCTGCTGACGGCCCTCGGACACGACCAAGCGACGCTGGTCGGACACTCGCTCGGCGGAGGCATCGCGATGCAGTTCTCCTATCAGTTCCCGGAGATGACCGAGCGCTTGGTGCTCGTCTCAAGCGGCGGCTTGGGACTCGAGGTCAACCGGGCGTTGCGCGCAGCTTCGCTCCCGGGAGCAGGTCTGTTCCTGTCCGTGACCGCCGAGGCCACGCGCAGGGCCTGGGGCGCTGCCGGACGCGTGCTGGGCGCCGCCAACGTGCCGGCAAATCCGGGCTTGGACGAGCTGGTGCGCAGCTACGCCTCTCTGGCGGACGCCGACCGTCGCTCTGCGTTTCTGGCCACGGTACGTAGCGTGGTCGGGCTCAACGGCCAAACGATTGCTGCCGGGAATAGTTTCTATCTCGCGCAGGATCTTCCTGTCCTGCTCGTCTGGGGGTCAGAGGATCCGATCATCCCGGTTGAGCATGCTCGGGCTGCGCACGAACTGCTGCCCCACAGCACGCTTGCAGTTTTCGACGACGTCGGTCATTTCCCACACGTCGAGGCCCCGAGGAGGTTCGTCACGACGCTCGAGGACTTCCTCGCGGCGACCCAGCCCGCTGTCTTCAACGCAGAGCGCTGGCGTGGACGCATGCGTCTCACGGCTTTGGCTGACTGAGCGGCGTTGGGCGCAAACCCATCGTCCTTCACGCCGGACTCGCCTTCGGGGCGGTCCATCGCCACATCTATAAGACGCTGCGCCTGACCCACGATGACGCGCTGTCCACCGACGTGATGCGTCCGTGACTAACAAACGGCGTCGCCCTGCTCCCTGGAATCCGGGCCACGCCGGGCAGCCAGCCGTGCGCGTGGCGGCGCGGCAAACGGGTAACTCGAGTCAAATGCCAGCATCAATGTCTCCGTTGTCGGACCCCATCGTCATCGCGCCGGAGGGAGAGCTGGACATCGCTCGTCTCGACGAGTTTCGGGCCGCGCTCTACGACGCCGCCCGGCAGGCAGAGCAACTGCTCGTGGTGGATCTCAGCCACGTGGAGTACATCGACTCCAGCAGCCTCGGCGCGCTCGTCGAGCTCCACCACCGCCTCCGGCGCGAGAAGCGTCGGCTAGCCGTGGTCGCGCCCTCCGGGACAGCCGCCGCGCTGGTCTTGAACCTCAGCGGCCTGGGGAACCGGCTGCCGACGTACCACACGCGCCAAGCCGCGAGCGAACGCACTTCCTGACGCGCGCCAGGATCCCCCTACGCGCCGACACCGAGCGGCAAGCCCGTGCAGGGACGTGTCACTGCCGGTTCGCTAGCCGGTTGTCAAGCAAGCAGAAATGGCAGGCAGGACTGCTCGAAAGGGGTGGGCGCTAGCTCTTGATGTGCGGGTGAAATAGGGTGCTGCCGCCGCTGTTGACGCGGACCGCCTCATGCAGTGCGCTGCCGTGCAGCCAGCGCTTCCAGGACAAAAACCACATCGTCCAGCCGTTGTCGAAGACGCCGGCCCTGGGGCTGCCGGTAATGGTCACGGGGTCGCCGGGGACGGCCATCTTGTAGTAGATCTCAGCGGCGGCGGGCGACATGTTGACACAGCCATGGCTGACGTTGGCGAAGCCCTGCTCCCCGACTGACCAGTACGCGTCGTGCAGGTAGTCCCCGCTCCAGGTAAAGCGCACCGACCACGGGACTTCGATGTCGTAGCCCGGACCCTTCATGTCGACGGGGTTGCCCTTCTCGATCGTGAGATAGGCCCCGTTCGGCGTTTCGTCCCCGGGGCGGCCCGAGCTGATCGGCCACTGCGCGAGCACCTTGCCGTCGCGATAAACGGTCATATGGTGACTGCTGGTGCTCGCCTTGACGATCAACGCGCGGCCGATCCTGAATGACTGAGTCAGCGTGTGGGCCCCAAACACGCCGGGCGCGCCGCGGACCCCGTCGAGGTGGGCGACGAAGCTGATCCGGGTATGCGCCGGCCAGTAGTGATGCGGGCGAAAGTACAGACACGCGGGGGCCGTCCCGCACTCATCGTCCCAGAACCAGGAGCCGGTCACGGGCATCGAGCTCTTGACCTCAAGTGCCTTCTCGATCGCCGTGCGGTTCGTGATCGTGTGGTCGAAGTAGAGGATGATCGGCATCCCCACGCCGTAGGTCTGGTGATAGCCCTCAACCGTCCTGGTGACGAACGTTTGCTTTGGAGTGAACGTGTGAAACGAGACGGTCTTCGTGACCGGTGCGCCGGAGGGTGCGGTGCCGGACGCGTTGACCGTGTAGTTCTCGCCGACGCCAAGCGCCCAGGTGCTGTGCCAGTCGGTGCGGGCTCGGTTCATCGCCCCCGCGACCGTCTGCTTGCCATTGCTGGCCCGTACGCTGATGAGCGTGCCGCCGGTCGCGGTAACCCGCAGCCCACGATCCGGCCGACGATCGGTGCCACTCGAGGGCGTGATCGCGATTCGCACCTGGTCGGCGGTCGCGATGGTGCGCGATCCGCCCGCGGCTTGCGAGCTCGACTCACCACCGGCCGGTGGCGCGCCGCGCGCCCGAGACCCTCCGCCACAGCCGACGAGCACCAGCGCACCCAGAACGCCCACGATGGCTCCCAGGACAACACGCGTCCAATTCCAACAGGACACCCCTAAGCCAGCGCCACGGACGTATCGCAACTCGGACCTCCGCTTCGAGTCCGACGAAGCTTACGCGCTGCGAGCCTTCGGCCCACATGGCTTCCGCGCCCGCGATCGCAGGCTCGCACGGCTGAGCCGCGGACGCGAACACACGTTCGCTACAATAAGTACATGCGCGAAGAAGATGTCAGAGCCACCGACATCGGCATGGTGCCGCTCGGCTACGGGCGGTTCGTTCGCGGTGACGAGATCGTCGCAGTGCTCCCGATCGAGGATGGGCGAGGGAGCGGACGGCGAACGTACGTCCACGTCGCAGGGATCGCGACGCCGATTGTCGCTTCGAGATCGGAAGCGGCGATCCTCGCCGACATGAAGACCGCGGGTGGTTCCGGCCGCCTGGGACCGCAGTCAGACAACCGCCGTGGCCGGCCCACGACCGCCGCACCTCATCGCCGGAGTCGCTTAGGCTTCGGTGCCCGACGCAACTAGCCGGGAGTGAGCGTCACCGGTCGGTGGCGGCGCCGGCGAGTTCGCTGCTTGCGGTTCTCGACCTGCCCAGCAAACGCCCGTCCGCAGCGACTGCCCGGTGGCGGTGGTGCTGGCGAGATCTGGAGTCTCGGGTGCTGGTGTGGCCGGTCCATGGCGCACTCCGACGCGCTGTCCCAGGGCTACGTAGGAGCCCCAGTCGATGGCTGGGCGACCTACGTAGCGACCGCTCGGGTGCTAGCCCGTAAAGGTTTCGTGAACTGCGAACTGCTTGATGTCCGGGGGTCCCTGCAGCTGCGCGCCGGCGGCGGCGACCGCGGCTGCGATCCGTGGCTCGAACGTGTCGAAGTCCTGGCGTGACTCCCAGAAGTCGATCACGCCCCACCCTTCGTCGATCGGGCCCGAGGCGTGAAACAGCAAGCCCTTCGGCGGGTCCCCCGCCGGGTCAACTTGCTTGTTGACCGCGTCGAACTGCTCTTCGGTGATTCCTGCGAGTTTGATTCGGATTCCTACGGTCATGGTTAGCCCCTTTCTGTCGTGGACACCGCCGGGTACAGAGCGCCGTCGGTGCCATCCAGGCGGTGATCGGTAGCGGTCTGAGAACGCGCCGGTCAGGAACACAGGTCCAGTTGCCGTCTACCTCACACGGTATCCTAGGTTCACAACACTAGCAAACTGATTCAAGAAAATTGGGCCTATAATTGTGGCGAAGGCGAAGTGGAGCTTCCTTACCAACCATGCTCGCGTTCTGGTCTGCATCGCGGATGATCCGGGGGTGCGCTTGCGCGATATCGCCGCTGCGCTCGACATCACCGAGCGCACCGCGTTCGGCATCGTCATCGACTTGACGGAGGCCGGCTACGTCGTAAAGGAGAAGGACGGTCGTCGCAATCGCTATCGCATCCAGGAGCATCTTCCGCTGCCGGGTGCGGTCGGTCGAGAGCGGACGATCGGTGAAGTGCTCAGACTGCTCATCGACACCCGAGCACCTGAGTCCGCGCAACCGCCTGACGGAAGCGCCGCTTCTGACAGACCAGCCCGGCCCCGTCGCAAACGTTCCGCCGCGGCGTGACCGTAAGTCTCCGCCGCTGAGCGATGTGCGCACCCGTAGCCAGTGAGCTCGGGACAGCGCGGCGCGTCAAGATCGGCGATCGGGGCGGCTCGAGCAGCCGCTCGTGACCATGTCGGGAGACATACCCTCTCGCGACGCCCTCGGGGCGCTCGTTCCGGCTGCTGGTTCGAGCGCCCCGATCTGACAGGCGGCTAGGCTGGTGCGCCAGCTGTTTCGGGCACGACGCCGAGCTGCTGCACTAGCGCGGCGACGTTCCAGTAGTTGCCGCCGCGGTGGATCAGCCCGTCCTCGCCGAATTCGGCCGTCGCACAACCGTATGTGGTCGCGCTCTTGCCAGTCGGCGCGGTGCCCAACAACTCGCCGTCGTTGGTCCCGGTGACCTTCCACTCCTGGGCCGCCCGGTTGCCCGAGACGATCGGCTCACCCAAGTTGACGGCGTGAAAATCCGAGAAGGCGGCGAGATAGCCCGCCACCGATTCGCGGATTGCAGCGCGCCCCCGCAGCGGCTCAGGCAGCCCGACGTCGTACAGCTTGGCGTCCTGCGCGTAGCAGGCAGCGACGCCATCAGCGTCGTGTGCGTTCCAGGCTTCGGTCTCTTGCTTTAGCACCTGAGTGATCTCAGTGATGCCCATTGGAATCTCCTGTCGGTAGATCCATAACTCTAGCATGATATTTCTAGAGATTTAGCTCTAGTGAATGTGGCCAGTGTCATCAGGGCGCTCAGCGAGTCTCCTGCTCTTCTCGCTTTCCGGGCGACGTATCCGGTTAGAAGGGCAGAGAGGCGGTTGGCCATGGTCACCGCAATTAAGAAGTCCCGTGCCGCTGGTCGACGCCCGCGCCGCGCAACTCAAGTGCGCGTGCCGGAGTCGATGAAGTTCCTCATCTTCGAGGACAACGGCGGCGACTACCACTGGACGATCGTCGCCGCCGACGGCGATCCCCTTGGCCGGTCAGAAGACTTCGGTTCCTACGAGGACGCAGAATCGTCGACCTCGTCGGCTCGGGCATCATCGACCCCGCGATGGTCACGCGCTCGGCGCTGCAGAACGCAGCGTCGATCGCGAAGAACATCCTCACCACCGAGGCGATCGTCGACGAGATCCCGGAGAAGGACGCCGGCGGTCCGGGCGGCGGCATGCCCGACATGAGCGGGATGATGTAACCCGAGGCGGTCACGGACTGACCGCTCGCGACGGCGGGCACCCAAGTCTTGATCGGGATGCGATCGTCTCGGCGGTCTCGCTCTGCTCGTCCCGAACGTCGCGGCCCACAGCGCGTCAGCTTGCCGCGGTTTGGATCCAAATCCGGCCTATCGAGAAGCCCCACGTGCTGCACCAACCCAGCCCGCAATGCGCAGAGGCCGGATCGCCGTTTGCGTCAGTTTGGACCCCGCGGGGTGTCGCCCGCAGTGCGAGCGCGCCGCTCCTGCGCCTCGGCGGCGCGAAGCCGTGCTTCTGCCTGCTCGGAGGCCCGTTGGAGCTCGCGCATGCGGGCCAGGCTGGTGGGGCGTGGGCCGTAGACCTTGGCCTTGTACAAGTCGTAACGCTGGCGGGCGTGCTGAGCCTGTGCTCGCAGGTCGTCGAGATGTCTGGAGGACATGATGGGTTTGAGTGCCGAGAGCGTTCGGCGCGGACTTGACCTGCTTCTTGCTCACCCTACCTGCAGCTCAGCTCGACCTACCGTGATCCCGCCGAGCCGCTCGGGCTCAAGCCCGGCGAGAAGCTCGCCTAGCGTCCCGGCCCGCCACAGGCCCGCAACGAGGCGGGCCGGTGTTACGCCGAAGATGACGAGGTTGACGGCGATGATCGTCCGAATGATGACGAGCGCCGGGGAACCGTGGACTCCGACCCGCGCGATGCGATGCCCGATCAGCCAAAGTAGTCGGTTATGGGCCTCAAATAGGAGTATGGTCGCTCTAGGGCCGTTATCGGCCGCTACTGCTCGAATCTCTCGCGCAGGCCCACGGCGGGCAGCTTCTGCCTCTCGCTGACCTCACGGGCCGTTTCGTCCAAGGCGACAGAAACGCCGTTCACAAGCTGGACCCGCCCTCATTGCCGGGGTCTAGATAGGAGGTCAGTTATGACGATCCTGGCAAAAGGTGCGACAGACCGGCGGGCACGCCGGGGCTGGCAAAAGTTCGGCGATCCCGGTGTGCCTGTTCGCCACACCGACGTGTGGGAGCACGAAACCTTTGCCGAAGAGCAGGCGCGATGGGAACGAAGCGATCCAGAGTACGCCCGGCTCTGTGAACAGGTTCGACGAGCAAAGGACAGTGGCGAGAAAGCTTCACGACGCGCTGATGACGCCAAGGCCGAATGGGACGCTCGCGTCGCGACGCAGCGTCAAGCGAATGATGACGCCCGCAGAGCCCACCACGTGCACACCACCGTTGCAATCGAGTCCGATGACTCGCCGGCTCCCGGGATCATCCCGGAGTCGGTCCGTGTCCACGGTGAACCCGGCGCGACGACCCTGCCGCGTGACGGGCGGCGGGCCGCACGACTCCGTTTTCGTGGCCCGGCCGCTCGAAACCCGGCGACCCACGAGCGATCCAAGCTGGGGGTGGAGTAGTGGCTACTGCCGAAGCAACCATCCTGACCGAGAACGAGCAGCTTGCGGGGATCAATGCCGACTACGAGCAGCGTTTCGGGTTCCACGACGCCGAGAACTACCTGTACAAGGCGCCTAAGGGGCTGAGCCGGGAGATCGTCGAGCGGATCTCTGAGTTCAAGTCCGAGCCGCGGTGGATGCGCGAGTTCCGACTGAAGGCGCTCGATCACTTCTTGGCTCGCAAGCAGCCGACGTGGGGCTCCCCGATGCTGGCCGAGCTTGACTACGACAACATCCGATACTTCGTGCGCGCGTCCGAGGCACCCAGCCGATCGTGGGACGACGTGCCCGAGGACGTCAAGCGGACCTTCGATCGCTTGGGGATTCCCGAGGCGGAGCGAAAGTTCCTGTCGGGCGTAGGCGCGCAGTACGAGTCAGAGGTCGTGTACCACCAGATTCACGAGGACCTCGAGAAGCAGGGCGTGATCTTCACCGACATGGACACCGCGTTGCGCGAGCACGAGGAGATCGTGCGTCAGTACTTCGCGACGATCATCCCGGCCAACGACAACAAGCTCGCGGCGCTGAACTCCGCTGTGTGGTCCGGCGGATCGTTCGTGTACGTGCCCGAAGGCGTCCACGTCGAGATGCCGTTGCAGGCGTACTTCCGGATCAACACCGAGAACATGGGGCAGTTTGAGCGGACGCTGATCATCGCTGAGCCAGGCTCGTACGTTCACTACGTCGAGGGTTGCACCGCTCCTACCTACAGCTCTGACTCACTTCACTCGGCGGTGGTGGAGCTGATCGCCCTCCCAGGCGCACGCATCCGTTACACGACAGTCCAGAACTGGTCGACCAACGTCTACAACCTGGTCACCAAGCGCGCGGTCGCGTACGCCGATGCCACGGTCGAATGGGTCGACTGCAACCTCGGGTCCAAGCTGACGATGAAATACCCCAGCATCTACCTGCTCGGCCAGCGAGCCCATGGCGAGGTCCTGTCGATCGCGTTCGCGGGGGCCGGCCAGCACCAAGATGCGGGCGCCAAGATCATCCACGCCGCACCGAACACGACCTCGAACATCTTCGCCAAGTCAATCGCCAAAGACGGCGGCCGCGGGTCTTACCGCGGGCTGCTCGAGATCGCCAAGGGCGCGCACGGCGCCCGCTCGAAGGTCGTCTGCGACGCGCTACTGCTCGACGAGCACTCCCGCTCGGACACCTACCCGACGATTCGGATCGGCGACGACGACGTCAGCGTCGCCCACGAGGCGACCGTCTCGAAGGTCGGCGAGGACCAGCTGTTCTACCTGATGTCGCACGGCATCCCCGAGGAGGAGGCCTCGAAGCTGATCGTCAACGGCTTCATCGAGCCGATCATCAAGCAGCTGCCGATGGAATACGCGGTCGAGATGAACCGGCTGATCGAGCTGCAAATGGAGGGCTCGATCGGCTAGCAGCCCCTACCAGGATCCACTGACCTTGATGCGGCTCTCTGAGCTTCGCGGCCGTCAAGCACCGGCCCCTTTCGCCCAACGCAAATGTGCTTCCTCGACGAGCTTGACCGGCGTTTGCGGCAATGGTGTCAACGATCACAGTCGTCGCCCGCCGCCGCTGCCGCTTCTTCGCTGATACGACCGAGGCACATTCGCGCTGGATCCAACGACATCTGCTTAGTCGCCCGAACGGTCACGACGTCGCGGCTTCTGCTTCATCCGTTCGACATCGTGAAGCAGCAGCTGGCTTAGGGCCTCGCGCCGCTCCTGACGCGCCTGCTGATACGCGTCAGGAGGCTCGGGTGCCGGTTGTTGGCTGGATCGTGCTGCTGATCGCGCTGACCCGGAAGCGCCAGTCGGACCTCGTCGATCGACGGATGCCGGGTCTCAGGGAAACAACGTGAGCGGGGTTGACGGCTGGGTGGTCCTCGAGGAGGATGGGCTGGACGAAAGGAGGGTTCGGATGGCGCGAGTGATGGCCGATTGTCGTCGGTGGCCGAGCGACGTGGACTGCTCGCTGACGATCATCGGCGAGGAGGACGAGGTCGTTCGCGCGGCCGCTGAGCACGCCGCCTCAGTGCACGGACACGAGGACACGCCGGAGCTGCGCGAGCAGCTCCGTGGGTTCCTCGAGTCGGCTGACGCGTATTCAAACGCGCCGCGTTCACAGGAGCCGATGGCCGGCTAACCAGCGCGAAATGGCGCGCCGCGTTGTCGTATGCGGGCGGCGCGCCTCGCCTTCAGCTGGGGGATGATCCCCAGCGCGCTGGCGGAGCCTGGTGCGAGAATTCGGGTCGATGTCATCACAGGCGGATATGCCCGGGGCACACCCACAACAAAGGACGCGTCTACCGCCGGCGCCGACATACGCCCCTCACGCACACGCGCCGGCCGAGAAACCCTGGAACCCGATCCCTGAACATCACCTCGGGTCACCAAATCGATGACGCTGACGTAAACCCCCGGCGCGGCGCGTGTCCGTGCCCGCCGCGGGATAGGGCTCGTCCCGATTGAACAGGACGTCGGTTCCAGGCCGCGTTGGTCGTCGGTGCTTGAGGTCAATGTTGAGGTAGCAGCCGGCGAGCAGCTTGCGTGTAGCCTCGTGATCATGGCGGACGACAAGGTGGGGCGGCTGGATCTGGCGAAGCTTTTGCTGGCGGTCGAGAACGCCCCTCCCGTCGCGGCGGCCGACGTTCTTGGGGAGTGGCTTGCTGAGGCGCTTGAAGCGTCCGAGGTCTGTTTTCTCATTGTGGACTTCAGCGGCCGAGCGCTCATCCGGCTCGGTCATGCGGGCGTCCGGGCAGCGGCGCGCACATTGGGACGGGAAACTGCCGAGCGTGTGCCACTGCAAGGAAGTGCTCACGGGCGAGCGGTGCGTAATCAGGCGGTTGAGGTCGAACCGGGTGTCGACGAAGTGCTGGTGCTCGCGCCGGTAACCAATCGGGGGGAGACGATCGGTGTGCTTGAGCTAAGCCTTCCCGAAGCCCCGGACGAGCAGACCTTGGCGGACGTCGCGCTCGCCGCGCACGCCCTGGCCTACGTCATCATCGCCAACCGGCGGTTCACCGACTTATTTGAGTGGGGCCAGCGATCAGTCCGGCTGTCGTTAGCGGCTGAGATCCAGCATCGCCTGCTCCCGGGGGCGTTCAGCTGCGAGGGAGGGCAGTTCACGCTGGCGGCGTGGCTAGAGCCGGCAGGGGAGATTGCTGGGGACAGCTTTGACTTTGCCCTGGAGCGCGACACGCTGCATCTCTCGATGACTGACGCCATGGGCCACGACGTGGCTGCCGCGGTGCTGGCGACTCTGGTGGTGGGCGCGCTACGAAACGGTCGCCGGGGCGGCGTCGGCCTGGTGGAGCAGGCGCATCGCGCCGACACAAGCCTTTCCCAGCACGCTGGACGCGGTGACTATGTCACGGGCCAGATCGCACGCATCGACTTGCGGACAGGTTCCGCGGCCATCGTCAACGCTGGCCATCCCCACCCTCTGAGGCTACGCGACGGCCGCGTCGATTCGATCGAGCTGGCCGCCGACCTGCCTTTCGGGATGTATCCCGATCCTAAGTACCACGTGCAACGGTTGCCGCTTCGGGCCGGCGACCGGTTGATGTTCATAACCGACGGCTTGCTGGAACGCAATGCATCCAGCCTCAATCTCCAAGCTCTGATGATCGAAGGGGCAGGGATGCATCCGCGAGAAGCCGTGCAGCTCGTCGTATCGGCTCTGCTTCGGGCGACCGAGGGGCGACTAGCAGACGATGCGACGGCGATGTGCGTCGATTGGCATGGCGGCCCGCCGCGAGAACGGAGCACTGACTCAGGCGCCAACGACTGACCGTCTCTGCGCTCATCGCGGCGCGTCGCCTGCCATCACGGCGACCGCCGGTGACGCCTCCGTTCGGCGACGGGGCACTCGCTCGTCCTGACGCTGGCGTTCGCGTCCGTGGCGAGGGGCCGTCCTGATCCTCGCAACGTAGGAGTCTCAGGACGTTGCTGAGCATTTCGTTCAGGAAACTCATGCCGCTGATGCCGATCCAGGGCGGCCTGGTCGGCCCTCCCGAGCAGCGCGCGGGTCAGAATCTCCACTGAGCGACGTTTTCGCGAGGCGCCGTTGCGGCAGTCGTTACCGCACTGGTCCAGCTCACGACGATGGCAGGGGCGGCGGTATGACCCGCGGATGATGCGGTGGATTCAGCTTGTTGCTGTACGCCGACTGCGTCGGGGTTAGGTCCTCGCGCGCGAATCGCGATCAGCACATCGTGGTCGGGCGTCTGCGTCCACCCGAACGCCTTGACGCCGTCGTCGTATCCCGGCGGCTTGCCGAAGCTGTCATCAAACCGCGACATCAGGTAGGCATACAGCGGCGTGTTGGGAGTGAGATCTGCTGTCTGGCTCGTCGGTACCAAGCGAGGCTGATGGTGAAAGAGGTCCAGCGCAGGGCGGGAACTTGTTGTCAAAGTGACAGCCGTTCGTCGACGGCCGGAAGTCCGGGGCGTGGCCGCTGGCGCTCACCCCCCGCACCTCGCCGCGCTCAGCTTCAGACCGCGCAGCCGGCGCGCCGGCCCAAACTCGAACCGCGCATGCTGACCGCGCCTGGCGATACGGCCAATCCTGAGTTACGCGCTCCTGCTCGTGGACTCCGACGAGACCATTCTTACACAAGCAGCGCTGGCCGAACACACCCCGGGCGAACTTACGCCCGACTACCCGTTCGTCGCTGCTGTCGGTGCCCTGCTTGACAGGTGTGACCCGTTACACCGATGATGTGTCACACGACGCCACCACAGTCTGGCTGGTTGGTTGGGTTCGGCGTGCCGCATCGAGTTTTGCGTGGGTATCGCCGGCGGTCGCGGACAGCTCGGCTACGCGCGTGGACCGGGCACTCGACGGGCCGCCGCTGGCGGGTCTACGACCACATGCGGCTGGCGAGCACGTCGAAGGCCTTCAAAGGGGCGGGAACCGTCTACGGACACACCGGAAAGTTCTTCGGCACCACGCAATTCGCGGCGGCAAGCTCCGACGGTCGCCGTCCGGCCACTGTGTCCGTCAACGTGCAGTGCAACCGGGAGCAGCCCGCCCAGGCGCCCTTCCGTGCCCTGCGCCGGGCGTTCGCGCGGGCCGCCTGTGCCGCGCTGGCCCCGGACTGACGCAAGCTCGCGGCACCCCGCCGCTACCGCGCTCACGCATCGAGATCGCTGCCGGTGGCATCAGCGGCCGGAGCGCTCGAACCTGAGGATCACATACGAACCTCGGCGGATCGTCTGAACGGCGTTGAGCGTGAACCGATAACGCGAGCCGCCGCGGGTGAGGCGCTGATCGGAGAGCCCATAGGCGCCGCGTACCGACCGGCGGTTGGGCCGCACCGAGACCAGCCGCAGGTCGCTGTCGGTAAGCCGGATCGTTACGCGCTTGTTGCTGGCACCACCCGCGACGCTCACCCGCGCGCGACAAACGCTTGCAGTGCCGCGGCAGCGAACCGACACCGGGCGCAGCTGGCCGACAACCCGGCGAATCGCGCGTACCACCAGGTCGGGCTGGATCACCTGGATGTAGTGCCCGCTCCTGCCCGCGATCCAGTGCAGCGTGTACGGCAACAGCGTGGCGAGGTCGTCCTGGGCCGCCCGCCAGACACCCTCGAACGCCTCGATCGGGTACCCCGGCGGCCACCCGAGCGGGTTGGGCACACGCTGGCGATCACGTGAGTGCTCGAGCACGATCATCGGCATCGGCCGTAACGGCCGCTCGACCCGCGACGCTTCCAGCTCGGCGGCGAGGGTGGCGACGCGAAACTCAGCCCCCGGCGGGTTGCTCGCAGCGGGAGGCAACAACGCCAGGTACCCCCGCTCGTAGATGATCTCCGTCGCGGCGTCGACGGAAACGAGTCCGACCACCTGGCGGGGATAGGCACTGGCGTACAGACGGGTCAGCGCGCCGCCGAACGAATGGCCGACCAGCACATATGGACCGCGGACCCCCGCCGCGGCCAGCAACGCACGCAGCTCGGCGACCATCTCTGCACCGGTGCGCGGCAGCGACACCGGATCGCTTCGGCTCGGTTGCCCAGACGCCAAGACGGTCCCGGGGCGGTCGTAAGTGCACACGCGAGTGAAGCGCGCGACGGCCGGCATCACCGGCGTAAGCCGCGAACCAGGCTCGACGACCTGCCAGACATCGCCACCGTCGCCACCGCCCGCCTCGAGCACCACCGTCGGGCTGCCCCGGCCGCGGCACTCGAGATAGATCCGCCGGCCGCTCGCAAGCCGCACCAACCCCCTAAAGGAACCTGAGCCCTCCCCGGTAGCCGCCACGCCACGCGCCGGGGCCGGCGCGGCCGAGGCCTCCGCGGCCGGCGTCGCCGCCACGGACACACCCGCAAGCGCCACCGAAACCGCCACCCGAGCGCAGGCTACCCCGCCAACACGACCCCACACGACGCGGAAGCCTAGCCCCAGCCACCCGCCAATGCAAGCCGACCGACAGCCCGCAATGATCGCAACACAGGTCCTGCGGCCGACGTGGTTGTGATCGCGGTTCTCATGCTGGCGAGCGCGGCCGGTGGTCACGTCCAGCACGTCCGCGAGGGTATGTTCGCAAGCGGACATGCGAGCGTCCCGAGGAGGCAGATCGGGGGTTAGTACTCCGACAACCAACTCCCTCTCAAGGAGGCAAGATGCTGCTCATCCTCGCGGCGATTCTGCTCATCATCGCGATCGCCGGCGGTGTGATCATCCACCCGTTGCTGTTCGCGCTCGCGATCCTCGCGATTGTTGTGTTCTTCGCCGGCCGCCGCGGCCACGCCGTCGGCTAGAGAATGCGCGCTCGGCTCCTCGATGGAGCCGAGCGCGCCATGGCTGTTGCCAGTTGCGCGCGAGCGTGTCGGCGCGACGGCAGTGGCCCGGATCCTTGACGAGCTCGCGACTGCTTCCTGCAGCCAAGCACCACCGACCCCCTCGTGGCGCGTTACCAGAAATGTCCGTGGCGCCCGCGATGACCCCGAACATTCCGCCGAGTGGCAACAGAAAGAACGATGGAAGGAACAGGAGGTGTCCGCCGGTGATCGGGAACACGGCGCGACGGACAGCAGGCCGTAGAAGCCGAAACGCATCAGCGTGGCGGGCTAGCCGCGTAGCCCGGCGAGATTTCACTGGGGGCGCTTGACAGCCAGCGCGCGACGGCAGGTCCGCCGCCGTGCGTTGTTTTGGGGTACTGCACAGGGTTGGGTTTGACTGGTAGACACAGGATCGGTCACGGCAGGGCTACCGCGGTTTCGTCGTAGGCTGGCGGCTGCCGGCCTTGGCGATCGCGCCGGCGATAAGAAACATCGGCAAGAAGAACGAACGTAGGCCACGAACGCGGTCGTCTTGAATGCCGACTTGGTCTCCGTTGAGCGGCATCCGTCCCGGTTCCCGGCTCCCGCTACGGGTGAGCAGGAACAGTTGGATCTCGATGTGGGGGCCGACGTGGTGGTTTGGGATGATCGCCAGTACGCCGCGGCCTGGCGGGTCTACGACCGCGAGCAGCCAGATCGGGATAACACGGAGCGGGTTTCGGGTTATGCCCAGGCTTGATGTGTCCGGCGGGCTGTACGGGGGTATAAACCACTTGGGGCGTGAGAAAGAATTGGCGCGCTCCTCGCAGCATCGGGTAGGGACGGCTTCGCCGACGATGGTTGTCGATGCGGCCGCATCTAGTCGCCGTTCGACATATCCCTATCCCCTCCTATCTAGGAGCTTCACATGAGTGCTACCAGCGCCCCAACGGGCCGCCGGCTCGGCCAGCCCACTCATGGTCCGACCGGAGCTATCCGTCGCGGCGTCGTCGAGCGCGGGCGTCGTCTCTAAAGGACGTCATGACCAAAATCAAGCTCTTCTGCCCCGCGCTACGGCGCATTGCGACTGTCGTGCTGGTGGCCGGGACGCTAGCTGTAGCCGGCTGTGGCAGCGCGACGAAGACCGTCTCCAGCACCGGCGCAAACGGCCAGGTGACCACCCAGACCGTCCCCAAGGTGCATTTCGCCAAGACAAAGTTCGTCCTTCACGCCGGGCTGGCCTTCGGAGCGATCCACCGCTACATCTACAAGCCACTGCGCGCCGGAGCGCTCCACAATGGAGCCCCGGGGCGCGTGAAGGTGCTGCTCAAAGGGGCGGCGGCGGCCATATTCGCGGTGCACGAGCTGAGGCTGGCCCACAATGACGCGCTGTCCTCCGACCTCCTGCGCCCCCTGACCAACAAAGTCGACGGCCTGAGCAGCAAACTCACCGGATTGGTCGGCGGCCTAAAAAACGGATCAGTCAACCCGGCCGCGATCGCCAGCGCCGCCGGCGCCACCGACGCACTCGGTTCCGCCAGCAACGGCCTCGGAGTCGGGATCAAGGACATCTCCAGTGCTCTCCGCTAGCTCTCAGCCGGCGTCGCTGCGCTCGCTCGGAATCCGGCCCCGCCCTGGTGCCGAATTGTGCGCGCCCGCACGGCAAACGGGTACGTGAAGTCAAATGGAAGCAGCGAGTTCTCCGTTGTCGGACCCGATCGTCATCGCGCCGGAGGGAGAGCTAGACATCGCTCGCCTCGGCGAGTTTCGCGCCGCGCTCTACGACGCCGCCCGTCAGGCAGAGCAACTACTTGTGGTGGATCTCAGCCACGTGGAGTCCATCGACTCCAGCGGCTGTGGCGCGCTTGTCGAGCTCCACCATCGCCTCCGGCGCGAGAAGCGTCAGTTGGCCGTGGTCGCGCCCAGCGGGACAGCCGCCGCGCTGATCCTGAACCTCAGCGGCCAACGGGACCGGCTGCCCACTTACGAAACGCGACAAGCCGCGACCGAAGCTACCTCCTAACGCGCGCACCAGCTCCACATGCCGGCAGGTGAGGCTGACCGACCGCAGACCGACCGTTGCGAATCCCACCTCGCACAGGCTCCAAACCGCCGGAACCGAAGCGACGACGTAACCGGACTCGACCGAACTCTAACCCCCTAAAAGGAGACTTACATGATTTTACGTATCGACCGTCTGCAGACCGAGATGCCCCCGCCGTCCGATCCCGATCCGGTTGGCGCCTCTGCCGTCCAGGAGCTGCTCGGGGGCAAGTACGGCGAGATGTCGACGTTCATGAACTACACGTATCAGTCGTTTAACTTCCGCAATCGGCAGGGCGCCCGTCCGTTCTATGACCTGGTGGCGAGCATCGCCGCGGAGGAGTTCGGGCACATCGAGCTGGTGTCCACGGCGATCAACACGATGTTGACCGGCGCTGCCGACGGCAAGCCGGGAGAGGTCGGCGATCTCACCGACGTCAAGGGCGTGCGCAACACGCAGCACTTCATCGCGGGCGGCGCAGGAACCCTCGTGCAGGACTCAAACGCCAAGCCGTGGAACGGCGACTACGTGTTCGCGTCCGGCGATCTCATCGAGGACCTGACACATAACTTCTTCTTGGAGACCGGGGCGCGTAACAACAAGCTCAAGGTCTATGAGATGGTCGACCATCCCGCCGCTCGAGCGCTGACCGGGTATCTCTTGGTCCGCGGCGGCGTGCATCAGGTCGCCTACGCCCGCGCGCTGGAGAACCTCACCGGCGCGAACCTGATGAAGCTGTTTCCGTCTCCGCGGATCCCAACCGACAAGATCCCTGAGTGCAAGCCGCACATCAAGCGCGGCGAGCACCTCAAGCTCTACCGCTTCTCCCCGAGCGACTTCGGGGAGATCAACGCCGTGTTCAACGGCCCCCACCCCGAGACCGGTGAGGAGCTGTTCGTCGCCGAGGAGGCTCATCCCGAAGGCGCCCCGCCGTTTGACCTTCCCTCCCAGCCGGCGGTGTTCGCGCCCGGACCCGACCCAGAGATGCTCGCGGAGGTGTCGGCCAAGCTGCGCAAGGCCGCCGGCCTGGCCACGAAGCCCTCCGGTGTCGTCGCCAACAACGGTAACGGCGCCCGAGCCAAGAAGACCAAGGTCGCCGCCAAGCGCTAGTTCGGACGGCGACGCCAGCGGACGCCGGCCGAGAAGTTGACTGGGCCACGCCCTCTCCCGCAGACGGCGCGCGTCCGGTCAGACGCCGGACTCGTTTACCGCGACGTCATAGACCTGCCCGAAGAAGACACCAGAACCCGAGACCTCAAGGACAACGTATGGCTGACAAAGCGATGGACGTCTACCTCAACGATCACCTAGCTGGCGCGATGCTGGGCAGCGAGCTCGCCGGACAGATCAGATCCCAGACCCAAAGCCCGCCGCTGGAGGAGCCGATGGCTGTGCTCGCACCCCAGATCGAGCAAGATCGCCAAACGCTGATCGGGCTGATGGGAAGCCTCGACACCTCCAAGAATCCAGTCAAGCAAGCTGGTGCCTGGGTGACCGAGAAAGCCAGCCGGGTCAAGTTCGCGGGCCTGAGCTCGGGCGAGCCTGAGCTGATCGACCGCGGCAAGTCGCAATACGAGGCGTTGGAACCTGAACGGCTAGCGGCCGGCGTCCGGGCGCTCGGTTCCGCCCGCGTTACGGCGTGACCAGCATCCACGCGCGCAGTCGCCGGCTGGCCGGCAGCCAACAGAACCCCAGTGCCGTGCAATCCTTTTACACGATAGGAACCAATGCCGCTAGCAGTCATCTTTGATATCGACGGGACGCTGGTGGACACCAACTATCAGCATGCACTGGCGTGGTATCGAGCTTTTCGCCAGCACGGTGTGGTCGTGCCGATCTGGCAGATCCACCGCGCGATCGGGATCGGCAGCGACCGCGTCGTCGAGATGCTCGCCGGCGAGCATGTCGAACAAAAGCTCGGCGACACCTTGCGAGATGCCCAAGGCCCGCTCTATCAAGAGATGATCGACGAGGTCGAGCCGATGAAGGACGCCCACGAACTCCTCGGCGACCTCAAACACGCCGGACACCCATTGATCCTGGCCAGCTCCGCCGAAGAAGAGGAGGCCGAACGGTACCTCGACCTGCTCGACGCCAGAAACTTCGTCGATGGCTACACGACATCCGCTGACGTCAAGGCCAGCAAGCCCGAACCGGACATCGTCAACGCAGCCATCGAGAAGGCCGGCGGCGGCCCCGCGATCATGATCGGCGACAGCACCTGGGACTGCCAGGCCGCGACCCGGGCTGAGCTGCCCAGCATCGGTGTCCTCACCGGGGGTTTCTCAGAGCAAGAACTCACCGAGGCCGGCGCGACCGTCGTGTTTGGCTCCGTCGAGCACCTCCGGGATCACCTGAACACGACCACCCTCAAAGACACCGTCAGCCGCTAGCGACGTCGAACAGAAGATGAAATCTCCGCATCTAACCGGTGACCTGAGCGCGTACAGAGAATGAAGGTAGCCCACAGCTCGATAGTTCGTCGAGCTGCGTGCTGATCTATGTGCCGTCGGCGTGTTCGACCCGGTGGGTGTGGATGTCGATCCCGCCCGTCATCCGGCCGCCTGACAGTTTCACCACGCCTTCCAGAAATGAGATCCACATGTGCGCTTGGATCTCTTTCGCCATCCGGGCGCGGTGGTACAGCAGGTTTGAGAGCCGGTCAGCGCTACGAGTCCAGGATTCAATCTCAAACACCAGCAGCTCCTCACCGCGGACGCGAAACTCGATCTGCCCGGCCTCCAGATGACTCTCCAGCGTCGCCAGGCGAAACGACCGCTCGGTGGTATCGATCACTCGTACCGGCCCGTCCCACGGGCCGGGCATCCGCACGACGTACTCGTCGCCGAGCGAAAGCCCGTTGTCGTCTCCCAGCACTTTCTGGAACCGCGCGAACCTAGTCGGCGCTGCCTGGTTGGGGTCCGCGCCCAGACGCCCAACCAGCGTCTCTGCCGACATCTCGGGTTCCCGGATCCGGGTTCGGTAACGACGATGAAACAGCGGGCCCTGGCCCTGCTCGACCCCGATCACTTCGACGCGATCGACCCCATCGGGATACGCCGGCGGGAGATGACCCTGCTCCCGCGCCTCGAGCACCTCACGCCGATGCAGCGCCGTCGTGCGCCACATGTAATCCCACGAAGTCACCGCGATACCGACCGGCCAAGTGGAGGCCGTCAACCAACGATTGCGGAAAGTCGGACGCCTCGGCAAAGCTCCTCCAACCTACCCCAGAAGGCAAACCCGACGCTCGCCCGCACCGACCGCCGACACTTCCGAAGCGTGCTGACAGGCCCGGGCTGCGCGCGACGCGTTTTGATCATCTCGGTGAGCTCGGCCGCCTAATGCACCGGACTCCAGAACCGTCAAGACAGACGACACTCGGGCTGGGCGCGTTGGACGCGATCGGGTGTTTCGAGCTGGGCGGTTGGCCGTTGCCAGGCATTGCTGGGTCGACGCCGCTGCCTGCCTGCGACGGACCGGCGTGGTGATGGGGAATACTGCTGGGGTGGTGGCGGGCCCCCGCAAGATCGCGTTGTCGGAGTTGATCGGCGCGTTGTCCTATGCGCTGGATGTCGCCGAAGGGGAGCCGCCGGGTCATGCCAAGCGATCGTGTTTGATCGGTATGCGTCTGGCGGGTGAGTTGGGGCTCGGGGCGCCGGCGCGGTCGGATCTGTTCTATGCGTTGTTGCTGAAGGATGCTGGGTGTTCTGCAAACTCGGCACGCATGGCGGCGTTGTTCGGGGCTGACGATCAGGAGGCCAAACGGACGTCAAAGCTTGTCGACTGGGCGCGGCCGTTCTCGGCGTTTGTGTGGTCCCTGAGAACGGTCGCGCCGGGCGGCTCGTTGAGTGCCCGGGTGGGGCGGCTGCGGGCGATCCGCGACGAGGGCGAAGTCACTCGGTCGCTGATGTTGGCGCGCTGTGACCGCGGCGCCGAGGTCGCCCGAATGCTCGGGTTCTCCGACGGCACCGCGGAGGCGATCCGGGCGCTGGATGAGCACTGGGACGGACGCGGGCAGCCGCGGGGTCTGCGGGGGGAGGAGATCCCGATCGCAGCCCGGATTTTGTGCCTCGCTCAGACGCTGGAGGTTTTTCACCGACAGCGTGGAGTTGACGCGGCATACCGGGTCGCGGTGAAGCGCAGCGGTCGTTGGTTTGACCCCGTACTTATTGATGCGCTTGGTGCGGTCATCGGGGACGCCGAGTTCTGGGGATCACTGGCTGAGCCGGACCTGTCCGCCGTCGCCCCGCCTGACCGGGTGACGTCCGCCGACGAGAACCAGCTAGATCGGATTGCTGATGGGTTTGCCGCGGTAATCGACGCGAAGTCGCCGTGGACCCACCGCCACTCCGATCGCGCCTGCGAGATCGCGACTGGCATCGCCGCGCTTCTGGGCTTTGAGGCGACAGAGCTGCGGGGTCTGGGTCGCGCGACGCGGCTGCATGACATCGGCAAGCTCGCTCTGTCCAACCGGATCCTCGACAGCCCGGGGCGGCTCACCGACGCGGAGTACGCGAAGGTCAAGGAGCATCCGGTAGTGACCGAGCGGATTCTCGAGCGAGTTCCCGGCTTCAGCGAGCTCTCCCCGCTCGCGAGCGCGCATCACGAGCGCCTCGACGGAAGCGGCTACCCCCGCGGGTTAACCGCGGCCGAGCTAACGATGCCAATGCGGGTGCTCGCTGTCGCCGACGTGTATGAGGCGCTTACCGCCGAGCGCCCTTACCGCCCGCCATACCCCGCTGAGCGCGCGCTCGAAATCATGCGGATCGACGTGCCCGGGCGCCTCGACAGCGACGCCTTTGCCGCACTGGAACAGCTCCTCCAAAGCCGTCCGGGCAGCCCAGGCCTGGCCCCGTCGCTAAGCCAAATGCAACCGCACACAGCAACGGGAAGCGATCGCCAAAGCTAGCGGAGCGCGCCTGCTCGAGAGCTTCGCACCCCGCGATTATTCGGCGCGCACGTCGGGGCGGGGACAGGTCATTGAGCACGGACTTGAAACACGCTCTACGTCAGAACAACGTGTCGTCGAGCCAGTCGAGGATCCGTGTCTCGCGCCAATGCAAGCGGTTCAATATCCCGTGAGGCTCACGGACACCTTGCATGTTCACGCTCGGGGTCGGGCCGAAAGGCGAGCGGGCTCCTCCTACTCGCGCGGCAGGCGACGGGGTGGCGGTCGCCTTGCGGGGCAGCATGCACCGGCGTAGGCTCGCTGAAACACAGAATGGAGGTGGACGGAAATGTCCAGCGATGCGCCGACCGGCGCGGACCACACCTCGCCGCCGATGGCACCGGAAGACCTTGCTGAAGCCTCACGCCAGCTGCTCGAGCAGAGCTTCAACGACGGCAAGTTTGAGTTGGCCGACCAGCTGATCGCAGCGGACGCGGTCAACCACGATCCGGCCGAGCCGGCTGCGCTTCGTGCGCTCCGCGGACCCGAGGTGCTCAAGCGCACGGTGAGCCTGTATCGCACGGCTTTTCCCGACGTGCGGATCACCGTCGATGACGTGATCGCGGCCGGCGACAAGGTCGTGTTGCGTTGGCACAGCGAGGGGACGCACCGCGGCCAGCTCGCGGGCCTGGCACCGACCGGCGCGCACGGGTCGGCGACCGGCATCAGCATCGACCAGTGGAAGGATGGCAAGGTGGTCGAGAGCTGGACGGAATGGGACAACCTTGGTCTTGCCCGCCAGCTCGGCGCCGCGCCACCCGAGGGTAGCTTCGGAGAGAAGCTCGGGATGGGCGTGCAACGCCTAATGGCCCGCTGGATGCGCAAGAAGAACCAGGCCTAGATCAGACACCAGCGGCTGGGCTCCTCGCCGGTTGGGCTGCGGGCCCGACCAGCATCCCGCTCCTAACTCGACGCCGGGGTCCCGACCTCGTACTCGACGCCGAGGTCGCGCGAGCTCCAGGGGCCCGATCATCCGTCCCACACTAGGCACGGCCGTTGACGGGGCGTAGGATTTAGTTGGCGATGGGGTGATGAAGAGGATGGGTGGATGCGTCGCTTGGTGACCAGCGTGCTGGGAGTCGTGGCGTTCGCGGGGTGTCTGGCAAGCCCGAGCCAAGGTTTCGGATCGGCCTGGAGGCTAGTTTCCGTTCCAGGTAGTGGTGGACTCGGCGCAATCGCGTGTGCATCCAAGAACGCGTGCACCGCTGTAGGAGACCAGGTTGTGGAGCGCTGGAACGGCAGCCGGTGGTTCCGGCAGACCGATTTCGCGCCCGGGATCATGCGCCGAGGCGTGGCGTGCCCGGCGCGCAGGCGGTGCGTCGTGGTCGGGACGTATGGCCGTGTTGCCTTCGCGGAGCGCTGGGATGGCTCGCATTGGTTACGGCAGCGAATGCCGCAGCCGCCCGGAACGACTTCGAGCTCGCTTAGCGGCGTGTCGTGTGCGTCGGCGACGGCTTGCACCGCTGTCGGGTTCTTTTATCGAGACCCATTTTCGAGCCAGACGCTGGCGGAGCGCTGGAACGGTAAGCGGTGGTCGATCGAGCCGACTGCGACCGACAGGTCTTTTATGGAGAGCGAGCTTGACGGCGTGTCGTGCCCTTCGAGGACATCTTGTACGGCGGTCGGAGTTCGACGGTTTTCCGTTCGGTTCACTGTGGTGCCGGTGGTCGTGGCATTGGTGGAGCGATGGAACGGCGGCCGGTGGTCCACACAGCCGGTACGGACCCCTAAGAGAGCGATTCAAACGTACCTAACCGGAGTATCGTGCGTCTCCACGAACGTGTGCGTCGCGGTCGGGGGCGCGGTTGGGCGCCTTAGCAGTGACCTCACCCAGTCTGAGCCACTCGTGCAGCGCGGGAATGGCTCGAAGTGGTCAGTTCAGCTCGTCGACCAGCCCCAGTCTGCCCTCAATGGCGTGTCGTGCGCCCACAGGGCTGCATGCACTGCCGTCGGCTTCGGGTCTAACAACCTGACGCTGGCCGACCGCTGGAACGGATCAACCTGGGCCCCACAGCCAACCCCCGACCTACCCAGCGACTCCCCACAACACCTCCAGGCAATAGCGTGCATCTCGACGAACACTTGCACCGCCGTCGGCTTCGCCGGAGGCGATGGCATCCTCGGTAGCACGCCGCTTGTCGAGCAGTTCTCCTGAGCCACCGGCGCGGGTTCGACAGCGAGGGCCTACGGGCGGTAAGGCTCCGGCGATGGTGCGTTGGGGTTCATCACGGGTTTGACTGCGACTCAAGCGTCAAGCGCGGGACGACAGCCCGGACGCGGCCGGCGGAGAGCTAGGCGGTGAGCTTGGTGTTGTTCGCTGCGTAGGTGGTTTCCGGCGCGTTGAACGAGACCGACTCCCGGGGTCTGGTCTCCTTGGGTCAGCGGCCGCCGGGCTACCAGCTTGGCGATCTCCCACAGGGCGAGCAGCAGCACCGCCGAGGCGACCGACAGGCCGAACTGCGGAGAGGTGAGCGGCGTCGTCTTGAGCAGCCGGTTGAACAGGTCCATCTGGGTGATCATCACGGCGAGCGCGAGCTCCGCCGCCGCCGTCCAGTTCATCTTGGCGTTGTCGAACGTCTCGCGGGCGAGCACGGAACCCGTGACGCTCCGGCACTCGTAGGCGGAGACGATCAGCATCAGCGCGAACGCGCTCAGGCCGATCGACGATCCGATGGTCGTGCTGTGGTAGTGCTGCTTGCCGAAGTAGATCAGCAGGTCCAGGCAGATCGCCATGTACAGGCCGACGAGTCCCGAGGTGAGCTGCACGCCGCGGTTCACGATCGACTCGGTGCTGGGTCGCGGCCGGCGCTTCATCAGTCCCGCGGTCGCCTGATCGAGGCCGAGCGCCACCCCGAACGGAGCGCTGACGAAGAAGTGGATGTAGAGCACCTGCGCCGGCGAGAACGGCTGGCCCGCGGCGATGTTCAGGACGGTCGCGCCGAGGAACGTCAGCACGAACGCAACTAGCGAAATCAGCACGAAGCGGACGTACTTGCTGAGGTTGTCGTAGAGCTTTCGGCCCTGCGAGACGGCGCGCACGATCGTCGCGAAGTTGTCGTCGGTGAGGATCATCCGCCCCGCGTTCTTGGCCACCTCAGTCCCGCTGCCCATCGCGACACCGATGTGCGCGGCCTTGATCGAGGGCGCGTCGTTGACGCCGTCGCCGGTCATCGCGACCACGTGGCCCTGCTGCTTGAGCGTCTCGACGAGCAGCACCTTGTGCTCGGGCGCGACCCGGCCGACGACGCCGATCTGGTCGATCCGCGCCAGCCGCTCGGACTCGTCGAGCGCGGCGAACTCGGCTCCGAGGATCGCCTCGCCCTCGATCCCCAGCTGCGTGGCGATCGCCGCACCGGTGATCACGTCGTCGCCGGTGACCATCCGCACTCGGATGTTGGCGCTCTGGGCATCCGCCACCGCCTGCTTGGACTCAGCGCGCGGAGGATCGACCATGCCGACGAGACTCGTCATCTCGAGGCCCTCGACGTAGCTCAGCAGGTCTCCGTCGGCGTCGAACGATCCGGGGTCGAGGTCGCGGTAAGCGGCCGCCATCACCCGCAGGCCGGTCTCGCCCATCCTGCGCATGCTGGCCTCCGCTCGAGTGCGCAGGTCCTCGTCCCACGGGATGCTCTGCCCAGCGGACAGTGCGCTCGACGCATGGCTGATCACCGCCGGGGCGGCACCCTTCACGAAGCAGCGCACGACGCGCGCACCCGAAGCGTCGGTCGCCTCGGCGAACGCGGCCATCAGCTTGTAGGTCGGGTCGAACGGCAGCGTCGCCAGTCGCGGATACCGATCCCTTGTGCCGTCGACGTCGAGACCCGCCTTGTGGGCGAGGACGAGCAACGCTCCCTCGGTCGGATCCCCGACCACCTTGCCGTCCACCAGCGCGGCGTCGCTGGCCACGACGTAGGGCAGGATTGCGTCCTCGATCGTGTCCGACGAGCCCGCGGCGTGCTGGACTGTGCCCTCGAGCTCGTACCCCGAACCGGAGATCGTGTAGCGGTCGGTCGGGTCGACCACCTCGATCGCTGTCATCTGGTTCATCGTCAGGGTCCCGGTCTTGTCCGAGTTGATCGCCGACGTCGACCCGAGCGTCTCGACCGAGGCGAGATCCGTCAACACCGCGCCGTGTCTGGCCAGGTCCGCCGCCCCGAGCGACATCACCACCTGGAGCACCGTCGGCATCGCCTCGGGAATTGCCGCGATCGCGAGCGCCACCGCACTCGTGAACACGACGGTCGACGACAGACCGCGCTGCGCGCCCAACGCGAACATGATCACCATCGTCACTCCGGCCGCCGCCGCGATCCACAGCGTCAACGTGTTCAGCTGCCGGGTCAGCGGCGTCTGCTCACGAGTGGTGGTCGCCAGCATTCCGGCGATCCTCCCCACCTCGGTGTCGGCGCCCGTTGCCGTTACCAGCATCACCCCGCTGCCGTGTGTGACCGGCGTATGCATGAACGCCATGTTGGTCTGATCGCCGGGCGCAAGATCGTCGCCGTCGGGCACGGCCGCACTCTTGTCCGCCGGCACGCTCTCGCCGGTCAGAGCGGCTTCGTCGATCTGCAGCGAGCTCGATTCGATGATCCGTCCGTCGGCGGGCACGTCATCGCCGGCCGCCAGCAGGACCACGTCCCCGACCACCACCTCTTCGGCGGCGATCTCGGCTTCTGACCCGTCGCGCCGCACCCGCGCGGTCGCCCTGACCATCGCCTTGAGCGCGTTCATCGCGCTCTGCGCCTTTCCTTCCTGACGCAAACCGACGACGGCGTTGAGGACGGTGATCAGGAGCAGCAGCACCCCGGTGCTCCACTCCTTGATCGCGAGCGACACGATCGCTGCAGCCACCAGGATGATCTGCATGTAGCTGCGGTACTGCTCGAGGAACCGGCGCCAGCCGGGAACTGCCTGTTCCGTCGGCAGCGCGTTCGGGCCGTGCTGCTGGAGCAGCTCCGCGGCCTTTCCGCTGGACAGTCCCGCGGCCGGATCGACGTCGAGTCGCGTCCCAACGTCCGCCGATTCGACTCTGTACCAGGGTGATCGGTCTGCCTCCGGCACGATCTCGCGCGCGACGGACGAACTCGCCATCGTGCGAGGCTAGATCGCGACGCGACGGATGGCCGCCTCCGCGTCCCGATTCACCTGGGTGAAATCGCGCGCTGGTTGCTCAGATGTCCGGCGGCATTGCAACAGTCGCCCAGGTGACCGTGCGTCGATCACCCCTGGGCGCCGCGGTGCCCCTGACATCGCCGCCGGGGTTTCGCCGGGGGCAGATCAGGCCGGTGCCTGACGGCGCATGAAGTGGGAGCTCTCCATCGTCGCCGCGGCCCTGCTGGCGGTGGCGGGCGTTTCGCGCCGGCTGACGGACACGCCGTTCACGCCCGCGATGGCATTCGTTCTGATAGGGCTTGCCCTCGGACCGCTTGTGTTCGACGAGGTGACCGTGGCGCCGACCGGCGGGACGGTCCGCACGCTCGCGGAGGCCACGCTCGCGGTTGTCCTGTTCGCCGATGCCTCACGGATAAAGCTGAGGGTGCTCCGACACGAGTACGAGGTGCCGGTGCGGTTGCTCGCGGTCGGCCTGCCGCTGACGATCGTCGCCGGGGCCGTCCTGGCCGTGGCGCTGTTCCCCGATTTCGTCGCCGCGGAAGCAGTCGTTCTGGCGGTGCTGCTGGCGCCCACGGATGCGGCCCTCGGACAGGCCGTCGTGACCGAGCCGGGACTCCCATCACGAATTCGTCAGGGCCTCAACGTCGAGAGCGGTCTCAACGATGGAATCTGCGTGCCGCTGCTGCTGATCGCACTGGCGGCCGCTGAGGTCGAGGACAAGGCAGCGAGCGGCCACCACGCAGTGACGATCGTCGCCGAGGAGATCGGCTACGGGATCGTGGGGGGCGCTGCGGCGGGGTTGATCGCGGCCGCCGTGGTCGCGGTCGGGTGCCGGCGTAATCTGATCAGCGCACCGTGGCTGCAGGTGATTCCAGTAGCCGGCGCGGGTCTCGCGTACGGGGTTGCGGTCGCGCTCGGCGGTTCGGGCTTCATCGCCGCGTTCCTCGCGGGAGGCGTGTTCGGCGCGCTCGTCGCCGAGGAATCCGAGCAGGCCTCACGCCTGAACGAGGAGATCGGCGCGCTGCTCGGAGGCGTGACGTTCTTGCTCTTCGGAGCGGTGTTGCTAGGTCCGGCGCTCGAGCACATCAGCTGGCAGATCGCGCTGTACGCTGTGCTTGCCCTCACGCTGGCACGGATGCTGCCAGTCGCGATCGCGTTGCTCGGCAGCGACGCCAGATGGCAGACGGTTGGTTTTCTGGGGTGGTTCGGTCCGCGCGGCCTGGCGTCGATCGTGTTCGCGGTGATCACCGTTCAGGAGGCGCACCTCGCCGGATCGGAGACGATCCTGCGCACGACCTACCTGACGATCGGACTGTCGGTCGTTGCCCACGGGATCACCGCTGCCCCGCTCGCGCGGCGGTACGCGCGGTGGTACGAATCGCACCCGCCCAACCGCCGGCCGGCGATGGAGAGCGTGGGCGCTGCACATCATCGATTGCGCTGGCGGCCCGAGCCGCCCGCCTGAGGTTCGGGGCCCGGACTACGCGGCGGCCGCCGACTCGCGATCAGCCGGCGGGTGGGCTTCCCGGTGTCGGCCCCGCCTGCTGGTCGGGCTGCTGCCCGGTGGCCGGCTGCTCGGTGGGCTGCTGCCCGGCCGGCGCGTCGCGATGGGCTCCGGGCTCCTTCAGCGCCTCGGCACCACGCTTGGCCTTGTCCGACATCGAGCCGTCGCCCTTGGCGATGTCCATCAGCTCGTTGGCGTCCTCTTGCAGCGCCTTGGTCCCTCCGCGCTTGTTGACCAAGTTGCTGGCGCTCTGAGCAAGCTTCTTGAAGTCCACGGTCTGAGCCTCCTGTCGGTGAGTGTGCGCTCTCGCCCTGGTGGCACCGAAACGCCACCAGGGTCAGACTATCTGGGTGCCGCGAGGTGTCAAACGGCGCCGTTGACGTATCTTCGCGGGCGATGAATGACAACCAAGACTCGGTCGTCGTGGTCGGCGACGTGTACACGCTGGTCGGTCGCCGCGACGAGGTGATCGCGCTGCTCAGCGACACCCAGGAGCGCGCTCGCTCGCAACCCGGTTGCGTCAGCTTCTCGTTCGCCGAGGTGGTCGGCGATCCCGGGCACTACGTCGTGGTCGAGGAATGGAGCGATCCCGCGGCGCTACGGACGCACTTCACGACTGACGCGTTCACGTCGTATCAGGAGAACGTGGGCGAGCTGCTCGCCCGCCCATCGGAGGTCCGGATCCACCGGGTGTCGGAGACGACGCGCCCGGTCGACTCCGGGCCGATGGATCCACGCAGAGCGGACTAGTGTCCCGACACGAGACCCCTAGGAGGCACAGATGAACATCGGGATCATCGGTGCGGGCAAGATCGGCGGCACGCTCGCAAGACTGTTCGCGCAGGCCGGCCACGAGGTGGCGCTCAGCAACTCGCGCGGACCCGACACGCTCGCCGAGCTGGTCGACGAGATCGGCCACGGAGTCCGGGCGATGACCGTGGCGGATGCCGCCGCGTTCGGCGACGTGGTGGTGGTGTCGATACCGCTGCACGCCTACCGGGACATTCCGGTCAACGAGACGGCCGGCAAGATCGTCGTCGACACCAACAACTACTACCCCAACCGCGACGGACAGATCCCAGAGCTCGACGACGACAGCACGACCTCGACCGAGCTGCTGCAGGCTCATCTTCCCGACGCTCGCGTGGTCAAGGCGTTCAACGCGATCATGTGGAAGCACCTGGGCGGCGACGGGCGTCCAGCCGGCGATCCCGCGCGGCTGGGGATCCCGATTTCGGGAGACGACGACGACGCCAAGCGAACCGTGTCCGGCCTGATCGACCAGATCGGGTTCGACCCGATCGACGCGGGCACGCTCGCCGACGGCGGGCGTCGGCACCAGCCGGGAGCCCCCGGCTACACGATGGGCACGCACACGGCAGAGCTGCGCTCGCTACTGGGCGTCTGAGACCGCTGCGGGCACCGGCGTCAGGTACAGCCGCGCGATTGCTGGAACCTCGTTCATGATCTCCGCGCGCGTACGCGCGAGGGCCGCGGCCACGTCAGCCCCGCTGAGCCCGGCCGACAGCTCGACGTCAGCGGCGGCGAGCACCTGTCCTGGCCCCAGGTACACGGCCTCCAGACGGGGCACCGCGCTGATCGCGTCGTCGGCGACCAGGCGCGTGCGCAGGCGCTCGACGTAGCGGTCGGGGACCGACTGATTTGAGAGCAGGCGTCGGTTCTGCGAGGTCAGCCGCAGCGCCACGTAGCAGAGCAGGCAGCCGATGATGATCGACCCGAGCGCGTCCGGGATGCTCGATCCCGTCACCCGGTGCAGCACGATCGCGACCAGCGCAAGCGCGGCGCCGAGCACGTCGATCGAATCCTCGAGGTAGACGGTGATCACCGTCGGGTCCGACGACTCGCGCAGGTACTGGCCGATCGTGAGCTGCCGACGCGAAGCCTGCACCCCTAGCTGGCGCCGGGCCACCGTCCGGCTGGTGCCGTCGAGCACGAGCGCGATCACCAGCACCGCCACCCCGATCCAGAACGCGTCGAGCTTCGGTGGATGCAGCAGCGCGTGGATCCCGTCCCAGATCGACACCGCACCCCCGACGACGAACATTCCGATCGCGGCCAGCAACGCCCAGTAGTAGCGCTCGGGCCCGTAGCCGAACGGATGCGACGCGTCGGCGGGCATGCCGCTGCGACGGATCGCGATGAACAGCAGCACTTCGTTGCCTGCATCGGCGATCGTGTGGAGCGTCTCCGCCAGCAGCGCCGGCGAGCCGGTGAGCGCCGCCGCCGTGCCCTTGGCGATCGCGATCGCCACGTTTGCCAGGAATGCGACGAAGACGCTGCCGAAGCTCTCGTCGCGCGAGGTCGCACTCACGCCGTCACTGTGTCATGCACCCACGAATCGGGCCGTGGCGGTCGCGGGGTTCGATACAACCTGGTTGCCCCCATCAGACCCACCGAACCCAGGCGAGGAACCGTCATGTCAAGCACGGATGAACGATCGATGTCGAGCGCGCTGCGATGGGCAAGACGTGTGGCTCCGCTGGCGCGTAGTGGTCGCGCTCGGCGCCTGCGCCGTGGCGTTCGCCGGCCAAGGCGGCGGCGCCGTGCAGTACCGGGGCGCCGGCGGCGCCTACTTCAGCTCGGTCCGCCCCACCGGCGTGGGACTGCCGCAGATCGGCGAATCCGGGACCGTCGGCGCGGGTGATCTCGCGGCGTCGCTGCGCAGATATCACGATTCCGGCGCCTACGAGCGCGATCTGAGCACAGTCGACGGCGCCGCCCAGTCCTACCTCGCGCTGCGGCTCAAGCAGGCCAAGGCTCCGAGGGGCAAGCGCGTCAAGCTGACCGGCAAGCCGGCGATCGTGCTCGACATCGACGAGACCTCGCTGTCGAACTACGTCGGTCTGGAGCGCTCCGGATTCACCGCGGCGGACCTGGCGGCGAGTTCGGTGTCGACCCAGACGCCGATCCAGCCGACGCTGAGCCTGTACCGCTATGCGCGCGGTCACGGCGTGGGAGTGTTCTTCGTCACCGGCCGCCCGTCGCTGATCGACGCCCTGACCAAGGCCAACCTCAGGGCCGCCGGTTACGCGAAGGGCTGGAACGCCGTGTTCGAGCGTCCGTCGGGCGTCAGGACCGAGGCGTTCAAGGCGGGCGCGCGCAAGAAGATCCAGCGCCAGGGCTTCGACATCGTTGCCAACGTCGGCGATCAGGAGTCAGACCTGGACGGCGGGCACGCCGACCGCGCGTTCAAGCTGCCCGACCCGTTCTATTTCATCTCCGACTGAGCCGGCGGCCGCGATGGCAGACCCGATCGAGATCCTGCTGATCTCGGGCAGCCTGCGGGACAACTCGGGCAACAGCGCGGTGCTGCGCACCGCGATCGAGCTCGGTGACGAGCGGGCGCGGTTGCGCATGTACGGCGGCATGGCCGGGCTGCCGCAGTTCAATCCCGACGACGATCCCGACGGGGGCCCGGTACCCGCGCCGGTGGCCGAGCTGCGGGCACGCCTGGAAGCGGCCGACGGTCTTTTACTGAGCACTCCCGAGTACGCCGGCGCGCTGCCGGGGTCGTTCAAGAACCTGCTCGACTGGACGATCGGCGGCGCCTCGACATACGGCAAACCCGTGGCCTGGATCAACGCTTCGAGCCGGCCCAACGCGGGGGTCAACGCGCATCACTCGCTTCGGTTGGTGCTGGACTACGCGACCAGCGACATCGTCGAGCATGCCTGCCGGCGGATCGTCGTCCCGCGCGATGCGGTCGGCAGCGACGGGCTGATCGCCGATTCCGGGATCCGCGAGCAGATAACGGACGTGGTGCGCGCACTGGTCGACTACTGCGCGGATCCGGCGCGCGACGGGTTCTCGCCCGCGGCACGCCCAACGCCCCAGCAGGCGCTCGAGCGCGCTGATGCCGAGTTCTTCTCGGCGCTGCTCGCCGCCGACCGCACAGCGCTCGACGAGCTCCTGCACGAGGACTTCGCGATCGTCGACGTGGCCGCGGGAGCGGTGCACCGGCGGGCGGAGTTCCTCGAGGCGGTGGCGGGCGGCGTCGTGGACTTCCAGGCGATCGCCAGCCATCCCGAAGAGGCGATCGTGCGCGTCTACGGCGGCGACACCGGAATCGTCGTCGGGCATACGACGATGGCGTTCGCGGCGCCCGACGGGACGGCGGTCGCGGTCGAGAGCCGCTACACGCGCGTGTTCCGCTCCGACGGCCGGCGGTGGCAGCTGGTGGCGGCCCAGGGAACCGCGATCACCGGCCCGTGACCGCCGTTCTGTGAAGATCTGTACAGGAGCAACCTTGTTCACAGGAGGAATCGGATGGCGGTGTCGGTCATCGGCGTCGTAGGCGCCGGCTTCATGGGATCGGGGATCGCGGAGTCGGCCGCGGCCGCGGGCAAGCACGTGATCGTCTACGAGCCCGACGACAGGCCGTTTCAGCGCTCTCGCGAGAGCCTGGCGACCTCGGTCGGCCGGGCGGTGTCGCGTGGCAAGCTCGATCGCGAGGAGGGCGAACGGCTCGTCGAGCGAGTGCTCTACACCACGCGGTTCGAGGACCTCGGCGGCGCCGACGCCGTGGTCGAGGCGATCACCGAGGACGTGCACGTCAAGTCGAAGGTGTTCGCGCGGCTGGGGGAGGAGCTCCCCGACCTGCAGTTCCTGGCGTCGAACACGTCGTCGATTCCGATCGCCGAGCTCGCCGCCCACACCCCGCGCCCGGAGCGAGTACTCGGGCTTCACTTCTTCTCGCCGGTGCCGGTGATGAAGCTGGTCGAGGTGGTGACCGCGATCGACACCGCTCGAGAGACGATCGAGGCGGCCGAGTCGTTCGCCGCTGACATCGGCAAGCACCCGATCCGGACCAAGGACCGGTCGGGCTTCATCGTGAACATGCTGCTGGTTCCATACCTGATGGCCGCCGTGCGCATGTACGAGGACGGGTTCGCGACCCGCGAAGACATCGACACGGGCATGAAGCTGGGTTGCGGGCACCCGATGGGCCCGCTGACCCTGTGTGACTTCATCGGTCTCGACGTCCTCTACGCGGTGTGCGACTCGCTGTATGAGGAGTTCAAGCGCCCCGAGTACGCGCCCCCACCGCTGATGAAGCGGATGGTCGTCTCGGGCCATCACGGCCGCAAGACCGGCCGTGGCTTCTACGAGTACCCGCCGGTCGCGCAGACCGCCGACGCCACCGCCTGAGCTCGCCGGCGTCGGGGCGGTCGGGCGCGCTCAGTGCGCGCCCGACACGCCGTGCTCCTCGTGGCCGCCACCGTGCACCGCGCAGGCATGCTGCCCGCCACGAGCGCCGCGTCGCAGGGTCAGGCCGAACAGTGCCGAGAAGATCAGTGCGCCCAGGATGTTCAAGAACAGCTTGTAGTCGACCTTGACCGAGCTGAAGATGTCCGCGCGCGGCGGCCTGACCTCGGGGATCAGGTTCAGCACGCTGAACAGGCCGTCGACGGCCAGCGCCGCCAGCACCATCGTCACGAACATCAGCGCGACGATCCGGACGGTAAAGCGCCCGCCGTAGTACTTGCGGTAGATCAGCACGATCGGGATCACGATCAGGTCGGCGAACAGGAACGCGATCACGCCCGCGAAGCTGATCCCACCCGACCACAACACCGCCGCCAGCGGCACGTTGCCGATCGAGCACACGAAGCTCAGCACCGCGATGATCGGTCCCACGATCACGTTCTCGGCCAGCTTCAGGCCGCCGGGCGCGTGCTCGATGAACAGCCCGTTGAAGAAGTCGTTGCCCAGCAGGCCGATGAAGCCGGCCAGCAGGAACCCGATCGCGATCTCCTTCCACAGCATCGACCAGTCGTTACGGAAGTTCTGGGCGACCTCGGTCCACGCGTCCACCGACGCGATCCGCTCGCGCCAGGGCAACTGCGTGCTCGCGTGCTCGTGCACGTGCCCCGCCTCGGCATTGCGTGCGTGCTCGCGCGCCTGGGCCTCCAGCTTCCGGGACACGAACAGTCGCAGCAGCACCATCATCAGCACGATCAGGACCAGGCCGCCGACGAACACCGCGAACGTGAACTGCCAGCCGATCAACACCCAGATCACCACGCCCAACTCGATCACCAGGTTGGTGGAGGCGAACTGGAACGCCAGCGCGGAGCCCACCGACGCGCCCTTGGCGAACAGCGACTTGGCGATCGCGATCGCCGCGTAGGAGCACGACGACGATGCCGCGCCCAGGCCGGTGGCGATCGCCACCGGGCGCACGCCGTCGCCGCCCATCGCGCGCTCGATTCGGGCCTTGGGGACCCAGGCCTGGACCACGGCTGAGATCGCGAACCCGAGCACGAGCGCCCACCAGACCTGCCACGCCATCAGGAAGGCGTTGCTCAGTCCGTCGCCGATCGTGTCGAAGATGCTGGCCATGTCTCCTAGTTACCTGGTAGGGGTATCCGCGGGGAAAGCCTAGCATATACCTCCGGGGGGTATCTGTTACACTCCGGGCATGACCGAGACAACGACTCCCATTCGGGGCTACAGCGCCAGCAAGGAGCAGCTTCAGAAGCGGCTCGCACGAATCGAGGGCCAGGTTCGCGGGATCTCCAAGATGGTCGACGAGGACCGCTACTGCATCGACGTCCTGACCCAGATCAGCGCCGTCCAGGCGGCTCTGGACAAGGTTGCGCTGGGGTTGCTGGACGGGCACGCGCATACGTGCGTGATCGGGGCCGACCCCGAGCAGCGCGACGAGCGAACCGAAGAGATGATGGCTGCCGTTGGGCGGCTGTTGCGCCGCGGGTGATCACCAGCCGCAGCGCCAGATAGCGCCCGACGGTGCCGGCCACGCTCGCGACCATGAGCACCACCGTCTCGAGCGCTCTCGAGGCGCCGGGGTCGATCGCGGTCAGCGCGGCGAGCGCGCCCTCGGTCAGCGCGAGAGCCACCGCGAACGCCGCCAGTCCGGCGGCGTGCTGGGACAGCAGCCGGTCGGTGCCGCGCAGGCCGAACGTCAGGTGACGATTGGCCTGTGTGTTGGCGAGCGCGGTGAGCGCCAGCGCGATCCCGTTGGCCCAGAGCGGGGCCAGCGCCGAGCGCAACAGCAGGTACAGCACCACGTAGGCGAGCGTCGATCCGAGTCCGACCAGCGCGAAACGAGCGAACCGGGATTGCAGCAGCAGGCGCGCCACCCCGCGCAGATCGGCGAGCGCGGTCGAGACGATGGCGACGCTCGAGTCGGGGTCGTCGACCCAGTCGACCGCGACCTCGTGGATCCGCAGGCCGCGGCGCTGGGCGAGCACGAGCAGCTCGGTGTCGAAGAACCAGCCGTCGTCGCGCACGTCCGGGAGCAGGGTCCCGGCCGCCCGGGCCGAGATCGCCTTGAAGCCGCACTGGGCGTCTGAGAAGCGGGCCCGCAGGAGGATCCGCAGCAGGCGGTTATAGGCGCGTGAGATCAGCTCGCGCTTGGGTCCGCGAGTCACGCGCGAACTCGGGGCCAGGCGGGTGCCGATCGCCAGGTCGCTGTGGCCGGACACGAGGCCGGCGATCAGCGGCAGCAGCGCCCGCAGGTCGGTCGACAGATCGACGTCCATGTAGCAGCGGACGTCGGCGTCGCCCCGCGACCAGGCGGCGCGCAACGCCCGGCCGCGGCCCTTGGCGGCGAGCCGGAGCACCTCGGTGTTCGGCAGCTCGCGCGCCAGGGCCGCGGCGATCGTGGGCGTCGCGTCGGTGCTCGCGTTGTCGGCGATCACGATCCGCCATGCGAACGGGAGGTGATCGTCGAGGAACCGGTGCAGCCGGCGGACCGACTGCTCGAGCGAACCTTGCTCGTTGTAGACCGGGATGACGACGTCGATCAGCGGCCCCGTCGCCGCGAGCGAGGTGTCGTCGCCGGTACTGGTGGGGGCGGTGAGCATCGCGATCCTGAGCATCGGGCGCGATCCGAAGCCCGTGCGATGAATCGCCTAAGAGAAGTGTCGGAGGGGGTCCGGCGGGTGGGGTGGGGGCTGGATGTGAAACGTCCTCATATGGGACGTTTCACGTCCCGCGGTCGAGTAACTGCGCCCCCGCGGGGTCGTCGAGCTCGAGCTCGAGCGTGGTCATCACTCGGGCGAGCATCAGGTAGTTGCCGACCGTCAGCATCAGCTCCACGATCTCCCGGGGGCTCAGGTGTCGCCGCACCGCCTCGAACGTCTCGTCGCTGACCCGCGGCGTCGCCACGAGCTCGGCGGCGAACGCCACCACCGCCCGCTCCACCTCTCCGAGCGTGCCCCACTCGCCCAGCTCAACGGCACCGATCAAATCGTCGCTCACGCCGACCGCGCGGCCGATCTCGACGTGCTGGACCCACTCGTAGCGAGCTTCGGTGCTCGCGGCGACCTGGAGGATCGCCAGCTCCCGTAGCCGGGGATCGAGCTCGAGCCCACCCAGGATCGTTCCGCCGAACCGCAGGAACGGCCGCAACGCCGTCTCGGCGTGGGCCAACATCCGGAAGATGTTCAGCGGCGGCAGCCCGGCGAGTGCGTCGCGAACCGGCTCGGGAGCCTGATCGGGGTCGGGGTAGGGGATGCGGGCCACGGGACCGCGGAGCCTACCTTGGCGTCCGACGCGATCATCACCATGCCCGACCTTGCCGGCACGTAGGTCACACCCCTCGCAGAGCCCATTGCGCGCGTGGCAGCACCGCGCGCTGACGGCGATGGCGCAATGGACCAACGGTACGTTCCTGCTGTCGGCCGCGCCCGGCGCGGGCAAGACACGGCCGGCACTCGAGTTCGCCCGCGACCAGCTCGCGGCCGGGGCGATCAGGTCGGTGGTGGTGGTCTGTCCGACGGCCCCGCTGACCCGGCAGTGGGCGCGGGCCGCGGCCTCGCTCGGGATCGAGCTCGCCCCCGACGCCGACTCGCCGCGGCCGCCCCGGGCTTTCCACGGCGTGTCGGTGACCTACGCGCGGATCGCCAAGACCCCGCGCCGGTGGGCCGGGCGTGGCGCGGACACTCCGCTGGTGATCGCCGACGAGGCCCACCACCTCGGCGAGGACCTCACCTGGGGTGACTCGTTCCAGACGGCGTTCGGCAACTGCCCGCGGTGGCTGCTCCTGTCTGGCACCCCGTTCCGTTCGGACGCGACTGCGATCCCCGGCGTCCACTACGACCGCTCGGGCGTCGCTGAGCCCGACTACACCTACAGCTACGCCGAGGCGGTCCGCGAGGCGATCTGCCGTCCGGTCTGCTTCGTCGCCTACGACGGGACGCTGTCGTGGCGCAGCGGCGACGACGTGATCGAGTCCAGCTTCGAGACCGTGCTGTCGGGCCGCGAGGCCGGACGGCGTTACCGGACCGCGATCTCGACCGAGCTGCCCGACGGCCTGCCGCGGATCCTCGGTGAGGCCGACGCCAAGCTGCAATCGCTGCGGCGCGGCGGGCACGCGGATGCCGGCGGGTTGGTGATCGCGGCCGACTCGAGCCATGCTCGGCGGGTCGCCGCGCTGCTGCGCGAGTGCACCGGCCGGTCGCCGCTGGTGGTGCTCCACGCCGAGCCGCGCGCGGCGCAGAAGCTGGTCGAGTTCACGCGCTCGCGCGACCCGTGGATCGTCGCCGTGAACATGGTCTCCGAGGGCGTCGACATCCCGCGGCTGCGCGTGGGCGTGTACGCGACCGCGGCCAAGACGCCGTTGGTGTTCAGGCAGATCGTGGGCCGGTTCGTGCGCACGATCCCGGGCCGGCCGGTGGAGCCGAGCTGGCTGTATGTCCCGGCCGATCCGGTCCTGCGTAACCACGCCGCCGACATCGAGGACGAGCTGCGTCACGCGCTCGGCCGCCCCGAGGACAACGGCGACGGGTCGGAGTTCGAGCCGGCCGAGCGGGTCGCCACCGAGCGCTCAGAGGAGCCCGCGTTCGTTCCGCTCAGCGCCGACGTCACGCCCCAGATGTCGCTGTTCGGCCCCCCGCCGGGCGCGGCGCAGGCGGTGACCGTAGCGCCGGTGCCGGTCGCGGCCGGGCTCGCGGAGGATCAGGCCGACGAACGACCGGCGTTCGAGCGCCGTGCCGCGCTGCGCAGCGAGCGTCACCGGCTGGTGTCCGAGGTCACCCGCCGCGATCGGACCGACCACCGCGAGGTCAACGCGTGGCTGAACCACAAGCTCGGGATCAAGAGCGTCGACAAGGCGACGGTCGAGGAGCTCGAGCGCTCGGTCGAGCTGCTCGTGAGCAGGCTGACCAAGCGGCGCTAGGGCGCACCCGAGTCAGCGGGCGAAGAAGCCGCGAAGTCAACCGTTTGATCTAGGGTTCCGGGCGCTTACTAGGGAAAGGTGAGGTGTGGTTCGTGCTGCAAGGGTTGACTGAGGAACGGATCGATGGCGACGAGCCCGGAGGCACGCGATGACCGCCGGAGGCTTTAGTCCACCCGACGCGAGCATCGCCCCCCGCTACACCGGGGTCCGCACGTTCGCGCGGCTGCGCAACATTGAGCTTCCCCACGAAGGCGTCGACGCGGCCGTGATCGGCGTCCCGTTCGACACCGCAACCAGCTTTCGCTCCGGCGCCCGGTTCGGCCCCGAGGCGATCCGATCGGCCTCGGCCACGTTGCGTCCCTACCACCCGGTCCTGAAGGTCGACGTGTTCGGCACGCTGGCGGTCGTCGACGGCGGCGACATCGGGATCACCCCCGGCAACGCGCTGCGCACCACCGAGCAGATCGACGCCGCGCTGCAGCCGCTGCTGCGCGCCGGGATCGTGCCCGTCGTGCTGGGCGGCGATCACTCGATCGTGCTCGGGGAGCTCCGCGCCCAGGCCGCCGTGCACGGCCCCGTCGGGCTGGTGCTGCTCGACGCCCACGCCGACACCTGGGACCAGTACTACGGCGAGCGCTACTTCCACGGCACACCGTTTCGGCGCGCGCTCGAGGAGGGGCTGATCGACCCGTCGCGATCGTTGCTGGCGGGGATGCGAGGCACGCTGTATGGCGAGGACGACGTGGCGATGCCGTCCGAGATGGGCTTCGAGATCATCTACGGCGAGGAGCTGGTCAAGCTTTCGCCACCGCAATACGGCGATCGGGTGCGGGCGCGGATCGGGGATGGCCCGGTCTATATGTCGTTCGACATCGATGTGCTCGACCCAGCGTTCGCACCCGGCACCGGGACTCCCGAGATCGCCGGGCTGCAGCCGCGGGAGGCGCTCGGGTTCCTACGCGCGCTGGCCGGGATCGAGTTCACCGGCTTCGACGTCGTCGAGGTGGCGCCGGCGTACGACTCGGCCTGGGCAGCTGACCGCGCTGCACGCGGCCTCGGTGGCATTCGAACAACTCGCGCTGCTCGCGGTCGCGCGCGCCGTCCAGCCGCTAGCCGATGAGAATCGCGACGTTTGCGCTGGCAACCCTGGCGCTGTTCGGATTCGCTGCGACCGCTTCGGCGGCGCCGGGACTGACCGTCCGCGGCAGCGTCCAGCAGGTCGACGTCGTCGGGGCCCGCGCGCACCAGCAGGTCGCGTTGCTGGACCGCCGCGGGCGCGTGGTCCAGACGCGCCGGGCGGCTTCGCTGGGCGGGATCGTCTACCGCGGCGTCAAGCCCGGTTCGGGGTACCGGGTGCGCCCGGCGGGCGCCAGGCGCAGCCGCGCGGTGACCGTGATGCCGAACCGTTCGGCCCCTCCCAGCACGAGCATCTACAAGCAGCGGATTCCGAAGTCGGGCTATGGCTATCTGACCACCCGCGACCGCACCAAGCTCGCGATCGACGTGCGGCTGCCGGCCGGACCCGGGCCATACCCGACGCTGTTCGAGTACGCCGGCTACGGCTACGCGGATCCCGCCGGCGCGGAGAAGGGAATCAGCCAGATCGCGACGCTGCTGGGGTTCGCGGTCGTCGACGTGAACATGCGCGGCACCGGCTGCTCGGGCGGCGCGTTCAACTACTTCGAGCCCCTCCAGAACCTCGACGGCTACGACGTGATCGAAACGGTCGCTCACCAGCCGTGGGTCCTGCACCACAAGGTGGGGATGATCGGGATCTCCTACGGGGGCATCAGCCAGCTGTTCACCGCGGCCACCGACCCGCCCGACCTGGCCGCGATCGCGCCGCTATCGGTGATCGATAACAGCGCCACGACCTTGTATCCGGGCGGGATCCTGAACACCGGCTTCGCGCTGAACTGGGCCCGGGACCGCGACCACGACGCGCTCCCCGCCGGCCCGAACCAGGGTGAGGCGTGGGCGCTGAAGCGGATCCGGCAGGGCGACGGGACCTGCAAGGCCAACCAGGTGCTCCACCAGGAGGCGGTGAGCCAGGTCGCCAAGGTCCGCGCCAACAGCCACTACGTGCCGGCGATCGCCGATCCGTTGTCGCCGGTGACGTTCGTGCACAAGATCAAGGCGCCGGTGTACCTGGCCTGCCAGTTCACCGACGAGCAGACCGGCGGCCACTGTCCCAACCTCGCCGAGCGCTTCACCGGCACCCCGCACAAGTGGTTCACGTTCACCAACGGGGTCCACGCCGATTCGCTCGATCCCGACACGTTCACGCGCTGGTACGACTTCCTCGAGCTGTTCGTGGCACACCAACGCCCGAGCCTGTCGCCGGCAGTCAAAGCGCTGGCTCCGACGATCTACACGACCGCGATGGGGATCGGGGGCGTCGGCCTCCCGAAGGATCCGATCCAGAATCAGCCGACCTACGCGGCCGCGCTGAACGAGTTCGAGAAGCTGCCACAGGTGCGGGTGCTGTTCGATAACGGCGCCGGCGCGGCGCCCGGGTCGCCAGTCCCGGGCTTCGAGCACTCGTTCTCGCGCTTCCCGGCCCCGGGCACCGAGGCGCGTTCCTGGTATCTGGGCCCGGGCGGATCGCTGGGCGGCCGCCCGCCGGCCAGGTCCGGGCAGGGCGCGTTCACCTGGAACAAGCGGGCGGTGCCCGCGACCGACTTCACCGGCAACACCGGCCCCGGCGGTCTGTGGGCGGCAACCCCGAACTACAACTGGGCTCAGAACCCTCGCGGGACGTCGCTCTCGTATGCGAGCGCACCCCTGAGCCGCAACACGGTGGTGTTCGGAGCCGGCGCCCTGCAGGTGTGGATCAAGGCCTCGACCCCGGACGTCGATCTCCAGGTCACGGTCTCGGAAATCCGGCCCGACGGCCGGGAGACGTTCGTCCAGAACGGCTGGCTGCGGGCCAGCGAGCGCAAGCTCGACCCGCGCCAGAGCACGTTGCTCGACCCGGTGCCGACGCTCCGGGCCCGGGACGTCGCTCCGCTGCCGAAGGGCAGATTCACCAAGGTCACCGTGCCGCTGTACTACGAAGGCCACGCCTACCGGGCGGGGTCGCGGATCCGGATCACGATCGCCGCGCCGAACGGCAGCCAGCCGATCTGGAGCTTCGCCGAGACCAAGCCCAAGGGCCACGCGACGGTGTCGGTGGCGTTCTCGCGCCAGCGGCCTTCGCGGTTGGTGCTACCGGTCGTCCCCGGGGTGAACGTGCCGACCTCGCTGCCCCCGTGCCCCGGGCTCCGTGGCGAGCCGTGCCGCGCCTACAAGCCCGCCTGACGCCAAGCTAGCCCCGCTCGGCGACCGTGCCCAGCCGCGCCCCGACCCAGGTGCGGCGCTCGGTCGCTACCCACACGACCAGCGCGATCGCGGCTGTGACGGCACCGAGCACGCACACACCGCCCCAGCCGTCGGTGCCGTACAGCGCCGCAGCCGCCGCCGACAGCGAGGCGCCGCCGACGAAGTAGGCGACCATGTAGGCGGTCGTCAACCGGCTGCGCGCCTCGGGCCGCAGCGAGTAGATCGCGCTCTGGTTGGAGATCTGCAGTCCCTGGACGCCGAGATCGAGCGCGACGATGCCGGCGATCAGCGCCGGGATCGAGTGGCCGCCCATCGCCAGCAGCCCCCAGCTGGCCAGCAGCACGACGATCGTGACCGAGGTGGCCAGCTTGCCGTGCCCGCGGTCGGCGAGCCTCCCGATGACCGGGGCGATCAGAGCGCCCGCGAGGCCCGCGAGGCCGAACAGGCCGATCACCGTGTTGCTGTAGTGATATGGCGCGCCCGAGAGCAGGAACGCGATCGATGTCCACAGCACGCTGAAGCAGCCCATCCCGGCGGCGCCGAGCACCATCCGCTGGCGCAGCAGCGGCTCGTCGCGAACCAGGTGCAATACCGAGCGCAGCAGCGAGCGGTAGGGGAGATCCTCGGTCGGCCGCACACGCGGCAGCGCGTAACGCAGTACGAGAGCCAGGGCGAACATCAGCACCGCGGCGATGACGTACACCGACCTCCACCCGAGCAGCCCCGCGATGATGCCGCTCGCGGTCCGGGCGGTCAGGACGCCGATCAGCAGCCCGCTCATCACGGTGCCGACCACGGCGCCGCGCTCGTGTTGAGCGGCCAGCGACGACGACATCGGGACGACGATCTGAGCGACCGCAGAGGTCAGCCCGACGACCGCGAGCGCGAGCGCGAATACGCCGAACCCGGGCGCGAACGCTGCCGTACCCTGGCCTAGACCGCACACGATCAGCATCGTCACGATCAGCCGGCGACGCTCGAGCAGATCGCCCAACGGGACGAGGAACGCCAGGCCGACCGCATAGCCCACCTGGGACGCGGTAACCAGCAGCCCGGCGGTGCCGTTGGAGACCGAGAACGTCCCGCCGATCGTGTGCAGCAGCGGCTGGGCGTAGTACATGTTGGCGGCGGCCGCGCCACACGTGAAGGCCAGCAAAAGGACCAGCCGCTTGCTGATCGCCGCATCGGATGGCTGCGCGATGGGTTGAGGCATGAGCTAGTACACATAGCAGCGACCAAGACGGGGCAGCGACGCCCCCGACGAGACGGATGCTCACGACGAGGAGAAGGATGCTCAGACACCGCACCAGACGACTGAAAACGGCCCTGATCGCGCTTGGCGTGGCCGTGGCGGCGAGCGCGCTGATGGCCTCGGCCGCATCGGCCGCCAAGCCCGCCGCCGACTGCCAGCCCTACGGCAAATCGCCGTGCCTGCTGCCGTTCCCGAACAACCTGCTCACCAAGCGCGACCGCTCGACGCCCACCGGCCTGCGCGTGCATCTGCCCGCCAAGGCGATGCCGGTCAACACCAAGGGCCAGCGGATCTCGGTCACGCAGTACAACCGCAACGATGGCTTCAGTCCCGGCAGCGCGGTCGTCGTCCACGTGCCCGGGCTCGACAACGCGGCGGCCCTCAATCGCACGGGCGCGGTGACGCTTCAGAACATGGCGCGCTACACCGGCAAGCGCCAGCCGATCGTGATCATCGACGAGCAGACGGGTCGCCGCCAGCTGATCTGGTCAGAGCTCGACGCCAACGCGCCCAACCGCGCGAACACCGATCTCCTGATCCACCCGGGCAAGAACTTCACCGAGGGCCACACGTACGTGGTCGCGCTCCGCGGCCTGCGCAAGGCCAACGGCAAGCTGATCGCGCCGCCGGCATGGTTTGAGCGCCTGCGCGACGGTGGCCCGCTGTCCAAGCCCCTGAAGGCACAGCGCGCGCGCTACGACAGCATCTTCAAGGCGCTCAAGCGGGCCAAGATCGCCCGCACGAACCTGTACGAGGCCTGGGACTTCACGGTCGGCTCGACCAAGAGCCTGACCTCGCGGATGCTGTCGATCCGTAACCAGGCGTTCGCCCAACTCGGCGACTCCAACCTGGCCGACGTCAAGGTCCAGGGCAAACCGCCCGCCTACAGCGTTCAGAGCGTGACCCCGCTGAACCCGCAGATCAAAGCCGTCAAGGGCACCTTCCAGGTCCCGTGCTACCTGACGACCTGCGGGCCGACCGCCACCACGGGGTTCCACTACTCGTCGAGCAAGCCCGACGCGTTGCCCACCCAGATCCCCGGCAACGTGGCGACTGCGCAGTTCGAATGCATCGTCCCGTCGTCGGCGGGTCAACCCACACCGGCTCGGATCTCGTTGTACGGCCACGGCCTGCTCGGCAGCCGCGACGAGGTCGAGTCGGGAGACGTGCAGACGATGGCAACCGAGCACAACATGGTGTTCTGTGCCACCGACTGGTGGGGACTGGCGGACGCCGACACGCCGTTCGACGCCTCCGCGCTGCAGAACCTCAACAGCTTCCCCGCGGTCATCGACCGCCTCCAGCAGGGCGTGCTGAACACCCTGTATCTGGGGCGGCTGATGCTCAACCCGCGGGGCTTGGCCGACAACGCAGCGTTCCGGTCTGAGCTGGACACGTCGCAGCTGTACTACGACGGCAACAGCCAGGGCGGGATCATGGGCGGGACGACCACTGCCGTGGCGCCCGACTTCCGCCACGCGGTGCTCGGCGTCACCGGCATGGACTACGCGAACGTGCTCGTGTCCCGCAGCAAGGACTTCGCGCCGTTCGGGCAGATCCTGTTCGCCAGCTACACCGACAAGTCGATGAGCCCCGTGATCCTCGACCTGATGCAGCAGCTGTGGGATCGCGGCGATCCGGACGGCTACGCGCAGCAGATGACATCCAAGCCGCTGCCGAACACGCCGTCGCACACGGTGTTGATGCAGGTGGCCTACGGCGATCACCAGGTCAGCATGTACTCGGCCGCGGTCGAGGCCCGGACCGTCGGCGCGTCGGCGCACGAGCCGGCGCTCGACCTCAACAACAACCGTTCCCGTGACCGCAACCTGTTCTTCGGGATCCCGGCGATCAAGCGCTACCCGTTCGGCGGGTCGGCGATCGTGATCTGGGACAGCGGCCCGGGGCGGGTGCAGCCGCCGCCGCTGGCGAACCTGGCGCCGGTGGACAACAACACGACCAACCAGGATCCGCACCACGACCCGCGCAATACGAAGGCCGCGCGGGTTCAGAAATCGGACTTCCTGTCACCGAACGGCAAGGTGGTCGACGTCTGCGGAGGCAAGCCCTGTCATACGGACGTCTACGTGCCCTGACAGCGATGGCGGCGGCCGTAACGGCCGCCGCCGTCTTCCTGTTCGCGGCGACCGGGGCTCGGGCGGTCACGTACGGGATCTCGGACGCGCAGGGGCTGTTCGCCCACTGCCCGGCCAACGACGATCCGTGCTCGAGTCCCGGCGGCGTGGGCGGCTTCTGGAGCAACGCCGCGTTCAAGGCGCTGACCACGACGCCGGCGCGTCCGGTGACCGCGGTCCGCCTGTCGGTCAAGTACAACGCGGTGTCGACGTGGGACGGCCGGTCGGGCTGCACGCTGTCGAACCCGTTCCTGCACGGTTACTTCGACCAGGGCGGCCGGGCCCACCCGATCCAGCAGTCCTGGCACGACCTCCTGTATGGGCTGCGCGCCGCGCACGCCGACGGCCTGACCGCGATGGTGGTGATCGTCGGATACGGCGCCGGCGACTCGGTCAAGCAGTACGACGGAAGCGGTGCCCGGGGCGACCCGGGCGAGCCCGACCCCACCACGACCGCGGGGTGGCGGAGCTACTACTGCGGGGTCCTAGGGATCCTCAACGGGATCGCGGCGCACGTCCCGGCCCAGGCGTGGCCGCACCAGTGGGAGGCGTGGAACGAGCCAAACGGCGGTTGCGCATATCTCAACAACGACTGCTCGGCCCAGACCACCTGCGCGATGCTCAACGAGCCCGCCACGAACTTCGACCACGAGCACGGCAACTACACGTGTTCGGCCACCGGAAGCGAGCATACGAGGTGTGCGCCGGGGTCACCCGACGGCGGTGCCGCCAAGGCGGCCTGCCTCTGGCTCGACGCCGAGGGCGCGATCTCCCGTGCCCGCGGGCACGATCAGGACGCGGTAGCGGCCGGCACGTTCAGCTGGCCCTCCACGGGATATCTGGAGCCCTATCTCGGCCTGCTGGCGAGCCAGGGCCACATGCCCACGACGTACTCGATCCATGACTACGGCGACCCCGCCGGCTCAGGCTTGTTCGGCCAGAGCCGGACCGATGAGCTGACCGCGTTCGACGCCGAGCTTGCGCGCGCCACGACCGCAGCCCATGCTCCGGCGCAACAGCTGTGGGTAACCGAGTCCGCGGTGAACCTGACCGACCGCGATCTCGGCTACGCGCAGGCTCGCTCGCTGCCCTGCACGGGCGCGCCTGGCTCGACGTTGCCGTTTACGCTCGGCGCGTGCCTGGACGGAAACGCCAATGCCCAGGCCGCCGCGGCGCAGGCGTTCTTCGACCTGCCGTCGGTCAGCGGTGGCCCACCCGTGACCGCGGTCTACTGGTACCAGTTCGCCGGCGCCCCGGGTGGCTGGGACTCAGGCCTGCTGGACTCGCAAGGCCGGGCCCGGCCGGCGTACTGCGTGTGGACGCTGCAGCCGGTCACCGCATGCCCGGGCGACCCGCAGGCCACCCGGTGAACCCGTGAGCTCGCGCGTCGCGCTGGCGACGTGCGCCGAGCTCCCGCAGCTGGGAGAGGACGAGCCGCTGCTGCTGGACGCGCTGCGTGATCGGGGGATCGCCGCCGAGCCGGCGGTATGGGACGACCCGGATGTCGACTGGCGCTCGTTCGAGCTCGTCGTGATCCGGTCGGTCTGGGACTACGCCCGCCGGCGTGAACAGTTCGTGGCCTGGGCGCGGTCGCTGCCGCGGGTGCTCAACTCGGCCGAGGTGATCGCGTGGAACACCGACAAGCGGTATCTCGGTGAGATCCCCGGGGCGGTCGACACGGCGTTCGTGTCCCCGGGCGAGTCGTGGGATCCGCCCGACGGGGAGTACGTGGTCAAGCCGACGATCTCGTCGGGGTCGATCGATACCGCCCGCTACCGCCGCGGCGAGGAGGACAAGGCCCGGACACACGTTGGCGGGCTGCTGGACGCAGGTCGCCACGTGATGGTGCAGCCGTATCTGAGCGCGGTCGATGAGCTCGGCGAAACCGCGCTGCTGTTCTTCGGGGGATGCTTCTCGCACGCGATTCGAAAGGGGCCGATGCTCCAGCCCGGCCGGGGCACGGTGGCCGGGCTGTACGTGGAAGAGGACATCCGTCCGCGCGAGCCCAGTACGGCTGAGCGCGAGGTGGCCGACCGGGTGCTCGACGCGGTCCGATGGCCGCGCGAGGAGCTCCTGTACGCGCGGGTGGACCTGATTCCGGCCGCCGACGGGGTGCCTCGCCTGGTCGAGCTCGAGCTGGCTGAGCCGTCGCTGTTCCTCTCCTACTCGCCGGGCGCAGCGCAGCGCCTGGCCGAGCTGATCGGGCGTCGCTTGTAGCCACGGGCGTCAGGCGGCCGGGGACTTCAGCCCCGATCCGCACAGGGGCACGACCACGCTCCCGGACGCCAGCGACCGGGCCTGCGCCCAGGCCGGATCCTCGCCGAAGCCGCGCACGGCAGGGTGCTGCCGGGTCATCAAGGCCGCGGCCCATACGAGCGCCGCGGTCGGCTCGACGAACAGACCGCGGCGTGCGAGCGCCGCCCGGGCGGGGGCGATCGTCTCCTCCGGCACGGTCACGATGCAACCGCCGCTGCGGCGGACCGCAGCCAGCATCTCGGCGCCCCGCGCCGGACGCGGGATCGCGATTCCCTCCGCCGCCGTCTGGCCGGCGTCGACCTCGATCGGCTGCTGCGAGCCCTCGGACCATGCCCGGGCCAGCGGCGCGCAGCGCTCGCTCTGGACCGCGATCAGCGCCGGCTCGCATCGCACCAGCCCGGCCTGGAGCAGCTCGGCGAAGCCGCGCGCGATCCCGAGCAGAAGCGTGCCGTTGCCGGCCGGAACGATCACCGAGTCGGGGGCGTCACCGGCCTGCTCCCAGAGCTCGTAGGCGAACGTCTTGGTGCCCTGGATGAAGTACGGGTCGTGCACGTGCGAGGCGTACATCACCCCTGTCCGCTCCACGGCGGCGATCGCCGCCTCGGCCGTCGCGGTGCGATCGCCGGGCACGAGCTCGAGCTGCGCCCCGTAGGCCGAGATCTGCCGACGCTTGGCCGCCGACGTCGACTCCGGGACGAACACCGTGCACTCGATCCCGGCGCGGGTCGCGTACGCCGCGATCGCGCTCCCCGCGTTGCCGCTGCTGTCGGCGATCACCGAGTCGGCGCCGCGGTCGAGCGCCGAGGCGATCAGCACGGCGGCGCCGCGATCCTTGAACGACCCGGTCGGCATCAGGAAGTCGAGCTTGGCCACCACCCCGGCCAGCTCGGGGTCGACCGCGACCAGCGCCGTGAGGCCCTCGCCCAGCGTGGCCCGCGCCGCGGCCCTGTCGGACACCGGGATGCAGTCGCGGTAGCGCCACATCCCGGCGAGGCCGGGCGCGCTCGGACGCAGATCGCGCAACACGTCGGCCGGGATCAGCGGCAGGTCCTTCGGCCCGGGCGTCATCGGACAGAGCTTGCCAGCGAGAATGCGGGCATGGCACGCAGACCGTCCGAGCGCATCCGGATCGGCGTGGTCGGGTGCGGGTTGATCTCCCAGGTCATGCACCTCCGATACCTGGCGGAGCTGTCTGAGCGGTTCGAGCTCGCCTCCGTGTGCGATCTGTCGTCGGCTCGCGCCCGCGGCTGCGCCGAGCGCTACGGGGCGCGCACGGTTCACCGGCGGTGGCAGGAGCTGCTGGCGCAGCCGCTTGACGCAGTGCTCGTCGCCAGCACCGGCGACCATGCGCCGGTCGCGATCGCGGCCGCCGAGGCCGGGCTGCACGTGTTCGTGGAGAAGCCGATGGCGCTGTGCGGCCGCGACGCCGAGCGGATGATCGCCGCGGCCCGGCGCGCCGGGGTGACGCTGATGGTGGGCACCATGAAGCGCTACGACCCGGCGTACGAGCGGCTTGCCGAGCTGCTGCCGTCGATCGCCGACCTGCGGCTGATCCGCGTCACCACGCTGGAGGCGCCGATCGCACCGTACGTGGCGCACCTTCCGCTGATCGCCGGCGACGACGACATCTCCGATCAGCTGAGCGAGCTCGAGCGCGCCGAGCGCGAGCCGATCGACGCGGCCGTCGGAGGCGCCGACGAACGGACGCGCCGGGTTTACCGGACGGTCGTGCTCAACACGCTGGTGCACGAGCTGAACATGCTCGGCGGCCTGCTCGGCGCGCCCTCAGAGATCCGCTCGGCGTCGCTGGCGCCCGAGTGCGTGGGCATCAACATGCGCTTCGGCGAAACTGAGTGTCACCTGTCATGGGTGCTGCTCGAGGGCATCACCAGCTACCACCAGGAACTCGCCTGCTACGCGCCCGCTCGCCGCCTGACGCTGGCGCTTCCGTCGCCGTTTCTGGCCAACATGCCGAGTCGGTTGACGATCGAGGGCGGCGACCTCGGGACCGCGCACAGCTGGCGGTGCGACGAGATCGTGGCCTACGACGAGGCGTTCAGACGAGAGCTGGTCGAGTTCGCCGACTGCGTCTCCAGCGGCCGGGAGCCGCGCACGTCGGGTACCGACGGCCTGCGCGACATACGCGTGGCCGAGGCGATCGCCCGCGTGAGCACGGCCGCGGTCAGCCGCGAGCCACCGTCTGGAGAAACGGCATCAGGTGCTTGAAGAACACGTTGTGGGGGAACGCGCCCGCCGGGTCGTTATGGGCGTAGGTGCGCTGCCGGTTGATCAGCGTCAGATTGCGCCTCGGTATTCCCGACTGCTTGGCCAGAGACTCCGCTGCCTGCAGCACCCGCGGTCCGCCCAGGGCGGCGCCGAACGCGTAGATCCTCAAGCTCCGGGGCAGCCGCCGCCCCATCGTCGAGCGCACGTTCAGAACCTTCTGGGCGGGGTTGGCGAGCCCGTTGCCGACAGCTCCGCCGTCGTCGGTCAGGCGCTGGGGGAAGTACCACTCGGTGCCGTCGGCGTTGTTGATCCCGAACCCCGAGAACATCATCGCGAAACGCCGGATCGGCGTCAGCGCTCCCGCCCCGTTCCACCCGTGCAGGCCGTTCGTGGTCGAGCTGCTGAGCCCCTTGCCGAGGTGGGCCTGCGCCGCGAGCAGTGACGTCGGCGACGTGCCGACGTTGAGCGCGTATCCGTACTGCCCGAGGTTGGTGGCGGGCACCGGCGGCTTGAGCTGCGCGGGCAGCAGCGGGAACTGCTGACCCAGCGAGCGCGCGTCGGGGGCGATCAGCGCGCCCAGCGAGCCGGTCGCGTTGAACAGACCGGCGAACGGAGCGGGAATCCCGCCGAATGCCAGCCACGGCGTCGCGCTGGGGGCGTTTAGCGCCGCGAGCGCGGCGCTCGCCTGCGAGGCCGACTCGGCCGGGCCGCTGCCACCGTCGATGTACACCAGCCCCGCGAGGTCTCGGGCGCCGGCGTGTCCGTTGAAGTTCCAGGTCGCGTACGCGGTCACCACCGTGCCGCCCAACGAGTGGCCGCCGAGCACGACCCGGCCGCCCAGCTTCCGGGCGGCCCCGATCACGCGGTGCAGGTCGCCGACCGCCACGCTCATCCCCCACCGCTTGGCGTACTGGACGCTCGAATCCGGGATCGACCGGAAGTGGTGCTTGATCGTCGGATCGGACAGATATCCCAGGTAGTAGTCGAACAGCGGGCCACTTCTGACGTTGCCGCGCTTGGCCAGGTCCAGCTCGGACTGGTCCTCGAGCAGGTTCTCGCGACGCTCGACCGCCCACACCTGCCAGCCCCTGGTCGACGACACGATCCATTTGGCCAGCGGCACGAAATACGCGGCGCCGGCCGAGGTGCCCGGCTCGATCACCAGCACGTTCTTGGCCGTGCGCGGTCCGACCTTGATCACCCCGACCTTGTCGTAGCGAGCCGGAGTCCCGGGCGACGCCACGCCCTTCATCCAGGTGACACCGACCGCGCTGGCCGCGGCCGGCGCAGCCATCGCGGCGGCACAGCAGGCGGCGATCGCGAACGGGAGCAGCCGCCCTGGCCGGATTGGTGTGAACCGCATCTCTCCTCCTCCTTGGAGCGTGGTACCCGCTGACCGACGCGAGCATCCATCCGTGGTTGGGACCCGCGACACCATAGACCCCGTACGCTGTCGACGGTCCCGATGCGCGCGCTCGTCTCCTCCGCAACGCCCCCGCTCGTCGAGCTGGCGACCGTGCCCGATCCGTCGCCGCAGCACGACGAGGCGTTGGTCGAGGTTCGGGCGATCAGCCTCAACCGGGGCGAGACACGTCGTCTGGAGGGGATGCGCCCCGGAACCGTCGCCGGCTGGGACCTGGCCGGGGTCGTGCGCCGCCGGGCCGCGGACGGGAGCGGGCCGGCCGAGGGTGCCCGGGTGGTCGGCCTGGTCGGATTGGGCGCGTGGGCCGAGCTGGTGGCGGTCGAGACCGATTGGCTGGCGGAGCTGCCCGACGAGGTCTCGTTCGAGCAGGCGGCGACGCTGCCGGTCGCCGGGCTTACCGCCCTGCGGGCGCTCGAGCACGGCGGCTTCGTCCTGGGCAAGCGCGTGCTGGTGACGGGCGCCAGCGGCGGCGTCGGCCGTTTCGCGGTCCAGCTGGCCAATCTCGCCGGCGCGCACGTGACCGGCATCGCCCGACGTGCCGAGGGGCTCGCCGAGCTCGGCGCGGACGAGCTATACCCGGAGCTCGAGCCCGAGGGGCCGGACTTCGAGGTGATCCTCGACGCGATCGGGGGGTCGGTGCTGGGAACGGCCCTGCACCGCGTGGCGCCACGGGGAATCGTGATCAGCTTCGCCTCGACGATCGCCGAGCCGGTCTCCTACTCGGCTCGCGAGCTGTTCGCACGGGCCCCCGGGGCTCGACTGTACGGCCTCTACATCTTCAGCGAGCTCCGGCACACGCGGTCGGGGAGTGTCGATCTACGGCGGCTTGCGGACCTGATCGCCGAGGACCGGCTGGACCCGCAGATCGCGCTGACGGAATCCTGGACGGAGGCCGGTGACGCGATCGAGGCGCTGATCGGCCGCCGGGTCAACGGCAAGGCCGTGCTCACGGTCGACTGACGTTCGCCTGGCGCCGCGCCCGGAGGCGTGCTCAACGTCCCATCCGTGGGCGGATCGGAGGAACGGTGGGACGTTGGCCACGCCCCAGGTGACAAACGTCCCACGGTCCGCGCGAAAGGCTTCGAGTGGGACGTTGAGCAGGTCAACGAGCCCGGGAGCTGCGAATCGACGGTTACGGCTTGACGTCGAGCGTTACCACCGTGTACGGTCACGGTGGTGACGGTGGGTAGGAGGGAGGTAGCAGTGGACGGCGGTCCCGCACAGCTGGGGCTGAGTTCGCTCGCGTATCCAGACGAGCGTCAGGTCGGCGACCGCCGGCCTGCTCCGGGCGAGCTCGCGCTGGTCCAGGGGTTCGTCAACACCAGTTGGGACCTGGATGACGGCAACCAGGAGCGGTTCACCAGCCCCGAGGCGATCCGCACCTGGCTGGACCAGCGCGAGCTGCTCGAGCCCGGCACCGAGCTCCGCGAGCACGATATGAGCCGAGTGCTCGACGTGAGGACCGGACTGCGGTCGATGATGTTCGTCAACAACGGCGCCGCGGTCGATGTCGAGGCGATCGACCGCCTCGACGACGCGCTACAGGGTCCCGGCCCGACCGTACGTCTGCACCCCTCCGAGCGGCCGGACTTCCGGATCCGCCGCGACGGCCTCGACGAGGCACTCGCCCTGATCGCCACCGTCGTGGCCGTCGCCCAAATCGACGGACGCTGGCCCCGGTTGAAGGCATGTCGCGGGATCGACTGCGGGTGGGCGTTCTACGACCACAGCCGCAACCAGGGGTCCAACTGGTGCTCGATGTCGGTGTGCGGCGCGCGGGCCAAGGCGCGCGAGTACCGAAGGAGGCAGCGACGCGGCGACTGACGATCCTGGGCGCAGTCGCCGCGGCGCTGCTGGTCGTGGGCTGTGGATCGAGCTCGAGCTCGAGCTCGTCGAGCACGACTCGCGCCAAGCCGGCCGCCGCTCCCGTGTGCCTGCCCACGGCGGTCGATGCGGTCGCTCGCTATCTGAACGTTGCTCCCGGGAGCATCGCGCTGGCCAAGCAGACCGGTAACAACGCGATGCCGCAATGCTCGCTGAGGGCGCATCCCGCCCGCGCGCCGAAGATCCACCTGATCGCGAACATCTACGACGGCCCGCAGCCGTATTTCGTGCTCGAGCGTACGGCGGTCGAGGCGGGGCAGCAGTTCACCAGCCAGCGGATGATCGCCGCACCGGTGTCGGTCTCGGGGCTCGGCCTCGACGCTGACTGGTTCCCCGCCCAGAAGCAGCTGATGTCAACGGACGGAAAACGGCTGATCACGGTCACGGTCGACTGGCACGGCGTCCCCGCCGCGCGCAAGCGCGCGGTCGCCCGAGCGGCGCTTACCCCGTATCTGCAACCGAAGCACCGTTCGAACAAGGGCTCCTCTGGATGAGACCACGATCGGTGGCGGCTCGGCGGCCGACCGAGTCAGCTACTTTCCAGAGTCGTTATCGACATAAGCGCGCGACGTGTTTGGGCTTGATTAGGGCGCGCCCCACGACCCTCTCAAACATGTCGCGTGATCTAGATTTCCTTGAACCACGACCCTCGGAGGAGGAGGATCTATGAGGAAGCAAAGAGGAGCGGCGTGGACAGCCGGCCTCGCTATCGGCACGGCCTTGGTATTGGCCGCGTGCGGTAGCTCCGGATCCAGCTCGACGTCCAGTGCGTCGGGCAGCGGATCATCGTCGTCCTCGGGCGGCAGCAGCAGCAGCGGCGGCACGGTCACGCTGATGATGGGCACCGCGCCCGACTCGCTTGACCCGGGCTTCGGGTACACCACCCAGGCCGCTGAGCCCGACTGGCTCGCGTACACCGGTCTGGTGACCTACGCGCACCAGAGCGGAACCGCGGGCGGTCAGGTGATCCCCGGTCTTGCGACCGCGCTGCCGAAGATCACCGACGGCGGCAAGACCTACACGGTCACGCTGCGCAAGGGCCTCGTCTACTCCAACGGCAAGCCGGTCAAGGCGAGCGACTTCGCCTGGACGGCCGAGCGCGCGATCAAGATCCCGTGGGGCGGCTCCGGCCAGTTCATCACGGCGCAGATCAAGGGCGCGACCGCCTACGCCGACGGCAAGGCCAAGACGATCTCCGGGATCACGGCCAACGACTCGACCGGCACAGATCACGATCCACCTGAACGCGGCGTACGGCGCGTTTGACAACGTGCTCGCGTTCCCGGCCCTGGGGTTGGTCCCGAGCGGCACGCCGATGAAGAACATGCCCAACAGCCCGCCCCCGGGCGTCGGGCCGTACAAGATCACCAACATCGTCCCCAACCAGTCGTACTCGCTGGTCCGCAACCCGAAGTGGTCCTCGATGAACATCCCCGGGCATCCCCGCCGGCCACGTCGACGTGAACGTCAAGATCTCGTCGAACGTCGACTCCAACGCGCGAGGCGGTGCTCAACAACACCGCCGACGTGTTCGACTGGGCCGACACGATCCCCGGCAGCCTGCTGCCGCAGATCAAGTCGAAGGCCTCTGACCGGTTCTCGAAGAAGACGGACTTCAACTCGACGTACTACGTCTTCATGAACACCAAGGCCAAGCCGTTCTCGAGCCAGCTGGCGCGGGAGGCCGTGATCACCGGGCTCAACCAGAACGCGATGAACCGGCTCGGATCGGGCACGCTGCTGCCGGGGTGCTTCTTCCTGCCGCCCGCACATGATCGGTCACCCGTCGGGCAAGTGCCCGTACGGCAACCCGGGCAACGGCGACCTGGCCAAGGCCAAGCAGCTGGTCCAGCAGTCCGGCATGGCCGGCACGCAAGGTCACGGTCTGGAGCGAGACGCGCTCGCCGCGTCAGCAGTGGATGACGTACTACACGCAGTTCCTGAACCAGATCGGGTTCAAGGCCACCCAGAAGGTGATCGCCGACGCGAACTACTTCTCGACGATCGGCAACCTGAAGCTCAACCCGCAGACGGGCTTCGCCGACTGGAACCAGGACTTCCCGAACCCGATCGACTTCTATCTGCTGCTCAGCTCGAAGGCGATCCTGCCGACCAACAACCAGAACTTCGGGCAGGTCGATGACCCGAAGATCGACGCGCAGATCAACAAGCTCGGGGCGGTGCCCACGAGCAAGCTGAGCTCCATCGCCAGCCAGTGGCAGGCGCTCGACACCTACACGGCCCAGAAGGCCTACATCGGTGTGTACGGCTACCAGACGTTCCCTGAGTTCACCTCCGACCGGTTGAACTACCAGGCGATCGTGTTCCACCCGCTGTACGGGTTCGACTGGACCTCGTTCCAGCTGAAGTAACAAGCACTAAGGGTGGGCCGGGACGGGTAGGCTGTCCCGGCCCCACCCCTTAGCTATGGCGACCACCGCATCCGGCACCGAGTTCTCCGGCGAAGTACCTGCCGCACTTCAGGCTGAAGGCGAAAAGCTTCCGCCCGGGCTCGGGCCGTGGACGCTCGCCTGGCGCCGCCTGCGCCGCAATCACGTGGCGCTGTTCTTCGGCGGCCTGTTCATCCTGATCGTGGTCCTGTGCCTGCTGGCGCCGGTCTACGCCAAGCACATCGCGCACCAGGGGCCCTCGTTCGAGAACATCACCGGGACCGTCAAGGTCCACGGCAAGAACACCGACATCGTCAGCCCGACCGGCATCCCGATCGGCCCGACGTGGCACAGCAAGTACTTCCTGGGGGCCGACGCCAACGGCCGCGACGTCGCGGTCCGGCTGCTCTACGGCGGGCGCAACTCGCTCGAGATCGGGTTCGTGGCGACGCTGATCACGATGGTCCTGGCGCTGATCCTGGGGATCGTCGCCGGGTTCTTCCGCGGGATCACCGACGGGTTCATCTCCCGATTGCTCGACGTGATCTGGGCGTTCCCCGCGATCCTGCTCGGGGTCACGCTGGGGACCGCGCTGGCCGTCGGCGGTCTGGGGCCGCTGAAGAGCAACACGCTGCTGCTCCCGGCAATCGTCGTCGGGATCGTGTACATCCCGTACGTCGCCAAGCCGGTCCGAGGACAGGTGCTGACGATGCGCGAGCGCGAGTTCATCGACGCCGCGCGCCAGCAGGGCCTCAGTAACTGGAGGATCATGTTCTCGGAGGTCCTCCCGAACCTGTCCTCGACGATCGTCGTGTTCATCCCGCTGATCCTCGCCAACGCGATCCTGCTCGAGGCCGCGCTGTCATACCTCGGCGCCGGCGTACAGCCGCCGAACCCGTCGTGGGGGACGATGATCTCCGACGGGATCAGCACGATTCCGGCCGCGTTCCACGACGTGCTGGTCCCGGGCATCATGCTGGTGCTCACCGTGCTGTCGATCAACGTGTTCGGCGACGGGCTGCGAGACGCGCTCGACCCGCGGGCCAAGGTCCGGATCGCCCACTGAGGTACTGAGCGATGGTTCGGTTCGCAATTCGCCGCATATTCGCGATGATCGTCGTGCTGTTCGTGATCTCGGTGATCACGTTCCTGATCCTCGAGGCGCTGCCCAACGGCGACCCCGCGCTGCGCCTCGCCGGCCGCCTGGCGACCGCCACGCAGATCCATGAGATCCGCGTCAAGTACGGCTTCGACAAGCCGATCTACGTCCAGTACGTCAAGACGATGGGCAACATCTTCACCGGCCAGGCGTACTCCTACACGCAGGGGTTCAACGTGCTCGACGAGGTCAAGGCGGGCCTCCCTGCGACCGTCTCGCTAGCCGTCGGAGCGGGGCTGCTGTGGCTGTTCACGTCGATCGTCGTGGGCACGCTCGCGGCGATCAGGGCGGGCCGCTACACCGACCGGATGTTGACCGTGCTGTCGATGCTCGGCGTGTCGTTTCCGCCGTTCTTCCTCGGCGCGGTGCTGCTCTACTACCTCGGCTACAAGGCAGGCATCTTCCCGCTGGGCGGATACACGAAGCTGACCAGCAACCCATGGCAGTGGTTCGTGCACCTGATCCTGCCGTGGTTCACGCTGTCGGTCCTGTTCGTGGGCTTCTACTCGCGAGTTCTGCGCTCGACGATCCTGGACACGATCAATGAGGACTATGTGCGCACGGCCAAGGCCAAGGGGCTGTCCGAGCGCCAGGTCCTCCTGCGCCACACGCTCCGCAACAGCCTGATCCCGATCATCTCGCTGTGGGGCCTTGACTTCGCTCAGGTGATCGGCGGTGGCGCGATCCTCACCGAATCGGTCTACAACCTCCACGGGATCGGCCAGCTGGCCGCCGACGCGATCCGGCGCCTCGACATCACGGTGATCCTCGTGGTGGCGATGATCGGCGCGTTCGCCGTGGTGATCCTGGCCGCGATCATCGACATCTTCTACGCGTACCTCGACCCGCGGATCAGGCTGTCCTGATGACCGAAGAGATTCGCTCCGGCTCGGCCACCAAGGTGATGCCCGAGGGGCCGCTGCTCCAGATCCAGGACCTGCGGGTGTCGTTCGCGACCGAGGAGGGCATCGTCCACGCCGTCGACGGCGTCTCGTTCGATGTCTCCGGCGGCGAGATCGTGGCGGTGGTGGGCGAGTCGGGCTCTGGGAAGTCGGTCACCGCGATGACGCTGATGGGCCTCACCCGTGGGCCGAACGCGCGCTTCGAGGGGCAGGCGATGTTCGACGGCCGCGACCTCGTCACGCTCCCGGACAACGACCTGCGCAAGGTCCGCGGCGCTGGGATCGCGATGGTGTTCCAGGATCCGATGAGCTCGCTGGACCCCGTCTACCGGATCGGCAACCAGATCGTCGAGCAGATCCGGGTCCACGAGCGCCACATGTCCAAGGCCCAGGCGATGGACCGCGCCGTCGAGTTGATGGAGCGGGTCGGCATCCCGCGAGCCCGCGATCGGCTGAACTCCTACCCGCACGAGTTCTCGGGCGGCATGCGCCAGCGCGTGATGATCGCGATGGCGCTGTCGTGCTCGCCCCGATTGCTGATCGCCGATGAGCCAACCACCGCGCTGGACGTCACGATCCAGGCTCAGATCCTCGACGAGCTGCGCCAGCTGCGCTCCGAAACCGGCGCCGGGGTCATCCTGGTGACCCACGACCTCGGGGTCGTGGCCGACATCGCCGACCGGATCGTCGTGATGTACGCGGGGCGGGTGATCGAGCAGGGGACGCTCGACGAGATCTTCTACGACCCCCAGCACCCGTACACCTGGGGGCTGCTCGGCTCGATCGCGCGTTTGGACCGCGACCGCTCTGACGCGGCTGCCGGCGATCCCGGGGATGCCACCGTCGCTGCTGGCGCCGCCCGAGGGCTGTCACTTCCGCCCGCGCTGCCCGCACGCGTTCGACCGCTGCACCGAGATTCCGCAGCTCGAAGCCCGCCTGACCGATGCGCCGGAGCATCTGGACCGCTGCTGGCTGGAGCTCGACCGCAAGCGCTCGCTGCGCCAGGTCGGCGACCAGATCGGCCTGCGCAGTGAGGAGACCGTGATCTCGTGAACGACGAGAGCACCGACAGCACCGAGAGCGCCGAGAGCAGCGAGAGCGCCGGGGGCAGCCAGAGCGCCGAGGGCGCGGTCCGCCAGGCCCCCGAGCCGGAGGTGGAGCAGCAGCCGGAGCAGAAGCCCGCGCCGGGATCGGGTAACGGCTCGACGCTGCTCGAGGTCGACCACCTGCAGATGTACTTCCCGATCAAGTCGGGGGTCGTCGTCGACCGCAAGGTCGCCCAGGTGCACGCGGTCGACGACGTCTCGTTCGCGCTGCAGGAGGGCGAGACGCTGGGGATCGTCGGCGAGTCGGGCTGCGGCAAGACCACGCTGATCCGGACCCTGGTCAGGCTGCTGGACCCAACCGGGGGGTCGATCCGGTTCCGCGGCGCCGACATCACCAGCGCCGGCCGTAAGCAGCTCGAGCCGATCCGCCGCCAGATGCAGATGGTCTTCCAGGATCCGCAGGCGTCGCTGAACCCGCGCAAGCGGGTCGCTCAGATCCTGGCCACGCCGTTGCGAATCCGCGGCGTCGCCAAGGACGACCAGCAGGAGGAGATCCGCAGCCTGCTCGACCGGGTCGGGCTGCACCGCGAGCACCTCAACCGGTTCCCGCACGAGTTCTCCGGCGGCCAGCGCCAGCGGATCGGGATCGCCCGGGCGCTCGCGGTCAATCCGCAGCTGATCATGCTCGACGAGCCGGTGTCAGCGCTGGACGTCTCGATCCAGGCACAGGTGATCAACCTGCTCGACGAGCTCCAGGATGAGCTGCAGCTGTCCTACGTGTTCGTCGCCCACGACCTCAGCGTCGTGCGTCACGTGTCCGACCGGATCATCGTCATGTACCTCGGCAAGCTGATGGAGGTCTCGCCGGCCGAGGAGCTCTACGACAAGCCGATCCACCCCTACACCTCGGCGCTCCTGTCGGCGATCCCGCTCCCTGACCCCAAAGAGAACCGCGCACGTGACCGCGTGTTCGTCACCGGCGAGCCGCCCAACCCGATCCGGCCGCCGGCCGGTTGCCGCTTCCACACTCGTTGCCCGCGAGCCACGGAGGTGTGCCGCACGGTCGAGCCACGGCTGACCGAATACGCGAACGGGCATCTGGCGGCCTGCCACCACCCTCAGCACGTCACCTCCGAGGAGATCGCGGCGTCCACCAGGTCGCCGTCGAGCCCGACGAACTCGGGCGACACCGTCCCGGATCTGGTCGCCTGAGGCCCCGGGCGGTCGCGCCTTAGGGGTAAGGGGTCGCCGCTACCCAGGTAAGGCCTCCGTTGAGGCGATCGGCTGCGAACTGCCGATGTGCAAACGCGGGTCTCAGTCCATGCTCTTCTCAGTGGTTTTCATCAAAAGGAGCGAGCATGACTTCCAACATCTCAGCGGCCCTGGCGTCGGCCCGCGCTGAGGAGGCTCAGCGCCTTGCCAGCGATTACGTCAACCGGGACGCAGCGCGAGTACACGCAGGATCCCGCCGCGCAGCGGCGCTATGGCGATACTTCCGTCATGCGCAGCAGACTCACGAGCAGTCACTTGGTCGGTCGCGTCGGCGAGCTGGCGGAGCTCGAGGCGATCTTGCGGGACGCGGGGGAGCAGCGTCCGGCTTTGGTGCTGCTCGGCGGTGAGTCGGGCGTCGGCAAGACCCGGCTGGTAAGGGAGTTCGAGCAGCGCCACGCCGAGGACGCGATCGTCCTTCGGGGCGAGGCCGTCGAGCAGGGCGATGCTCAGCTTCCCTATGCCCCTCTGTTAGGGGCGCTGCGGCCCCTGGTGCGCGCCTGTCACCCGGTCCTCAAGGAGCTGGGTAAGGGCAGCCGGTCGCAGCTGGCGGCGCTCGTTCCCGGCTTGGACGACGGGGTCGAGGTATCGGAGCGCCACGATCCGGCGGCGCAGCTGCGGTTGTTCGAGGCCGTGCTCGAGCTGGTGGACCTCCTCGGCGAGACGCAGCCGGCGGTGCTGATCCTCGAGGACATGCACTGGGCCGATCGGTCCACCCGTACGTTCGTGGCGTTCCTGGCCCGCAGCCTGCGAGAGGAGCGCGTGATGATGCTGCTCACCTACCGCAGCGACGAGCTCCACCGCCGCCACGCGCTGCGCCCGCTGCTGTCAGAGCTCGAGCGGCTGCCGAGTGCCCGCCGGCTCGAGCTGGTTCCGTTCGATCGTGTCGAGCTGACCGAGGCGCTCGCCGACATCCTCGGCGACACGCCCACCGACGAGCTCGTCGACCGGCTGTTCACGCGCAGCGAGGGCAACCCGCTGTACACCGAGGAGCTGTTGGCCGCCGGTCTCGACGGCCGTGGTTCCACTCCTCAGAGTCTGCGCGATGCGTTCATGCTGCGGATCGAGCGCCTGTCCGAGCCGGGCCAACGGGCGGCGCGCGCGATCGCCGTCGGGCGCGCGCTCGACGAGGGCACGATCGCCGACATCACCGAGATCGACCACGAGGCGCTGCATACCGCGCTGCGAGAGGCTGTCGCCGAGCAGGTGCTGGAGGCCTGCGATGACGCGCGTCTGAGCTTCCGTCACGCGCTGCTGCGCGAGGCCCTGTACGACGACCTGCTCCCCGGCGAGCGCGTCGAGCTGCACCTGGCGCTCGCCCACGTCTACGAGCAGCGCTCCAACGGCGACGAATGGGGGGTCGAGCTCGCCACCACGATCGCTAACCACTACGCCGCCGGCGGCGACCAGCCCGCGGCGCTGCGCGCCACCGTACGGGCCGCGCTGGCCGCCCGCGACGTCCACGCCTATGGCGAGACCGCCAGCCTCGCCGAGCGCGCGCTCGAGCTGTGGCCGCGGGTCTCAGACCCGGAGGCGCTGGTCCCGCTCGACCACGTCGAGCTGTTGACACTGGCAGCCTCGGCTCACTCGATCGCGGGTGACCGGACGCGCGCCGAGGTGCTGTTGCAGAGCGGTCTGCGCGAGCTGTCCGAGCACGGCGACCCGCGGCGTCGATCGGATCTGCTGGCGCGTCTGTCCCGGATCCAGTGGTCGCTGAACCGAGGGCTCGTGAGCGTTGAGACCGCCCAGCGCGCGCTGGCGCTGCTGCCTCCCGGCGAGGAGAGCCGGGACCGCGCGCTGCTGCTGGCTTGGCTGGCCCGAACCCGGTTTTTGCGCGGGCGGTTCCGCAATTCGATCGAGGACGGCGAGGAGGCACTCGCCGCCGCGGTCGCGGCGGGAGATCTGCGGGCCGAGACCGAAGTACTGAACACGCTGGGGATGGCCGAGATCGCGCTCGGACGCGTCGACCAGGGCGCCGCGCGGATGCGGCGCACGATCCAGCTCGCGAGCGACAACGACGACCTGGACAGCCTCAGCTATGCCTACTCCAACTTCGCCGACATGCTCAACCTGATCGGGCGCACGCGGGACGGTTTGGAGATGGCCTACGAGGGCCTGCGGGCGACGCCGCGCCGGATGACGCGAAACCACGATTGGATGATGCTGACGATCTCAGAGCTCGCGTTCGACGCCGGGGAGTGGCAGGAGGCAGAGGCTCATCTCACGCCTCCGGGCACGCAGCTGGCCGGCACGCACTTGATCTTCTGTCAGGTCCGCAAGGCCGACCTCGCCCTCGGCCGCGGCGATGAGGTGCAGGCAGCCGGGGCGCTCGAGCAGATCGAGCCGCTGGTGGCGGAATCCTCTGAGCCGCAGTGGATCGGGGTGCTGGGCGCGCTGCTCGGCGAGTTGCGCCGGCGTCGGCGCGACCTGCTCGGTGCGCGGGACGCAGTCGCCCAGGCGCTCGATCGCCTCGAGGTGTGCACCGACGACGTGATGCGGATCGCGCGGGTCAGCGCCGCCGGCGTGAGAATCGAAGCCGACATCGCGCAGCAGGCCCGCGACCTGCGCGAGCGCGCCCAGGAGAAGGATGCGATCGCTCGCGCTCGGATCCACGAGCAGCGGCTGCGCGGCGCCGCCCAGGACGGCGGCCCGGTCGAACGCGCCTTCCGCGCGGTCGGGGCGGCTGAGCTGGCGCGGGCTCGCGGCCGTAACGACGCCAAGCTGTGGGCGAAGGCGGCTGCGGAATGGGAGGCGATCGGGCGTCCGTACCCGACCGCGATCACGACCTACAACCAGGTCGAGGCGCTGATCGAGGCCGGCGACCGCGCGGCCGCCGCCCAGCCCGCGCGCGCGGCACTGGAGCTGGCCCGCCAGCTCGGCTCGCGATGGCTCATCGACGAGCTCACGACGCTCGCCGAACGCGGACGGATCGATCTAGGCGACGGCGGTCGCGACGGCGACCCGGCCGACCTCGACGCCGACGGCGCGGTCGGGACCGCTGACGAGGATCCGTTCGGGCTCACCAACCGCGAGCGCCAGGTGCTCGCACTGATCGCCGAAGGCGCCACCAACCGGCAGATCGGCGCGGCTCTGTTCATGGCCGAGAAGACGGCCAGCGTCCACGTTTCGCGGATCCTGCGCAAGCTCGGAGTCTCGAGCCGTACGCAGGCGGCCGCGGTCGCCCACCGCCTGCACCTATCGGGCTGAAGGGTCCTGCTGGGAGCGCTCGCGGTCGGCGGCAGCCGCGAGCAGCGACTCGATCGTCGCGCGATTGAGCGGGCGGAACAGGAGCTCGTCGACGCCGCTCGGGGAGGTCTCGTGCTCGGTGCCCGGCGGCATCAGCATCGCCACGTAGGGCGCGGCGCCGTGTTCGTCGGTGTCGATTCGGCGGACGAGCTCTTCGCCGCCGGTGCCGGGCAGCAGCTGGTCGGCGACCACCAGCTCGGGTCGGTCGCGGCGGTACGCCTCCCAGGCGCTCGCCCCGTCCGGCGCCGAGACGCAGTCGTGGCCGGCGGCCTGAACCGCGTTGGCGACGAGAAAGCGGACGGCGGGGTCGCGGTGGGCGACCAGCGCGTGCAGCCGACGCCCCGGATCGGGGTTCAGACGGGCGATGCGAAGCTCGCGCGAGGCCTCGAACTCCTTCTGGAAGGCACGCACGACCTCGGGGTCGAACTGGGTGCCGGCGCCGCGCTCGAGCTCGGCCAGCGCCGACTCGGGGTCCCGCGCGGGACGGTGGGCGCGCTTGGTCGTCATGTCCTCGAACGCGCCGCACGCGAACGCGATCCGCGCGGCCAGCGGCGTCGCCGTACCGGCCAGACCGTCGGGGTACCCGGCGCCGTCCCACCGTTCATGGCTGGAGCGGACCAGGGCCGCGACGCGGTCCATCCCGAAGTTGTTGGTCAGCAGGCGCTCGCCGACGATCGTGTGCGCGCGGATGAAGCTCCACTCGTCGGCGCTAAGGCCACCCGGCCGGTTGAGCACGGTCGCAGGGATCGCGATGTTGCCGACATCGCGCAGTTGCACGGCGGCCTCGAGATCGACCAGTTCTCCGTCGGTCAGGCCCAGCCGCGCCCCGACCGCGACCGCGAGCGTCGCCGCATCGTGCCCGGGCGCAGCCAGCGCCTGGGCATCGATCGGCTGGTCGGGCACGCGCACAGCCGACTCCCGGGCGACGGCGTCGCGCACCGCCTGGGCCCGGTTGGCCGCCAGCTCGACCGCGTGGCTTGGTGTCCGGGCGTCGGTGCCGAGTCGTGCGCGGCCGACCGCGCACGAGATCGCAAAGCCCTCGCCCGCCTCGGTCAGCGCGGCCTCGATGCGGGCCTGCAGCTCGCCCTGGTGATCGTCGCCCGCCAGCACCGCAAGATTCGCCCCCCGCAACCGGTAGGCCGTTCCGCGGCCTCTGACCGCGCCCCTCAGGTTGCGCCCCAGCCAGGACAGCAGGGCGTCGCCGCTCGCCTTGCCATAGGCCTCGTCGTAGCGCTGCAGCCCCTGCAGCGCGACGACGTACAGCGTCGACGGCGCGCCATCCGTGGCGCCGCCCATTGCCGTCTCGAGGTCCGCTTCGAGCCCGTCCGTGCTCGGAAGCCCCGTGACCGGATCGAGCGGCGCGCCGCCCCCGACGCGCCTACCCGAACCGTGCGCGGCTGCGGCGATGCCCGCCGCGACCATTGTCGCGGTGCCCCCGAGCACGCCGCCGCCAACCAACACCACCAGCCACAGCCCCCAGCCGGTGAACGCCCCGGTCGCCCCCATCGCCAGCCCGGCCAGCACGGCTGCTGTCGCAGCCGTGGCCCCCAGCACGGTGCGGCGAGAAAGGCCCATAACTCATACCTCGGCAGATCCCACCCGGGGCTTGAGTGTGCACCTGGTCACAGGAATGACCGACGCGCCGCTCGGGCTGGGCGACGGTCGTCGATTAGTCTGAGCCGATGCGATTGCCGGCCGAATGGGAGCCTCACGAACGGACGTTGATGGGGTGGCCGTGCCGGCTGGCGTTATGGGGGGAGCTGATCGAGCAGGCCCGCGACGACTACGCCGCGGTCGCCAACGCGGTCGCCCGGTTCGAGCCGGTGACGATGATCGCGTCCGACCCCGCCGACGCCGCGTCGGCCCGGACCCGCTGCGACGACCGCGTCGAGGTGGTGGAGCTCCCGCTCGACGACTCCTGGCTACGCGACTGCGGGCCGATCTACGTTTACGGCGAGGACGGCACGCGGCGCGCGGTCCACTTCCGCTTCAACGCATGGGGTGAGAAGTACCCACCCTGGGATCGCGACGCTGCGGTCGGTGGGGCGATCGCCCGGCGGCTCGGCGACGAGGTCGACCCGGCGCCGATCGTGCTCGAGGGAGGCTCGATTCTCGGAGACGGCCGGGGCACGCTGCTCACGACCGAGCAATGTCTGCTGGCGCCCAATCGGAACCCGTCGTTGTCGCGCGAGCAGATCGAGCAGGAGCTCCGCCGGTCGCTCGGCGTTGAGCGGATCGTGTGGCTGGGGATGGGGCTGGTCGAGGACCGCGACACCGACGGTCACGTCGACCTGATCGCGTCGTATGTCCGCCCCGGACAGGTTTTGCTGCAGACCGTGGTCCCCGGCAACCCGAACTTCGACAACTGCGCGGAGAACGCCTCGCGTCTGCGAGCCGCCGGACTCGACGTGCTCGAGCTGCCGCTGCTGCCCTACGTCGAGGTCGCCGGCGAGCGCACTGCGGTCAGCTACCTGAACCTCTATCTGTGCAACGGCGGCGCGATCGTTCCCGTGTGCGGCGATCCCAGCGAGGTTCGCGCGCTGGCGCTGATCGCCGAGGCGTTTCCCGACCGAGAGGTCGTCGCTGTCCCGGGCGCGGTGCTGGCGTTCGGCGGCGGCGGCCCGCACTGCATCACTCAGCAGGTGCCGGTGCGGCGGGAGCCGGACGGGTGAGCGCGCGACTGATCATCGCCGGCCCGCCGCCGGAATCTCCCGCCCGTACGCGGCCGCCGACGCGGGCGCCCCTGCGGCTGGGCCTCGTCCAAGAACGCTGGCATCCCGACCCCGACGAGCACGAGGCAGCGCTGGCCGACGGGATCCGGACGGCGGCCGGCGCAGGTGCGCAGATCGTGTGCCTCCAGGAGCTGACCCTGTCGCCGTACTTCGCGATCACTCCCGAGGGCCCGGCGGCGGCCGGGGCCACACCTGAGCAGCTGGAGGGCGGCCCGACGATGTCGTTCGCGGCGAGCATGGCCGTCGAGACCGGCGCCCACATTCACGCCTCGCTGTACGAGCGGGCCGACGCCGACGACGGCCTGGGCTACAACACCGCGATCGTGGTCGCGCCCGATGGGCAGCTTCTGTCGCGCACCCGCAAGCTGCACATCCCGATCACCGCCGGCTACTACGAGGACCGATACTTCAGACCCGGCCCGGCCGACGGCCAGCCGTTCCCGCTGATCGCCCTGCCCACCGGCGACGGGTCAGCGCAGCTGGGCTGCCCCACGTGCTGGGACCAGTGGTTCCCCGAGCTCGCCCGGGCGTACTCGCTGGAGGGCGCCGAGGTGCTGATCTACCCGACGGCGATCGGCTCGGAGCCCGATCACCCCGGCTTCGACACGCAGCCGTTGTGGCAGCAGGTGATCGTCGGCAACGGCGTGGCCAACGGGACGTTCATGGTGGCGATCAACCGGATCGGCACCGAGCACCCGCTGACGTTCTACGGCTCGAGCTTCGTCTCTGACCCGTACGGCCGGGTGCTCGTACAGGCGCCGCGCGATCAGCCGGCGGTGCTGGTCGCCGAGCTTGATCTGGATCAGCGCCGGGACTGGCTGGAGCTGTTCCCGTTCCTGACCACGCGGCGCCCGGATGCCTACGGGTCGCTGACCCGCTAGACGAGAGCGGCGGCAGGGCGGCAGGGCGGCAGGGCGGCAGGCGGCATGCTTAACGTCCCATTCGAGGCGTTCCTGGATAGCCGTGGGGCGTTAGTCACGCCCTACGTGTCAAACGTCCCACGGTGGCACTCGAACCGCTCGGGTGGGACGTTAAGCACGCGTCCCGGCCCCTCACGGGCGCGACCGGCGATGGTTCTGGCTGGTTCGGTCGCCGGTCATGCGGGTGTCCCGCCCCGGCGATCCGGGCGAGCTTCTTGATGTCAAGGTGCACGAGCTCCCCAGGCCGTTGGCGCTCGTAGCGGTTGGGCGGCTCGATCGGCGTCAGCCGCGAGCGTTTGCCCAATCCGATCCGTCTTAGCACCGCTGACGGGCCGCCCGCCGGCGGACGAGCCAGCCTCCGAGACCGGAGCGCGAGGCGGCGCTGGTATGAGCGCGATCGCCGCCGCGGCTGGTCGTCCGGCCGAGTCTCCGTTGCGCTGGGGCCGCGACACGCTGCTGCTGACCGCTCGCAGCCTGCGGTCGATCCCGCGCGTGCCCGAGCGGCTGCTCGACGTGACGATCCAGCCGATCGTGTTCATCCTGCTGTTCTTGTACGTGTTCGGCTCGGCGATCCACGTACCGGGGCTCAGCTACACCGACTACATGTTCCCGGGGACATCCCGTCCGGTCGATGCCGATCAGCCGCCTGTCGATCATCTCCAGTCAGGTGCTGGGTCAGTTCATCGTGATCTTCCCGCTGACAAGCCTGGCGGGGACGTTCGTGCCGATCTCGGGCATGGCGGCGGTGCCGCGCGCGATCGCCGAGTGGGACCCGATCTCGACGCTCGTGGCCAGCGTGCGCAGCCTCACCGAGGGCTATCGGTCGACCGGCTCGTGGCCGCTCGAACACCCGGAGATCGCGATGGTCTTCTGGTGCCTGCTGATCATCGCGATCTGCGTGCCGCTGGCGCTGCGGCGGTTCAACCGCACGCTGGCCGGCTGATCGCCGGCCGGCTCAGGTGGCGGCGGCGACCGCCACGTCCTGGCCGTTGGCGGTCAGCTTGACGTCGATGTTGCCGCGGGTCGCGTTGGAGTACGGGCACACCTCGTGGGCGGCGGCCACGATCCGCGCGGCCTGCTCGGCGTCAGGGACCTGCGGCAATGTCACGTTCAGCTGCACCGCTACGTTGAACCCATGGTCCTCGGTGGTGATCAGGCTGACATGACTATCGATCGACACATCCCCGACCTCGGCGCGCTCGCGGCGCCCGACGACGCCGAGCGCGCCCTCAAAGCAGGCGGCATACCCGACCGCGAACAGCTGCTCGGGGTTGGTGCCGCCGCCCTCGCCGCCCATCTCGGTCGGCATCCGAAGCTGCACGTCGAGCACTCCGTCGGAGGTCACACCGTGGCCCTCGGCGCGTCCGCCGGTGACCGTTGCCTGTGCCGTGTAGACCGTCTTTGCCATGAGTGCTCCAATCTCCCGATGCCTGACAGCTTGAGTTCGCAACATAGCCGATGCCGCTGCGTAATCGCGTCACCCCGCTGGGCGAGCTGATCGCCACCCCCGAGCGGGGGCTGGTCTACGCCAATCGCGGCTGCCTGCACGACGCCGGCGGCGAGATCCGGCGCGCGTTCAACGGGCGCCGCTGGATCGCCTGCCAGCTGCGGTTCCGCGGCTGGAAGCGCGAACCGTTGATCGCGCCGGGGAAGTTCACGCCGCTGTTCTTCCTCGACGAGGCAACGGGATTTGCTGCCGGCCACCGGCCGTGCGCGCTGTGTCGCCGGTCCGACTACGACCAGCTGACCGAGCTGTGGGCCGAGATCCATCCCGGACAGCGCGGGGCGGACGCGATCGACGAGCAGCTGCACGGCGAGCGAGTCGACCTGCGGACGCGCGGGCGGCGGCTCCACCGGTCGTCGTGGCGGGCCCTGCCCGACGGGGCGTTCGTGCTCGCCCACGGGCGTCCGCGGCTGGTGCTCGGGGACGAGTTGCGGGGGTGGTCGTCCGGCGGATATACCGATCGGGTGGCGCGGCCGCCGAGCGGGCGGACCGACGTGATCACGCCGCCGTCGCTGCTGGAGCTGCTGCGGACCGAACGCTCGCCGCTGGTGCCGCTGCTGCACCCGTCCGCGACCGCGTAAGGTCTCGCGCCATGTCGATTCAACCGGTGTTCGATGGACACAACGACGCGCTCACCCGCGAGGACCACGACCGGCTGGTCGACGGCCGGGAGGGCGGGCATCTAGACCTGCCCCGGATGCGCGAGGGTGGGATGCGCGGAGGGATCTTCGCGGTCTTCACCCCTTCTGCGGAGGGCACCCGCGATCCGGTGGCGCAACCCGACGCGGCCGCGTTTGCCAGCGCCGCCGCCGGCCGGTTGCTCGCGCTCGAGCGCGAAGGACACGTGCGCGTCGCCCGCGGGATCGCCGACTTCGACGCCGCCCGCGACGGCGACGGGCCTCCGGTCACGGTCCTGCATCTGGAGGGCGCTGAGGCGATCGACCCGGGGCTCGAGGCGCTCGAGCTGTGGTACGGAGCTGGCCTGCGGTCGCTCGGACCGGTGTGGAGCCGCCCCAACGCCTTCGCTCATGGCGTCCCGTTCGCGTCGCCGTCCTCGCCCGACATCGGGCCTGGGTTGACCGACGCCGGGCGGGCCCTCGCCGCACGCTGCAGCGAGCTGGGGATCCTGGTCGACGTCAGCCACCTCAACGAGGCCGGCTTCTGGGATCTCGCCCGGATGGAGGTCGGACCGATCGTGGCCACCCACTCGGGCGCCCACGCGCTGGCGCAGGCGTCGCGCAACCTGACCGATGCCCAGCTCGACGCGATCGGCGCATCGGGCGGGCTGGTCGGGATCGTGTTCGGGTGCGCGTTCCTGCGGGCCGACTTCGCCGACGACGCCGACACCCCGATGTCGCTGATCGCCGATCACGCCCGGTACGTGGCCGACCGGATCGGCGTCGACCACGTCGCGCTCGGGTCCGACTACGACGGGGTCAAGATCCCGGCCCCGCTGGGCGACGTGACCGGCACTCCACGGTTGCTGAGCGCGCTGGGCGACGCCGGATTCACCGGTGCCGAGATCTCGGCGATCGCCTGGGAGAACTGGCGGCGGGTGCTCGACGCCTGGTGGACCATCTGAGCGCCGCTACTGCATTGCGCCCATCGTCGACATGGCGCCAGGGGAGCCGCTCGGGACGACGAGTCCGGGCACCGCATCAGGCGCGGCCACGAGCAAGATCGCGAGCACGAGCAGGATGGCTGCCGTGCCCCAGGTCGCCGCGCGGCGCCACGGCAGGGTCTTCTCGATCGTGATCAGGGCAGCCACGAACGCCATCCAGGTGAGGCTCATCACCCCGAGCGCGAACAGCGCCGCCATCAGCGCCCAGCAGCAGCCCAGGCACCAGCCGGCCTCCCGTGAACCCATCGCCAAGGCCCCCAGCCGGCCGTCGCGCCAGGTTCCCATCAGGAATCTGACCGGACTGCGGCACTTCCCCAGGCACAGGTTCTTCAGTGCGGTCAACTCGTAGACCGCGGCGACGGCCACCACGCCCGCTGCCAACCAACGCCCGCCGGCCGACCACGCCAGGACGTCGCCGAACAGGCTCCGGCCGACGCTGAACAGGCCGTACGCGAGTATGCCCGCGACACCCCACACGAGCAGGTAGCCGCCCGTAAACGCCAGCGCGCGGTCGAGCCCGCGCTGTCGGGTCATTCGTGCGTAGAGCGCGGTCGTCGGCGCCAGCGACGGGAGCATCATCGCGGCCATCATCACCACCCAGACCCCCAGGAACCAGCTCAGCGCGCCGAGGTCCGTCCCCGGGCCGGCGTCCATTCCGGCCATTCGATCGGCGGTCGACCACCAAGCGGCGACGGCCAAGGCGAGTAACAGCGCGACGAGCCCCAGCCGCGCGCGCACGGCCATGAAGGCCTGGGTGAGTTGGCTCCGTTCCGACACGAGCTAGTCCGGGTACTCGTCCTTGCGCCAGGCACGAGGCTCCGCGGACCCGGACTTCGGCGTACGGTCGAGCAGGAACGAGTGATACGGCGCGACGAACGGGTCGGGCGCCAGCACCGTGTAGGTGTGGTAGACGCGTCCGTTTTCGCGCGCGAACGCGATGAAGCTGGGGCCCTCGCGCAGGCCGTCCTCGAGCCCGGCTCCGACCTGCCGTCCCCAGTCCTCGAGCCACTCGGGAGGATCGTCGATCATCATCTTGACCTCGGGGATCTCCTGGGCCTGCTCAGGAGTGAGCGCAATACCGAAGTCAAACGGAAACTCCGTCCCATACGTCGAGACGTAGGGGAAGTCCCAACCCATCCGCTCCTTGTAGGCGACGAGCCGATCGATCGGCGCGCGCGAGAAGCAGATCAGCGTCACGTCGCGGTGGTTCAAATGCACCCGGGTGGCGTCGAGCTCATCCCCCAGATTCGAACACCCAGGGCAGGCACCGACCCCGTAATCCGGGCCGAACATGATGTTGTAGGCGAGCAGCTGCGAGCGCCCGTCGAACAGCTCGGCGAGCGTCCGCTTCCCGTCTTCGGTATCGAACTGGTAGTCACCTTCCACCGGAACCCAGGGAAGCTGGCGCCGCCGCTCGGTCACCTCCTGGCCGAGCTTGGCATGCTCGGCCTCGAGCTTCGCAAGCTCGTCGCGGGCCGTCTGCCACTCTTCGCGCGTTCCAGTCTTGTGGTCAGCCATCGTTGCCTCCTTCGCGTTGGAATCCCACAGGTTAAAACCGGCGGGCCACGCAAAAGTCATCGCCAGGTCACGCGACGGCTGATCGAATGCCTCGGTCAGGCTGGATCTGAACCGCCGCTGGCGATCGGTAGCGTGTAGAAGATCGCCACGCAAGCGCAGAGGATCAGCGTGATGTCGGCCGACACCGGGGCCAGCGCGGTGGCGAGCAGGTACGGGAGCAGCCCGACGACGCTGCGGAACAGGATCTGGCGCCGACGTGCCTCGGGTATCTCCTCACTGAGCAGGTGCGCCTTGCGAAACAGGATGTGGCGGTTGAGCGTCGCGAACGCGATCGACATCAGCAGTAACAGCCCGGAGTAGATCGCGGCGGCCAGCGACTGACCCTGCTCGGCCCGCAGGTACTCGGACATCAGCGAGGTGCCGAACGGCAGCAGGCCGATGAACATCAACAGCAGCAAGTTCAGCAGCAGGATCGTTCGATCGGTCTGGGCAAGCCGGCTGATCATCCAGTGATGGTTGACCCAGATGATCCCGATCGTGGCGAACGAGACCACGTACGCGGCGTATTGAGGCCACTGGCTGGCGAGCTCGTGCCCGAGCGACCCGGTCTCGGCCGACGGCACGTGGATGTCCAGCGCGAGCAGCGTGATCGCGACCGCGATCACGCCGTCGGAGAACGCCTCCAGCCGGCTCATGTTCACGCTTGCGGGTTTCGCCGTGCCCACGCACGGTCCTGTCCCCGGGGTGGCGCCGCGCGTCTGGAGATCACCAAGGCGGCGCTGTACTACTACTTCCAGCGCAAGGAGGACATCCTCCTCGAGCTCCACCTCAGGCTGGAGGGGCTGGGCGGTCGCGTGCTTGACGAGCTCGAGGCAGCTCCCGACGGGCCTGCGCGCTTCGCGATCTGGCCCCGACTCGCGAACGAGATGATCGACTTCATGGTCGAGAACCGGGAGCTGATCCTCCTACACAACCGCAACCGCAACGCGTTCGACAGCCTCGACTTGAAAGCCCCACGGGAAGGCCCGGATGTTCAAGCGCGCTTTGAACGCGTCATTTCCTCCTCGGCAATCCCGCTCAGAGAACGAGTGCGGATGGCCGCGATCGTCGGCGCGATCACCGAGGTGTTCGCCGAAAGCGCGGCTGCATTCGAGGACGTCCCTCCCGAAGAGCTCGCCGGACTCGTGCGAGAGGCGATCGCCGACCTCATCCCCGCGCCGGCGGGCCAGCTTCACGCAAGCGGCTAAACGGCCGCGTCCTGGCGAGCCCGGCTCAGGCGACGCTGCGAGCGCGACCCGGCCGGCGCAGGTCCAGCGCCAGCCGGTAGCAGGCCGCCAGCCGGTCCAGCGAGGCCTCCCAGGTGCGCTCCCGAACGGCGCCCAGGGCGGTTGCGGCAAGCCGCTCGCGTTTGCGCGCGTCGCCGACCAGTGACACCAGCGCCTCCGCCATCGCCCCGGCGTCGGCGGCGGTCAGCAGCCCGGTCTCGCCGTGGTCGATCAGCGACGCCGGGCCCCCTTCGGCGACGGCGACTACGGGCAGCCCGCTCGCCTGGGCCTCGAGGATCACCTGGCCGAACGTGTCGGTGCGGCTGGCGAATGCGAACACGTCGGCGCTGGCGTACGCGCGCGCCAGCTCCTGACCCCCGAGCCAACCCAGGAACGTCGCCCGGTCTCCGAGGCGCGCGCGAAGCTGATCCTGCTCGGGGCCGCCGCCGGCGAGCACCAGGTGCAGCCGTGGATCCTGCCGCCGGGCCATCAGGAACGCGTCGGCGAGCAGGTCGACGCCCTTCTCCTTGGTCAGCCGGCCCGCGTACAGGACGTTGATCTCGCCCGGCAGCACGCCCGCGGTGCGCAGCTCTGGATCGAAGCGCTGGAGATCGACCCCACGGTCCCAGCGCCTGACGCGGTCGGGCGCGACGCCGAGCTGGCCGAGCCGCTCGTCCGATGCGATGCTGGGCGACAGCACGACATCGCAGGTTCCGTAGAACCGGCCCAGCGCGATCGAGGCGAGCGCCTCGAGGTGAGCCTGGCCGGTGCGCAGCCCGGTGTAGGCGGCGAGCTCTGTGTGGTAGCTGCCGACCACCGGCAGATCGAGCACCCGCGCCAGCAGCCAGGCGCCCAGGCCCGACGGGCCGGGCGCACACAGGTGGACCAGGTCGTAGCGGCCCTCGGCGACCGCGTCGACGATCGTCGGCACGCTCGGGACCCCGATCTTCAGACCCCGGTAGAAGGGGACGTCGATCTCGGCCACCGCGCTCAGCCGCCGGTCGACGTCGGCGTCGGTGCCGATCACCTCGACGTCGAACCCGCGGACCCCGCGTTCGCGGATCTGTTGGAGGGTGTGGGTGACTCCATGCATTCCGCCGACCCCGTCGGCGACCAGCGCGACCCGCGGCCGGTCGCCGTCGCTGCGGGCCAGCTTGGCTTTCTCACGACCGAGGAACGCGGCCGCGGCCGCGTACGGGATCGCGGGCATGCAGGCGTCGAACAGCGACACCGCGCCGGCGCCGATGTCGACCTGACCGCCGTCGGTCATCGACACGATCGCGTCGACCGCGCCGGCGAGCTTGCGCTCGTGAATCCGCCGCGCCCGGCGGAACAGGTCGGCGTGGCTGAGCTCGCCGTCCTGCAGCAGCGCGATCAGCCGCCGCTCGTCGATCCCCAGATCCATCGACTGCAGCCACGCGCGCAGGAGCGCGATCGCGTCGTCAGGCCCGAGGTCCGGGCCCGAGGCCCCATGCCTGACATCGCCCTCCTTCAGCACGCGCTCGATGATCCGCAGGACCGACGCCGGGTCCGGGCGCGTGGCGCAGTCGCTGCCCAGCGATCTGATCGCCAGCGCCATCGCGGCGTGGGTCCACTTCGCGGCGCTGCCCTGGTCGCCGTGAGCTTCGGCGTCGCCGGCTCGGACGTGCGCCAGGAACTCCGCGGGGGTGGCGGCGGCGGACGTCTCGGTGAACGTCCGCCCGATGTCGATTCCGGCGTGGTCATCGGACCCGCCGATGGCGGTGCCCCCGTGGGTCTCGATGTACACAAACGCCGGCAGGTTCAGCTCTTTGGCCCTGGACCCGTTGCGCGTCTCCCAGATCGGGAACAGCTGGGCCAGGCGGCGGCGGTGGCGCGGGGTCAGGGGCTCCTGCACCGCATAGAACGGATGCGCGAGCGCCGCAGTGATCTCATGGGAATGCAGGTAGGCCGCGCACCCCTCGACGTCGTCGTTGTGGGCCTGGAGCCACTCATGGTCGTCGGGCGTGATCCCGTAACAGAGGACGTGAACGGCCTGGGGCTCGCCCTTGAACCACACGGTCAGCTCCTCTGAGATGAACGTGTCGGGCAGGTGGTCCAGAGCTTTTGCGCCCTCGATCGTGTCGTGGTCGGTGATCGTCACGAAGGTCATCCCGCGGCGCTTGGCGAGTTCGTAGACCTCGCTCGGATCGGTGGCGCATTCGGGGATGTGAAGCGATCGCTGGACTCCCAGCTTCGACAGCTCGGATGCCGTCGAGTGCACGTGCATGTCTACGCGGCTCGTTTCGTTCATGGGCCACAACCTGACGGCGCGCGCGCGGAGCACTGTGAAGAAGGGGCTTCGGTCCTGTGACGATTCCGTAAACGGTGCATGGGAGCGCCGGTCGCTCCGAGAACCTTGGGTCGTGGTGTCGGCCAGCACGACCTCGATCGGCGCCGGGAGGGGCCCCGTGGTCCTCGAACGTGGCGCGATTCGCGTCGAGCTTGCGCTCGACCCGTTCGGGCTGACGATCCGGCGCTCGGGCCGCCGGTTGATGCGCTCGGGGAGCCTGTGGGCGGCCGACGGAACGGCCCATGACCACTTCATCCAGTTCACCGAGGGCGTGGTCGCCCACGAGGAGCTGATGCCCGTGCAGCGCGCCTACCGGGCCGAGGTGAGCGACAGCTTCGCCGACGGCGTCGTTTTGGCGCTGGCGCTCGGCGGCGGCCGGCGCGCGCGGCTGCGAGTCGGACTGCCGGAGGACTACGTCGTCCAGCTCGAGTTCGAGGCCGAGGGCGCGCCGCTGCGGGTCGCGCTGGACTGGGACCGGCGCTCCGACGAGCGTCTGGTGGGGCTGGGCGCGCGGCACTTCACGTCGCTGGATCAGATCGGACGGGTCGTCCAGCTCGGCGCCGATCGCCGCTACACCGGACCCGACTGCCCGCCGGAGATGCTCGCCGACGGCGGCATCCCCCAGGGGGACTGTGCGCCGGTCCCGTGGCTGCTGTCCAGCCGGGGCTACGCGGCGTGGGTCCAGACCGACGCCAACGGCACTCGCTTCGACCTGGCGGGCGAACGCCTGTCGATCTCTACTCGATCGGTCGCCGGCCCGCTGCGCGTGATACTGCTGTGCGCGCCCACGGCCGCCGGTCGGCTGCGGCAGTTCTGCCGTCGGACCGGCTTTCCCGCGTTGCTGCCGGAGTGGGGCTATGGCTTCTGGAAGAGCCGCGACGTGTACGAGCACCAGGACGACGCGCTCGAGGACTTCCGCGAGTTCGTCCAGCACCGGATCCCGCTCGACGCGCTCGTGCTCGACTCGCCCTGGGCCACCCAGTACAACACGTGGCAGTTCAACCCCCATCAGTTCCCCGACGCCCCGGCGATGGTGGCCGAGTTGCGCGCCGCCGGGGTACGCACGGTCGTGTGGGCGACGCCGTGGGTCAATCTGGATTCGCGCGACGGTCAGGTCGCTCCTCAGCCTGAGTCCGAGCGTCTGCATCGCGAGCCGGCGTCCAACTACGCGCCCGGCGCCGCCGACGGGTATTTCGTGCACGAGGGCGAGGAACCGTTCGTGACCCAGTGGTGGATGGGCCGGGGCTCGCCGGTCGACTTCACCAACCCCGCCGCCGAGCGATGGTGGCGAGCGCAGGTCGACCGGCTGCTCGAGCTGGGGGTCGAGGGGATCAAGTCCGACGACGGCGAGGGCTACTACATCCCCGAGCACGTGCGGCTCGACGACGGGCGCAGCGGCGCGGAGGGCGCCTGGGCGCTGGGCGGACTCGCCCGCGAGTCGATGCAGCGGGCGCTCGATGATGTGCACCCCGGGGCCGGCGTGCTGTTCTGCCGCAGCGGCTGGACCGGCCAGCAAGCCTCCGGGATCACGTGGGGCGGTGACCAGGCGTCTGACTTCTGGTCGCTGCGCGTGCTGGTGGTGGCCACGATGTCGGCTGCCTGCAGCGCCATCTCCAACTGGTCCCACGACGTTGGCGGCTACCTCGGCCATCGCCTGGTCGAGCGAGCGCCGCCAGAGCTGCTGGTCCGGTGGCTGCAGTTCGGGTGCTTCACGCCGTTGATGCACGCACACGCGCGGATGCCCCAAGAGCCCTGGCACTACAGCGAGCGGGTACTCGAGCTCTACCGCGGCTACGTGCTCGTCCACGAGCAGCTGGTGCCGTACGTCCGCGCCGCGGCTGCCACGGCGGCGCGCACCGGACTGCCGATCATCCGCCCGCTGTGCCTGGTCGATCCCTCGGACCCGCGAGGGTGGTCGATCTCCGACGCCTACGGGTACGGGCCCGCGCTGTGGGTCGCGCCGGTGCTCGACGACGGTGCCCGCGAGCGCGAGGTCGCGCTGCCGCGCGGCGAGTGGCTCGAGACGTGGTCGGGGGCTGTGGTCGGCGGAGGCGGCGAGGTCGTGGTCGAGGCGCCGCTGGAGCGGGTTCCGGTGTGGGTGCGGCGTGGGTCGATCGTGGTCACGTATCCAGCCGAGCACGTTGCGGCGGGGTTGGGGGACGTTCCGGAGGCCGAGCGCCCGCTGGTGGCGACCCTGTGGGGCCGGCCGCGGCTCGGGCATACCGCCGTGCGACTCGCCGACGACACCCGGATCTCGTGGCGGGCGGGGCGATGGTCGGTCCGGGCGAGGGGACCGCGGGACGTCGAGTTCCGGGAGTTCGGGACGTGATCCTCCGGGTGCGGCACTAGTAGCGTCTCGGCGCGATGGGCTGTTCACGAGTGGATCTGAGCGTCCCGGGCGTTGCCGAGCTGCACGCACGTCGCAGCGAGAAGTGGGCCGTAGAGGACGAGGACGTCCTCAGCCTCACGGTGGCCGAGATGGACTTCCCGGTGGCCGCGGCGATTCGGAGAGCGGTCCAGGACGCTGTGGGACGAAGCGACCTCGGTTATGCGACGCCCACGAACCCCACCCTGTCGGCCGCCCTGGCCGAGTTCGCCGCGCGGCGGCTGGGCTGGGTCGTCGATCCCGAGCAGGTGACCGTCGTGCCCGACGTGATGGTCGGCCTGGTCGAGCTGTGCCGGCTGCTGGTCGAGCCCGGAGCCGCGGTCGCGTTCGCATCGCCGGCGTATCCACCGTTCTTCGTCGAGCTTCGCGAGTCCCGGCGGCGGGTCATCACCGTGGGCTTGGACCCCTCGGGGAGCATCGATCTCGAGGCGCTCGACGACGCTCTCGCCCAGGGCGCCCGGGCGTTCGTGCTGTCCAATCCACACAACCCCACCGGCCGCGTGATCCCGTTCGACGAGCTCGAGGCGATTGCACAGCGATGCGTCTCGGTGGGCGCCTGGGTGCTCGCCGACGAAATCCACGCGCCGCTCGTGCTGCCGGGCGCGGCGCACACTCCCTGGCTGGAGGTGTCCGACGCGGCTCGCGCATGCGGGATCTCGCTCACGTCAGCGTCGAAGGCATTCAACCTCGCCGCGCTGAAGACGGCCTTCGTGGTGACCGCCGGCGAGGCCGCACGCGATGCGCTGCGGCGCCTGGGTCCCCAGCACGATCACGCCAGCGTGCTGGGCGGGATCGCGTCCGAGGTGGCGTTTCGCGAGGGCGACGACTGGCTCGACGCCGTCATCGAGCAGCTCGACCGCAACCGGACACAGCTCGCCGACGAACTCGCCCGGCATCTGCCGAAGGTTCGATGGACGCCGCCGGCCGCGACGTATCTGGCGTGGCTGGACTGCACACGGCTGTCGCTCGGCGACGAGCCGGCGTCAGCGTTCCTCCAGCATGGCCGTGTCGCACTCAGCCGGGGCCTGGACTACGGCCCGGAAGGCGCTGGCCACGTTCGCCTGAACTTCGCCACGAGCCCGGATCATCTCAGCGAAGCGATCCGGCGGATGTCGCTGCGGGTGTGACTCGCGCTTGGCCGCACTTAAGGCCGTTCTGCGTGTCTGGCCGCGTTAGGCTTGCGCCGACCGCACAGCGACTGCGCGGACCGCGCAAAGAGGGGACCGGGCAAGATGGCGATTGGTATCTACTTCGGGCAGGGGAACTTCCCCGCCGAGAAGTACGGCGAGGCACTCAGCAGGCTCGAGGCGGCCGGGGCCGGCGCGCCTGACGGGCGGATCTATCACGTCGCAATGGAGGCTGAGGGCAAGATCCAGGTGTTTGACGTCTGGGAATCGCAGGAGAAATTCGACGCCTTCGGCGCAACCCTGTTGCCGATCCTCGGCGATCTTGGGGTAGATCCCGGTCCGTCGACGATCATGCCGGTACACAACGTGATTCAGGGCTGAGCGTCGCCGGGGGGAGCGCGGACAGGTGCATAGCTCAGCCGGCTCTGAAGCCGAGATCCGGGCGCGGATTCAGCATCACTGGGAGGCCTCCGAACGCGGCGACTTCCAGGCCGAACACGCGATCTACGCCGAGGACGCGATCTTGGACTATCCGCAGTCCGGAGAGCGATTCAGAGGCCGCTCGAGGATCCAGGCCCAACGTGGCGGCCACCCAGCCGAACGCCATTTCACCGTCCGCCGGATTCTCGGCTCTGGCGATCTCTGGGTGAGTGAGTGCGTGATCACCTACGACGGTGTGCCGACATCGTCGCTGAGCGTGATGGAGATCGCCGACGGTCTCGTAACCCACGAAACCCAGTACTTCGCCGATCCGTTCGAGGCGTCGCCCAGTCGCGCTGCCCTGGCGGAGCCGATTCCGGCGGACGACGAATAGGGCGTACGGGGCGCCCGCGAGGCCCGTGTCGGCCGGCGATCGGGCCGGTGGTTGCGTGGACAACTATCTGCTATGCTTGCGCTAACAAGCAAATTGAGAGCGGGCCCAGCCGAGGCCCCTCCCGCATCGAATCGGAGCAGACTTCAATGACCACCACGAGCATCGCCCCCGCCGTCGTACCGACCGGAACCTGGGTCGTCGACCCGGCTCACTCGAAGGTCGGCTTTGCCGTCAAGCACATGGGGATCGCCACCGTGCGCGGCGAGTTCCTGGAGTTCGAGGGCACGCTGGAGATCGCGGAGGACCTGGCGAGCGCCGCCGCGAGCGGCACCGTCAAGGTCGCCTCGGTCAACACCAACGAGGCCCAGCGCGACGAGCACCTGCGTTCGCCCGACTTCTTCGCGGCCGACGAGCACCCCGAGCTCAAGTTCGAGTCCACCGCGATCGAGCCGATCGACGACGAGACGTTCCGGATCACCGGAGACCTCACGATCCACGGCATCACCAACCCGATCGTGCTCGAGGCGGAGGTCCAGGGCACGGACACCGACCCGTGGGGCAACGAGCGGGTGGGCCTCGAGATCACCGGCCAGCTGTCGCGCGGCGACTACGGCATGACCTTCAACCAGGCGCTGGGCAGCGGCAACATGCTCGTCGCCGACAGGGTCAAGCTCGCGCTCGACGTCTCAGCGGTCAAGCAGAGCCAGTAACCGACTCATCCACGACGACTCGCAGCTCAGGGCCGGCGGCAAGCGAATGCCGCCGGCCTTCGCGCGTCAGGAGCCGGCGTCAGCGTCGCAGGCCTCGGCCGCGCGGGGAGCGAAGCGACCGAAGACGCGCCCCAGTACCTCCAGCTCTTCGGGCGCGAGATGGTTGAAGAAGCGGCTCTGGACCGACGCGAAATGTGACGCCTGCGCCTGGCGCCCCAGCGCAAGTCCGGCGTCGGTGAGATGCGCCTCGACCGCACGGGCATCGGCATCGCACGGCCGGCGCTGCACGAGCTCGCGGCGCTCGAGCACGTCCACGATCCGCGACACGCGGCTGAGGCTCAGTCCCGCCTCGGCCGCCAGCGCGGATAGGCGCAGCTGACGACCGTCGGCGGCCGCCAGTCGCCCGAGCAGCTCCAGGGTGCTGAGACCGAGGCCGTACTCGGCCTCGAGCTCGGAATCGAGTTCGCGCACCAGCCGCTTGTGCGTCTCGAGCAGCCCAATCCAGGCGTCGGCGTGGACGTCGGACCAGCGTGAAAGCCCGTCGTCGCCGACGACGTAGGCACAGGATTCGGCGGTGTCGGTCTGCTCCGGGGTCATTTTCTTGCTCTAGCAAGTTTAGCGGGCGGCAGCCGCGCCCGCGATCAGCGTTTGCCCTCCCAGGCATCGGTCAGCAGCTCCTGCAGCAGCGCTCGGTCGGCGACGGTCAGATCGACCCGGGTCGCCGCCAGCCGCTTGCCCCACCACACCTCCTGGCAGATCGCGGGGTGGTCGGCGACAGCAGTGCGGATCCCCGGCTCATCAAGCATCACGTTCATGTGATCAGGGTCCCACAGGGTCGCGAAGATCCGTTTGGAGACGCGGAACGATGGCCGCCCGTGGTGATCCTGCTCGACCGCGTCGGCCAAGCCGAGGGCGAGCTCGCGGGCGTGCTGGGATGAGACTGGCACTGGCCGGAATTCTGGCATCGGCGGCGCACTCGATCCAGCAGTCCGTGGGTATCCTCCGCGCGTGCACTTCGACCGGCTGACCGCGCCCGAACAGCGCGTCCTCGGCTGCCTGATCGAGAAGCGCTGGACCACGCCGGACCAGTACCCGCTGTCGATCAACGCGTTGCGCCTGGCCTGCAACCAGTCGACCAACCGCGACCCGGTCACGACCTATGACGAGGCGACCGTGCGTGCCGCCGCCGAGCGCCTGAGCCGCTACGGGCTGGCGCGGCTGGCCAGCGGCCACAGCAGCCGGGCCACGAAGTACCGCCACCTGGCCGAGGAAGGACTCGGCCTCGGTCGCGAGGAGCTGTCCGTGCTCGCCGTGCTGCTGCTTCGCGGCCCCCAGACGCCCGGCGAGCTCAAGGCGCGCAGCGAGCGGATGGCGCCGCTGGGCTCGCTTGACGACGTGGATCGGGTGCTCGTGGCGCTCGCCGAGCGCGGCTATGCGCGCCGTCTGGGCCGACGGCCGGGCCAGAAGGAGGACCGCTTCGAGCAGCTGCTGGGCGGCGGCGGGGATGAGCCGACCGCCGCTGCCGAGGCAGCGGCCGCGCCGCCGTCGTTCGCGACCACGCCGCCGTCGCCCGCGCCCGCGCCGCCGTCCCCTGTACCCGCCCCCTCGGCTCCGGCGGGTGCCCCCGGCGACGGCCGCGACCTCGAGTCGCGCGTCGCAGCGCTCGAGGCCGAGGTGGCGGAGTTGCGCGCCCAGCTCGCACGCCAGGCGGCGCCCGCAGGCCCGTCGGGTCCGTAAGCCGTTGTAGCCTCGGGACCAGTGCGGAGATTCCTGCCACGTGGGACGGCGATGTCCGTCCTGCTGATAGCGGCGCTGGCTGGCTGCGGGGGCGGATCCAGCAGCCACAGCTCGAGCTCGAGCTCGGCAGCGGCGGCCAAGGCCAAGAAGGTCGCGGTCAAGAAGCGCGAGGCGACTCACCGGGTGGTGCCCGCCCTGATCCCGCCGCCGAACCCGACGCCACGCAGCGTCCACGTGCCGGTGCTCACCTGGCACCGGGTGGTGCCGATGCCGGCCGTCGGCGAGCCCGATCTGATCGTCGACCCGTCGGTGTTCGCCGCCGAGCTGAAGGCGCTGCACGGCAACGGCTATCACCCGATCAGTCAGGCCCAGCTGTTCGACGCCCTATACAAGGGCGCGGCGCTGCCACCCAAGCCGGTGATCATCTCGGTCGACGACGGCTACGTGGACGATGTGCGCGCGATCCTCCCGGCGCTGAAGCGATGGCACATGGTGGCCACCTTCTTCGTCATCACCGGCCGCACCCACGAGCCGGGGTTCGTCACCGCCGCGCAGATCCGCGAGCTCGACCGAGCCGGCATGGATGTCGGCGACCACACCACCCACCACGTCGACCTGCGCACGTTGGCGCCCGAAGAGCTCAAGGCCGAGACAGCGGGCTCGAGGCACATGCTGGCGAAGATCCTCGGTCACCCGACCTACTGGTTCGCGTACCCGGCGGGCGAGTTCGACGATCAGGTGGTCGCGGCCGTCCGCGCCGCCGGTTTCACGATGGCCTACACGACCGAGGGCGGCACCACCGAGAGCACCAGCGCGCCGCTGACGATGCCGCGCCTGCACGTGAGCCGCGACACCACTCCCAGCGGGTTGATCGCCGAGCTCGGCGGCCAGTAGCGTCGAACACCTAGGCGGGCGGCGGGCGTCGGACTCGGGTGTCGAGGTCAAAGTAGTACAGCGTCAGCTGGATCGCGGCGTAGGGCACGGTGAACGTGTACACCAGGGAAGCTGCGATGTTGATGAAGTTGAGCGAGTGGTCGGTGAGGAGCAGCAGCCCGACCCCAAGCAGCGGACCGGAGAGCACCGCGATCGCGTCGATCAGCGCGGTGAAGCCGAACGTCCGCCACCAGTGGCCCTTGACCAGTTCGGAGCTGCGGCGGAGCGATTCGGTGGCTGGCAGGTCGTCGAGCATGCACGCCTCTGCGAACAGCGACCAGCGGATGAAGCGATGGATCGCGAACGGGATCCCGACAACTGTGATCGTGAGCACCAGGACCATCGCGAGCTCGGTCGCCATCGCCCTTCCCAGCGTCCGCCATCGCCTGAATGTGCGGCGGTATGCCTGACCGGCAAGGACCAGGTGCCCTGCATCGAGTTCGCTCAGGATCACGGCGACCACGGCGGTCGCGATCACCGATGCGAACAGTCCGCCGACACCGCCGATGAGGACGGCGAGGAACGCCGTCACCGCACCGTGCCGCCCGTCCAGCGCAATCAGCGGCGCGACGCTCGTGATATGCAACACCACCCACTGGATGCCGGCGGCGAGCACGTACACCGGAACGAAGATCGCGCCCGCCGCTGCGAAGATCGGGATGTTGTCGGCGTAGATCCGCGTGGTCGCCAGGAGGATCTGACCGCAATGACGTCGACGGCGCATCGGACGGGGATCCGGCGGCTGCCAGGTAGTCGTTGCGGCAGCCGCGAGCAGGCCCATCAGCGCCAGCACCACCAGCCCGACGAACGGCACCGGGTGCAGGAGCGACCAATTCAACGCGATCGCGCCCCGGCTCACCGCCCCGCAGAAGAAGTTACCGACGCTGAGGCCGAACGCACGACCGCCCGGGACCTCGACGCTCGTGTCGCGTAAGCCCTGTGCCCATTGGAGCGGGGCCTGCCACTGCACCTTGGCGGCGGGCCCGGTCGGACCGTTGTTGATGCCAGGCTCCCGCTCGCCCCAGCGCCCCTGGAATGCCAGCCAGGCGTACGGAGCTGAGGCGGATCGAGGGACATCCGGCAGCAGAACGGTGCTGAGTGGCAACTGCTGCGTGGCCTCGCGGGTATCGTCGCAGCCGAAGCCCTCGCGCGCGCCTCGCCCGAGGTACAGCGCGCGGCCGAAGTAGTTGGCGTGGGAGCCCGTGGCGTCGTAGATGACCGGATGCGTCCCCCGCTTGTCGAGCTTCGCGTCCGACCAGGCCGACCGTTCTCCGCCCGCGTGCTGGGATAGGTCGACCTCGTACGGCCCGGCTGCAAGCGCAGCCGCCGGATCCGCCGCCGCGAAGTCGACCTGCGCCATCTCCCAGTCGCTCTCGTGCTTGTCGGTGAAATCGTTGAACGTGTAGTAGAGCCAGTACTGGACCGCGAGCCTGCCCGGGTACGCCGGATCGGTCGCGACGTGGGCGTAGACGATCGGCTCGCGCCCGTCGTTCCACTGCCGGAACTGCCGCTCGTAGTTGCAGCCGGGATCGAGCGGGTTGCCTGGAAAATCGAGGTAGTAGCCGGGGCCGAGACCCCACAGGTCGCGCGAGCTAGGTGCGCGCTTGACAAGCCGGCTGCGCGGGTCACGAAGCACCACGCCCTGCCTTCCCAGGACGATGTCGACGCTTGTGGGCCGGTACGCCTCGCCGGAGCCGCACGCCTTCGCCTGCGGCTGGAGCGAGAGCACCGGTGCAAACTTCACGGCCAGCATTCGCGCTGCCGAGTCCGCCCGAGCCCAAGCGGGCAGGGCCAGGACAATCGCGACCGCTAGCACAGCGCCGATCAAACGCTGGGACCTGAAGGCACTCACTTGCGTCCATATCTTCGTCGCTCCACGGTGAGAAACGGTTCGGGACTGGCGGGCCCCCTACCCGGGTAGACAGCTAAGCGCCCCGGGATGAAGCCGGGCCTGCGCGACAACGGAGGTGGAGTGTGCGACGGGTTCTCTCACTGGTCGGGATCGGCGCGGTGTCGGTCGTGCTGCTGGCGGTGGGGGGTGGCGTCGCTCAAGCGGCCCCGACCGGCTCCTACGTACTGACCGCGGCGTCGACCGCCGGCACCTACGCGCCGACGTTCACCGGCAACGGGTTGCTCGGGGTCCGCGTGCCGCCGTCGGGCCAGGGCTATGCGCCGGGAACCGTCCCCGCTCAGTCCGAGTTGGCCGGCTTCTACGCCCAGCCTCCCGGTGACGTGCAGCAGCGGGCCAACATCCCGACCTGGTCGACGCTGGCGTTCTCCGACGGCGGCGAGCAGTTCTCGGCTTCGAGCGCCGGCACCAGCGGCTGGCGTCAATCGATCGACCTGCACACCGGCGTGGTCACCACGACCGCGCGCTGGAAGGCGCCCAACGGCCACACCACGCTGCTCACCTATCAGGTGCTGACCGATCGGGCCCGGCCCAACATCGGGATCGTCACGCTGCAGCTGACTCCGCAGTGGTCCGGGACCGCCACGGTGACCGACGCGATCGACGGCACGCCGGCAAACCTCAGCACCGAGGTCGCCGGGACCAAGGGCTGGTCGCCCGATGTCCCGCAGGACTGGGTCGAGGTCGAGGCCGAGGGCACCGGGATCCAGGCGGCGCTCGCTAGCCAGCTGCACACCAGCGCGAACATCGACGCTACGTTCACGCACGTCGATCAGTCGACCGCGCAGAGCGTTGGTCAGCGGCTGTCCTTCCCCGTCGCGGCCGGTCAGACCTACCTGATCACCAAGTACGTGGCCGTTGACTCCTCCCAGTCCACACCCACTCCCGTGGCCGCCGTGCAGGACGAGGTGAGCAAGGCCGCCCGCGCCGGCCTGGTGTCGCTGCGCCGCGCCAGTGACGCGGCCTGGGCGGCGTTGTGGAAGGGGCGGATCGACGTGGTCGCTAACAACTCGCTGGCCACCGACGTCAACGCCAGCGAGTTCTATCTGTGGTCGAGCACCCGTGCCGGCGTCGACTGGAGCGTGTCGCCCGCCGGTCTCTCGTCCAACGGGTACGACGGGCACATCTTCTGGGACGCCGAGACGTGGATGTACCCGTCGCTGCTGGCCCAGCATCCAGACGTCGCCGCGGGGATGAACAACTACCGCTTCGACCGCCTCGTGGCCGCCGAGCAGCACGCCGCCGCCACCGGCTATCAGGGAGCCCGGTTCCCGTGGGAGAGCGCGCTCGACGGCACCGAGCAGATCCCGCCGCCGGTGTCGGTCAACAGCGAGGGCCTGTTCGAGCAGCACATCACGGCCGACATCGCCGAGGCCCAGTGGCAGTACTACCTCGCGACCGCGGATAAGAGTTGGCTCGCGGCCCGCGGCTGGCCGGTGATCTCCGAGGCGGCGACGTTCTGGGCGTCGCGGGCAAAGCTCGGCAGCGACGGTCACTACCACCTGCTCGGGATCACCGGTCCCGACGAGGAGAACCCCGACGTCAACGACGAGGTGTACACGAACGTCGCCGCGCGCGCGACGCTGCAGGACGCGATCCAGGCGGCGCGGGCGCTCGGCAAGGCGGCTCCCGCGAACTGGTCACAGATCGCCTCCGGCCTGATCGTGCTGACCGGCGGCTCGCCCGAGATCCACCCCGAGTTCAGCGGCTACGGCGGGCAACTGGTCAAGCAGGCCGACGTCACACTGCTGCAGTACCCGTGGGCGTTCCCGATGTCGCCGCTGGTCGCCCAGAACGACCTGGACTACTACACGGTCCGCAGCGACCCCGGCGGTCCGTCGATGACCGACGCGATCGGCACGATCGACTCGGCCGCGCTGGGTACGCCGGGATGCTCGAGCTACGTGTACACCCAGCGCAGCCTGGAACCGTTCATCCGCGACGTGTTCGACCAGTTCTCCGAGACCCGCACCGGGGGTGCGTTCACGTTCATGACCGGCATCGGCGGCTTCCTGCAGGAGTTCCTGTACGGCTACTCCGGGATGCGCTGGAACGGATCGGCGCGTCCAGTTCGTCCCCGAGCCTGACCAGCCAGATCGGTGGCCTGGTGCTCAACAACCTGAACTGGCGCGGACGCAACTTCACGGTCTCGATCGGCCCGCGCAAGACCACGGTCACGCTCAACCACGGCCCGGCGATGCCGGTGAACGCCCGCGGCCACAGGCGCACGCTCCGCGCCGGTCACGCGCTGACGATCAACACCCGCCGGCCGGACCTGACCAAGACCTCCGACGTGGTCCGGTGCGGGGCGGCCTCCGCCTCGAGCTCGCAGCCCGGCGCGCCACCGCTGGCCGCGGTCGACGGCAGCCCCGCGACCGACTGGCAGCCGACATCGCTGCCGGCGACGCTGACGCTCCCGGTCAAGGGCAAGGCGCGCAGCGTGCACACCGCGACGCTCACCTGGGGCGAGTCGTTCCCGCCCGCGCCCGGCCCCAACATCCCGCCGCCTCCCGGTCCGGTGAAGATCCTGCGGGCCACCAGCTACGCGATCCAGGTGTCCGTCGACGGCAAGACCTGGCGGACGGTGGCGACGGTCAGCGGCCGCACCGACGGCACCGTCGACACCGTCACGTTCCCGTCGACCCGGGCGCGCTTCATCCGGGCGCAGCTGACGGCCTCGAGCAGCGCTTCCGGAGAAGCCGATGCTGGAGGAACTGACCGCCGGGCTGAGCCGGCTACCGGTTACAGAATCGAGATCTCGGAGTTGTCGCCGACCAGGAAGCGGTAGGCCCGTGGCTGGCGATCGTCGCGGCCGATCCTGACGTTGCGGCCCAGCAGCGAGGACTCCATCCGTCCGTTGAGGTCGCGCACCGCAGAACCCGACAGCAGGATCGAGTGCTCGACCTCGGCATTCTGAATCGAGCAGCCCTCGCCGATCGCCGTGTACGGGCCGACGTAGCAGTTGCTCAGCTGCGCGCCGGCGCCGATGATCGCGGGACCGCGCACCGTGCAATGTTCAAGCCGGGCGCCGGTCTCGACCACGACCCGGCCGTCGACCTGCGAGTCGACGAGCTCGCCGTCCACCCGGCGCTCGAGCGTGTCCAGCACGAGCCGGTTGGCCGCGAGCATGTCCTCGAGGCGACCGGTGTCCTTCCACCAGCCCTGCACGATGTGCGGCTCGACGCGGCGGCCCCGGTCGACCAGGTGCTGGATCGCGTCGGTGATCTCGAGCTCGCCCCGGCCCGACGGTTCGATCGCCCGGGCAGCGTCGTGCACGCACTCGGTGAACATGTACACGCCCACCAGCGCCAGGTCGCTCCGGGGCTCGCGCGGCTTCTCGACCAGACGCACCACCGAGTCCCCGTCGAGCTCGGCGACCCCGTAGGACTCCGGATCGGGCACCTGGGTCAACAGGATCAGGGCGTCGGGCTGGTTGGCCCGGAACGCCGCGACCAGGTCGTCGATGCCTCCCTGCAGCAGGTTGTCGCCGAGGTACATCACGAACGGCGACCGCTGCAGGAACGACTCGGCGGTCAGGACCGCGTGGGCGAGGCCGAGCGGGGCCGACTGCGGGATGTAGGTGATCTTCACGCCGAACTGCGAGCCGTCGCCTGCGGCGGAGCGGACCTCGTCGCCCGTCTCGGGGGCGATGATGATCCCGATCTCCTCGATGCCGGCCTTCGCCATCGACTCGATCCCGTAGAACAGCACGGGCTTGTTGGCCACCGGGACCAGCTGCTTGGCGCTCGTGTAGGTGATCGGGCGCAGGCGCGTGCCCTTGCCCCCGGACAGGATCAGGCCTTTGAGGGGTTGCATGGCTGCGTAGGGTATCCGCGGGGCTAATACACACCGGCCAGCTTGCGGTGGTCCCAGCTGGCCACCCGCTCCGGGATGAACTGCAGCGCGACCCGCTTGGCGGCCTGGGCGCGGACCGCATCCATGAAGTCCTGGCCGGTTGCGTCGCCGCCGTAGCGCAGCATCAGCTCGGCGCCGAACTCCACCAGCAGCTCGGGGTCGCGGTGGATCGTGGCCCGTGCCTCGATCATCACCCCCCGCAGCTCCTGGTACTGATCTCCGTCCTCAATCTGCAGCGTGGCGCGCGAATCGCGCTCGAGGTTTCTGACCTTCTGCGACTTCGCGTAGCTCCAGGCCCACACCTCGCGGTCGCGGACGACGTACCAGAGCGGCATCTGGTGAGGCCAACCGCGGGGTCCGTTGGTCGCACAGACAACGACCCGCTGTGAGGCCACGAACGCCGCCTGCTCGTCGGCGCTCATCGCGATCTGGGCGCGTCTGCTCATGGCGGCGGACTCAGCGGGAAACGAGCTCGGCGGAGGCGCGCGCGTTCTCGGCCGCCGTGCGGACGGCCGCCCGCGCGTCCTCGGGCTCGACCACTACCGCGTCGCCGGCCTCCTTGAGCACCTCGCGCACGAGCCAATCGACGCCCGCGAATCCGAGCTCGACGATCACCGCGCCGTCGTCGAGGTCGGCGACCACGGTCCGCTCCTCGCGAGCCCACCGCGCCCGCTCGGGAGAGATCCAGAGCCGCGCGCGCCGGGACGCGGGGACCTCGCCGGTCCGCGGCCACCCATCGACGTCGGCCGCCGGATCCACGTCCGGGCGCGGCTCGAAGTGCTCGTCGTTGACCGTTGCCGACTTGATCCGGTCCAGCCGGAAGTGCCGGACGCTCTCGCGCGACGGATCGAAGCTGGCCACGTACCAGCCCTCGCGGCCGTTGATCAGCGCGTACGGCTCGACCGTGCGCAGCGAGAACTCGTCCTCGTTCTCCTTGTAGTACTCGAACGACAGCAGCTGCCGTTGCGAGATTGCGCGTGAGACGACCGCGGCGATCTCGGCGTCGTCGCCGCTGGGCGGGGCCATCTGCAAGCCCTCATGGACCGGGTCCTCGCCGAGCGCGGCTACGACCTTCTGGCGCACCGAGGCCAGTGACCCCTGCGGGATGTGCTCACCGATCAGGTCGATTGCGGCGATCAGCGCCTTGGCCTCGACCGGCAGCAGTCGCGCCGGGCGCGCAAACGAGTCTCCGTATGGCTCAGGGTCGACCTCGACCATCCCGTCGGCGATCTCGGCGTACAGAACGTAGGTCCCAGCGCCGAAGTTGACGACGTTGAGCACGGAGATGTCCTCGCGGAGCTCCTGGTCTGAGATCCCGAGCTCGCGGCACAGCTCGTCGGCCTCCAGCCGCCGTCCGGCGCGCCCTGCCGAGATCAGGATGCTGGCCAGCGTCACCAGACGGGCGAAGCGCTCCGGGCGGATCGCGCTGTCGGGGTGGTGGCCGTTGCCGGTGTCGGGATCGGAGCGGTCCGGGCGCGCGGTGCCCTCCGGCGTGGGGGCGCTGACACGCTCGGCGATCTGGGGGTCCCCGGTGTGGCGCTCGAGCAGCACCTCGACCCGACCGCGCAACTCCGACGACCAGCTCGGCCGGCCCCAGGATCCGCGCGTGCTCGCCCAGTCCGAGGACCCAGGCGATCAGCTGGCGCGCGTTGGAGTAATCCGTGACGAACACCTGGTCGCCGTTGCCGTTGGGCGTGTGCATCTCGCCGTAGCGGCCGAAGTGACGCTCGATCTGCCACGCGATCCGCCGTCCGATCCAGATCTGGGCGGTGCCGATCGAGTCGCCGAACTGCCAGTCGATCCGGCTGGCGTAGGCGCGGGGGTCGAAGTCGGACGGGCGCTGGAAGTCGTGCTCGGCCTTGGTCGAGTACCCGACCTTGCCGCGGATCCGAGATAGCCGGAACACGCGGATCGCGTCGCGCTCGTGCGAGCGCCCGACGACGTAGAACTGCCCGCCCTGGTAGAGCAGCTGGTAGGGATCGACCCGACGGGTGCCCAGGTCGTCGCGCTGCATCGTGTAGTAGTCGAACACGACCGTCTTACGCCGGAAGATCGCGGTCTCGATCTTGGCCAGCCGCTGGGAGACCTCGTGACCCCCGGCCGAGCCGGTGATCCCGAGCGCGACCGTGCTCTGCTCGGGGGCGCTCAGTGGACTCGGGCGGCCCCACGAGATCTGCTGCAGCGCCAGGCGGAGCGGCTCGGCGTAGGCGAACTCGCCGTCGAGCAGCTGCAGCGCGGTGCGCAGCGCCGCCAGCTCCTCGTCGGTGAACTCGATCGGGGGCAGGTGGAAGTTCTCGGGCGGGAGCGAGTACGTCTCCTGCTCGACGAGCCCGTCGACCGGCTTCTCGACCGCGAGCAGGATCCCCAGCGCTTCGAGCTCCGAGCGGTCGGCATAGAACCGGCGCGCGAACGCGTCCTCGTTCATCGCGCTGTAGCCCTCGACGTCGCGGCGGATCTCCGGCGCGGTCACGGGACGGCGCTCGGCCATCAGATAGGAGATCAGCGACAGCTGACGGATCAGCTTTTCGGTGTCCTTGGCCATCAGATCAAATGTAGTTCGGGCGGGTCGACGCCGATACGGCAGCGGCCCTGAGGGAGCGCTATTTGCGCAGAATTGGAGCTGAGCCGGTACGCGACGTCACAGACGCGCGCCCTGCCCCCGCCCGCGGCCCCTCGGTCGAAAACTCCTCCGCGAGCAGTCCGAACATTATCCCGTCCAGCCAGCCGCCACGCCGCCAGTACGCGCGCCGGCGGATTCCCTCGCGCGTGAATCCGACGCGCTCGAACAGCCGGTGTGCGGCGGGTTGTCCTCGTAGCACTCGGTCTGGACCCGATGCATCCCGTGATCGAGCAGTGCATGGGCGCACGCGAGCTTCGATCGCGGTCGCGCGCGACGCCCGGCACGTCGCCGGTCGGGCGCGGATCATCACCCGCGACAGCTCGCAGATCCGGCTGCGGGGATTGACCAGCGACAGCCCCAGCGCGCCGAGCGTCTCGCCGGTTTCTGAGTCGATCCTGAGCAACGCCATCGGAGCCGGGCGCGGGACCGGGTGCGTGCAGCAGCGAACGCATACCGCTCCTCCTCGGCGGCCCCGAAGGCGAGGAACGGTTCGACCGCGGGGTCGGCGGCGAGCTCGGACAGGAAGGGGAGGTCGTCCTCGGTGGCAGGGATCAGCGACAGCACGACGGCTGAGCTTACGCACCCCCGTTGAGCGACCGTAGCCGTTGTGTTACGGTAACTGAACTGTTACGCAGAGCGATTCGGAAGGCGGCGACGATGAAGGCATACGAGGCCACGGCGACGATCGCGGCCGCTCCGGAGGCGGTCTGGAAGATCCTGCTCGACGGTCAGGGTTACACGCAGTGGGACTCGGGCGTCGTCCGGCTGGAGGGGACGATCGCGCAGGGCGAGCGGCTCAAGGTCACCTCCGAGGCCAACCCGGGCCGCGCCTTCCCGGTGCGGGTCACCGAGCTCGCCGCACCACGGTCGATGCGGTGGAGCGGGGGGATGCCGCTGGGGCTGTTCAAGGGCGTGCGCACGTTCACGCTGGCTCCCCGGGATGACGACGGCACCGACTTCAAGGTCCGCGAGGAGTACAGCGGGCCGATGCTCGGTCTGATCTGGAAGTCGATGCCCGACCTCGGCCCGTCGTTTGACAAGTTCGCGCGCGGCCTCAAACAGCGCGCCGAGCGACGTGACTGACCCGCTCGCGAGCGTCGGAGGCGATCCGTTCGACGCGCTCGGCGACCCGAACCGGCGAGCGATCGTCGAGCTGCTTGGGCGAGAGTGGCCGGTCGGTGCAGGAGCTCGCCGACGAGCTGCCGATCAGCCGGCCCGCCGTGTCGCGCCACCTGCGGCTGCTGAAGAACGCCGGGCTGGTGGTCGAGGAGCCACAAGGCACCCGGCGGGTCTACCGCCTGCACGAGCAGGGGGTGCAGGCCGTGCGTGAGTATCTGGCCGAGGTCTGGGGCGACGCCGGGCGGCGCTTTCAGATGCTGGCCGAGAACACCAGTCCGGACGTGGACGATGCCTGAGCCGATCCGGATGAGCTTCGAGGTCGGATGCTCGCGGACGCACGCATTCGACACGTGGACGGCCAGGATCTCGACGTGGTGGCCGCGCAGCCACACGGTGTCGGCCGATCCGGATGCGGCCGTGGTACTCGAGCGGCGCCGGGGCGGCCGGATCTTCGAGCGGACCTCCGGCGGCGAAGAACACGACTGGGGCGAGGTGACCGCGTTTGACCGGCCGCGCTCGCTGAAATACCTGTGGCACATCCGCAGCGACCGCGCCGACGCCACCGAGGTCGAGATCAGCTTCCATGAACTCGGTCGCGATCGCACGCGGGTCGAGATCGAGCATCGCGGTTGGGAGCGACTCGGCGACGGGGCTGACAGGTGGCGCGACCGCAACCTGGCCGCATGGGGAAGCCTGCTCCCCCGCTACCGCGAGGCCCTCGCCGCCGCCGGGGTCTGAGGGTCACAATGTCGGCTTGTCCACTGCCGCCGGCGCCGACACCGAGCAGATCCAGATCGAACGGGCGCTACGCGAGCTCGCGCCGCAGGTGCTCGGCGCGCTCGTTCGCCGCCATGGACGCTTCGACGCGTGCGAGGACGCCGTCCAGGAGGCACTGCTCGCAGCCAGTCTGCGGTGGCCCGCCGACGGGATCCCCGACGCGCCGCGCGGCTGGTTGATCGCGGTTGCGACCCGGCGGCTGATCGACGAGCTGCGTAGCGAACGGTCGCGACGGGCGCGCGAGCAGACCGAGGCGTCACTGGGCGTCGCCGCGTCCGAGGTCGACCTCGATCGCCGGGGCGCACAAGGCGACGACACCCTGACGCTTCTGTTCCTCTGCTGCCATCCCGCGCTGACGCCGGTATCGCAGCTCGCGCTGACGTTGCGGGCGGTGGGCGGCCTGACCACGGCTCAGATCGCCAGCGCGCTGATCGTGCCGGAGGCCACCGTGGCGCAGCGGATCAGCCGGGCCAAGCAGACGATCAGGACCAGCTGCGTGGGTTTCGAGATCCCCGGGGCGCAGGAGTGGCCGGCGCGACTGGCGGTCGTGCTGCAGGTGCTGTACCTGATCTTCAACGAGGGCTACGTCGCGAGCTCGGGACCCGCCCTGCAGCGGCTCGAGCTGGCGGGGGAGGCGATCCGGCTGACGCGGATGCTGCACCGCCTGCTTCCAGACGACGGCGAGGTCGCCGGTCTGCTCGCGCTGATGCTGCTGACCCACGCCCGCCGCCGCGCCCGGACCAGCTCCGGCGACGACCTGATCCCGCTGCTGGAGCAGGACCGGTCGCTGTGGGACCGGGAGCTGATCGACGAGGGCGTGGCGCTGATCACGCGTTCGCTGTCGCGCACGTCGCTGGGGCCGTATCAGCTGCAGGCGGCGATCGCGGCGGTGCACGCGGAGGCGCGGCGCCCGCACGACACCGACTGGCCGCAGATCCTCGAGCTCTACGAGCTGCTCGAGCGAGCCGGCGACAACCCGAACGTGACCCTGAACCGCGCGGTCGCGTTGGCGATGGTCCGCGGGCCCGGCGCCGGCCTCGAGGTGATCGCCGAACTCGAGTCCGGTGGCGAGCTGGCTGGGCACTATCGCCTCGAGGCGGTCCGGGCGCACCTGCTGGAGATGGCGGGCCACACCGACGAGGCCATCGAGGGCTACCAGCGAGCGGCCGGGCTGACTCGGAGCGAGCCGGAACGAAGGTACCTGGAGGCCAAGTGCGCGCTGCTCGGGTCCTGACCGAGCGCCAGCTAAATCGTTGCGGCCGGAGGTGAGCGAGGCCGATGCATTGGAGCTGATCGTCCGCAGGTATCTCGGGGCGTTCGGCCCGGCGACGCCGGCCGACGTCGCCGGCTGGGCCGGGATCCCGGCGCCCGACGTCGCGCCGGCGCTGGAGCGGGTGCGGTTGCGGCGGTTCAGATCAGAGCTCGACGAGGACCTGATCGACCTGCCGCGGATGCCGATCCCAGATGCCGACGTGATCGCGCCGCCTCGGTTCCTCCCGACCTGGGACGCCAACCTGCTCGTCCACACGCGGCGAGCCGGGATCCTCCCCGAGCAGTACCGGCCGTTGATCTTCAACTCGAAGAACCCTCAGTCGGTCGGAACGTTTCTGATCGACGGACGCGTCGGCGGGACGTGGAGGTTCGACACTGGCGCCGACCGGATCCGGATCGAACCATTCGAGCCGATCCCGCGCGGTGCACGTCGCGAGCTGGAACGCGAGGCCGACGCGCTGGCCGCGTTTCACCGTTAACCCGGTCCGCGAGTCATGCGAAGATCGCGGTCACCTATTCCATCCAGGTAAGGAGGGGCAATGCTTATCAGCACGATGAACGACCTGCCGGGGTACGAGATCACCGATGTGATCGGCGAGGTGTTCGGGCTCACGGTTCGTTCACGCAACGTTGGCTCGCAGATCGGAGCATCGGTGAAGTCACTGGTCGGCGGAGAGCTCAAGGGGATGACGAAGATGCTCGCCGAGGGGCGTGAGCACGCCTGCCAGCGGCTGGTCGAAGAGGCCGAGGGCAAGGGTGCCAACGCGATCGTGGCGTTTCGGTTCGACACGTCCGAGCTCGGGAGCACGTGGACCGAGATCTGCGCCTACGGCACCGCGGTCAAGGCTCAGAAGAGGGTCTGACGCGCGGCCGCGCGGGAGCTACGCCGCTTCGCGGTCAGCCTCGGAGCGCGACGCGAAATACGCGCCGCCGCCGAGTGCCTTGTCGTAGGCGGACCACAGCTCGCCGGCGGGGAGCTCCTTCTCGAGCCGATCGAAGCTGCCGAGCCGGCCGCCGAGGTTGTCGATCATGTGCACGAGCGTGGCCTCGCGGGTGCAGGGGACGACCGGGCTGCCGTGCTCGAGCGAGCCGTGGTGGCTGAGGATGATGTGCAGCACGGCCTGGGCGAGCTCGGGCGGGAATCCGTCGACGTCCTCGATCGTGCGACGGATCCGGTAGTAGCCGAGCGGGATCTCGCCGTACAGACGTCCGTGGTCTGACATCGAGATCGCGCCGTCGTCGACGTCATAGGCCTCGAGCTTGCCGATGTCGTGCAGCAACGCACCGGTGACCGCCACATCGCGGTCGATCCCGGGGAACGTGGCCGAGATCGCGCTGACCGCCTGGGCGACCGTGAGCGAGTGCTCGAGCAGCCCGTGTCGGTAGGCCTGGTGATAGCGCTTGGCGGCCGGGGCGTCGCGATAGCTGGCCCAGATCGGCGAACGCTTGCCGAACACCATCGACAGCAGCTCACGCAGGTGCTCGTTCTGCACGGTCGCCAGCAGCTCGCGCAGGTCGGCCTCCATATGCTCGGCGTCACGCGGAGGGCCGTCGATCAGATCGTCGCGGTCGAACTCGTGCTCGGCCGCGAGCCGCAGGCCGGCGATCGCGAGCTCGGGGCCGTGTCGCGGGTGCACCAGGTAGCTGCCGGTCACGAACACGATTGCTCCCGGGCGGCAGAGCTCGCGCGCCTCGAACAGGTTCTCGCGGATCACCGCGGGCACGCTTCCGGTCTTGTCCCCGAGCGTCAGCCTGAGGTACTCGGTGCCGTCCCGGCGGCTTCTGCGTTCGGCGTCCCGAACGAGCAGCGCCTGTCCGATCTCACAACCTTCTGCGAACTGTCGGACCTCCATTGCGCCACGAAGATAGAGTGACGCGCGGACAGCAGACGATGCAGCACACCGCAATAGTCACGGGAGGAACGGGCGGCCTGGGGTCTGCCGTGGCGACCCGACTCCTGGACGACGGGTGGCGCGTGGTCGTCCCCTGGATCGTCGAGCGCGAGCTCGAGCGGATGGGCGAGCGAGACGGGCTGGAGCTGGTCCGCGCCGACCTGTTCGACGCCGATGCGGTCGCCGACGTGGTCGCGGTTGCGGCGCGCTCGCAGGAGGCGCCCCTGCGGGGCGTGGTCAACCTCGTCGGTGGGTTTGCGGCAGGTGGGCGCGTGCACGAGACGCCGATCGACGAATTCGAGAAGCAGTTCACGCTCAACCTCCGGCCGACCTACCTCGTCACCCAAGCTGCGCTCCCCGAGCTGGTGAGCAACGGGTCTGGATCGATTGTCTGCGTCGGCACCCGCGCGGCGCTGCGCCCGTTCAGCGGCGCCGCCGGCTACATCTCCTCCAAGGCCGCTGTGATCGCGTTCGCCCAGGCGGTTGCGGTCGAGTACCGCGACGACGGGATCCGCTGCAACGTGATCCTGCCCAGCGTGATCGACACGCCCGCCAACCGCGAGGCGATGCCCAAGGCCGATCACGACCGGTGGGTCAAGCCGTCCGAGATCGCCACGGTCGTGGCGCATCTGCTGACCGACGAAGCGCTGCCCACGAGTGGCGCTGCGATTCCGGTGTACGGTCGCGCCTGACTGGGCAGAACGACACGAGCTCGACCGACTAGCCTGGGAGCTTATGGAGCGTAAGTGGTGGACGCTGATCGTCGTCTGCGTCGGCACGTTCATGTTGCTGCTCGACATCACGATCGTGAATGTCGCGCTGCCGAAGATCGCCGAGGACCTGCACGCGAACTTCTCCGACATCCAGTGGGTGATCGACGCCTACGCGCTGACGCTGGCGTCGTTGCTGCTGACCACCGGCACGCTCGCCGACCTGTTCGGACGGCGTCTGTTGTTCACGATCGGCCTGCTGCTGTTCGCGTTCACGTCGCTGCTGTGCGCGTTGTCGCCGAGCGCGCTGTTCTCTGATCTTCGCTCGCGCCGCCCAGGGGATCGGGGGCGCGATCATGTTCGCCACCTCGCTGGCGCTGCTCGCCCAGGAGTTCCACGGCCGCGAACGCGGCACGGCGTTGGGCATCTGGGGCGCGACGATCGGCGGCGCGACCGCGGTCGGCCCGCTGCTCGGCGGGATCCTCACCGAGGGCCTGGGCTGGTCGTCGATCTTCTACATCAACGTGCCGATCGGCATCGTCGCCGCCTACCTGACGATGACCAAGGTCACCGAGTCCCGCAACCCGCAGAGCAGCGGCGTCGACTGGATCGGAACCGTGACGTTCACGGCGGCGCTGTTCCTGCTCGTGCTCGGCCTGATCCGCGGCAACGCCGAGGGCTGGGGCAGCGCGCTGATCGTCGGCCTGTTCGTCGCCTCGGCGGCACTGCTGGTCGCGTTCGTGGTCGCTGAACTCGTCCAACGCGAACCGATGTTTGACCTGTCCCTGTTCCGCAAGCCCACGTTCGCCGGAGCCTCGATCGCCGCGTTCACGCTGTCCTCGTCGATGTTCGCGATGTTCCTGTACCTGACGCTGTACCTACAGACACTGCTGGGCTTGTCGCCGCTGCAGACGGGGCTGCGGTTCCTACCGGTGACGGTCGTCGCGTTCGGCGTGTCGGCGGTGTCGGGCAACCTGTCGACGCGCGTTCCCGTGCGCCTGCTGCTGAGTGGCGGGCTCGGCCTGGTTGGAGTCGGTCTGCTGCTGATGCGCGGACTCACCGCAGACTCGCACTGGACCGCGTTGCTGGCCGGCTTCATCCTCGCCGGGGCCGGCGTCGGGCTGATCAATCCGGCGCTCGCGTCGACCGCGATCGGGGTCGTACCTCCGCAGCGCAGCGGCATGGCCTCGGGAATCAATTCGACCTTCCGCCAGGTCGGGATCGCCACCGGGATCGCCGTGCTCGGGGCGATCTTCGAGAGCGCGATCTCGAGCAAGCTGGCTCCGCGGCTGGGCGGGACGCCGCTGGCCAGCCACGTCGACAGCATCGCCCACGCGGTGGCCGGCGGCGGCGCGGCGAGCGTGATCAGCTCGGTCCCGGGCCCCGCTCGTGAGCGGGCCACGCTGGCCATCCATACGGCGTTCGCGAGCGCGATGAACGACATCCTGCTGGTCGGCGCCGTGATCGCGCTGACCGGCGCGGTGCTGTCGCTGGTGCTCGTGCGGGGACGCGACTTCGCCGCCTACGGGGCGCGCGAGACGGCCACCGCGGCAGCCGCCGGGTGAACTGGGCGACCTCCCGCTAGTGTCCCGATTCAGAAACTCGCGTGCATTCGAGGCAGCCCCCGGCGGCGCTGGGCGGCGTCCTCGTCACCTCGCGCAGCGCTGCTGCGCCACGGCTCCTGCGTCCTTGCCCAACACCACCGGTGGCACCTCTCGGTGCCCACGACCTTCTGAATCGAGACACTAGAGGCCGGCCGGGTGGCGGACGACGAAGCTTGAGATGTCGGGCTCGTCGGCCGAGCGATTTGACCAGCGGGACCCGGTCTCCGCCAGCGCCACCGTGTCGAACCGCAGCCCTGCCACGTACATGAACGTGTGGCCCGGGGCGGCGAACACCGTGATCCACTTGCCTGGGCCGGGCTTGCCCCAATCCATCAGCTGACCGGAGGTCACGGTGGTGTTCAGCAGGCCTGCCGCCGCGAACACGAAGCTCAGCGAGCCTGAGCAGTCATACGCGTTGTCCTCGAACGTCCCGTGGCCGCCGCCGAACCGGTAGGGGAGGTGTGCGATCTGGTTGCCGGCTGAGATCACGTTCTGGACCGCCAACGGCGCGTTGACCGGTGCGACCGCGAGCCCGTTGGGCGTCAGCGTCGCCTGCGTACCGCCGCCGGACAGGCCGCTGGCGGCGAGCTCCTTACGGATCTGGGCGTCGGAGACCGGCTGGGCGAGCTTTCCGCCAGAGCCAGAAACAGACCCGGAACCCGAAGCTGACCCGCCTCCGGAGCCGACGTCGACCTGCGAGGGCGCCTGCGGCTCGGCCGGCTGAGAGGACTGAGCGACCGCCCCGGCCACGGGCTGGATCGCCTGGGGATGCGAATGCAGCGCGGGCGCCTGGGGCTCGGACCCATTGGGGTTCGAGTGCTTCTGGACCGGAGCCTTGCTGGACGCGTCTTGCGGGCTGGACCCTGACTCGTTCGACTGGGCCTGTCCACAGCCGGCCGCGAGCAATGCCACCGCGGCGAGACCTAGAACTTGCTTACGCACCGCCGCCCAGTATGACAATCACGTGTGGCCGGGGACGCAGCTACGCCTAATCCTCGAACTGCCCGGCGTACACGGCGAACACGGCGCCCTGGGGATCGCGGGCGATGACGATCGTTCCCGGACCGGCCGGCATCGGGCCGGCCAGAACGTCTCCGCCGAGATCCTTGATCTTCGACCCGGCCTGCTCGACGTCCTCGGCGCCGAAGTAGACCAGCCAGTACGGGGGCTCTCCGGGCATCTGTGAGCGGATCCCGCCGTTGTTGGTACCGGCGGCCGTCTTGACCACGAGGTAGGTCATGTCCATGCCCTCCATCGCCTCGGTCGACCAACCGAACAGCTGCGAGTAGAAGGACGCCGACGCCTCGGGGTCGGGACTGGCCAGCTCGTTCCACGAGATCGCGCCGGGAGCGTTGACGATCGAGGCGCCGATGTGGGACTTTGGCTCCCACACCAGGAAGTAGGCGCCCTGGGGATCCTGGACGACTCCCATCCGCCCGGCGTCCATCACGTCGAACGCGTCGGCGTGGACGGTCGCGCCCAGCTCCTTGGCCTTGGCGAGCGCGTCGTCGGCACTGTCGACCGTGATGTAACAGTTCCAGGCCGGTGGGGCGCCCGCGTCGCGCTGCTGCTGCGGCTGTGGCGAGATCGCCGCTGCGTCCTTGCCACCGATGCTCATCATCGAGTATACGAAGTCGTCGCCGACGGGGTTGTCGGTCGCCTCCCAGCCGAACAGCTCTCCGTAGAAGCGCTTGGCGGCGTCCTGGTCGGTGGTCGACAGGTCGGCCCACGAGAAGGTGCCGGGCGTGTATTTCGTTCGATCTCCCATCAACCGACCCTACCACCGCCAATCGCCTGCGAAAGGTAGGTTCTGTGAACCCACCACCGACCACTCCGATCAGCGAGGGACCGATGCCCGGCTTCACCGTCAAGAATCTCAGGGAAGTAGACAACTCAGCGCCCGACAGCGCGCCCGGGCTCGAGGCGCGGTTCGCGCGCAAGCACCTCGCCTCCGACCATCTCGGCGTCAGCTATTTCAGGTATGACGCGAACTTCCGGACTCCCTTCGGCCACCGCCACCGTGAGCAGGAGGAGGCGTACGTCGTGGTCTCCGGGTCGGGGCGGGCGAAGCTCGATGACGAGGTCATCGAACTGTCGCAATGGGACGTGCTGCGGGTTGCGCCCGAGATCGTGCGCTCGTTCGAGGGCGGGCCCGAGGGTCTCGCGCTGATCGCGATCGGAAACGACCGGCCCGAGGGCGGCGACGGTGAGATGGTGCAGGAGTTCTGGGTCGACTGATCAGGCCGCATCCCACGGCGCCAGGGTCGTTCGCGTGCCCGCGCGATCGAGCCCGGCGCCGAGGCAGCACAGCAGCGCGACCCGGGCAGCTGCGGGCGACAGGAACGGCGCACAGATCGCGTCGCTTGCGCGAAGGTCTCGCTCAGCCCCCTCGAAACCGTAGGTGGAGAACATCATCGAGGAGCGCTCGGGACGGCAGGTGATCACGACCGGCACACGCTCGGCGGCTGCCTGAAGCTCCGCCATCACGCCGAGCGGAAGGTGGCCCGCGCCGAGCGCCACCAGCACAACGCCGTCGGCGCTGCGCGACGCGTGCCTGAGCATCGCACCGTCGTCGCCCAGTCCGGTGGCCACCACCACGACCCGGTTGGCCAAGCGTCCGACGTCCAGCGCGACCGGCCGGATCGGGATCGAGTGCACCCAGACGCGCCGCTCGACCACGCGACCCAGCGGTCCGGCCGTCGGCGACCCGAACGCGCTCGGACCGGTGCTGTCGACCTTGCGCACGGTCATCGCGCCGTGGATCTCGCCGCCGAACACGATCACCGCTCCCAGGCCGGCGGCCTGCGGGGAGGCGGCGACCGCCACCGCGTCGAGGAGGTTCGCTGGGCCGTCGGCGCCGGGCTGGCTGCCGGGGCGGTTGGCGCCGGTGAGGACGATCGGGGCCTCGCCGTCGTGGACGAGCGCGCACAGCACGGCGAGCTCTTCCATCGTGTCGGTCCCGGTGGTGATGACCACGCCCTCACCGCCGGCGGCCGCGTCCCGTGCTCGCTCGGCCAGCCTCAGCGAGTCAGACAGGCTCAGGTGAGCGCCCGGTAGCGCCAGCACCGTTTCGACCTCCAGCCGCGGCCCCGAGGCAAGCTGGGGGAGTTCAGCGATCAGCTGAGCGCCGTCGAGCGCGGGCACGGCGTGCTCGCCTCGCATCGAGATCGTGCCGCCTGCGGCCAGCAGCCGAACCGGCCGCTGGGAGCCGCCGGCGAAAGCGCGGTGGCCCTCGATCCGTTGCATGCCGGTGTAGTTGACCACAAAGCGGCCGGAATGCGCGACCGCTTCTACCATACGGCGGGCATGCGGCTGCTGATCACAGGAGCAGGTGGAATGCTGGGGCAGGACCTGATAGGCGAAGGTGTGGCCGGCGGCCACGAGGTGACTGCGCTCGCGCGCGGTGAGCTCGACGTCGCCGACGCCGAGTCGGCCCGCCGCGCGATCGAGTCGGCTCGGCCCGACGTGGTGATCAACTGTGCGGCGTGGACCGATGTCGACGGCGCCGAAAACGCCGCCGACGCGGCGCTGGCCGTCAACGGCACCGGCGCGGGCAACGTTGCCGCCGCGGCGAACGCCGCCGGTGCCTGGACGATCCAGGTCTCGACCGACTACGTGTTCGACGGCGCCAAGCCCGAGCCCTACGTCGAGTCTGACCCGGTCGGCCCGCTGTCCCAGTACGGGATCTCGAAGCTGGCCGGCGAGCTGGCGGTAACCGAACTCGCCCCCGACAGCCACACGATCGTCCGCACCTCATGGCTGTTCGGCGTTGGCGGCGGCTGCTTTCCCGCGACGATCATGCGGCTGGCCGGCGAGCGCGAACAGCTGACCGTGGTCGACGACCAGCAGGGGTGCCCCACGTTCACCGGGCACCTGGCGAACGGCCTGCTCGCGCTGGCGGACCGGCGGCTGCCCGGAATCGTGCACGTGGCTGGTGGCGGCCAGTGCACCTGGTACGAGTTCGCGACCGAAATCGTCGAGTCTGCGAAGCTCGAGTGCGAGGTGCTCCCCGGCACCAGCGAAGATCTGAATCGACCCGCCCCACGCCCGGCGAACAGCGTGCTGGTGACCGATCGCGGGGACGACGCGCCGCGGCTGCCGGAGTGGCGGGATGGGCTGGCGGACTACATCACGGCGAAGGGGAGCGCGGCATGAGGTTGCTGGTCTGTGGAGGCGCGGGATTCATCGGTTCGACGTTCGTGCGGCTGCGGGTGCAGGAGCACGGCGACGACGTAACGGTGCTCGACAAGCTGACGTACGCGGGTCGGCGGGAGAACTTGACCGACGTGATCGACGACATCCGGTTCGTCCCCGGAGCGATCGAGGACCCGGTTGCGGTCGCCGACGCGGTCTCGGGCTGCGACGCGATCGTGAACTTCGCGGCCGAGACGCACGTCGATCGCTCGATCTCGGGTCCGGAGGCGTTCATCGTCACCAACATGCAGGGGACCCACGTGTTGCTCGAGGCCGCGCGCGAGCGCGATCTGCGCTACGTCCAGGTGTCGACCGACGAGGTCTACGGCTCGATTGACGAGGGGTCGTTCACCGAGTCCTCGCCGCTGGCGCCGTCGAGCCCGTACAGCGCCACCAAGACCGGGGCCGACCTGCTCGTGTCGAGCTACTTCCACACCTATGGGCTGGAGACGGTGATCTGCCGCGGCTCCAACAACTACGGGCCGCGCCAGTATCCCGAGAAGCTGATTCCGCTGATGATCCTCAACGCGTTCGCGCGCGACAAGCTGCCCGTCTACGGCGACGGGCGCAACGTCCGCAACTGGCTGTTCGTCGAGGACTTCGGCCGTGGCATCGGCCAGGCGCTGGCGACCGGCCAAGCCGGCGAGGCCTACAACTGCGGCGGTCCGGACGAGTGCGAGAACCTGGTCGTGGTGAACCGGATCCTCGAACTCACCGGCAATGACGAGTCGCTGATCGAATACGTGACCGATCGTCCCGGGCACGACCGCCGCTACTCGCTGTCCTCGACCAAGCTCGAGGGGCTGGGCTGGAAGGCGCAGGTGCGCTTCGAGGAGGGTCTGCAGCGGACCGTCGACTGGTATCGCGACAACGCCTGGTGGTGGGAGCCGATCCGCTCGGGTTCGTACCGGGAGTACTACGAGCGCCACTACGGTCGCCAGCTGAAGGCCTAGCCGGCGATGGCCGCGGGCGCCGCGCGCGGCTTGCGCGCGCTCGAGCGCGAGGTGGTGCAGTGCCGGCGCTGCCCGCGGCTGGTGGCGTGGCGCGAGCAGGTGGCCCGCGAGCGCCGGGCGGCGTACGCGGCCGAGGAGTACTGGGGCCGGCCGTTGCCGGGCTTCGGGGATCCCAAGGCGAGCGTGCTCCTGCTCGGGCTGGCTCCGGCCGCCCACGGCGGCAACCGCACCGGTCGGATCTTCACCGGTGACCGGTCGGGCGACTGGCTGTTTGCGTCGCTGTATCGCACCGGGTTTGCCAATCAGCCCACGTCGGTATCGCGAGACGACGGGCTGGCGCTGCGTGGGGCGTTCATCGCCGCCGCGGTGCGGTGCGCTCCGCCGGCGAACCGGCCGCTGCCGGCGGAGCGCGACAACTGCATGCCCTACCTGGTGCGGGAGCTCGAACTGCTGGAGACGGTGCAAGTGATCCTCTGCCTCGGCGGGTTCGCCTGGGAGGTGGCGTTCCGCGTGCTCGCGCAGCTGGAGATCGCCATCCCGCGGCCCCGGCCCAAGTTCGGGCACGGCGCCGAGGTGACGGTCGACCGGTTCACGCTGGTCGGCTGTTACCACCCCAGCCAGCAGAACACGTTCACGGGGAAGCTGACCGAGTCGATGACCGACGACGTGTTCACGCGGGCTCGAGAGCTGGCCGGGCTGCCCGAGTCCAGCTGGGGCTAGCGGACGCGACTGGGCGTGCATGACGCGCGTGATATGCACGCCTCCGAGGCCTCGATGAACATGCCCCGGCGCCCTGGGCTGGCGGCGCTGTGGATCGCTGATCCCGCGGACCGATGGTCGGCGCTGGGGTTCGCCGTCGACGGCAGTGGCCGGTTCGTGCTCGACGGCGTCACCGTGCATCTCAACGCTCCAGGTCGCGCGATCTCGCGCTGGGCGGTCACGGGGATCGACGCAGAGATCTCCGAGGTCGACGGCTTACCGACCGACAGCGCACCGTCGACCCCCGCCCGCGGAACCTCGACCGACCATCCCAACGGCGCGATCGCGATCGACCACGTGGTCGTGGTCACGCCCGAGTTCGACCGCACCGCGGCCGCGCTGGACCGGGTCGGCCTGCCGCTTCGCCGGATCCGCGACGTCCCGTCGACCGGCGACCGGCGCCCCGTTCAGGCAGGGCTTTCGCCGGCTCGGACCGGCGATCCTCGAGCTTGTCGAGGCGCCCGAGATGCGCTCGGGGCCGGCTCGGTTCTACGGGCTGGTGGTGATCGTCTCTGACCTCGACCAGCTCGCCGCAAGACTTGGCGACCGCCTCGAGCCGATCCACCGCGCCGTCCAGCCCGGACGGCGGATCGCGACGCTCGCCACCGGCGCCGGGCCGAGCCCGAAACTCGCGTTCATGGATCCGGAAGGCGACTAACCTCAGAGGCAGTGCCCCTGTCCCAACTCTCCCCTGCCACTCGCGACTGGTTCAAGGGCGCATTCGAAGGCCCGACGCCGGCTCAGGAGCAAGCCTGGCCGGCGATCGCGTCGGGCGAGCACGTGCTGATCTCAGCGCCCACCGGCTCGGGTAAGACGCTGGCCTCGTTCCTGTACGCGATCGACCGCCTGGCCGGCGAGGATCGCGCCGCTGAGGACCGCCGGATCGGACTCGTCTACGTGTCGCCACTGAAGGCGCTGTCGTACGACATCGATCGCAACCTGCGCACGCCGCTGCGGGGGATCGGCGCCGACCTGAAGGTTGCGGTCCGCACCGGGGACACTCCACAGCGCGAGCGCCAGGCGATGCTCCGCGAGCCGCCAGACATCCTGATCACCACCCCGGAGTCGCTGTACCTGATGCTGACCGGGCGCGCCCAGGAGCTGTTCGCCGGCGCTCGCTGGTGCATCGTCGACGAGATCCACGCGGTCGCGGCGACCAAGCGCGGCGCCCACCTGGCGCTGACGCTCGAGCGTCTCACCGAGGCCGCCGGCAACGAGGTCCAGCGAATCGGGCTGTCGGCCACGCAGAAGCCGCTCGAGGAGATCGGCCGGTTCATGGTCGGGCCGCGGCGCACCTGCCGGATCGTCGACACCGGTGTACGCAAGGAGCTCGACCTGCGGATCGAGGTCCCGGTCGAATCGATGGTCGAGCCAGACGCCACCCCGGCCCCCGACCTCGACCCGCTGCTCGGCGGCTCCGAGGCGACCCGCCGGTCGATCTGGCCCGCGATCTACCCCGAGCTGCTGAAGCTGGTGCAGGCCCACCGCTCGACGATCCTGTTCGTCAATAACCGCCGCGCGGCCGAGCGCCTGGCGCTACGGCTCAACGATCTTGCCGAGCGCGAGATCGCCCGCGCCCACCACGGCTCGCTGGCCCGCGAGGAGCGGACGGTCGTCGAGGAAATGCTCAAGGCCGGCGAGCTGCCGTGCCTGGTGGCGACCTCGTCGCTCGAACTCGGGATCGACATGGGCGCGGTAGACCTGGTGATCCAGGTCGAGTCGCCCAAGTCGGTGGCGCGTGGCCTGCAGCGGATCGGCCGCGCCGGCCACTCGGTCGGCGACATCAGCCGCGGGCGGATCTTCCCCAAGTTCCGCGCCGACCTGCTCGAGTGCGCGGTGGTGGCCAAGCGGATGCGGCTGGGCGGAGATCGAGACGACCGTGGTCCCGCGCAACGCGCTCGACGTGCTCGCCCAGCAGATCGTGGCGATCGCCGCCGCGGCCCCCGACGACTCCCCGGTCTCCGTCGACGACCTGTATGCGCTCGTGACGCGGACGCACTCCTACTCCGAGCTGAGCCGCAACGCGCTCGAGAATGTCCTCGACATGCTCGACGGGCGCTACCCGTCGTCGGAGTTCTCCGAGCTGCGCCCCCGGATCGTGTGGGACCGGATCGCGGGCACGTTCCGCGCCCGCCCCGGCGCACGGCAGCTGGCGGTCACCAACGCGGGCACGATCCCCGACCGCGGCCTGTACGCGGTGACGCTCCCCGACGGCCGCCGGGTCGGCGAGCTCGACGAGGAGATGGTCTATGAGGCACGGCCGGGACAGACGTTCCTGCTCGGCGCCAGCACGTGGCGGATTGAGGAGATCGGTCGCGACCGCGTGATCGTGACGCCGGCGCCGGGGCTCCCGGGAGCGGTCCCGTTCTGGAAGGGCGACGGGATCGGCCGCCCGAAGGAGCTCGGCGCGGCGATCGGCGAGTTCGCCCGCTGGGCGGTCGACCAGGAGCCCGAGACGCTCGAGCGCGACTACGACCTCGACGGACGCGCCGCCGGCAACCTGGTCGAGTTCCTCCAGGAGCAGCAGGCCGCCACGCGCGTGGTTCCGTCGGACCGCGCGATCGTGATCGAGCGCTTCCGCGACGAGATCGGCGACTGGCGCCTGTGCGTGTTGTCGCCGTTCGGCGGCCGCGTGCACGCCGCCTGGGCGCTGGCGCTGAGTGCGCGGATCCGCGATCAGGTCGGGCTGGAGTCAGACGCGATCTGGTCAGACGACGGGATCATCGTGCACCTGCCCGATGCCGAGGAGCCGCCGGGCGCCGAGCTGGTGCTGATCGACCCCGACGAGGTCGAGGACCAGGTTGTGGCCGAGCTGTCGGCGAGCGCACTGTTCGGAGCTCGCTTCCGGGAGAACGCCGGCCGAGCGCTGCTGATCCCGCGGGCCCGCCCCGGCAAGCGGACGCCGCTGTGGCAGCAGCGCCTGAAGTCGCAGTCGCTGCTCGAGGTGGCCAAGAAATATGGGGAATTTCCGATCGTGCTCGAGACCTACCGCGAGTGCCTGCGCGACGTGCTCGACGTACCCGGCCTGGTGGAGCTGTTGACGATGCTCCATCGCCGCGAGATCTCGCTGATCGAGGTCGAGACGCCGACCGCGTCGCCGTTCGCCTCCTCGTTGCTGTTCGACTACGTGGCCACATATATGTACGAGGGCGACACGCCCAACGCCGAACGCCGCGCCGCCGCGCTGTCGCTCGACCGCGACCTGCTGCGGGAACTGCTCGGCCAGGAGGAGCTACGCGACCTGATCGACCCGGCCGCGCTCACCCAGGTCGAGGACGACCTTCAGTTCCTGTCGGAGATCCGCCAAGCCGGTACGCGCGATGCCCTGCACGACGTGCTTCGGACAGTCGGTGACCTCACCGGCGCCGAGGCCGGGCTGCGGGTCCTCCCCGACGTCGACGCGGCGGCGATGCTCGAGGAGCTGCGCGCCGAGCGGCGTGCGATTGCGATCCGCGTCGGGGGCGAGGAGCGGTGGATCGATGCCGCCGACGCCGGGCTGTACCGCGATGCGCTAGGGGTTGCGCCCCCAGGCGGTCTACCGGCGGCGTTCCTGGAGGATGTGCCCGACGCGCTGACCCGGCTGGTCAAGCGGTGTGCCGCCACCCACGGCCCGTTCACGCTCGACGAGCTCCGCGCTCGGTACGGCGTGGACCCCTCGGCGGTGCTCAGCCAGCTCGAGCGCGATGGTGCGCTCGTGCGAGGTGAGCTCCGTCCCGGCGGCTCCGAGCGCGAGTGGTGCGACCCCGAGGTGCTGCGCCGGCTGCGCCGCGCGTCGCTGGCGGTCCTGCGCAAGGAGGTCGAGCCGGTCGACCAGCGAGCGCTGGCCCGGTTCCTCCCCGGCTGGCAGAACGTCGACCGGCACTCGGCCTCGGGCGCCGGGATCGACCGGCTCAGAGAGGCGTTGATCCCGCTGCAGGGATTGGCGCTGCCGGCCGACGCGTGGGAGCGCGACGTGCTCCCACGCCGGATCGGCGCGTACTCGCCCGCGTGGATGGATCAGCTGTGCGCAAGCGGAGAGTTGGTGTGGATCGGGGCGGGAGCGCTCGGGCGCAACTCCGGACGGGTTGCCCTGTACTTCCGCGAGGACCTCGCCGATCTGGGACCGCCGCAGCTACGCGGGGCCAACCCGGGCAAGACCGATCTCGAGCAGCACGACGCGGTCCGCGCCAGGTTGGCGGCCGGGGCGTGCTTCTTCACCGATCTGCTGGCCGACGTCGAGCTCGCGCCCGAGGAGTTGCAGGAGGCGCTGTGGGATCTGGTCTGGGCCGGCGAGGCCACCAATGATGCATTCGCGCCGCTGCGGGCACCCCGGCTGACGCTGGCCCGGGCGCAGCGCGACCGCGTGCGCGGCACCGCGCGCCGCGCCGGCCGGTTTGGCTCTCGCCGCCGTGGGGGCGCAGCCGCCCAGGTGCAGGGCAGGTGGTCGCTGACCGAGCCCTTGTTCCGTGAGCAGGTCGATCCCTCCGCTCGTCGCCGGGCGCTGGCCGAGCTGCTGCTCGAGCGCTACGGGGTGTTGACCCGCGAACAGGTTCTGGCCGAGGGGATCGCCGGCGGGTTCTCGGCGATCTACGCGGAGCTGTCGCAGCTGGAGACGCTGGGAGTGGCCCGGCGCGGGTACTTCGTCGAGGGCCTCGGCGGCGCGCAGTTCGCGCTCCCGGGGGCGGTCGAGCGGTTGCGCGCCCAGAATCGCTCGGAGGAGCCGCCGATCGTGCTCGCGGCCGTCGACCCGGCACAGCCTTATGGTGCAGCGCTGACGTGGCCGGCGCGGCGCGACGGCGACGGCTCGCGCCGTCCATCCCGCGTCGCGGGCGCGCAGGTGGTGCTGATCGACGGCGAGCCGATCGTGTATCTCGAGCGTGCCGGGCGTGCGCTTGCGACGCTTGTGGCGGCCGATGATCCGCGGCTGGGGGCGGCGCTGGAGGCGCTGGTGCAACGGGTGCGCACCGGCGCGATCAAGCGGCTGGCGCTCGAGCGCGTCGACGGCGAGCCGGCGATGAGCTCCCCGCTGGGCCCCGCGCTGGTCGCGCTTGGCTTCCAGGAGGGCCCGCGGCGCCTGACGTTGACCGCCTGATCGGCGCCGGAGCCCGATGCCCGAAGGCGACACGATCGCGTACGCAGCCAACCGGATCCGGCCCGTGTTGGAGGGCCGAATCCCCGACTCGGTCTCCACGCCGCATCCCCGCCATGCGCTGGACCGGTGGCCCGAACGACTTGGTGGCCGCCGGGTGAACGAAGTCGGGACGCACGGCAAGCACCTGTTCCTGCACTTCGAGGGCGAGCTGGTGATCCACTCGCACCTGGCGATGACCGGGGCGTGGGCGGTGTATCCGGACGGCCGGCGGTGGCGGCGGTCGCCGCGCCGGGCGTGGCTGGTGATGCGCTCGCGCGGGCACGACGTGGTCGAGTTCGACGGTCCGACGCTCGAGCTGATGACCGAGGGTCGTACGCGCTTTGATCAACGGCTCGCGGCTCTGGGGCCCGACGTGCTCGCCGAGCAGTTCGACGCTGCGCGCTTCTTACGGATGATCCGCACCGACGACCAGACGCGGACGACCGGTGACGCGCTGCTGGACCAGCGCAATGTCGCCGGGATCGGAAACATGTGGAAAGCCGAGGCCTGCTGGGAGGCGGGTGTCGACCCGTGGCGGCGGCTGTCGGGGGTCAGCGACGGCGAGCTGCTCACGATCATCGAGAAAGTCCGCCCCCGGATGGACCTATCGGCTCGCCAGGGACCGATGGCGATCGAGGCTCACGTGCACAGGATGGTGGGTCGTCCGTGCCCCCGGTGCGGAGCTCGCATCCGGTCGCGCGGTCAGGGTGACGCCAACCGCACGACATACTGGTGCCCGGGATGTCAGAAGTGAGCGCAGCCGCGCGCCCGTCCGGCGCACCCTCGCTGCGCAGGGTCGGCCACAAGGGTGCCGACCTGATCGCGCCGGGCAACACGTTCGCGAGCTTTGACGCGGCGCTTGAGGCCGGGGTCGACATGATCGAATTCGACGTGCTGCCCGACCGCGACGGCGGTCGGCTGGTGCTGGCGCACGACTACGAGGACGCCGGCTCGCGCGCCCCACACACGCTCGAGCAGGGCCTCGATCACCTCGCCTCGCCGCGGTTCGACGGCGTCGAGCTGGATCTCGACCTCAAGCTTCCCGGGTATGAGTCGCGGGTGTTACACGCGCTCCGCGAGCGCGGGATGCTCGAGCGATCGCTGATCTCGACGCAGTTCGGGTCCAGCCTCGAGGCGATCCGGGCGGAGGAGCCGGCGGTAAGGCTGGGGTGGTCGGTCCCGAAGGTCAAGCGCGATCCGTTCAGTTCGCCGCTAACCGTGCCGGCGGCGATCGTCGTGCTCCACGCTGCGCGGGCAGTGTTTCCGAGCCGAGCCCATCGGGCTATCAGCGCCGGGCGCTGCGACGCGATCATGGCTCACTGGCGGTTGGTCACCCCGCGGCTGGTCCGCGGAGTGCGGGACGCCGGCGGCGAGCTGTACGTGTGGACTGTCGACGAGCTGGCCCGCTTGTCCGAGCTCGAGGCGCTGGGCGTGACCGGCGTGATCACCAACGATCCCAGGCTGTTCGGGGCACTGGCCGCGTAGCCCACACGGCGCCCGGCGGGATCAGCTGATCGTGCAGGTGGCGGCGCTGAACCCGCGCGGGTCGCCGAAGTCGGCCCCGCGGTGACCGCCGGTGGTGACCTTGTCGGTCTGCCCGAGCAGCTTGCCGCTGCGCCGCCATATGAAGCTCGCGCTGCCCCGGAAGCGCCCGGCGTGCGGGTCGAACTTGAACGAGACCCCCTGCTGGTGGACACCGGTGCTGGGGCTTCCCAGGTGGATCAGCCGCTTGGTGCCCGGGTCGGCCTTGAAGCGCTTGGTCTTCGGATTCCAGAAGTCGACGCTGAACGCGATCGAGATCGATGACGAGAACCCGAGCGCCGGCATCTGACCGCGAATCCCGACCGTGTTGGGATGGTGGCGCGTGTTGCAGATGTTGATCGTCGCCCACAGCTGCTCTGAGCGCTCGGCCTGAGTGACCGCCTTGCGGACCTGCGAGGCCGATGGCGTCGCCGCCGACGCCTGTTCGGCGAGAGTTGCGCTGAACAGCGCCAGAATGGTGAGGCACAACACGAGGCGAGTCGGCACCGCGGCGACATTCTGACAGCCGCTGGCGGTGTGATCGATCCGCTGCCGCGACGTAGTGAGGGTGTGATGGGGAGCACGGTCGGCGTCGACTTGGAAATCGATCGCGAGGGCTGGCAGCGGTTCGAGGACCTGTACCGGTCCAGCCGCGACGACGTGTTCGCGTACGTGACCACGATGTTGCGCGATCGAGCGGCAGCCGAGGACGTGACCGAGCTCGCGTTCGAGCGGGCCTACCGGCGCCGGGGTACGTTCGATCGCCACCGCGGCGAGGAGCGCGCCTGGCTGTTCGGGATCGCACGCAACGCGGCGCTGGACGAGCTGCGCCGGCGCAAGCGGCAGGCAAAGCTCGTCGTCGAACCCCAGGATCCGGCCGCGGAGGCAATGGAGGACGGACTCGAGGTAGCGCTGGCGCGGACGACCGTGCGCCAGGCGCTGGCTGAACTGCCCGCGCGCGAGCGCGAGATCGTCGCGCTGAAGTTCCACGCCGGCCTGTCGAATGCTGAGCTGGCCCGGGTGCTTGGGGTGAGCGAGTCGAACGCCGGTACGTTGCTGCACCGCACGATCGAGAAGCTGAGGAAGGCCTGCAATGCGACGCCCTGACGAGCAACCACTCGATCCTGAGGTCGTCGCCTCGCTCGAGGCGATCGACACGACCCTGGCGGGCGAGCCCGTCGCCCCGCTTCACGCCGAGCTGGCCGAGCTGTCGGTGCTGCTGGTCGACGAGCGCCCGGCGATCGATCCCGCGTTCGCGCACAGGCTCGACGAGCGGGTGAGGGAACGGTTCGCCGACCCGGACGGGAGTCGGCTGGGCGGCGGCCCTGGGGATTGGCTGCGGCGGCGCTGGCCCTGGCTGGCCAGCGGGGCGATTGCGACCGCCGCCGTGGCGGTGCTGGTGGTCCTGATCGCAGGCGGGGGTGGCGGCAAGACGTTCAGCGAGGCGCTGAAGCCCGCAAACGGCGGATCGTCGTCGGCGTCGTCGAGCGCAGCGTCGTCGGCCGGATCGTCCGCGGCGTCGGGACCGGCGTCATCCTCATCCGCCGGCCCGGTTCCCCACGGCGCAGCATCGGGCGGCCACAAGACGGTCCAGTCCGCGCAGCTCGCGCTCACCACAGGGGCGGACCACGTCGACGACGTCTCCCAGGAGGTGTTCGACGTGGTCGGCCAGCAGCACGGGTTCGTGGTCCGCTCGTCGGTCACCCAGACCGGCGGCGCCGACGGTTCGGCCTCGTTCCAGCTGAGCGTGCCGAGTGCGTCGCTCCCGCAGACGATGTCCAGACTGTCTCGACTGCGCTACGCCGCGGTCAGCTCCCGCACCGACAACAGCCAGGACGTCAACAACCAGCACCGCCAGGCGACCCGCCGCCTGGGCGATGCCCGGGCGTTGCACACGGCTCTGCTCAAGCAGCTCGGGGCGGCGACCACGACCCAGCAGGTCGACAGCCTGCACGCGCAGATCCGCGACGCCGAGCGCGCGATCTCCCGGGACGAGTCGTCGCTGGCGGCGCTCAACCACCGGATCGCCTACTCGCGAGTCTCGCTGACGATCTCCGCGCGACCGCGACCGGCGGGCACCGCAAACCACCACGGCGGTGGGTTCACGCTGGGACGGGCGGCGCGCGACGCCGGCCATGTGCTGACCGTCGCGGCTGGGGTCACGCTGATCGGGCTGGCCGTCCTGATCCCGGTGGCCGTGGTCGTGGCGCTGGGTTGGCTGATCGCCGGACTGCTCACGCACCGTCGCCGCGAGCGCGCGCTCGACCTCGCCTAGCGCCGGCGGCGCCGCTTGCCGGTGTGGTTAGCTCTGGCGATGGCGGCCAGAAGCGAGGACACGGCGGAGCTGCTCAGCCACGTGCCGGTATTCGCGGAACTGGCCCAGGACGACCTCGCCCGCGTGGCCGAGGTTGCGGTGCCGCGGCGTTTCGATTCCGGCGAGGTCGTGTTCCGCGAGGGCGACGAGAGCAACACCTGCTACGTGGTCCGCACCGGCAAGGCTCGCGCAGTTCGCGAGCACACCGATGGCCGCTCGATCACGCTGGCCAACTTCGGCCCGGGGGACATCTTCGGCGAGCTGGCGATGTTCGACGACGAGCGCCGTTCGGCGACCGTCGAGACGCTCGAGGAGACCGAGGCGATCGCGATCCTCGGCGGCGACATGCGGCGGCTGCTCTCAGAGCATCCGGCGATTGCGATCAAGCTGCTGGCGTCGCTCGGCCGCCGCCTGCGCGAGACCAACGAGCGTCTTGCCCGCCAGTCGTTCCAGACCGTCCAGAGCCGCGTGGCGGCCGTGCTGGCGCAGCTGGTCGCGGGGGCCCAGTCCGACGGCGCCGGTGACGGCGACGTGCTGATCACCTCGACCCAGGCGAGCCTCGCGCAGCTTGCCGGGTCATCACGCGAATCGGCCAGCCGGTTCCTCGCGGTGCTCGAGCGGGCCGGGATAATCACCCAGGGGCGCGGCAAGCTGATCGTGCATGATCCAGCGGCCCTCGAACGCTACGTCTACTAGTAAGCCGCCCCCGCACGACCACTGATGCCCGAACCAGAATTCTCCGCAGGCGGTGTCGTCGTGCGCGGCGACGAGATGATCGTGATCGTCCCGATCAAGCGCGACGCCAACGGCAACCGCGTGCTCGGGCTGCCCAAGGGGCACCCCGACGGTGACGAGACGCCCGAGCAGGCGGCCACGCGCGAGGTGGCCGAGGAGACCGGTGTCAGCGCGGAGCTGGTGGGGGAGCTCGGAGAGACCCATTACCGCTACGAGCGCAAGGGCAGACGGGTGGCCAAGCGGGTTGCGTTCTTCCTGTTCCAGTACCGCTCAGGGGATCTCGAGGATCATGACCACGAGATCGAGGAGGCCCGTTGGATGCCGATGGAAGAGGCGGCCCGCTCGCTGACCTACGTGGGTGAGCGGGCAGTTGTGAAGCGCGCGTTGTCGCGATTGGCAGCCGACCGGTAGGCTGGCGAACCGTGCGCGTCCTGAACTTCTATTCGTCTGTGTTTGCAGACCAATTGCGTCGCGGTCGCAAGACCGCCACGATCCGTCTCGGCGACAAGTCCCACAAGTATCGTAAGAACGACTGCGTGCTGGTGACGATCGGCTACCAGCACTCGCCGCGCGAGAAGATCTTCAACGCGGTGATCGACCAGGTCGAGGTCAAGCGGGTCAAGGACCTGTCTCCCCGCGACATCGAGCACGACAACCCGGAGTTCCGCCGGGTCGACGAGATGGTCCACTTCCTCGAGCAGATCTATGGCCGCAAGGTCGCGATGGAGGACACCGTGACCGTCGTCAGGTTCTCTCAGATCATCGAGAACCCACCCGAGCTGCGCGATCGGATCCACGGCCTCGGCGGGGCCCAGAACTAGCGGCCGGGCTGCGGTGGCCCGACAACGCGTATCGATGGTGATGCTCCACCCCGGGACGCCGCGCGATCAGGCGGCTCACGACCAGCTGTCTGCGGCGCTGCCCGACGCGACCGTGACGCCACCCGACGAAGCCGGCGCGTTCGACGTGAGGCTCGAGGCGTCCGATCTCGATGATGCGCTGCGGCGGGTGTGGGATGCGGTCGCCGCGTCAGCGACGGACGACCACATCGCGTTCCTCGAGCACCCCGACCTACCGGAGCATTGGCGTCACCTCAGCCGACGCCCGTCAGAGTGAGCCCCACCAGCAGGGATCGTTGCCGATCGTGCCTCGCCACCAGGCGTGGTGCGGGGCTTCGGTCATCCAGTCGACCGGATCGATCGCGAGCCCGCCCGCCTTGGGGTCGTTCGATTTGCTCAGCGCGCCGAACATCTTGTCGGTCACGTCGTCGGGGAGAGCCGTGGCGTACTGGCTGTGTCCCGGCTCTTCCGCGACCGCGAACGTGATGTAGTTGTTGTTCAGGCCGGCTGGATCGGCGTCCTGCAGGATCCAGGTGCTGGACTTTGAATCGGTCGGGTAGCGGTAGAACGCGCGGTAGCCGACGTCGCACCGATACTCGTTGACGGGCGGCGGGGCCTTCTTGAACTCAGCGTGGTGGGCGTTCTTGGTCCCGTTGAGCTCGAACACGCGCCAGCCGAGCGGAACCAGTTCCTCGTAAGCCAGCGCCATGATCGCGCGCCTCGATGCGGTCTCCATGTGCTGCGCGTCGTCCTCGGTGAACTGGAACTCCTCCGGGCAACCCTCGGGGAAGTCCTTGCCGGGGAGGCACTCGGCGTTGACCCCGACCTCGAGCAGCTTGGAGTAGTCGCTGACGATGACGTCGCCCATCCGACTGACCGTCTTTGCGGAGGTCGCCGTCTGGTCGGCGAGCGTCGCCGCCAGTTTGGTGGCCTCGACGTTGAAGTCGGCGTAGGCCGAGCTTCCATCCTCGTTGTCGCCGAACGCCCACATCCCGATCTTCATGAACGAGGCGATCGCGCCGCTGATGTGACCGGTGAACGGAGAGCCGGCTTCCAGCAACAGGTTGGTGAATTCGAGCCAGCTCATCGTCGCATTGCCTTCCGGCTTGTGCGACTTCTCGAACACGTCGGCGGCGACGTTCTGGATGTCGTCGTGATCCTGGGCGGTCGCGAACGGCTTGGAGAGATCCGCCATGTACGACTTCACCTTCCCGACCAGCCGCATCTCACAGCTCAGTTCGCCCTTGGCCTTGTCGAAGACGTCCTGGCTGTACTTCGCGTGGTCCGGGTAGCTTTCGGTCTCGATCTCGTGGGCGAGGTTGTTCCATTTTGCCTGGTCGAAGGGCTGGTACCAGTAGGCGATGCGAGGATCGTCGCCGAACTGCTTGTCGGTGGAGGCGAGGTATTTGATCGCCTGCTGCGCCGCGGGGTCGTTGTCCAGTGGCCAGCGCTCGCCCGCGGCCGTCTTCAGGCAGCCCTTGGTCTGGGCTTGAACCGGCACGTGCGTAACGGGTTCGCCTGGTGCAGACCAGACCAGCTGGGACAGCTTGGTGGTCACGTCGGGTTCGTCGCTGGCCTCCACCGGTCGGTAGCTGGACTCATTGTCCGGTCTCAGTACGCCGGTGAGCGTTGCGGGGCTATCGGCTGTGTCGCCGTGTTGGCCGGACGCGGACTCGGCGCCCTTGCCCTCGCCCGCGCCCACCCAGCCGACCAACGCGTACGTGAAACCCTTGGTGCCCGCCGCTCCCTGCCGCGAGCGCCGTGAGGTTGAACGCGTTGTGCGTCCCGCCCAGGCGCGCCACCGCGTCCGCGAGCGCGTCCATCGTGGCCTGACTGACTGCGCGCCCTGACGCGGGGTGCGATGAGATCGGCTGGAGGTACTGGGAGCCACCCTGCGGGCGGCTGCCGTACGACGTGATCGTCACGAGCCGGTCCGCCCCCGTGATCTTGTTCAGATCGCTGAGCATGTCCGCGGCTTGCAGCTCGTCGTTGCCGCCGGCGGATTGGTCGGTGGTGTAGCGCTTGTCGCTGGTCACTTGCAGCGTACGTGCGTTCTGGATCTTCACCTCATAGCCGGCATTGCAGAATCCAATCCCCGCGCACTCGCCGGGAATACCGGGGGCCGTGTAGCTGAACGGGACCTGCGACGAGGGGACGAACGCGAACTCGAGGTTCGCGTCGCGACCCAGGTACCCCTTCAGCCCCTTGTCGCCGCCGCTGCCCGCGCCGGATGGGTCGAGGTCGATGTTGACGTCGGCTTGGCCCGGCTTCATCCCGGGGAATCCGATGCCCGACCACCACTGGGATGGGTTGGCGTTGTTCGGGGCGCTGTTGGGGAACCCCAGGCGGTTCTTCAGGATCACCCCGAGCTCCGGCTCGACCGCACCGTTGTGAGCTTCAGCGTGCTGGGACACGATCACCAGATCGCTGTCGTCGATCTTGCCGTTGTCGAGCACGCCGGCCAAGTCCGACGCGCCGGAGACCGCGTTGTTGGACACCCATTCGAGCGTGTCGCGACGGAACACGAGGACCTGGAGCGGGCCACTCCCGGGCTTGCCGTAGAACTTGCCGTCGACCGTGATGCCCGGCGTCGAGCCCTGGGTGGTCATCGTGTCGACGGTGACCATCGGAGACGGGGGGATCGCGTTGAGCGTAACCCGGTCCGATGTGAGGCTGCGCCCCTTACCGGCGGTGAACTGCAGCGTGTAGCTGCCGGGCGCGGTCGGCGTGAAGCCGGCCGTAGGTCCGCTGGGCGAGCGCAGTGGCGTCAGGGGGAGCGTCTTCGCACCAGGGCGCCGTCGGGGCCCGTTGACCATACGCCAGCGCGACGAGGCCTTGACTGCTTGGAGCAGGCCACCGCTCGGGGCGGCCACGCTGCCGCGCAGGTTGACCGGCTGACCGACGACCACGAAGCGGTCGCGGCCGGCGCCCACCAGCACGCGGTTCGGCGCGACCCTGAAGCGTACCGTCGCTCTGCGCACGATCTTTGCGCCCTGGAGCAGCTGGACGCGCAGGACGTTGGCGCCGCGGCGCAGGCCGTGGCTGATCGAGGCGTTGAGCGTGCGCACCCGAGCGGTCTGACCGGCGCCGCTTCCCTGGAATGGTGAGCCGTTCAGGGTCGCCCGGATCGAGTAGCTCGAGTCGGGCTTCTGCAGCCGGATCCCGACCGAGTTGGAGCGGATCAGCTGACCCGAGCGCGGCGCCAGCACCAGCCGGGCGTGGCTCGGCGTCGCTCGGAAGCCGGCGAGCGCGGTCAGCATCCGGTCCTCGACCGTGAACGCGCGGCCGGTGAGCTGGTTGTTCTTCCGATCGAAGTGGATCGGGAGCCCGTTGGTCATGATCGCGACCGCGAGCGTGTGTCCGCCGACCGTGCGGCAGTAGCCGGCGGCGGTCCCGACCAGCGGCGACGTGAGGGTCCCGTCCTTGGCCTTGCAGCGACCCGCTGCGACCGTGCCGCGGAGCCGATCCGACAGCGTGCCCGACCGGCCCACGACGGGGAGCGAGCTCTCAAACTGGCCGGCGGTTGGCTGCCTGCTCATCCCGATCAGCAGGCGCACGAGCTCGCGCGGCGACGTCCGGTTGAGTCCGGACTCGCCCGAGCCGTTATAGATGCGGGGGCGGATCCCGAAGCGCCGGGCGATGATGGCGCTGACGGCGGCGGCGCCCGACGCGCGCGACCCGGTGCCCGAGCGACGTGCACCGAGCACGCGGAACAGCATCTCGGCGGCATAGTTGTCAGACGGCTGATTGGTGAGCGCGGCCAGCTGCGTCACGGTCGGCGAGGAAGTGCTCGCGACCACCCGTGAGGACCGAGGAGTGCGTCCAACGCCGGGGTGGCCGGTGACGGTGACACCGGCGCGCTTGAGCTGTGCCACGAGCTGGCGGGCGGCGAACAGCGCCGGGTGCGTCTGGCTCCTGGCGCTCGTGCTGTTGAGCAGTCCGCGGTCGGCGGTCACCGCGCTGCGGGGTCCGTTGGGCAGCGGACGCGTGAACTTCCCGGCTGGGCCATACGGGCAGCCGGGACCGAACAGCGGCTTTGAGCACAGCAGCAGGTCAAACGACCGACCGGGGCCGTCTGAAAACAGCGAGGCGTCGCCGAGCACCGACCCCGTGACCCGCGTGATCCCCTGCCCCCGCAGAGCCAGAGCCAGCGCCAGAGCCGTGCCGCCGCCGCCGTACGCGCGGCGGTTGAACGCCGCCGAGCCGTACGTGAAGTCTCCCGAGCCGCGCAGATACAGGTCTCCGTCCCAGGTCGAACCCACGCGCCGGCCGGCACTGAGCACGGCCGTCGACAGCCGAGTGTCGGGCCCCATCGACAGCAGCGCGGCCGAGGTCGTGTACAGCTTCTCCAGCGAGGCCGGAACCAGCCGGGTGCTGCTGCGCTTGTCATAGAGCGTGCGCCCGCTGGTCAGGTCGACCACGTACGCGCCCGACCGCGGGCCCGCCTGCTTCATCTGGGCGTTGAGCGAGGAGCGCAGACCCGCGAGCGTTCTCGGCCCGGCCGCGAACGCGGGCGCGACCAGGAGCAGTCCGGCGAGCAGTGCACCGACGACCGCGACCGCGGCCCTGACCCGGCCCATCCCGGCAGCATGGGCGCGTGACCCGCGGGCGCCCCCAGGGCCGATGGCGTTGAACGTCGTCATCCGGTCACTCCTCTCAAGTTCGTCCCCGATGCCGTACAAGATCGACCTGGCGCGCGCTCCGCACATCGTGGGGACCCCCAGACCTGACCCCCAAGATTTGCGGCGGCACCCCCAGAAGCTCCCCAAGGCTCCTGTCAATCGGATCTCCGCTGGCACTCGGATGCGAGAGTGCCAATCTTTCCTTGATCCTCAACCTCTACCGGCTATAGTGACAATTCGCTGGCACTCTGCATACGAGAGTGCCAATCTCAACCAGCATCCCTTTCATCGGAGGTTGCATAGATGAAGCTCAAGCCCCTAGGCGATCGGTTGATCGTGCGGGCGATCGAGGAGGAGGAGACCACCGCCAGTGGGATCGTCCTGCCCGATACCGCCAAGGAGAAGCCCCAGAAGGGCAAGGTACTCGCGGTCGGCGACGGCAGGGTCAACGAGGACACGGGCAAGCGCACTCCGCTTGACGTCGCCGAGGGCGACGAGGTGCTCTACAGCAAGTACGGCGGCACCGAGATCAAGGTCGACGGCGAGGAACTGCTTGTTCTTCGCGAGTCCGACGTGCTCGCAAAGGTCCAGTCCTAAACCCTTTCCAGGAGAACCAGGTATATGGCTCACAAGGAACTGAAGTACGACGCGGATGCCCGCAAGGCGCTCGAGCAGGGCGTCGACGCGGTGGCAAACGCGGTCAAGGTAACGCTTGGCCCCAAGGGTCGCTACGTCGTGCTCGACAAGAAGTTCGGCGCGCCGACGATCACCAACGACGGCGTCACGATCGCTCGCGAGATCGAGGTCGAGGACGTCTTCCAGAACCAGGGCGCACAGCTCGTGCGCGAGGTCGCCACGGCGACCAACGATGTGGCCGGCGACGGCACCACGACCGCGACCGTGCTGGCGCAGTCGATCGTCCGTGAGGGCCTGAAGAACGTCGCCGCCGGGGCCAACCCGCTGGCGCTCAAGCGCGGCATCGAGAAGGCCGTCGACGACGTCGTCAAGAACATCGAGAACCAGTCCAAGGAAATCTCGGGCAAGGATCAGATCGCCCGCGTGGCGACGATCTCGGCCGGCGACGACGAGATCGGCGACGTGATCGCCGACGCGATCGAGAAGGTCGGCAAGGACGGCGTGGTCAACGTCGAGGAGGGCCAGACGTTCGGCATGGACCTCGAGTTCACCGAGGGCATGCAGTTCGACAAGGGCTACATCTCGCCGTACATGGTCACCGACCAGGACAGGATGGAGGCCACCCTCGAGGACCCCTACATCCTGATCGCCAACCAGAAGATCGGCTCCGTCCGTGATCTGCTGCCTGTGCTCGAGCAGACGATCCAGTCCGGCAAGCCGCTGCTGATCATCTCCGAGGACGTCGAGGGCGAGTCGCTCGCGACGCTCGTGGTCAACAAGCTCCGCGGCACGTTCACCGGCGTCGCGGTCAAGGCTCCCGGCTTCGGCGACCGCCGCAAGCGGATGCTCGAGGACATCGCGATCCTCACCGGCGGCGAGGTGATCACCGAGGAGATGGGCCTCAAGCTCGAGAACACGCAGCTCTCGCAGCTCGGCCGTGCCCGGCGCGTGGTCGTGGCCAAGGACACCACCACGATCGTCGACGGCAACGGCGGCAGCGACGCGATCAAGGGTCGCATCAACCAGATCAAGACCGAGATCGAGAACACCGACTCGGACTTCGACCGTGAGAAGCTCCAGGAGCGCCTCGCGAAGCTGTCTGGTGGCGTTGCGGTGGTCAAGGTCGGCGCTGCCACCGAGACCGAGATGAAGGAGAAGAAGCACCGCGTCGAGGACGCACTGCAGGCCACGCGCGCCGCGCTGGAGGAGGGCATCGTGCCGGGCGGCGGTGTGGCGCTTCTGGCGGCCCAGAAGGCGCTCAACGTCGACGGGTTCGAGGACGCCGACGAGCGCACCGGCGCCCGGATCGTGTCCCGCGCGCTCGAGGAGCCGCTCCGTCAGATCGCGCACAACGCCGGGCTCGAGGGCTCGGTCGTAGTCAACGATGTCCGCAAGGCCAAGAAGGGTCAGGGTCTCAACGCCGCCAACGGCGAGATCGTCGACCTGGTTGGCGAGGGCATCATCGACCCCGCGATGGTCACGCGCTCGGCGCTGCAGAACGCAGCGTCGATCGCGAAGAACATCCTCACCACCGAGGCGATCGTCGCCGAGATCCCGGAGAAGGACGCCGGCGGTCCGGGCGGCGGCATGCCCGACATGAGCGGGATGATGTAGGACGCAATTCGCGTCGGTAGTACTTGCGAGGGCCCGGCGATCAGCCGGGCCCTCGAACGTTAAGCTCGAACTGATGCCCGGCCGCAAGCGAATCGGTGTCGGCGTGGTCGGCTTTGGCTGGCTCGGCCACGCTCACAGCCGCTCGCTGCTGCGGATCCCGACGCTGTTCTCCCAGCGCAGCTACGACCCCGTGCTCGTGGCCTGCAGCGACCCGGTGCCCGAGCGCAATCAGGAGGCGCTCAGCGCGTTCGGCTTCGCTCGCGCGGACACGGATTGGCGCACCGTGATCGAGGACCCGGGGGTCGAGCTCGTATACATCGCCGCTCCGAACATGTTCCACGTAGAGCTCGTGCAGGCTGCCGCAGCGGCGGGCAAGGCGGTGTTCTGCGAGAAGCCCGTGGGCGGTACCCCGAGCCAGGTTGCAGCGGCCGCGCGCGCGGTCCGCGACGCGAACGTGATCAGCGGGGTGGGCTTCAACTATCGCTGGGCACCGCTGGTCCGCTACGCGTCGGAGCTGATCGCGGCCGGCGAGCTGGGGGAGATCACGAACTATCGGGGCCGGTTCTTCTCGATGTACGGCGCTGACCCGCTGGGCGTCAATTCATGGCGCTTCAAGCTCGATCAGGCCGGCTACGGGGTGACCAGCGATCTGCTGAGCCACTCGGTCGATCTCGCTCATATGCTGCTCGGGCCGATCGCTCGCGTCAGCGCCACGATCGAGACGTTCATCCGCGAGCGGCCCGAACCGGTCGGGGCCGCCAGCCACTACGGCCGAGGTACGGCCGACGATCCTCGCGGTCCGGTGACCAACGAGGACTACGCGGCGATGCTGTGCGAGTTTGCCTCGGGAGCCCGGGGCACGTTTGAGGCCAGCCGCGTCATCGTCGGACCCGAGAGCCAGAACGCGTTCGACGTGTACGGGACCCGGGGCGCGATCGGCTGGGACTTCGAGCGGCTCAACGAGCTGCGGCTGTACCGAGCCACGACCGACCGTGGCTCGGGTTATGTGACCGTTCGCGGCGGCGACCGCTTCGGCCACCACGGGGCGTTCGTCCCGGGTAGCGGTAACCCGATCGGGTTCGAGGACCTGATCACGATCGAGGACTACGAGTTCTGCGCCGCCGTTGCCGAGGGCCGCGCGTTCGAGCCTGGGTTCGAGCAGGCGCTGGCGTGGGCCTCGGTGCAGCAGGCGTTGCTCCGCTCCGCCGACACCGGGGCGTGGGTCGAGGTGGCCGCGCCGTTTCCACCTCGCGACCCGAGCTACGAGGAGGTACCGATTTGATCCGCTTGACGGTGGCCCAGGCACTCGTGCGGTTCCTGTCGGCCCAGCAGGTCGAGCGCGATCGCGCCCGGGCCGAGTTCTTCGCCGGCTGCTTCGGGATCTTCGGGCACGGCAACGTGGCCGGGCTGGGGCAGGCGCTGCACCAGTACCAGGACCTCCTGCGCTACCACCCGGCCCACAACGAGCAGGGGATGGTCCACGCCGCGGCCGGGTACGCGCGCCAGCGAAACCGGCTGGCCACGTTTGCCTGCACGAGCTCGGTCGGCCCGGGCGCGACCAACATGGTCACCGGCGCGGCAGCAGCGACGATCAACCGGCTGCCGGTGCTGCTGCTACCCGGCGACACGTTCGCCACCCGGACTCCGCATCCGGTGCTGCAGCAGCTCGAGGTGCCTCACGACGCCTCGGTCTCGGTCAACGATTGCTTCCGACCCGTCTCGCGGTTCTATGAGCGCGTCGAGCGGCCCGAGCAGCTGATGCCCGCCGCGCTCGAGGCGATGCGGGTGCTCACCGACCCGGCCGAGACGGGCGCGGTCACGCTGGCGCTGCCCGAGGACGTGCAGGCCGAGGCGTTCGACGTGCCCGACGGCTTCCTCGAGCCCCGCGTGTGGACGGTCTACCGGCAGCCGCCCGCTCGCGAGGCACTGTCGCGCGCGGTCGAGCTGATCCGGTCGGCCCGCCGGCCGCTGATCGTGGCCGGAGGCGGGGTGATCTACAGCGAGGCGACGGCGGCGCTGCGGGCTTTGGTCGACTCAACCGGGATCCCGGTGTGCGAGACGCAGGCGGGACGGGGAGCGCTGGTGTCCGATCACCAGCTGAGCCTGGGGGCGGTGGGTGCGACCGGGACGGCGGCCGCCAACCGGCTCGCGCGTGACGCTGACCTGGTGATCGGCGTCGGCACCCGCTGGAGCGACTTCACCACCGCATCGAAATCGGCCTTCCAGGACCCCGGGGTCAGGTTCCTGAACATCAACGTGGCCGGGTTCGACGCCGCCAAGCTCAGCGGCGTCCAGGTGATCGGTGACGCACGCGTGGTCCTCGACGAGCTCCGCGGGCAACTCCACGGCGAACGCGTGGATCCCGAATGGGAGCTGCGGGCGACCGAGCAGGCTGAAGCCTGGGCCGGCGAGGTCCGGCGGCTGGTGGCCGAGCCGCCCGCGCCCGGGGAGCCCCCCTCGCAGGCGTCGATCATCGGGGCGATCAACGACGCCGCCGGGGAGCGCGGCGTGGTCGTGTGCGCCGCCGGGTCGGCGCCGGGCGATCTGCACAAGCTGTGGCGGGCACGCGACCCCGACGGCAAGGGCTACCACGTCGAGTACGGATACTCCTGCATGGGCTACGAGATCCCCGGCGGGATCGGCGTCAAGCTTGCGGCGCCCGATCGTGAGGTGTTCGTGATGATCGGTGACGGCTCGTATCTGATGCTCCCCGGCGAACTGGTGACCGCGGTCGCCGAGCGGATCCCGCTGGTGATCGTGCTCGTCGACAACCACGGGTACGCATCGATCGGCGCGCTCTCGCGCTCGGTCGGGTCGCACGGGTTCGGGACCGATCACTCCGAGCTGCCGCTCGACCTCGCCGCCAACGCGCAGAGCCTGGGTGCCCGGGTGATCCGCGCCGCCGACATCGACCAGCTCCGCGCCGGACTGGCCGACGCCCAGGGCGCCGACGGCCCGGTGGTGATCCACGTCGAGGCCGACCGGTACGCCGGCGTGCCTTCCTACGAGAGCTGGTGGGACGTGCCGGTGGCGGAGGTGTCAGAGCAGGACGAGGTTCGCGCCGCGCGCGAGAGCTACGAACATGCCCGCCGGGCTCAGCGCGACTACCTGGACGCCCACGATGACTGACCTGCTCGTCCACCCCGGGCCGCCCACCGGCGACGGGACGATCATGACGGTCAGCCCCGAGTCGGCGGGGTGGACCTATGTCGGGTTTGAGATCGTGGCCCTGCGCGAAGGCACGCCCGCTCGGCGCGAGACCGGCGACCGCGAACTGTGTGCGGTGGTCGTCAACGGGACGGTCGACGTCCGATCCTCCCGCGGCGAATGGCTCGAACTGGGCGGGCGGCTTGACCCGTGGTCCGGGATGCCCGACGCCGTCTATCTGCCACCGGGGACGAGCGTCTCGTTTGCGGGCGACGCCCAGCTGGCGCTGTGCTGGGCACCGGCACCGGGAGGAGGAGCGCCTGCGCGCGCGCTCCCCGGCAGCGAGATCGACGTCGAAATCCGCGGCCACGGCGCGCTGGAGCGCCGGATCCAGCCGATCCTGATGAGCGATCAGGAGGCCGAGTCGCTGCTCGTGGTCGAAGTGCTGACCCCGGCCGGGCACTGGTCGAGCTATCCGCCGCACAAGCACGACCGCGACGACCCTCCGACCGAGACGCTGCTCGAGGAGACCTACTACCACCGGATCTCGCCCGGGCGTGGGTTCGGGCTCCAGCGGGTCTACACCGAGGACCGCTCGCTGGACGAGTCGCTGGCGGTCGGCGACGGCGATTGCGTGCTCGTGCCCCGCGGCTACCACACGGTCTCGGCACCGCCCGGCTACGACATCTACTACCTCAACGTGATGGCCGGACCGGCGCGGCTGTGGGTCGTCGCCAACGACCCCGATCACGCCTGGACGCTGGATCCTTGAGCTCGGACGTCTAGCGCGAGAAGACGCCGCCGGACTGGTGCGGCGTCGTCACGTACAGCGCGTGGTAGCACGTGCTCTTCAACGCCGCCGGCGTCCGGTACGGCGTCACCGCCCACCCGTTCTTCAGCTGGGTGAACAGCATGATCGGATACGTCTGCTTTGTGACCTCGAACTGCGGCCGGTGACCGATCTTGCCGACGTTCTCCCGGGTCAGCCAGGCGAGGATGCTGACGTATTCGACGTTGGTCACGGGGGTACCGCACTTGAGCATCTGCTTGTAGCCGCCGAAGTGGCTGATCGTCCCGGCGAGCAAGCCGATCTGCTTGGTCCTGGCGCGCTCGTGGATCAGGTCGCCGTGCTCGAAGCGCAGCCGGGAGATCGCGGGCGAGATGCAGAACGCGGCCAGTACGACCACCGCTCCCCAACCCGAGCCACCGACCCAGCGGCGGGCTGACCTCGGGGATCCCGTCCTTCAGTAACCAGCCGACGGCGACCCCACCGATCACGATCGTCACGCCCTCGGCCTCGAACATGTAACGCGGAACCGCCGGCCAGCCGTGGAGCGCAAACGCGATCTCGACCACGACCCATAGGACCACGGCTCCGGCGAGCACGAGCACGGTCTTGTCCCGTCGGATCGCCGCCATCACCAGACCGGCGAGCGCTGCCAGCTGTACGGGCAGGTACTGAAGCGTGGTGTAGCGGTTGATCGTGCCGGTGAACTTGTTGCCGTGCAGCTCGCGCGGCGACAGTAACGCCAGCTGGGCCGACACGAACGGCCGATGGTTGGTGATCGTCGGCACGCCGAACCACAGCGCCGGAATCGCGATGAACCCGGCGTACACCATCCACCGCATCTCCGGGATCTTCCACCAGCACCACAGGCCGTACAGGCCGACGAACGGCCACACCTCCGGACGGCCGAGCGAGCCCAGCACCAGCAGCCAGAACGCCCACCGGGGCCGGCGCGAGAGGTGGCAGTCGATCGCCGCCAGGCACAGGCTGACGATCATCGGGTCCGACTGCACGCTGAGGATGTCGTGCATGTACTGGTCGATGCCCAGCAGCGCGACCGCGGCGAACAGCGCGGCGGCGATCGCCGGCCAGCGGCTCTCGCCCTCTTTGGTGCCGGTCAGCCTGTAGGCGAGGCGTCCGGCGAACAGCGCGCCGGCAAGCGAGATCGTCACCGAGGTGACCATCCACATCCACATCGCGAACCCGCCGGTCAGCGAGTAGGGGACCGTGAACAGGTACGGGAGCGGCTTCCAGGACGGCGCACCGCCCAGGTCGAGGCTGCCGCGGAGCGTCTCGTGGCCCCACACCAGCCAGCCGTAGGGGTCATAGCCGGGCCGGGTGCCGCTGACTCGAACCAGTATCGCCGAGAGGATCAGCAGGCCGATCGCGACCCAGACCCAGGCGTACTTGCGGAGAATCCCCGGGCTACCTTCGCCGGAGGCGCTGCGATGCTCGGCCAGCGGCGATGGCGCCCGCCCTGTCTCAGACGTCGTCGTCGTCATGGTCAGCCAAGCACCGTATCAGTCGGCTCCGGCGGTGCAGCCGCCACCCTGCGGGTTGACAAAGCCCTAACGGAACGGGATCAGCGCGACGTCGGCGCTCGCCGTCGCCCCGCCGCCGCTGAGCGTAATGTGGGCTCCCAGCTGGTGGCCGGACGCATGGGCGAGCATCGACTGGCCCTGCTTGGTCAGCTGGAAGTTGACGAAGCCGAGTTCGTGGGCGCCGATGAACTCCGAGCCGGTATGGGCGATCGTGGTCTTGCCGACCGTGACCGTCGCGCTCACGTGACAGGGGTCGTCGCTGATGCACTCCGCGAGCGTCCCCCCGTACCCGGTCGACGACACAAAATCAGTCTCTCCGAAGATCGCCAGCGTCGAGGCCTGGGCCACCGCGCGGTGGGGTCCAGCGCCACTGGCCGAGAACGGAACCAGCGTCAGCGGCATCGTCGCCTTTGCCCCCGAGGCATCCTCGACCGTGACGCTCACGCCCATTCGATGGCTGTGCGAGCGGCTGAGCGCGCGGCGGGCGGACGGTGACAGACGGAAGTAGACGATCCCGTTCTGGTTGGCGCCGACGTTCTCCTTGCCGCTGCGGGCGATCACGCTGTTGCCCTGCTTGACGGTCGTCACCAGCGAGCAGGGGGTGGTCCTGAAGCACCCCACCGGCAGTCCCCCCAGTCCGTTGCTGGGGACGAACGCGCTCTGCCCGTAGATCGCGAGGTGCGCGCCGATCGTCACGGTGTTCGAGGTCGACAGCACCTGGCCCTTGGAGCCAAGCGCCTGCACGGCGAAGTAGGGGTTGCCGTTATGGGCGGTGATCGTGGTCTCGAACGCGGTCTTGCGCGCGGTGCCGATGTTGCGCAGCTTGGTCGGCGACGGACCGGCCAGGACCCGCCATGAGCTGACCGTGGTCGCGCCGTTCCAGCTGGCCCACAGCTTCACGGTCCCATCGGAGCCTGCCGCGCCGGCCAGCGCCGGGGGCCTGCTCGGCTGGCCAGCCCAGCCGAAGCGATACGCGCGGTAGCTGCCCGACGGCGCGGTGAAGTGCGCATCGAACGTGACCTGGCCCTTGGAGTTGAACTCGGTGAAGTACGGCTGCTGGCCCCAGCCGACGAACATGTCGCCGCCGGACAGGGCCTGTTGGCCGCCCTCGAACGCCGAGGCGATCTGCGGCGGGTGGGGGTAGGACCGGACCACGCTCGCGGTCATCTTCTTCGTGTTCAGCGAGAGCCTGAGTCCGCGCGAGTACTTCTCCACCCTGCGGCGGGCCACCGCCGTCGTCGAACAGCGTCATCGTTCCATCGGGCTGCATCACCGCGTCGTGCTGGTAGGCAAACGATGCGCCGCGGCCCATCTTGAAGCTCGACTTCTTACCGCCCAGCGTCCACATGATCTTCCCGGTGACTCGGTTGATCTTGTAAACCGCCGACGTGTTCCGGGCCGAGACCAGCAGGTTGCCGTCGCGGTCGAGCGAAACCGAGTTCAGGTGGTATGGGTCGAGGATGTGGCCCGGTTGCTTGGAGCCCCACTTGCTCGACTGCGACAGCGGGATGTGGTCGATCGCGTGCCAGTCGAACAGCACCAGGCCGGTGGCGATGTCGATCTCCTGGACCTCGGCGTCCATCACCTGGCGGTTCAGGCCCGGGAGCCGCACCGGCGAGATCGCGATGATGTACGCGTCGCCCTGGGGCGTGATCTCGAACTCGTGCAGATCGACCGACAGGCCGTTGGCGGCGCGGACCGTGGCGATCTCCTGGTACTTGTCGTTGAAGATGACTCCCTCGCCGCGGCCGCTGCCCGAGTTCGTGCTGCCCTGAAACCAGGTCAGTACCTGCTGCCCGTGCAGGTTCTGCACCCGGAAGTCGGTGATGATCTCCTTCTGTGCCAGCGGGTTGGCGTCGAACCAGATCAGCTTGCCCTTGGGGTCGAGGATCATCGGCCCGTCCTGGGTCGGCCCGAACTGCGGGGCCACGAAGATGTCGCCCTGGGAGGCCGGCGCTGACGCCTTGCTGACCGTCACCGCGGCCGGTTCGAGATCGGGCCGGGAGCGGAAGTGCTGCAGCCCGCGGGCGCCGGCGGCGACCCTCGGGATGTCGCCCGCGGGCAGCTGGTTGCCCGGGTTGGAGACCTTGAAGCTGAACGTCCCTTTCGACGCCCCGGCAATCGGGAGGTGAGTTGCGACGGTCACGGTCTCGCCGCCGGTGAACGCTTTGGTGGGGAGGAAGCTCCCGCCCTGGCCGTCGGAGTCGCCGACCAGGCGGCCGGTATGCGGCCCGGACTTCGACCCGACCACACTGATCGCGCCGATGCTCGACGCCGGCAGACCCCGGAAGGCGATCTGCGTGCCCGGCACCGTGTACTTGCTTCCCGGGAACGGATACACCGCGATCGGATCGGCTCCGATCGCAGACTGAGGAGCAGCCGCCCATGGGACGGCTGCGGTGACGAGGGCGGCTACGGCCGCGAGGATGTATCTCTTGACTCTGCGGTGCACCGGGGGCAAGCGGGCAGGGACTGCGTGAGCTCCGTTCTCAAGACCTCCCCGCAGACACGTGACGTGCCCGTCACGGCTGGCTGCGTCTTAAGACGGCGAACTTTTTACTGAACACACGATCGCACCCAGGGTTGCGCTCGTGCGCTCAGGCGAGAGATTGTGCGCCATGCCCCGGATGGCTGAGCGGTGCCCCGGTCAGCTCCCCGTACAGCGCATTGGTGCTGCGCGCCGCCTCGGGCCAGCCGAACCGCAGCACGTGCTCGCGGGCCTCGGCGATCAGCTGCGCTCGCGCCTCGTCGTCGGTCAGCAGCTGCTCGAGGATGTCCCGCAGCGCCGCTGAGTCGCGCGACGGAAAACGCAGCCCGACCGTACCGTCACCCGGGACGACCTCGCGCAGGCCGCCGGTGTCGGCGACCACGCAGAGGCAGCCCGAGGCCATCGCCTCGAGCGCCACCAGGCCGAACGGCTCGTAGATCGAAGGCACGATGCACATGTCGGCGACCCGGTAGAGCGAGTGCAGCATGTCGTCACCGATCCAGCCCAGGAACGTCCCGTCCCGGGTCAGGCCCAGGCGCCGGGCCTGGCGTTTGAGCTCGGCCTCGGCGGTGCCGGTGCCGGCGACCACGAAGCGAACGTTGCCGAGGCTCTTGGTCAGCGGCGCCAGCGCGTCCAGCGCCAGGTGAAAGCCCTTCTCGTAGACCAGTCGGCCGACGAGCAGCACCAGCAGCTGATCGGGCTCGGCGAACCGCCGGCGCAACGCGTCGAGGTCGGGAGCCACCGGCTCCAGATCCCACGGATCGATCCCGTTCGGGATCACGGTGATCCGTGACGGAGAGACGCCGAACACCCGGGCGACGTGGCTGCGCATGTAGCGCGAGCAGGTGATCACGCGGTCGGCCCGTCGGACCATGTCGCGCTCGGCGGCGTGGATGTGAGACTGCGGATGGTTCTGGACCCAACCCTGGTGCCGGCCCCACTCGGTGGCGTGCACCGTGGTCACCCATGGGCGTCCGAACCGCCGGGCCGCCGCCTCGGCGGCGCCCGCGACCAGCCAGTCATGCGAGTGCACCAGGTCGAAGTCCAGCCGCTCGAGCAGCTCGTCGGCGAGCTCGCCCATGTCGGCGTTCATCGACTCCACCCAGCGCACGAACGCGCTCGGGTCCTTCGGGAACTCCGGCTCGCGCACGCGGTGCACCACAACCCCATGTCGCTCCTCCTCAACCGGAAGCCGGGCGCCGCCGCGAGTGAGCACGTGCACCTCGGTGTCCTCCTGAACGAGATGCTCGGAGAGCTTGCGCACGTGTCGCGCCAGTCCGCCTTCGATGACCGGCGGGTACTCCCAGGAGATCAGCAGGGCGCGCATACCGCGGCGCTGACCCTACCGTGTCGGCGGGTCACACGAGCGCGCTCGAAACGGGCGCGAAGCTCGGCGGGCGGCGCTCCATGAAGCTCTGCACCCCCTCGGCGAAGTCGGGCGCGGCAAACGACTCGAGCATCAGCCGGTTGGCGTCCTGCACGGTGTCGCCCAGCGTCCGGTCGTAGTCGCCGTACACCTGGCGCTTGATCGTCGCCATGCTCGTCGGGGAGCACTCGCGCGCGAGCTCGCCGGCGTACGCCAGCGCCTGCTGGACCACCTGGCCGTCCGGGACGGCGCGGTTGACGAGCCCCAGCTCGGTCGCCTCCGCGCCCAGGATCACGCGCCCGGAGAGCAGCAGGTCCAGCGCCTTGGCCTGCCCGACCAGCCGCGGGAGCATCCACGAGATCCCGTGCTCGGCGATCAGCCCACGGCGCGAGAACGCGGTCGTGATCTTGGCGCTCTCCGAGGCGAACCGCAGGTCGCACATCACCGCCAGGACCAGCCCGATGCCGGCGCACGGACCGTTGATCGCAGCGATCACGGGCTTGGGCAGCGACAGCGGGTAGGCGACCGGTCGGGTGTCCTCGCTCTGTGAGCGATCGGTGTCGCCGCCCGAGATCGTCTTCAGGTCATCCATGTCGGCGCCGGCGCAGAATCCCCGGCCCGCGCCCGTGACCACGACCGCCCGAACATCGTCGCGCGCCACGCACTCGTCGAGCAGGTCGAAGTACCGCGTCTGCAGCGCCGGCGTCCACGCGTTCAGCCGGTCCGGACGGTTCAGCGTCAGCAGCGCAACGCCGTCGGTGATCTCGCACAGCACGATCTCGCTCATCGGTCCTCCTCGTGGGGTGTCGGCTCTGGAAACGTACCTGCGCACGCCCCGATGGACCCGATCTCGTAAGGTCGCCGCATGGCATCAGATCAGCAGGGACCGATCGAGCCGATCGTCCGCGCGCCCGATCCGATCGACCCGGGCGTCCGGATCGGGCACACCCACCTGCGTACCGCCGACATCGATCGGATCCGCGCGTTCTACGTCGACGTGCTCGGCTTCGACGTCGTCGCCGAGGCCCGCGACGTCCCCGGCTGGGGCACGACCGGCGACGTGCTGTTCGTATCGGCGGGTGGCTATCACCACCACCTCGGCTTCAACACCTGGAAATCCAAGGGCGGAGGACCGACGCCGGACGGCGTCGCCGGCCTGCACCACGTGGCACTGGCGTATCCCACCCGGCGAGCGCTGGCCGACGCGTACCGACGGCTCAAGGACGCCGGCTGGGCGATCCGCCAGACCGCCGACCACGGCACCCACGAAGCGATCTACATCACCGACCCCGACGGCAATGACGTCGAGCTGATGTGGGACCGTCCACCCGACCAGTGGCCCCGCGACCAGCAGGGCCACCTGATCGGGGAGTTCGGCGACGAGCTCGACCTCAACGAGCTGCTCCGCGAGCTCGACTAGTGGGCTAGCCCACGGAGAACCCCATGAACCGGGCCTCGGTGTTCCAGCCGGCCACGCCCGAGCTGTGGAACACGCCGACGTCCATCGCGGCGCCGGAGGCGGCTGCGGCCGGCGTGGCGCTCGCCACGGTCGTCCACGTGCCGCCGCCGTCGGTCGAGTAGGCGCCGACGATCGTGGCGCCGTCACGTACGAGGCGCAGCTTCACCGGCAGCGATGCGGCCGCGGCGACGCTGACTGTCTTGTCGACCGCCGCACCACCCGAGGCCGACCAGCTCATCGTCACGGTGCCCTGGGTTCCGATGCTCAGCGCGACGCCCTCGGGCGAGCCGGATGGCGCGGTCATGTCCGGCCGCTCGAGCAGCCCGGCCGACCCGTAGGGCCGCAGTTTGCTGCCGGTCTGTGTGGCAACGGTCACCTGCGCGGTCGACTGCCCGGTCGCGGCGCCGGGCTCGAACACGGTGGCGTAGGAATCCGAAGCCGGCCGGACACCCCTGCTGCTGGTGGTCTGCGGGGTGATCCCGGTGCCCCCGGCGAGGATCGAGATGCTCCGACCGGATTGCCCGGCGAACGCGGCGGTCCCGGTCGTGTTCGCCACGGCGAACGGAGCCGTAACCGGTGAGATCAGCAGGGCGGGGTCGGTTGCGGTGATCCGCTCGACACCCGCGCGCGAGGAATAGGTCGCCGTCGCGCGCAGATCGACCGTACTCAGCGGCGGCGCGCTCGGCGGGGCTACCAGCGTGAACGTCTGCGACACGGACTGTCCCGTGCGCAGCCGAGGCAGCGCCGAGGTCACCCGTCCGACGCTCCGCCACCCCGCGGGCGCCGCCAGCCGCAGCATCGTGTCCCGGATCGCGCCGCGCGCGTCGTTCGCGAGCGCAACCGTCACCGCGACCCGCCGGCCGGTGGTAACCGTCGACGGCGCAGCCGAGATCGACAGCGGCGTGCTCGGCGCGACCGTCCGATCGCGCGGGATCGCCCGCACCCGGTACATGACCACGCCGTGGGCCTGCACGAACGCAGCGATCCGCCCGCGTGTCTGGGTCACCGCCCCGCTCCACAGATCCGTCAGTCGGTACGCCGGCGCCCGGCTCACTCCGGCTGCGCCCACGGTGGTGGAGATCGCGGTCGGCTGCGAGGTCGAGTTGAACAGAAGCACGGCGTGATCGCCGTTGCTCAGCGGCCGTGACAGTACCCACAGGCCGTCGCTGGACGACACCGGGTGGGCCTGGCGCCCGAGGCGGTCCTGGTCGACGGCGATCACGCGCCGGTTCTCATAGATCGCGCGGTCGGCGGCGCTGAGCGCGGTCAGGTTGGTGCCCGCGATCAGCGGCGCGGCCATCTCCGACCACAGGCTGAACTGGCTCTGATACTCGGTGACGCTCTGGCCGCCGTTACCGATCTCGAGCATGTCCGGGTCGTTCCATGCCCCCGGATGCGCGTAGGGGAACAGCCCGACGTTGCCCTCGAAGTTCGTCACCGTCGAGGGGAAGTTGTCCTGGATGTCGGTGGTGGTCCGCCACAGGTTGGACACCGGCGCGCCCCACAGCCACGGGAATGCGGCCGCATCGGTGCCGTTGCACATCGAGAACACGATCGGGCGCCCGGTCGCCTTCAGCGCGTTGCTCATCGTGGTGTACAGCTGCGTGTCGATCTGCTGGTGGGTCAGCCCCGGATAGTTGGCAAACGGGATGTTGCACTGGTCGTATTTGAGGTAGTCCACGCCCCAGCCGGCGAACGTCCGGGCGTCCTGGGCCTCGTGACCGAGGCTCCCCGGGTAGCCCGCGCACGTCTGCGTGCCGGCGTCCTCGTAGATTCCGAGCTTGAGCCCGAGGCCGTGGACATAGTCCGCGACCGCGGCGATCCCCTGCGGGAACTTCGCCGGGTCCGGGACGAGCTCCCCCGCCGCGTTGCGGCTCGACTCCAGCCAGCAGTCGTCGATGTTCACGTATCGATAGCCGGCCGCCTGCATCCCGGAGTCGTGGATGTACCTGGCCGCGCCCTCGATCAGATCCGCGCTGACGTTGCAGCCATACGCGTTCCAGTCGTTGAACCCCATCGGCGGCGTGTTCGCCAGCCCGTTGTAGCCGCCCGCTGCGCCCCAGGCCGGCGCCACCGACAGGGTCAAGCACACCGCCGCCGCGACGCACGCGGCGATCACCGGACCACGGAACCGTGACATCGATACCTCCCTCTGGACGCAGCTTCCCCCTACGAAAGCCAGACATCACGTTAGCGCTCACATGCGGCTTGTACCCGACCGCGGCGGCGACCAACCTGGTGGTCAGCGGACCCCCTGCCGTCGGGCCTGGACTTCGCAAGCTTCACCTCCAACCCTGCGGGAGCGTGCAGCTACATCGCGGCTTCCCGCGCGATCAACTGTGACGTCGGCACGCTGCCCGCCGACGGCACGTTCACGTACTCGTTCAATGCGACCGTGCACGCCTCCGCCCAAGGGCCCGCGCCGAACCCGGTTGTCAACACGGGCTGCTTCACGTCCAACTCCGAGGATCAGCCGGACACCAGCTTCTACGGCTGCGACGACGCGACGATCATCGTTCCGCCCGCGCCGCCCCCGCAACCACAGCCAGCCGACCTGGGCGTCGTCAAGACCGTCTCCCACCACACCGTGGCACCGGGGGATACGATCACCTGGAAGGTGGTCGGGACCAACTATGGACCAGCCACCTCGACTGGCTTCGTCCTCGCCGATCAACTGCCCTCAGGTGTGTCATTTGTCAGTGCCACCGCCAGCGGGGCGCTGACGTGCACAACCCCTCCGGTGGGCGGCAACGGTGCGGTCACGTGCACGGCGCCCAGCGTGCCTGCAAAGCCGGAGGCCGGGTCCTCGCTGACCCTGACGATCGTCGCGACCGTCCCAGCCGGCACTCCCGACGGCACTCTGCTCCTCAACGTCGCGACCGTTCACGGCGACCAGAACGAGCCCGCTCCCGATCCGCATCCCAATCGCGACGTGACCTTGACGACTGTCGTCGTTCCGGATCAACCGCTCCCGCCGCCGCCCGCGCCGGCACCGCCCGATCCTGCCGGACCGCCGGCGCCGCCCGTTCCGCAGCCAGATGAGCCCGCTAACGTCGCCGTCCTGGGTACGCGGCTGTCGCTGCACAAGCAGGCCACCCCCAAGATCGTGCACGCCGGGGCCAAGGTGGCGTTCGCGCTACGCGTGAGGAACGTCGCTGAGGACTCCGCCCTGAATGTCCGGGTCTGCGACACCCTTCCGCGCGGCCTGACGGTCGTGTCCGCGCCGGGCTTCAAGGTGCGCGGCGGGACCCTGTGCAAGACCCTCGGCACGCTCAAGGTCCTGACCGCAAGGACGTTGCGCTTCACCGTTCGCGTGGGGTCGAGCGCAGCGCCGCGCACCACCAACACCGCGACCGCCACCGCCAGGAACAGCCGCACGGTCCGGGCTCGGGCGACGATCCGAGTGCCACCTTCGCCGCCGCCGCCCGCGGTTACCGGCTGACGTTCGGCCCTAACGCCCCAGGCGCTCGAGCACGGCGATCCCGTGCTCGCCGACGCACGTCGCCGAGCCGCTGACGGCCGCTGAACGTCCGCTGCTCGCCGCGCAGAACGTCACGCCAGCGGCCCTGGGGCGCGGCGAACGTTCCCTCGGCGGCGCCGTCGCGCGTGGTTACGACCACCAGCACCTCGCCCCCCCGGGTGAACGCGCAGGCCCGCTCGCCCGCCTCCACCGGCTCATACGCGCCCGCCGCGAACGCGTCGGGCCGGCGGGTGCGCAGCGTCAGCAGCCGCAGGATCAAGAACAGCTTGCGGGTCTCACGCGCCGGCGGCGAGCCGCCCATCAGCCGGGCGAGCATCGCCTGTGACCAGCCCCAGTCCACCGGCCGGCGGTTGTCGGGGTCGACCAGCGCCCGAAATGGGAGCTCGTCGCCCTGGTACAGATCGGGGATCCCCGGTGTGGTCAGCTTCAGCACGACTTGGCCCAGCACCGCGCGCTCACCGACGGCAGCAACCCGACGAGCGAACGGGACGAACTGGTCCAGGAACGCCCGGTCTGAGTACAGCGCGGCGCAGAAGCGCGCGACCGCCTGCTCCCACTCGCGGTTCTGATCGATCCAGTTGGTGTTGCGTTTTGCCTCGCGCAGCGCCTTCTCCATGTACTCCTGCACGCGAGCGAGTTCGATCGGCCACGCGCCGACGAGCGTCTGCAACAGGAAGTAGCGCTCGACGTCGTCCGGGGCCCCGCCCTCGCGATGGCGCTCGGTGAGCTCCATCAGCCGCTGCACCATCTGCTCCCACTCCTCGGCGATCGAGGCCAGCGCGGTGAGCCGCGCACGGACGTCGGCCGAGCGCTTGGTGTCGTGGGTCTGCGTCGTCAGCAGGCTCTCCGGGAACCGCCGCGCCCGCTCCAGGCAGGCGGCGTGGAAGTCGCCGGGCTCGATCGAGAATCGCCCGGGATCACCGCCTACCTCGTTGAGCGCCAGCAGTCGGCCGTACCGGTAGAAGGCAGTGTCCTCGACTCCCTTGGCCATGATCGGTGGCGTCGTCTGCTGAAAGCGGGTGATGAACTGCTGCGGGGCCTGGCGGTCGAGCAGCAGCATCCCGGCCAGCTCCGAGGGCATCCCGGCCTCGTCGACCGCGCGGCGGTCGGCGTCGGCGACCAGACCCTGGGCCGGCTGCACGTAGGTGCGGTAGATCGGCAGCGATGCCAGCGCCCTGGCGAGCTCGTCGCGTCCGAGCCCATCGGCGTCGCCGTCGCCGGCGAGCTCGCGCCCCAGCCGCTCGAGCTCGGGCGTGAACGTGGTGCTGACCTGCTCGAGCTTGGCGTCGTGGGCGACCTGCTCGAAGCTGCGCCGGTCGCCCGACACCCGCTCCCACAGAGCGGTCAGCCGCGCCTCCCCGGCTGGGTCGACGAACAGCGCGCAGGCATCGTTGAGGAACTCGTAGCCGACGGTTCCCGAGACCGGCCAGTCGCGCAGGCGCTCGTGCGACTCCAGGATCTTCTCCACCCACACCCGCGCAACCCCCCGCTCGCGCAGGCGCGCCAGGTATCCGGCCGGGTCGGCGAGGCCGTCGGGGTGATCGATCCGCAGCCCGTCGACCAGGCCCTCGCCGACCAGCGCCAGCACGAGCTCGTGGGTGCGGTCGAACACCTCGGGATCTTCCTGGCGCACCCCGGCGAGGTCGGAGATGTCGAAGAATCGCCTTGGCTCGCCCGTGGCCGGGTCCAGGTCGAAGAAGCGCTCGCGCAGCTGCGGATCGGCCCAGTAGCGGTTGGCATCGTCGACCGCCATGTGGTTGGGGACGATGTCGAGCACGACGCCCATCCCGGCCTCGTGGACCGCAGCGGCCAGCGCCCGGAACTCGTCGGGCCCGCCGAGGTCGTCGGACAGCCGAGCCGGGTCGATCACGTCGTAGCCGTGCTGGGAGCCCGGCCGCGCCTGCATCGACGGCGACAGGTACAGGTGCGAGACCCCGAGGTCGCGCAGGTACGGCACCAGGGCCGCCGCGTCCGCGAACCCGAACCCTGGAGTGAGCTGGACGCGGTAGGTCGCCCGCAACTGCGTCGCGCGGGTCACGTTCAAACTCGCTTGAGCACGACGATCGATCGGGACGTCACCGCGACCCCGGTCTGCGCCTGGAAACGCGCGCTGCCCGGCTCGGCGCCGGGGTCGGCGGTCGACAGCTCCAACACCCAGTTGAGCCCGAACCGGCGCCGCGGCAGCTTGAACATCCGGTCCTCGCCGTGGGCGTTGAACAGCACCATGAACGAATCGTCAACGATCTCCTCGCCGTACGGCCCCGGGGTGACGATCTCGCGCCCGTTCAGGAACATCCCGAGCACGGGTTCGCCGTTCCAGTCGGCGCGCGTCATCTTGCGCCCGTCGGTGCGAAACCACCAGACGTCGGCCAGCGGTGACTTGAGCTGCTTACCGCGCAGGAATGTCTCGCGCCGGAACACGGGGTGCTGCGCGGCGCAGCGCGATCAGCCGTCGCGTGAACGCGTGCAGTTCGGCCGACTCGGGCGTGTCCTCCCACAAGAACCAGGAGATCTCATTGTCCTGGCACCAGGCGTTGTTGTTGCCGAACTGCGAGCGCCCCCGCTCGTCGCCGCCGAGCAGCATCGGAGTTCCCTGCGAGAGCATCAGCGTGGCCAGGAAGTTGCGCTGCTGGCGCGCGCGCAGCTCGAGGATCGCGGGGTCGTCGGTCGGCCCCTCGACGCCGTGATTCCACGAGCGGTTGTCGTCGGTGCCGTCACGGTTGTCCTCGAGGTTGGCCTCGTTGTGCTTCTCGTTGTAGGAGACGAGGTCGGCGAGCGTGAACCCGTCGTGGGCCGTGATGAAGTTGATCGACGCGAACGGGTCACGGCCGTCGGCCTCGTACAGGTCCGAGGATCCCGACAGGCGCGAGGCGAACTCTCCCGGACTGCACTGTGCGCGCCAGAAGTCGCGCATCGTGTCGCGGTAGATCCCGTTCCACTCCGACCACAGCACCGGGAAGTTGCCGACCTGATAGCCGCCGGGGCCGACGTCCCACGGCTCGGCGATCAGCTTGACCTGCGACAGCACCGGATCCTGTTGGATCGTGTCGAAGAACGCCGACAGCCGGTCGACGTCGTAGAGCTCGCGGGCCAGCGCCGAGGCCAGGTCGAACCGGAACCCGTCGACGTGGCACTCGACCACCCAGTAGCGCAGCGAGTCCATGATCAGCCGCAGCACGCTCGGGTGCACCGGGTTCAGCGAATTGCCGGTGCCGGTGAAGTCCATGTAGAACCGCGGGTCGTCGGGCATCAGCCGGTAATAGGAACGGTTGTCGACGCCCTTGAACGACAGCATCGGCCCGAGGTGGTTGCCCTCCGCGGTGTGGTTGTAGACGACATCGAGGATCACCTCGATGCCCGCGCGGTGCAGCGCCTTGACCAATCCCTTGAACTCGCGTACCTGTTCGCCGCGACGACCGGTGGCGGCGTACTCGGAGTGCGGCGCGAGGTAGCCGATCGTGCTGTAGCCCCAGTAGTTGCGCAGGCCGCGCTCGGCCAGGAACGACTCGTCGGCGACGTGATGCACCGGGAGCAGCTCGACCGCGGTCACGCCCAGCTCCTTCAGGTAGCCGATCGCCTCGTCCGACGCCAGCCCGGCGTAGGTCCCGCGGAGGTCCTCGCGCACGCCGGGGTGCTTCATCGTGAATCCCTTCACATGAGTCTCGTAGATCACGGTCTCGGCGAACGGGATCTGGGGCGGGCGGTCACCCTCCCACAGGAACGCGTCGTCGATCACGATCGACTTCGGCACTGCGGCGGCGTCGTCCTGATGGTGGGGCTCGAGATCGGCATCTTCGGTTCCGTCGACGATGTAGGGCAGCAGGCGCTCGGGGTCGCTCCAGTCGACCACGCCCTCAATCGCCTTTGCGTACGGGTCGATCAGCAGCTTGGAGGCGTTGAAGCGGTGGCCTTCGAGCGGCGCGTAGGGCCCGTGCACCCGAAAGCCGTAGCGCTGGCCCGGATTGATGCCGGGGACGTAGCAGTGCCAGTTGAGCGCGCGGCGCTGGCTCATCTCGACGCGGGTCTCCTCGCCGTCCTCGTCGAACAGGCACAGCTCGATCCATTCGGCGTGCTCGGAGAACAGCGAGAAGTTCGTGCCGCCGCCGTCCCAGGTGGCACCGAGCGGGAACGGGCGGCCGGGCCAGGACTCCCTCACGCGATCAGCGCTCCCGACATCGATGCAAGCTGCGCCTGTCCGGCCGAGATCCGAGGTTCATCGTGCGTGAACAGCTCCGCGGTCGTCCCCTGGCATGGGACGGTCTGCCCGCGCGCGGCGAAGTTACACAAAATCTCGAACGCGCCACGGCGCACCCGCAGCCATCGGGCGGTCTCGTCGAACTCGATCTCGTCGGCATCCCCCGGCGGCAGCCGTCGCCGCGCGGTCAGCAGCGCGTCGTATAGACCGGCCAGCGCTGGGTCGCGCCGGCGAGTGAGCTTGGAGCGCTCGAACGTGGCCACGTCCTGCGGGTCGGGCACCTCCTCGCCGAACTGGGCGAACGCGGCGAACTCGCGCCGTCGGCCCTCCCGGGTGGCGTCAGCGATCCGCTTGTCGATGTGGTCGGAGAAGAACTGGAACGGGGCGGTCTCGCCGTACTCCTCGCCCATGAACAGCAGCGGGACGAACGGCGACAGGAGCACACAGAACGCCGCGAGCGGCCGCGCGGGCTCGGGCATCCGGTCGCCGAAGGCGCGGTTTCCCACCTGGTCGTGGTCCTGTGAGAACACCACGAACCGCCGCGGCGGCACGTCGTCGGCGGGCGCGCCGAAGCGGCGCCGGCGGAACTCCGAGTAGTTGCCGTCGTGGACGTGCGGGCGGTGAAACGCCTTGGCCAGCTGAGCAACCCGCCCGAACTCGGCGTAGTAGCCCTCGCGATCGTCGGTGAGCAGCGTCCGCAACGCATGGTGGAAGTCATCCGCCCAGGCGGCATCGCACCCGTAGCCGCCCAGCTCGGTGGTGCGCATCACCCGGGGATCGTTGAGCCCGCTCTCGGCGATCACCAGCGCGTCGTCGCGGATGGAGTGCACGCGTCGGGCGATCGCGGCCACGATGTGCTCGGCGCTGGAGTCGTAGATCGAGTGGATCGCGTCGAGCCGCAATCCGTCGATCCCGTAGTCGCGGACCCACCCCTCGGCGCTCTGCAGCACCCACTCGCGGACCGGATCGCAGTCCTCGCCGTCGTAGTTGATCGCCTGGCCCCACGGCGTCTCGTACCTCGAGGTGAAGTACGGCCCGAACCGGTCGATCGCCTTGACGCCGGAAGCGCCCACATGGTTGTAGACGACGTCGAGGATCACGCTCAGCTCGTGCTCGTGGGCGGCCGCCACCAGCGCAGCCAACCCCTCCGGCCCGCCGTAGGCTGAGTGCGGCGCCGACAGGTAGACCCCGTCGTAGCCCCAGCCGTGATGGCCGGGGAACTCGGCGACGGGCATGATCTCGATCGCGGTGACGCCGATCGCGGCGAGCTCGCCCAGGTGCGCGGCCGCCGCCTCGAACGTCCCCGCAGCGGTGAACGCGCCGACGTGCAGCTCGTAGATCACGAGCTCCGCCGGCGACGGGATCGCTGAGCGCTGCGCAGGGGTGATCGCTGGAACCGCCGACGGCCCCCGCAACCCCTTCGGCTGCGAGCGAGAGCACGGGTCAGGCAGCCGGCGGCCGTCGAGCACGAACCAGTACCGGTCGCCGGGCTCGGCCTCGACGGTCGCTTCGTGGACGCCGAAACCGGCCGCGTTGAGCTCGTGGTCGTCACGCCCGATCCGCAGCGAGATCGACTCGGCGCGCGGGGCCCATACCCGGAACTCGACCGCGCCGTCGCCCAGGGGGCGTGCGCCCAGCGGCCGCTCCCAGGGGAAGGCGGCCCCGTCGGTGGAGTAGGTGCTCACCCTTGTTCCGGAACCAGCCAGATCGCCGCCAGCGGCGGCAGCGTGATCTCTGCCGACATCGGCTGGTCGTGCCACGGGACCGGCTCGGCCTGGACGCCGCCGAGGTTGCCCGTGTCCGAGCCGCCGTAGAAGCTCGAGTCGGTGTTCATGGCTTCGCGCCAGCGCCCGCCGCGAGGCAGCCCGAGGCGGTAACCGGACCGCGGCACCGGCGACAGGTTCGCGACGAACACCAGCACGCGCTCGTCGTCGCGGGAGGCACGAGCGAATGCGAGCACGTTGTTGTCGGGGTCGTTTGGCTCCAGCCACCAGAACCCCGAGGAGTCGGAGTCGCGCTCCCACAGCGCGGGCTCCTCGAGGTAGGCGCGGTTGAGGTCGCGGACCACCGCCTGGATGCCCGCGTGCTCGGGGCGCTCGAGCAGGTGCCAGTCCAGCGACCGCTCATGGCTCCACTCGCTCTCCTGGGCCAGCTCGGAGCCCATGAACAGGAGCTTCTTGCCCGGGTGAGCCCACATGTAGGCGTACAACGCGCGGAGGTTGGCGAGCTTCTGCCAGCGATCGCCGGCCATCTTCTGATACAGCGAGCCCTTGCCGTGGACGACCTCGTCGTGCGACAGCGGCAGGATGTAGTTCTCGCTGAACGCGTACAGCAGGCTGAACGTCAGCTCGTGATGATGGTGGCGGCGGTAGATCGGGTCGTACTGGAAGTACTGGAGCGTGTCGTGCATCCAGCCCATGTTCCACTTGAAGCCGAACCCGAGCCCGCCGAGGTACGTGGGCCGCGACACGCCCGGCCACGCGGTCGACTCCTCGGCGGCCGACACGATCCCGGGCTCCCGGCCGTAGATCACCTCGTTGAGCTCCTTCAGGAACGAGACCGCATCGAGGTCCTCGCGGCCGCCGAACTGGTTAGGGACCCACTCGCCCTCGCGCCGGGAGTAGTCCAGGTACAGCATCGAGGCAACGGCGTCGACCCGGATCCCGTCGACGTGGTACTCGCGCAGCCAGAACAGCGCGTTGGAGATCAGGAAGTTGCGGACCTCGTGGCGGCCATAGTTGAACACCAGCGTGCCCCAGTCGGGGTGCGAGCCTCGCCGCGGATCGGCGTGCTCGTACAGCGCGGTGCCGTCGAACCGCGCCAGCGCGAACGCGTCGCGCGGGAAGTGCGCCGGGACCCAGTCGAGGATCACGCCGAGGCCGTTGGAGTGCAGGCGGTCGACGAACTGCCGCAGGTCGTCGGGAGATCCGTAGCGTGGCGACGGGGCGAAGTAGCCGGTCACCTGGTAGCCCCACGAGCCCGAGAACGGGTGGTGCATCACCGGCAGCAGCTCGACGTGGGTGAAGCCCATGTCGCTGACGTAGGCCGACAGCTCGTCGGCGAGCTCCAGGTAGTTCAGCGGGCGGTTGCCGTCGAGCGAGTTGAGCCGCCACGAACCGGGATGAACCTCGTAGATCGACATCGGGCGGTGCAGCGGCTGGGCCTCTGCACGCGCGCGCAGCCACTGCTCGTCGCCGGCGCTCCAGCGGTGGTTGGGCTGCGTCACGACCGACGCCGTCTTGGGCGGCATCTCGGCCTCCTGCGCGTACGGGTCGGCCTTCAGCGTCAGCTCGCCGTCGGCGGCGAGGATCTCGTACTTGTAGCGGGCCCCCGCGGCGGCGTCGGGAAGGAACAGCTCCCAGATCCCGGTCGAGCCGAGCGTGCGCATCGCGTGCAGCCGTCCATCCCAGGAGTTGAAGTCGCCGACCACGCTGACCGCCCGCGCCGACGGCGCCCATACCGCGAACGCCGTGCCGGTCACCGGCGGGTCGCCGATCGCGCGCACGTGCGCGCCGAGCAGGTTGTAGAGCTCCTCGTGGCGGCCCTCGGAGATCAAGTGCAGATCGAGCTCGCCGAGCGTCGGCAGGAACGAGTACGGGTCGTCGATCGTGAACGTGTCAGAACTGCCGTAGTCAATCTCCAGGCGGTAGCGCAGCGGCAGCTTCTCGCCCGCCGCCAGGCCCTCGAACACGCCGCCGGCGTGGATCTGCTCGAGCTCGATCGTGGTGCCGTCAGCGAGCTGCGCGGTGATCGCGCGCGCGGCCGGGCGCAGCGCCCGGATCACGACGCCGCCGCCCTGAGGATGTGCGCCGAGGATCGAGTGCGGATTGGCGTGCTCGCGGCGGACGAGCAAGTCGAGCTCTTGGTTGGCGACGGTGGTCATGAGTGCTCGTCCTGGAGTAGACGGCTGATTCCGGCCACCGGGATCGAGATCCAGTCGGGCCGGTTGTCGAGCTCGTAGCGGAGCTCGTAGATCGCCTTCTCGAGCTCGTAGACCGACAGCAGGTTGGCGATCGCGGCCTCGCCCGCCGGCAGCAGCGTCGGGTCGACGTACTCGAGATAGTGCGCCAGGAACGTGTCCCGCGCCCGCTGTTCGAACTCGCCGGGTACGTACGCGCCGCGCAGCATCCCCGCGGCGGAGGTGACGTACGCGAACGACCGCAGCATTCCCGCAACGTCGCGCAGCGGCGAGCGCTTCTGGCGGCGCTCGGGGAGCGGGCGCGCCGGCTCGCCCTCGAAGTCGATGATCACCCAACCGCGGGGTGTGTACAGGGTCTGGCCGAGGTGATAGTCGCCGTGGATCCTGATCACGCGACCGGCGATTCCGACCTGCGCGCGTGCGGCCAGCCGCTCGCGGACGTCCTGGCCCCGGCCGATGATCGGCGCCAAGCGCTCGTCGTCGGGGAGCCGCACGAAGACTCTCTCGATGTCCTCGTCGACGGTCGCGGTCAACAACGACAGCGACTCCTGGCTGGGCTCCTCGGGAGAGAACGCCGGTTCGCTGGCGTCGGATCCGAGCACGTTGTGCATCTCCGCGGTCGCCATCCCGAGGCTGCCCAGGCGCTGGAGGAAGGCCGCGGGGTCGGTGCCGATCTCGTCGAGCGCGAGCTCCCAGCCGCCGCGCGCGTCGGGGAGGAACTCCTGGGCCACGCCGAGCGTGGTCGCCAGTGCCGACCCCTCGTACTCGTACCAGCCCCGCAGCGGCGCGATGTTCGGGAAGCCGTGCTGCGTGAGGAACCGCAGCACTTCGAGCTCGGGGTTGACGCCGGGCTCGAGCTTGCGGAACACCTTCAACACCAGCTCGTCGTCGAACACGATCGACGAGTTGGACTGCTCGACCCCCATCAGCCGAGCGTTGGCGTCCTGCGCCGAGGTGCGCATGCCGTCAGACCGGGCGAAGGTGAACCTGCCGTCAGAGGTCTCGATCTCGTCGGTCGTCTCCACCCGCCGCAAGAGCTCACGGGCCTCCGACGGGTCCGACAATGCGTCGTAAACGGCCCACTCGTCGGTTTGGGCGATCGCATGCCGAGTGTCCACGCGAGCGGCCGGCGCCAGCCCCAGCGGCAGCTGGTAGAGCTCGTGCGTGCCGGTGGCAAACCGGGTCTGCACGAGTGCCAGCACCAGCAGGGGCTCCTCGCGGAGGGTCACGCTCTCGACGATCTCGATTCCGGCGATCGAGCGCGACTTGGACGCGTACCAGCGCTGCTGCTTTACCCAGTCGCGCAGGTTCTCCTCGTCGAGGCGCTCGCGGATCTCGTCGGCTGTCAGCTGCGCGGGGTCAGTCACCGCCGCCGTCCTCCTCCTCGACCAGCTCGAACCAGAAGAACCCGCGCGGGCCGAGCGTCAGCAGGTAGGGAAGCTCGCCGATCCGGGGAAACCGCGAGCGCCCGAACAGCTCGACCGGATAGCGCCCCTGGTAGGCGCTGAGGTCGAGCTCGACCGCCTGGGCCGAGCGGGCCACGTTGTGCACGCACAGCACCAGGTCGTCCTCGAAGCGACGCAGATGGGCGAAGATCCGCGGGTTCGAGGGCTCGATCGGCTCGTAGGTTCCGAAGCCGAACACCGGGTGCTCCTTACGCAGCGCAATGAACCGGTGGATCCAGCGCAGCAGCGAGGTCGCGGTGCGCAGCTGGGCCTCGACGTTGACCGCCTGGAACCCGTACACCGGATCCATCAGCGGCGGGGCGTACAGCTGGGCGAAGTCCGCGCGCGAAAAGCCGCCGTTGCGGTCCCCGGTCCACTGCATCGGCGTGCGCACGCCGTCGCGGTCGCCGAGGAACACGTTGTCGCCCATCGCGACCTCGTCGCCGTAGTACAGGACCGGCGACCCCGGCAGCGAGAACAGAATCGCGTGCATCAACTCGATCTCGTCGCGCCCGTTGTCGAGCAGCGGCGCCAGCCGCCGGCGGATCCCCAGGTTGAGCTTCATCCGCGGGTCCTTGGCGTACTCGGTGTACATGTAGTCGCGTTCCTCGTCGGTGACCATCTCGAGCGTCAGCTCGTCGTGGTTACGCAGGAACAGACCCCACTGTGCGGTGTCGGGGATGTGCGGGGTCTGCTCGAGGATCTCGTAGATCGGCACCGCCTCTTCGCGCCGGATCGCCATGAACATCCGGGGCATCACCGGGAAGTGGAAGGCCATCTGGCACTCGTCGCCCTCGCCGAAGTACTGGACGACGTCGGCCGGCCATTGGTTGGCTTCGGCGAGCAGCACCTTGTCGGGGTAGTTCTCCTCGATCTCCTTTCGGACCCGCCTGAGGTAGGCGTGGGTCTCAGGGAGGTTCTCGCAGTTGGTGCCCTCGCGCTCGAATAGATAGGGCACGGCATCCAGCCGGAATCCGTCGAGCCCCAGGTCCAGCCAGAAGCGCAATACGCCGAGCATCGCGTCCCGGACCTCTGGGTTGTCGTAGTTGAGGTCGGGCTGGTGGGAGAAGAAGCGGTGCCAGTAATACGCTCCGGCGACCGGATCCCAGGTCCAGTTGGACGTCTCGGTGTCGATGAAGATGATCCGTGCGTCCTGGTATTGCTCGTCGTTCTCTGACCATACGTACCAGTCGCGCTTGGGGGAGTTCGGATCGGAGCGCGATTCCTGAAACCAGGGGTGGTCGCTGGAGGTGTGGTTCATCACCAGGTCGGCGATCACCCGGATCCGCCGGGCATGGGCGGCGTTGATCAGCTCCTCGACGTCGGCGACGGTGCCGTAGTCGGGGTGCACGTTGGTGAAGTCGGCGATGTCGTAACCGCCGTCGCGCAGCGGTGAGCGGTAGAACGGCAGCAGCCAGATGCAGTCGATCCCGAGCCACTGCAGGTAGTCGAGCTTCTCGGTCAGACCCCGGAAGTCACCCGACCCATCGCCGTTGGCGTCGAAGAACCCGCGGATGTGGATCTCGTAGAACACCGAGCGCTTGAACCACAGCGGCTCGGCCTCGAACCACTGTCGCGCCTGTGCCTGGGCGGCAGCAGCCTGCTCCTCGGTTCGCTGAGTCGCCGTGCGCGCGACACCGGTCTCCGACCTCAGCAGGTGGGTGAGGGTGGGTGGTCCCGTCATATGGTCCAGACGCCTCTACCCGGATCGTGGTCGGCCTGCACTTGGGATTCAGACCTCCACCCGGATCACGTGGGCCTGACGCAGCCACGGTTCCAGCCGGATGTAGTTCTGGCCGATCCGCCACTGGAACCGATCGCCGGTCAGCAGATCGTGGGCGGTGAAGCTCGGGGGCAGGCCCAGATGCGCCGGCACGATCGCAAGGCCCTCCTGCGCCTGGTGGGGATCGACGTTGACCACCGTGATCACGGTGTTGCCGTCGGACTGCTTGGCATAGGCGATCAGCGCGTCGTTGGCGGTCTCCAGGAACGTGACGTTGTCGAGCACCTGCAGCGCCGGGTTTTCGCGCCTGACCCGGTTGAGCCGCTGGATCATCGGCAGCATCGGCCCGTCGAGCGTGCGGCGCTTGATCTCGTATTTCTCGGAGTGCAGGTACTCCTCCGATCCCTCGCGCACCGGCACGTTCTCGTAGTTCTCAAACCCCGAGTAGATCCCGTAGCTGGGGCTCAGCGTCGCCGCCAGCACCAACCGTGCCTCAAATGCGTGCTGCCCGCCGTGCTGGAGATAGGCGTGGAGGATGTCGGGGGTGTTGACGAAGAAGTTCGGCCGGAAGTAATCCTGCTCGCCCGAATAGGCCAGCTCGGATACGTACTCGCTCAGCTCCCAGCGCGAGTTCTTCCAGGTGAAGTACGTGTAGGACTGGCTGAAGCCGATCTTCGCCAGGTGGCGCATCACCGCGCGCCGGGTGAACGCCTCGGCGAGGAACACGACGTCGCGGTCGCGGGCGTGGATGTTCTCGATCAGCCACTGCCAGAACGCGTAGGGCTTGGTGTGCGGGTTGTCGACGCGGAACACCTTGACCCCGCAGTCGACCCACTGCAGCGCGACGTCCAGCAGCGCCTGCCACAGGCCACGCCAGTCGGGGGAGTCCCAGTTGACGTTGTAGATGTCCTGGTAGCGCTTGGGCGGGTTCTCGGCGTACTTGAGGGTGCCGTCGGGCCGGCGGTGAAACCATTCGGGATGGTCGGTCAGCCACGGGTGGTCCGCCGAGCACTGGATCGCGAAGTCCAGCGCGATGTCGACCCCGTGCTCGGCCGCGGTCGCGGTCAGGCTGCGCAGGTCGTCGATCGTCCCCAGCTCGCGGTGAACCGCGTCGTGGCCGCCGGTGGCGTCCCCGATCGCCCACGGCGAGCCGGGATCATCGGGGCCGGCGGTCAGCGAGTTGTCGCGGCCCTTGCGGTTGGTCAGGCCGATCGGGTGGATCGGCGGCAGGTACAGGACGTCGAAGCCGAGCTCGGCGAGCCGGGGGACCTGCTGCTCGACGCCCTTTAGACCGCCCCAGGAGCGGGGGAAGAGCTCATACCACGCTCCCACCCGGGCGCGGCGGCGGTCGACCTCGAGGCGGATCGGGGCCGGCAGCGTCTGGTGGCCATGGCGCTGGTGCCCTCGCTCGACCGCAGCGAGCAGCTCGGGGCCGAGCGCCACGTCGTGCTTGGCGTTCTCGGGCACGGCGTCGTCGGCCAGCGTGCGCCGGGCGTGCTCGATCAGCCGGCGGTCCTCGGAGCTGGTCGCGCTCGCGGCGGCGTTGCCCAGCAGCAGCGCGCCCTCGGACATCTCGCCGGCCAGGTCGTGCTGGCCGCCCGCAACCTTGCGCTCGAGTTCGTCACGCCAGGTCCCGAACACGTCGGTCCAGGCGTCGATCGTGTACTCCCAGGAGCCGAGCCGGTCGACTTCGAAGCTCCCGCCCCAGCGAACACCGCCGAGGTGCTCGTCGGTGAGGCGCATCTCGGCCTCGCTCCAGTCGGGGTCGCCGGGACCGCGGTAGCGGATCACGGCGCGCAGGATGTCGTGGCCGTCGCGGAAGATGTCGGCCGAGGCGTTCACGGTGTCGCCGACGCACCGCTTGGCGGCGAAGCGACCGCCGTCGACCGCGGGCTCGGGATACTGGATCACGATTCGCGGAACCGCCTGCTGGGGAGCCGGCGAAGTCTCCGCGGCCTGTGGTCTGGTAGCGGTTGAGGCCATGTGCCGAAAGTATCCGCTCTACCGCGTCGGGTAAACAACGTCACGTGAATGAGCTCAGACGATCTGCCGGAGTCCAGCTGCATCTGACCTCGCTGCCGGGCGGGCGGCTCGGGCGCGACGCCTACCGATTCGTCGACTGGCTGGCGGCCGCGGGGCAAACCTGGTGGCAGGTGCTGCCGCTGGGACCTCCGGATCGCTACCGGTCCCCGTACAAGTCGCGCTCGGCGTTCGCGGCGTGGCCGGGGTTCCTGGCCGACCCGCGGGCTCGCGTTTCCCGGGCCGAGGTGCTGGATTTCCGCGAGCGCCACGCGTATTGGATCGAGGACTGGGTGCTGCTTGGCGGCCAGGGTGGATTTGCCGACCAGGTGCGGTTCGAGCGCGAGTGGGGGGCGTTGCGGGCATATGCGGCCGACCGCGGGGTGCGGCTGTTCGGCGACGTGGCGATCTACGTGGCGCCCGGGAGCATCGATCACCGCGCGCATCCCGAGCTGTTCCGCGACGGCGCGGTCGCCGGCGCCCCGCCCGACGCGTACTCGGAGACCGGACAGCTGTGGGGCAACCCGCTGTACGACTGGCCGGCGATGCGCCGGCGGCGCTATCGGTGGTGGGTGGAGCGGATACGACGCACGCTGTCGCTGTTCGACCTGGCTCGGATCGATCACTTCCGCGGGTTCGTGGCCTACTGGGCGGTGCCCGCGGACGCCGCCACGGCGGTCGGAGGCCGCTGGCAACGCGGGCCCGGACGGGCCGTGTTCGACGCGGTCACCCGCGAGCTCGGGCGGCTGCCGCTGGTCGCCGAGGACCTCGGGGTGATCACACCGGGCGTGGAGCGCCTGCGCGACGAGCTCGGCCTGCCGGGGATGCTCGTGCTCCAGTTCGGTTTTGACCCGGCGGTCCGGCGGAGTCCGCATCACCCCGACAACCACGTCGAGAACCGGCTCGTGTACACCGGCACCCACGATCACGACACGGCTCGCGGGTGGTACTCGTCGCTCGATGCGCGGAGTCGCTCGCTGGTTGACCAGGCGCTCGCGGCGCGCGGGATCACGGATCGCGACTCCTGGTGGGCGCTGATCCGGCTGGCCTACTCGTCCCCCGCGCGGGTGGCGATGATCCAGGCCCAGGACGCGCTGGGTCTCGGCAGCGAGGCGCGGATGAACCACCCGGCGCGGCCGTCGGGCAACTGGCGCTGGCGGCTGCGCCAGCGCGCGCTCACGCCCGCGCTGGCGCGTCGGCTTCGCGCGGTGACCGAGGAGGCGGGGCGGATCGGTTCCGACTGAGATTTGATCCGCATACGGTGCACTATCTCAGTCGAAGTGTTCGAAGGCTCACCTTGGTCCGCCGATACGCATAGGTAGCGTCTCCTCGCAAGCGACCCCACCGGGTGGTCTCGTAATACACCAGCGACGAGGGGCGGACGCGTACCGGCATCCCGTCGCCCTCGACCACGGTGAGCGCGCGCTCGGCGATCGCGATCTGGCCGAACGCGGTGGGGTGCACCTGGTCGGCCATCATCTGGTTGCGGGCGCCGAAGTCGCTGAGATCGAGCAGCAGCGCGCCCGCAGCGGCGGCCGCCCGGACAACTGCGGCGTTCAGCTCCAGCACCTTTGCCCCCGCCCGCGGGCGTCCCAGGTCAAGCGGCGCGGTAGCCGTCAGCACCCGGTCGCAGCGAGCCGCCAGGAACCCGAGCGCCTCAGACAGACCCGCTTCGAACGCGTCAGGGTTCCAGTCGAGCGCCCGCACGTCGTTGACTCCGATGTACAGGCAGCCCAGGTCATACCGGGCCTCCGGCGTCGCCGACCGCTGCGTGAACGCCGGGATCTGCCCGCCGAGCACGTCGGTCACCCGAGCGCCGTCGACGGCGTAGGTCGTGAACGGGAGTCCGAGCCCCCGAGCCACCCACAACGCCCACGACTGCAGGGCCACGCCCCACTGCAGCTCACCGCCGCCGTTGGTGATCGAATCGCCGAACGCGAGCACGCCGAGGCGCCAATCGGGGGCCGGATTCCGGGTGGAGGTCAAACGCCGCGAGGGTAGCGGCGATTACATGCACACGCGCCCGACCCGGGCGTGCTTGATAATCCGCCGCGTGCACGACCGGCGGGCGATGCTTAACGACGGCACGAGCGATATTGCGCAGGCGATCGGCGAGCTCGCCGAGCGGCTTCCGGACGCGCTGGCGCCGCTGGCGCGACTGGCCTACAACTACCGCTGGTCCTGGACTCCCGGCGGCCCCGAGCTGTTTCGGTCGATCGACCCGCGCCCGCTTCGAGCTGTGCAGCGAGAACCCGGTGCGGCTGCTGCAGGAGGCGCCGGCCGAGACGCTGCGCGCGGCCGCTGCCGACCCCGACCTGATCGCGCGGGCCGCGGCGCTCGAGACCCGGGTCGCCGAGGCGCTCGAACGCCCCGCCGAGCCGCCCTTCCAGCGCACCGCGCCGGTCGCGTTCCTGTGCGCCGAGTACGGAGTCCACACATCGCTGCCGGTCTACTCGGGCGGGCTGGGCGCGCTCGCCGGCGACCTTCTGAAGGAGGCGTCCGACCGGGCGCTGCCGTTCGTCGCGGTCGGCCTGATGTACCGCAAGGGCTACTTCCGCCAGCGGATCGACGGCGGTGGCTGGCAGCACGAGTACTGGATCGACTCCGACCCCCAGCGGCTGCCCGCGGCGCTCGTCACCGACGACACCGGCGCGCCGCTGACGATCTCGGTGCCGATCTACGACGCCGAGGTGGTGGCTCAGGTCTGGCGCGTCGACGTCGGCCGCGTGCCGCTGTTCCTGCTCGACACCGACATCCCAGCCAACGGCCCGATGGAGCGCTGGATCACGGGACGGCTGTACGTCGGCGACGAGCGCACCCGGCTGTCGCAGTATGTGCTGCTCGGGGTCGGCGGGATCCGGGCGCTGAACGCGCTCGGGTTCGAGCCGTCGGTGATCCACCTCAACGAGGGCCACGCCGCGCTCGCCCCGCTCGAGCTCGCGTGCCAGGCGGTCCGTACGGGCGAATCGCTGGACGCGGCGCTGCAGTCGGCCCGTGAGCGCACCGTGTTCACCACGCACACGCCGGTCCCGGCGGGCAACGACAGCTACCCGGCCGCCGAGGTCGAGGCTGCGATCGGAAGGCTGATGAGCGGCCTGTCGTGCCCGGTGTCCGAGGCGATCGCGCTCGGCCGCACGAACCCCGAGGATGGCGGCCAGCCGTTCGGGGTCACGCAGGCGGCGCTGCGACTCAGCCGGGCCGCCAACGCGGTCAGTGCCCGCCATGGCGCGGTCGCGCGCGAGATGTGGCAGTCGCTATGGCCCGGGCGCGCGCTCGAACAGGTGCCGATCGGCCACGTCACCAATGGCGTGCACTTCCCGACCTGGGTGGGCGCGCCGATGCGCGAGCTGCTGGACCGCCATCTCGGCCCCGATTGGCTGCACCGCGCAGCCGACCCCCAGATGTGGACCGCCGTGGACGGGATCTCCGACCAGGAGCTGTGGAACGTCCGCGAGCGCCAACGCGCAGAGCTCGTCTCGTTCGTGGCTCACCGGAGCCTCGCCGACCGTTTGGGGCGGGGCGACTCGCGCGAGTACGTCGAGGCGGCGGCTCGCTGCTTCGATCCGCACGTGCTGACGATCGGCTTCGCGCGAAGGGTGGCGACATACAAGCGCCTCGAGCTGCTGATGCGCGACCCCGACTGGACGCTGTCGTTGCTGGGCGGCGAGTGTCCGGTTCAGGTCGTGCTGGCCGGCAAGGCTCACCCCCGCGACGAGGAGGCCAAGCGCTCGCTGCAGGCGCTGTTCGGCCTCAAGCACGCGGAGATCATCGGCCAGCGCGTCGTGTTCCTCGACGACTACGACCTGACCACCGGCGCCCGGCTCACCCGTGGCTGCGACGTGTGGCTGAACCTGCCGCGACCGCCGCTCGAGGCCAGTGGCACCAGCGGGATGAAGGCCGCGATCAATGGCTCGCTCCAGCTCAGCGTGCTCGACGGCTGGTGGGCGGAGGCCTACGACGGCGAGAACGGCTGGGGGCTCCCCGGCGACGTCGACCCCGACCACAACGCTCAGGACCAGCGCGACGCTGCCGCCCTGCATCACGCGCTCGAGCACGAAGTGCTGCCCACCTTCTACGAGCGCGACGAGCGGGATCTGCCGGTCCGCTGGATCCAGCGGATGCGCGCCTCGCTGCGTACACTCGGCCCCCAGTTCTGCGCCACCCGGATGCTCGCTCAGTACGCGTCGGGGCCGTACCAAAGCTCCCAATAGGAAACGTGTGTAAAGCCCCAGTCTGGGGAAGATTTCGCGGTGTTGTGGCGTCGTTAAGCTCAGTAGCGCAAACGTCTCCGCACAAATGCCTTCATCCCCTTCTGACAACACCAGTTTGAGCCCACGCGAGCAGGCGGATCTGTCCGCGCTCGCCGACGGCACGCTCGACCCTGCCCGCCGGGCTGAGGTCGAGGCCCGAATCGCCCAGTCCCCGGAGCTGACCGCCCTGTACGAGCGCGAGCGCCGCGTCGTGGAGCTGGTGCATCGCGCCAACGACCGGACGCGTGCGCCGCTGGGCCTGCGCGAACGGATCGAGGCGCAGCGGCCGAGCCCGGGCAAGCGGGCCCGGCGCCGGTTCGGCTACGCGGGTGGGCTGGCCGCCGCCCTGGCCGTGGCCGTGCTCGCGTTGGTGCTGCTGCTGCCCGGCGGCAGTCCCGGAGCACCGTCGGTCTCCCAGGCCGCCGGGCTGGCCACGCTCGGGGCGACCCAGGCGGCGCCGATGCCCGATCCGAGCAACCCGATCAAGCTCGGCAGCGACGTGGAGGACGTGTACTTCCCCAACTGGGAACCCCGCTTCAACGCCACCGCCACCGGCCAGCGCAACGACACGATCAACGGTCGCCCGGCCACCACCGTCTTCTACGAGATCAACGGCAAGACGATCGCGTACACGATCGTCGGCGAGCCGGCGCTGAAGGGGTCGCCGTCGAGGGAGAGCTGGTTGAACGGAACCGAGCTGTGGACGTTCGAGCACAACGGCCGCCAGATCGTCTCGTGGAAGCGCGACGGTCGCACCTGCATCCTGTCGAGCACCGACGTGGCCCCGAGCCAGCTGCAGAAGCTCGCCGCCTGGACCGCTCCCGGAATCAAGTAGAGCGCGAGCGGCCCGGCTCGGATTGCTCGCTCTCGACGAGCGCCTTGGCCACCCGCTGACGCGCCCGGTGCAGCCGCGTCGTGATCGTCGCCTCCCGGACGCGCAGTGCCTTGGCCGCCTCGCGGTAGGACAGGCCGACGATGTCGATCGCCACCAGCGCGTCGCGGAAATCCTCGGGCAGCGACGAGATCGCCGAGTACAGCTCCTGGCTCTCGATCCTGGCCTCGGGCAGGGGCGCTGACGGATCGGCCATCAGGTCGAGGTCGTCGGGCAGGGGCGTGGTCTGCGGACGACGGCCGGCGGTCCGCCGCTGGCTGAAGAACGTGTTGCGCAGCACCCGCAGCAGATAGCCCAAGTCGTCCTCGGAGCGCAGGATGCGCGGCTTGCGCAGCACCCGGGCGAACGTCTCCTGCACGAGGTCCTCGGCCTCCTCGCGCGAGCCGCACAGGCTCCACGCGGCTCGGTAGAGCCGATCGATGTGGTCGCCCAGGGCGTTGGGATCGAGCTGGCGGTCCGGGCTCATCCGATGCCGGAGGGCGAGCTCAGCCGGTCAGCTCCGACAGCGGACGGGGACCGGGGCCGACGTAGGAGGCGGTGGGACGAATCAGCCGGCCCTCGCGCTTCTGCTCGAGGATGTGAGCCGACCAGCCGGCGGTGCGGGCGCAGGTGAACATAGGGGTGAACAGCTCCGGTGGGACGTCGGCGAAATCGAGCACCACCGCCGACCAGAACTCGACGTTAGTGGCCAGCACACGATCGGGCTTACGGGCCTGGAGCTCGGCCAGCGCCGCCTGCTCGAGCGCCTCGGCGACCTCCACGCGCCTGGACCCGATCCGGTGCGCGGTCCGGCGCAGGACCCGTGGCGGGGGTCGGCCTCACCGCGCCAGCGGATCAGGAACCGTTCGGGGATCGAACGCGCCTGGTCGATCTCGCGCTGAGAGACCGGCGGCGTACCGATCCCCCGTGCCGATTGGGCCACGAACGAGAGTGCCATCACCGACGCCCGGGCGAGGTTGTCGCGGGCCTGCTCGTCGGAGATGTCGATCAGCTCGCCAAAGCCCCATTGCGGGCCGAGCATCGCCAGCGCGGCCTGGACGTCGACGCGCGGGTCGCCCGAGCGGACGGTCAGTGGATGCGGCTCGGCCGGCGGCATCCCCGGCAGCAGGCGCCCGTCGACCAGCAGCCCCCAGACCTGCTCGAACGGCACGACGCCGACGAGCTCCTCGATGTCGACGCCCCGGTAACGCAGAGCGCCGCCGGCGCGGTCCGGCTCGGCGATCTCGGTGGCGAAGGCGACGACGCCCTCGAGACCTGACTGGACTTCGGAGACAGCGGTCATTGGGTCGGACAAGGCTAGCTATTGGTAGCCGACTGGTGCCGACGACGACTAGGCTTCGCGCCGTGTCCGACCTGCTGCTGCGTCCGGTCGCCGAGCTGGCGGAACTGGTGCGCTCGGGAGAACTCAGCGCGCGCGAGCTCGTCGAAGCCTCCCTGACCCGGATCGACGAGCTCGACCCGACGATCAACGCGTTCACCCACGTGGCGTCGGAGTCAGCACTCGCGATCGCCGGTGAAGTCGGCCCGGGCGACCCGCGACCGTTCGCCGGCGTGCCAATCGCGATCAAGGACAACCGCCCGGTCGAGGGGATGCCGCTGACGATGGGCAGCGACCTGTTCAGCGACGTGATCCCGCGCCATGACGCGCACCTGGTCAGGCGCGTGCGCGAGGCGGGGTTCGTGATCGTCGGTAAGACGTCGCTGCCCGAGGTCGGGCTGCTCCCGACGACCGAGCCGGCACGGTTCGGGCCGACCCGCAACCCGTGGGATCTCGAGCGTACCCCCGGCGGCTCCAGCGGGGGCGCCGCGGCTGCCGTGTCGTCGGGGATGGTCCCGATCGCGCACGGTAACGACGGCGGCGGCTCGATCCGGATCCCGGCCGCTTGCTGTGGCCTGGTCGGGCTCAAGCCGGCGCGTGGGCGCGTGTCGGTGGGCCCCGACGTCGGCGACAGCTTTCTCGTGTGCGACGGCGTGCTCACCCGCACGGTCGCCGAGACCGCCCAGTTGCTCGACGTGCTCGCCGGCTACGAGACCGGCGACGCGACCTGGGCGCCGCCTCCCCACCGAGCGTTCGCCGAGTCGGCCGGGCGTCCCCCGGGTCGGGGCAAGATCGCGCTCGCGCTCAATCCCCCGCTCCCGGATGCCACGGTCGATCCTGTGTGCGAGCGGGCCGCACGCGACGCGGCCGCGCTGGCGGAGTCGCTCGGACACGGCGTCGAGGAGATCGCGCCGCCGTGGAGCGGCGCGGAGCTGCTCCCCGACTTCACCCGGCTGTTCGGTCCGATGGCGGCGTTGACCGTGTGGCTCGGCGGCCGCCTGGCCGGCCGCGAGCCCGAGTCCGGCGACGTCGAGGCGCTGACCTGGGAGCTCTACCAGCGGGCACGCGATCACGACTCGATCCAGTTCCTGGCGTCGCAGAGCCGGATGCAGTCGATCGCACGGACGCTGGTGGAGTTCCTGTCGCCCTACGACGCGGTGATCACGCCGGCGCTCGCCCAGCGCCCGCTGCGCACCGGCGAGGTGCATGGCCGCGGTCCTGACCCGTGGGACCACTTCCGTCGCTCCGGGCTGTTCACCCCGTTCACCGCGATCTGCAACGTGACCGGGCTGCCGGCGGCATCGCTGCCCCTGTATCAGGGCGAGGACGGACTGCCGGTCGGCGTACAGCTGATCGGGCGTCCAGCGGGCGAGGCGCCGCTGCTGGCGCTGGCGGCTCAGTTCGAGGCGGCCCTGCCGTGGTCAGACCGTCGTGCCTCGTTCGCCGCCGCGGGACGGTCGGCATCGCCGCCGGCCTGATCGGCCGGTGAGCGGCGGAGGAGCGCAGCGCCCGTCGCGGAGGCCCCGATCGAGGCCAGCGCCGAGCAGAAGATCGCCGATGCCTGACCCTGGGTCAGCGTGTGATCGGCGAGTCCAAGCGAGATCACGGCCGCGGGTACGCCCACCTGCGCGCTGGCCAGTAGCCCGATCGCCCGCGGCGCCCTGATCACGAACGTGACCAGCACGTGCACGCCGATGGTGAGCACGGCGAGCATCACCGCCAGCAGCACCGTGCGCCCGCTCGAGGTCAGCTCCCGCAGATCGATCTTGGCCCCGAGCAGCACGAAGAACACCGGCACCAGGAAGCCCTGGCCGAGCCCGAGCACCTCCTGGGACAGGCGCTTGGGGCCGCCGATGGCCGCGACCACCAGCCCGGTGCCGAACCCGGCCACGAGCAGGCTCGCCCCGGTCTTCTCGGCCAGGTAGGCGAGCGCCACCAGCACGATCAGCGCGAGCCGCAGGTCGATCGCCCAGCCGCGTTTCTTGCCCTCCTTGCGGATTCGCTTCACCGCTGGCTTCCCCCGGAGTCGGTGGGCGACCACGAACACTGCCGCGACCGCGGCCGCCACGATCAACGCCCCCAACGCGGCGTGAGCGGCGTGCGACGGGCGGATCGCCAGTGGGACCGCGATCGTGGCCAGCACGTCGGCGATCGTGATCCAGGCCATCGCCGCGAGCACCGACGCGCCGGTCAAGCCGCTCTCGTCGATGATCGGCAGCGCGACCGCGGCCGAGGAGGACACGATCACGACGGCGTACACGATGCCCGGCCCGCCGCCCGCGAGGTCGGCACCGTACCCGCTGAGCAACGCCAGCGGGACCGCCGCGGCGACGGCGGTCCCGCCCTCGCGGGCGGCGCCCCGGATCCGCCGATCGCGCAGCGGCACATGCATTCCCACCGTGAACATCAGCGTCGCGAAGCCGATGTCGTAGAGCAGCGACAGGTCGCTCTTGGAGGGGTCGATGATCTGAAAGCCGGTTGTGCCCAGGATCACGCCGGCCAGCAACTCGCCGATCACCGCCGGGACCGCCCCGCGCGTCAGCAGCGTCAGCGCCGGGCCGAGCAGCGCCGCGGCGAGGATCAGCGCGATCAGCCCGAGGTCCACAGCCCGCGGTTCCCGGCTACTCGATTCCCAACACGGCCCCGATTGGCTTCGGGGTCACGCCGAGCGATTCGGCGTCGGCGGTCCCCCGCCGGGCGATCAGCGGCACCTCGAGCAGCTCGGCCTCATCCCAGGTCGCGAATGCGGCAGGCCCGGTGAGCAGCTCGAGCGCGTTCAGGCTGCGGCGTACGATCGGGGCCGGCACGCTGACGATTCTGCGCCGGCGCCCGAACGACCGCAACGCGCACGCGACCAGCTCTCCATAGGTGAGCGTCTGAGGTCCGGCCAGTTCGTAGCGCGCACCGACCGCCTGATCGGCGTGGGCGCCTCCGGGTAGCGCGGCGATCACGCAATCGGCCACATCCTCGGCCCAGATCGGCTGGAACGCGGCGTCGCCCGAGCCGGAGATCGGCATCGCCGGCAACCACGACATTCGCGCCAGCAGCGCCAGGAACGGGTCGCCGGGCGCGTACACGATCGACGGCGCGAACACCGTGTGCTCGAGCGAGGATTCGGACACGGACCGCTCGGCCAGCGCCTTGGCGCGCATCAGGCGAGCGCGGCTGCGGGTGTTGGCGGCGAGCGTCGAGAAGAACACGAACCGGCGCGCCCCCGCCCGTTCCGCGGCCTGGACCAGCCGCCACGTGGCGACGCCGTCGAGCTCCTCGATCGATCCCGCAGGTTGGTCGCGAATCGCCGACGCCAGGTGGACGACCGTGTCCACGCCCCGCAGCGCATGCCGGAACGACAGCGGGTCGCCAAGGTCTCCGAGCGCGATCTGAACGCGGACGCGCTCGGATCCGAGCCGCCGCGGGTCGCGCACCAGGCACCGAACCTCGACGCCGGCGGCGGTCAGCCGGCGCAGCAGTGGCAATCCGATCGTCCCCGTGGCCCCGGTCAGCAGCAGCACTCAGGGAGCGTAGCCCGGGGGCCTGCGCCGATGGCGCTCAGGCCATCGGCAGAGACATCCCGACCGGCTTGGGCGCGGCCGCCGGAGCCGGGGCCTGCATCACCGGCAGCTCGATCGGCGAGAGCGCGATCAGCCCACGGGCACCGTGCCGCAGGGCCTGCGAGGCCGGGTCGTCCGGATCGGCCAGCACCACCGGGATGCCGGCGTCGGACTGCTCGCGCAGCGCCATCGTCAGCGGCACCTTCGCCAGCAGCGGGACGTCGAGCTCCTCGGCCAGAAGCTGGCCGCCGCCCTCACCAAACAGCTGGTAGCGGTCGCCGCCGGGGGTCACGAACCCGGACATGTTCTCGATCACGCCCGCGACCTCGAGCTTGAGCTTCGTCGCCATCTCCGCCGAGCGGCGCGCGACCTTCTGAGCGACCGGCTGCGGCGTGGTCACGATCAGGAACTTGGCCTGCGGCAGCAGCTGGGCGAGCGTCATCGAGACGTCGCCGGTGCCGGGCGGGAGATCGATCAGCAGATAGTCGAGCTCGCCCCATTCGACATCCTCCAGGAACTGCTGGAGCGCCTTGTGGAGCATCGGTCCGCGCCACACGACGGCGGCGTCCTGCTCGATGAAGAACCCGATCGACATCACGCCGATCCCGTCGTGAGCGGTCAACGGGATCAACTTTCGGTCACCGTTGACGCGAGGGCGCTCGGCGCCCAGGCCCATCATCCGCGGCTGCGAGTAGCCCCAAACGTCGGCGTCGAGCACGCCGACGCGCTTGCCGTCGGCCGCCAGCGCCGCAGCCAGGTTCGCCGTCACGCTGGACTTGCCCACGCCACCCTTGCCCGAGCCGACGCAGATCACGTTTGAGACCTGAGCCAGTGCGCCCTCGGGGAGCGCGCCTCGCCCGAGCTTGCGACCGAGCGTTGCCTTCTCGTTATCGGACAGCACGTCGAAGCTGACGTTGACGCCGATCACGCCGTCGAGGCCACCGATCGCCTCGGTCACGCCGGCCTGGAAGTGATCTCGGATCGGGCATCCGGGAGTGGTCAACGAGACCATGACGTCGACCACGCCGTTCTCGTGAATGTCGATGGAGCGGACCATCTCGAGCTCGACGATGTCGCGCCGGAGCTCCGGGTCGATGACGGACCGCAGGGAGTCGGTTACTTGGTCTCTGGTGAGCATGGATTCATTGTGGCAGACGGTTTCGGGCCCTTAAGGACCGACGGGGCGCCACTTCCGTGACGCCCCGGCGGTTGAGGGAGGAGAGGGTGCTACGTCCGCCGGCGAGGTTATGAGGCCGGCGAACCTCTCCCGCGATCGGCGCTCTCCGTCGCCGGGCGGGGTAAGTCGTTGACTACGAAGCCGAGTTCCCGATCAGCCCCTGCGCGTCAGACACTAGCTTGTCGACCCGCTTTGAGACCGCGTCGCCCTGCTTCTCGACCTCGCGCTCGAGCCGACGCCGGTTCTCACGAACGGTCTTCTCCACGTTACTACGGCGGTGCTGGACCCCGTCCTCGAGACGTGAGCGGGTGTGGCGAACCTGGCGCTCGAAGCGGTTACGCTCGGTCACCCCGCGGCGCTCGTAGCGCTTGATCTCGCGCTGCAGACCCGACCGCGTCGTGTACTTGGGAGCCAGGCTCTTGACGGTACGGACCAGGTTGTCGCGAGCCACGAGCGTGGCGCCGATCGGCACCAGGACAGCGCGCTCGGCGATCGCCTGAGCCTGCTCGACGGGCGTCCGCGGCTGCTTGGGCCGCGTGCGGGTCGAGGTCGGACGGCGAGAGGTGTCGCCGGACGGGGACTTGCGGGCAGTACCGGACATCGACTTGCGGGCGGTGCCGGATGCTGACTTCCGACGGTGCCGGAAGCTGACTTCCGAGCCGTCGGCTTACGCGCAAGGGTGCCGCCAGCGCGACCGTAATTGGTCGCACGGGGGGAGCCAGCGCGACCGTAATTGGTCTCAGGGGTGGCGGGTTGGGTTTCGGTGATGGCGGCGTCAGGATTGGTCTCGCCGCCAGGATTGCTGGTGGTAGCCATGAGCAGTTGCTCCCTTAGTCAAAGATTTTCAAATCCGGCCGGCGTCCCTGCCATACGACCGAACATGTGTTTGTAAACCATAGCCGATCGTCCGTTACAGCTCAGGTGCTCGTTCACCGAACGGCCACATCCTGAGAACACCAGGGACGCGTCAGGCAGTGTGGCGCTGGGCCTCGCCGAGCTCATGCGGCATCACGCGGACTACCCAGGCCGAAGGGTCTGTCAGCTCGTCGACCGTCGGCAGCGATTCGGGGCCGCTGAACATTCGGTGCAGGGCCTCGGGCCCGCGCTGGCTGACGATCGCGTCGCAGAAGAACTTGCCCTGTTCGTACTGGCGGAGCTTCATGTCCAGGCCCAGCAGCTTGCCCACCAGACGCGACAAACCGGTCTGAGAGCGCCGGCGGCGGTCGAGCGCGGCCCGCAGCTTCGGCAACGAGGGCAGCAAGTCGGGGGCGACCGCGTCCATCACGTGCTCGGCGTGACCCTCGATCACGGCCATCACGGCCTGCACCCGGTCGAGCGTCTGGCGCTCGGCCTCGCTGGTCACGACCGAGATCAGGTCGCCGCGGCGCAACGCGTCCAGCACCCGGCGGATCTCTCCGCCGGTGGGGAGCCGGAGCTTGTGAGGGGCCTCGATCCGCAGTTCGGCGGTGGCGAGGAGCTCGCGCACCAGCCCGGCCATGTGTGCGTGAAGCCAAGGGACCCCTGCGAACTGGACCGCGTGGGTCACCTCGTGCAGCGCGACCCACGTCATGAACTCCTTCTCATCGGCGCCGAACATCCGCACCGCCTGGCCGAGGTTGGGGAGCACGAACAACAGTCGCGGCGGGCGCTCCTGGACGGCCTCGTCGAGCAGCACCAGCTCGTACTGTCCGAGCACGCGCTGGGCCAGGTACCCGACGACCACGCCGACCTCGGTGCTGACCACCAGGCCGGTGGCGATCTGAGCCGCCGGGCGCAGCGGCCCCAGGTTCTCGCCCGCGCGCTGCAGAACCGGGTCCAGCAGCTCCCGCATCGACTGGAGATTGGCGCTGACCCACTCGCGCCGGCTGATCCCCTCCGGCGGGGGCAGAGGCCGGACCGGCTGCAGGCCCGTATAGGCGGTAACGCGCGCCTCGGACTCGGCGGCCAGCTCGGCCAGGTCGGCGGTGGGTGCCTGTGCGTCGCCCTGGCCGGCGACGAACGTGGCGATCCGCTCGGCGATGATCCAGTCGATCACTTCGGGATCCTGGCCAGGCGCTCGAGCGTCTCGGGCGAGCGCGCGGCGATCACCGGCGCGGTGGGGGCGACATCGAGCGGGGCGGACAGCGGCGGGTCAAAACCGGGGAACGCGACCAGCGCGCCGCCCTCGCGAGCGATCAGTTGGCCCGCCGCGGAGTCGACCCCGCGAGCGCGACGCAGCGACACCATCCCGTCAAACCGAGCGGCGGCGACCTGGCACAGCGTCGAGGCGATCGTCCCCAGCGCCCGCAGCCGGTAGGCGCTGGATTCGAGCTCGTCGATCGAGCGGGCCACCAAACGGGGATCGGCCGCTTCGATTCCGAGCACTTCGATCCGCCCCTCCGGGTCGCGCCGTTCCGGGAGCGCGGGATCCAGGCGGACGCCGTTGCACCATGCGCCTTCGCCTCGCCGCGCCGACCACTCCTCGCGCGGACCGAAGTCGTACACATAACCGAACGCCACGTCGGCCATCGTCGGGCCGTCGGCGACCGCAATCGAAATCGCGTAATGGGAGATCCGGCGCTTGGCGTTTAGCGAGCCGTCGATCGGATCGATGATCACGACCACGCCCGAATCGCCGTAATCGACCTCGCCTCGCTCCTCGGACACGACGCGGAAGCCGTGGCCGATCTGGTGAAGGGCGTCGAGCTCCTCGAACACGACTGTCTCGGCGGCGCGGTCGATCACCAGCGTGCGGTCGCCGCCGCTGCCGCGAGTGCCGGTCTCCTGAGCGCGCTCCTGCGTGCTCGGCGCCTCGCTGAGGATCTCCTCCAGTCCGGCAACCGCACGTCGGCAAACGCCCAGCCAGTCTGCGTCAAGTGCCGAGCGGGTGGAGGTCATCGTGGAACCTATGCTTGCAGACGTGGCGTTCTCCCTTGACTCGCTGGTTCCGGCGCAGCGCGAGGCAGTCACGCACTCCGGCGGCGCGTTGACTGTCCTCGGCGCGGCCGGGACGGGGAAGACGCGGGTGATCTGCAGCCGCTTCTGCTGGCTGGCACAGGCGGGATGCAAGCCTGAACGGATCGCGGTCCTGACGCCCACCGACGCGCGCGCGGATGCCCTGCGCGCGTGGCTCGAGGGCGCACTCGAGGGCGGCTACGAGGAGCTGTTCGTGCTCACGGCCGACCAGCTCGCGGCGGTCACCCTGGGCGGCCCGGCGATCGACGCGGCCGAGTCGACACTCGGGCCCGGCGACCGGCTGGCGCTGCTGCTCGAGCGGATCGACGAGCTGTCGATCGAGCGCCACGACTTCGGGGGGAGCCCCAACGCGCTGTTCGCCGGGTTCGTCAGGCGGATCGACCGGCTCAAGGCCGAGCTGATCGGCGCCGAGGACTACGCTCGCTGGGCGGCCTCGCTGGGCGACGGCGACAGCGATCCATCGGAGTCGGCGATCGCGGTCGAGTTCGCCGAGGTCTATCGCACCCACGAGCGGATGCTGGCCGAGCTCGGGGTGCGCGACGGCGGCGACCTGGTCCGCGACGCGCTGCGCCGGGTGCGCGACCAGCCCGCCGTCGTGGCGCGCTTTGAGCACCTGCTGGTCGACGACGCGCAGGAGCTCGATCTCGGGCCGGCGCGGCTCGCGCTCGAGCTCGGCGGTTCCGGGCTGACGGTCGCCGGCGACCCGATCCACGCGCTGCGGCGCTTCCGTGGTGCGGGCGCCGCGCGGATGGCCGGGTTCGAGCATGCGGCCGAGCGGGTGGTCCGGCTGACGCACAGCCTGCGGTGTCCCGAGCAGGTGGTGCGAGCCGCGGCCGCAATCCACGAGGTGCCGGTACAGCCGGCGACCGGCGTGGGCGAGGTCGCGTTCTGGCGGTGCGCCAACGACCGCGCGCAGGCGCAATCGGTCGCCGCCGAAATCGAGCGACTGACGATGCGCGAGGGCGTCGGTCCGGGCGGGATCGTCGTCGTCGTGCCGACGGTCTCGCGCGAGGGGCAATCGATCGCGGTCGCGCTCGAGGAGCGCGCGGTCCCGCACCGGGTGGTGGGGGAGGCGGCGTTCTTCCAGCGCGCGGAGATCCGCGACGTGCTCGCGTGGCTGCGGCTGCTGGCCGATCCATCCGACGCGCCGGCGGTGGTGCGCGCGCTCGCGCGCCCGCCGGTCGACCTGCGCTCGGTGGACATCGCGCGCTGCACCCAGATCGCGCGGCGGCGCAAGCTCGACATGGTGGCCGCGCTGGCCGCCGCCACCGAATCGCCGCAGGTGCCGCCCGAGGCGCGCGAGCGGATCCACGCGTTCCTGAAGCTGTACCGGGCCGGCGCCACCGCGATCGACACGACTCGCCCCGACCTGTATGTGCACCGCCTGATCGACCGTCTCGGGTTGCGCCGCCAGCAGCTGTTCGCTGCGCACGCGGATGTGGTCGAGCGCTTGCGGGCGCTGGCGCGGCTTGGCGAGCTGGCATCGGCGTTCGTGCGCCGTTCGCCCCAGGCCACGCCGCGGGAGTTCGCCCGCTCGATCGCCGCCGTGGCGGACTACGGGCTGCGCGAGCAGGAGGAGCCCGAGCTGTCGGCGTCGCGCGACGTGCAGGTGGTGGCGCTCGACGCGGTCGGCTCGCTGCAAGCCGAGCACGTGTTCCTGGTCGGGCTGCACGCCGGGCTGGCTCCGCCCGAGCCCGAGGCGATTCCCGACGCGCTGCTGCAAGAGGAGCTCCCGCCCGACACCGAGGAGGGACGGCGCCGCGCGCTCGCGCAGATGCTGTACGTGGACTGCACCCGCGCTCGCGCCCGGCTGGTGTTCGCGTATCCGAGCGAGACCGACCGCGGCGCGGTGCTGCTGCCACTGCCGCTGGTCGAGCGGGCCCGTGAGGCACTGGGAGCAGAGTGGGAGGAGCGCCAGGAGGAGCTGTTCGGGCCGGCCGAGACGCTGCACTCGACCTATCGGATGCTGCGCGACGAGCTGCTGGAGTCGACGCTGCGCGTGGGTGGGCGCCTGAGCGAGCTGCGGTTTGACACCGACCTCGACGTGTCGCACGCGGTCGTCCGCTATCTCGAGCTGCTCAAGCTCGCGGCGCTGATCGCGAGGCCGGAGGGGCAGAGCGTGGCGGAGGGGTTGCGGGACGTGAACTCGCGGATCCTGCAGGCGGTAACCGCCGAGCAGCGCGAGATCTTCAGCTCGTCGATGCTCGACGAGTACCTGCTGGACGCCGAGCGCGATGCCCGGCGGCGGACTCAGGCACTGGCGGCGCGCGACGAGCCGTCGCTGGAGCCGTTTCTGCCCAAGCGCGGCGACGGCGTCGTGCTGTCAGCAACCGATATCGACACCTACCGGACGTGCCCGCTGAAGTACAAGTTCGCGCGGGTGTTCCGGATCCCGCAGGAGCCGACGATCCATCAGCGCTTCGGGATCCTCGTGCACCAGGTGCTCGAGCGCTTCCACGCGCTCGAGGACTCGGGCGGGTCACTCGCCGAGCTTCTCGGGCTGCTCGACGCCGGGTGGCGGCGGGGCGGGTTCGGCGACTCCGAGCAGGAGCGCCAGCTGCGGGGTAAGGCCGCTGCCTCACTGACCCGCTACCACGCACGGTTTCAGTCCCAGGAGTCGACGCCGATGTGGTTCGAGCGCTCGTTCACGTTCAAGCTCGGGCCGCACCTGCTCCGCGGCCGGGTGGACCGCGTCGACCTGCTGCCCGGGGGCGAATACGAGCTGATCGACTACAAGACGGGGCGGCCCAAGAGCGCCGCCCAGCTCGCCGACGACGTGCAGCTATCGCTGTATGCCGTGGGCGCCCGCGAGGCGTGGAGCCTCGACGCCTCACTGCAGGCCTACTACTACGTGCTCGACGACGAGAAGGTGTCGGTCGACAGCGAGGGTGGCGATCGGTCGGAGTGGATCCGGGAGGTTGCGACCGAGGTCGCCGAGGGGATCCTCTCGCAGGGGTTCGAGCCGACGCCTTCGTTCGCGGCCTGCTCGGTGTGCGACTACCGGCTGGTGTGTCCCGCGGCCGAGCGGTAGTTGGATGGGCTCGGCGGGCCGCCCATGCATAACGTCCCATTCGACCCGTCTACGGGGAACCATGGGACGTTGATCATGCCCCACGTGACCAACGTCCCGCGGTTCCGGCGCACGGCCTCGCGTGGGGCGTTGAGCAGGTGGCGCTAGACGGTCGGGTGCGGCGGGTCGTCGCTGCCGCGCTGGCGCAGGAACCGCTGCAGGTCACGGGCGATCGACTCGCCTGAGGGCAGCGGACCGGTCTGGTCGCCGCTCTCGGTCTCGGCGGCCTGCTCGAGCCTTTCGACGAACGCCTGCACGTCGGGGTCGCTCTGGACCGCGAGGTTGACCTGGCGCTCGTAGTCGCCGGCCGCGCTCTCGAGCTCGGAGGCATCGACCGCGACGCCGACCAGGCCCTCGAGCTTGCGGACCAGGGCGAGTGCCGCCTTGGGGTTGGGCGAGGCGGCGATGTAGTGCGGGACCGCCGCCCACAGGCTGGCCGACGGCAGGCCGCCCTCCTGGCAGGCGGCGTGGAGGATTCCGACGATCCCGGTCGGACCCTCGTACGAGGACTGGCTGAGCCCGAGTCGCGAGACCAGGCCGACGTCGGAGGCCAGGCCCGTGACCGAGATCGGACGCGTGTGCGGCACGTCGGCGAGCAGAGCGCCCATCGTGACCACAAGCTGGGTGCTGAGCGCCTCGGCCAGCTCCACGATCACCTTGGTGAACGCGCGCCAGCGCAGCGACGGCTCATTGCCGACCAGCAGCACGAGGTCGCGAGGAGCGCGCGGGACCCGCGCCTCGTACAGCTCGACCGCCGGCCACACGACCTGACGGGCGTCGCCGTTGACGAGCTTGATTCGCGGACGTGTGTCCTGGAAGTCGTAGAACTCCTCCGGGTCGATCGTCGCGAAGCGACGCGCGCCCAGCGCGCTGCCGACGAACGTGATCGCCGTCGAGGCCGCGTCGGCGGCGTCATTCCAGCCCTTGAATGCGCAGATCAGCGCTGGTGCGCGTAGCCCGTCCGGCCTGTATTCCCATTCAAGCGGCTGCATCCGGATCACCGTACATCATGGCTGGATCGTGCCTGCAGACACCTCCAGCGTCTCCGTCAGCACGCTCCGGCCCGGCCAGGACGTGATCGGCGTGTTCGCATGTATCCGGAAGGACCGGCTGACCACCCGCAACGGAGCGCCGTACCTGATGCTCGAGCTGCGCGACCGGACCGGCACGATTCAGGCCCGGGCGTTTCGCGACGCCGACGTGCTGGCGGGGCAGTTCGAGCGCGGCGACCTGGTCAGGGTGGGCGGCAAGGTCGAGCGCTTCCGCGACGAGCTGGTCGTCGAGGTGCTCGAGATCGCGCGCGTCGAGCCCGACGGCGATGCGGCCGACCCGGCGCGCTTCCTGCCCAGCGCGTACCGCGACCTCGACGAGCTCGACGGGTTCCTCGAGCACCTGGCCGGCGAAGTTCACGACCAGGCATACCGTTCGCTGCTCGAGGGCCTGCTGGCCGACCCCGAGCTCCGGGCGGCATGGCGACGCGCCCCGTGCAGCCGCGGCGGGCACCACGCGTACCTGGGTGGGCTGCTCGAGCACACGGTTGCGGTGGCGACGCTCGCCTATGAGATCTGCCAGCTGCACCCGCGGCTGAACTCCGACCTGCTGCTGACCGCGGCGATCACCCACGATCTCGGGCGCACTCGCGAGTTCACCTACGGGGCCGAGATCGGCTTGACCGAGGAGGGCCGCCTGCTCGGGCACCTGGTGATCGGCGAGCGCCTGATCTCCGAGCGCGCCGGTGCGCTCGACGAAGGCCGGCGGCTGGCGCTGCTGCACTGCGTGCTCTGCCACCACGGACCGTCGACCGCGCCCGGAGGCCGGTTCGCCACCGCCGAGGCGATGGCTCTGTATCGGCTCAACGCGCTCGACGCGTCGGTCAAAGGTGCCTTCGAGCAAGGACTCTGACCATGCTCGTGCCGAGTGGGCTCCACCGGAACGTTCCGGCGGGGTCCACTAGTGCGCGAGATCGACGTACGATCACCGGCGGCGCGGCACGGGCCTGGTGGCCCATCCAGTCTTCAAAACTGGCAGGGCCGGGCAGCCCCCGGCTTGGAAGGTTCGATTCCTTCGCCGCGTCGTGTCGAGATCTCAGTCCTGTTAGCCGAGGGCTCGATCACCTAACATCGAGCGATGGCAGCCGTCAGCGCCCCGGCTGGCAGGCCCGCGACCGCTGAACCGAACCGATGGGCGGTGCTGGCTCTGCTGAGCGTCGCGCAGCTGATGGTCGTGCTCGACGCGACGATCGTGACGATCGCGCTCCCTTCGGCGCAGAAGGCGCTCGGTTTCTCGACCGAGAGCCGCCAGTGGATCGTCACCGCCTACGCGCTCGCGTTCGGCAGCCTGCTGCTGCTCGGCGGAAAGCTCGGTGATCTGTTCGGACGCAAGTGGACCCTGATCGCGGGCCTGATCGGGTTCTCGATCGCCTCGGCGATCGGCGGTCTGGCCCAATCTTTCACGATGCTCGTGATCGCTCGCACGCTGCAGGGCGTGTTCGGCGCGCTGCTTGCTCCGTCGGCGTTGTCGTTGCTGACGGTGACGTTCGCGGGATCCCCCGACCGCCCGACGGCGTTCGGGATCTTCGGTGCGATTGCCGGCGGCGGCGCCTCGCTCGGGCTGATCCTCGGTGGTGCGCTCACACAGATCCTGTCCTGGCGCTGGTGCCTGTACGTCAATCTCGTGATCGCGGTGCCGACGACGATCGTGGCGCTGCGCCTGCTGGTCAATCACGCTGCTCCGGAGCGCGAGCCGATCGACATCCCCGGGGCGGTGACCTCGGCGCTCGGCCTGTTCGCGCTGGTGTACGGGTTCTCTAACGCCGAGACCCACTCCTGGGGGGCGACGGTGACGATCGTGGCGTTGGTCGCCAGTCCCGTGCTGCTGGCCGCGTTCGTGCTGATCGAGCGCCGGACCAAGTATCCGCTGCTGCCGCTGCACATCGTTTGGGACCGGGCCCGCGGTGGCGCGTACACGACGATCCTGCTGGCCGGCGCCGGCATCTTCGCCGTGTTTCTGTTTCTCACCTTCTTCTTGCAGCAGCAGCGCGGTTTGTCGCCGCTCACCACCGGACTGGCGTTCCTGCCGCTCACCGCCGTCCTGATCGTCACTTCGACCACGGTCCAGACCCGGGTGATCCAACGCACCGGGGTCAAACCGATCGTCCTCGTGGGGATGACGCTCGGCGCAGTCGGCATGTTCCTGTTCACCCAGCTGACGCCGGACTCAAGCTACGCCACGCATGTGCTTCCCGGCCTGATCATCCTCGGCGTTGGGATGGGATGCATCTTCGCTCCGGCGTTCTCGACCGCGACCCTGGGCGTGGCGGGAAGCGAAGCCGGGATCGCCTCGGCGATGGTCAACACCTCGCAGCAGGTCGGCGGCTCGGTGGGCACGTCGCTGCTCAGCACTATTTTCGCCAGCGCCGTCACCAGCTACGCGGCCAGTCACACCCGCAGCGCGGGCTTGGCAGACGCTGCCGCAGTCCACGGATACACCACCGCTTTCTGGTGGTCGGTGGGAATCTTCGTCCTCGGCTTCGTGCTCGCGATGGTGATCCTGCCCGGCCGCACTGGCCATCGCGTCCCCACCGCCAGGGCCGCGCTCGCCCGTCTCGCGATCGGCAACTGCCACCACTTCGAACCTCGAGACGCCGCGAGCGACGGCGCAAGCGCTACATCGGGTGCTGGGGGGCGATGAGTACCGGCCGCTTGGTGTGGGACGCGAGCGCATGTGAGACGCTCCCGAGCAGAGCGCTGCCGATGGCGCCCCGTCCGCGTTGGCCGCAGACGATCAACCCCGCGTCGATCTCGTCCGCGACCTCACCGATCGTCTTGGCCACCGACTCGTCCGATTGGGCGACTCGGGCGACCGCGTTGTAGCCCCGCGTTCGGGCTCCTGCGGCGCCCTCCTCGGCGACCTGCCGAGCGAACGCCGCCTCCTGGTCATCGACCTCGCCCTCGTTGGGTATGGCGACCACAAACGAGCCCGCTCGAGCCAGCTGCACCGCGGCCGGGGTCCATACGGTCAACACCACCGCATCGGCATCGGGCGTGATCCATTCGATCGCGGCTCTCAACGCCGTCCGTGAGCCGTCCGATCCGTCGTAGCAGAACAACACCGGCTTATTCATCACTGATCCTCGTCAGCCGAAACGCACATCGGTCCAGCGCAGACTATCTCGCGTGCGGCGCCAGCTCGGCTGATCTCACCCTGTAACCGAGAGCACGAACACGGCGCTAGCGCATCGCACCGCCCCGGACTCAGGTAGTCTTAGTCGCGCCAGCCACACCTAGGGGCGGGCTGGCGCGACACCAACGCGATCGTGTTCAACTCCTGTCTCTCTTTGCGCGAGAGCTCAGGCCACGACCAGGGGGAGCGTAGCCTGAGGCGGGCGTCGCGCGCGCGAATCTGCACGGATCGTCAACGGTCCGGGCCTGCTTCGCAGGGATCGTCAAGCCGATGACGATCCCCCGGCACCTGCGATTCGACACGCCCGAGATCGCTGCGGGCGACCGGTTTGAGTATTGGCGCAGCTGGTTCTCGCAGGCGATTGACGCGCCGACGGCGCTCGAGCCGATCGAGAACCCGCCGCGGGCATTCCAGGCCTCAGCCGAGGTGGTTGGCGTCGGCGAGGTCGACATCGTGGAGCTGCACTGCGGCCCGGCGATCGGCAGCTGGTCTCGCGAGGAGCTCGAGCCTACCGACCGGATGCGTCTCGCGCTGCTGGCTCCCGCGTCCAGCGCGACCGGTCGCTGGCATGGGCGGGAGGTGTCGCTCGCGAGGGGTTCGGTCACCTTGCTCGGCCGCACCGCCGGGAGATGGTGCGCTCCTAGTGGCTTCCGGGCGATCCAGGTCAACGTCCCGCGCCCGGCGGTTCCGGTCAGCGATCGAGACGTCGATCGCATCAACGATCCGGCGCGGATGTTTCGCGACCCCACGTTCGCGCTGCTGATCCGTCCTTCGTTGCTCGGCGTGGCCGGTCGCCTCGACACGCTCGCCCGCGCCGACGTCCAAGACCTTGGCGACGTCTGGATCTCACTGATGAACATGCTCGTCCGCTCGCTCGTCGGCGACGACACGAACGGGACCGATACGACCGCGGCTCGTCGCCTGCAGCTGGACCGCTATATCCGCGCTCACCTCGCCGACCCTCGGCTGTCGCCGAGCACGATCGCCGAGGCGCTGCACATGTCGCCCCGCACGCTCTACGCCGCCCTATCCCCGGAACACGAGGGTGTCGCGGCGGAGATTCGCCGCCAGCGTCTGCAGCGCGCGCGGGTCATGCTTTTGGATAGCGCCGAGATGCGATCGATCGCCGACATCGCGGCGACGGTCGGCCTCCCGAACTCGGCGCACTTCAGCCGGCTGTTCCGCGCCCGCTACGGTCACAGCCCCAGCGAGCTGCGCCGCGGGTAGGGGCGCGGTGCGATGCCGAGCAGCCATACATCAACGCCACCGTGCTCAGGCAACCCATCGCGTCCGAGATCTCATCGTTCCGACCCTGCAGGGGATATCAGTCGACCGTGACGTGGCGTATCGTGCTGTGCCGACGTCCGCTCAGAACGAGCAGATACCGTCCAGGGCGGACCCGCCGTTGCGCGTGGAGGACGATGCGCTTCTTACCGGCGATACCGCTGGCGTAGTCGCGTGTCCCGCGAGTCAGCGCCACGCCGAGTCCGCGCTCGGATCCGGAGCGTCTGTTTCGCCGCGCTGCTCACGAACCGAGTGGTGCATCGGCGACCGCGTCGCCGGCGCCGTGCCGGCGTGCTCGGACAGATCAGGATCCGCACGCCACTCTCCGGTCCGGCGCCGCGCGCGCCAGGGGCAGGCTCAAGGTCAGCCCCTGGCACGCGTTGCGGTCGACCTTGTTGGTGTAGTCGATCGACTCGTGAACGCTGGTGAGCAGGAGATCCTGGTACTGTGTCATTACCATATCCAGGAAGGCTGAACGTGAAGTTCTTGACCTCGAGCGATTGTGCCGGGGTCGGTAAGGGTGGCGTTGTCGATAGCCGCGGGCGCTTGACTGTAATCCATCCCTTGTTGCCGGGGGCGACGACACCGCTTGCGTGACGCTCACTTCGTAGCTACCTCGCTTCCACCGGCTGGTGTCGAACGAGACTCCCAGTTCGACGACGCCCAGGTAACCGAGGCCTCTATGCCCTCCTCGTGGTCAAATAACTTGAGCGGGAGTCGGTGACCTCCACTGAGTCGTCGGTGTAACCGGCCTGAGTATCCGCGGAAGGTCGGCGTCGCAGTTGTAGACGGCGTCGCCGATCACCTTGGGTCGCCCAGTCCCACCGTCGAAATGTTGCCGGCGTAATCGCAGTTGCCGAGCTTTTGCATTTCGGGTCGACACCGTTCGGTCCCGGATTGCAGAACTGGTTGAGCGCCGTGTTGGCGGCGGCGGGGTCTTTGCGCGCGTCGATCACCGTTTGGTGCGGCCGCGGCCGAGACGTTGCCGCGCCGACGCCCAGATCCAGAGCGACCGCGCCACCCGCCAGCAACGCGCCTGCCACCAGGGCGATCAGGATCTTCTTACCGGGCATCGCGCGAGGCTCCTTGGCTCAGCCAGTTACGTGGACGTGGGCGATGGCGCCCCCGCTTCGGGGGTGCTGCCGAACCGAATGCATTTCTGCCTTCTCGATCTGCCACTCGTCCAACGTCAGTGGACGGATGGTCGTCATGACGTCGAACGGCGGCCGGCTTAGGTTGGGACTCACCCCGGGCTTGGTCGCCGCGAAGTTCGTGATGGTGTACGTGGCCCCGCCTACTGACACCACGAGCTTGCCAATCACCGTCCCGACGCTCGGGTACGCTCCAGACTCCCCCGATGTAGTTCAGCGGCAGGTAGACCCTCACGCTCTTAGTGACCTCCGTGGTGGTCCGTCCACCCCGCTCGACTCCGAAGCTGGCCGCCACCTCGGCCTCGACGATCCCGCAATGTCCACTTTGACGCCGGCATCGACGCTGGTCCCCACGCTGAGTCCTGTCGTGCTGCTCTCCGACAGCTGACCTCATGCCAATCCGAATCGTCGGCGGGTGGTGGAGGTGCATCGTTGACCCGGTTCGTCGGCGCCTCACCGCGATCTTGGTGGGGGGGTTCAACAATCGACATTGTCCGATGTCGCCCTGGGAGGTCTGGTCCTTTCCGAGAAGGTACGTCGGCGTCTCTCGTGGAAGTGAACGAGCACGACGTGTCGGAGGCGTTGGTGCAGAGGGTGTTCAGCAGGTCACCTATAAGCCTGGCTCCGACCCCGATGGATCGCGTCGAGCGTGTAATTCCCGCGCACCTGGAAGGAGTAGTCGAACGAGGCGAACGTAACGGGGCTTGTTGGCAGCACGGTTTGGGGAAGACGTCAGTCGTGCCGCCTGCACGTCCAGCCGATGCCGGAGTTCGAGCGGGCGAGCCGAAATCGACTGCGCCGCCGTTCGGGTAGCTGGGCGCGGTGCTAGCTGTCGTACACCTGCACCGTCAGAGGCGTCTATCGCTGCCCTGGCATGTAAAATGCCAGGCAGTGAATACCCTTCTAGACTCAACGGTCAAATAATTAGGCCCGGTCGGACTCTCGGCCTTGTAGGTGAACCAGCCGTCGTATGACCATACGTGTTACCGGGGGCGTAGGGCCTGTCCGTCCAGATGAGGCCGTAGCCGAAACTTTGGACCGGCGCCAACGTGGGTGGGAAGTCGGCTCGCCGAACCTCGGCTGGGGTGAGGCACCCCTCCGGCCCTGCTGGACGAAGTCCAAGTGTATGGCGTCGTGTTGGTGATCGTTGCCCCCGGCGCCGTACTGGCTGTTGATTCCGCGGACGAGGTCGAGGTTGTGATGCGGCTCGGAACAGCGTAGCTGGCCTGACGTGATACGCGGCAGGTGCGGCTGCGGTCGCGGTAGAGGCGAGCAGCGAAGCCACGGCGATACGCGGTCGCGGCGCCCGCCGCCCCCAGTCGGACCCTGCTCAAGTCAACAATCCGCACTGATCCACCCCCTGGGCGGCCCAGAAATGAGTGCCCGAGTCGCTCCGCGCGCTCGGGCCACGACGACGGCAGCGTAGAGGTAGGACGGGTGCGGCCCGACCGAATCTGCAGGGATCGTCAACTGCGGAGGCCACGTTCGCAGAGATCGTCAACTCGAGCCGGAATCGTCAAGCGGCTCACGGGTGATGAGCGAGCAAACAGATCACGCACGGTCGCCTGCGCCGGCCGACGGTCGGTTTCGCGGCGATCTGCCTGGGCTATTTCGCGATCATCCTCGATGGAAGCGTGCTGAACGTCGCCGTGCCCGCGATTCGGACCGGTTTCCATGGCTCGCTGGCAGGGGCCCAGTGGGTGCTGAACGCCTACACGCTGACGCTCGCAGGGCTCCTGCTGACGGCAGGCGCGCTCGGTGATCGGATCGGGTTGCGACGGATGTTCCTGTTCGGCGCGACGTTGTTCACTGCCGCATCCGCGGCCTGCGCGGCGGCCCCATCGATCCTCGTGCTGATCGCCGCCCGGGTGGTCCAGGGCGTGGGTGCGGCGGCGCTGTTGCCCGCAACACTCGCGCTGATTCCGTATCTGTTCGGAGATCGTGCCGGGCGAGCGCGAGCTGCGGTCGTGTGGGTGGGGATCGGAGCGGGCGCGGTCGCCCTGGGTCCGCTGCTCGGCGGGGTATTGATCGATGCGTTTGGATGGCGCAGCGTGTTCCTGATCAACCTCCCGATCGGTGTTGTCAGCGTGCTGCTGGCCCGGATCAGCATCTCCGAGACGCCGCGGCATGAACGCCGCGTCGATCGCTTCGGGCAGGTAACGGCAGTGGCCGCCATGGGCCTGGTGACCGCGGCAGTGATCCACGGCGGTGAATCGGGGTGGAACTCCCCGGTCACGATCGCGATGCTGCTCGCAGGGCTGCTCATCGGGTGCGCGTTCTGGATCGGCGAGGGACGCATCCGCGAGCCGATGTTGCCGCCGGCGTTCTTCGCCGACCGTGTGCGCACCGTGGCCGTGATCGCCGCGTCACTGATGGGTTTCCTGTTCTACGGGACGCTGTTCTTGATGTCTCTGTACTTCCAGCAGGTGCGGGGCTGGAGTCCGGGATCGACCGGAGTCGCGTTACTCCCCCTGACCGTGGGAACGCTGGCGGGACCATTCCTGCTGTATCCGCGGCTGTCCCGTAAGTTTGGTCATCCGGTGCTGCTGGTCGCCGGCTTCGCCTGCTGCGCGCTCGGCATCGGCGTGCTCGCACCGACCGACGCCCACAGCGCGTACGTTCAGATCGCGGCCGGGCTGCTGCTGATCGGCCTGGCCAGCACGGTCTCGTTCTCAGCGCTGACCTCATTGCTGCTCGCGAGCGTCAGCGAGGAGCAGTCGGGTCTGGCATCAGGTGTGCAGAACACCACGCGGCAGGCCGGCGCGCTGATGTCGGTGTCGATCATCGGAGCCGTCCTCAACAGCGCCGCGATCAGCTCTCGGCTGTCGGCAGCATTCGTCGTGCTCGGCGTCGTCGTGGTGATTGCCATCGGCGTGTCCTCGCTGGCCCTGGGTGGCCGCCGCACGGCGCAGTCGGCTAGTCAAAGCGCCTGACGAACGCGAGCGAGACCTCGGCCACCTCGCGCCATCCGTCGTCGATCGTGAGCGCGTGACCGCGGTCGTGGATCTCGCAGATCTCGGTGACGCCAGGGTTGTGGCGCTGCTTCTTATAGGCGGCGTTGGTGAGCGCCCACGGGACCGTGTGGTCCTTGGCTCCGGAGATCAGCAGCAGCGGGCCCCGCTCCTGATTTTTCACATCCACCTTGGTCTGGGCCCACGGGTTGAAGTTGGCCGTCGCCGCCTCAAACAGCGGGGCAGCGGGCGCGGCCACGTGGTAGGTGTCATACAACCGCTTGGCCTGCTCCTCGTCGACCGCGTTGGCCCAGCCGTATCGGAACTGGTCGAACGTGAGCGTCACCGCCTTGCCGTAATTGCCGGGATTGCCGAGCACCGCGATCGACGACTTCAGCGACGAGGCGGGGAGCGGCAGCACGCCTTGGAACGGCGCCGGGTCGATCGCGACGGTGGCGCGCGACAGGCCCCGGCCGGCGGTGATCTGCGCGAGCAGCCCTCCGAACGAGTGGCCGACGACCGCGGGCTTGGCGCCGAGCCTCCCGATCACCTCGGCGACGTGGTCGGCGACCTGCCTGACGGTCTTCTTGGCGAACACGTCGGGGTTGTCGCGGGCCTCCTGGACCGTGTCGGGATCGTCGGGCCAACCGGGCGTCAGCGGGGCGTAGCCGGCTTCGGCGAACAGCTGCGCCCACCGATCCCAGCTGCTCGGCAGCAGCCACAGCCCGTGGATGAACACCACCGGCGTCGAGCCCGAAGCGTTGGCCGCGTCGATCTGCTGGGTCTCTCGATCCGTGATCGCCATTTGAGTGGCCGCAGCATAACCGCGGGAGGTGGCCGATTACCAGCGTCGGGCCGGTACGACGATGTCTCCGATCGGATCGGTCTGGCCGCGAGAGTGCTGTCGCGCCGTGACCGCGGCCGCGATCGCGTCGCGTTGATCCTGGTTGGTGCGCGCCGGAGTCCCTCCGAGGCGCATCGCGGCCAGGCCCGACCGGGTCCACTCGGACCGGGTGAGCCGACCTCGCGGCCCATGCCACCGCGTCCAAGAGGCGGTCGGGAACACCTCGATCGCGTCGACCCCGCGCGCGCCGATCGCCTCGAACAGCTCGAGCCCGTGGACGATCCACGCGAAGTACGCGCTGGTGCCCACGGTGGCGCGATCGGGCGTCCAGCGGATCCCGCACACCGAGCGCGCCAGCATTCGCTCGTCCTCGCGCGCGGTGTGACCGTCGGGAGCGCAGTGCCGCGGGCTGTCGACCCCGACCAGCACCGGCCGTTGGGCTTCGATGTAGGAAAGAACCCCGGCGACGTCGAGACCGCCGGCCAGCGAGATCAGCCGGCGATCGCCGACCACGGCGATGTCGAACCCCTTGCGTCTGCCGCCGACGTCGACGCCGAGCCATCGGGTCATCAGCGCACGATCGTACGAGCGCGCGCCGGTGGGCCGATCCGTAGCATCCGCGCGCAATGGCTGCACAACTCCCCACATCCGCTCACGCGCTCGCGATGCCCGGCCCGCGCCGCAGGGCACTGAGGGTGCTCGCGCTGGCGATCGCGTCGCTGACGGCGCTGGCGCTGTTCGCCGTGATGGCCGACGCGGCGACCAAGCCTAAGAAGAAGAAGCCCAAGCCGCCCGTGGTCACGACCAAGACCCCGATCCCGCGCGGCTCCCGGTACCTGGCGCTAGGCGACTCGGTGACGTTCGGCTACCAGGAGGACAGGGTCGTCCCCACCCTGAACTACCACGATGCATCGAGCCTTCAGGGCTACCCGGAGCTGATCGGCCGGGCGCTGCATGTGAAGGTCGCCAACGCGTCGTGCCCCGGTGAGACCAGCGCGAGCCTGCTCGATCCCGGTGCCTCGAGCAACGGCTGCGAGAACAGCCCCGGCAACCCGCACTCGGGCTACCGCACGGCCTACCCCCTGCACGTGAGCTATACGGGGTCGCAGATCGACTTCGCGGTCGCCTACCTGCTCGCGCATCAGGACGTGCGGCTGGTGACGCTGATGATCGGGGCCAACGACTTCTTCCTGTGTCAGGAGACGACCCCGGACGGCTGCAGCAGCCCGATCGAGCAGGCGGCCGTCTCCCGGCGGGTCACCGCAAACATCAAGAGCATCCTCACGGCGATTCGCAGGACGGCTCACTACCGCGGGCAGCTGGCGATCGTCAACGGCTACTCGCTCAACTACGCCTCGCCGGCCTCCAACGCGCAGTCCCGGCTGCTCAACCAGGTCCAGGACAGTGCGGCAAGGTCGTTCCACGTGGTGATCGCCAACGGGTTCGGCGAGTGGCGTACGGCGGCGGCGCGGTCGGCAAACAACCCCTGCGCGGCGGGACTGCTGACGCAGCTCGGCAATCCCTCGAGCTGCGGGATTCAGCCCAGCTACACCGGCCAGACACTGCTGGCCCAGGCGCTCGAGAAGGTCATCCGGCTGCCCTGAGCCAGCGACGCAGCTGGTCGAAGACGAGCGGGTGATCGACCAGGTCGAAGTGGCTGAGTCCGGTCAGCTCAAGCCCGTTGGCTGGCTCGAACGGAACCGGGCGGTGCCGGCTTCGTCCTGAGGCGCTGGAGACCCGTACGAGCAGGTCTCCGGCGAGCGCACCGAGCGGGCCGTCCGTCAGCGCTGCAGCAACGAAGTAGTAGTTGACGCCGGTCGAGAACGGGACCTCGCAGCAGCGATCGCGCAGGAACTCATCTGCGTCGGCACCGGACCAGTCCTCCTCCAGACAGGCGCCGAACCGCAGGTCCTTGATCCCAGCGCTGCGGGAGTTGACCAGCGTGCCGATGGGCCGGGTCTCGGGCATCCGCCGCAGCGCCCACGCGAGGACGCTGACGCCCTTCTCGAGGTCGGTGCCGAGGTGCGGTGATCCCAGGCAGACGACGTGACGGACGCGCTGGGCCCAGCGACGCCGGTCGCGGGCGCCGTAGTAACACGCGCTCCGGGCGACCAGGCCGCCCATCGAGTGCCCGATCAGCAGAAGCTCCCGAACGTCACAGGGCCAATCGGCGACGAGCCCGTCCAGCAGCCAGGCCAGGCGCTGACCGTTCTCGGAGATGTGCAGGCCGGTGTTGTAACGAAGCGACACCGAGGAGATCCCGAGCTCGTCCTCGAGCCGCTCGACGTAGCCCCACGAGCGCTCGGTCTCGCCGAGGCCGTGGATGAACACCGCGACGCGCGGCGTCGCCATCTGGCTGCGACGGCGGATCTCCATGTCGAGCGCGAGCCGGTTGCGCCGGCGAGCGATGCGATCTCCGTAGACCGCATTCAGCCCGGCCAGCGCGACGGTCCCTCCGCGGGTCTCGGCCAGCGGCCGGCGGTCGTCGGCGCGGATCGCAGCCGCCGCCGCGACCACGCGTGAGGCCGCTCGGAGCCCGGTCTGAACCGACGCGTAGGCGGCGCGGGCGATGCCGTCGTGAATCGCTCGGATCGGGGCGGCGGGCGCCCCGAGCACGCCAAATGGGCGGGCGGCGATCGCGCCGTGCATCTCCTCGACCACGTCGGTGCCCGCTGCGAGGGCCTCGCCGGCCAGATCTCCGATCGCGACGACGTCAGTTGAGCGCACGACCCACGCGACGGTACCGGGCGCGGCCGGCGGTGCGACCTGCAAGTCTCCACTGCGATGCCTGGGCCAAGTCTCCGCGTGCTCGCTGCGCTGGCGGTGGCGGTGTCGCTGGCCGGCGCTGGCGCCGCGCATGCTCGGCGGGTCGTGATCGGCAAGTCGGTCGACGGCCGACCGATCACTGCGATCGTTCGCGGACCCGACCGCGCCAAGCGCAAGCTGCTGGTCGTCGGCTGCATCCACGGCAACGAGTGCGCGGGCGTGCGGATCATCTCCGCGCTCGCGCACGCGGGCGTCCACGGGGGCGTCCAGGTGTGGCTGGTGGCGCGCATGAACCCCGACGGCGCCGCGGCTGACACCCGCCAGAACGCCCACGGAGTCGATCTGAACCGAAACTTTCCGTTTCGCTGGCGACCGGTACCCGGGCCGATCTATTACTCCGGACCCCGGCCGGCGTCGGAGCCCGAGACGCGCGTGGCGATGCGCCTGATCCGCCGGGTCAAGCCCGCGGTGACGATCTGGTACCACCAGGCCGAGGACGTCGTCGACCTGTCGGGCGGCGATCGCGGGGTGGCGCGGCGCTACGCGCGCGTCGCCCACATGCGCGCCACGTGCTTGGCGTTCCTGCCGGGCACGGCGACCTCGTGGTCGAACCACACGTTTCCGGGCACGACGTCGTTCGTGGTCGAGCTCGCCTCCGGTCCGGTCGGCGGCGCGGCGCTGGCGAACCACGTCCGGGCGGTCCACGCGATGGAGCGGGGCGAGCGGACGGGGTCTCGCAGCAGCTGCGCGAACTGAAGCCGGCTTGACATGTGACCAAATGGTCACCTATTATCTCGAGCATGGACGAGGTGTTCAGAGCCCTGGCGGACCCAACCCGCCGAAGCCTGCTCGACGAGCTGTTCAAGCAGGACGGGCAGACGCTCAGCGCGCTCGAGTCGCGGCTGCCGATGAGTCGATTCGGTGTGATGAAGCACCTGAAAGTGCTCGAGGAGGCCGGTCTCGTGGTGGCCCGCCGGCGAGGCCGCGAGAAGCTGCATTTCCTGAACCCCGTCCCGATCCGGCTCGTCCATGACCGATGGGTGAGCAAGTACGCCGAGCCGTGGGCCGCGGGCCTGAGCGAGCTCAAGCACGACCTAGAGGAGAAGACGATGGAAAAGGTATTCGAGATCTACATCAAGACGACGCCCGAGCGGTTGTGGGAGGCGATCACAGACTCCGAGCAGCGCATGAAGTACAGCTTCGGCCTGGGCGTCCGGTCAGACTGGACCAACGGCTCGCATTACGAGGGGTTCGGAGACCCGTCGGCGCCGCCGGTAGTCGAGGGCGAGAACCTCGAGGTCGATCCTCCGCGCAAGCTCGTGCAGAGCTTCAACGCGTTGTGGAGCGACGACGTGAAGGCAGAGGGAACCTCGCGGGTCACTTGGGAGATCGAGCAGGTCAAGGATTCCTGCCGGTTGCTGGTGGTCCACGACCAGCTGCGCGACGGCGCCCACGGCGAGATCTACGGCGGCTGGCCCCAGATCCTGTCCGGCCTGAAAACGCTGCTGGAGACGGGCGAGCCGCTGACGACGCCCGGCTCGCTGCTCTACGAGCAGTCGCCGCTGGCCGCATCCTGATCAGAGCGATCGTGTCGAGCGGTGCGGGCGCCACCGCTCGACCCCGTCGCAGGTCGTCAGTTCGGCTGCGGGACGATCCGGATGTAGGGCTTGGGGGACTCCCAGCCGTCGGGGTAGGTCTCGCGGGCCTGCTCGTCGGTGACCGACCCGGCGATGATCACGTTGTCGCCCTGATTCCACTGGGCGGGCGTGGCCACCTTGTGCTTGGCGGTCAGCTGCAGCGAGTCGACCACGCGCAGGACCTCGTCGAAGTTGCGGCCGGTCGTCATCGGGTACGCGAGCAGCAGCTTGATCTTCTTGTCGGGGCCGATCACGAACACGTTGCGGACGGTCTGGTTGTCGGCCGGCGTGCGCGACAGCGGGTCACCGTCGGTCTCGGCAGGGAGCATGTCGTAGAGCTTGGACACGTTGAAGTCGGTGTCGGCGATCATCGGGTAGTTGGGCGCGGTGCCCTGGGTCTCCTCGATGTCCTTTGCCCAGTCGCTGTGGCGGCTGGCGGGGTCCACCGACAGGCCGATGATCTTGACGCCGCGACGATCGAACTCAGGCTTGATGGAGGCCATGTAGCCAAGCTCGGTCGTGCAGACCGGCGTGAAGTCCTTGGGATGCGAGAACAGGACCGCCCACGAGTCCCCGATCCAGTCGTGGAACTTGATCTTGCCCTCCGTCGTCTCAGCCTCGAAATCCGGGGCGGTATCCCCGATTCGAATACTCATGTCTTTCGACCTCCTTTTAGGGATTTAGAAGAGCATAGGACCTTCGGCCGGTCGCGTCCGGGATTCGGATCGGCCGCGGCTCGGGCGGCAGCCGGCGACCGTCGCCGGCCCGCCCGTGCGGTCCCGCTCCGCTCCGGCGCGAGGTCGGTGTGGCGACGCCGGCACCCGGAGCTCGAGGTGTGACGAATGTGGCGAATCTCACTCTTGCAAACCGGCGGATGGTGAAGTACCCTGGACCGGCAGCAACCCAAGGAACGCGTAATGGTCAACGCCCTCACTTACACCCACACCGCTTTCGCCGCGATGACCGCTGCGCAGACCTCGACGTGCGCGCCGGGTCAGATCGCCGCGCTCACGCGCAATTACCCACACGCCCTCGCCACCAGGTGCGAGCCCTGATCTAAGGGCCCCAACACCACCAATCGAGCGAGGGCGACCCAGGCGGGTCGCCTTTTTTGATGTCTGAGGGCGACCCATCCGACCAGACGGAGGTGACGCCCGACTCGATCAGACCAGACTGGACCACAGCATTACTCCGAATAGCAGGACCCGTGTCCGACGCAGCTGAGTAACGCCGCGCAGGCGGTGGTTGCCATACCGTCGCGGTGACACGGTGACAGTCAGGGCCGCTCGTGCGGCTGTGACAGTGAACCTTACCCAACGACAGGAAGGCGTCCGACGACCGATCCAGGTCGCGGCGCTGGCCCCTGTCCGAGACCACTCAAAACCAAGACCAACCAGGAGGAAACTCGCCATGGCGAGCAATTCGATACTGACCGGGACGGCGTTGGAGCCGCCCCTGTGGGAACGGCTGCCGCTCCCGTCGATTCGCAAGCGCAAGCGCGCTCAGCGGCGGATCAGGGGCGGCGAGGCAGAAGTCATGAGGCTGATCGGCGAGCGCCCGCCGTACGAGGGCGACGTCGAGCTCGGTCTGAGGCAGCTGCCCCCACGCCAGCCGTGGGTGTAGATCCCGGCAGGCGCGAGCACCGCGCTCACACGTCTGACCCGAAGGGCCGCTGGTCCTTCGATCGCCTCCGTAGCTCAGCGGCAGAGCACCGGGCGTCTTCGCCCGAGGGCAGAGGTTCGAATCCTCTCGGAGGCCTGGCAGTTCCTAGGAACCACCGACTCAACCCAAGCGAATGATCGCGGCGATCCCGACGACCACGATCAGTGCTCGCAGCGCCCAATCGGGTAGGTGCCGGCCACCGTGGGCGCCGAAGTAACCGCCGATCACCGAGCCGGCGGCGATCAGCAGCGCCACGTCCCAAGCCAGGTGTGCGGCGACCACGAACACGATCCCGGCAACCAGGTTGACGAGGCCGGCGAGCACCACCTTCAGCGCGTTGATCCGCTGGAGGTCCTCGTTGAGCGACAGCCCCAGGATCGCCAGCAACATGATCCCCTGAGCGGCACCGAAGTAGCCGCCGTATATGCCGGTGAGGAACACGCCCGCGCTGGCCACTGGCCCGGCGTGCTCGCGCTTGCGCACGCCTCGGGCGGCCAGCGCCCGGTTGATGCGCGGCTGCAGCACGATCAGCACCAGCGCGAGCGCGATGAACCCGGGGACGATCGCCTTGAACGCCGATGCCGGTAGCAGCAGCAGCAGCGCGGCGCCGATGATCCCGCCGGTCGTCGACACCGCCGCCAGGCGCAGCGTGCGGCGGCGCTGGCCGGCCAGTTCGCTCCGATACCCGAACGCGCCCGAGGCCGAGCCCGGCACGAGTCCGACCGTGTTCGAGACGTTGGCCACCACCGGCGGGTAGCCGAACGCCAGCAGCACCGGAAACGTGAACAGAGTCCCGCTACCGACGACCGAGTTGAGCGTTCCCGCGACGCCGCCGGCGGCGAAGATCGCGAGTGCCTGGAGCGCGGTCAGCGCTGGGTCGTCCCGGTGCGGCGCATCCCCAAGATCAAACCAGATGACAAAGGGCGGGGGCCCTCATGGATCCCCCGCCCTGTACGGCGAATGTCAAACTGTCGGCCCGCTGTCCGATCATCCGGAGGCCCACGTGAAGCTCAGCGCCCGCAACAAGCTCGACGGCACCGTCACCTCGATACACAAGGGCGAGGCGATCGCCAACGTGGCGCTGGACGTCGGTGGCCAGCGCCTCGTGGCTTCGATCACGGTCGAGGCGGTGCAGGAACTAGGACTGCAGGAAGGGTCCGCCGTGACCGCCGTCGTCAAAGCGTCGGACGTTATCCTCGCCGTCGCCGACTGAGTTCTCGCCCTCGGGCCGGACGACCGGCTGATCGTCGGTCTCGGACTCGCTGTGATCGGGCCGATTTGAGCTCGATGCAGACGCCGGCGGCGTCATCCTCGAGATCACCGGGCCGCTCGTCCGGCTGGCCAGGCGCCGCTCCTCCTCGGGCGGGAACCGGTCGGTGGCCTGCGCGGCCAGCGCGGTCAGGGCATTGGCGACGTTGCGCACGTCGTCGATCAGCCGCGAGCGCTCATGCCAGACCGCGTCGGTCTCGGTATCGAGGTGGCGGAGCTGCTGCTTGGCCTCCTCCTTCATCGAGATCGCGTTGGCGGCCGCGTCCGACAGGCACTTGTCCGCTTCGGCCTGGGCCTTGCGAGTCGTCTCTGAGGCCTGCTGATGGGCGGTCTGCAGGATCGCTGCGGTCTGATCGCCGATCTTCTTGATCTCGTCGGAGACGGCGGTGTTCGTGGTGGCCGGACCCTTCGCGCGCAGCTCGTCGATTTCGCGCTCGAGCTCGGCCACGTACTCGTCGACGGCACCGCGGTCATAGCCGCTGCGGACGACCGGGAACGACGGCGCGGTCTCGTCCCACTGCTCTTCTGCGTCGTAGGGGAGCGGCACGTGCGCCTCGGTGTTGGCCTCCCACGGGGCGCCCGGCTGCTCGTCGAGCTCGTGGTGCTCGCCCCCTGATGACGGAGAGAACGAGCGGGCAAGGCGATCGCCGAGGTCGGCGAGTCGTGAACTGGGGGCCCGCCGCTTCTGGCGTTCCAGGGTGGCGCCGGGCCTGTCGAACTGAGTCATGGGCGTTCCTCCACGCGTGTTGAACACACGGGCTGTTCGGCGCTCCGGGCGCGATCCCTATTACTCAACCCAGTCTGGTAGGGATCCTGCAACCGGCCAGCCGGCTCAGTCAAACCGGCCGGCGGGCTCAGCCGAGCACCGCGAGCCCCGCCCGGGCCACCTCCATGTCCTGTGAGTAATGCCCGCCGCTGACTCCGATCGCCCCGACGGTGGCCTCGCCGACGACCACCGGGTAGCCGCCGCCGAAGATGATCAGGCGGTCGATCCCGCCGACGGCACCCTCGGCGAGCGGTGGATCGTCCTTGATGAAGTCGTGCCAGGCGTCGGTGGCCATGCCGAATCCGGCCGCCGTGTGCGCCTTGTCCTGGGCGATCTGGACGCTGAGCAGCGCCGCGCCGTCCATCCGGCTGAACGCCTTGAGCACGCCCGACTCGTCGCACACGGCGATCACCATCGGCACTCCGATCTCGCTCGCCTTCGCCTCGGCAGCCATGATCATCCGGCGCGCCAGTTCGCTGCTGACGCTCGCTTTCTGTACCAGGTCGCTCATCTGCGACTCCTATCGGTGGTGGAGATGGACGCGGAGCCGATCATCTCAGCAACGGGTGGCTCGTTCGCCGGTGGCTGATGCTCGCCGCGGGCCACCGCTACCGGCGGACGGGCCGCGATCACGACCAGCGTCCCCGCGCACAGCGCCGCAGCCACCGCCACCGGCAGGCCGTCACCGACCGCCTTGGCGGCGGCGCCGCCTACGCCGGAGCCGCCGATCTGACCAGCGGCCCAGGCCAGGTTCATCAGCGCCGCGGCCAGTCCCTGGTCGAGGCCACGGGCGTCAGCCGCGTCGGACAGCATCGCCATCGCCGGCGCCCAGAACGCCGACAGCGAGCACGCGATCGCGACGATCACAGCTGCGAGCAGCCACGGGTCGCCGGGTAGCGTGAAGCACAGCAGCACCGCGGTCGCGGCGGCCAGGCCGAACCGCAGCGGCACCAGCCGCCCGCGCCGGTCAGAGAGACCGCCGACCGCGGGGCTGAGCATCGCCTCGAACGCGGCGGCGACCAGGAACGTGGCGCCGATCGCCGCCGCCGACGCGCCGAATCGGTGCAGTCGCAACGGGCCCAGCACGTTGACGATTCCCGACGCCAGCGCCGGCAGTGCCACCAGCCACATGCCGAGCGCGATCGGGCGCTCGCGTAGCGCGGCGAGCGCGTCGCGCACTCCCTGATCGGTCCCGAAGTGCGGCGACGGCAGGCGGCGGGCGGCGAGGATCAGCGCGCCTGAGATCACGACCACGCCGCTGAACGTCGGTGCGCGACCGACCGCGGTGGCGACCGTGCCGATCACCGGCCCGAACAGCGCTCCGCCGATCGCCGCGCCCAGCGCGCTGCCGATCAGCTCGCCGCGGCGCGCCACCGGTGCCTCGGCCACGATCCAGGCCAGGCCGCCCGCCCACGAGCAGGCGCCGCCGAGCCCCTCGGCGAACCGCGCCGCGTCGAGCGCCGCCGCGTTATCGAGGAACCCGAATGCGAGCGTCGATCCGGCCAGCAGCGTGAGTCCCGCGATCACCGCCACCTTGGGGCCGTAGCGAGCCGCGAGCATCCCGCCCGGAAGCGCTCCGATCAGCGTGCCCGCGGGATACGCGGCCGTCATCGCCCCCGCCGACAGCTTGGACAGGTGAAGCTGGCTGGCCAGGTCGGGCAGCAGCGGTGCGATCGCGGCGTAGAACATCGTGTCGACGAACACGATCGCCCCGATCACCAGCACCAGCCGGCGCTCGGCGGAGTTGGCGGGCGCCCTCACGTCAGCGGTGCCCGTCGCCGCGGTCGAGATCGTCCACCACGGCGTCAATTGTGACGAGGTCGGCCCGCATGCTTAACGTCCCTTTCGAGGCCGGTCGGCGGGACCGTGGGACGTTTGTCACGGTGGGCGTGACCAACGTCCCGCACTCCCGGCCAGGCGCCTCGAATGGGACGTTGAGCATGCGTCTGATCGGGGTCCAGGGCCGGCCCGGGGGTTGGCGCTCGCGAGCCGCGGGAAGACAGGCCACACGTGACCACGTACAGCACACCGCAGCCGCCACCATCGCCGGGTGGTCCCGGTCCGGACCCGAGCCCGCCGTCACCGACGCCCCCGTCGCCCGGCGGTCCCGGTCCGGACCCGAGCCCGCCGTCACCGACGCCCGGGCCGTCGCCGCTGCCGCCGGATCCGAACCCGCCGTCGATCTGATCCGCGCAGTCGGCTTCTGCAAGATTTCGTGCAGCAGCCAACTGGATGCAGGAATTCCCGGCGCGCTGTCGATACTGCCGCATGCGATCGATCTCGGCGCGCCGCCGCGCACTCGCGATCGCAGCCGCCGCGGTGGCGTGCTGGGCGCTGATCCCGGCGTCGGCGTCCGCCACGGTCACGCTGTCAAACTGGGACGCCGCGCAGCAACGGCAGGTCGTCCGCGCGGGCCTGATCGCGAACGTGGGCCGCTCGTTCCGAGGCTCGGCCGCGGTCTCGGCGGCGCAGGCCAACGCCTCGTTGGGCGCCCTCGCGCAACGTCTGGGACTTCGCGGCACGGCGCGTGCGCACCGCAGCCCGGTCACGGTGTTCGGGTTCGACGGGCTGGTCATAACTCAGCTCGGCCTGGGCGACGTCGCCTCGCACGTGCAGAAGGTGGCGGTGGCGGTTGGGTTGCGTCCACCCCCGTACTTCGGCTCGGAGGTGGTCGCCAGGTTCCTCGGTCTCCGCTACAACCACCCGACGGGAACCGACCAGCTGGAGCTGTTCGCGACCGATCCGATCACGCGTGCGGAGGCGGCGTGGTCGCTGTCGAGGGTGCTCGGGTTTGGGGACTGGGAGGTGAGCTACGCGCGCCAGACGCTCGACGAGTTCGCGCTCCCGACGCTGACCGACGACCAGCTCAAAGCGCTCACGATCGCCGTGTCGCGGATCGGCTACCCGTACGTATGGGGCGGGACCACCGACGACACGTCCGACGGTCTGGCCCACGGCGGGTTTGACTGCTCGGGGTTCGTGTGGCGCGTTTTCAAGGGTTCGGGGCTGTCGTGGGGCAAGTCGATCCGCGGCCGCACCGCCGCCCAGCAGGCCGGCGAGATCGCCAAGAGCCGGCGGCTGCGGATCAGCGCGCTGGCGCCCGGCGACCTGCTGTTCTTCGGTACTGCCGGGTTCGGCTCCACCGCTACCGAGTCCAACGTCACCCACGAGGGGATCTACCTCGGCGACAACTGGGTGATCAACGCCTCCAGCCAGGGCGTGTACGTGGAGCCGCTCACCGGCAGCTGGCTGGGCGACTCGTTCGCCTGGGGCCGTCGCGTGATCGGCTGACGACGCGAGTTCAGTCGAGCTGGTCGACGTGGCGCAGAACCGCCTCGACCGCCCGGATGTGATCGCGCATCGCGCGCTCGGCGGCGCGTGGCTGGTGCCGGCGGATCGCTCGCAGGACATGCTCGTGCTCGGCGATGATTTCGTCCCCGTCGAGCTCTACGCCGATGTGGTCGATCAACGACGGCTGCAGCACGTCCAGGATCCAGCCGGTGAACGTGACCATCAGGTCGTTGCCGGCGGTGATCGCGATCACCCGGTGAAACCGCGTGTCGGCGAGCCGGAACTCCTCGGTGGCCGGTCCGCGGCCGCGGGCGTCGGCGATCGCCGCCTCGAGCGACGCCACGGTGGCGCGATCGGCCCTGGTCGCGGCCAGACCGGCGAGCGGAACCTCCAGGAACGTTCGGGCCTCGAGCAGCTCGTACAGGGTCACGTTGTCTGACTCGAGTAATCCGGCGATCGACTCGCTGAGGTGGCGTCCGATGCCGCCGTTCGGGGTGTTCTGCACGAAGATCCCGCCGGCTCGGCCCTTCTGCACGCGGATCAGGTGGGTTCCGGCGAGGATCCGCAGGCCTTCCCGGAGCGTCGGCCGGCTGACGCCGAACTCCTGGGCGAGTTCGTGCTCGGTTCCCACGCGGTCGCCCGGCTGCAGCCGGCTGTGTTCGATGTAGGCCCGGAGCTCACGGGCGATCTGCTCGCTCGCGTCGGGCCGGATCTTGCTGAAGCGGGCGCCCGGCGACGCGGGCGGGTTCACGGGACCAACACGGCGCGGCCGCGGACGGAGCCGGCCCGCAGTCCGTCGAGCACGTCGTTGACGGCTTCGAGCGGGTGGGTCTGCACGATCAGCCGCACCCTGCCGGCGGCGTGGAGCTCGATCAGCTCCCACAGGTCGGTCCACCGACCGACCAGGTTCGCGACCACCGCTTGCTCCTGTCCGACGAGCGCGCCCGAGGGGGCGGTGATGGTTCCGCCGTAGCCGATCACCGCGTAGGTGCCGGCCGGGGCGAGCATCTCCAGCGAGCCCGCGTGGGTGGCGTCGGTGCCGACGAAGTCGAACACCACGTCAGCCCCGCGCCCGGCGGTGAGCTCCCGGACGTCTCGCGACGCCGCGCGTCCGTCGACGGTCTCGTCGGCGCCGAGCTCGCGCGCCAGCGCCAGCCGGTCCTCCTGGGTGTCGACGGCGATCACCCGCGCCGAGCCGAGCTCGCGGGCGAGCTGCAACGCGATGTGCCCGACGCCGCCGATCCCGATCACGACGGCCGTCGAACCGGGCGGCATCAGATGCGAGAGGCGGTTGACCGCGTGGTAGGCGGTCAGCCCAGCGTCGGCGTGAGGCGCGACGTCGGCGGGCTCGAGCCCCGGCGGCAGTTTGATTACCGAGCGCTCGCGAACGACCACGTATTCGGCGAAGCCGCCGTCGACCGACAGGCCCGTGAACTCGTGGCGGTCGCAGTGCATGTCGTCGCCGCGGCGGCACGGTACGCACAGGCCGCAACTGAACGGTGGGTACAGGATCACCGGGTCGCCGACGGCGACCGTGCTGACCAGGTCCCCGGTCTGCTCCACCCAGCCCGCGTTCTCGTGACCGAGCACGCACGGCACGGTCACACCGGCGGCCCCCATCAGGCCCTCGATCGCGTGGACGTCGGTCGCGCACACGCCGGCGCCTCCTACCCTCACCAGCAGCTCGTCGGGGCGCTGGATCTCGGGAACGGGCCGCTCGATCAACTCCAGTGGCTGGTGGTATTCGCGTAGGAGGGCTGCCCGCATCCCGCTCACCGCCCGACCATATGGACCCGAGTTTATGATTGTCAAATCATTTAGCGTCGACGGCCCCGGAACGCGGAGAGGGAAGCCACGCGATGAGCTTGCTCGAGATGGACCCTTGGTCGGACAGCCTGTTCTCCGGGGAGTGGACCGAGTGCAGCGGTGAGATGGTGGGCGTGATCGAGCCCGCTACGGGCGACGAGCTCGGGCGGATCGCGCTGGCCAACGCCGATGACGTGTGGACCGCCGCTCGAGCCGCGACCGTGGCGCAGCCCCACTGGGCGAAGACTCCCTATCAGGAGCGCGCGGCGATTCTCCGGCGAGCCGGCGACCTGCTCGTCGAGCACGCGTCGGAGATCGAGGATTGGATCATCCGCGAGGCCGGCTCGATCAAATCCAAGGCGCAGCTGGAGACGGAGTTCGCCCAGCAGGAGTGCTACGAGGCCTCTGCGCTGCCCTCGCACCCCCTGGGCCAGATCCTGGCCACGGCAAAACCAAGGCTGTCGCTCGCGCGGAGGATCCCGGCCGGCGTAGTCGGCGTGATCTCGCCGTTCAACTTCCCGCTGATCCTGTCGATCCGGTCGGTCGCGCCGGCGCTGGCGCTCGGCAACTCGGTGCTGCTCAAACCAGATCCGCGCACCGCCGTATGCGCGGGGTTCACGATCGCTGCGATCTTCGAGGAGGCGGGGCTGCCCCCGGGGGTACTGCGGGTACTGCCGGGCGACTCCGACCTCGGGGTCGCACTCGTCGAGGCGCCGGAGGTGTCGGTCATCTCGTTCACCGGATCGACCGCAGCGGGCCGTAGGATCGCCGAGGTGGCCGGGCGCCGGCTCAAGCGCGTTCACCTCGAGCTGGGCGGAAACTCGGCGCTGGTGGTCCTCGACGACGCCGATCTGGACCGAGCGATGGGCGCCGCGGCATTCGGCTCGTTCATACACCAGGGACAGGTGTGCATGACCACCGGCCGGCATCTCGTACACGAGTCGCTGGTCGAGGAGTACGTCAGCCGGCTGGCGACGAAGGCCAACCTGCTGTCAGTCGGCGATCCGGCGCGCGAGCCGGTCGCGCTGGGCCCGGTGATCGACGAGCGCCAGCGCGACCAGATCCACGAGCTCGTCACCGCAAGTCGCGACGCCGGCGCGACGATCGCCGCCGGGGGCACGTACCACGACCTGTTCTACCGCCCGACCGTGGTCAGCGACGTCAGGCTGGACACGCCCGTGTGGTGCGAGGAGGTGTTCGGCCCGGTGGCGCCGGTGATGCCGTTCTCATCGCTCGACGAGGCGGCGCAGGTTGCGTCCGACACCGAGTACGGGCTGTCGCTGGGGATCATCACCCGCGACGTGATGAAGGGCTACGAGCTGGCGGGCCAGATCTCCTCGGGGTTGGTCCACATCAACGATCAGACGGTCGACGACGAGGCCGTCGCTCCGTTCGGAGGACTCGCCGCATCGGGGACCGGCGCTCGCCTTGGGGGCGCTACCGCGAACATCGAGGCGTTCACCGAGGGACAGTGGCTGACGATGCAGGGCCAGGTCGGCGACTACCCGTTCTGAGCCGCCGGCCGGCCGAGCATGCCGTGCTCGAGAAGGTCGTAGGACCCGTCGGCATCGACGAGCATCTGCTCGGCCACCGCGGACGGATCTTGTCCGCGCGCGATCCGGTCAAGGCCACAGGTCAGGATCGCTGAGTTGATCGCGCACAGCGCCCGCGCGACCGCGTGCGACGAGGGGTCGTCGTCGGGCAGCCCGCGCTCACGCGCGAGCTCGGTGCCGACGGCCCGAGCGTGGCGGGCAAACACCACCTCGAGGTGATCGCGGAGCGCCGGACTGGACTCGACCACACCCCAGAAGTCTGCGGGGCTGGGCTCACCGTCGGACGTCGCTCGGATCCGCTGCCAGAAGGCGCTCGTGTGGGCGCGGAACACCTCGACTGGGGCAGCGTCGGTGCCGCGCCCGCGGACCGCGGTGATCAGCGCGTCGAGCACCTCTCGATCGCGGTCGAACAGCATCTCCTCCTTGGTGGCGAAGTGATTGAAGACCGTCTGACGGGCGACACCCGCGGTCCGCGCGATCTGATCGACCGTGACCGCGTCGAACCCCTGTGCGGCGAACAGCTCGGTCGCGGCCTTGGCGATCGCGGCCCGGGTCTGCTGCTTCTTGCGGGTCCGGAGGCCGAGCTCCTCGGTGCCGTCGACGCTGATTTCGCGACCGGTCATGTTCGGAGTGTAGTGTGGTCTGGGTACATTTTTTGACTCAGTCCACTAATCTGCGGGACCAGTCGTGAGTGATCTGGCCACGTCCACTGGTTCTGAGGTCTCAGCGGGTTCCGAGCAGGCGGTGCAACTGCGCGGCCTGGTCAAGTCCTGGCGCGGCCCGAGCGGTCCGGTGCGCGCCGTGCGCGGAATCGACGTCTCGATCGCGCGCGGCGAGACCGTCGCGCTACTCGGGCCTAACGGCGCCGGAAAGTCGACCACGATCGACATGATCCTCGGGCTCGCCCGCCCCGACGGCGGCAGCGTCTCGGTGTTCGGCCGCGCGCCCAAGGACTCCGTCAAGGCCGGTCTGGTGGGCGGAATGCTCCAGACCGGGGAGCTGATTCGCAACCTGTCGGTGCGAGAGCTGCTGAACATGGTCGCCTCGCTGTATCCGAACCCTCTCGACGTGGACGAGGCGCTCGACGTCGCCGGTCTCGAGCAGGCGGCGGCGCAGATGACGCAGAAGCTGTCGGGCGGGCAGACCCAGCGCGTGCGATTCGCGGTCGCGATCGTCGCCAACCCGGCGCTGCTGATCCTCGACGAGCCGACGGTGGCGATGGACGTCGAGGGCCGGCGCACGTTCTGGCAGGCGATGCGCCGGTACGCCGAGGGTGGCAAGACCGTGCTGTTCGCCACCCACTACCTCGAGGAGGCCGACGCGAACGCCGATCGCGCCGTGCTGATGGCACACGGCCGCGTGGTTGCGGACGGGCCCACGACGGAGATCAAGGGCCGGGTCGGCACACGCACGATCCGAGCGACGCTCCCGGACGCGGCCACCTCCGAGCTCGAGCAGCTCCCCGGGGTCAGCTCTGCCGATCGCCACGGCGAGGCGGTGAGCCTGGTGTGCGCCGACTCCGATCAGACGATTCGCGCGCTGCTGGAGCGGTATCCCGCCGCGAAGGACATCGAGATCACCGGCGCCGGCCTCGAGGACGCGTTCCTGCGGCTGACCGGCGACCCCGACGACGATGAGCAGCCGGTGGACGGCGAGACCGTGGAATCGGCGCGATGAACGCGGTCGCCTACACCCGCTACGAGCTGCTGCGCACGATCCGCGAACGGCGGCTGCTGCTGTTCGGCTTCGGGTTCCCGCTGATCCTGTACTTCGTGATCGCGATCCCCAACCGCCACATCAAGGACTTCGCCGGCACCGGGATCAGCGCGACGTTGTACTACATGGTGTCGCTGGCGTCATTCGGGACGATGATGTCGATGGTCTCGACCGGCGGGCGGATCGCCGGCGAGCGCCAGGTCGGTTGGACGCGGCAGCTGCGGATCACTCCGCTCAACCCCCGCTCCTACCTGCGCGCGAAGGTCCTCACCGGCTACGCGATGGCGATCCTGAGCCTGGCGCTGCTGTACATCTCCGGGGCGCTGCTCGGAGTCAGCCTGCCCGCCAACAAGTGGCTGGAGATGACCGGCCTGATCATCGTCGGGCTGATCCCGTTCGCCGCGCTGGGGATCGCGCTCGGACACATCCTGACCGTGGACTCGATCGGCCCGGCGCTGGGCGGCACCGTGTCGCTGCTGGCGCTGATCGGCGGGACGTGGTTCCCGGTCACGAGCGGCTTCCTACACGACCTCGGGCAGTTTCTGCCCTCCTACTGGTTGGTCCAGGCCGGCAGGGTCGCACTCGGCGGCGCGGCGTGGGGTGCGAAGGGCTGGGCGGTGGTGCTCGGCTGGTCGGTTGTGCTCGGCGTGCTGGCAGCATGGGCGTACGCCCGCGACACCGGCCGGGTGTGAGCGCGGACGCAGATGGCCGCGGCCGGCGCGCACTACCCTGAGTGATATGGCATACACCGCGCAGGAAGCACGCGTCCAGCTGCTCGATGACCTCGCTCGCGGCACCGACGAGCTGGCGTTCGGACTAGCGTGCGTCGGGGAGGCCTACGACGAGCTCGACGAGCAGACCGCCGACACGGCCGAGGAGCAGCTGTTCAGGCCGCTGCAGGCGGCCTACGGCCGAGCGCGCCGGACCCATTCGGAGTTCGCCTCGCGCTATGACCTGCCGCAGCACACGTTCGAGCCGCGTTCTCCCGGGACCCACACCAACGATCCGCGCGTGTACCTGGAGCGGACCGTAGAGGCGACCGAGGAGGCCGACCATCTCATCGCCGAACTGCAGGACTCGATGATGCCGGTTGAGGTCGGCGACACCGAGCTTCGTGCCGGACTGTCGGACGTGCGCTCGCTGATCGCCGAGCTCCCCGCCCGCGGGCGCCGGCTGCTGCACGTCCTCGGCCGCTGACCGCTCCGGCAGCGCCACGAGATTCGCCTGGTGGCTACGGGGTAGGGCAGAGGTATGTACATAACGCCGATCGTGATGGAGGTCCCCCAACCCTCCGAGCCCGCCACCCCCGTCGTTCCGGATGCGCCGATAGCGCCGATCGACCCCGACCCGGGCACGCCATCCGATCCTGAGGAGCCGGCGGTCGTCCCCGACCCCGAGGAGCCGGCGACGCCGGTCGTGCCCGAGCCCGGTCCCGACGACGGCTAGGCGCAACCAGCCATCTACGCCCCAGCGGCGTCACGGATGAGCGCCGCCAGCTCGCCAGTGTTGCGCTGCGGAAGCAGGTGTCCCCGGTGCTCCAGCTCGACCAGCCGGGCGCCTTGGATCTGCCGCGACAGCGCCCGCGCGGCCGCGACCGGGACGATCCGATCCGCGGTTCCGACGACGATCGTGACCGGCGCCGAGATCTCATCCAGCCTGGCGTTCAGCTCGGGCAGGTCCGCCACCATCGCGCGTTGGTCGGCGACGAACGCGCGCCACGCCGCCGGAGTAAGCGACGCGCGGCCGACTGAGACCAGGTAGCGCTCGTCGAGCCCGACGATTCTCGTGATCAACCGGCGCAGTGGCGCCGCCGCCAATGCCAGCCCGATCGATCCCATAGCCAACGCGGCCGCGAGCTCCCCGACGACCGGGGCCGCCAGCAGGCGATCGACCGGCTCCAATGCCTCCAGGTTTGCAGCCGGCGCCACCAGCACCAGCGCGCGGACCCGGTCGGGATGAGCGATGGCCAGCCAGGCCGCCACGCCCGCGCCGAAGCTGTGCCCGACCACGGTGGCGCCGTCGGCGCAGGCGCGATCGAGCGCGGCCAGCGCGACCTCGGCGTTGCCCGCCAGATCCGACGGCGGCGTCTGCCCATCCCACCCCGGCCGATCGATCGCGATCGCGTGGGCATCGGCACCGAGCGCGCCGATCACCGGATCCCAGTCACGGGCGGTGCCCGGCTGGCCATGCAGCAGCAGGATCGGGCCGCCGGGCAAGCGAGTTATCGAGCCCCGGGTGGACCGCCCCGCGCCGGCGCTTGCACGGCCTGCCCGTCGCGGCCGACGTAGCCGTCGGCGCCGCCGGCCACGAGTATGACCGCGTCGTCGCGACCGACGTTGCGCAGGCTCCGATGCGTGCCCGGGTCCACGCGGGCCACGCCGCCGGGAGCGAGCCGATGCGAGCTGCCATCCCCGAAGCGGATCTCGACCTCGCCCCGGTGGACGAAGTACGTCTCCTCCTGGCGGTCGTGATAGTGAACGCCCGTCTCGTAGTCGGGCGGCAGCACCAGCGCATTGATGCCGAAAGCGGTCACCTCGAGCTCTCGGCGCACCTTGCGAAACCCGTATCCGTCGCCCATCTGATCGAGGCTCGAGACCGCGTAACCGTGGCCGCGAGTGGAGGCGCTCATCGCCGCCAATGCTATAGGCCGAGAGAGGGCATACTAGGCGGGTGTCGTCCGCGCTCCCGTCCGACGCGCTGGCTCCGCTGCGCGCAAACCCCAGACGCGGGGCGATCCTGCTCGATATCGACGGCACGCTCGCGCCGATCGTCGAGCACGCCGCCGACGCGCACGTTCCGGAGACGACCCGTCAGATCCTGATCGAGGTGGCGCGACGCTACGGCGTGGTCGCATGCGTCAGCGGTCGCCGTGCCTCGGAGGCCCGCGCGATGGTGTCGATCGGGACGATCTCGTATCTGGGGTCGCACGGCACCGAGCTGCTGCGGGCAGGTTGGACGGAGTCGGTGCTCGACGCCGGGATCGCCGATTGGGTGCGCAAGATCCACGAATTCGGCCGCGAGGCGGAGACCTCGGAGCTGCGCCGCCGCCGAGTCCGGCTCGAGGACAAGGGCGCGATCGTCGCGTTTCATTGGCGGGGCGCTCCCGACGAGGAAGCGGCACGCGCGGCGATCGAGTCGATCGCGGCCAAGGCGGAGGCCGCCGGCCTGAGCACGCATTGGGGGCGCAAGGTGCTCGAGGTGCGTCCGCCGGTGAGGATGGACAAGGGCGTCGGGATCATTAACTTCCTCGATGGCGCCGACGTCGACGCCGTGCTGTTCGCCGGCGACGATGTCACCGATCTCGACGCGTTCCGGGCGCTGACCCAGCTCAAGGACGAGGGAAAGATCTCCTCCGCGATCCGCGTCGGCGTCCGGTCAGACGAGGGTCCCACGCGGATCACCGAGGAGGCGGACATCGTGGTCGACGGGACGGAGGGCGTCCAGCAACTGCTGGCGTCGCTGGTCGCCGAGTAGTGGCCTAGTGGACCCCCACGGACACCACTGACGTGCGGTTCACCGACTTCCTGCGGATGACGGTGCTGCTGAGTGCGGCCGCGGCCAGTGCGCTCGCGGCCGTGACCGTCGCCGCGGCCGCCAACGGCGCGGACTCGCTGGTGATCCCGGTGGCCGCCGGATGGTGGGTGCTGGCCGCGCTGGTCGGGCTGTGGCTGGGCCGGCGCGCGGAGACGTCCCCGCCGATCGCTTCGCTGCTGGCCAGCGCCCGCACGCAGAGCATGCTCCCGGACGTCAATGCCTGGCGCACGCTGCTCAACCGTCTGTGGCCGCTGCTGTTCTCGACGATCGGCGCCGGAGCGCTGGCGTTCGTGCTCCCGCAGGTAGCCACGATCGCATGCGGGTTCGCGATCATCTGGGCCCTGGCCTGGCGGCGCCAGTCCTCGGCGGTGACCGCGATCGAGGAGCGTGACGGCGCCCGCTTCTACGTCGAGCGAACTTCGCCGCTGAAGGCGATCAGGCTCGTGCGCACGCCCGGATTTCGCTCCAACCTGTTCGAGCTCAACGGCGCGTCCAATCAGTCGCACCGCGTTCGGCCGCGGGCGTAGGTGTGCCGCGCACGGACGTTCTGGTCGTGTCCGTCGGGAGCACGCCGGGGTGGCGAGCCTCGGCCGCTGAGCTGTGCACGTCACTGTCTCGCGCCGGCGCCCGGGTGGCGACAGTCGACACCGGGCGCCTGCGCCGGGTGCGGACGTTCGCCCTGACGGACTTCGTCGAGGCGGCGGCGGCGCACCGGGCCTGCCGGCGCGGGATCGACGAGTCCGAGCCGGCAGCGCTGATCTACTGCTCGATGACCGCGGCGCTGCTGTGGCCGCGACCGGGGGCGATCTGGCTGGACGCGATCGCCGCCGAGAACCGCCCCGGCCGCCACGGTCTCTGGCAGCGGCCCGTGGAGCGTCGCCGGCTGCGCCAGTCGCCGCTGGTGTTGGCGATGAGCGAGCGCGCGCTCGCGCCCGCCGATCGAGCGCTGGTGGCCGGCGGGCCCGTGGTGCTGCCCACGCCGGTGGATCCGTCCGGGCCCGCGTCGGGTGCTCGCGATATCGACGTGCTCGCCTACGCGGGCAACCCGGACAAGAAGCGGCTCGACCACATTCTGTCGGCATGGGAGCGCGCCCGTCGCGGTGACGAGACGCTGGTGGTAGCCGGCATCGACCGGCTCGCGGAGGTAGCGGGAGTCCGTCTGGTCGGTCGGCTGGCACCCACGGAGTACCGCGCGCTGCTGCGCCGCGCGCGCGTGTTCGTCGCCGCGCCGCGTCGTGAGGATTACGGGATCGCTCCGCTCGAGGCGCTGGCAGACGGCTGCATGCTGGTCACCACGCCCGCTCCCGGCGGTTACCCGGCGCTCGACCTCGCCCGCCGGCTCGACCCCCGGCTGGTGCGCGACGATCTGGTGCCGGCGCTGCGCGCCGCGCTCGACGATCCGGCTGCGGGGTATGCCTCGCGCGCGGCCGAGTTACTCCGGCCGTTCTCCCGCGCGGCAGTCGACCGGACGGTTAGCGAGACGGTATTGCCGCGGTTGCTGACAAGATTGGGTGCGCAGTGACCGAGGCGTTCATCCCCAGCCCGTCCTCGAACGGATTCCACGTCGGGCCGCTTGAGGTGCACGTGTACGGCCTGATGTACGTGCTCGCGGTGGCGGCTGCGATCGTGATCGCGCGTCGTCGCTGGGGCAAGGAGGGCGGGGATCCGGACCTCTGCTACGAGGTTGCGATGTGGGGGTTCCCGGCAGGGCTGATCGGTGGTCGCATCTACTTCCTGATCACCACCCCGAGCCAGATCCCGCCGCATTGGTGGGGGCCATTCGCGATCTGGAAGGGCGGGCTGGGCATCTGGGGCGGGATCGCCTGCGGCGTCGCGGCCGGCCTGTGGGTGCTGTACCGCCGGCTGGATCCCTACGACGTGCGGCGGTTCATGGACGCCGCCGTCCCGGGCCTGCTCGTGGCGCAAGCGTTCGGTCGCGTCGGCAACTACTTCAACCAGGAGCTGTTCGGCGGCCCGACCACGCTCCCCTGGGGCCTGAAAATCGATCTCGCCCACCGCCCGCCGCACTACACCCAGTACATGACGTTCCACCCCACGTTCCTGTACGAGATCGTCTGGAACCTGTTGCTGGCGGCGTTCCTGGTGTGGCTCGGGCACCACCGCCGGATCCGCCCGCCCGGCCTGTTCGCGCTGTACGTGGCCGGCTATTCGGGTTTCAGAGTGTTCGAGGAGACGTTGCGCGTCGACTACTCCAACCACATCTTCGGGTTGCGTCTGAACTTCTTCGTAGCGTCGATCCTGTGCATCCTCGGGTTGCTGTGGTTCGTGGCGATCCAGCGCGAGTGGAGGATGCCCTCGTGGTTCCCGCGACGCTCGCCCCGACCCCAGCCACCGGCGAAGCGGCCGGCCGCCAAGCGCCCGCCTCCGCGGCGCGCTCAGCGCGCGCGCAGGTGACGGACGGTCCGTGATGGAAAAGCGTTCATATGCAACGAAGTTCCATCACGGAGTCACGTCGAGGCCCGGTTACGCGGTCGCAGCGCCGCGACGTCCGACCACGACCCGGTATTGACCACGTCGGACGCGGTCAGCCAGGCCCGGCGCGCAGTCGCGACTCCGTAGCGGGCCACCTCGAAGCCGCCGACGCGGTGGGCGTCGCAGTTGATCAGGATCGGGATGCCGGCGGCCGCCGCCGCGCGCGCGTTGAGCTCGTTCAGGTCGCGCCGGTCGGGGCTGGCGTTGATCTCGAGCATCGTGCCGGCGCGAGCCGCAGCCTCGATCACGCGCTCGGCGTCGAACGAGTACGGGAGCCGCCGTTCGATCTTGCGGCCCGACAGGTGGCCGATGGCGTCGACCAGCGGGTTCTCGACTGCGCTGATGATCCGCTTGGTCATCGTGTCGGAGTCCATGCGGAAGGACGAGTGGACGCTGGCGATCACCCAGTCGAGCTCGGCCAGCACGTCGTCCTCATAGTCGAGCGAGCCGTCGGGCAGGATGTTGACCTCCGAGCCGGCGAGCAGCTCGATCCCGTCGACCGACGCCGAGCGGACCGCCGCCACGTGCTCGGTCAGCCGCGCCGGCGACAGGTCGTCGCCGAACCCGAAGCTGGCGGAGTGGTCGGTGATCGCCAGGTACTCATAGCCGGCGTCGCGGGCGGCCCCCGCCATCTCCGCGATCGAGGCGGTGCCATCGGAGGCGGTCGTGTGGCAGTGCAGGTCGCCCCGCAGGTCGCCGAGCTCGATCAGTTCCGGCAGCGTGCCCGCGGCTGCGGCCTCGAGCTCGCCGCGGTTTTCACGAAGCTCGGGTTCGATGTATTGCAGGCCGAGCAGCGAGTAGACCTCGGCCTCGGTCGCACAGCGATGGGTCTCGCCGGTGCTGTCGTCGAGCACCCCGTACTCGGACACGTGCAGCCCCTTGCGGACCGCGGCGTCGCGGAGCGCCATGTTGTGCTGCTTGGAACCTGTGAAGTGCTGCAGCAGGTTGCCGAACTGGTCGGGCGCGACGATCCGCAGGTCGATCTGGATCCCCGTGTGGGTCCGCAACCGGACCCCGGACTCGCCGGGTGTACCCGCCTGCTCCACCAGGTCAAGCGCGGCGGCCGCCCGCGACAGCGCGATCGGGTCGTGGGCGGTGGCGATCACATCGAGGTCCTTGACGCTGTCGGTCATCCGCCGTGCCGATCCCGCCAGCTGCACCTGATCGGACGCGGGGTGCTCGCGCAACGCCGCCACGAACGGGTCTGCGATCGCCAGCGCGCGGTCGAGCACGAACCGCGTCACCGGCTGCCCTGCGCCGACGGCGTCAAGCCCGGCGAGGATGCTCTCCTCGGCCTTGGGCCCGAAGCCCTTGAGCTTTCGGATCTTCTGTTCCTGAGCAGCGGTCCGCAGTCCGTCGAGCGAGTCGATGTGCAGCTCGTCGAACAGCCGCCGCGCGCGCTTGGGCCCGAGTCCCGGCAGCCGCGTCATCTCCACCAGCCCCGCGGGGAACTTGGCGCGTAGCTTCACCAGTGCGGGGATCTCGCCGGTGTCGGCCAGCGACATCACCTTCTCCTGGATGATCGCTCCGATCCCCGGCAGCTCGGTGGCCCGGCCCTCGCGGGCCAGGGCAGTGATCGAGACCGGCGCCTCGCGGACCGCCTTGGCCGCGTTGCGGTACGCGACGATCCGGTGGATCACGGCCCCGTCGAGCTCGTACAGGTCGCCCAGCTCGTCCAGCGCTTGCGCGATCTCGAGGTTGGTCGGGTCGGTCGTACGGTCGGCGGGAATCTCTGCGGAGTCGGTCATCGGCGTGGGAGGATGTCGGTCGCGCTCTCAAGCGTAGTGGTACTCGACGACCGCACCCGGCACCCCTCGGAGGTCCGTCGAGACCGCGCTATACTTTCTGAAGTAACGGTCACGAATCAACGAGGAGACCAAATGGCAGGCACCGTCTCAGAAGTCACCGACAACAACTTCCAGGCCGAGGTCATCGAGTCCGAGACCCCCGTGCTCGTGGACTTCTGGGCGCCGTGGTGTGGACCGTGCCGGATGGTCGCGCCAGTGGTCGAGGAGATCGCCAACGAGCGTGCCGACCAGCTGAAGGTCGTCAAGCTGAACATCGACGAGAACCAGAAGACCGCGATCGAGTTCAACGTGATGTCGATCCCGACGCTGATCCTGTTTCGCAACGGACAGCCGGCCAAGACCGTGATCGGGGCGTACCCCAAGCGTAAGCTCGAGGCGGAGCTCGAGCCGGCACTCGCCTAGCGCCTGAGCCAGAAGTACCCCAACGCCGGCTCAGGCCAGCGCGACAACGACCCGAAGCTCGAGGCCGTCGATCAGTAACGGCTTGGCGGCCCCATCGAGCGACTCATAGCCGACCCGGACCGCGAGCGTCTCCGCAGCGATATACGCCTCGCGCGTCCGGGCGGCGTTAATCAGCGGCTCGTCCCCGTCGAGCGTCAACGCGATCCGGTCGGAGACCTCGAGCCCAGCGTCGCGGCGCGCGGCCTGCACCGCGTGGACGATCTCGCGCGCCCAACCCTCCGCCCGCAGCTCGTCGTCGAGCTCGAGCTCGAGCGCGACGGCGTGTGATCCCTCCCGCTCGACCTCATAGCCCTCGAGCGGCTTCATCGCGACCAACAGGTCGTCGGCGGTCAGCTCGTGGTCCTGACCGCCGATCGTGATCGCCACCCTGCGCCCCGCGCGCAGAGTCGCGGACGCGTGCGCGGGGTCCAGGCCGGCAACGGCGGCCGCCACCAGCGGCATCCGCTTGCCGAACCTCGGGCCGAGCGTCCGGTAGTTGGGCTTGACCTCGACCTCACCGAGCTCGTCGACCTCGGACACGAATCGCAGCTCGCGGACGTTGAGCTCGTCGCGGATGATCTCCGCGGTCCGCTCGATCGCGTCCCGCTCGAACCCGGTGGCGACGACGATCGCCTCGTGCAGCGGCTGGCGCACCTTGACCTTGGCCTTGCCGCGAGCGGCCAGCCCGAGCCGCACCGTCTGACGGGCCACGCTCATCACCTGCTCGAGCTCGGCGTCGCGATCCCCGGCGGCGGGGAAGTCGCACAGGTGCACGCTTGGCTCGGTGCCGTCGAGGTTGTCGTAGAGCTCGTCGGAGATGAATGGGCAGAACGGGGCCAGCAACTTGGAGACGGTCAGCAGGCACTCGCGAAGGGTCGCGAACGCAGCGGGGTCGCCGTCCCAGAAGCGCCGGCGCGAGCGCCGCACGTACCAGTTGGAGATCTCCTCGACGAACGTTGCGATCGCGCGCCCGGCGACGGTCGCGTCGAACTCGTCCATGCGCTCGCGCACGATCTCGATCGTCGCGTTCATCCGCGACAGCGCCCACCGATCCAGCTCGGTCGGCTCGACATCCCCGAGCGCCACTGGCGCGGTCTCGTTCGCATTGGCGTAGAGCACGTAGAACCCGTAGGTGTTCCAGAGCTGAAGCAGGAACTGCCTGAGTGCCTCGCTGATCGCCTCCAGCGAGAAGCGGTAGCCGTCCCACGGCTGCTTGGAGGTGAAGAAGTACCAGCGCAGCGCATCGGCGCCGTACCGGTTGATCACGTCCCAGGGCTCGACGGTGTTGCCCAGCGACTTGGACATCTTGCGCCCGTCGTCGTCGAGGATCAGCCCCAGGCAGACGACGTTGCGGTACGGAGACTGGTCAAACAGCAGCGTCGAGATCGCGATCAGCGAGTAGAACCAACCGCGGGTCTGGTCCAGCGCCTCGCACACGAAGTCCGCCGGGAACCGGCGCTCGAACGCCTCGGTGCCGGCGTGGGGAGAGTGGTACTGCGCGAACGGCATCGAGCCCGAGTCGAACCACACGTCGATCACCTCGGGGACGCGGCGCATCGGCTGCCCGCACTCGGCGCACGGGAACGTGACCTCGTCGACGAATGGGCGGTGGGGATCGGTGAGCTCGACCCCGGACAGGTCCTCGAGTACCGAGAAGGATCCGATCGCGCGGTCGTGGCCGTTGTCGCAGCGCCACACCGGCAGCGGCGTGCCCCAGTAGCGCTCGCGCGACAGCGCCCAGTCGACGTTGCCCTCCAGCCAGTTGCCAAAGCGCCCGTGCTTGACGTGCTCGGGGTGCCAGTTGACCGTCTCGTTGGCGGCCAGCAGCCGGTCCTTACGCTCGCTGGTGGCGATGTACCACGACGGCTTGGCGTAGTACAGCAGCGGCGTGTGGCAGCGCCAGCAGTGCGGATATGAGTGCTCGTAGGACTCCGAGCGCAGCAGCCTGCCGCGCGCGCGCAGGTCCTCGATCAGGTCGGGGTCGGCCTCCTTGACCCACCGGCCCTCGTACGGGCCGATCCGCGCGTCGTAGGTCCCGTCGAGCCGGACCGGGTTGATCACGTTGAGTCCCTGCTGCTCGCCCAGGCGGAAGTCGTCCTCGCCGAACGCGATCGCGGTGTGCACGAGCCCGGTGCCGTCCTGGTCGGTGACGAAGTCGCCGGGGAGCACGGTGTGCCCCTTGGGTCCGTACTCGCTGCCCGGGATGAACGCGAACGGGGGGTCATAGGCGGCGCCCACGAGCTCGCTCCCGGGGAACCGCTCGAGCACCTCGGCGTCCTCGCCGAGCACCCGCGGCACCAGCGACTCGGCGACGATCTCGACGGGACCGTCGTCAACCCGGGCGCGCACGTACGTGAGCTCGGGGTCGACCGCGACCGCGGCGTTTGACACGAGCGTCCACGGAGTCGTGGTCCACACGATCAGCTCGTCGCCCTCGCGGGCCGCGCCGCTCGGTCCGGTCACCGGCAGACGTACGTACACCGACGGGTCGATGACGTCGCGGTACACGTCGGGCTGCCCGAGCTCGTGGCTGGAGAGCGCGGTGCCGCAGCGAGTGCAGTACGGGACGACCTTGAGCTTCTCGTACAGCAGCCCCTGGGCATGGATCTGCTCGAGCGCCCACCACACCGACTCGATGTAGTCGGGGTCGAGCGTGCGGTACGCGTCGTCGAGGTCGATCCAGAAGCCGATCCGTTCGGTCAGGCGGTTCCAGTCCTCGACGTGGCTGAGCACCTTCTCGCGACAGCGGGCGTTGAACTCCGCGATCCCGAAGCGCTCGATGTCCTCCTTGGACTGCATCCCCAGCTCGGCCTCGACCGCCAGCTCGACCGGCAGCCCGTGACAGTCCCAGCCGCCCTTGCGCTCGACGTAGTGACCGCGCATCGTCCGGTAGCGAGGGAAGATGTCCTTGAACACGCGTGACAGCACGTGGTGGGTGCCGGGAGCGCCGTTCGCGGTCGGGGGCCCCTCGTAGAAGCCCCAGGGCGGGGCGTCGCGCCGCCGGCGCAACGACTCCGCGAACACTTCCCGCTCGCGCCAGCGTGCGAGCACGCGCTCCTCGAGTTCGGGGAACGAGGCGCGTGGATCAACTGGGCGGTGCTGAGCGGGCATCGGCGGAGGATTGTAGGAGGCGCCTGATACCGCCCCAGCGCCAGCCGCCACGGATGCGCCGCGGAGCGCGGCGGTCCACGCCGGCCCACCGAGCGATCCGAGGACGAACGACCTGCACAACATCCCTCTCGGGCCGGATCAAGCCGGCCGTGGGACGTTCGTCACGTCAGGCATGACCAACGCCCCACGGTTGCCTCCGCGGGGCTCGAGTGGGACGTTGTGCATGTGGGGCGGCGGTCAGCGCCCGCGCACGCCCGCAGTGAGCATCCGCCGGCGCGCCGGCCGGGGAGCCGCGGTGGACCGCACCTGCAGCCGCGCGACCAAGCCGTCGCGCGCGGCCAGCGGGCGCTCGCCCAGGCGGTAGACCGAGCTGGCGCTGCCGTCGGGGACCGCGCCGCGGTAGTCGAACACCGCGACGTCGGCCACGGTGCCCCTGACCGCGTAGATCAGCCTGCCGATCGCGTCGAGCGACGGCCGGGTCGCGGTCACGACGATCGCGCTGGGCTCGAGCGCACGCACCGCCCGGCGCAGCCGCGAGGGCTCGATCGCCGGCGACAGCCACATGGTCCGCAGGCCGGCGCGCCGAAGCATCAGCTCCAGGGACTGGGCGTGAAGCGCGTCGAGAGTCAACGGCGCGGTGCCGTCCACGACCAGGACCCCGTCGGCGCGCGTCGGCGCTGGGCCCAGCCGCCTGACCGCCGACATCCATCCGGCGGCGTGTCGGCAGGCGAACTCGAACTCGGGCGTCGGCCCGGGCAGGACCGCGTGGGCCGCGACCGCGTCGAGCAGAACATCCTCGATCGTCCGCTCGACCGAGCGAAGCGTCAGGCTCTCCTCGAGCAGGCGGTCGGCGCGCTCCTCGTCGAACTTCGCGAACGCAGCCGCGAGGCGCGCAGGGGACGACGGTCCCTCACCTCGCTCTCGGGCCAGCGCGACGGCAGAGGACACGTTGTGCGTCTCAGCCAGCGTCAGCCGCAGCGCCTCGATCTCGGCCAGCGCGTACTGGCGGTGCCCGCCGGGCGAGCGCACCGGGCGCGGGAAGCCATAGCGTCGCTCCCAGGTCCGCAACGTCGAAGTGCTGATCCCGAGCATCGCCGCAGCAGCGTTGGTCCGGATTCCTGACATTTGCCCAGGGATTTATCGAGCGCCGGGCACGCCGGCGCAACACCCGCAAGGACTCGTGCAGCCGCGGCCATGGGCCGCGCGCGGCTATTCGAATACGAGCAGCGCAGCAGATCGGGGCCCACAGGCCGCGATCCGGGCGGTGATCCTGATCCCGAACGTGTTGGCGGGACGCACAACCGTGCGGTGCACTGCCCCGTCGCCCCGAGCCGCCCACGTCATCGCCGCCGCCAGGTTCGCGCCCTTGCCCTCGGCGTCGGCAGGGACCAACAGGCGGGTGATCGGCTGGTTGATCGCCTCGGTCTCGAGCGTCGCCAGCAACTGCTCGGCGGCGGCGGACACCGCGCATACCGACAGCGAGTCGTCGGCGACGACGAACGCCTCGCCGGGGCCGGGAGCCGCGTCGGATTGCGCCTGCAGCAGCAACCCCAGCCCGCAATCGCCACACACTCGCGTGGGGCTGATCGCGGCGTCGGCCGGCGGCTCGGCGCCGCAGTGGCTGCAGAACGTGACCGTCCGCGTTGGCGCCGCGGGCTCATCGACGTCAGGCAGCGGTGGGACCAGCGCAAGTGCTGGTCGGCCCCCGATGCCCCCTATGTGTCTTGTACGCATCGAAATCCCTTTCGAACGAGTTCTGTGACGCTAGGCCGTGCGAGCCCTGACGTCCTGACCTATCCCGCCGGAGTGGCGGGTGCTCGAAACATTGACAGCGGCATCTCCCTGTTCCTCCACCAGATCAAGCAGGCGCCGCTGCGCCTCCCCGGCCCCCGGTGGCAGCACGTTGGTCGCAGTCGTGCGCACGCGGGTGGCGCGTTGCGGACCCCGGCGGTACAGCGCCACCGGCGTCGCTCCCACCGAGAGTCTGATCGCGTACGCCCACCGCGCGACCGTGTCGTCGTCGAGATGGTTGCCCGCCACCACCACGACGTTCGGGCGGTGCACTGCCACCGCGTCGCCGATGCCCGCCACCCCGCGGGCGGACAGGCTCAGCAGGTTGACGCCGGCCCGGACGGCCAACAGCTCGAGCGCGCGCAGGTACGGCGCGTCGGGGTCCAGCTCGTCGCGCGTCGCGTCACCGACCACGATCGAGATCGGGCGCACGGGGGGCGGAGCCAGGCGCGTCGCACGCCGCAGCCACTCGGCGCCCCAATGCGCCGCAAATGCCCACGCGGCGGACTCGACCGTGTACCGGCGAGCCACCTCGTCGAGCGTCGGAAGCAGGACCTCCTCGACCGATCGCTCCACCGAGCGCAGCGCCAGCGCGGCCTCGATCGCCGTGTCGGCTCGCTCGCGCTCATAGGAGACAAGCGCCCCGAGCAGGGAGTTCGTGTCGGCGACCAGCCCCTCGCGCGCACGAGAGATCGCCGAGGAGATCGACAGACCCTCCTGCAGGGCGTCCCTGAGCGCGGCGACTTCGCCGTGCGTGAACAGACGGTGCTTGCCTGGAGAACGCTGTGGCTTGGGAAACCCGAAGCGTCGTTCCCAGGCGCGCAACGTGTTGGGGCTGACGTTCAACAACGCCGCCGCCTCGCTGGTCTTCAGATAGCGCATGCGCAGGATAGGTCGTCTAGACGTTGCTATTTCGGACCATTCGTTGAGTTGGCTGTGGGCCAAGCATAGAATTGCACAGCTTTCCTGGAAGAAAGTGATCCACAAATTGTGCAAAGCGGCTGTCGAATGCGCGCCCCAACCTATGTCGACGGCTGCACGTGTCTGCTGGCCAGCCGAGAGGAGGGATCCGCAAATGGCATACCGCCGGGGTTAATCGCATCCAAACATTGCGGTTAGCGCGAGTTTCGCGCTAACTTGAGCCGATGGTCGGCCTGGCCCGACGGGGTGCTCGCGGCCGGAACGGCGAGCGCGTCGCAGCTTGCTTGGTTGTGGCAGCGTTGCTTGCCGCCGTTATAGCAACGATCCTCTGGGCACCGGCCGACAAGGTAAGCGCACTCACAGTCATTCTGGGCGTCGCAGCGGTGATCGCAGGAGCGATGGTTGCCGGCGCCCGCGACGGTCTGTCGGTATCGGCGTCGTTCATCGTGTACGTGCTCGCCGGCGTGTTCCTCGGTGCACGCTCGGCGATGGCGGCCGCGGTGCTGTCGGAGCTCACGGCCGCGCTGCGGCTGCGAACGCGCTGGCGGGCGGTGGTGCTGAACAACCTGCCCGCGAGCGTGATTCCGGCCGCCGCGGCAGCGCTGGTCAGTCACGCGATCGCCGGAAGCCCCGAGCACGTCCGTCAAGTTCTACGTGGCGGTCACCGTGGCGTCGGTGATCGCGATCACGCTGAGCTTCGCGATCGTGGCGGTCCTCGGTCGGGTGTTCTTCCCGGATCTCGAGCAGTTCGGAATGAACACATTCGTGGAGGATCTGCCGAGCATCGGCCTCAACGTGCTGCTGGTCGTCGCCGGCGCCGGGATCACGCTGGAGATCGGCAACGCCGGGATCGCGTTCGCGTTGTCGGCTGTGTTCACGTTCTCGTACATGGCGCATCTGCTCCAGCGCGCCCGGCGCCGGTCCGAGCAGTACGTGTCGCTGTCGTGGGGCGTGCTCGCCGGGCTGATGCGGTCGCTGGACACGCGCGATCAGCGCGCCGCGCGCCACGCCGCGGCGGTCGCCCGGTTCTCGCGCGACATGGCTCGCGAGCTCGGCATGACCGAACGCGAACAGGAGCTGGCGCACACCGCTGGCCTACTGCACGACATCGGGCACTTCGCGCTGTCTGATCGCGTGGCTGAGCGCGGTCGCACGCTGACCGAGGAGGACTGGATGGCGATCCAGCGACACCCGGAGCTGGGCGCGGACATGCTCAAGGACCTCGGCATGTACGGCCCCGTCGCCGAGATCGTGCTGGCCCATCACGAGCGCGTCGACGGACGTGGGTACCCGAGTGGCCTGATCGACGCCGAGATCCCCGAGATCGCCAAGATCATCTCGGTCGCGGAGGTGTACGACACGTTGACGGCGAGTGACACATATCGCACGCGCATGAGCTCATTCGAGGCGGTGCGCGAGCTGCGGCGCGTATCAGACAGTCAGCTCGAGCCCCGCTACGTGGAAGTGCTCGCGGGTCTGCTCAGCGGTGAGGGAGTCGACTACCGGCACGCCGACACGGCCGACTTCGACACCGAGCTGAATATGGAACGGCGAATCTCGGAAGCCGGAACCGGCTGACCGAATCGCGGTACAAGAAAGCTCGAGCTAGCTGACCAGGCGGTCGCGGTTCTCCGACGGGTCACCGCCGCGCCGCAAGGTCACCAGGAACTGCTCGATCTGGTCTGCGCTGAACCGGCGCTGACCACCAGGTGTCCGGTAGGACTGTAGGTATCCCATGTCGGACCAACGGCGGATCGTGCCCAACGACACGCCAAGCGCCTTGGCGGCCTGCGACGTCGACAGTCCGAGGGGGCTACTGCTCCGTGCTTCCATGTGCGTCAAGTTGAACCGTTTTGGCAAGGTTCGCGAGGGTCGTGCAGCATTTGCACAACCTCGCCGCACCAATGGATTCGCGCATGGCGTAGTGCAACACGTTTCGGTAGGAGGTTTGCAATGCGGTTGAGGCTCTACCACCACCACGACGGTGCGCGCGTCGCATATCGCGAGACGGGCGCTGGACCCGGGCTGGCGCTGCTGCACTCGCTGGGGCTCTCGCATCGCGAGTGGGAACCGATCGTCGCACCGCTGTCGGCGCGCTTCCGGGTGGTGCTCCCGGATCTGCCGCTGCACGGTGACTCCGAGGACCGACCTCGTCATCCCTACACGCCCGACTGGCTGGCGGAAGTGATGGCCGGCTTCTGCCGCGAAGCCGTGGGGCCCCGTCCGCTGATCGCCGGCCATGACATCGGCGCCGAGCTCGCGCTGCGAGCGATCGCCACCGGGCGGCTGACGCCGTCGCGGCTGGTGCTGATGCCCAACCGGCTGCATCGCCGTCAGGAGCATCCGGGCAAGCGCGCCACCTGGCGGGCAGTCACCCGCGCTGCCGCGCTACCCGGCATGGATCGGATGTTGGCCCACGGCGCCAAGCTCGTGTTCCGCCCCGCGGTCGGCGAGCGGCTGTCGGTTCAGCGCAACCCGGCCGCCCGCGACCTCGTCCGCCACGCGTTCGCCGACGTCGGCGGGAACGGCAACCGCGCCCGGGCGTGGGCGAAGTTCGCGCGCCGCTGGCCGGCCGAGCCGCAGCGGTGGCTGCTCGACGCCTACCCGCGAATCGACATGCCGGTGCTGCTTCTGTGGGCCGACGAGGACACCGAGCATCCGATCGCGGCCGCCCAGGAGGCGCTGGATCTGCTTCCTGACGCCCAGCTGCGGATGCTCGCCCGGACCGGCTTCCTGATCGCCTACGACGACCCGGTCGGGGTCGCCCGCGAGCTGATCGCGTTCCTGGGGTGACCCGCGCGGTCGGGCCGCGCGGTTCAGGCGTCGACCGTCGCGCGGCTGGCGTGCAGGGAGGCGCCGGCCGACGCGGCCACCACCAGCGCGATCCCGACGATGTCGCGCGCGCTCAGGCTCTGTCCGAGCACGATCAGGCCGGCGACCGCCGCGACGGCGGGCTCGAGGCTCATCAGCACGCCGAACAGCGACGCCGCGATCCGCCGCAGCGCCTCCTGCTCGAACGAGTAGGGAATCGCTGAGGACAGCAGGCCGACTGCCGCGCCGATCGCCAGCGGCACCGGATGCAGCAGCTCGGATCCGGCGGCGGCGATCCCGACCGGAAGCAGCGCGACCGACGCGACGCACATCGAAAGGGCGACGCCGGTACCGCGCTCGAACACCCGGCCGACCCGTCCGTTGAGGAGGATGTAACAGCCCCACAGGCACCCAGCGAACAGCGCCAGCGCGACCCCGAGCGGGTCGAGTCCGTGGGTGCTGCCGCGCGCGAGCGCGACGATTCCGAGCACCGCCAGGGCCACCCACGCGAGGTCGAGCAGCCGCCGCGAGCCCGCCACCGCGACCGCGAGCGGGCCAAGGAACTCGAGCGTGACCGCGGTGCCCAGCGGGATTCGATGGATCGACTCGTAGAAGCTGAGGTTCATGGTCGCGAGCACCAGCCCGAACACCACCGCCAGCAGCAGCTCGTTGCGCGAACGCCCGCGCACTCGCGGAGGCCACACCGCGTTGAGCAGGATCGCCCCGAAGGCGACGCGGACGAGCACGGCCCCAGCCGGCCCGACCCGGTCAAACAGCGTGACCGCGATCGCCGATCCGATCTGCACCGAGGTCATCGCGGTGACGACGAGTGCGCCGGAGGGGGCACGCGACAGCAGCCCGGCACGCTGCGGCTGGGTTTCGACGTACGCCACGGGCTGATCGTAGAGATCGGCCGCCGGCCGGCCCGATCGGGCCGGGCGTTGGTTCCCTCGGGGCGCTCTAGCGGCGCCTGGCGGTGGACGCGCCCTCGCGCAGGTCCGGGTCGATCACCACCCGCCGGCGACGCATCCGGCGCTCGCCGATCGCCGCCAGCACCATCCCCACCGCCTCCTCGGCCAGGCGCTCTGACTGCCAGTCGAACGTCGTCAGCGGAGGAGACATCAGCGCGGAGATCGGATGGTTGTCATAGCCGATCACCGACAGCTCTCCGGGGATTGTGAGCCCCAGTTCCCGGGCCGCGGCGTACACGCCGTAGGCGATCGAGTCCGAGAAGCAGAACGCCGCGCTCGGACGCTTGGTGGCCGACAGCACCTCGCGGGCCGCGGCCGTCGCCTCGTCCAGCTCGTAGGGCGCGCTGGTCACCAACACGTCGAGCCCGAGCCGGTCGGCCTCGGCCCCGACGAATACCTCCGCCGGGCGATCGTTGGTGGGCGAGCCCGGTGGGCGCAGGACCGCAATCCGGCTGTGGCCGAGGTCGTGGAGGTGCTCGAGGGCACGGGTGACGCCGGCTCGGTTGTCGAACAGCACCGCCCCGGCCACGTCGGCGTCGGGGAGCGCATCGCCGATCGACACGACCGCCACCGACTCCGCGAGCTCGGGCCAGAACTCGTCCGAAGGATCGACCGGCGAGACGATCAGACCGTCGACCTGCTGGTCGCGCAGCTGCGCGCCGAGGATCCGCTGGCGCGCCGGGTCGCCACCGGCGTCGACGATCAGCGCGTAGTGGTCGCGCTCGAGCAGTGCCCGGCCGGCCTCGGCGACCAGCCGCTGCTGCCATAGATCCTCGAGCGACGGGCCGAGGATCCCGACCATGCCGGTTCGGCCGCTGGCCAGCGCGCGGGCAATCGGGTTGGCCTCGTACCCGAGCGCGTCGGCGACTTTACGGACCCGCTCCTGGGTCTCGCCGGAGACCTGGATGCCGCGCAGCGCATACGAAACAGCGGCCGGTGAGACCCCGGCCGCATCGGCGACCTCACGGATGGTGACGCGCTTAGCGCCTGGGCTCACCGTCCGGAGGTTACCCAGCCGGATCGGCCCGGACGCAGGTTGTCTGCCAATCGGCCGTCGGCTCGATCGGGCGCGTGGCCATTGACAAATTCGCCGTGAACCGATTCACTGAAACGATTCAATGAACCGGTTAAGGAACACGGTCGCGATCGATGTGCATCAGCACCTGTGGCCGCCGACGCTGATCGAGGCGCTGCGCGCCAGGCGCGGGCCACCGCGGCTGCGCGGCTGGACGCTCGAGCTCGAGGGCGAGCCGGACTACCGAGTGGATCCCCGCGACCACGACGTCGACCTCCGCCGCGAACAGGCGATCGGCGACGGGCTCGGGCTCGCGCTGATCTCGCTGTCATCGCCGTTGGGCATCGAGCTGCTGCCGGGCGACGAGGCGGATGAGCTGCTCGATGCCTACCACGAGGGCGTGCTTGCGCTCGGCGAGCCGTTCGGGGCCTGGGCCGCGGCGGCGGTAGCCGACCCCGATCCCGATCGGCTGGCCCGGCGGCTGGCGGACGGCACGGTGGGATTGCAGCTCCCGGCCAATGCGCTGTCGGACGAGCTGGGCTACGCCCGAGCCGCCCCACTGCTCGACGCGCTCGAGGACGCCGGCCGGCCGTTGCTGGTCCATCCCGGGCCGGCAACCGCGCCCCCCGGCGCCCCTCCGTGGTGGCCCGCGGTCGTCTCCTACGTGCAGCAGATGCACGAGGCCTGGTACGCGTTTGTGGCCTTCGGCCGTCCCCGGTATCCGCGGCTGCGGGTGTGCTTCGCGATGCTGGCCGGACTCGCTCCGGTGCACGGCGAGCGGTTCTTCGTGCGCGCCGGCCGTCGAACCGTCGTCGATGACCGGGTGTACCTCGACATCTCGTCCTATGGCACGCGTGCGATCGACGCCACCGTCCGGGTGCTCGGGATCGATCCGCTGGTCGAGGGCTCCGATCGCCCGTACGCACAACCAGTCTTGCCCGACCTCGGCGCGGCCGCCCAGGCCGCGATCCGCTGCGCCAATCCGGTTGCACTTCTCGACCACAAGGAGGTGTCCAATGACCTTGCAGTCGCTTCCGCCGCGCAACCTTGAACGCGCCGAGCTCGAACAGCTCGTCAACGAGCTCGCCGACGATCCCGAGCGGTGGAACGGGAGCATCTCGTTCTCCGACGAGCAGCGCCACTTCGTATCGCTGTACCGCGACGACCACGTCGACGTGTGGTTGCTGTGCTGGACGCCGGTCAACGACACGGGCTGGCACGATCACGACATCTCGGCGGGGGCGGTGCGGGTCGTGCGTGGCTCGCTGCGAGAGTCGAGCCCCCGGATCGGAGGCGAACCGGCAGCGCGTACGGTGCCGACGGGGTACTCGTTCTCGTTCGGACCCGAGCACATCCACCGCCTCGCCGGCGAGGACGCGCAGTCGGTGTCGATTCACGCCTACTCACCGCCGCTGTGGCGGCTCGGTCAGTACGAGATCGACGACGACGGCGTGATGCGCCGCCGGTCGATCAGCTACGCGGACGAGCTCAGGCCACTCGAGGCTGTGGCTGCGTGAGCCGCTCCACGATCAGCTCGAACACCCGGTCGGCGTGCTCGTGGAGCGCTTCGAGCGTCAGCAGCTGCACCGGATGCGGGATGAACACCATCCGGTAGTCGGGCATCCCGAGCAGCTGCGCCTGCTCGAGCGCCTCGTCGACGAACGGCTCGGTGGCGACCGCCGCGGTGGCGATCCCCTCGCGCTCGAGGCGCACCATGTCGTGCACACTGCACGACGTGCAGGAGCCTCAGTCGGCGAGCGCCTCCACGGCTAGATCGCCGCGGCCGGCGATCCGCCGGATGATCTCGGGGTCGGCGGGCTTGGAGAAGATCTCCTTGACCACCCGGAATGTCTGCGCTCCGTGTTCCTGCAGCCGGGTCTCGATCCGGTCGAGGAACTCGTCGCCGCGGCGCTTTGAGATGTCCAGCAGCGCCACGCGCGCGCCCCGCAACGGTTTCTCGCGCGGTGCCAGCGGCTCGGCCTCGCGCCGCCGCTCGTCGAATGGACTCACGTATTCCATGCCACCTCCTGGGAGACGATTTCAGCTTGCAGTCCAAGACACGGCCCGAACACCGCCGAGTAGCGGCCGGCCTCACCGCCGGCCACGACCAGCACGATGTCGTCGGGGCTGTCCCACTTCGTGATCGGCGCCAGATCGGCTGCCGCCTGCACCCGCGGGGTGGTCTCGCCCCGCCGCAGCTCGTGCGCGGGCCGCCTCACCGCTTGAAACATCTCCTCGCGGACGCGTTGCTTGCTCCATCCGGCCTCGCCGAACAGGTCGGCGTGCTCGGGGCAGATCACGAACAGCGAGGCGCCGCCCAGCGGCCACCAGTTCGGGCTCCACGTCGCCGCCGCGGCCCAGCCCAGCACGCTGGCCAGCTCTGCCGGAGTCAGGCTGCGGTGGTCTGAGATCGACATCGGTGCGTCGCAGGCGATCAGCGTCACGACCGATTGCTCGGGGTCGAACCCGCGCTCGACGTGCAGCGGCTCCCATGGGCTGACGAGCTCATCCTCGGCCAGGCAGAAGCCGATCTTGCCCGGGTGCCCGAGCGTGGCGCGATCCATGCGGCCGGGATAGCCGCCGCCGGTCAGGCTGACCATCAGCCGCAGCGCGCGGCCGATCGTGAGGTTGGCGCGGTTTCCGGGCCCGAGCGCCCCGATCGAGCTGTTGAGCCCCAGCGTCTCGCGGGCGGGGCCGTTGAGGATCACGAGCTGCCCGGCGGGCTGGGTGGTGACGGCCTGACCGTTGAGGTTGAAGGGCGGCTCGAGCGCCGCCTTCGCGGCGGCGATCACGACCGGGAAGTACTCCGGCCGGCACCCGGCCAGGACCGCGCAGGCGGCCAGTCGCTCCAGGGTCGCCTCGCCCAGCGCCGGGGGAACCTCGCCCAGCGACTCCGACGGGTCCCGGGCGCCGAGCATCGCCCCCACCCGGTCGGGCGTGGGTGGAATCACCGGCAACCCGTCACTCCAGCCCCGCTCGAACATCTCCTCGAGCTCGTCGTGGGAGCCGGCGGCGTCGAGCACGGCCAGCGTGGCGGGGTCGTAGGTGTTCTTGGCCGCGCATCCGGGCTTGCGCTGCGGCTGCTCGTCGGTGACCGACAGCAGCGGGCCACCGGACAGTCGCCCGACATCCTCGAGCGCGGCATCGAGGCCGTCGCGATCCCAGCCCACAACGCGCCGCACCTGCCGGCCGTGACGGTCGACCACGACGGTCGTGGGCACGCTCTGCAGTTCGTAGGCGGCCGACACGTCGTACGGGCTGGGCTCAGACAGCACGGTGGCGGTGAATCCGGCTCGCCGCGCCGTGCGGGCGGCGACCTCCACCGGGTCCTCGAACACGGCCGCCACCGACACGCCCGCCCGGGATAGAAGCTTCGCCGGCTCGGCCAGGCGCCGCAACGTCATCGCGGATGTGGGGCATTCCTCTGCCACGAATACCAGCAGCGCCGGCCCACCTGCCACCAGTTCGGCGAGGTTCACCGTGCCGCCGGCCACGGCGGTCAACGCGAACTCCGGCGCGTGGGCGGTGGCGTCGTCGATCATGGCTGCCTCGGTACGTGGCCGCGACCGGCTACCGGCAGGCCCGACTGCAGGACCAGCCATACGTTCTCGGGCCGGTTGAGCACGCGGATGTCGGCCAGCGGGTCGCCGTCGACGACCAGCAGATCGGCGACCGCGCCGGGGGTGACCGTCCCGATGTCCTCGAGACCAAGCGCCGCGGCCGAGCCACTGGTCGCGGCGGCGATCCCCTCCAGTGGCGTCAGGCCGCCCTGCACCATTCGCACCAGTTCGATCGCGTTGTCGCCCGGCGGCCCACTGTCGTGGCCCATCGCCAGCGTGACGCCCGCGTCGCGTGCGGCCACCAGCGTGCGGTAGGCCTCCTCGCGCTGGCGCTTGGCCTGCTCGACCAGCGCCGCGGGGAAGTCGGACGTGAAGCGGTCGGCGAGATCGTGGAACGTGGTCAGCGTCGGGACGAGCACGATGCCGCGCGCGGCCATCGCCTCGAGCAGCTCCGGCTCGCGGTGCAGCGACAGTCCGTGCTCGACCGTGTCGACGCCCTGCTGTACGGCGAGCCGGGCGCCATCGAGGCCCTCGGCGTGAGCGGCTACGCGGACTCCCAGACGATGGGCCTCATCAACGATCGCACCCAGCTCCTCGGTCGTCATCTGCGCCGGCTCGGGGTCCTCGGCCAGGACCGAGCGTGCGCCCGTGGCCATCAGCTTCACGAAGTCCGCCCCGCGGCGTAGCTGCTCGCGGACCGCCTTGCGCATGTCCTCGGGTCCATCGGCCTCGCGGTACATCGTGGTGAAGATCGCCCCGCCCGGCGCCGTCGCCGAGATGATCCGCCCGCACGAGAGGATCCGCGGGCCCTCGACGATGCCCAGCCGGACCGCCTCGCGCAACACGATCGCCTCGTCGTCGTAAGCGCCGACGTCGCGTACCGAGGTGATGCCTGCGGCGAGCATCGCCGACGCCGCCTTGGCGAGGATGAAATAGCCGAGTTCCCGTGGGCGCGGGAAGCTCGCCCTTGCGCGGCGGAGGGGGGCCGAAGCCGGGGCTGCGGCTGTGGTCGCTGGAGACGTGGGCGTGGGCGTCGATCAGCCCCGGGAGCAGCGTGCGGCCGCCGACGTCGATCGCGCCGTCGGGGACCGCCGCACCGGCGCCGCCGGCCGCGATCTCCGCAATCCGGCCGTCCTCGATCCGCACCGTCGCGGACTCGACCGCCGGCGCCCCGGCGCCGTCGATCACGCGGGCATTGGCGAGGACGGTCATCGCCACATTCTGCATGTGCCATCCAGCAGCGGTGACCACCGCGGCGCGTAGGGGGCGAGCGTGCCCCGCGCGATCAGCCCGCGCACCCGCTCGACGTCCGGTGCCAGCGAGCGGTCCTCGTGGATCTCGGGGACCGCCTCGGCCACGGTTGCCAGCACCCCCTGCAACGGTGCCAGCAGCGCGCGGCCGGCCAGGTCGTGCGCCTGGCGCAGGGTCACGAACTCGTACGCGAGCGCGAGCTCGAGATCGGCCAGGATCTGGTCGAGCTGGCGCGCGGCCAGGATCGTGTGGGCTTGGAAGTCCTCCTGGCCAGTCGAGGCGTCGGCCGCGCGGATCGAGCCGGGGGCGGCCAGGCTCGCGGCCTCGGCGGCGAGCCCGATCACCTGCTTGTGGAGGATCACCAGGCCCGAGTGGCGACCGGGGTCACGGGACAGCTGCTCCGGCAGCCCGGAGAAGCGCGAGTCGAGCACACGGTGGATTCGCTTCTCGACGAGATTGAGGACCTGGGCGACCGCAACCCCGACGGCGTCGAGCAGCGTCGTCACCGCCTGGGCGTGGAAGTTTCCGGTGGGGTACAGGCCCTCGGGCTCGCCGTCGCCGGCCGGCAGGAACACTGGGCTGTCGGCGACCGCGCGCAGCTCCCGTTGCAGCTGGTCGCGCAGATGCTCGACCAGATCCAGCGCGGCGCCGTGGACCTGGGGGATCACCCGCAGGGACACCGGCGCCTGCGCGGCCGAATCCCAGCGTCCGGCGCCGGCCAGCAGCTCGGTCATCCGGCGGTGCACGCGCAGCTGGGCGGGATCGCCCTTGAGCTCGCCGATCCTGACCGAGTACGGCCGCGCCGAGGCGCCGACGATCGCCACCGCCAACGTTCCCGCGAGCGTGGCGTGCTCGATCAGGGCCTCCGCTCGCAGCGCCAGCGGGATCGCCATCGCCGGGGCCACCGGCGCGCCGTTGATCAGCGCGATTCCCTCCTTGGCCCCAAGCTCGAGCGGCTCGATCCCGCGGGAGCGCAGGGCCTCGCCCGCGGGCCTCCGGTTGCCGTCGGCCAGCACCTCGCCCTCGCCGATGAACGTCTGAAAAAGATGGGCGAGCGGAACTGTCTCGCCGGGAGCGCCACCGACGCCTCCGGGCACGACCGGAAACCAGTTGTCGTTGAGACGGTCGGCGATGAACCGGCAGAGATCAGCGCTGACGCCCGGCAGCCCACTGAGGAACCCGGCCAGCCGGAGCAGCATCGTCCCGCGGACCACCGGCTCGGACAGCGGGGGTCCCAGCGCTCCGGCTCGCGCGACCAGGATCGTCCGTTGAAACGCCGGCTGGTCGTCGGTCGAGACCGCGCGCGTGGCGAGCAGGCCCAGGCCGGTGTTGACCCCGTAGGCGGGCTCGCCGCGCTCGACGTGGGCGAGCATCGCCCCGCGGCTGCGGTCGACGGCGGCGAGCAGCCCAGGGTCTAGGTCGACGCGCTCGTGGTCGAATGCGACCCGCGTGTAGGTGTCGAGGTCGAGTTGGTCGTGTCGGGCGAAGATCACTGGTTGCTCGGCGAGTACGGCGTGTCTAACGCGTCAAATCCGGCGCTGGAGGGGAGGCGTGCCGCGCCGAGCACCGTATACGTGCTCCACACGGCAAGCCTCGGCGGTCGGGTTGGATTTGTCGCGCTATGCACGGCCGTCCGCCGACGATCAGCTATCTAGACCATTCCGATTGACATACTGACCGAACTCGGCCGAGGCTCCGGCCGATTCGCCCTCGCAAGCTAAACACAACGTAAACTTGACTCTTCCTTCGCCGTATGACAGGTTCGCATCGTCCGTCGGCTGAACACCGTTCCACCGGCGGATCAAGGAGAGAGCAATAGCGACCGTGATAGGCCAGCAGCCCGCGCGAGGTTCCCGTCGCCGTTCGGCGGGTGTCTCGGCGGTCCTCGACGTCCTCGACGCACTCGATCGCCGCGGCCCGGTGACGCTCGCGCAGCTGTCGCGCGAGACCGGCGTGGCCAAGAGCACGCTCCACCGGGTGTGCTCGACGATGGGGGAGCGAGGTTGGATCACCCGCGACTCGGGCAGCGGCAACATCGAGCTCGGTCCGCGCGTGGCCTGGCTGGCGCGCTCGACTCCGGCCTCGGCGCTGACCGCCGGCTTCCACGGCGTCGCCCGCGGGCTCCTGGAGCGACACAACGAGACCACGTGCCTGACGATGCTCGACGGCTCCGAGAGCGTGTTCATCGCCAAGCAGGAGACCACCCACCCTGTCCGGCTCGTGACATCGGTCGGGAGCCGGCTGCCGGCGTTCGCCTCGGCGTCGGGCCGGGTGATGCTCGCGGACCTGCCCGAGGCCGAGGTCGCGGCCATGTACGGCGGCGCGGAGCTCACCACCCCCACGGGTCGGCACCTGGGTGGACTCAGGGAACTTGCGCACATCCTTTGGACCGCACGCCGGCGCGGCTACGCCGAGAACGTCGACGAGACGGCGCTCGGTCTGCATTGCATCGCGGTGCCGGTGGGCCCGCCCGGGCGGGTTGCCGGCGCAATCACGTTGTGCGTCCCCAGCGGGCGCATGAACGAGGACCGCAGGCTCGAGATGATCGGCGATCTGCTGGCGGCGGCCGCCGAGCTCGCCCACACCACCCAGACCGATCCGCTCCCAGCCGCGCCCGGCGCGACTGCATCCCAATCTGTGCGCCTCGACTGCCCGGGACCGGGCGCGGGGCATCGTGACGAATCCGATCGAAAGGTGCCTACATGACCCGCCGCAACACTGAGCTCGACCGACTCAGGGCCGGGCGCAGCGAGCTCGAGAACCACTACATCGACGAGCTGGTCGCCGGGCGCCTGGACCGCCGCACGTTCCTGCGGCGAGGCAGCGCGATCGGCCTGTCGGCCACGTTCCTGGGGACCGTGCTGGCCGCCTGCGGATCCGGGAGCACCTCGTCGAGCTCGAGCTCGGGCACCGGCACCAGCGGCGGCACCGCGGTCAAGGGAGGCACGCTGCGGATCGCCGCGTCCACTCCGGCCGCGGCCGTGAACCCGCTGACGGTCGCCGACGCCGGCGGGCTGCTGATGCTCAACCAGACCGGCGAGTTCCTGATCTTCGACAGCAACCTGAAGCTGGCCCTCCAGCCGATGCTCGCGCTCAGCTGGAAGCCCAACAAGGACGGCAGCGTGTGGACGTTCAAGCTGCGGACCGGCGTCAAGTTCCACAACGGCAAGGAGATGACGGCCGACGACGTCGTCTACACGTTCAAGCAGCTGTCGGACCCCAAGAACGCGTCCAACGCGCTGTCGACGTTCACCAGCGTGCTGACCCCGTCGGGCGTCAAGAAGGTCAACGCCTCGACGGTCGAGTTCCACCTCGAGGCGCCCGAACGGGAACTTCCCCTACCTGGTGTCGTCGGACAACTACAACGCGATCATCGTGCCCGGCCGGGACCGACTTCGGCAAGTGGCAGAAGACGTTCGTCGGCACGGGCGCGTTCAAGCTCGGCAGCTACACCCAGAACGTCGGCGCCACGTTCGTCCCCAACCCGGACTACTGGGGCACCAAGGCGCTGCTGGCGAACACCTCGTTCAAGTTCTACTCCAGCCAGCAGCCGCAGATCCTCGCGCTGCAGGGCAACGACGTCGACGTCATCGCCCAGTTCGTCCCGGCCGGCGCGACCTCGCTGCTGAACAACTCGACGTACAAGATCATCAAGCTCAAGTCCGCCAACCACCGCGAGCTCTCGATGCGCAACGACCAGTCGCCGTGGAACGACCCCCGGGTCAGGCAGGCGGTCGCGCTGTCGCTCGACCGGTCGGGGATGGTGGCCGCACTGCTCAGCGGCGACGGCAGCGTCGCCAACGACTACCCGTTCGGTCCACGCTACCCGTCCACCGACACCAGCATCCCGCAGCGGACCCAGAACATCAGCCAGGCCAAGCAGCTGCTCCAGGCCGCCGGTCACTCGAGCATCAACGTCACGCTGACGACCGAGCAGTACCAGGAAATCCCGCAGCTGGCCCAGGTGATCCAGCAGGACCTGAAGAAGAGCGGGATCAACGTCAAGCTCAACATCGAGTCAGCAGAGCAACTACTACGGCAAGGACACGTTCGGCAACTCCCCCTGGCTCGACAGCACGATGAGCCTGGTCGACTACGGCGACCGCGGCGTGCCCAACGTCTACCTGGAGGCGCCGCTGACGTCGAAGGGCCCGTGGAACGCGGCTCGGTTCAAGAACAGCCAGTACGACTCGCTGGTCAAGCAGTACGTGGCCGCGCTCGATCTACCGGCACAGAAGCAGGTCGCCGGGAAGATCCAGCAGCTGCTGCTCAAGGAGACCCCGATCGTGATCCCGTACTGGATCGACGGCCTGACCGCATCGACGCAGGGCGTCAGCGGGTTGAACCCGACGTCGATCGCGCAGCTGTACCTGAACACGGCATCGAAGAGCGGCGCGTAGCGGTTGCCCGGATCCGCGGCGGGACGAGCTGAGGACCAACCATGGAGATGACCAGGTTCATCCTGAAGCGGATCGGCCTCGCGCTGATCACGCTGTGGATCCTGAGCCTGATCGTGTTCTTTGCGGCCCAGGTGCTGCCGGGCGACCCCGCTCGCGCGATCCTCGGGCCGCTGGCCGCCCCGCAGGCGGTCGCCGCGCTCGATCACCAGCTCGGGCTCGACAAGTCGGTGTGGAGCCAGTACTGGACGTGGATCACCAACTTCGTCCAGGGCAACCCCGGCACCTCGTACCAGTACCAGGCGCCGATCGGCCCGATCCTGACCAGCGCGCTGGGGCGCTCGCTGAAGCTGGCCGCGCTGGCGTTCGTGATCGTGGTGCCGCTCGCGATCGTCAGCGGGATCATCGCCGCGCTGCACGTCGGGCGGCCGCTGGATCGGTCGATCAGCGTGGTCGGCCTGTCCGCGACGACCGTGCCCGAGTTCGTCTCGGGGATCATCCTGATCCTGGTGTTCGCGGTCGGTCTGGCGTGGCTCCCGGTGTCGGCCACGGCGCCGGCCGGCGCGGACTTCGCGACGCAGATCAAGTACCTGATCCTGCCCGCGATCCCGTTGGTGCTGATCCTGTTCGGTTACATCATGCGGATGGCGCGGGCGGGGACGATCGAGGGCCTGGAGTCCGACTACGCCCGAACCGCGACGCTCAAGGGCCTGCCGCGAGGGGTGATGATCCGCCGGCACGTGCTGCGCAACTCGCTGCTGCCGACGATCACCGTGGTCGCGACCCAGACCGGGTACCTGATCGGTGGTCTGGTCGTGGTCGAGACGCTGTTTCGCTACCAGGGGATCGGGTCGCTGATCGCCCAGGCGGCCACCAACAAGGACTTTCCGATGCTCGAGGCCGGTGTGCTGACGATCGGAATCGTCTACATGGTGGTGACGCTGGTCGCCGACGTCGCGTTCTCGCTGCTGAACCCGCGGATCCGTCTGAGGGGAGCGGAGTGAGCACGATCGACGTACCGATCGAGTCAGCCGGGGCGCTCCAGGCCGAGCGAGCCGACCTCCGCAGCGAGCTCCTGCGCCAGCTGCTGGCCTCCCCGCTGTTCCTGGTCGGCGCTTTCATCCTGCTGGTGTGGATCGTGTGCGCGATCTTCGGGCCGACGATCGCGCCTCACAGCCCGTACGCGCAGAACCTTGAGGCGATCAACAAGGCCCCGTCCGGCGCGCACCTGTTCGGCACCGACCAGCTCGGACGCGACATGTTCTCGCGGGTGATCGTGGGCTCGCGCGACATCATGATCATCGTCCCGCTGGCGACGATCCTGGGGACGGTGGCCGGCAGCGCGGTGGGGCTGGTGATGGGGTACTTCCGCGGGATCACCGACGATGTGATCAGCCGTTTCGTCGAGGCGTTCCTGGCGATCCCGCTGGTCGTCACCGGGGTCGTCGTGATCAGCGCGCTCGGACGATCCAACCTCGTCATCATCCTCGTGATCGGGATCGTGTTCACGCCGCTGATCGCCCGCACCGTGCGGGCCGCGGTGTTGTTCGAGCGTGAGCTCGACTACGTATCGGCGGCGCGCCTGCGCGGCGAGCGGGCTCCCTACATCATGTTCGTCGAGATCCTCCCGAACGTGACCGCGCCGATCCTGGTGGAGTTCACGGTGCGGCTCGGATACGCCGTGTTCACGGTCGCGACGCTGTCGTTCCTCGGCTTCGGGGTTGCGCCGCCCTCGCCCGACTGGGGGCTCGAGATCGCCACCAACTACGGCCAGGTGGGCGCCGGATTCTGGTGGGAGGTGCTGTTCGACGCGCTGGCGATCGCGTCGCTGGTGGTGGCGGTCAACCTGATCTCTGACTCGGTTGAGCGGGTGCTCGAGCGATGAGCGGCCTACCAGTCACGATTGGCGCCGACGGGGCGGCGGGCCAGACCGACGCGCTCGTGCTCGACGACATGAGCGTCAGCTACCGCGTGCGCTCCCGGCAGATGAAGGTCGTGCGCGACGTGTCGTTCCGGGTCGGCCGCGGCGAGTCCTACGGCCTGGTCGGAGAGTCCGGCTGCGGTAAGTCGACGATCGCGCTCGCGGTCGTGCGCTACCTGGCCAGCAACGGCCGCGTCGCGGGCGGGTCGATCGCGATCGACGGCCGGGATGTGCTCGCGATGCGCGAGGCCGAGCTCCAGCAGCTGCGCACCAGCACGGTGTCGATGGTCTATCAGGAGCCGGGCCGCGCGCTGAACCCGACGATCAAGGTCGGGCGTCAGGTGGCCGAGGTGTTCGAGATCGCCGGGCGTCCCAAGGGCGAGTCGCTGGACCGCTCGCGCGAGATGCTCGAGAAGGTCCGGATCTCGGACCCGGCCGGGGTGATGAACCGCTACCCGCACCAGCTGTCGGGCGGGATGCTGCAGCGGGTGGTGATCGCGATGGCGCTCGCGGCCGAGCCGTCGCTGCTGATCCTCGACGAGCCGACGACCGCCCTGGACGCGACCGTGGAGGCCGAGGTGCTGGACCTGATCTCGGCGCTCAAGCGCGAGTTCGGGACGTCGGTGCTGTTCATCAGCCACAACCTCGGCGTGATCGCGAAGATGTGCGACCGGGTCGGGGTGCTGTACGCCGGCGAGCTGGTCGAGGAGGGCCCGGCGCGCCAGGTGTTCGACGACCCGCGCCATCCGTACACGGTCGGCCTGCTGCGCTGCATCCCGCGTCGCGACACGCTCAAGGGCCGCGAGATGCTCGACACGATCCCCGGCTTCCTGCCGGCGCCCGGCGAGATCACCGAGGGCTGCATCTTCGCCGACCGCTGCGGCTTGGTGGAGGACCGCTGCCGCACCGAGGCGCCGCCCCCGTACGACGCCGGCCCCGGCCGGCGGGCACGCTGCCACTTCCACGATCGCGCCCAGACGCTGCCGCGGGTCGAAAAGGCCGGGCAGCAGCCGCTACCCGACGCGACCAAGGCGGGGTCCGAGCTGATCTCGGCCTCGGGCGTGTCAAAGACATTCAATCTGGCCGGCGAGACGATCTACGGGCTCGTCGACGTCGACGTCGAGGTGCGCACCGGCGAGACGCTGGGCCTGGTGGGCGAATCCGGCAGCGGCAAGACGACGCTCGCGCGGGTGCTGATGGGGCTCACCGCACCCGACAAGGGCGCCGACGTCAAGCTCGACGGCGAGGCGTTGGCGGCAACCACGAGTCAGCGCACGCACGAGCAGCAGAAGGCGCTGCAGATCGTGTTCCAGAACCCGGACTCGGCGCTGAACCGCCGGCACTCGGTCCGACGGCTGCTGTCGCGCGCGCTGTCCAAGCTCGGCGGCTATCGCGGCGAGCAGCTCGAGCAGCGGCTGGCCAGCCTGCTGTCCAACGTGCGTCTGTCCGAGCGTCACCTGTCGATGCGCCCGGTACAGCTGTCGGGCGGGCTCAAGCAGCGGGTGGCGATCGCGCGCGCGTTCGCGGGCGACCCCCGGATCGTGATCTGCGACGAGCCGACGTCGGCGCTCGACGTGTCGGTCCAGGCCGCGATCCTCAACCTGCTGACCGACCTGCAGCGCAACGAAGACGTCGCCTACCTGTTCATCAGCCACGACCTCGGCGTCGTCCGCTATCTGTCGGACCGGATCGCGGTGCTGTACCTGGGACGGGTGATGGAGGTGGGCCCAGCCGAGCGTGTGTTCAGCGGACCGCATCACCCCTACACCGAGGCGCTGCTGTCCGCGGTGCCGACGCTGGAGGCACCGGCCCGGGAACGGATCCGGCTCGACGGCGAAATTCCGAGTGCCGCCAGTCCGCCGAGCGGCTGCGTGTTCCACACTCGCTGCCCGCGCAAGATCGGCGCGATCTGTGAGACCACAGAGCCGCCGCTGGCCGAGGCCGAGGCCGGCCACGCAATCCGCTGTCATATCCCGCTCGACGAGCTCGAGCGCCTGCAGGGCCCCGAGGTGTCCGTTGCCGGCGCGGGCGACTGAGCTCGTTCGCGACTCGGCGCAGGCTGTCCCGGGGGCGATCGAAACGCGCGCGGCCGTGTTGCGCGAACCCGGGAGGCCGGTGGAGGTCGAGACCGTGCTGCTCGAGCCGCCCCGCCGCGGCGAGGTGCTGGTGCGGGTCGCGGCCGCGGGCGTATGCCACTCAGATGTGCACCTCGCCGACGGCCTGCTGGGCGAAGGCCGGTGGCCGATGGTGCTCGGCCACGAGGGCGCCGGCGTCGTCGAGGCGGTGGGCGACGGCGTGGTCGAGCTCGCCCCCGGCGATCAGGTCGCGTTCTGCTTCGTGCCGGCCTGCGGCAATTGCGGTCCCTGCCGGTCGGGTCGGCGGACGCTGTGTCAGACCGCGAGCGCGAGCCTGCTCGCCGGGACGCTGCTCGATGGAACCTCGCGGCTGCGCGGGCTCGACGGAACCGTGCTCCAGCACGGCCTGATGGTCGCCTGCTTCGCCGGCCATGCGGTCGTACCGGTCGCCGGCGCGGTGCCGCTGCCCGGATCGATCCCGCTGTGGCAGGCGGCGCTGCTGGGCTGCGGGGTCGTGACCGGGATCGGCGCGGTCAACCGCGCGCGCCCGCGGGTCGGGTCGAGCGTGTGCGTGATCGGCTGCGGCGGCGTCGGCCTGCAGGTGGTCGCGGGTGCTCGGCTGGCCGGCGCCGGCACGATCATCGCGATCGACCTCGACCAGTCCAAGCTCGAACTGGCGCTTCGCCGGGGCGCCACCCACGCCGTAAACGCTGCCGACGCGGATGTCGTCGAGCGGGTGCGGGCGCTGACCGGCGACGGCGTCGACTACGCGTTCGAGGTCGTCGGGAGCGCTCGCACGATCCGCCAGGCCTGGGACGTGCTCGCCCCCGGCGGGACCGCGACCGTCGTCGGGGTGTCGCCGCGAGGCGTCGAGGTGGCGCTGCCCGCAATCGACTTCCTCAGTGAGAAGACGATCACCGGCTGCTACTACGGATCTGGCGACGTCAACACCGCGATCGCCGAGTTGACCCGGCTGATTGCCGACGGCCGGCTGGATCTCGCCGAGGTCGTGTCGGACCTGATCGGGCTAGACGACGTCCAGGCCGCATTGGACCGCCTGCGCCAAGGGCAGGGAGCGCGGTCGGTGATCGTGATCGACGAGCAGCTGGCGGGAGCGCCCCGATGAGCCACGAGGACCTCGACGGTCGAGTCGCCGAGGCGTGGGGCGGCAACGCCGGCGCCAACGGGAGCCACGTCAACATCGTGCTGGCCCGCCGGGGGACGCCAACCGCCGCGGCGATCCTGGGAACACTGACCACGCCGCGGCCCGGGCACACCCCGATCATGGTCGTGGTCGGCGAGGATCAGCCCAGCTACGAGCCGGTGTGGCCGCCGACGATCATGATCAACAAGGCCACCGCCACCGAGGACTTGCACGTGTCGCTGACCTGGGGAGCCGCACAGCTGGGCATCGCCCAGGGCGTGCTCGACGCGGTCGCCGACGGCTTGCTGGCGCCGACCGACGACGTGCTCGTGTTCGTGTGCGTATACGTCGACCCGGACGCGACCGATGCCACGGCAATTCGCAAGGCCAACCGCGAAGCCGTCCGCAAGGCGATCGGCGTCTGCGTCAACGGGCGCGATCCCGAGGCCGCACGCGCGCTGGTGGAGCGGCGCGACGACGTCACCAGTCCGTTCTACACGGGCGAGTAGCAACCGCCCCGCCGGTGCGATAGATGAAGATCACCCGGATCTCGACCCAGCGACTGCGGCTCCCGCTGGATCCGCCGTTCTACGCCGCCTGGGACCCCGTCCCGCGGACCTCGTTCGAGGCCACGATCGTCCGGGTCCAGACCGACGAGGGGCTCGAGGGGATCGGCAGCGGCGATACGATGGCCGGGTTCGCCGAGTTCGAGCACCTGTTCGTGGGCGAGGACCCGCTGGCGATCGCCCGCCACGTCCGCACGCTGGAGACGATCTCGTTTCACGCCGGGCGCTACTGGCCGCTGGAGGCGGCGCTGTGGGACCTGCTGGGCCGCGCCGTCGGCCAGCCGGTCAGCGTGCTGCTCGGAGGTGCCGCCCGTCGCCTTCCGGCATACGCGTCGTGGGGTGAGCAGCGGCCACCGGCTCGCCGGGCCGCCGACGCGGTCGCCCTGGCCGATCGCGGATTTGGCGCGGTCAAGCTGCGGATCGCCCGCGACCGGATCGACGAGGGCGTCGGCGTGGTCGCCGCGGTGCGCGACGCCGTCGGCGACCGGCTCGAGCTGATCGTCGATCTCAATCAGTGGTGGCGGATGCCGGGAGACATCGAGCGCGGGCTGGGGCCGGTGGACGCCCGCGCCGCGATCGAGCGACTGCGGGAGCACGGCGTGCTCTGGGTCGAGGAGCCGCTCGACGGCGACGACCGCTCGGGGATGCGATCGCTGCGCGCCGGCACCGGCGTGCGGATCGGAGGCGGGGAGATGGCGCGAACGTTCGAGGACCTGCGGCTGTCGTTGGAGACCGACGCGCTGGACGTCTACCAGCCTGATGTGGTGCTGTCGCTCGGAATCTCGACGGCGCGGACGTTCGCCGAGCTGGCGCTGCGGCGCAACCGGTGGTTCACGCCTCATACCTGGACCAACGGGATCGGAGTGTTGGCCAACCTGCACGTCTGCGCGGGCGTCGGCGGCGGGCCGTATCTCGAGTTCCCGTTTGACCCGCCCGGGTGGACGCCCGAGCGGCGCGACTTCATGCTCGCCGAGCCGGTGGGAATCGACGCCGACGGCTGCGTCGTCGTACCCGACGCGCCCGGACTCGGAATCGAGCTCGACGAGGAGTCGATCGCGTTCCACTCGGTCGACGGCGACGCCGTTCGCTCATGACCCGCATCGAGCGCGTCGGCTTCGTCGGGCTCGGCAACATGGGCGGTCCGATGTGCGGGCACCTGGCCCAGGCCGGCCTCGAGGTGCGTGCGTTCGACCTCGACGACGCCGCGCTGGCCCGCGCCGTCGATGCCGGCGCCAGCGCCGCCACCTCCGCGGCCGACTGCACCGACGGCGCCGAGGCGCTGATCACGATGCTGCCCGCCCCGCCGCAGGTCGAGCAGGTGCTGCTGGGCGATGGCGGCGTGATCGCCGCGCTCGCGCCCGGCTCGATCGCGATCGAGATGAGCACCAGCTCGCGCGCGGTCGGCGAGCGCGTCTGGGCCGCCGCCGCTGAGCGCGGGATCGCGGTGCTCGACGCACCGGTGGCCGGTCAGTCAAGCGGCGCCCGCGCCGGGACCCTGGCCGTCTACGCCGGCGGCGACCGGGCGGTGTTCGAACGGGCGCGACCGCTGTTCGAAGTGATCGGTGATCCGGCGCGGATCTTCCACCTCGGCCCCAGCGGCTCCGGGTACACGGTCAAGCTGCTGCTGAACCTTCTGTGGTTCATCCACTCGGTCGCCGCCGCGGAGGTGCTCAGCGTCGGGGTGCGAGCTGGGGTGTCGCTGGACCGCCTCCACGCCGCGCTGGTCGGGTCACCCGCAAACTCGAACTTCCTCGAGCGCGACCTGCGGATGGTGCTGGAGGAGGGCGACTACGACGAGGCGTTCCCGATGCGGCTGGTGACCAAGGACCTGGGGCTCGCGGTCGACCTGGCGCGCGACGTGAACATGCCGGTCGAGCTCACCGGACTGGTCGAGCAGATCCACCGCCGGGCCCGGGTGGCGTACGGCGACGATGCCGGTGAGATCAGCGTGGTGCGCCTGTATGAGGAGCTCGCCGGCTCGCCACTGCGGCTCGGACACGACGAGCCCGACGGGTAGTGGAGCGCCGCCGGCCACATTTGCTCCGAGTGCGCTAGCGTCGAGCTTGCTTAACCGATTAAGCAGCCACGGAGCGCAACTGACTTCAACTCGATGATCCTCCTCGACGGCGCAACCCTTACTCCCGGCCAAGTCGCCGCGGTCGCCCGGTTCGGGGAGGAGGTGGCGCTGTCGGACGTGGCCCGGGCGCGCAACGTGGCGGCCCGGCGGGCGATCGAGACCAGGCTGGACCGCGGCGGCGCGCTGTACGGCGCGACGACCGGGGTCGGAGCGCTGCGCGACCGCACGATCACCGACGACGAGCGCGAGCGCTATCAGTGGAATCTGCTGCGCAGTCACGCGGTCAGCGCCGGCCGGCCGTTGGTCCCGGAGCTCGTCCGGGCGGGAATGGCGGTACGCGCAAACCAGCTCGGCGCCGGGGGCGCCGGCGTCGCTCCCGAGCTGCTCGACGGGCTGATCGTCGCGCTGAACCGGCAGATCACGCCGCTGACCCGCGAGTTCGGATCGCTGGGCACGGGCGACCTCCCCGCGCTGGCCGAAACGGCGCTGGCGCTGCTCGGGGAGGGGCAGGTGTGGCGAGACGGCGAGTTGGTGGCGGCGCCGCGGCTGCTCGATGGCGTCCACCTGGGACTTCGCGACGCGCTGGGATTCATGAGCTCCAACGCGTTCGCCGCCGGCTACGCCGCGCTGCTGACGGTCGACGGGCTCGAGCTCCACGACGATTGGCTGGCGGTCGCCGCGCTGTCGTTCGAGGCGCTCGAGGCCGACCCCGTGGTGCTCGACCCGCGCGTGCAGGCGGCGGCCGGCGGGATCGGCCAGGCGGTCGTGGCGGCGCGGATGCGCGACCTCCTGGCCGGTGCGGCGCTGGCTCCGGAGGGTCCCGATCGCCTGGTGCAGGACCCGTATCCGTTCCGGGTGCTGCCGCAGGTCGACGGCGTCACCAACGATGCGCTGGTGGCGCTCGAGCAGGTCGTCACCCGGGAGTGCAATTCGCGGCCGGAGAACGCGCTGATCGAGGACGGCGAGGCGCTGCCCAACGGGAACTTCCACGGCGCCGCTCTGGGGGCCGCGCTCGATGCGCTGCGCTCGGCGCTGGCCCAGTCGGCGTCGCTGATCGCCGCCCGGGTCAGCTCGCTGATCGACCCCCGGATGACCGGGCTGACCCCGTTCCTGGCTGACGACCCGGGCGTCGACTCCGGAGTGATGATGCTCGAGTACACCGCCCATTCGGCGGCGGCCGAGGTGCGGTCGCTGGCCACCCCGATGTCCACTCAGGCGGCCTGGGCATCGCTTGGCGTGGAGTCGCACGCGAGCCTGGCCGGAACCGCCGCCCGGCGGACCGCCGATGCGATTTCGGCGATGCGGGTGCTCGTCGCTTCCGAGTTGGTGGTGGCCGTCCGTGCGCTGCGGCTCAAGCGCCGAATCCCGGCTGGGGGCGGCACCAGCCGCCTGTTCGAGATCGCGATCCGGGAGCTTCCGCTGGGCCTGGAGGACCGCGCGTTCGGACGCGACCTGGAGCTCGCGCCGCCGGTGCTGCGGGCCTTCGCCGACGCCGACCGCAAGGCGAGGAGTAGCTTTCGACAGGCAGACTTCGAAAAGAAACAGCCAGGGGGCCCGACTTTGGCGGCCACATAGCGACCAAAGTCACCCCAAGGGCGAACGCGGCGAAAGGACGACGATGGGCGTGCAGGAGCAAGAGCAGCTGTGGGGCGGGGAGACAACCAAGGCCGTGGCGAACTTCGCGGTCTCGGGCGAGACGGTCCCGGTCCCCGTGCTCCGCTGGCTCGGCCGCATCAAAGGTGCCGCCGCGCGGGTCAACTCTGAGCTCGGCCTGCTCGACGCCGACCGCGCGAAGCGAATCGCCGCCGCGGCCGATCGCGTGGCGGCCGGGGAGTTCGACGATCAGTTCCCGATCGACGTCTTCCAGACCGGCTCCGGGACGTCCTCGAACATGAACGCCAACGAGGTGATCGCCAACCTGGCCGGTGAGGGCGTGCACGCCAACGACGACGTCAACATGGGCCAGTCCTCCAACGACGTGTTCCCGTCAGCCGTGCACCTGGCCGCACTCGACACCGCTACCCATGAGCTGCTGCCGGCGCTGGTGCTCCTGGCGGCGGCGCTGGCGGCCAAGTCCGACGAGTTCCACGACGTGGTCAAGTCGGGGCGCACCCACCTGATGGACGCGGTGCCGGTGACGCTCGGCCAGGAGTTCGGCGGCTACGCCGCGCAGGTCCGGCTCGGCGCGCGGCGGATCTCGAACGCGCTACCGCAGGTCGCCCAGATCCCGCTCGGCGGCACGGCCACCGGCACTGGGCTCAACACCCACCGCGAGTTCGCCGCGCGCGTCCGCGCCCACCTCACCGAGGGCAGCGGCCTGGAGATCCGGCCCCCGGAGGATCCGTTCGAGGCACAGGCCAACCGCGACGCGCTGGTCGAGCTCTCGGGCGCGCTGAAGGTGCTGGCCGTGTCGCTGACCAAGATCGCCAACGACCTCGCGATGATGGGCTCGGGCCCGCGGGCCGGGATCGGCGAGATCTTCCTCCCCGAGCTGCAAAAGGGCTCCTCGATCATGCCGGGCAAGGTGAACCCGGTGATCCCGGAGGTCGTGATCCAGGTCGCCGCGCAGGTGATCGGAAACGACACCGCGATCACGATCGCCGGCACCCAGGGCCACTTCGAGCTCAACGTCCGGATCCCGCTGATCGCGCGCAACCTGCTCGAGTCGATCCGGTTGCTGACCACGACCAGCACGATCTTCGCCGAGAAGTGCGTCGAGGGCATCCGCGTCAACGAGGAGGGTTGCGCGCGCTCGGCCGAGTCCACGCTGGCCGCGGCGACCGCGCTGAATCCGTACATCGGCTACGACAAGGCCGCCGAGATCGTCAAGGAGGCGGCGAGCACCGGCAGGCTGCTGCGCGAGGTCGCCTACGAGATGGGCGTCGACGAGGCCACGTACAACGAGGCGATGGACCTGCGCAAGATGGCGCGGGGCAACACCTAGACGTCTGCGGTCGAGACACGGGTCGGCGCCCGCTCGGCGGGGGCCGGGTCGCCCTGGTGCCCGCTGCTGTCGAAGTCGCGCTGGCGGATCAACAGCAGCGCTGACGATCCCGCCGTTATCGCGATCAGGGCGGAGATCAGCAGCAGATCATTCAGACCGGAGATGAACGCCGCGGCGCGGTGAGAGCCGGCGCTCCCGGCTTCGCGGCCGGCCAGGATCGAGCCCAGCGCGGCGACGCTGGTGGCGATCCCGATCTGACGAAACGTGCTGTTGATGCCGGACGCCATGCCAGCGACCCGCGGCGGCACCACGCCGATCGCGGTCGAGGCGAGCGGCGGGTTGACCAGTCCGCTGCCGACGCCGGCGACGACGAACCCGGGAATCAGGTGCGTCCAGTCAGAGCCGGGCTCGAGCCCGCGCATCAGCAGCAACCCGGCGCCGACGAGCAGCAGCCCGGGACCGATCAGCAGCCGTACCGGAACGTGGGCTGACAGCCGCCCCGCCGGGATCGCTGTCACCAGCGTGGCGCCGGTGACCACAAGCAGTCTCAGGCCGGTCTGCAGCGCCGAGTAGTGCAGGACGTCCTGAAGGTAGATCACGAGGAACAGGAACATCGCGAACAGTGATCCGTTCATCCCGAACGCGGCGATCAGACCGCCGTCGAACGTCGGCTTGCGAAACAGTGCGAGGTCGAACATCGGCTGGCGCACCGCACGCTCGACGAACGGGAAGCTGGCCAGCAGAACCGCGGCGATCGCGAAGCACGAGATCACCAGTCCGTCGGTCCAGCCGTCCTCGCTGGCGCGGATCAGGCCGTAGATCAGGCTGACCAGCCCGAGCGTGAACACCGCGAACCCGGCCGGATCGAGGCGGCGAGCCTGCGCCGGGCGCGCCTCGGTGACGCTGCGGAGCGTGATCGTGATCGCGGCGATCCCGACCGGGATGTTGACCAGGAAGATCCAGCGCCAACTGAGGCCGGTGGTGAGGAAACCTCCGAGCACCGGTCCGAGCGCGGTGCTGGTCCCGACGACGGCGCCCCAGATACCGAACGCGGTCCCGCGGTCGCGACCGGAGAACGTCTGCGCGAGCAGGGCGAGCGACGTGGCAAAGATGATCGCGCCGCCGACGCCCTGCCCCGCCCGGCAGGCGATCAGCATGGTCGAGGACTGGGCCAGTCCGCACAGCAGCGATCCGCCGGTGAAGATCACCAGCCCGGTGACGAACAGACGGCGCCGGCCGAACAAGTCGGCCAGTGAGCCGGCGGGCAGCATCAGCGCGGCGAGCGACAGCGAGTAGGCGTCGATCGTCCACTGGACGTCGGAGAAGCTGGCGCCGAGCGACGTCTGGATGTCGGGCAGCGCGACGACCACGATCGTGACGTCGAGCAGCAGCATGAACGTTCCGAGGCAGACGGCCACGAGCGTCCACCAGGTCTGGGGGTGCGGTGTCGAGTTCATGAAGACCAAAGTATCACAAGATCTTGTAAGTACAAGAACTTGAGATCACATACACTCTCTGCCGATGCCCGACCGAGCGCACGACGACCTGTTCAGGCATGACGACGCCGATCGGCTCGGTCATCTGCTCTGGGAGGTCAGCGCCCACACCTCGCAGCTGTCTGAAGCGGCGCTCGCCGGCACCCCGCTGACGCCGGCGACGTCAGGGATCCTGGATGTCATCGCCGCCAATCCCGGGACCTCGATCGCCGAGCTGGCACGGCGGCTTCCGACCAGCGCCCAGGGGGTCAGCCAGCTGGTGGGGAAGCTCGAGAAGTCCGGGTACCTCGAACGCCGTCTGGGTGGACGAGGCCACGGGATCGCGCTGTACATCACGAACGCCGGCGAGGCGGCCCGCCTTGACGCCGGCGCGATCAAGATGGCTCAGGACGCGGAGCTCGCCAAGACGCTCGGGCAGCGCAACTACGCCCAGCTCGTGCGCTTGCTCAAGCAGGCGCGACCGCTGGTCGCCGAGCTGGCGACCCGGCGGCGAAGCAGCAGGTAGTTCGCCGCGGCCGAGCGGTACCTTCAGCACCGCAGAACCTGAACCCAGGAAAGGAACGCAATGGCCGACTACGAGGTCGTCAACCCAGCTACCGGCGAGACCATCCGCGAATACCCGACGATTGGCGACGACGAGTTACGCGACGCGATCGCCCGGGCCGACCGGGCCCACGCCGACTGGGCGGCGTCGTCGACGGTGCAGGACCGGGCAGCCACGATCCGCCGGGTCGGCGAGCTTCACGGCGAGCGGCGCGAGGAGCTGGCGGAGATCATCGTGCGCGAGATGGGAAAGCCCGCGCGCCAAGCGCTGGGCGAGGTCGACTTCGCGGCGGCGATCTACGGCTACTACGCCGAAAACGGACCGGCGCTGATGGCCGACGAGTCGATCGAGCTGCTCGCCGGTGCCGGCTCGGCCGTGGTGCGGCGCAGCTCCTACGGGCTGCTGCTGGGGATCATGCCGTGGAACTATCCCTACTACCAGGTGGCACGGTTTGCGGGTCCGAACCTGGTGATCGGCAACGCGATCCTGCTCAAGCATGCCCCGCAGTGCCCCGAGTCGGCGCTGGCGATGGAGCGGATCTTCCACGAGGCCGGGGTACCCGAGGACGCCTACGTGAACATCTTCGCCACCAATCAGCAGATCGAGTGGGTGATCGCAGACCCGCGGGTCCGCGGCGTCTCGCTGACCGGCTCCGAGCGCGCGGGCGCGGCCGTCGCCGAGATTGCCGGACGCAACCTGAAGAAGGTGGTGCTCGAGCTGGGTGGTTCGGACCCGTTCATCCTGTTGAGCACCGACGACATGAGCAGGGCGGTCAAGCTGGCCGTTCGGGCCCGGCTGTCGAACTCCGGGCAGGCGTGCAACGCGGCCAAGCGGTTCATCGTCGTCGACGAGCTCTACGACGAGTTCATGGATCAGTTCACCGCGGCGCTGACCGCGGTCAAGCCGTCGGACCCCAACGCCAAGGGCACGATCGTCGGACCGCTGTCGTCGTCGACCGCCACCGACCGGCTGGCCGAGCAGGTCAAGCGCGCGATCGACCAGGGCGCGACGCTGGTCGCCGGTGGCGAACACGAGGGCAACTTCTTCGAGACGACGATCCTCACCGACATCCAGTCCGACAACGACGCCTACCGCGAGGAGTTCTTCGGGCCGGTGGCGTCGGTCTACCGCGTCGGCGGCGAGGACGAGGCGGTCGAGCTAGCCAACGACACCCCGTTCGGACTGGGTTCGTACGTGATGACCAACGACCCCGATCAGGCGATGCGCGTGGCCGACCGGATCGACGCGGGGATGGTATTCGTCAACGGGACCGGTCTCGAGTCAGCCGAGCTCCCGTTCGGCGGGGTCAAGCGCTCGGGCTTCGGCCGCGAGCTGGGTCGCCTCGGCGCCGACGAGTTCGTCAATAAGAAGTTGATCCGAGTGGCCGGCTGAGCGCGGGCCGCGGGTCGTCGCCCGGGACTAGCGGCCCTTGAAGTCGGCGTCGCGTTTCCCGACGAACGCGGCGACGCCCTCGGCGAAGTCGGCGGTCCGCCCGAGCTGGTGCTGGAGCTCGGCTTCGAGCTCCAGCTGGGCGTCCAGATCGCGGTAGATGAACCGGTTGAGCGCCTGCTTGGAGGCGGCGTACGAGCGCGTCGGGCCGGCGGCCAGGCGCGACACCAGCTCGTCGGCGTGCGAGAGCAGCTCGGCGTCCGGATACACCCAGTTGACGAGGCCCCAATGGAGCGCCTGCCCGCCGGGACGCGCTCGCCCAGCAGCGCCATCTGCATTGCCCGCGCGCGGCCCACGGCCGGCGGGACGAACGCGGTCGAGCCGCCGTCGGGCATCAGCCCGATGTTCACGAACGCCAGGCCGAAGAACGCCGACTCGGCGGCCATCACCAGGTCGCAGGCGAGCGCCAGCGAGCACCCGATCCCGACCGCCGGCCCGTTGACCGCCGCGACAACCGGCTTGGGCAGCCGGCGGATCCCGAGGATCGCCGGGTGATAGACGTCGTGGAGCTCCTTGTGGATGTCGGGCATGCCATCGTCGGCAGGGTCGAATCCAGCGCGGAGGTCGGCGCCCGATGAGAACCCCCGCCCGGCGCCGGTGACCAGCACGGCGCGCACGGCACCGTCGGCGGCCTCGCCCGAGATCACGTCGAGCAGCTCGTGTCCGAACTGCGTCGTCCACGCGTTCAGCGACTCGGGACGGTTCAGCGTCAGCCGCCCCACCGGCCCCCGGCGTTCCCAGATCAGCGTCTCGTACGCCATCCGGTCCTGGCCCGTGACTAGGTCGCGCCGATCAAGGGCGTCGGCGGCGGCTGGTGGCGCGGCGGCGGGTCGTCACGGACCAGGTGGGGGACGGTGACCATCGAGTAGCCCCGCTGGCGCAGACCCTTGATGATCTGGGGCAGCGCCTGCACGGTCTCGGTGCGATCGCCGCCGCCGTCGTGCATCAGGATGATCCCGCCGGGGTGGGCGCCGTTGAGCGCCGCCGACACGATCCGCGGCACGCCGGGCCGGGCATAGTCGCTGGTGTCGACCGACCACATCACCATCAGCAGCCCCTGGCCCTTGAGCATCGCCAGCGTCTTGTGGTTGAAGGCGCCATACGGAGGACGGAACAGCCGCGGCGCGGGGGCGCCGGCGGCCACGATCGCCTTCGAGGCGTCGACCACCTGGTCGCGCTGCTGGGCCGGGGCCAGCTGGGACAGGTTGGAGTGATCCTCGGTGTGGTCCCCGATCGCCTCGTCGGCGGCAGCCAGCGCCCGGGTGTTGGCGCTGAACTGCTTGACCTCGCGACCGACCTCGAAGAATGTGCCGTGGACGTGCATCCGCTTTAGGACGGCCAGGATCTGCGGCGTGTAGGGGCCGGGGCCGTCGTCGAACGTGAGGGCGATCTCGCGCTTGTGGGCCTGGCCGAGCGTGATGTACGGCGTGTAGCCGAGCGTGTGGTTGATCGCCGCGTTGGTCTGGGCGACGAACGACGGATGGTGCACGACGACGGCCTTGTGGACCGGCGGCGCTGCCGGCGTGGGCGAGTGGCCGGAGCTGGTGGCCTCCAGCACGATCACGATCACCAACGCGACCAGTCCCGCGAGGCCGGCCAGCGCCACCGCCCGGCGACGCCGGATCTGCTGACGGCGCTGAAGCTGATGCCTGGTTCGCCGCCGGTCCTCGGTCTGCGTGGTGGTGGTCACGATGCGGCAGGGTACCTGTGAATAAGGGGTAATCGGTAGACCCAGGCCTCTATATCGCGCTCTTGCACTTCGTCTTGCAGGCGCAGGAGGGTGGGCGCTAGCGAAGAATGAACCCGGTTTCTAGCGGATCCGCCGGATCCAGGATGAACCGGTGCTCGCCAGTCCGATACGCGGTTCCCTCGACCTCGGTGAGCAATCCCTCCGGCGTGCTGCCGATCGCACGCGCGCGGAACTCCGTGCCGACGATCGACTCGGCGCGCCACGTCTGGCGCTCGTCGAGCCGGCCCTCGTCGGCCAGCAACGCGGTCCGTGCCGACGTTGCCGATCCGGTCGGCGACCGGTCGACCTCGCCGTCGGCGAAGATCGCCACGGTCCGCTGGTGCAGCGGTCCGAGCTCGTCGTAGAACACGGTCCCGTAGATCCCCGACAGGCGGTCGTCGCCGGGATGACGGGCGACCTCGCTGTGGTCGAGCTCGCGCTTGACCCGGCGGCCCGCGGCGATCAGTTCAGGCAGGTGCTCGGGCGTCACCCGCAGTCCCCATCGCTCAGCGGGCGTGAACGCATAGATCGCCCCGCCGAAGGCGACGTCGACCTCGGCGCCGGCGGCCGGCACGTCCCGGGCGACGACGTAGGCCGGCACGTTGCGGAAGCCCACGCCGCGCACCGTTCCGCGCTCGCGCCGCACTCGGGCGACGACTCGCCCCGACGGCACGTCGATCGTGACGTCGACGGTGCCGTCGTCGGGTGCTCGGACCCGACCGGACTGCACCGCCCATGCGCCCAGCGCAATCGTCCCGTGACCGCATGCGGTCGAGTAGCCGTCCTTGTGCCAGAACAGCACTCCCAGGTCGGCGCCGTCGTCGTCGGGCGCCACCGGGAAGCACCCGTACATGTCGGCGTGCCCGCGCGGCTCGTGGCACAGCAGCCGCCGCACCCGATCCACCTCGTCGCTGCGCATCGCGAACTCGCGCCGGGCCGCGACGCTGTCGCCCGGAATCTCCACCGTGCCCTCCCGGACGATCCGGAACGGCTCGCCGGCCGTGTGGTAGTCGGTGGTCTCGATCTCCAACTCGCTCAGCATGCCCTCAGCTCTGCGGGTCACCGTCGTGGCGCGGGTCCGGCATAGCTGGCCCGCGGGCGAAACCGCAGTCGGTGCGGATACTCCTCGATCGCGTGCGCCAGCATCCCGGCGATTCTGGCGACCGTGAAGATCGTCGACGCCGATCCTGGCAGAAGTCCCATTGCGTAGGCCAGCCCCCCGACCGCGAGGTCGACGTTCGGCGCCGCCAGCCCCAGCGAGGTGGCCGCCTCGACCACCGCCGCCACCGTCCGTGCCCGCTCGGGATCGACCGCCGCTGGGCCCACTCGGGCCAGCAGGTGATCGGCCCGCGGATCGCGGTCGCGGTAGACCCGGTGTCCGAAGCCAGCGGGGGGCCCGCCGGCGGCCACCATCCGCTCGAGGACCTCGAACGCCGCCTCGGGCGCGCTGGTCTGGCCGAGCATCGACTCGACGGCCACCGGCGAGGCGCCGTGCAACGCGCCTCCGAGCGGGCCCAATCCGGCCAGCACGACCCGGTAGGGGTCGGCCCACGCCGAGGCCGCCACCCGGGCGGCGAGCGTCGACGCCGCCAGCTCGTGATCGGCGAGCAGGACCAGACAGGCGTCGACCGCGGCCAGCTGCGCCGGCCGTGGGGTTCCTGGCAGCGGGCTCAGCGCAGCCCAAAGCCGGGCGGCAGCGCTGCGGTCGGAGGGCTCCGAGGCGGCCGGCAGCCCGTCGAGCACGCCGGCCAGGATCCGGGCCCCGGCGAGCCGTACGGCCTCGGCGCGGCGATCGGCGCGCCTCGGATCGGCCGCCCCCAGCGCAGCGATCACGACCGGGATCCGGTTGACGGCCGCAGCGTCCGCCGGCAACGCCGCCGTCAGCCGCGCGACAAGCTGCGCGGAGGATGCGTCGAGCTCCCAGGGCGCGGCGGCGGGGCCGTCCCACAGCAACCCGGCGACGCGCTCGAAGGTCGAGAAACGAGCCAGCTCGACGGCGTCCTGGCCGCGGTAGTACAGCCGCCCCTCGGGGTGCAACAACGTCACCTGAGTCTCGACCACAACCTCCAGCGCGTCGGACCGCTCGCCGCCGCGCGACCTGATCGCCAGCCGCTCGACGGCGTCATGCTCGAACAGTGACCGCCGGTGGGCGCTGGCCGGGTGGCGCTCGAGCAGCCCCCGGCTGACGTAGGCGTAGACGGTCTCGCGCTTGACGCCGAGGCGGTGGGCGACCTCGCCGGTCGACAGCAGTGCCGGATCGGCCATCCCATTTATATTGACGTGATCAACGTTGAAAGGCAAGGCTGCCTGTCGGACGCTGAAGCTCCTCAGAACACCAAGGAGCGACGATGCAGAACACCGATGAAGTACGGGACGGGCTCGAGGGCGTGCTTGCGTTCGCGTCGGAGATCGCCGAGCCCGACCGCGACGGCGGCGCGCTGCGATACCGCGGCGTGGACGTCGAGGAGCTGGTGGGGGCGCTTGCATTCGAAGGCGTGTGGGGTCTGCTCGTCGACGGCCGCCCCGACCGTCCGCTGCAGCCGGCGGGGCCGCATCCGCTGAGCCTGCGCACCGGCGACACCCGGGTCGACGTGCAGTCGGCGATCGCGGCCCTGGCGCCGGAGTGGGGTTTCGGGCAGCTCGTCGACGTCAGCCCCGAGGTCGCTCGCGACCAGCTCGCGCGGGCCGCCTCGGCCACGCTCTCGTTCGTCGCCCAGTCGGCGCGCGGGGGCGGCGTAGCCCCGGTGCCTCAATCGCGGATCGACGAGGGTGCAACGCTGGCAGAGCGGTTTCTGCTGCGCTGGCGCGGCGAGGCCGACCCCGACGAGGTCGTCGCGATCGACGCCTACTGGATCACCGCCGCCGAGCACGGGATGAACGCCTCGACGTTCACCGCCCGCGTGGTGGCCTCGACCGGCGCCGACGTGGCCGCGGCGCTGAGCGCGGCCGTCGGCGCACTGTCGGGGCCGCTGCACGGCGGCGCGCCCGCACGCGTGCTGAAGATGATGGACGCCGTGGAGCGCACCGGCGACGCCGATCGGTACGTGGCCGAGCTGTTGGCACGGGGAGAGCGGATCATGGGCTTCGGGCACCGGATCTACCGCGCCGAAGACCCGCGCGCACGGGCACTGCGCCGGCTCGCCGAGCGCCTTGGGTCGCCGCGGCTGGAGGTGGCTCGCGAGCTCGAACGGGCCGCCCTGGCGGCGCTGGCCGAGCATAAGCCCGACCGGGTGCTGGCGACCAACGTGGAGTTCTGGTCGGCCGTGGTGCTCGATCATGCGCGGGTTCCGCAGTCGCTGTTCACGCCGCTGTTCGTGTGCGCCCGCACCGCCGGGTGGTCGGCCCACATCCTCGAGCAGCGGACCACCGGCCGGTTGATCCGTCCGGCTTCTCTGTACGTGGGTCCGGATCCGAGGGCGCTGAGCGAGGTGATCGGCTGAGGGCGCGGTGACGGCTAGGAGCGCATGACCAACGTCCCACTCGACGGGTTTGCGCGGAACCGGGGGGCGGTAGTCACGCGCGACGTGGCCAACGTCCCACGGTTCGCCGGAAACGCCTCGAGTGGGACGTTGGTCATGTGAGTCGGGGCGTGTCCGCCGGCCGGGCGCGCGATACTGGGTCGATGGCCACTCGCGTCTCCAGCTCGATCTTCGTGGGACGCTCGGTGGAGCTGGCCGAGCTCGAGGCCGCGCTCGCCGACGCAGCCGCCGGTCGTCCGTGGCTGGCGTTCGTCGCCGGCGACTCGGGTGTTGGCAAGACGCGGCTGCTGTCCGAGTTCGCCGCGCGCGCCCGCGCTTCGGGCGCGCGCACGCTCAGCGGCGACTGCGTGCGGCTGGGCGAGGGCGAGCTCCCGTACGCGCCGCTGGTGGCCGCGCTGCGCACGCTCGCGCGCTCCGGCGACCCCGTGCTCGAGGATCTTCCGAACTCGGTTCGCGCCGAGCTCTCGACGCTGATTCCGGGGCTGTCCAAGGCCGTCCCCACGCCGTCGACGGCCGATGATCCGTCCGCTCAGGCGCGGCTGTTCGAAGCGCTTCTGTGGCTGCTCGATCGGCTCAGCGAGGAGGGGCCGGTGCTGCTGGAGATCGAGGATCTGCACTGGGCCGACCGGGCGACCCGAGCGTTTGTGACGTTCATGGGCCGGAGCCTGTGTCGCGAGCGGGTGCTGATCGTCGCCACCTACCGCCCAGACGAGCTGCACCGCCGGCACCCGCTGCGCCCGGTGCTGGCCGAGCTCGAGCGCGACATCGGCTCGCGGCGGATCGAGCTGTCGCCGTTGACGCGCCAGGAGCTGTTCGAGCAGCTGTCCGATCTGCTCGGTGAGCCGCCGGACACCGGGCTGGTGGACCGCGTGTTCGCGCGTTCGGAGGGGCATCCGCTGTTCGTCGAGGAGCTGATCGCGGCCGGACGCGACGGCCGCGGAGCGCTGCCGTCCACGCTCCGCGACGCGCTGATGGTGCGGGTCGAGCGCCTCTCGCCCGCGGTGCAGCCGGTGCTGCGGGTGATCGCCGTCGGCCAGCGGCTCGACGACGAGCTGCTCGTGGATGCCACCGGGCTCGACCGCTTCGAGCTGCTGCAAGCGCTGCGCGAGGCCGTGATCAACTTCATCCTGGCTGTCACCGCCGAGGGCCGCTACCACTTCCGCCACGCGCTGCTGCGCGAGGTCGTCGACGACGATCTGCTGCCCGGCGAGCGGGCCGCGATCGACCTCCGCCTGGCGGCGGCGCTCGAGGCGCGCCTGGAGCGCGACGGCCCGAGCGTGTATGTCTCGGCGGCGATCGCCCACCACTATGCCTCGGGCGGTGATGCGCCGTCGGCGCTGCGCGCGTCGGTACGGGCAGCCGATGCAGCCGAGCGGGTCCACGCCTACGGCCAGGCGGCGCATCTGCTCGAGCGCGCGATCGCACTGTTTGATCGAGTCCCGGAGCCCGAGGCGCTGGCCGGAGCCAGCCGCCCCGAGATCTTCCGGCGGGCGGCCCGCTACCACGGCCTGGAGGGCGACTCGCATCGCAAGGAGGCGCTGGCCCGCGCCGGGCTCGAGCTCGTCGACGAGCGCGAGCAGCCGCATCTGACCGCGCGGCTGCTCGACTCGCTCAGCGAGGCGCAGTGGCAGCTCGGGTACGGCGAGGAGTCGCTGGCCACGATCGAGCGGGCGGTGAAGGTGCTGCCGCCCGGCGAGATGTCGCCCGAGCGGGCCGGACTGCTGGCCTCGCAGGCCAAGACGCTGATGCTCCGCGGCAAGCACGTGCACGCGATCGAGGTCGCTCGCGAGACCCTCGAAGCCGCCGACGCGCTCGATGACATGGGCCTGCGTGGGCGCGCGCTCAACGCGCTGGGGACGTCGCTGATGGCAATGGGCGAGGTCGAACCGGGCGCCGCGGCGCTCCGTGAGGCGGTCGAGCTGGCTGACCGTTTCGGCTTCCCCGGGCAGCAGAACTCCGCCTACATCAATCTCGCCGACGCGCTGCATCTGGCGGGCCGGCTGCGCGAGGCGCGCGAGGTAATCGACGACGGGCTCGGGCACGAGTTGCGCCCGGCCCGGGTGTGGCTGCTGATCCTGCGCGCCGAGCTCGCGATCGAAGCCGGCGAGTGGGACGACGCGGCGTCGATGCTCGATGCGATCGGCGAGCGCCAGATCGGCAACACGTTGGTCAACCTCGACCTGCGTCGTGCCGAGCTCGCGCTCGGACGCGGCCAGCACGATCTGGCTCGCCACTGGCTCGGGGAGGCCGCGGACATCAACTCGGCGATGGACGAGGCCCAGTGGACCGGCGTGCTGGGCGCGCTGACCGCCGAGCTCGAGCGCCGCGAGGGCGACCTCGAGGCGGCTCGCACCGCCGTTGCGCTGGCGCTGGACCGGATCGAGACCCGCACCGACGACGCGGCCCGGCTCGCGCGCGTCAGCGCCAGCGGCGCCACCGTCGAAGCCGACGCCGCCCAGCGGGCCCGCGACCTCGGCGAGCCCGAGGCCGAGCGGGCGGCGCTGGCTGCCGTCGACGCCCACGTGGCCAGGACCGTCGTGGCGGCCACCCACCATGGGCCGATCGAGGTAGCGCGTATGCTGGCCGCGCGCGCGGAGCAGACCCGAGCTCGCGGGGAGGTCGACCCGGACGCCTACCGGGTCGCGGCACAGGCCTGGACCGAGCTCGAACGTCCCTACCCAGCGGCGGTGGCCAAGCTCCGCGAGGCCGAGGCCCATACGCTGGCCGGTAACCGGGCGGCGGCCACCGCGGCCGCCGGCGAGGTCCACGACACCGCAACCCGGCTCGGGGCGGACTGGCTACGGGACGAGGTCGAGGGGCTCGCGGCGCGGTCGCGGCTGCAGCTGCCGCTGTCGGACGGGGAACTCGAGCCCGAGTGCGACGAGCCCGTCGCCGAGGACCCGTTCGGCCTGACGCCGCGAGAGCGCCAGGTCCTGGAACTGATCGCTCGCGGTGCCACCAACCGCGAGATCGGGGCCGAGTTGTTCATGGCCGAGAAGACCGCGAGCGTGCACGTGTCGCGGATCCTCTCCAAGCTCGACGTGCGCAGCCGGACCGAGGCCGCCGGAGTCGCCTACCGGCTGGGCCTCGCCGGCTGAGCTGACGGCCGCGCGGTCGTCAGTCGGTGGGGTCTTCGCCCGGGCGCTCGCCGATCTCCCTGCCCTGAGTCGGATCCTCGTACGGGCGCTCGCCCACCTCGCGGCCCTCGGTCGCATCCTCGTCGGGCCGCGAGCCGATCTCCCGCCCCTGGGTCGCGTCAGGATCGGGTTTGTCTCCCTCGGTCGGGTCCTCCTCCGGACGCTCGCCGATCTCCCTGCCCTGCGTTGGATCTTCGCTGAACGACATCGCTGCCTCCTCTGGGATTTACGGCCCGAAGCTGTAATGGGTGTACCACCGGATGGTCGCTCGTGCAATGCCCGGGCGGCCCGATCGGTTGGGTACAGTCACGCGATCTGGGGTCGAGTGTCGACAGCGGGTCCGTTTGCGGCGACGATCGTGATCCTGGCTCTGGCAGGATGTGGTTCGGGCTCGTCTGATCGAGGTGGCCGGTCGGGCTCGAGCACAGCTACGGCGACGGCCACGACTACCGCCGGCGCACCGGGCCCGGCCCCGACGGCGACCACGCCTCGCCGCCGCTCCCATCCCCAGGCGGTGCAACCGGTGGCCGGACAGGTTGGCGAAACCAGCTCGACCCCGGATCCGCCGGTCACGCCTGCGACGTCGACGACGCGCGGTCCGAGCGGCCCGGCGACCGTGACTCCCGGCGCCTCCCCAGGGGCGCCGACCGACGCCCAGGTCCGGGCGGAGGTGGAACAGTTCAAGCAAATCGTCGCCCGGTACCACCTCAACCGCATCGATTTCTCGCGGTACCTGCTCGACCCCAACGACCTCCCGCCCGGCGAGTTCCATACCAGCATCGCCTCGGTGGAAACGCTCTACGGGCACCGCGATGCGTGCGGAACGATCCTTCGCGCCGACGGTCTCGGGGTCGCCCACAAGACGCTCCCCTGCGGCACCGAGGTGATCTTCGTCTACCACGGGCGTGCGATCCGGGTCCCAGTGCAGGACCGCGGGCCCTACATCCCCGGCCGCGAGTGGGACCTGTCAGGGGCCACTGCGGAGGCTCTGCACTTCCCCGGTCTGGGCCCGGTCCAGTGGCGGATCGGCTGAATTTTTGGAGATATGCCCTGACCCTGTCGGCGGTTGTCCGCAATCGGACCTGAGCCGCTCCGAACGCGCCGGCGACGTGTTTCAGGGTCAGAGTCGTGCCCGGGTCGATCGGATGCTCCGAGTCGTCCGGCTGTCAACATTCCCGTCCACCTTGAGGGCCATGAAGAGATGCCTCCCCCTTGTGCTGCTGGTGCTTGCGCTGGCGGTCCCCGCCGCTGCTGACGCGACGACGTACGGCGCCCAGGTGGGCGTCGACTTCCTCAACCAATCGCGGGGCATCTCGACCCGTGATCAGGTACTGACCTCGCTCAAGGCGCTCCACGCCGCCGGGGGTCAGATCGGGCGGGCGGACTCAGACTGGGCGGGGACCGAGCCTCGCGCCCCGATCCACGGGCGCCACCGCTACCACTGGGGCTACAACGACACGATTGCCGGGGAGATGGCCAAGGCACACCTGCGGTGGGAGCCGACGCTCGAACTGGCGCCCAAGTGGGCTCAGGCCCACCGCCCGAACGTGCTCAGGTTGAAGGGCGGCAAGTTCGTAACGCCGCTACCGCCGGACAAGAACTCCACATTCGCGACGTATGCCACCGCGTTCATGCGGCGCTATGGCGCACACGGCTCCTTCTGGCGCACGCACCGAACGCTCCCGTACCTCCCGGTGCGGTTCGTGGAGGTGTGGAACGAGCCCGACAACACGCACTTCTGGGGTCCGCGGATCGACCTGCACGACTACGCGGGCATGTACGAGGCGGTCCGGACGGCGGTGCACCGGGTCAACCCCGGCGCGCGCGTGGTCACCGGCGGACTGGCTTGGACCCAGAGCTCGATGCCCCGGCTGCTCAAGGCATTCAACAACCTGAACGTCGACGCGGTGGCAGTGCACCTGTACTCGCACACGCCCAGAGAGACGCTTGCGCTCGCCCGCTTTGCGATCTCCCAGATGAAGGACTTCCACCGGGCCTCGACCCCGCTGGTGGTCAACGAGTACGGGTGGACCTCGCGCCGCGGCACTTGGGGGTTCACCAAGCGCAGAAACGTGAGCCGGTACGCCTACCAGGCGCTCGTCGGGCTATCCAGGCTGCGGATCGCCCAGATCCTGCCGTTCGAGTGGACCGACCCGTCGTGGGGTCTGAGCGACGGCACGTACGCGCGAGCGGTCGGGCTGGTCACTCACCGCGTGCGCTAGTCAGCCAGCCTCGGGCCAGGCCAGCCACCCATGGCGCGGCCTCGGCGGGTTGCGCCGGCGGCGCCTCGACCAGCACGAGCTCGGTCACGCCGAGCCGCTCGAGCTCGTCGGCATCGGCCGGCGTGCATCCAGCCACCGAGACTGCGACGGTCAGCTCCTCGAACCGCCGTCCCGCGGCCGCGCATCGCTCGCGCAGCGCCGCCACGCGGTCGGCCACGTGCTCGAGCCCCTCGAGGTTGAACCCATACCAGCCGTCGCCGAGCTCGGCCACCCGCGTCAGCGCCGGAGCGCTGTTGCCGCCGAACACCACCGGCAGACAGCGATCGCGGACGGGCTTTGGGTACACGCGGATCGAGTCGAAGTTCACGAAGCGTCCGGCGAACGATGCGTGGTCGCTGCCCCACAGCTCCCGCAGCGCCGCGACGTATTCGGCCGTGCGGGCGCCGCGACGCTCGAACGGGACGCCCAGCGCCGCGAACTCCTCCGCAGACCAGCCGACGCCCACGCCGAGTGTGAACCGGCCGCCCGACATCACATCCAGCGACGCGGCCTGCTTGGCCACGACGACCGGGTTGTGCTCGGGGAGCAGCAGGACTCCAGTGGCCAAACCGATCCGCCGCGTCGCGGCGGCGGCGAAACTCAGGCACACGAACGGGTCCAGCCAATCGGCGTCGGCCGGCACCGCAATCTCACCGGAGTCGCTGTATGGGTAGCGCGAGGCGGAGCGGTCGACCATCACCACGTGCTCGCCGGCCCACAGCGTCGCGAAACCGGCAGCGTCCGCCGCCCGCGCCACGGCGGCGACCACCTCAGGGCGCGCGCCGGCGCCGATCCCGAGCGCATGCAGACCAACCCGCATGCGCCAAACCTACCTTCGTCGACGGTCAGCTGTCGACGGTCGCGGCGAGCGCCGCGGTCAGTAACGCCGACGCTCCGGCCACGGCCAGCGTCGCGCCCGCCGACCCGTCCGGGAGGTGCCCGCGCACGGCCGTAGTGGCCGCGATGTCGGCGAGGTCGCCGGCGATGCTCACCGCTAGCCACGGTCGCACCGGAGCGCCGGTCAGCGCCGCGATCATCGCGGCGCCGTGAACCGCGATCTCACGGCCTCCGATACCCCGCAGCGGGACCTGCGTCGGTCCGCCGGCGGCCGCCGGCCCCAGCCACCGGCGGGCGAGGCGCTCGGGCACGACGATCAGACCGACACCGTAGGCCACGCGCAGCCCCAGCACCGGCACTGCCGCCAGCCGCGCCCGGCCGTCAGCCATGCCGCTCGATCGAATCGCCGATCAGCCAGATAGTCGGTGGCCACAGACCCACGAACAGCGCCCGCCGCTCGGCGTTGCCGCGCTCGTCCTGGTCGACCGTCTTGGCCCGGATCCATAGTCCGATACATAGCCCGACCGAGGCCAGGGAGCAGGTCTGCAGGTGCCAGGAGCGGACCCCGGCGTTACTCAGGAGTTTGATCAGCACAGACTCGGGTTTACCCCTTCGAAGGGCTATTCCTAACAGGTTGTCCAGATAAATCTGTGGGTACAGTCGGATTATGCCCCGACGCCCCAGCCCGCTTCGCCGCTGGCGAACCGCTCTCACCTGGCCGTTCGGCGTGGCCCTGACCTCATGGGACTACATGTGGCGCACCACGCCGATGCATCGAACCGAGCGCACCGGCGCGTTTGCGGAGGCCACGAGCGACCTCCTCGAGCTCCCGCCGGGCGCCAACCACGACGAAGTGGCCGGTTACCGCGACGGTCACGGGCCGCTGTTTCATCGGCTCTACCGCACCGAGATCCGCGAGTGCGAGTGCTCGGCCAAGGACCTGATTGCGCGGGTGACGGCGGATCTCAACGCGGCCGCGCCCACGGCCTTCGCTCGGTTCCAGCAGGTCCTGGGAGAGCCCGGTGAGCTGACCGTGGGTGACGAATACGTCGTGCGGATGCCGGGTCCATGGGACGGACCCGTCAGGGTGATCGACGTGAGCGAGCGGTCGTTTCGCCTGGCGACGCTCGACGGGCATCTGGAGGCGGGCCAGATCGAGTTCCGCGCCGCCGACGATCGATCCGGTCGCGTGCGGTTCGAGATCGAATCCTGGGCCAGAAGCGGTGACCGCCCTGTCAGATCTTCTCTATCACCGGCTGCGCATGGCCAAGGAGGTTCAGGCGCACATGTGGATCTCGTTCCTGGAGGGGGTCGTCAGCGTTTCTGGCGGGCGCATGAGCGGGGGGGTGGAGATCGACACCCAGCGGCTGGAGGACGTTCCCGATGAGGACGAGGAACTCCTGGGTCCACCGCCGGTCCGCCGGCGGTTAGCGCGGCTCGCGGCGAAGGGGATCAACTTCGACCCGGGAGCGCTCGCCAAGCCCGACCCCGCCGACGGCTGGCAGCTGACCGACGTGCGCCAGGCGCTGCCGGCGGAGTCGCCGGGGATGCCCGCCGAGCGTGGCAGCTGGGAGATCGCCCGGCGCCTGATGCGGGGCTACGAATTCGCCGACCCGTCGATCGTGCGGGCCTACTACGACCCCGCTTTGCCGCTGGAGGGGCGCGAGATGCTGCTCAAGCTCCAGGCACTGGGTCTCGTGTCGGTGTACGTCGGCGTTCGGGTCGGCGATGTCTACGAGTGCACGCGCGAGCTCGACGGCCGAGAAGTGCGCGTGTGGGGGTGGAACTATCAGACGCTGGAGGGCCATGTCGAGATGGGTCAGATGGCATGGGAGGTGTGGAAATGGCTCGACACCGGCGAGGTGGAGTTCCGCGTGCACTCGATCGCCCGCGACGCCCACATCCGGAACCTGGCGATCCGGCTCGGATATCGGCTGGTGCGCAGCCACGAGCGGCAGATGTTCCTCGACAGCACCCGGCGACGGATGCGAACGTTCGTCCAGCTGGGTCTCGACGAAGACGGGGGGGCGGTGGCCACGATCGGCCGCGCCGCCGGCGAACTGACCGCCCGTCGATCGGATGCGGCCGGGGCCGCGAACCTGCAGCTGGCCCGCAACAGCGAGCGTCAGGAAAGGTAGGAGAGCGTGCGGTTGGTGATCGCGGCGGCGAGCCGGAGCTGGTCGTCGGCGGGACGACCAGGGTCGATCTCCAGACGGGAGCGGACCCGGTCGATCAGTCCCGGGCGCTTGGAGGCGACGATCCCGGCGCTGACCCGGGCGGCATCCCACACCACCTGCGGCTCGACGCTCCAGATCGTCTCGAAGATCCGGTCGGGCTCGGCCGAGGCCTGGGTCTGCGGTGGCTCCCAGGCGGCCAGGCAGACGGCGTGATCCTCGGCGCAGCAGACCACGGTCCATTCGCGGGCCAGCGGATGGTTGCGGTCGATAGGCACCTCAGCGGGACCCCCGCGGGGCGTCCGCAGCCGGTCGAAGTCCGCGAACGTCACGGCGAGTTCGGCGCCGCGGGCGAGGTCGCGCCAGCGGGCCTGTTCCTGACGGTAGAACCGCTCGGCCTGGAACGATGCGAACAGCAGCGGGCGGTCGGCGCGAGACAGGCTCTCGTCCTCGATCGCCCGGGTGAGCGCCAGCAGCACCGGCTTGCGCAGCGGCCGCGGCTCCAGGTCGGGGCGGCGGCGGCGCAGCGAGGCATACACCGACGGCGTCGGCGAGGCGGCTGCCTCCTTGACGCGATCGATCGCCGCGGTCAGCGACAACCCCGCCGACCGCTCCGACGCGACGCGGCGAACCAGCGCAACCTCGTCCTCGCTGTAGCGGCGGTGGCCGCTGGGAAGCCGCTCGGGCGAAGGGAATCCATAACGGCGCTCCCACATCCGCAGGGTTCCTTCCGGGACGCCGGTCAGCTCCACGAACTGGCCGATCGTGAGACCGTCCACCTAAGCTCCTCCCTGTACATCGCGTCTAGCTTTTCCAGAGCAAGTGTACGGGTACGCGGGGCAACGAGCGAGCGGCGGATATGAGTGTCCGCCGGCTCGAGCGCGAGCAGTTGCTCAACCGTCCGCTGCCGGAGGTGTTCGAATTCTTCGCGCGCGCCGGGAATCTCGAGCGGATCACACCGCCGTGGCTGCGCTTTGGGGTGGTGACTCCGGAGCCGATCTCGATGGCGCCCGGGACCATGATCGAGTACAGGCTGCGCCTGCGCGGCGTGCCGCTGAGGTGGTTGACTCGAATCGATGAGTGGGAGCGCGACCGCCGGTTCGTCGACCGTCAGGTCCGGGGCCCGTACCGGCTGTGGCGCCACCAGCACGAGTTCGAGTCGGTCCGGGGTGGGACGCGGGTGCGCGACCGCGTCGACTACGAGCTGCCGCTTGGCCCGCTCGGCGAGGCGGCGAGAATCGCGTTTGTCGACGGTGACCTCCGGCGGATCTTCGACTACCGGGTGCAGGCCGTCGCGCAACTGTTGGGCTGAGGCGCCGGAGGCGGTATAACACCGGGCAGATGCAGGGGCAACCGGGTGGCAAGCCGTTCGGCCTGATCGTGGTGCTGTGCGCCGCTGCCCTGAGCCTCGCCTGCTCGGCCGTCCCGGCCCTGGCCGCCGGCGCGGCCGCCCCGCAGATTCCGAGTAGTGAGCCGACCGGAACCTTGTACCTGCTGCAGAGCGCCAACGGATCGCTGACGCGAGTGCACGGCCGGCTGCGGCTGTCGCTTGCCGCTCCGAACCGCAGAGTGACCACGTTCGAGGATCGCCCGGCGCGGCTCGGCGGGGCCGAGCCGCTGGCGGCGTTCGTCCGCGGCTGGCGCCGCTCGTTCGGAAACACGCCTCCGAATGCGGCGCTGATGATCGACCGCGCGCCCGCCAGTCACAACGTCGCGCTACTCGAGCTACGAGCGCCCCGGTATGACAGCCGGCATCAGACGCTGTCGTTCCCGGTGAGACGGCTGACGGTCACTCGGAACGTGCATCTGCGGACGCTTGCGCGCCAAGCCGACCGGACCGTGGCCTCGCATTTTCACCGCTCGACGCTGTTCATCGACAGTGGTCCCTCGGTGTTCGGATACGAGGTGCAGTTCAACATGTTCGGCCCGCCGATCTCCGGCGGTAGCGCCCAGTTCTCGCTGAGCCTTCAGAACTCGCAGTTCATGGATGACGGCTGGCTGACCGAGCCGCTGAACCCCGGGCTGACGACGCTTCCGTCGATCTCGGTGAACGTGGCCAGTCAGCAGACGACATTCACCTTCCCCTACGGGCGGCAGCTGATCGGAACGTTCGACATCGGTCTCCCGAGCTCGGGCTCGACCGTCAAGGCGACGGTGGTGCTGCCGCAGTACTACCAGCTGATGTTGCAGAGCGAGGCAGGAAACGTCACCGTGCACTCCTCGGGGTCCGTGTCGATCCCGGCGCCGCCGCCGCCGTAGCTCGGGTGACGTTCCGCGACGCGATCCAGGCTCCCGACCTGCCCCGGCTCGAGGCCCAGCAGCTTCCGCAGGACGGCGAACTGTTGCTGTCGGGCGCGCTCGTAGAGCCCGACGGCGGCGGATCGGTCAGCGCCCGGCGGGTCCGCGTGCGGGAGTCCGAGCTGCGCGGGGTGACGCTCGACGTCGACAACGCCCCGGGGCTCGAGCTGACGGACGCGGTCCTGCGCGACTGCGGCCTGTCGAACGTCGATGCCCGCGAGGGGCGGATCAGGCGGGTGCAGTTGCGCCACTGCCGCATGGTCGGGTTCTCGTGCGCGCTTGGCGAGCTGCAGGACGTGCGGCTGATCGACTGCTCCCTGGAGCTCGGCTCGCTGGCATCGGCGCGGCTGCGCAACGTGTCGTTCGAGCGCGTCAATCTGGCCGAGGCGTCGTTCATGGAGGCGCGGCTGGAGGCCGTCGAGTTCGTCGACTGCAAGCTCGCGGGCACGGACTTCAGGCGCGCCAGCGTCGGCGCGTGCGCGATTCGCGGCGCCTCGCTCGACGGGGTCCTCGGTATCGATTCGCTGCGGGGGCTGAGGATGCCGTGGACCGACGCGCTCGCTTCCGCCGGCGCGATGGCGGCAGCGCTCGGGATCGTGATCGAGGACGGGTAAGACCGCGGGCTCTAGGTGGCGACAGTCTCGGCGCCGAGCTCCTCGGACATCGCGACATCGATCGAGTAGTCGATCGGCACCACGATCAACGACGGCACGTCCAGTGTCAGCGCCCGGGCCAGCAACCGCGAGAACTCCTGGGCGCTGGAGCACCGCCATGCCGGCATCCCGAACGACTCGGCGAGCCGCACGAAGTCGGGGTTGCCGAACGCGACGTCGAAGTGACGCCCGAACTTCTTGTCCTGCTTCCAGGCGATCGAGCCGAACTCGTGGTTCTCCCAGATCACGTTGACCACCGCCGTGCCCAGCCGGACCGCGGTCTCGAGCTCCTGGCAGTTCATCAGGAAGCCTCCGTCGCCACTGACCGCCACTACCTTGCGCTCGGGATGCACGAGCTTGGCCGCGATCGCCGTGGGCAGGCCGAACCCCATCCCGGCGAGGCCGTTGGCGATCAACACCGTGCCGGGCTCGTGGGCGGGGAACATCCGTCCGATCCACAGCTTGTGCAGCCCGACGTCGGACACGAGCATGTCCTCCGGCCCCAACGCGTGGCGGATGTCCCACAGCACTCGCGGCGGTCGCACCGGGAAGTGGTCGTCGTCGCGGGCGTCGTGCAGCGCACGCATCACCACGTCGTGCAACCGCCGCGAGCCCGACTCAAGCTGGGAGGAGCGCTCGCAGCAGTCGGCCAGCCGGGCCAACACATGGGCGATGTCGCCGATCAGCTCCACCTCCGGTAGGTAGAACTCGTCGATCTCAGCGGCGACGCTGTCGATCACCACGATCCGCTTGTCGGCGTTCGGGTTCCAATGCTCGGGCGCGTGCTCGACCAGGTCGTAGCCGATCGCGACGACCACGTCGGCGTCGTCGAAGCCGGCCATCGAGTAGTCGCGCGACTGCAGCCCAACCGTTCCGAGCGCACGCGGATCCTCGTAGTCGAGCAGCCCCTTGGCCATGAACGTCTCGGCCACCGAGATCCCGGTCTTATGGACGAACTCGCGCAGCGCACGGGCCGCATGGGCTCGGATCGCGCCGCTTCCGACGAGCGCGATCGGCCGCTGCGCCTGCGCGATCAGGTCGGCCGCAGCCTGCAGTTCGTGGCGTCCGGGCTCCGGCTGTACCGGAGCACGGCGAGGCAGCGGCGAGGCATCCAGCGGCCGGGCCATCACGTCCTCGGGCAGTTCCAGGTGGGTGGCGCCGGGCTTCTCTGACTCGGCGACCTTGAACGCCTTGCGCACCACCTCGGGGACGATCTCGGCGCTGTTGACGCGTGCATTCCACTTGACGATCGGACGCATCACCGCGACCAGGTCGATGTACTGATGGGACTCCTTATGCATTCGCTCCAGATCGGACTGGCCGGTAAGGGCCACCAGCGGAGCGCGGTCGAGGAACGCGTCGGCGACCGCCGTGACGAGGTTGGTGGCGCCGGGGCCGAGCGTGCCCAGGCACACGCCCGCGCGCCCGGTCAGCCGCCCGTAGGCATCAGCCATGTAGGCGCCGCCCTGCTCATGTCGGACCGCAATGAAGCCGATGTCAGAATCAGACAGAGATTCGCTCAGGTCCAGGGTCTCCTCGCCCGGAATCCCGAACACGTAGCGGACTCCCTCCGCCTCGAGGCACTCCACGAACACATCAGACGCCCTTCTCGCAGTCATGTCAGCTCGGTATCTAACCGCAACCCCAGCCGTCCAAGCGTGTCCTAAGAGATTCATGCGAACTGTGCTGGTCGCGCTGGGGGCGCTCGCCGCCTCGCTGGTCCTGGCCGCCACGGCCTCGGCCGCCGGGACCCTGTTCATCCGGGGCGGCGGGTTCGGCCACGGCGTCGGCATGAGCCAGTACGGCGCCTACGGATTCGCGCTTCACGGCCGCAACTACCGCTGGATCCTGGCCCATTACTACCAGGGCACCAGGCTCGGCACGGTCGACGTCGACCGCCGCGTGCGGGTGCTGCTCGGGACCAGCGCGGCGTCGTTCGCGGGCGCCACCCGGGCCGGCAATAAGAAGCTCAAGCCCTCGGTCACCTACACCGTCCAGCCGCTCGCCGACGGATCGCTGAACCTGGTCAACCCGAAGGGCAAGAAGGTCGGGCACTTCGCCGCGCCGCTGACTGCGACCGGTCCCGGTCCGCTGGCGCTGGCCGGCTCGGGCAGCTACCGCGGCTCGCTGGTGTTCACCCCGAACGGCCACGGCGGCGTCGACACCGTCAACTCGGTCGGGCTCGAGGACTACGTGCGCGGCGTGATCTCGTGGGAGATGCCCTCGGGCTGGGCCGCCGAGGCGCTCAAGGTCCAGGCCGTGGCGGCGCGCACGTTCGCGGTCACCGACAGCGTCGGCGGCTCGTTATTCGACGTCTACGCCGACACCCGCTCGCAGGAGTACGGCGGCGTCGCCGCCGAGACCCCGTCGACCGACGCTGCCGTGGGCGCGACCCGCGGGCAGGTGGTCACCTACCACGGCTCGCCGGTGATCACCTACTTCTCGAGCAGTTCGGGAGGGCACACCGAGAACGTCGAGAACGTGTTCGCGGGGTCGGCGCCCGACCCCTGGCTCCGCGGCGTTTCAGATCCGTACGATGGCGCCGCCGGCAACCCCAACCACCGCTGGAGCCTCAGCCCAAGCCTGACGGCGGCGACCGCTGCGCTCGGCCCGCTGGTCAAGGGTCAGCTGATCGGGATCAAGGTGATCAAGCACGGCGCCTCGCCCCGGATCCTGCTCGCCGACGTGGTCGGGACCGCCGGCGACACTCAGGTCACCGGCGAGCAGCTCCAGCATGCGTTCGACCTGAAGACCACCTACGCGTCATTCACTTCGATCTCGTCGTTCAACGGGCCGCCGAAGCCGACGCTGACCGACCGGCGCCGAGGTGACGCGATCAAGCAGGCTCAGCGAATCGAAGCCCAGGCGGTGCTGGCCCTGGTGCCGTTGGTCCGCCAGCTCGTCGCTGGCGCCCTGCCCGGACTACACGGGACCGTGTACCCGGCGCCGCGTGGCGCGAAGGTCGCGGTCCAGGAACGTGGCTCGCACGGATGGAAGACCGTTGCCCACGCCTCCGTCGGCTCCGACGGCGCCTACGGCGTCCGGGTCCCGGGTCCGGGCGCCTACCGTGTCGTGTATCGCGGGATCGACGGACCCTCGGTCAGGGTCTCCTGACCTGCCGTCGAGCGCCGTTGGGCGGATCGCTGCGGCCCGTGGCCGCTCGGACCTTTACCCTCCGGCGTCATGTCCGGCCCGCTGCTGGCAGTCGACGCCCCGTTCGTGCTGTACCGGTCGTTCTTCGCGCTGCCCGACTCGATCCTGGGCGCCGACAAGCGACCGGTCAACGCGCTGCTCGGCGCCGCCAACATCCTGCTCCGGGTCGCGGCCGACCGCGACCCGCGAGCGATCGTCGTGTGCTTCGGCGCCGAGGCTGCCGCCTATCGCGCCGAGGCGTTCCCGCCGTACCACGCAGACCGCCCGCCAGTCCCCGACGCGCTGGCTTGGCAGTTCGAGCACGCGCCCGAGTTCTTCGAGGCGTTCGGATGGAGCTGCCAGAACTCCGAGGAGCTCGAGGCTGACGACCTCCTCGGCTCGCTGGCGTCGGTCGAGCGGACGGCGGGCGGCAAGACGCTGCTGCTGACCGGCGACCGCGACATGTACCAGTGCGTCAACGAGCGTGTCAGCGTGCTGTACCTGAAGTCGGGAACCACCGGCTTTGAGGAGGTCGATCCGCGGGAGGTCAAGAAGCGCTACGGGATCGAGCCGGCGCTGGTGCCGGACTTCATCGCGCTGCGCGGCGATCCGTCCGACAGCCTGCCGGGCGCGCCCGGCGTCGGACCCAAGACCGCGGCCGACCTGCTCAGCCGCCACGGGTCGCTGGAGGGCGCGATCGAAGGCGCCAAGGACGAGCGACCCAAGATCCGCGCTGCCCTGACCGAGTCCGCGGACATGCTGCGCAAGTTCCGCGACATCGCGACGCTCCGAGAGGTCGAGATGAAGCGGCCCGACGACCAGCCCACCGACCTGGACGGCGGCGCGAAGGCGGCCCGCGGTCTGGGCCTCAACCGGCTGGCCGAGCGCCTCGACGCGGCGGACTCGCTGAGCGACCTGTAGCCGATCACGATCGTGTCGTCCCCACGCGTCATCGGCCTGCTCGGCGCCGTCGTGCTCAGCGCGCTGGCGCTGGCCGGTTGCGCACTGTCGGGCCCCAAGACCGACCCGAGCACGAACGTCACGACCGCGGCGGAGATGACGAGCCTGCGCCCGCCGCCGGCGGTCTCACTCGACGACGGCTGGCGCTACTACGCCGATCCGCACGACGTCGGCGTTACCCAGGGCTGGTCCGGCGGGCCTCGCGCGGGCACCGGCGCGCCGGTGAGCGTGCCGAACACGTTCAACCCGAACGTGGTCCGCGCCCAGGACGCCGGTCGCGTCGGCTGGTACGCGCTTCGCTTCACTGCGCCGGCGGCGCAGGAAGGGCGCTCGTGGGCGCTGCGCTTCGAGCAGGTGCGCCGGACCGCGGACGTGTGGCTCAACGGCCGCAAGCTCGGCTCGGCCGATAACACCTACGCGCCGTTCACACTGCCGGCCACCTCGCTGCGAGCGGGCGCTTCGAACCTGCTCGTGGTTCGCGTCGAGAACGCCACGGGGCCCGGATCGTTCCCGCAGGACTGGTGGAACTGGGGCGGGATCGTCGGCGACGTCTCGCTCACGCCGGTCGGCCGGCTGACGCTGGCCGACCTGGGCGTGATGCCGCAGCTCAGCTGCGGACTGGCGTGCGGCTCGCTGCTGGTGCAGGGGGTGGTGCGCAACGTCTCCTCCGAGGCGCTGTCGGGTCGCGTGCAGGTGCGGGTGACGTCGCCGTCGGGATCGACCTGGACCATGAGTCACGGGCTGGGGCGGCCACTCACAGCGGGCGCGTCGCGGCCGGTCAGCTTCCGGATGTCGCTGCCGGATCGCCCGGAGCTGTGGTCGCCGACGAGGCCCGCGCTGTACCGGGTCCAGGTCAGCACCGCGGCCGGCGATCGCGTCGAGCAGGTGAACTCGCTGCAGGTGGGGATGCGAACGATCAAGGTCAGCCGCGGGATCCTTTACCTCAACGGCGAGCGACTGTGGCTGCACGGCGCGTCGATCCACGAGGACGTCCAGGGCAGCGGCGCGTCGATGACCGAGGGCGAGATCAACACAATCGTCTCCCAGCTGCGGTCGGTCGGCGCCAACATCACCCGCGCCCACTACGCGCTCAGCGAGCAGCTGCTCGACGCGCTCGACCAGGCCGGGATTCTCGTCTGGTCACAGCCGCCGATCGACCACGCCGACCCGCAGCTGGCCCGTCCGGCAGGGCGCGACCGAGCCCTGTCGCTGCTGCGCGACACGATCCTGGCCGAGCGCAGCCATCCGTCGGTGGTGGTCGACTCGGTCGCCAACGAGCTCTCTCCGACGCCGGACTCCGAGCCCGGCACGCGGGCTTATCTGAAGCAGGCGATCCCGCTCGCGCGCCGCCTGGATCCGGTAGCGGTCGTGGGGCTCGACACGCTCTGCTACACGGGCTTCCCGGCTCAGAAGATCTACTCGAAACTCGATGTGCTCGGAATCGACAGCTACTTCGGCTGGTACACCGGCAAACCGGGTCACTCGATCGCACGCTTCGACCAGCTCGAGCCGTTCCTCCAGCAGTCCCATCGGCGTTATCCGGCGCAGGCGCTGGTGATCTCCGAGTTCGGGGCCGAGGGCGTGTTCGACGGGCCCGCGACGACCAAGGGCAGCTATGAGTTCCAGAGTGACTACCTGCGCCGAACCTACGACGTGCTCGACCGCCTGGAGTTCATGAACGGCTCGATCTACTGGCCGTTGCGCGATTTCGCGGTTGCTCCGGGGTGGCGGGGCGGCGCCGAGTTCCCACAGGGCTACGCCACCGACGGTCTGACCCACAAGGGCCTGATCGCCTATGACGGCACGCAGAAGCCCGCGTACTCGGTCGCCGCCCAGCTATTTGCTCAGACGCCCCCGTTCGTGCGGTGACCGTGCCCGTGCGGTCGCACGTTCTCGACCAGTCCGCGGACCGGGAATATCGCCAGGGTGTTGGAGCTGAACTCCGTCAGGTACAGGAATCGCTCATCGTCCGAGAGCCCCCACTGGCGCGGGAAGTCCCCCGCCACGAACGTACCCAGGGTCGCCGACGCCCCGGCGCCGCTCAGCGCCTTGCGATAGTCGAGGATGCTCACGGTCCCGGCCTGGCCGGTCGTGAACCGATTGGAGTTGGCCACCGCGATCAGCCGCTGGTGGTCGAACAGCTGGATCCCGACGGGCGCCACGCCGACCGGCGTCCGGGACAGCAGCGCGTGTGACGGATCGCTGAGCAGCCGGCGGGTGCTGAACGCCAGGACGTCATCCTCCGCTCGAGCGGTGACCCACGCGACCCGGCCGTCCTTGGACAGCACCACGCGCACCGGGGAGCACCCGGCAAACCGGCTGGCCAGGACCGAGTGGGCCGGATCCCGTTGCGCGGTTCGCAGGTCGACCACCGTCAGCGTCCCCTGCGGTCCGGGCGTGGTGCCGGTCCCGATCCCGGTGGGCGTCTGGCAGGCGTTGGGGTCGTAGCCCGGATCGGTCGGATTCGCCGCCTCGTTTGAGATGTACAGGTACCGCCCGTCGGGTGAGAACGCGAGACCGACCGGCAACTGCTCGACCGGGATGTTGCCGATCAGCGAGCTCGCGCTGGCTCTCGACGCCAGCGCCTTGCGAAAGTCGATGACGCTGACCGTTTCGTTGTCCTCGTTGGTGGCGAATATGAAGCGGTTGTCGTTGGACAGCGCCACCTCGATCGGGCCGCTCCCAGCGCCCGTCGGCACGGTGCCGAGGATCGCATCCGACCGTCCGGCGAGGGCCTTGCGGATATCGATGATCTGCACTCCCTCCGGTGTCGTGGCCCCGGCCGCGGGCTGCACCGTATCCAGCAGGTACCGGCCATCCCGGCTCACGGTCAGTCCCCACGCCCCCCGCCCGTGGGCAGGACGCGGACCAGGTGGGCCGACGCATGATCTTGCTTGATGATCGCGATGCCACTCGTCGCTCCGCTGAGCGAGGCGAACACGTATCTCCCGTCATGGCTGGTAGCCACGGCGAAGGGCGAGCCCGGCAACGACAGGTTCTGCACGGTCGGATCGATCGGCTGCGCGGAAGCGAGCGACGGCCCGGCGAAGAGCACTCCGATCGTGAGGATCGCGGTCAGTAGTAACAGTGCACGGGTATTGATCACGGCTGACTGAACCTTTCTTGGAAGTGACCTGTCACCGGCTGCGCTCATGTCGCGAGCTCCGGCATCAGCAGGCCGACGCACGCCTGGCTGGCGAACCAGTCGAACAGCCGGAGCGCGCCGCGCGCCGCCGCCGTGGCGTGCTCGTGCGCGTGGGTCAGCAGACGTGCTGCCGAGGGCGGGAGCGACTGACGGCGGTCCGATACCCATCGCGACAGCAGCGCCCTGGTCGCCTCCGGATGGAACTGCACCCCAACGTGCCGGTCGAGCGTGAACGCCTGCGAACCCGCTCGGTTGCGTGCGAGCTCATACGCGAGCGGCGGCAGCGCGATCGAGTCCTCGTGCAACGCGGCCCACGGACCTGCCGGGATCCGGTCGGAGTCGAACGTGTCGAGTTCGATCCAGTCGAACTCCGGACGCGCCATCCGCCTGACCGAGCCGCCGAGGGCCACCGCGAGCGCCTGCGCGCCGAAGCAGATGCCCAGTACGGGCACGCATGCTGCGTCGGCACGCCGGATCCATTCGACCTCACGCTCGACCCACGCCGAACGGGCGCCCGTCAATGACGCATAGGAGCCCAGCGCCACACCGAACCCGTACTCGGCCGGATCGGGCAGCTCACTCCATCGGTCGACTCTCACGACATCGAGCTCGAGTCCTCGCCTCATCGCCCAACCGGCGAGCAAGCCCGGCGGACAGCTGTCCTGAGTCTGGAGGACCACTGCGGGTGGTGTACTCATGTCAGTCCTTCGCGTCGGTCGCGGCAGTTCTAGAGTAAGTCAATCAAAATAGTTGACTTGATGTCTGTCTGCCGCCGCTCTCGGCGAGTCGAGGCCCGGCGAGTTTGAGCTAGTCCACGGCCAGCAGGAACGGCTCGGTGGCCGACGTGCTCGATGGATCGTTCACCGTCGCGCCCTCCGGCGCCGGAACGGGCCCGTCGAGCAGGGGATCGTCGGTGTTGAGCATCCACGCGCGCAGCCGGTCGTCGAGCTCGTCACGCACGGCCGCGAACTCGTCGAGCTGCGCCAGGTTGCGCATCTCGGCCGGGTCCATGATCAGGTCGTAGAGCTCCAGCCGGGGGCGGGGGTGCTTGCCCCAGCCCGCCGAGATCAGCAGCGACTTCGACGGCGAGTCGTCGACGTTGGGGAGTACGGGCTCCAGGCGGTCGCCGAAGTGCCGGATCAGCTTGTGCCGCTTGGTGCGGATCGCCCGCTGCGGATCGTAGGCGGCGTGGTAGGTGAGCTCGGCAAACAGCTCCTCGCGGACCTCACTCACCTCCCGGCGAGCGAGCGGCAGCAGTGAGCGACCGTCGAGGTCGTCGGGCGTCGGCGCGCCTGCAAGCGCCAGCAACGTCGGGTAGAGATCCACCTGCGAGGTCAGAGTGTCGGTGACGTGACCTCCGTGGAACCCGCCGGGGCCGCGGATGATCAGCATCACGCCCAGCCCTCGGTCGGTGAGCGTGGCCTTGGCTCCCGGAAACGGAAGTCCGTGATCGGTGGTCAGCACGACCAGTGTGTCGTCGGCCAGCCCGGCCTCGTCGAGTCCGTGCAGGACCGCGCCGACCCCCTGATCCAGCGAGCGGGCGCTGGCCTTGAACGCGGCCATGTCGGCGCGTGTGGCTGCGGTGTCGGGCAGCTGACTCGGCGGCGCGCCATACAGCGCATCGCGGACCGAGCTCGGCTCGAAGAACTCGCGGTGGGTCTCGAAGAACCCGATCGACAGGAAGAACGGCTGCGGAGGCCGGCTGCGCAGCAGCTGCAGCGCCGCCGGCGCGATCGAGGCGACGCGGGTCGTGCCGATGTCGACCACGTGGTCGTAGCCGAGGATGTCCGGGGTCAGCGACAGGTGCTGCTCGCCGATCAGCGCCGACCAGTACCCGGCCTGCCGCAGCGGGTGCACGATGTGCCGGCCGTAATCAGCGAGCTGCCAGCCCCGGTGGGCGAGCCCGGTCATCCCGTTGACGTGGGCCCACTGGCCGGTCAGCAGGCACGCCCGGCTGCCCGAACACGACGGCGCCGCGCAGAACGCCTGGCGGAACAGGAGTCCCTGATCGGCGATTCGCTGGATATTCGGGGTGGGCACCTGCTGGCCGTAGGGCTGGACGTAGCGTCCGGTGTCGTGCGAGTGCAGGTAGACGATGTTGGGCGGACGCATCCTGTGCTATATCCTCTTTTCGATCAATTTAGTGCTCTTTGCCGAAGGAGTCTGCACGATGCGGGCATATCTGGTCTGCGCCACGCCACGCAGTGGCAGCACATTACTGTGCGAGATGCTGCGCGACACCGGCCTAGCGGGACGGCCGCTGGAGCATTTCGAGATCCTGCGCCACTCGAGTCTCCCGCGCCAGCCGCGTGAGTACTTCGAGGACCTGCCGAGGCCGGAGTTGCTGGAGCTGCTCCCACCGCTCGAGCCGAGTCGACCCGACCGCGAGGCGCCCGAAGCCTGGTGGGCCCGGATCGTCCGTGAGGGGACCGGCGCCAACGGTGTGTGGGGCGGCAAGCTGATGTGGGGTCACGTCGACGATCTCGTGGCTCGGGCCCGCGAGCTTCCCGGGCTCGCCGGTGCCCACCTCGAGGACGTGCTGCACGAACTGCTCGACGATCCCGAACTGATCCTCGTCACCCGCTCGGACAAGGTCGCCCAGGCCGTGTCGCTGTGGCGTGCGGTCCAGACCCAGAGCTGGCGCGCGGAGGATGAACAGGACGCCCATGAGCCGGCGTACGACTTCCACGGCATCGACCACCTCGTCTCCCAGCTGGAGGCAGACGAACAGGCCTGGCGCGACTGGTTCGCCGCCCACGACAGGGTCCCGACCGAGGTCACCTACGATCAGCTCGACTCGGCGCCCGAGGCTACGACTGCCGCGGTGCTGCGCGAGCTCGGGCTTCCGGACTCGCGAGTCACTGTCCCTCGGCTTTCTCGCCAGCGCGACGAGCTCTCGGCGGATTGGGCCGGGCGCTACCGTCGCGATCGCGACCCGGCGGTCGCATGACCGCGACCGCCCGGCGTGTGTCACAACTGCGAGCGCTGGAGGCCGAGGCAGCGTTCGTGATCCGCGAGGTCGTGGCGGAGCTGACCCGGCCGGTGCTGTTGTTCAGCGGAGGCAAGGACTCGATCGTGCTGTTGCGGGTCGCCGAGAAGGCGTTCTCGCCGCTGCCGCTGCCGTTCCCGGTGATGCACGTCGACACCGGGCATAACTTCCCGGAGGTGATCGAGTACCGGGATCGCCGTCTGGGACAGGCCGGCCACCGGCTGATCGTCGCCTCGGTGCAGGAGTCGATCGACGCCGGTCGCGTCAACGAGGTCGTCGCCGGCGGGTCTCGCAACCGGCTGCAGACGGTGACGCTGCTCGACGCGATCGAAAGGCATCGATTCGATGCCGCGTTCGGCGGCGCGCGGCGCGACGAGGAGCGAGCCCGGGCCAAGGAGCGGGTCCTCTCATTCCGTGACGAGTTCGGTCAATGGGAGCCACGCGCGCAGCGAGCCGAGCCGTGGACGCTCTACAACGCCCGGATTCGCCGCGGCGAGCACGTGCGCGTGTTTCCGCTCAGCAACTGGACCGAGCTCGATGTCTGGCACTACATCCGGGCCGAGGAGCTCGAGCTGCCCTCGATCTACTTCGCGCATCGGCGTCGCGTGCTCGAGCGCGACGGGATGCTGCTCGCCGAGTCGGAGTGGATCACCCCGCGCGACGGCGAACACGCCCACGAGGCAACGGTCCGGTACCGGACCGTGGGCGATCTCACTGTGACCGGCGCGGTCCGCTCCGAGGCCGCTGACGTCGCCGCGGTGATCGCTGAGACTGCGGCCGCGACGGTCTCCGAGCGCGGGCAGACGAGGGCCGACGACCGGACGTCGGAGGCGGCGATGGAAGACCGTAAGCGCGAGGGCTATTTCTGATGTCGGCCACGGCGCTGACCAGCGAACGGGAGCTCGTGCGGCTCGCCACCGCCGGTTCGGTGGACGACGGCAAGAGCACCCTGATCGGGCGTCTGCTGCTGGATACCGGCTCGCTGCTCTCCGATCATCTCGAGGACGTCTCCGACGACGGCGCCGAGCCCGACCTGGCCGCGATCACCGACGGCCTGCGGGCCGAGCGCGAGCAGGGCATCACGATCGATGTCGCCTATCGGTTCTTCTCCACCGAAACCCGCTCGTTCATCCTCGCCGACACGCCCGGCCACGAGCGTTACACGCGCAACATGTTCACCGGCGCTTCCACCGCCGACGTCGCGGTCGTGCTGATCGACGCCCGCGGTGGGGTCCTCACCCAGACTCGCCGTCACGCCAACATCGCCGCCCTGCTCGGGATCGAGCACATGGTCGTGTGCGTGAACAAGATGGACCTGGTCGGCTGGGATCAGGGCCGGTTCGAGGAGATCGTCGATCAGGTGCGCGACCTGACCCGACGGCTCGACATCCTCGATCTCACCGTCGTCCCGATCAGCGCCCTGCACGGCGACAACGTCGCGTTCAAGTCCGACCACGCGCCGTTTTACAGCGGTCCGACGCTGCTTCAGTATCTGGAGGAAATCGACGTCCAGGCCGACCGCGATCTGGATCGACTGCGGCTGCCGGTGCAATGGGTGGGGCGGCCGCCGGGCGGCGACCGAGTGTATGCCGGCCGGATCGTCGCCGGCACGCTGGCGGTGGGCGACGAGGTCGTGGTGATGCCATCGGGAACGAGCACCACCGTCACCAGCCTCGACACGCTCGACGGCGCCGACGTCGCGGTGCCACCGATGTCGCTGACAATCGGGCTCGCCGACCAGATCGACGTCGGCCGCGGGGACATGCTCGTGGATCCCGCCGACCAGCCGCCGGCGGCGCGCGAGATCGACTGCACGGTCTGCTGGATGAGCGAGGAACCGCTCCACCCGGGGAGGCGCTACGCGCTCAAGCACACCACCCGCACGGTCCGGGCGACGGTGCTGTCGATCGTCGACCGAGTCGACCCCGAGACGCTCGAGCGACAGATCGAACCGACCGGGCTCGGGCTCAACGACATCGGACAGATCAGGCTGCGCACGAGCTCCCCGATCGTGGCCGATCCGTATTCGGCCGACCGGGTCACAGGCGCGTTCATCCTGATCGATGAGACCAGCAACGACACGGTGGCTGCGGGAGTGATCCGCGAGGCGCGGCCGATCCTCCCGGGGTCCGAGAGGCGCCGAGACGTCACCTGGCACTCCTCGGCGCTGGATCGCGACGATCGCTGGCTGGCGATCGACCAGCGCGGCGCCACCGTGCTGCTCACCGGCCTGTCGGCGTCGGGGAAGTCGACGATCGCGGTGGCGCTCGAACGCAGGCTGGTCGAGAGCGGCCAGTCCGCCTATCTGCTCGACGGCGACAACATCCGTCACGGGCTGTCCGACGACCTCGGATTCACCCCCGGGGACCGCACCGAGCACATCCGCCGGGTGGGCCAGGTTGCTCGGCTGATGGCGGACTCCGGCACGATCGCCGTCGTGTCGCTGATCTCGCCGCTTGCCGCCGATCGTGACCACCTGCGCCAAGCCCACCGGGAGGCGAACCTGCCGTTCGTCGAAGTGTTCGTGGACACGGCGCTGGAGGAATGCGAACGCCGCGATCCCAAGGGTCTCTACGCCCGCGCCAGAGCCGGAGAGATCGAGGGATTCACCGGGATCGACGCTCCCTACGAGCCTCCGCGCGATCCCGAGATCCGGATCGACACCGCGATCGTCGGCGTGCGGGAAGCCGTCGAACACATCATCGAACTCCTCCGAGCCCGGCCAAGGGTGCTAGCCAAAGGGGCCACCATGAGAATCTCCGCCAAGGCCGACTACGCGGTCCGCGCCGCCGTCGAGCTGGCCGCCGCGACCGACGACAAGCCCGTCAAAGCCGAGTTGATCGCGGGCGCTCAGGGCATCCCGCTGAACTTCCTGGAGAACATCCTGTCCGAGCTGCGCAACGCGCAGATCGTCCGCAGTCAGCGCGGGGCCGACGGCGGCTATCGGCTTGCGCGCGCTGCTGATCAGGTGACGATCGCCGACATCATCCGGGCCGTCGAGGGGCCGCTGGCCACGGTCCGGGGCGGCCGGCCCGAGGACGCCGAGTACCCGGGCCCCGCCAGCCAACTTCCGCGCGTGTGGATCGCTGTACGCAAGAACCTCCGCAGCGTCGTCGAGCTGGTGACGGTCGCCGACGTCGCCAACCAGAGCCTGCCCGGCTCGATCAGCACGCTCGCCGACGATCCCGAGGCCTGGGTCACCCGGTAGCCGGGCCGGACCGCCCGCCCCCCGGGGGCTAGTCGGCGGCACCCCCCATCGTCAGGTTGACGGTCGTTCCCGTCATCCCGCTGGCCCGGTCGGATGCCATGAACACCGCCATGTGCGCCACCTCGTCGACGGCCATCACCCGCCGCCGGTGGGTGGTTGAGGCCAGGAAGCCCTGGAATTGCTCCCAATCCATGCCCGTCCTCGGCTTGGCGTCGAACACCTCCCTCATCGTGCGCGTCTCCGGCATCCCGTGGGGGCGCAGGCCGACCACCCGAATGCCCTGGGGCGCGAGCTCGAGCGACAGGTCTCGGGTCAGCGCCTCCTTGGCGGCGGTGGCGGGACCGTACCCGCCGTTCAACGGAGTGGCGCTCCGTGCCGGAAGCGCGGTGACGGTCATGATCACGCCCGAGCGGTTCGGCGCCATCCGCCGCGCGGCCAGACGCGCGGTCAGGAAGTACGACGTCGTATAGGCCGTGATCGGCAGCGCGAACCGATCGACGTCCAGCTCGGCCAGCGGCACGCCGAGGATGCCGGAATCTGAAATGCCGACCGCGTTGAACGAGATGTCGACGCGGCCGGACTGGTCGACCACGGACTGCAGATGCGTGTCCACCGCCTGCTCGTCGAGCGCGTCGACCTCGGCCGCCGTCGCCGATCCACCGGCGGCGACGATCTCCTCGGCCAGCGCCTCGACGGGGCCCCGGACGCGGCCGGTGACGAACACATCGGCCCCCTCATCGGCGAACGCCCGCGACACCGCGCTGCCGATCGCGCCCCCGGCGCCGTAGACCACCGCGACCTTGTCCTGCAGAATCATGTCTGTCTCCCTTCTGCGCCCGGGTGCAACGCCCGGTCGCCTCACGAGTTGAATGCGTCGGACAGGTGGACACCGGCGCGTCGCCGAACTGGGCGCGCGGCGACCGCCCAGTTCGAGCCGCAATCGGTGTCCGTACGCGCAGGAGGTGCAAGAACCTGGACACGAAAGCGAGGCGATGGTGAGCGTGATGACCGATGACCTGATCTCAAGGGCGCGGGGCGGAGACGGCGATGCCTTCCGGGCGCTGACCGAGCCCCACCGCCGAGAGCTGCACGTGCACTGCTACCGGATGCTCGGCTCGCTGCAGGACGCCGAGGACGCGGTCCAGGACACGCTGGTCTCGGCCTGGCAGGGCCTTGACGGGTTTGAGGGGCGCGCGTCGATTCGCACCTGGCTGTACCGGATCGCCACCAACCGGTGCCTGAACGCGCTTCGCTCGGCCAGCCGGCGTCCCGCGATCGACTGGAACATCCCCGGCGTGCAGCCGCCCGAGCCGTCCAGGCTCGGCGAGGTCCCATGGCTGCAGCCGTTCCCCGACACGTTGCTCGAGGATGCGATCAGCGTGCCGCTCGGACCGGAGGCCCGCTACGAGCAGATCGAGTCGATCTCACTCGCGTTCGTGACGGCGCTCCAATTGCTGCCGCCTCGCCAGCTCGCGGTGCTGATCCTCCGCGACGTGCTCGGCTTTCATGCCGTCGAGGTGGCCGAGATGCTCGACTGCACGGTCGAGTCGGTCACCAGTGCGCTCAAACGAGCCCGGGCCGGCTTGGAGCGGCGGCTGACGGTGAACTCCGACCGAGCACCGGCTCCGGCCGCCGGCTCGCCTGCCGAGGACGCGATCGTGGCCAAGTTCGTTCTGGCCTACGAGGCCGCCGACCTGGACGCGCTGGTAGCCCTGTTGACCAAGGATGTGTTCACGTCGATGCCGCCGATCCCGTTCGAATACGAAGGACTGGAGCTGGTGGCCCGATTCATCGGCGCCATCCTCGGTTCGGGCCGGAAGTTCAGCCTGGTGCCGACGCGGGCCAACGGTCAACCGGCGTTCGGAGCCTACGTGTACGGGCCCGACGGCATCCGCAACGGGACGGGCGTGTTCGTGCTTGCGCTGACCGGCGACCGGATCTGCGCGTTGACCCGGTTCGACGACACGGTGCTGCCCTGGTTTGGGCTGCCGCGTTCGCTGCCGAGCTGACGATCGGCGGGCTACCCGGACGCGGTGTCGCCGACGATCGCGAGCACGGCCTCGCCGTGGCGCTGCACGAACGCCGGCCCGATCCCCTTGATGTCGGCCAACTCGGCGAGCGAGCTCGGACGCAGCGAGGCGATCGTCTCCAGCGTGCTGTTGTGGGCGACCGTGTAGGCGGGCTTGCCGTCGCTGGCGCGGACCCGCCACTGGCGCAGCGTCTCGAGCAGCCCGGCGTCTGCCGGGTCCAGCGGGACGGCGTCCTGGGGGCGTGAGCGCTTGCCTTTGACCGGGGTCAGCGAAGCGGGGTCGGGCAGGCCGATCGTGCCCGGATCGCAAACGTCGCAGCAGCGGCCGGATGGAGCAGGCTCGCGCCGGTCTCCGAAATGCGCGAGCAGTGTCCGCCGGCGGCACTCGCCCGAGGCCGAGCTGAACGCCTCGACGGCGCGATACGCGCGCCACGCGCGATCCTGGGCCGTGCGGCAGATCGAGGCGACATCGCCGGCGCGGGGCGAGGGCGCGAACGTCAGGTGCAGACGGCCGGCCGGTGCCGGCTCCAGCCGGCACAGCCGTGCGCGCTCGGCGACGCCGAGGCTGATCCGATCGCGGTCGGAACGTGGCGCCTCGATCACCGTGGCGTCCCCGTCGCTGGAGCCCCGCAGCCTCGCCACGTACGCGAGCACGTCATCGGCCTGCACGGCGTCGCCCTTGATGAAGTTGATCAACCGCCCCAGGTCAGCGCGGCTGGCCAGCAGGATCGCGCGGGCTGGGTCACCGTCACGGCCACCGCGGCCCACCTCCTGGTAGTAGGCCTCGACGCTCTTGGGGATCGCCCAGTGGATCACCGAGCGCACGTCGGCCTTGTCGACGCCCATCCCGAACGCGTTGGTGGCGACCACGATCTCGGCGTCGCCCTCCATGAACCGGTGCTGGGCGGAGGCCCGCTCGTCGGCCGGCATGCCCGCGTGATAGGCGACCGCCAGCAACCCGTCGGCGCGCAGCCGCTCCGAGACCTCCTCGACCTCGCGGCGGGTGCCGCAGTAGACGATCGCGGGGCGGTTGTCCGGATCGGCGAGCGCCAGCGACAGCAGCATGTGCTTGCGCGCCTTGGTCCCGGGGCCGTCGATCGCGATCACGTCGAACGACAGGTTGGGCCGGTCAAAGCCGGCGCGCATCACGTACGGATCGCGCAGGCCCAGCCGGACGCTGATCTCCTCGGCTACCTGCTCGGTCGCGGTCGCGGTGCAGGCCATCACCGTGGGCGAGCCGAGCCGCTCGATCACCCCCCGCAGCCGCAGGTAGTCGGGCCGGAAGTCGTGGCCCCATTCGGACACGCAGTGCGCCTCGTCAACGGCGAACAGCCCGACCTTGCGCCGCGCCAGAGCCGCCAGGAACGCCGAGGAGGCAAACCGCTCCGGGGAGCACAGCACGATCCGGGCGCGACCCTCGCGGACGTCGGCCAGCGCCGTCGCCGCCGCGTCGGCATCCATTCCCGAGGCGATCATCGCCGCCGGGTGGCCGCCCAGCAGCAGCCGGCGATACTGATCGGCCATCAGCGCGATCAGCGGCGAAACCACGACGGTGAGATCGCCGGAGGCGATCCCCGGCAGTTGGTAGCAGAGACTCTTGCCGCCACCCGTCGGCATCACCACCAGGCTGTCTCGGCCCTCGAGTGCCGCGGCCACGACCTCGCGCTGGCCGGGCCGGAACTCGTCCAGGCCAAAGTGCGCGAGCAGCGCGTCGGGATCGCGCGGCCCGTCGTACCGGCGCTCCGGCGCTGCGTCCACGTTGATCCGGTCGAGGCCCTTGAGCGCCAGCTGGGCCGCGTCATCGTCTTCGATCGGTGTCGGTGAGGGCGCGGTCGCGGGCGCTCGGGCCTGGGCGATCGCTCGCGCCGCGTCGGCCGCGTCGGCGCGCTCGGCCTCCGACAGCGTTCGCCACAGAGTTCTGAGCGCCTCCAGCTCCTGCTGGACGCCCGGATCCAACGGCTCCGTGGTGATCCGCTCCACCAGGGACTCGGCTCTGACCGTGAACTCGCTCATCGGACATCCCAGCCTAGGTGCTCGCCAGGACGGCGTGGCGCGTGACGTGCAGTTGCGTTGCGACGTAGTTTCAGTGAGATGCGGATCGTCGTGGTTTTGTTGCTGACCGGCGGGCTGGGAGCGCTCGCAGTGGGTTGCGGTGCGTCTGCGACGGCGACCCGGCCGATTTCCACCGGCCGAGGCGTGGAGTGCAGTTTTGCGCGGTCGTACTCGAGCCTGGCCCAGCTCCGGCGGCAGGCGAGCTCGGTGGCCGTGATCACCCCAACCGGCGACGTGAACCGACATCAGGTCGCGGGCATCCCAATCGATGATGCGACGGTCCGGGTGCTCGATGTCGTCAGCGGGCCGCGGCTGCCTCCCCGGATCGTGCTCGTGGACATCGCCGACGCGCGGATCCAGGGGGCAGCGGAATGCGCACCCGCGGTCGCCGTCGGTCACACGTACCTGGTGTACCTCGCTCGATTTCGGCATCGGCCCGGCGGGCCGGCCCAGCCCGGCCGCTACGTCGTCGTCGGCGGCCCGGCGGGCGCGTTCGCGCACCGGGGCACGCCGCCGCCACGCGACCCAAATCAGCGTTCGTTCACGCGCTCGGAGGCCGATGCTGCTGCATCGATGCCCCAGCGGGTGTCGATCGCCGATGCCCGGGCGGATGGCGTGTAAAACGCGTCAAATCCGGCCGGAATCCCGGGGCTTGACGCGCTATGCGCCGTATATGCGTGCGCCCCACGGCACGCCTCCCCGTCGTGCACCCGATATGCCGTGTTATGCACGGTCGCCCCCGCTCGAGCGAGCCGCGGCTCGCTCGAGCATGGACTAGGGCGTGAACTTAACCGTGATCACGTCCCCGTCGGCGACCGGGTAGTCCCGGCCCTCGAGCCGCAACGTGCCGCGGTCGCGGGCGCCCGCGTAGCCGCCGGCGTCGACCAGCTCCTCCCAGCCGACGACCTCGGCGCGCACGAACCCGCGCTGGATGTCCGAGTGGATCAGCCCGGCCGCGTGCCACGCCGACAGGCCCCGGCGCAGGTGCCAGGACTGGGCCGGCTTGTCCTCGCCCGCCGTGAAGAACGCGATCAGCTCGAGCAGCGAGAACGCCTCCCGCACCACGGCCGCCAGTCCGGACTCGGCGAGGCCCAGATCGGCTCGCATCTCGGCCGCGTCCGCATCGTCCATCGCGGCCAGCTCGGCCTCGAGGCGCGCCGACACGGCGACCACCGCCGCCTGTTGGCGCTCGGCGTACTGGACCAGCTCGAGGGGAGGCTCGTCGGAGCCTTCGTCGACGTTGGTCACGAACAGCACCGGCTTGGCGGTCAGCGGCTGCAGCAGCGCCATCGCGTCGGGGGCGTCGGCGGGCGCCGGGACGGTGCGGGCCGGCCGCCCCGATTGCAGCGCCTCGATCAGCTGCTCGAGCCACTTCGCCTCGGCGATCGACCGCCGGTCGCCGCTCTTGGCCGCCTTTGACACCCGCTCGAGCCGCCGCTCGGCCTGCTCGAGGTCGGCGTAGATCAACTCCGTCTCGATCGTCTCGACGTCGGCGAGCGGATCGACTCGTCCATCGGGGTGCACGACGCTGTCGTCGTGGTGCGTGCGCACCACGTGCACGATCGCGTCGGTCTCGCGGATGTTCGACAGGAACTGGTTGCCGAGACCCTCGCCGCGGTGCGCGCCGGCCACCAGCCCGGCGATGTCGTGGAACGCGATCGTGTCCGGGACGATCTTGGACGCGCCGACCGTGCGGGCGACCGCGTCGAGGCGGTCATCCTTGACCGGCACGATCGCGACGTTCGGCTCGATCGTCGTGAACGGGTAATTGGCCGCCTCGGCGGCGACGCCGGTGAGCGCGCTGAACAGAGACGACTTGCCGGCGTTCGGCATCCCCACGATCCCGACCTTCACGGGTGCGTTCTCCCGCCCACTAGTGCACCGTCCGGCAATTAGGGCACATGTATCGCGGGTGGGCGGGTCCGATACCGTCATGCCGCGTCCTCGAACCCTCGTGGACTCCGAGATACGGCCGGCTCAGCCCGAACGCCGCCGCGACCGCGTACAGGGGCGCCGCCGGCACCACGTCGCTGAACGCGCGAGCGGCCGCGAACGACGTCGTCGCGTGGGCGCTCGGAAACGACAGCCGCGAGACCGTCGGGGTCAGCGGGGGCAGGCCGTCGAGCTTTGGCCGGGAGCGCTTGGCCACCAGCTTGACCGCGTAGTTGAGCCCGTATGCCGCGACCACGATCCCGATGCCGCGCAACCACGCGCGCCGCCGGGCAGGATCGCGCTCGGTCAGCGCGCCCACCGCCCCGAGCGCGAGCCAGCAGGCGCCGTGCTCGCCGCTGCGCGAGAACGCCGAGACCAGGCGATCGGTGGCGTGCGCGTGGCCATGCGTGCGAGCGAGCAGCAGCACGCGGCGATCGAACTCCGCGGGGGACACGCGCAAGGACTGTACGGGTTATGCCGCGAGCCGCGAGAGCTCGCCCGACTGGATCAGCGCCACCGTAGTGGCGATGTCGTCGTCGAGGTACCGGTCGCGGTCGAGGAACGCCACGTGCTCACGCAGCACCCGGAAGGGCTCGTACGTCAGTGGGCTGCACCGCTCCACCCCGCGGAGCTCCAACGCCTGACAGCTGGCGATCAGGTGGATCGCCGCGATGTTCTGGGCGAGCTCGACGATCGTGCGAGCGTCCCGAGCGGCGATCGCACCCATCGAGACCTTGTCCTGGTTGTGGCACTCGGTGGAGCGGGAGTGGATCGTCGCCGGGTTGCAGAGCTTCATCGCCTCGGCGGTCATCGCCGAGCAGCACAGTTGCATCCCCTTGAAGCCGTGATGCAGCCCCGCCTGCGGATGATCGGCGTCGAAGCGCGGGATCAGGTTGGCGGTCAGGCCCGCGTTGAACTTCTCGTCGACCAGCAGCTCGAGCTGGCGGTCGAGTAGGTCGCACAGGTTTGCCAGCGCGACCTTCAGCGAGTCCATCGCCTGCCCGATGTGCCCGCCGTAGAAGTTGCCGCCGCTCTCCACGCGCTGTCCGCCGACGTTGAACAGCGGGTTGTCGTCTGACGAGTTGATCTCGGTCGCGACCCACTGTTCGACCCAAGTCGAGCACATCGCGCAGCACCCCGGTCACGTGCGGGGCACACCGGATCGAGTACTTGTCCTGCACCTGGCGGTCCAGCTGGAGGAAGTCCTTGCCGCCCATGCCACCGGAGAACAGCTCCTCGCTGTCGAGCGCCAGCTGCGAGTCGGCCAGCAGGCGGCGGATGTTGCCCGCGCTCTGCACCATCCCCGGATGCGGCTTGGCGTCGTCGAACAGGAACGCGTTGAAGTGACCGCGGTTTCCGAGCAGCGCCTCGGATGACATCGCCGTCAGCAGGTCGGCCAGGTCGGCCAGTTCGCGGGCCGCTCCCACCGCGATGCACGCGAACGCGCTCATGAACGAGGTGCCGTTGAGCAGCGCCAGCCCCTCCTTGGCCTCGAGCGCCAGCGGCTCCAGGCCCAGCTCGGCGAGCACGTCGTCGGCCCGGCGCGTCTCCCCGTCGAAGCTGACGGTCGACTCGCCGGCGATCGTCCGCCCGACGTAGGCCAGCGGGACCAGGTCGCCGCTGGCGCCGCAGGAGCCGCGCTCGGGGATCCGCGGGACGACATCGTGGTTGAGCAGTTCGAGCAGCCGCTCGACGAGCTCGACGCGGACGCCGGAGTTCCCCTTGGCCAAGCAGTTGGCCCGCAGCAACATCGTGACCCGCACGACCTCGGACGGCGCGATCGGTCCGGTCCCGCAGCCCATGAACCGCAGCAGGTTCTGCTGCAGCTCGGCCGTCTTGCCTGGGGAGATCTGCCGGTGCGCGCTGTCGCCGAGTCCCGTGGTGACGCCGTAAATCGGGATCTCCTGCGAGATCAGCGTGCGCTTGAGCTCGCGACTCGCGCGGACCGCGCCGGCCGCGGCCGGCGATAGCAGCACCGTGCGGTCGCGGCGGGACACGTCGAGCGCGTCGGCGATCGTCAGCGAGCAACCGTCGAGCTCGAGCAGCGTCCGCTGCTCATGCTCCGCCGACGGGGTGGTCATCACGCTCACGCGGCCACTGTGGCAATTGGTAGAGTCGGACGCAACCAGTACGCACCAAAGCGCCATCTCGTGCAACGTAGCCGCCCTCTAGACGCAGTAGATCGCAAGATAGTTGCGTTGCTGCGAGACAACGCCAAGCTGACGTTCACGGAGATCGGCGCCGACGTCGGCCTCTCGTCGTCGGCGACCAAGCGCCGAGTGGACCGCCTCGAACAGGACGGGGTGATCGTCGGGTATGGGGCCCGGATCGACGCCGGCGCAATCGGCGAGGGGATCGAGGCGCTGATCGAGGTCTACTGCGCCGATCGCATCGCCCCGGCCGACATGGGAAAGTCGCTCGCCGACCTCGACGAGATCGTGTCCGCGTTCACGGTTTCGGGAGAGCCGGACGCGGTGATCCGTGCGAGGGTCGACAGCATCGCCGGCCTGGAGAAGTTCGTCGAGCGTCTGCGCCACGATCCCAACGTGCTGCGTACGCGGACGCTGATCGTCCTCTCGACCCTGATCGATCGCCCGTGACGAGCTCGGTCCCGACGTTCGCAGCGCCCGATATCGCGATCGCGCGACGGCCGGACGGCACGATCCTGCTGAGCTCGCGGGTCCCGCCCGCGACCTGGGAGGAGTCGGTGCCGGCGGTGCTGCGTGCCCGGGCGCAGGCCCATCCCGATCGGACGCTGGCTGCGCAGCGCGACGAGCTGGATCGCTGGGTGCCGCTGAGCTACGGCGAGGCCCGCGCTCGAGCGGAGGCGCTGGCCCAGTCGTTCCTCGACCTCGGGCTTGGCCCCGAGCGCCCGGTGCTGGTTCTGTCGGGCAACTCCGTCGAGCACCTGCTGGTCACCCTCGGCGCGTACACGGCGGGCGTGCCGGTGGTGCCGATCAGCGTCGCCTATTCGCTGATGAGCGCCGACCACGCCCGCATCCGCGCGATCGCCGAGCTGGTGACCCCGGGGCTGGTGTTCGTCGATGACGCCGGTCCGTTCGCCGCCGCGCTCGACGCCCTGGCCGGGCAAGTCGGCCTGACGCTGGTGGCGCGCGGCGATCGCGCCGGGGCGCTGCGGCTAGACGACCTGCTCGAGACGCCGGCCGGGGCCGCGGTGGAAGGCACGGCCGCGAGCGTCGGCCCCGACACGGTGGCCAAGCTGCTGTTCACGTCCGGCTCGACCGCAACGCCCAAGGGAGTCGTCAACACCCACCGCATGCTGTGCTCCAACCAGGCGGTGCTCGCGCAGATCTGGCCGTTTCTGGCCACCGAGCCGCCGGTGCTCGTCGACTGGCTTCCCTGGAGCCATACGTTCGGGGCCAATCACAACCTGAACCTGGCCCTGTTCAACGGCGGCACGATCCACATCGACGACGGCAAGCCGGCGCCCGCTCTGTTCGGACGCACGCTGGCGGCGCTGCGCGAGATTGCCCCGACGATCTACTTCAACGTGCCCGCGGGGTTCGCGCTGCTCGCGCCCGCCCTCGAACGCGACCACGGGCTGGCCCGGCATTTCTTCAGCCGGCTCCGGTTCATGTTCTATGCCGGGGCGGCGCTGCCCGAGGCGCTTGCGGTCCGGTTGCGAGAGCTCGCCTCGGCGGTGGCCGATCACGAGGTGCCGCTGACCTCGAGCTGGGGAACGACCGAGACCGCGCCCGCGGCCACCAGCGCCCACTTCGCCGACTCGGTGATCGGGTGCATCGGCGTCCCGATTCCGGGCACGACGGTGAAGCTCGCGCCCGACGGCGAGAAGCTCGAGATCCGCGTCAGTGGCCCCAACGTCACGCCCGGCTACTTCCGCGCGCCCGAGCTCTCCGCGGTCGCGTTCGACGAGGAGGGCTTCTACCGCTCGGGTGATGCGGGCAGGCTCGTCGACCAGTGCGACCCGACTCAGGGGGTCCTGTTCGACGGTCGCATCGCCGAGGACTTCAAGCTCCTCACCGGGACCTGGGTCACCGCCGGCACGCTGCGCTTGGCGCTGCTCAGCGCCGCCAGGGTGCTGAGCGACGCCGTCATCTGCGGTCACGATCGCGAGTTCGTGGCCGCGCTGGCCTGGATCAATCAGGCCGAGGCTCGCAAGCTGCTCGGCGAGGACGCCGACGTTGCGCTCGACGACCCCCGGCTGCGCATGCACCTGGCGGCGGGGCTGGCGGAGCTGAACCGGGGTGCCGGATCTGCTGGGCGGATCGAGCGACTGCTGCTGCTGGCGCAGCCGCCGAGCCTCGACGCCGGCGAGATCACCGATAAGGGCTACATCAACCAGCGCGCCTGTCTGCGCCGGCGCGTCGACGCGGTGGCGCTGCTGTACGACGCGCAACCAACCGCGGAGATCATCTCGCCTGCGGCCCAGCGCTCGTCAGACTCGGGTGCCCGGCGCGGGCACTGCCGGGCACCCGAGTGACGTACCTCCTCTTCCTCCTCCCAAGCGCAGCCTGGGAACGGCGAGCAATGATCGGGCGGTTCGCGGCCGCTCTCAATACCGATTCGTTGCGTTTCCAGTAGCTTGCACCCCGCTGTGGACCAGGTCGATCAAACGATCGTTGCGTTGCTGCGGGAGGACGCAAGGCGGTCCTACCTGGACATCGGGCGCCACGTTCACCTGTCGGCACCGGCCGTCAAGCGCCGCGTCGATCGGCTCGAACGCGACGGTGTGATCCTCGGCTACACGGCGATCGTCGACCCCACCGCGTTCGGCTGGGACGCCGAGGCGTTCGTCGATGTCTACTGCGAGGGCGAGGTAAGCGGCGAGGCGATCAAGCGCGCCGTCGAGCCCGAACCGGGCGTGCTGTCGGCGCACACGGTGGCCGGGGAGGCGAGCGCGATGCTGCACGTGCAGGCGCGCGACACCAAGAGCCTCGAGCAGGTGCTCGAGCGGATCCGCGCCGGCGAAGGGATCACCCGGACCGTCACCCAGGTGGTGCTGTCGACGCTGTTCACCCGCTGAGCGGGCGCACTGCTAGGAGCCGAAGCCGACGCGGTGCTCTTCGTGGTCGACGAGGACGTACACGATCTTGTTGACGTCCAGCGCGACCGTTCCGTCCTCGGCGGTGAGCTCGTGCCAGCCCTGGCTGCCGAGTGCCTGGCGGAGCTGTGAGAGCTCTTGCGGGCCGACGCGTGCGCTCAGCACCTGGCCCCCGTCGAACCCGATGCTGACTTTCTGTGGCTTGTCGTTGTCTGGCATGTCTCAGTGGCCGGCGGCGGGTTGAACGATCTCGGTCAGCACGCCGCCGGTGCTCGAAGGATGGATGAAGGCTACTCGGGAGCCGCGGATTCCGGTTCGCGGGGTCTGGTCGATCAGCCGCATGCCCTGTTCGGCGAGCGCCGGTCAGCGTGTCGCCGACCGATTCGACGCGGTAGGCGACGTGGTGAAGGCCGGCGCCGCGCCTGGTCAGGAACTTGCCCACCGCGGTGTCGGAGGAGAGCGGCGCGAGCAGCTCGACGTGGGAGTCGCCGACGTCCAGCAGCACCGCCTCGACGCCCTGGTCGGCCACGGTCTCGCGGTGGACCAGCGGCATCCCGAGCTCGTCGCGGTAGCGCGCGATCGCGGCGTCGAGGTCGTCGACGGCGATCCCGATGTGGTCGATTGCCGAGAGCATGGGGGCGAGGAGGTTACCTGCCCGGATTTCGTTGCCCACGGTGACTCCCGCTCGCCCCGGGTCACGTTATCCGCGCTGAGCGCGGGTTTCGTAGCCCGCGACGCGAGCGGCTCGCCCTGAGCGACGTTCCCGGGTGGTCGCGAGGGGCGCTACTGCACCCGCTCGAGCCGCGTGTTGGGCGAGTACCTGCGTCCCGCCTTCGCGCAGGGCCGACCGTCGACCAGCACGATGTCCGCGGTGAAGTCGTTATCGCCGCGGATCAGCGACGAGCCGACGCCGTAGGCGTCGACCGGAATTCCCGCCGCCTCGAACTCGCGGATGCGCTGGACGGTGAACCCGCCGCTGGCCACGATCCGCACGTCGGTGAAGCCCCGATCGTCGAGCCCGGCGCGCACGTTCTCGACCAGCCGCGGGTTGACGCCGGTCGGCTTGAAACCGCCCATCTCGTCGATCAGCGAGCGGTCGACGAGATCCTCGGAAGTGTCGAGCCTCACGCCCCAGAGCTGCGGTCCGAGCGCCTCGGCCACCGCCAATGCGGTGTTCACCGAGTCGTTGTCGAAGTCGACCAGCACGGTGATGTTCATCTGGCTCTGGAACCGCTCGGCGAACACGGTGGCGGCCTTGACTGTGTCGCCGCCATAGGCCGCGATCAGTGCGTGCGGCACCGTGCCGATTCCGCGCCCGCCCCACCATGACGCCTGGGCATCGGTGGACACGCCGATCGCGCCGGCCACGTGCGCGCTCCAGCCGTCGCCGGTCTGCACCAGCCAGTGGTCGTGCCGGGCCGGGAAATAGAAGATCTGCTTGCCGTTGGCCGCCGCAACCACCTCGCTGACGTTGCGCATCACCAGCGAGCGCCGGGCCAGACAGCCGAGGTACACGGTCTCCAGGTGGGCGAACAGGCTGTAGTCGCCCTCGATCGTGAGCACGGTCTCGCGGGGCGCGATCCGGTCGCCCTCCCGTAGCGCCCACACCTCGAGTTCGTCCCACGCGGTCGACCAACTGCCGTCCTGCTCACGGCCCGAACAGGTCTTCAGGATCGCCAGCGCCTCGTCGATCCCGCCGAGCACGGAGTCCTGCTTCTGGAACACCTGCATGGTCACCCGCGGGTGGTGACCCTCTGCCTCGAGCAGCGACTTGGTGTGGACGAAGTAGGCGTCGGAGTAGTACCCCTCCCGAATCCGGTCCACGGGAAGGCGAAAGATCGCCGGGTCGAGGCGAGCGGACACCTGCGTCGCCATGCGGCGGAAGTGTACGGAGCCGGTGGACCACCGCGGTGGTACGCTCGCGCCAGAGGCACATGCTCGCTCGCATTCGACACTGACCCCGCGTCCCGCCGCCACCGTCTCCCGCTGAGGGAAGGCCCGGTGGCTCCGTCTCGTCGTCCTGTCGTGAGAGTGAGCTGTGAGTACTTACCTGCGCGTTCTGCGCCAACCGAATTTCCGTCGTCTGTTCCTCGGCCAGGCCGCGAGCATGGTCGGCGACCGCGTGGTCGTGGTCGCGATCGCGCTGTTCGTGACGCAGACGACGGGCTCGGCCTCGGATCTGAGCATGGTGCTGGCGGCGCAGGCGCTGCCGTTAGTGGCGCTGCTGCTGTTCGGTGGCGTCTGGGCCGACCGGCTGCCCCGTCATCGGATCATGATCGCGACCGATCTGGTGCGGGCGGGGCTGCACCTGATGCTGGCGGCGCTGATCTTCGCCGGCGAGGTCCAGATCTGGCAGCTGGTCGTAATCGAGGCGGTGTTCGGCGCGGCGCAGGCGTTCTTCCAGCCGGCCTACAGCGGACTGGTCCCGCAGACCGTGCCCGAGTCGATGGTCCAGGACGCCCGGGCGATCACCGAGACCGTCGAGGACCTGGCGTTCCTGATCGGGCCCGCGATCGCCACCGGGCTGGTCCTCGGCGTCGGCGCCTGGGAGGCGTTCGCATTCGACGCCGCGACGTTCGTGGTCAGCGCGACTGCTGCTGGCCGGCGTCCGCCCGCGTCACCGCGGCGGCGACGAGGAACCATCCCAGCACGTGCTCGCCGAGCTGCGCAGCGGGTGGCGCGAGGTCCGCTCGCGCGCGTGGGTATGGGTGTCGATCGCCGGGTTCGCGGTGTCGGTGATGTGCGTGTACGCGCCGTGGTACGCGCTGGCGCCGCTGATCGCGCGCGACGATTACGGCAGCGCGGGAGTGTTCGGGCTGCTCGAGAGCATGGCGGGCGTCGGCGCGGTGATCGGAGCCGTGCTGGCGCTGCGCTGGCGTCCCCGATACCCACTGCGCACGGGGCTGCTGCTGGTGCTCGCCTGGCCGGTGCAGGACGCGACGTTCGCGCTCGGGGCGCCGATCGAGCTGGTCGCCGTGCTCGCGTTCGCGACCGGGTTCGGGTTCTCGCTGATGGTGATCTGGTGGGAGACGGCGCTGGTGCGTCACATCCCGGCGAACCTGCTCTCGCGCGTGAGCAGCTACGACTGGATGGGCTCGCTGGCGCTGCTGCCGCTCGGCTACGCGATCGCCGGACCGCTGGCCAACGCGCTCGGCGCGGAGCACGTGCTGCTGGTCGGCAGCGGGATCGGGTTGCTGATGCTGGGCGCGACCCTGGTGCCGCGCTCAACGCGTGAGTTGACCAACCCCGAGGAGGACCTCGCGAGCGCCGAGCGCGGAGCGCCTAATGACCGGGCGCCGGATGTTCAGGCAGTGGGGTCGAGCTCCACTCTGACCAGCTGAGGATCCCCAGTCCGGGGCGCGGCGGCTGGTCGAGCATCGTCAGGTACTCGAGCTGGTGCCCGTCTGGGTCGCGGAAGTAGATCGCGGCCGCGGGCATCCAGCCGAGCACGCTCGGCTCGTCGGAGGGCGTCCCGAAGAACGACAGGGGCTGCACGCCGAGCTCGCGCAGCGCCGCCGGCGCGGCCAGCAGCGCGTCCAGCGTCACCGCGAACGCCACGTGCAGGCTCAGTCCCATTGGCATCGAGCCCAGCGACCACAACCCGAGCATCGACTTGCCAACCCCGCCGCACCAGAAGAACGCCGCGCCCCGCTCGGGGACCTCGTAGGCGAGCTCGAGCCCGACCACGTCGCGGTAGAAGTCGACCGAGCGCTTCACGTCGGCGACCGTGAGGTGAGCCTCGAACAACCCGTCGACTGAGGCGGCGGGGTTCACCTCAGCTCAGCAGCTGTCGGGCGATGTCGGCGTAGAAGCTTGCGGCGAAGCCGAGGTCGCTGACGGCGATCCGCTCGTCGGCGTTGTGGATCAGCGGGAAGCCCTCGAGCAACCCCTGATCGCGCTGGGGGAAGAACCCGTACGCGGCGCATTCGGGAAACGCGTCGCGGAACCACCGCGAGTCCGAGAAGCCGGGGAGGATCACCGGGATCGTCTCGGCACCCGGGTCGTGAGCGCGGATCCAGCCGTCGATCGCGTCGACCATCGGGCCGGTCACCGGTGACTCGTTGCCGGTCACCTGCTCGGTGAACTCGATCTTCAGGTCACGACCGTCCTCCCCAAGCACCTCGTCGAGCCGGCGACGGGCAGCGTCGGCCCCCAGGCCAGGCGGCACCCGGCAGTCGATCTTCAGCCACGCGCTCGCGGGGATCACGTTGATCTTGTCGGACGCGTGGGCCATCGTCGGAGTCAGGGTCACGCCGAACATCGGCTCGACCAGCGTCAGCAGCGCCGGGTCTGAGGCCCCGATCCTCGCCAGCGCCTCGCCCGGACGGGCAGGATCCTCGCCGAGCTTCTCGAGCATCGCCGCGGGGGCGCTGGCGAGCTCGTAGGACGGGGGCGCCTGCCCGATCCGCTGCAGGATCGGGGCGAGCTTCAGCAGCGCGTTGTCGCCGGTGTGGGGAACCGAGGCGTGGCCGGACGCTCCGCGGGCGGTCACTAGGAAGCGGAAGATCCCCTTCTCGGCGCAGCAGACCCCGTAGCGTCGGCGGCCGCCGAGCTCGAACGACTGACCGCCGCCCTCGTTGAGCAGCATGTCGCAGCGGACCTTGCCCGGATGCTGCTCGGTCAGCCAGCGCGCGCCGACGTCGCCGCCGGTCTCCTCGTCGGAGACGAACACGAGCATCAGGCGGCCCCGGGCCGGCCGCCACCCGCGGCGCGCTAGGGTCACCGCGGCCACGGCCTCGGCCGCGACCTGCGACTTCATGTCGATCGAGCCGCGACCCCACAGGTAGCCGTCCTCGACGCGGCCCGACCACGGGCCGCGCTGCCAGTCGGCTGGATCGGCCAGCACCGTGTCCACGTGCCCGAGGAAGCACAGCGTCGGGCCGTCGGCGGCGCCGCTGAGATCGGCGACCAGGTTCGGCCGCTGCGCGTCATCGGCGAGCAGCTCGGTCCGAAGCCCAGCGGCACGGACGTAGCCGGCCAGGTACTCGATCGCCGGGCGCTCGTTGCCCGGTGGATTGACCGTGTTGAAGCGGACCAGCCGCTGCAGCACCTCGGTCGTCTCACGCTCGAGGTCGTTGGACGTCACGTCGCGGGAGCCTAAGGGTTCGCGGGGACGGGGCGGCCGCGTACGATCCCCGATCGTGCCCGGCGCGACTGACGACCTCGACCTCGCGCTCGAGCTGGCCGACGTCGCCGACCGGATCACGCTCGAGCGCTACCGCGCCGACGACCTCGTGGTCGAGACGAAGCCCGACTTGACACCGGTGAGCGAGGCGGACACGGCCGTCGAGCGCGCGATCCGCGAGCGGCTCGCGGTCGTGCGCCCGGGCGACGCGGTGATGGGCGAGGAGTACGGGTCCTCCACCGAGCACGCCGGCAACGGTCGCCGGTGGGTGATCGACCCGATCGACGGCACCAAGAGCTACGTGCGTGGGATCCCGGTGTGGGCGACGTTGCTGGCGCTCCAGGACGGCGGCGAGCTGTCGGTCGCGGTCGCCTCGGCGCCCGCGATGGGCCGCCGGTGGTGGGCTTCGCGCGGCGGCGGCGCGTTCGTGCGCGACGGGCTCGGAGACGGTCCGCGCCCGCTCATGGTGTCGGGGATTCGCAAGCTCGAGGACGCGCACTCGTCCTACGCCGACATCGAAGACTGGGAGAACCTCGGTCGTCTGGACGTGGCGTTGGCGCTCGCCCGGGCCTGCTGGAGGTCGCGCAGCCTCGGCGACTTCTGGGCCTACATGCTCGTTGCCGAGGGCGCGATCGAGATCGCGCTCGATCCGGTCGCGTCGCTGTGGGACCTGGCCGCGCCGCAGCTGATCGTCGAGGAGGCGGGCGGCCGGTTCAGCGACCTGGGAGGGGCGCGGACCGCCGACGGCGGCGACGCGATCGCCACCAATGGCCCGGTGCACGAGGCGGCGCTCGCGCTGGTCGGACGCTGACCGCGGGCCGCCCGGGTAGGTTCCACGACATGGCCGACGGCGAGCGCTGGCGTCCGGAAACGATCGCGGTGGCGGCCGGGCGCAGCCCGTCGCCGGGCGCGCCGCTGAACGTGCCGCCGACGTTCGCGTCGACGTACCGCGACGGCGGGCCGATCGAATATGGCCGTTGGGACAACCCTACGTGGGGCGCGTTCGAGCAGGCGGTCGGCGAGCTGGAGGGCGGCCATGCTGTCGCGTTCTCATCCGGACAGGCGGCGACAGCGGCGCTGTTGGCGCTGCTCGAGCCCGGGGCCGCGGTCATGTACCCCGACGATTCCTACACCGGGACGCAGGCGCTGCTCGGCGAGCTCGAGCAGGCCGGGCAGGTGCGACCGACCGCTGTCGACGTCACCGATACCGGCGCGATCCTCGCCGGGCTCGCGGACACCGACCTCCTGTGGCTGGAGTCGCCCACCAACCCGACGCTCGCAATCGCCGAGCTCCCTCGGGTGCTGGCCGCCGCGCGTGAGGCCGGCGTTGACGCGGTTGTGGACAACACGTTTGCCACGCCCGTGCTCCAGCGGCCGTTGAGCTGGGGGGCGGGAGCGGTTCTGCACTCAGCCACGAAGTACCTGGGCGGGCACTCGGACCTGCTGATGGGCGTCGTCGTCGCCGCGCGACCACCTGCGCCGCGACCTGCTGATCGGCCAGCGGACGGTCCGCGGCGCGATCCCGGGCGTGATGGAGAGCTACCTGGCGCTTCGCGGCCTGCGCACGCTGCCGGTGCGGGTGGCCCGTCAGAACGAGAGCGCCGCGGAGCTGGCCGGGCGCCTCGATGCCGATCCGCGCGTCGACCGGGTCCTGTACCCCGGCCTGCCGCGAGATCCCGGCCATGAGCGCGCGCTCGCGCAGATGAGCGCGTTCGGAGCGATCGTCTCGTTTGAGGTCGCCGGCGCCGAGCGGGCTGACGCACTCGTCGCCGCGCTCGAGCTGATCGTCAACACCACCAGCCTTGGCGGCGTCGAAACCACGATCGACCGCCGGCGCCGCTGGCCCGGCGAGGAGCGGGTGGCGCCCGGCCTGCTGCGGATGAGCGTCGGGCTCGAGCATGTCGAGGACCTCTGGGAGGACCTCGATCGGGCGCTCAGCGCTCAGCGGTAAACGTCGTCGGACCAGTCCTCCCGGGACTCCCGGGCGACCAGGTCGAAATACAGGACCGCGGTCGTCAGCGCCGTGAACGAGCGCACGATCGTGGCCACCGCGATCCCGATCACGACGTCGGCGGCCTTGGTCCCGCCGGCGATCGACGCCGCCACCTCACTCAGCCCCAGGTTCACCACGGTGGTGAGGATCAGGACCCCGAACACGTGCCAGAAGTTGCCGCGAGTGAGATCGGCGCCACGGCGCAGGGCGCCCATCCAGTCGGGATGTTCGAGCGCGGCCACCTGGGCCACCACCGCCCAGCGGACGAGCAGGTAGATGCCGGGAATCAGGAACGCCAGCAGTCCGAGCCCGATTCCGAACCCGGCGGCGATCTCGGCCGCGGCGACGACCGGGAGCACCGGCAGCACACGCCTGGCGACGCTCAGGGCGTTAGGGCGCTCTCCGGCGCCGATGATCACGACCGCGTGGGCATACAGCGCCGAGATCAGCGGCGCAATCAGCGCCACGTCGATCACCACCAGGATCAGCGCGGTCGAGGCATTGAGGTTCTTGCCTCCGATCGGGGCAGTCCCGACGGCGGCCAGCACGATCAGCTCGTACGGCGCGGCCACCGCCAACGCCAGGATCAGGAACAGCAGCGGGTAGCGCGCGTACAGCGAGAACGACGCGCCGACGATCTCCGCGATCGACCGCGGTCGCTGTACATCGATCCGCGGGGGAGTGCCCTGACTCATGAGTTCAACGACATTCGAGCGACCTCCGGCGGCGCCGCGCGGCGTCCTCGTCGCCTCGCGCAGCTCCGCTGCGCGTCGGCTCCTGCGTCCTTGCGCTGCATCCACCGGCGGTCCCTCTCGGTGTCGCCGAACCCATGACTCAGGACACTGTCACGCAACGTCTACCACGCGGGCGTCCGGGATCGACTCGACCAGCGCGGCGGTGGACAGCTCGAATACGGCATGCGGCGTGCCGGCCGCGGCCCAGACGGTCTGAAACCGACTCAGCGAGGAGTCGATCAGCGTCTCGAGCTCGCGATCGTGGCCGAGCGGGGGGATCCCGCCGATCGCAAAGCCGGTCGCCGACCGGGCCTCCTCGGCGGTGGCCGGCCGCAGACCCAGGCGCTTGGCCGCCACCCGGCGGTCGCCCGCGCACAGGACCATCACCGGCTCGCCCTCGTCCAAGAACACGAGCGACTTGAGGATCCGGCCGGGCTCGACGCCGACCGCGGCCGCGGCCTCGGGGACTGTGCGCGCCGAGTCGTCGAGCACAACCACCGAGATGCTCAAACCTCGCTCCCTGAGACGCTCCTGAAGTCTCGCTGCGGTGGGATGCATCCGAGCAGTAACGGTATCCGGGTCGGCGGCTGGGCGGAGGCCGGCGGGCGTCTCATACTTATGACATGGAGCGCCTGTTCGACACCGGCGAGCCGACCGCCGCCGGCGGGCGTGAGTCCGCCGCCGCCGACGCGCCGCTGGCCACCCGGCTTCGCCCCCACACCGTCGATGAGTTCGTCGGGCAGCGGCGGCTGCTCGCTCCCGGGTCGACGTTGCGGCGAGCGATCGAAGAGGGACACCCGCATTCGATGATCCTCCATGGGCCGCCGGGGAGCGGCAAGACGACGCTGGCCCGCCTCGTGGCAAGCGCCTCCGACGCCGCGTTCGAGGAGGAGAGCGCGGTCGAGGCCGGCCGCGCCGAGGTTCGGGCGGTGATCGAGCGCGCACGGCAGCGGCTGTCGACCAACGGCGCCAAGACGATCCTGTTCCTCGACGAGATCCATCGCTTCAACAAGGCCCAGCAGGACGCGCTGCTGCCCGCCGTCGAGGAGGGGCTGGTGACGCTGATCGGCGCGACCACTGAGAACCCCTACTTCGAGGTCAACTCGGCGTTGCTCTCGCGCACGCGCGTGTATGAGCTCGACGCGCTCGGACCCGCCGATCTGCGCGTGCTGCTCGACCGGGCCGTGTCCCGGGGTGAGTGCGCTCCGGCGGCCGGCATCGACGAGCAAGCGCTCGAGTTCCTGGCCGAGCGCTCGGCCGGCGACGCGCGCACCGCGCTGAACGCGCTCGAACTCGCCTGCGAGGCCGCCGGCGAGGGCGCCACGGTCACGCTCGCCCAGGCCGAGGACGCACTCCAGCGGCGCGCGCTTCTGTACGACCGCAAGGCCGACCGCCACTACGACACGATCTCCGCCTGGATCAAGGCCACGCGGGGGTCGGATCCCGACGCGTCCCTGTACTACCTGGCGGTGATGCTCGAAGGCGGCGAGGATCCGCGGTTCATCGTGCGGCGGATGGTGATCCTGGCCTCCGAGGACATCGGCAACGCCGACCCGCAGGCGCTGACGGTCGCGACGGCCGCCGCGGCCGCGGTCGAGCACGTGGGCCTGCCCGAGTGCCAGTTCGCGCTGGCGCAGACGGCGGTCTACCTGTCGCTGGCCCCGAAGTCCGACGCCGCCAAGCGTTCGGTGTTCGCCGCCCGCGACTACATCCGCGAACGCGGTGCCGCCCAGCCGCCGGCGCACCTGCGCTCGTCGACGCGCAGCGACGGCGACTACGACAACCCGCATCGGCGGCCGGGTCATGTCTCGCCGCAGGAGCTGATGCCCGACCCCGCGATCGGGCAGCGGTTCTACGACCCCGACGACGCCGAGGGCGAGCTGCGGGCGCGGCTCGAGGAGATCCGCAAGGCGCGCGGCCGTAGCTGACGCGATCCGCTTCGAGGGCCTGCGGTCCGGGTCGGCGGGCGGTAGGCTGCGCCCGGTGGAGGCCGCCACGGCTCCCAGGGAGCTTGTTTCGCTGAACCCGGCGACCGGCGCGCGCGTCGGATCGGTGCCGGTGACGGCGCCCGAGGCCGTCCAGGAGGTGGTCGACTCGGTCGCACGCGTGCAGCCGTTCTGGGCGCAGCTGTCGCTGCGCGACCGCGGCCGGTACCTGGAGCGGGCCGCTCAGGTCGTGATCGACGAGGGCGACCAGATCCGGGACCTGCTGGTGGCCGAACAGGGCAAGCCGCGCAACGAGGCGTTCTCGATGGAGGTGCTGCCGACGATCGACGCGTTGCGGTGGATCTCGCGCGCGGGCGTCGAGATCCTCGCCGACGAGACGATCAAGATGCCGCAGCTGTTTCTGAAGACCAAGCGCTCGGCGTTCACCTACGAGCCACTCGGCGTGATCGGGGTCATCTCGCCCTGGAACTACCCGTGGAGCATCCCGTTCGGAGAGGTCGCGCTGGCGCTGATGGCCGGCAACGGCGTCGTGCTCAAGCCGGCGTCGCTGACTCCGCTGATCGGACAGCGGATCCAGCGGGTGTTCGAGCGCGCGGGCGTACCGCAGGGCCTGGTCCGGGTCGTCCACGGACCCGGCACCGGCGCGGCGCTGGCGGAGTCGAGCGTCGGCAAGGTGTTCTTCACCGGATCGGTACAGACCGGCCGCTCGGTCGGAGAGGCGTGTGCACGCCGGCTGAAGGGTTCGGTGCTCGAGCTCGGTGGTAAGGACCCGATGTTGGTGCTCGAGGACGCCAAACTCGACCACGCGATCGCCGGCGCGTTGTGGGGCGGGTTTGCCAACGCCGGCCAGACGTGCTCGGGGATCGAGCGGGTGTACGTGATGCGCGAGGTGGCCGAACGGTTCATCGAGGGTGTCGTGGCCGGTGCCCAACGGCTGCGCGTCGGCGATCCGATGAGCTGGGACACCGAGATCGGCCCGATGGTCTCGCGCGAGCAGTTCGAGACCGTCCGCGAGCTGGTCGACGATGCGGTTGCGTCGGGGGCCGAGCTCCGCTGCGGCGGCCCGGTCCCGGCTCCCGCGGAGGTTGAGCACGGCGCGTTCTACGCGCCCGCCGTGCTGACCGGCGTGACCCATGAGATGCGGATCATGCGCGAGGAGATCTTCGGCCCGGTGCTGCCGGTGATCGTGGTCGAGTCCGAGGATCAGGCCGTGGCGCTGGCCAACGACTCGGACTTCGGGTTGGGCGCGTCGGTCTGGACGTCGGATCGCGGGCGCGGCGAGCGGGTCGCGCGCGAGCTCGAGTCCGGGATGGTGTGGATCAACGACCACATGTACAGCCACGGCGCGTGTCAGTGCTCGTGGGGCGGGGTCAAGCAGTCGGGGGTGGGGCGGACCCATTCGAAATTCGGCCTGTACGAGTGCGTGAACATCAAGCTCCGCGCGTGGGAGCCCGGATTGGTCCGCGATCCGTGGTGGCACCCGTACGACGAGACCCTCGGGCGGGCGCTGACCAGCACCGCCACGATCCTGTACGGACGGCCGTCGATCCGGGCGCGGGCGGTGCGCGAGGGGGTGGCGCCGCTGGCCAGGCTGGGCCTGCGGCTGGCCCGCGGCGCGGTCAGGCGCTGAGGGCGTGCGCATCCGGGCCGCGGTCACCGAGTCCAGGGCGCGCCGTTCGAGCTCCAGGAACTCGAGCTCGACGACCCGCGGGCCGGCGAGGTCGTCCTGCGGATCGTCGCCGCCGGGATCTGTCACACCGACGGCGTGGCAGTGCTCAACGCGCTTCGCCTAGGAGGGCGGTCAAGGCCGTCCTGCGGATCGGCGGGGTCGGGTAGGAGGTGGGCGTCGCAACTTCCCCGGAGCTCCGGACTTCTGGTCACCCGGGCCGACCCGATTTCGTTACCCGCGACGATCGGCGCGCGGCCCGGGTTACGAACTCCGCGCTGCACGCGGGTTTCGTAGCCCCCGGTCGTCCAGAGCCGCCTCGGGCGACGAAATCGGGGCGCCGCTCCGGGCCGCCCGGGAAGTTCGTAGACGTCGGCGAGGCCGTGCCGCCGGGTGCAACGGAGTTCTCGGGCCGTATTGGACGGCGGGATTCACGCACTAACCTGTGTGGTGATGCCGGCTCAGGCATACAGCGGGAAGGAATGTGTCTGCCAGTTCCGCAAGGGCGTGTGCGATCAGTCGTGCGTGCGCGGGATGCTCGAGACGCCGTTCTACATCGCCTGCCTGCGCCTGAAGGGCCGGCGCTGCGTCGTGATCGGCGGCGGCGACGTCGGGCTCGAGAAGGTCGAGGGCCTGCTGGCGTGCGACGGCGACGTCACGCTGGTCGCCCCCGAAGCGCATCCGGAGCTGACGCAGCTGGCGCTCGAGGGCTCGATTCGCTGGGACCGGCGCGAGTATCGCCCGGATGATCTCGACGGCGCGCTGATCGCGATCGCGGCCACCAGCGACACCGACATCAACATCCGCGTGTTTGAAGACGCCGAGGCGCGGGCGATGCTGGTCAACGTCGTCGACGTGCCCCCGCTGTGCAACTTCATCCTGCCGGCGATCGTCCGCACGGGCCCGCTGGCCGTGGCGATCTCGACCGCCGGTGCCTCGCCGGCGCTGGCCAAGCGCATGAAGCGCGAAATCGGCGAGCTGTTCGGCGAGCCCTACGCGATGCTGGCAGTGCTGCTCAACGACGCGCGCGGGTGGGCCAAGGGGACGCTGCCCACGTATCAGGACCGCAAGGAGTTCTTCGAGTCGATCGTCGGCGGCGACCCCGACCCGATCGAGCTGCTGCGCGAGGGCAACGTGCAGGGCGTGCGCGACCTGATCGAGGCCGCACAGCGCGTGTACGCGCCCGCGTAGACGGGACCGCCCGGTGCGCGCGTGACCGAGCCCGAGCAGCTGACGCACCTGGACGAGTCCGGGCGCGCCCGGATGGTCGACGTCGGCGACAAGCCCGCGACCGAGCGGCGGGCGGTGGCTCGCGCCGTCGTCCGCGTATCGGCCCAGACCGCCCGAGCCGTGGCGGCCGGCGACGCCCCCAAGGGCGACGTCCTCGGGGTCGCGCGGATCGCCGGGATCCAAGCGGCGAAGCGGACCTCGGAGCTGATTCCGCTGTGCCATCCGCTGGCGCTGTCGTTCGTCGGGGTCGAGGGATCCGTGGACGTCGCCGCCGGGGAGATCTCGCTGACCGCCGAGGCCCGGACGACCGGACCGACCGGGGTCGAGATGGAGGCCCTGACGGCCGCATCGGTGGCCGCGCTGACCGTCTACGACATGGTCAAGGGGATCCAGCGCGGCGCCGAGATCGCCGAGGTCGCGCTGCTCGAGAAGTCCGGTGGGCGGTCGGGCGAGTGGCGCCGGCGCGGGTAGAGTGCCGCCGACACGATTCTCAACCCCACGCACCCAAGGAGAAGCCTGAATGGCCGCCCCCGAAATCGGAATTCTCGCGCTGATCGAGGCCAAGCCCGGCAAGGGCCCGGATCTGCGCGAGCTACTGAAGAACGCGCGCGAGGTCGCGGTAGCCGAGCAGGGCACGGTCACCTGGTACGCGTTCAAGGTCAACGACGAGACCTACGGGATCTTCGACACGTTCGACTCCGAAGACTCGCGGATCGCGCACGTCAACGGCCAGATCCCCAAGGCGCTGACCGAGAACGCCGAGCTCCTGGCCAAGGAGCCAGACATCCAGACGATCGACCTCGTCGCGGTCAAGTAAGCGGATCGGGCAGCGTGAAGACCGCGATCATCACGGTCTCGACCTCGGTCGCCGCGGGGACGACCGAGGACCGGTCCGGCGAGGCGCTCGCCGCGGCCGCCGCCGCCGCGGGCGCCGAGGTCGTCGCCCGCGAGCTGGTGGCCGACGACCAGCTCGCGATCGAGCGCGAGCTGCGCCGGCAGCTCGACAATGGCGTGTCGCTGATCTTCACCACCGGCGGCACCGGTCTCACGCACGACGACGTGACGCCCGAGGCGACCCGGGCGGTAATCGACCGCGACGCGCCCGGGTTCGCCGAGGCGATGCGGGCGGCATCGCTGCACTACACGCCGATGGGGATCCTGACCCGTGGCGTGTCGGGCATCGCCGGGCGCACGCTGATCGTCAACTTCCCCGGGAACCCCAAGGCGATCGGCGAGGTGTTCGGTGTGATCGCTCCGACGCTCGAGCACGTCGTCGTCACGTTGCAGCACCAGGGTGGGCCCACCCCCGGCCATTGAGCTGCGCGGGCTCACCCGCCACTTCGGCGAGCGGATCGCGTTGCGGGGGGTGTCGGTAGAGGTCCCGGCGGGGGCCACGCTCGCGGTGCTCGGCCACAACGGCGCGGGCAAATCGACGCTGCTGCGGATCCTGGCCACACTGCTGCGTCCCCAGGCGGGCGAGGTCAAGGTGCTGGGCGAGCCGTTGCCCCAGCGTGGGTTCGCTGTCCGCGCGCACCTCGGGCTGCTGTCCCATGACCCGCTGCTGTACCGCGATCTGAGCGGGCGCGAGAACCTCAGCTACCAAGCGCGGCTGTTCGGGGTCGCGTCAGAGCGCATCGACGAAGTGCTCGAGGTCGTCGGCATGGAGCGCCGCGCCGACGACCCGGTGAGGATGCTCTCGCGCGGGATGGTGCAACGCCTCGCGGTCTGCCGCGCGGTCCTGCACAAACCCAAGCTGCTGCTGCTCGACGAGCCGCGCGCGAACCTCGATCCGGCCGTCAGCTCGCTGGTCGAGCCGCTGATCGGGCGCGCCACCGGGGCCACACGGGTGCTGACGAGCCACGATCCGCAGACGGCGCTGGCCGACGCCGACGTGGTCCTTGGACTGCGACAGGGGCGTCCAGCCTTCGTCGGCGAGCCCGCGGCACTGGAGCCGGCGAGGCTCGCCGAGCTGTACGCATGAAGACCGCGCTGACCGTCCTGCGCAAGGACTTGCTGCTCGAGCTGCGCGGGTTCGAGACGCTGCCGGCGATGGTCCTGTTCTCGATCGCGACGTTCGTGATCTTCCACTTCGGGCTGAACCGTCCCACGATCGACGGGCAGCTGGCCGGCGGGGTGCTGACCGTGACCCTGCTGTTCGCGGCGATGCTCGGGATCAACCGCCTGTTCGTGGCCGAGCGCGAGCAAGGGGGGTTCGACGCGTTCCTGCTGGCGCCGGTGGACCGGTCGGCGCTGCTGGTGGCCAAGGCCGCCGCGCTGTTCATCTTCCTGGTGGTGCTCGAGGTGATCGCGGTACCGGCGTTCGGGCTGCTGCTGCTCGGGCCGCCGCTGGGCCCCGTGCTCCCGGGGCTGATCCTGGTGCTGGTGTTGGGCGACATCGCGTTAGCGGTGATCGGGACGCTGGTCTCGGCGATCGCCGTGCAGACACGAGCTCGCGACCTGATCGGGCCGATCATCGGGCTGCCGCTGCTGATCCCGGCCCTGATCGGAACCGCCCGCGGAGTGGGGCCGCTGTTCGTGGCCCACGCGTCCGGATCGCCCCCCGCCAAGTGGCTGGCGATTCTGGCTCTTTATGATCTGGTATTCGCACTGCTCTCATACGCGGTGTTCGACTTCCTCTTGGAGGACTGACGTTTATGACTTATGGGCGCGGCCTCAGGGGCCTCTCGCTCGCGACCGTTGCCACGATCAGCGTGGCGCTTGCGCTGGTGTTCTTCTACGCGCCCCTGGACGCCGACCAGGGGTTCGTCCAGAAGATCTTCTACATCCACGTCCCGTTGGCGATCGTGTCGCTGTGCGGCTTCATCTTCGGCGGCCTGCTGGCCGTCGGGCACCTGCGCACCGGCGACCGGCGCTGGGACATGCGCTCCTACGTGGCGATTCACATGGCGCTGATCTTCGGGATCGGCGCGCTGCTCACCGGCGCGATCTGGGCCAAGGCGTCATGGGGCCATTGGTGGGTGTGGAACGAACCGACGCTGGTCTCGTTCCTGATCGTCGTGCTGCTGTTCGCCACCTACCAGCCCTTGCGGTTCGCGATCGAGGACCCCGAGCGCCAGGCCCGCTACGCCAGCGTGTTCTCGATCGTCGCCGGCGCGTTCGTGCCGTTGAACTTCATCGCGGTCCGCCTCGCCCAGCAGTACGTGCACCCGCGGGTGCTGACGCTGTCGGGCGGCAACCTGCCCGGGTCGATGCGGCTCACGTTCCTGATCTCACTGCTGGGGATCGCGCTGCTGTACGCGACCCTGTGGAAGTACGAGATGGCCGCCAAGAACGCCCGGATCCAACTACGCGGCCTGCGCCGGTCGCTGCTCGGAGACGACGACCCGCTGCCGATGGGCAGGAGCGCGGCACCGTCGTGAGCGCTGTATTCGCCGTCGCCCCCGCGCTGCCGCTGCACACCGCCGGCAAGTACGTTGCGGGCGCCTACATCGTGTTCCTGGCGATCGTGCTGATCTACGTGGCGATCATGGCCACCCGGCTGTCGCGGACCGAGCGCGAGCTGGTCGAGCTGCGGCGCGACGTCGAAGCTCGCCGCGAGCAGGAGCAGCGCGATCGCGATCTAGAGTCAGTGTCATGAATGGATCGGCGCGATGAGCGAACTGCTGGCGATCGGCGTGTCGCATAAGACCGCCCCGGTCGAGGTGCGCGAGCGCCTGGCGCTGCCCGACGCCCGGGCCGCCGACTTCGTCCGCGACCTGCGCGGCTCGGGCGATGTCCAGGAGGCGGTCGCGATCTCGACCTGCAACCGGACCGAGCTCTACCTGGTCGTCGGCGACCCGGTCGAGGCCGAGGGCACCGCGCTGTCGATGCTCTCCAGCCACGCCGGGATCCGGCCCACCGGCCTGGCCTCGGCGATCTACTCGCACCGCAACTGCGACGCCGCCCGACACCTCTACCGCGTGGCCTCCGGCCTGGAGTCGATGGTCGTCGGCGAGGCCGAGATCCAGGGCCAGGTAAGACGCGCCTATGACGCGGCGCTGAGCAAAGACACCGTGGGACCCCTGACCAACCGCCTGTTCACCGCCGCGCTGGCGACCGGAAAGCGCGTGCGCAGCGAGACCGCGATCGGCGAGCGCCAGCTCAGCCTTCCAGCGGTGGCCGTGGCGCTGGCGCGCGAGCTGCTGGGCCCGCTCACGGGACGCCAGGTCGTGATCATCGGCACCGGCGAGACCAGCGAGCTGACCGCTCGCGCGCTCGCCGACAGCGGCGGTCGGACGTTGTTCGTGGCCAGCCGCCGGCGCGACCGCGCGATCGCGCTCGCCGGGCGCTACGGCGGTACCAGCGTCAGCTTCGACGAGCTCCCCCAGGCACTGGAGAGCGCCGACATCGTGGTCTCGGCCACGGCCTCGCCGCACGTGCTGATCGAGGCGCGCGAGCTGAGCGAGGTGATGGGCGACCGCGGCGGGCGGCCGGTGCTGCTGATCGATCTTGCGGTCCCGCGCGACATCGACGCCGCCTGCGGGGACATCGACGGCGTGTCGCTGTACGACATCGACGACCTCCAGGCGGTGATCGCCCGCAACCGCCGGGTCCGTCAGGCCGAGGCGCGCAAGGCCGAGGGGATCATCGAGGAGGAGATCCAGCACTTCGCCACATGGCTCGGCTCGCTCGAGGTACTGCCGACGATCGCGGCGCTGCGCGCTCGCGCGACCGAGATCGCCGAGCAGGTCCTGCGCGAGAACGACGGCAAGTGGGAGGCAGCCTCCGAGCGCGACCTCGAGCGGGTCGACGCTGTCGCCCGGGCGATCGTCAACCGCCTGTTGCATGACCCGACGGCGCGCCTGCGCGAGCTCCGCGACGACCGCGTCCACGCCCGGGCCGCGCTGGTTCGCGACCTGTTCGCCCTCGAGGACGAGGACGACCGGATGCCCGGCTCCGCCGAGCAGCAGCCGCTGGCGGAGGTCCGTGCGATCTCCGACCGCCGCGCGCGCTAGCGGGGTGGCTCACCAGATGCGGATCGGCACGCGCGGCAGCGCGCTGGCGCTCGTCCAGGCCGAGTCAGTTGCGCAGCGGCTCGGCGATGACGCCGAGATCGTGAAGATCAGCACGTCGGGCGATCGGGGCGCCTCGGGCGGCGACAAGTCTCGCTGGGTGTCAGAGCTCGAACGCGCGCTGCTCGAGGACCGAATCGACATCGCGGTGCACTCGGCCAAGGACGTGCCCACGGAGCTGGCCGACGGCCTGGAGCTGGTGGCGATTCCCGAGCGCGCCGATCCCCGCGACGTGATCTGCGGCGCCGAGTCGTTGGCCGCGCTCACCCCGGGAGCCCGGGTCGGGACGAGCAGCCTGCGTCGCGCGGCGCAGCTGCGGGCCGCGCGCGAGGATCTCGAACTGGTGACGCTCCGGGGCAACGTCGACACCCGACTGCGCAAGCTCGCCGATGGCGACTGCGACGCGATCGTGCTCGCGCTGGCGGGGCTGCAGCGCCTCGGCCGCGAGTCCGAAGTGGGCGGCGCGCTCCACGAATTCGTCCCGGCGGCCGGTCAGGGCGCGCTGGCGCTCGAGGCGCGCCCCGGGGCGCTCGGCGGCGACGCGCTGGCCGCGGTCAGCGACCCCGACACGACCACGTGCGTGACCGCCGAGCGCGAGCTCGTACGTGCGCTCGGGGCGTCCTGCAACACCCCGGTGGGAGCCCACGCGCGGACCGTCGATGGCTCGCGGCTGCGGATCAGCGCCTGGGTCGGGCTGCCCGACGGCTCGGTGTGGATCGCCGACGCGCTCGAGGGTGAGCCGGAGGGACTCGGCCTGGCCGTGGCCGAGCGCCTGCTGGTCGCCGGCGCCGGCGACCTGCTTCGCCGGGCTGAGCTCGCGGCGGGGGCGGCGTGACCGTCTACCTCGTCGGCGCCGGGCCCGGCGATCCCGGGCTGATGACCGCCCGCGCGCTGGAGCTGATCGCCGCCGCCGATGTGATCGTCTACGACCGCCTGATTCCCGCCACCGCGCTGGACGGCGCGCGCCCGGATGCGGAGCTGATCTACGCCGGCAAGGAGGGCGGTGGCCCGTCGATGTCGCAGAGCGAGATCGAGCGCATGCTGCTCGAGCACGGAGGCGCCGGGCGCGGCGTGGTCCGCCTGAAGGGCGGCGACCCGTTCGTGTTCGGCCGCGGCGGCGAGGAGGCCGAGGCGCTGCGCGCCGCCGGGATCGAATTCGAGGTCGTCCCCGGGGTGACCGCGGGCGTGGCCGTGCCCGCGTACGCCGGGATCCCGGTCACGCACCGTGACGCGGCCAGCGCGGTCGCGTTCGTGACCGGCCACGAGAACCCCGACAAGCCAGAGTCGGCGCTTCACTACGACGCGCTCGCCGCGTTTCCGGGGACGCTCGTGGTGTACATGGGCGTCCGCCAGCTGGGGGCGATCGCCTCCCGGCTGCAAGCGGGCGGGCGCGACGGCGACGAGCCGGCCGCCGTGATCGAGCGGGGGACGCTTCCGGGCCAGAAGGTCGTGGTGGCGACGCTGGCGACGCTCGCCACCTCGGCGAACGAGGCTGGCATCAAGGCGCCCGCGGTGGCGGTGTTCGGCGAGGTCGCCGCACTCCGTGAGCGCCTGCGGTGGCTCGAGCGCCGCCCGCTGGCCGGGGTCAGCGTGGCGGTCACGCGGGCGCGCGCCCAGGCCAGCGGGCTGGCCTCCAGGTTGCAGGCCCTTGGCGCGGCGGTGATCGAGGCGCCCGCGATCCGGATCTCGCCGCTGAACGTGGAGCTCCCCGATCTGGGGCGCTACGACCTGGTGTGCCTGACCAGCCCCAACGGGGTCCGCTTGCTGTTGCAGCGAATGGCCGAGCGCGGACTCGACGCCCGGGCGCTGGCCGGCGCCAGGATCGCGGCGATCGGGCCCGGGACCGCCCGGGCGCTGAGCGAGCGAGGGCTGACCGCCGATGTGGTCCCCGAGCGGTTCGTCGCGGAGGGGCTGATCGAGGCGCTCACCGACGTTCCGGTCTCTAGGGCGCTGGTGGCGCGGGCCTCCGAGGCCCGCGATGTGCTCCCGGACGCACTGCGCGGGCGCGGCGCCGAGGTCGACGTGGTCGCGCTGTATGAGACCGTCGCCGAGAGCTTGTCGGAGGGGGATCTGTCCGCGCTGGGCGCCGCCGACTACGTCACGTTCACCTCGTCGTCGACGGTTCGGTTCCTGTTTGAGGCGATCGCCGGTCGCCAGCCGCTGAGCTCGCGGACGGTCAGCATCGGCCCCGTGACCAGCATCGCCCTGCGTGAGCGGGGGCTCGAGCCGGATGTCGAGGCCTCCCGGCACGACATCGACGGGGTGATCGAAGCGCTCGTGGCCGACGTCCGCGACGGCGCGGCGCGCGAGATCGACGGGTAGCATCGCGGACCCCGCTTTCTGAAGGAGGAGAGAATGCATGCAGTGATCGCGAGCGGCGCACGGCTGCGCCGTGCTCGTGTGTTGATCGGTGGCCTGACGGCCGCGATCGCGGTCGGCGCACTGGCGCTCGCTGCCGCCTCACCGGCGGCTGCCAAGGGCCCGGTGTGGCTGTGCCTGCCCGGTCATTCCCCGGATCCGTGCGCGCCCGGCCTGTCGACCACCGTGTACTCGCCGACGCTCAAGGCGCTTCGCGTGACCCACCCCAAGCAGGTCAAGAAGCCCTCGTTTGACTGCTTCTACGTGTACCCGACCGTCTCCGACCAGACGGCTCCGGTCGCCAACCTTCATATCGACCCGGTCGAGCGGTCGATCGCGCTCTATCAGGCGGCCCGCTACTCGCAGTACTGCAAGGTGTACGCGCCGATGTATCGGCAGACGACGCTGGCCGGGATCGGCACGACGGGGACGACGCCCGTGACGCCGACGCCGGCGCAGGCCAAGGAAGGACCGGCCGACGTGGCCGCGGCCTTCCAGACCTACCTGCGCAAGTACAACCACGGCCGCGGGTTCGTGCTGATCGGCCACTCCCAGGGATCGTTCGTGCTGCGGCAGCTGATCGCCAAGCAGGTCGATCGCAAGCCCTCGGTGCGCAAGCGGCTGATCTCGGCGATCCTGATGGGCGGCAACGTGCTGGTCAAAGACGGCTCCAACATGGGGGGCGACTTCAAGCACATCCCAGCCTGCCTGTCTCGGACCCAGGTCGGGTGCGTGATCGCGTTCTCCACGTTCAACGCCCAGCCGCCAGCCGACAGCCTGTTCGGTCGCACCGATCAGAAGGGCATGCACGTGCTCTGCACGAACCCGGCGGCGCTCGGCGGCGGCACCGGCAAGCTCGATCCGATTTTCCCGAGCAAGCCGTTCGCCCCGGGGATCATCGCGACCGGAAACTCGCTGCTGATGATCACCCAGCCGATGCCCACGACCGTGTGGGCGAGCATTCCCGGCGCCTACAGCGGGCGCTGCTCGTCGGCGGGCGGCGCCAACGTCCTGATGATCGCGCCGCTCGGCGGCGCCCAGAACCCGCACGCCGCGCCGACCGCGGAGTGGGGCCTGCACCTGCTCGACGGCCAAGTAGCGCTCGGGAACCTGGTCGGGATCGCGAACGCCGAAGCTAAGGCGTTCGCGAGGGGGGTGAAGCGTCAGTAGCTCCCGGAGGATTGATCGTGCAAGACGCAGCGGGGGCGAGCCAACTCGGAGACGGGCTGTGATCGCGGTCGCAAACGCCCCCGTCAGCTACGGGGCGTTCGAGATCACGGTCGGGATCGATCCCAACGTCCCGGATCCCGTGACACTCCTGCAGGCGGTGGCGGACGCCGGCTACGCCGGCATCGATCTCGGCCCGGTCGGATACCTGGGCGAGGGAAAAGAGCTCGCCGGGCGGTTGTCCGAGCGCGCCCTGGGGATCGCGGGCGGCTACTTCGAGCTGCCGTTCAGCGACCCCGTGGCGCTGGCCGCGGCGCTGCCCGGGCTCGACGCGCTGCTCGACGTGCTGGACGCGGTTTCCCCCGTACCGCTGGCGGCCAAGCCGACGCTGGCCGACGCCGGCTCGCCCGCCCGCGCACGCTACCCCGGCCGCGCCGCGCGGGACCGGAGTTTGGGGCTCGACGACGCCGGCTGGAAGGCGTTCGGCGATGGCCTCGCGCGCGCCGCGGATCGGTGTCGAGAGCGGGGCTACGAGCCGACGTTTCACCATCACACCGCCACGTACGTGGAGGCCCAGTGGGAGATCGAGCGGATGTTGGAGGTGTCCGACGTGGGTCTGTGCCTGGACACTGGACACCTACTGCTGGGCCGGGGAGATCCGCTCGTCGGGCTACGTGACTGGCGCGACCGGATCAACCAGCTGCACCTGAAGGACGCCAAGCTGGCGATCCTCGAGCAGATCGTCTCCGACGCGGCCCCGGTGCAGGAGATCTGGCGCCGGCGCGCGTTCTGCGCATTGGGTGAGGGCGATGTCGACATCCCGGCAGTGCTCGACGCGATCAAGGGCAACGACTACGCCGGCTGGCTGGTGGTCGAACAGGACATCCTGCCTGACCCCAACAACCCCCGGCAGCCGGCGATCGACCAGCGACACAACCGCGAGTACCTTCGCAAGCGCGGGATCTAGTGCGCTCCACCGTTTCGGTGGGGTCCACTAGCCGGTGGTGCTGACCGTGTACCCGGCGACGTAGGCCCGCCGCCCCGCGGACCCGGCCACGACCAGGCGTCGACCAGCGGCCGCGACCATCGCGCCCACCGCGACACCACGCGGCCGAGCGATCCGGAATCTTCCTTGAGGTGAGAAGCGGTGGTTGGGCCGGCCGTTCACGCGCAGCTGGAGCAAAGTGGCTCCCACCCCCAGCGTGAACCGTCCCGACGCGTCTGCGGTCGCTCCGCAGTTGGTGATGTCGCCGTCTCCTGGACCGGGCACGACGCTCCGCCCGCCCCGACCGAACGAGCGATCCAGGAATCCGTTCGCAGTCAGCCTGGCAGTGAGAACCTGGCCCTTGGGCAGCGACGAGCCGTCGCCCGACACGGTGATCGCTCCGCGCGGACCCAGGGTCATCGCGCACGGAAACCAGGACTTGAAGGCGCCTTGAGCGTTCCGGAAGCCGACCAACGCGTGTCCCTGCTGGGCGAAGCTGCGGACCAGACGACCGGAGGCCGATAGGCGGAATATTCCCGCCTTGCCATAGCCCGCCTGGCCTTGCCGTCCTCCGATGTAGTCAACGTGCCCAGACCCGACGATCCCGCCGTCGGCCGCGACAGCCAGGCTGGTGACGTTCGAGCTCGACGCCAGGGTCGCGTTCCAGAACAACAGCTGGGCCAGGCCGGCCCGTCCGAAACGTCGATCACTTAATCCTCGGCGGGTGAAGCGGGCCACCACGAACGGCCGTCCCATCACATTCGCGTTGGATCCGCCGAGCAGGATCGTCCCGTTCGGTCCCAGCGCGATCGAGTTTGCGATGCTCCCTACCGCTCTGGTGACGTAGCCTGCGCGCCGGGCGCCGAAGCTGTGGTCAAGACGACCCGCGGCGGTCAGTCGGATGAGCAGCATCGCGCCCTGGCCGTACCCGCCCGCCACCAGCACCCGGCCCGACCGATCGGTCGCCACCGCGGTGGCGTTGAACGGCCCGCGCGCGTTGGGGAGATGCGTGAAGAACACCCCGCGGTGCCCGAACGAACGGTCGAGCCGTCCGTCCGCCCGGTACTCGGCCACGAACACCTGCACGTTGCCGGTCGGCGGCGCAGGATTCGGCGCGGCCTGCCCGGCTATGACCAACTTGCCGCCGGGGAGGAGCGCGGCGGCGTTGGCATTCAAGTCCATGCCGCGCACTGACAGCGTCACCCAACCGCGCCCGCCGCCAAATCCACGATCCGGCCGCAACCGCGCCTCAGCCAACCCGGGCGACAGCAACGCCGCCAAACCGACCGCAGCGGTGAGTGACCAGAGACCACGGTGATTTCGGCGGCCACTCAGCATGCGGGAACCCTACTCCTCCCATCGACGCGCAAGCCGGTGACTCTGACGTCCGGGCCTGTGCATTACCGCCCTCGGGCTCGGAATTGCTGTCGAGAGTTGAATAATCCACCGGCGATGCCGGCGGTGTGGCCGGCTCTACGGGGGGAGGACCCTTGATGACAGCTCGTTCATCTGGCGGCGCCGCGCGGCGCGTGCTCCGCACGACCATCGCCCTCTGCGGGGCCGCGGCCGTGACCGGCACGATCGCGCTCTCGCTCGCCTCCTCGGCGGGCGCGGCGGCGCCTGCGTGCAGCAGTTCAGGCCTCGTGATCTGGATAAACACCCAGGCGAACGGAGCCGCCGGCACGACGTTCTACAGCCTGCGGTTCACGAACTTGTCGGGCCGCTCGTGCACCTTGCGCGGCTATCCGGGAGTCTCGGCCGTCAGCCTCGCGGGCAGGCAGATCGGACGGCCCGCGTCACGACTGACCAACGGACGAGTCAGGACGGTGACCGTGGGTGTCGGCAAGACCGTCAACGCGGACGTCGGCTTTTTCGACGCCGACGCGATTCCAAGGTCGCACTGCAGGCCGGTGCTGGCCGCCGGCCTCCGGGTGTTCGCGCCGAACACTTCGACGGCCAAGTTCGTGCCGTTCCCGAGCACCGTGTGCTCCCGCGGCGGCTCACTCAGGATCGGGCGCGTCCAGAGGTAACAGTGAACACAGGGGGGCGTCGGCCGCGCCCGGCGGCACGGACTGGGCGCCCTCCGACGTCGCCAAGTACGGCTTTGCCCGCTGGAATCCACCCGACGCCGGCGCCAACCAGGACCAGGACCAGGAGGGAGGCGGCAGCGTCAACAACGACGGTCGCTACATGGACAGCCAGGGGTCGGTGAACGCCGGGGACGAAGGCGACGATGCGGGTGCCGCTCGTCTACTCCAACCCGCGCCTGTGGAGCAAGCCTCGAACCACGCGGGCGATGGTCTCCATGTCGGTCTCCTGCCCACGCTGGCCAACCTGGTCCGTGCCCCGGCCTCGGCCCGCGCGAACTGGTAGGTAGGACAGACCAGCCCACCGTACGTGAAACCGCCTCAGCACATCGTCAGTGTGCGCGAGCAACGCTGGAAGATCGCCGAGTATTACGACGTCCACGGCAAGGTCCCGAGCCAGTGGGAGATGTACGACCTCAACAACGACCCGTTCGAGCGCCACAACCTCGCTCACAAGCACCACCACCGAACCCCGGCCCAAGAGAAGCAGTACCGCCGGCTGCGTCGCAAGCTGGCCCGGGTCAAGGCCCAGCGCCTGCGGCCGCTGCCCAACACCCCACAGCCTCAGACCAACGGCCGCCCCAACGTGCCGGCGCCGATCAGCGCGATGGACTAGGAGGCCCGCGGTGACCGGGGGCTGGATGTTTAAGCGAAGCCGTGCTTCGTTAAAACATCCAGCTTTGACGCTAGGGGGTCACGGCCACCCAGAAGCTGTCGCCGGTGAGCACTCGCTGACCGGAATAGAAGCTCGAGATGATCCCGCCCTGGATGTTCTGCTCGCGCGCCGCGACGTTGGCGGTGCTGGCGCCACGCCCGCCCTGCTGAGTGCTGGCGAACGGGTACTCATCGCACGACCCGTCTGGACGCAGCCGCCGGTAGCGCCGCACCAGGCTGCGGGGGCAGACCTGGCTGCGGTTCTTGGCCGCTGCCGCCTGCGACACCCGGGTGAGCGGACCTCCGCGGGCTCGCCCTCCGGGCTGACCGGACGCCTGCGCCTTACGGATGTGCAGCCCGATCTCGCGCGTGGTACGCAGCGAATAGGTCATCGTGGGCTCGAAGTCCGGGAACACACAGCCCTGGCCCGGCGCTTCGGTGTCACATCGCGGTCGGGCGGTGGCCGAAATCGCCAGTGGATCTGATTCTCCACCGGCGAACGGAATCAGGCGCAGTTCGAGCCACGGCTGCATGAAGTCGCGGCCGCCGCCGGGGATCGCGCCCGGCTCGAGCCGGTAACTGGTCTCGGCCAAGCCGCCGGACCGAACGAACACCTGCGGCGCGCCCTGGGGAACCGCCGCGCAGGTGGTTCCGAACGCGAACTCACACCGCATCCGCACGCCGATGTCGGTGAACTCCTTGATCTCTCCCGAGATCCCGGCGTAGCCGAGTTGGATCGTGGCCGTCCCCCCGCCGCGTGAGTCGAGCTCGATGCGACGCTCCAGATCCACCAGGCCCGATCCAACCTCGCGGCGCTCGACTCCGTCCGGTCCGAAGATCACCACGAACACCTTGGCGTTCAGCCGCTCCACCGGAGAGCACCACGAACGCCGAGCGATCAGCACGCCGGTAAGCCCCAGTCCTACGGCATCGGGAGTACGCAGGCAGCCGGCGGGCACCGGCGGCGCCGCCGGCGGTCCAGACGCGGCCGGCAGGTCGAACGCGCGGCGAGCGGCGACCCCGCGCAGCCGGCGCTGTGGCGAGCACAGCTGTCGCGCCGGGCGCAGACGCACGCGGGGCCGGCCGGGCCTTCGCGCGCGGCGAGACGGCGCCCTGGCGACCAGACGGCGGGGGGCGGAGACGCACTGCTGGGTGTAGACCCGCGTGTGAGCACCGAGCGCTCCCCCGACGCCGATGCCTGAGCGCGGGTGGCGCAACGTTGCCGCGAATCGGTAGGTCTCGCTCGCGTGGTAGGGAATCGGCGTCGGCAAGCCGGGCCGGTAGCGCACGCAGGTGACCGTCATCGTCACCACGGCGCGGCCCGAGGCGTCGACGCGACCCTCGGTGTGGATGTGGTTATTGGTAGCCGGCGGCCCGGCGCCTGACCGGTCGGCGACGAACTGGCCGCCCGGGCCGATCGGGATCGTTTCATCACCCCACTGTCCGGCCCACGAGCACGGATCGGTGGGATCCCCGATCAGCGAGTTCGTGGACGCCAGTTGCGCACCTTCGCCGACGACCGTGAAATAGACCACCTCTGACCACGGGCCGAACTGACCGGTGGCCTGCCAATCGCCGTCACCTGGGATCGCCGCCCTCGCGACGTCGGGCCAACTCACCACTGAGATCGCCGCCACGATTGCGCCGACAGCCCATCGACACGCCCGCCACCGTCTCGCCTGATCGCAACCCACGTCATCTCCTCTGCGCCTGGATGACCGCGGTCCCAATCGGTGTGACGCCATCGCCGGAGAAACCTTCCCCGGCTGAGGTATCGTCCTCCCTCGGAAGGCAATCGCATTCGGAGCGTGTCATGCCCTATGCCGTGGACTTCAAGACCGTCTCGACCGTCGGCCTGGAATCGTCGCCCGTTGCAGCGGCACTAGCTGGTCTCCGAGCGCACGAGGCCCGGTACTTCAAGAACAAGTACGACCATCAGTTCACGGTGGAGCCCGCGGACGACGCGACCCCGACGATCGACTGGGTGCGCCGGATCCTCAAGGAAGAACGCGACATCGTCATCTCGTCTCGCCCTCTCGAGGCGACGGCCTTTCAGGTCGAGAACATCCGGATCGCTTATGTCTTCTATGAGAGCGGACTGTCGATAAATGTGATGTTCACGATCGATGACCCCGCCAAGCGGGCCGTCGGGTTCAAGCTGTCCGAAGGCATGGACGTCCCCGCCGAGCTCGCCTCGCGGTTCAAATTCGCGCGCCAGAAGTCAAAGCTCGCTGGAACGATTCGCGGGTCCTACTTCGCGTTCAAGAACGAGTACTGACGCCCCCGCCCTCCGCGGATTGGGACCACGTTGCACGCGCGTGCCTATGCGTCGATCGAGGGCCCGGTGGTCGAGGAGGCCGGGAGCGGCTTCGTCCATGCCGGTCCGGGCACTCGCTGGCGCGAGATGGCCAGCGCACGGCGCGGCGAGAGCGTGCCGAACTCGCCGGCGATGATCGTCAGCGCGAGCACGAGCCCAGCCACCGCGAGCACGGCGCCGACGCCGAAGGTGAACGCGGTAATCGCCGCGATGTCGACCTGGTGACCGGTGACCTCGACGAAGCCGTAGGAGAGCATGGCGAGGCGCAGGCCAGCACTGGCCGGGGCCAACGGCACGATGCGACCGCCGCCCTGGGCGGCCATCACCAGCACGACCGTCGCGGCGGTCACCGGCAACGCGAAGGCGGCCATGAACGCGGCGAGTGAACCGAGCCTGATCAGCCGCGCGAGCGCCTGCCAGCTCACCACGCCGGTGATGAAGCGCCGCGGTGTGCCCAGGATCGCCGCGCCCTGGCGCACCTGTCCGCGCAGGAGGCGAACCAGTAGCCAGCCGACCGCGGTCGCTGCGGCCGCTATCAGCGCTGAGGCGATCGGGTGCCTGACCACCAACGAGATGTCGATCGCAGGCAGTTCGCCGTTAGCCGTCGGGACGGGCAGGAACCCGTTGGCCAGCGCCCACACAACGAGCGCCGCGCCGAACGCGGCCTCGCACAGCGCGTCGGGGACGAAGGTCGCGGCGAGCGTCGGGTATCGCGAGCCGTCGATCCGGCGGTGGACCATCGCCAACTTGATCGCGTCGCCGCCGCGCGCCGGGACGATCGAATTGACGCCCGCGCCGGCCAGGTAGGCGCGCGCGACGTGGCCGGCGCGCAGCTCGGTCGCCTCGGGATAGGCGGCGCGCAGAATCGTGTACCAGCCGCGCGTGCGCACGGCTTGCGCGATGAAGTAGAGGATCGTGCCCGCAGCCAGCCAGCGAAGGTCAACCGACGCCGTGTGATCGACGATCAGGCCGATCGCGTGGCGTCGCGCTTCGTTCGGCGGCATGAAGCTGTTCGAGCATGGGTCATCCTCAGGCGCGGCCCCAGGCACTGGTCGCGGACCCGATGCAGCTGCCGCGGCCAGCGATGAGCGTAGGGGCACGCAATCAGAATGAGAAACACCTGCTCATCAATCAATTAAACGCAGCCGTTACCGCCGAACTTCTAAGCGGACGGACTCGAGCGCTTGACTCCGGTCAGTTACGCCGGTCCGCGCCGACGCGACGACCCGCCTGGATCGGGTAAAACGAAGACCATGCCCAACCGCATCTGGTTCATCACTGGCGCGTCGCGCGGCTTCGGCCGGTCGTTCGCGCAGGCCGCGCTTGCCGCGGGCGATCGCGTCGCCGCCACCGCGCGCGACACCTCCGCCCTCGACGACCTCGCGGCCGAGCACGGCGAAGCCGTCCTGCCGGTCCAGCTCGATGTCACCGACCACGACTCCGCGTTCGCCGCGGTACGCCAGGCTTACGAGCACTTCGGCCGCCTCGACGTCGTCGTGAACAACGCGGGATATGGTCTGTCCGGGGCGGTCGAGGAGGTCTCGGAGGAGCAGGCTCGCAGGCAGATCGAGGTGAACCTGTTTGGCGCCCTGTGGGTCACGCAAGCCGCGCTGCCGATCCTCCGCGAACAGAGGTCGGGGTGGATCGTGCAGGTGTCCTCGATCGGCGGGCTGGCGGCGTTCCCGCTCACGGGCATCTATCACGCGAGCAAATGGGCCCTGGAGGGACTCTCGGAGACGCTGCGCCAGGAGGTTGCGCCCTTCGGCATCAAGGTACTGATGGTGGAACCGAGCGGTTTTCGCACTGACTGGGCGGGCTCGTCGATGGACCGCGCCGAGCCGATCGACGCGTATCAGTCGGTTGACCTGATCGCTGAGCGTCGCGCGGCTCAGCGCGAGGAAAACAACGGCGCGCAGCCCGGCAATCCCGATCTGGCCGCCAGGGCGCTACTCAATACGCTCGACCGCGACGATCCGCCGTTCCGGCTGCTGCTCGGGAATCTGGCGTACGACGCCGCGGTCGACCGCTACGAGTCACGGCTGCGAGAGTTCCGCGCCGGCGAGCAAGTGGCTCGTGGCGCCGACGACCAGTAGCCCGCGAGCGCGTTGAGCTGGAGTGGTGCCCGCTTCTGGCCGTCAATGGACGTGGGTCGTCAAATCGGGATGCGATCGAGATCTATTGCCACCCCTACACGGCGGCGATAGCGTGGTGCGCGGGTCACACTGTTAGCCGCTACACCCGGGGAGGCGCGTGGGGTTGTGAGGTCAGATCGCGGGTCCGGGGCCTGTCAGGTCCCGAAAAACATTCGCTGGCCGCGGAGAGTCGCGGTGCTGGCAGCGTTCATCGGCAGCCTGTGTCTGTTTGGCGTCGTCCCCGCCGGAGGCGCTGCTGGGGTCGGCCGAGTGGCTGGACGCCGAGCGAGCGCGTCCCAGTTCGGCGTGCCCACGCGGCGAGCGCTGAACACGATCATCGCCGGCGCGATGGGCGCGGCGAATCAGCCCGGCATGGTCGTGGGGGTGTGGGTGCCCGGGCGGGGAAGCTACGTCCGGGCCATGGGCACGAGCGACCTCGCCACGGGCAAGCCGATGTCGATCAGGGACCACTTCCGCATCGCCAGCATCACCAAGTCGTTCGTGGCGGAAGCGATGCTGCGGCTCGTCGATCAGCACAAGCTGTCGCTCGACGCGCGCTTGGCCACGTTCGTCCGGGGGATTCCCCACGGCGACCAGATCACGATCGCTCAGCTGCTCGGCATGACCAGCGGCGTGTACGACTACGTGAACGACCCGGCGCTCATCAAGGCCCAGACCCGCAACCCGCTCCGCCGGTTCACACTCAAGGACCTCGTCGCGATCATCAGGCGCCACAAGCCGATGTTCGCCCCCGGGAGCGATGCTGCGTACGACAACAGCAACTACTACCTCGCCGGCGCGATCGCCGCCAAAGCATCGGGCGAGCCGTTGGGCAGGCTGATCAAAACCGAGATCCTGGATCCGCTGGGGATGACCCACACCAGCTTTCCGAGCACCTCGGCGATGCCCCGGCCGTTCAGCCGCGGATACATCCCTCAGCCGAACTTCGCGTTGCGTGACATCACCAGTACCAATCCAGGCTTTGCCGCTGGCGCCGGGGCGATGATCTCGACGCTGGGTGACCTGAAGATCTGGGCCAAGGCGCTGGCGACCGGGTCGCTGCTCTCGCCCGCCATGCGGACGGCGCAGCGCCAGACCCACGTGCTGTCAAAGTCGCGGAGGGTCACCCTGAGCTACGGCCTGGGGCTGACCGACATCAACGGCCTGCTCGGGCACGACGGCGCCATCGACGGGTACGGGTCGACGATGCTCTATCTGCCCAGCCGGCGAGCCACGATCATCATGCTGGGCAACAGCAACGACTTTGGCTCGCCCGTGCCGCTCATCCCGTCGGTCGCGATCGGCGCCTACCTGTTCCCGGGGCACTTTCCCAAGGGACTGTGACCGGTTCGTCGGTACAGACGGGTAGTGGCGGGTCTCAGCCTCATGCGCGACCGGGGTGACCTCCGACCCGACGCCGACCCCGACCAGCTCACCTACGCCCTCATCTGGGAACACCTTCGCTCCTACGCCGCCGTTCGTTAGACGGCTACGGCGTCGAGGTCTACGCTCACGACCAGCGGGACGATGTCGAGAAGCGCCGTTTGGCTCCGCTCACCAGCGTGAAGGGCCTCGACAGGCGCGGCCCACGACACCAGGAGACCAGGATGCCCAAGTACTTGCTGCTCAAGCACTACCGCGGCGGCCCGGAGCCCCACCATCCGTTCCCGCCGATCGACCAGTGGGCTCCCGAGGACGTGGAGGCGCACATGGCCTTCCAGCGGCAAGTAAGCGCGATCCTCGAGGAGAGCGGCGAATACGCCGGCGCGCAGGCGCTCACGCCGGCGCGCACCTGGGTGCGCTACGGCGGCCCCGGCGCGGCGCCCGTCACCACCGACGGGCCGCACCCCGAGACCAGCGACCTCATCGCGGGCTGGTTCATGATCGACGTCGAGTCCCACGAGCGTGCGCTGGAGATCGCGGCGTACGTCTCCTCTGAGCCCGGGCCCGGCGGCGAGCCCATGTACGAGTGGATCGACGTCCGGGAGGTCATGTCCCTGGCCCCGTCGGAGGACTGAGCGGCGTGGTCGGCGAGCCGGTGGCGCCGCCGGACGAGGGCGCCCTCCGCGGCTTCGGACGGGACCTGATCCCGCGAGTGCTCGCGGGCCTGGTCCGGCGGGGCGAGGAATTCGATGCCGCCGAGGACGCGCTGCAGGAGGCGCTGCTGGAGGCGCTGCGGGTGTGGCCCGAGCACCCGCCGCGCGACCCGGGCGCGTGGCTGGCGACGGTCGCGACCCGGCGGCTCGTCGACGCCCGCCGCAGCGAGGCGGCCCGTCACCGCCGCGAGCAGGCGACGTACGCCGAGCCGCGGGTGGGCGGGCCTCCTATTCCCGAGGAGGGCGACGACACCCTGTTTCTGCTGTTCTGCTGCTGTCACCCCGCGCTCGGGCCGGCCTCCCAGGTGGCGTTGACCCTGCGCGCCGTCGGTGGCCTCACCACTCGGGAGATCGCCGACGCCTTCTACGTGCCGGAGGCGACGATGGCGCAGCGGATCAGCCGCGCCAAACGGACCCTTATCGGGCCGCCCGCTCGCCGCCTGGACCAGCCCGGCGACCTCGCGGTCGTGCTGCGCGTGCTCTACCTCGTGTACACGGCCGGCCATACTGGCCCGCCCACCCGGGTGGACCTGGCCGGAGAGGCGATCCGACTCGCCCGCCAGCTCACGCTCGCCACGGAGGAGCCCGAGGCGCGCGGGCTGCTCGCGCTGATGCTCCTGAACCACGCCCGGCTCCCGGCGCGGTTTGACCGCGAGGGCCGGATCGTCACGCTCGACCGCCAGAACCGGGGCCGGTGGGACAGGCGCGAGATCGCCGAAGGCGTGCGCGTGCTGCAGTCGGCGCTCGCCATGCAGACGGAGGATCGTCCGCCGGGTCGCTACCAGGTCGAGGCCGCGATCTCCGCACTGCATGACGACGCGGCGACCGCCGAGGAGACCGACTGGCCGCAGATCCTCGCCTGGTATGACGACCTCGTCGCCCTGGCCGAGGACCCCGTGCACCAAGACCCCGCCGCGGTGCTCGGCCGCGCGGTCGCGGTCGGCCACGTCCTCGGTCCCGCCGCCGGCCTGCGCGAGACAGACCGGCTGCGCGAGGTGATCGGTGAGCGGCACCGGTGGCACGCCGTGCGCGGGCACCTGCACGAGCTCGACGGGGACCTGCCCGCCGCCGCCACGGCGTACGCCGAAGCCGCCCGCCGCGCCACAAACGTCGCCGAGCGCGACCACCTGGTCCGCCAGGCCGCCCGCGCGCGGGCCGCTTGAGCTTCGCGTTCAGGGATCGCTGATGACGATCGGCCTCGGTTGCGATCGCCGGGTCAGGGCAGCAGCTTCCGGCCGAGCCAGTTGGCGGCTCGCGCGAGGACCGGCGAGTACCGCATGCCGTGCTTGGTCTTGACCGCATAGCCCGTGTGGACCTTGGCCGCGCCAGAGAAGTGCAGCACCCGGTCGAGATTGAAATCGCACACTAGGTCACCGGCGTTGCAGATGTTCGCGGTGCGCGCCGGCAGCGGCACGTCGCGTCGGCTATTCCCGTGCAGGTAGGTACGGATCCCTTCGGCCCGAGCGGCCGATGACCCCACCTCGTGGGCTCGGGAGTGGGGAACCCGGTCGCCGTCGCCCAGCAGGAGGGTCCCGACGATTCGGTGAAACGTCTTGGGATGTGACGCGGCCAGCCGTAACTCCGCCTGATGCATGACCATCGCGCCCTGGGAGTAGCCGGCCATCACCAGCCTGGTGGCCGGACAAGCAGACACCGTCTGCTCGGCCAACGTGACTGCGTCGTCGATTCCGGCGTCAATGCTGTTGAGATACTTGGCGAGATTGTGGCTCAGATATCGAGCCAGCCCGTCCGGAGGATCGGCGAGCAGCAACAGGATCTCGAGATGCGAGGGATCAAGATCGCTGACCGAGTCGGCCGGGTAAGGGTCGGCCGCCGTCTGCATGCTGCCGCCGCCCTTGGCGACCCACGCATGCAGGTCGACCGCCATCCGGTCGACCGCCGCGCCCAATCCATCAAAGCCCGCGAATGACTCGCCCGAGCCTCGCGCGCCGATGAACGTGATCGAAGGACAGGCTGCCGGCGGCGGGGGCAGCACCCGAGGCCGCAGCGAACTGGCCGAGCCGCTCGCCGCCAGGCCGGCTGCCGACGCGACCGACGCCAGCATCAGGACCACAAGCAGTCGGCGACACGCGCGCGTCACTCGTCCCCGCCCGGTCAGCAGCGCTGCGACGCGGTGCTCACAAGAAGTCCTCACCGACCCATCCCACGCTCACCTTACCTCCGGTGGCGCTGCGACGCGCTGGTCGCAAAAGCGGGCGTCCACGATCCTCAGAAATGCCGTTTCTGGTTCCCTGGACCGATATGTCGTCGACGTTCGTGCCGGACTTTCTCGCCTACCACCGAGCGGTCCAAGACCGGTGGCAGCCCGAAGACTGGCGGCTTGAGTTAGCCGTGTTCGTAGCGGAGCGCAGACGCAACCGACCAGCGCTGTCCTTGCCGGCCTGTGGCCCCGGCTCGCAGCGCGGCGGTCGTTGGCTGGACTCACGCGATCAGGAGAGTTCCCACGGTCAGCATGAGCGCGGCGGTCGTCCAGTGCACGCCGTAGGCGATGGCTTTGGGACCGCCGGCCCGCATTACGATCATGCCGTCGGCGAGTGGGATGATTGAGATGGCGAGCATCAGGTAGCCGAGCTGTGTCTGCGCTCCGTCGATCAGGAGCGCGGCGACGGCGATGCCGACGGCGATGTCGCGCACTGCTTTGACGGCCAGCCAGGCGCGGTCGGGCGTAGCCTCGCCCGAGGTGCCGGGGATGCCGAATCCGGCTGCGGCCGGCTTAGGGTCGACGAGGTACCGTGAGCCCATCAGGATGATCGCCAGCGCAAGTAGCCCGGCGAGGGCGGTCGCAAGGTCGCTCAGCATGGTGACCCGTTTGTGCGTTGTGCCGGTCCAAGCCACTGGGTATCCATGATTGGTGCGGCGTGGATCGCGGTGATATGCAGCTGTTCGTTCCCGGTGTTGATGAAGCGATGAGCGGTTGTGGCGGGAGCGATGATGATGTCTCCAGCTGCCGCGGCGAGCCGGGTACGGTCGAGCTCGAACTCGGCCCGGCCTGCGTGGACGATGAACAACTCGGGATACGGGTGGCGGTGGAGTTGCGGGCCTGCACCCGGCCGATCGTCGACCAGGAACAATGAGATTGGCAGGCCGCCGTGGTCTGCGCCAATGAACCGATGGGCGTCTGGCGATCCTGGCAGGTCATCTTGTCTGATCCGTAACGGCGTCCGTTCCGGCGAGGCCGGAGCCGGCGCTGCCGAGCGTCCATGAGGGTGGTGAGTTTGGGACATGGCCCCAGTTTTCGCCACGGGACTACATTTGTCCAACCGATGCTAGTGATGAGACTGAGCGATAGGATCGATGAATGGAGTTGCGGCAGCTCTCCCACTTTCTGGCGGTCGCCGAAGAGCGGCATTTCACGCGTGCGGCGGCGCGCGTGTATCTCACGCAATCGAGCCTGTCGAGCTCGGTGCGCGCGCTCGAGCGCGAACTCGGCACCGACGTGTTCGTCCGCAGTACCCGCCAAGTCGAGCTGACCGAGGCGGGACGTGCGCTGCTGCCAGCCGCCAGGCGCGCCATCGCGGCGGCCGAGGACGGCCGAGACGCGGTTGCCGCGGTCCGTGGACTGGTTCGCGGACACCTGGCGATCGGGGCCATCCAAGCACTGGGCCCGCTCAACCTTCCCGGGCTGATCGCTCGCTTTCACCGCAGGCACCCGGCGGTGACGCTGAGAATCCATCATGTTGGCGCGCCCGAGCTCGTGCGACGAACGGCGGACGGGGAGATCGATCTCGCGATCGTCGACCTGCCGCTAGGAGCGCAAGCCCACCGGGTCCGAGCCCACACGATCGCTACCGAATCGCTGCAACTTGCCGTCACCGCTGCCGAGCCGATCGCTTACCGCAGCCGTATCCGGCTGAGCGACCTCGCCGACCGGGAGTTCGTGGAGTACCGGCCAGACTCCTCGCTGCGTACAAGCATCGATCGCGCATGTCACACGGTAGGCCTGAACCGTCACATCGTCTGCGAAGTCGACGCCCTCACCGACCTCGTCGAGCTCGTGTCGCTCGGGATCGGCGTGTCACTATTGCCGCCGGCCGCGATCCGTATGACAGGAGGCCGGGCGATCGGCGTCCATACGGACCCATCGATCGAACGCGAGATCATCCTCGTAACCCCGCTGGACCGCGAGCCATCACCCCCCGGCGCAGCGTTCGTGCAGCTGCTCGACGACGAGCGAGACCACAACGGCCGCAGCGCGGCCGCGATCACCTCCGCGCAGCCGTAACGCGATCGCTCAGCCGTTGGGCGAGTCGCGGCGCCAGCTGGATGGCGGCTCGGCGTAGCGCATGAGAGTCTGCAGCCTCTCGGACTGATCGGGCGTAGACATCGACCATGGCCGACGACCGGTTGGGACGTGAATCGTCAGCCGCGGGCGAGCAGGCCGTGGGATTCCAGCCAGCCCAACACGAGCTCGGCTATCTGCTCGTGGTTGTCGTCCATCATCATCGCGTGACTGTTGCCGCGAATCTCGCGTGCGGGGAGGTCCAGCCAATCGGCGTTGACGTGTGCGTCGATCAGCGCTTGATGCCAGCGGCGGACGTTCGGCACCGACGCCACCCAGAACGGGTGCTGGTCCAGGAAATCGGCCCAGAGGAACAGGTGGGGTACGCCGCGCAGGAGCTTTGCGTCGGTCTCGGACGGGTCGGGCGCACCTGAGGCGTCGAGCACCACGATCGCTCGCACCAGCTCCGGCGCGGCGGCCGCGGCGCGCAGAGCGAAGCTGGCGCCCTGGCTGTGCGCAACCACGATGCACTCCCCGACTCGAGCTACCAGCGCTTCATAGGCCGACTGGGTCGCATCGTCGTTCGTGGCCCAACGCGGCTGCGATTGCTTCATGAACTGGTCGATTGCCCCGACCGGGAACCGTAGGCCCGGGTGGGCGCGTCGGCGGGCTGGGTCTGAATCCCACGATCCGGCGGGACCGAACCGAAATGTCACTTCCCACGCCTCGCGGGCCGTCCGGAAGAACGGCTCACCCGTGTACACCTGGGGATAAGGAGCCCATGATGCGCGAGCCCGCTCGACGGCGTCGCAGACAAACACATCCAGGCCGGCCCGCAAGAACAGCATCTGCCAGCCGTCCCTGCCATCCGGCGTGGTCTCCCAGTTGACGCCACTCATCCCGCCGCCGTGCCACATCAACACCGGCAAACGGCCGCGCGGCTCGGCCAGCCGCACGTACTGCGCGTACATCTGACCGGCGGCCAGCTCGCCATCGGAATCAGTCGTGTGCGTGGGCCCGCCGCGGATGCTTGACAGTTGGCGCACCGGCATCCCGGTCAGCCGCACCAGTCCGCCGCCCACGTGAAAGCTGCCCAGAGCCCGCACCGAAATGCTCTGCCGTGCGGTCACAGCTCGCGACGGTACCGCATCGGCGATTTGCACTGGGCGAGCCACTGGAGACGGTGGTAGCGTGTCGTTCGATGCTGCTCCGACGGTGAATTGCTTGCCCGTTTGGCCGAGCGCCGCCTCGGTTGTTGGACTCTGGCCATTCCCGTCCGGTTAGGAGCAGCGTTGTTCGCAGTCGAGGTATCCCATCTAGAGAAGCGGTTTGTCCGGGGTCGCCGGGCCCGTCGGCGGGCGGTATCGGCGCTCGCGGACGTGTCGTTTGTGATCGAGCGCGGCGAGTGCGTCGCCATTCTTGGTCAGAACGGATCGGGTAAGTCGACGCTGGTCCGTGCGCTATCGACCCTGCTCTTGCCAGACGGCGGACGCGTCGAGGTGTTTGGTCATGACGTGGTCCGCGAGGCCCAAGCCGTGCGGCGGCTGGTCAATCGGGTCTCGGTCGAGGCGTCGTTCTTCAAGAAGATGTCTGCGAGTGAGAACCTCTCGTATGCGGCGCGGTTCTACGGCCTGACCCCATCGGTTACGCGCGATCGGATTCCGGAGATCCTCGAGCGGGTTGGCTTCCCGACGGCGCGCGCGGGCGAGCCGATGGAGGACCTATCGCGCGGGATGCAACAGAAGGTCGCTCTGGCCCGCGCGTTATTGACTTCGCCGGTGCTGCTGTTGCTCGACGAGCCCACCACCGGCTTGGACCCGCGGTCCAAGCTCGAGGTGCAGGCGTTCATCCGGGAACTGCGCGCGGCGCATGACACCACGATCCTGCTGTGCACCCACGACCTCACTGAGGCCGAGACGCTCGCCGAGCGCGTGGGGATCCTGCACGGCGGGCGTCTGCTGGCGCTGGAGCAGCCCGCGGAGCTGGTCGGCCGGTACAACGCCGCGACGCTGGAGGAGGCCTTCTTCGCCGCGACTGGGATGGCATTGGACGAAGACGAACGGGAGGTGTCGACGTGAGCGCGGTACGCCGCCAATTCATCGGCCTGGGAGGCGTTGTCGAGCGCAACGCCTACCTGATCAGACGCTACGGATGGTGGGAGCTGGCGTTCTTCATCTGGACGGTGGCCAATACGCTGGCGATCGTGTTCATCGCCAACGGCGTGCAAGCCGCCGGCGGACACGTCGACGTCAACCGCTTGACGACCACGCTGCTGATCGGCGCCGTGATCTGGTCCTACCTCGGGATCATCTTCGAGATCCTGACCGAGACCGTCGCCTGGGAACGCTGGGAGGGCACGATCGAGTACACGTTCATGGCACCGCTGGCGCGGTCGGTGCACCTCGGCGGAATGGGCCTGTTCGCAGTCCTGTACGGGGTTGTGCGCACAGCACTGCTGTTCGCGGTGGTCGCGCTGTTCTTCGGGCTGCACCTACAGAGCGCAGACTTCTTGACCGCCCTCGTGCTGCTCGCGGTGGCCTCGTTCTCGTTCGTCGGCGTTGGGATCGTGACCGCGGTGCTGCCGCTGATCTCCCCCGAGAAGGGAGCTCAGCTCGGGTTCATCGCCCAAGGGCTGCTGCTGGTCGTGTCCGGCGTCTACTACCCGGTGTCGGTGCTGCCGCAATGGATGCAGTGGCTCGCGACGATTTCGCCGGCCACCTACGCGCTCCGTGGGATCCGGGGGGCGGTGCTCGACGGCGACGGACTTGGTGCCCGCTGGGGTGACCTGTGGCCGCTGCTGGTCCTCGGAGCGATCGCGATTCCGCTTGGGCTGGCGGTGTTCGGCGCCGGCGAGCGCTACGCCAAACGCCACGGCAAGCTCAAGCGCTCGGGTTAGCGACCGCGGGCGCTTCGCTCATCGCGCATGGCGCGCACCGTCGATTTCATCCCCGGACCGCTTGATCGTTGCGGGGCCGAGGCCGACGATGTTCACGGTGTCGCCCGGCGCGCACAGTCTGATCGTCTCGGTCTCTCGCCTCAGCAGCAGGCGTAGCTGCACGAACGCGACGATGCCTAGGACGGCAGGAATCCATAGCTCGATCACGCGGTAGAGCAGGACCGCTGCGGTCGCGGTGAGGGCGGGCAGCCCGTAGAGGACGAGCGCTCCCACGAGCCCGAGCTCGACTCCGCCGATCCCGCCAGGAACCGGAAGCCAGTTACCGAGCTGGCCGATCAGGTAGGCGATCCAGATGAGACCCAGTGCGGCGAGCATCCGTGCGGCCGCGGCGCGGACCGCGCCGGGCCTCAGGGAGTAAGGGCGTGGGTGGCCCAGACGACGTCGAACGGTCCGACCGCGTCGTCGAGCTCCTCCACGAGGGTTTCGTGGCGAGCGGCCGCTACGAACGGCGGGCGAAGTGTCCGCGCGGCCTCTGACAGCGAGAACGGAGACGGGTCGAGCAGGTCATAGTCGATCTTCACCTCACCGGATAAGGCGCCGACACCGCCGAACTCTTGCAGCGCCTCGGGAAACTTTCCCGAGCCACAGGCGACGTCGAGCAGCGTGATACATCGACGCCCGTCGGCAACGCGCCGTAGCCATGCCGAATGGTTGACGAAGCCTCGAGCGAGGCGCTCATAGTCCCGGCGCGCGAGCGCGTAGAAGGCGTCCATTTCGGCTCGACCCTGCTCGGTCCAGCGGGCCAGGCTGCGCTCGGCGGTATCCACGGCCCGGAGTCTAGGTTCGCACCATTAAGAGGAGCACGTCCCGTTCACTCACGCGGATGTCCCCTTCGGAGTCGGTCGATCGTCTAGCCCAGAGAGAGCGATGACCACCCGGGTTCTCGCCGCAGACCAAAGGAAGGTGCGATGCCTCATCCAGTGATCCATGCCGAGGTCCGTTCGGAGGACCCCGACGCGACTCGTGAGTTCTGTGCTCAGCTGTTTGACTGGAAGGTGGCCTCCGAGGGAGGGTTCCCTGGATACACGTTCATGGACACCGGCGTGCAAGGTGGCACCGCGGTGGCGATCAGTCCCCGCCAGGGCGCTGAGGACGAGGTCCTGTTCTTTGTCCTGGTCGATGACGTTGCCGCCACCCTGACCCGCGCTGAGGAGCTCGGCGGCACGATCGTTCAGCCCGCGCAGAATGTGCCGGGTGTGAGTTTCGGCGTCCTGGCCGACGCTCACGGGCACAAGATCGGCGTCGCCGCGAATTGATGGCGAGCGCACGCGCCCCCCACGCGACGGCGCGCGGGGCGGCTTGACGGATCAGAGCGCGCGTCGGGCGAGATCGTCTTGTCCGACGCGCGCGATCCGGGCCGGCTCAAGGGTCGATTGTCACCTAGACCTGACAGCGAGCGGCGCCGACTGAGCCATCACGTGGCGCCGTCCATCCAGCGCCTGCACGGCAACGTCGGCATACCGGCCGATCGTGATCGCGGTCTCGAACCCGCTCCGCCGCGCGGTGGTGACACGCCGCAGCGAAGTCGCGCTCCGACCGCCGAGCACTCGCCATGACGAGACGCCTGTGGCTCCGTTCCAGCTCGCGTACACGACCAGCCCGTGGCGGGTGCTCGTGACGGCGAGGCTGGGCGGCGTCACGCTCGGGTCCGGGCGACCGTGCCAAGGGAGCAGATAGGCCCGGTAGCTGGCGTTCTCGCCCACGAAGTGGGCGTCATAGAGCAGCTTGCCGCCGGGGCTGTATTCGCTGATGTAGGGCCGAGCCCCCCAGCCGACGAAGTCGTTGTGATCAGGTAGCTGTTGGACGCTGCCGGCGAACGGAGCCAGCGCGGGTGGCGAGTGCGAATCTCTGTGGACCTGGGTGGCCGTCATGTGCCTGAGATCGAGCCGGAGCTTCACGGCGCCGGACTGTCTGCGTACCTGGTAAACCCCCGACTCGTTGTCGAACAGCGTGATGTACAAGTCATGCTGTGCCTGGACGCGAACGTCGTGCTGGAAGGCCCAGTAGGTCCGCGGAGCCAGTCTGAAGCTCGAGTGCACCCCGCCGAGGCGCCAGATGACCGCCCCGGTGTGGCGATCGATCTTGTAGATCGTCCATGTGTTGCGCCCCGACACGATCAGGTTCCCGTCCCGGTCGACGGCGACGGAGTTGACGTGGAAGTAGTCGAACGGGTCGCGCGTGCGGCTTGGTGGGAGGCGCGCGTAGGAATCGGTGACCGGGACGTGGTCGAGGCTGTCCCACTGAAACAGCAGCAACCCCGTCCGGATGTCGATCTCCTGCACCACGCTGTCGACGACGATCTGCTGCTTGTGTCCCCCTCGGATCGCCGAGGCGTCCCAGTACACGGGCTGATAGGACGTGATGATCGCCGTGTTCAGCCGGGTGATCTCGAACTCGTGGAGATCGGTCGGCAGTTGGTTGGCAGCTCTGACGATTCCGATCTGCCGATAGGAGCTGTCGTCGATCACGTCCTCACCAAAGCCGAGCCCGGCTCCGCTCAGCCCCTGCCACCAGGTCAGCACTGGCTTGCCCAGATACTGCTGGACCCGGAGGTCGCTGGCCCTCTGACCGGCTGGCACGGGGCTGAACCAGATGAGGCCGCCATTGCCGTCGACGATCATCGGACCGTCTGCCACCGGCCCGTACCAGGGAGTTAGGAAGACGTCGCCGGGAAGCGCGGTCCGGGACCGGTGGGTGACCCGAACGGCCACCGGTCGCAGATCTGGCCGTGAGTGAAACGTGAGCACGTCGCCCGGGACACGCGGAGCTGAGATCCCGGGCTTGTTGGGCACCGCTCCTGCCGGAAGCGCGACGGTGAAGCGAAACAGTCCCCTCGACCCTCCGCTGATGTTCAGCGATGTCTTCACGGTCACGGTCTCGCCTGGCGTGAACGGAGCCACAGGCAAGAAGCTGCCCCCGCGGCCGTCGGAATCGCCACGCAGCGTCCCAGCATGAACGCCGCTGGTCGAGCCGACCACAGTGACCGGCCCGATGCGGGTGATCGGCACCCCGCGGAAGACGATCTGGCTTTGAGGCGAGGCCACGCGACTTCCTGGAATCGGGAACACGTACACCTGCGGTGTCGCGCGCGACGCCCCGAGCGCCGGCTCCGCCAGCATCAGCGGGCCAATCGCGCCGAGCAGGCAACCGAGCGTCGCGGCGACCCGGCGCACCGTTACCCGGAACCCCGATCCCGGACGTGCATCGCGCTCCAGCACCGGCGCTCGCCGTGGCAGCGCTCCAGTCGCCGCAGCTCTGAGTGCAGCAGCGCCGACTGTGACCGAGTGAGGCGGGCGGCGCGGTTATGCAGCTCGAACGGGTCGATTCGCAGGTCGTAGAACTCGTGCTCCCCATCGGCGTACTCGACGTACAGCAATCGAGGAGTCCGCATCGCCTCGTACGTGGTGGGGCTGCCGCTCGCGGGCTGCTGGAAGTCTGGGTCGAGCACCGACATCCGCGTCCCCTGGTGCTCGACCAGGACCGCGTCTCTCCAGTCCGCTTTCGCTGCGTCATGCAGCAGCCCGACCAGACTGTGGCCATCGCCCGCCAGTCGCGTGCCGCCGAGCGCTGCGAACGTCTCGGCCAGATCGACGTTCTCCGCCATCGAGCGGGTCGACGTCCCGGGCTTTACACCCGGACCCGTGATCACGAGTGGAACATGGATGTCGGTGTCATAGGCAGTGAGTTTTCCGGGCATCAGTCGATACTCGCCTGTGTGCAGCCCGTTGTCGGAGCTGAAAACGATGTAGGTGTCGCCAGAAACACCTGCGGTGGCCAACGCCGCCTTAACTCGTCCAATCATGCGATCGATCGCCTGCACGGACTGCGCCCGCAGTCTGAACGTTGAGTCGACGTCGGCGACCTGCTGTCCGGACAGCCGGGGGTGGTGGGCAAGCCAGCGGGGCGCCCTGGTGGGCACGACATCGAAGTTCGGGTGCCGCGGCACCGCCAGCCGCGGGAAGTCTCGATCGTCGCGAGGCGCGGGGACGAAGGGAGAATGGGGGGCGAAGGTCGCTAGCTCGAGGAAGAACGGGCGGCGCCGGCGTGCGCTGCGCCTGATGAATGCGGCACCCTTGCTGGTGAGCACGTCGGTCAAGTAGTCCGATGGCCGGTGACCATAGCGGCGGATGCGGCCGTTCTTGTTAAGCGTGTAGTCGAACTCCGAATAACCCCAGCCCGAAACGTCCCACTCACTCCAGCCCGGCGGGACGTAGGTCATCGGGACGTCGGCGTTGGTGCCGTCGCTGGGTCGGCCGGGGGGCTGCATGTAGCCGTTGAGGTACTTGCCCATCATCGCCGTCACGTAGCCCTGGTGGTGTAGTGCAACCGCGAACGTGTGGCGCTCTCCACCCCGATCGTGGAAGGCTGGAAACCCTCCGTGCGGGCCGAAGTTAGCCAGCACGCCGGTGTCGTGTGGGAATTTTCCGCTGAGGATCGACGCGCGCGACGGACAGCAGAGCGAATCCGACACGAAATAATTGCGGAACGTCAGACCGCTCCTCTCCATCGCCTGGACATGAGGCATGAACCGCAGAAGGTCGAGTGAGAGGTCGTCGGTGAGAATGAACACGATGTTCGGCCGGTGGCCCATGACACGAGCGCTGCGTGCGTGCATCGTCACTCGCGAAGAAGCCGCGGGTTGCACAACCCCGAGGCGCGAGGGCGGGACGATCCCGCCCGCAAGCCCGGCCGCGCCCAGGAGCGCCACCGTGAGCCGAGCTCGCCGGATGCCAGGGACCCTCACCGGGCCGATCCCCGATACTCGGCGACCACTGGCCGCTCTTGCGCCAAAACGTCAGTGAGGCCGCCCACGGCGATGCAGCTCGTGGACGAGGCGCATGACACTGCGTTGAGGCTCCACCCGAGCTCGGGAGTCCGGGGGACAGGCAACGGCTGCGCTGTCCAGTGGATCCCATTCCAGCGTTCGGCGTTGACCAGCGGAGGCTGGACGCCCACTGCGATGCACGAACCCGCTGCGGGACACGAGAGCGCGCTCGTGACCTCACCGGTGCGTTGCATCGACCAGCGCAGGCCGTTCCAGCGCTCGGTGAGGGGCCGATCGATCTGACTCTCGTTAAGGGGTTGAATCGTGCCGACGGCGATGCATGCCCTGGGGGACGCGCACGAGATGCCCGTGAACGAAGGGGCCCCGGTCCCCCGCTTCGTGCAGTCCCCGGCGTCGGGCGTGCGCAGGTCAGCCCATCGCGAGCCGTTCCAGCGCTCAGCCAGCGACTCGCACCCGTTGTTGCCAACCGCCAGACATGATCGCTCAGACGGGCACGACACAGCCTGGAGCGCGACGCCGCCCAGCGCGCTTCGTCGGGGCCTCGCTGTCCGCTGGCTGCGCCAGCGCCTGCCGTCCCAGCGGAACGCGAGCTTCCCGCCGACTGCCGTGCAGGTCGTGGCCGCGGAGCACGAGATGCTCGTCAGGGATCGCGGCAATAGCCTTCCCGTCCAGACCCCACGGTGCAGACGCTCGACCAACCCGTGGGTCCCGATCGAGCCGATCGAGACGCAGCTCCGAGCGGAGGTGCAGGACACCGCGGCCAACGAAGCGCCGGCGAGCCGAGGGGACGGCTGGCGCGACCACTGGGCGCCGTTCCACTGCTCGATCAGGGGTAGCTCAGGACCTGGCCGCGCGACGGTCATGCCGACGGCCACACACCAGGTGGGGGTCGGGCACGACACGCCACTGAGGCTTCGTTGGCCGAAGCCCGTGGGTCTGGAAAGCAGATGTAGCGACCAGCGCGCCGCTGCCACCGGCACCGGTCCCGTCGCGCACGCAAGCGCAACCAAACCCGAGATGAGGCCGACCCGGAGCATAGTTGGCCGCCGGTCGCTTCTTCCGCAGTACGGGGTCATGCGCCAGGACTCTGCTCCGAGCCCGTAACGTCGCGTTCACATCAGATAACAACGGTGCGCCGGGCACGACGCCGAGAGACGACGCTCGCTCAGACGGGCTCGAGGACGACCAGCGGGATGATGCGCCCGCCCGCGCGTCGCGCGTACGTCTCATAGCCGTTGTAGTTGTCGTTCACGCGCCGCCAGAGCTCGCTGCGTTCGGGCTCGTCGACGAGGCGGGAGCGCACTGCCACCTGACGCCCGTCGAGCTCGATCGATACGGCGTCCGGGTGGGCACGGAGGTTGTGATACCAGGCCGGGTGCTGCGCGGCACCTGCCTTGGACGCCACGACGATGAAACTGTCCTTCAGGGGGGTGTAAAGCAATGGAGTCGTCCGAGGCTCGCCTGACTTTGCGCCCCGCGTGTGGAGCAGCAGGATCGGCTGGCCCAAGGCGACCTTCAAACGCCCCTGTGTCCGTGGGATCAGCCATCGATCGATGGTGGGGAAAACGTTGACGAAGAGCCAGCCACCGGCCCGCGTTCTGGTGAACGCCTGCAGCGCCTTATCGACGCGCGATTTGTCGTGCTGGCCCCGGTAACCGGTGATCGGCGCAACCTACCAGCGCATTGCCCCTCGAGGATTGCGCGCCTTACGGTTCGAATCGCCTTGGACGGCTTCCTCGGTCACCCCGCCCGGGTCTCGTTGGCGTAGGTTGCTTTAGTTCGGATGGTGAAGATCGAGTTCATTGCCAGCATCGCCGTGATCACTGCCGATCCTCCGGCCAGCCGAGGCCTGTACGTGGACCTGCTGGGTCTGCCGCTCGAGGGATCGGGCGACTACATCCACAGCGAGGAACTCGGGGGCTGCAAGAGTTTTGGCGTCTGGCCTCTTGCGCAGGCGGCACAGGCGTGCTTCGGCGACCCCGAGTGGCCGGCTGATCGGCCGGTGCCGCAGGCGAGTATCGAGTTTGAGGTGGCCAGCCCTGAGGCTGTGGCGGCGGCCGCCGAGGAGTTGCAAAGCGCTGGCTGTGAGCTGCTGCACGGTGCGCGACAGGAGCCGTGGGGGCAAACGGTCGCGCGGACGCTGTCGCCCGAGGGCAGCATCGTTGGGATCTCCTACACGCCAGCGCTGCGCGACTGACGCCTGGTGTCTCGTAGGTAGCGGCTCTGGTGCTCAATCCCGGGCGAAGGCCATGCGGGCCTCCTCGGCGAGGTCGACGAACGGCTGGCCGCTGACATCGATTGCGGCTTGCTCAATCGTCCCGCCGACGAATGGCCACGGGTACTCGCCGGGGTAATCGTCGGTGACCGGCTCGGCGCCTTCCCTGCCGATGTTGAGTCCTTCGCCGGCGATCGAGAACTTGCCGGGTTGGGTCTTGATCTTGCCCTCGCCGACCGCCTGGTCGCGGATGTGAAGCGTCAGTGTGCCCTCGGCGGGCATTGCGTCGCCCTCGCGCTCGAACGATGCCGAGAGGACCACGTGACCGGTGTGCGAACAGGACGCCCTCGGCCTCCTCGGTCTCGATGTTGACCTGAACCGCGATCGTGTACGAGCGGTTGCGGATGTTCGGCGCAACCGATTCGGGAATCTCCGAGCCACCTGGGTAATAGACGTAGCGGTTGCGTGGCTTGGAGAGCTGGGGGCGCTCGGTCGTGAGGATCTCGAGCGCATTGCGGTTCTCGAGCGGAAGCGCCTGGTAGCGGCCGGCTTCTGCCCACCAGAGCCCGATCAGCTCCTGAAGTCGCTCGGGATGCTGGTCGGCGAGATCGTTGCATTCGGTCGGGTCGTTTTCGGTGTCAAACAGCTCCCAGCGCTGGGTCGCGTAATGGGCCCACATGTCCGGTGCTGACGGGGAGATCGCCGCGGCCTTCCAGCCCTGATGCCAGATCGCCCTGGTGCCGCCCATTGAGAAGAACTGGGTCTGCTTGTCGGTCTTCGCCCCCGGGTCGTCGAACGTCGCCATGAAGCTGACGCCCTCGATCGGGCGCTGGGTGTAACCCTTGACCACCTCGGGCGGCTCGACCCCGAGGGCCTCGTAGATCGTCGGCACGATGTCGACGGCGTGGGTGTACTGGTGCCTGATCCCGGCCTGCTTGATCTTCGCGGGCCAGGAGACGATCAACGGATCGGCGGTCCCCCCTCCCAGTTGCCGTAGCGCTTCCAGAGCTTGAACGGCGTGTTGATATCCAGAACCACGTCCGGCGCGGGCGGCCCGATCGACGACCGCCACGTCTCGGCCAGGGCCGCATCTGGACAGCACCTACCCGTGACTCTTACACTGGCGTCGATCCGAGCACTAGGGGGTGAGGGGCTGATGAGCATGGGCGACGAGATCGGCGAGGGACTTTCGCGCCGGCGCTTCGTCGGCGCCGGGGCAGCGCTTGCGGCTGGCGCGGTGGGCTGGGATGCAGTTTCGGGGGTGTCGTCCTGGGCCGATGCGGCGGTCGCGGGAGCGCCGCGCGGGTTCCCGGGCGGTGTCGCGGTGTCGAGGCGGCGGTTTGTGAACTGGGCGGAGCAGATCGAGGTTGCCGGGGTGTGGACGTGCGCGCCGCGCACCCCCGACGAGGTGGTCGCGGTCGTGAATTGGGCGTGGCGGCATGGATATCGGGTGCGCGCGCTGGGTCGCGCGCATGGGTGGTCGCCGCTGGCGTTGGCCGCGACGCCGTCGAGCCGGCCGCGGGTGCTGCTGGTCGACACGACCGCGCATCTGACGCGGATGCGCCTGGCGACCTGCGGTCCGCCGGCGGTCGTCGCGCAGGCCGGAGCCACGATGGAGGACCTGCTGGGGTTCCTCGAGCGTGCCGGCCTGGGTCTGGTCGCCCATCCGGCGCCTGGGGATTTGACCGTCGGAGGTGTGGTCGCGATCGATGGGCACGGTACCGCGATCCCGGCGCGCGGTGCGCACCGGGCTCGGGGAGAGACATTCGGTTCGGTCAGCAACCTCGTGCTGTCGCTGACCGCGGTGGTGTGGAGCGAACGCCGTCGCCGCTACGTCCTGCGATCGTTCGATCGCGACGACCCAGCCTCCGCCGGCCTCCTGGCGCATCTCGGCCGGGCGCTGGTGACGAGCCTGACGTTGCGCGCCGCACCGCTGCGGCACCTGCGGTGCGTCAGCCACACCGACATTCCCGCCGGCGAGCTGTTCGCGGCCCCCGGGGGTGCGGGACGGACGTTCGCGAGCTTCTTGGAGGCAAGCGGCCGGGTCGAGGCGATCTGGTACCCGTTCACCGAACTGCCGTGGCTGAAGGTGTGGACGGTGAGCTCGCGCCAGCCCGCTGGTTCGCGCCTGGTCCGGTCGCCATACAACTACCCATTCTCGGACACGCTCACCGACGCCCAGCAGCGCGCGATCGCCCAAGGGGTGGTTGCAACCCCGAGCCAGGCGGTCGCACTCGGCGAGTCGTCCTACGCTCAGACGGTCGGCGGTCTTCGCGCTGAGCGCTCGGGCGACATCTGGGGCGCCGCCAAGGACGTGCTGCTCTACGTCCGCCCCTCCACACTGAGGGTGACTGCCAACGGCTATGCGATCCTCACCCGCCGGCACAACGTCCAGCGCGTCATCCACGAGTTCACCGACCGCTACCGCGAGATCGTGGCTCGTTATCGCGCCCGCGGCCTGTACCCACTCAACATGCCCGTCGAGATCCGGGTCACCGGCCTCGACCACCCCCGCGACAGCGGCATCGACGGCGCCCAGCCAGCGCTACTGTCGGCGCTCGCGCTGCGCCCAGGCCGCCCCGAATGGGATGTCGCCGTGTGGCTCGACATCCTCTCCTTCCCCGGGACCCCCGCCGCCGAAGGCGCCTACCGCGACATCGAGCGCTGGGTGTTTTCCAACTATCGGCCTCCGTACGCACTAGCCCGCCCCGAATGGTCAAAGGGCTGGGCCTACACCGAGCGCGGCGCATGGACTGACCACCAGATCATCCGACGCACCATTCCGCACGCCTTCGGTCCCAAACCTCACTGGGACACCACCATCCGCACCCTCGACCGCCTCGACCCGCACGCCGTTTTCACGAGCCCTCTGCTGCGCGCCCTGCTACGCACGCGCGCCCGCTGACGGTTGGTCTCGTTGCTCGAGGCGACGATGCCCGGCAAGCGGGCCATACCGTCAGTGCCCGCAACGTTTATCTGACGGTCTTCTGGGATGCCGCCTTCAACTGGCTGGACACCCTGCTGGCCAATCGCTGATTCAGTCGTTGGGCCCCTCGACGGCGTGCAGTCCGCGGTGGCTCTCGGGCATGGGCTCGTCGAGCTCTGCTGATAGCGCTTCGGTTTCGAACTGAGCGAGTGCCTCCTCGCACGAGGTGACGGCCATCGCGGCCTCACGGCCGCCGGGCGCCTCGAAGTAGTCGCGAGCGCGGATGGCAGCCAGCCATTTCTGGTAGCGGGCGAGGTCGGCGTCGGACTCTTCGAGCTCGGTGTAGGTGGTGCGGCCGCGGCGTCGCTCGTGCTGGAGCTCCTCGTGGAATTGCTGCGTGCTCTCGACGAGCTCGTGGTACTCGTCGGTCCTTTCACGCTGGATCGCGTCGATGACCCCAGTCTCCTGCTTGGAGTCGGTCAGGTGGATGCGAAGCATCTCGCCGTGGCCGCCGTCGGCGCGTAATCGGGTCACGAGTCGCGCCGCGGCGCGGGTTGTCTTCGGCGTGGCCGGAAGCAGGCAGACGGACTGTTGCAGGTAGTGCCCGCCCAGGCTGCGCAGGTTGCGCCACGCGTAGACGCGTAGCGTCGAGGTCCCCCCGGGCGGGGTCGAGACGGTGATCAGCAACCAGTCGCGGGCCATGAGGGAACCATCATCCCACACGCGTCGCGCCGTTCCGTAGTCCACGCATCGTGCGTTTCATGAAGGACCGAACGCGCTTGACGTGACTCGCAGTGTGGCTACGGGCCGGCAGAATGCCAGTTGTTACCGTCCGCATGTACCGAGCGTTTCACAGTGAGCACAACACTCAGATCGTGACACGGCAGCTTCGATGGTCGACGCCTTCACCTGACCTGTCAGGCAACTAACTCAGTGCAGGTTGACACCGGCTCTCGGTCGTGTTAGGAGTGACATACCGGCCACCAACGACCGGGTTAGATCGCCTCGGCGAGGGAGGTTTTATGGGCTTTTTGCTTCTCGGGATCGACAGCTTGATCGCTTGCTTTGCTGTCGGTGCCCTGGTTAATCGAAAGTCGTGGCTGCTTTACGCCACGCTCTTCGGGCTCTGCGACGCGGGTGGATTCCTGCTCGGGACTGCGCTCCATTGGAGCATCCCGGACGGGACCGCCAATGTTGTCGAGACAGCGGTGCTGGTCGGCTTGGGCGTGTACTGGCTCGGCGTCGCGCTGTATGCACGCCGGCTTGCCGAGACCCGGTGGGTCTGGGCGCTTCCGTTCGTGCTGAGCATCGACAACGTCACGTTTGGCCTGATCGACCACGCATGGTCCTCGTCGGTGGCGGTCCAAGCCGTGGAGCAGTTGGTCTCCAGCTCGCTGCTCGCTTTTGTCGGCCTGCTCGCGAGCGCTGCGGTCCTCCGCGCGATCCCGGGCAGAAAGCAGCGGAGCGCTTCTTTCGCTGCTGCGTTCGCGGGGGCCGCGTGCATCGTTGCGGCACCGATTCTGCTCGCCATCGGCTGACCGACACCGGATAACAGCTCTCTGGGCCAGCGGTCCCCTGCCAAAGCTCTGGCCGGGGCGCCGCTGGCCCACTCGGCCCGACGCTCCCGACGGCCGACGGCCCTACGCGCGCTCACGGGTCGGATTAGCCTTCACCCGTCGTGTGCTCTGCAACCCTCTCGTACGCATGATCTCGGGGCTAGCCGCCGCGGTCACCGGTCGGCGGGGCCGATGGCTGACAATCGCGATCTGGATCGCGGTCGGAGTTGGCGGCTGGATCGCTCGTTCCCATATCGGCGGGATCACCGCGGCCGGCCAGGCGAGCTTCCTGCCCAAAAACTCTGAAGCGACAAGGGCGCAGGAGGCCCTTCAGCGAGGACGCACCGGCGGCAACGGCGGCCGGGGTGCCAGCGCTCAAGAGGTCCCGGCGGTGATTGTCCTGGAACGCGAAGCCGGGCTGACGCGGACGGACCTTCGAGCGATCGGCCGCCTGGGGGCCGGGCTCAACGCGCTCGATGTGGTCGGGGCGACGCCGGTCATCGATGCCTTCAGCGCTGACTCTTCGGAGTCGCTGGGCGATGTCGCCAGGAGCGTACGCGGGGTGGGTCCCCTCTCGCGCGACGGCAAAGCGGCGCTGGTCGTGCTCGCCATCAACGCGGCCGATCCTGGCGCCGTCAAGCACGGCGTGGCCGAGATCCGCGCGTACCTCGCCAGCCACCCGATTCCGGGCGTCAGGGCCTACGTCACCGGCCCGGCAGGAATCGCCGCCGACCTTGATCGTCTCGCCGCTGAGGCCGGCGACACGCTGCTGCTCGCGACGGTTTCGCTGGTTCTGTTACTGCTTCTGATCGTCTACCGGGCGCCTCTGTTGGCCGTGCTGCCGCTGCTCTCGGTCGGCGCCGCCTACATGGTCGCGATCGGGATCGCCTACCTGCTGATCAACGCGGGCTGGATCACCGTCAACACCGAAGGAACCTTCCTCGTCCTAGTGCTCGTGTTCGGAGCCGGGACCGACTACTCGCTGCTGCTCGTACACCGCTACCGCGAGGAGCTGCAGCGCGGCCATCCCAGCCCCGAGGCGCTGCCGCTGGCGGTGCGCGAGTCGGCGCCGGCGCTCGCCTCCTCGGCGGGCACGGTGATCGCCGCGATGCTCGTGCTGCTCGTCGCCGACCTCGAATCGACCCACTGGCTCGGCCCGATCCTGGCGATCGGTGTCGCGGTGATGCTGCTGTGCGCTTTCACGCTGCTCCCGGCCTTGCTCTCGGTGCTCGGCGAGCGCGCGTTCTGGCCCACCCAGCCCGCCGTCCGCGGCGGCGGGCCGAGTCGCCGCTGGCAACAGATCGCGAGCTTCGTCAGCCGTAGGTCGCTTGCCCTGGTCCTCATCGTCCCCGCCGGCCTCCTCGTTCTCGCCCTCGGCAACCTCACTCATCACGGCACGATCGGCTTCGGCGAGGGCCAGACCCGTCAGACCAACTCCAGCCGCGGCACCGACGTGCTCAACCAGCACTTCCCGCCCGGGCTCGGCTCGCCATTGATCGCCGTCGTCGAGCCGCAGGCGACACAGCGGGTCGTTGCCGGGATGGAGAGCCTCGCCAGTGTGCGGCTGGCGGTCCCGGTGCCGCCCCGGCACGCCGGCGAGGATGCGGTAGTCGCCGTGATCCTCGCCGGGAATCCGTATTCCGGCCAAGCCGCCGACCAGGTGAAGGAGATCCGCCAACGGCTGCACGCGATCAGCCCCAGTGGCCTGCTCGCCGGCATTCCCGACGAGAACTATGAGATCGAGCAGACCAACGCCCACGACACGCGGCTGATCCTGCCCCTGATCCTGATCGTCGTGGGCGTCATCCTCGCCGTCGTGTTGCGCGCGCTGGTGGCGCCGCTGTTCCTGATCGCGACCGTCGTCCTCTCGTTCGCGGCCACGCTCGGGCTTTGCACGTTCGCCTTCTCGAAGCTGGCCAGCGGAGGTGTCGCGTTCAACCTTGTTCTGCTCGCGTTCCTGTTCTTGGTCGCACTCGGCGTCGACTACAACATCTTCCTGATGACCCGGGCGCGGGAGGAGGCGGCGACGCGGGGCACGCGCGAAGGCACGAGCGTCGCTCTCGTCAACACCGGCGGTGTGGTCACCGGCGCCGGCTTGATCCTCGCCGGCACCTTCGCCACCCTCACCCTGCTGCCGCTCGAGGAGCTGATCCAGGTCGGCGCCACGGTCGCCGCCGGGGTTCTGATCGACACCTTCATCGTCCGCGCGCTGTTGATCCCGGCGATCGCCTACCGCCTCGGCGACCGCACCTGGTGGCCATCGCGGCCCGCCGCCTCAGCCGCCAGGGCGCCTACCGGCGCCGAATCGTGATCCGCAGTCCGAAGAATCCGGGTGACCCTGGCAAGATCGCCTGCGCGTCGATGCGCGCTCCGCTGATCCTGTTCCTCTCCGACTACGGCCTCGCCGACGAGTTCGTCGGCGTTTGTCATGCGGTGATCGCGAGGATCTGCCCGGACGCCGGCGTGATCGACGTCACCCACGGGGTCCCCCGCCACGACGTCACAGCCGGGGGGCTGATCCTCCGCGGCGCGCTGCCGTACCTGCCCACGGGAGTGGTGCTGGCCGTGGTCGATCCCGAGGTCGGCGCCGAGCGCAGGGCGGTGGCGATCCGCGCGGGAGACGGGCGCCTGCTGGTCGGCCCCGACAACGGGTTGCTGTGGCTGGCCGCCGAACGCGCCGGGGGCGTGTCTGAGTCGGTCGATATCGGGCGCTCACCGTTCCGACTCGAACCGGTGTCGGCCACGTTCCACGGGCGCGACATCTTCGCGCCGGTGGCCGCTCGCCTGGCTGCCGGAGCCACGCTGGAGGCCTGCGGCGAGCCGCTTGACCCGGACAGGCTGGTCCGCGTCGAGCTGCCAAAGCCCCGGCTCGAGGATGGGGCGATGGTTACGCAGGCGGTGTACGTCGACCGTTTTGGCAACGTCGCACTCGGCGTCGAACATGAGCAGTTCGCCGGCAGCGGCGTCAAGCTCGGCCGTCCGGCGTTGGTCGACGTCGGCGACGGCCGGCGCCACCAGGCGCACTACGCGCTGACGTTCGCCGACGTGGCTCCCGGCGAGTTGCTGCTCTACGAGGACTCGAGCCGGCGGCTGGCGCTCGCGATCAGCCGCGGCGACGCCGCCGCGACACTCGGGATCGCGGTCGACGACGAGCTGAGGATCTCGCCGGCTTGAGCCCGGCAGCCCCACGGCGGCGGTTCGGGAATCCCAGGGTTCACTACCGGCTGATCGACTCCACTAACGAGCGCGCCCGCTGGCTCGCCTCCGCCGGCGCGCCGCACGGCACGCTGGTCACCGCGAGTGAGCAGTCGGCGGGCCGGGGACGGCAGGGCCGCCGCTGGACCGCTCCGGCGGGTCGGGCGCTGCTGTGCTCGGTGGTGATCCGTGACCCGTCGCGGCTGCTGCCGCTCGCTTGCGGTGTGTCGGTGGCCGAGGTCGTCGGCGGCGACGCACGGGTCAAGTGGCCCAACGACCTGCTGGTGGATGGCCGCAAGGTCGCCGGGATCCTGGTCGAAGCCCGCCCGCAAGAGGGATGGGCAGTGGCCGGGATCGGCATCAACGTGGCGCTGCGGTCCAGTGACTTCCCGCCCGAGCTGGCCGATACGGCGGGCACGCTGGGGCTCGATCCCGATGCGATCGAGTGGACGCTGGGGCGGCTGCTGGATGCGCTGGGTCGCTGGACGGTCGCGGCGTCCAGCGCCGTCCTCGAGGCGTTTCGGCCGCTCGACGCCCTGCTCGGCGCGGATGTGCGCTGGGCCGAGGGCCAAGGACGCGGTGCCGGGATCGACGACGACGGCCGGCTGTTGGTCGACACCGACGACGGGCGCGTGGCGCTCGACGCCGGGGAGGTACACCTGCTGCGCCAGGCCGCCCCGCAGGGTCGGCGGCCAGAACCCTAAGCCGCCTCCTCGGCGACCTCGTCCTCGTCCGGTTCGTCGACCGGCTCCTGCACGGGCTTAGGGTGCCCGTTGCCGGACTCCGTCTCAACGGTCGCGTCCTCGGTGTCGGTCGCCTCGACGGTCACCGGTTCCTGCGCGGCCGCCGACTCGTCGCCGTTGGCGGCGCCCTTGCGGCGGCGACGCTTTGATCCGCGGCGGCCCTTGGGGAAGTTGCGCAACAGCTCCCGGGCGAGCGCTGCGGGCTTTCGGGCCATCCGCGTACGCGCGCCGCGCAACGCCTCCTCGGCCTCTGGCGTGTGGGCCAGCGCGGCCGCGAGCAGCGCCGCCGACAGGCGGCGGTCCTCCTTGCGGGCGGCGTGGACGAGCCGGCGGGCGTTACGAGCGTGGGCGGCGCCGCTCGAGTTGACCAGCAGTCCGAGCAGCCGCTTGGTCTCCGGCCAGCGCTGGACCGCGTACTCCTCGTGGACCTCGCGGGTGTACTCGGCCATCCGCCAGATCCAGGCGTTGGCCTGGTCGCGGCGGCCGATTCGGCGCTCGGCGAGCGCCTGGAGCATGATCTTCACGCCCTCGCGGCGCTCGTCGCGCGGCCACCCGGCCATGATGTCGATCGCGGTGTCAAACGCCTCGGCGTCGCGGCTGGCCGAGATCTCCTGCAGCGCGCGCAGGCGCAGCTGAGAGTTGCGGTTGCGCTGGACGGCCGTCAGCAGGTAGCGGCGCTTGAGCTCGCCGCCGCGGTCGAAGTGCAGCATCGCCTTGGCGCGGCGCCAGCCGTTGGGCGCCACCCGGGCTCCCGCCAGTGCCGCCCACACGTGCTGCTCTCCATAGTCCAGGTGCTCGACCGCGATCCGCCACAGCTCGCGCTCGAACACCTCGGCGCGGCGGTCCGGGTCCGGTGTCACCGGGAGCACCCGGCGCTCGACCCGCACCCGGCGGCCGCGGCCGCGGCGCACCGGGCCGACGACGATCGCGCCACCACGGTAGACGTCGCGATCGAGCAGCGAGTGCAGCGTCACGACCGGGTCGTCGTGCTTGGTCGCCGGGTGGACGAAGTCGATGACGATGCCCGCTTCCTTGCCGGGATGGCGGCGAGTGACGCGGCCGACCCGCTGCTGGTAGATGCGCTTGGAAGCGGTCGGCGCCAGGTGCATGCAGATCGTGGCGCGAGGACTGTTCCAGCCCTCGGCGAGCAGCTGCGCGTTGACCAGCACGTCGATCTTGCCCGACTCGTAGTCGGCGAGGATCCTGGCCAGCTGGCGCTTGGGCGTCTCGCCCGACACGCCCTGGGCCTTGATCCCGACCTCGCGGAACGCCTGGGCGACGTTGTAGGCGTGGCGGACGCCGGCGGCGTAGACGACGCCGGGCACGCCGTTGAACCGGGTCTTGTAGAGGTCGGCGATCGCGATGTTGAACGGCGTCTGGTCCAGCAGTTCGGCCAGCATCTCCTGGTCGAATTCGGTGTCGACCTCGCCGCGGCGCAGTGGCACCTTGGCGATCGTGCGGACGCCCGGGCCGGGCGGGATGCGGATGCAGCGCAGCGGCGCGATCACGCCTCGGCGGGCGGCCTGGGCGAGGTCGAAGCGCGAGGTCTGCGTCGGGAACAGGTCGGTCACGTGGCGCGCGATCAGCGCCCCGGTGGCGGTCATCCCGATGAAGATCGGGCCCGACCAGTTGCGGATCGACGCCGAGGTCTTCTCCCCCAGCGCGGTGTGCGCCTCGTCGCAGATCACGATCGTGTAGGCGTCCGAGATCCGGCCGGCGTTGCGTACGAACCACTGGTAGGTCTCGACCGTGACCGGCCCGTTGGCAGCGTCGTGGCCGTCGAGCAGCGGTGCGTGAATGCGGTCGCGGTAGCCGCGGTCGCGAAGCTCTCCGTGGAACTGATCGACCAGGTTGCGGCGGTGGGTCAGGATCAGCACGCCGCCCGTGCGCGAGGCCTCGACGAAGCCCAGCGCGGCCACCGTCTTACCGGCGCCGGTGGCGTGCTCGAACCAGAAACGGCGGTCGGCGTTGGGGTCCTCGGGCTGCTCTGCGAGCTGGACGTCCTCGTCGAGTTCCTGGTCGTCCTGCCAGTCCCGGGGCTCCTCGTCCTCGGTGGAGTTGTCGTCCTCGTCCTCGTCCTCGGCGTCGGCGTCGGCGTCGTCGTTGAGGTCGTCGTCGAACTCCAGCTCGTCGTCCTCGTTGTCGTCGGGCCCATCCTCGTCCTCGTCCGCGTCCTCGGATGCGGATGCGGATGCGGACGCGGATGCCGCCCGGGTGGGCCCCGGTGCGACGGCCGCCGCGGCACCGTTGCCGTTCGAGTTGCTGTTCCCGCTGCCGTTGCGCTGGGCCTCGGCCAGGAGCGCGGTCAGCGTGCCGGACAGGGCGTCGACCTGGTGGGCAGACAGGACCGTCCCGTCGACCAGGTGGGGCTCGTCCTCGGACAGCAGCCGCTCGAGCCCGAGCAGGAGCGAGAACTGGCGGCGCCACTCGATCGATGGCTGGGTGGCCCCGCCGTCGATCTCCGCGAGCGCAGCGTCGAGCGCCCGGCGCCTGGCGGAGCCGGTGGACAGGGCGTCCTCGAGGGTTTCGCCCTCATAGACGAAGCGCTCGCGCGTGAAGAGTTCCGCACGCGCAATCGCGGCAGGAGTAGGGAACGGGGTAGAAGCACCCATGAAGATCGAAAAGGTTGCGTCCGGATGTGCGAGCCGCGGCCAACACGTCGAAGCGGCTCACCGGTGCCTCGGGTCACGAGGCCGTACACGGCGAGGAGAAATACCCTCAGAAGCGGAGACCCCCTCACCGCACCTGGTTCGGAGGATAGCGTGCATTAAACCAGATGTCGCGGGCGGGCCGGTCCGCCCCGATCCGTCACCGGGAGTTCGTTGCGCTCGGCGCTTGTCGGGCGCCGCGGGGAACGTTATTCCTGCTGAGCGGGAACTTTGGCCTCTCTCGCCCGGATAACGTCGCCCGTGACGGCACCTCGTTCTCGCGGGTCACGTTTCCCGCGTCAGGCGCGGAGTTCGTCGCCCAGGGCGACTCGGCCACGCCCCGCGCCACGTTTTCCGGGCCAGTGCAGCCGGGACGCGCGACTCGCGTGTGGCAAGCTTTCCAGCGTGGTTTTGCGTATCTCGCTGGTCGCCCTCGCCGCGGCCGTCGTAGTCGCCGGCTGCGGGTCATCGCAGCCGAAGAACGAGGCGCCCTCGCACCAGCGCGTCAACGCCGCCTTCAAAGACTCGCCGGCGCCGCTGGCCTCGTTGCACGACCAGGCCAACCACCTGCTCGGAGGCGGCCCCACCGCGTTCGAGCAGCGGATCAGCTCGCTGAAGGGCTACCCGGTCGTCGTCAACAAGTGGGCCTCGTGGTGCGGCCCCTGCCAGACCGAGTTCCCGGTGTTCCAGCGCGCCGCCGTCGCGTTCGGTAAGAAGGTCGCGTTCATGGGGATCGACGGCAAGGACCAGAATCCGGCCGCGGCTTCGTTCCTGAAGAAGTTCCCGGTGACCTACCCGAGCTACACCGACCCCAAGGAGGCGATCGCGCGCAAGGTCCACGCCGCGACGTACTTCCCGCAGACGATCTACTACGACCGCAGCGGCCACATCGTGTTTGACCACGCCGGGCCCTACGAGAGCGTCAGCGCTCTCGAGAAGGACATCCGACACTACGCGCTTGGATGACCGGGACCAGCCTCTACCAGGTCCGCCGCGTCCGCGACCAGCAGGAGATGGCCGCCGCGCTCCAACTCCGCCACGATGTGTTCTGCATCGAGCAGGGCGTCCCCGACCACGACGAGCTCGACGGCCGCGACCACGAGGGCATCCACCTGGTCGCCGTCGAGGACGGTGAGCTGCTCGGGACCTGCCGGCTGGTGATGGTCGGCTCGACGGCGCAGCTCAGCCGGCTGGCCGTCCAGCGCTCTGCCCGCCGGCGCGGGATCGCGACCGCGCTGCTCGAGCTAGCCGACATCGAGACGCGGGCACTGGCGGGCACCCGGATCGTGCTCCACGCCCAGACATATGCGCGCGAGCTGTACGCGCAGGCCGGCTATCGCACCCGGGGCCGGACGTTCCGCGAGGCCGGGATCGAGCACATCGCGATGGAGAAACACCTCTGACCTCTCGCGCGGGGACCCGTGACCGCCAGAGGGCCAACTGATGCCCGAGGTGCGCATCGATCCGCTGACCGGTCAGCGGGCGATCGTCGCCGGCGACCGCGCCGGTCGGCCCGGGGGCGGTCTCAGCGCCACGCCGCCGGAGCCGATCGACCCGGAGTCGGACCCGTTCGCCGAGGGCCACGAGGACCGGACGCCCCCAGAGGTCTTCGCGGTCCGCCCCAACGGCGGCGAGCCCAACACGCCGGGCTGGTCGGTCCGAGTCGTACCGAACCTGTATCCGGCGCTCAGCCCCGAATCCCAGCAGCCGCCTCCGCACGCCAACCCTGACCTGTTCTGGGCGGGCCCAGCGGCCGGCGACCACGAGGTGATCATCAACTCGCCTCGGCCGGTGATCTCGCTGGCCGAGCTTGCGGTCGAGGATGTCCAGGGGGCGGTTGAGGTCTGGCGCGAGCGGATCCGGGTCCACCGGGACTCCGCTTGCGTGCACCTGATCGTCAACGAGCGCCGCGAGGCTGGCGCGTCGCTGCCGCACACCCACGCGCAGCTGTACGCGCTCGACTTCGTCCCCGCGGCGATCGCGCGTGAGCGCGAACGCTTCGGCGCGTATGCGACCAAGACGATGGGCAGCAACCTGCTCGGCGACCTTGTGCAGGAGGAGGTCCGCCAGCGCGAGCGGATCGTCGCGATCGACGAGGAGAGCGTGCTGATGGCGCCCTACGGCTCGCGCGTCCCCTTCCAGCTGACGATCGCGCCGCGCACGCCGCGGATGCGGTTCGAGGACGACGGCCCCACCGGCGCGGCGATGCTCCACCAGGCGCTGTCGCGGCTGTCACGCCGTCTCGGCGCCAATCCGCCGCTGAACCTGTGGGTGCGGACCGCGCCGCGCGGCGCGGAGTACTTCTGCTGGCGGATCGACATCTTGCCGCGGCTCACGCACCTCGCCGGACTCGAGCTCGGCGCCGGCGTGAACCTGAACATCGTGCCGCCGGAGCTGGTCGCCACCGAGCTCCGCGACGCGTGAGGGCGCTGGTCCAGCGCGTCAGCGGCGCGTCGGTGTCGGTCGACGGACGCACGGTCTCCGAGATCGGCCCCGGCCTGCTGGTGCTGCTCGGGATCGGCCGTGAGGACACCGACAAGGACGCCGATTGGCTGGCCGACAAGGTCAGGGCGCTGCGCATCTTCTCCGACGAGCAGGGCCGGATGAACGAGCCGCTGGGCGACCGCGAGATCCTGTGCGTGAGCCAGTTCACGCTGTACGGCGATGCCCGCAAGGGCAACCGTCCCAGCTACATCGCCGCCGCGCCGCCGGACGTGGCCGAATCGCTCTACGAGCGATTCTGTGAGCGGACCGGCGCCGCTCGCGGCGTGTTCGGCGCGCACATGTCGGTGGCGCTGACGAACGACGGACCGGTCACGCTGCTCGTGCAGGCCCCGTGAGCCGGCGCGCCTGCCGGCGGCGCGGGCTGCGCCAGGTGTCGGGCTCGGCGGCGGCCTCGGCGTAGACCTCCCAGGTCGCCTCGGCCGCGTCGGCCCAGGTCCACGCCGGAGGCGCCGGCGCCGGGCGGCGCGCGGACTCCGCGGCGGCGACCAGGCCGTCGATGTCCTCGACCGACCGCAGGATGGCGTGGCTGCCGAGCACCTCGCGCAGCGCCGGCAAGTCGCACGCCGCGACCGGCGTGCCGCAGGCCAGCGCCTCGACGGCCGGCAGCCCGAACCCCTCATCCTCGCTCGGGTACACCAGCGCGTGCGCACCGCTGTAGATCGCTGCCAGCTCGTCGTCGTCGGTGACCGCCCCAGTGAGGATCACGTCGGGAAGCTGATGGGCCCACTCGCCGGCGGGGCCGACGAGCACGAGCGGCATCGTCCGTCGGGTGCGAGCCAGCGCGGCGACGCGCTTGCGTGGATCCGGCGCGCGCAGGCCTCCGACCCACAGCAGGTAGTTGTCGGGGAGTCCGAAGCGGTCGCGGACCGCGCGGATCTCCTCCTCGGAGCGAGGCCCCAGGCGCGGCGCAGCGGCTTCGGGAATCGCCACCACGCGCTTGCTGGGGACGCCGAGCACGTTGATGACATCGTCCGCGACTGCGTTAGTGGGGACGATCACGCGGCCGGCGCGCTGGACGGCGAGGTCACGGAACTTTGAGCGCAGGCTGGCCCGGAGGTGCTCGCTGGGACGCTTGAGCGACACCAGGTCGTGGACGGTGACGACCATCGGCACCGGACAGCGGAGCATCGCACCCTGGATCCACGGAGCGTGGAACACGTCACAGCGCCGCGGGTCGTGGGTCTCGACGAGCTGATCGGACCGTCCGGAGCCATGCAGGGCCTCGAGCAGACAGCGGGCATAGCGTCCAATGCCACGGTGGTCCTTCTGGGGGCGACTGTCGAATGCGACCTTCATGGCGGGCTTCGGCACGAGGCGGGCACTCTATCGGCGCCCGTCCGTCCACGTCGCCACCGCTGGAGGGAGACCCACTAGGGTCGCCGCCAATGAGGGAGTACTACGAGGACCTGTGGGAGCACCTGCCAGACGATCTAGAGCCTCCGGATCTCGACGTGCGCCTGGCGTTCATGCGCGAGGGGGTGCGCGCGGACGATCGCGTGCTGGATCTCGGGAGCGGTGCCGGCACGTTCACCGCCCGGCTGGCGGGGGTCGGCGCCAACCCGATCGGGGCGGACGTCGCCGAGGCGGCGGTCCGCCGGGCACGGGCCGCCCACCCCGAGCTCGAATTCCGGCGGATCCCGATCGAGGGCCCGCTGCCGTTCGACGACAATGAGTTCGACGTCGTCTGGGCCAGCGAGGTGATCGAGCACGTCGCCGACACCGGAAGGTGGCTGTCGGAGGTTCGCCGTGTCCTGAGGCCGAGCGGGCGGTTGCTGGCGACTACGCCGTCGCACGGTCGGCTGCGCGTGGCGGTGGGCGGGGTGCAGAGTTTCTCCGAGCCGCTCGGAGATCACCTGCACCTGTACACGCGAGCGTCGCTCGCGGAGCTCTTACGAGAGTTTGGCTTCGGAGAGGTCAGCGTCCGCGCTGCCGCCGGGCCGCCCTTCTGGCGGCGGCTGCTGCTCGCGCGTGCTGTGCGTTGAGCGCGGCCTGCGCTCTGGCCACCAGCGGCGAGCGCTGTCGGCGGCAGCACCACGGAGGGTCTGGGCGAACCGTGCCTCAGGCAGGGCCGCCAGGGGCTCGTCGTCGCGGAGATCAAGCTGCCGCTAGCCTGATCCAGTTCTGGCGTTGCTTGGCTGGCGGTGGAGCGCCGAAACCAGGGCCTCCGAGCAGGGCCGGGCCGGCCCAGCTTGGTGTACGCCGACGGCCACGTCCCAGATAGGGCTGGCGTGCGGTCAGGTCCAGCGACGACGCTCGGCTGAGCTCAGGAATGGCCGCGCTCGGGATGGCCGTAGCGCAGGTCGAACTCGCCCAGCCGCTGCCAGGTCTCGGGGTTGTCGGGCTGGCGCGTGGTCGCCCGCACCAGATCCTCGCGGGCGCCGGCCCGGTCGCCCACGGCGAGGTCGATCTCCGATAGCTCCCACAGTGCGGTAGCCGACACCGGATCGGCCGATACGGCGGCGTGCGCGTCGTCGAGCGCCTCATGCGTATCGCCGGCGAGGAGCGCGTTGACAGCCGAGGCATCGGCGTTCGCCGAGCGCAATGGCTGCCAGATGACCCACGCTGCCCCGAGCGCGATCGCGACGATCGCCACCAGGGCCCCGCTCGCGGCCGGGGCCGCGAGCAGCCGGCGCGGCGCGTCACGCCGGCCGACCGGTTCTGACAGCGGTCCCCGTCCGGCCAGCCAGCCGGCGCAGGCCAGCGCCGGGATCGCGACGCCCGGGAAGAACCAGGTCCAATCGATCGTGGAATGGATCCCGAACGCGATCACCACCGCGAGCATCGTGAACATCCCGATGCGTTCGTCTCGGTGCTTGCTTGCCAACGGCGGGCCACGGTTGCGCCGCGGACCGAGTGTCCGGCCGGTGGCGATCGCCCAGGCGATCAGCAGCGCCAGGCTCAGCAGCGTCCCGATCAGGCCGAAGTCGGCGAACGTTTCGACCACATAGCTGTGGGCGTGCCCGGCAACCAGCACGTCGCTGGTGTAATGCGTGCGCGCCGTGTCAAACCCGCCGGCGCCCGTGCCCTTGAACAGGTTGTGCTCGCCCACCCTCAGACCCTCGCGCCAGTATCGCGGCCGGCTGTTGGAGAGATCTACGAGCCGGCCGGGCGTCTCATAGACCACCGCGTTGGTGTTGGTCAGTGACCCCCACAGGTGTGAGACCTCGCCGGTGAGACCGCGCGAGGAACTGGCCAGGAACACGACACCGCCGATCGGTACCAGCGACAACGCTGCCAGCAGCGCGATCCCGATCCGGTGGCGCGCGCGCGGCTCGAGCCGCGTCCGATCCATGGCCAGGATTGCCGCGTACCCAGCTGCGGCGAGCAGCACGACGACGGCGAGCACGACGACGCCGAACGTGTGCCCGGCGGTGGTGCGCGCGCCCAGCGTCGCGTTGTCGTGGGTGAGCGCATGATGCGAAAGCGCCCAGACCGAGATCACCGCCCCGCCGACCGCGCCGAGGCCCAAGATCAACGCGGCGCGCAGCCGCAAGGGGACGACCGCAAACCAGAATCCGCACGCGACGATCGCAGCGATCAGCGCCCCGCGCGAGTACGACAGGACAACGACCGCGGTCAGAATCGCCAGCGACGGCGCGCACAGCGCGCGCAGGATGCGCCCAGGCGACGGCCTGGCGCCGGCCCAGATGCACGGCGCCAGCCCCATCGTCGCCAGCAGGCCAGTGGTGTTCCAATAGTCAAACGGGGCCTTCAGCCGAGCCACCGGATCGTTGGCGTCCAGCGACCCGGGGAACACCTTGGCCAGCAGCGCCCACGCGCAGATCACGGTCGCTGCGGTCGCGATCGCGCCGAGCACCGCGGGCCAGCGCTCGGGCAGCAGTCGTGCCAGCGCGAGCGCAGTGCCGAACGCGGCCAGGTAGGCAAGCGTGCGGTTGGCCTCCACCCACGAGTTGTCGGGCTGCACCGACCAGGCGATCGAGGCGAAGGTGAGCGCGGCCAGGGCTGCGAACAGCAGCAGCGTGACCCCGCCCCAGGCCCGGCCGGGGGCGCCGATCACGATCACTGCGGCGGCAGCCGCCGCCGCCAGCAGCGCGGCGGCGATCTCCATCCAGGTGTTCGGTCCCAGGTCGGTGCCGCCAGTGGTCACAAATGCGACCAGCACGAACAGCGCGGCGAGGCCGCATCCGAAAGCCGCGTCGGAACTGATGGAGGGCCAACGAGCGGGACTGTGGCCGTTGGCGTCGTCCGGGCCCGACGCGGCGCGCTTGGGCGCCGGGGCGATTGACGACACGGCGGCGAGCGTATCAGCCGCCTTCGGCGATCTACCGGGGTTCACGGTGGGCGATCAGCATCAGAGTGTGACCGAACAGCGCCGCGCGGGGCCTGGACCCGAGCGCGTCCAGCGGTTGCAGTGATCGTTGCACCGCCGGCGGCAGTCGCCTCCATGTGTACGTGACCGCATGCAGCTCCGGCCGCAGCCCGACGGCCCGGGCCTCGGCTAGCAGCCGCCGCGGGGACAGGGGGATGTCGTCGAGGGTGCCGTGGACCGCCTCGGCGACCCCCGCTCGGTTGGCGAGCGACAGACCCGCTCCGACCGGGTGCCACAGACCAGGCTCGACCGCCACCAGCGCGCCCCCGGGGGCGAGGAGCCGTGCGGCCTCGGTGAAGCATGGTCCCAGCGGCCCCTGGTACGCGAGGTGATGGAGCACCAGCCGGTAGAGCACCGCCTGAAACGAGCCGCTGGAAAGGTCGTCCAGGCGACCGGCGAACCCGACGCGCGCCTCGTCGGCGCGGCCCGCGGCGATCACACCCCCAACCTTCGCGGGGTCGGCGTCGACGGCGACCAGGTGCCACTGCGGGCTCGGGAACAGATGCCGACCGGGGTGCCACCCCGCTCCGATCGATACGACCCGGCCCCCGGGTGGCAGCCGGCGCGCGATCAACTCGCGCTCGCGATCGATCATCTGGCGGTAGTGGACCTCGAGCGTCGCGTCCCGACTCACGCGGTCCAGCAGATTGTCGGGGGTGTACGGCTCGGATCCGGTCATCGCGTCGCCAGCGCCGCCTCGTAGGCCGCCACCGTGTCCGTGCCACAACGCTCCCAGGTGAACGAGCGCTCCACCGTCTGGCGCGCGATGGTGCGCAGTGCGGCGAGCCCGGGCGGATCGGCGAGCAACCCGTCGATCCGCTCGGCCAGCCCGCGCACGTACAGCGGTGCGACTAACTCGATGCCGCCGCCCGCGGCGGCGATCTCCTCGGGCCCGTCCTCGCCCTGGCAGCCGATCGCCGGCACGCCGCCCGCCATCGCCTCGACGTAGGCGACGCCGAACGCCTCGTCGATGCTCGGCATCACGAACAGCGAGCCCGCGCGTGCCTGCGCGGTGGCGTCATCGTTGGCCAGTTGCCCGTGGAACTGCACCCGGTCGGCGACTCCCAGCGATGCGGCCAGCGTCTCCAGGCGCCCGCGCTCGGGTCCATCGCCGACGATCACGTAGCGCAGGTTCGGGTGACGCCCGCGCAACACGGCCAGCGCGGACAGGACGTCCGCGTGGCGCTTGCGCGCCGCCAGGTGGGCGACGGTGACGAGCGTCGGCGTCGGGGGCTGCGCCGCGGGGGCGGTCGGCACGTCGGCGCCGAGGTGTACGACGCACGTGCGGCGCGCTCCGAGCGCGGTCGATCGCCGGGCGGTGCCGAGACTGTTTGCCAGCACCAGGCGGGCGTGCGCGAGCGTCGCGCGGACGTTGGCGGCCCCGGCGCCGGCGCCCTGCACGTCGTGGCCGTGCACTGATATGACCAGCGGGGCTTCCGGCGCCACGCGCCGAACCGCATCCCCGGCGGGCACCGCGTAGTGGGCGTGGATCAGGTCGAACGCGAAGCCGCGGCGGACGCGGCCGATCGCCCGGCTCAGCAGCGGCGCCGCCCAGGCTCCCCAAGAGCGATAGCTCAACGGCCGCGGCGGGGACACGTAGCGGACGTACTCCACGTCGATGCCGTCGAGTTCGGCGCGGCCGGGCTGGGCGACCACCGCAATCCCCCGGGCGATCTGGGCCGCGCGAACCGCCGACAGCGGCGGGATCGGACGATGCAGCACCAGGACGCGGACCTCCGCGCCGGCCGCTCGGGCGGCCATCGCCTGGCGATGGGCCCACACTCCTCCGACCGGGTCTCCGGCCCGAGGGTAATACTCGGCCACGACCAGGACCCTCATGTCCAGGACCTGTGCATCACCAGCGTCCGCTGGGCATCACGAGCGGCGGTGTACGGGCGGCCGTCGAGAAATCGCCTGGCCTCGGCCATCGCCTCGGGGTGCGCATAGGCGGCGGCAATCCGCCGCAGGCCGTGACGGATCGCAATCGCATCGATCACCCCGATCCGCCAGCCGTGCTCCAGCGCCAGCGCCGACCAATGCTGGTCCAGACCCCAGCCGAACCGCAGCGGCGGGAACGGCAGCAGTGTCTCGAACGTGACGTGGTGAAATCCGACGACTGGTCCGATCTCCACGAACCGGGTCTCGCGGACCACTGCCTGCGGCCGGCGGCGGGTGATCTGCCAGGCGGCATGGGAATGCGCGCGGTGGGCCGGCTGCGGCGAGCCGCAGCTGGAAGCGCTCGGCCAGGAACACGAACGCGTCCAGGAAACCACGCGGCAGGACGACATCGTCGTCCACCACGAGCAACCAGTCGTGGCCCTGAGCCGGGTGATCGGCCAGCAGCGCGTTCAGGTTCTCGAAGCGGCCGCGGGCGCCCGCGGCGGTGTGCGCGAATGTGACCTGATGGCGCGAGCGCAGCAGCTCCTCGCGGGCAGCCGTCAACAGGTTCGGGACGTCCGTGCGCTCGACCGAGATCGCGAGCACTCGCCGGGCCGGCCATCGAGCCGCCGCTCGTGTCAACCGCCATCGGCGCAGCGTGGCTCGCTCGATGCCGTCGGCGGCAGCGTCCCTGACCATCGCCCTGGTGGTGGCGCGGCGGCCGTACACCAGGCCCGACGTACCCGACCCCAGATCCGACGGCACGCTCAATCCCGCAACTCGATGACGCTCTGACGGACCCGGCCGAGGCTATGCGCGGCCATCACGATCCCGTTGGCACACCGGCGCCTGCCGGTGTGCCACACGCACCCCGCGAGTGTCCGCAGCTCGGCCGGCAGGGTCGGACCAGCTCCCTTGCGAACATCGTTGCGGCGCGCTGTACGACCGAGCGCGTAGGCCGCGCGCGACAGCGCGCGGAGAGTCGCGTCACCGGCGGTCCGCCGGTGATCGACCGCGGCGCCGGCGACGTAGAGCACCCGCCCACCCTCGGAGCGGTACCGCCGCTCCCACTCCTCCTCGTCGCCGCGACCCTGGATCGCTTCGTCAAAGCCGCCTACGCGTTCCAGCGCACGACGCCGGATCGCCATGTTGGCGCCCCAGACGAACTCGATCTCACGATCCGCGGCGCCGGCGTCCAGCGTGGTGATGGGTGCGCCCTCGCGCCCGCATGATCGAGGCCCGCCGCCTTCGATACGTGCTCGGATCGGCCCCCCGAATACGTCGTACTCCGCGTCTGCGGCGGCATCCAGGAATGCCGCCAGCCAGCCCGGGAGCGCCTCGATGTCGTCGTCGACGAACACGACCAGCTCGCCCGACGATGCCGCGATGCCTGCATTGCGCGCCGCGTTCAGGCCGCGCCGCTGGGGCAGTGTGATCAGGCCGGCGCCGTGGTCGCGGGCCACGCCAGCGCTGGTCGTGTCCTGCCCGTCGAGGACGACCAGGACCTCGGACCCGGCGGCGCGAGCCTGGGGCATGATCGAGGCGAGCGTCACGGTGAGGTACCGAGGGCGACCGCGGGTCGGGATCAGGATCGAGCTGCTCCGGGCTGCCACGCTCGGATTGTGCCGCTCGGGCGGAGAGCTACCGCCGGCGGCCCCGGCGCTGCTCGTTGAGCTGCAGCGCGAACGCTCCCAGGAACCGGGGGTTGTAGCGCAGGTACCGCCGCCACAGGCGCCTGGGCTCGCGCGCCAGGCGGTAGGCCCATTCGAGCCCAGCAGACTGCATCCACGGAGGCGCCTGGGGCACCAGCCCGGCGTGGAAGTCGAACGCCGCCCCGACGCCGACGAGCACGGGTGTGTCCAGCAGCGGGCGCATCTCGGCCATCCATTTCTCCTGCTTGGGCACGCCGATCCCCACCCACACCACGTCGGCGCGTGAGTGGTTGATCTCGTCGGCGACCGCCTCGCGCTCCTCTGCCGTCAGTGGGCGGTGCGGCGGCGAGTACCCACCGACGATCTTGATTCCGGGATACCGCTGGCGAAGATTCAGCGCCAGCTGCACGAGGGCTCCCTGGTTACGACCTCCGTAGAGGTAGAACCGCTGCCCGCTATCCACGGCGGCGGCGCATGCTCGCGACATCAGCTCGGGTCCGTACACGCGGTCGTGGAGTGGGTGGCCAAGCGCCTTCAACGCCCACACCAGCGGCTGACCGTCGGGGACGTTGAGCGAGGACGAGCCGAGCGCGTTGCGCAGCTCGCGATCCTCGCCGGACGCCATCACCGTGTGCACGTTGCACACACATACGTAGCCACGACGACTCTGGGCGACCATCGCATCGATCCAGTCGAGCGTCTGCTGATAGTCGATCAGCGCCAGAGGCACGCTGACGATGTCCACCGTCTGGGGTGACTCGACTGGGGCTGGGCGGGGCTGGACGGAACCCTGCGGACGCATGTCAGAAGATCGGGATTCCACGCTGGACACGAGGCGCAAACAAAACCATAGTGGCGCTTGGCCCGATGTCTGCACTGCCCCTTGCGGGGGCCCGCAGGCCGCACGGACAGCGTCTGTGAGATACGAACGTAAGCGAAGCCGAGGGGTTGCGGTGTTGGTCGGATTAGTTCCGCTGGCTGGCCAGACAACGGTATGCTGTTTGGCGACAAGGAGGTCAAGCGGGCCCGCGAGCATCGCCCCCTTTCTCGCGGGTCTCGGACGGCCCCCAGCCCTACCAGGGTCGTCCTTTGGTCGGGCCCGTGTCTCGCAGTAGTGAGACACGGGCCCGGCTCTTTTTGCCTGGATGCGCGCAGCGTTACAGCTGTTCTGGCAAGCTCTGCCGAACTTTGGATTGCGTGGTCACAGGCGGCGCCGGATTCATCGGGTCAAACCTTGTAGATGGGCTGCTGGCCCGAGGCGATCGCGTCTCGGTGATCGACAATCTCTCCAGCGGCAAGCGAGCCAATCTCGAGGGTGCGCTGGCCCTCGGTGCCGAGCTTCATGAGGCGGATGTGAGAGACGCGGGTGCGATATCTGACATCTTCGCGGCCGTCAAACCGCAGCGTGCGTTCCACCTGGCGGCCCAGATCGACGTGCGGCGTTCGGTAGAGGACGCTGCGTTCGACGCCAAGTCAAACGTGCTGGGGACGATCGCCGTGCTGGACGCGGCCCTGGCGTCGGGCACGGAGCGGATCGTGTTCAGCTCGACGGGTGGTGGCCTGTACGGCGACGCCGAGCTGATCCCGACGCCGGAGGACTACGCGATCAAGCCGCTGGCACCCTACGGTCAGGGCAAGCATGCCGCCGAGGGCTACTGCGAGCTGTACGCACGTCTGCACGGCCTGTCGACGGTGTCGTTGCGCTACGGCAACGTGTACGGGCCCCGCCAGGACGTACACGGGGAGGCCGGCGTGGTCGCGATCTTCTGCGGGGCGCTGGTCGAGGGCAGGACGCCGACGGTGTTCGGTGACGGGCTCCAGACACGCGACTGGGTGGAGGTCGGTGACGTCGTGCGCGCCAACCTGATCGCGGCCGACAGCAACGTCACGGGACCGATCAACATCGGACACGGCCAGGAGACGTCCGTCCTTGACCTCCTGCAGGCGCTCAACGACGTCGGCGGTGGGCGCACGCTGCCCGAGCCCACGTTCGCCCCCGAGCGCCCGGGTGAAGTTCGCCGGAGCTGCCTCGATGTGACCCGGGCGGGGGACCGGCTCGGGTGGAAGGCGCAGGTCGACCTGCGAGACGGATTACGTCGGATCCTGGCGACGCTCTGACGCGTTCGAGATCGATCACCACGACGGTTCGATACGTAGGTGGCCGATCGTCGGCCCCGGAGGCCGCGCAGATCACGCGGGCGGCGACGGCGGGCGCGCGGGGGCGCCGACTGCGCATCAGCCTCGACGGGCCCGCATGCGAGTCGGAGAGCGGCGGCGGGAAGGAGGCGGTTCTCGGCGAGGATCAGGCGTTCGTGCGCCGCGAGCTTTCATTCACGAGTGAGCGCACGGATCCGAACAGGTCGAAGCCGTTGCCGCAGCTCAGCCGCTCCGGAAAGCCGTTGTCGAGTGTTCCACAAGCCACGGGGGGACGTCTCGGTGCCGAGCGCGCAGCCGCTCGCGCGAGGCGGCGATCCGCGCCAAGCGCATCTGCGCCGGCGGGGCATGCGACGATCGCGCGTCTTGCAGCCACGCGACAGATCTCAGAGATCGCCTGCGGGCGATCTGACGAGGCGAGATGCTCGAGCAGATCGATTGCCACCACTGCGTCGAACGCTCGGTCCGAAACGGCAGCTCGCGCACATCACCGATGACCTGGTCGGCTCGCGCCACGCTCGGGCGCCGCGCGGCCCCGTAATCCTCGAAGTTGGCATCCAATGAGACGGCGCGCCAGTTCGCGGGGAGCAGCGTCGCGATGCCATGAGACCCGCTGCCGACGTCGAGTAGCGTGCCGCCCGCGGCGGTCGTCGGCGAGCAGCTCGAGGATCGGTTGAAATCGCGTCAGGTGATTCATCTGGCGCGCGGGGAGCACGCGACGCCCGACTTGGACGAGCCAGTTCGCGTGAACGCGGTTAGGCACCCGGGGGCCAGTCTGACCGCCGTCCTCGCGCGTGTCGTCCCGGGCGGCCCAGACGACCGCGAACTCCTGAACGCCGAACCCAGAGCAGCAAGGCCACGCCCAACGCCCAGAACGTCCACGCACCCACCCACCCAGGCCGGAACAGCGCCGCCCGGCGCAACGCCGTCGGGACCAATGACAGCAGCGAACGGTCGTGCGGCTCGAGGAACAGCAGCGACAGCGCCTGGGTGGTGGGCTTGTCGGCGATGCGTCAAGGTGCCCGAAAGCGGGCGATCCGGCAGGATCCCAAGACGTCGTGGACGATGGTCCGGATTGTGCAGGCACACCGAAATCCGCTTGCCGGCCGGAATCGGAGTCGTGAGGACCGTCGTGCGCGACACCGGCGTCGGGTACAGCGGAATCCAGTTCCTGGATCGGGTGGCGGGTCGCGGCGGGACAGCGCTCATCCGCCCGGTGGCAGAAGGGCGCCTGATGATGCATCGTGCACCGTGACCGACGGACGGCGGGGTTGGTCGTTTACCGGGCCAGATCCACAATCGCACGCCACCGATCGGGCTCGAGGCGCGAATTGGCCCTTGGCAGGCCGTCTGGTCTGCGCCAAGCGGACGGAGCAGCTCGTACGGCGGGAACGTTCACCGAGAAGGCGGTCGGCCGCTGGCGCGTCACCGATGCGGCCAGCAGGCCGGCCAGACCGAGCACGGCGACGACCACGAAGGCAACGATGATGCGTCGCGAACGTCATGTGTAGTACGCCTGGACGATCGTGCGTCAGCGCTAGCACCTGCAGAAGCAGCATCCCGGCCGCTAGACGCGCCGCATGCGGGATCCACGCCACCTGGCCGGAACCCGGGTGACGATCAGGCGCGACTGCGAGGCCGAACAACCCGATCAGCGGCAGCAGATAGCGGCCTTGGAGGATCGGGCCGTCGCCCGCGATGATCGAGCGATACTCGGTCAGGTGCAGGCCGAACAACGAGGCTGACGAACGCGACCGCGAACATCGCGAGCAGCTTCGAGTCGGAGGCTGTCGCGGAAACGGACGACGATCGCCGCGGCAGCGATTGCGATCAGCGCCGTGATGCCGGTCAGCAGCGCGTACAGCCAGTTGGACAGCTCGATCTCGAGCCAGCCGAACAGGCCCCAGCCCTCGCGAAGCCAGACGTCGTACAGGGGCAGGCCGGCCGTGCTGCGAAACGGCGTCATCCACGGGAGCCGCGGAAGATAGAACTGCCAGACGTAGCTGACGAACTGGCGCACATCGAACGGGTGCGCCGCCGAGCCGGATGGACTGAGGATCCGTTGATCACGGGCCGTCCGAGCGCCGCCGACAGGACGATCCAGCCAAGCACGGCTACGAACGGCAGGATCAGTGCCGCGGCGATCGTCCTTCCGGGAATGCGCGACGTGCGCCGGCGTATGTCCCAACCGCCGAACGCCACCGCGACGAGGACCGGAGGCACGAGCGCATAGGCGGTCGACTTCGTCAGGATCGCGGCCGCGGTGACCGCGACACAGAGCCAACGTGTCGCTGAGTGCCAGCCCCCGCTTGATGACCCTGGCAGCAAGCCACAGCGCGAACGTCCAGAGCGTGATCAGCGAGTGCGTCTGGGTTGACGTTCGTCGACATGAACGTCTCCATCGGAAACAACCCGACCACCGTCGGCGCACGACAGCTGAGCGAGTCGACGTCGGCCGAACACCTCGCCGGCGAGCAACCAGGCCGCCGACCACAGTCAGCACGAGTAGACAGACGCCCCACATCCGCATCGCATACAGACGGTCAAACGCGTTGCCGCCGTAGCTGGCCCAATACGCGAGGTCCGAGTATAGGTAGTAGAGCGGCGGGATTGGACGAGGCCGGGTTAGGACCCCCACCGTTCGAGCGCGACGGGTCGGCACGGTCGGCATCGCGGTATGACGTCGACAGTCCCCGGTGCTCCAGTCGGCCTTTAGCTGGCCGGAGTGGAATGCGCGCTGGGTCGCCTGCGTGTCTTTGTCGGCGAGCTTCTGATCGTTGGAAAATCGAAGGCGCGCCGTCTGTCGCCGGGAAACGCGAACCGCTCCGCAAGCGACTGCGCGTACGCGAAATGTGCGGTCTCGTCCGGCGACTGAAACGGAGGCACGATCAGCGCCCAGCTCGCACCGGCCACCACGACCACGACCAGGATCGCGGCCAGCGGGGCGGGGACGGCGGCCCTCAGCCCGAGCAGGCGACGGAACAGACCACGCCGCGCCGCATCTGGCGTGTCCAGCTCCACCAGCGATGCCATGGCGGTGCAGCGTACGCCAGCCAATCTGTCCTGGTAGCTTGCGCCACGATGACGCCACTGCGACAAATGACGCGACTTCGACGAGCAATCGAGGTAGGTTCGCGGCACGATTCGCCGATCGGCCCGAGCGATCTCGGGCGGGAATTGCGGCCCTCGGCGCTGGCCAGGGAAGAGTGGCCCGTGACGCAGCTGCTGTTCGCGCGGCTCGCGGACGCCGACGTCGCCGAGATCGAGCGACGAGTCACCGAGACCGGCGATCTTCCCATCCTCGACCAGGCCGACCCGGTCCAGAGGCAGGGCGCACTGCTGAGCTACGGGATCTGGCTCGGGATTGACGAGGTCGCTCGAGAAGACGCGGCTTCCGGTGGCTCAGCCTCCACCCGAGATTCACGCGATGGCACGCGGTCCGCTCGCCGCGGCGGGCGGCATCTACGACGCCGACATGGTCGTCGACGCCCTGATCGAGCGTGGGGGTGCGACGTCGAACGCGATATCCGCGCCGCGCCTCGACTTCGGATGCTCGTCGGGACGGCTCCTGCGCGTCCTCGCCGCGGCGTACCCCGGCGTGCGCTGGCTCTGGCTGCGACCCGAATCAGCCCGCGATCGCATGGGCGGCGGACAATCTTCCGCGGGATCGAAGTTCTTCGTCAGCGGCAACGCAGCCACCGCTGGACCTTGAGGACCGGTCGCTCGACCTGTCAGCGCGATCTCGATCTGGTCGCACTTCGAACCCGCGCTCGGCCTGCGGTGGTTCGACGAGATGCATCGCGATCATCCGGCCCGGCGGGCACCTGGTCTGCACGACGCACGGGTCTGACGTCGGTCGCGTTCTTCGCCGAGCGCGGCGACCGCGCTCGCCGAGCAGTGCAGCGAGATCGCGGCCGCGCTGTACCGGCGTGGCTGGTGGTACGCGGCTGAGTTCGGAGAGACGGGCGACTGGGGCGTTGTCAACCCCGATTGGGGCACGGCGTTCGTGAGCCCCGGAGTGGCTGCTGGCGAACCTGTGTCCGCGCTGGCGCGTCGTCGAGTTCGCCGCCGGGCCGCAACCAGGCAAACCAGGACGTGTACGTGCTGCAGCGTGGATAGGCGAGCGATCAGACACTCGCGGTTCGATGCTGGCCGCCGACGTGCGCGCCGACTTCCGGATCGCCTCCGCGTGGCGGCTCGGATCGGAGCGGTCGAGGCGCTGCGCGACTCGTGGTCGACGTATCCGCGCGATTGGAAACGCGACCCCAAGCTCAACCTGGGCGTCGACACGCTCGGCGAGGAATGGGGCGGACCGGAGTTCGCCGACTACCTGGTCGATCTGGTCGCGCCCTATCTTGGGCGCCGACGTCGACGTGCTCGAGCTGGGATGCGGCGGCGGCAAGTTCAGCCAGCGTCTGGCGCCGAGGTGCCGGTCGCTGCGTGTGCACCGACATCTCGCCGGCGATGATCGACCACACCCGGGCGAACCTGCTCGGGCGTGGCGATGGGCGCCAACGTCAGCTACCGCGTGCTCAACGGGGTCGACTTCACGCGGCGTGCCGTCCGCCAGCGTTGACTTCATCTTCAGCTACGACGTGCTGCTGCACGTCCAGATGCAGAACGTCTTCAGCTATCTGCTCGATGCCCGGCGCGTCCTCCGCGACGGTGGTGTGTTCATGCTCCATCAGATCAACCTCGCGTCCGAAGGCGGAATGAGCCACTTTCTTCGGCCAGTACGTCGGCGGGACCTGGAAGCGCGCCTTCGACGATCCGCGTCGCCGAGGCCACATCTACTTCATGAGCGAGGATCAGATGCGGGCGCTCGCAGACCGAGCCGGGCTGTCGGTCGAGCAGATCGTCTCCGACCACGGGGAGTTCGACGCGGTGACCGGCGGCCGAGATCTGATCGGCCTGCTCGAGAAGCGCCCGAGCCGCTGGACGTCGACCGATCCGGCGACCGTGCCCTGATCAAGCGCGCGGGCGACGACCGACGGTCTACGCCGTCATCGACGGCGAGCGACTGTCGATTCAGCTACGCCGGCCAGCTCGAGCGAGCCGGCTTTCGGTGGGACCGCGTTCGGGAGGTCAGCGACGCCGAGCTGGCGGCGATTCCCGACGGAGGGTCCGCTGGAGCCGTGGGAGTAGCGTCAGCCGACTCGAGCCCCGTCGCCGTTGCTAGCTTTCGAGCAGTCGATGAGCACCACCGCATCACCGGTCGTTCGCAGGAACCGGTCGCGTCGTCGCGAGGCCTCCCGCCGTGTCGATCTCGGGCGTGACCAAGACGTTCCGGCTGCCGCACGAGCGCTACCACACGCTCAAGGAACGGATGCTGCATCCGTTTCGTAGGAACGGGCCACGACGTGCTGCGCGCCGTCGACGACGTGAGCGTGGACGTCCAGCCCGGGCGAGTTCTTCGGCGTCGTCGGGCGCAACGGCAGCGGCAAGAGCACGCTGCTCAAGTGCATCGCCGGGATCTACGGCATCGACCAGGTGAGCTGTTCGTCCGCGGGCGACTGTCGCCGTTCATCGAGCTCGGCGTCGGCTTCAACATGGATCTCACCGCCCGGGACAACGTCCTCATCAACGCGATCATGCTGGGACTGAGCCGCAAACAGGCACGTGAGCGATTCGACGAGATCATCGCGTTCGCCGAGCTCGAGGACTTCGTCGACCTCAAGCTCAAGAACTACTCCTCGGGGATGCACGTGTCGGCTCGCCTTCTCGGTCGCGATTCAGGTGGAAGCCGAGATCCTCCTGATCGACGAGGTGCTCGCCGTGGGCGACGCCGCGTTTCAGGACGAAGTGCTTCGACGCAGTTCCAACGGCTCAAGCGAGAGGGTCGAACGATCCTGTTCGTCACCCACGACATGGGGAGCGTCGAGCGATTCTGCGACCGGGCGATGTTGCTGGAGAAGGGGCGAATGGTCGCGATCGGTGAGCCTGCCGCGATCGCCCGCCGCTACATCCAGCTGAACTTCGGCCAGACGGTGCACGAGCTATTGATGGCGCTCACTGCTGGCCGGCACAGCCGGACGAGCAGGCCGCAGCGGAGTCGTCGACGCATGGTTCGAGGACTCGCGGGCGGAGAGCGCATCGCCGAGCTGGAGTACGGCGAGCCGTGTCGAGTGTGCATCGAGATCCGCTTCCACGGAGGACCTGACCGATCCGATCGTCGGCGTGACGCTGCGCAATCAATACGGGGCTACCGTGTTCGCGACCTCGACTGCGTAGCGACTATGGGCCCACGGGTCAGTTTCGACGCCGGGACCACGCGCGGTGGTCGGACTTCGCTTCGACAACTGGCTGGCGGCGAGTCGGTATAACGTGACACCCTCGATCGCGCTTGCCAGTCCGGGGCACCGCATCGGATGCTGATCGACGTTCGCGAGGACGCCGCATCGCTGCTGATCAGCGGCGGCCCGTTCACCGGCGGCGTCGATCCACCTGCCCCACTCGTTCGAGATCGACCGGCATGAGCGTCTCAGGCCGTCCGCACCAGGGTCGCGCCGTCCGCCTTCGGTGACGACCTGCGGCGTTTCGTGAACCTCACGATCACGCTCGCTCGCACCGAATTCAAGCTGCGCTACTTCGGCTCGGTGCTCGGTTACCTCTGGTCGCTGTTCGGCCCGCTGTTGTTCTTCGGCGTCCTGTACGTCGTGTTCACACAGGTCTTCAGCCTGGGCAAGTCGATTCCCCACTACCCGGTCTACCTGCTGACATCGATCATGATGTGGACGTTCTTCGTGGAGACAACCGCGGGATGCGTGCAATGCCTGGTCGTGCGAGAAGCGCTGCTGCGCAAGATGCGCTTTCCGCGCCTCGTGATTCCGCTGTCGGTTGCGCTGACGGCACTGTTCAACCTCGCGATCAACTCGATCGTCGTCATCGGGATTTCGCCCTGGCATCCGGCGTTGTCCCCAGGCTGGTCCTGGCTCGAGCTGCCGTTACTGGTGGCGCTGCTGGCCGATCCTCGCGGTCGGCACCGGGATGCTGCTGTCGATCCTCTACGTGCGATTCCGCGACATCCAGCCGATCTGGGATGTCACCATCAGGTGCTGTTCTATTGCTCGCCGATCATCTACACGGCCGCGAAGTACCCGTCATCGTCGTGCGACTGGCGATGTGCAATCCGATCGCGGCGATCCTGACGCAGATGCTGCACGCGTTCGTCGACCCCAACGCACACGGGGCCGCGGCCGTGATCGGCGGTGCAGTGAGGCTGCTGATTCCGCTGGGCATCATCGCCGGTCATGTTCGCCTTGGGTCTGTGGTTCTTCAATCGCGAGGCGCCGAGGATCGCCGAGAACCTGTGAGCACGGGCGGTGAGCGACGAGCGAGATCGAGATCGACCAGCTGCGGGCGACCGGTCGGCAGCGCTCGAGGCGGAGCTCGCCGACGTTCAGGCCTGGGCCAACGAGGTCGTCGCGAAGGCGCAGGAGCGCACGTACTGGCTCGACCGCTGGCACCTCGATCTCAACGCGGTGATGCGCCGGCCGGGTGCCAGCGCGCCTGCGGGCATCGGCTCGAAGGGCGCAGATCGGTCGTTCGCGCCGGCCGACGTCGGCTCAAGCGGCGGCTGCGCCCGACGTCAGGCATCGTGACCACCGTCTCCGTGGTGATTCCGGTCAAGGACGGCGCGCGCTATCTGCAAGAGTTGCTGGCAGCGCTCGTCCACGCGAGGGAGTCGACGAGATCGCTGGTGATCGACTCCGGCTCGCGTGACGGATCTCGGCGACGATCGCGCGCGCAGCGGCGTGCGAGCTGATCGAGATCGAACCCGAGCGAGTTCGGACACGGCCGCACTCGGAACCTGGGCGCCGAACAGACCATCGGGCGACCTGATCTGCTTCCTGACCCAGGACGCGACCCCGGTCGAGGGCTGGCTGGACGCCTACCGGGAGGCGTTCTCGCTCGCGCCCGACGTGGGCGCTGCCTACGGTCCCCATCTCGCTCGGCCGGACACCAGCCCGATGATCGCCCGGGAGCTGGACGAGTTCTTCGCGGGCTTCTCGGAGAACGGCGGACCGGTCGTGCAGCAGGCAGGCGACCCGCCGTTCCTATCCAACGTAAACGCGTGCTACGCACGCGTCGTTGCTGGGAGGAGATTCGCTTTCGCGACGTCGCGTACGCGGAGGACCAGGCATTCGGCGCGGACCTGCTCGCCGCCGGCTGGACCAAGGTGTATCACCCCCTGGCCGCGGTGCTGCATGCGCACGACTACGGGGTAGTGGCTTCATGCGTCGGTACTTCGACGAGTACCGGGGGCTGCGCGAGACCACCGGACACGTCGAGCGGTTCGAGATTCGCGGGGTGCTGCGCCGCGTGGCTGGATCCGTGGCGGCCGACCGGCGATGGATGGGTGAGCGCGACATCGGCCAGCTCGAGCAGGCCCGGTGGACGGCGCGAGCGAGCCGTCCACCACGCCGGACGCGGCGTGTTCTCGGCCCTGGGTTCCCGTTCGGACCGAATTCCCGGACCGATTGTGCGCGCTGTCTCGCTGGAGACCCGAGCGGATCGGACGGCCCCGCCGACCGACCCGCGTCATCCTGCGTCGACGGCCCGCCCGCGTCGACCTGGCAGGCGCGGTTCATGTCGGCCCGATGCGCGCCGAATGGCCATACGCCGCGGCGGTGGATGTCGCAGCGCCACGGTGCCGTCCCGCTTCTGGAGCCACAGCCGGGAATGGCCGAGCGTCAGACGGCTGCGTCTGGCGATGGTCATACCGCCGTTCAGCCGCGGCAGTGGCGGACACAACACGCTGTTTCAGATCTTTTCGCGACTCGAGCGCCGAGGTCACGTCTGCAGCGTCTGGGTTCACGACGCCCTGGGGCGACATGCGCTCCCTGTGGCCCGCTGTTCTGCGACAGCGACATACGCGACTACTTCGCTCCGTTCAACGGGCCGGTCTACAAGGAATTCGACGAGTGGGGCGGTGCGGACGTCGTCTTGCGACCGGATGGCAGACCGTGCATCCCGCACTACGGCTGGACCGAACCTACTCGCGCGTGTACCTCGTCAACGATCACGAGCCCGAGTTCTACGCCACCTCCACCGAGCGGTTGCTGGCCGAGGACACGCTACCGCCACGGGCTCCACTGCGTCGCCGCCAGCCCGTGGTTGCGTGACCTGCTGATCGATCGCTACGGCGCCACGCGCCGATGCGTTTCCAGCTCGGAGTCGATCACGACATCTACCGCCCGCGACCGGTGCCCCGGCGAGCCGACACGGTCATCTTCTACGCCGAAGCGAGACACCGAGACGGGCGGTCGCGTTCGGGGTGATCTGCTCTCGCGGAGCTGCATCGGCGACGCCCCGACGTCCGGATCGTGCTGTTCGGCTCCGTGCCCTGAACGTCGAACACCACGTTTCCCTACCTGCACCTCGGCGTGCTCAGCCGCGGAGCAGCTGTCGCGGCTGTACTCCGAGGCCACCGTCGGGCTGTGCCTGTCGTTGACGAACTTCTCGCTGATCCCGAAGGAGATGCTCGCCTGCGGTCTGCCGTGCGTCGAGCTGGCCGGGGTGAGCGGCGAATCGATCTTCGGCGCGAACGGTCCGCTCGAGCTGGCGAGCTCAATCCGTTCAGTGCTCGCCGATGCGCTGCAGCGACTCCTCGACGATCGCGAGCTTCGGCGAGCGGCGGTCACGACAGGGCATCGAGTTCGTCTCGTCAGACATACGTGGGACCGCGCGACCGACGACGTGGAAGCCGGCATCCGTCATGCGCTGCGGCTGCGGGAGACCGGCCGCTGATCGCGCGCGGGATGACCGTAGAGCCACGCGGCCAAGGCACCGTCTCGGCGATCGTCGTTGCATTCAGCGATCCCGAGGCCGTTCGCCGGGCAGTCGACAGCCTGCTACGCCAGACGCACGCTCCGATCGAAGTGCTGGTGGTGGACAACGACCCCGGGTCGGCGACGGCTCGCGCGATGGCTGGATGGGATCAGGATCTGCGTGTGCGGCTGGTCCACGGCGGCCGGAATCTCGGTTATACGGTCGCGTGCAACCTGGCGGCGTCGAGCGCGAGTGGCGATTGGCTGTTCTTCCTCAACCCGGACGCGACCGCGGAGCCCGATTGCGTGGGCACGCTCATCAGAGCCGCGACCGACCGAACCGGGGCGGTCGGTGCGCAGGTCCTACTGCCCGACGGGCGCACCAACGCGGGGGACAATCCCGTGCACGTCACAGGAGTCGCCTGGGCTGGACGGTTCGGGGAGCCAAGCGAGACGGGACCGGTCCGGCGAGTCGCGTCCGTCTCCGGAGCTGCGCTGCTCGCGCGAGCGGACGTGTATCGCGACCTCGGCGGGATGTGCGCGCGCTTCTTCATGTACGGCGACGATGTGGACCTGTGCTGGCGCATGCGCCTCGCGGGCTCGGACGTGTTGTTCTGCCCCGACGCCGTGGTGTGGCACGAGTACACGTTCGATCGAGGCCGTCGCAAGTGGTACTGGCTGGAGCGCAACCGTCTATGGACCGTCCTCTCCAATTACTCCGGCGCGGTGCTGTGGCTGCTCGCGCCGCTGCTCATCGGTGCAGAGCTCCGGGTGCTTGTGCTGGCGATCCGCGGTCGTTGGGTCCGCGCGCTGGTGAGGGCCTGGGGATCGACGCTGCTCGGAATCCCTGAGCTGCGACGGTGGCGGCGTTTCGTCCAGGCCGGCCGCCGGGTCCGCGACAGCGAGCTGCTCGAGTTGATGTCGGGCCACTTCGAGACGGCGCAGCTGCACGATCCGGTTGTGGCGACGATCAATCCAGCGATCGAATTCCTGCGGCGGGGCCTGATCGGCCTCCTGCGCGCGGTCAACCGCTGACCCGGGCACGATCCCCTGCGTCGCTGGCCATCGGGCCCACGAGCAGGTTATTCTGCCTCCAGTCCGGCCCGGCTCCGTCTGCGCAACCTTCGGTCGTGACTTCCGTCTTGACTTCTAGAACATGAGCACCGATTCCACGTATCTGGCCGTCGTTCCCGCATATAACGAGTCGATGACGATCGGCGTCGTGATCAAGTCGATCCGGGATCGGGCCCCCGACTTCGACGTGCTCGTCGTCGATGACGGATCGACCGACGAGACCGCTGAGATCGCCGGATTTGCGGGGGCTCGTGTGCTCAAGCTGCCGTTCAACCTTGGTATCGGCGGGGCTGTTCAGGCCGGCTTCCTGTATGCCCGAAACCACCGCTACGACTTCATGGCGCAGGTCGACGGCGATGGGCAGCATGAACCGGCTGAGTTATGGAAGCTGGTCGACGCGATGAACAACTCTCCGGGGGCGGACATGGTCTGCGGCTCGCGGTTTCTGACCGGCGACCACAGCTATCCGGCTCCGATCAGCCGTCGGACAGGAATCCACGTGTTTGCAGCGCTTCTGTCGCGCATCGTCGACGCGCATGTCAGCGATCCGACCTCCGGCTTTCGCCTCTACAACCGGCGGGCGATCGACCTGTTCGCGCGCGATTACCCGCACGACTATCCTGAGGTCGAAGCTGTGTTGATGCTCCACCATCACAGGCTGCGGATGCGCGAGGTGCCCGTGAAAATGTATGCGCGAGGCGGCGGCGTGTCATCGATCAGCACCGGTAAGTCGGCGTACTACATGATCAAGGTCCTGCTCGCGCTGCTGGTTGGCCTTGGCCGTCGCCGTCCCGTCGTCGACCCAGGCGATCGAGCCCCCGTCGCCGCCGAGGGCGCCTGATGGACGATCGCATCCGCTGGGTCGCGATCGCGGGGTCGGCGCTGTTGTTCCTCGTGGTGCTCGAACTGGTTCGCCGGCGCCGGCTGATGGAGCGCTACGCGCTGCTGTGGCTTCTCTCGGCGGTCGTGTTGATGGGCCTGGGCCTGTGGAAGAACGGCCTGATCCACATCAGCCGGGCGATCGGGATCGTGTATCCGCCGAACGCTCTGTTCTTCGTCGCTTTCGGGTTTGTTCTGCTGCTCCTGCTGCACTTCTCCTCGGCGGTCTCGCGCCTGAGCGACCAGACCAAGGTCCTGGCGCAGCGCCTCGCGTTATTAGAGGAGCGCCTCAGTCAGGCCGAGGGGAGTCGAGCCGCCGAGGGGACTCGAGCGACGTCGGATCGCACCGACCGCGCCGTGCCGTCGACTGAGCTCACGCCTGGGCGACCCGACCTCGAACGCCGGCGCCACATACGGATCACATCCGACTGAGCCGTCGCGCGTGACGTGCTCTGCGGGCGGCCGGCCCGAGTACGCGCGAGCCGAGCTCGAGTGCGCGCACCCGCAACGCGACGTCGCGCCAGGACCACCGATCGAGGCCTTGCGTGATCCGCCACACGCTGTCGATTTGGTCATCGTCGTGATCGGCGACCCGCGCCAGCGACGTTCGCTCGATCTCGTCCACGAAAGCGCCATAGCTGAAGTGATTGGATCCGACCAAGTCGCGGTACGCGTTCTCGACGAGTTCGATGCGGAGGTCATCGCGCTCGACGTCGTCGAGCACCTGTCCGAGGTTGGAGAAGTCCCGCTTGAGTTCGAGATAGTGGACGCCGGGAGCCAGAGCGCCGTTGTAGGACCCTTCGACGAGGATCTGGCATGTCCGCGTCGCGGCTGCCTCGAGGTGGCGCGGAGACATCGCGAACAGGGCGAGCTCCCCGTCGCGCTCCGGGAAACAGGCTGACTCGACCTCCTCGAAGCTTGCCTGGGGATGGAACGCGACGTACGCCTCGGTGGCGTCCTTGATCGAGCCGTCGAGGTCGAGCACGCTGGCGCCGCCCTCGACGCCCAGCTGGTACCGGCAACGAGACAGGAACTCAAACCAGTCGTCGCCGAGCAGCGTGTCCTGAGTTCGGGTGGAGATGTCGACCTCCACGCCGCGTGCGGCGGCGGCCGGCCGCACCCGCTCGGCGACGGAGACCTTGAGGCCGCCGTGGCGACCGAGCCACGGTCGCGGCGGACCAGCGCGGTAGCCGATCGTCACAGGCCGATCATCCAGCGGCCTGCGCAGACGCTCTACCCGCTCCAGCGTGTGATCGGCGAGGTAACCGGTGAGCACGCGGTGGAATCGCACCGTCCCGTCCTGTAGGCCGGGGTAGATCTTCGGCCATTCGGACTCGGGGGCGACCGAGAACACGATCTCGACGCCGGCCTCGCGTACGAACTCGCTGACCAGGGTGGCGCGCAGGAACTCGTCCTGCGGCATCGCCACCCGTACCTCGTTGCGACGCGGAAGCGACAGCGCTCGAGCGGTCGCTTGGCGCCACAGCCACGGTGTCCAACGAGTCGACAGCAACGATGTGTGAAAGATCACGAGATCGAAGTCGAGCTCACGAAGCCGCTTGGGGAAGTCTCGGACGGCGAGATTGATATAGAAGACGCGATGACGGCGAGTACCGGCCGAACGAGTACAGGTGGTCCTCGACCGCGCTACGTAGCGGGTAATTGAGCAACGCGTAGACCACCAGGACGTTGGCGCGCCGACTGGATGTTCTACGCTCCTCGGTCGCGTCGGCGAACGCGCCATCACCATGATCATTTGTCCGGATTGCCATCGTGAGCTACCTAGCGTGTACGCCGATGCGTGTGCATCGTGCGGATTCGCGGTGGACCGCGCTGACGGCATCCCCGTGCTCCTGTCGAGCCGGGATCGTCGAGCGCCGCTGTTTGGAGAGTATCTAGCGGCGTACGGCGCGATCGCCGCCGATGACCTCGCGACCTCGATCCAGCCGACCGCCTATCTTGAGAACAAGGCTGAGCGCTTCTTCGCCGACCTCGGTGAGATTCGCGGCCAGCGGGTACTCGAAGTCGGTGTCGGTCAGGGGATGCTGTTCGAACGGATGCGGGCTTCCCAGCCCGCGGAGCTGTTCGGGATCGACATCGCCGGCTCCTACCTCAGCCCGTATACCGGTGATGATCGCGTTCGCGTTGCGATTGCGAACGTCGAGAACCTTCCCTTCGCTGCCCACTTTGACCTGATCGTCGCCTCCGATGTGCTGGAGCACGTGCTGTCTCTCCCTGACGCTCTGGTCAGCCTGCATCGTGCGCTTGCCCCAGGAGGACGGCTGGTTCTCGACCTGCCCTACCGTGAAAATCTGCTGCAGTACGCGCGGCTCTTAGGCTGCAGCTACGACCTCGTTCATCTGAGATCGTTCAACCGACCGCTCGTCAAAGACCTCCTGACTCACGCGGGTTTCGTAGTGAACCGGATCGCCTACGACGGTTTCCTCGCCGGCCGCGAGCGCCGCTTCGTCTACGCCACGACAGCCGGAGCGAAGGCCTATGAGTGGTTGGTCAGGCGTCGCTACGGCAGTCGTGCCGGAGTGTCTGCGATCGGACGCCGGATCGGCGCCGCGCTGATACATCCGGTCACGATCATCGTCGTCGCAGCCAGGCGGCCAGACGTGCAACACGCCGTGATTGCCCCGATCACGTATGCGGAGCCGGACGCGGCCGACCGATCTTCTCGACGAACCCATCCGGTGAACGGAGCGATCCATTCCATGAACGGCCTCAGCCCGATCGGCAGCCACCAGCGCATGTACGTGATCGCCTCGCGGCGCCGCGCGCCGCGCGAGACGCTGGCGGCAAACTTCGGGCGACGGTGCGGGCCGAAGCCCCGCGTCGTCAAGCACGCCGTCGACCTGCTCGATAAGGCGAGCATAGGACCACTCTCCGGAGTCGATCAGGTCACGTCGTGCGTTGGCGACCAGCTCGCGCCGGAGGTCCTCGTCGCGCATGCGCGCGACGCACCTCGTCGAAGTTCGAGAAGTCCTTCCGCAACGGGATGTAATGGACCATCGGCTCCATCGCGCCCGAGTAACGGCCCTCGAACAGGACCTGGCACGTGTCCGAGCGCGGCGGCCTCGAAATGCCGAGGGCTGATCGTCCGGTACGGGATACGCCCGTCCCAGCGACCGAGCGCGCCGTGCTCGAGCTGCTTGCAGCGAAGGATTGATGCCCCGCGCGAGCAGCGCCGCGTACTCGTGCCTGACCTCGTCCTCGAGGTCGAACAGCGACACGCCGGACTCGACTCCGAGGACGTATCGGCAGGAAGCGATGAACTCGTACCAGTCCTCTCCGTAGAGCCGCCCGCGCTTCGGAGATGTCGATGTCGACCGACAGGTCCGTCGTCGACGGCGAGTTCCCTGAAGCGGGTTCCGATCTCGGCCTTCTCCTGAGAACCGCGGCCCATGTACGCGGGGAGTGGGCGACCGCGGTAGCCGACGTCGACGGCGCGGTCGCGAGCGGACGTGGCGGTGACGGACGGCCGCAGCCAGCAGGTCCTCGCTGACATATCCGGGAACGTTGTATTCGACACGCGGCACACTCGTGTATCGGCCGTAAACCTGGTCGACGTAGGCCGTCGGGTTCCACATGCGTGAAGACGCAGTCGATTGCGATGGTCGTTCAAGAAGCGAAACGCCGGCCGCAGTAATAGAACTCGTCCTGAAAGAAGCAGATCTTGTAGGCGCCGCGAGCAGTCGAGCCACTCCGAGAAACTGCGGTGACAAGCGGTACACGCCTGAGCCGAACAGCGAGTAGTGCAAGATCACCGCGCCCGGTTGCTACTTCGGTCAGGCTTCGGCGGAAACCCGTACTCGGTGTTCAGCTCGAACACCGGAAACCGCGAGTGTCGCTTGAACGCCGAGACGTGCTCCATCACCGTCGAGGCATCACGGTATCAGACGCGGCGGGCGGCCGGTGATAGAGCAGGAGGACGGCGCCGCTCGGCAGCTGCCCGGGTGACCGGGCTCACTTGACGGCGGTCACGTACAGGTCGAGTCCGAGAGCCGCGCGGGCCAGCCGAGCAGTTGCTCGCGCCTGACGCGCAGTCGGGGTATCGGATCCATGTTCTCGCGCACGATCGAGACGTCGCGAAAGCCGACGAACATCTGCGGACGCCGCGCGCGGACGTGAACTCCGTGAACGGAGCGGCATCGCCGGCGGCGTTGGCGTCGTAGGCGGCTCGAGCTGCGACATCGCCACGCTTGCCGCGCAGGCGCGCCAGCGCGGCGCGGGGCCGCAGCACCAGCAACTGGCGCAGCGAGTTGCGGTTGTAGACCATGATCATCGCGATCCCGCCCGGGGCCAGCACCCGGCGCACCTCCTCAACGCAGCCCGCGAGGTTGCCCGGTGTGGTGCAGGCAGCCGATCGAGACCAGCGCGTCGAAGTGACCATCGGGCCAGGGGATCGACAGCGCCGATCCCTGCACCACCTGGTCGACCCGCTCGGGCTGGCCGAGCTGCGTCAGCCGACCGCGCACCATCTCGACGGGGCCGCTGCGCGATGTCCAGCCCGTGGTAGTCGGCACCAGAGCTCGCGAGCAGGCCGCTGACGGTGCCGTATCCGAGGCCGATCTCGAGCGTCCGCCCTTGCCGGCGCAGCACCGGCTCGAGGTGGCGCGGCAGGTAGGGATAAAGCCGCCATGTAGGCGTCGTCGAAGCGTCGCAAGCTGTCGGGCGAGCCGTCGGTGATCGCCGATCTGGCGCGCCAGCGCAGATCCGCACAGCTCGTCCCAGAAAGTGGCGTTGGCGGTGTCGAGTCTGGTCATCGGACGATGACCTCCGCCGGCGCGTGGCGCCAGGACGCCTCGCCACTGACGTACCCGCCGGTCACGTCCCACATCGCGGCTGCGCAGCGGGTCGACGGTCGTCGCCCTTGCTGACGCTGAATCCGAGCACGTGCTCGACCAGATCGAGAGTGACCGCCGCGACGCGATGCAGGCCGATGTCGATGCGTAGTCGCCCGGGAAGCAGCCCGCCCGCGGAACGTGGCCGTGACCTCGTGCATGCCGGCGGTCATCGCGAACGGGCCTTCGGACTCGTGGGAGAAGGTGGTCGCGAATCCGCCATCCTTCGGCGGTCGAGATGCCGATCTCGACTGCGGCGTCCTCGAGCGGCTCGTCGACCTCGAAGCGCGCGCGCACGCCGAACGGTCGGCGGGCCTCGAGCGCGGTCGCCGGCCGTTCGTGTGCGCCGAGCAAGGTCGACGCTGACGAGCCGGGCGCGATCACCGCCCCACCTCCGCGCATCGGCGCGCGACCTGGACCTCGCCGCCCTCCGGCGTCGGCTGATGGCGGTGCAGGTATTCCTGAACGACCTCGTGCGCGGAGCCCTCGTGCGCGATCGCTCCGGACTCGATCAGCAGGCCCCGACTGCACACGCGCTCGATCGCGGGGAGGTTGTGCGAGACGAAGATGACCGTGCGGCCGTCGTCGTGGACGACGCTGTCCATCTTCTCGAGCGACTTGCGCTGGAAGTCGACGTCGCCCACCGCGAGCACCTCGTCGATCAGCAGGATCTCCGGCTCGAGGTGAGCGGCGACCGCGAACGCGAGCCGGACGTACATCCCGCTCGAGTAGCGCTTGACGGGCGTGTCGATGAACCGCTCGATCCCGGAAAACGCGACGATCTCGTCGAATCGAGCCTGGACCTCACGACGGCGCATGCCGAGGATCGTCCCGTTCAGGAACACGTTCTCGCGACCGGTCAGCTCCGGATGAAAGCCGGTGCCGACCTCGAGCATCGTCGCGATCCGGCCCGCGATCGTCGATTCGCCCCTCGGTCGGCACCGTGATCCGCGACAGCAGCTTCAGCATCGTGCTCTTGCCCGCTCCGTTGGGCCCCACGATGCCGAGCGCCTCGCCCTCGCTCGACGCTGAAGGACGCGTCGCGCAGCGCCCAGAACTGCTCGGACTCTGACGCTCGAGCGGCCCCGGCGAAGCCTCTGAACGGGCGCTCGAAGCATGGCCTCGAACGTCTCGGACAGCTGGCCGCGTGGGCTGGCGACTGGCGTTGATCCAGTAGGCCTTGCCGAGCCCCTGCGTGTCGGATCGCCAGCTCGGTCATATGACGTCGGCGAACTCGCGCTCGGCGTGAGCGAAGTACAGCGGCTCCACTGATGATCAGCGTGATGCTCGCGACGATCGGCACCATCACCACGTACCAGGCCGGACCGCCGACGGCCGGGAACAGGCACCAGCGGTACACCTCGAGCACCCCGACCACCGGGTTGAGCGCATATACCCACTGGAGGTGCTGGGGAATGATCGAAAGGGGGTACACGATCGGGGTGATGAACAGCCCGACCTGGATCATGAACGGCACGACCAGCGCCACGTCTCGATAGCGCACGTGAAGCGCCGACAGCCAGAGCCCGAACCCCAGCGCCGTCGCCACCGCCATCAGCACGGGCACCGGGACGAGCAGGATCTCCCACTGCGGCGGATGGCCGTAGGTGACCATCGCCACGATCACCACGACGAACGCGATCCCGAACTCAATCAGCGGCGGCACCACGGCGGCGAGCGGGATCACCATACGAGGGAAGTAGACCTTCGAGATCAGCTCCGAGCTGTCGACCGTCGAATTCGACGTTCGGCTGAGCGGCCTGCGTGAAATACAGCCACATCACCATCCCGGACAGCGCGAACAACGGGTACTGGATCCCCGCTCGGGAGGGCACGTGCGCCAGCAGGCCGAGGAACACCGAGAAGACGACCGCGAGTGACAGCGGCTGCAGGATCGCCCACACCGCTCCGATCGCGGTCTGCTTGTAGCGCACCGATACGTCGCGGCGAGCCGAGGAAGTAGGCCAGATCGCGGTATTCCCAAAGCTCGCGCAGGTCGGGGAAGTCGGAAAACGCCGCCCCGGCTCGATGACCCTCTCGGGAAGTGCGGTGGTCGCGCTCATCAGGCCCGCGACGCGAGCGCCTCGCCTCGGCGATGTGGTCGGCGTGGCGGGCGATGCAGCGATCGATCCGGTCGAGGTTCTCGCGCGTCCAGTCGACCGTCCGCTCGAGGCCCTCGTGCAAGCGGCATCTCGGCGGCGAAGCCGAGCTGCTCGCGCGCCTTGGTCGGATCTCCGTATCGCTGACCGGATCGATCCCAGTCGCGAGCGGGCGTCGAGCGCGATCGGCGTCGGGTTGTCGGTCAGCTCGTTGATCAGCTCGGCCAGCTCGCGGATCGAGGTCTCGACGCCGCTGGCCAGGTTGTACGTCCGCCCGGCTCGCCGTCCTGCGCGCACGCGATCAGTCCGCGTGCCATGTCGTCGCACGTAGATCAGGTCGCGCGTGGCGATGCCGCCGTTCTCGACCGGCAGCGCCTCCTGCTTGAGCGCCTTGTAGACGAACGTGGGCGTCACGTTGCGCCAGACGGTATGCGGGGTTCCGCGCCAGCGCCCGGCTCCGAGCACCTCGCCCGGGCCGTACACGTTCTGAAAGCGCGCCTTGACCGCGGGCGTGCCGTGCCGGGTGAAGTAGTAGTTGCAGTAATACTCGCCGACGATCTTCGAGATCTGGTACGGGCGAGTCGAGCCACAGCGAGACCGGCGCCTCCTCGGTCGTGGCGCTGGCGCCGTCGAACGTCTTCTCCGCCACCGTGCAACCGGCGCCGGCGTAGACGATCTTCTCCACCGGCCTGTCCTTGAGCGCCTCGAGCAGGCTGAGCGTCGGCAGCGTGTTGTGCTCGTGGTCGGCGAGCGGATCGGCGATCGAGCTCTGGTTGCCGTGGTAGGTCGTCAGCTGGAAGGCCCAGTCGATCTGCTCAGGGAGGTCGGCGAGGACGTCGGCATCGTTGATCGAGGCCTCGATGAACGTGACCCGCGCGTCGTCGGGACGTTCTCGGGCTCGGAGGACAGCAGGTTGTCGACGACGATCACCTCGCGCGGGTCGCCCTCCGAGCAGTGCGCGGACGAGGTTGGAGCCGACGAATCCGGCTCCCCCCGCGACCAGGATCCGCTTGCCGTCCCAGCTCACGCGCGATCTTTCACTTTCTCTGGCTCCAGGTCCTTCAGGTGCGTGAACGTCTCGTCGATCCCGTGCTCACGGTAGTACGCAGATCGCGTTGGCAACGCCTTCCTGCAGCGGCGTCGAAATGCTCCAGCCGGGGAAGTCCTCGTGCGTGCGCGAGGGATCCAGCAGGATCGTGTACGCGTCGTCGGGGTTGCGCGGCCGGACCTCGACCTCCTCCTCGAGCTCGATCTGCAGCGCGTCGATGGTCGCGTCGAACAGCTCCTTGATCGAGTAGTCCGAGCCCGACGAGACGTGGTAGTAGCCCGCTGCCCTCGCCGCCGAGCGCGCGCACGACCACGTCGACGAGATCCTCGACGTAGATGAAATCGCGGCGCGTGTCCATCACGAAGCACGGCTTGCCCTGCGGTCAGACGCTGGAAGAACGTCGGCAGCGGGCCCGAGATGTTGCGCGGGCCATACGCGTTGGCGAGCCGGAACGAGACGAAGTCCAGCCCGGAAAGCTCGATGTACTGCTCGGCCGCGGTCTTGGAGATCGCGTAGCTCGAGTCGGGACGGATCGGATGCGCTGAGCGTGATCGGCTGCTCGATCGGTCGCGTCCCGTAGCACAGCGCGGTCTGGAAGTACACGAACGCGACCGACGTCGGCGCGTCTGGGAGGCGCGGACGACATTGACGCCGCCCTCGACGTTGGTGCGCGCGTCCTCGGCCCAGTTGTCGGGGTCCTTGTACGAGGCCGCGGCGTGCACCACGTGGTCGGGTCCGAATTCCTCGAACGGCGCGGTCGACGGCGTCGGCATCGGCGATCGTGGCCTCGACGATTCTCAAGCCGTCGCGCTCTGTCAGGTTGTCGCGACGTCCGGTGGCGTAGTTGTCGATGACGAGCACGTCATGGCCGTCGGAAAGCAGCCTGTCGGCCAGGTTCGAGCCCACGAATCCGCCGCCGCCAGTGATCAGCACTTTCATGCGGTGATGGTCCTTTCTCTCAGCAAGTCCCTTGAAGTCAGTGCTCGCGGTCGTGGAAGTTGCGCTGCCACAACTCCAGGCACAGCAGGCCCCACGTCTTGCGGCCGAACGGCTGTCTCGCCCTCGAGGCTCGCAAGTACCTTGGAGTTGTCGATCAGTTCACGTTCCAGTGCGACACGCGAAGAGAACACGTCGCCGACCCAATCTCGCGCCGGGCCGCGTAGCCACTCGGTGAGCGGCACCGGGAAGCCCATCTTGTCCTTTCGCTGCGACGATCACGTCGGGCACATGCGGCTCGCGCGACCTTGCGAAACACGTGCTTCATCTCCCCGTCGCGGAACTTGACGTTGGCCGGGATCGTCGCCGCCAGCTCGACGACACGATGGTCCAGCAGCGGCACCCGTGACTCCAGCCCGTGCGCCATGCTGACGCGGTCCTCGACCTGAAGCAGCGCCGGCAGCAGCGTCTTGAAGTCGAAGTGCGTCATCTTGTCGAAGTAGGACTGATGGCCGACGTTCGTGCCGTTGAAGATCTCCTGGAACGTCTCAAACGGCGAGTACGCGGCCCAACGCATCGACGTCGACCTCGCCGGCGATCTCCGGCGCGCGGTTGATCAAGCGGAAGTACCGGGCATCGAGGTCCTCGAACATTCCCTCCCGCCAGAACTGCTGGAGCAGCGGCTTGTAGGAGCGCAACGCCGTCAGGTTGGGAATGATCGACTCGTAGGTGACGACGAAGTTCCCGTCGTGCATGGTTCCGTCGATCGCCGCCCGGATGCACTGCTCGAAGTACGCGATCAGATATCGCGTGTACCCGCCGAACACCTCGTCACCGCCCTGGCCGCCGAGGATGACCTTGACGTCATTGGCCGCGGCACGCGAAACCATGAACTGAGGGAAGGACCCCGGTCCAGCGGTCGGATAGTCGAGGTGGTAGACGACCCGTTCGAGATTGCCCAGGAAGTCCTCGACGCCGATGTCGACCTCGTTGACCGCGATCCCGCGCCACTCGCCCAGTGCCCGGGCGTAGCGACTCTCGTCGTACTTGACATCTTCGGAGAACTTGCCGGTGTACGCCTGCATCGGCTGCTCCGAGCGCTGCGCGGCGAGCGACGCCACCATCGAGGAGTCCAGTCCGCCGGATAGATAAGCGGCCGACAGGGACATCCGCGCGGAGATGCAGGTCCACGGACTCCTCGAGGAGTTCGGCGAGTTGATCCTCGAAATACCTCGCCGTGTGGTGCCAGTCAAGCTCGTAGTAGATCTCCCAATAGCGCTCGGGCGCGTACTCCGCCGCCCCGGCGAACGCGCATCATGTGGCCGGGCGGGAGTTCGCGGATCCCTTTGAACAGCGTCTTTCCGGCCAGGCAGAGCTGGAACCACAGGTAGTCCTTGAAGCCCTCGAGATCGATCTCGATCGAGGGCAGGAACGGAAGCAGCGCCTTCGCCTCGGACGCGAAGTAGAGCACGTCGTCGACCTCCGCGTAGTACAGCGGCTTGATGCCGAAGCGGTCGCGCGCGAGGACCAGCTCACCGAGCGGTTCGTCCCACAGCGCATAGGCGAACATGCCCGCGCAGGCGCTGCAGAGCGTCCATGCCCCAACGGTCGTGCGCCCGCATCAGCACTTCGGTGTCCGACGTCGTCGAGAACCGGTCCCCGCCGATCTCCCTGCGCAGCTCGGGGTAGTTGTAGATCTCGCCGTTGAATGTGAGCCAGCGATCAGCGGCGTCGCGCATCGGCTGCTGACCGTGCGCGATGTCGATGATCGACAGGCGCCGGTGGGCTAGCCCGACGTGGCGATTCGGATGCGACCCACAGCCCCACGTCGTCGGGCCCGCGATGTGAGAGCAGGTCGTTCATCACCTCGAGCTTGCGCTCGAGATCTGGGACCGACGTCTCCTCTGAGGCTCAGGATGCCGGCGATGCCACACATGTGTCGGACACTCACAACGAGGCCGGACGCAGGAAGTTGCATCGGCGCGAGGATAGAGCGTCGGTCCGCTCCAGCGCGGCCGCACGGACGCTGCGCGGGCTCAGCGGCGCTCGGGATCGGCCGGCGATCGCCTGCTCGACCTGCTCGGCCATCTCGGCGGCCAGCCGCTGGTAGGAAAATTGCTCCAGCGCCGCGGGAGTCGAGCGTCGGGAGCGACCTCGCGGCCGTCCAGCAAGCGGCGCAGAGCGGCGGCGATTGCAGCGGGGTCATCGGCCGGCGAGACGAGCCCGGCGCGCGACTCCTCGACGATGCGAGCCGCGACGCTCCCGGCTCCGATCACCAGGATCGGCCGACCAGCGCGGTCAGGTACTCGTAGAGCTTGCCGGTGGCGACGCTCGGTCTGGCGGCCGTCGATCAACAGCACCAGCGCGTCGGCGGCGCGCTGGAGTCCGAGCGCCGACTCGCGGCTGATCGGTCCGAGCGTGCGGACCGCTCGTCGCGAGGTCGGGTGCCTCGAGCTCGGCGAGATCGGCGTCCTGACATCGGACCGACGAACACCATCTGGAGCCTCGCGGCGGCTTGCGGATCCTGCTTGCGCAGCTGCTCGGAACCCCTCGAGCAGGGGCGCGGGGGAGACGCCTCCGTACGCGAGCGTGCCGGTGTACGCCAGCGTGAAGCGATCGCCGGTCGCCGGCGCCGTGCGCCGTCGACGGCATCAGCCCGTGGCGAGCGTCGTCTGGGTCATAGCCGTTGGTGATCGTCACGGCCCGCGGGTTGACGCGCTCGCGCAGATCGTCGGCGATCGGTGGAGTGACTGCCGACCACCGCGTCGGCGTGCGCGATCACCGGCTCGTTCGAGGCGCCGGTCGAGCACGTCGCCGAAGACCCGGCGGAAACCGATCGCCGCCGGGCGCTCAAACGACCACCCGTCCCGGAGGTCGGCGACCCACGGTATCCCCAGGCGGCCGAGAGCGCAGCGCCGATCAGGTGGCCGGACTGCGGCGGCGAGCTCGTGATCACGCAGTCGAAACGCTCGTCGTCGCGCGAGCCCGAGCGCTCGTGGGAGCGCGAACGGAATCCAGCCGACGACCTCGAGATCCGGGATCACCCACGCCGCAATCGCGCTCGGCTGCGCGGCGTACGCGCCCCCGCGCCTCGCCCTTCAGCGCCGCAAAGTTGCCGCGACGCCAGTTCAGCGGGCTGACCAGGAGGTCGCGCGTACGAACCGTGCGCGCGGCCCCGGGGACACCGCCCGAGCCGGACACGACCGACGTCAGCACCGTGACGCGGTGACCGAGCCGCGCGAGGTACTTCGTGAGCCCGGCGGGCGCGCCGAGCGGCCGACATCGCAACCGGAGGCGTGACGTGGGCGACGAGCAGGATCGAGCGGGGCGGCACGATGGATCGTAACGGCGAGTCTGCGACGATCCGGCCGTGGCCGCCTCAGCCGACGCAACGCCTCCGAGCACGACGATGTCACCGTTGTCGTCCCGTGCTTCAACTACGGGGCGTTCCTCCCCGAGGCGCATCGACAGCCTGCGCCGGCAGGAGGGCGGCCCACCGCGCATCCTGGTCGTCGACGACGGGTCCACCGAGAGCTCGACTCAGGCGGCGCTTGCAAGCCTGCCGGCCGAAGTCGACGTGCTTCGCCAAGCCAACGCCGGGTTGGCAGCTGCCCGCAACGCCGGCTTTCGCGTCGGCTAGTACGCCGCTGCTGATCGCGCTGGATTCCGACGACATGCTTCCCCCGTCGGCGCTGCGGGCGCTCAAGCGCAGGGCTCGCCGCCGACCCAGCCGCCGGCTTCGCCTACGGCGTCACTCACTTCTTCGGCGACTGGTCCGGCGAGATGACGATGCCCGGCTGGGATCCGTATCGGCTGCTGTATCGCCACACGATCGGGCCGACTGCGCTGACTCGGCGCGAGCTGTTCGAGGACCTCGGTGGCTACGACGTGGACATCGCCCGGGCGATCGTGATGGGTTATGAGGACTGGGAGTTCTGGCTGCACGCGGTGGCCCGCGGCTGGCACGGGGTCAAAGTGCCGAGAGGTGACATGGCTGTACCGCCGCCATGGCACCACGATGCTCGCGGGCGCCCGTCGCGAGTATCGGAGGTGGTATCGGGCGCTACGCGCCAAGCACGCGGATCTCTACAGTCGCCGCGCCGAGCTCGCTCGTGAGAGCGATCTGAATGCACTCGGTCGTGCCGTATATCGCTTCTACTGGGGGCCGCGGCCGATGCCAGCGACGCTTGAGCTCCGCCTGCAGACCCTGCTGTGGGGCCGGACACCGCGGTGAGCGCGCCGGATGTTCGCGGGCGCTCGGTGTTCGTCACCGGTGCGTATGGGCTGCTCGGCAGCCAGCTGGTCAAGCGGCTCGTCGAGCGCGGGGCTGCCGTGACGGTGCTGAGGCGTGACGATGTCGTGACGTCCGCGCTTGAGCTGGAGGGAACGCAACGGTTGGTCAACGTCATCCACGGCCACGTCTGCGATCGGCCTTCTGCTCGAGCGAGCGCTTGAGGAGTACGAGGTGCAATCGGTCTTTCATCTGGCCGCTCAGACGATCGTCGGCGTCGCTAATCGCGCTCCCGAATCGACGTTCGACACGAATGTTCGCGGCACCTGGACACTGCTGGAGGCATGCCGCCGCAGCGACGTCTCGGAGGTCATCGTGGCGTCATCCGACAAGGCCTACGGCGACCAGCCGGTGCTGCCCTACCGCGAGGAGTCCGCGCTCGCACCTCGCTATCCCTACGACGTGTCCAAGGCGGCGGCCGACATGATCGCTCGCTCGTATTGGCACACGTTCGGGCTGCCGGTCGCGGTGAGCCGGGCTGCCAACCTGTATGGCGGCGGGGACGTCAATCTCTCTCGCCTGGTACCGGGATGCACCTCGGCGGCGATCGACGGTCGGTGTCCTGTCATTCGATCGGACGGCACTCCGGAGCGCGACTTCCTGCATGTCGACGATGCTGTTGAGGCCTATCTCGCGATCTGGGGACTGCTGACGAAGGGACGCGGCGCGGGCGAGGCGTTCAATGCCGGGGGCGATAAACCACACTCAGTGCTCGATGTCGCCGAGCGTGTGTGTCGGATCTCGGGCACAGGCGTGCGGCCGGACGTCCGTGGGAGCAGGGACATCCCCGGGAGAGATCAAGCGCCAATGGCTCGACTCCACGAAGCTCCGCCGAGCCACCGGTTGGACGCCGCGCGTGTCACTTGAGGATGGGTTGACACGCACGGTCGCCTGGTACCGCAGGTATCGCCGGTGAAAACGGCTGCAACCTCAGGATGACCGACACGCCGCGAATCATCCAGTGGACGGGGGAGCGCTGTGTTCCCTGGCTGCCCGATGCGCAGCTCGTCTACGAGCACTTGCACCGCTACCTGTGGGCGGCGCCGTTGGTCGCGGATCGCAGAGTGCTCGACCTGGCCAGCGGCGAGGGCTACGGCGCGGCCATCCTCGCCGATGCAGCGGCGGAGGTGGTCGGGGTGGAGATCGACCCGCAGGCGGTCGAGCACAGCCGGCTGCGGTATCGCGCTCGCAATCTCGAGTTCACCGCCGGCGACGCTCGCGACCTGTCAAGGTTCGACTCGCAGTCGATTGACGCGGTGACCGCGTTCGAGATGATCGAGCACCTCTCGGATGAGGACCAGCAGCAGGTGCTGGCTGAGGTCGCCAGAGTTCTCGCGCCCGACGGACTGCTGATCATGTCGACGCCCGATCGCGACGCCTACGCCGAGGCGACCGGGGATACCAACCCGTTCCACGAGCGTGAACTGACGACGGATGAGTTCCTGGCGCTGGTCGGTTCTCGCTTCGCACACCTGGCGCATTGGGCACAGCGCCCAGCCACGGGGTCGGTCTTGTCGGCCAAGGGGCAGGCCCGGCCTGTGGACGACCCCCCACCCCAGAACGTATTCGTGAGACGGCGCGGCGACGAATGGGTGGTGGTGCCAGAACCGGCTGCGCTCTATGTGATCGCGGTCGCGTCAAACAGCCCATTGCCACCCATCGCCTCAAGCTCGAACCTGGTCGATTGCGACCTGGAAGCCGTCACGGAGCTGCGGGACACGATTGACCGGCTGAATCGGGATGTAGACGCGCAATGGCGAAATGCCAAGCAATTCAGCGACCGGATCGCGGAGCTCCAGCAGGAGCTGGTCGCCGCCGAATCTCGGCTGACGGCTACACGGGCGAACCTGCAGAGAATCGAGGAGTCGGTTACGTGGCAGCTGTTCCAGCGGGTCCGAGCGCTTGTCTTCAAGGCGCTCGGCGGGGAGGGTTCGTCGGCGGTCCGCCGGCTCGAAGCGGGCCTGCGTGCGCTCGGTCGACTGCTTCTGGGGAGATGACGTCAGCGGCCGTGCGCTGCAGGAATCCGAACGGATGGCACGAGATGCCGTATAGCTCGAGACCGCGACGCACGCTGAACCGTGCGCCTTGGGGCGTTAAAGCCAGTTGCGAAGCGCTGGGAGGACGCCGCGCGGCCACTCCTCCGACAGGCGCATCTCATCTACATCGATGCAGCCATCCTCGACGACGAAGTAGCCGCCCATCGGAACCAGGTGCGAGTAGTTCGTCAGCGCAGCCCACGTCGTCTCATAGACGTGAGCGGAATCTTCGACGACCAGGCAGCGCGAGCCGTGTGGGACCGTCGTGGTCACCTGCTCGGCGACTGCGGGATCGCACACGTCGCCGTTGATCAGGGTGATGTCCGCGGCATAGTCAGGGTCGAGCGCGGCAATATTTGTTCGGGCGGCCTCGGTATCGATGTCGATCGAGATCACGCGCACGCGAGCAATCCGCCGATACTGGGCAAACGCACGCAGCCGGTCGCGAAACCACAGCGCACTGGCGCCGAATTGAGCGCCGATCTCGATGACCGTGTCAGACCGCGACGTCCAGAGCAGGTGCTCGTAGACCCGCAGATCCTCCGGAAACTTGCTCAGCGGCAGACCCACGTAGGAGTCAAGCGTGTGTTGGCGCGCCCGGTCCAGCCAGTAGGTCTGGAGGCTCTCGCGGAGGTCGATGGACACGGCCGGAGGGAGGCCGGTCTGGTCCGCTGTGGGCCTGTCCTGCGTGGAGTCGTCAGCCCTCTGCGTGCCCCGACATCGCTCTCACTCATCTGGCTCAGGATATGCGCGGCGAACACGAGCCTGCCGCGCCCCCGCTAGATTCCCCCGCGTGGCACCCGTAGAGACACAGCTGCCCGGAGCGTTCCTGCTCGAGCCGACGGTGCACGGCGATCATCGGGGCTTCTTCGTCGAGACGTTCCGCGCCAGCCACGTCAGCGAGCTGGGGCTTCCGGACGGCACGCAGTTCATCCAGGACAACCACTCTCGCTCGTCGCGCGGGGTGATCCGTGGCATGCACCTGCAGATCGGCGACGGCGTCGCCAAGCTGGTCCGCTGCGCTCGCGGCACGATCGTCGACGTGATCGTCGACGTGCGCGAGGGCTCGCCGACGTTCGGCAAGTGGCAGGCATTCGAGCTCAGCGACTCCAACCACCACCAGCTGTTGGTCCCGGTCGGGTTCGGCCACGGGTTCTGCGTGACCAGCGAGGTCGCCGACGTGATCTACAAGCAGACGGGCTACTACGACCCCGAGCGCGAGCGCGGATTCGCCTTCGACGATCCCGAGGTCGGGATCCGATGGCCGCTGCCGGCCTCGGAGCTGGTCCCCTCCGAGCGCGACGCCAACGCCCCGTCGCTGCGCGAATTGACGCCCGAGCTTCCCTTCAAATACTGAGATCTGCCCTACGGGGGCGCGCCGGATCGCCCGGTGCGGCATCCTTGGGGGAGCAGATGCGCGACCGCCTCACCGTCACGCCCAAGCAGTACCGCATCGTCGCGTACCTCACCCTCGGCGCCCTGATGCTGATCGTCCTCACCGGCGCGGGGGTGCGGCTGACGGGCTCCGGCCTCGGTTGCCCCGACTGGCCCAAGTGCGGCGGCAACGCGCTGCCTCCGCTCAGCACCCACGCGCTGATCGAGTTCGGCAACCGGGCGATCTCGGGGCTGGTCGGCGTGATGACCGTGATTGCGGCGGTGCTCGCGTACACCCGACGACCGTTTCGCCGGGACCTGGCCTGGCTGGCCACGAGTCTGCCGCTGTTCGTCGTCGCGCAGGCTGTGCTCGGCGGGTTCACGGTCCGCGAGCACCTAGCCCCGGGCTTCGTCATGGCCCACTTCTGCCTGTCGATGCTCGCCCTGATCGCATCGGTCGCTCTCGCCTGGCGCAGCGCGCATCAGCCCGGCTCGCGCCCCCGGGCGACCGACCGGCTGATGGTCTGGTGCATCCGCCTGCTGCTGCCGCTGGGCGCGCTGACGATATTCGCCGGTACAGCCGCTACCGCCGCCGGTCCGCATGCCGGAGGCTCGCCGGGCCAGCGGATCCACCGTCTGCACTTCGAGGGCGGCGACACGCTCAACTGGGTGATCCACCGCCACGCCACGATCGCCGCCATATTCGGGGTCGCGGTCGTGGGGGTGTGGTTCATGGGCCGGCGCCGCGGCGCGGGCGAGCGGTTGCTCGAGCCCCTGACGGCCGTCGGCGTGCTGCTGGCGGCCCAGGGGCTTGTGGGCAGCGTCCAATACGAGCTCAAGCTCCCGTCCGACATGGTCTGGGTCCACGTCACGCTGGCAACCGTCACCTGGGTCGCGCTGCTGTGGGCGGTCGCGGAGGCCGGTCTGCTGATGCCCTGGCGGACCAAGGTGCCCGCCCAGGAGCCGTCGCCCAGCGCTCGCGAACTAGAGACCGTCGGCCGGGTTGGGTGATCCGCCGATGCCCGTTTGCTCCTCGTCGGGGTGGAGAATGACCATGAACGGGGGCGCGTGAAGCTACGATCGTCACCAAATGGCAACGAATCGCCCCCCGGCTCCTCGGCCAGTGCCGGATCAGCCTCCGCTTCCGTCCCGCGGCGCTGACGCCTCGCTGAGCATCCTGGTCGTCGACGACGAGTCGGACCTGCGCGAGATGCTCACGCGCTCGTTCTCGCGCGAGGGCCACCGAGTGATGGCCGTGGCCGATGGCCGCACTGCGGTCGACCGGGCCAGCACCGATCACTTCGACATCCTGTTGCTCGACGTGGCGCTCGGCGCCGGCCCCGATGGATACGAGGTCTGCCGCACATTGCGCAGCCGCCGCAACGTGGTGCCGATCATCATGCTGACCGCCCTGGATTCCGAGGCCGATGCGGTCCTCGGGCTCGAGGCGGGCGCCGACGACTACGTCACCAAGCCGTTCGGCCTGGCCGAGCTGCGCAGCCGCATCCGCGCGGTGCTGCGCCGGGCCGGCACCCGCGCGATGGGCGACGAGGTGCTGATGGTCGGCCCGATCGGGCTCGACCGGGCCCAGCGCGAGGTGACCATGGAGGGGCGTCCGGTGCGGCTCACGTTCTCGGAGTTCGAGCTGCTCGACGCACTGATGGCCGACCCCGGCCGGCTGCTCAACCGCCAGGAGCTGCTGCGTGCGATCTGGGGCGACAGCGCCTACCGCGATCCTCGGGCGATCGACGTCCATATCCGCCATCTGCGCGAGAAGCTCGAACCCGAGCCAGACAAGCCGCGCTACATCCTCACGGTCAGGGGCGCCGGCTACCGGCTGCGAGGTCCGTAGTGGCTACCCGGGTGGGCGACCACTGATGTTTCGCGCGCGACCGCGGCGAGGTGCCCTCGGTCTGCGCGGGCGGATCGTGGGCGCGGTGTTGTTCACGACCGTGGCCACGCTGGCGGTGGCGGCGCTCGCGCTGCTCGGGCCGCTCGAGCACTCGCTGCGGCACGCCGCGCTGAACACGCTGGTCCGGGACGTCAAGGGACAAACCGGGACGTTCAAGAGGATCTCGCTGAATTACCTGCCGCCGTCCGCGAAGTCAGCCAAAGATCCGCATTTCGGCGACGAGACCGCTGCCGCGTTGGCGGTGCAGCAGGACGAGGCGGCGCTGGCCAAGAAGCTCGGGGCGAGCGTCCTGCTGGTCGGATATCCGAGCGGTTCCGGGGAGTTCCGGCCGGCTCTGCCTGGACGCGATATCGCCAACGCCGCCGGGGATTCGTTCGACGACGCGGCGCACGTATTCCAGACCGACAAGCCCTACTACAGCTTCGGCACGCTTGACGGGGGCGACTACGCGCGTGCGGCGATCCCGATCAAGGATGGCTTCGTGCTCGTGGTGCGACGGCCGATCGACGAGATCCCGAGCGCCGTTCATGCGGTCCGGACCGCGTTCCTAACCGCGGCACTCGCTGGCCTCGCGCTCACGCTGATCCTGGCGTTCCCGCTCGCGGGCCGGATCGTCCGGCGGCTGCGGCGGCTGCGCCAGGCGGCTCTGCGGATGGCTCAGGAGGGGCCGCACGTCGACTTCGAGGTCGACCGCGCCCGCGACGAGGTGGGGGACCTGGCGCGCACGTTCGCGCTGATGCAGACCCGGTTGCAGCACCAGGAGGAGGCTCGGCGGGCGTTCGTGGCCACCGCCTCGCACGAACTGCGCACGCCGCTCACCTCGCTGGAGGGGATGCTCGAACTGCTCGACGACGATCTCTCCAGCGACGACGCCGACGTCGACGACGCCCGGGCGCTGCTCGCCCGGGCCCGGGCCCAATCTCGCCGGCTGGCGCGCCTCGCCGCCGACCTGCTCGACCTCAGCCGGCTCGACGCGCAGGTGGAGCTGCGCTCCGAGCCGGTGGAGCTGAGCGAGCTCAGCCGTGCGGTGATGGCCGAGTTCGAGCTCGGAACTGCCGAGCGCGGGATCGCCTCCGAGCTCGACGACTCGACCGGGCCGGTGTGGGCGCTGTGCGACCCCGGCAGCGTGGCCAGGATCGTGCGGATCCTGCTTGACAACGCGGTCCACGTCAGCGGACCGGGCGCCGAGATCCGCGTCGAGGCGCGCAACGGTGATTCGGCCTCGCTGAGCGTCTCAGACCGCGGTCCGGGCGTCCCGCCGGAGGAGCGCGAGCTGATCTTCGAGCGCTTCCAGCGGGGTCGCGACACGACCGGCCAGGCCGGGTTCGGCCTGGGGCTGGCGATCGGTCGTGAACTGGCCGAGCGGATGGGAGGCGAGCTCGTGCTCGATCCCGACTACGGCCCCGGGGCGAGGTTCACGCTGACGCTTCCAGTCGCGGAGGCGACCGAAGAGGACCCGCTCGCCGTCGTCTAGCGACCGACGTCGGGCGGCGGAGGCCTCCGGGAGCGAACCTGACAGCATCAGCCGGCCATGGATCAAGCCTTGATGAAATCGATGCTGGACCTCGACGACCACCATTGGTGGTACCGGGGCCGACGTCGCATCATTCGCTCCGAGGTTGATCGGCTGCCGCTGCCACCGCACGCCAGCGTGCTCGACGCCGGCTGCGGCTCGGGCCGCACGCTGATCGAGCTGGCGTCATACGGCGAGGTGGAGGGGATCGAACTCGATCCCGGTGCGGCCGAGGTCGCGCGCGGGCGCGGCGTGGGGAACGTCCGAATCGGCAGGCTCGAGCAGCTGCCGTGGGATGCGGACACATTCGACCTGATCACCTGCCTGGACGTGATCGAACACACCCCCGACGACCGGGTCACGCTGACCGAGCTGCGGCGGGTGACCCGGCCCGGTGGTTGGCTGCTGGTGACGGTGCCGGCCTACCAGGGATTGTGGTCACAGCACGACGAGGACAACCACCACTTCCGTCGGTACTCACGGCGCATGCTGCGCGCCGCGGCTCAGCAGTCGGGATGGACCGTGCGGCGGCTTACCTCGTTTAACAGTCTGCTGCTGGCACCGGCCGCCGCGGTGCGCGTCGCCCAGCGGTGGCGGACCACGACCGATTACAAGTCCGACCTCGAGCTCGGTCCGGCGTGGCTGAACTCCGTGCTGGAGCGCCCGCTGCAGCTTGAGGCGGGATGGCTGTCGCGTGGCCACACGCTCCCGGCCGGGCTGTCGCTGCTGGCCGTGCTCCAGAAGCCGCGGCCGAGCCCGTGAGCGTCGGCCTCGCGGCGATCATCAGCCTCTCAGCCGGCCTCGGCTATCTGCTGCCCGCGATCATCGGCCTGGAGTCGATGGGCATCCCCTCGCCCGGCGAGACGGCGCTGGTGTTTGCGGCGGTGCTGGCCAGCCAGGGCAAGCTGAACATCTGGCTGGTGATCGTGATCGGAATCGCCTCGGCGATCATCGGCGACAACATCGGCTACCTCCTCGGCCGCAGGCTCGGCCGCGACGTGGTCACCGGCCCGGGACCGTTTCGCCAGCGGCGGACGATGTTGATCGACGCCGGCGACCGGTTCTTCAAGCGCCACGGCGGCAAGGCCGTGTTCCTGGCTCGCTGGGTGGCGCTCGTGCGGGTCGCGGCGGCGTGGCTGGCCGGGATCAACCACATGCCGTTCAAGGAGTTCTTCTTCTGGAACGCGCTGGGCGGAATCACCTGGGGGATCACGTTCGGCCTGGTCGGCTACTTCGGCGGCCACGCGGCCGCCAATGTGCTGGCCAAGGCAGGCATCATCGGCGGGATCATCCTCGCGGTCGTGGTGATCCTCGGCTACGGCTTCATCAAGTACCGCGAGCGCCGCGCCGAGCGGGAGGCGCTGGGCGAACGCTCGCGGGACTGAGGGGCGGCCGGTCGTGCGTCGGTGGGGGTCCCATCGCGCCCGGCCGCGACATGCACAACGTCCCACTCGAGGCCGCGACGGAGCACCGTGGGACGTTGGTCACCTCCCACGTGGCAAACGTCCCTCGGTGGCGCCCGGACGGCTCGAGCGGGTCGTTAAGCACGTCCCGCCAAAGCCGGGGCGCACGCTGTGCTGCTACTGAGCGTCGAAGCCCAGCGCGCGCGAGTTGATGCAGTACCGCAGGCCGGTCGGGTTCGGGCCGTCGTTGAACACGTGGCCGAGGTGACCTCCGCAGCGTCGGCACAGGACCTCGGTGCGGGCCATCCCCAGGCTCCGGTCTTCGCGGGTCTCCACGTTCTCGGCGACCGCGGGCTCATAGAAGCTCGGCCACCCGGTCCCCGAGTCGAACTTGGTGTCGGAGCTGAACAGCTCTGCGCCGCAGCCGGCGCAGGTGAACGTACCGTCGTCCTTCACGTTGAGGTACTCGCCGGTGAACGGACGCTCCGTGCCGTGGCCGCGAAGGATCTCGTACTGCTCGGGCGAGAGGCGCTCGCGCCACTGGTCGTCGGTCATCTCCACTGCGCGCGTGGTGTCCATCGCTCCTCCGCTGTGCTGGTCGGTTGCCATGGGCTCTACGTTAGCGATGGGACGGTTTCCGCTACCGTGCCCGCCGATGAAGTTCGGCGTCGCGATCTTCCCCACCGATGCATCCCCGGACCCCGGCGAGATCGCCCGGATGGCCGAGGACCGCGGGTTTGACCGTCTGCTGTTCCCCGAGCACACGCACATCCCGGCCAGCCGGGAGTCGCCATACCCAGGCGGGGGCGAGCTGCCGCGCGAATACAGCCACACGTACGACCCGTTCGTCGCCTGCGCCGCTGCGGCGGCCGCGACCACGCGGCTGCCGATCGGGACCGGGATCTGCCTGGTGATCCAACGCGATCCGATCGTCACCGCGAAGGAGGTCGCATCGGTCGACAGCCTGTCGGGCGGACGGTTCCTGTTCGGAGTCGGCGCCGGCTGGAACGCCGAGGAGATGCGCAACCACGGCACCGATCCGCAGACGCGCTTCCGTCTGATGCGCGAGCGGATCGAGGCGATGAAGGCGATCTGGGCCGAGGACGAGGCCAGCTACTCGGGCCGCTACGTCCAGTTCGAGCGGATCTGGTCCTGGCCCAAGCCGGCTCAGCGGCCGCATCCGCCGATCCTCGTCGGCGGCAACGGACCGCGGGTGCTCGATCGCGTGCTCGCGTTCGGCGACGAGTGGATGCCCAACCCGGCTCCGGTGCAGGAGCTGGTCGCCCGTACGGCCGAGCTGAACTCGCGCGCGTCTGAGGCTGGGCGCGGCCCGGTGCCGGTGACGGTGGTCGGGCCCTACGGAACGCCGGCCGAGATCGAACAGCTCGACCGCGGCGGCATCGAGCGGCTGGTGGCGTGGCTGCCGCCTCGCGGTGAGGACGAGGTCGAGCAGGCGTTCGAGCGCTTCGTGGCGACCGCCCGCGAATACGACGGCGCCGGCGCCTAGCCCTCTTTATCCCAGTTGCGAGCCGTGGGGGACTTGCCGGTGAGCATGTCGACGTACTTGGTCCACGGGTGCTGCTTGACGCCCGGCTCGTGGTCGCGCCACGCCGGCGACCAGCCGTGCGGCGTCGGCAACGACAGCACCGCCGAGGCCTCGATCCGCAGATCCACGCCGCGCTCGTGAAGCGACGCGACCTGGTCGGCGGCCACGAACCGCTGTCCGCGACCGGTCCGCATCACGATCCCGTGGAAGATGTCGAGCTCGGGGGCGGCGACGACATGGTCGACGGTGCCCACCTGCTCGCCATCGGACGCGTACACGATTACGCCCTTGTCGAGCACTCCGTAGGCCACCGGCAAGCCCTCGTCTACGGCTGAATCCTCATCCACGCCTGCGGACGTTAGCGCCCCGGGACGGCCTGCGGCGACAGATAGCTGTACCCGGCGTCCGCGCCTGGCTCGACGACCTCGAGCGCGAGCGTCGACCATCCGAAGTCGGTCGCTCCCATCCCGCGCCCGGTGTAAGGGTCGTAGTACTCGCGCAACCCCTCGGCGCGGATCGTTCCCGCCAGCCGGCTGGCCAGCACCGACGCCTCCGTCGCGTATCCCAGTCGGACCAGGCCGAGCCACACCAACCACGCCGCGTTGACCCAGGTGGGCCCACGCCAGATGCGCCGCACCGCCGGGATGCGCGACACCCGGGGTGAGAACGTCGGCTCGTCGGCAGACACCGACGGCGGCGCCACGGGCAGCCAGAACCGCGCCGGGTCCAGTAGGTGCTCCTCGACCAGCCGCCGGCCGATCGGCTCGGGCAGGTCGGGCAGCGCGAGCGGGGCCAGCGCCGTCCAGGTCAGCGGCGGACGCTCAGCCAGGGCTGGGCGGGCCAGCGGCCAGAACAGCCCGGTGTCCTCGTCGTACATCCGCTCGACGATCGTGGACGTCGGCGACGGGCGGCCGAGCGCCATCACCGACAGTGCGTGCACGACGTTTGTCACGACCTCGCAGCAGACCGGCCCACCGGCTCGGGCGATCCGCTCCAGGTCGTAGCCGAGCGAGCGGTTTCGCCTGACCAGCGTGACGAAACCAGGAAGGCCGTGGGCCCGGTGGTTCCAGATCGGGTCGAACTGCGGCGACGCGTCGAGTCCCGACTCGTCGGGCTGGACGATCCAGATCAGGCCATCGCCGTCGAGGTCGCGGTTGCGCGCCAGCCAATCGTGGTGGGCGACGATCCCGGGCATGGTCGCTGGATCGCCGACGGCGATCAGCCAGGCCCACGCGAGCGCAGGTGGTTGGATGCTCGAGGTCATCGAGGCGTTCGGCGCGGTGACGTTGTAGCTGAACCGCCGGTACGGAGGCAGCGGCGTGTTCCAGAAGATCGTGTGTCCGACGAATCCGTCCTCGCGCTGGGCGGCTAGCAGAGACTCGAGCTCTCGCCGCGAGCGCTCGCGGTCAAAGCGCCGCCACACGATCGCGCTGAAGCACGAATCCCAGTACCACTGCCACGGGTAGTGGTTCGGGCTCGGGCAGGTGTAGGCGAACGGGGTGCTGTCGGTCAGCCGGAAGCCCTCGCGCCAGTTCTGGCGCAGCACCGCCTCGCACTGCGCGCGCACTGCATCGGACCCCGGGGGCGCGGCGGCGGACATCGCCGAGCATGCTAGGCGCTCGATGCCGGCGGTCCGCCGCCGGCCGGAGTCACTCCAGGTCCCAGCCGAAGTAGACCTCGACCTGGCACACCTGGTCGCGGTCGAACGTCATCACCTCGGTGTTGCGAAAGCGCTTGCCGTCGGCGCGGGTGCCCTCGTAGGTCACGAATACGTTGTCGCCGGACTCGACCAGGCGCTTGAACTCGAACCCGCCCAGCTGTGAGGCATTCGGCCAGCAGCGCTCGAAGTAGCGTTCGCGGTCGATACCGACGTCGAGCGGGCTGTAGAACGTGAAGTCGGGGCTGAGGTGGCGGTCGATCAGCGACCGGTCCCGACCTCGTAGGCGCGATAGCAGTCGCGCACGGTTTGCAGGCGGTCCTGGGCAGCCATGGGCTCTCCCTTCGGTCTGGATCTATGAAATAGACCCCAGCCGGGATGGGAAGTCATCGGCGCTACGGAGAGGGCGGGCCGAGCAACCTGGCGAGCTCGGCCAGATCCTCGTCGCTGGGTTGCCATCCGGCGGCGGCCGCGTTTGTCCGGACCTGCTCCGGGCCCGTGGCGCCGGCGATCACGGATGCGATCACCGGTCGGGCGAGCAGCGCGCCGATCGCCACGTCGATCATCGAGAGTTCGCGCTCGTCGGCGTATCGCTCCAGCTCGGCGATCGTCTGGTACTGCTGGTCGGTGGCGATGTGGTCGCGATCGGTCAGCCGCGCGCCCGGCGGCCCCGTCTCACCCTGGCGGTACTTGCCGGTCAGCAGCCCGGCGGCGAGCGGATAGAACGGCACGAACCCCAGGCCGAGCCGCTCGCACGCCGGGATCACGGCGGGTTCGGCATCGCGGACGAGCAGGTTGTATTCGTTCTGGATGGCCACGAACCGGGCGAACCCGTGCTCGCGCGCGACCTCCTCGGCTTCGTCGATCTGCTCGGCGCTGAAGTTCGAGGCGGCGATCACCCGCACCGATCCAGCCTGCACCAGCTCGTTGAGCGTCTCGAGCGTCTCCTTGATCGGCGTCACCCCGTCTGGGCGGTGGTAGTAGTAGACGTCGACCACGTCAGTACGCAGTCGCCGGAGCGATGCCTCGAACGCCTGCAGGATGTAGTCGCGCGATCCCCGCGGGCCCTTGCCGTCGCCCATGTCCAGCCCGAACTTCGTGGCGAGCACGACCTCGTCCCGACGACCCTCGAGCAGCTCTCCCAGGTACTCCTCGCTCTTGCCCTGGCCGCCGTAGATGTCGGCCGTGTCGAAGAACGTCACGCCGAGTTCGAGCGCGGTGTCGACGACGGCGCGCGTGCCTTCGAGGTCCAGGCGCCGCCCGAACTGGTTACAGCCGAGCCCGATGACCGACACCTCGAGCCCCGAGTCGCCCAGCGGTCGTGTCGGTAGCCCTGCCATCGGCGTCGATATATCAGAGCGGCTCAGCCGGGGCGTCGCCGCCACCGGTGCGGCTGCAGGCGCGGGCGCACTCGCTTCTGCTCGGCGGCGCGCTCGCGAGCCTCCTTGGCGCGGAGCTCACGCGCCCGATCCTGGTCCTCGCTGAGCCCGATCTCGTAGAACACGAGCAGCACCGCTCCGCACAGGCCCAACGCGATCAGCACGAAGGTCAGCAGCTGGCCAACCAGGCCGCCGACCACGATCGCGCACACGATCCCAGCGAGCACCAGCGCTCCGGCAGTTCCGAACGCGATGATCCGCCCGCGGGTGGTCATTGCATGAAACTACTCCAGCCGCCGCGGCGGCGAGCAGACCCTGCTCGCCGCCCGGCGTCAAGCCTTGCTCAGCTCACCCGCAGCCGGTGTTGAAGCCGCAGCTCGAGCACGTGTAGCAGCTGCCGGTGCGCTGCATCATCCCGCCGCACTGCTGGCACGCCGGACCGAGGTCGAGCCCGCGTCGCATCGCCGGGATGACCGGCGGCGTGTCGGTCAGCGCCGACGTCGGCGCGACCGGGCCGGATGCGCGGATGCCGTGCGCCGTTCCCGTTGCCCTTGCGCTCGTGCTCGTCGGAGTCGTCTGCCGCCGGGAGCTCGGCCGGGCCCGCGGTGTCGCCCAGGTGCGAGCTCGCGGCCTCCTGCGCCGCCTTTCGGGCGCGGACCGCGGGGGTGAGGATCCCGAGCTCCTCCTGGAGGTCGACGTCGAGGAACCGCGAGGCCAGCCAGCGCATGATGTAGTCGGGCATCGACTTCGCGAACGGGATCTCCGGGTTGGAGGTCATCCCCTCGGGCTCGAAGCGCATGTAGCTGAACTTGCGCACGAGCGTCTCGAGCGGCACGCCGTACTGGAGCGCGATCGAGATCGCGGTCGCGAACGAGTTCATCATCCCGCGCAGCGTCGAGCCCTCCTTGCCGATGTCGGTCAGGAAGATCTCGCCGACCGTGCCGTCCTCGTACATGCCCGCGGTGATGTAGCCCTCGTGACCGCCGATCGAGAACTTGTGCGTGATCGACTGGCGCTCGCGCGGCATCTTGCGGCGCTTCGGCGGCGCCTTGGCGAGCGCCTCGACGACCGCCTGCTCGATCTCGGCCTCGGGGACCGCGCCACCAGCTCGCGCCGGCCTCGACGGCCGGCTGTCCTTCTGGGCGTCGGTGCGCAGCGCCTGCGCGGTCTTCGACCCGTCGCGGTAGATCGCCAGCGCCTTGATCCCGAGGTGCCAGGCCTCGGATGTACGCGTCGGCGATGTCCTCGACCGTCGCCGTCTCGGGCATGTTCACGGTCTTCGAGATCGCGCCGCTGATGAACGGCTGGACGGCGCCCATCATCTTCAGGTGGCCCATGTGCGAGATCGCGCGCTCGCCGACCGCCACGTCGAACACCGGCAGGTGCTCGTCCGCCAGGTCGGGCGCCCCGACGATCGTGCCGTGCTCGTTGACGTAGGCGACGATCTGCTCGATCTGCTCCTCGTCGTAGCCGAGCGTCTGCAGCGCCAGCGGCACGGTCCGGTTGACGATCGTCATCTGCCCGCCGCCGACCAGCTCCTTGAACTTGACCAGCGAGAAGTCGGGCTCGACGCCGGTCGTGTCGCAGTCCATCAGGAAGCTGATCGTGCCCGTGGGCGCCAGCACGGTCGCCTGGGCGTTGCGGTAGCCGTGCTCCTCGCCGGCCATCACCGCGTCCTCCCAGGTCGAACGCGCGGCCGCCAGCAGCGCCGTGTCGGCGCAGGTCGAGTCGGGGATCGCGTACGACGCGTCGCGGTGCATGCGCATGACCGCGTTGTGCGGCTCGCGATTCTCCGCGTAGCGGTCGTACGGACCGATCGCCGCGGCGACCCGAGCCGAGCCGAGATACGCGCGGCCGGTCATCAGCGCCGTGATCGCGGCGGCGGTGCCGCGGCCGGCGTCGGAGTCGTAGGGCACGCCGTTGGCCATCAGGTAGGCGCCGAGGTTGGCGTAGCCCAGCCCGAGCTGACGGAACGCGCGCGCGTTCTCGCCGATCTGCTCGGTCGGATAGCTCGACGGCGAGACGACGATCTCCTGGGCCAGGAACACGATGTCGACCGCGTGCTCGAACGACTCGACGTCGAACGTGCCGTCGGCGCGGCGGAACTTCATCAGGTTCAGCGAGGCCAGGTTGCAGGCCGAGTCGTCGACGTGCATGTACTCGCTGCACGGGTTCGACGCGTTGATCCGTCCCGAGTTCGGGCACGTGTGCCACTGGTTGATCGTCGTGTCGTACTGGACGCCCGGGTCGGCGCAGCGCCACGCGGCCTCGGCGATCTCCTGCATCAGCTGGCGGGCCGGGATCGGCTCGCCGATCGGCTCGCCGGTCATCCGGGCGATCAGCTGCCAGTCCTCGTCGTTCTCGACCGCCTGCATGAACGCGTCGGTCACGCGGACCGAGTTGTTGGCGTTCTGGTACTGGATCGAGTAGAAGCCGTCGCCGTCGATCGACATGTCGAAGCCGGCGTCGCGCAGCGCGGCGGCCTTGTCCTCCTCCTTGGCCTTGCACCAGATGAACTCGCGGATGTCGGGGTGGTCGACGTCGAGCACGACCATCTTGGCCGCGCGGCGGGTCTTGCCGCCGGACTTGATCGTGCCCGCCCAGGCGTCGGCGCCGCGCATGAAGCTGACCGGACCCGAGGCGGTGCCGCCCTTGGCCAGCGGCTCCATCGAGCCGCGGATCTTCGACAGGTTGATCCCCGAGCCCGAGCCGCCGCGGAAGATCATCCCCTCCTTGGTGTTCCACTCGAGGATCGACTCCATGTTGTCCTCGACGGAGAGGATGAAGCAGGCCGAGCACTGCGGGCGTCTCCTCGAAGCCGACGTTGAACCACACCGGCGAGTTGAAGGCCGCCATCTGGTGGAGCAGGATGTGCGTCAGCTCGGCCTCGAACGTCGCGCGTCCTCGTCTGAGCGAAGTAGCCGCGCTCGCGGCCCCAGCTCGCGATCGTGCCGGCGACCCGGCCGATCATCTGCTTGACCGAGTGCTCGCGCGCGGGCGATCCGAGCTGCCCGCGGAAGTACTTCTGGGCGACGATGTTGGTCGCGTTCTGCGACCAGCTCTTCGGGAACTCGACGTCGCGCTGCTCGAACGAGACCTTGTCGCCGTGGCCGATGCGCGCGTCCCGCAGCTCCCACTCGACCGCGTCGAACGGGTGCTCTCCGGGCGTCGTGAAGAAGCGGCGGATCGAGAGGCCCTCGCCCGGCGTGGCCTCGGGGCTGAGTTGGGTCTGCGGGATGTGCTCCATTCCGACCTGCTCCTCTCGTTTTCCCGCTAGTTCCGCTGCTCTGCTCGGCTCCTGGTCGCCGAGGAGTGGGCAGCGGATGCTCGCGGATGGCCCGGACGGAAAAGCGCTCTGGAACCGCCGGGTCAGTGGACCGAAGTTCACTTCTCATTTTATCGTGCTCGACCCCTCGGCCCGAGGTCTGCGAGGCCCGGCAGACACCTGGTTTTTGTTATACCTCGAGCGCTCATGAGCTCGATGATGAGAGGCACATGAAGCTGCTCGTCACCGGCGGCGCCGGCTACATCGGATCGATCGTCGCCAAGCACCTGCTGGCCGCCGGACACGAGGTCGTCGTGCTCGACAACCTCGAGCGCGGCCACCGGGAGGCGGTCCCGTCGGGCGCCCGCCTGGTGGTCGCGGATCTGCTCGATCGTGGCGCGGTCGACGAGGCGCTGCGCGAGGACTTCGACGGGGTCCTGCACTTCGCTGCGCTTGCGCTGGTGGGCGAGTCCGTCAGCCATCCCGAGCGCTACTACCGGACCAACGTCGGCGGCACGCTCAACCTGCTCGAGGCGATGCACGCCGGCGGCGTGCCGCGGCTGGTGTTCTCCTCGACCTGCGCGGTGTACGGCCAGCCCGACGAGGTGCCGATCTCCGAGAGGGCGCCGACCCGCCCCGAGAACCCCTACGGCGCGTCGAAGCTGGCGGTCGACGGGATGATCTGCGACTTCTGCGCCGCGCACGGGCTCGGCGCGGTCAGCCTCCGCTACTTCAACGTGGCCGGCGCCAGCGGCGAGCTCGGCGAGGACCACGAGCCCGAGACGCACCTGATTCCGAACGTCCTGCGGGCGGCGACCGGCGCCCGCGAGTTCGTCGAGATCTTCGGGACGGACTACCCGACGCCCGACGGGACCGCGGTCCGCGACTACATCCACATCGACGATCTCGCCGCGGCGCATCTGCTGGCGCTCGAGCACGCGCGCCCACGCGAGCACCAGATCTTCAACCTCGGAAACGGCAACGGGTTCTCGGTCCGAGAGGTGATCGCCGCCGTGCAGAGCGCGACCGGACGCGAGATCCCGACGCGCGAGGCCGATCGCCGGGCGGGCGACCCGCCGATGCTGGTGGCGGCCAGCGAGCTGATCAGCTCGAGCTGGGGTGGAAGCCGAAGAAGCCCGGGCTCGAGGAGATCGTCGCCGACGCCTGGGCGTTCGCGCAGGCGCACCCCGACGGCTATCCGGACTGAGCGCGTCGGGGCGCCCGCTACAGCAGATCCGCCAGCGCGTCGACCGCGGCGGCCAGCACCTGCTCGGGCGGACGGGTCGCGTCGATCGTTCGGATCCGCTCCGGATCCTGGGCAGACAGCTCGCGATAGGCCGCGGCCGTCCGCTCGAAGAAGTCCTCCTGTTCGCGCTCGAGGCGGTCCAGCGGTGCCCCGCGCTCGCTCGAGCGAGAGCGGCCGAGCTCGGGCGCGATCGTCAACAGCAGCGTGCGGTCGGGGCGCAGGCCGCGGATCGCGAACTCGTTGACGTCGCGGACGGCGTCGATTCCCAGCTCGCGCCCGCCGCCCTGGTAGGCCAGCGAGGAATCGACGAATCGGTCGAGCAGCACCCACCTGCCGGCGCGTAACAGCGGGCGAGCGCCTCGTCGACCAGCTGCGCCCGGGCGGCCGCGTACAGCAGCGCCTCGGTCCGGGCGCCGATCTGCAGCTCCGGGTCGCTGACCAGCTCGCGGATCCGCTCGGCGGCATGCACGCCGCCGGGCTCACGGAGCAGCTGCACGTCGATCCCGCGGGCGGTGAGGTCGTCAGCGAGAGCGGCCGCGAGCGTCGTCTTGCCGGCGCCGTCGATGCCCTCGATCGTGATCAGCCTCCCGGTGGTCATCGAGATCGGAGCCGACCCTACCGCCGGCGTCGACCGGCTGCTCACCGGGCCGGCAGCCCGCGAGCGCGCAACCGGCGCGTGCAGAACACGTCAAATCCGAGCTCGAGTCCGAGGCTTTCCGCGGGCTGCACGCATACGGTGCGTAGCACGGCAAGGCTCCGGCTCGCCGTCGGCTTTGTCGTGTTTTGCACGCTCAATCGCGGGGTGAAAGCGGCTAACGGTCGAGAAACTGTCACGAACCTCCCCGGTCGGGCACGGCCACTAGGATCGAGTAGTGCTCGCTGAACTGGAGCTTCACCCGCACGCGCGCGCGGTGCTCGGCCCTGCGCTGGAGGACGGCGCCGGCGCGTCTCACGCGTACCTGTTCTATGGACCGGGCGGCTCCGGCAAGCGTTCGGTCGCACGCGCGATGGCGGCAGAGCTGCTCGCCGCCGGATCGCCGGACCCGACCAGCTCCCGGATGCGGGCGATGTCGGGCGCCCATCCCGATCTGACCTGGGTGGCGCCGAGCGGCGCGCACGAGATCCTGGTCTCCGACATCGACGGGCCGGTCGTGTCGGCGGCCAGCAAGACCCCGTTCGAGGCCAGCTGCCGGGTGTTCGTGATCGAGCACGTCGACGAGCTCGGCGACGAGGCCGCCAACCGGATGCTCAAGACGCTCGAGGAGCCCGCGTCGTTCGTCCATCTGATCCTGCTGACCACGAGGCTGGTCGAGGTGCTGCCGACGATCCGCTCGCGCTGCCAGCTGGTGCGGTTCGAGGCGCCCTCGATCGATCAGGTCGCCGGCCAGGTCGAGGCGGCCGGCGTAGATCGCGAAACCGCGCTGGCGTGCGCGCGACTGTCGCTGGGCGACGCCGAGCAGGCGCTGGAGCTGGCCAGCGAGGAGGGCCGCCAGCTCCGCGCCGGTGCCGAGAAGTTCGCGCGGGCGGCGCTGTCGGGCGAAGCATCGGGATCACACCCCTGGTCTGACGTGCTGGCTGCGGTGCGAGCGAGGGGTGAGACCGTGCGCGCAGAGCTAGAGGCCCGGGCCGCGGCCGACGTCGAGCTCTACCCCCGTAAGGAGCAGAAGCGGATCGAGACCGAGTGGTCCGAGCGCACCCGGCGCGTCCGCCGACGGGTCGAGACGGGCGCGCTCGACCTGGCGTTACAGGTTGTGTCGCTCTGGTACGCCGACCTGGCGTGCCTGGCGTGGGGGGTCGACGAGCTCGTCCGCAACGCCGATCGCCTGGAGGAGCTCCGGGCCGACTCGGGAGTCGACGCCGCCGCGTTGCGCGCTGCGGTCGAGCTGGTCGAGGACACCCGCGTTCGATTTGCCCTCAACGTCTCCGAGGAGCTGGCGTGCGAAGCACTCGCGTACCGCCTGGAACGACTGCTGGCGCTGTAGACGAGAAGCCGCTGGTGTACCTCCGCCCGCCGGCGGAATCGGATCGCGACGAGTTCATCGCGCTGATGCGCGCCAGTCGCGCGTTTCACCGGCCGTGGGCGACCGCGCCGACCGACGACGAGCGCTTCGACGCCTACCTGGCCGACGCCCGTCGCCCCGACTTCGAGGCGATGCTGGTGTGCCGCCACGAGGACCTGGCGATCATCGGCTTCTTCAACCTCTCCCAGATCGAGCGCGGGGCGCTGCAGAGCGCGTATCTCGGCTACGCCGTCGGCAAGCGCTACGCCGGCCAGGGCTACATGCGCGAGGCGATCGAGCTGGTCCTGCTGCACGCGTTCCTGACGATGCGCCTGCACCGGATCGAGGCCAACATCCAGCCCGGCAACCACGCCTCGATTGCACTCGCCCGCGGCGTCGGGTTCCAGCGCGAGGGCTTCTCGCCGCGGTATCTGAAGATCAGCGGCCGCTGGCGCGACCACGAACGCTGGGCGCTGCTCGCCGACGATTGGCGTGAGCGTCCCGAGGTCCGCGAGATGCTCGAGGGCGCCGAGTGATCCGCCACAGCGCCGGCGATCGCAGCATGCCGCACTGACCGCAGGCGCCGATCGCCGGTCGGCGCTTCAGGAGGCCGACCGGCGGGTAGCAGAGCGGCACAACGCGGCGTGGGGAAGCAGACCGGGCTCGTCGTGCGCCATGTGAGCGATGAGGGAGGGAAGGATGCGCAGGCTTGGGCTGACGGGTCTGGTGGTGGCCGCGGTGATGTCGATTGCCCTCGTTGCCGGAGCAGGGTCCGCCACCGCGGCGCCGCGTACCAACGCGACGTACTTCAACGACGCGTCGATGGCAGCGGCGGATCCGTATGTGCTGTACGACCGCAAGTCGGGTTACTACTACGCCTACTCCACCGAGGGCGCCGAGGCCGGCTACTACTTCGCCGTGTACCGGTCCGCCGACCTCGCGACGTGGGAGAGAGCGGCGCCGGGGCGCGCTGCCGGTCAACGACCCCAAGCAGTGGGGAAACGACTGGTTCTGGGCGCCGGAGGTCTACTACAACCGCCATACCGGCCTGTACTTCATGTTCTACGCGGCCCGGTCGGACGCCAATGCGCAGCGGTGGTTCGGGTACGCGAACTTCGAGGAGCCGTGCAAGATCGGCGTCGCGGTCTCGCGTTCGCCGGCGGGTCCGTTCCACAACATCGCGAACCATCCGATCGACTACAACCCGTACGACCCCGACTACCACGACGTAAACCTGCTGATGGGGCCCGACCAGCTCAAGCCGCCGGCGACGCTGGCCGAGGGCGAGACCGCGCCGCTGGGGACCTACATCCCGACGATCGATCCCGACGTGTACTTCGGCCACGACGGACGCCAGTACCTCTACTACTCGCGCAACGCGTACCGCAACTGGGTCTGGGACACCGATCTCAACAAGTACATCGAGGAATCCAACATCTACGGTGTCGAGCTGACCACCCAGTGGTGGAGCGATCCCAAGGGGCGGACGATGCCGACGATCGCTCCGGCCTACCGAAACGAGAACGCATCGGCCGGCGGACCGAGCGGACCGCGACGCGACGGGTTCGTGCCGATCCTCGACTACGACCATCAGAAGCAGGCCTGGGAGAACGCTGACGTCAACGACTACCAGCGCTCAGGAGGCACGATGAAGGACCGGCGCTGGGAGGAGGGCTCGACCACGTTCGAGCGCAACGGGGTCTACTACCTCACCTACTCGGCCAACAACTGGCAAACGCCCGATTACGGGGTCGGCTACGCGGTGGCCAAGAGCCCGCTGGGCCCGTACACCAAGTACTCCGGCAACCCGATCCTCAGCCAGAACGCCTCGATCGGGATGTACTCCACCGGCCACGGGAGCGTTGCGTTCTCGCCCGACGGATCCCAGGCCTACTACGTCCACCACGGCCGGCCCACTCCGACCGAGCCGCAACGCCGGCTCTACACCGACCGCATGTACTTCGGCCGAGCCGGCGTTGACTCGCTCGGATACCCGATCCTCAGCATCGACGCGGCGACCAGCGATCGCCCGATCCCCTCGGGCGTCGCGCCGTACTCGATCCGCGCCTCCAGCCGGCACCTCCGGCTGCGCAGCGGAGCCGCCGCGACGGTCTCGTCGACGGTGCGCAGCGCCAACGGCGCGGCGCTGGCGCTCGCCAACCCGCTCAACGGCGTGCGTGTCAGCTCGGCCAATCCCAGCGTGGCCACGGTCACCGCCACCGCGGCCGGGGAGACGGTGTTCGGAAAGCACCCCGGCCGGACGAAGATCACCGTGGTCTACCAGCGCGAGCTATCGGCCGGCGGGTACTACGACGTCTTCAACATCGTCGGCCACCGCCGGCAGCTCGTCAGCGTCACGATCCCGGTGAGGGTGCAGAGCAGGCGGAGATGACCCGGACTTAATTATCGCCTGTCGCCGTACTGTCGTGACTTACTTCCCGATCGGCCGCGGGACACGGCGCGCCGGGCACGCAGTAGATAGTTCCTCCAAGGCTGCACGGCAGTTTTCGGAAAGTTCGTCGACCGCCTCCAACGCGGCTTTCACCGATCCCAACTGCTCGTCAGTCATGACGGCGAGCACCGCGACGAGCGTGAGGCGCGCGCCATCCAGCTGTCGCTCTAATTGATCCACCAGCCTCTGCCTCCGATACAACGGCCGTTTGTAAGCCGGAGGTCCCCACGACGGCACGGTTGTTGCAGTAACGACGTGTCAACGGAACGCCGCATCGTCGTCGATAGGTTAGGGCACGCTTCCGCAAGGGGTCGACCGCGTAAATCAGCAGGTCCTGCTTGTCGCGCCCCTGGCGGCAGTATCTTCAACCCCCGATCGTCAGGCGGCCACGACCGTCCTCGTTCGGCGCGACGAGGTGACGATCTCTTACGTGTCCACCATGTCGCTATGGCACTTGGCCTGTTCGACATACAGACGCCGCTGCGGCCGCTGCGCAACCGGATCCGGGACCGCATCACCGAGGTCCTGGAGAGCGGTGTCTACATCCTTGGCCCCCAAGTCGAGGCGTTTGAGCGCGAGCTCGCCGATTATCTCGGTGTGCGGCACGCGGTCGGTGTCGGCAACGGGACGGACGCGATCACGATCGGGCTGAGGGCGCTCGGCGTCCGACCTGGCGACGAAGTCGTGGTCCCGTCTTTTACGTTTTATGCATCGGCCGAAGCGATCGTGAACGCCGGCGCTCGTCCGGTGTTCTGCGACGTCGACCCAAGCACCCGAACCGTCACCGCCGACAGCGTGCGCGCGGCGCTGACGCCTGGCACGACGGCGATCGTGGCCGTCGATCTATTCGGCGTACCAGCGCCGATCGGTGAGCTTCGCCAGCTCGGGCTCCCAGTGCTCGAAGATGCCGCGCAAGCGGCCGGCGCCAGCCTCGACGGTCGGCGGGCGGGCTCGTTGTCGGAGCTCGCCACACTGTCGTTCTACCCGTCCAAGAACCTCGGTGCACTCGGGGACGGGGGTGCAATCGCGACCGACGATGACCAAATCGCCGAGCTCGCGCGGGCGCTGCGAGTCCACGGTTCCTACGACAAGCAGAACTTCGATTACGTGGGCTATAACTCGCGCCTGGACGAGTTGCAGGCGGCGATCCTGCGGGTGCTGCTGCCCGAACTCGACGGCTGGTGCGAGGGCCGGCGGGCGGCGGCACGCGCGTACATGCGGGCGGGCCTCGATCGGTATGTCGATCCTCCGGCGACACCCGACGGCGTCCAGCCGGCGTGGCACTTGTACGTCGCGACCCACGATCGAGCGGACGAGCTGATCGCGGGCCTTTCTGAGCGAGGGATCGAGGCGCGGGCCTATCATCGGACCCCGCTGCACAAGCAGAAGGCGATGGCGCCGTACGCCGGTCTCGGGCGCGGGTTGCCTGTTACCGACGAACTCGCGCGGACAAACCTGGCACTCCCGATGAGCCCCACACTCGATCCGGATCGGGCGGTCGAGGTCGTAATTGCGCTGGGGGAGCTGACGCACTAGCGCTTGGAAGCCGGAGCTGCTTGCGGTGCTGTGGTCGCTGCGGGCGCGGTGGAATGCTCCGCACGCTGCTCGAAAGTAGCCGGTCTTTGGCGTAGGTAGACCTAGCGCCCTTGATCGCCAATGGATACGTTCCGTCTACGCAGCTCACGCTTATCTCGTGAGCAATGCGCCCGCTCATGGTCACCCCCGCGAGCGACCCTTGGGCTCGATCAAACCGGTCGAGCCCTCTTTTCGTCACCTTTGTTTCCGAGGCGCCAAACGCCTGTCGACGGCCATGGATTCTTATCCGGCGATATGAGACGTTTCCTTGTCGTGCTCGCCCTCGCGAGCGTTGTCCAGGCCTGCGGCGGGACTGCCGTCAGGTCACCCGACACGCCGGTCGCGGTGAGTGTCACCGGCGGACGGGCACTCTGCTTTGTCGACGAGCATCGCGCCCAGCCGTGCTCGCGCAGGTACGAGCTGAGTCGTGGCCACAGCCTGACCGTTCGCGCCCGGACAGGCCGCGGCGGTAACGCGGCCGAGACGCGCGTCGCCATCAGCTTCACCGACACCGGAGCGATGTGCTCGATCGACCGGCACCGCGCCCGACGCTGCTTGCGCAGATACCCGCTCACGGCCGGCCATACTCTGATCGTGCGAGCGCAAGGCCGGACGGATCGCGGACCTGGACCACCGTACGGTGGCTCCACCGTCAGCCAGGTCCGTCTTGCCGCCAACATCGGTGCGCGGTACGGGACTTTCCAGTCCCACAGCCAGAGGGTGGCGTATGTCAGGGGCGGCGGCATCTTCGTCGCGTACCTGGGTTATGCAGGGCCGAGCCAGGACACCGCTTGCAACATCAGTGCGCCGCGGCCGACGGCTGGACTTACGGACGGTTGCCAGCGAGATGCAATCGTGAACGTCGATCGCAGCACTGACGGCGGAGTGAGGTTCTCGCACGTGCTCCGGATCGGGATCGGCGGGCATTCCCCGCCGAGCCTAGAAGTCGACTCGGCGGGGGACGTGCTCGTCGTCGTAAATGATGCTGGAACCACGAACGGCGCCTGGGTATACAAGCTGCCCGCCAAGGAGTGGAACCGCCCGAAGTTCATGGGGGCTCTCACCTACGGTTACGACGACAAGTTCACCACGGCTTACACCGCAGCGGGACAGAGTGCCTCGAGCGGCGGTACCTATTGGGAGATCCACGGGGGCAACGGGCCTACCGACAATCACTACGTCATGGTCGCGACCCGTGCGGCGGCCGCCGGCTGGGGCGGCGGCCCGGTCAGCACCCGATGTACGGTCGGTAGTCAGCAGAACTGCTACTTCTGGCTCGCCGACGCGGATTCCGGCCCGCTCGCGCCCCGTGGGGGCATATTCGCGCACTACCCGCACATCTACTTCGACCGCTCCGGCTCGTGCCCGGACGGCCAGACGGGGCGGTGCCACCTTGCGATGATCGCGTGGACTACCACGGATCAGTCGTGCAGCGCGTACGGCTACTACGACATCCACTACCTGATCTCGCCTGACGGCGGGGCCACGTGGTATGGAAGGGATGGCGCCATTCCGTACACCAGCTTCCCGATCCTGGCAGGCGATGATGGTCCGGGCTGGCAGCTGCTGGACTCAACCGAATACAACTCGCGTGGGAACACTTGCCGCAATGACGCCAATTGGCTGGCCAACGTCTACATCCAGGATGGGCACCTCTTCTTCGTCTACAGGCATCAAGGATCAAACGCTGTATACCGTCGCGTGACTCCGACGTGGAATGGCAGCGGGTATACGATGGCAAATGATCTCGGCCCCGTTACCGTGGGCTTAGGGGATGGCAACGAGGGAGCCTTCTTCTCGGGCTACGGGACCTCGGGTTCTCGGATATTTCTGACCGGCGCTAGTCGCAGTGGGAAACGCATCAGTAGCGTCTCCAGCGCCAACGAGGGGAAGACCTGGCGCATGTATGCAACCGGGCCAGCCACCTCCACCTACGTCTACTCGACCTCAGGCGCGCACGAGCTAGGGCCTGGCGGCAGCATCATCGGAGCCTTCACGGATCAGATCGGCAGAGATGGTGCGCACTCGAACGTGTACTTCATTCATAATCCGTAGGTCCTCTCCGAGTCAGATCCCAACTCCGGCCGCGGCCCCCGGGGGGGGGCGCCTGCGTCAGGCGTGGCTCGACCCGCCACCCCGCCGCGGTCGGCTTATCGCTTGCCTGAAGGCGGTTCTGAACACGTTGGCGAGCGCGGCGGCGTAGGTCGCGGTGATATGTCCGGGGTCGAAGTACACAATCCTGTGGCCGACTACCATCGGACAGTCGCCGTCGAAGCAGAGCCAGCCTGACGTCTGAATGTAAGAAGCGCCGAGAGCCTGGCTAGTCGAGGCAATTGTGTCGGCGACGCCAAGTTGCACACTGGAGACGCTGATTGAGCACCGGCCCATCGTCGCGGTCCGGGAGAGCAGACAGTCCACTGGTTGCCGCTCGACATAGGGAGTGTCGGCCATGACAACGACATGCCGCGAGCCGCGTTTTAGCGCGCGCACCAGGGAGCTTATGCCAGAAGCAGCCACATCGCTGTCTTCAACCCCGGACGTCGCGGCAGATACCAGGGTCACATCCGGATGGAGAACATCGATCTCATGTATCGCCCATCCCAGCCACGCACTGCAATCAGGCGTGGCGGGCATCGCATGCCACCACTCCAAGGGGATGCAGGCCGACTTCCCTATCGGGTGGACCACCCAGCCGTCTTTGCGAGCCATCGGCAGGATTGCAGGCATCCACATCTGCGCGTGAGAGTCTCCTAACACGACGAGCGACCTGTTTCCGGACGGGTCGCCGAGGCTACAGACATTGCTCTTACTCTGACCGTCCCCGGCCGCACAGCCCGGAGGGTAGTCGTAGTGGTCGCCGAGCAGCTCTGGCACCGGTGGCGTTAGGGGTGACGGAATCGGGGCGGCCCGGTGTGCCGCCTGAACTGCAGCGACCACCGCAGGGAGTGATCCACTAGCGTCGGGCGACGCCGACAACGGGCGCACCTGATCGACGGATCCCGAGCCCTGTTTCCCTCCCAGCCCCATCCACGCTAGCTCGCTGGGATCGGCGCCGGGGTAATGCGGTTGGCTGATGTCGGCGATTTGGGTCTCCGTTACGGCCACCGAGTGCAGCTCCCAGCCGGCAATGAGGATCACAGCCAGAACCGATGCCGGCCACAGTACGAGGGCGCGGCTTGGAGTGGACCAACGCATGTGCCGGAGCGGGTTCTCGAAGAATCGATAGGAAACGATCGAGAGTCCAAAGGCGCCCAGCACGAGCAGGAGCTTGGTCCTGACCGAGAGGTCGTGGCCCTCATATTGGAGGGCGAGGATCAGGACCGGCCAGTGCCACAGGTAGAAGGCATAGGATCGGTCGCCGACGTACCGAAGAGGGGCGATGGAGAGCATCCGCCCGACCGATCGCCGGGAGTGATGCTCCCCGAGTCCCGCAGCGATCACGAGGGCGACGCCCAGAGTTGGCAGGAGCGCGGCGTACCCGGGAAACGGGGTGCTATCTGAGAACATGACAGCGGAGACGGCGATAGCCGCCAGGCCAAGCCAGCCGGCGACGGCTCGTGGGCCCTCTGGAACACGGCTCGGCCGCGCTGCCGCAATGGCCAGCGCGGCGCCGAGGCCGAGCTCCCACGCACGAGCGAAGGTTGAGAAGTATGCGGCCGTGGGTTGAGAGCGAGTGTCGTGGATCGACCAAGCGAACGAAACGGCGACGATGACGATGATCGCGCCGAGCGAGCGACCCAAGCCGCGTGGCAAGGCCTTGCTTGGCACCGAGCCGAGCGGATGGCCTGACCGCCTCAACACCGCGGATGTGAGCACCACGGACAGGAGCACCGGCCAGACGACGTAGAACTGCTCTTCCACGGAGAGCGACCAGAAGTGTTGTACGGGCGATGGCGGCTGTCCCCGTGCGAAATAGTCGGTTCCCTGTTCTGCGAAGTGGATGTTCGCTGTGAACAGCGAGGCGAAAATGGTGTCGTGGAGGACCTGTTTAGCGCGGACAATGTTCAGCAGGCTGTACGCCACAACGTCTGTAGCGACGAGCGTGAGTGCAGCGGCGGGGGAGTATGCGCCGGGCCCGCCGTGAGTAGAAGGCAACGAGCGACCGTAGCCCAGGTTTGCCAGCCGACGCCAACAGCAGCAGGGTGATCAAAAAGCCCGAGAGCACGAAGAAGACGTCAACACCGACGTATCCACCCCGTAGAAAGGGGACCCCGGCGTGTCCCAGAACCACGAGCAAGACGGCGACCGCTCGCAGGCCTTGGATGTCGTCTCGCTGCCTGCTCGTCACACGACAGCCTAGGCTCGCGGCGCCGACCGTGTCTATGGCCTTTTGAATAGGGGGTGGCGCGATCGCTGCGCTTAGCTGTCCATTCGGCCAGGGTGTTTCCGCGGGCTGGAGGCGCGGTCTCATCAACGATCGCTGCTCAACCGTGCGCGGGGCCGATAGCGGCCGCCTGGCCCGATCCGCCACAAACCGGGCCAATCCGGCCGTATCACTCTTGCTCGGATGACTGGCCACTCGGCTAGGGGGGACTCCCGAAGACCGTCCGCACGGGGATTGGCAGCCTGCCGAGTCGCACCGTACGGTCCCTGGCGTGATACTGCGGATTCGTGGGGCGCCAAACGACACGGGGGGTTTGGCTTTGGCTGAGGGCCAGCAAGCTTGAGGACCGACGAGCCCGGCGACAACGACACGCTGGAACCGCTTCTTGCCGTCCTTCGGCGGCGATGGAAGATCATCATGGTCTGCGTCCTGCTGGGCCTATTGGCATCGATCGCAGTGTCCGAGGTGCAGCAGACCGAGTACACCGCGTCCGCATCGATCCTTTTCCGGGAGTCTGCGGAGTAGACCAGGAACTGTTCGGTTACTCCGCCTTCCAGCCCAGCAACGATCAGCCGAGCCAGGCGGCGACCAACTTGGCCCTCGTCTCGCTGCCGCTGGTCGCGTCGCGGACTGCCGGTGCGTTGCACCTGAGCGATTCAGCGGTGAGTTCCGCCATCGCCGTATCGGGTGTGGGCCAGGCGAACATCGCTCAGATCAGTGCGACTGATCCAGATCCGGTACTCGCTGCCCGAATCGCGAACACCTATGCCCGCCAGTACCTTGCGCTTAGCCAGGAGGCGAACACGGCGCAGGTCTCCAGTGCCCAAGCACTGGTCCAGAAGGAGCTTCAGGCGCTGCCCCCAGCGGAGCGGTTCGGCACAGTCGGACAGGGGCTACGAACCCGGGCGAATCAGCTGACCGAGCTCTCGGCTCTGCAAACCGGTAACGCCGAGGTCGTGCAGCCAGCAGTCGTTCCGACATCGCCTTCTGCTCCGAGCACCAAGCGCAACGCGGTGATCGGCGGCTTCATCGGCCTGCTGTTGGGCTTCGGCCTGGCGTTCCTAGTTGAGCGCTTTGATCGACGAATCCGTGATGCCTCCGAGCTGGAGGAGGTCTATGGGGTAGGCGTCCTCGGCGCCGTGCCGTTCAGTCGACCACTCGCGATGCGGAGGCTCCAGCTGCGTCCGGGCACGGCTAGTGAAGCATTCGGGAACCTTCGCGCCCGGTTGCGCTACTTCAATGTCGCTCACGACGTTCGGTCTCTTCTCGTCACGTCCGCGCTGCCTCACGAGGGGAAGACCACGACAGCCATCAATCTTGCTGTCGCCGAGGCACTCGCCGGCAGCACGAGGACGGTTCTGGTCGAGGCTGACCTTCGCCAGCCCACGCTGGAACGCCGCCTCGGACTCCGAGCCGGCCCCGGCTTAACTGAGATCCTCACCCATAATGCCAATTTGACCGCGGCCATCCGACGCGTGCCCGTGGATGGGGCGGGCCGTAGTAACGGGACGACTGCGGGCTTTTCGGTCTTAGCGGCAGGTGCACTACCGCCGAATCCGATCAACCTTCTCGAAAGTCGTGCCATGATCGACCTCCTCGCCGTGCTATCCGCACGGTTCGATCTGGTCATCCTCGACGCGCCGCCGCCGTCAGTCGTGCCCGACGCGCTTCCGCTGATGCGCCTGGTTACAGGTGTAATCATCGTCGCCCGTAAGAACGTGACCACGCGTGACGCCGCTCGCCAGCTGAAAGTACAACTCAGCAACCTACACGTCCCGCTTCTCGGTGTCGTTGCTAACGGCATGTCCGGCGAGTCCGCCGGTTATGGAGGATATGTCGACGCGGGAGAACACATTGATGTCGCCTTCACCGAGATGACACTCGGTCCGGACCTAGACCTGCGCCCGGCGCAACTGGACCTGCGACCAACGCGACTCCCCGAGCCCTCGTCGCATGGCGGCGCCGATCCAGGCCGGAATCTCTCATACACCGCGAGCGAAGAGGCCCACATCGAGGCGTCTGATCAGTCGCGGCCCCCGCCAAGCTAAGCCGGGCCGTGCTCGCTGACGCGCGTAATGCTCGCCTCGCCGTCACCGCCACTGCCTTGGCGCTCATATCGGCCTACGTTCTCGTTCACCGAAGCGCGTCGCTTGCGCTGGCTGTGGCGGCCCTTCCCCTGCTGGCGTATGCGCTACTGCGGCCGTCACGCGGGCTGGCGCTTGCCCTCATCCTCACGCTCACGGTACCGGCCTGGTGGGATCTTGGAGGACGCCACTCTTATCAGTACGCTGCCGTGTTCGCCGCCGTGGGCGTGTTTTCAGCGCGCCGCCTCCGTATCACCGTTATCGATGTTGCGCTATTGGCATACCTGGCGATCTTCGTACTCGGCGGAGTACTTCAGTACGACCAACCACCAACCTGGCGATTCATCCAGGATGAGCTAATAACACTCGGGTTCTATCTCGGGGCTCGAGCCGTACCGCGCCATCGGATCCCCGAGCTGATGACACTCATGCTGTTCGTGGGGACGGCCGGTGCGCTAACTGTCATCTACGAGTTCGCTCGTGGCAGCTCCGTCTTCGTCAATCCGACACGCTATCTCTGGAACGCCTCAAGCGTAGCCTTGTTCCGGCCGGGAGGCATCTTTGGAAGTCCTCCTGGCGCGGCGACCGTGATGATGTATGTGATCTTTTTCGGCCTGGCCGGGTTGAGATCGCTCCGAGGAAGGGCAAGGGCGCTCGGTGCCGTCTGCATTGGGATCTGCGCGATAGCGTTTGTGCTCACGTTCACTAGGGCACCCTTGATCGGAGCCGGCTTGGGACTGCTCGTTTTCCTCTGGCTCCTGCGCTCGCCCTGGCTCCGGTCCAGCCGCGTCATCGGAGGCGGCATCGCAGTGATCATCGCCGTGACGGTGATCCTTCCGAGTCTCCAGGGCAACAACTTATTTCAGCAAGGAATAGTCCGGGGAGGCAATCTCAGCAGTCGAGAGGGCTACTGGCAGCTTGCCCTACCAATAGCGTTTGCGAGCCCTCACAACTTCCTTGTAGGCGTCGGTACGGGCGTATTGGAAGCGCCCCGTGTCTTCGCCCAGGCTCCTCTTCCATACGCCGTCGCGGCCACCCCTCAGGTGTATGAGAACTCACTCCATAATCAGTACATCACGACGCTGGTAGAGGAGGGGGTGGTTGGCCTCGCAGCGCTTCTGTTTCTCCTGGCGGCCATATTCGTGCCCACCGCCCGTGCTGCTCGCGCCACCGGCGATGTCTGTGACGCCGCACTCGCGGCGAGCGTGGTCGGCGTATCGGTGGTGTTAGCGGTCGATACTGAACTACTCGACACCCCGGCCTTGATCATGTTCCTGGTTGCGGCGGGGTTTGCCGCAAAAGCTGGTCGTCGCAACGATTGGCCGCGTGTTGGTGGGTCGGGTCCACGGCGTCAGCGGCCTCGAGGCCCGTGAAGTGAGCGAACGGCCTCCGACCGAGCGAGGAGGTCTCGCACCTGCCCTCGCTCGAGTGGCGCCGGCGACGCTGATCGTCACGCTGCTCGGCTTTGGTTCGTCGGTGGTGGTCGCCCGCCGCTTGGGCGCGACCACGATGACCGACGCGTATTACCTGGCCTTTTCGGTCGCCACGTTCGGATATCTAGTTCTGCTGGCGGCGCTCCGTCAAGGGGCGATTCCGAAGCTGACCGAAGCGACGCGGGCAGGACCGCAGGACAGCTTTTCGCTCGGTTGCAGCGAGCTGCTAAGCGCGACGATTGTCACAGCCAGCATCATCAGCGTGGTCGTCACGGGGATCATGCTGGCTCTCATGCCAGCTGTCGCGGGCGGGCCCGAGCACTTGGTCGGTCCAACGCGTCAATACCTGGTCGAGTTGGTGCCGTATGCCGTGAGCGGGGCGATGGAAGGAACGCTAGCCGCCATCTTGGCGGTGACGGGTATGTTCGCGCTTCCGGCCTTGCTGGTGGGCTCTGAGGCCCTCCTGAAAGGGCTCCTCGTCCTGCTGGTGCCGGAGCTGGGAGCGCAAGCGCTCGTGCTGGGAAGTCTGGTCGGCAATCTCGCGGCCGTCTTGGTCCTCTGGGAGCTCGTTCGCCATCGGGGTGTCTCGCTACGTCTCGTCGGCTTTCGCCGCAGTCCGCTGGTACGAAGCGTGCTGGCGCTGGCAGGCCCGCTCGCGGTCGGCCAGACGGTTCTCCAGGTAAACCCGCTGATCGACCGCGCCGCCGCGGCGGGATTGGGTTCCGGAGATGTCACTGCGTTCGAACTCGGCATGCGTCTCTACGGAGCTCCGGCCGGCCTCGTCGCCGCGATCCTAATCGCACCACTCGCTGCGACTTGGTCGGCGCAGCTCGCTACCGACGGATGGCCGGCAGTTCGTCGCAGCTACTCGGGCGTAGTCAGAATTGTGATCATCGTCGTGCCACCCCTTGCCATCACGGGATTCCTCGTGCGACACGACATAGTCGCGTTCGTCTACCAGAGCCACGCATACACCGCATTGGCCGTATCAAGGACAGCCGACGTGGTGGGATTGTTGTTCTTCTGCCTCACTCCTGCGATTCTCATCGTCCCGCTGGCCACCATCTTCGTGATACGAGGCGACAGCATCTTCCCGATGAAGGTCGCACTTGCCAATGCGGTACTGAACGCAAGCCTGGACGTGGCACTCAGGGTACCGTTCGGACTAGCGGGAATCGCGGCCAGCACCGCCTTGACCTACGCGATTCTCTGTGCCGTGTACTTCTTCGAGGCTCGCCGGCGGTGGGGAGCACTCGGCCTGCGAGCGGCGCTTCGACCGGCGGCGGTCTCAGGCGCGTCCTGTGTCGCGATTGTGGCGTGTTGCGTGCCGTTGTTCGGCCTCAGCCATCTGGGCCACTCCCGCGCCGAGCAGATCGGTGTGGTCGGCCTCGTCCTGGCCATCGCGGTGATCATTCACGGACTGTTCCTCACGCTCGCCCGGGTAGTTGACGTTCCCGGCCTCGTGTTCAAGCCCGCCTGGCGTCCGATGCCGATGACAAAGCGCTAGGCCGGCAGGATCGCGGCTTCCGGGGGCGCTGAGGCAAGGTATCTCGTTGTTGCCACTGCCCGGAGTAGTGCGCATCTTGACGATCTCCAGACCTCTGCCACGGAGAAACGAAAATACCTCTCCCGGCTGCGCCACCTCGAACGGGTAGCCTCCGACCCAGTCAATCCAGTCGTGCCACACGCTCATCCCTCGGCGTTTTGACCGGTAGGCCGCAAACGGGGCATCTCCCCCGTGCCACGTCAGTTGCGAGATCCTGCGGAACCTGCTCGGCGATGACCGCGGCAATCAGCAGCACGGGCGCAGCACGGGCGTCTGGTTGTAGACGCGCTTGATCGATTCCCAATACTTGCTGAATCTTCCCTGATCGTTGTACAGCGCGACGAACAGACGACCCGCCGGTGCAGCGCGCGCGCAAGCAAGATCGAGCGCGTCCCACATCCGGCCGGTGTGATGCAGCACACCGTAGGAGTAAACGACCTCGAACTGACCCAATGAGTTCATGAATTCCCGGTCGAGCACGGACCCCTGCATTATTCGCCACTCGCTGTCGTCGGGCCGGTACCGATCGCGCATATCTGCCGTGCAGCGGACCGACTGGGGGTCGTAGTCAAACGACACGACATGCGCCCCGAGCCGACGAGCGGCTAGGGAGAACAAGCCACTACCCGAGCCGATGTCGAGGAATGACTGGCCAGAGATCGATCCGAAAATCTCGATCAATGATCGCTCGGCAGCATGCAGACGCCGATCGTCCACCAGTCGAGCATACGAGCGCCAGTTCTTCCCGAACGCAAACCGTACGTCGGCCCGCTCACCAGGCGCTTCAGAGATCATCAGGCAGCGGACGGCTGCACTAGCCGACCTTGGGCGATGCCGGTGGGTGCGAGCGGCGATTCGACCACCTCTCGGTGCCACAGTTCCAGCTGGAGGAGCGTCCACAGGCGCGCTGAATGATCCGCGCGCCCGGCGTGGTGCTCGTCGATCATCCGCCTGATCGCCTCGGGCTTGACGTATGACTGAACCCGTGCGTCCGCGCCAGCAGCACCTCCGCAGGAAGGTCGCGAAGTTCCTTTCTGAACCATTGCGGTAGAGGGACGCCAAAGCCCATCTTCGCGCGGTCCAGGATCTCAGTCGGGCACGATCCCGCGGAGCGCGTACTTGAGCAGCACCTTTCCGGTGGTCTCGTGCAGCTTGAGGCGTGCCGGAACCCGAGCGGCAAACTCCATGAGGTGGTGGTCCAAGAAAGGCGAGCGGGCCTCGACGGAATAGGCCATCGTCGCGATGTCCATCTTCACCAGCAGATCGTCCGGCAGATAGGTGTTGACGTCGGTGTCGAGCATCCGCTCGAGTTCCTGATTGGGCGGTCGATGTCAGCCAGACACGCGCGATGCCGATCCTCCGGACGCCACTCGGCTGTCGATGCCGAGGAACTCCCGTTGCATCATGTCCGTGCGCATTCACGGCGGGAATGCCGACATCCAGTGGGCGTATCGCGCCTCAGGCTCCACTGCCAGCACCCGCGTCAGGCGGTGGATCCTGGCGCGCGATGCTGTTGCTGCGACTGCCGCTGCCCAGGGGCCGCACCAGCACGGGCGCCAGACGGCGCACGCTCCGGGGCAGCCGCCCGAGTTGGCCCAGAATTTCGCCGCTCATGTAGCGCCGATAGCCCGCGAAGCTCTCGTCGCCCCCGTCGCCGTTGAGCGCCACCGTGACGTGCCGCGAGGTCATCTCGGCGAGGTAGAAGCTGGGAATGGCCGAGGCGTCCGCAAACGGCTCCCCGTAGTGGCGCGCCAGCTTCGGCATGATCTCGATTGCGTGTGGTTCCACGACAGTTCGTGGTGATCGGTAGCGAAGCGCTGCGCCACCCGCCGTGCGAAGCGTAACTCGTCGAAGTCAGCATCCGGAAACCCGATCGAGAACGTCTTCACCGGCCCGTCATCTGGTCGGCCATCGCCGCCACCACGGCGCTTGAGTCGATCCCGCCGGACAGAAAGGCACCTAACGGCACCTCGCTCATCAGGCGGATGCGAGTGGCTTCCCAGATCAGCTCGCGCAGGCGCTCGGCCAGCTCCTCCTGGGTGGCGAGCGCGTCTGAATCCGCATAGTCGAGTTCCCAGTAGCGCCGCTCACTTGCTCCGGCCGCGGTTATAACGAGCGTCGACGCCGGCGGGAGCTTCTCCACACCCGCAAACGCACTGAGCGGATGTGGCACGTACTGGAACGTCAGGTAGCTGGCTATCGCTCGCGGATCTGGCATGCGCGAAACTTCGGGATCCTGGAGCAGCGCCATCATCTCCGACGCGAACCAGATCTTGCTGCCTCGGCGTGCCACGAACAGGGGCTTCTTCGCCGACCCGATCGCGAGCCAGCAGTAGCTGGCGCTTTCGGCGATCCCAGATCGCGAAGGCGAACATGCCACGAAGACGTTCGACGCAGACGCTCGCCGTATTCCTCGTACAGGTGGACGAGCACCTCAGTGTCGCATCTCGTACTGAACCTATGCCCTCTCTTGATCAGATCCGCGCGCAGTGCCGCGAAGTTGTAGATCTCGCCGTTCAGCACAACCGCAACCGACCCGTCCTCGTTGAAGATCGGCTGGTCGCCCCCGCTTACATCGATGATCGCGAGCCGCTGCATCCCCAGCGCCACGCAATCGCCGCACCAGATGCCGCGCGAGTCGGGGCCGCGGTGTGTGATCGCGGCGCACATGGCCTCGATCACGCTAGACGCGACCGGCCCAGCGAAGTCGACCTTCCCGACTATGCCGCACATGTCGGTTCTGGCGCGGTGAGCGTCGCCTGGTCTGCCGTCGCGGTCGCACCGGCGACGAGGTCGAGCCACTGCCCGACGACGAGGTTGGGTGCATGGTGCTGCGCGATGTACGCGCGACAGCGCTCAGCAAGCACGCCGCGGTCAGAACGGGTCAGCCATTGCTGCCGGGCAAGCTCGACAAGGTCGCGCAGTGAACCGTTCGCAAAGCCCCCGAGCCCGAATCTCGTCACTACATTGTCTGGATCGTGGGAGAGAACGAGTGCGGGTACGCCACGGCACCACGCCTCGAGAAGGACGTTTGGCATCCCCTCGTATTCGGCCGTGTTCACAGACGCTACGGCCCGTGACATGAGCGAGAGTATCTCGTGGTGCGGTCGTGGCTGGAGCACCTCGAGATTCGACACGGTGGAAGCGCGCTCGATGACGGATTGCGCCACAAGCCGGTCTTCCTTATGGTGGGGCATCGGGACGCCTAGCATCCAGAATCGAGCTTCAGGGAGCGCGCGCGCCAGTTCGACGTACTCGAGCGGGCGCTTATACGAGACGAGGCGCCCTACCCACAGAAAGGCTTCCGGCACCGCCTCCGGCGGATCCGCGAGCGGTTCCATGCTCCTGATGAGTGTGGGCCGCCGCCCAAACTTGGCTTCGCAGAGGGTGACTTGCTCCTCTGTCTGGACCACTACCTCATCCGCTAGACGCACGCCCAGGCGATACATGAACAGCATGTACTTCTGCTGGGTCATCTTCTCGTAGGCGAAATCGACCACGCTCGCGCTCGCGAAGACGAGCCTTCGACCGGTGACGCGAGCGTAGAGTGCCACCAGTCCGAGCTCGGGACCACCGCCGCGATGCACGATCACCGCCGACGCCGCACGCCAGAGTGCTGGCCAGATCTTCAACTCATCGAGCACCTTGCGGATGAAGAGGCGCCTGCTCTTCGGCATGGTCCGACGGACGATGCCGATGCCCTCGAACTGCGCTGGGAGGTCAGGATGCTCGTCAAACACGATGATTGCAACTCGCAAACCGCGCTGCACCAGCGCGCGCGCGAGCATGAGCACCTGTGTCTCTGCGCCGCCGGCGGGCAACGTGGGCCGGCTCGTAATCAGTGAGCTGACCCATGGCTTGTGAAACACGACGTCGTAGTACTGACGCCTGCGTCGTAGGCGGCGGTGCGCCGCGATCGACCGCAGCGTCATCGTGGCGAGTCGCGCACGAGCATCGTCGCCTGCTGCCAATCGAGTTGTGCCTTCAGTCCCGCGTCGAATTCTGCAGACGGTCTGAACCCCAGGTCGCGCCGTGCCCGTGAGATGTCGCCGCCCGTATCGCGCGCGTCACCAAGCTGCCGACGGATATAAGTCCGCTCAACTGGTCTACCGAGCAGCTCACCGAGAAGCTCGAGCACTGCGTTCATTGACCGACGTGATCCGCCGCCAATGTTGTAGGTGGTCCCGGGGATGCCCCGCTCCGCCGCGGCGACGGTCCCGCTAACAGCGTCGTCTACAAAGGTGAAGTCACGGGTCTGCTCGCCGTCGCCGAACACGTCGAAGTTGCCGCCCACGAGGGCACTCGCAATAACTCTATGAAAGGCCATATCGGGCCTCTGGCGCGGTCCATAGACCGTGAAATACCGCAAGCACACCGTGGGGAGCCCGAAAGCGCGCCAGTATGTTCGGGCGAGATGTTCGGTTGCCACCTTTGTGACGCCGTATGGGGAAACGGGCTGGAGTACAACGTCCTCCGGCGTTGGCAACGCCTCTGCGTTGCCATACACCGACGACGACGATGCGATGACGAACCTATCGAGCGTGGCATCCCGAGCGGCCTCTAGGAGACGGTGTGTTGCGCCCAGGTTGAGCGCGGTGTAAAGCCCGAACTCACTCCAGCTGGGACGCACTCCTGGTTGCGCGGCCAGGTGGAACACGGTATCCACCTCCGTGACCAATGCGGGGAGGTCAAGGTCGTCATCTCGGAGATCGGCCTCGATAAACGTGCAGGCGGGGTGCTCGCTAAGGACGGCAGCGTTGTCTCGCTTGACGGATTCCGCGTAGTAATCCGTGAAGCAATCAAGCGCGATCACTCGCCATCCCATACCGAGGCAGCGCTCAGCCAGATGTGAACCTATGAAACCGGCGGCACCGGTGATCAGCGCGGACCCTTGAAGCATGCGCGGTGGCGGAACGTCGGTGCGCAGCTGCATAGGCTAGGAATACCGCACCGTGGGGAACGCCGCCGGCGATCCTCGTCGTTTGGAGAGGGGGATCTCCACCATCGGGTTGGCCGGGAATTTCGGAATCGTCCCGGGTGTTAGCCTTGCTTCGTGATCGAGCAGCAGGCCTTACCGTGCTCGGCCGAACAGAGCGCGAAGACGTAGACGTCCTGTCTCGTCACCAACATGTGGCCGACTGAGGACCAGCCGGACTATGGGATCTTCGTAAAGCGCCAGGTGGACTCGCTGAGATCTCTCGGTGTGAGGTGCGACGTCCTGTTCGTCGAGGGATATAGGGGTCGCGTGGGAGTACGTCCGTGCCGCGTCCCGGATCCTGCGCCTGAACTGGTCAGGTAGGCGTCCGAGCGTCATCCACGGACACGGTGGCGAGACATCTCTTGTCGTCCGGTGGTATTGGAGAGGTCCGGTGGTCGTCTCCTACTGCGGGTCGGATCTCCTCGACGTCACGCGTGGCAGGAGTGCGCGCATCTCCACCGGCCACCTCCGCAGCTTTCTGCTGCGGCACTGGTCGCGGTTCATGACCGCCACAATCACGAAATCGGAGGCCATGGAGGCGGTGCTGCCGGCTAAGACCCGAGGCCGGAATGTCGTCTTGCCAAATGGTGTGAACCGGACCCTGTTCAGGCCCGTGCCGCGCGATGGCGCGCGCGCCCAATTGGGTTGGTCCTCCGCCGACCGGATCGTCCTGTTCGCCGCCGATCCAACTGAGGCGCGTAAGCGGTACTGGCTTGCCCGCCGAGCCTGCGAAGAAGCGCAACGCAGCAGCGGTCCGATCCGACTCGAGGTTGCGTCCGGCGTCCAGCCGGACGCGATGCCTCGCCTGATGGCGGCCGCCGACTGCCTGCTTTTGACGTCGACTATCGAAGGGTCTCCGAACGTCGTCAAGGAGGCGGTTACCTGCGGTCTGCCCGTGATAAGTACCGATGTCGGCGACGTGCAACGCGTACTTGCCGGAGTCGAGCCTTCCTGGATCTGCGAGGCGCGACGAGAAGCCCTGGCAGCTGCGCTGGTGGAATGTTTCTCGAGTCGCCGCCGCAGCAACGGCAGACAGCAAGCCACGTGGCTGGCGGAGGACCACGTGGCCCAGCGCCTGGTGGATATCTACGGCTCGCTAGTGGCTACACTTCCGAGCGTCGGAGCCGGCGGCCGGACTGGCCGATCTGTCAAGCCGCGCTTCGCCTACGCCAGCGGCGCCGCCTTCGGCCGTCGGCAGCCGCGAATAACCCCTTTTGGACAATCAGGGGTACGAGGTGCGACCACCGATCGTACGACGCCCAGCGATCAGCCGTCTCCCGGAACTCGGGGACTCCGGTGAACGTGTGCATGACGCGTAGCTGATCGATGTGGTAGCGATGGTAGATCGGCTTGGCGAGATCCTCTAGCACATGCGGGTAGAGGCTGTAGCGACTCCACCACCCGACGTCGTACGCCGGGAGATGATGCCGGAGAGAGTCAACCCCAGCATCAAATGCCTTCCGGGCACGGTCGTCGTGAATCGCCAGCTGCACGTCCCTGATACCCCAGAGGGCACTGATCCAGCCATTCAAAATGTGGCTGGCTGGGATTGTTGGTGCCTCTTCGAGAACCGGCCCTACCGCGGTAATGCTCACGAGGTCAGAGGACCGCTCTGACAACAGTGGCGAGACGGCACAACTGGCGCACTCGGCATACCTTTCCTCGCCAGTGGCGAGGTGGGCGCGAATCAAGACCGAGGCGGCTTGACCCTGAGCCAGCGCCGAGCATGCCGCCGGACCCATGCGATATTTCGGAACTGCAACTCGGTTTGGCCACAGCAACTTTCCCTCGACAGCCACGGCGCGGTCGACGAGCACGGCGCAGACACGAAGGAATTCCTCGAGCGCATATTCCTCCCCCGCCATGCTCCGTTCCCACCAACCGAGTGCGAGCTGCGAGAGCGCAGCCGCAGGTAGGCGCTTCGTGTCGCTCGCGGCCTGCGACTGAGTCTTTGACCGGAAATCAATGTAATACCCCGAGACGCACGACGCACCATAAGCTGTCCCGATCGGCGTCGGCTCATATCCAGGGCCGCGTGAGAGTGCACTATTGATGGCCTGCTCGAGCGGGGAGGGTATGAGTCGCGAACCGCGAACATGATGAAGCCCCATCGGCGCGGGGAGCTCGGGGGCGCCGGTTGCGTGGCTCGTGGGCTTTGGTCCAGCAGCAGGCATCGAGTGAGGTGAGACTACCCACCGACGCCCTGACTGGATACCCCCGAAAGGTCAGGTCGGTCGTCACCCGTGAGCGCTGCCAGGTACCGGGCGCGGCTCGCTGCCCAGGAATACTGTCGCGCGACGCGGGCCCGGGCTCGACGCGTCTTCGTCTCGGCTTGCACAGGATGGACCGCGACCCACCGGAGCGCAGCGGCCAGCGACCTGGCATCACCGGGCTCAAAGAAGGTGACCTCTTCGTGGTTGAAATGCGCTTTGAGCGTCTCCAGGCCGGACACAACGGCGGGCAGGCCGAGTTCGATGTACTCGAAGAGCTTGGTCGATAGCGCGAACCTGTTCAGCTCCGTGGGAAGGTTGGGGATCACCCCGCAGTTCGCCTGCCCCAGCTGATCGAGGAGGTCGTCGGGGTCAAGCCACCTACCCGAGAACTCGACGCGGCTGGTCACCCCCTTCGCGGCCGCAAGCGCGCGGGCTGCAGCTAGTGCATCGCCGGCTCCGAATATCAAGGCGCGCACACCGGAGAGCTCCGAGGCCAGAATCGCCAGTGCATCGATAATCAGGTCGACGCCGTACCAGGGAGCGATAGTCCCTGCGTACGCCAACGTGAATGTTCCCGCCTCCCCCGGGAGCCGAGGGGACTGGTGGCGGGGTGGTTGCGGCTCCGTCCGGTCGATGACGTTCATGACCACGATAAGCTTGCCTGGTCGTACACCATGAGCGATAAGCTCTCGCCGGTAGGGCTCATGCACGGTCATGACGACATGAGCTGCTCGCGTTGCCCACAGCTCTACGAGATCGAGTAGCCAGGTAGCGCAGCGCGCCGCGCGCCCGGAGAACCGGGATCTGAACATGTGGGAAGAGAGATCGTGTATGTCCAGGATTAGCCTGCTTCCGAACAGTCGCGGTATCAATCCCGCGACAATGAGGAAGTCAGGAGGATTGTGCACGTGTATTACGCGGTAGCGGCGGCGCAGCGCCGACGGGATCAGCAAGAGCGTGGCAAGTGCGGCAAATGTCAGGTACTCGACTAAGAGCCGGCGCGGCCCGGCACCGGGAAGGTGCTGCATGGGTAGGCGCCGCACCCGTACGGCACGTACGGTTTCAGACTTCGGCTGGCCTGGCGCTCGGAGGCAGATGATGTCAACTGCATGTCCTCCGTCAACGGCGGCCTTGGCCTCACGACGGACGCGGGGATCCTCAGGGTAGAGACTGTGCACCACCATGCAGATGCGACGTCCGGTGATGTGCTGACGGCCGGGGCGGAGCTGAGCTTCCTCATCTCGAGGCCGGACCGGAGCCTCTAGCGCCGCGGCCATGGCTCAGTCGCGCACCGGGGTCTCATGAACGCCATAGCATCGACGGTACTGCGCCGGCAAGACCCGAACCATCCCCCAGACGGTCAGGGTTGGCGACAGAACCTGCTCCTCTGACAGGGCGGTCGTGTACAACCTCTTAGAAATGACACTGTGCGGCGTAGACGGCAATGGATAATGAGAACCGAGGCAACAACGATCGGGACATGGTGATGAATCCTTCCAATGCGGAGCTGCTGGACGCCGTCCCCGAAATGCGCTTCCACCATCTCGGCATCGCAACCGACGGGCTGCTGCGTGACCTCTGCGCTTACCGCGCCCTGGGCTACCGGTCCGAGGGCGCGGTCGTAGTTGACGAGCGCCAGGGGGTCAAGGCACAGTTCCTTATAGGCGGCGGTCCGCGCCTGGAATTGCTGGAGGCGCTGCCAGGGTCCGAGACGCTTGCGCCCTTTCTGAGCCGTGGGATCAAGTGCTATCACCAGGCGTTCGAGGTCCCGTCGCTGGAGAACTCGCTGGCGGCGCTGCGGGCGGTGGGGGCGAAGCAGCTCGCGCCCCCGGCACAGTCGGCGCCGCTCAACCGCCGGGTCGTGTTCCTGATGCTGCCGAACCGCTGGATCGTCGAATTGATCGGTTAGTCATCGCGAGCGCGCCGTCCCGCGACCGTGTCGGTGTGCGGCGGCTTGGATGCGTTGCTCGGATCGGCATCGCGTCGTAGATCGTCTCGCCGCGGAGCGCCGCATCGATCAACACCTCGGTTACGCGCGCCGCGGTCGTGACGAAGAGCGACACGCCATGAAAGCGCCACCGGGTCAGCTCGTCCGGGGTGAGCAGGCGTTTGAGTGGCTCGACCCGCGGCCGCATGCCGGTCTCTCCGAAGCGGAGCTGATAGTCGTGGAGGGCGCCGTCAGCGTCCTTGAGCTGAAGTGCCATCGTCCTCGGGCGCAGCACCAGCGGATATCTGTCGCCGAGCAGGTCTTCGGCCGCGTACGCCTGCGGCAGGGTGCGAAAGTATTCAGTCCCGATGCCGACGAGCGCGGTGCGCTTCTTTGCCATGAGGGCAAAGGGGGTACCCTCGCCGAAAGTGGTACTCGCAAGGTGATGAGTCGCTACGAGCTCTTCCGCGAGCGGACCTAGAGCGCACACACTGGCCGTCGGGTGGAGGCTGCGACGTACGTTCTTGCGGCGACGGAATAGCTCCGACAGTAGGCCCATCTCGGAAGGCTGCCGCCGAACGTCGAACACCGGCCGTGCCCTGTAGTAAGCCGCCGGATCCCGATCCGGGCCAGTCAGGAACGCGGGCATCGCCAGCGTGCGCTCCTGGCCGCAGAGCTCGATCAGCGCGTCGAGGAGTTCTTTGGCACCACCGATGTAGGTCGGCTGGAGGTCATTCAAAGAACAGTGCACCATGACGATCTCGGCGTCTGGTGGTAGGTGGCGCGCCAGCTCGTCCCGCAGATCCGTCGCCCTGAATGTCCCGTGACGTGCCCGGTATAACGGCGCGAGGCGCGTGCGCATGTGAGCGATGCGTCGCTTCAGCCGGTTCCGTTGGTCCTGGGACAATATCCGGCAGAGCAGGTAATAGAGCTTCGCGCGCACCGCTCAAGCCGTCGCTGTGGTGACTGGGGCGCCGGCTTCGGCTGCTGGCTGTGCCACGACCATGTGCTCGCCTGAGCTTCCGTTGCCTTCGACGAGCAACAGCAGATCGATCAGGTACTTCGTCGCCCAGCACGGGTACTTGAATGGAGCGTAGGTTCCCCAGATGGGATACGAGCCGGGCAGCGCCCCGCTTCGGTTCTGGCCGACCGCGTTCAGTTGCTGCGCGTAGATCAGCAGGTCTGTGAGCCTCCGAGCCGTGTGGACGTAGCGCTCGTCGCCGCTGAGCGTGTAGAGCTTCATCATGATGATGCCGATTTGCGCGCAGCCTGTGAGGCATGCCCACCGCACCTGCGGTCGCCAGCTGTCGTCGAACCGACCCAGCAGGAGTCCCGAGGGATCGACGCAGCGCATCAGCGCGTCCGCCGCCTTTGTACCGGCCGCGACAAACCTCTCGCAGCCGACGAGCTCGCCAGTCTCGAGTAGGCCGTCGATCGTGTAGCCCAGAGTGTGGGTGAGGGGCTGATGGTTGAAGTGGTGGCTGTTGTCGCAGTTAGTGAACCAACCATTCTCATGCTGCTGGCGGACCACAAACTCACAGTTCCGGATCGCAGCGCGCTCATACGATTCATTTCCGGTGATTCTCGTGAGTCGGGCGAGCGGCGCCGAGACGTAGCTGTCGTAGACGCGTTTGATCTGGCCATGGTTCGCGCGTGTCCAACTGCCGTCCTGCTCCTGATGCCCGACGATCCAATCGCCAGCGCGCACAGCGGCGTCCAGATACCGGTCGTCGCGCGTCTCCTGGTGCGTTCTGAGCAGTCCACGAACGACCTGACCTGTGTTGAATACGATCGGCGGTCGGTGCTCGCCTTCGACGCCGGCCTCCCACCCTCCATCCGCCTTCTGGATGCGAAGCTCCCAGTCGGCCATAGAGACTGCGCGTTCCGCGAGCTGCTCGCGACCAAGGGCGTCTCGGCAGTCCCAGATCGTCGGGATGATGTAGCCGGTCACTTCGGGATACCCCCGCGTCCACCCGTAGAACTCGTACGAGCCGACCCCGCCGGTGCCAACACGATCCTGCGCAACTGCCAACCAGCAGAGCGCCTGCTCGAGCGCCGCGCGTATGGTGCCCGCTGGATCGCGGGATTTGATGACGAAATCGGACCATGGTTCGACACGTCTTCGGTCGCCGGCGTTCCGCGCGACGACGAGAAGGTTCGGCGGCCACAGACAGCCCGCCGACTTGAGCGCAAGCTTCCGCGTGTTGCCGCGGACGACGAGAAGTGGCGTCATACCTCGCCGCCGACGCCGCTCCCGACTGGTGGGTTCACCAGCTTTGCGGCGAGCATCTGTTTCAGTCCTCGGATGTCGTCGAAGCCGACCAGCTCGTCCTCGGAGAACTCGACGCCGAACTCGGTCTCCACGCTGAGCATGAAGTTGACATGCGCGAACGAGTCCCAATTCGACACTTCGCTTGGTTTCGTCGAGTCGTCGAGGACCAGCGATTGGTCTCTGAAGACCTCGCGGGCAATGTCCTGGAGCCGTGCATCGAACTGGTTCAAGCGCTCATCTCCTTATCCACTATGCGTGTTCGCTACGAGCGGCGGCCATGCGCCCGGCGCGCGGTCGGCTTCTGCGGGCACTTCAATCCCGGGCTCGGCGACCGTGGAACCTCGTGCGAGCACGCGCCGCAGCGCCTCGTCGACGCGCTCGTGCACGTGTCGCTGAAGCCATTGCGCCCGGAACATCTGATCACGCGAGGGGATCCTCTCCAGTCGCAGATTCGGCCAGCGGTCAAGCTGGTCGAGCACTCCCTGACGGGCAAACTCGTCATAAAGCGCCTCCCGTTCGCCGAATAACAGGAGGACCTCGAGGCCGCGTTCGCCCAGCTTGTCGAAGGCGGCGACCGCGTCAGCCGCCTGCCGGCGTTCAGCGGAGCTACCAAGACTGAGGCTGGCAGCGGCGGTCGTCGCCCGGCGAGCACGCTCAGCGACCAGCTCGCTGCTCCACGTGACAAGGAATAGGTTGATCAGCAAGGCGCCGCAAACTCGTGGATCAGCCAGTGCCCCATGTAGCGACGTGTTGGCACCGGAGCACAGACCGCCTAGCACGAACCGCTCAGCAGTTGTCGCGGCTTCGAGCTGATCAAGGACCCTCCGCACATCGTCGACCCGCCACGACTGGTACGTGCTTTCGTCGGACCTCAGCTCGGGATCCTCGCCTCGCGCTTCACCGATCCCGGCCAGGTCTAGGCGGACCGTGGGGATCCCTCGTGCCGCCCAGCGCCGCGACACGTCGACCCAGGCCCGGTTAGGCCCGGTGTGGGGCAACGCTCCGGAGCTGAGCAGAAGCAGAGCCAGAGGCGCCGGGCCGGCCGAGGGGTCGCGGCAGACGATCCCGAAGGCGTCCCCGTGGGTTCCGGCACAGCGCAGCGGACTCTCGACCACACCGCCACCAACTTCGAGGGCGCGTGTTTCCCGCGCCCGGGTGGGGCCCGGGCCCCGTCTGGCCGACCTGGCCTCTTCCGCCGCGCCGTCACACGCCAGCCAACCCAGCACGTGTGCAACGGTTGCCTCGGGCACCTGCGACTGCTCGGGTTTGACCATCAGTGCGTAGTAGTCAGTGGTTTGGAGAACTGTCACCTCGGCCCCTTGGCGCTGGAGGCTGTTCTGTAGCCGCCGTTCGACTCGTTGGGCGCCGCGGCTGAGCATGAGCACCCGTCGCCGGGTGCGACCGGGGAGTCCGAGCGAGCTCAGCTCCACCGTGCTGAGCGCCGCCTCAGTCTCCGGATTCATCAGATAGCCGATCAGCTCGAGGTCCCCCGGCGCCGTGGTGCCGCGCCCTTGATCCTCCGGAAAGTCGGCGGCAATGACCTTCGACATGCTCTTGCCCTCGCGCAGCAGCGTGTGGCCCCGATCCGGAACCGCCCACAGGACGAGATCGTCGATTGCCTCGTGCTCGCGGGCGGCGAGGTAGGCCAGCATGCCGCCGAGCCCGACTCCGAAGGCGACGCAGCGCGACGCGCCCGTGCGCTCGCGAAGCCATCCAGCGGCGGCTCCGACTGCGGCAATCCAATGGCGCAGGAGATCGGTGTCCCGCGGTCCGCCGGCTGCGTCCGCAGTACCGGGCAGCGTCAGCCGCGCCGTGGGGTGCCCTGCCCGCGCCAAAAGCGCTGCGGCGCCCCGCAGCGAGCGCGAGGAGCACACCTCCTCCCATCCGAATGCCGGGCACAACAGCACCGCCGTGCTCGCCGCTGTCGCGCCCTCGCAGCTCGTGCAGGAACACAACGAATCTCGACGGCTCGAGCTCCAGATAGATCGGTCGCCCGCCGGTCGCGTCGCCACTCGGATCGGGCCGATCCGGCACGGCTCAGCGCGGTCTGTCGACCGCTCGAGCGCATGGGACGTCGCCGAACTCACCCGGTCAGGACCTGCAGCTCGGTCAGGCCGCGCAAGCCCAGATTGGTTCGCCATTGGATCTCCTCGTCCGGCTGCAGGGAAAGCTTCGGGAACCTCGAGAGCAGGGTCTCGAAGGCCAGCTGTCCTTCAATGCGGGCCAGCGGAGCGCCGAAGCAGAAGTGCCCGGCCCAGCCAAAGGCGAGATGCCGATTGTCCTGGCGCCCGAGGTCGAGGCGGTCAGGATCGGGGAAGCGCTCGGGGTCTCGATTGCCCGCGCCCATCACCGCGATCACAGCATCGCCCTCAGGGATCCTCGTATCGCCAAGCACCGCGCCGGCGGGCGCAATGCGCGCGGTCTGCTGGCTGGGAGGTTCGTAGCGCAGCAGCTCCTCGACGGCGCTTTCCAGCAGCGTGGGGTTCGACCTGAGCCGTTCGAGCTGGTCGGGGTGGCGCAGTAACGCAAGCAGCCCGTTGCCGATCAGGTTAGTGGTGGTCTCCTGGCCGCCGACCATCGTGACGATTACGTTGGCGACGACCTCCTCCACGCTAAAGCTGTCCCCGTCGATCTCGGCCGTGGTGAGCGCGTTGATGAGGCCCTCGGTTGGCTTGGAAGCCTCACTGATGACCGCGGCTTGGAAGTAGGCGACCATATCCTCGACTGTCTGCAGCACCTGTTTCGTGCGACCGGGGTTGTGCTGGAAGTTGCCAAGCATCTCGGCGAAGTCCTGTGACCACGATTTGAGCAGTTGGTGATCGGCGGTCGGCACCCCGAGCATCTCGGCGGTAACGATCGCGGGCAGCGGATTGGCGAGGCCGCCCATCACCTCGACGCGGCCCCGGCCCGCGAGTCGGTCCACCAGTCCCTCGGCGATCTGACGGATGTGCTCACGAAGTACGGCGACGCGGCGGGGCGTGAAGGCCGCCGACGCCAGCCGGCGGACGCGGCCGTGCTCCGGTGGATCGAGGAACAACATCTGTCGCACCATCAGCGCCGCGATCGGGCTCAGCTCTCCCAAACCGAGCGCCTCCAGTTTCTCCGGTGCGGGCGTCCGGGCGGCCCGGTAGTGGTGAAGCACAGTAACCACGTCGGCGTACCGCGTCACTACCCACGCGTGCAGATAAGGATCCCAGTGCACCGGGTCCTCATCACGCAACCGGCGGTACAGCGGATACGGATTCGCCAGCACCTCCGGGTCGAGGAGGTGATAGAGGCTCAGCGGCGGAGCCGCTCTGTCTAACGTCTGGCCGCTGGTCATGTGGTCACCAGACCATCGACGACGTCAGCAGTCATCTGACGCTCCACTTCCGCGGCGATCTCTGCGAGGGTTGGGTGCTCGAACAAATACTTCAGGCCGACCTCTACGCCGAACATGTCCCCGAGCCGAACTATCAGCTGGGCGCCGAGCATCGAGTGGCCGCCGAGCAGGAAGAAGTTCTCGTTCAAGCCGATTTCGTCGATATCGAGGAGCTCGGCTACGACGAACGCCGTCCCCGCCTCCACTCGCGTCAACGGACGGCTATCCGCGTGTCCACCCTCCGCTTTGTCGGCCGGTGCCGGCAGCGCGTCACGGTCGATCTTGCCGTGCTCTGTGAGCGGAATCTGATCCAGCCAGACAAAGCTGGAGGGCAACATGTAATCGGGAAGCGAATCACCGAGGAAGCTGCGCAACTCGTCGCTGTGCGGCTGCTCGCCGTCACTCGCGACCAGATAGGCGACGAGCCGCCGTTCGGAACTGGAGTGACCGACCCCCACGGCCACGCTGGCATCGATCGCCGGGTGGGAGTTCAGGGCGGCTGCGATCTCACCTGGCTCGACCCGGAACCCTCGGATGCTGAGTTGGTCATCTAGGCGTCCGAGAAACTCAATCTCCCCGTCCACTCCCACACGCACGCGATCCCCGGTCCGGTACCGGCGGCCCCTCGGACCGCCGATGAACCGCTCTGCGGTGAGCTCGGGCCGATTCAGGTAGCCGCGCGCGATCGCCTCACCTCCGAGGACGAGCTCTCCATCGCTGCCAGGCTCGACTGATTGCAGGCGCTCGTCCACGACGTCGGCCACCACTCCGGCGATGGGACGGCCGATCGAGGGTGCTCCTTCGCCACTGGGAGCAACCGCGCCCGACGTGGCGACAACGGTGGTCTCGCTGAGCCCATAGTTGTTTACCACCACGAATCCAAGGTCCGCTCGCGGTCTACGCGTCAAGGCGTCGCCGCCCGTCAGCAGATACCGGACCGCAGCGTCGTCCGGCCACTCGAGACTGATCACTCCCTCGGCCACCGGTGTGGGCAGGAACGTGACAGTGATGCTTTCGGCCACGAGCCAGTCACGTAGTCGGATCGGGTCGGTCCGCAGGTATTCGGGCACGACATGGATCGACGCGCCCGCGGACAGGCTCGGCCAGATCTCCCAGACCGCCGCGTCGAATCCTGGGCTGGAGATCTGGGTGCAGCGGTCGTCGGGATGTAACGCGAACGCCGCTCGATGCCACTCGACCAGATTGAGCAGGCTGGCGTGTTCCACCAGCACCCCTTTGGGGCGGCCCGTCGATCCAGACGTGTACACCACGTAGGCGGGGTCTGAGGCGAGCGATGGTCCGGACAGCACCTCATCGCCGTCGCGATCGGACACGTCCGACACCTCTCCGCCCTCGGCGACCAAGAGGGCCGGTCGATCGCCATAGCCGCCGAGCCTTGCCGCAGTGCTGACATCGCTTACCACAGCGGTAGCGCCGGAGTCATCGAGCATCCACTGGACGCGCTCGGCGGGATACATCGGATCGATGGCGACATACCCAGCGCCCGCCCTGACGATCGCCAGCGCAGCGACGACCAGGCTGGCAGAGCGCTCGACGCACTGGCCGACGAGGTCGCCTGGTTTGACCCCGCTGTGGCGAAGCGTGCGCGCCAGTAGGTCCGCACGAGCGGATAACTCGCGGTAGCTCAGAGCGGCGTCGGGACCCCGCACCGCGATCTTGCTCGGCTGTGCGGCGACGACCTGATCGATCGTCGAGAGAACGGTTGCCGCCGGTGTCTCGGCAATCACATCATCACCCCCCTTGCGCCACCAGGGCGCGGGGGTTCGAGCCTGGCGGTGGTCGATATGAATGAGCCAGGCTCGAGGCGATGAGCCGGCGAGGAACCTGCGGACTCCACTCGCCAGGGTCCGCCCCCGCTACTGCGGCCGCGTACCCCGGTGAGACATCTACCTGATGAATGGACCAGCCGGACATCGTTGCCTGACGCCGGCCGCCGTCCCAGACATCGACGTCGGACAGAGCGAAGCCGAGTCCCGTGCCCATGCCCTTGCCGTACGCCTCCTTGCGGGTCCAGCAATGAAAGAACGCTGGCAGACGGTGCGCCGGAGGCAGAGAAGCCAGCGCTCGTTGCTCGCGCGGCGACATGAACCTCGCCACGATGCCGTCGACGTCAGTGATCGTCCGGATCGCCTCGATGTCGACGCCGACGCCCATCCTCCAGCTGGTGGCATACAGGGCGATGTCGGCGGTCCGGGAGGCGCTGAAAGATAAGTCAGAGCAGGCGAGTCGAGGCTTTCCACGATCGCCGACGAGCATCGTCACGTCGCCTGGGACGCCGCCCACCTGGCTCGCGAGTAGGTGACGCAGCCATCCCCGGGCGGCAACAAAGCGGCGCCGGTCGAGTGAATGGCGAAAGCTGTCTGCACGCTGCCGTTCCTTCGGTGAGAGGCAAGCCGTTAGCCCTCGCAAAGTCGAGCCCGAAACATCGAGTGAGGCCCACCACAGCCAGACACGACTATCGCCCTGCCAGCTGTCGGTTTCACTGGAGGCTTCTACACACGCACGTGAACTCCACGGAACCAGTGATCCCTCGCGATTACCCCTCGGGGGCGGCCCCGCGATCATTGCGCCGCTCAGCATCAGTGGCCACCCTAGCCGCGCGCGCCGGTGGCGTCGCCGTCCCTTCGGTCAGGCACCGCCCACCCCCAGGAACGGTCTTCCCACACTAGCCTTCAACCGCGTTCGCTTCCCCCGCATGCTTGCTGTCGTGGACTCCACCACGCCGCTTGACTTGCGTCTGGTCACGGGAGGGGCATCCCCAATCGACGACCTCCCGATCCGACCGATTAGTGCCCTGGACCTGGGGGAGGCGGTGGATGACCGCACCCGAATCCTCCTTCGGCGCAGCCCAAAGTTCAGACGAAGCCGAATTATTCCCCCGGCACTCGTCCTCGCCGATCTAGTCGGGTTATCGCTCGCCTATTACCTCGCGACGCTGCTATCAGCGGGTGACGGGGCGCTCGGTTCCACGCGGGAGGGGACGGTGTTTCTGCTTTCCCTCCCGTGCTGGGTATTCGTCGCGAACCTCCACGGCCTATATCGGCGCGATCAAGAGCGGGCGAACCACCCGACAACCGACGACATCATTGGCGTATTCCACCTAGTCACAGTCGGTGTCTGGCTCCTGCTCGTGGCGACCCGGCTGGTGGGGCATATGGGCCCCGACGTCTTGAACCTGACTCTTTTCTGGATCTTCGCCGTCTGCACTATTCCGGTGGCGCGCATCGTCGCCCGTGAGACTTGTAAGCGCAGCCCCGCCTACCAACAGAACACGGTGATCGTGGGCGCGGGAACCGTCGGGCAGCTGATCGGGCGCAAGCTGATCAACCATCCGGAGTATGGAGCAAATGTGGTGGGGTTCATCGACAGGTTGCCGAGGAGTCGTCGAGTGGATCTGCCCGAACGCCTCCCCATTCTCGGGGGGCCGGATCGTCTGCCAGAGATCATCCAACGCCTCGGGATCGAGCGCGTCGTGGTCGCCTTCTCACTGGAGTCGGTATCCCAGCTGCTCCCGCTGCTGCGCAAGCTCCGCCCGCTCCAGGTGCACATCGATGTAGTCCCCTGGTTGTTCGAGTTGATCGGCCCGCGAATAGCGGTCCACGAGGTGGAAGGCATCACGCTCCTCGGCCTTCCACAGGTGTGCCATTCAAAGCTGGCGCTGACGATCAAGCGCATGATCGACGTCCTCGGAGCTTGCGCTGGCCTGATCATCTTCGCGCCCTTGATGATCTATATCGCGCTGCGAATCAGAAACGACTCAGCCGGCCCCGTGCTCTTCCGTCAGACCCGCCTCGGTGCCGGAATGCGCGAGTTCACGTCGCTCAAGTTCCGCACGATGAGCGTGGACACAGATACCCAGGCTCATCGCGAATACATAGCGCGGACGATGAGCGCTGTCGCTGAGGCGACTCCGGGCGGCATCTACAAGCTCGACAGGTCCGATGTAGTCACCGAGTTCGGTCGATGGCTGCGGACAACGAGTCTCGACGAGCTGCCTCAGCTGATCAACGTTCTCCGGGGCGACATGTCGCTCGTCGGGCCGAGACCGTGCATTCCCTACGAGGTGGACAACTTTGCGCCGCATCACCTGGACCGGTTTCTCATGCCTCAAGGGCTCACCGGTCTCTGGCAGGTCACCGCCCGGGCCAACGCGCCCTATGGCGAGGCGCTCGACATGGATGTCGCGTACGTATGCAGCTGGTCGCTTGGCCTAGACCTTCGCCTGCTGCTGCGCACGCCGCTGCAGGTCCTCCATCAGAGGTCTTCGACCGCATGACGGCCCTGTCGACGCAGTCCAGGAAGCCCCAGTGGCACTAGTCATCGGCGACAACCGACGGCGAGAGCATGATCGGAGCCTGAATGTGGCCGTGGTGGGGCTCGGCTATTGGGGACCAAATCTCATCCGCAACCTCCACGAACTCCCGCTCATCAAGACGATCGTTGCTTGTGACCGCGTCGCGGCGCGGCTTGAGCGGGTAAGCCGTCGCTTCCCCTCGGTAGCCGCCACGACTCAATACGACGAGCTTCTGTCCGACTCCACGATCGACGCTGTGGTGATCGCTACGCCGATATCGACGCATTACCCGCTCGCGGCGGCGGCGTTGCTAGCTGGAAAGCATGTCATGGTCGAGAAACCGCTCGCCGCATCGTCGGATCAGGCTCAGTCGCTGATTGAGCTCGCCGAGCGCCTGGGCCTCGTCCTGATGCCCGGGCACACATTCCTCTATAGCCCGTCGGTGATCCTGATTCGCTCCCTCATTGCGAGCGGCGAGATCGGAGACATCTATTTCGTCTCGACGAGCCGTGTCAACCTGGGCATCCATCAGTCGGACGTGAGCGTGGCGTGGGACCTAGGCCCACACGACTTCTCCATCCTTCGGCACTGGCTCGAAGAGACGCCGGCGCGAGTCAGCGCACTCGCGCGCGGCTGCATCATCCCGGGCGTACCGGATGTGGCGTTCGTCGATCTCGAGTACAGCTCCGGTACGGTCGGTCACGTCGAGCTGTCGTGGCTGGCTCCGAGCAAATTGCGGAGGACCACGGTTGTGGGCTCGCGCAAGATGATCGTGTACGAAGACACGTCTAATGAGCCTGTACGGGTGTTCGACTCGGGTGCCGCGGTGCGAGACCCGGCAACGTTCGGCGAGTTCGCGCTCACGTATCGCACCGGCGACATTCTGTCCCCACATATAGACGTCGTCGAGCCCATCTATCGCGAGTTGGAGGACTTCTGCGAGGCCATCCGAACCGGCTCCACGCCACGTTCGTCAGCTGCGCTTGGGCTCGAGGTGGTTCGGACGATCGAAGCAGTCGACGCATCCCTGGCGAACGGCGGCGCGAGGATCGAGATCCCTGCTACCGCGACGGGCGATACACGAGGCGCCCGCGAAATGAGCGTCAGCGCCGAGTTGTGAGTGCGATCGCGGTGCGCGCCTGCCGCGACTCCGGGCTCAGGAAGCCGCAGTCAGCACAGATTGCCCGTCCACCAATCCGTTGACGTGCGCGAAGTGACTCGCTTCCGTCCGATTGGCGACGTCGAGCTTTCGGTAGATGTTCCTCAGATGGAACTTGATCGTCTGCTCGGTCACCCAAAGTTTGCGCGCAACATCGCTGTTGGTCGCTCCTGCCGCAACGAGTTGCAGTATTTCAAGCTCGCGGTTCGTAAGCGGCAAGTTATGGCTGGCTATCTCCTCCCCAGAAGATCCGGCAGCGGTCCTCGAGTAAACCAATCTATGAAAGATATGGCCGTTCAGCGTCGCGCGCAGAAGCGTGGAGAGCGCCAACGGATGCGTCGCCTTAGAGATCACGCCGGTCGCACCCGCATCGAATACGTGGTCGAGCCATTCCGGGGACATTTCGAGCGTTAGCACGATCACCGAAAGGTCCGTGTCCTCCATCTTGAGCTGTCGGATCAATTCAACGGCGCGCTCGGAGCAGTCCGCGTCGTCGAGCAGCACGGCATCGGGTTGCACGCCGACGATCGTGGCCGCCGATGTCCGGCGTGCGTCCACGTAGCCGACTAGGTTGAACTCGCCACTCTTACGCAACCCAACGCGAAGCGCCTCGACAATCAACGAATTGTCTGCAACCAAGACAATCCGCTTGGTCCGGCTCGCGAATGGGCTGCCGACGTCCTTAGTGTGCATACCATGCCCCTCTCTCGCCACGCCCCTCAGCAATCTTTGCAGTCGAAGGTGTGACCTTATCCCCGCACGTGTATCGGTTGCAATGAGGTGGTGCGATACGCGTCCAACCCCGTGCGTAGGCGAAGGTGACAGTCGCGTCGCGGACTCTGACAGCGCGCCGAGACACACCAGTGATCGGCGACGTCGTTGAGCGCGTTGTCACTCGTCGTCTCGGTGTGCCGCGAGTGTGTAGCTGCCTGGCGGACGGTGGTACCCCGCGGCTGCTTGCACGCTTGAGGGACGCCACTTGGCGCCACCTCTGACCGTGGGAATCCTGTCGGCGTTCAGCCGGTCTGCGATCGCTTGGAGGGTCATACCCGCGGCGCGCATAATCGCGATCCGCTCGCTGAGCTCCGGGTGGTCCGCGACGCTCGCCGGCCCCTTGCGACGTGCCGCGCGCATACCGTTGCGCGTCCGCTCCGCCAATCGCTCGCGCTCCCACCGAGACACCTCGATGATCGTGCGGACCGCGAGGCGACCGGGTTCTTCTTCGGTGTCGAAGCCGGGCCTGGCGACCACGAGCCGGGCCTTGCGATGTGCCAGCCACTCCAACACCCGACCAAGGTCCGATACCGAATGAGTGACCCGAGACAGTTCGGCAACGACGATGCCGGATGCCTCGCCAGCCGCGATCTGTTCGAGCGCATACCCGAGCCCGGGCCGCTCAAGTGGTCGTTGATGCTGGCGCTCATGCTCGCGAACGATCGCCAGGAGGTGTAGCCCACGCCGCTCACACTCAGCGGCGATCTGCACCGCCTGTCGTCGCAGCTGTACATGGGAGCGCTCGTCATGCTCTTCCTGCACGCTCGCATACCCGAGTACACGCGTTCTGCCGGGTGCAGCGACCTCGTCGCCCGGCGAGCCGTTTGTCCGCACGAGGCGCTCATTGACTGACTCGCTTGAGAGGCAGCCGTTGGCACGGTCATCCAATCGAACCGCTGCTGACGTTTTCGGGGCTGGGATGCGCGGGCATGCGGCGGGAGCACGCCCGGTGCCGCCTGGGCTCCCGGCTTTTCGAACGGCCGGAACCTCGCTGGCGCTCGCTCGAGGACTCCAAGGCATCCGACTCGCGAGCGATGCGACGGGATCCGTCACGGCCTCTGCGACGCCCTGAACAGGCAGATCAACCCCGCCCAGATCCGACTGACCGCCCGCGGCGCCTTCGACTTCCATGGCCCAATGCACGTATCGCCCTTCGCGAAGCTCAACCTCGCAACTGTCTCGCCACTGCCCCCCAGTGACGCCCATCCACCCGTCGGGAGAAGGCGCTCGAACTCCAAGACCTCTCCAAGTCGGCCCAAACGAGACTATCCGTCGGGTTTCCTCTAGCGCAAGCTCTTCGCGCTTTACGCTCTAAACCCCATGCGTAAGCCTGGCCGATACCTACGACCGGTCGCGGCGCGCGTCACGGAGGCTCATATCGGCTACGCCACCTCGGCCGCCCTGTGGGGAATCTCCGATCGACCCAGCCAGCGCATGGCCGGTGGGTGGGCGCCGGTAGCCGACGGCTGCTTGCACGCTCGAAGGGCGCCACTTGGCGCCACCTCTGACCGTGGGAATCCCGTCGGCGTTCAGCTGGTCTGCGATCGCTTGGAGGCTCATACCCGCGGCGCGCATACCCGCGATCCGCTCGCTGAGCTCCGGATGGTCCGCGACGCTCGCCGGCCCCTTGCGACGCGCGGCGCGCATACCGTTGCGCGTCCGCTCCGCCAATCGCTCGCGCTCCCAGCTGGACACCTCGATGATCGTCAGGAGCGCTAGACGCCCAGGTTCTTCTTTCGAATCGAGGCCAGGCCCCGCGACCACAAGCCGGGCCTTGCGATGTGCCAGCCATTCCAGCACCCGACCGAGGTCCGGCAGGGAATGGCTGAGGTGGAAGAGGTCTGAGACGATGAGACCGCTTGCGTTTCCGGCCGCGATCTGGTCGAGCGCATACCCCAGCCCAGGCCGCTCGAGTGTTCGGTGATGCTGCCGCTCATGCTCGCGAACGACCGCCAGGAGGTGTAGCCCACGCCGCTCACACTCAGTGGCGATCGCCTCCGCCTGCCATCGCAACTCGTCGTTGGCGTGGTCCCGCTGGTCCTTATCCGAGCTCGCATACCCGACCAGTGCGCCGCGCCGATCCGCGCGATCGGCGGAAAGCCCGTCTGTGAAGGCGACGCCTGTTCGCCGACCCCCAACCGTCCCAGGCTCGCTTCTTGGTGTTACGGCTGTGGCGGTCGCCCCGAGGAAAAGGTTTCGGGGGATCCTAGGTCGCTCGTGAGACGAGCAAACTGCCGGAGCCACCGGCATACGCCCTCCTTTTTCTCCAAAGTTGGTCTTCCCTGATAGGCCCGTCCCAAACATCGACGACCGTTGCCGGCCTACGCAGTCCCGGCGTAGAACTCACGTAAGCTGCCGATCCCACGATGTTGGAGGGCGGCACAGCCCCGCCGACGGCTTACGAGAGGCTCCGGGCTCGGCTACGCTTGACCGAAGCAGCGGCCGACCAGGATTCTGCGGGCCCCGCTCAACTGAGAGCGGGCGGGCAGAAGGAAGATCTGGAAATCCCTGCAAACGCCGACGTAGCTCAGCTGGTAGAGCACTTCACTCGTAATGAAGGGGTCCCCGGTTCGAGTCCGGGCGTCGGCTCTCAGAGGCCCGGAGCGTGGATCGTCACATCGGCCTGAGCGGGTCCCTGATTGATGCGGCAATGGACGGTTTGGCTGAAGCGGCAGCGCTGGCCTGGGCGCTGTGTACAGCCGCGAATGCGATCGCCGCGATCATCACCAGGATGGTTATGGCCAGTTTGATCTTCGATGAGCGGCGCATCAGTAGGCCGAGAAGCTCAGCGAGACGTTCTTGCCCGTCCAACAGTTCACCTTGGATGGCCAGCCGCGGCCGCGGGTGCAGAGCATGCCGTACGTGCGGTGCGTGACCGGTGAGCTGGCGCTGCCCGTCCAGAAACGGGGCAGACCCGCCGCGTCGAGGACCAGGCCGAGCGCGAGTCGGATGTAGCGGATCATGCTGCGCTTCGCCCGAACTGGATGCCGACCATAGGGTCCTCGATGTCGCGGTGTGTCGTTTTCATGGTGGTGTTGCTCCTTGAGTGCATCTGGGGAGCCATTCCGTGGCCGGCAACTGATAGCGTGTGTGCTGTCATTACAGCTAGCATCGGTGCTAGCAAACAACAGCTTGAGGAGCTCTTCGAGGACTCTTAGCTATGCCCATGACCCGCACCACGATCAGCTTCACCCCCCACGGGATGGACCTGATCCGCGAAGCCGCCAAACGCCAGGGCTCGAGCGTGTCGCAGTTCGTACGCGAAGCCGCGCTGATGCGCGCGACGATGGCCGCCGACGACAACCCCTACCCGATGCGCGCGCTCGCCGCGCAACTGCGGGCGATCGGCGACCAGGGATACGCGCTCGCCGAACAGGCCCTAAAGGTCGCCGAAAGCGAGGCCGATCAGAAGCGATGATCCTCCACGACAGTCGCTTCGAACGACCACCTGCGGGTGTGGTCCTGCCGAGGCGAAGGTCGGTGTGAACCCGCGAATCGAGACTCCGCGACCGCTACCGTAATCCCGGTGCCCGTTCTGCAGGCCCGCGGGATCACGAAGACGGTGGGCGCCGGACGTGCCGCCCGGAGGGTGCTCGACGGTGTCAGCCTCGATGTCGACGCTGGCGAGGTGGTCGCGGTTCTCGGCCGCTCGGGCAGCGGCAAGTCGACGCTGCTGCATCTGCTTGGGGCGCTCGATCGTCCCTGACGCGGGCCAGATCATGCTCGCCGGCCAGGTGGTCACGAGCATGTCTCAGCGCGCGCTCGCGCGCGCGAGGCTGCGCCACGTGGGGTTCGTGTTCCAGTCGTTTCATCTGATCGAGGAGTTGAGCGGCGAGGAGAACGTGCTGTTGCCGGCGCGGCTTCCGGGCGCGGGGCGTGGTGGCGAGCGCCGCGCCCGGCGGTTGATCGACGAGCTCGGGCTGACCGAGATCGCGGGCCGCCGTCCGCACGAGCTTTCGGGAGGCGAGCAGCAGCGGCTCGCGATCGCCCGCGCCCTGGTCAACGATCCCGAGCTTGTGCTTGCCGACGAGCCGACCGGGAACCTCGACCAGGAGAACGGCGCCGCGGTGCTCACGTTGCTGCGCGGCCTCGGCGCCCGGGCGGTGGTGTTGGTCACCCACGAGCCCGAGGCGGCGGCGATCGCCCACCGAGTCCTGCACCTCCGCGACGGCCGACTGCATGCCCCCGAGCCCGCCCCGCGCGCGCTCGACCTCACGGAGTCCGCCTGAGGGCAGCGTTCGCAGCCGCGCGGTTCGGGCTGCGGGCGCGCCGGCGTCGGTCGCTGCTGACGGGGCTTGGGATCGGGCTGGCGTCGGCGATGCTGGCCACGGCCGTCGTCGTGTCCGACGGTCTCGGGCGGGGCTTTGACCGCGCGGTCCGCGCCGCCGGCCTCCCCGACGTGATCGTTCGTTTCAACCCGCAGCAGGCGGCCCGCGTGTCACAGCGGATCGAGGCGCTGCCCGACCTGGCCACGTTCTCGCTGCGTCAGGAGTTCACCGATCTCGACATCGCCGCCGACGGCCACCGCAGCTCGAGCGCGTCGGTCGAGGTGGTCGGGCCTGGCCGTCGTGGCTATGCGATCGTCGGCGGGCGCAACGTCTCGGAGCGGCCCGGCGAGGTGGTGGTCGAACGAGGCCTCGCCTCGGCTTGGGGCGTCCGGATCGGCGGGACGCTCGATGTCGGTGGCGTCGGGCCTCAGCGGGTGGTCGGGTTCGCCGAGAGCCCGGACAACGTCTCCTATCCGCTCGCGTCGCCGCGCATCTATCTCTCGCGAACGGGGCTTGAGCGGTCGGTCGGGGGCCGACTGGATCCGCGCGTGAACTATGCGCAGATCTGGCTGCGCGACCCGCGCAACGTCAACGAGGTGCTGGTGCAGGCGAGGGCGACGAGCTACGGCCTGGAAGGGGTGCGGTTCGTGACGCGCTCGGGGCTTCGGGTGCTGCTCGACCAGGCGGCGGGGATCGTGATCGACCTGCTGGTCGCGCTGTCGGTGATCGCGCTCGCGACGGCGGGCGTGATGCTCGCCTCCTCCGCACGCGCTGAGGTTCAGCGTCGGCTGCGGGGGATCGGGGTGCGTCGTGCGGTCGGCGCCTCGCGCGCCCATCTCGCGAGCACTCAGGCGATCGAGGCGCTGTTCGTCGCGGTTCCCGCCGCCACGATCGGCGCGGTCGCCGGGACGCTCGCGACCTATGGGCCGACCACCCGGCTACTGACACTGCTCAACGAGCCCGCGCCCGGCGCTGGGCTGATCCCGGCGCTCGCAGCCGCCTGGCTGGCGAGCATCGCGATCCCGGTGCTCGCGGCCGCGTGGCCGGCTTGGCGTGCGGCGGGACGCCACCCGGTGTCGCTGCTAAACGGCGCGGAACTCAACCGGCGCCGGCATCGCGCGGCCTCGTTCACGTCAACGCGCGCCGGACTCTCGCTGCTCGGCGCGCGTCTCGTCGCCACCCGGCGCGCGCGGATGGTCGCAACCGCGATCACGCTCGGCGCCTCGACCGCGTTCGTGCTGCTGATGCTCGCACTCGCGTCCGCGCTCGCATCGCTCGAGACCGACCCCGGCGCGCTCGGCAAGCGCTACCAGTTGACCGCGGACCTGCCTGCCTCTGCCACAGCGCGGGTGCGCTCGATCCCGGGTGTCCAGGCCGCAGCGCCGCGGTATGAGACCGATGCGGCCGACTCGTTCTCGCTGGACGAGCCGATCGACGTGATCGCCTACCCGGGAGATCACACGGTGTTCGAGGCGCCGCCGCTGACCGCGGGCAGGCGGCTGCGAGGTCGGGATCAGGCCGAGGTTGGGGTCGGGCTCGCCGGGGCGCTCGGTCTGTCCCCCGGCTCGACCCTCGCGATCCAGCTCTCCTCGGGCAATGAGCTGCGCTTGCGCGTCGCTGGCGTGGTCAGCTCGCTCGATCATGATGGCCGGGTCGCGTACGTGCCGGCCGCGGCGCTGCTCGCCGCCGAGCCGAGCCCGCCCGAGCAACTCGCGGTCCGCGTCCGGCCCGGCGCGAACGTCTCGGCCGTTAACGCGAGGCTTGGCACGACCGCCGCCCCCAGTGCGGGCGTGACTGCCCGCGGCGTGCCGCTCGTCGCCATCCTGCGCTCGATCTTGCGCGCGATCGCGATCGTCGACGGCCTCGTCTGCTTCTACGCCCTGGTGCAGGCGTGTGCGCTGACCGTGGGCGAACGTCGCCGCACGGTCGCGATCCTGCGGGCGGTCGGAGCTGGCGATGCCGCCGTCGGGCGGCTGCTGGTCGGCGCGGTGGCGGCGCTCGTGGTGCCCGCGGCGGTGATCGGCATCCTGCTCGAGCGGCTCGTACTCGGCCCGGCGCTCGGCCGCCTCGCCGCCGGCTACGCGACGCTGCCGCTGGGCGCGACCGCGCCTGAGATCGCCGCGGTGCTCGCGGGCCTCGCGCTCGCGGCCGTGGTTGCGGTGCTGTGGGTGGCCCGTCAGACGACGCGAGAGCCGGTGCTCGCGGGGCTGAGGTCGACGTGAGCCTGATCACGAGGCGCCAGGCGCTCGGTGAGATGATCGCGGCGGCGGCGCTGATCGCCGCCGGCTGCGGCAGCGGCAGGCCGGGCGCGCCGGCGCCATCGGGGTCGACGCTGACCGCGACCTGGGCCGACCCGCGCGGCACCGGGAATCTCAGCCCTGGGCCCGGTGAGGCGCTGATCGCCCGCACCGAACTGGGGGCGCGTCGCCGGCCGACCGAGCTGCTCGGGACGCTCGCACACGTCACCGACGCCCACGTGCTGGACGCGTCCTCGCCGGCAAGGGTGACGTTCCTCGATCGCCTCGGCGCGCCATTTGAGTCGACCTTCCGTCCCCAGGAGGCGCTGACAGTGCAGGTGCTTGCGGGCGCGGCGCGCTCGATCCGGTCGCTGCGCCCCGACGTCGTGATTCAAGGCGGCGACCTGATCGACAACGACCAGAGCAACGAGCTCGCGCACGCGGTCGGGATCCTCAGAGGCGGGCTGGTCAGGCCTGGCAGCGGCTCGCGCGGATACTTCGGAGTCCAGTCGTCCGCTAATCCGGATCCGTTCTACTACCGCCCGGATCTAGACGCGCCGCAGCACCCCGGTCTACTCGGTCGCGCGGCGCGGCCGCTCGGCGGCCTTGGTCTGGGGCGCCCCTGGTACCCGGTGCTCGGCGACCACGACATCCTCGTCGCCGGCGAGATCGCACCGACCGACGAGACGCGGGCGCTGGCGCTCGGCGATCAGGCTCTGTGGGAGCTCCCGGCGGGGCTGACGCTTCCGCCCGGGACGTCGCTGACCGCCGGCGGGTCACCCGACGGACCTCCCAGTCCCGGTCTGGTCTCGAGCTTCCTCGCCCAGGCGCTAGCGGAGCCGAAGGTGCGGGTCCCCGCCGACCCGTCGCGGCGCCAGCTCGACGCGCACGAGGTCGTGGCGCGCCTGCGTGCGGCGAGCGCTGCGGGCGCCGGCGGCGACCGTCTCGACTATCACCTGGACGTGGGCTCGCGGCTGAGGCTGATCGTGCTCGACCTCGCGCGCCGTGGCGGCGGGTCGGGCGGGCTCGTGGTCGCCGGCCAGACGGCGTGGCTCGCCAGCGAACTCGAGGCCGCCGGCGAACGCTGGGTGATCGTCGCCTCACACCAGCCGCTCGCTGGTTCCGAGGGCGGCGAGCGGCTGCTGACGATCCTCGATCAGCATCCACGGGTGATTGCGGCGATCGCCGGGCACACCCACCGAAACCAGGTGCAGGCGAGGCCGACGCCGGCGGGCGGCTACTGGCTGATCGACACGGCCTCGCTGATCGACTATCCACAACAGTCCCGGGCGTTGCGGGTCCTGGGTACTACCGGTGGCGGTGTCGCGATCCAGACGTGGATGCTCGACCACGTATTCCCGGGCGACCTCGGCACGATCTCGCGGCAGCTGGCATACCTCGATGCGCAGGGCGGCAGGCCACGCGGGTTCGCGGGCGGGCGGCTCGATCGCAACGTCACTCTCTACCGGGCAGCACGGTAGGACGAGCGCGGCGGATCAGCCCACGATCACGCGAGTGGTCAGTGGGCGGTGGTCATCGTCAGATCGGGGTGGGGGAGAGGCGCCCGCGATCGCGGGTGCCTCAGAGTCCGATCAGAACGGGATGTCCTCGTCGGGATCGGCGCCGACCGGGGCGAGTCGTCCTCCACCCACGCCACCGCGGAGGCGTTCGGCTGAGCCTGTCGCCTCGTCATCAACCTCGCGTCCAGGAATCGCACGAGGTTGGTAGCTCGACCCGTCTGTGCTCCGGTAGTCATCACCATCCGCCTTTCGGCTGGGCCGCGTCGCCCGCAGCGGTCACAGGAGCGGTGGATTGGGAAGTGGTGTCCCGAAGTCCGGGTCAAACGGCTGTCGGTCTGCGTGGCAGGTTTGTCGTCGCGCGGTGGCGGGCCGGATCAGATACGCGCTGAGCGCGTGATCGATGCACCTGCTGGGGTCGACGTCGGTGGTGTGGGCGTAGCCGTCGAGGGTCAACAGCCTGGCGTTGCCGAGCAGGCGCGCCACTCGGCGGGCGCCCGCGTACGCGGCTTGCGGGTCATCCCGGGTGCCGATCACCAACATCGGGTTGCGGGTCGACCGGTTCCACGGTCCGCTGTAGCGGTCAGCGTTCACCAGCGGCCAACCGGCGCACGGCACCGCCAGCCACCAGCCGGTCACCGCCAGAAACGGGCTGACACGCGTCAGCCGGCCGAAGATGCTCGGCCACGCCTGCGGGCCCAGCCGCGGCCGCGGCTTGTCCGCGCACTGCAGCGCCGTCGCTGACACCAGCGCCGACTGATACAGCGGCCTTGTTTGCTGTAGTGCGGTCTCGATGGCCGATCCGTCTCCGGTCGCGGCCTGCTCGAGCCCGGCCGCGATCTGGGGCCAGCTCGCCGGCCTGCCTAGGTTCGCGAACATGTAAAGCAACAGATCGCCGTGGGTCAGCACCGGTGATCTGACAAACCCGGTCCGGAGATCAGCTCTGTCACCCCCCGGCAGCCATTGTCTGGACTGCCGCTCGTGGAGCTCAGTCAGCCTGCGCCGGTCGCGTCGCTGGTCTCGCTGCTCAAGCCTCGATCTCGTGGCTGCATGGGCGACGAAGGGCAGTCTGGTCGGCAGGAACACGCCGACCGCCGAGGCTGCTCGGACGGAGGCGCGCAGCGCGACTATTCTTCTTGCTCGTGGGCCGGCAGGCGCGCGGGCGGGCTTGGCTTAACGCCGCCAAAGCCATCCTGGATTATGGTCGTCTGGAGGCTTCGAAGGATGCCGCCATAGCCGGTTCCTGAGTCGCGCTCGATGTAGTAGTCGAGGACCTGCACCACTGCGGCGGCGGCGCCGCGGTGAAGCTTGATGGTGATTTGATCGGTGTCCATCCGCGGCAGCCTATTCCTCGCAACGCTTACCGCGAGTCGGGCGAGTGCTGCGTCGTGTGCAGCGCGATCAACGCCTCGTGGATGGATCGGCGACAAGGCAGAAACCCCGTTTATCTGACGGGGACCAGCACGCGCAGAGGCTCCGCCTCGACGTTCACCCACCGTCCGAGCGGAAACCGCGGCGCTCCCGGCTAACCGAATCACGCCGCCTGGTCCCGTGGAGGGTCTGTGTCTGGCGAGCACGCGACCGACGAAATCAGATGGGCCGTCCGTGTCTCTGTGGGAGGATGCCGGTGACCGAAAGGGAGAGCTTTGCCGGCGGGAGATCACAGACGAGAGCGGATTCAACGGGTCCTAGCCCAAGCTCGACGAGTCGCCGAGCGGGGTGTCAGGGACGTTAGCGTCGCGGTCACGCGCGGCCTGCAAGACGTAAGCGACCGGGCGCGCCACGCAGGCAAGAAAGGCTCCCCTGGCGTTGGCGATGGCGGTGACCCGGACGTCGAGGCGGTAGCCGCGGATCCAGCGGCCTTCTTCAGCGCTGAGCAGCAGCGGGCGACAGAGCAGCTCGGCCATGCGAACATCCTCATCGGCGGACAGACCGGAGCTGGGAAGAGCACGCTGATCAATGCTGTGTTCAGGGTCCCACTTGCTGAGGAGGGCGTCGGCAAGCCCGTGACCAAGCACGTCCAACGCCACGACGTTGTCGGTGTGCCCGTCACCATCTTCGATACGCCGGGCATCGAGCTTGGGCAGGCGAAGAAGGAGGTCATCCGTGAGTACAAGAAGACGATCACGGAGTCGCGTAGAGGATCGCCGTATGACGTGATCCACGTCGCTTGGTACTGCATCAATACCGGGCAGAACCGGATTCAGGACTACGACATTGAGATTGTCCGAGCCATCGCGGATGAGGTGCCGGTAATGCTCGTCCTCACGCAATGCATCGACGACGACCACGCGGCGGCGCTGGAGCAGGCCATTAGGGAGGAACATCTTCCTATCGACGGTGAGCCCGTCCGTGTTCTCGCCCGGGCGCGGAGACTCGCCGGACAAACACTTCCGCCGCGAGGCTTGGAGGAACTTGTAGAGCGGACTAACGACATCCTTCCCGAGGCGGTGAGGCGGGCGTTTGCAAACGCCCAGGGTGTAGTCATTCGACTCAAGGCCAATCAGGCACGAGCGATCGTCGGCGCGTCGACCGTGGCGGCTGGTGGGGTTGGGGCAGCGCCTATTCCAATCCCAGACGCGGTTGTGCTGATGCCCGTGCAACTAGGGATGCTCGCCAGCATCACCGCGGTGTTCGGTATCGACATGAGCAACGACCGGGCGGTGAGCCTAATCCGTGGGCTGGTCGGCGAAGGCGGAGTCGCCGTCGTCGGAAAGCAAATTGCCGCGAACCTCCTGAAGGTCATTCCAGGCGTCTCGGTCATTAACGCGGCCGTCGCCGCAGCCCTGACTGCGGCGCTGGGCGAGGCCCACATCCAACTCTGCAGCGAGATGCTTCGGCGGCAGGTTGCGGGGGAGCCGATGCGCGAGGCAGAGATGCTGCCTTTCCTACTTGACGCCTACCAGAAGGCATTCAAACGGCCCGCCGATCGGAAGCGCGCGTACACCGCTGGGGCGACGGTTCAGCGGTCTGCGTGAGCTGGTCTGGGTTGTAGTGCTGCGTGGGCGCCGCGGAGGATTCGGAGGGCTTGGGTGAGGTTGTCGGGGGCCTCCTTGGCTCCACGATCGATGAACCGTTCGCGGAGCCCGAGGAGGATGCTGATCGAGGCGGCGGCGAACGCGCGTGCGGCGAGGCTGTTGGGCAGGGCGCCTGTGTCCGCGGCGATTGCCTCGGCGATGGCTGTCTCGGTGCCGCTGAGCCGTTCGCGTTCGCGGCTGCGCAGGTGGGGGTCGGTGGCTAGTGCCCGGAGTCGTAGCTGGGCAAGCTCTCCTTCGGTGGCGACGATGCTGCCTTCGGCGGAGAGCCATCGCTCGATGCGGTCGACGGTATCGCCAGCACCCGTCCGCAGCTCCTCCTCGAGCCGGCTGAGCGGCGCGTCGACCTCGCCCAGGACGATGTCGTCCTTTGAGCGAAACGCTGCCTCACGGCGTATCGCAGACGATCCGCTGGTTGCTGATGTGCTGGCTCTTCAGCGGTCCATTGGAAACCGCGCGGTGGCGCGGGTCGTGGCGTCGGGCAGGCCTATCGGTCCTGGGGCCGCGGCCGGCACTGCGCGACGCGGACGCTTTCGGAGACTTTCCCGCGAGGTAGCGATCCACGCGGGTGAGGGAACTACCGACGAGCTCAGAGCAGAGCGCGATCGGCTCGTCCGAGAGCGCGACGCCGGCCAATCCGGAGACTACGATGCGCTGATCGAGAAACTCGATCGCCGCATCGGCGAGCGAAGCAATTCGACCCTTCCGGACGCCACGGTCTCGCTCGCGTTCGACGGGCGTCGGCTTACGATGACAGGGACGACCAACGATAGTTGGCCGGCCGTGTCAGGCCGGCCGGACTCGAGCGGCTCATTCGACTACTCCCAGGCGCGCCAACACCAGGAGAGCACGGGTCCGATTCCGGAGGGGGTCTACTGGATCGATCCCGGCCAACTTCACATGATGTGGCTCTACAGCGAGGGCTGGGGTTACTGGCGCATCACGATCCATCCGTTTGACACCACCCATGATTTCGGGCGCGGTGGGTTCTTCATCCATGGTGGTTCGACGCCTGGGAGCGCCGGCTGCATCGACCTCGCATGGCACATGAATGACTTCGCAGACGTGCTCCGCCGCATCGGTGGCGATAAGAAGGTCAAAATTATCGTCAGCTACCCACCCGGGTCCTATCACCCGTCACCGGATCCTCCCCCTCCAACGCCACCGGCGACCGGAGTTCCCGACTTCCGCTGGGGCTTGTGGTGAACGGCAGCTCGTAGCAGGCGCGAGTGCTCCTCGCGCAACGCGAAGCTCACGATGATATTCGACATCCGCATGCCGGACGAGCGCGCCCACCCGCACCTCTCCGTCTGTGACCGACACCCGCTCGAGGCTCGAGATCCGGTTGATATCGACGACGTGTTTCACATTGACCGACCGGATCGAGAGCAGCGGAACGAGGCTCTGCCCACCCGCGAGCACCTTCGCCTCGCCCCCCGCCAGAAGCGCGAGGGCCTCAGGCACACCTCGCGGTCGATGCAGGTTGAACGGCGCAGGCTTCACTGAGCGAAGAATCTCAGGATGGGCGCCGGCGAGGCGCGTAGACCCTCAGTCGCGTTCGTCGGGCGCGTGCGCAACGAAGACTGGGCACGACGCATGCTTCAAGACACCCTTGGATGAACTACCTTCCAGCCGCGCTCGGAGACCACTCAGGCCGCGCGAGCCGACGATGATCGCCGAGGCGTGGTGCTCACGAGCGGCGTCCAGGATCGTGGCGGACACGCCACCAGCATCGGGCAAGGCGAGTGGCTCTGCATCGAGCCCGAGCGACCGGGCAAGATTGGCCCCTTCACTGGAGACCTGCTCGGCGTGCGCGTGCAGGCTGCGATCGAGGTCGCGTGCGGTTTCAGGGTCGACCCCCGGCGTCATTGCGTAAGCGTCCGGCTCCATCGTCGGGGCCCTCGCTGTGTATGCGAGACCCTCCTCCCATACGGTGACCACGAGAAACCGGCATGACTGCATGAGCACGGCCGCTTTAGTGATCGCCTCGCGCGCGGCGGCTGAACGGTCGTAAGCGATGATCACCGGTCCGACGGGAGCGTTCATCCGCGATCAGCATAATCAGCTGTCGCGCTTCCTGCCCCAACGGCTAGCTGCGACGCCGTCGCTCGTCGGTCAGAGCAACAACGCAACGCCGTGGACACACATGCTTGCTCCTCGTGGTCCACCCCGACAGCAACGACTAGAGTCGGTTGACTCAAGAGAGCGGGCTCATCATTCGAGACGATCCTTTCCTCGATACGCGACTGCTCATGGTCGTGGGCTGGAGGGCCGGTTGGGCGACGACGTGATCATCGGTTATGACGGCAAGCCGCGCTGCGCCTGGGCCGGGGCTGGCGACACGGCCGCCGGCCGCTACCACGACGAGGTTTGGGGTACGCGCACGTACGACGAGTCGGCATTGTTCGAGGCGCTCACTCTGGGTGTGTTCGAGGCCGGGCTCAGCTGGTCGATCGTGTTCGGTAAGCGGGACGGGTTCCGCGCAGCCTTCCACGGCTTCGACGTCGCGCTGGTCGCGGCGATGACGGAGCGAGACGTCGACCGGCTGGTGCAGGATCCCTCGATCATCCGTAACCGCGCCAAGATCCAGGCCACCGTCGAGAACGCGCGCGCGATGCGGTCCGCGTCGCCGAGTCTTGCCACGCTCGCGAGGTCCTACGAGAGCAGCCGTAAACGTGCGCCACGGTCCCTCGCAGACCTCCCCACGTCGACACCACAGGCGGACGCGTTCGCCAAGCAGTTGAAGTCACGGAGATACCGTTTCGTCGGGCCCACGAGCGTGTATGCATTCATGCAGAACGTCGGCGTCGTCAATGACCACATCCGCGGCTGCTTCCGAGCCACCGACTACAGCCAACGTCCAACCAAGGCCAAACGGGCTGTTTGACCGGCGACCAACGGGAGAAACCCGCAGGCCGCCACACCAACCCTGCGCGGGGAGGATGCTTCCCACCGCCGTAGCCGCTGCCGCGTCTAGAACCGCAGTAGCGCTCCGGCACGGTGGTCTGGCGCGCGCAGTGGCTCGTCCGGTTCGGGGAACACGAGCACCGTCGCGTCCTGGCGAACCGCCGCGGCGATCATCGGCTCACGCAGGTCAGCGACGGGGCTTGTCGCTGTGCCGTCGATTGGGCACTCCGAGACGTCTGAGGGAAGCAGCATCCCGCACTGCGGGCACCGCGCGCCGGCGGCATGGAAGTCGTCAGGGAGCAGCAGCGTCTCCACCCGCTGCTCGGTGAGTGCCTCGAGTACGTCGGCGACCCCGGCGACGGCGCGTGGGGGACCGTCCTGCTCCCGCGCCGCGGCCAGCCGGTCGTTGAATTGCGCAAGCGTCTGCTCCTGTGCGTCGGCGTGCGTCTGGGCCAGCAACCTGCCGACCGCGGCAGCCACGTCGGCCTCGCTGGCAGCGGACGGATCCAGGTCGAGTCGTCCGGCGAGCGCGGACCGCAGGTCGTCGGGGAGGTGGCCCTCCAACCCGGTCAGGGCATCCACGGGCCCGCCGATCGCTAACACGTCGAAGCGTCCGGCGCGGTGGTCGTCGGCCAGCCGCTGCGAGACGGCGATCAGGTGGCCTTCGATGTCCTGCTCGCGACTGCGCTCGTCGTTGCCGTCGGACTGGCTGTGCCCGCGGACGTAGTCCGAGCCCGTCGCTGCGCGCGACGACCGTCGCGCCTGCGCCCGTGTCGATAGTCACGTCTCGGGCGGAGACGAGGACTGCGCACCATCGCTGCGCGGCGGGCTCGACGACGACCGGTTCGATGTGAGGTTGGCGATCGAGGTAGATCGAGGACGTCGAAGGCTGCGAGAGCCCCACTGTCTCAAATAGCCCAGAGCCCTGGGAGACGAAGATCGCCAGCGCCCCGGCGCCCGAGACCGGCAGCTCGTCGGACCCCAGGTAGGTTTTGAGCCGCTCGAGATCAGAACGGATCGCTTGGCGGGCGTCGTGATTGAACGTCTGATCGGCGGTCTCGAGGTTGTGCGCGGCGTCCAGCAGCGAGGTCGCCTGGGTGGCACGCGCCGGCGGGGTGGCGAACTCCTCGGGGTTCAGGTCAAACACGACCGAGATCACGGGGTGCTCGCCGGCGGTGGCCTCGAGCAGACGCTTGGCGATCGGCGATGCGCTCATCACTCCTCGACGCCCTGCCCCGCGCCGCGGATGCCGGATGCGCGGTCGCCGTCATCTTCGGGGGTTTCGGAGCGGTAGGGGTCCGAATCGGTCGTCTCGTCGATCTCCCCGACGGCCGTGTTGAGCCGGTGGTGCGGGTCGCTGTCGTCGGGATGGGGCACATCGGCGTCGTGCAGCGGCTCGTCTGAGGACCGCGGCTCCAACGGCCGGTCCGCCGTGTCGGCGGGGTCAGCGGCACGCTCGTGGTGGCGCTCGGTTGTGTCGTGTTCGCCCATCAGGGCCTCCTTGATCCGCGGTCGCTGATCGACTACCCGGGCTCGCGCCCGCGTACGCCGTCCTCCGCAATCCCACCCGTCCGGGAGGACCGGCTGATTTTCCCTCAGTCAGAGAACCATGCAAGTTTCGCCAAGCCGCCAGAGCGGCCGTCCGGGTGCTCACCAGCGATTGCGGTGGACGACCTCGTCGAAAGGCCGACGCTTCAAGCGGGTGCCGGGCTTGAGCGGCCGGTCCGCCGGATAGCCGAGATCCATCACGAACGCGACGAGCTTGTCGTCGGGAGCGTGGAGCACCGACCTCGCCAGGTCCTGGTCGCCGACGGCCGAATGACCGGTGCCGATCCCCCGATCGGCGGCGGTGATCATCATCTGCATCGTCGCTTGGCCGACGTCGAAGCGATTGCGCTCGCGGGCGCGGGGCTCGTCCTCGTCAGGGACCACCACGGCGATCGCGGCCGCCGCGTTTGCGATGTGCCCGCCACCTCGCCAGACCTTGGAGAGCTCACGCAGTGTCTCCCGGTCGGTCACGACGACGAAGTCCCATGGCTGGTGGTTCTGTGATGAGGGTGCGATCCGGCCTGCCTCGAGCACGCGGTCGAGGTCCGCGTCGGGGATTACTCGGTCGGCGAACTCGCGCACGTTGCGCCGAGCGGTGATGGCATCCCAGGTCTCCATCTACAGCCTCCTCACTGGTGGCCAGCGATTGCGTGTGGTCGGTAGGGCTCCTCCAAAGTAACTTCCACGTTTACTCCTCGCGGCCCGGGGGTACCCGTGCGCCTGTCCATAGCCAGGCATCGGGAGGTTAGGCTCATGCGTCGGGTCAGGCTTATCCGTGCGGCCCTCGACATTGGGTCTGCTCGAACGGGTGATGGGAAGCGGAGCGCGATGCGACCCGTTTGGATGGTCCTATGTCTGATGGCGCTGCTCCTCGCAGCACCCAGCGCTGCACTGGCAGATGTCACCCAGCCTCCCCCGCCGTATGACCCGAGTCCGCTCGACGGCGACACCGAGTACCTGATCAATCAGGCCTCCGGGCTGCAGGCGCAGGCCGACGGCGCCAAGGCGGTGGAGAGTGTCCGCAGTTTCAGCAACCTCAGTCAGCGATGGGCGATGACCAAGCTGCGAAGCGGTCGCTGGAAGATCAGCAACGTCGGCTCCGGTCAGTGCCTGGAGGCCGAGCCGGCACGGGTGGTCATGCTGCGCACGTGCCGCGCAGGCGCCGCCGCGCAGGCATGGTCGTTCAGCTACGTCGGCAACGGCTATTCCACGATCGCCAACGCCGAGACCGGTCTCGTACTGGACGTGGGCCACGCGAGCAAGCTGACTCAGAGCGCGGTTCGCGGTGCTCGCACGCAGAGTCAGCTGTGGGAGTACCGGCCCACGTATTTCCGGGGCAACGACTCGAGCCTGCAGTCGAAGGCCGAGTCCGACCGGGTGTTCGCCAACTCCGTGCCATGGTGGCACGACGCCTACCTGCCCGGCCAGGACCTCCTGCAGATCTTCAAGGACAACGGGCTGAACATGATCCGCGTGCGTCCGGCGTCGATCAACACGACGGTCGTCCACGACGGCGTCAGCTTCCCGATCACAGCAGCGCCGTACAACAACTACACGCTCGCTCCGCCGCCGGCCAGCCAGGTCATCCCGGCCTCCGCCAACCCGGCGTCGCCCGGCGGGACGAGCAGCGGCAACCACGCGCAGACGGACTGGTCGGCGGTCGACCTGGCCAAGCGCGCCAAGCGGCTGGGGATGGCGGTCAACGTCACGCTGTTCTACTCCGGCGACAGCACCTCGGAGACGCCCGGCAACTGGGCGGGCAAGACCGTGGACGAACTCGCCGGCGTCCCGCCGCACCCGGGCCTGATGTACGACTACGTCAAGCAGGAGATGGAGCTGTTTCGCGCCAACGGCGCGTGGCCGGACCTCGTGTCGATCGGCAATGAGGTCAACGACGGCATGTTCACGACGACCGGCGCGAACGGGCTGTCACCGTCGGGCACGAACTGCACGCCGACCGCCACCGCCGGCGGCACCGGCACGGCGAACTGCTTCCCGCGTATCCAGCGCGCGGCCATGCAGGCGATCGCCGACGCCGCGTCCGACAAGTCGCATCCGGCGCTGCTCGGCCCGCCGCTGCCGCCGCCGCTGACCTGCATCCACGTCGACGGCAATCCGGACCTGCAGTCGTTCTTCAGCGGGGCGGTCAGCACGAACGGCATCCCGCTCGACGTCGCGTGCGAGAGCTACTACCCCGGCTGGCACGGTCCGCTCACCCGGGCGCAGCAGGCTTGGCACCCGTGCAACAGCCTCGGCGATTGCGGCTCCACCGTCCAGCACGTCGCGAAAGATGACTTCGCCGGCGAGGCGAACGGGCTCGGCCTGCCGATCTTCACGATCGAGGACGGCGTCGCCTACACCACCCAGGGCAGCCCACAGGACCCTTGGTATGGGATCAACCCACCGGGGCCGTCGCGCGCGCTGTCGCGCCAGGGGATCATCGACCTCAACAAGGTGGAGGAGCACATTCCCCACCACCTCAGCCTGGGCATGGAATGGTGGGCCGGAGAGGCGACGCCGATTCCGGGCGGCAGCGACGGCGTGCGCGGGTTCTGGGCCACGCCGGGCATCGGCCTGTTCGACGCGTCCACGGCCGCCGGCAACCCTGCGGACAACGCCTCGCTGCCCGTGTTGGCGGCGATGGGGGATCGGCTCGATCCCACGCTCGCCTACAAGCTGGTGAACGCGGCCGACCGAGGCGTGTTGGGGAGCGCGCGGCAGTCGACGCCGCTCGGCACCGGCCCGGATACGGGCATCACCAGCCCGCAGCAGCAGTGGCGGCTGCTCGCGCAGGGCGCCGACCCCGAGCAGAACAGTGCCACCTATCCGACGCCGATGGACCATCGTGGCGACGGCTACTTCCAGATCGCGAACATGGACCGCGCGAACGGGGTCAAGGTGCTCGACGCGGACGGGACCCACGTTACACAGCGTTCACCGGCCGCGAACGTATTTGCCATCACCGGGACCGATCCCAACCAGGAGTGGGACATCCTGCCGGCGGGCAACTGCGGTGACATTCCCGCGCGCTGCGCCGCACCGCCGACGGTCTCCAACGGCGATGGCAATTACTATGTGATAGTGAACAAGGCGACCGGCCTGGTGCTGTCGGCATCCGGCGCTGGCGTCGAGGCGCAGGAGCCGGCCGCCCCCTCGAACGGCGACTGGATCGAGCCCGCGAACAAGGGCCAGCTGTGGCGGATCGTCCCCGCGCGTATCACGCGACTGATCCGTGGCCATCGACGACGTGGTTCGAGCGAGCAGAAACCCGGGCGGCATCGGTCGCGGGTCGCGCTAATGCAGCAGTCCGCGTAGCTCTGCAGCGCTGATCGCGTCTGCCTGCCCCGGTCACAACGCCTTAGTGCGCGCGGCGACGATCCGATCGTCGTCGGGCCCGCCGTCGATGCGTCGTTGCCCGAGCCCCCGTGAATGACGTCGTTGCCCGGGCCGCCATAACCCACGTTGCTGCGCGGCAGCGAGGGCGGTGTCGCTCGGCCCTATCCCAGGATCTCGGCCGAGGACCCTAGATCCAGAGCGGCCGGCAGCTCCTCGCGCGAGGCGACGTCGAGCTTGCGGTAGGTGTTGCGCAGGTGCCACTCGACGGCTTTCACCGTCACGAACTGGCGTTGGGCGATCTCGCGATTGGTGAGACCCTGCGCAGCGAGCAGCGCGACCCGGTCCTCCCCGGCGGTGAGCGACTCCCGACCGCTGAGCATGCGCCGGTCCCGGCGCGGACGAGCGCCTGCGGCGACGAGCTCCTCGTGGGCTCGGTCGGCGAGACCGCTCGCCCCGTAGCGGGCGGTGACGTCGAGCGCGGCCCGCAGTACTTCACGCGCTTCGGTGCGGACTCCCTGGCGGCGCAGTGCCGCTCCCAGCTCCAGCAGTGAGCGCGCGTGGTCGAGACGGGCCTCGGTGCCCTCCAGGAGGGCCACCGCCTCGCCGAGCAGCTCCACGCCTTCGCCTCCCCCGACGATCATCCCCAGCGTGCGCTGCGCGGCGCCCGTCGCGGCGGCGATGCCGAAGCGACGCGCGTCGTCGAGCTGTTCCTCGGCGGTGGCAACGGCCTCGGAGCGGCGGCCGAGGGCCACCAGGGCGAGCGCCTTCGCCGTCCGCCAGTCACAGCAGTACGGGTTCGAGATCCTGCCTGAGACGAGCTCGCCCGCCGCGGTGGCCTCCTGGAGAGCGGCCATCGCCTCCCCGCGCGCGAGCCGGAAGTGGGCAAGTGAGGTGCGCAGCAGAGCGTCAGGGAGCTTCGGCGCCGCCCAGCTCGTGGCCGAGAAGCGCCCGGCGAGCTCGTCGGCCTCGGCCATCGCCCCGCGGGCGAGCAGCGCGTCGAGCAGATGGGCGGCGCACCACGCGAGACCCGGCTCGCCGCTGCCGTCCTCGAACAGCTCGAGCGCGAGGCGGGCATCCGCCTCGGCGGCGCGGATGTCACCGAGGCGCAGCCAGACGTTGGAGACCATCGTCGACTGCCAGGCGACGGCGAGCCGGTTCCCGAAACGCGCCGCGCGGGTGATGCTCTCGCCGTAGACGTGTCCGGCCCGGGCGAGGGCGCCGGCGTAGATGAGGCTGTTGCCGATCGCGCCGACGAGGACGCTGTTGGGTGCGTCCAGCCCGCCGGAGGCCAGCGCGCGCTCGGCGAGCGAAACAGCCGCCGGTCCCGAGCCACGCGACGCCGAGACGAATAGCGCGAGCGGCGCGAGCAGCTCCGGAGCGACGTACGTTCCGCGGTCCAGCTCGGCCAATCGCCGCTGCCAGAGCGGCGCGGCGACCTCGGTCGAGGTGAACTCGTGAAAGGCGATCGTCAGCAGCTCGGCCTCGAGCGCGATCGCGTCGGCGCTGCCGGTCGACGCGTCGTCCACGAGCGCCTCGTGGAAGAGCGCCACCGAGCCGCGGAACTCCCCGTAGGAGGCGAGTGCGCGCCCGAGGTCAAGGCCGATGCGCATCCGTTGCTCCGGGGTGCGGGCGAGCTTCCGGGCCTGCCGCAGATGCGTGTCGAAGTTCTCGCGTTGACGGGCGGCGGCCTCCTCGAGGCCGAGCTCGTGCAGCACCCCCGCAACCTCATCGGGCGGCGGCGGCTCCTCGAGCGCGCGGCGCAAGTATGTGATCGCAGCGTCCGCGGCACCCCGGGCGCCTGCGTCGCGTGCTGCGGCCCGCAGCACACATAGCCGCTCGGCGTCACCGGTGCCGGGGATCGGCAGCAGGTGGCGGGCGACGCGTTCGCTCTCCGCGTGGCGGCTCGTCATCAGCGCAGCCGCCCTCCCGTGCAGCTCCAGACGTTGCAGGGACGGGATCTGGCCGTAGACCGCGCCGCGAACCACCGGGTGGACGAAGTCGAGCTCGCGATCGGCGGTGAGGATGCCGATCGAGGCCAGCGCTTCGGCGGCGGCACTCGCCTGTGCCCGCGGCAGGCCGGTGAGGCCGAGCACGTCCTCGAGCGAGACCGGCGGCCCGAGGACCGCGACGGCCCGCGCCACCTCCCCGGCCGGCTCGTCAAGCGCCCGGACCCGGCGGCGGACGGCGCGTCCCACCCGCTCGGCACCGAAGGCGAGCACCTGGCCGGCGTCCGCGGCGGTGCCGGTCACCCGCTCGGCGGTCGCCTCGGTGACGAGCTCTCCGAGCAAGAACGGATTGCCGCCGGTCGCGGTGTGACAGGCCGTCGTGAAGGGCTGCGCCGCGCCGGGCATGCGCGCCTGGACAAGCGTCGAGGCGCCCGCCGGCGATAGCGGCGCCGGGTGCACCACCGCTTCCGCAGCCGCGGCGATCGAGTCGAGCAACACCTGGTCGGCGCCGGGCTCCTGCGGCCGGGCGGCGCAGATCATCAGCACCGGGAGCTCGTCGACGCGTTCGGCCATGAACACCAGCCAGCGCAGCGAGGCGGTGTCGGCCCAGTGCAGGTCGTCGGCGATAATCGCGAGCGGACGTCGCGCGGCTAGCTCGGCCACCAGCCAGTAGAGGCCGTGCAGGCGTGAGAAGACGTCCGAGTCTCCGTGCCGAGACGACGTCGCGCTGCCAAGCAGCGCGGCGACCTGCTCAGTGCCCTCGCCCAGCAGCTCGGGAAGCTCGGCCACGGTGCGCTCGAGCAGGCCGCGCACGAGCCCGAACCCGAACGTCCGGTCGAGCTCGGTCCCCCGGGCGCGCAGCACGCGCATCGCCCGGCGTTCGCCGAGTTCGGCGGCGAGGCGCAGCAGTCGGGTCTTGCCAACTCCGGCCTCGCCCTCGACCAGCACGACACTGCCGTGGCCGTCGTTCGCCCGTGCGAGGGCCGCCTCGAGTAAACGTTGTTCGTCCTCACGCTCGACGAGTGGCGCGTCGCTGTCCAATCTCACAGACATCGCCGGGGCAACTCTTTCACGACGAAAGGCCCCGCGACAACACCGAGCGTCAGATCCAGGGGCGTCTGCCTTGAACGGTCGAGCTGTGGCGGACGATCCGTAAGGTCAGTGGAGGGTGGGGTGGTAGATGAGTTCCTGTATGTGACCGTCGAACGTCTGGCTCTCGATCAGCTCGAGGTCGAAGTCGGCAGCGTCCTGGAAGAGCGGGTGGGCTCCGGTCTGACCGCTGATCACCGGGAAGATCGTCAGCTGGAGGCGGTCGACCAGGCCGGCGGCCATCAGCGCCCGGTTCATCGAAACGCTGCCGTGCGAGCGCAGCGGCGCCTCGGACTCCTCCTTGAGCCGGGCGACGACGTCCACGGCGTCGCCCTTCGCCAGCGTCGCGTGTGACCAGTCGAGGGGTTCCAGAAGCGTGGTCGACACCACGGTGGCCGGCAAGTTCCTCATCTTGGTGACCCAGGGGTCAGCGGCCTTGTCGGCCTCAGAGCTCGAGCCCAGCATTCGCTCGAAGCGCAGGAACAGCTGGTAGGTGTTGGCTCCGAAGACCATCCGCTGCTCCTCGCTGTACAGCGCGAGGCGGTGGTCGAGCAGCTCGGGGCCTTGCTTGTTCCAGTAGCCGCCCCAGGTGCCGGGCTTTGGGGCGCCGAAGCCATCGACGGTGGAAAAGACGTCGGCGGTGTAGGTGGCGGTCATGTCGTTCTCCAGGGTTGCGCCGGCAGATTGAGCAGCGCGTCGATCTGGCCGACGGCGGCGGTCATGCCGGCTTGCATGCCAGTGGCGAGCGCCTGCTCCATCGCCTCGTCGCTGGCCCATGTCGTGGTGATGGTCATCTGCGTGGCGTCGCCGGCCAGTTCGGAAAGGTCGACGCGGATCACCGCTGTATGCCCGTCGGGAATCGGGTTGCCGTCCGCGTCGGCGAAGCCGGCGTCGAGCTCCAGCATGTGGGGCGGGTCGGCCGCACGCACGCCAAACCACCCGCCGTGCCGCTCGCCACTGGGCCCCGTCATGACGTAGCTGATGGTGCCGCCCGGCGCCGGGTCGTGCTCGAACACCGTGGCGGGATAGCTCGGCGGCCCCCACCAGCGCTCCAGCTGGCGCGGATCGCTCCAGAGCTGCCAGACGCGACCGATCGTCGCGTCGAAGCGCGCGGTGACGGTCAAGCTCCTGGCCTGTACGTCCTTGACCACGCTGATCACGGGCACCCGGGAGCCTCCTGTGTCGGGTCCGCGAGGAGCTGTTCGATGCGGTCGATGCGTTCGCGCCACAGCGCTTCGAGCTCGTCGAGCAGGCGATGGGCGCTCTGCAGCGTCGCGGCGTCGCCGCGCACGCGCTGCTCGCGGCCGTGGCGCGTCTTCGTGACGAGCCCGGCGCGCTCCAGCGCACCGACGTGCTTGTGCACCGCGGCGAAGCTGATCGGGTAGCGGCGGGCCAGGGCGGAGACCGAGTGCGCGTCGCGCAGTACGACGGCGAGGATGTCGCGGCGCGTGGGATCGGCGAGGGCATGAAAGAGCGCGTCGGCTCGCTCCGTCTCGGCCGTACCTACAACCATTCGGTTATAGTAGCGGTTTGCGCGTGAGACCAGCGCCGCAACCCCCGTCAGCACGGGGTCGGGGGACCGCGACCAGAGAGTTTGCGTACGTCAAACTCGCGCTGTGACGACGGAGACCAGACGGACAACCTCCGCAGACTCTCGTGGCCCACGAGGACCAATCCGGCCGCTGGAGCCGGGCCCGCCCGGCCGACGTCATCGACCTCTTCGTCTACGTGGTCGTGCTCAACCTCGCGATCGAGTACACCCCATCGGTCATCAGCGAAAGCTTCTCCCTCTCGCTGCTGACCGCGGCGCTCCTCAAGATCGCGCTGGAGCTGGTGATCCTCCTCAAAGGCATGATCATCAAGCGGCTCCATGCGGCCGACACGCGGCGCGCCAAGCTCGCGGCCGCCGGCTCGCTGTGGGTGGTCGCCGCCGGCAGCAAGCTCGTCGTGCTCGAACTAGTCGACCTCGTCTTCGGCGATGCCGTGAGCCTCGGCGGCTTCATCTCGGTGACGTTGCTCGTCGTAGCCCTCCTCGCGTCACGAGCCGCCGTACGGCGCCTCCTCTCCGACCCCGCGACTGCCGCCTGACCGCAACCAGATCGTCGAAGGTCAGCGCTCCCGCGTCGCCTGCCGTCATGTCACCACGGTGTACTTGAGGTGCGTGATGCCGGGCGCCTCGACCGCGCGGACCTGCTCGAGCTGCACGTCCGCGGCCCCGAGGTTGTCGAACAGGCGGGCGCCGCCACCGAGCAGTACAGGGACGACGTGGAGTTCGAGCTCGTTCAGCAGTCCCGCTGCCAGGTATTGGTTTATGACCTGGGCGCCGCCCCACAGCATGATGTCTTTGGCGCCGGCGATGTCCCGCGCCTGCTCGAGCGCGGACTCGATTCCATCGGTGACGAAGTGGAACGTGGTCCCTCCCTTCATCTCCACGGGATCACGTGCGTGATGGGTGAGGATGAACACGGGATAGTGATAGGGAGGGTCCTCGCCCCACCAGCCCGTCCACTCCTCGTCGTCCCACGGGCCGCCGCCGGGCGGGCCGAACATGTTCCGGCCCATTATCCCGGCGCCGAGGTTCTCGCGGGATTCCTCTACTACCGGTGCACTCTCGTTGACTTCGCCGCCCTGTTGGCCGTGAGATTGGCGCCAGGCCGCCAGCGAAAACGCCCACTCGTGGAGCCGCTCGCCGCCCTCGCCAAGCGGGTTCTGGTCGCTCTGGTTCGGACCCGCGACGAACCCGTCCAGCGAGATCGAGATGTGGCATCTGAGCTTGCTCATGTGTCCTCCTAGCCGATCGTTTTGTAGGAGTCGGTTCTGACGCGCACTTCTCGACATGCGACCCGACAGGATCTCGCGAGCGAGTCGACGAGCCGCCGGGGCGGCCTGCCTACCTCATTCTGAGCGCGTTCTTCATGAGCCGGATTGTGGTCTTGGCCGCGTGCTCGAGGTCGTAGAGGACCACGGCGGGCGCGTATCGGCGCTGCTGGCTCGCAACTGTGCCTGCGCGCGGCAGTTTGCCGGGGAGATAGAAGGCACTGACTAGCGGTGACATGGCGGTGTTCACAGCCCGTTGGTCGCGACTGATGCCTCCGATGAGACGTCGCGCGTCCGTCGTTGCCCTACCGACGTTTCCGCCTCTCGCGACCACGGTGGCGTCGTGCCGTACTAGGTGCGCCAGACTCAGGATCTTGTTGTCAGGCTGCACGACGTGCAACGCCAACGGTTTGGCCTGTGGGACCAAGTCCACACCCTCGACGATGATCTGCTTCTCGCTGAGTATCACCGTGTGAAGCACCTGGGCATCGCGACCGACGTTGGTGATTTCGGTTGTGAGGTCTTGCGTCGTGGGGGCCGTCTCAGCGACCGCGGATTGGGCTAGACAACCGAACATCAGGCCTCCGGCCGCCAGCGGAATACACAAGGCCAGCCTTGCTTTGCGCATATGCGCGCCCCTCTCGTTTGTTGGACTTCGCCCCTCGCGCCGAGCGTAACGACCGCGGCGGCCGATTGTTAGAAAACTTGCCTAACCAAGCGAAGGTGAGGTAGGGTCGCGCCCAGCCAAGGTGGCCCGGGGGGCCAGGGTTGAGACCAATGGGGGTTTGAGATGTTGTTTCGCGGGACTCACCGGTCTGTAGCGGCGGCGCGCGGCCGTGCTGCGTGCTGGACTCGCCCATTCGGCCGGGCCCGGCGATTGGTGGCCATGATGGTGCCGGCGTCGGCGTTGGTCTTCGTGGCGCTTGCGGTTGCGCCGGCGCTCGCAGCGGCGGAGTCGGGGCTGACCCTCCAGGTGTTCAATCACACCCAAGAGCCGCACGCCGACGTGACGCTGGTCGTCGCTGGGAGCGAGGAATGCTGGAACAACGGCAACCTCGTCGGGCTGGGGGACACGGCCGGCTACCGGTGGATCACCCCGGGCAAAGAGACGAGCTTCTCCTCGTCGCGTAGCTACGCCTTGTTCCGGGGCTGCAGCAACAGCATCTTCGGGAGAACGGAGGGGTTCCGGCAGCTTGCGATCCTGGTGCGCGACCGGTCGGGCGGGCATGCGTATATGCCGGAAGGGGAAGGACTCTTCAAAGTCGTAGCTCGTCCGCTCACTCTCCGCGGCACCGGCGGCTTTCGGTTCGAGCACCTTGTCGACACATGGGTGCCACGCAAGGATGGGCTGGGTCTGATTTGTTGGCGCACGTCGATCGACTCGCAGGGAAGCGGGGACAGCACCGAAGGGTTCGGGTCGATCACGATCTACAACGGCCACACTTGCAACTCGGCCGCGTCCCCGCCGAGGCGCCCGGTGTCCGCCCGTGCGGCGAGCGGGCGACCCGCCGCGGCCACGGTGAAGGCGCCCGAATCTCGTGGTCCCGGATCCAGCGGATCGGTGATCAATCTCCTCAGCACCGTTGGCGTCGCCTGCCCGTGGTGGGCCTACCCGGGTGACGTCGGCACTTGCGCTCGAATCGATCCTGGGGGTGAGTCCAAGTGGTCGATCGCGAACCTGACCCGAGACGTACGCAACTTCAAGTTCACGGGTGCGGTCGGTGCGGTGGATCCATACGTACCGGTAGGTCGCGGGCAGCTCGCGGTCCCGGCGAGTGCGTCACCTGGCACCGTCACCGTCGCTGAGGCGGTCGCCACCAGCCAGACGAGCACGACCCAGACACAGGTGGGCGGCAAGGTCGGCACCTCGTTCGGGTTCGAGCAATCGGGCAAGTTCAAACTCCCGGGTCTCGCCGAGGGGGGGCTGAAGTTCTCCCAGTCGCTCACGTTCGAGGCGAACTGGTCTAAGTCCGACGCGAACGCCAAGGCGGATTCGACGACGCGCACGGTAACCATCTCAGTCGGAGCGAAACCCGGTTTCACAACCCGGTTGGACGTGTTCACGAACTCGCGAGAGGCGAACTACGAGTATGCGGCGGACCTGGACTTCGGCAAGCCGAGTGCGGTCGAGCCGGTGGTCACCCCGGCCAACCAGGCGCTGGGGCAGAGCCCGGCGCATCGACAGCCATGTCTGGGGTACGTCGTCGGTGACCGGAACGTGTACGGGAGCATCATGCAGATCGGGGACGGGCTTCTGGCCGCCGGCTTCTCGCCGACCGAGCCGTCGCTGACGCCTGAGCGCCGTGCGTTCCTGCAAAGCATCCCATCGTTCTCGACCCAGTCGGGCGATTGCCCAGGCTTTCCGAGCGGGTTCGCCGCGGCAGCCGGGTTCAAGGGAGTAGGTGTCGGCACCTACCGCAGCACCGGCTATGACGCAGCGGGTGTCCAGGCCAAGACATTCACCGGATGCGTGTATGTGACCCCCGTCGGCGGCAGGACGGCTGCCGCGCGCCGGCGCCATGCGCCCGAGGCGCCGTCGGCTCCGCCGTCCGACACTGCTCCGTGCCAGGACGTCAGCCCCGATGGTGGGACGGTCACCGTCGGGCGCGACGGAGCGCTGAATCCGGCCGTCGGTCGCGCCGCGCGCCAACGGGGGACGCCCGCTCAGCGGCGGGTCAATCCGGCCGGTGCCCTACTCGATTTCCGCCGCGACGCGGTCGCCGGCAGAGCGATCGTCGCTCCTCCGGGGTCCGACGAGATCTTCGCACCGGAAGCCGGCGGGACGCTGTACACGAACAACGGTGCGCTTGACATCGTCCACGTCGGGCGAGGCTCGACGACCGTGATCGGTGGCTCCGGCGACAACGTGATCTACGGCGGAAACGGGGGACGCGACGTGCTCCAGGGCGGCCATGGCGGACGTAACTTCCTGATCGCGGGAGCCGCCCGGACGGTCCTGCGGGAATCCAGCGGCGCGGCCAACATGTACGGCGGACGCGGTGTCAACACGTTCCGGGGCGCCAACATGCAAGGGGTGATGCTCGGCGGCTCCGGGCCGAACACGATGATCGCGACCGGGGACACGTCCGGCGTGGCGATGACCGGCGGGTCAGGCAGGAACGTATACGAGGTGCTTGGCCGCGGCACCCCCGACATCATCCAGCTCCCGCGATCCGCCAGCCGATCCGAACTGATCAGCAAGCACAGCATGCGGGTGCCGCGATACGTCGAACGCGCGGTCGCGATCGGCAACCAGCACGTGACGCTGGTCGGCAGCGCGGGGACGAAATCGCTGAAGGCCAACAACGCCGGCGACGTTCTTCGGGCCGGACCCGGAGCAGAGACCCTCCGCGGCGGTCGCGGGCGCGACAGGATCGTGTTCAGCAACGAGAACGACGACACCGCGATCGGCGGTGCCGGCCCCGACCAGTACCGGTTCAGCGGCCGGCCAGCCAACAATCCGCGCCCATCAGCGCTGCAGCACATCGCCAACCGGACGGCGTCGACGATCGTCGACTTTCACCCGAGAAGCGGCGACCGGCTCGTCCTCTCCGCAAGGGTCTTCGGCGCCGAGGTGCTCCGACTCGGTCGCGCGTTCGATCTCGTCGCTGGTCTGAACCCTCGACCCCGGACACACCGACCGACACTGCTCTTCAACACTCATACGCGGATCCTGAGCTTTGATCGGGACGGCGCCGGGCGGATCTCCGACCAGGTGATCGTTAGGCTCCGAGGGGCCGTCGGCGCACCCCGACGGGGTTGGTTTGAGTTCGTCTCCCGGTAACCCTTGACCCCAACGACCGGGCGCTGCTTCGTCCCGCCGTCGGCGCTAGCTCACCTGCTGGAGGGCGGGGAACACGTAGGTGGCGCCCATCGACCCGTTCGGCGGGGGCAGGATCGATGCCTGGGTGTTGCTTGCGGGTGCCGGGTAGTACAACGAGAGGAAACGTCTCACCGTTACCATCCCCCTGCTAATCAAGGGCGCCGTCTCAGTCCTGAGGAGGAACGGGTTCATGGCACCGATCACCTATCAGACGATCACGCTCAGTACGGGGAAGCACGACTCGCCGCAAGACGGCGCGTGTGCGATGGAGCTCGCCTCGATGTTGGCGGGCGAGCTGTTCAGCGATCATCCGCGGTCGGTGTGCCCGGTGATCGGCTCGTTCCTGAGGGCCTACAACGACCGGATCGACGATGGGCGCCGACAGGACCTGTACGTCTACGCGGCGAAGGTGGTCGGCAGCCGTGCCTCGCAGGATGTGCAGCGCGCCCGCGCCGAGCGCGTGAGCGCGTGGGCGTTCGAGGGTCACTGGCTGCGGTGGCTACAGCGCGTGGTTCCGGCGCGGCTCCGAGCACGGGCGCCAACCCCGCCTGCCGGTCTCGTCGGGAGCCACGCGGTTTGCGCGATCCCGCGGATCAATGACAACACGCACCGGGAAGTGCTGGCGCTGATCGACGAGCTGCTGACGATCGGCGCGCGCAATCCGCCGACCACCCACTCGCTCGAGGACGATCACGCCAACGCCCGGCTCGGTCAGTCGCCGCCGGTGATTGCTGCTCTCACGTAGTGAGCGCCGCTCGTCCGCGCGACGGCGACCACCACGCTGGGGCCGAACTCGAGTAGCCCTCGCCGGCTGGCGGATGCCCATCATCTGGATGGCATGGGGTGTATGGTCCGCCGAAGCCTCGCCTGGAACGTGGCGGGGTAGCCCTTGCGGCTCCCACTCCTGGCCGGCCTTTGGCACGTCGACCCTCAGCGGTCCGCGCAGCCCACACGCAGGAGCCGGTAATGACGCTTTCCGCACCGCACGAGCACGCGCTCCGCGCGCCATTTGATCGAACCGGGGACCCGCCGTCGAGGAGGGTTGCGCGGATCGCGGGCATCTTCATGGTCATCACATTCATCTCGATCCCGGCGTTGCCGCTGTATGACCGGGTGCTGCACCATACGAACTTCGTCGTTGGCGCTGGCGGCGACACCCGCGTGTACGTCGGCGCGTTGTTCGAGATCCTCACGCTCATCGCCGGCATCGGGATGGCCGTGACGCTGTACCCCGTCCTCAGGCGCCAGAGCGAAAGCCTCGCGCTGAGCTACGTGACCGTGCGCGTCGTCGAGTCATGCCTCATCGCGGTCGGCATCGTTAGCCTGCTCGCGGTGGTGACGCTGCGCCGGGACCTCGCCGGCGCGGCCGGGACCGACCACGCGTCGCTCGTCCTCAACGGCCGGTCGCTGGTCGCGGTCCACGACGCTACGTTCTTGCTTGGCCCGGCGTTCTGCGCGGCCATCGGCAACGGGCTGATCCTCGGCTATTTGATGTTGCGGTCCGGGCTCGTGCCCCGGCGCTTTGCCCAGTTCGGCATCGCCGGCGGCTCCCTGGCCCTGGTCACGGCGCTACTCGCGTTGTTCGGCGCCTACGACCAGAGCTCCGGGGCCTCGTTCATCCTGACGCTGCCGGAGGCGGTCTGGGAGCTGTCGCTGGGCATCTACCTGATCGTCAAGGGCTTCAGGCCGTCACCCATCCTTCACGACGACGGGCGCCACGCCGGAGTGGACGGCCCCCTGATCCCGATACTCGAGGCACCCGATCCAGTCGCGGCGCTGTGAGGTCTCTCGTCGGCGCGTCAAGAGGACTGACCATGCGCGGGCGGCGCTTATTGCCTCGGTACCAGGACCTGCGAGAGGGCTCCGCTTCGGAAGCGCTCCTCTTCGATGACGTCGAGCTTCAGGTGCTCATCTAGCTTGGCGAAAGGGCTGCGGCCCGCCCCGATCGCAATCGGGACCGTTGACAGCTGGTATTCGTCGACGAGGCCGAGGCGGGTCAGCGATTGGGCGAAGTTGGGACCTCCGTGGACCAGGACCGTCCCTTCATCGTCTCGGGCCTTCAGGTCCGCGATCGCCGCGCTCAGGTCCCCGCCGAAGATCTCGACTGGTCCCCATTCCGCTTTCTTCAGGGTGTGGGAGAAGACGGCCTTCGGCTTCTCGTTCATCGCGGTAGCGATCGGCCCCTCGGACGCGGCCCAATGCGGGCCCATGATCTCGTAGCTGCGCCGGCCCATCGCGTGAACGCCGGCCTCGTCGAGCGCACGAAGGTTGCGCTCCCTCGAGTCCTCGCCGAACCACTCGAACATCCACTGGTGGGTCCCGTCGGGGCTGGTCGCAAAACCGTCGAGGGACATGACCATCTTGAGGATTACTTTTCTATTGCTCATGGAGGTAGAGACCTATCGTCGCGCGTGAACTCATCGCCCAGCTGAGGAGTCGGGGAACGGGCGTGGGTCGGGGCCTCTCCCGCGGCGCTAGACCATGAGCGGGGCCAGGCGTGAGTCGACAGCTTGACGGACGCGATCCAGCGCGGCTGGGTCGGAGGTGGCGACGAACTGCATGTTCCCCAGGACCATGTAGGCGTTGAGCTCGAAGGCGATCTGCGACGGGTCGGCGGTCGGATCGAGCTCGCCCGTTGCCTGTGCGTCCATGACCTGCCGGGCGAGCAGTGCGAGCCAGCGCTCGCTGAACGCCAGGGCGCCGTCGCGGGCCGGGCCAGGTTGCGCGTCCAGCTCGCTCATGGCCGACACGAAGAAACATCCTCCCGGGAAGACGGCTTCCTCGACGTGCTGGAGGAACAGGGCGACGTAGGCCCGTAGCCGCGGCAGGCCGGCCGCCTCTTTGCCCGCTGGCTCAATAACGAGTTCGTCGAAGATCGTGCTCGCCGCATCGATCGTCGCCAGTTGCAGCTCCTCCTTGGAGCCGAAGTGCGCGAACAGGCCGCTCTTGCTCATTCCGACGGCCTCGGCCAAGCGGGCGAGCGAGAGACCGTCGAGACCCTCGACGGTCGCCATTCTCGCCGCCTCGCGCAGGATCGCGGCTCGGCTGCGCTCGCCGTCGGAACGCTGGCGGCGGGTTGGCCGGGACCGTGCTCGATCTTCGGAAATCGGGGTCACCCTTGACAAGTTAGCACGACCGGTCGTACAGTACTAACACGGCACGACCGTTCGTGCTAACTACTACCCCAAGGGACCTCGTGATAACCACCACCCTCAGGGTCGACCCCGATCAGCTCGCTCACCACATCGCCACGATGTATTGCGACGTCGCAAACGAGACCGGATCCTACGACTGCGGGCGCATCATCAACCCCAAGACCGCTGCCAGCCAGTTCCGCGGCGGGATCATCATGGGCATCGGCCTCTCCCTGATGGAGGCCACCGAATTCGACGAACGGGCCGGGCGGATAATGAACCCGAGCCTCGCCGAATACCACGTGCCGGTGCACATGGACATGCCGAAGATCGATGTCATGTGGACCGACATCCCCGATCCCCACGCCCCAGCGGGCGCGCGCGGAATCGGCGAGATTGGGATCACCGGCGTGGCCGCAGCCATCGCCAACGCGATCTACGACGCAACCGGCCGCCGCGTACGCGACCTTCCAATCACGCTGGACAAGCTGCTGTTGGACTTGCCAGCTAGATGATCCGCATGCTTAACGTCCCGATCGAGGGGTTTCGGGGCCCGCCGTGGGTCGTTAGTCACGTGAGGGGTGACTAACGTCCCACGGTCCGCCTGGACCGGGTCGTGTGGGACGTTAAGCAGTAGCGGGGCCGGCTCCCGGGGGCGGGGCCGGTTCGGTCATCAGGTAGCAGGCCTCGTTGGTTGACCGACGCCTACATAACGGTTATGCTGCAGGCGGACTAACCGTTAGGTTGTGAGTTGACTTCAGATCCCGCGTCCCATGTCCGCGCCGTGTCCTCCGGCTATCAGCTCGGCATCGTCCAGGAGGTCCTGCTGGCGCTGCTCGCTCACGAGCCGTCACATCCCTCCAGGGTGCGGGCGCGCCTCGCGCTCGCGCTCGGCCCGCTCGCCGGCTCGCTCAATGAGGGCCAGGTTTACATGACGCTCACCCGCCTCGTGAAAGCCGGCTTGGTCCGCGCTGAGCCGTCCCCGGAGGGCGCGCGCGCGAACCGGAAGATCTACGCGCTCACCGGCGAGGGCCACGACCGCGTCAGAGCGTGGCTCGAGGACACGAGCTGGCCGAAGCCTGCGCCGGCCGAGTTTCACCTCAAGCTGGTGGCGGCGGCCGCCGCTGGGCTCGCCGATCCGGTGCGGATTGTGGACGCCCAGCGCCGGGAGCTGCTGGCAGGGCTGCGCGAAGCACAGCAGGTAGCCCTGTCCGAGCCGGACGGCTCAGTGGCGGCGCTGCTGCTCGAGGGAGTGATGCTGCGGCTGCAGGCGGATCTGCGGTGGCTGGAGGAGTGCGCTCGCTACTGGACTGCGGTGGGGGCCCGCTGATGGCACTCCGGGAGTCGGTGGTGTCGGCGCGCGGGCTGCGCAAGCAGTACGGCCGCGAGGTGCCGGTCCACGCGGTGAACGACGTGAGCATCGAAATCGCCCCCGAGGAGTCGGCGGCGATCATCGGTCCGAGCGGCTGCGGGAAGTCGACCCTGCTGTATCTGCTCGGCGGCCTCGAGCGGCCGACCGCGGGCGGCATCCGTGTCGCCGGCGAACAGCTCGACGGGATGGCCGAGGCCGGGCTGGCGCGGATGCGCCGCCATAAGGTCGGGTTCGTGTTCCAGGCGTTTGAGCTCGTGAGCGAGCTGACGACGAGGGAGAACGTCGAGCTGCCAGCGCTGCTCGCGGGATCGTCACGGCGAAGCGCCCGTCGCCGAGCCCATCAGCTCCTGGAGCGCGTCGGCCTCGACGATCGCGCCGACCATCTGCCGTCGATGCTTTCGGGCGGCCAATGCCAACGCGTCGCGATCGCCCGCGCGCTCGCTAACGAGCCGGTCGTGTTGCTCGCCGACGAGCCTACGGGCAACCTCGACAGCGCCGCCACGGCGGACATCCTGCGCCTGTTCGCAGAGCTGCACGACGACGGGCTAACGCTAGTAATCGTCACGCATGACGAGCGCATCGCGGCCGCCGCCGATCGGCTGATCTCGATGCGTGATGGGCGCCTGGTCGACGAGACGCGGCTCGCTGGCGGGACGGCGCGCTCGCTGGGGTCGATCACGGGCCTGGAGGGCTAGGCGAGTGGGCCGGATGTCGCTCGTCGCCCGGCTGGTGATCGGCGATATCCGACGTCGCCGGGTGCAGGCGCTGCTGCTCGTGGTCATCATCGCGCTGACAACCACGACGCTGACGCTTGCGCTTGCGTTGCGCCGCCCGAGCACCGACCAGTTCCAGCGCACGCGGGCTGCCACTCACGGCCCGGACCTCGTGGCCGAGCTCGCCCCCGCTCCTGGTGGCGTCCGTCCATCGCCGGCGCAGCTTGCTTCGCTGCGTACCGCGCCGGGCGTCCGCGCCACGGCTGGCCCCTACCCGGTCGCTTTAGTGCGCCTTAGCGGACCGCACGGCGGCGCCGCCGTGCAGGCGCAGGGCCGCGCCACGCAGAGCGGAGCCGTCGACAGGCCGCTCGTGGCCAGCGGCAGCTGGGTACGTCGTGGTCATCCGGTGATCGAGCGGGGCCTTGCCGCCACCCTCGGGCTCCGGGTCGGCGATCCGATCTATCTCGGCGGCCGCCGATTCACCGTCGGGGGGATCGCGTTCACGACGGCACAGCCGTTCTACCCGGCGCGCACGCCGGGCCTTGTCTGGGTGACCCCTCGCGATGCGACGCGCCTCGCCGACGCACGCCAACCGTTCGGGTACGTCCTGGAGATGGCGCTGAAGCACCCCAACTCGGCGCTCGACTTTCTCGGAGCGCCAGTGTGGACCGAGTTCGCGCAAGACAGCTTTCGGCGCAACGAGCCTGCGCTCGTCGACCCCTGGCCGCTCATCCGCGACGAGGACTACAAGCTGCTGCGGCTCGACCGCAAGGTGCTGCTCGTCGGCAGCCTGCTGCTGACGATGCTGGCAATCGCGAGCATCGCGCTGCTCGTGGGCGGGCGCATGGCGGAGCAGACGCGGCGGGTCGGGTTGCTCAAGGCGGTCGGCGCGACACCGGCGCTGGTCGCGGTCATCCTGCTCGCCGAGAACATGGCGCTCGCGCTCGGAGGGGCCGTCCTCGGGGTGATCGGCGGTGCGCTGATCGCGCCGTCGCTCGCCAGCCCGGGGCAGGGACTGCTCGGCAGTCCGCCCACCCCGCGTCCGTCAGCCGGCGGGATCGCGCTGGCGATCGCGTTGGCGGCGTTCGTGGCGGCGACCTCGACAGTCGTGCCGGCGATCCAGGCAGCGCGCACGAGCACCGTCCGCGCGCTGCGCGACGCCGCCCACCCGCCCACGCGCCGGCCGTGGCTGATCGGGCTGTCGGCGTGTGTGCCGACCGGGCTGCTGCTGGGCCTGCGCGTCGTCGCGCGACGCATCCGTCGGACCGTCCTCACCGGCGCCGGGCTGCTCGTCGCCGTGGCAATGGTGGTGGCCGCGCTCGCGGTGCAGCAGAGCATGCACGTCACGGCGCAGCGTGCCGAGCCGGCCGGCTTGGTCACCAGCCACGGCATCGACCAGCAGGCCAACCACGTCCTGATCGTGGTCAGCGTGATCCTCGTTAGCCTGGCGGCGATCACGGCAGCGTTCACCGCGTGGGCGACCGTTATCGACGCTCAGCGTTCGACGGCTCTCGCCCGCGCACTGGGGGCCACCCCGCGCCAGGTGGCCTCAGGCCTGATCATCGCCCAGCTGCTCGCGGCACTCCCTGCGGCCTGCCTCGGCATCCCCGCCGGTCTGCTGCTCTACGAGGCCGCCGGCGGCCACCTGTCTGAGGCGCCGCCACCGCCGCTCCTGCTCTTGGCGGTGATCCCGCTGACGCTCCTCGCCGTCGCCGCGGTCAGCGCGATCCCCGTCCGGATCGGCGCCCGCCGGCCAGTCGCCGAGATCCTGCGCGCCGACTGAGCCGGCATCCGGAACGACGACGGCGATCACTCGAACAGCTCGCTGAGGAAATGCGTGATCAGCCAGGTGGCCAATCGTGCCGTGCCGCCCGAGCTGTCCGCAGGCGGGTTGAGCTCGGCGATGTCGAACCCCACGACTCGGCCGCGTCTCGCGATCGCGGCCAGGGTTGCGCGCAGCTCGCGGTAGCTGAGGCCACCGGGCTCCGGCAGGGTCGTACCGGGCACGATGCTGAGGTCGAGGACATCGAGGTCGATCGACACGTAGATCGTGTCGCTGATCGGCACCAGCTCCCTGACCACCGTGTCTGGACCGCGGTCGATCAGGTCGAGCGTCGTGGCGAACCTCACGCCGAGCTCGCGCATGTCGTTTGCCTCTTCGCGGTCGACGTTTCGTAGCCCGAGCGCGGTCACACCCGAGACGTCCGGGAGCTCGGCGATCCGCCGCAACTGGCTTGCGCCGGTGAACCGGGCGCCGTCGAGCTGATCCAGGAAATCGGCGTGCGCGTCGACGTGCACCACGTGCGCCGGACGGCGGGAGGTCACGCCGGCGACGAGCGGAAAGCTGATCGAGTGATCGCCGCCGACCGCCACCAGCACGCATCCCTGCCCGGCGATCCGATCGGCCGCCTCCCGCATCCGCGCGAAGTTCTGCTGATCGTCCGCTCCCTGGATCACCACATCGCCGACGTCGACCATGCTGACTCCGCGCAACCGATCGCGGTCGTTCTCGACGTCATACCAACCCACCGCGCGTCCGCCGACGACCGCCCGTACGTGAACTGCTCCCACGACGCGTGCCGCGCTGCCATTGGCCCGAGCTTCTGCCCGGTTCGGTTACCCGGCTGCGGGGTGCCGCCGTCATACGGGACTCCGAGGAACGCTACCTGCGCCGACAGATTGGCCGGATCAGCTGCTGTGGGCACTCCGAAGAACGTGCGCGCGCCAATAGTGAACACGTCTGACACTTCAGCAGTGGCTCGGCCGGGCGGCAATCAGGGATCCAGCGAGCACAGCCCGGCCGATGCGACCGCGGCCGTGCGGTCGTTGACGATCGTCTGAGAGGTAGGCTGCGTCGGTGCCGGGCACGCCAACCGAACCGGAGCCGTTCGGTCGCCGGGCCGACCCGGCTGCGCTTGACGATCTGCGCGAGCGGCTGCGCGCGACGCGGTGGCCCGACGCTCCGGATGACGCCGGCTGGTCGTATGGCGTCGACGTCGACTACCTCCGCGAGCTTGTCGGCTACTGGAGCGATGGCTTCGATTGGCCGGCACGGGAGGCCGAGCTTGCGCGGCTGCCGCGCTTTCATGTTGGGCTCAGCGGGCTCGGCGTGCATTTCGTCCACGCGCGCGCAGCCACGAGCGCTGCTCTGCCGTTGATCCTCTGCCACGGCTGGCCGGACAGCTTCTGGCGATATCAGAAGGTCATCCCGCTGCTGGCCGACCCGGGCGCGCACGGCGCCGCCCCGTCCGATGCCTTCCACGTCGTCGTGCCCGACATGCCGGGCTTCGGGTACTCCGCTCGGCCTCGCGGTGCGCCGCTTGACGGCGTCGCGGTCGCGGGGCTGTGGGCGCAGTTGATGGGCGTGCTTGGGTACCGGCGCTTTGCCGCGGCTGGGGGTGACATCGGCGGTGGCGTGGTCCGCTATCTCGCTCTTGACCATCCGGATCGCGTCGTGGCCGTCCACAAGATGGAGGCGGTCTCGGTCTATACCGGGGATCCCGCGGACCTCTCGTCCGAGGAGCGCGCGTGGCTGCAAGCGGGGGCGGCGTGGGTCCGCGACGAGGGCGCCTACATGGCGATGCACCGGACCAAGCCGCAGACCGCCGCGACAGGGCTGACCGACTCGCCGGCTGGGCTTGCGGGCTGGATCGTCGAGAAGCTGCGCGCCTGGAGCGACTGCGGCGGCGACGTCGAGACCGCATTCAGCCGCGACGAGATCCTCACCAACGTGACGATCTACTGGCTTACGGGCACGATCGGCTCGTCGATGCGGATGTATCGGGCCAACGCCGCGACGCCCACCGAGCAGCACGCGCGGCGCGTCGAGGTGCCGTCGGGGTTCTCGCTGTTCCCGCGTGATCTCGTGCCGCCGGCGCCGCGCTCGTGGCTCGAGCGCACCGCCAACGTCGCTTCCGTCAGCCAGCCGCCGCGCGGCGGGCACTTCGCGCCGTTCGAGGAGCCCGAGCTCTACGCCGAGGAGCTGCGCGCGTTCTTCCGGCCCTACCGATCAGCGCTCGCCTGACGGAAGGCGGTGACCCGGTAGTCGGCCGCCTGGCGATACGCGCAGCCGAGCGCGCTCTCCAGGCCGAACTGGAAGTCGTCGTTGTCGAAGTGGGCAGTCATCGCGCGACCTCGGCCTGCTCGCCGTCGCTCACGGCGGCTGTCCGCTTGGCGGCCCACACGTGCCTACTGGGCGATGCACTGGACCGCCACCTGGCGAGGCCTGCACCAGCTGATCGTCTCACCATTCCTCTGGGAGAAAACTCCCCACACCTCCACGCCGTAGCACACACACCACCGCATTAGAGCAGCCGGCGCGCTGACTATCGGAAGGGGACGGTGACTGGCCCGGGAACCTTGGAGTAGGCCGCTAGGAAGTCGCGGTCGTCGGGGGTGAGGTAGCGGTCGGGGGACTGCTGGGACTGGGGCTCGATCATCGTCGGCCCCAGCCCGTGCTTATGAGAGTAGGTAATCATTGTGTGCCATTCGGGGTTGATGTCGAACTCCATCCCGCGAACCGCCCCGATGTGTTTGAGGATCTGGGCGAGCGAGATCACCGTCGCCTCCGACGCGACCACGACCATCGCGTTGCCGTGGGCGTCGACGCCGACCGCGGTGCGTGGAGTGAAGGTGACACCGCCCAGCGTGTAACCCCACTGGACGCTGTTCGGGTCGGTGCTCAACTCGGGGTTGAGCTTGCCGCCCCACAGGATCGGGGTGAGGCTTTGGCGCGCCCACGCGACATTGGCCGGCGCATTCGGGCCGCCGGTCCACTTGACGATGTTCACGGTCCCGTCGCGGTAGCCGACCAGCGTGGCGTTGCCATCGACCAGCGGCTCGTTGGTGTGGCCGTCGACCGCCGAACCGTTATCGGTGTCGACGTGCGTGAACGCGCCGTTGAAGGTGGCCAGCAGCCGGTAGCGCTGATCGACCGGAACCATCATCGGACCCCGGTCCACCGCGCTCGGCGGCTCATAGCGGCCGGGGTAGTAGGCGAGGTCGGTGCGGGTGTGGTCGATCCACAGGACGTAGGCAACGATCGAGGGGTACACCGTGCTCGGCCGATAGGTCGTCACCAGCACCGGCGGCCCGCCATCGACCGACGGCCCCGTACCGCGCCACACCCCTTCGCCAGGCAATGGTGTGGCGAACACCGGTTTGATCGGTGGAGGCCTATGGGTGACGTGCTTGGCGTGCTTGGCCACAGGCCCCACCGGGAGAAGACCGACGCTGGGCAGGCGCTTGAGCCCCGGACCGCCCTTACGGGGCGCGCTCGCCGTGTAATGCTCGGCGGTGTCGATCATCCAGTTGCCGAACGGCACGTCGTCGCGCACCCACTCCGCCGAGCGCTCGGTCAAGGTCTCGCTCGTCGGCTTGAGCATGTAGTCCGCGTAGGAAACCACGAAATACAGGACCACCAGCCCCAGCGCAGTCAGCGTCGCGAACCCGATCCGCCTCCGCCGCCGCCGCCGCCGCTGATCAGCGCGCCGCGCGCTGAGCTCGCGCGGGCCAAGCAGCGGCCGTGCGGGTGACTCGAGGTCCCCCGGTGGCTGGCGAGGCAGCTTATGTCGGTCTCGGATCGCCATGGCGACGCGCGCTCCGAGAGTACCCGCGAGAGTGGGCGAACCGGGCACCAGGATGATGAGGATTCGCTTAGACAAGGGTGGGTCACGCGACCCGCCGGCGGGCGGGCCGAGCTGCCTCCAGGTCCCCGCTACCTGCGGTAGGTTGAGAGGGGTGCTTCCGTCGAGCGCGAGACTCGACGTCCGGCGGCTCGCCGCGCTGGACATGCACGGCGCGCGGGGCACGCGCCGTCGCCGACGCCTGATCTTGGTCGAGTTCGCGCTCGCGACGGTCGGCGCCGCGGCGCTCGGCGCCTGGGCCCTGACCTCGGGTGGCGGCGTGGGCGTGATACTTGGAGTCTGGTCGCTGGGGATTGCTGCCAACTACCTCCCGCTGACCCTGCACGTCATCGGTCTGTGGCGCCAGGCCGCGTTAGACGCCGAACTCGCTGGTGTCGACCTGCGCGCAGAGCTCCGCGAATACACCCGCGCACAAGCTTGGCTGCTGGTGCCATTTTGGGTCGCGGCGCTGGCCCTGGCCCAGGCGCGCCGACCGGCCTGACGTCGCCCAAGGCGCGTGACAATAAGCGGATCCGCCGGCGGGACTCGCTCAAGCGCACCCAGCGTCGCGGTCGGTTAGCGATCGCGGTTTGGGCGGCTGTGCTCAACCGGGGTTCGGTGGTGGCTCTTGGTTCGAGCGTCGGCGCGCAGTTGGCGGGGGGTGACGCCGTAGCGGTCGCGGAAGGCCCGGCTGAAGTGCGCGGCGCTCGGTAATCCCACGGAGGCGGCGATCTCGGCGATCGGCTGGGTGTCGGCGGGGTCGCTGAGGATCGTGTGGGCGCGCGCGAGGCGTCGACTTTGGATTTCTGCTGCGATCCCCTCGGAGTCGGGGGGCAGCGCCGCGTACAGGGTGCTCCGCGAGATATGCAGCGCGTCCGCGATCGTCGTAGGGGACAGCCGGGGGTCGGCGAGGTTGGCTTCGATGTGGCGTTGGATTTGGAGCCGGCGGGCTGGCACAGAGTCTGTACCGATCGTGTCGCGACCGGCGAGCGAGCGCGTGAGCATGGCGGGTCACTGGATTTCCGCTCAGCGCACCGGCGGTGGGTGGCCTTCGGCACTCTCACCGAGGCCGGGATTCCACTGGCAGACCGCGCAGCTGTGGCGAAACGCCGAGCGGGCGAATTGGACCGCCGCTGCGTGGGGGTCGTCCGCCTTGCGGACGTCCTCCCAGTCGAGCACGTACTCACCCAGCGCGGGCTCCCAGCGCGCCGCCGCCGGCTCCAGGTCGCCATCGGCGAAGCCGTCGGGCGCGGGGTGGGCGTAGGCGTAGAACGCGGCGCCGTCGTAGCGCGCATCGCCAGGCCACCACCCGACGGCGACCTCCTGGGCGTCCATCGCGTTGCGCATGATGAAGTCCTGCGCCGGGGGCTCGGCCGTCTCGCCGGAGAACAGATTGACGGCCAAGTCAAACGAGCCCCACCAGGCGTTGACCGGCGTAGAGCGACCCCGATAGGGCGCGCGGAACGCGGCTAGCGCCAAGGCCGCCTGGGTGGCCGCCGCAAAGTACGCCTCCACCTGCACCGGGTCGTAGGTGGCGTGCTCCTCATCCTCGTCGAGGGCCACGCTCCAGCTGACCTCCTGCGGGGCGGGGTTGATCTCCACCATGCCTGCCACCCGTCGCACCGCGGCCAGCAGCTCACGACAGACCGCCCCGACCGACCGCTCCCCAGTCAGCGTGATGCGCTGCTCGGACCCTCCGCTGCCCTCCACAACCGCCTCGTGATTGCGCAGGTCCAAAGCCACGACGAATGCGCCCGACCCGTCCGGAGCCGGCAGCGGCGCGGTCTCCCAACCACGGGCTGTGAGGCGCAGGGCGGCGTGCTGGAGCTGAGGCTCGCTCGGGGCCAGCGCCACCGCCAGCTTGCCCAACACCTGGGTGTGGCCGTGCACGGTGTCGCACGTCTCGCGCCAAGCGCTGTAGGAAAGTTCCGGCCAAACCGGGGTCATCACGGACACGCTAGCGCGGCGGCTAAGACGCAGCCAGCATCGGATCCGACGAAGAACCAGCGAGCTGCGCGGGATCCGGCGTCTAGGGAACCTTCGCCCGGGCGGCCTCCTGGATCAGCCGGAGGCCGTCCGGCACGGTCAGGAACCGGTCAGCCACGAGCCTGGCGGTGTCTCGCGCGACCTTGCTCACGTAGTCGCCGTGGTTTCGGTAGAGCGCGGCCAGCTGAGCCTTGCTGAACGGCACCTCGTGCCCGGCGATGCTACAGAACGAGGGGCCCGTTGAGCTGCCGAACCACGTGCTCGTCGGCACGTCGAGGTATGGCGAGCGCAGGCCTCCCTGCACGTTGCCGAACGCGTCGAGCACCGGTGCGGGCGGGTTCCCGGAGACGAGGATCGGGTCGGCGTGGGGCGGGGCGATGCCGAAGCGCACCCACCAGTCGAGGTTGCGCAGCGCCGCGTCGAAGAAGATGCTGCTGGGGAAACGGCTGCGCGGGCCCTCGTTGCAGGACCCCGGCGGGACGGGGCGGCCGGCCTTGACGATGTCCGCGGGCGCGGCCGAGTAGAACAGCTCGTCGGGCGTGGCGTGTGCGGCGCCGGCCATCTCGTAGTCGCGGTAGCGGTCCTGTGGCGCGTCACTGTCGGGCCGCCGCGCGTCGATCCCTGTCAGGTAGTCCGACTGGGACATCATGTGGATGATCGGCGTGCCGGCGTCCTTGAACTGCCTGCGCGGGTCGCCGTTGGGTGGCGGCTGCTCGCACTGGTTGATCGGGGCTGCGCCGATGAACCTCCCGCCCGCGACGGCGACGATGTAGCCGTCGAACATCGGCCGGCCGTCGGTCCGCTCCACGAGCGGTTGGATTGCGTTGATGTAGTCGTACTCAAAGCTGCCGGTCTGCGAGTAGCCGAAGTCGTAGACACGATCGACCGGCGAGCCGTGACGCTTGCCGTAGGTCAGCGGGTTTGAGTGAGCGCGACTTCGCACCCACGCGCCGATCTGGCTGGTGATGTCGTAGACCAGTCCGTCCTCGGTGGTGCGTGAGGCCGGGGTGATGAACGAGACTGGCGGGTTGCAGTTGCGCGGATCGTTGAGCGGGAGCGGGTTCGCCATCGACAGCGAGCCGTAACGGACCGGGTTGAAGTTCTTGAGCGCGTCGATCGAGATCGGCTTGCCGGTCACCCCGACCCACGCGTCGCCGTCCGCGACGATCTGGCGCTGGGCGAGCGCCCAGCCGATGTTGAGGTCGAACGAGTTGGACGGGTTGAGGATCTCGACGACCACGGTGCCGCTAAAGCGCGCCGGGTTCGCCGGGCGGCGCACTAGCACGCGCGTCGTGTACGGGGCGTTCGGCGTGCGCACGACGGCGGGACCCGGCGCAGGCCAGCTGTAGACGTTGGCCTTGCCGCTGGCTAGGTACTCCTCCTCGACGTAGCCGATCTTGTGCAGGTCCTGGGGGACCTGCTGGTGGTTGGCGGCGCCGAACGGATACGAGGTGGCGCTGACCGGCAGAGGCCCCGTCACCTTCGGGACCGGCGTCGCGCCAGCCGCGGCCGGCAGCGAGAGCGCCAGAGCGCACACAAGCGTCGCGCTCACACGAACACGCTTCACGTCTCCTCCTTCTTCCGCAGACGCCCATCCGAGCGCCCGACTCCTCCAGCGGTGGACAGTCTCGAATCCTACGACGGGCGGTCGACATCGTCAAACCGCGTTCTTCACCGTCCGTCCTCGGACGTCCGCACAGGCTTCTTGACTGTGAATCCGGAAACTGTTGCGTGAGCCGGCTGTGTCGGTCTCGTAGGTACTGGCGCGTGCGGGGTGGCGGCTGGCTGCGCACGTAGAGGATGGTCGACCGCTTACCCCGGCAGCTGCGCGCGATCCGATCACCCCGGTCAGCAACGATGTGGTTAGTCGGGCCGTAAGCGCACACCACCCGATCGTCGCCGCGGCGATCGGCGACGTCGACCCGGTTGGTTCCCGGTCCCGGGAACACGGTCGTGGCGCCGCGGTGGTCGAAGGTCGTGAGCGCCGGATGCCACTCCAGCTGCCGGCTGTGTCCAGATCCAGAGATCGCCGTTGGTCCCCTGAAACGCAACATCATCGTTGTCGTCGATGCTCGGGCTCGTGCCCGGCATCATCGGCACGCCCAGTATCGATGACGTCATCTATGCCAAGGTCGGGACTGATGCCGACATTGCCATTCTCCAGCTGAACCGCAGCGTCACCCGGGTCACTGATGCTCGGACTGGTACCCGATGCCATCGCAGCGTCGGCACGAGCCAGGTTCCCGAAGGTGCCGTCCCATAGGTCGTCGGCTCCGGTCCGGAACGGATCGGCCTGGAACGCGATCTCGTGGTTCGAGCCGCTGCCCGACAACGGGGCGACGCTTGGGTTGGTGCCGGCCATCATCCCCCGCCGGTGTTGCTACCGGGATTGTCGTCCGAATTTTCCAATTTGGAAAGTACCGGTATAGTTTCCAAAATGGAAAGCTCATCGAGACCTCCGACGCACGACGAGGCCGCAGCGGCGCTCGCAGACGCTGAGGCGATTCGCGCGAAGTTCGCCGGCGACATCGTGCTCCCTTCATGGTTCGCGACGTCGATCGGCGCGGCGATCGCTTTGCAGATCTTGACGACCGCTCTCGGCCTGGGCAGCGGAACGCCATGGTTGGCCGCGACCGGTGCGTCGGTCTTCGCCGTTGTCGGTGCCGGGCAACTGCTGCGGTTTCGTCGGTTCAACGGCGTTTGGCTCGGCGGTCTTGCCGGCCGCTTCGTGCTCGGAACCGACACCGTCACGTCGTTGTCCTACGCCGCAGCGCTGGCCGTCGCAGTCTGGGCTGCGTTCGGATCGCGATGGTGGCTGATGACGCTCGCCTCGCTGGCCGGCGGCGCCGCGTACGCGTTTCGCGGCAGGCACTGGATGCAGGCATACCGAGCCGCGCCACACGAGCATGGGCGAGGCGAACCGGCAGCATGGCTGATGGCAGTGTCGGTGGTTGCGATCGCCGGCATCGTTCTGCTGGTGCTCGGGCGTTGATCGCTGCGCTGGATCCGAAACTTCTCGCCCCGGCCCGCCTGACCTTGATGACGATGCTCACCGCCGCGTCCGAGGCCGAGTTCTCGACCATTCGCGAGCGGTTGCAGATCAGCGACTCGGTGCTCTCCAAACACATCTCGACGCTCGCCAGCGCCGGCTACGTCAAGAGCCGCAAAGGAACGCACCTCGGCCGTCGCACCACTTGGATCTCGTTGACCGCACGGGGGCGCAGCGGCACTGACCACGCATGTTGCGCTCCTGCGAGAGCTGATCGCAAACGTCGACTGACCGATGTCCCGGTGAAGGTTCGGCTGGGGGGAGGACGCTGAGGTGCGTGACGTCGGCCCGATGAGTTTCGGTACGGCGCCCGGTCTGTGCTGACATGACTACTTCAAACGACGGGATGACGATGGTCGAAACGAACGGGGTCACCGTCGGGCTCGAGCAGTTCGGCGACCCGGCGGCGCCGCTCGTTCTGCTCGCGGGCGCCACGACGATGCTCTCCTGGCCCGACGCGCTCTGCGCGGCGCTCGCGCGCGGCGGGCGCCACGTCGTGCGGTACGACCTGCGCGATTCCGGCGCCTCGACCACGGTCGATCCCGAGGCTCCGGCGTACACGCTGAGAGACCTCGCCGCCGACGCCGCGGCGCTGGCCCGCGAACTCGACGACCGGCCGGCGCACCTGGCGGGCGTCGGCGTCGGCGGGATGGTCGCCCAGGTCGCCGCGCTCGACCACCCGGAAGCGTTCTCGGGGCTCACCCTCGCCGGAACGCGGCCCGTCGCTCCAGGCCCGGTCGACGACGACCTGCCTGACCATGACGCGGCGACGATGGGTCGGCTGTTCTCGCGGTCGATGCCCGACTGGTCTGATCGCGCCGCCGTGGCGCAGTTCGCCGCCGTCGGCGCGGAGATCCTCGGCAACGACCCCGCCGCCGCACACGCGACCGCCGAGCGCATCTGGGACCGAACGCCAGGAACTCAGCCCGCGGTCCAGATGGCCAACCAGATCGGCATGGTGTTCTCCAAGCTTGACTGCAAGCCGCGCTGGCGCGAGCGCCTGCCCGAACTCGCGATCCCGGCGCTGGTCGTGCACGGCCGCCGCGACCCGTTCTTTCCTGTCGGCAACGGCGAAGCGCTCGCGCGCGAGATCCCTGACGCGCGGCTGCTCGTGCTCGACCACGCCGCGACGGCGATCCCCGATCCCGCCGTCGACGAGGTCGCATCGGCCATGCTCGCGCTCTAGCGAACCCGGCACGCGCAACCGACGCGCCACGCGCGTGAAGCGCTCGGGTCGGAGGCGATCGTGCTGCGATCGATCCATCAGCTTGGCTCCCAGTTGATCGCGTCGAACAGGCGTTGGAGCTTTTCCCCCCGGCGTGCATTGAGCGAGGTGACCCAGGCGATCCGGCCCTGTAGCTGAGCTTGCTGGTCGATGGTGCGCAATCGCTCGGATTCCCGGTCGGGCAGGGCCAGCCGGTGCAGGGTCGCCTTGAGGCGGTCGTAGTCCTCTCTCGCCACGTTGAGCGTCTGGTTGACGACCACTCCGGTCACCAGCTGACGTTGAGCGGAGGTGCGAAGGCGCGATTTCTCAGCGTGCACGCGGAACCCCTCTTCGTCGACTATCCGCACCACGAGCGAGATGAGCGCTTGGTTGGCGGAACCGGTAAGACGCGGCCCGGAGAACGTGAGGTCGTCGGCATATCTGGAGTAGCGGAGGTTGAAGGGGGCGCTGAGGCCGGTCAGGCGGCCGTCGAGTCTGAACGCGGCGAGGTTGGCGAGGGCAGGGGAGGTCGGAGCGCCCTGAGGAAGGTGGGGGGTCGCAAGCTGACGCCCCAGCCAGAAGTGTGCCTGGACGAGCCGGGGCTCACGCGGCCTGGGAATTGCGGTCCAGACCTGCGCAGGGATGGTGTTGGTGCACAGCGCGGTCAGCGTGTGCGCGACCGCTGGCGGATAGCCGAGCGTGCGGAAGATGCCGTACACCCGGCCGGCCGAGATCGAGGCGAAGAAGTCGCGCAGATCGAGCTGGAAGACGATGCGCTGGCCAATGTGCTCGGCCGCATGGGTTCTGGCTGATCGGCCACGGACGAACCCGTGCGCTGCCTCGTGGTCAGGGACGTGATCGAGAACCTCACCGAGCACCCAGCGTTGGATCTCCTTTACCCGCGCTTTGGGAGCCTCGATCAACCGGGGCAACCCGCTGCGCCGCGTGACCCAGCGATAGCGATAGTTGCGAAGCCTCTCCGCACTGACGTTTCGCTCCAGGCCGCGCGCATCGGCCAGCCACTGCAGCTGGCCGATGCTCAACTCGAGGCGCTCAGCCAGGGCCACCACCGACTCGATCTGAGCGATCGGCCAGTGGTGGGCGAACGTGGCCGCCTGCGCCGACCGCGGCAGATGGCCGAGAATCGCCGGCGGCTCGGAGGTGGTCGGGATTGTCGGGACGCCGCTTTAGGAATGCATCGATGAATGCCACCAGCTCATCACGGCTCTCCAGCGGTGCGATCCGAGCCGTGCCCGCCGCCGCGAACGCCAGATCCTCCATCCATTCAGGCCAGCGATCCAGACTCGCCGAACCGCGCTCGGCCAAATCCTCGGCTCGCCAACGTCCGGCCAAGAACGCGCCGGCCAGTTCCTCGGCCAGCCCAAGTCGCTGATGGCGCTCGTACATGACGGAGATGATCGCGGCGCCGCGCTCCGACTGCTCTCGTCGTGCGTGCCCAAACGTGCCTCCGACCGGATGCACTCAAGGGCTCGCGATGCACTGGACGTCCTAACGTCACATCCCCGGGGATGCCCCGGAGAAGGAGACGCGCCCGCAGGCGCGCCACCCAACTCGGCGCGCGACGCCGCCAAACCAACACTACCGCGGTCTCGGAGAGAGAGGTAGGTGAAGCCTCCGACGGTGCGGGCGCGCGATCTTGACATCGCACACTTGGATGGACTACGGTCGCGCCGGAGGAAGAGAGCGATGAGTCTGCCAGGCTCCGTCTGTCGTCGGTGGCGGCTGTGACGCCGATGGCTAGTGTACGGCTGTGGGGGGTTGGGTTGGTGGAGCTGCTGGTCGTCGCCGCGCTCACAGGCGCAGTGACGGTTGGGACGAGCGCTTCCGCGTCCGCGGCTGGCGCTTCGGGGTGTTCGCCCGGTGTCACCGGCGGGTCTTTGCAGCGGGTGGGTGGTCGAGGGCCGATCAGCGTGTTGGTCCCCCGGTCGGGTGTGGTGATGGTGGCCAGGACCGCACAACGCGCCCGCCGATTGCGTGTGCGCGCCACGATCTCGATCGCCCGCCCGGTGCGCTTTCTTGCCGTGCAACTCAACGGACGGCCGATCCGGGTTTCGACGACTCGATCGGGAAGGCTGCGGTTGGTGCTGGACGCACGAAATGGCCTGGCGGTGGGCCAGAATTTGCTGTTCGTGAGCGCCGGCCGGCGCGGCAGGCTACCGCGGTGGGAGGTGCCGGTCCGGTTCGTCGTCGGCTATCGGAAGGCTCATTTACTCGGGGTCTCGTTGCGGTTGGGGGCGGGGACGCGGCCGGCGGCGACGGCTTTGTGGCGCCAGCCGAGCACCGGCGTGGCGAGTTCGAGCGCCTGGCTCAACGGGGTGGCGGTCCGGGTGCCCGCGGGGGCGGGCAGACTGGACCTGGCTCACCTGGGTGCGTTGCGCTGGGGGTCTAACCGTCTGCGCGTTCGCCTGGTTATGACCGACGGGCAGGTTGAGAACTGGAGCCGTGCCTTCCGTCTTGATCGCCGGCGCAACGTCGCGATAGCGCGGCGTGACGGGCCTGCGGTGGTGGGTCGGGCGGTCGGGCTGGACGCGAGCCGCTCGTTGATCGTGCCCGCAGCGCACCAAGCCGGTCGTATCCGCTGGCTGCTGGTGCGTCGTCCGCGTAACAGCCGCGCCCGTCTGGGGCGGCCTCGGGGCGCACGAATCACCCTACGCCCGGACGTGCCGGGCGACTACCGCGTGGCCCTGGTTGTCGGCCGCGGATCACATCGCGGGTACGACCTGCAGACCGTGTCGGCCACTTATCCCGAGCCGCTCGTGCCCTTAGACACGATCACGGACAGCAGCGATGGAACTCCCGGCGTCCAGGTCGGAAACGACTTCTACGCGACGTCCCCAGGGTTCCCGCTGCACGTTGTGGTGCTGAAGCGCGATACCCTCGAGTTGGTTGGGAATGCCTCTTACCAGGCCAGCAGCCAGCAATTTGCGGCGCTCGAGCAAGCCTGGAAGCAGCTGCCCAGCAGCGACTTGGTGATCGTCACGCACGCCGGCCCGGCGGGACCGTTGCCCGCGGACACCGTCTCAAGCCTCGATGACGCCCTCAACGCGATCGGCGGTTCGCTCGCGGCGAAGTCGGTGCTGCAACCTGGAGGTGGCTGCTGGTCGGGGGCGACTGATGCAGGCGGGGGCAGCGGGTGTGAAATGAGCTGGCAGCGCAGTAGTACTTATGGCGGCTCGTTTACGGTCATCGGCGTCCCCGGTCTCGCGGCGGGGCAAGCGTGGCGAGAGACCGCCGCGCAAACCCACGGTGAGGACGCGCGAATCCTTGGTTACCTCACGCCGGGGACCGCCACCCAAACCGGCGGCGCGGACTACTACACGGTGATCAACGGCCGCCAAGACACGTACTCCTCGGTCGATACCTGCGCCGGCAGCAACTGCGCGGTGCGCGTCGGGGTCAACATCGCGGCAACAACCACGGCGGGCAGCGCCACTATCACCTCCGTCACCCCGACCACCGGGTACGCCGACGGAGCCAGCATCGCTGGGCCCGGGATCCCGTCCGGGGCCACGATCGCCTCCGGCGCGGGCACGTCGACGTTGACGATCTCCAGCCCGGCCGGCGCGTCGGAAAGTGGGGCCGCCCTGATTGTTCACCAAGACTACGCGCCGACTTCGGGCGCTAGCGGATTGCACGTGGTCGCGGTCGATCGCACGACATTGGCGCCGATCCTCAATCGCACCGTCAACAACACGACGGACTTACAGTCCGCGCTCCAGGCTGGACCTATACCTGCAGTCGGCCATCTGCGGCTCACCCCGTATCTCGATGATCAGAGGCTCTTCATCGTCCAGAGCGTCGGCGACGGTGTCGTGAGCGGCCCAGCCGACACACAGCTGTTGCAATACATGGACGAACTGGGAGGTACTCCCGACCTTCTTACCGATACCCTGAAGGGCGGTTCTGACCACCGCTACGCGCTGGTCGGCGCGGCGACCAACCTGCCCTGGCGAAACGCTTCGGCGCTTGAGTCCTCAGCCATGATTCCAGTGACGCACGGCGCTCAGAAGTCACAGTTGGGGCGGCTCGCAGGTGTGCTGGCGCGGGATCGCCAAGGACTCTACACGCCGCTGACCGGTAATCCCGTCGGGTCAACCAGCACCGACCTCTACCGCATTCTCTATCAACCCGCGCAGCCGTGGCCATACGCCAACGACACACAAGAGCTGAATTACATCGCTACCAAGATTGGGCTGTCGGCCTACCCCGATGTACGCTCGGCCTACCAGAACCTGCTGATTCCTTGGGCGAGCAAGCAGCTGTTGCTGAACAATCTCGAGTGCACGAGCGCGAGCGACTGCGGCGACACCCAGACCTTCGAGACCGTCAAGCAACAGCTGTGCAAGGAATTCGATTGGACACAAACGGTGCAGAATTTCGCCACCGAGCTGCACGCCCCATACCAACAGATCGGTTCAGAGCCCTACTTCGACGTCCAGGCCATCACCGGCGACGTGAAGAACACCGTGTCGCCGTCCGGCTCGGCTAGCGTGACCATGAAGTGGCTGGCGATCATGACCAGGGTCACAGAGATCGGCTCAGCGGTCGCGGAGTTGAGTGGCAACGAAGCAGGGCAGGAGTTCTTCGGGATCCTGGGCGCCGCGGGCGTGCTCGCCAACGCGGTCCTGGAGCAACCGAACAGCAACGGCGGCCCCGCGGACCAGGTGAGCACCACCGCCGCTCAGCTAGATGAGAAGATGGCCGCCCAGCAAACCGGCTACAACCTCTGGGTCGACGAGATGGAGAAGATCCTGCTCTACGACTACGGCAAGTTGCGGGACGTAGGCACCGCGGTGGGAACGGATCCCGCGTGGACATGGACCAGCGACACCACCAGGGAGACCATTACGGCGCTGCAAGCCGGCACGGCGGCCTCCGCCTACTCGGCCTTGGTACCGGCGGCCTGGTCCGGCTACAACCTAAAACCCGACGACAAGACGCAGACGTCCTCAGATGACGTCAAGCAGCTGCGATGCGACCCGGAGGCGGACACCATCGCCGGTCAGCACCACAACTATCCGTTCGCGCCCGCGGGTGATGCGCCGAACGATCGAAATCTATTCCACGCCGCCACCAGGATCACGAACGGGGCACCCGTCGACGAGGTGTGGCTGTTTGCCAACCTCGATCTCAACGTCTGGTCCTCGACCCAACACCTCCAGGACACACGCACTGCGCAGTTGCCGAGTGCAACCGTCGTGGCGGGAGTGCAGAGGGTGTTGAGCGACAACATCTACGGCCCCACGTCCACCGAATACGACCCCGCCAACTCCGTCGTTGGCGCGTACCAGTACGAGCCCGTGTGGTGGCGCAACACCTACAACCCACCCGCCCACACGATTTGCAAGTCGGCGCCCTTGGGCGAGATCTACCAGCCATCGCAGGTATCCGTCGCATATCCGCCGCCGAATCTCATGCAACCGCTGCCCTAGGCGGGTTGCGGCTGCCTATTGACGGTCGAACGCGGCGATCGGGCAGCGAAGTGCCCGGAATGCTTCGGCGCTGACGGTGGGTGGAGCTGAGACGTTATGGGCGTCGGGCTAGGCGTGGCAGCCCGGCAGCGAAGATGCGGTCCTGGACGCGGTCCGGTAGCGCGCCGATCGCCCGTATCGGTCGGGCGCCAAAGCCGACGATCTGTCGTGGCCGCGGGGCCTTGGCGCTGGCGGCCGCGGCCATAGCTTCTGACACGCGACGCGGCGAGGCGTCCGCCCGGTTAGCGAGCCTGGCCGAGGACTCGGTCATGGCCGCCCGGATGCCGCGCTCGAGCGGATAGATCTCCTCGTGGGCGTTCCGCACGGCGTGCTGCTTGTGCTCCAGATCTGATGCGATGTAGCCGGCTTCGATCATCGCCACTTTGACCCCTAGCGGTTGTACCTCGCGACGTAGGCTGTCCGCCCAGCCCTCAAGCGCACACTTGGACGCGGCATAGCCGCCGTTGAACGGGATTACGGTCCGGGCCATGAGCGCGGCGTTGAAGATCACGGTGCCCTGGCTGGCGCGGAGCAGTGGAAGGAACGCCTGCACCACGCGCACGGCGCCAAAGAAGTTGACGTCCATGACCATCTGCTGGTCTCGATCGGGCACTGCTCACACGACGTCGCGCCTGACATCGCCGCAATCCCGGCGTTGCTAACGAGCGCGGTCAAACCGCCGGTCCCGAGCTGGTCGCTCACGATCGCTCTGGCGGCCTTGACCTGGTCGGAATCGGTGACGTCTAACTGCACCGGCCAAAACCGGTCCGGGTGCCCCGCTACGGCCTTGACCCGCTCACCGTCTTCGAGCTTGCGGACGCCCGCGAACACCTCGTAGCCGAGCTCGTTGAAGTGAAGCGCAGCATCTCGGCCGATCCCGCTGGAGGCTCCGGTGATCACAACACTGTTCATGGCTCTCGCTCTCTGATCGTGGATGCCACCGCTGGCCCCGTCTCACGCACGGGGCGCGATGCTACCTAGGGATCTAGAAGACTTAGGAGACGCGCGTCAGGGCCTCGTGCCGGAGCCGAGACTCCGGCCCTGCGGGCAGCGTCGCCGGTAGGTTAGGACCGTGACGACTGAGCGACGCGCCGGAGCCCGGATGGGGTCGAGCCTCAAGGAGCAGGTGGCGAGCGCGAGCGTGCTCGGCGCGGCCGCAGGCGCGGCGCTGACGGGGCACCGGGGAGCGCGGGCCGCGCTGCGCGGCGCGGCGGCCGGAGCGGCTTTCCTGGGCGCCGCGGAAGCCGTGTCGCGGGCACGGCAGCGGCCCGGCCAGATTCCCGAGCTGTGGTCGCGGATCCTCGCCAGCGGCGCGCTGGCGGCCCCGATGGGCTGGGCCGGGGGACGGCTGAGCGGGGCGGGGCCACTGACGGTTGGCACCGTGAGCGGCCTGGTGGCCGGGGGCCTCGGTCTGCGGCCGCAGAAAGTGGCGCTCGGTCCGGTGCTCGGGGCCGCGGTGGGCGGCGCGTTCGAGCTGCGCGATCCGGCCGCGGAACCGTCGGTGGTGGCGGCGGCGAGCGTCGTGGCCTTCCGCGTGCTGTCCGCGCTGCTGTTCCGCGACGCGCAGGTCAGCCTGCTGGCGGAACGCGTGCAGGCCCAGGACCTGCCTTTCGTTGTGCCGTTGGAGTCACGCCGTTGGTACGTCGGCACGGACTACGTCAGACAGCTCGCTGATGTGCTCGGCGGCACCTACACCGCGGGCGCGGCCGACGTCGGGATCGTCGATTCGCTGGACTCGCTGGCCGGCCCGGGGTTCGATCCCGAGCAAGTGGACCCGCTGGTCCGCGAGTTCTACGAGCACACGACCCGGTTCATGCTCGACATCGTGCCCGAATGGCGACTGTGGGTACGTCCTGGCTACCTGCTGTACCGCAACCTGCTCGCACGGCCGCTGGGCCAGGCGAGCGTGCCGATGAACCAGCGCGAGGCCCAGCGTGGCATCCGCAGCCGCATCGACACGATCACCGCTACCGGCGAGGACGTGGTGGCGGTGCGCGGCTGGATCCGGTCGTTCACCGACAATGACGAACCGATCTATATCGGTATCTACACGACGTATCGCGATCAGGAGCGTGGCTACGTCAGCGTCGGCTTCCCGCTGCCCCAGGCCAGTTTCACCGCGACGCTTGCACCGAGGTCGCGGCCGGGCGGCGGGCTGATCCTGACCAGCCGCAGCGAGCTCAAACACCCCGGCCACTACCTGACGTACATCGATGCTGAGACGCGCGAGCTCACGACGGTCGCCGTGCTGGGCTTTGCCGAGCAGCTCGACGTGTATTTGGATGACGGCGAATTACGCGCGGAGCACGCGTTCTGGGTGTTCGGCTTTCCGTTCATGGTGTTGCACTACCGGATGCATCGGAAGCGCTGAACCGGCAGCCAGGTGCCGTGAGTGCCGCGTGCATCTCCGCGCTCCCGTGGTTCACGCGCAGCGTGGCGCGCGTCGGACGGCGCGCCAAGGAGGCGTTTCAGTGAAGTCGATCAGCAATGTCGATTCCAGGACCGGTGGCGCGTCACCGACGGCTCCGTCGGTCAGGCGGAGCCGATGCAACCGAACTGACCGGTAATGATCGGCGGTGCGGGCAAGCGCCTCCCGGTGGGTTGCGTCTGTACGCACGTGTTCGCGGTCGTTTTCGCTCGCGAACAGGACGAGATTCCCCCACTGGCCAGTCACGAAGCGAACGTTGTAGTAGGTGAGCAGACCTGGAAAGAACCACGTTCGGGCGAGCAGGTTTTGCTCGAGGTCGAGAATCGCGGTGTGGTCGACGTGCTCGCGCGCCTGGCCGAAGAATCCCACTCCGAATGCGGATCGCGACTGCACGAGCGCGCGCAACTCCGCCACGACCAACCAATGCGACTCACCCGCAACCGTCCAGGCTCCGCCGGCCAGGTCTGAGCGCACCCGGGTAACGAGCGACGCTCGGATACTTGCCAGCGCGGCGAGATCATCGAGCGAGCGAGCCGGGTCCGTGAACTCGCGCCCCAGAACCGCCTCCCCAGGCGACAGACTCAGAACTGAAGCCACCGCGACAGCCTAAAGAAGCCTGATTGGGCGGGTGGCAGGATCCGCCGGTGCTCGACGACGACACCGGAGCGCTAGCGTGCATTGCGTGGAGGAAACCGTCCGGGTTATCCGCGGTGAGCACGCCGGTACTTACGTCATCACCGAGGAGCGCGACGACGGATCGCTGCTGCTGCGGCCCGACACCTCATCCCGGGCGGTCGTCGAGCGGGTCCCCGCACAGCGGCGGCTGCCCTTCGCAGGCGATCAGCCTGCCGCTGACCGCCAGCCGGGAATTATCTTGGAGGTTCGCGGTCTGTCGGTTGCCTACGGCGCCAAGAGAGCCGTCTCGGATGTGAGCTTTCAGATGGGCCACGGGGAGATCTTCGGCCTCCTAGGGCCGAACGGAGCTGGTAAGACGAGCACGCTGAGCGCAATCGAGGGCCTGATCGAGCCGCAATCCGGGACGGTGCTGCTCGACGACGTCGACATCAGAAGCCATCCCGCCCAGGCAAAGGCGAGGATGGGCGTGCAACTTCAGGCAACGAGCTTCCAATCCGAGCTCACGATCAAGCAGATCGTGAGGCTGTACGCGGGGCTCTATGGGGTCAAGCTCGGCGACGGCGAGATCAGAGACGGTCTCAAGTTGATCGGACTCGAAGACGAGGCGACCAAGCCGTTCAAACAGCTCTCCGGCGGCCAACAGCAACGGCTGGCGCTGTACATCGCTGTGGTCCATGAGCCCGGGCTGCTGCTGCTCGATGAGCCGACGGCTGGTCTTGATCCGCAGTCGCGTCGTCAGCTTTGGGGCCGGATCGAGCACCTCCGTCAGCACGGCGGGAGCATCCTCCTGACCACTCACTCGATGGAGGAGGCCCAGGCGGTCTGCGATCGAGTCGCGATCATCGACCACGGCGCGCTGCTCACAACCGAGACGCCGAGGGATTTGATCGAGAAGCACAAGGACGATCCCCGCGTGCGCGAGGTCGCCCATGGCGAGGTGACGCTCGAGGATGTCTTCATCGGGCTGACCGGGAGCGAGCTTCGTGACTAGCTCCCGGCCCTCGGCTGCGCCGGCGCTCCAGACCGTCTTCGCCTCTTTACTTCGGGCGGACTTCCTCGTGTTCTTCAAGCACCGGCGAGCACTGATCATCAGCATGCTGTTGCCGGTGTTCCTGCTTGTGAGCACGACTAGCAACCAGGCCACCGACAAGTTCGGCGGGGCGTTGTACATCATCGGGCTGGCGATCGCCTACGGGCTCACGGCGACCGCGATCGTGGGCTACGCGCTCACCATGGCACGGGACCGTGAGAAGGGGGTGTTTCAGCGACTCCGCGTCACACCGGCTCCCACCTGGACGATCATGTCCAGTCGCCTGACGATCCAATCGGTCGCCAACCTGATCATCGCGCTGGTCGTCTTGATCGTCGGCACGCGGATCCATAACGTCTCACCGTCCGCCGGCCAGTACGCGCTCGTCCTGCTCGTCTCGCTGCTGGGCGGCGCGGTATTCCTGAGCCTCGGCCAGGCGCTCGTCGGCCTCGTCAAGTCCGCTGACACCGTCCAGGCGGTCGCGCGGGTGCTGTTCGCTGTGCTCATCCTCCTCGGGACCCTCGGCCAGAGCGGAGCGCTTGGGAACTTCTGGGAGTCGGTCGCGAAGTGGAGCCCGGTGGGAGCGGTCATGACGCTATTCGTCGGAGTGCTCAACCTGCACGCTTGGTACAGCCGTGACACGCTGTCCCTCGTCGCATGCGCGGGCTACATCATCGTGTTCGCCGGCATCGGCATCCGGTGGTTTCAATGGGATGCCCGATGACTAGCGCGGACCAAGCTTTCGACGCCACCAGGCCTCAAGCGCCAAGGCCGGAAGCTCAGCGCAGATGAAGGTCAGCCATAAGGGAACTTCGAACACGCTTGCGCCGGCTAGTCCGATCGGAACTCCCGCCGATGGCAGAAGCCAGAACCAGCGATACGGAACCGCGCTGGTCGCCCACCACGCCGGTCGCGCCGCCTCCGCTTTTTTCGGCGCCGGCTGATCGGCCACTAGCTCGCCCTCGGTGTGGATCTGTCGGGCCCGTCAGGCTTGTCACTTCCCGCCCCGGCGGTCACTCGCGGTCCGCGCACGCAGACAACCTTACGGGGGGTGGTTACCGCAGCGCGAGCTGCGCGGCGATCGCCAGCACGACGAGCCGGCCGCCGATCGCGAGCCCGAGCCGGATCGGCGGCGTGATCCACCGTCCGGCATGACCGGCGGCGACCGTCAGGACGAGGTGCCAGCCCGCCGAGGCGGCGCCGGCGCCGGCGGCAAACGCCGCGGCGGAGGCCGGGCCGGCGAGCGTCAGCGCGGCCCCGACCGCCGCGAAGGACGCGATCGTGAGCGGGTTCGCCGCCGTGATCGCCACGAAGCGCGCGTACTGCGCCCGCGGCGCGCCGCCCGCGGCCGCCGGGGACGGGCCGCGCTCGCGGGCCGAAGTGACCAGTCCGCGCAGCGCGATCGCGGCGAGCACGATCGCGCCGACGCCCCGAATCTCTCGCTGGTGGCTCACGAGCGCCGGACCGGCGACGCCGCCGGCCGCGGCGGCAATCGCCGCGAAACCGAAGTCCACGGTCGCAACACCCATCCCCGCGGCGACGCCGGCGCGCGGGCCGGCTACCACCGCGGTCTCGACCAGCAGCAGGCTGACTGCGCCAACCTGCATCGCGATCGCGAGCCCGGCGACCAATCCGGCAATCAGCGCAGCGGTGGGGTTCATGCCGCCAATATCTGACCCCGCCACCGCGGGATTCAAGGTAGTCACGCCAACAACTGCGATAATCGCGGCGGTGGACGCCGTCGACAGTGAGATCGTCAGACTCCTCCGTGACGACGCCCGGCTGTCATGGCGCAACCTCGGCGCCGCCGTCGGCCTGAGCGCCAACGCCGCCGCCGACCGCGTCCGGCGTCTGCGCCGCGCGGGCGTCATCACAGGGTTCGCGGCGCTCATCGACCCGGCCGCCGGTGGTCGCACGCTGCAGGCGCTCGTGGGCGTCCACCTCGCCCAGGGGGTCGACTCCGACGAGTTCGCCGCCGGAGTCGCCCGCCTCGAGCAGGTGACCGAGGTCCTGCACCTGACCGGCGCGCCCGACTACCAGCTCCGGGTGGCTTGCATCGACACGGCCGAGCTCGACGCGCTGCTGCGCACGCTTCGCTTGCGCCATGGGGTCGCCGACACTGACACGACGATCATCCTGCGCTCCGGGCCCCCACGGGCGTAGTCACGAGCGCTCACGTCCGCCGAGCCGGCGGCCATCAGCGCCAAGCCGGATGCCCGGAAGTTACGCCAGCGCCATCTCCTCGAGGCGCTCGAGCTGGCCCTCGTAGATGTAGCGCTCCTCGGGCGACCACAGCTCGCGACCGGCCAGGAAGCCCTCGTAGATAGCGTGGTCGAGCTTGCGCGGCGCAACGCAGTCGCCGATGCGGTGAAGGTCCTCGACCTTTCCCTTGAGCTCGAAGTAGAGGCTCTCGTTGGCCTTCGGGCCGGTGCCCAGCACCACGGTATCGACGGCGACCGTCTCCTCTTCGGCCCCCGTGTAGATGTTGAACAGGGGCACGGTGTCGCCCGCGATCGCGCTGGCCCACACGTTCAGCCGGTAGGCGAGCCCCTTTTCGAACAGCCGCTGGTAGAGAAACGGCATGTCGAGCGTGTAGAACGTGGCCGGGAACAGGGAGTTGAAGTGGGTCGCGACGGTCACGCGCTTGCCGCGGTCGAGCAACACCTCAGCAACCCCGGCCGTGTAGCGACCGCCGTCGTCATCGAGCACCAGCACCCGCTCGCCGATCGGCCTTGACTCGCGCAGCACGTCCCATGCGGACACGACGTTGTCCTGATGCACTCCGGGCAGCTCATCGACCAGCGGGTTGGCGATCGAGAAGCCGGTCCTCGACGGCAGCGCCCCGGTCGCCGCGATGACGGCGTCGGGCGCGAGCGACAGCACCGACTCGGCGGTCGCCTCGATGCCCAGCCGCACGTCGACCTCCCGGCGCTGCAGTTCGCCCTCGAGATCCCGAGAGATCCATCCGAACTGGTCACGTCCCGGCGTGCTCGTGATCAGGTTGACCTGGCCGCCGAGGCGCTGCTCGCGCTCGAGCAAGGTCACGCGATGTCCTCGCTCGGCCAGCACGCAGGCGGCCTTCATGCCGGCCGGCCCGCCCCCGGCGACCACGAAGTGGCGCGGCTCCTCCGCACGGCGCAGCGTGCCGTGGCCAAAGCGGCGCTCGCGTCCGGTGGCCGGATTGACAGTGCACTGGATCGGCAGTCCCTTGAACACGCGCCCGATGCAGCCCTGGTTGCCGCGAATGCAGTGAACGATCTCGTCCTCGCGCCCCTCGTGGAGCTTGTTCGCGAATTCGGGATCGGCGATCTGGGCGCGCGTCATCGCCACCATGTCCGCCTTCTGATCGGCGATCAGCTGCTCGGCCAGCTGCGCGTCCTTGATCCCGCCGACCGTGAACACGGGCAGCTGGTTCAGGCCCTGCTTGAGCTCGGCCGCGAGATCGACCAGGAAGCCGTCCGGACCGTCTGACGGCTGCATCGCCAGGTGGATGTTGTGGTAGCCGGCGGCGGTTACGTTCACGTAGTCGAGCTCGCCATCGGCCTCAAGCGCCGACGCGATCGCGATCGCGTCGCCCACGTCGAGCGCGCCGGGGATGAAATCGCTGAGCGAGACGCGAATCCCAACCACCCAGTCGCGCCCGACGCGCCGCCGCACCGCGGCGATCACCTCGCGCGGAAAGCGGAGCCGGTTCTCGAGTGACCCGCCGTACTCGTCCGTCCGCTTGTTGTAAATCGGCGAGAGGAACTGGTGCAGCAGGTACGAGTGCGATAGGTGGACCTCGGTGCCGTCGAAGCCCGCCTCGCGTGAGAGCTCAGCGGAGCGCGCCCACCACTCGACCACCTCGGCAATGTCTTCCGGCTCCATTGCTTTGGCGGTCTCCCCGTACGCCGGCGACTTGACCGCCGAAGGCCCCCACAGCACCCGCAGGTCGTCCGCGGAGTCGCTGGTGGCATTGATCCCAAAGTGGTTGAGCTGGGCAAAGATCGCTGCCCCGTGCTCGTGGACGCCCGCGGTGATCTTGCGGTCCATGTGCATCGCCTCGGGCAGGTAGGCGTAGGGGAAGCGTGGCATCCCCGTGGTCGACGTCGGATGCACCAGGCGGTTTCCGGTTATCAGCAGTCCGACCCCGCCGCGCGCGCGCTCGACCTGGTAGGCGACGTCGCGCTCGGAGTCGACACCATCGCGCGTGAACAGCTTCACGTGGGCCGTCTGCATGATGCGGTTTCGCACCGTGACGCTCCCGATCTGAAGCGGGCTCAACAGATGTGGATAGGACGACATTTCACGCCTCCTAGCTGGAATCGTTCACAGATGACCGCGTCCGCAGCCGTGCCCAGTCGACAAGGCCGCCGGCGTTTTGGAGGTCCTGTACGAACCTGGGGACTGGCTGCGCCCGGAACGACGCTCCGTCGACCGTCACCTCTCCGGTGTCGGTGTCGATGCGCACGCTGGAGCCTGGCCGCGCCGCCTGCGCCGCGTCCGGGCACTCGAGTGCGGGAAGGCCCAGGTTGATGCAGTTGCGACGGAAGATGCGCGCGAAGCTCACGCCGAGGACGCACCGAACGCCCCACGCCTTCATCGCCAGCGGCACGTGCTCGCGCGAGGAGCCGATCCCGAAGTTGCGGCCGGTCACGATGATCGCGTCGTCGCCGAGCTGCTCGCGCAGGGCGGAGTCGTAGCCCTCAAACAGGTAGCCCTTCATCAGCTCGGGGTCCTCGATGTTCAGATACTGGCCCGGGTACATCACGTCGGTGTCGACGTTGTCGCCCGGGATCACCACGCCGCGTCCCTCGATGATCAAGTGGTCGCCTCTGCGCGGAGCTCCGCCGGATCCACGATCGCGCCGGCCACCGCTGCCGCGGCGGCCACGTACGCGTTCGCGAGGTGGACCTCGGCGTCGGGTGAGCCCATGCGACCGCGGAAGTTACGGTTGGTGGTGGTGATCGCACGCTCTCCGGGGGCCAGCACGCCCATGTGGCCACCGAAGCATGCGCCGCAGGTTGGCGTTGAAACGATCGCGCCGGCCTCGACAAACAGGTCGAGCAGACCCTCGTGAAGCGCTTCGCGGTAGATCCGCTGGGTGGCCGGGACGACGATCATCCGGCAGTCACGGTGGACCGTGTGCCCGCGTAGGATCTCGGCTGTCTGGCGGAGATCGGTCATCGTGCCGTTCGAGCAGTTGCCGATGTAGACCTGGTCGATCTTGGTGCCGGTCACCTCGTTGACGGCGGCGACGTTGCCCGGCAGGTGCGGAAGCGCGATCAGCGGTGGCAGCTTCGAGAGGTCGATCCGGAGCTTGCGTGCGAACTCCGCGTCGGGGTCCGATCGCTCCGCGCTCCAGGGCTCATGAACGCGGCCCTGGAGGTAGTCTGCCGTGGCGGCGTCAGCGGGGAAGAAGCCCGTCTCAGCCCCCGCTTCGACGGCCATGTTGGCGACCGCGAGGCGCTCGTCGATCGAGAGCGCGTCCGCGCCCGGGCCGCCGAACTCGAGCGCGGCGTTCGTCCCCCCACCGACGCCGAGCTGCTCGATGACCGCGAGAATCAGGTCCTTGCCGGTGACGAACGGACGTTGTTCGCCGACGAAGTCCACGCTGATCGTGGCGGGGACAGTCTGCCAGAACTCGCCGAACGCGAGGCAGGCGGCGATGTCGGTGGAGCCGAGCCCGGTACCGAACGCGCCGAGCGCCCCGTACGTGCACGTGTGCGAGTCACCGCCGGCCAGGATCGCGCCCGGCCACACCCACCCCTCCTCACACAGGAGCGCGTGCTCGATCCCCCCGCGACCCTGGTCGTAGAACGCGACGCCGTGCGTATCGGCCCATTCCTTGAGGGTTCTTTGGAGCTGGGCCGAGCGCGCGTCCTTCGCCGGCATGAAATGGTCGGCGACCATCACGATCTTGGCCGGGTCGAACACCTCCCGCGCCCCCATCTTCTCCAGCTGCCGGAACGCGACCGGTCCGGACACATCGTTGGCCATCACGACATCGCAGCGCGCCATCACGACATCCCCCGGCTTCACATCGTCGGCATCGCAGTGCGAGAGCAGGATCTTCTCAGCGAGCGTGTAAGGGCTCACGCGGCAACCCTATTCGGTCTCGGTCCAATTCTGCTTCGTTGCCGACGCGGGGAGAAGATCGCCTCACCGCGAGCGGCTTGACGATCCCTGCGATTTCGAAGACTGTGGGTTGACGATCCGTGCAGATTCGGATGCGCGCAGCCAACCTGCGGGTATCGTCGCGCCGGTTGTGGGGCAGAGCTTCCATGCGAGGAGCGGCAGGAGTGACTAGCAGTCGCCCGCAAGAACGGCTGAGCGATCGGGCGCCCATGCGGGGTGCACGATGAGGCTGCGCTTCGGGGCGGCGGGCGCGGTGGCCGTGGTTTGTGTGGCCGTCGGTCTGCTGCTCGTCTCGACCGCGACGAGCAGAGCACCGGCGAGTGCTAAGTCCAAGCCGGTGGCGCTGCGGGAGGCGAAGCAGCGGGGGAGCCTCGTGCACGGGGTCAACGGAGATGAGCTACAGGGGCGGGTGACCAACCTGACGCCGTACACATGGACGCTTGTGGGCAGCGGTACCAACGTCAATCCTGATGCCCGCGATCTATACCGTTGGAACTCGAAGTTCCCCGCAACGGTGGACCCTGGCTCGAAGTTCACCTATAGCCTTAGTCCGTGGTCTGGTTATTCCAGCACCCGCAGGTACGACGGCTGGTTTACCTACCGAGCCGACACCGTGAGTGGCACGGAGTATCTGACCGTCAATTTCCTTGGGAACAAGTGCACGGTAGTCTGCTTCGGGCCGAACGGGCCTAACGGGCCCGCGCTGAACCTCGTTCCCGGGGTGTGGAACGGGAGCAGCCTGCCCCGGGACGTCGACAGGCGGAGGATGGATTTTGGTCCGGGGACGGCGAATCCGGAGATCGGCTGGACCGCCGGCGGCAACGACAGCATCTGGCCCGGGATCACGATCCCGTTTGACTTCACGTTCCAGACCAAGGGCAACTACTCGATCGATGCGTCCAAGGACCCGGCGCTGCTGTCGAGCATGCTCAAGTCGCTGTGCGCCGACGGCAGCGGTACGAAGTGCTCGTTTACGACCGATGGTGCTATCCAGTGGAAGACCGGCGCTCTAGATCAGCAGACGTCGGTGAAGAGCTGCGGGGCGGCACCTCCGGCACGCACCCGGCGCGTCTTGGGGAACCCGCCTCAAGACTCCCCGGATTGGCACGACGTCAGCGTGTCTGCGAAACGGACGCGGTCGGTCAGCGTCGGCGGTAGCCTGACCGGCACCGCCTCGGTCGGCCTGTTCGATGTGATCGACGCTGAGGTGTCGGTGAAGATCGGGCTCGAGCACGAGTGGTCCGAAACACGGGACTTTGAGAAGACGACGAGGATCTACGTGCCGCAGGACTGGATCGCCGGCGTATGGATCGCGCCGGTCGAGGGCAATGTCACCGGCACGCTCGTCGTGACAACAGCGCTGGCTACCTACACGATCACGAACTTCCGGGAGACGGCGAGTGGGGTCAGCAAGGACCTGACGACCCCGGCGTTCGACATCATGACCTACGCGCGGAAAATGACCCCGGAGGAATACCAAAGGCTGTGCAATCGTCACAGCTCTCGGCTCCGGCGCCCGTCGCAGTGACTGGAAGGCACGGTAGGCCATGATCAAGCGGAACAGACTGATCGTCCTGGCCTTGAGCGGCGCGCTGGCAGCGATCGCGATCAGCTTCTATCTGGACTCGGGCGCGGCCGCCCGTGCCGGGGCACGGGCCGGCGCTCGCGCTGCAACGCAGACGATCGACGCATCAAAGGACCCAGCGGCGGCGGGCCAGGCGATCAGCGACTTCTGCCAGGTCATTGCGGACTGCAAGTTCGTCCGCACCGCCCCGATCACGGTCGACTACGACCCCTACCGCATCCTCGGCGATGCCCTGTACAACTGCGGGCAGGCAGACGCGGAGGACGCAGTCACGGTCAGCGACGGGCGCTCTGAGTCCACGAGCGTCGACGAGAGCCTGTCGACCAAGGTGAAGCTTGACTTCATTGGCTTGGCAGGGGCATCAGTCACGGCTGAGGTCAATAGCGAGCAGCTCGATGAGGTCTCGACAGATCTGAAGCAGACCAACGGGGTGTCCGTTGCCCCCGGAACGATCGGCTTCACCGAGTCTAGAGTCCCCACCGCGTCGCTGAGCGGCGATACCAACATCACGAGCGGCGTCAACCTGATCGCCGTCACCAACCTCGAGCTGACCTACCCCGGCTTCGGACGAGGCTCGATCAACAGAGTCGACTGGAGAAGCGTCCACCAGGACATGACTGCCGACGATCGCAAGGATCACTGCGACAACCTGCCGGCGTTGTATCCGATCGCCGCGACCAGCGTGAGCAAGCCCCCGCGCGAGCACCGGGTGACTGTATGCCCGAGCGGTCATCGGCGGTGCACGAGGCTGTGGCTCGACACCGGCACGCGGCTACGGATCCCGAAGGGCACGAACCTGACCCTCGCCCGAGGCAGCGTTATCTACGCCAGCGGGACGGTCCGCAAGCGCAGGACCGTGCTGCGCGCCACCCGCCATGTCGGGCCCGGCCGCCGTTACGCCCTTGTCCTAAGCGGGCCGCGCCAGAATACGATGCTCCAGATCATGGTTCGCCGACGGTTGACGCGGTCGCCCCAACGGACGCACCCCTCGATGCAATAGTCGTCAGTGCAGCTCGTCCAGCGCGGTGCGGAGAGCTGCGAGGTCAGCGGCCCCGAATACCACGCGATTGCGGGTCGCAACATAAACAAGATCGAGGTCCACTCCGGCGCGCGCGATCTTGCGGGTCAGGTCAGCCAGGATGCCGGGGCGGTCCTCCACGTCGACCACCACCACCTCGCGCTGGCGGGTGACCGCGAGATGCGAAATCGCCAGCGAATGCCTCGCGGCCTCGGCGTGGGGGACGAGGATGTGAAGCTCGGCTCGCTCGCCCGTTCCGATGCAGGTCGCCGCGGCGATATTCACGCCCGCATCGCTGATCGCGGCCGCTACCTGGGCCAGCGATCCCGGGGTGTTCTCGATTTCGATGACGAGGTCGAATGCCATCTTTACCGTGCGGCAGCAGCCTACTGATCATGATCCTGCTGAGGACGGTCTGCGCGGCCGCTCAGTCGCGCGGCAGCACGCGATCAAGGTGCTCACGGCTGGTGATGTCAAGCTTGGTGAACACCTTGTGCAAGTGGTACTCGACCGTGCGGGGGCTGATGAACAGACGGGCGCCGATCTCCCCATTGGAGAGTCCGCCGCGCGCGAGCTGCGCGATCTGCGTCTCCTGGGCGGTGAGCTCGTCCCGGGTCTGGTCGGTGCGCTTTCGGGCCGTTTCCCCGGTCGCGAGCAGCTCGCGTCCCGCGCGAGCCGCGAACGCCTGCGCGCCCATCGAGGTGAACATGTCCTGGGCGCGGCGCAGCTGTTCGCGTGCGTCGATCCGGCGTCGGCCTCGCCGCAGCCATTCGCCGTAGAGCAGGTGAGCCCGACCGAGCTCGAAGGCCGTGCGGGTACGGCCCAGGCGATCGATCGCCTCTCGGTAGAGCTGGTCAGCGGCCGCACCGTCGCGGAGCAGTGCCCGTGACCGGGCCTCGATGCCGAGCGCCCACTCGGTGCCGGCCGCGCGCGTGCGCTCCGACAGATTTTCGAGCGCGGCGTCGGCCACGTCGGCCTGGTTGCAGCGTCTCGCGGCCTCCACGAGCTCGGGCAACGCCAACACCGATAGCAGCAGCTCATCCCGTGCGCCGGCGCTCTGCGCGGGCGCGAGGGCGGCTTCGTAGCGACCGAGGCCGTTGTACAGAACCGCCTGGGCATACTCGGAAAAGGTGAGCACGACCCCCTCGCTGCCTCGGGCAATCGCAGCGGGTATAGCCCCCTGGAGGAGATCCACAACCACGGCTTCATTCCCGCGCAAGCCGGCCAGCGGAAGGCTTCCAAAGATGATCGGTTCGACGCCGATCGCGGCCGCGATCCCAGCAGCCTCGTCGAGCAGCGCGCTCGCTCCATCGAGATCGCCCTCCCAGCAGTGCAAGTGCGCCAGATGATTCAGCGCAAGCGGGAGGACGGCGAGCGCCCCACTCTCACGGGCAATTTGGACGCTTCGAGTGGTCAGGAAATGCCACGTATCGTCGTCGAACAGCTCCGCCGCAACGCGGCGAGCGAACCAGGGCCACCGGACGCTTACTTCGTTGCGCTCGCCCTCCCGACGAAGCGCGGTCAGGGCACGTTTCAGCGGGGCCGCGCCGGCGGCATAACCGTCAGTGAACCGAACTGCCAGGCCGTCGACGAGTAAGTCCACCGCGCGAGGCTCATTCGGTGCAGGTGGTGCCCGGAGGGCTGCGCGCGCGACCCCCGTCGTTCCCGGGCCTAGCCTGCCGGCGACGCTCGCGGCTCGTAGAGCAGCCAGGTACGCATCTCTGGAAAGCGGGACGTCGAGCGGTTCGAGCTGCTGGGCCGCGTCGAGGAGTAGCGGCAGCGCGTCCACGCCCCGGCTCAGGTCCACCTCGATCTGGCCGTGCAGCAGCGGCAGCCTGGCAAGATCGAGGTCATCCAGCGGTCCGCCAGCCGCCCTCGCGAGCAGCCTCGCCGCTTCCCGGGAGGCGCCGGCCAACTGCTTGCTGGCGGAGGCTTCCAGCTCGCGCTTGGCCCGGCGGGCGGGGTCCGGCGTGAGCGCCGCCGATCGTTCCAGGAACGCAGCAGCCGCGGACAGTCCCCCGCGCGCGCGGGCGCGCGCGGCTGACCGCACCAGCTCGAGGGCGACATCCTCGTCGGGCTGTGCAGTGGCATGGGCGCGGTGCCAGGCGCGGCGATCCGGGTCGACGTCCGCATCGGTGGCCTTCGCAAGCGCTCGGTGCGCATCACGCCGGTCCTCCGGCCCGGCAGCGCGGTAGCTCGCAGAGCGCAGCAGCGGATGGCGAAACGTCACATGTGCGCCGAACTCCACCAACCCGCTTGTCTCGGCCGCAGACAACTCACGGATCGGTACGCGAATCTCCTCCGAGGCGCGGACGAGCAGTGCCGGCTCTCCCGTGGGGTCGGCTGCAGCCAGGAGCAGCAGCCGCTGTGTCGCGGGTGGCAGCTCCTGCACACGCCGTCGGAAGCTCGCTTCAATCCGGTCTGGCACCGATCGATCACCCGGGAGTCCAAACCCGCCCGCCAGGCCTTGCGCCGAGAATTCGCGCGGCAGCTCGAGCAGCGCAAGCGGATTGCCATGGGTCTCGGCCAGGATCCGGGCACGAACGCGCTCATCCAGAGGAGCGGCGATGACCGATGAGAGCAGCTCCAGCGCGGAGGCATCCGCCAGTCCGTCCACCCGCAGCTCGGGCAGACCCGCTAGCTCCTCAACTCGCCTGGGATCACGCTCGGCGAACAGCAGGATGACCGACTCGGCCGCTAACCGCCTGGCTACGAACGCCAGCACCTGCGCCGAGGACCGATCAAGCCACTGGACGTCATCAACGAGGCAGACCAGAGGACAATCGCCGGGGGCGTCGGACAACAGACTAAGCACGGCGAGCCCGACGAGAAACCGGTCGGGCTGCGGTCCCGAGGTCAAGCCAAACGCGGTGGCGAGTGCGTCTTGCTGTGGCGCCGGCAGTCGCTCGCGGTCGTCCAACAGCTCCGCGCAGAGCTGGTGCACGCCTGCGAACGGCAGCTCCATCTCCCACTCCACCCCCGTCGCACGAAGGACCCGAAAGTCCTCGGCATGCTGGGCGGTGTACTCCAGCAGAGCCGATTTGCCAATCCCCGGTTCGCCCCGCAGCACCAGCGCGGCGCTCTGCCCCGCGTGCGCTTGCGCGAGCAGCCGATCGAGCGTCGCACACTCAGCCGCACGGCCAGCCAACGCGGCCCTTGCGCGCCGAATTGGGAGCGGGCCCATCCCGGCGCCAGCATAACGGCGGCGCCGGGGCCGTCAATGAGCAACGCCTTCACGGTGCGGGCGCAATCATGATCCGTCGCCGGTGATCGAGTCGAGCACGATCGAGGCGTACTCCGATGGCGCCTCTTCCCACACGAAATGACCGGCGTCAATCAGTACGACGCGGCTGTTGGGCAGCCGCTCGTCCAGGAATTCCGCGTTGCCGACCGGAACGACCGGGTCGTGGCGGCCGTTGATGATCGTCACGAACGTGGCGATCTCAGGCAGCAGGTCGGCGAGCACGGGCAATTCCTCGGGATACCGGCGGGCGTAGCGCATCGACTCGACGAAGCGGTCACCGTCGTAACAGGCGAGATAGTCCGCGCGGATCTCGTCGGGTACCCCGCCCGCGATCGTGTCCATCGCCACGTTGACGATCGCGCGAGGATCCATCCGGCGGTACTTCTCGAGGTCAGGATCCAGCACCCACGATCTCAGCGGTTCACCCAGCTCGAGCGGAACCGCCGCCCCTCCGGTGCCCACGACCACACTCGCGATCCGCTCCGGGTGTGCCGACGCGGCAAACAACGCGGCTGAGGTTCCAACGTCCGGCGCGACGATGTGGGGCCGGCCGAGATCAGCCTCGACGATGAGCTGGGCCAGAAACCCGCCCATCGCCTGTGGAGACAGGAGCTCATCGCGGCGCTCGGATCGGCCAAAACCCGGCAGGTCGATGGCGAACACACGGGCATGTTCGGCCAGCGTCGCCCACATCGGCGCGAACGCGTACACGCTCTCGGGCCACGGGCTCGTCATCAGCAGCGTTGACGGCTGCGAGCCGCCACTGTCGGCATACCGGACGTTGACTCCGCCGATGGTTCGAAACTGCGGTGTGATCGACGCGGTCAACGAACTGTTCATGGCAACTCCTTGAGACATTGTGTTTACACGGCCGCTCCCGCGGCGGCTTCTGCCTCGGCATCGACCGGGTCAACGATGCGCCCGCCCAGCGCGAGCGCGAGCGCGGTCCCCAGGGCCGTCCAGACCGCCAGCACGACAATCGGGCCCACGATTCGCGCGCCGTCGAAGAACAGCGCCGAACGTGCCAGGTCGACGCTCGCTCCCGGCGGCAATACGCCACCGATGGTCCTCCACAAGCCCGGGAGCAGAGGCCGCGCGAAGGGCCCACCCGACGCGGAGTTGCCGAGGATGACGAACACGAGAATGACGAGCCCTGTCCCCGCCGGGCCGGCCGCGGCCTGGATCCCGGCAGTGGCGGTACCGCTGGCAAAGACCGTCAGCGCCCCGATCGCACACATCGCCACCACGTGGCCCGAGAACGTGTCAAAGCACACGCGCAGCATGACCACGCTGAGGATCGCGGCGACGATCGCAAATCCGCCGAGCGCTCCAACCCGGGCTGCCGCACGCCGCCTGCTCGTGCTCCGCGGGCTGCCGATCAGCCCGATGAGCGTCGCCCCGATGTAACCACCGAACACCCACGCGATCACCGCATAGAACGCCGCCGTCCCGTTCGGATCGCTGAGCGGCAACGGCTTGACGTCGGTGACGCGGACGGCCGGACGATTCTGTGCGGCGGCGACGCGATCGAACACCTGCTCAAGCGCGACGGCGGTCGCGCGGTTGGCGGCGGAGGCGACGGACAGGCGGTTCGTGGCTGCCTCGTAGGCGCCGTAGACCTTGCGGTCGTTGATCTGCGAGAGCGCGTCGGCGCGGGACGACGCCTGGCGGGCATCGAGCGGCTGTCCGGGCAGCCGGTTCAACTGTGCCGCAACGGCCGGCGGGCCGACGACGGCCACCGGCACCTGGTGTGGCGTCGGCTCGTGGAAGGCACCGACGTAGAAGAACGCGAACGTGAGCATCAGCACGAGCGCCGGCAAGAGCACCAGTGCGACGGCCTTCGGCGTGGGTGCTGTGTTCGCCATCGGGCCCCCTCAGCACGCGGTCAGGCCCGGATCTGGATGCTGTCGTCAACCTCTTGCACCTGGTACACGTGCAGCGCGTCGGTAGCCGGGCCGTTGACCACCGCGCCGCTGACGATGTCGAAGCGGGAGCCGTGGCACTGGCACATGATCGTCGTGCCCGTGAGCAGGCCTCCGGACAGCGGGCAGGCCCGGTCGGCGCAGGTGCAGAGGTCGTCAAACGCATACAGGCGGTCGCCGACACGGGCGACCGAGACTCGGAGCTTGCGGTCGTCCAGGTAGTAGGGAACGACGAAGTCGTTCGGGACCGCGTCAGCCCGCCCGACCGTACGAAACGCGTCCGCGGCGAGATCGGTCATCGGCTTTCTCCTTTCGTGATCGCACCATTCAGTACGGGTATGCGGGGACGACGTCTTCTTTTCTGGCGTCGAGCCGCAGCTCGCCCGGAGCGCCCGGAGGCACGAGTGCACGGTGCGGCATGATCGGGTCGACGCGCTCGTAACCCGACCCAAGCGGCGGCCTGGTGTCCTCGTCTCCCTTGTTGGGCCAGAGCGAGATCGCGCGTTCGGCCAGGGCGGTGATCGAGAGCGACGGGTTCACTCCAGGATTGGCCGGCATCACGCTGCCGTCCATGACATGGAGTCCGGGCTGGCCGAACATGCGCAGGTAGGGGTCGACAGCGCCGGTCTCGCTGCTCTCGCCGATCGGGATCCCGCCGACGAAGTGGGCCGAGGCGTTGCGGTTGATGACCTCGGTCGCGAGCGCCGCCTCGTGGGCTCCCAGCTGCTTCGCCACACGGTCGACGAAGTTCTCGATCGCCGGAACGTGCACCGACGGCGGCGTTCCGGACGGTTTGCTGTGGAGCAGACCGTCGTGCCAGTAGAGCTCGATCGAGGTGTCGGTCGTCTGCGAGCAGAGCGCGACGAACGACCGCTCGGACCAGTGGCGTGGGTCGGCGGGCAAGATCTCCTCGCTCGGGTGCTTGAGGATCTCCTTGAGCCAGGACTCGAACGAATGCTTCTGCTCGCCGTGCTGGTGGTAGGTCCCGAGAAATGCGAAGACGTTGCTTCCGAGCCCCCAATAGGTCGGCTCGACGCTCGTCACCGGATCCGGCCACGTGCCAGAGGTGATCGTGACCGACCCCGGCATGATGTGGATCCGCTCGCGATCGCGTTCCCACTCCTCGTGGGTCCGGGTGATGTAGAGAAGCTGTTCGGAGTTGGTCCGTGCGCGTTTGCCGAGCTCGCTCGACAGCCCGGTAAGGCGACCCTTGTGCTGCATGTGATGCAGGAGCTTGGCCGACCCGTACGCGTGCGCGGCCACGATCACCTGCTCGGCGGTGTACGTGTGGTGGTGGACGTGCCCCGCGCGTTGCGCCCAGCCGGGATGCCGCGCGTGCACCTCAAACCCGCCCCCGTCCAACGGCACGAGGTCGAACACCTCATGCATGTCGTGAACCTTCGCGCCCAGCTTCTCAGCTAGGTACAGGTAGTTCGTCGTCACCTTGTTCTTGGCGTTTCGGCCACAGCCGTTGTTGCAGTTGCCGCAGGAGACACAGCCGGTACGCCGCGGCCCGACCCCGCCGAAATACGGATCCTCGGCCTCGACTCCGGGCGTGCCGAAGTAGACGGCGAGTGGCGCCTTGTTGTGGGTCTCGCCGCGGCCGATTTCGTTCGCCACCTGCTTGATCGCCCGGTCGACGTCGGTCGGCATGTACGGATAGCGCTCGACGCCGAACATCCGCCTGGCCTGATCGAAGTACGGTGCCAGTTCGTCGGCCCAATCGGTGATGCCAGCCCACTCCGGCGCGTCGAAGAACTGCTTCGGTGGGACGTACATGGTGCTCGCGTAGACATGCGAGCCGCCGCCGACGCCGGCGCCCGAGAGGACGAGCACATCGTCGAGGTACTCGATCCTCTGGACTCCGTAGAGCTCTGCCGCGGGGAACCAGACGAAGTGCGCGAGGTCCCACTGGGTCTTCGGGATGTCTTCGTCGCGCCAACGCCTGCCGGACTCCATGACGCCGACCCGGTAGCCCTTCTCGGCGGCGCGGAGCGCGGCGACGCTTCCGCCGAAGCCTGAGCCGATGATCACCACGTCATAGTCAAAGCTCGCCATCAGCCCTCCCTTCTCGTCTTGCCGGAGCCCGGCCTCCGAATGGCCCGGGCGGCGATCGATTCCCGGACTGTCGCCTGACTGGGGTGTGACTCGCATCAGGGAACCCCTAGTCCCCGTCCAGACTCCGCCACAGGACTCGCCGGGACCCCTTGTGCGACTCAGTCGACCGGAAGCACCCGATCGAGGTGCTCGCGAGTGGTGATCCCGAGCTTGGTGAACACCTTGTGGAGGTGGTACTCGACGGTGCGGGGGCTGATGAACAGACGGGCACCGATCTCCGCGTTGGAGAGGCCGTCGCGGGCGAGCTCTGCGATGTGCAGCTCCTGGGTGGTGAGGTCGTCTCGGGTCTCGAGCGTGCGCTTGCGAGCCGTTTCGCCCGTCGCCAGCAGCTCACGACCGGCACGGGCGGCGAACGCCCGGGCACCCATCGAAGTGAACATGTCCCGGGCGCGACGTAGCTGGTCACGTGCATCCATGCGGCGTCGGTCGCGCCGCAGCCATTCCCCGTAGACGAGGTGAGCACGCGCCAGCTCGACGGCGGCGCGAGAGCGCCCGAGTCGCTCGATCGCCTCGCGATAGAGGCGGTCGGCCGGCGGGCCCTCGGTCAACATGGCCCTCGATCGGGCCTCGACGCCGAGTGCCCACGACGTGTCGGCTGCGCGTGTTCGCTCGGACAGACGCTCGACCGCCTCGCTTGCCACCTCGCCCGCGCCGGAGCGTGCCGCGGCCTCCACCAGCTCGGGCAGCGACCATGTCGACACCGGCAGTTCGTCAAGTCGGCTTGCGCTTTGCGCCGGCTCCAGGGCGGTCTCGTAGCGACCGAGGCCGTTGTAGAGCACCGCTCGGGCGTGATCGGCGGAGGTGAGTTCGATCCCCTCGCCCCGCGCGGTCGCAGCCGGTTCGATCGCCTCGAACAGAGCCACCGCCTCCGCTTCTATCCCCCGAAGCCCAGCCAGCAACAGCCTGACCACGACCACTGGTTGCGCTCCGGTCGCGTTCGCAATGTCATCGGCCTCATCGAGCAGAGCGGCCGCTGCTTCGAGATCCCCCTCCGCGCAGCGGAGGTACGCGAGATTGTTGAGTGCGATCGGGAGCACGCCGAGGGCGCCGACCTCGCGTGCGGTCAGAACGCTTCGAGTGGCGAGGTAGTGCCAGGCTTCGTCGTCGAATAGATCCGGCGCGACGCGCCGAGCCAACCAAGGCCAGCGGATGCTCGGCCCCTCGCGCGCGCCCTCCTCGCGAAGCGCGGCGAGCGCGCGTTTCAGCGCAGGCGCGCTTGCGACGTAGCCATCGGTGAACCGAACCGCCAGCCCGTCGACGAGCCGATCGACGCCGCGAGGCCGATCCGGTAGGGGCGGTGCCTCGAGCGCCGACCGTGCGACCTCCCGTGTGCCCGGCCCAATCCTCCCGGCGATGACTACGGCTCGAAAGGCGGCCAGATAGGCGTCGCGCGAGAGGTGGGGGTCAAGCGGTTCGAGCTGCCTGGCGGCGTCGAGAAGCAGCGGCAGTCCATCTGCGGTGCGTCTGAGATCCGCGATTTCGCCGCGCAGGAGGTTTAGTCGGGCGCGGTCCAGCTCGTCGAGCGGGCCCGCGTCGGCGCTCGCCAACAGCCCCAACGCTTCTTGTGAGGCGCCGGCGAGATGCTTGGAAGCTGCCGCTTCCAGCGTGCGGTGCGCCCTCTGGGCCGGGTCGGGCGTGAGCGCCGCCGACCGCTCCAAGAACGCAGCGGCCGCTGCGAGTCCGCCTCGCGCGCGAGCGCGCGCGGCACGGTGCTCCAATTCGAACGCGACTTCCCCATCGGGCGCTGCAATCGCGTGTGCGCGATGCCAGACGCAGCGGTCAGCGTCGACCTCGGCATCGGTAGCCGCCGCCAAGGCCCGATGTGCGGCCCGCCGATCCGCGGACGGCGCCGCTCGGTAGATCGCCGATCGGAGTAGCGGGTGTCGAAACGCAACCTGCGGACCCACCTCCACCAAGCCGTCCGCCTCGGCGGGAGACAGCTCTTGGATTGGCACGCCGAACTCCTCCGAGGCGCGAACCAGGAGGGTCGGCTCTCCCGTCGGGTCGGCTGCTGCCAGAAGCAGCAGCCGCTGCGTCTCGCTCGGTAGTTGCTGCACGCGCCGACGAAAGCTCGCTTCAATTCGCCGCGGCAGCGATCCGTCAATAGGTAGTCCGAAACCGCCGGCGAACTCACCGGCTGAGAGCCCACGCGGCAGCTCGAGCAGCGCGAGCGGGTTCCCGCGTGTCTCGGCGAGCAGTCGCTCTCGCACGTTCTCGTCCAGCGGAGTCGTGATCACCGACTGGAGCAATTCCCGCGAGTCGGTATCCGCCAGTGCGTCGAGCCGTAGCTCGGGTAGCCCGGTGAGCTCTGCGACTGAGCTTGGCTCGCGCTCTGCGAACAGCAGGACGAGCGGATCGGCCGCCAGGCGGCGCGCCACGAATGCGAGCACTTGTGCCGAGGATCGATCGAGCCACTGAACGTCATCGACAAGGCACACCAGCGACCGCTGCTCGGCCGCGCCGGATAGCAGGCTGAGCACTGCAAGCCCGACCAGGAATCGATCGGGCTGAGGTCCCGAACTCAAGCCGAAGGCCGTCTCGAGCGCTTCGCGTTGCGGCCGGGGCAACCGCCGCCGATGGTCCAGCAACCGTACGCACAGCTGATGGAGGCCCGCGAACGGCAGCTCCATCTCCCATTCGGCCCCGACCGCGCGAAGGACCTGGCACCCGCCGGCCCGCGTGGCCGTGTAGTCGAGCAGTGCCGACTTGCCGATCCCGGGTTCGCCGCGCAGCACCAGCACGGCGCTCCGCCCCTGGCGCGCCTGGGCGAGCATTTGATCGAGCCTCGCACGCTCGGTCGTGCGCCCGGCCAAGTCGGTCCTTGGATGCCCTTGAGCGGGGCTCTCCATCCCGGCGCCAGCATAACGCCGGTGCAATGCGTTGAAAACCAGCGACCATTCAGCAGGTGCGCACGCGGTCAGCCGTGGTTACCTGGCCCGCTAGCGCGAACGTCGTCTGCCGCAACGTTGCCTCGAGGTCGAAGGGCTCGAGAGCCGAGATCGCGTCGTGTGGGATAACGACGGCGTACCTGCGCGACGCAGCGCTCGCCGCCGCGTACAGCACTCCGACGTTGGCGAGCGTGCCGCAGATCACGAGCGTGTCGACGCGCCAGAGCCGCAGCAGGTGGTCGAGCGGCGTCCCATAGAACGCGTCGTGCCCGACCTTGGGGAGCACGGTCTCGTCGACACTCGGCTCGAGCTCGGCGACGATCTCCCATCCCCAGCTCCCCTCGCGGCAGTGCTCGGGCCAGATCTCCCATTCGGGGTCACCGGTTCGGTGCGTGTCCTGGCTGTAGACCACCCGCATTCGGTTAGCCCGAGCCTGGTCCAGCAGGCGTCGGATGGCCGGGATCGTCGCCTCCGCATCCGGAATCAGCAGGCTGCCTCCCTGCTTTACGAAATCGTTCTGCATATCGACCACGACCAGCGCGGTCGTGGACGGGTCGATGCTGACGGCGTCTTGGACGGCGTACTGCGGAACCTCGGCCTTCACGGCAGTCCGTCCCGTCTCCTGAGTCGTGTTGATCCTTCGTCGGTCACTCCCGGCGAAGTGTCGACCGCTCAGACCGGGCTCGCATCCGGGACTCCCTAGTTTGGTGCGAGCATGCGCCGTCGAATGCTTGGCAGAAGTCGCGAGGAGAGCCCGCCGATCGTCGGTCGCGCGCAGGAGCAGAGGCTGCTGGAGTCGCTCCTGGACGAGCTCCCGACGCGGGGCCAGGCGCTCGTGCTCCGCGGGGAGCCGGGAATCGGGAAGTCCCGCCTGCTGACGGAGACCGTGCAAAAGGCTCGAGAGCGGTCCATGACCGTGCTCACCGCGACCGGAGTGCAGTCCGAAGCGCACCTGCCGTTCGCCGGGCTGCATCAGCTGCTGCGCCCGGTACGCGCGCGCGCGGCTGATCTGCCTGACATCCAGCGTGCGATGCTCGACGCCGCGTTTGGACTCACCGACGAGGTCGCGCCTGAGCCCTTCGGGATCGCGATGGCCGCGCTCGACCTGATCTCAGACCTTGCCTCGGATGCTCCGGTCCTGCTGATCGTCGAGGACGCGCACTGGCTGGACCGCCCGAGCGCGGAAGCGCTCGCGTTCATCGCCCGCCGGATCGAGTCCGATCCGGTGCTGCTGCTGGCGGCTGCGCGCGACGGCTACCCCGCGGGGCTTGCCGACGCGGGGTTGCCGGAGCACCGCCTGATCGGTCTGGATGACCCGACGGCAGCGACCCTGCTCGACGCCGCCAGTCCCGGGCTTGCGCCGACGGCGCGGTGGCGCGTACTGAGTGAGGCGGCAGGAAACCCGTTGGCGCTGCTCGAGCTTACGGCGGCCCTCGGCCCACCCGATGGCGGCGAGCCCGTAGCGGCCGGCTTGCCGCTGACCGAGCGCCTCGAGCGGGCGTTTGCGGGTCGGGCGTCCGACCTGCCCGAAAGGGCTCGCGTGGCGCTGCTGGCGGCCGCGCTCAGCGACGGCGATGCCGTCAGCGAGATCCTGGAGGCGGCAAGCGCCGTCGCCGGGAGTCCACTCGAGCTCGAGGCACTCGAGCCGGCCGCGGCCGCGGCGCTCATCGATCTCGACGTCAACTCTGTCCGTTTCCGGCATCCGCTGATTCGATCTGCGGTCAGCCAGAGCGCCGGCGTCGCACAGCGCCGGCGGATGCACGAGGCGCTCGCGGCGGCGCTCGACGGCGACCCCGACCGTCGCGTTTGGCACCGCGCCGCCCTGGTGACCGGTATCGACGAGCCGCTGGCACGTGAGCTCGACGAGGCCGGGATGCGGGCCCAGCGCCGGGGCGCGATCGACGTGGCGTTGACCGCGCTGCAGCGCGCGGTGCAGCTCAGCGCCCCCGATCACCGAGCGGCTCGCATGTTCAGCACCGCCGAGCTGGCGTTCGAACGTGGGCGGCCGGACGTCGCGGCCGCGACGCTGCGCGAGATCAAGCGGCTGGACCTGAACCCGCTGGAGGTTGGGCGGGCGCGCTACATCAGTGAGCTCCTGGACGCGCGTGCGCTGGTGGATCGCGCCGGGGTGGCCGATCTGATCACGATTGCCGAGCGAGCGGGAGCCGAGGGCGATCGGGCGCTCCATCACAACCTGCTCTGGATCGCCGCTGCGCGCACCTGCTCACGACCCAGGACCGGATGATCGCGCCGGCGTTGCAGCGCACGATGGCCGACCGGGCGGGCGCAACCACCCCGAGGTGGACGGCAGCCACGCGATCTACGTCTCGCAGCCCGCCGCTGTGGCCAGCTTGATCACCGAGGTGGCACGGTCCCTCAGCAACGCGAGCCCCGTGGCCTGACGCATCACGAGCCGGAGCCGAATCAGCCTCCGGCGGCGACCGCTGTGATGGCGTTCGCGAACGCCACCGGGGCTTCGTGGGGGGCGGCGGTCAGCCGGGGGATCACATCGGCGAAGCTGTGAATGTCATAGGGCCAGCCGTGCAGCAGGACGACCGCGGGTCCGTCTCCCTGCCCCCTTATCCAGGTAGCCGACGTTCAGGGGGCCGGCTTCGATCTGGTTGAGCCGCACGACTTCGCCCGTCGCTTGGGCAACCTGCTCAGGCACAGAAGTCGACGAGCAGTTGGTTGACGCGTTCAGCCTCGTCGTGGTGAACCCAATGCGACGCGTCGGCCAGGCGCTCGACCCGGTCGAGGTGGGGCACGTCGTCGCGGTCGGGCTCGGCAAGGTCGGAGCCGAGGTAGGAGTCGCGCTCTCCCCAGATGACCAGCGTCGGCGCCGAGATCGGACGAAGCTTGGCGGCGGCTTGTTTCTGGGACTGTCTGACCGAGGCGCGGTAGTAGTTGATCATTCCGGCCGCTGCCCCTGGTTGCGACCACGCCTCGATGTAGCGTTCGATTTCCTCGGGCGTGTAGGGCGGGTTCGCGTCCTGCAGGAAGTGCCGGAAGAAGTGCCAGTCTCGGGCATGCACCACGTCCTCGGGCAGTCCGGGCACCGCAAAGAAGAAGAAGTACCAGGACTTCCGGAGCTGATTGGGGTTGTGGAGTCCCTCCTGGAGGCGCCGCGGGTGGGCCGCGTTGAGGATCGCGAGTCGGTCGACCACCTCGGGGTGATTCATCGCGACCGTCCAGGCGATCGATCCGCCCCAGTCGTGACCGACCAACCGTGCGGACTTGGCGCCGCGTTCCTCGATCAGGCCGCGGATGTCATCGGCGAGCAGGTCGACGCCGTAGTCCTCAAAGCCCTCCGGCTTCGACGACAGGTTGTAGCCGCGCGTGTCGGGGGCGACCACCCGAAAACCGGCCGCGACGAGCGGCGCGATCTGCAGCCGCCAACCGAACCAGAACTCCGGGAACCCGTGCAGTAAAACGACCAGCGGCCCGTCGCCGGCCTCGACGTAATGCAAGCTCTGATCGCCGACCGCGGCATAACCCTCCCGAAGCTCGGTTCCATCGTCCAGCACTGGCGCCGGCCGCTGTTCCTGTGTGCTCATCGCCATCTCCTGACGTCGCCAACGAACAAGTGCGGACACTCTCGTCGGTCCAGGTGCGACTCGAATCAGGGAACCCCTAGTCTCGGCACGGTCCAACTCGACCAGTGGTCGAGGACCGGCGCATCGCTTAGCCTGTGCAACGGTGCCAGAGGCCGAGGCCCGATCAAGCGACACGCCAATCCGCCGCCGGGCGCGGCTGGTCCGGCATTCGCGGGCAGCGGTCGCGTCAGTCGGCCGCCACGATCGCGGCCGCGCGGTCGATCGGGTCCGGCTGGCGCTCCGCGCCTACGAGCAACGGGCCCAGAGCAGGGCCGCAGTGCTGGCGCTGTGGCGGGCTGGGATCGCCGATCACGCCGCCGGGTAGAAGCTCGCCCGTCCGGATCCTGGCCGAGCGACGAGTCGGCGTTTCTCTCGCAAGTGCTCCCGTCGCACCGGGTTCTCCGGGGCTCAACGAGAACTGTCCGATGTTGCCTTCCGTCGTCTGGAATGAGAGGCTTACCGTCTCAGCAAGCGGCGTGTCTCCGGGGACTTGCGATACGCCAGACAGCTGTCGCGCGCACCGCTTTGAACGCTTGAGCGCTCAACAGAAAGGGACCACATGAGCACCACGCTGGACAACCATCTTCTCGATCGGCTCGCAGGCCAGGTCACCGGATCGGTGCGCGCCCCCGATCACGCGGGCTATGACGCGGCTCGCGCCGTACACAACGGCCTCGTTGACCGCAAGCCGGCGCTGATCGTCCGCGCTCGGAGCGCGCAGGACGTCGTCGCGGCCCTCGACTTTGCCCGAAGCGGTGGATTCGAAGTGTCGGTCAGGGGCGGCGGACACAACGTCGCCGGCCGGGCCGTCACCGACGGCGGCGTGATGATCGACCTCGCTGAGATGAGGGACATCACCGTCGATCCCGAGCTCGGTACCGCGACGGCGCAGGGCGGCGTGACCTGGAATGAGCTCAACCAGTCGGCCGGCGGCCATGGCCTCGCGGTCACCGGAGGCGCCGTGTCGACAACCGGCATCGCGGGCTACACCCTCGGCGGAGGCCTGGGCTGGCTGATGGGCAAGTACGGGCTCGCGTGCGACAACCTCGAGGCTGTTGAGCTGGTTACCGCTTCCGGCGACGTGCTCCAAGTCGACGCCGAGTCGCACCCGGATCTGTTTTGGGCGCTGCGTGGCGGCGGCGGGAACTTCGGCGTGGCCACTTCATTCACCTACCGTCTGCATCCGCTGAGCACGATCACCGGCGGTCTGATCGCGCACCCGATCGATGCCGCCCCAGACCTCCTGCGCTTCTATCGCGACGCGGTGGCCGATGCATCCGACGACCTGACCGTGTTCGCCGGGCTGGTTCACGCGCCGGATGGCTCGGGCGCCAAGCTCTCTGCCCTCGTCGTCTGTCACGCCGGCGATCCGGATGACGCCGCGCGGGAGCTCGCGCCCCTGTTGTCGTTTGGATCGCCCGTGATGACGCAAGTGGGGCTGATGCCCTACCCGCAGATGAACACGCTGCTCGACGCCGGCTATCCCTTGGGCTCCCTGAACTACTGGCTTTCTAGCTTCACGCGCGGGCTCACGGATGCGCTCATCGACGCGGCCGTCGAGAGGTTTGCCAGCGTGCCGTCCACGATGACCGCGATCCTGCTCGAGCACTTCCACGGCGCTGTCACCCGGGTCGGCCCCACTGACACCGCTGTCCCGCACCGCGAGCACGGCTGGAACCTCCTGATCCCGTCGGTGTGGACCGACCCAGCGGCCACGGAGGCCAACATCCGCTGGACGCGCGAGACGCACGCCGCGCTCACGCCCCACCTCGCCGGGCGTCGCTGGCTCAACTACCTCGGCGACGACGAGGCCGAGGACGCTGTGCGAGCCGCGTACGGACCGAACTACGACCGGCTACGCGACATCAAGCGCCGCTACGACCCCGCCAACGTCTTCCACCTCAACCACAACATCGCACCGTAAACCCGATCCGCCCGTCCGTAGCCGCCGACCGAGCGGTCACGGGCTGCCGATGAGCCGTCCGGACGGCAACGCAGAATCTCCTGCCTGTGTGCATGCGCCCAGCCCTACGTGCCATTGTGGGGTTCATTAGCGAGTTCGCCGACTTGAGGCATAGGCGTCCGCTCCCGGCATCGCGGCGGTGCTGCCTGCGGGGAGGTCTCGAGGAGTGAGCACGAGGACCCCCGGCCGATCTGCTCCGCTGCACCATCGAGTCCTGAGATACGTCATCACGGCGGTGGCAGCGGTGGTCACCGTAGCCGTCCCGGGGGCGGCTGCGCCCCAGCCCGCTGTCGGCGCGAGGGCGGCTGCGCCCCAGCCCGCTGTCGGTGCGGGTCCGGTGGCGGTGTATCCGTTTCCTGGCAGTAGATACACCGTGCCGGGCACTCAGATCGCGTTCCGCGGCGTGCCGGCGTCGAGCATTGGGACGATCAGCGTGGTCGGCTCACAGTCGGGCCGGCATGTCGGGCGATTGATCGGCGACTCAGACGGCCAGGGCGGGAGCTTCCTCCCCAACAGGGCGTTTACGCCCGGCGAGACGGTGACGGTCGCCACGCATCTGCCGATCGCGACAGCACCGAAGGGGACGTTCAGTTTCAGGATCTCCAATCCCGGCAGCCAGCTGCCCGCGGGCGACATCCCGACGGTCGCCACCGCTGCCGGTGGCCTAGAGCACTTCCGCTCGCGCCCGGACTTGGAGCCCGCGTCGGTGACGGTGAGCAAGGCGTCGGCGCCGGCCTCCCAGGGCGACATCTTCGTGGCCCCGCAGTTCGGGCCGACCCAGGACGGGCCGATGATCCTCGACCCCAACGGCAAGCTGATCTGGTTCGACGCCAAACCGCTGTCGCGCAAGGAGATCATCACCGACTTCCGGGTGCAGAACCTCCACGGGAAGCAGGTACTGACCTGGTTTCAAGGCGATACCTCAGCCGGTAGCGGCCGGGGCGAGGGGATCATCTTCAACGACAGGTACCAGGAGATCGCCACGGTCCGCGCCGCTAACGGTCTGTCGGTCGATCTGCACGAGTTCGAGATCACGCCCCAGGGCGACGCGTACATCATCGCGATGTCACCGGTGAGACTCCCTGGCGTCAGGCGCCAGGTGATGGACGCCGAGGTCCAGGAGATCGACATCGCCACCGGACTGGTGCTGTTCGACTGGCACGCGATCGACCACATTCCTCTGTCGGAGTCGAGCAAGTGGGGTTCCCAGCAGTCCGGCCGCAACCTCGATCCCTACCACGTCAATTCGGTTTCGCTGGACCGCGACGGCAACCTGCTGATCTCGGTTCGGAACACGTCCGCGGTCTACAAGGTCAACCGGGTCACCGGGAAGATCATGTGGACCCTGGGCGGCAAGAAGTCGAGCTTCAAGATGGGGCCGGGGGCGTCGTTCGCGTATCAGCATGATGCGGTGATGCAGCCCGACGGGACGCTGACGCTGTTTGACGACGGCGGCGGTCCGCCGCGGGTGGAGAAGTATTCCCGCGGGCTGAGGCTGTCGCTGAACATGAAGAAGATGACCGCGGGCGTGATCCGTTCCTACCCGCACCCGCCGCAGCTCGCGTCGGCGTTTGAGGGCGGCCAGCAGGCGCTGTCGGGTGGCGGGAACATGTTCGTGGGCTGGGGCCAGCAGCCGTATTTCACCGAGTTCAACTCCAAGGGCCAGGTCACGTTCGACGCGCACTTCACCGCGCCGTCGGGCAGCTACCGCGCGTATCGCTTCAACTGGGCTGGTCAGCCGAGCAGGCCCCGGCGCTGGCCGGCGCGGCAGGCTCTGATGGGACCGTGAAGCTGTGGGCCAGCTGGAACGGCGCGACCACCGTGAGCGCGTGGCGCATCCTGAGCGGCCCGTCCCCGTCGAGCCTGCGGACGATCGGCACGGAGCCACGTACGGCGTTTGAGACCACGATGTCGGTCGATGACAGCAACCCCTACTTCGCCG
>CAVPMQ010000013.1:0-120827 GCA_963706565.1 uncultured Solirubrobacterales bacterium | reverse complement strand
CGGCGGTTTCGCGACAGTCTCTTAGAGGGTGTACACCGCTCCCTCGCGCGCGAGCTCGACCTCGCCTCCGAACGTCTCGACCGCGGCGGCGCGGCACGCATCGGCGTCCAGCTCGTCGGAGTAGTGCGTCAGCACGATGCGGCGCGCTCCCGCCCGGCGGCCGTGCTCGCCCGCTTCGCCGGGAGTGAGATGCCCGCGCTCGCCGGTGCGCTCCGGGCGCGGCAGCGTCGCCTCGATCATCAGCAGGTCGGTGTTGCGCGCCAGTTCGACGAGCGCATCGTTGGGGCCGCAGTCGGCTCCGTACGTGAAGCGCGTGCCGTTGCTCGAGAGATCGGCCGCAAACGTGGTCGTGAAGTGCGGCACCTCCTGCAGGCGGACGGAGAACGGCCCGATCTCGAGCTGGTCGGGCGATCCGTACTGGTGCAGGTTGAAGGCACGCTCGACGAGGTCGTCGACGCCGAACGTGCTGGTGATCTGCCGGAACACGTCGGCGGCGCCGTTGGGGGCGTACAGATCGGGTCGCGCCGGATGATCGGTGCCGGCCCATCCAGCCACGGCGACCGGCTGCTGGCGCGGCGCGTACGTGAGGCCGTAGCTGAACGGCAACAGATCGAGGAAGTGGTCGGCGTGCAGATGGCTGATCAGCACTGCGTCGACGTCGACGTAGTCACACACGCAGCGCAGCTTCGAGAAGACCCCGTTGCCGCAGTCGAGCAGCAGCGTGAAGTCGCCCTCCTGGACGAGGTAGCCGCTGCATGCGCCGCCGGCATCGCACCAGGACGGGGACTTTCCAAGCACCGTTATTCGCACAGCTTCCTCTCTCGCCGCCAACTCTATCCCGCTGGTGCCGGTTCCAAGCGCCGCCGCAGCCGCGCGGCGGGTGCGGCGAGCTAGTGCCCGGGCCCGGGGCCGTCGGTGTCGCCGTGGCGCGACGGGTCGAGGATCCAGCCGAGGAGGACGGCGACGAGGACGAAGGCGATGAATCCGCCGGCCAGTGGCCAGAACATGGGGCGAAACATATAGGACCGGCGCGATGCCCGGTCCACCCGGGAGGACGCCGGGACGCCTGACGCGCGTACAAAAACGACCACCCGGCCCGAACGGGGCCGAGGTCTGGTCGATATTGCCTGCTATGCGGGTTCGATCGCCCGAACCTCGGCCGGTCCGACAACGCGTGGGCGCTTTTCACCTCGGAAGGGCCCGACGCGGCTGGCGGGCCGCCGCGCCGGCGGGCGGGCACGCCGCGCCGCGGGCGCACGCCGGCGGCTCAGGCGTGCAGCGAGACCTGCTCGTTGGCCGTCGGGAACGCCCACGCGACCTGCATGCGACGCTCCTGGCGGAACACGAAGCGCATCTGCCGCGGCGGCCGGAGCCCCTCGGGATGGTTGGGGCGATAGGTCGCGCAGGGGCCGCTGTCAGATACGGCGCAAAGTAGGTTCTGACGGAAATAACAGCTCTCGCAGCTCGCGGCCGCGATCCCAGCGCGCCTATCTGGCATGGCCCGGTTCCTTCCCCGTGCGTCTCAAAATCTCAACAACTGACTCGGGCATCAAAGCCCATCTCCCCCCCGTCGTGCAACGACGAATCCCGGAAAACGCAAGAAGTTCACACCTCATGCAAATCCCTGCAAACAGCGGGAACTTTCGCCGCACGGCCAAGCCGGCCCCGCATTTTCCGTAGCTTTGCGGGTAGTGCCGGAGCGCCCCGAGTCTCTGATCTCCATAGCCGACTACGAGGCGGCCGCCGAGGCCGTCCTCTCGCGCGGTGCCCACGGCTACTTCTACGGCGGCGCCGCCGACGAGATCACGATGCGCGACAACCTCGACGCCTGGGCGCGGATCGCGGTCCGGCCGCGGATGCTCGTCGGCGTCGGCGAGCGCGACCCGAGCGTCACGCTGCTCGGCCGGCGCCGGCCGCATCCGCTGATCATCGCGCCGATGGCCTACCAGAAGCTCGCCCACGACGACGGCGAGGTGGCAACCGCGCGGGCGGCGGTCGCGACCGGCACGACGATGTGCCTGTCGACGTTCGCCAACGTGACCATCGCTGAGCTCGCCGAGGCCGTCCCCGAGGTCTCGCGCTGGTTTCAGCTGTACGTGTTCTCAGACCGCGGGATCACCAGGGAGCTGATCGCCCAGGCCGTCGAGCACGGCTATGAGGCGCTGGTGGTGACCGTCGACCTGCCGGTCGGCGGCGTCCGCGAGCGCGAGACCCGAACCGAATCCGACCAGGCGAGCGCGCACCTCGTTCCCGCCGCCGTCCAGGCCGGCCTCAAGGGAGACAAGAGCCGAACCGAGTTCGCCTCCCTGACCGACCCCGATCTCAACTGGTCGGACATCGAGCGCTTCGCCGCCGACTGGCCGCTGCCGGTGATCGTCAAGGGCCTGCTGACGCCCGAGGACGCGGTGCTGGCCGCCGAGCACGGAGCCCGCGGGATCGTCGTCTCCAACCACGGCGGACGCCAGCTCGACACGGTGCTGTCGGCCGCCGATGCGCTGCCGGCGATCGTCGACGCCGTCGGCGACCGGCTCGAGGTGATCGTCGACGGTGGTGTGCGCCGGGGCACCGACGTGCTCAAGGCGCTCGCGCTCGGCGCCCGCGCGGTGATGGTCGGCCGGCCGCTGCTGTGGGGCCTGTCGGTCGACGGCGCCGCGGGCGCGTCCCGCGTGCTCGAGCTGCTGCTCGCCGAGTTCGACTCGGCGATCGCGCTCGCCGGCGCGCCGCGAGCGGAGCAACTCGATCGCCGTTTCGTGTGCACCGCACCCTGGGCAGCCTCGCCGAGATGAACATCCTCGTCACCGGGATCTCGGGCTACGTCGGCTCGAGGCTGGCGCCGCGCCTGCTCCGGGCAGGGCACGACGTCCGCGGCCTCAGCCGCCGCCCCGCGCCCGCTCGCGGCGGCGTGTCCGTGGTCGAGGGCGACGTCATCTCGGGCGCCGGTCTCGAGGCGGCGCTCGACGGAGTCGACGTCGCCTACTACCTGATCCACTCGATGGAGCCCTCGACCGACGGCGCCTTCGACGTCCGCGAGCGGCGCGCCGCCGAGAACTTCGCGCGCGCGGCCCAGGCGGCCGGGGTCGGCCGGATCGTGTACCTGGGCGGCCTGATCCCGGCGCACGGACCGGCCTCGGCGCACCTGGCGAGCAGGCTCGCGGTCGAGGAGATCCTGCTCGGCTCCGGGCCCTGCACGGTGGCGCTGCGGGCCTCGATCGTGATCGGCGCCGGCTCGCGGTCGTTTCGCTTCCTGGTCAAGCTGGTCGAGCGCCTGCCGGTGCTCGCCGTACCGGCGTGGCGCACCAATCGGACCAATCCGATTGACGAGCGCGACGTGATCGAGATGCTGGCCCGCGCCGCCGACGCGGACGGTGTGTGTGGCACGTCGCTCGACGTCGGTGGCCCGGACGTCGTCACCTATGGCGAGCTGATCGACCGCATCCGTGAGCACATGCTCGTTGCACGTCCGACGCTGAACTTCAAACGTTTGCGGTTGACACCCATCGCCAGTCGTATCTCCGCGCTGATCGCCGGAGAGCAGTACGAATTGATCGGGCCGCTGATGGAGAGCCTGGAGGGCGATCTCCTGGTCGCGGACAATCGCGCCACCGAGCTGCTGGGAGTACGACTGCACTCACTTGACGCGGCCATCGAGCACGCGCTGCGCGAGTGGGAGGCGAGCGAGCCGCTGGCCGCCCGCTGACCGGATCGTTAGTGTCCCCGTCCGCCGATGAGCACAGTCCACGTCAAGACCAAGATCGACGCGCCGCCCGAGCGCGTGTGGGAGACCGTGATGGATCCCAATCGCCTGAAGGACTGGGTGACGATCCACCGCTCGGTGCGCAACGTCTCCGACAAGAAGCTCAGCAGAGGTTCGACGATGGACCAGGTGCTGCACATGCGGGGGGTGTCGTTCCGCGTGCACTGGACCCTGTCGGATATCGAGGCGCCGCATCACGCGGAGTGGGAAGGCCGCGGCCCCGCCCACTCGCACGCGCGGATCCGGTATGAGCTTTCCGGCGACGGCGAAGGCCCGACGTTGTTCGAATACATCAACGAGTTCGAGGTCCCGGGCGGACGCCTTGGCAACGTCGCCAGCCGCGTGATCGTCGGTGCCGCTTCAGAGCGCGAAGCGAAGAGTTCACTCGCGCGTTTGAAGGCACTCCTCGAACGCGACTGAGCCAGGTCACTCACTCGTGCAGTGCGCCGTGCAAGCGGTGACGGGCGCTATCTGTATCTTTGGGAGGGCGAATTTGTTCATTCACTACCCAAAGGGAGAGTTTGTTTGGCCGATTTTGTCGACACTACCGTGAAGGACATCGACGAGCGCCTGGACCAACTCAAGCAGGAAGTAGCCAAGCTTGAGGCGGCCCGTGCGGCGCTTGTCGGAGGTGGTCGTCGGGGACCCGGGCGGCCTCGCGGCAGCACGTCTGCCGCAGCACCGAGGCGTCGTCGTGGAGCACGTGGGCCCGGTCGGCCGCGTGGGCGCCGCGGCGGCAACACGCGCGCGAATCAGGCGCTCGAACTGGTCCGCGGCAAGCCGGGAATCACGATTCCGGAGATCGCCTCGGCAATGGGCATTGAGCCCAACTACCTCTACCGCGTGATGCCCAAGCTCGTCTCAGACGGGCAGGTCAAGCGCGACGGCCAGGGCTGGACCCCGGCCTGAGCTTGGGTCCGCCTCCTGGCTCTCCGAGTAACACTCATGAGAGCCGGAGGCGACGCCCCGGTCAGCCGCCTGGTTAGCACGCGGGCGACACGTTCGTTAAACGGTGGCTAAATCAGGTCGAGCTGCTTAACCGACTCGCGCTCTTCGCCGAGTTCGTTAATCGTCACCTCGATGCGCGACCGGGAGAAGTCGCTGACTTCCAGTCCCTGAACGATCTCGTACGAACCGTTCGAGCAAGTGACCGGAAAGCTGGAAATCAGGCCCTCCGGAACGTCGTAGGAGCCATCCGAGGGGATCGCCATCGATACCCAGTCGCCGTCCTGCGTGCCCAGGAGCCAGTCGTGGACGTGGTCGATCGCGGCGTTGGCGGCCGATGCCGCGCTCGAAGCGCCGCGCGCCTCGATGATCGCTGCGCCGCGCTTCTGCACGGTCGGGATGAAGTCGTCTTCGAGCCACTGCTGGTCGTTGATCGACTCGGCGGCGTTCTTCCCGTTCACCTTCGCGTGGAAGATGTCGGGGTATTGGGTGGCGGAGTGATTGCCCCAGATCGTGACGTTGGTGATGTCCTTGATCGCGGCACCGGTCTTGCCGGCGACCTGCGCGATCGCGCGGTTGTGGTCCAGACGGGTCATCGCGGTGAACCGCTGCGCCGGAATGTCGGGCGCGTTGCTCTTGGCGATCAGGCAGTTGGTGTTGGCCGGGTTGCCGACCACGAGCACCCTGATGTCAGACGCGGCGTTGCTGTTGAGCGCCTCGCCCTGGGGCTTGAAGATTCCGCCGTTGGCCTCGAGCAGATCGCTGCGCTCCATGCCCTTGCTGCGCGGACGGGCGCCTACCAGCAGCGCCACATTGGCGCCGTCGAACGCCTTCTTGGGGTCGTCGGAGACGTCTATGCCGGCGAGCAGCGGGAACGCGCAGTCGTCGAGCTCCATCGCGGTGCCCTCCACCGCCTTGAGCGCGGCCGGGATCTCGAGCAGCGACAGATGCACGGGCATGTCGGGACCGAGCAGCTGTCCGCTGGCAATCCGGAACAGCAGCGAGTAGCCGATCTGACCGGCGGCTCCGGTGACAGCTACGCGCGTGGGGGTGTCAGTCACTTGTTCATCTCCTAGGTTGGCTGCCACTCGATGCTATACGCGACAGCCTGGCGGCCGACTCGCGGTCAGCGGGGGTCAGAACTCGAGCTCGTAGACGGCCCCGAGCTTGCGCTTGAGGTAGTCGACGAACGGCCCGACCTCGATCGAGCCACCCACGACTCGCTGGAGCAGCTCCCGACTGGAGTACTTGGACCCGTACCGGTGGACGTTCTCGCGTAACCACTCCCGCAGCCCCATCAGCTCCCCCGCCTCGAGCTGGTCGTCGAGGTCGGGCACGTCGACGTGGGCCTGGCGCCAGAGCTGCCCGGCGATCAAGTTGCCCAGGGCATACGTCGGGAAGTAACCGACCAGGCCGCTCGCCCAGTGCACGTCCTGAAGCACTCCATGGGCGTCGTCGGGAACGTCAAGACCCAGGTACTCCTTGAACCGCGCGTTCCAGGCCTCCGGCAGATCGGCGACCTTGAGCCGGCCTTCGATCAGCTCCTGCTCGAGCTCGAAGCGCAGCACGATGTGCAGGCCGTACGTGAGCTCGTCGGCCTCGACCCTGATGAACGAAGGCGAGATCTTGTTGACCGCCCGGTACAGGGTGTCGCGGTCCAGGTCGGCCGACGCGCCGCCGAAGATGCGCGAGACCGTCGGCGCGAGCACATGGCAGAACTGCCGGCTGCGGCCGACCATGTTCTCCCACATTCGGCTCTGGGACTCGTGCAGCGCAAGTGACTCACCGAACCCGAGCGGCGTTCGCTGCAGTTTCTTGTCAACCCCGGCCTCGTACAGCCCGTGCCCGCATTCGTGCATCGACCCGTAAAGCGACGAGGCGAAGTACGACTCCTCCCAACGCGTCGTGATCCTCACGTCCTGAGATGACAGCCCGCTGGCGAACGGATGCACGGCATCGTCGATTCGCCAGGCCGCGCGATCGAAGCCCATCCGTTGAATCACCTCTAGCGTGAGCCGACGCTGCTGATCGATCGGAAACGAGCCGTGCAGGACCGAGTCGTCGACCCGGTCGGCATGAGCCGTGATCGCCGCGATCATCGGCGTGAGCTCTGACTTGAGCGCTGAGAACAGGCTGGCGACCTCGGTGGTCTTCATCCCAGGCTCGTAGTCGTCGAGCAACACGTCGTAGGCACACTCGTATCCGTCAAAGCAGTCGACGTAGCGGCGCGCGAGCTCGTAGTTGCGCTCGAGGTTGGGAATGAACGAGGCGTAATCAGAGTTGGCTCGGGCCGCAACCCATTCCTTCTGCCCGACCGATGACGCGCGCGCGAGCTCGGCTGCGAGGTGAGACGGGACTCGGCGCGCCTTCTCCCACCGCCGCCTGGTGACGCGGATCAGCGCGGCGTCGTCTGAGTCGGGACCCTGGCCGTTGATCTCCGCGTCCGCGGCATCGAGCAGGCGCCCGATTTCGTCTGAGACGAACATCTCGTGCCTGATGCGCTGGAGCGTTGCCAGCGACTCGGCGCGCGTCTGCACGCCGCGCGGAGGCATCATCGTCTGCTGGTCCCACTCCAGCAGCTGATTGATGGTCCGCAGGTCCATCAGCGCCGCCATGCGCTCACGCAGTTGTCCAATGCTGTCAGTCATCCAAGCTCCTGGTAATGGTGCACCCAATCATTAGGGACCGATAGGGCGCCTGTGAGACCATTGCAGCATGCTGCGCCGGACCGGTTCGATCAAGCTCGCAAACATATTCGGGTTCAGGATCGGGGTGGACCGTAGCTGGTTCCTGATCCTGTTTCTGATGATCTTCTGGCTGTCGGGAGCATTTCGCACAGCCCTGCACAGCTCTGACGGCGTCGCCTACCTGACCACGGTGGTCACCGTGCTGGTCCTGTTCGGCTCGCTGATCGTGCACGAATTGGGACACGCGCTCGCCGCCCGTCGCGAGGGGATCGAGGTGGAGCGCATCGATCTGTTCCTGTTCGGTGGGCTCACGCAGATGAGCCGCGACGCCCGCACTCCCGGCGAGGACTTCAGGATCGCCGCCGCCGGGCCGGCCGCGACGCTCGGGTTCGTGCTCGTATGCCTGGTCGTGGACCTGGCGATCGTCGGGCCCCACCGGCTGATCCACGCGGCCGCGCTCGACGGAACGGTGGCGATCACGCCGGTGCTGCTGTCGCTCTCGTGGCTGCTGTTCTGGAATGTGCTGCTGCTGATCTTCAACCTCGTGCCCGCGTTCCCACTCGACGGCGGCCGGATTGCCCGGGCGATCATCTGGCGCGTCACGGGCGAGAAGCGCACCGGGACCCAGATCGCGGCGAGGCTCGGGCAGGGCTTCGCGCTGCTGCTGGCCGGCATCGGCATCTGGATGCTGCTCTCGTACGCGGCGTTCACCGGCCTGTGGCTGGTCGCGATCGCGTTCTTGCTCTGGCAGTCGGCCCGCGGCGCGCTGGTGCAGACGGCGCTCAACGAGCGAATCGAGGGAGTCCGCGTGGCCGACATCATGGACACGCAGCCCGTCGCGATCCCCGCGAACATTTCAGTGCCCCAAGCACTCGACGAGTTCTTCCTGCGCTACCGGTGGTCGTGGTTCCCGGCCATCGACGAGCAGGGCCGGTTCGTCGGGATCGCGCGTCAGGAACGCGTCCAGGCGGCGATCGATGCGGGCGAGGGCTGGTTGACCGTCGGGGCGGTGCTCGAGTCAGAAGAAGCAGGCTCGTGGCGGATCAACGAAGACCGCCCGCTGACCGACGTCATTTCGTCGGAGTCGCTTGGGCGCTTCGGAGCGCTGATGGCGGTCGACGGCGAGGGTGTTCTGCGCGGCGTCGTGACCATCGAGCAGGTGCGTCGGGCGCTGCAGTCGGCGTTCGGCGGGGCCGCATAACGGGCGCTGTTCGCACAGCTTCGCCGAGGAAGTCGGAATAAAGCATGAACATCGCTAAGAGTCGTGTTCCTACCGCGTTGAATCTCCATGCCTCGCAAGGGAGTCGTGGTGGTCCCGTCGAGGGCGCAACGCGAACGCGCGCGCGAAGACCCTCCGGGAACGCAGCGAATCGCCAATCGCCCGATCATCAGTCACGTAGTCGACGCGCTCCGGGAAGTCGGTGTCCTCGAACTTGCGATCGTTGCCGGTTCCGCTGTCTTGGACGAGGTCCGCGCAGCCGTCGCCTGTGATGTTGATCGCGGGAAGACCTGGAGCGATGTCACGTTCATCCCGTACGGCGGAAGCGACGATCCGCCCGATGCGCTTGCCGCCGCGGCCTCATTCGTCGGTGGCGATGCCTGCATCGTTCACTGGGCAGACGGACTCGTAGGGCAACCGCTGGCTCCGTTCACAGAGCTTTTCGAAGCCAACGATCCCGACCTCCTTCTGCTAGTCCACAGCGGCGCTGATGCGAGCGATCGACTTGGGCCCGACGTGCAGCGGCTGTTGGGTCTTGCCGAGCTGAACGGGGCTCGCAACCGACTCGGGTTGGCGGGTATCTGCGTCTTCGGCCCCGGGGTAATGGAGAAGGCCAACGCAGAGCCATCCGACGCAAGGCTTTGCCTCGACGTCGTCGCGCTGGCCCGCCGACTTGCAACCACCGGGGGGCGCCTGCACGTCGGCCAGGTGCGTACCTGGCGTCGCTACGGCGGCAGCCCGGCCGAGCTCCTGGAGCTCAACCGGCTCGTGCTCGATCAGCTGACGTTGCAGACAGAACACACCCGCAACGGCGACAACCGTGTCGAGGGCCGCGTCGACATCCACCCCACAGCGCAGGTCTCCGGCAGCGTGATCGTCGGGCCATGCATCATCGGAGCAGGGGCCTGCGTGACCAGCTCGTACATCGGGCCTTACACGTCGATCGGTGTTAATGCCCGGATCGAGGGAGCCGAGATCGAGCGCTCGATCATCCTCGACGAAGCGAGGGTGATGTATGTCAGCGGTCGCATCGAGGCCAGTACGGTGGGCCGGCGGGCATCGATCTTCCGCGACTTCGGTCTCCCGCGTGCGATGCGGCTGCACGTCGGAGAAGACGTCGAGGTCGCGCTGATCTGACCACAAGCCGCCCTCCGAGCGTGATTTTAGTCTCGGAGTAATGGGTAGTTATCGGACATAATGAGAGGGTGTCCGATCCGAGTCCACGAGAGGCTCACGAGACGGACCGGGGCTTGGACGCGCGGCGCGGCGGCTGTGACGCTCGCCGTGATTCTTGTTGCGACGATCGTCGTGCTGCTGGCCCGGCCCTACGCGAGCCCGGCCTTGACGGCCCCGACGGTTCCCTCGGTACCGACTGTCACCGTCCCGGCCGGTCACGGTCCCGCCGGTCACGGTTCCGCCGGTCACGGTTCCGAAGGCACCGCCGGTGACGGTCACGCCTCCCGCACCGCCGCAGGTGACGACGCCCGTGCAGGCGCCGGCGATCCACACGCCCACCGTGTCGACCCCGTCGGTGCCGGGCGCGACTTCTCCGACGAAGGTTCCGTCGGTCGGCCCTGGTTCACGACCGAACCCGCCGGCGGCCCAGGGAATCGCCGGCTCGTTGGGACAGAGCGCGTCATCGCAGGCGTCGAGCTCTTCGGGAGCGACCAGCTCGTCGTCTTCGCTGTCCGCGGGTTCGTCGACCACAGGCTCGCCTATGGCCGTCAGGTCGACCGGCGCTGCGCGCGATCGACACGGTCGGCCCGCTGGAAGCGGTGCGGTCCGGCGCCATAAGCACCCCCCGCTGTCCGATCGCCGTCTGCGTCGGCTCGTCTCGCACCTGAAGGGCTGCCTCTCGTCGCTGGCTCCCCGCCAGAGCAACGTCCTGGTCCTGCGAACGGGGCTCGGACTGAAGCACGGCTACAGCCGTCGTCAGGTAGCGCGCATTCTGCACGTGACCCTCCAGCAGGAAGGTAAGGCCGAGCGCCAGGCGGTCTCCGGGCTACAGAGCGCGTCCGCAGGGGGCCGTTGCGTCAGCGCGCAGTCGTCGGCTCCGAAGGCGGTCGCCCGGACGGTGAGCCTGCTGGCGTCGACAAATCAGCTTGGGCCGACCGGGAACACATCGTCCGGTGCGTCCCCCAGCGCTCCTCAGCTCGCCGGCAAGTCCTCGGGTCCCGGCCACGGCGGTGCCCACCCAGACTCGGGTGCCGGCGGGTCTCCCAACCCCCAGCTCAAGAGCGCCTCGATCAGCCCAGAGCAGCACGGCGGGCTCGACTGGCTGCTGCTCGCGCTGCTCGCTGCGGCCGCGCTCATGGCGCTGTGGGTCATCGTCGCTCGGCGTCAAGCCCATCCCGAGACAGCAGCAGCCGCGCCTCACCCCGGACCACGGCGACTTCGCCGAGCCTCGTGGGCCGCCGGGATCGAGCAGCTTCGGAAAGGAGCCGGCTCGTTCGCGGGAGCGGTTGGGCTGGTCGCCCTGAGCGACGCCGCCGCGCATCGGCGGCGCCGCCGAGCCGCCGCCGGCAGCTCGTCGCCAGCGCGCCGTCAGCATCAGCCCGCCGCGGCCCTCGTCCCGGCACCGGCTGATGCGAACCCAGCGACGCAGGACACCACAGCCGCCGGGGGGGTCTCAGCCGAGCCTGCTTCAGATCAAGTCCCACTGGAGCCTTCGCCCGAGCGGATCGAACGGGTACGCGCGCTGCAGCGACAGCTCGGCCAACTCGGACTCGAGCCCGGCCCGATCGATGGTCAATACGGCGCACTCACGATGGCTGCGGTCGAGCGCTTTCAACGGGCGGAGGCCCTGCCGGTCGACGGGGTCGTAGGTCCGCTGACCGCCGACCGTCTGCGCGCCACCGGGTCCGGACCTCCAGCAACCGACCGCATCGAGCAGGTCAAAGCCCTTCAGCGCCAGCTCAGCTGGTTGGGCTTTGAGCCGGGCACCGTCGACGGTCGCTACGGTCCGATCACGACCGGAGCCGTCAAGCGCTTTCAGGAGGCGAACGATCTGACAGTCGACGGCGTGGTGGGGCACGACACCAGGGATGCCCTGCGGGCAAGCCTTGCGCAACGTCCCAGCTCGGATCGGATCGACCGCGTCAAGGGGCTTCAGCGCCAGCTGAGTTCGCTGGGGTACGAGCCAGGACCGGTCGATGGCCGCTATGGACCGCTTACTGCGGCAGCGGTAGCGCGCTTTCAGGATTCGCACGAGCTCCCTGCAGACGGCGTCGTCGATCCGGCGACCCACAGGGCACTCCAACAGAGTGCGATGAACTCTGGTCAGTCGTAAGCGCGCGGGGGTCTGACCACAAGCCGCCCGGGGCCGTGCCGCCGGGCAGCCTGTGGCTCAGGTACGCGTCCGGCTATGCCGTAGCGCGTGCGGTCGGCGCGCATTCGATCTGGGCCAGCTCGCGCCGCAGCGCTTGGCGCGCGCGGTGGTGCAGGCCGTGGATCGAAGCTTCAGTGCGACCCATCTGGGTCGCAATCTCACCCGGCGTCAGGCCCACCAGATGACGCAGTACAACTACATCACGCTGATCTTCTGGCAGCGTCTCGAGGGCCTGCTCAAGGCCCCAGCGGCGGTCGCGGCCGGAGTCGTCGGCCGCGTGGTTGGGCTCGAACACCTCCTCGCACGGCACTGGGCGCCGCTGGCGAAGGTGGTCGACCGCGACGTTGCGAGCGACGCGCAGGATCCACGAAGTGAATGGCACCTGCCGCGGCTCGTACTTGTGAATGACGCTGATGAGCTTCATGAAGACGTGCTGTGTCACATCCTCGGCCTCGTGCTGGTCCCGCAGGATGCTGAGCACGTATCCGTAAACGTTGTTCTTGTAGCGGAGGTACAGGAAGCGAATGGCCTCCATGTCTCCTGCCTGGGCTCGACCCACTGCACGCGCGATTGCGGGATCGCGATCGTTTTGCTCCAGCGCGGTGCTAGCGCGGAAGCTGTGAGCTGACGCTAATTCGACCGGCGTGAGCCGGGCCCTTGGCGATGAGACGCCCCCATCATGGCTGGCTGCTTGCATGAGCTGGCTACGGATCCCCTGACCGCGAGGTCGAGGATCCGTGTTGCCGTCCCCCTTGTGGTAGTTCTACTTGTCCCCGCCCGGTACATCCGTCCAGGATTCCGGGCCGAGACGAAAGCTATCTAGCCTTAGCCATTTCTCGCACCAGGGGGACCCCCCTAGTCTTTGCTCCCCACCTGGAGGAAAGCCCCTGACTTTGGCGACGAACGCAAGCCTGCGTCCAGAAAATTGGGAGCTTTCTAAGCCTTTCCTCACCCCTTGACGATGTTTCCATCCTATGAACTGCTGTTGCGCCAGGGATACCCCCCTAGTATTTTGTTCTTGCCAACGAGCGCGCACGATGCGGCGCTGGGGCACATGGCGGATCAGAGGATCACTTGTCAGGACGGCGAATTCAGTCGCGTAGACGCGGCCGCGCAGTCGGTCTCGGGGGTGTACTGGTCGAGCGCGACACCGAACTCGCGGCGATCGAGCGTCGCTTGGCGCAGGCCCGAGACGGCGATGGAGGCGTGGTGTTCGTCGAAGCGCACGCCGGGATGGGCAAGTCGCGGCTGCTCACGGTCGCGGGCGACCTCGCGCGCGAGGCCGGCATGCAGGTCGCCGGCGCACAGGGAACCCGGCTAGAGCAGGACTTTCCGTTCGGACTGGCGATCCAGCTGTTCGAGCCTCGCTGGATCTCGGCAGACGCCGCTGAGCGCGAACGCCTTCTCCAAGGACCGGCGCGCTGGGCCGGCCAGCTGCTCGCCGGGTCGACCGTGCCGATGGGTCCTTTCCCAGGAGACCAGGGATACGCGGTCATCCATGGGCTCTTTAGGTTGGCGTGCAGCCTCGCGACACCCGCTGACGACGCAGATTCAGCCAGGCCGCTGGTGATGCTCGTCGACGATGCTCAGTGGGCAGATCAGCCATCGCTGCGGTTTCTCGCCTACCTTGCCCAGCGGATCGTCGATCTCCCAGTCGCGTTGGTCATCGCTGTCCGCGAAGGCGAGCTCTCGTCGGATCGCCCGGCTCTCGCCGCCGTCGGCAACGCGGCCGACGCCAACGTCCTGCGGCCGGACCGGCTGAGCGAGGACGGGGTGGGCGCGGTCGTCCGGGACAGGTTCCCTGACGCCGAGGCCGCGTTCTGGCGTGCCTGCGCTCGCGTCACCGACGGCAACCCCTTCCTGCTTATTGGACTCTTGGACCAGTTGCGAGCGAATGGCGCCGCTCCGAACGCCGCAACAGGCGCGAGCCTTGCCGACCTGGCGCCCGAGTCCGTGCTGCACGCGGTGGTGGCGCGTCTGGACGCGATGCCCTCAGAGGTCAGAGACGTCGCCCGTGCTTTGGCGATACTCGGTGACGGGGCGCCGGTTCGGCGCGTGGCACTGCTTGCCGGGCTGGAGGTCGAGGCGGCGGTGCAGGCTGCAAGCACGTTGGCCGAGCTGCACATCTTCCACGCCGAGGCGCCGCTGTCGTTCGTGCACCCGCTGGTGGCGGCTTCGGTACGGGAATCAATGTCCCCGCTCGCTCGAGGTCAGGCGCATCGACGTGCAGCGGAGATGCTCAGCGATCATGACGCGCCCGACGAGGAGATCGCGGCGCACCTTTTGATGGCGCCTCCGGATTCCGATCCCGAAGCCCTCGCGTTGCTGCGCACAGCCGCTCGCAGAGCTCTTGCCAGCGGTGCGGCGGAGACCGCCGTGCGCATCCTCGAGCGCGCGCTCGCCGAGCACCCAGCTAATGACACGTATTCCGAGCTTCTCGGTGAGCTCGGAGAAGCCGAACTTCAGGCAGGACTCCCCGAGGCCGCAGCCCGGCTTCAGCACGCCATCGAAGTTACAGACGAACCCCCACGCCGGGCACAGCTTGCGCTGAGCCAGGGTGAAGCGTTGTACGACCAGCGTCGCTACCGGGAATCGGCCGAAGTGCTGGCCGGCACGCTTGCGGACCCGGGCGAGTGCGAAGACGGCCTTGTCGACGAGTTGAACGCCGCGTACATCGCGGCCGCTTCCTTTGTCCCCGATCTGCGCGACGAGCTCGAGGTGCGCCGCGCAGAGCTCGTCGCCGCGACGACCGAGAATCTCGGCACCGGTCAACGTCGTGCGTTCGCGCACCTGGCGCTGCTGGCAGGCATGCAAGGCGAAGACCGGGCATCCGTCGCTGACCTCGCAGACCGGGCGTGGGGCGACGGTAGGCTCTTGGTGGACGACAGCCCGCATCGCCTCAGCTGGCCGCTGGTCGCGAATGCCCTGCTGTTCGTCGACGAACTCGAGCGAGACATCGAGATTTGCGATGCGGCGCTCCTCGCCAGCCAGGAGGGCGACTCAGCTGCTGCGAGCGCGATGGCGAGCTATTGCCGGGCGTGGCCGCTCTACAAGCAGGGTCGGATCGTGGAGGCGCTGGCCGAGGCACGTGCTGCACTCGAGGCTCGCCCGGCCAATTGGCAGGTTCACGTGCGTACCGCCTACGGAGCGGTCGCCGCCTGCCACATTGCGCGTGGCGAGCTCGACCAGGCAGAGACGGGCCTGATGATCGTCCGGGACGCTCAGCTTCGGGACACGGTCCACGTGCCTTTCCTGCTCGACCTGCGTGCTCAGCTAAGGCTGGCGCAGGTCCGGCCCCGAGACGCCCTAGCGGACGCGCTCGAAGCGGGAAGGTTGTGTGAGTCGGGCCTAGGCCTCAATAACCCGGGGGCGATTGCTTGGCGATCCACGGCCGCATTCGCACATCTGGCGATGGGCGAGCCAAACGAGGCGCGGGAGCTCGTGACCGACGAACTCGAACGGGCTCGGCGAGGCCACGTCACCAGCGTGGTGATTCGCGACCTGCGGATCCTCGGATTGATTGAGCGAGGGCGGCGAGGGATCGACCTCCTCAGCGACGCGGTCACGATCGGAGAGGGCGGGCCGCCGCGGCTGGAGTACGTACATGCGCTGGTCGATCTCGGGGCAGCGTTGCGACGCGCAAACCACCGGTCGGCGGCGCGCGATCCGCTGCGCAAGGGGCTCGAGCTCAGCTACAGGGGCGGCGCGACCGCGCTCGCCGACGTGGCTCGAACGGAGCTTGCGGCAACCGGCGCGCGGCCCCGCCGGGCGATCCTGACCGGTCTTGACTCGCTGACCCCGAGCGAGCTGCGAGTCGCCGAGCTCGCCGGCAATGGGTTGACGACACGGCAAATCGCAGAGGCGCTGTTCGTCACGCCCAAGACGATCGAGTTTCACATTCGCCACATCTATCGCAAGCTGGACGTGGGGTCTCGCGCGGAGCTTGCCGCGGTCATGGATGACGGGACCGTGGATCGCGCCGAGGCCGGCTGAACGATCCTCCGAATTCAAGACTTTTGACGAAAAGAAGCCGCTTTCAAGTCACGTTTGTCAATCGTCCCCATCCGTCAACGGCGGCCGAGCAGAGGCGAAGCCGACACTGACAACTTCGGATCCGCTCGTGTGACGGGCGAGAGATGAGCTCCCGATCACAGCGACCGATGAGAGGAATCCCTCGGGGAGCATGAGCCCCGAGGGTGTCCCCCAGAGGCCCGGCGCACGGCCTGTGCGCCGGGCCTTTCTCAAAGCGGGGTCTCGACGCAGAAGTCCGAGACTTCAACCACCGTTAACAAAACATGCATTCGACACGGACGCTCGAGATCCCAAGGACGGGCAACGAGGCCGAGCTCACGCTGGGCATCATCGCCGACGACGCATCGCTCCATCAGAGACTCGTCGGAGCCCTCGACAACGCCGGCATCGAATTTCGCGCGCACGTGCGCACCGCGGAGGAACTGGCCGCCTCCGGACCCGAGGTTGATATCGCGATCCTCTATCTGGACGTCACAGCAGCCACAGAGCTGCTGGATTCGGTGCGCCGTACTCGCGACGCACTTCCGGCGAGCGTTGCGCTCGTCGCGGTCTGGCCAGAGCGCGTCGCGAGCGACTCTCGCCGTGCTCTGCGCGCAGGTGCCGACGGGCTTGTGAGCGACACCGACCTCGACAGAACGCTGGGGCCGACCCTTCATGCCGTTCGATCCGGGGTGATCTGCGTGCCCCGTCCAATGCGAGCTCGTCTGGAGAGCGAGAGCCTGTCGATGCGAGAGAAACAGGTCCTCAGCATGCTCGTGATGGGTTTCACGAACGCCGAGATCGCAGCGAAGTTGTTCCTCGCCGAGAGCACGGTGAAGAGCCATCTATCATCGGCGTACACCAAGCTGGGTGTGCGCTCGCGCAAGGATGCCGCAACGATGATCCTGGATCCGGTCGCGGGACTTGCACCGGGCATCCTCACGATCACCGCAGCCTGACGGCCGCGTTGCATCGCTGAAGCGGACCCTCCTTCGAGTCAAGCGCTGCAATAGCAGCCGCATGGGAGGCTCAATGGCCCGAAGTGCGACTCTACGACGGAACATCCGGGTATCACTCCCTTCCAGTTCCGCGTGTCTTTTCAACCTCACAGCCCAGCGCCGGTAGGTATGGGCCATATCGGCCGTTTCTAGACCATGGCGGACCGAGTCAGGCGCGCGATCGTCGATGCGGCAAGCACCGAGAGTGGCTCGCTGTCTGGCCGACTGACGACCACCCGCTATCTGATGCCGATTGCGAACCTGCCGCTCATCTGCCACGTTCTGGCCGAGCTGTCGAGCGGCGGCATCGAGGAGGCTCGCATCGTTACGTTCAACGGTGTGCGGACGGAGCTCGAGACGCTCCTTGGCACCGGCGAGGCCTGGAACCTGCGGCTGTCATACGACGAGGTCGAGAAGGGACACGGCCGCCAGGCCGTCCAGACTGAGATTCACGGACGCTGTGTCAGAAGAGCCGGTGCTCGTGTATCCGGGCGACTGCCTGTTCCCCGGCAAGGTTCGGCAGATGCGCGAACGATTCGGCAGGGGGGACGTCGACCTGGTACTTCTTGCGCACGCCGCCGCAGACGCCTCGAGAGGCTGGGTGCGAAAGTTGATGCGGGCCGAGGAGCAGCCGTCGCGGGTGGCCGACACCGCGATGATCTTGAGCCCCGCGACCCAACCGGCGCTTGAGGCCATGCCGACAAACGGCCACGGCGACGACGGCGTTGTCGAGGCCTTGCTCGCGTCCGAGCACCCGTTCGCGATCTGCGAGCTCGGCGAGCATTGGTGCTACAGCGATTCCACCGAGGAGCTGCTGGCAGGCAACCAGATCATGCTCGACGCGCTGCCGATCACGCCGGTTCGGGGCACGCTGGGAGACAACAACGAGGTGCTGGGACGCGTCCGGATCAGCTCGTCCGCGAGCGTGTCGTCCAGCACGGTCCACGGCCCCGCGGTGATCGGCGACGGCGCGGTCGTCGTGGACTCCTTCATCGGTCCCTACACGTCCATCGGTCCAGGGGCGATCGTCACCGGCGCCGAGGTCGACAACACGATCGTGATGACGGCCGCTGAGATCATGCATCCGGGCTCCCGGATCGAGGCGAGTGTGATCGGCGAGCGAGCCCGGATCACCCGCAGCTTCGAGCTCCCCAAGGGCCTGCATGTGCGAATCGGACCCGGCGGGCAGATCAGTCTGAGCTGACTCGCGAGCGCGCGCCTCGATCTCACCAGGACGCGGCCATCAGCCCTCGTAAATAGAATCGGAAGACGTGCCCTCCCACGACGTTCTGATCATCGGCGCCGGCCTCGCGGGCCAACGCGCGGCGCTGGCAGCCGCACAGTCCGGTGCATCGGTGGCGATCGTGTCGAAGGTCCACCCCGTGCGCTCGCACTCGGTGGCCGCCGCAGGGGGCATCAACGCGGCGCTGAACCCAGAGGACACCTGGGAGTCGCACGCGTTCGACACCGTCAAGGGGTCGGACTACCTGGGCGACCAGGACGCGATCGAGATCATGTGCCGGGAGGCCCCGGGCGAGATCCTGTGGCTCGAGCACGCGGGCGTCACGTTCCACCGCAACGAGACCGGGCACCTCGGAACCCGGGCATTCGGCGGTGCCTCGGCGGCTCGCACCTACTACGTGGCCGACATCACCGGCCACGCGATCCTGCACGTGCTCTACGAGCAGCTGATGAAGCACGGGGACACCGTCGACCGCTACGAGGAGTGGTTCACGACCGACCTGCTGCAGGACGACGACGGCCGCTGCATCGGCGCGGTCTGCCGCAACCTGCGCGACGGCCGCATGGAGGTCTTCAACGCCAAGGCCACGATCCTCGCCTCGGGCGGCGCCGGCCAGGCGTACAAGCCCACGACCAACGGGCTGATCGTCACCGGCGACGGGATCGCCCAGGCGTTCCGGATCGGCGCCAGGCTGATGGACATGGAGATGATCCAGTACCACCCGACCACGCTGGCGGGCAACGGGCTGCTGATCACCGAGGGCGCCCGCGGCGAGGGCGCCTGGCTGCTCAACGCCGAGGGCGAGCGGTTCATGGAGACGCTACGCGCCCAACAAGCTCGAGCTGGCCTCTCGCGACGTCGTCTCGCGCGCCGAGCAGACCGAGATCAACGAGGGCCGCGGCTTCCCCGACGGCACCGTCGCGCTCGACATCACCAAGGTGCCGCGCCGGCGCACGCTGGAGGCGCTGCGCGAGATCGTCAACATCGGGCGCGACTTCGCCGGCACCGACATCACCCGCGAGCCGATCCACATCAAGCCCGGCCAGCACTACATCATGGGCGGCGTCAAGACCGACGTCGACGGCCAGACCACGATCCCGGGGCTGTACGCGGCCGGCGAGGTGGCCTGCGTGTCGGTCCACGGCGGCAACCGCCTGGGTGCCAACTCGCTGCTGGACACGCTGATCTTCGGACGCCGGTCGGGCGAGCACGCGGCCAGGATCGCCCTCCAGATGCCGATGCCCAACACGCCGAACTCGCGGCTTGACGCCGCCGAGGCCGCGATCGCCGCGATCATGAACCGCAAGCAGGGCGGCCGGCGCGTGGCGGCGATCAAGAACGAGCTCGGCGAGACCATGAACCAGTACGTCGCCGTGTTCCGCGACGCCGACGGCCTGAACAAGGCCCACGAGATCGTCCGCCGCCTGATGGAAGAGGCGCCCGAGGCCGCGATCGACGACCACGGTTCGGTGTTCAACCAGGACGTGATCGCGGCGATCGAGCTCGGATACATGCTCGACTGCGCCGAGGCGATCGTGGTCGCCTCGATCGAGCGCAAGGAGTCGCGCGGCGCCCAGTTCCGCACCGACTTCCCCGAGCGCAACGACGCGCAGTGGCTCAAGCACATCGACATCTCGGTCAATGGGGCCGACGTGCCGAAGGTGAGCTACTCGGAGGTCACGATCACCCGCTGGCAGCCCGAGGAGAGGACCTACTGAGCGATGGTTCGCGAGGAGGACCACTAAATGCCTGAGTACACCTTGAGGATCCGCCGCTACGACCCGGACTCGGGCGACGGCGCGCATTGGGACGAGCACACCGTCGACATGCCCGAGACCCAGTCGGTGCTCGACGCGATCCTCAAGGTCAAGGACGAGACCGACGGCTCGATCGGGATCCGCTGCTCTTGCCAGCAGGCGATCTGCGGCTCTTGCGGCGTGCGGATGAACGGCAAGCCGGGACTCGCGTGCAACACGCATCTCGGCGAAGCGGCCGAGCGGGGCCACGGCAAGGGCTGGAACCCGCCCGACGAATCCGGCGTCCCGGGCGAGCCCGACCCTGGGAACGACGTGATCACCGTCGAGCCGATGGGCAACATGCCCGTGATCCGCGACCTGATCGTCGACATGGACGCGGTCCACTGGAAGAAGATCCAGCGCGTCACGCCGTGGCTGATCAACAAGGAGCCCGTGCCCGAGCGCGAGTACGTCGTGCCTCACGAGAACATGGTCGACGTCACCCAGACGATGGCGTGCATCCAGTGCGGCGCCTGCGTGTCGGACTGCCTGGCGATGGAGGTCGATCCGCTGTTCGTCGGCCCCGCCGCGCTGTCCAAGGCCTACCGCTTCGTCGGCGACCCGCGGGACGCCGAGCACAGCGAGCGCCTCAAGGACCTTGCCGAGGACCAGCACGGGATCTACGACTGCACCCACTGCTTCAACTGCATCGACGCCTGCCCCAAGGGCGTCGACCCGATGAACCAGATCATGCGGCTGCGCCGGATCGCGGGCTCCGACGAGCACATCAACGACCGCAACAACGGCTACCGCCACGAGCACGCGTTCGTCAACAACATCCGCAAGAACGGGCTGCTGCACGAGGCCGACCTGCTGCCCGATTCCTACGGCGGCAAGTTCCACCCGCGCGCGGTGCCGGAGCTGATCAGCTCGCTTCCGACCGCGGCGCGAGGGCTTCTCCGCGGGAAGATGACCCCGAAAACGGCGCTGCTGCATCCGCACAAGGCCCCGAAGGAGGTCAAGCAGATCTTCGACGAGGTCGACGGCAAGGAGCAGCGTGTCGAGCTGAACCTGTACGTGTCGGGATACGAGGACGAGCCGGAGGACAAGGAATGAAAGTCGCGTACTGGCCAGGCTGCGTGAGCCGCGGGTTCACGCCGGAGCTGCACGGCTCGATGGCGGCGGTCGCACCGCTGCTCGACATCGAGCTGATCGAGCTCGACCGGGCCGCTTGCTGCGGCGCCGGCGTGATCGCCGAACACAACCAGGAGCTGGCCGACACCCTCAACGCCCGCACGTTCGCGCTCGCACAGCAGACCGACGGCGAGCTGATGATGAACATCTGCTCGACCTGCCAGGGCGCTCAGTCCGAGTGCCAGGAGCGGCTGGACGCCAACACCGAGTACCGCGAGCAGGTCAACTCCAACCTGGCCGACGAGGGCCTTCGTTACGACAAGGGCCTGACCAACAAGAACTTCCTGTGGCTGCTCGTCGAGGAGATCGGGCTCGACGCGCTGCACGCCAAGGTCAAGCGCCCGCTGACCGACCTGAAGGTCGGGCCGTTCTACGGGTGCTACATCGTGCGCCCCGTCAACCGGCTGGGCATCGACTCCGAGCATCCGCGCGACCGCTACCTGCACCAGGTGATCGAGGCGCTCGGCGGCACCGTCATCGACTACGCCGGCGTCTACAAGTGCTGCGGCTTTCCGATCATCACGATGCACAAGGAGGCCTCGCTCAAGCAGGCGGGCCGGCATCTGGGCGACGCGCTCGACGCCGAGGCCGACTGCCTGGTGGTCCCGTGCCCCCTGTGTCACCTCAACCTCGACCTGCAGCAGCCGGCGGCCGCGAAGGTTGTGGGTCGCGAGCTCGGCATGCCGGTCCTCCACCTTCCCCAGCTCGTCGGGCTCGCGCTCGGCCTCTCGCCCAAGGAGCTGGGCATGAACAAGCACATCGTCCGCCCGACGTCGGTGATCGACTGGACGACGTCGGTGGTCGCCGGGGCGGCATAGCCCGCCCGTGACACTGCACTAGTGCGCCCGCGTCTGCGTCGCCTGGTCACCTGGTGGCGCGGCGACCTCGCCGGCCCCGCCAAAAGCGCTTCCGCCACCGGCCACCGGAGCCACCGCGGGACAGCGGCGACGAGACCGAGCGGCGGCTCGAGGACGCCCGGCGGCGCCTGAAGCAGTCGGTTCCGCCCCGCGATGACCTTTAACGACAAAAGGCGAGGCTCCGGAGGCCTCGCCCTTGTCATACCCCTGTCGTCCGCCCGTTGGAAGGGCCTAACGGGACTCCCGCGTCCCCAACAAGTGATGACTGAATACTTCCCTTTTGGAGCCCTTTCATCGTCCCCTAGGCAGGGGGAACTTCGGGTGACTTTGATGCGGCGCTGGGGTGATACCCGCATCACCCTTCCGTTGAACCTGCCGATAAGCTGTCTTCGGTCCGCATGCGCGAAGAGCGCGTCAATATGATCAATCGACCCTCCGTCCGCGTCGCCGTGGCCCAGTTCGAGGACATCGTCGCCCACGGGCTGCGCGCGCTGATCACCGAAGACGACAGCCTGGACCTCGTCGCCGACGGCGTCCCCCACGACGACCTCAAGTCGGCCCTGTCGACGCACGTTCCCGACGTGGCGATCCTCAACTTCGGCTCGCTGACGAGCGCGTCGGAGCTGCGTGAGCTGCACCACAAGTTCCCCGAGGCGCGGCTGGTCGTGCTGGCCAACCGCCCGACCCCGTCCGAGTGCCGCCAGATGCTCGCGTTCGGGGCGACCGCCTGCCTGGCCAAGAGCACCGAGGCTCGCGACGTGCTGCACGCGATCCACCTCGCATCCCGCGGCCTGCACGTGCTGCCGCCGGCGGGCATGGAGCCGGCCGACCTGAGCGGCCCGGATCTGCTCACGCCGCGCGAGGCGGAGGTGATGGAGCTGCTCCAGAGCGGGCGGTCCAACGCCGAGATCGCCCACGCCCTGCACGTCAGCGTCGAGACCGTCCGCACCCACGCGCGGAGGATCTACCGAAAGCTGGGCGTCAAGACCCGGCGCGAGCTCCGCGCCCGGCGCTGAGCCCGATCACCAGGGCTCGCCGTAGCGCTCGCCGAAGGCGAACTCGGACAGCGGCTTGCGCGACAGCTTCGTGGGCCAGGGGTCGGCGCGATGCCCGACCGAGATGTGGCCGGCCAGCGCGATGCCGTCGGGGAGCGCGAGCAGCTTGCGCACCTCCTCCTCGGCCGGTGTCAGCAGCGTCGTGAACGCGGCGCCCAGCCCCTCGGCGCGCAGCCCGAGCAGGATGTTCTGCACGAACGGGTAGATCGAGGCGCCGCCGACGATGCTCGGCCGCTCGAGCGAGCTGTCGACGATCGCCAGCGCGGACAGCTCGACGCAGATCACGAGGTGGACCGGCACCTGGTCGAAGCTGTGGGCGAACTCGTCGGCGCCCTGCAGCATCCGCAGGCGTCCGGCCGGCAGTCCGCTGGCCTCCCCGGCGTCCAAGGCCGCGCGCCCGCCCGTCTGCACCATGTAGTCGTCCCACGGCTTCTCGTAGAGCTCGCGCATCCGCCGGCGCTTGTCGGCATCGGTGACGACCACGACCTTCCAGCCCTGGCGATTGCCGCCGCTGGGCGCATAGCGCGCGTTGTCGAGCACCCGCTCGAGGACGTCGCGCGCGACCGGCTCGTCAGTGAAGCGCCGCGTCGACGGCGCGCAACGCATCAGCTCGTAGAGCTGGTCAGCCAACGCTGGCGGTCTTGACGCTGCTCGCCAGCAGCTCGGCGATCTGGATCGCGTTGGTGGCGGCGCCCTTTCGCAGGTTGTCGCCGACGACGAACATGCCAAGGCCTCGGGGATGCGACTCGTCGCGACGGATGCGCCCGACGAACACCTCGTCGTGGCCCGCCGAGCGCAGCGGGGTCGGCACGTCCTCGACGACCAGCCCCGGCGCGGCGCTCAGCAACTGCCGGGCCTGGTCGGCCGACAGCGGCTCCCTGGTCTCGAGGTTGACGGCGAGCGAGTGGCCCACGCGCACCGGCACGCGCACGCAGGTGACCGCGACACCGATCGACTCGTCCTCGAGGATCTTGCGGGTCTCGAACATCATCTTGCGTTCCTCGTCGGTGTGATCGTCGCCGTCGGCGAAGTTCCCGGCCGCGCCGATGACGTTGAACGCGATCGGCTCCGGATAGATGCTCGGTGGTGGCGCAGCCACGCCGTGCAGCGAGGCGTGCGCCTGGGTCTCGAGCTCCTCGACCGCGGCTTGCCCGGTGCCCGACACCGACTGATACGTGGCGACGACGATCCGCTCCAGTCCCACCGCGCGATGGATCGGCGCGAGCGCCACCAGCAGCGCCATCGTCGAGCAGTTGGGGTTCGCGATCAGCCCGCGATGGTGCTCCAGCGCGTGAGGGTTGACCTCCGAGACGACGAGCGGGATCTCGGGATCGCGGCGGAACGCCGATGAGTTGTCGACCACGGTCGCGCCCGCCTCAACGAACCGGGGCGCCCAGGTGCGAGAGCGCTCGGCACCCGCCGAGAACAGCGCGATGTCGAAGCCCTCGATCTCACCGTCGTCGAGGACGCGCACCGGCAAGCCGTCGACCTCGCGGCCGCGGGAGCGCTCAGAGGCGAACGGGACGATCTCGCCGGCCGGGAACTGCCGCTCGCGCAGAAGGCTCAGCATCGTTGTTCCGACCGCGCCGGTCGCGCCGACGACTGCCACACGCAGGCCTGAGCTCATCTCGGTCCTCCTTCGGGCTCGATCCCTCCGGCGCCGAGGTCAAACGCGCTGTGCAACGCCTGGACCGCCTGAGGCACCGCGTCTGACCGGATCACGCACGAGATCTTGATCGGTGACGTCGAGATCATCTCGATGTTGATGCCCTCGTGAGCGAGGGTCTGAAAGACCTTGGCGGCGACCCCGGGATGCGAGCGCATCCCCGCTCCGACGATCGAGACCTTGCCGATCTGCTGGTCGGTGTCGATCCGCTCGATGCCGAGGTTGCTGGCCACGGGTGACAACGCTACCTGGGCGTCCGACAGGTCTTCCTTCATGATCGTGAACGAGACCTCGGCGCTGCGGCCCTCCTCCAGCGGCTCGTTCTGAATGATCGTGTCGATGTTGCAGCCGGCGTCCGCGAGCGCGTTGAAGATCGCGGCGGCGGCGCCGGGGCGGTCGGGCACGCCGAGCAGCGTGATCCGGGCTTCGTCGGTCGAATGGGTGACGGCGGTGACTAGGGGGCGTTCCATCGTCTCTTCTTCTCCGAGCACAAAGGTACCGGGGCTCGAGTCAAAGCTCGATCGACAGTGGATCCGCACGTTGTGCGTACGGGCGTACTCGACCGAGCGCAGCTGCAGGACCTTGGCACCGGAGGCCGCCATCTCGAGCATCTCCTCGAAGCTGACGACCGGCAGCTTGCGGGCGTCCGGAACGATCCTCGGATCTGCGGTGAAGACCCCGGCCACGTCGGTGTAGATCTCGCACACGGCGGCATCGACGGCGGCGGCCAGTGCGACCGCCGTGGTGTCGGAGCCGCCGCGGCCCAGCGTGGTCACGTCGCGGCTGGTCGACACCCCCTGGAACCCCGCCACCAGCACGATCCGGTCCTCGTCGAGCGCCTCGCGGATCCGGTCGGCGCGCACGTCGAGGATCCTCGCCTTGGTGTGCGAGGTGTCGGTGACGATCCCGGCCTGCGAGCCGGTCAGCGAGATCGCCCGGTGGCCCAGGTCGTTGATCGCCATCGCGCACAGCGCGCACGAGATCCGCTCGCCGGTGGACAGCAGCATGTCCATCTCGCGCCGGTCCGGATGCGGCGAGATCTCCTCCGCCATCGCGATCAGCTCGTCGGTGGTCTTGCCGCGAGCCGACAGCACCGCGACCACCCGATTGCCGTTCTCGCGCTGGGCGACGATCCGCTGGGCAGCCCGCTTTAGGCGCTCGGCGTTGGCGACCGACGTGCCGCCGAACTTCATGACGACCGTCTCCCGCGCGGCGGCCGTCATCACACGGCTCGCCGGCCGGCGAGCGCGCGACCCAGGGTCAGCTCGTCGGCGTACTCGAGGTCGGCGCCGACGGGCAGGCCACTCGCAAGGCGCGTGACGGTGATGTCGGATGCGAGCTCGCGCAGGCCCGCGGCGATGTGCAGGGCGGTGGCCTCACCGGTCGTGGTGGGGTTGGTCGCGACCACCACCTCGCGCACCTCTCCGTCCGCGGACCCGCTCGTACAGCTCGGCGATCTTGAGGTCCTCGGGGTCGACGCCGTCGATCGGGGAGAGCGCTCCGCCGAGCACGTGGTAGCGGCCGCGGAACTCGTGCGTCCGCTCGATCGAGATCACGTCGGACGGCTCCTCGACCACGCAGATCACGTCACGATCGCGACGCTCGTCAGAGCAGATCCGGCAACGCGGCCCGTCGGCGAGGTTGAAGCACACCTCGCACAGCCCGATCCGCTCCTTGACCTCGCGGATCGCGTCGGCGAGCGCCAGCGCCTCCTCCTCGCTGGCGCGCAGCAGGTGGAACGCCAGCCGCTGGGCCGTGCGGCCCCCGACCCCGGGAAGCTTCGACAGCTCCGTGATCAGCCGCTGTACGGGCGGTGCGTACACGGCGGTGGCCCGCTCCTAGAGGCCTGGGAGCCCCAGGCCCCCGAGTCCGCCGGCGATGCCGCCGAGCTTCGACGACGCGAGCTCCTGGGCCGAGCCCAGTCCCTGGTTGACGGCGGCGAGGACCATGTCCTGGAGCAGCTCGACGTCGTCCGGATCGACCGCCTGGGGGTCGATCTTGATCGACTTGACGACCAGCTCGCCGGTCACCTCCACGGTGACCATTCCGCCGCCGGCCGACGCCTCGACGACCTCGTCCTTGAGCGACTCCTGGGCGGCCAGCATGTCCTGCTGCATCTTCTGGGCCTGCTTGAGCAATTGCTGCATGTTCGGTTGTTGGGGCATCAGCCACTCGCCTCGCCTTCGTTCTGTAGTGCCGTCTCGTCGCCGACCAGCTCCTCGGCGTCGAACTCCTCCATGAAGCGTCGCACCAGCTCCTCGCCGGAGAGCGCCGGCTCACCTGTCTGCTCGGCCTCGTCCTCCTCTTCGCGCAACTCGCAGCGAAGCGTCACGCGATGTCCGGTCACGGTCTTCAGGGCCTCGGCCGCAACGCGCCGGTGCTCGTCCTGCTCGGCCTTGCGCTTCAAGAACGAGGCGCCACTCGGGAACCCGAGCGTCAGCTCGCGCTCGCCGACGGCGACCGGGCGAGCCGCCGCCAGCGCCGTCGCGAGCATCGAGTTCTGGCCCTTGACGAGGTCGAGCACGGCCGGCCACGAGCCGATCGCGGCGTCGAGCGACAGCGCATCGGTGATGGCTTGCGCCGGCTGAGGGGCCGCCTCAGAAGGGGGGCGCGCGGGCTCCGGGTCAGGCTCAGAAGTCACAACCGGGGGCGCGGCCGGCGGCGACGCGGGCGTCGCCGCTGCGGCCGGCGGTGCGGCCGGTCCCGCGGAGCGCAGCCCCTCCTCCAAGCGCTCGATCCGCGCCAGCAAGGCGGCGGTGGACGGATCGACCTCGGGAGCCGCGGCCTTGATCAGCACCAGCTCGAGCTGGATCCGCGCCTGGGCGCCGTTGGCGGTCGCGTCGAGCGCCTGTGAGACCAGGTCGAGCAGACGCACCGCGTCGGTCTTGGGCAGTGCCTTGGCCTGCTCGGCAAGGCGGCGGTCCCGGTCGACGGTGACCCGCAGCTCGTCGGGGACGTCGCCGAGCACCTGCACGGTGAGCAGCTCGCGCCCGTGTACCTCGAGGTCGCGGAGGACCTGGCCCGGATCGCGGCCCGACTCGGCCAGCGTGTTGGCGGCGCGCAACGCGGCCGCGGGGTTGGCGGCGATGATCGCGTCGACCGCGGCGAACAGCTGCTCGGCGTCGGCGATCCCGAGCACGGAGAGCACGTCCGGGGCTTCGATCCGCTCGCCGCCGGCGTAGGTGACGAGCTGCTCGAGCGTGCCGAGCGCGTCTCGGAAGCTGCCGGTGGCGTGCCGGGCGATCAACGCGATCGCGCCCTGGTCGATGTCGATCGACTCCTGCTCGACGACGCGCGCGAGCACCGTCGCGACCTGCTCGACCGACGGACGCCCGAAGTCGAACCGGTGGCAGCGGTCGACCACCGTCGGCAGCACCTTCTGCGCCTCGGTGGTGGCGAGCACGAAGATCGTTCGCGGCGGTGGCTCCTCGAGCGTCTTCAGGAACGCGTTCCAGGCCTGCGAGGACAACATGTGGGCCTCGTCGAGGATGTAGACCTTGTGGCGGCCCGAGACCGGCGCGTAGGCGACCTTCTCGCGCAGGTCGCGGATGTCGTCGACGGAGTTGTTGGAGGCCGCGTCCATCTCGATCACGTCGAGCGAGGTGGCGTTGGCGATCGCCACGCACGAGTCGCACGTGCCGCAGGGGCTGACGGTCGGCCCGTTCACGCAGTTCATGCACGCCGCGAGGATCTTGGCCATGCTCGTCTTGCCGGTCCCGCGCGAGCCGACGAACAGGTAGGCGTGATGGACCTTGCCCTGCTCCACGGCGTTGCTCAGGGTGCGCACGACGTGCCCCTGGCCGACCACGTCGGCGAACGTGCGAGGGCGATGACGGCGGTAGAGAGAGGGTCCGGTCGACACGGTTCGTTCGAGTCTAGTTGCCCTCTCGGCCGGGCGACCCACGGGGCCCGGGTGGGCGGAATTCGAGCCGCTGGCAGCGTGAATTAGATGACCGTGCACCCTCCGTCGAAGCCGGTACCCGGGGCGCTGCCACCGTCTCATGGCTCCGGTCCGGCGCTCCCACAACGCCTGGAGCGAACCGCTTAAGGCTGCTTCCTTCCGGACCTGACCTGGTTCACGGGGCTCCACCGCTGCGGGACCGGGCCATCAGCACCACGAAACAAGGCGCTGACCCCGGGGCCTGTGCCCCTCGGGAGGGGATTCAGCCCCGCTAGAGCGGATTGCGGGTACAGGGCACCGCTAGCACCCCGCCTAGCACGGTCAGCTCCCATCCTATCGCCGCGATGCTGGCCGCAACAGTGCAGGCCAACTCCCGGTCGGCCGCTATCGTGCGCCGATATGACTGTCGGAGTGGTTGGTCTTGGATACGTCGGCTTGCCGCTGGTGGTGGCGTTTGCCGAAGCTGGTGATCGCGTCGTGGCGCTGGACATCGATCCGCTGAAGGTTGCGGCGGTCAGCAAGGGCGAGTCCTACATCGAGGACGTCCCGTCCGACCGGCTGCGAGCGGTCCTGCCTCAGATTCGCGCGACCCATCGATACGCCGACCTGGCCCAGGCCGAGGCGGTCCTGATCTGCGTGCCGACGCCGCTGACCGACAACCGCGAGCCCGACCTGGGCCCGCTGGACGCCGCCGCGCAGTCGCTTGCCCAGGTGGTCCAGCCGGGGCAGCTGATCGTGCTCGAGTCGACCACGTACCCGGGCACCACCCGCGAGCGGCTGGTGCCGCTGCTCGAGGCGTCAGGGCTGCGTGTCGGCGAGGACGTCAACGTCGCCTTCTCGCCGGAGCGAGTCGACCCGGGCCGGACCGACTACACCCTCCGCAACACCCCCAAGGTCGTCGGCGGGATCACGCCGGCCTGCACCGAGCGGGCCGAGGCGCTCTACGGGCGTGTCTGCGACCACGTCGTGAAGGTCTCGACGCCCGAGGCCGCCGAGATGACCAAGCTGCTCGAGAACATCTTCCGCTCGGTCAACATCGCGCTCGTCAACGAGCTCGCGATCCTCAGCGAGCGGATGGGCATCGACATCTGGGAGGTCGTCGACGCGGCGTCGACCAAGCCCTACGGGTTCATGCGCTTCGAGCCCGGGCCCGGGATGGGCGGCCACTGCCTGCCGGTCGACCCGTTCTACCTGACCTGGCGCGCGCGCGAGTTCCACATGTCCACCGAGTTCATCGAGCTCGCCGGAAAGATCAACCAGCAGATGCCCTATCACTGCGCCGAGCGGATCGAGCGGGCGCTCAACGACGTCGCCAAGCCCGTGAAGGGCTCGAAGATCCTGGTCCTCGGCGCCAGCTACAAGGGCGGCGTCGGCGACATCCGCGAGTCCCCGGGCCTGCGGATCATCGAGGTGCTCGCCGAGCGCGGCGGGATCGTCAGCTACCACGACGAGTTCGTGCCGTCGCTGCCGGACCTCGGGCTGGAGAGCGTCCCGCTCGAGGGCGCCGCCGAGGAGGCAGACGCGGTCGTGCTCGTGACCGCCCATCCCGGCATCGACTACTCCGGGCTCGTCGAGCGCAGCTCGCTGTTCATAGACCTGCGCGGGGTCACCCGCGGCGTGCGCCTGGACCACCTGGTCCGGCTCTGAGCTCCTAGCGGCCCCAGGTGGAAGCTTCGCGCTTCCGTGTGCGTTCGTCTCTCAGTATTCTCGACTAAGTTGATTAACTTTGTTTAGAAATCGAGCTGGGGGCACCCTTGAGCATCACCGAGCAAGAGGTCGCAGCCGTCGAGGCTGCCGACGGCGACGCGCCGCCGGTCAGCGCTGAAGGCAGCGAGCGGACCGCTGCCGGCAAGCGCCTGGGCCGCGTCACTGCTCGTCTGACGCTGGCCGCCGGCAGCGTCGCCCTCGTCGGCATTGTCACGGGGCCGTTGCAAGCTCGGGCGCTCGGACCCACCGGGCGGGGAGAGCTCGCCGCGATCATGACGCCGCTCGGCTTTCTTCCCACGCTTGCGAGCCTCGGGCTCGGCACCTACGTCGAGCGCATGGTCGCTCGAGGCAAACGTCCCGGCCTCGCGCTTGGCTCGTTGCTGCCGGTATGCCTTGCGATCGGGTTCGGGGTTGCGGCCCTATCGCCCCTGATTGCGGGCGCCTTCGCCAGCGGGCGAGCCGTGGTGTACACGATGCTCGTCGTCGGTCTCGTCTTGTTCCCGCTCAGCGCGTTCGCTCTCATGCTGCTCAATGTCTCGATCGGGCTCGAGGATTGGCGGCCGGTGATGACGTGTCGCGTCATCCCCCCGGCGGCGCAGCTGCTTCTTATCCCCGCGCTGTTTCTCACCCACACGCTCACCGTCACCAGCGCCGCGATCGTCAGCTTCGCAGCCAGCCTGACGATGCTGGTGCCGCTGTGGGGTACCTGGCGGCGATGCCGTCCGCTTGGTTTCGAGCTCAGCGAACTCAGGGCGGGCGTGGCCTATGGAGCCAAGTGTTGGGTCGGTGGATTGAGCAGCCTCGCCAACAGCCGCCTCGACCAGCTCCTGATGGTCGCGCTGGTTTCGTCGCGCGTGCTCGGGCTGTATGCCATCGCCGTCACTTTGGCCAGCTTCTTCATCAGCCCGATCGTGTCTGCAATTACGACCGCCGCCGGTCCGCGACTGTCCCGAGGGGCTGACGAGCTGGCCCAGAGGCTGTGCCGCATGAGTCTTTACGGAACGATGGTCGTGGGGCTCGGTGTAGCCGTGCTGAGCCCCTTCGTCCTTCGATACGTATTCGGACCGGCGTTCGCACCGGCGCTGCCGATGACCCTGATTCTGCTCGTGGGCACGGTGCCGAGCGCGGCCGGCGGCCTCCTGAGCGTGTCGGTATCGGCCGACGGGCACCCGGGATGGTCCGCCCGCGGGGAGACGCTGGCCCTCATCGTCACCGTGGGCGGTTTGGCCGTGGCGCTGCCGACGCTCGGCGGCGTCGGCGCTGCCTTGGTCAGCGTCGTGGCCTACACCACACAGTTCGCGTACATGTTGTACGCGGCGAAGCGGATCCACGGCGGTCGCTATCACGACTACCTGGTGCTCAACGCGGCCGACAGGCAGATCCTCAGCGGTCTCGTCAGGCGCCGCGCGGCCAGGTTGTCCAGGCGAGTTCAAAACCTCGGCTCGACCCGCTGGCCCCGGCGCCTTCGCACGTCCGACAGCTGAACGGCTGCCGCGGCTGAACTTGGATCTGCCCCTGCGTAGAATGGCCCCGGAGGGCGCGTAGCTCAGTGGGAGAGCGCTCGCTTCACACGCGAGAGGTCGCTGGTTCGAGCCCAGCCGTGCCCATCAAAATACCTGCCAATGTGCAGTTTTGGCTGTCGCTCAAGATTTCTCGCGTATCACGCGAGAGATCGCTGGTTCGAGCCCATCCGTGCCAATACTGGAAAGCCCTGGTAACCCCAGGGCTTTTTGTATCGACCAGAGGATGCTGGGGTCATCGGCAGGGGTTGATTCTCGCTTGTGGAACACCCGGCAAGGTTTGCGGTTCGTCAACGTGCTCAACGTGCGGAGCCAGTGTTCGCCACACACGAGTCGAGCGCGGCCGTGCCCATCGAGCGTCCCGCAAATCTGTCGGGCGTTGGATCTTGTGCGGCGCCGAATAACGGTCGGCTCAGGCGATTGGCAGCTGCGCTCGCAGGACGGTCCCAGCGCCCGGCCGGCTGTTGATGGTCAGTGTGCCGTTGATGGCGGCGAGGCGGTCACGGAGCCCCTGAAGCCCCGAACCCGGCCGGGGGTCGGCGCCACCGGCGCCGTCGTCGCCGATTTCGACGCGGAGGTATCCGTCGCACTGATCGAGGTCGACCCACGCCCGGCTCGCGCAGGCGTACTTCGCAACGTTCGTTAGCGCCTCGGCGACCGTGAAGTACGCGGCGGCTTCGATCGGTGTGGCGAGCCGCTGCGAAAGCTCAGTGCGGACCTCGACGGGAACCGGGGCGTGGTCCGCGAGGCTTGACAGCGCGCGCTCCAAGCCGCAGTCGCTCAATACTGCGGGATGCAACCCGTGCGCGAGTTCGCGCAGTTCGGCGAGCCCGGCACCGAGCTCGGTGAGAACACCATCGAGCTCCGCCCGCGACTGCTCCGACAGCTCGCCGTGAGACGCCCGGCGCCAAGCCGCGAGTTGGAGCGTGGCGGACACGAACCGCTGCTGGGCGCCGTCATGCAGGTTGCGCTCGATCTCCCGACGGGCTCGGTCGGCGGCGTCGACGATTCGAGCGCGTGAAGCGCGAACCTCGGCGAGCTGCGCCTCGACGACCTCTCGTTCCCGAAGCGCCTGCTCGGCGGCGCGGCGAACCGTGATGTCGAAGATCGCGCCATGGAGCCGCAGGCGGCCGTCACCGCCATCCCGGGCCTGGCCGCGTTCCAGCACCCAGCGCACCTCACCATCCCGCCGCACGATGCGGTACTCCAGGTTGAACGGTCGACGGGCATGAACCGCCTGCGCGACCAATCGCTCAACGTAATCGCGATCCTCGGGATGGATGACGCTGGCAAACGTCCGCACCGAGTTGTTGATGAAGTCGCTGGCGGGATAGCCGGTGATCGTCAAGACCTCGTCGCTCAGCCAGTACATCGTCCAATCGAGGTCGCACGCGCCGCGATATAGGGCACCGGGAATGTTGTCGACCATCGCGCGCAGCAGCGCGTCGTTGGCGCGCAAGCGCGCGGCCCGCAGTCCCGCCGCGACGCGGGCCACCAGGACCTCGGGCTCGAACGGCACCCGCATCACGTCGTCCGCTCCAGTGTCGAGCGCATCCCGCAGCTCATCGAGTGAGTCCAGCGCGGCCGCGACAACGACGTGGGTCGACGCCAGTTCTGGGCGTCCGCGAACCGCCGGCATGAGTGATTCGGCGCATACCGCGCCCGCGATCACCACCGGGATCGGGGCAGCGGTCAGTGCGCTCACGGCCCCGGCGACGTCGTCGGCCCGTTCGAGCCGCACCCCGGCGTCCACCAGCACGGTCCAGCAGTCGTCGCGGAGCTCCTCCAAGCCGACCAGCAACACGCTTGCGGCTTTCGCTCCTGTGTCACTAAGCGTTCGGGCTAGGTCCCGGCGCTTGCCGGCACCTCGATGCGACCCGTTGGAGCCCCGCGCCGTGTCCTGACTCTCAGACATGGCCAGCCGAGCCTACAGGCTGGCCCTACCGATGGCTACTCGCGCCAGTCCGTCTCCCAACACAACGGATCCGGGCCGCACGGAGCGGCCCGGATCGCGGGTTTGCTGTTTGAACGATGACCGTCAGGCGGCGGCCGGTGCCGGCTGGGCCAGCGGCTCGGCGTGGTGCTCGAGCTTGGGCATCCAGTGCAGCCAGCTGGGCAGGTACCAGTTCCAATCACCCAGCAGCTTCATGGTCGCCGGGAGCAAGACGCCACGGACGATCGTCGCGTCGATCAGCACGGCGGTCGCCAGCCCAATACCCATCTCCTTCATATCGAGGATCGGGAGCGTGGCGAAGATCGCGAACACCCCGACCATCACTACGGCCGCGCTGGTGACCGTTCCCGCGGTGGTCTTGATGCCGTGGGCGATCGCGTCCTCGGTGCTCATGCCGCGGTCATATGCCTCCCGGATGCGGCTGAGGATGAACACGTGGTAGTCCATCGACAGCCCGAACAGGATCACGAACATGAACAGCGGCAGCCATGGAGCCACCGAGTGGTTAGAGGTGAAGCCGAGGATGTTGGAACCCCAGCCGAACTGGAACACCGCCACCACCACGCCGTATGCGGCGGCGACGGACAGCAGGTTGAGGACCACGGCCTTGGCCGCGATCACCAGCGAGCGGAACGAGGCCAGCAGCAGGAGGAACGCGAACGTGAGCACGAACCCGAAGACCAGCGGCAGCGAGCTCTTCATCATCTGGTTCCAGTCGTAGGACCCGGCGGTGGTGCCGGTGACGCCGTAGCTGGCGCCGGGCAGCTTGCCGATGGTCGCCGGCAGCAGCTGGCCCCGCAGGGTCAGCAGCGCGCGGGTCGAGACTCCGTCTGTCCCGTTGCCGGGCAGCGGGATCGCGATGCGTCCGACCGTGTGTGCGGAGTTACTGTCGACGGTGAAGGCACCGTATCCCTTGCCGGTGGCGGCTGCCGCCGACTGCAGCTGAGCAACCGCGGCCTTGTACGCGGGCGACAGCGTGTCGGTCTTGACCGCGACCACGGCCGGCGTCGCCTGTCCCGGGAACGCCGCCTGGATGCGGTTGATCGCCTCCACCGTGGCCGCGCTGCGGGGCAGCGTGTTCAGGGAAGAGGACGCGGTGTGGATCTGCAGCGCGGGGATCGCCAGCGTGGCCAGCACCGCCACGCTGATCGCCGCCGAGATCGCCGGCCGGCGGAGCACCGGGTTCAGGATCCGCGACCAGATCCGGCCCTCGCCGCCCGGGCTGCGGAACCGGCTCAGCCACGGGATGCGTCCCTTCTCGACCCGGTCGCCGAGCTTCGAGAGCACCGCGGGCAGGACGGTCAGCGAACCGATCATCGCAACGGCGACGACAATCATCGTCCCGATCGACATCGAGATGAACGTCTTGTCGCCGGAGAACAGCATCCCTGCCATGGCGATCAGCACGGTGATCCCGGAGATCAGGACCGAGCGCCCGGAGGTTGCGGCGGCGGCCTCTAGCGCGGCGCGCTCGCTGCGGCCGGCAGCCCGCTCTTCGCGCTCGCGGCGCAGGTAGAACAGGGTGTAGTCGACCCCGACGGCGAGGCCGACGAGCATGACCACGGCCGATACGTTCGGGTCCATCGGCGTGATGTGGCTGACGATGGCGGTCAGGCCGATCGTGGCGATGACGGCCTGCAAGCCGAGCATCAGTGGGATCCATGCGGCCAGCAGGGACCCGAACACGAGCACGAGGATCAACAGCGTGAGCGGGATCGAGCGCTCACCCGCCTGGCCGAGCTGGTCGTTGAACAGCTTCGTCAGCGCCTTGTCCGAACTCACGGCACCGGCCTCGTCGATGTAGAAGCCCGGGTGCCGCGCCGCAACCGATTTCACTGCAGTGGTAAGCGGATCGATCTGCTTCTCGGCGTCCTTGAGCTTGCCGCTCATGTCCCATTCGACCAGCGCCGTGCGGCCGTCGCGCGATACCTGATCCCGGTTTGCCTGACCATGCGGCCAGCGCAGGTTGTGGACGTTTGACAGGGGAGCGACAGTCCGCGCTACGTCGTTTATCGCTGCCTGGAATTCGGGATTGGAGGTCGTCAGGTGCTTGCTCTGGACGACCGCGATCTCGGTGAGGGGACCAGACTGCTTGAACCCCCCGTGCTTGAGGATCTGGTCCGCCCGCGCAGACGGGCCGACGGTGTTGTTATTGCTCTGGTCGATCGTCTTCGTGCCGACCGCCGTGCCGATGACGATTGCGACGACGACGAAGGCGAGCCAGCCGAAGATCGCCAGTTTGCGATGGCTCGCGCTCCAGTGGCCCATGCGGGCCGCTAGATGGCGAGCGGGGTTGCGGGGTGGATGTTGCATGGCATCTCCTCCGTTGCGGTGGGTCTTGAGCACGGCGTGACGATCTCAGCCGCTTAGGTGGCTGTCTGTGCGGCGGGCTGGCGTCTGCGCGTTCGGATTGCTCACACCGTCCGTGCGGTTAGCCGTACCGTGTGCGTACGGGGAGACGCCAGAGTCCGATGCCGTTCCCACGCCGATGGTCAGGATTCGCACTTGGAGTGCGGCCCGCGGGTTGCGTCGCGGCCCCATAGACGGGAGGCTCTTGCTCAATGCGCGTACTGCTCGCTGAAGATTCGCTTCTGCTTCGCGCGGGAGTCGCCCGCCTGCTCGAGGATGAGGGCTTCGAGGTCGTCGGCGAGGCCGGCGACTTCGATGACCTGCTGCGCAAGGTGCGCGCACACAAGCCCGATGTCGCGATCGTCGACATCAAGATGCCCCCCACCCACACCGACGAGGGCCTGAAGGCGGCGTTGATCATCCGATCGGAGCTCCCGGGCACGGGCGTGCTCGTGCTCTCTCAATACGTCGAGAAGGAGTACGCGGCCGAGCTTCTGGCCGAGAGTGCGGAGGGCGTCGGCTATCTGCTCAAGGACCGGGTAGCCGACATCGAGCGGTTCGTCGACGCCGTCCGGCGCGTGGCCGAGGGCGGATCCGTGCTCGACCCCGAGGTTGTGTCGCGAATGCTGGCCCGGCGGTCGGCTGGACCGCTCGATCAGCTGACCCCTCGAGAGCGGGAGGTGCTCGCCCTGATGGCGGAGGGACGCTCGAACTCTTCGATCGCGACCGAGATGGTTGTCACCGAGCGCGCGGTCGAGAAGCACGTGACCGGCATCTTCGGCAAGCTCGATCTGCCGGCGACTGCAGAAGGCCACCGCCGGGTGCTCGCTGTCCTCGCGTACCTGAACTCGTGATGCCGGCGTCGTCACGCCAGCTGGAGATGGCCAATGGTGTGGCTAGCCGTATATACCGCCGCCCCGCGCGCGATGAAAATCTCTCGAGTGATGACTGTTCTGATCGTCGATGACCATCCGTCGTTTCGTGCGAGCGCGAGGCGCTTGCTCGAGGCCGAGGGCTTCGACGTGATCGGCGAGGCCGGCGACGGTCAAGCGGCCATCGCGGCGGCGCAGCAGCTGCAACCGGATCTGGTGCTGCTCGACGTGCAACTGCCGGATCTCAACGGTTTCGACGTCGCCGCGCGCCTGGCCGAACTGGACCTGCCCTGCGCCGTGGTCCTGACCTCCAGCCGTAACGCTGCCGAGTACGGGCCGCTCGTCACCGAGAGTGCGGTGCGCGGGTTCGTTCCCAAGTCGGAGCTTTCGGGAGCTGTTCTCACCGCTCTACTATCCGCGTAGGGCCGAGACAACTCGCGGCCTACGGTACGTGGGCGCTGTCGTGCGGGGTCGGCGCGATTTACTGGCTTGCCGCCAAGGTCGGGCTGCAGCTGGCGTATCTGCATGGAAGTGTCGCGGCGCTATGGCCCCCGGTCGGCGTCGGTATGGCTCTGCTGATCCTCTACGGCCGTTCTCTCTGGCCGGGGATCGTCCTGGGGGACCTTGCCGTCGCCGATTTCTCGCAACCCGCCGGGACCGTGCTCGGACAGACTGTCGGCAACACGCTCGAGGTCCTGATCGCTGCGATGCTCTTCTACCGGTTGGCGGAGGGGCGTACGCAGTTCGGACGCGTGCGCGATGTCGGCGCGCTGGTCGCGGCAGCCGTCGCGGGGACGGCCGTAAGCGCGGTGTTCGGAGCAGCCTCGCTGCGCCTCGGTGGGATCATCCCGAGCGCACAGCTGGGAACGGTCTGGCGCACCTGGTTCCTCGGAGACCTCTCCGGTGCGCTGGTCTTCGCTCCGCTGCTGCTGTGCTGGCTGGGCGTCCGGATCGATGCGATCGCCCCACGGCAGGCTCTCGAGGGCGTCGCGATCGCGACGCTGATCGTCGTGCTCGCGCTGCTTCCCTCCCAGCGGGACGTGCCGTACATCGTGTTTCCGGTCCTGATCTGGGCGGCGCTTCGCGGCGGGCCCCGCGGGGCAGCGGGTGCCGTCGCGCTGGCCACCACGCTCACCGTCTACAACACCGCACACCACGGCGGCCCGTTTATACGGGCAACGATCACCCAAAGCCTGCTCGCTACGCAGTTGTTCGTGGCCGCGGCAGCCGTAACGTCGCTGGTGCTCGGTGCGGTCATTGAGGAGCGCCACGCCGCTCTCGAGGCACTACGCGAGAACGAGCGGCGACTGCGCGAGTCCCGCGCTCGAATCGTCAAGGCCGGCGACGCGGCACGACGGCGGCTCGAGCGCAACCTGCACGACGGCGCCCAACAGCACCTGGTCTCGCTCGCGCTGACCCTGAGGCTGGCCAAGCTTCAACTCCAGCAGAACCCAGCCGAAACGGAGCAACTGCTGAACGATGCATCGGTTGAGCTTCAGAGCGCCATCGACGAGCTCAGAGAACTTGCGCGTGGGATCCATCCCGCGTTGCTGACTGAGCGCGGGCTGGGACCGGCCCTCGAGGTGCTCGCGGAGCACACCCACCTACCAGTTGAGGTCACCACCGACATTTCCGGTCGGCTGCCGTCGACGGTCGAGGCCGTTGTCTACTACGTCGCCGCCGAGGGACTCACCAATGTCGCGAAGTACGCACACGCAACAGCAGCCACGCTTCGGCTCGAAGCGAACACCAACACCATCGTCTTGAGCGTGGGCGACAACGGCGCAGGTGGCGCTGACCCGAATCGCGGAACCGGGCTGCGCGGCCTCGCGGATCGCGTAGAGGCGATCGGCGGCAAGCTCGAGGTCCAGAGCCCTCCCGGTCAGGGCACGATGCTGACGGCCAGCATCCCGTGCGAGCGCTGACTCGCCACGTGATGCCGACCGCGTCACCAGCCACGGTACGCCGTCCCGCTCGCGTCGGCGGGCGATCTCCGCACTAGCGCGGATTAGCGCCGGCGGCCGCGGGCCTCGAGCGCTACACCGACATCTGCTCCAGCTGTCGATGGTTCAGGTACGGCCAGCCGCACTATCCGTGGCGGTCGCCCGAACGCCAAGACTCATGGTCGCTCCACCGACATGCCCTCCCCCCGGTGGGATTCTGCAGGCGTGATTCAGATTCGCTCAGAGAACCTGAAGGAGGAATCGAAATGACCGCAACAGCAATCATCGAGCGCCACGAACTCGCTCACCGAACCAGCGATGGGATCGAGGTCACCCTGCTCTGGACCAAGGCGACGAACAGGGTCGCGATCGCGGTCGCCGACACGCACTCCGGCGAGGAGCTCGAGTTCGAGGTCGCCGGGTCGCGCGCCCTTGACGCCTTCAACCACCCCTACGCGTACGCCGCCACCGTTCGCGTCCACAGCGCCCAGGCGACGCTGGCTCCGGCTCGGTGACCTCCCCGACCACGGGCAAAAGGCGACCATCACCCACCTAACAGAACCGAGGTTCTGACATGTACAGCCCAGCTTTCCACAAGGACATCGCGGACGCTCGGATCGAGGATCTTCGCCGTGCCCGCCGGACATCGCGCCAGCCGCACCGCAGCCGCGAGGGCAACAGTTCTCGCCCAGCCGCGCGCTGGGGCCTGCTCAGCCGCGCGGCCATCCGGCGCCAGGTTTTCGCCGACCCATCGCGCGCAAACTGAGGCCCGCGGTAATGACCACGCCCGTCGTAATCGAGACTTGCAGAAACGGCAATCCCATCCGCCCCCGGCCGCGGCCCCAGCCGGCGGCCTGATCCGTCTTCGGCCGCGGCCCAATCCGGGCGGCCTCATCCGCCCTCGGCCGCGGCCCAAGCCGGCCGCCTGATCGGCTCGCCGCCCGCGGACTCACGCCTTTCTCCTCACCCTCTCCCCGCGCCGATTGGCGCAGTCTACCTCACTCCCGAAAGGAGCATGGCCGGCCGGGTTGACAACGGCTTCACAGGAGTAACGGACCCTTGGCACGTCGTGCGCTTCGCCCTGACAAAAGGGGCTGTTAGCCTTGGCGCGGCATGCGCTTCCAGCTCCTTGGGCTGCTTGAGGTGGTGGACGGCGGGCGGCGCATCGAATTCGTGCGAGCTAAAGAGCGTGCTCTGCTCGCGCTGTTGTTGCTGTCTTCGAACGAGCCCGTCTCGACCGACCGGGTGATCGAGGCTCTGTGGGGCGACCGACCCCCGGAGCACGCGACGAAGACGGTTCAGATCCACGTGTCGAGGCTGCGAAAGCGCCTCGACACGCGACGCCTGACGACGACGCCCGGTGGTTACCTCTTGCGGGTCGCGCCTGGCGAGCTCGACGTCGACGAGTTCGAAGCGCTGGCAGCTCGCGGGCGGAGGGCGCTGGTTGACGCAGATATCCAGGGCGCCCTGAGTAGCTTGACCGAGGCTCTCGGCCTATGGAGTGGACCGGCGCTCGCCGATTTTCGGTTTGAGTCATTTGCTCAGAACGCCGCGAGAAGGCTTGACGAGCTCAAGGCCGCAGTCGAAGCCGATCTCGTCGACGCACAGCTCGCCGCCGGCGAAGACGTGATTCCACTGATCGAGGAACTCGTCGCCGAGAACCCGCTCTGGGAACGGCCGCGTCGCCAGCTGATGCTCGCGCTCTACCGCGAGGGACGCCAGGGCGAGGCTCTCGATGTCTACCGGCGGACCCGAGAGCTGCTGGCGGATGAGCTCGGCCTCGACCCGAGCCCGGAGTTGGAGGCGCTCGAGCGCTCGATCTTGATCCAGGATCCCGAGCTGCTCGCGGCGCCGAGAGCAGTACGCGTCACGGCACAGCGTCGAGGCGGCCGAATGCTCGTGGTCGTCGGCACACTCGTTGCGGTGGCAGCGGCGATCGCTGCGCTGGTCGTCATGACCGCGGCCGGCGGCAGCCGCGGAGATCGCAACCGGCTCGCCCCGGGCTCGGTCGGCGTCGTCGCGCCCGCGACGTCGTCGCTCGAGGCGAGCCAGCCTGGCGAGAACGTCCCCGACCTGCTCGCGTCAGGCATCATCGCCGGCCGCACTGAGGTGGTGGCGGCCAGCACGGCCGGGCGCACTCTGCGGGTGCTGACGAACGCGGGCGGTCGCGCCGGCGGCGACGTGTCGCTCGGCGCGACGCCGGCGGGCGTCGCGGTCGGCGGCGGGACAGTCTGGGTCTCGGACGCAGCCTCGTCGACGTTGCTGCGTGTCGATCCCGCGTACGGTACGGCCGATCGTGTCGCCCTCCCCGGCGTTGGGCCGCTGGGCTCGATCGCGTTTGGCGCTGGTTCTCTGTGGGTCTCCGACTACGGGCTGTCCAAAGGCCCGATCCTCTCGGACGGGATCGTGCGGGTCGACCCGTCGTCCGGTCGGGTCACCGCGCGTTTCGCTGTGTGGAGGCCCGGCCCACTGGTCTTCGGCGACGGGGCACTCTGGGTCGGGCGCGACGGTGCCGTGCTCCGGGTCGATCCGACGTCGGACGGGGTCAGCGCGTCGATCGCGTTAACGGGCCGCATCTCAAGCATCGCGTTCGGCGGCGGCTACGTCTGGGCGAGGACCGACTCGACGCTTTGGCAGCTTGACCCGAACACGACTCGCCTTGTCCGGGGCTTTCCGGTCCCGGCGGGACCCGGCCAGATTGCTTGGGCCGCTGGGTCGGTGTGGCTCGCCGACACCGCCTCGAACCGCTTGCTTGCGATCAACCCGACGACGGGCGGATCACGGCCGCTCAAGATGGGCGCCGGGCCGATCGCCCTCACGGCCACGGGCAGCGGCCCCGCCTCCAGATTATTTGTGGGCATCGGACCCCGAACGCTCCCGAGCGGATCCCCGCCCGTCCTGCGTCTTGACGGCGACGTCACGCTCGACCCAGCGTTCGCCTGGGACCCCGGAAGTTGGCGGCTCGAGCATGCGACCTGCTTGTCGCTCGTGACCTACGCCGATAACAGCGGCCAACTGGTCCCGGATGCCGCGGCGGCCATGCCGACCGTCGGCGAGGGCGGCACGAGCTATCACTTCCGCATCCGACCCGGCCTGCACTTCTCACCGCCGTCCGGCGGTGTCGTCGACGCTGCCGTGTTCGCCGCGACGATCGAGCGCAGCCTCTCGCCGGGGCTGGGCGCCGACGCGGTGCTTGCCCAGACGAACTTCCTGCACGACGTCGTCGGAGCCGATGCGTTCCACGCCGGGCGCGCGCCTCGTGTCTCCGGGATCACCGCGAGCGGCGACGAGTTGACGATCCGACTTCGCCGGCCTGCCGGCGACCTGCCTTCGCGGCTCGCGATGCCGATGTTCTGCGCGGTACCTCGAGGGACGCCGGTGACCGCCGGTGGGCTAAACCAGCCGGTCCCGTCGGCAGGTCCGTACTTCATCGCGATTCACAGCTCGTCGCAGCTCGTATTGCGGCGAAATCCCGGCTACACGGGCCCGCGGAGCGGCCGGCTCTCGACCATCGTGGTCGCGACCGACCTCGGCGCTGACGCGGCGGCGGCCGACACACTCGCCGGGCGCGCCGACTACGCCGAGAGCAATAGCGTCCGCCACCTGCCGACCCTGTTGACGCCCGCCGGCCCTCTCGGCGGCGCTCGGGCGGGCGGCCCCGGCCCGCACCAGATCTCGACACAGCTGGCCGGGCTCCAGTTCCTTGACCTGAATACCGCGCACGGCCTGTTCCACAATCCGCGAATGCGGGCTGCGCTGAACTACGCGATCGACCGGTCCGCCCTCGCCGGCGCGGTCGGGGCGCAGCCGACCGACGCATACCTGCCCGCCGGGGTGACGGGAGGGCCCGCGGGCGGGGTCTACCCTCTGCGGCCGGATCTCGCGCGCGCGAGGTCGCTCGCCGGGCGGGGGGGACGCGCGATCGTGCTTACGCGCGAACTCTCGTCGTGCCCGCTCTGTGCAGCTGCGCTGCGGCTCCTGCGCGCCCAGCTCGCGAAAATCAATATCAAGGTCGCGGCGGTGCAGGTCGAGGAGCCCGCAGTCACGGCGCTCGCACCGCACGGTCGCTGGGACATCGCATTCGACAACTGGGAGTTCGACTACGCCGATGCCGCGGACTTCTTCGATGAGGCCCTCGACGGACGGCGGATCGGCAAGCCGGGAAACACCGACGTCCCCGCGCTGAACAGCTCCTCGGTCAATGCCGCACTGGACCGAGCGAGACGGCTAGCAGGCCCCGCGCGCGACCGTGCGTACCATGGCCTCGCGTTACGGCTCGAGCGACGGGACGTGCCCTTCGCGGTGTACGCGACGTTGCCCGCGTCCGCGATCGTCGGCGGCCGCCTCGGCTGCGTGAAGACGTCACCTGTGTTCGGTGTCGATCTCGCCGCGCTCTGCCTCCGCGGGCGGAGCTGACGCCCAGCAGGGCCATTGAAGCCGCTCAGTGGCCTCCTCCCCAGGCAGACCAGTAGTCGAATGTCGGCCCATCGACGAGGTCCGTCTGCGCATGCGTCAGCAGGTCGAGCCGCCAGACGTCAGCGTTGTCGAAGCTCGCGTCGAACCTCGAGTACGTGAGCGAGAGGCCGTCCGGTGAGAAAGCCGGAAGCTGGGAGCTGCCACCGTCGGCGTCTCTCGTCAACTGATGAACAAACAGACCGAGCGGGTCACGAACAAACAGGTGCGTCTGCAGCTGATCGCAGCCGCCGGTGTAGGCGATCAGGTCGTTCGGGCCCCAGTCGGGCTGGCAGGCATCCGCGGCATTGTCGGTGATGCGATGCAGATCCGTTCCATCGGAGCGCACAACCCAGAGATAGCCGTTGCCACTGGCGGGAAGCGTGTCGAAAACGATCCAACGGCCGGACGGGGACCAGCTCGGGTCGAAAGACTCCGAGCCCGGAATGACCGGCGTCAGACGGGTCGTCAGCCCGGAGCGAAGGTCGAGGACGGCGATTCTGGAGTCTCTCTGGCCATCCGTTCCCGTCGAGTAGGCGATCGCGTTGCCCTCGGGCGAGATGTCTGGCTGCAGGTCGTTGGTCGCGGGCGAGTTGGTGAGATCGCGCGCCTGCGAGCCGTCCGCTCTGGCGATGAAGACGTCGGGCGTGCTCTGCCCGGGCGGGGCGCTGTCGTACGCAATCCAGCGGCCGTCGCGGGAGATGTCGGCGTGGTGGGCGCCCGTCGTCGTCAGCTGGACAACTGGCCCGCCGCAAGGGCTGGTCGAGAAGAGATTCGGGATGCCGTCGTTACCGGAACGCGTGAAAACGATCCGACCGCGGCTGTCGCAGCGCTCGCCGCGCGCGAGCGCGGGCGGTGCGATGGTAACCGCGACAGTTGCGACCGCCAGAACGAGGGCGGTGACCACTGCGTGCTTGCTCCTCATAGTCTGACTCCTTCTCCAATCGCTGGACACGATCCTTCAGGGCTGGTCCCGTCGTCGAGACAGCAGCTGATTGAGCGACGATGAACTGCGCCGCCTTCACAGAGGTTTCATCCGGTTTCACGGCGAGAAACGCCCATCTCAAGCTGGCGCTCGCCCGGATTGGTCGCTACCCGTGGAAGCCCCTGACGCTGGGACGAATGCCTGCTCAAACGCCCGCAACCAGGGCGTGGCGTGCGCGTCGCCATCGGCCGCGTTGCTGACCGCTACTTCCCGATCGGTGCTCGCAGCTTCGCTCGACTGCTGGGCGCGGACGACTACCAGGGTGCCGGCATCGATTTCTTTCTGCATCAGCCAGGCCACAGGTACATCTACCTTCTTGATGACGGGCAGGGAACCGGATACGCGGGTGCCGATTACGCAAGCGCGGCAGCGATGAAAGTCGGGCTGACGGTCTCCGGAAGCGCGACCTGGAGCCCGAGCGCCCACAACTACCGTGGGCTCGCAGCGCGGATAGCACGCTCGGGCGCGGATTCGGTCGTTCTCTCCGGATGTATCTGCTCAAACGGCCTGAGGCTGGTAACCGACCTGCGGCGTGCCCTTGGCCCCAACGTGGCCCTGGTCGGCACTGACAACTTCTCCGCCACGCAGGGGTTCATCCATGCCAGGGGTGGCTTCGACGGTCTGTACATCAAATCCGCCGGGCTCCCGCCCAGAGCGCTGCCTTCACGGGCAGGTTGTTCCTTTACCAACTGCTACCCGGCCGGCGGCTTGACGACATCGCCGCGTGAGGCCCACCAAAGCGAGCAGGGCCTGATCCTCGACACCATGGTCATACCGAGCGCCCGACTCGTCAAGTAGCGGCTCGCGCGCCGCGCCTATCACGCTCCCCGAGAAGTGGCACAACTCCGATTCCTGTGCCTTCACACGCGAGAGGTCGCTGGATTCGAGCCCGAGCCGTGCCCATCACTTGCGCGAGCCCGTCCCTCCGGGGCTCTGTCGATTCTGGGGCATGTTCGTCGTGCCTCGAGGCGACATGCGCACCGAAGCGGCCAGCAGAAGCGCAATCGCGGCAAAGGCGATCGCGATTCTGTCCATCCTCAGGCGCGCCCCGGAATCCCGCGAGAAGCGAGCCAGTTGACGACGTAGTCGACCCAGCCCGGCAGCGACTTGTGGACCATGAACAGATGCGCGGTGTTTGGCAACAGGTGCTCCGTCACATCGCAACCGCAATGTGCCTGGTAGTAGCTGTAGTCGGCGTTGGCCGACGACGGCGGGTCGGTGCTGTCCTCCTGGCCGGAGGTGAGCAGCACCGGTATCGACGGTCCGATCATCGCGATGTAGGCGTCGTTCTGGGCGTATTTGACGCCGAGGTCGGCGATCTCGCCGAAGGGTGAGTCCAGGAAGGGCGGCTTGCAGGCGATCTTCGCGACGTACGGCACCAGCCCCGGCGCGTAGGTGTTGAACTCCATGCACTCCTGCGTGGTCTGGAAGAACTGGAAGTAGTCGGGGTGGCTTGAGTCCGGCGTGAAGCCCCCGCCCGACGAGGACCCCAGCGGGGGAGCGGCCGATCCACCAGCCGAGCCGGAGATGTCGGTCTGGATCATCGCCGCGACGTCGTGGTACTCGCCGGGATAGCCGGCCACGATCCACCCGCCCGCGCTGTGGCCGATGATCACCACGGTGCGGTTCCGGGTGTTGCCGGGCGTCGTTGCGCCGGCACAGCCGCCGGCCGAGGCAAACCGGTACCCGCCGGTCTTCACGTCGGTGACCACGTCGTGCAGCATGGCCCGATGTGCCTGCGTGGTGAGCGTGTAGCCGCCGCCCGGATGGTCGAAGTAGTCGCTGCGGGCGTACCCGAGCCGGTCGTAGGAAAAGACCACGTAGCCGGCGCTCGCCAGCGCCCTCGCCACCGACCAAGTCGGCGAGAAGTCCCAGTTCTCGGTCGAGGACGCGATGCCGTGGACGAGCACGATCGCCGGGGTCAGCGCGTTGGTGGGACCGTCGGTGAAGCGCTGCCCGTACAGCATGCTCTGGCCGCCTTGGGGATTGGTCGCCGGCAGGCAGACCTGGGCCACTCGCATGTTGCTGTCGAACACCATCTGCGGCGCGTTCGACGGGCCGCCGACACGAAGCTTGAACGCCTGCGCCACCGGCGAGCAGAAGGCGCACGCGCCCACCACGCCGAGCATGGCGACAACGGACCTGAACAGTGATGACATCGACGAGTCCCTTCCCGAGGGGTACAACCGACTCGCCCGGTCCTACCCGCTCAGTCCGAGAACGATTCCAGCGCTTCGTTCAGGGCCTCGCTCGGGCGCATCGCCAACGCCACCTTGTTCCGAGCGATCCGCGGGTCGAAGCCAAATCGCTTCACACGCGAGAGGTCGCTGGTTCGAGCCCAGCCGTGCCCATCATCGTCCGGGATTGCACGTTGCAACGGCGTGGAATGCCTCGTCCTTTTCGCCGCGGGCGCTGGTGGCAAGCCGAGGCGCAGCCGCGATTGAGCTCCTCGACACGGGAGAAAGAATCAACTACGGACGCGGGGACGTCCGCTACTTCTGCGCCGGCACGCGATCGGTCTGGACGATCGCGGAGCAGCTCCGACGGCCGTCCCCGGTTCCCGAGCTCGGCTCACTCCAGCTTGCTACCCGCGGACGCTCATCCTGATTGGGTGATGCGATCGACGCTCGACGTGAAAGCCTCCAACTGGACGCATTCCGGAGGTGAAAGATGAAACGCATCGCCGTCGTTCTCGTGGCGCTTGCCGCGTTCGGATCGGCCACCGCGGCCGGTGCCCGCGTGCTCTTGGTCGGAACCTACAAGGGCATTCGCGGGCAGTACGAGTCAATCCAGGCCGCAGTCGACGCCGCTCGACCTGGAGACTGGATCCTGGTCGGCCCGGGCGACTACAAGACGACGTCCTCTCGGGCGCCCGCCGGCCGTTCCGACACTCCTGCCGGCGTATTGATGACTGCGCCGCGCGTGTACCTACGCGGGATGAACCGCAAGACGGTGATCGTCGACGGGACCAAGTCCGGTCCAGCCTGCAGCCGTGCCAAACGCGACCAGAACTTCGGTCCGCGCGGCAAGGGCGGCGCACGAGGACTCAATGGGATCCTGGTGTGGAAGGCCGCGAATGTGTGGGTCCAGAATCTCACCGCCTGTAATTTCCTCGCCGGCAAGGGCGACGCGGGCAACGAGATCTGGTGGAATGGCGGCGACGGCAGCGGCAAGATCGGGGGCCACGGTTACTACGGCTCGTATCTGAGCACGACGAGCACGTTCTACGAGCCGAACGACACCCCGGCGCAGTACGGGATCTTCTCGAGCAACTGGACCGGGGGTACGTGGTCTCAGACTTACGCAAGCAACTTCAGTGACTCCGGCTACTACATCGGTGCCTGTCAGCAGCGGTGTGACCAGACAATCACCCGAGCCCATGGCGAGTTCAACGCACTCGGCTACTCGGGGACCAACTCCGGCGGCCAGATCGTCATCAAGAACTCCGAGTTCGACGATAACCAGGACGGCTTCGACACCGACAGCGAGAACGGAGATGCCCCGTCACCCCAGAACGGCGCCTGTCCGAACAACGCCATCAGCCCGATCACCCACACCCACTCATGCTGGGTGCTGATGAACAACTTCATCCACGACAACAACAATCGCAGCGCGCCCGAGGTCGGGCAGGCCGGTGCCACGCCACTCGGAGTGGGCCTGTCACTGAGCGGAGCGCGCAACGACACGGTGATGCACAACCGGATCGTCCGCAACAACGCGTGGGGGGTGCTGATCCAGGTCCAGCAGGGCGAGGGCGGACGCCCGTGTATCGGCGGCACGCTGAACTTCAGCGTGCTCGGCATCCTCACGCTCCCGTGCCTGTTTGACGGGTTTGGGGACGCGATCCTCAAAAACAAGTTCGCGGACAACGGCTCCTACGGCCACCAGACCAACGGCGACATCGCCCTGCTCAACTTCGAGCACGGCAATCCGACATTCTGCTTCCGCGGCAACGTGAACCCGGCTGGGCTCACCACCTCGCCGACCGGACTCGAACACGCACATCCGAGGTGCACGGGCGCCGCTGCACCCGCCAACGTGAACGTGCCGCTGGTCGAGCAAATCCTTTGTGGCAACGAGGGCGCCCTGGTCGGGACGACCATCTCGTGTCCCGGTGGCAAGCCCTACCCGAGCGCCACGAAGGTGGTCATGCACCCACTCCCGAAGAACCTGGCGACGATGCCTGATCCGTGCGCGGGCGTACCCGTCAATCCGTGGTGTCCGGGTCGACCGGCTCCTCCTCCGCCGCCGGGGCTCGGTTGAGCGTGGTCGCCGAATCGGACGCGCGCCGCGGTGGCGGGGATGATCGCGCTGTGGGGCCGGCAGGCCCGTTGATCGGCGGGCTCCCGCCACCGCCGTCAGCGGGTCCGGAGATACGCAAACCAGCGCCTCCTGTCCAAGTGGCACAAGCCTGATCCTTGCGCCGCTATTCGCTCAGATCCCCATGGATCGGCACACATCCGGCTCCGCGGCGGCTGGCCGTAATCGTCCGCTGAGCCCGGGTGTTTTGCCTCGAGGAGTGAGTTATGGGTCCGCGCTGAGTCAGCACCATGAGCGCCGCGTGGTTCGTAGCGGCCCGCGCTACAATGCGCTACATGTCTCAGCCACTCAGTCTCCGCCTACCCGAAGCGACTCTCAACCGGCTCGGCGCCCGGGCGCGTAGCCGCAGCGTTGCCCCGCGCACGCTTGCCCAGCGCTACGTCGAGGAAGGGCTGCGAACAGACGAGCATCCGCTGATCCGGTTCGTCGACGGCCCTGCCGGCCGCCGCCCTCGACTCCAAGGAACCGGGCTCGACATCTGGGAAGCCGTCTCAGTGATCCGCGACAACGACGGCAACGAGCGAGCCGCGGCCGAGTACCTTGGCATCCCACTCGGCTTAGTCCAGGCGGCAGTCGCCTATTACGGCGCCTACCAGGACGAGATCGAAGAGTGGATCGAACTCAACGCGCGTGAGAGCCAGACCGCACACGAGGCTTGGCTCGCCGGACAACAAGCCCTCAAGCGTTGAAGCTGCTGCTCGACGAGATGTTCTCGCCACTCGTCGCTGCCGAACTGCGCGCTCGGGGACATGACGCCGTCGCGATCAAGGAGCGCGACGAGTGGCAAGCGCTGTCAGATCCCGATGTCGTTGCGCTCGCGCGGACAGAGCAGCGTGCCGTTGTGACGGCCAACCTGCGCGACTTCCGGCCGCTCCACGCCGAGCTGGTCGCAGCAGGCGCAGAAGGTCACGCCGGCATGGTGTTCGTTCCGACGAGCTTCCGGCTGACCAGAGCCGCTACCGGCCAGATCGTCGCCGCGCTCGAGACGCGGCTGGCCGAGTACCCAGGCGACGACGATTTCTCCAACGGTGAGACCTGGATCTGAGCGGGGCCGGGGCCGTGGCTGGCGCATCCTCCGCTCTTCGCGAATCCGGCTTCGTCTGGATTCGATCGGCGTTCGCTACTCCTGCCGCGGCGTTCGCCGCGTCGCGAGAGATCGTCGAGGAGTGCACGGCCGCCGATGGGCACGACGCGCTGAGCGTGATCGGCGACTTCATCCTCCCGCCGGCCGATGGCGAGGCAACCCCCGACTTTCAGACGCTGCTGGCCGGATCGGGTGAATCTGCTCGAGAACCTGGTCGCCTACGGTGAGTCGCACGGGGCGTGGGATGACGCGGACGGCTATTGCGAGGGGAGCTTGGCTCGCGTTCTCGAGGCCGCGGTTGGCGCGCCGCGGCTGCCTAGCGTCAAGTCCACGACCGGCTTTCTCTGTGGAATGGAGTTCGACAATCTGGCTGCCGAGCTGAGCTTCTTCAAGTCTCTCGGCCTGAATGTCGACGCCGTGCAGGCCGAGGTTCCAATGCGACCGGGCGACCTGCTCGTCTTCGACAACCTCGCCTTGGCCCATGGGCGTCGCGGGAGCCGGAGGCCGGGCGAGCTCCATCAGCGGGTCTACGGGCACCCGTCCCTGTCCCCGACCGCCCAGCGCGATCTTCGCGACCGCTTCCTCGCGGTGTTTGGTGAGCGTCAACCGGCCCTGCCTCGGCCGGATGCGGGTTCAAACCCCGATGACCGCGATCACAGAGCCGTTGAAAGGTCCGGCATCACCGCTCCGTTATTCGAATGCGATGTCAGTTCAGCCGCATCCGGACGCGCGACGTCCACGACGCGTAACCGTTGACGAGACGACCGCGTGGCAGATGGTCGACGGCCAAGTCGTGATGCTCGAGCTCGACTCCGAGCGCTACTACCGCCTGGACGAGGTCGGAAGCCGGATGTGGGAGCTGCTGTCCACGGGCAGCGATGTCGACGCCGCTCACGCGCGTCTGCTCGAGGAGTACGAGGTCGACGGAGACGTGTTGCGCGCAGACCTCGAGGATTTCATCGAGCGGCTGATCGCGAAGGGCCTGCTTCGCGGCGAGCCAAGTTCGGAGTGACGGCGCCGTGAGCGCGGTCGTCGCGCGGGTGGGGTCCGAGCCGGACCTCGTCGACTCGCCATGGCTGGCTCGGGCGACGGACCTCTCGCAGGCTGCCGGACCCGACGGTCACCAGCATCGGGAAATCGGCCGCTGCGGGCTCGGGCACGCACTCCTGCAAACGGGCGTCGACGTGCTCGGACCGGTCACGCTCGACGGACGCGTGTGGATCACGGCCGATGCCCGGCTCGACGCGCGCGCCGGGCTGCGCGCGACGCTCGGCGCCGAAGACTGCCCCGATGCCGAGTTGATCCTGCACGCCTACCGGAGATGGGGAGAACGGCTCGTCGAGCACCTCGCCGGAGATTTCGCGTTTGCGATCTGGGACAACGACGCAGCGCGGCTGATCTGCGCCCGCGACCAGATCGGGGTCTCGGTCTTGCATTACGCCCGCGCCGGGGGCCAGTTGCTCGTCTCGACGAGCCTCGAGGCGCTGGTCGACCACGCCGCCGTGCCCGACGCACTCGACGAGCAGGCGATCGCCGACTTCATCGCCTTCGGTTACTACACCGACCCGTCGGCCACCGCGTTCGGCGCCGTTCGCCAGCTGCCGCCCGCGCACGTGCTCACCTGGGAGCGCGGAGACATGCTCGTGCGACGCTATTGGACGCTGCCGGAGTGGGAACCGCTCGCGCGTTTCCCCAGCCTCGAGGACGGCGCCGAGCGGCTGCGCGACCTCCTGGACACGGCTGTTGCCGACCGGCTCACCGCACCCCGAGCGAGCACGCTGCTAAGCGGCGGGATGGACTCGACCAGCGTGGCTGCCAGTGCCATCCGCACGCTGGAGGCACGTAACGCCCCGGCAGGGGCGCTCCACGCCTTCACGGGCGTGCTCGGAGGCCCCAGCGGCGACCTCGAAGGAGACTTCGCCCGCCTGGTGGCCGATCAGCTCGGGATCCCAATCGACGTCGACGACGCCGCTACGCGCTCGACCATCGATCCGTTCGATACGCCGCTGGTGCGCCCGCAGGAGCCGATGCCCTACCAGCACACAGACTATTTGCTCCGGTATGTACGCGTGCCCGCCCGCCATGCACCGGTGGCGCTCTCGGGACACGGCGCCGACGTCCTGTTCCAGTTTCTCCCGTGGTATTTCCTGGAGTGGCTCGCGCGCGGTCGCGTCGGACGCGTGGCGCGCGCGTTGGGCGAGCGCGTACGGCTCAGTCAAGGCCGCCCACGACCCCACCTGCGCACGATCCTCTACATGGCGAGCTACGGCCGCTCCGCGCAGCCCCGGCTGCCACCCTGGCTGCTCGCCGAATTTGTCACTCGCACCGGGGTCGCCGATCGCCAGCGAGAGCGGATGCCAAAGCCCTTCGGCATGCGGGGGCAGGACATCGACGCGCGGGCACTCACCTGCGATCCCGTGTGGGCCTGGCTGTTCCGCGTGGGCGACCCTGCCTTCACACGCGAGCCGGTGCGGGTTCGTCACCCGTTCGCCGATCTGAGGCTGATTGAGTTCGCTTTGTCGCTGGCGCCAGAGCCGTGGCTCGTCGACAAACGGATCCTGCGTGAAGCGGCAAAGTCACGGCTGCCAGAGGCGGTGCGAACGCGGCCGAAGACGCTGCTGGTCGAGACGCCGCCGTCCGGGGTTACCGAGAAAGCACTGACGAGCCTGGCCGAGATGGTCAAATCGATGCCTGAGCTACAGCGGTTCGTCGACGTTGACCGACTCGCCCGGGAGGTAGTCGGCAGTGGCGATGACACGGACGTGCACCGGCGCTGGTGGCGGGAGCGTGCGCTCGGGCTCGCGTACTGGTTGTGGCACCGCCGGGGACAACCATGACGTGCAGTCACCGATACCGGCATTACGGACTGGCGGTCGAGGCCAACGTGGCGCTCCCGGGGCTTCCGCAGACCGAGTTTGGATCACCCGACGTCCGCATCGAGATAACGCGCGCGGGCGAGCGCCCGCGGGTCGACGGCTCCTGGACGGCACTCGGCGCCCAGCCGGGTGCGTGGCGAGCCCCAGCCGGAGCGGGCAGCGACCTGCGCCTCCAGTTCGAGGGGGTCGCCGGCGCATGGGGCGACCTCCGGATCGACGGTCGAGGCGAGACCGTGCGGCTGACGCTCGACGAGTCGTCAGACCTCAACGATGCCGGTGAGCTGCTCATCGCAACTGTCTTCTCCTGCGTGCTCACCCAGCGTGGACTGACCTGCCTGCACGCGAGCGTCGTGGCCATCGAGGACCGCGCAATCGCCCTGATTGGAGCCAAGGGCGCGGGGAAATCGACGCTAGCCCTGGCGCTTGCCCGGCGCGGTGGGCGCCTGGTCTCCGACGATGTCGCCGCCGTCTCGTTGGACGACGGAATCTGTTGGGTCGCGGTCGGGCGAGCTGCTCTGCGGATGCGCCCCGACTCGGCGGCCAGCCTCGGCGCGGGGTTCGCCGCGCTGCGGCCGGTCTGGGCAACCGCGCCGCCGAGTTTGGACAAGCGCTACTACGAGGCGGGCGAGCCCGCGCGCAGGTCCGATGCCGGACGGCTGCCCCTGGTCGGGGTGTTCCTGTTGGCTCCGCGCGGGAGCGCCGCCACGCCGCAGCTGCGACCCATGACTCCGGGTGAGCTGCTCCCCGCCCTTCTTGCTAATCGCCACACGGCAACAGTGCTCGATCGCGCAGGGCAGCGCCGCGACTTCGCTTGCCTGGGCGCGCTGGTGCGATCCGTGCCAGGTCGCCAGTTGATGCGTCCCGATGAACTCGGCACGGTCCCCGACGTTGCCGGCGCCGTCCTGACCGAGGCGGAAAAATGGACGGCTTGAACGGACCGCCCGCCTGGAGCCGTTAACCTTGTGCAGCAGTTTAGGTGGCAGAAACAACCTGGGGGTAGCCCGCATGGACGTACAAGCGCCCGTTCGCAAAGAATATGGCCGGCCAGAGATCGAAGATCTCGGCTCGCTGCAGGAGCTGACCGCTGCCGGTGGGCCGAAGTTCGGCATCGACAGCGCCGCTTACTCGAGCGGCGGCGGCGGCTTCACCTTCGGCGTCTCGTAGGAGGCCCAGCCTGACCGGCTCGGTCGCCCGGTCATCGACGCTCGCGGCGGTCTTCTCGCTCGTTCGCGACGACGTTCCGACGGCACTCGCAGGCAGCGAGTCCGACGCGCTGCTGGAGACGATGACTGGAGTCGCTCCTGCGTTCGCGGCACTTGGCCTCGAGTGTCGGCTGAGCGGTGGCGGCACGCCCACACTCGATCTGCAGCTCGGTGCGTACGCCGGGCGGGAGGCGACGGCCGCCGCGCTTGATCTGACCCGTGTCCGGGAGCGCGACGAGCTTCCGGACACGTGGGAGCCCGTGTACGAGCTGTGTCGCGAGTGGCAGAGCCCCGACACCGCCCTCGGTCGGGCAGTGGCCGAGGTGTGGTGTGAGCTCGACCTCATCCCTGGCGCGCAGACGATCGACCTGACGGCGCTCGCCCCGTCGGTGTTCATCGTCCTCAAGCCACTCGCGACAAGCGAGCGAATGGCGGCGATCGGACGTGCGCTCGACGTGCTCGTCGGTGCCGAGTCCGCGGAGCGGCTGCGAGCGGCGGTGGACCGCTGTGCCGCCGCGGCTCGCGACGGGGCGTGGGTCAGCCACATCGGGGTGATGCTCGGTCGTCCCGTGCAGGCGTTGCGGATCCACGTCAGCGGCGTGCCGATGTGGGAGCTGGGTGACTATCTCGACGCAGCCGCCTGGCCCGGCGATGCCGATCGTGCGATCGAGGCAGCCGGCCTGCTCCTGGACCGCGGGGACTGGCTCGTGGTGTGCCTGGACGTGGTCGGGGAATTGCTGCCACGACTCGGGCTCGAGTGTGGCTTTGACCAGCGGTGGGGGCTCGATCCCCGCTGGGAGCCGCTGCTGCGCCGACTCGTGGACGCCGGACTGAGCTCCGATGAGAAGACTCAGGCGCTACTGAGCTGGCCGGGAATCGTGACGCCCGCGGGCCCGGCTCCGTGGCCGGACGCCTTGATCACGGCCGGCGTGGCGATGCCCGCCGACAAGCTCGGTGTGGTGGAGCGCCGACTGAGCCACGTCAAGATCACCGTTGGCTCCGGCGAACCGCCGAGCGCCAAGGCGTACTTCGGCGCCGGGCACGTGACCCACGATCTGCTCGGCCCCGAGCCGGTCGCTGCTGTCAAGTCCGAGCGTCGCCCGGCCGCTTCGGTCGACGAGGCGATCGCCGCTGCGCTGGACTTCCTGCTCAGGCGCCGCAACCAGGCCGGCTGGTGGCTCGATTTCGTGCACCGCGCGAGCCCGTACGGAGTCGATGACGGCATCACCGGCTACCGCAGCGACGAATGGATCACCGCGTATGTCGCCGGTGCGATCGTGGGCCTGAACCACCCGCAGGTTCGTGATGCGGCCCGCAACGGAATGGATCTGTTGCTCGCGCGCCGGAGTCACGGCGGCTGGGGCTACAACGTGATGATCCCCGACGACGCCGACACGACCACGTGGGTGCTGCGTCTCGCCGCCGGACTCGAGCTTGCCGATAGCGTTCGCCTGCGCGAGGCGCGGGCGTTCGTGGCCGGCCAGATAGACGCCGAAGGAAGCGTTGCCACGTATCCGCCCGCGGCGGCGTCGGCGCTCGCCGACTTCACGCGTCTGCCTGGGCCATACGACGGCTGGTGCGCCTCACACGTATGCGTCACCGCCGCCGCGGCCTCGCTGCAGCTTGGCCCCGCGCCACTCGAGTTCCTCCGGCGCGTCCAGGCCGAGGACGGCGCGTGGAGTGGGTACTGGTGGCACGACGACGAGTACGCCACGGCGATGGCGGTGCAAGCGCTGTCAGCGGCCGGGGACCGCGCGAGCGTGACCCGGGCGGTGCGCTGGGCGGACTCAAGGATCGGCGCGGATGGCGCAGCACAGTCACGCGCTCACGGCGGCCCCTCGCCGTTCGCCACCGCGCTCGCGCTGACCGCGCTGGCAGCAGGCCAAGCACCGCTACGCGGCGCTCGCGAGCGAGCAGTGAGCTGGCTGTTGTCGGAGCAGCGCGCCGATGGCAGCTGGGAGCCGTCAGCGCAGCTGCGCATCCCCGCCCCCAGTCAGCGCGACCCGCTGGCCGCTCCGGACGCCACTTCCAACTACGTCGACGATCTCGGGGTCTTCACAACCGCGACGGTCCTCGCCGCGCTCGCTCACCAATAGCGAGCGCGGCGCAGATTCCAGTCGAGTCGATACGCGCGCCGCAGATCCTCGGCCGAAACGGTGAACCCCGCGTCCGCGGCGATCGCCACAAGCGGCACCAGACCATCCGCCGGGTCGAGCTCGCCGACGCGCGCGGCGAGGACCGCGTCCTCGCGCACCCGCCGCAGGAAAGCCAATGCCTCGGGCACCCGGTCAGACGGAGATCGATCGGGCGACAATCGCGCTCCTCACGACACCTAGGCTCCGACGGTCGCGCCTACCGCCTGCTCGATCCGGTCGCCCAGCTCCTGATCGACGTTGCGCCAGTACTCGAAAGCGCGCGCCAGCACCTTGTCGGAGACGCCGTCGGACAGATGGCCGGCGATGTTCGAAACAAGGCGCTCACGCGCGTCGTCGTCGAGCACCTCGCGCACCTGGGTTGCGGCCTGGCCGAAGTCGTCATCGTCGGACCTGGGCGTGTACGCCGAGCGGACCATGTCGCCGTCGGCAGCCCACAGCCCGGCGTCGTCGGTCTGCGACGGATCGGCCTTCGGGCCTCCATACGAGTTCGGGGCGTAGACGGGATCGGTCACGTTGACCGTGCGCCCGACGCCGTCCTTGCTGTAGCTGTGAACCGGCGACTTGGGGGTGTTGACCGGGATCTGCTTGTAGTTGACCCCGAGTCGCGCCCGGTGGGCGTCGGCGTAGGAGAACCCGCGCGCCAGCAGCATCTTGTCGGGGCTCAGCCCGATGCCCGGCACGAGGTTGTTGGGCTCGAACGCGGCCTGCTCCATCTCGGTGTGGAAGTCGGTCAGGTTGCGATTGAGCGTCATCGTCCCGACCTTGATCAGCGGGTAGTCGCCGTGCGGCCACACCTTCGTCAGGTCGAACGGGTTGAAGCGGTAGTCCCTGGCCTCCTCGAAGGGCATGATCTGCATGAACAGGGTCCAGCTCGGGAGGTCGCCGTCGCGGATCGCCTCGAACAGATCCTTTCGGTGATAGTCGGGCTCCTCCCCGGCGATCCGATCGGCGTCCTCCTGGGTGAGGCACTCGACCCCCTGATCGGTCTTGAAGTGGTACTTGACCCAGAACTTGTCGCCGCCGGCGTTGACCCACATGTATGTGTGGCTCGAGTAGCCGTTCATGTGGCGGTAGGTCTTCGGGATGCCGCGGTCGCCCATCAACCACGTCACCATGTGCGCCGACTCCGGCGACAGGGTCCAGAAGTCCCACTGCATGTCGTGGTCGCGTAGGCCGTTGTCCGCGCGGCGCTTCTGGCTGCGGATGAAGTGCTGGAACTTCATCGGGTCGCGCACGAAGAAGATCGGCGTGTTGTTGCCGACCATGTCGTAGTTGCCCTCGCTCGTATAGAACTTCAGCGCGAAGCCGCGGGGATCGCGCCAGGTGTCGGGGCTGCCGCTCTCGCCCGCAACGGTGGAAAAGCGGGCCAGCATCTCGGTCTTGACGCCAGGCTGGAACAGGGCCGCCCGCGTGTAGGCGCTGACGTCCTCGGTCGTCTCGAACACGCCGAACGCGCCAGAGCCCTTCGCGTGCGGCTGGCGCTCGGCGATCCGCTCGCGGTTGAAGTTCGCCATCTGCTCGATCAGGTACTGGTCCTGAAGCAGGATCGGGCCGTCTGCCCCGACGGTCAGCGAGAACTCGTCGCTGGCGACCGGGCTGCCCCCGTCGGTGGTCGTATGACGTGGCTTGTCGGTCATCTGGCGCGCTCCTTCTCGATCGGGGTCATGTCATCCGCTTACCCGATCCAGAGCCGACTCCATCCTGGATCTCGTCCCAGAACGGAGAGATGGGGGGGTCATCGCCCGACCTAGTCGAAGGCCCAGCCCTTGCGTCGCCGTTCCCGCTCCTGCACCGAAATCTTCGGGGCCTCGTCAGGGCTTGCCGCGAGCACCGCCTCGCCGCAGTAGCGGAGGTCTGAGAGGTTAAGCGGCTGCACCCCGTCCCAGCCTTCGGGCTCGGGCTCGAACACGAGCGCGCTCACCGGCGAGCCGGGCGCCGGCCCGCGCGCCGGGTGGGAGAGGCCGAATAGGAACCGCTCGGGCCAGTCGGCCACGGTCTCCACCAGCACGAGCCGCTCGAACTGGTGGCTGGGCAGCTCGGCGAGGACCCGCACCGCCGGAGCGCTGGTCCAGGGGCCCCATTCGTCAGAGCCCGCCCACCACAGCTCCTGCGAATCGCCAGTCGCCGGTGTATCGCCGTCGCTCATCGGATCACCGATTGGTCATCGCTCAACGAGGCGCATCATGACCGAACAAGCCGGCGGGCTGACCAGACGCCAGCCCACCGCCTGCCCCTAACGGTCCGTCCCTGTCCGTGTACTACACGACCGCTGTCATCCGCGAGGGATGCCAGCGAGGCCGGCCCTAGAAGGTGTAGCGAGTGAGGCGACGCAGCAGACCTAGGCGCTGCAGTCGCGGCTTTCGATACGGCCGCTTCGTCGCCATATTTGCCTTAGACAATTTCCAACTCCTGTCTTGATTCCAAACTGATAACGGGAATTTCCCAGATCAGCTACCGCCACGTCTAGTCGTCCGGACCAGTCGTGGCCTTTTCTCCGACCTCCGTGGCCGGGGCGCTGCGAGTCCGTCGGCGGTCTCCCGCCTCCCGCCCCCGCCGCTGATGCGGCGAGGGCGAGGTGGCAGAGAGACTGCGTTACGAGCTCAGTTGCAGAACGTCGAGTTGCCCGCGACGTCGCTCGCGTGGAAGGACCACTTCGTGGTCTTGCTCAGGTCGTCTTCGACGCGGTCACGATCACCGGGCTCGTCGTGCCCACCGTGAACGGCGGCACCGAGACTGTCCCGTTCGTGACCGTGATCCCGAAGATCGACGACAGGCCAGAACCGGTGTCCTGAACCGCGACGTTCTCCTGCTGCGAGGTCGGCGTCTTTACGATCGACTGGATCTTGCACGTCGGCCCCGTCGTATCACCCGTAGACCACGTGACGGTGGCCGTTCCCTGGCTGGTCACGCCGCCGGTCATATTCGTGGCCACGATCTGATCCATGCCGGAGCCGCCGGTGTCCGTGTACGTGAACACGACGTTGCCGGACGCGTTCGTCGTTCCGGTGAATGTCTTGCCCGCGTTCGGACCACCGGTGACGTCGAACTCGACCGACGCACCCGAGACGTTCGACCCGCCCGACTTCAGGTTGCCGGTCACGCTGGCCAGACCCGCCTTGCGGCTGCGTCTGACTGGCCGGGGTCAGCGTGAGGTCCGACTTCACCGTCACACCCGATCCGGAGACCATGATGTACGGCGACCCGCGTCACAGTGGCCCCGGTGTCGATGTCCGTGCCGCTATAGGTGTCCGGAACCGACGGATCCGTCGCCAGCGCCAGCGGCGTGTAGTCGCTCGGGAACTTGTCGAAGAAGTTATGCACCGAGCACGACCAGTTCGACAGGTCGGTGTCGTGCAGCCCCGCTGTCGGGCCCGATGCCGTCACGATCGAGATCGAGCCGACGCACGGCGCTCCGCCCGCGGTAAACGATCCTGGACCATGCGTTGCGAGCCCGTCCAGCAGCGGCACGGGCGTGCCCGGGCGACGCGGACGAGTACGTGCACGACAGGTCGACGTACGCTCCCGTCGCCCCGGCCTGCGCACCCGCAAACGCGATCCCGTTCTTCTCCAGAACATCTCCTGGATGACCGCCATACGTGTGGAAGGTCGGATCGGTGCCGATGAGCACCTTGTTGCCGCCGCTGCTCATCACGACCGGCTCCCAGGTGCTCTGCGTTGGACACTGCCGCCTCGAAGTCGTCGACCGCCGCAGGTCGGGTCGCCGATGATGACGACCTGATACTGCGCGAACTGGGCGGCGGTCATCCCGTCCCATGTCGATCCGTCGACGTTCGTCACCGTGAAGCCGTCCTGCTCGGCCTCGTACTGCTCGAGGCTCTCGCCGGAGGCAGCCGCAGGAGGCGGCCCGGGAACCGAGACGCTGTCCGACAGGATCAGCGCCTTGGGCGAAGCCGCGTGGGCGGCCTGTGCCCCCAGTGCCAACAACGCGAAAGTGGCCACCAAGGCGGCCAGTGTCAGAAATAACGACCGTTTAGGTCGGCCCAACTCGAGAGCAGGGTTTAGCCCACGCCCCATATGTCATACCCCCTATATGTAATCCCGGATGCCAGATCGCCCGTACTGCGCCCTAACGGGGCATCCCGTGTACATCGCACCCTAATTTGGAGCGGTAGCCCCGAATGTTAAGCATGGGTTAACAACAGGAAGGAATCGGAGCTTTCAGCCGTCTGTGCCGCTCACGCTGCCCGCACCGTGCGGCTTGCGCGAACGCCTGCGACGATCGGCCAGCCCAGCAGCGACGAGCACGATCAATCCGGCCCCAACCGCCACAAACGGCCACGGGCTCGTCTCACCGCCCGTGTCGGCGCCTGGCAGTGCCGGCGTGGGGATCGAATAGCCCTCGCGACGCGCGAGCGCCGCCACCGCTTCGATCGCGGCGCGAGCCAGGCCATCGGCCCTCTGCGCGGCGTCCACGTGAAGCGCCGACAGCGTTCCAGGCGGCCCGACGCCGACGGTGCCGAAGCCCTGCGGCATGACGACCAGGAGCTTCGCTTGGGAGTTATAGGAGATCTCCAAGTCCAAGAACTGGGCGTACCGCTGCGGAGTGCCGAACAAGCGAGGGACGGCACCAAGGTCCTGAGGCGTCCCGATCAGGGCGACCTTGATCGGAAATCCGGCGGCGTGAGCGCTGCGCACGGTCTTCGTGAGCAGCGCGGCGAGCGACGGAGCAACCGGCGAGGAATACGGCAGGAACACGTTGTTGACCAGTAGCACGTCGCTCGCCGGATCGCCGTCGGCTCGTGCGGCGGCCGGGCCCAGCAGCGATGGAGCGGCCATCAGAGTCAGCATCACCCACGCCAGGCACCACCGGTGACGCGCAGCGAGCCTCAACTCGTTACGAACTGGAAATGTCCGACGTCCCCGAGCCTCGTGGCGAACAAATGACATTTCTGAGCCTTGGCGCCGGCGGTTGGCGGCGGGCAGTACGGGTTCGTCTCGAGCAGGACGACCCCGTGGATCGTCCCACGGCACCAGCCCAACTCGATTGGCGGGTTCAGCTTCACGCTGGCCGCGGCGCCCCGGGCCGCTGTCGTGAGCAACGTGTAGGTGGCACACCGAGGACGCGGTCCGGTCAGGACGACCTTGTAGTCGAGCCTGACGTGGCCGTGGGCTCCGAGCTGCTGCCTGGAGGTGAGCCTCAGCGTGAAGCTGGCCTTGGTAGACCCCGACTGCGGCGAGACCGAAGGTGAGGTCTGCTGGGAGCCGGGCGCCGCTGGATAGTGGCCTTTAGCCAACGCTAGGCTGCCGCCACTTTCGGAGCGGGGCGTGGGCGAACCACCCCCGTCAGCAGCAGCGGACGATGCCGTCGACTGGGGCGCAGGCTTGTTCGAACGCGTGAGCAACGCCACCCCGCCGATCAAGACGAGCACCACCCCGACGGCCGCGACAATCAGCCGTGTTGGCGGCCGGCTCATGCGCGAAGGATATGCAAACAACAGGGACGATTTTCGAACGAAGATCGGCGCGGCCAGGTTCGCTTCCGGTATAAACCGATATGTGACATTGGGGCGAATGTCAGTGGGGGCGGGTCTTGCGGTTGCTGCGATTCTGCTGAGCAGCTGCGGTACGAGTTCACGAACTCCGCCCGCTTCGGACTTCCAGAAACCGGCGAACGCGGGTGCTTCGGCGAGCGCGTCATCGACGTCGGGAACGTCGTCCTCGAGCTCGACCAGTTCAGCGTCGACAACCACGAACCGTCGTAGCCAGCGACACCATCAAACGCAGGTTGCGTCCAATGGCGCGACCGGCGCCGGGCAGAAGGCCCATGCAGGCAAGCGATCGGCGCCTGGGACCCTGAGCAGTCGGGCTTCGGCGCGGGCGCTTGCTGCAAACCCGGGCAGCACGACAACAAGCAACACGACGCCGACGGTTCCCTACCGAAGCAAGGTCACGACCGGGAAGAAGCCGGTGCCGCCTCCGAAGCCCAAGCCGAAGAAGAACCCGCACCCGACCCACACGACTACGTCGATCGGTCTTGGGTTCTAGGCGCCGCTGAGTCGACGCGCCGCGGCCTTCGAGCCGTCCGACGCGAGCATGGGCTGGAAGGTGTCGGGCCCCTGACGCGTCACTCTTCGTACGTGCACGTCGTCGAGGGATCGCAGACATCCGCAGTGGACCACGCGATCTGCACCGTCGTCCGGCGCCACGTCCCAAGCGCACGGCACACGTTGATCGAGGGCGCCGGCCACATGATGCCGCTCACGCATCCGAAGCCGCTCACTCACGCGCTCCTTGAGGCAATCGAGCACCGGGTTTATCCTGCGGGATCGTGATTCGCATCATGCGCAGCTGCTGGTGGTGGTCGCTCAAATAGGGCGGCCTTTGCTACGCATGCACAACGGGCCGCCTCCGGGCGGTCCATCTCATCTTCAGAGGGTGTCGCCGCCGGGAGGTCTGATTCCAGGAGGTTCCCCTCATGACATCCATTACTACGACGGCGAGCGCTTCGCATCAGGCTGCTGAGGCGCGAAGCCGAGAGCTCGAGGCCGAACTGCAACGCGAGCCCGGCCGCTTCCGCGTGCTGACCGGCGATCGGCCTACCGGGCCGCTCCACCTGGGTCATCTGTTCGGAACGCTCGCCAACCGGGTTCGGCTGCAGGACCTTGGCGTGGACGTGATGGTGCTGATCGCGGACTACCAGACGATCACCGATCGCGAGTCGCCGGCAAGCCTGCCGGCCGACGTCCTCGGCCTCATCGCGGACTATCTCGCCGCGGGGATCGACCCTGATCGAGCGACGATTTTCGCCCATAGCCAGGTGGAGTCGGTCAACCAACTGATGCTGCCGTTCCTCAGCCTCGTGAGCGTGGCCGAGGTCGCTCGCAATCCAACGGTCAAGGACGAGTTCGCATCGGCCGGCGGCGAGGCCATGAGCGCGCTCATGTTCACCTACCCGGTCCACCAAGCAGCCGACATCCTGTTCTGCCGCGCCAACCTCGTCCCGGTCGGGTCAGACCAGCTTCCGCACATCGAACTGACCAGGACGATCGCGCGGCGCTTCAACGACCGCTATTCGCCGGGACGACCGTACTTCCCCGAGCCGGAGGGGCTGCTCAGTCGGGCACCGCTGCTCCTCGGGACCGACGGGACGAAGATGAGCAAGAGCCGCGCCAACGCGATCGCGCTCGGGGCAAGCGAGGACGAGACGGCCCGGCTGATCCGAGCGGCCAGAACCGACACCGAGCCACACATCACCTACGAGCCGGACCGCCGGCCCGAGGTTTCGAACCTCGTGCTGCTCGCGGCGCTGTGCCTGGACCGCTCTCCCGAGCACGTGGCGGCTGAAGTCGCTGGTGCCGGCGCGTCAGGACTCAAGCGGATGCTGACCGATGCGCTAAACGAGCGACTACGCCCACTGCGGCAGCGGCGCCGAGAGCTCGCCGACGACCCTGCCTACCTCAGAAGCGTCCTTGCGGCAGGCAACGCTCGTGCCCGGGAGATCGCCGCCGCGACGCTCGATGACGTTCGTGCGTTGATGCACAACGCCTATTGAGGGTCGCGCTATGGCGCCGGGGCGGCGTTGTATTGATCGTCGCTGACGTGGTCGCCCCAAGTGACGGGGCTGCCGGTCTCGTCGGCCTCATGGATGGCGATGTGGGCCATGAAGCGGCTCGGGGCGGCCCCGTGCCAGTGGTTCTCGCCCGGCTCGAAGTAGACGCGGTCGCCCGGGCGGATCTCTTCCACCGGTCCCCCTTCACGCTGGCAGCGACCGATGCCTTCGGTGACGTAGATCGTCTGGCCGTGCGGGTGGGTGTGCCAGGCGGTGCGGGCACCCGGAGTGAAGTGGACGAGCGCGGCGCCGGCCCGAGCGGTGGCGATCGGCGCCGCGACGACGTCGATGTAGACGGTTCCGGTGAACCAGTCGCTGGGGCCCTGGCCGGTGTCCAGCGAATTGCGCGTGATCTGCATCGCGTTCTCCTAATCGTGGGTGGTGGTGTATACGGACCAGTACAGATGACCTATCCGTGGCCGACGGTACCTCCCAGCCCAGCGCACAGGGCAGCCTACGCCGACGCGGTCGCGCGACCGTTCTGGCTCGACGCGCTGCCGCAGCGCGACGCGCACGCGCCGCTGAGCGACACGATCGAGACGGACCTGTGCATCGTCGGCGGTGGTTACACGGGCCTGTGGGCGGCGCTCTACGCAAAGGAGCTGGACCCGACGCGCGACGTCGTCGTGCTCGAAGCGACGCGTTGCGGCAACGGTGCGAGCGGCCGCAACGGCGGCTTTCTGATGTCGTCGCTGACGCACGGGATCGGCAACGGACTGACGCGCTTCCCGGATGAGATGGACCGCCTCGAGCAGCTCGGGTTCGAGAACTTCGACGCGCTCGCCCGCGACCTCGAGCGGCTCGCGATCGACGCGGAGTACGAGCCCACAGGCGATCTGCTGCTCGCGCTCGAACCGCACGAGCTCGACGAGCTCGAAGCGGACGCCGAGCTGGTGCGCCGCTTCGGGCATCGCGCGGACGTGCTGGACGGCGAGCAGACGCGCGCGCAAGTGAGCTCGCCGCTGTTTCTCGGGGCGCTTTGGACCCACACCGGCTCGGCGCTCGTGCACCCGGGCAAGCTCGGCGATGGCCTCCGCGCCGCGGCGGTTCAGGCCGGCGTGCGCGTGTGCGAGTACAGCCCGGTCAGGGACTTGACGCGCACGCGCACCGGGGTGGCGGTCAGCACCGAGGGCGGCGTCGTGCGGGCCCGACTCGTGTTGCTCGCGACGAGTGCGTATCCCCCACTCGTGCGCGCGATCCGCCGCTACGTCGCGCCGGTCTACGACTACGCGCTGATGACGGAGCCGCTGGGGCCGTCGCAGCGCGAGTCGATCGGATGGCGCGGACGCCAGGGGCTCGGCGACATGGCCAACCAGTTCCACTATTACCGGCTGACGGCCGACGACCGCGTCCTGTGGGGCGGCTACGACGCGGTCTACCGCTACGGCGGCCCGGTGGGCCCGGCGCTCGACGACGACGAGCCGACGTTCGCGATGCTCTCACAGCATTTCTTCACGACGTTCCCGCAGCTCGAGGGCATCCGCTTCAGCCACAGGTGGGGCGGCGCGATCGACACGTGCAGCCGCTTCTCGGTGTTCTTCGGAAAGGCGCTCGGCGGCCGCGTCGCGTACGCGCTCGGCTACACCGGTCTCGGGGTCGGCGCCACGCGGTTCGGGGCTCGGGTCGGGCTCGACCTGCTCGACGGGCGGGTGACCGACGCGAGCGAGCTCTCGATGGTGCGCCGGCGGCCGCTGCCGTTCCCGCCTGAGCCGCTTCGATCCGCAGTGATCCAGCTGACCCGCAACCGCCTCGCCGCCGCCGATCGCAACGGCGGCCGGCGCGGACTATGGCTCAGCGCGCTGGATCGTCTCGGGCTGGGCTTTGACAGCTGACGGCGCGGCCGCGCTCATCGCACGGCGCGTCGAGCGCGAGCCGCCCATTCCATCAACGACGTGGTGGCGCCCGCCGGCTTGGAGATCGATGCCGGCGCCGAAGCCGGCGTTGCGTGGCCGTTGCGGCCGCTGAACTGGAGCTCGTACAAGCTGGCGTAGAGACCGCCCATGCTCAGCAACTCGTGGTGCGTTCCGCGTTCGACGATGCGACCGTGGTCGAGCACGACGATCAGATCGGCGGCCAGGACCGTCGACAGCCGGTGCGCGATCACAAACGATGTGCGGCCCGCGAACAGGCGCGACAGCGCATCCTGGATGTATCGCTCCGACACCGAGTCCAGGTGCGAGGTGGCCTCATCGAGGATCAGGATCGGCGAGTCCTTAAGGATCACGCGCGCGATAGCTACTCGCTGCTTCTCGCCGCCGCTGAGCCGATGCCCGCGCTCGCCGACGATCGTGTCGAGTCCCTCGGGCAGCTCCGCGACCACGTGGTCGAGATGGGCGTCGGCGAGGGCGGTCGCAAGCGCCGCATCATCGGCTTCCGGGCGCGCGTACAGCAGGTTCTCCCGGAGGCTGGCATGGAACAGATACGTCTCCTGGAGCACCAGCCCGATCGCTCGCGACACCGACGGGAGGGTGAGCTCGCGCAGGTCGTGGCCGTCGATCTCGACGCTTCCCTGCTGCGGGTCGTAGAACCGGGCAATCATGCTCGTCATGGTCGTCTTGCCGGCGCCACTGGGGCCGACCAGGGCCACGAGCTGGCCGGGAGCCACGTCAAGGTCAACGTCATCGAGCGCAAGGCGCCCGTTCACTCGGTAGGAGTAGCTGAGGTTGCGCAGCCGGACGGCTCCCGTCGCGAGGTCAAGCTCGCGGGCGCCGGGCAGCTCGCGGACGTCGGGCTCGGTGTCAAGGACGGAGAACACGCGCTGCCAGGCGGGCAGGGAGCTGATCATCCCCACTGCGGCGTTGCCGGCCGACGCGAGCGCCACGCCGAAGCGCAGGACGAGCACCGTCACGAACGCGACCACGGTGCCGAGGCTCGCGTAATGGTGCTCGACCAGCCAGGCGCCGCATAGGAGCAGCACGATCGGCGCGAGCAGCTGCACGATGCTGAGTCCGAGCGCGGTCCACTGGGTGGTCATCCCGGCCTTCACGCTGCTGATGCGCAGGTCGTCGATCAGCCCATCGCTGCGCTCGCGCTCGGACTGCTGGCGCCCGAACGACTTGACCAGCATGATCCCCGACAGGCTGAGTAGCTCCTGAGCGTGCACGGTGAACGCGGCACGGCGTTCCTGCAGATCCATCCGTGTCCGGAAGATCGGGCGTCCGGCACGGCGAAGGGCGAGGATCACCGGCGGGATGATGATCACGGTCACCACGGCCAACTGCCATTGCACGACTGCCATTGCCAGGACGAAGACCACGGCCGTGATCACGTTGCTCGCAAACGTCAGCACGGTGTCGCCCAGCACCGTCTCGGTCACAGCGACGTCGTTGAGCAGGCGCGACATCAATTCGCCCCCGCGCGCCCCGGTGAAATAGCTGATCGACTGACCGAGCAGCGCGCCCACGAGCTGCCGACGCAGATTCGCCGAGATCTGGTTGGTCATCCGCAGGACGATCCACGCCCGAATCAGTCCGACCAATCCGTTGGCCAGCGCCAGGCCAATCGCCGCCGCCGCGAGCAGGATGATCTTTCCGCTTCCCTCCTGGGGATTCTCGAGGTGGTCGATCAGCGCCTTGACGATCAAGAACGGCACCAGCCCGAGCAGCGTCTGAACCAGGATGCAGCCGCCGGCACCCAGCAGCGCCAGCTTGTGTGGCCTCAGGTAGCCGAGGGCGCGTCGAGTCGTCGACTTCGAGCTCCCTTCGACCGCAGCTATCGCCTCGCGCGTGTTCATCTGTGATTCAACGTGTCGGAGACCGCATAGCTCGCGCGACCCGTGGAGAGCCGATCGCGAAGCCGCGAATCGTGCGGACGAGGTGCTCGAGATGCGGAACACGGGCGCGGAGCGGCCCCGGGGCCGATCGCTCGGGGATCGTGGCCAGCGGCGGCCACAGGCGCCGGCGAAACGCTTCGCCAAGACCCGCCGGGGGCACCAGCAACAAGTCGGTCAAGGCCACGTCGGCCCAGCTCCTGGTTCCCTCGAGCCGCAGCAGCGGGTCCCACAGCGCCAGCGCCGCGCGCACACGCCGGCGCCGCGCGACGCGAGCATCCACGGGATCGATCGGGCAAACACCCAATAGCTCGCGCACTGCCAGCGCCGCAGCCACGAGCGAATCCCGCAGGGCATCAGGGACCCGCCCCGGATCGATCGGCTGTCCCGCTCGGGTCAGCGCCGCGATGTCGGCGGGGACGCGCAGGCCTCTGAACCCGTCCCGCGCATAACCGACCAGGAGCAGGGCGAGGTGATCGTCGCGCTGCAGGCGCAGCGGTCCCGACGTTGGCACGGCGCGGTCGAGGACCGCGCCGCAGAACTCGCGCTCGTACCAATGCATGCGCCAATGCAGTTCGACGATCGGCGCGTTGGCCGCGTACAGCCGGAAGTGGTGCGGAGGCAGTCCCTCAGAGTCGACCACGTCCTCAGGCGCGTCCCAGCCGAGGCCGATGAGAGCCGAGCAGGCGCGATCGAGGTCGCGCGCGTATACGAGCACGTCGAGATCGGCGCTGGCGCGAAGATCGAGCCGCCCGAACGCCTCCCGGGCAAGCGTCCCCCCCTTGAGCGGCGCCGCTGGGATGCCCGCCGCTGAAAGCGCCTGAAGTACGCGGCCGAGCTGCAGCTCATGGACTGTCGCGCGGCGCAACGTTGCCTGCCGGGTGTGGTCGATCCAGGGGGCGAACTGATCCGGCAGCGCGGGACCGGCCAGCTCTTGCAGCGCCGTGCCGGCGAGCTCGACCAGCCGCAGCCGGACCAGGAGCCTGCCCAGGGCCTCCCACGACACGTCGGCGAGCAGGACGTCCATCGCTTGCGCACCGATCGGTGCGCCCACGGTCGCGAACCGCACCGCGGCAAGGACGAGCCGCTCCTCGGCGGTCAGCCGTCCCAGGGGTCCCGAGTCGCCGAGTCGAGCTTCGATCGCGCCAGTGTAGGCAGGCCACACCATGCCGCGAGCGATCATCGTCAGTGATAGCGCCAAGCCGACTGACGCTCAGGCATCGGCACCTCCGCGCCGATATTTGTGGCATGCGCAACAAATGTGAGAGTCCTCACACTCGCCCGGCAGACGGCGATGCACTCGTTTTCGGTGCGCGCCGGCCGGGTATCAGATCGGTCCAGTGTACGATTCTGTTCAGTCTGCGATCGGAGATGACGTAGAGCCATGCGCCCCGTTTCTGACCTGAATGAGCGACGCAGGCTTGCGGCCCGCGTGCTGATCGGCGCCTACTACACCGACGGCTCGGGTCTGTACGAGACAGAGGCGATCGGCGCCACCGGTTGTGTGGTGTTCCGTGACTGCTGCACGGGTTTGGACCGGTGCCTGTCGATCGAGGATTTCCGGGCGCGGTTCTGGCTCGTGAGAACGTCCTCGCAAGAAGCAGCCTGAGCCGACCGCCGCGCCTCCTGCCGGGAGCGGATCGTCCCAATTGCTGGTTACGATGGCGCGGTGGCTGACGGCCGCTGCGATCTGCGGGCGCCCTCATGTCCGGCGTAGTCGGTCTGGCGGCGCTGGCCGGCGGCGTCGTGCTGGTGATCTTGGCCGCCGACCTGCTGGTTGACGGCCTGCTCGGCGTGGGGCGCGCGCTGCGGATCGCGCCGTTCGTGTTGACCGTCGTGCTGTCGGGTTTTGAGACCGAGAACCTAGCCGCGGGGATCGCCGCCAACACGAGGGGCCTCCCGGGAGCGGCCGCCGGCACGTTCCTCGGTGGCGTGACGTTTCTGGCGTTCGCGGTCGCGGGCCTCGGTGGCCTGATCGCGCCGATGCGCGTGGAGCTCCCGCCGCGCTTCGCGCTGTGGGTCGCCGCCGCACCGCTGCCGCTGTTGGTGCTCGCCGTGGACGGCGACCTGTCGCGTCTGGAAGGCGCTGTGCTCGTGGGCTGGTGGGCCGTGTCGCTGGTCGGGTTGGCCGTCTCGGGACGCGACCTGCTCGCCGATGAGGACGCCGAACGAGTGCGTCGACCCGGCTTGCGGTTGATCGCCGGGCTTGCCGTGCTGACGGGCGGCGGATGGCTCCTCGGCGAGGGTTTGAGGTCCACGGTTCGCCACCTCGGTATCTCGCAGACGTTGCTCGGCAACACCGCCGTGGCTGCCTCGGTCGAAGCCGAGGAGGTCGCGCGGGTCGCGGTCCCGGCCCGGCGGGACGGCCCGAGCTGGCGCTCGGCACGATCGGCGGGACGATTGTCCACTTCGCCGCGCTCAACGCCGGGGTGATCGCGCTCGTCAAGCCGCTGGAGCTCGACCACGACACGACGCACTTCTATCTGCCGACCGCGGCCGTCAGTCCGGCAATCCTCGCCGGAGTGCTGCTCGTCCGCAAGCGACTGGGCCGGGTCGAAGGCGCGGCTCTGCTTGCGCTCTATGTCGTGTACGTCGCGGTCGCAGTCGTGATCTCGACCTGAGCGGGCCGGTGTCAGTCGCCCGAGAGCGGCAGCGTGATGCCAAGCGCCATCATCACCGCGATCGCGGCGAACGCGATTCCGGTCAACAGGTCGGTGTTGATGCGGGGGATGAAGTCGAAGAAGTGCGCCACCGTGCGGCCGATCTGGTGCCCGGCGACCGACACCACGAACGTGATCGCCCCGAACAGGATCGGCGCGAGCCACGGGGAGTATCCAGCGAGGCCAAGCGCCGTGCCGGCCGCCACGTTGTCAATGCTCAGCGGAAGCGGCAGCCCGCGCCTGGCCCACTTCAGTTCCGGATCCGCACGCTCGGGTGAGATCACCGCCCGGGCGATCAGGAACACGCCGTATGCACCGAGACCGATCATCGCGATCGTTTCGGAGGTGTGGTCGACCTTGTCGCTCAGGTAGTGGCCGATGAGGATCCCGACGGCCGGCGCGACGCCATCCCACAAGCCGAAGATGGCGGAGGTCTTGACCGACTGAGCGAAGCTCGGCTTCAGCCCCCCGAGCACGAGCGAGCTGCGGAAGTTGTCCAGGCTCAGGGTGAACCCGAGAGAGATGAGCGCGAACATCGGTTCTCCCGAAAGGTCGTGTCGAGGCCTGATCTGCCACGGCCCGCAGGCCGCGGCAGATCACAGTTGGCTTCGGTCGTTACTCCGGCAGCGCGAACGCGAACAGCGCGCTTCCATGGCGCGACCCGAGCATCGCGGGCAGGAACCCCTCGGCCCAGCCGCCAAACCCGGTCGGCACGACGACGTACTGCCGGCCGTCCACGCTGTACGTGCTCGGGCTTGAGTGGTGGCCACTACCGCACTGGAACTTCCACAACAGGTCGCCAGTCTCGGCATTGAGGGCGTTGAACCTCCCTGAGGGCTCCCCGGCGAACACGAGGTTGCCATGCGTGGCCAGCACTGACGCGCACATCGGATGCGCATTGCGCCAGCGCCACGTCTCCTGGCCCGTCTTGGGGTCAAAGGCGCTGATCGACCCGGCGATGTCCTCGCCATCGACGGCGACGCCCGCGCCCCAGTACGGGATGCTCTCCTTGAACTCGCGGCGCCGCCTGGTGGCAGTGGCGCCGATGTCCTGAACCGGACAGTAGAACAGGCCCGTGTCCGGGCTGTACGCGGCGTGCGTCCATTCCTTGGCGCCGGCCGGTCCCGGCCAGAAGTGCACCGGGTCTCCCTCCTTGTCGGGGTAGACCTTCGCCGTCACCTTGCCGTTGGCGTCGATCTCGCCCCAGGTGATGCGGTCGACGAACGGCACCGACCCGCTCCAGGCTGCAGTCCGTGCGATCGAGGACGAAGAAGTACCCGTTCTTGTCGAAGTGCCCGAGCAGCTTCTTGCCGTCGGCCTCGAACAGGATGTTCTCCATCGTCGAGTCGTAGTCCCACACGTCGTGTGGCGTGTACTGGTAGTGATTCTTGATCTGGCCCGTGTCCGGGTCGACCGCTACGACGCAATCCGTGAACAGGTTGTCGCCCATCCGGACGTCGCCGTCGAAGTCGGGGCAGGGGTTACCGGTATTGAAGTACAGGAGGTTGAGGTCCGGGTCGTACGTCGGCGTGGTCCAGCAGTTTGCGCCGCCGCGCTGCCAGGCCTCGCCGTCCTCGGGCCAGGTCTCGGACCCGGGCTCGCCCGGCTTCGGGACCATGTAGCAGCGCCAGACGCGCTCGCCCGTCTCGAGCTTGAACGCATCGGCGTGGCCGCGCACGCCGAACTCGCCGCCGGAGCTGCCGACGATCACCATGTCCTTGACGATCAGCGGCGCGACCGTCGCGCTCTCTCCCGCCCGTACGTCGCCGTACACCTGATCCCAGACCTTCTTGCCGGTCTCGGCGTCGAGCGCGATGACGTGGGCGTTCAGGGTGGTCATGAAGACCATCCCCTCTGCCACGGCACAGCCACGGTTCACGTTGCCGCAGCACAGCGATATGTCAAACGGCGACGCGTGCTTGTAGCGCCACAGCTCCGCTCCGTTCCTAGCGTCGACAGCCCATATCCAGCCATCCCAGCCGGTCACGAACATGACGCCGTCGACGACGAGCGGGGAGGCCTCGAACGCGTACGTCGACGCGCCCGAGTGTAGGCCTGTCGAAGCGCACTGGAAGACCCACTCCGGCTTCAGCTTTGAGACGTTGTCGGCGTTGATCTGGTCCAGGGGACTGAAGCGCTGACCGTCGTAGGCGCCGTAGTAGGTGAGCCAGTTCTGCGGCTCCTCGCGAGCCTTCAGGATGCGGTCGTAGTTGACGCTCTTCGCGACCGGAGGCGCCTGCCCGATCAGGTCGCTCAGAGACGTGTAGGAAAGAGCGTGCCCTGCGTCTACATAGGGCTCAGTTGCCATTCGCCTGCTCCTCTCTACGGTTGCGGCTGGGGTGGACGATCGAGCTTGGCCTCGTCGGGTGTGTCGCCCCCGACGACGATCGCTCCCGTCAGGCCCCGGCCCTCATCGTTGCCAGTGGTCGACCCGTACCAGTAGTAGCCCGGGCCGTCGAGAGTGATGCTGGCGGTTCCGCGTGAATGGTTGACCAGCCAGAGAAACTGCGTGTCGCCGTTGCTCGGCAGAACTGCGCAATGCGTGTTCTTGTCGTCGTTGAAGAACTCGAGCTCGAGCTCACCCCCGTGGGGTAAGACGAGCACCGTGGGGTCATAGATCAGCTCGTCCTCGTTGATGCGGATCGTGGCGTGCATCTTGCCGTCCGATCCCTCCTCGGCGACGCCGAGGTTCCCGTTGGCGAGGATTCGGCCGATCGTGGCCCCGTTCTGTTTCCCCAGCGCTGCAAGCTGGTCGAGGACGCCGGTCTTGGCAGATTCGCTCACGGCTCTCCTTCCGTCGGATTGATTCCGGCCGGACAAAACGGACGTTGTGAAGTCAATCAAGATCCGCGACCGCGAATGAAGAAAAGTTGTGTAATCATCGTTACGTTTTTCGCGAAACTGTTCACGGATCGTCAAGTCAACCCAGCGAGATCGTCTCGGCACCGGCGACGCGCACGTAGTCGAGCGCGGTTCCGGCTGACTCGCGGAGTCCGAGCACGTCGGCCAGGGCCGCGTTCGGACCACCCGTCAGCGCGTCGGCCAGCAGCGCTCCGCCGTGCGCGGCCGAGCTCGCCCGACCCGGCACGAGCGTCACCACCGGGGCGATGTCGCCCAGCGACGCGTCCAGGGCCGCGACCAGCGGCGCCAGCCGGGCCAGCCGGCCGGAGACCACGATCTCGTGCGGGGCCGGCACGCTCACCCGGAGGCCTCGCACCGCTTTCGCGGCGCCCTCGATCAGCGCAGTCCAGCCGTCCAGCGTGCGCCGGCTCCGACCACAGCGACGCAAGGTCGGTGAGCTCGAGCTCGCCCGACGGGTCCAGCGCCCCGCCGGTGAACAGCGTTCGCTTGCGCAGGGCCGGTGCGAGCAGGTATGCCAACTCGCCGTCAAGCGCCCCCGCGGCGCGCACGCCGGGCGGCCCGGAGGAGCCCCCCATGCCGTCGACGATCTGGCCGCCCTCGATCGCCAGCGCCGCGCTGAAGGCGCCACCAAGCTCGAGCAGCACCATCGCCGTCTCACCCACCGCGATCGCCCGCCTGCGCGCCTGGTCGATGATCGCGTACGCCGCCGCGCACACCTTGTCGGCGGTGCCGAGATCGATCCGGTTGAACTTCCGGTACGCGGGCACCGTCGGCAGGTGGATCACCCCCGGACCGAAGACGACCGGCAGCCCGCTGCGCGCCAGCGCCCGCAGCAGCGAGCGCATGCCGCCGACTCCGGCGTCGGCTCGCGACTCGTCGGGCCGCACGAGCACCATCAACGCGAGCTCGCTGCTCGCCGACGTCGGCCGCCGCAACCAACGGCAGGCCGTAGCCGCTCGGACCGTAGATCAGGTCAAACGGCCCGTTGCGCGCCAGCGCCTGCAGCAGTGGCTCGCTGTCCTCGCTCAGCGACCGCGTCTCGAAGACCTGCTCGAGCACCGGCTCGCCGTCCTGCAGAACGCACAGGTCGAACGAGACCGTTCCCGGGTCGACGCCGGCTACGCGGGGCATATCATTCGGGAATGAGCACAACGAAGGACAAGACCTACAGCGAGGACCAGATCCCCTCGAAGTTGTCCGAGTACGGCCTCGACAAGTGGTACTACGAGGACAAGTGGATTCGCCGCAAGTACAACACCGAAGGCTGGCCCGCGACGCTGATGGCCGTCAACGCCGTGGGGTACCTGTGCGAGGCCGCCGGCCATCACGCCGACCTCAACGTCACCTGGGGCAAGCTCTGGGTGAAGTTGGCCACCCACTCGGCGGGCGGGATCACCGACAAGGACTTCACGCTGGCCCGCAAGATCGAGGACACGATCCTGTGGCGCCCCGAGGACGACAGCCCGCTCGACGGACCGATGGGCAAGTTCGTGTTCTCGAAGGCGTAGGCGCCCGCCCGCGACCGGCGTTTCAGAGCACCTCCAGCGCGACCTCGTAGACGCCCTCGAGGTCCAGGACCGTGCCCTTGCTCTCGAACATCCGCTGTACGCAGCGCTTCTGGAGCTTCATCTTCGGACCGCCGACGGCCAGCGCGCCGAGCTTCTTGACGCCGTCCTCTTCCTCGAGGCTGTCGCCGCGGTCGACACCCTCTACGCCGACGGGCTCGGCGGCCGAGTAGTCGACGACCACCTGCAGGCCCTCCACGCCGGCCCAGCCGCTGCGACGCAGGATCTGCACGCCCGCCGGGCCTGCAGCGAACACCGCCGCGCAGCCGGCCAGCGCGTCCTCGAGCTCGTCGCTGGAGCCGGGCTCGACGACCTCGAAGCCCGCTTCCTGCGCGACCGGGATGCCCGATGCGCGACGATGACTGCCCTCCATCACGTCGGGCGGGAACGTCAGCATTACGACCTCGGCGCCCTCTCGGCGCAGCAGCTCGGCAGTTCGCAGGCCCACGGGCCCGACGCCGATCACCGCCGCCCTTCTGTCTTTCAAAGTCACCGCGCCGCGAACGAGTCCGACCGCGGCCGCGGCGGTCGTGTTGGAGCCGTCGGAGTCGAGCATGATCGACGGGTTGAACGGCTTGAAGAACAGCTTGCGCGCGGCCTCGAACACCGCCTCGCCGTCGCGCACCTTCGACCCGCCAACCCAGAACGCGGTGTTTGCCAGGCCGTCGGGACCTCGCGGAAAGATCGCGCCCTGGACGGTCCCGGCGAGGTTGTCGGCGGTGATTGCGCCGTAGGCGAGAACGACGTCGACCTCGGCGTCGTATGCGGCGATCGCGTCGAACGCGCTGGGGTGCTGGTCGGTGTCGAGCTGAACCAAGATCTTCTTCATTGCGTGTCCTCTCGTCGAGGTTCGGGGAAGCTGAACAGGCCCCAGTCCAGGGGTCCCTCCTGGCGATAGCTCTTGCGCAGTCCGCGCGCGATCGTCGCCTTCATCAGCTCCTTGCCCAGGTAGAACGCGTGCGTGGGATCGGCCACGCCGAGCTGGTCGAACACCGCGTACATGTTGGCTTCGCGCACGAACCGATCGCCGTTGAACGCGTACAGCCATTCGGCGTCGGCGAACAGGCGATAGTTGGCGTCCGAGATCTGGCTCTGCATTGCGCGCAGCTCCTCTTCTGAGGGTGCCCGCATCGACTCATCCCTGCTCGTCACAAGGCCGGAATCGATGTGCTTGGGTGGCCGCGCCTGGCGCTGCGCGAGGTGCATCATCTGCGCGGCCAGGACCGTCGCGCGGACCGCTCCCTGAGCCCACCCGATCACTTCGGTCGTCAGCACCGCGCCGATCCCGACCTCCTGACAGAAGCCGATCAGCAGCGCGGTCACGCCGGTCGTATCGGCCTCGGTCAGCTCCGTCAGGTTGCCGATTCCCATCAGCAGCTCGGCCGATGGGTGGCGCCGTCGCACCTCGACGTAGCGCGCCAGCGATGCGGCGAAGCCGGAGTTGATCGGGGCGAGGATCGAGTCGAGCAGGTACGGGTGGTTGAGCTGCTCGAGCCGAGCCGCCATCCGGCCGAGACCTTCGAGGTCGTCGGGGTCGTGCGGTGATCAGCACCGGCGTCGCGCGCAGCTGCTCGGCGAGATCGATCGTGTCCGGCGTGAGGCTGAGCACGTAGTCGACGCCGGCCGCGTCGGCCATGCGGATGTGCTCGGGATCGAGCGTGTCGATGCTGAGCGACAGGCCGTGCTCGCGCAGCGCGGCGATCGTCGGCGGCCCCTCGGTCAGCCACGAGCGGTCCAGCGACAGGCCGAGATCGATCACGTCGGCGCCATCCGCCTTGTAGGCCAGCGCCCGGTCGATCACCTGCTCGCGCGCGAGCGACTGCACGTCGTTGATCTCCGCGAACACGCGCACGTCGCGCGGGCCGAGCTCGGCGCGGACGGCCTCGCGCCCATACCACTCCGGCAGCGCGCGGACGTCGGCCGGCCCTTTGCGCACCGGCAAGCCCGTCGCCTGCTCGAGCGTGTCGACGTCGCCTTCGCACAGGCCCGGGATCACGATGTTGTCGACCCCTTCGGGCGTCTCGAGCCGCTTGGCGATCCAGCGCGTCGTCATCAGCGCGGCGACGCTGATGTTCATCACCGCGATCTGGTGGTCGATCTCCAGCGCGGACACGACGCCGCGAAGTGCCGGCTCGGCCAGGCGCCCCGTGACGAACAGGGTGTCAGCCAACCTCGCCGCCGTTGATGTTGATCGCCTGGCCGGTGACGAAACCGGCGCCCGGCGATGCCAGCCAGACCGCGGCGGCCGCGACGTCCTCCGGCGTGCCCCAGCGCCCGAGCGGCATGCTCGCCGCGACGCGGTCATAGAACGCGCGGTCCGCGCCCGCGCCGTAGGCGGTCTCGATCCAGCCCGGGCACAGCACGTTGACGCGAACGTCGGGCGCGACCGATCGCGCGAACGACTTCGAGAAGCCGAGCACTCCCGCCTTCACAGCGGCGAACAGCTCCGCGTCATCGCCCGCCATCCCGTCGATCGTGGCGTGGTCCCAGCCCATGTTGAGGATGCTGCCGCCCGTGCGCATGCGAGCCGCGACCAGCCTCGAGACGCGGATCGTCGCTTTGAGGTCGAGCTCGAGCAGCGCCTGCAGCTTGCGCTCGCTCGGCCACGACCGCGCCTCGCCGGTGAGCACGTCGGCGCCTGCGTTGTTGACCCACACGTCTACGTGCTCGAGCGCGCCAAACGCCTCCTGCACGATCGCGTCGCAGCCCTCAGGCGTGCTGAGGTCCGCCTGCAGCAGCGGATGCTCCGAACCACCGAGCTCGGCGGCCAGGGCCTGCGCGGCGTCCGATGAGCGCCAGAAGCCGATGCCGACGCGCGCGCCCGCGCCGGCGAAGGCGACCGCGATCGCCCTGCCGATCCCTGAGCTGGCTCCGGTGACGACCGTGCGCAGACCGGCGAGCGGCGACTCTCCGGTCTGCGTGGTCAATGGCTTGTCGCCGGGAGCCTTAGTCCTCGGCGCCGCCGGCGAACGGGTGACGCGCGGCGGGCGTGTCGGCGAGGACCTTGTCGATGCTCGGCTCGCCCTCAGGGCGCGCGCGATCGACGCCTTCACCGCCTCGTAGTTGTAGTCGTAGATCTTCTTGTCGTCCTCGGCCTCCCAGTGGATGAACACGCCGACGATGATGCACAGATCGTCGACCTGGTCCTTGGGGATCATGCCGTCGGCGACCGAGTCCACGACGGCGCGGGCGACCGCGGCCTGCGCGGGGCCGAACAGCTGCACGGCCTGCTTCTCGCCCTTGATCGTCACCTTGTTGCTGATGACCGTGTCCGGCTTGGCCGGCAGGTTGGGCGTCACCACGGCCAGCAGGTTGGTGTGGCCGTCCTTCTCGTTGACGAACGCATTGGCGAACGCCGCGCCGACCGGTCCGCTCTTTGACCCGATCAACAGGTCGATGTGGGCGACCTCGTTGCCGTCGCCGTTCAGAGACTCGCCGGTCGCCAGCGTGATGGCCATACTGGAACCTCCCTCTCGTATCTTGACGCGGGTGACTCGCAACCCTAGCTCACAGACTGAGCAAGGACCTTTTAAACGTCACGTCGAGCTCGCGTGCGTGCTCGAGGTGACCGCGCCGAAGCCGGGCAACATCACTCCGGCCCACGACTTCTCCGACACGACGTACGCCGACATGGTGCGTTCGGCGCTCGCGCTCGGCCCGGTGTTCTCGCGCCAGCGCGCCAGTGGGCGCGGCGTCGGCCGGCTGATCGCCGACGGGGTGGACGCAACCGCACGCGTCGCACCGACCAACACGAACCTCGGGATCGTGCTGCTGTTCGCGCCGCTGGTGCGCGCCGCCGCGACTCGGGGCGCGCAGGAGACACTGCGAGCCGCCACCGAGCGGACGCTCGGCCTCCTCGATGTCGACGACACCGCCGCCGCGTTTGCGGCGATCGCGCGAGTCAGTCCCGGCGGACTGGGGAGGCGCCCGAGCACGACGTGCGCGCTCCTGCTCGCGTCAGCCTGCGCGAGGCGATGGCGACCGCGGCGCACCGCGACAGCATCGCGTCCGAGTACGAATCCGGCTACGCGATCGTGTTCGAATCGGCGCTGCCGGCGCTGACCGAGGAGCTGCGCGCCGGCGCCCCGACGCTGGACGCGATCGTCTCGCTTCACCTCCGGCTGCTCGCCGCTCACCCCGACACGCTGATCGAGCGCAAGGTCGGCGCCGACGCGGCGCACGGGTGAGCGACGGGGCGCGCGAGGTGCTCGACGGCACCCGCTCGCTCGCGGACTTCGACGCGTCGCTGCGCGGGCCCGACCACCGGCTCAATCCCGGCACGACGGCTGACCTGGTCGCCGCGACGCTGCTGGCGGCGCTGCTGTCCGGGGTGACGCTGCCATGAGGGTGCTCGTGGTTGCGGTCAGCGCGCGGATGATCGCCGAGCTCGCGGTCGCCGACGGCTACGAGGTGACGGCGCTCGACCGCTTCGGCGACGTCGACCTGCGGGCGATCGCCGACGGCGCGACGCAGCCGAGCAACGACGCGCTGGCGGAGCTCGCGACCGGCGATCGACGCCGACGCGATCGTGTATGGCGGAGGCCTCGAGAACCGGCCCGATCTGGTCGGGCAGCTCGCGGACGGACGGGAGCTGCTCGGAACGCCGGCGCAGCTGCTCGACGCCGTACGCGATCCCTGGGCCGTCGGGACCGCCGCCCGCGCCGCGGGGGCCCGCGCCCCCGAGACCCGATCGGTCGACGACCCGCCGGCGCGCGCGGAGTCCATCGGATGGCTGCGAAAGCCGCGGCGCGGAGGCGGCGGGCGTGGCGTGCGCCGGTGGAGGGGCGGCCGGCTGCGCGCGACCGAGATCCTGCAGCGCCACGTCCGCGGGCTGTCGTGCTCGGCGGTGGCGATCGCCGACGGGCGGCGCGCCACGGTGCTCGGCATCACCGAGCAGCTGCATCGCGCGCCGGGCTTCGGGTGGACGGGCAACGTAACGCCGCCGCGTCTGCCCGAAGGTGAGCAGGCCGAGCTGGACGGCCGGCTGCGAGCGGTGTGTGACGAGGTCGCTGCGCGCTTCGGCCTGCGCGGGGCATTCGGCGTCGACGCGATCTGGGACGGGCGCCACGTCTGGGTGCTCGAGGTCAACCCGCGGCCGCCGGCCGGGCTCGAGCTGTTCGGACCCGGCAGCTTCGAGGCGCACGTGCGGGGTGCGCGCGGGCTCGGCCTGCCCGTCGCCGGCTCGCCCGCCGGCGACGAGGTGTGCGAAGGTGAAGCTCGTGCTGTTCGCCCCGCGCGACCTTCGGGCGCCTGATCCCGGCTGGTGGCCGGCGGGGCTGGTGCGCGACATTCCGCACGCCGGCGAGACGATCAGACGGGGTGATCCGGTGTGCACGCTGATCTCGCCGACGCACGACGCCCCGGAGATCGCCGCGCGTGGCGCGCGCCTGCTCGCTGCGATCCCCGACGCGGTGCCGGCCCATGGCTGAGCTCGGACCGGTCACGTGCGCAGGCTGTGCCCTGTTGTGCGACGACGTGCTGATCGAGCGCTCGGGAGACGACGTGCGCTTGCAGCCTCGGTGCGATCTTGGCGCGGCGTGGTTCTCCGAACGCGTGCGGCGGCAGCGTGCCCCGGCCGCGACGGTCGAGGGCCGGCCGGCCGACGTCGACCAGGCGCTGGCCCGAGCGGCCGAGTTGCTGGGCGGGGCACGGCGCCCACTCGTGCACGGTTTCGACGAAGCGACCGTCGAGGACGCGCGGGCCGCCGTTGCGCTCGCCGACCGGCTCGGGGCGCTGGTCGCGACCGACAGCTTGGGCGGCGCGTGGCCGGGTGCGCCGGCGGTGCCGTTGCGCGGCGCCTCGACCGCCACCCTCGGTGAGATCCGCGACCGCTCGAGGGTGGTCGTGATCTGGCGCGAGGACCCCGAGACCACCCATCCGCGCCTGCTCGACCGGCTGGGATTCGGGCACTCCGGGGCGGACGCCGAGCGAACGCTCGTGGTCGTCGACGACCGGGACACCGCGACCGCCCGGCGCGCCGACATGCGCTTCCGCTTGCCGCCCGAGCGCGACCTCGAGGCGCTGACCGGCCTACACGTGCTGGCGCGCAAGCTGTCGCTGGGCGCGCCCGGCCTCGAGCACGAGCTTCGCGGCCTGCTGAAGCGGATCGACGGCGTCCCACATGCCGCGTTCGTGCACGGAGCGGGGCTGGTCGCCGGCACGGGCGGGCAGCGGCGTGCGCTCGCGCTCCATGAGCTGGTGCGCGAGCTTTCCCACGACCGCCACGTGGTCACGCTCGAGCTGCCTGCCGCGACTGGAACCAGGGGCGCTCAGGACGTGCTGGCCTGGCAGACCGGCTACTCCGGGAGCGTCGATCTCGCCAGCGGCCATCCCGAGTGGCTCACCGCCACGGAGTCGCTCCCGGCCGCACGAGGGCGTCGACGTCTCGCTGTGCATCGAGGGCGACGGCGACGGGCTCGGCGGCGACATCACGCAGATCGTGCTCGGCCACGCGCTGATCGAAGGCGCGGACGTGTCGATCCGCACCGCGGCGGCCGGCGTCGCTGCCGGCGGCACCGCCCACCGGCTCGACGGCGTCCCGCTGGCCCTGCAGGCGCCGCTGCCCGGCGATGCGCCGACGGCCGCGGCGCTGTTGACACGACTGCTCGAAGAGGTCGGACGGTGACCTCGATCCGGATCACCGGCGGCGCGTCCACGACCCGGCCAACGACATCGACGGCGAGGTCCGCGACGTCTGCATCGAGGACGGCAAGGTCGTCGCCGACGTGGGACCGGACGCGCGCCGGATCGACGCGCGCGGGATGGTCGTGATGCCCGGCGGCGTCGACATCCACGCCCACATCGCCGGGCCCAAGGTCAACGCCGCGCGGAGGCTGTCGCCCGACGACCGCCGCGACGATCCGCTGGACCGCACCGAGATCCTGCGCTCGGGCACCGGCGGGCTCGTGCCGTCGACGTTCGCGACCGGCTACCGCTACTCGCTGCTGGGCTACACCACGGTCGTCGAGGCCGCGGCCCCGCCGCTGGCCGCGCGTCACGTGCTCGCCGAGCTGCGCGACACGCCGATGATCGACAAGGCCTTCCTGATCCTGATGGGCAACAACCAGGTGCTGTTCGAGCTGATCCGCGAATCCGGCGGCGCCGTCTCCTCGCGGCTGCGCGACGCGATCGCGTGGTGGCTCGAGGCGACGGGCGGCTACGGCGTCAAGCTCGTCAACCCCGGCGGCGTCGAGCTGTGGAAGCAGAGCAACGGCCACATCGACTCGATCGACGACGACGTCGCGGGCTTCGAGGTGACCCCGCGCCAGGTCCTCGAGGCGATCGGCGGAGCCGTCGACGAGCTCGGGCTGCCGCACCCGGTGCACGTCCATGCCAACGCTCGGCGTGGCCGGCAACGCCGACACGACGCTCGACACGATGCGCACGCTCTCGGGGCGCCAGGCGCACTTCGCCCACCTGCAGTTCCACTGCTACGGCGGCAAGACTCCAGGACAGCCGCGCTCGCGCGCGCCCGAGCTGGTCGAGTACCTGTCCGCGCACCCCGAGCTCACCGCCGACGTCGGACAGGTGATGTTCGGTCCGGCGATGACGATGACCGCCGACGCCCACGTGTCCGAGCTTCTGCGCGACCTGACCCACGGCAAGTGGATCAACCACGACACCGAGGTCGAGACCGGCTGCGGGATCGTGCCGTACACCTACCGGGCCGGCAACTACGTCCACGCCCTGCAGTGGGGGATCGGACTGGAGCTGTTCCTGCTCGGCAAGGACCCGTGGCAGGTGATGCTGTCGACCGATCACCCCAACGGCGGCTCGTTCCTGTCCTATCCCAAGCTGATCCGGCTGCTGATGGACCGCGCCTTCCGCGAGGACCAGATGGGCCGCGCCAACCAGAAGGCGATCCGCCGCACCGCGCTGCCCGACGGCCTCGACCGCGAGTACACGCTCAACGAGATCGCGATCATCACTCGCGCGGCCCCCGCGCGCCGGCTCGGCCTGCGCGACAAGGGGCACCTCGGGATCGGCGCCGACGCCGACGTGACGATCTACCACGATCGCGCCGACCGCGAGGAGATGTTCGCGACGCCGCGCTACGTGATCAAGGGAGGCGAGCTCGTCGTCGAGGACGGCGACCTGCGCCGTGTCGGACGACGGAATGCTGCTGTCGAGCGCGGCCGCGTTCGATCCCGATGTGAGCGACGTGCTCGCGCCGCTGTTCGGCGACCGCTACACGGTGGCGTTCGAGCACTACCCCGTGCGCGACCCGGCGCTGCGCGAACCGGCTCAGATCGTCGAGGCGTCGACGTGAGCGGCTACACGCTCGGCGCCACCGAGGTCGCCGACACGTTCGCCGAGGCGTTCCCGATGCGCTACGCGCGGCTGGTGATCACGGCCGCGACCGACGCCTGGGCGCTCGAGGCGGCGCGTTCGGCGACCGGCTTCGCCACGTCGGTGATCGGCTGCAAGTGCGAGGCGGCGATCGAGCGGCCGCTCGCGGGCTCGGAGACGCCGGACGGGCGGCCCGGGGTCGCCGTGCTGCTGTTCGCGATGGACCGCGAGGGCGTCGGCAAGCGCGTGCTCGACCGCGTCGGGCAATGCGTGCTGACCTGCCCGACGACCGCGTGCTTCGACGGGCTCGCCGGCGCCGAGAAGACGGTGCCGCTGGGCAAGAGCCTGCGCTACTTCGGCGACGGCTTTCAGGCCAGCAAGGTGATCGGGGGCCAGCGCTTCTGGCGGATCCCGGTGATGGAGGGCGAGTTCCTGGTCGCAGACCTCGTCGGCGTCGGCAGCGGCGTCGGCGGCGGCAACCTCGTCATCGCCGCGGGCGACGACGCCGCCGCGCTGGCGGCGGCGGAGGCCGCGGCCGAGGCGATGCGCGGCGACGGCATCGCGCTGCCGTTCCCGGGCGGGATCGTGCGCAGCGGCAGCAAGGTCGGCGCGCTCACGTCCTCGTCGATGCCCGCCTCCACCAACCACCAGCTCGCCCCCACGCTGCGTGCCCAGGTGCCCGACACGCTCGTCCCCGAAGGCGTCGGCGCGCTGTTCGAGATCGTGATCGACGGCGTCTCGGAGGAGGCGGTGCGCGAGGCGATGCGCCGCGGGCTGCACGCGGCCGCCGCCGCGGGGGCCACGCACGTGACCGCCGCCAACTTCGGCGGCAAGCTCGGCGAGTTTCACTTCCCGCTGTCGGAGCTGCGCGATCCGCCATGACGCTGACGCTCACGCTCCGAGCCCAGCCCCCCGCACGGGTCGCCGCGGATGCGCTCACACCTGACCGCCTGGACGGGCTGTCGGCGTCCGAGGTGGCCGCGATCACGTTGCGCTGCGGCCGCGAGACGCTCGCCGTCGGCGACCTGTTCGACGTTTCGGGCCAAGGCGGGCAGCACGTGGCGCTCGCCGGGGACCTGCGCCGGGTGGACCGGATCGGCGCCTCGATGTCGCGCGGGCGGATGCTCGTGGACGGGCCTTGCGGCGATCACGTGGGCGCCCGCATGAGCGGCGGCGAGCTCGACGTTACCGGTGACGTCGGTGCCTGGGCGGGCGGCGAGATGTCCGGTGGACTGCTGCGGATCTCGGGGAACGCGGGACCGCGCCTCGGCGGCGCCTATCCCGGCGTCCGCGCGGGCATGACCGGCGGCGAGATCGTCGTCTCGGGCGACGCGGGCGAGGAGGCCGGCGCCGGCATGCGGCGCGGTCTCGTGGTCGTCAGCGGTGCGACTGGGAGTGGCGCCGGCCTGCGGATGCTGGCGGGGACCGTGATCGCGCTGGGCGGGATCGGGGCGCAAGCCGGGCTCGGAAGCAAACGCGGCAGCCTCGTGTCGGGGATCGGAGTCGACCTGCTGCCCGGCTATGCGTTTGCGGCGCGCTACAGCCCTCCGGCGCTGAGGTTGCAGCTGCTCCGCGCACGCGACCTCCGGCTGCGCATCGACGACGCGCTCGTGAACGGAGCCTGGGCGCGCTGGTCGGGCGACCGGACGGAGCTCGGGCGCGGCGAGATCCTGTGTTCGACCCGAGAGGAAGGCAGATGAGCGTTTCCATGAACGACCGTGCCGGTGCGCTGGTGGACGCGCTGGTTGCAGACGCAGACGCGCTCGGGATCGAGGTCCGCGACCTGGAGTCGGGCGCGCGCGTGGTGGACTGCGGCGCCAAGGCCCGCGGCGGTCTGCAGGCCGGCCTGGGTTTCGCGGCCGCGTGCATGGGCGGACTGGGAAGGATCGATCCGGTGGGCGTGGCGGTGGGCGAGCGCACCTGGCCCGGCGTCGCGGTCGCGGTCGACGACCCGGCCGCCGCCTGCCTGGCGGCGCAATACGCCGGCTGGAAGCTCGAGCACGAGGACTTCTTCGCGATGGCCAGCGGCCCGGGCCGCGCACTCGCGCGCGCCGAGGATCTGTTCGAGGAGCTGGCGTGGAAGGAGCAGGCCGAACGCGCGGTCCTGTGCCTGGAGACCGCGCAGACCCCGCCGCCCGAGATCGTCGACAAGGTGGCGCAGCGGTGCGGAGTGCAGGCCGTCCGCCGTCACGTTCTTGATCGCACCGACCGCATCGATCTGCGGCTCGGTGCAGATCTCGGCGCGCGTCGTGGAGACGGCGCTGCACAAGCTGCACGAGCTCGGCGTCGACCCCGCGCGGGTGCGGAACGGGTGGGGTTGCTGCCCGGTCGCGCCGGTGGCCGCCGACGATCCGGCGGCGATCGGACGCACCAACGACGCGGTGCTCTACGGCGGCACCGTGCACCTGTGGATCGAGGGCACGGACGAGCAGATCGCCGACCTCGCCCAGCGCCTGCCGTCGTCGGCCTCGGACGCGTTCGGGACTCCGTTCGGAGAGCTGCTCGCCGCCGCGGACTGGAAGTTCTACGACATCGATCCGCTGCTGTTCAGCCCCGCGGCGGTCACGCTGACGAGCACCGAGTCCGGACGCGCCCACCACGGCGGCAAGCTCGCGCCCGACGTGCTCGAGCGCTCGTTTGAGCAGTGACCGAGCAGCCTGCAAGTCGGAGTGCTTGGCGCGTCTGGCTCCTGGCATACGCGCGGCCTCGTTGACGCACTTGCCGCTCGCGGCCATGACGTGGTCGCGATCCCGGCAACGCGGCTGCAGTCCGAGGTCGACGAGCACGGTGACGTGCACGTGCTCGGCCCCGACGGCGTCGAGCTCGATCGGCTCGACCTGCTGCTCGTCCGGGGCCTCCCCCGCGGTTCGCTCGAGCAGGTGATCTTCCGCATGGACGCGCTGCACGTGCTCGCCGCGCGCGCAGTGCGCTGCATCAACACTCCGCGTGCGCTCGAGCGCACGATCGACAAGTCGTGGGCAGGGGCGGTGCTCGCGGGCGCGGGCGTTGCGACCCCGGCGACGATCGTCTGCGAGCGCTACGAAGGCGCGATGCAGGCATTCGAGCGGCTCGGCGGCGACGTCGTGGTCAAGCCGCTGTTCGGCGCGATGGGCAACGGGATCGTCCGGGTCGAGGATCGCGACGTCGCCCACCGGGTGTTCCGCGCATTGGAGCTGGAGCGGGCCGTCTACTACGTGCAGCGCACGATCGCGCCCGCCGGCCGACGCGATCTGCGCGTGCTCGTCGTCGCGGGCGAGGTCGCCGGCGCGATGGAGCGCGCGACCGACTCGTGGCGCGCCAACATCGCCCGTGGCGCACGGCCGCGCGCGGTCGTGCTCGGCGACGCGGAGCGCGACCTGGCGCTCGACGCGGCGGCGGCGCTCGAGGCCGACGTGGCAGGCGTGGACCTGCTCGTCACGCCCGACGGCGAGATGTTCGTCGTCGAGGTCAACGGCATCCCCGGCTGGCAGGCGCTGCAGTCGGTCTGCGAAGAGGACCTGACCGTGCGGGTCGCGAGATCTTGCGAGATGCTCGCTATGGCCTGATGCGGCCCTCGTGCAGGGCCGTGGCGACGAGGGCTCCGGAGGCGCCGGCGGCGTGGAGCGCGCGCAGGTCGCTGTCGTCGCGCACCCCGCCGCCGGCGTAGATCGCGGCGCCCGGCACGGCAGCGGCGAGCTTGGCCACGGCGTCAAGCGGCGGCCCGGAGCCGCTGCCGACGCGCGCGAGATCGATCACGAGCAGCTCGCGCGCTCCCAGCTCGGTCACCAGCGGCGCCGCCGCGGCCGCCGCGCGACCGGCGAGCTCGGGGCGAGGGGAGATCAGCCTTCCGTCACGCAGGTCGACACTCAGGACCCGTGGCGGGCCATCCGTTTCGTCGAGGCCGCCCGGCTCGAGCGACTCGGTGCCGACGACGTTGCGCGCCACGCCGGCCTGCGCGAGCGCGGCAGCGCGGTCGCGCGTCGTGGCGCCGGCGTCGACCCAGAGCTCAGCGACCGCCGACAGCCGCGCGATCGTCTGTACGTCCGCGGGCGCGCCGGCGATCGCGTCCAGGTCGGCGACGTACAGCGTGTCGGCGTGAGCGGCATCGCACAGCGCGCGTGCGACCGCCACCGGCTCGCAGCCTTCGACGAGCGGGCTGCGCAGCGGCCCGTAGGCGTCGCGCTGCCCGCGGCGGGCGTGCACGACGATGCCGCCCTTGAGATCGACGACCGGCACGATCCGCATCGTCCGCGTATCTTCCCGGCATTCGTGGGCAAGACCACACCGTGATCGGACTCGACGTCGGCGGCGCCAACACCAAGGCCGCGGTGGTGCACGATGATGGCCGGGTTCAAACCGTCTCCGAGCCGTTCGAGGTGTGGCGCGAGCCCGAGGCGCTGCCCGACGCGATCGCCTCGGTCGTCGGTGCGCTCGAGCTCGACCACGCGCCGGTAGCCCTGACCACGACCGCCGAGCTCGTCGACGTGTACCCGAGCAAGCGAGAGGGTGTGCTCCGCGTGCTCGCGGCCGCCGAGCAGGCGCTGCCCGGACGCGAGCTCCGGGTCCTGACCACGGCCGGTGAGCTGATCACCCTCGACCGTGCGCGCGCCGCGCCGCTGGATTGCGCGGCCGCCAACTGGGTGGCGACGGCGCTGCTCGTCGCGCGCTCGCTGCCCGACGCGATCCTGCTCGACTGCGGAGGCACCACCACGGACGTGATCCCGATCGCGGCCGGCAAGATCGCGGCACGCGGGCGCACCGACGTCGAGCGGCTGCTGGCAGGTGAGCTCGTCTACACGGGCGCGCTGCGGACCAACATCGCCGCCGTGCTGTCGCAGGTGCCGATCGGCGGCGAGCCGTGCGCCGGTGACCGCAGAGCTGTACGCGATCGCCGCCGACGCGCACCTGCTGCGCGGCAGCCTGCGGCCCGAGCAGTGCACGTGCACATTCCCCGACGGTCGCGGCACGAGCCCCGCCGAAGTCCGCTCCCGGCTGGCGCGCGTGGTCTGTGCCGATCCCGAGCAGCTCGCCGACGGCGACATCGAGGCGATCGCGGCGGCCGTGGCCGACGCGCAGATCGGCTCGATCGCCGCCGCGCTGGCGCGCGTCGCGGCGACGCTCCCGGCCGCCGTGCCGGTGGTCGCCGTCGGTGTCGGCGAGTTCCTGGCGCGCGCAGCGGCAGAGCGTTGTGGGCTGACCATCCATCCCGATTCCGGCTCGCCGCTCGGGGGTGAGGGCGGCGAGGTCGCCGCCGCGGTCGCACTGTCGGTGCTGGGCCGTGACTGAGTCGTCGGAGCGGCCGCTCGTCGTCAAGATCGGCGGTGGGCTGCTGCGCGACCAGGGGCTGGAAGGGCTGCGCCGGGGGTGCGCGGAGGCGATCGAGCTCGCGGCGCGCCGCCCCGTGCTCGTCGTTCCCGGCGGCGGCCCGTTCGCCGATGCCGTGCGCGCGGTTGACGAGCAGGTGGGATTCGAAGACGCCACAGCCCACGAGCTCGCGTTACGGGCGATGGATCAGCTCGGCGTGCTGCTGGGCCGACTGCTGCCGGCCGCGGAGTTCGTCGCCGACCTGGTGGCCCCTCGCGCGCTCGGGCTCCTGGAGGCGGCGCGGGCGTTCGCGGGCCGCGCCGATGTGCCGGCGTCCTGGACGGTGACGAGCGACTCGCTGGCCGTGCTGGCGGCCGCGGCGATTGGCGCCGACGAGGCGATCCTGCTCAAGTCGGTCGACGGCGTGCTCGCGCGGTGGCCTTCGGACGAGCAGCCGCTGCCCGCGCTGACCGCCGGCGAGCTGGCCGCGCTTCAGGCGGACGGCGGCGCCCTGGCTGTCGACGCCTACCTGCCCGAGGCCGTCCGTCGGACCGGCGTTGCCGTCGTGGTCCGGGCGCCAGGCGGAAGCGGCACGCGGATCAGCCCCGGCTGAGGGCACGGCCAGCGCGAACCTCGGCCGCCGCTGCCGCAACCAGCTCTGCGTCGAGCTCGGCGGCCCGATCGCCGCCGCGGCAGACCGCCGAGCGCACGCCGACGACGTCCGCCTCCACGCGCCGCAGTTCGTCACGAGTCAGCTGACCCGCCACCGCGAAGCTCCCGCCGGCGCTGCGCGTGCGGGCGATCAGCCCTGTCAGCTCTGCCTCCGACAGCAACGAGTACAGGCCGCGCCCGTCCTTGACGAACGTGTCGACGAGCGCGCCGGCGATCCCCGACCGGTCGACGACATCGGGCAGCAACCCCGCCGCCAGGGCCGGTGGATCGAGCGCACCGGCGTCCGCGTACGCGGCGGCGATCACGGCCGTCTGCGGTCCGACCGCGTCCGCAACCGCACGCATCAGCGCCACGGCTTCGTCGATCTCCTGCACTCCTCGCAGTCCGACCTTGACGTAGGTGGCGCCACTGAGCGCGGCGCCCCGCGCGGCCAGTGCAGCGGTGTGCGGCAGGTTGGGCAGGTCACCGAGCGCGACGCTGACCGGGGCCGCGGCGCCGACTTCGGCCACGACCTCCGACAACACGCGCGGCGACGGAGCACCAAGCGGACCCTGCGACGGGTCCTTGACGTCGATGATGTCGGCGCCGCCGATCAGCGCCTGGCGCGCCTCCTGTGCCGAGCGGACGCTGACCAGCAACCTCATGCCGGCACCGAGAGGTCGCCCGCAACCCACGCGCCCCGCCGGTCGAAGTCGACCACGCTGACGTCGGTGTCGGCCCCGGCCGCGCCGCGCAGCCGGTCGACGACGTCCGCGGCCCGCTCCGGTCCGTCGACGATCCCATAGACCGTCGGGCCCCAGGAGCTCTGGCCGACCGCTCCGACGCCCATGGTTTGCAGAGCATCGACGATCGGCGCGGCCCGGGGATGGAAGACGCCTCCCTGCTGGGAGGCGAAGATCGACCCGATCGCGCGCTGGATCTCGGACAACGCGAAGCCGAACTCGTCGATGTCGCCTGCGAGCAATCCGGGCAGCAGCGCGGTCACCAGCAGACGCGCGACGCTGGGCTCGGCGCTGACCGAACCGCGCAGCCGGCCGAAGAAGCGCTCCTCGGCGTCGCCCGAGAGCCCCTCGACGCCGAGTGGCAGCGCCAACACGCACCGCCACGCGTCAGGGACGGGATGCCGCACGATCAAGGGGCTGACCGAGCCGTCGTCGGCGACACCGGCCTCGACGACCAGCCCGGGCGCCGCAAACGTCCACACGCCGACGCTCGAGCGCGCCGCGCGGCCGCTCGCCGCCGCCAGCTGCTGCGGCCCTGCGCCGACGCCTGCCAGCTCCGCGAGCCCGCGGGCAATCGCCAGCCCGAGCTTGGTGCCCGAGCCGAGCCCCATGTGTGAGGGGATCGCTTCGCGAACGTCCACCTCCACCCCTCCGACGATCCCCAGGCGCGACCGTGCCCGCTGCGTGAACGTCCTCGCGCGGTCGGCCTGCGGTCCGGTCACGACGACCTCCTCGTCGGGCCGCGGACTGACGCCCACGACGACCCGCGGGGACTCGATCCCGACCCCGAAGCCACCGAAGCGCCGCGCTCCCAACCCGGCCGGATCGAGCATGCCGAAGTGCAGCCGGGCCGGCGCGGTGACCACGATCTCGCTCACGTCCGCTCGGCGACGTAGCGCCGCACGTAGTCCATCGCCGCGCGCTCGCGCGGTCCGGCGGTCTTGTCGACGAGCTCCTGCAGGCGGTCGAGCTCGGCCCGGACGCGCTCGCCGCCGAGCCACTTCAGGCGCGAGGCGACGATCGAGGCTTCGACGGCGGCGTGCCTGGCGCGGCACAGCCCCGCCGGGTGGCCGGCGCCGGTCCCGGCGGCCACCACGCGTGCACGCACCCGCGAACGCGGCAGCTCGTCGTCGGTGGGCGCGATCTCGGTGACCACCACCTCGCGCCAGCAGTTCGCCTCCTCGATCACCGAACCGGCGACCTCGCTGGCGTCGCGCATCGGCGGGCGCGGATGGCCGAGCGCGGACTCCACGAACAGCAGCACGTCGTCGGTCAGATGGACGACCGCCTCGCCGCGGAACCGCAGGTTCTTCAGCGTGCGCGTCGCATCGAACGGCCAGAACACCAGCTCCTGTTCGCCCCAGCGCACTCCCATCGCCGCGCAGTTGACGACGCCGTCGCTGCCGATCGTGGTCACCACGGTCTCGATCAGAGGAACTTGATCGAGCGCATCAGCCGACAAGGCTGAAGAGCTCCTGACGCGTGCTCGGGTCGTCGCGCAGCGAGCCGCGCAGCGCCGAGGTCACCGTCCGGGCCCCGGGCTTGAGCACGCCGCGCATCGTCATGCACGTGTGCTCGGCGCTGAGCACGACCCCGACTCCTCGCGGCTCGAGCTCGTGCTCCAGCCAGTCGGCGATCTGCACGGTCATGCGCTCCTGCAATTGCAGATCACGGGAGAAGCTCTCGACCACGCGCGCGAGCTTCGATATCCCGAGGATCCTCTCCCCCGGCAGGTAGGCGACGTGGGCCTGACCGTGGAACGGCAGCAGATGGTGCATGCACAGCGTGTGAAACGGGATGTCGCGCACGAGCACGAGCTCGTCGTAGTGCTCCTCGTTGGGAAACGAGGTCGCCGCGAACTCGGCCGGGGTGACGAGCTCGGCCAGCGAGGCGGCGACGCGTCGCGGTGTCCCTCGCACGTCCGGGCGCGTCCATGTCGGTGCCGATCGCCCGAAGCAGGTCCAGCGCTGCCTGTTCGGCGGCGACAAGATCGAGCTTGGAGGCGTCGACGACGCGCCCGGCTGAGGGCGGCGTCGCTTCTCCCGGATCGCGGCCGCCGGCATTCATCGGGCCAGCGTAACGCCTGGCAGGCCGCTCACAACGTCGCCGCTGCGCTCATGCGCGTGGCGAGCTCGATCAGCATGCGGACCCCGTAGCCGCTTGCGCCGCGGCCGAAGGCATCGCCGCGATCCTCGTCGAGCAGCGCCGGACCGAGCATGTCGACATGCGCCCAGGGACCGTCCCCGGCGAACTGCGCCAGGAACGTGGCGGCGACGATCGGATACCCGAAGCCCTTGCCCGCGGTGTTGCGAAGGTCGGCGACGGTCGAGTCGATCAGTGGCCTGTACCGCGGGTGCAGCGGCCACGGCCAGGCGAGATCGCCGCTCGCGTTGCCGGCCTGCACGACTTCGTCGCGCCACGAGTCATCGGATGCGAACACGCCCGCATAGAGGTCGCCCATCCCGGCGCGCATGGCACCGGTGAGCGTCGCAAGATCGACGAGGTGAGTCGCGCCGCCACGGCGTGCGTACCACAGGGCGTCGGCCAGGATCAGCCGTCCCTCGGCGTCGGGGTTGTTGACCTCGACGGTCAGCCCGGCGGCCGTGGTGATGACGTCGGTCGGCCGGATCGCGGTGCCGCTGAGCATGTTCTCGCAGGCCGGCACCACACCCGTGACACGGATCGGGAGCCCGAGCTCGGCAATCGCCCCGAGCGCGGCGACGACGGCCGCGCCGCCCGCCATGTCGGCCTTCTGACGGACGATGTCCGACTGCGGCTTGAGGAAGTAGCCGCCGGTATCGAACGTGACGGCCTTCCCCACGAGCGCCAGCCGCGGTGCATCGTCCGCGTCTGCCGGCTCGTGTCGCAGCACGATCAGAAGCGGGCGCTCTGGACTGCTTCCCCCGACCGCGGCGAGCGCGCCGAGTCCCGCCTGCACCGGGTCGACGATTTCAGCTTCGAGGCCGGGGATCGCCGCGGCGCGCTCGGCCAGCGCTGCCGGCGTGATCACGTTCGGCGGGGCGTCGACGAGCTCGCGGGCGGTGTTCGTCCACCGCGCGACGATCGACGCGCGGTCGGCCACGGGCGCGAGCGCCTCGTCGCAGTTGCAGATCACGAAGCGCTCCACCGGGCGTGGCCGCGTTCCGCTTCGCCAGCGACGGCCGTCGTAGCCACCGATCACGGCGCCTTCTGACAGCGCGCGTACCTGCTCCTCGACCGCTACCGGCAGGGATGCGTCAAACGCCCACGCGACCGTGCCGCCGCCCCGGCATGCGCGCACCGCGCGCGCGGCGGCCGTCCGCAGCCCCTCGACGTCGGGCTCGAGCGCGACCACCGCGAGCGGGGCCGCGTCGGTGTACACGATCGCGACGGGATCGGCGTCCGCGGCCGCCCGCTCCGGCGCCCCAAGCTCCGCGGCCCGTGGTCCGACGGCAGCCGCAACAAGGTCAGCGTGGATACCTTCCGGGGTCACTTGCTGTGATCTCGACTTGCACGGTGTGGGACCGTTCATTAGTCTGTTGAGGCCGCAACGGTAAGCTCGTTAGCGGGACTAAGTGGACTCTAGAGGGAGGTCCGTGTATGACGTGGATCAGGCCTGAGTTTGAGTTTGTCGACCTCTGCTCCGAGGTCACGTCCTACCTCTACCACCGGTAGGAATCTGAAGCCGGCGTGGCCTCCGGCGTGAGCCTGGGGCCTCGTCCAGCTTCTTGGCCAAGTGATCGTCCGGGTTCTCGGCTCGGCTGCCGGTGGCGGGTTTCCGCAGTGGAACTGCCGCTGCGAGACCTGTGAAGCGGCGCGCGTGGGTGTGCGCGCACGCCCACGTACGCAGTCGTCGCTGGCGATCCGCGGGCGCGAGGGGCCGTGGTTTCTGGTGAACGCCTCGCCGGACGCCCGGCAGCAGCTCGAGCAGCTGGCGCCCGTCAGCGTCGACGGCGTTCGCAGCCCGCCGTTCGCGGGCGTCCTTTTGACCGACGCGGAAATCGACCACACGGCGGGGCTGATGCTCCTGCGCGAGTCCGCGACTCCCGTGCGCATCTTCGGCGACGAAGGCGTGCAGCGAGCTCTGACGCACGGGTACCCGGTGTTGGAGATCCTCGAGCGCTACTGCGGCGTCGAGTGGCAAACGCTTGAACCGGAGCGTGCGACGCCGCTCGACGGGTCCAGCCTCGAGGTCGAGCTCTTCTACGTCGGCGGCGACGCGCCGCGGTACCTGACCGGGTCAGGCACGGAGCTGCAGGCGAGCGGGTTCGTGTTTCGCGACCGCGCCGGCGGCGGCGTCGTCACGTACGTCCCGGGCCTCGCACGCCTCGACGACGCCGTGCTCGATCGTTTCGCGACGAGTGACCTCGTGCTGGTGGACGGGACCTTCTGGCGCGACGACGAGCTCGCCCGTTTGAACATCTCCAACCGCTCTGCGCATGACATGGGACACGTGCCGCTCTCAGGGCCTGGCGGAACGCTCGAGGCGCTCGCACGGCTGGAGCGCCCGCGCAAGGCACTCGTCCACATCAATAACACCAATCCGATCCTGCTCGAGGACTCGCCCGAGCGCGAGGCGGTCGCCCGCGCCGGCGTCGAGGTTGCCTACGATGGGCTCGAGATCGAGCTATGACCGACAGCGCCGCCCTGACCGCGTATGACCACGGAGTCTTGGCACCCGAGCAGTTCGTCGCACGCCTGCGCGCACAGGGGACGCGCTACCACAATCTGCATCCGTTCCATCAGCGAATGGATGCCGGCGAGCTGACGCGTGACGAGCTTCAGCGCTGGGTCTCCAACCGCTTCTACTACCAGAAGTGCATCCCGCTGAAGGACGCAGCGATCCTCGCCAACTGCCCCGAGGTCGAAGTCCGGCGCGAGTGGATACAGCGCATCGTCGACCACGACGGCACGGCCGCGGGGACCGGCGGGCATCGAGTCATGGCTGCGACTGGGCGAGGCGCTCGGCGTATCGAGAGACGAGCTCATGTCGGAGGAGCGCGTCCTCCCCGGCGTGCGGTACGCCGTCGACGCGTACGTGAACTTTGCGCGCCAGCGGCCTTGGGTCGAGGCGGTCGCGTCATCGCTCACGGAGCTGTTCGGGCCGGCCGCGATTCGCGTCCGGCTCGAAGCGCTGCGAACGGCACTACGACTGGATCGACCCGGCTGGACTCGAGTACTTCCGCGCGCGGCTCGTGCAGGCCCCACGCGACGCGCAGTACGCGCTCGACCTGACCGTCGAGCGCTGCCGCACGCGCGAGAGCCAGGACGCCGCGGTGGCGGCGCTTCGCTTCAAGACCGAGGTTCTGTGGGCGCAGCTCGAGGCGATCGAGCGCGGCGACACGCAGCCGCGAGAGCAGTACACGTGACCCGTCCCCGCCTCGCCACGGGCGCCCGGCTTCAGTACGACGACGTCCGCGAGGAGCACCAGCTGCTGGTGCCCGAGGGTGTCGTGCGCCTCAACGCCACCGCGGCCGAGGTGCTCGAGCTGTGCGACGGGGAACGCTCGCTCGACGACATCGTCGGCGCGCTCAGCGATCGCTACGACGGCGCCGATCTCGGCGGGGACGTGCGCGGGCTCGTCCAGGCGATGGCGGACAAGGGGCTGGTGGTCGATGCAGCTGTCTAGGCCGTCGACGCTGATCGCCGAGCTTTCCTACCAGTGTCCGCTGCACTGCCCGTACTGCTCCAACCCCACCGACATCGGCGCCGAGCGCTATCACCACGAACTGGAGACCGAGCACTGGATCCGTGCGTTCAAGCAGGCGCGCGAGCTCGGCGTGCTCCAGCTCGCGCTCACCGGCGGCGAGCCGATGCTGCGCCGCGATCTGGCCGAGCTGTGCAAAGGCGCGCGCGACGCCGGCCTGTACTCCTCGCTGATCACGGCCGGGACCTTGTTCACGCGCGAGCGCGCACAGGCTCTGAAGACAGCCGGGCTCGATCACGTCCAGATCTCGATCCAGAGCCCCGACGCCGAGGAGAACGACCGCATCGCTGGGAACAGGTCGTTTCGAGAAGAAGATCGCGGCCGCACGGCTCGCGCGGGAGCTCGACTTCCCGCTCACGATCAACTGCGTTCTGCACCGGCAGAACCTCGATCGGATCGATGAGGTGCTCGACCTCACGCTGGATCTGGACGCCCAGCGACTCGAGCTTGCGAACACTCAGTACTACGGCTGGGCTGTGGTGAACCAGGATGCGCTGATGCCGACTTGGGATCAGCTGCGCCGCGGCGAGGAGGCGGTCCAGCGTTTCCGCGAGCGCGTCGGCCCCAAGGTGCAGGTGCTGTGGGTGCTCCCCGACTTCTACGAGGACCTGCCGAAGCCGTGCATGGGCGGCTGGGGCGCAACGGCGATGGTGGTCGCTCCCAACGGCGACGTGATGCCCTGTCAGGCGGCGTCGACGATCCCCGGTCTGGAGTTCGCCAACGTCCGAGAGCATTCGCTCGAGTGGATCTGGAGCGAGTCCGGCGCGTTCGCGCGGTTTCGCGGCACGGATTGGATGCAGGAGCCGTGCCGCAGCTGCCCGCTGGGGCGACAAGAGCTGGACTGGGGCGGGTGTCGCTGCCAGGCGCTGCGGCTCACAGGCGACGCGGCGGCCACCGACCCGGTCTGCCGGTTCTCGCCGCACCACGAGCGCGTCGTCGCCGCTCGCGAGTCGGGAGAGAGCAGCGACTTCACCTACCGCGCGATGAAAGATCCGCCAAGATCCGGCGCAGATCGAAGGCGTCGCGCGCAACGTCGTCGGCCGCCGCCAGTGCCTCGCTCGTAAACGAGCCGGTCGCGATCGCGATGCAGCGGACCCCGTCCGCTCGCGCACACGCGACATCGCGCGGCGTATCGCCAATCACGATCGTGTCGCGAGCGGGGTACGGCGCGCGCGTCGTTCCGGCGCGCCGCCTGGCGATGCCGGGCAGCGCTGCGCGATCTTCAGCGTCCGAGCCGAACGCCCCCTGCCCGGGCGGGAATACCCCGCCGATGCCGGCTCGGGCCAGCTTCAGCCGCGCGATCGACTCGTAGTTGCCGGTCAGCAATCCGAGCTGGGCCCCTCTTGCCCGTTGAGCCAGTCGAGCAGCTCCCGGACCCCGGGGAGCACCGCGCCAGACAGATCGTCTGGGAGCAGACGCGCCGCGGTCTGGCAGCAACGCTCGCGCACGCGATCGGCGAGGGCGTCGATCCGGTCGCTCGAGATCCCAGCGCCGACCAGGATCGCGCGCGCGATCTCGCTATCTGTCCGGCCGTCGGTGTCGATCCGCGTCCGGATCACGCCGACATCGATTCCGTGCACCTCTGTGAGCGCGGCAAGCATTGCCTCGCCGACAGCCTGCCTGGTGCCCTCGAGCAGCGTCCCGTCGATATCAAACAGCAGGAGCAAGGATTGGCCGCGGGCCACGTTGCGTTCGGGCCTCGAACATCGGATTGGTATCTTCGCGCTAATGGCTGAGCAGCAGTCCGTGCGGTGTCGGCGGTGCTGGAACATGATCGATCCTGCCCAGGCCGGGGTCGACGGAACCTGCCCGATCTGCGGCGCACAGGCGGACGACTTCCTGCCGCCGAAGCAGCGCCACAGGCTGTTCGCACCGCTCAGCTCCTTCTCTCACATCGCAGCCAAGCTGCAGTGGGATGCGACGGTCATCGACCTCGCTGGTGACGCCGTCGCGTGGCCGGAGTTGGAGCCGGAGCGTCGCCAGCGCCTGACGACGCTTCTCGCCGGCTTCTGCGTGGCAGAGCAAGCCGTATCCGAGCACCTCGCGCCGTTCACCGGGGCGACCACCGACACCCTCGTTGCCTGGGTCTTCTTCCTACAGCGCCGCGACGAACAACGACACGCGCTGCTGTTTGACCGAGTCGCTGCCGAGGTGCTCGGGCTCCCCGGAGCCAACGCGGATGAGCGCCGCGCCGCGGCACGTGAGCAAGTACCGCCCGGTTTGCTCGAGTTGTTCGAGGTGCGGCTGCCGGCGATGGCCGCCGAGCTTGCGGCGGGCCGCGCCTCGCTCGAGAACGGCGTGAGCCTGTACCACATGCTGCTCGAGGGAATCGTGTTCGCCGCCGGGCAACGCGCGCTGCTCGAGGACCTCGAGGACGATGTTCTCCCCGGCGTGCGCGAGGGCGTGCGACGAGTCGACCTCGATGAGCGCTGGCACATCGGCTTCGGTCTGCGCTGCCTGATCGATGTGAAACCTCCGCCGGAGCTGATCACCGACCTGCTGGCGCAGGCCGCCGACGCCGCCGCCGCGTGGGGTGATGTTGTGCCGCTCGAAACGAGCAGACACGTCTTGCGGATGTGCGCACGGCGCCTTGCGATCGCCGGGCTCACCAAGTTTCAAGCGGCGGCATAGCGCCCGGCAGCCGCCCGCCTGCATTTCGCCGAACATGCGTTCGCTAGACTCGACGACATGACCTCAAAGCGTTCACAGGCATACGGGCGAGTGATGCAGACGCTCGCCGAACTTGGTCCGGTCAAGCTGCACGACGGTGAGGTGGATCGCCTGAGAGAAGCAGCCGACACGCTGCTGTTCACCGAGGATATGGCCGACGACGCCGCCAGGACGGCCGTCAGCGACGCCCGCAGCGTCATCGACAACCTCGTCGAGTCAGACCGGTGGACCGAGGAGCGCGCCGCTCGTCTGGCCGACGATCTGGCCGCGTGCGGTCCGCTCGCGCACGTCGGCTGAGCTACTCCCTCACGCCGATCGCCTCGATCGGCCGCGTGCGCAGCGCACGCCGCGTCGGCAGCGCCAGCGCGACCAGCGCCAGCAGCGCCGAGATCCCGAGGATCGCCGCGAGCGGGCGGGCGGGCACGTACGGACGCAGGCCGCCGGTCAAGGCGTGGCTGAGCGGCAGCAGCGCGGTCGCGGCGATCGCCAGACCGAGGCCGAGGCCCATCGCGATGATCAGCGCGGCCTCCCAGCGAGCCATCGAGCGCACCTGGCGCGCGGTCGCGCCGACGAGCCGCATGAGCGCCAGCTCGCGGCCACGGCGCAGCGCGATCATCGTCAGCGTGTTGATCACCGCGATCGACGTGAACGCGAAGATCATCGCCACGAAGATCGGACCGAGCCAGCGGTTCATCTCGCGGTCGGCGTCGCTCGCGGTGGCCAGCGATGCGCGGTCGCTGACTGCCAGCCCCGGGTAGCGGGAGCCGAGCGCAGCCAGCCGCCGGGCAGTTGCCGCGGGACGGTCGGTCTGGACCAGGATCGTGCCGATCAGCGGCGTCGTCCGGTGACCGGCTGCCAGCTCGGGCGCAAGCAGGGCCTCGCCGAACGCGAGGTCGCGGTCGTAGATCGCCACGACGGTCGCGGTTGTGTGGGTGCCGTCACCGAGCGTGACCGGCACGCGCTGGCCGACGTGGGCGTGCGCCGAGGCGGCGCGGTGGCTTCCGAGCGCGACCGCGTTGCCGTGGAGCCTGTTCAGAGACCCGGCGGTCACGTCGAGGTCCAGGCCGGCGTCGCCGCGATCGCCATCGAGGACCTGGGCGGGGATCGTGTCATCGGACGCGCCGAGGCTCGGCCCGAGCGTCGTCGAGGTCAGCGCGACTGCCGACCGCACCCCGGGCGTGGCACGGACGTCGGCCAGCGCCGCGGCCGGCAGGCCCGGACCGCCGCTGGTGAGCGCGAGCTGGCTCGTGATCGCCGCGTCGCGTTGCTGCTCTGGAGGCGTGGTCGATCGTCGTCGTGCTGAACAGGAGCGTGCAGCTCATCGCGACCGTCAGCACGATCGGCGTGCTGGCCGATGAGAAGCGCCTGGTGGCGGCGGCCAGGTTGGCCGAGGCGAGAAAGCCGCCGACGGGCGACACGGCAGCCAGCGCCGGCGCCAACACCCGGGCGGCCGCGTGCGCGACGACCGGTCCCAAGAAGCCGACCGCCAGGACGAGGCAGATCGCGGTCATCTCCGACGTCGCGGCCGCCGTCTCGGGCGTGCTGGTCGTCGTCGAGACGATGAACAGCGGCACCGCGCCAGCCAGCGCGAGCACGCCGCCGATGACGCGGCCCGGCCCCAGCAGCCGCGGCTCGACGGCCGCGTCTCCGAGCGCGAGCGTCGGCGGCACGCGGGAGGCACGGCGCGAGGCTGCCAGGACCGCGAGCAAGGCGGTCACGACTCCGGCCAGCACGGCGCCCGCGGCGGGCATCCAGTCTGCGGTCACGACGAAGTTGTCCGGAGCGATTCCGTGGCGAACGAGCGCGTGTCCGAGCGCCTGGCCGAGCACGGCGCCGGGCCAGATTCCGGCCACCGAGCCGATCAGCGCGACGATCGTCGCCTCCCAGGCGATCATGCGACGGATCTGACCCGGGGTCGCGGCGACGGCCCGCAACAGCGCGATCTCGCGCTCTCGCTGCTGGATCGACAGGCCCATCGTGCTCGCCACGACGAACATCGCGATGAACAGCGCCAGCCCGGCGAACGCCGCCGTGACCGGGATCAGGATCGTGCGCGTCTGCTGCAGCTCCGGGTACTCGCCCCGGCCGCGCGCGTGTCCGGTCAGCACCTCGGCGCCCCCGGCGACGGACCGCAGGCGCGAGGCGTCAAAGCCCGGAGCGGCGAGCACGCCGATCGCGTCGACCCGTCCGGGGTGCCCGGCCAGCCGGGCCGCTTGGGCGTCGGTCACGAAGATCGCTCGTTGCTGGGAGACCGGGTGGCTGGGGCGAGCGACGCCGACCACGGTCACGGTGCGCGTGCGGTCGGTCGATGCGAGCGGCAGCCGCGCGCCGAGTGCGGCGGGGTATCCGGTGACCACCTCGTTTGGTCCGGCGGGTGCGCGTCCGGCGCTCAGCACGTATGGCGTCAGTGCCGCGCTGCTCCATCCGTGGGCGACGGCGACGCGGTGGCCGAGTGCGGCGGGCACCGACACGTCGCCGATCGCGGCCCTGACGCCCGGCACGGCCGCGAGCCGCGTGGCGAGCGCAGAGCTGACCCGGGCGCGCTCGCTGAGCAGCACGTCGTGGTCTGAGCCGACGTTCTGCTGTCCGGTCACAACCGCGATTGCGCCGGCGTAGCGCTCGACCGGCGGCTGAGTGCGGAGGATTGCCTCGAGCTGCATGCCCCAGGCCATCGCGAGCACCGACGCCGTGAACAGCGCGACCAGCGCGCCGGTGAACGTCCCGAGGCGGCCGCGAGCACTGGTAACGGCAGAGACGCAACATGGCTCAGGACCCCAGGTGCGCGAGGCGTTCAGCGACTTCGTCGACGGTGGGCGCATCGAGCGTCCCGGCCATGCGACCGTCGGCAAGCATCACCACCTGGTCTGCATATGCCGCCGCAACGGGGTCGTGGGTGACCATCACGACCGTGTGTCCGTCGTGGTCGACGAGCTCGCGCAGGAGCTCGAGAACGTCGCGTCCGGTGTGGGTGTCCAGCGCTCCGGTTGGCTCATCGGCGAACACGACCTCGGGGCGGGTGATCAGCGCTCGGGCGATCGCGACCCGCTGCTGCTGGCCGCCGGAGAGCTGCGAGGGCCGGTTGCGCAGCCGCTTGTCGAGGCCGACTCGTGCCGCGATCTCACGGACCGTCGAGCGCCGCGGCCGGCGACCGTCGAGTCGCAGCGGCAGCGCGATGTTCTGCGCGACGGTGAGCGACGGCAGCAGGTTGAAGGCCTGAAAGACGAAGCCGATCCGTTCGCGGCGCAGCAGCGTCAGCCGCCGCTCGCTGAGGCGCGTCAGCTCGATGTCGCCGAGCGAGACGGTGCCGGACGTGGGCCGGTCCAGTCCTGCCGCGACGTTCAGCAGCGTGCTCTTGCCCGAGCCCGATGGGCCCATCACGGCGGTGAATGACCCCGGAGCGAGCTGGGCGCTGACCCCGTCGAGGGCGACGACCGCCCCTTCGCCGCGGCCGTGCACCTTGCGGACGTCGTGCAGCGTGACGGCGCTGGCGGAGGGGGCGGCCCTGCGAGTGCGAAGCGTGGAGTTGAACATGCCACGAACCTACGGTCGTGCCGTCCGCCCGGCATCGGCCGCAGGCCGTGTCCGCGCTACTACCCCGCGATGATCAGAGGTCCGACCTTGGTAGGAGGCGGGTGCCTGATGCGACGCGAGTCAGCTGCGCGGGCGGGGTGGGTCAGATGTTCTGGACCCCGACCATCGCCATGATCTTCGTGCCGTCGCTGAACGAGGTGACGATCTTGATCCCCGACGGCGGCGCTGTTATCGCGAGCCACGTCCCCCGCCCGGCGCTGACCTGCAGGGCGGTGAACCTGATCGGCACGCCGGCGACGACCAGCAGACGGGGCGGGATCGTGGCGCTCAAGTGATACGCCCACCTGCCCGCCAACCTGGTGACCTGACCGATCACCGGCACCTGCACCCGCGCGGGGTTGTTCAGCACCGTGTAGAAGTACACGCGATCCTTGCCGCCGTTGACCACCGTGATTCGCGGGCGCGTCACGACCGTGTCGGCGAACGCGGTGGCCGTTCCCGACCCCATGATCGAGTCCTTCGGACACGCCGAAGGCCCGGCGGCGTTCAGGCGTGCGTAGGAGCACGACGGGTAGCTCGCCCCGTTGTAGCGGGTACCCGTCGGAAACCACAGGTCGATCTTGTTGATCGTCGGCGCGGTGCCGGGCGTCAGCCCCTCCCAGCTCAGGGCCGCGGCGAGCTTCACGCCCTGGGGGTGGCTCGGCGAGCCCGCCGATAGGCGGTCGCGCGCGACGGACACCCCGACCGCGCGGACCGCCGGCGAAGCTGCCGCGGCGACGGCGGCTCCCCCGATGAGCATTCCGGCGATGCCGGCCAATGCAAGCTTGCGCACGATCGTCCTCCTCGGTCAGGCTGCGTCGCAGCGGTGGCCGCAGGATTGTCGGCCAAGCGGACGGCGCGCGTGAAGGTCAGGCGCCGCCGTAGGTGACGATCAGATCCGTGGCGATGCCGAGCAGGAAGCCGGCAGCGAGGAAGTAGAGCCCGAGCGTGCGATAGCCGTACCTGCGCACGGCGGTCCAGATCTCCCCGACGACGTAGAGGATCGCGCCGCCTGCGAGCGCGTAGAAGCACAGCTCGAGCGGGTCGGAGTGGACCTGGTAGCCGACGATCGTGCCGACGAACGTGGGTCCGCCTCCCACCAGCCCCGCGAGGAACAGCCATCGCCAGGATGGACGCACATTGCCGAGCGGGCCGACGATTCCGAAGCCCTCGGTCGCGTTGTGCAGACCGAAGCCGATGATCAGCACGGTCGCGAGGCCGATCGCGCCCGACTTCGCCGAGACGCCGATGGCGAGCCCTTCGGCGAAGTTGTGCAGGCCGATCGCGAACGCGATCGTCATCCCGCTGCGCAGCGCGACGCGGCGAGCGTCGAACTCGTACCTCGCCAACTCGTCGGCGGTGAGGGTCGCGGCGGCGTCCCCGCCGGCGATCGGAGGACGCACGGTGCGCCGCCGTAGGAATTGCTCGATCGCCGAGATGCCGGCGGTACCGGCTGTGAAGCCGACGGCCAGGAGCGCGAACAATCCGACGACGTGCGCCAGGCTGGTGTCGTTGTGCTTGTAGCTGTCCAGCGCCGTCGTCGACGATCTCCTGACCGTGGCCGGTCACGTCGACGAAGATGAACGCCAGGATCCCGACCGAGAACATCGCCAGCGCGACGCGCGCCCGGTCGGAAACTCGCCCAAGCCGCCCCACCGGCAGGCCGAGGTAGATCGTGAAACCGGCGATTGCACCGAGCAACACCGTTTCCGCAAAACTCATTCCGTTCCGCTCCTCGTGGCAAAGGGCACCCTTATTAGGGCGACCTAAGTTCTACCACAACGGTCGGGATTGTGAGACGCTGCTGCCTGGTCTGCATGTCCGGTGTAAGCGCGAATACCGTCCCGAGGTCGCTGTTGTGGGCGACCGACCACGACGTGCTGCCCGTCGACCACGTCGTCGAGCGTCGCGACGGGTATCTGGTGGTTCGCTCCCCGGGCAATCCGGAGCACTGGTGGGGAAACCTGCTGCTGTTCGACGACGCACCCGAGTCGGGAGACGGAGAGCGGTGGGAGCGGCTGTTCGAGCTCGAGTTCGGTGAGAACCCGCTGATCGAGCACGTGACGCTGGCGTGGGATCGAGTCGACGGAGCGCTCGGCAGCGCGCGCGAGGAGTTCGTCTCGCGCGGATACGAACTGGAGGAGGCGGTCGGGCTGGTCGCCGAACCCGACGCGCTGCGGATGCATCCGCGCGCCAATCGGGAGGTGGTGATCTCAGCGCTCGACCCGCGGCCCGGCGCAGACGCCGATCTGTGGCAGCAGGCAATCGAGTTACAGGTCGCCTCGCGGGATGACTTCTTGGAGGAGGGTGTCTACCGGGAGTTCCTCGGCCGGCGGCTCGAAGACCTTCGGGCGATGTTCCGCGCGGGCCGAGGCGCCTGGTACGTGGCGACCTATCCAGGCGAGGGCGAGGTGGTGGCCGCCTGTGGGGTCGTCGTCACCGGTGGGCGGGGGCGCTTTCAGGCCGTCGACACCGCCGCGGCGTACCGTCGGAGGGGGATCAGCTCGCGCCTCGTCGTCGAGGCCGCCGGCCGCGCCGCCAAGCAAGGCGCCAGGCGGTTCGTGATCGCCGCCGAGCCCGATTACCACGCGCTCGGGCTGTACGAATCGCTCGGGTTTCAGCGAGTGGAGCGCGTGGCCGGCGTGTGCCGGCGCCCCACGACCCGTAGCAGCGCGTAGAACGTGTGCCGGCGCCCGGCGGCGTCGGTCAGCACCGCGCGCACGCGGTAGCTGCCCGGCACGAGCCTTACGGCCCGTACGTAGGCGGTGAGGCGCACGCGGTTGACTCCGACACGGTCGCGGTGGGTGAACGCTGCGACGTTCACGTACCGCGTGCATGCGGGCGCGGTGCGGTTGTGGCGGCTGGGCGCCACGCACCGGTGTCGCTGCACGCGGCCGGCGGTCTTGCGCTGCAGCGTGAACCGAGTGGTGGCAGCGGCGTTGGCCGTGTAGGTGATGTAGACGCCGCGGACGGCGGTCGTATCTGATCTGGCGGGCACGATCTTCGGGGCGACCAGCGCCTTGCTCACGTGCTGCCCGCCTTGTGGCGGGCCCCCGGTGGAGACCGGTCCTCCCGGTCCTCCCGGTCCTGCCGGCGAGGTCGGTGCGACGCCGCTGCCGGTCAGGCGCACCTGGTGAAGGCCCGAGCCGTCATCGCCGGTGATCTCCCAGCTTCCCGTGAACGGGCCCAGCGCGCTTGGCGTGAACGCGACGCCTTCGGTCAGCGTCTGTCCCGGTGCGACCGTCGTGCCCTCCGGAAGCGAGGTGGTCGGCGCGAACGCTCCGCCGAACGGCGGCTTTGACTTCGTGATCGTGACGTTGCTGCCGCCCGTGTTGGTGATCGTGAACGTCTTGCGCGCCGTGCTCCCGAACGGGGTCGCGCCGAGGTCCAGGGCATCGGCGGAGAACTCGAGCAGGCCGGGCAGCCCCGCCGTCGCCGACACCCCGATGTCCTCGTCGCCGCCCGTCGTGTCGAGTTCGATCTCATCCGCGAACTGCCCGACCGTCGTGGGGTCGAACGCGAGCTCGACGGTGATCGAGTCACCCGGGGCGATCGTGTCTCCGGCGCTGGGCGCCCCGGTGGCGCTGAACGGCGGGCTCGGAAGGTGGACCGCGTTGATCGTCAGGTCCGTGCCGCCGACGTTGGTGAACGTCGCGGTGCCGCTGAGATGGCCCCCGACGGCGGTGCCGCCGAGCGACACGAGCGGCGTGCTCGCCTCCAGGTCGGCGGACGCATTCTGTCCGGTTCCCGAGAGCGCGAACGCCACATCGCCCGCATCGGTTTGGGCGTTGACCTGTCCCCCGAGAAGGCCCGTCTGCGTTGGTGAGAACGTGACCGGGACAGAGATCTTCTGTCCGATAGTGAGTGTTGCCGGCAGCGATCGCGAGGGCGTGCCCAGCGTGAACTGATCCGACGATGATTCGAGGCCCGAGAGCGTGAGATCGCGGTCGGCGGTGAGCGTCAGCGTCATCTGGTCGCTCGTGCCGATCGTCGTGCGCGGGAACGAGAGCCCGGATCCGCCCAGCGGCTGGCTGACCGGCGAGCCGAACGCGAGCACCTTCCCGTCGCGCGTGCCGACGTACAGGCGCCCCGCGCCGACGCCCGGAACGCTGTAGTTGGTCGCGGTCCCGATCGGGGCGCTGTAGCGCAGGACGGGCTGGCCGTTGACCGGCACGGGGTCGTAGGCGCGCAGCTGGCCGCCGGACCCTGACCGGTTCGCGCTCCAGATCGTCCACACGAGCGCGGTTCCGGACGTCGCCCCGTCGGATGTGATCACGGGCGGCCCGCTGCCCCAGCCGAACACGTCGGGCGAGCTTGCAACCAGCGACAGCGACGGCGTCCCCGTGCCCGACAGGCCGTACTTGTAGACGTCGAACAGCCCACCGCCGTTCTGCCCGCTGGACGTGGGGATGTAGACGTAGCCTCCGTCGCCCGGCCACACTCCCGGGCGCCCCCACACCCCGCCGCGCGGTCCGGTTCGCTGCACCACGTCGTCGGCACCGTCGGGGCCCTGGTCATAGCCCCCGAGGTGGTCGCGGTTCAGCAGGTACACGTAGCCCTCCTTGCCGACGATCACTCCGAGGTGCGGGACGGTCGCGGTGCCGAAGTACGCGTCGGGGAGCCCCACGAACGCGCCCGAGCCGAAATCCCCGTCAAACACGTCCAGCTGCTGCGCGTCGAACGGCGCGAAGAAGTCGACCGGCGTCAGCGACCCGTCCGAATTGACGTGCAGGCGCACCACCGTCTCGCCGAAGGATCCCGGAGGCGAAGTTCCGGGGGTGGGCGTCGTCGGCGCGCCGCCGTTACCGGTGCTGACCAGGATCGACCCCGCCCCGTCGGAGGTGAGCCCCACCCCCGACTGCCAGATGCCGGCGCCGTTCTGGCCGGCCGTGTCGACCCACTTCGCGGTGATGTGGGCCGTCGTGGTGGACACACCGAAGACCCAGCCCTGGTAGGGACCGACGTCGCAATGCCCTCCAAACCCGGCGTACACCACGCCTCCCATCAGCAGCAGGCCAGGCCGCTGCTGCTGGTTGGCGGCCAGAAACGAGATGTGCGAGTTGTTGTCGGCGGTGCCGCCGAGCCTCACCGGAAACCCCGTCCGTTCCTGACCGGTGGCGACGTCGAGCGCGTCCATGAACCAGGCCGCGGTCCCGGACACATACGTCTTGTGGGTCAGGTAGACCGTGTTGGTGGACGAGTCGATCACGGGCGTGGCGGTCGTCCCGATCGAGGGGGCGATGTCGCCGCATCCGATGTCCGCCGGGTTCCACGGGGTTCCCAGGTCCTGCATCCACTGCTTTGCGCCCGTGGCCGGATCGAGCCCGTAGGCCTTGTCGTTCTCGGTGGCGACGATCAGCGTCCCGCTCGCCGACAGCAGCGGCTGGGCATAGACCTGTCCGTCGACCGGAGCCGACCACAGCTGACCGAACGTACCGCCGCTGACGAGCTGCGGGGTGATCGCCCCCTCGTCCGGATACCAGCCGGTGCGAAGGTCATCGCCCGCGTTCGTCACGCCGTCGGCGACAGCTGCGCCGGCAAGCGCGAGCGATGCCAGCAGCGCGATCAGCGCCGCGGCCCAACGGAAGGCGACCATGCTCCCGTTAACGGGAGCATGGTGCCGGTTTTGTCAGCTTTGGTGACGAAGTGTCAGGGCGTGAACAGGTGCTCGACGGTCCTCTGCCGACACGAGGAGTTGTCGCCGAGCGTGCAGCTCTTGCCCGTGACCGCCAGCGACTGCTCGAAGAACGACATCGGCGCGTCGCCTGTGCTGGTGGTGACGAACGCAGTCGAGAGGAAGTCTCCGATCATCGGTCCCTGCGATGTATTCGGCAGCTCGCTCAGCGGCGTTGGACCCGCCTCCAGCGTTTTCGCCGTCCAGGTCGCACCCCCGTCGCTCGAGCGTGTGAAGCCGACGTCGAGCCGGCAGGTGCTCGCCGTGCAGTTGGTGTTCGGGTAGTAGAGGTAGGTGAGGGCGAGCTTCGCCGTCGTGCCGGAGGTGGTCGGGTCGACCCCAAGACCCGGCAGGAAGTGGTCGACTCCGCTGGTCGTCGCATCGACTGGGATCCGGGTCACTGCGGACCAGGTCGTTCCATCCGCCGAGGAGGTGTAGACGATGTCGTTCGCGGTGCAGCTGGCGATGAAGCGGCAGTCCTCCCAGGCCACGTAGACCTTCCCGGCGCTGTCGATCCCCGCCGTGGGCAGCGGCGATGAGCGGAAGTTGCCGGCATCGGTGTGATACGTGATCGCCGCGACCTTGGACGGACCGGTGTAGCTGGTGCCTCCGTTGCTCGAGACGAACGTGACGATGTTCGACAGCTGCTGAATCGGCATGACCACCTTGCCGCTCGGCTGGACAAGCGGCTGGCCGCCGATCACCGCCTGGGCGGTCGGCACCGTCGACTGCGTCCAGGTGGCGCCACCGTCCTTGGACACGGCCATGTGCAGCTGCTGGTTGTGCCCCATGTCGTCCCACTCGGCATAGCAATTGCCGTAGTACGGCGAGGCGGGGTGGTTGTCGCAGACGATCCAGGTCTTGTCCCGGTCCTGGTCGTTGGCCCCCGCCGACACCGTCACGGGCGAGTTCCACGTGAGCCCACCGTTGGTCGAGCGGCTGACCAGCACGGCGAGTCCGTCGTAGTCGGTGTCCAAGCCGTCCATGATGATCTGCCAGACGCCGTGCTTGGCATCGAATGCGACCGCCTCGTCGCTGACGGCGCTGTAGGGCCCGGCGGGCTTCGCGTACACCGTCGTTCCCGGAAGGAACCCGTTCTTCCAGGTGCTGCCGCCGTCGCTCGACGTCGCCCATCCGATGTTCGACGACCCGCCATCAGGGAAGCGGCCCGCCTGGAAGGCAGTGACGACCGTGGACCCAGACGCGAACGACGCCGGCTCCACCTCTGTCTGGTGGTAGCTCGTCGTGTTTGTGTACGGGTCGTTGCTGAGCACGTTGGCCGAGACACCCGCGTGAGCGGATGCTGCGCCGATGGTCAAACACAGCAGCCCGCACAACAACAGCATCCGGCTGAGACGACTAGCGGTCGACTGCGAACACCATCCAATCAGGCGCATGCACACCCTCCCCACACAGGTAGAAGTTGTTTTTCGCGTTCAGCGGGCCGTCGCCGAAAGCGCGCGAACTCTATCCATGCATACCCACAAATCCTCTGTTTCCCTCACCCGCACCGAAAAATGGCTGATTAGCCGCGATCATCCGGGCATGAACCTAGAGGCGCTATTTCTCGGAAACCGTCGGACGATCAGCGGCACCGTCTACGGCACGATCGTCGTCCTGGCCGCAATCACCGGCAGCGCGAAGGCCGTCGACCCGAACCTGTGGAGCGTCGCGGTGCTCGCGGCGGTCACGTCAGGAGTGCTGTGGGTCGCTCACGTCTACTCGCACGCACTGGGCGAAAGCGTGACGATCGGGCGGCGTCTGACCGCCGCCGAGCTCGCCGCGTTGGCACGTCGCGAGGGCGCGATCCTCAGAGCCGCGGTGCTTCCAGTGTTCGTCGTCGTGCTCGGTGCGCTCGGGCTGTTCCACGCGCGCACCGCGCTGTGGTTGGCGGTGGGGGTCGGCGTCGCGACGCTCACGATCCAGGGGGTTCGCTTCGCGCGCCTCGAGGAGCTGAGCACGGCGGGCACGATCGCCAGCGTCGGGGTCAATCTCGCGCTGGGTCTGTCGATCGTGATCGTCAAGGCGCTCCTGGCGCACTAGTGGACCGGCGTGCGTCGCCGGCGGCCGCGACGGCGTCACCGCCCTGACCCGAGCAGCGTCCCGAGCTTCTCGGGGTTGCGCACCACGTCGATCTCGCTGATCCGGCCCTGGTCGAGGATGAACGCGATGACGCTCGGGTACTCGCCCGTGTCGAGCAGCAGGCCCGGGGCGCCGTTGACGACGATCGGGCGCATCCGAAACTGCTCGCCGAAGTGCCCGGCCATCGCGGTGAAGATGCGCGCGACGCGCTCGGCACCGGTGAACACGGTGCGGGCCGCGTTGACCACGCCACCGCCGTCGCTGCGGAAGGTGACGGCCGGGTCGAGCACCTCGATCAGCGAGCCGACATCGCCGTTCTGCGCCGCCGCCTGGAACGCGGCGATCACCTCGCGCTGCTCCTCGACGTCGGCCGGATACCTCGGCCGGCGAGCTTCGACGGCGTGCCGGCCGCGCGTGGCGAGCTGCCGAGCCGCGGCCGGACTACGTCCGACGATCTGGGCGACCTCGGAGAACGAGTAGCCGAACACGTCGTGCAGCAGGAACGCGCTGCGCTCAGCGGGCGAGAGCGACTCGAGCACGACGAGCAGCGCCATGCTCACCGACTCGTCGAGGTCCACCTTTCGGGCCGGATCGGCCTCGTCGGGATCGGCTTGGACGAGCGGCTCGGGCAGCCACGGGCCGACGTAGCGTTCGCGTCGCGAGCGCGCCGAGGTCAGCGCGTCCAGCGCGAGACGGCTGACGACCGTGGTCAGCCACGCGCGCAGGTTGCGGATCTCGTTGCGGTCGCTGCGCTCGAGCCGAATCCACGCCTCCTGAACGAGGTCCTCGGCCTCGCTCAGGCTCCCGAGGTGGCTGTAGGCGACGCGCAGGAGGTAGGGCCGCAGCCGCGCGAACTCGGTGGCCAGCTGATCGTCGGCGGCGGGCCCGATCACGACGACGCGGCTCCTCCGACCTCGACCGCCGGTGCGTTGCCGTCTGCGCGCGCCTTGCTGCCCTGATCGAACATCCCCGGCTCGTAGTGTCCGGGCTGCAGGAGCGTCGCGATATTGAGTCGGTTCCAGGCATTGATCGTGGTGATCGCGAACACCAGCTGACTGAGCTCGTACTCGTCGAACGCAGCGCTTGCCCGCGCCCAGACGTCGTCGGGCACCTGCGCTTTGCTGATCACCGTCATCGCCTCGCAGAGCTCGAGCGCGGCGCGCTCGCGTTCGCTGTACAGCGAGCTTTCGCGCCACGTGCTGAGCATGTACAGCCGCTCCTCGGACTGACCGGACGCGCGTGCGTCCTTCCAATGCATGTCGAGGCAGAACGCGCAGCCGTTGATCTGCGACGCCCGAATGTCGATCAGCTCGCGGATCTCCTGGTCGAGCTGGACCGTGCTCGACAGCCTGAACATCGCCGCATACCCACGCGGCGCGAGCTCCGCCAGTTGCATGCGGTCTGCTGGGATCTTGTTGGCCATTTCAGTCCTCCTTTTCAGTTCTCGACTCTAGGACGAAGCAGCGCCCAGAGATGTGACGTGGGCCGAGATCGAGGACCGATCTTGACCTAATCCCGGGATACCGTGGCGGGCACTTCAAGCGACCGGAAGGAGACAAGCATGGCCGAGCGAGACGGATACATCCCCGGCGTCCCGTGCTGGGTTGACACGACTCAGCCTGACCCCGAAGCCGCCGCCACCTTCTACGGAGACCTGTTCGGCTGGGAGCTCGAGGACGCGATGCCTGCTGGACTCCGAGGTCCACTACTACATCGGCCGCATCCGTGGCGGCGACGTGGCCGCGATCGGCTCGATCTCAGAAGGCGCGCCGCCGATGGCGCTTTGGAACACCTACGTATGGGTCGACAGCGCCGACGACACCGCGTCGAAGGTGCGCGACGCCGGCGGCAACGTGTTGATGGAGCCATTCGACGTGATGGACGCCGGCCGGATGGCGGTGTTCGCCGACCCCGAAGGAGCGGTGCTCTGCGTGTGGCAGGCGAACCGCCATAAGGGCGCTCGCGTTGTCAACGAGCACGGCGCGCTGAACTTCAACGGCCTGAACACGCGCGACCCAGAAGGCGCGAAGTCGTTCTATCGCGCGGTATTCGGCTGGGACACGCTCACCCTCGACGGTGGCGCCGAGATGTGGACGCTGCCGGGCTACGGCGACTACCTCGAGCGCGACACTCCGGGCCTGCGCAAGATGGTCGCGGACGTCGGGGCGCCCGACCGGTTCGTCGACGTCGTCGCCAGCATCATGCCGATCCCAGCCGAGCACGCGGACATGCCCGCTCATTGGAGCGTGACGTTCGCGGTCGACGACGCCGACGGGATCGCCGAGCGCGCTGTCGAGCTGGGCGGCAAGGTCCTCGCCGGGCCGTTCGACGGCCCCTGGGTCCGGATGGCCGTGATCGCCGACCCGCAGGGCGCCACGTTCATGGCCAGCAAGTTCGTCCCCGAGAACAAGGACCTCCTCGGCAGCCCGAACTCGACGGCGAGCGCCGCGTGACACTCGGTTAGGTTGCGTAGCCGAACGTCAACGGCTCTCTCTGGAGCGGGGATGAAGGGCGGACCCGGGCCGCATGAGGCGATCGTGTTCAGGGGTGCAGACACGACAGCGCGTCTGGATCTGCGAGCGATCGGCGCCCGCAGCCCCAGCGTCAGACTGCGTCGGCGCCACGCCCCAGACCGCTCGGACAACGGTCCGGAGGATCAAGTCGGTCGGGCCTTGGCAGGCTGAGCGGTGGGGAGTCTGAGGCCGAAGAACAGCGCCATCAACGCGATCACGGCGATCACCGACAGCGACGACCGCAACGCATCCAGGCGCGCAGCCTTGTTCTCCTTGACGATTTCGTCGGCGGTCTGCATCGGCACGCCACCCTTCTCCAGCGCAGCCTGGAGGTCCTTGTCGGACAGGAACGGGACGCCGCTGGACAGCTCGGTCTTGGCCTTGGACTTCAGGTCCGCCGGGATCGCCGGGTTGTTCTGGATCCCGGTGATCAGCGACGCCGTGAGCGCGGAGATCAGCACGGCGCCGCTCAGCGCGGTCCCGATCGACGCGCCGAGGTTCGTGACGGTGTTCTGGAGACCGCCCACCTCGGCGCTCTGCTCGTCGGGAACCGACGACACCGTCACGCTGCCCAACTGCGACGCCAGCGCCCCGATCCCCGAGACCGGCGAGCAGCATCGGCCACGTCACGATGCTCCGCGCCCGCGCCGGCGTCGAGCGCGCCCACCATCACCACGATCCCGGCGAACAGCGCCACGAACCCGAACTCGATCACGCGGCGTGGATTTGCGTTGGGGCGCACCTTGGGGATGCCGGCGGCGGCCAGCAGGAGTGTGAGCGACAGCGGCAACAGGCGCACGCCGGTGTCGATCGCCGACAACCCGAGCGCCACCGACAGAAACAGCGGCACCGCAAAGAACAGCCCGGCCTGGATGGTGTACTGGAAGAAGAAGCCGGTCAGCCCTGACCGCAGCGTCCGGTTGAGCAGGATCGACGGGTCGACCAGCGGCTCGGCGCCACGGCGTAGCTGCCTGCTCTCCCACCTGAAGAACAGCAACAGCACGACCCCGCCGCCGAGCAGCAGCCAGATGGCCGGGGACAGGCCGAGCCAGGTCGGGGCTTCGGGCTTGGGCGTGACGAAGCCCCAGGAGCCGGCCTTGAGGATCGAGAACACGATCAGGGCCAACCCCAGCGCCGACAGCGCCGTGCCGACGAGATCGAGCTTTGGCCGGTTGGCGGGCGGGGTGTCGGCGATCCGCCGGCCGACCGCGAGGATCGCCAGCACGATCAGCACCTCGCCCACGAACACCCAGCGCCACGAGGCGTACGTCGTGAACAGCCCGCCGATCAGCGGCCCGGCCGCGACGGCGATCGCGCCCGCTGAGGCGACGAGCCCGTAGGCGCGCGGCCGCTCCGACGGCCCGAAGTTGGACGCCACCAGCGCGACGATCGCGGGCAGGATCAGCGCGGCGCCGACGCCCTCCAGGAACGACCACCCGACCATCAGCACGGCGAGGCTCTGCGAGATCGCCGTGATGAACGACCCGCAGGCGTAGATGATGCAGCCGATCGCGAACGCTCGTTTGCGTCCGAGGATCTGCCCGAGCTTGCCGCCGGTGATCATCAGCGAGGCCATCACCAGCGTGTAGAACGTGATCGCGGTCTGGATCCCGGTGACCGTCGTGCCGACGTCCTTGGCGACGGTCGCGATCGACACGTTCATCACCGAGCTGTCGAGCGTCATCAGGAACTGGCCGGAGGCCAGCGTCAGCAGCACGACTCCCGAGCCGCTCGCGGCGCGACCTCTCGTCCCGGTCACGCGGCGACCCTATCGGGGGGCCTGCCGGGCGAATCATCCAAACCGGATGACGGGGCGGTCGTGGCGCCGAACGTCAACTGCTCATTGAGGGGTGGGACGGGAGGTTCGGCCGGAACACCTGGGTTGATGCCGACGAAAACGACCCAATCGATCGGTTCGCCGCGCTGCGTGGGTCGTTTTGTGCGCTGAACGCCTAAATTGGCCCGCGCCGCTGATGGGACTCATCGAGTGGGACGTTTTCGGCGGGCCTGGACGACTTTCACGGCCCCCGACCCGCCCCATCCCTCCTTCATTGGGCCGTTGACGTTCGGCCCCGAGAACCCCGAGCATGCTCAGAACACCACGGTGGTATTGCCGTGCCGCAGCACCCGATCCTGGCAGTGCGCCTGCACCGCCCGGGCCAACACAGTGCGCTCGATCTCGGCCCCGCTCCGAGTCAGCGCAGCCACATCGTCGGCGTGGCTCACCCGGGTCACGCCCTGCTCGATGATCGGCCCGGCGTCGAGCTCTTCGGTGACGTAATGGGCGGTAGCGCCGATCAGCTTGACGCCGCGCTGCTTGGCGCGCTCGTACGGCGCCGGCGCCGGCGAACGCCGGGAGGAACGAGTGGTGGATGTTGATCACCGGCACGCGCACGCGCGATAGGAACTCGCCCGACAGGATCTGCATGTACCTGGCGAGCACGATCAGATCGCAGCGGCCGTCGACCGCGGCGAGCAGCTTGGCCTCGGCTTCGGGCTTGGTCTCCTTGGTCACGGGGATGTGGTGATAGGGGAGCGCGAAGCGCTCGACCTCGCCCTGGAAGTCCGTGTGATTGGAGGCCACCATCACGATCTGCGCCTCGAGCTCGCCGCGACTCCAGCGCCACAGCAGGTCGTACAGGCAGTGGTCGTACCTGGAGACCAGCACCACGATGCGCTTGCGCTCGGTCGAGTCCCACAGGCGCCAGGTCATGCCGAACGGCTCGGCGACCGCCAGCCCGAAGCGCTCGCCGATCCCGCCGCGGCGCTCGGGGGCGAGCGTGAACTCGACCCGCATGAAGAAGATCCCTCCCTCGGGGTCGGTCGAGTACTGGTCCGAGCGCACGATGTTGGCCCCGTACTCGAACAGGAACTGCGAGACGGCGGCCACGATTCCCGGGCGGTCGGCGCAGGAGATCAGTAGCCGGATCGTGCCTGGCGCATCGGTGTGCGCCTGATCCGGGGCCGAGGTGCTCAGACGCAGGCCTCCGCGAGCGCACCCACGCCGGTGAGCAGATCCAGGTACGAGCGGTAGATGAGTTCGGCGTGGTCCACCAGAGCGGAGGACGAGGTTATCGGTAGGAGGTTGGTGATCGCACCTTCGGCGACAAGCGCGGCGTGCGCGGAGCGTTCCGGCGCCGCCGCATGGAAGCGAGTGGAGGTGTGGTCGAAGCCGTAGCAGAGCACGAGCGCGTCGAGCTGCAGTGAAGCGAGCTCGGCGTGGGCGGATTCGAACGCGCAGATCGTCGCCAGGTGAACGACGAGCGAACGCCCCTCGCCCGCGCCCGACAGCCGGCGCGCGCAGGCCACCGTCTGCGGCAGCGGGTCCTGGCCGAAATACCACCCGGACCCTCCCCAGCCGGTCGCCACCGCGAACTCGCACCACAGCTCGACCGCCTCCTCCTGATCGTCGGCGTACCGGGCGAGCTGTTCGGCGAGCAGGCCGTCGGCGAGCGCGGCCGCTCCCCGCGACGCGCGCTCGAGCGCCAACAGGACGTGGTAGTGCTCGCCGGCGAACAGCTGCAGGTCCGCAGCGCTCAGCTCGCCCTCAAACCACCGCCGCATGAACGGGTGGCGCTGAAAGCTCCACTGCTCGCGCAGCCTGGCAACCGTCGCCGGCCAGTCCGCTTGCGCAACCGTGCTGCTCATCGCGACCGCACTACCTCCGTGCGCCGGTCCGCCAGCCCTCGGCGTACTCCAGGCGCGCGGTCTCGGAGTACGGGGCGGGGCTGACAATCGCGCGAATGCTGATCTGCTCGTGCGGCTCGACCGTCGTCTTGCGGGTGCCGCCGTCAGGCTCTCCCCAGACGACGTGAACCTCGTTGCCGAGCTCGATCTCGGGATCGATCGTCGCCAGCGACAGCGCGCGCTTCTCGTTGGCGCTGTAGCCCGTGAACATCGAGTACCCGACGACGTTGCCATCGGGGTCGAGCACCGAGTCGAAGTTCGAGGCGCCGTAGTTGGCGATCGGCAGGTCGAAGAACTGATAGCTCTCGCCGTCGAGGTCGAACATCGAATCGAAGATCTGCGTGACGTCGTCGGGCTCCCAGGCGAGGGTGACCTTCTTGCGCTGGGCGGCCGGGTCGATCTGCTCGAGCGCGTCGCGCCCGATGAAGTCGTGGTCGAACTTGACCATGTGGGCGTAGCCCAACTGGAACGGGTTGGTGTAGTAGTCCTCGATGTCGTCCGAGACGAAGCTCCCGGCGAGTGCGTTGTTGGCCTCGTAGCTGTTCGGAGCCAGCCACTCGCGATAGCCGCGCAGCTCCTCGCCGGTGTAGATCGCCGGCAGCGGCGACGGGATCCAGCCCGACTCGAGCGTGTTGGACGCGTACGCGCGGGCGCCGCAGGGAAGCAGGCCGAACTCGGCCCCCGCCTCCAGGATCGCCTCGCGGGTCTCGTCGTAGGTCTCATACGGGCCCCACAGCTCGAGACCGGGCTCGCCGGCCATCCCGTGACGGAGCGTGCGCACGCGCTGGCCGGCGACATTCATCTCGGCCATGCGGAAGAACTTCAGCTGCTCGACCGGTCCTCCGTTGAGCTTCTCGATCACTGGCCAGGCGTTCGGGCCCTGGATCTGAAAGCGCCAGTACGCGCGCGTGACCTCCTTGCCGTACGGCCGGCCGGGAGAGCGGTCGTCGAGCTCGAAATCGAGTTTGTAGCCGCCGGTCTCGGCCTGGTACTTGAGCCAGTTGGCGACCGGCGCGCGCCCCACCCACACGAACTTCTCGTCGTCCAGGTGGAAGAGGATCCCGTCCCCGATCACGTGGCCCGCAGGCGTCGTCGGGACGTACTGCTTGGCCATGTTGACGGGGAAGTTGGCGACGCTGTTGATGCCCGTGTCGGACACCATCTTCAGCGCATCGGGGCCGTTGAAGAAGAAGTTGACCATGTGGTGCGACTGGTCGAACAGGACGGCGGTCTCGCGCCATGCGCGCTGCTCGCGGCGCCAGTTGCTGAACTCATACGGGACGACTGGGTAGATGTAGGCGCCGATCTGCGAGTTGCGAAGCAGCTCTACGACGTTGCCCGATTCGTCCAGGACCTCCTGGAGATTGCTTGGCGTCATGACGTTGCTCCTTCCTCGCGATGGACGTAGACGCCGGCTGAGACCGGCTCGGGCGGCCGAAGCTCGCACTCGCCCTCATGCTTGCAGTACCACTCCCACGTCTCTATCAGCTGGTTGAACGTGAAGTAGTGAAAGCCGGGGACGTTGAGCGCGGGGTCATCGAGCGCCGGGGCCAGCGCCTTGTACAGCCGGTCGGCCGTTGAGCGACGCGAGAGCAGGCTGCGCAGGCCGCGCTGCTTGCGCGCGAACGCGAGCGACGGACCCACGCCGATCCGCACCGACATCTCCAGCAGCCGTCGTCGCGCGACCTTGCCCGGCATCCCGATCACGACCGGCAGCGTCATGCCTTGCCGACGCTGGTCGGCGATCCAACTCAGCAGGACGTCGGCGTCAAAGCACATCTGCGTCGCCACATAGTCGGCGTGCGCGCTCTTCTGCGCCAGCGCTCGCGCGAGCTCTTCATCGGAGATCAGCGGGTGCCCCTCGGGGTAGCCGGCGATCCCGATCGTCCGCGGACGCTGCGGATGCTTGGCCACGATCGGCAGCAACTCCACAGCCGACGCGTACTCGCCGAGCGGCGGGTCGGCGTCGCCCCCGATCAAGAACAGGTCGTCGGCGCCTGCCTGCGCCATCGCGGCGAGCAGCGAATCCAGGTGAGCACGGTCGCGCACCATCCGCGCCGCGACGTGAACGGTGAGCGCGTGGCCAATCCGATGCAGCCGTCGGGCCACAGCGACCGCCTCGTCGGGGCCATGCTTGGGCGAGCACGTCACGGTCAGGCGCACCGGATGCGGGAGACGCTCGGCCTCCTGCTCGCTGCGGCCGAGCGGGAGCACCTCGAACCTCGCGCGGTCCTGTACGAAGCTGACGGTCGATCGCTCCATAGGTGAAGCCTTGCCCGATTTCACGGTCGCGTCCCCTCTCAAAGGGCCAGGCTTCCCCGACCGTTTGGGCCAGTGAGCGCGTCAGGCTGGCTGCCACCGCCGAGATAGGCCGAGATCACGTTGGGGTCTCGTCGCACGACGTCGGGTACGTCGTCGGCGATCACCTTTCCGAACTCGAGCACCACGACCCGGTCGCAGATGCTCAGCACGAGCCCCATGTCGTGGTCGATCAGCAACGTCGACTGTCCGTGGTCGGCGAGCTCGCGCAAGCGCGCCCCGAGCTGCTGGCTCTCGTTCGTGTCCAGCCCGGCCGCCGGCTCATCGAGACACACCAGTCGCGGGCTGCTCGCCAGCGCGCGTGCGATTCCGACGAGCTTGCGCTGCCCTTGCGAAAGCTGGCCCGGCATCGCCTCGGCGGCCACGTCGATCCCGACCGACGTCAGCGTGCTGTCGACTCCGCCCGTGCCTTTCGGCGACGCGACGGTCAGGTTCTCGCGCACGTCGAGGTCGTCGAACAGGTCGGTGCTCTGCCACGTCCGGCCGAGGCCGAGCCGCGCGCGCTGGTAGGGCGCCAAGCGCCCGACGTCGCGCCCGTCGAGCTCGACGGTGCCACTGAAGTGGACAAACCCGGTGACCGCGTCGATCAGCGTCGTCTTGCCGGCGCCGTTAGGCCCGATCAGCCCCACCAGCTCGCCCTCCCGAACCTCGAGGTCGACGTCGCTCAGCGCGTGGACGCCCCCGAATGCGACCGACAAGCCGTTGACGCGCAACACCGCCTTGCCGGTTGCGGGCTCCGGGCGACGCCGCTCTGGCAGCGGGGGTTCGCTCACCGCCGCCGGCGGACGCTCGCGGCTGACCGGCTGGCGCTTGTGTATTCGCCTGTAGAAGGCGCCGGCCACTCCCTCCGGGTTCTGGATCAGCGTCACGATCAGGATCGCGCCGCCGAACAGCAAGAACCAGTTCCCGTTGATCCCCAGCCACTTGTCCAGCGCGTACGGGAACAGCGCCTGTGTCGATATCAAGCCGGCGAACACGGCGCCCGAGATCAGCGTGATGCCACCGGCATACGCGAACGCGATCAGGCTCAGCGCGGTGAACGGATCGAACCGGTCGGCGCTGACCGAACTGAAGTTGTACGCGTACAGCGCGCCGGCGAGGCCGGCGATCACGGAGCTGATCCCGAACGCGACGAACTTGACGGCACGTGGATCGATCGCGGCCGCCGAGGCGGCGCGCTCGTTGGAGCGCACCGCGAGCATCCGCTGTCCGAGTGAGCCCCGGCGCAGGAGCCCGACGAGGACACACACCGTCACGGTCACTCCCAGCACGACCCAGCCGAACACGGGGCTCGGGAGGTTGCCGTCAAGGCCGCGGAACCCGGCCCGCGGTCCCAGATCGAGTCCGAGCAGCTTCGGCTCGGGCACCGGCGAACCGGTCTGGCCGCCGCCCCAGGTCGTATTGACGAAGCCGAAGTTCGTGATCGCGACGACCGCTGCGAGCGTGACCACGGCCAGACTCACCCCCCGTACGCGCAGCGCCGAGGCCGCCGTGATCAGTCCAAGGATGAGCGCCACGCCGGCGCCCAGCAGCGGCGCGATCGGAAACGCGATGCCGGCATTCACCGCGAGGTGGGAGATGGTGAACCCCGATACACCGGCGAGCGTCAGCTGCACGACCGAGATCTGGCCCACAAACCCGGTGATCACGACCAGCGACAGCGCGATCAGCGTCCCGATCATCGTGTTCACGAGCGCCTCGCGAAAGTCGAACGGGAGCACGACGAGGGCGACCGCGCAAATCACCGCCACCACGGGCGCGGTCACGGCGAGCCGACGGGGACGTGGCGCCTCGGGCAGGCGCTGCTCGACGAGCTCGCCACGGCTGGGCAGACTCGCGCCGCGCAGGTACATGAACAACACGATCAGGATGAACACCACGAGCTCGTACACGCCCGGCAACGCGACGCCCCCGGCGGTCGGAAACCACGAGAGGCTTGTGACGTACTGGAGCAGCGAGCCGATGATTCCGAGGCCGATCCCCGCGGCGCACGCGATCCCGAACGAGGTGAAGCCGGCGATCAACGCCGCCGCCAGCGCCGGCACGATCTGAAGTGGGAGCGTCTCGGTGTCGAGCTGTGTGATCGACGCCGCGAGGATCCCGATGCCGCCGGCGATCGCCGAGGCGAGCAGCGTGTTGATCATCGACAGGCGGTTCGGCGAGAGCCCGCTGAGCATCGCGAACACCTCGTTCTCTGACGCCGCTCGGGTCGCGAGCCCGAACAGGGTGAATCGGTAGAGGGCCGCCAGCGCCGCGGCCAGGACGATCACGATCCCGGTCAGGATGAAACGGTCGACCGGGATCACCGCGCCCAGCAGCTTCACGGTGTCCTGCGGCAGCACGCTTGGCTCGGGCTGCGCGGTGGTGCCGAACGCGAGCAGCATCGACGCCTGCAGCACGAGCAGCACGCCGAGCGAGGAGACGAGCTTTGCCAGCGGCGGCGCCGTGCGCAGCGGCCTGAACGCGACGAGTTCGATCGCCGCGCCGAGCGCCAGCACGATCACCAAGCTGACCAACAGCGCCGGCACGGTCGACAGGTGCAGCAGATCCGTGGTCAGCGCCCAGAACGCGTAGCCGGCGAACATCGCCACGCCGCCGGTGGCCAGGTTGATGATCCCCGAGCCGCGGTAGGTCAACACCACGCCGAGCGCGATGCCGGCGATCAGCGCGCCCGAGCCGAGCCCGAGGAGGCTGAACAGCAGGATCTGCTGCACGCTAGTGCCCGGGCTCGGTCACGTTTACGGGCACATCAGGTGTCGCTTCGCTCACTCATGACGGAGGCTGGAGCCATCCCGCGGTCTTGACGAACGCGTGCTTGCCCTTGTACAGGAAGAACTGCGTCCTGTCGTTGCAGATCCCCGGCGCGGTCGCATACTTGCCGCAATCCAGAGACGGCGCGCCGAGCGCCACCGGGCCTTTGAACGCCTTGGCCTTTTGCAGGATGGCCTGCGGGGTGATGTGGCCGTAGCCGAGCTCGTTCAAAAACCGGGCGGTGGTCAGGAGCTGACCGAAGCTGACGATCACCCACGGGTCGGGGGCCACGGCGGGAGTCCCGTACTTGGCCATGACCTTCATGTACGCCGGCATCCCGGGGTCAGTCGGATCCCCGTAGAGCGAACTCGCGATCGCGTAGGTCCAGATCGGGAAGTCACCGCCCAGACCGGCTGCCACCAGTCCGTTGAGGCATAGGGGTGCGCTCACGATGGCTTCGCGATAGACC
>CAVPMQ010000012.1:0-612046 GCA_963706565.1 uncultured Solirubrobacterales bacterium | reverse complement strand
TGGCACGGCGGTTCGCTCGCCGTGAGGCGAGAACGGTCGGTTAAGCGGCCTCCATCGCCTTGCCGACGCCGGCGCGCATGTCCTCGGCGTTCATCACCGGCGAAAACGTGATCTGCGCATCGAAGGCCATGAAAAACGGCTCCGCCGCCGGTGGAATCTCACTGGAGTCCGCCATGTCGAAGATGATCAGGGCAGTGCCCATTTCGTCCTCTGAGATGAAGTACGCAGCCTCCGCATCAAGGTCCGCGAGCGCCTTCCGGATGATCTCCGGCAGGCTTCCGTTTTTGATCGCCTCGTTTCCCGCCGGGGTCGGGATCTTGACCTTCATGAGCGTTCTCATTTCAGCCTCCTTGGTTGGTCCCGGGCTACGGGTCACGCCGACGCCTCAGCCTTTGACAAGAACCACCACGAACAGAACCCCAATCGTGTGCATCCGCACGATCCGTGTGGTGATCTATGCGGACGCCGGCGTTCGGGTCAACTCGGCTGCCCGGCGTAAGTCTCAGCCGGTCAGCCCAGACCCGCTTCCACGAACGCAGCACTCTCGGGTGGCGTAGACCGAGCGCTGGACACTGCTGCTTCCGGACATAAGCGGCGACTCCCTAGCATCGTCGCGGACGATCGCTTTCCGCAGCGCCACGTCCCGAAGCGGACGATCGGTTCGGCGACGAAGGGCTGCTCAGCCTCCCTCGGTGCAGGCGATCCCGATGCCACGCCTGCGATCACGAGCAGCGGGGTCGGCGGGCGATCCCATTGCTGGAGAGCGATCGTGCCGAACAGGAGTGAGCCGGCGATCCCCTTGGCGACTTTCCGTGCCTTCGGTCTGGGCTCGCCACGGCCGCGGCGGACGATCGCATTCGCCCAAACTGCGTGGTCATCCACTTGTGAGCGCCGGGCCCGACCGGAGGGCGAGGACCTATAGTCCGTTCGGTGCTGGCGGCGCTCGCGGTGGTTATCCCGCTCGGGTTGGGCGGAGCGGTCAGCCCGGTCATCTTGACGGAGCAAACCCTGCTCCTCGCCGGCCCCGACGGTGGTCGGGCAGGGGTGCGCTACGCCGCCGGTGTGGTTCTCACCACGCTCGTGGTTGTCGTCGCCATCGTGCTGTTCGGACGCGCGGTCTCGCTCCCGACCAGGCCGCACCTCGACGCGACGCTCGACCTCGTTCTCGGCCTGGTGTTGGTCAACGTGGCTGTTGTCGTTGTCGTCTCGGGACGGCGCGGGTCGCCGAGTCGCAAGGGCGGTGACGACCGGAGTGCGAGTGGTTCGCGCAAGGCTCGGGCGGCGTTTGCGTTCGGCGTGTTCGCCATGGCCACGAACGTCACGACGCTGGCCCTGATCGCACCGGCCGCCAAAGAAATCTCCAGGACGGACGTTGAGGTCGCAGCTGAAGCGGTGCTCGTCCTCGTGCTCGTCGGACTGGTTTCCATGCCCGCGTGGCTGCCCGTCGTCCTGACCAGGGTCGCCCCCGGTCCCAGCCAGCGTGCGCTCACTGCTGTACGCGATCAGATCGCTCGCCGCCGTCGCGGGTTCAGGGTCGGGCTCCTCAGCGCCGCCGGGCTGTTCTTCATCGGACGCGGGCTCATACGGCTGCTCGGCTGATGATGGCCGCCGCAGAGCGCGTCGGTCGACATTGCATCGCGGCGATATGCGGCAGCAAGTGCGGCGTCGCGCTTGACGCCCAGCGACGTTGGTGCGGACCGTTCGAGTCACGGCCCGCTCGGCGTGGCCGCTCGGCGGCGCTCTCGCTAGCGCCTGACTCCAGCAGGCGGCAACAGGTGACAGGCCTTTCCGCTTCGACGTAAGCAGCCGCGCCACGATCGTGACTGCTTCAGGCGTATCGCAGCCGCCGGTGGGCGTCCGCGGGTACGACTGCTTTGGTCGTCGGACAGCCGGCACACGGACGATCGGAATGGCGACTTTCCGCGTCCCGGATCTGGCTCGCCACCGCCGCGATGGACGATCGCATTCGGCATATCGGAGCTCGAGCTCGGCTCCGGCCTGGTAGGCGGGAGGGGTGTGGTCGGTCGCTTCTGGATTACCGACCGGTCGACGCCAAGCAGCAGCGTTGAATCAAGCTCGAGGGGCTATCGATCGCGAGCATCGGTCTCGATTTGTTCCTTGCGCAGCTCGGCTGAGATCGTCGAGCTGCGTTCACGAGGCGATCTCCCGCCGCGTGATCCGCCAGGCGCCGATCAGGAGCGGGAGCACCATCCAGATGGCGAGCGAGGTGCCGGCGTGCGCCCATTGGGTGGCGCTCATGACCTTCGCGGTCATCTGGCCGAGGGCGCGCGCGTAGTCCACCCACGGGGCGACGCCGGAGAACGCGGGCAGAGAGAGCACTGCCATCCACGCCGTCGGCAGCGCGAAGCGAAGGACGATGGCGGGGGCGGCGCTGAGCAGGATTGCGCCGAACGCGACGCCCACGACCATCCCGGTCGTCAGGTAGACGGCCGACTGGCCGATCAGCGGCGCGGCGTTGGACCAGGTCCCTTCGACGCCGGGCGAGGAGACGAGCACCCCAGCGGCGACGACGGCGAGAGACATCGCCAGCATCGCGACGGCGAGCAGGAGGCTCGCGATGAGTTTGGCGCCGAGGACGCGCGAGCGCACCGGGACGAGCGCGAAGGTGATCAGCCCGGTGCGCTGGGACCACTCGGAGGTGACGAGCAGGATGCCGAGGACCGGCAGCAGGATGGCCGCCGGCTGCAGCCCGGCGTCGAGGACGGACTGGAACGTGTGGTGCGCCGCGTCGCCGACGAGCAGGCGGACGACCACGACGACCACGGTGAGCGCGACCATGGCGACCTGCAGCCAGAAGCCGGCCCGGGTGTCGACCATCTTGCGCAGCTCGACGGCGACGAGGCGGCCGAGGCCGGGGCGCGCGTGGACGCCGGCGGTGTTCACGCGGATCGGTGCGGTGAGGGTGGTGGTGCTCATGCGGTTGCTCCTGCCAGCTCGGGATGGATCGAATCGGTCTGCGTTGACGGGGTGCTTGCGTCGGGCGTGGTCAGCTTGAAGAAGAGACGTTCGAGGCCGGCGTCCTCGGCTGGGGCGAGCCGGCGCAGTACGACGCCGTCGGCCATCGCCGCGCGGGCGACGACCTCGGGCTCGGCCTCGACCAGCCGCCGATCGCCGTCGGCCGGGTGGGTCGCCAGGCCGGCGCGGTGAAGCGCGGCATCGAGGCCGGCGAGGTCGTCTGCCTCGACGATGGTCCTGGACTCGGTCAGCAGCTCGGCGCGGGTGCCCTGCGCCTGGATCCGTCCGCCGCTGATGATCATCATCCGGTCGGCGACGGCCTCGACCTCGGCCAGCAGGTGCGAGGAGAGCAGCACGGTGCCGCCGCGGTCGGCGAAGTTGCGCAGCAGCCCCCGCATCCAGCGCATGCCTTCCGGATCGAGGCCGTTGGCGGGCTCGTCGAGGATCAGGACCTCGGGGTCGCCGAGCAGTGCGTGGGCGAAGCCCAGGCGCTGGCGCATGCCGAGCGAGTACTTGCCGACACGCCGCCGGGCCGCCGTCTCGTCGAGGCCGACGAGCTCCAGCAGCGCGTCGACGCGCTGCGCCGGCACGCCCATGGTGTGGGCGGAGACGGCGAGCGCCTCGCGGCCGCGGCGCCCGGCGTGCTGGGCGGACGCGTCGAGCAGGATGCCGACGCGTCGGCCCGGGTTCGGCAGGTCGCGGTAGCGCCCGCCGAGGATCTGGGCGGTGCCGCTGTCGGGCTCGGAGAGGCCGACGAGCATCCGCATCGTGGTGGTCTTGCCGGCGCCGTTGGGGCCGAGAAAGCCCGTGACGGTGCCCGGCTCGCAGCGGAATGTGACGTCCGAGACGACGGTGCGCCCGCCGAGCTGCTTGGTGAGTGCGTTGGTTTGGATCATGCCGGCAGACTCGCGGCCCGCCGGGTTTGCAGCCACGGTCCGCGGGCTACGCTCGCCGAGCCCTGCGGCGGTGGCAGACAACGACTTTGGTAGGGGGTCGCGGCCGTGGCGCTCGCCTAACCTTGACCCTCGAGCGATGGCACGCCAGGCGACAGCACGCTTTACCGATGGCCTGTCCGGCTGGTTGCGCTCCGCGCTGCCCGGCGTCGTGATCGACGCCCCCGACGAGGAGCGTGGCCGCCGCGACCGCGTCGTCGACGCGACGATCTACCTGGTTGCGTTCGCGATCAGCGCCTTCACCCTCGCGGGCGCTTGGCAGATGCTCCCGCCCTGGCTGCGCGTCGTGGACGTCGTGGTCGGGATCGCGACGCTCGTCTCGCTGCACTGGCGGCGCACCCATCCAGCCGCCGTCGGGATCGGCGTCGGGGCGGTCTCGCTCGTGATCCTCACGGCCTCGGGCGCGAACCTCGCCGCCGCCTTTAACGCCGCGATCCGGGCTCGTGGTCGTGATCTGGCCGTCATCGTCGGGCTCCTGATCGCCTGGGCCTTCGCGAGCCCGCTGCTCTACCCCCCTTCCGGTAGCTACTGGGTCAACGCGGGGGCCTGCGTGCTGGTGACGGGCGTGGTGTTCGGCTGGGGACTCTTCGTACGCGCGCGGCGAGAGCTCGTGCGATCGCTGCGCGCGCAGGGCGATCGCGCCGCGGACGAGGCCCGCGCGGCCGAGCGGCGGCGGATCGCCCGCGAGATGCACGACGTGCTCGCCCACCGCCTCTCGCTGCTCTCCGTGCACGCCGGCGCGCTCGAGTTTCACCCCGACGCACCGGCCGAGGAGGTCGCCGAGGCGGCCGGCGTGATCCGCGAGAGCGCGAAGACGGCGCTCGAGGAGCTGCGCGGCGTGATCGGCGTCCTGCGCGAGGACGGCGGCGAGAGCCTGACGCAACCACCCCAGCCGACGCTCGCCGACCTCGCTGCCCTCGTCGAGGAGTCGCGGGCGGCCGGGATGCGGGTCACCGCCCGGATCGAGCTGGGCGACGCGGCGCCGCCCGCCGCCGTCGGGCGCACCGCGTACCGGATCGCGCAGGAGGGCCTGACGAACGCGCGCAAGCACGCGCCGGGAGCAGCGGTGACGCTCACCGTCCGCGCGCCCGACGGCGACCTGGAGGTCGAGGTCCGCAGCCTCGCGCCGGTGGCCGTCGCCGCGGCCGCGCCGCTGCCCGGGGCGGGGACCGGCCTGATCGGGCTCGCCGAGCGCGTCTCGCTCGCCGGCGGCACGCTCGAGCACGGCGTCGACCCCGACGGCGCGTTCGTCCTGCGTGCGAGCCTGCCACGATGATCCGCGTCCTGCTCGTCGACGACGACGCGCTCGTGCGCTCCGGCCTGCGGATCATGCTCGCCGGCGCCGCGAACCTCGACGTGGTCGCCGAGGCCGCGGACGGCCGCGAGGTGCTCGGCGGCTGTCGACCTGCACCGGCCCGACGTCGTCCTGATGGACATCCGCATGCCGCAGCTCGACGGCATCGCGGCCACCCGGCTGCTGGCCGCGCAGCCCGACCCGCCCGCCGTCGTCGTCCTCACGACGTTCGACGCCGACGAGCTCGTCCTGCGCGCGCTGCAGGCCGGAGCAGCCGGCTTCCTGCTCAAGGACACCCCGCCGGCGGAGATCGTCCGCGCGATCGAGCTCGTCCACGCCGGCGACGGCATGCTCTCTCCCACGGTCACACGCCGGCTCATCTCCATGGTGGCCGGCGACTCCGACGCCGGCGCCCGCGCCGAGCAAGCCCGCGACCGGCTGGCGACGCTCAGCCCACGCGAGCGGGATGTCGCCCTCGCCGTCGGCCGCGGCGACGACCAACGCCGAGATCGCCGCAGCGCTGCACCTCTCCGTCGCCACGGTCAAGGCCCACGTCTCCCGCCTCCTCGACAAGCTCGACGTCGACAACCGCGTCCAGATCGCCCTGCTCGTGCAGGCCGCGGGCGAGCACTAGCCAGATGAACCGCCGACGCTTGGCGAGTGGATCGTGTCGAGGAGTGCGAAGCCGCACTATCGCAATCGCGTGGATGCGAGCGTTTCCGGCGGCGAGCGGGAAACGCCCGCTGCGGACGAGACGCAGAAGCGCCACGGAGCGCACCGAACGACAGGCGCTGCATAGGCATGGTACGAGTTGCCGGCGACCGTGCAGCCAACCAAGGCGGCCTCCACGAGCGCTCGTTTCGGCAGCACGAGTCGACCAGTGGCCGTATCGAGCCCGCTCCTGCTTATCTGAACGTGGTTGGTGTCAAGTCCTCCGGTTGGGGTTTGGCTCCGTGGGTGCCCGGGCTTATCTGGGTCCTCGAGCAGCCGGTCGGGGCTGGTCGGGACGTGATGGTTGATCGGTCATCCCGTGGGGTGTCCGGCCGCTCGGTCTCTGTCAGGACCGCCATGGTGGTGGGTGTCGCAGAAGCTGTGGGAGCTGGCCGGAAGGGTCCGCATCGGTGATGGTGGGGCGAGTAGGAGCCGGGGGTCGGTTAGGTGATGTCGGGGACCGGTGCGAGGGCGTCGGGTCCGAGGTTGTGCAGGAGGTGGTAGCTGCGTCGGGCGATCTTGCGCGCGATCGTCAGTGACGCGCGGGTGTGGGTCATGCCGCTGGCTCGGAGCGCGTGGTAGTGGGCGTAGTCGGGGCTTTGGCGGCGGGTGGCGGATTGCGCGGCCTCATAGAGCGCCCAGCGCAGCGGTGATGAGCCTTGGCGGGTGAGCTTGCCCACGCGGCTGGTCTGGTCAGAGCGGTGCACGCCGATGTCCAGTCCGGCGAAGCGGACCGCCTTGCGCGAGCTGGTCATCCGGGTGGCGTCCCCGAGCTCTGACAGGAACGTCAGCGCGATCAGCTCCCCGACTCCGAACTGGGTCATCAGCGCCTGGCAGCCGGCCTGGTGGCGCGCGATCCGGCGCAGCCCGCGTTCGATCTGGTGGATCTGGCGCTCGAGCGTGTCGATCATGAACAGGGCGACCGTGACCCGCTCGCGCGCGTCATCGGGCAGGTCCAGGCGCTCGAGGAACTCGCGGCCGTCCGCGGCTGGCGATCCGGGCCGGCGCGCCGGCGCTGATCCCGTGGTGATAGAGCACCGAGCGGATCCTGAGCAGCCACTGGGTGCGCTCGTCGATCAGCGCCTTGCGCAGATGCAGCCGCGAGCGCCACTGGCGCACATGCTCGGGAGCGATCCACGACTCCGGCAGCCGACCCTCCGCGAGCAGCTCGCGCAGCCACAGCGCGTCCTGGCGATCGGTCTTGGCGCGGCGCTTGCGACCCCGCAACGCGCGGGTCTCGACCGTCTCGGCCAGATGCGCGATCCCGCCAGCGCGCCTGCACCGCCCGAGCGACGAACAGCCAGCCGGTGCACGCCTCCATCGCGACATGCACCTCGCGGCCACAGAACTGCCCGACCCAGTCCTTGACCGCTGCCGGCTCTGAGCCGATCCGCCCCGCGTCACCTCGCCGGTCTGCGAGTCCAAGCAGTCAAAGGTGATCTGACGCAGATGCACGTCAAACCCAGCGATGATCGCCCCGGCCATGCCGCGCCGGCATCACGCCAGCCGCGTTCCGGGCGACCGATGACATACCGTCGCTCACGGTCGGTACCTCCTGTTCGATTGGCCGGCCGCGCGGCTGGCACCGCGCGCGCCTACGACGCCGTTCGACACGGAGGACCGACCACCTTCACGCCCAGCCGACCCCGCCCAGATCACGGGCCGTTCATGCCATCTCCGTCGGCGAGGCAGCCACGAGATCGGCGCTGCCGCTTCGGTCGCGCGCCGGTTGATGGAGCAGTACGGACGGTGCTGCAGACACCGGTCGACGTAGCCGCCGGTTCGTACAAGCAGAAGCGAGCCACGCCTTGGCTTTCGCCGTGGGCGGGGGTGGGCTAGAGCCGGCAGGGGGTTTTGACGAGCGGTCACGGGATCTTTTCGTGCCCTAGGGCCCCACGAGCAGATCGCCGAGGTGGCTGCCCGTTCCCCCTTTCCCGTATAGCCCCGCGACCTCGCGTGCTCTGCGCTGATGCCTGGCTGCCCCGCCCGCGGGCGGCGCAGCCAAACCTCAACCGGCCCGACAGTACTCCTATCCCAACCGAATACGAGGCGTCGGACAGACTCCATCCGGGTAGGCCGAGGGCGTTAGCGGTCAGTTTTTCGCCGGCGTCAGGCGCAGAAGAGCAAGCGACGGACTTCTGGCAAACAGTGAGCAGCATGATCAGCACAGCACCACGAGGTCGGCGATGAGCGACGTGGCCGCGGCGATCCCGCGGCTGGGCCGCTCGTCGGGGGCAGGCTGCTGGCCGAGATCACCAACCGGATCGTGGCGTTCATGCGCGAGCACTACGGGCGGGGGCCGATCAAGGCCAAGACCTACGTGCTCGACAACCTGATCGTGTGCGTGCTCTCAGACGGGTTCACCGCGATCGAGCGGACGATGATGGAAGGCGGCGAGCCCGACCGCGTGCTCAAGATGCGTCGCGACTTCCAACGGATGATGAAACAGCGCTACAACGAAATGATCCAAGCGCTCACCGGCCGCAAAGTGCTCGCGTTCCTCAGCCAGGCGCACGTCGAACCCGACCTCACGGTCGAGATGTTCCTGATGGACGGCCCACTCGCCGGCTTCGGCGCACTCGAACTCGTCGACCCGCCCCCCGGCGATCCCCCCGGCGAGGACCACTGACGAACACTCCGATGCGCGACACCCCTCTCGGGTTCTGCCGTCGTCTCTCTAGCAGCACGCAACCTGGTCGTCGAAGTAACCCCGCCGCCAGCTGCTCGGCCGCCAAGCACGACGACCACCGAGGCGGGCCCCCGGCACCGTGAGGTGGGACCCGGCCGAACGGGACCACACCAGCAACGGTGATCTCAGCAAACACCCGGCACCGCACAGGCGCCTAACGCACTCCATGCGCCCACGCTCACCTTGGCATCGCGATCGGGGTCAAGCGACATGCGCAGGCACAGCTCGACGTGTTGGCACCGTTCGTCTTCTTCACTCCGCTCGATCGAACTGCTAGCGGCTGACTTGGCTTGGTGCCGTGGTGGGGGCCGCGTCGCCTTCTTCATCGCCCGGACGGCCATCTGGCTATGGCTTCTCCTTTGAGCTGGCCGTTGGCCTGAACCAGCAACTCGCCGGCGGCAGCAGCCGGCCCGTGGGATGGTCGGTGGTTCGAGTGGGCAGCAGCGTTTAGCCGACGGCTGCATTCGGGATGCGGCGGTCGCGATGTCGGGTCTCACTGACGAGGCGTCGGTACGGCTGTGTCCCTGCCGAGCCGGCGCTTTGACGGACGAATGGTAAGCCTGATTCGGCCGGTCCCGGTCCCTCGGGCCTCGCCCTGAACAAACTAGTTTCGGCGTGGGGCCGTGGGGCAATATCATTGGGTAGACGGTTCCTGAGTTTGCGGTCCTCGACCGCCGGTGGAGTCGCGCTGTTCACGACGGACGGGTGTCCGGTCACAGGTTGGCCGCATGAGGTCGGTTCGTTGCCGGTAGTTGACGTCACGGTGTTGCCGTGGTGTCGCGACGACACGGGAGCGTCCCTATGACTCGATCGAAAAGCACCGTCCCGGCAAACTCCGCTGAAGCGCTGCGACCCGTCGCTGATCGCGCCCGGACCGATCCCCTCGAGGTCGAACTCCCCCGTGATGCCACTGCGGCGGGACAGGCGCGTCAGCTCGTGGTTGCCCAGTTAGCGTCCGGGCTGGGCAGCGAAGAGCTTGACCGCGCGCGGCTGCTGGTCAGTGAGCTGGTCACCAACGCGGTCGTGCACGGTCAGGGCGCGATCACGCTCAGGGCTGGGCTCGATGAAGACCGGCTGCTGGTCGAGGTCATCGACGAAGGTTCGGGGTTTGAACGAGCGGTCCGGCGTAACGACCGTGAACTGCTTGGCGGCTGGGGCTTGCGCATTGTCGATGCGCAAGCAAGTCGTTGGGGCGTTCACGAGGGGACCACCCACGTTTGGTTTGAGATCGAGCGATCAGGACCCCGGATCGGCACCGAAAAGAGCCCGCTCACCGACGATTCAAAATTGAGCTGAAACAGCCCGCGACGCCGGATCGCCCGCCGCAAGCCGTTGTAGGGCTGAGTGGTGCCGGGTCAGTCAGGATTGCTGTCGGTGGTCGCCGACTTGCTGGTCGTTGCCGACGCCCGCCAGGTTGTAATCGGGTGGCCCGTCGAGGACGTAGATTTCGGCGGCGAGGTCGGGATCGAGGTGGTTGGCGCTCATCATCGCGACGACCTTGCGTCCGGTCAGCTGACCGACGTGGGCGCTGCTTTCGTCTCGCATCGCCTCTTGGTATTCGCGGCGAAGCACGAGCACGTTCTCGCCGCGGCCCTTGTTGACCAGAATCTGCTCGCCTTTGGTCAGCGTCTGTTCGAGCATCACCACGACGACGTTGTCTCGAATCGTGGTGCGCGCCTTGGTCGGTCCCCGGCCGGTGTACTCGCGCAGCATCCTGACGATCGCGTTGGATAGTGCTACATGCAGCGAGCTTCCAGGAGTGCGCTGTTGCTCGTCGGTCTCGGCGGTCATGACGACCCCGTTCTCGCCTTTCCCTGAGTGTGTCCCACGCTAGGAAGAGGGAAAGACGGCGGACCGCCGGGAGCGCGAGATGCATTTGGATCGCCGCGTCGCGACGAGCAGCACCGTGGAGTATCGCACCAGCAGCTGGCAGGAATGTCCGTGTTGACCGAATCGGTAGGCTTGTTCGCTGGTTCGGCGGGCGGAGCCCGAAGGACTATTGAAGGGCAAGGACGGCGGTCGAGGCTTCGGTTCGGAGCGATCGGCTCCTCCGCGATGTGGCAGCAACCGCGTGGAGGTAACCGTTGGCTGCGACCGAGCCGACCCAGATGCCGAGCGATCTTCCCGGACGGCTGGACATTCTGATCCGCCGCCAGGGGACCACTACGACGATCGGTCTGATCGGCGAGTGGGATCTGGCCCAGCAGCGGATCGCCCACGAGGCGATCCACAAGGCACTCGATGACCGACCCGAAAACCTGGTGCTCGATCTCAGCGGGCTCAGCTTCATTGACTCAAGCGGCCTTCACGTGACGATCGAGCTTCAGAAGCGCGCGATCCGGCAGAACATCCGCCTCGTGATCATCTCCGGCCCCCGCGCGGTCCAACGCCTGTTTGAGATCTGCCAACTCACCGAAACACTCCCGTTCGCCAACGCCGCCTGACCGCGGCGCGTCTACAAACATGCCCGCGCCCTGGTCTGCATCGCGCATGATCCGGGGGACGAAGCAGCTCTCACAGCCGGGAAAAGCGAGCGACGTGCCCTTCGCCAGATCCACGCATCGGGTGCTTGCAGCCTTCGTTCTGGCGCCCTGGTCGAAGCAGTAGTCCGCCGCGGGGCGTCGATACTGGCCCCAAGGTTGCAACGAACGGCGCAGACCGCGGATCAGGCGCTCCTCGTATCCCCAAATTCGAGCGCGAGGATTGGAGCCAGATGGGCCCCGGCGTGGGTTCTGCTTAGTCGCCCAGGCAGCGCTCGCGTGGGGACTGCCGCATCGCTTTTCCGCGTGGGCGATGCGCCGGTGCAGCGTCCGCATCATCTCAGGCATTACGGCCGTGGGTGAAGCCTTGGACGGGCGAGTGGTTCTAAACGAAATGTTCGAGGCCGTCACGGGCGGCAAGCCAACCGGGCTGTCAGCGCTGCTTGAGTCCGGCAAGCTCGACTTCGGCCCCTCGTCCCACTCGAACCTAGAGGGAGTTAGCGGTCTGCGATTAGCAGGGCTCATCGGATTGTGTAGTGCTCAGCTAGCGCGCGGTCGGCGTCGTCGTAGCGCAGTAGGGCCGGCTGCGAAGCGACTCGTGGCGTCACGATGAGCCCGTCGAGCCGGCCGCTGCGCAGTGCGCTCGCAGGTATTGGCTGACAGCCAGCGTACGCTCGATCCAGTCGTCCAGCTCGCGGCCGGCGGGGGGGATCTCGGCCAGCAGTCGCGCGAACGCGCGCTCGTGTACGGCCAGCGCAAACGTACCCGTGACCGGGCCGCAGCGCTGCAGCATCGACGCTTCATTCGCGAACGGGAAACGCATCCCGAACACGGCGGCTCCGAGGAACAGAAGGTCCCAGCGCCGTCCGCGAAGTTCGGTCACCGCGCGGAAGAGCACATCGGAGGTGGTGTCGAGGAAGACCGCCTCGTGGTCGAGCACGAGGACCTGCTCGTACCTGTGCCGGGCGGCGATCGCGATCGTCTCGCGCCAGCCCGCGGCGTAGGCGGCGTAGCCGTCAGCGACCGCGAGTGGCTTCACCCGCCGCTTGATCCCGAGCCTCTCCAGGCGCGCCTGGATCGCGGCCCACTGCCCCGCGTCGGGTTCCGGCGTCAGGCAGAAGATCGCGTCGAACGCCCGGAACGGCTGCTCGCGCAGCTCATCGGCGTCGGACTCGGGCCGGTTGCCGGTGGTGCGCCCGCGGTGGGGACGGCCGTCGCGCACCGGCGATGATGCCCGGTAGCCGGCGCCGACGGTGCCGCCCGTCGCGGGGCGCGGCAGATCGGCCCCGAACAGCCGCCGCGCGAGCCGCAGCCGGTTGTCGAGCCACAGCTCGGCTCCGGCCGCCGCGAACGCAACTCTAACTGCGCTCCAGTCGATGGCCGTGCCGAGCGAATCGCCGGCAAGCAGGGTCAACTCCCACAGCGCGCGCAGTGGCGCGCCGCCGCCGGCGTGATCCGGTGCGGCGAGGGCGAGCACCGCGACCGTGGTTGCTGTCGGCACCGGCCCCTCCTGCGCGGCCCGGTCCGGGCGCAGCGGCCACAGCGCCTGCGCCGGCGCGCCAGAAACCACGGGCTTCTCGCCGGCAGCATCAAGCGGAGCCAGCGACAGCGGGGCTGCGGGAGCGCCGTTGTGGGCGGTTCGGTCGATCCGCCAGCAGGCGTCGCTAAAGATCGCCAGCGCGACGTCCCGCGCGCTGGGCTCGACGACCAGGATCGGCTCTCGCGGGCTCAGCATCTCGCGGCTGCGGTCGCGCAACAGCGGACGCGGACCCGCCAGGACCACGTGCTCGATCCCGAAAGCCCCGAGTCGCGCGGTCGCCTCGGCCGCGACGGCCTCGAGTGTCGCCCCGCGTTCGCGTTCGCGTCCGTCGGCGGACCATGCCCACGAGGTCTCGGCGGATGATCTCGCCAGCTGCCGGGATCCTCGCTTGGCGATTGCCGACCAGACGGCGGGCCCAAGCTGATGCGCCTCAGCCAGCGCGCGCACTCCACTCCAGTCCGTCACTCTGGCTGCCGGATCTTGGCGCAGCAGCACCAGCAGCTGGCCGAGCGCGTCGTCGCCGGCGGCGTCATGATCGGCGCTACCGAACCGCTGCTCGACCGGCAGCGCCAACGCTGGCAGCGATCTGGGCAGCGCCGGTGGGGCGACGCTGTCGCGGTTGTCGGCCGGTAGCGCGAGCCGCTGGATCGGGACATCTTCCGCGGGCGCGCCATTGCGGTGGTCAAACCAGTACAAGCCCCGTTGCGGATGCAGCGTGTCGGGCGCACGCGAGATCACCCAGTGCACGTCGACTCGCAGCACGTCGTCGAGCTTCGCCAGCGTCTTCATGCCCAGCTGCGGACCGTGGGTGCGTTCCAGCCGCCGGTCGCGGGGCCGCCCGTCAGACGTCCAACGAGCGTCGAGCACGAGCCCGTCGAGCATCACCGAACCGCAACCGGCTTGCTCGGCCAGATCGATCAGCTCGTCCCAGTCACGGCCCCTTGCGGCTCGTAGGTACTCGTCAGCATCGATGAACGCAGCCCACTCGTAGGTGCCGCGATAGGTGGCGACGAATTCAGCGTAGGCCTCGACCTGGCCGTGCACGATCTCGCCGGCACAGTTGCGCGGGCGCCACTCGTGGACGGTCACCGGCAGGCCGGCGACGGCCAGCAGCAGCCGCCGTCTGAGCTGCTGGTCGTCGAGCTTCTCCCGCCATGCTCCGTAATGGTTGTCGCGCTTGTCACGGCCCTCGCGTTGAACCTCCCCGACGTGGAACTCCGGCGCGTCGAGACGCTCAGAGCCGACCGAGCCGGTGTTGTCGTAGAGGACCAGATCCCAGCCCTGGGCGATATGGTGCCGGCACCAGTCACGCAGGAACGGGAGGTGCTCGGCGGCGAGCAGCACGCACGCGATCGCCCGGCGACGGCGGGCGGGTGGCCAACTCATCGGCGGCAGCGTATCGCCGCCGCGAACGACGGGGGCCTATCGGACCGGCGAGGATGCGCTGCGATGAGCGTCGGCGTGTGCCAGGTTCGGAGCCGAGGCGATGAGGCGATAAGGCGCCTGTCGCGCAGCGAGCCGATCGCGCGGGTGCTCGCCGCGGGCAGTCGCGCCTGGCCGGCTGTGGGTGACGGTGCCTGGGCGGCGACGATCTCGCTGGCGGCGCGGTCGCGGCTGCTGGCGGCGGTCTGGTGCGAGGGCGTCGCTCGACAGGCGCTGGCGCCGGTCCCAGCGGCTGCGCGGTCGATGATCGCCTCCCGGCTGCCGAGCGGAGCGGTCGTGGCCGAGCTCGTGCTGCAGGATGCCTACGAGGACAGCCGCGAGCGGCTGGGTCGTCAGCTCGCCGCCTGGGAGACGGTCGACAGCCAGTGTCGCGCGGCGGGAATCCGAGCGGTGCCGCTGAAGGGGCTGCACACCGTGCTCGACGGTTGGTGGGCCGACCCGGCGGCGCGGATGATGACCGACCTGGACGTCCTCGTCGCGGCCGGCGAGGCGACCGCCGCCGATCGCATCCTCGCCGGGCTCGGGTTCGTCGCGATGCCCGCCAACGACTGGGCCGATCACCACCTACCCCAACGCTGGCGCGACGACGTCGGAATCGAGCTTCACACGTCACTGTCGACCGCCCGCGTTCCCCAGCTGCTGCCTGCGGCCGAGGCGCTTGCAGGGGCTGCCGACCGCGGTCGGCTGTCCACGACACACGCGGTCGTACATCTCATCGCACACGCGCAGCTGCAACACGAGGGGCACCGCCTCGGGCGGCTCGATCTGGCGCGGCTTTACGATCTCGCTGCAGTGAGCGGCGGCCCGCGCGCGGGCGAGATCGACTGGGCCGAGGTGCGGTGGCGGTTCGCGACGGTCGGCGCCGCGGCCGTCCTACGTCGCTGGCTAGTCGCCGCGCGGGCAGTGTATGCAGCCGAGCTGCCCGCCCCCCCAGCTCGGCCCAACGACCTACTCGCGGCGGCGGTCGCCGGCCTGCGGCTCGAGGGCACCGCGCTCGGACGCCTCCAGTTCTACGCGCTGAAGGCGCCGGAGCGACTCAGCGCCGAGCGGATGTCTGCGCTGTACGGACCCGGCCGGACGTGGCGACGGCGGCTGACGCACGCGCTCCAACATCGGCCCCGATCGCATTGAGCCTCGGCGCGGGTCCTGATAGCGTGAAACCGCACAATTGTCAGGGAGGGGCCGAAGTGAGCGAGGATCCGAAGGGCAATCTGCTGGACCGAGTTCCGGTCTCTCGCCGATCGTTCGTGCGGGGACTGATCGGCGGCGCGTTCGCGGCGCCGGCGGTGGCCAGCTTCTCGACCTTGGGCGTGACGGCCGCCTACGCTCAGGGTCCAGGAGCCTCCGGGACGACGCCGGCGCCGCCGACGACCCCCGCCCCGACCACGACCTCGACGCCAGCGACGACCACGACCGCCGCGCCGACGACGACCTCGACCACGACATCAACGTCGACGACGACGACCACGCCGACGCCGACGACAACCACGCCAGCGCCGCTGCTCTGACGGCGGCCGTGAGCGACGGCGTGTAGCGGCGTCGCCTGATTAGCGCGGCGGTAGCGAGCGCACAAGCCCGGCGGTCGTGCCCGGCGAGCCGGCGGTCAGCCGCCAGCACCGCGCCGTGGACGCGCCGGCTGGTCCCAGGATCCTGGCGATCTGGCGCAGCACGGTCGCGGTGTCCTCGCCATTGGGCAGCGCCTCGGCGACGAGCTCCGGCATCACGTCGGTCGCAGCGGCCGGTTGCAGTCGGGCGCGCTGGCCACGTCCGTCGAGCACAATCACTTCGTCGATCGGCCCCGCGTCGATCGACCAATCGCCGGCGATCCAGGACGGGTCGAGCATCCGCGCCGATCCATCCGGCAGTTCCGGCAGCAGCTGCGCGAGCGCCAGCTCGGGCAGCAGTGCGATCGTCCGTGGCTCGAGCCGCATCAGCCGTGGCACCGCGATCGCGACGGCGTCGCGCACCAGCACGTACTCGTCGCCGTGCACTTGAGCACCGTCGAGCAGGAGTCGGATAATCGTCGTCGTCTTGCCACTCTGCGTCGTCCCGGCGAGCAGGACCCGACGCCCGTCGGCGAGCGCAACCAGGCCGCCGTGGAGGCGGACCCAACCACACAGCGAGGCGTATTCCAGCGCGCGGCGGTAGATGCGCGTGTAAATCCAGTCCAACAGGTCAGTCGTGTTCGTTTGGAAGCCGACTTGGTCGCCCTGCTCCAGCAGCGCATAGCCCTCCTCGGTCCGTTTGATTGCGTATCGCATCTCGAGCCGGGGCGGCAGCTGCTGGCGGGCATCGGTGACCAGGCAGCGCAACGCGGTCCTCGCACCCGGGTCAGTCACGTCGATCATGACCCGGTGCCACAGCAGCTGGAAGCTGATCAGCCGCGAGCTCAGCGTACGACGCCCTGGCCACGCAGCGTCGCGACGCAGTCGCCCACCTCGGAGAGCGGTGGTTGCGGCAGCCCGAACGCGTCACCGACAAGCGCGGCGATCTGTTGCACAGAGTTCTCGCCTGTGCACAGCTCGTACACGACCGACGCGGTGCGGTTGAGGTAATGCACGCGCTCCGGCGTCCGCTGGTAGAGCACGAGCCCGTCGGCGACCTCGTTGACCTCAGAGACACCGACCTGGATCGGAAAGTCCGTCGCGTCGCTCTGGTCGCTCATCTGGGCGCAGAGCCTATCTGACCGGATCCGGACCGAACCCAGCTGTCGGTCGCGGATGCAGGACGGCTAACTTCCCGCGTGTGCCCGATCTGATCATCGTGGTTGGCGACCGGCCGTCCGACGAGCCGTTTTCGTTCGAGGCGTACGCGTCGATCCGGTCCGCGCAGGAGCACCTTGGCGTCTATCGCGTTTACGTTGCCGAGCTTCCGTATGGGTACTGGTGGGACCTGCTCCGCCCCACGATCGAGATCGCCTCCGGGTCCGAGCCCGGGACCGGCGACCGCCGGCTCGATCTCGGCACGATCTGGCTGCCGGGCGGCGGGTCCGTCACCGCCGGCGAGCCCGGCTGGACGACCGCGCTTGACCGCTACCGGTCTGACCCCGACCGGGTGCCGGCGCTCGACGACGACGAGCCGGGCCGAGCGCGAGCGCTGCTCGCCGAGGTCCAGCGTCAGCTCGACATGGCCGAGGAGCGGCGCCACGGCGCGCCGGTGCCGTCACCGCCGGTCGGCCACCGTCCCCTCTGCATCGCGCTGCCGACGTTCGACGACTACACCGGCGTCTGGGCGACGCTCGGATCGATCGCGCTCCACCACCCGGAGATCGCTGGTCGCGTCAACTTCCTGATCCTCGACAACCACCCGGCCGGGGTGTTCTCGCCGGCGCTCAAGGACCTTGACCACAAGATCGCGCAGCTGCGTTACCTTCCTTTCGACGGGTACCGATCGACCGCGATCCGCGACCTTGCGTTTCGTGAGGCTGACGCCGACATCGTGCTCTGCCTCGACTCGCACGTGTTGCTCGCCCCCGGTGCGCTGGCCTCGCTGCTGGACTACTTCGACGCGCATCCCGACAGCCGGGACCTGCTGCACGGCCCGCTCCTCAACGAGCAGGGCGAGGGAATCGCAACCCACTTTGACCCAGGCTGGGGCGCGGGCATGTACGGGCAGTGGGGGATGGACGAACGAGGGCGCGAGCCAGACGGCCCGCCGTTCGAGATCCCGATGATGGGACTCGGCGCATTCGCCTGCCGGCGCGAGGCGTGGGTCGGCATCAACCCTCGCTTCCGGGGCTTCGGCGGCGAAGAGGGGTATCTGCACGAGAAGTTCCGACAAGCAGGAGGACGCGTCCTCTGCCACCCGGCGTTTCGCTGGCAGCACCGGTTCGAGCGTCCCGAGGGCGTTCCCTACCCAAATCTGTTCGAGGATCGTGTCCGCAACTACCTGCTCGGCTGGCGAGAGATCGGCTGGAATCCCGAGCCGATCGCCGCGCATTTTCGCGAACTGCTCGGCGAGGACGCGGCGGCCCGAGTGATCTCGCAGGCACGGCGACAACTGGAGAGCCCGTTTGACTGCTTCGACGCCATCGTCTGTCTCAACCTCGATCGCGAACCCGACCGCTGGCGCGAGATGCAGGCGCGTTTCGCGGCGCTCGACATCGGCTGGCGGGTCGAGCGGTTCCCAGCGATCGACGTCCCTGCGAACCCTCACGCGGGACACATGCAGTCCTTCCGAGCACTGATCCAACAGGCGCGCGAGCGCGGCCACCGGAACGTGCTGATGATCGAAGACGACGCAGTCTTCCTCGATCAAACTCTCGACATCATGCGCGCCGCGACCGCCGACCTGCAAACACGCAGCTGGGACCTGCTGTTCCTCGGGGGCCACGCCTGGGGCAAGCAGTTCCCGTTCGCGCCCGGCTCGTCGACGTTGCAGGCCGTTGGCCTGGTGACAAGTACCCACGCGGTTGCGGTCAATCACACCGCCTTCGATCGGGTGCTTGACGAGCTGCCGGCGCCCGACGACCCCGCCGCGCTCGAGACGTGGCTGGCCCGCGAGATCGCCACCGACCAGTACCTCGCGCGAGCGATCGACCGCGGCGACCTTGACGCGCTGATCGTCTGGCCGCGGGTCGCGACTCAGCCGCCACTGCGGCACGGCGATGACGCTGACGGCGCGCTCGGCGACCGCTACACGATCTAACGAGCCGTGCACGTCGTCCGTTTCTCCTCACGCTGATTCGTAACCAGAGAATCTGCTGATCGACGGAGGCAAGCCGCGTGTTCGCAGTGCTTATCCTGCCGGGCCGGTATCGAAGGATCATCCTGGCTTTCGGGCTTGACTTGCCCAGACCAAGGGAGCACCATGTTTGAGAAGTTCTTCGCAGATGCGTCGTTTGACTTCGAGACGCAATCTCTGCTGGGAGGCGTCCATTACGGAGCCGGCGACGTCGGGGAGATGCTCACTGCCGTCGCCAAGATCGGCGATGGCGACGCGACGAGCTGGGTGTTGGAGTGGCGGGCTGTGGGCGAACGTATCGAGGCGATCGGCGATGCCTGTTTGAAGGCTGGCACCGGGTCAGTGCGCGTGGCGCGTACCTGCGCGCGGCGGTGTACTACGCCGCCGCGTTGGTGTTCGTGGACGGGACCGAGAACCCCGACGCGCAGCTGGCCGAACTGTTTGCCGCGCACCGCGCCTTGAGCAGCACGTTGGCCTGCTTGACCCGCCCGCGATCCCGATTGCGGTCCCGTATGAGGACGGCGATCTACCCGGCTACCTGTTCGTCGCGGCCGACGATGGTGCCGCGCGTCCGACCGTGATCTTGAACAACGGCAGCGACGGGGCGATGACGTTTCTGTGGCCAGGATTGGGTCAGGCCGGTCTGGACCGCGGCTACAACACGGTGATCTTCGACGGCCCGGGCCAGCAGAGCATGCTGTTTGAGCGCGGGGTTCCGTTTCGACCTGACTGGGAGCAAGTGATCACGCCGCTGGTGGACTTCCTCAGCGAGCGTTCCGAAGTCGACGCGTCAAAGCTCGTGCTCTACGGGGCCGGCCAGGCCGGCTATTGGGTGCCGCGAGCGGCCGCGTTTGAGCACCGCCTGGCGGCGGTTATTGCCGACCCTGGCGTGGTCGACGTTTCGACCTCGTGGAAGGACCACATCCCCAAGGAGCTGGTAGCGCTGCTTGACGCCGAGGACGAAACCGGGTTCAACGCCGCGATCGAGTCCCCGAGCGAGGACATGACGCCCGCTGCGCAGCAAGAGTTCGCCTGGCGCGCCAAGCCATACGGCGACCAGCCATCGATCTACGCGACGTTCAAGACCGCCGAGTGGTACCGCCTCGGCGACGAGGTGGCGCAGATCAAGACCCCGATGATGATCACCGACCCAGAAGCAGAACAGTTCTGGCCCGGACAATCACAGCAGCTCTACGACATGCTGCCGGGAACCAAGGTGCTCGTGACGTTCACCAACGCCGAGGGAGCCGGCCGGCACTGCGAACCGATGGGACGAACGCTGCTCGCGCAGCGCATGTACGACTGGCTTGATGAAACCCTCGCCCACTAACGCCGCCCGGCTGCCGACCCGGCGCAACCTCGACAGTCGCCACGCCCCGCGTCTAACGACACCTCCCACGCCGGACTAGTCGAGCCGCCGCTCAGACGCGAAGGTACTTCCACGAGAGTCTCCCGCTCTGCAATGTCGCCTCAGCAGCCACCAGCTTTGGCGCTTCCGCTTCAAACTACCGACCTCAGGCGTGGACAAAGTGGAGCGCCGCCAGGAACCGGGCCTCCTGGCGGCGCTTGAGGGGCCGTGGATTGGGCCCGAGTGTCGACGATGGCCTACGCGGCGAGCGTTAGTTCGGCGACGGGCCGATCCGGTTGAGACTTGACGGTGGTGGCCTGGACCGCGGCGGGCTTGCTGTTGGTGTGCGGTGTCTTCTCCCAGAGGAAGGGCGCCCGGATCAGCTGATGCAGTCCGCGCCAGGTCGCGGCCCGGTTCATCATCCAGCACACCGGGAGCACCGGCGCGAACACGGTCGAGGTCAGCCGGTAGCGCCGGGCGGCAACCACCGCCAGGCCTGTCCAGACGACGAGCGTGGCCCGGCTCGCCCAAGCAACCGCCGGGAAGGGGGTGACGCCCCTCACCTAAACGCGACCCCAAACCCCTGCTGGGGAGAAACGATGGCCACCAGTGGGGAGATCTCTGGTCCCTCGCGGTCAGAACCGATGCTCCTACTGGCGGTGTCCGGGTGAAGGTCGGCTGACGGAAGGCGGTCAGCGCCCATTTCATTGCGCGTCCCAGTACTTGATTGACGAGCGTGAGCAGCGGTGGCTTAGAGTGGGTGGAGATGACGCTGGCGCGATCACGCCTTCGTGCATGGCTAGGAAGATGGCGCCGGGATCTCCAGTGGATGGGCGAGTTGCGAGGGTGTCGCCCACGAGTGCTGTGGTTTCAATGGCGCGCGATGCGGGTTGCGCGACGCACCAATGATTTGTTCAGCATCGTGTCGGTCACGCGCCCCGGCGACACGCGGGTGCTGCTCGAGCTGGCGGAGGGCCGTCGTCGGATCGTTGAGCTCGGCACGGCCACGGCGTGGACGGCGATCACACTCGCGCTTGATGACCCCGAGCGCCACGTCGTCACGTACGACCCGATCAGACGGCCCGAAGCCGAGGCTTATCTAGCGCTCGTGGGGCGCGACATCAGGCGACGAATCGACTTTGTGGTCGCTTCTGGCTCGATAGGGCCTCGCGACGGACGACCGGTGGAGTTGTTGTACATCGACTCCACACACGGGCGCGAGGCGACGATCCAAGAGATGTCGGTCTGGAGGCCGCACCTCAGCGACGGAGCGCTGGTGCTGTTCGACGACTACACCAACCCCGACTTTCCGGGCGTGCGAGAGGCCGTCGAACAGCTGGGACTCGAGGGGGTGCGACGCGGAAAGCTGTTCATCTACGAACACCGCTTCGGGTTCGACAGCCACTCCCAGTGAACTCTGCTAACGCTGCTCAGGATTCCGAGCTCTCCGTTCTCACGAACCTTTGCTGGCTAGTGCTGAGTCCGCGTTCGTAGCTTGTACTGACCTTGCTGGTTGAAGGTTTTCCAGAGCACGGTGATGGAACCGTGCGCGCCCGGTTGTGGGCGGCGGCCAGGATCGGACCGAAGGTGCCGCCCGGGACGCGGGCCAGCCGGGCGGGCGCCGACCAGTGATGCGCGCCCGCACTCGTGGCAGTGCTCAGGGAGTCCGGGTCGGCGCTGTCGGTCGACCTGCCGGCGATAAGCGCGTGTGGGTGCCCACGACGAGCCCGAAGCCGCCCAGGGCGCGAACCTACCAGGCACGGCAGGCGACGACGGTGCGAAAGCCGAGCCGGGTCGGCAGCGGCGCGGACGGGCGCGCTCGGTCGCTTTGGTGGCGGTCATGCGCTGACGAGCCATCCATTGACGTCCGCCGAGAGTCCGCCAGCAGCTGGGGCCGCGGCGCCTGCTCGTGGTCCCTTGTGCGGGCCAGCGGGCTCGGGAGACCGGCCCGGGTTATCCGGTTTCGGTGTGGTCGGGCTGGTAGGAGAGGGTGACGACGCCGGTTGGCAGTGGGGTTGCGGCGATGAGCTTCAGCTTGGGCGTCTGCTTATTGCCGTGACCGGCCGCGTGCCCGGCGAGTAATAGCGGGTGAACCGCGAATCGGATTTCGTCGAGGAGGTGGTGCTCGAGCAGGGTTTGGCTGAGTCGCCCGTGCCCGTACATGATGAGGGGGCGGCCGTCCTGTTCCTTGAGCTCGTTCACGGCGGTCACGGGGTCGTCGCGGATGATCGTGGAGTTGTTCCAGTCCGCGCTCTCCAGACTGGAGGAGAACACGTACTTGCGGATCGCGTTGATCGCGTCGGCGTACGGGCTGCCGTTTGGGAGGGCGGCCGCGAAGTATTCGTAGGTGCCTCGCCCCATCAGCATCCCGTCGCTGGCTTGCAACTGTTCGAGGGCTGCTTCTTGGGCGTCCTCGGTGAAGTAACCCATCGCCCACGCACGTGGGTCTTCGGTGACGCCGTCGAGCGAGACAAACGTCGACTCGGTGAGCTTGCGCATGGTTGGCTCCAATCGCTTCCTATTGAGTTTCGGGCTGCTTGTTAGACGAGCTGGACTTGCCGGAGGGGACAGCTCGATGTATCAGCAAGCCGGTGGCGCTCCCAGCCCCGGGGTCGGTGCACCCCGTCGAGCGACCGACGAGCTAGCAGCCGGCCTCCTTCAGAACGCCCAGGTCCGCTCTCTTGTGCCTCAGGACGAACACTCGCATACGCTGGCGCACGAACGGCGATAGCAACGGCGCCTCGGTCTGACCGCCCAGCCCGAACCAACGACCAAGATCCCTCACGCCGACCACGACGTAGGTCCCCGCGGCGTTGACGCCCGTCTGCGGTCGGAGATCGAACGCGTGGTCGACCGTGAACCGAAGCCGGTGATCGTGGACTACCAGGTCGAGCGGACGCCGCGGACCCAGGTCCGCGCCGACCACGACTTCCAGCCGGCCGTATATCTAGCCGGGAGATGGCTGGAGGGAGGCCCGCTGAGTTACTTCCGGTTCGCCCAGATCGCCAAGCCCGGGCGCTGGCAAGCAGAGCGCGATCGCGACGGCTACCAGCAGCCGGCGGTGCCGGGATTTAGCGAGCGGGTTGTGTCAGGTGGGGCTAGGCGGCCAGCCGCCGGCGAGCCTTCTGGACCGAGGGCAGCGCCGACTTGGCCTTAGCCAGCGGGCGAGCACGAACGTCGACGCTGGCCTTCTTAGCGGCGATCGTGATCTCCTCACCGGTGGCCGGGTTGCGCCCCTTGCGCGCCTTCGTCGCGGGCTTGACCCGCACCGTCAACTGCACCACCCCCGCCAACCGCACCTTCTGGGCGTTGCCGAGCTCCTCGAGCACGACCTCCTCCAGCGCCGCCAAAGCTCGCCTGGCGTCGGCCTTGCTCATCTCCGCGCGATCCGCGACCGCCGCCACCACCTGGGTCTGGGTAAGGGCCATCATGTCTCCAATCGGATTCGGTTCATTCAGCGTCGAAGTCAAGATCACTCGGGCACGGTCGACACTAAGTCCGTCGGCGTACGCCAAACCACGCCGCTGGTCGCACCACGGCCTGCAGCGTATTCGATGGCGAGGCCGGCATCCCTGCCACCGGCCCGGCTAACCACCCTCGGCCAACCGCCACCACTAGCACCACCAAGGTCATCGGTCGGGAGACTCTCGATCGGTCGCGTGTACGCCCGACGGATGAAATCAAGTGGATCTCGGCGGCGTTGAATTAGGGATGGTTGAAACCAGTCCGACGTAGAGTTCGAACCTACGCTTCATGAAGCTCACGTTGATCGGAGGCGCGCTCTTGGTCGCCGTTCTGGCATAGCCGGCTGCGGCGGCCATCTCATCGGCGGGGAGATCGAGCTCGGCCAACCACGCGCGGCTCTTCTTCCAGGGCGGCGAGCGGAAGCAACCATCGGGCCGGCCTCGGTCCACGCGCCGGGCTGAGCCGCGCGATGGCGGAGCCCGGTTTGGCTCGCGCCGCGTTACCGACCGGCGCGCTCTGCCCGCGCAAGGCCGGTGCTCCGCGGACCGTATTGCCGTCACCACGCGTGCTTAGACTGCACTCGTTGCTCGGCGGTCCCACTCAGCGAAGGACCTTAGGCGCGCTGCTGGTCGCCGGATGGGCGATTTACACGACCGTGGTCGTGGCGTCAAACCTCACCGATTTGCTGGCGTCGTTTGGCTGGATACACACCGCTTTTCGGTCGGGCAACCTCGCGTTCATTCAAACCGCAACGCGGATCTACTTTCACAGCCGGCCCGTCGACCAGGTCCTACTCGGCTGCGTCGTGGTCTGGGAAGCGGCTGCGGCCGCCCTGTTGTGGTACGGGGCCGTGGCTTGGCGCGCGACAGTCTGGCGAACGGTGGGCGCCGCCGAGGCCGGGCTAATCGTTATCGCGCTTCTATGGGGGGCGTTTGCGACCGCCACCGAGATATTCGTCGCCTACGACCGGGGGGTCAATGAATCCGCCTACTGGGTGCTGGCCATCGCCAACCTGGTAACGCTTGTCGTCATAACCCAATTCCGGTGTGAGATGCCTGATCAAGCGTCGCTGCCATAACTACGCACCATGAGTCGATCACTCCGCTTCGCTGCGCCACCAGAACATTTGCGGCCCGACCGGTCGGTCGGGCCGCCGAGCAATTTCACTACTTGTTCCGGACTCGCAGATGGGCGCGGACGCCCAGGTTCCCGCCACCGCAGCGTCCGGTGATCGTGTAGTTGCCCGCCTTGCGAGAGGCGGGGATGGTCGTTTTCACCGAAAACGCTCCGCCGCCTCCGATGGTCGCGTAGATCGCGGGGACCCCAGCGAACGAGTAAGTGTTGGTGAACGCCCGCGACAGGAGGGCCACAGTGTCACCGCGCGCGCAGCCGCCGGCGACGTTGCCCGAGACCTTCACGCGGCTGCCCGCGCGCACCCGGCTCGGGTTCACACCCAGCTTGGGACCCGGCGCCGCTCGGAGACTCGCCGGTGTGGTCAGCGAGAAGGAGCCGTTGGCGATCGGCTGTGGCGCCCCGTTATTGATCGACGCCGAAGCGGTTGAGCCCGCGGGAAGCGATGCCGTCCCAGTGATCGGGGTGCCCGAGGTCAACTGCCCTTGCACGATCACCTGGGTCCGCACCAAGTCACCGCCCGGCGATGCGCTGGTCAGGATGGAGAATCCGGAACCAGACGCGCCGCTGGCTGCTGTGAACGCGAGCAGATTGTTGCCTGCGGCGGCCTGCTGAACGATGTTGGTGATCCCGCCCGTGAACCTCACTCGCGCCTGGGAGCTCGCAGGCTGGGTGATTGTGAACTCCACGCCCGAAACCGAAGCTGCCCGCCCGATCGGCTGGCCGCTCACCGTTGGTGTGAGGACGCCGAGCATCCCGAGCGCGATCAGGACGCTGCCAGCTGCAAGCCGGCGACGAAGCCAAGAAACATGTATCTCTTCCCCTGTGGATGTTTGCGTCCGTCACGCGACGGACTCGGACCCCGGCCCCTACGCCAGCGTACAGACTAACCCGCGCCGCGCCCGTGCCGATCGTTCAAGCGGGACCCGGAACGGAGACCGTTCTGATCCTCGTCGGCGGCAGCGTGCGATACGCGAGAAGGGTAGTCACGCCCGTCAGCCTACGAGCAGGAATTGCTGGCGGCTGACCCAGTCGGGATAGCGGCTGATCATCGCGTCGAACAGGTCCTGATCGGATAGGGCTTGTTCGCGTAGCTGTCCGTAGTACTCAAGGTAGGCTCGCGAATCGGTAAGGATCGAGGGTGGGTTGGCGCAGGTGGGGTCCTTGTGACCTGCGACGACGGCGAGGGGGTTGAGCGCGGCCAGTCGGTCCAGTGCAGCGATCCATTCGGTCCGGCTTTCGGGGGTGGTCGCGGCGAGGAACATGTGGCAGTGGTTGTAGGCGACGTCGCCGGAGACGATCAGGCCCAGGTCGGGCACGTACAGCGAGGTGGTGTCGATCGTGTCCGTGTGCCCCGCTTCGACCACCACGAGCGGGAGCCCTTCGAGTTCGAACTGCGCAGCCTCGAGTGGCTCAGCCAATGGCACCGTGCCGGCGATCTGGCCGGGGAAGCGCGCGCGAAAACCGCGGTTCAATGCTTCCGGGGTAGTGTGCTGGCGCATCTGGTTGACGGTTCCCGAGGTAGCCACCGCTCGCGCGCTGGGAAAGCGATCCAGGAGCACGGACAGGCCGAGATAGTGATCGCCATGGCCGTGGGTGATGTAGATCGTGGTGAGCCGGCGGTCGTGCAGCGCCACCCAGTCGGCGAGCGCCGTGGCCTCGCGAACGGTCGTGAGCGCGTCGACGAGGACGGCGTCACGCGCACCGAAGATGAGCGTCGCGGTTGTGGGATCCCAAGCCGGCGGGTCGCCGACTCGGGGTGCCGGAGCGGCGAACGGCTTTTCGGGTGCGACAAAGACGCTGTAGCTCAGGGGGAGTCTGGGCTTTGAAGACATGTCAGCTCCTGGTTCTTCGGTGGCGACGGTGACGGTCCCGACGGAGCCAGTTCGCCCAGCATCTCGGCAAGAGCCAGTTCCGCGTCTCGGGTCTGAAAGCCGTGCTTTAGCGCTGCTGCGATCAGCGTCTGGGTTTCAGGGTCGCGCACTTCCTCGCCGAACAGATCGGAGTCGCGATGGAAATCCTCGACGGAGGCAAGCGCGATGGCGTTGACGCGGTCCTTGACGACGAGATGGCCGGCAGCCGGGAAGTTGGCGATGCGCTGGGCTAGGGAATTCACGAACTCCCCAAGCGCGTGGGCGGGGAGCGCGCGGTTGATCCAGCCGTAACGCTCGGCCAGGTCCGCGTCGTAGTCCTCGGCGCTCAGCATCACCTCCAGCGCTCGGGCACGACCCATCAGCCGCGTTAGATGCTGGGCGGCGCCGCCCCCGGGCAGCTGGCCGAAGGCCGGCTCGAACTGACAGAAGATCGCTGATTCGCGAGCCGCGAAGCGCATGTCACAGGCCAGGACGAACTCGCTGCCCGCAGCGCGGACGCGCCCTTCGATCTGCGCGATCGTGACCAGCCGACTGGCGCTCAGATAGCGAAACATGAGCCCGATTGATGCCTCGCCGGTCAGCTTCGCTGCCTCCGCGCGATACTCGCTGACCTTCGTCAGATCGACATGGGAGATGAAGTAGTCCGGGTCACCACTCTTGAACACCAGGACCTGGACCTCATCATCGGCCTCGGCATGCTCAATCAGGGTGACGAGGTCACGAACCAGCTCAGGTCCAAAGAGATTCATTGGCGGAGCTGTGATCTCTACAGACAGGACGCGTCCTTCCTGGCGGGTGGTCAACGTCTCGAAAGTGACGGGTTTAGGAGTCATGAGCAATGAGTTGTCAGTTGTGGCCTAATGGGCAAGGAGACTGAAGGCGGTTGCGGTGGCGGTTCCGAACACGAGGTGGGCGCTCAAGTCCTTCCGAAGCGTCTGGAGGTCGTACTTCAGATCGGCTTGTAGACGCCCAGCAGTGGGAGCACGATGTATCCGCTGGCCCACACCGCGGCACCGAACGGGGGTCCGAACCACACCCTCGGTTTGCCCCGAGAGCCGAAAACGAGCCCGTATCCGGCGCCGGTGACAAGGCCGAAGCCCCAGTGTGTCGCGTTGTTGAGCAGCCGCGCATATCGTGGCGAGACTTCATGCTTGAGCACACGCTCGAGCAGTTGCTTGGCAACCAGCGCCGGCGCGGGCGCGTTTTCCCAGTTCACGAGACGTCCGACGACTCCCAGGCCGGGAACTCGGCACTTCCGCCTTCGTGCCGGTAACGGCGGTAGAGCGAGGCGTCCATCGCAAGCGTGCCAAGCGCACCGGCCTCCACGCCCCGAACGATTGGAGCAATTGACCGACGCGGCGAGCTCGCCGCCGTGGTCGCGGAGCCCGGTCATCGAGCGGCCGCCACGTCGTCGCGTGCCTCGACCGCCTTGATGCTCTCGCCGAACGCCCTCACGAGGACTCCCTTTCCAATTGTCCCGAGCACCGCAGCGAGGAGCCGCCCTTTGGCGTTTTTGCCCTCACGGACGATGACGACGTCGACCTCGGTCACCCCATCCCGCGGCTGCGTGAACGTATAGGTGTAGCCCGACGATCCGTCCCACCCGTTGGAGTCGGTGGTCGTCAGGACGACGCGGTCCGGATCCGACCAGTCGTAATGCAGGCGCTCCCAGACCCCTCCGGAGCCCTCGGTGACGTCTGCCTCGGCCGTCCCGACGGAGTGAACCTTGAGGTAGTCGTCGGCGCTCTTGCTGAAGATTTTCGAGCGCCCGGGGCCGAAGTCGGTGAGCGCCGCAACGTACTGCTCTGATGTGAGCGGCATAGTCTGGTGGATGTGGATCTTCGACATTGCTTCTCCTTGCTCAGATGGTGCGTTCAGATACCTCTCGAGGGGCCGGGTCGGGTGGGGAGCCCGGGTCCGGTGAGCAAACTGTCGTCGAACTCGGGTGGGATTCGCATCAGGGAGGCCCTAGCTCCTGTCAAGGTGCGGTTGCCGGGTCCCCTGGGAGGTCCCCGGCGTCAGCCGCCTAGGTGCCGGAGGTTCCGATGGGTGCTCGCTGATCGCCGCAAAGACGATCGCGCGGAAGCCGAGCACGACCGGAGTCGACTTCGGGCACACCCTCGGCTCTCGGCGCGGTCATCGGGCCCTCGTCGGCCGTGAGTCGTCCCGTGAGCACGAGCCGAAACAGGAGGGAACGGCCACGCCGGCCAGTGCACTGCCGGTCAGCAGCGAGTCGAACGGCGCGCGGTGGTCGCTGTTGACGACGAAGATCCCGACCGATCGCGAGGCCACCTGTGGCGGCGCCTGCGCCGAGCGCGCGGGCGCGGAACTAACGCTCAAGCGCGGTGTGCTCGTCGCGGCCTGCGTCGGCGGCCAGGTTGACCGCTGGGTTAGGGTCGTCCGATGGCGATCGCGGGTGACTATTTTCGGATGCCTGACGGCAGCGTCTACGTCGTGCGGCGTCCGGCTGCCGATAGCGGCGGCGAGTTCGTGGAGATGGACTTCGTCTTACCGGCGGCTTGCGTGCCCCCGCCGCCGCATGTCCATCGTCAGCAGGTGGAGGAATACGAGGTGCTGGAGGGTCAGTTTGACGTGGTCGTCGATGGCCAGTGGACGACCCTGGGGCCCGGCGAGGTTGCATCGGTGCCCATGGGGGCGCTTCACACCTTCCGGAACCGCTCCGGAGCAGTCGTGCGCGTCCGTAACTGGCACCGCCCCGCTATGCGCTTTGAGGACTTCATCGAGCGCACCTCCACGACCCTGAAAGCGGCGGGCATCACGCGAAAACGCGATCCGCGCGTCCCCTTGTACCTCTCGATGATCATGCTCGACTTCGATGAGACGCTGGCCCCAGGCCGAAAGCGCGAGCGAATCCCGATGCGAGCTCTTGCACGAGTCGCGCGCCTGCTTCCGGTGCCACACGCCTGATCGCCCCAACTGGCTACTTCGTGCGAGAGGCATGACTGCCGGTTTGTCGCGAGGCCGTGCTCACCAAGCTCGGCGGCGACATCCCCGGCCTGTGAACACCCATCCAGCGCGGTCGAGCTCAGCTCTGGTCCACGACCTTGCGGTGTAGTTCGAGGCCAGCCGCTCGCGGGGCGGCTGGCGGGCTGGCCAGGTTGTGCGCGGCCTGCCGATCACGACGCCGCCTACGCCGAGCGTCGCTCGGGTTGGTGGGGACTACGCGAGGGCTCGGTTTCGCTGACGGTGTCTCACATCCGCGCTGCGGTGTGAAGCCCGGCCGGCCAGAGCGGCGAGGCTAAGTGTTCATCCCTCGGCGGGGAGGGGGGACCCGATCGTTGGTCCTCGCCTCGAGCGGCCGACATCCGCTGGGTGGCCATTCGCCGGCGATGAACACGCAGGCGATCAGCGATGCGGGCCGGGCAGCGCTCGGAGCGATCAGTCCGGGCCAGCCGTCTCGCCATAGCCGTTCGCCAACGTCCTGAAACCCCGGCCAGGTTCGCCGACCAGGCCGGGGGTGGTCGAGTCCGACGGCGCGCAGACGGCGGGTGTCGCTCAGGTCGGCCAAGCTCTGGGCGAGACGCCAGCGGTGAAAGTCGAAGGGACGGTAGTCCTCGGGGTAGAAACCCTGCTCAGCGAGGAGCCGGTACCACTCGGCCGTGGCGGTCTCAACCGAGTCGGCGAGGTACAGCGCAGCGACGATCTCGCCGCGCTGCCAGCGACCGTCGCCAGGAGCGGCTGAGCGACCGAGCAGATCAGATGCAGGCGGCGCGTGACGGGTCCAGTCGCCATCGACCGCGATCGCCTCGACGGGCAGACTCACCGACCGCTATGAGGCGCCGGGATATTCGATCTCGGCGATCAGCCGAGCGACCTGCTTGTACTCGCCTCGGGCGATCAACTCGATGGGCTTGTGGTCATCGAGCGCGAGCACCGGCCGGTTCAGCCACACCGTGATCGCGTCGGGGCGCACCACCTGGCCAAGGCGGCGGGTGAGCTCTGAGAGTTCGATCAGCCGTTCGGCGCGGCTGCCGGTGGGCTCGCTTCGACCGGCGAGCCAGTCTCGGACCGTGCTGGGCTTGGCGCCGGTGGCGGCTGAGATCATCCGGTCTGAGAGACCGGTCTCGTGGACGCGCTGAGCTTCGTCGAGCAGGGCGGACATAGCCAGGATGATAGCCGCTTCCGTCGCGATTGCGACGCGAAACCGTCGCGACGCCGCGGGCCTACCGCCGCCCACCAGTCACGCTCGATAATGGTTATTATGACGATCTCCCTGCAAATATCGGGTTTCTAGCCTAGGTGTCGCCGACCCGCCTGCCCGCGGCGGGACCTTGCACTCAGGGACGGGAACGGGCGTCAGGATCGACGGATAACGCTAAGCCGAGCCCGTCGTCGAGAGCCCGCAGGACATAGCCGTATCGCAGTACAGGCTCGGCGGTCTCCACGTCGAAGACTCGACCGAGGTTTTGTTGCAGTTGGTAGCTGGCGACCTGCAGAACGCCGTCCCAGAACTCGGGGTCGATCGACGCGACCGCCTCGAACTCGGTCTCAGCGTGGGCGGCGACAAGCAGCGCAGGCGGATCGAGCCTCGCATGAAGCTCTTCGTTTCCGGCCAGCAGCGACTCGACTAGATCGTCCACTGAACACGCCGCTAGTGCGACGATTCCACCTGAATCGAGAGCCGAGACATCTAGCGGCTGCACGCGCTGAGTGAACGCGTCCTCAGGATCTCCGACCATCTCGATCATCGCGACGGTGGCGAAGGAGTCGGACGGCGGGCTCGGCTCTCCCTCGCTGGTCTTCATCCCCTGTTCGGCGAGACTCCACCAGTCGAGGACTTGCTGACGGTCCGCAGTATTCAAGCCCTGCAGCGCGCGACGTGTACGCCGTAGGCTCTGCGTTCGCGCGGGCATTCTGCACACCCTAATCGCCTGAACCCGGCCGCGGTCATGTGCCTGATGGGCGAGAACGACGTCCCGCTCCAGGCCGGCGGCGCCTTCCTGCCGTTCTGGTCGTTTGGTCCGTCCCCGACGGGCCGGCCGCCTCGGATCGTCTGGAGGGCCTAGCGAGACGCCTTGAGCGCATCGGTTCGCGAGAGACTTCGGACTGCGGGCCCGCAGCCCTTGCCGGTTGCCGTCACATCAACCACGGAAGAGCGCGAGCCGAATGCTTAGGTCGCTCATGGCGAAGCGGTGCAGGTACCAGGCGCGGCCACGAGGGAGTTCGCTAGTGCGCTGGGGCGTGACAGACGGCCTCGATGTTGTTGCCGTCGGGGTCGAGCACGTAAGCGCCGTAGTAATCGAGGTGATAGTTCGCGCGTACGCCGGGTCGCCCGTTGTCCTGTCCACCGGCTTCGAGCGCGACCGCGTGGAACTCGTCGACCTGCGCGCGTCGCTCGACCCCGATCGCGATGTGGAGACGCCCGCTGACCGGCTGCCCTTCCGCCTCGATCCAAAACGTCGGTTTGTCCCCCACCCCGAAGCCGGCGGCCTGCCCCGCCGGCTCGCGCACGAGACGCATCCCGAGCGGTTCTAGGACCTTCCCGTAGAACGCCTTGCTGCGGTGATAATCGCGGACCGCAAATCCAACGTGGTCAAGCATCGACATCGGCTTCCTTCCTCGATCGAGGCCGTCAGGTTGACGCGACGGCGGCACAGCTGCAACCTTGCGGCGGCTCTATCTGACCCCGAGCGCTGGTTCCAGTTTCAGGCGACGAGGCGGGAGGGTTCTACCGGCGGCCTCGGCGCGCGTAGGCTTGCAGCCACGACGCTGCGCGCGTTCCCGGTGTCCTACCCGTCCGATGTCGAGGCGATCGCATCGTTCCCGGAGCTGCCGGGATTTTCGCCGCCACGTGCAGGTCCGGCCCGAGGGCCGGCCGGGATATGTCGGGCCTCACCAGGCACGTAATGGGGTTTCTTGCTGAAGGGGGAGTGCATGCTGACGCATCGCCGCCGACGGGATCGGCGGCATATAGGACCGCTGAGGCTCAGGAGGCCTCGGCGATCATCAGCGTGGCGCCGCCCGACGCGAAGTTGGCGAGGTCGCCGGCGGCGGCAGCGCCCTCCGGGCTGTCGAGCGCGCCCTGCAGTGACTCGAGATCATCGAAGTACAGCTGCGCCAGGTAGTGGTAGGGCGGCGGCGAGCCGTCCGGCGTCGCCAGGACCTTGCCGGCCTCGAACCGGCGCAGGTTCGGGATCTCGTGGACCAGCGGGGTGTGCGTCGAGGCGTAATACTGCTCGAATGCGGCGGGATCGTCGGGTGCGCCGTACGCAACGACGAGCTTGACCATCACTCTCCTCCTCCGTCGGTAGCCGGCCCGGTCGCATCCTAGCTAGCCTAGGCCCACTGTCCCCAATCGGTCAGGCTACAAGCGCCGGCAGCCGCGTTCGCCAGGGCCGGCCGCGTACACAAGCGCAGGTGCGTCTGGGCAAAGGGTCCGATACGTAGGCACGCCCGACCCGTTCTGCACTTCGGGTCTTGAGCCCGACGAGCCAAGTCGCCTCCGGCATGGTCCTTAGGATGGACGTGGGCCGGCGAGCGTAGCCAGCGGCGGGGGTGTCCTCCTCGGCGCGAGCCCCGCTGCTCACTGCATCGCTTGCCGGCTGGCGGTGTGTCTCGTCCTCGCTAACCGACGCGATCCATGTGCTCGAAAGTCACGAGCAGGCGCTGCAACCGCACACGTAGCAACCAAGAACCCGCATCCGCGGTGGCCGATGCCTGCCACTACAGCCGGCCCGTCCATCGCCCAGTCGGCGCCCTCGTGACACCAGGTCACGATCGAGCGACGCCAAGGGCCGTTTCTAAAGGTCCCGGCTCCGACGTGCGAGAACCTGGTCTCGCTCGCGCTCGGCCCGAAGCTCGCGACCCTTCCGGTGGGCCCGCTCGTTGCGTTGCGCGATCTCCTTACGGAGTTCGGCGAAGGCCGCCGCCGCTGTCGACCGTCCCGGGCCTGGTTCTTGGATCTGCTTCGGCATTGCGCTGCACTCCTCGTCGCTCCACTAGGAAGACTGGCCACAGGAAGAATGCGAGAGCGCGGCACCCAAGCGGTGGAAACTGCTTCTCACACTCTACCTTGGCCGCCTGCGGACCCATCACCGCACGCTTCGACGCGCCCGGAGGCGGGGCTAGCCGGCGGCCCGGCCCGTCTCCACAGCGGAGCGATCGCCGGGAGGGCTCGTCGGCGCCTGGTCAGGGACACACCGAGGGTGGGCTCCCGGCGCTGGACCGTCCCAATCGCGATAGCAGATCCTCCACTTCAGCCAGCCACCGAGAACGGTCTCCGGCATCCTCCCAGAGGTCGCGCAGCTCGCTCTCCTCACTCACCCGACCAACGGCCTGAACCGCCAGCTCGATCTCGTCGGCGTGCGGCCCGTGGGGATTCGCCCCAACCCAACCATAAACATTGTCTGGCAGCCGATCCGGCAGCTGACCGGCGCAACACGCGCACAGCTCCGCGGCCGCGATCGCCTCGCAGCACAACGTCGACCTCGAGGAACTCGGCGGCGCCGAGTACCTCGTCAATCGCCGAGGCCATAACCGCTCCTGGATCGGGCGCTTCCTCGACGAGCAGGAACCATTCCGCGGCCGCATCATTCTCAAAGCTCGCGACGCCCCAAGACCCCACAAGCCCGACGATACACCTCACCCCCGAGCCTCGGACCGCCACCGGCACCGCCGCACGCTCGGGGAACCTCACTGCGACTGGCGTGATCGAGGTAATCGGCGCAGCTTATGCCGATCCTCATCCCACCGCTGTCACCGTTGCGGTCAGCACCGTGAGTGCCGAGAGCGCGCCCCGGTCTCAGCGCAGAGTGCCGGCAGGCAGCACGAACCTGAGTGGCGGCCGGGAGGGTGCATCACGCCCGCCGCTGAGCCGCGAGCCGTGCAGCCCGCGTGTCGAAGCGGAAGCAACGGCTGACTCGGGTTCCCCAGCGTGGCCGATGATCCACGCGATGACCGCAGAAAAATCGTCGCCCTCAGCGAGGATCGCGGCACGCTCGATAACGTCGCCTCCGGACGCGTGAGGCCGCGCTAGCCGCGTCACCAAAGCGAGAATCGCGTCATCCTCCACCCCTCACACCGTACTCCAGCCGAGAAATCACTTCGCGCCGGTCGTCGTCGACGTCGAGGAGAGTCGCTTGCCGCGGTCATCGCGGGCGAGCTCCGCGCCGTTTAGCTGGGTCAATTACAAACTCGACGGCATCAACGTCGCTGAGCTGTCGTCGAGGTCCACGCCGGCTCGCGTATAGCGTCTGAGTTGCTTGGCGTGCCGTTTTGGTCTCGGCGTCGAGCTCGACCAGCCGATCGTGGGCCGAACGGCTCGACGGCCGCGTCTGGATCAGCCGCAGCCGGTCGCCTGTGGGGAACGCTTCTCGCAGCAGGGCCGTGCGCTGAAGCAACGGCAGTGACCGGATGTCGTCGCCGGCGAGCTCGAGCAGATCGAAGGCCACTAGGTGAAGATGGCTTGCGGCGCTGCCGTCGGCCCGAAGCACAGCTCTCTGGACCGCAGCGAAGTCCTGGACGGCGTGACGTCAACGGAGCTAAGGGCAACCAAGTTCGACTGCCGGGGGCGTGGCTGCCCGGCTATCGGTCGTGACCGGGAGTACCGGGCAAGTCGCGTGGGCGTTGACCCAACGTCGCGTCCTGGCAGCCATAGGGTTTGGCAGCACGCGGGGACGGCTACCGATGACCAGCAGGTCCGCGCCGATCTGGCTTGCGATCGTGACGATCACGCGGCCGGGGTCGCCGGCGATGAGAATCGTGTTCACGCTCGCGCCTCGCGCCCAGGCAACGCGTCTGGCGTCCAACAGAACCGAGTTCCTGAAGGGGTCATCCAGCTGGCGGGTGATCGGGAGGGTCGGCGCCAGGCGACCGACGCGATATTCGGTCGGCGAGACAGCGTGGAGGATCGTGAGTGCAGCGTCGAACGTGCTGGCCAGGTCTGCCGCGACGACGATCGCTCGTCGCGACGCTTCGCTGCCGCTAACGGCGAGCAACACTCCTGGCGTCTGTGGGGTCATACATCACCCACCCTCCTGGCCGATTCAGCTGGCTCATAGCACCGCCACGCGGGCGGCAGCCGGCGAGGCGTGAGAGCTGCCGAGGAGGCCACGAGAGTAGCCTTGTTGTTGAAGTCGGGTTGAAGTCAAGCGGAGCGCCACGGGAAGGAGCGAGGTCGTGCGACAACTGGCGATTGGCGAGGTGGCGGAGCGTGCGGGGATGAGCACGTCGCGGATCCGCTACTACGAGGCGCGTGGGCTGCTGCCCGAACCCGAGCGGGCGGCTGGGAAGCGCCGATACAGCGAGGACGTGTTTCGGCGGCTGGCGATCATCGACGCCGCGCAGCGGGTCGGGTTCACCCTCGAGGAGATCCGCGACCTGCTCGGATCACGCGACCAGCCCGCGCACGAACGGCTGCGCCAGCTCGCGCTGTTGAAGCTGCCTGAGCTCGACGATCTGATCGCGCGGGCGACCTCGGTGCGGCGGGTGCTGAAGATGTGCAGCCGAGTGCAACTGCGAGTCGATCGACGTGTGTCGCATGTTCGACGATCGAGTCCTGCCGCTCCGCGAGTACACCATCGCGGCCTCGGCGACCGCCAGGAGACGAGCCACCGCGCGCGCTACGTCGCCGACTTGACTTCAACCGGGGTTGAAGTGCAACAGTTGGCGCTTCGGTCTTAGCCGACCCCGTCAGGAGAACAGCGCATGACGTACGTGATCGCCGAGCCGTGCATCGGGACGAAGGATCTCTCGTGCGTGGAGGTCTGCCCGGTCGACTGCATCCACCCCACCGAGGACGAGGCGGGGTTCGACGACGAGCCGCAGCTGTACATCGATCCCGAGGAGTGCATCGACTGCGACGCCTGCGTCGAGGCGTGCCCAGTCGACGCCATCTTCGCCGAGGACCAGGTGCCGGACGAGTGGCAGAAGCTACATCCAGCTCAACGCCGACTACTACAAGCGCCGCTGACCGTCGTTCCCCAAGCATCGCACTTGATCAGCTCGTGAGCACCCGCCAGCGGCAATTGCGCCACGTCGCGGGCTGGCTGATCGCGGCCAGCGTGCTCGTCGGGATTTTGCCGTCTGCGTTCAGGCGGCCCGGGGCGGATCGCTCGCGAGGGCGCTCGAGGGCACGACCCTGTTTCTCGCCGCCGCCGCCTATCTCGTTCACGTGCTGGCCCACCACCAACATCGGCGCGAACTGCTGACCCGCTTGATCCTGGTCAGCGCCTTCGCCCTGTGGGGACTCGCGCAAATCGCGCCGAGATTGCCCGACGACGCGGTGCTGGGCGATGTCGTGATCGTGCTGTTCGTCGTCGACCTCGCGATCATCGTGAGCCCGTGGCTGTGAGCTGTGCCCCATGGCGTGAACGGCATGTTCGACAGAGCAGAGTGGTCCCGGTCATCCGCAAAGACCGGTTTGCAGGGTTTCCGTGAGGTGGGCGGTGGCAGGCTCGAACTGCCGACCTCCTGCTTGTAAGGCAGGCGCTCTGACCAACTGAGCTAACCGCCCCGACGGGGTGATGGTACCTGTGCGCGCGCGGCGGGCCGGTAGGATCGCGCCCGCAATGGATCTAGGCATTGAGGGCAAGGTCGCGCTGGTCACCGGCGCCTCGAAGGGCCTCGGGCTCGGGGTGGCGCAGGCGCTCGCGCACGAGGGCGCGAGGGTCGCGATCGCGTCGCGGTCTGAGGAGCGGATCCGGGCGGCAGCGGCCGGGATCGGCGCGGCGGCGTTCGTACATGACACCGGCGACGCCGGTGCCGCGGCCGACCTGGTGGCGCAGATCGAGCGTGAGCTCGGGCCGATCGACATCCTCGTCACCAACAGCGGCGGCCCGCCCGCGTCGCCGGACGCGCTGTCGTTCACGCTCGAGCAATGGCGGTCGGCGTACGAGCTGTTGCTGCTGGGCGCGCTGGCGCTGGTGGAGGCGGTGCTCCCGGGAATGCGCGAGCGTGGCTGGGGACGGATCCTGTCGCTGTCCTCCAGCGTGGCCCGGGAGCCGAGCCCGGTGTTGGTGCTGTCGGCTTCGCACCGCGCCGGCCTGCTCGCCGCACTGAAGACGATCGCCCGCCAGGTGGCCGCCGACGGAGTCACGGTCAACACGCTGATGCCCGGAGTGATCGCCACTGACCGGGCTCGGGAGCTCGGCGCCGACAGCCCCGATCGGCTGGCCACGGTGCCCGCGGGACGGCTCGGAACCGTCGAGGAGTTCGCGGCTGCGGCGGCGTTTCTGTGCTCGGACCCGGCGGCGTATGTGACCGCGACGTCGCTGCTGGTGGACGGCGGAGCCACCCGGTCTGTGTAAGCGCGCCTAGTAACCTCGCAACCTTATGGACGCTTCCCGAGACGACGACGACGGCAGGGTTGCCGCGATCAAGCGCAAGCTTGCGGACTCCCCGGCGCAGATCGCCGAGGGAGTGTCGAACGCGGTACGCAAGGCACCGCCGGAGCGGCTCGAGCAGCTGATGCGCTCCCCCGCCCGCCGGGTCGTGCTCGAGGCGATCTTCTGGCAGATGCCGCGCCACATCGACACCCAGCGCGCCAAGGGCATGAACTCGTCGATCCGCTGGAAGATCACCGGCCGACCGGACGGCGAGGCCGACGTGTACACGCTGAAGTTCACTGATGGCGACTGCAGCGTCGTCCGCGGGGCCAACGGCAGCGAGCCCGCCAAGCTGACGATCACGGTCGACGGCGCGGAGTTCCTGCGGCTCGCCACCGGCAACTCGGACCCGATGAAGGCCTACTTCCGGGGTCGGGTAACGCTGACGGGCGACGTGATGATGGCGGCGAAGGCGTCGTCGCTGTTCCGGATGCCCGGCGCGCCGCGTTAGTAACCACCGGCCAGCAGATGGCAGTTCCGGGAGCCTGCGGACCAGGTGAATCTGGGTCGTGGGGCACAGACAACCCGCTCCGCGCGTGCAGAACACGACAATTCCGCCGCGATCGGCGAGGCTCGCCGCGCTGTGCACACTGTATCCGTGCGCCCTACGGCAAGCCTCGGGTCGAGCGCCGGACTTGACGTGTTATGCACGCATGGACGCCCCGCGTCGGCCCGGTGGCCGACCACTACCTGGACGGGCCGTGACCGTCTGGCGCAGCGCCGACATCGCCACCGTCGCGTGAGACCTCCGACAGCCGCGAGTGCAGCCGCTCACGCAGCTCGTCGGGCTCATAGTCCTGTTGGGCCCGGCGCTTTCTGGCCACCACCGCGCCGGTGGCCGCGACGCCCGCGACGCCCGCGAGGCCGATCACCTTCCAGGGAACACGCATCCGTTGACGTAGGTTATTGCCGCGATGAGTGAAACGGCGCTGAGCCTCGAGCGGGCCATCGAGCTCGCGGCTACCGGAGACATCTGGCTGTTCCGGGGCACCTCGATGGCCGACCTGACGATCCGCACCGCGACCAACAGCCCCGTCAACCACGTCGGGATGACTGTCGCGATCGACGACCTGCCGCCGCTGCTGTGGCACGCCGAGCTCGGCCGCTCGCTGCCCGACGTCTGGACCGGACAGCGCCAGCGCGGCGTCCAACTGCATCTGCTGGCCGACGCGGTCCGCACCTGGACCGACCGCTACGGACAGCAGGCGTGGATGCGGCAGCTCGAAGGCGAGGTCACGCGCGAGCAGGAGGACCGGCTGATGGAGATCATCGAACGGTTCGACGGCAAGCCGTTCCCGACGATGGTCGGCATGGTCGGCCGACGGCTGACCGGCCGCTGGCGGCGCAGCGCGTCGATCGAGACGATCTTCTGCGCGGAGCTGGTCGCGACCACGTACCGGCACATGGGGCTGCTCCCCGGCCGCCGGCCGCCCAGCGCGTTTGACCCCGGCAGGTTCTGGAGCGGACACCACCTCGCGCTGACCCCGCCGTATCGCCTGGCGGGCGAGATTCCCGTCGCCGTGCCGCCCGCTAACCCGGCGTCGCCGCTGGCGTCGCGTCGGCCAGTTGCACGGCGCGGATCTTGGCGGCGCGGACCGCGTCGGTGAGCGTGTCGATGTCGTAGACGCCGTAGTGGCGGCGGCCGTTGATGAAGAACGTCGGCGTGCCCGAGACGCCGCTCTCGTCGGCGCTCGACACGTCCTCGCTGATCCGCGGCGCGTACTCGCGCGTGCGCAACTCCTCCGCGAACCGGTCGACATCGAGGTCCAGCTTTTCGGCGTACCGGCGCAGGTCGCGCGGGCCGAGATCGTCCTGGTGGCTGAGCAGCAGATCGGACATCTCCCAGAACTTGCCCTGGGCGGCCGCCGCCTCCGACGCCTCGGCGGCCATCTGGGCCCGCGGGTGGACGTCGTTGAGCGGCAGGTGGCGCCACACGTACCGGACGTCGTCGCCGTGAGCGCTCAGCAGCTCGCGGATCACCTGCTCTGCCTGGCCGCAGTACGGGCACTGGAAGTCGCCGTACTCGAGCAGCGTCACCGGGGCATGGTCGGGACCGCGGATGTGGTCGCGCTCGGGGTCGGGATCCTCGGCCAGATCGAGGATGTCAGCGGCTGTGCGGCCGACCTGTCGCGCGCGCACCGAGGTGGGCAGCCGCCTGACGACCGCGAACGCGACCCAAGCAACCACCGGTGCCAGGATCACCGAGCCGAGCGTGCCCAGGCGCGCCTCGTCGAGCTGCTGGCCGCTGAACGCAAGCGACGCGATCAGCAGCGACACCGTGAAGCCGATGCCCGCACAGGCGCCGCCGCCCAGCAGCGACGGGTTGCTCAGAGGCGGACGCGGACCGTGCAGCACCGGCCGTGACGCCAGCCAGGAGCCGGCGAAGATCCCGATCGGCTTGCCGAAGATGTAGCCGAGCAGGATCCCGAGCGTGATCGGCGAGGTGACCGCGTCGCTGAGCAGGGAGCCGGTGAGGTGGATCCCTGCATTGGCGAGCGCGAATAGCGGCACGATCACGTAGCTCGTCCAGGGGTGCAGCTCGTATTGCAGGCGCTCGTTGGCCGAGATCGCCGACAGCAGGCTCTGCTGGGCGCTGCGCGCCAGCTCGGGCGTCGGCTGCTCGCGAAACGAGATCGTCTCCGCCGTCGCCCGCTCTAGATCCTCGCGCGACGGCGGGTAGGCGCTGGTGGCCAGGCCGATCGCCAGGCCCGAGATCACGGGGTCGATGCCCGACTTGAACATCGCCACCCACAGGCCCGTGGCGACCACGATCGAACCGACCTGGCGTCCTACCGGCGCGTAGCGCAGGCCGATCAGCACTCCGAACAGGACGATCGCCACGATCAGCGCCACGATCGATACATGCTCGGTGTACACGGTTGCGATCACCAGCAGCGCCAACAGGTCGTCGACTACGGCGAGCGTCAGCAGGAACACCCGAAGCCGGGTTGCGATCCGGGGAGTCAGCAACGCGACCGCGCCGAGCGCGAACGCCGTGTCGGTGGACATCGCGGCTCCCCATCCGTGCGCGCTGGGACGGCCGGCGTTGAACAGCAGGTAGATCCCCACCGGCACGAGCACGCCGCCGATCGCGGCCACGACCGGGATCGCCAGGCGGCGGCGCTCGCGCAGCTCACCGAGGTCGAGCTCACGCTTGGCCTCCAGACCGACGACGAGGAAGAACAGCGTCATCAGCCCCTCGTTGACCCATTGGCGCAGATTCGCCGAGATCCCGTGGCCGCCGAGGCTGATCGTCAGCTTCGTCGTCCACGCCGACTCGTAGGAGTGCGGCCACGGCGAGTTCGCCCAGACCAGCGCCGCGATCGTCGCCCCCAGCATCGCGACCGCGCCGAGGGTCTCGGTGTTGAGGAAGTTCCGGACCGGCGCGGCGAGGTTGCGCGCCCAGGCGGTTCGGGCTCCGTATTCGACGGCGGGGGCGTCGGTGGTGCTCATCGCCCGCGATTATGCGAGGAATCCGCCACGGGGGTCGGAAAGTGGCGCTGCTTGCCTACCCGCGTGAAGAGTTCAGCCACTCCAGCCAGGCCGCCCCCGGGTGGGCGATCGCCAGCAGCTCGGCCGACCGCCGGCCGCCTCGGTAGCTCACCCGCCCGAGCACGCCGAACACTCCCTGGTCGTGGTTGCGCTGCACCAGCGCCGTCGGCACCGGAACGCCGATCACGCTGTCGGTCGCCGACGGACCGAGGGGAATCAGCGGGTCCAGAGAGATCCAGTCGATGTCCCGGCCGGCGCCGACAGCGTCGACGAACTCCCGAAACCGACGCAACTCGGCCTGGCCGAAGAACACGTGCACGTAGCTGTCGGTAAGGCACACGAGCACGTCGTCGGGGATCTCACCGAGAACCTCGGGTAGCACCGACAGCGCATCGCCGCGGACGAGCTGCGCGGGTCGGGAGCGGGCCACGCGGGCGGCGCGGTGAAAGCGCGTGATCGCGCCGATCTCCTGAGGGATGCAGGCGGCCAGCCACGCCCGGACCCCCGGGTCCTCGAGGTCGAGCGGCTCGATATCGACCCCGATGCGCCGGACCACGCGCGGCGGCTCCGCCGGGAGCGGCACCCGGGCGCCGCCGCGCACCTCGGTGGCGATCACCACATCGGATGCCGGATCGCCGACCGAGGCCCGCTCGCCGTCGGGCCCCTCGAACTCGTAGCGGTAGCGATCGAGGTGCAGCGCGAGGCCGGAGCCCGTGCCGATGTCGACCAGCGCTAACTCACGATCGCCGGCTGCGGCCGCAGCCAAAGCCGGCAGCACATCGGCGCAGCGGCCGACCTCGTTCATCTGGTACCGGTGGTGGGCGCAGAGCTCGAGCAGGCGGTCGCGGTGCTCCACGCAGAAGCGCCGGTAGGCGTCGCGAAACCCGTCACCCAGCGGCGGCTGAGGTTCGCCGACGCGCGGAAACCATTCGCGCAGCGGCTCCGGCTCGAGCTCGAGCACCAGATACACGACGGCCGCCGTGAACAGCAGCGCGGGCAGCCGGTCAGGCGGGATCGTGGACGCGATCTCCAGTAACTCGGGGTCGTCGCGAATCGCCTCAAATTGCGCGGCGGTCAGTCGCCACGATGCCGGCGCGCCCTCGGGCGACCATGCCGCGGCGACGCCGGCCGCCTGCTCGGCCACGACGCCCGGGTCTGTCCGGGTGAGCTCGCCCCGCTGCACGCACTGGATTAAACCTGGCGGACAGCGATCCACGTCTCGAGATGGCGCGCGAATTCCTCGGGATTACGCAGCGGGTACTGCCCCGGGTGATCGGCGATCAGCTCCTGGCGACCGGAGCGCACGAGCTTCACGGCAGCGGTGTCGCTGGCGACGAGCAGGTCGTGCTCGGGCGTGAGGAACAGCACCGGGATCTGTAGCGCCCGAAGATCGTCCTCGGGGTCATAGCGAAACGCGGCGTTGTAGGCCCACTCGTAGCGATCCAGCGCCTGCAGGAAATCCACGGTGGCGCCCTGGAGCATTTCGGCGGGCGCATCGTCTCCGTAGATTCGCTGGTAGCGCTCCCACACCGAGCGCAGGTGCTCGCCAGCCGGATCGGGAACCATGGCCGGCGCCCAGCCGGCCAAGAACTCCGCCCGCTGTCGGGCCGTCAGCAGCGTCACCCCGGAAAGCACCAACGAGCCGACGAGGCCGGCCGGAGCTTGCGCGGCGACACTGACCGCCAGCGCGGCACCCGTGTGCACGCCGGCGACGACGAGCGGATCGCGGCCAGCGATCTCGGTCAGTACCGGCAGCATTGCGCGGGCATAATCGGGGATCTCGCACTGCGCGGGCGGGGGATCGGACATGCCGTAGCCGGGGGTGTCGACGGCCACTGCCGCAATCTCGGGCTCGAGCGCGCGGAGCGCTCCCTCATACACGCGCGCGGACCGGGGCGACTCGTGCAGGAGGACGACCCGCGGAGCCCCCGCGCCCACCCGCAGCAGGTGCACCTGGCCCCACGGTCCGTCGACGTACTCGCGGCGGATCACCGCGGCCCCTCTGGTGACCCGTCGGAGCAACCGCCGACGGCTCGATCCAGTGCCAGCAGCCAGCGTCCGGCAGCTGCCCCGGCGAGCGGCCACAAAGGTCGCAGCAAGAGTGCGATGGCGCGCGCGGCGAGGCCTGAGCCGACGACGCGCAGCTCGACGCACACGTTGGTGGCTGCCCCGTCGAGGACCGAGTCGAGTCGGACGCTGCCGACGACGAACGGCCCTCGCGTGTCGCCCGAGACGATCCGGCGCGTCGGACCCCGCACCGCGCGCCCGACCACCACCTCCTGCAGCGGACGAGTTGCGAGTATCGTCGCACCCCACCTGAGCGGCAGGGTGAAGGCCGGCCCCCGGCGCAACTCGGGCGCGAGCCGCCCCAGGACGTAGCGCCCGCGCTTGCCGCTCCCGGCGAGGTCGAGCGTCCGCTGCACCGACATCGTGGACACCTCGCCAAGCAGCCGCTGACGGCTTGCCGGCATCACTCGGCACCGTGACACCCGCCCGCGCGGCCGCGGGGCGATCTGGTCCAGCAACGCGCCAGCCGGATTCATATCCCCAGTGCCCCGGGGCTGAGTAGACCCGACGGCTCGAGCGCGGTCGCGACCGCCGACAGCGCGCCCAGGCTGCTCTCAGATAGACGCTCAGCGTAGGGGTAGTACTTGCCGACCTGGAAGTGGATCGCGCCGAGATGGTCCGCGGCGCAGGCCAGCCGGCGTCGCTGCCTGACCGCCCGTTGGATCCGCTGCTCGCGCCCAGTCTCATCCGCGGTGGGAACGACAAGGCTGATCTCCAGCGACAGCGCCGAACCCACAACCATCCCGAGACTCCAGACCTCGACGCCGTCGGCGAGGCGCTCGGCTTCCTGATCCGCAAGCACGCGCTGCAGCGCGCGACCGGCGTCTCGCGCTCGGCTCAGCGGGACGATCGCATGCATCGGGAGATGCGCCTGCCCCGAGCCGTCGCCGAACAGGGGACGGATCGCGCCGAACGGGTCGGCCAGCATCGCCAGTGGGAGCGCCGCATCTATCTCTGAGCCGCGACCACCGATCGCGCGCCGCACGGCGTCGAGCTGGCGGCCGGCCACGAGGGGATCGTCCCCCTCGACGATGCAGTGCACCGAGTACGCCGCGTCGGCGGGCACGGCAAACCCGAGGGAAGCCGCCGCCTCGTTGCAGTAGGCGTCGAAGCAGAACGCGTCGCTCGCAATCCGCAGGCGTGCCACATCGACCATCGCGGCCAGCGCCACGTCGCTTTCGCCGAACGCAAACGACGCGGCCAGCGCGACATTCGGCGCGGGCGTCAGCGCCAGCGTCGCGCGCGCCTTGATCCCGAGCCGGCCCGAGTCGCCCAGGAAGATGCCCGTCAGGTCGGGTCCGCTCTGGCGCGCGAATGGCGCGCAGTCGCGAGCGGCGGCCGCGCCGGTGGCGACGATCGTGCCGTCCACCAGCACGACGTCGAGACCCAACACCGAATCAGCCACGGACCCGTACCGCGCGGCTCCGAAGAATCCACCGTTCTGCGACAGCCCACCGCCGATCGTGGCGCGACGCCCGGAGAGCGGCCCCCACGAACGGCAGCGCAGTCCGTGGGGGACGAGCGCTTCGAACACCTGCTCCCAGGTGCAACCGGCCTCGACCGTCGCGTAGAGGTCGTCCGCCGCGATCGTGGCGATCCGGTTCAGATCCCGCAGATCGAGCAGGACCACGCCCGGACGGTCCGGCGTGTGCGCCCGGGTGTACGACATCCCGCCCCCACGGACCGCCAGCGGAAGCTCCTGCCGATGGGCGGCCTTGACGACCTCGACGAGGTCCTCCACCCCGGCGGGGCGCACCACGGCCGCGGCCACCTCTCCCGATTCGAGGCTGTGGTCGGTCGACAGCCGTCGCAACACCTCGGGGTCCAGCGAAACGCGGCCCTCCCCCACAACCTCGGCGATCTCCGCGAGAGCCGAGTTCACCGGAGCTCTTGGAGCAGACCGAGCGTCGAGCTCAGCGCGGATTGCAGGTGTACGGCCATGGCCTCGCGCGCGGCGACGCGATCGCGCGCCTGGATCGCGTCGACGATCCGGACGTGCTCGTCGAGCGCCTCCGGAGCACGCACGGTCTGAAACCCGGATCGCGCCCGGACCAGCTTCAGCTCCTGGTTGACGAGCTGCAGATATCGGATCAGCGCGGGGTTGCGGGTGCAGCGGACGATCAGGTCATGGAGATCCAGCCGCTCGGGGTAATGCGGCTCCGCCGCGCCCTCGACCGCGCCCCGTGAGCTCTCGATCAGCTCACGCAGCCCGGCGATCTCGTCCTCGTCCGCCCGGTCGGCGGCGAGCGCTGCGGCCGTGCACTCGAGCGAGACTCGAACCTCGAACAGAGCCCTGACCTCGTCGGAATCGAGCACGCGCACGAATGCCCCTCGGTGCGACTCGATGCGGACCAGGCCGTCGCGCGCCAGCCGTTGCATCGCCTCGCGTACCGGCCCGCGGCTGACTGCCAGTTCGGCCGCGATCTCCACCTCGTTGAGCCGGTCACCCGGCGCGCGCCCACCGCCGATGATCTGCTCGCGCAGGATCGCCTCGACCTTGTCGGACAGGGTGTGGCCCGCCCGATCGATCGCGGTGGATCCGGTCTGGGACATCAGGCGACGCGCGCGTTCATGTGCGCCAGCACGTCTTCGGTGCTCAGCACGTCCGCGTACTTCTGAGCCAGGTCGAACAGGTTGACCTGGTGCACGGTGGGCGTCCGGTCGTAGACGGCATCGTGAGGCACGACGCATTTGAAGTTGTAGGAGAACGCATCCACGACGGTCCCACGGACGCAGCCGCTGGTGGTGGCGCCCGTGACCACGAGCGTGTCGACCCCGAGGCCGATCAGGTAGCTGGCCAACGGGGTGCCGAAGAACGCGCTGGGGTGCTTCTTGGGCAACAGCAGGTCGCCGGGCTCCGGGGCGATCTGCTCGGGGAACTGGTAGCCGCGGTCGGGTACGTCCATGATCCCCGGCACCTTGGCGCCGAGGGTTCCGCCTCGGTCCTCGGCGAGCTTAGGGGCCACGTGCGGGTACAGGATCGGACGCCCGGCGGCCCTGAACGCCTCGAGCAGCTTGGCCACCTGATCCATTGCCGCCCATCCCACTTCGCCACAGGACGTCGTGTAGTCGTGCAGCGACTCGTGGAACGGCTTGGGGGTGTCACCGATCGTGCGGTATTGCATGTCGATGATGAGCAGCGCCGGCCGCTCGCCCCATCCGGACGGTCGACCGAAGCCGGCGCGCTCGTAGCGGAGCTCGTCCTCGGCGGTGATCACGTCGGACCAAGGGCTGGGAGTCACGCGGGACCTTCCTTGCGTTGGGGAACCTGGCTGGAGTTGCGCGGCAGGTACCGGCCGTGGCGGTTCTCGGCGATGTCGCCGTCGGCATACACGGTTTCGCCCCGCAGCAGCGTCCGTGTCACCGTGGCCCCGGTGCGAACACCCTCCCACGGGGTGAAGCCGGCGCCCGCAAACTCGGTCTCGGCGCTGATGATCGCGCCGCCGTCGAGGTCGACGATCGCCAGATCGGCGTCGGCGCCGGGCCGGATCGCCCCCTTCCGATCGCCGAGCCCGAACGTCCGCGCGGGCCGGGTGCAGACGAGGTCCACGAGCCGCTCCAGCGCGATGCCGCGTCGCAGGTGGCCTTCGGTGAGCACCAGCGGGAGCAGCTGCTGCATTCCTGGGAAGCCGGGCGAGGCCTTGGCCAGTCCGCCCTCCTTGAAGCGGCCCGACCGGGGTACGTGGTCGGAGCCGATCGTGTCGACCTCACCGGCGGCAAGCGCAGCCCACAGGGCCTCGCGGTCAGCCGGGGGGCGCAGTGGCGGGTTGACCTTGCCCTGGACGCCGGCGGGCGAGCCGGTGTCGAGCGTGAGATAGTGCGGGCAGGTCTCGATCGAGATGTGCGGATGGTGGGCCCGGGCCTCGCGCAGCACCTGCAACGAGGTCGCGTTGGTGACGTGCACGGCATGGATCCCGGTTCCGGTCTGACGCGCCCAGAACGCGATCCGCTGCAGCGCTTCGGCCTCGACCCAACCCGGCGCCCGCCGGTCCCAGAGCTCCAGCGGGGACCCTTGCTGATCGAGGATCCCCAGACGAGAGCGCAGCTTGATGATGTCGGCGTTCTCGGCATGGGGGTTGACGATCCCCCCGTGGGCGGCCGCCGCCTCCAGCAGCTCGAACAGGAACCCGTCGTCGTTGCCCGGCAGGCCGAGGCGTTGTCCCTCGTCGGTGCGGAAGTTCATGAAGAACTTGAACGAGCTGACGCCGAGGTCTGAGACGTAGTGGCCGACCGCTTCGAGCTGCTCGCGGGTGCTGATGCAGAAGTGAAACCCGAAGTCGATCGCGGCATCGGCCTCCATCGCGGCTCTGGCGACCGGGAACACGTCGTCGTAGGGCTCGGCCGACATCAGGTAGGCGACCACCGTGGTGACGCCACCCGCCGCCGCGGCGGCGGTCTCGGGACGCACCTCCTCGGGCGTGCGAGGAAGCGTGATGTCGTTGCCGAGGTGGACATGGGCGTCGACCACACCCGGCAACACATGGCGCCCGCTCGCATCCAGCGTCTCGGTCGCCAGGCCGTCCGCTTCCGGCGCCATCACCCCGACGATCGTCCCGCCGGCGATCAGCAGGTCGGCTCGCTGAACGCCGCTGGGCAGGACCACGGTCCCACCGGCGATCCGAAGGTCGACGCTGCGGGTCACGATGCGTACCTCGCTTCCAGCTCGTCGTAGTAGGGCTTGCCGACGGCCGCCTGGCGCTCCTCCCAGGTGGACATCGAATCCACCAGGTCGGCGCTCGTCCCCGACTCCCGCAGCTCGCTGAACGCCTCGGTGAGCGCGCGCTGGGCGCACCGCAACGCGGCGTTGGCATACAGCACGGCCGCGAATCCCATCTCGCCCAGCTCCTCGAGCGGGAGCGTCGGCGTCGCGCCGCCCTCGACCATGTTGGCGACCTGCGGGGCGTCGATCCGGTCGCAGATCGCACGCATCTCGTCCTTGGACGTCGGTGCCTCGACGAAGATCAGGTCGGCGCCGACGGCGCGGTAGCGCGCCGCCCGCTCGAGCGCGGCCTCGAATCCCTCGACGGCGTGGGCGTCGGTCCGGGCGATGATCAACGTGTCCGCAGAGGTCCGGCGTCAAGCGCCGCTCGCAGCTTGCCCTCCATCTCGTCGGCCCCAATCACGGCCTTGCCGGCGAAATGACCGCACTTCTTCGGGAACACCTGGTCCTCGAGCTGGATCGCCGCGGCGCCCGCCCGCTCCAGGCGTCGCACGACCCGCATTACGTTGATCGCGTTACCGAAACCCGTATCGGCGTCGACTACCAGGGGCACCCCGACGCCGTCGGCGATCGCGGCGACGTGGTCGACGAGCTGGTCGGCGCTGACGAGCCCGATATCCGGCACACCGAGTCGGGAGTTGGCCAGACCGGCTCCGGTGAGATAGATCGCCTCGAACCCGGCAGCGGCGGCTAGTCGGGCGCTGAACGCGTCGTATACGCCAGGCAGGAGCAGTGGCCGGCGCTCCGCGCGGGCGGCGGCGATCAGGTCGGCGAGCGGGCGACGCGAGTCGGAGGCGGCGGAATTCACGGCGCAGACCAAACCACATCCCGCCACCGTTTGTCAACTGTTGACAATTGGGTTGGACAGCGGATAGGTTTCGCTCCCGGCCACAGATTGCGACCGCCCTGAGATTTCGCTCCCGGCCCCAGATCGCGACCGCCCCGAGATGACCGACCACCGATCGTCCCCCACACCGCCCGACGACGAAGCCGCCGCCGCGAGCTTTACGGCACTGCTGGACTGGGCGTCCGAGTTGCGCTTCTCCGACCTACCCGAGGACGTCATCCGCCGAGGGCTGCTCGTGCTCGCTGACGACATCGGGGCGATGATCGCGGTGCGCGACGATCCGCAGATCGTGGCCGTGCGTGAGTCACTGCTGTATGACGGCCAGCCCGCGGAGGCCACGGTGTTCGGGGCCGGGCGCCGCCGCGGTGAGCGGGCCGCGGTCGCGGCCGCTAACGGCGTGGCCGCGGACTGGGGCGAGATGGACGGTGGCTACCGCCCGGCGACGTGCCACGCCGGGCTGTACGTGCTGTCGGCGCTGCTGGCCGAGGCAGAGGCGTCGGGCGCCACCACGCAGCAACTGCTCACCGCGCTGGTGGCCGCCTACGAGCTCGTCACCCGCGTCGCGCGGACGTGGGTGCACGACGAGCTGATCATCCATCCCCACGCGCTGCTGTCGCCGATCGGCGCTGCGGCGGGCGCCGCGCTCGGAGCCCGACTGGCCGGCGGCGAGGTCAGCGCCGCCGTGTGCGCGGGAGCGACGACGGTCATGCTCGGCCCGTTCGACCACGCGCTGTCAGGAGCGCTGGCTCGTAACACGTGGACGGGCATCGCGGCCTGGACCGGCGTGCAGCACGCCAGGTGGGCCCAAGCCGGAATCGGCGGTGATCCGTCGGCGCCTCACACGGCGTTCGCTCGGGCGATGGGGGCGACCCCCCACGTCGAGCGACTCACCGACGGCCTCGGACAGACGTGGGCGATCCGCGACGGATACCACAAGCTGTTCGCCTGCTGCCAGTACGCCCACTCGACCGTCGAGGCCGTGCTGGACGCTCGCACAGAGATCGGCGAGCGGATCGACGACGTGGTCGGTATCGACGTGCGCACCCACCCGCTCGCGCTCAAGCTCGACGGAGTGCAGCCGCGCACGAGCCTGGCGGCAAAGTTCTCGGTCCCCCACACCGCCGCCGCGGCGCTGATCCGCGGTTCGCATCGACGCCGAGGCCTGCGCCCCCGACGCGATCGCCGACCCGCGCATCTCGCGACTGCGCCGCAGCGTCACGCTCGAGCCGTTCGCGCCGGTGCCGCCACCGCCTCACGACCGTCCTGCGTCGGTCCGGGTCACCCTCGCCGACGGCACGGTCGTGGAACGTACCTGCATGAGCGCGATCGGTTCTCCGGACCGACCGCTCGAGCTCGACACGTTGCTCGACGAGAAGGTCGCGGCGGCGGTCGGATCCGTGCACCCGCGGTTCGTGCCGGGCATCCGCCGGCTGCTGGAGCAACCCGACCGGCTGGCGCGAAGCTGGAACGCCACCCTCGACGACCTCCTGGAGGAGTGACATGCCAACGCCCCACCCCTCGGGCGACTTCGACACCACCGTCGACGTTCTGATCGTCGGCGCCGGTGGGGCGGGTCTCACGGCCGCCCTGGCCGCGCACCAAGCCGGCGCCAGCGTCGCCGTCCTGGAGAAGTCCGACCGCGCCGGCGGCAACACCGCCCTGTCGACCGGTTCGATCCCGGGCGGTGGGACCAGGTACCAGGCCGAGGCCGGGATCGAGGACTCGCCCGAGCGGATGGCCGAGGACCTGCTGCGCCAGAGCGGCCCTCACGACGCCGACTGGCTGGTCCGTCACCTGTCCGCCGAATCGGCCGGCTTGGTCGAATGGCTCCGCGACGACATTGGGATCGAGCTCGAGCTGATCACCGACTACAAGCACGTCGGTCACTCTGTGCCGCGCCTGCACGCGCCGCGCAGCCGCCGCGGACGCGACCTGGCCAATGACCTTGTACGCGTGATCGGCGAGCGCGAGATCCCGCTGGCGCTCGGCAACCCGGTCGAGGACCTGCTGCTCGACAACGACGGCGAGGTCTGCGGAGTGCTGGTGCGCGGAGATCGCACCGCCGAGAGCCGGCTGGGCGCCGGCAGCGTGGTGCTGGCCGCCAACGGGTTTGGGAACAACCGAGAGATGTTGCGGCAGTACTGCCCCGAGATCGCGGAGGCCGAGTACTTCGGCGCCCACGGCTCGACTGGGGAGGCGATCGCCTGGGCCCACGAGCTCGGCGCCGAGCTGCAGAACATCGCCGCCTACCAGGGCTACGCCGCCGTCGCCTACCCGCACGGCTCGATCACGAGCTGGACGACCGTGGAGATGGGAGGCGTGCTGGTGAATCCCGAAGGGGTCAGGTTCGGCGACGAGACGATCGGCTACTCGGGATTCGCCGCCGACGTGCTGGCCCACGGCGGTCAGGCCTGGGTGCTGTTCGACGAACGGATCCTCGATTACACCGCGGGCAACGAGATCGAGTTCCGGGAGCTGGTCGAGCTCGGCGGCGTGCGCACCGCCGAGGATCCGGCGGAGCTGGCCGCCCACTTCGACCTTCCTGCCGAGGCGCTCGCCGCGACGATCGAGGAGGTTCGCCGCGACGCTGCCGCGGGCAGCCCGGACCGGTTCGGTCGCGGCGATTTCGGGTTCGGTCCGCTGACACCGCCGTACGCGATGTGCCGCACCACACCGGGCCTGTTCCACACCCAGGGCGGGGTTGCGGTCGACCGCGACGCCCGCGTCGTCGGAACCGATGGCAATCCGATCCCGCGGCTGTTCGCCACCGGAGGTGTTGCGGTCGGCCTGAGCGGCCGAAGCGGGGGGCGCGGGTACAGCTCGGGTAACGGGCTGCTGAGTGCGATGGGCCTCGGGCGCCTGGCCGGTGCCGCCGCGGCTCGCATTCCGCTGACCCGATGAGCGACCCCGAGGGCGGCACGCCGCTCGCGCGCAAGCTAGCGCGCCAAACGCTGGCGATCGCCGCCGGCGAGCCGCCCGACGAAGTGCTCGGGGCCGCTCGGCTCCACATGCTCGACGCGATCGGGGTCGGCCTCGCCGGAGCGACCGCATCGACGACGCCGCTGACCGGACCGCTGGCGACCCTCGGACTCGGCGAGGTCACGGTCCTCGGCCGCGCCGAGCGGCTGACACCGGCATCCGCGGCCCTGGCCAACGGCACGCTGATCCATTCGCTGGAGTTCGACGACACTCACGTGCCCTCGGTGATCCACGGCAGCGCCGTGATCCTGCCGGCGGCGCTGGCGGTCGCCGAGCAGCTGGGAGCCTCGGGCGCCGCGCTGCTGAGCGCCGTCATCGCCGGCTGGGAGACGATCGTGAGGATCGGGCTGGCCGCCCCGGGCGGTTTTCAGGCAGCGGGCTTTCAGACGGTCGCGGCGGCGGGACCGTTCGGCGCGGCGGTCGCCGCTGGACTGCTCCGCGGGCTCGACGAGCCGACGCTCACCGCCGCGCTCGGAATCTGTGGGAGCCAGAGCTCGGGCACGTTCGCGTTCCTGTCGAATGGATCGACGGTCAAGGCGATGCACGCCGGGTGGGCGGCGCACTCAGGCGTCCTGGCCGCCGAGCTGGCGCGCGCCGGCGTGACCGGTCCGGAGCTCGTGTTCGAGGACCGCTTCGGGTTATTCGCCACGTACGCGCGAGACCCCGACGCGGCCGACCGGTTCGCTGCGCTGGTCGAGGGTTTGGGAGCCGACTGGGCCCTGCCCGAGGCGGCATTCAAGCTGTATCCGGTGTGCCACTACATCCATCCGTTCCTCGAGGCCGCCGAGCGCTTGCGGGCCGACGGACTCCGCGCCGATGGCATCCTGTCGCTCAGCTGCCGGGTCCCGGAGGGCGCCGCGCCGGTCATCTGTGAGCCGTGGGACAGCAAGCTCGCGCCCCGCAGCGACCACGACGCCCGCTGGAGCCTGCCCGTGTGCCTGGCTCAGGTGCTGTTACGCCGGACGCTGTCCACCGACGACATCACCGGGATCGCCGTCGATCCTGTGGTCCTCGCGCTCGCCCGCCGTATGTCCTGGCGAGCGTGGCCGGACTCCGGCTTCCCGTCGCGCTTTCCGGCCTCGCTGACCGCGACGACGACGAACGGCCGGGAGCTCACCGTCGAGGTCCACGACGTGCGGGGCAGCGCCGATCGTCCGATCGGCGCCGGCGAGATCCGTTCCAAGTTCCTCGCCAACGCCGGTCCGGTGCTCGGCGACGCGGCAGCAGCGGAGGTCGTCGCGATGGTCGACGACCTGTCCTCGCTCGACGACGTGCGGCACCTGACCGCGCTGCTGGGCGCCTAGCGTCTAGCTCCTAGGGCCAATGCGGCTCAGACCGGCAACCCGGTCTGGCTGCATGGCGGGCGCAAGCCCGGGTCGAGGCCTCTGATCATCACCAGCGTCTGTCTCATCGCGTTCGGCTGGATCCCGCCGGTGTGGCGCTGATAGGGGTGATCGAGGAAGTTGACGATCAGCAGACCGGCGACGACGACGCTGGCGAACCCCGCCACGAGCACGCTCTGCACCTGGACGCGTTCGCGCGGGTCAGCCATGCTGAGCTGGAGCGCCACCGCAATGCAACCAGCGAACACGAGCGCCAGCCACAGCGGCGTCGGTACCGAAGCGGTGTCCTGAGCTAGTCGCTGCTGACGTCCGGTGGTGCGGATGGCTGCCTGGCTTAGGAGCTCCTGAAACCCCAGCTGCTCGCGAGGGTCTTCAGATCCAGCCGTCCGAACTCCGCACGATAGGCATTGATCCAGTGGTCGACGAGCGGGCTCGAGCGCCCGTGGCCCATCGCCGGCCACTCCTGGTAGACGACCGCCCTTCCGTAGCAGTAGAGGTCGGCTCGCACTTGATCCCGCTCGGATGGCGAATACAGGGCCGCGGTGCGGCTCATGTCCAGCACGGCTGAGGCTTCGGACTGCACGCCGGATCGCGCACCGTTGTACGTCTGAAAGGACGAGGATCACGAATGCGAGCACCACGGCGAACATCGTTCCCGTGACTTGGATCATCGGCCGACCCCGACCCGAATCGGTCAGCAGCGGCTTGCCCGCCAGACGATGTACCAACGCCAGGGCAAGCCCGGCCACGATCGCGGCCCCCAGCACGATCAGCCCCGCAACTAAGAGATCCATGCTCCCTGCCTACCGTCCTTTGCCCCCGAAGCATGCCGGTGCTAGAGCGTGCAGTTGTGAACGAGAGGTTGCCGACCATAATGCGCTGGCAACCACGCGCTGCAGAACGTATGACTGACGGGCTTCACCCCGTATGAGGCCGCGGTGGCGCTGTCTCGACAGCTTGGTCGCGGTCGGTTGCCGACCGTCGACGGCTACGGCCACCGGGCCGTGTCGCCCTGCGCCAACCGCCGTCTCACCCGCTACCTGATCAATTTGCAGCTGTCGCCACCGGAGACGAGCTGCCCCGCAGAGCAGCCGTTCGCCTCCGGGTAGCCGAACCCGAAGCGCCTATGCGAGCGCCCTGGCCTTGATCGAGTCGAACTCGGCCTGGGTGATCGTCCCGTTGTCGAGCAGCGCCTTGGCCTTCTCGATCTCCGCCGCCGGCCCGCCGGATCCGCTTCCGGCAGTCTTACGCACGTAATCGTCGAACTGCTTCTGGCTGTCGGTAGCGTCTTTCATTCGGCGCTCGGCCATTCCGTCGTGGTAGAGGATCAGATACACGAGGACGCCCAGCCAGGGCAGAATCACAACGAGGATCGTCCACAACGCCTTGACCCACCCCGAGATGTCGTGGCGGCGGAACACGTCGATCAGCACTGTGATCGCGATCCAGATGAAGATCACCCACGCAAAGAAGATCAGCGTCGACCAGAGGATGTTCAAGAAGGGATACGACGTGGCGATCACCATCCGTTACGACTCCGATCTGTAGAAGACTGGCCCGGTCCGACCGCGCTGAACAATACGCCGAGGCTACGTCGGACCTCCGGCCTCGCGCGGGCGCGAACCAACGTTCACATAGGTGAACTGGGCAGGCTGACCACGTCGACCGCAAGCGGGGCGCATACCAGTGCGGGCTGATCGGCGCGTCCCAGCTTTCGCCGCAGCAGCACGAACGCCGGGACGCCGAGGAACGCCGGTACGAGTAACTGGAACAGTCGATACAGCAGCACCGCGGCGGTGGCTTGGCTGAGGCTCACGCCGTACAGCGTGAAGATTCCGATCAGCGCGCCTTCGGTGCCACCGATCCCACCGGGAACCGGGATCAGGTTGCCGAACTGGCCGATCAGGTAGCCGAGCACGAGCACGCCGAACGTCGGAGCCGGCCCGACAGCGGCAAATCCGAACCCGAGTGCAGCGATGTCGAACGCCATATACGCAAGCGAGCCGACGACGACGCCGAAGCTGTGGTCGCGCAGCAGCGCGATCGCCTGATCGACGCCATCGGCGACCGTCGTGACCCCCGTGCGCAGAGCCTGGCGAGCGCGCCCGGAACGGCTATCGGGATGCGCTTCGGGCCCGCGCTGTCCGAGCGCCCGTAGCAGTCTCGGGCTGAAGCCGACCAGCAGCACGCCGAGTGCCGTGATCAGTGCCGGCACGAGCGTCAGCAGCGCGGACCCGCGGCCGGCCAGGATCCCGACGAACACGCCAAGCCCCACCAGGATCAGCGCGAAGAAGTTCGCAGCGCTCGTGACGACGAAGAACGCGACCGTGCGCCGCGCGATGTGGCCAGTGGGCATCCCGGCCTGACGCAGCGCCCAGACGCCGAGTGCGAGACCGCCCGCGCCGCCGGCCGGTAGCAGCGAATTGGCCGCCAGCTCGGCCATCGCGATGTCATAACTCAATCCCCAGGACATCTGCGAGCAGAACGTCGACCGGAACACCAGCACGTAGCCGCCGCAGGAGGCGATCTCAGCGACCACGATCGCAACCACCCATACCGGACCGGCCCCCTCGAGCCGAGCGCGGACCTCGTCGAGTCCGGGTAGCGCCGTGATCGCGAGCACTACCACCGCAATCACGGCGATGATCTCGGCCACGCGGACGAGCAGATGCCGAGACCGGAGCTCATCCGGCATCCGGCTAGATCGCGATTCGGACGCCGCCGCCATGTCAGACGATCATCTCAACCGGTCCGCGCGTCGTGTTGACCACCGACCAGGGCACCAGCCTCACCGGCGAATACCCCCAGCCGGAATCGAACCGGCGATCTCCTGCGTGAGAGGCAGCGGCTTCACCTCACGAGCGGCGGCATGCGCGACGAAACGGCGACGGGCCTCTCCGACGCCAAGCTCGCCACGAACAAACGCCCGTAGTCGGGCGATGGCATCACGGGGGCGGCTATCCCCCGGAGCTTCCGCCTCTAACAGTCCCAGCACCCGCTCCGCCGCGGCCGTAGTGCTCGCGCATGAAGGCGACGATCCGGTTGGTGATCTCGGCCAGCAGCCTGCCACCGACGAGCGGTCGCGGCGCGGGATCGTCGGGGTCGGCGTCGCTCACCGCCGACCTCGTCGTGCTCTGCTGAGGGTGCTGCTCACGGGGTGCGAATCGTCCGCCGGTTGAGCCTCTGCGCTCGGACGGAGCGCGAGCGAGGCTGGAGGTCAGCGTACCCGTGTGGCGTCGGTTGGAAGCCTTGTATTCGGTTGGGATCGGAGTAGTGTCAGGCGGGTTGAGGTTTGGCTGCGCCGTCGGCAGATGGGGCAGCCAGGCATCAGCGCAGAGCGAAATCGCGCGCTCGCGGCGGCCGATCGGCGGCATGTGAGGGTGGTCGTAGCAGCAACGGTCGACCCGCTGCAGGAGTTCAATGCCGCGCGTAACAAGCCCCGATCTGAGTGAAGCGTTGTGCAGCCCGTGTGGGCATCGGCTCCGCGACGTCTGGCTTCAGGGGCGATCGGCGAACAAGGTCGCGACGGCGACCGGGGCCGGTAAGTCATGAGTTGGCCGGCCGATGGTGAGCGCCCAGAACGTCCGGCTCGCATAGGCCCAAGGCCTGGAGCACCCCGCGCGGAGGGTCTCGCCGCGGAACAGCGTCTGCGTCTACTGGACGAGTTTCGGGTTGGCGAGATTCGTCAGCGACTGGGCGCTGAGCTGCCGGTAGGTCTCTCCGGGCGCGAGCGCTTTCAGGTGCACCGCGATGTACTTATCGGCGAACAGGTTCGCGGTCGAGCCGTCGAGGACGGGCCTGTTCGCGTATTCCTTGATGTCGGCCGGGGCCTCGGGACGCCTTGGCGGGTCCAGGTGTCTCGCCGCGCGGTCGCGGGTAGATGAACGGAATACGGTTCTGCTGTCCGGCGGGTCACGGCTGCAACGCCCCAGACGGAGATGAGTCGTGTGCACTGGATCTGTGTCGCGCCGCCGCGGGCCGCGAGCGCGACGCGGCGATCGCGCTCGAGCGTTGGTCGATCTTCCGGTGCGCGTGCGAGCAACGACGTGGTGAGAGCGAGCAGCGGTTCCGACGGCGCGCGTTTGAACGTGCACGCGACCGGGCGCTGATCGCGCTGGCACTGCGCCCGGAGACGGCCAGGCGACCGCGACAAGGCCTATATCCCCGCCGTCGGTCGCTGCTTTCGGACACAAGGAGCAACGCTGCTCGAGCGTGAGGCCACACATCTCCTCACGATCGCTTTTGGTTCTTCGTCCGTCCCGCGCGTTGCGATTGGCTTGGCGACGCGGGGCTCGTCAGCGGCGCCGGCGCCGCGTAACTGCTTTGCCACCGGACGGGGTCGCGCACTGGGCGATCTGCGGACGACTCCCCTGGTCGCCATTTGCGCTCGCCATCTCCGAGACTCCCCCGAGAAGAAAGCGCCCGTGAAGCGAGTCGCGGTTTCCGTGCAAAGGGAGGCCGTCGCCAGCGGAGACGAGATGCTCGTCGGAGGGGCACAGGAGGTCTCCTCCGCCGGAGCGGTTTGGTCACCAGCTCCCGCACCGCGACGGCGGTCCAGCAGCGTGGACCGCGCTTCGACGCGATCGCTAGCAAGAAAGTCTGTAAAGCACTCGGGGCGGCACTGTCTCAGTTCCCGCGCGATTCGTTTGCCTTTACAGCGCGCAAGTGGGGAGCTACGCTTCACAGGTCGTTCACACCGTCGGCCGTCGGCTGGTGGGGTGGATGACAGCGAGCAGAACGGAACGAGTTAGCGGTCACACGTTGGCCGCTTGGCCCTGGCCGCGATGGTAGGTGTCGACCGGCGCTAGGGGTCGCTCGTGAATGGAAAGCTACAAGCTCGCAGGTGCCGTCGTCTCCGGCCGGGGAGGGCGGAGTGGTAACGATTCTTGAGCCGTCAGGGGTAGATCGGGTCGGTGGGGGATTGACCCGGGCCGCGTTCGGCTTCGCGGCGGCGCGTCATGCAGGCCAGTACCGGGAGATCGACGGTGTGCCGTTCATCGTTCATCCGATCGAAGTCGGGCGGCTGCTACACGCTGACGGCCAACCAGACCATGTCGTTGCGGCCGGGCTGCTCCATGATGTTCTGGAGAAGACCGCGACCTCAGCGCTGGAGCTTGAGCTCGAGTTCGGAAGCTGCGTAGCGCAGCTGGTTGCGGCGGTCTCAGATGATCCATCGCTCAAGGCGTACGAGGAACGCAAGCGCGAGCTGCGTGATCGCGTGGAGCGGTCTGGCTCCGAGACGCTCGCCATTTACGCTGCGGACAAGATCGCGAAGGTGCGCGAGCTGGGACTGCTGTCAACCTGGAGAGCCAGCCAAAGAAAGAACGAAGCAAAGCTGGCTCACTACCGCGCGAGCCTCGAGATGCTCCGCCGCGCTGCCGGGCACACCGGCCTGGTTATGTGCCTAGACGACGAGCTGGGGCGCCTCGAGCCGCGGGCTCTGGCAAGAAGACGCGACGCCCACGACGGCCTTCCATGGCCGAGAGGGCTTACCGGCGGTAAGGCCTCGGCGATGGGCGAGCGTCGATAACCCTCAGGCCGAACTGAGCGAGCCTGAGACGGCTCCCGCCGGGGACGAGGCTTGGCAGTCCGGCCCAGGCGGCGCAGCCAAACCCCAATCGGGGCGACACTACTACTCCGATCCCAACCGAATACGAGGCGTCGGACAGACTCCATCCGGGTAGGCCGAGAGGGCGTTAGCGGTCAGTTTTGCGCCGGCGTCAGGCGCAGAAGAGCAAGCGACGGACTTCTGGCAAACAGTGAGCAGCATGATCAGCACAGCACCACGAGGTCGGCGATGAGCGACGTCGGGCGCGGCGATCCCGCGGCTGGGCCGCTCGTCGGGGGCAGGCTGCTGGCCGAGATCACCAACCGGATCGTGGCGTTCATGCGCGAGCACTACGGGCGGGGGCCGATCAAGGCCAAGACCTACGTGCTCGACAACCTGATCGTGTGCGTGCTCTCAGACGGGTTCACCGCGATCGAGCGGACGATGATGGAAGGCGGCGAACCCGACCGAGTGCTCGAGATGCGTCGCGACTTCCAACGGATGATGAAACAGCGCTACAACGAAATGATCCAAGCGCTCACCGGCCGCAAAGTGCTCGCGTTCCTCAGCCAGGCGCACGTCGAACCCGACCTCACGGTCGAGATGTTCCTGATGGACGGCCCAATCGCCGGCTTCGGCGCACTCGAACTCGTCGACCCGCCACCCGGCGATCCCCCCGGCGAGGACCACTGACGAACACTCCGATGCGCGACACCGATCTCGGGTTCTGCCGTTATCTCTGGCCGCACGCGACCTGGTGGTCGAAGTAGCCCCGCCCGCAGCTGCACGACAAGCCAGGGGAGTTGAACGGACGCGTCGATTACGTATTTGGGGCAGACAGACAGGACGTTTGGCCGGCGATGTAGTCGGACATGGGCTAGCGGTGCCGGCCTTGCTACAGGCGAACGCCGTCGCTGACCTGGTCGGCGTTTCTGCTTGGGAGTAGAGCCGTGTGTAGCGCTCGGTTCTCTGGTTCTTCTGCCTTGGCGCGTTGGTCGCCTCGACAGGGATCGGAAAGGGACGCTAGATCGGCAGACCCACCGGGCGGCAGCTCGTGCTCGCCGATGACGGTTCGAGCCCAGGATTGGGCGTCGGCGTCGCGCTCCTCGCGGGGTTGTAATCGACGGGGATTGGAGTAGCGTCTTTGGTGTTGCGGTCTGGCAGCGCTGTCCGCGGGCGGCGCGGCTAGGCATCAGCGGACGGAAAGCATTCGCGCTCGCGGCGGCCAATGGCGGCAGGTGGGGGTGTCTGGGAACAGCACCGTCGACCAACGCCCATCTCAGGAGTCGCGATGTCACATCTCTCACCGGATGAGCCGGGCGGAGCATTTGATAGCTACTGCGCGGGTTCGCCCTTGTTCGTGCTCGCCGAACCAAATGCCGGAGACCGGCCAATCTCGAGCGCGCGCTTTGAGAAGCAGCTAGCGCATGGCCGCGACGCTCCCGCGCAGGCCCGCAGATCAATCTCGGGATGGTTAGCCCCTGCGTTGAGCGAGTACGAGCTCGAAACAATGCGGCTGCTGGCCACCGAGCTCGTCACCAATGCTGTTGTTCACGGTGAAGGCGAGATCATCCTCAAAGCACACCTCCACGACGGCCGAGCGCTCGTCGAAGTGCTCGACCAAGGCAACGGATTCGAAACCACCGCTTTGCGCCGATGCACGGGCGATACCACCGGGCTCGGGTTGACGATCGTCGATACAGAGGCCACTCGCTGGGGCATCCAAGACTCGCCAACCCGGGTGTGGTTCGAACTCGAGCTCATAACATCGGACACCGCAACCAATACGAAGCACTCAACCACAGCGCCGATCCGCGACTAACGCCCCTGACCGTCGCCATCGGCAGCACAACCCGGTCCCCGAGCCGAACTCCCTCCGCCGCCCCCGCACAAGCAACCCGAGGCACTCCGCGTTGCCGGCATCACCGCCAATCTGTGCGCGGGACTGCCGCTGCGTGGCCAATCAGCGGTTCCGCTTCAGTTTGGGTTGGGGCCGTCATCTGATCCTTCATCCGGGCCTCTGTCATCCAGTCCAGATTGCCGGTCATATCGGAGGCCACCGTGTTCAGGTCCCCGCCGTCGTCCAGGAGCCGGCGCGGGCCGCGAATGTACGCTTCGGCGGCTTGTCGGTGGCGCTGGAGGGAGAACAGCGGCGTTGCGTTTACCGGTATTCCCGCGGCGATCGTGTCCTCGATCGCGGTCAGGCCGGCTTCGGTCCCGGGGATCTTGACGAACGTCGGGTTAGACGTGACCCCCCACGATCCCGTTGTCGATAAGTTCCTGCGGGACTCCGTCGCGCACGAGGTGGCGTGAGATGTAGTCGATCCAAGGGCTCTGTCCGTGGTCGGCGAGCAGGCTCAGTGTGCGGGTGGCGTACGAATCGCCGTGTGCCAGATCATCCATACCGTGTGAGCCCTGGTAGGACAGAGCGCGACTCGCCCACCTCAACCGGAGCGCCGAAAGACCTGCGACATCACGTCCGCGTCGTGGCACCTGCGACAAATCGCACACCTCGATTGAGTTTGAGTTCGATCGTTGCCCGTGAACGTTGCCTGGACGAAGCAGGCCGTTAACCGTCCTGACCTGGCTGATCCAGGAGCCCGGAGATATGGGCTTTTACGCGAATACCCCCAGCCGGATTCGAACCGGCGATCTCCTGCGTGAAAGGCAGGCGTCCTGACCGCTAGACCATGGGGGCTGGGCCTGCACTCATTCTATGAGGCCCGCCCGTTGTGGCTGCGGTGCCCGCTGTGAGGCCGGTGGCGGGGGCGGATCGTGAACCGCACGGTCCGAGTCGGGCCCACGTTATTGAAGTAGTCGGTCGGGGTCAGGTAGGCGACGTAGCGCCCCGGCTTGGGCTTGAAGTGGCGCCGGCGCGAGGCGAAGCCGACCTGGTTGAAGCCGATGTGGCCCCGCCACTGCTCCCAGCCGGCGTACTTGCCGCGGTGACCGTGGGAGCTGTGCCAGATCTCGGCGTCGATCGTCGACGAGTCATCAAGCGCGTAGTGCAGAGTCGTGCCCGCGGTCGTGAAGTTGGGCGGGGTCAGCCGAATGTCGTTGAGCGTCGGCCGCATCAGGTCGACGTTCAGCGGCGGGATCGGGTCGGGATCGTCGGCCGGATCGCCCGCAGTGGTGGACACGATGATCTCGCCGTGTACGACCGGGTGCAGCTTGCAGCGGAACTCGTACACGCCCGGCTGGTCGAACGTGAGCTGGAACTTGTCGCCGACCCGGTGATTCGGCTCGCTCGTCTTGGGGTCGGAGTCCAGCGTGAGGTCGTTGGCCGAGTCGCCGGTGACCGAGTGCATCGTGTCGGGTCCGACCCAGTACCAGGTCACGTGCTGGCCCAGATCGACGTGCACAATCGGCTTTGACCACTTGTAGTGACCGATCGCGACCTTCGCATCGGCGGCACGAGCGGGCGGCGTCGCCGGGCTCGCCGCCAGCGTGGTTCCCAGTCCGGCGAGCAGCAGCGCCGGCGCGATCAGGCGCTGACGATGTACCAGCCGTTCATCCCCATGTGCAGATGCGAGAACACGTGGCAGTGGTAGAACCACCGCCCCGGGTTGTCCTCGACGAACTGCGCGGTCATCACGTCCGCGGGACCGATCGTCTTGTTGTCGATCACCAGGCCGCCATCGGGATCGGTCCAGCGGTGGCCGTGAAGGTGGAACGTGTGGAAGTCGTTATCGAGCGCGAACACGTAGAACGCCACCCGCTGGCCGACCTTCGCGCGCAGCGTGGGCGTGTTGCCCGCGTAGGAGCGCCCGTTGATGCAGGCGAAGCTGTTGTTGAGGCCAGTGGCCAGCGGCGTGAACGAGTGGAACGTCAGGAAGAACTCGCGGTCGGGCCGGGGCACGCCGGGCTTGCGGATGATCAGTGGCCCGAACAGGCCCTTGAACACGGGAACCGGGTCCATCGGTCCGTGGTCGTGGTAGAACCACGCGCCCTCGGTTCCCGGCCGCGCCTCCCACACGTACTGGTAGGTGCGGTGGTTCTGGACGAAGCCTCCCGGGTCGGTGAACTTGCCCTTGTAGGAGCCGTCCATGTCCGACGTGTAGAAGATCCCGTGGGGGTGCATCGTCACCGGCGTCCCGGTCTCGTTACGGAAGTTGACGACGATCGTGTCGCCGGTCTCGGCCTCGAGCAGCGGCCCCGGGATTCCCGCCGGCCCGAGCGGCCGCCCGAAGTTCGGGCTGAACGCTCGGTAGGCCAGCGCGGTGAACTTGGTCTTGCCGCCGACCTTTCGGTCCATCATCCCGTCGTGGTGAGTGGGAACGATGTCCCACTTGGTCTTGACCGCCTTGATCCAGTACTCGCGGGTCTGACCGCTGCTGGCCCGCGCGGTCACGTACTCCGCGCGCCTCTGTTGCCCGTCGGCCGCCTGCACCTTCGGCGGCACCGGCACCTGCGACCCGAGCTTCTCGATGTTCACGTGCGAGTCGGCCGACAGGTGGTGTCCCGCGAGCGTGCAGAACAGGGCCCCGCCGGCCGTCGTCACGAACTGACGGCGGCCGATCGGTGGTAGGGGCATCGCGCGGCGCTACTTGTTGACGACGACCGTCAGCCGCATCGATTCTGGGTGAATCGTGCAGATGAAGTGATACGTACCCGGGGTCGTGAACTGACGCTTGAAGTGAATCCCACTGGTGCCGGTGATCGAGGTGAACTTCGAGTGCTTCACACCCTTTGGGCCCTTGACCAGCGTCACGTTGTGCGAGTCGAAATTGGCGTTCTTCCACACGAAGTTGATCGCGTTCTTCTGCTTGATCGTGAGCTTCGTGGGCTTGAAGAAGTCGTCGCCGACGCCGACGGTCTTGGTCACGACCTTCGGCTTGGACGCCGCCGCGCTGGTGGCCACCGGAACGGCGGCCGCGCACCCGATCGCGGCAATTCCCGCCGCGACTACTCGCCTGTGCCTGAGCATGCGATTCATCTGATCACCCCTCGAACGGCGTGCGGCCGGGACGCTTTGGGTGCGAGTGGACCTTCCAGAATTGCTCCTGGCCGGATGTCTCGGTGACGATCTGCGCGATCAAGGAGAACTGCGACGGATCGGCGGTCGTGGTGCCTGTGCCGAGGTTGGTCGGGCAGGTCGGATACATCTGCGAGTCCGGAGCATCGGTCGACGAGCGCACCGTGATATCGGCACCGTTGTCGGAGAAGCAGGTCCCGCGCCCAGAGCCGTCGTTGAAGAAGTCATAGCCGTTGGCGTCGTGGAACGCCGCGCCCATCTTGTTGTGAATGAACTTGTTGCCGTTGTTCTCGGCCTTCCCGGTGTCATTGGTCGAATCCGACACCGACGAACCGCCCGTCAGGAAGTTGCCGAAGATCGAGTTGTCCTTGACCACCCAGTTCGTCGTCCCGAACAGGAGCACGCCGACACCGATCGGGTACTGGATCGAGGCGGGCCCGAAGCCGCTCGAGACGGTCTTCACCGGCGACCCCGGGCGGTAGTAGTCGAAGTTGTTCCAGTAGATCAGGTTGTCCTCGATCACGCCCGACGTGGCCGGCTGATCGGGCTCGGACTTCAGGGTGTTCGGGACCACGCCGGCACCGTTGTTGTAGAACTCCGAATCGCGGATCACGATGTACTTCGAGTTCGTTCCGGAGTAGCCGAGCACGTTCTTGTAGCCGGTGTCGTGGTCCAGGACCGTCTTCACCGGGTGCTTCTGAAACGGCGTGCCGCCGACGTAGAACGCCGAGTCGCCGTTGCCGTAGCCGACGGACTTGGTCATGCGGCCGCCGATGCACTTGAACACGTACAGCCCGTAGGAGTGGTTGAAGCCGGCGATCAGGTTCTTCATCAGGTAGCCCTTGCAGGTGTTGATGAAGAAGCCGTTGGAGGCGAAGTGCTCGGCCTTCATGTTCTCGAGGTCGAGGTTGTTGACGCTCTCGCCGTCGATCCCGTTCTGGGCAGCGCCGCCGGGGCCCTTGGCATTCTTGCCCTCGATCAACACGGCCGACGGCTTCTTGCCGACACCGATGATGTGGAGGCCGTCGTGGCGGTGGCCCTGGACGATCACGCCCTCGACGTACTTGCCCGGCTTCACGTTGATCGTCGCGTTGCGGCCGGATGCGTTGACCGCCTTCTGGATCGTGTTGTAGCGGCATCCGTGCTTACACACGACCAGCGTCCTGGCGGCATGCTGCTTCGGCTTCTTGGCCTGCGCGACCGCCGGTCCGACCACGGCCACAAGCGCCGCCGCGAGCGCGATCCAGAGACCGCGACGAATCAACCTCGTTCCCACGTTGTTCCTCCCTGCCAAGCTTTCGCATGGCGATCGACTAATCCATGTCCGCTGATGCGAGTCGGCGACCGTAGCACGCCTGCCGCGGATGCGGCATCGCTGTCCAGCCGCGCCTTCGGCCCGCTCGACATCGCATAACACGCGCGCGAGGCAAAAAGAGCGGTATCGGTAGCGCCGTCTACGAGGTCGCGTCGTCGAGACGCTGCAGGAGGTCGTGCGCGGCGAGCTCGATCTCCTTATGGCGCCACTCGGACGCCCGGTACACGCACGCGATCAGGCCCATCCGATGCAGCCGCCTGAAGTCGCCGTAGACAAAGGCATAACGAGCCTTGGTCTCGTCCTGGGCGCCGTCGGTCAGCCCAAGGAACCAGCCGGCGTACTCGTCCCAGGAATGCTTGTCCAGGAACGCGTTCTCGGCTTCGGCGCGGGGCTGCACCTGGCCCCATTCGCTGCGCAGTACGTACTGGCGGGACTCGATCAGCTTTCGGGCGTACTCGACCGCCACCTCGTTGACCCTGTAGGAGGCCATCGTCCGATTTTCCCCCACGGTCCGGCGGCGTCGAATTTGACATGCAAGTATGTACTTGCCTATCATCGGCGGCGTGGCCGATGTCTACAGGGCGATCGCGGATTCGACGCGGCGCACGATCCTCGATGAGCTGAGCCAGCGCGACGATCAGACGCTGTTTGAGATCTGCTCGCGCCTGGCCACCAAACACGGGCTCGGATCCACGCGTCAGGCGATCTCGCAGCACCTCGACGTGCTCGAGCGGGCAGGGCTCGTCCGGACGCGTCGCGACGGCCGCTACAAGCTGCACTCGATCGACACGGCGCCGCTGGGTGAGATCTCCCGGCGGTGGCCGCACGACCCATGACCGCAAGGAGCCAGGCACGATGAGAATCAACCTCGCCAGCGTGTTCGTAGACGACCAGGACCGGGCGTTGAGCTTCTACACCGACGTGCTCGGGTTCGTCAAACAGGAGGACGTCCCGGTGGGCGAGTACCGCTGGATCACGGTGGTGGAGCCCGCCGAGACAATCGGCACGCGGCTGCTGCTCGAGCCCGATGCGCATCCGGCGGTCAAACCATTCAAGGATGCGCTGGTCGCCGACGGAATCCCGTTCACCTCATTCGAGGTCGACGACGTCGAATCCGAATACGAGCGTCTGGTCGGGCTCGGCGTCCACTTCACCCAGCCTCCGACCGACATCGGGCCGGCGACCACGGCGGTGTTCGATGACACGTGCGGCAACCTGCTGATGATCGCGCGACCGCACCCCAGCGGCGCGGTGGCTTGAGCGCCCCGCGTGTTCCCGGCGCAGGGGCGCGAGGCGATCCGGCAGGCGGGCGGGCTGCGCGAGCTCGGGGCGATGCTCGGCCGGCTGACGGTGCTGCCCGTCGACGGCGGCGCCCCGGCTCGGCCCGGTGGCAGTTGGCACCACTTCGCCGACGGCGGGCCCGGCGACGAGCTCGCCGCACTGGGCGAGCTGCTAGATGGGGCAGCCCCGGCGGGCCCGCGAGCGGGCGTATCGGGCGCTGCGCGACGAGGTCGCGGGCCTGGATGCGGGTGATGGGTTGCCGCGCGCCCTGGCGCACCCCGACTTCGTGCTCGCCAACGTGGTCGCCGCGACCGACGGCCGGATCGTGATGATCGATTGGGCGGGGGCCGGGCGAAAGCGGCTCAGCGAATCGGTGGACGGCGTCACCCGCTGCCGCGAGCTGGCCGAGGCGATCGCGGATCGGTCGCGGGCAGCGTTCAACGCGCGGTAGTCAACCCAGGCAGGTGTATAACGTCCCGTCCGAGGGCCTGCCTAGCGACCGTGGGACGTTTGCCACGTGGGAGGTGACGAACGTCCCGCGCTTCCCCCGCCGACCGTCGAACGGGCCGTTAAGCAGGTCGTCAGCCCTGCGTCAACGCCCGGCTAGCTTCCGTTGCCCCCGAGCGCCTCGGTGATCTCGTTGATCGCCTGCTGCTCGGCATCGCTCACGGCCTGGCCGTGCTCGCGGTGGGCGTTGGCGACCTTGTCAGCCAGCGTCAGGATGAAGCGCCGGTACTCGTTGACCTCATCCGGCGTGGCCTTGGTCTCCAGGAGCGCGACCGCGTCGCGGAGGTGCTGCAGCCCACCCTGCTTGAGCTCATCTGGCGAGTGGTAGTGCGTGTGATCGCGCTCGGGCTTGCCGGCGGCGATCTCGTCGAGCAGCTCACTTTCGCCGTGCTGCTGGCGCGCCTCGGCGTAGGCCTTGGCCATCGCGATCGTCTCGCGGAACGTCCCGCCCTTCTGGGCGGTGACCACGATCAAACCGGCGCTCGGGGGCGCCTCGAGCACGAGCTTCCACTCATCTTCTGTGAAGTCAGCCTTGCCAGTCATCGCTTTGCTCCTCTGCGGGTTGACGAGTCGAAACGGTCCTGCGCCCGACGAGCAGGATTGCAGGTCCTGTGCTCTAACGTTCTGGATCCATGGCCGCGATGAAATGGTGGGGCTGGGGCTCCGAGGGCGTTTCCTTCACGCACGAGGACAAGCCGGAGCTGGCTCCGTTCATCGAGCAGGTGATCGGCCTCAAGGTCGGCTCCCCGACCTCGGCGCCCCCGCGCTTCGACGACCTCGAGATCGCCGAGCCCAAGCTTCCGGACGCGCTGCGCTCGGGACTCGAAGGCGCAGTCGGAGCCGAGTTTGTCTCGGTCGACCGGCTTGACCGCGTCGTCCACGCGCGCGGCAAGTCGCTGCGGGATCTGATCTACCAACGCCGCGGCGAACTGCCCCGGGTGCCCGACGCGGTCGTCCGTCCCGGCAGCGAGGACGAGGTCACCGCGGTCCTGCGTGAGGCTCTCAGCGCAGATGCGGTCGTGATCCCGTTCGGTGGCGGCTCGTCGATCTCGGGCTCGTTGGAGGCGCCCGCCGACGAGACCCGGCCGGTGATCTCGGTCGACCTCGAGCGCCTCAACAAGGTCCTGGCGATCGACAGCACCTCGCGTCTGGCGCGCATCCAAGCGGGAGTATTCGGACCACAGCTCGAGGCGCAGCTCGCGGCCCAGGGATACACGTTCGGTCACTTCCCGGACTCGTTCCCGCACTCGACGCTCGGCGGCTGGATCGCGACGCGTTCCTCGGGGATGCAATCCGACCGCTACGGAGACATCGCCGACCTGACCCGCGGCCTGCGGATGGTCACGCCGTCGGGGACGCTGGTCACCCAGCCTGTCCCGTCGACCTCGACCGGACCGAGCGTCCGGGAGATGGTGCTCGGCAGCGAGGGCCGGCTCGGAATCATCACCGAGGCGACCGTGCACGTGCGCCCGATTCCCGAGCAGCGCAAGATCCTCGGCTACCTGTTTCCGACGTTCATCGACGGCCTCAACGCGATGCGCGACATCGCCGCCAGCGACTGTTCGGTGTCGGTGACCCGGGTCTCTGACGCGCACGAGACGCAGTTCTCGTTCGCGATGCGCTCCAACCCGACCGCCCTGGACAGGTTTCAGTCCAGGGCGCTGCGCGCGTTCCTGCGCCGTCGGCTCGGTTACGACGTCCATCGAATGTGCCTGTCATTCATCGGCTTCGAGGGGACCGAAGGCCACGTCGCCGAGCAGCGTAAGAAGGTCGGCAAGATCGTCAAGCGTCACGGCGGCCTGTGCATCGGCTCGGGTCCCGGTGCCCTGTATGACCAGAAGAAGTTCGACACCCCGCACATCCGAGACTTCCTGCTCGACCGCGGAGCGGCGGGCGACGTGTCAGAGACCGCGATGCCATGGAGCCGTCTGCTCCCGGTCTATGACGCGGTCGGCGCCGCCGCGTACGACGCGTTCGCGCAGGTGGGCGTGCAGGGCTATCTGATGTGTCACCTGTCCCACAGCTACCACGCCGGCGCATGCCTGTATTTCACATTCGCGTTCGTGCCGACGCGGGGCGGCGACATGGCGGCCGAGTACGCCGTGATCAAGTCCGCCATCCAGCAGGCGTTCGTCGACAACGGCGCGACGCTGTCACATCATCACGCCGTGGGAACCGAGCACGCTCAGTGGCTCGAGCAGGACATCTCGGCACCGGGGGTGGCGATGCTCGAGGCGCTGTTTGCGGGGACCGACCCGGGCCGGCACCTGAACCCGGGCAAGATCGTCTGAGCGCTACTGGCGGATCGTCATCCGCGACACGAGCCCGTCGCGGACTGCAAACGTGAAGTGGCTCGGGCCGTTGAACCCGCTGCCGCCGACCTGAGCGGCGATCGTGGTGTCGTCGCCAGTCACCGTGACGCCCGTGACCTCGAGCGTCACATCGACACCGATGAACTCGCGGTCGCTCCACCCGCGGATCGCGTCAGCGCCGGGAAACTCGCGGCCCCAGTCGTCGACGACGCCGTCGGCGGTGAAGCTGGCCAACAATGCGTCGGTGTCATGGCCGTTGGCGGCGTCGAGCAGGCGCTGAACTGGCTCGGGGATGTCCGCGGGCATCAGCGCGGTGATCCTACCGCCGCCTCAGATCGACGCGGGGCCCGACGCGCCTATCCGGGCTCGCGCGTGGTCTGCTCGGGGTGGGCCGCCGGAACCTGGCGGGTCTCGGCCTCGGCCGGGTCGCCGCTGGTCGTCTCGGCTCGTTCGGTCGCGGGCTCCGCGGGCCCGGCCTCGCGGTCGGGGTGTCGCGTTCGTATCGGCGAGTCGCCGCACCGTCGTCGTACTGCCGCGTCTCCGCGGTCTCGTCCGCCCTGCTGCCGACCGGAGCGGCTCGATCCCGACCGGAGCGGCACGATCCTCGACCGGAGCCTCACGAACGCGGTCGTCTCGCACCTGAGTGTCGTCGTCGGCGTATCGGCCACGATCGGCCAAGTACTCATCTCCGGCGGCGGGCGCCTCCCCGGACGCGTAGCCGTAGTCGGTGACGGTCCGGCGGCGGCGCGGAATGATCGTGTTGAACAGCAGGATCGCGGCGGCCGCGCCCCAGGCGATCTCGGTCCAGGCGTTGGCGGCGGCCATCCCGAGCACGTTGCCGTTGATCGCGCCGATCACCGCCGCGGCGCCGAGCGCGACACCGACGATCAGGCTCATCGTCTTGGCCAGCAGATGCTGAGCGGCGCCGAACAGCAGCAACCCACCGGCGACGGCGGTCAGCATCCCCGTCCAGCCGTTGGCGCGGAAGATCCCGAACACCTTGCCGTAGACGGTGACGTCGCCGTTGGGGAAGTTCGCGGAGAACGTCGGGAAGTCGTGCTGCTTGTAGAGGAAATACAGCCCTGCGGCCAGCAGAATCGTTCCGAGGATCAGAGCCGGCCCACGGGCCAGGCTCATTCCCTTCTCGGTGCGAGTCTCGCCGACGTGGTGTGCGCGGGTCGCGGCCATCTGAACCTCCAGGCGGTGTATCGGCCGAGGGATTCGGCCCTCGGATCGACGTGCGCTCGGTTTGTGCGCCGTAGCCTGCTTCTACCCGCGGGTCGGCCGGCACGCACATGGCCCAATGTTCGTCCGCGTGCGGACGTGTGTGCGAGCCGGGTCAGGGTGCTTCTGATGACGATTGCGGGGCCAGCGCGAGCCCGAACGGGCTCCCCTCGGAGTCCTTGCAGATCGCCCACTGAGACCCAGGGTGCACCACCTTGCCGCCCAGCGCCGTGACTCGCTCGAGCGCCTGCTCGAGATCCGCAACCTCCACGTAGGGCAGTGAGAAGGAGTCGCCCGGACCGCGCCCGCGCTCGTGCACGCCGACGGCCGGACCAGCGCTGGACGTCTGCCAGCCCCGGCCCTGCTCGGGACCGCGCGGCTCGAGCGGGACGCCCAGGAGCTCAGACCAGAAGCGGCGGGCCCGCTCGGGGTCGTCGGCCGGGAACTCGGTCAGGACGACGCGACCGTTCATCGACGAGACGATACCCGCCGCGCCGCGCGAGCCCGATCGGTGGCAGGAGGACTTCGATCTGACCTACATGCGGCTCCGCGGAAGCCGGCTCAGCGCGCTCCCACCGGCTCGCGGGGCGCCGGCGCCGCATCCTCGGCGGGCGGCTGGTCGCCCGCGGTCTCCGCGCCCAGTCCGGTCGCGGCGCGCACGCGGACCTCGTCGAAGCTGTCGAGCGCCGCCTGATCGGAGCCACCGATCCACGTTCCGATCACACATCCCAGAAAGCCGATCGGGATCGAGACGATCGCCGGGTTGGTCAGCGGGAACGGCGCCGCGCTGTCGGGCCCTGACCAGACCTGCGGCGACAGCACGATCAGCAGGATCGAAGACAACAACCCGCTGCCGATGCCCACCACCACGCCCATCGCGTTGAAGCGCCGCCAGGTGAGCGACAGCAGCAGCGGCGGGAAGTTCGCCGACGCGGCGACCGCGAACGCGAGGCCGGTAAGCAACTGGACGTTGAACGTCTTGCCGGCGCCCAGCGCCAGCAGCGCGCCGACCCCGCCGATGACCACCACGGCGACGCGCCCGGCGTTGACCTCCTCGCGCTCGCTGGCCTCGCCTCGGCGCCACACCGAGCCGTAGACATCGTGGGCGGCGGCACCGGCGGCCGACAGCACCACCCCGGCCACGACCGCGAGGATCGTGGTGAATGCGATCGCGCTGATCACCGCGAAGAACACGTCGCCGCCGACGCTGCCGGGCCCACCGCCGAGATTCTGAGCCAGGTACGGCGCGATCAGGTTCCCGCTCTTGCCGCCGAGCTTGACGCCGGCGTCGCCGAGAATCGCGCGGCCGCCGAGGCCGATCACGGCGACGAACACGTAGAAGACGCCGATCAGCCCGACCGCCCAGCCGATCGACCGGCGCGCGGCGCGAGCGTCGGGTACGGTCAAGAACCGCATCAGGATGTGCGGGAGTCCGAGCGTGCCCAGGGCGAACGCCAGCCCGGTCGAGATCTCGTCGACCCGGTTGGGGAACACGAGCCCGGGGCCGCCGTAGGCCGACCCCTGGCCGGAACGCGCTTGCGCCCGGTTGAGCAGATGGATCGGGCTGAAGCCGAACCTGCGAGAGCACCCAGATCGCCATCGTCGCGACGCCGAGCATCAGCAGCGAGGCCTTGATGATCTGCACCCAGGTGGTCGCGACCATCCCGCCCAGAGCCACGTAGGTCAGCATCGCCGCGACCGTGATCAGCACCGACACCCAGTACGGGATCCCGACCAGCGCCTCGATCAGCGAGCCGGCCGCAACCGACTGGGCGACGACGTACAACGCAGCGATCGTCATCGTCGAGATCCCCGAGGCGACCTGCACGCGGCCGACCCGCAACCGCAGCGCGAGCACGTCGGCCATCGTGTACCGGCCCGCGTTGCGCATCCGCTCGGCCAGCAGTAACAGCAGCGGGACGAACGACAGCAGCGCGGCGATCCCGGTCAGGTAACCGTCGAAACCCGACAGGAACATCAGCCCGGCGACGCCCAGGAACGCGGCCGCCGACAGGAACTCGCCCGCGATCGCCATTCCGTTCTGGGTGCCGCTGATCCCGCGCCCGGCCGACCAGAAGTCCGTCGCCGAGTGGATCCGCCGGGCCGCCCAGAACGTGATCCCGAGCGTCACCGCCAGCACCGCCAGGAACACGCCGATCGTGAGTCCGCGCGCAGGAGCCGTGCCGAGAACGAGCATCGCGCGGCTCACTTCGCGCTCCGTTCAGACCCGGGCGCCCCACGGCTCTGCTGCACCGTGCGCTGTGCCAGCTTGGCCAGCGGACCCTCCGACAGCCGCAGATAGACCCAGACCAAGATCCACGCGAGCACGGTCAGCGACAGCAGCCACACATAGGCAACGGTCAGGCCGCCATCCACCGAGCGCCGCATGAATGGGCGCGCGTAGGCACAACAGATCAGGAACGCCCCGAACACGACGACGAACGTGCCGAGCAGCCAGAACGTGATCCTGCGGCGGAGCGCCAGCAGGCGCGCGAACTCGGGCGATCGAGCGATCTCGCTCCAGGGAATCTCCTGACGGGTGCCCGAAAGAGCACCAGCCTCGCTGGATGTACCTACCTCCACTCTTCGAAATGGCTACCCCCGCGTATTCGCGGAAAACACTCCGGCTGTCAGAGCCGCGACAAAGCGTCCTCGAGCCCGATCCGGCGGTAGCTCTCGACCGGCGATCCGTCCTGGTGCAGCGCGCGCCGACCGGCCTCGAGCCCCGCCCGATCGAACTCGAGCTTTGCGGCCGAGCTCTTGATGACGTCGTGCACGAAGCCCTCGGTCACCGGGTTGCCGGTGATCCGCACGTCGGATTCAGCGACGCGCCCACCGGCGTCATATGCCAGCGCGGTGGTGATCCGCTCACGCGCGCTGGCCAGCGATTCGCGCTCGTAATCCGGACCCGAGGCACGATTGCGCGAGTCGCCGTCGGGGACGAGTAGGCGGCTGACCCCACGGTCGTTGATCGCGCGCAGCAACTGCTCGGGGTCGTCCTCGACGACGACCTCCTTGTGCGACGGCCAGATGTCGAGCATCCCGTGGTCGCCCAGGGGCCGGGCTACGTGGAACAGGAAGTAATCGGGATAGATGAAGAAGTCATCCGACCGGGACCTCCAGACGTCGTAGTACGCAGTGATCGCGGCCAGGATCAGCGTGCTGGCCCCGATCGCTCCGCACGGTTCGCGGACCACCACGCCGAGGCGGTCGTGGGCCGAGAACCCAGCGAGCACGGACTGGATGTCGCCAGGGCTGCCGTTCACCTGAATCGTGAACGACTGGCTCGAGAGTTCCGTGGCGGTGTGCATGTCGGGGGGCGATCAGTGACCACCCCCCAACTTACACCTAGAAGCTCACGCTGCCGGCGCCCGTGATCGCCTGGAACTGTGAGAGCGGCGGGACGTTCTGTCCGAAATTGCACTTCCCCTTGTTAGCCCCGCTGGTGAAGCGGGGTGCGATGCCGGCGAACGTGACCGTGATCTTGATCTTGCCCTTGACGCCCTTGTAGAGCCCCGTCCCGTTGAACACCGTCGTGTTCGCGCTACCGGAGAACACCAGCGAGCAGGTCGACGGGTTGACTTTGGGGCCGGCTGTGCCGAGCTTCTTGTTCAGCGCGGTGGCGTCGACTTCGAAGGTCCCCTTCCTCAGGTTGACCTTCTGGAAGTCTCCGTTCTGGTCGACCTTGCCGTTCTTGTCAACGCTGATCGTCTGGCCGTAATCGCCGATCGCACCGGTGATCAGGATCTTCGCGCGCGCACCCTTCTGCTGCGATACGAACACCTGAATCTTGCCCCCGGCGGGCTTGCTGGCGGCCGCGGCGACCGAGCCGACGATCAGCAGGCTGGCGAGGGCGGCGGCGGCCAGCGCCAGCTTTGCGACTCTCATCTTGACCTCCTAGGTCGAAGCGGAAGTGCGCAACTAACGGACGCTGTGACCGGTTTCTTTCACAATTGCCGGACCGCGATCCCCGGGTAATCGACCACCAGGCCGGAGCGGTCATAGGTGAGCTCGCACTCGAAATCGAACTGCGGCGAGCAGTAGTGGTAGCGCTGGCCGGCGGCGCCATCGGGCAGCCGCACGTAGCGCTGCGCGAGGCGCTGCACCTCCAGGTCGATCGCTCGCACGTACGCCGCGGGAGCGTCCGCCGCCTCCCCGACTGCCAGGCCAAGCCGGTGAACGGGGAACGCGTTGGTCAGAGAGGAGGACTCGAGATCGACATCGAGGCACCCGTCGAGGTGCGGTGCCGGGCTGCCGTCGATCAACCAGCCGCCGCCGCCGGACTGCAGCCGGGTGTCGGCAGCGCCGCGCGATGAGCGGTTGCGCACGACGGCTCCGACCGTGGACCAGTCGGCGCGCAACTCCAGCTGATAGCCAACGAACCACGGCTCGCCTTCCTCGACCGCCGACGTCGCACCTTCGAACGCCGGACCGTCAGGACCGATGCTGGCGAACACCACCTCGAACCCCGCGCGAGCGTCGAGGTGGCGCCAGGCCGCGGATGGCGGTAGCTCGGTGAACGCCATCCCGGTGAGTTTGCCCGCACCAGACAAGATCGTCAGGAGGCGTCGAGACTCGCTGCGATCATCAGCGCGGCGCGCTCGTGTGCCGTGTAGGTGGCGATCAACGCCGGCACGACGTCGCCGCTGTCCGCGCCCAGCGGCGGCGGATTGGCCACCAGCAGCTTGCGAACGGCCTGGCCCAGCGACTCGCCCCCGACCGCATCGGCCAGGGCGGCGAGCGCGTCGGCACGGACTCGCGCACCCTCGACGAACGACCCGATCACTGTCTCCCGTGACAACGGTGCGCGCCCGAACACGCGGGCGTGAAGCACCGCGGGGTTGACCGCGTGCGGGCGGATCAACTCGCGCCGCTCGTCGTCGGAGAGTCCAGCCGCCTCGGCCAGGTAGTCGATCGCCTGCGTCACGCCCTGGGCATCGACCGGCAGCGAGGCCTGCAGATCGGCGGGCAGCTGGGTCATCAGCCGCGCATGGTCGGCGGCTGCCTCGTCCAGCAGTTCCCGGACTCGATCTCGGTGGCTGTCACTCACGTCGGTCAAGGTAGACGCCAGAGCGCCCGGCCGCGGGTCACTGCGGCCCGGCGCAAGCCTCCGGCGGAAGCTGTCCGCCCGCCGCGCGCATCAGCAGGTCGTGAAGCGTGGCCCGTTCCTCTGGATCGAGCGCGCCGAGCAGCCGGTCCTCGACGGCCGTCAGACAGCCCTCGGTTCGGTCGAGCTCGGCGACCCCCGCGTCGGCGATCGCGACGATGTGGCGGCGCCGGTCCTCGGGATCGCGCCGCCGCACGACGAGCTCGCGCCGCTCGAGATCGTTGAGCAGCCCGACGAGGTTGCTGGGGTCAAGCCGGAGCGCCTCCGCCAGGCCGGTCTGCGTCGCTGCGCCATGATCGCGCAGCAGCGTCAGCAGCATCAGATGAGCGGTTCGCAGGCCGCTCGGCAGCGCGGTCTCGGCCTCGCGTTGGCCGACCCGAGCCAGATGCGACAGCAGCGCCAGGGATTGCGCGGCGTGGCTGCACTGCGTGGTCGAGGACTCCATTGCCAGTCCACTTTAGCTTCCGGCCCAACAATCCTTTGTCCATCACAATGCTTTGTGCTACACATATGATTTATGAACCGCCTACTACATATCGACTCCTCCATCCGTCCGCTCGAACAGTCCCGCAGTCGCAAGCTGAGCAAGCGCTACGCCGACGCCTGGCGCGACGCCAACCCCGGTGGGACGGTCACCTACCGGGACCTCGCCGCCGACCCGATCCCCCACACCGATGCGAACTCGTTTCACGCAAACTTCCTCACTCCCGAGGAGCGGACGGCCGAGCAGGCCGCCGCGAGGATGCTCACCGACGAGCTGGTCAGCGAGGTCCTGGCGGCCGACTCGATCGTGCTCGCAATGGGCCTCTATAACTTCGGCGTGCCCAGCACGGTCAAGGCGTGGTTCGACCGCCTGGTGGTGCCGGGCGTGACGATCGGCGAGCACGGTGGAATGCTCGGCGACAAGAAGCTCGTGCTGACGCTCGCCGCCGGCGGCGGATACGGCGAGGGCGCCCCGCGCTATGGCTGGGATCATCGCGAGCCCTGGATCCGTCACGCGTTCGAGCAACTTGCGGTGACCGACGTGGTCGTGATCCCAGCAGAGTTGACGCTCGCCCGCGAGAGCCCGGCGATGATCCCGCTTGAGCTCGGCCACGCCGAGGATCTGAGCTTCGCGGCCGCCGAGGCCCTGGTCGACGCCGAGTTCGCGACTGCCGCGGCCTAGCGGTGCGGCCCGGTCCCGAAGTTGAACGTCACCTGTTGTCGCCCCTCGTGACATCGACGATGCCGGATGCGTGTCGATGCCCGAGCCGGTACCGCCCCCAGATCCCGGCCCGACGCGGCCGACGTCCGCGACGGCGAGGTCGACGACACCGTCATCTGTGGTTCTCGCCGAACGATCGTAAAAGCCGACCGCCGCGACAGGCTGGTCAACTGCCGAACGCCGGCTCGCCCGAGTCGGCGCCGATAGCGTTTCGACGCGCCTTACACTTCTGCCGATGACGGTGGGTCGCCGGAGAGGGCTGTTGGCGATCGCGAGCGCGCTGGCGGCGATTGTCTGCTGGGTCCCCGGCGCCGCGTTCGCCGCGGGCAGCCCGAAGCAAGGACGGTTCGCGGGCCAGATCGACATCGGGGGCGGCCGCGAGCTGTATCTCGAGTGCGCCGGCCGGGGGAGTCCCACCGTGATCATGGACTCTGGGATCCACGACTCCTCAGACCCGTGGACGCTGACCCAGACCACGTTCCCGGTGCCGGCATCGCCATCGGTATTCCAGGGTGTCTCACGGTTCACGCACGTGTGCATCTACGACCGCCCGGGCACGATCCGTTACACCAATCCCTCGGCCCTGACCACACGCAGCACCCCGGTGTCGATGCCGCGGACGGTGCGGAGCGAGGCGTCTGACCTGCATCGGTTGCTGATCGGAGCCGGGTTGCGTGCTCCGGTGATGATCGTCGCGCACTCGATGGCGGGGCTCATCGATCGCTATTTCGCTTGCGCCTATCGACGAGCGGTGCGCGGAATGGTCCTCGTCGACGCGGTCGCGCCGGCGATCAAGCGGCTGATGGGCCGCTACTGGCCCCGCTACGACCACCTTCTGAACTTTCCCGGCACCCCGCTCGAGCAACAACCCGGATGGGAGACGCTGAACGTCGACGGGGCGATCCGCGCCGTCCAGCAGGCCAGGCCGCTGCCCAAGATGCCCCTGGCGGTGATCAGCAAGACCGAGCAGTTCACGCTGGGGCCGGACTTCCCGAAGAACGTCGCCAGGCGGCTCCGGCGGGCCTGGCCGGTCGCCCAGGACACCCTGGTCGGCCTCGAGCCGCAGACCCCGCACATCCTGGCGACGGGGAGCGACCATTACGTGCAAGTCCGCGATCCCGATCTCGTGACCAGCGCGATCCGGCTGATCTTCAATCGCATCCGCTCCCTGGGCGGCCGCTAGCAACAGGGGGTAATGCCCGGTGAGTCACACGGACAGCACAACGTTCCCGATCAGGGTCGATCGAATCAGCCGCATCCCGATGACGGTCCTCGGCGCCGGGCCGGATGTCTCCCGCGTGAACGTGACGCCTTCAGAGGTCGACGTTCGCATGGGGTGGGCATTTCACGCCACGATTCCCCGTGAGGCCGTTGCCTCTGCCCGCCCATTGACCAGAGGCCTGAGCGAACTACATGGTCCTTTGGGACTCAGCGTTCTCCGCGGAGTCAACTACTGGAGAGGGACCGCACTAGTCAACGGCGCCGGCACCGGGCTGGTTGAAGTCATGCTGGATCGTCCGACGTGGGTGCGGCTGGGTCCGCTCCGGGCCCGGATGAGTCGGCTTATCGTGAGCGCCGAGGACCAGACCGGGCTCGTCGCCGCACTCGGCGGTCAGAGGCGGCACTCAAACGCTCTCGTGTAGCTGTACCGATAAAGCCACAACGTGATCGAATTGACCGGCGTCAAGTTGACCATCGCGGCCCAGTGCTCGTTGACCAACTGCCCGTCCGTCACGCCGCCACCACCGTTATAGCCGGCGCAAAAGCTGACGCCGGCATTGACTCCACCGACTGGATACTGGTTGTTATACACGAGGTGGTAGCCGTACTGGCTATGAAGATTGTGAGCCCCGTAGGAGTAGTAGACGCCGTGCTTCTCAGGCCCTGTCTTCCAGGTGGACCGCGTGGGATAGATGCAGAAGGCACCCGGCGGGCAGTGATAGCCAGCCTTGCCCGTGATCCGCGCTGATGCCGTGCCTGCAAGGGCGCCGCCACCGATCACGGCACCGGCGATCAGCGCCAAACCGCCAACCTTGACCCTACCCATGGTTCCTCCAATCTGCCATTGGCTCCTGGAACATGGCCATTATGCCCGCGCGATGCGACCAACGTCCGCGCGCCGGATACGACCAAAGTCCAATTGCCGACGGGACCGGTCATGTCCAAACATCCGGCGTACCGCACAATCGGCCCGAAGGAGCATCGATGTCCACCATTCGCAATTCGCTGGTCGCTGCGCTGGTCGCCGGCGCGATTCTGGCTCCATCCGCGCTCGCCCAGGGCGGCCCCGGGGGCGGAGGTGGTGGTGGAGGCGGTGCCACTGCGCCCACGGCATTTCCGCCCGCTGCCTGCGACGGGTCTGCCGATGGCCCCAACGCCCTCGGCTCGGTCGTCACGATCCCGATCCGTGATGCGAACTGCCTCTCGCTGCTGGTGAGCCCGACTGGCATCACCCTGTGGGCAGTCACCGCAGCGCCCGGCTGGACCTTCAACGTCAAGCGTGACGAGCAGGACCGGATCGACGTGGTCTGGACGAACGTGGCCGATCCGATTCTGACCCACGAGTATCGGCGAGACCAGAACAGCGTCAGGGTGAGCTAGCGCCGATCCCAGTCCGCGGCACGCTTGATCCAGACCCACGGGCGAGGCTATCCGGCCGGAAATCGTGCCAGCGCGTTGAACTAGGCGGTGTGGACGAGCGCAGCGAGAGGATCGAAGAACGCTTCGAGCGGCCTCTTATCGTCGCCGCGGTGCTGACGATCCCGGTCACGATCCTCCAACTCCTCCCGCCGCCGGATCCGTGGAGGACGATCGCCGACGTTGTGAACTGGCTCATCTGGTTAGCGTTCCTAGCCGAGGTAGTCGTGATGCTCGCAGTGGTGCCCTCTAAGCGACGCTGGCTTCGCGAGCATCCGATTGAGATCGCGATCGTCGTTCTGACGCCTCCGTTCCTCGCCTATGTCCTTCAGTCATTGCGGGTGCTTCGCCTTCTCCGGCTGATGCGGTTTCTGCGCTTGGCGCCCCTCGTCCGGGCTCTGTTCAGCGCGGCGGGGCTTCGCTATGCGGCGCTCCTGACTCTCCTAACCGCGCTGGCTGGCGGCGCGGCATTCGCATCCGAGGAGGGAACGTCACTCGGGAACGGGATCTACTGGGCGATCACGACGATGGCCACGGTGGGCTACGGCGACTTCGCGCCGAAGACCCCGGAGGGCAAGGGCATCGCCATCGCCGTGATGCTTGTGGGGATCGGCTTCGCGACGTTGGTCATCGGTGCCGTCGCTCAGCGGTTCAACGCGCCCGAGATCGAGCAGGTCGAAGGTGCCGAGGAAGATCTGCTCACCCAGGTGGGTGACCTTCTCACCCAGGTGGGTGACATGTCCGCACGGCTCCAACGACTCGAGCAGACCCTCCACCGCCAACGGTCCGCGCATCAACCTGATTCCCTAAGTCCCGGATCGTAACCTGGTGTAGGAAACGGATCTTCGGGGTGGCGCTCCTGCGCCGGCTTCGAGACAACACCATGGATCCGCGGGCGGATACCCCATACCGCTGCCGCCGAGTGGTGGCTGAGCAGCCCGACCGGTCCGCGTGCGAGCAGCGCGGCCCGCTCGGTGGCGGGCGACGGGAGCGCCCGAGACGGCACCAACGAGGCTACCCCCGCCTGCTTAACGTCCCTTTCGACGCCTTCACGCGGCACCGTGGGACGTTGGTCACCCCCCACGTGACGAACGTCCCACGGTTCAATCGCCGAGGCTCGAGTGGGACGTTCGTCATGCGAATCCGCGGCCATCGCGCACCAGCATCCCGCCGCGAACCCAGAAATCCGCGAACCCAGAAATCCGTTGTCGACTTCCCGAGGAGCCTGACGTAAAGCGCGGCAGCTACCCGAGGTCGAGCTCCACGACCAGCTCCCCGTCGCGGGGGCTCAGGACGCGACGGATCTCGGCTACGCCCGATCCTGATTGGATCCGCTCTCCAGCCGCCACATCGGAGTCCTCGGGGCTGAGGCGAACCGAGCGTGCGCCGCTGGCGAGCTCGGCGAACACGCCGCTCGAGGGATGGGCGGCGCGCGGTTTGAGCGAGGCCCGGTCCCATCCGCGCTGCCGTTCCCACGCCGCGGCCGCGCGGAGCACGAGGGCGTCTTCGAAGCGCCGGCCGACGATCTGTAGCCCGACCGGTAGGCCGTGTTCAGCGGTTCCCATCGGCACGCTGATCGCCGGCTGCCCGCTGAGATTGAACGGGTAACAGAAGTGACAGAAGTCGTCAAAGAAGTCACCGATCGGCTCGCCGCCGACGGTCGCGGGACCGGTACGACCATGCTCGAACGCAACACACTCCATCGCCGGTGATAGGAACAGGTCGTAGCTCGACATGAAGCGGCCCCAGGCGCACGCATACTCCCACTGCGCGTTTCGAGCCCGGACGTACTCCACACCCGATACTCGCTCGCCGGGCTCGATCAACCCGCGGGTGTCGTCGGCGACCAATCCCGTCTCGAGTAGAGGTCCCTCGGAGGCGAGGTTGTCGACGGTCGTCAGCGTGTTCCAGACGTCGACCGGGTTGCGCAGATCGGGATGCGCGGGCACGAGTTCGGCGCCCAGCGATCGGAATCGGTCAATTGCCGAGCGGAATGCCTGCCGGACTCCGTCGTCAACCCGGACATAGCCGAGATCCTCCGACCAAGCGACCCTCAACCCGCGCAGGTCGCCTCCCTGTCGTGCCGCGGCGACGAAGTCAGCCCCCAGCGACGGGAGTGACATCGGGTCCGCCTGGTCGGGCCCGGCGATCACCGACAGCATCAACGCGCAGTCCTCGACCGTGAACGCCATCGGTCCGAGGTGCGTCAGTGACAGCCACCCGGGCCACTGCGGTTCGCGCGGGACGACGCCGAACGTCGGCTTGATTCCCGCGATGCCACAGAACGACGCCGGGATTCTGATCGAACCGCCTCCGTCTGTCCCGATCGCGAGCGGGACGAGACCGGCTGCCACCGCGGCAGCCGCGCCGCCGCTCGACCCGCCCGGGACCCGACCAAGGTCCCAGGGGTTCGAGGTCGCGCCATACAGCTCGTTGGTGCTGATTGCGCGATAACAGAACTCGGGCGCGTTCGTCCGACCGACCACCACCGCGCCTGCGTCGACCAACCTCGCTACGACCGTCGCGGTCTGCTCGGGCACGAACCCGACCAGCGCGCGTGATCCGTCGGTGGCCTCGACGCCCGCCTCCCAGACCACGTCCTTGACGGCGACCGGCACCCCGGCGAGGACGCCCGGATCGGCGCCGGCCGAGACTCGCGCATCGATCGCGGCGGCGGCCTCTCTTGCGGCTCGCGGTCTCACTTCGCAGAACGCGTTCAACGCTCCGTTGCAGCCTGCGATCCGGTCCAGAGCTTCCTCGGCGACGACCGCGGCGGAACGCCTGCCGGCGCGTACGTCATCCGCTATGGCCGCCGCTGTCCACCGGTCCTCGGTCACCTCCCGGCAACCTACACCGCGCGGCGTGTGCGGTGCCGGGTCAGTGCACCCCGCCGCCGTCATATGCCGCCACGAACTGGTGGTCGGGCTCGGCGCCGGACTGAAGCAGCCAGGAGCGCCCGGTCAGCGTTGCGCTCGACCCCTGCCTCGGAAATCCGACTTTGCCGTACAGTGCGTCCACGACGCCAGGATCGACTTGACGCAGGGTCAGAACCGCGCTTGCAGACTCCGCGGCCGTCGGAGCGCGGACGAAGTTACGCGTCTTGCGGTTGTAGCCGTAGGTGCCGGCTTCGATCTCTGACTCGACTACCGAGCAGTCGCGGATGTGCAGCTGGCGATCCGCGCCGATCACCTGGTAGTAGACGCCGGAGGAGCCAACGATGATCTCGACGACGCGAGCGTTGTCTCCGAAGCTCGCCACCATCTGAGGAAGCGTCTCCTGCAGGCCGTACGGCTTCAACCCGCCGTTTGAGTCGGACATGACGTGCCCGGCGATCGCAACGCCGGCGATCGCAACGCCGATGATCGCCGCCAGCACTCCGACCGCTCCCACGACTAGCCGCGTCAGACCCGACCTCATCTCGCAGCCTCCTCGGTTCGTGCTCCACCGGTTTTCCGTCGTAGTGGATCATTGATCGTCGGCCGACTGGAGACAAGGAACCCTTGGGTCATACGCGCATAGCCCTGCTCGGACTCGCGGATCCATAATTCGGGGCTAGATGACTACGACGACTGGAAGCTGTCTATGCGGGGCCGTTAGGTACCAGGTGACGGGCCCGCTTGAGGAAGTTCTGCTCTGCCACTGCAGCGAATGCCGCCGGTGGCACGGCCACGTGTCGGCTACCGCCGCGACGCGAAAGGAGGAGCTCGAGCTGCTGGAGCAGCGGGGGCTTCGCTGGATCCAAAGCCCGCGCAGCGACGCGGGGGCACGTCGCGGCTTCTGCGGCGAGTGTGGATCGAGCCTGTTCTGGGACGCCCCCGAGCTAGAGACGATCAGCATCGCGGCCGGCACCTTGAACGGGCCGACCGGGTTGCAGGTCGCGAGCCATTGGTACGTCTCGCAGGCCGGCGACTACTACGAGATCCCTGACGATGGCCTACCCCATCACGAGCGCAGCGGCGAGGGAGAACTCTCGTGACTCGCCGGCTCGGCTGCTTTCGTGGGGGTACCTAGCCGGGGTTGTGGCGGTCATACGCCCCCGCGATGGCCGACCAGATAGGGGTTGAGATCGGCCCGCTCCCGTTGACCTGAAGGTTGGTGGAAACAGCGATCGTGAGCTGCCGCGATGGGTCGCTCCAGTCCTCGGTCTCGAAGCCGTCGAAGTAGCCGCGGTGCCCCACCCAGAAATGTCCGTCGAACGACCGGCCTCTGACGCCGAAGCCGTAGTCGCCGCGGCCGATCTGGATCATCTGTCTGACTCCGGTCACGCTCACGAGCCGGCCGCCGAGTAGGGCGTTGGCGAACTTGGCGACGTCGACGGAGCTCGAGGCCAAGCCGCCATCGGTGAACGCCGGGCCCCAAACCGCGCTCGACACACCGAAACCCGGGATCCATTCGCTGGTGAGCGAGCCGTCGCGGTCGCGCAGGTAAGGGTGCGCGACCTGCGCCTTGGCCGCCGGGGTGGGCACGAACGTCGCCGAGGTGATCCCCAGCGGTCGGGCGATCAGCTGCCGAAAGTCTCGCTCGATCGAGCTGTGGGTGATCCGCTCCAGAATCCCCCCGAGCACGATGTAGTTGGTGTCCGAGTACTGGAAGTCGCTTCCGGGGCGAAACCTCGGGGTTCCGAGTCCCGTGCCCAGCCCCGTCAAGACCTGGTCGACCGTCCAACGGTGACGGGGCCGGTGGTCGATCATCCACTCGATCCGCGGGTTATCGAGGTAGTCCGGGAGCCCGCTGGTCATGTTCAGGAGCATCCGCACCGAGATCTGACTGGCGTTCGGAAGCCAGGGATAGAACCGCGACAGCCTCGTTTCCAGCGATAGATGCCCGTGCTGAATCTCGAGCATCACCATCGTGGCTACGAAGGTCTTGGCCGCGCTGTTGAGGATGAACAGGGAGTGGTTGTTCGCCGGGCGCCCCGACTGCAGATCGACGACGCCGGTCGCATCGGTCCACACGACGCGGCCGCACACCACCACCGCCGCGGTCGCGGCCGGGGCGCCAAGTCGAGTACGCGCGCCACGAAGCGTCGCATCCAGCACCCCGCCGAGTGCGGACTGCCGAGTGCCCACGGCGGACGCAATGCGTTCCTGGCTGTTCGGGCTCGACCGGGGCACGCATGCGCTCCCGGGCACGTCCGGCACGGACCTCGGCAGAGCGGGCCGTGTGCCATCGTGCCCGCCCAGCGAGAGCAGCGCAAGCACCGCAGCGACGACGATCGCGCCGACAGTCCCGGCCACGATCGCTAACGCGCGAGGGTGAGACAGACGCGGATGGAGCGCCGGAAGCTCGATCCTGGCCGTCGGTCCTGGCACGGGGCGAGGAGCGCTGATCACTCGTAACCTAGGCAAGGGGCGTAGCGCGCCGGTTGTGGGTTCACAGCCGTTTCGTTAAGCCGCGCCTCGAGCGCCGAACGCAGCGCGGCGCCAGGGCGATCACCGCGAGCGTGAGGCCGCTCAGCACCAGTATTTACCCGGGGTAGTCCCCGGCGACCCGTGGAAGCGGAACACAACGTGGTCTGTGCCCGCGGCACGGTTCACCGGCCCGACCGCGCCGCGACGCGACAGACGGGATGCTGGCCTACTTGCGGCGTCTACGAGGAGAAGGGCACGATGCACCCGGCCGATCGCTCGAGGGCGCGCAAGTGCTTCGCCTGGCGATGCACGAAAGCGGCGCGCCTTCGGTCCGGGTCGCGGAAGTTTGCGCGCCGCGCCGTTCATCCCTCCCGGTTGCCGTCCACCGTGCCGGCGTCGCTGCTTCTAGGCGGCGCTGCACCGCGTCCTCGGGTCGGTGCGTCCCTCTCGTCGCTCGCCTCCGGATCGCCTGCGCCATGTAGTCAGCGCTGCCTTGCTCAGGTCCGCTGCGTTCGTGTACCGAGTGGCCAGCACGACGCCTGATGCTCTCGCGAGTCCTGGGCGCTTGGACGAAGTAGGCGTTGCACAGATTGTGCGCGGTGGTGGCGTTCGACTGGTCTTTGAGCCCCGGGATTTGGCGTGGAATAGTGGGGACTTCATGCCATGCCTTGGTTGGCGTTGTTAGCCCCCGCCGTAATTCCTGAGTACGTGGTGTAGTCAACGCTGTAGTACTGCTGATCACCACGAAGATGTCGTAGCTGCCCGCACTGCATGTTCTTCGTCACCTTGTCGGCCGTCCAGATAAAGCCGTGTGGCGGCCCATCAGATGCCGGCGGCCCCTGCGCTGTACGGACAGTTCACCTATGTTCAGCGTGGGCGACACAGAACAACGACTGCCAATCGCGATCGTGGTTCAGCGCCACAAGGTAGTTTCTAATCGAGCCGTTGGCCGGTATTGAGTTTTTGCAGGTCGTGACGTATCGAAGTGGGTTGCCGGGGTCGGCCGCGCAACCAGTAGACAGCAGCGCGGTCAACTGCATCCGGGTCGGAACCGTCCAATCGTTGCCCCGAACGTCCGGTGAGGCATTTACGCCCGCGATCGCGTGAGCGACGTTGTCGCTGGACCACAGGTCGTTGTTTGGCACGGCCGGGAGCCAACTCTCATCGCCGGTCGTGGCTGGAGCCCACATCGGCTTTCCGTCCGTGGTTGTTGCATTTACATCGCCCAGGTCGACGACCGCGTTCGACGGTATCTTCAATGGCAGCCCGTCCTGCTCATCCGCGGTGTTGTCGATGTAGTCCTTGATGATGGTTTCGAACGTGTAGGGCCTCGTTTGCTTACTTGCCTGGCTCACCCAGTACTCCGTCGCCATCCAGGCAGCGAGGGCCTCAACCTCGTGAAAGTCGGAGTAGAGCTGCAGCAAGTCCTGTTGATCTGAGGCAGTCAGAAACCGGGATGCGGCCATGATCGTCAGGCCCTTGGCGCCGATGACTGAATTCAGTCCCGGCATCAGCGCAGCGTGAAGCTTCGCGATCTGCGCCACCAGATTGACTGCGTTCTTATCGTAGGCGGCGACGAACGCATCGCGTGAGGCTTGCGCAATCTCTCTCGGAGTCAGACAGCGGTTCTTCTCAGGATCCTTGAATGTGCAGTCCGTCGGAGAGTCGGGCGAGTCGCTGTTAGCGAGCGCCGCCGCAGCTCGGACCATCGGCGCGTAGTAGAGGGTGTATACGGTTTGCTGATCGATGGCGTAGCCACAGAGCTCACGTAGCTCCGTCCTGAAGAACGCCATTCGCTCCTCGGCGAGAATCTTGTTGGCGGCGTCCGTAAGTTTGTCGATGCCTCTCGAGATGTCGTCGAGCTTGCCATTGATCTCCTTGAGCTTGGCGAGCGTCTCCGCACTCGGATCGCCGAGGATCGCTTGGCTCGCCAGCGTGAAGCCGATCTGGAGGGCTTTGCCCCCCGCCCCCTTTGCCGCCTGCGCCACGATCTCGTTCATGATGCTCGATGGGGGGACGACGTCAGCGGCGCCCGTAACGGCAATCGGCGGACGGGCCGTTGGCCTGGTTATGGGTGGCGGAAGCTGAGTTAGCGTCGCGGCGCACTGGGTGCCTCCAGATGCCGCGGCCGACCGTCCTCGAGGCGGCTGTGCCGCCGCGGCACCCACGGTTCCGAAGCCGAGCGCCCCGACAGTACACACCGTGACCAGCAGTATTCCGAACGCCGGTCCCGGTCGTAGCCCCAAACGACTAATCCGTTGCATCGCCTCGCCTTTCTGTTTTGAGCGGGCGAGCGCTCGGCATCGCGCTGCCTTGACGCGGTCCCTCGAGCATCCCGTCGATCGCCCCGATCAACCCAATCCATCCGAAAAACGGCTGTGGCTGCTGCGCCCCGTCAGACACCTTACCCTGGATCTGCTCATCGGCAAAGCCGACGTCGACTGAGATATGCAGGATCTGGCCGCTCATCCGCAGCAGCATGCGCCCAGCGCGCTCGTCGCGCACCGTGGATCCCCCCTGACGTACCCCCCTGCATTTGGCCCGGGCGTCCCAGGCCGCGTGAGGCTATGCGGACGAGGGTTCAGCGAGCGCGCCGGATAGCGCCTTGCGTGCGGAGATGCCGAGTTTGCGATAGATGCTGGTGAGGTGGCCCTCAACCGTTCGCGGCGTGACGTACAGCTGCTGCGCGATGTCGCGGTTGGTATGCCCGTCTGCTGCGAGCTCGGCGATCCGCCGCTCGCTTGGGGTCAGCGACTCGGGGCCGGTGAGCGCTTCGCGACGAGGACGGCCACCGGCGGCGTAGAGCTCGGTCCTGGCCCGTTCGGCCAGCGTCGGCGCACCACAGCCGTTCGCGAGCTCGAAGCCTCGCGCCAGTGATTCGCGGGCCTGCGCCCGCTGCCGGGATCGTCGCAACGCGGATCCGAGCGCGATCAGCGCCTTGCAGTGTTCGAGGCGCGCGGGCGATGCCTCGGCAACAATGACGGCTTCGCGGAGATGCTCCAGGTCATCACCGTGACTCAACGTGCCCAGGAGCCGCAGCGTCCGTGCGAGGGATCCGGGGGCGCCCCACCGCCGCGACCTGTCCAGCTCTTCGTCGAGCAGCGCGACCGCATCGTCGTGCCGTCCCAAGCCGTGGAGCGCCAGCGCCTTGAGCGAGCGCCACGGCGCCCATGCGGGATTGTCGATCCCGCGTAGCCGCGTGCGGTAGTCGTCTGCCGCGGCAAGCGCCTCGGGCCACTGGCTCTCGGCGAGCAACAGCTCGATCTCGCTTCGCCGCAGCAGTGCATCGCCATCGGACCCCGAATTGGGATTGCCGCGTCTGGCCAGAGCGGCTCGGGCGCCGGCATGGTCGCCCCGTTGGATCAGTGCCTGAGCGAGGAACCCGGCACCGTAGGACAGGACGGGCCCGGCCTCCCCGAACAGCTCCTTAAGCTGCTCATTGGCCTCGCGCAGCGCAAGCTCGGCCTCGACAAGCTCACCGCGCTGAAGCCACGTCCATCCGCGCCAGAGGTTCACCGCGCAGACGGAGTGCTGCGAGCCACGTCGACGAGCTGCATCCATTGTCGCTCCCAAATGCGCGGCGCTTCCCTGTGATCGGCCAGTACGAGCACGCAGCCGCCACGCCGGCACCGAGTCCCGGATCCCGGGCGATCAGGGAACCGTCGGCGAGCACGGCCACGCGAACTCGAGCACTCCCGCGCTCCGCCGCCGCGGAGCGCCCAGTCCCACGCCGCCACGGCGGCAAGCAGCTTTGCGCCCAGCCGAACCGGAATGCCACCGGCGCGTGCTCGCGTAAGCCTCGCTGCGCAGTCAGATACCTCGGCGCCGAACGAGACCGCGTACAGCTCGATTGCCTCGAGCGCTCGCCGCTGGTCGGCGTGCCTCTCCGGAAGCTCTGCAATTGCCGCCGAGCGACGGCCACGGCTTCCGGGGCGGGACCCGTCCACAACAGCGACCGCGCCAGCACCTCGCCGCGAGTGCCCGCGGCAGCGGGTCTTCGAGCAGGTCGTGAGCCTCACGTAAGTGCTCGGCCGCAGCCGCAGCGTCGACGCGCGATTCAACGGATCCGAGCTCCCATAACAGCCGCGCTCGATCCTGACCTGCCGGCCGTTCGTGGAGCGCGCGCCTCAGGTAGGCCACCGCGCTCTCGGCATCCCCGCGACGCGTCGCCACCAAGCCCGCCTCGCGCAGGACATCGGCAACCCACGGGTCCGCCCGTGCCGGCACCACCAACAGATGGTTAGCCACCACCTCAGGCGCGGCGCCGAGCTCAGCCAGCACCTTGCCCGCGCGCTCGTGTTCCAGCGCCCGTTCAGACGCCGCCAGTTCGTGGTACACGGCATCGCGTATCAAGGCGTGAACGAACCCCAACGGCTCCTCGGGCCGCAGAATTTCCGCGGCTACCAGAGCCCTCGTGGCATCAGCGACTCGGCTCTCATCGAGGCTCGCCATCGCTGCCGTCGCCGGCAGGGTCGCACCGTCGCCAAGCAGCGCGACCGCGCGGGCGACAGCGACGGCATCCGCGGGCAGACGGGAGAGCCGCAGCAGAACGGTGCGCGACACCGCGCGGGGCCGAACCCGGCCGATCGCGTCCGCATGCGCGGCATGCGGCCGGATGTTCTCTGCCCGCATCGCCCTCAGCAGCTCACGCAGCAGCAACGGATTACCACCCGTGGCCCGATGACACGCCGCGCCGAACGGCCTCTCGGCATCCGGGCCGAGGCGATCCCGAACCATCTCCATGGCGGCGTCCTCACTCAACGCCGATAGACGGATCGTGACTGCGGCCGGATCATCCGCGATGTCCAGGATCGCCGTCGACTCGATCTCGAACTCATCCACGCGCGCGGCCGTCGCGACCAGCACCCCGAGTCCTTCGAGCCGGCGTTCCAGGTACGCGATGAAGCGCAATGACGCCCGATCACACCACTGCAGATCATCAACCGAGAGGCACAACGGATGATCTGCTGCGAGGTTGGTCGTCAGCCAGAACAAGCCGTGCAAGATCCCGAACGATCCGCGATTCGTGGTGTCGTCGTCGTCAGGCGCGAACACTCGGGCCGCCGGTTCTGCCGAGCCACTCAGCCAACGCTCGCGCTGGTCTGAGTTCAGCAACAGGGATTCAAACAACTGCCGAACGACGCCGTAAGCAGATTCGCGCTCGAGGTCGCTGCCCCGCGCCATCAACACGCGAAACCCGGCGGCCGCGGCCTTCTCCCGAGCTTTCGCAAGCAGGCTGGTCTTGCCGATTCCGGCCGGTCCTTCGATTACGCCCCCGTCATCCGAGCACAGACGCCCCAAAGTCCTCGGGCACGGCGTCCATGAGGACGACGTCGGTGCGCTTCCCGCGACTCATCGCAGCGCCGCGGCGCACGCCGATACGGCGGAAGCCGGCGCGCTCGTAGGCGGTCAGCCCAGCCGCGTTCCATGCGAGCGCCTCGAGCATCACGTTGCTCAACTGCAACACATGGAACGCAAAGTCGAGAACGAGGCGGGTGGCCTCGGTGCCGAGCCCTTGGCCGCGCCGCTCGCCGATCGCGATGCCGAAGGCGGCCCGACCGTGCGCGTGCCCGATCTCGAACAGCCCGGCGGTGCCGACCGGTGAATCGTCACTGCGGTCGTAGATGGTGAACTCGACACCCCTCGGCTCTCGTTCCGCACCCGCCTTGATGTTGTCCTGGACCCACTTCTCCCGACTCTCTGGCGTGGCGACGCCGAGGAGGTCCAGGCCACGGCGCACCTCGAGTTGGTTGTCCCAGCGCGCGTAGGTCGCCGCGAGGTCGCGTCGGAGCGGACCGAGCGCCACCTTCTCCCCGACAACGATGAAGTCCGGCGCGTCCTCGTGCCTGTCCATCCGGGCATTGTCGCTCAGCAGGCGCTACGCAGGAGCGTCTCTAGGCGACCGGTTGCGGTTCTCGCTCGCCGGCTCCGGGCCGATCTCGGTCCTTGAAGAACTCCGCCCCTTCGATGCTCACCGGCGGGACGATCCGGTCGACCCAGCGCGGCATGTACCAGTTGATCTTGCCCATCAGGATCATCAGCGCCGGGACCAGCAGGCAGCGGACGACGGTGGCGTCGAGGAGCACCGCGACGGCGAGACCGACGCCGAACTGCTGGACGGTCGGGTTTCCGTTGAGGATGAAGCTTCCGAACACGAACACCATGATCGAGGCGGCGGCGGTGATGACCCGTGCGCTGGTTACCAGCCCGGACACGACCGAGCGTTTGTTGTCTTCACCGGCGTGCACGTGCTCCTCGATCTGACTGACCAGGAACACCTCGTAATCCATCGAGAGGCCGAACAGGATCGCGAACATGAACAGCGGTACGTAGGAGACGATCGGGACCGGATCGCTGTGGCCCAGCACCCCGATCCCCCAGCCGTACTGGAAGATAGCGGTCAGCACCCCGTAGGACGCGCCGATCGAGAGCAGGTTCATCAAGGCCGCCTGGGCGGGGACGACCACCGTTCGGAACGCCAGGATCAACAGCAAGAAGGCGAGCACGATCACGACCAGGATCTGGAGCGGCAGCTTGCTCGAGATCTTCGACGCCAGATCCACGTAGGCGGCGGTCTGGCCTCCCACGAACGCATGCATGTTGGTGCCCTTCTCGGCGTTCGGGATCGTGGTGGACCGCAACGTGCTGACGAGATTCGCGGTCTGCGTCTCAGCAGGCCCAGTGGTGGCGATCACGTTGAAGAACGCGGTGGTTCCGGCGCTGTCGACCTGCGCCGGCGTCACTGCCGATACGCCCTTGGTCGACTTGACGTCCTTCTGCAAGGTCTGGAGGCGCGGATCGTTCGCACCACCCTGCGCCGGGGAGCCCAGCTTGACCGCAATCAGCAGCGGACCATTTACCCCCTGTCCGAAATTGTCGGAGATCAGGTCATACGCCTGCCGAGCCGTGGTCGAGGTCGACAGCGCAGCCGTGTCCTGCTGGCCCAGGGTCAGCGACAGCAGTGGAATCGTCAGTGGAATCAGGATCGCTAGCGCGGCCGCGCCCGCGACCCAGGGATACGAGGCGATCTCATGAGCCCACTTGGCCCATAGCCCTCCCTCAGACGGATGCGATTCGGGATGACGGTTGCGAACGCGCAACGAGTTGATGTGAGGACCAAAGACCCCGAGCAGGGCCGGCAACAGCGTGAGCGCACCGAGCACCGCCACGACTACCGCGATCGCAGCCATCAGCCCCATCGTCGTGACCAGCGGAATACCAGCGACCGCGAGCGACGCGAGCGCAATCGTGACCGTCGCTCCGGCGAAGAACACGGCCCCTCCCGAGGTCGCGACCGCGCGGGCGATCGACTCGTCCACGTCGAGGCCCTGCTTGTTGAGCCCTCGGAAGTGCCGAGTGACGATGAACAGCGCGTAGTCGATCCCCACCCCCAGCCCGATCATCGTCGCCAGCGTCGGCGCGACCGTGGGAACCGACACCACGTGACCCAAAAGGCGAATGATCGCGAGCGTCGACGCCAGCGCGAAAATCGCCGTCAAGATCGGCAGCACCATCGCCACGATCGTTCCGAACGTGAACGTCAGGATCAGCATCGCCGCGATGATCCCGATCAGCTCGCTCGACTCGGTCGAGGGCGTCGAGACCTTCTGACCGAGCTGACCGCCGGTCTGGACCTCCAATCCGGCCGCCTTCGCCGGATCAGCACCATCGATGATCTTCTGCGCCTCGGCGATCGACAGGGTGTTCGGATTCACCGATGTGGTCACCGACAGGTATCCCGTGCTCTGATCCTTGCTCAGGGCCGAAGCGCCCTGTTGGGTGAGCGGGTTGACCACGGAGGCCACGAACGGCTCCTTTGCAACCTGGGCGGCCGCATTGTTGACCGCGCTCGCATACTTGGAGTCGGTCAGCTTCCCGCTCTTGGCGTGAATCACGATCGGGCTTGATCCGTTCGCCTGGTTCGGGAACGGCTTCGTCATCGTGTTCGTTGCGTCCTGGCTGCCCGTGCCCGGCAACGACAGGTTGTTGTTGGTGTTGTCACCAGTCTGGTGGGAGACGGCCACCAGCACGACCGCGATCACCAACCACACCCCAAGCACAAAAAATCGGCGCCTCACCGAAAAGCGCCCCAGTGCGTACAGAACCTTCGTCATGTCCCGCCGTGCCCTCTACTCGCAGAATTGCGCGTCAGTATCCTCGCTCCGCGGCAGGCGGCTGTCAAGGGCTGAGCCAGCGGCTCGGCCGGAGAGGTCTAGGAGGCGTGGAGCAGGACTGGAGGACCTGGAGCTGGGACGAGTCGCTTTTTGCCGGGGCTGCCGGCTATTACGAGCAGGGCCGGTTGCCCTACGCACCGGGGCTGGCTGAGGTTTTGGCGCGCGGTCTCGATCCCGATCCTGGGATGCTGGCCCACGCGGCCCGGGCAGCCGCCGACCAAGCGATCGCCAACGCGACCTGGGTGCAGCGACGAGCCGAGGTCGTACAGGTCGACGCCCCCGCCTACCGACCCGACGAGCTTGCCGTCATGTGCGCAGACAAGGCCCTGCCGTTCCCGCCCCCGCCTGAGGACGCTCTGGATGAACTGCGCCGGCGCTACCTCGGCGAGGATCGGCGAGCCGGCCAGGCGATTCGCAACACCTCACCGTCCGGAGAGGACGAAGTCTTCCAACAGGCCGGGTTCCTTGCTGCCGAGACCGTGACCGTGCCAGACCGGCGGATCATCCACCGCACGATCGATGACATCGTCGCTGCCGTGTTCTCGACCTCCTCGACCGCCCCGCATCTGTTCGGCGACCGCCAACAGGACTACGAACGCGACGTGCGCGCGATCCTCTCCCAAGCCTCGACCACCGGACAGTTCTCCGTTCGCCTGCCGGACAACATCCTGCGGATCTGGCGACTGCCGCCCTATCACGCACCGCGCGGGGCGGTGTCCTCGAGAAACACCCGCACCAAGTCGCGGATCGAGAGCACGCCTATGGGGTCATCACCGTCAACCACAGGCAGATGGCGGTAGCCGCCGTGGATCATCAGGACGGCCGCGTGCTCGATCGTGTCGTCGGGCCCGATCGTCTCGGGGTTCGCGGTCATGCACTCGCCGACAACCGCGTCGTCGCGCAGCCCGCGCGCGAAGGCGCGCATCAGGTCCCGCTCGGTCATGATCCCAGCGAGCCGTCGACCCTCCATTACGAGAACCGCTCCGACGTTGCGCTCGGCCATCCGCTGGGCCACCGCGACGAGCGGCAGCCCCGCCTCGACGGTCAGGAGATCGCGGGACATGTGACGGTGAACGAAGGGCACGAGCCCGAAGTCTATGCGGGCGCACCCTCAGGGAGCGGCCCGGTCATTTACGAGTGTGAACTTCAGTCGCTTGCACTCGGATGATCGCCGAGCCGTCGTGCACATAGAATCGTGACGGACGCGGAACCAGACGAGGGGAGTGGTTGTGATCAACGTCAGTCGTTCGCGCAGGATTGTGGTCGTGCTTGTCGTGATCGGGGTGCTTCTCACGGCGGCCAGCGCGCAGGCGATCATCCAGGTACAGCGCGGGATCTCCGGGGTTCGGTTGGGCATGTCCGCAGCGCGCGTCAGGGCGAGCCTCGGGAACCCGTCGAAGATCAAGCGCGGACGTAACGACTTCGGTCGCTTCACGGAGTACGTCTACGAGGGCGGGATCACGGTCACGTTTCAGGGCAATGCGGACGTGACCGCGGTTACGACCACTGGCCGAGGCGATCTGACCTCACGTGGTGTCGGGGTCGGCTCGACCGAGACCCAGGTTCGCAAGGGCGTGCCGGCGGTGACCTGCGAGACGGTGGCCGGAACCCGCAGTTGTCATGTCGGCGCTCTGCTCCCAGGCCGGCGCGTGACGGACTTCCTGCTTCGCAACCGGAGGGTCAGTCGCGTAAGTGTGGGATTCGTGATCGACTGATCGATGGCGTTACTCAACCCACGGCGAGTGCCTCGCGGATCCGCTTGACCGTCGCGCCGGGGCGGACGTGCACGCCGGGGGCGAGCTGATTTACGCGCAGCTCCTCGATCAGCCACATCACGTCACTGCGTCCGGCGGCCTGAGCCTCCACCTCGTGGATCGCAGTCATGCGCTTGCCGTCGGTGACGACGTGGCTCGGCAGCCGCTCTAGGCGCCGCGCCGCGGCGCGCAGGTAGCGCTCGACATCGTCCAGCCGCGCGAGTCCGGCAGCCGCGAGCATCCCGGGGTACACCAGCCGGCCGAGCTGGCGGGCGACGTCCTCTCGCGCGGGGCCGAGGACCTCGTTTGCCGGAAGGGTGTCGAGCTGCTCACGGACGGCTCGCGCCGCCTCGAGGATCCGGCCGAGCGCGAGCAGCACGCTGAGCGTCGTCGGCCGGAGGTCCGCGCGGACGTGCTCACGGAGTTTCGTGAACGCCTCGGCGTCCCAGGCTGGGCCGCCGCCACTCTCGATCAGAGCGTCCAGCGCCGCGCTCGTGGCATCGTCGATCGCCGCTTCGAGAGTGCCGTGGGGCGCGGCGGTGAGCGTGAGCGTGAGCTGCTGCCCGAGCTGGCCGGTCACCCGGTTGCGCGGCGAGGCGACGGTGAGCGACAACAGCCGACGGGTCCCGCGGGCCATCGTGAAGGCCTGCGCGCTCGCGGTGTCGCAGACGCGGATTCCCACCGCGTCGCCTTCGTCGACGAGCGCCGGGAAGCCATGCAGGCCACCCGGGAGCTCGACCGTGCGCGGCAGCGATTCGACGTCGAAGTCGCGCATCCCACGGCGCGCGAGGGTGGGGAACGCGCGCACCAGGCGTGCCTTTAGCGTCGGCCGCAGATCATCGCGCAGCGCGGCGAGGGCCTGGCCCGACGCGAGCACGGATCCGTCCTCGTCCTCGACGGAGAACGTCATCCTCAGGTGCGCGGGCAGATCGTCCAGGGACCAGTCCGCGGCAGCGATGCGCACGCCGCGCAGCCGATCGATCGCCTCGCCCAGCACTTCGAGCAGCGGCCCGGAGCGCGGCTTGACGTCGCCGAGCAGGACGGTCGCGGTATCGGGGATCGGAACGAGTGGCGTGCGCAGTCGCTTCGGCAACGTGCGCAACAGCGCGATTACGAGCTCCCTGCGAAACGCCGGAACAAGCCACTCAAAGCCGACGTCCTGCACGGCCCCGAGCGACGAGAGCGGAACATGGACCGTGACACCATCGGCCGCGGAGCTGGGATCGAAGCGGTAGGACAGCGCGAACTCCAGCGAGCCTTGCTTCCAGCGCGCCGGCCGGTCACGATCGTTCGGCGCGACGTCGCCCACGATCAGCATGTCCATCGGGTAGTCGAGCAACGTCGGCTGAGTCTGGCGGACCACCTTCCACCAGCGGTCGAAATGGCGCCCGCTGACAACGTCCTCCGGCACCCGTGATTGAAAGAACTGCGCGCGCACCGCCTCGCTCGCGAGCAGGTCTCGCCGCCGCGCCCGCGCCTCAAGCGCCTCGACCTCCTCCACACGCCGATCGTTCTCGCGCATGAACGCGTGAGACTGATCCCAATCGCCCTCGACGAGCGCGCGGCGGATGAATAGCTCGCGCGCGGCCGCCGCGTCGATCCGCCCGTACTCAACGTTTCGTGAGCGAACGATCGGAAGGCCGTAGAGCGTCACCTGCTCCGGCGCGACGACGGCGGCGCGGCGGCGATCCCACCTTGGCTCGCCGTACGAGCGCCGGACGAGATGCTCGGCGCGGGGCTCGACCTGCCTGATATCAACCGCCGCCGCTGTCCTGCCCCATAGCCGCGTCGTCTCGACGAGCTCGGCGACCATTACCCACGGTGGCCCGCGGCGCGCGAGCACCGAGCCGGGAAAGATCGCGAACTTCGCCCCGCGTGCGCCGGTGTACTCGCGCGTCCGGCCGTCGCTCATCCCGAGGTGCGAGAGCAGCCCGGAGAGGAGGGCGGTGTGGATTTCGGGCGCCTTGGCAGGCTCGTCGTTGAAGGTCACTCCGACCTCGCCTGCCGCGTCCTCGAGCTGAGCGACGAGGTCCTGCCACTCTCGGATGCGCAGGTAGTGCAGAAACTCGGCCTTGCAGCGCTTGCGGACTCCAGAGCGCGAGAGTTCGTCTTCCAGCGACCGCAGGTATTGCCACAGGTTCACGTAGGCAAGGAAGTCCGATGACCGATCGACGAACCGGGCGTGGAGCGCGTCGGCCTGGGCGCGCTGCTCCACCGGGCGCTCGCGTGGATCTTGGATCGACAGCGCCGCAGCGATGACGGCCACCTCGCGGACGCAGCCGAGCTGGTGGGCCTCCAGGACCATGCGACCCAGCCGCGGGTCGATCGGAAGCCGCGCGAGATCGCGCCCGAGCGGGGTGAGCGGTTCGGCGGCCGACGGATCCAGTGCCTGGAGCTCATGCAGTAACGCGACGCCGTCGCGGACCTGGCGGCGGTCGGGCGGCGCAAGAAACGGAAACGCCTCGACGTCTCCCAACCCGAGTGCGGCCATCTGGAGGATCACGCTTGCGAGGTTCGTTCGCAGAACCTCCGGGTCGGTGAACTCCGGCCGCGCGTCGAAGTCATCCTCGGAATACAGCCGGACGCAGATCCCCTTCGCGACCCGACCGCAGCGGCCCTTACGCTGGTCGGCCGACGCACGCGAGATCGGCTCGACCGGCAGCCGCTGGACCTTCAAGCGCGTGCTGTAGCGAGAAACCCGAGCCAGCCCCGTGTCGACGACGCAGCGGATGCCGGGGACGGTCACCGACGTCTCGGCGACGTTCGTCGCGAGCACGACACGGCGTCTGTGCGACCGGTTGCGGCTGAAGACCTTCTGCTGATCGGCGGCCGCAAGGCGCGAATACAGCGGCAGCAGATCGACGTCTGGACCCAGCCGGCCCGCGAGCAACTCTGCGGCGTCGCGAATCTCCCGTTCCCCGGAGAAGAACGCGAGCACGTCACCGTCACGCTCGGCGAGCAGGTCCTCGACGGTGTCCGCGAGCACGTCGAGCAGCTCGTCGTCCTCCCCCGGTGGCCGATACCGAACCTCGACCGGGAAGGTCCGGCCCGAGACCTCGATGATCGGGGCGCCGCCGAAGTGCTCGCTGAAACGCTCGGGGTCGATCGTCGCGCTCGTGATGATCAGCTTTAGATCCGGGCGGCGCGGCAGGATGCGATGCAGGCAGCCGAGCAGGAAGTCGATGCTGAGCGAGCGCTCGTGCGCCTCGTCGACGATCACGGTGTCGTATCGGCGCAGCAGGGGATCGCGCCGGATCTCGGCGAGCAGCAGACCGTCGGTCACCAGGCGCACCAGCGTGTCCTGCGAGCTGCGATCGTCGAACCGGACCGCGTAGCCGACCGCGGCGCCGAGTGGCACGTCAAGCTCGTCCGCGATGCGTTGCGCAACGGTACGTGCGGCTAGCCGTCGCGGCTGGGTGTGAGCGATCGCCCCGCGCACGCCACGCCCCAGCTCGAGGCACAGCTTGGGCAGCTGCGTCGTCTTGCCCGAGCCGGTCTCCCCGGCCACAACCACCACCTGGTGATCGCGAATCGCGGCGAGCAGGTCGTCGCGACGCGCAGATATCGGCAGCTGCGGCGGGTAGGAGACGTCCGGGACCGACGCGCGCCGTCGCTGCACCCGGGCTCGAGCCTCCGCGAGCTGCTGCGCGAAGCCAGCCCGGCCGTCCTCGTTGCCCCGACGGAGCCGGCGGGCCCGGCGGCGAAGCCGCTGCTCGTCCCGCAGGGTCAGCTCACGGAGCGCCGCCTCGTCGACGAGGGGCATCTACGCGGCGCCGAACCCGGTGGCGGAAAACGGTCTGTGAATCGCGGGCATCACGATCGACGATAGGCCGTTCGTGAGGCGCCCACATGTCGCGACCCGTCTCTGGGCGGTGACGCGGACGTTCGCGTCGTGCGGTTATCCGGGCAGGTCTTCGGGCCGCTTCTTGGCGAGCTTGCCTTTGAGCAGCCCGGTCGACTGCCCGACCTCGATCATGTAGCCGTCGGGATCGCGCATGTAGCAGCGAATCTCAGCGCCGCGATCAATCGGGGGCGTCACGAACTCGGCCCCCTTTGCGCTCCACTGCTCATAGCACGCCTGAATATCCGCGACACGCAGGTTCATGAACGTAGAGACTGAGTTCCCAGGCTCATAATCGACCACCGAGACGTTTGGCTTGTCGGGGGTGGGGCCACCGCCCGGGTTCATGATCAGCCACGAGTTAGAGAGCTTGATCATGCACGGGTTCTCCTCGAGTACCACCTGGCCGCCGAGGACATCGGAGTAGAAGGCACGAGAGCGAGCGACGCTTCGCACCGTGATGAACTGGGTCACGAGGAAGCCCTCGTCCGGGGAAGGCAGGTTCTCGAAGTCGATGAATGGCTTGTGCTCGGTCACGACTGATGCTCCTGGGTTGGGTGGGCATGCCCGGCGTGGTGAAAACGCTCATCGGCAGTGTCGCGCTCCGAGAGGTTGGGGTCGCCGGGCTCGGTGTTGCGAACGGTGGCGAACGACTGCCAGGTGATGCGGAGGATCACGAGGGTCACGATCAGCCCGATGATCGGATCAGCGAGCTTGGAGCCCAATGCGGCAAACGCTGCGGTGACGACCACCGCGAGGCTCACCAGCCCGTCGGTGCGGGCGTGATAGCCGTCGGCGACCAGCGCCGGGCTCTGCAGGAGCTTTCCGGCCCGCAAGCGGACCCACGCAGCGATCTCGTTGCCGGCGAACCCGATCACGCCGGCCGCTGCCAGCGCCCACAGGTGTGACAGCGAGCGCGGGTGCACCAGCCGGTCGATCGACTCGATCAGCGCGATGCAGGCGCTGATGAAGATCGTCGCCACCACGAAGTAGCCGGCTCGCTTCTCGGCCACGAACGAGCGCATGATGAACGCGATCCCGAGCGGGACCGCGGTCAGCGCGTCCCCGAAATTGTGGATCAGATCAGCCAGCAGCGCGACGCTGCCGGTGAGCACGAACACGGCTACCTGAGCGCCGGCGGTAACAAGGAGCACGCCGAGGCTTGCTCCGACGGCCCGCAGGCCGGCTCGGGACCGGCCGATCGACGCGCTGACCAGGCCGTGGCTGTGGCCATGCCCATGGTGGTGAGCGTGAGCGGTCCTGCTCACGCGGATCGCCGCTCGGCCTCGGAAATCGGCTGCGGGTTGCCAAGACGGATGTGCTCGACGTGAAACACCGCCTGGTCGAGCAGCTCGGCAACGTGCGCGTCGTGCAGGCCATAGATGATGTGCTTGCCGCGGCGCTCGCCGACGACCAACCCCAGGTGACGTAGCTGGCGCAGCTGCTGGGATACCGCCGACGGTTGCATCTCGACCGCCTCGGCAAGGTCGCCCACCGAGCACGGTCCCTCCTTGAGGCGGGCCAGGATCAGCACCCGGCTCGGCGCAGCCAGCACCTGCATCTGCTCCGCGACAGCGCGAGCGAGGTCGGCGTCGACCTGCGCAGCCCGGGACCTTCCGTCAACGCCATGACTCATGCGAACACATGATAGCCCGTTCAGATGTTCCGATGATGAGGACGATCGTGATGCAAGGGCGATCGCCTCCCGGTGCGGTGAGGTCCCCCAGGATCGATGATTCGAGGTCTAAGCTAGGTGTATGCGAAATGCGCGATTGACCGTTTGGGTTGAGTCTGTCGGCAGCTTCGCTCGTCGCGCTGATCGGCCACTCTCACCGTTGGTGTGGCCAGGGCTGATCGCGACTTCCTGAAAGGAGTTTGTTATGCCCGTCTTCTTTTTTACCGTGGAGCAGCAGGAACGTGCGATCGTCGAGCGGTTCGGCAAGTTCGTCCGTGTAGCTGGGCCGGGGCTGCAGCGCAAGTCGCCGTTCGTTGAGAAGGTGGCGGGCCGCATGAGCCTGCAGGTCGAGCAACTCGACGCGGACATCGAGACCAAGACCAAGGACAACGTGTTCGTGGTGGTCAAGCTCGCGATTCAGTACATGGTCGGCACCGACGAGTCGAAGGTGAAGGACGCGTTCTACAAGCTCGATGACCCCGAGGTGCAGATGAAGTCCTACGCGTTCGACGTCGTGCGGTCGCACATCCCGACGATGGACCTCGACGAGGCGTATGCCGACGCGGACACGATCGCCAAGCACATTCAAGAGACCCTCCAGCGGCAGATGGCCGACTACGGCTACGAGATCATCAAGGCGCTGATCACCAACATCGAGCCTGACCAGCGCGTCAAGGATGCGATGAACAACATCAACGCCGCCCGCCGCAACCAGGAGGCGGCCACCGCGCAGGGCGAGGGCGACAAGACGCTACGGATCAAGAAGGCCGAGGCGGAGTCGGAGTCGATGCGCCTCCATGGCGAAGGGGTCGCGGAGGAACGCAAGGCGATTGCTCACGGGCTCAAGGACTCGCTGGCGCTGATTGCTGACGAGGACGGGATCGACGCGCGTGAAGCGATGGCGCTGGTGGCGCTGACCCAGTACATGGACACGATCCGGTCGGTCGGTGAGCACGGCAACATGACGACGCTGCTGCTCCCTGCCTCGCCATCGGCGGTTGGCTCGTTGATGGAGCAGGTCCGGGAGGGCATCCTCACTGGCAACCTCGCTGGGGACGCTGCGTCGGGAGGCCCCAACGGTGTCGCGGGTGCGCGTGCACCGTCCAGGACCGCCAGGGAGGCTCAGTCCTGAGCGCCTAGGCGAACGCTCAGATGATGGCCGACCCCAGCCAGGGAATGCTCGAGTTCTTGGGGGTCCCGGCCGACCGGCGACTGCTCGACGAGGACTTGGTGAACCTGCCGGCTGCGGATCAGTACCACCAACCGGCCGTTATCACGCGCAAGCACGACCGGCTCGTCACGGCTGGATCGCTGCTCACGGGCGCCAGCTTGATCGGTGGGGCAGCGATCGCGCTCTTCGGCGGCTGGGAGCTCCTCAATGACGGCGGTGCGTTCGGCGTCGTCCTCGTGGTGATCGGGATTCTGCTGGTGGCCACCCACTGGGGGTGGGTGCACGTCGCCGAATACGCTGGGGTGGCCATCGACGAACGCGCACACCGCGCCGAAGACAGTCAGAGGCGAGCGTGGCTGGCGGCGCTGGCGCCCTATCCGCGCTTCAGCGTTCGCACGATCGTGCTCGATGATGCCTCGACTCGTATCGAACGCGTCCTGCACCATCCGGTTCTCACCGACAACGACACGTTCACGTTCGTTCGCGAGACGAAGGCTGACAAGACCTATGACGCTGACACCCCGGCCCACGTGATCGCCGGCACAGTGGAGGAGATGCGCCGGGAGGCGCGGATCGATACCGATCGGATCCGCGAACTGTGGGAAGCCGCTTCCGGCGCCTACGCAGTGGCGCTGGCTAGCGCTGATGACGATAAGCAGCGACTGGCCGCGCAGCGAGCCGCCGCGATCGCGCTGTCAGAGCACATCAACCAGTCGCTGCTCGAACCGCCGCTGGTCGAATAGCGACGACGTCTACGCCATTCCTACGGTGGGTCGGTCATCACCGCCGCGGGGACCGCCGAGAACGTGGTCGGTCTCGTCTACATCTCCGGGTTCGCCCCGGACGAGGGGGAGAACCTCACCGACCTGCAGTCCAAGTTCCCCCCGCCGGGGATCATCCCTTACATCGTGGCGCACGAGCTTGCCGAGGGTGGACAGGAGTTCACGCTCGCGCTCGAGGGGTTCCACGAGTCGTTCTGCGCCGATTTGCCGGCCGACGATGCCGCTTCCTATGCGATCTCTCAGCGCCCTCTCGCCGGCGTGGCGCTGAGCGAGGCCGCGCCGGCCCCGGCGTGGCGAAGCCGTCCGGTGTGGGCGGTGTTGCCAACCGCCGACCGCTGCATCGATCCTGGCGTCCACCATTTCAGCTACGAGCGAATGGGCGCGCAGATCACCGAGGTCGAGGGCGCCTCACACGTGGTCATGATCTCCCATCCCAAGGAGGTCGCGCAGGTCGTCATGGATGCCGTACGCACCTGCGCGACTTCGGGCTAACCCGCTGCAGTCGGGCGATCATCGATGACCCCACGGATCGATGAACACGTCATCGACGCGTGGACTGCCAGCGACGCCGGTGAAGGTCAGAGACACCTGGGCGGTGCCGTCTGACAGCGCCCCCAGCACCGCCGAGCTCGTGAGCATCACCGGCGTCGGCGACCAGGCGTCAACGGCGACCGCAACGCCAGCTGGTATCACCGAACCCGAACGCTCGTCTACGACGCTGACCGCAACTGATCCCCGGCCCGCAATGAAGAATCGGATCGAAGGGTAGGCCGCGTCCACGCACGTCGGAGCCGACTGAGCTGATGACCCGGCTGGCAGCGACACCGAGGAAGCGCCGAGCTTGCCAGTTGCCGCGTACGGCTCGCTTCCCGCGACTCGCTCGGCCCCGCCGGTGAGTGTCCACGTCGAGCTCTCGAAGTCGCCGCCAGGCGCGAGCTCGTACTGGTCGACATCCAACCACCGGACGAATGGCTGGCTGAGCGCCGAGGCGTTGCAGGGGTTGAGATTTACCAGAGGCGTGGGGTCGACCACGTTGGCGTTTGCGTCCGAGACGATCGGCGCGACGAGAGCCGCTGCGCCCAAGGCGCACGCGAGCGAGACGGTCCTGATCAAGCGACCGGGTGAGTTGATCACTTGGACCTCCTCCTGGGGTTGGAAAACGTAGACGCCTCAAGCCGCCTCTCCCCCAGTGATAGAGAACAAGCCGCGTGAGAGACCTATACCCGGCGGCGAGGGTTTTGGACCCTGGTTGCGTTTTTTACTTGGAGGCCGCTGCTGCAGGGATGTCGGGTGCGTCGCCGGCGTCGTAGGCGGTCTGAAATGCGGTGTCGCCAAGCGCCGCTCGCAGTCGGGTGAGGTCAGCATCGCGCAGCTCGGATTCCAGGCTGTCGAAGCTTGTACCGAGCTTGTCGTGGATCGCGCCGGCGGCGCCGTGGAGCCTCGCGGCTGTTAGCGCGTCTCCGGCCCGACTGGCTACCAATGCCAGGCCGAGGTACGCATAGGCGACCATGAGTTGGTCCCCGTTGCGCCCGGCGATGGCCAGCGATTGATCGAACATCGCCTGGGCGTCGGAGTCGGCGTTGTCGAGGTATGACGCGAAGCCGAGCGTGCACGAATGCAAGCTCAGGCTTCGTCGGTCGCCGATCTCGCGTGCGAGACGGACTCCCTCGGCAAGACGCGCGCGCGCCGCGCCGATCTCTCCGGCTTCCATCTCGAGGTAGCCGAGGTTGTTCAGAGAGACGAGGTGCAGCACTTTGTTGCCGGCCTGGCGGGACAGTTCCAGGCTCCTCTCGACCGTGCGCGCTCGCTCGGCCTGACTCAGGTGGGGGGAGGATCCCCTCGTCATCAGTAGCAGCGCCGTGAGATACGGGTCGTCCAGCGCCGTGGCCAGGGCAAGCCCCTCGGCGGTGAGGTCGAGGTGGGCCTGCTCGTTGCCTCGCCTCAGGTTGACCAGGGCAAGCACGTGTAGCGCTTCCGCACGGAGGTGCTCGTCGGCAAGCGCACCGGCGATCGCCAGCGCTTCCTGGGCGCGGGCGGCTGCTGCGTCGTACTCGTCCATGATCATCGTGAGCAGGATGCCCGCGGCGACCAGAGCGCGGCCGCGTAGGAGTGTGGGCTGCTGGGCATCTGGGCGGTCAAGCGCGGCGGATAGTGCCGCCGCGCCTTCAGCTCGGGGCTCGCGGTCGAGCCAGAAATTGCACAGCGCGCGGCCCAGGCGCAGTCCGGGAGCCGGGTCGGGGTCTTGGAGACTGTAAGAGATTGCGGCGCGGAGATTGTCGAACTCGAGCTGGAGGCGATCAAGCCACTCGATTTGGCCGTGGCCGATCAGGTGTGGCGCCGCGGTCTCGGCCAAGGCGAGGTAGTGATCGCGGTGCGCGTTGCGCAGTGCGCCGGCCGCGGACTGGCTCCGCGCCAGCAGCTTTGCGGTGGCGTAGTCGCGCACGGTCTCGAGCAATCGGTAGCGGATCGATCCGACGTCGTCGACTTGGAGCAGGCTCTTGTCGACTAACCCGGCGAGCCGATCGAGGACGCCGACCTGGGAGTGCAAGCCGGCGCCTGCCACCGCCTCAGCGCTCTGGAGGTCAAACCCGCCCGCAAACACCGATACGCGCTCGAGCATCTCCTGTTCTTCCGGGTTCAGCAGGTCATATGACCAGTCGATCAGGGCTTGGAGAGTCTGCTGTCTCGGCGGTGTGATGCGATGTCCCCCGGTGAGCAGCCGAAAGCGCTGATCGAGCCGATTGTCGATCTCGTCGAGCGACAGCGTGCGCAGCCGGGCAGCAGCGAGCTCGATCGCGAGTGGGATCCCGTCCAGACGGCGGCATAGCCTTCCGGCCGCAGACGCGTTGTGGGAGTCGACGACAAAGTCCGAACGTTGCTGTCGCGCGCGGTCAGCGAACAGCCGAACCGCGTCGCACGCGAGCACGCGGTCGGGATCGGCGCTGGCCGGCGGGACCACCAGGGAGGGGACGCGATACAGATACTCGCCTTCGATCCCCAGCGGTTCGCGGCTGGTCGCGAGAATCGTCATCCGCGGACAACCACGCACCAGTTGGTCGGCGACATTGGCCGCCTCGCCGATCACGTGCTCGCAGTTGTCCAGGATCACGAGTAACCGTCGGTCCCGGCACGCGGCGATCAGCGACTGTGGCAGCGATCGTCCTGGCTGCTCCGGGACTCCAAGGACGCTTGCCAGCTTCGTGGCGACGAGCCTCGCGTCCGTCAGCGGCCCGAGATCGACAAACCAGGCCTCGTCGTCAGACCCGTCCAGCATGTTCGCTGCGAGCTGCAGCGCGAGCCGCGTCTTGCCCACGCCACCGGTCCCGGTCAACGTGATCACGCGAGCGCGGGACAGCAGCTGCGCAAGCTCGCTCACCTGACGCTCTCGATCGACGAAGCTGGAGACCTGGGCGGGCAGGTTGTGACGCGCGTTGCGGTCCTCGGGTAGGCGTGGCAGCGAGGACTCCGACACCACAGCGACCGAAGGGACGCTCGCCGCGATCGTCGGTACGAGGTCAAGCGACGCTTCCTGGCGAAGGATCGCCTCTTCGAGCTTGCGCAGCGGCGCGCTCGGCTCGATTGCGAGCTGCTCTACCAGCACGCGCCTGGCATTCTGATAGGCGGCGAGCGCATCGGCCTGTCGGCCGCACCGGTACAGCGCCAGCATCAGCTGGGCATGCAAGTGCTCGCGTAAAGGATGCTCCTCGACCAGCGTCTCAAGTTCGCCGACCAGGTCAGCCTGGCGCCCGAGCTCAAGATCAGCCTCGATGCGTTTCTCCAACGCCGCCAGCCGCAGCTCCTCAAGTCGTCTGATCGCCGGCTGCGCGAACGACGCGTAGGACAGATCGTCGAGCGGAGCCCCGCGCCACAAGCCAAGCGCCTCTCGCAACTTCGCGGCTGCCTGTGCCGGCTCGGCCCCGTCAGCTTCGCTCACCAGCCGCTCGAAGCAATAAAGGTCGAGCTCGTCGCGATCGACACACAACATATATCCCGGCGCGCGGGTAGCAATCCGCCCCCGGGCACCGCCGAGTGCCTTTCGCAATTGCGAGACCCGCACCTGCAAGGCGGCCCGTCCCGACTCAGGAACCTCTTCGCTCCAGAGCTCGTCGATCAACCGGTCGGCGGATACAACCTCGTTCACGCTGAGCAGCAGCAACGCCAATAGCGACCGCTGGGCCCCGGCGAGCGAGACAAGACGGTCGCCGTCGGCCACCTCAAGGGGACCGAGGATTCGAAACTGCATTGCTTAGCGATTGATTACCGGACCAAAAGTGGTCTCGCTCATTCTCTTTGATCTGACCCGCAGCCACAAGCTCACAGGCCCACCAGCCTCCTCACCGCCACGATCAAAGACCTACCGGTCGGCGAGCCCGGCCGCGCGTGTGGGGCGCTGGGGCGTGTTCCCGGTCCCGGCGGGCCCCTGAGGCCCGCCGGGACCCGCTGTCATCAGAAGTCCGTCTCCTGATACTGGCGGGCACCGTACGCGCGCATGACGCGATTGAACGGCACCAGGAACTGCCGCTTGGTCGCGGTCGCGAGCGAGTCGTAGTAGTCGGCCTGCCGGCAGTCACTTGGACCGCCACAGGCGGCCATCGCTTGGTCGGCGAGCAGCGAGTACGTGAGCGCAGCACTCAATAGCTGACGGAACGGCGTGAGCTGAGGACTGAGCTTCAGCGTCTTGAGCTGCATCAGCATCTGCTGGCGGTTATCGATGGCCGCCTGCCAATCACCCGCGATTGCGGCCTGTCGCCCGAGGTTTGACTGATCGACGATCTGGGTGAGTTCGGACACCGAGCGGCTCACGGCGTCACCCGTGCTGTGGGGATGGTGGACCGTTTTCGTAGGGGCCGGCGACGAGGTTGATGCAGCAGTTGCAGCAGACAGGCCGCCGCCGCTGACAACCACCGCGACGATCAGCCCCGCGATCGCGACCGACGGCACGCCCACAAGCCAGGGCGCAAGCCGGCCCCGAGAAACCCGACGGGTCGACGCAAGCTCGGCCCGGATCTCCGGACTCATGGTGGCAACCGCGGCCTCGTAGTCGGAGGGATCGAATTGCTCGCCGAATCTGAGGAGGTTCAGGTAGCGGTTTGTCAGGTGCGGATAGGAGGAGGTCAGCTCAGCGAGCCGTGGCAGCACTCCGCGGCGGGCTTCGTGTGCCTGCTCGAGCACACCGGCTGCCCCTAGTTCGGGAGCGACTTCCTTGCCGACGAGCAGACGGCTGATGACGCCGAGTCCGTCACCGATGCTTCCGGCGCAGGCGAGCCCGATCTGATCACCTGAGTAGACGATCGTCCGCTCGTAGGGAAGGATGAACACGTTCAGGAATTTCAGGCTCTTGATGCCGGCGATCGCGACCTGGAGAGGCTTCAGGCGAAGATGCTTGGCCTTCAGCGCCCCGACGAAACGGCCCACCAGGAACGTCAGCTGCGCCCGTTTGTCGTCAGCCACAAGGTCGGAGGCGAGGCCGCCCTCAACGAGGATCATCTTGGTTCCGAGGTAGCTGGTCAGCGAGACCTGGCCGTCGACCTGCTCGACGATCCAGACCTCCAGTCGGCCCCGGTAGGCGAGACGAGCGCAAACGTCGTCGACGACGGACTGAACATCCGGGAAGCTGGCCGAGTTGACCCGGATCGCCCCACCCAGCAGACGCGCTCGGTGTATCTGGATGAGCGCCCAGACCGAGGCCACCGCAGCCACCACGGCCGCGACGAAACCGGCCGCCACTTTCGCGCCACCGCCCGCGTAGGCGCAGACGGGAACGACCACGAGCGCCGAGACGCTCGGGATGACGGCAAGCATGAACCGAGAGCCCTCGCGTGGGTGCCGGAGCTCACGCACCGCCATCGCTTCCCGATGAGCGCTGGCTTCACCACCGCCGACAGCGCTTGCCTGGGCAGCTTCGCCCCCAGAACCAATCTCCAACATCATGCCTCCAAAACCGAGTCGCCCCAGTGCCCCGGCGCCATGCGCTAGCCGATGGCGCTCGTAAAGTCAACGATGAGCTTCAGCGAGCACGCAAGTCGTGATCTTTGTCACGAGCGACGGGTTGGCAAGTGCATAGATTGACAATCGTCAGTTCAATCGATATACGTGGATAGATGGCTGTCGATCTGGAGTTAGTCCCCAAGACCAAACGCGCGGCCGGCTCGCCGTGCTGCGAACCGGTCGTGTACCCCGACGTGGAGCGGTCCGAGGCGGTGCGGATGGCGTCCGTCGCCAAGGCGCTGGGCGACCCGGTGCGGATCCAGCTCGTCGACGTGCTGCGAAAGCACGCCGGCAAGGTTTGCGTATGCGAGCTCGTGCCCCTGTTCGACCTGTCCCAACCTACGGTCTCCCATCACCTCAAGGTGCTGCGCGAGGCCGGGATCGTCGGCTCCGAGCGAGAAGGCTTGTGGGCCTACTACTTCGTGATCCCCGACGCCCTCGAGGAGCTGTCCGGATGGCTGAACTGACCAGCGACTGCTGCACGCGGGCCGCCCAGGAGACGTGCTGCGAGCCGTCAGAGAAGGCCTCCTGCTGCGGCAACACACCCACCGCAGGGTGCGGCTGCTCCGCCGGATCCAGCCAGACCCCGAGCGCGACACAGACGGACACCGAGGCCGCCAATCAGCTGCGCGAGATCGTGCGCCAGAAGTACGCCGCCACCGCCGCCGCGGCGGCCACGGGCGGGGGCGCGGCCTGCCGCGACCCGGACGCGGACGATGGCGTGTTCGGCGCCTCCCTGTATTCCGGCAGCGACCAGGCCGACGCGCCGGAGGCGGCAATCAACGCCTCGCTGGGCTGCGGCGTGCCCACCGCGGTGGCCGACCTGCACGACGGCGAGACGGTCCTGGACCTCGGGTCGGGCGCCGGCGCCGACGTGCTGATCTCCGCCCGGCGGGTCGGACCGACCGGCCGCGCGATCGGACTGGACATGACCGACGAGATGCTCGAGCTCGCGCGCGGCAACGCCCAGGCGGCCGGCGTCGAGAACGTCGAGTTCGTCAAGGGCTACCTCGAAGACATTCCACTCGACGATCACACGGTCGACGTCGTCATCTCCAACTGCGTGATCAACCTGGCCGGCGACAAGCCGCGGGTCATCCGCGAGGCCGCGCGCGTGTTGCGTCCCGGCGGCCGGTTCGCCGTCTCGGACGTGATCGCCGACCCCGACATGGATGGACGGACACGCGCGGACATGGAGGCGTGGACCGGCTGCATCGCCGGCGCGCTGACCGAGACCGAGTTCCGCTCCGCCCTGCAGAGCGCCGGGTTTGAGGACATCGAGATCGATCACACCCATCGCGTACACGAGCACGCCGGCTCGGCGATCATCCGGGCACGTAAGCTGACCCGGTGACCGTCGGGAGCGACCGGCTGACCATCCGTCCCGCTTTGGCCGCCGATCTCGCCGCCGTGGTCGAGATCTACAACGCCGGGATCGCTGAACGCGTGGCCACGTTCGAAACCAGGCCGCGGGCGATCGCGGACGCCACGGGCTGGATCGACGATGGCCAACCGTTCATCGTGGCGGTCGACCGCGGTCAGGTGGTCGGCTGGGCGCGAGCCGGCGCCTACTCCGATCGCTGCGTCTATCGGGGCGTCGGCGAGCACGCCGTCTACGTCCACCCGGCCGCCCGCGGCCGGGGTCTCGGACGCGAGCTGTTGATCGCGCTCTGCGCCGAAGCGCAACGACGCGGCCTGTACAAGCTGACCAGCCGCGTGTTCGCCGACAACCATCCCAGCCGCGCCGCTCACCGGGCTGCCGGATTCGAGGAAGTCGGTATCCAACGCCGCCACGGCCAGCTCGACGGCCAATGGAAGGACTGCGTGTTGGTGGAGCGCCTGCTCGGCCCGGCGGCAGACACTCGAACTGTCGGCTCGTAGTCGGCGGTCGAAATCATGGCGCGGCTCTAGGATCCGGCTCATGGGAAAGCTCATGCGCAGGACGTCTGAAGGTGATGAGGTGATTGCTGAGTGGTCGCCGGACGACGAGGAATCTGTGAAGCGTGCCTCGGCCACGTATCGCGACTGGTTGAGCCAGGACTATGAGGCGGTGCAGAGTGACGGCACCTATTTCGCGCCGATCGAGGGTGATGTGTTCCCGGTCCGAGCCGAGCAGGTGATCTTGACCACCGGGCTTGGCGGCGGTTGACGAACGCGGCGGATCAGAGGATGTGTCGGCCCATCTCGGTGGTGTCGTAGCCGCCGAGTTGCTCGACTGCTGACCGGAACCCGGTTGTCTCGAGCAGCTGCCACAGCGGCGCCAGCAGCTCGTCTTCCAGCGTGGCGCGCTCGAGCACGAGGTCGTAGGGCTCCTGGGCTACCGAGACGAAATCGAGCCCGAACGCCCGGGCGGCGGCTTTGACGCCCATCCCGCAGTCGGCGCGTCCGGCGGAGATCGCCGCCGCAACGGCGAGGTGGGTCGGTTCTTCGCGGGCATATCCGGCGATCGTGGTGGGGTCGACGCCCGCGCGGGAGAGCTCGTGGTCGAGCAGCACGCGGGTACCGGCTCCGCGCTGGCGGTTGACGTAGCGCAGCCCGGGCCGGGCGAGGTCGGTGATCGCCTCGATCGCGAGCGGGTTGCCGGGGGCGACGATCAGGCCTTGCTGGCGGTGGGTGAGGCGGACGATCGCGATCTCGCGGTCGCCGAGTATCTGTCGTACGTAGGGGATCGTGTATTCGCCGGTGTCGGGGTCGAGTAGGTGTGAGCCCGCCACGTGGCAGAGCCCGTCGCGCAGGGCGATGAGGCCGCCGAGCGAGCCGACGTTGCTGGAGGCGAGCGTGATGCCAGGATCGCTGGCTCGCAGCTGAGAGGCGGCGAGGTCGAGCACTGGGTCGTGTGAGCCGATCGCGACGATCGTTCGCTGGATCTCGTGTTCGCCGCGGAGCAGCGAGATGTCGACTTGTTCGCCGGCGTGGTGTCCCTCGAGCTCGGTGGGCACGATCAGGAGACCGTCGGCGCGGACCAACGAGGTCAGGACGCCGGCGCCGCGGGGCAACGGCGAGGCGACGAGCTCACCGTGGACGCGACCGAGTCTGACCCGGACCCAGTCGTCGGAGCCGATCGTCGACGCGAGCTTGCGGGCCAGCCGGGCCCGGGTTCGGGGCCGTGGGGTCGCCTGGGCACCTTCGAGGCCGGCGAGCAGCGGCGCGGCGAAGATGTCGAACGTCAACGCGGCGGACACGGGATAGCCGGGCGCGCCGATCACCGGGGTGTGGTCGATCGCGCCCAGCACTACGGGGTGCCCGGGCCGGACGGCGACGCCGTGCACGGCGAGCGTTCCGAGTCGGTCGACGAGCTCGGCGGTGTAGTCGTCTCGGCCGGCGCTCGATCCGGCGATCACGATCATCAGGTCACACGCGTTGATGGCGCGGGTGATGGCGTCGGCGATGCGTTCCTGGTCGTCGGGCTCGATCGGGAGGGTGATCGCCTCGCAGCCGGCTTCGCGGGCTTGGGCGGCGAGCATCAGCGAGTTGGTGTCCAGCAGCTCCCCCGGGGCCGGCTCGGTGCCGATCGGGCGCATCTCGTCGCCAGTGGGCAGGATCCCGACGACGGGGGCGCGGCGGACCGCGACCTGGGTGGCGCCGGCCGCCGCGGCCGCGGCGACGTCGACGGGCCGTAGGCGGTGTCCGGTCGGGAGCAGCAGCTCGGTGGCGCTGATGTCCTCGCCGATCGACCGGACGTGCTGGTAGGGAGCGACGGCGGCGCGCAGCTCGGCGCGACCGTCGGCGTAGTGAACGTGCTCGCGCATCACCACGGCGTCGAATCCCTCGGGCATCGGGTCGCCGGTGTCCACCACCGCGAACTGTTCGGCCGACAGCAACAGCGGAGTGGTTTCGGTGGCGCCGCGAGTGTCGGCGGCCCGAAGTGCGATGCCGTCCATCGCGGCGGCATCAAACGGGGGTGATGATCTCGTGGCCCAGATCGGCTCGGCCGTCACTCGGCCGACCGCCGCCTGGAGGTCAACGATGACCGCTGGCACGCGAGTGGGGCAGCCGGCGTCGAGCTGGCAATGAGCCCACTGCTCGAGCGCCCGGGTGAGCGGCACGTCGCGAAGGAACGGTGTGGTGTGCTCAGCGATAGAACACGACCTCGACGGGCTCTCCGGCCGACAGGCCGTTGGCGTCCTCGGGCACGATCACGTAACCGTCGGCCTGGGTGAGGACCGACAGCAGCGCCGAGGGGCCGAAGATCGGTTCGGCGTGGTCGTCTCGCACGCGGACTTGGACGACGTCCAGACGGCCGGCCGCCGACGGCAGGTCGCGGGCCAGCCTGAAGGCTGCCGATCCCGCTCGGGGGTCGTGTGTCCACCCGCCGGCGCGGCGGACCAGCGGCAGGCCGAGCAGCCGGAACACGACGAGCGCCGAGCGGGGGTTGCCGGGCAGGCCGATGATCGGGATCTGGTCGCTGTCGGCGAGCAGCGTCGGCTTGCCGGGTTTGATCGCCAGGCCGTGGCACCAGATGGTCGCCGCGGGGAGCGCCGCCACGGCCGCGGCGGTCTCGTCACGGCCACCGACCGATGAGCCGGCGCAGATCACCACCATGTCGCTTCTGCTCAGCGCCTGCTCGAGGGCGCGATGCAGCGCATCGCGGTCGTCGGGAATGATCTGGGGCGGTAACGGGCGGCCGCCGGCCTCGCGGACCAGCGCGCCGACGGAGCTGCTGAGCGCGTCGCGGATCTGCCCCGCCCGCAGGGTTTGCACGTGGGGGGCGACGAGCTCGTCGCCGGTGGCGAGGATCGTCACGGCCGGCGGGGTGTGGACCTCGAGCTCGGTTATGCCGAGCGCGGCCAGCATCGCGATGTCCTGGGCCCGGACGGGCCGTCCGGCGGCGACGGCGGGCTGACCGGCGGCGATGTCCTCGTCGTGGCGGACGATCCCGTCGCCGGGAGCCACGGGCCGGACGACCTCGATCGAGCCGGGCATCGCCTCCTGGGTGTGCTCGATCATCACCACCGCGTCGGTTCCGGCCGGCAGCGCGCCGCCGGTGGGGACCGCGATCGCCTGGTGGGCGCCGAGCTCGAGCTCCGCCGGGCCGCCCATCGCCACGCTGCCGGCGACGGTCAGGTACGCCGGGATCGCGTCCGAGGCGCCAAACGTGTCGTGCGCGCGGACGGCGTACCCGTCGACGCTGGAACGGTCAAATCCGGGCAGCGCCTCCCGGGCGAGGATCTCGGTGGCGGGGACGCGGCCGAACGCGGCGTCGACCGCGACGCGCTCGGTGCCGGTGCGGTGAGCCGGGCGAAACTCGGCGAGCGCCTCGGCCACCGTCCTGGCGGTGAAGAATTCTCGGCCGGTCGTGGCCATCGGCGGGTTAGGTGGCGGTGGTGTCGCGGCCGCGCCTGACGACGCTCATCACCGGCCCGAGCGCGACCTGTCCCAGCCCGCAGATCGAGGTCAGCCGCAGCGTCTCCTCGAGCTTGTCGATCCGCTCGTCGACGCCCTCGGGTCCGATGCCTCGAGCCAGCGCCTCGGTGAGGATCGTGTGCGCCTTGTCGGATCCGAGGCGGCACGGGACGCACTTGCCGCAGGACTCGTTGCGGAAGAACCGCAACACGTTGGTCGCCGCGGCCAGCAGGTCGGTCTGGTCGTTGATCACCACCACCGCGCCGGACCCGAGCATCGAGCCGGCGTCGGCGAGCGGCTTGAAGTCCAGCGGCACGTCGAGCTGCTCGGGGCCGAGGAAGTTCGACGACGAGCCGCCGGGCTGGAAGGCCTGCAGGGTCCCGCCGTCGGCGATGCCGCCGGCGCGCTCGATCAGCTCGCGGGCCGTGGTTCCCATCGGCACGCAGTAGACGTCGGGGTTGGCGATGTGTCCGGAGATCGCGAAGAACTTCAGGCCGACGCCGCCGTTGACGCCCTGGTCCTTCCACCATTGCCCGCCGCGCTGCTCGATGATCGGGACGGCCGCGAACGTCTCGACGGAGTTCATCAGGGTTGGCTTGCCCCACAGGCCGCTGACGCCCGGGAATGGGGGCTTGTTGCGCGGCTCGCCGCGGTGTCCCTCCATGCATTCGATCAGCGCGGACTCCTCGCCGAGGATGTAGCCCCCCGGAGAGGTGAACACTTCGATCTCCAGCTGTCGGCCCGAGCCGAGCACGTCGGCCCCCAGCAGTCCAGCGGCTCGGACCCGGTCGAGCTCGGCACGGACGGCTTGTTCCTCTTGTCCGTATTCGTGGCGGATGAACACCCATCCCTGCTCGGCGCCGACCGCGAGCATGCCGATCAGGATCCCCTCGATCACCAGGTGCGGCTGCTCGATCAGGATCTGGCGGTCCTTGAACGTTCCGGGCTCGGACTCGTCGGCGTTGCAGATCACGTACTTGGGCTCGGGCTGCTGCGCGGCGACCAGCTCCCACTTGGCGCCCGTCGGGAACCCGGCGCCGCCCATCCCGCGCAACCCCGAATCCTTGAGCACGGAGATCACTCGGTCGCCGTCGAGCTCGCCGGCGAGCATCTGGCGAGCGGTGGTGTAGCGATCATCTGGGTTCGTGTCGCCATAGGGGTCGTTCGGCCACACTCGCACCTCTCGCTGAAGGCCCGGTCCGGGATCTCCGGCCTCCCGGGCTCGCTGCACGGCCGCGGCGACGTCCTGGATCGGCACGGGTTGTTCTTGGACTGTGGCCGCCGGAGCGATGTCGCACCGGCCGGGGCAGGAGACCTCGCGGACCTCGATCTCGACGTCGTCTCCGTACTTGGCGTGCACCTCGGCGATCTGATCGTCGGCGCCGTGCAGCCAGCACGACAGGTCGCGGCATACGGTCACCTCGACCCGCGGGGGTGGCTCGGTGCGGAAGTGGGGATAGAACGAGATCAGTCCCTCGATCTCATACAGCGGGCGTCGGGTGTCGCGCGAGAGCGTCACCAGCTGCTCGCGGGGTAGCCAGCCGTGCTCGCCTTGGATCGTGTTCAGCGACGGGATCAGGCTCGGCCCGTCGAACTTGCCCGCCCGGGCCTCGCGTCCGGGCATCCGACCGTTGGTCGTGGCCATCAGGACCCCTGCGCCGAGGCGGCGGCAACGCTGGCGGGTTCGACCCGCACGGCGCAGAACTTGAATTCGGGGATCTTGCCGAACGGGTCGATCTCGTCGATCGTCAGCAGGTTCGCGGCCGCCTCGCGGAAGTGAAACGGGATAAAGCAGCTGCCCGGCGTCTCGCGGTGAGACACTCGAGCCTCGAGCTCGATCGAACCGCGTCGCGACACCACTCGAGCGAACTCGCCGTCGGCGATCCCCAGACGCTCGGCATCCTGCGGGTTGATGAACACGGTGGCGTTGGGCGAGATCGAGTCCAGCGCGTAGGACCGGCGGGTCATCGATCCGGTGTGCCAGTGCTCGAGCAGCCGGCCGGTGTTGAGCACGAACGGATACTCGTCGTTGGGCAGCTCACGGGCGGGCATCCATTCGGCGGGAACCAGGTGCGCGAGCCCGTCTTCGGTGTTGAACGAGTCCTGGAACAGGACGATCGTGCCGTCGGTCTGGTCGGGGTCGTGGTTCGGGTACAGCTTGCCGGTCGGCCCGAGGTTGTCGTAGTTCAGGTTGGTGTAGTTGGGCATCAGCGCGACGAGCTCGTCGAAGATCTCGCCGGTCGAGGAGTAGTTCATCGGCAGCCCCACGCGGTTGGCGATGTCCTGGAGGATCTCCCAGTCCACCCGCGCGTCGCCGGGCGGGTCGAGCACCTTTCGCCCGCGCTGGACCCGCCGGTCCGTGTTGGTGTAGGAGCCGTCCTTCTCCAGGTAGGAGGAGGCCGGCAGGATCACGTCGGCGAACTCGGCCGTTTCGGTGAGGAAGATGTCCTGGACGGCGAGGAAGTCCAGGGCGCTCAGCGCCTTGCGGACCTTGTTGATGTTGGGATCGGACAGGAACGGGTTCTCGCCCATCATGTACATGCCGCGCACGCCCTTCTTCAGGGCTGAGGCGACGATCTCGGTGACGGTCAGCCCGCGCTCGTGATCGAGCTCGCGACCCCACGCCCGCTCGAAGCGCTCCCAGGCGGCGGGCCGGTCGACGGGCTGGTAGTCGGGGTAGAACATCGGGATCAGCCCGGCGTCGGACGCGCCCTGCACGTTGTTCTGGCCACGGAGGGGGTGCAGTCCGGTGCCCGCGCGCCCCACCTGGCCGGTGATCGAGCACAGCGCGATCAGGCAGCGGGCGTTGTCGGTGCCGGTGGTGTGCTGGGAGATCCCCATCCCCCAGTAGACGACCGCGGCGTCCGCTTCGCCCCAGGTGCGAGCGACGTCGCGGAGCACCCGGGGGGAGATCCCGCAGATCTGGCTGGCGCGCTCGGCCGGGTACTGCTCGAGCAGCTCCGACCAGCGCCGCGTAGTTGCTGGTGCGCTTGGCGATGAACTCCTCGTCGACGAGACCCATCTCGATGATCTCGTGCATCACGCCGTTGTAGAACGCGACGTCGGTCCCGGGCTTGATCTGGCAGTAGATGTCGGCGTGATCGGCGACGCGCTCGCGGCGGGGATCGACGACGATCAGCTTGGTGCCGCGACGGCGGGCCTGCTTGAAGAACGATGAGGCGACGGGATGGTTGGCCGTGGTGTTGGTGCCGGCCAGGATCGCCACGTCGGCGTTGATCACGTCGCCGTAGGTGGTCGACACCGCCGCCGAGCCGACGCCCTCAAACAACGCCGCCACGCTCGAGGCGTGACACAGCCGGGTGCAGTGGTCGACGTTGTTGGTGCCGAACCCGGCGCGGATCAGCTTCTGGAAGAGGTAGGCCTCCTCGTTTGAGCACTTCGCCGACCCGAACCCGGCGATCGCGCCGGGGCCGTATTCGCCGTGGAGCTCGGTCAGCCGGCTGGCGACCAGGTCCAGCGCCTCCTCCCAGGAGGCCTCGCGGAAGTGCGGCATCACCTCGTCGTAGTCGACCAGGCCGCCGGGCTTGCGGCGGCCGCGGCCCTCGCCCTTGACGTCGCCGGACAGCGGGCCCTTGGGATAGGAGCTGTCGCGCCGGATCAGCGGGGTGGTGAGCCGCTGGGGAGAGCGGGCGTAGTCCCAGCCGTAGCGTCCCTTGACGCACAGCCGGCCCTTTGAGCCCGGCTGCTCGCGGCCCTCGGCGAACGCGATCGCTTTGCGGTCGTCGTCGACGTGATAGGTCAGCGCACATCCGACGCCGCAGTAGGGGCAGACCGTGTCGACCTGCCGGAGCTGCTCGCGGGGTTGGATCGGGACGTCGTGCAGCGGCTTGTTGGTCAGCGCTCCGGTCGGGCATGCTGCGACGCACTCGCCGCAGGTCACGCACGAGGATTCGCCCATGGGATCGTTGAGGTCGAACGCGATCCGGGTCGAATAGCCCTTGCCGCTGCGGCCGATCACGTCGTTGCCCTGGATGTCGTCGCAGGCGCGCACGCACCGGTCGCAGAGGATGCACGCGTCGTGGTTGACTGCGATCACCGGGTTCGAGTAATCGGTCCCGCGCCCCAGGCTCTGGGGCATCGCTTCCTGGGCCTTGGTGACCCCGTACTGGCGGACGAGCACCAGCAGCTCGTTGTCGGCGGTGGTTGTCTCCTTGGGGTCCTCGGCGGGGTCGGGCTGCTCGGACAGCAGCAGCTCGGTCAGCATCGCGCGGTTAGCGTCGAGTCGGTCGCTCTGGGTGGTGACCTCCATCCCCTCTTCGCAGGTCCGCACGCACGCGGCGGCGTACACGCGCGCGCCGACGTCGACCACGCACATGCGGCATACGCCGACCGGGTCATAGCGATCGTCGTGGCACAGCACCGGGATCGAGATCCCGAGCTGCTTGGCGGCGTCGAGGATCGTGGTGCCGTCCTTGACCGTGACTTGCTGACCGTCGATCGTCAGCGTGACGTTTTCGGTGATCGCGGTGGGCGCCGCAGCAGAGGTTGTCGCCATCTATCTAGTCTCCCTCGCCTAGACGTGATTGTCTATCGCCGCTGGCGGGCGCGAGCCCGACCAGATCCAGCTCGCCGAGCGCCTCCGCGGTCGGCAAGCCGGTGTCCTGCAGACCCCGGTCTCGGTAGTAGGAGTCGATCATCGCACGCAGCCGGTCGGCGGTTAGCGTCGCGGTGCGACCGGACTCCAGCTGCAGCGACTCCGACAAGAATCGCTCGGGCAGCCAGTCTTCCTCGCGGGTCCATCCCTCGCGGGCATTGAACAGCCGCTTGGTCATCACGATCCGCTGAGCGGTGGTGGCCAGCTCTTCGCTGTCCACATCCCAGCCCGTGACCGTGTTGAGCAGCTTCGCCCATTCCGCCAGGGGGTCATTGAACACTCCGCGCAGGAACTTGCACAGGATCAGCGAGTCCATGATCGCGGCTCGATCCTCGGTCTGGATCGCCCCGCGGACATGCGCGTTGCTTCCGGCCAGCCGGTCGTGGTCGCCCGACAGGTCGGTCTCATAGGCACCGGAGCGGTTGTGGTCGGCGCCGCGCGCGTTGACGGCGAGCCCGAGCGCCATCGCTTGCAGCGTCCGCGGCTCATACCCGGGCAGCTCCAAGCCCTTTACGTGCGCCGCGAACTTCTCCGAGCCGCGGCCGACCACCCGCGCGGCCCGGCGCGAACCCTCGGCCAGGAGATCTCCGATCCCCTCCCGAGCCCCGATCTCATCCAGGGCACGAAGCAGCGCGCCGCCGTCGCCGAACCGCAGCCACGGAGCGTCGATCAACCCGTTCTCGGCGCACTCCATCGCCCACGCGATCGTTCCGCCGGCCGAGATCGTGTCCAGCCCCAGCTCGTCGCAGCGGCCGCTGGCCTCGATCACCGCGTCGGCATCGCCGACCCCGCACAACGGGCCCAGGGCGAACACGTTCTCGTATTCCATCCGGGTCTGCTTACCGTTCGGGCCCTTGTAGAGGTGCTCACAGCCAATTGAGCACGAAGCGCACGAGTTGCGGGCTACCTGACGCAGCTCGGCCACCTGTTCGGCGCCGAGCGCCTCGGCCCCGTCAAACGTGGCTGCCGAGAAGTTGCGGGTGGGCAGCGCGGAGATCGCGTTGAACGCCAGTAGGTTGGCCATCGTCCCCAGCTCGCGATATTTCGCGGTGGCCTTTCCGAACGAACGCTCGCGCAGCGCCTTGCTGGCGGCGAGCACCGCCGGCGGGTCGGCGGACGCGACCTTGGTGCTGGCGCGGACCACCACCGCCTTGCACAGCTTGGAACCCATCACTGCGCCGAGGCCACCCCGCCCGGCGTGCCGTCCGTCGTGCGAGATCGTCGCGTACCGGACGGCGTGCTCGCCGGCAGGACCGATCGCCGCCACCCGCCACGCCGGCCCCATCCGGTCCCGCAGCTGCCGCTCGGTCTCCGCGGCCGACAGTCCCCACAGGTCCTCGGCGGGAACGATTGACGTAGCGCTGCCGTCGATCACCAGCACCGACGGGCTTGTGCACGCGCCGTGCAGCACGATCGCGTCGTGGCCCGTGAGCTTCCCCGAGATCGCGAAATGACTGGAGGCCAGCGCATCGGTCAGCCGACCGGTCAGCGGCGATTTCGCGACGACCGCGAACTTGGCGCTGGTCGTCAGCGGCGTCCCCACCAGCGGTGAGAACACGAACATCAGCGGCGCCTCGGCGGCTAGAGGCTCCACGCCCGCGGGACAGCATCTGTGCATCAGCCACGCACCGAGCCCGGCACCGCCGATGAACTCACGCAGAACGGGTTCGGGCAGCGCCATCACGCGGCTGTGGGCCGTAGTCAGGTCGACGATCAGCGCTCGACCGAAGTAGCCACCGGGCGGCCTAGCCATCTCTCGATCGTACCCCTCGCACATCTCCGAACCCTGTGAGTCAGCTAGCCGCCGGCGTCGGCGACCATGAAGCCCACGGTGTCCCCCGCAGCCAGCGGCAGCTCGGGATCCCGGGTTATCTGATCGCCGTTGAGGGCAGCGACCACGTGCTCGTCCAGCGCCAGATCCACGGCCGTGGCGAGCTCGCCCAGCGTCCACGCTCCTGCGGTCTGATGGCGGGCCGCGCCGTTGAGCGCCAGCGTCCCGAACCTCTGCACCTCGATTTGCGGGGCCGTGAGCGCGTGCGCGGCCTGATAGTCGCTCGGCTCGTTTAGGTTGCGGACCGACGCCAGGTCGGGATCGTTACGGGCCAGCGTTCGATCGCTCAGCATCGCCTGATCATCGAGCCGCAGCACCCGGCACTGCTCGTACAGAAACGCCGGCTTCAGCTTGTCAGCGGCGACCAGTGCCTCTACCTGGGGCAGTAGCGACACGCGATATCCCGCCGACAGTGGCTGACGAAAGCCGCCGACCTCGGGCAGCACGACGTCGACGTCCGGGGTGAACGCCCCCAATACGCGGTGGATGAACGCTGGGTGCAACAGCGGCACGTCGGTGGAGGACACGTAGGCGACGTGCGCGCGACCTTGCAGCGCCTCAAGTCCCGCGGCGAGGCCCTGCAGCGGCCCTCTCCCCTCGCGCGCGTCAGACACCATCTCGACGGTGCTGTGGAGAGCTGGCAGCGGCTGGTCGGGAGCCCGGACGACCACGACCGGGCCATCTACGGTCCGCATCGCTAGGCCCGTGACGCGGCGCAGCAGCGTAGATCCGTGCCAGTCCAGCGCTGCCTTGGGCGATCCCATTCGCGAGGACTTGCCGCCCGCCAAGATGATGGCCGCAGACTCGAACACGGTCCCGATGCTAGATCCTTGCGGCAGCGCGGATATTCATCCTCGCCGCCGATCGGAACGTAAGATGCTGCAAATGGTCACGGGCGAACGATCTCCGCACCGGATGCCCCGGGAGCAGGCGCTGGACCTGACCGTGGGCGAGGTGATGATGTCCCGCCCCAAGACGTTCCCGGCAGATGCCACCGTCGGCGAGATCCGCCGGGCGTTTGAGGACACCAGTCAGCGCGTGGCGCTGCTCGTCGACGGAACCGCGTTCCGGGGTTCGATCACCCGCAGCCAGCTGGATCCTGATGCGCGCGAGGCCGAGTCGGCGATCCGCTACGCCACCACCCACGTGCGCAGCACGACTCCATCGGCCAGCGTCGCCGATGCCGTGGACCTGCTCGACCTCAGTCACGAGGCTCGGCTGATCGTGCTCGATGAAGACGGGCGAACGCTCCGCGGGCTCCTCTGCTTTAACCGCAGCTCCGCCAGCTTCTGCGTTCGACCCTCCTAACCCGTCTCGTGCAACTTCCGGTCTAGCGCCCGCGAACCTGGCCGGCGGCCATCCGTCCGACCTCGAACACCGCGGTTCCGCTCGTCACGACCGGATCCTCAGCGGCGAACTCGCGCAGCGCCTGTTCGTCATCGGTCTCGACAACCGCGAGACCGTAGGAGTCCTCCTCGGTGAGGACCGGTCCGAACACCACCATGTCGCCGCGCTCGAGGTACGGGCGCCAGTGAGCAGCATGGCGGCCCATGATCTCGCGCTCTGACTCAGTCAGCGTCTGGGCGAAGTTCGGACGCGGCGCGATGAGACGCAAAACGAAGGTGGGCACGCGGCGGACTTTACGCCAGTGGTGCTCGGATTCCTGCCGGAGTGGCGGCTGATTTCATGTAGCCTGCCGCCATGTCCCGCACGGGGTGGCGTACGCCGGTGCTGGTGGCGTTCGCAATAGGCGCGTTCCTGCTTCAGGTCGCGTCGGCTGGCGCGGTTCCGCGGCACGGGTCGCCGCCGTCGCGAGCGACGGTGCGGAGCAACACGGAGATGACCGTTACCGACTGGTTTCCCGGCCAGGGGGTGACGGGGTTCATCGCCGATGCCGACAACCCGTTCGACCCGGTCAAGGATGGCTATCCCGCGAGCAATCCGACTGAGGGCTTCACCGCCAAGAACGAGGGCTTCGCCGGCGTGATCCATGGCGCCCCGCCCGGAGGCGGCGCGACTCTGAACCTCTACTGCATCGACATCAATACCGACACGTGGGGCGGCATTGGGTATGTGTTGGGGAGCTGGGAGGCATCTGGGGTCCCCAACGTGGGCTACGTCGCGCGGCTGCTGAACGACTATTACCCACACACCAACGAGCCCGCTGCCCTGACTGATCTCAACCAAAAGGCGGCGGCCGTGCAGGCTGCCATCTGGTTCTTCAGCGACCGCTACGTGCTGGACACCTCCGACGTGCTGCACGATGCGGTGGTCGCCATCGTCAACGACGTCATAGCTAAGGGACCGCTGGTCCAGCCGCCGCCGCCAAGCCTCAAAATCACGCCGCACAACGCGAGCGCACCACGGCGGGTGCTTGGACCGTTCACGGTTACCACCGACCACGAGCCCGCTACCGTCACAGCGGCGGGCGGGACCATGTATTCCAATCGGGCAGGCACCACGCTGCTGGGGGATGGAGCCACGGCGCAGGTGCCGTCCGGTCAGCAGATCTGGTTGCGCTCCGCGGGAGGTGCTTCTACGGCCACGCTCCAGGCCACCTCGGAGGCGACTGTCCCCAGCGGCAACGTCTATCTCTACGACGGCAACACCGCCGGGGTCAACGACGCCCAAAGGCTCATCCTGGCCGAGAGCTCCACCTTGGAAACCACCGTCCAAGCCACCGCCGACTTCGTGCCGTTCGGGTCGCTGGTCGTGAAGAAGACGATCCGTGGTCCTGCTGCTGGCTCGCAGGGGCGCGTGGTTATCCGCGTGACCTGTGATGACGGCGTGCGTCGGTTCCCTTTCATCATCCGCGCCGGAGCGGACGCAGGCGCTCGGTCGCGCCCGTATCGTCACATAGCGGTCGGAACCACGTGCACCGTTACCGAGACCGCGAACGGCGCGACCTCCACGGTCGTGGCGAGGGTCTTCGGCGATGGGCAGACGGCGACTATCTCCGAGGGCGAGCACGAGACGGTCAGGATCGGAGATATCTATCGCTTCGTCCCCGGCTCACTGCTGGTGACTAAGACGATCGCCGGGCCGGGTGCGGGCCAGCAGGGACCCATCACGATCCACACGGTTTGCAATGCCACGGCCTTGAAGCCGGACTTCGTGATCCCCGCCGGCGCTCCGGCAGGGACCTATACCAAGCAATACGATCGTATCCGTGTCCCGACCACGTGCACGGTCACGGAGACCGTGGACGGGCACAACAGCACGGTGTCGGTCGTCGTGCAGGGGAGCGGGCAGTCAGTGTCGATCCCCGCCGGCGAGATCGCCGAAGCCGACATCAGCGACACCTACGGGCTCCTGCCCGGCCAGCTGGAGGTGACGAAGACGATCGCGGGCTCGCAGGCCGGTCAACAGGAGATGGTCGTGATCCACACGACCTGCAACGGCGCCCCTCTCACGCCCGACTTCGTCATCCCGGCCGGGACGTCCGCGGGCGACCGGTCGCACATCTATTCGGGTATCCAAACTCCGGCCACGTGCACGGTCACCGAGACCGCGGACGGGCACACCAGCGCCGTCTCGGTGGATGTCACCGGCAGCCCGCACACAACCACTATCCCGGCCGGCGGCGCAGGGGCCGCCCACCTCACCGACACCTACGGCGCCATCCCCGGCTCCCTGTTAGTGACCAAGACGATCGCAGGCCCGGTCGCTGGCCGCCAGGGACCGGTCACCATCAACGTGGTTTGCAACGGCATCGCCCAGTCGCCGGACTTCGTGATCCCCGCTAAGACCCCGGCCGGGATTGTGGCGCACAGCTTTGACGGCCTCCCCGCCGGCTCGACGTGCACCGTCACCGAAACGTCGAACGGCGCCACCGCCACGATCACGGCAACCGTGTCGGGCGATGGCCAGAGCGTGGCCGTGCCGGGCGGGAAGGTCGTATCGGCGCAATTGGCCGATGTGTACGAGGGCGAGTCCGGCTCCCTGACCGTGATCAAGACGATCGCGGGGTCAGCCGTCCACCGGCACGGCCGGATTGCCATCGTGGTCGACTGTGGCGGTCCGCTGAACACCTTCGCGTTCGTGATTCGGGCGCGCACCGGAGCTGGTTCGATGTCGCGGCATTTTGACGGGATCCCAGCCGGATCCCGCTGCACCGTCTACGAGGCCGCCGACGGACACACCAAGAACGTGAGCGTAGTCGCCAGCGGAAGTCGCAACGCGACCGTGCGCGCCGACCGCAGGGCCACCGCTCATCTCACTGACCGCTTCAAGCCGCGCCGCAAGCCAAAGCCTCATCCACTACCGAAGCCGATCGTCACCGGATAGGCCCACACGGCGCGGAGCGCTCGACTGGATCGCAGACGACCTCAGGGGGAACTGATGACCGCGACACCCGAAGCCCAGAAGGGCCCGAGCGCAGCGGCCGCCGAGAAGCCACCCGTCGTGGAGATGGCGGATCTGTACCTGACCGCGGAGGCGGTGAGAATCGCAGTTCCGATCGTCGCCGAGGCGGGCATTGCCGATCTGTTGCTCGAGGGGCCGCGATCCGTTTCGGCGGTCCCCGCGGCCGTCCGTGAGGCGGGAGCCACGGCGTGGGACCTGGCGCACGACACGCCGATCTTCGAGTGCCTCCCTGCTCACCCAGACGAGGCGATGGTCTTTGCGAGCGCGATGACGATGTTCTCGGGAGCCGAGGCCGCAGCGGTCACGGACGCCTAGGACTTCAGCGCGATCGGGACGCTGGTGGACGTCGGTGGCAGCCAGGGCGTGCTGCTCGCGTCGATCCTGCGCGCGACCCCATCGGTGCGCGGGGTGCTCTTCGACCTGCCAGTCATGGTCGCGGGCGCGGGCGAGCTGTTCGCAGCGGAGGGGGTTGACGATCGAGCGACGGTCGTGGGTGGCGACTGCTTCGAGTCAGTTCCCACGGGGGACGCTCACATCCTCAAGCACATCCTTCACGACTGGGACGACTAGCATTGCGTCGCGATTCTGCGCAGCTGCCGCAGCGCAACTGTCGAAGGCGGCAGGCTGCTCGTCATCGAAGAAGCCCTCCCGCCCGGCAACGCGCCAAGCCCAGGGAAGATCCTGGACCGTTCATGCTGATGGTGGGCGGACGCGAGCGCACACAGGCCGAGTACGGCGCGCTCCTCGAACAAGCCGGTTACGAGCTCGAACGGATCAGTCCAACCGCGACGCCGCTGCACGTGATCGAAGCAACCGCGCGCTGAGCCAACGCACGCTTACAGAGTGCCGTGGCGCTGCTGCTTTCTGATGTCTCGCTAAGGCGAGCGTGGCGACAGTCCGTGGCGTCGCTTACTCTCGATGCATGTCCTTCCTCGATTCCCTGCTCTCCTCCATTGATAAACGCCTTGACGGGCTGGCCGCTGAGATCGATCAGCTCGAGGCGGCGCGCACCGCGCTTGACAGTTCCGAAGCCGGGGCGGTGAGTAGCGGGGACGGCGCGACCGGTTCGCGCTCGCGCCGGGGGCGCCCGCCCAAGCCGGTCAAGCCGGACGAGCCGTCGGGGGAAGAACGGGCCGCCCGGGTTGATGCGGCCCGCGAACGCACACCGCGGGCCAGCCGGCGCCGCCGGTCGGCGAGCGGCGGCGCCGGTCGGAGCCCTGTCGGATCGCTGGGACGCGAAGATCTGGAGCAGATTCTGTCCGCGAACGAGGCGGGTCTGAGCGCGAAGGACATCGCCGGGGAGGCCGGCGTCGGCTACCAGGCGACGTTGAGGCTGTTGCGGGAGCTCGAGGCGTCCGGACGGGTGCACCGTGAGGGTTCTCGACGCTCGACGCGGTGGCGTCTGGTCAGCGACGAGGACCAGGCCCCGAAACCCCGCCCGGCCGCCGTTCGGAAAAAGAAGGCCGTGAAGAGTCCACGCCGCGCGCGTCAGCGGCCAGGCGAGGTGTCGTCTGCAGACAAAACGGAAGCGCCGCCGGTGGACAAGAGCGCAGAGCCCGTGAGCGTCGACCATCAGGACGTGAGCGTCGACGATCAGGACGTGGTGGAATACCTCCAATCGTGGCCGGATCGCCAGGAAGCGGAGCGCTGGGTTCCAGAGCTGGCCAAGCTCTCACCGGCAGCGCGAGACAAGCTGAGGCAATTTCTCGAGCAGGAGATAGACCGGCGGCGTAAGGGCCGGCGGGCCGGGTTCGTTATCAACGCGGACAGGGGCACCCCTACGCGTTCCTCACAACGGCTGATCGATGCGGGGTTCGTCGAGCTCGAGGACGGCCGCCTCGAGCTGACCGACGAGGGCCGCGCCGCGGGCCGACTCGTCGCACGGCGCGCCCGGGGTACAGCCCCGCGGTGGTGGAACGAGGTGCTGGGCCCGTCGCTGCAGGGAGACTGACTGGCGGCGCGGCCAGCGCGGTCCGTGGGTGCCGGACAGCCGCGCCGTCAGTCCGTGGGAACAAGCATACCCCTGCCGCTGCAGTTCCTCATGCCGCCGGTGGGGATCGAACCCACGACCTTCGGATTAAAAGTCCGCTGCTCTGCCAGCTGAGCTACGGCGGCGCGTCTTCATCATGACAAGCCCTACCCCACGTACGCGACCGTCTCGACCTCGACCAGCATCCGGGGGTCGATCAGCGCGCTGACCTCAACCAACGTCATCAGCGGCCGATGGTCGCCGAACACCTCGCCGTGGGCGCGCCCCGCGTCCTGCGCGCGGGAAATGTCGGTCACGTAGAACCGGGTCGAGACGACGTCGGCGAGCGTGGCGCCCACGCGGCCGAGCTCATGCTCGACCTTGCGAAGGATCTCGATCGTCTGCTCGTAGGGTCCGTCGCCGAGCACGACGCCGTCCTGGTCGACCGAGGTCGTCCCGCCGACGAGCACGAACGGGCCGGCCCGCACGACGCGGCTGAAGCCGTAGCGGCCCTCGAACGGTGACGGCGGGTCGCCGCCGAGGCGCTCAGTCGGGCTCAATGCCGGAAGTGTCGGCGGCCGGTGAACACCATCGCCGCGCCCGCGACGTCGACGGCCTGGACCACGTCGGGATCGCGCACGGAGCCGCCGGGCTGAATGATCGCGGTGACTCCCGCGTCGAGACTGAGCTGCGGGCCGTCAGCGAACGGGAAGTACGCGTCGGACGCCATCGCCGAACCGGTCAACCCCGACCGCGCCTTCTCGATCGCGAGCCTGACCGAGTCCACGCGACTCATCTGGCCGGCCCCGATCCCGACGGTGGCCAGGTCGCGCGTGAGCACGATCGCGTTGGAGCGGACGTGCTTGCACACCCGCCAGGCGAACATCAGCTCGCTCCACTCGGGCTCGGTCGGTCGGCGCTGGGAGACGACTTGCATGTCGGCCCGGTCCTCGATATCGATGTCGCGGTCCTGCACCAGCATCCCGCCGACGACTTGGCGCAGGGCCGGATCGATCAGGTTCGGTGTCCGGCGCTCGCGGTCGTCGAGCAGCCGGAGGTTTGGCTTCTCCGACAGCACCTCGAGCGCGTCGTCGTCATAGCCCTTGGCGAACAGCACCTCGATGAACTGGCCCAGCAGCGCGTCGGCGAGCTCGCGGTCGACGCGGCGGTTCAGGCAGATCACACCGCCGTAAGCCGACATCGGGTCGCAAGCGAATGCGCGCTGGTAGGCCTCGAGCGCGGTGGTGCCGACCGCCACGCCACACGGGTTGTTGTGCTTGACGATCACGCAACCGGGGATCTGGAACTCGCCCAGGAGCAGCCGCGCCGAGTCGAGATCGAGCAGGTTGTTGTACGAGAGCGGCTTGCCGCCGAGCTGCGCGACCATCGACAACACGTGCGTCCGCGCGCCGACCTGCGCGTAGTAGGCGGCCCGCTGGTGGGGGTTCTCTCCGTACGGGAGTTCGAGCACGCGCTCGAACGCGCGCACCATCAGCGGCGGGAAGTCCTCGCGCTTCTCCTGGAACCACCGCGCGATCGCGGTGTCGTAGCGGGCCGTGTAGGCGAACGCCTCGGCCGCCAGGAACTCGCGGGTGGCGGGCGACAGCCTCCGGTCGGCCTCGCGTAGCTCCGCGAGCACCGCGTCGTAGCTCTCGGGACTGACCAGCGGGGCAACGAAGTCGGAGTTCTTCGCCGCGGCGCGGATCATCGTCGGGCCGCCGATGTCGATGTTCTCGATCACCTCGGACTCGGGCACGCCGCGGGCATTGGCGGTGCGCTCGAACGGATACAGGTTCACGCACACCAGGTCGACGAACTCGACGTCCTGTTGCTGCGCCGCGGCCATGTGCTCGGCGTTGTCGCGCAGTGCCAGGATCCCGGCGTAGAGCTTGGGGTGAAGTGTCTTGACCCGACCGTCCATGATCTCGGGAAAGCCCGTCAGGTTGGAGATCGAGCGCACCGGGATCCCGGCTTCTGACAGCTGCTGGGCGGTGCCGCCGGTGGAGACGATCTCGACGCCGAGCTCGGCCAGACCACGAGCGAACTCGACGATCCCAGTCTTGTCTGACACCGATAGGAGCGCCCTCGCAACCCGAACCTCGGCAGGGGCCGTCGTCCCGAAGGCGCTCACCGCTGCGCTCTCCGCGTCATCACCGCTCGACTCTATCGATCGGATCAGCACCTGGCGGGGACGCTCCGGGTCGATCGCGACCGCCCCGGCGGCGATCAGCCGAACGGCCTCCGGCAGCAGCTCGTGCTCTATTGGATGCAGCGCCTCGAGCACCTGATCGGGATCGCCGGCGCCCGGCAGCTCAATCGCCCGCTGCAGGATCACCGGCCCCGTGTCGACGCCGCCGTCGACGAAGTGGACGGTCACGCCGAACACCTTCACCCCATAGTCGAGCGCCTGCTGCACGGCCTGGAGACCGGGGAACGCCGGGAGCAGCGCCGGGTGCACGTTGATCACCCTGCCGGGAAACCGGGACAGGAACTCGTCCGACAGCAGCTGCATGTAGCCGGCCAGCACGACCAGCGCGGTCCCACGCTCGGTCAGCCAGTCGGCGATCGCACGATCTCGCGCCGAACGGTCGGGGTAGTCCTCAACGGGGAACGCGCGGCCCTGGACGCCGGCGGCCTCAGCGCGTCCGAGCGCGCGGGCGCCGGGCTTGTCGGACGCGACCGCGACGAGCTCGATCCCGTCGCGCCGATGCACTGCGTCGAGCAGCGCCTGCAGGTTTGTGCCTTCGCCGGAGGCGAGGACCGCGACGTTCATGCCGCGCGCAGCTTCTCGGCAGCGCCGTCGCGGCGAGCGCACACGTCGCAGCACGTCACCCGGGGTTGCCCGGCGGCCGGGTCGCCGAAGTGCGCGAGCAGCGCGGCGCGGCGGCACTCGTCGCCGTCGACGTAGTCCCACACCGCCCAGTACTGACGCCACCGGGCGTGCTGGACCTCGCGCGCGGACTCGCGGCAGGCCTCGAGCGCATCCGCGTCCCACTCACCGACCAGGCGGCCCGCGCTGCGGTCGGGCGGCGAGGGGTCGAGCGAGATCAGCCCCGCCCGGGCGAGATGTCCGATGATCCCGCGGATCGCCTCCTGGTCGGCGCGCTCGCCGGCGATCTCCGACAGCTCGACGTCGTAACGGCCGTCCAGTCCAGCCCAGCGCAGGCGCTCGGACACCCAGTGGAACGTGGCGTCCTCGACGCGGGTGCGTTGGATGAAGTACACGTGCAGGCCGCGGTCGCGGCGCTGGGCGAACAGCAGGCAGCGACCGGGGGCTCCGTCGCGGCCGGCACGACCGGCCTCCTGGTAGTAGGCCTCCAGCGAACCCGGAACCGAGGCGTGGCATACGGTGCGCACGTTGGCCTTGTCGATCCCCATCCCGAACGCGTTGGTCGCGACGATCACCTCGGCCTCGCCGGACATGAAGCGGTCCTGGGCGCGCGACCGCGAGGCGCGCTCAAGCCCGGCGTGGTAGGCGACCACGTCGGAGGCAAGGCGGTGCTCGAGCACCGACGTGATCACCTCGGCCTCCTCGCGGGTGCCCGTATAGACGATCGCCGGCAGCGCGTCGTCCTCGGCGAGCGCGGCGGCGATGCTGCGCCGCGACGTGGCGGGATCGGCGCACGGGCGCACCTCGAACGTGAGGTTGGGGCGGTCAAAGCCGGTCGTGACCACGAGCGGGTCGTCGAGCTCGAGCCGGCGGACGATGTCCTCGGCCACGCTCGGAGTGGCGGTCGCGGTCAGCGCGATCGTGGCCCGCGCGCCGAGCGCCCTGGCCGCCTGCGCCAACGAGTAGTAGTCGGGCCTGAAGTCGTGGCCCCACTGCGAGACGCAGTGCGCCTCATCGACCACGAACAGGCCGACGCGGGCGTCGCGGATCCGCTGCACGAACCGAGTCGAGGCAAACCGTTCGGGGGCGACGTACAGCAGCGCCAGCTCACCAGCGACGGCGCGCGACAGTGTCTGGGCGTTGGCCGTGGCGCCGCGCAGCCCGTTAATCAGCCCGACCCTCCCCGGAGCCACCGTCTCCAGCGCCCGCGCCTGGTCGTGCATCAGCGACACCAGCGGCGAGACCACGACGCTCAGCTCGTCGCGCATCAGCGCCGGCAGCTGATAACACAGCGACTTGCCGGCGCCCGTCGGCATCACCACCAGCGCGTCGCGGTCAGCGAGCGCAGCGCCGACCGCCTCCGCCTGGCCCGGCCGGAACCGGTGCAAGCCGAAGATGCGCTGGAGCGACGGGAGGGGGTCCATCGGGCACGCGACGATAGCGCCGCCGTCGGCCGTCGCGGGCCGCGGCTTCGGGCCGCGCCTTCCCGGTTTCGGACGGCTTCAGGCGCGGACCAGCGGAAGCTCTGATTCGAGCGCGAACTTGCCGTTGGCCGATTCTGTCCCGGCCAGCGGGTACTCGCCACTGAAGCAGGCGTCACAGTGGGTGTCGCGGGAGACGCCGACCGCCTCGTAGACGCCCTCGAGCGACAGGTAGTGCAGCGAGTCGGCGCCGAGCTCGGCGCCGACCTCCTCGACCGTGCGGCCGTGGGCGATCATCTCCTCGCGCGTGGACATGTCGATCCCGTAGTGGCAGGGGTGCTTGATCGGCGGCGCCGAGATCCGCAGGTGCACCTCGGCCGCGCCGGCGTCGCGCAGCATCTGCACGATCTGCCGGGTGGTGTTGCCGCGGACGATCGAGTCGTCGACGACCACCAGGCGCTTGCCGGCGACGACCTCCGGCAGCGGGTTGAACTTCAGCCGCAACCCATGTCGGCGCAGCTCCTGGCCCGGCTGGATGAACGTCCGTGCGACGTAGCGGTTCTTGATGAAGCCGTCGTCCTGGGGCAGTCCGGCGGCGCGAGCCAGCCCGCGGGCGGCGGCGTTGCCCGAATCGGGCACCGGGATCACGACGTCGGCCTCGACCGGCGCCTCGCGCCAGAGGATCTCGCCCATCCGGGCCCGGGCCACCTGCAGCACCGTCCCCGCCATCTTCGAGTCCGGGCGAGCAAAGTAGATGTACTCGAACACGCAGAACGCCTTGCGCTCGGACTCGACGGCCATCTGCGTCTGGATCCCCCGCTCGGTGAGCGTCACGACCTCGCCGGGTGCGACCTCGCGCAGGTACTTGGCGCCGATCAGGTCAAAAGCGCAGGACTCGCTGGCCACGCAATAGGACGCCCGGCCGCTCGCCGGGTCCTCGATCATCCCGAGCGCCAACGGGCGCAGGCCATGTGGGTCGCGGAACGCAACCACCGCGTCTTCGGTCATCGCCACGGTCGAGAACGCGCCCTTGAGCCGCGGCAGCACGTCGGCCACGGCATCCTCGATCCGCTCGGCCGGGTGAGTGGCCAGCAGCGCGGCGATGATCTCCGAGTCAGACGTCGAGCGGAACGGGACGTCGCGCCCGCGCAGCTCGGAGTGCAGCTCGACCGCGTTGATCAGGTTGCCGTTGTGGGCCAGCGCCAGCGTGCGGTGATCGTCTCGCACGATCGGCTGGGCGTTCTCCCACTCCGACGAGCCGGTGGTCGAGTAGCGCACGTGGCCGATCGCCAGGTCGCCGACGAGCGATCGCAGCGTGTGCTCATCGAACACCTGGGCCACAAGCCCCTGATCGCGGATCGCCATCAGGCTCCCGCCCCGCTGGGCGGTGGCGATTCCGGCCGACTCCTGGCCGCGGTGCTGGAGCGCGAACAGCGCAAAGTAGGCGAGCCTGGCGACGTCGTGGTCCGGCGCGAAGATGCCGAACACACCGCACTCGTCGCGAGGTCCATCGCGATGATCGGTCACGGTCTCCATACCCGCCTCCGAGGAGGCTAGCAGCGGTGCTCGGTGCGCTGTGGTGGTGATCTTGTGGTCGTTCGAGTGCATCTCAGATCAGGGCTTCCAGCCCGCTGTCGCGCGCGTCACGGAGTTCCGAGACCGGGATCTCGAGCTGGCCGTCGATCTCAAGCGTGGATCCACCGACGCGGCCGATAATCGTCGTCCCGTCGAGCGCTTCGGTCGGTCCGGAGACCACGAATGCGCGGCCCGGAGCCTCGTCGAACGGCGCGAGCCCGCCGGGCAGCGTGACTGTCGCGCCGAGCCCTCCGGCGATTGCGCACTCGGCCAGCGCGACCGCGATCCCTCCCTCGGCGATGTCGTGAGCGCTGACTACGGCCCCCGCGCGCACCAGGTCGCGCACGCGCTCGTGCGCCGCCGCCGCGGCCCGACGATCGATCGCCGGCAGCGGACCGGCGACCGGGTCGCCGCGCAGCTTGCCGAGCTCCGATCCGACCGGCGAGGGAGCGAATTCCCCAACCAGGGCGATCGCGTCTCCCTCGCGTGCGAAGCCAAGCCGTCCGGCCTGCGCCGCATCCGGGATGTATCCGACCATGCCGATCACAGGCGTCGGATAGATCGGCCCGGTCGGCGCCTCGTTGTACAGCGAGACGTTGCCCCCGACCACCGGTACGTCCAAGGCCTCGCAGGCCTCGGCCAGACCTTCGACGCCCTCGACCAGTTGCCAGGCGACGTGCGGCTTCTCGGGGTTGCCGAAGTTCAGGCAGTTGGTGAGGCCGAGCGGCTCGGCGCCCACGCAGGCCAGGTTGGCGGCGCACTCGAACACCGCCTCGGCGGCGCCGCGGCGGGGATCACACGCCACCCGCCGGCCGTTCCCGTCGATCGAGACCGCGATCGCGGGGCGGTTGGAGGTGGGATCGGCGGGGTCTGATGGGAGCGCCAGCACGGCGGCGTCGGCCTCGTCTGGACGGCGGACCGTGCGCGACTGCACGACCGGGTCGTACTGCTCAAACACCGGACGGCGCGAGGCCAGATTGGCCGACCGTAACAGCGCCAGCAGCAGCTCGTCCGCCGGCTCGGCGCCACTCAGCACCGGCGCCGGCGGTGCGTACAGCGGCTCGGTCGGAGCGACGGGCTCGAGGTCGTACAGAGGACAGTCATCGACCAGGATCGCCACCGGCAGGTCGGCCACGGCGGTGCCGGCGCTGAGCACGCGCAGCCGATCGCCGTCGGTGACGCTGCCGATCGGCGTCGCCAGCACCTCCCAGCGCTCGCACACTCCGAGGACCGCGCCCACACGCTCGGGCGAGACCACGCACAGCATCCGTTCCTGGGACTCGGACACCATGATCTCGAACGGCTCCATGTCGGGCTCGCGCCGCGGGATCCGGCAGAGGTCGATGTCGATCCCGACCCGCCCCTTGCTGGCCATTTCCGACACGGCCGATGTCAGACCGGCGGCGCCGAGGTCCTGCAGCGAGGTCAGCAGCCCGCGGTCGAGTAGCTCCAGGCAGCACTCCAGCAGTTTCTTCTCGGAGAACGGGTCGCCGATCTGCACTGACGGGCGCTTGGCCTCGTCGCCCTCGCCGAGCTCGGCGCTGGCCAGCACCGAGGCGCCGCCGATCCCGTCGCGGCCGGTAAGCGCTCCGAGCAGCACCACGACGTTGCCGCGGCCCGCGGCGGCGGCGCGGATCAGCCGCTCTCGCGGCGCCAGCCCCAAGCACATCGCGTTGACCAGGCAGTTCTGCTCGTAGCTGTCCTCGAAGTAGATCTCGCCGCCGACCGTCGGCACGCCGATCGAGTTGCCGTAGTGGCCGATCCCGGCGACCGCACGATCGAGCAGGTAGCGGGACCGCTCGGAGCGCTCGGCCTCACCGAAACGCAGCGAGTCCAGCACCGCGATCGGGCGCGCGCCGATCGCGAACACGTCGCGGAGGATTCCCCCGACGCCCGTGGCAGCGCCCTGAAACGGCTCGACCGCGCTCGGATGGTTATGGGACTCGACCTTGAACGCGACCGCCTGGCCCCCGCCGACGTCAACGGCGCCGGCGTTCTCGCCAGGTCCCATCAGCACGTGCGGTCCCTGGGTCGGGAGCCGGCGCAGGAGCTTGCGCGAGTGCTTATAGGCGCAGTGCTCGGACCACATCAGCGACAGCATCGCCAGCTCGACGTCGTTGGGTCGGCGTCCGAGCCGATCGAGGATCAGCTCGTACTCGTGATCGGTGAGGCCTAACTCTCTGTGCTTAGTGCTGGTCGCCACGAGTTCGGTCCCACCGAGAGACGTCACTGGCGGATGACTGGCGAGGACGCAGGAGGCGACGCGCAGCAGCGCTGCGCGAGCCGACGAGGACGAAGGCCAGGCGCCGCCAGGGGCGGCTCGAATGGGGCAGGATTCGTGGTGGCCGGCACTTAGACTGCGGCTGGGTCGCCGACATACGCCCGCATCGATTCAAAGATCTTCAGACCGTCGGTGGAGCCGGTCAGGGAATCGACAGCATGCTCGGGATGCGGCATCAGGCCGAGCACGTTTCCCCGTTCGTTGCGAACACCGGCGATGTCTCGGACCGAGCCGTTGGGGTTATGGCCCGGCGCGTAGCGCAGCACCACCTGGCCGGATGACTCGAGCCGTTCCAGGTCCTGCTCTGAGGCATAGAAGCGGCCGCTGGTGTGCTTGACCGGAATCGACAGCCGCTGGCCGGGCTCGCACTCGCCGGTGAAGGCGGTATCGGAGCGGACGACCTCGACGTCGACCTGCCGGAAGACGAACTTCAAAGACACGTTGGGGAGCAGCGCGCCGGGCAGCAGACTCGCCTCGCAGAGCACCTGGAAGCCGTTGCAGATGCCGAGCACGAGCCCACCCTCGCGGGCGAACTCGGCGACCGACTCCATTACCGGCGCGAACCGGGCAATTGCCCCGACTCGCAGGTAGTCGCCGTAGGAGAAGCCGCCGGGCACGACCACGGCGTCGACGCCCTGCAGGTCGCGGTCGGCGTGCCACAGGATCACGGCCTCGCCGACCCTTTCTGCAGCGCCGAGCGCGTCGACCTCGTCGCAGGAACCCGGGAAGCGGACGACGCCGAACTTCACGCCGTCGGTCCCTTGTCGTCCGTCCGCACGATCTCGTAATCCTCGATCAGCGGGTTGGCCAGCAGCCGCTCGCACATCTGCGGCAGCTGCGACGGGTCCTCGACATCGAGCTCGATCAGCCGTCCTACGTGGACGTTCTGGACGCCGGCGAAGCCGAGGGCGGGTAGTGCCCGTTCGACTGCCTGGCCCTGTGGATCGAGGATCCCTTCCTTCGGGCGGACCAGGACCCGCGCTCTCATGACGCCCCGGTGCGCCGCAACCAGCCGTCGAACGACTCGCCCGTGATCCGCTCGTAGGCCTCGCGGTACTTCGCCCGAGTGTTGTCGACGACGTCGTCGGGGATCGGCGGGGCCGGAGGATTGCGGTCCCAGCCGGTCGAGGACGCCCAGTCTCTGACGAACTGCTTGTCGAAGCTCGGCTGACCGCGGCCCACCTCGTACTCGTCGGCGGGCCAGAACCGCGACGAATCGGGCGTGCAGACCTCGTCGCCGACGGTCAGCGTTCCATCCTTGTCCATCCCCAGCTCGAACTTCGTGTCGGCCAGAATGATCCCGCGCTCGCGCGCGTGGTCTGCGGCGAACTGGTACAGCTCGAGCGAGACATCGCGCACCCGCTCGGCCAGCTGACGGTCGCCGATCAGCTCGGCGGCGCCGTCGAAGTCGATCGCCTCGTCGTGGCCGACCTCGGCCTTGGTCGACGGGGTGAACAGCGGCTCGGGGAGCTGCTGGGACTCCTGCAGGCCTGCCGGAAGCTCGATCCCGCTGACCGCGCCGGTCTGCTGGTAGTCCTTCCAGCCCGAGCCGGTGATGTAGCCGCGGACGACGCACTCGACCGGGAGCATCTCGAGCTTCTTGACCACCATCCCGCGGCCGCGGGCCTCGGCGGGAACGCCGTCGGTGACCGAGATCAGGTGGTTGGCGACGATCTCGCCGGTGCGCTCGAACCAGAACGTCGACAGGCCGGTGAGCACCGCTCCCTTGTCTGGGATTGCTGTCGGGTGGACGACGTCGTAGGTCGAGATCCGGTCCGAGGCGACGATCAACAGCGAGTCGCCCAGGTCATAGATCTCGCGGACCTTGCCCGACGCGATCAGGGGCAGGTCGGCAAGAGCGGTCACTGGTGTGATCCTAGCGTGCGCTGCCGACGCGCCGTGGGTCAAATCAACGTGTAGCTGAGCTGCAATGTCCCGTCGGGATGCGTCTGCTGACGCTCGAGCTTCAACGGCACCTCGGGAGTCCCGGGAGCCGCCAGCGGAACGCCGTCGCCGAGAAGTACTTCGGTCGGTGGGGCGCACATTCGAGGACCTGCGACCGGAGCTTGCCGGAGGTCCACAGCGTGCAAAACGCGTCAAACCCGCCGCCCTCACCCGAGGCGGATCTGCCGCGTTATGCACGCAGGATCTCTGCCCGCACCCCGGGCTTCAGCTCACCTGGTCCGCGGGCTCGGGGAATCAGCCATCAGGTCAGCGCTGGCTCTGACACCGGGGCGATCGCGTCGAGCCGCCCGACGATCTCGTCGGCGTAGCGGACGAACGAGCCGTAGTCGAAGATCGCGTCGAGGTCCAACCCGGCCGCGGGCGGCTCGTCGGCGAGCAGCTCGCGCAGCGGCGTGTGCTCGGCGATCGCCCGCTGGGCGAGGCCCTGGACGATCCGGTAGGCGTCGTCGCGGCTCATGCCGGTCTGGACGAGGGCCAGCAGTACCCGCTGAGAGAACAGCGCCCCGTAGGTGAGGTCGAGATTCGAGCGCATCCGCTCGGCGTTGACGACCATCCCGTCCACGAGTCCGAGCACGCGCCGCTGCAGGTGGTCGAGCAGGATCGTCGAGTCGGGCAGGATCACCCGCTCGACCGACGAGTGTGAGATGTCGCGCTCGTGCCACAGGGCCACGTCCTCGAGCCCGGCCTGGGCGTTGCCGCGGAGCAGCCGGGCGAGGCCGGCGACCTGCTCGGATTTGATCGGGTTGCGCTTGTGGGGCATCGCGCTCGAGCCCTTCTGACCGGCGCCGAACGGCTCCTGCACCTCCCCCACCTCGGTCCGCGCCAGGTGGCGGATCTCGGTGGCGAACCGCTCCATTCCCGCGCCCGCCAGCGCGATCGCCTGCAGCAGCTCTGCGTGCCGGTCGCGAGCGACGACCTGGGTCGAGACCAGCTCACGCTCGAGGCCCAAGCGCGACAGCACCCGCTCCTCGAACTGCGGCGACGTCGCGGAGTAGGTGCCGACCGCGCCCGACAGGGCGCCGACCGTTGCCTGAGCGAAAGCCTGCTCGAGCCGGTGCGCGTTGCGGTCGGCCTCGAACGCGAACCCGGCGAGCTTGATCCCGAACGTCGTCGGCTCGGCGTGAATCCCGTGGGTGCGACCGACGCACAGCGTGTGCACGTGCTCGCGGGCCTTGGCGGCCAGTGCCTGCACCAGCCGCCGCGAGTCTGGGAGCACGAGCTCGCCGACGCGGCGCAACTGCAGCGCCAGCCCGGTGTCGAGTACATCGCTGGAGGTGAGGCCGTGGTGGATCCAGCGGCCGGCCGGACCGGCCGAGCCGGCCAGCACGTCGACGAACGCCGCCGTGTCGTGGTCGGTGACGCGCTCCCGCTCGGCGATCGCCTCGACCGTGAACGTGGCCGCCCTGATCGCCTCCAGGTCTGCCTCGGTGGGTCCCTCGAACTCTTCGGCCGCGGCGACCTCGACCTCGCGCATCGCCTCGAAGTGCGCGTGGTCTGACCAGATCTCGGCCAGCTCGGGCCGCGTGTACCGGGCGATCACACAGCTGACCCTAGCGGGGCCGGAACGGCTCAGGCGTCCAGAATCCGCGCGGCCAGCACTGCCGCGTTACGCGCGTTGTCGACGCCGACGCACGCGACCGGCACTCCGGGCGGCATCTGGGAGATCGACAGCAGCGCGTCCAGGCCGCCGGCCACCGACGTGCGGCTGGTCAGCGGAACCCCGATCACCGGGAGCTCGGTGTGGGCTGCCACAACTCCCGGCAGCGCCGCCGACAGCCCTGCGCCGGCGATGATCACTCGCAGGCCCCGCAGCTTCGCGTTGCGCGCGTAGTCGGCAACCGTGTCGGGCTCGCGGTGAGCGGACATGACCCTGACCTCGCAGGCGATCCCTCGCTCCTGAAGCGTCCGCTCGGCCGGCTCCATTGCCGGGATGTCGCTCTTGGAGCCCATAACGATCCCGACGCGGGGGGCGTCGACCTCGATTTCCTCGATGTCGGCCACCGGCTCGACCGCGGTCCGGGGGTTGAGCTCGGTCATGCCGGCACAGCCCGGAGCGCGATGTCGTGGCGGACTTGCTTGCCGTCGAAGTCGATCATGTCAGCGGCAGCATATGCCTCCCGGCGGGCGGCAGCGACGTCGTCGCCCAGCGCAGTCACGCTCAGCACCCGACCGCCGGCGGTCACGACAGCTCCGTCAGCGTCGCGCGCGGTGCCCGCGTGGGTGACGGAGACACTGTCCGGTACGCGGTCCAGCCCGGTGATCCGGTCGCCGCTGGAGGAGACTGCGGGGTAGCCGGCGCTGGCCATCACCACGGTCACCGCGATCTCGGGCGACCACTCCAGCTTCGTGTCGCGAAGCCCGCCCGGGGTGATCGCCGACTCGATCAATCCGAGCAGATCCGACCGCAGCCGCGGGAGGATCGCCTGGGTCTCGGGGTCGCCGAAGCGGACGTTGAACTCGAGCACGCGCGGTCCGTCGGCGGTCATCATCAGGCCCGCGTAGAGGACGCCCTGGAACACGATTCCGCGTCGGCCGAGCTCCTCGAGCACGGGCTGGTGGACCGTGGCGCAGATCTCGGCCGCGCGGTCGGAATCGACGTCGGGGACCGGCGAGTAGGAACCCATCCCGCCGGTGTTGGGCCCGCGGTCGCCGTCGAAGATCCGCTTGTAGTCCTGCGCCGAGGCAAGCGGCAGCGCCGTCTCTCCGTCGCACACGGCCAGCAGCGACAGCTCCTCGCCGACCAGATGCTCCTCGACCACCACCTGCTCGGTGTCGAACCGGCGCGCCACCAGCAGATCTTCGATGGCCTGGCGTGCCTGGCTCTCGTCCTCGGCGATGATCACGCCCTTGCCGGCCGCGAGGCCGTCGGCCTTGATCACGGTCGGGTACCGACTGATCGCGGCCAGTGCGGCTTGCGGATCGGTCGCAACCTTGTAGGCGGCGGTGGGGACGCCGGCCGCCTGCATGACCTCCTTGCAGAACGCCTTGGAGCCCTCCAGCTCCGCGGCGGCGGCGCTCGGCCCGAAGCAGCGGATGCCGGCGCCCTCGAGCGCGTCCGACAGTCCAGCCACCAGCGGAGCCTCCGGGCCGACCACGACAAGGTCGGCGCGCTCGTCAGCGGCCGCCCGGATGAGCCCGTCGATGTCCTCGGCGCCGACGTCGAGCACGCGCGCGTCGGCGGCGATTCCGGCATTGCCGGGCGCGCACAGCAGCTCGGGCTCGCTGGGCGAGCGGGCCAGCGCATGGATGATCGCGTGCTCGCGGGCCCCGCCGCCGACCACCAGGACGCGCATCTAGTTCCTCCTCGCTCGCGTGTCGGTCACTAGATAGCGCCGATGAAGTCGTCGATCGGGATCGCGATCAGCGTCTCGTACTTGGCGGTTCCCCGGGAGCCCAACTCGAGCGACACCCGCGCCATCGTGGTCTCGTCGGGCGCCTCGACCACGTTGACGAAATCGAACTGCCCGAGCGTGGCCCACTGCGCCTTGACGGTGGCGCCAAGCTGCTCGACCTCGCGGTTGACCTCGCGGATCCGAGAGGGGTTGTTCTTGATCGTCTGAACCCCGTCCGGGCTCAGGCTCGAGAGCATGATGTATGTCGGCACTGTGGCCTCCTTTTCGGTGGTGGCGCTGGGAGCGCAATGCACTTCTACCACGGGCGGCCCCGGCCCACCCGCAGCGAGGTAAGCTGCCCCGCGGCGGGGAGTGCGGAACAGCTCAGCGAGGGGTTTGGTTTCGACATGGCAGCGTTGCCCGAGACGAGTTTTGCCAAGGCCGGCGAGCTGAGCATCGCCTACCAGGTGGTCGGCGACGGGGACGTCGACGTGATCCTGATCCCGCAGTGGCTGTCGAACATCGAGCAGTACTGGGAGCACCCGACGGCGGCCTACTTCCTGCGCCGGCTTGCGTCGTTCAGCCGCCTGATCATGTTCGACAAGCGCGGCAGCGGGCTGTCGGATGGAGTCCCCGACACGCAGACGCTCGAGGAGCGGATGGACGACGTGCTGGCGGTGATGGATGCGGTGGGCTCCGAGCGGGCGGTCCTGTTCGGCCCATCGGAGGGCGGACCGATGGCGGCGCTGTTCGCCGCCACCTACCCCGAGAGGTGCGTGAGCCTCGTGCTGTACGGCGCCTGCGCCCGCTGGTTGGAGGCCGAGGACTACCCAGAAGGCCGGCCGCCTGCGCTCGTGGCCGCCTACGGGCAACGCTGGATCGACGGCTGGGGCTCGGGCGCGTCGCTATCGGTGCTCGCGCCCACGCTCGCCGATGACGCGGGCTTTCGCCGCTGGTGGGGGCGGTTCGAGCGCCATTCGGTGCGCCCCGGAATGGTCAAGCCGATCATCGAGACGATCAACGCGCTCGACATCCGCGCGGTGCTGCCGGCGATCAAGGTGCCGACGCTGATCATGCACCGCCGCGGCGACCGGCTGATCGACGTCGCCAACGCCCGCTATCTGGCCGGGCAGATCGAGGGCGCGCGCTACGTCGAGCTGCCGGGCGAGGATCACATCTGGTTCGCCGGCGACGCCGACGCGCTGCTCGACGAGATCGAGGAGTTCGTGACCGGCGCGCGCGGGACCCACGATCCCGACCGGGTGCTGGCGACAGTGATGTTCACCGACATCGTGCGCTCGACCGAACACGCGGCCCGGCTCGGCGACCGACGCTGGCACGACCTGATCTCAGACCACGACCAGCTCGTCGGTCGGCAGATCGCGGTGTACCGCGGACGCACGATCCGCAGCACCGGCGACGGCGTGTTCGCCTCGTTCGACGGCCCCGCTCGCGCGATCCGCTGTGCGCTGTCGCTCGTCGACGTCGCCCGCACCCTCGACGTCGACATCCGCGCCGGCCTGCACACGGGCGAGTGCGAGCTCGCCGGCGACGACCTGGCGGGAGTGACCGTACATATCGGCGCCCGGATCGCGGACCTCGCCGAGCCGCGCCAGGTGCTCGTCTCGGGCACGGTGCGCGACCTCGTGGTCGGGTCGAACATCGGGTTTCAGTTCCGCGGCACCGAAGCGCTCCAGGGCGTCCCGGGAGAGTGGCGCCTGTTCAAGGTCGACGGCTCATAACGGACCGCGGGACCTGCCCAACGTCCCACTCGATGGGTCTGGGGACAACCGAGGGACGTTCGCCACGTGGGAGGTGCTTAACGTCCCACGGTGGATCGCCAGGACGCCGAAGGGGGCGTTAAGCAGGTCGCGGCGGCCCGATGAAGGACCGCCGCGCTGCATCAACTTCAGGTCAGGCCGCCGCCGCAACCTCGGCGCGCTCGAGCACGAGCTGCCCGTCGGCCGCGTCGACCTTGACGGTGTCGCCGGGCACGAACCGCCCCTCGAGGATCGCCAGCGCCAGCTGGTCGACCAGGCGCTTCTGGATCACGCGCTTGAGCGGCCGGGCCCCGTACGTCGGGTCGTAGCCCAGATTGCCCAGCAACGTCCTCGCCGGGTCGGTCAGCGCCACCTCGATGTCGCGCTCGCGCACCCGCTGGACCAGGCGCTCGACCTGCAGGTCGACGATCTCGCCGATCTGCTCGCGGGACAGGGGCTGGAACTCGACGATGTCGTCGAGGCGGTTGATGAACTCGGGCCGGAAGTGGGCCTCGAGGCCGGCCCTGAGAGTCCGACCCGCCCCCCCCAAGTTCGAGGTCATGATCAGCACGGTGTTCTTGAACGACACCGTCCGCCCCTGGCCGTCGGTCAGGCGCCCGTCGTCCATCACCTGCAGCAGCGCGTTGAACACGTCGGGGTGGGCCTTCTCGATCTCGTCCAGCAACACCACCGAGTAGGGCCGGCGCCGGACCGCCTCGGTCAGCTGGCCGCCCTCCTCGTAGCCGACGTAGCCGGGAGGCGCGCCCACCAGCCGCGACACAGAGTGCTTCTCCATGTACTCGGACATGTCGATCCGCACGATCGCGTCCTGGGTGTCGAACATGAACTCGGCCAATGCCCGCGCGAGCTCGGTTTTACCGACGCCCGTGGGGCCGAGGAACAGGAACGTGCCGATCGGCCGGTCGGGATCCTGAAGCCCGGCTCGGGAGCGCCGCAGCGCCGAGGACACAGCCTCGACCGCCTCGTCCTGACCGATGACGCGCTGGTGCAGCCGCTCCTCCATGTGCACGAGCTTCTCGATCTCGCCCTCCATCAGACGCGTGACCGGGATCCCGGTCCACTTGGCGACGATCTCGGCGACGTCCTCGGAGTCGACGACGTCCTTGAGGAACTTGGCTGCGGGCGCGTCGGCCGAGGCCTCGGCCGACTCGGCCGCCTCGAGCTGCTTGGTCAGCTCGGGGATCGTCCCGTACTGCAGCTCGGCCGCGCGGCCCAGATCGGCGTCGCGCTGAGCTCGCTCGAGCTCGGTCTTGGCCTGGTCGAGCTGCTCCTGCAGCGTCGCCACGGCGCCGACCGTCTCCTTCTCGCGCTGCCACTCCGCGTGCATCCCGGCGGAGCGCTCGCGCTCCTCGGCGAGCGTGCGCTCGAGCTGCTCGCGGCGGGCGGTGGTGCCGGCATCGTCGTCGTCGCCCAGCGACTGCAGCTCGATCTCGAGCTGCATGATGTGCCGGTCGACCTCGTCGATCTCGGTCGGCTTTGAGTCGATCTCCATCCGGATCCGCGAGGCGGCCTCGTCGACGAGGTCGATCGCCTTGTCAGGGAGGAAGCGGTCGGCGATGTAGCGGTGGCTCAGCGTGGCGGCGGCGACCAGCGCGGAGTCCTGGATCCGAACGCCGTGGTGGACCTGGTAGCGCTCCTTGAGCCCGCGCAGGATCGCAATCGTGTCCTCGAGGCTCGGCTCGCCGACGTACACCGGCTGGAAGCGCCGCTCGAGCGCCGGGTCCTTCTCGATGTGCTTGCGGTACTCGTCGAGCGTGGTCGCGCCGATCGCGCGCAGCTCGCCGCGGGCGAGCATCGGCTTGAGCATGTTGCCCGCGTCGATCGCGCCCTCGGCCGCCCCGGCGCCGACGATCGTGTGCAGCTCGTCGATGAACACCACGACCTGGCCCTTGGCGTCGGCGATCTCCTTCAGCACGGCCTTCAGGCGGTCCTCGAACTCGCCGCGGTACTTCGAGCCCGCAACCATCGCGCCGATATCGAGTGACACCAGCTTGCGATCGCGCAGGCCCTCGGGGACATCGCCGTCGACGATCCGCTGAGCCAGGCCCTCGACGATCGCGGTCTTGCCGACGCCGGGCTCGCCGATCAGCACGGGGTTGTTCTTGGTGCGGCGGCTCAGGACCTGGATCACGCGGCGGATCTCGTCGTCGCGCCCGATCACCGGGTCGAGCTTGCCCTGGGAGGCCGCCTCGGTCAGGTCGCGCCCGAAGCGCTCGAGCGCCTGGAACTTGTCCTCGGGGTTCTGGTCGGTGACCTTGTGGCTGCCGCGCACCTCGCTGAGCGCCTTCAGCAGCTCGTCGCGCGAAGCCCCGGCGCTGCGCAGCGCGTCGCCGGCCTTGCCGGGGTGCGCGGCGATCGCGAGCACCAGATGCTCGGTCGAGACGTAATCGTCAGACAGCTCCCGCATCTCGCTCTCTGCGGTGCGCAGGATCTGCACCAGCTCGCTGGAGCCGCCGGCGGGGTCAGGCTGGGCGCTGCCGCTCAGCTTGGGCAGACCGTCGAGCCCGGACGACAGCGACTGGCGCACCGCCGCCGGGTCGACGCCCAGCTTGCGGAGCACCGGGACGACGATGCCGCCGTCCTGCTCGAGCAACACCGCGAGCAAGTGCTCGGGCGTGGTCTGTGGGTTACGGCGCTCGTCGGCGAGCCGCTGGGCGGCCTGGATCGCCTCCTGTGACTTGATCGTGAATCGGTCAGGTTGCATGGGGTTCTCGGGTCCTCGTGGCTCGGTCAGATAAATCTAAGTCTTTGCGACTTAGATTATGACACGCCTGAGCGGAAATTCCAGGGGGAGTTTTCCGCAGCCACTAACTGATCGAGAGCGTCTTGCCCGAGCTGTGACGCAGGACGTGCGTCCCGGACCCGTAGATCACGCCGGTGACCGTGATGCGCACCGAATCGTGGTGCGACAGGCCGGCATGGATCTGCGACAGCTCCTTGGCCGTCAGCGGGATCGTCGCCGTGACCTTGCCTGCGGCCGACAGCGCCGCGACGTCGTGAGGAGCTCTTCAGCGGCTTGGAGCGGCCGATCTTGATCTCGGCGACGGCGCCGGCGCGGCAGGCGGCGCTGCAGGAGACGGTGGCCAGGACCGCCTTGCTCTTGATCACGTGCTGAGGCCGGGGCAGCGACAGCGACACGTTTGGCGGCGTCAGCGCGATCGCGGCGGTGGCGAACCCCGAGAGATTCACGCTGCCCCATCCCGACGCCCGGTCATAACCGGTACCGGCGGTGCAGCAGCCCAGCGGCTTGTGCGGCCCGCGGATATAGGCACCGACGTCGTTGCCGAACTGGAGCACGTCGGAGAACACGCTGCCGCGCAGCCTCGAGTTGTGACCGATTTGGTAGAGCAGCGGGTTGACGAACCCGAGGTCGGGCCGGCCGTTGAGCCGCAGCTGCTGGTCCGCAAGCGCCAGCCCGCCGGCCAGCAAGGGCGTGGCGGCGCTCGTGCCGCCGACCGTCTGCCACGGGTTCGGGGTCGCATTGGTGACGCAGTCACCGGTGGCGGAGCAATACACCGCGTAGCCCGGGACGATGTCGGCGAGCATCGAGACGTCTGGCACGCCGCGAGCATTGCGGTTGACCGTGCCTTTCTGATACGTCGGCCGATGGAACAGCATGCTGGAGCCGCCGCCTCCGGCAGCGCCGGGCTGCAGCGAGGTGTCGTTCCACACGACCTGATGACTGATCCGGTTACCCGAGTCGAGCGCCAGGTTGGTGCCGCCGACGCCGGTGACCCACGGCGACGAGGCCGGGTAGTTGACGCCGAGGCGATCGATCGGCAGGTTGTTGAGCCCGACGCAGTCCGCCGAGCCCTGGTCGCCGCTGGAGGACAGGAACGTGATCCCGCTCGAGGCGGCCATCTGCAGCGCGCCCTCGACCGACTTGATGCCCTTCGAGCCGACGCCGAGGTTGACGTCGGCCTCACACAGACCCAGCGACGCTGAGATCACCTGCGGATGAAAGCCGTGATTCTGGAGCGGAGCGGTCAGCGCCTTCAGCGTGTCGGCGGCGCTCGGCTTGGTCTCGTATACGTCGATCGCCTTCAGTTCAGGCGCGGCGGCATCGAGCACCTCGAGGTCGAGCGTCGACTCGCCCCCGGGAGCGAGCTGGTGCTTGATCCCGACCCCGAAGCCGTTGAGTCGCGGCACGTCGAGGCCGAAGCACTGGGCGAAAGTGTTGATGTCGGCGTCGCGGAACCCATCGATCTCGATCAGCGCGACGCGCTCGCCCTGACCGCGGATGTTTGCCGCGAACAGGGGCGAAAACCCATAGGCGGTCTGGTACTGGTTGGGCACGAAGCCCCCCGAGGCGACCCCGGCCGGGCAGCCGGCGGGGGTACCGCTCAACGGGAGCGCCGAGCTGGGCTGGGAGGCTGCGACGTGCGCCCGCGCGGGCGTGCTGGCCGCCACCGGGGCCGCGGCGCGAGCGCTGAGCTGGCGAGTGTCGAGTCCGACGACGCCGGTCACCAGCCGGCGGAGCCCCGCGGGCACCCGAGCCGCTGCGGTGGGCGCAGTGAACCTGGCTTCGCGTGCCGAGTGATAGGTCGCAAGGGATGTAGAGAACAGCTTCGTGGCCAGCTTGACGCTGACGGTCGCGTCGGCGAACAGCCCGGTCGCGTCGAGCTTGACGTCGCTGGCACCCGCAGCCCGGAGGTATCGGGCGACGCTGTCGCGGGCCGCCGCCGGTGCGCCGAACCGCCGCGCAAGCTCGGGGATCGATCGGTAGTGGCCGTAGTCCGGGGAGCCAGGCGTCGTGACCGCGTTGGCGAAGCGCTGCAGGCCAGCCAGATCGGCCGTCAGCGGGAACACCAGCTGCAGCTGCTGGGAGGCCGGAGCGGGGCCGACCCTGGTCGCCCGGGCCGTCGGGCCAGACGCGAGCGCGGCCGGGGCGCAGAACGCCAACACGGCCGTCACGAACCCAGAGATTGCCCAGAAGCGCATCCGCCGGATCGTTGCACACGTGACGCCGGCGCTCGCCCGGCGAGCGGCGCGCCCGCGGCGGCCGTCAGTCGCTGGGCCGCTCGACGCGGATCTTAAAGCTCTTCATGTCGGCCGCTCTCACGATCTCGCCGCCCTTGGCGTACGGCACGACTTCGGCCCGCAGCTCGCGGCGGAGCTCCTCCAGGCGCTGGACCTCGGCCTTGAGCTCGGCGGCGCGCTTCTCGAGCGCCTTGACCTTGCGGCTCATCGACTCCAGCTCGCTCTCCAGCTCAAGCACGCGCTCGACGCCGGCGAGGTTCATCCCGAGCTCGGCGGTCATCTCCTGGATCCGCCGCAGCTTCTCGACGTCCTTGTGGGAGTACAGTCGCGTGCCCTTCGGCGAGCGCTGCGGCTCGATCAAGCCGCGGGCCTCGTACATGCGAAGCGTCTGTGGGTGCATCTCGGCCAGCTCGGCCGCAACCGAGATCATGAACACCCCGCGCTCCGAGGAGACCTGGACGTGGGCGGTCGTGCGCGTGCGCCGGACCGCCATCACGCCTCCTTCCCGGCCGTGCTGGCTGCGCCCGCGTCCTGGAACAGCTTGGCGCGCGGGTCGCCGTTGATCACCTCAGACAGCCGGTCGACCGCCTCCTCCTGCTCGGGCGAGAGCTTGGAGGGAACGTCGATCAGGAACCGGTAGCGGATGTCGCCATTGCCCTTGCCGGCGAGGTGAGGCGGGCCCTCGCCCCGCAGCCGCTGGACGGTGCCGTGCTTGGTGCCGGGCGCGACTCGCAGGCGCTTGGTGCCGTTCAGCGTCGGGACCTCGACGACCGCGCCGCGGATCGCCTCGGGGATCGTCAGCGGGACCTCGACCTCGAGGTTGTCGCCGACCCGCTTGAACACCGGCGAGTCCGACACCCGCGTGATCACGTACAGGTCGCCCGCCTCCGCACCGCGGAGCCCCGCCTCGCCCTTGCCGGCCAGGCGGACTCGGCTCCCGTCGTGCACGCCGGCGGGAATGTTGGCCCGCAGCTTGCGGACGCTGCGCTGGGCGCCGCTGCCGCCGCAGGTCGGGCACGGGTCCTCGATCACGGTCCCGGTGCCGTGGCAGTTGGAGCACGGCTGGGAGATCGAGAAGATCCCCTGGCTCTGGGCCTCGACACCGCGGCCCTCGCAGACCGGGCAGACCTTTGGCGTGGTGCCGGGCTTGGCGCCAGTGCCGCGACACGTCGGGCACGGCGTCGAGGTCGGCACCGCCAATGACACCTGTGCGCCGTTGACGGCCTGGTCGAACGTCAGCGAGACCTCCGTCTCCAGGTCGCGGCCACGCTGCGGGGGACGCCCGCTGCGCACGTCGCCGCGTCCTGTGCGCCCGGCGGTTCCGGCGTTGCCGAACAGGTTCGACAACATGTCGCCGAAGTTTCCCGTGAACTGGCCGGGGTCAAAGCCGCCGCCGGCGGGTCCGCCGCCGCCGAATCCGAACGGGTTGGGCCGGTCATACGCCTTGCGCTTCTCCGGATCCGACAGCACGTCGTGGGCCTGGGAGATCTCCTTGAAGCGCTCCTCGGCCTGCTTGTCGCCCGCATTGCGGTCCGGGTGGTACTTGCGCGCGAGCTTGCGGTAGGCCTTCTTGATCTCCTCGTCGGAGGCGTTCTTGCCGAGCCCGAGGGTCTTGTAGTAGTCAGGTCTATCGGCCACCGTGGGCGTCCTTTCAGCCCGCCACGACCACGCGCGCGGGCCTGATCACGAACTCGCCCAGCACGTAGCCGCGCTGGTAGACCTCGACGATCGTCCCCGGCTCGGCGCCCTCCACGGGCTGCTGGGCGATCGCCTCGTGGCGCTGGGGGTCAAACACCTCGCCCTTGGGCGAGAACCGGTCGATCCCGGCGCGCGACAGTGCGGCGATCACGTCGGCGTGTATGAGCTTGATCCCGGACACGAGGTTGGCGGAGCCGTCCTCGGTGTGCGTCTCGATCGCCTCGACGGCGCGGTCGAGGTTGTCGACCGCCGGTAGCAGCTCACGCGCGAGCTTGGCGACGCCGCGCTCCTGCGCGGCGGCCGTCTCGCGGGCGGCCCGCTTGCGGTAGTTCTCGAAGTCGGCCTTGGTCCGCTGCGCGAGCTCGAGGTACTGGTCGGCCTTCTCGGCCCTGGCCGCGATCTCCTCGAGATCGAACTCCTCGGGCTTGGTCGCATCGGCCGCGGCATCGGCCGCAGCCGGACCGTGGTCCTCGGCTGCGGCGTGGCCGTTTCCGTCTGGGGCGTCGTGCCCGGCGGGCGCCGGGGCGGCCTGGGGTGCCGCCACCGGCGCCTCAGGCTCGCCCGGCGGGAACCCCGGGGCGTGTGGCTTGCGGTTGGGGTCCATGACTTACTTGCCCTCGTCCACGACCTCGGCGTCGACGACGTCCTCCTCGGAGTCCGCGCCCGCGCCGTTGGTGGAAGTGGTCGCCTCGCCGTCCTGAGCGGACTGCTCCTGCGCGCGCTGGTACATCGCCTCCGAGATCTTGTGGAAGGCGGCGTTCAGCGCCTCGGTCTTGGAGTTGATCTCCGCAGCGTCCTCCGAGGTCAGCGACTCGCGGACCTCCTTGATCGCGGCCTCGATCTCCTCCTTGGAGCTCGCGTCGACGGCGTCGCCCAGCTCCTTGAGCTGACGGTCGGCCTGGTAGGCGGCGTTCTCGCCGTTGTTGCGGGCCTCGGCCAGCTCGCGCTGACGGCGGTCGTCCTCGGCGTGGGACTCGGCGTCGGACACCATCCGCTTGATCTCGTCGTCGGACAGCCCGGAGCCGGCCCGGATCTCGATCTTCTGCTCCTTGCCGGTGCCGAGGTCCTTGGCGGAGACGTTGAGGATGCCGTTGGCGTCGATGTCGAACGCGACCTCGATCTGCGGGATGCCGCGCGGGGCCGGCGGGATGCCGGTCAGCTGGAACTTGCCCAGCGACTTGTTGTACGTGGCCATCTCGCGCTCGCCCTGGAGCACGTGGATCTCCACCGACGGCTGGTTGTCCTCGGCCGTCGAGAACACCTCCGACTTGCGGGTCGGGATCGTGGTGTTGCGCTCGATCAGCTTGGTCATGACACCGCCCTTGGTCTCGATCCCGAGCGTCAGCGGGGTCACGTCGAGCAGCAGCACGTCCTTGACGTCGCCCGCCAGCACGCCGGCCTGGATCGCCGCTCCGACCGCAACCACCTCGTCGGGGTTGACGCCGCGGTGCGGCTCCTTGCCGGTCAGCTCCTTGACCTTCTCCTGGACGGAGGGCATACGGGTCATGCCGCCGACGAGCACCACGTGGTCGATCGTCGCGGCGCCCTTGTCCTTGGCGTCGTCGAGCGCCTGACGCACCGGCGCGACCGTGCGGTCGAGCAGCTCCGAGGTCAGCTCGTTGAGCTTGGCCCGGGTCAGCCTGGTGTCGAGGTGCTTGGGGCCGCTGGCAGTCCGCGGTGATGAACGGCAGGTTGATCTGCGTCTCCTGCGTGGTGGAGAGCTCGATCTTGGCCTTCTCGGCCGCCTCGTACAGGCGCTGGAGGGCCATCGGGTCGGCCGACAGGTCGATGCCCTGGGACTTCTTGAACTCCGAGACGAGCCAGTCGACGATCGCCTTGTCGAAGTTGTCGCCACCGAGGTGGTTGTCGCCCGAGGTCGCCTTGACCTCGAACACGCCGTCGCCGATCTCGAGCACCGACACGTCGAACGTGCCGCCGCCGAGGTCGAACACCAGGATCGTCTGGTCGGACTCCTTGTCGAGCCCGTAGGCCAGCGACGCCGCGGTCGGCTCGTTGATGATCCGCTTGACGTCGAGTCCTGCGATCCTGCCGGCGTCCTTGGTCGCCTGGCGCTGGTCGTCGTTGAAGTACGCGGGAACGGTGATCACCGCGCTGTCGACGGTCTCACCGAGGTACGCCTCGGCGTCGGTCTTCAGCTTCTGGAGAATCATCGCGCTGATCTCCGGCGGGGAGTACTCCTGGCCGCCGGCCTCTACGCGCGCGTCGCCGCCGGAACCGGAGACGACCTTGTACGGGACGATCGACTCCTCCTCGCGGACCTCGGCCTCCTTACGGCCCATGAACCGCTTGATCGAGAACACGGTGTTCTGAGGGTTGGTCACCGCCTGGCGCTTGGCCACGGTGCCGACCAGGCGCTCACCGGACTGCGCGAACGCCACTACCGACGGGGTCGTCCGACCACCCTCGGCGTTTTCGATGACCGTCGGCTCGCCACCCTCGAGCACAGCCATGCACGAGTTAGTCGTTCCGAGGTCGATTCCAATCGTTTTACCCATCTGTATTTTGCTCCCTTACGTTCGCGAAAATCTAAGCGTGAGCGTAGCAGATCTGTATCGGGCGTCCGGGAGGGGCCTAAGGCCCGGGGGCGTGCATGGCACGTCAAATCCGGCGCAGAACGGCAGGCTTGCCGTGGGGTGCACGTATAGCGTGCATAGCGCGTCACGGCTCGAGATCGCGGGCGGATTTGTCGTGTTTTGCAGGCTCAGCGGCCGTTCGTGCCCGACCCCAGGAACTCCTCGGCGCTCGGGCACATCCGCCGGAGCGCGCACTCCCGGCAGTCCGGCCGTCGCGCGTGACACGTGCGCCGCCCGTGGCGCAGCAAGTTCAGATGCAGCTCGAGCTCCTCGCCCGGCGGCGTGATCGCCAGCATCGTGTCGTGCAGCTCCTCGAACGGCGCTCCGGGCCGGAACAGGCCGAGCCGCGACCCCACACGCGAGACGTGGGTGTCGACTGGGATGTCGCGCATCCCCAGCGCGAACAGGAGCACGCAGGCGGCGGTCTTACGCCCCACCCCCGGCAGCGACGTCAGGTACTTCTGGCCCTCCGGGACGCTGAGCTCGCGCAGCCAGTCCAGCGACAGCTCGCCTCCGGGAGCCGTATCGGTGATCGCGCGCAGGATCGACTTGATCCGCGCGGACTTGACCTTCGAGATCCCCCCGGGCCGGATCGCCTCCTCGATCTCGTCGACCGGGGCATCGCGGATCGCCGCCCAGGTGTCGTCGGGGAAGCGCTCGCGCAGCGCCAGGTAGGCCACGTCGCGGTTGCGGTCGTTGGTCGACTGCGACAGCACCGTGAGGATCAGCTCGGCGATCGGATGCTGGTGGGGCTTGGCCTGTGGGATCCCGTAGATCAGGCGCAACCGGTCGCGGATCGCCCGCACGCGGCGCGGGGGCGGCCGCTTCCAGTCGGTCTTCCGGGGGCTCATTCGAGCGCCGCCCAGTGCTCGCACGCCCGCGCGCCGGCCTCCACCGCCGCGGGCAGCGCCTCGGCGACCGCGGCCGGCGAGAACTCCGCGGCGGCGAGCGCCGCCACCAGCGTCCCGGTGAGCACGTCGCCGGCGCCGATCGTGCTCAGCACCCGAGTCGGCACCCCAGGGACGTCCGCGCGCGCCTCGCCGCGCAGGATCGCCCCGTGAGCGCCACGGGTGATCACGACCGTCCGGGCGCCCGCGGCCACGAGCGCCGAGGCACCTCGCTCCAGGTCGCGATGCCCGGTCATCAGCGCTGCCTCCTCTTCATTGGCGCGGATCAGTAGAGCCCCCCGCACGCACGCGTTCACGGCGTCCGCCGCGTCCGCGGGCGAGTTCCAGCGATGCAGCCGGATGTTCGGATCCACGATGACCTCGCGCCCAGCGTCCCGGGCGGCGCGTACCGCTCGCATCGTGACCGCACGCTCCCCGTCCCCAACGAGCGTGTTCGAGCTCACGAACAGTGCCGCAGACTCGGCGACAGCAGCCTCCACGCCATCGCCCAGCGCGGCGACGACGGTCGGCAGCGGCTGGCCGTAGACCTGGTAGGTCGGCTCCCCGTCGGCGCCCACCGCGGCCACCGCCAACGGCGTCTGGCGGCCGTCGACCAGCTCGAACCGCGATACGTCGACGCCCTCGTCGCGCAGCCGCTCGCGCAGCCACCGGCCCCACCCGTCGGCGCCGGCGCCGCCGGCGAGCGCAATCCGGGCGCCCCGCCGCGCGGCGGCGACCGCGACGTTGGCGACCACGCCACCAAGGTGAGGCGAAAACGCGTCGGCCTGAGCGAAATCGTCGATCGGCCGCTCGCAGATCAGGTCGACCAGCGCCTCGCCGAGACATAGTGTCCGCGCGCGATCGCCGTTCGTGCTCACGGGCGAGGACGTTATCCTCGGCCGGGGTTGAGCGTCGACGAGCATACGATCGAACTCGCCGGATCGCCCGCCTTCTATCGAACCGCCACCGGTCCCGGCGACGCCCCGGTTCTCTACGTGCACGGCGTGCCGACAAGCTCCGACGACTGGGTCCCGTTCCTCGAGCGAACGGGAGGGATCGCTCCGGACCTGAGCGGCTTCGGTCGTTCGGGCAAGGCCGGCAACCTCGACTACTCGGTCGGGGGGATCTCGGATTTCCTGGCCCGGCTGCTCGTCGAGCTCGACGTCGACCGTGTGCGCCTGGTCGTGCACGATTGGGGCGCCCCGATTGGCCTGGCGTTCGCCCAGCGCAGCCCCGAGCGGATCGAGCGGATCGTGATCATCGACGGCGTACCGATGTTCCCGTCCGATGGCGTCAGCTGGCATCTTGCCGCCCGGCTGTGGGAGCGCCCGCTGATCGGCGAGCTGGTGATGGGGGCGATCACGAAGTGGCTGCTGGCTCGGATTCTGCGCGAGGGCAGCGTCCGCCCGGACGTCTGGACGACCGAGCGCATCGACGCGATTTGGGATCAGTTCGACCAGGGCACCCAGCGCGCGATCCTGCGACTGACCCGCTCGGCGACGCTCGCGGAACTCGCCGCCGCCGGCTCCGCCCTGGCCACGCTGGGCGCGCCCGCGTTGGTCCTATGGGGCGAGCAGGATCCATGGCTTGACCCCGGGATCGGCGCCATCTACGCCGAGGTGCTCCCCCAGGCCACGCTCGAAGTGATCCCCGACGCGGGCCACTGGCCGTGGATGGACCAGCCGCAGGTGGTCGATCGCGTGGCGAGCTTCCTGGAGGCGCAGGCTTGAGCACGTCGAGCAGGAGCGTCCTGGAGCGCCGCCAGCTGCGGCGGCCAACGTTCGCCCGGGGCATCAGTCGCCCGCCGTGGCTTGATCCCAAGCGGGCGGCGCCGACTGTGGTCGCCGGCCTGTTCGCGATCGCCTACGTGCTCGTGTCGCCGCCGAGCCTGGACCTGGCGGCGCATCTGCTCCGGGCCAAGCTGTTCTCCGCCGAGGGTTTCGGGGTGTGGAACAACTGGTGGTACGGCGGCCATCACGTTCCCGGCTACAGCGTGCTGTTCCCGCCGATCGCGGCGGCGCTGACCCCCCAGGTGGCGGCCGGATTGGCCGCGTGCGCGAGTGCGACGCTGTTCGAGATCCTGGCCCGGGACCAGTTCGGCGAGGACGCCTGGCTGGGGGCGTTGTGGTTCGGCGCCGGCACCGCCACCAACCTGTTCACCGGCCGCCTCACGTTCGCGTTCGGGCTGCTGCCTGCGATTGCCAGCGCGCTGGCGCTGAGCCGGAGACGAACCGGGATCGCGGTGCTGTTCGGAGTGCTCACCGCCCTGGCCAGCCCCGTGGCGGCGCTGTTCGCCGCCCTGGCGGCCGCGGCATTCGCGATCGGCCAGGCCGCCGAGCACCGACGATTCCGGGCGGCGCTGCCGGGAATCGCAGTGATCGCGGCGTCACTGGTGCCGGTGGGACTGCTGTCGATCGCGTTTCCCGAAGGCGGCAGCGAGCCGTTCACGTGGGCCACCTTGTGGCCGATTCCGGCGATCTCGCTGGTCGCGCTGGTGCTGCTGATCCCCAGGCGTCAGGTGACGCTGATCGCGGGCATCGTGCTGTACGCGCTGGGCTGCATCGCCGCGTTCAAGGTGGCCACCCCGGTGGGCAGCAACGCCGCCCGGCTGGGACCGCTGATGGCCGGACCGCTGGTCGCGCTGCTGTGGTACCGCCGGCACGTGGTGTGGCTGGCGATCGTGGCGCTGCCGCTCTTGTATTTCCAGTGGCAGGCGCCGATCCGCGACGTTCGGACGTCGGCTGGCGACCCGTCGGTCAAGGCGTCCTACTACGAGCCGTTACTGGATTTCCTCGAGGCCCAGAAGGGACCACCGTTCAGGGTCGAGATCCCGTTCACCCGGTTTCACTGGGAGGCGTATGAGGTCGCCCCCCGGTTCCCGCTGGCCCGAGGCTGGGAGCGCCAGCTGGACATCAAATACAACAGCCTGTTCTACGACCACACGCTGACGCCGGCCACCTACGACGCCTGGCTGCACAAGCTGGCCGTTCGCTTCGTGGCGGTCTCCGACGCGGACCTCGACTACTCCGCACACGAGGAGACGGCGCTGATCGATCGGGGGCTGCCGTACCTGAAGCTCGTGTTCGAGAGCCGCGACTGGCACGTGTACGCCGTCCAGAACCCGGCGCCGATCGCCCAGGGAGCCGCCACTCTGCGGTCGCTGGGGCCCAGTTCGATGACGCTGCAGGCCACGCATCCCGGCACCGTCCAGCTACGGGTTCGGTTCACGCCCTACTGGGCGCTGGGCAAGGGATCGGGCTGCGTGATCGACGACAACGGGTTCACGACACTAAGGCTGCGCGGCGGCGGACCTGTGACACTTGTTACAAAGTTCTCACTCGGTCGCATCGGAGCCACTTCGCCGCGATGTAACTGAGCCTTAACGGGGTAGGTCTACTGATCAGAAGCACGAACAAATCGGTATGACGTATCGCACACTCGGCCAAAGTTCCGTCGGCGGTAGGATGAAAGTTCTGCCATGAGCCGCCGCCTGCGAATGATCGAGTCCCGTGTGCTTCCGCACGGTTGGAAGGACATGATGCGTCAGCTGATGATGTTCGTCGGCGCGTACCTCGTCTACCAGCTGGTTCGGGGCCTGATCGACAGCGGCAGCGGCTACAAGCCATTCGGCGACGCCACCCGGATCATCGACATCGAGCGGTTCCTGCACGTGTTCGCGGAACCCAGCATCCAGGCGTGGGCTCTGAACAAGCACCTGCTGATGGACGTAGCCGATTGGACGTACCTCAACGCCCACTACTTCGTGACATTCGGCGCGCTGGTGTTCATCTACCTGCGCCGCAACGACTCGTTCTACTTCGTGCGCAACATGTTCGTGATGGCGATGGGCATCGCGCTGATCGGCTACTGGCTGTACCCGACGGCACCGCCGCGGCTGCTGCCGGAGTGGGGCTTCACGGACTCGGTCTCCCAGTTCCTCGGCGGGTACGTCGACTACGGCCCCGGCAAGGGCCTGCTGAACTTCTACGCGGCGGTCCCCTCGATGCACGTCTGCTTCGCGGTGATGATCGGACTGCCGATGATCCGCCTGGTCAAGCACTGGCCGGCCAAGGTCGCCTGGGGTCTCTACCCGCTGTGGATCACGTTCGTGGTCGTCGCCACCGGCAACCACTACTTCACCGACGTGTTCCTGGGCTGCGTCACCGCCGGCATTTCAGCGCTGCTGGCCAAGCAGCTGCTGGCCCGGGCGAGGCCTGACGTCTGGGCCTTCGGTCACGCTACGGCCTGAGTACAGTCTTTCCGAGCATTAGAGTGGTCCCGACCGCCGGGGAGCGCTCAGTGCCTGTCTCCAATGGCTGACCAGCAGACCAAGCCGCCCCGGGCGCAGCCGGATCGCTCAGATCGGCCACGCGTCCGGTTCAACGGCGCCAACACGCAGGCCGTCGTCCGCGAGCGACTGATCGAATCGCGGCTGACCCCGAACGCGATCTCGCTCACGGGGTTCGCGCTCAACCTGCTCGCGGCCGGGCTGGTGGTGGGCCGCTACTTCTTCCTCGCCGGGGTCGCGTTCATCGTCGGCTCGATCATGGACACGCTGGACGGCCGCTACTCCCGGATGTCGGGCAAGGGCAGCCCGTTTGGGGCGTTCCTGGACTCGACGCTGGACCGGCTCGAGGAGGGAATCGTGCTGATCGCCGTCGGCGCGTACTTCGCCTCGCGGCATAACGAGGTGGCGGCCGCGGCGACGGTTGCGGCGGTGCTTGGATCGCTGATGGTGTCCTACACACGCGCCCGCGCCGAGGCGCTGGGCGTGGAGTGCAAGGTCGGCCTGGCCACGCGCCCGGTCCGGGTGGTGATCCTGTCCGCCGGACTGGTGTTCGCGAAGGGCGCGTCGATCGGTAACTTCGAACTGCTGGCGCCGGCCGTGTACGTGCTCGCAGCGCTGACGGTGTTCACCGTGCTGCAGCGGATCTTCCACGTTCGCAAGCAGCTCGCCACGGCGCCGCAGCTGTAACAAAGCGAGCCGCGCGGCCTACGTTTAAGCGGGACGGGTGCGCAGCGGTTCGCCACTCAGATTCATCTTCGAAAAAGGGAAAGCTTCCAGAACATTGAGCATCGCCAACGGCTCAACCAACGGCTCCGCCCGGCCTCAGCAGGACAAGGTGCGGGTGGCGATCATCGGCGTGGGTAACTGCGCGAACTCGTTCGTGCAGGGCGTGCACTACTACCGCGACACCGACTCCAGCGAGTCGGTTCCGGGCCTGATGCACGTCGACCTGGGCGGCTACCACGTCTCGGACATCGAGTTCTCAGCCGCCTTCGACATCGACGCCGACAAGGTCGGCAAGGACCTCTCCGAGGCGATCTGGTCCGGCCAGAACAACACGATCAAGTTCACCGACGACATCCCCAAGCTGGGCGTCGAGGTCCATCGCGGGATGACCCACGACGGCCTCGGCAAGTACCTCAAGGAGAAGATCACCAAGGCGCCCGGCCCCACGGCCGACATCGTCGAGATCCTCAAGGAGACCCGGACCGACGTGGTCGTCTCCTACCTCCCGGTCGGATCCGAGCAGGCCACCAAGTGGTACGTCGAGCAGATCCTCGAGGCGGGTTGCGGTTTCGTCAACTGCATCCCGGTGTTCATCGCCCGCGAGGACTACTGGAACAAGCGCTTCAAGAAGGCCGGCCTGCCGATCGTCGGCGACGACATCAAGTCCCAGGTCGGCGCCACGATCGTCCACCGATCGCTGGCCCGGCTGTTCCACGACCGCGGCGTCAAGCTGATGCGCACCTCGCAGCTGAACGTCGGCGGCAACATGGACTTCTACAACATGCTCGAGCGCGAGCGGCTGGAGTCCAAGAAGATCTCCAAGACCAACGCGGTGACGTCGATCATGGGCCACACGCTGCCCGCCGACGACGTCCACGTGGGCCCGTCGGACTACGTACCGTGGCTGACCGACCGCAAGTGGGCGCACATCCGGCTCGAGGGTCAGGCGTTCGGTGACGTGCCGCTGATGGCCGAACTGAAGCTCGAGGTGTGGGACTCGCCGAACTCGGCCGGGATCGTCACCGACGCCGTCCGCTGCTGCAAGCTGGCGCTGAACAACGGCCTGTCGGGTCAGCTCGACGGCCCCAGCTCGTACCTGATGAAGTCGCCGATGCACCAGCGTCCCGACTCCGAGGCCCGCGATCTGACCGAGAAGTTCATCGAGAAGTACTCGCGCAAGCCGATCGCCAAGACGACCGCGGACAAGAGCGCCAAGACGGCAGCCACGAACTAGCCCGGCGCGCCTGGGCACGGTCTCGAGGGCGGGGGTCTATGCTCGCCGAGTGGTCGTGCCCGGGCTCGCCATCGCTCAGGTCACCCCGTTCGCGTGGGAGGCCGAGAACGAGGTCCAGGAGTACGTCAGGCGCGTCTCCGAGGAGCTGGCCGGACGTGGCCATCGCGTCCTGATCATCGCTCCGTCGAATTCCGGCGAGCTCGTCCGCGACACCCGGCGCGCGATTCGCGCCGAGCCCGACGCACTGTTCGAGCGGGCCGACGGAGAGCCGCTGGTGCTGGGCGTCGGGGAGGTGCTGCCGTTCTCCCCGACCCGCCGCCGCGCGGCGTCGCTGCCGGTTGACGTCGCCCGCACGATCGAAGAGGCGCTGACGAGCCTGCGGCTCGACGTCGTGCAGGTCCACGAGCCGTTCGCGCCCAGCGCGTCGAGCGTGGCGCTGCGCCACTCCCGGGCGCTGAACGTCGGCAGCTTCCACCTCCCCACCGAGCGGCTCCTGTCCACCCAGCTCGCCCGGCCGCTGTCGCGGCTGTTCTTCGGCCGGCTCGATGCCCGCACGGCCAGCTACGGGGCCACTCGCGAGCTCATGCAGCAGTTCTTCCCGGCCGACTACCGCGTGATTCTGCCCGGCAGCGACGTGTCCGGCCGCCGGGAGCACGAGCCGGTCGAGATTGTGCTGATCGCCGACGAGGAGCGGGCGGCGCTGAGGCTGTTCCTGCGGGCTCTGCGCGGGATCCCGCTCGAGCTCGACTGGCACGCGACGGTGTGGTCACGTCGGCCGCTGGCGGGCTCTGCGACGCTCAGCCGGGCGCTGCGGGCCCGGATCGCGTTCACCGACGCCGAGCAGGTCACCGAGGCCGAGGCGCTGGCGGGCGCCGATGTGCTCGTGCTCGCCTCGGAGGGGATCCGCACGATTCCGGGCACGCTGGTGCGCGCGCTCACGGCCGGCGTGACCCCGGTGGCGTCGCGGCTGCCGGTGTACGAGGAGTTGCTGGCCGACGGCGAATACGGCGACGGCTTCATTCCCGGCGACATCGAGACGCTGGCGTCGCACCTGACCCGTCTGGTGTCCGAGCCTCCCCACCGCGATCCCGAGCAGCTGCAGGCCCTCAGGTCCACATTCTCGTGGTCGCGGGTGGCGGACCAGCTCGAGGGCGTGTACGAGGACCTGGTCGCGCGCCGTCACGATGACCGCGGCAACGGTCAGATTCGCCACCGGCTCGGCTCCAGACGTCTGGTCGACGTCGACCTGCACATGCACACCGACCACTCCTACGACTGCGCGACACCGGTCGAGGTGCTGCTCGCCGAGGCGCGCGCCCGCGGCCTGGGTGCGATTGCGATCACCGACCACAACGAGGTGTCGGGCGCCCATGCGGCCCGGGAGCTCGCCGACGGCATCAACCTGATCGTCGGCGAGGAGGTCAAGACCGCCGATCAGGGCGAGGTGATCGGCCTGTTCATCGAGGACAAGATCCCGCGCGGGATGACGCTCCAGGAGACGATCGCCGAGATCAAGCGCCAGGGCGGGCTCGTCTATGTCCCACACCCGTTCGACCGGATGCACTCGGTCCCCGATTACGAGCACCTGCTCGACGTACTGGAGGACGTCGACGCGATCGAGGTGTTCAACCCGCGGATCGCGATCTCGGAGTTCAACGACGAGGCGGTCCGGTTCGCCGCCAAGTACCGGATCCCGGCGGGGGCCGGTTCCGATGCCCATGTGCCCCAGGGCCTTGGCTCCGTACGGATTCGGATGCGGCAGTTCGACGGGCCGGACGAGTTCCTGCAGTCGCTGCGCGACGCCGACATCGTCCGCAACCCGGCCAGCCTGTTGTACGTCCAGGCGCTGAAGTTCCTGCAGACAAAGGCTCTGCCCGAGTCCGCCCGCCGTGCGTCGCGCGACCGGCGCGTGCGCCGGGCCACGGGCCGGGGGCGGCCCGCCGACCGCGACCGCCGCAAGTCCTGATGCATTCGCAAGGACAAGCTCGCGAACCGTCCAATCCGGGGGGGATGCCCGCCACCGACGACGAGATCCGCGAGAAGTACCTGGAGCGAGCGATCCGCGAGCTGAACACGTTCGCGCGCGAAGTCCAGTCATGTTCCGACTGCCCGCGCGGCCAGCTGATGCCGGTGCTCGGCTCCGGGCACCCGCAAGCCGACATCCTCCTGGTCAAGCACTCGGCCCGCCCGTCGGAGGTCGAGGAGGGCGTGGCCTTCTACGGCCGTACCGGCAACGCCCTGATGAAGTCCCTCAAGCGCCTGTCGATCGACCCGCTGGCGGTCTACGGGACGCTGTGCGTCAAGTGCCCCGTCCCGGATCCCGACATGGCCGATCCCGGCTGCGTCGCCCGGCTGGCCGAGGAGCTGGCGATCGTCTCGCCGAAGATCATCGTGGTGATGGGCCCGGATGCGCTCGGCGTGGTCAACGACCTGGATGTGCCCCTGCGCCGCGACCTGCACCCGATCTCGGGCGAGCTGCAGCGGCTGACCCCGATGATCGAGGCCCTATATGTCCCAAACATCGACGACGCGCTCGACGAGGAAGGCGCCAAACGCGAGTTCTGGACGGCGTTCCGAGTGCTCGGGCAGTGGTGGGAGGACCTTCCCCCCTACTGATCGCCCCGGGAGTCGCTCGCTGTTACTAAGATCGGCCCAATGAGCCTCGAGGACAACCGGCCAGGCCAGATTCCCGACCGCTGCGAGGAGTGCGGGGCGAAGCTCACCACGGCCGAGCAGCAGGCAGCGCTCGAGTCCGGCGGCCCCGCCCTGTGCTCGATCCACGCGGCTGAGGACGAGCCCGGCCTCGCGGCCGAAGAGGCCGCGTTCAGCGAAGACGGATGACCGCGGCGCGCCGCCGGCGCGTCAGCTGGACATCTCCAAGATCACCTTCCCGAGCTTGCCGCCACCGCTGAAGTGGTCGTAGGCCTCGGTGGCCTGCTCGAGCGGGTAGACCTCGGCGACCAGGACCTTGATCTGTCCGGAGGCCAGGAACGGCAGTACCGAGCGCTCCATTCCCCGGGCTGTCATCGCCTTCTCCTCCAGCGGTCGCGGACGCAGCGTCGATGAGTGAATCCGCGCGCGCTTGCCCATCATCATCCGCAGATCGATCTCGGCCTTGGCGCCGGCGCCGATCCCGATCACGGCGATCCGCCCGTGCGGGTTCAGCGCCTTCAGGTCGTCGGACAGGTTCGGCCCGCCGACCAGCTCGAGGATCACGTCGAACGGGCCGTGGTCGGCGAAGCCCTCGGGCGCGACCACGTCGGCGCCCAGGTCGGCGACGGCGGCGCGCGAGTCCGGGTTGCGGACGGTCGCGGTGACGCGGGCACCGGCGACGCGGCCGAGCTGGACCGCAGCGGTTCCGACGCCTCCGGCCGCGCCGTGGACCAGCAGCCGCTCTCCGGCGCGCAAGCCGGCCTGGCCGAACAGCGCGTCGTGGGCAGTCGTGAACGTCTCGGATACGCCTCCGGCCATCGGCCAGTCGAGGTTCTCGGGGACCGGCAGCAGAATCCGCTCGTGGACGACCGCAAGCTCGGCCTGGCCGCCACCGGCGACGATCCCCATCACCCGATCGCCGTCGGCGAACCGTTGCGCCCCGGGGCCGCGGTCGATCACCTCGCCCGCGAGCTCGAGCCCGGGGATGTCCTGGGGTGCGCCGAGCGGAGCCGGGTAGTGGCCGCGCAGCTGCATCATGTCGGCGCCGTTGAGGCCGGCAGCCCTGACGCGCACCAGGCACTCCCCGGCTCCGGGCACGGGGTCGGGATGGTCCTCGACGCTCAGCTTGGTGTCGCGAATCGTGACTGCGCGCATGCGGGGCGGAACCCTACACGGCGGCTCAGGTCCGGCGATCCAGCACGGCCACGCACTCGATGTGGGGCGTCTGGGGGAACATGTCGACCGGCCTGACGCGGCCGAGCTCGTAACCGGCCTCGATCAGCTGGGCGGCGTTCGGAGCCAGCGTGGTGGGGTTGCACGACACGTACACGACCCGTGCCGGCGCCGCCTCGATGATCCGGCGCACGATCTTGGCCGACAGCCCGGCGCGCGGCGGGTCGACGACGATCACGTCGGGGCGGCTGGCCTGGGCCACCAGCTCGCGCAGCGCCAACCGCACGTCACCAGCGAAGAACCGAACGTTGTCGATCTCGTTGCGCCGCGCGTTGGCGATCGCGTCGGCGATCGCCTCCTCGACGAGCTCGAGGCCCCACACCTCGGCCACCCGAGGGGCCATCAGCAGGCCGATCGTGCCGATCCCGCAATACAGGTCGTAGACCCGCTCAAACCCACCCAGGCCTGCGTACTCGATCGCGAGCCCGTAGAGCCGCTCGGCCATCTCGGTGTTGGTCTGAAAGAACGCCTCCGGCGAGATCGCCAGGCTCATCCCGCCGAGCTCCTCTTCGAGGCGATCGACGCCGGCCAGCAGCTCGGTCTCACCGCCCTGGGTGGTCTCCGCGACGCTGTCGATCCGCGTCCACAGCAGTCCGGCCAGCGGTTCGGACGCCGCCGCCAGCGACTCGCGGTCGAGGTCTCCCGGACCGGTGACCAACCGCGCCTGCAGCTGGCCGGTGCGCCTGCCCTCGCGGATCACGAGGTTGCGCAGGAACCCCTCGCCGCTGCGTCGGTCATACGCGGTCAGTCCCTGGCGCCGGCACCACTGCACGATCCGGTCGCGGGCGGCGTTGCCCGCCTCCGATGCCAGCTTGCAGTCGTCGATGTCGAGGATCTGGTCCCAGCGCCCGGGCGCGTGGAAGCCGCACACCAGCGCGCCCCCGGCTTCGGTGCCGAACGAGTACTCGAGCTTGTTCCGGTAGCGCCAGGTCTGCACCGCCGGAACGATCGGCTCGAGCTCGAAGCCCTCGAGGTGTCCGATCCGCTTCAGCGCGTCGGCGACCTGCGTCTGCTTGACCTCGAGCTGGCGCTCGTACGGCAGCACCTGCCACGGCGCGCCTGGGTGGTCGGCCACCGGCGCGATCCGGTCTTCGCTCGGCTGGACGATCTCGATCGTGCGCGCCTCCGCGTAAGCCCGCTTGGACTTGCCGACGACGGCGCGCACGCGGTCGCCGGGAACGGCGCCCGACACGAACACGACGTAGCCATCAAGCCGCGCGACGCCGGCTCCGCCGAAGGCGAGAGAGTCGACGGTCAGCTCGAGCTCGTCGCCACGAGACGGCCGGGTTCTGGTGGGTGGCTGTGTGGCCATTGAGACCTAGCATGTCAAGCTCGCTGCCCGCGGGGGTTGCGCGGGGCGCTCATGGGGGCCGATTTACGAGCGCCGATCATGCACCGAGCGACAAATCCGACCGCGCGTCGGGGCCGCGTCACTGCATGCATGCATTTCGTGCATGGTGTGTCGCGACTCGGCGTAGCAGACGGATTTGTCACGTCGTGCATGAGATCTCTAGCCCGGCCGGGCGCGACGGGTCCTCCTCCGGGGCTCGATCAGTCCCCGAGGGCCCGCTGGATCTCGTCCAACACCGTCTGGCGGTTGGCGTGGCGGCGCTCGTAGTCGCGCAACGCGCGCAGCTCGGCCGGGCCCAGACGGCGCAGTCGCTCGATCACCCGACGAGCGGTGAGCTCCTCGTAGCCGTCGATCGGAACCTCAGGCCTACCGTGCGCCGGGGCTGGGGTCGATCTCGGTGCTGGCATGGACTCCCTCTGGACGATTGGGAGCCATCAGCGTACCCGACGAGGAACCCGCTCAGGGGCGCGTCATGTCGGCGATCAGCAGCTCGAGCAGCGCCTTCTGGGCGTGCCGGCGGTTCTCGGCCTGATCCCAGATCCGCTGGCGGTGGCCGTACAGCACGTCGGCGGTGATCTCCTCGCCGGGATGCGCGGGCAGGCAGTGAAGGGCGATCGCGTCCGGATTGGCGAGATCCAGCAGCGCGTCGTCCAGCCGGTAGGGCTCCAGCGCGGTGCGCCGGGCTTGCGCCGTCTCCGGATCGTCGTTCATGCTCACCCACACATCGGCGTAGATCGCATCGGCGCCGCGCACCGCCTCGGCGGGGTCATCGGTCAGGACCGCCTCGGCCACCGGCTCCAGCGCGTAGCCGGCGGGCGAGGCCACACGCACGTTGACGCCCGCGGTGGCGCCGAGCACGGCCAGCGACCGAGCCACGTTGTTGCCGTCGCCGACGTAGGCGATCGTCAGCCCCTCGAGCCGGCCGAAGTGCTCGCGCAGGGTCATCAGGTCGGTGATCGCCTGGCATGGGTGGTGCCCGTGGGTGAGCATGTTGACCACTGGCACCGAGGCGTGATCGGCGAGCTCCTCGACGAGCTCGTCGGGTCCGGTCCGAATCCCGATCGCGGCCGCGTGCCGCGACAACACGTACGCGGTGTCGCGGACCGACTCGCCGCGGGTCAGCTGCAGATCCTCGGTGCGGAGCACCATCGGGTGTCCTCCGAGCTCGACGATCCCCGCCTCGAACGACACCCGGGTCCGCGTCGACGGCCGCTGGAACAGCAGCGCGACGGTGCGGCGCACGAGCGCGTCGGACGAATCGGGCGAGGCCTTGAGCTCGATCGCGCGCTCGATCAGCGCGTCGAGCTCGTCGGCGCTGAGCTCGGACCCGGTGAGGAAATGGCGCGGCAAGGCGGGGAGTGTACGTTGGGCGGGTGAATCGCTGGCGCGTGCTGAGCTGGAACCTCAAGCACGGGCGCGCGGTGCCGTCGGCCGGCCGCGATCTGACCGCCGAGTTCACCGACGCGCTGGCCGGCTGGGAGTGGGAGCTGGCGCTGCTGCAGGAGGTGCCGCCGTGGTGGCCGCCGCAGCTCGCCGCGGCACTCGATGCAGATCAGCGGACCGCTCTGACCTCGCGCAACCTCGGACTGCGGCTGCGCCGTCCGCTGGCGATCCGCTGGCCCGACGCGCTCAAGTCCAACGGCGGCGGCGCCAACGCGATCCTCGTCCGGCATCGGGTTGGACGAATCGCCGAGCACCGTAAGCGTCGGCTGTGCTGGCTGCCCGAGCGCCGCTGGCTGCACGGAGTCCGGCTCGAGTCCGAGGCCGGACCGATATGGGTCTGCAACCTCCACACTGCGTCAGACGCCGAACAGGGCCGCGCGGCGGCGAGCGTCGCGCTGGGGTGGGCCGCCGGCGCTCCGGTCGTGCTCGGCGGCGACTTCAACGTGCGCTCGTTGTCGCTGGACGGTTACGAGCACGTCGCCGGGCACCACGTCGACCACGTATACGTCCACGGCATCACGGGCGATCCGGCGACCGCCGGGACGCTCGAGCGCGGCGAGCTGTCAGATCATGACCCGGTGGCCGTGACCGTCGAGGCCGTCAGGCCATCGTCGCCCGGCGGTCCTTGACCAGCTGCACGATCTCCGGCGACGCCTTCGCCACCGAGCCGCTGTCGAACGGTGGCTCGGGGTCGTACTCGATCCCCAGCTGAATCCCCTGCGCGACCTCGTCGCCCGCCAGCTCCGCCGCCAGCGTCAGCGCCATGTCGATCCCCGAGGAGACCCCCGCGGCGGTGATCACCTTGCCCTGTCGCACCACCCGTCGCGACACGGGCGTGGCGCCGTATCCGGCGAGGTCGTCGAGGAACAGCCAGTGCGACGTGGCCTCGAGGCCATCGAGGATCCCGGCGGCGCCGAGCACGAGCGATCCGGTGCACACCGAGGTCGTCCAGCGCGAGTGCTCGTGGGCGTGGCGCAGCCAGGCGAGCACGTCCTGGTCATCGAACAGCTCCCGAGTGCCGTAGCCGCCGGGGAACACGATCACGTCGGGCTCGGTCAGATCGGACAGCGCCGCGTCGGCCTCCAGCGCGAGCATTCGGGTCTCGGTTCGCTTCGGTCCCGGCTCGGTCGCGATGAAGCGTACGTTCGCGTCCGGGAGGCGTGAGAGCACCTCGTAGGGGCCGACGGCGTCGAGCGCGGTGATCCTGTCGAAGATTGGAATCGCGATCTCCATCAGCCCCTCGCCCTCAGTCCGAACCCGCGCAGCACCAGCAGCGCCTTCTCGCCCAGCGAACCGCGGTTGGGCAGCACGCCGAGCTGTGTGGCGGCATCGTAAAGGTCGAAGAACGCCCGCACCCGGAACAGCCGCCCGCGCCGTAGCTCGCAGTAACAGATCGAGTGCACGACGATGAACCGGTTCGTCGCGGGCAGGCCCTCCATGCTGCCTCGGTGGGTCGCCAGCATCTTGCCGGGCGCAGCCACGAACTGTCCGTTGGAGAGGATCTCTCCGGTGCGCTCGAGCCGTGCGTCGGGGAACGCCGCCCACAGCCGCTCGGCGTGGCGACCGAGTGCGTCGGCGCCCTCGAGCGGCGCATCCGTGAGCGGATCCTCATAGTGGATGCCGGGAGCGCACAGCTCCCCGAACGCATCGGCGTCCTTGCCCGACCAGGCCTGCTCCCAGCCGGCGATCAGCTCCGCGACGGTCACGAACCGAGCACCGGCAGGCCCTCCTCGGGCGTCGAAGCCTGCGCGTACAGGCGGCGCGGGATCCGCCCCGCGCCGTGCGCGAGCACGCCCGACTGGACGGCGAGCGCGATCGCGCGGGCCATCGCGGCGGGGTCGTGGGCGCGGGAGATCGCGCTCGCGCACAGCACCGCGTCGCAGCCCAGCTCCATCGCCAAGGCGGCATCGGATGCTGTCCCGACCCCAGCGTCGAGCACCACCGGCACCCCGGCGCGCTCGACCATGATCGAGATGTTGTACGGGTTGCGGATTCCCATCCCGCTTCCGATCGGCGAACCCAGCGGCATCACCGCGGCGCAGCCGACGTCCTCCAGCCGACGGGCCAGGATCGGGTCGTCGTTGGTGTAGGGCAACACCACGAAGCCGTCGTCGACCAGCGCCTCGGCGGCCTCGAGCAGCTCGACCGCGTCGGGCAACAGCGTGTGGTCATCGCCGATCACCTCGAGCTTGATCCAATCTGTCTCAAAGGCCTCGCGCGCCAGCTGCGCGGTGGTGATCGCATCCCGAGCGGTGAAGCAACCGGCCGTGTTGGGCAGCACCTGCACGCCGGCGGCGTCGAGCACGTCGAGGATCGAACCTCGTGCCGCGGGGTCGAGCCGGCGCAACGCGACCGTGCAGAGCTCGGTACCGGACTCGGTCAGCGCCCGGGAGAGCAGCTCGTGGCTGGTGAAGCCACCCGTTCCCAGGATCAGCCGTGACCCGAACTCCCGCTCCGCGATCGTCAGCACGTCATCCATTGCATCAGCCTCCTTGTACCGCCACAACCACTTCTACCCGAGCCCCTGGATCGAGCTCCGTGCTGTCCCAGATCGAGCGGCGCAGGACCTCGCCGTCGAGCGCGACGGCCACGCCCCGGCCCTCGGGAGCTCCCGGCAGCGACGCGACCACGTCGGCGACGGTCGCGCCGGGCTCGAGCTCGCGTGGCTCGCCGTTGACAGTGATCTGCACGGTCACGCACGCACCGCCATCTCGGCGAACCGCTCGGCCCCGAACCGGACGGCGTGCTCGGGGAGCGGCTCGCCCGCGAGCGTCGCTGCCACGACCTGCGAGGTGATCGGCGTCAGCAGCACGCCGTGGCGGAAGTGCCCGGTGGCCCACTGCAGACCCTCGAGTGCGCCCGGACCGAGTACGGGCGCGTTGTCGGGCGTGCCCGGACGCAGCCCGGCGATCAGCTCGTCGACCACCCACTCGTCGATCCCGGGAACCAGCTCGATCGCGTCGCGCAGCAGCTCAAAGATCGCGCCGGCGGTGATCGTCGTGTCGAATCCGCGCTCCTCCATGGTCGCGCCGAGAACGTAGCGCCCGTCGCCTCGCGGGACGATGTAGCCGGGGCTCATCCGCAGCACACGCGAGAGCAGCCCGGGGCCACTGGGGTCGTGCATCTGCAGCGTCTGGCCCTTGACCGGGCGCAGCGGAACCCGGGCGTCGTCGGGGATCCCGGGCAGCAGGCTGGACCACACGCCCGCGGCGACCAGCACCTGGTCGGCCACGATCTCCTCGCCCCCGGTCAGCCGCACGCCGTCGATCCGGTCGCGGGTGAACAGCACCCCGGCGACCTCGCAGCCGCCGCGCAACTCCCCGCCGGCGCGGCGTAGCGCCGCGGCCAGCGCGAGCGTCAGCGCACGCGGGTCGATCACGTGGTCGTCGGGCACGTCGAGCGCGAGCCGGAGCCCCGGCGCGAGTCCGGGTTCCAACCGGCGCGCCTCGCTGGCCCGCAGGCGCGTCACCGGAAGGCCGAGCTCGATCCGCATCGCCAGCTCGCGGTCGAGCGCCTCGGCCTCGTCTCGGTCACGGGCGGCGGCCAGCGTGCCGCAGGCCAGGTAGCCCGGATCGATCCCCGAGGCCTCCCTCAGCTCGGCGACGAACGCGGGATACAGGCGTGCGCTGGCCTGTGACAGGCGCAGCAGCGGCTCCTCCTTGAGGCTGCGCCTCGCTGATCGGCGCGATCATCCCGGCGGCCACGCGCGACGCGCCGGCGCCGGCCTCGGCGCGCTCGAGCACGACCACCCGCAGGCCGCGCTGCGCCGCTCGCCATGCGGCCGACAAGCCGATCACACCGCCACCGATGACGGCTACGTCAAATGGGTTACTGCTGCTGCGCAAGATTCATACCTCCCTGCGCCGGCATTACCCGGTTCAGGTTCAGACGGTCGGCGAACTCGGGTGTCCGCCCTCTCAGCCCAGTCGGTAGGGCTCCCGTTACAGCCAATCCTAGCGCGGCACTCCTGCCAGACTGAGGTCGTGGACGTCAGACGCCAGCGCCTGCAAACGGCTCGCCTGTACCTGGTCTGCGAGGACCGGCCAGACGAATTCCTCGACGCTGCTCTCGATGGCGGCGTCGACATCGTGCAGCTGCGCATCAAGGACGGCACCGATGCCGAGGTGCTGGCGGCGGCGCGCCGATTTGCCCGCGCCTGTCGGCGCCACGGGGCGCTGTTCATCCTCAACGACCGACCCGACCTCGTCCGCGCCGCGGCGGCGGACGGGGTTCACGTCGGCCAGGACGATCTGAGCCCGGCTAACGCGCGGGCGATCGTCGGCGAGGATCTGCTCGTCGGTCTCTCGACGCACTCGCCCGAGCAGGTGGAGGCCGCCGGCGGGGCCCAGGTCGACTACATCGGCGTCGGACCCGTGCACGCCACCCCCACCAAGCCGGGACGGCCCGCAGTCGGGCTCGAGCTCGTCCGCTACGCGGCGAGCTCCGCGCCGGTGCCGTTCTTCGCGATCGGCGGTATCTCGCCCGCTAACGCGGCGGCCGTGCGCGGTGCCGGCGCGGGTCGGATCGCGGTTGTGCGCGCACTCACCGACGCCGCCGACCCACGCGGCGCGGCCGCTGAGCTGAGGCGCCTGATCGGCGACGACTCACGGGCGGAGGCCGCGGTTGGCTCCTCGTAGCCGCAAGCGGGGGCAGCGCAGCAAGCCCGCCGGCCCGGTCTCGAGTCCGAGCGCGACCGCCGCGCCGCCGCCGCCGCAGCCGACCGTCGCGCCGGCGCGCCGGCGCTCGGAGGAGCGAAACCAAGCGATCCGGGCCGAGCTGGTGCCGCTCGCCCCGGGGGAGCGTCCGTGGTCGATCAAGATCGCGGTGCTGATCGCGCTGATCGTCGGCGTGGGGGACCTGGTCGACGTGCTCGTCAGCGGCCGCCATTCGTTCGGCGGCACCCACACCGCGGTTGGCGGAGTGATCGTGTTCTCGGTGCTGATGGTCATCTGCGCGCTCGGGATGTGGCGGATGCGCTACTGGGCGGTGCTCGGGTTCCAAGCCATGCTCGCGCTCGTGATCCTGATCTTCGCGCTGCTGCTGATCCGAGCCAGCAACCTGCTCGGCTTCCTCGTCCCGATCGTGATCATCTCCGGCGGCGGCGTGCTGTTCTTCAAGCTCGTGCGGGTGCTCAGCCGAATGCAGATGCCCTCGCCGGGCTCGCGCTGAGGCAGCAGACGCGCCTTCAAAGCGTTCGGCTAGGCTCAGATATATGGCGGATTCCTCGTATGACTGCGTCGTGATCGGCTCTGGGCCGGGCGGTTACGTGGCGGCGATTCGTGCGGCCCAGCTCGGGATGAAAACGGCCGTGGTGGAGAAGGACCGGGTCGGTGGCCGTTGTCTGAACTACGCCTGCATCCCGGCCAAGGCCGTGCTGCGAGTGGCCGACGTGCTGTCGGAGGTCCGCGACGCCGACGACTTCGGGATCAAAGTCGCCGAGCCCGAGGTCGACTACGCGGCGGTCAGCGCGCGCCGCGACAAGGTGATCAAGACGCTGACGGGCGGCGTCGCCGGTCTGTTCAAGAAGAACAACATCGAGCTGATCGAGGGCGAGGCGTCGCTGGCGGGGGGCGGCTCGGTGTCGGTCGGCGGCGACCAGATCTCGGCCAAGACGATCGTGCTGGCCACCGGCTCCGTCAAGCGACCGATTCCTGGCACCGAGTTCGGCGGTCGGGTGATCGGCACCGAGGAGGCCTGGGCGCTGACCGAGCTGCCCGCGACGATGGCCGTCGTCGGGGCCGGCGCGTCGGGGTCGGAGATCGCCTCTGGCTACGCCCGCCTCGGCGTGCAAGTGATGCTGTTCGAGGCGCTGGACCGGGTGCTCCCGACCGAGGACGCCGACATCTCCAAGGTCGCCGAGCGCGGCTTCAAGCGTCAGGACATCGACGTCCACACCTCCACGCTGGTCACGGACGTCAAGTCCGGCGACAAGAGCGTCGCGTTCTCCTACGGAGAGCAGTCCGGCGAGGCCGAGTGGCTCGTGATCGCCGCCGGCCGCGGGCCCGACATCGAGGCGCTCGGACTGGAGGCCGCGGGCGTCAAGCTCGACGAGGCCGGTCTGATCGCGGTCGACGGAGCGATGCGCACCAGCGCCGAGGGGATCTACGCGATCGGCGACTTGGTCCTGGGCCCGGCGCTGGCCCACAAGGCGTCGGACGAGGGCGTGATTGCGGTCGAGGACGCATCCGGTCTGGACACCCACCCGATCGAGTACATCGACGTACCGCGAGCCACGTTCTGCACCCCGAACGTCTCCAGCTTCGGCCTCACCGAGGAGCAGGCGCGCGAGCAGGGGCACGACGTCACCGTCGGAAAGGTCCAGTACGGCGCCGTCGGCGCAGGGACCGTGTACGGCGACCGGACCGGCGTGATCAAGATCGTGGGCGAGAAGAAGTACGGAGAGCTGCTCGGCGGACACATCGTGGGCGCGAAGGCGACCGAGCTGATCCAGGAGCTCGTCAACACGAAGCTGCTCGAAGGCGGATACCCCGAGGTCGCCCGTACGATCCACGGCCACCCGACGCTTTCGGAGGGCGTGATGGAGGCGGCTCGCGCCGCCGACGGCTGGCTGATCCACGGCTGAGCAGGTCAGTGGCGGACACGTCCACCCCGGATCAGCCGACCTTCTATTACGACCTCGGCAGCCCCGCCTGCTATCTGCTCGCCGAGCGGATCATGTCCGAACTGCCGGTGGTCCCCGAGTGGGAGCCGGTGCTCGCTGCCGATCTCGGCCTGGCCGAGCCCGAGCCCGACCGGGAGGCCGTCGAACGTGTCGCTGATCGGCTGGGGATCCAGCCGATGCGCTGGCCGCGCCAATGGCCGCCCGATGCTCGCACCGCGATGCTCGCCGCCACCTATGCCAAGCACATCGGCCGAGCGGTGGCGTTCTCGCTGGCCTGCTTCCGCCAGGAGTTCGCCGGCGGGCGCGACCTCGGCGACGACGGCACGGTGCTGATTGCCGCCGCCGCATGCGAGATGCATCCGGCCGCGGTGCTGAAGGGCATCGGGTTGCGCTCGGTCACCGACGGCTTGGCCGGTGCCGGCGCGCGGGCACAGTCCGCGGGGGTGCGCTCCCTACCGGCGATCCAGGTCGGCAGCCAGGTGCTGCACTCGATCGAAGACGCGGCCGTGGCGCTGGCCGAGCACGAGGCGATGCGGTGAAGGCCAATCGAGCGTACGAGCTGATCGTCTCCCGCGGCGGGATCGAGCCGGCGTTCATGGCCGATCGCCGACGGCTGGACCGCGTCGAGGTCGTGTCGATCGACGACGGCGAAGTCGTGCTCTACTGGGAGCTGCCCGCCAAGGACGCTTCGAAGCTGCTCCGGCTGCTGCGCGAGGACATCGTCAACCTCGACGCCGACGAGTTCATTCCCACCTGGGGCGGCCTCGATCTGGAGCAGCTGTTTTGAGCACCGGGGCCGCCAAGGGCGAGACGACGGTTCAGGAGCCGACCGCCGGTGAACGCGCGATCGCGCGCCGCGCGGCCGAGTCCCGAGCCACGGTGCCCGACCTCGAGCTCGGCGCCGACATCGACATGGCCGCCTGCCTCGAGCTGTCGGCCGCCCACGGCTGGCCGCTGACGGCGATGCTGGCCCGCGCCTGCGCGCTCGCGCTGCGAGCCGTGCCCCGCGCCAACGGCGCGTATCGCGATGGGCGTTACGAGCTCTACTCGCGCGTCAACATCGGAATTGCGCTGGCGACTGAGGAGGCATACCTGGTCCCGACCGTGTTCGACGCCGACCGCAAGCAGCTCCCGGAGCTGTCGGGGGAGGTCGAGCAGCTGACGGTGGCGGCGCTCGCCGGCGAGCTGTCGCCGCCGGCGTTCTCGGGTGCGACGTTCACGCTGTCGCATCCCGGCGAGCTGGGCGTGGCGTTCTCGTCGGCGCTGATCAACCCGCCACAGGCCGCGGCGCTCGCTGCCGGTGCGACCCGCCGCGTGCCGGTGGTGCGCGACGGCGCGGTGGTGGCCGGCGATGTGATGACGGTGACGCTAGCCTGTGACCACCGGATCCTGTACGGCGCCCACGCGGCGCGTTTCCTGCACGAGATCAGCTCACGTTTGTCTGAGGGAAGGGTCTAAACCGGGCAGACTTGCTCCGACGTGAACGGAGCAGGCACCACCAAGGCAGCGCAGCTCGCCCGACGGCTCAGGCCGATGATCGCCGACGGCCGGGTGTTGTCGGCGATCGCATCGGTCCCGCGCGAGCTGTTCGTTCCGCGCCGCGAGCGCAAGCGCGCTTACGACAACGTGGCTCTCCCGATCAACTGCGGGCAGACGATCTCGCAGCCGCTGGTGGTCGCCCGGATGCTCGAGATGCTCGCGCTCCGCGCGAGGACCGAGCGCTCGATGTCGGTACGGGCTCGGGCTATCACGCGGCGCTGCTGGCACTGCTCTGCGAGCACGTGTGGACGATCGAGCGCCACGAGCAGCTCAGCGCCGAGGCCGCGGCAGCGATCGACCAGCTCGGGATCGACAACGTGACGTTCGTGGTCGGCGACGGCTGGGCCGGTCTCCCCGACCGGGCGCCGTTTGACGCGATCAACGTGGCCGCCGCCGCAGGGGAGGCGATCCCGTCGGCGCTCGAAGATCAACTCGCCCCCGGGGGGCGGATGGTGGCGCCGGTCGGAACCATCGATCAGCACCTGGTCCTGGCCCAGCGAACCCCCGAGGGGATCATCCATGCCAAGCTCGAGGCGGTCCGGTTCGTGCCGCTCGTGCGCGAGGAGGGCGAGGAGGGCGAGGAGGGCGAGGGCTAGGCGCTCGAGGCCGCGGCGCGATCCTCGCCCGGTCCGCCACCGAGCCGCTGGCGCATCACCTCGATCGCCACCGGATTCTCATCGATCAGCACGAACCGCCGCTCGAGGCCGCGGCAGACCGCGCCGAGCGTCCCCGAGCCGGCGAACGGGTCCAGGCACCATCCCCCGGGGCGCGACGAGGCCGCGACCATCCGCCGCAGGACGCCCTCGGGCTTCTGGGTCGGATACCCGGTCTTCTCGCGCCCGTTGGTGGGGACGATCGTGTGAAACCAGACGTCGGTCGGCCGCTTGCCGCGCGCTGCCTTCTCGGCGCTGACCAGGCCGGGTGCCATGTAGGGCTCGCGCTCGACCGCGTCGGCGTCGAAGTGGTGGGCGCCCGGCGTCTTGACGTAGACCAGGATCGTGTCGTGCTTGGCCGGCCAGCGGCGACGGGGCTTGGCGCCGTAGTCATAGCTCCAGATCAGCTCGTTGAGGAACGCGTCGCGCCCGAACACCTCGTCGAGCAGCAGCTTGCAGTAGTGCGCCTCGCGGTAGTCGATGTGGAAGTACAGAGTGCCGTGGTCGGCGAGCAGGTCGCGGACGCGGCTCAGCCGCGGCTCGAGGAACCCCAGGTAGTCCGAGAACGCGTCGTCATAGCTGAGCGTCCGCAGCAGTCGCGAGCTATAGCGCCTGCCGCCGAACCCGACCCGGTCGCCGTCGGCGTCGCTCAGCACCTCGAGCGTGCGGCGGGCCTGGGCGCGGCCGGTGTTGAACGGAGGATCGAGATATGCGAGGTCGAACCTGGAATCGGGTAGATCCAGCAGAACCCCCGAGTTCTCACCGAGGATCACCAGATCGTCGGTGAGCGCGATCTCGTCGCAGGCAGCCTGGATGCGCACTTCCTTTTGGACGCTACAGTTTCGATCGGCCGATACGGCCACCGCGCGGTGTAAGCCCCGGATAACGCCGAGCCCGTCAAACCCGCTTGTATCCCCCCGATTTCCCTACTGCCGCTAGGATTCACGCCGCGTGCCCCTAGAACGCCTCAAGCGCCTGCGCGACATGATCCTGGGTCGTCGCATCGCCCGGTTCGCGATTTCCTCGATGGTCTCCGCGATCACGAGCGCGATCGTGTTCGCGGTCCTGTACGTCGTCGGGTTCTCCACGACGGTGTGTTCGATCACCGCGTTCATCGCCGGCGCGATCCCGAACTGGACGATGAACCGCCGCTGGACCTGGAAGGTCGAGGGCCAGGTCGCGTTCGGGCGCGAGATCATCGCCTACGTGGTGCTGTCGGCCTCGACGCTGGTCGCCCTGTCGCTGGCCACGGCCTGGACGCACCGGCACGTCCAGGGGATCCCCGCGGGCCACGGGATCCGCGTGATCCTCGTGACCGGCTCCTACTTCGCCGTCCTCGCCCTGCTGTACGGGATCCGGTACTTCCTCTACGAGTTCTGGATCTTCTCGGGGCGCAGCCGCATCCGGGCGGCGTTGCGGTCGCGCCACCAGGTGTGGATGGCGGCCCGGGCAAACCGGACCCCGTAGCCGAAGTTCCCGCCCTTCTTGGTCTTGGTCGCGTGCAGGCCGCGATCGCGCATCGTGGTCGGCACCTCGCCTAACCGGTAGCCGTTCAGCGCGGCGCTGATCATCAGCTCGGACGCCTGATACTGGCGCTGCTGAAGGGTGACGGCAGCCGTCACCTCGGAGCGCATCGCGCGGATGCCGCAGGCGGGGTCGGTGATCCGGTGGCGCACCAGCACGCTGATCAGCGCGCCGAACACCAGCACGCCCGCGTGGCGGACCTTGTCGGTGGTGAGCTCGGCACCGAGCCGCCGCGAGCCCGACACGAAATCTGCCTTTCCGTCGAGGATCGGCTGGATTACCCGGCCGAGCTCCTCGGGCTCGTACTGGCCGTCGGCATCGATCGTGGCGATGATCTGCGCGCCGCGCGCGCGGGCCAGCCAGTAGCCCAGGCGCAGCGCCGCACCCTGACCGCGATTGATCGGGACATCGCAGACCAGCGCGCTCGCCGATCGGGCCTGGTCGGCGGTGGCGTCCTTGGCCCCGTCGACCACCACGATCACCTCGGTGGCGAGGCCGGCGGCCTCGGACGGGATCTCGGCGACGACTTCAGCGACCGTCGGCTCCTCGTTGTAGGCCGGGATCACGATTGCCAGCGGCGCTCCGACGTTAGGGGGATGCTCGGTGAGGAACGACAGCGCGGCGTCCCGCTCGCCGGGCTCGAGCCGAGCGAGCTCGACCTCGATCGCAAACTCCTGCGACGGCGCCAGGCTCACGTCGAACTCCCCGTTCCGGGGACGCCGACGGCGCCCGAGCCGGCCTGAACCGCATCGAGCTCGAGCTTGGACCACTCTTCCCACACGCCCACCAGACCCTCCTCGAAGGAGGCGTATTTCGGCGACCATCCCAACGCCTTCGCGTGGCCGTTGTCGACGATCACGGCGGGCATCTCGCCCGGCTTGGCGGGACCGTGCCTGACGTCGATCTCGGCGCCGGTCACGTCGCGGACTGCGTCCACGACCTCGAGCACCGACAGCGAGCGCCCGGCGCCGATCACCACCGGGCCGCTCCACTGCTCGTCGACGAGCCCGAGGCGCATCGCGGCGACGACATCGTGGGCGTGGACATAATCGCGGACCTGCTGCCCGTCGCCGTAGATCTCAAACGTCCCACCCAGGCGGATCGCGCGCATCAGACGGGCGACGATGCTGTCCTTGGCCTGCATCCCGGGTCCATAGACGTTGGTCAGCCGCACCGCTGTGCAGCGCACTCCGTAGGACGCAGTGTAGGCGGACATCAGCATCTCGCCGGCGGCCTTCGTGGAGCCGTACGGCGTCAGCGGTCGCAACCGGTCGGCCTCGGTGATCGCCGGGGAGTCCATCGGCCCGACGACCGCGTTGGTCGAGGCGAACGCCAGCGAGGTCACGCCGGCCGCGCGAGCGGCCTCGAGCAGCCCGGTGGTCCCGACGACGTTGGTGCGGTAGGTCAGCTCGGGGTGCTCGAGCGAGCGCAGCACGGACGTGATCGCGGCCAGGTGGACGACCGAGTCAAAGCCGCCCTCGAAGGCGGCGTCGAGCACCTCGCGGTCGGCGATGTCGCCCTGTACGACGATCGACGGCCGGATCCGGGTGGGGCTTGAGGTCGACGACGCGCACCTGGGCGCCGGCGCCCGACAGCTCGGACACCACATGCCGCCCGATAAATCCAGAACCTCCTGTTACCAGGACCCGGCGCCCGCTCAGGCCCTCCCCTGCGCCCGAGCTCACGTCTTGGCGAGCGTGCTGGCCTGGGTGGGGAGTTCGTTCGACGTCTCGCGCCAGCGCACGGTCGGCATCACGGCCTGCGTGTCGACACGGTCCCTGTAGCGCTCGACCACGTCGAACAGCTGGTCGATGAGCGTCGTCGACAGCAGCGTCGGCTGCAGCCCGAGGCCCTCGAGCGCGGTGTGCGTGACGTTGTAGTAGTGGTCATAGAGCTCGACGCGCGGGTTGTCGACGTGCTCGATCGAGGCCTCGCCCGGGAACTCGCGGGCGATCGTCTCGGCGATCTCCTTGATCGACATCGACTCGGTCATCTGGTTGAAGACCCGGAACTCGCCGCGCTCGGCGGGGTTCTCGGACGCCAGCCGGATGCACTCGACCGTGTCGACGATGTTGATCAGGCCGCGGGTCTGCGAGCCGTTGCCGTAGACGGTCAGCGGGTGGCCGAGCACCGCCTGGATCGTCATCCGGTTCAGCACGGTGCCGAACACGCCGTCGTAGTCAAAGCGCGTGGCCAGGCGCGAGTCGAGCTTGGTGTGCTCGGTGTCCGACGCCGTACACGACGCCCTGGTTGAGGTCGGTGGCGCGCATCCCCCAGATGCGACACCCGAACTCGATGTTGGTGCTGTCGTGGACCTTCGAACAGTGGTAGAAGGAGCCCGGCCGCTTGGGGTACAGCATGCGGTCCTTGCGGCCCTTGTGCTCGACCTCGAGCCACCCCTCCTCGATGTCGATGTTCGGCGTGCCGTACTCGCCCATCGTCCCCAGCTTGACCAGGTGGATGTCGATGTCGGTGTCGGCGATCGCGTACATGACGTTGAGGTTGCCGACGACGTTGTTGGTCTGCGTGTACACGGCGTGCGCCTGGTCGATCATCGAGTACGGCGCAGCGCGCTGCTCAGCGAAGTGCACGATCGTGTCGGGGCGGAAGTCGCCGACCATGTTGTGCACGAACGCCGGGTCGCACAGGTCGCCGACGTAGGACTTGATGTCCTTGCCGCTGACCTCGCGCCAGACGGCAATGCGCTCCTCGAGCGTGGCGATCGGGACCAGGCTCTCGACACCCATCTCCTCGTCGTAACCGCGACGGGCGAAGTTGTCGTTGACCGCTACGTCATGTCCGAGCGGCGGAGAGATGCAGGGCCGTCGGCCAACCGAGATACCCATCACCACCAAGAACCAAGATTTGCATTCGGACGCTCCAATGCCTCCACTCGACGTCAGGATCTACAGCGCCCTCGGCCTAAAGAGGTGGCGCGTAACACGGGCCAGCCAGCGATCACCGCCGGCTGGCGAGCGCACGAGAATAGCCGAGAAGGCAAACAGAAGTAGGCTAAGGCCTGCGTAAGGTTACGCGGTGCAATTGTGAAACCGTAGCCGCCGCCCCGGCTGGCACCGATTGCTACGTTGGGCCGGGTGTCGTCGACGGCGCGCAGATCGGCCCTGAGTCGCCGCCGGCTGGTGCTCGTGCTTGCCGTTGCCGCCGCTGCCGCGGCGGTCGCCGTGGTGATCGCGGTTATGGCCGGCCGCGGCCACGAGCAGGTGCCGCTGCCCGGGATCGGCCAGCCCGCCAAGGCCGGCGACCCGTTCGCCTACGTGAGCTCCCGCGAGGCCGCCTTTCAGGCCCGGGTGATCGCCGGCGAGGGCCATGTGCTGTTCACCGCCAGCCCCGGCGGGGCGGTGGCCACGGCGGCCCGGGTGGCCAGGCTGCGGCCGCTGATCGACTCAGCGACCGCCAACTCCGGCATCGACCCGAACATGCTCGAGGCGATCGTGTTCCTCGAGAGCGCTGGACGGCCTGACGCGATGGCCGGCAACGACCCGGCGGTGGCCTCCGGACTGACCCAGATCCTCGCCCAGACGGGCCAGTCGCTGCTGGGGATGCACATCGACCTGGTCGCGAGCGGCAGGCTCACGGCCCAGATCGACCGCGCCTCAGGCAACGACCAGGCTGCGCTGGCGGCGCGCCTGGAACGCCGCCGGGCGGCCGTCGACGACCGCTTCAACCCGCGCAAGGCGCTGGCGGCGACGGTGCGCTACCTGCGGCTCGCCCAGCGGCGGTTCGGGCGCCCGGACCTGGCGGTCGAGTCCTACCACATGGGGATCGGCAACCTGCAGCACGTGCTGGAGCTGTACGACGGCGGCAAGCCGGTGTCCTACACCCGGCTGTACTTCGACACCGGTCCCGATCGCCACGCCGCCGCCTTCAACCTGCTGGCGAGCTTCGGCGACGACTCCTCCCTGTACTACTGGCGGATCCTGGGCGCGGCCCAGATCATGCGCCTGTACCGCGCTGACCGCCCCGCGCTTGCGCGACTGGCCTCGCTGCAGGTGGCCTCCGGGTCCTCGGCAGAGGTCCTGCACCCGCCCGACCGAACCCCCGCGTTCTCGGGTCCCGACGCGCTGTATGACGCCTACGCCAAGCACGAGCTGGTCCGGCTGCCGTCCAACGCCTCGCAGCTGGGGCTGAGCTACAGCGCCGGGATCGGGGCCGAAGCCAAGGCGCTGAAGGTGCCCGCAGCTCTGTATCGAGGATTGCGGCCGGCGGCCGTCGATCTCCTGGTCGAGCTCGCCGCCCGGGTGCGGACGCTGTCGGGGGGCGCGGGCCGGCTGATCGTGACGAGCGCTGTCACCGATTCCCGCTACCAGTCTGCGCTCGGGGGCGCGGATCGCAGCGCCACCACCGGCTACTCGTTCACGATCGCCAGGCGTTATGTCAACCGCTCGCAGGCCGCGGCGTTCCAGGCGATGCTCGACCGCCTGCAGGCACTCAACGTGATCGCCTGGGAGCGGTTCACAGGAGTGATCGAGGTCACGGTCGCCTCTGATGCGTCGCATGTGGTCGTCGATGGCCCTTAGGGTTCGGGAACATGCCTGACGCGTTCCGGACTCCGGAGGGGCTGCTCGAGCGGCTGCCCGACTTCTCGTTTCAGTCGCGCTACCGCGAGTTCGAGGGTCTGCGCCTGGCACACCTGGACGAGGGCGACGGGCGACCGGTGGTGTTCTTCCACGGGGAGCCAACGTGGTCATATCTGTGGCGCAAGGTGATTCCACCCGTGCGCGACGCCGGGTTTCGCTGCATCGCCCCGGACCTGCCGGGGTTCGGGCGCTCCGACAAGCCGACGGCGGTCGACTGGTACACCTACGACCGCCATGTCGCCGCGATGGCCGCGCTCGTCGAGGAGCTGGATCTGCGCGACGCAACCGTGGTGGTCCACGATTGGGGTGGACCGATCGGGTTGCGGCTGGCCGTCGAGCAACCCGACCGCATCACCCGGATCGTCGTGCTCGATACCGGGCTGTTCACCGGTCACCAGCGGATGAACGACGCCTGGCTGGCGTTCCGGGACTTCGTGGCCCGCACCGAGGACGTGCCGATCGGCCTGCTCGTCCGCCGCGCCTGCCACACCGACCCCGGGGACGAGGTGATCGCGGGCTACGAGGCGCCGTTCCCGACGCCCGAATCCAAGGCTGGGGCGCGTGCGTTCCCGCTGATTCTGCCCACGTCGCCGTCGATGGCGGGTGCCGAGGCGGGGCAGCGGGTGCTCGACGCGCTGCGGGCCGACCCGCGGCCAAAGCTGTTCCTGTGGGCCGATTCAGACCCGGTGCTGCCGCTCGCCACCGGCCGGCAGTTCGCCGCCGCGCTGGGCGGCAGCGAGCTCGACCACGTGATTCCCGAGGCCGGGCATTTCCTCCAGGAGGACGCCGGCCCGCGGGTCGGGCAGCTGATCGCCGGCTGGCTGACCGGGTTCGGGCCGGGTCCGGCGGTTAGACGGCTTCCTTCTGCGGCTCCGGGGACTCCTGGGCGGCCTTGAGGTCAGGCGCAGCCGACGCGAGCCCGGCCTGGCCCTTTGAGATCGTCTCGGCCATCCGCGTCTCGTACGCCGCTCGCGCCATGTGGTCGGGGCGGGCCAGGACCTGATCGCCCTTGAGCAGGCGACCGATCCCCTCGGCGAGTGAGCGCGGCATCAGCGCCGCTCCGCGGACGATCCCGGCCATCGTGCGCGGCACGTACACGTCGTAGCGGCCCGTCTGGAGCGCCTCGACGATCGCATTGGCGACGTCCTCGGGCTGGATCGGCTTGAAGCTGCGGGTCTCGGCCAGGCCTGAGCCCAGCTCGGTGTTGACCACAACCGGCATCACCACGCTGATGTCGACGTTCGTGCCGCGCAGCTCGGCCCGCAGCGACTCGCTGAGGCCGACGACCGCGTGCTTGGTGGCGCAATACGTGGCCCCGCCGGGGAAGCCCATCTTGCCCGCCGCCGAGGCGATCTGGATCAGATGGCCGCGCCGGCGCGGGACGAACCGCTCGAGCGCGAGCTTCGAGCCCAGCAGCACGCCGTGCAGGTTGATGTCGACCATCCGCTCGGCGGTCGCATCCGTCTCGTCGACAAAGGTCCCGATCGGCATGATCCCGGCGTTGTTGATCAGCACGTCGAGCGGGCCGAGCCGGCGCTCGACCTCGTCGAGAAACGCGGCGAAGCTGGCGCGGTCGGTAACGTCGAGCGGCAGGCCAATCGTCCCTGCGCCGAGCTGTTCAGCGGTCGTCTGAGCCAGCTCGTGCTCGATATCGCCGATCGCGATCCGGGCACCTCTGGCGATCAGTGCCGCCGCGGTCGCGCGGCCGATGCCGCGGGCGCCGCCGGTGATTGCCACCACCCGGCCCGCCAGCGATCGTGGGGCTTTGGCCATTGCTCTCAATCCTCCTACGAATTCGTTTTCACTCCTGGAAGGTATCGAGTCCGGGCTCCGCGGTGATTTGACTGGTTGACTAGCCAGTCAAGGGTGATCGGGCGGGCGCCGAAAACCGCCAGTCGAGGGTGATCGGGCGCCGAAAACCGCCAATGAAGAGGGATCGGGCTGATAGCGGTGCGATCTTCGCTCGGGTCTTGCGCCACGCCGGCCCCGCCCTCTGTTTGGCTGGCTAGCCAGCTAGGTGAGTTCGCATGCTTAACGTCCCGTTCGAGGGGTTTCGGGGACACCGCGGGTCGTTAGTCACGTGGGGGGTGACAAACGTCCCACGGTCCGCCGGACCGGGTCGCGTGGGACGTTAAGCAGCAGCAGGGGCCAGGTCCGGGGGCCGGGCCGGGCTGGCTAACGCCCCGACCACTCAGACGCGAGCATCGAGTGGATCACGTGATCGAGGTAGCGGTTGCCGACGCGCTCGGCCTGGCGCCGCGTCCCCTCCTCGGTGAAGCCCAGGCGACGGGCGAGGGCCCGGCTGCGGTGGTTGTCGACGGCGGCGGCGATCTCGACCCGGTTTAGGTCCCACACGGCAAACGCGTGGTCCACGAGCGCGCGGACCGCGCGGGTCATGGTGCCGCGGCCCTGCTCGGACTCGGCCAGCCAGTAGCCGATGCTGGTTGACCTGTGGTGCCAGCTGACCGAGTGGTAGCCGATGCCGCCGATCGGCCGTCCGTCGCGCAGGATCACGCAATCGAACCCGTTGTTCGCGGCTTGGCGCTGCAGCGAGTAGTCGATGTGTGCTCGGGTGTGGGCAAACGTCTGGCCGGAGGCCCAGGGCATGAACTCGGACAGATAGACGCGGTTGGCCTCGATCAGCGCATACAGATCGTCGGCGTCGGTCGGCTCGAGCGGTCGCAGGCGAAGTTCGTTGGACACAGCCGCGCGGTCGCCGAGCGGATTGGGCGGCGCCGGAACGCCCCGGGGGCGGGGAGGGCCGGGCGGCACGACGATGTCGCGCCCGGTCGGCCGCATCCCCTCGTCGAGCTCGAGCTGCCAGAAGTACCGAGTGAAGCTGATCCCCGCCCGGAACTCGCCGACGTGCGGGTCGATCCGCTCGCCCTGGGCCATCCGCACGATCAACTCCGGATACGTTCGCCCGGGCAGCGCCGCGTACATCGGCGCGGGGAACGCTCCGCCGAAGCGAGTGTTGACGTCGGTGATCCCGAGCCCGACCTCGCTGTCGCGAAACACCTGGACGGTGCACGGCCCGCGAACCCCCAGCGCCTCGACCACGCGGCGGCCCAGCTCGATCAGCTCCCGGTCGGCGATCACCGTCCCCTTGATCGATTCCCCACCGCGCGACTCGATCATCGTCCGGGGGATCGCGTTCAGACAGCGCCCCTCGAGGTCGCACAGCAGGTCGATCGAGATCTCCGGGCCGTCCATCAGCTTCTGGACCATCGCCGGCTCTTCGATGTAGTCGACCATGAACGCCGCGGCGGCCGCGTCCGCGGCGGGGTGAATCGAGCGCGCGCCCGAGCCCTTGCGGGGCTTGATCATCACCGGGAAGGAGGGGATCGGCTCGCCGGGGAGCACCGTGGGGGGCGAGGGGAGGCCGAGGCGCTCGAGCAGCAGGTGAGCCTCGTACTTGTCAAACGTCGCCCGGGCGATGTCGGCGTCGGGCACGAACGCGGGGAGCTGCCCGGCGGCCCGCGCGTGGGCGAGCACCTCGATGTCCAGGTCGGTCAGCGGCACAACCGCGCCGACGTTGAACTGTTCGCACAGCTCCTGCAGCGCCGGGACGTAGGCCGGATCGTCGATCCGCGGGACCGCGCGCCGGTGGTGGGCGGCGTACTGGGCGGGCGCGAGCGGATTCGGATCGGCGGCCACGACCGTCGCGTGCTGGGCGAACGCCGAGACGATGTCGTAGCGCTTGCCGACGCCGGTGAGCAGTACGCCTACGTCGCTCGCCATCCGCCCGTGTCTCCCTTGTAGAGCCCGTGTCCGGCGAGCACCATCCGCACGGTCCGGGCCATGATCTCCAGATCGAGCTTGACCGTGCGGTGCTCCACGTACCAGAGGTCGAGCTCGATCCGCTCGGGCCAGGGCAGCGACGCGCGGCCGTTGATCTGGGCCCAGCCGGTGATCCCCGGCTTGACCCTCAGCCGGCCGCGCTCGCGCTCGGTGTACTGCTCGACCTGGACCTGAACGGTCGGGCGGGGCCCGACGACCGACATCTCGCCGCGCAGCACGTTCCACAGGTTCGGCAGCTCGTCGAGCGAGTAGCGGCGCAGGAACGACCCGACCCGGGTGATCCGCGCGTCGCCGCGATTGATCGACAGCCCCGCGCCGACGAACTCGGCGCCGGCGACCATCGTCCGCAGCTTGTAGATCGAGAACGGCTCGCCGTCGAGCCCGACCCGGGTCTGACGGTAGATCGCGCTGCCAGGCGACTCCAGCCGGACCGCCGCCGCGAGCACCGCCACCATCGGGGCGGTCACCGCCGTACCGGCTGCCGACACCGTGACGTCGATCGCCCGCCGCAGCGCATCGTCGAGCCGGGGACGGCGGGGCCGGCCGTTGCGCGGCGAGCTCATCGCGTCCCCTCCGCGGGCTCCCAGCCCGCCGCAGTGCCGTGCGACAACCAGTCCCACAACCCGGCCGCCAACGACGCCGTGGTCAGCACGTAGTAGCGGGCGATCAGCAACGGGCGGGCGCGGATCGGCCCGGCCGCCAGCGCCGCGAGCAGGATCGCGACCTGGATCGCCACCGCGGCCACATACACCCAACCCTGGCCGAGCAGCGCGATGCTCGTCCCCAGGGCGATCACGTGCAGGAACGGGGTCAGGTAGCGGACGATCCGGTGAGAGAAGATCAGCAGCGCGTACAGCGGGTCGTAGCCGCGCGGCGACAGCATCCCGCCGCGAAGGACGATCGGCCACGTGTGGCTCATCATCCGGCGCTTGCGGGCGAACTCCCCTTCGATCGTCGGCACCATCTTCTCGGTGGCGTGCGCGTCGGACGCATACACCGCGCGCCAGCCGCGCTTGACCATGTTGAACGGGAACGACAGGTCGTGGCCCATGATCGGATCGACGACCAGGTAGGACTCGCGGCGGGTCGCGTAGATCGCGCCGTTGCCGCCGGTCACCGAACTCACCCGGGACTCCAGCGCCCGCAGGGCCATCTCGTACCGCCAGTACAGGCCCTCCTGGTTGGTGCCGCGGTCGTTGACGAACGCGACGTCGCCGCACACATACCCCACCCGAGGGTCGGCGAACGGCGCCACCAGTCGCGCGAGCGCTGCGTCCTCCCAGCGCACGTTGGCGTCCGAGAACGCCACGATCTCGGCCTCGGAGCGCTCTACGGCCGCATCTTGGGCGCGGATCTTTCCGCCGCGCGGAAGCTCGAGGACAAGGTCGGCCCCGGCCGCGCGGGCGCGCTCGGCCGTGGCGTCAGGCGAGCCATCGCAGGCCACGATCACGTGCACCAGGTCCCCCGGGTAGTCGAGCGCGCGCAGATTGCCCACGCGGTCGCCGATCACCTCGGCTTCGGCGTAGGCAGCGACGATCACCGACACCGACGGTGGCGACCCCGGATCGGACCCCTCCGCGGGCCGCCGGCGGGCTCGGCTGACCACCCAGAGCAGCAGGAAGTAGCCGGCATGGGCGTACAGCACCAGGCCGGCCGAGACCCAGAAGACGATCTTGAGCGCGGTCACGACGGCGCCGATTGTGGCGCAGCCGCGCTCCGGCGGTGCCCTGGCGAGCCGGTCGGGCCCACCAACCCGCGATACAGCTCGAGCGTCCGCCGGGCGGCCTGGTCCCACGAGTACGGGCCGGCGGCGGCGGCGGCCGCAGCTCGCGCGAGCCCCAACCGGCGGTCGGGATCGGCCAGCAGACCGTTCACCGCGTCGGCCAGCGCGCCCGGATCACCGGGCGCGACCAGCACTGCGGCTCCCAGGGCGGCCACCTCGCCGAAGCCGCCCACATCCGATAGCACCGTTGGCTTGGCAAACGCCAGTGCGGTGGCGAGCACGCCCGACTGGTCAAAGCGCTCGGTTCGCGAGTACGGGAGCACGACCGCATCGGCCCGGCGAAAGAACGCCGGCACCTCGGAGTCGGCCACGAACCGGGTTACGAATCGGACGTTGGGCGGCGCCTGCGCGCGCAGTGGCTCGACATCGATCAGCGAGCGGCCGACGATCCACAGCTCGGCGTCGTGTACTGCGCGCCAGGCGTCGAGCAGCACATCGAGCCCCTTGTAGGGGCGAAGCAGCCCGAAGAACAGGACTACCGGCCGGTCGACCGATCGCAGCTCGGCCGGCAGCGGCCGCTGCACCGGCAGCCTGGTGAGGTGCTCGAACGCCCCGTGGTGGATCACGTGGACCTTCTCCGCCGCCACGCCGAGGCCGTCGATCAGACGGCCACGGCCGTAGTCGGAGTGCACCACGACCGCGTCGGCGACGTCGTACAGCCGGCGCTGGGCGCGCACCTGGCCGGGGCGCGGCTCGCGCGGCAGCAGGTCGTGGGCGGTGAGCACGACCGGCCGCTCGGGAAGCAGGTAGCGGTCGAACCACTGCACGTCCAGCCACTGGAAATGGACGACATCGGCAGCCCGGGCAGCGCCGCGGTAGCGCAGCATGTCCGGCACGTGCTCGGCGAGCTTGGTCATCCGGCGCAGTCGGCTGCCACCAGGGCCGAGCGCGTGCCGGTAGAACGGCTCGCGCAGCGCGTAGCCGTCGGGAGGCAACGTCGTTCCGTAGGGGAACTCGCAGGTGATCAGCTCGACCTCGGCGCCCGCCCGCGCCAGCGCGACGCACAGCCCATGGTCGTACGGTCGCGTGAACGATGATGGGTCGACGACATGGACCCTCATCGCTGGTCCAGCCGCCGCCCGGCCAGCCGCGCGATCCGGCGCGCGGTCTCCTGGGTGCCGGCGCCGAGCGGATGCACGATCGCCCCCGGTTCTCGCCGCAGGCGCCTGACCGCAGGCGCGACCGCCGCCAGCGTCGGCTGACCGGGCGCCCGGCCGAGGCGATCGGCGGCGCACCGCAACGGGTGCCCGAGCACCAGGCGAACCAACGCCACGGCCCGGGCGGCGACGCCGTCGTCCTCCCGGTAGGCAACCGGCAGCGAACGCGCGCTGCCGACCTCGAGCAACTCCGGGCGGGCCGACGCCTCGACCCGGGCGCTGTCGAGCGTGTCGGCGAACTGAGCCAGCGGATCGCCACGGGCCGGAAACCGGTCGGCGATCAGCACGACGCGGGCCGGAGGGGTCCGCGTCCCCGCGGGCCGGTTGGACAGCATCAGGCCGGCGATCTCCTCGGCCGACAGCACCGCGTCGAGCATCGCGTAGCCGCCGCGCTCCAGCCGACCGACCGCGACCGCCTTCCGCGACGGCGCCCGCCGACGGTCCGCGGGTCGGCGCCGCAGCCGCCGCCACGCCCGGCCGGTGGCGCGGGCCACGGCCGGCTCGGGCTCGAAGCCCTCATACCGTCGTCCCAGCCATGCGCGCCCGGCCGCGTAGCCGCGCCACTGGTTGCGCAGATCACCCACCGTCGTCCGGTAGCGGTGCTCGACCGCGGCGCGGCGTCGCAGCTCGAGCTTCCATCCCGCGGCCTGCAGGCGCCAGCTGAAGTCCGTGTCCTCGGCCGCCCGAACGCCCTCGTAGAAGCCGCCGATCTGCTCGAACGCCGCCCGGCGCACGAGCAGGTTGGCCGCCACGGCGCGCGGACGATAGGGATGGCGCAGGTGTGCCTCCTGGCTGAGGAACCCCCGCGCGGCGCCGTACCGCGCTGCCAACGTGTCGGCACCTGGAGCGGCGCGCACCTCTCCCGCCAGGGCGCCGACCTCGCCGCCGACCGAGCCCGCGAAGTACAGGTCGAGCAGGTCGGGCGGCGCCAGGCAGTCGGAGTCCAGGAACAGGATCCAGTCGTTCTCGGCGTGCGCGGCGCCGGCGTTGCGGGCGTGGGCGGGTGAGCGCTCGCCGTCCGCCGAGATCACGGTCAGCGGCGCCGCCGCCGCAGCCGTGGCGGTGCCCGAGTTGTCGGCGAGAACCAGTTGGTCGCCGGGCTGGAGCTCGAGCGACAGTAACGTCCGGCCGGCCGCTCGGGCCGCCAAGTCGTCTCCGGCGAACGGCATCACGACGGTCACGCTCGGGCGGCTCACGCCGGGATCCGTCCCCGCAGTCGCGCCAGCATCGCGCGCACGTTATCGATCTCCTGGGGATGCGCGAACCGGGTCAGGTGCAACAAGGGCACGATCAGGGCCAGCGCCGCGGCGCGGCTGATGAAGCCGACCACGCCGTGGGTCGGCAGCAGCACATCACCCAGCGCCGCGATCCCGCCCATCACCAGCGTCAGGTGCAGGATCCGCCGCCATTCGAACGCGACCTCGAACAGGCGGCGGGTCAGGAAGTGCATCATCGCCAGCATCACCACGTACGCCCCACACAGCGCGATCCCGGCGCCGGCGATCCCCAGCGACGGCACCAACGTGACCAGCAGCAGCACGTTGGCGGCCAGCCCGGCGATCGCCGCGGGGAAGTTGCGCGTGGTGACCTTCGCTCGGGCGGCGATGACCAGGAACACCACCCACAGCCCGTACAGCGCCCAGCCGAGCGCAACCCACGGGAGCGCCTTATAGGCGCCGTAGAAGTCCGGCGCGGCCAGCAGCCGCACCACCCAGCGCCCGAGCAGCGCGAGTCCCGCCACCACGAACCCGCTGACCGCCATGTAATAGGTGGTGACCAGGCCGTAGAAGCGCGAGGCCTCGCGGTCGTCGGTGATCGAGTAGGCCAGGGGCGGCCACGCATACTGGAACGCTCGCACGATGAACGCGACGGCGCCGGCGAGCTTGACCGCGATCGAGTACAGCCCGGCCAGCGAGGGACTCTGCGAGTGGTAGATGTAGTAGCGGTCGACGAGGCTGAGCGCGTACACCGAGGCCTCAGCGGGCACCGTCGGCAGCCCGAAGCGCAGCAGCCCCGCCAGCCGCTCGGCGCCGCCGGCATCACGGTCGCTCCGGCGCGGGCGCAGACGCTCGCGCTCGGTCCACCACAGGCCCAGCAGCACGATCGTCGAAGCGCCGTAATTGCCGAGCAGCAGGCCGTTGGGGCCCTTGCCGAGCGCTACCACGAGCACCACCGAGGCGATGATCGTGATCGCGACGTTGGTCAGCGAGGCGATCGCGTACGTGCGGACTCGCTCGTCGACGCGCAGCAGGCCGTACGCGAGTTCGAGATTGGTGAACGCCCACAGCCCGAGCACGGCGATCCTGAAGATGCCGACATCGGTATGTCCGAGCACCAGCCGCGACAGCGGCGCGGCGGCGATCGTCAGGACGATCGCCAGGATCGTCGTGGCGACCAGCGTGAACAGGACCGCGCGCCTGGCCAGCGCATCTCGCCGCTCCCGGTCTTCGTCGGTGAAGTAGAAGCGCAGGAACGCCTCGATCATCCCGAAGCGGACGAGGATGCTGATGAAGATCACGCCGTTGGCGAGCAACTCCACCTCGCCGTAGCCCGCCGTGCTGATGTAGCGGGTGTACACCGGCAGCAGCAGGACCGCGATGAACTTCGAGACCACGTCGGCGATCTGGTAGGCGGCCAACGTGGTCGCCAGGCGCTTGAGATACGCAGTCACAGCCATCAAACGGTACGCATCGCCCCGGTGTCAGAATGCCCCGCATGCGAATCGCGGTGATCGGAGCCTCCGGTTGGCTGGGCGGCGAGATCGCGCGCGAGGCGCTGGCCCGCGGCCATCAGGTGACCGCGATCGCCCGCAACCGGGCCGGGCTCGAACAGCTCGACGGCGCCGACCCCGCCGTCGCCGACGCGACCGACGGCGCGAAGCTGATGTCGATTCTCCTCGGCCACGACGCGGTCGTGGCCGCGGTCACCGATCGCAGTGGGCCCGACCGCAGCGTGATCCCAGACACTGCACGCACGCTGATCAAGGCGGCTCCGGCATCGAGTGTCGCTCGGGTGGCCTGGGTCGGCGGGGGCGGCAGCCTCCGGAGTCCGGACGGCGGCCGGTTCATCGACCAGCCCGGGTTCCCCGACGAGTACAAGGCAGAGGCGCTGGCTCAGGCCGAGGCGCTCGACCTGTTCCGCAGCGCGCCGCCCGAAGTCGACTGGACCTACCTGAGCCCACCCCCGCACGACCTCGCGCCCGGCGACAAGCAGGGCGACTACCGCGTGGCCGGCGGCGACGAGCCGGTCGAGGCCGCCGATGGCAGCAGCCGGATCACCTCAGGCGATTTCGCCGCCGCGATGGTCGACGAGCTCGAACACCCACAGTTCTCGCGCCAGCGGTTCACCGCCGGCTACTAGCGCGACAGCAGCTTCCAGACCCCGTCGACGAGCTCCTGGGCATCGACGTTGTGCGCCAGGCGCGATCCGAAGCTCACCAACCCGACGTCGACCACGGTGCCCTGTCCGAGGTCATAACCCACTACTGCGAGCGCGTTGTTGGTCACGCCGGCCGAGGACATCACCTTGCCCGGCGGCGTAACCGAGCGAACCGGCTGGTAGGAGCTGAACCCGGGGAACGCGCCCGAGGTCGTCTTGAAGATCCCCAGCCGATCGTGGATCACCGTGATCAGCTGCTTGTCGTTGACGACCACCGGGCCCGGCCTGGCCCCGAACGCATCCTCGGTAGCGGGCTTGCTCGGGTCCGACGCGCGCTGGCCCTGGACCGTTACCGACCGCCTCAAGGAATCGATCCCGAGCGACATCAGATGCCCGCCGTTCTGGACGTAGGCCCGTAGGGTCGACTGCAACGAGGACGGCAGCCACAGCTCGCTCCCGGCGAGGATCACCCCGGAGTGGCCCTGGAGCGAGGGACCGAACCCCTCGAGCAGGCCGACATCGGTCGTCACGTCGTAGGAGCGATGGGTCTTGTCCAGGTAGGCCAGCAACCCGGCCTCGTCGACCGCGCCCGGCGGGAACCCGTTGGCCAATGGCCGGTTGAGCGAGATCGGGCCGCCCGCTGACAGCGTGTCGGGCAGACCGTCTCCGTCGTCGTCGACCGGGTTCAGTCCCTGCCAGGTGAGCGCCGGCAGCACGACCAGCACCTTCGGCCGGTGGCTGGCCGCGGGCAGGCTGACGGCGATCGGGACCACGGTCCGGTGCGGGCCCGACCGCAACGCCAGCTGGTACATGCCGGCGTGTCCGGACGGCAGCTTGACATTCAGCGCGAAGCTCGACGACGAACCCCTGCCGACGACCTGCTTGGTCCCGGCGCGGCGCAGCGCCCACCGGTACGGCTGGTGGCGGGCGTCGACGTACACGGTCGCGCTGGATCCGGCCGCAACCGGTCGCAGCGGCGGCTCGGCGGCGAGGTAGCGCACGGTCACACCGGTGTGGGTGGTACCCGGCGGGGGCGGCATCACGATCGGATAGCGGCCGGTGTTGCAGGCGGCGTCGGTGACTTCGAGCCCGACCAGGTACGTGCCGGCCGGAGCCGGGCGCTGGTCGATCTCGCCGTCCCAGACCGCCGATTCGCTGTTCCACTTGGTGACGAAGCTCTTGACCAGCTTGGGCTTGCCCGGGAGGTCGGTGCGCCAGATCCGCACGACGCCGCTGCGATGCTGGTTGCCGGTGTAGCGGATCGTCACGTCGGCGCTCTCGGTCTGGGGGGTCAGCTTCGGCGAGACCGAGGTCACCACCGGGCGGGGTGGGATCGTCTGCACGTGAATCGCCTCGGGGCCGGCGGAGTTCGAGATCTCGACGGTGCGCCCCTGGTGGATCAGCGCCACCCGGAAGTAGTAGTCGCCGTCGGGCACGACCTCGCCGTTGTCGTTGCGCCCGTTCCAGGTGAACACCCCGTCGGGGTTGCGGACCTTGCGCCGCATGTGGCGGCCGAGCGCGATCGTGCGGACGATCGTCCCGGTCTGGTCGACGATGTACACGTCGACGTCGTCGGATCGGTGCAGGAGGTAGAACGAGACGAACACCCGTCGGTGGCTGACGCCCCCGCACACCTGGCCGTCCTCTGGGTTGATCCACGAGGGGACCGGCTTCGGGGAGCCGGCGATCAGCGGGGTGGTCACCTTCAGGTGCTGAGTGACGAAGAACGCGGCCACGGTCGCCGCCGCCAGCGCCACGAATCCCACCACCGGGAGCTTGCTCAAAGCTCGATCACCGCCGTGTTGGCGACCTCGAACTCGTGGAACGCATCCAGTCCCCGCGGGTCCCGGCTGCACAGCATCACGCGGATGCTCCCGCCGTGACACACGACCAGCGCGGGCAGCTCCGCTTTGGCGTGAACGTCAACCAGACACTCGAGCACCCGATCGAGTTGGTCGCGAAGTGATTCACCGCCGGGAAACCGGAAGCTCTCGCCGGCGCGTCGCCAGGCGGCGTAGCCCTCGGGGTCGGCCTTCTCCACGTCGATGAACCTGTAGCCCTCCCACTCGCCGCGGTTGGCTTCGCGCAGCCGCGGATCCAGCGTGGGCGACAGCCCGATCCGGGCGCCGACGATCTCGGCAGTCTCGGTGGCGCGGCTCAGGTCCGACGCGAACAGCGAGCGGATCCCGGCGTCGACCAGCTTGTCGCCGAGCTCGGCCGCCTGCCGTCGGCCGGTGTCGTTGAGGGGTGTGTTGGTGAACCCCTGGACGCGGATCGGCTCGAGGTTGTCGTTGGTCTGCCCGTGGCGGGCGAGCAGCACGCCGCTGAGGTCCGGACTCTGCGGCTGCGCTGGGGTCACTGCCGCTGGACGCCCAGGGTGTCGGAGCGCAGCCCGAGGCGCAGCGTCTCGAGCGAGAGGACGTCGCCCGGGGCGATGTTGCCGAGGTTCACGTCCGGACCGAAGCGCCTGATGAACCACACCTGCTGATGCTTGACGGGGGCGTCGAACATGATCCGCCGGGGATCGATGGCATGGACGATCTCGCCGATCAGTCCCTCTCGGACCTCGCCGGTCGGCCTGAAGATCCCGGCGGTGCCGGCCTCACGTCCTTCGGCGATCACCTTCCAGGCGCCGGCGTCGAGTTCCTGGCGCATCATCTCGACCCACCGGTAAGGCGGCGTGATCGCCCCGGTGTCGTCCTTGGAGCCGACCTCCGACAGCACCCTGAAGTCGGCCGCCAGCCGTTCGATCAGCTCCAGCTTGCGGTCGTGCTCGAGCACGATCGTGCCGTCGGAGATCTCGAAGTGCTCGAGACCGAGCTGCTTGGCCCAGTCGATCAGCTCGTCGAACCGGTTGCGGGCGATCGCCAGCTCGGTGAGCGTGCCGCCGAGCACCACGGGGATCCTGTGCGCCCGGTAGCGCTCGAGCTTGGCCTCGAGGTTGCCGGTCGCCAGCGCGGTGCCCCAGCCGAGCTTGACGATGTCGACCGAGTCGCCGGCGACCTCGATCAGGCCGTCGACCTCGGCGACCGACAGGCCCTTGTCGAGCACGTGGGTGACGCCGTCCTCGCGCGGCTTGACGGTGCGATCGGGTAGATCGAGCAGCTCTCGCATGTGGGCCTCCTGTCCGCTACGAGGGGATCACTGGTGGACGGCCACTAGGCAGCCAGGTCCGACCCGACGGTGACGACGACCTCAGCGGTGCAGGTCGCGGTCCCGGGACACGCCACCGCCCGGGTGCTCGAATCCACCGGCTGCACCGAGGACGGGCCCAGCTTGAGCGAGCGGGCCACCGCGAGCGCGTCGTCCTTGTGCCCCGGCAGGTAGGCCACCACGGTGGCGGTGCGGGTCTGGTCGGAGGCGTTGCCCGGCGGGTTGCCTTGCTTGTAGCCGATCCCGGTCAGCTGCGTGGCCACGCGGTCGGCCAAGCCGGCGGTGGCGGTGCCGTTGAGCACGGTCACGGTCACGCTGCCGGGGGTGACTTTGACGGCGGCCTTCACGTGGCGGGTCGTCGGCGCGGTGCTGGCCGCCGGAGCGTTGCTCGACGAGGAGCTGCTGCTGCCCTTGGTGATCAGCACGACCGCAACCACGACGGCCGCCACGGCCAGCGCTCCGATCAGCAGGCCGAACCGCAGGCCCGTGCGCGAGCGGCGGCGCTCGGGTCCGCGCGGTGGCTGGGTGCCCGGACGCGAGCGGGGAGGCTGGGTGCCGCGGCCACCGCGCCCGGCTTGTTGAGCAGCCCGGGCGGGGGGCGGCGTGACCCGGGGCGGCGCAGCGGTCGCGACCGAGTCGCCGGAGACGCCATTGGAGCCGCCGGCCGGGGTCGCGGGCGCCGGGCCCGAGTACGACGTGAGCTCGAGCGGGTCCGGCAGTTCCGGGGGCAGCGGATCGGTCACGACCGGATCGGTCGGGATCAACTTCGTCGCGGCGGTCAATGCCGGCGCCGCAACTCCTGCCGGCGGCGCCGGGGCCACCGCCGTGGCGCCGACCAGCGCGGGCGCGGCGAACGGGTTCCGGCGGCCGGCGACAGCGGCCTGGCTACCGACGCGCGTGGCCGCGGCCGACCGGGCAGCCGCCGGCGCAGCGGCCGCTGCGGCGACCGCCTGCTGCTGCTGGCGGGCCATCGTGCTGAGCCTGGCTTCGAGCTGGGACACGCGCTGGTTGGCCTCGTAGGACTGCTCGCGCAGGTTCGCGGTCTCGCGGGCCTGCGAGAAATAGAGCAGCACGAGAATGGCCAGGCCGATAATCGAGGCAAAGCCAACGTCTGCGCCCACCGAGTTGATGAAGTGGTGGACAGATATGGCGAAGGGAGTCGTCGCCATTGGGCGCCAGTCTACGGTGCCACCCGGGCGCCAGTTCCGCCGGACGGCAATCGAGTTCCAGAGAGCTTCGACACGTGCTCGGCGAGACCTGCAGCGTCTCCCTCGAGTACCAACAAGTTGAGATCGGCGAACGTCCGCTCGGCCCAGGTCGGGTCCAGCGGCGCCCGCTGCGCGCGAAGGATCCGCTGTGCCGGTGTCGGCTGCGGGCGTTCATACGGATTGAACAGATCCTCGTGGAACTTCTCCCCGCCGCGCGCCCCGACGATCTCGATCGCGATGTCGCGCTCGGGCTCCAGGCCCGACAGGCGGATCATCGTCTCGGCCAGGTCCATGATCTTGATCGAGTCGCCCATCTCGAGCACGTACACCTCGCCACTGTCCTCGTGCAGCGAGCCCGCGCGGATGATCAGCTGGACCGACTCAGGGATCGTCATGAAGTAGCGGGTCATGCGCGGGTCGGTCACGGTCACGGGCCCGCCCGCCGCGATCTGGCGGCGGAAGATCTGCACCACCGAGCCCGACGAGCCCAGCACGTTGCCGAACCGCACGGTTGCGTACCTGGTCCTCGGGTGCCGCGCCGCGGCCGCTTCGACCGCCCATTCGGCCAGCGCCTTGGAGGCGCCCATGACCGTGGCCGGCTTGACGGCCTTGTCGGTGGAGACGAGCACGAACACGCCGACCCCGAGCTCGCCGGCGATCCGGGCGACCAGCCGCGTGGCCAGCGCGTTGTTACGGACAGCTTCGACGGGGTTGAGCTCCATCATCCCCACGTGTTTGTAGGCGGCGGCATGGAATACGACCGCGGGACGGTGCTCGGCGAACACCTCGCGCATCCGCTCCTCCTCCTTGCAGTCGGCCAGGACCGGGACCGCGGTGCGCACGTGGCGCTCCTCCTCGAGCTCGCGCAGGATCTCGAACAGGTTGTCCTCGGCGTGGTCGACGAGCACCAGTCGTCGCGGGTTGACCCGCGCGATCTGCCGGCACAGCTCGCCGCCGATCGAGCCGCCCGCGCCGGTGACCAGCACGACCTCGTTGGCCAGATACGCGCCGACGCGCTCGAGCTCCATTCGCACCGGCTCGCGTCCGAGCATGTCCTCGACGCGCACCTCGCGCAGCTGGCGGGTGACCTGGAGGTGTCCGGAGCTGTCCTGCAGCAGCTCGAACATCGTCGGCATCGTGCGGACCGGCAGCCCGCGCTGGCGACAGGCGGTCACCACCCGGGCACGTAGCGTGCCGGGGGCCGAGGGGATCGCGATCACGACCTCGTCGGGCTCGACCTCGTCGAGGATCCGGGCGATGTCCTCCGAGGAGGTGGTGCCCAGGACCTTCAGCCCGTGCTCGTCCTTGATCCCCTGCTTGCGGGGGTCGTCGTCGACGAATCCGACCGGCCGCATCCGCAGTTGCGGGTTGCGGGCGAGCTCGCGCACGACCAGGCGGCCGCCGTCGCCGCCCCCGACGATCAGCACGTCGCGGGCGCCCTTTTGCATCGAGAAACTCCGAACGCGACCCTCGACGATCAGGTGCACGAGGAACCGCGCGCCCAGCAACAGCGCCAGCACCAGCAGGAAGTAGAGAGCGATCACGCTCGCCGGGAGCGTCACCGGGCTCGACAGCTGACCCCGCGAGGAGGTCTGGACCGGGTGCAGGAGCGCGATCGCCCCGACCACGATCAGCGTCGACACGACGGCTCCTTTGACCACGCCCTCGTAGTCGCGCTGTCCGACAAACGTCCACAACCGCTCGTATAGGCCGAACGCCGCGAGCACGATCAGCGAGACGGCCACGACCCAGATGACCGTCGAATTGAACAGGTGCTCATAACGGGTCGGGACCGCGTCCTCGAACCTCAATCGGAACGAGAGGAAGTACCCGAGGGCGACCAGAAGCCCGTCCACCAGCAGCTGCGGGACCGAATGGCGGTGTACGGGAAAGGCCGCGGTTCTCAGCCGCCGGCGCATGCGGCGGGGAATTCTAGTGACGCTGTGCTAACGAACTGCTAAGGCTCGCGGGCTGCCGGCGGGCCCGCGGCGACTTGTGTGCCCGTGGCGCCCGGCGAGCGCGCGGCGCCACACCGCCGGACCGGTGCGGCACCGGGACCAGCAGGTTGCGCAGCTTGCGGCGCATCGCGGGGTTCAGCCGCCCGAGTGGCGCAACGTGCGTCGCGGCCCAGCATTTGGTGGCTCCCTGGCAGCGCTCGAGCGTCAGCAATTCCTGGTGCAGCTGGAACAGCTGCAGCAGCGTCATCGTCGGCGCCAGGTTGTGCAGCTCGAACGGGTCGGTGCGCAGGTCGTAGAACTCGCGCTCGCCGTCTTTGTACTCGACGTACAGGAAGTCGGACGTGCGCATCGCCTCGTAGGAGTTGGGATTCCCGCTCGGGGGCGGCTGGAAGTCCGGATCGTCGGGGTGCACGTCGGGGCCGTGATGCTCGATCAGCGCGGCGTCTCGCCAGGTCGACGGGGTCGCACCCCCGAACAGCGGCAACAGGCTGTGGCCGTCGCCGGCCATGTTGGTGCCGCCGATCTGCGCAAACGTCTTGGCCAGGTCGATGTTCTCGGTGATCGCGTTCGTGCTCACGCCGGCGGGGATCCCCGGGCCCTGGATCACCAACGGCACGTGTATGTCGGTGTCGAACGCCGTCATCTTGCCCGGCATCAGCCGGTATTCGCCGGTGTGCAGGCCGTTGTCGGAGCTGAACACGATGTAGGTGTTGTCGACTCAGCCCGTTGGCGGCCAGCGCCGCCTCGACGCGTCCGATCATCTGGTCGACGGCCTGCACCGACTGCGCCCGCAGCCGGTAGACGGTGTTGATCCGGTTCTGCTGGTCGGCCGTCAACGGTGGCCGGCCGGCGAGCCAGCGCGGCGCGTTGGTCGGGAGCACGTTGTAGTTCGGTGGGCGCGGAGCCTGCAGCCCGGGGAAGTCGTTGGCGTCGCGTGGCGCCGGCGTGTACGGATCGTGCGGGGCGAACGTGGCCAGCTCGAGGAAGAACGGCTTTCCAGCCGCGGCCGAGCTGTTGATGAAGTCGACGCCCTTGTTGGCCATCACGTCGGTCAGGTAGTCCGAGGGCTTGTGGCCGTAGTTGACGACCGTGCCGTCTTCGTTGAGCGAGTAGTCGAACTCCGGGTAACCCCAGCCGGCCACGTCCCACTCCGACCAGCCGGGCGGCACATAGGTGAACGGGAGTCCGGGGACGCTGCCCTTGTCCTGGCCGTACCCGTTGAGGTACTTGCCCATCATCGCGGTGTTGTAGCCGGCGCGCTGCAGCGCGATCGCGAACGTGTGCTGCTCCTCGCCGCGGTCGTAGAACTGCCGGAACCCGCCCTGCGGGCCCTCGTTGTTGAACACCTTGGTCGTGTGCGGGAAGTTGCCGGTGAAGATCGAGGAGCGCGACGGACAGCACAACGAGTCCGACACGAAGTAATCGTTGAACGTCAGCCCGGAGCGCTGCATTTGCAGCACGTTGGGCATGTACTGCAGGAGGTTCATCGACAGGTCGTCGGTGAGCACGAACACGATGTTCGGCCGGCCGGTGACCGCCGCGGGTGCGGCTCGGGCCAGCTGGTGATGGGCGCTACCAGCGGAGCTGTTCGAGCTGGCAACCGCACCGGTGGCAAGGCTCGCGCAGGCGAGAATCACCAGGCCCACGAGCATTCGTGGGCGCATCAGGCCTTGCCCCACCCGCAGGATTTCACGCATACGCAGCCGCACCGCTCCGCATCACAGTACCCATGCTCGATCGTGGCAGAGCCACCTTTGCGAATGCTTAACGGCCATGGCTCGAACACCTAACAAGAGCTCCGCCGCCCGAGGCCTGGCGAGATCCTCGGGCGGCGGCGCCGCAGTTCTGCTGAGTCCAGTTGCTCCTAGTAGCCCGGCGGGAGCGTCGACGGCGGCTTGGCCGTGGGGAACAGGCCCGACGTGCGGAGCACGCGACCCTTGGAGTCGAGCGCCTGGACCTTGTAGGCCTTGTAGGTCGAGGACAGCTTGATCTGGGTCTCGAATCCGGACTTGTCCTGACGGGAGACGACCACTGCAAGATGCTTTGCATCGCTGCCGGCCATCACGCGCCACGCGGCCAGCTGGGTGGCGCCGTTCCAGCTCGCGAACACCAGCGCGCCGTGTTTGCCCTTGCGCACGACCGCGTTGGGGCCGCGCGACGGCGTGGAGGTCCACCGCTGCACGTACGTGCGGTAGTTCACGTCGGGGTTGGGGAACGCGACGTCGAGCAGGACCTTGCCCGTCTTCGACAGCTCGGAGAAGAACGGCTGGGAGCCCCAGCCGATCGCGACGTTGCCGTTGGGCAGCAGGTCGGTGTTGCCCAGGAACGCGGCGTTGAACTTCTTACCCCGCGTGTACTGAGCCGCCTGCGTGACGGTCTTCGCCGACGTGTTGAGCCGCAGCACCAGCCCGCGGGTCGGACCGCTCGGCGGGCCGATCGTGGCGCCGATCGCGCAGCACGCGTCGTCGAACACGCTGACCATGTTGCCCTTGTGCAGCTGCACGTCGTGCTGCCACTGGAACGAGGCGCCCGAGGCAAACTTGAAGCTCGAGTGCTTGCCGCCCAGCGTCCACTCGATGTTCCCCGTGTTGGTGTCGATCAGGTAGGCGGCCCAGGTGTTTCGCATCGACACCAGGTACTTACCGCCACCGACCGAGTTGATCGAGTTGACGTGGTAGGCGTCCCAGGCGATCGCCGGCGACGCCGGCAGCGACGCGTAGGAGTCCGTCAGCGGAATGTGGCCCAGCGCATCCCAGGTCTTCAGCAGCTTGCCGGTCTTCAGGTCGTACTCCTGAATCGCCGAGTCGCTGATCAGGCCGGTGCTGCTGCCGCCGACCGACCTCAGGTCGGCCCGCTCGTCCTTGTAGGCAGTGACCCAGGCGGTGTGCCCGGAGATCAGCATCTCGTGCAGGCTGATCACCCAGCCGTCCTGGCCGGTGATCTTGGCCACTCGCTTGTACTGCTGGTTGTAGACGACGTCGGTGCCGCTCAGCGTCTGTCCGAGTGGGCTGACAACTCCCTGCCACCAGCTCAGCACCGGCTTGCCGTTGTACCGCTGCGCCGTCAGGTTCGCCGCCAGCACGTTCGTCGGGACCGGCCCGAACCACACTGGCTGCAGCCGGTTGTCGACGATCAGCGGCCCGCTCTGCCCGACCATCGGCCCGGTCGTCGTCAAGTTCTTGAAGTTGGCGACCATGAAGTAGCCCGGAGCGAGCTTCTTCAGGTCCCCGACCTTCAGCGCCGCGACCTTCGGAGGGTGCAGATCCGGGCGCGACAGGAACTTCCAGGTGCCCTGCGTCTTGTACGCGCCGATCGGCGCCGCCGCTTGAGCGCTCGACACGGCGACCACGGATACGCATGCGGTCGCGGCGAGGGCCAGCGCGAGTGTGGATTTAACTTTTCGTAAGGCCATGTAATTTGACCGTAACACTGGGTTGGGGCGAAGGTTGCGCGGGCGTGTCCGGCCCCTGACGGGGGGCTCGTTTTCGTACCGGGTGGACGTGAAACGTCCCCATGCGGGACGTTTCACGTCCAGCCCCACTCGTTGCCCTGGCGTCAGCGGTCGGCGGCCGTCAGCAGCAGGTCCACGAGCAGCGCCGGATCGCGCCGCACGCGGGCGGCCGCGGACGCCCGATCGGAGCGCTTGACCAGCGTCAGCAGATCGGGCCGCTCCAGCCGGCGCATCCGGCCCTCGGCGAGCAGCCGCTCGTCGACCGCGCCCAGCCTTCCCTCGAACACCGTCAGCACCGGCGTGCCCAGCGCGACCGCCTCGCGGTTCATCGTGCCCCCGGCCGACACCACCAGGTCCGCGTAGGAGATCAGCGACTGAGCGTCGATCGCGCGCTCGGGGACGATCAGACCGCCGGCCGCCAGCAGCTGTGACCGCTGCTCGCTGGTGCGCGCCAGCACGACCGCCTGAGAGCCTCGCAAGCGCTCCAGGACGCCCCCGAACAGGTCGTTCTCGAACCGGTGGTACAGCGACACCTCGGGCGGGGTCCGGACGACGGCGAGCGGCTCGGAGCGGTCCACCCCCAGCTCGTCGAGCACGGCCGGATCGGGTTCGAAATCCGCCAGGTAGTACTCCTCCTTGAGCCCGGCGTAGGCGCGGATCTTGCCCGAGGCGCCGTAGCGCGCCAGCCGCTGGGGCGGGATCGCATCCGGGACGACCACGCTGCGGGCCAGCCGGCAGTTGACCTGGTGTTGGACCGTCGCCCATTCGTAGTCGAACATCGTCGCGCTCGGGATCCGCAGCAGCGCCGCCGCGACCGTGACGTCGTTGGAGCCGTGCCCGAGCGCGAGGTCGAAGCGCTCGCGCCGGCGCGCCCACCGATACAGCGCCCGCGAGCGGCCGGCCAGGCCGCGCGCCTTCGCCCCCAGACCGCCGCCCCGGTGGGTCCCGATCGCGGTGTGGGCGATCCCGAAGCGACGGCACAGCCCGAGCGTCTGGGCGAAATCGCGAGCGGTGACCTCGACCTCGTGGCCGCGGGCATGCAGGTTCTCGATCACCGGCCGCATCACCAGCACATGCGGCGAGTTGGTGAGGTCGATCCAGACCCTCACTAGTGGTCCTCGCCGTGCACTCAGGTCGAAGCGGGCGAGCCGGCCAGCTCGGCGAGCGCGCCGACGACCTCGCGGGCCTGGGCCTCTGACAGCACGGGGCTCATCGGCAGCGCGATGTTGTCGCGGCCGATCGCGTCCGTGGCCGGCAGCTCCGGGCCGGCGGCGTAGGGCGCCATCGCCACCTGCCGGTGAAGCGGGGTCCGGTAGTAGCCGCGGGCCTGGATCCCGCGCTCGCGCAGGCCGGAAATCAGCTGATCCGCGCGCGGGTGGGTGACCACGTACAGATGCCAGGCGGGGTTGGCGCCATCGGGGACCACCGGTGCCGTCACGTGGTCGCCGATCCCAGCGGCTGCGTACGCGGCCGCCGCCGCCCGGCGACCGTCCGACCACTCGTCGAGGTGGCGCAACAGCACGCGGAGGATCGCCGACTGCAATGAGTCGAGGCGGGAGTTGTAGCCGACGTACTCGAAGCTCTGCTTGTCGCGGGATCCGTGGAAGCGAAGCGCGCGGGCCATCGCGGCGATCTCGTCGTCATCGGTGACGACCGCGCCGCCGTCGCCATAGGCCCCGAGGTTCTTGGAGGGATAGAACGAGAACGTGGCGGCATCGGCCAGCGAACCGGCGCGCCGCCCGTCGAGGCTTGCTCCGGCCGCCTGGGCCGCATCCTCGAGCACCGGCACGCCGAGCTCGCGCAGCTCGGGGATCGGAGCCGGGAGGCCGAACAGGTCGACGGCGAGGATCGCGCGGGTGTTGGGGGTCATCACCGCGCGGACCGTGTCGACGGTCACGTTGCGGGTGTCCGGATCCACGTCACAGAACACCGGGCGCGCGCCGGCGTTGACGGCGGCCTCGGCGGACGCGTAGAAGGTCAGCGACGGGACCACGACCTCGTCCCCGGGACGGATCCCCATCGCCCGCAGCGCGATCGTGATCGCGTCGGTTCCGTTGCCGACCCCGATCGCATGGCGGACGCCCAGGTACTCGGCGAACTCCCGCTCGAAAGCCTCCACCTCGGGCCCGAGAATGAATGCGCCGCGGGCGATGACCTCGGCCACGCGATCGCGGATCTCGTCCTGCAGGGGCGCCTGGGGCGTGGTGGTGTCGAACAGCGGAATCGCCATCGTCGCGCGAACCCTAACAACACCGTAATTGTGCGCGGCCCCAGGCCGCTACGCTAGCCCCGTGTTGCTCGCCCTCGCCTCGATCACGGGCCCGCTCGTAGATCTGGCCACAAATCTGATCGGGAGCCTCGGGCTCGCCGGCGTGCTGATCCTCAACACGATGACCGGCGTGATCGGCGTTCCCGGGACCGAGCCGACGATGCTGTTCGCCGGCTTCAACGTCTACGACGGGCATCTGACGCTGCTGGGGATCATCGTGGCCGGCGTCGCAGGAGACGTGCTCGGAGCCTGCATCGCGTACACGATCGGATTCTTCGGCCGCCGCGAGCTGCTCGAGCGCCAGGGCTCAAAGCTCCACGTCAACCCGCGCAAGCTGGAGCGGGCGCAGCGGTGGTCAGAGGCCTATGGAGCGCCGGTGATCGTTGTCTCCCGGTGGATCCCGTTCGCCCGGGCGGCGTTTCCCTACGCGGCCGGGATCGCGGAGATGCCGTTCGTGAAGTTTGTGCTGGCGGCGCTGGCGGGCTCGATCGTGTGGATCACCGGGCTCGCGCTGCTCGGACGCGCGGTCGGCAGCAACTGGAGCAGCTGGCGCCATCACCTCGAGTACGTGGACTACGCCGTGGTCGTGGTGATCGTGGTCGCGATCGCCTACTTCCTGTACCGGCGGCGACGCGCCCCGGCGCAGGCCGCAGCGACGACGGCCGACCCCGACGCCAAGGTGGAGTCAGAGGCGCCGGTGGATGTGGCCCGGCGGTAGCCGCCTGGCGGCCGGCGGGCCCAGGCTGAGGCTCAGTCAGGCGCTCGCGCTCGGGATCCTGCACGGCCCGGCCGAGCTGCTCCCGATCTCCTCCTCGGGTCATGTGGCGGTCGTGCCGTGGCTTTTGCGGTGGGACTACGTCGAGCTCGACGACGACCTGCGCAAGTCGTTCGAAGTCGCGCTTCACGCCGGTACCGCCGCGGCGCTCGTGATCACGTTGCGCGGGGAGGTCGAGGAGGCGATACGCGGGCTTGACGAGCGCCGCCTGATGCTGATCGTGCTGTCGTCCGCGCCCCCGGCGCTCGTCGGCTTCGCGCTCGAGCGCGAGCTCGAGCGCCGCTTCGGCACGCCGTCCACGATCGCCGCCGCGCTGGTGCTGGGCGCGATCGCGATGGGGCTGTCCGATCGCCGACCGCAGCAGCGCGGACACGAGCAGGCCGGCGCCGCCGACGCGCTGTGGCTCGGTGTGGCCCAGGCCTGCGCGCTGGTTCCCGGGATCTCGCGTAACGGCGCGACGCTGGCCGCGGCGCGGCTGCGGCGCTTCACCCGTACGGACGCAAACCGGCTGTCGAGGTACGTGGCGCTGCCTGTGATCGCCGGCGCCACGGCGTTGAAGACCCTGCGGCTCAGCCAGCGCGGCCTCGAGCCCGGTACGGCGCTCCCATTCGCCGTCGGCGCCGGCGCCGCGTTCGTCTCGACGCTGGCGTGCACCTGGGTCATCCGGCAGGTCGAGCGCGACCGGTCACTACTGCCCTACTCCGCCTACCGGGTAGGGATCGCAGGCCTGGTCGCGGTGCGGCTGCTTCGAGACCGGTAGTCGCTGAAAACGCGAGCAATCGCGCACATTGCGGTTGCGGTATGACTGGACCCAGCGATAATTCTCATCGTCGGCGGAGCGCCGGCCGTGGGGCCCACGAACGCGGAGCGGCTGGATCCGTGAAGTAATCGATGTCAACGACGGGCATGTGGCGCAAAATAGACGGGTATCGATGACGACCCTGCTCGGCACCACGCTCAACGGCCGGTATCGACTGGAGGCGCGGATCGGGTCCGGGGGCATGTCGACGGTCTATCGCGCTCTCGACGAGACGCTCCAGCGTCAGGTCGCGATCAAGCTGATGAACCGCGAGGTGGCGTCGGACTCCGACCAGCTGGAGCGCTTCCGCCGCGAGGCGCGAGCCGTGGCTCAGCTGTCGCACCCCTACATCGTCGGCGTGATCGACGCCGGCGAGGACGAGAGCCGCCCGTACATCGTGTTCGAGTACGTCGAGGGCGAGACGCTGAAGGAGCGCATCCGCCGTCAGGGCCGCCTGGGGATCCCCGAGGCGGTCGCGTACGCGATCGAGATCGCCCGCGCGCTCGGCGCCGCCCACGCCCGCCACATCGTCCACCGCGACGTCAAGCCGCAGAACGTGCTGATCGACGAGGAGGGCTCGGCCAAGGTCACCGACTTCGGAATCGCGCGCACGCTCGATGAGGAGGGGCTGACCGCCGACGGCAGGGTGCTCGGCACGACCGACTACGTCTCGCCCGAACAGGCACTGGGCCAGCCGGTCACCGGCCAGTCGGACCTCTATTCGCTGGGCGTCGTGCTGTACGAGATGCTCACCGGCGAGGTCCCGTTCAAGGGCGACAACCAGGTCGCGGTCGCGATGAAGCACGTGCGCGAGGAGATTCCCGACGTGCAGGTCAAGCGCCCCGAGGTGTCGGCCGCGCTGGCGGCGGTGGTCGACACCGCGACCGCCAAGCGCCAGCAGGATCGCTATGCCAACGACGCCGAGCTGATCGCCGACCTCGAGGACGTGCTGGCGATCGAGACCGCGCGGGCAGGAGCGGCGACCGGCGAGGTCACCAGCGTGCTGCGGACGCTGCCCTCGCGGACGGCGCAGCGCATCCCGTTCCGCGTGCGTCACCGCGCGGTTGCGGTGCTGCTGGTCCTGGTGGTGCTGGCGGCGGCCGTGGGGCTCGTGGTGTGGCTCGGCACCCGGGCGCACCACGGCACCGGCAAGCTGCCGGTGAAGGCGCCGAGCTCGGCCTCGTCGTCGGCCCCGGTGGCGCAGGTGAGGCTGTGCTCGGACTGTGCATTCGGCTTCAACCCGCTCGGCCAGCCCACCGACGAGCATCCCGACGCCGGACTGGCGATCGATAACCAGCTCAACACCGCCTGGAATACCCAGACCTACTACGCCGACACGCTCAACAAGGCCGGCGTTGGCCTGTACATCGACGCCAAGCCGAAGACCACCGCCCGGGTCCTGCGGATCATCACCACCACCCCCGGATTCACGGCGACGATCTACGGGCGAAACAACCAGCCGCCGGTGACCTGGCCCGACCCCGGCTGGAACAAGATCTCCCAGCCGACCAAGGTCGTCCACAAGCAGGACATCCACCTCACTGCCCAGAGCACCAAGTACCGCTACTACCTGGTGTGGATCACCGACCTCGGCGGCCACTCCCAGCTGGCGATCGACGAAGTCACGCTGTATCGCTGAGGGTGAGCGCGCGCGTCTAGTGGCGGACGCCCGACTCGGCCGCGTGCCATTCGAGCGCCAACGTCACCAGCCGGTCGAGCAGTCGGTCATATGGGATCCCGCTGGCTGCGAACAGGGACGCGTAGACGCTGGTGGCGGTGAACCCCGGCATCGTGTTGAGCTCGTTGACCAGCACCTCGTCGCCGACGACGAAGAAGTCGACCCGGGCCAGCCCCCGGCACGCACTCTTGACGAATGTGCTCACGGCCAGTTCGCGCACCCGCTCGCGCACTGCGGCAGGGATCCGGGCCGGGACGACCAGCTGCATTCCGCCGGGCGTGTACTTGGCCTCGTAGTCGTACCACCCCGATTCGCCGGCGGCGAGCATGATCTCCCCGGGCTCAGAGGCGATCGGCTCGTGGTTGCCGAGCACCGAACACTCGACCTCGAGTCCGGAGGCATAGGCCTCGACAATCGCCAACGAGTCGTGTTCGAACGCGGTATCGAGCGCGGCGCTGAGCTCGCCGGCATCGGCGACTCGCGCGATCCCGACCGACGATCCGAGGCGCGCGGGCTTGACGAACACCGGCAGCCCGAGCCTGGCCAGGCCGTCGAGCGTCGGCTCCGGGGAAGCGCGCCAGTCCCGGGCCGTGATCGCTTGATAGTCGACCTGAGGAACGCCCTCGCGCGCCATCAGGTGCTTGAACATCACCTTGTCCATGCACAGCGCCGACGCCAGCACGCCCGAGCCCACGTAGGCGACGTCGAGGCACTCCAGCAGGCCCTGGACGGTTCCGTCCTCGCCGAACGGCCCGTGCAGCACGGGGAACACCGCATCGAATCCGGGTAAACCGCGTCCGGGCTGCAACGACAGCTCGTCGCCGTCGGCGCGCCACACCCCCTCGGCGTCGATCTCGATCATCTGCACCTCGTGCCCGGCGGTCCGCAGCCCGTCGCTCACCGACGCCGCGGAGGCGAGCGAGACCTCGCGCTCGGAGGACCGGCCGCCGCCAAGCACCGCAACCCGTACGGGGGTCACGGCGTGGTTTGCGTCGTCGGCGTGGTCGGCGTCGTGTTCGGGTTCGTGGGCGTCGTCGGAGTGGTGGGCGTCGTCGGGGTCGTCGGCGTGGTCGGCGTCGGCTTCTTGAAGCGGCCGATCACGATCGTCACGGTGCTCCCCTTGTCGAGCGTCGAGCCCGACCCCGGATTCTGCGAGATCACGATCCCGTCCTTGTTCTGCTTGGTCACGTCCTGGGTCTGCTGGGAGACCTTCAGCCCGGCGGCCCGCAACTCGTCGGCCGCGCCCCGGGCTGTGTCGCCGGTGACGTCGGGCACCTTCGCGGTGGTCGGTGCCCTGGCCACCACCAGGTTCACGGTCGAGCCCGGCGACACGCTCGTATCGCCGGACGGGCTCTGACTGATCACCTGACCGGCGGGGGTGCTCGACGTCGTCTCGGTCGTGGTCGTGGCCTCCAGCCCGGCGTTCGAGAGAGCAGCGCGCGCAGCGCCCTCCGACTGTCCGACGACGTTCGGGACCGTCACCTGGGGCTTGCCGGTGGAGATGAACAGCGTCACGCGGGTTCCCACCGGCACCGACCGGCCGTCACCGGGGTCGGTCCTGGTCGCCTGGCCGGCGGGGATCGACTGTGAGCTCTCCTGCTGCGTGCGGAACTTCAGGCGCGCGTTGGTCAACGCGCGTTTGGCCGCGTTCTCGCTGAGCCCGACGACCGAGGGCACAGCCACGTTGCCGGGACCCTGGGAGACCGTCAGCGTCACGGTCGAGCCGGCGTCGACCTTGGCATCGCCAGGCGGCTGTTGTCCGATCACGGTGCCCGCCTTCTGGTTAGCGGTGACGTCGAGCACCTGCACGGCGAAACCGTCGTTCTGGAGGACGGTCCGGGCGGTGTTCAGCGTCTTTCCGGTGACGGTCGGGACGACCCGCTTGTCCGGCCGCGTCAGCAGGTAGGCGGCCACACCGCCGCCGATCAGCGCCAGCACCAGCAGCGCGACGACCCACGGCCACCACTTGCGCTGCCGATCCGGCGGCGGCTGAGGCGGCACCGTGCCGGTGTAGGCGCCGGTCCCGTCGTACCCGGGATCCGGGTAGCCGTTGGGCGCGACCGCGGGCGCAGCGCCCGCCGCGGCTCCGGCGACGTATCCGGCTCCGGCGCCGCCGACCGCGGCCAGCGCGGCGAACGAGGTCGTCCGTTGCCCGGGCGAACCGGACATGATCGCGGTCTTGGCCGCCTCCAGCGCGGCGATGAACTGGTCGGCGTCGGTGGGGCGGTCGGCCGGATTCTTGTTCATTGACCACATCACGACCTGCTCGAGCTCGGGCGGTACCCGCGGGTTGATCGCACTCGGGGCGGTCGGCGCCTCCGACACGTGCTTGAGCGCGATCGTCACGGCCGAGTCGGCATCGAACGGCACCCGTCCGGTCAGCATCTCGTAGAGCACGACTCCGATCGAGTACAGGTCGGAGCCCGCGCTTACCGCATGGCCCTGGGCCTGCTCGGGCGACAGATACTGCGCGGTACCCATGATCGAACCGGTCTCGGTCATGTCCGAGGCGCCGGCCCGGGCGATCCCGAAGTCCGTGACCTTGGCGTGGTCGGTCTCGTCGATGATCACGTTGTGGGGCTTGAGGTCCCGGTGGATCACGCCTCTGCGGTGGGCGAAACGGGCCGCTCGGAGGATCTGGTTGGTGATGTCGATCGCGCGGATCGGGTCCAGCGGCGCCTCCTGCCGGATCACCTGCTTGAGCGTGCGTCCGGGCAGGTACTCCATCGCGATGTAGAACGTGTCGTCGTAGGCGCCGCGGTCGTACACCCCGACCACGTTGGGGTGCTGGAGCCGGGCCGCGGACTGGGCCTCGCGCCGGAACCGCTCGACGAAGTCGGGGTCCTCGGCGAAGCGGCGATGCAGCAGCTTCAGCGCGACGTTGCGGCCCAGCTGCTGGTCCTCGGCCAGGAACACGTCGGCCATCCCGCCCGAGCCCAGCCGCGAGAGCACCTTGTAGCGGTTGTCGACGATCGCTCCGGGAGAGAGATCGGCCATCGGTCCCGAGTCGGACGCAGCTGGACACGGTCCGGCTCGGCTGCACGGCCGGTCCGCGACCTGCGCACTCGCCCTTCCGAGAGGAGGGTCTGCATGACGTCTCGGGCGATCGGCGCGGCGACCGTGCCGCCGAAGCCGCCCTGGGAGCGCTCGATCGTCACCGCAACCGCGACCTTGGGGTCCTCCACCGGCGCGAACCCGATGAACCACGGCTGCGTGATGTTCGAGCCGACGATCCCGACCTGCGCGGTGCCGGTCTTGCCGGCCACGCTGATTCCGCTGAGCTGCGCCGGCGTCCCGGTTCCCTCCTCGACCACCCGCTTCATCATGTCCGTCACGTCGGCGGCCGACGACGCCGACATCACCTGTGAGTACACGGAGGGCTTGTAGGTCTTGACCGTGCGTCCATCCTGGTCGACGACCTTGGTGGCGAACCGAGGGGTCATCAGCTTGCCCTTGTTGGCCACGGCGGCGGCCACCATCGCCATCTGCAGCGGAGTGACCTCCAGCCCGCCCTGCCCGATGCCGATCCGGCCGATGTCCTCCCTGGGACTGCCCGGCGGATAGGGCCGCCGGCTGCCCGGTGGGAACGGCTGGCTGGCCACCATCTCATCGGCCGGGTAGTCGAGCGGCGGCTTTGAGTAGAAGCCGAACCGCTTCATGTACTTGGTCATCGTGCCCCGGCCGAGGTCCTCGGCGACCTGGGCCCAGACGGTGTTGACCGAATACGTCAGCGCCTTGGTCAGGTCGATGTTGCCGAAGCTCTGGTTGGAGTCGTTGGCCAGCGGCACGCCCGACACCTTCTTCGGGGAGTCACCGTTGACGACCGAGCCCGGGGTGTACTTGCCGCTGTCGATCGCCGCCGTAGCGGTCACCACCTTGAACGTCGAGCCGGGTGGATATCCAGCCTGCGTCGAGCGGTTGAAGGTCGAGATGCCCGGGCCGGTGGCGTCGGGATGGTTGTTGTTGTACGAAGGCAGCGCGACCATCACCTTGACCTGGCCGGTCCGCGGGTCCATCGCCACCACCGAGCCGGCTCGGCCGGCGAGCTCGTCGAGCGCGACCTTCTGGGCCTTGGGGTCGAGGCTGGTGTAGACGTCGTCGCCGGTGCGATGACGGCTCAACTGACCGAACACCGAGCTCAGCCCGGTCTGCAGCCCGCGCAGCTCGTCCCCGTGCGAACGTTCGATTCCCGCGCTGCGCCCCAGCGACGGGATCGCGTAGCCCACAGCCTGGGAGAACAGGTCGTCGGTCGGATACGTGCGGCCGAACGTCCCGCCGGCGGCGGGGATCGACCTGGCGAGCACCTCGCCGTCGTCGGCAAAGATCCGTCCGCGCTTGATCCTGAGCTCGTCGATCAGCGTGCGGCGATTGAGCGAGTCATTGTTCAGCGACTTGGCGTCGAACACGGTCCAGCGCGAGGTGAACACGACCAGCAGCGCGAACAGCACCACGATCACCGCGAACAGCTTGGCGATCGGGGCGTTCACGCCTGCCTCCGGGCCCGATCGGAGACCAGCAGCAGCAGTGCCACCAGCACGAAGTTGGCGATGATCGACGACCCGCCGTAGGAGATGAACGGGAGCGTCACGCCGGTCAGGGGAATCACGCGCGTGACCCCGCCGACGATCACGAACACCTGCACGGCGAAGATGGCGCTCAGCCCGACGGCGAGCAGGGTCGAGAACGAATCGCGCGCAAGCTGGGCGGTCTTCAGCCCGCGGGCCACGAACAGCAGGTAGGTCACGAGCACGCCGCAGGCTCCAAACAGCCCGAGCTCGTCGGTGATCACCGCGTAGATCATGTCGGTCTGGGGCGCCGGCAGCAGCGGCCCGCCGCCGGGAATGGTGAGCGTGGCCTCACCGAAGCCCTGGCCGAACATCCCGCCGGCCGCTTGGGCAAACAGCGAGTTGGCCAGCTGGTAGCTGCCGCCGATCTTGTTGTAGAGCAGCGGGTCGAACGGATGCAGCCACGCGTCCACGCGATCGTGCACGTGGGGGACGTGGGTGCCGACGTACCAGGCACCGAGCGCGAACGCAGCCAAGCCGACGACCACGAACGAGAGCCGGCCGGTGGCCACGTACAGGACCGCCAGCAGCCCGCCGTAGAACATCAGCGACGACCCGATGTCGTGGAGCAGCAGCATGATCAACATCGCCAGGCCCCAGATCACCAGCACCGGGCCGAAGTACTTGATCGGCGGGATCGTGATCCCGAGCACCCGGCGGGCGCCGGTGACCATCAGCTGGCGCGTGTCGCGCAGGTAGCTGGCCAGGAAGACCACCAGGCCGACCTTGGCGAACTCAGCCGGCTGGAACACGAACAGCCCCGGGATCCGGACACCCAGGTAGGCGCCGTTGGCCTGATAGCCGATCCCCGGCAGCCGCGGCAGGATCAGTAGCCCCAGCGAAATCGCCACGATCACGTACCGGTACTGCTCGAGCTTGCGGTAGTCCCGAAAGGCCACGATCGTGACCGCGAACAGGATCAGGCCGAGCACGAACCACTGAGCCTGCTGGCGGGCCAGCGTGGGATCGATCCGGTAGATCATCACCAGCCCGAAGCTGGCCAGCAGCGCGACCAGCGGGAACATGTACGGGTCCGCGTGCGGCAGCGTCATTCGGATGAAGACGTGCCCGGCGAGGCACAGCCCGAGAAAGATCGCGCCATAGGTCAGCGACACGTTGGACAGCACGTTGGAGCGCTGAATGAACACGCCCGCAAATCCGGCCGTGAGCAGCAGCGACGCCGGGATCAGGCAGACAAGCTCGCGGTTGCGCGCGGTCACCGAGACCGCCCCGCCACGACCAGCGTGATCACTTCGAGATCCTCCCCTGTTCCAGCGCCATCACCACCGAAGTCGCGTCCGACTGCGACCGCAGGTGGTTGTTGAGCAGGTCGTCGCGCCGCGACGGCGGCACCAGCGAGCCCGGCACCCCGGAGGTGTAGAAGGTCTCGTACAGACGGATCCCGGCAGGCAGGTCGTACGGAAGCCCTCGGTAGATCGTCACGATCCCCTGCTGGTCGGTGCCGATGAAGTACAACTGCCGGGTCGCCAGGTAGCCGCCGGCCCCGATCAGCGCAAGCACCACCAACACGGACAGCAGCGCCACCAGCACCTTGGCGTATCGCGGCATCGTGCGCCGGTGCGGCTCGCGCTCCTGGGACCGAGCTCTCGCCTCGCCGGCCGGGATCGGCTTCAGCCGCCGTGCCCGTGGCGCCGTCTCCACGGCGGGCGGCACGCGGTGGATAGCCGTCTGTTCGGCGACCGTCGACGAGCTCGACGGACTGGATGCGCCCGACGCCGACGCGCCCGGCGCGGACTGGGTGGCGCCGACCGGCTCCTTGACCCCGACGATCGTCGTGTCGTGGTCGGTGGCGCCGTCGCCGCCCACGTCCTCCAGACGGAACAGGACCACCGTGATGTTGTCCCGTCCACCGGCCCCGTTGGCCGCGTCGATCAGATTGTCGGCCGCGTCGGTGAGCGAGCCCGCCCCGGCGAGAATCTCGGCCACGCGCGACTCCGAGACCATCGAGGTCAAGCCGTCGCTGCACAGCAGCAGCACGTCGCCGGCACGCACCGGATAGGTCCACGTGTCGACCTCGACCGTCTCCTCGGGGCCGAGCGCGCGGGTGATGATCGAGCGCTGCGGGTGTTCGGCTGCCTGTTCGGGGGTCAGCTTCTGCTGGCGGACGAGCTCCTCGACCAGCGAGTGGTCCTCGGTCAGGCGCTCGAGCGATCCGTTGCGGAACAGATACGCGCGGCTATCGCCGACATGCGCGATCGCCAACGCGGCGTCATCCAGGTACGCGGCCGTGAGCGTCGTCCCCATCCCGGCCCGTTCGTGGTCAGCCTGGGAGCGCTCGTGGATTAGGCGGTTGGCCTCTCGGACCCGGTCCGCCAGGCGCTGCTCCGGGCTGCCCGAGTCCGGGAGGCCCTGCTCGAACGCCTCGATCGCGATCTTGGAAGCGACTTCGCCCGCTTGCGCTCCGCCCATTCCGTCGGCCACGACGAACACCGGGGCCCGCGCGAACGCGTTGTCCTCGTTGTCCCGGCGCTGGCGGCCGGTGTCGGTCTTCCAAACGGTTTCAGCGGCGCGAAGCATCGTCAGGGTTCGGTCATTGCTCGTAGGAGAATTCGCTGTCGCCGATCCGGATCCGGTCACCGGGGTGCAGTGGCTGGGGCCCGCTGAGCGGCTCCTCGTTCAGATAGGTGCCGTTGGTCGATCCCAGATCCTCGATCACTAACACGTGTCCCTGACGTCCGATCCGGGCATGTTGGGATGACGCGAACGGATCTTCGAGCCGGATCTCGACGTCTCCGCGGCCGAGCGTAGCGCCGCCGGACAGGTCGTATGCGGCTCCCGATTCATGTCCGGGAGCACGCTCGACGAGCAGTCTGGGCTCGAATTCGTCGAACACGGGCTCGCCGAGGCCAGCGGCGGCCGGATACATGCCGGTGGCATCGTCGTACTGGGGCCGCTCGGGCTCCGCCGCGGGAGCGCGCTTGCGACCGCGCCGCAGATCGCGCAGCGCGCTCCAGGCGACCCACATCAGAAACAGATATAGGACCGCCAGGAAGCCGAACTTCAACCCAACTGAAACGGGTTCGAGCATTGGTCTAGTGTCGTGAGTCGTTAGTTCGGTGCCACCAAGAGTGGTCACTGGGGGATGCGGCGCAAGGACGCAGGACCCGACGCGTAGTGGAGCTACGCGAGGGGACGAGGACGCCGCGACGCGCCGCCAGGGGCCGCTCGACTGGAATCGAATTAGCGACTCGCGACACCAGTTGGCTACTCCAGCTCAAAGGTCATCGAGGAGGTCCCGATCTCGATCTGGTCCCCTGGCTTGAGGACCTCGGGCTCGTCGATGCGGCGGCCGTTGAGCACCGAGCCGTTGGTCGAGCCCAGGTCGTTGAGCACCCAGGAGCCGCCCCGGGGGCGGATCTCGGCGTGCTGGCGCGAGACGTTGGGATCGTCGACGACCACGTCGGACTGCCGGCTGCGGCCGATCACGACCCCGGCCGGCCCCACGACCAACCGCTTGTCGTCCAGAACGAGCACCGCTCGCTGGGCTCGGGCGCGGGCATTCTCCTGCAGGGGCTCAGCCACCCGTTCGGCGCTGCTGTAGATCATCGTGCGACCGGACTGCTCGACCGGCTCCTCCTCCTCCGCCGGATATGCCTCGCCCGGCGGCTGCACGACGCCGGTCTGGATCCCGAACTCCCCGAGGCCCAGCCGCTGATCGGTCTCGAACTCGATCACCGGGCGCGAGAGCATCGCCAAGCGTTCACGCCGCGCGTACTCGAGCAGGTAGCCGGCGAGCTCCTCCTCCAGCGCGGACTCATAGTCGGCGAAGCGTTCGCGGTCGCGGGGTGACAGGAACACGCGGTACTCGTTGGGCACGTACGTGCGCGACACCGAGAACGACTTGTGCTCCTCCATCTCGCGCGCCAGCTTGCGGGCGATCTCGACCGGCCGAACTTCAGACCGAAACGCTCGGCTGAAGGTGCCTTCGACGAGTCCGGCGATCTTGTTTTCGAGGCTTCTGAGGACGCTCATGGCTTGGCCTAGGGCCCCGTTCCATGCTACGCAAGTGATACTGCGCGATGGCTGCTACGCCAACGTCTGACGGCTACCGGCGCTAGCGCGATGATCGCGCCGAAAACCGCGCCTAGCACCGCCGTGGCGGGCATCCCGGCGCCGCGAGGGTGACTGAGAGCAAGGACTGTAGCGGTCGCGGACACCAGCGTCGCGGACCAGATGGTCACCAGCACGGCCGCGACCCCCAACGAGCGCCGCGCGGTGAGGATGGGCAGGACGGCCGCCGCGAGACCCCAGAGCGCCGCCCCCAGCAACCATCCGGCGCTCAGCAGCGGTACCAGTACGTGCACGACGGCGTCGTGGAGCGAGGGCATCCACACCGAGGCCCTGGGCGCCCCGGGGGGCCGGTGCGCATACAGGTCGGAGTCGGCGATCGCCGAGGCGACTGCCAACCAGATCCATCCGGTCGCACCCAGTGCGGCCCGTCGCCAGGGCGTGGGTGCCCGTGCGGCGACCGCGGGCCATCCGCCGGCGAGGCCGAGGACCGACAGCGCCGGAGCGCCGGCTGCCAGCGGCCAGCCCTCCGGCCGGCGCGGCATCAGGAACACTGGCAGCAGGGCCGCCGGGACGACCACCAGCGCGGCGCCGGGGCGCCCGCCCGCCAGCAGCAGGATCGCGACCACGAACGTGAGCAGCAGCCAACCGAGGCGGGGGAACGCCGCTACCGCCAGCCCGACGATCAGGCCCGCCGCAGCCGGACCCAGGATCGATGGTGTGATTGCGTGCGAGAACAGCCAAGCGGCGACGAACGCGGCGCCGGCCGCGGCGAGGCCCCGCGCCGGCCACGCCGGGAGCTCGCGCTCGAGCTCCTGCGCCGCCTCGGCCTGGTCCTCTGCGGGCGTATCGAAATCGCCGCGGTCGCGGTAGTTGCGCGGCTCCCGGCGGCCTCTCAGATCTCGAGCAGCGGGCGCCGTCGGCGGCGTCGGGTCCGGGAACCCCAGCGGCGGCGCGGATGGCTCGGCTCGACGCCGCCGAAGCCTGGGGCGCGGCCGCGGCCACGGGCTGTCGACCACGCCGGGGCTGTCCTCGAGCTGGTCGACCGAGGCGATCATCGCCAGACGCAGATCGACGAGCCCGCCCCGCTCGCGCGCCCGCGGGCGTAGAGCCAGATCGATCCCCTGCCCGAGCTCTCTGGGAAGATCGCGCCGCTGCCGGCGCAGCGGCGGCAGATGTGCGCCCAGCCGCCGGGCCCGCTGCGCGCCCGTCCCGACACCGACGGGATTGACGCCGGTCAGGCCCTCGTAGACCACCAGCGCCAGCGAATACAGATCTGCCGGGGCCCCGGCTTCGAGGCCTTCGGCCTGCTCGGGGGCCATGTAGGCCACGGTCCCCACCACATCGCCCGTGACCGTCAGTGAGTCGCCCCCGATCACTCGCGCGACGCCGAAGTCGGTCAGTTTCGCAATCCCGGCCTGGGTCGACGGCTGGTCGGGAATCAGGACGTTGGTGGGCTTGACGTCGCGGTGCACGATCCCCTGAGAGTGGGCGTGATCGAGCGCGTCGGACAGCGCAATCGCGATCGAGACGACGTCGCGATCGGACATCCGCCCGGTCTCGAGCAGATCGGCAAGCGTTCCGCCTCGGACCAGCTCCGAGACCAGGTAGGCGGCTTCGTCGTCGATCTCGGCCTCATACAGGGTCACGATCCCCGGATGCGACAGGCGTGCGGCGGCGCGGGCCTCCCGGGCGAACCTGCGCCCGAGGATCCGGGCCCGGGGGACGACTTTGACCGCCACCTCGCGGTCCAGCCGCTCGTCGCGGGCCAGCCACACCGTGCCGAACGCCCCGGAACCGAGGGTGCGGTGCAGGCGGTAGCGCTCCAGCACGATCGGGGCATCGGCCCACGGCGACCCACTCGCGGGATGATCCGAGGCTTGGCCACGGGCGATCGTTGGCTTGCTGGCGCCGATGCGGTGCTTTTCCACACCGGGCCTGCGGTCCCTCTTGACGGACGTTCGGAATGGGTAGGAATTGGGTTTGCCGCCGTCTAGCAGGTCATACTGGCGGTTTCAGAGCCCCCAAAGGAGCCACACAGCGTGTCGTTCTTCGACGAGGTAGACGAACCTCGTACCGAGCCCACACCGCAGCGTCGGCGACGGACCTCGGGGGGTGGTCGCCGCCCACCATCCCGCAGGCCTCCATCCGGCCGCCCACCCAGCGATCAGCAGGCGATACGGCTACGACGCGCGATCGCGGTGGCCGCGCTCGTGGTCGTGATCATCCTGATAGTGGTCGGCGTGCACAGCTGTCAGGTGAGCTCCCGCAACAACTCGCTGCGCGACTACAACAACAACGTCTCGACGATCATTCAGGACTCCAATCAGACCGGCAGGCAGTTCTTCAACACGCTCTCGAACGGCAGTCGATCGGGCGGCGCTGTCAACCTTCAGAACCAGATTGACGAGGCGGGGGTGACCGCCGACAAGCAGCTCAGCCGGGCCAAGGGAATCGACGTCCCCGGCGAGGTCAAGACCGCGCAGCAGAACCTGCTGAGCGCGCTGCAGATGCGGCGGGACGGGATCACGAACATCGCCCAGCAGATCCAGCCCGCGCTGAGCAACGCGACCAGTAAGGACGCCGTCAACAACATCGCCGGCCAGATGGCGCGCTTCTACGCCTCCGACGTCGTCTACAAGAGCTACACGCTGCCGCTGATCGCAGGCGCGCTGAAGAACGCGAACATCAGCGGGCAGCAGTTCAACGGCGGTCAGTTCCTGCCCAGCCTGCAGTGGCTGACCCCGTCGTTTGTCGCCCAGGCGCTGCACGTGTCATCGCCGACCGGCTCGAGCACCAACAACGCCAAGCCTGCCCCGGGCCTGCACGGCCACTCGCTGGATTCGGTCAGCGTCGGCGGCACGACGCTGCAGACCGGATCCAACAACACAGTGACGGCGAGTCCGCCGCCGGCGTTCACGCTGAACTTCTCAAACGGCGGCACCAACACCGAGCGCAACATCAGCTGCAGCGTGACCCTGTCCAACAGCCAGATCAGCGGCAAGGCGACCGTGCCCGAGACAACTCCGGGCCAGCACGCCACCTGCAACGTGACGCTGAACTCCTCGCCGCCGGCCGGTTCCTACACGGTGACCGCGACGATCTCCAAGGTCCCGGGCGAGAAGAACACCGACAACAACACGCTGTCGTTCCCGGTGACGTTCCAGTAGCCGGCCGCCCCGGGGCGCCCCGGGGCTCTTATCCTTCCTGCGGTGCATGACCTGACCAGCAGCGCCGGGATCGTCGCGATTGCCGCCGCCGCGGTCGCAGCGGTATCGCTGTTGACGTCGATCGTGCTGGCCGTGAGGCTGCGCCGCGTTCGGGCCGACCAGCGGCTGCTGCTGTCAGCGGGCGAGGAGGACATCGTCGCCCACGTGGCGACGTTGGCGCGGCAGTTCACGGCCCTACACGACTACGTGGGCGACATCGCCGAGCGCCTGGACCGCCGGGTGAGCAACGCAGAGCACCGGCTCGACGGCACCGTCGCCTACCGCGCGCTGGTTCGGTACGACGCCTACGGCGAGATGTCCGGACGCCAGTCGACCTCGATCGCGCTGCTGGACGCCAAGCGCTCCGGGCTGGTGCTGTCCTCCATCCACCACCGCGACCAGGCGCGGTGGTACGCCAAGCAGCTGTACGAGGGTCAGTCCGAGCTCGAACTCTCGCCCGAGGAGGACGAGGCCGTGCGGCTCGCGCTCAAGGGCGACGGCCAGCCGCCCCCGACTCGGTAACGCCGCACGGAGCGTGCGCGCATGCGAGTCGGGTACCTCGGACCGGAGGGGACGTTCACGCACGAGGCCGTGCTCGGGGGTCTGGGCGGCGACGGTGGCCACGTGTTGGTTGCGCTGCCGACGATTTATGAGACCGTGATGGCGGTGCACGGCGGCGGCGTCGACCAGGCGCTGGTGCCGATCGAGAACTCGCTGGAGGGATCGGTCAACGCGACGCTCGATGCGCTGGCGATGGAGACCGAGGACGTCCGGATCCTCGGTGAGCTGGTGAGGCCGATCGAGCACTGCCTGATCGCTCGCACGCCCCTGGAGCTGACCGAGATCGAGGTTGTGGTGTCGCACCCCCAAGCCAGCGGGCAATGTGCCCACTTCATCCGCACGCGACTGCCTCAGGCCAGCGTCTTGGCCGGCAGCTCGACCGCCGAGGCGGTCCGGACGGTCGCCGAGCACGACGGCGCCTGGGCGGCGTTGGGGACCCGCTCGGCCGCCGCGCGCTACGGCGCCACCGTGCTGCGCGCCGGGGTCGAGGACGTGACCGACAACGAGACTCGGTTCGTATGGCTCGGCCGCGTGGGAACCCCACCGGGTGGGCCGGGGGAGCCGCCGCTCGACGCGGGTCCGTGGAAGACCGCGATCGTGTTCTGGGGCGTGGGGTCGGAGGCGCCGGGGTGGCTGGTCGGCTGCCTGTCGGAGTTCGCGACGCGCGAGGTCAACCTGACGCGGATCGAGTCGCGACCGCGCAAGCAGGGGCTCGGGCGGTACATGTTCTTCTGCGACCTGGAGGGCCGCGACACCGAGCCACACGTGGCCGCGGCGCTCGATGGCCTGGCCGGTCGGGTCGAGGTGCTGAGGACGCTGGGCTCGTTCCCGGGGGCCTGACCGATCGCGAGCGCGGCCGCAGCCAGGCAGTCCGGGTAGCCGGTCGCGCGCAGATCGAGAATTGCCGGCCAACGTCCCACTCGTGGCGAACCGCCGGAACAGTGGGACGTTGGTCACGTCCCACGTGTCAAACGTCCCACGGCGCGTGCGAAAGTCCTCGAGTCCGACGTTGAAGCACGGAGCGATCCGCTCCCGCCCCAGCCCGCCCGCTCACGCGGTTCGCGCGCCCGAGACCCGCCCCGCCAAGGCGAAGGTCCGCTCCCCGCATCGGTACACTGGCGCCCAAGCCCATGGCCTCTTCAGTACCTGCGCCACCGAGGTCCGCGCCGCCTCCAGAGCACCAGCGGCGCGGGCGTGAGGTTGGCCGGGTGCTCGTGCTCAACGCGACTTTTGAACCGATCAACGTGTGCACGGTGAGGCGCGCGGTGGTGCTGCTGCTCAAGGAGAAGGCGGAGGTCATCGAGCACGGTGAGTTCGCGCTGCACTCCGCGAGCTCGACGATGACGCGCCCCGTCGTGATCCGCTTGGTCAGCTACGTACGGATCCCGCGTGACACCCACCGGCGCAAGATCACCCGCCGGGCCGTGTTCGCGCGCGACGATTGGACCTGCCAGTACTGCGGCGCACGGTCGAACCTGACCGTCGACCACGTGATCCCGCGCTCCAAAGGCGGCGGCTCGAGCTGGGAGAACATCGTGGCCTCGTGCGCGCCCTGCAACCGCCGCAAGGGCGACCGGCTTCCCCGCCAGGTCGGAATGCGCCTGCAAAAGCAACCGCGGATGCCCAACCCGACGGTGTTCATTCACGTGGCCAGCCCCACGATCCCGATCGCCTGGCAGCAGTACCTCGCGGCCTGACCGGGCCACGGCGACCGGTGACCGCGGACGGCGTCGAGCTGCTGTTCGCCCGACACGGGCAGACGCCCGAGAATGCCGGCGGCCGGATCCTCGGCCGGCGGGATCCGCCGCTGTCAGACGAGGGTCGCGAGCAGGCGCGGCTGCTGGCAGCGCAGGCCGCCGAGGCGGGCGTGGTCGCGGTCTGGACCTCGCCGTTGCAGCGCGCGCGACAGACGGCGATCGCCGTGTCCGCGACCGTGGGCGCCGAGCCGGTCGTGCTCGACGATCTGATCGAGTCAGACCGCGGCAGCTGGGAAGGGCAGAAGCTCTCGCATCTGGCCGAGGTCTCGCCGGAGCTGTACGCAGCCTTCGAGGCCGCCGACCCGGAGTTCGTGTTCCCTGGCGGCGAGTCGCTGCGCGACCAGATCGGCCGCACCCGGCGAGCGCTCGACATCGTCGCCGGCGGCCCGGCTCCAGCGCTTGTCGTCGCCCACGTAGGAACGATCCGAGCGGCGCTGCTCGCGGTGGGGCAGCAACCCCCGCCCGAGCGCGAGGTTGCCCACGGCGAGCTGATCCGGCTGTGGTGGCCGAGCGGCGGCGGCCGGTGAGGACCGCCGCCGCTGACACACACTCCTAGAAGACGCGGACCGCGACGTCGGCGGGGGCGTCGAACAGCTCGTTGAGCTCGTCGTCGAGCCTGACCAGCGTCACCGACGCGCCGGCCATGTCGAGCGACGTGCAGTACTCGCCGACGTAGCTGCGGGTCACGTTGACTCCCCGGTCGGCGAGCTGCTGGTGGGCGCGTCCGTAGAGGATGTACAGCTCGGAGATCGGGGTGCCGCCCAACCCGTTGATCATCAGCGCGACGTTGTCGCCGTTGTCATAGGGCAGGTCGGTGACGACCGCGTCGAGCAGCTCGTCGATGATCGCGTTGGCGTTGGCGAGCTTCTCGCGCCGGCGGCCCGGCTCGCCGTGAATCCCGACGCCCATCTCCATCTCGTCGTCGCCGAGCTCGAACAGCGGCGAGCCCTTGGCCGGCGGGGTGCAGGAGGTCAGCGCCATGCCCATCGTCCGGGTCACGGAGTTGACCCGCTCACCGAGCGTGACCAGCTCCTCCAGCGACGCGCCGCGCTCCGACGCGGCGCCGACGGCCTTGATCACGAAGAAGTTGCCCGCCACGCCGCGGCGGCCCACGGTGTAGGTCGAGTCCTTCACGGCCACATCATCGTCGACCACGATCGTCGCGACCTTGATGTCCTCCGCCTCGGCGAGCTCGCGGCCCATGTCGAACGCCATGCGGTCGCCGGTGTAGTTGTTGATGATGTGCAGCACGCCCTTGGGACTGGCCATCATCTTGGTGGTCTCGTACACGTAGTCCGACGGCGGAGCTGCGAACACGTCGCCCGGACAGGCGGCGTCGAGCATGCCCTTGCCGACCACCATCACGTGCGCGGGCTCATGCCCCGAGCCGGAGCCCTGGACGATCGACACCTTGTCCGCGCTCGGGGCGTCCGCCCGCATGATCAGGTTGTACTCCGGCACATACTTGAGCTTGCCGGGGTTGGCGAGCTCCACGCCCTTGAGCATCTCGGGCACGAACTGCTGAGGGTCATTGACGAACTTCTTCACTGCGTCTCCTCTCGCTGGGATGACCTGCCTCGCTTGATGCGCACTGCTTCCAATGCTGCGCTTGACCGCATCAGGTCAGCCCAGCCCCGCATAACCAGCCCCTGGCCCGAGTCTCGCGTCGCTCAGGCGCGCTCGAGCTCGGACTCCTGCCAGGCTTTGCTCACGGCTTCGAACATCACCGCGATTCCGACCGCGCCGGCGTCGACGGAGTCGCGGCTGCGCTCACCGGTGTAGGAGGCGCGGCCGCGCTGAGCGAGCATTCCCTTGGTCGCGTCGGCGCTCTCGCGCGCGACGGCGGCGGCCCGCTGGAGCGCCGCTGCCGAGCCGTCGGGGAGCGCGTTCTCGAGTTCGTCGACGGCGGGGACCAGCGCGTCGAGCAGCGTCTTGTCGCCGAGGTCGGTGTTGCCGCGTTGCTTGATCCCCTCGATCGAGGCCCGGAGCGCGGCGATCACCTGCTCGCCCGTCGGGTCGGGGATGTCGTTGAGGCTCGCCCCAGCACGTAGGAACGCGGTCCCCCAGATCGGTCCCGAGGTGCCGCCGATCCGTTTGGTGAGCACGATCGCGGTCTTCTTGAGCAGCCCGGCAACGTCGGCGTGGGCCATCGCGTCGGCGTCCCAATCGCTGATCACGACCTCGAACCCGCGGGCGAGCGAGTAACCGAAGTCGCCGTCGCCGACGACCGCGTCGAGCTCGCAGAAGTAGGTCTCGTTGTCGACCGCGGTCTGCGCGATCGTCCGCACCACCAGCTCGGCTTGGCCCAACGATGTCTCGCTCATACGGTCTCCTTGTCGGCTAGGGGTTGGGTGCGCACGGCGTCCAAGTCGGCGAGCGTGACCTGCCGGCCGATCCGCAGCTCCCCGGGGTTCGCGAGCACGCGCGTGGGTTCACCCGGGTCGCCGAGACTCGAGACCACCAGGGCGGCCTCGCTGAAGTCCTCCTCAGCGGTGTAGGAGCTGACCGTGACCACGCACCGCAGCCCCGCCCCGACCGCCGCCAGAAGTCCGTTGCGCGAGTCCTCGATCACGATCGCGTCGGGCCTGTCCAGGCCGAGGCGCTCGAGCGCCAGCAGGTAGATCCCCGGGTCGGGCTTCTTGGCGGGGACGACATCACCGGCGAATACCGAGAAGCGGGTGGTGGCGTCGGGCCCGACGGCGTGCTCGAGTACCGCCCTGACCGACTCCTCCGCCGACGTGGAGGCGACCGCCAGCGTCCAGCCGGCCGCGATCGCCTGCTGGGTGATCCGGGCGATGCCGGGGCGGCCGGGCAGCTTGCCGGCAGCCACGATCGCCTTATAGGTGGCGGTCTTTCTCCGGTGCCAGTCGGCCAGCACGTCTCGCTGGCCATCGGGGTCTGACGGCAGTCCGTTGGCGCGCACGAACTGGGGCGTGAGCAGCGACGCCATCCGCTCCTTACCGCCGCCGATCTTGAGCCGGGCGGCATACTCATCGACCGACCAAGAAACCGGAACCCCGACCGCCTGAAACGTCTCGTTGAATGCCGGCCGGTGACCGTCGCGCTCGGTGTCGGCCAGCACGCCGTCGCAATCGAAGATCAGCGCGGGCATTGGCGGGATCAGGTCGTCGTCGCCAGGACGGCGTCAGCGCGACCCGCCGAGCCGAACATGCAGATGTGGCGGAGCGCCATCTGCTTGACCGCCTCGCGCACGTGAGCCAGCATCGACGGCGGATCGTGCTTGCCCGGGTTGGCCTCCAGATACTCGCGGTGGGACTCCACGAACGCGATCTTCAGCGCCGTCGAGATGTTCACCTTCGCGCACCCGCGCGAGATCAGATCGGTGAACTGCGACTCGGTCAGCCCGGTCCCGCCGTGCAGGACCATCGGGATCGGATGCAGCGCCACCAGCTCGCTCACCCGCTCCGGACGCAACTCGGGCGAGCTCTTATACAGACCGTGCGCGGTCCCGATCGCCGGCGCAAACGAATACACGCCCGTCTGCTCGATGAACCTGGCCGACACCTCCACCGGATGTACCTGACTGGCCTCATCGGACCCGACGCCGTCCTCGACCCCCGCAACCGTCTCGATCTCGCCCTCGACGTGGGCGCCGTGCCGCTCGGCCTCGGCCACCACCTCGATCGTCTGCCGAGTGTTCTCCTCCACATCCAGATGCGAACCGTCGAACAACACCGAGTTCCAGCCCGCATCCAGACACGTCGTGATCCACTCCCGCTCGGGACAGTGATCAAGGTGCAAGCTGACCGGTACCCCGACCTCATCCGCCCGCGCACGCCACATGCCATACAGCGGCCCCGCGCCGATCGACTTCACCGTCTTGACCGACGTCTGCACGATCAACGGCGACTCAAGCTCGGCCGCAGCTGCCAACACCGCCTCGAGACTCAGATCATCAACAACGTTGATCGCCGCCACTCCGTAGCGATCCGCAAACGCCGCATCAAGGATCTGATTGATCGGCACAACAGGCATCCGCCGCTCCTCTCGGGCCCCGAGTACGCCGCCCGGCGTCTGACTTCCCTCGCCGGGTCACGGTCACACAGTTTACTTCTCAAGCGTTTTCGACTCAAGCGGTTCTGTGCCCGGGTGAGACCTATGCGCAGCTCCCGCCGCCCAGCGCCCGATACTGTTCGCATGCCGAACGCCCGTGCGCGAACCGGGCGGCGGCGCCGAGCATGACCGACCCGCCCCGCCGCAACCCAGACTTCGTCCAGTCGCTCGAGCGTGGCCTGGCGGTGATCAGATCGTTTGACGCCGAGCACCGGGAGCTTGCGCTCAGCGACGTCGCCCGGGCGACCGGGCTGACCCGGGCGGCGGCGCGCCGGTTCCTGCTGACGCTCGTGGAGCTGGGGTACGTGCATCTGTCCGAGGGACGGTTCTCGCTGCGGCCCCGGATCCTGGAGCTCGGCTACGCCTACCTGTCGAGCCAGAGCCTGCCCGAGGTGGCCCAGCCGCATATGGAGGCGCTCGTCGCCGCGGTCAACGAGTCCTCCTCGATCTCAGTGCTCGACGACCTCGACATCGTCTACGTGGTTCGGGTCCCCACGCGCCGGATCATGAGCATCACGCTCGCGGTCGGCACGCGGCTGCCCGCGTACGCCACGTCGATGGGGCGCGTGCTGCTCGCGGACCTGACCGATGCCGAGCTGGATGAGCGGCTGTCGCGGCTGTCCCCGGCGGCGTTGACCGACCGGACCGTGAGCGATGCCGCCGCGCTGCGCCCGATTCTCGAGACGGTGCGCCGACAGGGCTACGCCGCGGTCGACCAGGAACTTGAGGAGGGACTGCGTTCGCTGGCCGTCCCGATCCGCGACGGCGGCGGGCGGGCGGTAGCGGCGCTCAACGTGTCGGTGCACTCCAGCCGCGCGTCGATGGCGGTGCTGCGACGCGAGTTCCTCCCGGTGGCCCGGCGCACGGTCGCGGCGATCGAGGCCGACCTGCGCGGCGCTCAGATCGTGAAGAACACGGTCTCGCCCTCGCCCTGAACGCGAATGTCGAGCGCATAGCCGCCCTCGGTGGGCTGAGCGATCAGCGTCCCGCGCCGGTTGGCGGGGACGCGGAGCAACGCAGCATCGCCGGCGTTGGCCTCGGTCTCGTCTGCGAAGTAGATCCGGGTGACGCAGCGGTTCAGCATCCCGCGGGCAAACACCGACACGTCGACGTGCGGCGCCTGAGTGGTGCCGCCCGGACCCGGCACCGGGCCTGGCTTGACGGTCACGAACTCGAACGTGCCATCGCCCTGCTCGACGCCGTAGCGCCCAAAGCCCCGGAACCCCGCCAGCTCCGACGGGCCGCCGTATCCATAGGCATCGGCGAACCGCCCGGCCGGATCGGCCTGCCAGATCTCCAGTAGGAAGTCGGGGATCGGAGTACCGGCGCCGTCGAACACGCGCCCGGTGAGGCGGATGGCTCCCGGCGTGTCCGACGGAACGACCTGGGGCCCGAGGTCCCACGGCAGGCCGATCGCGAAATACGGCCCGACCGTCTGCGAAGGCGTCGTCTCGAAGATCAAAACTCCTCCTCGAACGGGGTCGCCGCCGGCCCGCGCAGGTAGATGTCGAATACGTACGCAGCCGCCCAGTCGGGCTGGGTGTCGTGGATCGAGAACGTCGACACCATCCGCTGACGTGCTCGCTCGTCCGCGATCGAGTTGAAGATCGGGTCGTAGGGGAAGAACGGATCCCCGGGGAAGTACATCTGCGTGACCAGCCGTTGCGCGAATGCGCGGCCGAGCAGCGAGAAGTGGATGTGTGCCGGGCGCCAGGCGTTGTAGTGGTTGCCCCAGGGATACGGGCCGGGCTTGATCGTGGTGAACGTGTAGCGCCCGGTCTCGTCGGTGACGCAGCGGCCGGCACCGTCAAAGTTCGGATCCAGTGGCGCCGGCCAGCGATCCCACACGTGCCGGTAGCGCCCAGCCGCGTTCGCCTGCCAGATCTCCACCAGCGTGTTCGACAGCGGCTTGCCTTCGGTGTCGAACACGCGACCCGAGACCGTGATCCGCTCGCCGATCGGCTCGGCTTCGTGCCGGGTGGTGAGATCATTGTCGCCGGCTGAAACCAGCGCGTCGCCCAACTGCGGTCCGGTGACTTCGGTGATCCCCTGCGGCAAGTAGATCAGCGTCTGCTTGGGGTGGCGCAGCGCGGTCGACTTGTAGCCCTCGAAGTCCATCGGCGGATGGGCATCGGCTCCCTCGCGCCGGTAAGCAGTCGGCGTGTCGGTGACCGGGCTGTAGAGCCCCTTCTTCTCGTTCTCGAGCTGATCAGTCATGCATGTCTCCTATGCCTCCACTACGACCGCCAGGCCTTGTCCGACGCCGATGCACAGGGTGGCGACTCCGTAGCCGCCGCCACGGCGTCGGAGCTCGTGGGCCAGCGAGCCGAGGATCCGCACCCCCGAGGCGCCCAGCGGATGCCCCACCGCGATCGCCCCGCCGTTGGGGTTGAGCTTCTCGGGGTCGAGCTCGGGCCACTGCGACAGGTCGGCCAGGCATTGCGACGCGAATGCCTCGTTGAGCTCGACCACCGCCACGTCGTCCCATCCGATTCCCGCCGACTTCAGCGCCCGGTTGGTCGCCTCCACCGGGGCGATCCCGAACACGTCGGGATCGACTCCCGCGGCGGCGCGTCCGATGATCCGGGCGAGCGGATCCCGTCCGAACGTCCGTGCGGTGTCCTCGTCGGCGAGCAACATCGCGCCCGCCCCGTCGTTGAGCGGCGAGGAGTTGCCGGCGGTCACCGACCCGTCCTTGACGAACGCCGGCTTGAGCTTGGCGAGCTTCTCCAGCGACGTGTCGGCCCGGATCGTCTCGTCGCGCTCGAGCTCGGTGTCTGGCACCGGCACGACCCAGTCGCCGTAGAAGCCCGAGTCCCACGCCGCGCCGGCGCGCTGGTGGCTGCGCAGCGCGAACTCGTCCTGGGCCTCGCGCGAGATCCCATAGATGCCGGCCAGCTTCTCGGCGCTCTGCCCGAGCGAGATCGTCCACTGCTCGGGCATCTCCGGGTTGACCATCCGCCATCCCAGCGTGGTCGAATACAGCTGCTCGTGGCCCTGCGGGAAGGCTCGCTCGGGCTTGAGCACCACCCACGGCGCTCGGCTCATCGACTCGACTCCGCCGACCAGCACGACCGACGCGTCCCCGACCTCGATCGCACGGCTGGCCTGCATCGCCGCCTCCAGGCTCGACCCGCACAGCCGGTTGATCGTCGCCCCGGGGATCGCCGTCGGCAGACCCGCCAGCAACACCGCCATCCGAGCGACGTTGCGGTTGTCCTCTCCCGCGGCGTTGGCGTCGCCGAACAGCACGTCGTCGATCAGCTCGGGGTCGCACTGCGGCCACCGTTCCAGCAACGCCTTGACCGCGTGCGCCGCGAGGTCGTCGGGGCGCACGTGTGCGAGCCCGCTGCCGTAGCGGCCGAACGGCGTGCGAACCGCGTCGAGGATGTAGGCGGCTGTTCACCGGCTGGTCAGGGCTCGCAGCGCCGAGAGTTCCTCAGCTGTCGGGGGCTCGATCCGCCGTGGCCGCTCGGCCACCCTCAGGTCCCAGCCGGTCTGCTCGCGCGCCTGGTCGGGCTCGACGTCAGGGTGGAGCTCGGTCATCACAAGCTCCTTGGTCTCGGGGTCGGGCTCGAGCACACCGAGGTCGGTGATCACGGCCGTCGGCCCGGCGCCGCGGAAGCCCAGGCGCTCACGCGATCCCGGACCATCCCCGTGGCCGACCGTCGTGCAGAAGTCGAGCTTCGCGACCAGCGTCCGCTGGTTATGCGGCGCGACGATCATCACTTCTCCGCAGCTGGCGGCGATCTCCGGGGCGCCCCCCGCGCCCGGAAGCCGGGCCTTGGGATGGTCGTAGTCGCCGATCACGGTCGAGTTCAGGTTCGCGAACCGGTCAACCTGCGCGGCCCCGAGGAACGCCACGTCGATCCGGCCCGGGCCGATCCAGTAGTTGAACATCTCGGGCACCGACACGACCGCGTCGGCGGTCTCCGCGAGCTCGCCGTCGCCGATCGACAGCGGGATGTGAAACGGCTTGGCGCCGATCGTGCCTGACTCGTAGACCAGCACGAGATCGGGGTTATGGATCCTGCGGGCGAGCAGCGCTGCGGTGCTGGGACGGCCGACGCCGATGAACACGGTCCCGGTGTGCGCCAGGCGGCGGGCCGCGGTGACCGTCTGGATCTCGCCGGCACTGGCCTTGGGGCCACTGGCAACGCTCATCAGACGCTCGCCGCGGCGGAGCCCAGGACGTTCTCGTGCATCCACGCGGTGAACCGGTCGCGGTCGCGGCTGACCTCGTCCCAGGACCGGTAGAAGTCGTTATCGCGCTGGGTCATACCGAGACTGTAAGAGGGATGCGCGCCGCCCGGCAGTTCGACCACTGCGTCGATGACCCAGCCCGGGATCACCAGCCCGCCAGGCCGGAGCTCGAGTTCGGCGACGATCCGCTCGACGGTCACCAGCGAGCGGTCGGCGGCCAGCACGGCCTCCTTCTGTACGCCCGGGATCCCCCACAGCTGGACGTTGCCGTGGCGGTCGGCCTCCTGAGCGTGAATCACCGCCACGTCGGGCTCGAGGGCGGGCACGGCGGTCAGCTCCTCGCCGGTGAACGGGCAAGTCACGCTGGCGACCCGCGTGTGCTCGGGCAGGTCGGTCCCGCGATACCCGCGCATCAAAGCGCATGGAAGGTGGGCCGCGCCGGCCACGTAGCGGTTGGCCATCCCGGCGTGGCTGTGCTCCTCCAGCTCGACTGCGCGCGGCCAGTCGTGCTCGATCGCGTCGCGAAACCGGTGCAGCGAACCGACTCCGGGGTTGCCGCCGTAGGAGAACACGAGCTTGCGGGCGGCGCCCATCCCGATCAGCTGGTCGTAGAGCACGTCGGGCGTCATCCGAATCAGCTCGAGTTCGTGGCGGCCCTGGCGCAGTAGCTCGTGGCCGACCGCGAACGGGATCAGATGCGTGAAGCCCTCGAGCGCGACGCTGTCGCCGTCGTTGACGAGGTTCGCAACGGCTTCAGGGAGGGAGACGATCTCAGCCATGGCCTTCGTTCTGTGCGCTATGCGAACACTTGCACACTATGCGGACATCGTATAGTTTCTCGCCGCAGGTCGCAACCGGCACGGAGAACGTCGCACATAGATACGCAGGTCGGCATCGTCGGAGCAGGGCCCGCGGGACTGATGCTCGGGCTGCTTTTGCAGCGAGCGGGCATCGAGTCGGTGATCCTCGAGAACCGCGATCGCGAGTACGTCGAGCGTCGGGTGCGCGCCGGGCTGCTCGAGCAGAACACGGTCGACCTGATGCACGACCTCGGGGTCGGGGAGCGCCTGGCCCGGGAGGGACTCCGGCACGACGGCATCTATCTACGCCGGCAGGGCAACACGCAGCACATCGAGATCGCCGAGCTGACCGGGCGGCACGTGACGATCTACGGCCAGCAGGAGGTCGTCAAGGACCTGATCGCGGCGTTCGGGCAACGGGGCGGCGACCTGCGGTTCGAGATCGAGGGTGTCCGGCCGCGCGCGCTCGAGTCAGACAGCCCGGCGCTCGAGTACGTCGAGCGCGGCCGACCCAGGGTGCTCGACTGCGACTTCATCGCCGGCTGCGACGGCTTCCACGGAGTGTGCCGTCCGTCGATTCCCGAGCAGCTGCTGACCGAGTACGAGTATGAGTATCCGTTCGGCTGGCTGGGGATCCTGGCCGAGGCTGCGCCGGCCACCGACGAGCTGATCTACGCCTGGCACGAGCACGGGTTCGCGCTGTACACGATGCGCTCCAAGAAGATCAGCCGCCTGTATCTCCAGGTCCCGGCTGACGAGGACGTCGAGAACTGGCCCGACGAGCGCATCTGGGCAGAGCTGCAGACCCGGCTGGCCACCGAAGGCTGGCGGGTGAGTGAGGGTCCGATCCTGGAGAAGGGGATCACGCCGATGCGGACGTTCGTGTGCGAGCCGATGCGCTACGGCCGGCTGTTTCTCGCCGGCGATGCCGCGCACATCGTTCCACCGACCGGCGCCAAGGGCCTGAATCTCGCCGTCAACGACGTGCGGCTGCTCGCCGCGGGGCTGATCGCCTACTACCGCGACGGCGACACCGGCAAGCTCGACCACTACTCCGACACAGCGCTGCGGCGCGTGTGGCGCGCCCAGGATTTCTCCAACTACATGACCACGCTGCTGCACGACCTCGGTGGCGGGCCGTTCGAGAGCCGCCTGCAGCTCGCGCGACTGGAGTACCTGTCGCGGTCATCCGCGGCGGCCACCAGTCTCGCCGAGAACTACGCCGGCCTGCCGGCCGCTGACGATTTCTGAGCGATGAAGGTCGCCTACGAGAAGGGGTTGCACGAGCTGGGCGACGGCCTATATGCGTACCTACAGCCAGACGGCGGCTGGGGCTGGAGCAACGCCGGGCTGATCACGGCGCAGGGCACGTCGCTGCTGGTCGACACGCTGTACGACCTGCGGCTGACGCGCGAGATGCTGGCCGCGATGGCCCCGGTGACGGCGGCGCATCCGATCGACGCGGCGATGAACACCCACGCCAATCCCGACCACTGCTTCGGCAACGAGCTGCTGCCGGCCGCGACCACGATCTACGCGTCGCGCGCAACGGCCGAGGAGCTCCAGGCGGTCTCGCCCGAGCTGCTGAACTCGCTCAAGTCCGCCCCCGGCCTGCCCGACGACCTGGCCGCGTTCGTCGAGCACGCGTTCGGTCCGTTCGAGTTCGAGGGGATCACGGTCCGGCCTCCGTCGGAGACGTTCGACGACCGGCTCGAGCTGCGCGTCGGCGACCGCGAGGTCGCGCTGATCGAGCTGGGGCCCGCGCACACCGCCGGCGACACGATCGTTCACGTACCCGACAGCGCCACCGTGTTCACGGGCGATCTGCTGTTCATTGACGGGACGCCGATGGTGTGGGCGGACCTCGGCAACTGGCTGGTGGCCTGCGACCGGATCCTCGCGCTCGGAGCCGATGTCCTGGTGCCCGGACACGGGCCCGTCACCGACGCCTCCGGCGTGCGCGACGTCCAGCGATATCTGCGCTACGTACTGGAGCAGGCCCGGCTACGTTTCGACGCCGGGATGGACGCCTCCGCGGCGGCCGACGACATTGACATCTCGGAGTTCGCCGGGTGGAGCGACCCCGAGCGGATCGCCGCCAACGTGGCCGCCGCCTACCGGGAATTCGATCCGTCCCTACCTGCGCCGGCGGTGCCCGAGCTGCTGATGCGGATGGCCACCTGGATGGCGCGGCACTGAGCCTCGGTGGACCTACTCCATCGGCCAGGGAAGTTCCCCTAAAGGGGGAGGGTGGGGCCGATCGGGTGCCAGTACGGTGGCGATCGTGTCCGTGTTTGCCCCCTCCGAAGGAGCTTCCGGCCCGCTCGACGCCGTTCTGCGGCACGCCGGCGCCGTATTCTCGAGCCGTAACGGCCACCCGGTGGCGATCCACTACGGATCGGCCGCGGGCGAGCTGTCTGTGTGCGTCAGCGCGGTTGGGCTGGTCGACCGCTCGGAACTGTTCAAGCTCGAGATCGAAACGTCGGGCAGCCGCGCGTCCGCGGAGCTGAGCATGCGCGTGACCGGCGCCGAGCTTGCGCCCGGCGGCACCGTTTGGGCCGACGGGGCATGGTGGTGCGGGACGGCCACCGATCGGATCCTTGTGCTGGCCGATTGCGGCACCGGTCGGCGACTGGTCGAGCGCCTGCGCATCCACGCGCTGCATCACGCGGTGCGCAGCGTCCACGACCGCTCGGCCGAACTTGCCGGGATCGGGCTGCTGGGCCCCGGAGTCCGGGAGGTGCTCGCCGCGGTGGGCGCGTATGGCCCGTCCGGCGATCCGCGACTGGCGGCGCCGTTCAGCTCGCGATCGGTTGCCGGCGTCGGCGTCTCGTGGCTGCTGGAGTCAGATCGCAGCGCGGTCGCCGTAGTCGAGCAGGGCCGTGCCGCCGACGTCTGGCGCGCGATCGAGCTGGCCGGTCGCCCCTTCGGGATCAGTTGTGTGGGTCAGGAGGCCGCCGGGAGGTATGCGCTGCTCGAGCGCGCGCGCGGACGCTCCGCCGCTCGCGCTGCCTAGCCCGGCGTTTCCCGCGGTCCTAGAGCTCTCTCGCACCCGCCTATATTTCGCGCCTAGCGTCCCGCTCGGGGCCGGAACACCGATGGCGCTCGCCGACACTCCTCGCGACCAGCAACCAGACGCCCACGCGCTCGAGCGCGTGCTGATCGAGCTGCTGGCGCTCGAGCGCGAGATCGTCGAGCTCAATTACGTCCGCCGCTCGGACTCGCTCGAGCGTGCTCGTGAAGCCGTCCAGCGGCTGGCGGCGGTCGGGTCGCCGGAGGGCATCCTTGCCCGAGCGGCCGAGGAGCTCGGCTCGAGCTCGCAGTTTGATCGGGTCCTGATCAGCGAGGTCGGCGGCGGGGTGCTGCGCCCTCGAGCGATCTGGTCTGGCGACGATCCCGTGGGCGCCGGGCAGGCGCTGCTGGAGCTTCAGCGAAGGCCGATCGCGCTCGAGTACCCGCTGATCGAGGACGAGGTCGCCGCCCGCCAGCGGGTGTCGTTGGTCGACGTCCGGCGCTCGCGGTCCCGCGCCGCACCACGGCTGGCCGAGGTGCTCGGGTGGAGCGCGTACGCGGTCGCGCCGCTGGCGGTCCACGGCACGACGATGGGCCTGGTCCACGCCGACACGACCGCGGCCGGCCGGCCACTCGACGACCTTGACGCCGAGGTCGCCGCGAGCTTCGCCGAGGGACTGTCGGGCGTGTTCGAGCGCGCGGTGCTGCGCGAGACCCTCGGGCTTCACCGGCGCGAGCTTCAATCGGCCGTGCAGTGGATGAGCGGGCGGCTCGGCCAGCTCGCGGCCGAGGCGTCGGATTGGACGCCGGAGAGCTCTGGCTCGCCGCTCACCGACGCGCTCACGCCTCGCGAGCTCGAGGTCCTGCGTCTGCTCGCGCGGGGTCTCACCAACCAGGCGATCGCCGACGAACTCGTGGTCCGCGAGGGCACGGTCAAGTACCACGTCAAGAACATCCTCCGAAAGCTCGGGGCAACCAGCCGGGCCGATGCGGTGTCCCGCTACGCGCGGGCGAGGAGCGGGGACACGTGACCGCGCTGCCCGACGAACAGCTCGAGCGCCGTCTGGGCGAGGCGGTCGCCGCCGCGCGTGAGCAGCTCGGCGACGCGGCTGCGGGCGTGGGCGTGGGCGAAGCCGATCCCGATTCGCTGCGCGGCCTGATCGAGCGGGTCGGCTCCGGGCTCGCCGCCGTCGGAGGCGACCCCGGGCCGCTGCGCGAGGAGCACGCGGTGGCGCTCGAGCGCCTGCGGCAGCGGTTCGATTCGCGGTTCGAGGCGCTGGCGCGGGCTCAGGGCGCGGTCGCGCAGTTGCGACAGCAGACCTCGCCGGCGGAGATGCTCGCGCGGGCGCCGGCCGCGCTGTGCCGCGGATCGACGCTTCAACGGGCGATCCTGAGCCTGGTCCGCGGCGGCCGCATGGTCGCCGAGACCGCCTACTTCGAGGGCGACGAGCGCGGGGCGCGGGGCGCCCTGGAGGAGTTGCGCGCGCACCCGCCGCGGCTCGTGCACCCGCTGATCGAGACCGAGCTGCTGCGCCGGCGCCGGGCCACGATCGTCGTCGACGCTCAGCTGCATCCCCGCGTCGACCGTCGGCTCGCCCAGCTGATGGGCTGGCGTTCCTACGTGGCCGCGCCGCTGATCGTCGGCTCGACCGTGATCGGGGTGATCCACGCCGACCGGGGGCGCGAGCAGGCGCTCGACGTGGTCGACCGCGACGTCCTGTGGGAGTTCGCGACCGGGCTGGCGCAGGCGTACGAGAGCGCGAGCCTGCGCAGGACGTTGCGCCGAGAGCGCGACCAGATGCGGCAGTTCCTCGAATGGCTCAATGCCCGCTCGGGCGAGCTCACCGACGCTCCGGTGACGCTCGCCACCGGCACCGCGTCGCCGCTGCCGCCACCCCAGCAGCTCGAGCATCCCGCTCCCGCCGAGGGTCGTGATGACCGCGTCGTATTCGAGGGACTGCTGACCCGGCGAGAGCTTGACGTGTTGCGGCTGCTCGCCGAAGGCAAGGCCAACAAGGCGATCGCGTCGGAGCTGGTGATCTCCGACGGGACCGTCAAGTTCCACGTCAACAGCATCCTGCGCAAGCTGCACGCGGCCAATCGCGCCGAGGCGGTGTCGACATACCTGCGGCTGCTGGGGATGCGCGGGCCGTGAAAGGCCCCAGAGAAAGAGCGAGGGGCGCCGTCGACTCGGCGCCCCTCGCAATAACTGGCTGCCTGGATCGGGATGAGCTTGGTCAAGGCCGGTGGGACTACTCCCGGCACTCACCCCAACGGTGTCTCGGGGTGGACTCCGCTACGCGGGGTCAGCCTCCGACCTAGCGGCCGGACACCTCCAGGGTCCCGCAAGAACTATCAGACAGACGGACCACCTCCTTTCTCTGGTCAGCCCAGGATAGCGAAGCAGTCGGCCGACTCAAAGGGCCGAAGGACCGGTTTCAGCCAACGCCGGTCCGGGCGCTATTCGCCGTCGGATTCAGTGCCGGTGTCGGTCTCTGGCTCGTCGCCGTCGACCTCGATCTCAGGCGCCACTGCGTCGACGGGCTCCGGAGCGTCATCGCCGATGACCTGGGCAGCGGTCTGAGCCTCGGACTCGACCACCAGCGCGATCGCGCTGACCTGGTCGTCCTCGCGGAGGTTCATCACGCGGACGCCCTGAGAGGCGCGGCCATAGCGGTTGATTCCGCGCACCGACGTGCGCTGGACCATCCCGTTCTGCGAGATGAACACCAGCTCCTGGTGCTCGCGGACGACCAGCGCGCCGGCCAGCCCGCCCTTGTTCTCGGTCAGGGTGATCGTCTTCACGCCCATCGTGCCGCGTCCCTTGACCGGGTAGTCGGAGATCGGGGTGCGCTTGCCGTAGCCGTTCTCGGTTACCACCAACAGCTCCTGGTCGTCTCGAGCGACGTCCATCGCCAGCACCGAGTTCCCATTCCTGGCCACGTTCATCCCGCGCACACCGCTGGTGTCTCGTCCCATCGCACGGACCTGGCTCTCGCCGAAGCGCGCCGCCTGGCCTGAACGCGAGACCATGATCACGTCGTCGTGGCCGCTGGTCCGGCGCACGGCGATCAGCTCGTCGTCGTCGCGGATGTTGATCGCGATGATGCCGTCGGCCTTGATCGGCGTGTTGTAGGCGCCGAAAGCGGTCTTCTTGATGAGTCCGTTTCTGGTGGCGAACACGAGGAACTTGCCCTCGTTGAAGTCCCGCGTCGCGAGCACCGACTGGACGCGCTCGCCGTCGCGCAGTGGCAGCAGGTTGACCAGGGCGCGACCCTTCGCGGTCCGCGAAGCCTCTGGCAGCTCGTACACCTTCAGCCGGTAGACCTTCCCGCGGTTAGTGAAGAACAGCAGGTAGTCGTGGGTGGAGGAGACGAACAGATGCTCGATGTAGTCGTCGTCCTTCATGTCCATGCCGGTGACGCCGATCCCGCCCCGGCGCTGCTGCCGGTAGGTCGACAGCGGCAGCGACTTGATGTAGCCCGAGTGGGTGATCGAGATCACCATCTGCTGATCGGCGATCAGGTCCTCGATGTCGATCTCGCCCTCGGCGTGGATGATCTCGGTCCGGCGCTCGTCGCCGTAGGCGTCCTTGATCTCGGTCAGCTCGTCCTTGATCAGCGCGTAGACCCTGTCCTCGTCGCCGAGGATCTCGCGCAGCTCGCCGATCCGTTCCATCAGGTCGGCGTGCTCCTGCTTGATCTTGTCGGCCTCGAGCGCGGTCAGCCGGCTCAGGGTCAGCTGCAGGATCGCCTGGGCCTGGATCACGGTCAGCTCGAAGCGTTCGAGGAGCCCCTTGCGGGCGGCCTCGGGGTCGCGCGAGCCGCGGATCAGCTCGATCACCTCGTCGAGGTTGTCGAGCGCGATCAGCAGCCCCTCCAACACGTGCGCGCGCTCCTCGGCGCGGCGCAGCTCGTACTTGGTGCGGCGGACGATGATCTCGCGCTGGTGGTCGACGTAGTGGCCGATCACCTCGCGCAGCGACAGCGTCCGCGGGACGTTGTCGACGAGCGCGACCATGTTCACGCCGAACGTGGTCTGCATCGGCGTGTGCTTGTAGAGCTTGTTGAGAACGACCTTGGGGATCGCGTCGCGCTTGAGCTCGATCACGATCCGCATCCCGTGGCGGTCTGACTCGTCACGCAGGTCGGTGATCTCGGGCAGCTTCTTGTCGAGCACCAGGTCGCGGATCTTCAGGATCAGGCCACCGTCGCCGCCCTTGCGCACCTGGTAGGGCAGCTCGGTGACGATGATCGCCTCCTTACCCTGTCCGATCGGCTCGATGTGGGCCTTGGCCTGGACGCGGATCCGGCCGCGCCCGGTGGCGTACGCCTCGCGGATTCCCTCGCGCCCGAGGATCGTGCCGGCGGTCGGGAAGTCGGGGCCCTTCATGTGGCGCATCAGGCCCTCGACGTCGATCGTCGGGTTCTCGATATAGGCGATCGTCGCGTCGATCACCTCGCGCAGGTTGTGCGGCGGGATGTTCGTCGCCATTCCGACCGCGATCCCCGAGCCACCGTTGATCAACAGGTTCGGGAACCGCGACGGGAGCACCACCGGCTCCTGACGCGAGCCGTCGTAGGTCGGGCTGAAGTCGACGGTCTCGGCGTCGATGTCGCGCAGCATCTCGCGCGCCAGGCTCGCCAGCCGCGCCTCGGTGTAGCGCATCGCCGCGGCCGAGTAGCCGTCGATGTTGCCGAAGTTCCCGTGGCCATCGACCAGCGGGTAGCGCATCGAGAAGTCCTGGGCGAGCCGCACCAACGTGTCGTAGATCGGGCTGTCGCCATGCGGGTGGTACTTGCCCATCACCTCGCCGACGATCTGAGCGCACTTGACGTGCTTGCGCGTCGGCTGCAGGCCGAGCTCGTTCATCACGTACAGCACGCGCCTGTGGACCGGCTTCAGGCCGTCGCGCACGTCGGGCAGCGCGCGCCCGACGATGACCGACATCGCGTAGTCGAGATACGCGGAGCGCATCTCCTCCTCGAGCCCGCGAGGCTCGATGTTGCCGCCGCCGATCGTGTCCATGGTCGCCATTGATTACCTAACGATTCGGTGCTTCAGGTGGGGTGGGTGGATGAGCCAATTTGGGTTTATACGTCCAGGTTGGTGACTAGGCGGGCGTTCTCTTCGATGAACGCGCGACGGGGCTCGACCTGGTCGCCCATCAGCATCGAGAACACGAGGTCGGCCGACGCCGCGTCCTCCATCGTGACCTGCACGAGCGTGCGCGTCTCGGGATCCATCGTGGTCTCGCGGAGCTCCTCGGCATCCATCTCGCCGAGGCCCTTGAACCGGTAGTAGTCGATGCCCTTCTGGGCCACGCCAAGAATCTCTGTGCGCAGCTCCTCGAAGTTCGCGGCCTGCCGTGTGCTGTCGTTGAGCACAACCTGAAACGGCGGCGTGCCGACCAGCTTGGCCAGCTCCTTGTGGAGTGCCGCCAGCCGGTGGTACTCGTGCGCGTCCAGCGCCGCGCGGCGGACGTGGTGGGTGGTGGCCAATCCGGTCTTGGTCTCGATCGTGCGGATCACGAGCTCGTCGGCGCTCTGGCCGATCAGCTTCTTCGAGTAGGCAGCCGCCCCGTCGCCGTTGGTGCCGTCTTCGGCAACGAGCTTCAGAAGCTCGTCGACGCCCCCGACCTCCTCGTCGAGCAACCGGGCCTGTTCCAGGAACGCGACCAGACCGTGGCCGTGCGCGGCCCGCAGCGCCGAGCCCCAGCCCTCGTACTGCTTGAGCAGCCGGGTGAACCGCTTCCACCGCGCGTCGGTGAGCTTGAACGGCCTGTTGTAGCGGTCGTAGACCTCGATCTTCTCGAACTTGTCGCCGAGCAGGATGTCCTCGAGCTCGGACTCGCGCTCGAGGTACCGGTGCTTCTGGCCGCGCGTCAGCCGATACAGCGGCGGCTTGGCGATGTAGACGTAGCCGGCCTCGATCAGCGGCTGCATCTCGCGGAACAGCAGCGTCAGCGCGAGCGTCCGGATGTGAGCGCCGTCGACGTCCGCATCGGTCAGCAGCACGACCTTGTGGTAGCGCGCCCTTTCAATGTCGAACTCGTCGCGCACCCCGGTCCCGATCGCTGTGATCAGAGCCTGGATCTCAGTGTTGGCCAGGACCTTGTCGATCCGGCTCTTCTCGACGTTGAGGATCTTGCCCCGGAGCGGCAGGATCGCCTGGGTGCTGCGGTCGCGAGCGCTCACTGCGGACCCGCCGGCGGAGTCGCCCTCGACCACGAACAGCTCGGCCAGCGACGGATCCTTGACCGAACAGTCGGCGAGCTTGCCCGGAAGCGTGGAGTTCTCCAGAGCGGATTTGCGGCGGGTCAGGTCGCGCGCCTTGCGCGCGGCCGCACGCGCTTGAGCGGCGGACACTGCCTTGCGGATCACCGCGCGGGCGTCCTGCGGGTTCTCCTCGAGGAACTCGGACAGGCGAGCGTTCACGATCGAGTGGACGAACCCCTGCATGCCAGGGTTCCCCAACTTGGTCTTGGTCTGCCCCTCGAACTGCGGATCGCTCAGCTTGGCCGAGATCACCGCGGTCAGCCCCTCGCGTACGTCCTCGCCGGTGAGGCTCTCGTCCTTCTCGCGCAGTTCGCCCTTCTCCCGCGCGTATCTGTTGAGCGCGCTGGTCAGAGCCGAGCGGAAGCCCGACAGGTGCGATCCGCCCTCGATCGTGTTGATGTTGTTCGCGAACGAGAACACCGACTCCTGGTAGGAGGAGTTCCACTGCATCGCGACCTCGAGCGCGCCCTCTTCGCTCTCACCCGAGAACGAGACGATCTTCTTGTGGATCGGCTCCTTATTCCGGTTCAGGTACGCGACGAAGTCGGTGATTCCGCCGTCGTACTGGAATTCGACCCGGTGTCCCTCGCCGCGCTCGTCGACGATCGTGATCTTCAGCCCGGCGGTCAGGAACGCGGTGTCGCGCATCCGCTCCTCGAGCGTGGTGAAGTCGAGCTCGAGCGCCTCGAACACGTCCGCGTCGGGCAGGAACGTGACCGTCGTGCTGGTGTCCGTGGTCGGCTCACCCTGCTTGAGGTCGGCGAGCGGGACGCCGCGCTCGTAGGACTGGGTCCACACGAACCCGTCGCGTCGCACCTCCACGTCGAGGCGCTCAGACAGCGCGTTGACGACCGAGACGCCGACGCCGTGCAGGCCGCCCGAGACCTTGTAGCCGCCGCCCTCGCCGAACTTCCCGCCGGCGTGCAGCACGGTCAGTACGACCTCGACCGCGGGACGCTTCTCCTTGGCCATCACGGCCACCGGAATCCCCCGGCCGTTGTCGAACACCGTGACCGAGTTGTCGGGGTGGATCGTCAGTAGGACTTCGTCGCAGTACCCGGCCAGCGCCTCGTCGACCGCGTTGTCGACGACCTCGTAGACGAGGTGGTGCAGTCCTCTGGCTCCGGTGGAGCCGATGTACATGCCGGGGCGCCGGCGTACCGCCTCGAGGCCCTCCAGGACCGTGATGTCCTGCGCGTCATAACTTGTCGATTCCTGGCGCCGACCGGCGCCGTCGTCATTCGGCAACGATCCTCCGATACATCGAGACGCCCCGGTCCCGCGCTGTTTCTGGCGCGCCCGGGGCGTCGAAAGCTGGTGTACACAAGATTAGCACAAGGGCGGTCGGAAACCCGCTTCGGATGAGCACGTTTTGCCTGCAAAATCCAGATAAACGTGATGGCGGCGTAACTCTTTCGAGAGTGGGTTTCCCGGCGGTGTCACAGATCGTCTCGGACGGGGACCGCAACACACCGTAAACGCGCTATCTCGCGCTGTCCCAAGAGCCCGTTCAAACGCTCCACGATCGCCGGCCCCATCAGGTCGAGCTCCTGGGCCCAGACCGACGCCGAGCAGGAGACCGTGACCGTTCCGCCGCGCTCTGAGGTCGGTGTCGCCTCGCCGGCGATCATCGCCCCGACGGCGTCCGGCCAGGCCCGCTGAACCGATGCCAGCAGCGTCTGCGGCTCCAGGTCGTCCCGGATCCGATCGAGCGGGAGCGCCACCGGACGGGGGCTGCGGCGATGCAGGGTCAAACCACCGCCTCCTCGCGCACGCGGCCGTCGCATACGGCCAGCCGGGTGACGCCGACGTCGGTTGCGCCGGGCACGTGGTCGATGTCGGTGGTGGTGATCACCGACTGTCCGTGCGATCGGAGGACGCTCGACGAGCGCGTCGCGGCGATCTCGGTCCAGCTCGCTCATCACGTCGTCGAGCAACATCAGCGGAATTGCGTCCCGTTCGGCGGCGATCGCCTCGCGCTCGGCCAGCAGCAGCGCCAGCAGCGCCAGCCGCTGTTGACCCTGGGAGCCATAGGCACGGAGCTCGCGGCCGCCGTGCAGCATCGCGAGGTCATCGCGGTGAGGCCCGTGGCCGGTGAAGCCACGGTCGAGGTCGCCGTCCACGCGCTCGGCGAGCTCCTGGACGAGCTCGTCGGGCATCGTCGCCCGCGATCGCGGGCGGTAGCGGGCTTGGGCTTCTCCTTCCAATCCCAGTGATTCGGCGAGGCGGCCGAACGAGCCGGCGACCGCGTCCGCGGCCTGGGTGCGGTCGCGCATCAGCGCAAGCCCGTGCTCGGCGAGCTGTCGGTCCCAAGTGACCAGCGACTCCCGAGACGCCTGGCCGGATCGGATCCGAGCCAGCAGCGCGTTGCGCTGGGCCAGCGCCTGCGCATATCCCCGCCGGCGACGCACTCCGGGTCGGCCACATCGCAGACACGAACTGATCCAGATGGGCGCGGCGCAGCGACGGCGGACCCTTGATCAGCTCGAGGCGGTCGGGCAGGAACACGCTGACCAGCGGCCGGGAGTCGACGTCGAGCAGGCGCTCCACAGGCGCGCCGTCCGCGCGCATCCGCTTTGGCTGGCCGGGCTCGAACCCAACGGCGAGCTCGTGCGCGCCGTCCTCGGAGACGGCGCCGACGACCACCCGTGTCGCGCTCTGGCCGAAGCGGACGACCTCGCGCTCATTCGCGGTTCGGCACGAGCGGCCGGTACACCCGAAGTACAGGGCCTCCAGCAGATTGGTCTTGCCGGCGCCGTTAGGACCGGACACGACCGTCAGCCCGGCGCCGAGTCCGACCTGTGCTTCGTCGTAGCAGCGAAAGTCGCGAACGACGAGCGACACGACCCGCATCAGCCGAGCCCCCGGTGCTTCTGAGCTCGCCGGCCAACCACTACACGTTCAGGCGAATGGGCATGATCAGGTACAGGAAGCCGCTGCCATCCGCCGCCTCGATCAGGCCCGGCCGCAGCGGGCTGATGAGCTTCAGCAGCACGTCTCCCTCCTCGATGGCCTCTAGCCCGGCCCGGAGGAACTCCGGGTTGAAGCCGATCTCGAGCGGGTCGCCCTGGAACGCCACCGGCATCGACTCGCGAGCCTCGCCGACGTCGGGCGTCTGCGCCGAGACGGTCAGCTCACCCGGGGTGAACGCCAGCCGCAGCGGCGCGTTCTTCTGGGCCAGCAGGCTGATCCGCCGCACCACATCGGTGAACTCGGCGGCGGCGATCCGCAGCTCGTGCTCGAACGTCTCGGGCAGCAGCTGACGGTAGTTGGGGAACTGGCCGTCGATCAGGCGCGAAGAAAGGATCACGCCGCCGACCACGAACAGCACCTGGTTCTGGCGGACGCTGACGGTGATCTGCTCGGCGTCGGTGTGCGAGACGACTCGGGCCAGCTCCTGGAGCGCGCGAGCGGGAACGTTGACCTCGAACGAGGACGACAGCGCAGCATCGAGCGCCGTCTCCTTGACGCTCAGTCGATAGGAGTCGGTGGCGACCATTCGCAGCTCCTGACCGGTAGCCGAGGCGAGGATCCCGGTGAGCACGGGCCGCGTCTCGTCGCGCGAGGCCGAGCCAGCGACCTTCAGCGCGGTCGCGACGAACGTCTCCGCGGGAAGGGAGATCGAGCCTTCGTCCTCTGGCTCGGGGAACGGCGGGAAGTCCTCGGCCCGAAGCGTACGGATGTGGAAGGTGGCGTTCCCCGAGACGATTTCCACGTCCTGCTCGGCAGCACGGAGCTCGAGCGACACCTGTGCAGCCGGCAGCGATCGGACCACATCGAGGAACAGTCGTGCGGGGAGCACGACCACGCCCTCGCGTGCCACTTCGGCCTCGAGCGGGACGCGGAGTCCGACGTCCATGTCCGTGGCCCGGAGCTCGCAGGCGTCGTTGGACGCGGCGAGCTGAACGCCTGAGAGCGCCTGGATCGCGCTACGTGTGGACGCGACCCGGCTGACCGCCTGCAGTTGTCCGAGCAGGGCGTCTCGCTCGAGAGAGATTTTCACGATGAATACCTCAGAAGGAAGGTAGAAGTCATAGGCCGAATAGAAGCTGTGGAGATCTGCGGGAACTGCCGCAACGAGCGAGGAAGTTGTTGCTCTCAGGCGACAGGCAAGTGTGTCAATAGAACCGGTCGCCTCGCTGTGTGCTGATCGCCCGGCTCAGCTCGGTCAGCTCGGTGTCGAGCTCGGGCTCGGTCTTGATGCGTTCGGATACGCGCTTGCAGGCATGCAGGACAGTGGCGTGGTTACGCCCGCCGAACTCCGATCCGATCCCGGGAAGCGACTCCGCGGTGAGCTCGCGCGCCAGGTAGATCGCCACCTGGCGGGGCCACGCGATGCGATTGGTCCGCCTGGCGGAGATCAGCTCGTCGACCGAGATCCCGAAGTGAGAGGCAACCACTCGTTGGATGTCGTCGATCGTCAACGTGGCTGTTGATGACTGTGGATACATCTCCTCGAGGACCGAGGAAGCCAGCTCGACGTCGATTCGCTGCCCGGTCAGCGAATGTGACGCCACCACCCTGATCAGCGCCCCTTCGAGCGCTCTGACGTTCGAGGTCACGCGGTGGGCGATCAGTTCGAGCACGGCGTCGTCGTTGACCGGGATGTTGTCGAGCGCGACGCGTTTTCTGAGGATCGTCACACGGGTCGGGAAATCCGGGGGTCTCACGTCGACCACGAGCCCGGCCTCAAAGCGCTCCCGGAGCCGCTCTTCGACGCCGGCCAGCTTGCGCGGCAATCGGTCGCAGGTGATCACCAGCTGCCGTCCGGTCTCGTAGACGGCGTTGAACGTATGGAAGAACTCCTCCTCGGTCTTGGCCTTGCTGGCCAGGAACTGCACATCGTCGATCAGCAGCACGTCCGCGTCGCGGTAGGCATGCTTGAACCGGTCCAGTGAGCGCGCGTTGAGCGCGGTGATGAAGTGGTTCGTGAACGCCTCGACGGTCGTGTACCGGACGGTGGCGCCGCCGCCGAAGGCGAGCACGTAATTGCCGATCGCGTGCAGGAGATGGGTCTTGCCCAGCCCAGGCGGCGCGTGCAGGAACAGCGGGTTGTAGGCCTGCCCCGGGAGCTCGGCGACGGCCAGCGCGGCCGCGTGGGCGAGGCGATTGCCGTCGCCGATGATGAACTGCTCGAACGACAGGCGCGGGTTCAATGGGTCCCAGACCGGCTCGGCCGCGGGCCTGGCGGCGACATGACCGCGAGCCTGCGCGCGTCTGCGGGTGGTGGGCGCCGGGTCGCCGGCGGCGAACTGCACCCTGACCTCGTCACCCAGCACCGTGCGGGCGCAGGACTCGAGCAGCCGTCCGAAGCGCTTGGCCACCCAGCTGCGGGTGGCCTCAGGGGCCCAGACGAGGAGTACGCCGGCCTGGAAGGACTTGGCCTCGAGCCCTCCGAGCCAGATCTCGTAGGTCGTATCCCCCACCGCTCGCCGCAGCTCGGCGCGGATCTCGCGCCACGCATCGATCGGCTCGAGTTGCGCAGGCAGCTCCAAGCGACTCCTTTACGGGAGTGTTCGAGGGGGACAATTGGTGAGGGCGGACGGGCGTGTCCGGGCGGCGAATATACCAACGGGCCTGAGGCCCGAACCGCCGCAATTCGGGGCCCTTGACGCAAAGCGCGGGAAAAACGGTGGCCTGATGGGCGCTGCGTATACTCGTCGTTTCCAGTCCCGTTCTGGGCTCGTGAGTCATGAAACGCACCTACCAGCCGAAAAAGCGCAAGCGCGCCCGTACGCACGGCTTCCGCCACCGGATGCAGACCCGCGCCGGCCGCCTGACGCTGAAGCGCCGTCGGGCCAAGGGCCGCAAGCGGCTCGCCGTGTGATGCGCAGCCTGCCCGGCGCTCGGTCAAGGCCGGGTAGATCGCGGCTGTCTCGCAGCGCCGACTTCGACCGCGTCTTTAGGCACGGCCGCTCTCACGCGGGCCGTGAACTCGTGCTGTACGTGTTCCCCCGCGGTGACGACAGCGCTCCGCGGCTGGGTCTGTCGGTATCTCGCAAGGTCGGCGGCGCAGTGGACAGAAATCTGGTTAAACGTCTCCTGCGGGAAGCTTTCGCACAGGAGAGCGCCCAGCTGCCAGTCGGAACGGACGTTGTCGTCGTCGCACGTCAGGATGCAAAGGGTCTGGCTGAGCGTGAGGGTCTGTCGGGTATCCGCCGCGTGCTCGGCGAGTTGATCGCGCGAGCCACGGGGTCCGCCGGATCCGCGGAAGGCCGCGCGTGATGCCGACGATCCGGTCCGTCGTGACCGCACCTATCAAGACGTGGCAGAGGTTCATCTCGCCGGCCTTCGGCCAGCGCTGCAAGTACTACCCGTCGTGCTCGGAATACGCGGTGCAGTCGATCGAGGGATTCGGCATACTGCGCGGGCTTGTCCTTGCGGGCTGGCGGTTGCTGCGCTGCAACCCGTGGAGTCACGGAGGGTTCGATCCGGTCGAGGACCAACGGCTGTTCAGTCCCCGAACTCCGGCAACTAGCGCCTGACCATGCTCGTCCTCTACGCGAACATCTTCCAGCCGCTGATCGACGTGTTCGAGGCGGTCCTGAAGTTCTTCCACAACTCCGTGGGCCTGTCCTGGGGCTGGTCGATCGTTGCGATGACGGTTGCGATCCGTGCGGCGATGCTGCCGTTGACCTTCAAGCAGTTCCACTCGATGCAGAAGCTCCAGCAGCACATGCCGGAGCTCAAGGCGATCCAGAACAAGTACAAGGACGACAAGCAGCGCCAGCAGCAGGAGGTAATGAAGTTCTACAAGGAGAACAACGTCAACCCGTTCGCCTCCTGCCTCCCGCTGGCCGCGCAGCTGCCGGTGTTCATCTCGCTGTTCTACATGCTGCGCGAGGATCTGCGGCCGAACATCTGTCCCCAGGTCCAGGAGGCCTGGCACGCGGCCGGTCACACAGGCACGACGGCGTGCGGGCCTCACAACGGCGCGAATTTCCTGTTCATCTCGGACATCACCAACAAGGCGACCGGGCTCACGCTGATCGCGCTGTTGGTGCTGTATGTCGGCACCCAGCTGGGCTCCACGCTGATGATGTCCAGCCCGACGATGGACAAGAACCAGCGGCGGTTGATGACGTTCATGCCGTTGATCTTCGTGTTCATCATCGTCAACTTCCCGGCCGGCCTGATCGTGTACTGGATCACCACGAACACGTGGACAATGGGCCAGCAGTTCTTCATCAAGAAGGCGATCGGCGCGCCCCCTCCAGCCGCTGTGATCGAAGGCGGCGACGGCCGCGGAGGGGGTGGTGGCGACAAGGGTCGAGACTCGGCAACCAACGGCTCCGGCGGCGGGGGGCTGGGAAGCCTCCTGCGCTCCGCGCGCCCACCTAAGAAGGAGGAGCCCAGCGCCGGGAAAGTCAAGGCCAAGCCGGACAAGGCGAGCCAGGACAAGGCCAAGCCGGACAAGAAGGAAAAGGTGCCCGTGGCCAGCTCCGGACCTCGTACCACCGCCCCGCCTCGGCCTCCGCGTAAGAAGAAGAAGCGATCCGGCCGGAGGCGATGACGATGGAGGCTGGGATGAGCGAGGCTGCCACGCGGGTCGAGGAGCTGCTCGAGCGGATTGCGTCCGACTCCGGCGTCAACGCGTCGGTCAGGGTGCGCGAGGATCCTGACGGCGTCGTCGGTGAGTTCGTCGGCGACGACCTCGGGCTGCTGATCGGCCACCACGGACAGACGATCGACGCGATTCAGCACGTCGCCTACCGGATCGCGTTTCGCGGCTCGCCCGAGCGCAAGCGCGTCGTTGTCGACGCGGCCGGCTACCGGGAACGGCGCGCCGTGGCCCTGCGGGCCGCCGCTGACCAGGCTGCCGAGACCGCGGTGAGCGACGAGCGGCCGGTATCGCTCGAGGCGATGAGCGCGCTCGAGCGCAAGGTCGTCCACGAGCACCTGAAGTCCCGTCACGACGTTGAGACCTACAGCGAGGGCCAGGAGCCCGACCGCAGGCTCGTCGTGGCCCCGCTCGTGCACTAGCGAACCGTCACGCGACGCACCGACGGGGCCCGCTGCGGGCGTGGTTTCACGTTTTTCTACCCGGTGAAACAACTTACGGGTGGCGCTGGGTGTAGAACCTACGGCGGTGGACGAGCTATCGGATTTCGACCGCGGCGTGGTCGTGGGCCTGTTGGTCGGCGAGGGGTCGTTCGGAGGCGACGGCAAGCAGCCGCAGATCACGCTCCGCATGCACACGCGCCACGAGGCCCTGTTCCGCTGGCTGATCGAGCGCTTCCCAGCGACGAAGCTGTACGGGCCCTACCACCACGGCGGCCGCTCGTACTACCAGTGGATGGCGCGAGGCACGGTACTCGTGCGTGACGTGCTGCCGCTGCTGGAGGGCGAGCTGCACGCCGGACTCGACGGGCACGCCGTCGCGCGACTCGAAGAGATGCGCGAGCGCTACGCCGTCTACATCGCCCGTGAACGGGCCAGGCTGGAGAGCTAGTGTCACGCTTGGAAAGGCCTGTCGAGCAGGCGATCGCCGCCCTGGTGGAGCGGTATGGGCTCGAGCCTCGAGCCGGATGGCAGCTGGGTGCGCTGCTGAACACGCTCGCCGAGGATCCGCTCGCCCCCACGACGGTGACGGACCCGGCCCGCGCGGTCGACGATCACCTGGCGGATTCGCTGGTGGCGCTGGAGCTGCCAGACGTTCGAGACGCAAGCACGATCGCAGACCTCGGGGCAGGCGCCGGCCTACCGGGTCTCCCTCTGGCAATCGCGCTGCCGGAGTCAACGGTGACGCTCGTCGAGAGCTCGGCGCGCAAGTGTGAGTTCATCCAGCGTGCCGCAATCGCCGCAGGCGTTGGCAACGCCGAGGTCGTCAACGCACGCGCTGAGCAGTGGCCGGGCGGGCTTGGGCGATTCGAGCTGGTGACGGCCCGCGCGCTGGCAGCGTTGGACGTCGTGGTCGAATATGCCGCGCCACTGCTGAAGCTCGGCGGGCGGCTGCTGGCATGGCGAGGCCGGCGAGATCCTGAGGTTGAGGCTGCGGGCGACCGCGCTGCCGCGGCGGTCGGGATGCAGGTCGGACCCATCCTGGAGGTCGCGCCGTTTGCAGGTGCAAAGCACCGACATCTGCACCTGATGTCGAAGGTTATGGATACCCCGCCGCGGTTCCCGCGCCGTCCGGGGATAGCGGCGAAGCGCCCGCTCGGGTCCCAGGCTCGGACGTCTGACCGCTCGCGACGGTAGCTTGGAGGGGTCGATGGGGACCGTCTACGCGATCGCAAACCAGAAGGGCGGGGTCGGCAAGACCACGACCGCGGTCAACCTGGCCGCGTGCGTGGCCGAGGCCAAGTACGAGTCGCTGCTGGTCGACATCGATCCACAATCCAACGCCACGATCGGCCTCGGGGTCGGCAAGGACCGCGATCGTACTGTGTACGAAGTGATGGTCGGCGACGCGGGGTTGGAGGACGTGATCGTGCCAACCGAGATCGAGCACCTGTGGCTCGCGCCCGCGGGCCCCGACCTCGCGGGCGCCACCGTCGAGCTGCCGCGAATCGCCGGCTCCGAGACCCGGCTGCGCGACGCGCTCGGCGCCGTCCGCGACCGTTACGCGTTCACGCTGCTCGATTGCCCGCCGTCGCTGGGGCCGCTGACCGTCAATGCCCTGGTCGCCGCCGACCGCGTGATCGTCCCCGTCCAGGCCGAGTACTTCGCGCTCGAGGGCCTTGCCGGCCTGCTGGACACGCTTTCGCTGGTGCAGCGCGAGCTCAACCCGCGGCTCACGGTCGCCGGAATGCTGCTGACGATGCACGACGGCCGGACCAAGCTCGCCCAGGAAGTCGAGCGCGAGGTCCGAGAGCACTTCCCCGAACTGGTCTTCGACACGGTGATCCCACGTAACGTCCGGATCGGCGAGGCACCGAGCTTCGGCAAGCCCGTGATCCATCATGATCCGCACTGTGCCGGGGCGGACGCGTACTTCGAGCTCGCAAGGGAGGTGGCCGCTCGTGGCTGAGCGACAGAAGGGAATGGGCCGCGGCCTCGCGGCGATCCTGGCGGTGACGCCGCGTGAAGACGCCGAGGAGCTGCGCCACGTTCCGCTCGAGCTGATCGACCCGAGCCCGCATCAGCCGCGACGCTCGTTCGACGAGGAACAGCTGCTCGGGCTCGCCGAATCGATCAAGGCCCGCGGGGTGCTGCAGCCGGTGCTGGTGCGGCCGCTCCCGGGCGGGCGCTACGAGCTGGTCGCCGGCGAGCGCCGCTGGCGCGCGGCCCGGACCGCCGAGCTCGAGACGATCCCCGCGATCGTCCGCCACCACGACGACTCGGCGTCGCTCGAGATGGCCCTGATCGAGAACATGGCCCGGGAGGACCTCAACCCGATCGAGGAGGCGCGGGCGTGCGCCGCCCTGACCGAGGAGCTAGGTCTCACGCGCGAGGACGTGGGGCTCCGGGTCGGCCGCAGCCGGGTTGCCGTCTCGAACCTGATTCGCCTGCTCGACCTGCCCGACGAGGCCCAGCACCTGATCGAGCGCGGCGACCTTAGCGAGGGTCACGGCCGGGCGCTGTTACTCGCCGAGGACAACGCCGACCGCCGCTCGCTGGCTCGGGCGGCCGCGGCCGGTGGTTGGTCGGTCCGCGAACTCGAGTCCAGGGCGCGACATGCCGGCGCGCCGGCGCCGCGGCCGAAGCGAGCCAGCTCGCGCCGGGGCCTCCACCCCGACCAGCAGGCCGCGGTCGAGCAGATCGGCGACAGCTTCAGCGCCGCGCTCGGGCACGAGGTCGAGGTGACGCCGGCCAAGGGCGCCGGCTACCGGGTGCAGCTCAGCTTCGAATCGGTTGACGAGGCGCTCGAGCTGGCCAGGCGCCTGCGCCCGCGGGCCGTCGCCTAGGCATAGATCCTGGAAAGGTTGGGCCCGACGGTGCGGCGCCCCCGTCCTCGCAGCGGCCAAGCGGAAGCGTTACTGCGCTTCGTCGCTGTCTCCAACGCCTGACCCGGTGCCGTCCTTGTCATCGGGGTCGTCCGGGCGGCCCGTGGTGTCACGGATGCCTGCCGGAGTACCGCTGCCGGTCCGTGGGGTTGAATCTGACGGCGTGCGGCCGTTGTGCTCGGGGCCGTGCGGACCGTCTGTGGTGTCACGGAGGCCTGCGGGAGTACCGCTGCCGGTCCGTGGGCTTGGGTCTGGCATTACGCCACCTTTCTGGCTGAGCCGAGGCTCGTTGACTTCAACTACGTTCGCGCGTTCGCGAACGGGGAAGTCAGGTGACGCTGCCAGCTCTCGGTTAGAGACGACTTCGTCCTACATGCCCTCCAAAGCAAATCTACCCGCGCGCGGGAGCTCCCAACCGCCACGACCGAAACCGGTTCAGGGTTGCTCGTCCGAAAGCTCGCGCTCCTCGACAAGGTCAGTGGGGCTGAGCATGAATACTTCACACATCATGTCCGGCGACTGCTGATTGCCGCTCATGAAGCCAACCACCCGGTGGCCGGTGGCCGCTTCGATGACGCCGATGAAACGATCGCGCATGAGCTTCTGGAACTCCATTCGCTGTTCGATCACCGCCGCGCCGCGACCGCCGTCCAGCAACGTCTGTTCTACGCGCGTGAATCCCCCACGCAGGACGCAGACCACCAGGTCGTCTTCGTAGTAGGACTTCGCACGGGTAGGTCCGCGACCGTAGAACTCCTTGAGCAGCGCGACGATCCCGTCAGAAATCGCGGTCAGCACTTCGCCGTGGTTTTGGGGCTTGGGCTTGACGGGGCACATATGGGGACAATGCCCGGTGGCGGTGCCGCTAATCACGGTCATGCGGCTATCGTTGATACCCGCTCGTCGGGTTCCCGCCTTTCTGCCTTGCGCGCGGACTCTATCCGGAGGGCGAGAGAGCAGGCACTATGCCGGCCGCCACACCCCCCCTCGTCGGCGATGAGCTGCTCGCGGCCGTGACCGAAGCGATGGTCGGCTTTCATCAGCTCTATCACCACCGCGAGCCGGTCACCGCCAAGACGCTGATGCTGGGCGACGATCTGATCGCCTGCGTGCTGGGTGGCGTCTACACCGATGTCGAGAAGACGATGATCGAGATCCAGAAGACGACGGTCGTGCAGGAGACCCGCAACGCGTTTCAGAACGCCATGCAGGACAAGTTCATCAGGGCGGTCGAGGACCTGTCAGGCCGCGGCGTGCTGGCGTTCGTCTCAAACCACCACGTGGGTCCCGACATCGAAATCGAACTGTTCCTGCTCAACCCCTAGACGCCGGCGCGGAGCTCAGGCGCAAGTCATCCGGAGCCACGCTTGGCCTGCTGGCGCTCCGGACTGATCCGGATGACGTTCCAGGCCAGATGGCAACGCTCCAGAGCGAGAATCAGCCAGCCCGCGAGATCGAGTTGCCAGCGGCCGAGGCCGTGGCGAGCCGACGTGGGGAACGCATGATGGTTGTTGTGCCAGGCCTCGCCGAACGCGAGTGGCGCGAGCCAGGCGAGATTGCGCGATTGATCGCCGGTGGCGAATGGTCGCCGGCCGAAGTAATGGCAGAGCGAGTTGATGCTGAACGTCGCGTGATGCAGAAGCAGGACACGCACGGCTCCACCCCACAGCAGACCGGTGAGCCCGCCGATCAGCGATCCGGTCAGCGCCACCCCCATCCCGAACGGCAGCACAAGCCCCGCGAGCACCCAGAGCGGAAATGTGCGGCTGATCAGGCGCAGGTCACGATCGGCGAGGAGATCTTTTGCATATCGCGCGGGGTTGGCCATATCCACACCGCGAAACATCCACCCCAGGTGAGCGTGGCCCAGTCCTCGTAGCGTGCCGCGCCAGCCGGAGGCATGGGTGACATGGGGGCTGTGGGGGTCTCCAGGAAGGTCGGAGAAGCGGTGATGCTTTCGGTGTGTGGAGACCCATTCGATCACCGGTCCTTCGATCGCCATCGAGCCGAGCACGGCGAGCAGAGCCCGGATTGCCCGGGTGGTCCTGAAGCTGCGATGGGTGAACAGCCGGTGATAGCCCACCGTGATCCCAAACCCCGTCAGCGTGTACATGATCCCCAGCACTACGAGGTCCTGCCAGCGCAGCGCGTCGCCCCAGGTCAGCCATCCGCCGACTGCCAGCGCGGCCGGCGGCAGGCCGAAGACGATCACCCTCACGACCCGCTCGATCCCCTCATGCTCGACCGGCACGGTGTCGGCGGTTGCCCGTGCTGTGGCGGTAACAGTCATGCCGCACACTCGTGCCGTGCGAGCGCCAGCAGCGCCTGAACCGGCGGCTCGCCTGGGGTGAGCCCGATCGGTCCGGTGGCGGTTAAACTGCACATCGGTGGGTGGTTAGTCAGGTGGCCAGGCATCTAATCTCCGAGTTGGCGGGAACCTCGGAAGTCAGAGCCTGCTGCCGGTCGTCCATTGACCCCGACCTCAGTCTGTGCCCTCCTGTCTCGACTATACCCGCTCGTAGAGCGTCTGACCCCGTTTCCGGTGGCCGAGACTGGCTCTAGGTCGCGACCGCCAGCAGCAGGCCGGGGATCATCCGCTCGCTCCCGACCGACCGGCGCGTTTGGTCGCTGGTGGGCCGGTGAGGATCGCGAGCAGCTCACCGACGTTCTTCTCGCGGGCGATCGGGTCTGGAAGCGTGAAGTGCTCGTTGATCGTGTAGTGGTTGCGGCGGCCGCTCCGCTCGCGCGTGATGTAGCCGGCGTCGGCGAGTTCCACCACGATTCGGTGCGCGGCGCGCTCCGTGATCCCTACACGCTCGCCGATGTCGCGCAGACGGATCCCGGGGTCGCGAGCGATGCATACCAGGACCTGCGCATGGTTGGTCAAGAACGTCCAGCCGGGGGCTGTGTCCCGGATCATCGCCATAGAATAACATTTCCGGACTCTTATTTCGTGCTACGATTAGCAAGTATTCTTCGAGAGGGCTAAGAAGTCCCCTCGTTACCTGACCGAGGGAGGTCCTCGATGCTCTCCAAGACCCGCGACACGCCGGTCCGTTCGCCCGCGCCGGAAGTGATCCCGGACGCGATCGCGGGCGCCGCCGGCAACGGCTCACCGGTCGTTACTGGCTCCGGCCCGATGACGTTCCTGATCTACGAGGACAACGGCGGGGGCCACCACTGGACGATCGTCGCCGATGGCGGCGAGATACTCGCGCGGTCCGACAGCTTCGCGTCCCACGAGCAAGCCAAATACGCCGCGAGCATCGTGCACGACGGCGCGTCTCGCGCTTCGTTTGAAGGCCGCTCCAGCGATCCGCTGCCCGCCGCTCCCACCCGGTGATCAGCCGCGTGTGTTCCGGGTGCGGACACTGCTTGGCCGGAAAGACCCGGCGATGACCCCGGCGGTGACCCACCTCTGTTGCCCGCGTTGCCGGCTGCGATTCACCCCAGCGGCAGCGGCGTACATGACGGCCTGCCCAAAGTGCGGCGGGTCACCCGAACCGAGGACTCGAGAGTCCAGCTTGGGCTTTTGTCTTTTCGGGCCTGAGGACCTACCGCGCGACCTGCCCCAGGCAGCGGCCGTCTCAATCCCCGTCCCGGACCCCCGCGCGAGCCAGTGATCGACCCGACCCCGCCGGTGCGGTCGAGACGGCTCCGCTGAGCCTGGCGACCGTCAGGCGTCGCCCCCGCTGCCATAGCGCCGGTGAGCCTCCTCGACGAGCTTGACCATCTGCCAGTAGGCGATCAGATCCCGCTCGGCGTCGGTCGTCCCGGCGAAGAACCGGCGGGCGATCATCAGCTCACCCCGATCGGGTCCGGCCGCCTGCTCCGCGATCCACGCGCGGTCGATCCGCCTTTGGGCAATCAACCCGATTGCCGATTCGATTTCCGAGCCAGTGCAATCACCGAGGCGCTTGAACTCGCCCCGACCGATCTCGAGCATTGTCTCGGGATTGACCTCGCCCATCGCCACATGATCCTCGCCTGAGCAGATCTCGCGACCTGGCGCGCGATCGACCGCTCGGTTTGCAGGTATTTCCTGGGAAGTGGGCGATCCAGGACTCGAACCTGGGACCTCTTCCTTATCAGAGAAGCGCTCTAACCGACTGAGCTAATCGCCCGAGGGCAAGGATTCTAACGGCGGTTCGCCGCTCGGCCCGTCGACCGCCTGCGTGGCATCGAATGTGGGCCGGCTTGGACGCTGGCTCTAGGCCAGCGCCGCTCGATTGACAGTCCATCGCCGGCGGCGTAGGTTTTGGCTAACCGTCCGTTAGGAACATACCTGCCGGGGTCTTTCGTGGGGAGGAGGGGCCTATGCAGATCTGATGATGGCTGGACGCGCCCGAACGCGTACAGCCCCCATCGAGCCGGGACTGTCGCGGCGCTGACCTTGTGGCTCGGTCAGTAGATACGTGAGGAGACAGATGGGATCTGCTCGAATACTTCGAGGACGCTGGGGCCTGTTCGCTTGGGCGCTCGTCGTAGTCAGTGTTACCGTCACGGTTATCGCGGTAACGTCAGCTGGCCCTTCCGCCCGAAATGCGAGTGCACAGGTGGCAGTATGTACGCCTGGCACCGCAGTTCAGACGGCGGAGGGCCCAGTGTGTGGCACGTCGGCCACGAACGGCGGGCCTGGCGTGCGACCTGGCGGTCAGTACGACCTCGAGCCACAGGACTGCAAGTCCTCACTCCCGAGCGGTGCCCACTGACACCATCCTCGAGGCCTCTGACACCCCTGGCGACGGATATCAGTACGGCGGGCAGGGCACGATCGCTCGACGATCAATGGTACGACACTCACGATGACGCTGCGTCAGGCGCTCAGGTCAGGCCACGTCAACCGGGTCCCGGTCATGATCGGCACCGAGCGTGACGAGGACCTCGTGGGTGAGCCAACGACGGCCGATGATTACGTGCAGTCCGTGGAGACGCAGTACGGCCGATACGCGCCGAGGGTACTGGCGATGTATCCGCTGACGCGGTTCGAGACTCCGTTCATCGCCTGGCGGACGCTCGCGGCCGACTCGGACACGGTATGTCCCGCAATCGTGACCGACGAGGCCCTAGCTCGGTGGATGCCGGTCTACGGGTTCCTGATGAACGACAACGATCTACCGCCATACCAGGCCACGGGGACAAGGGACACGCCCGCTGGAGCGGCGCACGACAACCCCTGGGCGTCCTATGAGCAGCCGCAGACGCCGGCGCTCGACGCCGATCAGCAGGCGATGCAAGACGAGGAGATCGCCCGCTTGACGACGTTTGCCCGCACCGGCAACCCGACGGCGCAAGGATTCGCGGTCTGGCCCGAGTTCAACCGTTCGGGCGATGAGATGGAACTCGAGCCGGCCGGCGACAGCGAGGTCACGTCGACCTCGCAGATCTCGGTCGACCACAACTGTCGCTTCTGGGACTCGATCTCCCCGGGAGCCGATCAAAACGGACGACGGCGCTAGCGCGCTGACCGACGAGCTGGGCCCGGGTTCTCCCGGCCCAGCTTGTATCGGTGGCCTGTCAGGATGTATGTGACCGACGACCCCTGATCGGAAGGAAAACGAGATGGCTGCAACCGAAAAGGCAATCCTGGCGGGCGGGTGCTTCTGGGGTGTGCAGGACCTGGTCCGCAAGCTGGACGGCGTGACCAGCACGCGCGTCGGGTACACCGGCGGCGACACGCCCAACGCGACCTACCGTAACCACGGCTCGCACGCGGAGGGGATCGAGATCGAGTTTGACCCCGACCGCATCTCCTACCGGGACCTGCTCGAGTTCTTCTTCCAGATCCACGATCCGACGACCAAGAACCGTCAGGGCAACGACGTGGGCGCGAGCTACCGGTCGGCGATCTACTACGTCGACGATGAGCAGCGGCGCATCGCGGAGGACACGATCGCCGATGTCGATGCCTCTGGCCTGTGGCCTGGCAAGGTCGTCACCGAGGTGGAGCCCGCCGGACCGTTCTGGGAGGCCGAGCCGGAGCACCAGGACTATCTCGAGCGCTACCCCAACGGCTACACCTGCCACTTCGTACGTCCGGGCTGGAAGCTCCCGCATCGCGCCGAAGCGGCACATTGAGCCGGCCCCCAGACGTCGACCGACGTCCGGTGGGTGGTGGCTGCCGTGAGTCCTAGCCAGTAAAGCTCCAGCTCACGGTCTCGAGCTTGGCAGCGGTCAGTTGCGCCCGGCTCGTTTGACCATTGCGTCGACGGTGTCGACCGCGTCCGATACGCCGCGGCAGTGGCGGACGTCCGGACGCGACTCCGCCTCCGACGTCAGCCCGCTCCCGCCGATCACGAACGCCGCCGACGGCCACTGCGCCCGGATGGCGTCGATCGCGGCCAGCATCCGGTCGGAATGGCCCGGCATCGTCGAGCTCATGCACACGACGTCCGCCTTATGGAGGCGCACGGAGGCGCCGAGCGCGTCCGCGGGCACGTCGGGGCCCACCATCACGATGTCGTAGCCGGCGTCGTGCAGCAGGTTCGAGACCATGTGCAGGGCGACCACGTGACGCTCGCCGGCGAGCGTCGCCAGCAGGACCCGGCGTCCCCGCCTCGAGGTCGCCACCCGCCGGGCCTCGCGCTGGAGCGCGACTACGCGCGTAGCGATCTCGGTGGCGATGTGCTCCTCGGCGACGGACAGCTCGCCCTGTTCCCAGAGCTCGCCCACTCGCCACATCGCCGGCGCGATCAGCCGATCGTCGATCTCGGCCGTCGTCAGCCCGGCGTCCATCGCCTCGCGGATCAAGATGTCAGCCGCGATCTCGTCGCCGGTCACGAGCGCATAGGTAAACGCGCCCGCCATCTGCCCGATCCTCTCCTCGTCAGGCTTATGCGAGTCGCTCTGTTGACGGCTGGCCATCTGCTCGCAACCGCCACCTTACTCTCAGCCGACCGCCGCCGGGCATCCGGGGCCTCGGTCACCGCGAGCCCGCCGGTCTCACGTGGCCAGCGCTTGCGGAGACCCGGCGAAGCGACGGGCGAGCGTTGAGGGAAGCGCGAGCATCCCGTTTTCGCGGACCCATCCGCGCTGACGATCGGCGCCGTTGGCTACGAGCAGGCGGTTGATCCGCTCGAGTTCGACCGCTCCGATCGCGTCGCAGTAGGGGCGGCACCGGTGCACCAGCGTCTCGATCAGCCCGCGGATCGGGACCAGGCACCGGTCGACGGGGTCGATCAGGCGCGCTTGTAACCCGTCTCTGGCGGCCAGGAAGCGATTCTCGGCCAGGACCTCGGGCCCGATCTCGCGGGTGGGCGGGTCGCCCTCGAGCACCATCCTTGCCAGCGCCTGGACGAGCGCGACCAACCCGGCGCTGTCTGCGACGCAGGTCTGTGCATCCATCGCCCGGATCTCGACCGTGCCGAGGCTCGGCTGCAGCCGAATGTCCCACCACAGATACGTGGGGTCGGGCAGCGCGCCGGACGCGAACATCGCATCGACGGCCGCGACGTAGTCGGCGTAGCTCGTGTAGCAGCGCGGCGTTCCGGTGCGCGGAAAGCCCTGAAAGATCACCGTGCGCGCCGACGCAAACCCGCTGTCGCGGCCGTCGCTGTAGGGAGAGTTCGCCGAAAGCGCGAGCAGCAGCGGCAGCGCGCCACGCAGCCCGTTCATCAGGCGCACGGCGTCATCGGGATCGGGTACCCCGACGTGCACGTGCAGCGCCAAGGTCGGCTCCCGCCGGGTGAGCGCGCGCATCGAGTCGGCAACCACGGTGTAGCGACCGACGGACGTCACGCCGGTGTCACCGACCGCCGGGATCGGGTACGTGCCGGCTGAGGCCGCGCCCAACCCGATATCCCTGAGTTCGGCGACGAGCCTGGCTCGGAGCCCGGCCAGCTCGGCGGCCGCGCCGTGGACGTCCAGGTGCACGCCGGTGGCCAGTTCGATCACCGAGCTGTGCGTCTCGGGCGACACGTGATCGGCGAGCTCCTTGGGAAGTCGGCGCAGCACCCGTTCGCTCGAATACGTCGGGAGGTGGTCGCTGAGCCGGATCAGCATCACCTCCTCCTCGACGCCGATCGTGTAGCGGCGGCCGAGACCGGGGTTCCAGCGAGCCCACGAATACTCATGCGCAGCCTCGGATTGCATGGCTTCGGCCGCCGGATCGGGCGAAAGCAACGCCGCACCACCTCCGCGACGCTGCACTCGGCCGACGGTCATAGCCCCAGGCTAGGTTCGCGAGCCTGGTCAGCGATACACCGTCGGCGCTTTTCACCCAGGTGAAAACGAAACCGAGGCCCACCCAGCCGCCACGCGCCACTACGTTTCCGCCATGGCCGCGCTCGCGGGGTATAGACCTTCATGGTTACGGCGCGACCTGGTCGCCGGGATCGTGCTGACGACGTTGCTGGTGCCGCAGGGGATGGCCTACGCGGAGCTGGCGGGGCTGCCCGCGATCACCGGGCTCTACACCTCGATCCTGTGCCTGATCGGCTACGCGGTGTTCGGCCCGTCGCGGATACTGGTGCTCGGACCCGACTCGTCGCTGGGGCCGATGATCGCCGCCACGCTGCTGCCGATCCTCGGCTCGGACGGAAGTCCTGAGCGAGCGATCGCGCTGGCATCGATGCTCGCGCTGATCGTCGGCGCAGTGATGATCGCGGCGGGCGTCGCGAAACTCGGATTCGTCGCCGACCTGCTGTCCAAGCCGACTCAGATCGGCTACATGAACGGTCTCGCGCTGACGATCCTGATCGGACAGCTGCCGAAGCTGTTCGGGTTCTCGGTCGACGCCGACGGTCTGATCAACGAGGCCCGGGCGTTCGTGCACGGGCTCTCGTCGCACGAGGCGGTCGCCGCCGCGGTCGCGGTCGGTGTGTTCAGCCTGGCGCTGATCCTGGTGCTGGGGCGGTGGCTGCCGAAGATCCCCGGGGTGCTGATCGCGGTGGTGGCGGCGATTGCCGCGGCATCGATCTTCAATCTGGCCGATCACGGGGTCTCGCTCGTCGGCAAGCTCCCGCGAGGGTTTCCGCCGCTCACGATTCCCAACCCGGTGTCCGACCTCCCGTTGCTGATCGCCGGCGCATTTGGGATCGCGTTGGTTGCACTCACCGACACGATTTCCACGGCGTCCGCATTCGCCGCCAGGACGGGCCAGGAGGTCAACGGAAACCAGGAGATGATCGGGATCGGGTCGGCGAACGTGGCGGCGGGGCTCTTCCAGGGATTTCCGGTCAGCACCAGCGGGTCACGCACCGCCGTGGCCGAGCAGGCTGGTGCCAAGACCCAGGTCACCGGCCTGGTCGGCGCCGGGCTGATCGTGCTGATGCTGGTGCTCGCTCCGGGCCTGCTGAAGAACCTCCCGAATCCGACGCTGGCCGCGGTCGTGATCGCCGCGTCGCTGTCACTGGCCGACATACCGGGAACGGTCCGGTTGTGGCGCCAGCGGCGAACCGAGTTCGCGCTGTCGATCGCGGCGTTCCTGGGCGTCGCGCTGCTCGGCGTCCTGGAGGGGATCGCGGTTGCGGTGGCGCTATCGATCCTCAACGTGTTCCGTCGGGCGTGGTGGCCGTATCAGACCACGCTGGGCCGCGTGCCCGGGATTCCCGGTCAGCATGACCGGCAGCTCAACCCCGACGCCGAGCAGCTTCCGGGGATGGTGTTGTTCAGGTTCGACGCGCCGCTGTTCTTCGCTAACGCCCGGACGTTTCGCGACCAGGTGAGACGCATCGCTGCGGCCGAGCCCAGGCCCGAGTGGATCGTGATCGCGGCCGAGCCGATCACCGACGTCGACACGACCGCCGCCGACATGCTCGCCGACCTCGACGAGGAGCTCAACGCCGCGGGGACCTCGCTGGTGTTCGCCGAGCTCAAGGCTCCGGTCCGCGAGAAGCTCGAGCGCTACGAGCTCATCGGCCCGCTGAACCCCGACCACTTCTTTCCGACGCTCGACGGTGCTGTCGACGCGTTTCGTCAGCGGACCGGCGCCGAATGGACGCCGGTCCCCGACGAGCCCCGGGCCCCCAGCGAGGTGGCTTGACCGCCGTTACGAGGCGCTGGTGACGCCCTCGGGCGGCTGCAGCGCTTCCTGCAGCTTCTTGGTGTCCTCTTCGGACAGCGACGTCTTGATCACGGTGCCGTGGTACTTCTCGAGCGCCGCGATCGCCTTGTCGGGCGTGACCTGCTCGATCACCATGAACAGCGCGGACGTGCCCGGCTGCAGGTAGTCGCGGACCTGCTGCTGGAAGGCCTTGTCGATGCCCTTCTCGCCGAAATGGCCAAACAGCGCGCCCATCCCGGCGCCGACCGCCCAGCCCGCGAACGGGATGAAGAACAACAGTCCGAACAGAAGGCCCCAGAACCCGCCCCACACGGCTCCGGCGCCGGCCGATGCGCCGCCGTGAGTGGTGTGCACGTGGTACTTCCCGTCGGCGTCACGTGAGATCGACGCCACCTGTGACGCCTGGATGATCAGCTCGGACTCGAGCCCCTGAACGGTGCGGCGCGCGTCATCGGCGGTCGTCTGGTCCGGATAGCCAATCGCAACCAGCGTTGCCATCGTGTTGCTCCTTTCGTCTGCTGGGGGAAGGCATCTGCCCGCTCGCGCTGTCGGCAGAGCACACGCGATCAGGCTAGGTCGGCGGCGAGCCGCCGACCCGTCCTGGGGGGCGATTCACCTGGGTGAACGCGGATTGCCGGCGGCGACCTCGCCGGGGCCACTGGCGCGACCCACGACGAACCCGGCCAGCGCCCCCAGCAGCTTCAGCGGCGTCTCGGGCACGAACGCGGACGGCGACGCCCCGGAATGTGCGCGAGCAATCCGGACTCTGAGCACCGCCGGACGGATCTCAAACCGCAGCGGTGGGTCGAGCATCGTCGCCTCTCCGTCGATCCCCGCCGCCACCGGGCCGTCGGATTCGATCGCCAGCGAGCTCGCCGACCACTGGCGCAGGTGCAGGGAGGCGGTCGGGGCGCCGTCGTCCCGCTGTCGCATCGGGGCGAGCTCGGCGACCCCGAGCGTTCCATCGTCCAACCGGGGTCGCGTCCCCGAGCCGAGCGCGCGTCCGAGCCGGTAGGGGTTGTTGGACACGAGCAGGGCGACCGCGGAACTGTCGCCGTCGGGTCCGGCCCACGACAGTGCAGGAGCCTCGGCGTCCGGCCCGAGCATGTCGGGGACCGTGCCGAGCAGCGTGCGGATCTTCGCCTCGCGATAGCCCGCCCGCTGGACGGCCTCGGCATAGAGGCCGAGCGAGACGTTGTTGACGAACACGCGGCCGTTGATCTCCGCAAGGTCCACGAGGCGCTCGCCGCCGTCGACGAACGCGTCCAGAGCGCCGACGACGTCGTCGCGGTCGACTCCGAGGTCGAGCGCAAAGTGGTTGCGCGTGCCGGCCGGGATGCACGCGTAGGGCAGTCCGTGCTCGGCTGCGACCATCGCCACGATCGCCTGGGAGCCGTCGCCCCCGGCCATCGCGAGCCCATCGGCGCCGTCGCGCACGGCGTCCCTGACGAGCTGCTCGAGATGCTCCCCCCGACGCAGCTCGATCGGATCGATGCGCCGCCGCCGCGCCTCGTCGGCGAGGTGGAATCGCTGAGCCTTGCCGCCGCCCGACAGCGGGTTGTAGAACATCACGGGACGCGCCGGCCGCGACGCCGCCGGCAGCCGCACGTGGGTGGTGAACGCGCTGCGCGCGGCGATCACCGAGCCGGCGAGCGCCAACGCGATCAGGAGGTCGAGCACGGGCTTTCCCTCGAGCACGATCAGCGCGATCGCGCCGGCCAGCGCAAGGGCTCCGAGGCTGGCCGCGACGATCCGCCCAGCACCCCTTCGCCTGAGCGCCTCCCAGCCCAGCACCGCGGCGAGGGCGATGCATACGAACACCGAGATTCCCCGCGGAAAGCGAGCGACCGCGACCACGATCGCGAGGACCGCAGCCGCCAGCGCTAACAGCAGGCTCGCGGCCGCCCAGAGTCTGCGCAGTCCCACCGGCTCTGCTCCGGATCAGATCCCGGTTTGAACGGTGATCCGGCCCGAGTCGGCGGCCTCGACCAATCGCTTGTAATCGCGGTCATTCTGGTCGGCGTAGGCGAGCGAGAACTCGAGCATCGCCCGGTCAAACCGGTCGCCGCCACCCAGATACGACGCGATCGCGATCCGGTCGCCGGTGCGAGCATGCGCGCGAGCGAGCGTCCAGCCGCATAGCCGGCCGTAGCCGTGCAGCAGCTTCGCGTTCATCTGGTCGATCTCCGCCGAGCCCTTCCAGTCGCGCAGCTGACGCAGATAGAAGTCGCGCGACTTGCCGTCCAGCGGCGACTTGGAGCGCAGCCAGCCCAGCAGGATGTCCCCGACCGCCTGCATCCGCCGCTGTCCGATCACCACCCTCTGGCCGTGCTTGGCGAACTCACCCGGCCCCAGGACGTCCTCGAACACCGAGGCCTCGGCCTCCTTGATCTGGAGGAACAGCGGATCGTTCACGTCGCGGCCCAGCAGCAGCGCGATCCAGGCACGCGTCCCGACGCTGCCGACGCCGACAACCTTGCGCGCGAAGTCGACGAGCTGGAACTGATCCACCAGCGCGCGGCGATCGAAGTCGAGCGTGTCGCGGTAGTCGCCCATCAGCCCGCGCAGCAGATCGAACAGTCCCTCGCGCTCGACTCCCGATACCAGCACGTCCATCGGGACGACCAGCGGCGACTGATCGACAATCCGTCGCTGCCCGTCGTCGGCGACGTACGTCAGCTTGGAGAACGCGGACATGCTGTCGCGGGTTCGCGCCTTCGCTGCCGTCTTCTCGCCGAGCTTCGCGCCCTCGCGCCGGATTCGTCCAGCCGACCCCAGCGTGCCGCCAGCGAGCAGCTGCTCCACATCCAGATGCGCGTACCACACTTCGAGGTTGGTCATCGCCGCGAACTCGCGCATCGCGGTGCGGTAATAGCCCGCGGTGGCCAGCACGATCCGCTCCTGATCGGCGGCGCCGAAGCCGTTGTCGCGAGCGGCGATGAGGATGCTCGCCACGAGGCGCTTCAGATCCCACTCCCACGGGCCGGGCAGCGTCTCGTCGAAGTCATTGATGTCGAACACGAGCCTTCGCTCGGGCGAGGCGAACAGCCCGAAGTTCGAGACGTGAGCGTCGCCGCAGCACTGAGTCGTGATCCCCGAGCGCGGGGTGGCCGCCAGGTCGTTGGCCATGATCTTCGCCGCGCCGCGATAGAACGTGAACGGCGACACGAGCATCCGTCCGTAGCGGATCGGGACCAGTTCGGGCACGCGCGTCTTGGCCTGCTGCTCGAGCAGATCGATCGGGTCGGGTCGGTCGCTCGCCGGCTCGTACTGGCCCTGGCTGGAGCGGGGAACCTCAGACCGCGCCGCTTTTCCGCGCTCGGCCCGCTCGGCCGCGGTGCGGTGGGGGCCGCCGGCCGGTGTTTCGTTTTCAATGGTTTCGGTCATAGTCGTAGCCCTACATGGGTGGCCGCGGAGCCTCACGCGGCATCGAGATATCGGATTGGGAAGGCTCGATCCAGGCGTCGTCGCCGGGACGGGTCAGCCCGTAGATGATCCATAGGCTGAGCCCGAAGATCGCCAGCGACCAGAACGGATATGCCGGGATGTCGAGCAGCGCGCTGATCGCGGCGAGCGAGCCGATCACGATTGCAAAGTATCGGCCGAACGACCCACCGCGGATCAGCGAGAGCGATGCCAGGATCTCTAGCACGCCGATCACCAACGTCACCCAGCCCCACGTCTTGAGGTCTCCGAACACGTAATGACGGTCCTGCTGGAAGAAGCTCGACTTGTCGATCGCGGCGATGCCGTAGATGACATTCAAGATCCCGCCGATCATCAGCAGGACGGCCGCCAGCAATGCGCGCGCGGGTCCTCGGAGCTCTCTCATGACCCTACCCCCACATGTCCGCTGTACATATCGCGAGGCTACGGCGGGCCCGCAGGCCGCCCGGCGATCCGCCTTGATTCACATAGGTGAAAGCGATCAGGTCGGATCTTCGGGAGCGTCCCCGTTGGAGCGATTCAGCAGCCCGGAGGCGCCGGCGCGGGCAACGGCAGCCTCTCGGGAGGTCACTCCGAGCTTGCGGTAGATCGACCGGGTGTGCGAACGGACCGTATTCGGCGACAGGAACAGCTGGACGCCGATCTCTCGCGCGGACAGGTCCGTCTCCAGGAGGTCGAGCACCGCCAGCTCAGCCTCGCTCGGCGGCTCGAGGATCTCGCCGCGGTGCGCCCGGGTCCTCGCCTGCTCGAGCTCGCGTCGGGCCTGGTCGGCCAGCATCGGGACCCGCCCGCAGTCGCGGAGCTCGGCGATCGCCTCTTGCGCCAGCTCGATCGTGACCTGCGCCTCGTGGAGCCGTCCGCGCTCGCATCTGACGCGGGTCAGCAGCACCAGCAGCCAGGCGTAGTGAACGGTCGCCACCTCGTCGGCGAAGAAGTGCTCGGCGAATGCGAGCTCTCGCTCGGCCTCGACGAGGCTGCCCTCCGCCAGCAGCACGCAGCCGAGCGCGGCGGCGGCGTTGGCCCCCAACCAGCTGCGGCTGGTGCCGTTGCCGCCCATCAGCTCCTTGGCCTTCTCAGCGTGCACGCGGGCGAAGCGAAGCCGTCCCTGCTCGGCGGCAACGAGTGCGAGCGTCGACCGCGCGAACGCTTGCCCGGGGGTGCGGCGCTCGGCTTCGGGATGCTCGATCGCGCGCTTGCCCTGCTGCCATGCGAGCTCGAGCTGCCCGGCGAAGTACAGCGCACGGGCGTGTCCGGCGAGCGCGGCCACGAGCACCTCGTCAGCTGCCCGCTCGGCTGCCCGAACGGCGCGCTCGCCGCTGGTCACCGCCGCGCCGACGTCGTCGTCGACCGTCGCTGCGATCACCATCGCGGTCGCGGCCTGGACGTAGTCGTCGATCAGCTCGGGCCGCTCGATCTCCGCGCGCCTGGTGATCGCCAGCAGTCGGCGCCGGTCGAGCGCCCGTCCGCCGACCATCCCAGCCGCGGTCGCGCCGGCCGCGGCCAGCTCTGGATGCCGGACGAGCTCGGCGTCGGACAGGTACGCGACCCAGCGCAGCAGCGATCGAGCACCGCCGGTCCTGATCAGCGTCAGGTGGTGCTCGACCAGAACTTCGGCGATCAGGCCTTCATCTCCGGCCATCGCGGCGTGCTCAGCGGCCTCGACCGGCTTCCCGTGCGCCTGCAGCCAGGCCGCTGCGCGGCGGTGGGTCTCACGCGGCGCGTCGCGCTCGATCGCCCCCAGCTGCAGGGTGGCGAAGTCCGCGAACAGGGAGTGGACGCGGTACCAGCTTCCAAGCTCGAGGCGACTGATGAACAGCGTCGCTTGCTCGAGCTCGGCCAGGACCGACGCCGAGTCGGAGCGCTCGAGCACGGCGTCGCAGAGCGCGGGCGTGAATCTGCCCAGCACCGACACCCGCAGCAGGAACGTGCGCAGCTCGTCGTCGAGCGAGCTCAGCACCTCGTGGCTCAGGTAGTCGGCGATGAACCGCTGGTCGGCGCCGAACCGCTGCACCGCGAGCGCCACGTCGTCGACCTTGCGCAGCCAGAACGTGGCCAGGATCAGCGCAGCCGGCCAGCCCTCGGTCCGCTCGACCATCGTCTCGATTTCGTTCTCGTTGAGCTGGAGCCGGCCCCAACCGAGCAACGTCTGGCGCGCCTCGTCGGCGGTGAAAGCCAGCTCGTCCGCTCGCAGTTCGGCGAGCTCGCCACGCGCCCTCAGGGCCGCGAGCTTCAGCGGCGGATCGACGCGCGTGATCAGGACGAGCCGAGCGGAGGCGGGCAGTCGCGAGAGGCAGTACTCCAGCGAGGCCAGGCAATCGAGATCGGTCACTTTCTGGACGTCGTCCAGCACGATCACGAGCTCCCGCTTGGCGATCGTGATCCCGTTGGCCAGTTCGTCGATCGCGGCCTCGATCGGCGCTCCGATTACGCTCAGGCGGCGCTGCACCGGATGCGGGACACCAGGGAGCACGCGGCCGATTGCGGTGGTGACGTAGCGCCACAATCGCACCGGGTCGCTATCGCCCTCGTCGAGCGTGACCCAGGCGTACGACGTGTCGCGACTCGCGACCCAGTCGCGCACGGCAGTCGACTTTCCGTACCCCGGCGGGGCGGCGACGAGCGTCAGCGTCGAGCCTTCGCCCGCGTCGAGCGCTCGCAGGATCCTGGACCGGTGCACGATTCCCGCGCGCTGGCTGGGGGCGGCAAGCTTCGCCTCGGCCAGCGGCGGTCCCTCGACGCCGGCCCGTAAACCACCCCAGTCGGGTTCACGTTCCAACTCGATCATCTCCGATAATGCCCCTCGCCCGAATCGGGGGGCGGTCCGTTCTCGGTCTGGACTGCCACTATAGGCGCGAACGGCCAGGCCTGTAAAGCTCACCGGATCGTGGTCGGATCCGTCCAAGCCGCGGCGGAACTCAGACGCTTACGGTCGGAGAGGGCTGCTTGATCTTGAACGGCCGGAGCTGGTCCTCGCCGCGTCCCACCACTCCGTAGCTCGCCTCCGGAACCACATTCCAGGCTCCCGGAAGGTCTCCGATCGGCTCCGAGACGACCATTCTCGCGTCGTCTGACAGCTGGAGCAGGATCTCCCGATCCGGGTACAGGGCTCTGAGCGCCCGGACGTCGCGGGAGAAGAACAGCGACCGTGTGTCCCCCTGGCTCGAGTAGCGGAACACCCACATCCGCTCGCCGTCGGTCGTCGCCACGGTCCCCTGGAACGGGTACTTGATCCCGTGGCGCGCGCCGACGGCCTCGACCAGCCCGATCGCCCGCGCGACCGCCTCGGCAGGGTCATCCTCGAGGCCCATCGTCAGCGCGACGTGGAACAGCAGCTCCGTGTCGGTCTGGCCACGGATTTCCGGGTACAGACTGTCGTCGACTGCGAGCACCAGGTCGCGCTTGATCTGCGCCAACCCGTCGATGAACCCGTTTTGCATGAACAGCCAGCGGCCGTGCCGGAACGGGTGGCAGTTCGTTTGCTGCACCGCCGATCCGATCGCGGCCCGGATGTGGGCGAAGAACAGGGGCGAGCGGATGTGGCAGGAGAGCTCGCGGAGGTTCTCGTCGTTCCACGCGGGCTCGATGCTGCGGAACACCCCCGGAGTTTCCTCCTGGTCATACCAGCCGATCCCGAATCCATCGCCGTTGGTCGTCTCGGCGCCGAGTCGTGAATGCAGGCTCTGGTCGATCAGCGAATGCTTGGGCGTCAGCAGCGCATCGCGGATCAGGACCGGTGAGCCCATGTAGGCCAGCCAGCGGCACATGTCGCGCTCCTAGTCAGGGAAAGTTGATGGCAGGGGGCGAGAATCCCACCGGCAGTTTCACCGCGGGCAGCAGGCACCGATATTCACCCAGGTGAACGCGCCCGTGTGAAGCGCAATCACCCATGTGAAAGCTCGCCGACCGAGCGCGAATTGCCAGATGCGCGCGATGCTCCGGGAATGGCTGGACTCGCATACCGCTTGACCGTCGAAGGCGAGCTCACCGATGACTCGGCGGCGGCGTTCGACGGAATGACCGTCCGCCGCGGCGACGGGATGACCGTGCTGATTGGCCCGGTCCGCGATCAGGCCGAGCTTCAGGGGATCCTGCAGCGACTATCTGACATGGGACTGACGCTGCTCAGCGCCACCGCGATCTCGCAGGCCACGCCGCACGGGGCGCGCGAGCTCGGTCGCAAGACGCCTCGACCAGGGTTCTTATAGAGCGCGCGCCTCGGGCGGCCTGCGCGTGTGCCAGTCGGTCAGCTCCTGATACGCGGCCCCGCACCGCAGGACGGTGAGCTCGCCCCACGGTCGGCTGACCAGCTGCATTCCCATCGGCAGCCCCGCGGCGTCGAAGCCGATCGGCACCGATATCGCTGGGACCCCGAGCAGGTTGAACGGACGATTCAGGCGCAGCGAATCCAGCGAGCGGTTGATCACGCCCTGCCGGTCGTCGTCCTCGACATCCTCGATCCTCGCCGGAGGCCCGGCGGTCGTCGGACACACGATCACATCAACGGCCGCAAGCACGTCGCGACAGAACTCGCGCAGTGCTCGCCCCTGAAAGCGCACGGCGTTGACGTGGTCGGCGCCGTGGGACAGGAGCGCGCTGTCGAGCCGCGCGGCCGTCGCCGGGGCATAGTCCTCGCGTCGCTCGGGGAACGTCCGCGTGTGCACGCCTCCGACCTCGGCCCACGTGATCACGGTCGCCGCCACGTCGTAGGCCGCCAGCCGCTGCAGGTCGAGCGGGACGACCTCGGCGCCGTGTTCGCCCATCAGCGCCACCGCGGCCTCGGTCGCAGTCCGGACCTCGTCTGCGGCCAGGGCCGCCACGTATGAGCGATCGAACCCGACGCGAACCCCGCGCAGGCCGTCGACTCCGTCGCCCAGCTGCGTGGAGTAGGACGGCACGGCGACATCGATCGAGCTGGCGTCCAGGGGGTCGTGACCGGCCACGACGTCGAGCACGCGCGCGGCGTCGGCGACCGTTCGCGCGATGACCCCGAGCGAGTCCTGGGAGTAGCACATCGGCGCCGAACCGCGGCGGGGAATCCGGCCGAACGTCGGCTTGAGCCCGACGACGCCGCAGAACGAAGCCGGGATCCGGACCGAGCCGCCGGTATCGCCGCCGATCGCGAACGCTGCCGCACCCGCGGCGACCGCCGCCGCCGCGCCGCTGGAGGATCCGCCGGTCATCCGGGTCGGATCCCAGGGGTTGTGCACGCTGCCGAAGTCCGGATTGGTGCCGGTGGCCGCGTAGGAGAACTGGTCGAGGCCGCTCCAGCCGAGCCGAATCGCGCCGGCGGCCTCGAGGCGCTCGAGCGCTGTCGACGAACGCGCTGCGCTCGACAGGCGCACTCGTCGGGACCCGTTGCTCGGTCGGTGCTCGGCGCTGGTGAAGATGTCCTTGGCGGCGAACGGCACCCCGATCAGTGCTGCCGGCCCCCGGCGGTCATCGAGCTCGCGATCGAGGGCGGCGGCACGGCCGATCGCAGCGTCGCCGTCGAGCTCGATGAAGCAGTTCAGCGCCGTGTTGGCGGCGTGCGCTCGCTCCAGGAACGATTGGGCGACTCCGCGGCAACTTACGTCGCCGGCCCGAACCGCCCCGGCGATCTCGACGACCGATCCGAGGCGGTCGTCACGCACGCAAGCCTTCCTGGGCCAGCAGCCGCCGGAACTCGTACAGGTCGTCGTCGGTGGTCAGCTCTCGGGCCAGGTCCTGAAAGCGCTCGAGGACCGGTCCGACCGCGGCGGCGAGCCGGTCGGCGCCGTCGTCGTCGACCTCGAGGCCTCGGGATCGCGCGACGGCTCTGGCCCACTCGCGGTCATACATGGCCGTACTTGGCGAGGGCGTCCGCCAGCGAAAGCCCGGCTGCGATGTCCGACCGGATCTCCTTCTCCTTGGCTCCGATCGCCTCGGCACGGTCGAGCGTCCGCTCGACGACGGCCGCCGGGATCGCGATCGCTCCGTCGTCGTCGGCGATGATGAAGTCCCCGGGGGCGACCGTCACCCGGACGCTCGTCGCTCCCGGGAGCGACACCGGAATCTCCCACCCGGTCACCTTCCAGCGGCCGATCGACTGAACCGGCGTGCGGTAGCGGGCGAACACCGGGAAGTCGAGGTCCTTGAGCCAGCCGACGTCGCGCACGCCGCCGTCGACGAGCGCTCCGACGCAACCCCGCTCCTGCATCCCGATCGCGATCAGCTCGCCGAAGAAGCACACGCCCTCGCCGCCCCCGGACCACACCGACACCGTGTCCTCGGACAGCTCGGCACAGGCGGCCATCTTCTCAGGGTCGCCGCCGTCGAGTTCGTAGGGGGTCATCTGCCCTCGGATCGTGAACGCCCAGCCGGCGAGCTTGCCGGCGCCGGGTGGGATCGGGACGAACCCAGGGTGCAGGCCCTGGTCGGGGAGTCCGAGCTGATCTAGCACGTCGGCGACGTTGGACGCGTCGACGGCGAGGAAGCGCTTACGGATCGAGGCCCGGCCAGCGGGGGCGCTCATGTCCCCACCGCCAGCGTTCCGGCGCGCTTACGCAACAGCCGCAGAACCGACAGCGCCGTGATCCGGCCGGTGCGCGGATTCTCCGAGGGCACGTTCTCGATCGTCAACGTGAAGTCTGCGGCCTCGGAGGACACCTCGACGCGATGGGTGTTACGTGTCACCGTCGGGTCGATCCACATCTCCACCTGCGTGCGCTCCGGGCCGATCCCGGCGAGCGCGAGCGCGGCGGCGATGTTCAGATTTGCGGGAAACCCCTCGGCGGCTTCCCGCGCCGAGCCCGAGAACGCCAGCGTCGGCTCGGTGACATCGGCGGCATCGATCCCGGATCGCTCGAGGTGGGGTGCCCCGGCCAGGCCCTGCGGGGGCTTGCGGCTGATCATCTTGACCGAGTGGATCCCGCCCTCGGCGGCGGCCCCCACGGCGTCGAGCCCGAGCAGCGCGCCGGTGGGGACGGTGATCCTCCCGCCGTGGCGCCGTGCCAGCTCGACCAGTTCGGGGTGCGTGAGCAGCACGCTCGCGCTCAGCATCACGATCTCCTTGCCGGCGCGCACGACGGACTCGGTCAGCGCCGGCACGAGCGCCGCCGGGATGCACTCGACCACCAGGTCCGACACCGGCTCGAGCTCGTCGAGCGCCAGCACCGGCACGTCGGTGCCCAGCTCCGACAGCGTAAGTCTCGCCTTGTCGTGGTCGGAGGCCGACACCGCGACGAGGGTCAGCCCGTCGATCCCGGACGACAGGCGGCGGACCAGCTCGCGCCCGACCGCGCCGAGGCCGGCGATGCTCACCCGGGTCTCGGGCGCGCTCATGAGGCCGCCGCGGTCGGCGCAGGGGCAACCTCGCGCGCGTAGTGCTCGGCGATCGCCGCGGGGGTGGTGAACCAGATCTGGTCCGCCGCCTGCTGGATCTCCTGGAACGCCGCCCGGAGCAGGCGCAGCCGGTAGGGCTGACCGATGATGAACGTGTGCAGGACGATCGCGGCCACCAACGGTTGGTTCTGGGACTGTTCGAGTTGCTCGGCGATGTTGTCGACGGCCATCTCGGCGAAGTCACGCGCCGGCAGATCGTGCATCACGATCGACGGGACATCGTTGACCTCGTGTGAGTATGGGATCGACATCAGCGGTCCGGACCGCGTGGACATCCACACCGGCTGGTCATCCATCGTCCAGTCAAGCGTGTAGGTGAAGCCGTGCTCGGCGAGCAGGTCCTCGGTATTAGCGCTCGGGTCCGCGCCCGGTGACATCCACCCCTTGGGCGCCTCCCCGGTGACCTCCTCAATGATCCGGCGGACCTCGCCGATCATCTCGCGCTCGGCTTGTTCGTCGAGCTCGTTGGGATGCGTCCCGTTGGTCATGCCGTGGGCGACGAACTCGGTGCCGGCGGCGCGATACGCGTCCATCAGCTGCGGGCAATGCTCGAAGCATTCGCCGTTGGCGAGCGCGGTCGGCGTGATCCCGAACTGACCCAGCACGTCGAGTACGCGGAAGCCGCCGACGCGGTTGCCGTACTCCCGCCAGGCCCAGTTGTAGGTGTTCGGATGCGCCAGCCCCGGCGAGTAATTCATTCCCAGGCCGCCGGTGTTGTACGGGAAGTGCTCGATGCAGACCGCGACGTACACGGCCAAGCGGCGGCCGCCGGGCCAGGTGAACTGGGGCCGTTCGGTGATCGGCGAGTACTCGAAGCGGTTATGGCTTGGAAGCATCGGTTTCCTCTCCTCGGTCAGCGTTCGGTCTGATCAAGCCGACGGCGGATGCCGTCGAGATGAGCCTGCATCGCCGCCGCGGCGGCTTCTCGATCGCGGCGGCGGATGGCCTCGACAATCGCGGCGTGCTCGTGCACCGGAGCGGCCAATCCTCCCTGAATCCGGGCCATCTTTAACGACAGATCCGATTGGAGCTCGCGGAGTTCGGTCACGAAACGGACCCGGAGCGAGTTGCGGCTCGCCTCGGCCACGGTGACATGGAAGCTCAGATCGTCGGTCACCCAGTCCTCGGCGTCCGGCTGACGGCGGTGACGATCGACGATCTCGGTCAGCGTGGTCAGCTGGAGCCCGGTGCGCCGAACGGCGGCCAGCGCCGCGCCGGGGACCTCGATCTCCGAGCGGATCTCGTGCAGCTCGTCGCTCGTGTAGCCGCCGGCCAGGAGTAACCCCTGCGGAGCGATCCGGGCGGATCTGACGAACGAGCCCGAGCCCGAGCGCGACTCGATCACGCCGATCGAGCGCAAGCTCCCCAGTCCCTCCCGCACCACCGGGCGGCTGACGCCGAAGCACCGAGCCAGCTCCTGCTCGGACGGGAGCTTTGACCCGACGGTCAGCTCCCCATCCGCAATCAGCTCGAGGATCTGGTCCCGGACCGCCTCGGACGCGTTCGGTCGTTCGATCCGCCTGACCGGCAACGTCCTGGGACTCCTCGAATGGGGCTCGATAGCTGCCAAGCTGTCAGACAGCCTAACCGGACGCGGCATCTCAGGTCAAGCGAACCCAGGCCGATCCCGGGTCAAGCGAGACCCTGGTCAAGTGCCGCTGGTGAACCGCCCCGGGCGCTCGAGGCCGCCCAGGCGCGCAGCTCGGGCAGGATCTCCTCCGCCCAGCCCAACTGTGCCTCGGTGCCGGCCAGCCCTTGACGCAGCGTCATCCGCGGCAGGTCGGCGATCGCAAGCTCCGGCTGCTCGGCGTCGAGCGCGCGCAGCGTGGCCAGCTTGCGCTCGGCCTGATCGCGAAAGCGCTCCACGTGGGCGACGAGCCGTCGCGGGTCGCCGTGTTCGCCGAAGAACAGCTTCAGCAGGAACACGCCGCGCTCTTCGAGCGGGTTCGGATCGATTGTGTCCAGCCACCGGCCCAGCGCCGAACGCCCGCGTGGCGTGATCCGCCACATGTGTTTGTCGGGACGGCCGCTCTGCGCCACCAGCCGTCGCCTGGCGTGGCCGCCGCGCTGCGAGCCTCGGGAGCACCTCATAGACGTGGCTCTTGGCCGGCGACCAGAAGAACCCGATCCCGCCCTCGGCGAGCTTGAGCAACTCGTAGCCCGAGTGCTCCCCATAGCGGGCGAGCATCCCCAGCAGCGCGTGCTCGGTGGTGGTGAGGCGATCGGTGGATGCTTCTGCCATAGTCCGGTCCGGACTATGTTGCCACGGTGTTCGGCGTGGTCGCCGTCGCTCCGCGGGGCGATGGCCGCGATAGTGCTAATCGGGTCGCTCGCGCTGGCCGGTTGCGGCAGTGGGCATTCCGCCGCGAGTACCCCGGCTGGGTCATCGACTGTTTCGACCCCGGCCGAAACGCCCGCGGCCGGGGTGGTCGACGCATCGTTGCCGCAGCCGAGCAAGCGCTGCGGAACCCCGAATGCGCCAGCTACGACGCTGCGTTTCAGCGCCAGCGACGGCGCCAGGCTCGACGGCGCAATCGTTGGCAGCGGACCGGTGGGAGTGGTGCTGCTACACGAGTACCCGGGGCCGATGTGCGGCTGGTGGCCCTACGCCGTATACCTCGCTCACCACGGAGTCCACGCGATGCTGTTCGACTTCCGATGCGGCGGGCTGTCGGCATGTCCCCGGAAGGCGGAAGGCGACGAAGTCGCCGACGTGTCGGGAGCGATTGCGGCGCTGCGAGCCCGGGGCGCTCGCTCGGTCGCGCTCGTGGGCGCCTCGCTGGGTGGTGTCACCGCGGTGATGGCCGCGGCCAAGCTGCACCCGTCGGCGATCGTGGATCTCTCGGGGGAGCGCAACCTCGGCCAGCTGTTCCCGGGAACAACGTTTGACTCCTACGCGGCCGCGCCGGACGTCAGCTCCCCGGGGCTGTTCGTCGTCGCCCGAGCGGATCCCCAGGTCAGCGTCGGCGATATGCGCGCCGTCTATGGGCGCGTTCGATCGCCGGTGAAGCGGCTGGTGGTGCTGCCGGCTTCGGCCGGGCACGGGTGGGACATGCTGGTGCGCACCGGCGGAGTCGGCTGGGCGCCGCTCGCCGGCGAGGTACTCGACTTCGTGCGCGAGCACGACCAGACGGCCTCGAGCCAGACGACGCCGACGCGGATCCGGCGCGTCGATGGCTGCGTGCCGCTGGCCGGCGATGCCCGTGCGGTCACGCTTCGTCCGCCCGGCTCCAAGGCGCTGACGGGAGTGATGCTGGGTTCGGGAGCGACCGCGTTCGTGTTCTCCGACGAAAGCGACGAGAACCTGTGCAGCTGGCTCCCGTTCGTGCGGACGTTGCGAGCCCACGGCTACTCGGCGCTGCTGTATGACTATCTCGATCCGTCTCAGCTGGCCGCCGACGCGACGGCGGGGGCGGCGGCCGCCCGTGCCGCCGGGGCCAGGCGGGTGATCCTCATCGGCGCCTCGGTCGGTGCCCGCGGATCGATCAAGGCGGCCGCCACCGGCCCACCGGGCGTGGCCGCCGTCGTCAGCCTGTCCGCCGAGCGAAGCGTGAGCTCGGATCCCAGCGACCTCGTGAGGAGCGCGGCGCACGTGAAGCTGCCGGCACTGCTGATCGGCGCGCGCGAGGACCCGTTCGCGCAGGGCGCGACCGGGCCTCTCCTGCGCGCGATGCCGAGCACCCACAAGCGGGCACTGATCCTCCCGGGGGTCGATCACGGCACCGCATTGCTCAGCGGCGAGCACGGCCGGCGCGTGCAGAGCGCGATCCTGTCGTTCGCCGCGTCCGTGTAGCGCACCGCCCCACCGGCGCGCGGGGGCGCACGGGATGTCGCCGGTCAGGCGGCTTGCTCGGCGCCGGCGAGAAACGCGCCATACCACTCAACCGTCGCTGCAATTCCGTCCTCCAGCGCCGTCGGGTGCAGTCCGAAACTGCGCTCGAACGCCTCCGAGACCATGTTCTGCGGAGTGGTGTGCTGGTAGAACATCTCCGCGTACTCGGCCATGAACGTCTCGTCGAATGGCCCGTACGCCTGTGGGCGGTCGAGCGTGTTCAGCTTCACCGGCTGTCCCGCGCGGGGCCGGATCCGAGTACGACGTGCAGATCGGCTCTGTTGATCTTCGGGCTCATCTTTCCTCCGTTGGGTAACGATCTATAGCTTAGTTAGAGACTATAACAAAGTTGGATTCTATTATGATGTAAACGATGGCTGAGCTCACCCGCCGCCAGCGACTGCGCGAGGAGATGCATCGAGAGATCCTCGATCGCGCGCGCGACCAGATCGAGGCCGGCGGCGTCGATGCTCTGTCGCTGAACGCGATCGCCCGCGAGATCGGCACCTCGGGGCCGGCGCTGTACCGGTACTTCGCGTCGCGCGACGAACTACTGGCAGCCGTGGTCGCGTCTGCTTATGAGGACCTGGCGGCGACGCTCGACGCCGCCGCGACGGCGGCCAGGCGGCGACGTCCGCCCGCGCGGTTCCGTGCGGTGGCCGAGGCGTACCGGAGCTGGGCAATCGCTCAGCCCGAGCTCTACCGGCTGATCTTCTCCGAGCCCGTCGGCTCCGGCAGTATCGCGCCCGAGCTGATCGTCCCCGCGTCGCACCGGGGGATGATGGTGCTGATCGAAGTCCTCCGCGACGTCCGCGCAACACCGTTGGCGGTGTCCGGCGCGCTCGAGCGGCAGATCGTTCGATGGGCGAGATCACGAGAGGGCCCGCCCGCGTCACCAGTCGTGTTGGCGCGCGCGCTCGCCGCCTGGACGCGCCTGCACGGGGTGATCAGCCTGGAGCTGGCAGGCGCCTTGGAGGCGATGGGACTCGACGGTGCGCTGCTCTACGAAGCCGAAATCGACGCGATCCTGGCCCTGTGACCGGGTCGGACTCGCTCTGAGCCCGCTCGAGACCGAGAAGCCCTAGGAGCCTTGGAAGCCCTAGAAGCCCTTGGGCTTGACGTCGAGCGCCTTGGTGCTGACCACACACCCAGCGCTGGGCATGCCGGTCGACGGGAACGCCTTGGCCAGCGCATTGGCGATCAGGTGCGCCCGGGACGCGTAGCCGGCGGAGGTGAAATGGATGCCGTCATCGATGAACCAGCTGTCCTTGACCACGTGGGCCCAGTCGTAGATCCGCATGTTGGGGTGCTGGAGGCAGGCCTGGACGAGCGCGTTGTCCCACTTCTGCTGGTCGTCCTCGGCGTAGTTCCCGCTGTGCAGCAGCGTGCGAACGTTGACCCACATCACGTCCTGACCGTGCAACAGCGACATCATCTTGGAGATCCGGTCGCTGAGTCCGATCTGCGAGCCGGCCGCGACGTCGGCCGAGTCGTTGGTACCCAGCGCGATCACCCAGCAGCCCCGGACGCCGTGGGCTAGTAGGCCCTTGGTGGCATCGTAGGAATTCGTCGTGCCCGGGAGCGTCTCGACCACCGAAGTCGCGCCGGTGATCGCGGTCAGCACGTGCTGGGCGCCGACGCGGCGGTACTGAGCCTCGATCCGCTGTCCGGCATCGGGTAGGTATGACGACGACGTCAGACCCTCCGACGTCGAGTCGCCGATGTGGACCACGGTGCGGCACGACGTGCGCAGCGGCGCCGAGGTGGGGGTTGTGGCTGCCGGCGTTGTCGCCGCGCTGGCCGCGCTTGTCGGGGTGGTCGCCGCCGTCGTCGCGGCCGACTTCGACCCGCCCTGCTGGCCGCTGCTGTTCGCCGCTGCGGCGTGGCCCGACTTGGCGGCATGCCCGTGGGAGGCCCGCGCCGGAACCGAAGGTCGGGTTGTCGGCGATCGACGCCGTCGTGGTGTGCGAGCCCGGCCTGACGCCAGCCACCGCGAGACCGGCAAGCACGAGCACGACGATCGACACCACGGTGAGCATCACCAACGTGCCACGACGTCGCGGGCGTCGGTCGCGGCCGGCGCGATACCTGTTGTAGGGAGGCTCCTGCACCGCGCGCGACGATAGCGACTCGCTAGGGAACCTCGGTCAGCCCGAGCGCGGCCAGCGACGCTGACGGCGCGACGGTCGCCAGCTGCACGGATCAAGGCGCTGCGGGTTGGCCGGAAACTCGGTCACGCCGGGGGGTTCGACGCAGCGCGCGCCGATCCTGTCCCGCGGGACCGTGGCGGGCTCGTGTCTAGTCGCTCGCTTGCAGCCAGGCCAGCACGGCCAGCACCCGGCGGTGATCCTTCCCCGTGGCCGGCAGGTCCAGCTTCCAGAAGATGTTCGAGACGTGCTTCTCCACCGCGCGCTCGGTCACGACCAGCTCGCTTGCGATCGCGCTGTTCGTGCGGCCCTCGGCCATCAACGACAGCACCTCGCGCTCGCGCGGGGTGAGCAGCTCGAGGCGGCCCTGGCGGTCGGGCCGGCCCAGCAGCCGCGCCACCGCTTCGGGGTCCAGCGCAGTCCCGCCGTCGGCGACGCGGCGCACGGCATCGACGAACTGCTTGGGGTCGGCGACCCGATCCTTGAGCAGGTAGCCGACCCCGCCCTCGCCCCCGGTGAGCAGCTCGCGCGCGTAAGTCTGCTCGACGTACTGCGAGAGGATCAGGATTGGCAATCCGGGAACCTGCTGGCGGGCTTCGATCGCTGCCCGGACCCCCTCGTCGGTGAAGCTCGGGGGCAGCCGCACGTCGACCACACACACGTCGGGACGCTCGCTCTTGACCGCTGCCAGGAACGCCGACGGGTTGTCCACCGACGCGGCCACGTCGAAGCCGTGGTTGCCCAACAGGCGCTCGAGCCCATCGCGCACCAGCGCGTGGTCCTCGCAGATGATCACCCGCACGGAATCTCCGCACGGACCACGGTCGGGCCGCCGGGCGGGCTGATCACGTCGAGACCGCCGTCGAGCGCCCGCACGCGCTTGCGCAGGCCGGCCAGGCCTGACCCGTCGGGGTTGGCGCCGCCCTGTCCGTCGTCGACGACCGTGGCCGCGATCGCGTCCTCGGTCCGCTCGATCGAGACGCGGGCGCTGCCCGAACGGCTGTGTTTGGCGGCGTTGGTGAGCGCCTCGGCGACCACGAAGTAGATCGCGGTCTGAACCGTGTCCGGCGCGCGCTCGATGTCCCCGGTGATCGTCACCGCGACCGGCATCGGGGCGCGCTGGGCCAGATCCTCGACGGCCGTGCCGAGCCCGCGGTCCTGGAGCAGGGCCGGTCGCAGGCCACGGGATAGGTCTCGCAGCTCGCCGAGTGCGCTGAGCGCCGAGTCGCGCGCCTTGCGGACCGTCTCCCGGGCGGCGTCGGGATCACTGGAGAGCTCCTCCTCGGCCATCCCGAGGTCCATCGCCAGCGCGACCAGCCGGGCCTGCGCGCCGTCGTGCAGGTCGCGCTCCACGCGCTCGAGCTGCTCGTTTGTGGCAACCACCACGTCGGCGCGGGTCCGGGCCAGCTCGCGGACCCGTGCGTTCAGCCGCTGGCGCTCGGACGGCCCCAGGATCCGCGCGGCCAGGGCGGCGTGGCCAACCGCCAGCCAGTGGTTGATCGCCAGCGCGAGCGGAGCGACCAGCAGCCCGATGGCGGTGGTGACGAACGCCCATCCGAGTGAATTCACGGTGTACACGCCGAAGTTCAGCGTCCCGTACTGGTGGTGAGGGTCAGGGATCGCCCACCACCACAGCGGCATCGTGATCCAGCCGATCACGAGCGCGGTCACCGAGATCCCGAAGAGGGCGAGCACGAACCCGCCGATCGAGTTGAGCACGCTCCAGGCGAAGTCCTTCCAGGTCTGCGGGTCGACCGTGACCGTCCGGACGCGGGCGAGGATGCCCTTGCTCTCGGGACTGCGGTACACGCCCGGGAGCGGTTCCCCGCGAAACCAGCCGGCCAGCCGGCGGTCGATCGAGGCGGTACCCCGAAACGCGTAGGCGGCGCCGAGCCACACCAGCAACCCGATGACCAGGATCAGCAGCGAAGCGGTGATCGACACGCCGGTGACCCAGACAACGAACTCGATGATGCTCATCGACAGGACCGCGAGCAGGTACAGCAGGTCCCGACCCGCCGTGTGCGCGAGCGTCGAGATCCGCCGGGGCGGTTTGGCGATGGAGCCGGCGGCTGTCATCTGCATGGATTCTGCGTCGTTCATGGCCATGATGATCGATCCGGTCGGCGCGCAGGGGAATACGGATGCCGCGCGGCGGGGGGTGTGGCTACCCCCACCATCGATGGTCGGGGCCCCGCTAGGCATGACGCCAGCAGGCCGTATCGGCGGGCGAAGCATCTCCTGGGAATCTGGCTGCGTGACTCAGAACGACCCCGGAGGTGCAAGGCAGATGCAACGCAGAAACCTGACAGCACGCGTGGCTATGTGGAGTGCGCGACACCGTCGCACCGCCATCTTCGGATGGCTCGCGTTCGTGCTGGTGACAGTCGCGCTGGGCAGCCTGGTCGGCACCAAGCAGCTCGACAACAACACGAACGGCGTCGGCGAATCCGGCCGCGCCGACAGGATCGTCAACGCCAAGTTCCCGCAGACGGCGAGCGAGCAGGTGCTCGTCCAGAGCGGGAAGCTGACGGTCGCCGATCCGCAATTCCAGTCCGCCGTCAAGGATGTGGTCGGTCGGCTATCGGGGATCGGGACGGTCCAGAATGTGCGCTCACCGCTGGCGGCTGCCAACAGCGGCGAGGTCTCTCATGACGGGCACTCGGCGTTGGTCGGATTCCAGATCCGCGGCGACTCGTCAAACGCCGACAAGCGAGTCGGCGAATCGCTGGCCGCCACCGCCGCGGCTCAGCGCGCGCATCCCGGCTTGACGATCCAGCAGGCCGGGGACGCAAGCGCCGACAAGGCGCTGAACAAGAGCTTCAGCGACGACTTCGCCAAGGCTCGGACGCTGTCGCTCCCGATCACTTTGGTGATCCTGATCTTCGCGTTCGGGGCGTTGGTTGCCGCCGGCATCCCGGTGCTGCTCGCGATCACCGGCGTGGGCGCGACACTCGGGCTGGTCGCGCTCGTCAGTCATCTGTTCCCCGTCGACCCGACGGTGTCCGAGGTGGTGCTGCTGGTCGGGATGGCCGTGGGGGTCGACTACTCGCTGTTCTACATGCGCCGCGAGCGCGAGGAGCGGGCTGCCGGACTCGGCGAGCAGGCGGCGCTGGAGGCAGCGGCTGCGACCTCGGGCCGCTCCGTGCTGGTCTCGGGCCTGACGGTTATCGCCGCCATGGCCGGGATGTACCTGGCCGGCGACAAGACCTTCGGGTCGATGGCCACCGGCACGATCCTGGTCGTGGCGGTCTCGGTGATCGGGTCGCTGACGGTGCTGCCGGCGTTGCTGTCCAAGCTAGGCGACAAGGTCATGAAGGGATCGGTCCCGTTCGTCGCCAGGCGGCGTGAGCGCGGCGGCGAGGCGCGGATCTGGGGCGCGATCGTCGATCGCGTGCTCAAGCACCCGTGGACGGCCGCGGTGCTGTCGGGCGGCCTGGTGGTCGCTCTGGCGATTCCCGCGCTCGGTCTGCACACCTCCGAGCCCGGACTCCAGGGACTGCCGGCCGGGCTGCCGATCGTCAAGACGATCAACCGCATCGAGGCGGCGTTCCCGGGTGGGGCAGTGCCGGCCCACGTGGTCGTGCAGGCCCGCGATGTGACCTCGCCCGAGGTCCAATCCGGGATTCGCCAGATGGAGCGCCGGGCGCTGGCAACCGGTCAGATGCACCAGCCGTTCAGCACCCAGATCAGCCGTGATCACACGGTCGCCGATGTGGCCCTCCCGCTGGCGGGTAAGGGCACTGACTCGGCCTCGGACCACGCGCTGGAGACGTTGCGCGGCGAGGTGATCCCGGCGACCGTCGGTCACCTGCCCGGCGTCACCGCCCAGGTGACGGGAACCACCGCCGGCGCCAAGGACTTCAACGACTCGATGAAGTCTCACCTGCCGCTGGTGTTCGGGTTCGTGCTGACGATGACGTTCGTGCTGCTGCTGCTGACGTTCCGCTCGATCGTGATTCCGTTCACGGCCATCGGGTTGAACCTGCTGTCGGTCGGCGCGGCGTATGGGGTCCTGGCGCTCGTGTTCCAGCACGGCTGGGCCGAAGGGCTGCTGGGCTTCAAGTCCACCGGTGCGATCACCTCGTGGCTGCCGTTGTTCCTGTTCGTGATCCTGTTCGGGCTGTCGATGGACTACCACGTGTTCATCCTCAGCCGGGTCAAGGAGGCCCACGACCGGGGCATGAGCACGAGCGACGCGGTCGCGCACGCGATCAAGTCGACGGCCGGGCCGGTGACCAGCGCCGCGGTGGTGATGGTGGCCGTGTTCGCGATCTTCGCGACGCTCAGCGCACTGGAGTTCAAACAGCTCGGAGTGGGGCTCGCGGCGGCGATCCTGATCGACGCGACCGTGATCCGAGCCGTGCTGCTGCCCTCGGTGATGAAGCTGCTCGGCGAGGCCAACTGGTACCTGCCCCAGCGGCTCAGCTGGCTGCCGAGACTCGAGCAAGAGCCCGCGCGCGCCTGAGCGCCTGAGGCCGCCACCGCTCCAGTCATGCCAGCGGGCGCCCGTCCCCAGCCCCGGGGACGGGCGCCCGCCGTCGTTTCAGCGCGATCTATGACGGCCGCCGCGGCCGGCGTGAGGCGGCGCCGGATGCTCGCGCTCGTACGCGGCCAGCAGCTTGCGCAGGAGTGCGGCGAGCTCGCTCCGCTCGCCGTCGGTGAGCGCCGCCAGCAGCCGGCGCTCGTTGGCCACGTGCTCGGGGGCGACGCGGTCGACCAGCCGCACACCCTTGGCGGTAAGCGCGACCAGGATCCCGCGCCCGTCGTCGGGGTCGGCCAGTCGTTTGACCAGCCCGGCACGCTCGAGCGCCGCCAGCCGGTGAGTCATCGCACCCGAGCTGCGCATCAGCGACATGTACAGCTGCGTCGGCGACAGCCGATACGGAGGCCCCTCGCGGCGCAGGCTGGCGAGTACGTCCCAAGCTTCGCGCGTGAGGCCGAATTCGCCGAGCTTCGCGTTCAAGCCGGCATCGATGTACGCAGTGACGCGTCCCAGCCGCGCGACCACGGCGATCGGTGTCGTGTCGACGTCGGCCCGGATCGAGGCCCACTGGGCCATCACCCGGTCGACGTGATCGGCCGGTCGAGGCGAAGCACCAGGGTTATCTTGAAGTTCAGTTATATTGTCTTGAAATTCAGAAATATCGAACTGGCAGTCTATGGCAGGCCGGGCCGGTCTGGAAGGGAGTTCGTGATGGTGGTGGAGCAGGTCCGACACTCAAGCGCGGGACGAGGCGAGCTCGCGTCGCTCCTGCAGCGCGCGATCGAGCTCGAGCCGCGGCTCGGTGAGGCCGAGGCAGCGCGGGTCAGGCGCTCCGTGATCAGGCCGCTGGCCGACGCGCTGGGTCAAGCGGCGCCCGAGCCGGAGGGCGGCGATCCGCAAGCGGTGGGCGCAGCCGCCGAGCAGCTGTGGCAGTTGACGCGCGATGCCACCGCGCTGCGCGCCGCCCACGGGCTGCCGGCGCAGCTGCAGGAGGCGACCGCCGCGCTCCAGGACCTGGCCACGCGCGGCGCGCCGGAACGGATCGCAGAGCTGCGCCAGCTCCAAGCATCGGCGCCCGCACAGATCCAGAGCCAGCACAACGGGCCATATCTGGTCACCAATGTCGAGCGCCTGACCGATTGGCTCGGCGAGGAGCTGACGGCGCTTCCCCAGATGGCGCTGTGCCGATGCGGCGAGTCAGCAACCAAGCCGTTCTGCGACGGCACGCACCTGGACTCGGGGTTCACCGACGCCAAGGACCCCAACCGCGTGCCGGACCGCCGCGACACGTATGTCGGCCAGCAGGTCACGGTGCTCGACAACCGCGGGATCTGCCAGCACTCGGGCTTCTGCACCGATCGCCTGGCGACCGCGTTCCGCGCTGGACAAGAGCCGTTCGTGGCACCCAGCGGCGGACGCATGGACGAGCTCATCAGGGCCGTTCGCGACTGCCCGTCCGGAGCGCTCAGCTACGCCCTCGACGGGGTCGAGGCACGCGACGACGTCGACTATCACGCGACCCGCGAGCCTGCGATCCAGGTGTCGCAGGACGGGCCGTACCGGATCACCGGCACGATCGCGCTGATGAATGCCGACGCGGAGGCCGAGCCTCGCGACGCGGGGGCCTCGCTCGAGCACTACGCGCTGTGTCGATGCGGGCATTCGCAGAACAAGCCGTTCTGCAGCGGAATGCACTGGTACGTCGAGTTCAAGGACCCGACCTTCGGGCCCGACCACGAGCCGACGATCTTCGAGTGGGCCGGCGGCCTGCCGGCGCTGACGCGGATGACCCGGCTGTTCTACGAGAAGTACGTGCCCCAGGATCCGCTGCTGGCGCCGCTGTTCGCCAACATGTCGGCCGACCACCCAGAACGCGTGGCCAAGTGGCTGGGGGAGGTGTTCTGCGGGCCCAAGAACTACAGCGAGCAGTACGGGGGCTACACGCGGATGATCTCCCAGCATCTCGGCAAGGGCCTGACCGAGGAGAAGCGTGCGCGCTGGGTGGCGCTGATCCTCCGCTGCGCCCAGGAGGCCGGCCTGCCAGCCGATCCCGAGTTCCGCTCGGCCTTCAGCTCCTACATCGAGTGGGGGTCGCGCCTGGCGCTCGAGAACTCACAGCCCGGTGCCAAGCCGCCGGAGAACATGCCGATGCCCCACTGGGATTGGACGACCGCCGCCGGACCGCCGGGGAGCCGGATCTCTGGGCTCGAGCATGACCAGCAGGCCGACCGTCCGGTGGTGCTCCCGCACGATGGCGAGCCGGTCGGGTTCGAGCAGCACATTCAGACGATGTTCCGCCACCGCGATCGCCAGTCGATGAAGTTCGCGTTTGACCTGTGGTCCTACGACGACGTCAAGGCCAACGCGCACGCGATCCTGGAGCGGCTGGCTAACGGATCGATGCCGTGCGATGGCGCCTGGCCTCAGGCGCAAATCGACGCGTTCGCGCGGTGGGTGCAGACCGGGATGCGCGCGTAGCGCATGTGCTCGGCGACCGCTACGCGCCGATCAGCTGATAGCCCCAGATGCGGGCGCCCGGCGTGCGGTACAGGTGAATCTCGCGACGGTCGACGTAATGGTGACCACGGTAGGTGTAGGTGAGCGTCAGCCGGCGGAAGTGGCCGGAGTGCGGTGAGAACACCTTCACGCTGACGCGCACCGCGCTGAAGCGACCGTCCGCGCAGTCGGGGATGCAGTTGTTGATCCACAGCAGCCCGGTCGCGGACCCCTGGCGCTCGTTGTACGTCGTCCACTTCAGGCGGCCCAGGTGGCGGGGCCCGCTGCCGTTCAGTCCCCCGACCACGGCGCTGCCGTCGCCGGTGTAGTCGATCGTGGCGGGACGGACCTGGAACGCAGGGTTGTGCTCGGTCAGCACCGCCGGAAGCCGGGCCGCCGCGACGCCGGGGGCGGCGAGCACCAGGGCCAGCGAGAACGCGATCGTGACTGCGCGGCGCATTAGTGGGGCGCGATAGTAGCCGGGTGACACCCGCCGATGTCGTGTTCAGCCCGTCGCACCGTGGCGGGAACGGTTCGCCGCTCGTGCTTCTGCACGGGTTCGCCGACACCTGGCGGGTGTGGGAGCTGGTGCTGCCGGCGCTCGAACGCCGGCACGCGGTGCTCGCCCCGACGCTGCCGGGCCACGCCGGCGGGCCGCCGCTGCCCGCCGAGCTGACCGGCGACACGCTCGCCGACGCGGTGGCCCAGGCGATGGACGACGCCGGGCTGCAAACAGCGCACCTCGTGGGCAACTCATTGGGGGGCTACGTAGCGCTGCAGCTCGCTGCGCGAGGTCGCGCCCGGTCGGTGGTGGCGCTGGCGCCGGCTGGGGGCTGGGCCCCCGGCGACCCGGCGATCGCGGAGCTGCTCACGTTCCAGGCCGAGATGCAGCGCCAGGCAAAGGCGGCCGCGCCGCACGCCGACGCCATCGCCGCGACCAGCGAGGGCCGCCGTCGCGCCACCGGGCTGACCGTCGTGCGCTTTGAGCATATCCCGCACGAGCTGATCGCCCACCAGACGGTCGGCTTAGCCGCCTGCACCGGGGCGAGACGGCTGATCGAATACGGCATCAGCGCCGACTGGGCGCTTGATCAGGGGCTGATCGATGTGCCCGTGCGGATCCTCTGGGGCACCGAGGACAAGCTGCTGCCGTGGCCGGCGAGCGCCGCGCGGTACCGCCGCGGATGGCTCGCCCAAGCCGACTGGGTCGAGCTCGAGGACGTCGGTCACTGTCCCCAGCTCGACGTCCCGGTGGTGACCGCGGACCTGATCGTAAGCTTCACCGACCGATGATCGAGGCCTCGTTCACGGCTTTTCACCGGGGCGGGTCGGGACCTCCGCTCGTGCTGCTACATGGGTTCACCGATACCTGGCGCACGTGGGAACTCGTGCTGGATGCGCTCCAGCGCGAGCATGACGTGCTGGCCCCGACGCTGCTCGGTCACGCCGGCGGGCCGCCGTTGGATGGTGAGCTGACAGACGCCTCGATCGCGGATGCCGTCGCGCGGGCGATGGACGATGCGGGGTTTCAGACCGCGCACCTGGTGGGCAACTCGCTCGGCGGCTACCTCGCGTTGCAGCTGGCGATGCGGGGGCGGGCGCGGTCGGTCATCGCGCTGGCGCCGGCGGGCGGCTGGCCGGTCGGAGATCCGGGGTTCGACCAGGCACAGCAGTTCTTCCGGGAGATGCGCTTGGCGCTCGACGCCGCACTGCCTCGGGCCGAATGGATCGTGTCGATGCCGGAGGGACGGCGCCGGGCGACCGAGCACTCGGTCACCCACTTCGAGCACATCCCGCCGGAGCTGATCTTCCATCAGATGCACGGCGCGGCGCAGTGCCCATTGCTCGAGCCGTTGCTCGAGATGTCAAAGCGCGAAGGCTGGCGCCTGGAGCGCGAGCGGATCACGTGTCCGGTGCGGATCGTGTGGGGCACCGCCGACCGGATCCTCCCCTGGCCCGAGACGGCCACACGATTTCGGACCGAGTGGGTGCCGGACGCCGACTGGGTGGTCCTCGACGGGATCGGCCACTGCCCCCAACTCGACATTCCGAGTGAGACCGCAGAGCTGATCGTCGAGTTCGCGCAACGGGCCTGCGACTAGCGGCCAGCGGCGGGCTGCAGGCGCTTCTTCATCACCTTGCCCATGTCGTTACGGGGCAGCTCGTCGAGGTAGCGCACCTCGCGGGGGCGCTTGTGGGGGGTGAGCAGCCGAGCGACGTGGTCGACGATCTCCTGCTCCGGCGGCCTGGCTTCTGCGGCCGGCACGATCCAGGCGATGATCCGCTCGCCGAGGTCTGGATCGGGCTCGCCGGTGATCGCCGCCTCCTTGATCTGCGGGTGTTCGAGCAGCGCGGCCTCGATCTCGCCGGCGCCGATCTTGAAGCCCCCGCTCTTGATCAGGTCGGTGGCCTTACGGCCGATCAGCCGGATGTAACCGTCGGGTTCGCGCGTGGCCACGTCGCCGGTGCGAAACCAGTCGCCGTCGAACGCGTCCGCGGTCGCATCGGGACGGTTGAGGTATCCGAGGAACAGGTTGGGACCGCGCACCTGGACCTCTCCGACGGTCTCGCCGTCGGACACCGCGACGACGGTGCCGTCCTCGTCCACCAGCCGCAGCTCGACGCCCGGGACCGGAAGACCGACGGTTCCAGGACGGCGGTCCCCGTCGGCGCGCACCGAGCAGTTCATCAGCGTCTCGGTCAATCCGTACCGCTCGACCACGCGCTGGCCGGTGGCCCGCTCGATCCGTTCGTGGTCGGCGGCCGACAGCGCCGCCGAGCCCGATACGAGCAGCCGCGCACGCCCCAATGCCGCCGCCACCGTCTCGTCGTGTTCGGCGGCCTCGGCGAGCCGGTGGTACATCGTCGGCACGCCGAACAGCATCGTGGCTCCGCCGTTCAGCTCCGCGGCGGCCCCGTCGATCGAGAATGCGCCCAGATGACGGACGCTGCCTCCGCGGCGCAGCACGCCGACCACCCCGAGCACGAGCCCGTGGACGTGAAACAGCGGCAGCCCGTGGGTGAGTACGTCATCGGCCGTCCACTGCCAGCCCTCGGCGAGCGCGTCGAGGTTCGTGGCGATCGCCCGGCGCGGCATCACCACCCCCTTGGGCGGCCCGGTCGTACCCGACGTGTACACGATCAGGGCCGGCGACTCGGAATCGGGTTCGGCGGGCAGATCTTCGCTTGAGCGCTCGAGCCCGACGTCGATCCGGGCCAGCGACTGCAGGGCCGGCGGGAGCTGCGCTTCCGGGTGCGTCAGCACCGCCCCGGGCTCGCTGTCGGCGACGATGTGACCGAGCTCGCGCTCGCCCGACTTGGGGTTGACCGGGACCGCAGGCACGCCAGCCGACAGCGCGCCGACCACCGCCGCGCACGTCTCCAGTTCCGGCAGCGCCCAGACGGCCACACGGTCGATCCCCGCGAGCCTGACGGCGAGCCCAGCCGCAACGTCGCGCAGCTCCCGATACGTCAATGCCCTGTCCCCGAAGCGGATCGCCTCGCGATCGCCCGCGGTCGCCAGCGGCGCCAGCAGTGCCGGGATCTCGGTCGCCATGGCGTCATTCTGGCGACATGCCGATCTGGTTGCGTCGACCAGAACCGGGGTAGTGATTGAGCCGTGAATCACCCATGGACACGGGGCAGACGCAAGAAGGGCCGGGGCCGGTGAAACCCCTCCTGTTCGTCAACTGGCGCCGCGTCCACACGGGGTTCTGCGCGGTCATGTGGATCGTTGCGGTGATCCTCGCGATCGTCGTGCTCGCGCACTTCGCGGTGCCGGCAGCTGCCGCGCACCACGCGTCTACGAACGTGCGCTGACCCTCGCTGCACACGTGCTGCACACGGCGGACCGCGCCGACGGGGACGCTTGAGACGTATTCAAACGTCTGATTGAATAGTGGGCTGGTGCAACCGGCGAGAGCAGACATGCGTCGCGAAGCCGGTCAGCGGACGCGGGCGCGGCTACTGGACGCGGCGCTCGATCAGCTCGCCCAGCGCGGCGAGGAGGGCGTGACGCTGCGCGAGCTGACAGGTGCGGCCGGCGCCAACGTCGCGGCGGTGAGCTACCACTTCGGCTCGCTGAAGTTGCTCTGCGACGCCGCCGTCGAGCATGCGCTGGAGAGCTATCTCGACGCGCAACAGGAGGCGGTGGCCGCGCTCGGACCCGACCCGTCGCTCGAAGCTGTGGCCGAAGCCTTCGCCCGGCCGATGATCCACGCCGTCACCGTCGGCGGTCGCGAGTTCGACGTGATGCGCATCGTCGCTCGCGCGGGAATCGATCCGCCCCAGGGATGGGACCGGCTGACCCACCGGTTCGACCGGATCCGTGCGGACGTGCTCGGGGTCCTCAGGCCGAACCTGCCCGGCGTCAGCGATCGCGTTCTGATCTTCCGCATCCGCTGCGCGGCCGGGTTGCTGAACTGGCTGGTGCTGGCACCGATCGGCGCCGACCTCAGAGACAAGTCGCGCAGGCAGATCCAGCGGCTGGTGGTCCCCGTGGTCGCCGGCGCGCTCGGCGCTTGACAACCGTTCCACGGTGGCGCTATAAATTCAATCAAGCGTTTGATCTATCTGGTGCCGAGTCGCATTCGGGCGGCGAGCGCACCACCAGGAGGCTGACCAGTCATGAACGTCGTACTCACCGGTGCCACCGGATACATCGGATCTCACGTCCTGGCAGAGCTTCAAGCACACGGCCATCAGGTGACCGCGGTCGTGCGCGACGACGCCCAGTCCGACGCGATCTCCTCGCGCGGCGCGAGGCCGGCGGTGGTCGACCTTCACGATCGACCCGCGGTCGTGGGCCTGCTGCGTAACGCCGATGGGGCAATTCACACCGCCAGCCCGGGCGATGCGACCAGTGCCGAGCTCGACACCGCTGTCGTCGACGCGGCGATCGAGGCCTTTTCCGGGAGCGGCAAGCCCTACTTGCACGTCAGTGGGCTGTGGATCTACGGCGACGCCACCGGGATCACCGAGGAGTCCCCGATCAACGCTCCGGCGCTGGTGTCGTGGAAGGAGCCGATCGAGCGCCGGGTGCTCGGCGCCGACGACATGCGCGGAGTCGTGATCGTGTCGGGCACCGCGTACGGAGACGGAGGGGGAGGGATTCCGGGGCTGCTGCTCGCCTCCCCGCGCGACGACGCCGGCAACCTGATCATGCTCGGCAGCGGAGACCAGCACTGGGCGACCGTCCATGTCTCCGATCTGGCCGACCTGTTCCGGCGCGCGCTGGAGACGCGGTCCGCTCGTGACCGTTACATAGCCGAGGATGGCTACCACCCGACGGTCGCCGAGCTGACCCGCGCGGCCGCCGTCGCGGTCGGAGCGCCCGGTGCGGTGCCCGGTTCGGATGACGAGGCGCGAGCCCGCTTGGGCGAGTATTTCGCGGATGTGCTGTTGCTCGATCAGGGCACGACGGCTGCCCGGGCTCGCACCGAGCTGGGCTGGGCCCCGTCCCATCCCGGACTCGTGGACGAGTTCCGGCTCGGGAGCTATCGCAGCGTGACCGCATAGCATCCGCGCTGGATGACAGAGGACGGCCTGTTCAGCGGCATGTTCTCGCGCGGCCCCGCGGCCGCCGAGGTTACCGAGCGAGCCTTCCTCCAGGCGATGCTCGACTTCGAGGTCGCGCTCGCACGCGCGCTGGCCGGCGCTGGGATCGCCACCGACACCGCGGCGGCTGAGATCGCCGACGCCGCCGACGCGGCCACGTTCGACCTGGCGGCGATCGGCAGTGCAGCAGCGGGCTCGGCGGCGCTGGTGCCGGCGACGCTGAGCCAGCTGCGAGCCCGGCTGGGCGATGAGGCGGCCGCGCACCTGCATCAGGGCGCGACCACCCAGGACGTCGTCGACACCGCGCTGATGCTGGTCGCCAAGCGGGCGCTGGCGCCGATGATCGACGAGTTGGCCGAGGCCGGCGACGCCTGTGCGCAGCTGGCCGATCGCCACCGCACATCGCTGGTGCCGGGGCGGACGCTCCTGCAGCAGGCGCTGCCGTTGACGTTCGGGCTCAAGGCGGCCACCTGGCTGACCGGCCTCGACGGCGCGCGCCGCCAGCTGTCAGACGTCCGGCGCAACGTGCTCGCGGTGCAGTTCGGCGGCGCCGTCGGGACGCTCGCTGCGCTCGGCGACCGCGGCCCGGAGGTGGCCGCCGGGATCGCCGCCGAACTCGGGCTCGCAGACCCGCTGCTGCCCTGGCACACCCAGCGGCTGCGACCGGCGCGGCTGGCTTGCGCGCTCGGCGCCGCGCTGGGAGTGATGGGCAAGATCGGCCGCGACGTCACCCTGCTGGCCCAGACCGAGGTCGCCGAGGCCGTCGAGGGTGGCGAAGGACGCGGTGGGTCTTCGACGATGCCGCACAAGCGAAATCCAGCCGGTGCGGTGATCGTTGTCGCCTGCGCCCACCGCGCGCCCGGGTTGGTGGCCACGATCCTGAGCGCGATGGTGCAGGAGCACGAGCGCGCGGCCGGCGCGTGGCAGTCCGAATGGGAGCCGTTGCTGGAGCTCCTGCGGCTGGCCGGCTCGGCGGCCGCGACCGTGGCCGAGCTGCTTGCGGGGCTCGATCTCGACGTCGAGCGGATGCGCGCGGACCTGGACGCGACCGGCGAATTGCTCATGGCCGAGAGCGTGGCCACGGCGCTGACCGACGCGCTCGGGCGGCCCGAGGCTCAGCGGCTGGCCACTGAGGCCGCGCGCGCGACCGCCGACGGCGGCTTGACGTTTCGCGAGGCGCTGCTGGCATTGCCCGAGGTGCGCGAGCACCTTGGCGCGTCTGGTCTGGATGCCGCGCTCGATCCCGGCCGATACCTCGGGGTCACCGAGGAGCTCATATCGCGAGCCGTCGCCGCCCATCACCGAGGAAGGAGGGAGCACGCATGAGCTGCGAGGTCAGCCACGATCTGCTCGGCCCGCCGGATGGCTCGGCCGTGGTGTTGAGCTGCTCGCTGGGAACCGATCGTTCGATGTGGGATCCGCAGATTGCGGCGCTGTCCGAGCGCCACCGCGTGGTCCGCTACGACCTTCGCGGCCACGGTGCGTCGCCGGCGCCGGCGGGCCCATATCAGATCGCGGATCTCGGCGGCGACCTATTGGCGCTGCTGGATCGCCTCGAGATCGAACGGGCGGCGCTGTGCGGTGTGTCGATCGGTGCGATGACCAGCATCTGGGTGGGCGCCCACGCGCCCGAGCGGGTCGAGCGGGTGGTGCTGTGCTGCACGACCTCGAAGTTCGGTCGCGATGCGGCCCGCGTCTACCGGGAGCGGGCTGCGCTCGTGCTCGAGCAGGGGGTTGGGCCGGTCGCCGACGGCGCGCTCGAGCGCTGGTTCACGCCCGCGTTTCGCGCCACCAACCCAGCGCTGATGGCGCGTGTGCGCGACGGCCTGACGAGTACCACGGGCGTCGGCTACGCCGGCTGTTGCGAGGCGCTGGCGGCGATGGACCTCGGCTCAGAGCTCGGGGCGATCCGGGCTCCGGCGCTGGTCATCTCAGCCGCCGAGGACCCGGCCACGCCGCCCGAGCACGGGCGGGTGATCGCCGAAGGGATCGCCGACTCGCGGTTCGAGCTGATCGCCGACGCCGCCCACCTGGCCAACATCGAGCAGGCCGAGCGCGTGACGCCACTGATCCTGGACTTCATCGACGCAGACGGGAGCGGTTCATGACCGACAACGAGCTGTACGAGGACGGGATGCGCACGCGCCGGGAGATCCTCACCGACGAGCACGTCGATCGGGCGACCGAGCGCTCGACCGGGTTCGGCGAGCCGTTCCAGGACCTGATCACCAGGTTCGCGTGGGGGGCGGTGTGGTCGCGTCCCGGACTGGACCGGCGGATGCGCAGTGCGATCACGCTTGCGGCGCTGGTGTCGCTGAAGGCCGAGAACGAGATCGGGATGCACGTGCGGGCTGCCCTTCGGAACGGGCTGACCGTCGAGGAGATCCAGGAGGTGCTGTTGCACACGACCGTCTACGCGGGCGTGCCCGCGGGCAACTCGGCGTTCCGGATCGCCCAGGAGGTACTCGTCGAGGAGCGGGCGATCTAGCGATCTCGATGCTCCGTGATGGATTTGTGGTCTATATGGCCACTTTTCCATCATGGACCGGCCGCTCCAGTCGCAGCACGTCGTCGGCCCGCTTGATCAGCTCGGGGTCGTGGGTGGCGCAGATCACCGTCTGGCCGTCCGCGGCGGCGGCCTCGGACAGCAGGTCGGCGACCCGGACCGCGTTTGACTCGTCCAGGCGCGAGGTCGGCTCGTCGACGACCAGCAGCCCCCGGGCGCTGGCCAGCGCCCGAGCCAGCGCGACCCGTTGGGCCTCTCCCGCCGACAGCCGCGACACCCGCTGGCGCGCGCGGTCGGCGAGCCCGACCCGGCTCAGCACCACCGCGGCTCGCTCTGCCGCCTCGGCCTGATCCCAGCCGCGCAACCGCAGCGCCAGCACCACGTTCTCCTCGGCGCTGAGGAATCCCACCGGCGTCGGTTCCTGGGGGAGATAACCGATTCGTTCGCGTCGCAGCGCCGCGAGCTGCTCGGCGTCGCATTCGCCCAGCACCACGTCATCGATCCGCAGCTCTCCGGCGTCGGCGCGGTCGAGTCCACCGATCAGCGCCAGCAGCGTCGTCTTGCCCGAGCCCGAGCGTCCGCTGACGACCGTCATCCGCCCCGACGCGAAGCCCAGGCTCAGACCGTCGAGCACCTTTCGTCGTCCGTAGCTGCGGACGACGCCGCGTAGCTGCACCGCGGCCGGGGACCACCCCTGACTTCCCAAGAAGGCGCCGACCGGGACGGGGGCCTCCGGCGCGGGCGGACCGCCCACCCCGGTCAGCATCACGCCGCCGTTGAGCACCTCTGCTCGGGCGCGCTCGCCGATCCCGGCCTGATCGAGCAGCTCGGCCGGTAACCGCAACCAGCCGCCGCGCCCGACGACCAGCGCGGTCTCGCCGCCCCGCCGGTCCTCGACCACCCGGCCGTCGCGGATCCTCACCGAGCGGTCGGCGATGTCGGCGGTGGCGGCGTCGTGGGACACGAGCACGACGCTGGTGCCGTGGCGCCGGGCGAGCTCGGAGATCAGCGTTCGCACGGCCTCAGCGCTGTCGTCGTCGAGCTCTCCGGTCGGCTCGTCGGCCAGCAGCAGCGAGGGGCGGTGGGCCAGCGCCGCGCACAGCGCGATCCGCTGGCGCTCGCCGCCCGACAGCTCGGCGGGCAGCGCCTCGGCGCGATCGGCCAGGCCGGCCGCCCGAAGCAGCTCCGCCACCCGCTCGCGCCGGCTGTCCAGACCCACCCCCCGCAGGGCCAGTGGGAGCTCGACCGCACGTGCGGCGCTCAGGTCGGGCGGTAGCGCGGCATCCGCGTGCTGCCCCAGGAACCCGATCCGCTCGTGGCGTAGCTGCGCGCGGCGCCGCGACGGTTCGCGCCCGATGTCGCGGCCGAGCACCTGCACCACGCCGGCCGACGGCTCCTGGATCCCGGCGATCACCCGCAGCAGCGTGCTCTTGCCGGCGCCACTGGGCCCCAGCACGCAAAGCAGCTCGCCGTCGCCGAGGTCGAGGTTGGTTCCCTGCAGCGCGGCCGCGTCTCCTTCGTTGGTGCGGTGCACGCAGAACACCTCGCGGAGGCGGACGATCGGCTCGGAGACCGGCTCTCGGTCGGTCATCGCGAGGCCACCCAGCTGGTCACGGCCAGCGCGGCGATCGCAACCAGGCCCCAGATCGCCAGCTCGCCCCACGGCGCCACCGCGACCAGGCCCGGCCGCGGGAACGCGACCGTCCCGGCGGCGCGGACGCTCGCCACCGCCAACCGGGTCAGCAGCACGGCCACCCCGAGCCCGACGACGGTGCCGAGCACCCCCGCCAGCAGCAGCCGCAGTCGCAGCTCCCGGCGCAGCCCGCGCGGACCAACACCCTGGACCACCAGATCGCGCTGTACGCGCTGCTCGCGGGCCGGGCCGAGCAGCGTCACCAGCAGCCCCAGCACCGCCAGCGCGATCGCCACCGCGGCGGCGGCCAGCAGCGTGCCCAGCACTCCCCGGGCGATCGGAGCCACGCGCAGGTCGTGTTCGACGTCGGCGCGGAATGACCGGTTCAGCCGCGACAGCGGCGCCGCCTGCAATGCGTCGCGCAGCGGCTCCAGATCGCCGCTTGAGATCCACAGCCGGTCGGCGGCGCCCTGCCCGGGCATCTGGGCGTCCAGCGCGCCCGCCAGGGTGGCCTCGTCGGCGACCACGAACCCGGCGGCGCTCGCCGGGACCGTCGGGAAGCGCCGCAGCACCCCGACGACGCGCGCGTTCACCGGCTGGCCGTCGACGGTCAGTGCGAGCCGGCCGCCGCTCGCGGCTGCCGCGGCGGTGTGGCCGTCGACCAGGACCGGCACCGGACGCCCGTCGCTGGGCTGGGAAGGGCGCGAAAGGCCCGGTCGCCCGCTCTCGGTGAAGCGGATTACACCCGAGCCCGATCGCGCCGCTCCCACACCTCGCCAGTCGCTGACATTCACGGAGCGCAGCGTGCGCCCATCGGCGTCGGTCATTCGCAGTGCACCCAGGCGGACCGAGGTCACCGTCTGGGTGGGGGCGCTCGAGCCTTCGGCGTTCTGATGGCCGGTGGTGACCTCGAGCCCGGTCGGCTCGTCGAGCTCCAGCGCCTGCAGCTCCCATGAGCCTGCCGGGACCCGCCCCCGTAGTTGCGTGCTGGGACCGCTCGCCGACCCGAGTGGCAGCTGTGTGACCGAGCCCGACGGCGCCCGCAGGTCGGCGGTCACGGTGACCCCGAGGCCGGGCGACGCCACGGGCACGACCAGCGACCGCACGCCCGCCGTGACGGACGGGCCGGGAGTGCGCGTCGGCCCCCGGGGCGCAAGCCGCGACGCCAGCGTGCCCAGCGGTGCCGAGCCGTCCCCCGACCGCCAGCCGTGAATCAGCGGCAGTCCGGCCGCCGGGACTCCGAGCGCCGGCACCGTAACCGTGCCGCCGCCGCTGGCGTATGTCGCGTCGGTGTCGCGCACCGGCAGCACATCCCCCCGAGACAGCGAGCGCCAGCGGTCCAGCGAGGCCAGCTGCAACGGGGTGGCGAAGTCGGCCGCCGGGGAGACGATGGCGTCCAGCGGCACCGCGTCGGCCGCCTGGTCGGACGTGCCACGCAGCAGCGTCGCGCGATACGCGAGTGCGAATCCGCCCAGCCCGACGCTCACCGCGACGAACGCGATCGCCAGCGACGGCGATGCGGGCGCTCGGGCCAGTCCCACGACGGCGAGCCGCACCAGCACCGGGCCGCGGCGCGCCGCCCGCTCGCCGCCGCGCAGCGCAGCCGCCACGACCCGGTAGATGACGACCCCGGCGACGACGCAGCACAGCGGCGCGAGCAGCACCGGCAGCTGGTCGCCGCTGCCGGTACCGACGATCAGCCCGATCGTCAGTGCCGCGGCGGCCGCGACCGCGGCGAGGTCGGCCGCCCGGGCGCCGGCGCCGACCAGCGCCAGAGATAGCAACGCCGTGGCGGCGGCCCAGCCGGCCACGAGCCCGATCAGGCCGGCCGGCGTCAGCAGGCTGTGCGTGAGCACCCCGCCCGCGGGGACGCCCGCGGCATGGGCGAGCACGACCGCGGCCGCAAGCGCCGCGCAGGCGCCGACGACCACGGCGATCGCGCACAGCCAGGCCGACTCGGCGACCACGAACAGCGCGCACTGTCCGTTGCGGGCGCCGGCCATCCGCAGTCGCTCGACGTCGGCGTGCTGATCGGCCCGCAGGGCGCCCGCGGCGAGCACGATGAACAGCGCGAACGCCGCCAGCGCCCCGCCGCCGGCGAGCAGCAGCCGGCTTGGCGCCGCGTCGGCCTGCGCTTTCGCCTGATCGATCCCGTCGAACGGGGCGCTCAGCGCGAAGTTGCTGCCGCTCGACAGCAGCGTCGCCTGGGCGTTCTGGATCCGGTCGCGCGCCGAGTCCAGCTGCCAGCTGTGCAGCCCGCTGATCGGCAGCTCCGCCAGCCAGCTGTGGGAGCGGTAGATGCCGCTGAGGCCCGGCAGCGCGTCGAGCCCGGCGACGTCGGCGGTCAGCACCAGCGGCGGGTGCTGGTTGGCCCCGCCGGCCGCGGCGAACCCGAGCGGCACCGCTGAGCGGAGCTCGGTGGAGCCGACGATCGAGAGCTTGGTGGCGTCGGTGGTGAGCGTTCGGCGCGGGACGCTTCCAGCCGCCAGCACCGGGCAGTTTGCTGGACGGCACGCGCCGGGCGTCGGCGGCGCTCCGGGGCTCAGCCACCGGTGCAGCGACTCGATCGCGGCCGGGCGCACCAGCGTGCCGCTCAGCCGCACCGGATTGAGCAGCACGACCTCGGTCTGGTGGTCGAGGCCAAGGCCGCTGAGCAGTCGCTGGGCCCGGCGTCGCACCGAATCGGTGACCACGCCCTGCCAGCTCACCCGCACGGTTCGCGCCAGCGGCGACTGGGCGCTCAACACCGAGTGGGAGCTCTGGTCGGCGGCGATCGTCCCCTCGGCCACAACCGCGCCCGCAAATGCCGCGGCCAGCGCCACCCCCAGCGCGGGCAGCAGCCAGCGGCCGGGACGCCGGCGCAGGCGGGCCGCCACCAGCGTCAGCGGAGTCCACAGCGCCCGCACGTCAGTGCTCCCCGCCGCGGTGTCGCCGGTAGTGGGCGCGCGCCTTGGCGCGGCCGCCGCATACCGACATCGAGCACCAGCGCCCGGAGCGGTTGCGGGAGTGGTCGTAGAACGCCCATCCGCAGTCATCGCCCGGGCAGATCTTCAAGCGCTCCCAGCTGGTGTCGAGCATCGCCCGGGCCGCGGTCGCCAGCACCACCCCGAGCGCGGCGTCGAGGCCGCCGAGCTGGGGGCGAACGAACCGCGGGCCGTCCGCGTCGAACCGGAGCTCGACCGCGCCGCCGATGGCGGCATCGTTGAGCGCCGCGAGCGCCGGGACGTGGGCGGCAGTCTCGCCGTCCGAGTTGGCCCGGGCGAGTGACCGCAGACCCTCGCGCACGGCCACCGCCCGCGCCAGGTCGCGGTCCGTCAGCGACGGACCGGACGGCTCGATCAGATCCCGCGCGGCCAGCCACCGGCCCAGTCCGGCGGGCGTGGCCAGCAGCTCGGCGCCGTGCTCGAACTCGATGTCGTAGTGGGTGTTGACGAACGCCTGCACCAGCGCCAGATCGCCCGGCGCGGGCGGCCGTCCCCCCGGCTGAACGCCGGGCCGTCTGGCTCCCTCGATCTCACCAGCAAGCATGTGTACGGTGGTTAGCTTACGGCCACACAGGCTGCTTCTGCCACCGGTGCAGCGCGCCCTCGAGGAAGGCGATCGACGCTCTCGGCTACGGCCAGCGTCGGCCTATACTTGCCCGAGCACCCACGTTAGGAGCTGCTTGTGCAGGAGATGGTCATCTACGGCGTGAGCTTCGACATGGTCGGCAAGCAGCCGATCGTCTTGTTGAAGACCGTCGAGAGCAACAAGTTTCTGCCTATCTGGATCGGTCATCCCGAGGCCGCGGCGATCCTGATGAAGCTGCAGGGCGCCTCCACCCCGCGCCCGATGACCCACGATCTGCTCTCCGACATGCTCGGCGAGCTCGACATCGAGTGCACCCGGGTCGCGGTCACCGAGCTGCGCGAGAACACGTTCTACGCGTCGATCAGCCTGCGGGCCAACGGGCGCGAGCTCGAGATCGATTCGCGCCCCAGCGATGCGCTCGCGCTCGCCGTCCGCGCCGGGGCTCCGATCTTCGCCGCTGACGAGGTGATCGCCGAGTCCGCGATCGAGTTCGAGCACGAGGTCGAGGACACTGAGTCCGTGGTCGAGAAGTTCAAGGACTTCCTCGACCAGGTCACGCCCGAGGACTTCGCCGGCGGCTCCGAATAGGACAGGCCGGAAGCCTGTCAGTGGTGACCGCCGGCCGAGCGGAGCGCTCTCAGGCGCGAACCGGCGCCGCGGCTTCGACGATCAGTCCGATCAGCTCGTCAAAGCCGATTCCGGCCGCGTCCGCGGCCTGGGGCAGCAGGCTGGTCTCGGTCAACCCGGGGATCGGGTTGACCTCGAGCACGAACAGATCGTCGGTGGCCGACTCGAGCATCAGGTCGACCCGCGCGAAACCCGAGCAGCCCAGCAGCCGGTAGACGTCGAGCGCGATCGCCGAGGCCCGCGCGGCCAGCTCGTCGTCGATCTCGGCCGGGCACTCAAAGCGGGTGCGCCCGATCTCGTAACGCGACTCGAAGTCGTAGAAGTCCTCCTGCTCGGGGACGGCCTCGACGATCGGCAGCACCTGCAGGGCACCGCGGCGCTCGATGATCGACACGGCAAGGTCGCGGCCTGACACGTAGCGCTCGAGCAGCACCTTGCGGTCGTATGAGAACGCCGCCACCAGGGCGCCCGGCACGTCGGTGGTCGTGCGCGCGAACTTGATTCCCAGCGCCGAGCCCTGGCCGGCGGGCTTGACCACGATCGGGAACTGCAGCCGGTCCTCGATCGCCGGCAGCGCCTGGGCGGCGCCGAGCTCGCGGAACGCGGTCTCGTTGAACGCGTAGAAGTCGGGAGTGGGGATCCCGGCATCGCGCATCGCGTGCTTGGCCAGGACCTTGTCGGCGGCGCGGATGCAGGCTGACACCCCCGAGCCAGTGTGCGGGATGCCCATCACCTCGAGCAGCTCCTGGACGGTGCCGTCCTCGCCGTCGCGGCCATGCAGCGCGACGAACGCCAGCTCCGGCGCCTCGGCGCTGAGCCGCGCCACCAGGTCGGCGCGGACATCGACTGCGATCACCTGGTGACCGAGGCGCTCGAGCGCGTCCTGGACCCGCCCGCCCGACTTGAGCGAGACCTGTCGCTCGAGCGAGCGTCCGCCCTTGAGCACGGCGATCCGGCTCATGCCATCGCGGATCCCGCTTCGGTCACCCCGCGCGAGTGCGCTGGGCGGGCAGCTGCAGGACCTTGGCCAGCTCGGAGTCCGGTAGTGGCGGCGCCTTCGGCGTGGGCGGTGCGTGCTTGGCGGCTGGCCGCTGCCCATCGGGCTGCCGGGCCTGCTGCCGCGGCGCGGCCGGCGCCGCGCCGGTCAGCGTGCCGTACAGCGCGACCTGCTCACGCACGACCTCGCCGATCCGGCGGATCCCTTCACGGATCTCGTCCTCGTCGGCGCCGGAGAAGTTCAGTCGCATCGAGGAGCCGCCGCGGCCGTCGACGAACGCCGCTCGACCGGGCACGAACGCCACGTGCTCCTCGAGCGCCCGCGCCAGCAGGTCCGTGGTGTCGATGTAGTCGGGCAGCGTGGCCCAGACGAACAACCCGCCCTCGGGGTGGGTCCATTCGGCCTCGCGGGGGAAGTGCTCGGCCAGGGAGTCGAACATCACGTCGCGCCGCCGGCGGTAGATCTCGATCAGCGAGCGTACGTACTGCTGCCACTCACCCGAATCGAAGTACGCGCCCACGAAGTGCTGGGAGATCGAGGACGAGCACAGGTCAGAGGCCTGCTTGCCGATGTTCATCTTGCTCAGCACCGGCGCGGGCGCGGTGGCCCAGCCGAGTCGCACGCCCGGAGACAGGATCTTCGAGAACGTGCTCGCATAGATCACGAACTCGCCGCCGTCCAGCGAGCGCAGCGTCGGCAGCGGGGTCCCCTCATAGCGCAGCAGGCCGTAGGGGTTGTCCTCGAGCACCAGCAGCTCGCGGTCGCCGGCGATCCGCACCAGCTGCTCCCGGCGTTGGATCGACATCGTCACCCCGGCCGGGTTGTGGAAGTTGGGCACGGTGTAGATGAACTTGGGCCTGCGCCCGGAGCGCTCGAGCCGGTCGAGCGTGTCGGCGAGCTCGTCGACGCGCATGCCGTCGCGATCCATCGTGATCTGGACCACGTCGGCCTGGTAGGCGCAGAACGTGGGGACGGCGCCCGGGTAGGTCGGGGCCTCGGTGACCACGACGTCTCCGGGGTCCACCAGCGTCTTGCAGACGAGATCGATCACCTGCTGGCCGCCGGTGGTCACCAGCACCTCGTCGGCGTCGACCTCCATGTCCTCGGCGGCCATCACCTCGGCGATGCAGCGCTTGACCAGCGCCAGCCCTTCGGTCGGGCTGTACTGGAGCGCTCGGGCACACGATTCGGCCGCGACCGTCTTCATCACCGACGCGTAGGAGTCGGGCGGGAACGTCGACGTGTCGGGCATCCCGCCCGCCAGCGAGATCACGTCGTCGCGCTCGGTCAGCGCCATCAGATCGCGCATCGCCGAGGACTTCATGACCTTCGTTCGCTCGGCGAACAGGGCCGCGTAGCGCTCGATGTCACGAGTAGTCGACCGCGGGCGCTTGGATTGCGGCCCCAGCCCGCGGCCGGCGCCGGTCACGCTCCGCTCTCCTCTATCGTCACGCCTGTTCACGGTACAGCACGGTGCATCTCGTCTTCGACATCTTCCAGGGCATCGGCGTGGCATCAGCGGTGGGGATCCGGCCGTTTACACCCGCGCTGGTGACCGGCGCGCTCGCCGCCGGTGACACCGAGATCGACTTCAATGGCACGCACTACTCTTTTCTGGAGCACGTCCCTTTCCTGCTTGCAATGTTGGTGCTGGCGATCGTGCTGCTGGTGCTGGAGCGCCGGCTCGCGCCCGAGCAGCTTGAGCGGGGACCAGGAGCGATCACGCTGGGAGTGCTCGCCCTGGTGATCGGCGCGCTGCTGTTCGGGGGCGCGCTGGCCGACGACAACTACATGTCGTGGCCGGGCCTGATCGGCGGCGCGCTGTGCGCGGCGGTCGCGATTGCCGCCACCCGCCCGCTACTGGCGAGGGTGCGCTCGCGGCTCGACAAGTCCACCGCCACGACGATCCCGTTCTACGCCGAGGCGAGCGCGATCGTGCTTGCGGCGCTGTCGGTCGTGGCCCCACCGGTGGGGATCATCGCGCTGCTGTTACTGCTGTGGCTGCTGATCGCTGGGCGGCGGCGCGGAGACCAGAAGTACGCCGGTCTGCGGATCCTCCGGTGACCTCGCGCCAGGCCACGTGACGAAGCCACCGGGCAAGAAGCCACCGGGCAAGAAGCTCGTGCTCGTGGTGATCGACGCGCTCAAGCCGGCGATGCTCGACCGGGCGATCGCCACCGGCCGTGCGCCCGCGCTGGCTCGGATCCGCGAGCAGGGCGTATACGTCGACGACTGCGTCGCCGCGTTCCCGTCGGTGACGCCGGTGTGCGCGGCCACGATCACCACCGGAGTCGGTCCCGACGAGCACCTGATCCCGAGCATGAACTGGTACCACCGCGAGGAGGGCCGCTACGTCGAGTACGGCTCGAGCTTCTCGGCCAGCCGCCAGTTCGGGGTGCTGCGGTCGCTGACCGACACCGTCTACCGGATGAACGCCGAGCACCTCTCCCACGACGTCGAGACCGTGTTCGAGTCGCTCGACGACCGCGACGTCCGCACCGCCGGGACGACGTATCTGATCTACCGCGGTCGTCACCATCACGACGTCGCCAACGAGAGCGCGCTCGCGCGGATCGTCACCTCGACGCTGTTCCGGCGCACGATCGACGGCCCGCTCGAGCTGTTCTATGCGGACCTGTACGCCTCGCGCAAGACCGGCTGTCGCGGGCAGCTCGGAATGCCCGGGATCCGAGACCAGCACACCGGGTGCGTGGGGGCGTACCTGATCGAGCGCGACCTCTTCGACTTCATGTTGTTCTCGCTCCCCGACAACGACGCCTGGTCGCACCGCAACGGTCCGCACGCGCAGGTGACCTCGATTGCCGCTGCCGACAGGCAGCTCGAGCGGCTGATGCACGCCGCCGGTGGCGCCGACGCGTTCCTCGAGAACTACGCGGTGATCGTCACCTCCGACCACTCGCAGGCGGCAGTGGAGGAACGGATCCGGCTAGATCGCGCGTTCGCCGACTTCGACGTCGCCACCCAGAGCGCGGCTCGCTCGGCCAGCGCCGAGGTCGCGCTGAGCCCGGCGCAGCGCGCAGCGATGATCTACGCGCTCGACGCCGAGAAGCGCGAGCCGGTCGTACAGCGGTCGCTGGAGGCGGTCGCTGAGCTGGACGGCGTCGATCTGGCGCTGTGGATGCCCGACCCGGCATCCGACGAGGCCGCGATCCGCAGCGGCCGCGGCGAGCTGCGATTCACGCCCGGCGGCGACCTGACCGATCCCCGCGGCGCGACCTGGACCGTCGAGGGGGATCTGGCCACGATTCGGGCCGAGGTCCAGGACGGGCGGCTGCTGTGCACCGAGTACCCGGACGCGCTGGCGCGCGCGTGGTCGGCGCTCAAATGTCCGACCGCCGGCGACGTGCTGCTGTCGGCCGCGCCGGGCTATGAGTTCGTCGATTGGGGCGGCGCGGATCACGTCGGCGGCGGCAGCCACGGATCGATGCATCGCTCGGACTCGCTGGGCGCGCTGATGTGGTGCGGCACCGGCCCGGACTCGCGCTCCGCCCGCGATCAGTGGTCGCTTCGTGACGTCGCACCGATGATCCGCGATCACTTTCCCAACGGATTAGGAGCCGGTTAACCGGGCGCCGCCGGCGCAGGTGAGCCGCAGCCACAAGGGTAGATTGGCGACATGCCCGATGAGTTGACGACGACCGCCGCGCTGCCGATTCACGTGCGCGTGCGCCACGGCGTGCGCCACCCGCACAACTGGTGGCAGCTCGGGCGATTCGCCGCGGTCGGAGCCAGCGGCTACCTGGTCAACCTGGCGGCGTTCGCCGTGTGCGTGCACCTGCTGGGGATCGACTACCGGCTCTCGGCGGTGATCGCCTACGTAATCTCGGTCGTCAACAACTTCTGGTTGAACCGGCACTGGACGTTCGGTGCAAAGCAGGAACATCCGATGCTCCAGGCCATACGCTTCTTCGCGGTGTCGCTGATCACGTTCGGATTCACATACGTGGTGCTGATCACGCTGGTCGGCGACGCCGGGATGCCGAAGGTGGTCGCTCAGGCGATCGCCATCGTCGCCGGAACACCGCTGTCGTTCATCGGGCAGAAGCTTTGGAGCTTCAAGGCGTAGGGCACCTCTCTCCGCGGACACTTCTCGCCCTGCTCGCGGTCCTCGCCGTGGCGGTACCGACGCTGTTCGCCGGTCAGGCCCAGGCTGCCGGCACCGCCGGAACGACCACCGCCGCGTCGACTGCTGCGACGGCGACGGCGACGGCGACGGCGACCACGACCACGACCGTGGACCCGAACACGCCGGTGCTCGTGACCTCCCCGAACAAGTCGCCGCAGGGCTATCGGCTGACGGCCGCCAACGTCGAGCGCATCGCCGCCGACTCGCCGAAGATCATCGCCGAGCTCAAGCGCCACCCGAAGGCGACGCCGTACGAATACACCAAGGGCCCGGGGCGTTGGCAGGTCAGCTGGTTCTCGGCGGGACCCAAGCCCACCGAGCTGGCACAGGTGTACGTCGACGACTACAGCGGTCGGGTCACCGAGGCATGGACCGGCTTTCAGGTCGCGTGGACGATGGCGCGGGGGTATCCGGGCGCGTTCGGTCGGAGGGTCAACTCGTGGTACGTGTGGATCCCGCTGTGCATCCTGTTCGTGGCTCCGTTCTTGCCGTGGCGGCGTCGGCCGTCGCTGCTGCACCTCGACCTGCTGGTCCTGGTGGCGTTCTCGATCTCGCTGGCATTCTTCAACCACGCGCTGATCGGGATCTCAGTGCCGCTGGCGTATCCGTTCCTGCTGTACCTGCTGGTGCGGATGCTGCTGCTGGCGTTCGGTCGCGGGCGTCCGCGCGAGCCGCTGCGGCTGATCGTGCCGGTCTCATGGCTGGCGATCGCGACGATCTTCCTCGTCGGCTTCCGGGTCGGGCTCAACGTCACCGACTCCAACGTGATCGACGTCGGCTACGCCGGGGTGATCGGCGCCGACAAGGTGATCCACGGCGACAAGCTGTACGGCCACTGGCCCAAGGACAACCCCAACGGCGACACCTACGGCCCGGTCAACTACTACGCGTACGTCCCGGCTCGGGCGATTTTCGGCTGGAGCGGCACCTGGGACGACCTTCCCGCGGTGCGCGCGGCGGCGATCGCGTTCGACCTGCTCACGCTGCTGGGCCTGTACTTCCTGGGGCGGCGGGTCCGCGGTCCCACGCTCGGGGTGGTGCTCGCGTATGCCTGGGCCGCCTACCCGTTCACGATCTACGCGCTCAGCTCGAACAGCAACGACTCGCTGGTCGCGCTGCTGGTGGTGCTGTCGCTGCTGTTGATCAGATCGGCGCCGGGACGGGGGATAGCCGGGGCCTTAGCAGGCTTCACGAAGTTCGCGCCGTTGGCGCTGGCGCCGTTGCTGTTCCGCGGCACCGGCCCGTGGCCGCGCACGCGAACGCTGGTGGTCTCGGCGATCGCGTTCGCCGTGACGGCGGTGATCGTGATGCTGCCCGTGCTGACGCAGCACAACCTGCATGCCTTCTGGCATGACTCGGTCGCCTACCAGGCCTCGCGCGGCGCGCCGTTCTCGATCTGGGGGTTGTGGGGCGGACTGAGTTTCGAGCAGCACCTGGTCCAGGGCGCCGCCGTCGGTCTGGCGCTGGCGGTGGTGGTCGTGCCCCGCCAGCGAGACGTGGTCGTGGTCGCGGCGCTGGGCGCGGCGATCCTGATCGCGCTGCAGCTCGGGATCACCTACTGGTTCTACCTGTACATCGTGTGGTTCTTCCCGCTGGTGATGGTCGCGCTGTTCGGCGCCTACCCCGATCGCGTCGACGCGCGGGCGGCGCTGCGCCCGGCCGACCTCCCTCAGCCGGCGCCGCCGCCGGTCCCGGTGGCGTCTAGTGCCCCGATTCATTAGTTCGATTGCAGTCGAGCGGCCCCTGGCGGCGCTTCGCTTCGTCCTCGTCCCCTCGCGTAGCTCCGCTACGCGTCGGGTCCTGCGTCCTCGCGCCGCATCCGCCAGTGACCACTCTTGGTGCCACCGAACTAATGAATCGCGACACTAGCTGACGCCCGCGGCCGGCTCGAGCACCTGCTCGATCGACGTCGCCCGCATCGGGCCTTGCGCCCGGACCAGGACCCCGTTCAGCCACGGATCCTCGGTCGAGGTCTCGAAGTGAATCGGCATCTTGGTCACCATTGCCTCGACGGCCTGCTCGCGCTTGACCCCGATCACCCCGCCGCGAGGCCCGGTCATGCCGACGTCGGTGATGTAGGCGGTTCCGCCCGGGAGGACCCGGGCGTCGGCGGTGGGAATGTGGGTGTGGGTCCCGACGACCGCGGTCACCCTCCCGTCGAGGTGCCATCCCATCCCGACCTTCTCGCTGGTGGCCTCGGCGTGCATGTCGACGAGCACGTGGTCGACCTTGCCGCGGAGCGCGTGCAGCGCCGCGTCGGCCTCGCTGAACGCCGGCCGGCCGGCGTTCATGAACAGATTCCCCGACAGCGACACCACCCCGAGGCGCGTGCCGCCGTGGTCTACCACGCACCAGCCGTGCCCGGGCTGACTGCGCAGGAAGTTGGCGGGGCGGAGGATCCGCTCCTCCTGATCGAGGTAGGGATACACCTCGCGGTGGCGGTAGGTGTGGTTGCCGAGCGTGATCACGTCGACGCCGTTGGCCAGCAGGTCGCGCGCAATCTTCGGGGTGATCCCGAGCCCTCCGGCGGCGTTCTCGCCGTTGACCACGACGAAATCTGGGGCGAGCCGCTCCCGCAGGCCGGGTAGGAGTGTCAGCAGCGTGCGCCGCCCGATACCACCGACGATGTCGCCGACGAACAGGATGCTGATCTGGTTGGACATCCTTTGCTGGCGCATACTTCCATGTGAATGAGTCCAAGGCTTCCCAGGCGGATGCGTGGCGAGCCGGTCTCGCCACCCGAGCCAGGCGCGCAGGAGCTGGGCGGGGATCAGGACGTGCCGGACTCTGACACCGTTGAGCCGGGCTCCGACGAACCCGAGACGCAGACGGCGACAGGACCGATAGAGCCTCCGCCGGTGGTGGTCCCGCGCTGGGTGCAGCTGGTGGTGCTGCCGCTGGCGCTGCTGGGTCTGTGGGCGTTGGCGCGAGCGGCCGGCTCGGTGCTGCTGATCCTGATGGTCGCGTCGGTGGCGGCGCTGGTGCTCAATCCGCTCGTGCGGACGCTTGAACGCGCCCACGTCCCCCGCGGGCTGGCGATCCTCACCGTGTACCTCGCTGGGGTTGCGGCGCTTGTCGGGATCGGATTGCTGCTGTCAAACCCGATCAGCACCCAGATCTCGAACTTCCAGAAGGATGTCCCGCATCTGGTCAAGCAGGCCAACCGGAACCTCGTCGAGCTCCAGAACTGGCTCAACGACCGCGGCATCAAGGTCCACATCCAGGAGCAGGGACAGACCGCGCTGCAGACGCTGCAAAAGGACGTGCTCAAGCGCTCCAGCGACATCCTCTCGTTCTCCCGAGACCTGCTCCAGCAGGCGGTCACGCTCGGATTCGACCTGGTGCTGACGCTGGTGCTGTCGATCTACCTGCTGGTCTACGGCAAACAGATCGGCGACCTGGCGCGGCGGATCATGCCCCGGGGCGACGGCACGCCCGACGACGACTACCCGCTGCTGATCCAGCGCGCGGTGTTCGGCTACGTCCGCGGCCAGGTGCTGTTCAGCGTGATCATGGGTGCCAGCGCCGCGCTGGCGCTGTGGATCCTCGGCGTGATCGGGATCTTCCCCGACGGCGAGCGCCTCGGCGTGTTCTTCGGCGCCTTCTACGGGTTGATGGAGTTCATCCCCTACATCGGGCCGATCATCGGGCCGATCCCGGCCGTGCTGGTGGCGCTGTTCGACAACCCGATCAGTGCGGTATGGGTGGTGGCCGTGTTCGTCGCGCTGCAGCAGCTCGAAGGCCACTTCGTCGCCCCACAGGTGTTCAGGCTGTCGCTGCGGATCAACCCGATCCTGATCATCCTGTCGCTGCTGATCGGCTTTCAGCTGTACGGAATCATCGGCTCGCTGGTGGCGCTGCCGATCGCCGCGATCATCCGCCAGACGGTGCTGTACCTGCGTCGCCACCTCGTATTCGAGCCGTGGGATCGCAACCCGGTCGGGGAGCCCCCGCTGGTCCTCGAATCAGAGCCCGCGTCCGAATACTGCCCCGACTGCGGCGCCGTCGCGGGCGACGACGACGCATTCTGTCGCTCGTGCGGCGCCTCGCTGCGGCCGCGGGTGAGCAGCCCCGGGTAACCGCGGCGACCGTCGACTCAACCAATAGCCTTGGTCGCGTTGTCGACGAGCACCGCACCCGGCGCCACGCTCACGGTTCGCGCCGTCGCCAAGCGCTTTGGCTCCCGGACCGCGCTCGCTCCGCTCAGCTTCGAGCTCGAGCCGGGGCAGCTGGTGGGGATCATCGGGCCCAACGGGGCCGGCAAGACCACATTGCTGTCGATCCTCGCCGGGGTCTCGCAGCCGAGCGCCGGCGAGGTGCTCCAGCCGGCCGGGAAGGTCGGTTGGGTGCCCCAGCAGCCCGCGCTCTACTCCAAGCTGTCGGTCGCGGAGAACCTGCGGCTGTTCGCGCGTCTGGAGAAGGTCGATGATCCCGACGCCACGGTGCTGCGGATGCTGGGCCAGACCGACCTCGAGGATCGCGCCGGCGACGAGATCGGCAAGCTCTCGGGCGGCAATCAGCAGCGCGTGAACATCGCGATCGGACTGCTGTGCGAGCCGGCGGTGCTGCTGCTCGACGAGCCCTCGGCGTCGTTGGATCCGCGCCAGCGCGAGCGCTTGTGGGAGTTCATCGGTGGCCTGGCGGCGGATGGCACGACCGTCGTGTTCTCGACCCACAACGTGGCCGAGGCCGAGCGCTACGCCGACCGCCTGCTCGTCCTCGTCGACGGCGACCTGCTGTTCACGGGGACCCCCGGCGAGCTCGAGCGGGCGGTGGGCGGCCAGTCGCGGGACTTCGAGGCCTCGTTCGTGCGGTTCCTGCACGAGCGCGGCCACTAGCGCACCCCGATGCGCTGGCTGTTCGTCAAGGACCTGCAGATCCTCAAGCGCTCGCCGCTGCTGGTGGCGCTACTGGTGATCTATCCGATCGCGATCGCGCTGATGATCGGGTTCGCGATCTCCAGCCCGCCCGGGAAGCCGACGGTGGCGATCCTCAACCAGGTGCCGCCGGGGCGGGGCGAGATCAAGTTGGGCAGCCAGCAGATCAACGTGGCCTCCTACGCCAAGCAGCTGTTTCAGTCGATCAAGCCGGTGCGCGTGCAATCGCGCGAGCAGGCGATCGCGAAGGTTCGCTCGGGCGCCGCCGCGGCGGCCGTGATCGTCCCGGCAGACGTCCCGCAGCAGATCCAGAGCCTGGTAACCCAGGGCGTGGGCACGCCGACGATCGAGCTGATCCTGAACTCCAAGAGTCCGCTCGAGCGCCAGTTCGCCGAGCAGGCGATCAACACCCGCGTCAACGACGTCGAGCAGGCGGTGTCCAAGCAGGTGCTCAGAGTGGCGATCGGGGACCTGCGGCAGGTGCTCGACGGCGGCCGGATCCAGTTCGCCGGCCAGAACGTGTCGCTGCTGGGGCTGCGCAACACCCGCACGATCATCCAGGGGACGCTCGCCTCGCTGCCCAAGGACTCGCCGCTGCGCCCCGCGCTCCAACAGGTCGCCAACTTCGCCTCGCTGGCGTCCCAAGGGCTGGGCTTTGCGTCGCCGGTGCTGGGCTCGATCGGCAAGCCGCTGACCGTGACCACGACCGAGCTGTCGGGCAAGACCACGCCGACCGACGCGTACGCGGCGGCGATCGCGGTGATCGTGTCGCTGATGTTCGTGACGTTACTGCTGGCCTCCGGGCTGCTCGCGATCGAGCGATCGGAGAACGCCTACTCGCGGCTGGTGCGAGGCCTGGTGTCGCCGCTCGGGTTGCTGTCGGAGAAGGTGACGTTGTCGGCCGCGTGCGCCGGGCTGGTGACGCTGGCGATGGCGATGTTCGTGTCGCTGTTCGTGCACCTGGAATGGGCCCGGTTTGAGTTCTGGGTGCTGGCGCTCGCACTGTCCGGGCTGGCGTTCGGGGCGCTCGGGGTGGCGATCGGCGGGTTCGCGCGCGAGGTCAGCACCGCCTCACTGATGGCGTTCCTGCTGTCGCTGCCGGTCGCATTCGTAGCGCTGGTGCCGGCCAGCGCCGTGTCCGGTGGCGTCAAGACCGTGCTCGACGCGGTCTCATTCGTGTTCCCGTTCAAGGCCGCGCTGCAGGCGGTCGGCAATGCGTTCAGCGGGACCGAGCCCGCGATCGCCGGGCCGTTACTGCATCTGGCGGTGCTGACCGTTGTGTTCGCGGCGCTTGCCCGGCTGACGATGCGCCGGTTCGCCCAGCGCTGAGCGCGATTTGCCGCGCTATGCACGCCCCAAGGGGCGCTCTAGCGGCTCGATACGGTGCGCCGGAACATGACCGCGCAGATGACTGCCACGATCAGCGCGATCACCGGAATCGTCGGCCCCAACACGCCGATGAAGGCCAGCACCAGCGTGACCACGCCGACGCCGCCGGCGACGCCGCCGGTCACAACCAGTCGGTAGGCGCGCTGCTCGCGCGTCCGCCGCGGGGTGTAGCTGCCGCGCTTCTGAAGGTCTGCCATCGAACTGAGCGTATCGCGGCCGTGCCCCGACCACTAGGGTTTGCCACGATGGCAGACCCGGACAGCCACATCCTGCTCCTGTACGACTACGTCGAGGACATGGTCGACCGCCGCGCGCCTCACCGGGAGGCGCACCTGGCGCGGATCACCGAGCAGCGCGAAGCAGGCCGCGTGGTGATGGCCGGCGCCCTCGGCGACCCGCCGCTCGGCGGCGCGCTCGTGTTCAAGGGCGTCGACCCCGAGCAGGTCGATAGGTTCGCGCGCGACGACCCGTACATGAAGGCGGGGCTGATCACCGCCTGGCGCGCCCAGCCCTGGAAGCTGGTCTGACCCGCCAGGGCCAACCGGACCCGCAAACCGGCGTTATCCTCGAAAGCTGATGCCGTTCCCGCAGACCCGCCTTCGCCGGCTGCGCGCCTCGCGCGCCTTACGCGGACTGGTCCGGGAGACCAACCTGTCTCCCGCGGACTTCGTGTATCCGATGTTCGTGGCCCACGGAATCGACCGCCGCGAGCCGATCGAGGCGATGCCCGGGGTCGACCGGCTGTCGATCGCCCACGCGGTCGCCGAAGCGGGTGAGGCGGCCGAGCTCGGGATCCCCGCCGTGCTGCTGTTCGGGCTCCCCGCCGCCAAGGACGAGGAGGGCTCGGGCGCGTGGGACGACGAGGGGATCGTGCAGCTCGCCACCCGCGCGATCAAGGAGGCCCACCCCGATCTGCTGGTGATCGCCGACCTGTGCCTGTGCGAATACACCAGTCACGGCCATTGCGGCGTGGTACGCGCCGACGGCGCGATCGATAACGACGCCACGCTAGAGCTGCTGTCGCGGACCGCCACCTCGCAGGCGCGCGCCGGCGCGGACATCATCGCTCCCAGCGACATGATGGACGGACGGGTCGGCGCGATCAGGGCGGCGCTCGACGACGACGACCACGTCGACACGCCGATCCTGGCCTACTCGGCGAAGTTCGCCTCAGCCTTCTACGGGCCGTTCCGAGAGGCCGCCGACTCGGCGCCGGCGTTCGGCGACCGGCGCAGCTATCAGATGGATCCGGCCAACGGAGACGAGGCCGTGCGCGAGACGCGGCTCGACGTCGAGGAGGGCGCCGACATCGTGATGGTCAAGCCGGCGCTTCCCTACCTCGACCTGATCCATCGGGTCAAGACCGAGACGTCGATGCCGGTCGCGGCCTACAACGTCAGCGGCGAGTACGCGATGGTCAAGGCCGCCGCGGCGGCCGGCTACCTCGACGAGCGCGCCACCGTGCTCGAGACGCTTACCTGTATCCGGCGCGCCGGGGCGGACATCGTGATCACCTACCACGCAAAGGACGCCGCGCAATGGCTTCGATGAGCTCTTCCTACGGACCCAAGCTGCGCAGCCGCAAGCACGGCGCTGCGGTCCCGCTCGACGAGCTCGACAAGCGTCTGCTGAATCTCATGCAGGGCTCGTTCCCGCTTGCGGTCCGGCCCTACGCACACGTCGCGGCCAAGGCCGAGATCAGCGAGGAGGAGGTGATCGAGCGCGTCGGCACGCTGCTCGGCCAGCGGATCATCCGGCAGGTGACGCCGATCTTCGACACGCGCGCGCTGGGCTACTCGTCGATGCTGGTCGCCGCCAAGGTCGACCCGGACAACCCGTGGCGAGCCGCCAAGGTGATCAACGAGCACCCCGGCGTCTCGCACAACTACCTGCGCAACCACGATTTCAACATCTGGTTCACGATCGCGACCGAACCCGACTCGCCGGTGGGCCTCGACCGCACGCTCGAGGTGCTCGGGGAGATCGCCGGCGCCGAGTCGATCCGCCAGCTGCCGACGCTGAAGCTGTTCAAGATCCGCATGGACCTGGAGATGGAGGGCGGCACCGATGCGCTGTCCAAGGCGGTCGAGGTCGCGCCGCCGGCCGAGATCGAGCGTCAGCCATACGACGAGCGCGACATCGCGGTGATCCGCGCGCTCCAGGGAGACATGCCGATTGTGCCCGAGCCCTACGCGGCCGCCGCCGAGCAGCTGGGGATGACCCAGGACCAGCTGCTCGAGCACCTCGAGGGGATGCAGGAGCGCCGGCTGCTGCGCCGGGTTGCGGCGATCCTGTTCCATCGCCGCGCCGGGTTCAGCGCCAACGGGATGGGCGTGTGGAAGGTGCCCGACGAGCAGATCATGGAGCTCGGCCCCCAGATGGCCGCGTTCCGAGGGATCTCGCACTGCTACCAGCGGCCCACCTACCGCGATTGGCCGTACTCGGTCTTCACGATGGCCCACGGGCGCTCCAAGGAGGAGTGCGACGCGATCCTCGACTCGATCGCCGAGTCGACCGGGGTACAGGACCGGGCGACGCTGTACTCCTCGACGGAGTTCAAGAAGATCCGGCTGCTGTACTTCACCGAGGACTACCGGGCCTGGGAACGCAAGCACGCCGGCGTGTGAGCCGATCCTCGGACCTGTATCGGCAGGCGCAGGCGGTCCTCCCCGGCGGGGTCAACTCGCCGGTGCGCGCGATGGGATCGATCGGGCGCGACCCGATCTTCATCGCGTCTGGTGAAGGGCCGCTGATCACGGACGCCGACGGCAACGAGTACGTCGACTGGGTGTCGTCCTGGGGGCCGCTGATCCTCGGTCACGCCGATCCCGAGGTGGTGCGCGCGGCGTGCGACGCGGCCGCCCGCGGTACCAGCTTCGGCGCTCCCACCGAAGGCGAGGTCGAGCTCGCCGCCGAGGTGACACGGCGGATCCCGTCGGTCGAGATGTTGCGGATGACCTCGTCGGGGACCGAGGCGACGATGAGCGTGATCCGGCTCGCCCGGGCGGTCACCGGGCGTGAGCGGATCCTGAAGTTCGCCGGCGCCTACCACGGCCACGTCGACGGCCTGCTCGCCCAGGGCGGGTCGGGCCTCGCCACCCAGGGCATCCCCTCGAGCCCGGGCGTCACCGAGGCCGCCGCCGCCGCGACCGTGATCGTGCCCTGGAACGACCGAGAAGCGCTGAGCGAGGCGACCGAGCGCCATCCGCTCGCGGCAATCCTGGCCGAGCCGGTGCCCGCGAACATGGGCGTGGTGCCGCCCGAGCCCGACTTCCTCGAGCTCCTGGCCGAGCGGGCGCAGCACACCGGGGCGCTGCTGGTGTTCGACGAGGTGATCACGGGCTTTCGCGTCGCCCGCGGCGGCGCGCAGGAGCATTACGGGGTGACGCCCGACCTGTCGATCCTCGGCAAGATCGTGGGCGGCGGCTTCCCCGCGGCGGCCTACGGAGGGCGCCGCGAGCTAATGGAGCGGATTGCACCCGCGGGCGACGTCTACCAGGCGGGAACGCTGTCAGGCAATCCGGTTGCGGTCGCCGCGGCGATGGCCACGCTGGCCCAGCTCGACGACGCCGCCTACGCAAAACTCGGGCAGACCACCAAGGCGCTCGCCGATGGGTTGCGGGATGCCGCCGCGGCCGCCGGCGCAGCCGTCCAGGTCCAGCACGTGACCGGGCTGCTGACCGTGTTCTTCTCGGAGCGGCCCGTGCACGACTACGCCGACGCAGCGGCCTGCGACCTCGACGCTTATGGGTCCTGGTGCCGGGGATTGCTGGAGCGCGGGGTGTATCCACCTGCATCGCAGTTCGAGGCATGGTTTCCTTCGCTCGTGCATGGCGAGGCGGAGATCGAGCGAACTGTGAGCGCCGCGGCGGCCGCGTTCGCCGACGACAGATGAGCGACGACTTCGTGGACACCCTGCTCGGGCAGGGCGGAGTGCTCGCCGAGCTGGTCGAGTTCGAGTCCGCTACCCCGGAGTCGCCCGACCGCCCGCCGGGCCCGGCGCAGCTTGCGGCCGCGGGGCCCCGTGCCACCGGACGCGAGCATCACTACGAGCTGCTGCTCGAGATGATCTTCGAGGGCTCCTGCCTTCACTACGGCAGCCCGCGCCTCGTCCGGCCCGAGAACCCCGAGCTCGCGCTGCTGCTCGGCGACCAGCTGTACGCGCTCGGCCTATCCCGGCTGGCCTCCCTCGGCGACCTCGACGCCGTGGCCGAGCTGGCTGACCTGATCTCGCTGGTGGCCCAGGCTCAGGCAGATGGTGACGCGGAGCTCGCCGAGGCGGTCTGGGAGGCGGGTGCCACGGCCGTCGGCTGGGGGGCGAGCGAGCCACTGGCCCGTGCCAAGGCACTCGCCAGGGCCCACGACCCGAGCGCCGCCGCGGAGTTGCGCATCGCTGCTGAGGCCCGTCGACGGGCCCGCTAGTGACGCACGTCTCAAACCCGCTTGTAACTTGAGTATCGAAGGGTTTGTGACACTTGTATCTAGCGTCCGGACTCGGCGCCCGCCCACTCGACCCCCCGCGCTCGCTAGTCGGTACGCTGTCCGAAGACGTTCTCTTTAGGTAGCCGTAAGCAGGAAGGCGCACGTGCCAGATCGACACAAAAAGGCGAAGCCCAAGTACACGCTCGATCGGGACATGCCGGGCGCCTTCGAGGGCGAGACCGTCACACGCCGGCGATTCATGAACCTCACCGCGCAGGGCGCCGGGGCCGTCGCGGTCGCGGCGTTCACGCTGCCGGCGCTCGGCTTCGCACTCGCGCCCGTGTTCCACCAGACGGCGTTTGAGTGGCAGGCGATCGGCAAGCCGAGCGACTTCCCTGACGACAACTACGTCACCAAGGTGATCGTGCTCGTGCCCGGGATGGGCGAGGCCGGCAACTCGATCGCCTACGTGCGCTCGCGCAACCCCGCGATCGACAAGGAGCCCGAGGACCAGTACAACCACTTCGTCGCGCTGTCCTCGCGCTGCATGCACCTCGGCTGCCCAGTGCGTTGGGTGACGGCCGCCGAGCGCTTCATCTGCCCGTGCCACGGCGGCGTCTATGACATCCGGGGGATGGTCGCCGGCGGGCCGCCGGTCCGGCCGCTCGACCGCTTCTACACGCGACTGAACCAGACGACCGGGCTGGTCGAGATCGGGCCGCGCTACTCGGTCAACTCCGAGCTCCACCGCTTCTCTCCCCGAGATCCGGCTCAACCCCTGGACGGCATCGGCCAGTACCTCTACCCCAAGCGCTTCTCCACACCGCAACGTCCCTAGCCCATGCCCAAGCTTCCCGCACCACCACTCCCAAAGGTTCTTCTCCCGAAGCCCAAGCGCCCGGGGGAGGACGGCGACAAGCTCACTCCGGTCGAGGCCGGCGTCACCGTCGTCGACTGGCTCGACGAGCGCACCGCGCTGTCGCCGGGGATCAGGTGGCTGCTGTTCCGCAAGGTCCCACGCGGCCTGAACTTCGCCCAGACGCTCGGCTCGGCGACGCTGTTCGCGTTCCTAAACCAGGCGGTCACCGGCGTGTTCCTGGCGATGTACTACCGCCCCGACGCCTCCGGCGGCGCCTACGAGTCTGTGCGCTACCTGACCGACGACGTGTTCCTCGGCGGGTTCGTGCGCGGGATGCACAAGTGGGGCGCGTCGGTGATGATCATCTTGATCTTCCTGCACATGGCGCGCACGTTCTTCTACGGCGCCTACAAATACCCCCGGGAGCTGACCTGGATCATCGGCGTCGTGCTCTTGATCCTGACGCTGGCGATGGGCTTCACCGGCTACCTGCTGCCGTTTGACCAGCGGTCCTACTGGGCGACGATCGTCGGCGTCAACATCAACGGAAGCGGCCCGTTCGTCGGCCCGTTCCTGTCGGACTTCCTGAGAGGCGGTCCCGAATTCGGGGCCACGACGCTATCGCGGTTCTATGCGATTCACATGCTGTTGATCCCCGGCCTGATCATCGCTCTGATCGGCGCCCACCTGTACCTGGTCACCAAGCTCGGAATCACCGCGCCGCCGTGGCTGAAGGCCGAGACCGAGCCCGAGGTCGTCCCCGAGGCCGAGATCTGATGTCGAGGGCGCGCACGTGAATCAGGCCGAGAAGGAGGCATACCTCCGCGAATACTCGATCCTGAAGAACGAGGGCGAGCCGTTCTTCCCGTACTCGGTCGCCCACGACTCGATCATGGCGATGATCGTGATCCTGATGATCGCGTTCCTGTCGCTGTTGTTCGGCGCGGAGCTGGGGCCGAAGGCGGATCCGACCACGACCACCTACGTGCCGCGACCGGACTGGTACTTCTTCTTCCTGTTCGAAGTGCTCCGGGTGATGAAGAACGTCCCGGACTTCACCCCGATGGCCACGATCGGGGTGCCGACGATCTGCATGATCCTGCTGTTCCTGCTGCCGTTCTACGACCGCAGCCCCGAGCGCCGGATCGAGCGCCGACCGGTCGCGCTGGCCGCCGGCGTGGCGACGATCGTCGCGATCGCCTACCTGACCTACACGGGTGCCAACACCGGATCGCCGAACTCCGTGGATATGAGCCCTCCTTCCGGGCTGACCCCCGCGGAGATCCAGACCTTCAACGCGGGCAAGCTCGTCGTCGGGCAGTCGGGTTGCCTGGCCTGCCACGTGATCGGTGACAACGGCAATAACGGACCGGGTCCGCCGCTGACCCACGTCGGGTCCAAGCTGCCGCCCGGCGCGATCGCGTCGACGTTGCGCAACCCCACGGCGCCGATGCCCTCGTTCAAGTCTCTGGCCCAGCAAGACCCGCAGAAATTCCAGAACCTCGTCGGCTTCCTCTCCGAGCTGCAGTAGGCCTGCGAGCTGAGGATCCCGTGACCGGGAGCGCACGTTCCGCGCCGGGTGGGACGCCAGGCATCCTCGAGGAGGCCCAGGTGCGGGCGATGTTCGACCGCATCTCGGGCGTGTATGACCGGATGAACTCGGTGATGACCGCCGGTCTGCACCACCAGTGGCGAAGGCGCGCCGCCGATCTGGCCAAGCTGCAACCGGGCGGCCGGGCGCTCGATGTCGCCACCGGGACCGGCGACCTGGCGATCGAGCTCGCGGAGCGCGTCAGCCCCGGCGGCGAGATCGTGGCCACGGACTTCTCCGAGCGGATGCTCGAGCACGCTCGCGCCAAGCTCGACGGTCGTTCGCTGGGCCCGGGGACCCGGGTTGTGGTGCGCAGCGCCAACGCGCTGGCGCTCCCCTTCGAGGACGGCGAGTTCGACGCGGCCACCGTCGGCTTCGGCGCGCGCAACTTCTCAGACCTCGAGCTCGGGCTGCGCGAGATGGCCCGCGTCGTCGCATCCGGCGGGCGCGTCGTCGTGCTCGAGATCACCACGCCGCAACGGCCGCCGCTGTCGTTGTTCTTCGAGCTGTGGTTCGACCACGCGGTCCCGACGCTCGGCCGGATTGCGGGCGACGCCCAGGCCTACAACTATCTTCCGAGCTCCGTGAGGCGATTTCCCGGTCCGCAGGAGCTGGCGGCGGCGATGGCCGCGGCCGGCATGAAGGACATCCACTATCTGGTCACCGCCGGTGGGATCATCGCGCTGCACGTGGGAGTCGTCCGGTGACAACCGAAGCTGTCCAGGCGGTCGTCGACGTCGGCGGCGCCGCCGTCGGGAGGCTGATGGACCGCGTCGAGCGGCGCATGGCCGAGCTGGCCACCGGTCACGGGCCGGTGCTGGCTCGCTTCGCCGGCGAGACGATCGCCGCCGGTGGCAAGCGCCTGCGGCCGCTCCTGGTTTGCGTGGCCGCGGGCGTGCCGCCACCGGAGAGCCAGGGCCTGGTCCGCGCAGCGGTCGCGGTCGAGCTCGTCCACGGGGCCACGCTGGTCCACGACGACGTCCTCGATGGCTCCCCGATGCGCCGGGGCCGGCCGACCGTGGTCGCCGCCGGGGGCCGCCAGGTGGCCACGGCGACCGGGGACCTGCTGTTTTCCCGGGCGTTCGCCGAGCTCGCAGCGGGACGATCGGTCGCCGCGGTCAAGTCGCTGTCGTGCGCCAGCTCCGAGCTTGCCGAGGGCGAGCTGATGCAGCGGGCGGACGCGTGGAACGTGGAGGTCAGCCTCGATCGGTATCTGGAGCGCTGCCGGCTGAAGACCGCGGTGCTGTTCCGCGCCGCCTGTGAGCTGGGCGCGCTGGAGGGCGGCGGCGAAACCGAGCTGCTGGGGATGTTCGGAGAGCAGATCGGGCTCGCGTTCCAGATCCTCGACGACGTGCTCGACGTCTCGGGTCCACCGGAGCGCACCGGCAAGCCTCGCGGCGCCGACCTGCTGGACGGGACCGTGACGCTGCCATTGATCCTCGCCCGCGAGCGAGACCCGGCGCTGCAGACGCTCGACGTCCGCGCCGTGCGCAGCCCGACCGACGCCGCCGGTGTGTGCGAGCGGATCGCCGCCACCGGTGCGCTCGAGACTGCCAGGTCGCGGGCGCTGGAGCTCGTCGAGGGGGCTAAGCGCGAGCTGCCGGGACTGCCCGAGCGCCAGCGCACCGCGCTCGAGCTGGTCGCCGAGGGCGTCGTCGAGCGCTACAGCTGAGAGGGACCATCTGGGGCCCCTAGAAGTCTTCGGGGAGGATCTGGTCCTCGTTGAGCGCCGCGACGAAGCGATCGACCTGATCGGCCATGTTCGCTTGGGTCAGGCGCTGTAGGTCGTCGAGCATGTCGGCGAGCCCGGTATCGAGGCGCTCCTCGAGCTCCTCGACCTCCTCCTGCGTGTACACGCCCTCGTCGCACCAGCCGCAGTTGGGGCAGTTCAGCACCAGCACCCACGAGTTCCCGGAGCCCTCTGCCCAAGCCACCGGCTGGACGAGCTCCGACTGGCAGTCGGGGCACACGTGCAGGCCGGTCGTGGCGGGGGCACCGTCGTCGTTGAAACGGACGACCTCGATGCTCTTGCCGCTCGGAAGGACGATGCGCCGCACGGTGTGTTTGGGATCCTGATTCATAGGAGCTTCTCGGATGTCCATTTCATCGGCGGCGATCGGCCCGAACTTGAGCGTTCCGCTTAGGTCTTTCATAAGAAATTCACCCGTTGGGACTTCGAAACGCGTTAGGCGTGCGAACGTTTCGTTAGTCGCTGGTGCGGCCTCGCCGTGGTCGCTAACCTTGCAGGCCCGATCCGGAGGGGAGTAACCCATGTTCCGCAACCCAACAGCCGATGTCATCGTGGTCCTGGTGATCGTGCTGCTGATCTTTGGTCCCAAGCGTTTACCGGGACTGGGAAAGCAGCTTGGCACCGGTCTCCGTGAGTTCAAGGACTCGATCACGGGGGACGACAAGGACGATGAGGCGGCCGAGCATCCCGAGCTCACCCAGAACACGACGGCACCGGCGGCGGCTCCTCCGGTGACGCCGCAGAACCGCGACACGGCTGAGGTCGGGTCGCCAGAACACCGCTCGTAGCGGCTACGTAGGAGCGATCTCGTGTCGAAGCTCCGGCCCATCGGGCACGAAGATCGTCTGAGCGTCATCGACCACCTCGATGAGCTCCGCACCCGGCTGATCATCTGCGGGATCGCACTCGCGATCGCGTTCGGGCTCTGCTTCTGGCAGAACCAGGCGCTGCTGAAGGCGCTCAACCGAGCGCTGCCCGACCAGCCCTCGACCAGCCAGAACCACATCTCGGGGACGTCCGGGGACCTGGCCAACGAGCGCCGGGGGCTGCAGCAGGTGGCTGCCGGCGAGACCGCGCTCGCCAACTCCCCGACTCAGTCGGCCACCGACCGCGCAGCTCACGCGCAGGTTGCGGCCGGTGCCACCCAGGCCGCCAAGTCGCTGCCGACCCAGTCGGCCAAGAAGCTGCCGATCACGATCGGCGTCGGCGAGCCGTTCACGACGACACTGGCCGTGGCCGCGTACTTCGCGCTGCTGTTCGCGTTACCGGTGCTTCTGTACCAGGCATACGCGTTCGTGATCCCGGCCCTGAACCCGCGCGAGAAACGCACGGCGATTCCGCTGATGCTGATCGCACCGATCCTGTTTCTGGGGGGCGTCGCGTTCGGCTACTTCGTCGTCCTGCCACCGGCGGTGAGATTCCTCCAGGGCTATAACAGCAACAACTTCGACATCCTGGTCCAGGCCAAGACCTACTACACGTTCCAGATCTTCACGATGGCGGGCATCGGTCTCGCCTTCCAGTTACCGCTGGCGCTGCTGGGCCTGCACCGGATCGGGGTGGTCAACGGTCAAACCCTGACCAAGCACTGGCGCTACGCTACGGTGATCATCGCCGTCATCGCGGCGGCGATGCCGGGGGCGGACCCAGTCACCACCGGACTGGAAATGCTCCCGCTGGTCATCCTTTTCCTGGCAAGTATCGTGTTGCTCAAGATCGCTGATCGCCGCGCGGCCGCTCGGGCCGCTCAGGAAGCGTCGTCGTCGCCGTTCGGCGACGGCCTGGACGCGACGTAGATGCTCTTCGATCTCCGCAGCCGCGGCCGTCGTCGCACCGTGCAGGTTGTCTACCTTGGCCTCGCCATCATCCTGGGTGGCGGACTCGTGCTGTTCGGAGTGGGCGCGGGGAACGGGTTCGGTGGGATCCTCAACGCGTTCACCGGCAACGGCGGCGGCAACAACCAGAGCTCGGTCGTCGACCAGCAGGAGAAGACAGCGCTGAAGGCGACGCAGCAGCGGCCCAACGACCCCGCGGCCTGGGCCGCGCTCGTCCAGGCCCGCTGGACCGCGGCGACCACCGACGGCACCAATTACGACAGCAACACCGGCGCGTTCACCGCGTCGGGCAAGAAGGAGCTGGCGTCGCTCACCCAGGCCTACGCGCGCTACACCGCCCTGAGCAAGAATCCCGACGCCAACACCGCGATCCTCGCCGCCAGGGCATACGCCAAGGAGAGCAACTACGCCGGGGCGGCGGACGCCTGGGAGGACGTGAGCGCGGCCAATCCCAACCAGGCCACGGCGTATGAGTGTCTTGCGTTCAACGCATACGGCGCCAGTCAGAGCCGCAAGGGCGATCTGGCGTCGGCCAAGGCGCTGACGCTGGTGCCTAAGGCGGGCCAGACGTCGATCAAGCAGGCGTTCCAGCAGGCCAAGACCTCGCCACAGTCGGCCCAGCAGCTCGCCCAGCAGTGCTGAGGCCCACCCGCCGCGGGTAACATCGCCGTCCCCGGGCCGTTAGCTCAATTGGTAGAGCAGGGGACTCTTAATCCCAAGGTTGCAGGTTCGATTCCTGCACGGCCCATCTCGAAGGCCCCGCGAGAGCGGGGTTTCGGGCGCGGCGTCGGGGATGGTCCGGAATTCGATTGAATGGTTATTGATGTCACGGGGTGGTCGTCTGATTCCCGCCGGTGTTGCGTTCGCCGGGCGAAGGTCACTGATTCCATTGGTGCTGATCGCGATCGCTTGCGTGGCAGCCGTGTTGGCCAGCGCGGGTACCCGAACCGCGTTCGCCTCCGTTGACGGGAACGAGTGCCGGACGTATCTGACGATCGATACCCATCAAGAGGGGTTGAGGCTGGCCCACGAATCCACATGGAACACCGACTCCTGGGTAACGCGTCCGCCCTCCCTAATCCGGAACAGTCTGCATTATTGGGCGTCCGAGGGCGGCTTGTTCCGTGGCTGCCACACCGAGGTCAAGTACGACGTGGTGTGCGTGAGGGGGCTTTGCGAGGTCGACCGAGCGGGCCGTGAGATCCCGCTCGCGACGGTGGAGATCTCGGAAACCATGCCGTGGAGAGGGTCTCAGAGCGGCCACTGCCGGATTCGGAGCGTGGGCGATTTCAGGTTTCCCGGATCGACTTGCATACATTTTGAGCGCTGGGTGAGGGAGCGCGGCACGCTGTCGGCCCGCAGTCTTACGGAGTTCTTTGCGCTCAAGCTTGGGCCGGTGTGCATCCAACACATTTCTCGAGAGCGCCTGGAGATTTGCTTCTAGCGGCTCGATCCCGTCCGCAGGCACACTGGATTCACTGGGACGGTATCCCCAGGCGCCGATCGTCGCCTGCGACATGAACGCCAGCCGTGGATCGTCACAGAGCGCGGTCGCACAACCAAGCCGCTCCCGCTGCACCGCCCGCGCGTTCTCGAATGCATAGGTAGATCGATTCGTCTGATCCATCCCCGGCTCTCACGAGATTCTGGTTGGTTTCTCACGAAACTCTGACATTTGCGGAGGATGCTATGGCTCGTGAACGCCGTAGCCGAACGGGCGGAAGCGCGCGTGCTCGTGGTCGACGACGAACCCAGTCTCGTCGATGCGATCTCGATGACGTTGCGCCACCAGGGCTACAGCGTCGAGGCGGCCGAGACGGGCAAGGACGCGCTCGCGATGGTCACGCGGTGGCGCCCCGACGTGATCATCCTCGACGTGATGCTTCCCGATGTGGACGGATTTGAGGTCGCGCGGCGGCTGACGGCCGCAAACGAGCCGGTTCCGATCCTGTTTCTCAGCGCTCTGGATTCGACCGCGGACAAGGTCCGCGGACTGACGATCGGCGGCTACGACTACGTGACCAAGCCGTTCAGTCTCGAGGAGCTGATCGCCCGGTTACGGAACATTCTCCGTCGCGTGGGCGCGTTGCAGGAGGAGTCCCGCCGGCTGACGTTCGCCGATCTCGAGCTCGACGACGACACGCTCGAGGTCTCCCGGGCCGGCAGGCCGGTCGAGCTGACCGGCACCGAGTTCCGCCTGCTGCGCTACCTGATGCTCAACGCTCGCCGCGTGCTCACTCGAGAGCAGTTGCTCGACCACGTGTGGGGCTACGACTTCGACGGCTACCCGCGGGTGCTGGAGACCTACATCAGCTATCTGCGCAAGAAGATCGACGCGCACGGCGCGCCGCTGCTGCACACCGTTCGCGGAGTCGGTTACGTGCTGCGCCTTCCCAAGGACTGAGCTGTTGTCGCTGCGAGCACGCCTGTTGATCGGGCTGAGCGCACTGGCCACGCTCGGCCTGGCCGTGATGGCGGTGGTGACCTACGAGGAGCAGCACTCGTTTCTGTATCAGCGGGTGGATCAGCAGCTGGGTGCCTCGCTGCCGCTGGTGGCGGGCCAGCTCGGCGTGAGATCCGGAGGCGTACTGCCGACGCCACCGCGACGGTTCGACCCACGCCTGAGGCGCCGGCCGAGGACCTTCCAGGCATCGGGGACCTACGGCGTGCTGCTCGATCAGAGTGGCAAGGCGGTCAAGGTCGATGCCTTCGCCTACGGCGGGAGCCCGGGGCCGCCACCGGCGATCCCGCCCAAGCCGCCGCTGTCTGAGTTCGGCAGCGGCGTGCTGCATATCTTCACGGTCGACTCGCAGGCCGGATCGGGGCTGCGCTACCGCGCCGCGGCGGTCGCGGTCGGCGACGGCCGGACGGTGGCGGTGGCGGTTCCGCTTCGCGAGGTCGACCAGACCCTGCATCGGCTGCTCGAGGTCGAGGTCCTGGTCGGCGGCGGGGTGATCCTCGCGCTGCTGCTGCTCGGCTGGATCGTGATCCGGGTCGGGCTGCGACCGCTGGAGCGGATCGGTCGAGTCGCCAGGGAGATCTCGCACGGCGACCTCGCCCGCAGAGTCACGCCGGCCACCCCCCGCACCGAGGTCGGCCGCCTGGGTCTGGCGCTCAACGACATGCTGATGCAGATCGAGCAGGCGTTCGCGGATCGCGAGCAGAGCGAGGCTCGGCTGAGACAGTTCGTCGCCGACGCTTCGCACGAGTTGCGCACACCGCTGGCTTCGATCCGCGCGTATACGGAGGCGTTCCGGCTCGGCGCCGCGGCCGATCCGCAGACGCTCGAACGTGCGATGTCCAGAACCGAAGGCGAGGTCGCGAGGATGGGCGTGCTGGTCGAGGATCTGCTGCTGCTGGCCCGGCTGAACGAACTGCCGGCGACGCGGCGGGAGCCGATCGACCTGCGGGAGCTCGTCGAGCACGCCGCAGATGATGCTCGGGCGATCGATCCAGAGCGCAACATCGACCTGAGGACGGATGGACCCCTGCCCGTGCTCGCCGACCGAGACCAGTTACGTCAGGTGCTGGCCAACCTCACCCGCAATGCGCTGATCCACACGCCGGAGGGCTCGCCGATCGAGGTGAGTGCGTGTCGCCAGCAGGATCGCGCCGTGCTCGAGGTCCGCGACCACGGACCCGGCCTGCCCGTGGAAACCGGCGACAAGGTGTTCGAACGCTTCTGGCGCGCAGACCAAGGACGCCGGCGGGGGCCGGGTGGCGCCGGTCTCGGTCTCGCGATCGCCAAAGCAATCGTCCAGGCCCACCGCGGCGACGTCCATGCGCGCAATGCGCCCGGCGGCGGGGCCATCTTCCGCGTGGAGCTGCCTGCCGGCGGTGGGCCCATCGAACCGATTGCTCCACCGGGACTCAACAAACTCTCAGCTTCCGCGCACGTCTAGCTCACACGTCGCCCGCACAATCGCCGCATGCTCGATCAGCCGTCCGCTCGCGTGGAGCCGGTCGCGGACGCGATGCGGATCCTGTTCGTGTACGCAAGACCAGAGCCGCAGCTCACGCGGGAGCTGGCGCGGGATGGCCACGATGTCCTCGCCGTGGCTGCCGAGGAGCGGGCGACGCGGCTGCTTGACGTGTTCAAGCCGGACGTGGCGATCGTTGCCGTGCGTGATCTCGCGCGGGCGTGCCGAGAGCTTCGGCGCCACGCCGGCGAGCTGCCGATCGTCGCGATCGCGCCCGATCGCAACCTCGATACGCGGATCGCCACGCTCGAGGCCGGCGCCGATGACTGCCTCGCGAGCACGATCACCACGATGGCCTCCGGTCGCCCCCCCCGGCGGTAACCCGCCCCGGCGCGGGTTCTTCGGCGGCGCAGCGAATGGCTCGAAGTTCCGCGCCGCGTTCAAAGCCTGCGGTGCCAACTTCCCCGCCCGCGGTCGCTTCAGGGCGCCGAACCGGCAGGCGATCCAGAAGTACGTGGCCTGCGTGCGAAGCCACGGATACAAGCTCCCGAACCCCAACTTCTCCGGAAAGGGCCCGATCTTCCCCTCGAACATCCGGGCCAATAAGCAGTTCCGGTCAGCCAGCAAGGCTTGCCAGAGCCTGCTCACCCCGACGCGGAGCAGCTCTCCCAGTAGCAACAGCACCTAGCCCGACCCTGTCGCGACCGGCTTTGTAGGCTCGAAGGATGGTCGCGAGGTACAGGTCCGTGCTGTCGATCCCGGGCGCGCCCCGGCTGTTCGCGTCGGCGCTCGTCGGCAGGCTGCCTCAGGGGATGTCGTCGCTGGCGATCCTGCTGCTCGTCCGCGGTGCCACACATTCGTACGCCGCCGCCGGCGTCGCGGTCGGGGCATACGCGCTGGCCACCGCGGCCTGCGCACCGTTCGTGGGCCGGCTGGTCGACCGGTTCGGACGTGCCCGCGTGCTGGTTCCGTTCGCGCTGGTGCAGGCCTGCGCCTACGTGGCACTCGTCGCGGCATCGAGATCGGGTGCCTCGGTGTTCGGGTTGGTGGCGCTGTCGGCGATCGCCGGGGCGCTGCTGCCACCGATCGCCCCGGTAGCCCGGGTGCTGCTACGCGAGGTGTTCGAGGAACCGTCGCTGCGCGACACCGCCTATGCCCTGGACGCGGTGGCCCAGGAGTCGATCTGGGTCGCCGGGCCGTTGGTGGTCGCGCTCGTGATCGCGGTGACCTCGCCCGAGCTCGCCGTGGTGCTCCTCGGAGCTGTGTGCGTGAGCGGCACGCTGCTGTTCGTCAGCTCGCCGGTGGTCCGACGCTCGGACGCGCCGCGTGCCCCGGACGAGCGTCGTTCGGCGCTGGCCAGTCGGGAGCTGCGCTCGCTCCTCGGCCCGGTTGCGCTCACCGGGATGGCGCTCGGGGCGATCGAGGTCGGACTGCCGTCACTGGCGATTCACGCCGGCTCGCGACCCGCGTCGGGTCTGCTGCTCGCGGTCTGGAGCGTCGGCAGCATGGCCGGTGGCCTGTGGTATGGCTCGCGCGTGTGGCGGTCGTCGCTGGTCAGCCGCTACCAGCTGCTGCTCGTGCTGGCGGTCGTGTGCACGGCGCCGCTGATCGCGGCGCGCACGATCGATGTGGCGTTCATCTGCGCGATCGTGGCTGGGCTGACAATTGCCCCGGTGTTCTCATGCCAGTACGCGCTGGTCGGCCGCTCGGTGGCGCCCGGCACCGAGACCGAGGCGTTCACGTGGATCTCGGCGGCGCTGATCGGCGGTCTCGCCGCGGGTTCGGCGATTGGCGGCGCGGTCGTCGGCCCGCTTGGAGTCAGCGCGCCGTTCGTGATCTCGTGCGCTACCTCGGTCGTTGCGGCGGTGATTGCGGTCGGGGTGCGCGGCGTCGTCCAGGAATCGCCCAGCCGGGCTGGTTGATCAGCCGGGATTGCCGGCACCCCAGAGCCGATCGTCGTCCCAGCCGTCGACAATCACCTTGTCGGCATCCATCCCCCGAGCGTCGGCGAGGTCCGACGCCAGCTTCTGCAGGCGCACGGTGAGCGGGATCTGCGCCAGCACCGAGTGCAGGCCATCGGGCTCCTCGACGGTCGCGACCTTGAGCCCCTCGCTCGCCGCCGTCCCGGCTAGCAGGCCGAGCAGCCCGAAGCGGTCGTCGCCCGGTTGGAGCGCCAGCAGCGCGTCGTCGGGACCCAGCGGGACCGCCGAGCCGTGGAGTAGATACTCGGCCTCGAACCCCTCCGCCGGAAGTCGAGCGGCCTCGCGCAGCTTGATCGCGCCCTCGCGCGCGGTGATCGCTGCTGGGCCGGCGCCGGCCAGCACGATCAGACGGGGCGGTGGCTCTCCGAGCGCGACCGGCGCCCGGGCGGCGGCGCCGACCCGCTCCGGAAGCTCGGCCAGCTGCCGCTTGTCAAACGGGGCCCGGCCGAGTCCAGCGGCAAGTCGGGCGAGCACGATCAGCGCCGACAGGTAGCTCGCCGTGTAGGTCTCAGAACGCTCGGCATCGACGGTCTCGATCGCCTCTGGCCAGCCCCGTCCCCGGCCGGTGATCGAGACGACCCGAGCCCCAGCGTCCAGCGCCTGCACACGCGCGCGCCGGGCGAATGCGGTCTCGGTGGTGTGGGAGATGATCACGACAGCGTCTCCGGCGTCCAGCCGGCGCTCCGTCGTAACGAACGCCGCCGACGAGCTCCATCGAGCCTCGCGATCCCAGGCGCCGAACATCCACGCCCCGAGCTCTGCGGCATGCTGACTGGACCCCGTGCCCACCAGCCAGATTCGCCTGGCCGGCTCGATCCGCGCCAGCGCGTCGCTCAGGTCCAACCTGAGCACCGGCTCGAGCAGCTCGGCCTGTGCGGCGATCGTCTCCGCCAGCGCGGTCATGCCGGCGATTATCCCTTTACGGCAGCAGCGACGCGCTGGAGCTGATCGACGTGCGCCGCGGCGTCGTCCGCCGACTTGGGGTCGGGCGCGGCGCCGCGGGCTCGTTGCCCTTCAGCGGGTGCTGGCGCAGCCTGAGACTCCAGGACTCGGAGTAGACGATTCCATCCACCAGGCTGCGCCCAGGCTCTTCATCCGGGAGCCGCTGTTCCAGATCGGCCGGGGGCGGCGAGGCCGGCCAGGGCTGTGCTGCCTCGCGCCAGGTCACGTCGTGCCCCGGACGACCGTGGGCGCCTTTTCACGACGCCTGCGGACCGGAAGCTGCCGGAACAGCTGCGCGAGCTTCGGTCGGCGGGCTCGCGCCTCGGTCACCGACGCCTGCTCGTCCTTCTCGCGGGCCAGTGTGCGCGAAAGTTCGATTCCAAGTAAGGAGTGCATCGCGTTCCTTTGTTCGTAGGTTTAGGACGCGATGAGGAGGATCGGGGACGCCGATCACCAATCGATCACCGGCGATAACAGTCCAGAAACCGGTGTGACACGGCCAGATGTCAGCCGCTACCGAGCGGTGGCGCCGACGAGCAGCTCATAGTGGATCGGCTCGCCGGTGGTGGTCACTCGGTGGTGGAAGCGGGAGCGTTCGATCTGCTCGAGCCTGCCGGAGCTGAGCAGCTCCGCGACCGCGCTGCGAAAGCCGCCGTCCGCGTCGGTCTGCAGGAACTGCTCATGGATCGTGAACGCCACCGGAGCCCCCGGCGCCGGCAGCTCAAGCGCCCTTTCCAGGGCGATCGGCGGAGCGTGAGTGCCGCCCAGCGCTCCAGCCGACACCAACCCCCCGAGGTTGTGCGCGCGCAGGCGTTCCAGCAGTCCGGGCGCGGGGTTGGCGAGGTCGCCCACCAAATAGTCGCGGTAGACGTCGGGCCGGTCGCGCAGGGCTGCCCGGCGTGCGGCGGGCAGCGCGTCGAGCCCGACGACCGCACCGACCCCGAGCTCGCGGACGAGCTGGCCGACGAGTCCGTTCCCCGCGCCCAGGTCAAGCACGGTCAGCCTCGCGGGATCGAGCGACAGCTCCTCGAGTACTCGACCGAGTCCCTGCGCGGCGACCTGGGGCGACCGGCAGCCGAGCAGCTCCTGCACGACGTGTTCGTACAGGCCGGGCACGCCATAGACGCGCGTGTAGTCGTGAAGGTGGACGGTCTCCTCGTCCGCTCCCTCGCGGAGGACTACGTATTCGTCATCGGCCTCCGGCGGCCCAACCAGCCTCACGACGGTGACGGGCGAGTTCACGCCAACCAAGGCTAGTGCGGTTCTATGGCTCGGAGGCCGGCCGGAGCGGCTCGAGCACGGTCCGGCGGATGTGCTCGTAGACCACCGAAGTGTTGACGTCGGCGACCTCGGGTCGTTCGGTCAGGCGGTCGATCACGAACCCGTACAGGGCGTTGGTGTCGGGGACCGCGATGTGCAGACGAAAGTCGTTGGCCCCTGACACGACGAACACTGCGATGACCTCGGGCAGCTCGATCGCCCAGTTGCGGAACCCCTCGATGTTCTCTCGGGTGGGCGGCCGAATCGTGACTTCGGTCAGTGCCTGGACGGGTCGGCCGAGCGCTTCGAGATCGATGTCGGCGTGGTAGCCGCGGATCACCCCCGTGGCGCGGAGCGCGCGGACCCGCTCGAGCGATGTCGACGGGGACACGTGGACGGTTGCGGCCAGCTCGCGGTTAGTGATCCGTGCATCGTTCTGCAGCTCGCCCACCAGCGACCAATCGATCGCATCAAGTTCGGTGAATTTCGTTGACATCCACACAGAATACGAAGTGCACGCACTAGCGCCATGCATATGCTCAAATCAGCCGCAATGAGCGGAATCAATGCACCTAAGCGTTCTGGCCGGTGGGCGGGGGCGGGCTGGGGTGTCCTGCCGCTGCTGTCGGCTTCGGTCCTGTGGGGCACCAGCGGCACCGCACAAGCGCTCGCGCGCCTAGACGCCGACCCGCCACTGATCGGGGCCGCCCGGCTGCTGTCGGGTGCCGCCGCGCTGATGGCGATCGCAGCGTTCACCGGCCGGTTGCGGGTCCGCGGCCTGCTCGACCGCGAGCGCCGCTGGTGGCTGCTGATCGCCGGGCTTGCGACGGCGGTCTACCAGGCCGCGTTCTTCGCCGCCGTGGCCCGCACCGGCGTCGCCCTGGGCACGCTGGTCGCGCTCGGCAGCGCGCCGGCGTTCTGCGGGGTGTTCGCGCGCCGCTTCGGTGGCGAGTCGCTGCCACGCGTATGGACGCTCAGCACGGCGTGCGCAGTCGCCGGCTGTGCGCTACTGGTGCTGCCGCGCGGCGGCGGCGGAGTCGATCTGTTCGGGATCGCCCTGTCGGTGCTCGCCGGCGCCTGTTACGGCGCATACACGGTGTGCCTGAAGCGGCTGCTGGCCGGCGGCGCCGATCCAATTCCGGTGCTTGCCGTCACGGTCACGATCGGCGCAGCGCTGCTGTCGCCGCTCCTGCTTGGCGGCGCCGGAGCGCTGGTGTCCCCGGCGGGTCTGCTGCTGACCGCGTGGCTCGGATTGGTCGTGACCGCCGCGGCGTACGTGCTGTTCGCCCGAGGCCTGGCTCGTGTGCCCGCCCGCACCGCCGGAACGCTGAGCCTGGCCGAACCGCTGACGGCCACAGCGCTGGGCGCAGTCGTGCTGGCGGAGTCCTGGACGCTGACCACGGCCGTGGGCGGCCTGCTGCTGGCCGTCGGACTGGCGCTCAGCGCGCTCGGCGTCGGGCGGCCGGCGCGGTCGTTCGTACCCGCGCCAGCCGCCTCCAGCCCCTAGCGGTGGCCGCCGCCTTCCCCCGAGGGCGGCGAGCCGACCGGCTCCCCCAAGAGTCGACGCCACCCGCCCCGGCGGAATCGACCCAGATTGAACGGTCCGGCGCCGCCTCCGTACGGCGCCGGACCGATTGGCCTGGCCCATTGGACCCGGACGGCCCCCACATCGCGGACAAGGGCTTGATTGGAGAGGTGCGTTTGGCGGTCTGACCGCCGACCCTGGTCCGTGTCCCTGTGTGCGTTCTCCGTCTGCACAGCAAGCATCATGCGCCCGTAGGGCGGCCGCGCCTAGATACCCAAGGGGGAGAGTTCGCTATCCCTGGGTTGTGGCCGTGAGCTCGTCGTCGATGTAGACCTGGACGATCTCGTCGAAGTCACGCTCCGCGCGGAAGCCGAGCTCCAGCGCACGGCGGGCGTCGAACGCCCGCGGCCAGCCGTCGACGATCCGGGCGATCGCCTGATCCGGCTCGCGCCGGATCAGCGATACCGCGGTGTCGCCGGCAGCTCGCCGCAACGCGTCGATCTCCATCCCCACGGTCGCCGACAGCCCGGGCATCGTCAGCGCCCGGGGCGGGCCGATCGCCTCGCTGTCGAGCGCCGCGGCGTGGATGAGGAACTCGACGGCCGCGCGCGGCGACGCGAACCAATGCCTGACGTTCTCGCCGACCGGAAGCACGGCCTCCCGGCCGTTGAGCGGCTCGCGGATGATGTTCGAGAAGAAGCCCGACGCGGCCAGGTTCGGACGGCCCGGGCGCACGCAGATCGTGGGCAGGCGCAGCGCGACCCCGTCGAGGAAACCACGGCGCGTGTAGTCGGACAGCAGCAGCTCACCGATCGCCTTCTGGGTGCCGTAGCTGGTCGCGGGAGTGGTTCGCTGTTCGTCGCCGATCACGTCCGGGAACGGCGGGCCGAAGACCGCGACCGACGAGGTGATCACGAGCCGCGGGCGGTAGCCCGGGCCCGCCTCACGGACCGCCTCGAGCAGCAGCCGGGTGCCGTCGAGGTTGACGCGGTAGCCCTTCTCGAAGTCGTCCTCGGCCTCGCCCGACACCACCGCCGCGAGATCGAAGATCACGTCGGGCCTGCCGGCGAGCAGGTCGGGGACGACGCGAGCGTCGGCGACGTCGGCCGCGATCGTCTCGACCTCGAGTCCGAGCCCGCCCCCGAGCTCGTGCCCGCGAGGCGGCACGACGTCGACCAGGGACAGCGCCGCGATACCCCGGTCCCCGATCGTCCCGTCGCCCACCAGCCGGCCCACGAGCTTGCGCCCGATCATCCCGCCGGCGCCGATCACCAGCACCCGGATCACGCGTCGAGCTCCGCCACGAGCGCGCATCTTATGCGTCGTTCGGGGTGGCGGCCGCGCTCGCTTGACAGCCTGACGGTGGTTGGATAGGAAGCTTCCGATGGCCGACCCCGCGCCGAGTGGACCGACGCCGACGACCGCTTCCGAGCTGCGGGAGATCGTCCGCGCGCAGCGCGAGGCGGTCCCGTTCTTCGCCTACCGCGACGCCGACGGCGCGTTGGCGCTCCTGCGGTTCTCGTCCGAGCGCGGCGAGCTCGCGGTGGGCCGAAGCCCGGTCGCCGACCTCAGCATCGCGTGGGACCCATCGGTGTCCACCCTGCACGCCGAGCTCGAGCAGCGAGCCGGAGAGCTCGCCGTGGTCGACGATGGCCTGTCGCGCAACGGCACGTACGTCAACGGCGAACGCGTCCACGGGCGCCGCCGGCTCCGCGACGGCGACATGCTCCGTTTCGGCAGCACGATCGTGGCCGTCCACAACCAGACCTCGGTGGCCCGGCGGACCACGCTGGTCGCGATCGACAGGGTCGTCAGTGCGGCGGACCTATCCGAGCAGCAGCGCAAGGTGCTGGTCGCCCTGTGCCGCCCGTTCCGCGACGACCCGGCATTCGAGTCGCCTCCCACCAACCAGCAGCTCGCCGACCAGCTCTACCTTTCAGTCGCCGCGGTCAAGCTCCACCTACGCGCGCTGTTTGAGAAGTTCGACATCCCCGACCTGCCACAGAACAAGAAGCGGCTGGCGCTCGTGCGCAGCGCGCTCCAGAGCGGGATCGTCACCGACCGGGAGCTGAGCCTGGCCGACCGCGCTCAGGGAAAGTAGTGGACTGAGCGAAAGCTCCAGGCGTCCGCCAGCCATCCCGGAACGAATTCGCTCAGGAGCGCATCCAGGTCCGACCCGACCATCCGGTCGACTACCCACCACGAGACGACCGCATCGCTGCCTTCGGGGCTGGTGGAGTCGGGCGGGTCGATGTAGATGCACCCGAGCAGCTCGCTCTCGGTCGCGTCGAGCACCGCGTAGTTGAACGTCTCGTTGGCCGCGATCTCGGCCTCGTGATGGGCGAGATCGTCGCGGTCGGCCTCGTAGCTCATCGTCGCGGGGGGCCACCCCCACGCCTCGCCGTACTTGGCCCACAGGCGCTCACGCGAGCCCATCACCGCCGGATAGTCGAGGTCGACGTCGTCGGCCCGGATCGGTCGCAGGTGATGCCCGGTTCCGAGCTCGACCAGCGAGGGCGCCGAGAAGCCGTCGGGGAGCCAGCCGATAGTCATGGATGGCGGGCTAGCCCGCGCAGGACGGCGTCGGCGTCGCGGTGGGGCGCGCGCAGCGCGATCCCGACGATGTCGAGGTCGACGGTCGCGACTGCCCGCACGGTGGCGCGGTTGGCGGAGTCGTCGCCGGTGGTGAACATGTCAGCGGTGTACAGCGCGATCGGCACCGCACGGCGCTCAGCCCGGTCGCGGACGGTCTTGAGCTTGGCGGCAGCGGCTTCGAGTACGACCACGGGCTGCACCAGCAGCGGCAGGTAGCGGTTGCCGTCGCCGTCTTCGTAGTCCTCGCCGATCGCGACCTCGCCCGCCGCCGCGACGACCCCACTGATCAGGAACGCGCAGACGTTCAGGCGCTGCCAGGCGGCCAGGTCGTCGCGCACCACGACTGCCACCTTGGTGTCGAAGTCGTTGACGGCCACGCCGTCAGAGTACGCAGCGGCGCCCTCGGTCAGCTTCCCAGCGTGACCATCGCCGCGCTGTAGGCGGGCACCGTGACCGCGTAGGAGCCGCCACGGGCGCTCACCCGCTCGTCGTTCTCCTGCCCGTGCCACAGTCCGTCCTCGCCGATCCGTCGACCGGCGAACCGCACCCCGGTGGTGGAGCCGACCCTCGGCGCCTGAAGCCGGCGGATGATCGCCGCGCCGCGGACTCCGGCCGGAGCAGGGACGCTCACCCGGGCGTCGCGACCGCCCTTGTTGATCAGCAGCACGTTCGAGGTGCCGCCGCGCCGCACGGTCCATGCCTTCAGGACCAGGCCGGCCGAGGCCGACACGGTGGTGCTGATCAGCCGCGCCGGGCCGTGGGTCATCTGCGCGAACACCGCCAGGCCGTAGAGCTCGGGCAGCGGCACCAGCTTTCCGTCGACGAGGTTGAACGGGGCGTTGAGGATCGAAGGGCGGATGTGCCAGTTGACTCCGTCGACGCCGGCGTTGAGCAGCTCGAACAGGGCGTCGGGCGTCCACAGCGCGGTGGCGAACGAGTTGGCGACGCCCTTGTTGCCCCCGCAGCTGATCGAATTGACCTCGGTCAATCGCAGCTGGGCTGTGCATCGCGTGGGCGAACTCGACCGCGCATCAGCGTGGTGCGAGCGAATCCCGCGACGGAGCCGTCGGACAGGAGCCATCGGATCGTCGGGTAGTGCCGGATTGCCCGGACGGCAGGCACGTCGACGACGCATAGCGGTGGACCGTGAGGAACCCGGGCGTCAACCGGCCAAGGCCGGACAGGACCTCAGCCAGTCCGTCTCGGCAGCTGGCTGATCGTCCGGGCCGCCCAACGGGATCCCCGGGCGCCGCCGCGATCACGGCGCGGGCGTAGGCCCGTAGTCACGCTGATAGTCGATCGGTGAGTAGTTGCCGGCCCAGTGCCGCGGTACGTCGGCGCGAGGTGGTCGCGATCCGCTGCTTCTCAAGCCACGGCTGGAGCCAGTACAGGTCGGGCTCGTTGCCGACCTCGAACCCGACGACCGATGACCGCGGCAGCGTCTGGACCGCCGCCTTGGCGAAGCGCGCCGCCATTGTCGGCGAGTGGACGGCCAAGTTCAGGTCGAGCATCACCTTGAGGTCGGCCCGGCGGACGAGGCCGCCGAGGCGCGTCAGCCACTGCTGGTCGAGCGTGGTCACCCACTGCGGAGGCCGGTCGTCGGTGTCCCACCACACGTGATCGGCCGACTTGCCACCGATCCGCAGCAGCATCGAGCTGCCGTCCCGCGGCCGGACGATCGACAGCATCCGCCGGAACAGCACCCCCGAGTTCAGGTAGGTGTGCAGTTCCTTGTACTCCAGCGAGAGACCGAAGAACGAGGTGGGGATCCGCCGGCTGCCCGAGCCGAACGTGATCTGGGCGGGCAGCTGCGAGGACGCGGCGGCGGCCCGCTGGGCCGCGGCGTCCGAGGCGGCGCCGGAGGCGACACCGGCCAGCAGCGCGCACGCCAGGCACGCCGCCGCGGCGATCGCCGCGCGCCGCAGGGCGGTGCGCCCCGCGCGGCGAGGGTTGCCCCCGTTTGGTGTCGTTCCTGACCCGTTGGTGATCATCGGTCCCCCGTCGGCTAAAGCCCGCGGCGAGCCTACCTGGTCTGTGAGTCGGGGGCGCAGTTCGGGCGATGAGCGTGCAGTTCGCGTCAAATCCGGCGCTCAGGGCGAGGCTTGCCGTGCTGTGCACAGCGTATGCGTGCAGCGCACGGCAAGCCCCGGGTTCCCTGGCGGATTTGGCGCGCTATGCACGCATAGGCCACCCGACTTAAGGAAGCGTTCACCCACATGGCCCCGGATGTCGCGATCCTGTTTGTGGCCGCGGGCGCGCTGTCGTGCGTGCATCCCAAGACCGCGGTAGGCGGGGAGGAGGCGGAGATCGGAGCGTTTCGCGGCCGCGGATGTCCGAGAACCACGAGCGGGAGGTAGCTGATGCCTGACCTGAACACCCTGATGACCGGCATCGAGTTCGGCGAGTCGCCGCGCTGGCACGCGGGTCGCCTGTGGTTCGCGGACTGGGGCGCCGAGAAGCTCTACGCCGTCGACCTGGACGGCAACAGCGAGCTGATCGTCGAGGTTGCGTCGTTCCCGTTCTGTCTCGACTGGACGCCCGAGGATCAGCTGCTGATCGTCTCAGCCCGCCGCCGCGCGATCTTGAAGCTCGCGCCCGACGGCTCGTTGTCGGAGTTTGCCGACCTGAGCGTCCTGTCAGATCGGCCGCCGAACAACGAGATCGTGGTGGACGGACGCGGCAACATCTATGTCAACGGCGGCGGCTTCGACATGATGGCCGGGGAGCCGCCGGCCCCGGGCACGGTGGCGCTCATCAGTCCCGATGGGGAGCCGCGGGAGGTTGCCGGCGGGCTCGCCTTCCCCAACGGGATGGCAGTCACTCCCGACAATTCGACGCTGATCGTCGCCGAGTCCTATGGCCGGCAGCTGACCGCGTTCGACATCTCTCCGGACGGCTCGCTGGGCAACCGCCGCGTGTGGGCCGACCTCGGCGAGGACGCGCCGGACGGAATCACGGTCGACGCCGAGGGCGCGGTGTGGTACGCGGACGTCCCGCACGCTCACTGCGTACGGGTGCGGGAGGGCGGAGACGTGCTGGAGAAGCTCGAGCTCGACCGTGGCTGCTTCTCGTGCGCGCTGGGCGGTCCCGACGGCCGCACGCTGTTCATCGTCGCCAGGGAGTGGCACGGGGCAGACATCTCCGCCGGCGCCGGAACGGGCGTGCTGGTGGCCACCCGGGTCGATGTCCCGCACGCCGGGTGGCCATAGGCCGGTCGCTTCGGGCCCGGATCAGACCGCCTCGTCGCTCACCGTGATCCCGTATCGCTGCAGCGAATCAGCCAGCCCGAGCATCGAGAACAGCTGGTCGGGATCGAACACGCCGGTCTGCCGGCGCTCCCACTCCAGCTCGCGCAGCGCGGTGGCGAAAACGACCGAGCTGCTGGCGGCCGCCCGGTAGTCGCCGCGACACCGGACGGTCTTGGCGGCGATCCGCTCCCCTCCAGCACTGCGACCCAGGTCCGGCTCGACATGACCAGCCGGACTCCGAACGACCCGGTGACGGGCAACCTGATGATCAGCGAGATCGAGATCCCGGGCAGCGAGGTGGTGCCGAGCGGCTAGGGCTCCGGCGGAAGTATTCTCGCGATCACGCGGTCTTCGTGGTGGCGGCCGCACAATCGACGGCCGGCCGGATCGGAGCTCGCAGTGCGCCTATCAATGTCGGGCCCGCAGGACGGCTGGCGGGCCTACAAGCGTGTCACCCAGCTCAGCTGGCCTCGGAGCTTTCCGCTTGTCCAGTTCCCCAACGCGCCGTTGACCCTCGCGTTCGTCGCGGGCGTGGTGTCGAGCCGCACGCATGGCTCGGTCAACGCCTACGCGCACGCGATCTCCTACCTGGCGATGGGGGTCTGGGCCTACGAGGAGCTGGCCTACGGCGTCAACTGGTTCCGGCATCTGCTCGGCCTCGCGTACACGATCTCCACCGTCGTGCATCTGGCGCTCGCCTTGCAGCGTTAGCCGCGCGCGACCGGCGGTCGGTCGACAGCGTTCCCGGCCCGAACGGTTCGACCGCGGTGTAAGCGTCCCGCGCTTAGCCTCGGAAGGCGTGTGGACAGTCAACAGGGAACGCGCCCGCTGGTTGACACTGGCCGCGACCAGTCTGGGCTTCGGCGTCGTCCAACTCGACGTCAGCGTCGTCAATGTCGCGATCAAGCCGATCGGAGCCGCGCTCGGCGGCGGCGTGGGCTCGCTGCAGTGGGTCGTCAACGCTTACACGCTGGCGTTCGCGGCGCTGATCCTGGCGGCCGGGGCTCTCGGCGACCGGGTCGGTGCCAAGCGCGTGTTCATCTCGGGCTTCTTCGTGTTCACCATCGCCTCGGCGGCGTGCGGGCTCGCGCCGAGCCTCGTGATCCTGATCGGCGCTCGCGCGGTCCAGGGCGTCGGTGCTGCGGTGCTGGTGCCGTGCTCGCTGGCGCTGCTGCGCCACACGTTCCCGGAGCCCGGCGAGCGTGCGCGGGCGGTGGGCCTGTGGGCCGCTGGGGCCAGCGTGGCGCTGTCGGCCGGACCGCTGGTCGGCGGTATCCTCACCCAGGCGCTGGGCTGGCGGGCGATCTTCTTCATCAACGCTCCGATCGGCGCCGCCGGGATCCTGATCACGGCTCGATGCGCGGTCGAGACGCCTCGCGCGCCCGGACGCCTGACGCCGCCGCAATCGCTGCTGAGGTCGTCCACGTTCAGCTGCGCGAGCGTGATCGGCTTGCTGGTCAACGTCGCGTTCTACGGGCTGATCTTCGTGCTCAGCCTGTTCTTCCAGCGCGGACAGCACCTGTCGGCCCTGCGCACCGGGCTGGCGTTCGCGCCGATGACCGTGGCGGTGATGGCCGGGAACCTGCTCGCCGGCCGCGTGGCCAGCCCGTTCACGCCCGCGCGGGTGATCCGCTGCGGCGCGATAGCGATGGCCGCGGGCGCGGCGGCGCTGCTCGGCACCGGGCCGGACAGCCCCTACTGGGCACTCGTGGCACAGCTGATCGCGATCGGCTTCGGCCTCGGCTTGGTGGTGCCCTCGATGACGTCGGCGCTGTTGGCGAGCGCTCCCCAGTCTCGGGCCGGCATCGCGTCGGGCACGCTCAACACCGCCCGGCAGACCGGCAGCGTGATCGGCGTGGAGGTTTACGGCGCGCTGATCGCCGGCGGCCGGCTGGCGGGCGGGCTGCACGCGGCGCTGGGCATCTCGGTCGCGCTGTCGTTGGCGGTGGTGGGGTTGGGCGCCGGGATCCGGTCACCCGCGCCGTGCCCATGACGGGCAGAGGCCCGGCGCGTCGCCACGCGCCGGGCCCCAAAAGCGCCCCCAACCCTGACGGATGCCGGTCAGCGCTTGAGCGTCAGCACCACCGTCTTGGTCGTGCCGAGCACGTTGCGGTGCTTGTCCAACGCCCGCAGCGTGATCGCGTAGCGACCGGGCTTGAGCGAGTGCCCATTGACCTTCAGGTTCCAATGGATCCTGACTCGGCCCTTGTGGTGGAGACCCAGCGGCACGCGACCGACGTTGCGCACGACCAGGACCTTGTTGCCGTGCACGCGCTTGGTCCGGACGACCCGCTGGACCAGGATCCCGACGTTGTTGCTCTGGCCGAGCGAGCTCTGGATCACCGCGCCGTTGCCCTGGGCGGCGAGCGCGAGCCTGCAACCCGGGAACAGGATGCAGTTGAGCCCGCCGATCACCGCCTGGCCGAACAGCCGCTGTGGGCTGTCGTCGGTGGTGAACAGGTCGAACGGAGCGTTGACCTGTGCGATCGGGCAGGCCGAGCCGTCGCTGGTGAACGGGTCCGCGGTGCAGCTGGACGACAGCGGCACCCGGGCGTCGATCAGCGAAGCGGTGCGGAACCGCGGCGCCAGGTTGATCCCGAACGGCGTGTCCGACACGAACACTCCGTTGGCGAAGTGGCCGATGAACCCGACCTTGCGGCTGCCCCGCGTCTCGATCCACGACACGTACGGGACGTTGCCGAAGAACGTGATGTCCGGGCTGGCCGCGTCGCGGTTGGTGGGCGACACCGGACGACCGCCGTTGAACAGCTCGAAGTGGTCGCCGCCGACAAGCCGCGCGACGAAGATCGCGTGCTTGCCCGAGCCGGTGTCCTCCGCCCACGCCACCCACGGGACCGTGGCGCTGCCGGGCGTCAACGTCCCCGCGGCGACCCGCGGGTCCTCAGCTTCGCGCAGCGGATTGGCGTTCAGCGAGCACTTGTCCTCGGCGCTCGTCGAAGCCGCGCACGGACCGAACCCGGGCGGTGAGTTCGACGTGTCGAGCACGTTGGTGAGGGTCTTGGTGCCGCCGCCTACCGACTGCCAGTGGAAGCCGCCGTCGGCGCCTGAGTCGGCGACGATCTTGGCCGCGAACACCTGGTCGTTGTCGCGCAGCCCGAGGTGGCTGTCGCCGACCTCATACCAGACGACCCAGCCGACCTTGTCGGTGGGACCGGTGAACGCGATGTCAGGCTCGATTCCGTCGCGGCTGGGATCGATGTTCAGCGTCGGGTCGCCGGTCGCCGACGATCCGCCGTTCGCCGCGAGCCGGTCGAGGCCGACCTGCTGCCAGCAGAACGCGCTGACGCTCGCCGCGGCCGACGGCTTGAAGCCGGTGCACGGACTCTTCGGAGCGGGCTGCTTGACGCCCTTGGAAACGAAGATCTGGTCGTGGTTTCCGGATGAGTTGACGTTGCCATCCTGTTCCTGCCACGCCACCCACGGCACCGGGTCGTTGCCAGGCACGGCGGCCCCGCCGGCGACCGACGGGTCCTCGGCCTCTTTATTGGTGTGGATGTTGAGCGAGGGCACGCCTGCGCCGCGATCCTGACCCTCGGGCACCCACGTGTTGGCGGCCGCGGTGAAGCGACTGGCGAAGATCTGCTTCTCGCCGCCGAGCGCCGCGTTGGGCTCATACCACGCGTCCCACGGCACCGTCCGACCGGTGCCCGCGAAGTCGATCGAGGGTGCCTCGGCCTCCACGTTCGGGCTGATGTTCAGGGACTTGCCCTGGGTCACCCACTGCCCGTTCTTGAAGGCCCGCACGAAGATCTGCTGCGAGCTACCTGACTTCTGCTCGAACGTCGCCCACGGCACCCGCGGGCCGCCGGCCACAAGCGAGCCGCCGACTACGTCCGATACGCCCGCGTCCTGATGCGGGTCGATCCCGTTTGCGGGATCGTTGTTGACCTGGGTGCCGTTGATGGGCAACCCGATCACCAGCGCGTAGGCGCCGGTGGCACTCACCAGGCAGGCAAGGATCGCCAGGATGGCGACTCGCCCGAGTCGTAACCGTCTCATTGCTGTTCGTTTCCTCACTTTGGTGGTCTGGCGCGTCGCGATCGGCTGCCCTGCGCGCCAGAGCACGCAGACGTGCGCCGCCGATCGCGCGCCGTGATCTGCCCTACCGGAGCACCAAGGCCCCGTCGCTCCCCGCAGACGTGAGGTCCGCGAGCGCAGCTATGCGTGCATGTCGGATCTGCCCCTTTCAGATGTCAGTGCGCGTTATTCGAACCTCGGCGCAGAGGATCTCCTCGCCACGCTCTGTTCGCACCGTGACGACCCCCCTGTTTTTTCGCGGACGTGACGCTACCGGCGTGCGGGCGGCGCGACCGTGATACATCGCACGACAACGACTACGAAGGGAGACGCCATGCTCACAGACGCCCGGATCGCCGCGAGGATCCCCGCCCAGGACCTGGAGCGGGCGCGGAGGTTCTATTCGGAGAAGCTGGGGCTCGATCCAGTCGACGAACGTCCCGGCGGCTTGCTCTACCACCCAGGCGGCGGCGGCGAGTTCGCCCTGTATCAGTCCGCCGGAGCTGCCTCCGGCGAGTTCACCCAGATGGCGTTCGAGGTCGACGACATCGACGCGACCGTCGCCGAGCTCAAGCGGCGCGGCGTGAACTTCGAGGAGGTCGACGTGCCCGGACTGCGCACGATCGACGGGATCGCCGACATCGACGGCCAGTACCCGAGCAAGGGCGCCTCCGGCGAGCGGGCGGGCTGGTTTCGCGACAGCGAGGGGAATCTGCTCGGGGTCGGCCAGCTGATCCCGTAGTCAGCCGCGGGTTGCGCCGGCGGCGCGCGATCGACGAGGATCGACGCACCCTTCCCCACGATCGGAGGCTCGCGTGCCGCTGTATCTCGGACGCTTCAAATATTCCCCGGAGGCGATCAGGGCGATGATCGAGAACCCTCAGGACCGCGGCGCTGCCTCTCGCGAGGCGGCCGAGTCACTGGGATGCAAGCTGCACGGCCTGTGGTGGACGCTCGGCGAACACGACGGCGCATTTCTGCTGGAGGCGCCGGACAATATCGCCGTGGTAGCCCTGGCGATGGCCGTCGGCGCCACCGGCCAGGTGACCAGCGAGGCCACGGTGCTGCTGGATATGGACGAGGCGCAGGAGGCGATGCGCAGGGCCGCCGCCGCTGCGTTCCGAGCGCCTAGTTGAACGCAGGGCGAATCGCGCGTAGGGGGTCGCCGATCAAACCTTGGGGTGCACCGCTACACCGTTCCAGTAGAAAACGAGGACTGATGGTGCTGGCCCTCGGGTGCGTGCTGCTCGCAGCACTGGGGGCTGCCAGACCGGCGAGCGCGGCCAGTCGTGGGTTCAAGCTCCACAACCAGAGCACCCACGTGCTGACGCTGGAAGCGGCCAAGGCCGTCCCCACCTACAAGTGCATCGACCTGACCCGGTGCGTGCCCACCCACTACCCGATGGACCTCGAGGGGCGCCCGCACAACGGAGCGCAGCTGCACGCAGGCCAGACGCACACCTGGGAGCTGAAGTACGGCTTCAGCCTGCTCGGCGGGGTCCAATACGCGGCAAACCTCTGGTACAAGATCGGCGGCACTAACGCCTCGGTCGAGTACACGATCGAGACCTGGAGCACCTCGAACGAGTCCGCCTGCAAGGTGATCGACAGCAAGCAGTTCACTTGCACGGCGGAGGGCACCAAGCTCACGTTCAAGCATCACTAACCCGCGCCGAACTTCTGGCCCGACGCGCCGGGGTGTCGGCGCGTCGGGCCTGAGTCCTGGAATCAAACGCTCGGGTAGCTGAACGACGACAGGTTGGCCTTGATGTAGTCCCAGAGCGCCTGTAGGTCCGAGCTGAGCGAGCTGAAGCCAGGGACGAAGTCGGCAGCCATCAACCGTCCGTCGTCGCCGGTCTTTCCGACCAGCGGCTTCAGCGTCGAGCTGCCGGTGCGCGTGAGACTTGCCAGCTCCTTCATCAGCACGTAGGTGACGCGGAAGTTCTCCTTCGTCGCAGCCTCCTGCGCAGCGCCCCACCGTGCCGCTGCGGCGCTGATGATCCCGATGATCTTGGCCATGCGCGCACTGTCGCCGGTGTGCTCGGCGTAGTAGTACTCGACGCCGTAGGCCTGGCCCTCCTCGAAGTCATATGCGCCCATGAAGTTCGAGTGGTGACCCGTATGCGCAAACTCGTGTAGAAGCAGCGGCCCGAGCGACTCGTCCGGCAACGAGAACACGTTGGGATCGAGATAGGTGTCGTCGCTGGGCTTGGTCTCGGCGAGCGTGTTCGTCTTGCGCGCGTTTGCGAGTTGAGTGCCCTCCATCTTCTTGATCTTGTAGCCCGCTCCGAGGTAGCCCGAGTAATAGTCGAAGAACTTCCAGGCAACCTCATCGGAGTCCGTGGCCTTCTTGACAGACCAGAAGATCTTGTTCTGCTCGGCCTCGGATAGGTGGTCGTTCTTACTGCGGAACTTCTGCATCATGTCGAACAGGTCCTTGTCGCTATGGAGCGACCGGCGCGCGAGGATTCGGCGTCTCGCAACGACCCGGGCGGTGGCGCGGTTGCCGATCGCGCGCTGAAGCGCGCGCACGCCCGCAGCAGAGCTCAGCGCCGGCGTGACCGTCGGTGCGCTCTCGACAGCGACCGCGACCTGCTGTTCTGACTCCCGCTCTGTTCGCGCGGCTCCGGCCATGATGCGGCGGCTCCTCGCTCGACGGTCCGATCGTACCCGAACGACCGTCGGGCCCCGACGTCCGGATAATGTCGGCGTGCCCGATTTCTCCGAGCCGCTTCGCGAACAGGATGTCGACCCGAATCCGTTCGAGCAATTCCGGCGGTGGTTTGCGCAGGCGCGCGACGCCGGCGTCCGCGAGCCCGAGGCGGCGGTCGTGGCCACCGCGAGCAGCAGCGGCGCTCCCTCCGCTCGGATGGTGCTGGTCAAACAGGCCGACGAGTCCGGGTTCGTGTTCTTCACCAACTACGACAGCCGCAAGGGCGGCGAGCTGACGTCCAACCCCCGCGCGGCGCTCCTGTTCTACTGGGATCCGCTCGGCCGCCAGGTGCGGATCGAGGGAACCGTGCGACGGACCACTCCCGAGGAGTCGGCCGCGTACGCGCGCAGTCGTGCCCGCGGCAGCCAGGTGAGCGCACTGGCTTCGCGCCAGAGTCAGCCCGTGTCGAGCCGTGAGGCGCTCGAGGCGCGGGTGGCCGAGCTGACCCAGCGCTACGAAGGCGCCGAGCTGCCGGTGTCCGAGGGCTGGGGCGGGTTCCGGATCACCCCGGAGTCCTTCGAGTTCTGGCAGCACCGCGAGGATCGGCTGCACGACCGGCTGCGTTATACGCCGCAGCCGGGCGGAGGCTGGGCGCTGGACCGGCTGTCCCCGTAGACGCCGCCGGCACCGGCGACCTCGGTCAGCGCGCGAGCAGTCCGCCCTCGACGCTCAGCTCGGAGCCGGTCACGTACGACGCGGCGTCGGACGCCAGCCAGGCGATCGCGTTGGCGACCTCCTGCGGCCGGCCCATCCGCGCCAGTGGCACGAACCCGATCAGCGACTCCCGGAAGCTCGGGAACTTCGCGAACGCCTCGTCCATCATCGGAGTGTCGATCGCTCCCGGGCACACGGCGTTGATCCGGATCCCCAGCGGTGCATACTCGAGCGCGGCGGTCTTGGTGAGCCCGAGCACGCCGTGCTTGCTCACCGTGTACGGCGACCCGTATGGCGAGCCGCGCAATCCGAGCGTCGAGCTCATGTTGACGATCGCGCCGCCCTGACCCTGGGCGAGCATCGCCTCGAGCTCGGAGCGCATCGCCAGCCAGGTCCCGCGGAGGTTGACCGACACCACCCGATCCCAGCTCTCCATCGGGTACGAATGCGTGGGTCCGTCTCCGGCGCCGATACCAGCGCAGTTGGCGGCGCAGTCGAGCCGGCCGAACGCCTCGGTCGCCCGCCCGACGGCCGCCTTGACGGCGGACTCGTCGGTCACGTCAGCGGCCGCGAACACCGCCTCACCACCGGCGTCGACAAGGCTCTTGACGGCCGCCTCGCCGCGCGTTGCGTCGACATCGACGGCGACCACCCGCGCGCCCATCGACGCGAACAGCTCGGCGGTCGCCCGGCCAATCCCAGAGGCGGCGCCTGTGACCAGCGCGACTTTCCCCTGCAAGCCGTAATCCATGAGTCGCGACTGCGCGTCTGCCGTCAGCGGAACGAGTCGGCCGTGACCCGCTCCACCTCGGTCACCACGTCGGCGGGGATCCCCGCCCGCTTGGCGGCGGCGATGATCGCGTCCGGGCTTGGTGCCTCGTACAGGCAGTAGGAATGGTGGCGGTCGGCACTCAGGAACGAGAACATCCAGCTGACGCCCTCGTCGGCGTTGATCTGCTCGATCAGCGTTGCGTCCTCGGCCGACAGCTCCAGTCGCTCGGCGAAGTTGCGCTCGATGACGTACATCGGCATGAGGGCGATGCTACAGCCCCTCGCGTCGCTTGAGCAATGCATGTCGATATGCATATCCAGCCGCCTCGGTGCGGTTGGCCGCGCCGGTCTTGCGCAGGATGTTGCGCACATGATTGGCGACGGTGTGCCCGCTGATGTACAGCTCCTCGCCGATCTCGCGGTTGCTCTTGCCGGCGGCGACGAGGCGGAGGATCTCCACCTCCCGCCACGACAGATCGTCGGGCGGGGTCCGCGTCGCCTCGACCTCGCCGCCGAGCGCACGGGCCCGGGCCAGCAGCGTCGGCATCCCGATCCGGCGAGCCAGGGCCACGGCCTCCGACAGCAGCTCGGTGGCCTGCGCCCCATCGTCGCGGCCGCCGCGGATCCGCAGCGTCCGTCCGTACGCGTAGAGGGTGTGCGCCACCCAGGTGGTGGCGTCCATCGCGCGGTTGAAGGCCAGCGCGCGCTCGTAGTGCTCGATCGCGCGGTCGTGATCGCCCACCGTCGCCGCGAGCATCCCCAGATAGCGATCAGCGGCGCCGTAGCAGGCGACCCCGTGCCCGATCACGACGTTTCCACCGGCGAGCGGGGCGAGCTCCGGGTACACCATCGCCGCCAGCGCGTCGTCGCCCACGGCGGCGCAGGCGTCGGCGAGATACGTGAGCGTCGCGACCCAGAGCTTGGAGCGCAGCGCGTCGAATCCCTCTGTACGGACCCGGGCCAGCTCCGCGCGCGCCTGGTCGGTCATGCCCAGCTCGGCCAGCAGCGCGGCGAGGCCGGGCCGCCAGGCGTCGCTGGACTGACCGCCCGAGGCGACGCTGCGGATCGCGGGTGCGAGCTCGGCCAGCCGTCCCTGCTCGCGGCGGATCCCGAACATCTGAATGCCGTACGTGCCCGACGCGTCGCGGCCCGTCAGCAGCCGGCTCCACTCGTGTGATCGCATCGCGGCTGCCTCGGCGTCCACCAGCCGTCCGAAGCACAGCGCCAGCATCGAGGCATCGTGCTCGGCCACGTGCACGGTGAACGGCTGTCGCAGGCGCAGCGCCAGCTCGAGCACGCCGGCCAGCTCGCGTTCGGCCGCGGTCAGCTTGCCGAGCACGATCAGGCCGGCGATCCGCCACTCCACCGCCTCGGCCTGCATATCGGTCTCGCCCAGCTCCTCGGCCAGGTCCCGAGCCTCCGACAGCATCTCCAGCGTGTGCTCGACGTTGCGCTCGCCGCGCGACCAATAGGACCGCATCAGCACCGTGGCCAGCCCGAAGCGGTCGTCGAGTCGCCGCGCCATCGCGATCGCGCTCTGTTCGGCGGCGCCGCTGGCCCCGAAGTTGCCCAGGAATGCGTGTGCGCGCGCGAGTCCGGCCAGCAGCATCACCCGCAGCTCGGAGTCATCGTCTTCGAGCGCCCGCGACGCCTCCTCGAGCAGCTCGACGGCCCCACGGTCGGTGATCGCCGGGCGCCAACACGCCTCTTCGAACCCCACCGCGGCGGTGGCGAGCATCCGCGCGTCGTCGATCTCGCGGGCGATCTCCACGGCGTCGGCGAACGCCTCGATCGCGCCGTCCGAGCGCCCGCCCCGGAAGCGGGCGGTACCGAGTTCCAGCAGCGTCTCCACGCGGCGGCGCGGATCGTCGATGCCGAGCTCCAGCGCCGCCGAAAATCGCTCCTCGGCGTCGTCGTAGTCGAGTGCGGCCAGCGCCGCACGCCCGGCCAGCAGCGAATATTCGATTGCCCGTCGCGGCCCGTCCACCGGCGCGGCTGCCGTGAAGTGGTAGGCGAGCTCCGCCGGTCCGTGCCGCGCGTCGGCGTGAGCGTGCTCGAGCGCCTCGCCGACCCTGAGATGCAGCTCGGCCCGCCGCAATCCGGGAATCCGGTCATACAGCGCTCGACGCACCAGTTCGTGAGCGAACCGGTAAGCCAGCCGTCCCGATGGCACCTCGACGATCATCCCGTGCGAGATCGCCTGCTCCAGCGCCGCGTGCAGCCGTGCGTCGGCCACTCCGGACGGTGCGATCACCGCCAGGTCGAACTCCTGACCGGCGACCGCGGCCAGTTCGAGCAGCGCGATCGTCGCTGCGTCGAGCCGCGCCAGGCGCTGACCGACGACCTCGCGGACGCCTTCGGGGCTGCCGAGCTCGGCCATCGCACGCGCCAGCCGGGAACTGTCGCCGGTCACCGACACCGTGGAGCTGTCGACCAGCGTCCGCCACAGCTCGGTCATCAGGAACGCGTTGCCGCCGGTCAGATCGTGAAGCGCCCGTCCGGGGTCTGGCAGGCCCGAGCTGAGCTCGCTGCCGCCGGCGCCTCGTACGAACTCGGATACCTCGGCAGGGCTGAGTGCCTCGAGGCGCATCCTCGAAACTCCGTCGGAGCGCCGCAGGTCGACGAGCGCCGCGGCCAGCGGCTCGTGGACCTCGGCCTCGGTATCACGAAACGTCGCCACCAGCAGCGCCCGGGCGTCCGAGGCGCCCCGCGCGAGATGCCGGAGCATCAGCAGCGTCGGCGTGTCCGCCCAGTGGGCGTCCTCGATCACCAGCACCAGCGGCGCCTCGCGTGAGACCGCCACCAGCAGGTCGCTGACCGCGCCGTGGAGGCGGTGGCGCTCGGTGTCCGGATCGACGCCGGGCGGCGGGCTCAGCTCTCCGACCCGATCCTGCAGGTCCGGAAGCAGCCGTGACAGCTCGCCGCCCGCGGGCCCAATCGCCTCGCGCAACGTCTCGGAGTCGATCCCACGGACAAGCTGCGACAGCGCATCGACGAACGCCCCGTAGGGCAACCGCACGACCGAGTCACAGGCCCCGTAGAGCACGAGCGCGCCGTCGCTCGCCGCCTCGTGCGCGAGCTCGCGGACCAGCCGGCTCTTGCCCGAGCCCGCCTCGCCGCCGATCAGCGCCAGTCGCAGGCCCTCGTCACGGTCGCCAGGGACCAGCGCGGTCAGCGCTGAAAGCTCCCGGGCGCGCCCCGCGAACGGAAACGAGGGGGTCAGCCGAAGCGGACCGGGGAGGCCGTGCATCTCAACGCGTCGCCAATAGTCATGTCTGATCATTGCAGGCCCCACCGCGTCGGGCCAGGCCGCTCCGAAAATCGGTCAAACCGGGTCATGACAAGGGATCGAGCGATCCCTAGGTTCCTCATGGGGCTAGCGGCCCGCAAGGACCACCGCAATCAAGGGAGCACACGTGACCGCAACCGCATCGCTTGCAGACAACGCCCGTCGGGATCTGGCCGACCTGGGCGACCGCATCGTCGGACCCGGCGACGCAGCCTACGACGAGGCCAGAGCCGTTCATAACGGCATGATCGACCGACACCCGGCGGTGATCATCCGCTGCTCGGACGCCGACGACGTCCGTCGCAGCATCGCGTTCGCGCGCGCCAACGGAGCGCCGCTGGCCGTACGCGGCGGCGGCCACAATGGCGGCGGGCTCGGGGTCGTCGACGACGGCGTGGTGATCGACCTGGCCGGGATCGACCACGTGGTCGTCGACCCCGAGAACAACACCGTCCGCGTCGGCGGTGGCTGCACCTGGAGCCAGGTCGACGCCGCCACGAGCGAGTACGGCCGCGCGACGCCGTCGGGGATCATCTCGACGACCGGTGTCGGCGGGCTCACGCTCGGTGGCGGCCTGGGGCACCTGACCCGCCGCTACGGGTTGACGATCGACAACCTGATCGGCGCCGACGTGGTGCTGGCCGACGGCACCCAGGTGCATGCCAGCGCCGACGAGCACCCCGACCTGTTCTGGGCGCTTCGAGGCGGCGGCGGCAACTTCGGCGTGGTGACGTCGTTCGAGTTCCGCACACATCCGGTCGGGGCCACGGTGATGGCCGGCCCGACGTTCTGGCCGATCGAGCAGACGCCCGAGGTGATGCGCTTCTGGCGAGAGTTCATCCGTCAGGCGCCGCGCGAGGTAAGCGGCTTCTTCGCGCTGATGACCGTGCCGCCGGTCGAGCTGTTCCCCGAGGAGCTGCACCTGCGCAAGGTATGCGCCGTGATGTGGTGCATCGTCGGCTCCGAGGAGGACGCTGCCCGGGAGCTGGCACCGGTGCACGAGGTCGGCACGCCGCTGCTGCACGGGGTCGGGCCGGTCCCGCACCCGGCACTGCAGAGCCTGTTCGACGGTCTTTACACAAAGGGCCTGCAGTGCTACTGGCGAGCGGACTTCTTCAACGAGCTGTCAGACGAGGTGACCGAGCACTACCGGGACTGGGGCGAGAAGCTGCCCACGATGCACTCGACGATGCACATGTACCCGATCGACGGCGCGGCGCACGACGTCTCGCCCGATGAGACCGCGTTCAGCTACCGCGACGCCCAGTTCGCCGAGGTGATCTTCGGGGTCGACCCCGACCCCGCCAACGCAGCCACGATCCGCGACTGGTGCGTGGGGTTCTGGGACACCACGCATCCCTACTCCGCCGGCGGCGCCTACGTCAATTTCATGATGGAGGAAGGCCAGGAGCGGGTGCAGGCGACCTACCGCGACAACTACGACCGGCTCGCGGTGGTCAAGGGACAGTACGACCCAGAGAACGTGTTCTGCGTCAACCAGAACATCCATCCGGCTTAAGGGGGCACCGCAGTCACATAGGGGGTCACGCGGGCGCGGCGCTGACGTTTGTTAGCGTCGCGCCGCGCCGTGCCTGAGCGAACGATTCAGCCGCCCTGCAGGCCTACAGGTCAGGCCGGATGGTTCGTCGGCGCCGCGCTCGTCGGCGTCGCGATCGCGTTCGTTGCCCTCACCCATATGGAGCCCGGCTACGACGCCTACGGCTGGCTGGTGTGGGGTCGCCAGACCCTGCACTGGAACCTCGACACCAACGGGGCTCCGTCGTGGAAGCCGCTCACGTTCCTGTTCACGTTGCCCTACGCGCCGCTGGGCCGGACGCAGCCGTGGTTGTGGATGGTCACCGACGTGGCGTCGACGCTGGCCGGCTGCGTGTTCGCGGCCCGGATCGCCTACCGGCTCACCGGGCCCACCCCGCGCCGCCGCTACGCCCCGTATGTGGCGGGCGCGTTCGCTGGACTGGCGCTGCTGGGGATCGACGACTACTGGCATCAGATCGTGATCGCCAACTCCGACCAGATCGACGTGACGCTGTGCCTGGCGGCGATCGATTGCCACCTGGGGCGGCGACCGCGGCTGGCGTTCGGCGCCCTGGTGCTGGCATCGCTGGGCCGCCCCGAGGCGTGGCCGTTTGCAGCTCTGTACGCGATCTGGCTGTGGCGCGACGTGCCGGGCACCCGGATCATGGCCGTGGTCGGACTGGCGTCGATCCCGCTGCTGTGGTTCGGGATCTCCGCCCTGACCGCGAAGAGCTGGCTGCGGGCCGGGGATCTGGCGCTCAACTCGGCCAACGTGATCCACGGCAATAAGCTAACCGGTGTCGCCGGCCGACTGATCGACCTGTACGCGCTGCCGATGCAGGTCGCTGTCGGGCTCGCGCTGATCCTGGCTGCAGCGCTCCGAGACCGCACCTGGCTGATGCTCGCGGGGGCGGCATTGCTGTGGGTGCTGGTAGAGATCGCGTTTGCCCTGCATGGGTGGTCTGCGGTCCCGCGGTACCTGTTCGAGCCCGCGGCGGTGCTGATCACGCTCGCCGGCGCCGCGGTCGGGCGGGCGCTGGCGTTCGCACCGCCCGGGCCGGCCGCGCTTCGCTGGGTGGGGCCCGCCGCGGTGGTTCTCCTGCTGATCGCGCTGATCCCGACGGTCGGTCACAGGATCAGCACGCTCTCAGACCAGATCGGCAAGCGCCGCATCGCCCAGCTCCAGCTCCACCGACTGCAGGGGGTGATCGACCGTCTGGGCGGTTCGGCCGCGATCCGGGCCTGTGGTCAACCCGTCACGCTCGTCGGGTGGCAGAGCACGGTGGCCTGGGAGACCGACCTCAACGTCGGCAACGTCGGCTACAAGCCCGGGCGTGAGATCGATCGCGGCGATCCGATCGTGGTGCTCAAACCGCACGAGGGGGGCTGGCAGGTGCGCCCGGTCCACACGCTGCCCGTCAAGCAGGCGCAATGCGCGTCGCTGCACACCGACACGGATTTCACCCCGTCGTGAGCAGCGCCGCGCTCCCGGCCGGGAGGTGCACCACATAGCGGCCGTCGACGGGCTTCACCGAGTCGGTTTGCAGGTCGCCTGACAGCACGCCGGTATCGGTGACCGCGCCGAAGCTCTGGCCGGCGAGCGTCACTCCGCTCGAAGCGGTCAGACTTGGGCCTTCGAGCCGCTCCACTGCGGCGGCGGCCATGTTGCCGGGCAGCCGCAGCGCCAGGTCGCGCTCGGTCGAGCCCTTATTGATCGCGATCACGCGGATCGTTCCGTCGGAGGCCCGGGTGGCCCACATCTTGACCTGCCCGCCGGCCTCGCCCCAAACGGGTAGCAGCCTAGATCCCGGGGGCGCCGCGCGCGCAAACAGCATCAGCCCGTAGTACTCCGGTGACACCTTTGCGGTCCAGCGGCTTCCGTCGTGGCCGATCCGGAACAGCTCGTAGCCGGCGCCGGGGAACGTATGCAGGTTGACGCCGTCGACGCCGACCTTGGCGAGCTCGAACATCGCGTCAACAGCCCACAGGCTCGATGCGAACGTGTCGCTGACCTGCAGGTCGGCGCCGCAGGAGACGCTGTTGATTTCGTCGACGCGCAATGGCAGACGATGCGCGTGGGCGGCGGCGACGTCGCGGGCGAAGCTGTCGGCCAGGCCCGTCGTCGCCGCGGTCGCCATCAGGTGCGCCAGCGACGGGTGCATCAGCGACTTGGTCGACGTGTAACAGAGCTGCAGGGGATAGCGGTGCATCGTGACCACGCCGAGCCGTGGCTGGGCGGACAGGAACGGGCCGAGGTCGCCCATCCACTTCGAGGCGCCCAGGGCCGGGCCGGCGAGCGGGACACTCGGCAGCGCCGCCGAGAACCGGTCGAAGTCCCGAATGTAGGCCGGGACGTCGTAGCCGCGCGGACGTCCGGGGACCTTGCGGCCGCTCGCGGTTCGGTACCACGGAAACGATCCGTACAGGGCGGGCTCGTTGCCGAGCTCGAGCGCGCGCACCGATCCGCGACCGAGGCCGTCGATGAGCCGGCGCGCCTCGGTCCCGGCGATCTGGGTGCTGTCGGCCTCGAGGTTGATACCGAGGATCAGCCGGGCGCGCAGGGAATCGGCGAGCGCGCGCGTGACCTGCAGCCAGCGGTTGTCGAGCGCGTACGTGATGCCGGGGGGCTTGGACATGCCCGGGATCGGCCACCAGGTCCAGTCGGTTGTGTCGCCTCCGATCCGCAACACGGGTGGCTGACCGGGATTGAGGTTTGACACCAGCCGCGTGAACACCGGGTCGATCCTGGCCGGGTCGGTGCCCGCGTACGTCTCGATCGACGAGTACTCGAGCGACAGCCCGAGGAAGCTCGCGGGGATCGGTTGCCCGTAGGGCCGGGCATCGACGGTCAGCTTCGCCGCGTCTTCGGGCACGCCCCGCGAACCCGAGCTGATCGACACCGAGACCGCCGTCACCGCGGCGACCAGCACGACCACCGCGAGGTCGATCACCACAAACCGCCTGCGCGACCAGCGTCGCATCAGTCCTCGGTGACCAGCTCCATCAGCAGGCCGTCGTGCCAGCCCTCACCGCCGGTATCGCGCTCACTGCGGCGCGTCACTCCCACCGTCCGAAATCCGGCTTTCTGGTACGCCCGGACCGCGGCTGCGTTGTCGGCGGCGGGGTCGATCGTGATGCGATGGTGGCCGAGATCGTCGATCAGATGGCGCACGAGCCGCGTGAGCGCGTCGGTTCCGATCCCCTGACCGTGGAGCTCGGGGTCGAGGAACATGTCGATCCCGGCGTGACGGTACTTAGGCTCGGTTTCCTCCCAGTACTGGATCAGGCCGGCCACGCGGCCGTCGACCATGATCGTCAGCCGGGTGGACTCAGGCTCGTCCCAGGGGAAGCTCTCCTCGGGCACGTCCCACCAGTGCATCACCTGCGGCGTGGCGTGAATCCGCCGCAGCTCGGGCTCGTCGTCTTCGGCCAGCCTGCGGAGAACCAGTCCGGGGCGATCGCAATGCAGCTCGATCGGCGCCATCGGGACATTCTGGCTCGTAGACTCGGTGTCGTGACCGCCCGCGGCACCGACTGGGGTCTGGCGGCGTTGGTCGCGTTGTTGATCGCGACGGGCATCCTCACGCTGTTCGCCGGCAGCTCGCACGACGCCTGGGTGTTCGATGCCCACGACGCACTGGGGGCGGCCATCGCGTTGGTGCTGGTGGTCAAGCTGCGCCGGGTGTGGGGGCGGCTGCTGAGGCCGGGGCGCTGGGACCCGCGCACGGCGGCGGGACTCGCCGGGACCGCGCTGGTGCTGGCCGCGCTGGTCTCCGGCTGGCTGTGGTCGGGCGGACTCGACTCGGGGATCCTCGGCTACAGCCTGCTCGGCTGGCATGAGGCGCTCGGTGCGGCGGTCGCCGTGGTTGTCGTGGCGCACATGGTCGCGCGCGCCAAGCCGCTGCGGAGCCGCGATCTCGCGCACCGCCGCCAGTTCCTGACCGCGGCGGGGATCGGCGGGGCCTCGGTGCTCGCCTGGCGCCTGGAGCGGCCGGCCCAGGCCCTGATCGGACTACGCGGCGCCAAGCGGCGGTTCACGGGGTCCTACGAGGCGGCGTCGTTCCACGGCAATGCGTTCCCGACCACGTCGTGGGTCGCCGACGACCCGCGACCGATCGCCGCCGACGGATACCGGCTGCACGTTGGCGGGCTGGTGGGACGCGAGCTGTCGCTGTCGCTGTCGCAGCTGTCGGCGGGCGACGAGCTGACCGCGACGTTGGACTGCACCGGCGGGTTCTATTCGACCCAGCGATGGCGCGGGATCTCACTCGCCCGGGTGCTCGACCTGGCCCGGCCGGCCGGGGGCGCCCAGCACGTGCGGGTGGTGTCGCGGACGGGATACCGGTGGAGCTTCTCGCTGGGGACCGCCCGCGGCCTGCTGCTGGCCACGCACGTCGGCGGGGAGGCGCTCAGCCATGAGCACGGCGCGCCGCTGCGGCTTGTCGCTCTCGGCGCACGCGGCTTCCAATGGGTCAAGTGGGTGCAGCGACTCGAGCTGCTCGAGCACCCGGACTACGGCGCGCCCGCCTCGACGCTGTGGAGCAGCTTCACCAGCGCGGGAAGAGGCGCTTCCTAGGACTACGCAGCTGTGGCCGCCGGCTCCCCGAGCCACGCTTCGCTGTCGTAGCCCTTGAGCGCCGGGAACGCCGCGATCACGAGGCCGACCCCGACCAGGCAGGCCAGCCCTCCGGAGACGACCGAGAACCGCGGGCTCGTGATCCCGGCCACCGTCCCGGACTCGATATCTCCGAGGCGCGGTCCGCCCGTGACCACCAACGAGTACACCGCCGACATGCGGCCGCGCAGGCGGTCGGGAGTCACCGATTGGTTGATCGTGTTGCGGCACACGGCGCTGACCGAGTCGCCGCGCCGGCGATCGCCAGCAGCAATGCCGCCACCCACAGTGAGCCGGCCAGGCCGGTGAGCGCGATCGCTGCGCCCCAGGCGATCACGGCCCAGATCACGATCAGACCGAGACGCCGCACGTGCGACAGCCACCCGGTCATGATCGCGGCCACGGTCGCGCCGACCGAGACGGCGGAATACAGCACGCCGGTCCCGGCCGCGCCGGCGTGATAGACGCTGACCGCCAGTACTGCGAACAACGCCCGGGGCATCCCGAACGTCATCGCCACCAGGTCGATCGCGAACGATCCGAGCAGCGCCTGGTTACCGCGTACATAGCGCAGCCCCTCGGCGATCGACCGCCGAATCGTCTCGTGGCGGTGCACTCCCTCCGGAGGTCGTGGCGCGATCGCGATCACGGCGAACACCATCGCGAAGCAGCTGACGGCGTCGACCGTGTACGCGGCGCCCAACCCGAGCGTCGCGATCACGAGTCCGCCGAGTCCAGGCCCGATCACCATCGTCAGCTGATACAGCCCGTAGTTGAGTGCCAGCGCGCTGCGCAGCTGCTCGGGGCGTACCAGCGACGGCACGATCGCCGAGCGGACCACGTTCTGAAGCGCGCTGAATCCGGCCAGCAGCCCGGCCAGCGCGTACAGCACGGCCACCGATGGATGCCCAGCGAACGTGACTGCCGCAAGCCCTCCTGCCATCAGCACCAGCCCGACCTGATCGAGCAGCAGCAGCCGCCGCCGGTCCATCCGGTCGGCGATCGCACCGCCCAGCAGGGCACTCACGATCAGCGGGACGAGTTCGACCGCTCCGAGTAGTCCGACCAGCAGCGCCGAATGAGTTTCGACGTAGATCTGGTAGGGGAGCGCCACCAGCGTCGCTTGGGTCCCCAAGCCGGACACGAGGTTGCCCAGCACGACGAGCCGAAGGTCCCGGCTCTCGCGCATCGACGAGATGTCGGGCGCCAGCGACCGCAGCCACTTCGCGCTGGCGCCGCTCACGCGCGTCAGCGCGGCTGGCGCGCGACGGCGCGGCCACCGCCGCCTGGCCGCAGACTCCCACGGCGGGCGTCGGACACGCGCCAACACACGGCCGCAAGTCCCGCGGCCATCAGCAGCACGGCCGGCCAGGCCCCGACCAGCAGGCCCAGCACGTGTGAGAGCGCGAACGCGACCAGTCCGCACAACGTGAGCTTCGCGGCCACCCGCAGGCCGTCCCGGCGTGTCCAGATCGAGATGCACGCCAGTCCGAAACCGGCCAATACCAGCCCGCCAAGCGGCCGAGATCCGCTGATCACCGCGACCGCGTAGCCGGCGATCAAACCGCCTGCGGCGAGCGGTGCTGTGGCGAGATCACGGCGCACGAAACCATCGTAGACCCAGTTTCGCCTCAGCGCGCTTGGGTATCACAGCGATAACGGACCGGGGCTTATAGAGGCTGCTATTCCTGGTTTAGCCCCCTACATCACGGGTAAGGGCTGGATTATGGAGTCTCTAACGATCATCCAAACCGAGTCCGCAGAGCTATTTATGCGCTGGCAGAAGCACCACGATCAGCGCGCCCGGGACGAGTTGGTCGAGCGGTTCCTACCGCTCGCTCGCAAGCTCGCCCGCCGATACGCGGGCGCCCGGGAGCCGTTCGACGACTTGGTCCAGGTGGCAAGCCTGGGGCTAGTCAAGGCCGTGGATCGATTTGACGTCAGCCGCGGCACGGCGTTCTCCTCGTTCGCGGTGCCGACGATCCTCGGCGAGCTCAAGCGCTACTTCCGCGACCTCGGATGGTCTGTCCACGTGCCTCGAGGCGCCCAAGAGCAGGCGCTGAAGGTCGAGGAGGCTCAGCAGCTGCTGACGAGCAAGACCGGGCATCCGCCGACGCGTCGATGAGCTCGCGCAGTACCTGGAGCTCAGCGTCGAGGATGTACTCGACGCGCTGGAGACCGCCGGAGCGCACCACTCGACCTCGCTCGACGCACCCCGCGACGACGTCGACGGCGAGTCGACCACGCTGGCCGAGGCTTTCGGCGAGGAGGATCGCCGCTACGAGTTCGTCGATGCGAGCGTGACGATTGCAGCGGCTGCACGTGAGCTTTCGACGCGCGAGCGCCGCGTGCTCGCGCTGCGGTTCGTCCAGGACATGACGCAGACTCAGATCGCCGACGAGATCGGTGTCTCGCAGATGCAGGTCTCACGGATCCTGCGTCGGGCCCTGGCCCGCCTGCGCGAGATGACGCAGCTCGACGACGATCCGGTTACGAGCTAGCTGAGAGCCGGACGAAGCGGGACCGTTGCCCCTATTCGGTTGCGGTCTCAAACCACACCCGCGTCCCATGTCGGGTCCGGTGCACGCCCCAGCGGTCGGCCAGTCGCTCGACGAGCCGCAATCCCCAGCCTCCATCGCGGTCGCGGGCCGCGCGCCGGGCAAAACCCTGACCGGAATCGAGGACGGCGCAGCGCAGCGTGGAGTTGATCGAAAGCTCGAACGTGAGCGACCGGTCACGATGCTGACGTCCGTGGAGAATGCCGTTTGTGACGAGCTCGCTGACGAGCAGCTGCAGCTTGTCGAGCGTTCCTCGCTCGATGCGGTCGGCACATTCGCCCAGGACGATCCGCCGCGCCTCGGCGGGCGCGTCCGGAGCAGCGTCGATCCTGTACAGGACTCGCGTGTGGGTATTCATCGGGCTGGAATCGGGTGAGTTCATCGCCTTTTGCTCTCCTACCCGGAATTTTCGGCCAGAATGCCTGCGCGACTTGGGTTTGGGCTTACCCCTTGGCGGCGACTCGTTTTAATCAATGGATCTGACCGATGACTGGCCGACCGTTCGTCTCGACCTGGATTCAAGGCCGGAGACGCTGACGCTGGTCCGCGGGGCGCTCGGCGGGGTGGCGGACCAACTCGCGCTCGACCCCGAACTGCTCGACGACCTCAAGACGGCGGTCAGCGAGGCGTGCAACAACGTCGTCATGCATGCCTACGAGGAGGACGCCCCTGGGCCGCTCGAGGTGCTCCTCTACGCCCGCGAGGACGGCATCGAGGTGCTGATACGCGACCAGGGCAGCGGGATCCCGTCGGTCGCCCCGTCAGACGATCGGTTGCAGGGCGTCGGCCTGCCGGTGATCCGGGCCCTGACCCAGAGGGCGGAGTTTCGGCCGATACCCGAGGGCGGCACCGAGGTCCGGATGCTTTTCGCCGGCGAGCGCGACGGCAAGCGGCTGTTCACAGAGCCCGCCAGGGCAGCGCCCGAGCAGGGCTGGACCAACGGTCTAGCCGGCGACGCGGTCGTGTCGCTGTCTCCGGTGAGCTTCGTGGGCGGCGTACTGGGTCGTCTGGCCCGCGCGCTCGCGGCCAAGGCCCGGTTCTCGCTGGACCGCTTCTCCGACGTATATCTGGTCACCGACGCGATCGCCGCGCACGCCGCTCGCTCGGTCAGCGGTGAGCGGATCTCCTTCGGAATCTCCACCGACGTCAGACGTCTTGAGCTGACCGTTGGCCCGTTCCGTGACGGGGCCAGTCAATGGCTCAACGACCGGGCTGCCGGCGAGGACGCCGACGACGCGCTGGCGATGCTCAGCGACGAGGTCGTCGTGAGGACCGTCGACGCCGGTGAGGCGCTGCACGTGGTAATGCTCGATCACCGTCCGGTCGGCCGGCCGCCGGCCGTCTAGTGTCGTCGAGCTGCTGGGACGCGAGGCGATAACAGCCTGTCCTCTGGTCATTAACATCTCGCGGTAGCCCGGGGCCTAGCATCCCGCCACGGTCAGTTCGCTTGGGGAAGGCGTTCCACCGTTCAGCGTCGTTGCCAGGCGTATTTAGACGTCCGTCCACGAGAAGGATGTGTTCCGTGTCCGAGATCACTCGTCGTCGTCTGTTGGGTTCTGCTGCCGCCGGTGCGGGTGGAGTGCTCGCAAGTTCGTTGCTGCCTCCGGCGCTGGCCCGGGCGGCCGCCCGCGGCCCGCGTCACGGGTCGCTGCGAGATGTCAAGCACGTTGTCGTCCACATGCAGGAGAACCGCTCGTTCGATCACTACTTCGGGACGCTCGCGGGAGTGCGTGGATTCGGCGATCGGAACGTGCAGATCCAGTCCAACGGGCGGTCGGTCTTCTATCAGAACGATCCTTACAACCCGGACGGCTACCTGCTGCCGTGGCACCTTGACACCACCAAGACCAGCTCGCAGGCGATCCCGTCGACCTCGCACGCCTGGTCATTCCAGCACGAGTCGCTGAACATCACCGTTCCGACGACGTCCGGGCAGCCGACCACGGCGACCAACGACAACTGGATCCCGAGCCACTTCGTCGCCGATGGGGCCGCGCACTACTGGTACGTGATGGGCTACTACGAGCGGCAGGACATACCGTTTCACTTCGCGTTGGCCGAGACGTTCACGCTGTGCGATTCGTACTTCTGCTCGCTGCTCGGACCCACGTGGCCGAACCGCATGTACCTGATGACCGGGACGATCGACCCCGAGGCCACCGGCGGCGGCCCGGTGATTTCCAACGTCGTCCCAAGCCCGAACAGCGGCACTCCGTACACCTGGCAGACCTACCCCGAGGCGCTGACCAAGGCCGGGATCTCGTGGCGGATCTACCAGGAGGAGGATGACTACGGCACGAACGTGCTCGAGTTCTTCGAGGCGTTCCAGAACGCCCGGGTCGGCTCTGAGCTGTACGAGAGCGGACTCACGATCCACAGCCCGGAACGGTTCGAGTGGGACGCGCGCAAGGGGCGCCTGCCCACGGTGTCCTGGATCGTGCCGACGTCGGGTCAGAGCGAGCACCCGGCCTACCTGCCGGCGTCCGGCGCGAACTACCTAGCCTCCAAGCTGGAAGCGGTCGCGGCCAACGAAGACCTATGGCGCGACACGGTGTTCATCATCAACTACGACGAGAACGACGGACTGTTCGACCACGTCGTGCCGCCGCTTCCGCCCGCGGGCACGCCCGGGGAGTTCGTGCAGGTCGCCCCGAGTCCGAACTGGCCGATCGGCGGGGGAGTCCGGGTGCCGGCATTCGTCGTCTCGCCGTGGACGGTCGGCGGCTACGTCGCGACCGAACAGTTCGATCACACGTCGGTGCTGCAGTTCCTCGAGCGACTCACCGGAGTCAGAGCGGCCAACGTCACCGACTGGCGCCGCGAGACGTTCGGTGACCTGACCTCGGCACTCGGCTTCTCAAATGGCAAGCGGACGACGTTCCCGCGCACGCTCCCGAACACGATCTCGGAGTTCTGGACGGCCGAGTCCGAGGTCGCGACGCTGCCGGCGGCAACGATCCCGGGCGCCGACCAGACCCCGCCGACACAGGAAAAGCACCGGCCGCGGCTCCCCTGGAAGCCCCAGCGCCGCCCAATCAGGCGGGGGTCGAACGCGCTGCCGGCGACGACCAGCCGCATGGTCGAGAACCGCACCACTCACCGCAACGACTTCGTCGGCCACGAGGACAAGGTGTACCTGGCACGGCTGGCCAAGGTCGAGAATGCCCCCGTCGACCGGACCGGCGACCCGGCTTTCGCCTACGTCCCGGGCATCGTCGGCGGTTCGATCGCCGTGATCAACGCGTCGACGTACGCGCTCGCGTCGTCGATCGGCGGTACGACGAACCCCTACGGTGCCGCCGCGACGCCGGACGGAAGCACGGTGTTCGTGACCGAGTCGGGCACCAACACGGTGTCGGTGATCCCCACCGCGACGAACAAGATCACCGCCACGATCGTGGTCGGCATCTATCCGCACGGGATCGCGGTGACGCCCGACGGCACCAAGGCCTACGTCGCGAACACGGGGCCGAACACCGGTCGCGGCGGGTCCGAGACGGTGTCGGTGATCGACGTCGCCACTCAGAAGGCGACCGGCACGGTGAACGTCGGCGAAGCGCCGATGGTGATCTCGATCGCGCCCGACGGCTCGCAGGCGTTTGTCACCTGTGCCGACGGCATATACGCGATCAGGGTCTCGAGCGGTGCCGTTCGAAAGGCGCACGCGCGGGTCCGCGACGCCCACGGGGTGACGATCACCCCCGACAGCTCCCAGGCGTGGGTGACCGACTCCGAGAACGACGAGGTGATCGTGATCGACACCGGGTCGCTGCACGAGGTGGGGCGCATCCGGGTCGGGAGCACGCCGTGGAACGTGGCGTTCACTGCCGATGGAGCGAGCGCCTACGTGACCAACTCGAATGAAGACACGGTGTCCGTGATCGACGCCGCGAGGCGGAGGATGCGTGATCGGGTCGCGCTGGGCGGCGCGACGCTGAGCGCGAAGAACAGCTCCGGCTCGACGGTGACGTTCCCGGTCGGCAATCACATCCCAACCGCGATCACGCTCGGGCCCGACGGCAATATCTGGGTAACGTGCAACGTCCCGGGGACGATCCCGGTGATCGATCCGTCGTCTAACCGGATCGTGCACACGATCGACACCGCGATCGGCAATGTCCCCACGGGCATCGCGTTCGCCTAGGCCGATCGGTCGACGAGCAGGCTGACACCGAACAGCGCGAGTAGGCCGCCGCTGGCCCGGAGCAGCAGGTCTGCAAGCCCGCCGTGGCGACGCACGGCGCGATGGGTCGCGCCCAGCACCACGACGTACACCGACAGCGAGGCGAATCCCAACAACGCGAATAGGACGCCGTAGGCCGCCACGTCGCCGGCGGCCGCGTGATGCGACAGGAACTGCGGGATGAAGCTGGTGAACACCACGAGCGTCTTGGGGTTGGACAGCTCGCAGAGCAGCCCCTCGCCGAACGCTCGGGGCGAGCTGTGCGCCGGCGCGACCACCGGCGGGCGCAGCGGATCCAGGTGCGGTCGGCGGGCGAGCAGCAGCCTGCACCCGAGGTAGATCAGGTACGCGGCGCCCGCCAACATCACCGACGGACCCGGGATCGCGACGAGCACGCCCGCCAGCGCCAAGAAGGCGGCCAGGTGGGCGATCACGTGAGCACTCGGATCTGAGCAGTGATGCCGGCCACCAGGCCGAACTATCCCAGGCCCGGACGGCCCGGGGATCAGAGGTCGTACGAGATCCCTGCGAGCCCGCGCGCCGCCAGCAGCCGCTTGAGCGATGCCAGCGTCCGGCTGCGAGGAGTCAGGGATTCCGCCACTTTCATGGCCGAATACACCGCTGACTCCTGGGAGTCGAAACCGGTGGTGTATTGGCCGCTGAAGTACAGACCGTCGTGTCCCTGCAGCGGACGCAACGAGCGGGCGGCCGAGATCGTCGCCTGGGTGATCGGCGGGTGCTTGAACCGCCGATCGAGCAGGATGCGGCGAGGGTCGGCTCGCCGGCGCTGCGCCCATGACTTGAACACGTCGATCGTCGCGCCCGATGGAAGTGGGTGGTGCAGCGCGCCAAACCAGACGCTGCCCTCGCATTGCCGACCGTCGATGCCCGCGTTGTAGGCCGCCCAGTCACGGCGAGCGCGTTGCACGTAGGTCGGGTCAGCGTGAATCAGGATGCGCGAGTCGAAATACTCGTATCTGTCGAGCAGTGCGACGGCGCGCTCGAACCCCGGCTGCGCGCGCAGCAGGCTCCGCCCCGCATGCGGCGGCGCGTTCAACACGACGTAGCGGTAGGGCCCGCGCGAGCCCGATGGCGTCTGGACAAACCAGCCGGTGCACTCACGTCTCAGCGCGCGCACCGGACTGCCGAGCTGCACCCGCGTCGCGCGGCTGCGGCTCAGCATCCGTTGCAGGTTGCCCTGCAAGCCGATCGTCGAGTTGTACGTGGTCGCGCCGTGATCCACGCTCTCGGGAAACGCCAACGCGAACGTCTGCAGGATCGACCGGGCCGAGGCTCGCAGCGCATCGGCCCGCGATGACCCGATCAGCGCTGTGATCCACGGATATACGACCTCGTTCTTGAACGACTGATCGATCGGTAGGCGGCGGATCCAGGCCTCGACCGTGATCCTCCACGGGAGCCCCGATAACACCGCGTGCCGCGCGAGCTGGGTGAACCTCACGAAGGCGAGTGCGCGCCGCGGGGTCGCGAGCGGGTTCGCCGACGTGAACACCGTCGGTCCCCCAGCGGTGCGGAAGACGCACAGGCCGGCGGGCGCCTCTAGCGTCTTGTCGCGGTTGGGGCGGGCAGGGTCATACAGCCCCAGATGCTCCACCAGCGTGACGTAGATGGGGTGCGTGTCGGGATGAAAGAACTGAGCGCCGAGATCGACGGTGAGCCGCTTTCCCCGGTAGTTGATCGCGCGCGAGTCGCAATGGCCGCCGATGCGCGATCGGGTCTCGAACAGGGCGACCGCGCCCTTGACGACATCGCGGCGGGTCAGTGACACGCTGGCAAGCATCGACGAAACGCGCCGGCCCCGCATCGGGGCAACCCCCAGACTTGACCCCAAAGGTTTGGATCGAGGCCCCCCGCATACGCTCCGAGGTTCAATCCGGTCGAGCTACTTCGGCGCGTCGGGCTCCTGGATCAACCGCGCCCCGCGGCCGTGCGTGAGGAAGCTGATCGCCCACCGGATCAACACGAGCAGCCGATTCTCGAAGCCGATCAGATAGAACAGATGCACGGTCAGCCACGTGCTCCACGCGATGAAGCCGCTGAGGTGGATGCCTCTGATGTCGGCGACCGCGCGCGATCGGCCGATCGTCGCCAGATTGCCCTTGTCGAAGTAGCGGAACCGGCGTCCGGGCCGGCCTTCCAGGTAATCCTGGACGACGTCGGCGGCGTGCCTGCCTTCCTGCATCGCCACGGGTGCCAGCCCCGGCAGCGCGAGCGGCGGGCCGGTCGCCTGGCGGATCCGCACCATGTCACCGATCGCCAGCACCTCGGGATGGCCGGGCAGCGACAGGTCCTCCGATACCTCGACACGCCCCGTGCGATCAACCTCGAGACCCGCCTGCTGGGCAAGCAATGACGCCAGTTCGGAGCCGAGCACGCCGGCGGCCCACACGACGGTGTGGGTTGGTATCCGCTCCTCTGAGCCGTCGGTCGCCCGGAGCGTGACCGACTCGTCGTCGAGCTCGGTCACGGTCTGGCCCAGCCGCACGGTCACCCCGAGGCTCTGCAGCGAGTGCAGCGCCTTGGCCGAGAGCGAGGGCGGGAACTCTTGGAGCACTCGGTCGCCCGTCTCGACGAGCAGGATCCGTGCGTCGTGAAGATTCACCGAGCGGAAGTCGCCGTCGAGATCGTGGGCGATCTCGCCGATCTGCCCCGCCATTTCGACGCCGGTCGGCCCGGCCCCGACGAGCACGAACGTCAGCAGCGCCGCGCGGCACGCCGGGTCGTCCTCGAGCTCGGCGGCTTCGAGTGCCTCGAGCACGCTGCGCCGGATTGCCAGCGTCCCCTCGAGCGATTTCAGATCGGTCGCCGACCGCTGCCATTGGTCGTGGCCGAAGTAGTTGTAGCGAGCGCCCCCGGAGACGATCAGCGTGTCGTAGGCGATCGTCTCAGGCCCCCGCTCGCCTGACATGGTGCCGAGGTGGACGAGGCGATGTTCGAGATCGAACCCGGTGACCTCGGCCAGCACGACGCGGACGTTGCGCCGCCGTCGGAAGATGCGCCGCAGCGGATAACAGATCTCCGCGGCCGACAGCGCGCCGGTGGCGACCTGGTAGGCCAGCGGCTGAAACAGATGGAAGTTGCGCCGGTCGATCAGCGTGACCTCGACCGGCATTCGCGAAAGCTTCAACGCGGCCTGGAGGCCTCCGAAGCCCCCGCCGACGACGACGACGCGATGTGGGTGCGGTGTGGTCACAACCGACACTCTGCCACCGACGTCGCCACCGCGGAGCCCGAGCTCCTCCGGCTACCCGGTTCGCGGACGCAGCGCCAGCGCGACCACGTCGTCGCGGCGGGGTCCGTGGCGGAACTCGTCGAGCTCGCAATCCAGCCGGTCGAGCACCTGTTGGGGCGACGCCCCCGCCGATCGGGAGACGAGCCCCTGCAGCCGCTCAGACCCGAACCGCTCGCACTCTCCGAGCGTCTCGATCACGCCGTCGGTGTACAGCAGCACGAGATCTCCCACCTGCACACAGACCCGCTCCTGCGGCCAGCGAGCATCGTCGAATGCGCCGAGCACCGGGCCGGCGGATGGAACCTCGCGGACGTCGCCGCCGGCACTGACGATCAGCGCCGGCGGATGGCCAGCCGAGCTGATCACCATCTCCTGCGGTCTGAGGTTTGCGCACAGGCCGCTGCACAGCGCCGCGCCGGCGTGCTGGCGCAGCTCCTCGTCCAGGCGCCCCAGGATCGCGGCCGGATGCGGCTCGAAGCGGCTCGCGAACCGGGCGCCGTGGCGCATCACCGCGGTCAGCGCGGCGGCGGTCACGCCCTTGCCGGTGACGTCGCCGACCAGGCATGTCCAGCCGTCGTCGGTGGTGAAGAACTCATAGAAGTCGCCTCCCACGTCCACGCGCCGGTCCACCCCCGCGGGCCGGTACAGCGATGCCAGCTCCCAGCCGGGGACCTCGGGGAGCTCGTCCGGGAGCAAGCTCCGCTGAAGGATCTCGGCGACGTTTGCCAGCGTCGTGTGCAGACGGGCGTTCTCGACCGCCACCGCGGCCCGGTGGGCGAGCTGCTCGGCCAGCTCGAGGTCGCGCTCGTCCAGGCGCCGGTGCGACTCGGCGGTCAGCAACGTCATCACCCCGACGATCCGGGTCGGCGCGCGCATCGGAACCAGCAGCGCGGAGCGAAGCTCCAGCGCTCGTAGGAGTGCGAGGTGCTCGTCGCCGAGCGCGGTGTCGGTCAGCAGCTGGTCGCAGATGTCGGAGAACAGCAAGGGCGTCCCCGATCGCAGGACGCGGTCCAGTGGGGTGGCGGGATCGGGTTGAGCGGGCTCGAGCCGGCGAATCCGGTCGACCAGCTGCTGGCGCTGCGCGTCCCGGTGAACCGTGAACGCCTGCTCCCGGGTCAGGTCCTCGTCGAACAGGTCGACCGCGCAGATGTCGGCGACGGCCGGCACGGCGACCCGCGCAACATTCTCAAGCGTCTGCCCGTAGTCGAGCGAGGACGCCAGCACCCGCCCGAACTCCGCCAGCACGGCCGTCCTCACCTCTGCGGTCTTCACGGCGGTGATGTCCTCGATCACGGTCACCGCCGCGATCACGTTGCCGCGATCGTCGTCGATCGGGGCTGCTTTCAGCACTCGCCAGAAAGCCTCCCCGGTCTGGCGGTTCACCACGTGCATCAGCAGCGGGTCGGCCGGTTCGTTGGCCATCAGCCGCATCGAGGGAAAGTCCTCGACGGTCAATGGTGCGCCATGCTCGTCCTCGACGATGAAACCGTCCAGCACCGAGCGGTCCGTCCGGGAGCGCAGCTCCGCAAACGACTCCAGGCCCATCACCTCGAGCGCCCTGCGGTTGGCGTAGATCAGTTCGCCGTTGCGATTGCGGACCGCCACCGCTTCGTCGAGGATGTCCAGCAGCTCGGCCACCACCGGCCCGCCCGCGCGCAGCAGCCGGTCGGTCCAGCGTCGCCCCGATTCCTGACCCCCGGTCAACGTCACCCTCCGTCGAGCAGCTCCTCTGGGGTATCGGCAAGCGTCAGCCGCTCGGCGACGCCGGTCAGGGTGAGAAGGCGCTGCACCTGCTGGGACCCGTTGACCAGACCCAGTCGGCGGCCCTCCTCCTCGGCGCGCTGGTGCGCTCTCACGAGCACGCTGAGACCCGTCGAATCCATGAATTCGAGCTGTCTGAGGTCGACGACGACAAGCTCGGCGCCGGACTCGGCGACTCGCTCGAGCTCCTCGTCCAGCGCCGGGCTCGAGGCCAGGTCGAGTTCCCCGCTGACGGTGATCACGACTGCGTGCTCCGCGCTGCGCACCTCTACCCGGAAATGACTCTGCACCGTGCAGGCGAGCGTACTGATCTGCGGTCGGACATGCTGGAATCCTGACCTCGTTTGTGGCGATTGAGGGCCATTTCGTCGGGTAGCCGTAGGGCTATGCCAGAACGGGAATCAGAACTTCAGGAAGAACGGGCCGCAGCCGCCGAGGCCGCCCAGATCGGTGGCCGTCCGTCCGAGCTGCCGCCGGATGAAGACGAGGCCCAGCGCCCGCTCGAGGAGGCAGGTGAGGGTGAGTCCGAGGGCTTTGAGCTGGCCGAGCAGGAGCTGATCGAGCACGCAACCCACGGCGACCAGCACGCCGCCCGCCGAGCGGCTCCGGACCGGCCAGGCTAGAGCGGGCGCTCGTCGGTCAGGTCGCGAAGCCGCTGCAGCGAGCGCCGCAGCAGCCGTGAGACCTGCATCTGCGAGACCCCGACGCGGTCGGCGATCTCCGACTGGGTGAGGTCCTCGCCGAAGCGCAGGTACAGGATCCGCCGCTCGCGTTCCGGCAGACACCTGGCGGCGGCGAAGATCGTGGCCTGCCGGTGGACTCGCTCCAGCCGCTCGTCCTCGTCTCCGAGCGCCTCCAGGCGGCTCGGGGTCCCGTTCTCGTCGCCGCCGACCGGAGCGTCCAGCGAGACCGCACCGTAGGCCTCAGCGGTCTGGAGGCCGTCGAGCACCTCCTCCTCGCTGAGCTCGAGGTACTGCGACAGCTGGTTGATCGACGGCATGTGGCCGGTGCGCCCGCTGATCTCGTGCTGGGCGTCGATCACCTTGCGCGCCCGCTCCTGCGCGCCACGGTCGACGTGCAGCGCCCAGCCGGTGTCGCGGAAGTAGCGCTTCAGCTCGCCGACCACGGTGGGCACGGCAAACGACGTGAACGCGAACCCCCGGTCAGGGTCGAACCGCTCCACCGCCTTGACCAGACCCAGGCTGGCCACCTGCACGAGATCCTCGTAGGACTCGCTCGATGGGATGTATCGACGCGCCAGCTTGCGGGCGAGCGGAAGGAATCTCTCGATCAGCTCATCGCGGGCGCGACGATCGCGGAAACGGCGCCAACGCCGGAACAGATCCGACGACTGGGCGGCGTGGAGCGGCACACCGACGGCCGGATTCACCGCCATTGCAGACCTCCAATTGCAGACCCCATTCGTTGTACCACACACCTTGACCAACTCGGGGTGGCTCCCGCGCCGGTTGCGCGCAAGCTGTGCAGCATTGGCACCGAAACCACCCCCAAGCGGCAGTGGCTGCAAGCGTGAGCGGTCAGGCCGCGACTGCCTCGCCCTACTCGAGTCCGCCGGGCCCCTGATCCTCGCTGAGCAGCGCGATTACCGCGCGTTCGATACGGCCGCGCATGCGGTCGTTGACCGCGCTGAGGTTGCGAATCCGGTCGAGTTCGTCGGCAATCGTCCACCCCGACAGGTAGCGATCGAACACGCGGGGGTCGATGTACGCCCGCCTGGCCACCGCCGGAGTGTTGCCCAGAAGCGCCGCGACCCCCTGGACGGAGAGATCGATCGCGCGCTTGCGTGCGGCGTTGGTATCGGCGTCGCGACCCTGGGTCGCCAGCGAGACCGAGGCGAGCACGGTGGCGCTCCAGGTCCGGAAGTCCTTAGCGCTGAACTCCGCGCCGAGCTCCTGCTTGAGGAACCCGTTGATGTCGTCGGAGCTGACGTCGTGCCACCGGCGCCCCTGTTTGTAGGCCAGCAGCTTGGGACCTCCGCTACGGCGTCGGCGAAGTGCCCGGATCAGCTCGTAGGAGGGCGGATCGTCGATCACCTGGCGGCGCTGAATCCCGGCCTTGGCCGGGTAATCGAACTCGATCGAGTCGTCTTGGACGATCACGTGCGCCTGCTGCAGCGTGGCCAGCCCCAGGCCGCCGTCCTGCTCGGCGTATTCCTCGCTTCCGACCCGAAATACGCCGACATCCAGCAGCCGCACGGCGCCGGCGAGCACGCGGGTACGGGTCGGTTCCTCGCCGGCGAGCTGCTTGACCAGGCGACGCCGCAACCGCGGCAGCTTGCCTCCGAACCGCAGCATCCGCTCGAACTTCTGGCGATCGCGGTGCTCGCGCCACTTGGGGTGGTAGAGGTACTGCGTGCGGCCAGCCGCGTCGACGCCGGTGGCCTGGAGGTGACCCATCGGGTCCGCAGAGATCCATACGTCCTCCCAGGCCGGGGGGATCGCCAAGCCGCGCACGTGCTCGAGCAGCTCCGGTTCGGCGAGCCGGTCGCCGTGCTCGTCGACGTAGGCGAAGCCGCGCCCGCGGCGGACGCGACGGATGCCCCCAGCCGAGCGATCCGAGCGCCGTAAGCGGCCGTTCGAGGTGGTGCGAGTAGCCAACGAGTACCCCCAGACAGCCGAGTACCCGAGCGGCGCAGCGCGAAACAGAACGCGCCCTTGGAATACTTGCCTGCGTGTCGGCCACCTATACCTCCGAGCTCGCCGAGGCGTTGGGTCCGGATCTGCTGGAGCGGTTCCTGCGCTATGTGCGGATCGACACCCAGTCGCGTCGCCAGCGCACCTCGTCGCCCAGCACCCCGGGCCAGCTCGACCTCGCGCACGTGCTCGTCGACGAGCTCAAGCAGGCCGGTCTGAGCGACGCCGACGTCGACGACAACGGCTACGTGGTGGCCACGCTCGACGGCGCGGGCGACGGTCCGGTCGTCGGCCTCGTCGCCCACATGGACACCAGCCCCGACGCGCCCGGCAGCGGCGTCGAGCCGCTCGTCCACCGCGACTGGGACGGCGGCGCGATCGAGCTGCCCCACGACGGTACCCGGCTGGATCCGGAGGCGATGCAGGAGCTCGTGCCCAAGCGCGGCCACGACCTGATCACCAGCAGCGGGGACACGCTGCTGGGCGCCGACGACAAGGCCGGGGTAGCGGCGATCATGACCGCGGTCGTGCATTTGGCCGCGCACCCCGAGCTGCCGCGACCCAGCCTGAAGGTCGCGTTCACGCCCGACGAGGAGATCGGCGAGGGCGCCACGCTGTTCGACATCGAGCGGTTCGGCGCGCTGTGCGCGTACACGATCGACGGCTCGGAGATCGGCGAGTTGCAGGATGAGACGTTCAGCGCCGTCGAGGTGACGGTCACGATCGGCGGCGTCGACGTGCACCCGGGGCAGGCCACGGGCAAGCTCGTCAACGCGCTCAGGCTCGCCGCTCAGATCGTCGCGGCGCTTCCGGCCGACCGGCTCACCCCCGAGACGACCTCGGGCCGCGAGGGGTTCATCCACCCCTACGAGCTGACGGGCTCGGCGGGCCGCGCCCGGATCGTGGCGATCGTGCGCGACTTCGACGACGACCAGCTCGACGCTCATGTAGCGCTGCTGCAGCGCACCGCTCAGGAAGTCGTCGGCAGCGAGCCCCGGGCTCGTCTGGAGGTCGACGTGCACCCGCAGTACCGCAACATGCACCGCTATCTCGAATCGGCTCCCTACGCCGCCGCCGCGGCGGAGGAGGCGATCCGAGCCGAGGGCCTGGAGCCGGTGCGCAACCCGATCCGCGGCGGCACCGACGGCTCGCGGCTCTCAGAGATGGGGCTGCCGACGCCGAACATCTTCACCGGGGCCCACGAGTTCCATTCGGTTCGCGAATGGGCATCGCTGCAGGACATGGCCGCCTCCGCGGCCACGATCGTCCGCCTGGCCGAGGTGTGGACCCGGCCCACATACGCCGGGCTCGACGGCAACGGGCACCAACCTTGAGCCCACGGTTCAGCGGCTCGCTGGCGTCGGTCGACGGCCAGGTGACGCTGGCCTCCAGGGCGACGATCCCGGCCACCGATCACGGTCTGCTGCGAGGCGACGGAGCGTTCGAGGTGGTCCGCGTCTACGACGGGCGGACGTTCGCGCTCGAGGAACACCTCGAGCGCCTGGACCGGTCCGCCTCCAACCTCCGCCTGGCGGTCGATCTGGACGCGATCCGGTCGGACGCCCGGCGGCTGCTGTCGCACGCCGGCGCTGGCCCCGACCACGAGCTGCTGCGGATCGTGATCACCCGCGGCGGACGCCGGCTGCTGCTCACCGAGCCCCTGCCCGAGGTGCCCGACAGGGTCCGGTTGGGGACGATCACCTACGCCCCCACGCGGGTGCTCGACGGCGTCAAGTCGCTGTCGTACGGGGCGAACATGCTGGCCTCGCGGATGGCCCGCGAGCGCGGCTTCGACGAAGCGCTGCTGGTCTCGCCGCACGGGCGCGTGCTGGAGGCGCCGACGAGCTCGATCTTCTGGGTCGCCGGCGGCACCGTGATGACGCCCCCGCTGAGCGACCACATACTCGCCTCGATCACGCGCCGGCTCGTGATCGATCAGAGTGGAGCGATCGAGCGGGTATGCACGCTCGACGACCTGGCCGCCGCCGACGAATCGTTCCTGGCCTCGACGGTCCGCGAGGTCCAGCCGGTGGCCGCGATCGACGACATGTCGTTCCCGGCCGTCGGGCCGGCGACCGAGCGGCTCGCGGGCGAGGTCGCGGCCCGCATCCGCTCCGAGCTCGACGGCCGCTGAGGCGGAGAGCCACGCAGCTGCGGTGAGCCCATGAAGATCCTCACGGTCGTCGGCAATCGTCCCCAGTTCATCAAGGCTGCGGCGGTGTCGGGCCCGCTGCGCCGGGTCCACGAGGAGGTCCTGGTCCACACCGGCCAGCACTTCGACGACGAGCTCTCGGCCGTGTTCTTCGCCGAGCTCGGCCTGCCCTCGCCCGAGCGCGAGCTCCACATCTCGCGGGGGTCCAACACGTCGCAGACCGGGCGCATGCTGGCTGCGCTGGAGCCGGTGCTCGACGACGTCAATCCCGACGCGGTGCTCGTCTACGGCGACACCAACTCGACGCTCGCGGGCGCGCTGGCCGCCGCCCAGGCGGGCGTCCCCGTGGCCCACGTGGAGGCCGGTATGCGCTCGTTCGACCGCTCGATGCCCGAGGAGCTCAACCGGGTGCTCGCCGACCACGCCAGCGACCTGCTGCTGTGCTCGTCGCAGGCCGCGGTGCGCAACCTGCGAAACGAGGGCGTGGCCGGGGCGGTCGAGCTCGTCGGCGACGTGATGGTGGACGTCGCCGCCACCGTCCAGCCGACGGCGCGCGCCCGCACCGACCTGGTCAGCGCCCGCGGCGTGGCGCCCGGCCAGTACGTGCTGGCGACGGCCCACCGGGCGGGGAACGTCGACGTGCCGCAGCGGTTACGCGCGCTGGTCGCGCTGCTGCTGTCGGTGCCGATGCCCGTGGTGCTGCCGCTGCACCCGCGGACCGCGGCCCGGTTACGGGATGCCGAGCTGTACGAGCCGCTGCAGGCCGGCGACAACATGATCCTCACGCCGCCACTGGGGTACCTCGAGCTCAATGCACTGCTGTGCAACGCGCACGCCGCCCTGACCGACTCGGGCGGCCTGCAGAAGGAGGCCTACCTGGCGGGGGTGAAGTGCATCACGATGCGACCGAGCACCGAGTGGATCGAAACCGTCGAGGAGGGGTGGAACGTGCTGGTCGATCTGGACGCCGGCGCGGCGCGAGCGGCGCTCGAGCGCGAGCCGCCCGCCGAGCACCCGGAGCTGTACGGAGACGGCCATGCAGGAGATCGGGTGCTCGCTGCCCTTACACTGCACCTCGGATGAGGGGAAGGCGCCATGAGTGACGGTTCGCTGCGGGTCGGAGTCGCCGGTCTCGGCTACTGGGGCCCGAATCTCGCGCGCAACTTCGCCGCGCTTCCCGGCTGCGAGCTGGCCTGGTGCTGCGACGCGTCGCCCGAGGCGCGCGAGCGGATCGGCCGCCAGTTCCCCAGCGCTCGGCTCACCGACGACCTCGGCGAGCTGCTCGGCGACCCCGAGCTCGACGCGATCGTGCTGGCCACGCCGGTGCCGACGCACGCCGACCTGGCCGTCAGGGTGCTGGAAGCCGGCAAGCACTGCTTCGTCGAAAAGCCATTGGCGCAGTCGGTCGTCGACGCCGAGCGCGCGGTCGCGGCCGCCGAGTCGAGCGGGCAGACGCTGATGGTCGGCCACCTGCTCGAGTATCACCCGGGGGTCCAGAAGCTCAAGGAGCTCGCCGAGTCCGGCGAGTTGGGCGAGGAGATCTACTACATCTACGGCAACCGCCTGAACCTGGGCAAGCTCCGCGCCGACGAGAACGCGTTGTGGAGCCTCGGCGCTCACGACGTGTCGGTGGTCCTGTATCTGGCCGGCGAGGAGCCCGAGGAGGCGATCGCGCGGGGGGAGTGCTACGTCCGCCCGGGAGTCGAGGACGTCGTGTTCTGCTTCCTGCGGTTCCCGTCGGGCCTTTCGGCCCACCTGCATCTGTCGTGGCTGGATCCGCATAAGGAGCGCCGGTTCACGATCGTCGGCTCGCGGCCGCATGGCGACGTTCGACGATATGGCGATCGAGGGCAAGCTGACGGTCTACGACAAGGGCTTCGACGAGGACGTCCGCACCTACGGCGAATACATCACCCGCACCGGTGACATCTTCTCCCCGCGGATCCCCAACCTGGAGCCGTTGCGGCTCGAGTGCGAGCACTTCGTGCATTGCGTCCGCAGCGGCGAGCGGCCGCGCTCGGACGGGGCCAGCGGCCTGCGCGTCGTCCGGGTGCTCGAGCAGCTCCAGCAATCGCTTGACGCATCGGCTCGCGCCGCCAATGCCGGACGCGCCTGAGATCGCCGCCGGGGCCCACGTGGCTCCGGACGCGGTCGTGGGCGCGGGCGCCGAGATCGCTCCGGGAGCGGTGATCCACTCGGGCGCCCGGATCGGATCCGCCGCGGCGATCGGGTCCGGGTCGGTCGTCCACGCCGGCACGCGGGTCGGCGATGGCTGCGTGATCGAGGACCTCGTCGTGCTCGGCAAGCGCCCGCGGCTGCGCGCGGGCTCGAGCGCGGGCGCCGGCCAGCTGTCCGACCTGGTGCTCGAGGACGGCGTCAAAGTGTGCTGCGGCGCGATCGTGTACGCGGGCTCCCGGATCGGTGCCGGCGTGATCATCGGCGACCAGGCTCAGGTCCGCGAGCGCTCGACGATCGGCGAACGCTCGGTGGTGGGCCGCGGTTCGGCGATCGAGTTCGGGGTCAGCGTCGGCTCTCGGGTGCTGATCCAGACCGACGTGTACGTGACCGCCGGATCGGTGGTCGAGGATGACGTGTTCCTCGCGCCCGGGGTGATGACCACCAACGACAACACGATGAGCCGACATCCTCGTGGCGAAGCCCTCCGGGGAGCGACGTTCCGTCGCGGCTGCCGCGTGGGCGGCGCCGCGGTGATCGTGCCCGGGGTCGAGATCGGCGTCGAGGCGTTCGTGGCCGCTGGATCGGTGGTGACACGCGACGTCGGCGAGCGCGAGGTCGTGATCGGCGTGCCCGCACGGGTAATACGTCGAGTGCCGGACGAGGATCTGCTCGAGCGTTGGCGCTAGCGCGCCCGGCGCGAGATCATCCTCGCGACACGGAAACGCGAGAGAGGAGACCGCGATGGAGTCCTGGGACGTCCGTTCGCTGGAGATCGAGGTCCACCAACCGCAGGTGCTGCGCAGCGACGAGGAGACCCGCGCGATCGCGATCCTGCTCCCGGCCGGCGAGCAGCTCCAGGAGCATCAGGTCCACGAGCGTGCCTACCTGTTCGTGGCCGACGGCGAGATCGAGATCTCGGCCGACGGACGGACGATCGCAGGCGGCGCCGGGCTGGTCACGCACTTCGAGCCGGCCGAGCGCCACGCGGTCAAGGCGGTGTCAGACGCGCGGCTCGTGCTGGTCCTGGCGCCATGGCCCGGAGTGGGCCATCCCTCGCGTCAGGACTAGGGGCCTCGCCACGGCCCGCCGCTCAGACGGCGGGAGCCGGCGCAGGCGCGGGCGGCGGCGAGACGTTCTCGCTGGCGTTGGTCCATAGCACCTGCTCGGTGCCGGGCCCGACGCTGATCAGCGTGATCGGGACGCCCACGAACTCCGACAGGTACTGGAGGTACTCGCGGGCGGCCGCGGGCAGGTCGGACTCCTCGCGGCACTCGGTGATGTCCTCGGTCCAGCCTCGAAGCTCCTCGTACTCGCCGACGGAGTGGTGGAGCACCGTCTGGTGGTACGGGAAGTCGTCGAACTCGGCTCCCTCGGCCCCGCGGTAGTGGGTGCACACCTTGAGCCGGTCGTAGCCGGTGAGCACGTCGAGCTTGGTCACCGCCAGCCCGGTCAGCGAGTTGATCCGCGCGGCGTAGCGCAACGCCACCAGGTCCAGCCAGCCGACACGCCGGGCGCGGCCGGTGGTGGTTCCGTACTCGCCGCCCTGCTCGCGCAACTGGTCGGCGAGCGGGCCCTCGAGCTCGGTCGGGAACGGCCCGGCGCCGACTCGCGTCCCGTAGGCCTTGGTCACCCCCCAGACCTCGTCGATGTCCTTGGGGCCGACGCCGGCGCCGACGCATGCGGCACCCGCCACCGGGTTTGACGAGGTGACGAACGGATACGTGCCGTGGTCGATGTCCAGCAGCGCCCCCTGGGCGCCTTCGAACACCACCAGCTTGCCCTCATCGAGGCGCTCATGGACGAGCTTGATCGTGTCCGCGATGAACGGCTCCAGCCGGTGGCCGTAGGTCAGGTACTCCTCGGTGATCGTCTGCAGGTCCAGCCGCGGGTCCTTGGCGAACGGCCGTAACGACAGCCGCTTGGGATCGAGCGCGGCGACGATCTTCTTCTTCAGGATCTTCTCGTCGAGCAGGTCCTGGACGCGGATCCCCAGCCTCGCCGCCTTGTCGGCGTAGCAGGGGCCGATGCCGCGGCGGGTGGTTCCGATCTGGAGCTTGCCCAGCTTCGCCTCGCCGGCCTGGTCGAGCATCAGGTGATAGGGCATGATCAGGTGCGCGTTGGCCGAGATCCGCAACGAGGTCGTGTCCACGCGCCTGCGCCGCAGCTCGTCGAGCTCGTCGGTCAGCACCTTCGGGTCGATCACCACGCCGTTGCCGATCACGCACAGCGTGCCCGGATGCAGGATCCCCGACGGGATCAGGTGGAGCTTCCAGGTCTGGCCGTCGCGGACGATCGTGTGACCGGCGTTGTTGCCGCCCTGGAAGCGGACGATCGCATCCGCCTGCTCAGCGAGCAGGTCGGTGATCTTTCCCTTGCCTTCGTCGCCCCATTGGGCGCCCACGACTACGATTCCGGGCATCGCGAATCAGTGTACGAGGGCCGGCGGCCGGGGCGGGTCTCGATTCACCTCGCGAGGACGGCGCGCGACCGCCCCAGCACCCGGCCCTTGGCGCCCAGCGCCTGGACGGCCACGTAGTTGCGGGCCCGGATCGTGGCCACGGTCTCGAACCCGCGCTTGTGGACCACGGTCACCGGACGCAGCGACCCCGGCCGCGGGCCGGCGAGCACGCGCCAGCGAGCCACTCCCGTAGCGCCGTTCCAGCTGACCCACACGTTGACCGACGCGCCCGAACGTGTCGCCGCCACCGACGGCGGGCTCGCCGGCTTGCCGCTCCACTTGAAGCGATAGGCGCGGTAGCTCGAGTTCGCGGTCACGAAGCGCGCGTCGAAGTCCTCCTGTCCGGCGGCGTCGAACTGGGTGAAGTACGGCCGCTGCCCGTAGCCGAGGAACGCCTCGCCGCCGGCGAGCTTCTGCACGCCACCCTCGAAGTTCGCCGAGATCGTCGGCGAGTGTGCGTAGGTCTGGACCAGCGTCGCGGTCATCTTGTTCGTGTTCAGGGACACGCGGATACCCCGGGAGTACGGATGCACCTTGGGCGGCCCGGCGCCGTTGTCGAAGATCGTCAGGGTCCCGTCGGGGTGCACGACGACCGTGTGCTGGAAGCCCGTGGTCGTGCCCGGGCCCATCTTGAAGCTCGACCGTTTGCCCCCGAGCCGCCAGATGACTCGGCCGGTGCGGCGGTCGATCTTGTAGATCCCCGAGGTGTTGCGCATCGACACGATCACGTTGCCGGCGTGGTCGAGCGAGATCGAGTTCAGGTGGTATGGATCGACGATGTGGCCCGGCTGGTTGGCCGTGTACTTGTAGGACTCCGACAGCGACACGTGGTCGAGCGAGTGCCACTCGAACATCACCAGCCCGGTCTTGATGTCGATCTCCTGCACCACGCTGTCGATCAGCGGCCGGCCCAGGCCGGGGAGCGAAACCGCTGACGCGGCGATCACCCAGGCCGCGCCCTTGTTGGTAACGAGAAACTCGTGCAGGTCGGCGTCGAGGCCGTTGCCGGCGTGGACGGTGGCGATCCGGCGGTAGCGCCGGCTGTAGATCATCCCGACGCCGCGTCCGCTGCCCCGGTTGGTGTTGCCCTGCCACCACGTGAGCACCTTGCGGCCGTGCAGCCTCGAGACGCGGAAGTCGGTGGTGAGCAGCTCCTGATCCACCGGCGTGGCGTGGAACCAGACGAGCCTGCCCTTGGGGTCGAGGATCATCGGGCCATCCTGCGTGGGTCCGTTCTGGGGAGCCACGAAGATGTCCCCGTCATCCTTCGGCGCCGAGTCCTTCTCCAGCGCCACCGCGGTCGGGGTCAGATCCGGGCGCGAGCGGAACTGCTGGGTCCCGCCCGGCACGACCTTGGCGAGCGACAGCTTTCCGGGGCCGATCTGCTTGGCCGGGTGCTCGATCCGGAAGTGGAACTTGCCATCGCCGACGCCCAGAACCTTCAGGTGCGTGGTCACGGTCACGGTCTCGCCGGGCTCAAACGGCTTGACCGCCACGAAGCTCGCACCCCGACCATCCGAATCGGCCTCGACCCGGCCTTCGTGGTCGCCGGAGCGCGAGCCCACGACCTCGATGTCGTGGACCCGCGAGGCATCGACGTTGCGGAAGCTGATCTGGGTGCCGGGCATCGCGTACCGGCTCCCGGGGACCGGGAACACGCTGACTCCGCGACCGTCGTGCCCGGAGTCGGTCGACGCAGGCAGCGTGTGGTTGGCGGGCAGCGGCGCGGCTGGAGCCTGGGGCTTGTCGCTCCCGCAGGCCGACAGCGCGAGCGCCGCGAGCAGGCAGCCCGAGACGGCCGTCCATTTGGGCAGCCTGATGTTCATCGGCACGCGGCGGGCCGCAGAAGCCTTCGATCGCACGCGCCCCGGTCGCGGGTGGGGAGCTACGGAAAACAACCTGACAGCGTCGAAAGATCTACCAGAAACGGCGGCTGTCGCGCGCCGAGAGCGCGGACTGCCTCAAAGCCGCGGATCTCTGAGCGCAGCGGATCGGGCTCTCTCGGTGGCCGTAGCGGGACCGCCTCGAGCCACTTCGGCTCACAGGTAGCGAGGCCAGGCCTGGCGGGTCGCCGGGCATGCTTAACGACCCGTTCGAGCACTTCTCGACCTACCGTGGGACGTTTGTCATGTGGGTCGTGACTAACGTCCCACGGTCCCCCGGAGACGGATCGAGCGGGACGTTCTACACGTCGCGACGTCCGGCTCCATTCGTGAGGTGAAAACTCGAGATCCGGGCGGTGAACGCCGCCCGGATCTCCCTGCAAAACCCGGCTAAAGGGCGACCACGCCGTCCGCGGCGCGACCGTGCATCCTTGTCACCTTGTAGGTCGACTGCTGGACGTCGGCCACCGGCGGCTTGCGGGTCTGGGTGGTGATCGCCGCCACGTGCAGTGACACCGACGGATCCGCCTCGCCGTCATCGAACTCGACCGGCGGGATCATCACCGAGAATGCTGTGACGCCCTTGGCAAGCGGCGGTGACAGCTTCGCGGTCACGAGCGTGCCCACGTCTGCCACCGGGGTCACGTCGACCTGCTCAGCCGGAAACGGCCAGCAGCCCACCAGATACATCCCGGCCGGGAATGTCCGGCGCGAGCGCCGCTAGGACCGGGCGATCGGCCTGCCGACGGTCAACGCGTCGCGCAGCGCCGGGTCGAGCTCGGCGAAACGGGCGTCGGGCTCGATACCGAGGCCATCCAGGGTCTTGCTGAAGAAGCAGCGCGCCGCCGCGGCGAGCACGACGTCGAGGATGTCCGCATCAGACAGGCCCAGCGTGCGCAGGCGCTCGACGTCCTCGGCGGTGATGGCCGAGGCATCGGCTGCGACCTTGTCGGCGAGGTCCATCACCGCGACGTCGACGTCGTCGAGCCCCGCCCTGTGGGGGTCGGCGACGATCTCGCGGACCTTGTCGGGCCCGAGGAACCGGTCGCTGAGCACGGTCCCGTGCGCGAGCGCGCAGTAGCTGGACCGCAAGCGTCGCGCGGCGGCCAACGTGGCCAGCTCGTAGCGCCGCAGGTCCATGTTGCTCTTGATCGCGCCATTGAGCTGCATCCAGGACGCGTACACGTCCGGCCGGGCCGAGAATGCCGCGGCGAAGTTAGGGACATAGCCCATTGCGTCCCGGGCGGCCGCGTACTGCTCGGCGGTCTGCCCATCGGCCTCATGTTCCGGAGTCGTCTCGATGTATGCCATTGCCCCGCTCCTGTGGTTCGCGGACTCGCTAATCCAGCGCGGTGTCATGCAGCCCGCTGCTGGGACGCTCTCGCTGGTCCCACCAGGCGTTGACGACCCCAATCGCACCGCCCATGATCCCTTCTTTGAACGCGGCCGTGTCGTTGACGTTGGGCAGCGGCTCGTCGGGTACCGGGACCCCGAGGAACTCGCACAGTGGGCCCCAGCCCTCGCGCGGCTCCCACACCAGCAGCCGGTCGGAGGGGACATCGGCCTTGACCCGATCGTTCCAGCGCTCCATTGCCCCCGCCAGCCCCGCGTCGTCGAACGTCGCTTCCGGCGGGGCCAGCGCGCCGTCGGGGTCGCGCCAGGTCATCACGGTCATCAGGTCCATGAACCGCTTCCACAGCGGGTCGAGCACAGCCCGGGCCTCGCACAGGTGATGCATCACCGAGTCACCGAAGTAGATCGCCCAGATGGTGTCGCGCATGCTGCGGACCCAGCTCTCGCTACTGCGGACGCTGAGCACCACCTTGGAGTCGGGGTAGTACTCGAGCAGCTCCTTGTAGTAGCGCGCCCCGGGCCAGTCGCAGGTCGACTGGGCGTCGCCGAAGATCGTCTCCCAGTCCGGCTTCCCCTCGGCCACAGCCTCCCACTGGGTCAGGCCCTTGTCCATGTCCATGAACACGTCGCGCATGTGGTAGCAGGGGAATCCCAGCTTTTCGTAGGCGATTGCCTGGCTTGTGGTGGCCGTGCGGGGAAGGCCTGCTCCGATGACTTTCATCTATCTCCTCGGCTGAACATCGAACGCGGCGGTTCTATCAAAGCGACCGCTCAGTGGTCGGTGAGTGCCTGGCCCAGTCGCTGCAGCCCGATACGGATCTCCGCGGGCTGGTGGGCCGTGAACGAGAGCCGCAGCGTTGCCGGGTCGGGCGGACCCGAGAAGAACGGCGCGCCCGGCACGTAGGCGACGTCGTGATCGAGCGCCCGGGCCAACAGCTCGCCGGAGTCCCATCCGTCGGGCAGTCGTGCCCACACGAACATGCCGCCGTCAGGGCGGTTGTGAGTCGAGCCGGGCGGCAGCGCCGTCGCCAGGCCGTCGATCAGAGCATCGCGGCGGGCACCGTAGGCGGCTCGCAGCTGCCCGATGTGCGCCTCGAGGTCGGTGCAGGTGAGCCACCGCGCCGCCGCTGCCTGGTCGACTGTCGATGAATGTAGGTCGGCCGCCTGCTTGGCGATGGTCAGCGATCTCAGCAACATTCGCGGCGCTCGCACCCAGCCGACCCGCAGTCCCGGCGCGGCGATCTTCGACAGCGTCGAGATCGCCAGCGTGCGTTCGTCGGCTCCGGGCAGCGACGCTACCGGGGGGAGCGGCTCGCCGCGGTAGCGCAGCTCGCCGTAGGGATCGTCCTCGACCAGCCACAACCCGGCGCGCTCGGCGGCTGCCGCCAGCGCCCGACGCCGCTGGACCGGCAGCGTGCGGCCGGTCGGATTGTGGAACGTGGGGACGGTGTAGAGGAGCTTGGGCCGGTGCCGGGCGATGAGCTCCTCGAGCGCGTCCGGGTCAAGCCCGTCGTCGTCGCAGGGAATCGGCACCGCGACCGCGCGCGCCAGCGCAAAGCACTGCAGGGCCGCAAGGTACGACGGCTCCTCGACCAGCACCCGGTCTCCGGGCTCGAGCAGTACGGTCGAGATCAGCGTCAGCGCCTGCTGAGAGCCGCTGGTGATCAGCAGGTCATCTGTTTCGGTGTCCAGGCCACGGCCGGTCAGCCGCTGCGCGATCGCCGCCCGGAGCTGCGGATCGCCTTCCGTCGTCGAGTACTGCAGCGAGCGGCCACCGCGATCGTCGGCCAGGACCGCCACAAACGCCTCGCGCAGTCCCGCGACGTCGAACAGCTCGGGCGCCGGTAGCCCGCCGGCGAATGAAACCACTTCTTCGCGCTCGGTCAGCGCGAGGATGTCGCGCACGGGCGAGCTGGTCGCGCCGTGAACGCTGTCGGGCGGCGATGCGGCTTGCGGGAATCGGGACATGACGGGCTCCTGGAAGATCGACGGGACGGCGCTGCAGCCACCGGCGCACCCGCGTGCGGGCCGCTATCGCTCGGTGGCGCGCTGTACTCGTCTTCCAGAGCCGGTCACGCGGCCGATTCTAACCGGCGGCCACGGCCCCGGCAGAAGGCGCCCGCTCGTGAGTCAGGTGGCGCAGGGCGAGCAACCCGCCGCAGGCGACCAGCCCCACGGCAAGGGCTCCGATGCCCAGTCCGGCGCGCGGTCCGATCACGGCCATCGCGGCTCCGATCAGCGGGCCGCCGATCGGCGTGGAGCCCTGGAAGGCGACGAACCACAGCGACATCACTCGGCCGCGCATGTCCGGCGCGGCGTTGAGCTGGAGCGTCGAGTTGCCGGTCGACATGAACGCGATGCTGGCCGACCCGGCCAGCGCGAGCGCGATCAGCGCGACGGCGAGGTTCGGCGCCAGTGCCGCCGCCCCCAACGTGGCGCCAAGTCCGAATGCGGCTGCGATCAGCGGGCGAAGACCGGTCTTGCCTCGGGTGGCGACGACCAGTCCACCGACTACAGCGCCGACGCCGATCGCGGCAGTCATGAAGCCGAAGCCGGCAGCGCCGACCTTCAGGCCATGGGCTGCCATCACCGGCAGCGACACCTGAAACTCATAGGTCAGACAGCCGGCGACGCCCATCATCACCAGCGGCACGGCGAGCTCGGGCGTCGAGCGGACGTAGCGCAGCCCTTCGCGGAGCTGGCCTCGAGCGCGCGGGGCCGGCTTGGACGGCGACAGGGCCGCGGCATCCATCGTTGTCAACGAGAGCACGACCGCCACGAAGCTCGCGGCGTTGGCCAAGAAGCACACGCCGTCGCCGACGGTCGCGATCAGGATTCCCGCGACGGCCGGCCCGATCGAACGGGCGACGTTGACCAGCACCGAGTTCAGGCTGACCGCATTGCGCAGGTGCTCGGGGCCGACCAGTTCCATCATGAACGACTGACGGGCGGGGTTCTCGAACGCGTTGTTGAGGCCGAGCATCGCCGCGAGCAAGCCGATGTGCCAAACCTGGACCGTCCCGGTCACGGTCAGCACGCCGAGCGCCAGCGCCTGGAGGCCCATCGCGCTCTGCAGGACGATCATCAGCCGCCGCTTATCGACCCGGTCGGCGATCACCCCGCCGTAGGGGCCAAGCAGTAGCACCGGCAGCGTCTGCAGCGCCACGATCAGGCCGAGCGCGGTGCTCGAGTGCGTGATGCTCAGCACCAGCCAGGCCTGCGCGGTCATCTGCATCCAGGTCCCGATCAGCGATACCGACTGCCCGGCGTAGTAGCGGCGGTAGTTGGGAACCGAGAGGGCGGCGAAGGTGACGCGTCCGACGCGCAGTACGCGCGTCATCGAGTGGGCCTCCGCAGCTGCTCTGACAGCGCCTCCAACGCGGGCAGAGCCCGCTCGAGGCAGCCTCGGTGCTCGACGCTCAGTCCTTCCAGGGCCGCGTTGATCGCGTCGGTGCGCTCACCTCGGATGTGCTTGGCCAGGCGCCGGCCGGCCAGCGTGGCGTTGACCCAGGCGGCGCGACGGTCGTCCGCGTCGCTGTTGCGCTCGAGCAGCCCTTGCTCGACCAGACCGGAGACGATGCGCGACAGCATCGTCGGGTTCAGGCTTTCGGCCGCGGCCAGCTCGGACAGGCGGATCGGGCCGTCGCGATTGACCGTGAGCAGCACCGAGATCCGAGTCGGGGTCATCCCCGCCTCGGACCCGGCGGCGGTGTCGCGCAGGCGTCGCGACAGGCGTCCGACCGCCACCCGGAGGCGAGCCGCGGTGTCGACGTCAACGATTGCTGCTGCTCTCAAGACTCAATCAATCCTAAATACTTGCTTGCTGGCAAGCATTATTCTAGCAGCGCTGCGTCGATCGCGCCGATCCTGCTCGGTTTCCCGGTGGCAGTTGAGATCTCGTGACGAGGCCGTAGGGTTGGGCCGATGCACGACCACCTAATTCGCTACGGCGGTGCCTTCGTCGAAGATGTCATCGTGGAGGCCGAGGGCTCTTGGCTGACGACCGCGGATGGCCGCCGGGTCCTCGACTTCACCGCTGGCCAGATTTGCGCGACAGTCGGGCACAATCACCCGCGCGTCAACGAGGCAATCCGGCGTTCACTGGACACCGTCATCCATCTGAATTCGTGGATGTTGTCTCCGCCGGTACTGGACCTGGCGGCGGCGCTGGACGCCACGCTGCCATCCGGGCTAGACCGGTCGATGCTGCTCTCGACCGGCGGCGAGTCGATCGAGGTAGCGGTCCGCATGGCCAAGCTCTACACCGGTCGCTTCGAGGTGGCGTCGCTGACGCGATCCTGGCACGGGCTGACCGGCGGCGCATCCGCGCTCACGCTTGCAGCCGGCCGTCGCGGTTACGGCCCGACAGTGCCCGGAGCGTTCGCGCTGCCGGCACCATACGAGTACCGCTGCCCGATCAGGCACTGTCGCGACGCTTGCGACTTGTCCTGCCTGGAGGCTGGCTTTGATCTCTTCGACCAAGCGTCCGTCGGCTCGCCCGCCGCGGTCGTGGCCGAGCCCGTGCTGTCGGCCGGCGGGGTGATCGTCCCACCGCCGCGCTACTTCGCGCGCCTGCTCGAGCTGTGTCGCGAGCGCGACATGCTGCTCGTTCTCGATGAGTGCCAGACCGGCCTCGGTCGACTCGGAGCGATGTACGGCTTTGAGGTGTACGGGGTGGTGCCTGACTTCCTGGTGTTGTCCAAGACACTGGGTGGCGGCATCCCCATCGGTGCCGTAGTGACCAGCGCCGAGATCGAGCAGGCCTGTTTTGACCGGGACTTCGTCCACGTGACGTCGCACGTGAGCGACCCGCTGCCGTCGGCCGCCGCGTTGGCTGTGCTCGAGGTCGTTCGCGACGAGAGGCTGCCGGAGCGCGCCGCTGCGACCGGTGAGCGGCTGCGTGGACACCTTCGCGAGCTGCAAGATCGCCACGAGTGCGTCGGCGACGTGCGCGGTTGCGGTCTTCTGTGTGGCATTGAGCTGGTCGAGGACCGGGACAGTCGACGGCCGGCGGAGGCGCTCGGCCTCGCGCTGACCGAGGAGAGCCAACGCCGGGGTCTGTCTATGAACCTCGTACGCGGGAGCACCGGCGGCGCCGCCAACTGCTTGCGAATGGCGCCCCCGCTGACGATCTCCGACCACGACGTGGACCTCGCTGCGGAGATCCTCGACACCGCCCTGCTGGCGGTCACCTCGAACGATGCGCTCAGCCCAGCGTGAACGGGTCGCGCGTGCCGCCGGAGAGCTCCACCCAGACCGACTTGGTCTCGAGATACTCGTTGACGGCCTCGGCGCCGTTCTCGCGCCCCAGGCCCGACATGCCGTAGCCGCCGAACGGAACGCTGGGCGAGACCACGCGATAGGCGTTGATCCACACGGTTCCGGTGCGCAGCGCGGCGGCCACGCGATGCGCGCGATGCACGTCCTTGGTCCACACGGCGCCGGCGAGCCCGTACGGGGTGGAGTTGGCGAGCCGCACCGCCTCGGCCTCGTCGGTGAACGTCAGCGCCGCGAGCACCGGCCCGAACACCTCCTCGCGGACGATCGTGTCATCCGGCTCGACCCCGGTGAACACGGTCGGCTTTACGAATAGGCCGCCCAGGCGCTCGTCGGGCTCCCCACCGGACGCGGCGACCGCGCCCTCGCGCCGCGCGGTCTCGAGGTAGCCGAGGACCTTCTCGTATTGGGGCCGATTGGCCACCGGCCCCATCTCGGTCGCGGGGTCGGTCGGGTCTCCGAGCTTGATCTGCTCGGCCCGGCCGGCCACGCGCTGGACGAGCTCGTCGTGGACGTCGGCATGGACGATCAGGCGCGAGCCCGCCATGCACGTCTGGCCGGTCGCGGCGAACACTCCGGCCGCGACGCCGTTGGCGGCGGCATCGAGATCGGCGTCGGCGAACACGATCTGGGGGGACTTGCCGCCGAGCTCGAGCGTGACCTTGTTCAGGTTCTCGGCGGCGGCGTGGGCGACTGCCCGACCAGTGGCGGTCGAGCCGGTGAACGCGACCTTGTCGACGCCCGAGTGCCCGGCCAGCGCCGCGCCCAGCTCGCGCGAGGCGCCGGTGACGACGTTCAGGACTCCGGGCGGAAGCCCAGCTTCGCCGGCCAGCCGCGCCAGCTCGAGGGTCGCCGCGGGGGAGTGCTCGGAGGGCTTGACGACCATCGTGCAGCCGGCGGCCAGCGCAGGCGCGAGCTTCCAGGTCAGCAGCAGCAGCGGCGAGTTCCAGGGGGTGATCGCCGCCACCACTCCGACGGGCTCGCGACGCGTGTACACGAGATAGTCGGGATTCGGCGTCGGGATCTGGCGCCCCTCGAGCTTGTCGGCGATGCCCGCGTAATACTCGTACCAGCCACCCAGGGCCTGGGCCTGGCCGATCATCTCGCGGTAGAGCTTGCCCGAGTCGTTGACCTCGAGCCGGGCCAGACGCTCGGCGTTGTCGGTGATCAGGGTGGCGAAGCCGCGCATCAGCGCGGCGCGCTGAAAGCCGGTGGTGGCGCCCCAGGGTCCCGCGAGCGCCTCGCGAGCGGCCGTGACCGCCGCGTCGACGTCCTCGGGACCGGCGTCGGGCACGGTAGCCCAGGGCTGGCCCGTATAGGGGTTGTCGCTCTCGAACGTGTCGCCCGACGCCGCTGGGACGGCGTCGCCGCCGATCACCATCTGGAACTGCTCGAGCGCAGAAGTGGCCGTCACCGCCCGGGGAGTATGACGCCGAGGCGCCTCAGGCGGCGATCAGATAGGAGTCCAGGTGCTCGTCGATCGCCGCCAGCGCTGCCGCATCGGTCGCGTTGGACCGGAACGAGACGTACCCGTCGGGACGGATCAGGACCGCTCCGGTGCGGTGATCGTCGTCGGCCGCATCGTCGACGTCGACCAGCCCGCCCCAGCGCCTGCGCAGGCGCGCCGATGCATCGCCGTCAGCCGCGCCGAACAGCAGCAGGCGGTGAGCGGTCCGGGGCGAGACCTCGTCGGGGAAAAGCTCGCCGGGCTCGGGGCTGGGTGGCGGCGGGGCTCCTGGCCTCAGATACTCGCCGAGCAGCGGAGCACCCGCGTAGCTGACGTCGAGCATCGACCGCGCCCGCACCAGCGCCGCCACCTGCTCGGGGGTCGGGGGCGGCGGACGTACGCCGGTGCGCGCCGCCTGCACCGCGGCGTGCGCCAGGCCGTGCAGCCGGTCGGAGACCTCGAGCGCCTGCCGATCGGCGAGCATTCGCTCGGGCTCGAAGCTGTCCAGCAGTGCTGCGTGCGCACGGCCCTGGACGGTCAGCGCGAGCTTCCAGGCGAGGTTGTGTCCGTCATGCAGGCCGGAGTTGAGTCCCTCTCCGCCGAACGGGCTTGACAGGTGGCCGGCGTCGCCGAGCAGGAACCATCGCTCACCGGCCAGCCGTGGAGCGATTCGGCGGTGCATCTGAAACTTCGACGCCCAGTCGACGTCGACCAGCTCGAGCTTGCCGGTAATCCGCCGCCTCAGCAAACCGGCGATCGTGTCCGCCGACCGGTCGCGTTCCAGCGCTTCGAGCTCGTCGGCATACAGATCACCGATGAACGTGAGCCACCAGTCGTCGGGCAGCGGCGTGAGCAACACGTATCCCTCAGGCGTGGCGATCAGCGCAGGCCCGTCGCGAGGCAGCCCACAGCGCACTCGCACGTCCGCCGCCAGCGCCGTCCCCGGGTACGTGTCGCCGCCGAGCACCCCAGCCATCGCGGCACGCGTGACGCTGTGGGCACCGCCGGCGCCGAGCAGGTACTGCGTCTCGACCGACTCGGTCCTACCGTCGGGTCGCTCCAACGTCACCAGGACCGCGTCCGCGCGAGGCTGCACCGAGGACACCGTGACACCGCGCTCGACGGTCACGTCGAGGCCCGACAGCCGGTCGGCGAGGATTTGCTCGGTGGCCCACTGGGGCAAGCTGCACTGGTGCTCCCAGCGACAGCCGGCGCCGGCGAAGCGCATCTCGCTGACCTGAGTCAGCTCCGCGTCGAACACCCGAGCAAACGGCAGATGCATCGAGGACGCGAGCACCTCGTCGATCACCCCTGCTCGGGCGAGGACCTCGAGCGTCCCGGGCTGCAGCGCGGTCGCTCGGGCCTCCCGGTGGGGGTGGGGCCGTCGTTCAACGATCCGGGGCCGCACGCCGTGGCGAGCCAACTCCACGGCCGCAAACAGTCCCGACGGTCCGGCTCCCACCACCAGCACGTCAACCGAATCCGTCGGCATATGCTGATTCAACCAGGGACTGGTCAACGGTGGCAAACGGCGCTAGCGTGACGGTGTCCGTGGGCGGCGCAGACAGCAACCGGGAAGCCGACGTGCCAGCGTGCGCTGAGCCGCTGCGCCCGCTGTCGGCCGAGGACCTGAGCATCCTCGCGCTCGAGAACGAAATCGTCGCCGGGCACACATGCAAGGTGATCATGCTGGGCGACCCCGTCGACGCCAGCCGCCTGCGCGAGTCGATCGCCGGCCGGGTGCAGCGGGCGCCCGCAATGAGGATGCGCCTGCGCGACGCCGACGGGGAGCCGTACTGGATGCTCGACGACGACGTCGACCTCGATCGCCATGTGGTCGTGGCAGACGCCCCCGAGCCGGTCGACATGGGCGGGCTGCGATCGCTCACCGCGAACCTGTTCCAGCAGCGGCTGGACCGCTCGCGGCCGTTGTGGCGGATCGACGCCGTGCCCGAACTGACCGACGGCGGTGGCGCGCTGGTGTGGCGCTTTCACCACGCCGTGGCCGACGGCCAGACGTTCATGCGGGCGGCCTGGGACACCTTGTGGGACGAGGGGCTGGCCGGTCCGCCGCCCAAGCCGGGCCGGCGCGATCACCGACGACCCAAGGGTGGTGAGACGCGGCCCTCGGCCGCGCAGGAGTCCGCCCGCCGGCTCGCCGGGATCCGGGCAGCAGTGCGCGAAACCCCACACCCCTGGCATCGGTCGCCGTTCAGCGGTCAGATCGACGCGAAGCGGGAGGTCGCGTTTGCCTCGGCGCCGTTGGACGGCATGCGGCGAGCGGCCCGGGCGGCGGACGGCGCGACCGTCAACGACGCCGTGCTGACGGTCGTGGCGGGCGGCCTGCGACGATGGCTCGAGTCCGAGCATGGCCGGCTCGGGTCGGTGCGGATCAAGGTGCCGGTGAGCCTCCACGACCCGACCGCCCACGACGACGGCTCGCCGTCCGAGGATGCGGGAAATCGAGACTCGTTCTTCTGCCTCGACGTGCCGATCCAGCCCGAGGATCCGCTCGCGAGGATGCGCACCGTCCGTCGCGCCACGCGGGTACGCAAGGACGGGCACGACGCCCAGCAGCTCGATGCGCTGATGCGCCACCTCGAGCGAGCGCCACAGCTGCGCGGGTTCGCCGAGCGAGTGTTTACCCACCCGCGCTCGTTCGCGCTCAACGTTTCCAACGTCCAGGGGCCGCGTCGACAGGTGCACGTGCTGGGTTCCCCCGTGCGGTCGCTGTACTCGCTCGCGGAGATCCGCGAGCGTCATGCGCTGCGAATCGCGGTGGTGTCGCTGGCCGGCACGCTCGGCTTCGGCTTGACCGCGGACCCGTCGCTGCTGACCGGCGTCGACCGGCTCGCCGGCGAGATCCAACTCGAGGCCTCCGAACTGCTGGCCCGGATCCAGTACGCCTAGGCGACTGCGCGTCAGCGACTCAGGCCAGCAACCGCTCGCGCAGGAGCGGCGCCAGCACCTCGGGCGGCACGTTGTGGCCGAGGCCCTCGAGCAGCCGCCACGCTCCGCTCTGAACGCCTCGGGCGATCGTCTGCGCCACCGCGGGCGCCCACGCGGGGCTGGCCCCGCCGGCGGTCGCGAGCACCGGGCACGAGATCCGGGCCAGTCGCTCGACCGGCACGATGCCGTCGTTGCATAGCCGGGTGTCGTAGGCGAGCGTGTGCGCGAGTGCGGTCATTCCCGGCCACGCCGGCGATGCCTTGGTCTGCTCGATCCCGGGCTCTGGGACGCCGATGCCGCGCAGGAACAGCTCCACGGCCTGGTCGCGGTGGCCGGCCGCGACCAGCTCGGACAAGCGTTCCCCGGTTCGCAGGCGCGAGCCCTCGGTGCCCGTGTACGGGGGCTCGTTGACCACCAGCGCGCGAATTGGAGCACCGGCGGCGGCGGTCTCGAGCGTCAGCGCCCCGCCCGAGGACTGACCGAACACGAACGCGTCGCCTCCGGCAGCCTCGATCACCGCGGTCAGGTCCTCGACCTCACGCTCCGGGGCGTACTCGGCCTGATCCTCGCTGTCGCCCCGGCCGCGGCGGTCATAGCAATACACCGTGAAGTCTGACTCGAGATCGCCGGACACCTCCGCCCCGGTCGTACGGGTACTGAAGGCTCCGCCGACGAGCACCAGCGGCGGTCCGCTGCCGGACCGCTCGTAGGCGATCTGGCACCCGTTCGATGAGGTGAGCCGCTCCATCGGTGGGCCGCATCTTGACATGCGGCGGGGTAGCTAGCCGCTAGTGGACCCCACCCGAACATTTCACAGGTTATAGCGGCCCCGGATGACCGTCATGCGGCGTCCTCGAAGCCTCGCGCAGCGCTGCTGCGCCGCGGCTTCTGCGTCCTTGCCTGACGGCCCCCGGGTCTCGCCCTTCCCGGCGAAACGTTCAGGTGGAGCCCACTAGGCGAGGTGCGGTAGCAGCCGGCGCGCCGGCCGGTGGCGGCGGCCCGAGCCGCGATCTGCGCCGAGCGCGGCCGCGTGGGTGCGCAGCAGTTCGACGAGGTCGAGCGTGGGAAAGAACGGATCGGCGATCACCGACCCGTCGTGACGCGACACGGCCGCGCGCAGCTGGTCATCGACCTCGGCCAGCAGCAGCGGTTCGGCGGGCACCGCAGAGCTGTCGAGCGCGGCGAGCCGCCGCAGCGCAGTGCGGTCATCGGCGTAGGCGGGGCGGATCGTGATTGCGGACTTGGCGCTGCGTTCCATGCCGACAATGTCTCGCGTCGCGCCCATAAACTCAAATAGGGGTTTGCTGGGTCAGGTATAACTTCTAGTCATGCTCGACACCAGGCGTCTACGAGTTCTGTGCGAAGTGGCCCGGAAGGGCTCGTTCTCGGGCGCCGCCGTGGCGCTCGGCTACACCCAGCCCGCGATCTCGAGGCAGATCGCCACGCTCGAAGCCGAGGTCGGCGCGATGCTGGTCCGGCGCGTCCCCCAGGGGATCGTGCTCACCGACGCCGGCCGGCTGCTGGTCGACCGGGGCGAGCCGATCTTGGCCCGCCTGCGCGACGTCGAGGTCGAACTGCAGTCGCTAGCCGGGCTCGAGGGCGGGACGCTGCGGCTGGCCTCGTTCGCGTCGGCGGCAGCGTCGATCGTGCCGCTGGCGATCGCCCGTTTCCGCGAGCTGCATCCGGCGGTGGAGCTCAGCATCGTGATGGCCGACCCGATCGATTCGCTGCCCCAGCTGCGCGCGGGCGAGCTCGACATGGCGCTGTCGCACGATCCGCTCAGCGGCCGCCGGGACGAGGAGCTGCACGTGGCGGTGACCGGCGACGGCAGCGCCGACGGCGCAGCCGCGCCCAGCGACCTCGACCTCGTCCACCTGTTCGACGACCCGATGTACGTGGCGATGCCGGTCGGCCATCCGCTGGCCGATGCCGAGTCGGTCGACCTGGCCGACTTCGCCAACGAGCCCTGGATGCTCGCCACCACTAACACCTGCCCCGACTCCCGGCTGTTCCTGCGGGCCTGTCACGCCGCGGGCTTCGAGCCGCAGATCGCCTTCCAGAACGACGACTACCCGGCGATCCTCGGATTCGTGGCCGCCGGCGTCGGCGTGGCGCTGATCCCTGACATGGTCGCCCGGGGGGTCCGAGACGACGTGGTCGTGCGCACCCTGCATGCGGCCGCCCCGGTGCGGCCGATCTTCGCCGTGCTCCCGGCCGCGTATCACTCGCCGGCCGCGACCGCGATGGTCGCCGTCCTGCAGGACATCAGCGAGCGCTGGGTCGCCGACCGTCCCGAGCTGGCGTTCGTCTGAGCGCCCGCGGCCCCGCGTACCCGCGGGCGCCGGGCTCAGGCGGACCGCAGGACGGTGCGCTTGTCCTCGCCCCCCAGCGGGAGCTGGTCGCACATCTCGGTCAGCCGAGACACGGTCCGCTCGGCGATCTGCTCGCACAGCGCTTCGTGGTCGACGATGTTGGTGGTGATCACCATCGAGCGCTCGTCCTCGTAGCGCGCGTTGACGATCGAGTAGAGCTCCTCGAGCACCCAGTCGGTGCTGCGCTCGGCCCCGACGTCGTCGATGTGGAGCAGGTCGACCGCGGTCAGGCGGTCCAGCAGGTCGACGTGCGAGCGTTCGGCACGGTGCGTGTCGCGGATCTCGTTGAGCAGCCGCGGCAGCGAGTAGATCGCCACCGAGCGGCCTGCCTCGAGGGCGGCCTTGGACACCAGCATCGCCAGCGTCGTCTTCCCGGTTCCGACCTCGCCCATGAACCACAGACCGCGGCCGGCGTCGAGCTTGGGGTCGATCGAGTCGGCGAAGCGCCGGGTGGCGGCGACGATCGGTGGATCGATCTCGGTCACCGGCCAGCGGTCAAAGCCGACGTCGCGATAGCGCTTGGGGATCACCGCCGACAGGCTGCGGGCCTTGGCCATGACGATCCGCGCGGCCCGGCAGCGGCAGTCGTACGCCGTGTTCGTGGCGTCGTCGAACACGAACCCGGAGCCGTCGCAAGTGTCGTACGGGCAGCGCTCGCTCACTGGGCGGCTTACTGGACGGCTCACTGGGCGAACCGCTCGCCGGCGTAGTTCATGAACCGGGGGTACTCGTGCTGGAACGTGAGCACGACCTCGCCAACGGGCCCATTTCGGTGCTTGGCGATGATGATGTCCGCCTCGCCGGGCCGCTCGGAGTCCTTGTCGTAGTACTCCTCGCGGTAGATGAACATCACGAGGTCGGCGTCCTGCTCGATCGCTCCGGACTCACGCAGGTCCGACAGGATCGGCTTCTTCTCGCCGCCCCGCTGTTCCACCGCTCGGCTCAGCTGCGACAGCGCGATCACCGGCACGTTGAGCTCGCGCGCCAGGCCCTTGAGTCCTCGGGACATCTGCGCAACCTGCTCGACGCGGTTCTCCATATAGCCCTCGTGTCGCATCAGCTGCAGGTAGTCGACGATCACGAGCCCGAGCCCGCCCTCGACCTGGTTATGCAGACGGCGAGCCTTGGCTCGGATCTCGATCACGCCGGTGTCGCTGGAGTCATCGACGTACAGCGGCGCCTGGGCCAGCCGCTGACAGGCCTCGAGGATCTTCGGCCAGCGCTGTTCGGCGACCCGGCCCCGCCGCAGGTCGTCGCCCTTGATCCGCGCCTGGGAGGCCACGAACCGCTGGGCGAGCTCGGACTCGGACATCTCGAGCGAGAACAGGACCACCGGGCGGCCCTCGAGCGCGGCGTTCTCGGCGACGTTGGCGACCAACGCCGACTTCCCCATCGACGGGCGAGCGGCGATCACGATCAGGTTCCCGGGCTGAAACCCGCCGGTCTTCTCGTCGATGTCCTTGAACCCCGACGGCGTGCCGGTGAGCGGTGACTTGGCGACCGACAGCAGGTGCAGCTTCTCGGTCTCCTCGTGCAGCACGTCGCCGATCGAGCGCACCCGCTTCTGGCGATCGTCCTGAGCGACCTCGAGCACCGAGCGCTCGGCGCGCTCGACCAGTTCGCGGGGCGGCGCCTCGCGCGACAGGACGCTCGCCTGGATCTCATACGAGGTGGTGAGCAGCGCCCGCAACTGGGCGTTGTCGCGGACGATCCGCCCGTATTCGCGCGCGTGCCCGGCAGCGGGCACCCAGCCGGCCAGCTCGTCGATCGGGTCCGCCCCGCCGACCTCGTCGAGCCTGCCCTTCTCGCGCAGCGACTCGGCGACCGTCAGCGGATCGATCTTGTGATCGGTCTCGTGCAGCTCGATCATCGCCGCGAACACCACGCCGTGCTGCTCGCGGTAGAAGTGCTCGGGCCGCAGGTGCTCCTCGACCAGCAGCGCGTACAGATGGCGCTCGTCGAGCAGCACGGCGCCGAGCACCGACTTCTCGGCCTCGAGGTTGTGCGGCGGGACCGCGATCGTCTGGACGGCGCTCATGGGCGGCGTCCGATACTAGGTCGGTCGCGGACGTCTCCGCCGAGGCCGTTCCCGCAAGCTGGAAGAACTTCTTCGACGAACCGTCTGGCTCGTCGCGAACGGTCCGCTAGGCCGCGACGACCATGGTCTTGACGGTCGCCATCACCTCGTCGGTGACCTCGACCACGACCATGTACGTCCCGGTGTGCCGGATCGGCTCGTCCAGGTGGATCTTGCGGCGATCGACGCGGATACCGCGAGCATCGCGGATCGCGTCGGCGATGTCCTGAGTGGTAACCGAGCCGAACAGCCGACCGTCGTCGCCAGCCTGCTGCGGGATCGTCAGCACGGTCCGCCCGAGCGTCGCGGCGTTATCGCGCGCCCGGTCCTCGGCCTCCCGCACGGCCTGCTCGGCCGCCTCCCGGCGACGCGCGGCCGCCTGGATCGAGCCGGCGGTAGCGGGCTCGGCCAGCTTGCGCGGCAGCAGGTAGTTGCGCAGGTAACCCGGCGACACGTCGATGACCGTGCCGCGCTCGCCGAGCGTCTCCACGTCCTGGAGCAGAATCGCCTGGGCCATCGTCGGCTTAGCGGTCTCGGTCGCCGCGGTCGCGATCGCGGCCGCCGCGCTCGCTGCGGTCGCTCGCGCCCTCGGCGACGTACGGCAGCAACGCGAGCTCTCGCGCGCGCTTGACCGCGCGCGCGACCTGGCTCTGGTGGCGACGGCACGCCCCGGTGATGCGGCGCGAACGGATCTTGCCGCGCTCGGAGACGAACCTCCGCAGCGTGCCGATGTCCTTGTAGTCGACCTGATCGACCTTGTCACGGCAGTACGGGCACGGCTTCCGGCGACCGGATGTGAGCCCGCCCTTCCTGTCGCGCCGACGAGTCGGCCGTCTACGTTGCTTTGCCACTCAAAATCACCTAGCTCGGATTCTATTTCGTTCGATGCGATGCCTCAGAACGGGATGTCGTCGTCGGCAGCTCCAGTAGCCACGGGAGTGCTCTCGAAGTCACCGGTATCGATCGGAACATCGCTCTCGGTCGCGCGCACGCTGCTCGAGAAGCCATTCCCGTTACCGGCGTCTTCGCGCCCGCCGAGGAACTGAACGGATTCAGCGATGATATCCACCGCGTTGCGCTTCTGTCCTTCGGGCGTCGTCCACTCGCGGAACCGCAGCCGTCCGTCGATCCCGACCGCGCGGCCCTTGCTCAGATAGCGCTGGCAATTCTCGCCCTGCGGGCCCCACACCGAGACGTCGAAGTAGTTGGGCGCGTCCTCCCACTGATTGGTGTCAGGGTTCCGGCGCCGCCCGTTGCTCGCAATCCGCAAGCTGCAGACTGAGGTGTCGCTGCCCGAGAGCGACCTGAGCTCGGGGTCCTTCGTCAGTCTTCCGGTGATGACCACCCGGTTGATGTCGCCTGCCATGCGGAGGCTCCTTTCCACTGCTCGTTTGAAGCTTTAGCCGAGTCTATGCACGGATCCGGCGCCAATCCGCGCTGTCCGCGGAAAATGGGCTGAAACGTTGCATCGCCGTGTCGGAGCCGTGACGCGGCGTCACGAAGACGTTGCAGTCAGCGCTGGGCGGCGGCGCGCTCAGCGCTCGATTTCCGGGGCCGACTCGGCCGCGGCGGCGGGAACGGCTTGGGCCACGACCGGAGGCGCCGACTCGGGCGGGTTGGGCTGCCCGGGGAGCACCTTGATGATCCGGAAGCGGAGTACGCCATCGGCGATCCGCAGGTCGTGCGAGAGCGCCTCCAGCAGCGACGTCGGGCCGCTGAACTGCAGCAGGTGATACTCGGCCTCCCGCTGATGGCGGATCCGGTAGGGCAGCGGACGCGAACCCCAGTCGTCGTTGCGCTCGATCCTGCCGCCGCCATTCTGGATCGCGGCCTCGACGTTGGCGAGGATCTGCGCGCGGCGCTCGTCCTCGGCGCTCGTCGAGAGCAGGAGCATCAGGTCGTAAATGGTGGGTTCTTTGGCCATGGCGAAGTTGCCTGATCGGGCGGCGGACGACTATAGCGGGTGCTCGGCGGAATCCTGCACAGGCGGGAAAGGTGGCATACGACGCCAACGCGGCGTCGCGGGCCACGTTTTCCGCGCTGGACACGGGTTTCGTGGACCGCGATGCGCGGGCGCCGCCCTGGGCCACGTTATCCGCGTACGCTCACAGCCCCGGATGCCCAAGGATGACCTCCCGATCGTCGAGTTCGCCGACCAGGCCGCGTGGGAGCGCTGGCTGCACGACAACCACGACTCCGCTAGGGGCGCGTGGCTGAAGATCGCCAAGAAGAGCGCTCCGGCGCAGACGGTCAACCACGCCGAGGCGCTGGAGGAGGCGATCTGCTTCGGGTGGATCGACGGACAGCGGGCCAGTTTCGACGAGATCTACTTCCTCCAGCGGTTCACCCCGCGGAGCAAGCGCAGCAAGTGGTCACAGGTCAACCGCGCCGCCGCGCAGGAGCTGATCGAGGCCGAGCGGATGCAGCCGGCCGGTCTGCGGGAGTACGAGGCCGCCCGCGACGACGGGCGCCTCGACCAGGCCTACGAGCCCCAGAGCCGGGCCACGGTCCCGCCTGACTTCCAGGCCGCGCTCGACCAGAACCCGAAGGCGGCAGAGTTCTTCGCGACGCTCAAGGGCAACAACCGGTACGCGTTCCTATATCGCCTGCACAACGTGAAGCGCCCCGACGCCCGGGCCAAGCGCATCTCGACCTACATCGAGATGCTCAACGCCCGCAAGACGTTCTATTAGTGTGGCCGTCCCCGTAAGTACGCTCGCATTCATCCGCCGGTGGCACCTCTCGGTGCGACCGTACTTACGCGGACGACCACTAACTCTCGCCGGCCTTGCGCTTGATGTCGGCGAGCTGCTCGTCGATCCAGTCCCCCGGGTTGCGGGAGGTGATGATCGACTTCAACCCGTCGTGGCGTCGGCTGCGTTCCTCGGGCGACATCGTCAGCGCGGCGTGGATCGAGTCGGCCAGCTCCTGGATGTCGAACGGGTTCACCGACAGCGCGAACTCGCCGAGTTCCTCGTGGGCGCCCGTGTTCTCCGACAGGATCGAGACCCCGGCGCGCTCGTTGACGATCGGTCCCTCCTTGGCGACCAGGTTCATTCCGTCGAACATGGCGTTGACCATCAGCACGTCGTAGTGCTTGTACGCCGCAACCGCCTCCTCGAGGTCGTCGCGCAACTTCAGCTGGATCGGCATCCAGTCCGGCGACCCGTGGCGATGGTTGACGACCGCGACATTGGCCTCGATCCGCTCCAGATACTCGGTGTACTCGGGGACGTCGGTCCTCGACGGCATCAGCTGGGCGATGAACGTCACCCGCTCGCGGAACTCCGGGTGCTGCTCGAGGAATACGTCGAACGCGCTGAACCCGCGGAGCACGTTCTTACTCAGGTCGGCCCGGTCGACCCGCAGGATCAGATGGTCGCGCCGGCGGCGCAGCAGCTCGGCCTCGAACTGCTCGGTCCGCTCCCGCCCCGCAACTCCCTTGACCGCCTCGGGGTCGATCGGCAGTGGGTACGCCCGTACCCACACCTCGCGGTCGTCGACCCGGACGATCCCGGCGTCATGCTCGACGTCGAGCCCGAGCAGATCCTCGCAGCACTGCAGGAAGTTGCGCCGGTAGGACCAGGTGTGAAAGCCGATGATGTCGTTGGCCAGGATCCCGCGGTACAGGTCCTCGCGAATCGCCGACGGCAGCACCCTCCACGAGTCCGACTGGCTCCAGGGGATGTGCACGAAGTGCGTCAGGAACGCGTCCGGCCGGGCGCGGCGGATCAGGCCGGGCAGCGTGTACAGGTGGTAGTCGTGGACCATCACCACCGGCCGCTCGATCTCCTCGATCTCGTCGACCACCGCCCGCGCCAGGTCCTCGTTGACCGAGTTGTAGCCGAACTCGAACGCCTCGGTCTCGTGGCGGCGGATGTCGGGCGCGTTGGACAGATCCCACAGGTAGTGCTGGATGAACCACAGCAACGGGTTGGCGATGATGTTGTAGAAGCGGTCGTAGGCGTCGGGATCGGACGCCACGAGCTTCACCCGGTAATCGCCGCCGTCCGGCGTGCGGACGATGAATGGCTTGCCGTCGTTTTGCTCGGCGGCGACGATGTCCTCGTCGGTCATCGCCGACGCCACCCACGTGACCTCGCGGTAGGACGCCAGGCCGATCAGCGCCGTGACCAAGCCGCCGGTTCCCCGGCTGATCTCTCCCTCCGGGCCGAACGTCACCGGGCCGCGGTTGGACACGAGTACCAGCGAAGGTTGTGCCATCAGGTCCCCAGTTCTTCGAACAGCTCGAGCCAGTCTCGCAGCAAGCGAGGCATCAGGAACCGCCTCCGCGCGTACTCCTTGCCGGCCCTGCCCAGCCGCTTGCCCAGCGCCGGGTCCTGCAGGATCTCGAGCGCTCGTCGGGCGCAGTCCTCGACGCTGCTGACCAGATACCCGGTCTCTCCGTCGGCAACCTGCAGCGGGATCCCGCCGACATCGCCGCCGATGAACGGTCGCGCCTTCCACAGGGCCTCGGTCACGGTCAAGCCGAACCCCTCGCGGGTCGACTTCTGGATGACGACGTCCGAGTGCGACTGGAACGCGTTGACCTCGATCGCGCCGACGTTGTTGAGGTTGTTGAGGATGTGGATGTCGGGGTCGCCGTCGGCGTGGGCGACCGTGGCGTTGAAGAAGTCCCAGCCCTCGGGGTCGTCGGTGGCCATCGAGCCCACCAGCGCCAGTTGCACCTCCGGCAGCTGCTCCTTGACGATCCGGTAGGCGTCGATCACGCCGAGCGGGTCCTTCCAGGGGTCAAAGCGCGACACCTGGGTCATCAACGGGCGGTCGACGTCGATTCCGAACTGCTCGCAGATATAGACCGCATCCTCGGGGGAGAACGCCATGTTCTTCGGGGCCAGCGGATCGATCGCCGGCGGCACGATGTGCGCGATCTCCCTCATCCCCGGAGGCACGTACTGCGGCATGTGGAACACGGCGGCCGGATACGGGTCCAGGTGCGGCAGCAGCCGATCGAGCGTGGCGGGGTTTGGGGTCGAGAGGTCGATGTGGCAGCGCCACACCCAGTTGCGGGCCTTGTCGCCGACCAGCGACGCCAGCGCCGCCGGCTGAGGGTCGTGAATGATGCACACGTCCCAGCCCTCGGACATCTCGCGGGCGTTGATCTCGTTGTATTCGAGCCAGGTGTCCCACTGCTCCGGGGTCAGGTCCTGCGGGCTTCCCTGGAGCGCGTTGTGCATCACCTTGGTCGCGTTGAAGAACTCCTCGCGCCCGTAGATCACGTGCCACTCGGCGGCGAGCCCGACGTCGACCATCAGCGGCACCAGCGTGTACAGGATCTCCGAGACGCCGCCGCCGAACGCGGTCGCGGACACGTGCAGGATCCGCTTGTCGCGCAGGCGCTCGGCGCGCTCGAGGATCTCCTCGACCAGGGGCCGGCCCACGATGCTCGCGTAGTCGGCGAGCTGCTTTCGGGCTAGGAGGACGGGCTGGAGCATCAGTGTCGGGGCACAAGAACCAGTGGCGCCAGGCAGACGGTGCGCGCCGTGACGATATCGGGCCTGGAGCCCCGCGGTCAGCTTGCGAGCGCCTGCAGGCGAGCCACGCCGGCGTCGACTGCGCGGACGAGCTCGGCGTGAAGCACCGGGTTGGCGGCTGAGATCGACGACATCTGGAACTCGTGACCGGATCCCAGCAGCCGGTGGTGGTCAAGCGGCTCGCCCCAGCCGTCGGACACGATGCCACCCGCTTCGCGCAGGCACAGCCACGGCGCCGCCAGGTCATACGGCGAGTTGTTGAGGATCTGGCCGTTGCCCACGCGCTCGAACTCGGCGCGCATCCCGGGCACGTCATCGACGATCCGCGACCCGACCTCGACGACGGCGTCGAGCTGGCCGGTGACCACGCGCGTCATCACGAACGCCTGCGAGCCGAGCTCGAACGTTCCGCCCCCGACCGATGAGGCGTCGATCAGCTCGGCCAGGACCTCGACCGAGGCGCGCGCCGGTCGCCCCCGGAACCCATAGCCCCAGAACATCTGCCCAACGTCGGTGGTCGGGCTCAGCGCCACCGGTCGCGTGCTGCGCACCCCGGCGCCCTTCTCGGCCAGGTACCAGTCTCCGGTCTTGATCTCGACCACGCACCCCAGGCGCACGTCCGCCATCGTCGGCTCGGCGTCGTCGAGCGGGGCCTGGGCGATCGCGACACACGCCGACTCCAGGCCGGCCATCGCCGGGCGGGTGCCGTCGATCGGGTCGACGATCAGCACGTCGGTGGCGTCGGGGGGCGCCACCAAGCCGCGGTCCTCTGAGAAGAACGCCAGCCGGGGCGCCCGCTCGGCCAGGAACTGCGCGAGCAGCTCCTCCGCGATCTCGTCCACCGCGAACGTGACGTCGCCCCCGACCGCGTCGCCCGCGTGGGCCCGCCCCGCGTGCGAGCCCAGCTCGGGCAGCACGCGCTCGCGCAGTCGCTGGCCGAGCTCGAGCACGAGCTCGGGGCTGGTCGTCGTCGTCATCGCCCCGGCGTGCGGCGGCTCATGCCGGAATCCGCGGCGGCGTCGTCGGCCCGCTGGGGGCGCGAACCGCCTGCCGGAGGCCGTGGACGGGCAGCTCGAGCGTGAATGCCGTGTCTCCCGATCCCGAGACGACTGACAAGCGCCCGTCCATGCGTTCGGCGAGCTCGGAAGCGATCGCCAGCCCGAGCCCCGAACCCTGGGCGTCATCGGCGGTGTAGAACGGCTCGAAGATCCGCGTCAACGACCCAGGGTCGATCCCCTCGCCGTCGTCGCGGACGACCAGCCGGACGGTGCCGCCGTCGCGTCCGGCGGTGACCACGATCCGCGTGCCCGGGTTGGTGTGGGTGAGCGCGTTGTCGATCAGGATTCGCATGATCTGGGCGACCCGGACCGGGTCGCAGACGGCTTCGATCGTCCGCGAGGGTAGCCGGAGCTCGAGGTGGGAGTCGTGCTGGGCGAGCGTCGGCTCAAACTCTCCGGAGACCGAACGGGTCAGCTCCCCGAGGTCCACCTGCTCCGGGCGCAGCTCGAGCGATCCGGACTCCAGCCGTGACAGGTCGAGCAGGTCGACCGACAGCTTGCGCAGGCGCGCCACCTGCTCGGATACCTGGTCCAGGAACCGGCGCCGGGTCTCCGGGTCGAGATCGTCGTCCTCGAGCAGCTCGACGAATCCGCCGAGCGAGAAGATCGGCGTGCGCAGCTCGTGCGAGGCGGTAGCGATGAACTTCTTGCGGGTCTCCTCGAGCTGCCCGAGCTGGCGCTGCATCTGGTTGAAGGCGATCGTCAGCTGTCCGAGCTCGTCGGTCGAGTCGACCGCGATCGGGTGGTCGAAGTCCCCGGCCGCAACCTTCTCGGCCGCGAGCTCGAGCCGCTTGACCCGGCGGCTCAGCGCCCGGGCCACGAAGTAGCCTCCGAACAGCGCGAGCAGCAACGCGATGCCGCCGGCGACGAGGATCTCGTGACGCACGATCGCGACGCTGCGGACGATGTCCGAGACCGGGTCGGAGTAGACGATCACGGCCCCGATCCGTCCCTGGTACTCGACGGGATACGCGGCCTCGGCCACGGTGCCGTCGCTGGTCATCTCGATGCCGGTCTCGCGCTTGCCGGTCATGGCCGCGCGGGTCGCGACCGAGAACGTCAGCGGCGTGGTCGCGGCGAGCTTGCTCGAGTCGGCCACCGGAGACAGCTGCGGGCCGGTCGGCAGGTGAGTGACCAGCAGCAACGTCACCCGGTCGCCGGAGGCCAGCCCGGCCCCGTCCACGCGCCGACGGACCTCTGCTGACGGGACGGCGGTGCCGATCGTCTGCACGATCCGGTCGGAGTTTCGGCGAGCGCTGGTGGCGAGCTCGGAGCGCTTCTCGTTGAGTAGTCGCGTCTGCAGCCCGGGGGCCACGTACAGATACAGAGCCGCGATCGCGACCAGCGTGATCGCGAAGATCACCGCCGCGAGGCGGTTGCGCAGCGAGAGCCTCATCCAGGAGGACACGACGGAAGCCTCAGGGCTCGGTGTCGCGGAACCGGTAGCCGACGCCGCGAACTGTGAACAGATACTCGGGGTCCTTCGGATCCCGCTCGATCTTCTCGCGCAGATGGCGGATGTGGACGTCGATCGTGCGGGGGTCCCGGTAGGCGGAGTCGCCCCAGATCCGTGCCAGCAGCATGTCGCGGGTGAACACCCGGCCAGGCGCGCGAGCCAGCGCTGACAGGATCTCGAACTCGACGAACGTCAGCGGCGCCTCGTCCCCGTCGACCCGGACGGTGCGCTTGGGAAAGTCGATCCGCAGGGCCTCAACCTCAAGCGGCGCCTCGTCGGGGGCGGTCTCCACGGGCCGGCTCATCTCCGCTCTGCGCAGGGCCGCCTTGATCCGGCTGGAGAACTCGCGCAGCGAGAACGGCTTGGTGATGTAGTCGTCGGCGCCGAGTTCGAGACCCACCACCTTGTCGATCTCCTCCGACTTGGCGGTCAGCATGATGATCGGCACCGAGCTGCGGGAGCGAAGCCGCCTGCAGACCTCGAGCCCGTCCACCCGCGGGAGCATCAGATCGAGCACGACCAGGTCGAACGACTGCTCGTCGAACCGGTCCAGCGCCTGGCGCCCGTCGGTCGCCTGGACGACGTCGTAGCCCTCCTTGCGCAGGGGATAGGAGAGCAACGTCTGGATCGATTGCTCGTCGTCCACCAGCAGGATTCGAGCTGAGCGGTCGGGCAGAGTATTAAGAGTAATTGCTACCTCCCCGTAGGCCCCGGAAGCGGGGCGAGCGGTGGCTACTCTCTGAGGCCGTGCTGGATCCGCGCATCTACCGCACCGGCCTGGTCGCGGTCGCGCTGGCAGTGATCGTGCTCGCGTTTTCGCTGGAGAACCAGCCGGGGCCGCTGACCACGACGTTGGCGCCGGAGGCGTTCAACGGGGGACATGCCTACGCGACCATGACCCAGCTGGCCAAGCAGTACCCGAATCGCCGGCCCGGGACCCCGGCCGACCGCGCGATCGCCAACGGGGTCGCCAGGCGCCTGTCCAGCGACAACTTCTACGTCACCCGCGACGTGTTCGAAGGTCAGACCGCCGACGGGAAGCGAACGCTCGAAAACGTGATCGGCGTCCGTCCGGGGCTGACCCCGGGAGCCGTGGTGGTGGTCGCCCATCGCGACGCCCTCGGGACGCCCGCGACCGCCGAGGCGTCGGGAACGAGCGTGCTCGAGGAGCTCGCTAACGACCTCTCGGGTGAGACGCACCACCACACGATCGTGCTGGCGTCGACCAGCGGCTCGGGCGGGGCGGCGGGAGCGGCGCAGCTGGCCCGTTCGCTGCCCCAGCCGGTCGATGCCGTGGTCGTGCTCGGTGATCTGGCGGGGCGCGACGTCCGCCAGCCGGTCGTGGTGCCGTGGTCAAACAACCCGGTGGTGGCACCACCGCAGCTGCGCAACACGGTCGCCACCGCGCTTTCCCAGCAGGCCCGCCTGTCGCCCGGCGCCTCGAGCCTCGGCGGGCAGTTCGCCCATCTCGCGTTCCCGTTCACGGCGACCGAACAGGGGCCGTTCGGGGTTCAGGGCCAATCGGCCGTGCTGCTGTCGGTGTCGGGCGATCGCGCCCCCGCCGCCGACGAGCCGGTCAGCGCCACCCGGATCGCCTCGATGGGGCGGACCGCGCTTCAGACCGTCAACGCGCTCGACGGCAGCCGGTCGGTCCCCGGGCCGTCCGCGTACCTCCTGTTCGACGGGAAGGTCGTCCCGGCCTGGGCGATGCGGCTGTTTGTGCTGGCGCTGATGGTCCCGGTACTGGGAGCGACGATCGATGGGATCGCCCGCGTCCGCCGCCGCGGACATTCGGTGCTGCGCTGGGCGATGTGGGTGCTGTGCGCGGCGCTGCCGTTCGTGTTCGGGTTGGTGCTGGTGTACGTGGTCAAGCTGATCGGCGGGTTCCCCGCGACGCCGTCCGCGCCGGTCGGCGCCGACGTAGTGCCACCGCACGGCACCGGCGCGGTCGTGCTGGCGATCCTCGCCGCCGTGATCGGGCTCAGCCTGCTGATCGTGCGCCCGATCCTGATCCGCATCGCCGGCCTCGGCAAGCCGGGAGTGGTCAGAGACATGTCCGCCCCTGGGGCAGCCGCCGGGCTGATGGCCGTGCTGTGCGTGGTCGCCCTGGTCATGTGGGTCTCCAACCCGTACGCCGCCGCACTCCTGATCCCCGCTTTGCACCTGTGGCTGCTGGTGGTCGCGCCCGACCTGCGGCTGCGCCGGCCGGTGGCGCTGGCGCTGCTGCTCGCCGGGATCACCCCCCCGGCGCTGGTCATCGCCTACTACGCGCTGGTGCTCGGACTGGACCCGATCGGGTTGCTCTGGAACGGCGTGTTGCTGGTCGCCGGCGGACACATCGGAGCGCTCGCCGCCGTCGAATGGAGCATCGTGCTCGGCTGCGCGCTCAGCCTGGTGTTGATCGGGGCCCGTTCGGTGCCGTTGCCGGCCGCCGAGGAGCGGCCGCTCACGACCCGAGGACCCGTGACCTACGCCGGCCCAGGGTCGCTCGGCGGTACCAAGTCAGCGTTGCGGCGCTGACCGAGGCTCCGGGCTGGGACAATTCGGGGCACAGGGATCGTGAAGTGAGACGTTTCATCCGGGACATATCGTCGGTGCTGATCATTGCGGGGGCGCTGCTGCTGATCGACGCAGCGGTCACGCTGGCCTGGCAGGAGCCGCTCACGGCGGTGATCGGCAAGGTGCAGCAGAGCAACATCAACCGCCAGTTCCTCAGCTTCACCACCACGCCGCTGTCGCCGCTTGACACCCGTGCACTGGTCAACGTCAAGAGCGAGAAGAAGCGGATCTCGTACCTGGCTCGGCGCGAGGAGCGACAGGTCCCGATCGGCGACGCGATGGGCCGGATCGTGATGTCGAAGATCGGAGCCAGCTTCGACATCGTCCAGGGCACCGATGCGGCCAGCCTCGAGAAGGGCCCGGGCCACTATCCCGAGACGTCGCTGCCCGGGCTCGGCCAGACGGTGGCGATCGCCGGGCACCGGACCACCTACCTGGCCCCGTTCCGGCACATCGACGCACTCAAGCCGGGCGACCAGATCGACGTCAAGATGCCCTACGCGAACTTCACCTACACGGTCCAGTACCACAAGATCGTGCTCCCCACGGCGTTGTGGGTGATCAAGAACGTCGGCTATGACCGGCTTGTCCTGTCGGCCTGCAACCCGCTCTACAGCGCCGCTCAGCGGATCATCGTGTTCGCCAAGATGACGCACTTCCAGCCGCTCGGAGCCGCCCGTGCGAAGGCCTGATCGCGAACACCGGGTGCTCGAGCTGCGCCGGCTGATCGCGGCGGGCGAGTATCACGTGGACCCGAAGGCGGTGGCGGACGCGATCATCCTTCGCATGCGCCACGGCTTCGCGCCCGGCGAGCCGCATCGGCTGCGCGGGCCTAGAACGAGTGCTCGTAGCCGGCAAGCCCCCCGTCACCGGCGTCGCTGAAGTTCACGGCGGGCGGTCCTTCGACAACCGAGCCGATCCAGGTAACGCCCGCGGCCTCGGTGCCCTCGGGCATACACACGCACAGCTCGTAGTCGTCGCCGGCGGTGGCGGCAAAAGCGAGCGGGTCGACCCCGAGGGCGGCGGCGATCTCGGAGACGCCGTCGGCCAGCGGCAGAGCGGCCAGCGTCAGCTCGAGCGTGACCTGGCTGCGGCGCGCGATGTGGCCGGCGTCCGTGGCCAGGCCGTCGGACAGGTCGATCATCGCTCGCGCGCCGCGGTCGCTGAGGGCTCGGCCCTCGTGCAAGCGCGGGAGCGGCTGCGCGTAGCGTTGCCGCAGGGCAGTCGCGCGGGCCGCGGTGAGGGTGCCTGAATCGGTCCCATCCAACAGGACCAGGCCAGCGCCACCGGCGCCCAGCGTGCCCGTGACGCCGACGCGGTCGCCGGGACGGGCGCCGTCGCGGCCGACGAGCTGGCCGGGATCCTGCGCCCAGCCGACCACCGTGAACGACACGATCAGCGCGGGAGCGCGGGTGATGTCGCCGCCCGCGATCGTGATACCCGTCTGCGATGCCAGCTCCTGGGCGCCGCGGGCGACCCCGAGCGCGTACTCGGCGTCCAGGCCCTCGGGCACGCCGAGAGCGAAGTACGCCTCGCCCGGCGCGGCGGCCATCGCCGCCAGATCCGACACCGCTGCCGCCAGCGCGCGATGGCCGACCTCGCGGTCAGACAACTGCGCGGTGCGGAAGTGCACCCCGTCGACCATCGTGTCGACCGACGTGACCGCATAGCCGTCCGCACGCACGACCGCCGCGTCGTCGCCCAGCCACCGGACCACCCGGGCGTCGTCGCTGGCGAGCACCCGCTCGAGCGCGTCGATCAGCTCGAGCTCGCGCATCGCGATCGCGATCAGGTCCTTGACGGGCCCGAGATCAGCGGTGGCGATAGACGATCCGGGCGCGGTCGAGATCGTAAGGCGACAGCTCGACGCGGACCCGGTCGCCGGGAAGGATGCGGATCCGAAACCGGCGCATCTTGCCGGCCACGTGCCCGAGCACGACTCGGTCCATGTTGTCGAGCTTGACGCGGAACATCGCGTTGGGCAGGGCCTCAACGACCTCTCCCTCGAGCTCGACTTTTTCTTCCTTGGCCATGGGTTCAGATATTCGTGCGCGTGGTATCGGCGACGCGGGTGCGCCGTCCTCGCGACAACGCTACCAGCCGATCAGTGATTGTTGGTGGCGCCTCCGCCGCTGGCACCGCCGCCGCCGTGGCCACCGCCGTGGCCGCCACCGCCGTTCCCACCGCCGCCGTGGCCGCCGCCACCGTGACCTCCGCCGCCGCCCACCGGGGTCGCGGTGCCGGAGAAGCCGCCGCTCGGAGTCGACGTCGTGGGCGGCGTCGGGGCGACCGCTGCGCCGCCGGTGCCCGTAACCGCGCCGGTGGCGGTGCTGACCCCGGTGCCGGCGCTAAAGCCGGAGCTCGTCGAATCGGAGCCGGACCCCTTGCCGCTGCTGACGCTGCGGTCACCGTGGAACGGCCGACCGTGCCAGGGATCGGTGGGCTGCGTGAAGTCGCTACAGAAGCCGTCGTCGGCGGTCTGCATGTAGTCGTGCCAGATCGGCGCCGCCAGCGTGCCTCCGAATCCGTCGGGCATCGACTGGGTCTCGTTCGGATACCCGACCCACACGGCCGTGGCGAGCTGGCTGGTGTATCCGTCGAAGTAGGCGTCGGTGAAGCTGCTCGTGGTGCCGGTCTTGCCCGCCGCTGGGCAGCCGTAGTTGGCGGCGGTGCCGGTTCCGCTCTGGATCACGGTTTTCAGCACCTGCGTGGCGGCGTAGGCCTCGCCCGGGCTGAAAACTCGATTGCCCTTCGGGTCCGCGAGGTTCACGGTGCTGCCGTCCGGGAACACGACCTTGCTGATCGCGCTGGCGGGATGGTGGACGCCGCCGCTGGCCAGCGTGGCGTACGCGTCGGCCATCTCGAGCGGAGACACCGAGACGGCGCCCAGCGCCTCGGACGGGAAGTTCGTAAGCGACGAGGTGATGCCCATCGCGTGGGCCGTGGCGCTGACCTTGGGCAGGGTCAGGTCCTGGGCGAGCTGCGCGAACACCGTGTTGTCGGAGATCGTCGTCGCCTTGGTCACGCTTATGTTGCCCTGGTAGGTGAGCTCGGAGGTGTGCACCGAGTAGTCCGGGAAGGCCGGCAGCCAGCCCGCCGGGAGCAGCTGGGAGGTGTAGAACGTCTGGTTGGGGTCGCCGTTGAAGTCGTGGATCAACGTCATCAGCGAGAACACCTTGAACGCCGACCCGGTCTGGCGGCGTCCTTGCCAGGCGTAGTTGAACGTGGTCTCGCCCGGGCCGGTCCCGTACTTGGAGGAGGTCGCGAGCGCGAGGATACGGCCGTTGTTCGGGTCGATTGAGACCAACGCGGCCGCCGGTTGGCCTGGTCCGCCCTCGTGGGAGAAGATTGCCTGCTCAGCCTCGTCCTGGCGTTTCGGGTCGATCGTGGTGTAGACCTTCAGACCGCCGTTCTCGACCGTCTTGGCGCCGAAGCGCTTGATCAACTGCTGCTCGACGTAGTCGAACACGTAGGGCTGTCGCTTGGTGATGTATTGCGTGTTGGAGTGCACGCCGAGCGGCTGGCGGTTGGCCAGGGCGAACTGCTTGGCGTTGATGTAGTGGGCGGCCAGCATCGCCCGGAGCACGTCGCCGCGCCGCTTACGAGCCAGCGACGGGTGCAGGAACGGGTTGTACTGCGACGGCGCCTGCGGCAGCCCGGCGATCAGCGCCATCTGCGAGAGGTTCAGCGTCCACACCGGCTTTGAGAAGAACACCTGCGCAGCGGCGCCGACGCCGATGGCGGTCTGGCCTCCGACGGTGCCGTAGGGCACGTCGTTGAGGTAGTTGTCGAGGATCCAGCTCTTGGGGTGATCGTGCTCGAGCTGCTCGGCGAGCTTGGCCTGGATGATCTTGTACTTCAGGTTGTGCTTGGCTGCGATCTTGGCCGGCATGTACTTGTTGTCGACCAGCTGCATCGTCAGCGTCGACGCGCCCTGGAGCGAGTCCGCGCCCGACACGAGGTCCTTGACTCCGGCGCGAAGGATCCCCTGATAGTCGAGCGCGCCGTGCTGGTAGAAGCGGCGGTCCTCGATCGCCACGGTCGCGCGCTTGAGCATCAGCGGGATCCGATTGCCCACCTTGTTGTAGATCGTGTCCGAGTGCACGTAGCCGAGCGAACTGCCGTCGCTGGCGAAGATCTGGGTCAGCGTGTGTGGGTTACGGGGCTTGAGCTCCTTGAGGTTCGGGCCGCTGTCGGCGACCGCCACAACCCACCCGACGCCGGCGAGCACGGCCAGCACCGCCCCGCACACGGCGAGCACGGATCCGACCATCAGCACCCGCGTTACGGGGTGCCCGCGCGAGCGCCTACGGCGCTTCTGTCGTTCGCGTCGGCTCATTGAGGACTATCGGCCATGGCGGTGTCGGTGCGTAGCGCGCTTGCTCGACCCCGCAGCAAGGCGATCCAGTGTACCTGGGAGGCTCTTTCGGCCAGAGGGTTGCGGCTCCTCTTTAGTGGCACCGGGACTGCAACACTCGGCGGCGGCTGCCATGCAACGTGCACAGACACCGGCGCATTCGGCGCGCTTGGGCGCCTGGAGATCTGGCTGGGCCTCGCGGGAGGCCAGGGCCGCGCGAGTGGTCGCCTGGCGGGCCCTGTGGACGTCCCGGTTGGTGGTCCTGCTGTCAGGGATGTTCGCCGTCCTGTCGTTCGGCCGCGCGGCGGGCACCGACGGGTTTGACCCGGCCTCGCTGACGGCCCCGTTCGGGTATTTCGGGAACCTGCTGGCCGCGCCGTTCGCCCGCTGGGACTCGGTCTGGTATCTGGCGATCGCGCAGGGCGGCTACGACCACGAGGCCACGCGGACCGCGTTCTTCCCGATCTACCCGCTGCTGCTGCGCGGGGTGGGGCTGGTGATCGGCTCGGATCTGATCGCCGGCGTGGTCGTGTCGCTGGTGGCGTTCTGGATCGCGCTGATGCTCCTCTACCGGCTGGTCTCACTCGAGCTCGACTCGGAGTTGGCGCGGGTCACGGTGATGCTGGTCGCGTTCTGCCCGATGGCCTACTTCTTCTCGGCGGTCTACAGCGAGTCGCTGTTCTTGGCGCTGTCGGTGGGGTGCATCCTGCAGGCGCGGATGGGCCGCTGGGCGTGGGCCGGAGTGCTGGGCGCGATCGGAGCGGCGTCCCGTAACAGCGGGGTCGTGTTGATCGTGCCGATCGTGCTGCTGTTCCTGTACGGGCCGCGCGGCGACCTTCCGGCGCCGTCGGGCTCCGACGCGGACCGGTTCCGCGGCTGGCGGCGGGTGCTGCCGCGGTATCCGATCGCGCCCAGGATCGCCTGGGCCGGGCTGGTGCCGCTGGGCCTGGCCGCCTACATCGGCTGGCTGGCGCTCAAGACCGGGCACGGGCTCGCCCCGTTTCACGCTCAACAGGTCTGGTTCCGGCATTTCGCCGGGCCGTTCGGCGGCGTCTGGACTGGAGCCGTCGCGGCGTGGGATGGCCTGCGCCAGCTGCTGCACGGACCGCCGCCGCCGCTGTACTTCGACAAGGCCGGCGGGGATCCGATGAAGGTGGCCGGCCAGAACCTCCTGCTGTACGCGTTCCTGGTGCTCGGCGCGGTGGGGATCGTGGGGGCGTTGCGGCGGCTGCCGATCGCCTACGGCGCCTACTGCCTGGCCGCGCTGGCGCTGCCGCTCTCCTACCCGGTGACGCCGCAGCCGCTCGCGTCGCTCCCGCGCTACGAGGTGGTGCTGTTCCCGATCTTCATGTGGGCGGCGACGTGGCTCGAGCGCCGGCGCCTGACCCAGCCCGCGCTGGCGTCGATGGCGGTGCTGCTCGGCCTGTTCACGGCCGAGTTCGCGACCTGGCGGTTCGTCGCGTGAGCGTGCTGTTCGTCGACGCGCTGGGGACGCTGCTGGCTCTGTCGGATCCGGCCCCGCGGCTGTCTGCCGAACTTGACCGGCGGTTTGGCGTTGCAGTCAGCGAGGCGCAGGCCCGCGACGCGATCGCGGCGGAGATCTCCTACTACCGGGCTCATTTCGACGAGGGCCGCGATCCGGCGTCGCTGGCCGACCTGCGCGGGCGGTGCGCGGAGACGCTGCGCTCGCGGCTGCCGGCCGACGGCCGGTTGACTGAGGCGTCGACCGAGGAGCTCACCGAGGCGCTGCTCGCCGCACTTCACTTCAGCGCTTTCGACGATGCTCAGTCGGCCCTCGAGCGCGCCCGCGACCGCTGGGAGCGGGTGATCGTGGTGTCCAACTGGGACGTGTCCCTGGTCGAGGTCCTCGCTCGCGTCGGACTCGCGCCGCTGCTGGACGCGGTCGTGACCTCGGCCTCCGTCGGCGTCCGCAAGCCGGGCGTGGCGATCTTCGAGCACGCACTCGCGCTGGCCGGGGCGCAGGCGGCGGAGGCGGTGCACGTCGGCGACGGCGTCGAGGACGATGTCGCCGGCGCCCGAGCCGCCGGGATCGAGCCGGTCCTGATCCGGCGCGACGGTGGAGCGGGTCCCCCGGGAGTACGGACGATCACCACGCTCGCGGCGCTCTGATTCTTCGTCGGGGCCTACATCAGAGGCCCTAACCTCCCGGGGGCGATGTCAGCCACGCCGCCTTCCTCTCCCACAGAGGGGGACCTCCAGTCCGCGCCGCCGCCGGACTGGACCCCTGAGCCCGATCCCGTCGACGCGGAGCCCCCATGGGCGGCCTGGACCGCTCCCGCGGCGATCGTGCTCGGACTGGTGCTCGGCGTCGTGGGCACCTTCGTGGTGCAGGTGATCGGCGCCGCCGGTGGTTCGAGCCTGAAGCACCCCTCGCCCGCGGTGAACATCATCAGCGACGTCGTGTTCGACCTCGGGTTCGTCGCCGCGGCCCTGTACTTCGCGGTCGCCCAGGCGCATGCCAAGCCGGCGGATTTCGGCTTTCGCCTGATCCGCCTGCGTACCGGCGTGATCGCCGTGATCACCGCTGCGCTCGGCTATTACGTCGCCACCGCGATCTGGGCTCAGCTGTTCAAGCTGCACGGCAGCGACAAGCTCCCCTCAGAGCTCGGCGCCAACCACCACACCGCGGCGCTCATCGCCGCTGGGATCTTCGTCTGCGCGATCGCGCCGATCGCCGAGGAGTTCTTCTTCCGCGGGTTCGTGTTCGGCGCCCTGCGGCGGATGGACGTGGTGATCGCCGGACGCAACATCGGCGTGTGGATCGCCGCGATCATCACCGGGATCCTGTTCGGGCTCGCCCACACCGGGTCAGCCTCGCCGCAGTATCTGGTCCCGCTCGGCTTCCTCGGGTTCATCCTGTGCCTCGTGCGCTGGCGCACGGGGTCGCTGTACCCGTGCATGGCCCTTCACTCGATCAACAACTCGCTCGCGCTCGGCGTCAACCAGCTCCACTGGAACGCTGGCGAGATCCTCGGGCTGATCGTCGCTGCGCTTGCGGTCGTCGGGGCGATCACGCTGCCGATCGCCGCCCGCAAGCCGGCCCTGCGGTTCGGCGCGGCCGCGTAATTGCATCGCCGCGACGCGCGGGATGATTTACTTCCCGCCGTGATGCCGAGGGGGTTGGTCAGGCTATTGGTGTGCGTCGCGGCCGTGCTGGCAATCGGGGCGATCCCGGCTGCGGCGAGCGCGGCGTCGAGTTCGACTAAACCGGGGAAGCGGGCGACCCATCCCGGCAAGCCCACCACGGCTCCTACGTCGACCCTGGCCAAGGGCGGGATGCGGCTGTACCTGTTCGACGCGTTCTTCGTCTCGCACGAGCCGGTCACGGTGCCCGGCCGGGTGGTCCACGTCACCGGAATCGTGCGCCCGTACGTCCCTGGCCAGTGGGTGAACGTCAAGGTGTTCCTCGGCAACAAGCTGTTCAAGCGCGACCGGCTGCGGGTCAAGCCGTCGAAGAAGAAGACCTACGGCGCGTTCGCCGAGAAGCTCAAGCTGGCCGGCACGGGCACCGTCCACGTGGAGATCGCCCACCGTAAGAACGCCGATCAGGTCGGCTTCATCGCCCGGCGCAACTTCAGCGTGCTGTCGCAGAGCGCCGGCTTCGGCTCCCGCGGGCCGTACGTCGAACTGATCCAGCAGCGGTTGGCGGCGCTTCACTTCTACATCCACCAGAGTGGGGTCTACGACCAGTTCACCGGGTTCGCGGTCGACGCCTACCACCGGCTGCTCAAGCGCGGGACCTCCTCGAACCTAGACACGGGCACGGCCGACGACCTGCTCAACGGCGTCGGCTCGTTCCATGTCGCCTGGCCCAGCCACGGCAAGCACGTGGAGGGCGACCTCACCCGCCAGCTGCTCGCGCTGATCGACAAGGGCAAGGTGCTGGCGATCTACCCGATCAGCTCAGGCAAGCCATCCACCCCCACGATCCTCGGCCACTTCCGGGTGTACCAGAAGACCCCGGGCTACCTGCCCGACGGGATGTACTACTCGAACTTCTTCATCCGCGGCTACGCGATCCACGGCTACGACCCGGCGCCGGACTATCCGGCCAGCCACGGCTGCATGCGCCTGCCGATCCCCGACGCGATCTCGGTCTACGACTGGCTGAACATCGGCGACCGGGTCGACGTCTACTACGAGTGACGGCCGACGGTCCGAGCGCCCGCGAGCGCCTGATCGCGGCGCTGCGTGAGCACGCGCTGGTAATCGGCGAGGTCGTGCTGACCAGCGGCCGGACCGCCCAGTACCTGGTCGACGCCAAACGGGCGATCCTGCTGCCGCAGGGCTTCCGGCCGCTCGGCGAGCTGGTCGCCGAGCAGGCCCGCGAGTGGGACGCGACCGCGGTCGGCGGAATGACGATGGGTGCCGACCCGATCGCCTGCGCGGCGCTCGCCGGCGGCGCCGACGTCAAGGCCTTCTTCGTTCGCAAGGAGGCCAAGCAGCACGGCCTGTCGCGGCGGATCGAGGGCCCGCTGCTGCACTCCGGAGACCGTTGCATGCTGGTCGAGGATGTGGTCACCACGGGCGGCTCGACGATCCGCGCGCTCGAGGCGCTACGAGAGGAAGGGCGGCAGGTCTGTGGGGTGCTGGCGATCTGCGACCGGCTGGCCGGTGGCGCCGACGCGATCGAAGCGGCCGCCGGGGCTCCGTTCGTGGCGCTGACGACGATCGACGACGTGTATCCGGAGCGGCCGGACCGCTAGCGGCATCCGATCCGCATGCATAACGTCCCATTCGAGCGCTTCGAGCGCGACCGTGGGGCGTTTGCCACGTGGGACGTGATCAACGTCCCACGGTGGTCGGCGAACGCCCCGAGCGGGACGTTGAGCAGGTCGCCCGCGGCCCCGGCTCACCCCGGCGTACCGGCTAGCCCCCCGGAAGCGACCGGCAGTCCGCACTGTGCTGGTGGCGCGCCTGCACGTTCCATCCACCGGCCGGAACCGGGGAGAACAGCACGATCGGACGGTCGCTGTTGATCGCGGGGCCGTACTTGAAGCCGACCGTGGCCACGTTCACGTCGAGGTTCCAGGCCAGGATCGACTGATACTCGAGGCGGGTCAGGGGCTCGCCGCAACCCCGCAGCCGAGCGGCACCCCCAAGCCGGTTGATCACCCCGGTCAGCTGGCCGATCTCCTTGGTCCGGGCACGCTGGGCGACCAGGTCCTTGTGTTCCGCCCGGGCGTCGGACAGAGCCGGGGGCACCAGGCTGACGACCGCCACCGCCACGACCAGGATCCCGACGACCCCCACGGCGCTCGACAGCCGAGGCGGCATCGTCAGCAGCCGGCCGACGCCGACCCCGGCGACCACGACCATCGCGGCCGCGGCCGGGAACATGTACCGGGGGACGCCCGGCCAGCCGTGCAGCGCGAACGCGATCTCGACGATCACCCACGCCACCGCCGCACCGGCCAGGATCAGCGTGGCGCGATCTCGGCGCAGCACCGCCAGCCCGACCGACAGCAGCGCCAGCAGCTCCAGCGACGTCTCGTGCAGCCCGAAGAAGCGGCTGATGATCCCGGTCACCTTGTTGCCGTGAATCGCACGCCCTGAGCCGAGCGCGTTGCTGCCCGCCTGGAAGAAGCTGCGCGACGTCAATCCCGGAACGCCGAACCACAGGGCCAGGACGACGACGGCGCCGGCGACGACCATCCAGCGCATCGACGGCACCTTCAGCCAGGCCCAGATCGCGTAGGCGGCGATGAACGGCCACACCTCGGGCCGGCCGAGCGAGGCGAGCACGAGCAGGCCGAATGCCCAGCGGGGCCGCTTTGACAGATGGCAGTCGACGGCGCCCAGACACAGCGACGCGATCAGCGGGTCCGACTGGGCGCTGAGCACGTAGTGCATGTAGTCGGTGATCCCGAGCAGCGCCGCGCCCGCGAACGCGCCGGCCACGTACGCGGCCCAGCGGCGCTCCGGCGGCGCGTCGGTCAGCTTGTAGGCGATCCGGGCGGCGAAGATCACGCCGCTCAGCGAGATCGCGACCGACGTGACCATCCACAGCCACAGCTGGTAGTGGCCGAACAGCGCGTAGGGGAGCGTGAACAGGTACGGCAGCGGCTTCCACGACGGCGCGGCGTTGGTGTCCAGGTGGCCGAGGATCGTCTGGCGGCCCCACACCAGCCAGCCGTACGGGTCGTAGCCCGGGCGCGTCTTTGCCCACACCACGACCAGCAGGGACACCACCAGCATTGCGGCCGCGATCGCCACCACAGTCCAGGCGACGCCGAGCCCGGCGATGCCCGCACGGTCACGTCGCGAGGCGACCTCCGGCTCCGGGGCCGATTCGTGTTCTAGCGTCGGGTTGGCCACGAGGGGACTTGGTGCTTCGGTGCCGTCACGCGAATCCGCCCCTTTTTGGTAGCTTCCGCACAGGAAAACAAACTGGGGAGGACGGTCGCGGAGAGGGTGCGGCCGAGCGAGTGTACTGCCGGTTCAATGCCCCCGGCAGGAATCGAACCTGCATCCCGCGCTTAGGAGGCGCGTGCTCTATCCGTTGAGCTACGAGGGCCGGACGTGACGGAGGGTATCCGTCCCAGTCCGTGCACCGCGCGCAACCGCGACTCGTTCGTTGTCTGCCGGTTAGGACCGGGTGACATCAACGCGCTGTTGTGGTATCTCACCCAATTGGAGGAAGTGGCTTGAAGGAAGGATCCGAGGTGTGTCGTCCAGAACGCGATAGCGCATGAGCGTCGGAGCAGAGGCTCTCGTCGAGCAGGAGGCGAGCGCCTTTGACATCCATATCGGCCATGAGATCACGGCGCGATCGCCACTGCAGCTGTTCTGGCGGCGATTCCGAGCCGACAAGGTCGCGATGGTCTCGCTGGGGTTCATCATCTTGCTCATCGTCGTCGCGATCGCGGCGCCGCTGGTCGTCAAGGCGCTCGGCGTCAGCGGTCCCAACGTCCAGAACGTCGGCGCGCTAGACGCGTTCGGACAGCCCGACCGGCCCGAGCGCGGCGCACCCGTTCGGCGTCGACGAGCTCGGCCGCGACATCCTCGCGCGCATCATCTACGGCGCGCGGGTGTCGCTCGAGGTCGCGTTCATCTCGACCGGCATCGCCGTGCTGATCGGCGTGATCGTCGGGACGGTCGCCGGCTACTTCCGCGGCTGGATCGACTCGCTGCTGGCGCGGCTGATGGACATCGTGCTGGCGTTCCCGATCCTGCTGCTGGCGATCGGCCTCGCCTCGGCATGCTCGCTGGGGAAGGGCTGCCTGGGAGGCCTGATCACGCCCGGGCGGGTGACGCTGATCGTCGTGATCGCGCTGTCGTCGTGGCCGTACATCGGCCGGATCATCCGCGGTCAGGTGCTGTCGATCCGCGAGAAGGAGTACATCGAGGCGGCGCGCTCGCTGGGGGCGTCCAACAGCCGCATCATGTTCCGCGAGATCCTGCCCAACCTGGTCGCGCCGATCATCGTCTACACGTCGCTGATCCTGCCGACGAACATCCTCTACGAAGCTGCGCTCTCGTTCCTGGGGGTCGGAGTGCAGCCGCCGACCGCGAGCTGGGGTCAGATGATCGCGTCGGCGACGCCGATCTTCGACACGGCGTGGTGGTACATGCTGTTCCCGGGGATCGCGCTGGTGCTGACCGTGCTCGCCTTCAACCTCGTCGGCGACGGGCTGCAGGACGCGCTCAACCCGAAGACCGGGCGGTGAATCGACTTGACCTGGGACCGGGTGTCGTCTACAGGACAAAGGGAGGAGTACAGCTAATGAAGGACATCACATGGAGGAGCACAAGTAAATGCGTCGCTTTCGATTGACGCTCGCCCTGGCGGTGGCGCTCGCCTGCGCGGTCGCCGTCGCTGCGTGCGGGGGCAGCAGCTCGAGCAGCAGCTCCGCCAGCAGCGGCGGCAGCTCGAGCCAGCAGCTCCAGCAGCAGCAGCGGCCTATCGCTCGCCGGGCTGGCGAACACCAAGCCGGACCCGACGCAGAAGATGGGCGGGACGCTCAACGTCATCTCCAACGAGGGCTGGGAGCACCTGGATCCGGGTGCGTCGTACTTCCAGATCGACTACGTCGTCGTCTACGCGACGCAGACCCCGCTCTACACGTTCACGCCGACCAGTCCGACAAGCCGGTGCCCGCTGCTGGCCTCGGGTCCAGCCGCAGATCAGCGCGGACGGCAAGACCGTGACCGTGCACATCAAGTCGGGCTTCAAGTTCGGCGCGCCGGTCAACCGTGCGGTCACCTCGGCCGACGTCGCCTACGCGTTCCAGCGGATGTTCAACCCGAACGTCCAGAACGGCTACGCGGCCGGCTACTTCCCGATCGTCGGCGCCGACAAGTCCGCCGGCAAGCCGATCCCGGGGATCAGCACGCCGAACAAGACGACGATCGTGTTCCACCTGACCAAGAACTTCGGCGCCACGATGGCCGAGGCGCTGACGCTGCCCGGCACCGCGCCGGTGCCGCGAGTCCTACGCGGCCAAGTTCGACAAGAGCAGCCCGTCGAAGTACGACTGGACCCGACGATCCAGGCGTTCACCGGTCCGTACATGATCAAGAGCTACAGCGCGGGCCGCAGCATCACGCTCGTGCGCAACCCCACTGGAACCGGCAGGTCGACGGCGTCCGCCCGGCCTACGCCGACAAGATCGTGTGGAACGCCGGCGCCGACCCGACCGTCGCCGCTCACCAGACGCTCGACAGCCCGAACCTGCTGATGGCCGACACGCCGCCGTCGTCGGTGCTGAAGACCGCCTACGAGACAGCAAGAAGTCGCAGCTGTCGATCGCGCCGCTGGGCTCTACTACGCGTCGCTGAACACGTCAGGTCCCGCCGTTCAACAACGTCAACCTGCGCAAGGCGGTGTCGCCGGCGCCAACCGCGAGGCCTACCTGCTGGCCCGCGGCGGCAAGCTCGTCGGTCAGGTCACGACGCACTTCATCTACCCGGAGGTCCCCGGCTTCGAGCAGTCCGGCGGCTACAAGGGCTTCGGGCAGGACTTCCTGGCCAGCCCGACCGGCAACATGACGGTCGCCAAGAAGTACATGAAGGCGGCCGGCTACCCGAGCGGCAAGTACACCGGCAGCCACGACGGTCGACGATCGTCGGCAGCAACGCCGACCCGGGCCCGCAGGAGATGCAGATCGTCCAGCAGGGCCTCACGCGCGCTGGGCTTCAAGACCACGATCAAGGCCGTGCCGCAGCAGACGATGTACTCGAAGTTCTGCGGCTACGTCAAGGCCCACGTCAACGTGTGCCCGACGGCCGGCTGGATCGAGGACTTCCCCGACCCGTACGCCGCGCTGTTCGTGCCGTTCAGCGGCCACGCGATCGTGCCGATCAACAACAGCAACTGGGCCGTGCTGAACGACCCGAAGGTCAACGACGCGATCGACCACGCCGCGACGATCAAGGACCAGAGCGCGCGGCTGGCGGCGTTCGCCCAGGCCGACAAGATGATCGTCGACTCGGCGCGCCGGCGATCCCCGAGGTGTGGGCCGACAACGCCCTGGTTCGAGGGTTCGAAGATCCACGGCGTGCTCGACCCCTGGAACGACGACTGGAACCTGTCGTTCACGTCGCCGAGCACGAGTTAGGATGACCGCCGACTAGAGACGCTGATCGGGGGCCCCGCCACGGCGGGGCCCCCCGGATCGGCTCCCCCGCCATGGGCCGCTACATAATCCGCCGCCTCCTCTGGGTGATCGTGCTGCTGATCATCGTCAGCGCCGTCACCTTCATGATCTTCTACGAGCTGCCGTCGGCCGACCCGGCGGTGCTGCGCGCGGGCAAGTCGCCCAACCCGCAGCTGATCGCGCAGATCCGCCACACGCTCGGCCTCGACCAGCCCGTGTACGTGCAGTACTGGCGGTACATGAAGAACGTCGTCCTGCACTTCAACTTCGGCTACAGCTACCAGAACTCCCAGCCGGTGAGGCAGGAGATCTTCGACCGCCTGCCGGCGACGATCTCGCTGACCGTGGGAGCGGTGGTCGTGTGGCTGCTGATCGGCCTGCCGATCGGTGTGATCTCGGCGATCAAGCGCCGCACCGCGCTCGACCGCATCACGATGGGCGGCGCGCTGCTGGCGATCTCCGCGCCGGTCTACTGGCTCGGTCTGGTCGGCCTGTACCTGTTCGCCAACGACATCGGCGTCATCAAGATCTTCGACGGCTCGGGCACCTACACCGGGCTGACCGCCAACCCGGCGCGATGGTTCGGATCGCTGTTACTTCCCTGGTTCGTGCTCGCCGCGAGCTTCGCGGCGTTCTACGCGCGATTGCTGCAGATCGAACCTGATCGAGACGATGTCCGAGGACTACATCCGCACCGCGCAGGGCGAAGGGCCTGTCGGAACGGCGCGTGATCGTGCGCCACGGCGTCCGCGCGGCGATCACGCCGATCGTCACCGTGCTCGGGCTCGACATCGGGCTGCTGCTCGGCGGCGCGATCCTCACCGAGACGGTGTTCAACATCCCCGGGATCGGGCGGCTCGCCTACGAGGGGATCATCAACGCCGACCTGCCGGTGATCCAGGGCACGGTCCTGTTCGGCGCGCTGTTCATCGTGATCGCCAACCTGGTCGTGGACATCGTCTACGCGTTCGTCGATCCGCGGGTGAGGTACTCGTGAGCGCGTCCGACGGCTCGACGCTGCTCGAGGTCTCCGACCTTCGGGTTCAGTTCCCCACCGAGGACGGCATCGTCCATGCGGTGGACGGCGTGTCCTACGAGGTGGGCAACGGCAAGACCCTGTGCATCGTCGGCGAGTCCGGCTCGGGCAAGACGGTCTCTTCGCTGACCACGCTGGGGCTCACCCAGGCGCAGGGCGCGAACGTGAGCGGCAGCATCACGTTCGAGGGCCGCGACCTGGTCACGCTCGGCACCAACGAGATGCGCTCGATCCGCGGCGGCGACATCGCGATGATCTTCCAGGACCCGCTGTCGTCGCTGCACCCGTTCTACAAGGTGGGCGCGCAGCTGGTCGAAGCGATCCAGGCTCACCGCAGCGCGTCCAAGGCCGACGCGCGCAGGCGGGTGGTCGAGCTGCTGACGATGGTCGGGATCCCCGATCCCGAACGCCGCGTCGACCAGTACCCGCACGAGTTCTCGGGCGGCATGCGCCAGCGGGTGATGATCGCGATGGCGCTCGCCAACGAGCCCAAGCTGCTGATCGCCGACGAGCCCACCACCGCGCTCGACGTGACCGTGCAGGCGCAGATCCTGGAGCTGCTCAAGAGCCTCCAGGAGCGGCTGGGCATGGCGATCATCCTGATCACCCACGACCTCGGCGTGGTCGCGGACATCGCCGACGAGATCGCGGTGATGTACGCCGGTCGGATCGTGGAGCACGCGACCGCCGAGGAGATCTTCCACGCCCCGCAGCACCCGTACACCTGGGGTCTGCTGAAGTCGATCCCGCGGCTCGACGGTGCCCGCGACGAGGAGCTGGTGCCGATCTCCGGCCGGCCGCCGAGCCTGATCTCACGCCCGTCGGGCTGCCACTTTCACCCCCGGTGCCCGTACGTGCGCGAGCAGCACAAGAAGATCGACCCGCGGCTCGAGCCCGTGCAGGGAATGCCGGGCCATCAGGTCGCATGCCTGCTGGCGTCCGACGTCCGGGCGCGCATCTGGCGGGGGCTAGAGTCCGGGGAGGCCGCCGCCGACCTGCGCCGCGAGGTCTGCCGACGCGTCGCCCGAGCCGGTCGTCGCCACCCCGCCACCCGAGTCCGGGAAGCGAAGAATGACGCGCCAGACCGAGACGCCCACCGACATTGCTGCGACGACGACGGCCGAGCCGCTGGTCGAGGTACGCGACCTCGTCAAGCACTTCCCGATCAAGCAGGGCGTGATCTTCCAGCGCCAGATCGGCGCGGTGAAGGCCGTCGACGGCGTCTCGTTCGACGTGCTCAAGGGCGAGACGCTGGGGATCGTCGGCGAGACCGGCTGCGGAAAGAGCACCACGGCCCGGCTGCTCGTTCGCCTGCTCGATCCGACATCGGGCGAGGTTCGCTTCGAGGGCGAGGAGATCTCCCAGCGCAAGCGCGGCGACCTCAAGGCGCTGCACCGCCAGGTGCAGATGATCTTCCAGGACCCGTACTCGTCGCTGAACCCGCGCAAGACGGTCGGTTCGATCATCTCCGACCCGTTCGAGATCCACGGGCTCTACAAGGGCGAGGGCGAGCGCAAGAAGCAGGTCCAGGAGCTGATGGACCGCGTGGGGCTCAACCCTGAGCACTACAACCGTTACCCGCACGAGTTCTCCGGCGGTCAGCGTCAGCGGATCGGCGTGGCCCGAGCGATCGCGTTGCGGCCCAAGCTGGTGATCGCCGACGAGCCGGTATCGGCGCTCGACGTGTCGATCCAGGCGCAGGTCCTGAACCTGCTGCGCAGCCTCCAGCGCGAGATGGGCCTGACGCTCGTGTTCATCGCCCACGACCTGTCGGTCGTCCGCCACATGTGTGACCGGGTGGCGGTCATGTACCTGGGCAAGCTCGTCGAGCTCGCGCCCGCGGACGCGCTCTACGGCTTCCCGCGACACCCGTACACCGGCGCGCTGCTGTCGGCCGTGCCCGTGCCCGACCCCTCGGGCTCGCGCCAGCGTCAGCTGCTCTCAGGCGACGTGCCAAGCCCCGCGAACCCGCCGAGCGCCTGCCGCTTCCACACGCGCTGTCCCAAGGCGCAGGAGCTGTGCAGCACCGACGACCCGCCGCTGGAGAGCAAGGGCGGAGGGACGATGGCCGCGTGTCACTTCCCGCTGACCGCGGAAGAGGTCAGGCTGCGGCTGCCGACGCTCTCGAACGCGTCTTAGCCGTCGTCTGAGTCCTCGGACTCGTCGTCCTCCCCGTCGTCGACGTACAGCGACTCGCTCGCGAGCTCATCGCCGGACTTGCTCCACAGCTTGACCTCGAGATAGTCCGAGCGGTAGTTGTCGGGGGCGATCAGCGTGAAGCGCTCCTCGACGAGCTCGCACTGGTCGACGGCCAGGTTCGCGAGCTCGGCGGTGACGATCGCCCCGCCCGGGATCAACGGAACCCCCCACACCAACGTCATGTCGGCGCTCTTGCCCTGCTCGCCGCGCCAGCTGGAGATCACGTCGTCGTTGAGGTCGAGCTTCCAGTCGGGATTTGACTCGGCCAGCTCGGCGGTGAAGTCGACCTGTGACTCGAAGTCGGTCGGCCCGCGCGAGCCCTCGGTGAACGACACGTATCCGAACAGCTCGTAGTCTGCGGTCGTCCGCGCCACTGCCGGCACGTACGTCCGGCCGTTGAACGTGCGGTCAGGAAACCACGCGACTTCGCCGGGATCGCCGATGTCCTCGCCCTCGGTGTCCATCTCGCGGATGGCGAGCCGGAAGTGGCCGCGCAGAGTGTCGGCCCAGCGTCCGTAGGGGATCGCCTCCTGCGGCGGCTCGGCGGCGAACGTGATCACGAAGCGGTCGGTCGGCGGCATCTCGGCGGGGAGCATATGCGCTCCGAGGTTGACGCGGTGTTGGGGTGCGCGGACGTCCGCCGGTGCGGGGGTCGGCCGGTGCGCGGTCCGGCCGGTGCGCGGCTCAGAAGGCCCCGCGACGGCTCAGCACCGCGGGGATCGTCTTGAGCAGGATCAGCAGGTCGAGCATCACAGACCACCGCTCCAGGTACAGGAAATCCAGCCGGACCAGATCGTCGAAGTCGAGCTCCGAGCGTCCCGACACCTGCCACAGGCCGGTGATCCCGGGCAGCACCAGATAGCGCTTCTTATGCCAGTCCTCGAGGCGCTCGAAGTCGCGCGTGGGCAGCGGCCGCGGGCCGACCAACGACATCTCCCCCCGGATCACGTTGATCAGCTGGGGCAGCTCGTCGAGCGAGAACCGCCGCAGGAACGCCCCCACCTTGGTCAGCCGTGGGTCGCGGCGGATCTTGAACAGCGCGCCGGACTTCTCGTTGAGCGACTCCAGGTCGTCCTGGATCTGGTCGGCGTGCTCGCGCATCGTGCGGAACTTCAGACATCGGAACGGCTTGCCGGCCATTCCCGGCCGCACCGAGCGGTAGATGATCGGGCCGCGCGAGGTGAGCCGGACCCCGAGCGCGATCGCAAGCATCACGGGCGACAGCAGGATCAGCCCGACCGCGGCCACGACCAGGTCGAACGTGCGCTTGATCGCAAAGTCGATGCCCTCGAACACCGGCGGGCGCAGGGTGAACAGCGGCACGGTCTGGCCGGGGACGAACTCGGCCCGGTCGATCAGGATCTCCATCGTGGTCGGCGCGACCTGCACGGTCACCCCACGCTGGTGGCAGACGTCGACGAGCTCAACCGCGCGCTCCTGGGGGAAGTCGGGGTCGGCGATGATCACCTCCTGGATGCGCTCGGCATCCAGGACCTCGGGGAGCCGGTCGATCTCGCCGAGCGAGCGCAGCCCGTTCTGGGGTCGCGGCTCCAGCGAGAAGTAGCCGATGAAGTCGACGCTGGCCCGGGCCCGGCTGGCCAGCGCGTGCGCGACCGCCTCGATGTGCTTGCCCGATCCGACCAGCACGGCGCGGCGCCGGTAGCCGGCCTGGGCGAGGATCCAGCCGGTCACCCGCAGGTGCAGCGAGCGCAGCGTGCCGATGTAGACGGCGGCGAAGAACAGCGAGCCGTAGAAGATGTAGTAGCTGGAGAAGTGGTCGCCACTGGCGAGCGCGAGCACCAGCGCGATCACCGCCGCCTGAAACAACGCGGTGACGATCCGCGTCAGCCCCGGTCGCCGGGCGCGCTCGGCGTACAGGTCGACTCGGGCGAACATCAGCACGGTGATCACGTAGGCGAACGCGATCGACTTCAGCGTGTCCTTCCAGGCCAGGCCTCCGTCGGGGTGACCCTGGGCGATCAGCTTGATCATCAGCGCCGTGAACAGCGCCGCGGCCACGCCGATGAAGTCGAGGATCAGCAGCGAGACGACGCGGCCGACTCGACGCAGCGTCTCCAAGCGGAGCACGAACGACAGAAACGGCGGGCGCTTGCGCCTGACATCGCGTTCGGGCAGGGCGAACGGACCGGGAGCACTGGAGGCCCCGTTTGTCCTGCTATTCGTGGCCTCTCGTTGTTTGGTCGTCACGACGCAACGGCGATCGACATGGGTCCCGTGCAGATGTAACGGTATCTTGACAATGAAGTTACGGGGTAAACATCGCCCCCTGCCACGCCCGCAAGAATGCGCCCGGGCGGTGCGGCTTGGGGCTCAGCGGGCGAAGCCGACGAGCGCCTCGGTTCCAGCTTCTTCGATGGTCCGCTCCAGTCCTTCCCGGAGGCTCACCCTGGGCTCCCATCCCAGGATCTCGCGAGCCAGCGAGATGTCGGGCTGACGGACCTGCGGATCGTCCACGGGCAGCGCCTCGAACACGATCTCCGAGCGCGATCCGGTGACCTCGATCACGGTCTTGGCGAGCTCCAACAACGTGAACTCGTTGGGGTTGCCGATGTTGACCGGGTTGTGGTACCCGGACTCGGCCAGCGCAATCAGACCCCTGATCTCATCCTCGACGTAACAGAACGAGCGCGTTTGCGAGCCGTCGCCGAACACCGTGATCGGCCGGTCCTGGAGGGCCTGGCGCAGGAACGTGGGGATCGCGCGGCCGTCGTGCGCGCGCATCCGCGCGCCGTAGGTGTTGAAGATGCGGACGATCGCGGTGTCGACGCCCTGCTGGCGGTGGTAGGCCATCGTCAGCGCTTCGGCGTAGCGCTTGGCCTCGTCGTACACGCCGCGGGGGCCGATCGGGTTGACGTGGCCCCAGTAGGTCTCGCGCTGCGGGTGCTCCTCGGGATCTCCGTAGACCTCGCTGGTCGAGGCCAGCAGGAACCGCGCCCGGTGCTTCTTGGCCAGCCCGAGCGTGTGGTGGGTCCCGTAGGAGCCGACCTTGAGCGTGTGCAGGGGCAGCCGCAGGTAATCGATCGGCGACGCCGGCGACGCCAGGTGGTAGACGAAGTCGATCGGCTCGTCGATGAAGTACGGCTCGATGATGTCGTCGTGCCGGTGCACGAACTGGTCGGTGCGGATGTGCGCGATGTTGGCCAGCGACCCCGTTTCGAGGTTGTCGACGCAGATCACGCGATTGCCGCGGTGCAGCAGCTCGTCGCACAGGTGCGACCCGAGGAAGCCGGCACCGCCGGTGATCAGACAGGTGGACATTGCCCGGCAATCTAGCGATCCACCGGAACGTCACGCCGATCGGTCAATAGGATCCGGGTCGGCCTGGTGGCCACCAATCAACCAAGAAGCAGAGGAGGAGCGATGGCCGCAGCCCGCTTCGTCGAGCGCCTGAACGAGCAGATCGGAAATGAGTTCGCCGCTTCCCAGCAGTACGTCGCGAACGCCGTCTACTACGACGCGCTGACGCTGCCGAGGCTGGCCGCATTCTTCTACGCCCAGGCCGTCGAGGAGCGCAACCACGCGATGATGATGGTCCAGTACCTGCTCGACGCCGACGCCCGCGTGGCGATCCCAGCGGTCAACGCTCCCGAAACCGAGTTCGACGACATCGTCGCGCCGGTGGCGCTGGCGCTGGAGCAGGAACGGCGGGTGTCGGACCAGATCGCGGGGCTGACCGGGGTGGCCCGCGACGAGGGCGACTACCTCAGCGAGCAGTTCCTCCAGTGGTTCCTCAAGGAGCAGGTCGAGGAGGTCGCGAGCATGTCCTCGCTGCTCGCCGTCGTCGAGCGCTCCAGCGACAACGCGATGTTCGTCGAGGACTACCTGGTCCGCGAGGTTCGCGGCGGCGAGGGCGCCGACCCGACCGCCCCGCCCGCGGCCGGAGGAGCCCTGTAGGGCCGCTTGCCGGGGCGCGCTTGCCGGGGCGGGCTACGGGCGCGCTAACCGGTCAGCGCGCTGCGGCGGACCACGTGCTCATCGCCGCGCCGGATCGTGACCTTCTCAGCGTCCAGGTGCTCCAGCAGCGCCTGGGCGAACTTGCGCGAGGTCCCGAGCTCGTCGCGCAGCTGGGCCAGCGTGATCGAGCCTCCGTGCTCGCCGGCGATCGCGATCACCCGCCGGCGGACGTCCGCCAGTACGTCGGGGTGGTAGTGCAGCGACTTGGTGACGCGGGTGGCTCGACCGGCCTCGCGCAACGCGGCCAGGTCGGCGGCGTCCAGCTCAGAGTCCAGCGGTGGCTGGAAGGCCGCCTCGCGCAGCCGCTGCTCGAGCGCCAGCGCCGAGTCTGACAGCGGCTCGGGCTCGGCTTGCGGAGCTGCGGCCGCAGGCGGCGTCGGCTCGGCCGCGGCGACCGAGGGCTCGGGCTCGCCGCGCGACAGGCGCTCGAGTCGGGTGAGCAGGTCGCGCGACGGGCCGTGCTTGCGGGGCCGCGGATCGAGCACGCGCCCGCCGCCGATCGTGTCCGGAGGCGCGATCTGGCGCACGACGAGCCGGTCGTCGCGGGCGGCGACCAGCGGCTGCTCGAGGCGCACCTGCCAGAAGCGGCCGCCCAGCCAGGCCAGCCGCGCCGGCGCCTCGCGAGTCCCGTGGTGGATCTGCACGCGGTCGCCGTGCTCGGGGTCCTCGCCGGCGAACTGCAACTCGACGTCGAGCAGATACGTGGGCCTGAGTTGGGCGCCGGCCGACACCACCACATCACCGCGGCCGACCTCGTCGACCGCCACGCCGGTGAGGTTGAGGGCCACCCGTTGACCGGCGGCGGCGCGGTCGAGCGGCCGGTCGTGGACCTGAACGCCCCTGACGCGCACGCGCCGATCGCTGGGCAGCAGCACGAGCTCGTCGCCGCGGCCGATCTCGCCCGACCACAACGTGCCGGTGACCACGGTCCCAGCGCCTCGGATCGTGAATGCGCGATCGATGTGCAAGCGGGCGACGTCGCCGTCCTGGCCTCGGCTTGCGAGCACCCGGGCCACGTCGTCCAGGGCAGCCCGCAGCTCGGGCAGCCCGTCGCCCGTCCGGACCGAGACCGCGATCGCCCGGGCGTCCGGCAGCAGCTCCGAGGCCTCGATGATCGCGATCTCGGGGTCGATCAGGTCGCTCTTGGTGACCGCGACCACGCCGGCACGCACGCCGAGCGCCTCGAGCACCGCGGCGTGCTCCCGTGTCTGGGGCATCACGCCGTCATCGGCCGCAACCGTCATCAGATAGAGGTCGATGCCGGTCGCCCCGGCCACCATCGTGCGCACGAACCGCTCGTGGCCGGGCACGTCGATCACCGACAGCCGGCGGCCGGACGGCAGCGTGAGGCTGGCGTAGCCGAGCTCGATCGAGATCCCGCGCTCGCGCTCCTCGGGCAGCCGGTCGGTGTCGACGCCGGTCAGGGCGCGAATCAGCGAGGTCTTGCCGTGATCGATGTGGCCGGCGGTCCCGAGCGTCAGTGGCGCGGCGCTCATCGCGCCCGTAGTGCGGCACGCGCCGCGGTCGCCGCGGCGTCGAGCTCGTCGTCGCGCAGCGTCCGCGGGTCGAGCAGCACGCGGCCCTCGTGGATCCGCGCGATCACCGGCGGGTCGAATTCGCGCAGCATCCGCGCCAGCGCTACCGGGCCGGCGTCGCCGGCCAGCGCCACGGCTGGTCCCTCGAGCTCGAGCAGGGGCAGCGCGCCGCCACCGACCTTGGCCACCGCGCGAACCACCGTGGCCTCGGTGCCGATGCCCTCGGCCAGCCGTCGCGCCCGGGCGGCAAGTGCCGGCTCGTCGCAGTCGAGCATCGCCAGCACCGGGATCTCCCGGCGAGCGCGCGCCGGGGTCGCGGTACAGGGCGAGCGTGGCCTCGAGCGCCGCGAGCGACAGCTTGTCGATCCGCAGCGCCCGCGCGAGCGGGTGGTTGCGCGCCGTCGCGATCGCCTCGGCCGTCCCGGCCAGTAGCCCGGCCTGGGGGCCGCCGAGCAGCTTGTCGCCCGAACAGCAGACCAGCGCCGCGCCGGCCGCGACCGACCGCCTGAGCGCCGGCTCGTCGCCGAGCGCGGGGATCCCGGCGGCGTCGGCGAGCACGCCGGAGCCGACGTCGTCGATCACGGGCGCGCCGAGTCCGCACAGGTCCTCGATCGAGACGTCCTCGACGAATCCGATCGAGCGGAAGTTCGACGGGTGCACGCGGAGGATCGCTCCGACGCGATCGCCTCCCTGCTGCAGCGCACGCTCGTAGTCAGCCAGCCGCGTGCGGTTGGTCGTGCCGACCTCGACCAGGTCGGCCCCGGACTGGGCGATCACCTCCGGGATCCGGAAGCCGCCGCCGATCTCGACCAGCTGGCCGCGCGAGACGATCACGTCGCGTCCAGCGCCGCCGAGCGAGGCGGCAGCGAGCAGCACGGCGCCGGCGCCGTTGTTGACGACGATCGCCGCCTCCGCGCCGGTCAGCTCGCGGAGCAGCTCCTCGACGTGCGCGTGGCGGCTGCCGCGCTCGCCGGTCGCGAGGTCGAGCTCGAGGTTCGAATAGCCCTCGCAGGCGCGGGCGACAGCCTCGCGCGCGGCGGCCGGCAACGGCGCGCGGCCGAGGTTGGTGTGGACGATCACGCCGGTGGCGTTGATCACTCGACGCAGCGAGGGGCGTTCGAGCTCGGCGAGCAGCTCTCGGGCGCGGGCCACAAGCTCCTCGCTACCGCCGACGGCGCCCTCGAGCACCGCGGCTCGCCGCTCGTCGATCGTCCGCCGCGCCGCCGCCACCGCGAGCGCATGCGGCGCGTCGAGCGCCGCCGCGAGCTCGTGTACGGCAGGCAGCGCCTCAGCTCTCTGGGCGCGGCGCCGTCCCCGGCACCCATTCGCCCTCCTCCTTCTTCCAGATCGGAGCCCGCGCCTTGATCTCGTCGATGATCTCGCGGGCGCCCGCGAAGGCTGCGTCGCGGTGAGCCGCCGACACGGCGATCGCGACCGACGGCTCTGACAGCGGCACGGTCCCGATCCGATGCTCGGCGGCCGCCGCCGTGAGGCCGTGGCGCTCGATCGCCCGCGCGACGATCTCGGCGATCTTGGGCTCGGCCATCTCCCGGTAGGCCTCGTATTCGAGCGCGTCGACCTCGCGCGTGACGCCGGTGAACGTGACGACGGCGCCGGCGCGGGGATCGCGGACCCGCTCCACCAGCGCCTCGAGCGCCAGTGGCTCCTCGGTCACGCGGGCATGCAGCGACCCGATCGAGCCACCCGACACCGGAGGAATCAGCGCCAGCTCGTCGCCGGCGTGAAGCGGCGCGTCGGCGGCCGCGTACTCGCGGTTGATCGCCATCACCACCGGAACGTCTTCGGCCACCGCGGCCAGCCGGTCCAGCGCGTCCTGAACCTTCGCGCCGTCGGGCAGCTCGAGCTCGACGGCGCCGGTTCCGGCGCGCTCGCGCAGACCGGCGAAAAGCAGAACGCGTACCTGCATCCCCAATAAGGCTATCCCGCTAGCGCACTATTGGCGGGCCGTTAATCCCAGTGCGACCAGTGCCAATCGTTGCCTATCCTTGCTCGAAACTGGGGACTACCGAGAAGGAGTTATATGCGTGGATGGAGGGGTTTCTGTGCGGCGTTGGTTCCGCTGCTGACCGCCGCAGTGATCGCCGGCTGTGGGAGCAGCAACAGCAGCAGCAGTAGCACCAGCTCGAGCTCGTCGGGCTCGGGTGGCGCGAGCACGTCCTCGACGTCGAGCTCGGCTTCGGCGTCGACGAGCGCGGACCCGAAGGTCGTCGCGCTGGTCCCGACGACGATCAAGTCCAAGGGCACGCTGACGGTCGCCTCCGACGCGAGCTACGCGCCCGACGAGTTCTTCGCGTCCGACGGCCACACGGTGATCGGGATGGACGCCGACCTGAGCAAGGCGCTCGCCGCCGTCATGGGGATGAAGGCCAAGGTCGAGAACGCCATGTTCGAGAGCGATCATCCCCGGCCTCGCCTCGGGCAAGTACGACATCGGCGCTTCGTCGTTCACCGACAACAAGGAGCGCGAGAAGACCGTCGACTTCGTCACCTACGCCAACGTCGGGGAGTCGTTCTTCACCAAGGCGTCGGGTGGTACGTCGATCAACAGCATCGCCGACATCTGCGGCCACACGGTCGCGGTCGAGAAGGGCACGACCGAGCAGACCGACGCCGAGGCGCAGAGCGTGAAATGCAAGAAGGCCGGCAAGCCGGCGGTCACGGTGCTCACGTTCGCCGACCAGAACGGCGCCAACCTGGCGCTCTCGAGTGGCCGGGCCCAGCTCGGTGTTCGCCGACTCGCCGCCGGCCGCCTACGCGGTCCAGAAGTCCAACGGCCAGTTCAAGCTGGTTGGTGCGGCCTACGCTGCGGCGCCATACGGCCTGGCGATGGCCAAGGGCAACGGGCTGGACACGGCGGTCCTCGCGGCGCTCAAGGTGCTGATGAAGAACGGGACCTACCAGGCGATCTTCAATAAGTGGGGACTGAAGAGCGCGGCGATCACCAACCCGAAAATCAACGGCGCGATCAGTTAGCGGGCAAACTACGGCTCAGAGGTGAGCACCTCCGAGCTTTCTTCCGAGGAGCGCGCGGGACGGCCTGACGACATCAAGGCCGTCCCGGTGCGCCATCCGGGGCGCTGGATCGCCTCGGTCGTCGTGCTGCTCGTGGCTGCCTCGATCGTCCGCTCGATCGTGAGCAACTCTCGCTTTGAGTGGCACGTCGTCGGCCAGTATCTGTTCGACTCGCGGATCCTGCACGGCGTCCTGATCACGCTCGAGCTGACGGTCATCTCGATGCTGATCGGGATCATCCTGGGGATTCTCGCGGCGGTGATGAGGCTGTCGCCGAACCCGCTTGATCTCCGGGGCCAGCTGGTTGTACATCTGGTTCTTCCGCGGCACCCCGCTGCTGGTCCAGCTGCTGTTCTGGAGCTTTATCGGGGCGCTGTACCCGACGATCGACCTGGGAATCCCGTTCGGGCCTTCGTTCATCCACGCGCATGCGAACACGCTGATTCCAGGGTTCGTGGCGGCGCTGCTCGGATTTGGGCTCAACGAAGGGGCGTACATGGCCGAGATCGTGCGCGCCGGGATCATCTCCGTCGACGAGGGCCAGACCCAGGCGGCCCAGTCGCTGGGGATGGGCCGCCTCCTGATCATGCGGCTGATCGTGTTACCGCAGGCGATGCGGGTGATCATCCCGCCGACCGGCAACGAGACGATCTCGATGCTCAAGAACACCTCGCTCGTGCTCGTGCTCGGGTCGGTATTCGACCTGCTGTTCGCGGCGTCGCAGATCTACGCCGCGAACTTCAAGACGATCCCTCTGCTGATTGTCGCCAGCATCTGGTACCTCGCGATGACCAGCGTCCTGTACGTCGGCCAGTACTTCATCGAGCGCCGCTACGGGCGCGGGTTCTCCCGCTCGGAGCAGCGTCGCAACAAGCTCGCTGCTCGTTCGCGTTCCGGCCGTGAGGCCGCTGCCGTGACTGAGCCGATGGTCAAAGCCGAGGGCGTGCACAAGCGCTTCGGCCGCCTCGAGGTCCTCAAGGGAATCTCGCTCGACGGTCAATCGCGGCGAGGTCATGTGCATGCTCGGCCCGTCGGGCTCGGGCAAGTCGACGTTCCTGCGCTGCATCAACCATCTCGAGAAGATCAACGCGGGCCGGCTGTCGGTCGACGGCGAGCTCGTCGGCTATCGCGAGCACGGCGGCAAGCTGCACGAGCTGCACGACCGCGAGATCGCGCGCAAGCGCTCCGAGATCGGGATGGTGTTCCAGCACTTCAACCTGTTCCCGCACATGACCGCGCTCGAGAACGTGACGCTGGCGCCGGTCCGCGTGGGCCAGCTGGGGCGGGCCGAGGCGCGCCAGCGGGCGATGCAGCTGCTCGACCGCGTCGGCTTGGGCGACAAGCTCGACACCTACCCGGTCGCGCTGTCGGGAGGCCAGCAGCAGCGGGTGGCGATCGCCCGGGCGCTGGCGATGCAGCCGAAGCTGATGCTGTTCGACGAGCCGACGTCGGCGCTCGACCCAGAGCTCGTCGGCGACGTGCTCGACGCGATGCGCCAGCTGGCGGCCGACGGGATGACGATGATCGTGGTCACCCATGAGATCGGCTTCGCGCGCGAGGTCGGCGACACCGCGGTGTTCATGGACGACGGCGTCGTGGTCGAGTCCGGGCCGCCGCGCGAGGTGCTCATGTCGCCGCGTCAGCAACGCACCAAGGAGTTCCTCTCCAAGGTCCTCTGAGCTGAGCGCCCGCGTAGACGCGCCGCGGGTAACCTGCAGCGATGGCCACCACTGGCGATCACCGCACGATCGCGCCGATCGTCGGTCCCGATGACCCGCGCCGGTTCACCGATTCCGGGATCGAGGTCAAGGGTCGCTACACCGAGGAGGACCTCCCGGAGAGCCTCCCCGAGCGCCTCGGCGAGCCGGGCCAGTACCCGTTCACGCGCGGCGTGCACGCGGACATGTACCGCCGGCAGCTGTGGACGATGCGCCAGTACGCCGGCTACGCGAGCGCCAAGGAGTCCAACGAGCGCTACCACTACCTGCTCGAGCACGGCTCGACCGGGCTGAGCATGGCCTTCGACCTGCCCACCCAGCTCGGCCTGGACTCCGACGAGCCCAGGTCGCCTCGGCGAGGTCGGGCGCACCGGGGTCGCGATCGACACGATCGACGACATGCGGACCGCGTTCGATGGGATCCCGCTCGACCAGGTGTCGACGTCGATGACGATCAACGCTCCGGCGGCCGTGCTGCTGCTGCTCTACGAGCTCGTCGGCGAGGAGCAGGGCGTGCCATCCGAGCAGCTGCGCGGGACCACCCAGAACGACATCCTCAAGGAGTACATCGCGCGCGGGAACTTCATCTATCCGCCCGAGGGCGCGATCCGGCTGACCACCGACCTGTTCGCGTACTGCAACGAGCGCGTGCCGAAGTGGAACACGATCTCGATCAGCGGCTACCACTTCCGCGAGAAGGGCTGCTCGGCCGTCCAGGAGGTCGCGTTCACGCTCGCCAACGGGATCGCCTACGTGCAGGCGGCGCTCGACGCCGGCCTCGAGATCGACCGGTTCGCGCCGCGGCTGGCGTTCTTCTTCAACGGCCACAACAACGTCTTCCAGGAGGTCGCGAAGTTCCGCGCCGCTCGGCGGATGTGGGCCGAGATCATGCGCGAGCGGTTCGGGGCCAAGGACGAGCGCTCCTGGCGGCTGCGGTTCCACACCCAGACCGGCGGCGTCACGCTGACCGCCCAGCAGCCCGAGAACAACATCGTGCGGGTCGCGCTGCAGGGCTTCGCCGCCGTCTGCGGTGGCACCCAGTCGCTGCACACCAACGGGTTCGACGAGGCGCTGGCGCTGCCGACCGAGCGCGCCGCCCGGATCGCGCTGCGGACCCAGCAGATCCTCGGTTACGAGTCGGGCGCGGCCGATACGGTCGACCCGTTCGCCGGCTCCTACTTCGTCGAGGCGCTGACCGATGAGATCGAGGCAAGCGCGACCGAGCTGATCGCCAAGGTCGACGAGCTCGGCGGTTCGGTGAAGGCGATCGACTTCATGAAGAACGAGATCGAGGAGTCGGCGTTCGGCTACCACGAGCGCTACCGGATCGGTCAGGACGTCGTCGTCGGCGTCAACAAGTTCGAGGACGACCGCAACCCCGAGGTCCCCGACATCCTGCGTGTCGACCCGCAGTCAGAGCACCAGCAGGTGGAGCGGCTGAAGGCGTTCAAGGCCGACCGCGATCAACAGCTGGTGGCGAGCCGGCTCGAGGAGCTGCGCGAATGCGCCCGGGGAACCGACAACCTGCTGCCGGTGTTGAGACAGGCGCTGAAGGACCGCTGCTCGCTGGGCGAGGTCTGCGGCGCGATCCGGGACGTGTTCGGCGAGTACCAGCCGTCGTTCTAGTGCCGCGGGGGGCGAGCAGATGACGGTCCTCGCCACCGTCGAGTTCTTCCAGGTCGTCCTGGCGATCCACATCCTCGCGGTCGTCATCGGGTTCGGCGTCACGTTCGCCTACCCGATCATGTTCGCGGCGGCGCGCCGCGCGGATCCCGCGGTGCTCCCGTGGCTGTACCGGACGATGCAGCGGTTCGGCCGGTTCCTGGTCAACCCGGGGCTGCTGGTCGTGGTGCTGGCCGGCGTGTACCTGGCCTCACACCTGCACCAGTGGAAGCTGTTCTACGTCCAGTGGGGAATCGGCGCCGCGATCGTTATCGGCGCGGTCGAGGGGTCGTTCATGATTCCCCGGGAGGGCCGCCTCGCCAGGATCGCCGACCGCGACCTGGCCGCCGCCGAGGGCGGCGGCGTCGCGTGGAGCGACGACTACCACCGGACGTTCCGCCAGCTGTCGGTGGGCGGGGCGATCCTGAACCTGATCGTGATCGTGACCGTGTTCATGATGGCCGCCCACATCGGGTCCTGAGCGGGCCCCGAGCGGCGGGGCCGCCTCGCTCAGGGTCAGCGGCGCTCGCTGTCGAGCTGGCCCATCTGCGCCTCCGGGTAGCGGTCTCCCGACGCCGCGTCGGCCGGCATCGCGCGCTCGATCCGGCGAGCGTCGTCGGCGGTCAGCTCGAGTTCGAGCGCGCCGAGCGCCTCGGCGAGCCGCTCGCGCGTTCGCGCGCCGATCAGCGGCACGATGTCCTCGCCCGCGCGACAGGACCCAGGCGATCGCGACCTGGGCGACGGTCGCGCCGACGTCCTGCGGCGACTCGCCGCAGCGCGTCGACGAGCGCCAGGTTGCGCTCCAGGTTCTCGCCCTGGAAGCGCGGCGCGCGCGGCTGCGGAAGTCGGTGCCGGTGGCGCTGCGGTCCGGCGTCCAGTGGCCGCTGATCAGGCCGCGCGACAGCACCCCGTAGGCGGTGATCGCGATCCCGAGCTCGCGGCACGCCGGCAGGATCTCGGCCTCGATCCCGCGCGAGATCAGCGAGTACTCGATCTGCAGGTCGCAGATCGGGTGCACCGCGGCGGCGCGGCGGATCGTCTCGGCGCCGACCTCGGACAGGCCGATGTGGCGGACGTAGCCGGCCTGCACCAGCTCCGCGATCGCGCCGATCGTCTCCTCGATCGGGACCTGCGGGTCGAGCCGCGCCGGCCGGTAGATGTCGACGTGGTCGGTGCCCAGCCGCTGCAGCGTGTAGGCGAGCGCACGTCTTGACCGCGGCCGGCCGCGCGTCGTAGCCGAGCCAGCTCGCTGTCGGGTCCGCGCTGCGCGCCGAACTTGACGCTGATCAGCGCCTCGCCGCGGTCGCGCGTTCGCAGCGCCTCCGAGATCAGCAGCTCGTTGTGGCCCATCCCGTAGAAGTCGCCGGTGTCGAGCAGCGTGATGCCCGCGTCGAGCGCCGCGTGGATCGTCGCGATGCTCTCGCGCCGGTCGGCGGGGCCGTACATCCCCGACATCCCCATGCAGCCCAATCCAATTCGCGAAACCTCGGGTCCGTTGTCTGAAAGCCTGATCGTCATCGCGCCTCCTGAGTCATGTCTGCAACAGCTCTGACGGCCGGAAGGAGTACCTAGCGGCCGAGCGAAGAATTCCGACCATGAAAGAAGAGCACACGGCAAGTCGGACGCTCGTCAAGTCCGCCCCCGAGCTATGGGCGGAATGCAGCGTTGCGGCTTCACTGACCCGCCACCTCGGCCAGTTCGGAGAGATCGTGATCACGAGGCTCGAGCCTGAGACCGCCGTTGCCTGGGAGGGCGAGCGTGCAAGCGGCACGGTGCGGCTGGAGCCGTCGGGATGGGGAACCCAGGTCACCCTGACCGCGCGGGCGACCGCAGTCGAGGCCGTGCCGACGCCGGAGCAGGCGGCAGACGAAGTGCTCGAGGAGGAGCAGCACGAGGAGGTCGTCGAGGAGCCGGAGCTCGAGGCGGTTGAGCCCGAGCCCGAACCCGACCCGGAGCCGCGAGCGGCTGAGCCGGAGCCGCTCGCGGTCCAACCCCAGCCGAAGGGCCTGTTCGCGCGCCTGCGCGGGCTGTTCGGTGCCGCCCCCGCCCCGGTGGTCCAGGCCCCGCCGGAGCCGCGGGTGGCGCTGCGGCCTGTCGAGCCCGAGCCCGAGCGCGAGCCGGAGCCCGAGGCGCGGGCCGTGCGTCGGCCGACGGGCGCGCCCGGGCCGCCCGAGGTCGAGCCGGTGGTCCAGGCGCGCCCCAAGCCGATCGCCGTCGCGCCGCCCCCGCCGGCCGCCGACGATCCCGACGCGGTGCTCGCGGCCGCGCTGGACAGCCTGGGCCAGGCTCACCACCGGCCGTTCTCCCGGGCCTGAGCTCGCGAGGGCGCGTCCGAGACGACGCGCCCTCGGGCGGCGTGAGCGCATAAACTCGCCGCCCCGATGAGAGCCAAGGCGCCCGAAACCTACGAGGAAAAGCTCGCCCAGTTGCAGGAGCTGCGCGATGAGGCGATCCACGCCGCGACCGAGAGCGCAGTCGCCAAGCAGCACGAGCGCGGCAAGTACACCGCGCGCGAGCGGGTCGACAAGCTGCTGGACCCGGGCTCCTTCCAGGAGCTCGACACGTTCGTGCGCCACCGCACCCACGACTTCGACATGCAGAAGAACCGGCCCTACGGCGACGCGGTGGTCACCGGCCACGGCACGATCGACGGCCGGCGCGTGTGCGTGTTCAGCCAGGACTTCACGGTCGTCGGCGGCTCGCTGGGCGAAGTGATGGGCGAGAAGATGTGCAAGGTCATGGACCTGGCCGCCAAGATCGGCTGCCCGGTGATCGGCATCAACGACTCCGGCGGCGCGCGCATCCAGGAGGGCGTGGTGTCGCTCGGCGCCTACGGCGACGTGTTCGTCCGCAACGTGATGTGCAGCGGGGTGATCCCGCAGATCAGCCTGATCATGGGACCGTGCGCCGGCGGGGCGGTGTACTCGCCGGCGATGACCGACTTCGTGTTCATGGTCAAGGAGACCTCGCACATGTTCATCACGGGTCCTGACGTGATCAGGACGGTCACGGGCGAGGAGGTCGATTTCGAGTCGCTCGGCGGCGCGATGTCGCACAGCTCGAAGTCGGGGGTCGCGCACTTCGCGGCCGACGACGAGGACGCGTGCCTCGAGGACACCCGCTACCTGCTCTCGTTCCTGCCCCAGAACAACCTCGAGACGCCACCGCGGGTGATGCCGACCGACGACCCGTCGCGCATGGACTCAGAGCTCGACCACGTGGTCCCCGACAACCCGAATAAGCCGTACGACATGCGGGACGTGGTCCGGCTGATCGTCGACGACGGCGAGTTCTTCGAGGTCCACGAGAACTACGCGCGCAACATCGTCTGCGGGTTCGCGCGCCTCGACGGCTACGCCGTCGGGGTGGTTGGCAACCAGCCCGCCCAGCTGGCCGGCGTGCTCGACATCGACTCGTCGGTCAAGGGCGCGCGGTTCGTGCGCACCTGCGACGCCTTCAACATCCCGCTGATCACATTCTGCGACGTGCCCGGGTTCCTGCCCGGGACCGCGCAGGAGTGGGGCGGGATCATCCGACACGGCGCGAAGCTGCTGTACGCCTACACCGAGGCGACGGTCCCCAAGATCACGATCGTCACGCGCAAGGCCTACGGCGGCGCCTACGACGTGATGGCGTCCAAGCACATGCTCGCCGACTTCAATTTCGCCTGGCCCACCGCGGAGGTCGCGGTGATGGGTCCCGAGGGCGCCGTCAACATCATCTACCGCCGCGACATCGCCGACTCGCCGACCCCCGACACCCGCCGCCAGAAGCTGATTGAGGACTACAAGGCGCACTTCGCCAACCCATACGTGGCCGCCGAGCGAGGCTACATCGACGACGTGATCGTCCCCCACGAGACGCGTCCGAAGATCATCACCGCGCTCCAGACGCTTCAGAACAAGCGCGTCGCGGGGCCGCGCCGCAAGCACGGCAACATCCCGCTGTAGCCGAGGGGTGGATGTTTAAGCGAAGCCAGGCTTCGTTTTAACGTCCAGCCCTGCCTAGCCTGGTCAAAGCGTGACGGTCTGGGCCTCGGCGCGTCCGGCGCGCCACGCCTCTAGCGCCGCCATCGCCACGGCGAGGTCCTGGATCGCGAGCCCCGTCGAGTCGAATAGCGTGACCGCGTCGGAGTCCGGGCGGCCCGAGGCATCCCCGGCGAGCACCGCGCCGAGTTCGGTGACCCGCTCGCGCGCCGACCGCGCCGGCATTGACCGCGGCGGTCAGCTCGCCGCCGTGCGACGCCTGATCCCATTCGTCACAGAACAGCGCGCAGGCGGCGACCGCCTCGATGCTGGCCTCCGACTTCCCCGGGCCGTCGGCACCGAGCATGTTGAGGTGGGCGCCGGCGTGCAGGTCGGCGGTGTCGACGACGATCTCGGCGCCTGGGGTCACGCAGCAGACCACGTCGCAGGCCAGTGCCTCCTGCCGCGACCCGGCCCTCCATCCGAGCTCTGCGGCGAGCGATTCGGCGACCTCGGCCCGGGGGTCAAAGCAGACGCCCGGCCCGTAGCCGCCGGCGACCATGCAGCGCGCCGCCCAGGCGCCGTGCAGCCCACAGCCGACGACTCCGACGCTGCTCGCGCCCTCGCGGGCCAGCGTCCGCGCGGCGACCGCAGCGACCGCCCCCGTCCGCAGCGCGGTCACCGACCGGGCGTCGAGCAGCATCTGCGGCTGGCCGGTGGTCGCGTCGGACAGGCAGATGACGCCGCTCACGGTCGGCAGCCCGTGGGCCGGGTTGCCGGGGAACGAGGTGATCCACTTGACGAGTGCGAGACCGTCGCCGCGCGCGGGCATCGCCCGAAAGTCCCCGTAGGGCGGGCTCTGGAGGTACACCTTCGAGGGCATCACCCATTCGCCGGCGTGATGGCGCAGCAGCGCCTCGCGGACGCGGGCGATCGCGTCGGTGGGCGACACCGCCGCCAGCACGGCGTCGTAGCTGAGCACGGGAAGCGTGGGCATGGGTCGCGCACGATACCCTCGGGCGCCCGTGCTCCGTCTCCAGTGTGGCCCATGAACCGCCGCCCGAAGCTCACGATCGTCGCGCCCGCCGCGTCTCCAGAGGAGGCCGCTGCGGTCGTCGCCGCGGTCGAGCGGTTCATGCGCGAGACCGCGCCGCGGGCGGCGGGGCCGACTCCACCGGCGCCGCCGCGCAACCCCTGGCAGCAGGCCGGGTTGGCCGAGGGGGTCGCCAGGGCGCCGGATCCCTGGGCGTAGCCGCGGCCGCGTCGGACGGGGGCTGGACGTGAAACGTCCCGTATGAGGACGTTTCACGTCCAGCCCCTGAGCGTCGCCCCACAAACCCCAGGGCGAATCCCCTGCAGAAGCGCCTAAATGGCTGTATTCGGATTGCCTTTTGCTAGATTTGCGTCTCCGTCCGCGACCGGAGGAGCCACATGGAGCCCGCTTCCCTCGAACGCCCCAAGACCGGCAGCCCTCGCACCGGTTCGCTGGAGAATCCAGAGTTGGTCGAGAACGTTCCCGGCCATGTGATCCCGATCCTCGAGCGCGAGTTCGACGACTTCGACACCGAGTCCACCCGTTATCTGAAGGGCGAGCTCGAAGGCGACGAGTTCATCAAGTTCCGCCTCAGGCAGGGTGTCTACGGGCAGCGCCAGCCCGACGTCCAGATGGTCCGGGTCAAGCTCCCGATGGGTGGGGTCACCCCAGACCAGCTCGACGCGTTCGCCGACGTCATCGAGAAGTACGTGCCGCTCCGCAAGGGCCACGTGACCACGCGCCAGAACATCCAGATGCACCACGTCCCGCTGCCCGACGCCGCGAAGCTGATCCGCGACCTCGGCGACGCCGGCCTGTCCTCACGCGAGGGCTGCGGGAACACGATGCGCAACGTCACCGGCGACCCCCGCGCCGGGACGCTCGAGGGCGAGGCGTTCGACATCACGCCGTACGCGGGCGCGTACGTGCGCTACTTCGTCAGGCACGCCACCACCCAGTCGATGCCGCGCAAGGTCAAGACCGCGTTCGCGGCGACCGACGACGACAACGCGATCACCCGGATCCACGACATGGCGTTCATCCCCCGGGTACGCGACGGCGTCCGGGGCGTCGAGGTGCGGGTCGGCGGCGGGACCTCGATCATGCCGCGCCTGGCGCCGACGCTGTACGAGTTCGTCGAGCTCGACAACGGCGACTACCTGAAGATCACCGAGGCCTGCATGCGGATCTTCGACCGCCAGGAGTGGTTGCGGGTCAACCGCGCGCGGGCCCGGATCAAGGTGCTGATCGACAAGATCGGGATCGACGAGTTCCGCGCGCTGGTCGAGGCGGAGCTCGAGGGCGACTGGGTCGCCGAGCGCGACTTCTCGCTCGACGGGATCCTGTTCGATCACGACGAGCAGTCGCACGCTCCGGCCGCGCCGGAGAGCCCACCCAGCCCGAACGGCGACAACCGCGAGTTCAGCCACTTCGTGCAGTCAAACGTCCAGCCGCAGCGCCAGGCAGGATTCTCGACCGTCGAGGTGAAGATTCGCCGCGGCGACCTCATTCCCGACCAGCTACGAGGCCTGGGCCAGATCATGCGGGAGTTCACCGGCGGCTACGCTCGCACCACCGTGCACCAGAACGTCGTGCTCCGCTGGGTCCGCGACGAGGCCGTGTATGACGTGTGGCGGCGGCTGGGCGAGTTCGAGCTCGGCGAGGCCGGCGCCGACGAGATCACCGACGTGGTCAGCTGCCCGGGGACGGATTCGTGCAAGCTCGGAATCACCAGCTCGATGGGGCTCAACCAGGAGATCCAGGACCGGCTCGTGCAGATGGAGCTGACCGACGAGCTGACCCGGCGGATCCACATCAAGATGAGCGGCTGCCCCAACGGCTGCGGGCAGCACCACATCGCCAACATCGGCTTCTACGGGGCCTCGATCAAGGTCGGCGAGCACGCGATCCCGGCCTACATCCCGCACATCGGCGGGGCGTACGAGGGGGGCGATGTCCGCTACGGTCAGCGCCTCAAGGCCCGGCTTCCAGCCAAGCGCGTGCCTGAAGCGGTCGAGCGCTGGGTACGCTTCTACGAATCCGAGCGGCTGGAGGACGAGGAATTCAACGCTTTTGTCGCCCGTATCGGAGTCAAGGAGTTCGAGACCCGGGTGAAGGACCTCACGATGCCGGTCGAGTTCAACCTGGAAAACATGAACTATTTCGTGGATTGGACGAAGAACGCTCCGTTCGAAGTGATCCGCGGTGAAGGGGAATGCGCCGTCTAGGGCGAACGCCATGACCACGATTGCCCCCGATCTCGAGACCGCCACCGCCGAGGAGGTGCTCGCGTACGCGATCGAGCGCTTCCACCCGCGGCTGACGATGGCCTGCTCCTTCCAGAAGGAGGAGTCGGTCCTGTTGCACATGCTGACCTCGATCGAGCCCAGCGCCCACGTGTTCATGATCGACACCGGCGTTCTGTTCCCTGAGACGCTCCAGACCTGGAAGCGCTTCGAGGACCGGTTCGGCGTCGACATCGACGTGTTCGACGCCAGCAGCCCCGGCGAACCGTGGACCGCCACCCGATGCTGCAGCGAGGCCAAGGTCGACGCGCTGGAGCGGGCGCTGACCGGAGTCGACGCCTGGATCACCGGTATCCGCCGCGAGCAGGCGCCCACCCGCGCCGGCGCCGCCAAGCTCGAGCACGACGCCCGTCGCGACATCTGGAAGTTCAATCCGCTGGCCGACTGGGACGAGAAGGACCTGTGGCGCTACATCCACCAGCACGACCTCCCCTACCACCCTCTGCACGATCAGGGCTACGCTTCCATCGGTTGCGCCCCCTGCACCCAGCCCGGTGAAGGCCGTGAGGGACGGTGGGCCGGCCAGGACAAGATGGAATGTGGGATCCACGTGGTGGCCGTCGAGGCCGACGACGTGGGACAACCTGGGGACCCGCCCAGGGCGGCCACGTCGGCCGCCCCGGTCACCCCCAGTGGAAGCCAACCGATCCGATGAACCCGCTGCACTACGAGCTATCGCACCTCGACGCCCTCGAGGCCGAGTCGATTCACATCTTCCGTGAGGTTGCGGCCGAGCTGGAGAACCCGGTGCTGCTGTTCAGCGGTGGCAAGGATTCGATCGTGCTGCTGCGCTTGGCCGAGAAGGCGTTCCGCCCGGGAAAGTTCCCGTTCCCGATCATGCACGTCGACACCGGCCACAACTTCCCCGAGGTGATCGAGTTCCGCGACCGGCTCATCGACGAGCTCGATGAGCGGCTGATCGTGGCCAGCGTCCAGGAGTCGATCGACAAGGGCCGGGTGGTCGAGGAGCGCGGCCCGCGCGCGTCGCGCAACCGGCTGCAGACGACCACGCTGCTCGACGCGCTCGAGGAGCACGGGTTCGACGCCGCGTTCGGCGGCGCGCGTCGCGACGAGGAGCGCGCCCGGGCCAAGGAGCGCATGTTCTCGTTCCGCGACGAGTTCGGCCAGTGGGATCCCAAGCGCCAGCGTCCCGAGCTGTGGTCGCTGTACAACGGGCGGATCCGCAAGGGCGAGCACGTGCGGGTGTTCCCGATCTCCAACTGGACCGAGCTCGACGTGTGGCAGTACATCCGCACCGAGCATCTGGAGGTCCCGTCGATCTACTTCTCGCACCCGCGTCAGGTGTTCAGCCGCGACGGGATGCTGTACGCGCACAGCTCGCACGTCCAGCTGATCGACGGCGAGCAGCCGTTCGAGGAGTCGGTGCGCTACCGGACCGTGGGCGACATGACCTGCACCGGCGCCGTACGCTCGACGGCCATCACGCTGGAGGCGGTCGTGGCCGAGATCGCCGCGACCCGGATCACCGAGCGCGGCGAGACCCGCGCCGACGACCGCGTCACCGAGGCGGCGATGGAGGATCGTAAGCGCGAGGGATATTTCTAGTGGCGCTGCTTCGGGCGCGGGGACGCTGGCGATGACCGGCGCGGCCACCAACGGACACGCGGTCACCGCCCGTACCAGCGAGCTGCTGCGACTCGCCACGGCGGGTTCGGTCGACGACGGAAAGTCGACGCTGATCGGCCGGCTGCTCTACGACTCCAAGCAGATCCTCGCCGACCAGCTCGAGCACGTGATGCAGACGTCCGAGCGCCGCGGCGACGGGTACCTGAACCTGGCGCTGCTGACCGACGGCCTGCGCGCGGAGCGCGAGCAGGGGATCACGATCGACGTCGCCTACCGGTACTTCCAGACCGCCCGGCGCAAGTTCATCATCGCCGACACCCCCGGTCACGAGCAGTACACGCGCAACATGGTCACGGGCGCCTCGACCGCCGACCTGTCGGTGGTGCTGGTCGACGCGCGCAAGGGCGTCAGCGTCCAGACCCGCCGGCATCTGTACATCTCGGCGCTGCTGCGGATCCCGCACGTGGCTGTGTGCATCAACAAGATGGACCTGGTCGAGTACGACGAGGCGGTGTTCGACCGGATCGTCGAAGACCTCACCGACTTTGCGGCGCGGCTGGACATCGCCGACATCGCGTTCATCCCGATCTCGGCGCTGCATGGCGACAACGTCGTCGAGCGCTCGACCGAGATGTCGTGGTACGGCGGCCCCGCCCTCCTCTACCACCTGGAGCACGTGGTGATCGCCCCCGACCGCAACCTCGCCGACGTGCGCTTCCCGGTGCAGTGGGTGGTACGGCCGATGAGCGAGGAGCACCACGACTACCGGGGCTATGCCGGCCAGATCGCCGGCGGCGTGCTCAAACCGGGCGCCGACGTGGTCGTGCTGCCCGGCGGGCAGCGAAGCAAGATCGCGGCGGTCGACAGCTACTCGGGCGAGCTGCAGGAGGCGTTCCCGACGATGTCGGTGACGCTCCGGCTCGAGGACCAGATCGACATCTCCCGGGGCGACATGATCGTCGAGCCCGAGGACCAGCCGGTAATCGCATCAGAGCTCGACGCGATGCTTTGCTGGATGAGCCAGCAGCCGATGCGCACCGGCGGGCGCTACGCGATCAAGCACACCACCCGCAGCGGCCGGGCGATCGTGTCAGAGCTCGAATACCGGGTCGATGTGAACACGCTCCAGCACTCCCCCGCCGAGCAGCTCGAGCTCAATGAGATCGGGCGTGTGCGGCTGCGTTCGAGCACCCCGTTGATGGTCGACCGCTACCGCCGCAACCGCACCACCGGCAGCTTCATCCTGATCGACGAGGCCACGAATGACACCGTCGGCGCCGGGATGATCGTCGGCGCCAGCTAGCCTCCGTCGCGGATATGCGACGGTCGCTGTCGAGTCTGCGCCGGCGCGAGATCATTGCCCCCGCGCTGTATGTGATCGCCACCGGCATCTTCGTGGTGGCGGTCGGCGTGCCCTACCAGCGCGACATCCTGGCCGTGTGGATGCTGATCGGGCTGCTGTGCTTCTCGCTGTCGGACCTGCGGGGCTACGCCCGAGGCGTGGTTCTCGAATGGCTGCCGTTCATCGCGATCCTGATCGCCTACGACTCGCTCCGCGGCAGCGCCTCACATACGTTCGGGGTCCACTACCTGCCTCAGCTCGACGTCGACAAGACGATCTTCGGCGGCACCGCGCCGACGGTCACGCTTCAGCACTGGCTGTGGCACGGGAAGGTCGTCTGGTACGACGTGCTCGCCTGGGGCGTGTACCTCACCCACTTCTTCGCCACCCCGCTGGTGGCCGCGGTGCTGTGGAAGGTCGATCGGCAGCGGTTCCGGAAGTTCGCGGTGCTGGTCGCGACGCTGTCGTTCGCCGGGCTGATCACCTACGCGCTGTATCCGGCGGCGCCGCCGTGGATGGCCAGCGAGGCGCACCTGATGCCCCAGATCACGCGGATCATCCCGCACGTCTGGCCGGCGCTGGGACTGCACTCGGCCGGGTCGGTGATCGAGGGCGGCTACCGCTACGCCAACGACGTTGCCGCGGTGCCGTCGCTGCACGCCGCGTTCTCACTGCTTATCGCGATCACGCTGTGGCCCCGCAAGCACCGATGGCTGCGCCCGCTCGTGGCCTTGTATCCGCTGGCGATGGCGTTCTCGCTGGTCTATGCCGGTGAGCACTACTTCTCCGACATCCTGCTCGGCTGGATCTACACGATCGTGACCGTGGTGGCGGCCCGCGCAGCGATGCGCTGGTGGGCCTCACGGCACGCTGAGCCCGCCGTGGCCGGCGCCGCCCACCCCGAGCCCGTGTACGCGAAGGCATCGCCCCGTTCGTAGCGTCGGCCGGACCGGGCGGCCTGTAGATTCCCCGACCCATGTTCTCGAAGGTCCTGATCGCCAACCGCGGCGAGATCGCCATCCGGATCATCCGAGCCTGCGAGGAGTTGGACATCGCCACCGTCGCGGTGTACTCCGAGCTCGACCGTGAGGCGCCGCACGTGCGGCGCGCCGGCGAGGCGTTCCTGCTGGGTCCGGGCCCCGCCTCGGAGAGCTATCTGTCGATCGACAGGCTGTTGGACGCGATCGAGCGCTCTGGGGCCGAGGCGGTCCATCCCGGCTACGGCTTCCTGGCCGAGAACGCGGCATTCGCGGCCGCTCTGGCCGAGCGCCGGATCACGTTCATCGGGCCCCCCGCGTCGGCGATCGAGGCGATGGGCTCCAAGACTCGCGCCCGCGAGCTGATGGCGCAGGCCGGTGTGCCGATCGTGCCCGGCACGACCGAGCCGGTGGAGACGCTCGAGGATGCGCGCAAGCTGATCGAGCAGACGATCGGGTATCCGGTCGCTGTCAAGGCGGCCGGTGGGGGCGGCGGTAAGGGCTTCCGCGTCGCCCTCAGCGAGGACAAGCTCTCCGACGCGTTCGAGGGCGCCGCCCGCGAGGGCGAGAAGTTCTTCTCCGACGCCACCGTGTACCTGGAGCGCTACCTGGCCGATCCGCGCCATGTCGAGGTTCAGGTGCTGGCCGACACCCACGGCAACGTGATCCATCTGGGAGAGCGCGACTGCTCGCTGCAGCGCCGCCACCAGAAACTGATCGAGGAGGCCCCGGCCCCCGCGGTCGACGAGGAGCTGCGCGCGCGGATCGGCAAGATCGCCACCGAGGCCGCTGCCGCCGTCGACTACACCGGCGCCGGCACGATCGAGGGGCTGCTGGTCACCGACGAGGACGGAGACAAGGCCGAGTACTTCTTCCTCGAGATGAACACCCGGGTGCAGGTCGAGCACTGCGTGACCGAGATGGTCACCGGGATCGACATCGTCAAGGAGGGCATACGCGTCGCCGCCGGCGAGCCACTGTCGGTGTCCCAGGAGGACGTGACGCTCCGCGGGCACGCGATCGAGTGCCGGATCAACGCCGAGGACGCGAGTAAGAACTTCGCTCCCGCGCCCGGCACGATCGGCGCCTACCGCGAGCCGGCCGGGCCCGGTGTCCGGGTCGACTCCGGCGTCGGGCCGGGCTCGGAGATATCGCCGATGTACGACCCAATGGTCGCCAAGCTGATCGTCTGGGACGTCGACCGCGAGCAGGCTACTCAGCGGATGTTGCGGGCGCTGGGCGAGTACGAGATCGAGGATCTGAAGACGTTGCTGCCGTTCCACCAGGCGATCCTGCAGACGCGTCAGTGGGCGGACGCCGAGACCTGCCGGGACCTGATCGAGGACCGCGAGTGGCTCAAGACGCTCGCCCAGCCGGCGGCGCCGAAACCGCCCGATGAGTCCGAAGCGGGCGAAACGGTGCAGCACGGCTATACGGTCGAGGTCTCCGGCAAGCGCTTCGAGGTCAAGGTGATCGGCCCGCCGTTCGGCGGCGGGGCGGCGGCCGGCTTGAACGGTTCCGCACCGGCAGCTACGGCGACCCGGCGCGCGCCGCGCCGCGGCGACCGCTCGCGCGGCGGCGGTGGCGGCGGCGGCGACACGCTGCCCTCGCCGCTTCAGGGCACGGTGCTGAAGGTTGCGGTCGAGGCGGGCACCGCGGTCGACGAGGGGGCGCTGGTGTGCGTGATCGAAGCGATGAAGATGGAGAACGAGATCACCGCGCACAAGTCTGGGACCGTGTCCGAGCTCCCGATCGCGGTCGGCTCGTCGGTTGCCACCGGCGACACGCTCGCCGTGATCAGCGCTGCGTCCGAGTAGCCGACGCGCTTTCGGCGTTGCGCTCGTGGATCGTCCGCTGGGCGGCTGTTCGCCGGCCCTCGGGCAGCGGCGCCCGTGCGCCCTCGCGCGCGAGGGCGTCCAGGTAGGCCAGGTCCTGTTGCACGATCTCCAGCGCCCGCTCGGACGGGACCGGGGCGCCATGGCCGGGAACGACGGTCTGTACTCGGCCGATGAGCCCCCGGAGAAGCTCGAGCGTGGCTCGGTAGGTGGATAGCGACCCGCCCTGCGAGATCATCGGGATCTCGACCGGGGACAGGTAGTCGCCGCACACCAGCACGCCGAGCCACGGCGCCAGGAACGCGGCGCCATCGGCGGTGTGCCCCTCGGTCGGGTGGAGCTCGAGCTCCTGGTCGGGGCCAAGCGCGAGCTTGCCGGGCACCGGCAGCGCCTGGTAGGCCGCCAGCGAGAGCGGGGCGCGGCCCTCGACGTAGTTCTCCTCGTCGAACCGGCGCAGCGCGCGCTGCGCTTCTCCGAGGTCCGACGTCAGCCGGCGGGCGGTCGACTCGGCACACCCAAGCGATGCTCCGGGGAACGACAGACGTCCCAGCAGGTGGTCCCAGTCGGCGTGGGTCGCCAGCAGGCCCGAGATCGGGAAGCCCGCCTGCTCGAGCACGCTGGGAAGCGCCTCGAGCTCATCCGGGAACACGGGCGAGTCGATCACGAACCCCTCGTCACCGGCGCGGATCGCGGTGCAGGTGGTCTGCCAGATTCGGCTGACGAAGACGATCGCGTCGGGGCCGAGCGCGAGCGCTCTCATCCGGCCCCGGGGCTCAGCCGACGCCGAGCAGCTTGGCGGCCTCGCGCAGCGAAGTGACCTCGGCGTCGGGCTTCTTCTGGCCGCTCTCGAGCTCGGCCTTGGTGCGGTTCACCCAGATCACCGGGATCTTCTTCTTCAGGCACGGCTCGACGTCGTAGTAGTAGCTGGAGGCGACGTGGACCCAGCCCTTCTTGCCGCCGATCCGGCGCTCGCACTCGGTGAAGTGAGCCGGGTCCGGTTTGTAGGACCGGACCTGCTGAGCGGTCACGACCAGATCGAAGTCGAGCGGCATGTGCCGGCGCGTCTGGCCGAGCAGCTTGTCGTCGATGTTCGAGATCAGCCCGATCTTGTGCTTCTTGGCGATCTTCGTGAGCGTCGGGTTGGTCTCCTTGAACGCCGGCCAGCGCTCCACGGAGGCGGGGAGGAAGCCCGACCGGGACGGCTCCAGCGGCCACCCGAGCTGTTTGGCGATCTGCACGGCGGTGCGGCGCAGCACCTCGGCGTACAGCTCATAGGACCCAGCCTCAATCTGGCGCTGGGTCTCGTGGAACAGCGGAATCAGCTCGTCACGCTCGATCGTGAAGCCGTCGCGCTCTGCCTCCTTGCGGAAGGCGTCATAGGCGCCGGTCTCCCAGTCGATCAGCGTGCCGTATACGTCAAACGTGACGAAAGACACTTGCTTTGGGATCGCCATTGCGCGCGCATAATGCCACGGAGCGCAGACCGCGCGCTTAGTGGGTACCTACTAGAGTCCTCCGCGCCGATGGATCTGCTCGAGTATCAGGGCAAGCAGCTGTTTGCGCGCCACGACGTACCGGTTCCCAACGGCCGCCCCGCGCAGACCGTCGACGAGGCGGTCAACGCTGCCGACGAGATCGGTTATCCGTGCGTGATCAAGGCCCAGGTGCAGATCGGCGGCCGGGGCAAGGCCGGCGGGATCAAGCTCGCCAAAGACCGCGTCGAGGCCGAGGAGCACGCCACCGCGATCCTCGGAATGGACATCCGCGGCCTGACCGTGCACGAGCTGTGGGTCGAGGAGGCGTCGGAGATCGCCTCCGAGTACTACGCCTCGGTCGTGTTCGACCGCTCGGCGAAGGCGCCACTGGTGATGCTCTCGACCGAAGGCGGCGTCGAGATCGAGGAGGTGGCCGAGTCAAACCCCGACGCGATCGCCCGCTTGCACGTCGATCCGCTGCTGGGCTTTCAGGATTTTCACGGCCGGCGGCTGGCGTTCGAGGCCAAGGTCGACGCCGACGTGGTCCGCCCGATCGGCTCGATGCTGTCCAAGCTGTACGACGTGTTCGTCGCCGAGGAGGCGACGCTGGTCGAGGTCAACCCGCTGATCATCACGCCGGGCTCCGCCGCCGGAGGCGGTGGACGCGAGGTGCGCGCCCTCGACGCGAAGGTCACGCTCGATGACAACGCGCTCTACCGCCATACCGAGAACGCGGCGCTGCGCGATCTGTCCAACGAAGATGAGCAGGAGCGGATGGCGAAGGAGCGGGGGCTGGTCTACGTCAAGCTCGACGGCGACATCGGGATCCTCGGTAACGGCGCTGGGCTGGTGATGTCGACGCTCGACGTGGTCGCCGGGGCGGGCGGCGCGCCGGCCAACTTCCTCGACGCCGGCGGCGGATCGAAGGCCGATGCGATCTCCAGCGCCGTCGAGGTGATCCTCTCCAACGCCAAGGTCAAGGCGGTGCTGTTCAACATCTTCGGCGGGATCACCCGCTGCGACGAGGTCGCCCGCGGGCTGATCGAGGCGTTTGACCAGATCAAGCCGACGGTTCCGTTCGTGGTCCGGCTCGATGGCACCAACGACAAGGAGGGCCGGGCGCTGCTGGCCGAGGCCAAGCTCCCCAACGTCTACGCCGAATCCACGATGGACGGCGCGGCCCAGCGCGTCGTCGAGTTGGCATCGCACCCACCCACCCCGACCGAAACGGCCGTATGAGCATCCTCGTCGACGCCGGCACCAAGCTGTGCGTGTCCGGGATCACCGGCCGCGAGGGCACGTTTCACTCGCTGCGCAATCGCGACTACGGCACCCAGGTCGTCGCCGGCGTTACACCGGGCAAGGGCGGCCAGGACGTCGACGGAATCCCTGTGTTCAACACGTTCCACGATGCGGTCAAGGAGACCGGCGCCAACACCGGAATGGTGTTCGTGCCGCCGAGGTTCGCGGCCGACTCGATCCTCGAGGCCGAGGACGCTGGGATCGAGCTGATCGTGGCGATCACCGAGGGGATCCCGTCCCACGACGAGTTGCGCGTCTACAACACGATCGCTAAGAACGGCCGCGCGCGGTTGATCGGTCCCAACTGCCCGGGGATCCTGTCGCCCGGCAAGGCGAACGTCGGGATCATTCCGGCCTCGTTCTTCAGCGAGGGCAACGTCGGCGTCGTCTCGCGCTCGGGCACGCTGACCTACCAGATCGGCAACGTGCTGGCCCAGCGCGGGTTTGGCAACTCGTCGATCGTCGGGATCGGCGGTGACCCCGTGCCCGGCTCGGACTTCATCGACATTCTGCGGCTGTTCCAGGACGACCCCGAGACCGAGCTGATCGTGATGTGCGGCGAGATCGGCGGCGACGCTGAAGAGCGCGCGGCCGACTTCATCGCATCCAACGTGACCAAGCCGGTTGTGGCCTACATCGCCGGCTTCACCGCTCCGCCCGGCAAGACGATGGGCCATGCCGGCGCGATCGTGTCCGGTTCGCAGGGCACCGCGGTCGCCAAGGCGGAGGCGCTGGAGAGCAAGGGCGTCGAGGTCGGCCGGACGCCGACGCAGGTAGCCGAGCTCGCCGTGACCAAGCTCGGCGCAGCCGCGTAGAGGGGCCATTACTCTTAGGCGCATGGCGAAGCCGATCTCATTCGCACGTGGTGCACCGTCGCTCGACATCGTCGACGTCGAGGGGTTGAAGGCCGCCGCCGCGGAGGCGTTCGAGTCCGACCCTGGCGGGATCACCGCCTACGGGACCGCGATCGGGTACCCGCCGCTGCGCAAGTGGATCGCCGAGCGCCACCAGGTCACCCCCGAACACGTGATCGTCACCAACGGCTCGATGCAGGCTGACGCGTTCCTGTTCGACGCGCTGGTGCAGGAGGGCGACTCGGTGATCGTCGAGCGTCCCACCTACGACCGCACGCTGCTGTCGCTGCGCAACCGCGGCGCCGACGTGCGGATGGTCGAGCTCGAGCCCGACGGGATCGACGTCGCGGCAATGGAGCGAGTCCTTGCCACCGGAGCCAAGCCCAAGCTGGCCCACATCATTCCGAACTTTCAGAACCCGGCCGGCTACACGCTGTCGGCGGCCAAGCGCGAACGCCTGATCGAGCTCGCCCGCACCCACGAATTCACGCTGTTCGAGGACGATCCGTATGTGGCCTTGCGGTTCGAGGGGATGCCGCTGCCGACGATGCTGTCGATGGACGGCGACTCGGTCGTGTACGCGTCCTCGTTTTCGAAGACGGTGTGCCCGGGGATCCGCGTCGGCTACCTGGTCGGGCCGCCCGAGCTGATCGCACGGATCGTCAAGCTCGCCACCAGCACTTACATCTCGCCGAGCATGGTGTCGCAGGCGATCGTCCACCGATTCTGCACGTCCGGGGCCTTGGACAGGTCGATCGAGACCGTCAAGGGAGCCCTGAAGGAGCGGGCCGAGACGCTGTGTACAGCGTTGCGCGACAAGCTTCCCGACGCCCGGTTCGTCGAGCCCGAAGGCGGCTACTTCCTCTGGGTCGACCTGCCCAAGGGAACCGACGTCGGCGCAATGTTCGCGGCCGCCGCCGAGCGCGACGTGCAGTTCGTGAAGGGCTCTGACTTCGTGCTCGAGGGCGGCGACTCGAGCCTGCGGTTGGCGTATTCCGGCGTGACGCCCGCGGAGATCGAAGAGGGCATCGACCGCCTGGCCGAGGCCTACCGCGAGGCGACCTCCGGCGTCACCGCCTGAGTCTCTCGCCGAGGCGAACTGGTGTCGCTAGCGGCCGTAGCGCTCGCGGCCGAGCACGAGCTGCTCGGGCAGTGCGGTCCGCGGCGGCGGTGAGGGGTCGGCGACCACCGACACGGTCTCGGCAACGCTCGAGGTGACGGTCGCGACGTTGCCGTCGGTGGAGACCGACACGTTGTCGCCGTCGTTGGTGAAAATCTCGCCTTCCAGGCCAGGCTCGATCCCGGCGTCCTTCAAGTAGTGCAGCAGGTCCTCGGCCTCGTTCTCGAGCCGTAGGATCGTGACCTTGGCGCCCGGCTCGCAATCGGCCAGCGGCACCCCGCTGATCCGCGCGCCGACCTGAATCGGGTGGCCGTGCGGACAGGTCTTGGCGTCGCCCACCGAGGCCCGGACGTAGGCCTCGAAGCGCGGAGTCATCGCGTGCTCGAGGTGCTCGGCCTCCTCGTGGACGTCGTCCCAGGGCACGCCGACCACGTCGGTCAGGAACCGCTCGATCATCCGGTGGCGGCTGACGATCGTCTCGGCGTGTTCGCGGCCGGAGTCGGTGAACTCGATCGCCCGCTCGACGTTGCGCGTCACGTAACCGTCGCGCTCGAGTCGGCCGATCATCTCGTGCACCGTCGGCGCCGACAGCTGCATCGCCCGAGCCATGTTCGCGCCGGTCATCGGCAGACCTGCCTCATACAGCCAGAACAGGGTCTCGAGGTACTCCTCCTCGGCGACTGTCGCACGGTCGGCTGCCATGGGGTGATCGTAGCGTTTCGGGCACACCGCGACCGAACCCCCGGCGAGCCTTGGTGCACTAGCATCGCGACCCCGTGGCGCTTCCGCTCAAGTCCCCGATCCAGCCGCAGCTGGCCCGTTCGAGGGCCGAGCTGCCGCTCGGGGATCAGTGGGCGTATGAGCCCAAGTACGACGGTTTTAGGGCGATCGCGTTCGTCGACGGCGACGAGTGCCTGCTGCAGTCGCGGGGCGGCAAGCCGTTGTCGCGCTACTTCCCGGAGATCGCGCTGGCTCCTGGGCGTTACGTGCTCGACGGCGAGATCATCATCGACTCCGCCGACGGCCATGAGGACTTCGGCGCGTTGCAGAACCGGATCCATCCGGCGGCGTCGCGGATCGCGATGCTGGCCGAGGAGACCCCCGCCCACTACGTCGCCTTCGACGTGCTCGCGCTCGACGACGAGACGCTGTTCGACAAGCCGTTTCAGGAGCGCCGCCGAGTGCTCGAGAACGATGTGCCCGGGCCGCCCGACCTCACGCCGCTGAGCCGCGAGCCCGATGACGCAGAGCCCTGGTTGCAGGGCGGCGAGGGCGTCGTCGCCAAGGACCTGGGCGCGCCGTACCGTCCAGGCGAGCGCAAGGGGATGTTCAAGATCAAGCGGCTGCGCACGATCGACACGGTCGTCGTCGGCTACCGGCCCGGCAAGGAGGACGGGACCGTCGGCTCGCTGATCCTCGGTCTGTACGACAAAGACGACAAGCTGCACGTAGTCGGACACTCCTCGGGCCTGCGGGCCAAGGAGAAGCGCGACCTGGTGGCCAAGCTCGAGCCGTATGAGAGCGGCGAGCGCGGGCACGGCGATGCCAGTCGCTGGAAGAGCGAAAAGGAGCTCGAGTGGATCTCACTGCGGCCGGAGCTGGTCGTCGAGGTCACGTTCGACCATGTGAGCGGCGGGCGCATCCGTCATGGCACCAAGATCCTGCGCTGGCGCGAGGACAAGCAGCCGCACGAGTGCAAGCTCGAGCAGATGAACTGAGCGGTTAGACGCTCGGCTCGCCGACCATCTGGAAGCTGAAGATCCGCTCGGCGGCGATCCGGAAGTAGGTCGGCGCGGGCTCCGAGGGGTCCGGCGGGTCGATGAACTGCTCCCACTTCTCGCCGTAACGCGGCACGTAGATCTCCAGCAGCGTCTCGCGGAACCCGGCAGCTTCGGGCGCGCGCACGTCGACCGGCTCGGCGCGGCCGTGGACATTGACGGCGAACTCCTCCCGCGGCAGGTGGGTGGCGGTCACCTGTGGGCGCGCTCGCAGATGCCGGGCCCGGATCGCGTCCGGCGCGGTGCCGAAGTGAAATGCGCCCCGATAGAAGATGCCATCGATCGGCCCGGCGATCGGCCGGCAATCCGATGTGACGGTGGCCACCACCAGCAGGCACATCCCGGTCAGCCGCTCGCACAGCTCGAGCGCCGACACCCGGCGCTCGGGGGTGGTGATCGACCGCAGATGTCGGCCCGCGGCTTCGTAGCTGCGGTCCAGCAGCGCCTGGAGCTCGTCGATGTCGGTGTCGGTCTCGCGCATCGCCGCCGACAGGATGACGGATGCAACCGACCCAGGCATACTGCGGCCGTGCCATCGATCGCAGGCGTGCCCGAGACCGTGCTTGTCGCACCGGACTCGTTCAAGGGGACGATCGCCGCGACCGAGGTGGCGGCCGCGCTGGGCGAGGGGCTGGAGCAGGCCGGCCGCAGCGTCGACCTCTGCCCGGTCGCCGACGGTGGCGAGGGCACGTTGGACGCGCTGCGCGTTGCGCTTGACGGCGATCTGCACGAGGTCGAGGTGCACGATCCGCTCGAGCGCCCCGTGCGGGCGTCGTTCGCGCTTGCCCAAGGCCGCGGCAAGCGCACGATCGGGATCCTCGAGATGGCGTCTGCCAGCGGCCTGCACCTGGTTTCGGAGGCGGAGCGCGACCCGTTCGCCGCAAGTACGTTCGGGACCGGCGAGCTGATCGCGGCCGCGCTCGACGGCGGCGCCGATGTCGTCTACGTCGGGGTCGGGGGCAGCGCCACGACGGACGGCGGCGTGGGAGCGATTCAAGCGCTCCAGGACGCAGGGGGCGTGGGGCGCGATCAGATCATCGTGTTGTGCGACGTCCGCACCGCGTTCGAGGACGCTGCCCGCGTGTTCGGTCCGCAGAAGGGGGCGACGCCGCAGGACGTCACGCGGCTGACGCGGCGGCTGAACGACCTCGCCCGCCGGCTCGATCGCGATCCTCGCGGAAGGCCGATGACCGGGGCAGCCGGTGGCCTGTCCGGCGGCCTGTGGGCGGCGTTCGGCGCCGAGCTGGTGCCGGGCGCGTCGTTCGTGCTCGATGCCGCCGAGTTCGACCGCCGGATGCTCGAGGCCCGCGCGGTCGTGACCGGCGAGGGCAAGCTCGACGAGCAGAGCCTGGCGGGCAAGCTCGTGTCGGAGATCGCCACCCGGACGCGGCAGTCGGGCGTGCCCTGCTACGCGGTCGTCGGCACTGACCAGCTCGACTCGTTCGGAGCGCGGGTGCTCGACCTCCAGGTCGTACTGGAGGCGGGCACCCCGGACCAGCTGCGAGCCGCGGGAGAGCGGCTCGCGGAGCTGATCTAGATCAGTTGTGGGCGAAGGCGCCGCGCTTGCGCTCGCTCGGCAGCGGGGCGTCCAGCGACTCGAGGAAGTCGGTCTGCTCGCGCAGATCGTCGAGCAGCAGGTCGGCCATCTCGTGGGTCATGCCGGCGCGGATCACGACCCGTAGAACGCTGAGATCCTGGCGGTTCTCCGGGAACGCATATGCGGGCACCAGCCAGCCGTTCTGCCGGAGGCGATCGGACACGTCGAACACCGAGTAGTTGGTGACGTCGTCGTTGACCGTGAACGCGAACACCGGGAGGTCGCTTCCGTCGGTGATCAGGCGGTAGGGACCGATCTCGGCGATCCGAGCCGCGAGGTACGTCGCGACGTCCTGCGTCCCCTGAATGACCCGGCGGTAGCCCTCGAACCCGAGGCTGGCGAACATGAAGTACTGCGCGACGACCTCGCTGCCGGGCCTCGAGAAGTTGAGTGCGAACGTCGGCATGTGGCCGCCGAGGTAGTTGACGTCGAACACGAGGTCCTTGGGCAGCGCCGACGGGTCGCGCCAGAGCGCCCAGCCGACGCCGGGGTAGACGAGCCCGTACTTGTGGCCGGACGCGTTGATCGACTGCACCCGCGGGATCCGGAAGTCCCACTCCAGGTCGGGCTGGATGAACGGCGCGACGAAGCCGCCCGAGGCGGCGTCGACGTGCAGCGGCACATCCAGGCCCTTGTCGCTCTCGAGCGCGTCGAGCGCCTTGGCGATGTCCGCGACCGGCTCGTAGCTGCCGTCGAAAGTCGAACCCAGAATCGCGACCACGCCGATCGTGTTCTCGTCGCACTGCGCGACGGCTTCCTCGGCGCCCAGGTGATAGCGCTCGCCCTCCATCGGCACCAGCCGCGGCTCCACGTCCCAGTAGCGGCAGAACTTCTCCCAGCACACCTGCACGTTGGCGCCCATCACCATGTTGGGGCGGTCGGTGGGCTTGCCGGCGGCTCGCATCCGGTCGCGCCAGCGCCACTTCAGCGCCATCCCGGCGAGCATCGCCGCCTCGCTCGAGCCGGTCGTCGAGCATCCGGTCGCGTGATGCTCATCGGGACAGCACCACAGGCCCGAGATGATGCGCACGCAACGGGCCTCGATCTCCGCCGTCTGGGGATATTCGTCCTTGTCGATCATGTTCTTGTCGGCGGTCTCGGCCATCAGCCGTCCGGCGATCGACGGCATCCAGGTGGTCACGAACGTCGCCAGGTTCAGGCGTGCCTGACCGTCCAGCAGCAGCTCAGCCGACACCGCCTCGTAGGCCACGTCGGGGCCGACGCCGTGCTCGGGCATCTCCTCCGTGGGGATCTCGAGCTTCAGGTCGCGGACGTGGACGGGCACGGTGACCGTGTGAGGTCGAGCGTCGGGGCGGGGGTGCTGCGTGCTGAGCGCCATCGAGTTCTCCTTGTTTCCGGGGTAACGCGAGGATCGCCCCGCAGGTGCACACTAAGGCTCCGAGGGCGGTTGCGGATCACCCGCTCCGGGTGACGCGGCTCAGTCCCAGATCACATGCAGCGCCGGCGGCTTGCGGAACACCAGCCCGCGGATGCTCGCCGCCCGGTCGGGATCCAGACGTAGACCGGGAAGCCGCGCCAGCAGCGACCGCAACCCGGTTCTGGCCTCGAGCCGGGCCAGATGGATGCCCACGCACACGTGCGGTCCGTGGGCGAACGCCAGGTGCCTGCCGCCATTGGGTCGGTGCAGGTCGTAGGAGTCGGGATCCGGGAACACCGCCGGGTCGCGGTTGGCACCGGTGATCGATAGCCGCACCAGGTCCCCGCGGGCGATGCGCGCGCCACCGAGCTCGACGTCGCCAGTCGCATACCGGTCGACCACCGCTGCGGCCGGCTCGAGCCGGAGCGACTCCTCGAGCGCGGCGTCCACCAGCTCGAGGTCACCGCGCACGGCCGCGAGCTCGGCCGGTCGCCGGAGCAGCTCAAGCACCGCGTTGGCGATCATCCCTTCGCTCGTTTCGATCCCGCCGAACAGCAGCACCGCGGCGTTGGACACGATCTCGTCGTCGGACAGCTCTGAGCCCGATGCCGCCGCGCCGAGCAGCGAGGCCGCGTCGCCCGATCGGATCACCGCGATCAGCCGCTCGCGCAGCTCGCCGAACGCTTCGGTGCCCGTTGCCGGAACCGGCTGACCGGCCGTGATCTCGGTAACCGCGGCGACGATCGAGTCGTACCAGGCCAGGACCGCCGGCACCTCGTCGCGCTCCAACCCGAGCGCCCGCGCGACCATCGCGGCCGCCAGCCGTCCCGCAAACGCGCGCCGCAGCTCCGCGGCGCCCGCCGGCTCGAGCTCGGCGATCAGCCGGTCGGTCTCCTCGGCCACGATCGGGCCGAACCGGTCGCGCACGGCCAGCGGGCGAAACGGCGGCACGAACGGCGCCCGGTGGCGGTCGTGCCGATCGCCGTCGAGGCTGAGCATGCTGGGTCCGATCACCTGAGCGGTCGAGAACCGCGCGTCGTCGACCGTGAACGTCCGCGCGTCGCGGATCGCACGAACGGCGAGGTCTGAGCGAGTCACCAGCCAGCCCTCCAGCGCGGGCAGCCACGAGACCGGCTCGTGTTCGCGCAGTGCGGCCAGCACCGGGTGGGGGTCGTCCTCGAGCTGCTCGAGTGTCACGGTCGCTCCGAGCGGGAACCGCTGGTCTGGCGTCATCGGTCCAGGATGGCATCACGGCTCCTCCGGAGCTCGGGCCGGCGGGGGCTGGCATCCGAGCTCGATCAGGTGCCGGGCGAACGCGACCCGATCGCGGTCGGGATGAAACGGGTCCGCTCCGTCGCGCAGCAGCTCGGCCAGGCGCTCGAGGTCGTAGAGCAGCGCGAGCTTGCCGGGCGGGTCGGTCCAGTCTCCGCAGTCGTAGAGGTGCACCCACGCCGCGAACGCGGCCAGCGCCTCGACCTGGATCTGGTCCTCCCACCATCCGGCTCGCAACGCCAGCCGGTAGCGCTCGCGCAGCATGCACACGTCGGTCCACAGCTGCTCGAACCACATCCACCGCTCACGCGGATACAGGCTGCGCCAGTCAAGTGGCCAGCTGCGCGAATCGACGTCGTCGAAGTCATCACCGGCGTCATCCCAGCGTCCGTCGTCGGGCTCGAGGCTGCTCATGTCCCGCCCGCCATCCTCCGCAGCCGGCGGTCCTCAAACCACAGCCGCAGCCGCAGTCGGGTCGGCGCCAGCCTCCCGTAGAGCAGTAGTGCGTATCCGTCGGGCAACTGACGCAGCGCCTCGGGAGCCAGCAACGGCCGCCGGCGGCGTGCGCTGGACCGGGACGTCCCACCGGCGCCGGTCGTCCGGGTCAGCTCGTGGGCCTCCTCCTCGCCAATCAAGCTTCCGAAGTAGCGCAGCGTGTCGAGGTCGGCGACGCCCGGCAGCAGCATCCGCGCCCGATGGCTGTTGACCACCGTCTCGGCCTGCCGTCCGTAGCGGCTGCGCGCTTGGGCGAGGTCGTGGAAGATCGAGACCAGCTGGATGTTGTGGCTGGGCGCGGTCGAGGCGATCTCGGCCAGGTTCGGCAGCGGCGCAACGTTGCCGGCCTCGTCGAGACACAGCAACAGCGGCAGCTCGAGCTTGCCGCCGGCCCGGGTGGCCCGCTCGTAGGCCCGGTCCACGACCTCCGACAGCAGCGCCAGGAAGATCGGCCGCAGCAGCTTCGACGCCTTCGCGTCACCGATCAGATACAGCGTCGCGCGCTCGTCGAGCAGGCGGTCGGCGGTGATCTGCGACGAGCCGGCCGAGCGCGCCACCCGCCCGAACCGGTATGCCCGCAGCAGCGCCTGGGCGGTCGCCTCGATCGAGGAGCGGGTCCGGTCGGCCTGCGCCTCGAACGCGCGTACCGCGTCGTAGGCGGCGTTGGCATCGGCGAGCTCCAGTTCACTCGACGCCTCTCCGGTCGCTCGAGCGAGTGCCTCGTGCAGGTCGCGACCGCCCTGTCCGTAGGCCCAGCGCACGACCGTGTCGATCCCCGCGCCGGTCCGGGCGGCCGTGTACAGCAACGGCGCCAGCCGCTGCTCGGCCGCAATCCCCCAGAAGTCGCCGCCCTCGACGCCCCGCTGCTCGACCTCGCCCGCCGCGGCCAGCCGCCAGGCGACCTCGAGCGCACCGTCCCACGTTCCCGCCGCATGCAGCGGCGACCAGGTGTGAGATGGCTCGGACGCAAGCGAGAACGGATCGAACACGTACACGGTCCCGAGCTCGCGCCGGCGTTTGGCCGTCACCCCGAGCAGGTCGGTCTTGATCGAGGAAGCGACCGCCGGTCCGTCCCATTCGAGCAGCGCGGGGACCGCGAGCCCGGCCGACTTGCCCGATTGCGGAGGCCCGAACGCGACCAGCGCGTGGCGCTGCTCGGCGTACATCAGCCGGCCGCCGCGGCGGCCGAGCACCAGCCGTACGCCGCTCGATGGTCCGCTGCGGAGTGCCCGCAGCTCGCTCGGGCGAGCCCATCGGGCGCCGCGGTCGCGCCTGGCCAGGGAGCCCCGGGGCCTAGCTCGAGCGGCCAGCCACGGAACCGCCGCGCAGGTCGCGCCCAGCAGCGCGAGTGCACCGTAGAAACCGGCCGGACCGGGGAGGCCGGGCCGAACCGCCGGAGGCCACGCGCCGGCCGGGTCCGACACGCGGGCGGGCAGCCGGATCAGCACGCCGGGTAGCTGTGCGCCGCTCACCGGCGGCCAGCCGTCGCCGAACACGGCGCCGGCGATCCCGCCCCATAACCACAGCAGCAGCCCGATGCCAACCGCGCACCCCGCCGCGCCGATCACGACGCCGTCCGAGATGCCGCCGCGCCGCCCATCGCTCATCGTCGCGCCACCGTGTCGCCGCTCACCCGCATGCCGGTGTCGGTGTTGGTCAGCCGCGTCTCCATCCGCGAGCGGTAGTGCTGGACGACGAACGACCGGTTGCCCACGCGCCACAGGGCCTGGCCGGCCGAGAGCATCGAGATCAGCCGGGCCTCGCTCTCGGATAGGCCCAGCAGCGTTCGCGTGAGCGGCACCTGGCTCTCGTCCTGGTGATAGACGATCCGGGTCGAGGCGTCCGCGATCAGCCCCTCGGCAATCCGGGCCGCACGGGAGCCGGCATCGCCCGCGGCCTGCAGGTCGGCGAGCTTGTGCAGGACGACGAGGTTCATCACTCCGAACTGCCGGGCGAGCTTGAAGTTGGACTGAAACCACTCGCCGAGCCCCGTGTGCTGGACGATCTTCCACGACTCGTCGGCGACGTTGACGAGTCGCTCCCGGCCCGGACGCTCGGCCATCTGAGCGAGCAGCGCGCTCATCCAGGCGGTGGCGCACGCCATCAGGATCCCCACCGCGGGCGAGTCCTTGACCGCGTGCAGGTCGAGTACGACGAGCTTTGAGTCGAGCTCGAGGCCGGGGGTCGTCGGCCCGTCGAACATTCCCCGCAACGGTCCCTCGCACAGGTCCTGCAGCGCGAGCGCGGAGCGCCGGGCGTCGGCGGCGAGGCGTTGCGGCGTCGTGCGCAGGCAGTCGGCCATCTCCGCGGTGGGCGCGAACAGCACGGCGGCGATCTCCGGCAGCGTCGGCTCGCTGATCCCTCTGTCACGGACCGTATGCAGCGCCTCGCGCAGCGCCGCCGCCTCGATCTGCTCGAGCGGGCCGCCGATCGCGGTCACCGCAACCGCCCGCAGCAGCTCCAGCTGCGCGTGTTCCTCGGGCCGCGAGGCGAGCGGGTTGAGCCTGACGCCTCCGCCCGGCGTCAATGAGATCGGCCTGACGCCGACCGCGTCGCACAACGGGCCGTACTCCCGCTTGATGTCGAGCACGAACGCGCGCCGACCGAACAGCAGCATCCGCCACAGCAGCGTCTTGACCAGCGCGCTCTTGCCCTGCCCGAGCTTGCCGAGGACGATCGCGTTGGGGTCGTCGAGCGCGCCGTCGCCGTACAGGACCCAGGGGTCGTAACAGAACGCCCCGCCGCTGGAGTCGCGTCCGATGAATACGCCCCGGCCGCCGAGGCCGCCGGCGGCGATGAACGGATAGACGGCCTGAGCGTGGCGCGTGGTAGCGCGGTGCCCGGGGCGCTCGACCGCGCGGGCAGTCATCTCGTCCCCGCGCTCGTCACCGGAGTCCTCGGCAGAGCGGAAGCGTGAAAGTGAACGAGTCAGCCTGCTGGCCGTACATCCGGTGCAGCTCCAGCCGGGCCCGGGCGGCATGGTCGTGGACCTCGCTGCAGGCGCGACGCAGATCGTCGCCATCGCGTCCGGAGACCGTCACGAACCCGGCGAGTCTGACCTCGCCATGGCCGGAGGCGAGCTCGGCCTCGCGGCGTAGGGTTGCGTCGTGGGCTTGTCGTTGTCGGGCGGTCTCGGACTGGCCGAAGCGGTCACGCAGGCTGTGATCGGCGCGGTCGCGGGTGATCGCTGCCTCGACCTCGCGCGTGGAGCGGTCGCTGGCGATCGGCTCGAACGTCACCGCGACCGTGCGGACCGCGCTGGACCGACCGAGCAGCGCATCCATGAACATCGGCGACACGTCGACGCGCGGCCATCCGCCGATCCAATACGTCGCGTGCACGGCGCCATCGCCGCCGTAGTGGTCCCAGGCCTCGCTGGTTGCGAGCGGCCAAGCGTTGCACTCGGCAAGGCCGTTGCGCTGGGGGTCGGCCGCCTCCAGCGCCGCCAGTTCCGCTCGGCCGAACGGATCGAACGCGGTCCGCAGCGTGCGCGCGAGCTGCTCGCCGCTGAGCGCGCCGAGCACGGTCACCTCGGCCGCCTCGAGGCCCTGGGCGACGCGCTCGGTGTGCTCGATCAGGATCCCCGGCATCGCGCCGGCGCCGCGCTCGCGCACCAGGCGCGCGTCGACCTGCACGGCGATCAGGATCTCGTGCTCCTGCGTGACCCTGGTGGTCGTGTCGATCAGCTCCAGGTAGGACTCGATCATCGCCGTGCCCCGCAGCGGGACCGCCGGATCGCGCTCGGACTGCAGCCAGCGGGCCAGTTCGTCGCCCTGCGCGGGCGCCGTGCGCTCGACCCACTGGATCCGGCGCACCGGGCCGCCCGCCGCGCCCGCGAGCACCAGTCCCCAGCGGGCCAGCCGGCGCTCCTGGGCCTCGGCGTCGAGTAACGAGAACGCGACCACCCGGCATGCCAGCACCGCGGTCAGCCTCCGGCCGCCGTGCTCGCTGAGCGCTCCGATGGCCCGGTCGCGGTACTCGGCGTCGACGATCCTCAGGCCGCGCAACGGAGCAGGCGCTTCGGGCTCCGGCGAGCTGACACGGCCGGCCCCTCCAGCCCGTCTCAGCGACGCGAGCATGCCGCGGGTGGGGACCGGCGAGCGAAATCGGGCCTGCCCGAGCAGCCGCCGGCCGGCGAACGCAACGGCGATCGGCGCCCACTCCTCCGCCGTCCGTCGCCCGACCGGCGCCACCGCGACCACCACCAGCGATCCGAACACGACGGTCGCCACGAGCGCCCCGGCCGCAGTCGGGAGCGTGTCGAGCACCACGATCGCCATCACCGCTCCGAGCCCCAGCGTCGCCGCCTGCCCCGCCCGGATCGGTCCCAGGATCCCCCGCCGCTCCAGCGGCCCGAATCGGTAGGTCAGTCGTTTGTCGCTCATTCGTCCTCGAGCTCCGGCGCCGGTGGCGCATCCCCCAGATCCACCGCGAACTCCCCGCGATGCTCCGGGCGCCACATGTCCTGCAGCACCGGCACCGACTCCGCCTGCTTGGCTTCCGGCTTCTCAGTGGTCGCGGTCGCGAGCTTGTGTGTGGCGGGCTCCGACGCGGCATCGTGGTCGTCGGGAGCGCCCTGGGCCGCGACTCCCCCGCCTCCTTGCGGTGCAACCCCGTCCTCGCTGGCGCCCGACGCGCCGTCATCCGCGGGAGGCGGCGGAGTCGTGCTCAGGGCGTCGTGCGCAGGGTCAAGATGATCTGGCTCAGCGTCAGACGCATCGCGACTCATCTGAGACGTGGTCGACCGAGCCCAGTCGTGACCCGCTCCTGCCGCGCCGTCGGCCTGCTGAGCCGTCGGCACCACCTGACGCAGGTCTCCTCGCAACGACCCCGCCGCGCTACTGGCGATCTCGGCCAGCGGCAGCAATCGCAGCAGTGCCCACGGCGCGAACGCACCCATGAACAGCAGCACGACGCCCGCGAGCGCCACGGTCAGCCCGTGGCCCGCCCCGGCGGACAGCGCGGCGCTCCCGAGCGACAGCACTGCGACGATCGCGAACTTCGACAGGATCAGTGCGACCAGCAGCTCGACCGCCCGGATCGCCCAGATCCGGCGCGCCGGCCACACCATCGCCGCGAACGCGAGCGGCAGCATCAGCACGATCACGTACACGGCTGCCTCGCGCATCAGGAGCTCGACCCACAGGGTGAGCGCGCCGCCGACGATGAACAGGCCGACCATGATCGCCAGGAACGGCGAGCCCGAGAACAAAGTCAGCGCTCCGAGCGCGCCGGCGGCCTGGCGGAGGAAGTGGTCGCTGGCATTCCCGGCGGCCGACGCAACCACGGCCGACAGCTGGTCTGACGCTGCCAGCAGCAGCATCGTGATCGGTGCCGCGACGCTGACCGCGAGCATCGCCAGCGGCAGGTAGCCGAACGTCGCGCGCAGCAGCAGCGTCAGGTCCGAGCGCAACAGCGCCTGAATCGCGGCCGCGAACAGGAACGGCATCGTCAGGACCGCCGAGATCCCAGCGATCTGCCAGTACATGGAGGAGAACCAGGTTGAGGTCAGCTGCGGGCTGGACGTGTGACTGAGGACGGTCGCGGTCTGGCCGAGCGCGGTCTTGGCGCCACCGAGGATCGACGTGGCGATCGCTGCAATTCCGATCGTTGCGGTCGCAGCGGTGGCGACGTGGCTCCCGCCGCTGCCGAGTGCCACCTTGGCGGCGCCGCCGAGGTGGCCGCCCAGCAGCTTCTTGCCGGCCTTCGCCCAGCGCCCGCCGTTCTGCACGACGCTGCAGGCCTTCCCCAGCACGCCGTTGAACAGCCCGGCGACGCCGCACACGGGTTTGAGCGGGTTGGCCGCGCGCGCCGGTGGGGCCGCGGCGCCCGACGCGAACGCAACCACCACCGCCGCCAGGATTGCGCCAACGGCGACTCTGCGCAGCCGGGTCACTTTGCCGTGCTCCCGAGCCGCTCGAAGAAGTTCACGATCCCGGGGGCAGCGCCGACGATCAGCGCCGACGCGGCGGAGACCAGTGCCGCCATCCGCCCGCGGGCCGCGTAGTGGTGGTTATGGCTGTGGGAGGCCACGGCCCACACGGCGGCGCCGATGAACGCCCCGAGCAGCGCGATTGCCAGCGCCCATGCCTCGGCGCCGTTGACCAGCTGCTGGAGAACGTTGCTGCCCGGCAGCCCTTTCGGGTTGGGGCTGGCCTTGACGGCCGCGGCCGCGATCACGCTGGCGGCCGGAGATAGAGGCATGCGCGTCTCCTGAATTCAATTGAGTGCATATAACGCTATTGAGTCTAATTGAGACTGATCACATATGCTAGCTTATTCAGCATCAAATTAGTCTCAATTAGACTCAACTGAGCGGAGGCGATGGTGAGGATCAGTGACCTGGACGAGCTGTACGTGAGCCTCTCGGGACGGCTCGAGCAGATCGTGCGGATCGACGTTCGCGCCCAGGACGTGGTGATCGAGGACGCCTGCCAGTTCGCGTGGAGCCGGCTCGTACATCACCGCGGGCGCGTCCAGCGCGACTCGACGCTGTCGTGGCTGGCCCGGACCGCCGTGCACGAGGCGGTCAAGCAGGTCCGCCGCGACAACCGCGAGCTGTCCCTGGACGCGGTGATCGAGAGCGATGGCGACGCGGTGATCCGGCAAAGCGCGCCCGCGCCCGACGAGCTGATCGCGGCGCGGGAGCGACTGGCAGAGGTTGGAATGCTGCCCGAGCGTCAGCGGCGCCTGCTGTGGATGCAGGCCGTCGGGCTCAGCTATCGGGATATGTCAGCCCGAACCGGCAGCTCGCAGCGCGCGGTCGAGCGCCAGCTGATCCGCGCCCGCAAGAAGGTGCGCGGGTTCGAGCTCGACCAGAGAGCCAATACATGACTAACGTCCCATTCGAGGGGTCTCGGAGGAAGCGTGGGACGTTAGTCACCTCCCACACGGCCAACGTCCCGCGGTTCCCGGAGAACCGCTCGAGTGGGGCGATAGCCGGTCCGCCGGGATCGGTCCGTTGGGATCGGGCGATCGGGTCCGCCCGAATGACCGGGGCCCAGCTCCGGGCCCGATGTTCTTCGGACTCGCGACATACCGCCGTCCGTTTACTTGGGACCAGCGATCGCCGGTGTGAATCGGATGGTCCGGCGTGCCGAAGTAGCACGGCACGTTTCCGAGCCCGAACTGGTAGCCCGAGGAACCCTTCTCGCGGATCAGCAGGTTGGCGGTCGTGATCAGGTTTGGCGTGCCGCCCCGCATGATCGCCCAGCCTTGCTTTTCGGCGTACGCGAGCAGGGTGTCGGTTCGGCGCTCAACGACTTGTCGCGCGAAGTCGGTGGCGCGATCGGGATCGCTGTGATCGGAAGCGTCCTCGCGGCCGCCTGCAGCAGCCACGTCAACGTGAACGGTCTGTCGAGCCAGCTCGCCAGTCGGGTCAAGGACTCCTACGCGCTGGCGACCCGGATGTCAGCGCCGCTACCCGACCGCCCGAACGCGGCGTTCGTCAGCGCAATGCATATCGCTCTGTCAGCGGCGGCGGGGGCCGCGCTCGCTGCTGCGATCGGCGTCGTGTTACTGCTCGCTAGGCGCCCAGCGCATGGCGCGCCCGACCGGGAGCGGGCCAAACCAGGACAACCGAGAACGAGGTCAATGGTGTAGAGAGCTAAGCGACCGTGCCCAGTTGCATGGTGTGCTCACGCGATCTAGCATTCTCCGCGGGCGGCGAGTAAGTCTGAGGGGTGTGAGCTGGTGCTGAGGGACCGTGGTGACCACTCATGAACCCTCGGCGTCACGTGTATCGTCGGCGGCGACCAAGCTAACCACGGAGCACCAGAGCCTCAAGTGACACGTTCGGCACGCCTGGCCCCGCTGCGCTACCCCGCGTTCCGGCACCTCGTGACGGCGAAGACGGCGAGCACTGTGGGCAGCTGGATGCAGCTGGTTGCGGCCGGGTGGCTGACGCTGAAGCTCACCGGGAGCGCGGCCTCCGTGGGCCTGATCACGGTCGCTTCGCGCGGTCCGGGCGTGGTGATGGCCACCTATGGCGGGGTGATCGCCGATCGCGGCGGCGCGCGGCGCATCGGCATCATCGTGTCGCTGCTACAGACGATGGCGGCGGCCTTACTCGTCGTCACTGCTTCGGCGCACACGATCTCGGTTGCTGTTATCTACGGCGCGACTTTGGTGATCGGCGTGGGCTCGGCGATGACTGCTCCCCTGATCCAGGGCATCGTTCCCCACTCGGTGCCCGACGGCATGCTCGCTCAGGCGAACTCGATCAACTCGACTGCCTATACGACCGCCCGCATGATCGGGCCGCTCGCCGGTGGAGGCCTCGTCGCCGCGCTTGGCGCATCTTGGTGCTTTGCAATCAACGCGGTTTCGTTCCTGGCGGTCGTGGCGCTGTTTCTCAGCCTGCCCCGCGACGTCGAGCATCGCGCGCACCAGACGGTCAAGCTGCGGACGGCGCTGCACCACGCGCGAGTCATCCCTTTGCTCGGAGGAATCCTCGTCACGATCGGCGCATTCTCCGCGTTTGTCGCCCCGATCCAGGAGCTCGCGCCGGTGATCGCGCGCGAGCACGGTAGCGGCGCCCACCTCGTCGGATTCCTGCTCGGCGCGCTGGCATTTGGGGGGGTCCTCGGCAGTCTGTTCGTGCCGAAGGTCGTCGCCGACGATCTGCCGCGTAACTACGTGCTGGCTGCTACCTGCGGCCTGGCCGGACTGTCGATCGTTGCGCTGGGGTTCGCTCCCGACATCGTCACTGCGCTGATCGCGATGCTGGCGGCAGGACTGTTCTGGGAGGTGTACTTCGTCTCCGCTCAGACCGGCCTCGTGACCATCTCTCCGCACGAGGTGGTGGGCAGTGAAACAGGACTGTTCTACGCGCTTACACTGGGCGGCCTGGCGCTCGGCGCGCCGCTGCTGGGCGTCCTGGTCGACGCCACCAGCGTCAGAGTGGCGCTCTCCGTCAGCGGCAGCCTGATGGTGCTGGTCGCGCTGGCGCGGGCGATACGGCTGCGACACCGGCTGCGCACCGAGGCTGTCGCCGACGACAGCCTCGTCACGATCAACCCGCCCCGCTAGGCCGCGGCGGTGTGGGGCGGCCGGGGTTCGGGTTGTCTCAGATCGCGTGTCACGGGTAGTGAGGGTGGCGGCCGTAGTCACTAACCCGAGGGAGGTAGTCGATGAGTAACTATGGGTCGAGATACGGAGCTATGAGGGTGATGCTCGCGCTGGCACTCGCCGCTTGCGGGGTACTGATCGCGTCCGGCGTCGCCCGGGCTGCCTCCAAGAAGCGGGCACACCGCGCCGATCAGTCCTGGGTGGCGACATGGACTGCCGCTCAACACGCGCCGTCAAACGATCTGTTCACGCTGATCGGGGAGCCCACCAACCCCGGAGTCACTGGATTCAACAACCAGACCGTCCGCAACATCGCGTTCACGAGCATCGGCGGCGACGTACTCCGAGTTCATTTGTCCAATCGGTTCGGGACCCAGCCGGTGACGATCGGCCACGCGGCGATAGGCGCTGAGCTATCCGGCGCGCAACTGGTGCCAGGCACCGACCGAGCGCTGACGTTCGCCGGGCAGGCGTCGGCGACGATTCCGGTCGGTGGCGAGCTGACCAGCGATCCGGTCAGGCTGAGCGTTCTGCCGCTGGAGAACCTGGCCGTGAGCGTGTTCCTGCCGACCGCTACCGGGCCCGCGACCTACCACTTCTTCTCCCAGCAGACCAACTACGTCGCCAGTGGTGATGCGACCGCGAGCGACTCCGACACCGGCTACGCCGCACTTCCCTCAACCCCGAGCGCGGGATCATCGTGGTACTTCCTCAGCGGAATCGACGTGCGCGCTCAGCGCCGGTCCGCCGGCGCCGTGGTCGCGTTCGGCGACTCGATCACCGATGGGTTCGCCTCGCAGGTCAATGCGAATGACCGGTGGCCGAACCTGCTCGACAAGCGCCTGACCGACGCGATCGGCGACCGCGCGCCCGCCGTCGTCGACGAGGGGATCGGCGGCAACCGCGTGCTGACCGACTCGCCCTGCTTCGGCCTGTCGGCACTGCACCGCTTCAACACCGACGCGCTGTCGGTTCCCGGCGTCAAGGACGTGATCCTGCTGGAGGGGATCAACGACATCGAGCACTCGTTCAACACCGGACCGTGCTTCACCGAGCCGCAGATCACCGCGAAGCAGATCGAGCGCGGCGACGAGCGGCTGATCGCGCGGGCCCACAGTCACGGCTTGAAGATCTTCGGCGCAACCCTGACGCCGGTGAACTTCCCGTCGTCCGATCCCCGCGAACAGGTGCGCGAGCTGCTCAACCAGTGGATCCGAACAAGCGGCGCGTTCGACGGCGTGTTCGATTTCGACAAGGCCGTGCGCGATCGGCGCAACCCGCTGTTCTTCAACCCGTCATTTGACAGCGGCGACCACCTGCACCCCAACGACGCCGGTTACCAAGCGATGGCCAACTCGATCAGGCTCAACAAGCTGCTGCACTAGCCATCGACATGTATAACGTCCCACTCGAGCGGTTTTACGGCAAGGGTGGGACGTTGTACACGCCTCACATGTCGAACGCCCCATGGTCCGGGGAAAGGGGCTCGAATGGGGCGTTAGCCGGTCCGCAGGAGCTACCGGGCGCGCCCGCGCTTACGGCGCCGCTTCTCGGCGGGGCTCAGCTTGCGGGGCTTGCCCTTGGGCTTGGACCCGGGCCGCCCACCGGAACCACCCGCGGTCGCCGCCGCGGCCCGGTGGCGCACCGGCGCCCGGCGCCGCGCGTCGTACCAGATGAACCCCCCGATCGCAGCAATCAGGACCAACGCGCCGATCGCGATCGCGATCGCGTTGGTCCCGCTCAGCGTGCTGCTCCCCGCTGTCGGCGTCTGCGTCGTCGGCGCCGCCACGGTCGGCGTGACCGTCTGGGTTTGAGGAGCCGGAGTCGACGGCGTCAGCGGCGTGAGCGGATTGCCCTGACCGTCGCCGGATGAGCCAGACAGGTCCGAGGTTTGCGGCACGGTTGAGGCCGAGTCCGCGGCGAGCGCCGCACCGGGGACCGCCAGCGCGAGCAACGCTGCCACCAGGACGAAAATCCCCCCGAGCTTCAACATCTACCTCTCCGTGGCGAGCGGCTGCTCCATCGCGGGCGTCTCGGGCGACTTGCGGTACGGGTCCTCGTTCTCCTGGTGCTCTTCGTGGTAGACGCTCTCGACATTGACCGACCAGATGTCATGGTGGGTCCCGAGCAAGATGTTGTCAACCGCGCGCATCGCGGTCAGCATCGAGTGGTCGGAATTGTTGTAGCGGTGCAGGCCGTTGCGCCCGACCTGCTGCAGGTTCTCGATCCCGTCCAGCCAACCACGGATCGTGGCCACGCGCTCGCCGTACTCGACGTCATAGATCGGGTACGCCTTGTGGACGCGGACCACGAAGCCGAACTTGACCGCGTCGGCTCGCGCCAGCTTGAGCTTCTCGATCTCGCGCTTGGCCATCTCGACCAGATCGTCGTCGTTCATCGTCCACAGGTCGTCGCCCTCGAAGCAGAAGTACTCCATCCCGACTGACGCGTCGGTGTCGTTGGGCACCATCCATGGGCTCCACGAGCGGAAGTTCTGGATCCGGAGCACCCGCACGCCGGGCTGGTGGATGTAGATCCAGTTGTCGGGGAACAGGTTGTCGGTCCCCTCGATCACCAGCGAGACCGTCATGAAGTCGCGGTAGCGCAGTCCTCGAGCGGCGTCGCGAACCTCGCCGGGGGCCTCGGGATCGGAGATCCCGACCGTCGAGCGCAGCGGCAGCGACGAGATCACGTACGAGGGCTTGAGCGTCTCGCCGCCCGCGACGACCTCGGTGACGCGCCCGTTCTCGGTGCGAACCCGGGTGACCGGGGCGTTGAGCCGAACCTCGCCGCCGCGCTCGTGGATATCGGCCGCCATCTGCTCCCACATCTGACCCGGGCCGTAGCGTGGGTAGTTGAACTCGGAGATCAGCGATTTGATCTTGTTGCCCTTGTTGCCGAAGAACGCGGCCTTGGCGGCGGCGAAGAACGACAGGCCCTTGATCCGCTGGGCGGCCCACTCGGCGCGGATCTCGTCGGTGGGGACGCCCCACAGCTTCTCGGTGTAGGTCTTGAAGAAGTGCTGGTAGAGCCGCTTGCCAAAGCGGTTTGACACCCACTGCTCGAACGTGTCCTCGCGGCCCTTGGGCTTGATCGCCGCCCATAGGTAGGAGACCATGCACCGGGTCAGCTCGACTGGCCCGAGCTTGCGGATCACGTCCATGCCCTGCAGCGGGTATTCGAGGAACTTGTCGTTCCAGTAGATCCGGCTCTGGCGCGGGCGGCGGAGGAACTCCTCCTTCATGATCTCGTGCCAGAGGTCGTCGACCTCCTTGACCTTGGTGAAGAAGCGGTGGCCGCCGAGGTCGAACCGGTAGCCGTCGCGAACCTCGGTCCGCGCCAGGCCACCGATCTGGTCGGTCGACTCGAGCACGATCACGGCCTTGCCCTGCTTGGCCATCTGGTAGCCGGCGGTCAGCCCGGCTGGACCGCCGCCGAGCACGACCACGGGGTGCTCGGGGGTGATGTCCGCGCCGGCGGTGACGGCGGGCGAGGGCGCTTGCGACGAGTCGGTCATGAGTTAGTTCAGGAAACCTTTTGGTAGAGCACCGCGCTGTCCGCCACGCAGCACGCGCCCCGGTAGTTGTGCGGAGCCACGGCGACCTCTTTGAGGCTGCGATCACCGGCGAGCAGCGCTCCCCACTGGGCCGCGCGGCGGCGCACCAGCTGGGTCCACGGAGCCTGCCAGTTGTCAGCCCCTTCGGTCAGCGGACGCACGAACAGGATCCTCTGACCGGGCTTGAGGCTAGCAAGCAGGGGCGTCAGCGTAGCCCGTGGATTGGCGGCCTTGAGGTGATCCAGCGCCTTCACCCAATCCATGTAACTGGGATCCGCCACCGGGCCGATCGTGTTCGCATATCGAAGGCCGTTGGGCAGGTAGTACCAGGTCAGCGGAACCTGCTCGGGCTGGGCCGAGACGACCAGATCCCCGGGGTGCATGTACGGCGTCACCTCGCCGCTGATGTCGCGCATGTCGCTCTTGTACGCGGGCGTGTAGGAAGCCGGGTTGTAGAGGAAGATCACCGAGGCGATGATTGCCACGATCCCGACCACGCCGGCTCGCGAACAACCGAACGCGGCCAGCAGCACGATCGCGCCGAGCGTCGGGGCGAAGTATCGCGGGACCCAGGCGGGGGTGATCTGCGAGGCGATCCAGGCCAGCAGCAGCGTCGCGAACGGCAGCGCGACCAGCGTCCACAGCACCGTCGCATCGCGATCGCGCCGGCGCGCGCGGGTAAACAGCTCCGCGACGCCGATCACCGCCGCGAGCAGCAACGCGATCGTCACGCGGTCGCCGCCGAGCAGGTTGCGCGACAGCTGGACGGGCGCGCCGAACCGGGGGGAGGAGTCCCAGGGCGCGGCCGTGTGGGTCGCCTGATAGAGGAAGTTGGGCAGCCACGGGAGGTACAGGATCCCGGCGCCGACGAACGAGATGATCGCGTCGCGCAAAAGCCCGCGCCGGTCGGTGCTGCGCAACCACGCCGGGACCAGCGCGACGACCGCGCCGGCCCAGAAGAAGATCCCCCACGATTGCGTGTACAGCATCAACGCCAGCGAGAGCGAGAACATCACCAGGTAGCCCCGGCGGCGATAAACGAACGCATGCAGGAACCCGGCCGTCGCGAAGATCCCGAGCAGGCCCATCAGCTCGTACATCCGGGTTTCCTGCGCGTACTGCGTGAGGAACGCGCTGAACGCGAACAGGACCGCGGCCATCACGCCGGCGCGGCGCCCGAACAGGCTCCAGCCCGCCCACATCCCCGCGGGGACCGTCAGCACCCCGAACACCACCGACAGCGAATGGGTGGAGGCCTCGCTGGACCCGAAGAGGCTCATCCAGACGTGCAGCAGCATGTAGTAGAGGGGCGGGTTGCCGTCGTGGCGCAGGATCCCCGGGATCGCTGACAACGAGTGCGAGGCGATCCCCGTGGTGATCGCCTCGTCCATCCAGTACTGGCCGCTGATGTAGCGCGTGCGCAGGAACGTCGAAACCGCCATCAGGACCAGGCAGACGCCACCGGCGAACGCCCACTGGGGCATCCGGTTCAGCCAGTCGGGCGACGGTACGTCGACCTTCGGGAGCGTGCGGCGCGGGCGCGCGACGGTGGTGGCCATCAGAGCGTCACGTTACCCGGGCAGTGCGAATAAACGCTGAACGTGCGCACGTGGACGTCGCGCGAGTAGTTCGTGTTGGGCCAGTCCGACAGCAACGGCAGCGGCGTCGCGTTGCTCTGAGCCCGCGTGCGGAAGATCACGTTGGGCGGCGGCGGCGGCTGCGTGCCCGCGGCCGGCGGGGCCTCGATCTGATCGGTGTGCACGTGCAGCTGCCAGGCGAGCATCGGGACCTGGAAGCCCTCGGTGATCACGCTGCCGCAGGCGAGCACCTTGGACCGGCCTCCAGCCAGCTGGACCGCCTTGGCCATGTCCGTACGCAGGTGCGCCTGGTAGACGAGCGCCCGGTGCGCCCGGCGCAGGTGCACGAGGCCGCCGATCCAGGTGGGCAGCAGCATGAACACGACCGCCACCGCCGCGGCCGCGCCCCACTCGCCGATCCCTCGTGTCACCCGGCCCGGCCGATCCGCCCCGCCGGCCCGGCCCAGCAGCCGGGCTAACGCGCGCCCGAGCTCGAGCGCGGCCCAACCGAAGCCGACACCCCCGGCGATCTGCACCAGCGCCGCCCCGAGGATCAGGTACCGGTCGTTGCCCGAGAAGCCGATCTGGGTCATCACCGAGATCACGACCCACCAAACGATTCCCAGCGCCGCGGCGATGGCAATTCCGGCCAGCGCCTGGCGCCGCTTGCTCGAGATCGGATGCCGGCCGCCCCACCCGCTCGCGCGCCACAGCCCGAACGCCGCCACGAGCGCGGCGACGATCGCTACCGCCTTGGTCCGGAACGGGACCGTCGGCCAGGCGTGGTCGGCGAACTCGGTGCAGAACGGGCACTTGGCGAACGCGGCGCTGTTGGAACGCGGCTGATGCGCGCGGCTGACGCCGCGGAAGAAGTGACCCGAGCCCCAGTACTCCGGGAGGAACCACAGAACCGGGATCAGCGCGAACAGCGCGAATACCAGCTTGCGGGCGCCGGGGTCGCGCCACCACAGCCACAGCCCGTACGGTCCCCAGAGCAGCCACACCTCGGGGCGATCGAGCGCCGCCAGGAAGCTGATCGCGAACGCCTGCCGATAGTGCCCGTCGAGATGACGCTCGACCGCGATCAACACCACCGCGGTCATCAGGCCCTCGGAGTAGCCGAGCGCACTGGCGGTGATGAAGCCCCCCGCAAACGTCAGCCCGAAGGCCGCGATCAGCCCCGCCATCACCGGCGGTATCACGCGCTCGAACAGGGTACGCGGAGCGCCATCGCCGGGTCGCACTGCGAGCTGCCGGGTCAGGCGCATGCTGACCTTGAACGTCATCCCGACGGCCATCACCGCGCCGGCGCGCCCGACGATCAGCCACAGGTCGGGCTGGGCCTTGCCGAACACCGAGAAGATCGTCGTCAGGATCACCGGCAGCGGCTTCCAGGTGGGGCCGCCCGTGGTCTGCAGATCCAGGTGCGCGATCTCGCGGCCCCAGACCAGCCATGCCCACGGGTCATAGCTCGGGGTCGACGGGATCAGCAGCGACAGCCCGGCGATCAACAGCGCGCCGGCCGCCATCAGCAGGTACAGACGTCCGCCGCTCAGACGGTCGGTGATCCCGGCCCAGGCGGCGCGACGGTGCGCCGCGGCGGACGGGACGGTCAGCTCTGCAGTGGGAACGGACACGTTGAAGGAGAACCTAGTTTGCCGCGCTCGCATCGCTCGCACGACGGCGGCAGACACACAGCGCCCGCGCACCGAGCGCGGGCGTCGGCCGGGCATTCTAATGACTCACGCGTTGGGTCAGTGTTGGGCTGAGCGGGGTCGCCCACCGCTGGGATTTTCCGTGCACGCCCGGCGTCGCCAGTTCCCGAGCGAACCTAACTAACCGGCGATGCCCTCCGCGACGCAGTTCTCGATGACCTTGGTCTCGTTGTCCGAAGCAGCGTTGGGATACACCAGCGCGCTGCCGATGACCTCGGCGCCCTGCTCGGAGCGCGAGCCCGAGATCTGCGCGCCCTGCGCCATGCCCGGCGTCGGCTCGAACACGATCTTCGCGCCGCTTGGCTGGGGCCCGACGAGAATCTCGTTGATCCCGACCTTCTGGACGGGCAGATGGTGCTTGGTGAGGCACGTGATGTGGTTGCTGTGGGCCGTGCGCGGGTCATCGACCTTGCCGCGGCTGCCCGTCGCCGGCTTCACCGAGGAGCCGCAGGCCGACACCGCGACCGCGGCAAGTAGCGCCGCCGCCACGACCGCGATCCTGGGCCTTCGGGTCGCGCCCTCTACGCGAGCGCAGCTACTCGGAACGGGCATGCGTCGAGAGGGTAGAGGATGATCCCCCGTGTGACCGCGTTTGCAGCCCTGTCGGGCCCGCTGCCGAAGGCGGGCGTAATCGCGGTGGCGCTGCTGGTTGCGGTGGTGCTCCTCGGACGCACGCCCCGGACGCGCGCGTGGGCGATGCTGGGCGCGCTCGTGCTGGCCCCGGTGTTGCTACTGGCGGACATCTGGGGCTCCCCGCAGCTGCGCACGCTGCATCACCACCCGCTGTTCGCGGGGGTCGGGATCGTGCTGGCGATCGCGGTGGTGGCGGCGATCGCGGTGGTGATCTCCCGCAACCCGACCTGGCTGGCCCCGCTCGCGGTCGCGGCGGTCCCGTTCCGGATCCCGATCCAGGCTGGGGGCACGACGTCGAACCTGTTGGTGCCGCTGTACGTGGTCGTCGCCGCCGGTGCGCTGGCGTTCATCGTGCCGACGCTGCTGGCCGACGACGAGCCGATCAAGGAGGCGCCGCCGTTACCGAGCCGGCGCGATCCCGGGAGCGCGCCGCCGCCGCGGCGGCATCGGGCCACGCGCTGGGTCGAGCGGCTGCTCGCCCTGTACGTGGTCCTCTACGGACTGCAGTCGGTGTACTCGCCGGACTTCGAGAAGGCACTGCAGCAGATGGTGTTCTTCTACGTCCCGTTCGCGCTGATGTTCTACCTGTTGCGCAGCCTGGACTGGACGCAGCGGCTGATCCGGTTCTGCGCGGAGCTCGTGGTCGTGCTGTCGGTCCTGTTCGCGCTGCTCGGGTTCGCCGAGTACGCGACCAAGACGATCATCCTCAACCCGCGGCTGGTCGTCGCGAACGACCTGCACACCTACTTCACGGTCAACTCGGTGTTCTTCGACCCCGACATCTTCGGTCGGTTCCTGGCGCTGGTGATGGTCATGCTGGCCGCGGTCCTTCTGTACTCCAAGCGCACGCGAGATCTGGCGATCTCGATCGGAGTGCTGGCGGTGCTGTGGGTGGGGTTGCTGCTGACGCTGTCGAGATCCAGCCTCGCGGCCCTGCTGGTCGGCCTGGGAACGCTGGCGGCGCTGCGCTGGAAGGTGTCCCGGGCCCTGTGGGTGGCGGTCGCGGTGGTGGCGATCGGAGCGGCCGCGGTCGCGATCTCGCCGAAGACGTTTGGGCTCAACCAGGGACTCAACGGCGCCTCGAGCGGCCGCGCGAACCTGGTCACCGGCGGCATCGACATGTTCGCCGCGCGCCCGGTGTGGGGATATGGCTCGGGCGCTTTCGTCGCCGAGTATCGCAAGCGCCACCCGCACAGCTCGCAGACGCTGTCGGCTTCGCACACGATCGCGATCACGATCGCCGCCGAGCAGGGGCTGATCGGGGAGCTCGCGTACATCGCGCTGGTGCTGGTGGCGGCGTTCGTCCTGATTCAGGGCGCGCGCTCGGACCCGGCGCGCGCGGCGATCGGCGCGATGTTCGTGGCGCTCGTGTTTCACACGTTGCTGTACGCCGACTTCCTCGAGGACCCGGTGACCTGGGTGCTGCTGGGAATCGGCACGGCGCTCGCGGCCAGCCGCGCTCGCCGCGAGGCCGCCGGCGCGGTCGCCGCCGACGACGTCGCGGCGGTCGCTGCCTAACCCCAGCGCCGTCAGTTGCGGTCGGCCGCTGGATCGCCGGCGACCGCCAGCGCCAATAAGAGCTCGTGCAGCTGCCGGCGCTGCTCGGCGTCGAGTGGGGCCAGCAGCTCGTCCTGGGCCTGGCGCGCCAGCTCGCGCCCGCGCGCGAGCGTCTCGTGTCCGGCGTCGGTCACGTGCAGGGCGTGGGCCCGCCTGTCCACGGGGTGGCGGCGGCGCTCGACGAGGCCACGCTTCTCGAGCTCGTCGATCGTCGCGACCATCGAGCTCGGGTCGATCCCAACGGCCTTGCAGAGCGCGTGCTGGGTGACCGGACCTTCGCCGTCGAGCACGTTCAGCGCTCCCCACATCCGGGTGGTCAACCCGAGGGTCTCGAGCCTGGCCGCGAACTGCTTCTGGGCGGTCGCGCCCATCTTGCTGAGCAGAAATCCCGTATAGGGCTTCAGCGCCTCGGGGACGCGCCGCGGGATCACCGGCTGCTCGGACATGACCAGGGAAAGCGTAGCGTGCCAAACATGCTGCATATGAATAGTTTGCGACGCCAACGATGTCGCGAGGAGCGTTCGCTGCGTCTTTCCCAAGACGCCGGTGCTCGTCGTCCCGAACGCCCGAAGCCCCGGCTTGGCGGCTATCGGATCCGGGTAACCGGAACACTGGAATGGAACACCGTCTGAGCGCTGATCTGGCCCCCGGGGAGTACCTGAGCAGGTCGTACCCCGCGGTCGCCGATTCTGTTCCTCGCGCGCGCGAGGAGGTCAACGAGTACGCGGAGTCGGTCGGGGCGACCGCCGAGCAGCTGGAGGCAATCCGTCTGGCGGTGTCCGAAGCCACGACCAATGTCGTCGTCCACGCCTACGACGGGTCGCCCGGCGAGATCCGGCTCAGCGCAAGCCTGGATGACAACGATCTGTTGATCGAGGTCGCCGACGAGGGCCTCGGCCTGCGACCGCGGATCGACGGGCCCGGGCTCGGCGTCGGGCTGGCGTTGATCTCTCAAGTCGCCGACGCATTCAGGATCGCCACTCGCGACTCAGGCGGCACCAAGGTCCAGATGCGCTTCGACCTGGGGCTCGACGACGCCCTCGGCGAGCCGGCCGGCCACAGCCTCGCCTGACCACGGTCGCTACGCTCCCCGGTCTCATGTCCCTGACCGTGGTGGGCTCGATTGCGTTCGACGCGGTGAAGACGCCGTTCGGAGCGCGCGACAGGATGCTGGGCGGCTCGGCCGTCCACTTCTCGTTGGCGGCATCGTTCTTCGACACCGTCCACGTGGTCGGCCCGGTCGGCGATGATTTCGGTGACGCGGAGTACGAGGTGCTCCGGGGGCGTGGCGTCGACACGGACGACATCGAACACGTGCGCGGCGGTCAGACTTTCTTCTGGCGCGGCGAGTACGGCTGGGATCTAAACGACCGCGAGACGCTCGACACCCAGCTGGGCGTGTTCGACGGCTTTGACCCGAAGCTGTCGGACACGTCGCGCGGCGCCGAGCTCCTATTCCTGGCCAACATCCAGCCCGACCTCCAGCGCGAGGTCCGCGCCCAGTGCCCGAACTCGCGGTTCGTGGCGATGGACTCCATGAACCTGTGGATCGACATCGCGCGCGATTCCCTGGTCGAGACGATCTCCGGCGTCGACTGTCTGATGCTCAACGACGCCGAGCTCAGGCAGCTGACCGGCGAACCCAACCTGGTGCTCGCGGCACGGCGGGTTCGAGAGTGGGGGCCGCGCGTGATCGTGGTCAAGCAGGGCGAGTACGGCGCCGCGATGATCACCGATGAAGGGTTCTTCGGATTGCCGGCATTTCCACTGGAGACCGTCGTCGATCCGACCGGCGCCGGCGACTCATTCGCGGGCGGGTTCATGGGGTACCTGGCGGCCCACTCCGACCGGGAGATCGACCACGAGCTGCTGACCCGCGCGATGGCGTACGGGACCGCGCTCGGGTCGTTCAACGTCGAAGCCTTCGGCACCGAACGGGTTCGGGCACTGGCCGGCGACGAGATCTCCCAGCGCGTCTCAGAGCTTGCTCGGATCACCCAATTCGTGCAACAGCCCGTCGCGCTCAGGGACTGAACGCACCCACCGCGGGCGCTTGCAGACCCGCCTGCGATCCGCGGCAAGCCGACTTCGAAAATCGGGTAGGATCGACGGGTCGTGACCTGGGGATTCTTGTGGTTGATGCTCGCGCTCAAGCTTCCGCTCGCCGGACTGATCTACATCGTCTGGTGGGCGATCAAGCAAGAGCCCGAAGAGGACTCGACCCGCGACGATGACGGTGGGATCAAGCGGCAGCGCCCGCACCCCCCCAAGCCGTTCCCGCGTCGCCCGCGCCGCGGACCGCACGGCGACCCGGCGCCGCAGCCACCGGCACGCGTGCGCACCACGCGCGCCCGTGCCCGCACGTTCGGCGGACACTAGTCCACCCCCCTCACTAGTCTGATCACGACATGAGCGAGCGGATCGCATCGGTCCTCTCGGACGGCACGATCCTGCAGCTGGTGCGGGACGGCCGGATCCGGATCGACCCGTGGGACCCAGCACTGGTCCAACCGGCCAGCGTGGACCTGCGGCTGGGCGATTCGTTCCGGGTGTTCCACAATTACCGCGCGTCGGTGATCGACCTGCGCCGGCCGCCCGAGAACCTGACCGAGGAGGTGACGGTCGGAGCGGAGGAGTCGTTCGTAATCCACCCTGGCGAGTTCTGCCTGGGGCGCACGCTCGAGTGGGTTGAGCTGCCGGACGACATCGTCGCCAGGATCGAGGGGAAGTCGAGCCTAGGCCGGCTGGGGCTGATCGTGCACGCGACCGCGGGCTTCTGCGACCCCGGCTGGCGCGGCACGCTCACGCTCGAGCTCAACAACCTGACTCGGGTCCCGATCAAGCTGTATCCGGGCGGGCTGATCGCCCAGCTGTCGTTCATGACGCTCGACCGGGCCGCCGAACGCCCCTACGGCAGCCCGGAGCTGGGCAGTCACTATCAGGGGCAGCGGGCCGCGACGGCCAGCCGCTACGAGGGTGCCAAGCGCGGCCCGGCGACGACGCCCGACGCGACCAAGATCGGATAGGCTCGCGCGCGGTGACGACGCTCCTGCTAGCCGCCTCCGCACCGTCCAAGGTCCCGTTCTATATCGCGGGTGGAGTGCTTGCGTTGTGGGCGGTCGTGCTCGCCGCGATCGGTCTGCGACAGCCCAGCTTCCCCGGCGGCGCCTCGGGACAGCGCGGCGTGATCGCGATCAGCCTGCTGTTCGTCGTAATCGCGATCGGCGCTGCGATCCTGACCAGCTGAGCAATCCGGCCACGCCGGCCCGTTCCGTGGAGTCTTGTCGGCGCCACCCGGGTACTACAGTCCGGAGTAAGTTGTGCTCGGCCTCACGGCGCAGAGGCCATCCGGCAAATCGCGCAAGAGGGAAATGATGACCACCGAGACCCGTCAACACGATGGCAGCGACGTAGCCGCGACGAGCGACTCGCTGACCATCACCGACAACCGGACCGGCAAGCAGTACGAGGTTCCCATCGAAGACGGGACGATCCGGGCCACGGAACTTCGCAAGATCAAGACCGACGACGACGACTTCGGTCTGATGACCTACGACCCGGCGTACATGGCCACCGCGTCATGTCGCTCGGAGATCACCTACATCGATGGCGAGCAGGGGATCCTCGAGTACCGCGGATATCCGATCGAGCAGCTCGCCGAGCGGTCCTCCTACCTGGAGGTCGCGTACCTGCTGCTCCACGGCGAGCTGCCGACCCAGGCTCAGCTCGACGACTGGACGCACCAGATCACGATCCACACGTTCGTGCACGAGAACATCAAGGAGTTCATGCAGGGCTTCCGCTACGACGCGCACCCGATGGGAATGCTGCTGGCGTCGGTTGGGGCGCTGTCGACCTTCTACCCAGAGGCCGCTGCGATCAAGGATGAGGAGGTCCGCTACCTCCAGGTGATCCGGCTGCTGGCGAAGATGCCGACGCTGGCTGCGTTCTCGTTCCGGCACAACCAGGGCAAGCCGTACGTGTATCCGGACAACGATCTGTCCTACGCAGGCAACTTCCTGTCGATGATCTACAAGATGACCGAGCTCAAGTACGAGCCCGACCCGCGGCTCGAGCATGCGCTCGACGTCCTGTTCATCCTGCACGCCGACCATGAGCAGAACTGCTCGACCAGCGCGGTGCGCAGCGTCGGCTCGTCGCAGGTCGACCCCTACTCGGCCGTCGCGGCCGGCGTGGCGGCGCTGTACGGCCCGCTGCACGGCGGCGCCAATGAGGCCGCGCTGCGGATGCTCCGGCGGATCGAGTCCACGGACAACATCCCTGCCTTCATCGAAGGGGTGAAGGCAGGCGACGAACGACTGATGGGCTTCGGGCACCGGGTGTACAAGAACTACGACCCGCGCGCCAAGATCATCAAGAAGGCGGTCGACGAGGCGCTGGAGGTGACGGGCACCAACCCGTTGCTCGACATCGCGCTGGAGCTCGAGAAGATCGCGCTCGAGGACGACTACTTCGTCTCGCGCAAGCTGTATCCGAACGTCGACTTCTATTCCGGCCTGCTGTACGAGGCGCTGGGGATGCCGATGGAGATGTTCCCGGTGATGTTCGCGATCGGGCGGACCAGCGGGTGGATCGCCCAGTGGCGCGAGATGATCGATGACCCCGAGCAGAAGATTGCGCGGCCGCGGCAGATCTACACGGGTCAGCGGACGCTCGAGTACGTGCCGATCGCCAACCGCGGGTAGCGCCCGCTGACAGCGGCGTCGTGGCGTGGAAGCTGACGATCCGCACCGGACCCCGCGTCGAGCGCGAGCGCTTCGACGGTCTGGACGACGTGCTCGACGCGGTGGAGGCACGGGGGCGCGAGCTGGCCGATTCGGCCAGCCGTGAGCCCGTCGACGTCAAATTCAAGCGGTTCGATCCGATCCAGCAGGTGGTCGCCAGGCTGGAGTTCTCGGGACCCGAGCGCCTGATCCCGTCCGTGACCGCCGGCGTCGACGTACGCGGCGACGGGTCGATCGAGGCCTATACCGGCCGCCTGAAACGCCGCGTGGTCGACCAGCGCAACGGCGAGAGCCCCTACAGCGCCTTGCGCCGGGAGCTGAGCGCCCGCTAGCTTGCGGCCAGAACCGACCCAACGGGAGATCGCGTGAGCAACGAGTCCGGCGCCGACCACGGCTACGACATCCACCTTGACGACAAGTACGGCAGCCTGCAGCTGATCGATATCCCGGCGGACATCGCCGCCGTCGAGCCATGGTTCAACCAGACGCTCACGACGGTCAACGACGCCGTCGTGCGGCTCGGAGTGATCCACGGAGACTTCCACTGGCACCACCACGACGACCAGGACGAGTTCTTCCTGGTGCTCGAGGGACGCCTGCTGATCGACCTCGAGGATCGCGAGACCGTGACGCTGCACCCCCATCAGGGATACACGGTTCCGCGCGGGGTCGAGCATCGGACCCGTGCCCCCGTCAGGACAGCGATCCTGATGGTCGAGTCGGCCGGGGTCGACCCGACCGGCGACTGATCCACGCCCTTTACAGAACCAGCGTGCCGCCGTGCTGGCGCAGCCAGCGCACGTGCTGTCGGTAGTCCGGGCAGCGTCTGCCGAGCAGCGCCCAGAAGCGGGGTGAGTGGTCGAGCACGTCGAGGTGACAGACCTCGTGCCAGACCACGTAGTCGAGCACGGGCTCGGGGGCAAGCAGCAGACGCCAGTTGAAGCTCATCGCGCCGCTGTGGGAGCAGCTCGCCCAGCGGGTGCGTTGCCCGCGGATCGTCAAGCGCGTGTACGAGTTGGCGGTGAGCTCGCAAGCGTGGTCAAGCCGGGGCGCGATTTCGCTCCGGGCGGCACGCCGGTACCAGCGCTCGAGCGCGGGCCGGCCAGCGGATCCGCTTGGCACCAGCAGCTCGCCGCCCCGGCGGTGAACCCGCGTGCGGCCGGGCTCGGGCACGAGCGCCAGTATGTCTCCCAGATACGGAACCGTCTGGCCGCGAGCAGCCACCGCTGCCCGGGTCCGCTCGAGCTCGTGCAGGCGCCGCTCGATCCAGGGCCGCAGCTCGCGGATCGCCGTAGCGGCCTCGCGCTCGGGCGCGCGGCGCGGGAGCACGACCTCCACCCCGCGGGCCTCGTCGACGGTCACGCGCACGCGGCGCGCGCGCTGCGACCGCCTGACGTTGTAGGCGATGTCATCCGCTACCACGACGCGACAGGGTACGGTCCCAAGCCGACGATGCCACGGTTTCCCGAGCTGACCGAGCCGCTGTCCGCTGACCGGGTGTGGTTGCGACTGTCGGCCGAGCGCGACATCCCCGAGATCCTGATCGCCTACCAGGACGACCCCCGGTTGCACCTCGACCTGGGGGAGCGGCGGCCGCCCAGCGGCGCCGAGTTGGGACGCCGCGAGGAGCGGGCCGCGGCCGAGCGCGCTGCGGGCACGTACGTGGGTCTGACCGTTGTCGAGCCCGGTTGCGATGTGTGCGTCGGGCAGATCTACGTCCACGACCTCGACTGGATCAACGCACGCGCCGAGCTCGGAATGTGGCTGGCGCCGCAGGCTCGCGGTCGCGGGCTGGCCGCCCGAGCGCTGCGGCTGGCGTCGGAATGGCTGTTGGAGAGCTGCGGGCTCAGGCGGCTGGAGATCCTGACCGAGCCCGGCAACGTGGCGATGATCGCTGCCGCTCGGGCTGCCGGGTACCGCGAGGAGGGGATCTTGCGCGGGTACCGGCGCGAGCGCGACGGACGCGTCGACGCCACGATCATGTCGCTGCTGCCGGCCGATCTGGGTAGTTGAGCGGGATGCAGTACTGGCGCGTGAAGCTGCCGCCGGGAGTGAGGCCGCCGTTCGAGGTGTACGTCAACGGCGTCCGCCAGGAGCTCGGCAACGACTACCGGGTGGCTGCCGGAGAGCTGCAGTTCGAGCGCGAGCTGGTCAGCGGCAAGCTCGGCGTGTGGGCCTGGTTTCTCGGCTTCTGGGGGATCGGTACCTACAAGCGCAACGACGAGGTGGATGTCCGCTACGAGATTGACGGACGCCCGACGGTCGCGCACGCGCTGGAGATCACCCCGCCGTCCGAACCACCTCGCGCCTGACCCAGGGCGCGAGCAGCCGCAGTGCGGCCAGAATCGCACGCGTCGCCGGGGACCGGTTGAGCGTGTAGAAGTGGATCCCGGGCGCGCCGCCGGCGAGCAGCTCGGCACACTGCAGCGTGGCGTAGGACACGCCGAGCTGGAGCACCGCATCGGGATCATCAGCTCGGAGCTCGAGCTGCTCGAGGAACGAATCGGGGATCGTGGCTCCGCACATCCCGGTGATCGTCTTGATCTGCCCGACGTTGGTGACCGGCATGATCCCGGGGATGATCGGGGCCTCGATCCCGGCCGCGCGTGCTTCTTCGACGAACCGGAAGTACATCTCGTTGTCGAAGAACAGGTTGGTGATCAAAAACGACACCCCGGCCTCGAGCTTGTGGCGCAGGAACCGCAGGTCGTGAGCCAGGTCCGGGGACTGGGGGTGCACCTCTGGGAAGCACGCGGCTCCGATCGCGAACGGATAGTCGGCCGCGATCAGCTGGGCGAGCTCGGTCGAGTAGTGAAGCCCGCCCGGATGCGGCCGCCACTCGGTCTCGCCCCTGGGCGGGTCTCCGCGCAGCGCGAGCACGTTGTCGATGCCCCCGTCGGCGATCCGGTCGAGCACCGCGTGCAGTTCCTCGCGGCTGGCCCCGACGCAGGTCAGGTGCGACATCGCCTCGATTCCAAGGTCCTGCTTGATCCACCTGGTGATATCGACCGTGCGCGCCCGAGTGGAGCCGCCGGCGCCGTATGTCACCGAGACGAAGTCGGGCTCGAGCGGCGCCAGCGTCTGCAACGCGGTGCGCAGGTTGCGCTCGCCTTCGTCGGTCTTGGGCGGGAAGAACTCGAACGAGAACACGGGCTGCTCGGCGGTGGCAAGGATCTCGTCGATTCGCACGCCGGCAGTCTAACAACCTTGACATAACTGTGTCAAGGTTGCTGCCGGATCCACAGCGCGACGTCGCCCCGCGCCTCCCGGGCCACGCGCCCCTGCCGCTCGAGATGGGTGAGATAGGCGAGCGTTTGGGCCAACAGCCATGAGCCGTTGTATTCGGTCAGCGGCTCGCCGTACACGCTCGGGCTGATCTCGACCGCCGTCAGGGCCTTGTCGGCTACGGCCGACTCGACGGCGGCAAGCCGCTCGGCGACGAGCTGGCGATTGCCCTCGATGTGTCCCGGCACGTCGAGGAACGGCTTGCCGTGACCCGACAGGCACAGCCGGGCGCCGAGCGTGGCGGTGCCGTCGAGCGAGCTGAGGAACTCGCCAACCGGGTCGCGCGTCCAGCCGAAGTCGAAGTACAGCGAGATCCGCCCGAGCAAGTGATCGCCCGAGATCAGCAGGCGGCGCTCGGGCTGGTACAGGCAGATGTGCGACGGCGCGTGCCCGGGCGTCTCATACGTGACCCACGTCCCCAGGTCGGTCTCGATCTCGACCCGATCGACCAGCGGCCGGTCCGGCGCGATCAGTTTCGCGATGCCCGATGGACGCTCCCGGGCGCGCTCGGCGTAGCGAGCCAGCCCGGAATCCGAGGCGCCGCTCTGGCGGGCCACCTCGATCCGCCGGGCGAGCGCCTCACCGGGGTCGTCCAGCTCGCGGGTCGCGTGCTCGAGGTTGGGGTTCATCCACAGCTCGCAGCCGGCGCGCTCGCAGATCGGCGCCGCCTGCCCCCAGTGGTCGGAGTGCCCGTGCGTGCAGACGACCAGCAGCACGTCCTGCACACGCAGGCCAACCTGATCCATGGCGCGTTCCAGCTCGGCCATCGAGCCGGGCTCGTGCATGCCGGTGTCGACCAACACGAACCCTGACCCGGCGGAGATCGCCCAGGCGTTGCAGTGCGGGACGCCGGACCATGGCAGCGGCAGACGCAGCCGCCACAGCCCTGGAATCACGCGTTCGCCGCGCCCGCCCTCGCGTCTCATGAGTGCCGGACGATATTGGCGCTGCGTAGACTCCGGCGCTGTGACGGGCTCGTCCGACAATGTGGCCAGGCGCTACTTCGAGGCGCTGGGAGCGCACGACCTCGACGCGGCCGTGGCTTGCTGGCGGCCGGGGGGCGTGGACCGGCTCGTCGGGTCCCAAGAGCTGATTGCGCCCGAGGGAATCCGCACGTATTTCTCCGAGCTGTTCGCGGCGTTCCCGGACTTTTCGTTCGAGATCCTCCAGGAGCTCTCCGACGGCCCGCAGACCGCGATCCGCTGGCGCGCTCGCGCGACGTTTGCCGGTCCCGGCCGGTTTCAGGGGATCGCGCCCAACGGCGCGCGGATGGAGATCGAGGGTTGCGACGTGGTCACGGTCACCGGTGGGCTCATCGATCACCTCGACGCGTACCTGGACAGCGGCGAGATCGCGCGTCAGCTCGGCTTGCTGCCGCCGCTTGACTCCAAGGCGCAGGCTCGTCTGACCAATCTCGCCAACGCGCGCATCAAGGCCCAGAACTTCATCCGCGGCGGTGCTCCCGAGCGGATCGCCGATGGCGTCTGGCTCCTTCGCGGCGGCTTCCCTCAGAAGACGATGAACGTGTACCTGCTCGAGGACGAGGGCGGGCTGACGCTGTTCGACGCCGGCATCTCGGACATGACGGTCGCGCTGGCCGCGGCCGCCGCCCGTCTCGGTGGGATCAAACGGATCGTGCTCAGCCACGCCGACGCCGACCATCGCGGCGCCGCGCCGGGTCTCGATGCCCCTGCCTACTGTCATCCGGCCGACCGCGAGGCAGCCGAGTCGCCGGAGTCGTTCCGGCCCTACTGGGATCTGTCGAAGCTCGCGCCGCATGGCCGCCTGCTGCTGGAGAGGCTGTTTCCCGCGTGGGACGGCGGGGCCGTGGAGATCGAAGGCACGGTCCAGGAGGGCGACCAGGTCGCCGGCTTCAAGGTGATCGACCTCCCCGGCCACGCGCCGGGCCTGATCGGGCTCTACCGCGAGTCCGACCGGCTCGCCCTGGTGTCGGATCTGATCTACACGCTCGACCCGCAAACTGGGATCAAGGGACGAGCACGGCTGCCCCATCCGGCGTTCGATATCGACACCGGGCAGGCGCGCGCGTCGATCCGCAAGCTCGCGGCGATCTCGCCGTCGGTGGTGTGGTCCGGACACGCCGATCCGGTCCGCGGCGACGTTGGCGCTCAGCTCGAGAGCGCCGCCTCCGCGCCCGTGTAGTGCTCTGCGGCGGGAACATCTGACCATGGGACGTCGCAGCCGCCAGCGCGCGGCGGAGAGCAAGCTCGCCGCGCCCACCACCGACTATCACGACACCGACGGCAACGTACTGTCGCTGCGCGGATCGCTGACGCCGGCTTCGCGCCGCCAGTACGCCGAGGTCCTGCACGGCGGCCACGAGCGCGAGGACGCCTGGCAGCGGGCGATCGAGCTGTTGTTCGAGCGGCTCACGGTTGCTTGGACGATCGCCGGAATCCAGACCACCCGGCAGAAGGAGCTGCTGGCGCGCTACCGGGTAGCCACTCCGGACGAGCGGCGGTTTGTGCGCGATTCGCTGCGCACGCACGTGACCGAGAACTTCCCCGAGCTGGAGGCGCCATGAGGCCGGACCCGGACGCGTTTGCGGCGCTGCTGTGTGAGTGGTGCGTGACCGTGGGGGAGCGCGACCAGGTGATCGTTGCCACCACGGTGCCGGCTATGCCCCTGGCGCAGGCCCTGCACGCAGCGATCCTCGAGCGCGGCGGCTGGCCGTTGATCCGCCTCAGTCCCGACGCGGTGTCGGCGAGCTTCTACGGTCACGCGCGCGACCTGCACCTCGACGAGTTCGCTCCACTGGAGCTCACCGAGGCCCAGCAGGCCGATGCGTTCATCACGATCCTGGCGCCCACCAACACGCGCGCGCTGGCGGGCGTGGATCCTGCCCGGATCGCGCGCAGCGCCCGCGCCCGGCGGCCGATCCAGGAGGCGCGGCTGGCTTCGCGCTGGTGCGCAACGCTGTGGCCGACCCCGGCCGGCGCGCAGGACGCGCGCATGTCCGACGCCGACTACGCGGAGTTCGTCACCCGGGCGCTGTTCCTCGACCGGCCCGATCCGGTCGGCTCATGGCGGCAGCTGAGCGAGTCGCAGTCGGCGCTGGCAGAGCGTTTGGCGGCCGGCGGCGAGATCCGGATCGAGGCCGAGGGCACCGACCTGCGACTGCGCGTCGGCGGCCGCACCTGGATCAACTCCGACGGCAAGCACAACATGCCCAGCGGCGAGGTGTTCACCGGGCCGGTCGAGGACTCCGCCGACGGCACGATCACGTTCACGGTGCCGTCGAGCCCGCGCGGGGTCGAGGTCGCCGACGTATCGCTGACGTTCGAGCGAGGCCGGGTGATCGGAGCTCGAGCCCAGCGCGGCGACGAATATCTGCAGGCGGCGCTCGAGACCGACGCCGGCGCCCGCTACCTCGGTGAGCTGGGGATCGGCACCAACGTCGGTATCGATCGGGCCACCGGCTCGATCCTGCTCGACGAGAAGATGGCGGGGACGGTGCACCTGGCGCTCGGACGGTCCTATCCAGAGACCGGCGGGACCAACGACTCCGCGCTTCACTGGGATCTGATCTGCGATCTGCGCGACGGGGGACGGCTGACCCTCGACGGCGAGCCCATCGCACTCACTCCGCTCACCGACCGTTAACGCTCACATCTAGACCGACCGCTACCTTGAGCTTCATGCGCCGAACCAAGATCGTCGCCACGATCGGCCCCGCGTCGAGGGACCCGGACACGCTCCGGCGGATGGTCGAGGCCGGGATGGACGTCGCCCGGCTGAACTTCTCCCATGGCAACCGCGACGTCCACGCCGAGAACGCCGAACGCGTGCGCGCGGCGGCGAGCGCCGCCGGCCGCCAGGTAGCGATCCTCCAGGACCTGCCCGGGCCCAAGATCCGGATCGGAGCGCTCGAGGACGACATCGCCGAGCTCAAGCCCGGCGAGAAGCTGTTACTGCGATGTGGCTCGGACGCCGTCGGCAACGGCGAGGCGATGTCGGTCTCCTGGGGCGGACTCTCGCGTGCCGTCGACCCCGACGACGTCGTGTACCTCGCCGACGGCGCGATCCGGTTGCGCGTGACCGATATCCGCGACGGCGACGGCGACGTGATCGAGACCGCGGTCGAGATCGGCGGGTCGGTCGCCTCCCGTCAGGGCCTGAACATCCCCGGCTCGACGCGCGGGCTGCCCGCGGTCCCCGAGGAGGACCTGGACATGCTGCGGTTCGGCGAGTCGATCGGCGTCGACCTCGTGGCGCTGTCGTTCGTGCGCACGGCCGAGGACGTGACCAGCGTGCGCAAGCACACCCGGCTGCCGCTGATCGCCAAGATCGAGAAGCCCCAAGCGGTCGACTCCGCCGAGGACATCATCAGGGCGGCCGACTGCGTGATGGTCGCTCGCGGCGACCTCGGGATCGAGCTCCCGATCGAGGACGTGCCGATCGTCCAGAAGCAGCTGCTGCGGGTGGCCGGTCGCCTGGCCCGACCGTCGATCACCGCCACGCAGATGCTCGACTCGATGGTCGCCTCGTCCCGGCCGACCCGGGCCGAGGTCGCCGACGTGGCCAACGCGATCCTCGACGGCACCGACGCGGTGATGCTCTCCCAGGAGACCGCGGTGGGCGCCTTTCCGGTCGAGGCGGTCGAGATGATGGCGTCGATCGCCGAGCGCACCGAGCACACGCTGCCCTACCGAACCTGGAACGAGGAGCGCGTCCGCCGCGACGCCCGCGACCCGGCCTACACGGTCGCGTACAGCGCTTGCGCGGCCGCTCGCGACCTGCATCTGGCCGCACTCGTCGTGCCGACGCTGTCAGGGCGCTCGGCGAGGCTGATCTCCGCCCACCGACCGCAGGTCCCGATCTATGCGCTGTCGCCCGGCAAGGAGACCGTCCGCCGCTGCAGTCTGATGTGGGGAGTCGAGGCTGCCTCGATGCGGCGCCACGAGATCACCGAGGCGCTGATCGCCGATTCCGCGCGTCGGGTGGTGGAACTCGGCTGGGTCAAGCCGGGCGAGCGGGTCGGGATCACCGCCGGTCTCCCCAGCGGTCTACCCGGCACCACAAGCCTGGTTCAGATCCAGCGCGTCTGATCGCAGGCCGCGCTCGGTCGGTTTGAACCCGACCGCGACGCCGAGTACATTGCAAGCAGTTCCGGGACCAGGGGGTTGCGGTGCGGAACGGCAGGGGGCGCGAACGTCCGACTTTCGGCGTCAGGCGGCCGCGCGCCCGAAGAACGCGGCCTCCTCGCGGCCGAGCTCGGTCGCGGGCGGGTCGCCGTAGAACCACTCGCGCGCGATCCGGTGGAAGTTGCCGCGAGCGTGCAGCTGCGCGAGCACCGCCAGCGTCAACACCTCCATCCGCCGGCCGAAGATGTGATCAGGCGGCGCGGACTCGTGTCGGAGCTGCCCGAAGTACTCAGAGCGCGGGTCGCTCATGTCGATCAGGACCTGGGTGGCGTACTGCGGGGTCAGCTCGATCTCCTCGTCGATCGTGTACCACGAGGTGGCCGCCCGGAAGTGCTCCAGCACCCGCTCGGGCTTGAACTTGTCGGGCTCGGGAAAGAAGCCGACCTCGGTGCCGAGCCGCATGATCGTGTCGGTGTCGCCCTCGATGATCGCGCGGGCCACCGCGATCTCGAGCTCGACCGCGCCGGTGGGCATCCGCTTGAACAGCCCAAAATCGAAGAACGCCATGCGTCCGTCGCTCAACAGCATCGAGTTGCCCGGGTGCGGATCCCCCGAGAACTGGTGCAGGCGGTACAGACAGCCGAAGTAGAAGCGGAACAGGATCTCGCCGATCCGGTCGCGGTCCTCCTGGGAGTAGCTCTTGAGCTCCTCGAAGCCGGTGCCCTCGACGAACTCGGTCACCAACACCCGCTCCCGCGACAGCGACGTCACCACCGTGGGGACGACGATGAACGGATGTCCGCGGAAGATGCGGGCCAGCGTCCTCTGATTCTGGGCCTCGAGCTCGTAGTCGAGCTCCTCCTGGATCCGCTCGGAGATCTCGCGGCCGATTGCCTGCGAGTCCATCCCCGGCGCGATTCGTTTGGCCAGTCGCAGGATCAGCCCCAGGTTCTGCATGTCCGAGCGCACCGCGGCGGCGACGCCCGGGTACTGGACCTTGACCGCCACCTCGCGTCCGTCGTGCAGCTTGGCGCGGTACACCTGACCGATCGAGGCCGCCGCGATCGGCTCCTCATCGAAGGACTCGAACACCTCGTCGAGCGGGTCTTCGAGCTCCTCCTCGATCACCTTGCGCATCTGCTTGAAGGTGACCGTCGGGGCTGCGTCGCGCAGCGCCGCCAGCTTCTCCTGGAACTCCTCGCGGTAGTCCTCGGGGACCAAGCCGACGTCCAGAAACGACATCACCTGGCCGACCTTCATCGCGGCGCCCTTCATCGTCCCGAGCGCGGTCACGATCTGTTCGGCCGCCTCGATCTGGCGGCGCTCGAGCGCCGCGTTGCGGCCCTCCTCCGACCGGGCCACGTTTGCCGCGCGGGTCCCCGCCTGACGGATCGCCTGTCCTGCCGCGAGCCCCCCGATCTTGGCCGTTCGCCCCACGCGCGAAGTGGGGATCTTGTCCTTAGGCACTGCTAGTGGGTCTCCCGGAAACGTCGTGCTGGAAAGGGCGAGGTCCGGGGGCCGGCAGGCAAGGACGCAGGGCCCGTGGCGCAGCTGGGCTGCGCGAGGGTCCGAGGACGCTGTATGGCGGTCATCCGGGGCCGCCATTTCCGGTGCGACGTTTCAGGGAGCCCCACTCATCGGACGATACCCGGGTCAGGAGCCGGCTTCCGTGTCCGAGCCTCGCTGCACCCGAGAGCCCGGGACGATGTCGTCGGCCCCGTCCGGCCAGCGCACCCACGCCTTGTAGCCGCCGTCGTAGTCGTCGCCGAGCAGGATCAGCGTCGCGGGCTCGCCGAGCGCGGTGCACGGCTCGTCGCCCTCGGGATCGGCTCCGCGCCAGATGCGAACGAACCGGTTGTCCTCGAGCTCGTCGGCCACCGTCGTCGGGTCGGTGTGCCCCGGGTGGATGCGGGTGGCCGGCGGCAGCGCCAGCAGCTTGTCCATGATCGACGTGCGCAGATCTTCGTAGCTGGTGTGGCCGGGTGCGCGGACACCGCCGACCGAACCCTTGAACAGGGTGTCGCCGGTAAACACGTCCGAGCCGTTGACCAGCAGCGACAGCATCCCGGCGGTGTGCCCGGGCGTGTGGATCGGCTCGATCTCCAGCGCGCCGCTGGTGATCGTGTCCCCGGGCTCCATCGTGCCGGTCACGCCGTCGACGAGGTCGCGCTCCAGCGGGTGAATCAGCACCGGCGCATCGGGGTGCTTCTGAGTCACCTGCGAGAGGTCCGCCACGTGGTCGTGGTGGTGGTGGGTGAGCAGCACGTGCGTCAGCGTGAATTGCCCGCGGCCGAGGAACTCGAGCAGCGGATCGATCGGTCCGCCCGCGTCGATCAGCACCGCATGACCACCTGGCTCGTCCGCAACCAGGTAGGTATTCGATAACCACTGATCGTTCATCGAGCGCTCGACGATCACAGTCGAGAGCGTATCCTCTTTGGTCAATGTCCCTGATTCACACCTGCTACCGCATCTTCGAGATCGACCGTTCGGTCGCGTTCTACGAGGCGCTGGGATTCGAGGAGAAGGGCCGCATTCCGATCCGCGAAGAGGCGATCAACGTGTTCATGGGCCTCCCCGACGACGGCGCCGAGCCGCGGCTCGAGCTGACCTACAACCTCGGCCAGGACCAGCCCTACGAGGTCGGCACCGGCTACGGCCACATCGCGATCACCACGCCGGATCTCGACTCGGCCCTGTCCGCCCTGAAAGCACAGGGGATCGAGCCCGAGCGTCCGCCGTACACGATCCGCGACGGCGGCTCGCGCCTGTGCTTCGTGCGCGACCCCGACGGCTACCGGGTCGAACTGATCGAGCGAGACTGACATGGCGTCCACCAGCAAGATCGGTTATCTGCTGGAGCGCCTGTCGCAGGGTGTGGCCGCGCACGACCGCGAGAACCCCGACCATCACACGTGGGGCGTCGGAATGGCGTACTTCGACATCGAGCGGCTCGGGCTGGAGGAGGGCGAGGAGATCCTGCCCGGGATCGTGCTCCAGGCCGACGGCGGGATGTCGGGCCAGTTCCGGATCCTGTGCGACGGCAACCATGGCCAGGAGGCCAGCGAGCAGGAGGAGGAGATCGTCGAGGCGGTGTCCTCCGACGAGCTCGCCGAGCCGGTTGAGGCGCCCGGTCCGGGACCGGCGCCGAAGATCACGCCACCGTTCTAGAGGCCACTGGTGGACTCGCGCCCTGGGAGGTTGATCCCGGCGCGCTGTGCGATCTGCTCGGTGAGCAGCGCGACCGTCGGACAGGCGATGCCGTGGCGGTCGGCCGCGCGCAGCACCGATCCGGGGATCGCGTCCAGCTCCGGCTCGCGCCCGGCCGCGATGTCGCGGCGCATCGACGAGCCCAGCTCCGTGGGCGCGGCGTCGAGCTCCGCCAGCAGGTCGGCGCCGTCAATTCGGGCGCCGTCGGCGTTGGCCACCGCAGCCGTCTCGGCGACGCAGGCCTCCAGTCGCGGACGCCACTCGGGGTCTGACCGGATGAAGCCGATCGGACGGTCCGCGGCGCTGGTCGTGCAGGCCAGCGCGTTCAGTCGCACCAGCTTCGACCACAGGATCTGGGCTTCGCTGTCCCCCACCTGTGCGGGAATCCCGGCCATTCGCAACGTGGCCGCCAGCCAGTGCGCCGCGTCGGCCAGACCGACGTCGTCGGCCGCCAGCTGCACCCGGACGGCCGGGCTGGACTGCAGCACCGCGGCGATCCGCGGGCGATCGGACTCGATCCGGATCGTTCCCGCCGCGACGCGCCCGGGCCCGAACCGCGCCCGCAGGACCGTCATGTGGTCCAGACCGTTGAGCAGCGGCACGACGACGTCGGGAGAGGCCTCGATCCGCGTCAGGGCGCGGTCCAGGCCGATCGCCTTGGTCGCCACGATCAGCATCTCAACCGGCTCGGCGAGTACCGCCGTGGCCCGCGGGCGCGCGACGAAGTCGCCCAGCAGTGCGCTCGACACGGCGATTCCCCGACGCCCGATCTGCTCCGCCGTCGACTCGCGGGCGACGACCGTGACGTCCTCGCCGGCGCGGGCCAGCGCGGCGGCGACGAAGCCACCGACTCCCCCCGGGCCGAGAACCGCGATCCGAGTCATGTCCGCCATTCATACTGCACGGCCGTGACCTATTCGATCGTCGCCCGCGACCCCGACACGGGCGAGCTCGGGGTAGCGGTCCAGTCGCACTGGTTCGCGGTCGGGCCGATCGTCCCGTGGGCGCGCCCTGGCGTCGGCGCGATCGCAACGCAGGCGAACATCGAGGTCAGCTACGGGCCGCGGGCGCTCGAGCTGCTGGAGGCGGGCGCGGCGCCGGCCGACGTGCTCGCGCAGCTCGTGTCAGCAGATCCTGGAGCAGCGGGGCGACAGGTGGCGCTTGTCGATGCAGCCGGCTCGGTCGCCGCACACACCGGATCCGGCTGCATGCCGTTCGCCGGACACGTCACCGGCGACGGCGTTTCCTGCCAGGCGAACATCATGGCGAGCGAGCGCGTGTGGCCGGCGATGCTCGACGCTTTCACCAGCGCCAATGGCCCGCTGACTCCGCGCCTGCTCGACGCGCTGGACGCCGCCGAGGCCGCGGGCGGCGACATCCGAGGCCGGCAGTCGGCGGCGATCCTGGTCGTGCCGGCGACGGGCCACTGGTGGGAGACGATCGTCTCGTTGCGCGTCGAGGACCACCCGGAGCCGCTCGCCGAACTGCGACGGCTGGTCGAGCTCGATGGCGCCTACACGCTCGCCGGGGAGGCCGACGAACTCGTCAACGAGGGCCGGCACGACGAGGCGGCCCGGCTGTACCAGCTGGCCAGTGGGCTCGCGCCCGACAGCCACGAGCTGAGGTTCTGGGCCGGGCTCGGCGCGGCGCAGGCCGGCGAACTCGAACGGGGAGTCGCCGACGTGCGTCAGGCGATCGCGATGCATCCCGGGTGGATGCAGTTGCTCCAACGGCTGCCCGCCGACGTCGCTCCGTCCGCGCAGGCGGTGCTGACGAGGCTGCAGGCCGGCTAGCACGTTGCGCGGCGACCGCGGTCGATCACAGTCGGAGCGTCAGGACTTCCTCGCCGTGGCTCACCTCGCCGGTCGGCTCAAACCCCAGTCCGAGGTAGAAGCTCTTCGGGCTCACCGGTCCCGGGACGCAGCTCGTACCGAGCTCGGTGGCCCCGGGGAGCGATCGCACGTGATCGACCAGCGCCAGCAACCCGACGACCTCGTCGCCGTTGTAGATCGCACGCACCCATGCGCCCGCCTCGTGCTGCCCTTCGGCGAGTGTGTAGGCGGCCGGCGCCACGTACGTGCGCTGCCCCGGAGCGAGCTCGAGCTCGCACACCGCGCGCACGTTGGCCGCGTCGACCTCGCGCAGCGACACCTCGGACCGCTCGCGCGCGACTCCGGGGCCCGGCCGCTGGGCGATCGCGATCAACCGCCGCGCGTCGGGGGCGAACGGTGCCCCGCCGTCGCCGCGAAGCTCCACGCGCATTCCCGGGCCCAGCGACAGCAACTCTGAGATCAGCGCAGCGTCGGCGTCGCTGCGTTGCGAGCCGAGCACGTCCGAATAGAAGTACAGGTAGTCGTCGTCGAACAGCTCAGACGGGACGCCCGTCGGCATCAGCGCGGACCGGACCGTCGGCCCGCGTAACGCTTCGCGCTGGCCCTGAGACGCGATTTCCACCGGCGCCTCAGCTTGGCCTCGGATCGCGTCGCGCGGTCTCGCAGATCCCGATTCTCATCGGTCAATGCGGCGAGGTTGGCGCGCATGGCCGCGAACTCGCGCGGGTCACCCGCCTCCGGCAGCTCGAGCTCGTCGACGGTCAGTCGCACCGGTCGTGCGCGCATCACGATCAGGCTATGACTCCCGGGCTGGCCCTGGCTGAGCTCGAGCTTGACGATCTCGAATGCTCGGCCCCAGTGGGCGCGCAGCCACCACTCCGAGTGACTCACGCGGGGTCCGCCCTCGCTCCACGGGCGCCCGGCACCGGTGACCAGCATGCCGACGCGGTCCTCGTCCCACTCCTCGATTCCCGACTCGGCACTCATGTCGGCGCCCATGAACGTCGCGATCAGATACCCGCCGGGCGCCAACACGCGGTGCAGCTCGAGCAGCCATCCGGCCCACTGGTCGGTGAGATGCGTGAATACCGACAGCGCCCAGACGAGGTCGAAGTATCCGTCCGCGTGGGGCAGGCCGGGTTGCTCGGACACCAGGAAGGCCTGAAACGGAGGGCACAGATGCTCCCTGACCCAGGCGATGCTCGGTCCGTCGATGTCGCAGCCCCAGATCTCGCCCTGATGCGCCTCTGGCCCGAAGTGCCGCAGCACGCGCCCAGCTCCACAGCCGAAGTCCAGCGACTTTCGGTCAGGCCAGCTCCAGTCGGCGGGCAGCGAGGCCGCGATCGCCTGCTTGAGGATCGCGCCGACCCCGTCGTAGTGTTCGAGGCGTTGCTGGCGCGTGCCCTCGATACACCCGACGCGCATCGCCAGCTCCACCGAGGGCACGGGCAGCGTCGAGATCACGCCGCGACACGGTAGCGGTGGCGTTGGAGCCGAGTCGTTGCGCTCGGACGAGGGTGGGCTGCGAGCGGTACGGTTCCGCGCCATGGACGCCCCCGTCAATACGGTCGCCCGGGTCGAGATCCGCCAGGTGCGAGGGCCGCGCGACCTGCGCGAGTTCGTCGCGCTCCCGTACCGCCTGCACCGGGACACGCCGTGGATCCCGCCGCTGAAGCTCGAGCGCTACCTGTTCCTGCTGCAGCCGCTCAACGCGTATTTCCGCCACGGCGAGGGCGCGTACTTCCTGGCCCGCCGTGATGGGCGAGTGGTCGGCCGGATCTCCGCGCAGGTCGACCGCGCCTACAACGAGTTCCACTCAAATCGCTGGGGGATGTTCGGGTTCTTGGAGTTCGAAGACGATCAGGAGGTCCTCGACGCGCTGCTCACCGCCGCTGAAGCGTGGCTGCGCCGGCACGGTTGCGATCGGATGGTCGGCCCGATGGACTTCCAGCTCAACGACGAGTCCGGAGTGCTGTACGAGGGGTTCGAGCTCGAGCCCCTGATTCGCCAGCCGTGGCACCCGCCGTACTATCAGCAGCGCTGCGAGCAGGCCGGGCTGACCAAGGCGATGGACCTGTTCAGCTACGCGCTGGACATCGGCAACCGCCAGAAGATGCTGCCGGTGATCCCCGAGTTCGCCGAGCAGGCGCGTACCCGCCACGGGATCCGGATCCGCAAGATGACCCGGCGCCACCTACGCTCCGACCTCGACGAGTTCGCCAAGGTCTACAACGCCGCCTGGTCACGCAACTGGGGGTTCGTCCCGTTCTCCAAGGCAGATCTCGACGAGATCAACCTGAATTATCAGCTGGTGTTCGACGGGGACTGGTTCATGATCGCCGAGAACGACACCGAGACGGTGGCGGCGGCGATCACGATCCCTGACATCAACCAGGTGCTCAAGAAGATGAACGGCCGCCTGCTGCCGTTCGGCTGGTGGTACTACCTGAACAAGTACAAGCTGATCGACCGCCTCCGAGTCGGGTTCCTCGGTGTGCTGCCGGAGTACCAGCACACCGGGGTCGCCGCCGAGCTGTACATGGAGCACTTCGCGGTCGCCGAGCGCACCCATCGCCGGTACGGCGAGGCCGGCTGGATCCTCGAGTCAAACCGGGGGATGAATCGGGGACTGCAGGCGATGGGCGGCGAGATCTGCAAGCGCTACCGGGTCTACGAGCGCGTGCTCGATAGCTAGCGATAGTTCCGCTGGCCGCTGGCCGCGCTTTGCGCCCCCGGGCCGGGCGGCGACCTGCTGCTTAACGTCCCATTGGAGGCCGTCGCGGGTCAGCGTGGGACGTTGACCACGCCCCACGTGGCGAACGTCCCACGGTGGCTCCCAGAGCGCTCGAGTGGGACGTTGTACACGCGGTTTCGCCCGCGATCCACACACCGCGCGACCGTCCCAGACCCAACGGGCCGCGTGGCCCGCCCATCCTGGGGCTAGCGGTCGCGGTGCTCCTCGCGCAGATCGCGGAGGAACTTCGTCAGCTCGGCGCCGGCGTCATCGAAGATCTTCGTGAAGCTGTCGTCGGTCTCGATGTGGCCGAGCTCCTCGTCGGTCGGGCGCTTGCGCTCGTCCGCCGCGGCGGCGGCCTGCTGGGCGGCCCGCCGGGCCCGCTCGCGCGCCGCGTGAGCGTCGCGCAGCTCGCTCTCCAGCTTCGCCAGCCGGGCGTCGACGTCGGGATCCGCGCCAGCTCGCGGCGGTGGTGGCGGCGGGGGCGGGTGGGTCCCCGGCTGCGCTCCTCCCGCGCGACGCTCGCGCACCGCGGCGTAGGCCTCCTGGACCTCCTCGAAGCGACGGGCGGAGTCGGCCGAGCCTCCGTTGTGATCGGGATGGTGCAGCTGTACGAGTCGCCGGTACGCCGCGCGGACGTCGGCGTCGGTGGCGTCGGGGTCGACACCGAGCACCCGGTAGGGATCTCGGGCCTGCTGCGGCATGGTGCAAGCGTAGTTGGGCGTCGCACTCAGCCGGTCAGTTCGGCGACCACCACGTAGTAGCCGAGGTGCAGCTCGCCGAGTTCGAGCAGATCGTGGTGCCGGTCGCGCCAGGCCCCGGAGCGCAGGTCATCGGCCAACGCCTCCAGGCCGTGCGTGACCTGTTCGGCCGGGAGCTGGGAGAACACCGAGATGCCGTCACGGATCACCGGATCGAGGAATGCCTCGGGCCGCCGCCAGTACGCGCCGTAGAAACCGTCGGCGCAGTCATGGGCGATCGGCACGGGGCGCAGCTCGAGGTCACCGAGAATCGTCCGCAGCTCGCACTGCCAGGCGCCGGCGACGCGGTACCGAGGCTCGATCAACTCGACGAATCCCGGGAGGTATTCGGTCGTCATCCAGAACCGGGCGTTCTCACCGGGGTCGGCGTTGAACAGCACCACGCGCCGCCGGGCCACGCGTCGCAGCTCCCGTAGGCCCTGGGCGCGATCGGTCCAGTGATGATCTGACAGGACGGCCATCGAGGCCTCGAACGCGCCGTCGCCGAACGGAAGTCGCTCGGCGAATGCCTCTACGACCCGGGTGCTGCCGGGCTTGCGCTGGGCGGTCATCACCGCCGAGGGCTCGACGGCCACCACCTCTCGATCCGTGGGCTCGTAGGCGCCCGCCCCTGCCCCGACGTTGACGACCGTGGCGGCGTCACCCAGCGCCGCATGGATCGCCCGTTCGATCCGCGGCTCCGGCCTACGCGTCACCGAGTAAGTGCGGCCAATCTGGTTGTAGAGCGGCATCGCTACCCGGCGTCGATGAGCACGCCGGGATTCAGCGCGCCGGTCGGATCGATCGCTCGCTTGGCGGCTTGGAGCGCCCGTGCGAATGTGTCCGGCCGCTGCCGGTCATACCACGGGCGGTGGTCCCGGCCGACCGCGTGATGGTGGGTGATCGTGCCACCGCCCGCGATCACCGCGTCGGCGGCCGCGCGCTTGATCTCGGCCCACTGCTCGAGTTCGTGTCCTCGCCGCGCCGGCGCCAGCACCGTGTAGTACGGCGCGGGCCCGTCCGGGTACACGTGGGTGAACCGGCAGCTGACCCGCCCCTGCCCGCAGGCGCGCTCGACGGCGGCGGTCGTCCGCTCGAGCACGGCGGAGTGGAACTCCGGGAACCGGTCCCACGTGATCGCCGTCTCGAATGTCTCGGACAGGATGCCGACCGCGATCAGCGTGTCGCGCAGGTACGGCGCGCGCAGAAATGTCTCGCGCCAGCTGCTCACCGCATCGCCTTGGCCGTCGCCGTCGCCGTCGCGCGGCCGGCGCTCCCACGATCCCCCATGGTCCGCGCAGCACTCGAGCGCGACCGACATCCACGGCTCGACGTCGTGATCGGCGGCCTCGAAGCCGAGCACGAGCAGCGCCGCCGAGCCGTCGCCGGCGCCAGTCAGCGCCGCCTCGGCCGGGTCGATCAGGCGACAGTTGGCCGGATTCAGTCCGGACTGCGACAGCGCTCTGACGGCGATCGCCCCGGTCTCGAAGTCGTCGAACCGGACGGCGGCCGAGGCGCGCTGGCGGGGCCGTGGGCGGACCCGCATCCACGCCTCGGTGATCACGCCCAGCGTGCCCTCGGAGCCGAGCAGCATCCGGTCGGGCGACACCCCCGCCCCGGAGCCCGGCAGCCTCCGCGACTCCCACTCGCCGACCGGTGTCAGCGCCCGGATCGACTCGACGAGGTCGTCGATGTGCGTGTACAGCGTCGCGAAGTGACCGCCGGCGCGAGTCGCGATCCACCCGCCGAGCGTGGAGAACTGAAACGACTGCGGGAAGTGGCGCAGGGTGAGGCCGTGGCGGGCGAGCTGCGACTCCAGCCTCGGCCCGGTCGCGCCCGCCTGGATCCGGGCCGCGAGCGAGGTGCGGTCGATCTCGAGCACCCGGTCCAGCGCCTTGAGGTCGATCGAGACTACGCCGGCGTGGCTGCCGTCGCGCACCGGCCCGACGCCGCCGACGACGCTGGTGCCCCCGCCGAACGGGATCACGGCGGCACCCGCCGACACCGCCCAGTCGAGTGCCGCCCGCAGGTCGGACTCGTCGCGAGGATGGGCGACCACGTCCGGCGCTGCGTCGAACTCCCCGCGGAACGCGCGGACGATGTCCCGATATGAGCGACCGTAGGTGTGAAGCGCCCGGTCGTGGTCGTCGGTCGCGCAGATCGCCCGCAGTGCGGACGGCGGTCTCAGCCGCGGCGGCGGTAGTGCGAGCTGCGCCAGCGGCACGGGCGCCTCGGGCTCGGTCGAGCCAAAGCCGAGGTGGGCGACGATCCCGGGGGCGGTGGAACGCAGCTCGTCGAGTGAGGGCTGCTCGTCCTCATAGCCCCAGCCCCAGTGCTTCAGGCGTCGCTCCATCGGGGGATTGTCGCGTTATCCACGCGGACGTCTCCGGTGCGACGGCGCCACCAGGGATCCCGACCGGCCGTTGAGCATTTGGGCCCCGCTACGGTTTAGCCAGTGTCAGCCACTGCAGGCATTCTTGCGCGCGGACCCTGGGCGCAGGACCAGATCGAGGTTCGCTGGCAGCACGACGCGTTCGAGCCCGCCCCCGGCGGTACCGAAGCCGCCGATCGCGCGCTCCACGCGCTGCGTGAGCGCGGCTCGCCCAGCCACGACGGGCTTGCCGCGAGGCTGGTCGACTTCCGCGCCGACGGCGGCGGGCTGACGCTCGATCTGCAACCGGCCCGTTGGGCGCTGAGGCTCGTCCCGGAGTTCGCCGCCCACGCGATGTCGGTGCTGTGCGTGGTCCGCGCCGCCGACGGGTCGTGGCTCGCCGGCCGCCGCGCCACTTGGCTGGCTTCGTGGGCTGGGCGCTGGGCGCTCGGCGCCGCTGGATCGGTCGAGGTCGACGAGAACCCGACCCACACGATGCACCGGGAGCTCGCCGAGGAGTGGTCGGTGCAAGCCGAGCGGATCCGGATCGAGGCGCTTGTGGTGCTGCCCAGCGAGGTGGCGATGCTGGTCGGGCAGGCGTGGCTGGCCGACGGGGCCACGGTCAGTCCCGACCACGAGCACGATGCGTATGCGTGGTGGCCGCCGGACATCGAGCAGTGGCCCGAGGAGGGCGACGAGCCGCTTCGCCGCGTGGCCGAGCTGCTGTCGCAGGCATGAATTCCGCAGGCTTTCGTCGCGTCGTCACCTTCCGCCGGCTCGAGATCGTCTCGTTCACCCACTCGGCGGTGTACCTGGCGCTGCTGGTGTGCGCGTTCGGGCTCAACTCGCCTCAGCCCGAGACGTTCATCCTCGGCCTGGCTCACGGGCTGATGTGGATCGGGATGTCGATCGTCTGCCTAGCGGCCGCGCGGGCCCGGATCATTCCGTTCTGGCTCGCGGTCACGGTCGTCGTGCTCGGTGGTCTGGGACCGTTCGCGGGGTCGATCGGATTCGTCGTCGCGCAGCGTCGGCGGGGTCACCCGCGAGACACCTCCGGACCGGTCGCCACTCGTTACAGTTGATGCAGTAAATGGCAGCGGTCAGCACCACCGTCGAAGTCGTCATGCCCGAGATGGGGGACTCGGTCGCCGAAGGCACCGTCCTCGAATGGCATAAGCAGGAGGGCGACAGCATCGACGCCGACGAAACGCTCGTCGAGATATCCACCGACAAGGTCGACGCGGAGGTCCCCTCCCCGGTCGCCGGCACGATCGTCAAGCTCCACGCCGCCGAAGGCGACACGATCTCGGTTGGCGGGCTGCTGGCCGAGATCTCGACCAACGGCGGCGGCGCCGTCCCCGAGGCCACGCCGGTTTCCGGCGAATCGCCCCCCGCGACTGCTGAGGAAGCGGCGGCCTCGGCGACGACCGAGGCCGAGGGTGTTGCGGCGACCGAGTCGAGCGCCGGACAGACGATCGACATCGTCACCCCGACCGGCGGCGAGTCGGTCACCGAGGGCACGATTCTCGAGTGGTCGGTCAAGGTCGGCGACACCGTCAAGCAGGGCGATACCGTGGTCGAGCTCTCGACCGACAAGGTCGACATGGAGTTGCCCGCGCCCGCATCCGGCCAGATCACCGAGATCCTCGCCGACGAGGGCGAGACCGTGACCGTCGGCCAGGTGATCGCGCGGATGAGCTCGACCGTCCAGGCCACGCCGCAGCCAACCAACGGCGCCGCCGCGGCAGTGCAGCCGGAGGACGGCGCGGGCGCGTCGGCGACTCCCCCGGCTCCGGCCGACGCCGGCAACATCTCTCCGATCGCCCGCCGGGTAGCCGCCGAGCAGGGCGTCGACCTGAGCGCCGTCCACGGCAGTGCTCGTGGTGGGCGGATCACCAAGGCCGACGTGCTCGCAGCCGCCGCGGGCAACGGTGCCACCGGCACCGCGGCCGCCGAGCCGGCGGCAAAACCCGCGGGCGCCACGCTGATCAAAGGCGGCCAGGCGGTGCTCGCCCGCTACATGGACGAGAGCCGTTCGATCCCGACCGCAACCTCGTTCCGCACGCTGCCGGTCACCGAGCTCGAGCAGCGCCGGGGGCAGCTCAAGGAGGCCGGCCGCCGGGTGTCGTTCACCCACCTGATCGCCTACGCGATCGCGCTCGTGGCCACCGAGGACATGGCCGTGATGGCCCACCACTTCGACGAGATCGACGGCAAGCCGCACCGGATCGACGACGCCGCCTGCCACCTCGGACTTGCAGTAGATGTCGAGCGTAAGGACGGCAGCCGCACGCTGATGGTCCCGGTGATCCGCGATGCCGGCCGACTCAGCTTCCAGGAATTCCTCGACGCCTACAACGCGCTGGTCGAAAAGGCCCGCACCAACACGCTCAGCGCCGACGATCTGGTGGGGGCGAACATCTCGCTGACCAACCCGGGCGGGATCGGCACGATCGCCTCGGTGCCCCGGCTGATGACCGGGCAGGGGACGATCGTCGCCACCGGCGCGATCGGCTTCCCGCCCGGTCTGGGACGGATCGGCAAGGCGCTCGGCGCCGACAAGGTCATGACGATGACCTCGACGTATGACCACCGCATCATCCAGGGTGCCGAATCGGGCAGGTTCCTAGCTCGGATCGAGGACTATCTGCGCGGCGAGGACGGCTTCTATGAGCGCGTGTTCGAGTCGCTCGGGGTCGCGCTGCCGGTGCTGCCGCCGCGACCCGACCCGACCGTGGCCGCAGCCCCGGCGACCGCCCAGCCGGCCCCGGCGACTACGCCGGGCGTCGTCGACGAGCGGCTGCTTGGCGCGATGCAGGCCGCGACCTCGCTGCTCAAGGCTCACCGGACCCACGGGCACCTCGCCGCCAAGCTCGACCCCCTGGGGCGCGAGCCCGAGGGCGACCCGGCCCTCGATCCCGAGCCGCTCGGCCTCACCCCGGAGCTGATGGGCAAGCTCCCGTCGCACATCCTGCGGATGTACGTCGAGGGCGACACGCTGTTGGACGCGTTGCCGCATCTGCGCGAGACGTACTGCGGGCCGATCGCGTATGAGATCGAGCACATCTCCTCGCACCGCCAGCGCCTATGGCTGCGCGAGGCGATCGAGTCAAACCGCTTCCGCCAGTCGCTCGCTAGCGACGAGCAGAAGGCGCTGCTACGCCGGCTGACCGAGGTCGATGCGCTCGAGCGCTTCATGCACAAGGCCTACCTGGGCCAGAAGCAGTTCTCGATCGAGGGCCTGGATATGACCGTCCCGATGCTCGACGAGTTGATCCAGCTGTCGGCATCCCGCGGCGGGCGCGAGGTCGTGATCGGGATGGCCCACCGCGGGCGGCTCAACGTGCTGGCCCATAACCTCGGCCGGCCGTATGACTCGATCTTCGCGGAGTTCGAGGGCACATCGACGCTCGAGCCGATCACCACGATCCCGCAGGGCGGAACCGGCGACGTCAAGTACCACCACGGCGCGCAGGGGTCCTACCAGCTGCCCGGCCGCGAGTCGATCATCGTGCGCCTCGAGTCCAACCCGAGCCACCTCGAGTTCGTCGCGCCGGTCGCCGCCGGGGCCACTCGCGCTGCCCAGACCACGCGCCAGGGCCCCCACGCCCACCGCGACACCGACGCGGCGATTCCGATCATCATCCACGGCGATGCCGCGTTCCCGGGACAGGGCGTGGTCGCCGAGACGTTCAACCTCCAGGCGCTCGACGGCTACACCGTCGGCGGCACGATCCACCTCATCCAGAACAACCAGGTCGGCTTCACCACCGACTCCGACGACGCCCGCTCGACGACCTGGGCGTCGGATCTGGCCAAGGGCTACGACGTCCCGATCATCCACGTCAACGCCGACAACGTGCTGGCGTGCATCGCGGCGGCGCGGCTGGCGTTCGCGTTCCGCCAGGAGTTCGGCCACGACGTGTTGATCGACCTGATCGGCTATCGCCGCTTCGGCCACAACGAGGCCGACGAGCCCGCTTACACCCAGCCGGAGATGTACCAGGTGATCAAGAAGCACCCGCCCGTGCGCGAACTGTTCGCGCGCGAGCTGATTGCCGCCGGCGCGGTCACCGAGGAGGAATCCATGGAGATGACCGACCAGGTGTGGGAGCAGCTGACCGAGGAGCACCAGAAGCTCAAGCGGCGAATCGAGGACGCCCGTGAGCTCGAGCACGCCACCGGCGAGTACCAGCTCGACCGCACGCCATCGCCCGAGGTCAAGACCGCGGTCTCTGTCGAACGCCTGAACGTGCTCAACGAGGAGCTGCTGGCGGTGCCCGACGGGTTCACCGTGCACCCGAAGCTGGTCCGCCAGTTCGAGCAGCGCCGCAACGCCCTCGGCGAAGAGGGAGGCATCACCTGGGCCCATGGCGAGGCGTTCGCGTTTGCAACGCTGCTGACCGAGGGGATCCCGATCCGGCTGACCGGCCAGGACACCGAGCGCGGCACGTTCAGCCAGCGCCACCTGGTGCTGCACGACCCGGCGACCGGGCAGGAGCACTGCGCGATGCAGCACCTGCCGGGTGCGCTGGCGCCGATGGAGCTGCACAACTCGCCGCTGTCGGAGATGGCCTGCCTCGGCTTCGAGTACGGGTACTCGCAGGAGGGGCCGGAGACGCTCGTCCTGTGGGAGGCGCAGTTCGGCGACTTCGTCAACAGCGCCCAGGTGGTGATCGACCAGTTCATCGTGTCGGGCCTGGCCAAGTGGGGGCAGACCTCGCGGCTGACGCTGTTACTTCCTCATGGCTACGAGGGCTCTGGCCCCGAGCACTCCTCAGCCCGCGCGGAGCGCTTCTTGCAACTCGCCGCCGAGGGCAACATCCGCGTCGCCAACCCGACCACGCCGGGGCAGTACTTCCACCTCCTGCGACGCCAGGCACGGATCGCCAAGCAGCGTCCGTTGGTGATCCTCACGCCGAAGAGCCTGCTGCGGCTGCCGCAAGCCTCCAGCCACATCGAGGAGTTCGCCGAAGGCCGCTTCCAGCCGGTCCTGGCCGACCCCGGAGTCGACCCCGAGCAGGTGACCCGGCTGATCCTCTGCAGCGGCAAGATCTACTACGACCTCGCCGGGCACGCCAACCGCGCCGACAAGCCGCAGATCGCGATCGGACGGGTCGAGCTGCTGTATCCGTTCCCGCAGCAGGAACTGCTGGCGCTGGTGACCGAGTACCCGAACCTCTCAGAGGTTGTGTGGGTGCAGGAGGAGCCGCGCAACATGGGCGCCCGCGCCCACATGTCGCCGCGGCTGCTGCAGATTCTCCCCGAGCACCTGCACTTCGGCTACATCGGCCGTCCCGAGCGGGCCGCCGCCGGCGAGGGCTACCCGGTGGCGCACGCCAAGGAGCAGAACCGGATCGTCTCGACCGCGCTCGACCTCGGCGAGCACGTCTCTCAATATCCCCGCAAGCAGCCGGGCGAGCGCTAGCGGCGACCGCTGCGCCGTACTCGCCACTTTAGGCAGCTTCTGACAGTCTTTCGCTATCCGCTTTCGTAGAGACGGCTCCCGTCGCGACACCTCCCGCCGCCATCTCGCGCCGACGCTCGGCGTGCACGACATGGCGATCGACCTCGGCACCGCGAACACGCTGGTGTACGTCGGCGGGCGCGGGATCGTCGTCTCAGAGCCGTCGGTGGTGGCCTCTGACGTCGACACCGGCCAGGTGCACGCGGTCGGGTCCGATGCCGAGCGGATGATCGGCCGCACTCCGGCGTCGATTGCGGCCACGCGTCCGCTGCGCCACGGGGTGATCGCCGACTTCGAGGTGACCGAGGAGATGTTGCGGTACTTCATCCGCAAGGTGCTCGACCGTCGCATGGCGCACCCGCGGCTGATCGTGTGCGCTCCTTCGGGAGTGACCGAGGTCGAGAAGCGCGCCGTCGAGGAAGCCTCGCTGGCGGCGGGTGCGCGGCGGGTGCACCTGATCGAGGAGCCAATTGCGGCCGCGATCGGCGCCGGTCTGGAGATCGAGGAGCCGGTCGGGCGAATGGTCGTCGACGTCGGCGGCGGGACCAGCGAGATGGCGGTGATCTCGCTCGGCTCGATCGTGATCTCGCGCTCGGTGCGCGTCGGCGGCTATGAGATGGACGAGGCGATCTCCCAGTACCTGCGGACCGCCCACCAGCTGGCGATCGGATCGCGCACCGCCGAGACGATCAAGATCTCGGCCGGATCGGTGAGGCCGCTTCACCCCGAGGAGACGATCGAGGTCCGCGGTCGGCACCTGATCACGGGGCTGCCGACCGCGATCGAGCTGCACACCGAGGAAGTCCGCGCGGCCATCGCAGCTCCGGTGCGAGAGATCATGCAGGCGATCCGCGACACGCTCGAGCAGACGCCGCCCGAGCTCGCCAGCGACGTCGCCCGTGACGGGATCCTGCTCGCCGGAGGGGGGACGCTGGTGCGAGGCTTCGCCGATCTGGTCGCGGCCGAGACGGGGATGCCGGTATTCCCGGCGCAGTCGCCGCTGACGTGCGTCGCCTACGGCTCAGGGCAGGCGCTGGCGCACTTCGATGACCTCACGCGCGCCCACCGTCACCGCACGACGCTCAGCGGCGACTGGCGCGCGCCGCAGTGAGTCCCGCCCGGGGTCGGTGAAACGCGCGCGGGGTTCAGTGAATCCCGACGATCCCGGCGCACACCCACGCTTTGGGGCCGACCGCGTCCCAAATGCGGCGGGCGACCGCGTCCTGCTCTGACTTGGGGGCCAGGTACGCCGCCGGCCCGCTGCCGCCGAACTGCTTCCACGCCGCCGAGACGATCGCGTAGTAGCCCGATGCGGTGGCGTAGTTGGGCGGGACGTTGGTGCCGCCGGTCTCGCACAGCACGATCGAGTAGGGGATCGCCCAGCCGCCGCCCGGGCCGAGCGGCGGTCCGCCGGTGGCCGGCGCCGGACCGCTCGAGCTTGAGCTCGAGCTCGAGCTGGACGGAGCTTGGGGTTGAGCGGCCGCCGCACGGGCCGCCGCGGCCTGAGCGGCCTGGGCCCGAGCGATCGCGGTCTGCAGGTGAGTGCCGCGGGCCCGGCTGGCATCGAGCGTGACCTGCTGGGCGCTGCGGGCTCGCGCCAGCGCGGTCTGCTTTGACTGCAGCAGCGCGTTCATCCCGGCGAGCGCGCGCACCCGGGTGGCGGCGGCGTTGGTCACCTCGACCTTGGTCGACTCAAGGCCCGACAGGCGATGCTTGGCGTTATCGGCGGCGATCTTGTCGACCCGGGTGATCTTGATGATCGACTGGGTCTGACCCTGTGCCCGCTTGAGGAAGTCGATCTGCTCCAGCAGGTCGTTGAAGCCGCGAGCGTCGAGCACGACCCCAATCAGGTCGGGCTTGTCGCGCTCGTAGTCTGAGACCAGCTGTCGGGCCAGCAGCGTACGGGCGCGGACCAGGCGCGCCTTCGCGACCGCGTACAGGTGCCGCTCATGCGCGAGCCGGGTGCGGATCCGCGTCAGTTGCGCTCGGTCGCGGTCCAGATCGGAGCGCACCGATGCCTCACGCGAACGCACCAGCGAGATCTGGCCGCTCAGTGCCGAGATGTTCTGAGACAGCTGGCCGATGCTCGCGCTCAGGCTCTGCTGACGCGACTGCTCGTGGCTCAGCTGGGAGTTCAGATCGCCGACGCTGGGGTCGGCGTTGGCCACGGTCGCCAGGATCGCGCAGGCGGCGATCGCGGCGATCGCCGCGACCCAGATCCGGAGTGCTGTGGGGCGCCCGTTGGTAGACATAATTCCTGCAATTAGCGGGGAAATACCGTGTCCGCACGTTACCAGGGGTGGCTCGTTCACGCGCCCGCCCCCCGTGATCGGTGGTCGCCGTCCGGGACAGCCGTTTCGGGTTATGCACCCCTATGCTCTGCCGATGGACGCCGAGCGCAAGCGGCAGATCTTCGAGCGCATCAACGCCACCCCGGAGGGGTTCGTGCGCACCTACGGCGACGTCAGCCCGGGCGCGCCTCGCATGGCCGGTGCCGCGCTCAGCGACGGCCACGGCCCCGAGCTTCCCTGGCACCGGATCGTCCGCGCCGACGGCTCGCTGGCGAAGGGCACCAAGCAGCGGCGGCTGCTCGAGGCCGAGGGCGTCCCGTTCCGAGGCGACCGCGTCGACATGCGCAAGGCGCGGCTGCCCGATCTCTGATGTGGGTCCAGCGCGAGATCAGGCTCGAGCCGCGGCCGCGGGGGTTCCACCTGGTCACCGGTGAGGTGCTGGGCGCGCTGCCCGAACTGCGCGAGTTGGGGGTCGGGTTGCTGCATCTGCTGATCCAGCACACGTCGGCGTCGCTCGCGCTCAACGAGAACGCGTCGCCCGACGTGCGCCGCGACTTCGAGTCCTGGGCCAACGCCGCCGTGCCCGAGCGGGCTCCGTTCTGGACTCACACGCTCGAGGGCGACGACGACATGCCGGCGCACGTCAAGTCAGCGCTGTTCGGGCCGTCGCTGACGATCCCGATCTCCAGCGGCCGGCCCGCGCTGGGGACCTGGCAGGGGATCTACCTGTGCGAGCACCGCGACCACGGCGGCGCCCGTTCGGTCGCGGCCACCGCCTGGGGCGAGCGAACGGGCTAGCGTCCCTTCCACACCGGGTCGCGCTTCTCCGCGAACGCGGTCGCACCCTCACGCGCGTCCTCAGAGCCCATCACCGGACCAGCGATCTCATCCTGGCGCGCGAAGAACTCCGATTCGGGCCAGTCGACGGACTCGACCAGGATCCGCTTGCTGGCGGCCAGCGCCAGCGGACCGTTGACTGCAATCGCCTCGGCCAGCTCGAGCGCGGTTTCCACGGTCTCGCCCGGCTCGGTCAGCCGGTTGACCAGCCCAAGCTCGTAGGCCCGCTCGGCGCTGATCGGATCGCCGGTGAGCGCCAGCTCCATCGCGATCGGGCGCGGCAGCGCGCGCGGCAGGCGCAGCAGCGCCCCGGCCGCCGCCACCAGCGATCGCTTGACCTCGGGGATCCCCAGCCTGGTCCCACGGGCGGCCACGATCAGGTCGCAGGACAACGCCAGCTCGAGGCCGCCCGCCACCGCGAACCCCTCGACGGCAGCGATCAGCGGCTTGTCCGAAGCGCGTTGTGTGATCCCGCCGAACCCGCGGCCCTCGACGTGGGGCGACTCGCCGGCGACGAACGCCTTCAGGTCCATACCCGCGCTGAACCCCTTGCCGGCGCCGGTCAGCACCCCAACCGACAGCGCCGCGTCCCCGTCGAGCTCGTCCAGCGCATCCGCAATCCCACGCGCCACGGCCGCGTTGACCGCGTTGCGCTGATCAGGACGGTTGATCGTGATCAGGAGCACCCGCTCGCGGCGCTCGCGCAGCACTGCTTCGTTGTCTGTCATGCAGCGAACAATTTCAGGTCGGGCTGGCGCTCGCCGCGCAGCACCGCCAGATCCACCTCCACGCACTCGATTCCCCGTGCCTGCGCCAGCACCCGCGCCTGGCGCTTGATCGCCTGCGCCGCCAACACCCCGCGGCACGAGCCCAGCGCCGGGTCCAGCCGGATCCGTTCCAGGTAGCGGGTCAGCTGCTCGACCGCCTCCAGGCCGGCCACCCGCTTGATCTCGACCGCGACCCACTGCTCCTCTGCGTCCCGGCACATCAGGTCGACCGGGCCGATGTCGGTCGGCCACTCTCGCCGGACCAGCCGCAAGCCCTCGCCGCACCAGGCCGGCCGCTCGGCGAGCAGCTCCTGCAGGTGCGCCTCGACCCCGTCCTTGGCCAGCGCGTCATCCTCCGGCGACGACATCTCGTGGGTGACGTCGGACAGGACCTCGGTGATCTTGATGTCGAGCCGGTCCTCGGTCGCCCCGGCCCGCTTGCGCACGACCATCCGTCCCTCCGACTCCTCGATCACGGTCGGGGGCGTCATCCAGTTCAACGGCTTGACGCTGGGACCCCCGTTGTCGGCCCACACCATGAACGTGCCATCGCACTTGATCATCAGCAGCCGCACCGCCTCGGCCAGCGTTGTGGACAGGCGGCCGGAGTACTGGACTGAGCAACGGGCGACTAGCAGGCGCATCGAAGGCTGGCAGCCTAGATCTGCGCGCGGACGGCGTCCTCCTATCATCTCCAGCAGTGTCCAAGCAACAGCTGCGCCCACTGTTCGACCGCGTCGTGATCAAGGAGCTGGACCCCGATCGGGTTCGCCGCTCCGGCCTACTCGTCCCTCCCGGCTCCGACGAGCCCCCGCCCCAGCACGGGATCGTGCTCGCGGTCGGCCCGGGCCTGGACTGGTGGGAGCAGGTCGGCGTGCAGATGCCGGTCAAGCCCGGCGACCATGTCGTGTTCCCGGCATCCGCGGGCGCCTGGGTCGAGGTCGAGGAGGAGCGCCTGCTCGTATGCCGCGTCGGCGAGTTGCTCGGTGTGCTTGAGCGCGTCGAGGACTGTCCTGCCTGCGGCGGCCGGCCGCTGGCTCCGCAGGAGGCGTGCCCGGTGTGCGGGCGCGAGGGCTCGATCGCCTAGCTTCGCTCGTCGGGTCGCGTGCGGCCCAGGTGGCGCACGCCCGGATGCGTGCGGCCTGGCGGCACATCGCCCGACGGTGCGGGCCACGCGGCACACGCCCGACCCAACCCGGCTGCACGAACCCCGGGGCGTGCATAACGCGACAAAGCCGCGCTGAAATCCGAGCCGTGCCGCGCTGAGCATCGTATGCGTGCCTCCTACGGCAAGGCCCCACCTCGGGCGCTGGATTTGTCGTGAAATGCACGTTCCGCGCCTCGGCCGCGGGCGCGCGAACCCGCAGGCCGACGGCCGCCCGACACCCGATCGCCCGAGCGGCTCGAACCGCTCAGGCGGCGCTGCGCGCGGACAGCTCGCGAGGCTCGGCTGCGGCGATCCGGGCCATCAGGTCGTCGATCTCGGGATCGGGCCCGAGCTCGAGCCGGCGGCGGCATGCGTCGAGACACTCGGTGATCCGGTCGGTACGGGCGAGTGCGTGCGCATACGTCGACCAGGCCGCGGGCGACTCCTGGTCGATGACGGTCGCAGCGTGCGCCGCCGACACCTCGGCGCCGACGTCGCCCGCGAGGTGATAGGCGAGCGCCAGGTCCAGCAACCCCTCGAGCGAGGGACCCACAGTCTTCGCCTGCTCGAGCGCCGAGATCGCGCCCGGCCGGTCCATCAAGCGCAGCCGCAGCCGCCCCAGCCGTTCCCAGGCCGACGCGTCGTTGGGCGCGCGGACGGTCGCGCGGTGGGCGGCCTCGGCGGCCCAGGCGACCGCGCCCATGTCCTCGTAGATCCGGGACGCGAATCGCTCGGGGGTCGGCCGGTCGGTCTCAACGCGCGCCCAGTCGCGGACGGTGCGGGCGGCGGCAGGGAGGTTGCCCGCCTGCCAGAACGCGGTCGTCAACAGCCTCAATACCGCGGGGTTCGCCGGTTCGGCGTCGCGGGCATAGACCAGCCGCTGGGCGGCGAGCGCGGCGTCGCCCTCGGCCAGCGCGTGCTGTGCGGCGGTCATGAACCGTTGCACCCGGTCCGCTGATGGATCGGGTGTCGAGAAGTCGACGAACTGCAGCGAGCCCGCCGGCACGGTGCGCACGCCGACCGCGAACAGCAGACGGGCCCACTGTTGGGTGTCGTCGTCCTCGCCGGAGAAGTAGATCCCGGTGACCGTGCCCACGCCCCACTCGGGGTAGGCGACGCAGCGGGCGTACCGGTGCACGACCGAGTGGTCGGGGACGCGCGAGCCGAACGGATCGTGCTTGGCCCGGTCCTCTGCGGCCGCACGGGCGCGCTGCTCCTCCTCGTAGGCGCGGCGGCCGGCCTCCTCGCGAGCCTTGCGGGTGGCGGCCGCGGACGCCTTGACGGCGTTGCGGGTGACCCGTCCGCCGCGAACGTTCTCGGCTAGCTGCTCGAGCTGGTCGGCGGCCTCGTTGATCGCCTGGAGGTGGCGCTGATGCTCGTGCTGTCTGCCTGGCGGAGCGATGTCGGGGTGCCAGCGCTTGGCCATCCGACGACGCGCCAGCTGGACCCCGCGCTGGTCGAAAGGTGCCTCGAGCTCCAGCAGGAGCATCGCCTGTTCGACATCGAGGATCCGTGGCATGACTCTCTTACGGTAGCGACGTTTGCCCGATTCGCGTGGCGATGTCGTTTCCGCGAGCCGGGCAGCGGCGAGACTGTCAATTGCAACAAATTAGCTTCAATTGGACTGACTAGCCATCTACCGACCTATGGTGGTGGCATGCCTGCCCTCGAACGACGCCGCAGCTCGATGACGGCGACGATCGCGGTGCTCGGCATCTTCGGCGGGGTCGTGGTCGCCGGGCTGGGGATCGGTCTGCTCGCGCTGCTGGTCATGCCCGCGGGCGGTGGTTCGAGCGACGACTGCGGGCCGACCGCTGCCTCCGGACCCGGCGCGATCGAGCTCGGCCCGCCGGGCCAGGGTCGGCTCGTGGCGGCCACCGAGTACGGCGGCCCGGGGGATCACGTGAGCGGGGTCGTCGGCGCGGCCGGCATCAACCTGCTGGCGCATCCCGACAGCTACGCCGAGCTCGGGGGACTGACCTTCCAGACTGCGACCGCGATGGGCGGGCTGCCGTATGGCACGCCGTTGCGGATCACCTGGGGCCGGCACTCGGCGATCGCCTACAAGCGTGACTTCGGACTCGGCGGCGGTCCGATCGACGGGCTCCCGCGCGTGATCGACCTGTGGTGGGAGCTGGCCGAGCGGCTCGGGATCTCGCTGGCGGACGGCGGCTGGGCGGGCCCGGTCCGGATCGCCCGGCCGCCGGCTGCCGGGGCGGGGAACCTGCTGGGCGGCGACTCGGCGTCGGTGCTGGCCGGAGGGGACTCGCCTGCGCTGACCGGCGCTCCGACCGCGGCGAGCGCCGACCCGGCAAGCTGCGCCCCGATGTCGCTGGCCGGGGTGCCCGAGACCCCTGGACCCCGGGCCAGGCTGCTGCCAAACGGCCAGGCGGCCGCGCCCGCCGACGCTCCGCCGGCGGTCAAGGAGATCATCGCCGCCGGCAACCAGATCGCGGGCAAGCCCTACGTCTACGGCGCCGCCCACGGGACGCCACTGTCGGAGGTTGCGCCCGCGTATGACTGCTCGAGCAGCGTCGAGCACCTCCTGTACGGAGCCCGCCTGCTCCCCGTGACCGACGGCGAAGCTTCGAGCGGGTTGGAGTCCTTTGGCGATCCTGGTCCTGGTCGCTGGGTCACGCTCTACGCCAGCGCCGACCACGTGTTCATGTACGTCGCAGGACTCCGCTGGGATACCCACGACGCGGCCGGGCCGGGGGACGGGAGTGCCGGGATCGGCTGGCATCCGCTGGTTCGCAGCTCGGCGGGATTCGTCGCGCGGCATCCGGAGGGGTTGTGAGGGTCGGATCCGCGACCGCCCGGGCGGTGATCCTGATCGCCACGCGCCACGATCGCGCTGGGCGGCTGCTCGGGCCTCGGCACGCCCTCGGCTGCCAGCGGCACGAGCGCCAGCGTGGCCAGAGCGCAGACGACCCACGAGTACCCGTCGCCGGTGCCGCACCAGACCGCGTCCGGTCCGGCGGCCAGCGCGATCAACGCGATCCGGTCGTTCGCCCGGGCCTACATCAACTGGGATGCCCAGACGGTCGCGGCCGACATGCGCACGCTCGCGGCGCACAGCATCGGGCAGGCCCGGTCGGCGATGCAGCTCGCCGCCACTCAGACCGCGCAACGACTATGAGCTGCAGCGCGGCGGCATCGCCAACAGCGGCACGGTCCAGGCGGTCGCTCCCCTCACCGGGTCTAACAACCGCTACGTCGTGGTGACCAGGGAGACGACCACTGCGAGCGCCACCGACGCCTACCAGGGGTTGCGAGCCGCGTGGCATCTGACGATCGCCACGATCACCTCGGGGCCCGGCGGTGGCTGGGTGCTCAGCGGCTGGCAGCCGGAGAACTGATGCTGCCAAGCGCCAAACGCCCGGACGGAGAGGTCACCTTGCGGCGATGTTCAGCACCACCGCGGCCGCGAAACAGACCACCGCGATCGCCCGGATCACGTAGCCCGCCCGGTCGCTCGGGCGCCCGGTGACGATGCCGGCGATCGCGACGATCATGCAGATCACCGCGACCGCTGCGAGGATCACCGCGAGCGCGCGCATGTGTCGTTTGTACCCCTCGGGCGCGGCCGTCCTATCCTGAGGGGCGGCGACGACCCATGCCCCAGTACATCTTCACCACATACAAGCTGGCCAAGCGCTATCCGCCCGATAAGGAAGTGCTCTCGGACATCTCGCTGTCGTTCCTCCCGGGCGCGAAGATCGGCATGCTCGGCTACAACGGCGCCGGCAAGTCGACGCTGCTGCGGATCATGGCCGGGATCGAGACCGAGTTCGATGGGCAGGCGCAGCTGGCCCCCGGCGCGTCGGTCGGGCTGCTCGAGCAGGAGCCGCGGCTGGACTCCGCCAAGGACGTGCGCGGCAACGTCGAGGAGGGCGTGTCCGAGATCCGGGCGCTTCTCGATCGGTTCAACGAGCTGTCGATGAACTACACCGACGAGACCGCGGACGAGTTCTCCAAGGTCCAGGAGCAGATCGACGCGGTCGACGGCTGGAACCTCGACACGACGCTCGAGATCGCGATGGACGCGCTGCGCTGCCCGCCGCCGGACGCGGACGTGTCGACGCTGTCGGGCGGGGAGCGACGCCGGGTGGCGCTGTGCCGGCTGCTGCTGCGCCAGCCCGACCTGCTGCTGCTCGACGAGCCGACCAACCACCTGGACGCGGAGTCGGTTGGGTGGCTGGAGCGCCACCTGCAGGACTATCGGGGCACGGTCGTGGCGATCACGCACGACCGCTACTTCCTGGACAACGTGGCCGGCTGGATCCTCGAGCTCGACCGTGGGCGCGGGATCCCGTACGAGGGCAACTACTCGGGCTGGCTCGAGCAGAAGCGCGTCCGGCTGGCGACCGAGGCCAAGCAGGAGAGCGCGCGGCGGCGGACGATCGACCAGGAGCTCGAGTGGGTACGGCTGAACGCCAGCGCGCGGCGCAACAAGCCCAAGGCCCGGCTGAACGCGTACGAGGCGCTGCTCGCCCAGGACCGCAACGTCAAGCTCGACCAGGTTCAGATCCACATCCCCGCCGGCCCGCGGCTGGGCGAGATCGTGGTCGACGCCGACAGCGTGCGCAAGGCCTACGGCGACCGGATGCTGATCGACGACCTCTCGCTTCAAGCTTCCCCGCGGGGGGATCGTCGGCGTGATCGGCCCCAACGGCGCCGGCAAGACGACGCTGCTGCGGATGATCACCGGCCAGGAGCAGGCCGACGCAGGCACGCTGCGGCTCGGGGACACGGTCGACCTGGCCTACGTGGATCAGTCTCGCGACGCGCTGGATCCCGACAAGTCGGTGTGGGAGGAGATCTCGGGCGGGACCGACCAGATCACGGTCGGGGACCGCACGCTCAACAGCCGGGCTTACGTCGCCGGCTTCAACTTCAGGGGTACCGACCAGCAGAAGCGGGTCGCCAAGCTGTCCGGTGGCGAGCGCAACCGCCTGCACCTGGCCAAGCTGCTGCGTACCGGCGGCAACCTGCTGCTGCTCGACGAGCCGACCAACGACCTCGACGTGGACACGCTGCGCGCGCTCGAGGAGGCGCTGCTGGCGTTCGCCGGGTGCGCGGTGGTCGTGTCCCACGATCGCTGGTTCCTGGATCGGATCGCCACGCACGTGCTGGCGTTCGAGGGCGATTCGCAGGTGCGCTGGTTCGAGGGCAACTTCGAGGCGTATGAGAGCTTCCGGCACGACCAGCTCGGGGCCGACGCCGATCGGCCGCACCGGATCACCTACAAGAAGCTCGTCCGCGGCTGATCTCGGGCCCGCGGCTCAGCCCCAGGCCCGCGGCTAAACGCCAGGCCCGCGGCTAAGCGCCGAGCGACGCCAGCGCGGCGCGCAGTTCATCGGCGTTCTCGGCGACCGCATCGGCATCGCGCAACTGATCGGCGCCGTAGGGCCCGCTGGTGACCGCCACGCTCAGCACCTCGTCGGCGCGAGCGCAGGCGATATCGAGCGGAGTGTCGCCGATCACCACGGTCTGCCCGCGCGCATACGGACGGCCGGTGGTGCCCGCCCGGCGCCGGGCGATCGCCGGTAGCGCGGCCCGGTCCTCGGCGTCAGATCCAAACGCTCCCGGCCCGCCCGCGAACCAATGCCCGATCCCGGCGCGGGCGAGCTTCAGCCGTCCCACGGGCTCGTAGTTGCCGGTCAGCAGTCCCAGCACGACGTCATCGCGTTCCGACAACTCATCGAGCAGCCCGGGGATCCCCTGGATCACGGTCTCCGACAGATCGGGCGGACATAACCTGGCGTACGCGCCGCAGCACTCGTCCTGCACCGCGTCGGCGAGCTCGTCGATCCGCAGCGCCGAGACGCCAGCGCCGAGCAGGATCGCCCGGGCGATCTGCCCGTCGGTCCTTCCGGCTCGTTGCACGGTTGGGGGCCCGTCTCCCGCATCGACGCCGTGTACGGTCATCAGTGCCTCGTGCATCGCGTCTCGATGGGCCCGCGTCGCGCTTCTCAGCAGCGTCCCGTCGATGTCGAACAGCAGCAGCACGCGGAAGCGGTCGCCGGCTCAGCGCTCGAACGACATGCCCGGCTCGAGCCGCTTGGCGAACGCGGCGATCAGCCTGGCCGCGGCCTCGACGTCGTACACCGAAACCATCTCGACCGGAGAGTGCATGTAGCGGCTCGGCACCGACACCAGCCCGGTGGGGACGCCGCCGCGGCTCAGGTGGATCGCGTCCGCGTCGGTTCCGGTGCCGCGACCCAGCGACTCGAGCGTGAACGGGATCTCCTCCTGCTTGCCGGCGTCGTAGAGCAGCTCGAACACCCGGGGGTGCAGCATCGTCCCGCGCGCGACCACCGGCCCGGACCCGAGCGTGTGCTTGGTCATCTGCCCGAGCTCGACGCCGGGCTGATCGGTGGCGAACGTCAGGTCGACGACGATCGCGACAGCGGGCTCATGGGCGAACGCGCTGGTGCGCGACCCGGCGAACGTGGTCTCCTCCTGGACGACCGCGAATGCGGTCACGTCGCCGGGAGCACCGCCGTCCTGCGCGATCAGCTTCGCCGCCTGAGCGGCCACGTAGCAGCCAACGCGATTATCGAGCGCACGCGAGATCACGCGGTCGTGGCGCAACTCGATCGGGCCGGCGTCGATTACCGCCACGTCGCCGATCCGCACCAGCTCGTGGGCCTCGTCGCCGTCCTTGGCGCCGATGTCGATGTGCAGGTCCTTGAGCTCGGGGCCCTTGCTGCGTTCGTCCTCCTTGAGGAGATGCACGGGCTTACGCGCGATCACGCCGGTGATCGCCCCGTGGCGAGTCTCGAGACGGACGCGCTGGCCGACGAGCACGACGGCGTCCCAGCCGCCCACCTGACCGAATCGGAGAAAGCCATCGTCATCGATATGCGACACGTGCAGCCCGATCTCATCGATGTGGCCGACGATCGCGAGACTCGGGCCACCGGCGGTGCCGGCGACCTTCGCATACGAGGAGCCGACGTTGTCCGAGCCGACCTCGGAGGCGAACGAGGCGCATCCCTCACGCCACACGGCGGCGGCCGCGGACTCATGTCCCGAGGGACCGGTCGCCGTGAGAAGCTTGGATAGAAGTTCCGGGACAGACACGGCGGGGAAGGCTACTTCAGGAAGGCATGCGACAACTTCACCAACAACCGACAGGTAACGTCTAGTACATGGCCGACGAACCGGTAACCCCGCAGGTTTCAGACTCGCTGAGCGAGATCCTCGAAGAGCTGAGCGCGCGCGGCGACGCGCGCCCCGGCCGGTGCGTGGAGCTGTCGGAGGTCAGCGAGGTGGCACAAGCCCACGATCTCTCCGAGGACGAGGTCCAGGAGCTCGGCGACGTGCTCGAGGACCGGGGATTTGAGGTCCGCGACGACTGCGGGCGGGTCACCACCGAGCAGACCAGCTACAGCAACGACGACCTCGCCGACCGCACCACCGACGCGCTGTCGCTGTTCATGGCCGAGGTCCGCCGGCATCCGCTGTTGACCCGCGAAGAGGAGATCGAGCTCGCCCAACGGATCGAGCGCGGCGACCTAGATGCAAAGGAGCGACTGGTCAACTCGAACCTCAGGCTGGTGATCTCCAACGCTCGTAAGTACGACGGCTTTGACCTGTCGCTGCTCGATCTGATCCAGGAGGGAATCCTCGGTCTGATCCGCGCGTCGGAGAAGTTCGACTACCGCAAGGGCTTCAAGTTCTCGACCTACGCAACGTTCTGGATCCGCGAGGCGATCCAGCGCGCGATCGCGAACCGCGCGCGCACGATCCGGATCCCCGTCCACATCGGCCAGCTCGAGCGCAAGATCGGCCGTGCCAACCGCGAACTGGTGGCCAAGCTGGGACGCGAACCGACCGACGCCGAGATCGCCGAGGCCGCCGAGATCACGCTCGCCGAGGTCCACCAGGCCCGCGAGGTCGCCCGGGTCGTCACCAGCCTCGACCGGCCGGTCGGCGAGGAGGAGAGCACCACGCTCGGTGCCCTGATGCCCTCCGAGGGCCGCGGGCCCGACGAAGAGGTCGAGATCGCGCTTCGTCAGGACGCACTGCGCACCGCGCTCGACCGCCTCCCCGAGCCCGAGCGCGAGGTCGTCAAGCTCCGCTACGGGATCGACGTCGAGCAGCCCACGGCGCTGCGCGAGACCGGGCGTCGGCTTGGGATGTCGTCGGACGCCGTCCGCAAGCTCGAGCGCAAGGCGCTCGCCGAGCTTGCCGAAAGCCGCGAGCTCGATGGTCTCCGGCCGGCCGCCTGACTGCCGCTCGCGCCCGGCGGCCTAGTCGAGCTATCCGCGCTCCTGTGAGTACACCGTGATCCGCGCGGGCGGATGCGATGTGGGCTGGCTGTGTCCCGTCACCTGCCAGGCCAGCCATCGGGCGAGATTCAGGATCGCGGATGCCACGGGTAGGGGGTTACCCGTGGCACAGCGCGTCTAACGAACTGGTCAGCCGTCGAGCAGCTGACGCAGCACGAACTGCAAGATCCCGCCGTGGCGGAAGTACCGCTGCTCCTTGGGCGTGTCGATCCGGACCGTGACCCCGAACTCCTGGTCATCGACCCGTACGGTCAGCTCGCGCGGGATCGAGTCGGTTCCGGCGATTCCGGCCACCGAGAACGTCTCGCGACCCGTCAGCCCGAGCGACTCGACCGACTCGCCGTCGGCGAACTGCAGCGGCAGCACGCCCATCCCGACCAGGTTGGAGCGATGGATCCGCTCGAAGCTCTCGGCGATCACCGCCCGCACGCCCAGCAGCCGGGTGCCCTTGGCCGCCCAGTCGCGCGATGACCCCGATCCGTACTCCTTGCCGGCGAGCACGACCAGCGGCGTGCCCTCGTCCACGTAGCGCATCGCGGCGTCGTAGATCGACATCTGCTCCTCATCCGGCAGGTGCAGCGTCACCCCCCCTTCCGGTAAACGGCCCCGCCCACCCTCGAGCAGGTTGCGCAACCGGATGTTCGCGAACGTGCCGCGCATCATCACCTCGTGGTTGCCGCGCCGGGATCCGTAGGAGTTGAAGTCGCGCGGCTGCACGCCGTGCTCGATCAGATACCGGCCGGCCGGACCGTCGCGCTTGATCGAGCCCGCGGGCGAGATGTGGTCGGTGGTCACGCTGTCGCCGAGGATCGCGAGCACGCGAGCTCCCTCGATGTCGGCCAGCGGCTCGGGCTCGGGCGGCAGCCCCTCGAAGAACGGCGGCCGGCGCACGTACGTCGACTGCTCGTCCCACGCGAAGCTGTCACCGGTGGGCACCTCGAGCGAGTTCCAGCGGTCGTCGCCGTCGAACACCTCGGCGTAGCTCTTTCGGAACATGTCCGACTGCACCGCGTCGCCGATCGTCTTGGCCACCTCGGCCGCGGTCGGCCAGATGTCTTTCAAATACACCGGGTTGCCGTGGTCGTCGTCGCCGATCGGCTCGTCGTAGAGATCGATGTCCATCGTCCCGGCGAGCGCGTAGGCCACGCACAGCGGCGGCGACGCGAGATAGTTCATCTTCACGTCGGGGTTGATCCGGCCCTCGAAGTTGCGGTTGCCCGACAGCACCGACACGACCGCCAGATCGCTGTCGGACACCGCCGCCGAGATCTCCTCGGGAAGCGGGCCGCTGTTGCCGATGCAGGTCGTGCAGCCGTAGCCGACGAGGTGATAGCCCAGCTCCTCGAGGTACTCGGTCAGGCCGGCACGGTCCAGATATTCGGTGACGACCTTCGACCCGGGAGCGAGCGAGGTCTTGACCCATGGCTTGACCTTCAGGCCCTTCTGCACGGCGTTGCGCGCGAGGATGCCGGCGCCGAGCATCACCGACGGGTTCGATGTGTTGGTGCAGCTGGTGATCGCCGCGATCACCACGTGGCCGTGGTCGAGCTCGGTGTCGGTGCCGTCGGCGAGCGTGACCGGAACGCGGGTCCGGTTGCGCTCGGCCACCTGCGCGCCGCCGGTGTCACGGGCGCCGGCGGACCCGCCGACCGGTTCGTGTCCGGGACCGTTGGGCACATGGGTGGACACCGGATCGCTGGCCGGAAAGCTGTCGGACACCGCCTCGTCCTCGGGGTCCACGTCGGGCAGGTAGCCCTCGAGCGCCCGCCGGAAGCCCTGCTTGGACTCGGTCAGCGAAACGCGGTCCTGCGGGCGCTTGGGCCCGGCGATGCTCGGGACCACGGCCGCCAGATCGAGCTCGAGCCCGTCGCTGAACGTAGGCTCGTCGGAATCCTCGTCGTGCCACAAGCCCTGCTCCTTGGCGTAGGCCTCGACGAGCGCGATCTGCTCCGGCGCGCGCCCCGAGAACTCCAGGTACCGCAGCGTCTCGGCGTCGATTGGGAAGATCGCACAGGTCGAGCCGAACTCCGGCGACATGTTGCCGATCGTGGCCCGGTCGGCCAGCGGCAGGTTCGCCAGCCCCTCGCCGTGGAACTCCACGAACTTCCCGACCACGCCGTGGCTGCGGAGCATCTCGGTCACGGTCAGCACGAGGTCGGTGGCGGTGGCGCCCTCCTGGAGCTCGCCGGTGAGCTTGAAGCCGATCACCTGTGGGATCAGCATCGACATCGGCTGACCCAGCATCGCCGCCTCGGCCTCGATCCCGCCGACGCCCCAGCCGAGCACGCCGAGCCCGTTGACCATCGTCGTGTGCGAGTCGGTGCCCACCAGCGTGTCGGGGTACGCCTGACTGGTCTTGTCGTTGACGAACACGACGCGGGCCAGGTACTCGAGGTTGACCTGGTGGACGATCCCGGTGTCGGGTGGGACGACCGAGAAATTGTGAAACGCGCCCTGGCCCCAGCGCAGGAACGCGTAGCGCTCGCGGTTGCGCTCGAACTCGAGCTCGGCGTTGCGCTGAAACGCCTGGCGAGTGCCGAACACGTCGACCTGGACGGAGTGGTCGATCACCAGCTCAGCGGGCACGAGCGGATTGATCTTGGCGGGGTCGCCGCCCATCTCGGCCATCGCGTCGCGCATCGCCGCCAGGTCGACGACCGCGGGCACCCCGGTGAAGTCCTGCATCAGCACCCGCGCCGGAGTGAACGCGATCTCGTCGCTGGGGGCGGCGCCGGCGTTCCACTTCGCGAGTGCCTCGACGTCCTGTGCGCGGATCGACTCCCCGTCCTCGTTGCGCAGCAGGTTCTCGAGCAGGATCTTCAGCGAGAACGGCAGCCGCGCGACGTCGTACTTGGCCTGGAGGGAGTCGAGGCGAAAGATCTCATACGAGCGATCTCCTACCTTCAGGTTCGCTCTGGAATCAAAGCTGTTGGTTGACAAGGTCTCAGTCTCCTAGTCCGGTGTAACTAGCACTCTAGAGATGACCGGGCGAGCGCCTCCGCCCCGTCGTTATCGGGGATCCAGGGTCTCCTACACACGTCTTACAGACGTCTTCGCTGTGTCTTGCGCGCACCGCCGATCTTGTGTGCGTGCCCTTTCTCGCACCCAAGGAGACCCTCGATGACCGCCCTTGACCGCAAGCTCGCCGCGTTCGCGCTGGCGACGTTCGGCGCGCTCATGCTCGCCGGCGTGTACGCCGAGCGCCATCGCGCCCCGGATCAGTCTTGACGATGACCACGAGCTCGATTTCCTACCCCGCGCCGTGGGCGCTCGCTCGAGCCGGCTGGCGCCTGCGCCTGCGACCCGAGCTGGGCGCGCTGATCGGTTTCGCGGCCGTGCTGAACCTGTGGGGGCTCAGCATCAACGGCTGGGCCAACACGTACTACAGCGCCGCGGTCCAGTCGATGACCACCAGCTGGCACAACTTCCTGTTCGCGTCGCTGGACCAGTCCGGGCTGATGACGGTCGACAAGCCCCCGCTGAGCCTCTGGATCCAGGCGCTTTCAGCGCGGGTGTTCGGACTTCACCCGCTGAGCCTGTTGATCCCGCAGGCGGTGATGGGGGTCGTGGCCGTCGCGCTTCTGTACGACCTGACCCGGCGGCGCTTCGGCCGTCCGGCGGGATTCGTCGCCGGCCTGGCGCTGGCCACCACGCCAGTGGTGGTGGCGGTCTCGCGCCATAACAACCCCGACGAGCTCCTCGTCCTGTGCTGCGTGGCGGCACTGTGGTTCGTCGTGCGCGGTCTGGAGACCGGCCGGACCAAGTGGCTGGTGCTCAGCGGCGTCGCCGTCGGGCTCGGCTTCGAGACCAAGATGGCGGTCGCGCTGATGGTCGTGCCCGGGATCGCGGCCGCGTGGATGTGGATCGCTCCCGCCGCTCGCGGGCGGCTCCACGCCCTGCGCCAGCTGCTGATCGGCGGCGCCGCGCTGGTCGCGGTGGGCGGCGCCTGGCCGCTGCTGGTCACGCTCACGCCGGCGTCCGATCGGCCGTGGATCTCCGGCACGTCGGACAACAGCATCTGGTCGCTGATCTTCAGCTACAACGGCGTCGGCCGGCTCGCCGGGCAGACCGGCGGTCCCGGCGGCGCAGGCGCCGGGGGCGGCATGTTCGGAGGCGGGACCGGTCCGTTCCGGCTGCTGCAGTCAAGCCTCGGCGACCAGGCCGGGTGGCTGCTCGGATTCGCCGTGGTTGCCGGCCTGGCGCTCCTCGTGGTCTCGCGGCTACGCCGCAGCGACGCGCGGACCGGCTGGCTGATCGCGATCGGCGGCGCATTCGTGACGACCGCGATCGCGTTCAGCTACGCCTCCGGGATCTTCCATCCCTACTACGTGTCGCTGCTGGCGCCGTTCACGGCGGCGCTGATCGGCGCCGGGGTCGGGCTGATGCTCGAGGACGGCCGCCGCGCGCGGGTGATCGCGCCGCTGGCGATCGCCGCCGGGATCGTGACCGAGCTGGTCGTGCTCGGAGAGCTCGACGGCATGCTCGGCTGGGCATGGTGGCTGGTGCTGATCCTGGGCGTGGCCACCGCCGCGCTGCTGGCGCTGCGGCTGTCGCGGCGCACGCGAGCCGTACTGGTTGCGGTGGCGCTCGCCGCGCTGATGGCGGCGCCGGCGACCTGGGCTGCCGAGACGCTCGGTCACGCCACCAGCGCGACGTTCCCGACCGGCGGGCCGGCTGCCGCGGAGCAGATCGCGAACGGTGGAGGCGGTCCGGGCGGAGGCTTGCGCGGGGGCCGTGGCTTCGGCGGGGGCGGGTTCCGCGGGGCCCTCGGCGGCAGCAGCGGACCCGGCGCGATGCCGGGTGGTGGCGCCGGCGGATTCCAGCCGCCCGCGGGCGGCGTGGGCGCCGGCGCGGGCGGATGCGACCGCCAGCGGGCCGCCGACGGGCGGCGGCTCGACCACCGGTGGTGCACCGGCCGGCGCGGCCGGTGGTGCAGGCGGCGCCGGGATGTTCGGCGGCGTGGACTCGACGCTGAAGGCCGCGGTCAGCTACGCCAAGGCCCACGGCGGCGGCACGATCGGAGTCGAGAGCCAGAGCACGGCAGCGGCCGCGATCCTGGCCGGTGACACCGACGTGGCGGGCCTCGGCGGGTTCTCCGGCCGGGAGAGCTCGGTGACCGCCTCCTGGCTCGCTTCCGAGGTGAGCTCCGGACGCCTGCGCTATGTGCTGATCGAGAGCAGCGGCGGGATGCGGCTGCCCGGCGACACACGGCCGGGAAGCCAGTCGGCGCTCGACGCGGTGGCGAAGGCGTGCCGCGCGGTCAACTTGAACACGTCGAGCAGCACTGCCACCATGTATGACTGTTCGGGGCGAGCGTCGGCGATTCTGCAGGCTTCGGGGAGCAGCAGTAGCTGACGCGGCGCTCAAGTTTTCAAGCCAACCGACCGAAAGCAAAGTTGGTGCGTCTCTGGCTCGTTGTTGCCGCGATCATCACCGCGACCGGCGCGGTGTCGGCGTCTGCCGCGCTTGCCGACTCGACGAGTAGCTCCAACTGGGCCGGATACGCGGTGCATCGCCACGGCGTGTCGTTTCGCTCGGTGACCGGCACCTGGCAGCAGCCCAAGGTCAGATGCGCCCCGGGTAACGCGACCTACTCTGCGTTCTGGGTCGGCCTTGGCGGCTATAGCCTGAACGCCCCCGCGCTCGAGCAGACCGGGACCGAGGTCGATTGCAACGCCAACGGCAGGATGGTGTCGAGCGCCTGGTATGAGCTCGTGCCCGGTCCCTCGATGCCGATCAAGCTCAACGTCGCACCGGGAGATCGCGTCCGGGCGACGGTCACGGTGGCCGCTCACCGCGCCACGATCCGGCTCGAGGACCTGACCCGCCATCGCAGCTTCCACAAGACGGTGTTCGCTCCCCGAATCGACGTGTCCTCGGCCGAGTGGATCGTCGAGGCGCCATCCGAATGCGTCAGCGCCGCCTCCTGCCAGACGCTGCCGCTGGCGAATTTTGCCTCGACCCGGTTCCGCGCAGCCTCCGTGCGGGCGACGACCGGCCACGCCGGCACGATCTCGGATCCTGCCTGGGGATGGACGCGGATCACGCTCACGCCGGGCGGCCGGCGATTCGCGCTCAACGGCCGCAACCGCGCGTCCGCGGTCGCCGCACATCCCTCCTCGCTGCTGTCGAGCGGCAGTGCGTTTGCGGTCAACTACCAGAGCATGCCGATGCCCGCTGCAGCGGCCGCCGGCGCCCAGCCCGCATCGGTGCGCGCCGGGCAGCTGTTCCACTGATCCCGCGCGCGGGCGTGACATGACCAACGTCCCAGTCGAGACGTTTGAACGCAACCGTGGGACGTTGACATCCCCGTGCGTGACCAACGCCCCACGGATCTGGCGAGAAGCGTCGGCTGGGACGTTGAGCAGGTAGTTCGCTAGAGCCCGGAGTAGCTAGAACCCGGCCGGGTGGCGCACCACGAACCCGGCCGTCGAGGCCATCGAGCGCGCCCAGCGGGTGCCGCCCTCGGCCAGCGCCACGGTGTCGAAGCGCCAACCGGCGACGGTCATCCAGGCGTGATCGGCGTTGGCGTAGACCGTGATCCACTTGCCGGGCCCGGGCTCACCCCAGCTCTCGAATCCGGTCGAGTCAAGCGGCGAGGACAGCAGCCCGGCGGCGGCGAGCGCGTAGCTGACCGAGCCCGAGCAGTCATAGCCGCTGGCCTGGAAGGAGCCGTGGCCGCCGCCCCAGATGTAGGGGAGCGTGGCGATCGCGTTGCCGGCGGCCATCACCTGGCCGATCTGCGGCGGTGCGCCGGGGGGCGGCTGGACCATCCCGCCGGTATTGATCGAGAGCCCGCTGACGACGGTGCTGTTGGTTGCGGCCTGGCTGGCCGCAGCGCGAGCGGCCGCGGCGGCCTCGGCGGCGGCCTTGCGCTGCAGCGCGCCCAGCCGGTTATTGACATCGCGGAGCTTGGCCGAGTCGCGGGTGCGCGCGGATAGCTGGTTGCGCTGCTGGGTGAGCAGCGCTGCCTGCATCGCGGCGACCTCGTTGCGACGGCTCAGGATCTGAGTGGTCAGCGTGCGGTCGCGCTTCTCGAGCACCGCCAGCCGGGTGACCTCGCGGGTGACCTCGGCGCGCGCCGTGCGGGTGGTGCCGACGACTTGGGCGTCGCGGTGGCCGACCCGCTGCAGGAAGTTCATCCGCTCGAGCAGGTCCGAGAAGCCGTGGGCGTCGAGGATCACGCTCATCATGTCGGGCTGGGCGCCCTCGTACTTGGCGACGAGGTTCGCGGCCAGCGCCGTCGAGGCCTGGTGCAGCCGGTTCTCGACCGCGACGAGGTGGTCGCGGCTGTGGATCAGCGAGCTCTGCACCTTGCGCAGCTGCTCCTCGCGGTTGTCGAGGTCGCTCTGGAGCGTCGCCAGACGGTCGCGGGCGGCGGCGATGCCGCCGGTTGTCTGGTTGATCTCGGTCGTGTCGGCGGCGATCTGGGAGCGCAGCGATGACGCGGCCGACTGGCCGGCGCTGATCTGGCTCTGAAGGTCGCCGGAGCTCGATCCGGTAGTGAGCATGAGCGCCGTGGCGGCCGCCGCGGCGGGGATGAGTGCCGCCACGGTACGTGCAACCCGTGGACGGCGAAGCGTGTGTGAGTTCAAGGTAGGGGCGCGGGTCGGGGAACGACAAACTGGCGACGCCGGCCTCCGCGAGCGGGGCTGCGCCGCCTATGACGATGGCCTCGGGGGCAGGCGGTGAGCACCCTAACACGCGCCGTCGCGGGCGTGTCGCGCCGCCCTGCCCGTGCAATAAATCCTGCAAAAGCAGCGTTTGCACGATTTCACCGCCGCCGCCGTGGGCGTCGGTAACCGAGTGCTTCAGCCCCGATTGCTGCAATACTCGGCCGGTGCGTTCCTGGCGCAAGGCACTCGGCATTCTCGCGCTGATCGCCTCGCTCTCACTGCTCGTCCCGGCCGCTGCGTTGGCGGGCGGAGGGGGCGGCGGATCGGCCGGCGACCAGCAGTATGTCGATCCGCTTTCGGGGTCCACGCAGCCGAGCGCGCCCACCACCACTCACTCGCAGCCGCCGCCCACCACGACCTCGTCGCCGCCGGCCAGCTCGGCGCCATCGACGTCCTCGAGCACGAGCAGCACGGGCAGCACGAGCTCGGGCTCTGGCTCGACGACCACATCCTCGGTCACCAGCACGGCGACGACGGCCGCGACCGGAACTGCGACCGCGAGCTCGTCAACGTCGGCCGATCCGGCGTCGTCGGCGACCCTGCCGCGCACGGGCCTGGATGTCTGGCTGGCGGCGGTGATCGGGATCGCGCTGCTCGGGTCGGGGCTTGTGGTCCGGCGCGTCCTGCCCAACCGGTCACGTGCCGCCCACCAAGCGCCGCGGCGCCGCGAACGCCTCGGGGCGCGTCGCGCCGGTGGCGATCAACGCCCGTGCCGCTGTCCGCGCCGAGATCGGCGGCGTCGAGCGGCTGGCCCGAGAGATGGCGGTTCGGCTGCCCGCACTGCGCCCCGACCGCTACCGGGTGATCCGGCCACCAGCCGGGCTGGCCCACCGCGCCGGCCACGCCTGGGAGCAGGCGGCGCTCCCGGCGATCGCGTCGGGCGCCGGCGCTCTGTACTCGCCCGCCAACCTGGCCCCGCTCGCCTACCCGCGCAACGTCGTAGTGATCCACGACGTCGCCGCCCTTCGTCATCCCGAGGCCTACTCCCGGGCGTACGTCTCCTACCAGCGCCGGGTGCTGCCCGCGCTGGCCCGCCGGGCGCTACTCGTGATCACCGTGTCGGAGTTCTCGCGCGGCGAGCTGGTCGACGTGCTCGGCGCCGACCCGGAGCGGACCAGGGTGATCCCCGAGGGTGTGGGGGAGCGGTTCCTCGATGCCGGAGGCCCCGATCCCAAGATCCCACCGCGGTACGGCCTCACGGTCCCCTACGTGCTCGTCGTCGGCACCGCGAGCGCCCGCAAGAATCTCAGCGCGCTCGAGCACACCGCCCAGGCACTCGGCGCGCACGGGATCGAGCTCGTTCAGGCCGGGAGCGATCGCGCCTACCTGAGGGGCGCCGAACTCACCCACCGCCGGCTCGGCTACGTCCCCGATGCCGACCTGCCCGGTCTGTACGCGGGCGCACGCGCGCTCGCGATGCCGTCGATCTACGAGGGCTTCGGGCTCCCGTGCCTGGAGGCGATGGCGTGCGGCACCCCGGTGGTCGCGGCCAAACGGGGCGCGCTGCCCGAGACTTGCGGCGACGCGGCGCTGCTCGCCGACCCCGACGACCCAGCCGCGTTCGCCCAAGCTGTGCTGGAGGCTGCATGCGACGACCGGCTGAGGCGTCGGATGATCGACGCCGGGCGGCAAAGAGCGGCGAGCTTTCCGTGGAGCAGAACCGCGGCGCTGACCGACGCGGCCATCGGCGAGCTGATCTGCGGCGTGTGATTGACTCGCCGAGATGCTGCGTGCGAGACGCCGCAACTGGGGGCGCCTGACCCTGTGCGTCCTGATGCTGCTACTGGTCGTTCCGGCAGCCGCGTCCGCACGCACCCGGAAGCCGGCTAAGCCCGCCGCCGTTCCGCCCGGCTTCGTCGGCATGGTGATCGACGGGCCGCTGTACCCGGTCACCCAGCCGCCGCTCGACATGGCCACGCAGCTGGACTCGATGGTGGCCACCGGCGTCGAGACGATGCGCGCCACGTTCGACTGGGCCTCGGCCCAGCCGTACCAGAGCTTCAGCCAGGTTCCCAGCGACGAGCTCAGCCGGTTCACCGACATCGGCGGCGTGCCGACCGACTTCACGCAGCTGGACAAGTTCGTCGGCTTGGCCGCCCAGCGGCGGATGACGATCCTGCCGACCGTGCTCGACGCCCCCAAGTGGGACCAGATCAACGACACTCGGAGCCTGATCGACCGGCCCCGAAGGGTCGCGCCGTACGCGACCTTCCTGAAGGCGCTGGTGCAGCGCTACGGCCCCAACGGGAGCTTCTGGAGGCTGAACCCTGCCATCGCGAAGGTGCCGATCCGGGAGTGGCAGATCTGGAACGAACCGAATATCCGGGCGTTCTGGTCGGCCCAGCCGTACGCCAAGAGCTACGTCAGCCTGCTGAAGGCCGCCCACGCGGCGATCAAGGCCGCCGATCACGGGGCCAAGGTGGTGCTCGCCGGGTTCCCGAACTACTCGTGGATCGCGCTCAAGCGGATCTACGCAGTCAAGGGCGCTCGCTCGCTGTTCGACATCGTCGCGGTGCATCCGTACACCAAGCAGCCCAACGGCGTGATCACGATCCTGGGCAAGGTCCGCCAGACGATGGCGGCCGCCGGCGACGGCCGCAAGCCGATGATCGCCGACGAGATCAGCTGGCCCTCCTCCCGCGGCCAGACCCCGCATAACACCGGCTTCGATTTCGCGACCACGGCCGCCGGTCAGGCGCGCAACATCGCATCGATCCTGCCGATGCTGGGCAAGAACCGTGTCGCCCTGCGTCTGCAGGCGTTCTACTACTACACGTGGATCGGCACCGAGCAGCGCAACGCGCTCGCGTTCGACTTCGCCGGTCTGCTCAAGCTGACCAACGGCAAGGTGTCCGAGAAGCCGGCGTTCAGAGCGTTCCGACAGGGGGCGTTGGCGCTTGAGCGCTGCCGCCAGAAGGGCACGGTCGCGACGCTCTGCCTGAAGCGGTCCTGATTGCGGCCGCGAACGCGGCCGAATCGGGCGTGCCAGCGCCGTTGGGGCCGTGGATCCCGAACCAGTCCTGGCCGTCGGCGCGGTTGTGCTCGGGTGTCACCCAGGTGTAGACGATCGTCGCGGCCAGCCCGCAGCGGAGCCGGCCGAGCTCGCCCAGCGTCTGGCGGAGGTAGGTCGGGCGCTTTGACTCCGGCAGGTAGTTGGGGTTACTCGGCGGGTGGGTGGTCCACCCGAGCTCGGTGATGTACAGCGGCACGTCGCCGATCCCGGCGGCGGCCATCACCTGCTGGGCCTTGGTCACGTTCGACAGCACGCCCGAGGGGTCGATCCCGTACGGGTGCAGGCCGATGCCATCGATGTGCCCGCGCAGGTCCGGCGCCACCGTCAGCAGCGCCGGGATGAATACGACCGGATTGGTCAGGCCGCCGACGATCACCGCGGCGGTCGGCTCGAAGCCGAGGATCGCGTTGCGTGCCTGTTCATACAGCGCCGCGTAGCGGGTCACGTCGGGCTTGGGCGACCAGAACGTGGGGTTGTCGGGCTCGTTCCAGATCTCCCAGACGAGCACCGGTTCGGCCGGGAGTTCGGGGTGCTCGCGCCAGAACGAACCGCCGACGCCGTATCGCGACGCCAGCGCGCCGGCGTAGGCCGCGTAGTCGGCGGGCGAACTCGGCGGCGAGTGGTCGACGCCGGCGACCGACTGAGCCCATGGGGCCGAGTAGTCGATGATCGGCAGCCACCGCAGTCCGTGGCTGGCCAGGGCGGCGGCGATCGAGTCGTCAAAGCTCCAGTCGTAGTGATGCACGCCGTCGACCGGCGCCGTCGGCTCGGTGGCCTCCCACAGCGCATCGCTGCGAGCGACGGTCGCGCCGGTGGCCTTCAGCGCGTGCAGCTGCTGGTCGATCTGGCGCGGTCCGTAGGTCCGGTCGTTGAACAGCCGGTTGACGTTGACGCCGAACTCCTGACGCGCCGGCGGCGGAGTGGCGGGCGGCCCCGGTCCGGTGGGCGCGCTGGCGGCCGGCGAGGTAGACGTCGGAGCGCCGGGGGTGCTGGTGGAGGTGACGGCCGGGATGCTGGGCCTCTGAGACGACGACGATGAGGAGCTGCCGCCGGACCGCGTCGTCAGCACGACGGCCACGACCGCCGCCGCGACCGCCGCCGCGATCGGCAGAACGCGGCGCCTCCAACCGCCCCGGATCGGGCCGGGATCAGGTTCGGCCATCGGCCCGTCGCACTCGCAGCAGCGCGCCGAGCTGACGACGCTCCCGAGCCGCCCGGCGCCCCAGCAGTCGCTTGGCGGCGATCCGGGTGGCGAATGTGGTCATTTGTGCCGCGTCGTCGAGCCGCGCCCGCGATCGGCCCAGCCGGCCGGCGACGACCTCGCGCCGGCCCCGCGCGAGCCGCTCGAACGGCTCGCCTCCGAACGCCGGGCCCGAAGCGTGCGCGCGGTCATGAAGCACCCGCGCCGACGGCCACAACCAGGTGCGGACGCCGGCCTGGGCGGCGCGCAGTCCGAGGTCGAGGTCCTCGCCGTACATGAAGATCCGCTCGTCGAACGGCCCGAGTCGGCGCAGCGTCTCCGTACGGGCGACCAGCGCCGCCCCGACCGCCCAGCCGACCGCCCGGGGCTCCGACGCCCCCCACGGTGCGAGATCCGTTCCCGGCGCGAGGGACAGCGGCACCAGCGCGCGAGCCACGTCGGCGATGCTGCCCGGCGCCGGGTGGACCGTGTCCTGGCGGGACCCGTCGGGGTTGAGCACCAGCGGCGCCAGCAGCCGCTCCGGTTGCGTGCGGTCAAGCGCACCGGCCACGAGCTCGAGTAGCGAGTCGTCGACGACCTCGACGTCGGGGTTGAGCAACGCGACCACCGGCTCGCCGACGGCCTCCAGCCCGCGATTACAGCCGGCCCCGAAGCCGACGTTGCGATCAAGTGCCACCGTCACCGCTCCCGGCAGTGCCCGCGCGACCGCGACCGTGTCGTCGTCAGAGGCGGAATCGACCACGACCAGGCGGGCACCGGGCAGGTGGCGCCGTAGCGATGCGGCCAGGCGGGAGAGTTCGGGCGCCGAACGATGAGTCACGGTGACGACCGCGAGCGTCCCGGACCGAGCCGGGGAGCGCTGTCGGCCGAGCCACGGAGACAGCGCTGCGGCGTAGGCCTCCCGCGCCTCGCGCTGCATCGAAGCGCGCTCGCGCGCGCGCCCGGCCGGCCCGGCCCAGCGCCGCCGCCCGCCCCGGATCAGCCAGCACGTCCACCAGCCCGGCCGCAGCGCTCCCGGCGCTTCCCGGTGAATACAGCCGTCCGCAGGACCCGTCGACGATCTCCGCCGGCCCGGCGGAGTTCGGAACGATCGCAGGCCGCCCGGCCGCCAGCGCCTCCAGCACCGCGATCCCGAACGGCTCGGCTTCGGCGCAGTGCAGCAGGCAGCTGGCGCGCCCGAGGTCGATGCGGGGATCGTCAGTCGCCCCGGCGAACTCGACCGCGCCGGCGAGATCTCCCTCCGACGCGCGCGATCGCAGCCGCCGCACCAGCGCGCGTCCGGCGTCGTCGAGCGCCGCACCCACGAATCGCAGGCGCAGCTCCGGCAGCGACCGCCGAGCGATCGCGACCGCCTCGAGCGCGACGTCCGGACGCTTCCACCCGGCCACCGCGCCCAGCACCAGCACCTCCCGGGGTGCCGCCGGCTGCGCGGTGCCGTCAAATCGGCCGACGTCGATCCCCGGGTGGACCACGGTCATGCGGTCGCCGAGCCGGCTGCCCGGGTCCAGATCGGCCGCCACCGCCCGCGACGGGGCCGTGACCACCGCGGCGCGGCGGGCGGCGGCGCGGACGCCGAGCCCGATCGCCGGTCCGGGAACGAGGTCGTTGTGCTGGAAGGCGAACGGCGCCGGGCCGCGGGACGACCACCAGGCCAGCGCCGAGCGCATGCCCCACGCGACCACCAGCTCCGGACCGAGAGCGCGCGCCAGTCGCCGCAATTCGAGACCGTGGGCCACGAGCCGTCCGACCGCCAGCGCGCGCTCGGTAGCCGAGGCGCGCAGCTCCATGCGACGGACTGGGATCGGGAACACCCGCAACCCGGCCGCGCGCGCGGCTACCGCCAGCGGTCCCTCGGGGCACGCCAGCGCGCAGTCCTCCTCCAATCCGGCCGCGAACTGCACCAGCAGCCGCTCCGCGCCTCCGAAGGCGCCCGAGTAGCTGGCGAACAGGACCACGCGGTGGAGGCTATCCGCGCCCCCGTCGGTGGAGGCCAATCGCGCCGAGGCGGCTGTGCGTGGACCGCCGGGACCGCTCCCCATACACTCCGCGCGGTGCCGAGACCGCTGCACAGTGTGCCCGGGCACCCGAGGGTGGCGCTGGTTCACGATTTCCTGCTGGATCTCAGGGGAGCCGAGCGCACCTTCCTCGAGCTGTGCCGGATGTGGCCCGACGCCGACATCTTCACCGCCGTCTACGACGAGCGCGGGACCGAGGGCCGGTTCGCCGGGCGCACGGTGCACAGCTCGTTTCTGCAGAAGCTGCGGCCGACCGCGCGCACGTTCCGGGCACTGCTGCCGTTGTATCCGGCTGCGATCGAATCGTTCGACCTGTCGGGCTACGACCTGGTCGTGTCGAGCTCGTCCGCGTGGGCTCACGCCGTGCTGTGCGACGAGGACACGACGCACGTGAGCTACTGCTACAACCCGTTCCGCTACGCCTGGAACGACCGGGAGCCGACGCTGGCCCGCCGCGACCCCGTGACCCGTGCGTTCCTGCGCCGCTCGTTCAGGCGCTGGCGACAGTGGGACTGGATCGCCGCCCAGCGAACCGACCGCTACGTGGCGATTTCGCGGATCACCCAGGCTCGGATCCGCGCGTACTTCGGGCGTGAGGCCGACATCGTGCATCCGCCGGTCGACACATCGCGGTTTGCGACCGGTCCGGTATCCGACCACTACGCGGTGGTCTCAGAGTTGATGCCCCACAAGCAGATCGACGTGGCCGTGCAGGCGTTCAACCAGCTGAGGCTCCCGCTGGTCGTCGTCGGGGACGGTCCCGCGGCCCGGGGCCTACAGCAGCAGGCCGGCCCGCACATCAAGTTCGCTGGACGCCAGCCCGACGCGGTCGTGGCCGAGATCCTGCAGCGCGTCCCGTGCGCTGATCGTGACCTCGGTCGAGGAGTTCGGGATCGCGGCAGTCGAGGCCCAGGCCGCCGGCCGGCCCGTGATCGGGCGGGGCGAGGGCGGCGTGCTGGAGACCGTGATCGAGGGTCGGACCGGGCACCTGTGGACTGGGGGTCCGTCCGAGCTGGCGCAGGCGGTGCGGGAATTCGACACCGAGGCGGTCGACGCCAACGCCTGCGTGCATAACGCGGCGCGGTTCGACGTGGCCAGCTTCCGCCGGGCGATGTTCACACAGGTGCAGGCCGCGATCGCCGAGGGCTCGCGCCGCGGTGGCGATCGCCAGCCGCTGCCGACCGCGCGGCTGGTCAGGCGAGCGGCCCGAGACCGGTAGATGATCCTCGCGCCGACGTGATGCGTGCCGCCGTGCTCAACGGCGCCCGCGCGGCGCTGCTGGCCGGACCCACCGCGCTGGCGTTCTTCAGCGGTGGCTATTTCGACGGTCCCCGGGCCTGGGCCGGCCTGCTGGCCTGGGCGCTGGTCGCGATAGCCGTGATCGCGGCCCCGCGCCCGGCGATGACGACCGGATCGTGGCTGGCGCTCGGCGGCCTGGCGGCGCTCGGGGTCTGGACGCTGCTGTCGATCACCTGGGCGCCTGTCGCCGGCAGCGCCTACCACGCCGGGCAGATCACGATCCTGTACACCGGCGTGCTGCTGGCCGGGATGCTGCTCCTGCAATCCCGGCGCGCCCAGCTGCTGGTCGAGCCCGCGCTCGCGGCCGGTGCGTTGATCGTGATCGGCTACGGCATCTCGGAACGGCTGCTGCCCGGAGTGCTGCACTTCGCCCGCTCGGTGAGCGCTGAGGGCCGCCTCGAGCAGCCGCTCACATACTGGAACGCGATGGGCGAGCTGGCCGCGCTCGGATTCGTACTGGCCACGCGTGTGGCGGGCGCGCCCGACCGTGCGCCCGGCGTGCGGCTCGCCGCCACTGCCGCCGCCGCGCCGCTGACGATGGGCCTGTATCTGAGCTTCTCCCGCGGCGCGCTGTTCGCCTGCGTGGCGGGACTGATCGCGCTGGTGGTGCTCGCGCCCGAGCGCGGGCAGCTGCGAGCGCTGGCCGTTTGCGTAGTGGCCGGGGCGCTGGCGTCGGTCGCCGCAGCGCCGTTCAAGGGCGTCACCGCGATGACCGGTCCGCTCGGAACCCAGGAGCGCCAGGGGGCAATCGTGTTCGCGCTGCTGGTCGTGATCATGCTCGCTGCGGTCGCGGTCCAATGGCGGGCTGCTCGGGGCCAGCACGCGGGCGAGATCAAGCTGCCCCGCGGTTCGGGATGGATCGCGCTCGGGGTGATCTGTGCTGGCCTGGCGCTGGCGATCGTGGTCGGGGCCAAGGAGAGCTCCAAGGCCCCGCTGAGCGGTGGAGCCACGCGCCTGGTGACGCTCGAGAGCAACCGCTACGACTACTGGGACGTGGCGTTGCGAGCGTTCAAGGCGCAGCCGCTCCACGGCGTCGGTGCCGGCGGCTGGGCGGTCGACTGGCTCCGCTACCGGACGATCAACGAGGCCGCCCAGGACGCCCACTCGCTGCCGCTGCAGACGCTCGCCGAGCTGGGCATCGTGGGGATCCTGCTGCTGATCGCGTTTCTCGCGGGTGTCTGCCTGAGCGGCCGCGAAGCGCTGCGCCGGGCGCCGGCGATGGCCGCCGGGCCGATCGCCGGGTTCGTCGTCTACGTCGCGCACGCGCCGCTGGACTGGGACTGGCAGATGCCCGCGGTGACCGCTGGTCGCGCATGGTGCTGGCCGGGGCGCTGCTGGCGCTGGCGCGAGCCGCTCCGCAGGACGCGGGCCCGGCGGATGATCCGCCGGCGCCGATTACACTCGTACCGCATGGCCGCCGTGAGGGCCCCACGATGATCGCGTTCGGCTCCGCGATCACCAAGCCCGACGTCTACCGCCGCTGCGCCGAGCCGGGCATTCGCCTGGCCGCCGAGCCCGACTCGGAGGTCTCGCGCATGCCCTCGATCGGCTCGATCTGCTCGCGAGCTACAACGCGCTGCTCGACGAGGCCGCCGGGCGCGACGACCTCGAGGCGCTCGTGCTCGTCCACCAGGACGCCGAGATCGTCGATCCCGACTTCTGCGCGACGCGTCCGCGAGGCGCTCGCCGATCCCGAGGTCGGCGTCGTCGGCTGCGTGGGCGCGATCGACGTGCGCAGCATCGCCTGGTGGGAGGGCTCGGTCACGCTGGCCTCGTTCATCCACCGCTACGACGAGCACGGCGGCGGCGATCTGCCCGGCGTTCTCGTGGGCCTGGGACGAGGCCCCGCCCTACGCGCGGCTCGGGCGAGGTCGACACGCTCGACGGCTTCCTGCTGGTGCTCTCGCCGTGGGCCGTGCGCAACCTGCGCTTCGACGAGTCGCTCGGCGCAGCTGCACGGCTACGACTTCGACTTCTGCCTGCAGGTGCGCGCCGCCGGGCAGAAGGTCGATGACGGCCGACTTCCGCGCGATCCACCACCACTCGCTCGAGCCGTTCAGCGACCCGAGCCGCTGGATCGAGGCGCACATGCAGGTGGCCGAGAAGTGGGACGGGACGCATCCCCGGGGTCGGCACGGGCGCCGGAACCTGGGAGCAGCGAGCGCTGCCGCGCCGAGGCCGAGCGCGACGCCGCCCGGGTCGTCGACCACACCAACGACCTGCAGACTCGAAGCGCGGATCCGTGCAGCTCGAGCGCGCGCTGGACGAGGCGACCGGCAGCATCTCGTGGCGCATCACGGCGCCGCTGCGCCGCGCGCGAGCCGTACGCGATCGGGTCCGCGGGATCGTCGCCGCGCCGGCATCGTTCAGCGCAGCTCGCCCGCCCCGAAGCCGGCCCGGGCCGCGATGATCGCCTTCGGCTGCTCGGTCAGCGAGCCGGAGCCGTACCGCCGCTACGCCGAGCCGGGAATCCGGCTGGCCGCCGAGCCCGACTCGGCGATCTTCCCCTTCGCCTCGGTCGGCACGATCGGCCGCAGCTACAACCTGCTGCTCGATGCCGCCGCGCGCGCGCGAGGACCTCGAGGCGCTGGTGATCGTGCACCCCCACGCCGAGATCGTCGACGCCGGCTTCTGCCGACAAGGTCAGCGCGGCGCTGAGCGAGCCCGATGTCGCGCGTGGTGGGCTGCGCGGGCGCGACGGACGTCACGCAGCATCGCCTGGTGGGAGGGCGTCGTCAGCTGCCGGCCAGGTCACGCATCGCTACACCGAAGTACGGCGGCGGCGAGCTGCCCGCCTACTCGTGGGCCCGCCCCGGCCGGCCGCCGGCGAGGTCGACACGGTCGACGGCTCTCTGCTCGTGCTCTCGCCCTGGGCGGTCCGCAACGTGCGCTTCGACGAGGGCGCTGGTGCTCGGCCACGGCTTCGACGTCGACTATCTGCCTGCAGGTACGGGCCGCCGGGCGCAAGGTCGATGACCGCCGACGTCGCGCTGATCCAGCACCGCTCGCTCGAGCTCGTCGAACGACCTGGAGCTCTGGGTCGAGGCGCACATCGCCGATCGGCCCAGAAGTGGGAGGGCCGGATGCCCGGGCCGGAGCCGACGCCGACGGCCGACTGGAAGGCGCCGCGCCCGTCGAGCCGAGGCCGAGCGCGAGGCCGCGCGGGCGATCGCCTACTCCAAGCGACTGGCCATCGACGCCCGCGTCGAGGAGCTCGAACGCGCGGTCGAGCGAGGCCACGGACACGCTGCTCGTGGCGCGCTCACCGAGCCGCTGCGCGCGCTCAACCTGTCGGCGCGAGCGCCGGCGGGCCAGAGCGCTCGAGCGCGAGCGGCGGAGCTCGGCGACTCAGTCCTCGAGCGCCCGGCGGCGGATCTCGTCGCGGGAGACGACCGACTGCTCCGGGGCGACGCCGGCGCGGACGCGCAGCTGCGAGAGCCGCTCGGCGACGCGCGAACGCGCTCGAGTCGAGCAGGCGCCGCAGCACCGCCTCCTGGCGGGCCTGGCGCTCCTGGAGCGTCCCAGAGCTCGACGCGCAGGGCGTGCTCGCCGGGCGATGTGCAGCACGCGGTTGGCCTCCAGGCGCTCGAGCAGCGGGTTGCGGTCCCAGGGGTCGAGGATCGCGCGACGTCGTCCGCCCACGGGGCGTCGTGGTGCCAGACCGCGCCGAAGCCGAAGAACGCCGGCACGACCACCAGCCGCAGCGCGCTCGTCGCTGGCGACGAAGTCCTCGACCGCGGTCAGCACGCCGTTGCGCGGCGCCGCCCTCGTGGGCCGCCGAGCGGGATAGGGGAGGCCGTCGGGGCGGATGCCGGGATCGTCCGGGGAAGATCCCGGCGCCGCTCGCCGACGATCGGCTGGCGGTACTCCGCCGGGATCTGCTCGGGGTCGAAGTAGTCGTCGCGGCGGCCGTGCGGCCAGCAGACGTCGTGGAACAGCAGCAGCGGCAGCTCGGCGCCGGCGGCGCGCTCGGCGATCAGCCGCAGCTCCTCGCGGACCGTGTAGTAGTTGTGGTCGCCGTCGATGATCACGACGTCGGGCAGCGTCGATCTCGCGGCAGCGCCTCGAGGCTCGTCTCGCGGATCAGCTCCAGCTCGGTCGTGCTCGGCCGCCAGCGCGACGAGCTGCTCGCTGCGGCGACGGGTCGATCGCCACGACGCGCGGCGCCGGTCGGTCCGGCCCAGTCGCACGAGCACGCCGCGTCAGGTCGCCGGCATAGGCGCCGACCTCGACCACCGAGCGCGCCCCGACGGCGTCGAGGCAGGCGCAGCATCAGCTCGGCGTGGTGCGCCATCGACGCGCCCCACGGAGGGGGTCGTGCAGGTACGGGTCGAATCTCGACGCCGGCGCGCGTGCACGAGGCGCGCAGTTCGGCGGCGGCGTCTACAGCTGCTCGGCGATCCGCGGCGCCTCGCGGTTGAAGATCCACACCGCGAACACGCAGATGCGCGACGTAGATCGCCAGCGGCGCGCAGCAGCTGGCAGCCAGCCGCCGGCCGCCGCCACCGGTCCCGGCGCGCTCGGGTCGATGATCCACTTGCGGGCGAGCTCGAAGATCGGCGGCAGCGGGTTGAGCGAGGATGATGTCGGCGCAGCGTCGGGTGGCCGACGACGCGTCGGCCGGGTAGAGGATCGGTGTCGCGTAGAACAGCGCGGTCGAGAACGACCGTCCAGATGATCGCGATGTCGCGGAAGCGCGGGTACAGCGACGACACGATCATCGACGACCGCGATCGTGATCACGATCAGCAGCGCCAGCACGACCGGGAACAGCAGCCACGTCCACATCGGCGGCGACGCCGAAGCCGAGCATGAAGACCACCACGACGACGAGGTTGAGCACGAGGTTGAACAGCGCTGGTCAGCACGACCGCCAGCGGGATCACCAGCCGCGGGAACTGCGTCTTGCGCACGATCGCCTCCTGCGCCGACGACCGAGCCGACCGCGATCACGGTCGCCTCCTGGAAGAAGCCGAACAGGACGATGTTCATCAGCAGCAGCACCGGATAGTGCGGCGATCGTTCCCGAGCGTGAAAGACCTTCGTGAACACGGTCACCAGCACCGCGAACAGCAGCAGCGGCCGCGCCAGCGACCACACGTAGCCGAGCGCCGTCCCGAAGTAGGTCTGCTTGAACTCGGTGACGGCGATCATGTAGAGCAGGTCCGAGCGAGCGCCGCCAGCCGCCGCCGAGCGCCGACGGGCCCGGCACGTCGCGCAGGACCAGGTCGTCCTGCGGCCGGTCCCGACGCGGGCTCGACGGCGTCGGCGACCCCGGCTTCGACTGCTCGGATCGCAGGTCGGCGACGACGGTCCCAGCGCCCTGGCGCGGCGCCGTGCCGTAGACGACGAACTGGAGCAGCCGCATCGCTGCACGGCCATGTCGCGCCGCTGACGCGGTCCTGGCGGATCCAGCAGTCGAGCGTGTAGCGGCCCGGCACCAGCGCGGTTCTCGATCTCGCCGTCGCAGCCGGACCCGCTGCGCCGGCGGCGAGCGCTGCTCGAGCTCGCGGGTGAACCCGAACACGACCACGCCGTCGGCGTTGCGCACGTGGAACACGAACGATCGGGTCGGCCGAGCTCGCGCGCGGCCTCGAGCACGACGTCGAGGACGATCGGCGCCCCCTGCTCGAGCGTTCGACGATCGGCTGCGCCGGCCGCGTCGAGCAGCCGCGCGTGGACCAGGCGGCGCGTTGAGCTCGACGGCTCGCCGACCGGTCGCTCGGGCGTCGGCGCGGTCGGCGTCGCCGCCTCGGCCTCGGCGCCGGCGAAGTTCAGCCGGTAGTAGCGCGAGCGCCGCCTCCTCGGGGTCGCCGACGTACTGCAGCTCGCCGTCGTGCAGCAGCATCGCGCGGTGGCACAGCGCCTGGACCGTCGCCATGTCGTGGGTGACGAGCACGATCGTCTTGCCGGCCGGCGCCGGCGCTCGTAGAAGACGTCCATGCACTTCTGCCCGAACGCGGCGTCGCCGACCGCCAGCACCTCGTCGATCAGCATGATGTCGGCGTCGGCCTGGACCATGATCGCGAACGCCAGCCGGACCATCATCCCCGACGAGTAGTTCTTGATCTTCAGGTCGACGAACTCGCGCAGCTCGGCGAAGTCGAGCACCGCGTCGAGCCGTCGCGCCGCCTCGCGCCGGCTCAGGCCCAACAGCACGCCGTTGAGCACGACGTTCTCGCGCGCGGTCAGCTCCGGGTTGAAGCCGACGCCGAGCTCGATGAACGGCGCCACCCGCCCGGCCATCCGCACCCGCCCGGCGTCGGGCCGGTAGATCGCTGGCCAGGATCTTCAGCAGCGTGCTCTTGCCCGAGCCGTTGCGCCCGACGATCCCGAAGAACTCGCCCCGGTGGACGTCGAAGGAGACGTCCGGAGCGCGTGCAGCTCGCGGTACGCGGGCCGCGACAACGGGTTGCGTGACGCGCTCCTTGAGCGTGTCGACGCGGTGCTCGGGGATCCGGAACGTCTTCGAGATGTCGCGGACCTCGATCGCGATCGGGCGCCGGCTCGCGGGCCCGACAGGGCGTCAGCCGGCCGACGCGCGACCGCGGCGTCGAGTCGCCGGCCGCTGTCGGGCTCGAGCTCGTCATCGCATGCGGCGGGCGCGCCGGGACGGGGCGCTAGACCGGCGATCGGCGCGTACTCCTCCGGGAACCCCGAGCCGCCGAAGAACCAGTTCTCGATCGCGTACCGCGGCTTGGGCATCGACGGGTCCGAGCCGGTCTTGTGCAGGAACAGCTCGTCGAAGAACAGCGCGTCGCCCGGCTCGAAGATCGGCCGCATGATCCCGTTGTCGCCGGCGGCCTCCTCGGCCATCCGCTCGGAGACCATGTAGTCGAGCAGCGCCTCGTCGGTCTGCGCTGGTGACGAGCTCGTCGAGCCGGCGCGGGACGATGTCGAGCCCCGGCGCTCGTCGCCGCAGCGCGACAGCGACAGCCACAGGTTCAGCGCGCGGACCGGGCCCATGAACGTGCCGTCCTGGTGCCAGCGCCGCCGGGACCGACGGCTCGGCCTTGCGCAGCGTCGTCTTGTGCGCCGGAGATCAGGCGCGGCTCGCCGAGGTAGCCGGCGCCAGCTCGGGCAGCCCGGCCGCCCGAACAGCTCGATCATCTCGAAGTTCAGCAGCGGCGAGTCGACCGCGAGCACGCCGCCGCCCTCCTTGATCCACGGGCGGGCGTCCTCGGCGGCCTCGTAGCGCGGATCGCGGAGTGAACTCCTCGTACTAGCCCTCGGCGGTCGTGCGGCTGGCCTCGCGTCGCGCGTCGCGCTCGGCGAACGAGCGGTCGATCTGCTCGGCGAAGCCGGCGCCCGCGCGCGGGACGAGGCCGCGCACGAGCAGGCAGCCGTCGCGCAGGATCCCGCGCGCAGCAGCTCCGGCGTGAGCTCGGCGGCGATCTCGGGCAGGCCGTCCGGGCAGCGCGCGAACGTCGGCTCCGGGAGCCGGGCCCCCGGAGGCGCCTGCGAGCCGCCGGATGCCGGCGAGGTGCGCAGGCGGAGCAGCTGCGGCTCGTTGCTCGAGCTCCGGTCGGCGGTTCGCGCGGTCAGGCGCTCGATCTCCGCGGGCAGCTCGGCCTCGGTCGCGTCGAGCCTCGGATCCGACGTCGATGGCCCGATCACGGCCGGTCGGCCGACGCCGTGGCGCCGCCTTCCGTCGTCCGTCGCCTGAAGAGCCGCATCTCGCGGCAACGCTACCGACGCGTCCGCGGCAGCTCCTGCCGGTCACGCTGGCCGCGCCGCGCGGGCGCCCCGACGACGGTCGCTCCGGCGGCACGTCGTCGACGACGACGGCGTTGGCGCCGACCTGGGCGCCGGCGCCGATCCGCACCGGCCGATCACCTTGGCGCCGGTGCCGATGCTGACGTCGCGCCCGATCGTGGCGCCGCGGACGTCCCCGGCGCGCAGGCCGATCGTCACGAACGGCGCGATCGATCACGCCCGGTGGATCTCGACCAGGCCGTCGACGACGACCTGGCCGTGGATGATGTAGACGCCGGGGGCGACGATCACCGGGTCGCCGATCGAGATCTGCGCCGACGACATCGCGAGCCGGTGGGCGATCCGCGGCAGCAGCGGGACCCCGAGCGCCTGCAGGCTCGCCTTGACGCGGTAGAGCGCCTGGCCGAGGAACGCGTCGCTGACGAAGGCCAGCCGGAGCATCTGCGCGACGGCGTCGAGCCGCGAGCGGAACTCGTGGCGCTCGCCGCGGTAGCGCGCGGTGACCCGGGCGTCGGCGACGAGCGCCTCGCGCAGCCGCGGGTGGCGGGCGGGATCGCCTGCCACATCTCGCGCTCGTCTCGGTCATCGCGGGCGACCCCGGCCAGCCGTCGATCCTGGCTCGGCTTGGCGCCGGCCGCGGCGGACTGCAGGTGCCCCTCGACGCAGCTGCCGCGCGAGTCACGGTCGGCGGCGGCACCGCGGTCTTCGTCTGCGGCTGGTGCTTCGCCCCGACGTCGCGGTCCGCGACGCTGGCGATCGTGGTCGACGGCGAGCCCAGCCGGTCATGGCGCACGGGATGCCGCGCCTGGACCCGTTCCGAGCGCTCGAGGACCCGCCGGCGAGGACCCGTGGCGCGCAGCTACCGCAGCGGCTTCTGGGGGCTGGTGCGGATCGCCGTCCGCGCCCCGGCGCGCCGGGTGGCCCTGCGCGCCGAGCTGGACGGCGGGGCGGTGCGCGATGGCCGAGATGGGCGGCGTCGACGATCGCCGACCGGCCGCCGGTCGACGAGCCGGACCACGAAGGCCGCGCCGCTCATCGCCATCTGCATGGCGACCTACAACCCGCCGCTGGACCTGCTCGAGCGCCAGCTCGACTCGATCCGAGCGCAGACCCACGGCAACTGGGTCTGCATCATCAGCGACGACTGCTCCACCCCGGAGAGCTACCGAGCGATCTGAGCGCGCGGTCGGCGGCGATCCGCGCTTCGTCCTCTCGCGCTCGCCGCGACGGCTCGGGCTTCTACCGCAACTTCGAGCGGGCGCTGGCGATGGCGCCCCGGAGATCGCGCTTCGTCGCGCTCGCCGACCAGGACGACGCCTGGCACCCGGACAAGCTCGCGACGCTGGTCGCCGCGATCGGCGGCGCCCAGCTCGTCTACAGCGACGCCCGCGTCGTGTCCCGCGACGGCGAGCTGATCGCCGACACGTGGTGGAGCGCGCGCCGAACAACCACACCGACCTGCTGTCGCTGCTGGTCGCGAACGCCGTCACCGGCGCCGCCTCGCTGTTGCGCCGCGAGCTGCTGGACGACGCGCTGCCGTTCCCGCCGGCGCAGTTCGCCCACTTCCACGACCACTGGCTCGGGCCTGGTCGCGCTGGCGCTCGGCGAGATCGCCTACGTCGACCGGCCGCTGTACGACTACGTCCAGCACGGCGAGGCGTCGCTCGGCCACGCGGCCGCCAACCAGATGTCCCCGCTGCGCGACCGCCTCGCGGCCTCCGCGCGCCCCGGCGCGAGCGCGTGCGCATGTGGCGGCTGCACTACTTCGTCGACGTCTGCCGGCTGCTGCAGTTCGCCACCATCCTGGAGATGCGCTGCGGCACGCATGACTCCGGACAAGCGCCGGGCGCTGAGCCGGTTCCTCGACGCCGACCGATCGCCGGTCGCGTTGCGGGGCTGCGGGCTGCGCGGGGCCCGCGAGCTGCTGCGCGCGACCCCGGAGACGCTCGGAGCCGAGTGGATGCTGTTCTGGGGCTTGTCCTGGCGGCGGATGCTCGCGGCGACCGCCCGCGACCGTCCGCAGCGCCGGCTGCGCCTCGACGCACTGCCGCCTCCCTCCTTGGTCGCGCGCCCGGCCGGTCGGGTCCCGACGAGCAGGCCGGCGTGATCGCCGACAAGATCGCGCCGCTGCGGTTCGTCCGCGCAACACGCGCCGCGCCGGATCAACCTCCTGATCCCGACGATCGATCCCGACCACTTCTTCGGCGGCTACATCGCGAAGTTCAACCTCGCCCGCCGCCTCTCGCAGGAGGGCGCGAGAGTTCGCATCGTGACCGTCGATCCGGTCGGCCCGCTGCCTCCCGACTGGCGGCGACGGTCGAGTCCTACAGCGGGCTGCGTGGCCTGTTCGAGCACGTCGAGGTGACGTTCGGCCGCGAGGCCGCCGAGATCGAGGTCAGCCCCGCGGACGGATTCGTCGCCACGACGTGGTGGACGGCTCACATCGCGCGAGCTGCGACCGACGCGCTCGGACTCGGTCACGGTTCGTATACCTGATCCAGGAGTACGAGCCGTTCACGTTCCCGATGGGCACGTACGCCGCGCTGGCGGCCGAGTCCTACCGGTTCCCGCATTTCGCCCTGTTCTCGAGCGAGTTGTTGCGCGGCTACTTCCGCGATCACGGGATCGGGGTCTACGCGGACGGCTCGGCCGAGGGAGATCGCAATGGCTTGGCGTTCGAGAACGCGATCACGCCGGTCGAGCGGCCGAGACCCGACGAGCTCGCGCTCCGCGACCCACGCCGCCTGCTGTTCTACGCCCGCCCCGAGCCCCACGCCGCGCGCAACATGTTCGAGCTCGGGGTACTCGCGCTCGCGCGGGCGGTCGCCGACGGACTGTTCAGGGCGGCTGGGAGCTGCACGGGATCGGGACCGTCAGCCGGGGGCGGCGGATCGCCCTCGGGGCGGAGTCGACCTCGAACTGCTGCCGCGTTCCGATCAGCGGTCCTACGCTCAACTGTTGCGCGAGCACGACGTCGGCCTGGCGCTCATGTACACGCCCCATCCCGAGCCTGGTGCCGATCGAGATGGCGTCCGCCGGCATGCTGACCGTCACCAACACCTTCGAGAACAAGACGGCTGACGCGATGGAGGCGATCTCGTCGAATCTGGTCACCGGTCGATCCGTCGGTCGACGCGATCGCCGACGGGCTCCGCGCGGCGGCGACGAGGGTCGGCGACGTCGCGGGCCGCGCTCAGGGCAGCCGGGTAGGTTGGAGCCGCGACTGGGACGACTCGTTCGACGATCAGCTGATCGCTCGCCTGCGCGCCACCCTCGAGGGAGTTGCGCAGGTGAGGCTATGAGCTACCGGCGGCCGGCGTGGTCGAGCCGTGCGCATCCGAGCGAGAGCCCGATTGACCGTCGCCGAGTCCGATGCCGAGGTGGCGAGGCCGTACCACGCATCGATGTTGTCGGGCTCGGCGGCGACGACTCGCAGGAGGATCTGCTTGGCGAGCGAGCGGTGGCCGCTCAGCAGGGCGACGCGCGCGCGCAGCACCTGCACCGTGCGATCGGGGTTCAGAACCGCCGCCGAGTCCAGCAGCGAATCGGCCCGGTCGGCCTGGGCGACCGTGAGCCGCTTCTGTCCCTGCAGCCCCGAAACGACCGTCGTCACCCGATCGACGTCGTGAGCTTGCCGGATCCCCACAGCGAACCAGGCGCACGCCGCCAGGCTGATGAGCACGAGCACCGCGCGCACGATTCGCATCCGGGGATCATGCCAGCCGTCTCCGTGGTGATCCCGAACTGGAACGGCCACGAGTGGCTGCCGGGGTGCATCGCCGCGCTGCGCCGGCAGACCGAGGCCGCGGCCGAGGTGATCGTCGTCGATAACGGCTCGACCGACGGGTCGCTGAGCTACCTCGCAGTTGGGCACCCCGAGATCCGGGTGATCGCGCTCGATCGCAACACCGGGTTCGCACACGCGGCGAACCGCGGCATCCGGGACGCCCGGCACGAGTTCGTGGCGCTCGTCAACACCGACGTCGTGCTGGCCCGAGATTGGCTGCAGCGAATGGCCGAGGTCCTCGGCCGCCACCCGGAGGCGGCGAGCGTCGCCTGCAAGATGCTGTCGCTCGAGGACCCCACCCGGGTCTATGACGCCGGCGACGTGTTGCGTCGCGACGGGGTGTGCGAGCAACGCGGACGATTCGCGCGCGACGACGGGCGGTGGGATTCGCCCGGCGAGGTGTTCGGCGCCTGTGCCGGCGCCGGCATGTTCAGGCGCGATGCGGTCCTCGAGGTCGGGGGATTCGACGAACGCTATTTCGCCTATCTCGAGGACGTCGACCTCGCGTTGCGGTTGCGCATGGCCGGGTGGCGCTGCCGCTATGAACCGGTCGTCGCCCGGCACGCCGGCGAGGGCTCGTCGCACCAGCTGCGATCCGGTCATCAGTTCCTGGTGACCCGCAACACGATCCTGCTGCTCGTCAAGTCGTTTCCGATCCGATGGCTGCCGCTGGTCGTCTACCGCCAGCTGGCCTGGACCTGGCACGCCGCCCGCGAGCGACGGATCCGCTCTCACCTCCGAGCGCTGTGCGCGGCTGCGCCGCTGGTCGGACAGATGTGGCGCGAGCGTCGCAGGCTCGCCGCCCGCGCCCGAGTGCCGGTGACCGAGGCGATCCCGGCACGGCCATTTCGCGGGCCGCGCGCCGGCGGCCATCCTGCCCAGACGGCCGGCGCCCAGAAGCGATTGAGGCCTTGACGCCGCGTCAGATCTTGCGCCGAGTCGGCGGGTTGCTCGGAGCCCATCCGCTGATCTTCGCGGTCCTGACCGTGTGGACATTTGCGCCCCTGGTCGTCCTGCTGATCTATGCGGCGAGCCACGGCGGAGAGCTGACCGGAGCCAGCGGGACCGACGCGTTCGACCAGCTGGCGTATCTCGCCTGGATTCGCGACGAGGGCAGCCATCTGCTGGCGTCGAATCTGTGGCAGGTCACGCCCACGCCGCACGACTATCTGCACCCGATGTTCGTCATCTCGGGGTTACTGTGGCGCCTGGGACTGAGCATTCAGCTCTCCTACATGGTCTGGATGCCGGTGGGGTTGATCGTGCTGTTCGCCGGTTTTGCCGCGTACGTGCACCACCTGCTTCCCGACAACCGTCGCCACCAGGCGGCCGCACTGTGCCTCGGATTGTTTTATGTCACTCCGGTGCTGGCGCTGGCAGCGTGGACGGGTCACCTGACGCCGGCTCACCGCTACGACCTCGTCCTCGTGACCGACGACGCGTACGCGGCCCTGAACCTGTGGGGGTTCGATCACACGGCAATCGCGATCGGCCTGATGCCGGTGTTCCTGGTCGCGGCCGAGGCGCGATTGCGGGTCGCGGGACGCGACCCGGCGGCGGCGCGGCGGTGGACGGTGATCGCCGCGATCGCCGGACTGCTCGTCTCCTGGCTGCATCCGTGGCAGGGCGTCACGTTGCTCGGCGTGCTCGGCGGCCTGGCCGTGGTCAAGGCGCCGCGGCGCCGCTATTTCGCCCTGACCGTTCCAGTTCTCGCCACGCTGCTCCCGTTGCTCTACGGATTCGTGCTGTCGCACGCCGACCCGGCCTGGGGAGATTTCCAGTCGCGCACGACCGGCACCGGAACGGCTCCCTGGTGGGCGCTGACCGCCTCGTTGGGCCCGCTCGCGCTGCTCGGGGTGATCGGCCTGCGGCGTCCGCACGAGGATCGAGACTGGATGCTGGTGCTGTGGGTCCTGGCCTGCTCCGGCGTGTACTTCGTGTTCCCGGAGTTCCCGCCCCACGCGCTCAGCGGCGTGACCCTCCCGCTTGCCGTGCTGGCCGTCCGCGGCTGGCGGCGTCTGCCGCTCACCGGCAGGGCCGCGCTGCCGATCGCGACGGCGGCAATCCTGGCGTTCACCGTTCCGGAGGCGATCTACCACGGACAGGCCGTGCGCGACGAGTTCCGTCACTCGACCGTCGCCGCCGTCGGGCGTCAGTTGATGCTCCTCACGCCCGACCAGGCGCGGGCGATGTCCTACCTCGCGCGGGTGCCGCGGCCGGGCGAGGTTCTGGCCCCCTGGTTCCTCTCGATGTCGGTGCCGGCGCTCACCGGCCGTCAGGCTTACGCCGGGCACGTCATGTGGCAGCCGGGCTCGCAGGTCGCGGCGGCCAACCGGTTCTTCTCACCCAGCCTCAACGATCCGTCCGGCGCCGCACGCCGGGCGATCTTGCGCGCCAGCAACGCCGCGTACGTGATCGCCGACTGCGGAGCGCCGCGCGCGCTGGGTCGCGCGATCGCCCCGGTCGCCGCGGTGGTCAGGCGCTTCGGCTGCGTGACCGTCTACAGGACGCTATGAGCGGTGGTAGATCAGCAGCTTCGGTGGGCTTCGATCCCTGGTAGTGCTTATGAGCGACCAGCTTGAGACCGGCCGGACGCGGGATCCCAAGCCGCAGGCGCTGGGCGATCTGGTCGTCCAGGAACAGGTAAGCGTCGGCTCGAGGCGGGACCTCGGAGTAGGCGCGTGGCGTCGGTTTCAGCAGGGGACGAGGCTTGTGCAGCTGCGCCGCGATCGCGGGCTGGCCGACGATCGACAGCACCAGCACACGATCCTGCGGCCTGGCCTCGCGGTCGATCAGCGACGCCATCGCGCGGTATGGCTCGCGCACGTAGTCGGGACCAAAGCTGCGGATCGTGCCGATCGCGAGCGTGGCCAGCACGGCGACTCACGGCGGCCACTCGTACCGGACCGCGGAGCGCGGCGAGCAGCGCCCCGATGACCAGCGCCGCGGCCGGGATCGACGCCGACAGCCCGCGCGGCAGCCACAGGTCGGTCACGGCGATGCTGTAGAGCAGCAGCCCGACCGGCGTGGCCAGAGCCAGCGCCACCAGCAGCGCCCACGGCGCGGCGGGGTCGACGCTGCGAGCTCCGGAACGCCACCAGCGTCGCAGCACCGCCGCCACTCCCAGCGCCACGCACGCCCCGATCACCACCAGTCCCCAGCCGCCGGGGATATCGCTCAGCGATGCGAACGCGGACCCCGCCAGGAATCGAATCGAGTCCTTGATCACGTGTCCGGCGGTCAACGGGTAGAGCCCGCCGATCACGCCCAGCTCCTTACCGCGCAGGTGCGGGAGCCACGGCAGGTACACGAGCACCGCGACGCCGTTGGCGACCAGCGGCTGGCGCAACCGGTCCCGGCACCGCCAGATCGACCACGCCGCCTGGACGACCAGCACGAAGATCGACGTGTAGTGCGTGTACGCGGCCGCGACAGCAGCCACCACGTACAGGATCCACCATCGATGCTCCCGCGTCCGCAACCGCGCGTAACAGAGCGAGCGTCGACACAGCGACGAAGAACGTCACCGTGGCGTACGGCCGGGCCTCGGTCCCGTAGTAGACCGTGAACGAGCTGGTGGCAAAGAACGCCGCCCCGATCAGCGCCGCCATCCGGCCGACGGTCTCGCGCCCGATCGCGTACACGAGCGGCACCGTGGCCGCGCCGAGAACGACCGACGGCAGCCGCAGCCAGACGGTCGGATTGCCCAGTTTGGCGGTCAGCCAGGCGAGCAGGAAGAACAGGGGAGGGGAATTCTCCCCGCCGGTGTGAACGGTGGTGAGCACCGCCCCGAAGCCCCGGCCATGGATGTCCTGATAGGTGAACACCTCATCGCCGTACAGGCTCTGATGGATCTGGCTGAGCCGCAGCGCGAAGGCGATCGCGGTCAGCAGCGCGACCGCGACTACCGCGGGGGTGACGCGGAGCGACCCGTCCGTGCTCGCCGCCGCGTCGAAGTCGTCGCGGCGCGCCCGCGACGCGGTCAAGCTCACGAGCCGCCGCGCCTGGCTCGTCTCATCGCCAGCGCTGCCCTCGGGACGAGCCCGGCTTTCCTGAGCTCGTCGAGCTCGGCCTCCAGTGCGCGTACGCGGGCCTCGAGCGCGGACACGTCGTCCTGGAGCTGGAGCTCGCGGTCGGTGTGGGAATCTTACGCCCGGTTCGCTGGGCGGCGGCTCTCGGCCGGCCAAGCTGGCCGTCGGTCGGCTCGGTGGATCGACCGTCATCCGGGGACGGCGGCGATGCGGTCTGCCGACGCCACCGCGCGCCGGTCCAGTCGATTCGCTCGATCGGCTCGGTGATCCCGTGCTCTCTCGGAAGTCATCGACCGCGCGACGGCAGACCGGAAGCTGGAAGTGAAAGTAGTCGTCGATGACCAGGTACCCGCCGACCGCGAGCCCGGGGTACAGCGCCTCGAGCGCCAGCCGGGTCGCGTTGTAGCCGTCGGCATCGAGCCGGATCACCGACCACCGCCGGCCTCGAAGCGACTGCATCGTCACCTCGAAGAAACCGGGTACGAACGTCACGCCCCGCGTGTATCCGAATCGGGCGAAGTACCCCCTGACCTGTTCCAGCGTCGGGGCCAGGTAGTCGATTGCGCTCATGTGCAAATCCAGGTCTTGGTCGTCGCTTCCGACCTGTGGCTCAGGGAACCCCTGGAATGAGTCCGCCACCCACACCGTCCGCTCGTGCGCGGCCGAGGGTGTCGAGAGTGGCGCGCATCAAGATCGACGCCCCTCCCCGCCACGCGCCGGCCTCGATCAGGTCGCCCTCGATGCCATCCTTGACGACCGATTGGACACACGCCTGCAGGTCGTCGAGCCTGCGCAGGCCGACCATGGTCAATCCGTTGAGCGGCCAGTCTGAGCCGTCGATGCGCCACCGCCGCTGGTCGTCGTCGGGCAGCTCGCGAGAGAACATCCGCCCGTCGCCCCTCCAGACCATGTGCGTGGCCACACCGACCAGATCGCACAGGCTGAGCTTCAGGAGGTCGAGGTAGGCGACGCGGAGCGCTTCGCGGTCAGCCCCGGCGCCGGCAGCCTCGATCTCGCGCTGCTGGGCCGGAATCGGCGGGATCGGGCGTCATCGGAATGAACGATTATGCCTCCGAAAATGTTCGTAAGTGCCGCAACCGTCAGGTCCGGGCCGCCTCCAGGCACGCGAACAGCACCGCGCGGGCGCGGTAGAGCAGGAAGTCATACGGCGCGTCGAACGCCGCCTCCGGGCCGACCTCGCGCCACCGGCGCCGGCCGGCTCGCGTCGCAGCGCGGCCAGGCGCGCGAACGGGACCTCGCCGCCGCGGATCGCGGCGTCGAAGCTCGGGTTGTAGCCGGCCGGGACGGTCAGCACCAGTCGCCCGCCGGGCGCCAGCAGCCCGCGCAGCGACGCGTACCGCGCGCAGCGCCTTGCCCGGGTCGGGGGGATGCTCGTCGAGCCCGACGTGCTCGAGCGTCGAGATCGCCACGATCAGGTGCGAACGGCCCGAGACCGCCGAGCTCGAGCACGTCGCGGTTGAGCACGCCCGGCGCCCGTTCGTAGCGGTCGGCGATCAGGTGGCGCTGCGTCGCGATAGTGCGAGAGGACGTTTCCGACCTCGAGCACGCGGTCCGGAGGATGGCGGTCGACGAGCGCCTGAATCACCGGGACCTCGACCGCCCGCTCGGTCAGCCAGGTCAGCTTGTGGCGGGCGTACAGGTACGGGTAGCTCAGCCCGTCCAGCTCGAAGCTGCCGTGCGCGCCGGCGATCGTCCAGGGCAGCCCGGCCACCGCTCCGGCGCCCCAGCGGGCGAAGTCACCGGCCACCGGTCGCAGGCCCCGCGCCCTGATCGCGCGCGCAGGTGCGGGCGGCGAGCGGTTGGGGCGTGTAGCCGTTGTCGCTCATGGGCGCAGTAGAGTGTCGCCGTTCGTGGAGCCCACCAGTGATGTCGCGGCCGCCCATGCCGGCAACGCCCCGTGTCGCGAGACGGAGCCCCCGCCGGCGGACTCCCGGCTCCGGGCCCCGCCTGAAGATCCTCGTGCTCGCCGATCGGGACTGGACGCACCCTCAGGGCGGGGGCACGGGCGAGAACGTGTACGCGAACCTGTCGCGCTGGGCTCGGTGGGGTCACCAGGTGACGCTGATCGCCGGCGCGCACCCCGGCTGCGCAAGGGTGCAGCACGTCGAGCCCAACCTGGTGGTGCACCGGATGGGTGGCCGCGGCTCGGTATTCCCGCGCGCCGCGTGGGCGGTTCTGCGCGGTCTGGCCCGGGACGCCGATGTGGTGTTCGAGGTGATCAACGGGATCGTGTTCATGACCCCGCTGTGGTTGCGCAAGCCCCAGGTGGCGCTCGTCCACCACCCGCACCGGGATCTGTACATCGGCGAGTTCGGGCGCCGGCTGGGCCGGGCCATGGCCGCGCTATTCGAGGAGCTGCCGCTGAGGCTGCTGTACCGGCGGGTCCCGTTCGTGACGATCTCCGGCTCGGCACGCGACGAACTGGTCGGCATCGACGGGATCCCCGCCGGCCACATCACGCTGGCCTACTGCGGGGTCGAGCCAGGGCCCTACGGCCCCGGCGAGCGCGCCGTCGATCCGCGGCTGCTGTACGTCGGGCGGCTGAAGGCCTACAAGCGGATCGAGCTGCTGCTCGATATGCTCACCGAGCTGCCCGGGGTGACGCTCGACATCGCCGGCCAGGGAGACCACGGCGAGACGCTCGGTGACGAGATCGCCCGACGGGGACTCCGCGATCGAGTCAGAGTGCACGGTCACGTCGACGAGCAGACCAAGGCCGCGCTGTACCGGCAGGCCTGGGTGCACGTGACCGCGTCGGCGTCGGAGGGCTGGTCGCTGACCGTGATGGAGGCCGCGCTGTGCGCGACGCCGAGCGCGGCGCTCGCGGTCGGCGGCCTGCGCGAGTCGATCGTCGACGGCGAGACCGGGTTGCTGTCGGTCACGCCCGAGGAGATGACGGCCAGGCTGAAGTGGTTGCTCGACGACCCGCAGGCGCGCGAGCGGATGGGCGCCGCGGCGCGCGAGCGCGCGCTGACGTTCAGCTGGGACCGCACCGCGGCGACGATCCTGTCGGTGATCCAGGCCCGCGTGGCGCCCGCCCGGCGGTGGTGAGCTTCGCCGATGCCCTGGCGCTGATCGAGGGCATCGAGGGCTGGCTGACCGACGCCCAGGCGCGAACGCTGTGGGATGCCGCCGTCCGCGCAGGCGCCGGCGGAGCGGTGGTCGAGATCGGGTCGTTCCGCGGGCGTTCGACGATCGTGCTCGCGCTGGCGGTCGGCGCGCGTGGGAGGGTGGTGGCGATCGATCCCCACGGCGGCGGCGACCGCGGGCCACAGGAGATCTCCCCCGACCAGGTGCGGGGGGATCGCGACCACGCGTCGTTCATCGCGAACCTCGAGCGCGCCGGGGTCGCAGACCGGGTCACGCTCGTGCGCGAGCGATCAGCCGAGGCGCTGGACGCGGTCGCCGGAGCGGTAGATCTGCTGTACGTGGACGGCGCCCACCGCTACAAACCGGCGCTGGCCGACATCGAGCAGTGGGGGGCGCGCGTGCGGCCCGGCGGCTCGATGCTGATCCACGACTCGTTCAGCGCGATCGGCGTGACGCGCGCCCAGGCCCGGTCGCTGTTCTACTCCGACAGCTGGCGCTACCTGGGTCGAGTGGGCTCGCTCGCGCACTACACGCGCGAGCCGCTCGGGCCTGCCGGTTGCCTGGCCAACGCAGCGCGTCAGGCGGCCGGGCTCGGTTACTTCACCCGCAACCTGGTGGTCAAGCTGCTGATCACCCTGCGGTTGGCCCGGCTGTTCGGCCGGGGGGACGCGAACTGGCCGTACTGACGGTCCGCGCTGGACCAGCGGTCCGCGGTCAGCGACCGGGCCGCCGGCGGATCAGCACCTGGTAGATCCCATAGCGGGCCCGGGGAGCGAAGTTCGCTGCGATGTAGTCGTCGAGAACTGTCGCACCGGCGGTCTTGGCCGGGCCGCCGCCGGGGTTCTCCACGCGAACCACGACGCGCACCCCTGCCCGCCGCAGAGACGAAACGATCTCGTCCTGGGTGGACGTGCTGGTCGCCACGCCCGGGGTCATCACGTCATAGCGGGTCGGGTTGCGCCGATCGAGGATCACGTACAGCAGCGGACCACCGGGCCCGACCCGGTCGCCGCCGGGGCCGGTCACGAAGATCGGCTGACCCGGCCGGGTTGCCCGTCCCACGGTTCGCTGCAGCGATGCCAACCAGCCCGCGTCGGACACCGACGTCTTGACGCCGTCCCCGGCAGACCCCGGCACCCGCGCCAGCTGCGGAGGGTGCACCAGCTGACCGACTCGGTGATCGACGCCGACCAGTGCGATCACCGCCACCGCGACCAGCAGCGCGACGCGAACCGCGCCGGGGGCGCCGGCCGCCGCGGTTGCCAGCAGCACGGGAAGCATCACCGCCAGCGGCACCAGGTGCAGCCGATCGGTGCGAGCGAGCATGTATCCAAGTGCCACTACCGCCAGCGGCAACGCCGACAGCGAGCCCGGGTCCACGGTCGGCTGGCGCGCGCGGGCGGCGATCCCGCCGCGGAGGGTCACGCTGGCGTGGGGAACCGGACGGGGTCGCGTCAGCAGGATCGCCATCGCGACCGTCCAGAGGACGCAGCCGGCGAGCAGGATCAGTGGCAGGTAGTACGTGAGCACGCTGGCGAACCCCACATGGCCGTGATAGCCAACCGGAAACGGAGGCCGCTGCAGGCCCTCGATCCCGTAGAAGCCGACCGTGTCGTGGAGCATCGTCCTCGGCGCCATTACGAAGAACGGCGCCAGCGTCACTGCGGCGCATAGCAGCGCGATCGCGACCGCCCGCAGCCGCTGGCCGCGCGGCGCCTCGATCACCACCCCGACAATCGCGGCGATCCCGAGCTCGAGCCGGAACAGGCAGGCCACGCCGGCCAGGCCGCCGCCCAGCCCCGGGCGCCTGCGCGCCGCGAGCAGGCCGCCGAGCCCCAGCGCCAGCGCGAGCGGATTTGGCCCCGGATCGAGCACGAACGCGATCGCGAACACCGCGGCCACCCAGGCCAGCAGTGCGTAGCTCCCGGGCGCCCGGCGCCAAGCCAGCAGGTAGGCGAGCAGCGCGACCGTCGCACCAGCGAGCGCGTACAGCACCCGCCAGGCCAGCAGCGAGGCACCGAACACCCCGTGCAGCACCGCCAGCACGAGTCCCTGTCCCGGCGGGTAGTTGCTCCAGAAGTCTCGGTATGGCCACTGCCCGCTCGCGATCCGTGCGCCGGCCTGAAGCATCGCTCCCTCGTAGTTGAGCGAGATTCCGCGCAGGATCGTGAAGCCGCAGATGACCGCCCCGAGCGCGAACAGCACGAGCTGGAGGTCGGCGGGGGGAGCGGCCGGCGCGTTGGCGGCGGACTTCGCCGCATCCTGCTGGGCCACCGTCGAGACCAGGAACGGATGGCGGACCGGGCGTTCGCCGGCTGACTGTCTCAAGCGCTCCTGGCCGCCACGCGCGCGAGCTTCTGGCGGGCGGTCTTGTCGAGCTCCGCCTTGCGCAGGCGAACCACGTTGGGAGTCACCTCGACTGCCTCGTCCTCGCGCAGGAACTCGAGCGCCTGGTCGAGCGACAGCTGGCGCTTGGGGACCAGCCGAACGAGCTCGTCGGCCGTCGACGAGCGCATGTTCGTGAGGTGCTTCTCCTTGCAGGCGTTGACGTCAAGGTCCTCGGCCCTGGAGCTCTCACCGACGATCATTCCCTCATAGACCTCCTCGCCGGGGCCGACGAACAGTGTCCCGCGCTCCTGCAGGTTGAACAGCGCGAACGACGCCACTGTCCCATGGCGGTCGGACACCAGCGAGCCGGTCGGGCGGGTGCGCAACTCGCCGTGCCACGGCTCCCAGCGGTCGAACACGTGGTGCACGAGGCCGGTGCCGCGCGTCTCGGTCAGGAACTCGGTGCGAAACCCGATCAGCCCGCGCGCGGGAACCAGGTACTCCATCCGTACCCACCCGGTCCCGTGGTTGACCATCTGCTCCATCCGTCCCTTGCGCATCGCCAGCATCTGGGTGATCACGCCGACGTAGTCGTCGGGCGCGTCGACGCTCATCCGTTCGACGGGCTCGCACACGCGGCCGTCGACCTCGCGGGTCACCACCTGCGGCTTGCCCACGGTCAGCTCGTAGCCCTCGCGGCGCATCAGCTCCACCAGCACGGCCAGCGCCAGCTCGCCGCGACCCTGGACCTCCCATACGTCGGGGCGATCGGTGTCGTTGACGCGCAGCGACACGTTGCCGACGAGCTCGCGGTCGAGCCGAGCCCGCAGCTGGCTGGCGGTGAGCTTGTCGCCGTCCTGGCCGGCCAGCGGCGAGGTGTTGATTCCGATCGTGACCGACAGGGAGGGCTCATCGACGGTGATCACCGGCAGCGGACGCGGATCGTCGGCGTCGGCCAACGTCTCGCCGATCGTGATCTCGGGGATCCCGGCGACCGAGATGATCTCGCCCGGGCCGGCCTCGTCGGCCTCGACGCGCTCGAGTGCCTCGGTCACGTACAGCTCGGACACGCGGACCCTGTCGACCTCCCCATCGGCGCGACACCAGGCGATCGTCTCGCCGCGGCGGATCGTGCCGTGGCGCACCCGGCAGATCGCCAGACGGCCGACGTACGGCGAGGCGTCGAGGTTGGTCACGTGGGCCTGGAACGGATGCTCTGGGTCGTACTCGGGTGCGGGCACGTGTTCGAGCAGCAGTTCCAGCAGCGGCTGCAGGTCCTCGCCCTCGATGCTCGGGTCAAGCGACGCCCAGCCGGCACGGGCGTTGGTGTAGACGATCGGGAACTCGATCTGGGACTCGTCGGCGTCGAGGTCGAGGAACAGCTCGTAGACCTCGTCGACGACCTCGTCGATCCGCGCGTCCGGGCGGTCGACCTTATTGACCACAAGGATCACCGGCAGCCTCGCCTCGAGCGCCTTGCGGAGCACGAACCGGGTCTGGGGCAGTGGGCCCTCGCTGGCGTCGACCAGCAGCAGCACGCCGTCGACCATCGTCAGCCCGCGCTCGACCTCGCCGCCGAAGTCGGCGTGGCCGGGCGTGTCGACGATGTTGAGCTTGACCCCGCCGTAGTGGACCGCGGTGTTCTTGGCCAGGATCGTGATCCCCTTCTCGCGCTCGAGGTCCATCGAGTCCAGCACGCGGTCGGCCACGTCCTGGTTGGCGCGGAAGGCGCCGGACTGCCAGAGCAGCGCGTCGACCAGCGTCGTCTTGCCGTGGTCGACGTGGGCGACGATCGCCAGGTTGCGGATGTCGTCTCGGGTGGCCATTGCGGATGTTGACGATAGAAGCATCGGGTCACACTTAGTTCGACACCGCCGGGCGGGCAGTGCCTATGATCGCGCCGTGATCGGCAACCGGGCATCGGCGTGAGCGACATCCGCGACCCATCGGAGGCTGAGCGCCTCGAGCTCGTCGCCCCCGACGAGCTGCACACGCGCCGCGACTTCCTGCAGCGCACCGCGGTCACCGCGGGAATGGCCGCCGGCCTCGGGCTGGCCCTGGATCCGGACACTGTCGTCGCGGCTGCCGCCAGGCACCAGCGGCGGATCAAGCTCCCGTCGCCCCGCAACCTCCCGATCGACACGATCGTCGTGCTGATGATGGAGAACCGCTCGTTCGACCACTACCTGGGATGGCTGCCCGGCGCCGACGGCCGCCAGGCCGGACTGCGGTTCGCCGATGGTCACGGCCGCAGGTTCTCCACCCACCGCCTCGTCAACAACTTCCAGGGCTGCGGCTTCCTCGACCCCGATCACTCCTGGGACGGCGGGCGGACCGAGATGGCCGGCGGCCGGATGGACGGCTTCCTCAAGGCCGACAGCGACGTGTTCTCGATTGGCTACTACGCCGAGCCCGACCTGCCGTTCACGCCGCACGTGGCCAAGGAGTTCACCGCGTTTGACCGGTTCTTCTGCTCGCTGCTGGCCTCCACGTACCCCAACCGCGAGTACATGCACGCCGGCCAGTCCTTCGGGAAGATCGACAACTCGCTCCCGCCGGCGGGCGGCTTTCCCGACAGCACGATTTTTCACTCCCTCTCGGCCAAGGGCGTCTCCAACCACTATTTCTACTCCGACATCCCGTTCACGGCGCTGTGGGGCAAGCCCGGGCTTGCGCGCTCCAGCCAGGTCCAGGACTACTACGAGCGGGCGGCAGCCGGCAAGCTGCCCGCGCTGTCGTTTGTGGATCCGGCGTTCGCCGGCGAGGAGCAAGGGACCTCGGGCGACGAGCACCCCCACGGCGACGTCCGAGTCGGGCAGGCGTTCGTCTCCGATGTGGTCCACGCGTTCATCGAGTCCCCGCAGTACCGGCGCGGGGCGCTGTTCATCGTCTACGACGAGTGGGGCGGGTTCTTCGATCACGTGCGCCCGCCGCGGGTGCCCGACCAGCGGTCCAGCCGGAGGCTCAGCCAGGATTTCGGCCAGATGGGCCTGCGGATCCCGGCGGTGGTCGTCTCCCCGTATGCCCGCCGCGGTCATGTCGACCACTCGGTCTACGGGTTCGAATCGATCCTCAAGCTGATCCGCTACCGCTACGGCCTGGCGCCGCTGACCCAGCGCGACCTGTACGCGAACAACATCGCCTATGCGTTTGACTGGGAGTCAAAGCCCCGCCTGCACCCGCCGAAGCTGCCGACGCCGGCGCACATCATGGCCACCCCGTGTGCCACCGACGTGCCGATGGCGCTCGGCGCCACCGCGTCGCGCGGATCCCGGCGGGCCTCGGTCGCGACGCCGGCGCCCGCGCCCGAGCGCGCCAAGCCCCACGATCTGTCGACGCTCCAGACCTCTGGCTATCTCGAACGGCTCGGCTTTCGCTACCGGCCGGCCACGCCCGCGACGCTCTACCGCCACCCGTCGAAGCTGGGACTGCGCGTATGAGCTGCGGCCGCCGGCCGCTGCTGGCCGCGGCGCTGCTCGCGCTCACGATCGCGCTCGCCGGCGCCGCGCTCGCGGCCGCGGACAGCTTCACGCCGGTCCGGCTCGAGGTCACGGCGGCTTCCAAGGTCAAGCGTCATCATCCGCTCGCGATCAAGGTCAAGGTCAGTGCCGACAAGGGCGCGCTGCGCCCCGCGACAGCGCCGCTGTCGCTGCGGGTCAAGCTGGCCGGCGAATGCGGCGGCACGTTCTCGGGCACGCCCGGGACCAAGGTGCTCGATCGTCGCCTGGAGCCACAGCCTCGCCGGGGCCGGCCCTACACGGTCACGGTCAAGGGGTCGGTCAAGCCCGAACGGACCGGGCGGTTGACCGTGTGCGTGTATCTCGAGGAGCAGGGCGATAACCGGGTGTTCGCGGATGACACGTCTGCCCGGGTGCGCGTCGTCCGCTAGGGCGACCTGCGAATTACGAGCTGCGAAATCGCGTGCATAACGCGTCAAATCCGGGTCGCGACCCGGAGGCTTGCCGTGCCGGGCACGTATACGGTGCACGACACGGCAAGGCTCGCCAGATTGCGCGGATTTGACGTGTAATGCACGCCCGAGCGCGGTCGGACTTCGTCTCGGGCGCTAGTCCTCGTCGTCGGACTCCGGCAGCGGCGAAAATCGATCCGCGGCCGGATCGAGGGCGTCGGGCTCGGGCGTGCTCGCTTGCGGCGCCGGCCCGGCGCCGAGCTGTCCGGCGCTCCCGGGGCTGAGCTCGCCGTTGACGGCCGGCTCGGTGCTGTCGGCGCTCGAACCCGTCGGCGCGGAGTTGGCCTGGGCAGCGGCCGCGGCGACCCCGGTGATCGCGTCGAGCGCCGGCTTGACCAGGTCGATCGGGAACACCACGGTCGAGTTCTGGTTGGCGCCGATCTCCCGCAGCGTCTGCAGGTAGCGAAGCTGCAGCGTGGTCGGATTGCGACCGATCACGTCGGCGGCCTCGGCGAGCTTCGCCGCGGCCTGGAACTCGCCCTCGGCGTTGATGATCTTCGCTCGCCGCTCTCGCTCGGCCTCGGCCTGGCGCGCGATCGCGTGCTGCATCCGCTCGGGGATCTCGACGTCGCGGATCTCGACGGTCGTGACCTTGATCCCCCACGGCTCAGTCTGGGCGTCGATCACATGCTGCAAGCTCTCGTTGAGACGATCGCGCTCGGCCAGCAGCGAGTCCAGGTCGACGCCTCCCAGGACCGAGCGCAGCGTCGTCTGGGCGATCTGGAGCGTCGCGTTGTGAAAGCTCTCGACCTGCGTGACGGCGCTGTTGGAATCGACGACGCGGTAGTAGACGACGGCCGTGACGCGCACCGGGATGTTGTCGCGGGTGATCGTCTCCTGGGGCGGGACGGTAAGCGTGACCGTCCGGAGGCTTACCCGGACCATCCGGTCGATCGTCGGCGTCAGGAGCACCAGGCCCGGACCGCGCTGATCCATCAGCCGTCCCAGGCGGAACACGACGCCGCGCTCATACTCGCGCAGCACCCGCACCGACGCCCCGGCCGCCGCCAGGGCGATCACCACCAGCACCACCAGCACGATGATCACTGCGGTCATGCCGTCACCTCCCAATCCTCAGCGCGGCGGACCCCGACGGTCAGGCCGCTGAGATGCTCGACGACCACGCGGTCGCCGGCGTGGAGCTCGGCCGGCTCCTCCTCGTCGTCGAGGATCGATCGTCGCGCCCGCCACAGGCAGCCGTCCACGAGCACGCTGCCGTCGGCCTCGGTCCAGTTGCGCACGACCCCGAGGTGCCCGATCAGGCCCTCGGGTCCGGCTCGGACCCGGCGTCTGCGAACCGCCAGTCCCTTACGCAGCGAGACGCCGATGATCCCCAGCCCGGTCGCCACCAGGACCAGCGCGGCGATCGCGGCAAGCGCCGCCCCGCCGCCGAGGCCACTCACGGCGAGCACTGCTCCTACTCCAACCGCGATCACGCCCGGCCCGCCCAGGATCCCCAGTGTGGGGACGTGGGCCTCGACCACGATCACGATCGCTCCAACTATCAGAAGCGACACGCCTAGCGCAGTCATACGTCCAATGGTACGCCTTGTTAATCGCCTGCTAACGCAGTCGCCGCGCGCGCGATCAGCTCGACGCAGTCATCCACCCCGATCGCGGTCGAATCGATCACCAGGTGGTACAGCGACGGGTCGTCGATATCGGCCCCGTAGAAGTGCCGGTAGTACGCCGCGTGGGTGCGGTCGAGCCGTCGCACGGTGTCGCGCGCGGTCTCCTCGTCGACCCCGCGCAGGCGCGTCGCCTGCCGGATCCGGCGCTCGGCCGGGCCATGCAGCCGTACTCTCAGCACCCGCTCGTCGTCCGCGAGCACGAGCACCGCGCCGCGGCCCAGGATCACGCCGTCTCCCGTCTCGGCCTGCCGCCTGAGGATCTCCTCGGTGGCGCGGCGGAAGTCCTCGCTCGAAGCCCCCTCGCTGAGCAGCGCCGCCGGCGCGCCCGTGTCTGAGCCGATGAATCCCGACAACACGCGCTCGATCCAGCTGCGGCTGGCCTCGTAGTCGAACGCGACCGCCTCGTCGACCGAGACCGACAGCCGCGCGGCGACCGCGTTGGGGATCGCTCGGTCCAGGAACGGTACCTCGAGCTCGTCCGCCAGCGCCGAACCGATCCGGACTCCACCGGCCCCGTAGGCCGCAGACAGCGCCACGAGCGTCATCGGCTTACACAGTAGTCTCAACCGCCTTCGCCGACGCGTTGGTAGCGTTCGGATGCCTGATACTCGTACCGACCAGGAGCTGGAGATGAGCACGAGCACGAACGGGGGCGGACTGGTCACCGACATGGCGGGGATGCGCGACAGCGCGGGCAGCCATCTCGGCTACACCGACTGGCAGGAGATGACCCAGGACCGGGTCAACGAGTTCGCCGACGCCACCGATGACCACCAGTTCATCCACGTCGACGTCGAGCGCGCCAAGCAGACCCCGTTCGGCGGCACGATCGCGCACGGGTACCTGACGCTGTCGCTGATGGCGCCGCTGGCCCAGCAGCTGATGAAGGTGACCGACGCGAAGATGGCGGTCAACTACGGGCTCGACCGGGTTCGCTTCCCGGCACCGCTGCGGGTCGGCGCCCAGTTCCGGGGCGGCGGCGAGATCCTCGAGGTGACCGAGGTGTCCGGCGGCCTGCAGGTCAAGTTCCGCGGCACGATCGAGGCGCACGGCTCCGAGAAGCCCGTGTGCGTCGCCGACTGCCTGGTCCGCTTCTACGGGTAAGACGGTGGCCACGATCGACGTCGACCGGCTGGCCGCGATCGACGTGCACACGCACGCCGAGCGCAACCACGGCGAGCCCCAGGACCCGGTCACCGACGAGCTGCTGGGCGCGGCTGCCGAGTACTTCGGCGCCGCACCGGTTCAGCCGACCGCCCAGGAGGTCGCCGACTACTACCGCGAGCGCGACATGGTCGCGGTTGTGTTCACGGTCGACGACGAGGCCGGAATGGGCCGCCGGCGCCTCGGCAACACCGAGGTGCTCGCCGCCGCGCGCGCGAACCCCGACGCACTGATCCCGTTCGGCAGCGTCGACCCCCATAAGGGCAAGCTCGCCGTCCGCGAGGCCCGCGAGCTCGTCGAAGCAGGCGTGCGGGGATTCAAGTTTCACCCCAACACGCAGGCATTCTGGCCCAACGACCGCGAGCACTACCCGCTGTATGAGGTGATCGCCGACGCGGGCTTGATCGCGCTGTTTCACTCGGGGACCACGGGGATCGGCGCCGGCATGCCGGGCGGGGGCGGCGTGCGCCTGAAGTACTCAAACCCGATGGCGGTCGACGACGTCGCGGCCGACTTCCCCGAGCTCGACATCATCCTCGCCCACCCGTCGTTCCCCTGGCAGGACGAGGCGCTGGCGATCGCGGTCCACAAGCCAAACGTCTATATCGACCTGTCGGGCTGGTCTCCGAAGTACTTCCCGGAGAACCTGATCCGCTACACGAACAGCCAGCTGCGCCACAAGATGCTGTTCGGCTCGGACTATCCGCTGATCACACCCGACCGCTGGCTGTCTGACTTCGCCAAGCTGCCGATCAAGGACGAGGTCCGGCCGCTGGTGCTCAAGGAGAACGCCGCGCGGCTGTTGGGCCTACGCTGATTGCGGCGGCACCGACGGGCTATAGCCCGTCGGATAGCCGGTTCATCGCGCTCAGCATGCCCTCGAGCACGACCTTGCGGTCGCGCTCGGGCACGTCGGCGAGCATCTGCTCCTGCACCGCCGCGACCGCGGGGTCGGCGATTTCGAGCAGCTCGCGGCCCTTGGCCGTGAGCGTCGCTCGCAGGATGCGTGCGTGCCGGGGGTCGACCTGGCGGACGGCGAGTTCCCGACGCTCGAGCCGGCCGAGGATCTCGATCATCGACTGGGGGGTGACCAGCGACCGCCGGGCCAACTGCGCGTTGGACAGCCCCGGCCGCGCGCCGAGCACCGACAGCGTCGTGTACTCCTGGACGCTCAGGCCGATCTCAGCCAGGCGCGTGCGCATCTCCCGCCGGATCCCCTGGTGGACGCGCCCGACGACGTAGATCAGCGACGGCGTCCTTGACTCGCGGGTCGGCCCTGGATTCTGCACGGTGATGACGCTACCGCCTATGTCGAGCCTGGGCGGGGAAGTAAGTTTGGGCTAGATGGACCAATCATCTGACGGGGAAACACTGAGCCGACGCGAGGAGAACCATGGACACACGCAAGCTGGGCAGTCAGGGGCTGGAGGTGGCCGAGCAGGGGCTGGGCTGCATGGGAATGTCCGAGTTCTATGGCGACGTCGACGACGACGAGTCGATCGCCACGATCCACCGAGCGCTCGATCTCGGGGTGACGCTGCTGGACACCGCCGACATGTACGGCCCGTTCACCAACGAGCGGCTCGTGGGCCGCGCGATCGCCAACCGCCGCGACTCGGTTGTGGTGGCCACCAAGTTCGGGAATGTCCGCGGCGAGAACGGCGAGCGCCTCGGGATCCGCGGCGACGCCGAGTACGTTCGCCAGGCGTGCGACGCGTCGCTGCAGCGCCTGGGGATCGACCACATCGACCTCTACTACCAGCATCGGGTTGATCGACAGGTCCCGATCGAGGAGACCGTCGGCGCGATGGCCGAGCTCGTCGCCGCCGGCAAGATTCGCTACCTGGGATTGTCGGAGGCCTCCGCGGAGACACTCAGGCGCGCCCACGCGGTCCATCCGATCTCCGCGCTGCAGACCGAGTACTCGCTGTGGACGCGCGACGTCGAGGAGCGGATCCTGCCCACGACCCGTGAGCTCGGGATCGGTTTCGTGGCCTACAGCCCGCTCGGCCGCGGCTTCCTCTCGGGTCGCTTCAGCTCGCCCGACGACATCCCCGAGGGCGACTTCCGGGCCAGCAACCCGCGGTTCCAGGGCGACAACTTCGCGCGCAACCTCGCGATCGTCGAGCGGGTCCGCGAGCTGGCCGATGACAAGGGCGTGACCGCCGCGCAGCTGGCGCTGGCCTGGGTGCAGAGCCGCGGCGATGACGTCGTGCCGATCCCAGGGACCAAGCGGGTGAAGTACCTCGAGGAAAACGTGGCTGCCACCAACGTCGAGCTCAGCGACTCGGACCTCGAGCGGCTCGACGAGGCCGCGCCTCCCGGCCAGACCGCCGGGGACCGCTACCCGGACATGTCGCCGGTGAACGTCTGACGGACTCGCAGCCGCGGCGGATCTACTGGTTTCGCCGCGTCGGGGGTGCAACACTGGTGACCGTCACGTGAGCGATCAACGAGCACCTCTGCGATTTGTCGCGCTCGGCCTCGCCGCCGAGGGCGAGCGGCGCACGCGCGGCGTGGTGTCGGTCGGGCGTGCGCGCCGCCGGCTTGGCCGCGTGGCCCGCGACCGAGGTGTGGCGCTCGCCGCTGAGCGCTCCGATCCGAGGACGGGCGGCGAGCGCCGCGAACGGGCTGGCCCGCGACGGTCGTGAGCTGGCCGCTCGCTCGCGGGCTGGCGCTCGTGATGCCGGTGCGGAGGCGATACGCCGCCTGGAGGACGAACTGGAGCGATCGGGAGCGTCGACGAGATCCTCGACCGCGTGCTGAGCAGCGGCGCGTTTGACCGGATCATCGCGGTCGTGGTCAACCACCCGGCCACCGAGGCCCTCGTCGCGCAACGTGCTCAACGAGCCCGGTATGGACAGGCTGACCACGCGCGTGATGGACAGCCGCCTGGTCGACGACGTCACCGCTCAGCTGCTCGCCAGCGAGGAGCTGCAGCTCGTGCTCGAGTACATCACCCGCTCGCCCGAGCTGCGGGCTGCGCTCGCGCATCAGACCGCCGGCCTCGCCGACGACGTCGCGGTCGGGGTGCGCACGCGCACGTTCGCCGCCGATGAGACCGCCGAGCGAATCGCCCGTGCCGTGTTCCGGCGCAAGCGCCGTCCGGAGGCGGCCGCATGACCGACGCCACGGCTGAGCCCGCAGCCGTACCGGTGGGCTATGCGGGGATCGTCACGCGCGCGGTGGCGTTCGTGATCGACCTGATCGCCGCCAACGTCATCGCCGCGTTGACCGGCGGGGTGGTCGACCTGTTGGCGAGGCTTTTCGGCGGTGACGACACGCTCAACTCGCGACAGGCGGCGGCCGGCGGCGGGGTGTGGTTTCTATGGCTCGGTCTGTACTTCGTGGCGTTCTGGACGCTGGCCGGCCAGACGCCCGGTGATCGCGTCATGTCGATCCGCGTGGTCCCCACCAAACGCGAGCGGATTCGGATTCGCCAGGCGGTGCTGCGGTTCATCGGCCTGCTGCTGGCGGCGCTGCCATTCGGCCTGGGCTTCCTGCCGATCCTGATCGACGATCGCCGCCGCGGCTTTCACGACTGGCTGGCCAAGACCGTCGTCCTATGGGACTCCGAGACGACCTCGGAGCCCCCGGTACTGGAGCCGGCGATCCCGCTAGCCGAGGCCGAGGCCCCGGTGGTCCCTGTCGCCGGGCAGCACTTCTCGGTCGGCTAAGGGCCCCTGACGGGAGCCCTAACCGATCTGTCCGGCCTCCTCTGCCTCTTCGGCGGAGGCGAGCCCGATCGCCACCAGGTCGAGCGGGTGCACCCATGCGTCGGCGATGTGGAACCCTCCGGCGTCGCGGATCTTGTCGCGTAGCGGGAGCGCCCAGCGGTGCTCGAGCAGCGCCACGGCGGCCGCGGTATTGACCGGGAGTACGTCGTCGACGTACCAGATGTCGCCCGGGAGGATGTGGTTGTCCTCGCCCATCGCGGCGCCGATCTCGGCGCCGGCCTCGGCGCCCTCCTCGCCGCCGGCGCCGAGTCCGATCAAAGCGCCCACGATCGCGCCGAACTCCATCGCCTCCTCGGTGTCTCAGATCGCTGACCTGGAGCTTGTCGACGATGCCGTCCTCGTTCTTGCGGACGACCAGCAGGTCGATCAGCCGAACCGTGTCGCTCTCGCGCAGCCGTTCGAGCTCGGCCAGGATCTCACCGCGGAAGTCGGGGTTCTCGAAGCCGACGACCAGCAGTTGCACGGGTCCGATTGGCATTTTGATGTCTCCTTAACTCGCCAGCAGCTTCTGCTTGGCGGCGTCGAATTCCTCGTCGTGAGCACGCCGGAGGCCTTGAGATCTCCGAGCTGCTTGAGCTGGTCTGTGAGGCTCGGGGCTGCCGCAGCCGGCGCGGGCGCGGGTGCCGCCGCCGCAGCCGCAGGGGCCGCCTGTTGCGCCTCCACCTGCTCGAGGCGCGCCTCCTGGTCCTCCCGCTCGTACTGCCTGCGCTGGCTGTGGCGTCCCGCCATCGCCGCTCCGCCGAGCATCGCCGCGCCCATCAGCGGGCGTCTTCTTCTCAACATCATGGCCCTTTCGTCGGGTGGTCCCCTACAGTCTCGCCGCTGGCGGGGTGAGAGGCAATCACCCCAACCGGGTGAGGGCTTCGCCGACGTCTGTCAGCGCGGGACCGCGGTCTACGCGCCGCCGAGCAACGTCCGCTTCTCGGCCGCGAACTCGTCGTCGGTCAGCGCGCCGGAGTTGTGCAGCGCGGCCAGCCGCTCCAGGGCCGCCAGTCGGTCGGTGTCGCCCGGCGGCGCGCTACCCGGCTCGGCCACGATCGTGACCTGTTCGATTGGCTGGGCGGTCGCGGTCGCGGAGGAGTCCGAGTGGCGACGAGTCTGGACCCAGCCGGTGAAGCGCTCGGCCTGGCCCCTGACGCTGGCGAACGGATCGCCGAGCTCGGCGTCGGGGAACTCCTCGATCGTCTGGCGGCGCAGCGCCTCCACGCCCAGGATCAGCAGCCCGAGGATGATCAACACCGGGATCGGCATCCTCAGCGCCGGAATCGGCTCCCACCACACGAGCAGCAGCAGCAGCGCCAGGGTGACGCCGTAGCAGATGGCCCGGCGCTCGCGCAGCCACGGGGCGATCACCCGCCGGAACCACACAGCTGGGCGGCGCGGGCCGGCCAGCGCCGCCGCCAGCATCACCGCAAGTCCGATCAGCACGACCGACTGGGCGACATCGCTCAGCAGCGCGGTACCGATCGACCAGGTGGCCTGTGCCGCCGGCTTGACCGCGTCGTCCTTGACCAGCGAGCCGACGATCTGATGGCCGGCGAAGTTGCGGACGATGATCACCAGCAGGCCGGCGATCGCCAGGTCGATGCCGATGATCCACAGCGTGTGGCGTCGCCTGCCCGTATATAGGTAGACCGCGAGCGCGAACAGCAGCAACGCCACGATCGGGGCCACGATCGCGATCCCCTTGAGCAGGTCCACGCCGTTCTGGACCGTGCTGATCTGGTCGCTGGTCATCACCTTCAACCGGCCCGCGTCGGACGGGATCTTGTCGGTCAGCGATGCCGGCAGTCCGATCTGGCTGGCGAGGTCGCCGATGATCGGGCGCAGGTCAACGAACACCGCGTTGCCGTTGAGCTGAACGAGCTTGGACTTGCCCTCGACGATGTTGATGAACTGCTGTGCGGTGAGCTTGTTGGCCGCCCGCCACGCGCTCTGCACGGCCGGTCGGCTGAGGATCTCGAACGCGGCCTTGTCGGCCAGGTTTCGCAGCCCGCCGGAGATCGGACCCGCCAGCGGCTGCAGGCGCGGAGGCAGCGCGGAGCTGAGTTGCGCCGAGACGTTGACGTTGGCGTACACCTGGTCGACCAGATAGGTCGACAGCTGAGTGCGAATGGCGTCGTTCTGCAGCAGCGCCGTGCTGGTGTCCGACCAGTGGTTGGCATTCAGGACCTGGCGGTTGGCCCACACCGCGAAGATCGAGATGACGGTCAGCAGCGCTGCGAGGAACAGCAGGACCCGAACCCAGATGCGACGAGCCCGTGACGCCTTGGGCGCGGCCGTCTGCTCGGGCGGACTCTCCGCCGCCGGTTCGGGCGACGACTCGGGTGCGTCGGGCGTGCTGTCCGCTTGGCCTTCCATGTTCGCGAGTCAATCCTGCATTGGCCTCGGGTGAGGGGCAATCACCCCGCGAGGGTGATTGGCACCACGGCCGTCCGGCTCGCAACTATCGTTCGCGGTTGTGAGCTACGAACCTGCCCCGCCGGCGCGTCCACCCAGGCAGTTGTGCCCTAAATGCCAACAGCCGGTGGCCCCGAACGCCCGGTACTGCGCCAATTGCGGCAGCGCGATCGGGCCCGAACACTCAAACATCTGGCCGATCGTGCTGGCGTCGGTGATCGCGCTGCTGGTCGGGGCCGCGATCGCCTTCGCGATCGGAGGCACCGGCGGCTCCACCAAGACGGTCACCCAGACCGGCAAGGGCAAAGTCGTGACCAAGCAGGGCACAAACACGGTCACGATCGAGACCCGCACCCAGACGACGACGCAGACCACGACGGCCACCGCGCCGACGCAGACCAAGACGCAGACGGTCACGAACACCGTGACCGTGACCACGCCGACTACGTCGACGACCGGCTGACTCGGCTCGCCGGAGACGGTCTGCAGATCGGCGAATTGCCGGAAATCTGTTCACCCGCGTCGGGTGAGGATCGCTCACCCTCGCGACTGGGACAGTTCGCCGCGAGTGGCACCGAGCTACGAAATCCGGGTCAAAGGAGTGGTGGGCGACCCCGTGCTCGAGTCGCTCGGAGATCTCGACGCGTCCGTCCGCCCGGCCGAGACCGTGCTGCGAGGCGTGATCACCGACCAGGCGCAGCTGCACGGGCTACTTGACCGGATTCAGACGCTCGGACTCGAGCTGATCGAGATCCGGCGGGCCGACGAGCCAGGCGGCTCGCGCGGCTGAGCACCTACTCGAGACCCGATCAGCTGTAAAGTGGCGGCCGAGGCGGCGAGTAGTGTTCGCACCATGGCGGATCGGGTGCGGGCACCCGCTGGTCCGGGCCCAGCCCGGCATGCCGACTTCCTTGACCGCCGCGGGACCCGCGCGGATACTCGAAGCGTTGGTTCCCGGGCGTCAGTTCGATCGCGTGGACCGGCACGACATGCGGGGACTTGAAACTCACACGACCGAGCTGCTGTCGCCGCGCTCCGTCTCGAGCACGCGCGTATCGCCGCCTCGGCCAGCCGCCGGCACGATCGCGCGCCCCCGCCTGTTCGAGCGGCTCGACGCCGGCGTTCGCGGCCCGCTGACGGTCGTCACCGGTCCCCCGGGAGCGGGCAAGACTCAGCTGCTGTCGTCGTGGCTTGCCGCGCGACCTGACCCCGGGACGGCGGCGTGGTTGGCCGTCGACCGCGCCGAGACCGGGCCCGCCGAGTTCTGGGGCGCGGTCCTCGATGCCGTCGTGGCGGCCGGAGTGACCCGGCTGGGATCGTTGGCGTCGCGCGCTGCGCTCAGCGAATCGCGGTTCGTGCCCGAGCTCGCCAACGCGATCGGGGCTCTCGAGCAACCGCTGATCCTGATCCTCGACGACTTCCACGAGCTCCGCGCTGCTCGCGTCAGCGAACAACTCGATCGACTGCTGCGCCACCCGCCCGAGCAGCTTGCGCTGGTCATCGCCAGCCGCGCGGACCCCCGGCTATCGCTGCACCGGCTACGGCTCGAGGGCAGCGTGGCCGAGATCCGCTCGGCTGACCTCGCGTTCACCGCCGAGGAGGCGGAGTCGATGTTCGCGGCGGTCGGAGTCGGCCTCACCGCCACCCAGGTTCGGGCGCTGCAGTCGCGGACCGAGGGCTGGGCCGCCGGGCTGCGCCTGGCCGCGCTGTCACTCGGCCCCGGCGACGACGCCGACGGGCTGATCGCGACGTTCAGCGGCGACGAGCGCTCGGTCGCCGACTACCTCGTCGAGGAAGTGCTCCAGCGCCAGCCCGACGCGATCCGCGACTTCATGCTCCAGACCAGCGTCGTCGACCTGCTGACCCCGGAGTTGGCGGACGCGTTGACCGGGCACTCCGACGGCGCTCGGATCCTCGAGATGCTCGAACGCTCGAACGCGTTCGTGTCCAGGCTCGGCGTCAACGGCGCTTGGTACCGCTACCACGTGATGTTCCGGGAGCTGTTGCGCAGTCAGCTGCGCCACCGCGCGCCGGACGCGTTCGCAGCGCAGCACCGCGCCGCGGCCCGCTGGTATGCGCGGGCCTCGCTCAACGTGGAGGCCACCCGGCACGCGATCGCGGCCGGCGACTCCGAGCTGGCGGGAGACGTCCTGTCGGCGGGGTGGATGGAGCTGCTGGTTCGCGGAGAAGCGAATGACGCCACCGTCCTGCTCGAAAGCTTCCCGGCTGGGGCGTTCACCCGCCGGCCGGAGCTGGCGATCGCGGCCGCCGGCGCGCTGCTCGGGAGCGGCGAGCTCCAGCACGGCGAGCAGTACCTCCGGCTGGCCGAGGACGCCGCGTCGGCGCTCAAGCCCGCCCGGCGCGCCGACTTCGTGATCGGCCGGACGACGGCCCAGATGTTGCAGGCCCGCTCCCGCGGGCGCTTCACCGACGTCCGTCCGCTGGCGCGCAAGCTGCTCGCCGGCCACGGCGCGCCGTCGGCGGGGCTGGCCGCCCGCGAGCGCCGCGCCCTGGCGCTGATCCACCTCGGCATCGCCGACGCGTGGGCCGGCAGGAGACGGCATGCCCGCGCCTCGCTGGAGGAGGCGATGTCGCTGGCGGGGCACGCCGGCCGTCCGTACCTCGGGTTCTCCGCGCTGGGGCAGCTTGCGCTGCTCGAGGCCGCCAATGGTGGACTCCGGCGTTCAACCCGCTTCGCCCGCGAGGCCGTCGAGCTCGCGGAACGTAACGGATGGATGCGCCGATCGGCCTCGGCCGCAGCCCATTGTGCGCTCGCCGTGTGCGCGTATCACCGCAACTCGCTGGCGCAAGCCGGCCACTACGCCGACCTCGCCGAGCAGGCCGCTCGGGTGGCCCGCGAACCCACGGTGGCGGTGCTGGCGGGCATCACCCGCACGCGGATCGCGCTGCTGCGCGGAGACCCCGACGCCGCCGAAGCCTCGCTGCGCGACGCGCGTGACGACGCTGAGGACTGGGAGATGCCGCTGCGGCTGGCTGGCGCGCTGTCGACCGCGCGGGCGGAGGCGCTGGTCGCCGCCGGCAGGGCCGTCGAGGCGCTCGAGACGATCGATCGAGCACCCGGACTCGGACGCTGGGCCGAGGCCCAGGTGATTCGCGCGAAGCTGGCGCTGGCCCAGGGCGATCCGCGACGGGCTTCGGAGCTGATCGACGAGGCGGTCGACGGTCCGGCGTCGATCGTTCACCCTTCCAGCGCGATCGAGCTGCGGGCGCTGGGCGCTGTCGCGATGCACCAGCGCGGCGATGACCAGACAGCCCTCGAGCTCGTCGAACGGGCGCTGGCGGTGGCCGAACCCGAAGGGTTCGTCAGCCCGTTCCTGGCGATCGGGTCGCCGCTGCGCGAGCTGCTGGCCAGACGGATCCGCGCGGGCACGGCCCACCGCGCGCTGGCCGGCGAAGTCGGCGAGGCGCTGGCGCCCAACTCGGACCGGGCCTTCGAGCAGCGCGGCGCGCTCGTGCTCGAGGCGCTGTCTGACCGCGAGGCGGTCGTGCTCCGCTACCTCCCGACCGGACTGTCAAAGGCCGAGATCGCCGCCGAGATGTTCGTGTCGGTCAACACGGTCAAGACCCACATGAAGAACATCTACCGCAAGCTCGACGTGACCGATCGCGGGCAGGCGGTGCGCCGGGCGCGGACGCTGCACCTGGTCTGAGGCCGGACCGGTCTCGAGCCGGCGATCCCTCCATGGTCGCTGCAAGAATCCGGCCGATCTCCACCCGTCCGAACAGCGGCGCTCGGCTCGGCACTCCGGAGATTCGGTGAGCTGGCTGTTCCCGTCGCTTCGCGGCTATCGCCGGGAGTGGCTGCGCGGCGACCTGCTCGCGGGGCTCACGGTCTGGGCGGTGCTGGTCCCGAGGCGCTGATCTTCTACGCCGCGTTCGGCAGCTCGCGCCACCTGGTGACGGGCCCGATGTCTGCCACCGCGGCACTGTCGGCCGCGATCGTGGCCACGTACGCCACCCAGGGGAGCAGCCGATTCACGACAATGACCGCGGCGCCGTGGCGCCGATGGTTCCGGGGTCGTTGGTGGCCGTGGCGTTCGGGGTGATCGTGGTGGCGATCTTCGACCTGGAGCATCACGGAGTCGAGATCGTCGGCCATATCGACCGCGGGCTGCCCACGCTGGGCCTGCCGGACCTGAGCTTCCACGATTACGTCAAGCTCGCCGGTTCGGGTGTCGGGGTGATGCTGGTCGGATTCGCCGAGGGGCTCGGCGCGGCCAAGACCTACGCCGTCCGGCACCACTACGAGGTCGATGCCAATCGCGAGCTGCTCGGGCTCGGAGCCGCCAACGTCGCATCGGGCCTGTCCAGCGGCATGGTCGTGAACGGCAGCCTGTCCAAGACCGCGGTCAACGGCTCCGCGGGCGCCAACAGCCAGGTCTCGGGACTGGTGGTGGCGGTGATGACGGTCGTCACGCTGCTGCTGCTGACAGGTCTGTTCGAGAAGCTCCCGGAGGCGACGCTGTCGGCGGTGGTGATCGCGGCCGTGATCGAGCTTGTGGATGTCCCCGCGCTGGTGCGGCTCTACCGGGTCTACAGCAAGCCGCTGGGCCGTGCGTTCGGGGTGGCCGCGCGACCGGATTTCATCGCCGCGATCGCGGCGCTGCTCGGGGTGACGGTATTTGACACGCTGCCCGGGCTGTTCATCGGGATCGCAACCTCGTTCGCGCTGCTCGTGTACCGGGCGTCGCGGCCGAGGGTTGCCGAGCTCGGCAAGGTGCCGAGGACGACCGGCCAGTATGGGGACGTCGAGCGCCACCCCGAGAACGAGGAGCAGGACGGGATCGTGGTCGTGCGGGTCGAGGCCGGGCTGTTCTTCGCCAACTCCGACTGGGTTCGCCGCCACCTGATCGAGGTCGCGTCCCGGCCCGGCGTCAAGGCGATCGTGCTCGACGCCGGGTCGATCGCGTTCATCGACGTGACCGCGGCGGAGATGCTCGGGCAGGCCGACGAGGCGTTGCGAGGCCACGGGGTCGAGCTGCTGCTCGCGCGCGACATCGGGACGGTCCGGGACGTCCTGCGCCGAGCCGGCGACGACCAGCAGCTCGAGACCGTCTACCCGAGCGTGCAGGACGCCGTCGACGCTGCCCGCAGCGGGCTCAAGCTGGGGGGCGAGGACCCACCGACGCGCCGGGCGACGGGTCGGGACCGGGCGAAATCGAGCGGTCGCCCGCGTACTGGGCCAGACCCCAGATGATCCAGATGCTCAGCGCGAAGATCGCGATCGACCAGAACGGGTACGCCGGGATGTCGAGCAGCGCCCCGATCGCCGCCAGGCTTCCCGCGAAGATCCCGAAGTAGATCCCGTACGGCCCGCCGCCGAACAGCGACACCGACGCCAGGATCTCCAGGATCCCGATGATCAGCGTGATCCACCCCCAGGACTTCAGGCTTCCGAAGATGTAGTGCTGGTTGTCCATGAAGAACCCGGAGCTTCCGATCGCGGCGATTCCCCAGACGATGTTGAGCACGCCGCCCACCATCAGGAACACGGCCGCGAACAGTGCCCGGCCGGCTCCTCTTGGTTTGTTCACTGCTTCTCCTTCTCGGTTGCCGACACTCTGTCCGGGTCAGGGTCGGCTGTGGCAGGGTGAGTGCGCGTCACCCGCTGGGGGTGGTTGCGGGCGGGGCGCGTTGGCTGCGGGCCCGCCTCTCGAGCCGGCGTCCCGCGGCGGTCGCACCGGCCAACGTCCCATTCGACGGGTTTCACGGCCAGCGTGGGGCGTTAGCCACCTCCCACATGACGAACGTCCCACGGTTCCCAGTGGGAGGCTCGAGTGGGACGTTGGCCCGTTCCCGGCGCGGGTCCGGCCGCCTCTGGTCGGCGCGATCAGCCCGATCTGCGGGATGATCGCGCTTGTGTGGCCGGATCTACGACGGCGTGCAGGACCGCAGGGCCGCGTCCGCGCCATAGTGTGCCGGTGCCTCCGCGCTGGCTAGCCGACGCCGAACGCCTCGACCAGGCGATCTACGGCGCGGTCGCCACCACCCAGACGCCGACGCTCGACCGGGCGATGAACCGGCTTACGCGTGCTGCCGACTATTCGAAGCTGTCGCTCGCCTCGGCCGCGCTGCTCGTCGTCACCCAGGGTCGCGACGGCCGGGTCGCCGCCACCGCCGGCCTCGCCTCGCTCGGGGTCACGTCCGCCGTCGTGAACCTGGTGATCAAGCCCCTCGGTCGCCGCCGGCGCCCGGACCCCGACGCACGCCAGGTCCCGGTCGCCCGCCAGGTACGCATCCCCAGCTCGACCTCGTTCCCATCCGGCCACTCGGCGGCCGCGTTCGCGTTCGCAACCGGTGTCGGCCGGGTGCTCCCGCGCGAGGCCGTGGCGCTGCGCGCGCTCGCTGCGCTGGTCGCGTACTCGCGGGTGCACACCGGCGTCCACTATCCGGGCGACGTGCTCGTCGGCTCGCTGCTCGGGAGCACGCTGGCCCAGCTCACGACCGGCGCACTCCAGCACCGACTGAATCTGAACCCATGGGACTAGTGGACCCCGCCGAAACGTTCCACCGGTTATGGCGGTCCCGGATGACCGTCATGCGGCGTCCTCGAAGCCTCGCGCAGCTCCGCTGCGCCACGGCTTCTGCGTCCTTGCCTGACGGCCCCCGGAACTCGCCCTAACCAGCGAAACGTCCCAGCGGGGCCCACTAGCATCCACAGCATGACCGCTTCCGCTGCCTCCGACGCCTCCCCGAGGGACATGGTGTGGATCGACCAGGGCGAGTTCCTGATGGGCTCCGATCAGTTCTACGCCGAGGAGGCGCCGGTCCATCGCGTCGGCATCGACGGCTTCTGGATCGACGAGCACCCGGTGACCGTCGCCGAGTTCCGCCGGTTCGTGAAGGACACCGGTCACGTGACCGGCGCCGAGCGCGCGCCCGACGCGGCCGACTACCCCGACGCAGATCCGGAGCTGCTGGTTCCCGGGTCGCTGGTGTTTCGCCCCACCAGCGGACCGGTCGACCTGCGCGACTTCCGCAACTGGTGGGAGTGGACGCCGGGGGCCTTCTGGCGCCGCCCCGAGGGACCGGGCTCCAATGTCGGGGGACGCGAGCTTCACCCGGTCCTCCACGTCGCCTACGACGACGCGCTGGCGTACGCGCGCTGGGCCGGCAAGGACCTGCCGAGCGAGGCCGAGTGGGAGTACGCGGCGCGCGGAGGCCTCGAGCAGAAGGCGTTCGCCTGGGGCGACGAGTTCGCGCCCAAGGGCAAGGCGATGGCGAACACCTGGCACGGCGAGTTCCCGTGGCAGAACCTCGCCAGCGGCGGCCACGAGCTGACCAGCCCGATCCGCACGTTTCCCCCGAACGGCTACGGCCTCTACGACATCACCGGGAACGTCTGGGAGTGGACGTCGGACTGGTTCGCGCCCCGCCACTCCGGCGATCTCGACAAGCCCTGCTGCGTGCCGCGCAACCCACGAGTGCGGTCCGATGAGCACAGCTACGCGGTCGGCGAGGCGATCCCGCGCCGGGTGATCAAGGGTGGCTCTCACCTGTGCGCGCCCAACTACTGCCTGCGCTATCGGCCGGCAGCGCGCCAGGCTGAGGCGGTCGACACGTCGACCTCGCACATCGGCTTTCGCTGCGTGATCCGCCCGTAGGGCGCGGCGCGATTGCTCAGGCGCGCTGGCGGCGCGTGTTGCGGTCGGCCCGCCAGCTGCCGATGATGATGTCGACGACCAGGTTGACGGCCCACACGATGATCGTGGCCGCGACCAGCGTCCAGAAGCCGTGAATCGCGAAGCCCGGGACGATCGCGGCGGTGAGCCACAGCATCAACATCGAGACGAAGAACCACGCGATCCCCAGCGTCAGGATCGCCAGCGGGAGCGTCAGCAGCCGGGCGATCGGCTTCAGGACCGTGTTGAGGATCCCGAACACGGCCGCCGCGAGCAGCAGGTGCCCAAAACCCGAGTAGGTGACCTTGGTCAACAGCGCCGTGACCACCCACAACACGATCGCGTTGATCAGCCACGACGTCAGCATCCTCATCGGAAAGCTCATGAGTGGTCCACCGAATCCATCATACGCCGCCGGGCTCCCGAGTCCTGCAGTCGGTCACGATCCGGCACCAAGGTTGTCACCGGGATCCTGGAGCCTACGGACCTCGAGCAGCTCGAGGCCCAGCGAACGGAGCCGGTCGAGCAGCTGGAGCAGAGCGTGCTGGTCAGGGATGGCTCCGGAAAGGATCGTCTCGGGCGCGCGGCTCGACGCAGAGAAACCGCCGAACGCGGCCACCGTCGGCTCGCCGAGCCTTCCCTTGATCCTGATCTCATAGACCGTCGGTACCAAGGCCCGGGCAGACTCGCACCCAGCCGGGTGAAGCTTCCTCACCCGGCCCGGGTGACCGTGGGGCCGCGGCGGCTCAGGTCCCGTCCTCGGTCTCGACCTGCGTCTGTCCGGCGCGCTTGCGGCCGCGCGCCGACGCGCGCCGCGTACACCATCGTCCGCACCAAGCCGACGACGAGGCCGAGGTCGAGCAGGATCTGGAACGAGACGATCAGCCGCGCGAGATCCGTCTTGGCCACGATGTCGCCGAACCCGACGGTGCCGATCACGGTGATCGTGAAGTAGACCGCGCCCACGTGATCCATCGGCTGCGAGAAGTTCACCGGGTTAGCTCGGGATAACGACAGGTATGTGAACGCGAACACGATGATCACCAGCGGGACCGCGACGGACAGCGCCTCGATCGCCCTCAGCCCCGGGTAGTCGGCCTCGATGATGCTGCGCACCTGCCAGACCATGAGGCCGACGAATACGACCAGCCCGACCACGAGCTCGACCACCGCTTTGGAGTCCGATCGGGTGGCGTCCGGGAGCAGCACGTACAGCGCAATCAGCGCTGCGGAGGTGATCACGATCCGGATCACCGAGCGGGCGACCGTCCGGCGCGGGAGGCCGGGGTTGAAGTGGTGCAACGGGGTCGAGCTCACCGGCGAACCGTGCATGGATCGCCTGATCCCGTCAAGCCGCGCATCAGATCGCCCGCGCGGACGGCTCACCGCTGTCGGCCGCTATCGCGCCGGCTGCGCCGGTTCGAGCTGTGCCTGGCTCTCGGGCGCGCCCTGCAGGGCGATCTGCGCCAGCGCGCCCACGCTCTCCCAGGGATTCTCCGGCAGCCCGGCCGAGGGGGAGGCGCCGGGATGCTTGTCGGCGATTCGAACCCGCAGCGCCGCCGGTCGGCTGGAGAACCGCAGCGGCGTCTCCAGCATCGCGGCCTCACCGTCGATCCCCGCGGCCACCGGCCCGTCGGCGTCGACCTCGATGAAGGGCAGCCGCCACATCCGCAGGAGCCCGCGACGGATGCCGCCGGTCGGGCCCAGGATCGCCACCCCGAGCGTCGCGGTGTCCAGACGTGGCCTGGTGCCCGACGCGACGGCGCGTCCGAGCCGATAGGGGTTGTTAGAGATCAGCAGCGCGAGGCCGCCCGTGTGCGTCTCGCCGTCGGGGTCGCGCCAGGTCATCGGGATCGCGTCGGCGGCGGGGGCAGCGACCTCCGGAATCGTCTCGAGCAGGGTCCTGATCTTCGCGTCCCGGTAGCCCTGCTGCTGCACGGCATCGGCGTAGACGCCCAGCGACACGTTGTTGACGAACACGCGGCCGTTGACCTCGGCGAGGTCGACCCGTCGCTCGCCGCCGTCGACGAATGCCTCCAGCGCGCCGACGACGTCGTTGCGGTCGACGCCGAGGTCGAGCGCGAAGTGGTTGCGGGTCCCCGCCGGAATGCAGGCGTAGGGGACGCCGGCCTTCGCCGCCGCTGCTGCCACGATCGCCTGGGAACCGTCGCCGCCGGCCATCGCCAGCCCGTCGGCTCCTCGGGCCAGCGCCTGCTCGACGATCGCCTCCAAGGTGGTGTCGCGCGTCAGCTCGATCGGCTCGATCCCGCGCCGGCGTGCCTCCTCGGCGAGCTTGAAGCGGGTCGCCTTCCCGCCTCCGGACATCGGGTTGTAGATCAGCACCGGTCGCTTGGGCGGCGTCACGCGCGGCAGGTGGACGTGGACCACGAATGCAGTGCGAGCCAGCGCCAGCGCCGCGACCGCCGTGACCACGAAGATCGCGGTCTCGATCGGGTGGCCGCTGACCAGCAACGCCACCGCCCCTACGATCGCCACCACCGCGATCGCCGCCGATACCCACCGCAGGAGGCCGCGGCGCAGGACCCCGTGCCAAGCGGCGATCAGCGCGAGCGCCAGCAGCAACAGCACGAACAGACCGCGCGGAAACGTCGTGATCGTCGCGACCAGTCCAGTGATGACGCTCGCGCCCACGAGCACGAGGGCGAGCGCTGCGGCAAGTCGACGAGCCAGCATCTCGCGAGTCTCCGGCACCTCTGGGTTAGCCCGCCTCACCCCGGGCGGGTGATTCACCCCGCCCGGGTGATGCCCGTTCACCCGTGGCTGACTCAACGTAATCGCGTATGACCAGGCGACAAGGAGGACCAGCAAGATGAGTCAGCCGCGCGGAGCGGGCCGGGTGTTGTTCGCCGCAATCCTGTTGGGGGTCGGGGGCGTCCTGAACGCCATTTACGGGATCGCGGCAATCGGGAACTCGAATTTCTTCGTACACGACCAGCACTACGTATTCGCCAATCTCAAGAGCTGGGGTTGGGTAACGCTGATCATCGGCATCCTCGAGCTGTGCGCGTCGGCCTCGCTGTTCGGGGGCGGCACCTTCGGGCGGTGGTTCGGGATCGCCGCCGGATCATTGGCCGCAATCGTCGCGCTGTTCTCGATCCCCGCGTATCCGCTGTGGTCGATCGCTGTGTTTGCGTTGAGCCTGTGGATCATCTACGGGTTGGCAATCTACGCGGAGGATGAGCCCTCCCGCTGACGGCCCCGCCGGTAATCTTCGCGCCGCCGCGGCCCGGACGGTGCGGGACGGGCAGTCAGCACGAACATCGACCAGGAGGGAAAGCGGATGAGTGATCTCGTCGCCATCGGCTACGACAGCCTTGCGACAGCGCAAGAGGTCGCGGCCAACGCGGCCCAGGCGCAGAAAAGCCATGTGATCGACCTCGAGGACCTGGTGGTCGTCGAGCGTCAGCAGGACGGGAAGGTAAAGCTGCACCAGCCGTCGATGGCCGGCGCGGGCGCGGTCAGCGGGGCACTGTGGGGCGGCCTGATCGGGCTGATCTTCTTCATGCCGCTGTTCGGCATGGCGCTCGGCGCCGCGACCGGTGCCGCCACCGGCGCGCTGTCTGACTACGGCGTCGACGACAAATTCATGAAGGAGCTGGGCGCCGCGCTCGAGCCCGGCAACGCCGCGGTGATCTTCCTGGTGCGCAATGTCACCGTCGACAAGGTGCTCCCCCAGATCAAGATCCCCGGCAAGGTGATCCAGACCTCGCTCGACAACGACACCGAGCAGCGCCTGAGTGAGGCGCTGGCCACGGCTGGTCAGAGCAGCTAGCAACGCAGCGCACCGTGGGCCAGGCGGTCGGGAGCGTCCGGTCCCTGGCCCTCGGTGTGAATAATCAGGCGATCATTCACGGCCTATCGCGATGACGGACAGCGACCACAGCCCCCTCCGTTCCTGGAACGACACCCCGACCCTCGAGGCGATCACCGAGTTCGTGGAGTCCGATCAGGTTCCGCCCGAGCACCGGGTGGCGGTGTTCGACAACGACGGCACGCTGTGGTGCGAGAAGCCGATGCCGATCCAGCTCGACTTCATCCTCCGGCGGATGGTCGCGATGGCGCAAGCCGACGCGTCGCTTCGGGAACGCCAGCCGTTCAAGGCCGCCTACGAACGCGACTTCAAGTGGCTCGGCGACATGGTCACCAAGCACTACCAGGGAGACGACGGCGACCTGCGCCAGATGGTCGGCGCGCTCGGCGAAGCGTTCGGCGGGATGAACGTGGACGCCTACGGCGACGACGTGGTGGCGTTCTTCGATCAGGCCGAACATCCGACGCTCAAACGGTCCTACCGCGGCTGCGCATTCCAACCGATGATCGAGTTGCTGCGGTACCTGGAGGCCAACGGCTTCTCTACCTACATCGCCTCGGGCGGCGACCGCGACTTCATGCGGCCGGTAGCCGGGCCGATCTACGGGATCCCCGCCGAGCGCGTGATCGGCTCGAGCTTCGCGCTCTCCTACGAGGAGGACGACCACGGCGGCGCCGTGATCTACAAGTCCGGGATCGACTTCTTCGACGATGGCCCCGAGAAGCCAGTGCGGATCTGGAGCCGCATCGGCCGCAGACCGGCGATCGCCTCGGGCAACTCCAACGGGGACATCCCGATGCTCCGGTTCGCCGGCGGGCGCGATCTGCCGGCTCTACGCCTGCTGATCAACCACGATGACTCAGAGCGCGAGTTCGACTACTCGGCCGGCGCCGAGCAGGCGCTGTCGCTCGCCAGCGACCACGGCTGGACCGTGGTCAGTGTGAAGCACGACTGGTCCACGGTGTTCGCGGACCCGGCCTGACCCTTGGGCGGCGGCCTGACGTCCGGGGCGGCCATCAGGGGTAGTCGAAGCGTGGTCGTAACGGGCCAAACTCGGTGGCGCGCGGGCCGGCCGCCCGCCCGAGCGGCAGTTTGATCCGGTAGTCGAGCGCGGACCGGTTCCCGGCCCAGTCCCATGCGTAGACCGCGAGCCGGTAGCGCCCCGGGCGTAGGCTCGCCAGCGGCAGCGGCTGGGTGAGCCCACCGGCCAGCCAGTAGACCCAGTTGGGGATGCACCGGCGCCGGCGCAGGAAGCAGTCGAACCCCGGGTTGGAGGCCCCGGGCGCGAACACCACGGCCTTCAGGCTCGACGGGTAGTTCTGCGAGCCGCGCATCGCCCACTCCAGCCCGGTCAACGCGCGCCCGCGGGCGTCGAACAGCTGCCATGCGAGCGACGACGGCGCCAGCACCGGGGTCTCGTAGCTCTCATCGGGCGCAACGAAGCTCTGCGGGTCAAACGCACCGACGATCACGCGGCCGTCGGAGAACACGCGCGGAACGCCGATGATCGGAGGTTCTGAGTCGTGATACGGGCGCAGGCTTGCGCCCGGCCGGAGCGGATTGAGGTAGTCCGCCGTCGTGCCCTCCGACAGCGCGACGTGCCCGAATCCGTTCAGCACGTGTCCGATCACGGTCCGGTAGGCGACGGCGTACTGGCCGTTGGCCACCGCCGGGGCGATGTGCCAGTAGTAGAACCGCCCGACATCGACGTTCACGTCAGCGGTGCCCGGGTACCGGATGCTCGCGTACCCGGACTCGATCGCATACACCGGCTGGGAGTTGTGCGCCTCGATGTCGACCGCAACGTGGAAGTTGGCCGGACGCAACTCGTTGATTCCGGCACGGATCGCGTGCTGCTGATGGAACGGCTTCAGCGGCCATCCGGGCACTCCGGGGGCCGTACACCCGACCGAGCAGGGCCGTCCGTCGGCCCAGAACGCCGGCAGCGGCGGCGCGCTCGGACGCTGCAGCCGGGAGATCGGAAACGGCCAGATGTCCAGCCGTAACCCATGCGAGTCCGAGATCGCCGTATACGTAACGCGGGTATCGATCCGCAGCCGCTGATCCGACGCTCGCGCCGCGACGATTGGCCGGTCAAGCGTCCACGCGCGCGTGACGCGCGCGCGCGGGTTGCGTCGCACCCCGAAGTTCGTCCCGCGGGCGGTGGCGAACGCCAGCAACTCGCGGCTGACCACCAGCGGTCGTCTGCTCGCCGGCCCGGAGCGAACTTCGATCCGACCGGAGGCCAGTGCCACCGTCAGCGCGCGGCGGTCACAAGTGAGAGAGATCGCGCCGTGCGGGATCGTGAACCGATTGCCCCCGTATTTCAGTCTGAGTCGGCCCCGGGGGCTGACGAACACCCGGTCGCCGACCTGCAGGAACCGAGGTCGTGGCCGCCGCGAACCCCCCAGCCGGGTGCCGTGGCGGACGACGATGACGTGCGGCGGACGCTTTGGCAGCGGTATGTGGGCCGGGCACGGGGTCAGCACGTGGCGGTCAACGCGTGACCCTGATCGCGCCGGTGGTCTGTCCGTAGTTGCCCGCCAGGTCGGTGGCATCGAGCGCCACCGAGTAGGTGCCGGCCCGAGGGAGTGCCGGAATCGCAAACGAGTGGTTCCCGTAGCCGAAGTTCCCGCTGGTCAGGAACACGGTCTTGCCGTTCAGCGCGATCGTGATCCCGACGCGCGAGATCTTCGACACGTGAAACTGGACGTCCGTCGCTCGCTTGGCCTTCAACCGGGAGGTCAGCAACCCGAGCACCGGCGGGGTCTTGAGGTCCTCGTCGAATCGGCTCGCGGTCGAGCAGTACACCCGCGCCGAGGTGGCCGTGCACAACTGGTGCAGGAATCCGGTGACCAGCTCGTGGTAGTCGAGGCTGTCCTCCTCACCAGGCTGATACAGCGACCAGGCGCCGGTGTCGAAGCGGGGGACCTCGAACCGCGCCTCGGCGTCGCCGGCCGTGAACAGCCGCTCGGCGAGCGGGTTGCCGCTGACCTTGGCGTAGTCCTGCAGCCCGATCAGGCTCTGGAGGAACCCGTTGATCACGTTGTCGCCCGGGGACGCGTCGAACGAGTACTGCAGGTAGCGCGCTCCGCGACTGGTCCTGATCGCCACGCCGGCCGGCGGGCGCCGGGTGAACACCGGCAGCGCCCGGCGCGCGACGTCGAGGTAGGAGGGCTGATGCAGCGACCGCGATGCGTCGGCGAGCGCCTGCAGCGCCGTTCCCTGCGACATCGCGCTGGTCCACGGCGGGACGCCGCCGTCGAACTTGAAGTAGTACTCCCAGGTCAGACCGCCGGCGCGCCTCGCGGCGAGCGGAATCAGCTCCGACAGAAGCTTCTGGCACTGAGAGGCATCGCTGGGCCCGGCGGCACATAGTCCCTGCGCCTTGCCGAAGCTGCCGAGCTCCTGGAGCTCGAGCCCCTGGCCCGGATAGAACTCCCAAACCAGCATCGAGCCGGCAAACTCCACGCGCTGGCCGTAGCTGAGCAGCGGGCCGCGTGTCCACCACTGGCGGTTGCGCTCGAGCGTCGCGAACAGAGCGGGCAGCCGCGACGGGATCAGCTTGCCCGACGCGGCGATGTCGTGGAGGTTCTCGACGACCGCCTCGAGTTCACCCCCGCGAGCCGCGCTGAGGTGCTTGACCTGGGTCAGGGCTCCGTTGAAGTCCGCGCGGTACCGGCGGTAGTCGCTCACGGAGATCGAATGCGCGTTCACGAGCCGCGCCAGCTCGCCGCGGACGGTGCGGCTCGAGGCCGCGTGCGCGGGCCCGGCGTCCTCCCGGTGCCGGACCGCTCGCACGGGGGCCGGCGGAGCCGGCGTGGTCGTGCTCGGCGGTAGGTACGGGTCATCCCGGATGGTCGTGTGACCGCCGCGATCGAGCACGGTGACGCGCGCGGCGCGAGCCATCACCGGCGACCACGCCAGCACCAGCAGCGCTCCCAGTAGGGCCGCGACCCGCCCGGCTGTGCGATCCGCCGTCCGCCGTCGATCCACGTCGCCGATTAGTATCTCGCAGCCGCGCTCGAAGGGCTCCGGCCGCTGGCGGCGAACCGAGGCGACCATCCGCACAATCGAATCAAGACCGCCGCGCTCGACGCCGCGGCCATCGCCGCACACGCTCCAGCGCCGTGCTCGTCACGCGCGCATCCTGGCGGCCAGGGAGCGCCGGCGGCGCCAGACCCGCCGGCGCCGGATCGTGGCCGCCGCGGCGATCGCCGCCATCGGCGCGGCGGTCGCGGCGGTCGTCATGCTCGGCACAGGAGGTGCCGCGGGAAGTCATACTCGCCCGCTTCCGCAGGCCACCACCGAGGTCGCGGTGCGTTCGGTCGTCGCCCGTCAGCAGCCGCCGCGGCGTCCGACGCTCTCGATCGGGGCCTCGCCACGCGACACGCTGCCGTTCGCACCGAATCCGAACGACCGCCTGGCCAGAGCCGGTGAGGTGCCCTCGCTGTGGGCCGACGGCTTGTCGTGCTCAGTTGGCTGCAGGCCATACGGCGCCGAGCCCGGCTGGCCGCTGAAGCCGTTTCACCGACAGCATCCGCTCCGCGCCGGCCTGAACGAGCTCCGGCCCGGGTCCCTGCACGTCGGGCTCGACATCCAGGCCCGAAACGGTCAGCGGGTGTACGCGGTCCAACCTGGGATCGCGCAAGTGCTCGCCGCGGTCGGGCCCAACGCACGGGTGCAGGTCGGCAATTACATCTACTGGCACATCGCGCCGACCGTGGTCACCGGGCAGCCCGTGATCCCCTACAAGACGGTGCTTGGAACCGTCCTCCACGGCTACGGGCACATCGCGTTCTCAGAGCTCAACTCGGCCGGGAGTTACGTGAACCCGTTGCGACCCGACGGAAGCGTGCTGTCGCCGTACGTCGATAACGCCCCGCCCGAGATCTCAAAGCCGTCTGTCGCCGCCGGCGGTCAGGTGATCGTCCGCGCCTACGACCCCCAGACGGTCGTGCAGCGGACCACCTACATGACACCCGTGCTCGCTCCCGCCGCGCTCGCCTACCGACTGTATGCCTCAGACGGAACCCCGGTGACGCCGCTTGAATGGTCATTCGGCGGCGCTCACCTGCTCCCGTGGGTGGACCGCTCGCTGGTGTATGCCCCGGGCGCCCACGCACCCGGATACGGGTGCTTCGCCACGAGATCGCTGTGCGTGTCGCACTGGATCTACCGGGTCGCCGGCGGGTTCGCGCCGCCGCTGCCACCGAACGTCGCCGCCGGCCAGTACCGCCTGACGATCTACGCCTGGGATTGGACGCACAACGTCACCGCGCTGGACACGAAAGTGACGATGACGCGCAAGGGGTGGCGGCCGATCGGGCGGTTCCCCGAGGTCCTGTTCCACGACCCGGGGTACTTCCAGAAGAGCCTGCTGTAACCGGCCTTTCCGCGCGACTCAGGGTAGTCTGTTGGCTGCTATCAGCTCGATCGCTCCACTCGTCACGGCTTCTGCGCTCGGCGTCATCATCCCAGTGGTGGTCGTGATCATCCTGGTGTTGATCGTGGCCGCGGTGCTGATCCAGCGCCGCCGCCGGGCCGGCTCGGTGATCGCGTCCAAGAAGCGCCGCTGATGCTGCTGCTCGCGGGGAGCTCGGTGCGGGGACTGCCGGTCGTGACCGTTCGCGGAGGCGAGGACGTGGCCGAGATCAAGGACATCGTCTACCAGGCGGACGCCGGCCGGATCGAGGGTTTCACGCTGAACAAGCGCGGCTTGTTCACTGGGAAGCGCCGGGAGGTGCTGCCGACCGAGCAGGTCCACGCGATCGGTGCCGATGCGGTCATGATCCTCGACGAGGAGTGCCTGCGCGAACCGGGACAAGCCCCGCCCGCGGTCGGGGCTCCGGAGCGCAAGCGCAACGTGATCGGCAACGACGTGCTCACCGAGGGAGGCACCAGCCTCGGCGAGGTCCGCGACGTGGTGCTGCTCGTCGGAAGCTCCGGCGAAGTGGTTGGCTACCAGATCACGCGTCCGTCGGGCGATGACGCCTACATCCCGCTGCCGGCCCAGCTCGCGATCTCGGGGACCGCGCTGGTGGTGCCCGACGAGACCGAGCAGTTCACGCGCGACGACCTCGTCGGGCTCGGCGCCGCCGTCGAGGAGTTCCGCGCGAGGCACGGGGTCAGATGAACGACCGCTTCTCAGAGGCCGTCGGGCGCAAGGTGGTTAGCCGCGAGAGCGCCGAGGAGCTCGGGACGATCTCTCATCTGGTCGTGGACGCCAGGCACTAAGCGCGTGACCGAGTTGGTCGTCGGCAAGCGCCGCCGCGCGCGGCTGGTCGACTGGGCGCGACTGAGCGGGATGGGACCCGATGCCGCGATCGTCGAGGCCGATGACGTCCTGCACGAGCCGGCCGACGATCGCGAGCGGGCCGCCGCCGGCGGCAAGCTCGAGCTGCTCGGCAAGCGCGTGCTCGAGGAGACCGGCAACGAGCTCGGAAGCATCGACGACATCGTGTTCGACTCCGACAGCGGCGAGCTGCTCCAGATCGTGTTGGGCGAGGCCGAGCGCCCGGCGAGCCTGCTGCTCGGGTCCGGTTCCTACGCAGTCGTGCTGAGCGCCGACCGCGAATCGCCGAGTTCCTCGGCCAGCGCCACGAACTCGGCGACCAACGCGGACTGACTGGCCGAGCGCCAGGCGACAGCGATCTCGGACTCCGGGATGTCGGCGACCTCGACGAACGCCAGCCCGGGCCAGTTCTGAGAGTGGGCGATCGAAGCCGGCACGAGCCCGACCGCCCGGCCATCGCGGGCCGCCTCCAGCACATCGCCGACGCGAAGCGTGCCCGCTCTGCCGGCAGCGAGATCCCGCGCGGCCCGCTGCGCGCGGTCGGCCGCCACGAGCACCTCGCGCGCGTAGGGCAGCCACTGCGTGCCGCGGTCGGTGACCGTGACCTCGCGGCTCGAGCGCTCAAACAGTGCGAACCCGAGTTGAGCCTCGAGCCGCGCGATCGCACTGCTCAGCGACTGCTGCACCACGTTCAGACGCTGCGCCGCCCGCGTGAAGTTCAAATCCTCGGCGACGGCCACGAAGTACTGCAGCTGGCGGACGTCGATCTGCATCGAGCGGCGACGCTAGCAATCCACTGGCCCCGCCTGTGGCACTACCAGCAACTCGTGTTTCCACCCCGGCGCGCGTCCGTCTACCGTTCGGCGGCGTGCAGGCCCGGGAGACGCTGTATGAGCATGCCGGTGGCGACCCGTCGCTGCACCGGCTCGAGGAGCTGTTCTACGCCAAGGCGCTGGCGGACCCGGTGCTGAGCGCTGTGTTCACCGAACGGGTGCCCACGCACGTCGATCATCTGACGTGGTTCACCGCGGAGTCCTTCGGCGGTCCCGATCGGTTCACCGAGCGGCTCGGCTTCCATGACATCATCGATGTGCACCGACACCTGAACATCACCGACGAGCAGCGCGAGCGATTCATCGCCCTGTATCTCGAAGCGCTCGACGAGGCGGGCCTGTCGGCTGACGAGCCGTTCCGCCAGGCCGTGCGCGAGCACGTCGAATTCGGTGCCGCTGTCGCCCAGCAGAACTCACGCGCGAACACCGACGCCGAGCTTCACCCGATCCGCGAGGTGCCGCACTGGGACTGGCCAGGCTGAGCTGCTAGATCGGACCCGAAACTCGCCACGGCGGCTCGGATATCGTGCGGTCGTTGCGATCCGCGTCTCGATCGGCGGCAGGGACCGAGCCAGGCAGTGGTGTCAGCGATGCGCAATGGTACGAGCCGCTGGACTGGGTGCTCGTCCGCTCGCCGCTGCTGGCCATCGAGGATTACCTGAGCCTCAGCCCGGGGTCCGGGCAAGCTGCCTCGACGCTTGCAGGGCTCGCGTCAGACCCGCTATTCCGGCGCGCGCTCGCAGTCGCGTCGCCGTCTCTGTTCGAGCAGTTGGAGCGCTCGCCGTCGGGCGCCTCGGCCGCTCGCCGGCGCCGGCACGCGATTCTCCGGTACCTGATCCGGATGTCCACGCGCGCGACCCCGTATGGGCTCAACGCCGGCGTTTCGCTCGGGACGTGGGGCGACACGACCGACATTGAGCTCGCCGCCGCTGAACATCCGCGCGCGCGCCTCGACATGGGCTTGGTCGACGCCCTGATCGAGCGGCTCGAGAGGCGCGCCGACGTGGTTGCCCAGCTGGTGCTCCGAGCGCACCCGCTGGTCTCGATTCGGGCCGGCCGGGCGTTTCTGCCCGAGCGCTTTTCGTCCGACCGCGGCGCACTGGAGGTCTCGGTGCGCGCCAGCGCGCCGGTACTCCGGGTGCTCGAACTGTGTCGGGTACGACCGAGGCGTTTCACCGAGCTCGCCGACGCGCTCGAGCGGGAGTTCCCGGCGGCGGACCCAGACCGGGTGCACGCTCTGATTCACGGGCTGATCGACGAGGGTCTGGTGCTGAGCGAGCTTCGCCCGCCGCTGACCCGCGGTGATCCGCTGCGCCACGTGCTCGGGGTGCTCGAGACGCTTGACGGCGTCGACGCTGACCGCCGCCGGCTGTCCGCGGCCGCGTCAGCGTGTGCCGACTGGGAGCGGATGACTCCCGAGCAGGGAGCACGACAGTTTGCCGAGGTTTCCGAGATCGCTCGCACAGCCGCGCCGCCGCCGCCGAATGTGCCTCCGGTCCGTGTCGATCTGCGAAAGGAGCTCAGCGCGGACCGCATCTCCCGCGAAGTGGCCCACGAGGCCGCGCGCGCCGCCGAACTGCTGCTGCGGATGACGCCGTTGCACGACGGGCAGGCCTCGCTGAACTCGTTCCGCGACCGGTTCCTCGAGCGGTATGGATCCGACGCCGAGGTCGGCCTGCTGGAGCTGCTCGATCCGGACGCCGGGCTCGGATCGGTCGACCTGCGGCTGGATAAGGTCTCGCGCCCGCTCGACGATCGCGGACGACTGCTCGACCAGCGGCTGCTGCGGATCGCCGCCACGGCTCTGCGCGATCGCGTGCGGGAGATCGAGTTGGACCGCGGGCTCATCTCCGCGCTCGACCGCGAGCCGCCGCTACCTCGAGACGAGCTGCCGCCGACGCTCGACATCTCGGTACTCGTCGCCGCGACCTCGCGGGAGGCGCTTGACCGCGGTGACTTTCAGGTCGTGGTCTCCCCGATGCTCGGGTCACACGGCGCCGGGCGGATCCTCGGCAGGTTCGCCTACCTGTTCGGTGACCGCGGCGAGGCCGCGATGCGGGGAGCGGCCGAGCGCGACGCTGCCAGCGGACCAGATCGCATCTGGGCCGAGCTCGTGTACACCCCGGAGCGTCCGTGGCTCAACAACGTGATGCTGCGTCCGGGGGCGCGCAGCTATGAGATCGCGCTGAACGGCGCACCCGGTGTCGAGCCCGAGCGGGTGATTCCAATCGAGGAGCTCGTGGTCGGCGTCCGGCAGGGGATGTTTCACCTGCGCTGGCCGCGCGCCGGCGCGTACGTCGAGGTGTGCGAAGGCCACATGCTCAACCCCAAGGTGGCGCCCGCGGTCGGGACCTTCCTCGCGCTGATGCGCAACGCCGGCAGGCCGATGATCACTGGCTTGCATTGGGGCTCTGCGCGCGAGCTGCCGAGGCTACCCCGGCTGCGCAGCGGCCGGGTAGTCCTCAGCCCGGCGGCATGGCGTCCGCCGTTCGGTGAAGGGGTGTTGGCGGTCGGAGATCGCAGCTCGTTCGCGGAGGCGCTGAAATCGTGGGGAGCCGAATGGGAGCTGCCACGCCAGGTGTTCGCCGGCCGCGGCGATCACCGGCTGTTGATCGACCTCGATGACGCCGAGCAGGTCGATCTGCTCCGCGGACTGGCTGAGTCGAGCGAGGATGACAGGCCGCTCGTGCTCCACGAGGCGTTGCCCGGGCCCGACGCCGCCTGGCTGCCCGGCCCGAGGGGGCGGTATCTGGTCGAACTGGGCATTCCACTTGCCCGTCGGCCCACTGGCCGTCCTCCGCCGGATGGGCGCAGGCGCGGGGCCACCGGCGGGTCTCGAGCCGCCCCCGCCGGCGATGCGGCGTCGCACGCCTGGCAGCGACTGGCTGTACGCGAAGCTGTACTCGAGCCCAGCGGTCGCCGAGCGGCTGATCTCCGACGAGCTATCGGCGCTCGCCACCCAGGCCATGGGCGAGGGCTTGATCGACGACTGGTTCTTCGCTCGGCTGCGGGACCCGTATCAGCACCTGCGGGTGCGCTTTCGCGGGCCGCCCGAGCGGCTCACCGGCGAGTTCGTCCCGCGCCTATACGCCTGGGGCGCCCAGCAGGTGGAGCGCGGGTTCTGCCAGTCGCTGGCACTCGATACGTACGAGCGCGAGGTGGAGCGCTACGGAGGAGCCTGCGGAATCGAGGTGGCAGAGGCGATCTTCGGAGTCGACAGCCGGACCGTGGCCGCAGCGCTGCGGATGCACCTCGCCGGGGCGATCGGCGTCGAGCGCGAGCTCCTCTGCGTGGTTACGCTCGACCGGCTGCTGGCCGGCCTCGGGCTCGACCTGCCGGCGCGGCTGGAGTGGTGTTCCGAGCACGTTCGCTCGCGACACGACGTGGCCGGCGACTGGCGCGAACACAAGTCGCTGCTGCGGTCGGCGCTGGGCGCCGCCGAGCGCGCGCCCGAGCTGATCGGCGGAGAACAGTTCGCCGAGCTGATGGCCCGGTTCGTCGCCGAGCTCGAACCGCACGGTCGCCGCCTGGAGTCGCTGCGCGCCGACGGGCAGATCCAGTGGCCGAGCCCCAGCTACATCAACGCGAGCTTCGCCCACATGCACTGCAATCGACTGTTCGGCCCCGACCGCAGCGCCGAACGGCGCGCGCTCGGGTTGCTGGCGCGTACGCTCGACAGCCTGTCCCGGGCCCCGCTGCGGTGACCGGCGGCGCCTGGCACCCCGTGCTCGTCGGCGACGACGCGCGACGCGCCCGGTCGGTGGCGCTGGATGTCACTGCACGCCTGCTCGACCCCGAGCATGCGTCTCGGTCGCTCCGCCACGCCGCCACGGAGATCGATCTGGCCGGGGCGCCACCGCGCTCCTGGAACGGGCCGGGCCTGAGCGGCGCCGGCGCCACTGCCGCGGTGCTGTGCGCCGAGCTCGATGCGCTGGAGCCGGCGGCGAACTGGGATCGCCGCGGACATGCCTGCCTGGCGACGGCATCCAGCACGGCCGCGAACGCGCCGCTCGGACTGTTCGACGGCGTCGCCGGCATGGGCTACGCGGCGCAGCGGCTGGCTCGCGGACGTGAGCGCTACGGCAACCTGACAACGTCGGTGGACGAGGCCGTCGCGCGGTTGATCACGGCTCGCTGGTCCGGGCAGACCGAGCTTCGGGGACTCCCGGTGCGAGAGTGGGACCTGATCTCGGGCATCACCGGACTCGGCGCGTACCTACTGGTCCGGTCCGGCGACCCGGCTGCCCGCCGCGCGCTGGAGCGGACGCTGGCGGCGCTCGTCGCGTTGGCCAGCGATACCGGCGCTACGGCGCGGTGGGCGACGCCTCCCGAGCACCTGTTCGGCTACCTGCAGCAGCACAACCCAGACGGCGCGCTCAACTGCGGTGTGGCCCACGGGATCATCGGTCCGCTCGCGCTGCTGTCGCTTGCGCTCACCGATGGCATCGAAGTCGCGGGCCAGTCAGACGCGGTCCGCAGCCTGGCCGGCTGGGTGTCGGCGCGGGCTTACCCCGGCCCGTGGGGGCCGCAATGGCCAGCCGCGATCTCGGTGGCCGACCAGACCCCGACTCCGGCGCGGCCCGGCTGGTGCTACGGCAACGCAGGCGTCGCTCGCGCACTGTGGCTGGCGGGCGCCGCCATTGGCGACGAGGTCCTGCGAACGCTGGCGCTGAGCGCGATCCGTCAGGCGCTGGCCCGGCAGGCCGCGGAGCGATCGCTCGACGCCCCGACGCTGTGTCACGGGATCGCCGGTCTCGCGCTGGTGGCACTGCGGATGGCGGCAGACAGCGGCGACGCCGACGTCAGCGACGCTGCCCGCGCGCTATGCCTCGAGCTCCTGAACGGCTATGACGCGACCGCCGGGTTTGGCTATCGCGACGTGACCGCAGCCGCCGACGGACGGCGACTCGAGGTCGACGACCCGACGCTGCTGGCGGGCGCTGCCGGACCGGCGCTCGTGCTGTTAGCGGCGGCCACCGACGTCGAACCCGGCTGGGATCGAGCGCTGCTGCTGGCCTGAGCGCCGGTCCGGCCCGGCGGCCGAGTACCGAGAGTCGATCAGCCCCCGCCGCAGCCCGTGCAGGTCTGCGCGTTGGTGTCGCACTCGACGCAGCTGCATTCGGTCGCGCGAATCGGCCGCTCGTCCGAACCGTTGCGTGCGACTGGCGCAAGCTTGACGTCAAGGTCGAACTCGCTGTCGACGAACTCGGTCGGCTCCAGCAATGTAGAAGTTGCCATATGTCCCCAACCCCTTTCGGCCCTGCCGGGCACGGTCGCAGTCAGGCGATCCTACTGTGCGAATTTCGGCGTTGCAACCAATCATCCGTTCACATTCAGTGCGTATGCCTCGCTCCATTTCCGCGTACGTACCACCGCGCGCCATCAGGCTGGCGTGATTCCCTTCCTCGATCACGCGACCGTTCTCCATCACCAGGATGTGATCGGCGCGTCTGACCATCCCGAGACGGTGCGCGATCACAATTCGCGTCCGGTCTTGCAGCATGTGATCGAGCGCGTCGAGCAACCTGGCCTCGGTCAGAGCGTCCAGCCCCGAAGTGAACTCGTCGAGGATGTACACAGCCGGGTTCGCGAGCACCGTGCGGGCCAGCGCGATCACCTGACGCTGTCCGGCCGACAGCGTCGCACCGGACTCGCCGACATCGGTGTCCAACCCGTCGGGGAGGCGGCTGACGACCTCCATTCCGCCCAGCCCTATGAGCGTGCGCTCGATCTCCTCGTCGCTGGCATCGGGCTTGCCCAGCAACAGGTTGTCCCGGACGGTTCCGGAGAGCAGGTTGGTGTCCTGCAGGCTGAAACTGACGTCCCGGCGAAGGCTCGCGAGTGTGACTTCGGTTACGTCCTCTCCGTCGATCGTGATCCTCCCCCCGTCGGGCTCGTAGAAGCGGGAGAACAGGCTGACGAGCGTCGACTTGCCCGCTCCGTTACGGCCCACGATCGCCGTCATCCTGCCCGCCGCGAACGTCGCATCGACGCCTCGAAGCACGTCTCGCACCCCGTCGTAGGAGAACGTCACACCCTCGACCCGTACTTCGCCGGGCCCTCGTTCGAGCACTCGCGCGCCGGGCGCGTCGGTGATCGAGGGCTGCTCGTCGAGCAGCGTATTGATCTTGTCCAGTGCCGCTCCGCCCTGTGTGTAGAACGTCGCCAGGCTGCGCAGTTGTGAAAGCGGTGCGAACAGGCGCTGGAAGTACGAGATGAACGCGACCACGACGCCGACCGGCCTGGTGCCGTGGCTCGCCTGCAGCCCGCCCACGATCAAGATCACTGTCACCCCAAAGGCCGGCAGCAGTGACATCACCGCGCTGAACAGGTACGAGGCGGTGTTGGTGGACAGCTGCGCGCTGCCGTCGCGGGCGTTCAGCTCGCGGAAGCGGTCGTGGTGGCGTCGCTCCTGCCCGAACGAGCGCACGATCCGGATGGCGGCGAACGTCTCCTGCAGATACCCCGACAGCGCGCCGATCGTGTCACGCGTGCGACGAAAGCGAGGACGTGCGATCCGGCTCCAGATCGCGACCGCGATAAACGTCGCCGGGAACACCCAGAGCGCGACCAGCGCGAGCTCAGGGTCCAGCACGAACATCGCGACCAACGTGCCCACCAGCGACAGCAGGCTTCCTCCCACCACGGTGAGACCGAACGCGACGAGGTTCTCCAGCTGCTCCACGTCGTTGGTCAGCCGCGAGATCAGCTCGCCAGTGTGCGCGCGGTCATAGAAGCTCGGAGACAGGACCTGGAGATGGGCGAAGATCCGTGAGCGCAGGCTCGCCAGTGCCCGCTGCGAGACCCACGACGATGCGTAGGTCTGGATCGCACTGGTGACGATGTAGACGACGACGGCCACGGCCAGCAAGGCGAGGGCGGCATTGAGCGCGCCGACGTCCTGCTTGATGATCCCGTCGTCGATTGCCTTTGCGGCCACATACGGCGGCACCAGGCTGGCCGCCGTCGAGATCACCACCGTGAGTCCCGGACAACACCAGCTGCGTTCGCCACGGCCCGAGCAGTCGCCCGAGCTGGATCAGGACGTCGAAGCGCCTTGGGCGGCTGGGCTGCGCGGTCGCGGCCGCGGTCATGACAGCTTCCAGAGCTCGACCATCTTGCGATACGGGACGCAGCTCGCGACCAGCTCGTCATGCGTGCCCGCGCCGATCACGCGACCGCCATCCATCACCACGATCCGGTCGGCGAGCGCCAGCGCGGCCGCTCCGTGGGTCGACAGCACCGTCGTCGCCGAGCGGCTCGTCTCGTCCAGTCCTACGAGTACGCGGTTGGCTGACTTGGGGTCCAGGGCGCTGGTCACGTCGTCGAGCAGGAGCAATGGCCGCCCAGCCAGCAGGGCCCTGGCCAGCGCGATCCGCTGGCGCTCTCCTCCCGACAGCTGCGCTCCGCCCTCGCCAAGCCGGGTCTCGTACCCCTCGGCGAACGCGCTGATGAACTCGTCGGCGTTGGCGAGACGGGCCGCGGTCTCGATCTCGACCATGCTGGCGCCCGGCTTGCCGTACGCGATGTTCTCGGCGATCGACATCGCGAACAGGCGCCCCACGCCCGACGGCGCCGACAGCCGGCGCAGCAACGCGAGGTCGTCGTTGTCAAGCGTCTCGCCGTTGACCCGCACCGTCCCGCGCTCGGGGGCGACCAGGCCGTTGACGAGCTCGAGCACGGTCGCCATCCCGGCTCCGGTCACGCCCACCAGCGCGACCGTCTCGCCGCTCTGCACTTCGATCGTCACACCGCGCAGCGGGGCCTCGGCCGCGTAGGTCAGCCACACGTCACCGAGCGCCAGACGCGGTGGCTTGCGCGCGCCGCCGGAGCCGTCGCCCCCGTCAGAGACGCTTCCGGGGTAGTCGAGCAGCTCGACGATGCGCGTGGCCGAACCGGCAGCGCTGGCCGTCAGATACGTGAGGAAGCTCACCTGCGCGGCGCTCGCCGCGAGCATCCCCAGGAACCCGTAGAACGTCACGAACTCGCCGAGCGAGATGCGGCCGTCGAGCACCGCGCGGCCCCCGAATGCGAGCACCAGCCCCAGGCCGATGTACGGGATCATCGCCAGCACCGACCCGTACACGGCGTCCAGCCGTCCGACCCGCAGCCACCCGATGAACAGGTTCTCGACCGCCCGGTCGAACCGCATCCGTTGCTGGGCCTCGCGGCCCAGCGACATGATCAGCTTGGTGCCCAGCACGTTGTCGGCGGCCTGCGCCGCCACCTCGCCGCGTCGCTGCTCGGCGGCCGCGGTCGCCGCCTGCGTGGTCTTCGCGTAGCGCAGCTGGGCGATCACCGCCAGCGGGAGCGGACTGATCGCGATCAGAGCAAGCTCGACGTCGATCAGGAACATGATCGTCAGCGCGAACGCGATCGAGCCGACCAGCTGCACGGCGACGCTGACGCCGGAGGTGAGCAGCAACTTGATCGGCTCGACGTCGGCGGTCGCCCGCGCCACCAGCTGCCCGGTGGGAAACGTGCGGTACAGCCGAAACGGTGCGACCAGCAGACGGTCGTGCACGCGCGCGCGAATTCGCATCCCGGCGGTGATCGCCGAGCGGCCCAGCAGCCACATCCCGGCCGCCGTCGTCGCGGCGGTCAGCACCCCGGCTCCGGCGACGCCGATCGCGACCAGGATCAGGCCGTGGGTGTCGTCGTGGCGGATGTCGTTGACCGCCTTGCCAATCAGCCATGGTGCGGCCACCAGGCCCCAGGCGCTCAGGAACATCAGCAGTGCGCCGGCCACAAGCTGCCAGTGCACCCCGGCGACCCGCAACAGTCTGCGCAGGTCCCTTGGGAACACGGCGTCGAGTGCCGAGCTCATACGGGCGTCATGCCGGGGTGGCCTCGATGATCGTGGCGGCCCCTGATGCAGTCCGGATCACCCTCAGCAGGTCGAGCCCGGCGGCGTGCAGCAGTGCGGTGACTTCATCGAGCGTCCGCATCGTGCCGGAGTGGATCATCATCCACAGGTCAAAGCCGCTCACCCCGCTGGAGCGAAGCGCGGCCTCGCTGAACACAGGCTGGATCGCCAGCAGCCGCCCAGCTCGCGGCATCGCCGTTGCGCATTCGCGCAGGATCGCGACGGCGCGCTCGTCGTCCCAGTCGGGCAGGACGTTGCTGAGCACGTACAGGTCGCCGCCCTTGGGAACGCCCTCGAAGAAGCTCCCGGTGATCACCCGGCACCGTCCCTGCTCGATATAGACGCGCAACTGCTTGCGGGCGTCGTCCTCCACATCGGGTAGGTCAAACAGCGTCCCGCTGAGTCCGGGCATGGCCTCGAGGATCATCGCCAGCAGTGTTCCGTAGCGCCCGCCCGCGTCGACCACGTGGGTGGCGGTGGAGAAGTCATAGGCGTCCAGAATCGGCTCGGCGAGCAGGTCGACCCCGGCCGAGTACCCGGCCCAGCGCTCGTACAGGGCAGCCAGGTCGCCGTGTTCTTGGATCGCCTCGTATAGATCGGCGCCGTGGGCCGTTCGGAACGCGTTGGAGCCCGAGCGGACGGACTCGGTGAGCGACGATCGTGCGGTGTTGAGCCAGAGGCTGCCCGAGAACGCCGCCAGACCGGCCAGGGACCGCCCGTCCTCCTCGGTCCCGACGAGCGTCGCACCGAGGTCGGTCAGGCCGAACGTGTCGTCAGCCGTTCGCGTGAACACGTCCGCGCCCGCAAGCGCGGTCAGCAATCGCCGAAGCTGACTCGCATCGGCGCGGCAATCAGCGGCCAGATCGTCAACTGATCGCGGGCCGTCGGCCAGCGCCTCGGGGACACCGAGTTCGACTGCGGCGCAGATCGCCTGGGACACGTTCGCCGCCAGGATCAGGCCCAGCATGCGCCCCCTACTGTCCTGGGTCATCGATCGCGACACTAATCGCGCGCTCCGCCTTTGACAAGCGACAGTGGTGACGCCCCGGGACCGGGCGATCCCGGCGCTCGTCGCCACTCACGTGACAGACACCGCGCTGGAAGTTGACATCAGCCGACATAAAGGCCACATCGCGTGTGACCTGAGCTGACCCTGGGAATCCCTGCGCCACGGTGGTGCTGTGGGATGCGGCGCCGACCCACGAGGTTAGGGGATGGATATGAAGGTTTTGCTCAGTTGCGCGGCCCTGATGCTCGCGCTCGTCTCGGTCGCCGTCGACGCCAGTCAGGCGGGCGCTGGAACCGTGGGAGCTCATGCGGCGGCGCATCAGAACTGCCCGGAGCCCTATCCGGCGACCCGCGACCCGGCCAATCCACTCGATCTTCTGACCGCCCCCGGTGCCGACCCGTTGACCGGCGCGAGATTCTTCGTGCCCGGACCCGCGAAGGGTTCGGCTGCGCGCGCAATCGCGCAGCTGCTGGGGCTCGACCCAGACCGTATTCCCGTCGACGAGTCGTGGTCTGGCTTCGCCGACTCGCTGCTCTCGGGCCGTCTGCACGACAAGCTGGCCGCCGACCCCGCGCTCGCCCGTAACGTCGCGGAGCTGGCGACGATCGCCGCCCAGCCCGAGGCGCAGCGCTTCAGCAGCAACGCGTGGGGTGGGACGCCCTCAGGGATCTTCAAGCAGGCCGAGAGGCTCTTCTGCCAGAACATGACCGCGGACCCGGGCTCGATTCCGATCGTCAACACGTACTTCCTCCACGCCACCCTCGGCGGCTGCCCGACGCCCGCCCAGGTCCAGGCCTACAACCCGTTGTTCCAGCACCGGATCGATGCGGTTGCGCGCGCGACCGACCGGCGGCCGGTGGTGTACCTGCTCGAAGTCGACGCGATCGGGTCATCGCGCTGCATCAGCAAGATGGGCGCGCTCCCTGACTGGGAGGCCGATCTGCGCTACGAGATCGACAAGCTCGGCGCCCTCCCGCACACGCTCGTGTACGTAGAGGCGGGCTACTCTGACTCGAACGCGGTCGGGTACACGGCCCGCGTCCTAAACGCGGTGGGCGTTTCGAAGATCCGTGGCTTCTTCACCAATGACACCCACGAGGCGAGGACGATCGACGAGATCCACTGGGCCACGAGGATCTCGAGGCGCACCCACGGCGCGCACTTCATCGTCGACACCGCCGACAACGGTCGCGGCCCCAAGCTCAACCGCAACCGGGTGGAGTATGGCAACGAGCAGCTCTGCAACCCGCCCGGAAGAGGTCTTGGGATACCGGACACGGCCGTCACGGGGTTCCCGTTCGCCGACGGCTTCCTGTGGACGCACCCGCCGGGCAACAGCAGCGGGCGCTGCAACGGCGGACCACCGGGCGGTGTGTTCTGGCCGGCACGCGCCGAAGGCGAGGCGGACCGCGCCAACATGCAGCTGGGCCCGGGCTACCCGAGCGGTCCCTACTGACTGGCTGGCGAGCGGCTACGCGGCCGCCCGGCGCTGCCGGGCGGCGGTACCACGCACGACCGCCACAGCGGCCGGGATCGAGGACGTCGTGTCGAGCGCGACGCGTAGCGCGGTCAGCTCCTCATGCGCATAGCCGGGCTGGTCGCGCTCGAGCTCGAGGCGCTGCGGACATCCGAAGTATTGCTCCCACACCTCGACGGTGTCGGGATCAATCCCTAGAAAGACTGCAGCCTCATCCAGGGTCAAGATCAATGCTTGCCTCCTGCATCACGACTTCAACGCACACGATCCGTCGTCGAGACGAACGGATTCTCCTGTACTCGTGGTCGGCGCGAAGCCCGTAGTTGATCAGCCCCCGCAAACAACTGCGCAGCTCTATGAGCCCAAGCGGTGCAAACCAATGCAAATTCCGGGCCTGAGGTGCTGCGCAACGTGGGGAGTCTGAGTCAGCAACGTTGCAACACGAGCCGTTCTTCCGGCAGTTCGCCGGTGCCTGCGTTCAGCCCCTGAGCTCGACGTCGATGAACACGGCGGTGCTACCGCCAGTGTTGGCGACGTTGTGGCTGGTGCCCGCGGCACCGCGGTACGGAACGCCGGCGCGCTGGACGAGCTCGGTCGTGGTTCCGTCGTCGTTGGTGACGGTGAACGTGCCCCCGGTCAGCGGCACGACGCAGTAGTCGTATTCGTGGACGTGGTGGCCGGTCTCGTCTCCGTCGCGGAATGTCCACCGAGTGGCGCGGACTCGCTCGTCGTCGACCTCGACCACGGACTCTGCTTGAGGCATGCGGCGAGTTATATCGCGGCGAGACCTGGCCAGGTCACGCGGCCTGAGTGGTCATCACGAGCTCGTCGGACAGGACAGCATCGAACGCGTCCAGGACCCCGGCCGCCACCTCGATGCTCGCGTTATGTCCCATCAGCCCGATCCTCCACATCGGAGGCGCCGCAGGACCGAGTCCGCCGCCGATCTCGATGCCGTGCTCGCGGAGCATCCTGGTCTGCACTGCCTTCCCGTCCACGCCGTCAGGGACCCGGACCGCCGTCAGGGGAGCCAATTGATAGTCAGCATCCGCCAGGAGCTTCAGACCGCGACGGGAGATCTCGTCCTGAAGAAACTCACCGGCCGCCGCGTGACGCTCCCAGCGCGCCTCGAGGCCTTCCTCCGCAACCTGACGAAGCGCCTCGTGCAGAGCGTAGATATGAAGGATCGGCGCGGTGTGGTGGTAGAACACCGGCCGATCGACCCAGTAACGCTCGAGTAGCAGTAGGTCGAGCGAGTACGGCACCGGACTCGTCCGCTGCCGGATCCGCTCGAGCGCACGATCCGAGACCGCGATCGGGGACATGCCGGGAGGTGCGCCGACGCACTTCTGCGTGCACGAGTACGCCAAGTCGATCCCCCACGCGTCGAAATCCAGCGGCACCCCTGCCAATGACGTCACGCAATCGACGAACAGCAAAGCGTCGCGGTCGCGCAGCTCGCTGCCGAGCTCGGCGAGCGGGTGCTCGACCCCAGTCGAAGTCTCTGCGTGTACGACCGCGAGCAGCTTCGCGTCGGGACACTCGTCCAGCGCTGCCAGCAGCCGTTCGTTAGGGACGTGCTCTCCCCACTCCGCATCGACCTCGACCACGTTCGCACCGCACCGGCGCGCGATCTCTCCGATTCGGCGACCGAAGAAGCCGCAGACTCCGACGATCGCGGTGTCTCCGGGCTCGAGCAGGTTGACCAAGCCGGCCTCCATACCTGACGTGCCGGTCGCTTGGAGCGGGAGGACCAGACCCCCGCTGGCACGATAGGTCGCGCGCAGCAACCCGACCACCTCGAGCAGAATGTCGTGGAAGTCGGGGTCGAGGTGGCCCAACATCGGGCGCTGCATGACCGATAGAACGGTCGGTGAGACGTTGGCTGGTCCTGGTCCGCATAACAAGCGCTCCGGCGGGCTCAGCTGCTCAGGTATCGATGTCATCAGGCCGAGGCTAATCGACATCGCCACCTCAGGACACCCAAAAATTCACCGCGGATTGAGAGGTGCAGCTCTATATATTGAATGGCCGATCGCACCTAAACAAATTTGTCTAAGGCGCTTGCATTCGCAGGCGAGAGCCGTTCTACTGCGGACCCATGACCGCTCCGAACTCCCGCCTGCACCGTAGTGAGCTGGCGGTTCCCGGAAGTAATGTACGCATGCTCGAGAAGGCGCCCGGGCTCGGTGCCGACATCGTGATGCTCGACCTCGAGGACGCGGTCGCGCCGGACGATAAGGCGCAGGCTCGGCTCAATATCGTTTCAGCTCTCCGCGAGCAGGACTGGTCGAGCACCTGCGTGTCGCTGCGCGTCAACGGTCTCGACACTCACTATTGCTACCGCGACATCGTCGACGTCGTCGAGGGAGCCGGCCAGCACGTCGACACGATTCTGATCCCGAAGGCGAGCTGTGCCGGAGATGTGCACCTCGTCGCGACACTGCTCACCCAGATCGAGGACGCGACGCAGTTGCACCGACGGATCGGCATCTCGGTACTGATCGAGACCGCGATCGGAATGGTGAACTGCGAGGAGATCGCACGTGCCTGCCCCGAGCGAATGGAGGCGATGGTATTCGGTGTGGCTGACTACGCTGCTTCGTTGCAGAGTCACACTGCGTCGATCGGTGGAGCCAATCCAGACTATGTGATGCTTACCGACCCGAACGGGTCGGCGGAGCGTCAACGGCACTGGGGTGACCAGTGGCACTACGCACTCTCCCGGATCGCAGTGGTTGCCCGCGCCTACGGGCTGCGCCCGATCGACGGCCCGTTCGGAGACTTCAACGACCCCGACGGGTATCTCGCAGCGGCCCGCCGCGCCGCTGTGCTCGGGTACGAAGGCAAGTGGGCGATCCACCCATCGCAGATCGAGCTCGCCAACGAGGTCTTCACGCCTGCCGATGACCTCGTCGACAAGACCCACCGGATTGTCGCCGCGATGGAGGAGGCCGCCGCGCAAGGGAAGGGCGCGGTTTCACTGGACGGACGCCTGATCGACGCCGCCTCGATCCGGATGGCTCAGAACCTGCTGGCGAAGCTCGAGCAGATCGACGCTCGCCGTGACGGAGACGGAGCATTCGAGCGTCCGCCGCTCGTCGCCGCCGCTGGGTCCTGAGACTCGCGCGCCCCCGGCGCGGCCGGAACACTTTTGACCGGCATTGACATCAACACAGCCGTTAGCTGATGTGAGCGCCTGGTTAGATGTTTCTGGAACTCTCAGCGGCGTAGTCCCCCGAAGTGCCTGACGGGGACATCGACAGAGAGGTCAGACGCGATGTTGCACGTTCGTCGGTTGCGACCGTGGCGAAGGATCGTCGGCGGCACAGCATGCTGCTTGATACTGCCAATCGTGGGGATGGGCGCCGAACGGGCTGACGCCGCAGGTTGGAGCATCCAGCGTCTCGATCAGCCAGGAATCTCGCTCGGGCAGCTCAGGGCTGTTTCGTGTTCGTCGAAGACCTCGTGTATGGCGGTTGGAGGCGTTGGTACGTCGAGCGCTGGCAGAGCGCTGGGACGGGTCGTCGTGGCGCGTCCTGAACATCCCGCGCGGGTCGGGTCGTCGTCCCTGGCCGGCGTGTCTTGCACCTCGCCATTCGCTTGCGTAGCGGTTGGGTCTGTCGTCGGAAGCTCGTCCGCGACAGCGCCGCTGGTGGCGCGATGGAACGGGTCGACCTGGAGGCTTCAGCGGACCCCCCGGTCAGGGCGCTCCCGCAGTTCGACGCTCACCGGGATCTCCTGCCCGTCGGTGCGTGTGTGTGTCGCGGCCGGCTCGATCGGCAGTCCACGTAGGAGGTCGCTGGTTGAACGTTGGAACGGGTCGCGTTGGGAGATACAGCCAACCCCGCAGCCTCCACACTCGTCAGGTAGCTCGCTCCAGGCCGTTGCGTGCGTCTCGGCGAGATCTTGCACGGCGGTCGGCGGCACGACAGGTCGGCGGTTGGCCGACGGAGATACCGGTGGACACGCCCTGGCTCTCCGCTGGAACGGCAAGTCTTGGAAGCTACAGCGACCTCGCAGCGACCCGACGCTGGACGCCACCACGCTGAACGGGGTCTCCTGTCCGTCGGCCAATCGCTGTGTCGCCGTAGGGAGCGCCGACATGACCGGGTATGCGGGTGACGCGCCGCCGGAACACGTCGTGATCGAGCGTTGGGACGGGGCACGGTGGGCCTCTCAGAAAGCGAAGCTGGTCGCAGGCAAGTGGGGCGAACACGGTCTGGACGCGGTGTCATGCACATCGCCGCGAGCCTGCACTGCAGTGGGGTCGGCCGGCCTCGGAGCGAGGCCGCTTGTGGAGCGCTTTGACGGAACCCGGTGGACACGTCAGTCCGACGTGGCGGGCTCGACGACCGGCGGTGAGCTGGGCGGAGTCGCGTGCCGCACGACCGCGGCATGCGTCGCGGTCGGGGGAACGTTTGTCGGAGGAGTGCTGAACACCTCGAGCCGAGGTCGGACGCTCGCGGAGCGATGGGCCGGCCACGCCTGGACGCTCCTGCAAGCGACCGTCACGACGTCGGCGGCCGGAACCCTGCACTCCGTGTCATGCACGTCGGCGAGCGCATGTACCGCCGTCGGGGAGTTCGAGACCGATGCCGGGGCGCTTGTCCCCGTTGCGGAGCGATGGAACGGTTCTGCTTGGTCGCTCGAGGTCCCGCCAAGCCCGCCAAAGATTCGGTCGGCCCCTCCGTCGGACGGCGCCGAGCTGAGGAGCGTCTCGTGCGTCGGAGACACGTTCTGCATGGCCGTCGGCGACATGATGTTTGGGGGGTACGCCGACGACAATGCCTTCGCCGAGGTGTGGGACGGGTCTTCGTGGAAGCTCCTGCCTATCCCGCAACCGGGCAGCCCCGTGTCGCTCTCCTCGGTGTCGTGCTGGTCAGCGACTGACTGTGTCGCCGTGGGACCGGTCCGTGAACTTGCCGAGAACGCGATCGTGGAACGATGGAACGGCGCGAGCTGGGTGGCCGACCGTTCGCTTAGCTCATCCGCCGGCCTGTACGGAATTGCATGCCCGTTGGCGAACGACTGCATCGCCGTCGGCGACGGACCATCGGCCAAACAGTGGGACGGCATGAACTGGACCGCTCAGAGCTTCCCACAGACCAGTGCTGCCGCGGCCGCTCAGTCGTTCGAGGGAGTCTCGTGTGGGTCTGCAACCGCGTGCGTGGCGGTCAACGACCACAACGGGCTCACCGCAGCCTGGAGCGGCGGCTCGTGGCGAATCAACGAACAGTTCGCCAACCAGGAGATCGACTACAGCGCGGTGTCGTGCGCGAGCGCGAGCTCGTGCGTGGCCGTGACCGGGGACAGCTCGACGCCAGCGGCCTCGTATGACTGGGACGGTTCGAGGTGGAGCCTGCAGGCCAAGTTCTCGGCTCCTGCACGACCCGCGTCGGTTTCGTGCGTCGCGCCACTGACCTGCGTCGCCGTTGGCTCGTACGGCCGAGCGGGCGGGTCCTTTGCGATGCTCGCCGAGCGCTATCTCTAACAAGCCATCGTTCAAAGGAGACCCCGAGGATGTCAACCCGCTGCCTACCTCGGCGGCGAAGGGCTGACGTCGGGACAGCTAGCGCTCCCGGACTGCGTAGGTCAGGTGGGTGACCCGCTGCGTCGGCTCCGCGCGGACCGGCTCCAGGGCCACGCGGCCAGCGTCCACGCCCTCGAACAGCCGGGTGCCGGAGCCGAACAGCACGGGTGAGAGCGCGATCGTGAACTCGTCGATCAGGCCGGCGTTCACGTACTCGAGGATCGTTGCGCCGCCGCCCGCGATGCGGACGTCCCGGTCGCCGGCGGCCTCGCGGGCCTGGTCGAGCGCGGTCTCGATGCCGTCGTCGACGAAGTGGAAGGTGGTCGCACCGGGCCGCTCCCAGGGGTCACGCTGCTCGTGCGTGACGACGAACACCGGCGTGTGAAACGGCGCCTCCTCCGGCCAAGCCTGCTCGCCGAGATCGAACATCCGCTTGCCCATCACGCTCGCGCCGGTGCGTTCGAACGTCTCCCGCGCGATGTCGTTGTCGCGTCCTTCCTCGCCGCCTTCGCCGAGCTTCAGGTTCTCCCGAAAGAACCGCAACGGGAATATCCACTGCTGCAGTTCCATCCACTTGGCCATCCAACGCTGCCCATCCGGGTCGTCCGCGCGCTCCTCGGGCGCGACGAACCCGTCCAGCGACATCGACACGCTGAAGAACACTCTTCCGGCCATCAGCCCTCAACTCCCTTCTGAACGAGGTCGGTGACGTAGGCAGCGAGCTTGCTCAGGGTCTGCTGTCCGCCCTCGATCGCGTGGTACTTCTCGACCACCTCGTCGCGCAGCTCCTTGGTGGGGAACACCGTGCGCATCTCGATCCGGGTCGCCGCGCCGTCGAGCGCGAACGTGAGGACCGACTCGAAGGCGTTCGGGTCGCCGCGGGACTCACCGTGCAGCAGCGCGATCCGCTCCGGCGGGGCGATCTCGGTCCAGGAGATCCACTCCTGGTAGTCCGTCCCGTCCGGTCCGTGCATCACGAAGTCCCACTCTCCGCCGACGCGGAACTCGAACGCCCGCGTGGTGGTGGTAAAGCCCTCGGGTCCCCACCATCGCGACAGGTGCCGCACCTCGGTGAACGCCTCGAACACCAGCTCCCGTGGCGCACTGATGACCCGGGAGATCACGATCTCGCGGTCGGCCGTCGCTGACTGCGCCGGCGCCGCCCGTCCTGTCGCTGCCATCGGTCAGTCCTCCTGTCTTGCCTGCTTGAGGTCCTGCACGTACTCGTCCAGCCGGTCGAAGCTCTCGTTCCAGAACCGCTCGAACCCGCCGGCCCACTCGTGGACCGGTCGCAGCCCGCCGGCGTCGAGGCCGTACAGGCGCTGCTTGCCTGCCTTGCGGTCCTGCACCAGCCCGACCTCCCGAAGCACCCGCAGGTGCTTGGACGCCCCCGGCTGGGTCATCCCCAGCTCCCGGGCCATCTCGGTCACCGGCCGCTCACCCGCCCGCAGCAGTACCAGGATCTCTCGGCGCTGCGGCTCGGCGATCGCGTTGAAGACGTCCGACGTCGTCGCTGCACGTGCCATGGCGCGCATCATATACCGATATCGGAATACGTCAAGCCGGAGCAATCAGGCCGAGCGGCACTCTCGACAAGAGCGTCGCTTCCCCCGATTACAGAAGAAGCAATCGCGACGGGCGTGTCGTCCGGTCGCGCAGTGCCGTCAGCGCCCAGTGGGCCGGCCCGCGATCGCTCCACGCGATCCGGGCCGTGTGGCTTGTGTGTCGAAGGCGATCGTCAGCGACCGCCACGCTGCTTGTGCTCAGTTGATCTTCGTCTTGAGGTTCTTGAACTCGGCGACCGGACTGGGGTCGTCGATCTTTTGCTTGGCGATGTTGACGGAGTACGTGGCGGTACCCAGGATCGCCTTGCTGACGATGTCAAAGCAATACAACGAGAAGTCCATCGTGTAGCGCATCGGGAAGTACTTACCCTCCGCCCGAGCGATTCCCGGGTCGTCTGAGACGGCGATCATCGAGCCCTTGCGGATCCTCGTCGGGTCACTCGGGCCGTCAGCGCCGCTTGCGGGCTGCTCGCTGCCGACGGGGCCGCGCACGCCTTTCTTGGTTCGCACGAGCTCTACCTCGTTCGCGGAGATACCCGCCAAATCGAACCTGATTTGGAACACGACCCGGCACTCGCCCGTAGTCGCGCTGTTGCGCGTACCCGGGACATTCAGGTCGACGCCGTTAATCGTCGGGAAGCCGGTCACGGCGCCCGTCGGCGTGGTGATCGCCGTGATCGCCGTGACGTTGCCCTTGCGAGGGGAGTCCAACGGGCTCGCGCTCGCGGGGCCGATCGTGGGGTCAGCAGATGGTGTCTCCGGAGCGAGACTGCTGACGCCTGGGTCCTGGCCCGCCCCCTCATATCCCCCGTATTGCGGCTGGTCGCCGTCAAGCGATTCACGTTGCGCGTCCTCACCGATCAGTCTCGCCACGGCGCGGTTGCCGATCGCGCGTTGCAACGAGAGAATGCGCGCGGGACCGCGTAACCGATTCGCGAATGCGTCCAGTCCCGATCGCGGCCGCGCAGGCACCTCAGCGGGGGTGATGGTCGGTTCGGGCGCGGCTGTCGCTGTATCTCTCAAGGTGTCCCGATCGCGCTCGACTGCGCGTCAAGCGTACCGCCGTCCGCAACCGTGGGAGACGGCCGCAGCCGGAGCTATCCCAAGCGAGCAACAGCCAGCGATCGCCGACAGCGCCCGCAACTACCCAAGGGAATCGCATCGCTCGAGACGCGGGTCTGCTGACCGACCGCGTATTTGGTCAAAGCAAGCGCCCGAGCCGGCCGTGCGGCGCACATGGACCGACAGGGCACGAGCCAAACGCCACGGGTGTCGCGACCCCTGGCGGGGTTCGGGCTCAAGTCAGCTGAGCGTGTCTGCGTTAGCGATCGACGACATAGGCCAACACTGCGCCGAACGCGACGTTGTCGGCGAGTTGGGGAGCGAGCGGTAGCGCAGCGGGAACCGTCGTCCGATCACAGCGATGTTGATCACCCCGATCGCGAGTCCGCCACCCGCTCGCCAGATCACCGGTCTTTCGCTCATCCGCGATTGACCGACCGGTCACAGCTTAGCTTCGATGTCTTTAGCCGCGGCGCAAATCCTAGGTGCATCATGACTCCGAGGCCCGGACGCGCGCGCGCGGTGCATCTGAACACGACCGTTTGACCTTCGCGATACACAGGGCCGCCTTGCGGGACTGACACTGCGTGCTCGCGGGCCAGCTGCGAATAGGGTGGGGTAAACATGGGGGTTTCCCCTCTTGTAGGAATGCGCAGTGACACCGACTATCTCCGGTGACCGCCCGTCCATGACCGACGTCCCGCCGGTCCGATTATCGAGCCGTGGCCTGGCCTCCGGCGCGTCAACGAAAGGGGGACTACGTGAGGATTCTATCGGGATCCGTTAGCGGGAACACCCAGCCAGCGGCTGATGAGGGAGCCAGTGCACCCTCGGAGATAAGTCATCGGCTTCTCATTTCTGGCAAGCCAACAACCAGGAGGGAATACAGTGCGCAAACGCTCGATCCTGATCGCTGTGGTGACGATTGCCGTTTTGGCACTCGCTGGGGTTGCTTACGCGACCGTGGTTGACTCAAGCGGAGTGATTCACGGGTGTGTCACGACAGCTGGTGTCAATGGTTCGCATGCGCTGGTAGTGCAGGACACGGGTACATCGTGCCCGAAGGGCACAACCGCACTGAATTGGAATCAGTCCGGTTCGGGGGGTGGAGTCGACGTGGTCACCCGTCACGCATCGGGGATAGGCTCGGCGACGGCAACCTGCGATACGGCGCCGTCCGCGGGCCACTCCACCGTGCTCGGAGGAGGCGGGACCATCCAGGACGGAACGGGCTCCCTAGCAGAGTCCGACGAGTTCAGCTTCGGGACCGGGAACAGCAGCGGCCAGTCCACCTCCACCAGCGGCTGGACCGTAGCCTCAACAAATGCCAGCGATAGCGTCTCCGTGACCGTCATCTGCGGTAGGTAGCGAAGCGTGGTAGCGGGCCGCGGGTAGCGTGTGTGTGGCTTTCAGGGATTCATAGGTCGCCCGGTCGGTAACTCCGGCCGGGCGACCTGCAGCCCGACCGCCGTGTTGCTCGTACTGGGCCGCGGTTCCGAGACTGAGGGCTCAGCGAACCCCCGTCACCGGCGCAAGCGTGTAGAGGTCCAGCCGCGCGAGGAGACAGGCGGACTGTTTGCAGCCATCCTAGGAGGGCAGCGCGCGCCGAGCTCCAAATACGGACGAGCGGAATGTCCGCGGTTGCACTTGGCCGGAGTCGTTCGCGAGCCAGCGGAGTCGTTTCGTCTCTCCTACGCATGGCCCGGTGGCCGACTGGGTTGGCTGGGGGGTGTTGCTGTACTTGGTGCTCGCGTTTCCTGAGGGGCGGCTGGTCGGCCGGCTGGACAGAACATGAGTCCTCCTGTGAGAGCTAGACAGTTACCCGCCCAGCTCTACAGGCCACGCTGCCGCTGCCCACGGAAGCAGCAGCGATGCATCATCGCTGCTGGTCGATCAAACGGGCAGGCTGCGCCGTTGGTCAGGCTCCTGGTTTCGCGCGAAGTCGTGCGCTCGCGTGACGGCGGTGATGCATTGGTGGGCGTGGGGCTGCCGTAGCGCTCAGTGCGGTTCCGAGGTCTGTCTCGAGATATAGGGTGTGTGACGTCAGGAACAACGGGGCCTGGGGACCTGACCTCAGGTATGTCGGGAGCGCGATCGTGAACTTCCGCAGGCTGGGCAGGAAGATTCCACGTATAGAGCCACCACGGTAGTTTTGCCAGACGACCGCGTGCTGGTTGATCGCGAATTGAGGGGTGGCGCTGCTCCCGATCTGAGTGGTCAGCACTTGGTGCAGCCGCGAGCCGCATCGCTCAACCAATAAGCGAAGCCCCCAGAGTCCGCCGTTCATGTACCACTCGGTGCCCGCCGCAAAGCGGCCAGCGAATGTCAATGGTGGGTTGGGTGCAAGAGCGCTGTTGGTTCCAACCGGGGGGAAACCTTGCGGCACTCGCAACGGAGAACACAGATGGTTCGCCAGCCTGGGCGAGCTGAGATTCGGGATAGTGGTCCCGCCGACCTGCCAGCCGGGCAGGGTCTGCAGCTGCCCGGTGTCAATGTTCTGGAACAGATACGTGTCCACGCATTCGCGGCACGACTCCTTCCATTCGAGCCAGTCCGCGCCGAAAGCCGCCAAGCTCACGCCACAGTACGGTCCACCCCCGCACTCATTCCGGTAGCTGACGATCTCCGGCGCCAAGGCAACGGACTTCCATTCCCCCGTGGTGAGGTTGTACAGCTCAAACCCGCCCTGCCCCTGATTAGCCAGATCACACTTGAACATCAGCCAAGGACCGCCGAATGGATCGGGAGGGTTGAACGCGTCGACGTAGCACCCCGGATACGAAACCATCGTGCGGGTTCCCGTCCGCTTGTCGAGCAGCGTGCTCGACTGCGCCGTCCCCTCGCCAGCGACCCAAAGCACATAGCGACGATCGGTGAACGCCGCCGTGATCCCGGTGGCTACAGCATGAAATCGCGGATGCAGCACCACTGGCTTGGGCTGCTTGGCCGACGCTGACGCGACCAATCCGAGAAATGCCACCAGCGCGACCGCGATGATCCGCATAACTGCGCGCATGTAGCCATAACGCATCTGGACGGACATAGTTTCTACCCAGCGCCCACCGGGCGACAAGATCATCGCGCCGTGAGCGCCAGGCCGTCAATACCACAATGGGACGACGTAGTTCCTACTGACGCACGTGTCAAGGCTCGACTAGACACAAGATTCTGAGGGCAGCGAACGCGCCATGAACTTCTGCGCATCTGCTCCACGAACTGTCGCAATGGGCTACACGCATCGGCGCTGACGGGTGCTCGACACTGCTGGTTCCTCCCGGCGATGCGAAAGACGAGGGTCTCGGACGGCGAAGAAGCCGCTGCGGGTCGAGACCCGCTTTGGCTCCCGCGCGCTACTTCAAGCCGCTGCGCGCGGAGACCTCCTAAGCGCGGAAAGCGAGGAGCCACTGCTGGTTCGTCGCCGTTGGGGCTCCGGAGTTCGCACTGCTGCTTTGGGGTCGTCTTCCGGAAGCAGCAGCGGTGATCGGGCGCGCAGGCGGCGGTGTTCGTGCGCAGTGCTTGCGACAAGGCGGCTCTGCTGGGTGAAGTTTCCAGGCGCCCTTCGGCCCGACGACCTTCGTCACTTCGGCTTCGATCAGCTCGTGCACAGCGCGCAGCTGGAACGCTGAGCGCGAGCGGTTCGTCTCTCGCTGCGGCTGCCGGCGTGACTTTCTATGAGCTCTGGGGCAGTCTTTAGAGGCGGTTGGGTCTCATCTCAGTGCCGCCCGGCCGATGTTGTCCCCGACCGCTTCGGCGAACCACAGAGCGTGGTCGGGCCCGCCGGTGATCCCGATCGAGATGCTGCTGGCCGTCGGCACCGGGTAGAGCGTCACGCTGCCGTCTTGACCGATCGTCCCGATGCTCGCTTGCGGGCCAACGGCGTTGAACCACAAGCGTCCGGCGAAGCTGGTCAGGCCGGTAGCGAGGTACCCCGTCGGTAGCGGAAACTCGGTTACGGCGCCGTTGCGCGGGTCCAGCCGGGCGATCTTGCCGGTCAGCTCTTCAGTTGCCCACACGTCGCCTCGTCGGTCAAGCGCAATCCCGCTTAGTCCTGCGTTGGGGCTGGGCACTGGGTACTCGGTGATGCGGCCGCCGGTCGTGATGCGACCGATTTTGTCGCCGGTGCCGCTCTCTCCGAACCACAGATCTCGGTGGCGGCCCGGGGTGATGACCACGGGAAGGCTGTCGGCGGTGGGGATCGTATATTCCCGGAAGGTGTGGGTGCGGGTGTCGAAGCGGCCGATTTTGCCCGCGGCGTACTCGGTGAACCACAGCCCGCCATCGCTGCCAAAGACGTCGATGTAAGGCTGGCTGTCCGGGGTTGGGATTCGCCACTCCCTGAAGGTGTGTGACCGCGCATCCAGCTCGCCGATCTGGTTTGCGGAGTTCTCGGTGAACCACAGCGTCTGGTGGCGCCCGGCGGTGATGCCGGTCGGGGCACTGTTGGACGTGGGGACTGGGTACTCGGTGACGTGGTGGTCGAGCAGCGAGATCTGACCGATCTTGTTGCCGCCCGCTCCGCCCGAGCCGATCCCGCCCTCTTCGGTGAACCACATGGAGCGGTCGGGTCCGGCTGTGATCCACAGAGGGAACGCGGCGGTGCTGTTGACCGGGTATTCGGAGATCACAGGAGCCGGGCGCCCAGGGTGGGCGGCGGCTGCATTTGCCGGCAGCGCGAGGCCGGCCGCGGCGATGGCGATCAGCGCAACGGCGACGACCGCCGCTGGCGCCACCTTGGCGAAGTCCGGCGTCCCTGTCTCATGCCACCTCTCTCTCGCTGGTCGACGCAAATGTACCGGCTTAAAGGTCCGCTCAACGGCCACCGCGCTGTGCGGCGGCAAGAGTATGCAACCTGTAGTGGCGTATCAACGCCAGTTCGCGGTGGAGTCAAACCGGCGGTGGTGGAACCGCTGGCAGCCGAGCGCCACCAAACCCGACCACGTTGACGCTGCGAAAGCTTTCTGACGAGATCCAGATCGGGGAACCCGATCGCCTTGCTGATCACGGCGAGATCACCGGCGCAAACATGACCCGGCGGCCGCAGACACCACCGGTCCGACGACCAGCAGCCGGGTCGGCTCCTCATACCAAGGCTTCCGCTTCGTCGCCCGAGCGGCCACGAGGTCGCGGCTTCTGCTTCAGCTGTTCGACATCGTGAAGCAGCAGCTGGCTTAGGGCCTCGCTCCGCTCCTGACGCGCCTGCTGATTCGTGACAGCAGAAGTGTCGCCTGGCTCCAGCTGCAGATTTCTGGGCGATCCCTTTTGGACGTGAGGAGTCGCCTGCCGTTTGACGCGCCGGCGGCTGCGACTGCTGGCCGAGCAGGAACTGGCCGCCGTCTGCGGGGCGCGGCTTCTGGTCGTCCTGAGCGCAATCCGGAGGTCGCACTTCCGCTCTGCCCGTGTGGATCCGGAAGCCTGCGGCCGCGGGACGGGAAGGGCCCGATTGCGACGAATGCACTGGCTCGGGTTTCCCGACCACGCATGACCCGGTGCCCTACGCCGGTCACGACGGCCTGGTGGCTCAGGAGTGTCCGGCGCGGCACCTCGCGGGCCGGTGCTGCCAGTCGGTGGTCGGCTGCGGTGATTGGTTGGTCCGGCGTCGATCCGCGCCGTGCTACCGGGGGGAGGTTGCGAAAAAGGGGCACATGAGACTGCCGGCGCCGGCGTGGCACCTGATGGCGCCCCGGGTACCTTTGCGGCCCTGCTGCGTAGGATTCGTGGGGAAGGGGCGGGTCAGGGGGAAAGTGTGAAGTGGCCAGAGCTACCTCGTCCTCGATACCAGCGTCCTCGCCCTTCGACACGGCGAAGGTCAGCACCGTCAAGACCGCCTCGGCGAAGGCCCGACCAAAGAGGCGTCGCCGGCCAGGGCGGCGAAGCGATCAGGCCCCCTCGATCAATGACCGCGCCTCTGCGGGGCCGACCACGAGATCGTGAAGGTCGCCGCCCACCTCGGGGCCGACCCGACTGTCCGATCCCGCCGATCTTCACCGGCTCGAAGCTGGCCGTTCGGATCGACCGCTCGACTTCCCCGCCAGCACGGTCATCGTTGGTCGGTAGTAGAGGACCGCTGGCTTCGGTGACCGGTTGCTGGGGACTCGAAGAGAATGGCGGACGTGGTTCCAGACGCCATCGCCAAGCGCGCCCCCGCCGCAACCACTCCGCTACAACCTCCTCGATTGCGCTAGCCAACACCGACCGACTCCGCCGGGGGCGGCGGCAGCGGCGGAGCAGCGGGGCGCGGGTCCGAAGCCCGACGCCGGAGCTCGAATCGACGACACCGCCGCGCAAAGTTACGACTGAGTGCAGGCGCAAGGCTGTGATGGTCGCCGGCGACCTGTCCTCGCCGCTGCACTGCCGCGAGGCCATCGACGCGGCTGTGGAGGAGCTCCATGCGTCGCGTGACGCCGAGTCGGATTACTCAGCGTTTACGGTTGTCTGGGGCGTTGATCAGCACCGTATCCGGCGAGGATGTAGCACACCAGCGACGCCACTGCTACGACACGCTTGCGCACAAAGGTTCCGCCACCGCTGTAACGATCGGGGTGCTGCGCCGACCAATCGTCGACCTGTTTTTTGAAGCCGAGGAGGATTTCGTGACTGAGCAGCAGAGCAGCGCACTCGCGGCCGTGTATGTGCAGACCAACGACGCCGCGGAGAATGAAGTGTTGGCGTTCCAGCGGCGCCCTGATGGGGGCCTCGCACCGCTGGGGCGGTTCGCGACCGGAGGTCGGGGGACGGGGAAGCCGCACCTGCCGTCTCAGAGCTCGGTTGTTGTCAGCGCCGACGGTCGGCGGCTGCTGGTCGTGAATGCCGGTAGCGATGAGCTGTCGTTGTTCGCGGTTGAGAAGGACGGGCTGCGGCTCATCGATCGCGTCGCCTCGGGTGGTGCCACGCCGACCAGCGTGGCGGTCGGCGGCAATCTCGTGTACGTGCTCAACAACGGCACCCCCAACATTGCCGGCTTCGTGGTCGAGGACGGCCGGTTGGTCGAGTTGGAGGGCTCAGCTCGGCGGTTGAGCTCCGAGGATGCCGATCCCGCTCAGGTGGCCTTCAGCCCCGACGGGCGGACCCTGGCGGTGACCGAGCGCGGGACCAACTCGATCAGCGCGTTTGCCATCGACGCGGGTGGCCTCGCCACCGGCCCGGCGACGATCAGGGCGTCGGGCCAGACGCCGTACGGGTTCGCATTCACCGAGGACGGCGCGATGATCGTGACCGAGGCGTTCGGCGGCGCCGTCGGCGCCGCGTCCGCGTCCTCATATTCGATCACTGCCCCCGGCAAGCTCGCGCCCGTGAGCGGCTCGGTCGGCGACACCCGCAGCGAAGTGTGCTGGGCGGCGGTCACCAACGACGGCCATTTCGCGTACGTGACTAACTTTGGTGACGGAACGATCTCGAGCTACGAGCTCGCCCGCGACGGTGGTCTGCGGTTGCGCGACGCGGTCGCGGGCTCGACACGGTCCGGTGACAAGGGCATCCGCGACGAGGCGATCACCCGGGACGGCAGTTATCTCTACGCGATCGACGCCGACGCGCAGCAGCTGTTTGGCTGGTCGATCCAAAGCGACGGCACGCTGGTGTCAATCGGAGCGTTCGACGGCGTCCCAGCGACGGTCGCCGGGCTGGCCACGAGCTGACCGAACCACGTGCAGCGATGAGGCTCGAACCGCTCTACCGCGCGCGTTTCAGCACTCCTGATCGTTGGAGTGTCGAGCTCGACGGCGCCCGCGGAACCGAGACCCAAAGCCTGCTCTTCGCACAGGGACGCTGCGAAGGGCAGGTGGCCGGCTCGCTGCGGGCCGCGAACTTTCCAAGACGGCGCGCCGACAACACGCTAACGCCTGATTTCAGAGGCGTGCTCGAGACCAGCGACGGCGCCACGATCCTGTTCACCTGCCACGGATACGTACGCGACGCAACAGACAGCCCGCGCCAACTCGTCGGCGCGATGACCCACATCAGCGACCACGAGCGCTATCGGTGGCTCAACGACGTCATCTGCGCGGTGACCGGCCTCGTCGAACCTCACGCCGACGGACACGCATCGCAGGTCGTCCTTGACATCTCCCAGCTCATCTGGGAACCCGCCTCGGCATAGACGAGCATCGAGCAGGACAAGAGCACGCCGGCCGGCACACGTCTAACGCAGCGACCCAGGTACGCGGATGATCGCGAGAGTCATGCCGCTGACGCGACGCTGTCTCGAGCCAACGTTTTGGGATATGTCACAGCGGACCGCTGGCTGGTCGACTCCCACGAGCGCTTCCCCGCAGCCGCCGGCGGGTATCTCGGAGGCCAACCAGACCGAGCGGGCACGACCATCCTCGCGCCCAGTCCGGCACGTCATGCTGTGCATAACCCCGCGCCTAGCCGAGCCTACCGTTGGGTCGTGTTGTGCGATCGCCTGGTCGCCCTGCCAGCCACGCCGATCCGGGCTTGGGACCCGCCGACACGCGTTCGCGATCAGGAAGGCTGACTTAACTGGCCTGCACGGCGACGGCGCAGAGCCACTTGTCCCCTGGCTCGAGGAGCTAGTTGCACAAGCGGCTTGATCGCGGTCACCTCGGCGAATTGCGGGAAGCGGTCGTTATCGCGGACGGCCGCTTCGCACGGGCGGATTCACGGCGAGGACGCGCCGGCGGCCGGCCCCCACGTTCGCACTCACGCTCGTTGCGACGTCGCGTGCTTGATGCCGCGACGGTCACGCGCAGGTACGTGGCGGGGATCGAGGTGACGTCCTCGGACCCGCTCACGTTTTGTGCCTCGAACAAGGCTTCCAGCTCAGCTTCCAGCTCGCCCTCGCGGCCGCCGGCGGCCGCGGCTTCAAACGCGTTGATCGTCGGTCCGTAGTACATCCGGAACTCGCGGACGAACTCCGAAGGCGCGGCAGGAAAGTCAAACGTGTAGGTGTCCCTCTCGCACGAGACTCTGTCCGCGGACACGCCTGCAGCCGCGAATCGCTCGATCACGTTCTCCATAACTCCCCACGTCATCGGGCTGACGAATCCGTCCGGAGGCGGTGGCGAGTACGAGGCGCTGGTCTTGAGGATCTGGGCGACCAGCGTCGGGTCGTTGGGTATCCAGTTGCCCATCACGATCCGGCCGCCGGGCCGCGTCACGCGGACCATCTCCTTCGCCACGTCGAACGGTCGCGGGGCGAACATCGCTCCGAAGATGCTCACTACGAGATCGAAGCGATCGTCGTCGAGGTCGTGCAAATCCGTCGCATCGCCCTCCTCAAAGCGGCAGTTGGTGAGCCCGAGCTGTTGCGCGCGCGCGTTGCCGGCCTCCACCAGGTTGCGGGCGATGTCGACCCCCAGCACGTTTGCCCCCCGCTTCGCCTCCGGCAGGGCCGTCGTTCCATCGCCGCACTCGAGGTCCAACACCTCGAGCCCGTCAGTGATCCCCAGCGTCGCGACCACCGCCTCGCCGCTCTCCCTCATCGAGGTCGCGATACGCGTGAAATCGCCCTTCTCCCACAACGCCTTATTCGGATTCACAGGGCCCCTCTCAGTCGACAGGTCGGGGGTTCTGGGACCCAACCGTCGACCGTGTCAGTCCCCGAAGCCCCTTGCCAGCCACACTTACAACGCTACTCGCGCTCTGGCAACGCCACGATGGCTCGATCCTTGGCGATCGAGGTTCATGACTGGGCGATGTCGTAAGGGCGAGTTTCCTGGAGCAAGGGGATGGTCACGGTCCGGGGGTATGGTTGGTTGGTATGCGGCGCCTTCAGGTCCGGTTGCCGGGGCGCTTCGAAGTGCTGGTGGACTCGCGACCTGTCCCGGCCGATGCGTGGGCTCAACGGCGCGCCAAGGATCTCGTGAAGCTGCTTGCGCTCGCTCCCGGCCATCGGATGCCCCGCGACGGGGTGTTGGAGATGCTATGGCCGAACCTCGGCGCTGGTGCCTCCGCGTCCAACCTGCATAAGGCCGCCAGCTATGCGCGCCGCGCGCTCGGCGGCCGCGACGCGGTGGTGCTTCGCGGCGGAGTGGTTGAGCTCTCCCCGGACACGGAGGTGATCGTCGACGTCGAGCGCTTTGAGCGCGGCGATGACCCCGCGTACGGCGGCGAGCTGCTGCCCGACGTGCTACGAGCAGCGGACTCTCGGCCCGCGCGCGAGGCTGCGTGAGCGCCGCCTCACGATGACGCGCTCCCCGGGGCCGCTGGGAGGAGGTGCTGCGCGAGGACGTCGCCGACGAGGAGGCCCACCGCGCGCTCAGCCGCCGCCATGTGTCGAGCGGCACAGGCCAGCTGCCGCGCGCCAGTTCCGCCTGTTGCACGACGAGCTCTCGCCCTCTACGCCCTCGACCAACCGCAACAGCAGGTGTGGTGCGGCCATCCCCAGGTCGTGGGTGCGCTGGCTCTCGGCGAACGCGAGCGGGT
>CAVPMQ010000011.1:0-446347 GCA_963706565.1 uncultured Solirubrobacterales bacterium | reverse complement strand
TTCCAGGGGGTGATCGTCGCTACGCCTAGGCGGCTCATGCGTAGCGCGGTCTGCGGTTGGTCGAAGCCGCGGGGGACGATGAGCTGCGGCAGCCCAGCCGCTAGCAGCCCGACTGTAGTTCCGATCCCGCCGTGGTGGATCGCGGCAAGGCATCTCGGTCCGATCTGGCTGAGCGGGGCGAACGGAAGCACATATGTGTCCGGGGAGGGGTCGAGCCGGATCGGTTCCGGAGTGGGGCCGCCGAGGACGAGCGCGCGGTGTCCAAGCCGCCGGGTGGCTCGCACAGCGTTAGGGTAGAACTGCCGCGGGTCAACGGCGGAGCTACCGCCGAGGGTGATGACGATCGGCGCCGGGCCGGCTTCGAAGAACTTCCGGAGCCCGTCCGGCGGACTGTAGGAGCGTGGTGTGTCCCAGGCAAAGAAGCCCGTCAGCTGGATGTTGGCCGGCCAGTCTGGCGGCGCGTCCACCACACGTGGCGACGCACCGACGAGATACGGATTACCCGACTCGATCGGCAGAAACAGCGCGTCGCGAGCGCGCGGAAGCCCGAAGGCGACGCGTGCTGCATCGACGGCTGGGTCAAACGATCGCCGAATGTTCCAGCGCGCAGTCCGCCAAGCACCACGACACATCGCTCGGCCCACGGGACCACCTGGAAGCCGCACGCGAGTTGGGCTCGGCAGCGTCTGCTCGCTCGGGATCAGGCCGGGGAGGACGCTAAACGTCGCCCACCGGGTTGCTGTCAACTCAGCCGCAATCGGACTCGCCAGCACCGTCGGATGCGAAACGAGCAAATCCGCGTGTTCAAGCGAGCCACGGAGATCCTCGACCCACGCAATCAGATTCGGGAAGACGACCGTGCGGAAGAGGTGCAGAAAGCCGGCGTAGCCTCCCTGCCGTCCATCGAGGATCGCCGGATCGGCGGCAAATTCGTCGGGCCCAAACCGCGGCCCGGCTGGCACGAACCGCAGACCCTCGTCCTCGACCAACGACGCATACGCGCTAGTCGTCGCCAAGCGCACTGCGTGTCCACGGGCCGCCATGGCCTTGGCGAGCCCGATCGTCGGGAATAGGTCACCCCAGCTGCCCATCGTCGCGAACACGACCCGAGCCACGCGACAACACTACGACCAGATGCTGCGTCCGGTAGCCGTCGCACTCCAAATCCTCGGGCTGTCGCGAACGCGACACTGATCTTCGTATGTCTTTAGTCAAGAGGCCTGCATCGACTTGGTTGCGGTATTCGGATTGGACTTCTCCGATACTTCCCATCCGCCAGGCGACCGCTGCGCCACGTTTGAGGTGGCGAGCTACTGCGGTTTGATCCCGGCGGCTTCGATGATCCGGGCAGCGCTTTCGCTCTCACGCAGCACAAACCGTGTGAAGTCGGGCTGCGTCATGCTCATCGGTTCGCCACCGTGTTTCAGGAGCGAGGCGCGCACAGGGGGATCAGCCAGAGCGCGCGCGATGTCCTGGGCGAGCTTCTGAACGATTCGGGCTTGAGTGGCGGCCGGCGCCCATATCCCGTACCAGATCGGGAAGTCGAACCCGGGGACGCCTGCCTCCGCGACCGTCCGAACGTCGGGTAGCGCGCTTGAGCGCCGAGCGCTGCTCACGCCTAGCGGCAGGAGTCTGCCCGCGCGGATATGCGGCAGGGTGGTCGGGATCGGCGACAGGGCGTAGTCGGTGCGTCCGACGATCGTGTTCGCGATCGTGTCGGCGATCGCATCGCTCCCTCGCGCGGGGACGTGAGTGGCGTTGACCCCGGCTGCGAGATTGAATTTCTCGATCCCCAGGTGCGTGCCCGTGCCAACGCCGGTGGATCCGAACCGCAGCTGCCCCGGCTTTGCCTTCGCCGCGGCGATCAGCGCTCCGATGGTAGCGAGGCCTGTGATCTCGCCCGCGACGAGCACGTAGGACTGAGTGGTGAGCGCCGCGACCGGGACGAAGTCCGTCAGCGGGTCGTAGGGGAGACTCGTCATAAGCGCCGCGCTATATGCGTGCGCGTTGGTGTGGACGAGCAACGTATAACCGTCGGCGGGGGACTTCGCCACCATCGCTGGGGCCGCCGTGCTACCCGCACCAGGATGGTTCTCGACCGTCACGGGCTGACCCCACAGCTCAGCCAGCTTCCGACCCACGACGGTCGCGACCACCTCTGGCCCACTACCAGGCCCGAACGGTTCAATCATCCGCACGAGTTTGGTCGGATAGTCGGCTTTGGTGGTCGGAATCGCTGCTCGCATGATCTCCGATTCGAGGAGCGAGGGTTCTACCGCGGCCCGACCCCGGCGGCCTACGCCGCTGCCGGCGTGAGAGACGCCGAACCGCTTAGAAGGGCTCAGCTGCTCATCTCTATCGAACTGCGCCACGGCCGCACTTCCGATTTGCCCGCACCTTCAACAACCAACGCACCGATGCTACCTCAGGCATTGCTGCGCTCGCGTCGCCGCCCGCATCTCGTCCTCCGTCGTGACCGCCCGCGGCCGTGGCCGAGCAGGCGCCGTCCGGTTGCTGACCTGAGCTGATTCGAGAACTCGAGGCTGCGAGCGTCGGATAGTCGGCTTTGGTGCCGAGGATCGAGGAGATCGCGACGGATGAGGCAACTGGCAGCAGCCGCACGCCAGTCGACAGCGGGCCGTAGCCCTTGAGGAACTGAAACATCTGGGCCGATCGGGTTGTCGGGCGTGGTCATGGGCGTGGCGATCGCGCTGGGGCCGATCGTCGGCGGCTGGCTGCTCGCGCCTTCCGACTGGCGCAGCATCTTCTTCGCGATGGTGCCGATCGCCGCCGGCGCCGGTGTCCTGATCGTCTGCGTGACACACGCTCATGTGGAAAATCCCCGAGGCTCGTCACGGAGCACCGCCCGGAGTTGCGGATGGCAGCCTGCTCGACGAACATCGACTGCTGCCCCCGACGTCGCCTCACCGTCGTGATCAGAATCTCATCGAGCTCGATATGAAGAAAGGACGCCGGTGCCGCCTGGCCTTGCTGGCCGCGCTGGCGGTCGGTTGCCTTGTGGCCGGATGTGGCGGCTCGGCGCCAGCCGCGACCCACCCCGCCGCCGCGATGGGTCTCGCCCGCGGGTTTCGCGCCCTCAGCGGCTCTGTGGGTCTCGGCCGAGCGTTCCAGCTTCACCGCGTCGGCAGGTCCTCGTCCGGGCGGACTCGCCGGGAGCTCGCGTACAGGGTCGGTGTGCGGGTGCTGACGTTCGTGGATGACAGCCGCGCCATCCAGCTTGCCGGACATCGGCTCGGCCCTCGCCGGCTGGTGACGGTTATCCGGTATCCCGAGCACGCCCGCGCGCGTTTCCCGCTGGTCGTGTTCGGCCACGGTTTCACCGCGACCCCGGCCTACTACTGGCGGCTGCTGCGCGCGTGGGCGCAGGCCGGATACGTGGTCGCCGCGCCCGTGTTCCCGCTCGAAAACGCGCACGCACCGGGCGGTCCCGACGAGCGCGACATCATCAACCAGCCGCGAGACATGAGCTTCGTGATCACCCGCATGCTCGCCGCCAGCGCCGCTCGCCGCGGTCCGCTCGCGGGGCTGATCGAGCCACACCGCATCGCGGTGAGCGGACATTCGGATGGCGGAGAGACGGCCCTGGCAGTCGCCTACGACCGCCACTATTTCGACCGCCGCGTGCGGGCGGCCATCATCCTGTCCGGCGCCCGGCTGCCGGGCATGGGCTCTGACTTCCCGGTCGCTAGCCCGCCGCTGCTCGCTGTTCAGGGGACCGCAGACACCACCAACCTGCCGCAATTCACCTACGCCTTCTTCAGAGCCGCTCCACGGCCGAAGTATCTGCTCAGCCTGCTGGGAGCCGGGCACCTGGCTCCCTACACCCAGGACCAGCGACGGCTCGCCATCGTCGAGCGGGTCACGATCGCGTTCCTGGATCGATATCTCAAGCACATGCCGAATGCCAAGCGCCGCCTCATCGCGGCCGGAGACGTTGCCGGTAAGTCCGTGATCGCTGCCGACCCCTAGAGATAAGCCTCCCTCCCCGCCGCACGACCCGGGTGAGCGGTCGATCGCAGAGGTCCGCGGCAGCGGCGCCGGCGATGGCTCGGCCTCTTTGCGGCATCGCTGGGCTCCTTATCCGGCTCAAGCCGACGGTGTCGGTCGCGTGACCCACCCTTGTCTAAGCGAATCCTCATCATCCTGGTGCCCGGTTCGCCCACTCTCGCGGGTACTCTCGGAGCGCGCGTCGTCATGGCGATCCGAGACCGACATAAGCTGCCTCGCCAGCCACCGGGGGACCTCGAGTCACCCGCGCGGCCGCTGCTTGGCCCGCGCGAGCTCAGCGCGCGGCGCGCTGATCAGCGGCGGCGGCGGCGGCGGAGGCGGATCGGGTTCGCGACGCTGACTGCGCTGGGGCTGGTGGTCCTGTATTTCGGAGTTTCCTACGCGGACTACATGCTCAAGCCGACGAGCGAGACCTTGACCGAGCGCTCGGCGGAGTGGGTGCGCGACGACGTGCCGTTCGGCAACTGGATGATCGACACCGCCGAGCATTACACGGCGAGCGCGCCCCGTAAGGGCGGTCCGGGGCTCAAGCGCCTGCCCAGCGTCGGTCTTCTCCCGGTGGGGCCTGTGGCCAAGCACGCCAAGCACGTCACCCATAGGCCTCCACCGATCAAACCGGTGTTCGCCACACCATTGCCTGGCGAAGGGGTGTGGCGCGGTACGGGGCCGTCGGTCGATGGCGGGCCGCCGGTGCTGGTGACGACCTATCGGCCGAGCACGGTGTACCCCTCGATCGTTGCCTACGTCCTGTGGATCGACCACACCCGCACCGACCTCGCCTACTACCCCGGCCGCTATGAGCCGCCGAGCGCGGTCGACCGGGGTCCGATGATGGTTCCGGTCGATCAGCGCTACCGGCTGCTGGCCACCTTCAACGGCGCGTTCACGCACGTCGACACCGATAACGGTTCGGCGGTCGACGGCCACACCAACGAGCCGCTGGTCGATGGCAACGCCACGCTGGTCGGCTACCGCGACGGGACCGTGAACATCGTCAAGTGGACCGGCGGCCCGAATGCGCCGGCCAATGTCGCGTGGGCGCGCCAAAGCCTCACCCCGATCCTGTGGGGCGGCAAGCTCAACCCCGAGTTGAGCACCGACCCGAACAGCGTCCAGTGGGGTTACACGCTGGGCGGGGTCACCTTCACGCCACGCACCGCGGTCGGCGTCGACGCCCACGGCAACGCGATGGTCGTGGTCGCGTCGGAGGCGACGGTGATCTCGCTCGCCCAGATCCTCAAACACATCGGGGCGGTTCGCGGGATGGAGTTCGACATCAACCCCGAATGGCACACAATGATTACCTACTCTCACAAGCACGGGCTGGGGCCGACGATGATCGAGCCCCAGTCCCAGCAGTCCCCCGACCGCTACCTCACCCCCGACGACCGCGACTTCCTAGCGGCCTACTCCAAGGTTCCCGGGCCAGTCACCGTCCCGTTCAAGTAGCCGGCCACGCCGGGCCGTCGACTCAGCGTGGGGTGCAGGCAGAGCTCCAGTGCGCGATGCGGCGGCGATTGCCGTAAACCTGCCGTCGGATGAACCTCACGATCAGGTCGGCTGACCGCGCCGGGGAGTGCTCGGCGATCAACACGGTCGGGCCCAGCGGAACCGCGAGCGGCGCGTACACGAGCCTGGCCGACCGCATCGGGCAACAGGCTCGATCTGGAATCGGTCCCGGCCTCCCCGCCCCCGCTATGGGCGAGTCACGCTTCAGCTCGCCGGGTGCCGCCGTGGCCGCCGTCGCGCCCGGGATGGCAGCCGACCGGTCCGCTCTGGATCGCCCAGTCGCACCCCGACCAGTCGCTCCTGCTCTACGACTCGCTCGATCGCCCACCCATCGAGCTCGAGTTCACCGACGACCGTGGCCGGAAAGTTGACCCCGGCCGCGCGCAACTGCGAAAACGACACCGGACGTTCGCCAGCCGCTCGCAGCGCGTCCAGCGCCAGTCGCTGCTGCCGATCGCCCGCCACCACGCTGTGTGGGGCGGCCTTGGGACGATCCGCCACCGGGGCCGTTGCGTGGGTACGGCCAGAATCGGAGGTGGCGGCGATGATGGGCGCACGGGCGCCGGGATCTGTCGGAACGGGCTGTCGGTGCGAGCGCCTCACGACCGCCCCGACGATCAGCACAGCAGCGAGGAGAGCAGCGGCGACGAGGCTTGCGACAACCGCCCACGAGTCACCCCCGTTGGCGAGCACCGTGCCCGGGGCAAGGCAGCTTCCCCCGGTGGAGCGGATCGAGGCGGGGCAGCGTTTGAGCGGCGTGTGCGCGTGAATGGAATGCAGGACGTTTACCGTCACTGCGGCGATCAAGGCTGGCTGCTCGTAGGGGACTCCGTGGTCGCTGTGGTCGGCGACGACGAGCGCCGCGCGACGCGAGCTGCGGGATACGTCGGCCTGCGCCACTGCCCAGTTGTGGTCGCGGTCCTCGCCTCGTTCGATCACCGCCAGCGGTAGCGACCCGAGCCGTGGGGTTCGAAGCAGCGCCCTGCCTGCTTGGTGGACGGCGAGCCGCTCGCCGGCAAACGAAATCGTGTTGGGTCCTTTGAGCAGCTCGCTCGGCGGGGTGGCTTCGACCAGCACCAGACCATCTACCTCGGCGGGATATCTTTGGCGAAACACGCGCGCCTCGTCGGCTCCCGTCGAGTGCCCCACCAGCAGATACGGAGGGTGGACGCCGGCTTGGCTGAGCGCATGGCGGACCGCACCTACGGCGGTTGCGACTGTTGGTGTTGCCTGCGTAGCTGCTTTTCGTGAGTCCCAGGTACACGTGCGCGTGTGCGCACGCACGATCGAAACGACGCGAGCCCACTCGTGCGCCCCACCTCCCAGGCCGGCCAGTAGCACGACGGTCGGAGCGCCTCGCCCGTCGCAGGCCAAATGCCCCAAAGGTGACGCCATAGCCGGCGTGAGGGCCACCGCACTACACGAGGCGAGCGTGGCGACCTGAACCGCCACCCCGGAGCGCAGTCTCCACGCCATTCCCAGCCGGGGCCATCCCCGTCTAGGGCGTTGGCTTGAAACGCGTCGAGGGTGTCCGTCGGGCCCGCCACCGCAGCAGGGACAAATAGCCCGGCGCTCGATTGAGGCAGGTGCCCAGTACGGGTGCGCGTCATCTGAGCTCAGCTCGTGGAGCCTTAGCATCTCGGAACGTCCAGGACCGCCCGCATAGACCCTCGCCGTGCCGAGGAGGCGGACGCGCGCGAGCGGCCTCACGACGGCGTTTACCAATCGGCGAGGTGCGCTGAGGCGGTAGGTCCGCACCACGTTGACCGGAGCGTAGCTTGACGCTTATCACATCGCCACCGCTCAGACCAGGAACGTCCTGCCGGCTTGCCCGGCGCTGTCCCAGGTGCGGTTCATCGGAATCGATGTGCATCGTGACTTCTGCGACATCGCAATTCATCAGGCCGAGATCACCCAGTCGATTGGGCGCATCAACACGACTCGGCGTGCCCGGCCGCGAGCGCTTGGAACGAGCCCGCAACCGGATCCACCAGCGGGGCAGTCAGGTTGCCGGCGCCCGGGAACAGCGTCCGAGCCCGATGGATTCTGACGCGTCCTAGCGTGGGTTGAACGCGTCGCGCTCGTCCTCGAGTAGGTCCTCGGCTTCTCCTGGTCTCAGCCAGCGCTGTGTGTTGAGGTCGGCGGACATCGCGAGGTAGGCGGTCGATGCGGTCCTCTCCTGCCGGCTTCTGCTCGTCAGCGGTGGGGAGGCGCAGCTCGGTCGCTGGCGTCCCGAGCCAGCTGATCTGCTCGATGAAGCCACCAGGGGTGTAGAGGTTGAGCACGCGGGAGGTCTCTGACGCGACCGCGAAGCCGTGAACAGTCCCGGCCGGGATCGACACGAAGTCGCCCTGGGAAGCGGTCTTGATCTGATCGCCGATCTGGAAGCGGATCTCGCCATCGAGCAGGTAGAAGTACTCGTGCAGCCGCGGGTGCACGTGCGGCGGCGGGCCGCTGCGGCGCGGCATGAGCTGGTCGAGCAGGGTCAGCGCGCCGCCGGTGGAGTGCGGCGCGGCCAGCGCCGACCACAGCGAGTCCACCATCCAGAAGCTGTCGGCCTGCTCACGGCTGATGACGAACGGCTCGTTGGTCATGTCCTCGGGCGTGTCGGCCCGTGCGCTCATTTCGGCCTCCTCGAGATTCGTTGCCGTCTGCCCGCGTTCGCCGCGGAGTGGAAGCGACGCTATCAAAGTGGAGAGTGTTCTCCACTTTGTCAGAGACGACGGGTACGCTGGCCCGCGTGAAGGCGGATCGAACACCGGTGAAGCGCAAGCCCCTGCGTCGCGACGCCGAGCGCAACCGGCAGCGCATCCTTGAGGCGGCGGCCCGGCTCATCGGCGAGCACGGCCTCGGCATCAGCCACGACGACATCGCGCGCGAGGCGCAGGTCGGCGTCGGAACGGTGTACCGGCGCTTCCCGACGCGCGAAGCACTCTTCGACGCCGTCTACCACCAGCAACTGGAGGCGATGGTCGACGTCGCGGTGCTGGCCGCCGAGCACGAGGATCCCTGGAAGGGACTGGAGTTCTTCTTCGCGCAGACGTTCGAGGAGCAGGCGCGCAACCGCGGGCTGCGCGAACTGCTGATCGGCCACGCCGGCAGCACCGACCTCGCGCGCACAGCCCAGAGCAGGATCAGCCCAACGATCGCGGCACTCGTCGAACGAGCGCACGACGCGGGCCTCCTGAAGTCGTCGGTCGGCGCTACCGACATGGCAATGATCCCCGTGATGGTCAACGCGATCATGCGCGCTTCTCGCGACGTCCAGCCCGACGCCTGGCGTCGCTGGCTGGCGATCATCCTCGAAGGCCTGGCCACCGGCCCGCGGGACACCAACTTCCCCGGCGAGCCGCCGACGCCCGACCAGGTCGTGGGCATCATCGGAGGGCACTCCACGACCCAGCGGCGATTCTGACTCCCGTTCCACCCCCTGCGCGCGCGCACCAGAAACCAGTAGGCGCGCCGCAAACGAAACCCTCACCGCGACGAGTCGCCTGAGACACCCCTCGAACAAGAGCTCCGAATCGCCCGACATTGCAGCAGTCCGGATCGCGAAGTCCCCGCGCGCGTCGCTGGAGGGCCGACCTGCTGACACCGCCAAGCTGCCGAAGATCTCGCAGCCGCTCAGCGATGGCCAGACCCGACGCCGGCCGGCTGCATCCAAGCCCGCGGGCGCAGCTTTGCGAGCATCGTGCGCGTCGAGTTCGCCGCGACGTGCCCCCTTGGCCTCGTTGATCGCCGGAACACATGTGTGAGACCTTCGTTCGCGTATCGGCTGATCGCGATCGAAAGTCAGCCCCCGCTGCCCATGGGTCAGCTCGGGAGCCGGCTACCAAGCCGAGTGGTGATCGTAGCCGGCGGAAGGCGTGCTCGCGGACCCGCCCGCACATCGATGGATGAGGCTTTCGCCGGCTGGCAGGTACGCCGCGAGCGCAACCAGCGCCTCTGCCACATTGCCCGGGAGTTCATCAGTGGCCGCCCGACGGCGACTCCCTTTCGACGCGATCTCTGACCAGTGGTCAGGACGCTGACAGATCACCGGGTTCAGCCGTGCATCACGTTGAGGAAATCTATACATCTTGTTTATAACTCCTGAGGACGTGTGCCGCTCTAGACCTCGGTGGCGGTCCAATCCCAGTTTGACACCGGAGGTCTAGATGGCCGAAGTACGGCAATGCGGTCCCGCGAGGTCAGGCACGGCAGGGGCAGGGGCAGGGACCGGCTCGGGTTCGAGTACGGACATCGGGGGGCGAGCAGTACGCGCGAAGGGCTCGCGACTGGTGCTGGATCGCCCGGGGTCGCCGGCGATGTGCAAGCACGCCGAAGCTGATCTGTTTGTGCGCTGGCAGTCAAACCGCGACAGGGCTGCACGTGACGAGCTGATCAGGCGGCACGTGTCGCTGGCGCGAAGGTTGGCTGGCCGGTACCGGGGTCGCGAGCCGTTCGATGATTTGTTTCAGGTGGCGTGTCTGGGGCTGGTCAAGGCGATCGACCGGTTTGATCCTGCTCGCGGGCTGGCGTTCTCGGCGTATGCGGTGCCGACGATCTTCGGCGAGCTAAAGCGCCACTTCCGCGATAAGGGCTACCCCCTGCACCTGCCGCGAGGCTTGCAAGAGATGACGCTCAAAGTCAAGGCGGCGGAGGCCGTGCTCGGCGCGCGGACGGGAACCTCCCCAACGGTGGGCGAGATCGCCGACTTACCTATCGGTCGACAGCGAGCAGGTGATCGAGGCACTCGACGCGATCGGATCTCAGCACGCCGCCTCGCTGGACGAGCCTCCCGTTCCCGAGCCCGCCGAGGACACAGGCACGCGGCATGACGTCATCGGCGCCGAAGAGCAGGGCTACGGACTCGTCGAGACCTCCCTCAGTCTGGCTGCCGCGAGCAAGCGGCTGCCCGCGCAACACCGCCGAGTGCTTGCGATGCGCTTCAGCGAGGAGCTCAAACAACGAGAGATCGCCGGACGTATCGGCATCTCCCAGATGCAGGTGTCAAGAATCCTCCGTCGGACCAACGTCCAGCTCGTCGACGAACTCGGCCTCACCCCAGTAACCGCCGGCAACACGCGCCCGTCGCGCTCCAGCGCGACCACGACCAGCATCGATCAGCCGAGGACGTCTCATTCTTCCGCTAGCACCCAAACAACGACTTGAGCTCTGGACCCTCGCGATCCAGGTTCATCGATCCCATCGGCTTGGCCCTCGGCTAGGAAGCTAAAGCTAACTCGACATGTCTTATGAACTGTCCCCGCTGCGGACTGACGATCCTTCTGCGGGCTAGCGGCCCGCTGATCGACGGTTGTCCGCGCTGCCGATGCCGATGCACGTCCTTGCCCGTGGCAGCTGGTCGCCAGCCGGCCAGCCATGTCCGCTCCGCCTCCCCGAACGCCTCCGAGCGGACCGGCGCGCGTAACCCAGGGATGGACCTGCTCCTGACGGCAGTGCAAGACTACCCCCGACCGTCGGCTGACCGAGCTCCCGCCCGCCTGCTCAGCTTCCCCACCCCGCCGTCAGGGACGGCAGCGTGAACATCACGCGGACGCGTCGCGGCATGTCGCCGCACACGGCGGAGCGGGCGTATCTGGAGCAGGCGTTCATCGATGTTTGATCTCGACCACTGGCTTCCCTCACCATCAATTCGGGTCGCGCACCGTCGCGAGAGCACGGTCGCGCCCGACGATCTGTGGAACGCGGCCTGCACCGTCGGCTTGGACGACTCATCGCTGCTGGGACGGCTCGTGCGCTGGCGGATTCCAGGTCTGGCGGGCGATCTCTCGTTTGACCACCTGTTTCGTCACGACCCGTTCCTGGTGCTCAGCGCCAACCGGGAGCGGGCGCTGGTGTCGGGCCTGGTGGGACGGACTGGACGCTGCGCCGGGAGTATCCCCAGCTCACCGATCCCGAGCAGTTTCGCCGATGGTCTACCGGCGGCACCGCTCGCGTGCTATTCGCCAACTGGGTCCAGCCATCGGCGGCTGGCGGCGCGGTGCTGCGCTCAGAGACGCGCGTTCACGCCTTCGGCGTTCAGGGACGCCTCGGCCTGGCCACGCTGCGTCCCTGGTTCGCGCGTTCGAGCAGCTGATCGCTACCGATGGCATGGAGGAGGCCGTGCGGCGCGCCGAGGGACGGTGAAGGGTCCAGGCATTCGGTCACCGCTTCTGCATCAACGCCAGCGCGTGGGAGAGAGCCGCCTCGAGGTGTAGGAGGGGACGGCGGCGTTCGGCGGGGACCGGCGCTCGTCGCGCGCTGGTCGCTGTCGAGGACGTCTTTGAGGTGCAGGTAGCCGACGAGGTGACCGGCGGCATCGATCGCCGGCAGCCGCGAGAAGCCAGTGGTCGCGGCGACAGCTCTGGAACAGGAGCGTCCTCTGTCGTGGTGGCGGACGGCGAGGAGCTCGACGTCGTGCACGAGCCAGTCAATCATCGCGGCCACAGTTGACTTTGTGACCGCAGGTCTCATCCAAGGCCTGGGTGTGTTTTGGTCGGTCGTGCGACGGCCGCTGGCAACACATGGACGATCGCAGCGCTGCGTCGCCGTCGCAGTCGAAACCGCCTATGCCGAGTGGTGTCGCTCCCTTCCCGAGCGCGGTTACCCCGAGCGCTAGTACTCCGGTTCTTTTCTCTCCCCCCCTGGAATGACCACGCACTAGGCCGGGGCGGCTTGTGTTCCGGCGGCGGGGCTGCGGTCGTTTTGATCGTCGTTGGAGTTATCGTCGGTCGCGCTTCCGACCACGCCGCCGGTCGGTGCGGCTGGGTTGGTCCGGGTGGGGGGTTTGATCTCGTCGAAGTCTTTCCATGCGGTTCTCCGCGTGGGGCGAGATCTTCGGCGATGACATGGCCGCCACCGCAATGATCGACCGGCTCCTCCACCACTCAGAATTCTGAGCCTGAAGGGCGACAGCTACCGCCTCAGGGGCAAAGACCTCGACGCCCGGATCGGCGCTAAACCCGCCGAAATCGGCTGACCGATCACCCCCCGGCCACCGCACCGAGAGCCGCAGAACGCCGCACAGCGCCGATCCTGTCACCACGACGCCAAAGCGACACGAACCGGGTCCCGAAGCGGCCGCGCCGGCGGCATCTCGACTCCGCTCGCCTACGGCTCGCTGCGCGAGAAGCCGCCGCAGCACCCCGAAGAGGGGTCAATTCTCAACCGGCACAAACCTCAAGTCGGCGTACTTTTCAACCGGCGCCGGCACCCGTGGGTGGGACACTTTTCAACCGGCGTGGGTGGGACACTTTTCGACCGGCCTTGACAGCCAGCGCTCGGTCGTGCGCTCGTGGCTTCTGGCGCACCAGCCGCGACGGTGACCAGCGCTGCCCGCCTAGCCATAGCCTCGTCGCGGACATCTCGTATCCGAGGCTGCGCTGGGCACGGTGGACGCGAGAAGGTGCGGACGGAAGCGGCGAGACTTTGGCGTTCGACGACGGTTCAGGGCCGCGTCCTGCGAGCATTGTCCAAGCGGTAGCGATCAAGCTCGGTCGCGTTCGCCTCTGTGGCGACGGCCGACGGATCTATACGCGCATCGAGGTGACGATCTACGCGGCTGATACGGAGTACTTAGCGGCGGCGGCGTTGATCACGATGCGCTGCAGGACGCCCTCGATCCCGATTGATCCCATCGCGATGAACACCGTGCGGATCCCGTCAAGCGCCTCGATGAGGTCGCGTGGGTCGTCGAGGCGCGTGAGACGGATGCGCAGCCCGTCGGATTCGCCGAAGTCGCGGCGGGCCTTGTCGGGGTCGCGGACGAGCGCGGTGACCGCTTCGCCGTGCGCGAGTAAGCCGCGGACGATCTCGTTGCCCACGCGGCCGGTGGCGCCGATCACCGCGGTGCTCATCGTGTCTCCTTACCTGTGTAGAGGCCCGGCGTCAAGCGCCCCTGCCTGGGGCGGGCCTGCTCTGGTGCCGGGCTATATCGACATTGCGTTCGTGCTTCCTCACCGGTTCGACGGGGCGTCCCAGAACCCGCAGTGGTGGATGGCCGAGAAGTCGGTCTCGAGCGTTGGCCGCGGCGGCACGAGCGATATCACGGAACCACCGACGCGGACCGACGGCCAGTCGAGCACCGCGGTCGACGGGTTTCCAGTGGCCGCGAAACTGGTCCATGCGCTGCGCATGGTGGCGGCGAGAGCCTGCTGGTCGGGATTGAGCGGGCCGGGGAACGGCGCATTGGGCAGGTCAAACAGGTATTGGTACTCGGAGGAGTGGGTGGCGATGGGGGGTAGGTCGGGGCCCGCGAATCGCGACGGCGCGTTGTCGTCGTTGAATTGATAGGCGAACGTCGGCACGCGCCCCGAGGTCCAGCGGTCGACCTGCAGCGCCGGACACGCGAAGTTCGCGTCCGACACGAGCGTGCTGAAGGCCAGGATCGACGCCGGATACTCGCTGAGCGGGTACTCGGCCGCGACCACCGCGGCACGCGCGGGCGAAACTCCAAGGACAGCGGCGATGTCGGCCTCGTAGCTGTTTTCGTCGGTGATCGGCTCGGGCACCGGCACGAACATCCCGCCGCTCACGGCCAGGCCCAGGCCGGCGGTGAAGAGCCACTCCTCGTTGTGGTTGATGCCGTTGAGGATCGGCACGCGCGCGAACCGCCCGGCGGCCAATGCCGTCCCGATCGACTCGGTGAGGACCTTGCCGTCGATCACGCCCGGGATCGCAGCCGACGGGAAGTTGTTGATGTCGATGAGGTCGGCCACGGGAACATGGCGCAGGCATTCGGCCGTCTGGTCCACGCAACCCACCCGCTTGGCGAAGGTCTTGCCGAACGCCTCGGCCTGCGCGAGCGGCTGCTGAGTGAGCGCAAACGCGCCGCTCTCCACGATCGCCCGTTCAAACAGCCCGCGCGACCCGCGCGAGACCATCTGGGCGAGCACCGAGACACCACCGGCTGACTGGCCCGCGATCGTCACATCGTCTGGGTTGCCGCCGAACTCAGCGATGTTGTGCTTGACCCATCGCAAGGCCGCCTGCTGGTCCATCAGCCCGTAGTTGCCGGCCGGACCCCCGGGCCGCGACGCCAGCGCGGGGTGCGCGAGGAACCCCAGCGCGCCCAGCCGATAGTTGATCGTGACCACGACGGCGCCGTCCGCAGCAAGTTTGGAGCCGTCGTAGTTGCGGCCGCCATCCTCCGTGAATCCGCCGCCGTGAATCCACACTAACACCGGCCGATTACTGCGATGGCTGTGGCGCAGAGCGGGGGTGTAAACGTTCAGGTACAGGCAGTCCTCTGAGAACGGGGGAGGCGGCGCGAACAGGTTCGGCGGCTGCGGGCAACTCGGAGCGAACTGAGTGGCGTCCCGGACTCCCCGCCAGCCAGCCCGAGCCTGGGGGGGACGCCAACGCAGGTTCCCGACGGGCGGGGCCGCATACGGCAGCCCCAGGAAGGCGTCACCGCCGCCGGGGACGGCGACGCCGCGGGCCAGACCACCCGCGGTCCGGACAATCGGCGCGCCGCCAGAGTTCGTGCTCGCGGACGCGACGCCGGTAACAAGCGTCCCGGCTCCGGCCGCCGCGAGCGTCAGCACGCTCATCGCGGTGCACAGCCCGGTTACCTGAGCAAGCCGTGAAAGGCTCGGGTTCATGATCTTGACTCCTTCAGTTCGGTGCTCGCGTCGGCTCGTTTCAGCGCAGCGATTTGAACGCCGCGCGCATCTCCCTGCTGAAGAGCTCGGGCTCCTCCCACGCAGCGAAGTGGCCACCCATGTCGACCTCGTTGAAGTAGACGACGTTCGGGTACGACGCCTCGACCCAGCTGCGCGGCGTCCGCCAAATCTCGCCCGGGAACGTCGTGAAACCGAACGGGAGCGACGACGCCGGCAGAGGCTTCTGGCTGGCCGCAGGCGCGTCTGGCCCGTAGGCCTCCCAGTAGGACCGCGCTGCCGAAGCGCCGGTGCTGGTCAGCCAGTAGGTCGTGATGTTGTCCAGGATGTGGTCGCGGGTGAGGTTGCCCGACGGCTTGTCGCCGGTGAAGGCGCCCGCGATCTTGTAGTACGCGTCGGTGTCGTGGTCCACCATCCACGCCGCGAGTGCGACGGGCGAGTCCAGCAGCGCGTAGCCGATCGTCTGGGGCCTGGTGGACTGCTCCACGAAGTAACCATTGCCGCTCGTCTGGAACGCCTTGATCGCGGCGAGCGCCGCCTTTTCCTGCTCTGTGTCCGCCGGCAGGGCCGCGGGGTTGTTCAGCGCGGGCACGAGCAGGTTCGTGTGGACTCCGATCAGGCCCTCGGGTGCCTGCCGGCTCATCGCGTCGGTGATGCCGGCGCCCACGTCGCCGCCCTGGGCGACATAGCTGGTATAGCCGAGACGGCGCATCAGCTCGGCCCAGGCCCGTCCGGTCCGGAGCAGGTCCCAGCCGACCTCGGTCGGCTCGGCGGAGAAGCCGTAGCCGGGCACGGACGGCAGCACGAGGTCGAACGCGTCCTCCGCGCGCCCCCCATGCTCGGTCGGGTCAGTCAGCGGACCGACCGTGTCGAGCATCTCGATCACCGAACCGGGCCAGCCGTGAGTCATGATCATCGGCAACGCCCCTTCGTGCCGCGACCTGACGTGGATGAAGTGGACGTCCACCCCGTCGATCTCGGTCTTGAACTGCGGCAGCGCGTTCAGCCGCGCCTCGCACCGGCGCCAGTCATAACCGTCCACCCAGTACTCGGCGAGCGCCCGAGCCGTCGCCAGTTGCACCCCTTGCGAGCGCTCCTGCACCAGCTCCCGGGTCGGCCACCGCGTGGCGGCGATCCGTCGGCGCAGGTCCTCCAAAGCTTTCTCGGGAAACTCAACGTGGAACGACCGAATCGCCGTGGCGCCTGACGGCTCGGTTGTGGCAGACATGTGGATCTCCTCGGGTCGGGTGCGCCACCCAACCTGATCCTCTTATCCACGGGTCGCATCGGTGACCCCCCAGTCTGTACCCGGGTCCGCTTGGTGCGGACACCAAGAGCACCTGGGGCGTAGGCAGCTCGACACGCGAAGCGGGTCGCTCGGACGCGCATGCGGTGATCCGGATGCGACCCGCCTCGTGCGCTGAGATCATTTGACGGCGGCGGCAGCCTTGACGACTTACGCTGTCGACGATCCTTGGTTGCGCCGCCGGCACGTCATGGCCAGACGTGGCGTAGACCAGGGTCGCACCGGCGCGACGGCCCATGAACTCTTCCAATTTCGTGGGCACCGCGTGGTCCTCGGTGGCCAGGATCTCCCATTTCGGAGTCGACGCGGGAGCAGCGGCCGTGGCCTGGTCAGCCAGCGCTTGGGCGGTGATGGGTCGTTGGGTTGCGGCTGCCACCCGAATTTTCGCTGGGCTGAGGCCACCCGCGTACACCTCGCCGTACTTGTCCTGGTTGATGTACACGTCGGTTAGACCGTCTGGGGCGAGCGCGGTGTGCAGGTTGGCCGACACGAGCTCGGACCCCGGAAAGATCGAGTTCAACGAGTTGACGCTCTCGCCGATCTTGGGAATGAACGCGGCAACGTAGACAAGCGGCAACGTAGACAAGCGCCTTCACTTCCGGATCCTCGGCCGCGACCTGGCTGATCACCATCCCGGCGTAGGAGTGGCCGACCAATGACGGGATAGCAGGCACGGGTGAGGTGAGCGACTTCCGCGTCCCAGCTCGACGAGTCGGCGAAGGCGCCGTGAACGAGCACGATTGTTGGCGGGTGCGCGGGGCGGCAGCCACGGAGCCCGACTGCCTGGAATGTGCCGGTGTGGCTGTGTTGGTTCCGAGAACCGAGCCCGGGCGGCGACGAGCTGCTGTTACTCGAGCGGATGGTCGAAGCGCTGAACCGGCGTGCCGGCTCTGGCGGGACCCCTCTGTTCGTCCCCGCTGATGACTCCAGCGCGTGGGCAAAAATCGCATGTACAACGTCCCACTCGGGCACTCTGACGCCACCGTGGGACGTTAGCCACGTGGGACGTGGTCAACGTCCCACGCTGACCCGTGAAGGTCTCGTGTGGGACGTTGAGCAGGTCGCCGCGTCGATGACGAAGCGCATCGCAACTAGGTCGCCCTGCGCCAGCGCGTCCTGCTCGAAGGCGCTGAGGTCGGGTAGGCCGCCGATGAAGCCCTGTAGTAGGGCGACGACGTTGTCGGGCCCTTCGATCGTGCCGAGCGTCCCGCCATGCCACCTGACGTGGGGCGTCAAGTACTCGGCGGCGAGCTCGGGCCGGTGTGCGTTGAACACGCGGTCGAGGTACTCGCGCGCGAGCGCGAGGTTCGTCAAGATCACGGGGCCAAGAACGGTCTCTCTGGGCGCCGAAGTCGCGTACACCGTCCGCGTGGGCAACACCCGGCATCGACCACGCAACCGCGAGATCTCATCTCTGTGGAACATCCAACTGCGGACGAATCTGCATGCATCAACGAAGCCGGCAATCACCATCGCCGTGCCGGTTCGCGCCGTCCGCCGCTTAGCCGAGCTGCGTCGCGGACACACCAAGGTCTTACGGATCCCAGTCCATATCCCGGCCGCTCTCAACGCCTCCATCCACAGGGCTTGCCTCTCAGTCGCGGCTACGGCACCGTCCACTCGACCCGCAAACGCGCAGGCCTGCTCAGCCATCGGCCCGATGCCACCCGGACGAGGCTGAAGGCGCGCGACAAAGCAGCCAAGAGCAACTGCAAAGCGTGCGGCGGGTGTTCGTATAAGTCCGCGTCATGGTCGCCGCTAGGGCGTCTGCTGGCGTTGCGTGAGATCGCCGATCGGCTTGCGGGACGGTCCGCGGCGGTCCTCATCAACGCCCGTGGTCGGTGGCCTTTATTGCGTGGCATCGGTGGCGGTCGGGCGGGAGAGGGCAAACGCGGTGGCGCCGCCCGCGGCGAGGACGGCAGCAACGGCCCAGGCGATCGCGGGTCGGGCGGTGTCGGCCGCGGGCGCGCCCGTGGTCGCGGTGGCGACGAGGACCAGGACGGCGATTCCGATCGCGGTGCCGAGCTGGGCGGTGGTGTTGATCACGCCGGAGGCCGTTCCCCTGGAGTGGAGAGCGACGCTGGTGCCCAGTGTGGTGGTAGCGACTGACGACATTCCGATCCCGAAGCCGGCGGCCGCGATACAGGCTGACAGGGCCGGGATGTGAGAAGCCACCAAGATCAGGACGGCGTCCCCGCCGGCGATCACAGCGAGCCCTGCGGCGGCCACCCGCTGTGGAGGAGCGCGGCGTAACAAGGGTGCGGCCAGGCTCGATCCGACGATGACGGCCACGCTGAACGGCAGCAGCGCGGCCGCGGCGGCGAGGGGACTGCGGTGCAAGGTGTTCTGGAGATACAGCGTGGCCAGGGTTGCGACGGAGCTGGTCGCGGCGGTGTTGAGCAACGCTCCGAGCGCGCCCTGGTGGACTGCCGGTTGCCGCAGCAGCGCGCCCGGCAGTAGCGGCGAAGCGGAGCGGCGGTCGACGACGGCGAATGCCGGCGCCAGCGCGATCGCCAGCCCGAGCAGCGCGGTGCCGAGAAGCTGGTCGCCAGGCCGGGCGATGATCGTGGCGCCAACCACGAACGCCATGACCGCTGCCGTGAGTAAGACGGCGCTGATCACGCTCAGCGATCGGGTGGGGTCGCCGTCGCCATCGGACGGGACCGAGCGCACGACAGCGGCGGCCAGCAAGGCTGACAGCGGCAGGTAGGCCCAGAAGATGACCCGCCAGCTGGTCAGGTCGGTGACGACTCCGCCGACGACGAAGCCGCTGGCGCCGGCCGCAGCGCCAGCCGCGCTCCAGGCCGCGACGGCCCGTTGCCGCTCGACGCCCTCGGCGGTGACCGTGGTCAGCAGGCGCAACGCCGACGGGACCGCGCTGGCCGCCGCCCCGCCTTGGACGCAACGCGCCGCCGTGAGCACCACAACCGATGCCGAAGCCGCGGCCAGAACGGCGCCGGTGGCGGACGCGACCAAGCTCAGCAGGATCACGCGACGGTGACCGATTCGATCCCCGAGCCGCGCCCCGAACATCAACAGACCGCCGAAGCACATCGCATACCCGGTCGCGACCAGACTGCCCGACGACGGCGATGCGTTCACGCTCTCCAGCATCTTCGGCAAGGCGCTCACGACCACCGTCACACCGAGCACATCGAGGAACTGCACGGCGCACAGGACGATCACGGCTCGACCATCTGCTGAAGCCGCGACCTCGTCGGTGGGAGACTTCTTCATCGATGAAGTGATTCATCATGTCTACCCACATGCCGTCCCGGATCACCCTCCAGCTGGTCGCCGATCACCTCGGATGCTCAGCCAAAACGGTCGCCAACGCGTTCAACCGACCCGACCAACTGTCACCCGCCACCCGGGAGCGAGTCCTGGCCACCGCCGCGCGCCTGGGCTATCCGGGACCCGATCCGCTCGCGGCCAGCCTGCGACGCGGCCGAGTCGGCGCGCTCGGCTTCGCGTACGCCAACAGCCTGACCTACGCATTCGATGATCCGGTGAGCGTGCAGCTACTCGCCGGCATCAGCTCGGTAGCGGAGGAAGCCCGCACCGGCCTGCTGCTCCTCCCGGGCTCCGCAACCGCCAGCCGCAATGCCGCCGCGGTCAGCGGCGCCGTGATCGACGGACTGCTGATCAACTCGCTCGCCGACGACGACCCCCTCCTCGACGCTGCCCTAACGCGACGTCTGCCCACGGTCGTGATCGACCAGCCAGATCCCGAGGAGCTCAAACGACGAGCCAGCGGCCCGCCCCCAGCATGGATCGGGATCGACGACCGCGCGGCTGCCAGGCAGGCCGCCGAGCACCTCCTGGCTCTGGGCCATCGCAGGCTCGCCGTCATCACCTTTGGCCTGCACCGCAGTCCCGTGCGCGAGTTCGCCGACGAGCGCACGCAGGCAACCGCAACCTACTCCGTTACCCGGCACCGGCTGGAGGGCTACCGCGACGCCGTGACCAAAGCCGGGCTCGACTGGTCGACCGTCCCAGTCGCCACCGGAACCGACAGCACGATCGCCGACGGCGCCGCCGCGGCCGCCGCGCTGCTCGAACGCACACCCCGCCCGACCGCGATCCTCTGCCTATCTGACCGCCTCGCAGACGGCGCGATGCAGACAGCTCGCACCCGCGGACTCGAAATTCCACGCGACCTCTCGATCGTCGGCTTCGACGACGGGCCGCCCGCCGCCGACCTCGGGCTGACGACGATCAGACAACCCCACCGACTCAAAGGAGAACTCGCGGCACACGCCTTGCTCGCCCTGATCGAAGACCACGACACCCGAACCGCTGCAGCAACTGCCCACGGAACTTCTACCTCGCTCAAGCACTCAGCCCCCGCCCCCTGACGGGTGATTGCTCCCGGCGTCCTTGGCTCGACAGCCGCCTACGTCTTACCGCGCCCGCGCCGCGCGCCCCCGGCCTTGCTCGCGACCGCCTTGCCGCCCTGCTTAGCCGCCTTGCCAGCGAGCCGAGCCGATGACGCCGCTTCGCTCAACGCACCACTCGCAGCACGCTTCGCCTTACTGCCCGACTCCCCAGCGGCGCGGCCCTGTCGCGTACCCGCCGCCTTCTTGCCCGCGGCCTCAGCCGCCGCCTGCTTGCGGTTGCGCTCACGAGTAGCCGCTCCCTTCTTCGCCGCCGCCGACCTCTCAGCCTTGGTCTGCGCCATCACCTCTCCTTTCGCTGCCGCGAAATCGCGCACAACATATTGCCGAACCCCAACTACCCGAAACCACGCTCCCGACGCAACGACTCTCTCCATACGGATGCGGGAAGCTAGAGTGCGGGCCGCCGACGGAGGGCCACGCATGACCGACACACCGAAGGATCCGCAGGTCGCCGAGTACATCGAGGGGATGCGCGCGTGGCGGGCCGAGCTCGAGGCGTTGCGGCCCGTGCTGCTTCGGGCTGGTCTGGACGAGGAGTTCAAGTGGCGCAAGCCGTGCTACACGCACGGGGGATCTAACGTCGTCATCTTCCAGCCGCTCAAGCAGCTGTGCGCGCTGCTGTTCTTCAAGGGCGCGCTGCTTCAGGACCCCGACGGCGCGCTAAAGGAGCAGGGCGAGAACACCCGCTCCGCGCTGCGCCTCGAGTTCCGCTCCGTCGCAGACGTCACCGCCGCGAACGGGACCATCGCCGCGCTCGTTCAGAACGCCATCCACGTCGAGCAGGCCGGCCTGTCAATCCCGAAGCGCGCTCCCGCGAACGACGGGCCCTACCCCGAGGAGCTCGGCATGCTGCTCGACGCGGACCCTGCCCTGCGCGACGCGTGGGAGCGTCTCACCCCCGGCCGCCGGCGCGGCTGGCTGCTCCACTTCAGCGGCGCCAAGCAGTCCGGGACTCGCATCGCGCGGATCGAGCGCGCTACGCCGCGGATCATGGAAGGCTTCGGGATGCACGACCCGAATCCCCAACACAAGCCGATCGGAGGGACCGGATGATTATCGCTACGTCGTACCCGTTTCTGAGCGTCCTTTGGGACATCCTCATCATCGCCGCTTGGGTGATCTTCATCTGGATGGCGATCACCGTCCTGATCGACCTGTTCCGTCGTCACGATGTCTCGGGCTGGGCCAAAGCGGCGTGGGTGGTGTTCATCGTGATCATTCCCTGGATCGGCGTGTTGGCGTATCTGATCTTCAACCATGCTGGGATGGCCGAGCGGAGCACCAAGGAAAGCCAGGCGGTACAGGCGCAGTTCGACGACTACGTCCGCAAGACCGCCGGCACCGGTGGCGCAGCCAGCGAGATCGAGAAGGCCCAGCAACTGCTCGCTGACGGCACCATCACCCAGGCTGAGTTCGACGCGATCAAGGCCAAGGCTCTCGCCTAGCCCTTCTGGCTCTGGACCGGCGCACCTACAGGTCGACGCCAGGCTGGTCTGTTTGGCGGTTGTCGACGCGGGCAGGCCAGTGATTGACGCAACTCGACCAAGGAGAGAGCGGAATGACCAAGCAGCGCGTTGCGGGGATAGTGGTCGGTCTGGTGGTCGCTTTCATAGTCGCCGTACCGGCTAGTTCAGCGCTCACTCGCCCGTCTGCGATGAAGGCCGCCCAGCGCGACGCCGCCAAGAAGTTCACGGGCGCGATCGGCGGCCAAGTTTTCCAGACGAGCTATTGCAAGGGCCCCTATGGCAACACGCCGGGGAAAACGCAGTGGGCATGCTTCGGGATTGGAGTGGATGCGATCCACAAGACGCATTGGCGGATCCACCTCGGGCCGAACGGCAGGGTGCTGTACGCCAAGCTGTATCTGTAACAGAGCCGATTGCCGTCGATCGAGGCGAGCGCGAGGGTAGTCAGGGGCGCCTGTGCACGATCAGTACGGGACGCCCCGAGTGCGCCGCCACCGCGGCCGCGACGCTGCCGAGGAACACGCCTGCGAGACCGCTCTTGCCGTGGGAGCCGAGCACGATCAGGCTCGCGTCGCGATCGTCGGCGACGCGAGCGATTCCCTTCCATGTCGGCGCTTCGGTGAGCGCGAGACTCTGTGCGCGAAAGCCGGCGGCTTGCGCCATCGAGGCTCCCTGCGCGGCGGTTTGCTCGGCGGCTTTTCTGACCTGGTCGCTTGCGGCCGCGTCGAACTTGACTTCGGGTGGCGGGATGAACCCAACCACGAACGAACGCCATACGGTCAGCACGACGGTGTCCCGTCCCGGCCGGAGCTGGCGGCCGGCCTCCTCGATCGCGAGCCGGGCCAGGTCCGAGCCGTCGTAGGCGAACAGCACAGGGCCAAGCTCGCCCGCACTCATCTCACTGCGCCAGCCGAACGGTCGGGCACGGGCGAAGCCGAGTCCCCGTGCCCCGGGCCGCCGTATTGTCCGCCTGCGTCACAGGCAAGCGGTTCGGTCAGAACCGTCGCCTTAGAGGAGTCACGGATACGGTCAAGCAGCGGCGGCGAGTACCAAGCCGGGGCCTCCCCGCTCATCCATACCTCCAGCGTCGGCGCCGGTGGATGCACCCGACCGAGCACGTACAGGGAGACCGCGAACAGCGTGCCGCCGCTCGCGATCCCGAAGCAGATCCACAGCGCGGCGTGGGTGCCGGATGCCGGGCTTCCTCCGACGGTCGCAGCGACGTGGGCCAACACCGGCGCGACCATGAATGCGGCGACCGCCCGCAGTAGCTCGATGATCGCGAACACGCGCTGAAGGGCGCCGTTGCGCAAGGAGAAGCCGGCGATGAACAACGCCGGCGCGACCGAGCCGCCGACCCCGAGCCCGATTAGTCCGGAGCCGAGCGCCATTTCCAAAGATGTGGGCGGGAGTTGGGACTGAAGTAACAGGATTCCCGCGATGAGCGAGAGCATGCCGCCGAGCACGAGGTAGTGAAGACCCCGGGTTCGAAAGACCACGCCGAGCAGAACCGCGGTGATCAGCGCAGCGATGAACTCCGGGAACTGGAGCAGCCCAAGGTGCACAGGAGTGAACTTGTCCGTGAGTAGGACGGCGGCCAGGGCGACCGCGGATATGGAACTCGCCGCGGCACACATCGCCACCACGATCCCGCTAATGGGGAGCGTGCTGCCGAGCGGGCGAATGCATAGCAGCGGCCGCTTCGCGCGATACTGATACACGAACAGAACGACGATTAACGCGAGTCCACCTGCCAGCGGCACGAGCGTCACGGCGTCCACGAACGGGTGGGTGAGCAGCTCCGAAGCGCCGTAGAACACGGCGACGCAGCCCGCGGCGGCTAATCCGACGGGCAGCGGGTTGCGAGTGGCGCTGGGGTCAGCCGGCGGGGCGTCCTGAAAGGTCAGCAGCGACAGCAACAGCGCCGCCGCGGCGATGCCCGCGATGATCCAAAACAATGGACGCCACCCGTTGGCTTGCGCCTGGATGCCGCCCACAAGCGGCCCCAACGCGACTGCTCCAAAGATGCAAACGTTGAGGATCATCGCGGTCCAGCGCAGTTTCGCGAGGGGGAACGCGACGACGAGTGGGGGGACGGCGGCAATCAATAGCAGGCTGGTGCACAGGCCCTGCAACACGTGGCCGGCGATGAACAGGCCCGCGTCGGGAGCGGCCGCTGCGAGCACCGAGCCGAGTACCAGCAGCGCGGCATAGATGACCAGCATGCGGCGCTGGGGAAGGTGCTGAGCCAAAAGCACAGCCAGAACCGTCCCCACGGCATAGCCGGCGTTGGCCATGCCCGACGTGAGACTCATCGCCTGTGGACTCATGTGCAAGTCCCTGGCGATGATCGGGGTGATCGGCTGCAATGCAGCCGAGAGCGCCAGGTACGGGACCAGGGCGAAGATCACCATCGCCGCGGCCGCCGGATAACGGCCTGTCCACGGGCCCTCTCGCATCAGTAGATCACCCAGCTCACAGCAGCCAGCCCATCATAGGCTCGTGGGCGCGCCAACGCGCGATTGCTGCCCAGCCGCCGCGACATCGGTCGGGAACAACTCGAGGAATCGCTCGATCAGTGCGCGGTCGCCGTCGAAGGTGAGGTCGCGGGTGCGCAGCGCTGACTGGAGTCGACGTCCGCGCCAGAGCAGCGCCTCGAGCGTTGGGGGATCGGTGTCGATTGCGGCGTCGGGTTGGTCCGGTTCTGCTCGGCGGACTTCGAGGGTCCCGTTGGTGATCGAGAGGTGAAAGGGCTGGCCCGTGAGGGTGAGTGCGTAAGTGGCGGTGAGCCTGTCCGCGCGCTTGGGTGAGAAGCATGTGCGCAGGCCGAGGATGACCGAGTCGACTCCGATTCTGGACTGCCCCTCCGGGAGAGGAGCGCCGGCGCCCCAGCGCCCCAGGTTGGTCAGGATCGGCTCGAGCTCGCGTCCCCAGTCGGTCAGCTCGTAGACCCAGGAGCTCCGCGGCCACGATCACGTCGGCGTTGGTCGCCCTGGTCTACGCGGTCGTGCAGGCGCCGGCCGTGGGCTGGGGCAGCGCACAACGCTTGGTCTGCTCGCGCTTGCGGTCGGGGGCGTCTTAGTCGCCCTGTTCGGCCTGATCGAGGCGCGTGCACAGGCGCCACTGGTGCCGCTACCGATGCTTCGCTCACGCGCGCTGGCGGGCGGCAATCTACTCGCAGTGACGCTGGGAATGCTGGCGTTCGGGATGCCGTTCCTACTCACTCAGTTCTCCCAACAAGTGCTCGGCTACTCGGCGCTGCAGTTCGGGCTTGGATCGATCGTGATGCCGGTCGGAGCCGCGGCCGGCTCGGCCGCCGCACAGGCGGTCGCAACCAGGCGGGGGGTGCGGCCGGTCGCCGTGACGAGCGTGATCGCGATGGCGGCCGGCTGCGCGATCCTGACCCAGGTCTCGCCACACGACAACTACTGGCATCACATCTTCTTTGGGTTGCTCGTTTTCGGACCCGGCTTGGGCGCCGGATACGTAGCCGCGTCGGTCGCCGCTCTCTCCGGCGTCGCCGAAGCCGACGCGGGGCTCGCTTCCGGGCTGAACAACGCGTCGTTTCAGATCGGAGGCGCGATCGGCGTCGCCATCGTCACCAGCGTCGCCGTTTCGGCCACCGGCGTGCTTCGCTCCCCAGCGGCCCTGACGCACGGCTTCCGTTCCGGCTTCGCAGCGGCGACCGTGTTTGCCGCTGCCGGCCTCACCGCTGCCATCGTGCTCCTCAGGCGCTCGGGCGGCGGCGGACGATCGCGGGCGGTGCCAACGACATGAATGCCAAGGCGGTCCTTCCGGGTGTCGGTCGCGTCTGGCTGGCCGACTTCGGCTCCGACGGTCCACGGGGAAGATTCGCCGTAGAGCTCGAGCTCACATCTGCGACCCGGCTATCGCTCGCCGTCACCCAAGGCAACGTCAAAGGGGACCAATTGACGGTGGACTACACCACGGTCGAGGTCGGACCCATGCTGTTCGTCGTGCGCTGGAAGGAGGCCGAACGCGGCACCTGCGTGACCCACTTCCAGGACTGGAACAAGCTGGAAGTGCTTGCCCGCGTGGTTTCGGGCCGCGGAAAGTTCGCTCAGATGCTCGGGACGCTCGCAGAAGCGAGCCGCTGATCGAGTCGCTGGGTGGTTCATTGCGCCTCCTGTGCTCTGCCGCGGACTGGGGGAGGGGGTGTGGGTCGCATCGTGCGTTCGGCCATGCGGGCCGCTGTCTGGCTGCCGACCAACCGGGTCGAGTGGGCTAGGAATCGGTTGCCGAGCCCGGGGATCACGGCGCTGCGGCGCCGCTCGAGACCGCGGATCGCCGCCGCGACGACTCGCTCCGGTGACATGCGTCGGCCGAGCGCGGCGCTGTCCGATGCGGTGTCGAAGAACGCCGTGTCGGTGGCGCCGGGGCACAGGGCGATCACGCTCACACCGCTGGTGCGGGTCTCTGCCCACAGTGCCTGGGTAAACGACAGCACGTACGCTTTGGTCGCGCCGTACACCGACATGTAGGGGACCGGCTGGAACGCGGCGGTCGAGGCGACGTTTACGATCGCACCTCGGTCCCGGGCCCGCATCCCGGGCAACAGCGCACAGGTGAGGTCGGTCAGCGCGGCGACGTTGAGCCGCACCTGCTGTGCGATCTGCATCGCGTCGGCGTCGTGCAGCGACGAGAACACGCCGAACCCGGCGCTGTTGATCAGCACGTCGACCGTGAGGCCGCGTTCGCCAAGGCTCGCGGCCAGGTCGGATCCGGCGCGTGGCTCAGATAGATCAACTGCTACTACCTCGACTGACCGCCGCTGGCGATCGCCCAGAGCCTGGGCCACCGTCTCCAGCTTGTCGCGCGAACGCGCGGCTAGCACCAGGTTCGCCCCTCGCGCGGCCAACTCGCGCGCGAATGCCTCGCCGATTCCGGACGACGCGCCCGTCACCAGTGCCCAGCTTCCGTTGAAGTCCACGATTTCACCTTTCGAACTTGACCGCTCAGCTGGCGGCCCGGGCGTCCACGATAGCTCATAGTACTATGCTACATCGTTGAACTAAGCGACGCCACCAAAAGGAGATGAGCATGAAGATCTACGCCCTCACCACCGGAGCGGTGCGTGTCAAGCACAGCTTCCTGGTTCCCAGTCCTGGTTGGCGACGTCAGCTCGATCTCTTCACGCCGGGTCAGTTCTCAGACCCGCTGCCGATCCACTGCTGGGCGATCGAGCATGAAGGTGTCCTCCGGCTCGTTGACACCGGTGAGACGGCAGCGGCGCGAGACGTGCCGTTCGCGCGGCCAGAGGTCGCGCGCGAGCAGGAACTTCCAGCCGCGATGGCCGCGGTAGGTCTTGCTCCCGACGATGTGGCAGAGGTCGTGGTCACCCACGCTCACGGCGACCACATCGACGGCCTCGTGCACGTACGCGGTCGGATCCTGATCAACGAGACCGAACTTCGGTTCCTGAGGTCGCCGATGGCACGGGCGATGCGCCGGCTCTTGCGTCAGCCGCTACCGCGAGGGTTCGCTCCCAAACCGGTCGCAATTGCCGGTGGGCCTTTTGGAGCGTTTCGCCGAAGCCGGGCGCTCAGCGATGACGGACGCATCGTGGCCGTCGAGACCCCCGGTCATACGCCCGGCCACATCTCGGTGATCTGCGTCGACGACGCAGGCCGCCACGTGATGCTCGCGGGCGACGCGACCGACACGCTCGAGCAGCTGCATGCTCGCCGCCCCGACGCCGTTGCACCCGACCCGGATGTCCACATCGCGACGCAGCAAACCATTCTCGCCCACTGCGCACAACACCCCACCATCTACCTACCCTCCCACGACCCGGAATCAGCTGCCCGGCTAGAAGCAGCAACCACGATCGGGGGCCGACCGCTGGCACGTTTCGTGAGTTCATCGCGAAACAGCGGGTAGACGTCCAAGATGACCTCCTCGCCATTGAACACTCTGGTCGCGAAACTCGAGTCGACCGAGACGCTCGATGGCCTGGGGCAGACAGCGGGTCGCACGGTCAGACGAGTGATCCCGGCCGGCGCGGTCAAGGACGCATTGAGCGGGGCATGGCTTGGTCACCCTCTCCATCCGATCCTGACCGACATCCCGATCGGGGTCTGGACAAGCTCGGTCCTGCTGGACTGGACGGGCGGAAAGGGGAGTCAGTCGGCATCGGACCGGCTCATCTTGATCGGGCTGCTCGCTGCGGGTGTGACTGCCGCCAGTGGCTGGTCAGACTGGGCCGATTCAGAGGAGGACAACCTCGAGGTGCGCCGATCCGGGCTGATTCACGCCACCACCAACGCGACGGCCGTGGCGCTGATGCTCGGCTCATACTCGGCGCGCAAACGCGGCGACCGAGGACGCGGCAAGCTGCTCTCGCTCGTCGGCTCGAGCGCGCTCGGTGCAGGAGGGTGGCTCGGCGGGCACCTCACCTACACACTCGGCGCTGGGGTCAAGGGGAGCCCGGCGGGGGCTGCCAAACAACCGCCGGCGACACCCTCGCTCGCCTGAGCAACCGCAAGCCGCGCAGACCGCACATAGTGAGGGATGGCACCGGCGTCGGGCGTGACCTGGGCCAGGCAGATCGTCATGGCATCGGGTGGTCGGCTGAGAAGTCCTCAGCGTGATCGCGCGCCCAAGCGGCGAAGCTGCGGGCCGGCTGACCGGTGATGGTCTGTACCTGGTCGCCGGTCTGGATCGTCTCGTACAGCGAGGGGTTCTTGCCGCCGTGGGCATCGGAGAGCTCAATTGGTCTGACCACTGTGGCGTGGTGAACACCGGCCCACACGGGCCGTCGTTGGGGTGATTAGCGACCAGGGGTTGACGGGTCACCCGGCGATGGCGATCATCCGCGGGAGCCAGATCTGGATGCCGGGGGCGATGATGCGCTACGAGCAGGTACCGCTGAACGGGGAGCTACCAGGACAGGGGACAGCTCCACGCGTTGGCCATGTCGAGCGGCGCGACAGCCCGCTTGGCGGCGATGCTGCTGTGCCTGCTCTTCGGCATCGCTCCCGCGGCTCGCGCCCGGGTAGCAAGATTTCGCGCCGCAAGCCCTGGGGTGATCTTGCGACCCGAACCGAGCGGTAAGGCGCGCCGTGTCGAAATGCGATCGCCCAATGCGAAGCGGCCGCGCGCTTGGATCGGGATCGTGCGAGCCGTGGTGAGGCCGGCGGACCGTGGGGCGTATGTTGGAGTGGATGGCGGATCGCAGGGACGTCGACTTCACGTACTCGCTGTCCGATCGGATCATTCGGCTCAGCCTCGGTGAGCTGCCCGATTTCAGCGGCGCGAAGTTCGACGGAGACTTCTCGCTCGGCCTCGAGCAGGCGCAGCGGCGCAAGCACGATTATGTGGCCGAGCAGGTCGGAATCGGACCGGGGCGGCGGCTGCTGGACCTGGGGTGCGGCTGGGGCCCGCTGCTCGCGTATGCCCGGGCGCGCGGCGGGGTGGGCGTAGGGCTGACCCTCTCCTCCGCGCAACTGGCCACCTGCCGCCGGCATGGGCTGGAGGTGTACCTCGAGGACGCGCGCGAGATCGACCAGGAGCGCTTCGGCATGTTCGATGCCGTGGCCAGCCTCGGCGCGTTTGAGCATTTCTGCTCCCCGGACGACTACCAGGCCGGGCGTCAAGCGGAGATCTACCGCGACCTGTTCGCCCGCGTCTCGAGCCTCCTGCCGCCCGGGGGCCGCTTCTACCTCCAGACGATGGTGTTCGGCCGCAACATGATCCCGGCGTCGCAGATCGACCTGGAAGCGCTCCGAGCGGTCCCCTCGCGCAACTCCGACGAGTGGTACATCGCGCTGCTCGGACGTCAGTTCCCCGGCTCCTGGCTGCCGTTCGGAAAAGCGCAGGTCATCGAGTGCGCCGAGCCCCACTTCCGGCTGGTCTCGAGCGTCAGCGGGCGGCTCGACTACATCGAAACGATCAAGCGATGGAACGCGCGGATCCGCGCGCCGAGCCTCAGAAAGATGATGCTCAAGCTCCGGCTACTGCCGCGCTGGCTCGCCAGCGCCGACTTTCGCCTCGCGTTCGCTTCCGGCGTGAGCGCCAACCAGGTCTGTTTCGAGCGCGAGCTCCTCGACCACTATCGCTTCGCGTTTGAAAACAAGCGTGGCGCACACTTGTAGGGGCCTGCGGCCGCACGTCTCGCGGGTCCAGCGAGGTTGTTCTCGTGAGGCGATGTCGATTTCGGGCTGCTCCGTTCGATGCCTAGATGGAGGGTCCAGAAGGATCCCGCTGTCATCTAGGAACGGAGGATCGAATGCGCAAGCTCGTTGCAATCGAGAACGTGACGCTGGACGGCTTTGCCGATTCACAGGAAGGGCTCGGGTTCGAATGGACGGCGCGCGCCTACGACGACGAGGTCGACCGCTACAGCAACGAGCAGGTCCGAGCGGACGTCGACACGGCAATGTACGGCCGCGCGACCTACCTGGGGATGCAAGGGTTCTGGTCGAAGATGCTCGACAGCCCGAACGGCACAGCGGCCCAACGGGCGCATGCGAAGTGGGTCAACGACGTGGACAAGGTCGTCTTCTCGACCACGCTTGAATCGGCCGACTGGGCGAACTCGCGGCTCATCAGCGGCGATGTCGCAGCGGAGGTCGCGACGCTCAAGGCGCTCCCCGGCGGCACGATCGCCGTCTATGCCAGTCCGAAGCTGGTCCACGGGTTTGTCGACCTGGGCTTGATCGACGAGTTTCGCATCCTCGTGCACCCCGTGACACTTGGCCGCGGCACACCGCTGTTCCACGACAAGGCAAAACTTGACTTCGCGCTGCAGGAGTCGAAGGCTTTCGGCTCCGGTGCCATCTATGTGCGCTACCAAGTCATCTAGGGCCTCTGCGAGGTGATCTCGATGCGTTACCTGCTGCTGATACACACCAGCCCCGACGTCGAAGGCCCGAGCCCGGATGAGCGGCTTGCCGAGGACATGGGCAAGCTGCTCGAAGACATGACCAAGGCCGGAGTGCTGCTGGACACGGCAGGGCTGCGTCCGATCACGGAGGCCACCCGCATCCGCCTCGCCGATGGCAAGCAGACGGTGATCGACGGTCCCTTCACCGAAGCAAAGGAGGTCATCGGCGGTTACTGCCTCCTCCAGGCGAGGTCGAAAGACGAAGCCGTGGAGTGGGCCTCACGCTTCCTCGCGCTTCACGGCCCTGATTGGGACATGTCCATGGAGATCCGCCAGTTGGATGATCCGATCTGAGCGCACCCAACCGATCGGTCGCAAGCTGTCGCCGAGCGACGCAGGTCGAAGGGCCGCGGAGGCGGCGTGGCGGATCGAGTGGCCGAGGCTGGTTGCCGTGCTCACGCGGATGGTGGGCGAGATCGACGCGGCCGAGGACCTGGCCCAGGATGCGCTGCTGGCTGCGCTGGAGCAATGGCCGCGAGACGGAGTGCCGCCCAACCCCGGGGCGTGGCTGATGCTCACTGCCAGGCACGGCGCGATCGACCGGCTCCGACGCGACGCCACGTTCGGGCGCAAGCTCTCGGTGTTGGGTGGCGAGCTCGTGATCGAGGATGCGGACCAGCCGCTCCCAGCGAGCGTCGACCCGGACGTCGCGATCGAGGATGACCTGCTGCGCATGATGTTCACTGCATGTCACCCGGTGCTCCCGCCGCCGGCCCGTGTGGCGCTGACCCTGCGCCTGGTGGGCGGTCTCACGACTGCTGAGATCGCGCGGGCGTACCTGGTGCCGGAGTCGACGGTGGCGCAGAGGATCGTGCGGGCCAAGCGCAGGCTCACAACCGAGCGGGTCCCTTACGAGGTGCCCCGCGGCGTCGAGCTGGCCGGGAGGCTGGACTCCGTGCTCGAGGTGATCTACCTCGTCTTCAACGAGGGATACACGGCGACCTCAGGCAAGGATTGGGTGCGTGTCGAGTTGGTCGAGGAAGGGTTGCGCCTGGCGCGCATCCTGACCGGGCTGATGCCCGACGAGCCCGATGTGCACGGACTCGCGGCACTGCTCGAGCTTCAGGCGTCGCGCGTGTGGGCGCGCAGCCGCCAGTCGGGGACGCTCACCCTGCTCGCGGATCAGGACCGCATGCACTGGGATCGCCTGCTAATCCGCCGTGGATTCGCCGAACTGGGACGCGCCCACGCGCTCAACCACCGGCAACGCCGACCGCCAGGACGCTACGCGCTACAAGCTGCCATCGCCGCTGCGCATGCGATGGCAGCGACGCCCGAGGAGACCGACTGGCGCCGCATCGCCGGTCTCTATGCGGTTCTCGCGCAACGGTTCCCGTCCCCGATCGTGGAGCTGAATCGCGCGATTGCGATCGCGACTGTCGACGGCCCGGAGGCCGGCCTTGAGCTCCTGGAGACGATCGCGGAATCCGGTGCATTGAGCGACTACCACCTCCTCCACGCGGTGCGAGGTGATCTCCTTGCCCGTCTCGGGCGTGACCAGGATGCAGCGACGTCCTTCCTCCGGGCGGAGGCGCTGACCGCCAACATCGCCGAACAACACTTCCTCCGAGACCGCGCCAATGCCTGCGCTGACGCCCTCCAACAGGCGCGGTCACGCCCGTGAACCTTCACTCCTCGTCTACCTAGTTCGGTTTACCGCGGGCGGGGCGCATCGAAGGTTGTGCCGCGGCGACGAGGCGGACCATCAGCTCTGCCGCCTGGAGGTCGTCGAGTTCCTGCTCGCCGGTCAGCGAGCGCCAGGTCGGGAAGGCCAGAGCGTGGCCGATCGCTGCGCGCACCCGCCGGCGGGCTCCGCCTCGCGCTCGCCGTCCGGTCATCAGCGTGTCTTGTGCGGTGGAGAGATAGTCGCGGAACCCGCTGAACAGGCGTTCTACGATCGGCATCGTCTGTTCGTCACGGTGGAGGTTGGTCAGCATCGGCTCGGTCTGGCGGTAGTAGGCGTAGAGCTGCCCGAGTCCGGCGCGCAGCCGTTGGTCGGGGTCGTCGATCTCCGCCCAGGCGGCGAGGTCGGGAGGTGGGTTGGCGGCGGTCCAGTGCGCGGTGCAGGCAGCGAACAGGGCGGCTTCGTCCGCAAAATGCCGATAGACGGTGGAGCGGCGCACGCCGGCGTGCTCAGCGACCGCGCTGATCGACGTGCGCGCCGGACCTAGCGTTCCGTGCAGCTCAACGGTGCTTTCGGTGATCCGGCGGCGCGTTTGCTCCTCCAGCTCCGCGCGGTGCTGCTTGCGATATGTGCGTTTTTGATCAGTCACGAGTGTCCGATCAATCTTGACAGAAGCGGTTCGGCTGTGCTAGAGATTTCACGCGACACTACTGTCTGATCAAAAGGAGTAGGAAATGAAAACGCTCACCTCAACGATCGTGGGTGCGCACGACGGCAAGGCGGGGTCCCTGGGCAGCATCGGAGTCCGGTTCATGATCGGCGGCGCCGAAACGAGCGAGCGGTTTTCGCTGGTCGAGCATCCGATGCCCGCCCGCGCCCTCGCCGCCCCGCTGCACCGCCACACCAACGAGGACGAGTACAGCTACGTCCTCGAAGGACAGGTGGGAGCGCTGTTAGGCGACGACGTGCTCGTCGGCAGTCCCGGCGATCTCATCTTCAAACCCCGAAACCAGTGGCACACCTTCTGGAACGCCGGCGACGAGCCGGCGCGGATCCTCGAGATCATCTCGCCCGCCGGGTTTGAGCGATTTTTCGACGAGCTCGTCGACCTCGGCGGCGTCACCCGTGCCGAGCCCCAGACACTGGCTGACCTCTGCGGCCGGTACGCGATCGAGATGGACCCCGACAGCATCCCCGGCCTCCTCGAACGCTTCGACCTACGGTTCCCCGGCGAACAGGCCTGACTGTCGTCGGATGCGCCGGTAGGACTGGGCCGATACAGTCCGCTATGCGGGGCGACGCGGGGCGCCCCGCATCGGACGCACATCGAAGGGCGGGCGATAGGCGTAAGGCAGCCAGGTGACAGCCGGACTAGACCTTGGGACGACGATCGCCGGCTGCCGCATCGAGGCGGTGAGGTCGCAGGGGGCTCGGTGGACGGAGTATCGGGCTAGGCATCTGCAGCTCGACCGGCCGGTGGCCCTCACCGTGCTGCAGCCAGCCCCAAACCCCGACCGCGATCGCTTCGCGCGGGCCGTCGAACTCGCCGAGAGCGTGGATCATCCGAGCCTGCTCGCGGCAGGGGAGTGGGGGGAGGCCGACGGCAGGTTCTATCTCCTCACGCGCTGGATCGACGGCGAGGTTCTCCGCAGTCTGCTGGCGTCGCGGGGCCCGTTGACAGAGCTCGACACGCTCGTGACGCTCCGGCCGGTGGCTAGTGCGCTGGCCGCCGCGCATCGGCGGGGGCTCGTCCACGGCGATGTCGCGTCCGAGCACGTGCTGATTGGCCGCGGGGGCCACGGTGGTGTCGCCGATGTCCATCTGAGCGGCTTCGGGATCGCCCAGCTGAACCGTGACACGGCCGCCGTGAGCGCAGACATCTCCGCGTTCGGCGGCCTGCTGCTGGAGACGCTGACCGGGTCGGCGCCGGATCACCGCGAGCTCGAGGCTGCGCGCGATCGACCTGACCTGGTGGCGAGGCGGCTTGGGAACGGTCCCCGCGCGGCGGGGATCGACGATCGCCTGGCGGCCGTGATCGCGCGTGCGCTGGCCGCGGACTCGGCCGACGGGTTCGCGTCGGCGGACGAACTCGTCCTCGCACTCGAGGGCGCCCGCGCCGCGGCGAGAGCCGCGCCGTTAGCCCCTGGTCGGCGGCATCACCGCCCCGACCGCCTGCCCGGGACCGCCCGGCGACCGGCCGAGGCACCACCCGTACCGGTTGAGGTCGAGCGGCGCTCCGCGAAGCGGCGGCGGCTGCGGATACTCACCGTCGCGGCTGCCCTGATACCCGCGATCGCTCTCATCGTGGCGCTAGCTACCTATGGCGGGCCACCCCGACGCTCGCGAACTGGCGGCCACGCCAAGCCCTCGACCGTCGCGTCTGGGGTCGCACCGGGGCGGCCACTGGCAACGATCGATCGCGGACACCTGAGCGTCGGCCGACAGATCCGTCTCGGCGCGGCGGCGGCCGACTTGGCTGTCACGCGCTCCGAGGCGGTGTGGGTTTCCCTGCCGGCTCGGGACGAGCTCGTCGAGATCGCTGCCAACGGCCCGGCAGTCACGTTCAGCGGGATCAAGGATCCCGGACCGCTCGCCGCTGGGGCCGCCGGCGTCTGGGTGGGGAACCGGGCAGCTAACACGGTTGCCCTGTTCGCCGATCACCGGTTGGGCAACCCCATCGCACTGCCGGGTCGTCCCGTCACGATTGGGCTCGACCAAACCGACGGCTCGGCGTGGGTGGCGGATGACGCGGGTGGACTCTCACATGTCGCCGTTAGGGGTGGCTCTACCGCGGCGACTGCCCGGCTCGCCACCACCCACCTGTCGCCCCCGGCTACGGGAATCGCCGTCGGTGAGCCCGATTGGGTGTGGGCGGTGGACGGCAGGCTCGTGCGCACCGATCCGAAGAGGCTTCAGTCGCGCTCGTTCGGCGTCGGCCCGGGTGCGGTCGGGGTCACGATCAACCATGGGATCTGGATCGCGCACATCGATGGCACGGTTACGCGCTTTGACCCACGGCCGAGCCGCGAAGACATCGCTGCCGTTGTACGGACCCCCGCTCCGCTTAGCCAGATCGCCGGGCGAGAGGCCTCGCCGCTCGTTTGGGCGCTCAGCGGCAGCGCGCGGTCGCTGTATGAGATCGCCGTCAACGACGCCCGGATCGTCGGAGTCGTCCGCTTCACCAGCCAGCCGACCGGCGTTGCCGTCACCCACCTGGGGGTCTGGGTCACCACCGCCGGCGGGTGGCTGATCCGGATCAAGCGCTGACAGGCCCGCGCAGGCGTACGCTTTGCCTTGGTGCGGCGTCGGCGCGCCGCGCGAAACGCATCTAGCTCAGGATTGGGAGGACACCATGGCCGGGGTTGCCAACGGGGCCACTGTCTCGATCGAACTCGATGAGAACGAGCTGCTTGGGGTTCATCTACTGGCGACGATCGAGGACGTGCCCGACGAAGACAGTGCCGGGTTTGCCGATGTGCTGCGATCCACGCTGCGGTGGGGGCTCGCTGAGCGGCTGACTGCGGCTGGAATGGAGTGGCCGCCGACGGCGCAGACGCTGGACGTGGCCGAGACGGTCACGGGCGAGGTGACAGAGACGACGGAGGATGTCCCGCCTGAGGAGTCCGACCGCGACGTGCTGCGCGCGGCGGTGATCGGCGCAATCGCGCTGGCCGCGGTCGTCGTGATCATCGGCGGGTATGCGCTCAATTGGGCGTGGACCGGATTCACCGATAACAACCAGCTCTGGGACTGGATGCGCCTGTTACTCCTCCCGGTGGCGTTCGGAACCTTCGGGCTGTGGCTGCGATACTCGGAATACGTGAGCCCGGCACGACGGCGGGCGATGGGTATAGCCGTCGTCGCGTTCGCAGTCTTGGTGATCGTTGGCTACACCGACCCGCTGGCCTGGACGGGGTTTCGTGGCCAGACACTGTGGGACTGGCTGACACTGATTCTGCTCCCGATCACCTTGGTCACGATCAAAGCTTGGCCAGAGAGCGGGCGCGATGTGCGGCGCTGGCACGTTGTGGTTGTCGTCGTCGTGGTCACCGGCTTCATCGTGACCATCATCGGAGGCTACGCGGCCAACTGGAAGTGGACGGGCTACAGAGGCAACACGCTTTGGGACTGGCTGTTGCTCGTACTGGCGCCGCTTGCAGTCGGCACGATGCTGGCGCCCACTCTGACCAAACTCCTGACGGGCCATGCCGACGAGCTAGCCGCAGAGGAGGAGGCGCGAGAAGCGCGCGAGCAGGCGCTGGAGGCGGCTCACCAGCGGATTGATGCCCCTGCACCGCGTCCATGAGCCCGTACCGCGACAGTCGGGCTATCCCACCTCGAAGCGCCCGTGCGAGGTGAGTGGCGTTTGCCGGATGACCTCCGGCAGGTACTCGTCGAGAAACACGCGCGCGACGAACTCCTGACGCGATCCGACGCCGAGCTTCTCGAACAGGCTCTTGGTGTGGTCCTGGACAGTGTGGGCGGAGAGACACAGGGCCTCGGCGATTTCCGGGTTCGTGAGGCCGCGGGCAAGCAGGGTCGCAACCTCGCGCTCGCGAGGGGTCGCTCCGTGGGCCTCGAGGCGAAGCGTTGCCGCGCGTGGTCCCGACGCGGGTTCGATCACGATCGCGATCCGGTCCGCGGCGGGATCGGGCTTTGAGCCATGGAGGGTTACCCAGCCCGCCCGGCCGGGTACCGTGACCACGCTCCCGCCGCCCGCGTTCGCCGCGTCCTGAGAGCGCAAGAAGGACGCCAACGCCAGGACGGCACTGGGGAGCTTGCCCTGTTCGAGTACGTTGGCTCCGTTGGTCAGGGAGGCGAGCAGCGGGCGGGCGGGCGAGGTCAGCAACTCGATCTCGTCGCCGGCATCGAGCACGAGCAGTCCCGGAGCCTCAGTGCCTGACGCCCGGCGTGCGGCGTCGAAGCGCAGTGAGCCGCGGATGCCGTGCGCGATCTGCCCGGCAATTCGGGCGAGGACGCCGACGTCGCGCTGGGAGAACGCGCCGCTCACGTCCCGGCGGGCGACGTGCAGCGCACCCCAGACACGCCCTCGAATGACGAACGCGGCACGGAGCTCGTGAGGAATGCCCGAGGGCTCCAGCAGCACGCGATAGCGCGCGCTGCGCTCCAGGTGGCCGCGGGTCGCCTGCGCCAGGGTCGCGACCGGCACGCGGCGGCGCGCGAGTTGCGCGAACGTGTTTGCGTCGTCGACGACATACTCGCTGCGGATCACGAGCTCACCGGCAGCCTGCACGCTGTCGGGCGTGAAGATGCCCCGCTCGACCAGTTCGGCGGGCTGGTCGCTGGTCAGCAGCCGGGTCTGCGGGTCGAGCGTGTGCCAGCAGGTGGCGTCGTTGTCGACCACCCGGCGCAGCCGAGGCGCGACCTCCGCGAAGTACTCGTGTCGCGGGAGGCCGCGACTGCCCAGGACGGCGAGCTCCTCCTGGAGACGCTCGAGCGACCAGCTTGGCTCTCGCATCCGTCGATTATCGCCGTTCGGCGGCGTGGGGCGAAATATCCCCGCTACCGGGGGATGGTCAGCGACGGCGTCCTGGTGCAGTCTCAGCGAAGTCGCTTTCACGCACCGTCAGGCCAACAGGAGAAACTGATGACCAGCACAACCGCCGCTGTCAACCCGATCGTCGCCGGACCCGGAGAGGGCGAGGCGCTGTGGTCCTTCGACTCCCTCGCCGTGGTCAAGGCCTCGGCGGAGACGACCGCGGGCGCGGTCGGCGTGATCGAGCTCCTGGCTCCACAGGGAGCCGGCTCTCCGCTCCACGTCCACAGCCGCGAGGATGAGTGGTTCTATGTGATCGAGGGCGAACTGACCTTCTGGGTCGGCGGCGACGTCAGCGTTGCTCCGGCCGGAACGTTCGTCTTTGGGCCCAGGGGAATCCCCCACACCTTCGTGGTCAGCTCAGCGCGGGCGCGGTTCCTGCTCGTCACCGAGCCGGGCGGGTTCGAGAGATTCATGCGAGCCGCGGGCGCACCGGCGACGCGAATGGAGACCCCGCCACCGGCGACCACGGCGCCCGACATGGCCGCGATGAACGCGCTCGCCGCCCAGTACGGGATCGAGATCCTCGGGCCTCCCGGCATCCCGTCCTAACACCGCGAACCGAGACGGGGAACCCTCTAGCTCGTGGGTCTACGTCTCGAGCCGGCTCGCCTTACTTCACTGCGAGGAACAGGTATCGGTTAAGGCTGAAGAAGTAGTCGTCCCCCAGTGCCGTCACGTCCTGCGCCCAATCGCGCGCCTCGTGCTCGCTCAGCCCCTGGCGCCCCGGAACGAACGCGGTGATGAAGCCGATCATGCCGGCGCTGAGAGAGTCCGGGACATAGCCGGCGTTCAGCAGCGGGATCGCCGCGCGACGCGCGACCGAGAATCCCGCCGCCGAAAGCAGACCGGTCAGCCGCCGGGGGAGATGGGGATCGACGAGGTGCTCTTCCCAGGCGGCGAGTACGCGCCGCATGCGCTCCGCGTCGCGTGAGTGCCACACGAGCGATCCCCAGTCGGTGTCGAGTACCAGCAGCCGGCCGCCCGGTCGCAGCACCCGGAAGGCCTCCCCGAGGGCGGCCGGCATGTCCTGCACGTACTCATACACCTGCGTTGCGACCGCGGCGTCGAACGTTTCCTCTCCGTACGGAAGCGCGCAGGCGTCCCCCGCGACGAACCGCATCACGGCGGCGCCCTCCGGTGGTCGGCGGCCGCGGGCGAGCGCGAGCATGCTCTCGCTCGGGTCGACGCCGTCGACCGAGCCGAGAGCGCCCACCTCGGCCGCCATCTCGCAGGCGAGAAGTCCCGGGCCCGACCCGATGTCCAGCACGTTCTCCCCGAGTCCGAGGGCCAGGGCCGCGCGTGTGGCCCGGCGCTGCTCGACGAAATCCCGCGCCGCATAGAGCGCTTCGGCCCGCCGCGAAGCCTCGTCGTCGAACTGCAGCGTCGTGCTCATCCCACGATCCTTTCAACGTCCCGCACCACGCTCAACCTCGCGGAAACCGCACGATGTGCCCGGTACCTATGCGGCCGCGTCCGATCAGGACGAAGCTAGGCGTGGGAAGACCTGGGCCGCGATGTCGCGCAAGGCCATCAGGGTCTGCTCTGTGGATGGGTGGGCGTCAGGGTCGGTCAGCTCGGGCGGGATCGCGAGCCCCGACTGCCGTGCGTGCTGGAGCATCCCGTTGCCGGCGGTCCTGCCCAGGACGCTCAGCGCTCGGCCCATCTGCACCATGTCCATGTGAAACTGCGATACCGGAAGCGGCTCGACGTCCGGCCAGCCAGCGGGGTCGCGCGGACTTTCCCGGGAGAGGAGGTGGTCAAACGCAGGGGCGGCGGCATCGCGGGCGGTGAACGCGTCGCCGAGATCCCACACTTTGCGCAGCGTGGCGATCATCGATGTGTGACGGTGCTCCTCGTTGATCACTATGCCCTCATCCACCCATGGCGAGACGATGATCGCCGGCACGCGGTACCCCGAGCGGTCGAACCTGAAGTTCAGTTGGCCGGCGGGCGCGCTCGGATTGGGTGGCGGCACGGGCCCGGGGGGGACGTGGTCGTAGGTCCCGCCGGGTTCATCCCAACCGATGAAGAACAGTGTGTTGTAAGCATTGGATCCCTCAGGCGAAGCCGCGGACCGGATCGTGCTGTAGATACGAGCCAGGAACGCCTCGCCGCCGGCAATCGATGACGGCGGGTCCATTGGGAGGTTCATGTCATCGGGGATCAGTGACCGGCCGAACGCGGGGTGATAGTCGCTGTGGCCGGAAAGCATGTTCGGCTCGATCAAGCTGAAGTCCGGCAGCATGCCGCGAGCGGCGTCGCGTTCGAACTCGGAGTAGGGCACGAAGTTCGTCGCCAGCCGATCCTTCAGACGTGGCATGTGGATCAGTCCCGTGAACGACAGCGGCATCGGTTCTTGCACGTAGACCTTCCACGTGCGCCCGTGTGCCTCGAGGCGATCGAACAGCGTCTCGGCCGTGTTGTGCTGCGTGAAGTTCGACACTGGGCTGTTGATGACGAAGCCCGACGAGCTCGCAGCGGTCCAGAACGACCGGTTCATGAACGTTTGCGAGGGAACCTCGCAAAACCAGTGATCAAACACGCCGAACCCCCTGCCGATCGCGCTCAGCACCGGCACCTGCTCAGGCGCGTAGCCGGTCATGATCTGCGCGTACTCCTCATAGGTGGGCTGACGCCCCATCTCCGCGGTGAACGTGCTGATGTAGTCGGTGACGAACCCGTCCATCGTCGGCAGCGCCCCCGGGTCGGGCGCGTTCCAGGGCGCGCTGACCGCCTCGCCGATCTTGCACCGGTTGCCCTCGTCCAGCCTGTTGAACAGCTGGGTGTTGGTATGGAAGTACTCCTCGCCCGAGTCCGGGTTCGGAGCGTCCATATCCGTCGCGACGGTGTAGGGGACCGTCTGTCGCTCGGCGCCGTGCTCGGCCCATGCGGGGATCGGGTTGCTCAGATCCTTCCCCACGACCCCCTCAAAGCTCTTCCCGTCCCCGGAGCCGTACAGCCGGCCCAACATGTTGTCGAAGGAGCGGTTCTCGAACAGCACGAGCACGACGTGGTCCATCGCGTTCAAACGATCCGGGGTCATCGGCCCGGATTTCAGAAGACCGAGCGCACGATGAGCATGCCTCGGCTCGAGACGAGATGATCCAAGTCGTCCGCCAAGCGTTGGACGTGTTCGCTGCCCTGTTGCTCAAAGCGGTCCACTTCGACGATCTCGGCGATCAGCACGTAATCGGCTTGACCGATCGCTTGTCCGGGCACGTCCGACGGTCGCGTGAGGCGCCAATCAGACACGGTGTCCAGCGAACCGCGGACGATGTCCCGATCCCCAGCCATCAGCTGCTCAAAGTCCTCGGCCAGCTCCGGCGAGCGCAGCTGAAACCACATGAGAAGCGTTGCGGGCGGGCTCATCCGCGGAGCCTAGTGCACAATCGCACGTGGAGTCAGTTACCGCGCCGCCAACCAGCAGGAGGCCCGGTGACCGCCGCAACGAGGCGGCGGTCACATTTGCGATCGGCGTGGCGCCGGACACAGGCGCCTGCGCCACGTACTACTTGATCGTGTATTCGTAGGGCAGCGCGGCCACCTGGTCGGCCTGCGGGTAGTTGACGAGTGCATCCTGGATCGAGCCGAACTCGAAATAGGCCACGTCGTCGAGGTACAGCGTCCCCGTGACCTTCGTGCCGGACGCTCCGCTCGGCGTGATCGTGACCGGAATCGTTGCGGTCTGACCCGGAGCGACGGTGATCGGCTGGAACGAGTCAAGGCTCGTCGCCGGATTCGCACTGTCTGACTCCAGGTCGCCGGTCGGCGAGCTGACCGCGGCGTCGAACGGGCTCGTGACGACGCTTGCCGACGTCGTGACCGACTCGCCCGGCGGACCGGTCGCCCCGAACGTCCCGTACTCGACCGGCAGCACGTCCCATTCGCCGGTCGCGAGCGGGTTGTCGGCGAACGACAGTGATGCCGTGGTGCCAACCGTCGAGGCCAGGTCCGGATCGCCGCCGACGAACTGGGACTCGAACAGGAGCGGCGTCGACCCGGTTGTCGTCGCCTGCGCCTGGAACTGAGTCGAGTTGGTCGGCACGAGGTACACGGGCACGTTGTCGTTGTCGGGCAGGTTGTCCGTTGCCCCGCTGATGGCGCCGAGCGCGAACGGCGTGCTGCCGGGCAGCCGCGCATCCGGGAAGAACGTCTCCGGGGCAGTGCCCGTGTTCTTCACGGTGACCTGATAGGTCTGGGCCTGACCAGCGGTCAGCTGCGTGGAGGCGTCATTCGGCAGCCCCCCGCCAGAGGCCGGCACGGCCTGTTGGTTGACGCTCACCTGGAACGGCGAGGAGAGCGAGTTCCCCGACACCACCGGCGCGAACACCACCGCGAGCCTCCATCGGCCCGGAGCGGGGTTGAGCGTATGCAGCTGGGCGCCGACCTGGGTGTCGGGCGGCGAGGACGGAGACGCACCCGGCACCATGTTGGTGGCGTAGGCGACGGCCTCGCCCTGCGGGTTGATCAGGTAGGCACCGAACTGATTGCCGGGATCCTGGACCGTGATCGTTGCGTTCAGCTCCGGCCGTCCAGCGGGCAAGTCGAGCTGGTAGAAGAACTCCTGCCCGCTGATCGGCGCGCGTCCGTTGCCGCCGGTCACCGTCCCGGAGAACGTCTGGTTACCGCGCGGAATCAGGCTGCGCAACGTCACGGGCACGGTGGTCGAAGTCGTCGACCCGCCGCCGGCAGGACTCGACCGCACGACGATCGCGCCACTGGCATCGCCGGGACGCGCTGGCGTGCGTGTCCTGACTCCGAACCGCCACCGACCTGCCGGGAGCCAGCGTGGCGCCGGCGGGCGTGACGGTCCCGAACGAGGTGTACTTGGCGGCGCTGACGCCGAACACCACGGGGCCGACGTAGCCGCCGGCGGCCGAATCACGGCTGTAGACGTACGCGGTCCACGTGCCGGCGGCCGGGTTCGCGATCTGGAGATCACCGAAGTTACCGAGGCCCTGCGGACGCGAATCCCCAACGTACGTGCCGTTGGGATCGATCAACGTGATCCGTACCCGCGCGTTGAGCGATGCGGTCGGCGTCGCGCTATGGAACGCCGCCGAGGCGTCGATCCGGTTCTCGCCGGCGGGCACCCGGAACCTCAGCCGCTGGTAGTTGATCGGCACGCCCGCGTAGTCGGGCGTCTGCGGGTCGCTGTCTGACAGCGTGAACTGCGAGGTGAACAGCGACCGGTAGGCGCCGAGCGTGCGACCCGAGAACCTCAGGTGCTGCGTCGAGCCGCTCTCGTTGGTGACGGTGTCGGTCAGGTTCTCGGCGGTGCCGGGCTGGTCGACCGCGTTGAGCTGAGTCGGGCTTGTCGCCAGCACCCCGACCTTGCGCCCCTTGGTGGAGCCGCCGCTGGCGGGCTGGTTGTCGTTCTCGGCCGCGAGCACGGCCTTGTAGGCATCGACGCGACCGGAGCCCTGCTGGTCGGCGGGAGCGCCGATGTCATCGGTGTTGGAGGTGATCAGCTGCTTGACCTGCGCCGGCGTGGGCGCCGTCCCGCGGTGCGTCTTCTCATACGCCTGGATGACGAGGGCCGCGACGCCCGCCGTCAGCGGCGAGGACTGGCTCGTCCCGCCGAACGACTGGACCGGCGACGGGTCGCCGGTCGAGGCTGCCGCAGGCCGCCGAACTCGTCCAGGTTCGTCGAACACAGTGCCCAGTCGGACTCGCCGGGCGCGACGACGTCGATCGTGCGTCCGCGCTGGTCGAACCCCGACGAGCTCAGCGAGCTGATCTCGTCGTTGCTCCATCCCTTGACCTCGGGGAACCGACTGCCGCCGAAGCCGTCCTGGATGTAGTTCTGGTTGTCGGTCGAAGCGCCGGCTGAGAGCACGTTCGGGTCGGTCGCCGCCTCGCCCGTGGTGTTCGTCACGCCGGCGTCGCCGGTGGACTCGACGACCGTGATCCCGGCCGCGACCGCCTGGTCGTTGGCCTGCGCGATCAGGTCGAGCGCTCCACCGTCATCGGGATAGTTGTTGATCCCGAAGGACTCGTTGAGGACGTTGACGTGGGCGGTCGTGATCGCGTAGTCGATCGCCTCGAGGATCGACGAGTCCGGCGCCACGTTGGAGGCGCCGAAGGCGACCAGACCGACGAGGTTGGCCCCGGGCGCGACGCCCTCGACGCGGATGTTGCACGGACGGTTGAGCGGCAGCGCGCTGAAGTGGCTGACGTCGTAGACCTCCCGGCCCTGCGCGGCGATCGAACTGGCGTCGCCGAACCCCTCCGCGCCGGCGGTCGGCGCGGAGGTGCCGAAGCCGCTGAAGTCCTTGAAATCGACGACCACGTGCTGGCCATTGGGCCGGATGAAATCGGGATTGTTGGGGTCGATCGCGTCAGCGATGAAGCCGACGGTGACCCCGCTGCCGTTGATCCCCAGCGACCGCGCCGTCTTGGCGTTCGGGTTGTCGGAGTCGACGCTCATCGTCTTCAGCGCCTCGGGCTCGAGCTGGACCTTGCCGGCGGGAGCACAGGCGCCCGGCAGCGGCGTGGCACCGGCGGCTGAGGCACTGCCGGTGGCTCCGCTCGTCGGGGGCGCGAGGTGGACGACGCCGTTGGGAACGACCTCCGCCACGGCGGGATCGGACCTCAGCGACGAGACCTGCGCCGCTGACACGGTCGCCGACACCGCGTTGAGCGTGGTGAACCTGTGCACGTTATGCGCTTTGGCGGCGGCCAGGTGACGGAGCACCGGCCGCTGGAGGGCGGCGAGCGTGCGGCGGCGCGCCCCGAGCGCCGAACGGGTCGCGGGTTGGGCGCGATCCTGGTTCTTCAACACCACGATCACGCTCTGCGCCGGTGCCCGAGACCCCGCCGACGCGGACGCCGACAGCACCTGCACCAACGCGAACACAGACACCGCCCCGGCGACGAGCGCCAGCTTCCAACGCAGACCCATCCTCCTACCTCCAATGTCGCAACTCGGTCCCAGAAACCGTGCGGGGAACCTATAACGTCGTCGTGGCGGTGTCCACACAAGATCGTTGCGCAGATCGCCGCCAAGCGGCAGAAGATTTCGTCAGGATCGGCGCGGCTCTTCGAACTTGTCCGCTGTCATCGCTCAGCCGAGTCCTTGCCGGAAGCCGAGTCGCCAGCTCGGATACCGAAGCTGCCAGCCGAGTTCGCGCTTGGCCTTGGCGTTGGAGGCACCCCGCGCCTCGGTCATCATGATCGTTGCCGCCTCACCGGCCGCCAGCCGCCCAAGCCAGCGTGGAATTCGCCTCGGCGGCTTGGCACCCAGCGCGCTCGCCAGCACCGGCAGCCACTCCCGCACCGGCGCGGGCTCGTCGTCGACGATGTAGTAGATGCCGGCCGGGCCGTGTTCGACCGCGACGGCCGTCGCCGCAGCGGCGTCTTCGATCTGGATGTGCGACCAGACGCCACCTCCGTCGCCGATGACCGGGAACTGACGCTTACGGATCGGCGCGGCCATCACCGCATCCGGCGCGCGGCTGACCGAGGTTCCCGGACCGTAGAAGCCGCCGTAGCGCAGCACGACGCCGTCGCCCCACTCGATCGCCGTCACGGCCTCCTCCAGATACAGGAGCCCCTCCACCACCGGCCGCAGCGGCGCCGGCGGGTCGGGATCGAGGGGATCGGCCTCGGTCAGCACCGGGCCGCCCGTGCGGGCCCATCGAAAAGCCCCAAAGCTCTGCGCCACGAACCGCCGTGCTCCCACGGCGCGGCCCGCGGCCAAGAGATGGTCCGTCGCCTCGGAGCGCAGCCGGTTGGTCATCTTCGCCATCGGGGAGCGGTCGGGATGACGCGCGTCACGGATGCTCATCTTCCCCGACAGCGCCGTGAGCTCATGCACGATCACCTCGGGCTCGGCTGACGCCACCGCCTGGGCGACCGCGTCAGGATCGAGGGCGTCGGCCACGACCGGGCGCGCCCCCAGATTGCGCAGCAGATCCTGCTTGGACGCGCTCCTGGTCATCCCGACAACCTCGTGGTCTCGCGCCACGAGCCGGGGGACGAGCTCTCGGCCGAGAACGCCTGTCGCGCCAGCTACGAAGACTTTCATGACTGCTCCTCTCGTTTCGGGCTGCCCTTGTGAGACCAGATAGAGGCACCGCCTGTGACAGTGCGAGCTAATGAGATAAACTCAATCGACATTGTTTAGTTTGATGCCAGCTTCCCCCAGATGTGACTCGCGATGTACCACGGCCGGGCCTAACCGGCGGCGCGCGCCGGCGATTCGCCGGGGCGCCGACCGCAGAACTCAAGACCACACGAGGTACATCTGATGAGCACTGAGAGCATTCAGGAGACCACCGCCGATTCGGCGCCCTCGACGGCCGGCGTCCGGCGGCGGTGGCGGGTCTCCAGCGCGGATGACAGCGCGGGCGTGGCGGCGGTGCTCCAGCGCCGCGCGGACGCGCCTGCGGGTCTGCTGCACGGTCTGCTGGTCAAACATGGATTTCGGGTCAGCACGGTGCGGCTCGACCTGGGCGAGCCGCTCCCGGATCAGGCGTCGGTACGCCTGGCGGTTGTCCTCGGTTCCGACGGCGCCGCCGACGAGTCGGCGCGCCTCTGGACCGACGCTCAGCTCGACTGGCTTCGCGAAGCCGATCAGAGCGGGACCGCAGTGCTCGGAGTCGGATCCGGTGCGCACGCACTGGCGGTCGCGATGGGCGGCGCCACCGAGTCCGCGACCCGATCGCGGCACGGCTGGATCCAGGTCTCGAGCGACGTTCCGCGGTGGATCGCGTCGGGGCCGTGGTTGGCATGGAACGAGGACGTGCTGCGGCCGCCGCACGGCTCACGTGTCCTGGCCCACAGCTCACTGGGCGCGGAGGCGTTCACGATCAACGGCCATCTCGGGGTCCGGTTTCATCCGGAGGTGACGCCGGAGATCGTCCGAGACTGGGTGACTCGTCCCGGCGATCGCGTGCTCGACAGCCAGGGGATCCTGGAGGCGACCTGGCGCGACCAGCCCGAGGCCACGGCGGCCACCCACCGGCTGGTGAGCGGATTCGTCCAGTCGCTCGATCCGGTCGCCGCCGGGGCCGCGGGGCGTTGACGACGGTCCGCGGTTTCTTCTCGTTCCCCAACCCGGTCAACGAGAAGGCAGCGCGGGTCGTGGCCGGGGTGGTCCTGGTGGCCGTGATCGTCGTCTTGGCCACCGGCTGGTACTGGTTGCTGATCCCGGTCAGCTACGGCTTCTGGGCTCGTGTTCTCGCGGGCCCGAAGCTGAGCCCGCTTGGGTGGGGCGCTCAGAACGTCGTGGCACCGCGGTTGGGTGTGCGCAAGGCCGTCCCGGGCCCGCCGAAACGTTTCGCGCAGGCGATCGGCGCGGTCGTGTCGACGGCCGCGCTGATGCTGGCGCTCGGCGCCGGGACGCACCTCGCCGCGGATGCCCTGCTGATCGCGCTCGGCATGGCGGCCGGGCTCGAGTCGATCTTCGGATACTGCGTCGGCTGCAAGCTGTTCGGATGGCTGATGCGGGTCGGCGTCGTCCCGGACACGGTCTGCGCGGAATGCGCGGACGTCAGCCGTCGGCTGGGGACCGCTGACCACGGCTGAGCGCAGTGCGCCGTAGAGTTCGCGGTCGATTCACTGTTCGAGGCTCGTAGTCGACGGCTCTGACACGGGCCCCGATGCCGTCACTGACCGTCGCTCCGGCCTCCCGAGCGACTACGCGCAATCACCTGATAGATCACGATCGTGAGGATGACCGCAGCTATCGGGATGACGACCCAGACGGGGATGTGCGGCCCGCCCTTGCCCGGCGCCATGCCAAGGATGAAAACGCTCATCATGGATGTGAGTCCAATGGGCACTGCGACCAACTCTGTTTGTGCACTGTCGCAGCGACGACGTGTAACGGCTCCAAAAGTCAGGGGCTAACCGTCATTGTCAGCCTGACATTCGAATACAACGCGGGTTCCGCGCGGTCCCCGAGTAAACAGAGGCGGCCTGCCCGGCCGGCAAACGAGGCGGCCGCCAGCCTCGTCTACGCGGTGGTCGGAGTCTTGCGTAGAGCGACGTGCAACCGCTACCCAGTTCAGCCCCGCCTCGCGCTGTGCGCGTGGGCCTCGCGGTACGCCCAGGCATGACAATCCGTTACGGGGAGGTCAGGAGCTAACCATGAGCCTGCATCGGGCGCTGGCCGCACGTGAGGCAGAACACAACCCGGTCCGGGTAGCGATCGTCGGCGTCGGCACGTTTGCCCTGATGTTCCTTGCTCAGGCGCGGCGAACGCCCGGCATTCACGTCGTGGCCGCGGTAGACCTCGACGTGAGCCGCGCGAGGGCCGGGCTTGCGTCCGTGGGCTGGACAGGGGATACGCAGGTGAGCGACCGACTCAACCCAGTGCTCGAGAGCGCGTCGATCGAGGTGCTGGTCGAGGCGACGGGCGACCCCCTGGCCGGAGTCGCGCATGCGCTCGCCGGGATCGAGGCCGGCTCCCACGTGGTGATGGTCAACGTCGAAGCTGACGCGCTCGCCGGCCCATTGCTCGCCCGGCGGGCCGCCGACCGCGGAGTGATCTATTCACTCGCCTACGGCGATCAGCCGGCCCTGATCTGTGAGCTTGTTGACTGGGCCCGCACTTGCGGGATGGAGGTCGTCGCGGCGGGTAAGGGCACGCGATACCTCCCGAGCTATCGAACCTCGACGCCCGACACCGTCTGGGACCTCTACGGGATCAGCGCCGGCCGGGCACGGAGCGCCGGATACAACTCGAAGATGTACAACTCGTTTCTCGACGGGACCAAATCGGCGATCGAGATGGTGGCCGTCGCGAACGCCACCGGGATCGCGCCCCCGCCCGGCGGTCTCGGATTTCCGCCGGCGGGCATCGACGAGCTCCCGTCGGTCCTGCGTCCCCGCGCCGACGGCGGCGCGCTCGACCAGACGCCGGTGCTCGAGGTCGTCTCGAGCGTACGGCGGACCGGAGAGGACATCGACCGCGATCTGCGGTGGGGCGTCTACGTCGCGATCCGCGCCGGCGACGATTACGTCGCCCAACGGTTCGCTGACTACGGGGTGAGGACCGACGACAGCGGCCGCTACGCCGTGTTGTACCGCCCATTGCATTTCATCGGCCTAGAGCTCGGTGTGAGCATCGCGAGCGTCGCGCTTCGGGCCGAGCCGACGGGCGCGCCGTCGGGCTTCGTTGGGGATGCCGTCGCCGTCGCCAAGCGAGACCTCGAGCCCGGGGATGTGCTCGACGGTGAAGGCGGCTACGCCGTCCGCGGGGAGGCGCTGCCGGCACAATGCTCGCTGCACGACGGGGCGCTCCCGATCGGCCTGGCCAGCGGGATCACGATCAGCGAGCGGCTCGCCGCCGGCGACATGGTCTCGTGGTCAGACGTCGAGCTCGACGAGCGTGAGGGAATCGCCGCGGTTCGGCGGCAGATGGAGCGTGAATCAGTCGCTCGGTGACCGGCGACGTCGATCTCGCTGATCACTCCCAGGGAAATCTCAGGGTCGCTCCCTACCGTGCGCCCCTGGGAGCGCCATGAGAGCCCGGTCTGAAACTCGCCGTCCGTTCGCGGACTCTCCGCGTCGGCGGTCAGCGGTCGCCGGGCTGATATTGATGCTGGCGGCGGTCACCGTCGGCTTGTCGATGTGCGGCGCGGGAGCGAGCGCCAGCCACACGCCGTCTCCCATTGGTCATGCTCCGGTTCCCAACCTCCCGGGCGGCAACCAGATTGCGCCCGCCCTGGAGACCCGGATCGATCGCGAGACCGGCGGCACGCTGACGACCGTGCAGTTCCACTCGGCGGCGTTGCGCAAGCGCGCGGACTACCTCGTCTACCTCCCGGCCGGCTACTCGGCCGCCGACCCGCTCCCGGTCTTCTACATGCTCCACGGCATGCCGGGCAAGCCGGTCGCGTTCACGGTCAACGCCAACGCGGAGGTCAAGCTCGAGCAGCTGATCCACCAGGGGCGCATCAAGCCGATGATCCTGGTGTTCCCCGACGGCCGGATCGATGGTCAAACGGGCAGCGACTCGGAGTGGGCGAACACCCCATCGGGCAACTTCGAGGACTACGTGACCGATGTCGTTCGCGACGTCGACAAGCGGTTTGCGACGCTCCCCGACCGACAGGACCGGGCGATCGCGGGGCTCTCGGCCGGCGCCTACGGAGCGATCAACCTCGGTCTTCATCAGAACGCGATGTTCGGCCTGATCCAGGTCTGGTCGGGCTATTTCCTGGAGACGCACAACGGCGTGTTTGCCGACGCCGATCGTGCGGTGATGGCCTACAACAGCCCGCTCGACTACGTCCGCACGATGCGCCGCACGCTCCGGCGCTTTCCGCTGCGGGTCTTCATCTACGGCGGGCGCGACGATGCGGAGACGTCGGAGATCCCGGCGATGGCGGCGGCCCTGAAGGCGGAGGGCGCGGACGAGTCCTGGGCGGTATACGCCGGCGGCCACAGCTGGAACACGTGGACGCCTCACGTCGACCAGATGCTGATCATGGCCAGCCACGACTTCCACCACCCGCTGCGCTGACAGCTGCCGCGCTTTACGTCAGCCTCGCGATGAGCGCCTACTGCGTGTTCGCGCTGCAGCCTGCGGGATAATCCACCCCGGGGGCTTCGAGTTGTCACAGGACTGCAAAGAGTCTGTGACGAGGTGCGTCGCGGGGGCGGATTTCTGGGGTTCGCGGTGGGATGCTGGTGCGCGATGGCCGCGGATTCGCATGACGAACGTCCCACTCGAACCTCGGCGATCGAACCGTGGGACGTTCGTCACGTGGGGGGTGACCAACATCCCAGGGTGCCGCGTGAAGGCGTCGAAAGGGACGTTGAGCAGGTTGGCGGGCTGGCCCTGGTTGGGTGCCGTCTCGGGCGCTTCTGTCGCTCGCCACCGAGTGGGCCGCGCCCTGCTCGCATGCGGACTGGGCGCGCTGCTCGTATGCGGACCGGGGGGCGCTGCTCAGGCACCACCTGCCGGCACCTGAGGACCGGCTCCAGACGCTAACCGGACACGCGTCTGCTTAGCTTGGCTGGCGATGAGGCTCCATCGTCGGATGTCTGCGGCAGTCACCGTGATGCTGGCCGGGCTGGTCGTGCCCGCGGCTGCGCTCGGGTTAGTGCTGCGCGCATCGCTGGCCTCCCGGGGACACGGGCGCAAGGCCGTTCCCAAGTCGAGGCCGACCACCGGCGTGCCGCAGATCGGCGCTGTGTACCGCCGATCTAACGCGTCGCGCCACATGTGCACCGCAGGCGTTGTCGACAGCCCGGGCGGTAACACGCTGATCACCGCCGCGCATTGCGTATCGGGCAGCGGCGCCGGCATGGTGTTCGCCCCAGCGGAGCGCGGTGGAAAGGCGCCCTACGGCCGCTGGCGAGTGACCGCGGTGCATCTCACGCTGCGCTGGGTCAAGCGTCAGGATCCACACGACGACGTCGCGTTCCTCACGGTCGCGCCCCGCCGGATCCACGGGAAGGTGACGCAGATCCAGGGCGTCACCGGCGGCTACCGGCTCGGTGCGACGGCCGTCAGCGGTGAGCGGATCACGGTCATCGGGTATCCGGCCGGGACGACCAACAGCCCGATCACCTGCACGGCCAAGAGCTACTTCAACCGCGAATTCCCGTCGTTTGACTGCGCCGGCTACGTCGGCGGTACCAGCGGGTCCCCGTGGTTGCACGCCACCTCGCACGGGCCGGAGATCGTCGGCGTGATCGGCGGCCTGAACGACGGCGGCTGCACGGACAGCACCTCCAGCAGCCCGGTGATCGCCGGCCGTGCGCACGCGGTCTACCACCGCGCCGCCGCAGGCGTGACCGGCGATATCGCGCCGGCGCCAGCCGACGACGGCTGCAACTGAAACAATCCCGCCGGTGAGCGACGTTCTCGACCACGCGCGCGAGACGGTTCTCGAGACCGGGGCCGGGCTCGACGAACGGTCCGTGCTGGGCGTGCTGACGCTCGAAGAGGAGCGGCTCGGCGAGGCGCTGGCGCTGGCCCACGAGGTCCGCATGCGCTGGTGCGGGCCGGAGGTGGAGGTCGAGGGGATCGTCAGCGTCAAGACCGGCGGCTGCCCCGAGGACTGCCACTTCTGCTCGCAGTCGGGGCGGTTTGACACCACCGTCCGGGCGACGCGTCTGGACATCCCGTCGCTGGTGGAGGCCGCGCGACAGACCGCCCAGACCGGCGCCACCGAGTTCTGCATCGTCGCGGCCGTGCGTGGGCCCGACGAACGGTTGATGGTCCAGATCCGCGACGGGATCCGGGCGATCCAGGACGAGGTCGAGATCAACATCGCCTGCTCGCTGGGCATCCTCGACCCCGAGCAGGCGCTCGAGCTCGCCGAGATGGGCGTCCACCGCTACAACCACAACCTCGAGACCGCGCGCTCCTACTTCCCCCAGGTCGTCACCACGCACACCTGGGAGGAGCGCTGGGACACGCTCCAGCTTGTGCGCGCGCACGGGATGGAGGTCTGCTGCGGGGCGATCATCGGGATGGGGGAGACCGTCGCGCAGCGCGCCGAGCTGGCGCTGCAGCTGGCCGCGCTGGATCCTGACGAGGTGCCGATGAACTTCCTGGACCCGCGGCCGGGCACGCCATTTGCGACGATGGAGCCGGTCGGCGCGACCGACGCCCTGCGAGCGGTGGCGGCGTTCCGGCTCGCGCTGCCGCGAACCGTGTTGCGGTTTGCCGGCGGGCGTGAGCTGACGCTGGGTGATGACGGGGCCCGCCAGGGCATCCTCGGCGGGATCAATGCTCTGATCGTGGGCAACTACCTGACGACGCTCGGCAGGCAGCCCGACGATGACCTGGACCTGCTCGCCGAGCTGGCGATGCCGATCAAGGAACGCTCCGCGACGGCATGAACGAAGGGCCCTACTGCGACGGCTGCGGACGGTCGCTCGCGGGCTCAGACCACGCCCGGTGCCAGGCACGCAGGGCGGCCACGGATCCGCCGCGATTCTGCGCGGAGTGCGGGCGCAAGCTCGTGGTTCAGGTCCTCCCCCTGGGATGGACGGCGCGCTGTGTCCGCTGCGGGCCGCTGAATGTCACATCTGGCTGAGCTCCGGCGGGTTACGGTTCGCCGGTGACCGGGGCGCCGCAAACGGATTCGATCGTCGCAAACGGGCTGACCAAGCGCTACGACACAGTCACCGCGGTCGACGACCTCTCGTTCTCGGTCCGCTCGGCGGCGGTCACCGGGTTCCTCGGGCCCAACGGCGCCGGCAAGACGACGACGTTGCGCATGGTGCTGGGCCTGGCAAGGCCGACGGCCGGTAGCGCGACGATCCTCGGCCGCCCGTTCACGGCGCTGCCCGACCCGGCGAGATCGGTGGGGGCCAACCTCGAGATCTGCGGTATGCATCCCGGTCGTTCCGGGCGCAACCACCTCCGGGCGCTGGCGGCGATCGCCCGGCTGCCGGAATCCAGGGTGGACGAGGTGCTCGACCTGGTCGAGATGCGCGACGCCGGCAACCGGCGCGCCGGCGGGTACTCGACCGGGATGCGCCAGCGGCTCGGGCTGGCGGCAGCGCTGCTGGGCGATCCCGAGGTGCTGGTGCTCGACGAGCCCGCCAACGGCCTCGATCCCCAGGGCATCCGCTGGCTGCGCGACTTTCTCCGGAGCGTCGCGTCGGAAGGCCGGACCGTGCTGGTCTCCAGCCACGTGCTGTCGGAGGTCCAGCAGACCGTCGATGACGTGATCGTGATCAACCGCGGGCGGATGGTGACCAGCGGTCCGATCGTCGGGCTGGTCACAGAGGGCGCGGTCCGCGTGCGCTCACCGCGGGCCGCCGAGCTCGCGGCTGCACTCGAGCGGGACGGCGCCGAGGTGACCGCGGACGGCGGTGCGCTGGAGGTCAAGGGCCGGACCACCGAGCAGGTCGGCGACCTGGCGTACACGATCGGCGTCCCAGTGCACGAGCTCGCGCTGGAGACGGCCTCGCTCGAGGACGTGTTCTTCCGGCTCACCGCCGAGGAGCCGGTGACATGAGCGGGCTGATCCGCGGGGAGCTGATCAAGCTGCGGACCACTCGCACCGCGCTGGGGTTCGCTGCCGGGGTTGCGCTGGTGACGCTGGCGATCGTGCTGATCACGGTGCTGGCAGGGAATCCGAAGTCGATCCCCGACAAGCGCGCGGCGCTGGCCGTCGGAAGCACGATCTCGGCGTTGCTGCTGCTGTTCGGCGTAGTCGGCTCCGGCGCCGAGTACCGCCATCGGACGCTTGCTCCGGCGCTGCTGGTGGCGCCCGCCCGGGGCCGCCTGCTGAGCTCGCGAATCGTCGCCTACGCACTGGCCGCGGTGATCATCGGTCTGGTGATGACCGCGGTCGCGTTCGCGATCGGCCTGCCGCTGCTGGCGAGCCAGCCCGGCCCCAGCCTACGCGGAATCGACTACCTGAGGGCCGCGGGCGGCGGGTTGCTGACGATCGTGCTCAGCACGACCCTCGGCGTCGCCGTGGGCACGCTCGTCGGCAACCAGATCGCCGCCGTGATCGGGTCGCTGGTCTGGATCTTCGTGATCGAACCACTGTCGAACCTGGTCGGCTCGGTGTCGAAGTTCACGATCGGCCAGACCGCCACCGCGATCGGCGGCGACACCGGTGGCCAGACGCTGCCGTGGGCGGCGGCGGTGGCCGTGCTGGTGGCATGGATGCTCGTGTTCCTCGTCGCGGCGGTGCTGGTCGACCGCCGGCGCGACATCGGCTAGTGGGAAGGTCGCGTCCGCGCTCGCGTCATGCATGCATGACCATGCTCCGAGCCGCCGTGATCATCGGCGCGCTCGCGCTCGCGCTCGGACTCGCGGCCTGTTCGAGCAGCGGCCGCAGCTATGACCGGTCCAAGCTCGAGGGCAAGATCAGCGCCGCCCTTGACCGGCATCCCGGCTTTCAAGTCCAATCGGTCAGGTGTCCTGAGCACGCCCAGATCGGTAAGGGCCTGGTGATCAGTTGCACGGCCATCAATCACGATGGCCACACGGTGCGGATGCGCGCGATCCAAGTCGACGACAAGGGCTCTGTGCGTTTGATCGCCAATGAGATGTTCGCCGACAACGTCGAGCGCGGAGTGGTGGCCTCACTCGCCCAGCAGGGCATCAACGCCGGCGCCGTGTGCCCGGAGCACGTGCCGGTCGTGATCGGCAGTCGGTTTCACTGCCGGGTGGTGGAGACGGCCGGGCGTCAGGCGGCCGCGAGGATCACGATCCTGAATTCCAACGGCGCGTTCACGGTTCACATCTCCTGAACGTCGTAAGAGCTGGTGCCGGTCACCCACCCGTCGATGTCACCCAACCCGAGCGCCCGAGCCACCGACACCCGGTGGCGACCGTCGACCACGTAATACCCGTCGGGCCGGGCGCTGAGCACGACGGGCGGGAGCGCCTGGCCCCGGCGATAAGCCAGCGCGATCCGTTCCCAGCGATATCTGACCGCCTCAGACGCAGGGCGGAAGCGTGCGTCGAACAGCGGCGTCGACTCGAGCGTCCCCACGATCGAGCTCAGCGAGATCACCTCCAAGCGCGGCCTTCCGCCGCCCAGCGCGGTCGAGGCGTCCAGCGCCGGGAGGCGACCGCGGCACGACCGGCGGACCAGCCATCGTGCGATCCGCGCGACCAGCTGGGCCCGGCGGGCCCGCCGGAAATCGGCTTGGGCGTCGAGCAACGGACTCCCCGTGGCGTAGCTGGCATCAAGTCCGAGCATCGACTGTGATCGTGCCGGTAAGACCGCCGGCCGGCATCGGCTAAATGGAGCGAATCGGGCGCCCCGGCCCCTTACCGGCCTCGCGGGCGGCTGAACGGATATCGTTCTATCCAGTGCGGATAGTCGTACTTGGGGCCGGGTTCGGCGGGCTGGAGCTCACGAGCAGATTGTCGGATGAGTTCGGGGACCGCGTGGAGATCGTTCTGATCGATCAGAGCGACGCGTTCGTGTTCGGATTCTCAAAGCTCGACGTGATGTTCGGTCGAACCGTTGCAGACCACGTCCGCCATGCGTACAGCGACATCGTCAAGCCCGGCGTGAAGTTCGTGCAGACGACGATCCGCTCGATCGATCCGAGCGTCCGGCGGGTGGAGACCGACGCCGGCCCGTTCGAGGGCGACTACCTGGTCGTCGCGCTCGGGGCGGATCTCGACCCGGCGGCGACGCCGGGGCTGCTCGAGGGTGGTCACGACTTCTATACGGTCGATGGCGCGTTCGCGACTCGGGACGCGATCGACAGGTTCGAGGGCGGACGGGTCGTCGTCGGCGTCCTCTCGACGCCGTACAAGTGCCCGCCGGCGCCGAGCGAGACCGCGCTGCTGATGAACCAGCACCTGATCGACCGCGGGGTCCGAGACAACTCCGAGATCGCGCTGGTGGTCGACTTCGGTCGCCCGATCCCGCCGTCCCCCGACGCCTCGGAGGCGCTGTTGAGCGCGTTCGCCGAGCGCGACATCGAATGGCACCCCCGCCGCGAGGTGTGCGAGCTCGACCCGGCACGCAACGTGGCCACGCTGCGCGATGGGGGCGAGATGCCCTATGACCTGTTCCTCGGGGTCCCGATCCACCGGGCGCCCGATGTCGTGGTGGAGTCGGGGATGACCAGGGACGGATGGATCCCGGTCAACTCGCTGACGCTCGAGACATCGTTCGAGCGCGTGTACGCGATCGGGGACGTGGCCGCGGTCGGGACGCCCCGGGCGGGCGTGTTCGCCGAGGGCCATGCCGCGGTGGCGGCGCAGCGCATCGCCGCCGAGATCAACGGCACCAGCAGCTCGGCCGAGTACGCAGGCCGAGGCATCTGCTACCTGGAGTTCGGCCATAACCAGATTGCGACCGTCGACGTGACGTTCTTCGGCGACAAGCGGACCGGCGCGCTCATCGGCCCGTCCGAGGCGCTGATGGCCGACAAGGTGGACTTCGGCTCAAGCCGCGCCAAGCGCTGGTTCGGGCGCGATTGGGTCTCCACGTAGCGACACTAAACTGAGAGCATGAGCTCCGTCGGCGGCCTCGGGCGATCGTTCTCGGCCACCGGGCCGCTGCAGGCCCGAGTTGCCGTGGGGCACGAGGAGAAGCGGCGTACGATCCGCTCGACCCGGCTGGGGACCGGCACGCTCGCCTGCGGCCGTTGCGACGCACCGATCGCGATCGGGCCGGGGGCGGTGCCGATCGGCGCCGAGCTGATCTGCCCGTATTGCGATCACCGCGGGCCGGTGCGCGAGTTTCTGTCGCTGGCCGCACCGACCCGGCCGGCTCGCGTGACCGTCCGGGTCAGGCTCCGCGTCAGCTAGTGGACTAGCGGTCAGCGCAGAGCGAACTCGACGCCCCGCTCGTCGTCGCCGCGAGGGCCGAAGATGCGGCGGTCGGCTTCCTGGATCGCGAAGTCGTTGATCGACGCCTCGCGCCGGACCATCAACCCGGAGTCGTTGAACTCCCAAAGCTCGTTGCCGTAGGACCGCCACCAGTTGCCGGCGGCGTCGTGGCTCTCATACTGGAAGCGAACCGCGATCCGGTTTCCCGTAAACGCCCACAGGTTCTTGCGCAGCGCGTACTCGAGCTCCCGCTCCCACTTCTGGGTGAGGAATGCCACGATCGCCTCGCGGCCGGTGAAGAACAGGTCCCGGTTGCGCCACTGGGAGCCCACGCTGTAGGCGAGCGAAACGCGCTCGGGATCGCAGGTGTTCCAGGCGTCCTCTGCGGCCTGGACCTTCTGGGCGGCGGTGTCAGCGTCAAACGGGGGAAACGGCGGGCGGCTGTCGGACATGGCGGCTCCTTTGTAAAGACAAGCTTGACAACACGCTTGTAAAGGGTATCTTGACAAACGTGGCAGCGAGCGTGGGAATCGAGTCGTGACCAGTGACGGCGAGCGCGAGGTCATGGGCCTGGTGCTGACAACCAATGCCGAGCTTGTCAGTGGCGTGCTCCGCGGCGCGGGCGCGGCCGAAGGCCCGTCGGTGATGGCGGCGGTGTCGGCCACACGCACACTGGATCTGATCGTCGACGACATCCTTCACGCGCTGGTCCGCCAGGCCCGGGCCGAAGGCCGCACCTGGGCCGAGATCGGAGAAGTGCTGCACGTCACCCGCCAGGCGGCGTTCCAACGCTTCGGTGCAGCGGCCGATGACCCGCGAGCCCAGGAGGGTGTGATGAAGCCGATCCGCGGTGCCGCCGACAAGGCGAGCGTGATCCTCGGAGACTGGCTGCACGAGCGCTACGACGCCGTGCGCCGGGACTTCGATGCCCGGATGCTCGAGCAGTGCACGGTCGAGATGCTCCAGGCGGTCCGGGGTCAGACCCGTCAGACCGGCGGAGAGCCCGTCGAAATGGGGGCCGGCGCGGTGTCGGTCCGCAGCGGCTACACGGTCGTCGACGTACCGATCGCGTTCGAGCGGGCGGAGGCCACCGGACGCGTGGCGTTCGACGCCGACGAGCGGGTGGCCGGCTTCTTCATCCTTCCGTCCGAGTCCAAGTAGGGGAGACCGATACGGAGGTATCAGACATGCCTGAGCTATATAAAGACAAGTGGATCACCTGCACCGGCGACGCGTTGTCGATCCGGGGCTACTACCTGCCGTGGGGCACCAAGCGGATCCCGTATGGATCGATCCGCGCCGTCCAGCCGGTCGATCTGGCCACGTTCAGGGGCCGCGGCCGGATCTGGGGCACCGCTAATCCGCGCTACTGGGCCGGACTGGATCCCAGCCGTCCCCTCAAGCAGCGCGGGCTGGTGCTCGACCTCGGTCGTCCGATTCGCCCTCTGATCACGCCCGACGATCCGGACGCGGTGCAGGCCTGCATCAACAGCCATTCGACGGCCGCGGTGCGCGAGCGCGCAGTGGCGCCGATCGTCTAGCTGCAGCGGCTCAGGATGGCCTGATGCCCAGCGCGGATGCCAGTGCCGTCCACTCCGCGCGGGGAACGCCCTCGACGCCCGCGGTCTGCAGGCAGACATGATCGGCGCCGGCGTCCAGATACTCGCGGGCGGTGCCCGCCAGCCGGTCGGCGCTGCCGTGCGGGACCACGGCGTCGATCAGCCGGTCTGAGCCGCCGTCCGCGATGTCGCGCTCGTCGAAGCCGTAGTTCAGGAGGTTGTTGGTGTAGTTGCGCAACCCGAGGTACAACTCGGCGTACGCCCGCGCCCGGGCGCGGCCGGACTCCGCGTCCTCGTCGATCACGCAGGCCATCTCGGGCGCGAGCAGCGCGCCCTGGCCGAGCCGCTGACGGGCGGCCCGGGTATGGGCCGGCGCAACGAAATAGGGGTGCGCACCGAGCGATCGTTCGCGAGCCAGATCGAGCATCTTGGGTCCCAGCGCGGCCAGGCAGCGACGGTCGGGCGCAACCGGATCGGTCGCGGCGTCGAGCCCGTCGAGGAATTCCCGCATCGAGGTCAGCGGCTTGGCGTACTGGCTGGTCGCTTCGGGGTGTCCGATCCCGATCCCCAGCAACACGCGTCCGGGGAAGTCGCGGTCAAGCTCGGCGAAGTCGCGGGCGACCTGCGCGGGATCGCTCTGCCACACGTTCAGGATCCCGGTCGCCGCGGCCAGCGTGGTGGTCGCCTCCAGCAGCGGGCGCAGCGCGGGCAACTGCTGGGAGCCGCCGAGCCAGAACGTGCCGAAACCGAGCTGCTCGACCAGACGCCCGGCATCGCCAGCCTGCGCCTCGCTGATCCGCCGGTACGTGGTCCAGATCCCGAACTGGCCAAGCTCCATGCTCTTCAGCTTCTCACACGGCGCGGGTTAGACCGCGCGCGCCCGGTAGGCCGACGCGGGTTAGACGGCGCGCGGGGACAGTGCCGCTTGCGAGTCGGGAATACTGCTTGGAGTGTCTGTAGTTGCGATGAATGGCGTGGGGAAATCCGGAGACGATGACCTGAGCCAGCCGACGCCGCCGTGACCGCTAAGGACGCCGTCGCCCGCGGAGGTCTCGCGGCGGCCCGCGGCACGCGGTGGACGGGCCGGGCGCTGAGGGGCGAATTCGTCAAGCGCGTCGGCGGCCCCGCGCGAGCACGAGTGATCGCGCTGTTCGGAGCCGTGCTCGCGCTCAACGGCGCCGATACCGCGACGGTCGGCGCGATCGCGCCACAGCTCGAGCACGCGCTGCACATCGGCAACACCAAGATCGGCCTGCTCAGCGCGGCCGCGCTGATCGTCGGTGCCGTGTTCACGATCCCGGTCGGGATGCTGGTCGACCGGATCAAGCGGATCCCGATCCTGTCGCTCAGCATCGTGTTGTGGAGCGTGGCGTCGCTGCTGAGTGCGTTCGCCGGCAGCTACTCCGGGCTGCTGCTGACCAGGCTGCTGCTGGGCGCGGTCACCGCGACCGCCGGGCCCGCGATCGCGTCGCTGACCGGCGACTACTTCCCGGCGCGCGAGCGCGGCCGGGTGTACGCGTACATCCTCGGTGGGGAGATCGCCGGGACAGCGTTCGGCTTCATCATCTCGAGCAGCGTCGCCAGCCTGATCGACTGGCGCGCCGCGTTCGTGCTGCTGGCACTTCCAGGCTTCTTCCTGGCCCGCCAGCTGTATCGGACGGTGCCGGAGCCGCTGAGGGGCGGCCAGAGCCGGTTGGAGCCCGGAGTCGAGGACCTGAGCGCGTCGGTGGCCGAGTCGGCCTCGAAGCTGCCCCCCGACCCCTCGCAGGCCGAGCAGCCCCCGCCGTCTGACGAGCTCGCGCACGAGGCCGCCCTGAAGCTGGGAGCCAAGCCGGATCCCAAGCTGGTGCTCGAGGAGGACCCGCGCGGACTGGGCCTGTTCAAGTCCGTGACCTACATCCTGTCGATCCCCACCAACGTGCTGATGATCATCAGCTCGTCGCTGGGCTACTTCTTCTTCTCCGGACTGCAGACGTTCGCGCTGCTGTTCGTCCGCGGGCACTACCACGCCAGCCAGGCGAGCGCCGAGCTGGTCCTGGCGATGCTGGTCCTGGGCGCGATGATCGGCACCCTGGTCAGCGGCCGGGTCACCGACGCGATGGTCCGCGCCGGGCACCTGGAGGCGAGGGTCTGGGTGCCCGCGATCTGCTACCTGGCCGCAGCAGCGTTGCTGATCCCGGGAATCGTCAGCAGCCACCTATCCCCGGCGCTGTGGTTCGACGTCGGCGGAGCGGCGCTGCTGTCGGCCGCGAACCCGCCGCTGGACGCGGCGCGGCTGGACATCATGCCCGCCGGGCTGTGGGGGAGAGCGGAGAGCACCCGGACCGTGCTGCGCTCGGTGGCGCAGGCGCTGGCCCCGGTGGTGTTCGGGGGTCTCTCGCAGGTGGTCGCGGGAATCGCGCCGGCACAGGCCCCGGTCGGGACCCACACTGGGGTGATCTCCCCGAGCGCCGCGCGCGGGCTCGAGATCAGCTTTCTGCTGCTGGTCAGCACACTCGCCGCGGCCGGGGTGTTCCTGCTGAAGGCGCGCTCGACGTATCCCACCGACGTGGCCACGGCAGCCGCCTCAAACCAAGGCTCGCCCGACCCGCCCGAGGTCCAGGAGGCGATCGAGGAGGCCGAGTCCTGAGCGCTTATCATCGGCTGACCGCGGTTGCGCGCGGCGCGTCCAGATGAGTGATCTCAACCCCCGTCAGCCCGACGCCCAGCCGGCCACCGGCACCGGTGGGCCGCCGGCGCTACGCGCCTCCGATGCCGACCGCGAGCGGGTGGCCGACATCCTCCGCCAGGCCGGGGGCGACGGCCGCCTTGACGTCGAGGAGCTCGACGAGCGACTGCAGCGCGCGTATGCAACCAAGACCGTCGCCGAGCTGCGACCGCTGATCGCGGACCTGACGCCCGCCGAGGCCCTCACGACGCAGCCGGCCAGCGGGGTGACCGTGCGGCCCGGCGAGGGCGGCACCGGGACGATCCTGTCGATCATGGGGGGCAACGACCGCAAGGGCCGCTGGCGCGTGGCCAAGCACTGCAAGGTCATCAACATCATGGGCGGCAGCGACCTCGATCTCAACCAGGCCGAGCTCGCGGATCGGCAGGTCACGATCACGGTGTTCTCGCTGATGGGCGGCTCGGAGATCTACGTGCCCAGGGGCGTCGACGTCCAGGTGACCAAGCTCGGGTTGATGGGCGGCAATGACGTCGAGCTCGACGATGAGCCGGTGGCGCTCGGGGCTCCCGTGATCCGCCTGCGGTTGCTCTCGATCATGGGCGGGACAGACGTCAAGCAGGGCCCCAAGCTGTCGCGATCCGAGCGCAAGCGGCAGCAGGAGCTTCGCCGCGCCGCCGAGCGGGGCGAGCTCGAGCGTTGAGCTACGCGGCCGATCCGCGAGTCGACGAGTACATCGACGCGCTGCCCGAGTGGCAGCAGGCGATCTGCCAGCAGGTCCGCGAGCTGGTCCACTCGGCCGACCCCGAGGTGGTGGAGACGATCAAGCGCCGGGTCCAGCCGTACTTCGTGCTCGAAGGCAACGTCTGCGCGCTGCTGGCCGCCAAAGATCACGTCAACGTGTTCCTGTATGACGGTGCGATCGTCCCCGACCCCGAGGGGATCATCACCTCCGGGCACGACAACCAAACCGCTCGGACCGTCGCGGTCCGCCGGGACGAGCAGCTCAACGCGCAGGCGCTGAGCGCGATGTTCGAGGCGATCATCGCCAACAACCGTGCCGGGGGCTGGCGAAAGCTCAAGCGCGAGCGCGGCGAGTCCTGATCACAAGTCCGGTTCGGAGTGCGCCATGCTTGTCGGGCAATGAGCGCCCACTGGTCAACCGATCCCCCTACGAGCAACGGCATCGAGCTGCGCCTGTCCGAGGTGCTGTCGGCGCTGTCGCACGCGCTGGACATCACCGAGGGCCAGCCCCGCGGTCACTCCGAGCGCAGCTGCCTGATCGGGATGCGCCTCGCGCAGGCGATCGGGCTTGACGAGGAGACGAAATCGGCGGCGTTCTACGCGCTGCTGCTGAAGGACGCAGGCTGCTCGTCGAACGCGTCCCGGGTGGCGTCGCTGTTCGGTGCCGACGACCGGATTGTCAAATCCACGCGGAGGCTGACCGACACGAGCAGCATCGCCGAGTCGGTCGTGCACCTGGTCCGGACCGCGGCCCCCGGGGCGTCGCCGGTCCAGAAGGCGCGACACATCGGTGCGGTGCTGCGCTCGGGGCGCGCGGGCGCGCGCTCACTGGTCGCCGAACGCTGCGAGCGGGGCGCCGACGTGGCGCGCGGGATCGGGCTCGGCGAGGTGGCCGCCCAGGCGATCGTCGACGAGGACGAGCATTGGGGCGGGAGCGGCTACCCAGCGGGCATCGCCGGCGAGCAGATCTCGGTGGTGGGCCGGATCATCTGCCTGGCTCAGACCGCCGAGGTGTACTGGCAGCACGGCGGTCCGCAGGCCGCATGTGAGATCGCGCGCAAGCGCCGCGGAACGTGGTTTGACCCTGCGCTGGTCGACGCGCTGGTCGCGGTCGAGTACGACGACGCGTTCTGGTCCACGCTGCAGACCCGCGCGGTGTCGGAGCTCGAGCCGCCCGACCGAGTGGTGGTCGTCGACGACGACCTGCTCGACCGGGTCGCCGACGGGTTCGCGCGCGTGGTGGACGCGAAATCCCCCTATACGGCGCGGCACTCCGCAGGCGTGGCCGAGATCGCGGTATCGCTGGCGACGCTGCTGGCGATCGATCCCAGCGCGATGGCGACCGTCAGGCGCGCGGCGCTGCTGCACGACATCGGCAAGCTCGGCGTCTCCAACCAGATCCTCGACAAACACGACCCGCTGACCGACGACGAGTGGACGGTGATGCGCAAGCATCCGCGCTGGTCACTGGAAATCCTCACCCGGGTGCCGGCGTTCGGGGACCTGGCCCGGATTGCCGCCCACCACCACGAGCGGCTGGACGGCAGCGGCTACTTCGCCGGGCTCACCGCGCGCGAGCTCGACCCGGCGTCGCGGATCCTGGCCGTCGCCGACGTGGCCGAGGCGCTCAGTGCCAACCGGCCCTACCGCCCGGCGCTGGGCCCCGACGAAGTGCTGAGCATCATGGGCCGCGACGCCGGGCGCTCGCTCGACGGAGAGGCGTTCGCTGCGCTCGGTCAGGTGCTCCCCGCCTGGTCGCCGCACGTCTTGGCGCCGACCTGACCGGCGTCCCAGCTTGACCCCCCGGCTGCGGGCAGGCGAGAATCGACACGGACCGCGATCTCGGAGGACAGCTGTGGACAGTTACGACTACATCATCGTCGGCGCCGGCTCGGCGGGCTGCGTGCTCGCCAACCGCCTGAGCGAGGACCCCGACGTCAAGGTCCTGCTCGTCGAGGCGGGCGGGCGCGACAACGATGACCTGATCCACATGCCGGCCGGCTACGCAGCTCTGTACCGCAGCCGCCACGACTGGGACCTGTCCAGCCACCACGAGCCGTTCGCGGACCGGCGGCGGATCTACCTGCCGCGCGGCCGCGTGCTCGGCGGCTCGTCGTCGATCAACGCGATGGTCTACATCCGCGGTAACAAGATCGACTACGACGAATGGCGCGACGTCTACGGCTGCGCGGGCTGGGGCTACGACGAGCTGCTCCCGTATTTCAAGCGCGCCGAGGACAACGAGCGCGGAGCCGACGAGTACCACGGCGTCGGCGGCCCGCTGTCGGTCTCCGACGGGCGCGCGCACAGCTTCCTCTCGGGCGTGTGGCTGGAGGCGGCGCTCGCCGCCGGGTACCCGGAGAATCCAGACTTCAACGCGGCCAGCCAGGACGGGTTCGGCTCCTACCAGGTGACACACCGCTCAGGGCTGCGCTGCTCGGCCGCGGTCGCCTATCTGCACCCGGCGATGCAGCGCCCCAACCTCGACGTGATAACTCACTTCAGCGCCACCCGCGTGCTGCTGCACGATGGTCGCGCCACCGGGATCGAGGGCGTCAGGCTCGACGAGCTCGTGACCTACACGGCCGCGCGCGAGGTGATCCTGTCGGCGGGCTCGTACCTGTCGCCGGTGATCCTCACGCACTCGGGCGTGGGTCGCCCCGACGAGCTGATCGCGCTCCAGATCGCTCCGCAGCACGAGCTGCCGGGCGTCGGGCTGAACCTCCACGACCATCCGAACGCGGGCGTCAACTACGCCACCGACGAGCCGGTCAGCATCAAGGACATCCTCACCGAGGAGAACCTGGCGCTGCTGGCCCAGGGCCGGGGGCCGCTGACGACCAACATCGCCGAGACCGGGGGCTTTCACCGCACCCGCGAGGGCCTGCCGGCGCCGGACGTGCAGTTCCACTCGGTGCCGGCGCTGTTCATGGACGAGGGTCTGCTGCCGGCCCCCGAGCACGGCTGGGCGGTCGGCGCGTGCCTGCTCAAGCCGGCCAGTCGTGGCCAGGTTGCGGTCGTCTCGCCGGACCCGCTCGCTCGCCCGCTGATCCTTCACAACTACCTGGCCGAGGAGGACGACCGCCGCTCGCTGATCGAGGGCGTGCGGATCTGCGAGCAGATCGCCCACACCGAGCCGCTGGCTCGCTATTCCCAACGCCCCCTGTTCGCGCCCGGCGGCGACAGCGACGAGGAGATCCTCGCCTACGTCCGCGCGACCATGCAGACGATCTATCACCCGGTGGGCACCTGCAAGATGGGCGTCGACCCGCTGGCGGTGGTCGATCCCGAGCTGCGGGTGCGTGGGCTCGAGGGCCTGCGGGTCGTCGACGCGTCGGTGATGCCCGCGGTTCCCCGCGGCAACACGAACGCGCCGACGATCGCGCTCGCCGAGAAGGCGTCGGACCTGATCCGCGGGCGCGAGCCCGCGGGCGCCGCCGCCGAAGCGGCGATGGCTTAAGGGCGCCTCAGGCCTCGCGCCCGCAGACCGATCGGTCCCGAGGTCGTCTGCGGTTGGTGGTCAAGATCTCGCGGCAAGCTGGGGTTGCATGCGCTGGTGCGCTTGGCGGAATGTGATGAGCGTGCCATGTGCCTCGTCCCAGAGCTTGAGTCGCACGGCATGGAGGCCGCCGCGGAGGGTGAGAACGGGAACCTGCTGGAACATGGGGTTCTCATCGTGGGCTCGTTGGAGGTTGTAGTTGGGAATCCTCGGGTTGAGATGGTGGACGTGATGTAAACCGATGTTGCCGGAGAAGAACTGCAAAACCTTGGGCAACCTGAGATAGGAGCTTCCTTGGAGCGCGGCATCGATGTAGCTCCACTGCGAGGACTGCTTCCAGTAGGCGTCTTCGAACTGATGCTGCACGTAGAACAGCCAGATGCCAATCGAGCCGGCAATCAGCGAGGCAGGAGCCCAGACCAGCAGGAAGTCCTTCCAGCCGATCAGCCAACACAGCCCGGCGACGACCAGCACCAGCGCGAGGTCGGTACCCAGGACACTGTGCCGCAGCCGCGGCCGCTGTGATCGCGTCGCGATTCGGGGTCCGATGATCATCGCGAAGATCGGACCGAGCCCGAACATGACCAGCGGATGACGGAACACGCGATAGCGAAGCCGTCCGCGCCGGGACCGTGCTGTGTATTCGGCGAGGGTCAGCGTGGGAATATCTCCCACGCCCCGCCGCTCGAGGTCACCAGAGGTGGCGTGGTGGATGGCGTGATCGTGGCGCCAGCGCCGAAACGGCGCGAGGACCAGGAGCCCCAGAACCGCTCCCAGCCACGCGTTGGCACGCTTGGACGGTAGGAACGATCCGTGTGAGCAGTCATGGAACACGATGAACGTCCTGACCTGAAACCCGGCGGCAGGGATCGCCAGCAGCAGCGCGAGCGCCAGCGAGACGCTGATCATCCGATAGATGACTACCGACAGTAGGAAATATGGGACGACCGAGGTCCCTAACTGCGTCAGGCTTCGACCCAAGTTCGGCCGCGCATAGGCAACCAGTCGCTCACGCTCGCCAAACCGAGGATCCCTGAGGGCCTGGCTCCGACGGACCGTTCGATGGTCCGTGTTGACGGCAGACGCGCCTGCCCCTGCGCGTGGTGTCACTGCAGAGCTCCGGGCGCGTGAAAGCTGCCCCCGTTTGCCGTACACGGTCATCTTCCTCCAGATTCGGTTGCGCGGATGCGCTGACGGTCCTGCCAAGCGCTGGTCAGTGCCGCCGGGGTCTGGAGCGACGCATACTGAATACCCACTGAGCCAGCGCTACACACACAACGCGGGCCGAGCGCGGCACCGCGCCTGCGCTGACCTGCCGCTCCGGCTCGGAGGTGGGCGTACTGTTGTGCGGGTGGCGACTGATCGGTTGAGCGTCGTGCTGGCGGAGATGGGGAGCGTGGACGGGGACGCTCCGTCGGTGATCGACCGCGTGTGTGTCGCAGCGATCAGGTTACTGTCGCTTAGTGGGGCTGGGTTGTCGTTGATGGTGGATGGTGAGCTGCGCGGGACAGCGGGGGTTACGGGACCGGAGATCGCGGCGGTGCAGGAGTCGCAGTTGTCGCTGGGAGAGGGTCCGTGCCTTGATGCGTGGACGTCTGGCGAGCCGGTGATGGACTCTGACCTGGCTGATCCGGCACGGATGCGCTGGCCGGCGTTCGCGCCGGCGGCCGTGGAGGCGGGTGTGGGGGCGGTGTTCGCGTTCCCGTTGCGGGTCGGTGAGATCCGGATCGGGGTGTTGGCGCTGTATCGCGACCGACCGGGTGCGCTGAGCCCGGCTGAGTTCACCGACGCCCTGGTATTGGCCGACGTGGCGGTGCACGTGGTTCTCGGTTTGCAGGCGGGCGTCGCGCCGGGTGTGTTGCATGAGCTGTTGGCAGAACAGCCGGCGCATTGGTCTGAGGTGCATCAGGCGACGGGGATGGTTTCCGCCCAACTGAGGGTGTCGTTGGACGAGGCATTTGTGCGGCTGCGCGCTTACGCGTTTGCCGAGAACCGACCGCTGCGGGATGTTGCGATCGACGTGATCGGGCGGCGACTGCGTCTGGAGCAGGCATGATTTTCCGGTGGCTCTGGCGCGTGTTGGCAGAATGCGGTGAGGTCTGATGGGGTACCGGTTCGATAGATGACGCGAGAGCAGCGGATCGTGGAGACGTTCGTGGAGTTCGCCGACACCCTCGTGGCGGACTTCGACGTGGTCGAGTTCTTGCACCTGGTGACCGAGCGGTGCGTGGAGCTGTTGGATTGCAACGAGGCCGGCGTCCTGTTGGCTGATGCCGCCGGCACGCTGCGGGTAATCGCCTCCTCCAGCGAGCGCACCGACGCCCTGGAGCTATTGCAGACCCAAAACGATGAGGGCCCGTGCTTTGAGTGCTATCACCGCGATCGGGGCGTGGTAAGTGAGAACCTGGACGCCGACGTGGATCGTTGGCCGACGTTCGCGCCGGCAGCCGTGCAGGCCGGTTTTGGCTCGATGCACGCGGTCCCGATGCGTGCGCGCAGCCGCACGATCGGGGGGCTGAACCTGTTTCGCGCCGCCACCGGGCGGCTGTCGGTGCCCGACATGCCGCTGGCCCAGGGGTTGGCCGATATCGCTGCGGTCGCGCTGTTGAACGAGCGTCAGGAGCGTGAGTCGCACGACACCGTCGGCCAGCTACAGAGCGCGTTGCAGAGCCGAGTGGTCATCGAGCAGGCCAAAGGCGTTCTCGCCGAACGCGCTCACATATCGATGGATGATGCTTTCCGCCGGCTGCGCAGCTACGCCCGCGAGCACAACCAGCGCCTCGCCCACGTCGCCCGCGAGCTCACCAGCAGCCGCCTGACCGACGACGCGTTCACGACACGATCCTCGGACCGTCGAACGGCTTAACGCCCCAACGTTCAGCTAATCTTGACGTTTCGTTGATACTTTAACGAGAAGCTTGACGCCGCTCCAGACCTCGGTGGCGTTTCACTTCCCAATTTGGAACCGGAGGTCTAAATGGCCGAGGTACACCACCGTGCTGCTGCCAGGTCAGGCGCAGGAACCGTGGCGGTCAGATCGACCTTGGGTTCGGCCGCCGCGGGGCGACCCGGACGCTCCACGGGATCGCCACTGGTGCTGGATCGCCCGGGGTCTCCGGCGGCCCGCAAGCACGCCGACGCCGATCTGTTTATCCGCTGGCAGTCTCACCGCGACCAGGCCGCGCGAGATGAGCTGATCGGACGGCATTTGTCGCTCGCGCGCAAGCTGGCCGGCCGTTATGCCCGCAGGCGGGAGCCGTTGGAGGACCTGTTCCAGGTGGCGAGTCTGGGCCTGCTCAAGGCGATCGACCGGTTCGATCCTGCTCGCGGACTGGCGTTCTCGTCCTATGCAGTGCCGACGATCCTGGGGGAGCTAAAGCGCCATTTCCGTGACAAGGGCTATCCCGTGCACCTGCCCCGCGGCCTGCAAGAGATGACGCTCAAGGTCAAAGAGGCCGAGGACGCGCTCAGCGCACGGACGGGGTCCTCCCCAACCGTGATCGAGATCGCCGACCACCTATCGGTCGACAGCGAGCAGGTGATCGAGGCCCTGGACGCAATCGCAGCGCACCAGGCCGCCTCGCTGGACGAGCCAGCCGTGCCGGAGGCGGCCGAAGACACGGGCACGCGGCACGACGTCATCGGCGCCGAAGAGCAGGGCTACGGGCTGGTCGAGACGTCCCTCAGTCTCGCCGCCGCCAGGACGCGGCTGCCCGCCCAACACCGCCGGGTGCTGACCATGCGCTACCGGGACGGGCTCAAACAACGAGAGATCGCCACACGTCTTGGCGTCTCCCAGATGCAAGTGTCAAGACTCCTGCGCCGGAGCACCGACCAGCTCGCCGGCGAGCTCAACCTCACCCAAACATCCAGCCCCAGCGCGCGCCCGTCCACCTCTGGCGCCAGCACCACCAGCAGCGCCTGAGTCGCGGGCGTTTCGTCCTCCGGCTAGCGCCCCAACAACGATCGTTACGGCTTAGCCGGGGATAGCCGCACCCGGAACGTCGTCTCGCGCGGGTTGCTCCGCACGGTCAGCGAGCCATCGTGCCGGTCGACCACGATCCGCCGCGCGGTGGCGAGCCCGAGCCCGGTGCCCTGGCCGACGTCTTTGGTGGTGAAGAACGGGTCGAAGATCCGGTCGATCAGCTCGGGCGCGATGCCGGGTCCGTCGTCTGTGATCTCGACGACCGCGCAGTCGCCGTCGCGGTGGGTGGAGATCGTGATCGTGCCCCGGTCGCCGAGTGCGTCGATCGCGTTGTCGAGCAGGTTCGTCCACACCTGATTGAGCTCGGAGCCGCGGACGGTCAGCTTCGGGAGGTCGCGGTCGTAGTTGCGGACGATCTCGATCTCGGTGTGCTTGAGCTTGTGGCCGAGCACGACCAGCGTCGTCTCCAGGCCCTCGTGCAGGTCGACCTCGACGACCGCGCCGCGGTCCATGTACGCGTAGGACTTGACCGCGCCGACGAGCTCCTTCATCCGCGAGGTCGACTCCCGCATCTCGGCGGCCAGGCGGGCGGCGTTCAGCGTCGCCGCGACCCAGGCCAGGGCGGTGCCGGTGGCCGGGCCCGCCGCGTCTGACACGCGCTCCAGCCAGTCGCCGTCGAGGCCCGCGGCGGCCAGCGGCTCTGCGACCTCCCATGGCGACTCGACGCCGAGCTCCTCGAGTTGATCGAGCAGCTCGTCCTCCGCGTCGGCGGCGTCGAGCGCGCTCAGCGCGGTCGAGTCCCCCGCCCGCTGGACGGCCTCCTGCTGCAGTGCGACGAGCTTCTCGGCCTCGCTGCGCTCGACCCCGGCCGCCACGAACTTGGCCAGCGCCGAGTTGATCACTTTGAGCGCTCCGGTCATCTGATCGGCAGCGCGCTCGGCGGCCGACGCCGGGTTGCCGAGCTCGTGGGCGAGCCCGGCCGCCATCGTCCCCAGCGAGGCCAGCCGCTCGCGGTTCTGCTCGATCGAGGTCAGGCGCGTCATCACCGGCGCCACCTGCTGCATCACCCGGCGGTGCACGGTCGGCTGCGAGTAGGCCAGCCGGCGGAACTCCTCCGCCGGCACGAGCGCCACGCGTACCGGGGTGGCGGCGCGCATCCGGACGCCGAGCGGGGCTTCGGTGAGAACCGCGATCGCGCCCATCCACGTCGGCGCGTGCTGACGGCCGACGGGCTCCTCGCGACCGTGCTCCTCCATCAGCGAGTCGGCCTCGCCCTCCAGCAGCAGCTGCAGGCCGCGGGGCTGCTGACCGATCTCAGCGATCACGTCGCCGGGCTCGAGCCGGCGGACCGTGGTCACGGGCAGCCATTCGCGGAGCTCGTCGTCGCTGAGATCGTCGAACAGGTCCACCGCCCGCAGCTCGGGCAGCGTGACCTCGGGCTCGGTCACGGTGACCTCGGGATCGGTCATGCCTCGACCAGATAGTCGTGGATCAGCGAGATCGCCATCGACCCCTCGCCGACGGCGCTTGCCACCCGCTTGATCGAACGCGCGCGGACGTCGCCGGCGACGAACACGCCGGGAACCGTCGTCTCGAGTGTGTAGGGCTCGCGGGGCAGCGGCCAGCCCGCCGCCTGGGCGTCGCGCCCGGCGAGGATGAACCCGCGCTCGTCGCGGGCGACCACGCCCTCGAGCCAGTCGGTGCGCGGCTGGGCTCCGATGAACACGAAGCAGGCGTCCACATCGAGCGTCTCGCGACCCTCGGGCGTATCGACGACCAGCCTCGCCAGGTGGTCGTCCTCGCCCTGCGCCTCGACCGCGGTGCTCCGGGTGCGGACGTGGATGTTCGACAGTCCGGCGATCTGGTCGATCAGGTACGACGACATCGACCGCTCGAGCGACGGGCCGCGAACCAGCATCGTCACCGTCGACGCGTACTTGCTGAAGTACACGGCTGCCTGCCCGGCGGAGTTGGCGCCGCCGATCACGACCACGTGCTGGTCAGCGCACGAGCGCGCCTCGGTGAGCGCGGCGCCGTAGTAGATGCCGGCGCCGGTCAGCTCGTGGAAGCCCGGGGTGTCGAGCTGCCGGTAGGAGACGCCGGACGCGACGATCACGCAATTGGTGCTGAGCACGCCGCCGCCGCTGAGCTCGACCAGCCGCCCAGCGCCCTCGGCGCGCAACCCGACCGCTTCCTGGACGGTCAGCAGCTCGGCTCCCAATCGCCGTGCCTGGTCGGTGGCTCGCCGCGCCAGGTCCGAGCCGGTGAGACCGACCGGGAAGCCGAGATAGTTCTCGATCCGGCTCGAGGTGCCGGCCTGCCCACCGGGAGCTTCGCGCTCGACCATCACGGTCCTGAGGCCCTCCGAGGCGCCGTACACCGCGGCTGCCAGGCCGGCGGGACCGCCGCCGACGACAACCACGTCGTAGTGCTCCTGAGCCGGGGTGCCGGCGACGCCCAGCCGCTCGGCGAGCTCCATGACCGTGGGGCGTTCGAGCACCTCACCGTCCTCGAGCAGTGCCACCGGAAGTCGTTCCTCGGCGACGCCGGCGACCTGCAGCAGCTCACGCGCCTCGGCATCGCGCTCGACGTCGAGCCAGCGCGCCGGGACGCGGTTACGAGCCAGGAAGTCGCGAAGATCGTGGGACTCCTTGGAGAAGCGGTGGCCGATCACCCGAACACCGCCGGCGCTCAGTGCCGCACCCGATTCCCAGGTGGTGAGCAGGTCCTCGATGATCGGGAACAGCTGCTCCTCGGGCGGATCCCAAGGCTTGAGCAGGTAGTAGTCGAGCGCCACGTCGTTGATCGCCGCGATCGCCGCCTCGGTGTCCGCGTAGGCGGTCAGCAGCACTCGCTTGGCGTCGGGCACGAGCTGGCGTGCCTGGACGAGGTACTCGGTGCCCGCCATCCCCGGCATCCGCTGGTCGGCGATCAACAGCGCCACCTGATCGCCGCGAGTCCGGACCTCGCGGAGGATCTCGAGCGCCTGCACGCCGGAACCCGCCCGGAGGATCCGATAGTTGCGCCCGAATCCCCGGCGCAGGTCGCGCGCGACCGCGGCCAGCACGGCCGGGTCGTCGTCGACGGCGAGGATCGCGGGACGGCGCTCGCGCTCGGGTGCGGCCGCCGGTGAGGCCTCGGTCAGCGTCGAGTCGGACATCGCCGATGACTATCGCACGTGGCAGGATGCGTCGGTGGTTCCGGAGGGCCTCCAAGACTTCTTCGTGGCGACCGCAGGCGTCGCCGGCGCGCTGATCGGCCTGCTGTTCGTGGCGATCTCGGTCGCCCAGGATCGGCTGGTCGCGGACTCGGCCGACCCGGTTCACCAGGTGCGCGCGGCGGCCGCACTGACGGCGTTCACCAACGCCTTGGCGATCTCGCTGTTCGCCCTGATCCCGGACGTCGGGATCTCCTGGGTGGCGTTCAGCTTCGGCGTCGTCGGGGTGCTGTTCATCGGCGGGTCGCTGCTGTCGTTGCGGCGCGAGCGCAAAGCGCATCGCGCGGCCCTGCGCGATGCGACGTTCCTGATCGGGCAGCTGGTGGTGTTCGCCCTGCAGATTCGCTATGCGCTGCGGCTGGTCGCCAATGGCCACGACACGGGTGCGGCGCACGCGATCGCAGTGCTCGTGGTCGTGTGCTTCCTACTCGGCATCTCCCGCTCCTGGGAGCTCGTCGGCGGGCCGTCGTTCAGCTTCATCGGCGAGTCGTTCAGGCTGTTCAGGGACCGGGGTGACCACTCAGACGGCGAGGATCGCTCGGCCGCTGACTAGCACTGGATCCCGATCGGGCTCTCGGCCTCGCGCTCGAGCTCCTGCAGGGTGATGTTGGGCTGCTCGCGCCGGCAGACCGGCAGCAGTTGCTTGGCCTTGGCCACCGCGCTCGGCGACGGTTGGGACCCGCTCGGCGTGGTGTTGGTGCTCGTGGCCGGAGTGGTCGTGGTGCTGGGTTGGGTCGGCGTCGTGGTCGTCTGTGTCGGCGTGGTCGGGGTGGTGGTCGTGTGTGCCGGGGTCGTGGTCGTAGCGGTCGGCGTCGTCTTCGCGGGCGTGGTGGACGTGGACGTCGTCGGCGTGGTCGTGGTCGTCGTCACCGCACCCGGCGAGGACACGTGCAGCGCCGCGGCCAGGCGATCCACCGCATTGCGTGTCAGCGACGACTCGACCGACGTGTCGAGCGCGCCCGCGGAGCCGAGGAACACGAGGATCTGGATGCCGCGGTCGACGCGGACGAACGCGACGTCGACCGCCACCTTAGAGTTCTGGCCGTTGACCGTGTAGGGGATCGTGATCCGGCCCGCCGCCGACTCGTCGCCGGGAGTCGAAAACGACAGCGACCCGGCGGACGGCTGCCCGAACGTGATCTTCCCGCCCTGCTGGGAGGTGGCCGCCGCGGGCAGCTTGCGACGCAGTGCGTTGGCCATGCACAGGCGGGTGGTGGGAGCGCTGAGCCGGGCGAACGACGTCTGCGCGCCGGTCACGGTCGGATACACGTAGACGACGTCATCGACAAAGTCGCCGGAACCCTGGGCGAACTGGGGGCTGGTGGCACGGCCCGACAGGGATGCCCGCGCGGTCGCGATCGCGGGACACGTGAGCGTGCTCTGACCTCCCGACGTGCCCTGCTGCTGCCAGCCCGACGGGAAGTCGGCGAGCGTCAGCAACCCGGCGGTAGCGATCGCGTGATCGGCCGGGACCTCTGGGCGGGTCTGGGCGGTGGCCGTGGGAGCCGTCGGGGTCGGGGACGACTGCGACGCGGTACCGGAGGACTTGTGCGAGCCCCCGCAACCGGCGGTCAACAGCGCGGCGGCCACCACTGCCGCGGACAAAATTTTCGGGGCCACTGCCGCCCTGGTGTAACAAGCGTCCCGGACGATTGCAACCGCCCGGCAGGGCGGCTAGGACGCACGGCGGTAGCGCAGATACACAGCCGGCGAGGCGAACGTCCGCGTCTCGAGCAGCTCGAGCTCGATCGGAGCGTCCAGCGGGGGAAAGTACGGCGTCCCGCCTCCGACCACGATCGGGCAGACGAACAGCCGGTACTCGTCGACCAGCCCGCGCTCGATCAGCTCCGCGGCCAGGCCGGCGCCGCCGACGCCGATGTCGCCGCCGGGCTGTGCCTGGAGCCTCGTGACCTCGTCGGCCGGGTCGTCCTCGGCCAGGCGAGCGTTGCCCTCGACCGACTTCAGTGTGCGAGAGAACACGACCTTCGGCAGCGCCTGCCAGATCTGGGCGAACTCGGCGGTCACCGGAGACTCGGCCGGATCGCGGTCGGTGGCTTCCCACGGGAGCATCGTCTCGTAGAGCCTGCGTCCGATCAGGTGGGCGTCGAGCTCGTGGGTTTGCTCGTTATGCAGGCGGTGCAGTTCCTCGTCGGGCGCCGCCCAGTGAAAGTCGCCGTCGGGCCCGGCGATGTAGCCGTCGAGCGATACCGCGATCGAGTAGATCACTTTCCGCATCTGGTCCTCCTGGATCGGTGCTCGAATTCGTTACATACACGATGACCTGGCCGATGGCGAGTTCTAATCGGCTGCGCGCGATCGGCTCTTAGAACGCGCGGTTTGCCGGATCGCCGATCAGCACCGCTTCGGCCTCGAGGAAGCGCCGGTTCATCGCCGGGGTCTCGAGGAATGTCATGAACAGCCGCTGCACCGGCACCCGCTGGCGGATCAGGACCGCGGTCGCCGTGGTTGGACCGCCCTCGAAGTGAGCCCCAGCGACGTCGGCCGAGAACGTGGCCGACGGGAACGACGGCGGCGTGTACTCGGGCAGCGAACCGTCGACTGCGAGACCGCGGTACAGGGTCGCCGTATCGAGACCCCAGGCCGACCACAGCTCGCGCACGAACGCGAGCCGAGCGATGATGTGCGCCGCCCGCCGATCCTCGGTCAGCGGCGGCTTGAACGTGCGTGGATCCCGGACCGCCCGGCCGCGGTACGGGCACAGTCCGAGCTCAGCGAGCACGATTGCATGACCCTTGACCAGCTCGCCGGAAGCCGGGTTTGAGACGAACCGCTCGGCGAAGGCCGCATCGAGCTCGGCAAGTCCTCGTGCCTCCAGAAACCCCTCGAGCAGCGCAGACACCGTGGGGTCGCCCGTGCGGGCCTCGGTCCACCGGTGCAGCGCGAGCGCCGGCGGGCCACCGCGGGCGGCGATCCAGTCGCCGGCGGCTCGCTGTTCACGGGCGATCGCCTCGACGGTCTGCACGGTCGTGGCGGGATCGCACGCTAACGCCAGCGGCCGGTCTAGCCGTTCTATCGCTCGCCGCAGGCCCGCGAGCTCGTTGGCTCCGACGCTGTCCGCACCGCGCTCGAACTGAAACCGGGCCACGTCGGTCAGGGGTAGTTCCCACCTCGCTCCGGTGTCCTCGAACGCCCGGATCTCGAGCTCGAATCCGCCCCGACTCGGTTGAACTGCGGTGACCACGATCGGCGTCCGCCGCGCGTCCAGCATCCGACCCCGGTTTCCGGGCACCAGCAATTCCAGCCGGCCGGGGACGAATCCCGCGTCGGGAGCGCTGTTGGGATCGGACTCGTAAACCATCGCTTACAGCCACCCGCGCGCGGCCGCGAGCGCGGCCGCCACCTCGAGGAAGCGCCCGACTGCGGGCGCCTCGCCGTCGTCGAGCCAGACCGCGTTGAGCGCCAGCGTCGGTCGCGGCGGGGCGAGGTCGACGAGCGCGATTCCCGCCGGGAGCTGCTCGAACAGCGAGCCCACCACGAGCCCGGCGCCGCGTCCCTGGGCGATGTATCCCCACACGGTCGAGCCGGCCCCGTGCTCGTCGAGCGCCGGCTCGAACCCCGCGGCTCGGCAGGCGCCGACGACGACGTCGTAGTAGCCGGGGGACATATGGCGCGGCCACACCTCAAAGCGCTCGTCGCGCAGCGACCCGAGCCCCACCTGGCCGGCTGACGCCAGCGGGTGAGCGCTGCTGACCGCGAGGCGCAGCACCTCGCGGCGCACCAGTCGCTGGCGCAGGCCGCGGGGGTAGGAGGTCATCGGCGCGAGCGCCAGGTCGCACTCGCCGTTGAGCACGAGCCCGCCGATGTCGGCGCCATAGACCTCGCGGGCGCTGACCTTCAGGTCGGCATGCCGGTCGCTGAGCGCATCCAGCAGCGCCGGCGTGGTCACGTAGGCCGTGGCCAGCGTGTACACGAGCCGCAGCGTCCCGGCCTCGCCCCGGGCGGCGGCCTGGACGCGACGCACGGCGCGATCCGAGGCGGCCAGCACCCGCCTCGCGTCGGCGAGGAACACCGTGCCCGCGGTGGTCAGCTCGACCTGGCGGGAGTTCCGGAGCAGCAGCGTCACGCCGAGCGTCGCCTCCAATGATCGGATCTGCTGGCTGACCGCCTGTTGGGCGACGTGCAGCTCGTCGGCCGCGCGTGTGAAGCTGCCGTGTTCGGCGACGGTGACGAAATAGCGCATCTGCCTCAGGTCGGCGGCCACGGTCGCCGGCGAATGCTACGGGCTCGCCCGCGTCGACTCCACAAGCGATCGGTGTCGACCGACAACAACAAACGCTTGTGGATCACGGCGCCCGAGACCTACCGTGGAGAGCTCACACGACACGGGAGCACCGATGACTGCGGCAATCGACGTCCTTGACCCGGCCCACCCCAAGCGGGTGGTGATCGTGGCCTCCAATCCGGCGGTGTCAGACCAGACCGGCTGGCCGATCGGCTTCTGGTGGGCGGAGCTCAGCCACCCGTACTGGGAGCTCACCCAGAGCGGCTATCAGGTCGACGTGGCCAGCCCCGACGGCGGCGCGCTCGAGGCCGATAGCTGGAGTGACCCGCGCGACAAGTCGGGGTACTCGGCCGACGACCTGATCAGCCTTGGGTTCATCACCTCGCCCGAGCACGCCAGGCTCGTGCAGGAGTCAAAGCCGCTGTCCGACGTGCGCGTGGATGACTATGACGCTGCGCTGTTCGTCGGCGGTCAGGCCCCGATGTACACGTTCTTCTCCGACGAGCGCGTGCACGCGCTGGCGGCCGGCTTCTACGAAGCCGCGAAGGTGACCGCGGTGGTCTGCCACGCGACCTGCATGCTCCTCCGCGTACGGCTGTCTGACGGCCGGCTGCTGGTCGACGGCAAGACGTGGACCGGGTTTGCCAACTCCGAGGAGCGCTACGCCGACGAATACGTCAATCAGCGGATCCAGCCGTTCTGGATCGAGGATCAGGCGGGAAAGCTCGAGAACACGAACTTCATCGTCGGCGGACGGTTCAAGCCCCACGCTGTCCGCGACGGGAACCTGATCACCGGCCAGCAGCAGTATTCGGGCGCGGCGGCGGCACGCCTGATCATCGAGGCGCTGGGAGTCTGACGATTGTCAGGCCAGGGTCCGCTCCATCCACTTTTGAACGTCGGTCCGGCGATCTCCCCGCTACTCCGTGGCCGCGGCGGCGGGAGCGGGGGAGGGCTCCTCGGCCTCAGCCAGGGGCGCCTGTGCCGCCTCGAGCTCGGCTTCGTTGACCACCCGCGCGCCGACGTAGCCGATGATCCCCGCCGCGAGCGCGGCCAGCGCCCAGGCGGGGCCGGACCGCTCGGCGCCGAGCGCGCGGTCGACCGACAGCGGACCGGGACCGGTCTCGGCGATCGCCAGCACCGCGGCGATCAGCACGAGGTTGTACTCGTAGCCGCCGTTGGTGACCCACGGGCCGTTCTTGAAGTGGACGCGGTCGATCGCGGTCAGCATCGTCGCGGTCAGCGACGCCGCGGCCAGTGGCGTGGCCGCTCCGAGCGCCAGCGCTGCCCCGCCGGCGCTCTCGCTGATCCCGGCGGCGACGGCGTGGCGCCGACCCGGGCGCAGCCCCAGGCCCTCGAATGCCTGTCCGGTGGCGTCGAGGCCGTGGCCGCCGAACCACCCGAATAACTTCTGGGTCCCGTGCCCGAAGAACAGTCCTCCCACGGAGGCGCGCAGGATCAGACGAGCGAAGTTCATGGACGGTTTCCTTCCTGGACGATTATTGAGAGCGCAATTATATCGCCCGCCGCCCTCCCGTGCCTGCGCCGGTCGCGTCAGCCAGTCAGCAGCTTGATCACATCGGCCGAGTGCGTGACCGGGATCCGGTTGCCCTCGAGTTCGATCGCGTCCCCGCTGTCGGAGTCGATCAGCTCGAGAATCCGCACGTTGACGCGCTGATGGACCTTGGCCTCGAGTTTGCTCCGCGGCAGCCTGAACACCATCCCGCGCGGCTCGGCTCGGCGGCTCGGAGCGTCGAACCCGTAGACGTTGTCGGCGGAGACGGCCACCAGCATGTTCGAGGGCAGCCCCGAGGCCTGGTCGGCCGCGTGCTTCCCGGCGATCCAGCCCGTTGCCATACCGACGTTGCTGCCGATGGTGCCGCCGATGATGCCTCCGGCTTCTGATCCGAGCATCCCGCCCGCGAACAGCCCGCCGGTGTGGCCGCGGGGATTGAACTGGCCGACCGCGATCAGCTCGTCCTCGATCCCGCTCACCCTCAGAGCGCCCTGAACCAGCTCGAGCATCGATTGCTCTGACATCTCCCGCCCTTCATGATCGCCGTGTAACGGCGCCGTATCGTATATCCGCCACCGGGTGGGGCACAATCCATGGTCGTGTCCGAGCACTATCAGCGTCCCGGATGGTTCACGTCCCACGTCTTCAACCCGCTCGTGGCCGGGCTCACGCGCCTGGGCCTCAGCCTGTACGGCTCGCGGGTGCTCGAGGTTCAGGGCCGCAAGTCGGGCCAGTGGCGCCAGACCCCGGTGAACCTGCTCCGATTCGACGGCGCGGATTACCTGGTGGCGCCCAGAGGGGAGACTCAGTGGGTGAAGAACCTTCGGGCGAGCGGACAGGGACGGCTCAGGGTCGGACGGCGCGTGAACACCTTCACCGCAACCGAGCTGGCCGAGGCTGAGCGTCCGGCGGTGCTGCGCGCGTACCTGAAGAAGTGGAAGTTCGAGGTCGGCGCGTTCTTTGCCGGTGTCGGTCCCGACTCGAGCGACGAGGAGCTGCGGCGGATCTCGTCAGACCATCCGGTGTTTCGCCTGCAGATCAGTTGAGGAGGCCCCGATCGGCGCCTTCAGGCATCGCGCAGTCCTGCTGACCGGCGTGCTCGTCGCGGCCGCGGTGGTCGCGGGCGCGCTGATGCTCCACCACGGATCGAGTGCCGATGACTCGAGCCCGGCTCCGTCGTCGGCAGGCTCCGGTGGCGCGCCGGCCCACCGCGTGCACCACGTCTCCCCGTACGTCGCGGCCGCCCAGCGGATGTCGCTCGACCAGCTAGCCGGGCAGCGGATCATCTACGCCTACTCGGGCCCGCGGCCACCGAGCTCGCTGTTGCACGCGATCAGCGCCGGCGAGGTCGCCGGCGTGATCTTCTTCGCGAACAACATCTCGAGCGTCGGCCAGATTCGCGGCGTGATCGGGCACCTGCAGAACGCGCGCAAGTCCAGCCCGGTTCGCGCACCGCTGCTGATGATGACCGACCAGGAGGGCGGCGAGGTACGGCGGCTGCCGGGCGCCCCGGAGCTGTCGGAGAAGCTGATCGGCGAGGGCGCCAACCCGGTGGCGCTGGCTCGCAGCGCGGGCGCCGGGGCCGCGCGGAACCTCAGAAATGCTCGAATGCGGGTGAATCTGGCGCCGGTGCTCGACGTGTTCCGGACGCCGGGCGACTTCGACGACGAGTTCCACCGCTCCTACTCGAGCGATCCAGCGGTCGTCGGCCGGCTGGGGGCCGCGTTCATCGCCGCCCAACAGCGCGGCGGGGTGCTGGCCACGGCCAAGCACTTTCCCGCCCTGGGACCGGCCTCGAGCGGACAGAACACCGACGAGGGACCCGTGACGCTCCCCACATCACTGACCACGCTGCGTAGTGTCGACGAGGCCCCATACGAGGATGCGATCGCCGCAGGCGTGAAGCTGGTGATGAGCTCGTGGGCCGTGTATCCGGCGCTCGATCCGCGCCGTCCGGCCGGCTTATCGTCGACCGTGATCCAGAAGGAGCTTCGGGGACGGCTGGGGTTCCGCGGCGTGACGATCACCGATTCGCTGACCGCCGGGGCGCTCCGGGCGTACGGGTCGCTGCAGCGACGGGGACTGATGGCAGCGCGGGCCGGCGCCGACCTGCTCCTGGTCAGCGGCAGCACCCCGGACGAAGGGATCGCCGTCCGGCGAGCGCTGACCAGCGCGCTGCTCCACGGGAACCTCAGCCGAGCGTCAGCCCGGGCCTCGGCGGCACGGGTGCTCGCGCTGAAGGCTCAGATCGGGTAACGGAGAATCGCCGCGACGCCGGTCGTCCCTGGGACGTCCTCGCGGCGGACCGCGAGGACCCTCCCGCCGGCCAACCACACGCGGCGGGCGATCTCGTCGATAACGCCGTAACGCTCGGCCGACTGCTCGTCGGCGAGCGTGACCGCGCCGGTCTGCTCGTCGACGGTGCCGGGCACGACGTCGTCGATGTCCACGAGCACGGTGTCTACCGCTCCATAGGTCGCGGCGCGAGCGACGTCGCCGATGTCGCTCAGGCCGCGGTCCTGAGCTCTGCGCTCGTCGAACAGCTGGCACGTGCGCGCCAGCTCGGCGGCATACAGGCCGTCGAGGATCTCCCGCGCCCGCGCTCCGAGATCGGCGTCGGAGACGCCCTCTGGGTTGCCGGCGATGGCGTCGGCGGCGAGGTGGGGATAGCTGTTGACCGAACGGAAGATGCTGCTCAGCGGCTCGGCCGCGGCGATGATCAACGGAACGTGGAGCCCGTTGAGGATCGGGCGCAGCGCGTGGTCGATGTGGCGCGCGTACTGGCGCAGCCGGACCTTCTGCCCCTCGCGGCCCTGAATCCGCCGAGCGGGGGCCCGGTCGGCCAGCGAAGAACGGCCCGCGACCGACGCCGCATCTGAAGGCAGATCGGGGACGCGGACCTCGCTCGGCTCGTCGTCCGCCGAGACCTCGATCAGGCGCACCGAATTCTGCGCGACCGCGAGCACGAACGCGACCTGGGGAAACGTGACCGCCCGCAGCAGGGGCTTGAGATAGAAGCGATCCGACACCTCGACGATGCTGAGCAGGCGGTTGGGGAGCCGAAACGTCTGCATCAGCTCGGGCGTCAGTAGCACCGCCAGCGTCCTCGCCTGGTAGTGCCAGAACGCCTCGTCGTCGAGCAGGTCGGCGAGCTCATCTTCTATCGCGGCCACCCGCGGGGTGTCGATTTCGGCGGCCCGCAACTCCTGCAACGCCCGCTCGCCTCGATTGCGCAGCCCGGTTCGCGGGCCGGCGTTGTCAGAGGCTGGGTCGGTCGGAACGTAGATCGACACACTCGCTGGATCCCGGCTCTGCAGCAGCCGGTCGATGTGGGCCCGCGTCGGTATGTCTGTATGGAGGATCATCGGTCGCGGACGGATTCTATGGACCCGGCGGTGGCCGATCGCATCGCTATGCTCGGCGACGTCTGTTGCTGGTATGTCTCGAGCCGAGGGTCTGGCGTGGTGCAGGACAGGCTTGGATCACGCGGGAGTCGACGGCTCGTGTCTGTTTAACGTGCGTACACCCGGATCGATGACACAGACCCACAGAGGGGTGGCCCTCGATGCCACGGCCGGTTGAGGCCGGTCACCGCTACGTAGCGGGGCTCGACGGCATGCGGGCGATCGCCGTGCTCGCGGTGATCGCCTACCACCTCAACGTCGGCTGGGCGAAGGGTGGCCTGCTCGGAGTCGGCGTGTTCTTCACGCTCTCGGGCTACCTGATCACCGACCTGCTGCTCAGTCACTGGGACCGTCACGGAAACCTCGGGCTGGGCATGTTCTGGGTCCGCCGGGCGCGGCGACTGCTGCCGGCCCTGTTCTTGATGTTGATCGTGGTCAGCATCTGGGTGGCGCTGTTCGACGCGGCCCAGATCTCAGACGTGCGGCGCGAGGTCGTGTCCGCGTCGCTGTACTTCGCCAACTGGTCGACGATCGCCGCCCACGGCTCGTACTTCGCCCGGTTTCAGGCGCCGCTGCCGCTCGACCACCTGTGGTCGCTGTCGATCGAGGAGCAGTTCTACCTCGTGTGGCCGTGGCTGCTGCTGATCCTCCTGCACCTCGTGCGCAGCCGGCGGATGTTGGCGCTGCTGGCGGTGATCGGCGCGGTCGGGTCGGCCTGGCTGATGGCCCAGCTGTATCACCCCGGCGTCGATCCCACGCGGGTGTACGAGGGGACCGACACGCGCGCGTTCGCGCTGCTGGTGGGCGCTGCGCTGGCGATGGTCTGGCCGACCCGGATGTCGCGGCTGGCGCTGCGCCGGTCGGTGCGCAGTCCGGCGGGGCTGGACCTGGTCGGGCTGGTGGGGTTGATCGTGATCCTGCTGCTGGTGTGGCGGACGAGCTCGCTGAGCTCGTTCCTGTATCCGACCGGAATGATCCTGTTGTCGCTGGCCACCGCGGCGGTGATGGCCGCGGTCGTGAACCCGTCGAGCACGCTGGGGGAGGTGCTCGGCTGCCGCCCGATGCGATGGATCGGGGTCCGGTCCTACGGGATCTATCTGTGGCACTGGCCGATCATCGTCCTGTGGGGCGCGCCCCACACCGGCGTCAACTGGCCGCAGGCGATCCTCCAGGTGGTGGCGGCGTTCGTCGTGGCGGCGCTGTCGTGGCGGTTCGTGGAAGAGCCGATCCGTCAGGGAGCGCTGAAGCGGCTGCGCGAGCGCTCGTACTCGAGGGTCTCGGTGACCCGCGCTCGACGCCGGGCGATCTGGATCTCGGCCACCGCCGTGCTGGTGCTGTCGTTGGTCGTGGTTGGGCTCGCGGGCGCGCTGCCGGTGCTGTCCAACGGCCATAACGCGCCCCAGAAGATCTCAAAGCTCCCCCCGAAGCTGTCTGGCTCTGCCCGTGCGTCGGATCCCAGCACCACCACCCAGGCCGCCAAGAAGCTGCCGCCGGCGACCAAGACCTCGTGTCGTTCGGTCGTGTACATCGGTGACTCCACCTCGGAGGGCGAGACCTCGACCGAGTACATCCCCAACGCCCGCAAGCGGCTGCCCGCGCAGCTAAAGCGGGTCGGCGTCAAGACCCTGTATCCGGAGATCTCCGGTGCCCGGTCGATCGTCGAGACCTACGAGGGCTTCCCGAACGCCGCGACGGTCGCCCGCGATCATCTCGACAGCGGCTACGACGGCTGCTGGATCCTGGCGCTGGGGACCAACGATGTCGCCAACGCGACGACTTCTCCGGTGAGCGTGACGACCCGGATCGAGGACATGATGAAGATCGTCGGCCACCAGCCGGTGATGTGGATCGCCGCGATCTCGCTGCTCAGCTCCGGCCAATACTCCGAGGCGGGCATGCAGCACTGGAACCAGGAGCTGCTGAAGGCCTGCAAGCGCTACCCGAACATGCGGGTGTACGACTGGCCCGATAAGGCCAAGCGCAAGTGGTTCATCCCCGACGGGATCCACTACTACTCGCCCGGATACGTCGCCCGCACCCACGACATCGCCCAGGGGCTGGTGCACTCGTTCCCGCGGGACCGGCCGCCGGCCTCGAGCTGCCTGGTCCAATAGCCGTCAGGGCCGCTCAGGCCACCTGGGCCGGCATCATGTGGGCCTCGGACTCCTCGTCGACCTCGGTCTCCAGGTCGCCACGGAGTCGCAGCCCGAGAACCGGGAACACCAGCGTCGAGAGCACCGCGGCGCCCACGAGTGCCGCGGCGGTCGAGGCTCGCATGTGACCGCTGTCGCGGGCGAGCGTGGTGATCGCGAGCACCAATGGGAGCTGCGTCGAGCACATGAGCGCGAGCGCCCTGCGCGCTCTGAGGTCGGGGAGCACATGCCGGTAGAGCAGCAGCGCCGGCGTGCCACGGACGACCAGGAACAGGAAGAAGAACAGGAACAGCTTCGCCACCGCTCCGGCGCTGGCGTACAGGGCGGTGACGTCGAGCCGCATCCCGCTGGCGATGAAGAAGAACGGCACGAACACCCCGAAGGCGACCCCGGTCAGCTTCGAGTCAAACGCCGGGATCTCCCGGGTCTTCAGCACCTGGCGGGTGATGATCCCGGCCGCGAACCCGCCGAGCAGCAGGTCGAGGCCCGAGCCGCGAGGCCAGGTAGGCGAGCGCGAACACCAGCACCACGATCCACCGCACGGCCAGCTGCGAGCTCGATTCGAGCGTGCGCTCGAACAGCGGGATCGTCCGCGAGGACGAGCGCACCGCGATCACCGCCACCGCGACGGCGGTCAGCACGAACGCGAGCAGGATCAGCCCCTGCTTCTCGATCTTGGCGGTCGACAGAAACAGGGTCAACAGCACGATCGGACCGAACTCGCCGACGGCGCCGGCGGCGAGCAGGTAGGTGCCAAAGCGCGTGCGCAGCTCGCCGCTGTCGGACAGGATCGGGATCAGCGTCCCGATCGCCGTGGTGGCGAGCGCCGAGCCGGTGTACAGCAGCGACAGCACGATCCCCAGCGCGGCCAGGATGCCGCCGATCGTGTAGGCCAGCGCGAGCGATATCAGCCACCCGATCATCGCCAGCCGCAGCGGCTGGCCGGCGATCCGTTTGAGGTCGATCTCGTAGCCGGCGAAGAAGAACAGGAGGCCGAGCCCCAGGTCGGAGAAGAACGAGACGAACCCGTCGGGCTGCAGCCCGATCACGTGCGGGCCGAGGATCACCCCGGCGACGAGCTCGACGACCACGACGGGGAGCACGATCCCGCGGGCCGACGCGAGCGCGGCGATCGTGCCGCACAGCGCGGCGGTCAGCACGATCGCGAGGAACTTGCCCGTCGACAGCGTGATCACGACGGCCGGGACGATCATCGCCCAGTCCACGCACCCGACATCATTGTCATGCCCCTTGAGCCCACCACACACCCTCAGCGAGAAGAGTAGACCCTCGACCGGCTCCGCACCACGTGGGGTGCTGGTCTGGGTGCTGCTGATCCTGGCCACGCTCGCCCTGTTCGTGGGTAGCTTCGCGCTGTGGGTCCGCCTCCAGCTGCTTGACACCGCCACATGGGTGACGACCAGCTCGCACCTGATCGCCAACCAGAAGATCGATAACGCGCTGAGCACGTTCCTGGTCGACCAGGTGGTGACTGCACCAGGCGTGTCCGACGCGCTCAACCAGGTGCCCGGTGGAGACCGCGTGGTCGCCGCGCTGAAACCGGTGGCGGCGAACGTGGTCTCGCGCCAGCTCCACACCAGGGCGGGACAACGAGCCTGGCGCGCGGCCAACCGGGCGGCCCACCGCCAGCTGATCGAGATCCTCAACGGCGGCGGCAACACGGTCTCCACGCGCGAGGGCGCGGTCACGCTCAACCTCAAGCCGCTGGTCGACGAAGTCGCCAGGTCGCTGTCGGGCACGCCTCCGCTGTCGCTGCTGCCGAGCGGTGTTCGCGACCAGCTGGTGGCGGCGATCCCCGATCAGTCCGGACGGGTCGTGATCGTGCGCTCCGACCAGCTGAAGACCGCGCAGAACGTGGTCAAGGGAGTCCGCGGGCTGGCGATCGCGCTCCCGATCGCCGCCGTCGTCCTGTACCTGCTGGCACTGCTGTTCGCCACCGACTGGCGCCGACGGGTGCTCCGGGCGATCGGCTGGTCGCTGATCGTGTGCGGCGCGCTGCTGCTGGTGGCGCGAGCGCTGATCGAGCCGCACGTCGTGGGCGTGCTGGTGACCGACGACTCGGTGCGCCCGGCCGCCAACGAGGCGTGGTTGATCGCGACCACGTGGTTGCGCAACGCCGCGTGGATCGAGATCGGGATCGGCGCGCTGCTGGTCGTGGCGGCGTGGCTGGCCGGGCCGACGCGGATCGCCCGCGCGCTGCGCAGTCCGCTGGCGGGCGCGTCCGGGCGGTCAGTCAGAGTTCCGCCGTGAGCTTTGACCGGCAGCTCTCGGATCGCGAGCGCTCGCGCTGGTGGGCGTGGCGCTTCCGTGTCCGCGAGGAGCTCGCGCACAGCCTGCTGATCGTGCCCTGCGCCTACATCGTGGGCGCGGCCGTGCTCGGCGAGCTGGTCCCGCGAATCGAGGGCAGCCGCGACCTGCTGTCGCTGGGGCTCGACCCGGATACTGCGCGGACGATCCTCTCCTCGGTGGCCGGCGGGATGATCGCGTTTACCGGTCTGGTGGTCTCGATTGCGGTCGTGGTGGTGCAGTTCGCCGCGACCCAGTACACGCCCCGGCTGGTGGCCGGCTTCCGCGGCGATCCGCTGGTCAAGCGTGCGCTCGGCGTGTTCGTGGCACCGACCATCTACGCGCTGGTGGGGATGCGCAACATCGGCCGCTACGGCGCCACGACCGTCCCGAGCCTGACCGTGGTGGTCGGCCTGGCGTTGCTGATCGTCGCGCTGATCGTGTTCTTCGTGCTGGTCGGGCGCCTGCTGGACCTGATGCGGCCCCGGCGCGTGGTAGCCAGAGTCGTGGAGCGAGGCGGCAGCGCGATCCGGGAGGCGTATCCGTTCCCGGTCGGCGCGGGCCCGCGGTCGGCAGCGCCTGCCGTCACGCCGGTGACCACCACGATCCGCCACCAGGGCCAGCCGCAGGTGTTGTCGGCGCTCGACCGCGGCCGGATCGTGCGGATCGCCGCCGCGGCCGACGTGATCGTCGAGGTCGCAGTCGGGATCGGCGCGACCGTTCCCACCAACGCGCCGCTGTTCTTCGTGCACGGCCCCGCCGAACGCGTCAACGCGGCGCAGCTGCGTCGGGCCGCGCTGCTGGCCGAGGAGCGCACGATGGCCCAGGATCCGGCGTTCGCGCTGCGCGCGCTGGTCGACGTCGCGCTCCGGGCGCTGTCGCCTGCGATCAACGATCCGACCACCGCGGTGCAGGTGCTCGACGGCGTCGAACAGCTCGTGATCGAGCTGGCCGCGCGAGACGTGGAGCGCGGGGCGATAACCGACTCACAAGGCGCGCTCCGGCTCGTGTACCCGAACCCGAGCTGGACCGAGTTGCTCGACCTCGCGGTCACCGAGATCCGGGTGTACGGCGCCGACAGCCCTCAGGTCGCTCGCAGGCTGCGGGCGATGCTGCTCAACCTCACTAAGACGGTGCCGGACGTCTGCGCCGATGCCGTCGACGCGCAGCTGGGGCGGCTCGACGCGGCGGTCGCCGCCGCCTACCCCGACCCGGTCGACCGCGCCCACGCGCTCCAGGCCGACCGCCTGGGAATCGGGGGCGCCGCCCCGGTCGGCTGACCTTCGGGCTCACGCCGGCTTACGGTCGGCGAGCACCATGATCCGCCCGCTGGAGAGCGCCACCCACACGTTGCCGGTGTCGGCGTCGTAGCTGATTGCGACCGGCGGCTCACCCGTACTGAAGGTCTGAAGCACGCTCAGATCCGAGGCGCGCAGCTTGGTGACCGTGTCGGAGCCGTAGTTGATCACGTACAGCGAGCGGCCATCGGCGGATATCGCCAGCGAGCGAGCCTCGGTGCCAGTGTGCTGAGTGCCAACCACCTCCTCGGTGGCCACCTTGACCTTGGACACCTCACCGGTGTCGTTCAGCGACGCATACAGATACGCCCCGTCAGGCGAGATCACCAGGTGGCGGGGACTGGGGCCGATGTTGAAGTTCCCGTCCAGCTTGAGCGTGGTCAGGTCGACCTTGGTGACGACGCCCGAGCCCATCACCGACACGTAGGCCATCTTCGAGTTCGGTGAGACCGTCACCCCGCTGGGGTAGGCGCCGATCGGCAGCCGGGTGACCTCGCGTCCCTGGGCGACATCGATCACGCTCACGTCGAACGAGCACCAGTTGGCGACCACCACGTACTTGCCGTTGGGACTGACCGCGAGCGACTCTGGCACGAGCCCGACCTTGATCGCCTGGTCGATCGAAAGCGACGAGGTGCTGACCCGGTAGACGTAGCTGTCGGTGTTCCCGGCCGCCTCGGCGCTGGAAGGCGTGCAGGTATCGCTCCCCGCGGGGCCGAAACCGCTTCCGTACATCGAGTAGTTAGACACGTACACGTACTTGGCATCCGGGGTCACCGCGGCCTCGTAGGGCGCGCCGTGGGTGATCCCGGGATGTCCCTGGATCCCGAGCTTTGACATGTCGACGGTGTCGGGGATCGTCTTGACCAGCTTTCCGGAACTGTCGTAGGCGGTGACGGTGTGCTTGTTCATCGTGTTCTGGGCGAACACCATGCCGGCGCCATCGGCCGCGATCGAGTTCGGCGAGATGTCGCCGCCGATCGTCTTGAGCAGGGCCAGCTGCCGCTGGTCTGAGGGCGGCCCGGACAGCACGGGCTTGCGCGGCGCGACGGCCGGCGTGCGGCGCACGGGTGCGCGGGTCGGCCGGTTAGCGGTCGACACGGTCGCCACCGCGTGGGGGTGCGACGAGCTCGACGGGTCGCTGGAGCGCAACCAGGCGAACACGGCGACGACCAACAGCAGCGCCAGCCCGATCAGGGTCAGTGCCCGACGGCGCCTGACCGAGGGACTGGGCGGCGGTCGGCGCGGCGGCGACCGTCGCGGGCCCTGGGTCCGGGGCCGCCGGGGCGGTCGGGGAGTTGTCGTGGCCATCGCGACAGAAGTACGGAATCGAGCCGTTAAACCCTGCAAACCGAGGCGGCCGGCGCTCGCCGTCCAGTTCGGCCACAATGCCGTCGGTGCGTGCCCTGGTGATCTCTGACACCCATTTCGGGGCGTGGACGGGGGAGGACATCCTGCGCGAGCCCGAGACCCTAGCGCTGCTCGAGCCCGCGCTCGACGGAGTCGACGAGGTGATCCTGCTCGGCGACATGTTCGACTTCATGTTCAGCTCGATGCGGGAGGCGTTCCGGGCGTCGGAGGGGCTGATGGAGCTGCTGCGCGCAAAGCTCCAGGGCAAGCGCTTCGTGTTCCTGGCCGGGAATCACGATCACTACTTCATCCGGCACGAGGCCGAGGAGCTGCTGGGGCTGGAGCTGGCCACCGGCAAGACTCCGCAGGAGCTGCAGGACGACGTGCGCCGCAGCGATTTCTTCCGGCGGATCGTCGACCAGCGCTTGGCCGGCGTCGAGGTCGAGATCTGCTATCCGACGTATACGTTCGCGGGCGTCCTGTGCACGCACGGTCACTACCTGGACTTCCACGCCCGTCGCAGCGGGTCCGCGCCCGGCAAACTGCTCGCGCGGGCGCTATGGGCGATCGCGGTGGGGGGTGAGGAGCACTCGCCGACGATCCGGGACTACGAAGCCACGATCACGTTGATCACCGCGTTGCTGTACACGATCGCCCAGCTGCCCAACGGCACCCAGGCCCAACGCCGAGCGTTCGGGGCGTTTCAGGGGCTGGAGCGGGCGATCCGCGGAGCGCGGGCGCCGATCCGGGGCGCCGAGCACGCGCGGACCTGGCTCCGGGAGCACGTCGACTCCTCGATGACCGAGATCCAGCGCCGGCGCGCCCGGCGAGCTGACGCGGGCTACCGGGAGGCGCGCTCCCGGGAGGAGGCGCGGCTGCGGGAGACCGGCGCTCCGTCCGGCGGCGAGGCGGCGAGCCACGCGCTGGTGCGGCTGGTCAATCCGAGCGACTCCGCGCTGCCGGCGGTCGAAGCGATCGACAAGGTGGTCCGCAACCTCGGCTGGGATCGCGATACCGATCAGATCGTGTTCGCCCACACCCACCAGCCGCTCGATGGGGTGACCGCCCCGGGCGGGAAGGTCCGGTACTGGAACACCGGCTCGTGGATCTACGAGCCCGAGCTGAGCTCCCGCGAGGGGTATCTCGCGTACCTGCGCAACGGGTGGCCGGGCACCGCGGTGCTGATCGACTCCGAGGAGCCCCAGCCACGCCTGTTGCGGTTACGCGAGCACCTCAACCCGCTTCACCAGATGACCTGAGCCATGTACAGGATCGGAACCGGGAGCGCCGAGGTCACCGATACGGCCGCCGGTCTGCCGCTGCAGGGGATGGCCGACTCCAACCAGATCTCAACCGGCGTCGATGCGCCGCTGTACGCACGGGCGTTCATCGTGATCGATCCGGACACCGGTCACTCGGTCGCGATCGTGATCGCCGACATCTGGTCGGGCACGCGCCGGGTCAAGGACGCTGTCGTCCGGCGTCTCAGCGCCATGCACCGCAGCCCGTTCGGCGAGGAGAACCTGCTGCTCGCCGGGACCCACACGCACAGCGCGCCCGGTGGGTACTCCGGGATGCTGCTGTATGACTACACCGACGGCGGCGTCGACGACGCCACCGTCGAGTGCATCGTCGAGGGTTGCGTGAACGCGATCGAGATGGCCGTGGCCAATCTCGGCCCAGGCCGGATCTATCTCAACCGCGGCGACGTCGCCGACTGCGGACGCAACCGGTCCCCCCAGGCCTACGTGCGCAACCCGGAGTCCGAACGTGATCGCTACGGCGCCGACACCGATCGCGAGATGCTGCTGCTGAAGTTCGTCAGGCTCGGTGAAGAGGGCGAGGAACGCCCGGTCGGGGCGCTCAGCTGGTACGCGATCCACCCGACCGACTTCGGCCAGAAGAACACGCTGATCTCCGGCGATAACAAGGGCTTCGCGAGCGCGCTGTTCGAGACCGAGATGGGGACCGATCCGGCCGCGCCGGAGACATTTGTGGGGGCGTTCGCCAACTCCAACTGCGGCGACGTCTCGGGCAGCGTCGAGCTCGGTCACATTCCCGACGGCGTCCATGATCGCGAGCAGGTCCGAAAGCACGGGCGCCAGCAGTTCGAAGTCGCCCGGCAGCTATTCGATACAGCGACCGAAGAGGTCACCGGGCCGGTGGACTACCGGCACACCCGGGTCGACTTCTCGCAGGTCACGATCGGCAGCGGCGGCGATCGCACCTGGCCGGCGGCGCTCGGGGTCTCGTTCGCGGCCGGGAGCTCGGAGGACAGCGTGCCGGTGCCCAACATGGGCGTGCACGAGGGGATGGTGGCCTCGAACCTGACCGAAGCCGAGTCGGTGCTGACCGACGCGATGCGGGTCGGCTTGAGCACGGTCGTCGGCGTCAACGCGATCCAGTACGCCCGCGCCTCGCGAGAGCGCGAGGGTCACCTTCCCAAGCCGGTCGTAGTGATGCCGGGAATCGAGAACCCGCCTGCCGTCCCTCAGATCCTGCCCGTGCAAGTGTTGCGGCTGGGGACGCTCGCCGTGCTCGGAATCCCGGGCGAGCTCACGACGATGGCTGGGCGGCGGCTGCGCGAGTCGACGCTGCAGGCGCTGTCGAGCGCGGGCGTGCGCTGGCTCGCGCTGGGCACCTACGCCAACGAGTACTCCCAATACGTCACCACGTTCGAGGAGTACGGCTCTCAGCAGTACGAGGGAGCGTCAACGCTGTTCGGCCCGCACACGCTCGCGGCCTATCAACAGGTGGCGGCGGGGCTCGCCGCCGCGATCGTCGCGCGGACCGCGGCCGACGCAGGTCCCGAGCCGACGGCATGGACCGCGCCTCCCCAACGGCGCTTCCGATTCCGCAACCTGTCGGGCTCCGCGGTGAAGCTTCACTTCTACAACACCAACGACCGCCAGTACTGGCTCACGCTCCCCAATGGCACCAAGACGATCGGCGCCGACGCCGAACTTGCGTTCCCCGAGCGCGAGTTCACCGGACGGCTGCTGCCCACGATCCGCACGGTCCAGGTGAGACTCGCCGACCACCGCACAGTGGGGATGTCGGCCGGCCAGCTGATGACGTTCGCCGCGGACGGATCGATCACGGTGAGTAACTACCAGCCGCCATGGCGGGTCCCCTGAAAATCAGCCGCTCAGCTGCACTATTCTGCTGAGCATGAGTGTCCGCTGGGGCAACCGGGCACAGGGGCTGATGGGCCTGGTGGCGGCGGCGATGTTGGCGCTGGCGCTGCCCGCGAGCGGGCGGGCGGCGGCGCAGCCGTCGGTCCAGCAACGTCTGGCCAACGAGTACTCGCCGATTCTCCAGATCCGCAAGCAGACCGATCCGCCGTGTCAGACCAGCGCCGAGCAGTACCAGCCGTCCACCGTCGACATGATGCTCGGCAATCCGAACGTCATGCTGGAGCGCACGGTGCCCGGCCGGAGGGGGCTCGAGGCGATCCGCAAAGGCCCGACCGCCCAGCAGGTCGCCGGCCTTGGACCCAACTACTACCTGAACCTCCCCGGCAGCCCGCTGGGCGACACGTGCGTGTACGCGCGTGATTTCGCCAAGCTCGTGGCGGCCGGCAAGGCGCCGGTCATCACCTACGCCCACATCGCCCACGAGGCCGGACACTCGGGGTTCGCGCTGCAGTACTGGTTCTTCTGGTACTTCAACGAGTTCAACGATCTGCACGAGGGTGACTGGGAGGGAATGCAGCTCGCGTGGGAGACGGCCACGCCCGAGCAGGCGCTGACCCAGCCGCCCGACAAACTGATCGTGTTCCAGCACGCCGGCGGCGAGCGCGCGAGCTGGACCGACGCAAAGGTGCACAAAGAGGGCAACCATCCGATCGTGTATCCGGCCGCGGGCTCGCACGCGACCTTCTACGACTCGGCCGTGTACGTGCAGAACGGCGGGCACGGTTCCGGGCTGGGCTGTGACAACACGACCGCGCCGCTGCGGGAGCTGCGCCCGCGGCCGGTGCTGCTCCCGGAGTTCGCGACCGAGACCGGCCCGTTCGCCTGGCTGAGCTACTACGGGCACTGGGGACAGAAGGCCAAGGGCTTCAACAACGGGCCGACCGGCCCCCAGACCAAGGGGCAGTGGAAGCAGCCATTCACCTGGATGGACAAGCAGCGCAGCACCAGTCCGCGGATGCCCGGCGGCTCGGTGGTGGGGCCGCAGGTGGCATCGGCCTTCTGCGGCGCGGTGGCGACCGCATCCGATGTGATCAACGCCAACCAGGACAACTCGCTGGTCACAGTGCTGGTGCTGATCGGGGTGGCGATCGCGATCGCGCTGATCGTCGGGTTCACTCGGTGGAGCCCGATCGACCTCGAACACCTGAGGGCCCGCCGGGCGTTCGGTCAGATCGTGCGCGCGGCGCGCCAGCTGTACGGCCGCCACTGGCTGCCGATGCTGGCGATCGCGGCCGTGGCGGTGCCGATCATCGGCGGCACCCAGTATCTGATCGAGCTGGTCTCTTCCGTGTCACCGGCGGCCCAGGGGGTCGGCGATCTTCTGGACCAGCTGGTCCGTCCGGCGGCCACGGCGATCGTCTCCGGAGTCGTGATCGTGTTCGTCCGCTCGCTGGTCACGGTCGGCCGCGCCGGCTTCACCAGTTCATGGCGCGGGATGGCGCAGCGATTCTGGCGAGTCGTCGGCTCGTCACTACTGGCATCGATCCTCGTGCTGTTGATGGCGGTGACCGTGATCGGGATCCCGTGGGCAGTGTGGAAGCTGGTCGGCTGGGCATTTGCCCAGCAGCAGGTTCTGTTTGAGGACAAGTCGATCCGCCAATCGCTCAAGGGGAGCTCGGAGCTCGTTCGCGGCCACTGGTGGCGGGCAATGCGGGTGATCGTGCTGCTGTACCTGATCGGGGTCGTCACCGGCCCGATCCTCACGTTCGCTCTGATCTTCACGACGCTGCCGCTGGTCTGGATCAACCTGATCGGATCGCTGATCTACGCGCTGCTGATCCCGTACAGGGCGCTCGGCGTGACGCTGCTGTATTTCGACCTGCAGACCCGGGCGGCCACCGAGCCGGCCAAGCCGCACCGGTCGTGGCGCGTGTGGCGGCCCCGTCAGTTCGGTCGCCGGGTGATCGCCCCGCGCGCGCCGGTGGCCGGGACTTAGTCCACACCGACGGCAGCCGACACGACGCTGGTCCCCGCCGCTGGCTTTGCCGCCGCCGCGCCCTCCCGCCGCCGCGCCAACACCGCCAATCCGCCGAGCGCCACCGCCAGTGCCAGCACGGCCACCACCGAGCCGGCGGGGCCGGCGGTCAGCGTCTCCTGCATCAGCGTGATCCCGAGGACCACCGACACAACCGGATCCAGCGCCATGCTGGTGGCGACCGCGGGCGCGAGCACGCCGGTGTTGAGCGCCATCTGGTTGAGCGTCATCGACGCGTAGCCCACGGCGATCAGCGCGTACAGGTGCCAGTCGGTGAACACCGTGAGCACCCCGTGGGTGACCTGGTCGCCAACCGTCTTGGTCAGCGCCGCCGCCAATCCGAACAGGATCCCGGCGGCGGTCCCCAGAAGCGTCGCCTTCAGCCCAGGCCGCGCGCCGCGGGCCCCGACGAACAGCGCCGCGCTGACCGCCACACAGGCGCAACCGGCAATCAGCCACTCTCCGAACGGCGCGTTGTTTCGGCCTCCGGATGGGTCCGCAACCACCAGGAACACGCCCAGCGCGCACGTGACGAGCACGGCGGCGACGATGTCCAGCTGGCCGAGCTTCTGATTGCTCAGCCGTGCGCCCAGTGGCAGCGCGAACACGACGCTCAACACCAGCAGCGGCTCGACGACCGCGAGCCTTCCGATCGTCAGCGCGATCGCCTGGGCTACGAACCCGAGCGCATCGGCGGCGATGCCGGCCAGCCACACCGGCCGGCGCGCCATCTGCAGCAGCAGCCCCGAGCCTTCGACCTCGATCGGCTCGTCCAGACCGGCCTTCTGCTGCAGCACGGTGCCGAGCGCGAACAGAATCGCGGCGACGATTGCGAGGATGATCTCCATCGCCGTGTGCGCGTCAGCTCGCCGGTGGCTTGGATGTGATCTCGGCCGAGCTGAGCTCGGGGGTAGGCGCTCCGCCGATCGCGTCGACGAGCTTGCGACCCAGCTGCTTGGTCCAGCGGTCGGGCGGGAATCGCTTCAGCGATTTGGCCATCTTCCGGCGGCCCCGCTCGTTCTTGCCGGAGTAGAACCTGGTCGCCCAGAAGGAGTTGGGCTTGCCGATCCGACATGCGCACCACAGGCCGATCGCTGGGATGAAGAACGCGAGCACTCCGAGGAACAGCCGCTTCTTGGCCAGCGTGATCACGGCCAGGCACACGTCGATCGCCACGCCGACGACGGTCCCAACGATGTCGCCGCCCTGGTCGACGTCGAACGGGCGCGCGCCGATCAGGATCAGGCTGAACACCAGGAACGCGATGACCACCGCGTCGATCGAGGATCGTCCGGTGTCCGACCAGTACACGTCGTCCAAATGCAGCCACAGCGCGTACTCGTCGAGCGTCAATCCGACGCCGGCCCCGAACGCGACCGAGGTGATCTGCCACCACGGCGTCACGAGTTCCAGCGCGCCGACGAAGCCGGCGACGATCATCAGGATGATCCCCCAGAACAGGTGATGGATGTGCAGCCCGCTCGCGGTCTCGACGTTGCCCGGCCACCACTTCACCTCCATTCGGATCAGCCTCGTGCTGGTGCGGATGAATGCGAACGACACGAAGAACCCGAGCAGGATCAGAAACGCCGACGAGCGGCCGGCAGGATGGCTTGCGACGAGATCGACCCCCTGCGGCGACAACGAAATGTCCGCCAGAACTGCGCCCATTGGCCGCCTACGTTACACGTGGTCTGCGACGGTGGGCGGGTCAGCCGGTAATCCTGAGCACGGCCTCGAGGTTCTCCCGATGCACGGCCTCATACGGCTCGAAGTAGTCGATCGCGCCGGCCCGCACCCACCCGGCGACCAGCTCTCGCACCGGCGCGTCGCGCACGCCCGGATCGTTGCCAGCGCGCTGCAGCGCTCGGATGTAGTCCTGCGTCGCGCGGATCAGCTCGCGGCGGTACCCGCCGCCGGCGATCCGTTCGGGACTGCCGTGATTGGGAAGGATTCGCGCTGGGCCGAGCTGCCACAGGAGCTCCAGGTTGGCGATGTGCTCGTTGAGCCGCTCGGGCTCGGCCACGTACGTGACCGTGTCCTCCATCGTGTCTCCGCAGAGCAGCAGACGGCGTTCGTCGATCCAGATCACGGTGGCGTCGTCACTGTGGATGTCGGTGTGGATCAGCTCCAGTGACAGGTCCCCGAGCGTCAGGCTCCGGCGGCCGGAGAACGTCGAGGTGGGGAGGACCAGCGGGTCGATCGCCGGAGGTCCCTCGTGCTCCCCGCGCTCGATCGCCCGGCGGTGCTGGACCATCAGCTCGGCCGTGCGATCGCAGGCGATCACCTCGCAGTCTTCAAACGCCGACGTGCCGGCGATGTGATCGAGGTGCCAGTGGCTGAGCAGCACGGTGAATTCCTGTACGCCCCGGCGTTCGAGGTAGTCGCGTACGTAGCCGGCGTGCTCGACCGACACGTGCGTGTCGTACACGAGCGCGCGCTCGCCCGACACGAGTGCGTAGCTCGCGATCCCTAGCGAGATCGCTCCGGCGTCGACCCAGTTCGGGCCGTCGGCGAACCTGTAGCCGTCGATCCGGCCGTCGTAGAACGCGTAGATGTCGGCGTCCGGCTCCAGCACGCGGATGTGATGCGTCACGGAGGCGATCCTATGCGGCGGCGATGAGTTCGGGCGTCGAGCCCAGTCAAACGTGGCAGCGGATTGGCCGACGATCAGGAGGACCCGGGATGACCGGCGAGTTACAACTCGGTGACGTGCGGACGTGGTACGAGGAGCTCGGCGACGGCGAGCCGCTGGTGCTCCTGCACCCCGGAGGCGCCGACGCCCGCGCGTGGTCGCCGAGCCTCGGCGTGCTGTCGGAGCGATTTCGCGTGTTCACGCCGGAGCGTCGGGGGCACGGCCGGACGCCCGACGTCGACGGTCCGCTCACCTACGAGCTGATGACGAGGGACACGATCGCGTTCCTGGAGGCGGTCGTCGGCGGCCCGGCGCACCTCGTCGGGTGCAGCGCGGGCGCGATCGTCGCGATGCTGGTGGCGCTGCGGCGACCGGACCTGACGCGCCGGTTGATCTTGGTCAGCGGCGTATTTCATCGCGACGGCTGGATCCCGTCCGCGATCGACCCGGACGCCGAGCCACACCCGGCGATCGTCGCAGGCTACGCGCAGATCTCACCGGACGGCGCTGACCACTTCCCGGTCGTCCACGCCAAGCTGGCGCGGATGGGGTGGGAGGAGCCGACGCTCGACGCGACCGAGCTGGCCGGCATCACCAGCCGCACGCTGGTGATGGTCGCCGACGATGACGAGGTCCAACTCGAACACGCGATCGCGATGTACCGCGGCCTGCCCGACGCCGAGCTGTCCGTCGTCCCCGGCACCTCGCACGGACTGCTTCACGAGAAGCCCGCGCTGTGCAACCGGATCATGCTCGACTTCCTGACGACCGACCCGGTGCCGACGATCGCTCCGGTGCGGCGAGCGACCGGCCGTTGAGCACCTGCCTGCGGCGGCGCCGCTGCAGCCCCCGGGCGGCGGCGTAGGAGCCGTAGACGACGGCCAGCGCCACCACCTGGCCGGCGATCCCCTCCCAGCTGGGATACAGGCCCAGCCAACGCCCCCAGCCCAGCGGGATATCGAAGCTGGTTTGGGTCGCGGGCGCCCAGCCCAGGCCCTGGAGCGCGTGAATCGTGGTGCCGGTCATGATCGCCAGCACCACCCCGATCAGCACGCCGGTGACGATCAGCATCCGCCGGTAGTGGAGCTTTCGCTCGAGCGCGAACGTGACCGCGCCGACGCCGAGCGTCGCCGCCAGGCCAATCGCGACGCCGAGAACCGTGGCCCCCGTACCGGCGCTGACCTGCAGGTTCTGAAGGAACAGCACGGTCTCAAAGCCCTCGCGGTAGACGCTGGTCAAGCCCAACAGCAGGAACCCAGCGGTCTGCCCGGAGATGAAGCCAAGGCGGTTGATTCGCTCCAGGTGCTTACGCCGGCGGTTGAAGCGGCTGATCCACTCGCTCCAGTAGATCCGATGAAAGAACCAGTTGGTCACGAGCAGCAGCACCGCGATCGCCAGCAGCCCGGCACCGCTGCGTCGCGGCGCTCAGCGCGGCGACCGGCTGGGGCAGCGGCCACGAGGTCAACCGCACGCGGGTCGTGCGCAGCGTCCGCGCGAGACGGCCCGCCGAGGCGGCGGCGTCGGTCACGTCCCATTGCTGGGTGCGGGTCACAACGCCGTCGGCCAGGGTTCGCACCCGGGTCGCGGCGGCTGAGTCGTGGGTCCGGTCGGCGACCAGGTAATCGGACGCGATCAGCCGCAGGGAACCGATCACCGCGGCCTGCTGGGCGCTCGGGGGCGCCGAGGCCGCGCTCGCCGCCGACGGTGCGAGCACCGCCAGCCCCAGCGCGATCGCCAGGGCGAGGCGTCTCACGCGCCGCTGGCCTTGGCGGCGACCGTCGACAGCGGCTCGTCGAGCGCCCCGACCTCATCGGCGAACTTCTTGCGGTCAGCCAGGGTCAGCTCGTTGTAGAGCGCGTACCCCAACACGGTGTTGCGCTTGTAGCGGTTGAGGTTTTCCTGCACGGCCGCGAAACGCTGCTGGATCGTGTCGGCGAGCTTGGCGTTACCGGTCTGTCTGAGCGCGGGTCGCAGCAGCTCGAACGCCTTCTGGGAGCCGCTCAGGTTGCCCTGGAAATCCGACAGGTCGGTGTGGGAGTAGCGGTCCTCCTCGCCCGTGATCTTGGAGTTCGACACCTCGTTCATCAGCTCGACCGCACCGTTTGCGAGCTGCGCCGGCTGCAACTGGATCGCCTTGACCTTGTTGACCAGCGTGTTGACGTCCTTCATCAGCTCGTCGGCATATTTGGTGGTGCCGTCGGTCGTGTTGCGCTGCCACAGAATCTGCTCGATCCGGTGAAAGCCCGTCCACTGCTTGGGGTTGGTGACATCGTTGACGCGGGCGTCGATTTCGGGGTCGAGGTTGCCGAAGCTCTCAGCCACCGGCTCGATCTGCTCGTAGTGAATCCGGGTGGGTCCGTACAGCGCCTTGGCGTTCTCGACGGACCCGCTCTTGAGCGCGGCCACGAACTTCTCAGTGTCACGCTGGAGCAGAGCGGTCTGGGCCACCACGAACGTGCGGTATCTGCCGGTCGCCGTCCGCAACAGTGCTGCCGATGCGCCCTCGGGCTGGCCGGCGGCGGTCCCGGTGGCGACGAGCTTGCCCTGGTCGTCTTGGTCGCCGTTGGGGCAGCTGACGATGTAGCTGCCCGGCTTGAGGTTGAGCGAGAAGTGGCCGGGGACGCCCTCAACGACGTTCTCGCTCTCGCCGAGGATGATCCCTGCGGAGTTCTTGAGCTCCATCTCGGACACCTTCGAGGTGCCGCCGTTGGTGACCTCGAACGTGACCGGGCCAGACGCGACCTTGATCTGTTCGGGCGTGCAGCCGCCGTCGATGAGCGTCACCGCGACCCGCTTGGAGTCCTTGGAGCCGCCGCCGCTCGAGCCGCAGCCGGCGACGCCCGCTGCCGCCGCGATCGCGCAGCAGATCGCGGCGCCGGTCCTGGAGCTGATCACGCACTGACCTCCGGAGTTCTGGTGGTCGCCCGGATCCGAGGCTTGTGGCGGGGGCGGGGCCAGAGCGCGTAGGCGAGCATCGGCACCGCGTAGAGCAGGTAGACGCCCACCTCGGCCTGGGTGGGCAGCGGCTGCAGACCGAGCATCCCGGTGAGCAGCGACGACGTGACCGTGCCCGGCACGACCAGCCAGCTCAGGTCGAGCGCCTGCCCCTGCAAGGTGTTCAGCCACGCCGCCTCATGCGCGGTGTGGGCGGCGTTCGCGAGCAGGCCGGCGGCGACCAGCACCAGGAACACGGAGGTGATCTTGAAGAACCTGGCCAGGTTGATCTTGATCCCGCCCCGGTACAAACCGGCGCCGATCACGACCGCGGTGAGGATGCCCAGCAGCGCCCCCATCCCGGCAACCACCGCGTTATCGGCAGCCTGGAACGCAGCCACCAGGAACACCGCGGTCTCGAGGCCCTCGCGCAATACCGCGAAGAACGCCATCGCCACCAGCGCGAACACCGATCCGGTCGCAACCGCCCGGGCGGCCGAGCGCTCGAGGTCGCCGCGCAGTCCGGCGGCATGGCGCCGCATCCATACGATCATGAACGTCACGATCGCGACCGCGGCGACGCCGACGACGGTCTCGAGCTGCTCCTGCTGTCGCTGGGGCAGGTCCTGGTCGAGGATCTGCAGCGCGACGCCGACGGCGATGCAAAGCGTCACCGCGATCGCCACGCCGATCCACACGTAGCGCAGCGCCACCCGCTGGCCCTGCTGGCGCAGGAACGCGGCGACGATGCCGACGATCAGCGCGGCCTCCAGTCCCTCGCGCAGTCCGATCACGCAGGTGGCGATCACGGAGCGGGACCGTACCATAGATTAGGGTGCCCTTATTAGGTAACCCTTATGCGCTTGTCGTCAGGCCGCCCGGCGGCTGGAGCGGCGTCTTGGGCGTTCGTAGTCGAGCGGGGTTCGGGAGGTTGGGTCGTAACGGGCGGGGCTGAGGGCGCGGAGCATCGCGGCGCGGCGAGCCGTGAGCTCGTCCGGGGCGATCTCCAGTTCCTGCGCGATCGCTTCGGCGGACAGGCCGTGCAGCAGCAGGCCGAACAGTGCGTGGTCTTCGGGTGCCAGCCGGTAGCGCATCGTGTCGGCGATCGAGGAGGTCACCGCGGGGAGGTTGTGGTGGCCGCGGGCGAGCCGGCGGATCGCGCTGCACACCTCCTCGCCGAGCTCGTGCTTGCCGAGCAGGCCGTCGGCGCCGGCGATCAGCGCGTTGACAGCGAGCGCGCCGTCCGCGAACGCGGAGTAGACAAGGACGCGGGGCGGAGGCTCGATGCGCTTGAGCTCAGTGGTGAGCCACAGGCCATCCTCCGCCCCGCCAAGGTGGTAGTCCACGATCGCCACGTCGCAGCTGCCGTCACTGCGGCCGATCGCCTCCCGGGCGCTCGCGGCCTCGATCACGATCTGCATGTCGGGTTCGTCGTCGATCAGCTTGCGCATGCCGATCCTGACCGCGGGGTGGTCGTCGACCAGCAGCACGCGGATGGGCTGGATGTTGTGCGGGTGGTGATTGAGCATCGCGAGGTCCTGGTGCTCAAGCATCGGCCGGGCAGTGGCGGTTGCCAATGGGGCCCAGCCCTCATGTCTCGGCGGCGGTGCAGGCGACCTTGACGATCGCGGTGTCCGGTCGCTACCGTGCAACTCGAAGGGAGTCGTCGTACACCATGTGAGTGTGAATAACCGGCGTGAGTGTCACTCGCGCCGATGGTGACGGACGGAGGGCCGGTGGCGCAGCAGTACGTACTCGGCAGCAATACGGACGAGCTCAGTCGGCTCGACGCTCAGGCCAGCTCGATCGCGGCTCCGACCGAACTGCTCCTACGCGCCGCCGGGATCGGTCCTGGGATGCGCGCGCTCGACCTCGGCACCGGCTTGGGCCACGTGGCTCGCGCGGTCGCGGCGCTGGTCGGAAGCGATGGCGAGGTTCTCGGCATCGACCAGGACCCGCGAATGATCGAAGCCGCCGAGCAGCGGCGGCGAGCCGCGGGCATTGACAACTTGCAGTTCCGCCAGGCCGATGTGCAGACGTTCGCGGCACCACAACGGTTCGATGTGGTGGTTGGACGGCTGGTCCTGTTTCATCTGGCCGATCCAGTCGAGGTCGTCCGGCACCACGTTGCGTCACTCGCTCCGGGTGGCCGAATCGTCGCAATCGACTTCGACATCGGATCCGCCCGGGCCGAACCGCGGGTGGGGCTGGTCGAAACGGCAGCGGGTTGGATCGTCGACGCATTCCGGGCCGCCGGGGCCAACCCGATGATCGGTGCCCGCTTGGGAGTGATCCTGCGGGCGGCCGGACTCGAGCAGGTGACGACGTTCGGGATCCAGGCCTACCACGGTCCCGACGATCCGACCTCGGCGACCCTGATCGCCGGTGTCGTCCGGACATTGGCGCCGACGATCTTCGCCGAGGGCATCGCCACCGAGAGCGAGGTGGGCCTGGAGACGCTCCGCGACCGATTGGCCCGGGAGATCCGTGCGGCAGACGCGGTCGTGCTCCTGCCCGACGTCGTCGGTGCCTGGGGTATGACGAGCGGTTGAGCGCCCTCAGCCGCCGGCGGGCACGATCGTCTCGACCAGGCCCGTGACCACGTCGTAGACATGCCCGGACACCCTGACTCGCGGGGAGATCACCGAGGCCGAGCGGAGGCGCTCGACGTCGGCGGCGACGGTCGAGGCCGGGTCGAGAACCGCATGGTCGCGCAGAGTTGATTCGTCGGCGCCGATCCGCTCGGCGTAGCGCCGGCGGAACCCGTCGTCGGCGAGCGCCCCGGTGCCGCACTGGGTGTGGTGGATCACCGCGATCTCGAACAGCGGCCCGTCGGGCAGCGCTCCCTCGGCCAGCTGGCCGATGAACGCGAGATCGTTGATCACCTCGGGCGTGACGCGACCGCCGACATTACGGACGACCATCGCGTCGCTGAGCTCGAGGCCCAAGAAGTGCGCCGGATCCACGCGCGGGTCCAGGCAGGTGATCACGAACAGGCGCAGGTTGGGTAACACCACCGCGCCCTCGTGTCCGCCAGCGGCGGCGAATGCTCGATTGCGTTCGAGCGCGGGGTCGATGTTGGCCGTGATCTGTCCGCTGGTCATGGGCTCGGTCTCCTGGTCGACGGCGGGTGCGGTGACCTCAGGGTTTGTAGAGCACCGAGACATAAAAAACAAGTGGTCACTAAGAAAAAACAAGTTGCCGGGGATTCGGTTGGGGCGGGGGCTAGGGAGCGGTGGTCGGGGCGGGCGGCGGGGGCGGCTGCGGGCGCCTGAGCGTCAGCTCGACCTGATCAACGTCCCACTCGAGCGCTTTCAGCGCTACCGCGGGACGTTTGCCACCTGGGACGTGACCAACGTCCCACGGTGACCGCGGAGAGGGTCGAGTGGGACGTTGGTCAGGTCGCGTCGACTGGTTCGGCTCGGTGCGTCGACTAGCTCGGCTCGGTGTGGACGATCACGTCGGCCAGATCGGGGCGCTTGAGCCTGAGCTCGTGCTCGAGCTGGCTGGCGAGCCCGTGCGAGGCCGCGAGATCGGTGTCGCGATCGATCGCGATCGTCAGGAACGCAACCGGGCCCGCCTCGGTGTTGCGCGCCTGGACGTCGCGCGCCGGGTGGCCGAGCAAGTCGGTGACGATCCGGGCAAGATCCTCGTCCGCGCTCTCGGTGGTGTCGGTGACCGGCGTCTCGAGCGGTTCGAGGTGCGACTGGACGGCGATGACTCGGGGGTCGAGACTGCCGATCGCGGATTCGACGCGCTCGGCGGCGTCGTGGGCTTCCTGCAGCGTGGCGTCTCCGTCGAGCTTGAGGTGCAGCGCCACCACGAACTGCCCGGAGGCATCGACGTAGATGCTCACGTCGTGGACATCGCGGACGCTCGGATCGGCGAGCGCCGTGGCCAGGATCCGCTCCCGCAGGTCGGCGCCGGACATCGCCGGCTCGGTGTGCACGACGACATCGCTCCCAGGCGCGGCGCGCTGGACTGCGTCCTCGACCCGGTCGGCGATGTTGTGGGTCTCGCTGGCGGGGCTGGCCGGCGGGACCCCCACGGTCACATCGGCGTAGATCCGGCCCGCGACGTCGCGGACGCGCAGCCGCCGCAGCTGGGCACCCGGCTCGGCCGCCGCGATCGCATCGGCGATCGCCGACCGAGACCCCGGCGGCGCGTAGTCCATCAGCGCGCGGACGTTCTCAAACGCGAGCCGCCCGACCGCCGCGAAGATCACGACGGCGACCACAAGCGCGGCGATCGCGTCACCCGCCGGCACCCCGGCGGCGACCAGCAGCAGCCCCGCCAGCACCGCCAGCGACCCCGCGAGGTCCCCGGAGAAGTTGAACGCGTTCGAGCGAAACGCGGCGCTGTCGTAGCGTCTGGCCGCGCGCAGCGACACCACGATCCGCGTCACGTCGATGCACAGCGCGATGCCGATGACCGCGAACAGGTACCAGGCGGCATGCAATTCGTGGCCGCCCTGGACGAGCCGCCGGATCGCTTCGTAGGCGATGATGCAGCCGCCGACGAACACGATCCCGGCCTCGCCCAGCGCCGCGATGTTCTCCGCACGGCGATGTCCGTAGTTATGTTCGCGATCGGCCGGCCGGCCCGCGATCCGGATCGCCCCGAGCGTCAGCAGCGCTGCGATCACATCGCCCGAGGACTCGACTCCGGCGGACACCAGCGCGAGGCTGCCGGTGGCCAGCCCCGTGCCCAGCTTCAGCGCGACCAGCACGAACGCCGCGGCCAGCGACACCGCGGCCGTCCGTTGCTGTGCCCCTGAGGACTCGACTATCGCAGTGACGCGCTCGATCCAGCAATTATCGGGGCGCGCGCGTCGAACTCGTCCTCGATCTCGCCGACGAGCTCTTCGAGCAGATCCTCGAGCGTCACCAGCCCGACCGTCGAGCCTCCGGCGCCATAGACCAGCATCATGTGGCGTCGCTGAGCCCGCATCTGGGTCAGCAGGTTGGTCACCGGCATCTCCTCTGGCACCCGGCCGAGCGGCCTGACCAGCTGCTCGAGCTCGAGCTGCCGGTCCTCGACGATTGCGGCCAGTAGATCCTTGCCGTGGACGAACCCGACCGGGTCGTCGAGACCCAGCTCGCGGGTGCAGACCGGAAGCCGCGTGTGCGTGCAACGCGCCGTGCGACGGGCGCCTCGGCCCGTCCGGCGTCGAGCACCACGAACTCGATCGCGCCGCGCGGCTGCATCACGTCCCGTGCGGTGCGGTCGGCGAACGCGAAGCCTCGTTCGGCGATCTCCTGCTCCTCGGGCTCGATCAGTCCGTGCTGTCGGCTCTGGGCCAGCAGCTCGAGCAGTTCGCGCTCGGAGTGAGGGGCATGACCTGACTCGCTGGCGGGGGCGATCCCGAAAGGCGCCAGCACCAGGTTCCCGAGCCCGTTGAACAGGTCGACGAGCGGCTTGGTGGCGTAGGTAGAAGACCCGCATCGCCGGCGCGACCCGCAGCCCGATCTCGGTCGAGCGGGCGATCGCCGCGCTCTTGGGCGCGAGTTCGCCGACGACCACGTGCAGCAACGTGATCAACCCGAACGCAATCGCCGCGCCGACCGCGATGCCCGCGATCTCGGCGTCGTGGCCGAGGACCGGCGCGAGTAGGTGCTCGAACGCTGACTCGCCGATGGCGCCCAACCCGATGCTCGCGACCGTGATCCCGAGTTGGCAGGCGGCCAGGTAAGCGTCCAGGTGACCGACCGCGTGCGCCAGCGCGCTCGACCCCCGGCGTCGCTCGTGGCGCACCTCCGCGACCTGGGTCGCGCGTAATCGTGCCAGCGCGAACTCACTGGCCACGAAGAAGCCATTGGCCAGCACGAGCGCGAGTGCGACCAGCAGCTCGACCGTCATCGCCTCACCGCCCGCAGGCGAGGGTGGGCCACCAGTCCGCCCGCGACCAGGGCGGCGGCGATTGCGACCGCGATCGTGCCCTGCTGAGCGATCGCGATCGCCTGGTCAAAGGAGTTCCAAAGCACGTAGCCGAGCACCACGCAGGCGGCGCTCCACAGGGCGGTGCCGACCAGCGCGACGACTGCGAATCGGCCACCGGGGTATCGGGACGCGCCGGCCAAGAACGGTGCCATCGGCCGGACCAGGCCCACGAACCGCCCGACCAGGATCGTCGCCAGCCCATGGCGCGTAAACCAGGCCTCGACCCTGGCCAGCCGCGGCTCCGTGATACGAAGGCGCGGTCCGTGCTCGAGCAGGAACCGGCGTCCCAGCCGGCGGCCGAGTGCATATCCGCTCAGGTCTCCGCACAGCGCGCACGCCCAGGTCAGCGCCACCAGCGCAACCACGTCGAGGTGGCCCTGCCCGGCCACGACGCCGCCGACGATCACCAGCGTCTCGCCGGGTAACACCAGGCCCACCAACGCGGCCGTCTCGAGGAACGCCATCACGCCCACGAGCACGTACGTGTACGGCCCGAGCGTCTCACCCAGCGTGTCGACCAGCGCCTCGGGGGAGGGATTCCGATCACGCCCGTCCCGTACACCAGCACCAGCGTCGACAGCGCGCCGCCCGCGGCCCGGGTCGGCCAGCCCAGACCGCTCCAGCTCCGCACGGTCAGTGCGGCGATCGACAACCCAAACGCGATTGGCAGGACGTGCATCAGTAGCCGTCAGCATCGGCCGGGCCACGGTGCCTCGATATGGGTACTGGGCTCCATCTCGACGCCGCCGTCGAACGGCGCCCGCCGCCAGCGGACCCGTCCGGCGCTAGCTACGGAGCGACGTGGTCCTCGACGGAGTAGTGCCGAACCCGGTCGTCGCGCTCGACCAGATAGCGCTCGTCGTCGGGGTAGTAGACGGCGCGCTCGAAGTCGTCGCCGGCGAATGCGCGGACCGCGTCCAGCGAGTCCCACAGGGAGTAGGTGACGAACTCGGTCCGGTCGCCTTCGTCGCGGCGCAGCAGCCAGGCGCCGCGGTTGCCGGTGGTCTGGGCGTACTGGTTGAAGCCGGTCTCGCGGATGTAGTCGGCGTAGACGTCGGCGTCGGCCAGCGCCACCACGCCTCGCCAGACGCGGGCGATCATCGGACGAGCGCGGCGACGAACATGGGGTGCCGACCCTATAGGACACGGGCGCGATCCGATGCAGGATGCTGTCAGTGCCATATCCGACTGCAGAGGACTGCGATGATCGATCACGATCCAACTCTCCCGCAGCTCGAGCACCGGCCGTTTCTCACCGACAGCGGCCTGGAGACCACGCTGATCTACATCGACGGCATCGAGCTCCCCGAGTTTGCGGCGTTCGTCCTGCTCGAATCGACCGAGGGCCGCCGGCGCCTGCGTCACTACTTCGAGTCACACGCGGCGATCGCTCGCCTGGCTGGTTGCGGTTTCATCGCCGAGTCTCCGACCTGGCGCGCTAACCCCGACTGGGGCAGCAGGCTGGGCTACGACACGGCCGCGCTCCACGCGATCAACGCCGAGGCGATCACGCTGCTCGCAGACCTGCGCGATCGCGAGGACCCGAATCCCGGCGACTACGTGATCAGCGGTTGCATCGGCCCGCGCGGCGACGGCTACGACGCGTCCGAGCAGATGACCGCTGACGAGGCCGAGAGCTACCACGCCGAGCAGATCGGGTCGTTCGCCGACACCCGGGCCGACCTCGTCTCGGCGCTGACGATCACCTACCCCGAGGAGGCGATCGGGATCGCCCGCGCGGCGCACGCCGCCTCGATGCCGGTCGTGATCTCGTTCACGGTTGAGACCGACGGACTGCTCCCGTGCGGGATCGAGCTCGGTGAGGCGATCGCCGAGGTGGACGCCGCGACCGGTCAGGGACCGGCGTACTACATGATCAACTGCGCGCATCCGCTGCACTTCGGGCCCGCGCTGGAGCAAGGCGGCGCCTGGCTGAGCCGCGTGCGCGGGATCCGGGCCAACGCTTCCTGCCGGAGCCATGCCGAGCTCGACGCCGCCGACGAGCTCGACGCGGGGGATCCGAACGAGCTCGCCGATGATTACGCGCGCCTGCTCGCCCGGTTCCCGCAGCTGACGATCCTCGGCGGCTGCTGTGGCACCGATGAGCGCCATGTGCGGCAGATCGCGCGCACCTGCGTGACGTCGGCGTGGCCGCGCAACGGTTCGATCCGCGTCGCCGACCTTCGGCTCCGGGGCTGAGCGCCGGTCAGCGCAGCAGGTCGGCGATCGTCGCGATCCCGCGGCTGATCGCCGGCTCGGACAGGTCGCCGAACCCCAACGCCAGCTGCGGCGGCCGCGGGTCTCCGTCGGCGCGGTAGCGGCTCATCGGGTACAGGCCGATCGAGCGCTCGCGCGCCGCCGCGGCGATCTCGCGCTCGTCGGCGTGCGCCGGGAGCGCCGCGACCGCGTGGATTCCGGCGGCCAGCCCGTGCAGCGTCACCCGTGGCGCGTGCTCGGCCAGCGCGTCGATCAGCGCCTGCCGGCGGCTCGAGTACACGCCCCGCATCCGACGCAGGTGACGGTCGTAGCGGCCGGACTCGATCAACGTCGCCAGCGCGAGCTGCTCGAGCATCGGCGAACCGCGGTCGTCGTTGTCCTTCTCGGACGCGATCGCCTCGGCGAGCGACGGCGGGCACAGCACCCAACCGAGCCGAAGCGCGGGAGAGAGCGACTTGCTGACCGTGCCGATCGTGGCCACCCGGTGGGGGGCAAGGCCCTGGAGCACCCCGACCGGCTCGCGGTCGTAGCGAAACTCGGAGTCGTAGTCGTCCTCGATGATCGTGGCCTCGTGCTCGTCTGCCCAGCGGACCAGCGCCTGGCGGCGCCCCGGGGCGAGCACGACGCCGGTCGGCGCCTGATGGGCGGGCGTCAGCAGCACGCCCCGCGCGCCGGTGGCGGTCAGGTCGTTGACGTCGACCCCGTCTGAGTCGACCCGGGCCGTCGCCGGCTTCAGCCCCCACCGAGCCGCGTTGGCGCGGTCGTCGGCGAACCCTGGGTCCTCGAACGCGAGCGTCTCGACACCGGAGCCGGCGAGTACGCGCTCGACGAGGTTGATCCCCTGGGCAAACCCGGCGCAGATCACGATCAGCTCCGGGTCGGCGTCGGCACGGCGTACGCGCCGGAGGTAGCCGGCGAGCACCTCGCGCAGGCGGCGGCTGCCGCGCGGGTCCCCGTAGCCGAACGCCTCGGCCGGCGCGGTGCGCGTCGCCTCGCGCATCGCCCACATCCAGTCGCGGCGCGGGAAGCTGTTGGAGTCCGGCGTGCCCATCCGGAAGTCGACGTCGAGCCGCGGCGGCTGATCGGCGGGTCGTGGCGGGGGCGAGGGCGCGCGCCGCTCCGCGCCCCCGGCCACGCGAGTGCCCGACCCGGTCCTCGCGCTCAGGAAACCTTCGGCCAGGAGCTGGGCGTAGCACTCCTGCACCAGGCCCCGTGAGACGCGGAGCTCGCGGGCCAGCTCGCGCGACGACGGCAGTCGCTCGCCCGCCGCCAGCCGACCCGTGCGGATCGCCTCGCGCAGCTCGCGCTCGAGCTGGGCGCCGAGCGGCTCGTCGCGTTCGCGGTCGAGCGCCAGCATCAGTTCCGGTCCCAAACCGGCCCACTGAATCGACATCGAATTGGATCTTATCGCCAGGCCGATTCGGACATACATTGCCGCCCAGGCAATCACCGAGGAGGAACCATGATCAACCAGTTCGCATACCACGCAAGCCAGGCCCGGACCGACGATCTGCGCCGCGCGGCCGCCGAGGCCCGCGTCGCCGCCGGGCGCCGCCACCAGGCCCGCGCTCGCCGTGCGCACCGCCGGCCCGGCAGCGCCTGGATCGCGAGCCTGCGCGACGGGATGCTTCGCGCGGCGGTTCACGGAGACCGGTCATGAGCCTGCTGGAGAGGCGCACCGTTGCGCTGCTGGCGACCTCGATCGTCGCCCGCCTGCCCGACGCGATGCTCGGACTCGGACTGCTGGTGCACGTGCACCGGCTCACCGGCTCCTACGCCGTAGCCGGTCTGGCCAGCGGCGCCTACGCGCTCGCGCGCGGCGCCGGGGCCCCGTTGTTCGGCAGGATCGTCGACCGTTGCGGGCAGACCATGACGCTGATCTGCACCGCCGGCGGGTCGGCACTGCTGCTGGGCGCGATCGCGACCCTGTCGCCGAGTGCGGCGACCGCGGTGGCGCTGGCCGCGGCGATCGGGCTGATCGCGCCTCCGGTCGACGCCTGTGCCCGCGCGCTGCTCCCGGCCGTCGTCGCCGACCCGGCGGCGCTTCCCAAGGCCTACACGGTCGAGTCGACCGCGCTCGAGCTGACGTTCATCTTCGGCCCGCCGCTGGCGCTGGGGGTCGGCTCGCTGTGGTCAACCGGCGCAGCGCTGGCGCTCGCCGGCGTGGTGCAACTGCTCGCAACCGTGGCGTTCGCGTTGCAGCCGGCCTCGCGTAACTGGCGGCCGCCCCGCGAGCGGCCGACGGCGCGCGGTGGTTCGCTGCGCTCTCCGGCGATGCGCACGCTGATCCTGGTGCTGATCGCGCTGGGCGCGGTCTTCGGAGCGGTTGACGTGGCCGTCACCGCGGCCGCGTCCGCGCTCGGCCACGCCGGCGCGACCGGGCCGCTGCTGGGCGTGTGGGGCGTCGGCTCGCTGCTCGGGGGCGTGGTTGTCACCCGGTGGGGCGGCCCGCCGCGCCGCGCCCGGGAGGTGACGGTGCTGGTCGCGGGTTTGGCGGCCAGTCACGCTGCGCTTCTGGCCACCGGCGGCAGCGTGGTGGCGATGGGTGCGGCGCTGCTCCTGGCCGGGGCCTGGATCGCTCCCACCACCGGGGTCATCTACGGGTTGGTGGGTGGCGCGGCGCCCGCGGGCACGGTCACCGAAGCGTTCTCATGGGTGGCCACGGCCGAGGCGATCGGCGTCTCGCTCGGCGCCGCGGTCGCCGGGGCGGCGACCGAGAGCTTCGGGGCCTCGGGCGCCTTCGTGCTCGCCGGCGTGGCCGGGGCGCTGGCGGTGCTGATCGTGGCCGTGCGAGCCTGCACGCTTGAGTTCGAGTCCGCGGTCGCCGGGGGCCTCGCCCCAGCCGTCGCGTAGCCTGCACGTCGCATGACCCCGATCAACCTCTACAGCGACACCCAGACTCGCCCGTCGGGTGGGATGCGCGCCGCGATCGCGGCGGCCGAGGTCGGCGACGAGCAGCGCCGCCGCGACCCAACCACGATCGAACTCGAGCAGCGCGTGGCCGAGCTGCTCGGGCACGAGGCAGCGGTGTTCCTGCCCAGCGGAACGATGTGCAACGAGATCGCCCTGCGGCTGCACATACGTCCGGGTGGTGACGAGCTGATCGTCGACCGGACGGCGCACCCGGTCAACTCCGAGGCCGGCGGCCCGGCCGCTCTGGCCGGCGCGATGGTCCGCACGCTCGACGGCGACGGCGGGATCTACACCGCTGACCAGCTGCGCGCCGCGATCCGGTCGCCCGGAAGCCGGTACATGCCGCGATCCCGGCTGGCTTGGGTCGAGCAGACCACGAATAGCGGCGGCGGCAAGGTGTGGCCGATGCAGGCGATTCGGGAGGTGCTCGCCACCGCACGCGAGTTCGGCCTCCGTGCCCATCTCGACGGAGCCAGGCTGATGAACGCGGTCGTCGCGTCGGGGGTGCCGGCCCGCGAGTACGCTGCCGGGTTCGACACCGCCTGGATCGATTTCACCAAGGGCCTGGGCGCCCCGGTCGGCGCGGTGTTGGCCGGCTCGGCAGAGCTGATCGCGGAGGCCTGGCGCTACAAGCAGATGAGCGGTGGGGCGTTTCGGCAGTCGGGGATCGTGGCCGCTGGCTGCCTGTACGCGCTCGACCACAACGTCGACCGCCTCGCCGAGGACCATGGTCGCGCCCGGATGCTGGCCGACGGGCTGGCCGCGATCTCGGGGGTGACGCTCGACCCCGAGACGGTCGTGACGAACATCGTGGTGTTCGAGGTCAGCGACGCCCGCGCGCTGGTCGAGCGGGTGGCAGATCTCGTCGAGCTCAACGTGATCGACGCGACGCGGGTACGCGCGGTCACCCATCTCGACATCACCACTCCAGACGTCGAGCGGGCGGTGTCGGCGATCGCCGACGCGGTTCGCTGAACACGCGCCGGGGGTGACGTAGGATCAGCGCGTGCTCACCCCGGTTGATCGGGTCCAGGTGACGATCGTGATCGACAACTTCCTCGATCTCCTGATGGCCGGCCAGGAAGGCGTGGTTCGCTACCAGGAGCGAGACTTCGGCGCGGCCGAGCAGCTGGTTGCCGAACATGGTTTCTCCGCGCTGGTCGCGGTCGAATCCAACGACCACCGCGGCACGGTGCTGTACGACGCCGGCCTTACCGCGCATGCCGTGGCCCGCAACCTCGAGATCCTCCAGGTGCCGGTGGATGACCTTCGCGCGATCGTCATCTCGCATGGTCACGCTGACCATCACGGTGGACTCGAGGGCCTGATCCGCCGGCGGGGGCGCTCACGGCTGCCACTGGTGATTCACCCGGATGCCTGGCGCGACCGGCGACTCATGTTTCCCTCGGGCGACGAGCTGAGACTGCCACCACCAAGCCGTCAGGACCTCGAGGCCGAGGGGCTCGAGGTGATCGAAGAACGCGCGTTCAGCTTGCTGCTCGACGGCGCCATCCTGGTCTCCGGGCAGGTCGAGCGGGTGACCGAGTTCGAAACCGGCTTTCCGATCCACGAGGCACGGGACCGCGGCGAGTGGCAACCCGATCCGATGATCTGGGACGACCAGGCCCTCGTCGTCAACGTGCGCGATCGCGGCCTGGTGATCATCTCGGGCTGTTCGCACGCGGGCGTGATCAACGTGCTGCGTCACGCTCAACGCCTGACCGGAGAGACCCGGGTCGCGGGCCTGGTGGGCGGCCTGCATCTCACCGGAGGGCTGTTCGAGGCCCGCATCGGGCCGACCGTCGACGCGCTGCGCGCCGGCGAGGTTGGGTGCGTCCTACCCGCGCACTGCTCGGGCTGGAAGGCGGTCCACGCGATCGCCCGCGGCTTGCCCGAGGCGTTCGTCCAGTGCGCGGTGGGAACGACCGTGACGTTTGACGCGTTGGGCGGCTAGCGCGGAGCTAGCGGCCCAGTGCCCGCGCGAGCAGCCCGACCTGCGCCGGGTCGCTGGACGTCGGCATCATCACCAGCTCGCCCAGACCCGCCTCTGTGAACGCCGCCACGTACGCGTTCACGGTGTCGGCGTCCGTGGCGGCGCTGGCCGCGATCGCGCCGCTGATCTCGTCGCCGAGGAACCCGTAGTAGTCGAGTAGGTACTTGTTGGCGTCGGCCTCGGCGTCGTCGCCCAGGGCGAAATAGGCCAGCGCCATCGTGCGGGGGCTCCCGTCGCGGCCATGTCGCGTCCAGGCAGCGTTCAACTGCTCGGCGCCGGCGCGGAACTGGTCGGGCGTGCCGCCGCCCATGATCCAGCCGTCGCCCCACTTGGCGGCGCGCTCGAATGTGGCCGCGACGGAGCCGCCGATGATCAGTGACGGTCCGGGCCCGGGCCGGCGGGGACCGACGTTGGCTTCGTGGCCGTCCCGACCGTCGAACACGCGCCGGATCTGAGCCGCCGCCTCGTCCTGCCAACGACCCCGGCCGCTCATGTCGCTGCCGCTGATCTCGTAGTCGTCCTCTCGGCCGCCGAGACCGAGCCCGAGTACGGCGCGGCCGCCGCCGGCGAGCGCGTCGAGTGACAGCATCTGCTTGGCCACCATCGCCGCGTTCATTCGCAGCGGTCCCAGCATCACGGTGGTGGCCAGCCGGATTCGCTCGGTGACCCCGGCCGCGGCGGCCAGCGCGGTCATCGGCTCGTAGTTGTCGTAGACGATCCGGTCGATCGTGCCCAGCGAGGAGAAGCCCGCCCGCTCGGACTCCCGGGCCCAGTCCAGCAGCTGCTGACGTGTGGCGCCGGGGATCGCATTGGGCAGTCCGATTCCTACGTCCATGATCTCTCCCTCATTGCTCGTATGCTCGCCGCGGTGACGATCTCCACCCTAGCTCAGCTCCCTGCCTGGGCCGCGGCGCTGCTGGACGAGTCACGGGTCGCGCACCTGGCGTTCCTCGATGGCCTCGACCGGCCTCGCGTGCAGCCGATCACGTTTGCCGTCTCCGACGGCATCGTATGGAGCGCGATCGACTCAAAGCCCAAGCGCGTCCCGCCGGAGCGGCTGGCGCGGGTCCGGTTCCTGCGGCGCAAGCCGAGCGCCGCGCTCACCGTCGATCGCTACGACGATGATTGGACGCGGCTGGCCTGGGTGCAGGTCCTCGGTGACGTGCAGATCGTCGAGGCCGGCGACGCACCCGAGGCGATCGCCGCGCTCGCGCACAGGTACGCCCCGTACCGCGAGGCGCCGCCGGCCGGCCCGCTGCTGGCGCTCGCTCCCGAGCGCTGCCTGTGCTGGCGCGCCTAGGCGGGCAGAATGGCGGGCGGTGAGCGCTAACCGCTCGTTTACAGATTTCACGTTCGACTGGCACGAGGGTGTCGCGGGTTCCCGCGAGCGGTGGCGCGAGTCAGCCTGGGCTGCGGTCCAAGCGGCGTTCGCGGCGGCGCTGGCCTGGTTCGTCGCTCACCGGCTGCTCGGTCACCCGCAGCCGTTCTTCGCGCCGATCGCAGCCGCGGTCGCGATGAGCGTGAACTACTTCGGGCGCGGCCGGCGGGCGCTGCAGATGGTGATCGGCGTGCTGCTTGGAATCGTGATCGCCGAAGGGATGCTGAAGCTGTTCGGCACCAGCACGGTCGTGCTCGGCGTCACCGTACTGGTCACGATGTGGATCGCGTTGGTGGTGGGCGCCGGGTTCGTCGGCGAGGGGCCGATGTTCGTCAACCAGGCCGCGGGCTCGGCGATCCTGGTGGTGGCCCTTCAGCGACACGGCACCGGCGCCGAACGCGCGGTCGACGCCCTGGTCGGCGGCGGGGCGGCGTTGCTGGTGGGGCTGGTGCTGTTCCCGGCAGCCCCGCTACCGCGCCTGTGGGCGGCCGAGCGGGCGCTGCTCGAATCGCTGGCGACCGCGCTCGAACGCGCGCTGGGACAGGTCGACAGAGGAGAGCCGGTGTCCGCGGAGTGGTCTCTGGCCACGGGCTATGAGATCCACCGTCGTCTGGCGGCCCTGGCCGACGCCCGCGTGCGGGCCAAGGCGAACGTGAAGATCGCCCCCCGGCGGTGGCGGCTGCGACCGGTGGTCGCGGCGGAGGACCGGCGGATCGCCCGCTTCGACCTGCTGGCCAACGCCGTGCTCAGCCTGGTCCGCGCGATGGTGCTCGGCCTGGAGGATCGCGAGCAGCTGCCCGACTGGCTGGCCGAGCAGATCGGATCGCTGGCGAGCTCGTTGCGGCAGCTGGCGGCGACGCCGCAGCCATGGCCGCCCGAGCTGGCCCGTGACGTGGCGGCGATCGCGTGGCATGCCGTCCACGATCTCCCCCTCACGCGCGTGGACCGAGCGCCGATGGTCGCGCAGATCGTGCGCGCCACCGGCCGCGACCTCGCGGCGGTGGTCGAGCCCGAGCCCTGATCTCTAACCCGACAGGGCAGACTTGCGCCAATGGGTCAAGCGGAGCTGCTGATAGCGGGGCTCCTGGTCGCCGTGGCCGGGCTGAGCGCCCTGGCACGAAGGCTGTCGCTGCCGTATCCGATCGTGCTGGTGATCGGTGGCGCGCTGCTGGGGTTCGTGCCCGGGATGCCGGAGGTCAACCTCGACCCGAACGTCGTCCTGGTCGTGTTCCTGCCACTGCTCGTCTACGGCGCCGCGTTCTTCGCCAACCTCAACGACATCCGCTCGAACCTGCGGGCGCTCACGCTCAGCTCGGTCGGGTTGGTGCTGGCCACGATGGTTGCGGTCGCGGTCGTCGCCCATCAGCTCGTCGACGGGCTGTCGTGGGCGGCGTCGTTCACGCTCGGGGCGATCGTGTCGCCGACCGACACGCTGGCGGGCGCGCAGATCATGCGGCGCCTCGAGTTTCCGAGGTTCTTCGTGTCAGCGATCGAGGCCGAGGGACTGTTCAACGATGCCACGGCGCTGGTGTGCTTCCGGGTCGCGGTCGCGGCCGTCGTCGGCGGCAGCTTCTCGCTGCTCGACGCCAGCTGGAAGTTCCTCGCCGCGGCCGCCGGCGGGGTCGCGATCGGCCTGGCGGTCGGATGGGCGATCGCGGAGCTGCGGGCGCGTACCACCGACGGGCCGACGAGCGTCACGATCTCGCTGTTCAGCGGCTACGCGGCGTTCATCCCGGCCAGCGCGATCGGCGCCTCGGGCGTGCTCGCCGCCGTCACCACGGGGCTGTACATGGGCATCAGGGGTCCGAGCGTGATCCCGGCCCGGATCCGTCTACAGGCGACATTTGTGTGGGAGATCCTCGACTTCATCGTCAACGCGAGCCTGTTCGTCCTGGTGGGCTTGCAGCTGCGCACGGTGGTCGACCGGCTGGGGGCCTATCCGCCCGGGAAGCTCGCTCTCTACGCCGCGCTGGTCAGCCTGGCGGTGATCCTCACCCGCATCGCCTGGTTCTTCACCACGCCGTACCTGATCCGGGCCCTGGACCGGCGCCCCAGTCAGCGTGAGCGAAGAGTCGGGGCGCGCCCGCGGCTGATCCTCGCCTGGGCGGGCATGCGGGGCGCGGTGTCGCTGGCGGCGGCGCTGTCGCTGCCGCTGACCACGCACGCGCACGACCCGTTTCCCGACCGCGACCTGATCATCTTCCTGACGTTCGCGGTGATCTTCGCCACGCTCGTGCTCCAGGGACTGACGCTCCCCGGGCTGATCAAGGCGCTGCACGTCGAGCGCGACGGCAGCGAGGAGAGAGAGGAGATCCGGGCGCGCCTGGTCGCCACCAAGGCCGCGCTGGCCCAGCTCGACGAGCTCGAGTCCGAGGAGTGGACGCGCGATGACACGATTGAGCGGATGCGCGGCGCCTACAACTACCGCAAGCGCCGGTTCGCAGCGCGCGCGGGCAAGATCGAGGACGACGGGTACGAGGACCGTTCGCTCGCCTATCAGCAGGTCGTCCAGCTGGTGCTCGCCGCGCAGCGCGAGGCGCTGGTACGGGCGCGCAACGAGGGCGAGATCTCAAACGAGACGATGAACGCAGTGATCCAGGAACTCGACCTCGAGGAGTCGCGCCTGGAGATCTGACGCGGCCCCACCGCAGATCAGCCGTCGGCGATGACCCGCAGGATCACCGCGCGCGAGCTGTGGGCCGCGGCGCCGAGGACGATCTGCAGCTGCTGCTCGGTCAGCTCCTCGCCGGTCTCGAGCACGAGCACGATCGGCTCCACCCCGGTGCCGGCCTGCCCGATCACCCTGCGTACCTCATCGGCCTCGCGCTCGATCGCCTCGGGGGAGGGGAGCGTGAGCAGCGCCTGCCCGGCCTCGACCGCCTCGAGACGGCCCTCGGAGTCCGTGGTCGCGTGCTCGATCACCACGTCTCCGCGCTGGACGCTCGGCGGCGCCTGTGAGGCCATCTGGGTGGCGACCTCGCCGCCACGGGGAATCTGGACGATCAACGGCTGGGATTGTTCCATTGGCTGAACCGTATCCGACGCTCACCTGACTGTGACTGTCAGTGGCTCGACCCACTGGAAGCTGACCTACGGAGTTCAGGTCGCAGCCAGCGCCGCGTCGGCGATCGCCACGACTCCGGCCAGCGGCGTGGTGAGCTCGTCGCTGAGCCCGTAGCGGGCGGCGAGCGCCGCGGGGTCGGTGTAACTGATCACCGATTGGTCTCCGTCGGCCCACACCAGCAGCTTCAGGGGAAGATCGATCGCGGCCAGCGGGGCCGCCTGCATCACCGGCGTGCCGCCCTTGGGGTTGCCGAAGATCACCACTTTGGTGTCGCGCAGCTCGAGACCGTTGGCGCGCGCCTCGCCGCTGTGGTCGATCACCGCGAACAGCTTCAGCCCCCGAGCAGCGAGCACGTCAATGATCCTGACCACCGTGTCATCCACTGACAGTGGACTCGGCTTGGAGACGATGATCCGATCGCTCGCGGAGGGTGTCTCGGTCATCGGGAAGGCGTATCGTGCAGGCCGGGTCGGGAGATGTCAACTCAAATGGGGGTTTCGAGATGACGGGCGCTTCGAATAAGAACCTGGTGCTTGCCGCGATGGTGTTTGCGGTCGCGATGACGTTCATCGACCAGACGATCGTCGCGATCGCGGTCCCGAACCTCCAGAAGGATCTGTCGCTGTCGGCGACCGGATCCCAGTGGATCATCAACGGCTATCTGCTGTCGCTGTCGGCACTGTTCGCGTTCGGCGGCCGGCTGGGAGACGTGCTGGGCCGCCGGCGGATGGTGACGATCGGCGTGATCATTTTCGCCGGGGCGTCGGCGATGTGCGGGCTGACCCCGACCGGGAGCATCGGCGAGAGCTGGATCATCTTCTTCCGGGTCGTGCAGGGCGTCGGGGCGGCGCTGATGTTCCCCGCGGCGGTGGGGATCGTGGTCGCGACGTTCCCGATCGACGAGCGTGGCAAGGCGATGGCGATGTTCTTCGGAATCACCGGCGGACTGACCGCGATCGGCCCGATCGCCGGCGGCTACCTCACACAGTGGACCTGGCGGTCGATCTTCTGGATCAACATCCCGGTGGCGATCATCGCGCTGGTGCTGATCTACATGTCCAAGCCCGACGATGTGCGGCGACCGGCGCCGCTGGACTACCGCGGCACGGTGCTGATCACCGGGGCGATGGGGTTGATCGTGCTGGGGCTGCAGCAGTCGGCGGTGTGGGGGTGGAGCAGCGTCGCCACCTGGGTGTGCGTGATCGTCGGGGTGTTGCTGGCGGTCGGGTTCGTGGCCTGGGAGCTGCGCACGCCCTACCCGCTGCTGCGTCTGCAGATCTTCCGCGATCGAGGGTTCTCCACCGAGACCGCGGTGCTGGGGCTGATGTCGGTCGCGTTCATCCCGTTCTTCTTCTTCGCCAGCGTGTACTCGCAGGTGTCACTCGGCTCATCGGCCTCGAATGCCGGCCTGTACCTCCTGTACTTCTTCATCGGGTTCGTGGTCCTGGCCCAGGTCGGCGGGCGGATCCTCGACAGCCGTGGCGCCAGACCGGCCGTGGTCGCCGGGTGCGCACTCGCGGCCGTGGGCTTCTTCCTGCTGGCGGGCAAGCTCACCGATCTGTCGCTGCACGCCCAGTGGCCGTACGTGATGCTCGCCGGCGGCGGGATCGGGCTGATGCTCGGTACCTCCAGCACCGACGCGGTCAACCGCGCCCCCAGCACCAGTTACAGCGAGGTCACCGGGATCACCCAGACGTCGCGTAACTTCGGGGCGAGCCTCGGGCTCGCCGTGCTCGGCGCGATCCTCGTCGCTCAGAACCACATCCACGTGACCAATGCGCTGACCAAGCACGGAGTCCCGAAGGGCACCGCCGACCAGGTGGCGTCGTCGCTCGGCACCTGCGGGGCCAAGCTCAGGCGGAGGCGGCAACCAGCCGGCGGCCATCGTCCACGACGTGCAGGTCGCATTCGCCCATTCCACCCAGACGGTCTTCCACGTCATGGCGGGGGTGATGGCCTTCACGTTCCTGATCGCGGTGCGCTGGCTGCCCGGGGGCCGCGTGGCACCGGTCGAGGTCACCGAGGAGGCGCCTCCAGCCCGGCAGGACCTTCAACCCACCTCAGGGGGATGACGACATGGCGTACACGAACTCACTCCGGCCGCTGATGCTCGTGCTGGCGACGGCGGTGATCGGCGTTGCGGTAGCCGGCTGCGGCGAGTCCAAGGAGCAGAAGGCGATGAAGGCGGTCTGCTCGGCCCGCGGCGGCATTCAGAAGAGCGTCAACAACCTCAAGTCGTTGACGCTGACAACCGCCAGCGTCAACGGGGTCAAGGACGAGCTGAACTCGATCAAGAACAACGTCCAGACGATCACCGATAACGAGAAGAACCTGTCGAGCGACCGTAAGCAGCAGATCACTCAGGCCAACCAGGAGTTCTCTCAGCAGCTGCAGTCGATTGCCTCGGGGCTGACCAGCAACCTGTCGCTGAGCAACGCGGCCAGCCAGGTCAAGACCGCAGGACAGAAGCTGCAGTCGGCCTATCAGAGCGCGCTCGCGCCAATCGACTGCTGAGCTCCGGGCCGCCGCCCGGAGCACCCGCGGAGCCGGCTACTCGACGACCTCGACGATCCCGGAGTCGGCGTCGAGGAGCGGCACCGTGCGCCGCGCGGCCTCGCCGACCGCGACCCGGGGAGGGTCCGGGAGCTCATGCTCGTAGTAGGTACCGGGCCCGTACAGCTGCCCGTAGCGGATGACCACGCCGCCGGCCTCGACCACCGCCCGCTCGAACTCGGCGTTGGCTGCGCCGCGCTCGCCCGGCAGCTCCCAGGCGATGCTCTGGGCCAGGAAACGGTCAGCGCCGGCGGCTGCCGCCGCGTCGAGCAGGTTGGTGGTTCCCTCGCGGCGGATGCGATCGTTGCGTGGGCCGAACTCCTGGATCTGCGACGCGTCGTCGGGTAGGTCGGTCAACTGGTGCATCACGGCCTCGGGCGCGAAGGTGACGACAGCGTCACGCAGTGCCGCCGCGTCATAAACGTCGCACACGACCGGCTCGCCGCCGAGCTCGCGTAGCGCGTTCGCTTTGCCCGGCGACCGCGTCATTGCCGCGACCTCGTGCCCGGCGTCGATCAGCAATGGCGTCAGCCGGATCCCGATCACTCCGCTGGCGCCCGCGAGGAAGATCCGCATTCGTCGGAGGTTCCCGCCTCCGATCCGAAATATGCAAGCGGTGGCGTCAGGCCGCCAACCGCGCGCGAGCCAGGTCGGCGGTGTGGATCATCCCCATGCCGCCGGCCTCCCGCACGACGCGCGCCAGCAGTGCGCGCGCAAGCTCGGGCCGGCCGCTGGCGGCCAGCACGTCGCCCAGCCGCCATCGGTGCCGGGTGGCCCAGATCAGCGCTCCGGCCCGTTCCTCACGATCGATCGCCTGCTCGTAGCGGTCGATCGCCGCGTCGGGGTCGTTGCGCAGCTCCGCCAGCCGGCCCAGCGCTCCGACGATGCTGCCCATGCACATCAACGCCCGAGCCGAGACGACGATTCGGTCTGAGAACGGCAGTAACAGCCGCTCGAGCTCGGAACCGATCTCGCGGTCGCGCAGGAGCCACACGGCCTCGCTGAGCTCCTTGCAGGCAGACAGCCAGTTGGTGTCGCGGGGCCAGCTCCCGGGTACCCCGGCGGCCCGCTGCGCCGCGAGCTCGCGCCGGGCTTCCGGTTCGCGCCCGACAGCCGCCAGCGCCCAGGTGTACAGGCATCGATAAGCCCATCCGACGGGAGAGTTGCGCACGCGCTCGGCCTGCCACTCGAGGTCGATCGCTTCGAGCCGGTCGTCGGCGAGGTCCGCGATGTACTGGACCCGGGAGGCGAACTGGACGTTGAAATCGCCTGCCTGCTCCCCGAGCCTCGTCGCCTGACGGCGGAGTTCGTGGGCGCTCTCGCGTCGCCCGGCCTGGTAGGCCCGGGCAGCTCGCCAGGCCGGCACGTACCACGCGTACGCCGACTGGCCGGTAGCGCTGGCCGTGGCCGCAAACAGCTCCAGTTCGGAGTCCACGGCCGCTCCGTCGCCGAGCTCCTCGAGGTCGATGATCCTCCACGTCCGGGCCTGAAGCTCAAGCGCCGGATCCTCCGCGCGCCTGGCCAGGCGCAGCATCTCGTTGGCCAGCGGGAGCCTGGCGCGGGTGTGGTCGGGCCCCCACAGGACCACGTGTCGCGCGCCCAGCGTCGCGGCGAGAGTCCGCACGTCCCCCGCCGCCCGCGCGCTGGCCAGGGCGTCCGAGCTCAGTTGATCACGACGCGTCGGGTCGGGGTCGTAGGCCAGCTCGACCGCGAGCCGCGCCTGAATCTGGGCGCGCGTCCCGGTAGCGCCGACGGGTGCCGCGGCGAGCCCTTCCTCCAAGGAGGCCACGGTCTCATCGTCGGCACCCACGATCGTGACCGACGGGCCGACCACGCCGAGCGCGGCACGGGCCAGGAGCTCGCCGTCGCCTCCCCGGCGGGCCAGCGACCGAGCGGCTGCGAACGCTTCAACGGCCTTTTCGGCGCGGCCGGACGACCGCAGCGCGTCGCCGAGCGCCAACTGCAAGCGGATCTGGAGCGCCGCGCGCGCGCCCGCTTGCCCGCATGCCGCCAGCGCGCGAGCCAGCAGCTCGGCCGCGTCGGCCGGTGCTTGCGCGGCCATCAGTGACAGGCCGGCCCGCTCACACAGCTCCGCCACGCGGTCGGCGTCGAGCACCGGGAGCGCTGCGATCGCATGGCGGGCGGCGCTCGCCAGCGCCTCGTCGGATTCGGGGTCCCGTCGAGGTGCGATCGCGTCGACCGCGGCGGCATGCAGCGTCGCCAGCCGCCCGGGCGCGAGCCTCGAGGTCAGCGCCTCCTGGACCAGCGCGTGGACGAACTCCATCCGCCCGGGACGGCCGGCGGCCGGCCGTACGAGATGCGCCTCAGCCGCTCGGTCCAGGGCCGCCAGCGCCTCGTCGGTCTGCATCCGCGCGGTTCTCGCGGCGAGGCGGGGGTCGAATTCGCGCCCCAAGACCGCGGCTGACTGGAGTGCGTCGGTTACCTCGGGGCCGAGCGTCTGCAGTCGCGACGCCACGAGCTCGGCGATTCCCATCGGCAACACGGAGCCCGGGCGGGTGAGGCCGGCATCGACGAGCGCCTCGAGGAAGAACGGGTTGCCCCCCGTGCGGCCGACCAGCGCCTCGATGTCAGCGCGCTCTGGGGAGCGCTGGTCGCCGCGGCTTGCGATCAGCGCGGCGCTGTCAGAGAGTGTCAGCGCGCCGATCTCGATCCGCGTCACGGACGCATCGCGTTCGATCGCGGTCAGCCCGCGCCCGAGCGAGGACGCAGGGCCGAGCGCCCCGAGCCGGGCGGTCGCGAGTACGAGCGCCGGCACGGCCAGGCCCCGCCGAGCGAGCCGGCGCAGGAACGCGAGCGTGTCGGGATCGGCCCACTGCAGGTCGTCGAGCACCAGCAGCAGCGGACGTCCCGCCGCCGCGCGCTCCAGCGAGCCGGCCAGCCGCTCGTGCAGTCGCGCCCGAGCGGCTGCACCGTCGACGAGGCCCACGACCGGCGCGTCGTCCGGGCTGCGCGGGGCCGCGGCGAGCGCCTCGACGATCGGGAGGTAGGGCTCCGGCGCATCCTCCTCTGTGGCGCCCGCCAGCACGACTGCCCCGAGCGAATCGCACTCGGCTGCGAACTGCGCGACCAGCCTGGTCTTACCGATCCCGGGCTCGCCGACGACGATCGCGAGGCCGAGCACGCCGGCACCCGCCCGTTCCCGAGCCCGATGCAGCTGGGCCAGCGGCTCGGCACGTCCGACGAACCCTCCGCGCCATCGAGCCGGTGCGAGCCAGCCCGGCAACGGGGGAGACGGCACCACACCGCGGGCGGGTTGATCTGGTCCGTCGCCGTCGCCGTCGCCGGCTCTCAGCTCGGCGGCGAGGCTCCGGGTGCGCGACGACGGGGCGACCGCCAGTTCACGGCGGAGCCTCGCCGACAGGCGCTCGTAGACCCCGATCGCCCCGGCGCGATCTCCGGCAGCATCCATCGCGCTGATCAGCTCGCGGTGTGCCTGCTCGTCGAATCGGTCGAGGTCGGCCCGCCGCCGCAGCCAGCGCACCGATCCGGCCTCGTCGTCGGCCGCTCGCGCCGCGGCCGCAAGCTCCGCCAACGCCTCACCGACCCGGTCACGGTGCTGATCGCGCGCACGCAGGATCCAGTCAGAATCAAGCTCGGGCAGCAGCTCGCCGGTCGCCAGCGCCACCGCCTCGGCTGCCTGGCCGGCCTCGATCAACTCGTCGAACTCGCGCACGTCGACCCAGGTCGCGGGCGATCCGGCGAGCTCGACGACCTGTCGATCTGCGGGCAGCGCTGTCTGCGCCGACGCCCCCAGCGCGTCGCGCACCGCCGACAGCGCCGTCCGAAGGCTCGCCCGCGCGCTCTCGTCGCGCACGTCGGGCCACAGCGCGGCCGCGACCACGCCGCGGGCGTGGCGCCCTGGGTGGATCGCGAGCCAGCCGAGCAGCGCGCAGGCCGGCCGCCCGGCCGGCGGTTGCAGCCGCACGCCATCGACCTCGAGCTCGAGGCCCCCGACGACCCGCACCCTGAGCATGTCGGTCCCGAGCGTAACCCCGGCCGGCGGCGCCGCGGGCTTTTTGGTTCATTTGCGCAGCGTTTGCGGGCCCCCCGGAGACTCGCCGCGTCATCGCATTCGATCAATACAAGGAGGCTTCGATGACGACGACAGAGGCGCAGGCGCCATTGGTCGGAACCGACGAGTTCGCGGGGAGGGTGGTCGGCGACGTCGCCGCGACGATGACCACGATTTTCTGCGCGCTGGGCGACAAGCTAGGACTGTTCCGGGCACTCTCCGCGGACGGTCCCGCGACACCTTCCGAGCTCGCCGAGCGGGCCGGCCTCAACGAGCGCTACGTGCGCGAATGGCTGTACGGGCTGGCAGCCACCGGGTACGTCGAGCTCGATCGGGGGTCCGGGCGGTTCTGGCTGCCCGACGCGCACGCGGCGGTGCTCGCCGACGAGGGAGGGGTCTGGTTCTTGGGCGGCGGCTATCAGGAGCTGGTCGGGATGCTGCCGGCGCTCGATCGTGTCGCGGCCGCGTTCCGGGAGGGCGGCGGCGTGCCCCAGGCGGCCTATTCCGACGACGCCTACACCGGGATGGCCAGGCTCAGCAAGTCCTGGTTCGACCACCAGCTGACCGGAACCTGGCTGCCGTTGCTGCCCGACCTCGTGCAGCGACTGAACGAGGGCATCTCCTGGGCCGACGTCGGCTGCGGCGGGGGCCGAGCGGTGATCCGGCTGGCCCACGAATATCCGCGGTCGACGTTCGTCGGTTATGACGCGTTCGCAGCGCAGGTCGATCGTGCCCGTCAGGAGGCCGAGCAGGCGGGCGTCGGCGACCGGGTGCGGTTCGAGGTTGCCGACGGCTCCCGCGGGCTGCCCGACCGCTACGACGTGATCTCGACGTTCGACGTCGTGCATGACTCCCTGGATCCCGCCGGCCTTGTCGCCGGGATTCGCCGGTCGCTCGACGACCGGGGGACCTACCTGATGCTCGAGATGAACTGCGCCGACGATCCCGCCGACAACACCGGCCCGATCGCGACCCTGCTGTACGGCTTCAGCGTGCTGTACTGCATGACCACCTCGCTGGCGCAGGGTGGCGTGGGGCTTGGCACCTGCGGCTGCCCGCCGTCGGTAGTCGAGAAGCTGGGCCGCGCCGGAGGCTTTGAGTCGGTGCGAGAGCTGCCGATCGGTGACCCGTTCAACCGGCTCTATGAACTGAAGACCTGAGCCTACGGGCCGGGGTCGCGAGTGGGCTTCACTAGTGCACGCCGAACGTCGCGAGCTCGTCGGTGGAGACGATCTCGCGGCCGAGTGGCATCAGCGAGATCGGGATCAGTTTGAAGTTGGCCAGTCCCAGCGGAATCCCGATGATCGTGATGCACAGCGCGACCCCGGTCACCAGGTGGCCGAGGGCCAGCCACCAGCCGCACAGGATGAACCAGATGATGTTCCCGATGCCCGACGCGATCCCGGCGTCGTGGCGCCGGACCACCGTCTTGCCGAACGGCCACAGCGCGAACACGGCAATCCGCAGCGCGGCGATGCCGAACGGGATCGTGATGATCAGGATGAAGCAGATCAGCGCCGCCACCGTGTAGGCGATCGCCATCCACAGGCCGGCCAGCACGAACCAGATGATGTTGAGGATCAGTCGCAAGCTCGGCCCGCCTTGAGGTCGTCGGCGATGATCCGGGGACTGTCGGCGATGATCTTGCGCCTTCGCAGTCCCGCGATCAGCGGCTCCTGGTCGTCGAACTTCACCACGGTGGCGGCATCGGACCGGAGCGTGATCGTCATCTTGCCCAGGTGCGAGTCGACCACCTGCCCGTCGAGCTCGAGCCGGGCGCCGCCGTATCCGGCGGCAGTGTCAAGCGTGAGCTCTGATCCGGAGGCGACGACGAACGGTGGACAGAACCCACCGTGTGGCGCCAGCGGCGTGAACACGAACGCCTCGGTGCCGGGCACGATCAGCGGCCCGCCCGCGGACAGCGTGTACGCGCTCGACCCGACCGGCGTGCTGACGACACAACCGTCTCCGGACATACGTGCGAACAGTGCGCCGTCGACCTTGGCGCCGACGCGCACCTGACCCTCGCCGGCCCGGATCACCACCAGGTCGTTGAGAGCGACCAGCGGCGCTCCGGCCTCGCGCTTGACGTCGAGCGCCGGCAGCGACTTCGGGATCCAGTCGCCGGCGCTGAACCGGTCCAGGGCGGTGGCGATTCCGTCCACCGCGACCGTGGTCAATACCCCGAGGCTTCCGCAGGCGATCCCGAGCACCGGGCGGCGTGCATCGACTCCCGCGTGCAGCGCCGCCAGCGTGGTCCCGTCGCCGCCGACCGACAGGATCAGGTCGCAGGTCATCGGGTTGCCCTTGTCGGCGACCTGCTGCTGGTGGTCGAAGCCCCGGATCTGGATCAAGTCGACGCCGTTGCGATCCGCCCAGTCGCGCACGGTGCTCAGCGGCTCCTCGAGTGACCGGGTGGGGTGGACCACCAAGCCGATGCAGGTCGGCACCCTGGCCTCGGGCGCTCGGGAGTCGATCAGGTTCTCGGGGATAGTCATCGGGCCTCTATCGGGCCGGGTCCGCCGGAGCCGCCGCGCCGAACCGCAGGCCATCCATCAGCAGCGCCAGCACCCGGAGTGCCCGGTCCGCCCACTGCTGGCCGTCGCTGTCGATCGTCCAGATCGCGTTCATTGAGGTGAAGACGTCGTCGACGGTCACGTCGGGGCGGATCTCCCCGGCCGCAATCCCGGCATCGAGCAACTTGCCGATCGCCTCGCTCATCCGCTCGCGGGTGGACGCGAACAGGCACGCATCCGACGCCGCGATTGACTTCAGCGCGCCCGACAGCCCGCGCTTGGTCGCAGCGTAGGCGACGAACCTGGTCATCCACACGGCGAGCGCGTCGACGGGGGCGCGGTCAGCCAGCAACGTGTCGGCGGCGGCGCACAGCTGGTCGACCTCGTTGCGGTAGACGGCCTCGATCAGCGCCTCGCGCGTCGGGAAGTGGCGGTACAGCGTGCCGATCCCGACGCCGGCCTCGCGGGCGATCGTCTCCAGCGGCACCTCGGGGCCACCGGCGGCGAAGCGCTCGCTGGCCACCCGCAGCAGCTTCTCACGGTTCTCGCGCGCGTCGGCGCGGAGCGGGCGGTCGGGTTTCGTAGCGGACATCGTCCCTATGCGGTCAGAGCTTGTCATGAACCTAAGCGGAGGAAACCTCCGGATAATGCTATGCTTCGCCGAAGACCGGAGGTTCCCTCCGCTTCATCTTACCCCCGGCGGCGCCGCGCCGCCCGCTGTTTAGGAGAACTGACACAGATGAGCGCCACGCACGAACTGATCAGAACGCCGTTCGGGTTCGAGTCGACCGCGGCCGAGGTGGCCGAGGGGATCGACCTGACCGGCAAGCGAGCGATCGTAACCGGAGCCTCCTCGGGCATCGGCGTCGAGACCGCGCGCGTGCTGGCCGCTGCCGGCGCCGGAGTCACGCTGGCCGTGCGCAACCTCGAGGCCGGCGAGCGCGTCGCCACCGACATCACTGCCGCCACCGGCAACGCCGATGTCGTCGTCGCCGAGCTGGATCTGGCCCGACGAGACACGATCGACGCGTTCGTCGCCGCCTGGGACGGGCCGCTGCACCTGCTGATCAACAACGCCGGGGTGATGGCGATCCAGGAGCTCGAGCTCAGCCCCGAGGGCTACGAGCTGCAGTTCGCCACGAACCACCTTGGCCACTTTGCGCTGACGCTCGGTCTGCACGACGCGCTCGCCGCCGACGGCGACGCGCGGATCGTGTCGGTGAGCTCATCCGGCCACCTGCGCTCGCCGGTGATCTTCGAGGACATCAACTTCGGCTTCCGGCCCTACGAGCCGTTTCTCGCCTACGGCCAGTCCAAGACCGCCAACATCCTGCTCGCGGTCGAGGCCACGCGGCGCTGGGCCGGCGACGGGATCACCGCCAACGCGTTGATGCCCGGCGGAATCGAGACCAACCTCCAGCGTCACGTCGACCCGGATTACATGGAGCGCGCGCGAGCTCAGTCGGGCGGGCGGATCCGCTTCAAGTCAGTCGAGCAGGGTGCAGCCACGAGCGTGCTGCTCGCGGTGTCGCCGCAGCTCGAGGGAATCGGCGGCCGCTACTTCGAGGACTGCAACGAGGCCGAGACGCTGCGCAAGCGGCGCGAGGCCGGTCCCGCCGCCGGCGGCGTCGCCTGGTACGCGCTGGACCCGGGCATCGCGCAGCGGCTCTGGGACGTGTCGCTGGAAATGATCGGGCGCTGAGCCGGGGGGCGTGCGGCGCGCGCGGCTCAGCAGCCGTCGACGCCGCAGCTCTCGCCGCCGGCGATCACCGACACCGGCGAGCGGTTGGCCCAGCCCTGCTCGAGCAGGCTCAGCAGCGCCTCCGGGGGGTGAGCGCCGGACGCCCCGAGCGCGCGGTCGACCACGAACGTCGGCACCGCGCTGATCCCGAACTGCCCGGCCAGGCGCTCGTCGGCGCGGACCTCGTCCGAGAACCGGTCGCTGGCGAGCATCGCACGGACGTCGTCCTGATCGAGTCCGACCTCGACCGCAAGGCTGACGAGCGTGTCGGCGTCGCCGATCAACTCGCCCTCGGTGAAATACGCGCGCAGCAGCCGCTCCTTCATCGCGTCCTGGAGCCCGTGCTCGCCGGCCAGGTGGATCACCCGGTGCCCGTCGAACGTCGCGCCGCTGCGGGCGGTGTCGAGGTGGAAGTCGAGACCCTCGCCGGACGCGGCGTCGGTCACCGCGTTGTCCATCTCGCGGGCGCGGTCGGCCGAGATCCCGTACTTGTCGGCGAGTCGCTCGATCCGGTCGCCCTCGCGCTCGCGCGGGGCCGAGGGGTCGAGCTCGAAGCTGCGCCAGGTGACGCGGACGTCGTCCTTATGCTCGAACTGGGCGAGGGCGGCCTCGAACCGGCGCTTACCGATGTAGCACCAGGGGCACGCGATGTCAGACCAGATTTCGACGTCCACGAGAACTCCTTAGTTGAGTCGGCAACTACAACTTCGTAGTCTAGCGGCGGTCGGCGGTTTGGGGGCCGCGGAGAAATATCTGCTGAGACGCTGGATTTGCCAAGTCGTGCACGCTCGCAAGCCAGCTCCGTAGTCAGGATGACGCGTACCGGCGCCGCGCCTCGTTGGCCACCGGGCAGCGACCCTCGCTGCGCCCGCACGCGGTCGTGTCGCAGAACCGGCACATCCACCGGGTCGCCCCCGGCCCGCGGATCAGCCCGGGAAGCACGCGCGACAGCAGCCCGTCGAGCGTCTCGCGCTCGGCCGGGGTCAGATCTTCCAGCACCTCGCGCAGCACCTGGGCCCTGGCCGCCGTCACCCGGCGCGCGACCCGGCGACCCGCTGGCGTCAGGTGCACCGACACCGATCGGGCGTCCTCGCCGCGGCGGCGAGTGACGTAGCCGGCGTCCTGCAGGCGGTCGACGAGCCGCACCGCGCCCGACGGCGTGAGCCCGAGCACCGAGCGCAGCCGATCCATCGACGGGGCGTCGAGAAAGTCGTTGAGCGCCGACAGCGCGATCGCGGCTGTCTGTGACTGCCCCACGGCGTCGCCGACCGCGTCGGACGTGCGGTCGGCGACTGACAGCGACAGGGCTCCGAGCAGGTTCCCGGTGTGGTCAAGCGGCGTGGCGCCAGACGCGCTCACCTACGCGGCTCAGCCGAGCTCGTATTCGAGCTCCGATGAAGGCTCGCCGCCCATCGGGGCGTTGAACTCCCCGCTTCCGCTGAGCCCAGCGAGTTCGTCGGTGCCCGAGCCGGGGACGATCGTGAGCGTGCCCTTGGCGACCTTGCCGTCGAACGTCCCGTCGGTCTGCAGCATCACGAAGCTTCCCGCGCGGCCGCCGATCCGGCCGACCACGCGCTGCATGCCCACGAACTCCGCGGTCTGATCCGGGCGGTAGCACATCAACCAATCGACCGAGCCATCGCCCTCGAGATCCCCGGCGAACGACTGCTTGACGCTCGCCTGGGTGAGCTTTCCGCCCGCCTCGATCTCGGCGATCGTGGTCTCGTTCCAATCCTCGATCTTGCCGGTGAACTTCGCGGTGGCCATGTCCGGGCCTCCTCGCCTAGTTGTTGTGTGACTCACTCAACTATCTACCGCGGCGCCGCGACTGTCAAACACCACCAGGCGGTCGACATCGTGGTGCTCCTTGCGCAACTGCTCGACGCCCAGCTCGTGCCCGGCGAGCACCGCCAGCCGGCGGGCGTCCGCGGCGGCATCATCCGAGCGGTCCGGGGACGGCCACACGTTGATGATCAGCAGGCCCTCGTCGGTGGCGGCGGCCAGGTGGACGATCAGATCGTGGTCACGCCCGACTCCATCCATCACCTCCGCGGTCTGGCGGTAGCTCTCGAGCAAATGCTCGGAGTCGCCGTCGATCCGGGTAATCGTCAGGTAGCTCATCGCCGCACCTCGCTGATCGGGCGGGTGATCTCGATCCCGTTGGCGGCCGCGAGGGCAATGACCTCCCCGGTGCCGGGGCTGAGTAGGTTGATCGTGTCGGGCATGCCGCTGATCTCCTTTCTGGAATGTGCGCCTAAAGACAGGTTCCCTGTCTTATTGCAGCCGGTAGTATAGACAGGAGTCCTGTCTAATGTCCAGCCAACTTCCCGAAACATCTGCCCGGCGAGCTCCCGAGAACCTCGCGATCCTGCTGCGCGAGCCGTTCCGGATCGGATCGGAGCTACTGCACGTGCGGCTGGCCGAGCGCGGTCATCCAGACGTCCGGCCGCCGCACGGCAACGTGTTCCAGTTCCTCGACGACGACGGCACGCGCGTCAGCGTCCTCGCTCAGCGAGCCCAGATCACCAAGCAGTCGATGGCCGAGCTGGTCGCCCACCTCGAGCGCCACGGCTACGTCGAGCGAGTTCCCGACCCCGGCGACCGTCGGGCGAAGCTGGTGCGCGCGACCGCTCGGGGCAGCGAGGTCTATGCGATCGCGCGCGAGGTCGTGGCCGAGATCGAGGCGGACTGGACCCGGCACCTCGGCGCCGCCAAGATGCGCCAGCTCCGCGAGCTCCTGACCGAGCTCAACGACGTGCTGTGAAGCTCAGACCTGCACCACCATCAGCGTGTTGCCGTCGGGGTCGCGGAACCAGAACATCGGCGGCACCGGGTCGCCCATTCGCGAGACCTGCTCGTCGACGTCGACTCCCTGGGACTTCATGTACCCGTGGGTGGCGTCGACGTCGTCGGTCGTCAGCCCGATCCCGGTCTCGACGGCCGTAGGGCCGCCCTCGCGCGGCGGGGCCAGCGCGATTCCGGTGCTGCCGGTCGGCGGGTAGACCTCGACCCAGCGGTACTTGTCGCCGAACGGGATGTCGGTCCGCTTCTCGAACCCGAGCTGCTCGTAGAACTCGATCGCCTTGTCCTGGTCGACTGACGGGATCGCCACCAGGTTGATCGTGCCGATCCGGCTCTTGGTTGCGGACATCTGCGCCCTCCTTGGGGTGATGAAGAGTGTGCCCGTGTCGACCGGCGGCACTTAGGAAAGTCATCGGTAAGGCAACTATCGTGTCTTCATGGCGCACTCGGAGTCAAGCGCGACCGAACCCGTGCCCGCGATCGCACCCGACGCGGACGAGCGCCACCGGGTCTCCGGCGAGATCGAGGCCTGGCTGCACGGCGAGGGCGACAAGACCGTCGGCGGCCTAATCGACGTGTTCGAGGAGAAGAGCTTCGCGATCCTGTTCGTGTTCCTGCTCGGGGTGCCTGCGCTGCCGCTGCCGACCGGAGGCGCCACGCACGTATTCGAGATCGTGGCCGCGCTGCTGGCGCTGCAACTGGTCGCGGGGCGCGACCGGATCTGGCTTCCCGAGCGGTGGCGCAAGCTGTCGCTGGCCGGGCCCAAGCAGCAGCGCTTCCTCAACGGGCTGATGAAGCTGATCCGGCGCCTGGAGCGGCTGTCGCGTCCGCGCCTGCGCTTCCTGTTTGACCATCGCGTGAGCAACTCGGTGTTCGGACTGCTGGTGCTCGGCGGGACGGCGGGCGCGTTCCTGGCGCCTCCGTTCACCGGTCTGGACACGCTGCCGGCGCTGGGCGTCGTGCTGTTGTCGCTCGGGGTGCTGCTCGAGGACATCGTCGTGGTCGTGCTGGGGCTGGTGGTCGGAGCCGCCGGCGTGCTGCTGGAGATCTTCGTCGGCGGCGCGGTGCTCCACCAGGTCCGCAAACTGTTCTGACTCGATGAGACATCGCGGACGCGCACCTGTAATGCTCCCCGCCGATGCAGACCGCGACGGTAGAGGTAAGGACTCCGGACGGGACCGCCGACGCCTACCTCACCCGCCCCGACGGCGACGGAGATCTTCCCGGGGTGCTGTTCGTGATGGACGCGTACGGCCTGCGCCCGCGGATCGACGAGATGGCCGACCGAATCGCCGATCGGGGCTACGTGGTGCTGGCTCCCAACGTCTTCTATCGCGCCGGGCGGGCGCCGGTGCTGCCGATGCCCGACCACACCGACCCCCAGAGCCACGCCGATTTCATGACGTCGGTGCGCCCGCTGATGAGCGCGCTCACGCCCGAGATCATCGCCCGCGACAGCGCCGCGTATCTGGACTTCCTGTCGGACCGGGCGACTGGCCCGGTCGGGATCACCGGCTACTGCATGGGCGGCCGCTTCGGGTGGCGCGTCGCCGCCGCGCACCCCGACCGCGTCGCGTCGCTGGGCAGCTTCCACGGCGGTGGATTCGTTACCGACGCACCCGACAGCCCGCATCGGTCCGCCGACCAGATCCAAGCCGAGCTGTACTTCGGGCACGCCGACCAGGACCGCAGCATGACCCCCGAGCAGATCGGAGTGCTGGAGCGCGCGCTCGACGACGCCGGGGCGAACTACCGCTCGGAGCTGTACGAGGGCGCCCTGCACGGCTACACGATGTCCGACACGGCCGTCTACAACGAGGAGGCGGCCGAGCGCCACTTCCACGAGCTGTTCGCGTTGCTCGAGCGGACGCTCGACAGGCGCTGACGGCGTCGAGATGACCGAGCGGGGTCGAGTCGTGGTCGTGACCGGCGCGGGCTCGGGCATCGGCCGCGCGGTCAGCGAGCAGCTGCTCGCCGCCGGCGACCGCGTGGCGCTCGCCGGGCGCCGTGAGGCTGCGCTGCGCGAGACCATCGCGCGCGCCGGCGCGGAGGACGACCGCGCGCTGGTGATCCCGACCGACGTCAGCGACGCGTCAGCCGTCGCCGACCTGTTCGCGCGCACGCGTGACACGTGGGGTCGAATCGACGTGCTGTTCAATAACGCGGGCATGTTCGGGCCGCCCTCGCCGCTCGAGGAGCTCGGGGTCGACGAGTGGCGAGAGGTCGTCGACGTCAACCTCACGGGGTGCTTCCTGTGCGCCCAGGAGGCCTACCGCGCGATGAAGGTGCAGCGGCCCCAGGGCGGGCGGATCATCAACAACGGATCGATCTCCGCGCACGTGCCGCGACCGCACGCTGTCGCCTACACGGCCACCAAGCACGCGCTCACCGGGCTGACCAAGACGATCTCCCTGGAGGGCCGTCCGTACAACATCGCCTGCGGCCAGGTCGACATCGGCAACGCGGTCACCGACCTCAGCGCCGACATCGGACGTGGGACGTTGCAGGCCGACGGCTCGACCGGCGTCGAGCCGATGATGGACGTCGGCCACGCCGCCGACGCGGTCGTGTACATGGCGAGCCTGCCGCTCGACGCCAACGTCGAGTTCCTCACGGTGATGGCCACCAACATGCCCTACATCGGGCGAGGCTGATCGGGTCGCGGGAGCCAGGGCGCGATGCTCCCTCACGACGAGCTTGGCGCCGGCCCCGCGGTCGTGTTGCTGCACGCCGGCGTGGCCGACCGCAGCATGTGGTCAGAGCACCTGGGACCGCTCGCGGATGCCGGATACCGCGCGGTCGCGCTCGAGCTGCCGGGGTTCGGCGAGGCGCCGCTCAGTCCGACGCCGTGGTCGGAGGTCCTCGCCGCGATGGATCGGCTCGGGATCGATCGGGCGGCCGTCGTCGGCAACTCCTTCGGCGGAGCCGTGGCGCTGCGGATGGCGGTCGTAGCACCGGACAAGGTGAGCTCGCTGGTGCTCGTCTCGGCGCCCGCCCCGGGGATCGATCCGTCACCCGAGCTTCAGGCGGCATGGGAGCTCGAAGAGGCCGCGCTCGAGCGCGGTGACGTCGATGCCGCCGTCGATGCGGTGGTGCAGACGTGGACGCTTCCGGGCGCTCCGGCCGCGCTGCGCGAGCGGGTGGCGGCGATGCAACGACGGACGTTCGAGCTGCAGGGTGATGACGAGGGCGACGAGGCCGAGGCGTCCGATCCGATCCAGCAGCCGGCCGACGCTCTGGCCGCGATCGAGGTCTCGGCGCTGGTCATGGTCGGCGAGCACGACATGGTCGACTTCCGCGACGGGGCTCATGCGCTGGCTCGGGGGCTACACGACGCCCGGTACGTAGAGATCCCCGACGCCGGTCACCTGGCGCCGCTCGAGACCCCGGATCGATTTCGGGCGCTGCTGCTCGAGTTCCTGGCTGTCGGGTAGCCAGCGGTTGAAGTTGAAGGCGCGTAGGGTGCCGTGCTCGACAACTCGACCAGGGAGGTGCTGATGAACCAGTACGTGATCCTTCGCAGGGGCGCGTGGAAGTCAGGCGCGGAGCTCGAAGAGGCCGCCGCGCGGTCTACCAAGGTCGGCAACGAAGATATGCCCGACGAGGTGCGGTGGATTCGCAGCTACGTCCTCGACGAGGGCGCCGGCGAGGTCGGCACGGTCTGCATCTACGAGGCCACCAGCCCCGAGGCGCTGCGCAAGCACGCATCGCTGGCCGACCTCGCGGTCGATGAGATCATCCCGATCGCCGACACGGTCGTGGTGCGCCCGGACCCGGTGGCGTCGGAGGCCTAGCCGGCCGGGCGTCGCCGTATCACCTGCTCAACGTCCCGCGCGACGCTTCTTGGCCGCACCGTGGGACGTTGATCACGCCCCACGTGACGAACGTCCCCCAGTTGCCCGCGTCAACGTCGAGTGGGATGTTCGTCATGCGGATCGAGGGCGGGCCTGGCCGCTGTACTCCTCGTTAGGGAGCATGTTCGTGGCCATCGCCATCCGGTTGGTGAAGTTGTACATCGCCGCGACCTCGGCGACGTCCCACGCCTCCTCGAGGCTCAGTCCCGCGTCGAGCAGCGTCTGGAGGTCGTCGCGGGTCAGCTCCTGGGGATGGAGCGTGAGCTTCTCGGCATAGGTGCAGATCGCCGTGCGGCGGTCGTCGAGGTCGGCGCGGCGCCAGTCATAGGAGATTCGCTCGCCGAGGATCGGATCGCCGAGCGCCTCGCGCAGCGCGGCCCCATGGGCGACGAGGCAGTACAGGCACCGGTTGGCGGCGCTGACGACCACCGCGATCATCTCGCGGTCGGCCGCGCTCAGCCGCTCGGTGGGCTTGTGCAGCTCGCGGAAGTGGGTGAACCAGGCACTCAGGCGCTCGGGCCGGAACGAGTACACCCGGAACACGTTGGGCACGAACCCGAGCCGCTCGCGTGACTTCGCGAACAGCCCGCGCAGGTCGGGCGGGAGCGCGTCCTCGTCGGGGACCGGGAACCAGGACCCGGTGCCGGAGGCGGCCTCGCCGTGGGTGGTGGCGGTGTCGGACATGCGCGGATTGTCCCGCGCGGCGCGGGCGCCCGAGGCTCAGCAGGTGAACTCGTCCCAGGCGCGCCGCTCGTAGCCCGCCCGGGATTCGTCGACCGCGCGTCGACGGGCGCTCCATGATTCCGGTCTCCTCGGCGCGAACAGCTCCGTCCGGGCTTCGAGCCGGCGCTGGTGCGCCTCATCGAGTTCGTCCAGCGTTTCGCTGATCCGGGCCAGCACCCGGCCGGCGCGAGAGCTTCTGTCGGTGCCCATTGCTTGGCCTCCTGTCGGTTGAGCCGGTCCCGCAGACCCAAAGCTTGCTCTAGGACCGCGCTCCGCGCATCGGCAATTCGCTGCCGATCGCGGACCGCTGGTGCCTCATCTCTCGGCGAGGACCACTTACTATGTGGGTGCGCCGCATCGCCCTGGGGCGGATTTACACAATTCTTCGCCCGGGGACCCCAATCTTTCAGATCTTTGCGGCATCCTCTTCTGGCTCATGGCGTCACGTACCAAGCAAAAGGAAGCGGCCCGAGCCCGCCGGCTGGCCGAGGAACAGGCCCGCGCGGAAAAGGATCGGCGAACCCGTCGGCTCCGGATTGTGCTCGGGATCGTCGTTGGCGCGGTCGCGATCGTGGCGATCGTGGTGGCGATCTCGGTCGGCGGCAGCAAGTCGGGCGGGCTGCAGTCCGGCTCCAAGAGCGGCGCGACGGTCAACTCGGTGCAGAAGCTGCTCAACGGGATCCCACAGTCGGGAGCGGTGCTGGGCAACCCCAAGGCGCCCGTGACCCTGACCTACTACGGCGACCTCGAATGCCCGGTGTGCCGCGACTTCACGCTGAGCTCGTTCCCGCAGCTGGTGCAGAACGAGGTTCGTAACGGCAAGGTGAAGGTGGACTACAAGGCGTTCCAGACCGCCACTCCGGACCCGACGACATTCCAGACCCAGCAGGCGGCGGCGCTCGCCGCCGGCAAGCAGAACAAGTTCTGGGACTACACCGAGCTCTTCTACCACGAGCAGGGCCAGGAGGACACCAACTACGTCAACGAGGACTACCTGACCGGCCTGGCCAAGCAGGTCCCCGGGCTCAATGTCAACACGTGGAAGACCGCCCGCAACGACCAATCGCTGATCGCCCAGGTGCAAGGCGACGAGCAGACCGGGACCAGCGCCGGCGTGAACGCCACCCCGACGCTGATCGTGACGGGCCCCAAGGGCAAGACGACCCCGTCGGCCGCGGTGCCCAGCTACAGCCAGCTCCAGGCGGCTATCAACCAGGTCTCATGACCGCGCTGACCCAGTCGGTCGGGCGCGCCGCCGCGATCGACCGGCGGCTCAAGATCGCGATCGTGATCCTCTGCATCCTCGGGATCGGGGACGCCGGCTACCTGACCTACGTGCACTACGAGGGCCTGAAGGTGGTGTGCCTGTCGGGCGGCGGCGGTTGCGAGACCGTGCAGGCTTCCAAGTACGCCAAGATCGGCGGCCTGCCGGTTGCGGTCCTGGGCCTCGCCGGATACATCGGCATCCTCGGCTCGCTGTTCATCAAGGGCGAGCTGGGCCGTGCGCTCTCGTTCGCGCTGGCGCTCGTGGGGTTCGCGTTCAGCATGTACCTGACCTACCGCGAGCTGTTCACGATCCACGCGATCTGCCAGTGGTGCGTCGGAAGCGCCGTGCTGATGACCCTGCTGACGATCATCACGCTGGTGCGCTTCCTGCGCGCCGAGGACGACCGCCCGCCGCCGCCTCGCCGCCGGCCCGCTCGCAGCTAGCCGAGCACGCTGCGGACCAGCACGATCGCGATCACGACCGCGGCCACCCCGGCGGCCAGCGCGATCACCGAGGCCAGCAGCCTGACGCCGATCTGGGCGCGGGTCACGACTTCACCTTCAGCGTGTAGGGGGCGGTCACGACCTTGCCGCCGAGCTTCATCTGCAGGAACAACCTCCAGGTCCCGGGCTCGGGCAGCAGCACGCCGAGCGTAAGCTTGCCCGGCGTGGTCGACTTCCCGGCGATGCTCGTCCCGCCGACCAGCGTGCCGCAGTTCGGCGCGTCGGGCGCGCACACGTGCGTGTGGAAATAGTCGAGCGAGCCCTCGCGGAAGAAGATCGCGTGGGCGAGCGCTCCGAACCAAGGCACGAACGTGACCTTCTTACCCTGAGGATCAGTCACCTTGACGTCAACGAATTGCGCCTGGATGGCCTTCAGCGACGGGTGGCCGTGCATGTCGATGTGATAGCCGTCGACGGTCTGATCGGAGGTGAACGACGGCAGCGACTTGGGGTGGTAGCGACCGGCCACGTCGACGGTCTTGAACAGTTGGAAGTTGGGCTGCCCACCGGGGATGTTCGGGTACAGGTCGATCAGGACCCGGTAGGGACCCGGGGCGGGAAACGTGACCGTCTGGCGCAACTTTCCATCGGGCCCGATCGGCGGATGCTGATGGATGATGTAGGCGAGGTCGTCGCGGACGATGATCAGGTGCACGCCGGTGTGCGGACCGGAGCCGGTCTTATATTGGGTCAGCGGTTTGCCGTTGGGCATCTTCACGGTGAACGACACCGTCACCGGCTTGCCGGCCTGGATCGTGCCCTGGGGCTGGAAGCCGCCGAGCGAGAACACCTTCGCGGCGCCGACAGCGGGGACGCTGACGGTGCCGCCGCTCGAGCTGCCGCCGCAGCCGGCGAGCGCCAGCGCGCCGGCGGCGGCGATCGCGGGTAGCGCCGCGGCGCAGCGGCGGGTGAGACGGAGATGCGACGCCGGCCTCCTCATCCGTTCGCCTGGTCGACGATCAGCGCCGTGAACGGCTGGCCCGACTTCGGCGTGATATTGAACGTCAGCCCCCACCGGCCGACCATCACCAGTGCCGGGGCGGAGTGCGAATAGATGCCGGGCTTGGTTTCTTTGAGCTGGTACTCCTGCTGTGGCATTTCCATCTCCAGGTGATTGAAAGCGAGGGTCACATTGGCCCCTCGCACCGGCTGGCCGTTCTTGGTGATCCGCAGTGCGAACGAGTTCGGAGCCGCGGCCTTGTTCGGCGCAACCAGGACTTGCAGGCGATAGCCGGCTTGGCTTACCGACTTGGCCACATGGCCCGGTCCGACGGAGGCAATCGCCGAGTTCTCCTCGGCGAACGCCGGGGGTGGCGGCGGCAGGCTGGAGAGCACCGCTGCCGCGAACACCGCGCCGGCGACGACGATCGCCTCGCCACTGACCAGCCTGTTCAGCAGGCTAGCGGCCGGCTCGCCGCGGTCGGACCTTTCCTTCGCCGAGGCTAGCTGCGGCTTGGTCCGTAGCAGGTTGCCCGCGGCCAGGCCGAGCGCGACGATCAGCAGGCCGGCCTTGACCAGCAGTGCCCTTCCGAAGCCGGTCTCCCACAGGGCGTTGATGGCCGGCAGGTGAATGATCGCCTCGCCGATCCCGGTGGCGGCCAGCAGGATGACCGACACCAGCGCGACGTTCGAGAAGCGCGGGACGACCGCCGACAGCACCGGCACACGCTGGACCTTCGGAGCGGTGCGCCAGATCACCAGCAGTCCCAGCAGCCCGCCCATCCAGACCGAGCCGGAGGCCAGGTGGACCCAGTCGAACAGCAGCGTCAGACCGCGCGGCGAGGTCTGGGCGGCGTGCCCGGCGAGCCCGGGGACGATCAGCACCGCCGCTGCGGCGATGAGCGCGCCGGTCAGCGCGACCAGGCCCGCGATCGAGCGGTGCTCGCGATCGGGTCGGTCGACCCATACGGCGATCCACGCGGCCACACAGAACAGCGCGAAGCACAGTTCGAAGTCGACGATCGCCCGGCCGAACGCCGTGACCCGGTACAGCGGCACGAGCGCGCCGACGTCGAACACCGACCTCAGCGAGTCGTTCGCGGTCGAGAAGTCCAGGTAGACGGGGATCGCGATCAACCCGACGACCGAGGAGATCGCCAGCGCCACCGTCAGCGGGCGCAGGCTCGAGCCGCGCACGCGCCTGACCAGCGGACGCGCCACCAGCAGCCGCAACACCATCAGCCCGATCGCGCTCATCACCGACACGAACATCACCCAGCGGGCGATCAGCAGCTGCGGGGTGGCGGCCGTCGCCGACACCTTCGGCACCGGGAACTGGGGCGCCGGTCCGGGGTTCGGGCCGACCGCGTAGGTGAACGCCCCCTGGACGGGATGGCCGTCGACCGAGATCGCCCGCCAGTAGACGAGGTACCAGCCCTCGGTCTGATGCGGGCGCACGGGAACGATCAGCGTGTCGGGGTTGCTGGGGGATCGCTGCGGCGGTCCGGTGGTCTCCTGCCGCCCGTCGGCGTTGGTCACCGAGACGATCGCGAAGCGCGGCTCGACCGCCTCGTCATAGGTGAGCTGGACGTTGGGGGGCGGACCGTCGAGCACTTTGCTGGCGGCCGGGGTGGTCCGGATCAGGTATGCGTGCGCCGACGCGGCGCTGGGCAGCACCAGTCCGGCCGCGACCGCGGCTGCGACGACGACGATCCGCCCCACCAGTTTCATGCCAACGGTCGTCCTCCGGCGCCTGCGCCCCCTCCGCCACCGCGGCCGCTGACGAGCGCGAACGCTCCGGCCAACAGCCCCAGGACGCCGATCACCAGCGCGATGATCGTCAGCGTCGAGACCCCGCCCCCGCCGAGCGAGTCCTTGACGTCGATCGTGGGCGCCGGCGAGTCCGACGACTCCGGACCTGACCAGTTGACGATCGACCCGTCCGAGTACGTCTGCTGGACCCCGAACGTGTACGTCTTCGCCGACGACGCCTGGGCCAGGAACTGGAACAGCGAGTCCTCACCGGTGGGCGTGCTGCCGCCCGTCCAGGTGACCTTCGTGACCACGGCCTCCTCACCGGAGCCGGTTTGTTGGACCTGCTGGTGCCAGCCGGCCGGCGGTGGCACGAAGGAGTCGATCCCGAATCCGGAAGGGACGGTCAGCACGACCTTGGTCGTGGTCAGGTTCTCCTTTTCGGTCGGCACCGCCAGGCTGTACAGCTGCAGTTGCTTTGAGACCGACACCGCCGGGCTCACGCGTGCATGGCCAAGCGCGGCCTCCGGCAACGCCAGCGCCACCGCGGCTGCAACCGGCGCCACCAGCGCCAGCCGTCCCCGTCTTTTCAATTTGACCTCCACAGTCTGTTGGTCCTCCTCGCTGATTGATCAGGTCGGCTCGCCCACGGGCGAGCTGAGCCGGCAGCCGGACCAGGTGACCGCTCGCTTCAGGTGTTGGCCGATGCAAGCGCTCACCGGGCCGAACGCACGGCGCGCGATCAGCGAGGAGGGCTACGTCCCGAGCATCCACCAGCGAGCGCCGCCGCCCGAGGCAGCAGCACGTCGCGGGGAGCGCGGGCGAGCACTGTGGCACGCGCAGGAAGCGCGGCGACACGCGCGTGACGGCGGGCGGTCTCGCGGAGCACCCAGCGGGCGCCCTGGAAGGCGGCGGCGAGCACCAACCCGACGCCGAGCGCGGCCGGGATCGCCCACCAACCGCCGTAGCCGAAGATCCCGACGAGTCCGGCCGGGTGACCCATGACGAGCACGCCCTCGAGGTACTCCTGGGCGGTGTAGACCGCCAGCAGGCCGGCGGCACACACGACCCACAGGACCACGAACGAGGCCGTGTAGCGCGGAAGCGAGGAGTGCCCGCCGAGCGCGCGGCCGAGCGATCTCAGGAACGCGCCGACCGCAACTGCGATCAGCAGCACGACCCACGGGACCAACGAATGCAGATATGCGTGGCCCTGGCGCTGAAGCTCGATTCCCGCCGCGCTGTGGAAGGCGAGCCAGTATCGAAGCTGATGGACGGCGAACGCGGCCGCCGGCATCAACGCGAGGGGGGCGAGCCGTCTGAACACCGCTCCCCTGGGGCCAGGCACCGGCATGACCGGACTGAGCATACCGACGCTGGTGGCCGTCGAAGGCAGTCGCGACACTACGTGCCCGGCGGGAACGTGTAGGCGTGGTGCGGCGGAACGGGCGGGCCGACCTCGAGCACGATCTCCGAGTGCCGGGTCAGCGGCACTCTGCCCGGAGGTCCGCTCCAGCGGCGTCCGTCCACGAATACCTCGACCCGGCGACCGGGGCCGGCTCGAAATGGGCCCAGCCGCACCTCTGACAGCGGCTGTCCCCAGCTCTTGAACAGATCGGACGTCGTGAGCTGTGAGCCGGGGCGCGTTAGCACCAGGCCGGTCGGCTCAAGCGTGGCCGCCTCGCCGTAGCAGCGGGCGCGGGTGATGCGTCCTGCGCTCATCGTCACCGGCCCGCGGACCCCGATTCCCGCGGGCACGATCACCACCCGGTTGGCCGCGAACAGCTCGATGTGGACGCCGTCGCGCCGTCCCAGCGGTGCGCGGCACGGCCCGACCGCCGGTCCGCGGGCCGGCGGGTGAAACCGCGGGCCGCGGCCGATCGGCCGCGCCTCGAGCAGCAGGTCGCGCGGGATTCCCGAGATCGAGCTCGTCGACCTGCCCGAACCCGATCCGCACCCCGAGAGCGCGACCGCGCCCGCGAGCGCGAGCACGAGCGCGATCAGCTTCAGACCTCGACCTCCCAGGCGCGCTCGTCGTCGAGTTCGCGATCGTCATCCCAGTCGTCGGGCTCCTCGACGGCATCCTCGTTACGCCGCTGGGACATCGCGAACACGATCACCAGGAGCCCGATGCCGCAACCAAGACAGACCACAGCCGCGACCCGGGCGACGAACGCCGGGACCGCCGCCAGTACGAAGCCGTCCACCAGCGTCGGGAACAGCTCGGCTCCCTGCCACAGCGCTGCCACCGCCACGACCAGGTAGAAGAAGTATCCCGGCCGGCGAAGCAGCATCCGCCACAGCGCCCATCCGACGAACGCGAGGATCAGGATCAGCCCGACGATCTGGAACGCCGAGACCGTCGGCCGGCCGTGCAGCTGCCTGGCGACGGCGCCGACGGTCACTCCGGCCAGCGCGGCAAATCCCAGGATCCGGGCGAGGAGCTCGTCGAGCTCGGCCCGATGCAGCCGCCAGGCTGCCAGCACGCAGCCGATGATCACCAACGCCGGCCACAACCACGCGATCGACGGGTCGTCGGCGTGCCACAGGCCGCCGGCGACCGTGGCCGCGCGTCCGTCGACGCTCATCGGAACCGTCCACCGGCCCACGTAAGAGGCCCCGGTAGCGCGGGCCACCGTGGCCAGCGCGTGTAGCCGCCCATCGTGCCAGCTGTAGGTGTTGGCGGCGCTGACGCGGTGCCAGCTCGGCGGCGTGGATCGCGTCAGGTTGGCCGGCGGCACCTCGGCGACCGGCGTCTGATTGAGGTAGTAGATCGCCGAGTTGTGGTTGACGTCGACGCCCGCCGCGGTGAACCGCAGGTACGGCGCGCCGCGGTAGTCGAGCACGACCACGGTTTGCCCGCGCGGCACCCGCAGCCACATCCGCTGGTCGCCGTCGACCACCTTGGCGTCGAGCCCGGCGGGCGCATCGGAGACCTTCGCCAGGTAGCTGCTGGCGATCGGCGCAACCGGGCCGTGAGCCGCGGCTACCCCGGGGAACACACCCAAGAGCGCGACCGCCGCTGCCACGATCAGCAGGGGCGCCGTCACCGTCGCCCCGCGCCTGCGCACCCGCTGGCGATCCATACACTTGGCGTCGTTCGGAGTCATCCCAGCTTTGCCTGACTGTACGCGCATTGAGGATCATCGCCGGTGGAGCACAAGCCGCCGGTTGGCCACGGCGTTCGTCGCACTGGTGCTGGTTGCGGCATCGTGGCCGACCCTCGCGCTCGCCGACGGCGACCCGGCCAGCGACGTGCTGGCCTCCCAGCCGCTGTTTCTCCCGTCAGACGCCGCCGTGCCCGCCTCCCAGCAAGCACAGCTGAGCGCTCTACTCGGCGCAGCGCAGCGCAGCGGCTACCCGATCCGCGTGGCGCTGATCGCATCCAAGACCGACCTGGGATCGGTCACCGGGCTGTGGCGCTCGCCGCAGAACTACGCGAAGTTCCTCGGCCAGGAGCTGTCACTGGTCAACCAACGCCCGCTGCTGGTGGTGATGCCCAACGGCTTCGGGCTGAGCGGCCCGGCGAAGACGGTTGCGAGCGGCGAGACGGCGCTGCGGGGGATCCCGATCCCGGCCGGCGGAGGCGGGCTGGCTGCCGCGGCGCTGACCGGGGTGCAGCGGCTGTCGGCGGCAGCCGGGCATCGGCTCCCGGCGCCGCAGGCGTCGGCCCCGGTGGCCTCCGGGTCGTCGCGGTCGATGATTCCCTGGATCGTGTTCGTGACCGGCGCGGCGTTGATCCTCGCCGCCTGGACGGCCAGTCTGCGGGCGCGGCCGCTGAGACGCCGAGCCTGACGGCGCTACACGCGCGCGGGCGTGAGATGATTCGCCGCGATCGCACGAGAGGGAGGTCGGGAGATGAAACGTCGTGTCCTCAGCGTCCTGGTTGTCGCGGGCGCGCTCGCAGGCGGCTTGGCTCCGGCGGTTCGCGCCGCGGTCGCCCCCGGTGGCCCCGGGAGCCCGAGCTACTACGACCTCGCGCGCAAGGACTGCGTGGGGACGGCGCGCGACGGCGGCTCGAAGGTGTGGTTCACGGTCGCGGACGGTGTCCTGTCGGACGTGTACTGGCCAAACGTCGACGCCACCAACGTCAAGACGCTGCAGTACGAGGTCACCGACGGGCGCAGTTTCACCGACCTGCAGACGCGCGACATGAGCTACCGGAGCTTCTCGGACCCGACCGGGATGGCCTGCACGGTCGTCGCGTCGAGTGCCGCTCACCACTACCGGCTCCTGACCACCTACCTCGCCGACCCTGGGCGCGACGCGGTGCTGATGCGGACCCGGTTCGAGGGTCCGGCCGCCGACCGCGTGTACGTGCGGCTCGACCCGCTGGCCGGCGGCAGCGGCGGAGGGGGCGACCAGAACGCGGGCGCCAACAGCGCCCAGCTCGACACCCTCCACGGCGATCCGGTACCGGTTGCGTTCAACACCAACACCACCACCCAGGCGGTCAACCGCGACTACGCGGTAGCGACGTTCGAGGCCCTGCAATCCTCGTCCGGGTTCTCGGCCGCGAGCGTCGGCTACGCGGGCACGTCGTCCGACGGGCAGCAGATGCTCGATGCGGATCGGGCGCTGACCGCATTTGACTCCGCGCCCAACGGGCACGTCGCCCTGACCGCGCGCCTGCGGCTGCACGGAGGTCGCGGCGTCAACCTCGCGCTCGGCTTTGGCACCACCGAGAACCTCGCGCTGCGCACCGCCGACCGCTCGGCCGATCAGTCGTTCGACGGCGCCTGGAAGCGGTACGACCGCCAGTGGCAGCGGTATGACTCGCGACTGCGCCGCCCCTCGGCACGGCTGGGCGCCGCGGTCGCCCGCCAGTACTACCGGTCGATCAACGTCGTCAAGGCCAGCGAGGACAAGACGTTCCCGGGGGCGATCGCCGCCGGGCTGGCCTCCCCGTGGGGTCAGGCCGTTCCGGCCGGGCAGGCGACGAACGGCAAGGCGACGTACTTCGGCTCCTACCGCGAGGTGTTCGCGCGAGACCTGTATGAGGCGTTCACCGGGTTGCTGGTCGCCGGCGACGTGCGGACGGCGCGCGCCGCCACGCGCTTTCTGTTTGACCGCCAGCAGCAGGCAGACGGCTCGATGCCGCGCAACTCGCTGCTCAACGGCAAGGTCGCGCCCGACACCGGCGGCCTGCAGCTGGACGAGACGTCGTATCCGATCCTGATGGACTGGCAATCGGGGCTGGCCGGCCACCGCCGGCTGTACCGCGATCACGTGGTGCCGGCCGCGGACTTCCTGGTGGCCCACGGGCCATCGGACGGCGTCGAGCGCTGGGAGGAGCAGAGCGGTTACTCGCCGTCGACGATCGCCGCGGAGATCGCCGGGCTCACTGCCGCGGCGAACATCGCCCGGGTCAACGGCGACGCCGACCACGCGGCGATCTATCAGGCCACGGCCGACGACTTCGCCCGCAACATCAAGGGCTGGACGGTGACCACCAGCGGGCCCTACGCGCCCAGCTACTTCCTGCGGCTGTCCAAGAGCGGCGACCCGAACGCTGCGGACCCGGTGAACCTCGGTAACGGCAGCATCACCGTCGACCAGCGCACCGTGGTCGATGCCGGATTCCTCGAGCTGGTGCGGCTCGGCGTGCTTCCCGCGAGCGACCCCACGATCAAGGCGTCGCTGGCGGTCGTGGATCGCGTGATCGAGCGCCAGACGCCCGAGCGGCGTCGGCTTCTACCGCTACGGCACCGACGCCACCGGATCCGAGGACGGCTACGGAGACTGCTACGAGCCGGACCCGACGAACTGCTCGCCGACGGGCAAGCCATGGCCGACGACGGACAAGTCGGCTCCGGCCACCTGTGGCCGGTGCTGGCCGGCGAGCGCGGCGAGTTCGACGTCGCGGCTGGCACGCGCGGTCAGGCCGGCACGCTGCTCGACGCGATGGCGAACATGACCTCGGGCGGCTACCTCGAGCCCGAGCAGGCGTGGGAGGACCCGTCTGTCCCAGCCTCCCCGTTCGGGACCGACCCCACAACCGCGTCGATCGGGTTCGAGCCGGGAGAGCCGGCCGGTTCGGCGAGCCCGCTGACCTGGGCCCAGGCAACCTACGCCCGGCTGGCCGTCGATCTCGGGGCCGGACGCAACCTCGAGACGCCGGGGATCGTCACCGATCGCTATGTCACCCACGGGATGCCCGGCTCGCTGCCGCTGACCGTGAGCTCCCCGGCGGACGGCACACGGATCGACTCGTCGACCGTGAGCGTGAGCGGGAACACCGCGGCCGGTGCACGCGTCACCGCCGAGGCATCCGGGCTCACCGGCGGCACCGCCGGGATCGCGTCTGCCAGAGCGGACTCGACGGGACACTGGTCGCTGTCGCTGCCGGCGAGCTTCGGCACCACGACGATCACCGTCACTGCCACGCTGGGCAACCGGACCGGATATGCCCAGCTGTCGGTGATCAACGTGGCGCTGCCGGGCACGACCGTGCTCGACACCACGGATCCCTCCGGCGATGACAACGGCCCGGGAACGTACGCGTACCCGACGGCTTCCGATTTCCATGCCGGAGCGTTCGATCTCACCCGGATGCAGGTCAACCAGACGGCCACCGACGTCTACATCCAGGTGACCCTCCGCAACCTCGACCCCACGTTCGGCAACTCGTTCGGCGCACAGCTGCTCGACCTCTACGTCCACAACCCCTCGGCGGCCACCACGTCGACCGCGGCGCCGTTCCCCTCCCGCAACTACACGATTGCGCCGGCGGATGCGTGGAGCCAACGGATCGAGGTCCAGGGATTCGCGAGTCCCGTGTGGGTCGACCCGGCGGGCGACTCGGTGGGCTCGCTGCAGTTCATCCCCGATCCGACGACCAAGACGGCGACGCTGATCGTGCCGATCTCGCAGTTCGGGACGGTCGGCAGCGGCTGGACATTCACGGTCGCGCTGACCGGTCAGGACGGCTTCAGTTCCGACCAGGCCCGTGGCTTCGCGCCGACGCCGCAGCCCTTCCTGTTCGGCGTCTGTGGCTCGGGGGTCAGCAGTCCGATCTGCTCGGTCGATCCCGGCACCGTCCCGAAGGTGATCGACACGATCCCGCCCGAGGGCGTCTCCCAGGCGACCGAACTCGATCCGACCCGAGGGCCGGTGGTCCTGCAGGGCGTGACCGTTCCCTAGTCTGGGAGAGGTGCGACCACGGGCGATCGCCACCGATCTCGACGGCACCCTCCTGCGATCCGACGGCTCGCTGGACGACCGCACCTGCTGCGCGCTGAGCGCCGTCGAGGCCGCCGGGGCGATGTTCGTGATCTGCACGGCGCGGCCGGCTCGCTGGATGCGGCCGCTGGCGGAGGCCACCGGCCATCGCGGAGTCGCGATCTGCGCCAACGGCGGCGTGCTGTGGGACCTGCACACCGAAACCGTGCTCGAGGACTTCCCCTTAGACCCGGGGATCGCGGCAGAGGTGGTCGCGTTGCTGCAGGAGAACCTGCCCGGAGGCGTGTGGGCGGTCGAGCGCTCAAGCGGGTTCGGCCGCGAGCCCGACTACTGGTCGCGCTGGCCGATCCCGCCCGGGACCACCGTGGCCGCGATCGAGGCGCTGGTGAGCGAGCCACCGCACAAGCTGCTGTTCCGTAACGATCAGCACACCGCTGATGCGCTGCTCGAGCGAGCCCGGGCGCTGGTCGGCGATCGCGCCGAGCTGTCTCACTCCAACTCGGCCGAGAGCCTGATCGAGATCGCCGCCGCCGGCGTCAGCAAGGCAACCGCGCTCGAGCGCGTCTGCACCGAGCGCGGGATCGCCTCCGAGCACGTGGTCGCGTTCGGCGACATGCCCAACGACCTGGCGATGCTCCAGTGGGCCGGGCACGCGGTTGCGGTCGCCAACGCGCACCCCGACGTGCTGGCGATCGCCGACGAGGTCACCGCCGACAACGACGACGCGGGCGTGGCGCGGGTGCTGGAGCGGCTGTTCGCCGGCCCGCCGCAGCCCGCCGGCGATCTGGCCGAGTGCTCGTGAGCGCGCTGGTCGGTCTCGACCACGTGCAGGTCGCGGGCCCTTCCGGGTGTGAGCGGCGCGCACGATGGTTCTACGGCGAACTGCTGGGCCTGCCGGAGCTCGAGAAGCCCGAGGTGCTGCGGGCGCGCGGCGGGGTGTGGTTCGAGCTCGGCGGGCAGCAGCTGCACGTCGGCGTGCAGGAGCCGTTCACCCCGGCCCGCAAGGCGCATCCGGCGCTGCTGGCGCGCACCGACGAGCTCGACGCGCTCGCGGAGCGGCTCGTGGGCGCGCGCATCGAGGTCAGCTGGGACGACGCGATCGATGGCGTGCGCCGGTTCTTCGCCGAGGATCCGTTCGGCAACCGGCTGGAGTTCGTCGGCGGGGCCTGAGCCCAAGTTGCGTTTTGGCGCTCGGTGGCCGGGAAGGCTGTCGAGAGTCAACTGAGGAGGAGGTTGAGGATATGTCGACCGGACTGCTGGTCGTCATCATCGTCGTGGTGGTGCTGATCGCCGTACTGCTCGTGCTGCTCTCGATGCGCGGGCGGATGGCGGCACGGCGCCGCGAACGTGAGCTGGAACGCCGCCGAGGCGAGGCAGCCGGCGAGCACCGTGAGATCGCCGAGGCCCGTGGGCAGCGAGCCGACGCGGCCGAGCGCAAGGCCCGGATCGCCGCCGCCGAGGCCGACCGCGAGCGCGCGGAGGCTCAGATTCACGAGGAGACCGCGCGCGCCCACGACCGTGGGCTCGCCGATGACGAGCTCACCAACGAGGACGGGTCGTTGCGCTCCTCAGACTCCGATGAACGTGGGGCCAGCGGGCGCGACACCGTCGAAGTCGACCGCGAGGAGGCCGAGCGCCGGGGATTGGTAGGCGCAGACTCCGATCGCGATCAACCCGAGGACGCGCCGGCTCCCCGAGAGCGTTGACGCCTACGTGGCGTAGGGGTCGAGGGGGCCGTTAAGCACGTCCGGTCGCTCCGCTGCCGGGCAAGACGACCGAGGTCGCCCCGGGCGATGAAGGAAACACCGCCGGGCGGTCTAAGTTGACATGACCGTGGCGACCGCGAAAGGCACACCGGCGGTCGAGCTGGAGGTCGGCGGCCGGACCGTCCGGCTCTCCAGCCCGGACCGCGTGTACTTCTCCGCTCGGGGCGAGACCAAGCTTGACCTCGCCCGGTACTACATGAGCGTCGGCGACGGGATCGTGCGCGCGCTGCGACAGCGCCCGTGCATGCTGCATCGCTTCCCCAAGGGTGTGGACGACAAGAAGGTGCACCAGAAGCGGATCCCCAAGGGCGCGCTGCCGTGGATCCAAACCGTCCGGGTCGACTTCCCGTCAGGTCGACATGCCGATGAACTGTGCGTGACCGAGTTGGGAAGTGTGATCTGGGCGGTACAGATGGCGACGGTTGAGTTTCACCCGTGGAACTCGCGCCGGGCCGATGTCGAGCGGCCCGACGAGTGGCGGATCGACCTCGATCCGATGCCCGAATGCGGCCTGGACAGCGTCCGCCGAGTGGCCGGCGTCGCGCACGAGGTGCTTGATGAGATCGGGGCGGTCGGTTGGCCCAAGACGTCCGGCGGCTCGGGGATGCACATCTACGTCCGGATCCCGCCGCGATGGGGGTTCGGCGATGTCCGCCGGGCAGCGCTGGCGTTCGCCCGCGAGGTCGAGCGCCGGGCCCCGATCGACGCGACCACGACGTGGTGGCGCAAGGATCGGGAGGTCGACAAGGTATTCGTCGACTACAACCAAAACGCTCGCGACCACACGATCGCCAGCGCCTACTCGGTTCGCGGGGTCAAGCAGGGGACCGTCTCCACCCCCGTCCGATGGGACGAGATCGACGACATCGAGCCCCAGGATTTCACGATCGCGACCGTTCCCGAGCGCTTTGCCCGGTTGGGCGACCTGCATGCGGGGATCGACGAGGCCGCGTTCTCACTCGAACCCCTGCTGGAATGGGCGGACCGGGACGAGCACGAGGGCGCGGCTGACCCGGGAGAGTCGTCGGGGTCCTGAGCGTTTCTCATGAGGCCGATCCGCTCCCGGATACGATGAAATGGTGGAGCAGGAACACCGACGATGAGCGGACAGGACAATTTCCGCGTAGATGTGCGCAGCGAGGACCGGGCAATCGTGTTCGCGGTCGCCGGCGAGCTCGACCTTGCTACCAGCCCGACGCTGGAGCAGGCGATTGAGCGCGTCCGTGACGCCGACGTCGATCTTCTGATCGTCGACCTGCGTGACCTGCGATTCATGGACTCGACGGGCCTGCATGCGCTCGTCAAGGCCCACAAGCATGCCCACGACGCCGGCCGCCGGTTCGCGGTGGTCCAGGGCGGCGCCCAGATCGAGCGGCTGCTGGATCTGACCGGCGTGGGCGACCTGCTGATCGTCGCCCAGTCCCCCGAGGAGCTGTTGCAGGCCGGCTGAGGCGGCCGCCTCGATGACGCGCGTCGCCGTTGTCGGCCACGTCGAGTGGGTCGACTTCATCCCGGTGGAGCACTTCCCGGCCCCGGGCGAGATCCTCCACGCGCACGCGTCGTTCACCCGCGCGGGCGGCGGCGGGAGCGTGGTCGCGGTTGCGCTCGCCCGGCTCGGCGCCGAGGTGGATTTCTTCTGCGCGCTGGGGGACGACCAGCTCGGTCACGATGCAGCCGAGCGGCTACGGGGACATGGCGTGCGCACGCACGTTGCGTGGCGCGAGGACCCCACCCGGCGAGCCGTGACGCTGCTCGACGACGGGGGCGAGCGGACGATCATCACGCTCGGCGAGCGGCTGGAGCCGATGGGGTCCGATCTGCTGGAGTGGTCGCGGCTGGACGAAGCCGACGGCGTGTACTTCACGTCCGGAGACGCGCGAGCGCTCGAGCATGCCCGCCGAGCCCGGATCGTGGTCGCTTCGCCGCGCGGGCGCGCCGCGCTGGAGCGAGGTGGGGTGCCGATCGACGCGCTGATCTACAGTGCCCGCGACGCCGGGGAGAGCGAGTGGGCACGGCGGGTCGAGGCCGGCGTGCGGCTGCTGTTTGCGACCGAGGGCGGAGCCGGCGGGTGCTGGTGGGGCGAGTCCGAAGGGCGCTGGCAGGCGGTCGCGCCTCCCGGAGAGGCGAAGGACGCTTACGGGTGCGGCGACTCGTTCGCCGCGGGCGTCGCGTTCGGCTTGGCCGAGGGAGCATCGGTGGCCGACGCGGCGGCGGTGGGAGCCAGATGTGGCGCGCGATGCCTGTCCGAGGCGGGGGCGGGGGCCTAGGCGGGCGACGAGCCGCGGGTCGCGGGGGGATCCCCCGGATGTAGCATGCGTTTCATGCAGAGCGCAACGTCCGTGTCGTTGCGCACCGACCGGTCGAAGGCGGTCCCGGTCCATGCAGAGACGCTGGCCGCGGTGTGGCAGCGCACCAGCAGCCGCCTGGACGGGTTGGGGCCCGACGAGGTGGCGCGGCGCGCCACGGCCGCGGTCCGGGTGCAACGCAGCCAGACATCGGTCGTCTTGGGCGAGATCGTAGAGTCGCTCGCGGAGCCGCTGATGCTGCTGCTGATCGGGGTCGCCGTCCTGTCGGCGATCTTCGGCGAGCTTCGCGACGCGATCGCAATCTTCTTCGTGATCGTGGTCATCGGCGCGGTCGAGGCGGTCTCCGAGGTCCGGGCCAAGCGTGCGCTGCTCGCGCTCCGCGATCTGAGCGCTCCCAACGCGCTGGTCCGGCGTGCCGGCGTTGCCGTGTCGGTGCCGGTCGACGGGCTCGTCGTCGGGGATGTGCTGCTCGTCGAGGCCGGCAGCGTCGTCGCGGCCGACGCCCGGGTCGCGGAGGCCGACGGGCTGGCGACCGACGAGTCGAGGCTGACGGGGGAGCCGGTCGCCGCCGCCAAGGGACCCGAGCCGGTCAAGGCCGGCGCGCCGCTCGCGGAGCGGTCTTCGGTGCTGTACGCGGGCACGGCCGTCGTGGCCGGCGCAGGCGCCGGGGTCGTCGTGGCGCTGGGCGATGAAACCGAGATCGGTCGGCTCGGGCGCCTCGTCGCAGAAGCTAAGGAGCCGCCGACTCCGCTCCAGGGTGTGATGTCCGAGCTGGCCCGCGTCGCCCTGGTCGTTGCGCTCGCGGCATGCGTGCTGGTGCCGCTTGTCGGCGTCCTCCGGGGCCAGCATCCGCGCGAGATGCTGCTCGACGGCTTGACGCTGGCGTTCGCCACGATCCCCGAGGAGTTGCCGATCCTCGTGACGGCGCTCGTCGCGCTCGGAGGTCTGCGCCTGGCGCAGCACGGTGTCCTGCTGAGGCGGCTGCGGGCGGCTGAGGCAGTCGGTGCGATCACGGTGCTGCTCGCCGACAAGACCGGGACGCTCACCGAGAACCGGCTGCTGATCGAGCAGATCGACGGCGAACCCGAGCGTGTGCTCGCCGCCGCGGCCGCGGCCCATGGTGCCGCGGCTGGGCAGGACCCGATCGATCGCGCGCTGGTCGAGGCCGGAGGCGAGCCGACGCCGGGCGAGCGCCTTGCCCGCTTCCCGTTCGATCCGGTGCGCCGGCGCGAGAGCGCAGTGTGGCGCGATCGCGCTGGTGTGTGGGTAGCCGTGAAGGGAGCGCCCGAGGCCGTCCTCGACGCCTGCGCGATGTCCCGACCAAAGCGGGCCTCGGCATTGACGCGTGTCGGGCGGCTCGCGGACGATGGGCTACGGGTGATCGCGGCCGCCGAGCGTCGCATCGCTTCCGCACCTCGCAGCGCGAGTAGCGCCGAAGCCGAGCTCGACTTCGTCGGGCTGGCTGCGTTCCGAGATCCGCTGCGTCCCGGGGTTCGCGATGCCGTGGCCGACCTCGCCCACGCCGGCGTGCGGACAATCGTCGTCAGTGGAGACCACGCCGAGACGGTCGCGGCGGCCGCGCGGCAGGCCGGCGTCCGCGTCGGCGAGGTCCTGCACGGCGGCGCCGCGCTCGACGCTCTCGACGACGAACAACTCGCCGCACGGCTGGGCGACGAGGCGGTGATCGCGCGTGCCACCCCCCGGGACAAGCTGCGACTGGTCCGGATCCTCCAGGATCGTGGCGAGTCGGTGGCCGTCACTGGTGACGGCGTCAACGACGCCCCGGCCCTCGCCGCGGCGAACGTCGGGATCGCGATGGGCGGGCGCGGAACCGATCTGGCGCGCGAGGCGTCTGACCTGGTGCTCGTCGACGACGCCTACCCGACGATCGTCGGCGCCGTTGAGGGCGGTCGCGGTCTGGCCTCCCAGCTGCGCCGGGCGGTGGCTTTCTACCTCGGCGCCAAGCTCGCCCTGGTCGTAACCATCGCTGTCCCGCTGGCGCTAGGACTGCCGGCGCCGTTTCATCCCGTCCACATCGTGGTGCTCGAGCTGTTCATGGACATCGGGGCGTCGGTGGCGTTCGTCTCCGAGCCCACAGCGCCGGCGACGATGGACCGTCCCCCGCGCGATCCCGCCAGCCGGTTCCTCGACCGCACAGAGCTGGGCGCGATTGGGCTCACCGCTCTGGCGCTGACCGTGGCAGTGCTCCCGGCGTTTCTGATCGTCCGGGCAGGGTCCGGCACCGGGATGGCGATCGCGGCCGCCGTCGCCGGGTGGCTCATAGCGAACGTGGCCGTCGCGTGGAGCCTGAGAGCCCGACCGGGCCTGCCGTTGCGACGCAACATCGCGTTTGCGGCATGGGCGCTGGTCGCGCTCATCGCCGCCGCCATCCTGTCGCTCACCCAGGCCGGAGCAGCGCTGGGCGTCGAGCCGCTCACCGCGGGCGCCCTCGGGATCACCGCCGCCGTCGCGGCCGTCGGCGTTGCCGTCGCGGTCGCCGGACGAGCCGCACTGTCGCTCTCCCAGCGCCTGTGAACGCACCGCCCGCGTTGAGGTTGTCGTGTCAGCCGCCGGAGAGCGGGAGCGTGATGCCCAATGCCATCATGGCAGCGATTACGGCGAACCCGATCCCGGTCAGCAGGTCGGTGTTGATGCGGGGGATGAAGTCGAAGAAGTGCGCGACTGTGCGGCCGATCTGGTGCCCGGCGATCGACATGAGGAACGTGATGACCGCAAACAGGACCGGCGCGAGCCAGGGGGAGTAGCCGGCCAGACCGAGCGCCGTGCCGGCGGCGACGTTGTCGACGCTCAGCGGCAGCGGCAGTCCGCGCCTCGCCCAATTCAGATTTGGGTCGGCGCGCTCGGGTGAGATCAACGACCGGACGATGAGAAACGCTCCGTATGCGCCGAGACCGACCATCGCGACCGTATCGGCGGTGTGGTCGATCTTGTCGCTGAGGAAGTGGCCGAGGAGGATCCCGATCGCCGGGGCAACGCCATCCCATAGCCCGAAGATGGCCGACGTCTTGACCGACTGAACAAACGTCGGTTTGAGGCCCCCGAGCACGAGCGAGCTTCGGAAGTTGTCGAGGCTTAGCGTGAATCCGAGCGAAAGCAGGCCGAACATGCAGTGGGGATTCCCTTGGATCGCGTGTTGCCAACCACCGATCGGTGGCGGGGCGAACTCGCCGACCTGCAGCCTAAATCAACGCCGGATCTCGCTGCAACACCCGCTGCGGCGAGCGGTGCGCCGACTGTCCACGGCATCCGTGCCGAGGACAGCCGCGCATGGGCGCGGGCCTGGACTACCGAGCCACGCCCGGCCCTCTGTTGGCCGGTGGTACCTGGGTTAACGCGGGGAGGTGGGCAAAGTCAGGTCCAACCCGCGCGCGAGATCGGTGCGTGCTCGGGTCAATTCGGAGATTACGACCCAGCACCGGTGGTAGCTGCTACCGAGACGCACACTCGTCCAGCTGTCACGAGCGCGCCCGGTTGTCTGCCTACACCCCTTCGCAGCGGCCGGGCCTGTGCGTCGCCAGCATCGTCGATCTCCGAGGCGTCCGGTCGATGCCGAGGCTGCGATCGACGCTCGCGCGGTGCGGCGCCCCGGTGAGGGAGCTCGACGCTGAGCCGGACGAAGCGCCGGCCCCAGGCCGGGAGGCCTGAGGCCGGCGTCGCCTATCGCCGCCGCGGCGGCGGCGCGCCAATCACCGCACCGGATGCGGCGTCATCTTGACCAGCGTCCCCTTCGCGCCGGGGAAGAACACGCTTCCGGCGTAGCCGGGCTGTACCGCGCTTCCCTGGGTCATGGCGGGGACCCGCGCCGAACGTGCCAGCTCCCGACCTGTGGCGGCGTCGCGGAACACCACCTGGTCACTCACGTTGTTGCCGGGGATCTGGTCCTTGGGGATGTCGGTGCCGACCCAGACTCGGTGGCTCTTCGGGCCGATCAGCGTGGCCCACTCGGTTGTGGTCTCGGTCTTCTTCCAGACGGTCTGGATGCCCGAGGAGGTGAGCTTGAATGCCGCGACTTTGCGGGCCATCGTCTCCACCCCGTAGAAGCGGTTGTTCTGCGGATCGGCCTCCAATGACATGTCGGCCCAGCTGATCGCGCCGGGATAGGTCTTCGCCAATGCGCGGGAGAGCAGCGGCGAGATCGGGTCGTCGGCGTAGGGCTGCGCCGTGAACACCTTGTGGGCATCGCCCTGGTTGATCGCGAACATCGTCAGCGCCCCGGTGGCAGGAATCGCGTTCGTTGCGCCGACGATCCAGTTGTTGAAGACGATCAGCGAGCCGCCGGTCGTCTGGCCGTTATCGGGAAGCGCCGCAGGAGTCCAGCCGTTGTCGAGGGTGAAGATTCCGTGATGCACCGAGTAGCGCACCGCGTTGGAAGTGTTCTCCAACAGATACACATAGTCGACGCCTCGGTATCGAGTGATGGTGGGCCGGGCTCCTGCCGGTGCGGGGAGAGTGATGTTGTCGATGATCCGCATCGTGTTCGGGTTGACCGAGATCAGCAGGGATCTCGGAACGTTTCGGGCGTTCGCACACTGGAGGAGTGCCGACCCTCCGTTCAGCGTGCACCCAGCCACCCGGTAGAGCGACTTGACGACGATCGTGCCGTCCGGGAGCGCGTTGATGCCGTTGTAGGAGGTGTTGACGGCGTCGTCGGTCGGGGTCTTGTCATACTCGGCCGGCGTGGTGGGGTAGTTGTTGCGCATGTAGACCTGCGTCGGCAGCTTCAGGGTCCTTACGACCCTCCCGTTCGCCGGATTGACCTTGAAGATCCGGTAGCCCGACACCACGTAGATGGAGCCGTTCTTCTCGATTGCCATCGCCCCGGGGTAATCCCATTCACCGGTCTTCACCGTGTTCACCAGTTGCCTGTACCAGATCGGCTTCAGCGTCTTCGGGTTGACCTTGGCGACGAACGGGCCGATCGAGTTCTTGACGTCGCCGTAGCTGCCGCCTTGGATGAACGCATCCTTGGCGTCGAGGTAAGACATGTTGTACCCGGACGGGTACGCGCCGCGCCGGGATCGGACAATGGTCACGCTGTTACGCCCGTGGAACGAGCCGCCGAACCTCGCCATCGGGAACACATGCGAGCGGCCGGAGTTGTAATGCTCGAACGCCTCGAGCGACGGATACCACGGCGAGTTTGTGCTTTGAGCCTGAGCGCGAGCGGCCATGGCCAGCGGCATCACCATTAATCCCGCGGCGATGAACAGAGCCGACAGTTTGCGCTTGGAAGTGTTCACTCCCGAGCCGCCTCGGTGTGCGAAGTCCGATCGATCCATCACATCCTCCTGATCGCGTGCGTGACCGTTCCGGCCGTGCCTCCAGTCGCCACCGGCGGGTGCCGGCGGCGGGTCGGCGGAGCGGCGAGGTGATCACGATCGCACTTCACCGGCGTCCCGGAAAGGGGGAGATCCCCAACAAAACCCCGAAACTAATCCGTCTGTCAGCACGACTACCGGCAGCCGCTGAGGCGTAGTCGCCCGCCGTCGGCACCCGAGTCGCTGTTAGCGTGCCCGCCGGTGTTCCGGTGACCGCGACAAAGGATGCGTGACGCAATGCAGCTGGGAACGGTGGGGGTCTGGAGCGGCGTGTTCGGCGTCGCCACCGCGGCGACGGCACGACCGGTGGCTCGAGCGATCGACGAGCTCGGGTACGACACGCTGTGGTACGGCGAAGGACTCGGCACGCGGGAGTCGTTCACGAACGGTGCGGTGCTGCTCGAGGCCACCGAGCGCATCCGGGTCGCATCGGGCATCGCGAACATCTGGGGGCGCGATCCGGTCAACGCCGCCAACGCCGCACGCGTGCTCGCCGATGCGTTCGACGACCGGTTCCTGCTCGGTCTCGGGGTCAGCCACCCACGGCAGGTCGACCCGCGCGGCCACCACTACGAGAAGCCGGTGGCGGCCATGTCGGCCTACCTGGACGCGATGGATGACGATCCGTTCGTCAGCCCCGCCGGCGAGCAGGAAACCCGCCCATCCGTACCCCGCGTGATCGCGGCGCTCCGCCCGCGCATGCTGCGGCTTGCGGCCGAGAAGGCGCTGGGCGCCCATACCTATCTGGTGTCGGTCGAGCACACGCGCCGAGCGCGGGAGATCATGGGGCCCGACGCGCTCCTGATCCCGGAGCAGAAGGTCGTGCTGAGCACCGACGCCGCCGAGGGCCGGACACGGGCCAAGGCCGCGCTCGCCTGGTACCTCGACACCCCGAACTACGTCGACAACCTTCGCTGGCTTGGTTTCTCCGACGCCGACTTCGAAGGCGGGGGCTCCGACGCACTGATCGATGGGCTAGTCGCCGTCGGTGACGAGGCAGCGATCGAGTCCCGGGTCCAGGAGCACCTGGAGGCGGGTGCGACGCAGGTCGCTCTGCAGGCGATCGAGGACGACGATCCGTTCGGCCTGCAAACGCTCCGACGCCTGGCCCCGGTGCTGGTTCCCCGTTAGCAAGTGCGGCCAACGCCGCGCCTCGATCGCCTGCGCGATCCTCGTCCGCCGGCAGCCGCGAACCCTCGACCATCCGAGTCTTCGGTCGACGCTCCCGCTGGATCACGGCCAACGCCGCCGTCACGCCCGCGTTGACCCGGCTGCCGCCCGAAGCCCTGGAGCACTGACGCCGGGACCGATCCCGGGCCGGCGACCGGGGCCGGTCTGGGCGACCCCGGCGCAGCCTCGGGCGTCAGGCCACTTCGGCGAAATAGTGGCCGTGTTCTACGTCCTCGATCCAACCCGGATGGGTCGGCGTCCAGCCGAGCACCTCGCGAGTCTTGTCGTTGGAGACCGGGTTGTCGAGGGTGGCGAACCCGGCGAGGAAACCGAGATACTTCGGTGCGTCCTCGTCGGTGATGCTCCTGGACTCGATCCCGAGCTTGCCCGCGATCGTCTCGGCGATCAGCTTGCGCGGGATGCCCAAGTCGCCCACGCCGTGGAACGTCGAACCGGCGGGCGCCCGCTCGAGCGCCAACCGATAGAGCACGCCGATGTCGTGCGTGTTGGCCGCCGGCCAGCGGTTCGAGCCGTCGCCGACGTAAGCGGCGGCGCCGTTCTGTCGGGCGAACTCGATCAACGCATGGGTGAACCCGCGGTGGTCGAGGTCTGAGTGCACCATCGGCGCGAGCCGGACGACCGAGGAGCGCACGCCCTGCTGGGCGAGGCCGAGCGTGTAGTTCGCCGCGTCGACCCTCGGACCACCGGCCGACTGATCGTCCTCGGTTCCGACCCGCCCGCCCGGGCCGGTGATTCCGGCCATCGCGAGCATCAACGTGCCTCCGGTCGTCACGAACGGACCGTCGGTGCCGACCAACGCGTCTCCGAGCGCCCGCGTGGCCGCCAGGTCTGACTCGACAGCGGCCATGTAGTCGCCGGTGAGCATCGACTCGTGCTTGAAGGCGAGGTGGATCACGCCGTCGGCCTCGGAGGCGCCCTGCCTGAGGCCGTCCAGATCGTCGAGGTCGCCACGACGGACATCGGCGCCGAGGGCAGCAATCGCGTCAGCGGCGGCGTCCGAGCGGGCCAGGCCGGTGACCTGGTGGCCGTTGTTCAGCAGTTCTGGGATGACGGCGGAGGCGATGTGGCCTGACGCGCCGGTGATGAATACGCGCATGAATGTCTCCAGTGATGGGGGTGATGTCACTTGGTGTCATGCACCATAGCACCCATGTCACTCGGTGACATGATCTACGCTCAACTCGATGTCGCGTTGGAAGCCAGATGCCGCCGGTCGCCTGGCGGCGGCCGCGATCACCCTGTTCGACGAGCGGGGATACGAAGAGACGACGGTCGCCGACATCGCCGCAGCGGCAGATCTGACCAAGCGCACGTTCTTTCGCTACTTCGCGGACAAGCGCGAGGTGCTGTTCAGCGGCAGCCAGGAGCTCGAGCACCGCTGGCTGGAGGCCGTGGCCGACGCGCCGGAGGACGCCGATGCCCTGGCCGCGGCGACCGCCGGATTTGATCCCGTCGCCGAGATGTTCCTCGAGCGGCATCAGTTCGCAGGGATCCGCTCGCGAATCATCGCCTCCAACGCGGAGCTCCAGGAGCGCGAGCTGATCAAGCTCCAGAACCTCGCCGCCTCGATCGCCTCGGCGCTCGTCGATCGTGGCGTCTGCGCAAACGCCGCGATCCTCGCCTCCCAGGCGGCCCTCACCGTCTTCCACGTCGCGTTCACCCGCTGGGTGGCGCAGGATGACCCGGCGGCCCTCCGGCAGCTGATGGATGAATCGCTGGAGGAGCTGCGCGCCGTGACGGCCCGGTAGTCGGCGGGGCCGCTAGCTCGGCCTTGAGCGATCGAGCCAGTCGCCGACCAACGAGGAGACGAGTCCGGGCCGTTCGTGCATGAGCGCGTGGCCGGCGTCCTCGATCACCGCGAGCGTCGAATGCGGGTACAGATCGAGCAGGCCGCAGGCGTCGGTGTAGCCGGCGACCGAGTCGCGCCTCCCGGCCAAGATCAGCGTCGGACCCGGGAATCGGTCCGACCCCACGTCGATCCTCCATCGGGCGAAGATGCGACCCAGCGCGGCCTCGTCCACGAGCGCCGTGCCGGGCACCACATGCTCGCGGTAGCGGCGAGCCGTCGCCGGTGTGCGCACGACGAAGTACTCGTCGAAGCCGGATCGCTGGTCGGGCTCGAGCTCGTCGTACGCGTCGGGGTCCGTTTCAGCCACGGTTGGCTCGGGCACGTCACGCGCGCTCTCGCCGACCGGGCACAGCAACGCGAGGCCCACCACCCGGTCGGGCCTGCGGGCGGCGAGGCCTCGAGCCACGTAGGCCCCGTAGGAGTGCCCGAGCAGCAGCACCGGCCCGCCGATCAGACGGTCGATGAAGTCACCGAGCAGCGTCACCACGTCGTCGTTGCCGCTCAACCCTTCGGCCGTGGTGCGACCCATGCCCGGCAGGTCCGGGTAGATCCGCCGGTAGCCCTCGCCGGGAACGACAGCCTCGATCGCGGCTTCGATCTCGCGATGGTCAACACCGGCTCCGTGCAGCGCGAGGAGTGCAGCGCCGCTGCCGTGCTCGGCGTAGTGGACGGTAACCCCGTTGATCCGGCACTCCATGTCAGCGCGCACCGTAGTGGTCGGGTCCGACGACGCTTGCGACCGACGCGTCCCCGGCTGTCACGTTTCGCGCTCGCCGGGTGTCATCGGAGTAGTGAACACGGCTAACTGGAGGAACAGCACATGCTGGAGAAGGTCTTCTACACGAGCGTGCTCGTCAGCGACCAGGACAAGGCGCTCGACTTCTACACGAACGTTCTTGGCATGGAGAAGCGGGTTGAGAACCCGACGCCCGACGGCCCGCGGTTTCTGACCGTCGGCGTCGAGGGCGACGAGTTCCAGCTGGTTCTCTGGCCCGGGACTCCAGGCCAGGCCCAGCCGGCGATGGGACGCCCGCCGGCCTCGATCACGATCGAGACCGACGATTGCCGCAAGACGGCCGATGAGCTGAAGTCGCGCGGCGTCGAGTTCGTGTCTGACGTGCTCGAGTTCCCGTGGGGGTACGTCGCGCAGTTCAAGGACCCCGACGGTAACCGGCTGCAGATCCGCGAGGGCCGGTAACCGCCTGCAGAGCCGGGAGGGGGCCCCTAGCCCCAGAGACCCGGCTCAGCGCCCCGGTCGCGGCGGACGGCAGAGCCACACGTCGTCCGCCGCGGCGAGCCGGCACCGGGCCATCAACTCGGGTCCGAACTCGGCCTCCGGACGGATCCGCTCGACGTCGAACCCGGCCGCGGTGAGGCGGTCGGCGATATCGGGCGCGTACAGGCGGACGTGGTCGCGCTGCCAGAACGCGCGCTCCCGATCAGCGGGCGCGGTGATCGTTGCGTCCTCGTAGGTGTGCTCGCGGCCGAGGTCGAGCGGAACCATCACCAGGCACCAGCCGCCGGGGGACGTGATCCGCGCCAGCTCGGACATCGCCGCCGCGTCGTCGTCGACGTGCTCGAGCACGTGGGAGCACAGGACCGCGTCGAAGCCGGCGTCGGGAAGCTCCAGCGCCCGGACGTCCAGCGACAGGTCGACCCCTGGCTGATCCAGATCGGCTGTTACATACCGTAACTCTTTTATACGTTCAAACCGGCGGCGCAATGCCCACTCCGGGGCGAAGTGCAGCAGCGACCGTGAGTCGCCCAGCAGCTCGGGGCGACGCTCGAACAGCAGCCATTGGGCTCGGTGGCGCTCGTGCGAGCCGCACCGCCAGCACAACGCGTTGGAGCGGTTCCAATCGTCCTTGAAGCGGTCAAACCGCCCCTCGCACAGCGGGCAGAACACGGCGTCCCCACGGTGGGCTCGGACCGCCGCGCGCAGCCTCACGCCGCGGGCCAGCCGGGAGGGAGTCACGCCTGCCACGGCGACGAGGCTAGCGCCCGCCCGCCGCAGTCTAGGATCGAGGGATGTCCGCGATCGTGCAGGAGATCGACACGCCGTATGGTCCGGCCCGAGTTCACCTGCACGCGGCGCAGGTGGAGGCGGTCGGCGCGCTGGTGCTCGGGCACGGCGCCAACGGAGGCGTCGGTGCGCGCGACCTGGTGTGCGCGACCGATGTAGCGGTGGCGCTCGGCTTCACCACGGCGCTGGTCGAGCAGCCCTACAAGGTCGCCGGCAAGCGCAGTCCCGCGCCCGCGACCCAGCTCGACACGGCGTGGCGGGCGGTGATCACCGCGCTGCGCGGTGGAGGCGAGCTCGACGGCCTCCCCGTGATCACCGGCGGCCGCTCCTCGGGCGCCCGCGTGGCCTGCCGTACGGCGGCCGAGACCCAGGCGATCGGAGTCCTGTGCCTGGCGTTCCCGCTGCATCCGCCCGGCAAGCCGGACAAGACGCGCCTGCCCGAGCTCGACGCCGTCCGGGTCCCGACGCTGATCGTCCAGGGCGAGAGCGACCCGTTCGGTCTGCCCGCCCGCGCCCGCAACCGCAAGATCGTGACCGTGCGCGGAAACCACAGCCTGACCAGCGACCTCAACGGCGTCGCCGCCGCGATCCGCGGCTGGCTGGTCCGGATCGCTACTCGTATTGGAGCGCCTGAAGCACGTTGAGCTTGGCGGCTCTTCGCGCCGGGAAGATCGCGGCGATGATTCCGCAGATGACCGCGGCGATCACGAACACGACCAGCGTGCCCCACGGGATCGTGAATGCGGGGTACTTGATCGCCACCCCGACCATCAGCGCCAACGCCACCCCGAGGGGGATCCCGAAGGTCGCCCCTAGAAGCGCGGTGATGATGCTCTCGTGGCGGATCATCCGCCGCAGCTGACGGCGGCTCATCCCGATCGCGCGCAGCATCCCGATCTCGCGCGTGCGCTCGAACACGGTCAGCACCAGCGTGTTGACGATCCCGAACAGGCTGATGATGATCGACAGCGACAGCAGCACATAGAGGATGTTCAGCAGCTGATCCAGTCCCTGGAGCTGGTTGTTCTTGAACTGCGACTTGGTCTGGACCTTGGCATCGGGGAACCCGCTGAGGGCGGCATCGAGTCGCTGGGTGTTGGCGTTGTTGACCCCGCCGACCATGTTCACGAACGTGTACAGGTTCTGCGGGTTCTGGTAGCTGCGATCGAACAGCGCCGTCGAGATCGTGACGTCGCCGTAGGGGGAGCCGCCCTTGGGCGGGGAGAAGATCCCGCGCAGCTTCAGGTGCAGCGTCTGCCCGGTCGGGGTCAGCACGTCGATCGGCGAGCCGACCTGCAGGTGCTGGGCCTTGGCGTAGTCGTGGTTGACGAACGCGCCGGTGCCGCCGAGCGTGGCCGGCGTCGCCGGGCTCCCGTCCTGCCAGTCGACCTTGATCACGCGGCTGACGTCGGACGACACGCCGGTGACGTTGATCTTCGAGCCGAACGCCTTGCCGTCGCCGGCGCGCACGCCCGTGACCACCTTGACCCCGGGAACCTGCCTGAGCTTGTTCTCCGAGGACACGCTGATCGGCGAGAAGTTGTCGGTCGCGGTGACCGCGTAGTTGGCCACGAACACCTTGTCGACGGCGTCTGAGAACCGCGACTTCAGCCCCGCGGCCAGCACGCCGACGAGCGTCACCAGCGCCAGGCCGATCATCAGCGCGGCCGCGGTCGAAGCGGTACGGCTGGGGTTGCGGCCGCTGTTGCCGCGAGCCAGCTTGCCGGCGCCGCCGCCGATCTTCGTGGCCGGCCAGCCGAGCACCCGAACCAGCGGCGGCACCAGGCGAGACGACAGCATCGCGACGCCGATGAACACCAGCACGGTGCCCAGGCCGAGTGCGATCAGCCGCACCGGAGTGGACAGGCCGCCGACCAGCAACCCGACGAGCAGCAACGCGATCGCGAGGGCGACCGTGAGGAACGAGCCAGTACCGCCGTAGCGCGCCCATCGCGACGGCGGCAGCACGGCGCCCTCGCGCACGGCGGCGATCGGCGGAACCCGCGTAGACCGCAGCGCCGGACGCAGCGCGGCCAGCATCGTGATCACGATTCCGACCAGCAGCGATACCACGATCGTGCGTGATTTGAACACGGTGCCGGCCGACGGCAGGTCGATCCCGAACGAGACCAGCAGCGCGTTGAGTCCCTTGGCGAGTGCGAGCCCTAAGAACAGCCCGATCACCGACGCGATCACGCCGATCAGGAACGCCTCCAGCAGCACCGAGGTGAGCACCTGCCGGCGGGTCGCGCCCAACGTCCGCAGCGTGGCCAGCTCGCGGGTTCGCTGCGCGACCGTGATCGACAGCGTGTTGGCGATCACGAAGCTCCCCACGAACAGCGCGATGCCGCCGAACGCGAGCAGGAACGACCGGAAGATGTTCAGGAACGAGCTGGTGTCGTGGGTCTGCTGGGCGGCCTGCTGCTGGCCGGTCTTGACCTGACTGCCCGGCGGCAGGATCGGCTGGATCTCGTTGACCATCTGCTGCGGGCTGGTGCCCGACTTGGCCGCGATGTCGATCGAGTCAAGCCGGCCGACCTTGTGGAAGATCCGCTGGGCGGTGGGGAGCGAGAAGATCGCCATCGTGGCGCCGCCGAGGGACGACACGCCTGCGAACTTCGCTGTCCCCGCGATCCGGAACTTCTCCACCGGTCCACGCGCAACCACGCCGATCTGATCGCCGACCCTGAAGTTGTCCTTGCTCGCCGTGTCGGCGTCGATCACGACCTGGTTGGGACCGGTCGGCCAGGCGCCCGCGGTCAGCGTCAGCGGGTTGAACCGCTGGCCCTGGGGCGTGTAGCTGAACGCCAGGCCGGGGGCACCGCCACGCGAGATCACCTTGCCGTTGTGGCCAACCAGCTGGGCGCTGTCGGAGATCCCGCCGGACGCCTCGGCGACGCTGGGAAGCGACTGGACCTTGGTCAGCAGCGTTTGGGGCAACGACGGCGTCGAGGGGTTGTTGCCGCCGTTGTTTGAGTCACCGATCGCGCTCTTGCCGCTGATGACCGCGTCGGAGTTCTTGTTGGCCTGCGTGAACACGGTCGAGAACGCCGACTGGATCGTGTCGGTGAGCACGTAGGTGCCGCTGATCATCGTCACGCCGAGCACGATCGCGATCGCGGTCAACGCTGCCCGCAGCTTGCGCCCGGCAAGTCCGGCGAGAGCGACCTTGGTCACGACTGCAGGGTGCTCATCACCTCAACGACATCCCCCTGGGTCGCATCGGTGAGCTCTCTGACGATCCGGCCATCGGCGAGCACCAGGATCCGGTCGGCGATCGAGGCGGCGTGAGCCTCGTGCGTGACCATCACGATCGTCTGGCTGTACTTCTCGGCCGAGGTGCGAAGCAGCTCGAGGATCTCCTCGCTGGTCCTCGAGTCGAGGTTCCCGGTCGGCTCGTCGGCGAACACGATCGTCGGCCGCGTGACCAGCGCCCGGGCGAGGGCGACGCGTTGCTGCTGGCCACCCGACAGCTCGGAGGGACGGTGTTTGCGCCGCTCGGCCAGTCCGGTGGCCGCCAGCAGCTCCTCGAGCCAGGCGCGGTCGGGCTGCTCGCCGGCGATCGACAGCGGCAGCACCACGTTCTCCTCGGCGGTGAGCATCGGCAGCAGGTTGAAGAACTGGAACACGAACCCGATGTGCTCGCGGCGTACGCGGGTCAAGTGAGCGTCGTCGAGATCGGAGATCTCGGTCCCGGCGATCGTGACCGAGCCGCTCGTCGGCTTGTCCAGGCCGGCCAGGATGTGCATCAGCGTCGATTTGCCCGATCCGGACGGGCCCATGACCGCGAGCAGCTCGCCGTGGGGCACGTCGAGCGTGACGCCGCGCAGCGCGTGGACGGCGGTGTCGCCCGCTCCGTAGACGCGTTCGACATCCCGCGCGCCGACGGCGATGCCTTGCCGCTGCGTCTGCTCCAACTGAGTGGCCTGGCTCGGGTCAACGCCCACGAGTTCGTGTATAGCAAGGCCCTCCGAGGGGTCAAGTGTGCGTAACATCACAGCTACGCGGGGACGTCTTCAGCTAGCCGCGTGCAACCACCGTGGAGGTCCGGATCCGACTTGGCAGCGCGATCGCGAGGCTCGCGCCGGCACCCTCGATGAGCCTGGAGCTCCCGGACGGGGCGACCGTCGACGACCTCTACGCGAGGCTGGCCGACGGCCACCCCGAGCTCGCGCCGGCGCTCCGGTCCGCGCTGCCGCTGCTGGGCGGAGCGCACGTGCAGCGCGACCGCGCGCTGGCGCCGGGCGACGAGGTCGCGCTGCTGACCCCGGTGGCCGGCGGATGAACCCCCAAAACCCATAGCTAGCCCTCGAAGGGAGCAGACCATGGCGATCGAACCGGCCGAAGTTGGCACCAAGCCTGCCCAGCGGACCGTCTTCGTGGAGACGTTCACCGACGGCCTGCTCGGTCCCGAGGTCAACATGGCGGGGCCGGTGGCCGACGGAGGCCACATCGTGTGGAACTCGACCCCCGGATGCTGGGGCCCGATGATCACGCCGTCGATCCGCGGCGGCCACGAGGTGTGCACGCCGGTTGCGGTGGCGGGCGCCGAGGTCGGTGACGCGATCGCGATCCGGCTCAAGGCGATCGACGTGACCTCGCTGGCGACCTCGTCGGGCAACGATCAGCCGATGGAGGGCCGGTTCGTCGGCGACCCCTTCTGCGCGCCCGTCTGCCCCGGTTGCGGGGCGCAATGGCCGGAGACCGTCGTCGAGGGAATCGGGCCGGAGGCGGTCCGCTGCGCCAAGTGCGGCGCTGACGCGACCCCGTTCACGTTCACCAACGGGTACACGATCGCATTCGACGAAATGCATACGGTCGGCGTGACCGTGCCCCAGGAAGCAGCCGAGGGGTTCGCGCGCGAGGCGGCGCGGTTCGCGGCGCTACCCGATCGCTCGGCGCAGAACCCGATCCTCACGTTCGCACCGCACGACCTGGTGGCGCTGGCCACCCGCTGCCGGCCGTTCCTCGGTCAGCTCGGGACATCGCCGTCGATCATGCTCCCCGACTCCCACAACGCGGGCGACTTCGGCTCGTTCTTGATCGGCGCCCAGCACCGCTATGCGGTCACGGCGCAGGAGCTGCAGGACAACAAGACCGACGGTCACATGGACATCGACGCCGTGCGCGAGGGCGCCGTGCTGGTGTGCCCGGTCAAGGTCGACGGCGGCGGCGTGTACCTCGGCGACATGCACGCGCTCCAGGGCGACGGCGAGATCGCCGGCCACACCTGCGACGTGTCGGGCACGGTCACGCTCGAGGTCGAGGTGATCAAAGGCCTCGGAATCGATGGCCCGCTGCTGTTCCCGGTGGCCGAGGACCTGCCGTTCCTGGCCCGGCCGCTGACCGACGCCGAGCGCAGCCGCGCGCTCGCGCTCGGGCGCCGCTACGGCATCGAAGAGCTCGAGGAGTCGCTGCCGATCTCGGTGATCGGCACCGGCCCCGACCTCAACAGCGCCACCGATAACGGGCTCGTCCGGGCCGCCGAGCTGCTCGGCATGTCGGTGCCCGAGGTGATGAATCGAGCCACGATCTCGGGCGCAATCGAGATCGGCCGCCATCCCGGCGTCGTCCAGGTGACATTCCGCGCGCCCGTCGAGGCGCTGCGTGCGCGCGGGCTGGAGACCTACGCGGCCGAGCAGTACGGATGAAATACATGCTGCTGATCTACCAGAACCCGGCCAACTGGAGCGAGCTCTCCGAACCCGACCGGGACCGGATGATCGGCGAGGCGCAGTCGATCATCGGTCAGCTGAACGAGTCCGGCGAATGGGTCGGAGGGGAGGGGCTGGCGCCCGTCGACCGGACCCGGACCGTGCGGGTGCGCGGCGGCGTGCCCGCGATCACCGACGGCCCGTTCCTGGAGGCCAAAGAGCACCTGGTCGGCTATTGCCTGATCGACTGCGCCAGCGAGCAGCGGGCGCTCGAGATCGCTCAGCGCTGGCCCGACGCCCGCCACTGGGCGGTCGAGCTGCGCCCGTTGCTGGGCGGTTAGCCCGTTGTTCCCGCGCATAGTTGTTAATCCGATGTCATCGCTGCGCGGCGTCTCACGGCCCCGGAGATCGCCGGGTGCCTGCAGATGGCCCATTGCACCGCGTCGGGAATCCTGACGGGGATCGGGATGGGCAAGCCGCGCCGCCGCGACGGACTCGAGCCAGCGCAACGCTAGTGGCGTGAGCGACCCGGAGACTTGATCCGGGTCGGTGTCCAGAGCTCGGGCGACTCGGTTGCCCCGAGCTCGATCGCCCTCGACCTCACGCGTGCGGCGTGCTTAACGCCCCAAACGAGTCCTTTGCGGGCCAGCGTGGGACGTTGATCACGTCCCACGTGGCGAACGTCCCACACCCACGCCGAGAGCGCTCGAGTGGGACGTTGTGCACGCGCTTCCGCCTGCCGTGGCAGCCACGACTAGCCGACGATCCGGAACACGCCGCGCATGAACGGGTGGATCCGGCAGTAGAACGTGTACACGCCGGGCTTGAGGTTCTTCGGGGTGCTCCAGCTGAGCTGTCCGGAGGCCGGTGTCCCGACGCCGAGCTGAGTCGAGTCAAACCCGCCGGCGCCGTTCGCCAGCGGGTAGGAGATCCCGGTGTCGAGGCCGCAGGGGTCCTGGCACGCGGTGATCGTGTGGAAGATCGACTGCATGTAGGCGGCGCTGGGGTCCAGGCCGGGGAGCCCCGGCGACAGCGGGCTGGCGTCGTCGTTGTGGAACGTGACCGACTGCCCCTCGCGCGCGGTGGGGGCGCAGCGCTGTGCGGTCGGCGGCGTCTCGAGATCGCCGGGGGTGTACGTGAAGCCGGCGATCTGGACCGTGTGGGTCTTGCAGCTGCGCAGCGTGTTGGGGTCGACCGTCAGCCACGTGGTCCCGCCGTGGTGGTTGTTCTCGGCCAGGTGGCCATGCGTGATGTGACCGGCCTCGTCGATCGTGCGCGTGAATGGGTCGACGCCGGCGGCGACGTGGGCCCGGGTGTCGCGCACGCCGGTGAACGGGTCCAGGCCGGTCTGGTCGTCCCAGGCCTCCCAGACGACCATGATCCCCATCGACTCATACCAGGAGGCGCGCTTGGTCTCATACGTCGTGCTGATCCGCATCACGTCGCCGGCGTTGACGTGCGGCCGCCAGTTCCTCGGGGTCGCGGTCATCGCCATGTCCCACGAGATCGGCCCGCGTCTGTCGAAGTAGTCGGCGCTCGAGCGGAACAATCGCACCGAGTCACGCTGGCTGCCCCGCGGCGTCTTGCTGGTGGTCCGAGCGCCCGCGCGGATCAGGTCTAGGTCGTCGTAGAGCCCGCCCGGGTGCAGGTGGCCGGCGGTCGCCACCAGCGTTCCGGGGTGGTCGACCGTGAACAGGTTCAGCGGCGGGCCGCCCTTGTAGGGGTCCCGGCCATGTCGGGGAACGTGAACTTCCCGTTGCGGCCGCTGTGGCGATAGACGTTGAACACCGGGTAGAGGTTGTGGTCCTCGACGTCCATCCAGATCGGGTGCACGGGCGTGATCCCCCTCGCTGTGGGCGAGCTGTCGGGGATGAAGTCCATGTCGTAGGTGATGTAGACCCTGGCGGGCTGGCGCCGGAGGTTGTGGATCATGTAGTTGAGGATCCAGTGGTCGTTCGCGCCCACCGGGTAGCCGTAGCCCTGGGGCAGCTGGTAGATCGTCTTCTCCTCGCCCGAGGCCATGAACGGGTACAGGCCCGCCTGGCCGTTGCCCTCGCCCTGGCCGGCCGCGCCGTCGGTCAGCCACACGCCATGGTGCAGGTGGATGATGTCCACGCGCGGGATCGCGCCGCAGCACTTGCCGTTGGGCTTGGCGTAGTGGAGGTTCGGCGCCACGCGGGTCATGAACCCGTTGGCGTGGGGCTTGGGGACGTCCTGGGTGTCGGTGAGGATCAGGTTCGCGCCGGGCTTGACCAGGTACGGGCCGGCAGCGAAGTGCAGATGCTCGACGCCGCCGGAGGCGAACGCCGGCGCCGACAGCGTCAGCGCGGTCGCCACAACGATAACTGCGCAGATGACTGCTCGTCTCAACCGATCTTCTCCCGCTCCCCGCGACGTCTCTCTCGGCCGGTCATTGAATCACGATTCACCGGCGCGCGCGGCACGAAGCTACGGGCGCGTAGGCGCGCGGCAGGCTGCGCGCAGGCCTCACCCACGCGCCCGCAGGCGCGCGTGGACCGACAGGCTCTGGAGCTCTACCAGGCCTGGGTATGCCCGCAGTGCGGACAGCCGACGGTCGTTGAGACCTGCTCCTCGAACACGAAGCCGCACTGACAGCTGTAGACGGCGCGGTCCTCGGAAGGTCCGCCGTGGCGCTGGCGCGAGCGCGGCGCGGTGGGTCGCTCGGACGCGATCCCTCCACGCTGCTCGGGCAGCGGCTCGTTCACGACGGTGGAACGCTCAACGTTTCGGCCGGTCCGACTCCGAGCGCGAAGCCGGCTGTTGGTCTTTCCCCGCTTTGATCTGACGATCATGCTCATAACTCGTAACGCCCCTGCGCTGGTTTTGTTTCGCCTTCGGGGCGATTAATTCCTGGCGCTAACAGGAAGCTAATTCGCCCGAACCTCCCGCAAAGGCTGAGAGCGGGCGGATGGCTCCGGGACGGCGCGGCGGCGTCGTGTGGGAGAATCAGGACAGGCATGGATCCAAGCCGCAAGCGTGCCATCCGCCTGACCGTCGCCCTCACCGCCGCACTGCTGTTGGCGTCGGCGCTGGTCTATACGAGCTTCGCCGCCGGTCGCGACGAGGTCACCGCATCGCAGCTTGTCAACAAGGCCAAGCCCGGGCAGTCCTACATTCTGGCGGGCACGGTGCTCGCCGGATCGGTCCACCACCAAGGCTCGACGCTGTTGTTCCGCGTCCGCGACCCGAAGCTCAAGATGTCGGTTCCGGTGCGCTACACGGGCATCGTGCCCGACCCGTTCGCCGAGGGCCGCGGCGTGCTGGTTACGGTCAAGGAGCAGGGCTCGAGCGCGGCCTCGACCTTCATCGGCGAGCAGAACTCGCTGACGACCAAGTGTCCGTCGAAGTACAAGGCAGCGAGCTCGTCTTACTGATGTCCGAGCCGGTTCGCCGTTGACATGGCCCTCACCGGCCGCGCACTGCTGATCATCGGCCTGCTGGTCGCGCTATACGGAGTCGGCGCGTCGCTGTACGGCGTACGGACGGGCCGGCGCGAGTGGATCGACTCCGGCCGCCGAGCCGTGTACGCGCTCGCCGGGCTGATGACGATCGCGTTCGTGATCCTCGAATCGGCGTTTCTCCGCTCGGACTTCACGTTCAACGTTGTCGCCGGGCACTCCTCGACGACCACGCCGACGTTCTACAAGCTGACCGCGCCGTGGTCCTCGCAGGAAGGCTCGCTGTTGCTGTGGGTATGGCTGCTGTCGCTGTGGTCGAGCCTGGTCCTGTTCCTGACGCGCGGCCGGGTCCGTGAGATCGCCCCGTATGCGACCGCCGTGCTGCTCGGCTTCGCCGCGTTCTTCTCGATGCTGACGGTGTTCTGGGCCAATCCGTTCGCCACCACCCATAACCCGCCCACCGAGGGCGCCGGGCTGGACCCGCTGCTGCTGCACCCGAGCATGATGATCCACCCGCCGATGCTGTACTCGGGGTACACGCTGCTGACGATCCCGTTTGCGTTCGCGATCGGCGCGCTGGTCACCGGCAGGCTCGGATCGGAGTGGGTTGCGGTGACGCGGCGGTTCGCGCTGGCGGCCTGGCTGTTTCTGGGGATCGGAATCCTGCTCGGCGCCCGCTGGTCCTACACCGAGCTGGGCTGGGGCGGCTACTGGGCCTGGGACCCGGTCGAGAACGCCGCGCTGATGCCGTGGCTGGCCGTGACCGCGTTCATCCACTCGGCGATGATCCAGGAGAAGCGCGGGATGCTCAAGGTGTGGAACGCGTCGCTGATCCTGGGCAGCGCGACGTTGGCGATCATCGGCACGTTCCTGGTTCGCTCCGGCGTGCTGGACTCGATCCACGCGTTCGGCGCCTCGACGCTCGGCGTCCCGTTCGTGCTGCTGATCGGCGCGATGGTCGCGGGCTCGATCTACCTCGTCGTGTGGCGGCGGCCGCAGCTGCGCTCGGACTCCCAGCTCGACTCGCTGCTGTCGCGCGAGTCCGTGTTCCTGTTCCAGAACGTGGTCCTGGTGGCGATGGTGTTCGTGGTGTTCTGGGTCACGTTCTTCCCGCTGATCTCCGAGGCCGTGACCGGCACCAAGGTCTCGGTCGGGCCACCGGCGTTCAGGCCGTTCATCGTGCCGCTGGCGCTGGTGCTCGTGCTGCTGTCGGGGATCGGGCCGATCATCGCCTGGCGGCGGGTCACGGTCGCGAACCTGCGGCGCAACTTCACGATCCCAGTCGGCGTCGGGGTGGCCACGTTGATCGTGCTGCTGGTGGCGGGCGGCGGCACCAGCTCGCGCCCGTTCGCGCTGGTGATGTTCGCGCTGGCGGCGTTCGTGGTGGCCGGGGTCGTCCAGGAGTTCTGGCGGGGCGTCTCGGCCCGGCGCGCGATGACGCGCGACCCCGTGCCGATCGCCCTGGGCCAGCTGATCCGTCGCAACCGCCGGCGCTACGGCGGCTACATCGTCCACTCCGGCTTGGCGGTGCTGCTCGTCGGGGTGGCGGCATCGTCGTCGTTCCAGCACTCGCACGACGTGACGCTGAAGCCCGGCCAATCGGTCGTCGTCAACGGCTACTCGATCCGGTACGTCCGCCCGACGGCGTCCGCGTCGGACCAGAAGATCTCGTTCGGCGCGGTGCTCGACGTGTCCAAGCACGGCAAGCACGTCACCACGCTGCGAACCACGCGCGGGTTCTATCCCGCGCAGGACGCCAGCCTCGGGGTGATCGGCCGCTTCTTCAACGGCCAGGCCGACAGCAACGTGGGCCTCGACGCGGGGATCACGCACGACATCTGGACGGTCATCAACCCGGACCTGACGCCACTGCAGCCGCTGATCAACAAGGGCGACAAGCTGTTCGCCGCTGACGAGGCGAACATCATGTCCAAGGCGGCGTCGCTACCGCCCGCCCAAACCCAACAGGCGCTGAACTCGCTGTTCGCAGAGCGCGACAGCGCGATCACCGGACTGACCCAGCGGTTTGTCACCCACCCGTGGGCGGTCAACTTCCTGATGATCGTCTCGCCGCTGGTCACCTGGATCTGGCTCGGCGCGCTGATCATCGCGCTGGGCGGTCTGATCGCGCTGTGGCCGGTACCGGCGCTCGCCCGGCGGCGGGCCACCTCGCGGGCGGCGGCCGGCGCCGGCGGCAGGCGGACGCAGCCGGCGCTGCCCGCGCGCGAGCCCGTATAGGCGGGCTAGGGGCGGTCTGGCAGATGTGGCAGTTCGTGATCGTGCTCGCGATCCTGGCCGCGGTCGTGGTGATCGTCGGCATGCCGATCCGCCGGGCGCGGATCGCGCGACTCACGATGCCGGCCGATCCCGAGGACGCGGCGGCCGCGTCGGAGCCGGAGCGGGACTCGGTCGGCTTCAACGAGGTCGCCGAGCTCGAGGCGGCGCGCGACGCCAAGTACCGGGAGATCCGCGACGCCGAGCTCGATCATCGCACCGGAAAGCTCTCGGACTCCGACTTCGACGCGGTCGATCGCGGCCTCAGGGCCGAGGCAATCGAAATCCTCAACAGGCTGGACCGCGTACTGGGGGAGACGGAGGACGGGGCCCCTGGGTCGCCCACAGAGCCCAGCTCCGCCAACGGCGCCGGCGGGCCTCCGGCTAACTGACCTTGATCAGGATGATCGTGTTGATCGCGAACGCGATTGCGAACCCGATCGTCCAGCGGTTCAGATTGCGCTCGACCAGCGAGCCGCCGCCGAACGGACCGGCGCCGGTGCCCACGCCGAACGCGCCGGACAGGCCGGCGTCCTTACCCGAATGCATCAGCACCAGGAAGATCAGGACGATGCAGATGAACACCTGCACCACGCCGAGGATCGTTTCCACCATCGCTGCCGGATGGTAGCGGCCCGGTGGCGTGCGGCGTCCACCTACCGCCGCGACGCTCGAACACGCCTCTGAGCGGGGGCGGCAGCCGCCCGTCGGTCGACAGCCACGACCCGGCCAGGATCAACAGCAGGCCCGCGACCGCGCCGGCGCCGGGACGCTCGCCGAGCAGCGTCACCCCGAGTGCGACCGCGACGACCGGGTTGACGTAGGTGATGACCGTTGCCCGGCTCGTGCCGGCCTCGCGGATCAGGACCGTGAAGATCACGAACGCCAGCGCCGTGCACAGCAGTCCGAGCACGACCACCGCCCCGACCGCGCCCAGCGTCGGCGCCGAGTGCGGCCGGTTCAGCGCGGCGCCGGGCGCCAGCACCACCGCGGCGATCGCCAGCGAGGCGCCCATCGTCGCGCGCGGGTCCAGCCCGGCCAGGCGGTGCTTGATCACCATCGGCCCGATCGCGTAGCCGCAGGCGGCCAGCAGGATCGCGCCGGCGCCGAGCAGCTCCTGGGCGTTGCCGGCGATATCGACGCCGACCAGCACGACGACGCCGCCGAACCCGAGCACGAGGCCGAACCCGCGGATCGCGGTCGGGCGTTCCGAATGGTCAAAGCGCATCGCCAGCACAGCGCCGACCAGCGGGACCGCGGCGATGATGATCGCTGCCAGCGACGAGGCCACGTGGACCTCGCCGGCAGCGATCAGCGGGAACGGGAGCGAGATCTCGGCGATCGCGTACGCAAGCAGCCAGCGCACCCGGCCGCGGACTGAGGCGAGCGTGCCCGCGCGCCACGCCAGCGTCAGCAGCACGATCGCCGCCAGCGCGACTCGGCTCCAGGCGAGCATCAGCGGCGTCACACCGCCGTCGACGGCGATCTTGATGAACAGGTACGGGACCCCCCAGATCAGCGACATCGCCGCGAACGCGAGCCAGGCCTTGCGCGTCATCGGGACACTAGGGCGTCAGTGTCGCTGCTCGGCGAGTCGGTCGACGAGCCGCAGCAGGTCCAGCGGGCTGAACGGCTTGGTCAGGAACAGATCCGCGCCGGCCTCCTCGGCCTCGGCCTGGACGGTGTCCCCGTGCGCGGCGGTGAGCATCACGATCGTGGTTTTACTGGTATCGCTGTCGGCGCGCAGCCGCCGGCAGGCCTCGATCCCGTCCAGGCGCGGCATGTCCACGTCGAGGAACACGATCGCCGGGTGCTCGCGCTTGGCGACCTCGACCGCCTCGAGCCCGTCGCCGGCCTCGTGGAGGTCGAACTGGGTGACGTCCTCGAGCGTGGTCGCGATCAGCTTGCGGATGAACTGGTCGTCGTCGACGATCAGCACGCCGCGATTCATCGAGTCTCGCGCCGGATCCGCTCGAAGGTCTCGTCGGGAATCTTCTTGAACGCTCGGATCACCCGCGGGTCGAAGTGCTGCCCGGACTCGGCCACGATCATCTCGCGGGCGACGTCGAGCGGCGACGCAGTGCGGTACGGGCGATCGCTGGTGAGGGCGTCGAGCACGTCGGCGACCGCGAAGATCCGCGCCGACAACGGGATGTCCTCGCCGGCGAGGCCGTCCGGGTAGCCGGTGCCGTCCCAGCGCTCGTGATGGTGGCGGACCACCTGCATCGGCTGCGCTAGGAACTCGATGTCGCGCACGATCTCGGCGCCGACCAGCGGGTGCTGGACGACCAGCGCGCGCTCCTCCGTGGTCAGCTGGCCGGGCTTGTAGAGGATCGAGTCGGGGATCGCCAGCTTGCCGATGTCGTGGAGCAGGAAGCCGAACTCGAGGTCGGCGACGTCCGACACCGACAGACCCACCGCGCGGGCGATCTCGAGGCCGTAGGCGGTGACCCGCTCGGCGTGCTTGCGCGTGTAGGCGTCGCGCGCCTCGACGGCGTTGGAGAGCGCGCGCACGGTGGCCATGTAGGAGCGCTGGAGCTCGTGGGCACGGGCTCGCTCCTGCTTGAACGTCTCGCGCAGATCCGCGGCGTAGCGCTCGAGCTGGCGGTCCTTGTCGGCGGCTTCCTGCTCACGCAGAGCCAGCTCGCCACGCAGACGCTCGAGCTCTTCAATCAACTCGACATCGCTCTGGACTGCCATTCCTTCGGGCTCATCCTTCCCGCTCCCCGCGGAGCGCTGCTAATACTGCCCCGGCGGCCTCTTCGGCCGGAATGACTTCCATGCCAAGCCTGTTCACTCCGTTAGGAGTAGGCGTCTCGCTGTCCGAAAACAGTATCACCGCCCGCCGGAGCCGACGACCCCTCAGATCAAGAGCCTGAAGTACGGCTTGAGGGTTGCGGACGCCGACGTCGACGAGCGCGACCTCGAACCGGCGCTCCTCGCATACCCGTGCGGCGGCCGGCCCGGTCAGTTCCCAGTGGTGCTCGATCCCGAACTCGTCCAGCGCCGGCTCGAGCATCGGTTGCAGCTCGGCGCGGCCGACCACGAGCACGCTGGAACGCCCCGCGCGGACCGCGGCGCCGAGCACGTCACGCAGCTCGTCGGCGTCGATCGGCTTGGCCACCGCCCACTCGCCCGACAACGCGTGCGAGCCTGAGAACACCGACACGAACACAATCGGAGTGGTACGCAGCAGCGGGTCCTGGCGGATCGCGTGCAGCACCTCGAAGCCATCGCGCCCGGGCATCAGGATGTCGAGCGTGACCGCGTCATAACGGCCGCTGCGTAGCAGCTCGAGTGCCTCATCGCCGTTGGTGGCGACCGTCGCGGTCACGTCGAGCGGAGCCAGCTGACCGGCGATCAGCTCGGCGATCTCGCGTTCGTCGTCGACGACCAGCACATGGCGGCCGCGGATCGCGGTCAGCGACTGGGCCGACTGCTGGCCGCGGATCGCCGCTGGTAGTCGGACCCGGAACGTCGTGCCGCGTCCGACCTCGCTCTCGACCTCGACCTCGCCGCTGTGCAGGTCGACCAGCGACTTGACGATCGACATCCCCAGACCGGTTCCGGGACTTGCGGCGCTGCCGTTGCCCCCGCGGAAGAACCGCTCGAACACGCGCGAGGTCTCCTCCTGGGTCATGCCGATCCCCGAGTCCGACACCTTGATCTGAACCCAGGCACGGTCGGGCTCGACCGCGACCTGGATGCGGCCGCCCTCGTGTGTGTACAGGTGGGCGTTGGTGACCAGGTTGGCGACGATCTGGCGCACGCGGCTCGGGTCGGCCATTGCCAGAGGCAGCGTGGGGGCGATGTGGACGTCGAGCGTCTGACCCTTGCTGGTGATCCGCGGCCCAATCAGCTCGGCGACCTCGGTGACGGCCTCGCCGACGTCGATCGGACGGCGGTTGATCTCGACGTGATCGGCCTCGATCCGGGCGACATCGAGCAGATCGTTGACCAGATCCACCAGCCGGTCGGTGGACTTGAGGATGATGTCGACGAACTCCCGCTGGCGTTCGGACATGCCCTCGGGGGATCGCTCGAGCAGCTCCACGAACCCCTTGATCGACGTCAGGGGGCTGCGCAGCTCGTGAGAGGCGGTGGCCACGAACTCGCTCTTGGCGCGCTCCAGCCGGGCGCGTTCGCTCATGTCGCGGACCGTCCACACGACGCCGTCGGTTTCGCTGCCCAGCGGCGCCGCGGTCACGGCGAGCGTGCGCTCGCGGTGGCGGACGATCGACTCGCCGCTGAGCGCCTCGGCGAGCGGCGGCAGCGGACTCTGGTCGCCGTCGACCGATGAGCCGACGAGGAGCTCCGGGACCAGCTCGGCGGCCCGCGGGTTGACGGCAGAGATCCTGTCCGAACCCGGCTCGGTGACGATCAGCGCGTCCCCGAGGCTCTCGATCGTGACCGCCAGCGCCCGCCGCTCCTCCTCGATCTGGCGCTGCGCCCCGCGGAGGTCGTCGGCCATCGCGTTGAATGCGTTGCCGAGCTCCTGCAGCTCCCGCGGACCCGACGGCTCGACCCGGCGGCCCAGGTCTCCCGAGGCCAGCGCGCGGGTCGCCTGGACGAGGTCGTCGAGCGGCCGGCGCATCCCGCGGATCAGCACGGCGATCAGCGCCAGCGCGCCCGCCAGCGCCAGCAACCCGGCGACCGCGACGGCGATGATCGCGTTCTTGGTGTCCGAGCGGGCATCGTCGTGGGCGATCTGCTGGCGGGTGAGCTGGCGCGCCTGCAGCTGCGTGGCCAGCGCGCGCGCCTGGTTCAGCGGCCCGTCGGGCGCGGTCGCAGCGGCGTACTGGCCGTCCGCGGCAAGGCGGCGAGCTCTGGTCTCGGCCGCGATCTGCTTGGTGGCGAGCACGCGGCTGGGCGGATCCTCCATCGCCAGCGTGCTGACCGTGCGAGCCGCCGCCAGGTAGGTGACCTGCGCCTGGGCGCGCTGTGCGGCCGAGCCGGGCCCACGCGCATCGCGTAGCGCCTCATCCTCAGCGACACCGGCGCTGGCCAGATTGGCGGCGGCCGTCGACAGCGCCGAGGTCTGGATCAGGCGCTTTTCGTAGCGTTGGCGCGACTTGTAGAGCGTTGCCACTCCGACCGCGGCCACGATCGTCAGCGCCAGGGTCAAACCGACAAGCGCCAGCCGAAGAGATCGGGCGATCGAAAGCCGCTGCATAACGGTCATAAATGATTGGTCGTGGCTCGCCCCTGCGCTGTGATCGTACCCCTACACAGACCAGCCGTCTGAACCTACGCAACGTTCCCTGCAGCTGCAAGTTTCGCTTCACAGGCCCGCGGGCTGCCCGGGATCGGCCGACCCCCTGGTAGCTTCGCCGCCGTCTGATTCGCCGACCGCCCCATATTCTCGGTATTCGCCCGACCGTCGCGGCCGCCGTTCTGGCGCTGCTGGGGGCGATCCTGACCTTCGCGCTGCTCGCCGGATCGAGCAGCGCCGATCTGTCCAGCCGCTATCAGGCGGGCAAGCAGCGGGCCGGCCAGCTGCAGTCCGAGATCCAGTCGGACTCCGACCGGATCCAGGGCTTCGACGGGTCGATCGGCGACCTGGAGCAGCGGTTGGGGGCGATCCAGCGCAGCATCACGGTCCAGGAGCGTCAGCTATCGGACGTGCGGACGTCGCTGAATCACGCGCGCACCCGGCTGACCAGCCTGCGGGCGCAGTACGACCGAGGCCGCCGGATCCTCGCCGCACAGCTCGTCGCTCGATACGAGGCTCCGCCGCCGACGCTGATGAACGTGGTCGTCGACGCTCAGGGGTTCGACGACCTGCTCAACCGGGTCAACGACCTGCGCACGGTGGAGCGCCACAGCACCGACACGGTGCTCCAGGTCAAGCAGGCCCGGACGGCCGTGACCGCCGAGACACGGCGGCTGGCGTCGATCGAGGCCCGCAGACAGCGCGCGGTCACCTCGGTCTTGACCGAGCGCGACAACGTCGCGCAGCTGCGGCTGTCGATCGTCCGCCGCCGCCTGGAGTTCGTCGACGCGCGCAGCCAGAGGGCCACCGAGCTGACCGCGCTGCGCAAGACGCTCAGCCACCAGGCCACGATCCTCGACCGCCAGGCCGCAGCCGCGGCCCGGGCAGCCGGCGCCGGCGCGGCGCCATCGGGTGGAGCACCGGTGCCGCTGGGCTCCTGCGCGAACACGCCGTTCGTCGCCCACGGCGGGGCGTACGGGTTCTTCCCCGCCGCCGGCACCAACTACGGCGTCAACCAGGAGCCGATCATCGCCGCTCGGCTCGACCAGCTCGGCCGGGCGCTGCAGCTGCATCTGGTCGGGATCTCCGGCTATCGCTCACCTCAGCACTCGGTCGAGGTCGGCGGCTTCTCCGACGACCCCCACACCCAGGGCGAGGCGTCGGACACCCCCGGGGTCGAGGGCGTGCCCGAGGCGACGCTGAACCGGTTCTGCCTGACGCGGCCGTTCGGGGGCGCGCGCGAGGCCGACCACATCCAGGAGAACTGATCTTCGAGGGGCTGGCGGATCGTTCCGCCCAACGAGCACGCCGACGAGGCGCTCACGTGGGATCCGCATCGCTTAACGTCCCACTGGACGGGTTCGCGGCTCAGCGTGGGACGTTAGTCACGTCCCCGGTGGCGAACGTCCCACGGTGCCACTGGAACCACCGTAGTGGGATGTTAAGCAGGTGCGCCACGCCGTCCGAGCGCAAGGCACGATCGTGATCCACCGGCATTGATCTCGATGGTCACCGACCGACCTCGACCGAGGCGCCGCGGGTAGGGTCTGCTCAGAAAGTGCTTCAACGAAGCGCCTCGAGGGAGGCCTGAGATGACATCCGAGAAGTGGGTCTACGAGTTCTCCGAGGGATCTCGCGAGATGCGTGATCTGCTGGGCGGCAAGGGCGCGAACGTCGCCGAGATGACCCGGGTGCTCGGGGACGACCGGGTGCCGCCGGGGTTCACGGTCACCACCGAGGCGTGCGTCGCATACATGCGCGAGGGCCACGAGCCCGACGGCCTCGAGCAGCAGGTCGCGCAGGCGCTGGAGCGCCTCGAGGAGACCGCCGGAAAGCGCTTCGGCGATGACCAGGATCCGCTGCTGGTATCGGTGCGCAGCGGCGCCCGCGAGTCGATGCCGGGAATGCTCGACACGATCCTCAACGTGGGGCTCAACGACACCGCGGTCGAGGGGCTCGCCGCCGCCACCGGCAACGACCGCTTCGCCTGGGACTCCTACCGCCGGCTGGTGCAGATGTTCGGCAACGTCGCCCAGGGCGTCCCGTCGGAGAAGTTCGAGGACGCGATCGCGGCCGCCAAGCGCGAGGAGGGCGTCAGGAACGACACCGAGCTGTCGGTCGACGCGTTGCGCGGGCTGGTCGAGACGTTCAAGGGCTTCTACGACTTCCCCGGGGATGCGCGCGAACAGCTGGCCCGCGCGATCCGGGCGGTGTTCGAATCTTGGACGGGTGACCGGGCCGTCTCCTACCGCCGGATCAACCGGATCCCGGATGAGTGGGGCACCGCGGTCAACGTGCAGCGGATGGTGTTCGGGAACATGGGCGAGAACTCGGCCACCGGCGTCGCGTTCAGCCGCGACGAGGTGACCGGCGCGCCCGATCCCTCGGGCGACTTCCTGGTCAACGCTCAGGGCGAGGACGTCGTGTCGGGGGTACGCACTCCGCGCGACCTGCACGAGCTGGGCGAGGCGATGCCCGAGGCCAACGAGCAGCTGATGGACATCCTGCGCACGCTCGAGGCCCACTACGAGGACATGCAGGACACCGAGTTCACGGTCGAGGAGGGGCATCTGTGGATGCTCCAGACGCGTAACGCCAAGCGCCCCGCACAGGCCGCCGTCCGGTTCGCCGTCGACGCGGTGTCCGAGGGCCTGCTGACGCGAGAGCAGGCGATACGGACGATCGACCCGGCGTCGCTGGATGCCCTGTTGCACCCGACGTTTGACCGCGGCGATGGGTACACGGTTCTGGCCGAGGGCGTGGCGGCGTCGCCGGGCGCGGCGGTCGGTGAGATCGTGTTCAGCGCTCCAGAGGCGGTTGCGGCGGCTGCCGCGGGCAAGGCGACGATCCTGGCCCGGCCGTTCACCGAGGCCGACGACGTGGCCGGCTTCCACGCCGCCAACGGGATCTTGACTTCCGAGGGCGGCAAGGCATCGCACGCGGCGTTGGTGGCCCGGGGAATGGGCGTCCCGGCGGTGACCGGCGCACCGGTGGCGATCGATATCAACGCGGGCGAGTTGCGGATCGACGGCAAGGTGTTTCACGAGGGCGATCTGATCGGGATCGACGGGACCGACGGCAAGATCGTCGACCACGGCGCCACGCTGATCGAGCCCGAGCTCGACGAGCGCTTCGACACGGTGCTCGGGTGGGCCGACGAGCTGCGGCGCCTGGGGGTTCGGGTCAACGCCGACACACCCGAGGATGCGGTCCGGGCGCGCGAGCTCGGGGCCGAGGGAATCGGCCTGTGCCGTACCGAGCACATGTTCATGGCCGAGGATCGCCAGCCCAAGATGCGCGCGATGATCATGGCCCGCGACACCGAAGGGAGGCGGGCCGCGCTCGCCGAGCTGCTGCCGCTTCAGGAGGAGGACTTCGTCGGGATCTTCGAGGCGATGCAGGGGCTGCCGGTGACGATCCGGCTGCTGGACCCGCCGCTGCACGAATTCCTGCCGAACCTTCCCGACCTCAGCGCCCAGGTCGAGCGCGCCAGGCTCGAGAAGTCAGACGACCTGGAAGAGCTCGAGACGCTGCTCGGCCGGGTCGAGGAGATCCACGAGGGCAACCCGATGCTGGGGACTCGGGGCGTGCGGTTGGGGATCCTGTACCCCGAGATCTACGAGATGCAGACCCACGCGATCATGCGCGCGGCCAAGGCCGTCGACGAGCGTCCGCACCCCGAGATCATGATCCCGCTGGTGGCCTATGAGCACGAGCTCGAGATCATGCGCGAGCTGGTGGTCCGGATCGGCAACGAGCACGGGATGACGGCGGGGGAGGACTACACGGTCGGGACGATGATCGAGCTGCCCCGGGCGTGCTTCATCGCCAACCGAATCGCCCGCCACGCCGATTTCTTCTCGTTCGGCACCAACGATCTGACCCAGACCGCGCTCGGGTTCTCCCGCGACGACGCCGAATCCAAGTTCATGCCGACCTACATCGACCGCAAGATCCTCGATCGCTCGCCGTTCGAGACGATCGACAGCCCGGGCGTCGGGTGGCTGGTCCGGCTGGCCGCCTGGGTGGGTCGTGAGGAGCACCCGAGCTTGAAACTTGGCATCTGTGGGGAGCATGGTGGGGATCCGGAGTCGATCGCGTTCTTCGACGCAGCCGGCCTGGATTACGTGTCGTGTTCGCCGTTCCGCGTGCCGATCGCCCGTGTGGCGGCCGCGCAGTCGGCGCTCGCGTCCTGAACGGACCCCAACCGAAAGCCTTGATAAGAACGGGGAACCACGCGGTAACCCGCGGCGTCTTCGAACGTAGGTTCTCATGGAGCATGACGCAATTTTGGGGCTCCGGGCATTGTTCGATCACGGTCGAACAATGCTATAATTCGATCTGTATCGAACAATCTTCATTCCCACGGAGATAGAACTGAACACTGAATCCCAGCGCCACGACGCGTCTCGCGTCAGGGGCGACGAAAACACCAATCAGAGAAGTCGCGCCCGGCGACCTGCCGCCGCGGCGTCGAACAAGCGGCAGAACCGCAGGCGGGGCGCTCACGCCGACGCGCCTGAGCTCCGCGCTGCGACCGGCACCGACAGTGGTGCCGGGGTTCGCGACTCGCTTGAGCTGTTCCTCCGTAGCGCACGTGCGCATCCACTTCTGACCGCCGCCGAGGAGGTCGAGCTCGCCAAGCGGATTGAGCGCGGCGACCTCGAGGCCAAGGAGCGGATGATCAACTCGAACCTGCGCCTGGTCGTTTCGCAGGCGCGCCGGTACCAGGGTCACGGGCTGCCGATGGAGGACCTCGTACAGGAGGGGATGCTCGGATTGATCCGTGCCGTCGAGAAGTTCGACTGGCGGCGCGGGTTTAAGTTCTCCACGTACGGGACGCTCTGGATCCGTCAGGCGATCCAGCGCGGCCTGCAGAATCACGGGAGGACGATCCGGGTCCCGGTCCACGTTGCTCAGCGTCAGGTCAAGGTCCGCAAGGTCGAGGCCGACCTGAGCACGAAGCTCGGCCGTGAGCCCACCGACGAAGAGGTCGCCGAAGTGGCGAAGCTGTCCGTCGACGAGGTCACGGAGCTGCGTGAGCTGGGCCGGGGTCTCGCGAGCCTGGACCAGTCGGTCAGCGAGGACGGGGAGACCGCCCTCGGAGACCTGCTGGCCAGCGACCGTCCCGAGCCGATCGAGGAGGTCGCCACGGCTGACCGCGACCAGCGGCTAAGCCAGGTGATCGACACGCTCCCGGAGGTGGAGCGCAACGTCATCAAGCTCCGCTTCGGCCTCGCCGGAGCTGAGCCTCGGACGCTGCGCCAGACCGGCTCAGAGCTCGGCTTCTCGGCCGAGCGGGCACGCGAGCTCGAGGAGCGCGCGTTGACCCGGCTGGCCGGACGGCCGGAGCTCGACGGGCTCCGGAACGCCGCTTAGCGTCAGACCAAGTCTCAGACGCGGTCGTCGAGCCTCATGCGGGCTCGGCGGCCGCGTCTTGCTTTGTTGTCGGCGCGTCTCGGTTCGTGAGCGCCCCGGGTTCGTGAGCGCGCCTCGGATCGCGACCTGGGTGAGCTGTGGCTGCTTGGCGCTGCGGCCGTCGCCCGACGAGCGGCCGCGGAGGCGGCGCATGATCCAGGGCGCGGCGTGCTTGCCCAGCCAGACGGCCTCGCGCCGCCAGGCGACGGCCCGTGCGATCGGGTCAGAGGGGGGCAGCAGGGCCCACGGATCCAGCTCGGGCTCGAGGCCGAGCGCCTGCTCCATCGCGGCCGCGATTCGCACGTGGCCGGCGGTATTGGCGTGCAGGCGGTCGATCGCCCACAGGCGGGCGTCGACGACCCCGTTTCGGTCGAGGTCGGCGATCAGCATCCCGTGTCGCTCGCCGATCGAGCGGATCGCCCTGTTGAACGCCTGCAGCCGCCGGCGTGCTGGGCGCGCCATCGGCATCACCTTGGCCGCGTCGGGGAACGTCATCCCGAGCACCGTGGCCCCGCGCGCGGTCAGCGCCGCGACCATCTGCTCGAGGATCGCCGCCAGCGTGTCGATGTCGCACCGCGGGCGGAGGATGTCGTTGAGGCCGCCGACGACGCTGGCCAGGTCTGGCTCCAGCGCCAGCGCGGGCTCGAGCTGCTCGTCGCGGATCTGGCGCAGCTTGCGGCCGCGAATGCCCAGGTTGGCGTACAGCAACCCGGGCTGATCGCGGGCCAGCCGCGCCGCCAGGCGGTCGGCGAAGCCGAGGTAGCCGAGCCCGTCGGGGGACGGGTCGTCGAGGCCCTCGGTGGTGCTGTCGCCGATCGCCACGTAGCGGGTGAAGTGTGCGGCTTGCATCCGGTCGAGGCTATCGAGAGCCTGCGACCGGATTCCTCATCGTTCGTTGGTGAAGGGTCAGGCGGCGGTGCTACGAGCGCGCGATCCGCGCTGGATACCGGGTCGATGCGCGTGGGCCTTGAGCTCATCGCGGACGTGGTTTACGAGACGGCGGGCGCGTTCGCGCTGACTGCGGCCTGTCTCGGTTCCCGGGCCCTTACGAGTGCTTGAGGTGTCCGTTTTCGTCATTTGCTCCTGGGGTTGCAACTCTTACGTGACGTGAGGGATAGGATACCGAAGGTGCCCAGCGAAGTAAAGGTGCCGGAGGCCGTTTCGTCCGCATCCGAACCAGCTTCGAGGCTGCATCGGATCGGCGAGGTGGCCGAGCGTGTCGGGGTCTCGTTGCGGGCCGTTCGCTACTACGAGGAGCAGGGCCTACTGGTGCCCGCAACCCGTACCGCCGGGGGGTTCCGGCTGTATTCCGACGACCAGATCGAGCGGCTGGCGCTGATCAAGCAGATGAAGCCGCTGGGGTTCACGATCGACGAGACGCGCGCGCTGCTCCGGCCCGGGACGTACTGCGCGATCCGGGTTCAGACGAGGCCTCGCGGGAGCTCTCGACTGAAAAGCTGCGCGAGTTCGCCAGGATCGTCACGGATCGGTGCGAGGAGCTGTCGCTCGCGCTCGAGCGGGCCAGCGAGCTGGCGCGCCGGCTGCGGCGCGAGGCTCGCTCCTGAGCGCAGAGCTACGGCGCCGACCGCCAGGCGAACGATCGGCGCCGGAGCCTGCGTCGCAGGACCGGATTCTCGGTCTACAGGGGCTTGTGGACCTCCCGAGCCTGCGTCACAAATCCCACTCGTCTGCATGGGTGAGATCTGCAAGTTTGCAAATCCTCCGGAAACCTACTATTTCCTGAGGACAGCTGTCCTAATCTGAAGGTGCCGTTAGCGGGTCGCTTGGCTTCCGGGGGTGGTCGGGGCTTTCAGGGGTAGCCTCGACCATGGCACCGCCCCGACGTGAGAGCGAGGACGGGCCGCCCATCCCGCCAGTTCCGTCCGTTCCTGCGGAAACGCCGAAGCTGCCCGAGGTCGACAGCCCGCCGGCCGAGGACGTGCTCGCCGGCGTCCCGTCGCCGGAGGAGATCATCGAGGAGGCCAGGTCGGCCGACAAGGTGATCGAGCAGCAGCCCAGCGTGGACGAGCTGCTCGGCCGCCAGCGCCCGCGGCCCGGATAACGTCCCATTCAGCGGCAAACGCCCGCGGCCCGGATAACGTCCCATTCAGCGGCCAACGCCCGCGGCCCGGATAACGTCCCACTCGAGCTGTTTTCGAGGGACCGTGGGACGTTAGTCACGTGGGGCGTAGTCAACGTCCCACGGTTCGGCTGGGAGGCGTCGAGTGGGGCGTTGAGCAGGTGATCGGCCGCGGTTCGGCAGCGGATCGGCCGCCGTCGAGGACCTCCGGACGTCCGGACGGCTGTCTAGCCCGCCCAGGGCCCGGCGCCCGCCCATCCGTGCCAGCGCTCGATCTCGATCCAGGCGTTGACCCGCTTGCGGTCGCGCATGGTGAACGGCTGCCCGCTGTAGTGGCGCGATAGCCGGTCGATCCCGGCCAGATCCGGGTCGGGATCGAGCGACGCCACACGGCCCGACAGCGTGACGTGGACCGACCAGTCGTCCTCTCCGAGCACGGTCAGGGATACGCGCGGGTCGCGGCGGAGGTGCTCCAGGCGCTTGCGGCTCTCGTCCATGTTCACCAGCGCGCGGCCGTGGTCCCACAGGTACCAGGTGGCGACGGTGTGCGGCGAGCCGTCGGGCTCGAGCGTCGCGATCACCGCGGGGTTGGGTTCGGCGAGGAAGCGGTTGAGGCTCTTGGGCAGCGGTGGCTTGGGCACGGCTCAGATCGGGTCGCGCGTGAACTCGCCGTTGACCAGCCTCCAGATCCCGAGCGGGTTCGCGTCCTGCAGCGCGGCCGGCAGCAGCTCGGCGGGCGCGTTCTGCCATGTCACCGGGCGCTGAAAGCGGCGGATCGCGGTGGTGCCGACCGAGGTGTGAAGCGCGGTCGTCGCCGGATATGGACCGCCGTGCTGCATCGCGTGGGTGACCGCGACGCCGGTCGGGAACCCGTTGAAGATCACCCGACCGGCCAGCCCTTCGAGCGCCCCAACGACCGGCCGCAGCTCCTCGAGCTCGTCAGGCTCGGCGTGGAGCGTCCCGGTGAGCTGTCCGCCGAGCGTGTCGATCACCGACAGGGCCGAATCGAGCCCGTCGTACCGGATCATCAGCGCCGTCGGCCCGAAGTGCTCCTCGAGCAGCTCCGGCCGCCGCGTCGCGGCCGTCGCGTCGACTGAGAACAGCACGGGCACCTGGAGGTATCCGCCCGAACCAGAACCCGAGTCCGAATCCGAGCCCGAACCGGAGTCAGAGCCCGACCCGGAGCCGCCGGGGTCGCCGGGCTCGCGAACCGCGCTCAGCCGCCGCACATCGGGATCCCGCTCCAGGTCCGCCAGCGCGGCGCTCAGCGCCGACAGGATCCGAGCGTTCAGCAGCGGCGCGGCCTCGACCTGGGCCAGACGGCCCGCAACATCCTCGGCGAACGCATCACCATCAGCCCCGGCGGGAACGAGCACGACCCCCGGCTTGGTGCAGAACTGCCCGGTTCCTCCGGTGATCGACGCCGTCAGTCCCTCGGCGATCGCGCCGCTGCGGGCGCGCAGTGCGCCGGGACTGATCACCGTCGGGTTGACCGAGCCCATCTCCGCGTACACCGGGATCGGCCGATCCCGCGCAGCGGCCACGTCGAACAGCGCCCTGCCGCCCACCAGCGAGCCGGTGAACCCGATCGCCTCGATCTGTTTTGCGCTCGCCAGCCGCTCGCCGACGTGGCTGGAGGCCCCGTGCAACAGCGAGAACGTGCCATCCGGCAGTCCCAGTTCCATTACGGCCTCGACCGCACAGGCGGTGACCAGCTCCGAGGTACCGGGGTGCGACGGGTGGCCCTTGACCACGACCGGACAGCCGGCGGCCAGCGCGCTTGCGGTGTCGCCGCCGGCGACGCTGAACGCATACGGGAAGTTGCTGGCGCCGAACACAGCCGACGGGTCCCAGGGGCACGAGCATCCGCCGCAGGTCGGGGCGAGGAGCGATCGGCGCGTCGGGGTCGGCGGTGTCGATGATCGCCTCGACGTGGCTGCCCTCGGCGGCAGCGTCGGCCATCAGCTCGAGCTGTACGCAGGTCCGCTCGAGCTCGCCCTCGAGTCGGGCGCGGGGGAGACCGGTCTCGAGCTCGCAGATGTCGTGCAGCTCATCGCCCGCTTCGCGCAGCCGCCGCGCGATCGCGCGCAGGAGCTCGGCCCGCACGTCGTGGTCGCGCAGCCCCGGGACGGCACTGGCGGCGGCGGCGCAGGCCGCTGCGATCTGGCCGTCGGTGGCGTCCGTGTAGGTCTCGAGCACCGCGCCGGTCCGCGGGTCGTGCGCCTGGAAGGTGGTTCCGGCCATCGACTGGTTCATATCAGAACTGAGGCGCGAAGTGGTGTAAGGTTCGAACCAGTGGTCCTCGAAACTGGTTTGACGATGGGTCCGCTTCGGGTCGAGCAGGTGTACGAGCAGATCGCCCGGCGGATCCTCCAGGACATTCAGTCGGGGCTGCTCGTCCCGGGCCAGAAGCTCCCGTCCGAGCGCGAGCTGGCACGGCAGATGGAGGTCGGCCGGTCGTCGGTGCGCGAGGCGATCGGGGTGCTCCAGGTCGACGGCATCGTCGACACGCGCCCGGGCTCGGGCTCGTTCGTAGCCTCCGACGCGGCCGCACGCCTGAGCGACGAACCGTCGACGGCGCTCACCGCCCACGACGCAAGCCCGTTTGCGCTGCTCCAGGCGCGCGAGGCATTCGAGCCGGCGGTCGCCCGAATGGCGGCGGACCGCGCCCTGGCCGATGCGTTCGCCGAGCGGCTGCTCGACGAGATGGAGCAGCTGTCGGATCTCGCGAACGCCGACCAGCGGGCGATCTGGTCCGAGGCCGATCGCATGTTCCATCGGCAGATCGGGGTGATGACGGGCAACCCCGTGGTGATCGCGATCTGCGACCAGCTCGCGGCGATCATGGACCAGACGCTGTGGCGCCGGCTGCGCGACGACTCGCTGTCGGACTCCGGGCGGATGCGGATCCACATCGCCGAGCACCGCATGATCTACGAGGCGGTCAGCGAGGGCGACGCCGAGGCCGCGGAGCTCTACGCGCGCGAACACATCCGTCGCGTCCGCCGCTACATGACCCAGACCAGCCCCGCTGGGCCCAAGCCGGACCTCCGATGAGAGCGGCCCGCTACTTCTCCGCCGTCGACTCGCACACCGAGGGGATGCCCACGCGGGTGATCACCGGCGGACTCGGCGTGGTGCCGGGCGCGACGATGCAGGAGCGGCGGTTGTATTTCGAGCGCGAGCTCGACGACCTCCGGTTGCTGCTGATGCGCGAGCCCCGCGGGCACTCGGCGATGTCTGGAGCGTTCCTGCAGCCTCCGACGCGCCCGGACGCCGACTGGGGCGTGCTGTTCGTCGAGGTCTCCGGGCTGCTGCCGATGTGCGGGCACGGCACGATCGGAGTGGCCACCGTGCTGGTCGAGTGCGGGATGGTCACGGTCACCGAGCCCGAGACGCGGATCCGGCTCGACACCCCCGCCGGTCTGGTCGAGGCGGCGGTCAGCGTCCGCGATGGCCGCGCCGAACGCGTATCGCTGCGCAACGTGCCCGCGTTCGTGGTCGGCCTCGACGTCGACGTCGACGTCGACGGCGTCGGCACGGTCCGTTACGACATGGCGTTCGGCGGCAACTTCTACGCGCTGGTGGCGGCCGACTCGGTTGGGCTGGACCCCGTCGCGGCCGACGCCCAGCAGCTGATCGACACCGGGTTGGCGATCGCCGGCGAGATCAACCGCGCCGCGCGCCCGGTGCACCCGCTCGACCCCGCAATCCACGGGTGCAAGCACGTGGTGTTCCACCGCGGCGGCGACGACGGCGCCCACGCTCGCAACGCCACCGCGATCCATCCGGGCTGGCTGGACCGCTCGCCCTGTGGCACCGGAACCTCAGCGCGGATGGCGGCCCTGCACGCCCGCGGCGAACTGGGGATCGACGAGGAGTTCATCAACGAGTCGGTGATCGGCAGCCGGTTCGTCGGCCGGCTGGTCGAAGAGACCTCCGTCGGTGAGCTGCCCGGCGTGATCCCCGAGATCAGCGGGCGCGCCTGGATCACCGCGATGGGCCAGTACCTGCTCGATCCCACCGATCCGTTCCCGACAGGGTTCTCGCTGTGACCGCGTCAGGCCCCACGGTCGTGGTCGGTGCCGGCGTCGTCGGGCTCGCCGTGGCCGAGGCCCTGGCCAGCCGCGACGCGGACGTGATCGTGCTCGAGGCCGATCGGCCCGGCGCGGGCGCGTCGGCGGGCAACGCCGGCTGGGTCACCCCGTCGCTGGCGATCCCCGTTCCCGGACCGGGCGTGATCGGCAAGTCGCTGCGGTGGCTGGTGAACCCTTCGGGGCCATTGTGGATCCGCCCGACGCTGTCGCCCGCACTTCTGGACTGGATCGTGCGCTTCATGGCCAGCTGCTCGCGATCCGCCTACGCCCGTGGGCTGGCCACGCTGCAGCGCGCCGCCGCGATCGCCGGCCCCGCGTTTGACCGGCTCGCCGAGCGCGGTGTCGAGTTCGAGCACCACGAGCAGCCGCTGCTGTACACCGCGTTCGAGACCGGCGAGCTCGAGCTGCTGCTGCAGATTGCCTCCGACCTGCGCGACGCCGGCGACACGCAGGAGTTACGCCGGGTGTCCGCCGACGAGTTGCGCGGGCTCGAGCCCGCGCTCGGGCCCGGGCTGCTCGGTGGTCTGATCGCTGAGGGCGAACGGCGGGTGCGTCCGGAGCTGCTGACCGCGGGCCTGAGCCGAGCGGTGCGTGAACACGGCGCGGAGGTGAGGCAGGGCGCGCCGGTGACCGGGCTCGAGCGCGCGAATGGCGGCTGGCTGGTGCGCACGCCGAGCGCGACGGTCGCTGCCGGCAACGTCGTGCTCGCAGCCGGCGTGGCCTCGCAACGACTGCTCGCCGGCCTGGGGGTGCGGCTGCCAATCGCTGCCGCCAAGGGCTACAGCCGTACGTACACGGCAGGCCCGACCGCACCCCGCCGCGCCCTGTATCTCGAGGGGCCGAAGGTCGCGGTCAGTGTGTTCGACGGCGGCGTGCGCGTGTCGGGGACGCTCGAGCTGGGCGCCACCGGGCTGGCGCTGTCACAGCGCCGGTTGGCTGCGATCGCGGGCGCCGCGCAGCGGGCGATGCCGGGCTGGGAGATGCCGGATCGGCCACGGGACTGGGCCGGGATGCGGTCGCTGTCGCCCGACGGGCTGCCGCTGATCGGACCGCTGCCGGGCCTCGACGGGCTCCACGTGGCCACCGCTCACGCAACGCTCGGAATCACACTCGCCCCGGCCACCGGCGAGCTCATCAGCAAGCTGCTGCTCGATGGCGGGCACGATCCGCTCCTGTCGGCGTTCGACCCAGCGCGCTTTGCCAGGCGCGCGCCGCGAGGCAACCACCAAGCCACCACCGGAGGATCTCAATGAAGGGTGTTCACGCCGCGATCGTCACGCATTTCCACCCCGACCTGACCGTCGATCACGATGCCGTCGCCGCTGAGATCCAGCGCCTGATCGAGAGCGGGATCCACGGGATCGTTCCCAACGGCACCGTCGGCGAGGGGGGCAGCCTCACCCGCGACGAGCGCCGCACCGTAATCGAGACGGTCGTCGAGGCCGCCGCCGGGCGGGTCCCGGTCTGCGCCGGCGTGTCGGCGCCAACCGCTGAGCAGGCGGCGCAGTACGCCCGCGACGCCCAGGCCGCCGGCGCCGACAGCGTGATGACGCTGCCGCCCCTGCTGTACCGCGCCGACCGGCGCGAGCTGCTGCAGTTCTTCGGCGAGGTGGCCGCGGCAGCCGACCTGCCGATGATGATCTATAACAACCCCGCCGCGAGCGGGTCGGACCTGCCGCCGGATCTGCTGGCAGAGATCGTCCGGGCAGTGCCGGCGGTCGGATCGCTGAAGGACAGCTCCGGCGACGCGCGCCGGATCGCCGAGCTCGTCAACCTGCTCCCGGACATCGACGTCACCGTCGGCGGCGACGACTGGGCGCTCGAAGGTTTCTGCGCGGGCGCGGCTGGCTGGATCTCGGGGGTTGGGGTTGTGTTTCCGGCGCAGAGTGTGCGCCTGTGGGACCTGTGCGCGGCCGGCGATCTCGAGTCGGCCCGCGAGCTGTACGCCGAACTGCTGCCGCTCGGCCGGCTGGACATGACGCCCAAGCTGGTTCAGTACTTCAAGGCGGGACTCGACGAGCTCGGGATCGGCGGCGGACCCTGCCGCCCGCCGCGGCTCGAGCTGACTGCCGAGGAGCACCAGACGCTGCGCGCCGCAGTTGCGGCTGCTAACTCGACGGCAGTGGGCGGGCGCTGACCGGAGGCCCGGCTTGACCGGCCCCCACCGGTAGCTGCTCGCGGGCTGGCCCGCGCTGGACGCTGCACGCTGTGCGCGAGCAGGGTTACATGGGAGCGCGGTGGCCTGTTTAGTATCGGCTGGGTCGCGCAAACCCCCAGCGGACGGGGCGATGAGGTCCGTAAGGAGCTTGCGCGGGCGTTCGACCCGGCGTCGGTCTCGCTGGATGAGCGGGGGTGAGTAGAGAGGTCGTGGTGGCGGTCCGCTGGCGACCAGCGAGCCGTTCCAGCCGCTCGTTTGGCATCAAAGTTCGTCGAGGGTCCTCGAGCGCGCGGTGGAGATTTTCACGTGTTGTATGAGGGGCTCGCGCCGGCCTCCTAGCGGCATTTCGACGTCGTCACCGGGGCGTCGCCGCTGTGGCGTTGAGGGTGCTGTTTTTGGCTGATTGCGGGTGAGGATGGCCGGGGCGGGTTGTCCCAGCTAATCCGGGGTTTTGGTCGGGTTCGGGGTCGGCTAGAGGTGTTATTTCGATTACCGGCGCCAGGTTTGGTGAGGTTTCGCCGTCCCACGTACCGGGAAGCGGCCCCGTAATGCAGGTTTTTAGTGGGGTCTTGGGCAGGGGCGTGAAACGGGCGGGTTTATTCGTCGCGTTCGCAGTGCTGTTCGCGGTCCTGCTGTTCGGTGCGGGCAGCGCCCGGGCCGCGTCGGGGCTGGGGGTCGGGAAGGTCGTTTCGACCGCTACGGCGCCGGTCACGCAGGCGGCGGCGCCGGTCGCGCAGGCGGCGGCGCCGGTTACTCAGACGGTCGCGAAGGCGGCCGCTCCGGTGACCCAGGCTGCGGCTCCCGCGGCGGCGTCCACGACCCCTTCGGCACCGGCTGCTTCGGCTCCGGCGGCACCGGCGGCTTCGGCTCCGGCGGCACCGGCGGCTTCGACCCCCACAGCGCCGGCCGCTAAGGCCCCCACGGCGCCGGCTCCGAGTAACCCGGTGGCGACGGTCACGAAGGCCGCGGCGCCGGTTACGCAGACGGTCGCTAAGGCCACGGCTCCGGTCACCCAGACGGTCGCTAAGGCGACGGCTCCGGCGGCGGCCCCAGCTTCGTCGGCCAAGCCGGCCGTGCCGTCGACTCCAGCGAGCTCGACGTCGAGCCCCTCAACCTCGGCGAAGCCGGCGTCGACGCCGGCCGGTCCGGTCGCTCAGACGGTGGCCAAGGTCACCGCGCCGGCGACCCAGACGGTTGGCAAGGTGACCGCCCCGGTCGCGCAGGCCGTGACCAAGACGGCCGCCCCGGTCACGCAGACCGTGACCAAGACGGCCGCTCCGGTGACCCAGACCGTGACCAAGACGGCCGCTCCGGTGACCCAGGCCGTGACCAAGACGGCCGCTCCGGTGACCCAGGCCGTGACCAAGACGGCCGCTCCGGTGACCCAGACCGTGACCAAGACGGCCGCGCCGGTGGTGCAGACCGTGGCCAAGGTCGCGGCGCCGGCGACTCAGACGGTTGAGAAGGTCGCCGCGCCGGTCACGCAGACCGTGGCCAAGGTCGCGGCGCCGGTCACGCAGACGGTGGCCAAGGTCGCGGCGCCGGCGACTGAGACGGTCGCCAAGGTGCTCGCTCCGGCGACCCAGACGGTCGACAAGGTCGTCGCGCCGGTCACCGACACGCTCGCTCCGCTGACCGCGCCGGTCACGCAGCTGATCGCTCCGGTCGCCGCGACCGTGGCTCCGGTCACGAACACGCTCGGTGAGGTCGTCGCTCCGGTCGCGAACACGGTCGGCGAGGTCGTGGCTCCGGTCGCGAACACGGTCGGCCAGGTCGTCGCTCCGGTCGCGAACACGATCGGCGAGGTCGTGGCTCCGGTCGCGAACACTGTCGGCCAGGTCGTGGCTCCGGTCGCCGACACGCTGGCTCCGGTTACCACCACGGTCGGTCAGGTGCTGGCGCCGGTCGTCCAGACGCTGGCGCCGGTCACGAACTCGCTGGCCCCGGTCGTCCAGACGCTGGCGCCGGTCACGAACTCGCTGGTCCCGGTCGTCCAGACGCTGGCGCCGGTCACGAACTCGCTGGCGCCGGTCGTCCAGACGTTGGCGCCGGTCACGAACACGCTGGCGCCGGTCACCGGTCCGGTCGCTCGTTCCGGTGTCGCGCGACCTGAGCCGTGTGCTGGCTCCGGTCACCGGCCCCGCGGGCGACGTGATCGCGCCGGTGATCGGCTCGCGGTCGAGCGGCTCGTCGACCCCGGTTTCGGGCTCGCTCGTGTCGCTGACGTCGATCGCTCCGATCATCTCCTCGCAGCCCGCCGCAACGGTCCCGCCGTCCGGCTCGATAACGCCGACCACCGTTCTGCCCCCGGGCGGGTCGCTGGCTCCGGCTGGTGGGCTGTCGGTTCCGGCGTCGACGCTCGTCACGCCGCGGGCTGCCACCCCTGGCCCGCGGCTTTCGACGACGATGTCTTCGACGCTTGCCGGCCTGGCCAGCGCCGCCACCGCCTCGATCCTCCCGACGGCGTCTGAGTTGGGTCCGGGCGGGACTTCGACCGGCGCCTCGAGCACTCACACCCCGGCCGCGTCCATTCCGGTCGCCCCCGACGGTCCCGCTCCGCAGGCGCCCGCCGCCCCCTCCGGCGCCTCCGGGGCGGCGGCCGGCGCGGGTTCTTCGGGCGGCCATTTCTTCTTTACGTTCGGAATCTTGTTCCTGGCGGCGGGGTTGTTGCTGCCGGGTTTGCTGCGTCGCCGGCGTGAGCACACGCTCGGTCGTCCGGCGCCGTTTCTCGCTCTCTCAGTCTCGCCTGACTAGCCAGGCGGCCTGTCCCAGGTCGTCATGGCGCACTGGCCCCTTCGGGCTGGCGCGCCGTCCATTGGCTAGTCAGGAGTTGAGACTGAATGACACGATCAATCTGGGCAACAGCGCTGGCGGCGTCCGCCATCGCGCTGGCCCTGTTCACAGCGGCGCTGTTGCCGGGTGTGGCCTTCGCGGCCTCCGGCGCTAACGCCTCCTCACATACGCATCGCGTGGCGGTGCTGGAGCCCGGTAGCGGGTTCCCGACCCCGTCTCGCGGCGGTCCGTTCGTTACAGCAGAAGCTCTCCGCTGCGCGGGTTCTCGCCGGGCCCGGTCGACGGCCGGTTTGGCCCGTTGACCCGGGCAGCGGTGGCGCGGTTCCAGCGGGCGGACGGGCTCGCGGTCGACGGGATCGTCGGCCCCCACACCCGTCACGGGCTCGCCGCCGGCGGCCTGCTGCCGGGCGCGGGCTCGATGCAGTCCACCGGGTCAACTGCGGTCAAGGCGCTGCAGCATCGGCTGCATCGCTCCGGGTTCTCGCCCGGCGCGGTCGACGGCCGGTATGGCCCGCGCACGCTGGCGGCGGTGAAGCGCTACCAGCACGCGCATCACCTCGCCGCCAGCGGGATCGCCACCTCAGCGACCCTCAACGCGCTTGCCCATCAGCCCGGGCCTCGCGTGCACCCGGCACCCAAGTCCAAGCACAACCCGGCCTCGGCCAATCCTCAGCCGGCGCCCACCAAGACCAACCCGGCACCCGCCAACCCAGCCCCGATCAAGCCGGCCGCCCACAAGCCCTCGAGCTTCCCGTGGGCGATCCTGGTGCTGCTCGGCGTGCTGGCGGTTGGAGCGCTGGCGCTGCTCGCGCTCCGCGGCCGCAAGCCGCGTCGGCGCGTGCCGCCCGAGCAGACAGCAGCGCCGCAGCGCCGACGAGCCACCCACCGGCGAGCCGGTGCCCACAGAACCCGAGCCCGCTCCGGTAGCGCCGGCCGTTGCGGCGGTGGCTCAGGACCCGACCAGCTCGGCGGCGCAGATCGCCGCGCTGGAGGCCGCGGTAGCGATGCCGTCAGCCGGATCACCCCGAAACACGGAGGATCAGAGGACAGTACACATACCAGCTCAGTCAACTGTCGATGAACCGGAACCATCCGCGGAACGCATCGAGCGGGTCAAGGCGCTGCAACGCCAACTCACCTGGCTCGGATTTGACCCGGGCCTCGTCGACGGGCGCTACGGCCCGCTGACGACCGAGGCAGTCCGCCGCTTCCAACAGGTTCGCGGCCTCCCTGCCGACGGTGTTGCCCACCCCGCCACGCTTTCCGCGTTGCGGGTCGGCACGCCCGACCGGCCGTTCTCCGGACGCGTCCAACGCGTCAAGGAGCTCCAACGTGAGCTCACCGGACTCGGGTTTGCCCCCGGTCCCGATGACGGACGCTACGGACCGCAGACCACCGATGCGGTCAAGCAGTTCCAGCGCTCGCGCAACCTCCCCGACGACGGGGTCGCCGACCAGGCCACGATCGACGCGCTGCACGGCCACCAGCCCACGCAGCCGTTCGCGGGTCGGGAAGAGCGCGTCAAGGAGCTCCAGCTCCAGCTCGACGCGCTCGGCCTCAAACCCGGCTTGGTCGACGGACGCTACGGGCCGATCACGACCGACGCGGTGAGGCGCTTCCAACGCGCCCACGACCTCCCGGTCGATGGGGTCGCCGACTCGGTCACGCTCAACGCGCTACGAGCGAGCGTGAAGGGCAGCCCGTTCACCGTTCGCACCGAGCGGGTCAAGCAGCTGCAGCGCCAGCTGCATCACCTGGGCCTGCAGCCCGGGATGGTCGACGGCCGCTACGGACCGCTGACCACCGAAGCGGTCAAACAGTTCCAGAAAACCCACAACCTCCCCGCCGACGGGATCGCCGACCCCGAGACGCTCAGCCAGATCAAGAACAACATCCCATCGATCCCCGAGCACGAGCTCGAACTCAGCCAGCAGGACTAGCCAAGGGACGCTCCCGTGACCCGAGACAACTCCCTCGGGTCACGGGACGACCTTGGCAAGACGGGTGAACCCCCGGCTGAGGGGCTAGCTGGTCGCCTTCGCGTATTCGTCGACCATGAACAGCCCGAGCTGGTCGACGAACTCGGTCGTCTCGAGGATCGACGCGATCAGGCCGACGGCGTCGTCCTGGAACTCGTTGGCCAGCCGCGCGAACACAGGCTGCTTGAGCGAGAACATGAACGATGCCGCCTCGGCTGCGGAGAAGCCGGCGGCTGCGCGAGCCCGCGCGAGCTCGCTCAGGAACGATCGCACCGGCTCCCAGCCGGGCCCGCCGATCTCGCCGGACCGGTCGTCGGCTAGCGCCGGCGCGAACAGATCGAGGAACTGCTGCGAGTCCCGGGCGAGGTCCAGCTCGCCGAGGCGATCGTCGCGCAGCCCCGCGGGGTCGCGCTGCACCAGCACCCACTCGCCGAGGATGTCGTCGCGGTGAGCGACGACGACCTCAGGGAGCGTGGGCATCAGCCGATCACCGTCAGCCTCGAGTCCACGCCAGTGATCTGCAGCAGACGGGTGACCTGAGGCTGAGGGCCGGCCAGGACCAGCGACCAGCCCTCGGAGACGCCACGGCGGTACAAGCCCATCAGCGCGCCCAGACCGGACGAGTCCATGAACGACAGGTCGTGGAGGTCCAGGACGAGCGATTCGGAAGGGGCGAGGGCGGCGGTCGCGTCATCGAACTGCTGCACTCCGGTCAGGTCGAACTCTCCACGGAGCACGAGCATCTCGCCGTGCTCGCCCTCGACGCGGTCGATTTCCAGGCCAGGACGGTGATGGCCGTGCAGCCTGATCGACGCCGGCGTCGCGGGATCGGGCCTAGCGTCCAGCGAAGGATCCTTCCGACGCGGTCAGCTCCTGCAGACGTCGTGTGGCGCGACGCAGGATCCTCGACACCTGCATCTGCGAGACGCCAATCTGCTCAGCGACCTGGACCTGAGTCCGCTCCTCCAGGTAGTACATCGTCAGCACATCACGGTCGACCTTGGCTAGCCCGCGCAGCCCGCCGGCGATCGTGGCGGCGGCCTCGACTCGCTCATAGCGCTCGTCCTCCTCGCCGAATGTCTCGGCGAGGCTGTCGGACTCGGAGTCGCCGTTGCCGACCGGCCCATCGAGCGACACGGAACGGTGCGCGGCGAATGCGCACAGCGCATCGAGCACGTCCTCGACGTCGCGCTCGAGATAGTTGGCGATGTCCTGGGCGGTGGGCGAGCGACCGCTTTTGGCGCTCAGCGTGCGCTCGGCCTGCTGGACGTTGAGCGCGAGCTCCTGGACGCCGCGGGGCACGTGTGCGAACCAGCCCGCGTCGCGGAAGTAACGCTTGAGCTCGCCCAGGATCGTGGGCACCGCCAGCGATGTGAAAGCGGTCCCACGCGACGGGTCAAAGCGGTCGATCGCCTTCAGCAGCCCAAGGCTGGCCACCTGGATCAGATCGTCTGCCGTCTCGCGACCCGCGTACCGTCGGGCGAGCTTCCGAGCCAGCGGCATGAAGCGCTCGACCAGCATCTCGCGTGCCCGCGGGTCGCGGCGGTGACGCCACTGCTCGAACAGCCTCCGCGTCTCCACCGTCGGCGGAATGCTTGCGCGTCGCGCCTCCATTGTGCGGGGAACGTACATCGGAGCGCTGATCGAATGCAAGTGCAAGTGCCGAAAACTAGCCCGCCGCACGGCGTCGCAGCGGGTCGGCAATCTAAGCTAGCCGCCATGGAAGGCGGCGAGATCACCGTCCGAGAGGCCCTGCCGGGTGACGCCGAGGCGCTCGAAGTCCTCCACGCCGACGTCGCCCAGTACTACGACCGCGGGGTCCCGCAGCCCGCTGACGAGGCCTTGGCGGCGGACGGGGTGGCGCTGCGCCTGGTCGCCGAGGTCGATGGCGAGATCGTCGGCGTGCTCGCCGCCAAGCTGACCGGCGGTGAGAACGGCTACGCGCATGAACCGGAAACGGCCGAGAAGCGGCTGCTGATCAGCTACCTGGCCACAGCAGCCGACCGTCGGCGTACCGGGATCGGCACGCGGCTGGTCGAGACCGCCGAGGAGTGGGGCCGTCGCGCCGGCGCGACCGTCGCCGAAACGAACACGTTCCAGGGCAGCCCGCTCTCGGTTCCCTTCTGGGAGGACCGGATGGGATACGAAGAGCTGGCTTCGTCCCTGGAAAAGCGCCTCTGAGCGCCTCCGCGCGGTACTAGCCGGGCACCCTGCTCGTCGGCGGAGTGCGCGCGGCCAGCCTTGGCCACCTGGGTCGCGCGAATCCGAGCCGCATCGGCGCACTGTTTACCCCTCCGCTTGACAAATTCGTCAATGTGATGTCAGGCGAGAACGAATTGAGGAGCGGACCCTTGCAGCTCGACGGCATCCATCACATCACCTGCATCACGGCGGACGCGCCCCAGAACGTCGACTTCTACGCGCGGGTGCTCGGCTTGCGCCTGGTCAAGAAGACCGTGAACTTCGACGCCCCCGACGTGTACCACCTCTACTACGGCGACGAGCGCGGGGCCCCCGGCTCGATCCTCACGTTCTTCGAGTTCCCCGACGCGGCGCCTGGCCGGCCCGGCGCGGGGATGATCCATCGGCTGCGCTGGCGGGTCGCCTCCGAATCGGCGCTGGAGTTCTGGTCACAGCGGCTGGGAGCGGAGGGCGTGACGCTCGAGGGTGACGGCGGCGATCGGGCCGTGCGGTTTCGCGACCCCGAGGGCCTCGGTCTCGAGTTCGCCGTCGTGCAGACCGATGACGAGCCGCTCGTCGCACGGGCCGAGGACATTCCCGCCGAGCACGCGCTGCAGGGGTTCGACGGGGTCCGCGCGTACGGTGCCGCCCGCGAGCGTGAGAACGACCTGCTGACCGGACCGCTGGGGTTCACGATCGCGTCTCCCGGCGAGTACGAGCTGAAAGGTGGCAGGAGGACCGCCGCCTACGGCTACGACGAGCCGCCGGCTGACGTGGGCCTGCAGGGGGCGGGAACCGTCCACCACATCGCCTGGTGTGATCGAGACGATGAACACGCGCTGTGGGGCGACGCAGTCAGGCTGGCCGGCGCGCATCCGACGCCGATCATCGACCGTCAGTACTTCCTCAGCATCTACTTCCGCGAGCCGCGCGGGATCCTGTTCGAGCTGGCCACGCCGAGCCCGGGGTTCGCGACCGACGAGGATCCCGAGCACCTGGGCGAGTCGCTGCGGCTGCCCCCGCAGCACGAGCACCTGCGCGAGCGGCTGGAGGCCACGCTGACGCCGTTGGTCAACCCCCGTACCTCGCGAGAGCCCGCGTGAGCTCGGGCGGGCCCGCGGCCGGCGAGCCGCTGGGCGTAGGAGTCGAGGAGCCGCCGGACCGCAACGGCGCGTTCCCCAGGCTCGACGACGATCAGCGCGCGCGTCTGCGCGCGATCGGCGAGTTGCGCCAGGTCGCCCCCGGTGACCTGCTGTTCCAGGAGGGCGACGACAGCTACGACTTCTTCGTGGTCGAGTCCGGCGCGGTAGCGATCGTCCGTGGATACGGCACCGAGAACCAGGTGATCGCGATTCACGGCCCGCATCGGTTCCTCGGCGAGCTGAACCTGCTTACCGGGGGCAGGGTGTACCTGAGCGCGGTCGTCCGTGACGCCGGCGAGGTGATCCACGTGCCGCTGGGGCGCTTGCGCGATCTGGTCGCTCGTGACGAGGAGCTCAGCAACCTGATCCTCCGCGCGTACCTGGCCCGGCGATCGCTGCTGATCGAGATCGGTGGCGGCGTGCGGGTGATCGGTTCGCGTTACTCGCCCGAGACGCGCCGGCTGCGTGAGTTCCTGGCCCGAAACCGAGTGCCACACCACTGGGTCGACCTCGAGGCCGACGACGAGGCCGAGTCGCTGCTGCGAGCACTCAGCGTCTCGGTGTCAGACACCCCGGTGGTCGTCGGGGCGCGCGGAGTGCTGCGCAACCCCTCCAACGCCGATGTGGCCGGCCTGCTCGGCCTGAGCGCGCGCGGGTCCCCGCCGCCGCTGTGCGACCTCGTGGTCGTGGGTGGAGGCCCGGCGGGCTTGTCGCGCGGCTCTGTACGGGGCCTCGGAGGGACTTGACACGCAGGCGATCGACGCGGTTGCGTTCGGCGGCCAGGCCAGCACCTCGGCGCGGATCGAGAACTACCTCGGCTTCCCGACCGGGGTGTCGGGGTCAGAGCTCGCCGAGCGCGCACAGATTCAGGCCAGGCGGCTGGGGGCGCGGATGGTGGTCCCGGCCGAGGCCGTCGGCCTCGAGCGCGAGAACGGGCATTTCTCGATCAAGCTCGCCGGCGGCGGCGAGGTCAACGGGCGCACGGTGATCGTGGCCACCGGAGCCCACTACCGCAAGCTCCCGGTCCCCGGGCTGGAACAGTTCGAGGGCGTAGGGGTGTACTACGCAGCGACCCAGTCAGAGGCGCAGCTCTGCTACGGCGACCCGGTGCTGATCGTCGGTGGCGGCAACTCCGCCGGCCAGGCTGCGATGTTCCTCTCCGAGCACGCCTCGAGCTGCCGGCTGATGATCCGCGGCGACGATCTCGCCAAGTCGATGTCGCGCTACTTGATCGACGAGCTCGCCAACCGGCCCCAGGTCGAGATCATCACCGAGTCCGAGGTCGTCGAGCTCAAAGGAGAGCAGTCGCTGGAGGCCGTTGTGGTCAACGACAAGCGCGCCGGCGAGAGCCGCGAGCTCGACGCCAAGGCGCTGTTCGTGTTCATCGGCGCCGATCCACGGACCGACTGGCTGCGGGGCCACGTCGAGCTGGACGAGCATGGCTTCCTGATCGCCGGTCGCGATCTGAGCGACGACCAGCTGAGCGCTTACGGCAGCGAGCGGCCGTACTTCCTGGAGTCCAGTCAGCCCGGGATCTTCGCCGTCGGCGACGTCCACTCGGGATCGATCAAGCGCGTCGCCTCCGCGGTCGGTGAGGGCTCGATGGCCGTCCGCTTGATCCACCAGCGGCTGGCGGCGCCGGCCACTCCGGCTTAGATCGGGTACTCGCGCGGCAGCTCCTGGAGGGTGATCCACCGCAGCTCGGTGAACTCCTCGAGCGCCGCACGGCCACCGAACCGCCCGAAGCCGCTCGCCTTGACGCCGCCGAAGGGCATCTGCGGCTCGTCGTGCACGGTCGTGTCGTTGATGTGGCAGATGCCGCTCTCGATCCGCTGGGCCAGCTCGAGCGCCGCGGGCACGTTCTCGCTGAACACGGCGGCCGACAGCCCGTACTCGCTGTCGTTGGCGATCCGCACGGCATCGTCGGGTCCGTCGGCGGCGACGATCGCGAGCAGCGGGCCGAACGACTCCTCGGAGTAGATCCGCATGTCGGGCCTGACCCCGGAGAGCACGGTCGGCGGGAAGCACGGACCGTCGGGCTGGCCGCCGCTGAGCGGGGTCGCGCCCTTGGCCACGGCGTCCTCGACGAGACCGGTCACGCGCCGGATCGCCGCCTCGTCGATCAGAGGTCCGATCGCGGTACTCGCCTCGCGTGGGTCCCCGACCGGCAGCGCTCGCGCCCGGTCGGCGAGCTTGTCGGCCAGCGCATCGGCGATCGCGCGATCGGCGACGATCCGCTCGGTGGACATGCAGATCTGGCCCTGATGGAAGAAGGCGCCGAAGCTCGCTGCGGCGGCGGCGCGGTCCAGATCGGCATCGGCGAGCACGACCATCGGCGCCTTGCCACCGAGCTCGAGCAGCACCCGCTTGAGATGACGGCCGGCGTTCTCGGCGATGATCCGCCCGACCCTGGTCGATCCGGTGAAGTTGATCCGGCGGGTGGCGGGGTGCGCGATCAGCTCGTCGACGACATCCGCGGCGTCAGCCGGCGCGTTGGTGATCAGGTTGATCACGCCCGGCGGCAGGCCGGCGTCGAACAGGGCCCGGACGACAGCTCCGTGCGTTCGCGGACAGACCTCGGAGGCCTTCAGCACGACCGTGTTGGCATAGGCCAGCGGTGTCGCGACCGCGCGGGTCGACAGGATCACCGGCGCGTTCCAGGGAGCGATGCCGACGACCACGCCGGCCGGCTGTCGAACGCCCATCGCCGCTTGCCGGTCACGATCCCCGCGATCTCGACCTGACGCTCCATCAGCAGCTCGGCGGCCTTGGAGAGGATCGTGCGGCGCATCGCCGGCGCGCTCTGCGACCACTCACCGAAGGCGGCCGCGGCGGCGTCGGCAGCGGCCCGGGCTTCGTCGCGCCCCGCGGCAGCGGCGGCTCCCACCGTCGAGCCCGTGAACGGAAATGCCTGCTCGTACTCGCGCCCGGATCGTGCTTCGGTCCACTCGCCGCCGATCAGAAGCTGCTGGCGGGCCAGGTCAACCGTCGTCATCGCGCCCTCCGCGTCGTTGAGGTGGGTGGTGGGGTCAGTCAGGCGACACGGGAACCGGTCCGAGCAGGTCCCAGGCCCGTTCGATCGTGCCGTAGCGACGCCTGATCGTCGGCGCCGTCGGCCCCTGCCATGAATCCGTGCCCAGGTCGGCGGCCCTGGGGGCTCGCGCCGTGCGGGCCCAGAAGCCGGCTAGCGCCGCGCGAATCGCGTCGTCTGACCAGCGGCGGAAACGGATCTCGGCTCCGGCGTCGGTCAGTGCCGCGTTCCACGGGTCGCGGTGCTCGCTGTAGAGCTCGCACACGACCGCCGCGCTGGGCCAGCGGGGGCTCTCAGCTTCCCACCGGCCTGGCTCGGCGCGAGACGGGGTCCAATCGTGGTACCGGGGGGGACGGCCGTGCTCGAGCTGCCATTCGCGGATCGCCTGACGCACCCCTTCGCGCTGCCAGGCTCTGGGGATCGTCGGTTCGTGCGCGGTGCACGTGCGACAACGGGCAGCTCGAGGGTTGGTGACCGGTCCGCCGCAGTCGGGGCAGGCGCGGGCGCGCAGATAGTTGTTGACGCTCGAGACCGAGACCCCGAGCTGGTCGGCGATCGACCGCAACGTGTGTCCGCCCGCGGCCAGCCGCCACGTCGCCTCGACGCGCTCGGAGACTGAGTCCTCGAACGTGAGGCAGCGAACCGGGAGGTCGGCTGCCTGGAGCGCTTTGCTCCAGGAGCCGAAATGGGCCGCCACGCACGAGCTCGACGGCCAGCGCGGGTGCTCCCGCATCCACTTGCGCTGGGCCGGCGCGGCGCTCTGGGGCCGCTCTCCCGACCAGTCCTGTCGGCGCGGGGCGCGGCCGAACTCGTCGGCCCACGCCCGCAGCGCTTCTAGGATCGAGTCCCGACCCCAACGCCCCGGGCTGCCTGGATGCAGCAGCGGGGCGTAGGGCGGGGGCGATGCTGTGACCCTCACAGGGCCGTGACGACCGACTTCGTCTCGAGGTAGTTGTTGAGAACGGCGTGACCCATCTCCCGTCCCCAACCGGACTCCTTGTAGCCGCCGAACGGCATGGCGGCGTCGAACACGTGGTAGGTGTTGATCCACACCGTCCCTGCCCGTAGACGCTTGGCGGTCCGGTGCGCCTTTGAGATGTCCCGGGTGAACACACCCGCCGCCAGCCCGTAGTTGGTGTCGTTGGCGGGGGCGATGATCTCGTCCGGCGAGTCGAACGGGATCGCACACACGACCGGCCCGAAGATCTCCTCGCGCTCGACCTTCATGTCGGGCGAGGTGTCGGTCAGCACGGTCGGCTGGACGAAGTAGCCCTTGTCGCTGGCGCGGTCACCACCGACGGCGGCCTTCGCGCCCTCCTGCTTGCCGGAGTCGAGGTAGCCGAGCACCTTCGTGAACTGCTCGTCGGAGATCAGCGGCCCCATCTGGGCCTCGGGGTCGGTGCCCTCGCGCACCTGGATCTTGTTCGCGATGTCCGACACGCCCGACACGACGTCGTCGAAGATCTGCTTCTGGACGTACAGGCGCGAGCCGGCGTTGCAGCACTGCCCGTGGTTGAAGAAGATCGCGTTGGCCGCGCCCGGGATCGCCGCCTCCATGTCGGCGTCCGAGTAGACGACGTTCGGCGACTTGCCGCCGAGCTCGAGGCTGACCTTCTTCAGGTTGCCGGCGGCTGCCTGCACGATCAGCTTGCCGACCTCGGTCGAGCCGGTGAACGCGACCTTGTCGACGTCATCGTGGGCGGCCAGCGCCGCGCCGGTGTCGCCGAAACCGGTGACGATGTTCACCACGCCGTCGGGCAGACCGGCCTCCTGGAGCAGTTCGCCGAGGCGCAGGGCCGACAGTGGCGTCTGCTCTGCCGGCTTGAGCACCACCGTGCAGCCACAGGCCAGCACGGGACCGAGCTTCCATGCGGCCATCAGCAGCGGGAAGTTCCACGGGATGATCTGCCCGACCACCCCGACGGGCTCGCGGAGCGTGTAGGCGAGGTACTCGCCGGGGGCGGGAATCGCCGAGATCGGAACCGTGGTGCCCTCGATCTTGGTCGGCCAGCCCGCCATATACCGGAACAGGTCGGCGGCCAGCGCGACGTCGGCGGCCCGGGCGACCGCGAACGGCTTGCCGTTGTCCAGCGTCTCGAGCATCGCGAGCTCGTCGGCGTGCTCCTCGATCAGCTCGGAGATCTTCCAGATCATCCGGCCGCGGTCAGAGGCGTTCATCCTGCGCCAGGGCGAGTCGTCGGCGAACGCCTTGCGGGCGGCGCGGACGGCACGGTCGATGTCCTCGGCCTGCCCGTAGGACGACCTCGGCCAGGACGTCTTCGGTCGCCGGGTTGATCGTCTCGAACGTCTCCCCGCCCGCGGGATCGACCCACTCCCCGTCGATCAGAAGCTTGTGCTGTGAGCGCACAAAGGTGTCTGTGCGTTGCTCGGTTGATTCAGCTACGGCCACAGATTTCTCCTCTCTGGGTAGTCCGTAATGGACTACCGCCATTGATCGCACGGTAATCAAATTTTGATTACCGCGCAAGGGAGAATCCGAAGGCCGTGTGCGCGTTAGCGTCTCGGATCGGATGCCGCGATCACCCGACGAACTCGGAGCCGGTGACTGGGCCGTGCTGGCATTGCTCGCCGAGGAGCCCACGCATGGATTCGCCGTTGGCCGCGCGCTCGCGCCCGACGGCGAGATCGGCAAGGTCTGGTCGGTCCGGCGGCCGCTCGTGTACCGGGCGATCGATTCGCTGTCGGAGATCGGGTTCGCCGCTCCGACCGGGACCGTGCCGAGCCCGTCAGGCCCGCGGCGGACGGTGGTGACGGCGACCGACGCGGGTCGCGCTGCCGTCGACGGTTGGTTGTTGGAACCGGTCGGCCACGTGCGCGACGCGCGCTCGCTGCTGATGCTCAAGCTGCTGTTCCTGCACCGCCGCGGTCAGGACCCGGCGCCGCTGCTGCACGCTCAGCGCGACAGCTTCTCGGCCCGTGCCGTGTGGCTGGGGGAGGCCGTGGACGCGGCCGACGGGTTCGACCAGGTCCTGCTCAGGTGGCGGCTGGAGTCGACGGACGCCGCGATCCGGTTCATCGACGGGCTGCTGGGCTCGGGCTAGCCGTGCCGAACGCGACGAAGCCGACGGGCCCGGCTAGGCCGCGCTGGGTCCCGCTGGGGCCGGCTGACCCCCTGATTCAGGCGGTTCCGCCGCGCTCGATCATCACCGAGGTCGCCTTGACGACCGCGGTCGCCTCGACGCCGGCGGCCAGGCCGAGCTCCTCGATGGAGTCCCGAGTGATCGCGGCCGTGATCAGGAACGGGCCCGCCTCGAGCTCGACCAGGGCCATTACGCCGTCGGCCTCGACCGAGCGCACGATGCCGGTCATGCGGTTTCGCGCGGAGCCCTCGGTGCCGGTCCGGTGGCGCATCGGGCGCGAACTGAGGCGGCGGACCTCGGACGCGGGGATCAGCCGGCGGTTACGGCTGTCGCGCTTGGTCTGGATCCGGCCGTTGCGATCCCAGCGGCGCAGCGTGTCGACGCTGACGCCGAGCGCCGCCGCAGCTTCCCCGAGTGACAGGTCCGCAGGCATTCCTGGACCCGGAAGGTACCGATTCAGACGGCGGTTGAGCCCGGCGTCGAGCACGACTTGAGGCCGAACTTGGCGGCCAGCTCGGCCGCCTGGTTTGACTGCAGGTCGTTCTCGGCCGCTGACACGCCGTCGTCATCGCCGCGCGCGGCGGCATCTCGCAGTCGCTTGGTCGCCGCAACCTGGCCGTCGAACGCCGACAGGTAGCGGTCGAGCGCGGCCTTGTCGGCATCGCTCCCGGGCGGCCGGCGCAGGGCTCTGAGCTGGCTGGCCTCCTGCTGGACCACGGGTAGCACCCGACGCAGGTACGCCGCCAGCGCCTGGTTGCTCTGCGGCGCCCCGGAAGGCGCGATCGCCCGAGTCTGGCCGAGTGCATCGGTGCAGATCCCGTTAGCCCGGTCGACGAAATCCTGCCGCGTGTACGAGCTGCCGCAGGCGGCGAGCCCGACGGTCGCGGCGGCCAGGGCGAACGCCGCCACGGCCCGGCGTGAACCCCGTCTGGGTAGGGGTTTCGGACGAATCTCAGGGGCGCTCGGCACCCCTCCAAAATAGAGCGGTCGCGCAGTCCGGACCGGGCGGCTGATCCCGGCGGGATTGGTTGCCGATCCACATACGGACGGCGTTTGCATAGGCAGCGCCTATATATTCGACGAATGTTTAAAACGCTGAACCCGCGCGGCCGTCTCGGATGGACGCGCCAAATACGGGGTCGAGTCGGGGCTCGAAGGGCCGTCCTGGCCGCGGTCTTGGGCCTCGCCGCGGCGGCGATCATGATGGTCGCTCCCGCACTGGCGAGTGCCGATACGTCGTCGTCCCTGACCGTGATCGGTACGAGCGATCTGAGCGACTCCGGGCTGATTCCGAACGTGATCCAGCCCGGTTTTCAGAAGCAGTTTCCGCAGTACGCGTTCAAGTACATCGGGACCGGGACCGGCAACGCAATCTCGCAGGCCGAGTCGGGCGCGGCCGGCGCCAGCGTCCTGATCGTGCACGCCGCGTCGCTCGAGAACCAGTTCGTCGCGAACGGTTACTCGCAACGGCAGTACGGCAACGCGTTGTGGATCAACGACTTCGTGCTCGCCGGCAATACTCCCGACCCGGCGGGCGTCAAGACGGGCGCCCCGCACGACATCGCCCGGGCGTTCGCGGCCGTCGCGGCGTCCGGCATCGCCGGCAAGTCCACGTTCGTGTCCCGAGGGGGTACCCCGGGAACCACTGTCCAGGAGCACGCCATCTGGCAGCTGATGGCGCAGTCGGGTCTCAGCCCGGCCGGCCTGCTGCTGTGCGGCGTCAGCTCCGCCAACGGCGGCGGTGAGACGCCGATCGCGGCCGGCCACGGCGTCACCGCCTCGGGCCAGGCGTGCCCCGGCCGAGGCGCGCTGCCCAAGGGCGCCGCGCTGCCGAAGTGGTACATCGCCACCGGCCTTACCCAGGGCCCCAACGTGCAGGCCGCGAACGCCTGCAACGGCTTCCCCAGCGGTGCGAACTCGTGCTACGTGTTCACCGACGGCGGCACGTACGACTACCTCGCATCGGGGACCGACCCGGCGGGCAAGATCCCGGCGCTGACGATCGTCTCCAGTGACAACAGCGCGTCGGCACCCGGGGGTCAGTTCGAGCTGACCAACTACTTCCACGGCTACATCATCAACCCCAACAAGCCCGGCCAGACGGTCAACGTTGCGGCGGCCACGGCGTTCATGAACTACATCACCTCGCCCGACGTGCAGAAGCAGGTCGGCGCGTATCTCGCGACCAACGGCAAGGGTCCGTTCACGCCGACCGCGTCGCCGCTTTTGACCAACACGCGGTTCCCGGGCAAGTTCTTTGCCGCTGCCGGGAAGAAGCTGACGATCAAGGGGACGCTCACCAACGCCCAGCCCGGGTATCCGGCGCTTTCGGGCAAGCAGGTCGCAATCGACAACCTCAACGGCAGCGTGCAGGTCCAGGTCGCTACGGGCAAGACGGACAGCACCGGGAAGTTCAGCATCAGCTTCGTCCCGCCCAAGACCGGCAACTACGTGGTCTCGACCGCGCAGATCGCCCAGATCGAGGAGCCCAACCTGAGCCCAGTGTTCGGGGACCTGCTGTCGCCGGCGGTGACCGCTCAGTCCAAGGTCGCGGTCACCAGCGCGATCACGAAGCTCAACGTGCGAGCCCAGACCGGTCAGGCGCTGATCTTCGGAACGGTGTCGCCGGGTAACAGCCACTCCAGCAAGGCCGCGGTGACGATTCTGGCCAAGCAGCTCGGCTCGAAGAAGGGCTTCAAGAAGGTCGCCACCACGAAGCTGGCCGCCAACGACGCCAACTTCGCGGCGGTCGCGAAGCTCGCGCCCGGCAAGTGGCTGCTGCAGGTCAAGTACGGTGACTCCAAGGTCGTCACCGCCGCTCGGACGCGTACGACCAAGGTCAACGTGAAGGCCAAGCCAAAGACCGGCATCAGCTTGGAGTCGGTCAAGGTCAGCAAGGGCTCGGTCACCGTCAAGGGCGCGATCAAGCCCGGTGCCATCCAGGGCGGCGCCACCGTCGAGGTCCTCGCGATGAGGACGTCGGGCGGCTCGGCCAGCTTCGGCGAGAAGGCGAAGCTCAAGGTCAAGCAGGGCAAGACCGCATTCACCGCGCACTTCAAGCTCAAGCAGGGCGTGCGCTGGGTGCTCCGGATGGTCAACAACCAGAACGGGCTTGCCTCGAGCAACACAGGCCTGAAGACGATCAACGTCAAGAAGTAGGCCTTGAGCAGGACCCCAGCAGGTAGATCGTTCAACCGCCGTCCCGGGGTTTCCCTGGGGCGGCGGTTGTGGTTTGCGCTAACGGCTGCCTTGGTCGCCACGGCATGCTCCACCGCGACCGCGGCCGCCGACGTGCCGGTCGTCAGTGCGACGATCTATCCCGGCTCAGGCGGGAGCGTCAGCAGCCAGAGATTGTCCTCAGGGCCTCTCGGACAGTGTCCCTTGGCTCCGGTGAACCAACTCACTCAGCCCGACGGCCAGACCGTGACCTTCCCGACGACATCGTGGACCATCGGCACCGTACTCAATTGCGCCCTGCAGATTCCTACCGATGATCTCACCACCGTCGCAGTGCAACGGTTGAACGGGACGTTCGAGTACTTGTCCAAAGCCCAGGTGGTTGACCCGGCGCAGTACCACGACCCGAATTCGCCAGGGGCGCTCCCGATCATCTCGGCCAACGGCGACTCTGGCCAGAGCTCCTACAACCGACCGATTCGGGGCCCACTGGACACGAACCCCGACAACGTGACCGTCGGCGATGGGCCGATCACGATCGTGGTCTGGGTCAACACCCAGCCGCTGGTCGTTACGGTCAACCAGCACAGGGTTTCCGGCAGCAAATCGGTGACGCTGTCGGCGACCGTGCGCACCGTCGATGGAGCCACGGTCCCGGCGTCATCGCTGACCTGGCGGTGGACCTTTCACGACGACAGCAGCACCTCGGGCCAGGCTTCTCCAACCCATACCTCGCTGGATGCCTCTTACAACGTGACCGTCCAGGTGACCGATCAGAGCCAGGGCACAGGCGGCACGCGGACGATTCTGGTCAATACGCCCACCAAGCCCGCTCCCGGCAAACAGAACCAGGCCGGCGGCCACAAGCACACGAACTCGAAGTCCCCGACCGGCAAGGACAACGACGGATCGAACGAGCATCCGGCAACCGGCGGCTTCTCGTCGGCCACGTCGAGCCCGACGACCGGCGGCCACCAGCACAAGACCCAACCGTCCAGTCCGACGACGACATCCACGCCGTCCGCCCCGCCGACGACGACACAGACGCCGGCGACCCCTCCGGCCACGACCCCCGCAACGACCCCCGCGACGACCCCCGCGGCGACGACCCCGACGCCGGCCCCGCCCCGACCCAAGCGCCCCGAGCATCGGAACATCCCGCCCCCGGCCAAGGGCACGCTGGTCACCGGCCGGCTGGTCTCGGACGTCACCCCGTTGCCAGCGAGCTCGAGCCCGCTGGTGCGCGCCACCGCCTCGGCGTCGCCGGCCCCCACTGTCCGCCAGGCCACCAGCACAACCACGTCGCCGTGGACGGCAATCGTGGCGGCAGCCGCGGTGGCAGCGCTGCTGGGCCTGGGCGCGTGGTATGAGCTTCGCGGGCGCAGAGGCGGCGCGACCGCGCCCACCACCCACTGAGAAACCGGCCGTGGCACCATCGCCGACGTTCGCGTGATCTTCGCCCTCACCACCCACGACATCGACGAGGTCATCTTCCACGTCGCCAACGCGCTCCGCGTGCCGGTGCTGATCCTCGCGCTGCTCGCGCTGGCGCTGGTGATCTTCGAGCTGGGCAGCTTCGTGATCGAGCTCCGAGGTCGCCGCAAGCGACGTTATGCGGCGCTGTCGAGCGGGGCCGAGCGCGCGCGGGAGGCGCTGCTCCAAGGTGACCGACAAGCGGCTCAGGCGGCCGTCAGCGGCCTCGCCCAGAGCCAGGCGATGGCGACCACACTGTCGTTCATCGTCGAGCACTCGCGGACCGACGGCGCCGACCATGAGATCAACAAGGCACTTGCCGACTTCGACTTTGACGCCCAGCGCCGTCTGGGGCGCACGCGGCTGCTGGTCCGGGCGGGCCCGGCGCTGGGCCTGATGGGCACGCTGATCCCGCTGTCGCCTGCGCTCACCGGACTGGCCAACGGCGACACCGCGGCGCTGAGCACGAACCTCCAGGTGGCGTTCAGCGTGACCGTCGTCGGCCTGCTGGTCGGTGCCGTGGCGTTCGGGATCTCACTGTCACGCGACAACATGTACGGACAGGACCTCTCCGACCTCGAGTACATCGCGGCCATCCTCAACGACCCCGAACGCGCTCCGATGCAGAAGGGGACCACAACATGATCAGCGTCACCCCACGTTCCCGCCGCCGCGAGGACCGCGCCGGAGATCCACTCGACGGGCTGGTCAACCTGTTCGACCTGGGGATCGTGCTGTCGGTGGCGTTCCTACTGGCCGCGCTGTCCTCGTTGCACCTCCAGGGAACGATCACCAAGACCGGTCTCAAGGCCAGCCCCGCCAGGCAGATCACGGTCAAGCCGGGCCAGACCGTGGCGCCACTGCCCAAGCCCGGGCAGCGAACGATCGGCCGCGGTGCCCAGGCCGGCGTGGTCTACCGGCTGGACAACGGCCAGCTGGTCTACGTCCAGAACGCCCCGCCTCAGAAGACGCGCTGAATGTCGTATCTCTGGGATCAGCTGCGGCAGGCGATCCCGTTGATCTTCCACGGGGACGCCTACATCCGCAGCCTGCTGTGGGTAACGCTACGAGTCGCGTTCATCTCGACCGCGATTGCGCTGGTGATCGGGCTGCCGATCGGCCTGGCGATCGGTCTCGGTCGCTTCCGCGGGCGCCGCACGCTGCAGGTGCTGGCCAACGCCAGCCTGGCGCTGCCGCCGGTGCTCGCCGGACTCGGCGTCCTGCTGCTGGTGCTGCCCAACGGGTTGTTCGGGGCCATGCACATCGCGTTCACGATCAAGGCGGTGTACATCGCCCAGACGATCCTGGCGCTTCCATACATCGTCGCGCTCACCGCCGCGGCCGTGCAGGGCCTGGCGCCCGGGCTGCTGTCCCAGGCGCGGGTGCTCGGAGCGGGCCGCTGGCAGCTCGGCGTGCTGGCGCTCCGCGAGGCGCGGATCGGGGTGCTCGCCGCGGTGATCGCCGCGCTCGGGGCTGCCCTGTCGGAGGTCGGGGCGGTCGTGATCGTCGGGGGCAACATCCAGAACTACGACCAGACGCTGGCCAGTGCCGTGCTCCAGCAGGTGACCGACTACGTCGACTATCCGTACGGCCTGGCGATCGCGATCGTGCTGCTCGTCCTGATCCTGCTGCTGGTGGGGATCCTGACCGTGCTGCAGCAGCGCAGCGGCGGCCTGCACCTGCGGTTCCGAGGGGCCTGAGATGGGCCTGCTGTGGGACGAGTTCCGCCACGCGGTGCCGCTGATCTTCAACGGCGACCCGACGCTGTGGCAGATCATCTGGTTCACGATCCAGGTCGCGGTGGTGGCGACGGCATGCGCGGCCGTGATCGGGCTGCCGCTCGCGTTGCTGATCGCCCTCGGCCGGTTCCCGGGCAGACGGGCGCTACAGGTGCTGGCGAACGCCAGCCTGGCGCTGCCGCCCGTGGTCGTCGGCTTTGTCCTGTTCCTGCTGTTCGTCCCCGCAGGCCCGCTCGGCGGGCTTCACCTGAACGTGACCCGCCGGGGCGTGGTCGTCGCTCAGACGGTGCTCGCATTGCCCTACGTCGTCGCGCTCGGCGCGGCCGCGATCCAGGGCCTGGCGCCCGGGCTGCTGGGGCAGGCCCGCCTGCTCGGCGCCGGGAGCCTGCAGCTGTCGGCGCTGTCACTGCGCGAGGCTAGGATCGGCGTGATGGCGGCCCTGATCGCGTCGCTGGGAACGAGCCTGTCGGAGGTGGGGGCGATCGTGATCGTGGGCGGTAACGCCTACGGCTACGACCAGACGCTCGCCAGCTCCACGCTCTACTACGTCAACCAGTCGCGCTACGAGTACGCGGTCGCGGCCGCCCTCGTCCTGATCGTGCTGATCCTGCTGCTGATGGGAAGCCTCAGCCTGCTCCAGCACCAGGGAGGCGGGCTGCGGTTGCGGTTCCGGACGGCCCCGGCGACGACGTGACGACGAGCGGCCACGACCCTGACCTGATGCTGGGCTGCGAGCACCTGAGCATGCGCCGGGGCGCCCGCGAGGTGGTCAGCGACGTGAGCTTCGAGCTTCGAGCCGGCGAGCTCGTCGCCGTGCTCGGTCCCAACGGCGCGGGCAAGAGCACGCTGCTGGAGGCGCTGGCCGGATCGCTCGAACCGGCCGGCGGGATCGTCACTCGCCCGGGGCGCGTGGCCCTGGCGTTGCAATCGCCCGATCTGGCCCGGCGCACAGTCGCCGCCAACGTCGAGCTCGCGCTCGGCTGGTGGGGGGTACCCCGCAGCCAGCGACGCGAGCGGGCCACCGCGGCGCTCGCAGCGATGAAGGCCGACCACCTGAGCCGGCGGGCGGCCAACACGCTGTCAGGCGGCGAGCGACGGCGCGTGCACCTGGCCCGGGCGGTGTCGGTCCGCCCCGACGTGCTGCTGCTCGACGAGCCGTTCGCGGGGCTCGACGCGGCCACGCGCGCGGCGATGCTCGATGACACCGGAGCCGCACTGCGCGCCTGGACCACGGCGGCGCTGGTGGTCGTCCACGATCGGGCCGAGGCATGGGCGCTGGCCGACCGGTTGCTGATCCTGCTCGAGGGACGGCTGGTCGCCGACGGGTCGCCGCGCGAACTGCTCGAGCGACCGCCGACGATCCAGGTGGCCCGATTCCTCGGCTTCGACGGGACGCTGTCGCTGCCCAACGGCGAGATTCAGCTCGTCCGCGCCCACCACGTGGCGCTTGACCCGGCGGGACCGCTGCGGGCCCGGGTGGCGAGGTCGATTCCGCTCGAGGACGGCGTCCGGCTCGAGCTCACGCTCGAGCAGGGACGGGTGTACGCGGTGTCCGGACTGCCCGGACCGATGACCGGCGACGAGGTCGGTCTGCGGGTGACCGGGGGCGCGTGCTTTCCGGGGAACGCCGCCGCCGAAGTGCAGCGCACGACCCCCTCGCCGGTATGAGCGTGACCCTCACCGTGACCGGACCCGAGGGGGCGCCGCCGCTGGTGTTGTCCAATGCGCTGGGCGCCTCGTCGCAAATGTGGGACCGCCAGCTCGACGCGTTCTCACGGAGGTTCGCGGTCGTGCGCTACGAGCACGCGGCCCGGCCGTCGGTGCCCGAGCTGGCCGACTCGATCCTCGACGCGCTCGATCGGGTCGGGGTGCGGCGCTTCTCGTTCTGCGGGCTGTCGCTGGGCGCGATGGTGGGGATGACGATCGCGGCGGCGGCGCCGGACCGAATCGACCGGCTCGTGCTGGCCTGCACGTCGGCGCGCCTCGGGCACGAGACCGAATGCAACGAGCGGATCGCGCTGGTGCGCTCCGGCGGCGTCAACGCGGTCGCCCTGGGGATGCTCGAGTTGTGGTTCACGCCGGCGTTCGCCGATCGCGAACCGTTCCTGCGGATGCAGCTCGACAAGCCGCGCGAGGAGTACGCGCTGGCGCTGATCGCGGCCGGCCAGTTCGACCTGCGCGAGCGCTTGCGCGAGATCCGCGCCCCGACGCTGGTGCTCGCCGGTGCGTACGACACGGCGACGCCGCCGGTGGCCGCCGAGCTGATCGCAGCCCGGGTCCCGGACGCGCAGTTGCGCGTGCTCGACGGCGCGGCTCACCTGGCCAACGTCGAGCAGGCGGACGCGTTCAACCTGGCGGTGCTCGAGCACCTCTGGGGGTAGCTCGAACACGCCCCGGCGCCCCGCCCGACCAGGATTAACGTTCGACTCGATGCGGACGAGGCGCCGAGTGGAACCCCTACGCGGCCTCGGCGGGCTCGAGGAACCCGGTGATCGCGCGCATCCGCCCGTCTCCGGCGACCGTCACGAAGTCGATGCCGATCGCGGCCGGATCGCCGCCGGAGGCGGCGAGCGACCAGGTGAACCGCACGCGGTCGTGGTGGGCGTCGGGCCCGGCGACGAGCGCGAACCGGTGCCCGGGGAACTGCTGCTGGGCGCCGGCGATCATCTCCGAGATTCCGTCGATGCCGTCGCCCGCCATCAGCGGATCCAGGTAGGTGGCGTCTTCGGTGACGGTCTGGGCGACGAGCTCGCGGCGCCGGTCCGGGTCGGTCTCATTCCACATCGCGATGTAGCGGTCGACGACTTGCTTGGAATCGGGCATTGCGACCTCCTGAGGTGTGTTGGTAATGACGCCCAGGAAGCTCCCATCCGCCGGTGTGACTGTCGATTACCCGCCAGGTAATGAGATCCCGCGCCGCTTACCAGCCGGGTAATCGACACCGGCGCCGCCGCCAGGCACCTTGGCGGCATGACCTCACTAAAGAACACAGCAACTCTCCCGGCGCCGCTGTTCGCGGGCTTCGCCCGGGCGCGGGCGAGCAGGTGGGCCGCGCTGCCGGTGGTGCTCGCCGGCACGTTCATGGTCGTGCTGGACTTCTTCATCGTCAACGTCGCGCTGCCGTCGATGCAGGTCGAACTGCACGCCAGCGCCGGCGCGATCGAATGGGTCGTGGCCGGCTACGCGCTGACGTCGGCCGTGTTCCTGATCGTCGCCGCGCGGCTCGGCGACCAGATCGGCCGCCGGCGCACGTTCGTGTTGGGGCTGACCGTGTTCACGCTGTCCTCAGCCGCCTGCGGCGTCGCCGGCAGCCCGGAGATCCTCGTACTCGCCCGCCTCGTACAGGGGATCGGCGCGGCGCTGCTGATGCCCAACGTGCTGGCGATCATCGGTGTGACCTACGCCGGGCCCGACCGGGCCAAGGCGCTCGGGGCGTATGGGCTGGTGATGGGGCTTGCGGCGGTCAGCGGCCAGCTGATCGGCGGCGCGCTGATCCAGGCCGACGTCGCCGGTCTCGGCTGGCGCAGCTGCTTTCTGATCAACGTCCCAATCGGGCTCGCCGCGGTGATCCTCGCGCGGCGGGTCGTGCCGGAATCTCGCTCGGAGCACGGCAGCCGGCTCGATCTCATCGGCACCGCCCTGCTCACCACCGGGTTGACCGCCGTGGTCCTGCCCCTCGTCGAAGGGCGCCAGCACGGCTGGCCGCTGTGGACCTGGGTGTCGCTCGGGATCGCGCCGCTGATCCTGATCTGCTTCGCGGGCCAACAGCGGCAGCTGGCCGCTCGCGGCGGTCAGCCGCTGATCGCTCCGGCGATGTTCCGGTCTCGGGCGTTCAGCGCCGGACTCCTCACCCAGCTGGCGTTCTGGTCCGGTCAGGCCTCGTTCTTCCTGGTGCTGGCGCTGTATCTGCAGCAGGGTCGCGGGTTGAGCGCGCTGAACTCGGGCCTGGTGTTCACGATTCTGGCGGCCTCCTACGTGGTCGCTTCGGCGAGGGCGCCTGAGCTGATCGCCCGCCACGGACGCCGGCTGCTGGCGATCGGTGCGCTCGTGCTCGCCGCCGGTCACGGGCTGCTGCTCGGTGCCGTGGCCGAGATCGGGGTCGGGGGCTCGGTGCTGCCGCTGGTGCCCGGGCTGCTGCTGATCGGCGCGGGCATGGGCCTCCTGATCGTCCCGCTGACGACCACGATCCTGGCCAGCGTGCCCGCCGAGTACACCGGCTCCGCGTCCGGCGCCCTGACCACGATGCAGAACGTCGGGGCCTCGCTCGGAGTGGCGGTGACCGGCGTGATCTTCTTCGGTGCGCTGGGCGGCGGCTACGCCCACGCGCTGGAGCTGAGCCTGGCCGAGCTGGGGGCGCTGCTGCTGGCGGTGGCGGCGTTGACCCGGCTGCTCCCGAAGCGGGAGCTGGCATGACCCGAGGCCGACGCGGGGCACCGCACGGTTACCTCCGGGGTAATCGTGCGGCCACCCCACCCGCGCTAGCGTTGCGGCCATGGCAGTCACCACGGCACAAGCGGGGATCCACGACGCCCGTCCGCCGGTCGGAGAGCTGCTCCGGACGTGGCGCCAGCGTCGCAGCCTCAGTCAGCTGGAGCTCGCGTTGAACGCCGATGTCTCATCGCGCCACGTGAGCTTTCTCGAAACCGGGCGGGCTCGTCCCAGTCGCGAGATGGTGCTGCACCTGGCCGAGCATCTCGAGGTTCCGCTGCGCGACCGCAACGGCCTGCTGCTAGCCGCCGGCTACGCCCCCCACTACGCCGAGCGCCAGCTCGAGACCCCGGAGATGGCCCCGGTGCGCCAGGCGCTCGACCGGTTTCTCCGGGCGCACGAGCCGTATCCGGCGGTCGTCGTCGACCGCCACTACAACCTGATCTCGGGAAACGACGCCCTGTCGCTGCTCACCGAGGGCGTCGCCCCGGAGCTGCTCGAGCCTCCCGCCAACGCACTGCGGGTGACCCTGCACCCGCGGGGGATGGCGCCGAGGATCCTCAACTTCGAGGAGTGGAGCGGTCATCTGCTGCACCGACTGGCGCGGCAGGCGTCGGTCACGGGCGACCCCGAGCTTGAGCGGCTCCACGAGGAACTCGCCGCGTATCCGGGCGTCAGCACGCAGCCGCCGCACGACGACATCAGCGGCGCCGAGATCGTCCTACCGCTGCGGCTGCGCGCGGGCGGCGAGGAGCTCGCGTTCTTCGGCACGGTGTCCACGTTCGGGACCGCGGTCGACATCACGCTCGCGGAGCTGTCGATCGAGGCGTTCTATCCGGCCAACGCCGCCACGGCCACGCGGCTCCTGCGGGAGATCGGCGCCGACACCACCTCGGGCTAGCCGGACTCCTCCAAAAGTCTGATCGCAAGATCCGACCACAGGCCGATGTGCGCCGCCGTCCGGTCGCGTAGGTTCCTTGCCCAGCCCATGCTGCCCTTCACCCTCGACCCCCTCACGATTCGCCGCGAGGATCCGATCGCGGCGGCCGCCGCGCTCCAGCACGGCTCTGACCACTGGTCGGCGACAGTGCTAGAGCGGGTCGGAGTGTGGCCCGCGTCGCGGTGCTTGGAATTCGGACCCGATGGCAGCTCGATCGCGGGCTGGCTGCGCGACCGGGTCGGTCCGGACGGATCGGTTGCGACCGCCGACATCGGGGACGAGCTCGACGCCGGCCACTACGACCTGATCCACTGCCGGTCGCGGTTGCACCAGCTCGGCGCGCGACCGATCGACGCCGTTCGGGCGCTGACCGAGGCACTGGTTCCCGGCGGCGTGCTGATCGCCGAAGCGCCGTTCACCGACCCGGTGCTCACCTCCCGCAGTCGCGATTGGGTTGCGTTGTGGCGGGCGTTGCACGCCGCGATGCCCGCCGCCGACTACTCGTGGGCGTGGCGGCTGCCCGGCACGCTCGAGGACGCCGGACTGGTCGACGTCGCCGGGCTCGTCCACGCCGATGTGATCCGGGGCGCGACCGCCAACGCCGAGCTGCTCCGTATCGGGATCGAGGCCGTCCGTCACCGGATGGAGACGCACCCCCGCGTCGACGCCGGGCTCGCGATGCTGTCCGACGCCGACACGGTCGAGCCGGGCCCGGTCTGGTACGCCGTATGGGGATACCGGTCTCAGCCGGCGGCTGACGCCTCCCCGCGCAGCCGCGGCGGCACGTAGGAGATCGCCGCGACCAATACGAGCACCGCCGCCAGCGCGAGCGGCAGTGCCAGGCTCGATCTCAGCAGCAGCGCGCCCGAGACCGCTCCGGTCAGCATCGCCAACACGGCCGAGGTCCGGCGCAGCGTCCCGGTTCCGGGTCCGCCGGCCAGGCGCGAGTCCGCGGCCAGGCCGGTGAGCGTCATCGTCAACACGGTCGTGGTCATGTCGGGCACGCCGATCCGCCTGACGGTTGCGTTGCGGGCGCCCATCGCGAACGCCAGGATCACCACCATCGTGTCGCCGCCGAACGAGTTCGGACGCACGTCGAGCGCCGCCGCCATGATCGCGGCCGCAGCCACCAGCGTGACCTCGAGTGCCAGCGTCACACCGAGGTGCGCCGCGTGCGCGCGCTCGGGCAGACGGCCGAGCGCCGCACCTACGCCAGAGCCGACCAGGAACGCGGCCAGTGACAGGATCGGCGACACGATCGGGAGTCCTTGGGCCCGAGCCAGACCGAAGCCGAGCAGCACGACGTTGCCGGTCATGTTCGCGGTGAATACCCGTCCGAGGCCGAGGTAACTGGCCGCATCGATCAGCCCGGTCGAGAAGGTGAGCGTCAGCAGCACGATCGTGAGCGGATGGCGGACGCTCGCTGCCGCCTGCTGCGCGGTGCTATCAGCCAACGAGGTCCTCCAATACGGTCGGAAGCGGCCACGACGGGATCCACGTCTCGAGGATCGCAGGTCAGTCAGCGTCGAGCGCCAGTGCAGCTCGTCGACCTCGCCGAGAGCCCTGGGATCGAGGCGGAGCCTGCCCACGATCTGGGTCCACAGGTGGAGCGTGATCTTCGCCGGCTCGCACTCCGTCAGCGGCAGGGGCGGGAGCGAGCGATCCGCGGGCTGGGACATTACGGCACCTCCAGGGCTTCGTGATCGGCGTGGACAGCGGAGCGGCGCGCTATCACAACTCGCAAGCGCTGACAACCGCTGCGGGTGCGCGCACCCGGGCTGTTCCCGGAATTTGCGGCTTACCTTAAACTGCGGCGCGTGGTTGGACCGGACCCAGCCCTGGGGTTCCGCTCGGAGCTCCCGGTGACGCGCACCGCGCTCGCCTACGCAAAGGATCTGCATGACGGCCAGCGCCGCCAGTCTGACGGTCTGCCGTTCTTCGAGCACCCGCTCGAGGTGGCGTCGCTGCTGGCCGCAGCCGACGCCGACGACGAGGTCATCGCCGCCGGCGTTCTGCACGACACGGTGGAGAAGGCAGGCGCCGATCCCGCCGAACTGTCGCGTCGGTTCGGCGACCGGGTCGCCGGGCTCGTGCTCGCGGTCAGCGAGGACGAGCGCGTCGCCGGCTACGCCCGGCGCAAAGCGGGGTTGCGCGAGCAGGTGGACGCCGCCGGCCCCGACGCCCAGGCGGTGTTCGCCGCCGACAAGCTGTCGAAGGCCCGCGAGCTTCACTCCGAAGGCCGGTTGGCTCCCGAGATCCGCCGCCGGCGCATGGAGCACTACGACCGCTGTCTGCTATTGCTGGAACGGCGGATCCCTGACTCCCCACTGGTCAGGGCCCTGAAGGAGGAGCTCCGAGCCCTCCGGGCGGCGGCGATGCCCGCCCCCGCGATCGGGTAATCCTTCAGCAGGACGTTAGGAAACGCTTAAGGTGTTGTTATGTTTGAGTTAGCAACTACCTCGGGTAGTCCTAGGTCGTCGTGCAATCGTCGGTCAGAAACACGCGTTGAGCCTCTCCAGCTTCTTCGCGATCCTCGTTCTGGCGACGATCGAGGGCGGACTCGTGGCCCTGCCCAGGGCCGACGCGCTTGCCCAGCTGAACCGGCTGCGTTCGCCCGCCTGGGCGGCGCTGTTGCCGGGTTCGATCCTGCTCGGCACGTTCGCGCCGCTGGCGGCGCCGTGGGCGGCGCATGCGCTGGTGGTGCTCGCGGCGATCGCGACGCCCGCGCTCGCGGCCGTGGCGATCCTCGGTGTCGTCCGGGGACCGAAGTTCGCGGTGGCCGCCGTCGGCCTCGGCCTCGCGGTTGGAGCCGCGCATGTGACCGGTTGGCTCGGCGCGACGTCCGACAGCCTCATCACCGCGCTGGGATGCCTCGCGCTTGGGGCCGCGCTGGTGCGATTGATTCCCGTCAAGTGGATGCTCGTGGGCGTGGTCTGCATGTGCGCGGCCGACGTCGTGCTGCTGATGTCCGGCGCGGGGGAGACGGCATCGCGGGTGATGTCGGGCGCGACTGCGAGCGTGCACGTGCCCACGTTCGACGAGGCGTCGTTCGGCCCGATCGCCACCGACTATCCCGACCTGGTGCTGGCGGGCGTGCTCGGCGGCTTCCTGGCCGGCCATCGCTACCAGGGTCGGGCGGCGATGCTGCTGGTCGCGCTCGCGGCCGGCTCGGGAATGCTGCTGCCGCTGGTCGGGTGGCTGCCCGCGACCGTGCCGGTAACGGTCGCATTCATCATCTTCTGCCTCGAGCACCGCGCCCGCGGCAGCCTCGTCCCGCGCCCGCCGACACGCACCGCTGCGACCGCCCGGTCCGCGCCGGCGCCGCACGAGGCAGCGGCGTGATCGCCTGACGCCGGCACGGTAGATTCGTCGCGTGTTCGACCACGTGATGTTCCGCGTTTCAGACCGGGCTGCCAGCGAGCGCTTCTACCGCACCGTGCTCGGCGCGATCGGGATCGAGCCCAGTCACCAGAGCGACATGGTGGTCCAGTGGGACGACTTCTCGATCGGCGGGGCCCGTGAGGGTCGGCCTCCCACTCGCCACGCTCACGTCGGGCTCGTGGCGGCGTCGCGCGATCGGGTCGACGCGTTCTGGCGCGCAGGGATCGACGCCGGCTATCCCGATGACGGGGCTCCGGGCGTCCGTGCGCAATACAGCCCCGAGTACTACGGGGCGTTCCTGCTCGATCCCGACGGCAACAGCGTCGAGGCGGTCCACCACGACGACACCCGGCGCGGCGGCAACATCGATCACCTCTGGATCCGCGTGCGCGACCTCGACGCCGCGGCCGCGTTCTACTCCGTGATCGCCCGCCACACCGGATTTCGTCCGGGCGAGACCTGGGATCAGGGCAGGCAGTTTCGCGGCGGATGGTCGACCTTCTCGCTGATCGCAGACGGGCGGTCGCTGACCGAGAACCTGCACGTTGCGTTCCCGGCGCCCGACCAACAGACGGTCAGGAACTTCTACGCGGCCGCGACCGCCGCGGGCTATGAGAGCAATGGCGAGCCGGGCGAGCGCCGGCAATATCACCCCGGCTACTACGCGGCGTTCGTGATCGACCCCGACGGAGCGAACATCGAATCGGTGTTCCACGGCCGCGACTAGCGGTCGACCACGACCTCGAGCTCGGTGGCGGGAGCCTCAACCGCCGGCGGTGCGGTCCCGGGAGCGGGGAGGCCGGGAACCAGCAGCCCGGCCACGACGCCGAACGCCAAGAACGCGGCGGCCATGATGAACGACAGCGTGAACCCGGTCACGGTCGGGAGCCCGCTGGCGGCGGTGTGGTCGGCGATGAACGTGGCCGACAGCTGTCCGCCGAGCGCGCCGCCGAGCGTCCGCATCACGGTGTTCATGCCCGACGCGATCCCAGTCTGGGTGGGCGGGACCGCCTGCACGATCAGGTTCCCCAGCGCGGAGAAGGCCAGTCCGATGCCGATCCCGAGCAGCGTCGAGGAGACCAGCATGTCCCAGGGGTGCGCGTGCGCCACCGCCAACCAGGCGAACGAGATCCCGGTGACCGCGGTTCCCACCAGCAGCGCCAGCTTTGACCCGTAAGTCCTGGCCACGCGGCCGGCGATCGTGCCGAGCAGGCCCATCCCCAACGCCGACGGGAGCAGGTACAAGCTCGAGACGACGACCGAGGCGCCGAACCCGAATCCGGTGCTCTCAGGGAGCTGGGCGAACTCGGGGTAGACGATGAACGACGCGTACAGGCCGGCGCCGAGCAGAAACGCCACGAGATTGGTCGTCCACACGCCGCGGATCCGCATCATCGACATGTCGACCAGCGGCTCGTCACTGCGGACCTCGACCACCACCCACAGCGCGCAGATGAGGATCCCGACGACGAACAGCACGATCGTCTTGGATCCGCCCCAGCCCCACACGGTCGTCTGCGCGATCGCGATCAGCACGAGCGAGATCCCGATCGTCATCAGCGCGGCCGCCAGCCAGTTGACGTGGCCGGGCGAGCGGACCGGCGACTCCGGGATGAATCGCCAGGTGGCGATCGCAGCCAGGACCGTCACGAACAGCGGCAGCCAGAACACCCAGTGCCAGCTCAGGCGCTGAACGATGAGCCCGCCGATGACCAGGCCGGCACCGCCTCCGACGCCGAGGATCGACGAGATCAGCCCGATGCTGCCGGCGACGTGCTCGCGGGGGAACTCGTCCCGGATGATCGAGAACGCCAGCGGGAAGATCCCGCCGGCGACGCCCTGAATCACTCGGGCGACGATCACCATCGCCAGCGAGTTCGAGACCGCGGCCAGCAGCGTGCCGAATGCCAGGATCACGAGCGTCCACAGCAGCAGTCGCTCCTTGCCGTACATGTCGCCGAGCCGGCCGATGATCGAGGTCCCGACCGACGCCGACAGCAGGAAGCCGGTGAGCAGCCAGGTGACCCCGGTCTCGCTGGTGTGAAGGTCGTGCTGGATCGTGGGCAGCGCGGGGATCACCGCCGAGCTGAGGATCGCGTAGGCCAGACCGGCCAGCGACAGGACAGCCAGGATCAGGTTGGGGTGAACCCGCTCGGATCCGTGGCCCGGGGCGACCATGAGGCGACCCTAGATCTCGGCGAGCCTGGCTAGCAGTGGGATCGCATTGGCCAGAACATCCTGTTCCTGGGGCGTAAAACCGGTCTCCATCGCCTCAGCGAGCCAGCCTTCGCGGCGCCGGCGGTCCTTGGCCAGCGCCCGGCGCCCCTCCTCGGTCAGCTCCAGCAGCGTCCGCCGGCCGTCGGTCTCGTCGGGTCGGCGGCTGACCAGGCCCTGGGTCTCGAGCTCGGACAGCGTCTGTCCCATCGACTGCGGGCGCACCCGCTCGGCCGCCGCCAGCGCGACCGTGGTCTGCGCGCCCTGGCGGTCCAGTCGGCCCAGCACCGACCCCTGTGTGAGCGGGAAACCCGGCTCCGCGCGCAGACGCCGCATGAGCTGGCCGAGGACCACTCGGAGCTCTGAAGCGAGCAGGGCGGTGTCCGTGCGCACGGGCATCAACGAACTATAGGGGATGGAAGGGCAACTGAACAGTTTGCCTGTGTATTATTGAGAGACGTGGCAGTCAATCTGAACGTCCGATCGCGAGTCAACGGTCTCTCCGCGGCTTCCAACGGCCACTCCGATCGATCGGACAACTACAAGTGGATCGCGCTGTCGAACACAACGCTAGCGGTTCTACTGGCCACGCTGGACGCCTCGATCACGCTGATCGCGATGCCCGACATCTTCCGCGGCATCAAGCTCGATCCGCTGGTCCCCGGTAACAGCTTCTACCTGCTGTGGATGGTGCTCGGCTACCTGGTCGTCTCCAGCGTGCTGATCGTCAGTCTCGGCCGGCTGGGCGACATGTTCGGGCGGGTGAAGATCTACAACCTCGGGTTCGTGATCTACACGGTGGCGTCGCTGCTGCTGACGATCGATTGGATGACCGGTCGCGCCGGCGCCACGTACCTGATCGTGTTCCGGATCTTCCAGGGGATCGGCGGCGCGTTCCTGCTGGCCAACTCGGCGGCGATCCTGACCGACGCGTTCCCGGCCAACCAGCGCGGGATGGCGCTCGGGATCAACAACATCGTCGGCGTCAGCGGGATGTTCGTCGGGCTGATCCTCGGCGGCATCCTCGCGCCGATCAGCTGGCGGATGGTGTTCCTGATCTCGGTCCCGGTGGGCCTGTTCGGGACCGTGTGGGCCTACATGAAGCTGCGGGAGCTGAGCACGCCGCGGCGCACCAGCGTCGACTGGCCGGGGAACGTCACGTTCGCGCTCGGCCTGATCCTGATCATGGTCGCGATCACCTACGGGATCCGGCCGTACGGGACGCACCCGACCGGCTGGACGAGCCCGCGGGTGATCGGGCTGCTGGCCGCCGGCGTGGTCTCGCTGATCGCGTTCGGGTTGATCGAGCTCAACGCGCGCGGACCCGATGTTCAACCTGGCGCTGCTGCGGATCCGGGCGTTCACGTTCGGCACGCTGTCGACGTTCCTGTCCGCGATCGCCCGCGGCGGCCTGATGTTCATGCTGATCATCTGGCTGCAGGGGATCTGGCTGCCGCTGCACGGCTACGACTTCACCGAGACGCCGCTGTGGGCGGGGATCTACATGCTCCCGCTGACGATCGGGATGCTGATCTCGGGCCCGACCTCCGGGTACCTGTCAGACCGCTACGGCGCGCGGCCGTTCGCGACCGGCGGGATGCTCGCCGCCGCGGTCAGCTTCGGGCTGCTGCTGCTGCTGCCGATCGACTTCTCCTACCCGGTGTTCGCCGCTGATCCTGTTCATGAACGGCGTCTCGATGGGGCTGTTCGCGTCCCCCAACCGGGCGGCGGTGATGAACAGCCTGCCGCCGGGCGACCGCGGCGCCGGCGGCGGCATGAACCAGACCTTCCAGAACTCGGCCCAGGTGCTGTCGGTCGGGATCTTCTTCTCGCTGATGATCATCGGGCTGGCCAGCACGCTGCCCGCACACGATGTCGGCCGGGCCTGCAAGCCCACGGCGTCGCTGCCGCCGACGCGCACCGCGATCGGCCAGACGCCACCGGTATCGGTGCTGTTCGCCGCGTTCCTGGGCTACAACCCGATTCAACACCTCGCGGGCGCCCACGTACTCGCGTCGCTGCCGGCCCACACCCAGGCGGTGATCACCGGCCGGAGCTTCTTCCCGCAGCTGATCTCAGGCCCGTTCAAGCGCCGGCCTGCACGAGGCGTTCATCTTCGCGATCGTGGCCTGCCTGGTGGCGGCGGTGGCCTCGCTGATGCGCGGCGGGATCTACCACCACGACGACACGAAGGAGCAGCATGCGGATCCAGTGGTACGGACAGTCGGCGTTCTCGCTGACCGGCGATGACGCATCGGTGTTCATCGATCCGTTTGCGGACATGACGCCGCTGGCGGGACGCGGCGTCCAGTGGGACTACCCCGCGATCTCAGCGGACGAGCCGCACCTGCTCCTGGTCACTCATGAGCATCTCGACCACAACGGGGTCGAGGCGATCGAGGGAGAGCCAACGATCCTCCGGTCGACGGCCGGCAAGCTCGAGTCGCCGATCGGAGAGATCGTGGCCGTCGCGTCCGAGCACGATGACGCCGCGGGCACCGAACGCGGGCCCAACACGATCTTCGTGTTCACCCTCGACGGCGTGCGGATCGCTCACTTCGGCGACTTCGGTCAGGCTGCGCTGCGCGACGAGCAGGCCGCCGCGATCGGCGAGGTCGACCTGGTGTTCCTGCCGGTCGGTGGCGGTCCAACCGCCGGAGCTTCCCAGGCCCGGGCGATCGTCGACCGCCTCGGTCCCCGCTGGGTCGTGCCGATGCACTACCGCACCCACCGGATCGGGTTCCTCGAGCCCGCCGACGAGTTCCTGGACACGTTCGAGCAGGTTCACCGAGCCGACGCTCCGACCGTGGACACCGCCGACCTTCCTTCCGGCGAGGGGCCGGTCGCGGTCGTGCCCGGGACTCCCTGAGCCCGATCGGCGCGCGGCGCCGCGAACGCTAGCGGCGGCGCCGGGGGCGTTGCCGCGGGCGGGGGCGGTCGTGGCCGTACTCCAGCCCGAGCTGCCCGGCCAGCGCGCTGACGTCGTGGCGCTGGTCGGCGGCCACGAGCGTGATCCCGACGCCCTTGGCGCCCGCGCGCCCGGTGCGCCCGATGCGATGGACGTAGGTGTCGCGGTCGGCCGGCGGATCGAAGTTGATCACGTGCGAGATCCCGCTGACGTCGATCCCGCGGGCGGCGACGTCGGTGGCCACGAGCGTGTCGACCTGGCCGGACTCGAAGCTGGCAAGAGCTCGCTCGCGCTGGCGCTGTGACTTGTTGCCGTGCATCGCGACCGCCTCCACGCCGTGGCGGCGCAGGCGCTTGACCAGTCGATCGGCGCCGTGCTTGGTGCGGACGAACACGAGCGTCAGCTCGCGATCGCGGCGCAGCTCGGCGACCAGCGCCTCGACGCGGTGCTCGTGAGCGATCTCGACGAACCGGTGCTCGACGTCGACGCTGGCGCGCCGGGTCCTCGGACCGTGCTCGTGAACAGCGGGGTCACGGGTGTAGCGCCTGGCGACCTGTCCGGCCTCGCCGTCGAGCGTCGCGGAGAAGAACAGCGTCTGGCGGTCGGAGGGGCAGGCGGCGACGATCCGGTCGACCGCGGGCCTGAAGCCCATGTCGAGCATCCGATCGGCCTCGTCGAGCACGAGGATCTGGATCGCGCGGAGATCGAACGCGCGGCGGTCGAGCAGGTCTTCGAGCCGGCCCGGGGTGGCGACCAGGATGTGAGACGTCGCGGCGGCCTTGGACTGAGCGTGAAGGCCGACGCCGCCGTAGACGGCGGTGACCCGCAACGCGCGGGCGCGGGCGATCGAGCGGATGTCCTCGACGATCTGGGTGGCGAGCTCGCGCGTCGGGGCCAGGACCAGGGCGGCCGGCCGGCGGCTTCCGGCGTCGATCCGGTCGACTATCGGAACCCCGAAGGCGAGCGTCTTGCCCGAACCTGTGGGCGACTTGGCCAGCACATCGCGGCCGGCGAGCACGTCGCCGATCACCGAGTGCTGGATCGCGAACGGCTCGGTGATCCCGTCGCTGGTCAGCGCGTTGACGACCGCGCTCGATACGCCGAGATCGGCGAAGGACTTCTTGGACATGCAAATACTCCTTGACGGCGCTGAGGGCCGCGAACGATTCGGGAGGCTACGGCTGACCCGAACCGCTGATGGCGGGACCCAAGCAAGCTGCCTCGCGGCCGACGGCGCCGACCGCTGCCACTGACCGTAGCAGGGACCTGACGGTTCAGAAGCTGTGGCGGGCCAGCCGCAGCCCGCCGCGGCGACTGGCGCCGTCGGCGATTGCCGCCATCGCTGGGACCATCTCGCTGGTCACCAGCCCCGCCTCCCGGGTCAGCTCGTCGACGATCTCAAACGATGCGGCGAGCCGGTCCGGTGTGTCGACGATCGTGGTCACGACCGGCACGCGGCGGCGCAGCTGGAGCAACCGGTCGCCGTGGGGGAGGTGGTCGCCGTGAAACCCCCACATCCCGCGCACGCAGGTGGCGCCGGCGGCTCCGGCCAGGCGCAGCCGGCGCACGAGCGACACGTGCAGCGGGAGGTTTCCGTCGCGCGCCCGCTCCGACGAGTACACCATCAGCTTCTGCCACATGCGCAGCCCGGAACGCGTCGAGCTTGGGCAGCGGCGTGGGGCGGGCCAGCAGCTCGCCGTCGCGCTTGCACACCCGCACGCGTTCGAGCGTCAGCAGTGGGTGCGCCAGCAGCGCCTCGAGCTCGGGCAGGACCGCGGCGATCCGCTCGCCCGACGCCGACCGCGATGATCATCATCGGCACCTCGGCGTTGCGCCCGAAGAACCGGGCGCGATGGCGGACGCCGCGGACGGTGCCGTCGACGCCGAGCAGCACGGTCGCGCCGGCGATCCCTCGGCGGTGCAGCAGGTCGCAGACCGCCACGAGACGATGGCGCGCCGTCGGCGCGCTCCTGGCGGCCGACGTAGATCGTCAGCTTCGTCGCCTCGTGCAGCTGATCGGCGCAGCGTCGCGGTGGCCGACTGCAGCCGGTCAGCATCCGCGCCCGCTCGAGCGTGATCAGTCCGTGGTGCTTGACCGCCAGCACGTCGTCGAGCAGTCGCCTCGATCCGCGCCCGGGTGTCCACCGCGATCGACACCAGCGGCAGGTCCTCCGACAGCGTCAGCAGCCGGTCGGTGCGCAGGTGGTGCTTGACCCCGTACCCCTCTGCTCCCGCGCAGCATCAGGCTGACCTCAACGCCGGCCCGGCCGTAGACGTCGAGCAGCGCGTCGGCCACGAAGCGCGCCGTCGGTCCGGTGGCGCTCGCCGAAGTAGGTGGTGAGCTTCAGGCAGTCCTCGTTCACAGGTGCGATCCGATCAGGCGCCCGAGTGCCGCGGCCCCGATTCCCAGCGCTGCGCTCAGGACGATGTTGCCGATGCCGCTCGGAGGTCGCCCTCCTCGGCGAGCCGGTGACTCTCGAGCATCCAGGTCGAGAACGTCGTGTAGGAGCCAATCGTCGCGGTGCCGACCAGCAGCAGCGCGTTGCCGCTGAACGCCAGTCCGGCGACGAGGCCGAGCGCGACCGCGCCGCTGAGGTTGACCACGAGCGTCCCGAACGGGAATATCCGCCCGACCCTCGACGCCACCGTCCCGTCGACGAGGAAGCGCAGCAGCGACCCGATTCCGCCCGAGCGCCGCCACCGCGAGCCACGTCGAGCGCGGTCACGCCAGCGTCCTGGTACGGCGGACGAGCGCGGTCGCCGAGGTGGATCGCGGCGTAGCCGAGCACGATGCTCGCGCTCAGGTATCCGGCCGCGAGCCCGTAGCGGTGCGCGTCGAGCATCTCCAGCAGCTCCACCTGCACGGTTGAGAACGTGGTCAACGCGCCGCAGAACCCCGTCCCGAGCAGCGGACGGCGGTAGGCCGACAGCGGCAGGCGCTCCTGCAGCCGGGTGACGAAGTAGCCGAGCGCGAACGCGCCCGAGACGTTGACCGCGAACGTGATCCACGGCCATCCGGGAGCGCCGGCCGCGCCGGTCTTGACCAGTCCCACGCGCAGCAGCGCGCCGGCGGCGCCGCCCGCGAAGATCGCGGCCAGCTCTCTGACATCCGGACGTCTCATACCAGCACGCGACATCGTCGCCTCCTGCGCGGCCGCGGCTGGAGCGGTGCCTCAGTCCATGTCCTTGAGGATCAGGTGCACCATCGTGTCCTCGCTGGCGGCCGGCGGGGTCGGTCCGAGCAGCGTGTCGAGGATCTCGTCGGTGCCCTCGTGCGTGGCCAGCAGCAGGTACCGCAGCATCGCTACGCGTAGGTAGCGCTCGGTATCAGTGCCACTGCCTCCGGCGTGGGCCTCCGACAGCGCTTCGACAACCGGCTCGTACTCCTCGTGGAACCAGGCCTCCGCCATCTCCTCGCGAGACAGCAGCCGCTCACGCGTGAGGCTGGCGCGCATTCCCCACGACTCGACCAGCGTCCCCAGCTGGGCATAACGCCACTCGTCCGACAGCTTGATCTTTTCCCGCAGCTCCGGCGGCAGCGGCACCCGCTCGTTGAACACTCGCTGGTGGCGTTTGAGCGGCAGGTCGCGGAGCCGGAGTTGCGCCTCGGCGCCGAGCGCCGTGCGCACCTCGCGGACGTGCGCCTCGATGTGCGTGTCGCCGAGCGCGCGCGCGACCGATACCCGGTGGTGGCCGTCCTCCACGAAATGCAGCTCGCCAACGCGATGGACGTCGATCGGGGGCATCGTCTGGCCGCGACGGCGGGCAGCGGCGATCCGCTCCCAGCGCGTGCGCACGCCCGACGACGTGGGGCGGAAGTCGCGATCGAACTCGCCGCGTCGTCGGGCGACCGTGCCGACGATCGAATCAAGGCGGATCTCCTGGATGCCGCCATCGCGCTCGCTGACGCGACCGAGTGCGGCCACGACCTCCTCGAACGGGAGCATCAGCCCGACATCGTCGGGCTCGAATCGCAAGCGGGAGACGGCCTTGGCGAACGCACGTCGGCGACGCTCTCGGGCGAAGTCCGATTGCGCGTCCTGCTGAGGCAGTCCCGTGTCCCTGAACGTCATCACGAGCTCCCAACTGCCGACGGGGGTTCGGGCTGATGATAGGCCGTGGGCGGCGTTCGTCCAGCGGGTAGCCTCAGCGCGATGCCGCGTGAATCGGTGCTCGTCGCCGCACTGTCGCACGAGCCAGTCTGCACATCGGCGCTGTATGAGCGGGTCGGCTACGCGACGCTGACCCAGCTCGGTCTGATCCCGTATCCCGCGTTCCGCGCCGCGCTGTCCGAGCTCGAGGCGAGGGGACGGGCGCACAGCGAGATCGCCGACGACGGATCGACGATGTGGTCGCGCCCGGTCACCGTCGGGTAAACGCTGGTTGCGCGGCGCCGGGCGGCTGTTACCGTTACTGGCGTTGTGCTGGTCCTTGGGTTGATTCACGACAGCGGCTGGGAGCCGCCTGATCAGCCCCCGGAGCCGCCTTCGTTGCCTGAAGGACGTGGGTGGCATCTGCCGTGGCGCCCGTTCGTGTGGATCGCCGCGTGGTGCTGGCTGATGGCGCTGGTCCCGATCGTGAGCTCTGCGTTCGGCGGCCTCGCCGGCTACGGGGTGCTGCTGCTCGCCTTCGGTCTCGTGCTGTGGCGCGCTGAGCGCTGGTGCGCCAAGCAGTACTGGTCCGGCCTGCGCGAGCATAAGCTCTGAGCCCGCCAGCACCGGTGCGGTCGCCGGCCGCAACCGCGTGGTGGCGCAGCGCGGTCATCTACCAGGTCTACATCCGCAGCTTCGCCGACGGCAACGGCGACGGCGTCGGTGACCTCGCCGGGCTGCGCTCGCGCCTGCCGTACATCGCCCAGCTCGGCGTCGACGCGATCTGGGTCAACCCCTGGTATCCGTCGCCGATGAAAGACGCCGGCTACGACGTGTCCGACTACCGGGCGATCGAGCCGGTGTTCGGGACGCTCACCGATGCCGAGCACGCGATCGCCGAGGCTCACCAGCTGGGTTTGCGGGTGCTGCTCGACATCGTCCCGAACCACGTCTCCGACCAGCACCCGTGGTTTCGGGCCGCGCTGGCAGCGCCGCCCGGGTCGCCGGAGCGGGCCCGCTTCATCTTTCGTGACGGCCGCGGGCCCGGCGGGAGCCGGCCGCCCAACGACTGGCGCAGCAACTTCGGCGGCAGTGCCTGGAAGCAGGTCACCGAGCCCGACGACCGCCCCGGCCAGTGGTACCTGCATCTGTTCGCGGCCGAGCAGCCCGATCTCGACTGGTGCAACCCCGAGGTCTGGTCCGACTTCGAGCGGACGATCAGGTTCTGGTTTGACCGCGGCGTAGACGGGTTCCGGATCGACGTCGCGCACGGCTTGGTCAAGGCGCAAGGACTCCCGGACATGGGAGCGACGATCTGGCCGCCGCCCACCGCGGAACGCGTAGACCATCCCTACTGGGACCGCGACGGGGTCCACGAGATCTACCGGCGATGGCGCGAGCTCGCTGATTCCTACGACCCGCCGCGAGTGTTCGTCGCCGAGGCGTGGGTTCACAACCCGCACCGGCTGGCGCTGTACGTGCGCCCGGACGAGTTGCACACCGCCTTCAACTTCGAGTTCCTGCTCGCGCCGTGGCGAGCCGACACGCTGCGCGAGGCGATCGTGGACGCGCTCGGCGCCCTCGACGCGGTCGGGGCGCCTCCGACCTGGGTCCTGTCAAACCACGACACGATCCGAGAGGTGTCGCGGTACGCGAGGCCGCAGGCTGGCCCGCCCATGCGTCGGATCGGCGACCTCGATGGCCTGCCCGTGGATCTCGATCTCGGCCGCAGGCGCGCCCGGGCCGCGGCGTTGCTGATGCTGGCGCTGCCGGGCGGGGCGTACGTGTACCAGGGCGAGGAGCTTGGGCTGGCCGAGGTCGAGGACCTGCCCGACGAGGTGCTTCAGGACCCCGGGTGGGAGATGTCGGGGCACATCGAGCGCGGCCGCGACGGTGCGCGCGTTCCGATCCCATGGTCGGGCTCAGCGCCGCCGTTCGGGTTCAGCCCCAACGGCGCCGCCGAGCCACCGTGGCTGCCCCAGCCGGCCGGCTGGGCCGCGCGGACGGTCGAGGCGGAGACCGGCGACGCCGGCTCGATGCTCGAGCTCTACCGCCGCGCCCTGGAGATCCGACACGAGCGCGCCGGGCTCGGCGACGGGACGCTCGAGTGGGTCGAGGCGCCCGAAGGCGCGCTGGCATTTCGGCGCGGCGACGGGTTCGCGTGCGTGGTCAACATCTCAGCCGAACCGGTGGCGCCGCCTTCCGGAGCGACGGTGCTGCTGGTCAGCGCGCCACTGACGGATACGGGCGCGGTGGCGCCGGACGCCGCCGCCTGGTTCTCACTCGGTTAGCCCGTGCACAAAGCGGATCGGGGTCCTCGACAGCCGGGCGGTGAGCGGTCAGAGAACAAGGCAGAAATGGGTGCGCGCCGAGTTCAGGCACACCAGCCCGGCGAGCGCGGTCCCGCCGTTGTCGAGCACTGTGCATCGCCGGTAAGCTCGAGGTCGCCGCGCTGCACCGCGCCCACGAACCGGTCGCCGTCGGCCAGCAGCCGCCCGGTGGACCCCGCACTTCCGGGCTAAACGTTCCACTGGAGCCCATTAGGATTCGACCTATGCCAAAACTGAACGACGAGCAGGTACAGGCGCGGATCGAGGAGCTCGAGCAGGAGGAGCGGCGTCTGCGCCAAGACGAGACCGAGGCCGCTAACGCCGAGCGAGACGCGAAGGTGGGTTCGGACGCCCAGCAGCTCGAGGCGATCCGGGTCGAGCTCGACCAGCTGTGGGACTACCTGCGCCAGCGCCGTGCGCTGCGCGACGCCGGACAGGACCCCGACGGCGCCGAGCTGCGCAGCTCGGACACCGTCGAGCGCTACCTGGGCTGATCAGCGGGCCGCGGCGTAGCGCTCGAGCGCCTCGTGCCGGGCCTGGGCGTGGTCGACGATCGGCTCGGGATAGTCCCGGCCGATCACGCAGCCGGCGTCGCGCTGGACGGACTCGGGCATCGTCCACGGCTCGGCCACGTACGCAGACGGGACGCGCTCGAGCTCGGGCACGTAGCGGCGCACGTACACCCCGTCGGGGTCGAACCGCTCGAACTGCCGAGCGGGGTTGAAGATCCGGCGCGCCGGCGGCTGGGGGTCGACGCCGACCGATGCGATCCACTGCCAGTTTCCGTTGTTGTTGGCCTCGTCGCCGTCGAGCAGCAGCCGCATGAACCAGCGCTCGCCCCAGCGCCAGTCGATTCCCAGGTCCTTGGTCAGAAACGAGCCCACGATCAGCCGTCCGCGGTTATGCATCCACCCCTCCCGCCGCAGCTGGCGCATCGCGGCATCGACGATCGGATAGCCGGTGCGGCCCTCGCACCAGGCGTCGAACCGGCGCCGGGAATGGCTCCAGCTCATTCCTCGATAGCGGTCCTGATGCTCTGACCTCGCGTTGCGGGGGAACGACCGCAGCACCTGCGCATAGAACTCCCGCCAGCACAGCTGCCGGTGAAACTCGCCGGCGCCGGCGCCGCCGCCGTCGGGCAGGCGCTCCTCGATCTCGCGCACCGACAGGCAGCCGAAGTGAAGGTACGGCGACAGCCTCGAGGTTCCGGTGTCGGCCAGCGTGTCGTGCAGGTCGCGGTAGCCGGCAACGCGGTCTGACAGAAACGAGCTGAGCAGCTCGCGGCCGGCGTGCTCTCCACCCGCCGCGGGATCGGACACATCCTGCTCGAGCCCGAGCGCATCCAGCGACGGGATCCGCCCCGCGCGCAGCTTGGACGGGGGCGCGGGGAGCGCGCGGGGCTTGCCGATCAGCTCCCGGCGCGGCGCCTGCGACCACGCCCGGTGATACGGCGTGAACACCGTGTACGGGCTGCCTTGCCCGGTGCGGATCGCTGCCGGATCGTCGACCGCGAACAGCCCGGGGTGGAACACCAGCTCGCAGTCGACCTCGCGCAGCGCGTCTCGCACCGTCCGGTCCCGGCGCCGGGCATAGGGACCGACGTCAGCGGTCACGTGCACCTCGCGCGCGCCGAGCTCGCGGGCCAGTGCCGGAAGCTCGCGCTGGGGCGGGCCCTGGCGAATCGCCAGACGGCTGTCGAGCTTGCGCAGCGAACCGTCGAGGTCGTGGAGGCACTCGAGCAGGAACTGTGTGCGCGCCCCGGATCGGTGCCGTCCGTCCAGCAACGCCGGGTCCAGGCAGAACACCGGCACCAGCGAATCGGCGGCGTCGCGCGCGGCGGCCAGCGCGGGGTGGTCGCTGACGCGCAGGTCGCGGCGTAGCCACAGCAGTACGACCGAACCCATCAGCCGCCCAGGACGTCGCGCAGCGCCGGCTCGAGCTCGGGGAACCTGAATGCGTAGCCGAGCTGCTCGAGCTTGGCGGGGACCGCACGCTGGCCGGTGAGCACGATCGCCGCCATCTCCCCGTACAGCGCCTTGATCGCGAATCCGGGCACGGGCAGAACTGCGGGGCGGCTGAGCACGTGCCCGAGCGCGTGCGAGAGCTCGGCGTTCGTCACCGGCGACGGCGCCGACAGGTTGACCGGCCCCTTCGCTCGGTCATCGTCGATGCATTCCAACATCGCGCCGACCACATCGTCGAGGTGGATCCAGGGGACGTACTGGCGCCCGCCGGCGACCGGACCGCCGACACCGAGCTTGAACGGAGGCAGCATCTTGGCCAGCGCTCCGCCGCTGGGAGAGAGGACGACGCCGGTGCGCGTACAGGCGACCCGGACGCCGTCGTCGGCCGCCGCCGCGGCTTCCTGCTCCCACTCGCGAACGACTCCAGCGAGGAAATCATGGCCGGCCAGCGCGGATTCGTCCAGGCGCTCGTCGCCGTGCGGCCCGTAGTAGCCGACCGCCGACTGCGATACCAGCACCCGGGGCCGTCGCTCTGCGTCGAGTGCTCTGAGACCGGACACGAGCGACCTCGTACCGAGCACCCGGGAGTCGCGGATCTCGCGCTTGGCCTCGTCGCTCCAGCGCTGGTCGATCGGTTCACCGAGCAGGTGCAGCACCGCGTCGATGCCCTCGAGCGCCGCGGCGGGTGGGGGACCCTGCTTGGGCTGCGGCCAGGCCTGGAGCTCGACGCCTTCTCCGAGTTTCGATCGCGCCTTGGCCGGGTCCCGCACGAGTGCGACGACCTGATCGCCGCGCGAGCGGATTGCGTCGATCGCCGCGGAGCCGATCGTGCCGGTGGCGCCAGTGACGGTTATGCGCATTGATGTTCCTCTAACGGGTATTCCAGAAACTCTGCTGTTCGCGAGTCAGTCACGACGACTATAACGGGGTGTTGAATTTTGCTCAACAACATGTACCCTTTCCTCCAGTGATCGCGCCAAACGCAATCGCCGGTACCGGTTTGACCACGACCCAGCTCGCCGAGCGCACCGGCGTGCCGGCCGCGACCTTGCGGATGTGGGAAGCACGCCATGGTTTCCCGGTACCCGCTCGACTGCCCGGCGGACACCGCCGCTACAGCGACGCCGACGTCGAGCTGGTCCGAGCGGTGATCAGGCAGCGCGAGCAGGGGTTGTCGCTGGCGGCGGCGATTGCCCGCGCTTTGGGCGAATCGTCCAAGCCGGCCTCGATCTTCGCCGGACTCGCTCAGCGCCGGCCCGACCTGCAGCCGATGACGCTGAGCAAGACGGCGATGCTGGCGCTGTCGCGGGCGATCGAGGACGAGCATTGTGCGCGCGGCAGCGCCGGGGTCGTGATCGGAAGCTTTCAGACAGCCGCGTTCTACCGGATGTCGGAGGCGCGCTGGGACGAGTTGGCGAGGACCGCAAGGATCGCGGTCGCGTTGGCCGACTTCGATGCGATTGCCCAGACGCCGGCCCGGCCGGTCGAGGTGCCGATCCGCCGGGACCATCCGCTCGCGCGCGAATGGGCGGTGGTGTTCCAGGCGCCGGGCACGTCGTCCTGCCTGGCCGGGTGGGAGATACCCGAGCCTGGCGGCGTGCCGCGCGACCCCGAGCGGCGCTTTGAGGTGCTGTGGTCGCCCGAGCCCGAGGTCGCGTTTGCGGCGGCTTCGATCGCCATCGACCTGATCGAGCCGCTGGCGCCTACGGTGGCCCGCAAGCTCATGTCTGCGCTCGAGGAGCCGGTCGTGCCGACGTCCCCCGAGCTCCGCTCGGCGGTCAAGCAGGCCCACCGGATGCTGGCCTATGTGAGCGGCGGAGACACGACGGCGAAGTGATCCATCCGGCGCGCTCATGCGAATCCGTGGGCGTGGCCGAACACGACGAATCCCGGTGCCAGCGATGAGAATCGCGATCGTCGGTGCAGGCGTGTCCGGGCTGGTCGTGGCGTACCTGCTCCACCGCGATCACGAGGTGACCGTGTTTGAGTCCGGCGATTACGCCGGTGGTCACACCAACACGATTCGCGTCGACACCGCTGACGAGACCGTGTACGTCGACAGCGGCTTCGTCGTCTTCAACGATCGCAACTATCCCCGCTTCGAGCGGCTGCTGGCGCGCCTCGGCGTCGCTTCGCAGCCGTCGGTGATGAGCTTCAGCGTCAGCGACGGAACCGGCGACTTCGAGTACTCCAGCGGCTCGCCCAACGGCCTGTTCGCCAAGCGCGCGCACCTGGTGACGCCCTGGTTTCACCGGATGGTCGCTGACCTGGCGCGGTTCAACCGCCAGGCCCGCAGGCTGCTCGACCAGCACGAAAGCGAGATCTCTCTGGGCGAGTGGCTCGAGCGCCTTGCGTTCTCGCGACCGTTCGTGGATCGTCTGATCGTTCCCCAGGTGTCGGCGGTGTGGTCGGCCGATCCGAGCCAACGCTGGACGTTCCCGGCCCGGTTCCTGGCCGAGTTCTTCGATAACCACGGCGCGCTGTCGTTCCTCGGTCGTCCCCGTTGGCGGACGATCCGCGGCGGCTCGTTCCGCTACGTGGAGGCGCTCACCCGGCCGTTCGTCGATCGCCTGCGTCTGAGCACGCCGGTGCAGTCGGTCAGCAGGTATCCCGATCACGTGCTGGTGAGCGCGCGCGGGCTCGAGCCCGCGCGGTTCGATGAGGTGGTATTCGCCACCCACTCAAATCAGGCACTGGCGTTGCTGGCCGATCCGTCGGACCGCGAGCACGAGATCCTGAGCTCGATCCCGTACCAGCCCAACGAGGCGGTCGTCCATACCGACTCGCGGATGCTGCCGCGTCGGCGCCGGGCGTGGGCGAGCTGGAACTATCACCTGCTCGAGCAGCCCGGCGACCGGACGACGATCACCTACCACATGAACCGTTTGCAGTCGCTGACCACCGACACCCAACTGTGCGTGACCCTCAACCGGACGTCCGAGATCGACCCCGACAAGGTGATCCGGACGATCACCTACGACCATCCGGTGTTCACGCGGGAGGGAGTCAGGGCTCAGGGCCGCAACGAGGAGATCAGCGGGCGCAACCGGACGAACTACTGTGGCGCCTACTGGGGCTGGGGCTTTCACGAGGACGGGGTGGCCAGCGCCGCGCGGGTGGCGGCGCGCTTCGGTGGACGGCTGTGACTGTGGCCGCGAGTTGCCTCTACGAGGGGGCGGTCCGGCACCGCCGGCGCGAGCCGGCCAAGCAGTTCACCCACTCGCTGGCGATGGCGTACGTCGATCTCGACGAGCTGCCGTCGCTGCTCGGCGGGCGCCTCGAGCGGGCGCGCCCCGGGCTGTTGCGGTTCCGCCGGCGCGACTATCACGGCGATCGCGAAGCGTCGCTGGCCGACGCGGTGCGCGACACCGTCGCCGAGCACACCGGGTCGCGCCCCTCCGGCCCGGTCCGCGTGCTCACCCAGCTGCGCTCGTTCGGGCATTGTTTTAACCCGGTGAGCTTCTACTACTGCATATCCACTGACGGGGAGCGCGTTGAGGCGATCCTCACCGAGGTCACCAACACACCCTGGGGCGAGCGCCACAGCTACGTGATCGCGGGGGGTTGCTCCCCGGTGCTGGGGGGAAGCTTCGACAAGGCGATGCATGTGTCACCGTTCATGCCGATGCAGCAGACTTACCTGGCGCGCGCAACCGTCCCCGGGCCGACGCTGTCGGTGCACATCGAGAACCGCGACTCGGGCCGGCCGGCGTTCGACGCGACCCTGTCGTTGCAGCGGCGGGAGCTGACACGCTCCTCGGCGCGGCGGCTGACGCTGCGCTACCCGTTGGCCACGGTGCGCGTGCTGGCGCTGATCTACGGACACGCGGTCGGCCTCAAGCTCGGCGGCGCGCGAGTGCACCCGCACCCCAGGACGCAGTCGGCGTGAGCGACTGGATCGCCCGCCTGCTCGGCTACCTGCTGCTGCGCCGGATCGCGATCGGGAGCCTGGTCGTGGTCGAGTCGGGAAAGCGCCGAAGGTTCGGCACCGGAGCCCCGACGGCCACGGTCGAGGTTCGCTCGGGGCGCGCCTGGCGCAAGCTGCTGCGCGGCTCGCGGGGGCTGGCCGAGGGCTACGAGGATGGGTTGTGGGACTCGCCCGACGTGGTCGCGGTGATCCGCCTGGCGGCGGTCAACGCCACCCGCTTTGACCGGATCCGCCGAGCGATGACGCCGGTGCTGGTGCCGCTCCAGCGGGTTGCTGCGTGGCGGACCCCCAGCACCCGCGCGCGCAACCAACGCGAGATCTCGGCCCACTACGACCTCGGCACCGCACTGTTCACTCGGATGCTCGATCCGACGCTGAGCTACTCGTGCGCGGTGTTCGAGCATCCGCAGATGACACTGGAGCAGGCGCAGTTGGCAAAGCTCGACCGCGTCTGCGACAAGCTCGATCTCGGGCCCGGCGATCGGGTGATCGAGATCGGTACCGGCTGGGGCGGCTTCGCGGTCCATGCCGCCTCGACCAGGGGCTGCCACGTGACCACGACGACGATCTCGCGCGACCAGTACGAGTACGCGGTCGAGCGCGTCCGCGATGCCGGGCTCGCAGACCGGGTGACAATATTGATGCAGGATTACCGCGATCTCGCCGGCCGTTACGACAAACTGGTGTCGATCGAGATGATCGAGGCGGTCGGCTGGAGGCAGTTCGGCGCGTTCTTTGCCAAGTGCTCGGACCTGCTGGAGCCCGACGGGGCGATGCTGCTGCAGGCGATCACGATCGACGATCGCGCCTACGAGGTCGAGAAGGCCTCCAAGTCGTTCATCAACACCCGGATCTTCCCCGGCGGCTGCCTGCCCTCGCTCGCGGTGATCGCGCGCAACGTGACCCGCAGGACCGACCTCCAGGAGGTCGACCTGGAGGACATCACCGCCCACTACGTCCCGACGCTGCACCAGTGGCAGGAGAACTTCGCGGCCAGCACCGGGGAGCTGGTGCCGCTGGGCTACGACGAGCGCTTCCACCGCCTGTGGGCGCTGTACCTGGCCTACTGTGAGGCAGGCTTCGCCGAGCGACGGATCTGCGACGTGCAGTTGCTGTTGGCCAAACCGAAGTGGCGACCGGCTGGGGAGGGCGCGCGGCGGCGGACCGCCCCGGTTGCGGTCGCGCGCGGCGAGCTGGCGTGAGCTCCGGGTCGGCTTCGCTACCCGACGCCCTGCTCGACCGCACGGTCGTCGGCAGCTACACGCGCCTCGGCTACGCGCTGCGCAGCCCGCACTGGGACGAGTCCGAGCTGCGCCGGATGGACGGCGAGGTCGTGATCGTGACCGGCGCGACGTCGGGGCTCGGTGAGGCGGCGGCGACAGGTTTCGCGCGGCTCGGCGCCACCGTGTGGCTGGTCGTGCGCAACGCGGAGCGCGGCGAGCGATCCCGGGCTGCAATCGCGGAGCGGAGCGGCAGCGACCAGCTGCTCGTCGCGGTGTGCGATCTCAGCGAGATGCGGTCGGTCAGGCGGTTCGCCGCCGAGTTCGCCGAGCGATCGCCGCGGCTGGACGTGCTCGTCAACAACGCGGGCGTGCTGACCCCGGAGCGGTCGCTGTCGGCCGACGGGATCGAGCTCACGCTCGCCACGAACGTGCTGGGACCATTCCTGCTGACCAAGCTGCTGGTTGGGCCACTGGAGGCAAGCGCACCGTCGCGGGTGATCAACGTGTCCTCGGGCGGCATGTACACGCAGGGGCTGCATCTGGACGACCTGCAGAGCACCGAGGGCCGGTTCCGCGGCGCTGTCGCATACTCGCGCAGCAAGCGGATCGAGGTCGTCCTGACCGAGGTGTGGGCGCAGCGGCTCCAGGGTACCGGCGTCGTGGTGAACTCGATGCACCCGGGGTGGGTCGACACGCCCGGCCTGCGCGAGTCGCTGCCCGGATTCCACAAGCTGATGCGCCCGCTGCTGCGAACGGTGCGACAGGGCGCCGACACGATCGTGTGGCTGGGGGCGGCGGCGCCGGCGGCCGAGGTCAGCGGCGGGTTCTGGCTCGACCACGCCCAGCGCCCCAAACATCTGCTGCCGTGGAGCGGCGAGTCAGACGCCGATCGCGAACGGCTGTGGGAACAGGTGGAGAGGTTGACCGGGGTCTGATAGAAGGCCACCGTCACGACCGTCGAGAGTCCGAGGTGGCCCCATGTCCGATCGAATCCTGACCACCCACGCGGGGAGCCTGCCGCGGCCGGACCAGCTGGCCGACATGATCTGGGCCCGACTCGACGGGCAGGAGGTCGACGAGGCCGTTCTGCAGCAGCAGATCGAAGCCGGGGTGGCCGACGTCGTGGGCAGGCAGCGCGCTGCCGGGATCGACGTGGTGTCCGACGGAGAGCTGTCGAAGACCGGCTTCAGCACGTACGTCAACGAGCGCTTCTCCGGGTTCGCGGGCCGCTCGGAATTCCAGGCCGACGATGTCGCGGACTTCCCGAACCTGGCGATGCGGCTGTTCAACACTCCGTCGATGGCCCACATCGTGTTCTCCAACTGCGTCGGGCCGGTCGAGCTGAGCGACAAGCAGGCCGTCCATCAGGACGTCGACCGGCTCAAGCGCGCACTCGGTGACGACGATCCGGCCAGCGCGTTCATGGGCGCGATCAGCCCCGGCCAGATTGCGTTCAACTATCCCGACCAGCACTACGGCTCCCACGAGACCTACCTCGCCGCGCTCGCCGATGCGCTCTCCTACGAGTACCGGGCGATCGCCGACGCGGGCTTCAACCTGCAGATCGACTCGCCCGACATGGCGATGGCCGCCCACTGCCGATCGGTCGGCAGCAGCGTCGGCGACTGGCACCACCACCTGCCGCTCGCCGTCGATGCGCTCAACGCCGCGCTCGAGGGGATCCCTCCCGAGCGGGTCCGGCTACACGTGTGCTGGGGTAACTACGCGGGCCCGCACCATAAGGACGTCGCGCTCGACGAGATCGTCACCGAGGCGCTGCGGGTCAACGCCGGCACGATCTACGTCGAGGGAGCCAACCCGCGCCACGCGCATGAGTGGCGGGCGTTCGAGCGAGTCGCCCTGCCGGACGACAAGTCCGTGATCCTCGGTGTGATCGACGTCAAGGTCAACTGCGTGGAACATCCCCGGGTGGTGGCCGACCGGCTCGTCCAGCTCGGCCGGATCGTCGGCAAGGACCGGATCATCGGCGGAACCGACTGCGGGTTTGACACGTTCATCCGGTTCTCCCAGGTGGATCCCGACGTGGCCTGGCTGAAGCTGCAGTCGCTGGCGCAGGGCGCGGAGATCGCCTCCGGCGAGCTCTGACCGCCGCATCCCGCGTTCTCGCACGCGTCCGATTCGTTCAAGACGGCGGCGCTCGGGCGGCGTAGGTTGAGCGCATGACGATCGACCTCGACTCAGCCCGGACGTTCACCTACGCCAACGCGCGAGTGCTGGAGCGCCACCGGGTGGCGGCGCTGATCGACGGCGCGCCCGCCGAACCGGTGGCGGCAGCGCTGCGCGCGTACCGCAACTCGGACGGAGGCTTCGGCCACGCGCTCGAGCCCGACGTCCGCGGGCCCGAGAGCGAGCCCGCGGCGGTGCTGCACGCGTTCGAGGCGCTCGCCTCGGTGGGCGCGCTCGATGACCCGATGGTGAACGGCGCCGCCGTCTGGCTGGACGGCGCCGCCGATCCAGATGGCGGTATGCCATTCGTGACCGAGGCCGCCGCCCGGTACCCACGCGGCCCCTGGATGGTGCCGTCGGAGGGCGGCTCGCACCTGACGTTCGCGCTGGCGGGCGCGCTGTGGGAAGCGGGTGCTGACGCCCCGTGGCTGCAGCGCGGTACCCAGTGGTGCTGGTCGCGGCTCGAGGGTCCCGGCGACCTCGGCGGCTACATGGTCAAGTTCGCGCTCGAGTTCCTCGACCGGGTGCCCGACGAAGCCCGGGCGCGGGCGGCAATCGACCGGTTGGGCTCACTGATCGGACCGGATGGCACGGTCCCCGTCGCCGGGGGGACGGAGGACGAGCGGCTGCGGCCGCTGGTGCTCTCAGAGCGTCCCGGCCGACGCAGTCGAGCGTTGTTTGAAGAGTCGCAGATCGAGAGCGAGCTCGACGCGCTCGAGCGCGGTCAGCAGGAGGATGGCGGCTGGACATTCGACTGGCTGGCCTGGTCACCCGGTCAGTCGGTCGAGTGGCGCGGGATCATGACGCTGCGGGCGCTGACCACGCTGGCAGCCCACGGCCGCCTACGTGGTTTCCCCCGGGACCCACTCACCGGAGTCCCGGTATCCGCCTGACCTGCTTGGAGACCCACGGGACGCTCAACCGGCCGCCGGCGCCGATCACGAGCGCGTTGCGCACCGCCAGCAGCAGATAGGCGATCACGGCCAGCCGCGGTACCAGCACGACCCCGAACACGATCGTACCCGTGTAGACGGCCGCGCTCAGGGCCGCTCCCCGGTTCTCGTGCGGCGTCGAGGCGGGCGCGTCCTGTTCGTCGAGCTCGTCCGACGGCGGGATCTCGAGCATGTCCGGGCTGCTGAGCGCATAGCGCACTCCGAGCCGCTGGACCATGTCCAGCGCGAGCGCGGTCAGGCCGTAGAAGCCGATTGCGACCCGCTCGGCCCGGTCGTTGGCATGCAGCGCCTGAGCCAGCACCCCGGTGGGAAACGGCAGGAACGAGACCACCAGCAGCAGCAGCAGGTTGATCCGCAGCAGCAGCCCATCGACGTATCGAAGCCGGCTGAACAGGCCGTGGTGCGACAGCCACACGCCTCCGACCGTGAGGAAGCTCGTCACGTAGGCGAGATACGCCGGCCACTCGTGCAGGAGCGCGTGCGCCAGGTGGTCATAGTCCGACGGGTCGATCTTGAGCTCGAGCACCAGCAGCGTGATCGCGATCGCGAACACGCCGTCGCTGAACGCCTCTACGCGGCCGGTGCCCCACCGCGGCAGCTCGTCCCGCCCGCTTCGGTCGTCGTCGGCGCCGCGGCGCGGAGCGACCCGCTCAGTCCTCGTCCACGACGTACCGGTACGTGGCGACGATCACATCCGTGCGGGACTTCAGCGTGGTCTCGAGCAGTCGTCCCCGCTGGTTATGGAGGATCTCGTAGCGGCGCTTGCTGGGAACGATCTCGGGGATCAGCACGGTGATCGTCACGTCCTCATCCTCGTCCTCGACCGAATCGACGTACTTGAGCACGGTGCGCACCAGCGACCGGTGCGAGTCGACGATGATCTCGAGCGGCACCGCGCACTTCCACATCGCCCAGTCGTCTTCGAGCCGCTCGCGCTCATCCTCGTCCCCGGCGACCGCCACGGCCACCACCGTGTTGCCCAGCGACAGGGCCGCGTTCAGCGCGCGCTCGGTGAGCATGCTGACCGTCGAGGTCGGGACGATCACGACGCTCTCGCGCTTGTGCGGGAGGTCCGGGGTCTTGCCCAGCCGCAGCTGGGAGGCGACCCTCGCGTAGTAGTTCTCGATCCGGGAGAACAGCAGCATCAGCAGCGGCACCGTGACCACCACGACCCAGGCTCCCTCGAGGAACTTGCTGCCGAGGAACACCACGACCGCGACCGCGGTCATCACCGCGCCGGTTCCGTTCAGCGCGATCCGCAGCCGCCAGCGCGAAGACCGCTCCTGGTTCCAGTGGCGCACCAGCCCGACCTGGCTGAGCGTGAAACCGATGAACACGCCGATCGCGTACAGCGGAATCAGCCGATTGGTCTCGGCGTTGACGGCAACGAGCAGCAGCGCTGCGAGCACCGCCAGCGAGACGATCCCGAAGCGGTACACGGGGCGCTCGGCGCGCAGGTAGAACACGTGGGGGAGGCGGTGGTCACGGGCGAGGATGCTCATCAGCACCGGCAGCCCGCCGAAGCTCGTGTTCGCCGCCAGCCCGAGCACGACCGTGACCGCGAGATTTGAGACATAGAACGCCCAGCCGGTGCCGAACGCACCGGCCATCAGCTGGGCCAGCTCGGTGACGCCACCGCGCGGCAACACGTGGTGCGCGCGGATCAGGATCGCCAGGCCGACCAGCACCACACCGAGGATCACGCCGAGCAGGATCTCGGTCCGCTGGGCGGTTCGAATCCGTGGCTGTCGGAAAGCCGGGACCCCGTTGGCGATCGCCTCGACACCGGTCACGGCCGAGCAGCCGGCCGCAAACGCCTTGAGCAGGAGCACGATCCCGACCGCCTCGGTGGCGTGGATCGGCTCCGCGGTGCCGATCACCGCCGCCGGGTGGGAGTGAAACGGCGAGATGATCAGCAGCGCGAAGATGCTGATCAGGAAGATCGCGGTCGGCGGCATCAGGAACTTCGCCGACTCGGTGATCCCGAACATGTTCACCGCGGTCAGGATCACCAGCTCGATCAGGCACACCGGCAGCAGGTGATTCGAGAGCGACGGGAACACGCTAGCCAGGCTGGCCGCCCCGGCCGACAGGCTGACCGCGACCGTGAGCACGTAGTCGACCACCAGCGAGGCGGCCGCCAGCAATGCTGGAATCCGTCCCAGGTTGACCTTCGCGACCGCGTAGGACCCGCCGCCCTCGGGGTGCGCGGCGATCACCTGCGAGTACGAGAGCACCAGCAGCACCAGCATTGCGGTGATCACGATCGTCAGCGGGACCGTGTACTTCAGCGCGCCCGCGCCGGCGGCGACCAGCACCAGGACCATCGCCTCAGGTCCGTAGGCGACGCTGGACATCGCGTCGAGGCTCAGCGCCGACAGGCCGCCGAGGACCGACAGGTCGTGACCTTCGTCGGCGTGCTTGCCGAACCGCCGGCGGCGCGGGTGCGGTGCCCCTCGCAGCGCCGCGACGTGACCGATGAACGAGTGCTCGTGCTCGTCAGGCTCGGTCGCCTTGGTACCCGAACGCTCTCTCGTGGAATCGCTCAACGCAAACGCCCCTCACCGCAGCCTGCGGTGGGGAGCGTAGTCCTTTAGCGGATCCGTGAGAAGTGTGGGGTACGCCGGTCAGGCCACCGGCGCGAAGCAGACTTCGTCGGCGTCCAGCGCGACCGGCGCCGTCAGCGGAACCGTCGGCAGCATCCGGTCGAGCAGCTCGAACGCGGAGCGCTGCAGATCCTCGACCGTCGGGGCCAGTGCGGCTCGCGCGGCGTCGCGCGCTGCCGCCCGGCTGGCGCCGGCGCGAGCCTCTCGGGCGACTGTGGCCGCGGCGTCGCCCGCGATCTCGCGCGCGATCGCTCGGGCCCGATCGCCCGCGATGTCGCCGACCGCCACCCGGGCGGCCGCCCAGGCCGCCGCTCCCGCCGAGGCCCACGCGGCCTCGCGGGCCGCGGCCCGCCCGGCCGCCCACGGCGCCCAGGCCGCGGCGCGGGCCGCTCCCAGTGCCGAGGACCATGCCGCGCGAGCGTCGCGCCGGGCGACGGTCAGCTCGGCGAGCGCCTGCTGCAGGCTGCCCGAGTCGACCACCGGCGACAGTGAATCGAGCCGGTGGGCAGATCCGGCCAGTCCTGCCACCGCCAGCCAGCTGGCGGCGTACGTGCGAATCAGCCAATCGAGCGCTATCCACGAGCGCGTCTCGTCATAGCCGTCCTCGGAGGTCCCGATCGTCCGGGCCAGGTACGGGCGCAGCCGCTGGCGCGGGGTGTCCTCGAGGCTGTCGTTGAGCGTCATGCAGAACGCCCGCAGCACCGGGCTGACGCACGCGGGGTGGTCGCTGTGGGGCTCGCCGGCCAGGTAGCTGACCCACTCCATCGCGCACCGCCCGTCTTCGGGAGTGGCGTGAGTCCCATAGCCAAGCCTGTAGTCGCTGCTCATCGATTCCCTCCTGTGATCTACCGACGGCTTCCCTGAATTGTTGCGCGGCGGGTGGTGGAGTCAAGCCAGTCAACCCAGGGCGTAGCATCGGGGCCGATGGAGCGTCGTTTGAATGGCCCTGGAGCCGGGTGGTGTTTGGGCGGCTCGAGGGTGGGTCGTTGCGCCCTCGGGCTGCTGGTCGTGCTGGTGGCGATGATCCCGGCGTCGGTCGCCCGTGCCGATGGCGATCCGGGCAGCGACGTGCTCGTCTATCAGCCGCTGTTCCTGGGCGCCGACTCGGGGGTGGCGATCTCGCAGCAGTCGCAGCTCGGTGGCCTGCTTCGCTCCGCGGCCCGAGCGGGCTTTCCCGTCCGGGTGGCGATCATCTCCAGCCGTAACGATCTCGGTGCGGTCACCGGGCTGTGGCGCCAGCCGCGCAACTACGCCCGGTTTCTCGGGCTGGAGCTGTCGTTGTCCTACAAGGGGCGGCTGCTGGTGGTGATGCCCAACGGGATCGGCTTCAACTGGCCCGGGCATGCGTCCGCCGATGCCTACCGCACGCTCGAGAAGGTCCCGATCAAGCCCGGGGGCACCGGTCTGGCCAACGCCGCCCAGACCGCGGTGCAGTCGCTGGCCTCGGACGCCGGAGTCAAGCTCGGCGTGCCGGCGCCGGGTCCGGGTCGGGGTCGGCGGGTCGGGCAGTGCTTCGTCGAGGTCGTCGGCAGTGACCTCGTCCTCGAGCGGCAGCAGCGACAACGTCCTGATCTTCCTCGGCGTGGTCGTCGCGCTGGTCGGGGTCGGGTTCGGGATCCGGTATGCGGTCAGACGTCGGCGCCGACGGCCCGGTGGCGCGGCGTCGCCGCGGATGGGGCTGCCGCGCCGGTCGCTGCGGGTCGGGATCCCGGTGGCCGCGTTCCTGGTGATCGCGGCGGGGATCCCGATCGTGGCCTTCGGCGTGCTCGCGTCCCCCAAGGCCACGCAGATCAGCGCGCTGGCGAGCAACCCCGACCTCGACTCCGGCACCCAGCTGCGCGGCCGCGCTCCCGACTTCACGCTGTCTGACCAGTTCGGCAAGCAGGTCTCGCTGAGCTCGTTCCGCGGCAAGGTCGTGGTGCTGGCGTTCAACGATTCGGAGTGCACGACGATCTGCCCGCTGACCACGAGCGCGATGGTCGCAGGCCAAGGCGATGCTCGGCTCGGCCGGTCAGCAGGTGCAGCTGCTCGGCGTCGATGCCAACCCGAGGGCGACCTCGCTGGAGGACGTGCTGTCGTACTCCGAGGTCCACGGGATGCTGCACCAGTGGCGGTTCCTGACCGGGTCCACGACGCAGCTCAAGGCCGTGTGGAAGGCCTACAGCATCGGCGTGCAGATCAGCCAGCAGCAGGTCGACCACTCACCCGCGGTGTTCGTGATCGATCCCCGGGGCCGGCTCGCCAAGCTGTACGTGACCCAGCAGTCCTACGCCGCGGTCGGCCAGTTCGGCCGGGTCCTGGCCGAGGAGGTGTCGGGCCTGCTGCCCGACCATCCGAAGGTCCGCTCGGATGTGTCCTACTCGCGGATCGGGGGGATCAGCCCGACCGTCCCGGTCGATCTGCCCCGGTCGGGCGGTGGGACGGTCTCGCTCGGCCCGGGCCGCTCGCCACGGCTGATGCTGTTCTTCGCCACCTGGGATCGGGAGGTGACGAGCCTCGCTGGACAGTTGCAGCGGCTCAATCAGTACCAGTCGTCGGCGGCGCGCTCGAAGCTGCCGCCGCTGACCGCCGTCGACGAGCAGACGGTTGAGCCGTCGCCCGCCGCGCTGCCGTCGTTGTTGGGTGGGCTCGGGCAGAAGCTGTCCTATCCGGTGGCGATCGACCGCGACGGTCGAGTGGCCGATGGCTACGAGGTCCAGGGGCAGCCGTGGTTCGTGCTGACCTCGCCCAGCGGACAGATCCTCTGGTACTGGCAGGTGTCGAGCTCGGGGTGGCTGAGCCCGCAGCAGCTGGCCGATCACGTACGCGCGGCGCTGTCCAAAGCGCCTGCGGCGCCGGTCGGCGCGGCCGCCACCCAGCGCGCACTGGCCGGGTCGCCGGCGCCGCTGGCCTCGCTTCACCAGCAGTCCGCGAAGCTGCTGGGGACGAGCAACGCGCTGACCCAGCGACTCGGCGCTCTGAAGGGCTACCCGGTGGTGATCAACGCCTGGGCGTCCTGGTGCACCCCGTGTCGCTCGGAGTTCGGTCTGTTCGCCGACGCGTCGGCTCGGTTCGGCCGCAAGGTTGCGTTCCTCGGGGCGGACACCAACGACTCGGCCGGCGACGCCCAGTCGTTCCTGGCGCAGCACCCGGTGAGCTATCCCAGCTACCAGGCCAGCCTCGACGATCTGCACTCGCTCGCGGTCGTCCAGGGGCTGCCGACCACGATCTTCATCGACTCCGAGGGCAAGGTCGCCTACGTGCACACCGGCCAGTACGACTCCCAGGGCAGCCTGGACTCCGACATCGAGACGTACGCGAAGTGACCTGACCAACGTCCCGCTCGACGTCTTTCGGCGCAAGCGTGGGACGTTGATCATGGGAGACGTGACCAACGTCCCGCGGTCCCCCTGGATCGGCTCGAGCGGGACGTTGAGCACGTCCGCCGCGGCGCGCGTGAGGGGCGCGCGTAGGGTGCAGGAGCTCTCGACGTCTACGACGGGTTCGAGTTCGGCCTGGCGGGCAGCCCGAACGCCGCCGGGTGAAGCAGCTTGGCGATCGCCACGACCGCGTCGGCGTTGCGGGGGCTGGGGGTCAGCTCGTCGTAGGGGAGCGCGAGGATGCACCCGTTGCGGACCGCGGGCAGGTCGCGCGTCGCCGGGAAGTGCTCGAGGAACCTGCGCTTCTGCTTGGCCGTGGGCGTCCCGTAGTCGTTGATCACGATGCACTGAGGCTTGCGCGCGGTCACCTGCTCCCAGGACACCGATGTCCAGCTCTGCTTGAGCGAGTGGAACACGTTGCTGCCGCCGGCGAGCGAGATCAGCGCGTCGGGCGTGGCCAGCCCCGGCGCGGTGAACGGCGAGTCGGTGCCGCTGTCGTAGACGAACACCGATACGGGCTTGAGCGTCCCGACCTTCTGCCGGACGCCGGCGACCTGCGCCTTCAGCTTGTGCACCAGTGCGGCCGCCCGCTGCGGGACCCCGAAGATCGCGCCGAGGTTCGTCAGGTCGGTGTAGGTGTTGTCGATGCTCACCGTGCTCTTGCCGTGCTGGACGTGCGCGCAGGACTCGGTCAGCGCCAGCGACTTGATGCCGAACTTCGCCAGCCCGTCGGGGGTCAGCCGGGTTCCCTGCTCGAATCCGTAGTTCCACCCTGCGAACAGGAAATCGGGCCGCAGGCCGAGCAGCGGCTCGAGCGTGAAGTAGTCGGGCGAGACGGCCTTGACCGACCGGAACGCCGCCTGGTATTGCGGCGGCGGCACCGGCTCGCCCACCGGCCCGTCGCCGCTGACCCCGAACGTCCCGACCATCGAGTGCGCCAGCCCGAGCGCGAGCATGTCCTCGGTGGCGTTGATGTCGTTGGAGACCGCCCGCGTCGGTGCATGAGAGAACGTCAGCTTGGTGGCGCAGTTCTGGATCGTCACCGGATACCGGGCCGGGGTCGAGCTGGTGCCGGACCCCGCCCCCGAAGCGGGGGAGGACGATGAGGACGAGCTGCCGTTCGAGGAGCCGCACCCGGCGAGCAGAGCGACCGCGAGCGCGGCGGCAGCGGCGGCGGCGATCCGGCCGAGCGGGCCGCTACGAGATCTGCGGGTGAGGGCGGGGCATGCGGACTCCTTGGTGTGTCAGCTCGGGTTGGGGCGGCGGACCAGCGGTTGCGGGTCGCCGGTGTCGGGGTGCGAGACGACGGCGACGTCGGCGCCGTAGACCGAGCGGATCGACTCGGCCGTGATCACTTCGGCGGGCGAGCCGTGGGCGACCAGCCGGCCCGCATCCAGCAGGTGCACGTCGTCGCAGAACAGGGCGGCGAGCGCGAGATCGTGGATCGCTGCGAGCACCGTGACGCCAAGCCCGGAGACGAGCTCGAGCACCTCGACCTGATAGCGGACGTCGAGGTGATTGGTGGGCTCGTCGAGAATCAGGTGGTCGGCACCCTGGGCCAGCGCCCGGGCAATCAACACGCGCTGCTTCTCGCCCCCGGACAGCTGGTGGAAGCTGCGGTTGGCCAGCTCGGCACAGCCGACCCGCCCAAGCGCCCCCGCGGCGATCTCGAGATCGTGCTCGGTGTCGTTCTCGAACGCGCGCTTGTGTGGGATCCGGCCGAGCATCACCATCTCCCACACGGTCAGCGCGAACTCGACCGTGCTCTCCTGGGCCACCACCGCGATGCGGCGGGCGGCTTCGCGCCCCGGGGTGGACAGCAGGTCGGCGTCGTCGAGCAGCACGTGGCCGGCGACCGGAGGGTGCACCCGGTAGATCGCCTTGAGGATTGTGGACTTGCCGCTGCCGTTGGGGCCGAGCAGGCCGGCGAAGCGGCCGTCGTCGACGCGCAGGCTGATGTCCGAGACGATCCTCCGGCCGCTGAGGTCGATGCTCAACTCGCGCAGCTCGAGGCTCATCCGGTGCCCCCGTACAGGTACGAGCGCCGGCGGATCAAGACGATCAGCGTCGGTGCGCCGATGATCGCGGTGATCACCCCGATCGGCATCTCCTGGGGGGCCACGATCGTGCGCGCCAGGAGGTCGGCCAGGACCATGAACGCCGCGCCGACGAACACGGCCACCGGCAGCAGCCGGCGGTGATCGGAGCCGACCGTGAGTCGCACGATGTGAGGCACGACCAGGCCGACGAACCCGATCACGCCGCTGACTGCCACCGACACACCGGCGATCAGCGATGTGACCAGGAACAGGTTGCGGCGCAGCCGAGGGACGTCGACGCCGAGCGACGTGGCCGCGTCGGCGCCCATCGCCAGTGCGTTGAGCGCTCGGGCCTGAGACAACAGATACGCGATCGCCGCCAACAGGGCGAGCGTGGGGCCGGGCAGCTGCGACCAGGTGGCGTTGCCGAACGACCCCAGCAGCCAGAACAGAACCGACTGGGTGGCCTGCGGGTTGCCGCGGAAGATCAGAAAGCTGGTGATCGACTCAAACAATCCGGCGAGCACCACCCCGCACAAGGTCAGCTGCAGCGGCGCCAGGCTGCCGCCCTGGCGCGAGACCAGGAACACCGCGATCATCGCGCCCAGGGCCCCCAGGATCGACCCGACCGACAGCGCCCACAGGCCCAGCGACGCGAACGCTCCGAACAGCAGCACGGTCGTGGCGCCGACGCTCGCCCCGGATGAGATCCCGAGTAGGAACGGGTCGGCCAGCGCGTTGCGCACGAGCACCTGGACGACGCACCCGGCGGTCGTCAGCGCGGCGCCGACCACCGCCGCCAGCAGCACCCGCGGCAGCCGCAGCTGCCACACGATCCCGTCGGCGATCGAGAAGTGGACGTGGCCGGTCAGGTGGTCCCACACCACCGTCCACACGGTTGCCGGGGAGAGTCCGACCGACCCGGCGGCCACGCCGGCGGTGATCGACGCCAGCAACAGCGCGACGCAGATCAGCAGAACCGACGAGAGGCTCCTGCGGCGCACCATGGTGTTGTGGTCATCCTCCGTTCGGCCCGGAGGACGAAGGAGCTCTTGCGCCATGCGCACGAACCGCCCTTCATCCGAGGACTGGTGTCGCGACCCCGAGGTAGGCGACCGGGCTCGTCCCCCGTGAGGGGCATCACCGTTGCGGGACAGCGCCGGATTCGGACCGGACTTCGCTGCGCTCAGCGTCACGTCGGTATTCCGACGCGGGCGCGATCCTACCAGCGCGAGGGCCGCCCGGAGGCAGCCTGGCGAAGGGCGCCGCGGCGCCTGCACCATAATGGTCGGCACGCCGACCGAAGCCGACAACACCACGCCCGCCGGCGACAGCGCCCAGACCGCAAGCGACAGCTCCCAGACCGCTCAGAAGTCCGGGCGTGCTTCGCCGATGCCTCGCGACAAGCAGGGCTGGCGTGTCGCGCCCGCTCCCGATGGGCGCGGCACCCCCGATCAGCACAAGCCGCGACCGCCGCACCGCTGGCTGGGGTTCTGGATCTTCGTCGCGATCATCCTCGCGATCAACTGGCTGTCGGTGCTGATCTTCCAGCCTTCGTCCGAGCCCCGGGTGAAGGTGCCGTTCAGCCCGTACTTCCTAAATCAGCTCAACGCCAGCCAGATCAAATCGATCGAGTCGACCGGGGACACGATCAAGGGCACGTTCAAGAGCAAGCAGCGCTACCCGCAGAACGACGACAAGGCGACCCCGACGACGCTGTTCTCGACCGAGGTGCCGACGTTCTGGAACAACACGCAGCTCACCCAGGAGCTGCAGTCCAAGGGCGTCGAGGTCAACGCCCAGTCGACCTCCAAACACACGCCGCTGCTGCTCGAGCTGCTGCTCGGCTTTGGGCCGACGCTGCTGATCGTAGGCCTGTTCGTGCTGCTCGCGCGTCGCGCGATGTCCGGGGGCGGGGCCGCCGGCGCGCTGGGCAACTTCGGCCGCTCGCAGGCGCGACGCATCGACCCCCAGCAGATTCGGGTCACGTTCGACGACGTCGCCGGGATCGATGAGGCCAAGGCCGAGCTGACCGAGATCGTCGACTTCCTCCGCGACCCGAGCCCCTACGAGCGGCTCGGCGGGCGGATTCCGCATGGCGTGCTGCTGTCGGGACCGCCCGGGACCGGTAAGACGCTGCTGGCCCGCGCGGTCGCCGGCGAGGCCCACGCGGCGTTCTTCTCGATCGCCGCGTCTGAGTTCATCGAGGCGATCGTCGGCGTCGGGGCGTCGCGGGTGCGCGACCTGTTCGCCAAGGCCAAGGAGGCGGCCCCGGCGATCATCTTCATCGACGAGCTCGACGCGATCGGCCGTTCGCGCCAGGGCTCGATCTCGGTCGGCTCCAACGACGAGCGCGAGCAGACGCTCGACCAGATCCTGACCGAGATGGACGGGTTTGACTCAAACGAGGCCGTGGTCGTGCTCGGCGCCACAAACCGACCGGAGATCCTCGACCAGGCGCTGCTGCGTCCGGGTCGCTTCGACCGGCGGATCGCGGTGCAGCCGCCCGACCGCGTCGGCCGCCGCAAGATCCTCGAGGTGCATACGCGCAGCCTGCCCCTGGGCGACGACGTCGACCTCGACGCGCTCGCCTCGACGACGCCCGGGATGGTCGGCGCCGACCTCGCCAACCTGTGCAACGAGGCGGCGCTGCTGGCCGCGCGCCGCGAGCACGAGAAGGTCAAGATGGCCGACTTCACCGACTCGCTGGAGAAGATCCTGCTCGGCGCCCCCCGCGGGATCGTCCTCAGCCCCGCCGACCGCGAGCGCACGGCCTATCACGAGTCGGGCCACGCGCTCGTGGGGATGCTCACGCCCGACGCCGACCCGGTCCGCAAGGTGTCGATCATCCCGCGGGGGATGGCGCTCGGAGTGACGCTGTCGACGCCCGACGCCGACCGGGTGTCGTATTCGCAGGAGGACCTCGAGGCCAAGATCAACGTGGCGCTCGGCGGCCGCGTGGCCGAGGAGGTCGTGTTCGGGAAGATCACCACCGGGGCCGAGTCCGATCTGCAGCAGCTGACCCAGATCGCCCGCCAGATGGTGGGGCGGTGGGGGATGAGCGACAAGCTCGGGCCGGTGACCGTGCTGCCGAGCAACGGCGACGGTCCGCTGCTTCCCGGGGCGAGCGAGACCTCGCCGCAGACCCAGTATCTGATCGACGAAGAGGTCCGCCGGCTGGTCGACGAGGCGCACGACGAGGTCACGCGGGTGCTGACCGAGCACCGCGATCAGCTCGAGAGCCTGGCCCGAGCGTTGCTCGAGGCCGAGACGCTAGACGCCCCCGACGCCTACAAGGCCGCAGGGGTGGAGATGCGTCCGGTGGAGCTGGCTCCCCAGACCGAGGTCGAGGCCGCCGCCCAGGGCGTCTAGATGGTTGACCGCGGGAGCGCGCGCGCCGGATGAGCCCGCTGGGCTAGCCGGCGTGGTCATCGGGCCGCGGCACGATCAGCACCGAGCACCCGGCGTTGGCGACCAGCGTCTCGCCGACCCCGCCGTTGACCGTCCGGGCGATCGGACCCCAGCGGCGCGATCCGACCACGACCAGGTCGACCTCCTCCGATAGCCGCCGGAGCTCGAGCCCGGGATCGCCGAGCACCGAGCGCACTTCGGCGGCGACGTCGAGCTCGGACGCAGCCTCCTCGAGCTCGGCCTCGGTGGTCGCGCGCTGCTCCGCCCACGCCCGTTCGAACTCGGGCAGCGCCGACGGAACAGCTCCGACGGCCAGGGGGTATCGGTTGTCGGTCACGGCGGCGATCACGAGCGTGGCGCCGGTCGCGCGGCAGAGCTCGAGCGCTGTCGCGTTCGCCACCTGCGCCTCGGGACCGCCGTCGTCGCCGACCGCGATCCGGGCCAGCTGCACCGGATTGGCGGCGAGCCCGCGCCGGGCGACCGCCAACGCGAACGGGACGTCGTGCAGCAGCTGCCGGCCGCGCCGGCCGATCGCCGTGCGCTGCTCTGGAGCCGTCGGCGAGGATCCGATCACGACCAGTCCGGCGTGGGTGCGCTCGGCGAAGTGGGTCACCGCGCGCGACACCGACAGGTCCGCCACCGAGTGCAGCAGCGCCTCCGGAGCAAGGTCGTCGCGGTCGCGGCGCAGGCCCTCATCGGCTTGGTCGCGCAGCGTCTCGCGGTCGGTGACCCCGGCCGCCGGGAACAGCGACGTGGGGAACACGCGCACCAGCGTCAGGCCGGCGCCGACGGCGTTGGCCAGCGCGTTGGCCAGAGCGACCGCGTCACGACCCTCGTCGGTGCCGTCCGAGCCGGCGACGATGTGCGTGATCGGCGATTGCATCAGCCAGCTTGGGACTCCAGCTGTCCCTCGGCCCAGTCGATCGCGTAGTCGGCGACCTCTTCCCAGCCCTGCTGGCCGATGATGAAGTGTGACCGGCCCGGGAACTCCTTGTAGTCGGTGATCGCCCTGGACTTGTCGTAGTGCTTGAAGGCGGAGTGATCGACGACCGCCGGGACCGTGTGATCGAGCTCGCCGGCGATCAGCAGCAGCGGCGCGCGGTCGTCGTTGGCGAAGTCGATGCTGGTGGCCGCGTGCGGGTTGAAGTTCGCAAACGCGCCCTGGAACAGCACCCGTCCCGGACCGGGGACCGCGTAGCGCTCATACGCCGCGCGCGAGTCCTCGTCGCTCATCAGGTTGGTGAACGCGTAGTGGAACTCCTCGGGGCTGAGCTGCACGGCGCGGTGGTTGTTGGCCGGGTTCTTGAGCACCGGGAACGCTGACTTCAGCTGCGCGAACGGCAGTCGAGCGATGCCCTTGACCGCGGCGGCGTCGATTGCCACGCCGGCGGCGCCGAGCCCGCGGTCGAGCAGCACCTCGCAGAACGCCCCGCCGAACGAGTGGCCGATGATGATCGGCGGGGCGTCGAGCTCGCGGATGATCCCGTCGTAGTGGTCGATGATCTCCTCGATCCCGAGGTGTTCGATCGGGCTCGGGTCGGCGCGCAGCTGCTCGGGGTCGACGTCCAATCCGGGCCAGGCGGGGGCGAGCACCTCGTAGCCGCGCTTGCGGTAGCGCTCCACCCAGTGCTCCCAGCTCAGGGGCGTCATCCACAGCCCGTGGATCAACACGATCGTCCTCGGCGCTGTGCCCTGGCCCGTGCTCATCTCGGTTTGGAGGTATACCGGTCGATCGCCTGCGGCGTCAGCTCTGCGATCGAGCCGAGCACCAGGTCGGCCAGCGCCAGGGCATCCTCGGCCGGGGGAAACTCGCGATTGGGGATTGCGATCACGACCATCCCGGCGGCCGCCGCGGAGCGCAAGCCGTTACCGGAGTCCTCGACCGCCGCCGCGCCCGCGGGATCGACGCCGAGCTTGCTCGCCGCCGCCAGGTACACATCGGGCGCCGGCTTGCCGCGCCGCACCTCGTCGCCGGACACCGTGGCCGCGAAGCAGGCGGTGAGTCCCGTGTGCTCGAGCACGGCGTCGATCACCGGGCGGTTGGCCGACGAGGCGAGCCCGAGTGGCCAGCGAGACGCCAGCCGCCTGACCGCGTCGACCGCGCCCGGGAGCGCGGGCACCTCGCGGCGGTAGGCGTCGAGCACGCGCTGCACGACCCGGGAGCTGATCTCGTCGGGCTCGAGCGCCGTGCCGAGCTCGTCGTGCAGATATCGCGACCACTCGGGCGAGCTCATCCCCATCATCGCGGTCGTTGCCTGCGGCTTCCAGCTGCCGCCGTTGTCGGCCACGACACCGCGCCGCGCCTGATCCCACACCGACTCCGAGTCGACGAGTACTCCGTCCAGGTCGAAGATCACTGCGCGCACCGCCATACCGGGAACCTAATGGAACCGACCGGCCGAATTCCCGCCGGACGCATGCCGGGCCTCGATGTCTCGCCCTGTACCGTGCAGTGATGCGCGCGGCCGGTATCAGGGCGGCGTCGGAAGCGGTCGAGCTAATCGACGTCGCGGACCCGCGCCCGCTCGCGGGCGATGAGGTACTGATCGACGTCAAAGCGGCCGGGGTGGCCAACTGGGATGCGCTCGTCCGCGATGGCGACTGGGACGTCGGTATCTCACCGCCGATGGCGCTCGGCACCGCAGCCGCCGGCTCCCTCGTCGCGGTCGGCGCGGACGCCGGGCGCTGGATCGAGGGCGACGCCGTGCTGACCCATCCGTTGCCGCTGCGCGACCAGGGCACGTGGGCCCCGCAGCTGATCGCCCCCGCGGCGACGCTCGCCCGCAAGCCACCGGCGGTCCCGTGGGACAAGGCAGCGGCGTTCCCCGTCCCGGCGCTGACCGCCGAGCAGACGCTCGGCGAGGCGCTGCAGATCGGGGCCGGCGAGACGCTGCTGGTCAACGGCGCCGGCGGCGTCAGCGGCAGCCTGCTGGTCGGGCTCGCCGCGGCGCTGGGCGCCGAGGTGACCGCGCTGGCGAGCCCGTCCAACCACGCGCGTCTGGAGGCGCTGGGTGCAGCGCACGTGCTCGACTACCACGATCCCGAGTGGGTCGACCGCGCGCGCGAGCTCGCTGGTCTCGGTGTCGACGCCGCAGTCAACGCCGTGCCTGGCGGCGCCGGCGCCACGATCGGCGCGGTCCGCGACGGCGGCCGGCTGGCGACGATCACCTCCGACCCGCCCAACGCTCAGCGCGGCATCCACGTATCGACCGTGTACGTCCGGCCGAACGGCCCTCAGCTCGAGCGGCTCGCCGAGATGCTGGCCGACGGCCGGCTGAGCATCGAGGTCGGTTGCATGTTTCCCCTCGAGCAGGCGGCCGCGGCGCTCGAGACGGCGCTGTCGGGCAGCGCCGGCGGTCGCGCCGTAGTGATCGCTCCCTGATCGCAGGGAAGGAACCGCTGTCGCCCGGCGTCACGTGCTTAAGGAGCAGAGTCTCGGGGCCGGGACTCGCCGCTCCCGAGGGGGGTGTACCGACTCACGTTTGGAGCACCACATGAGTAGTGAAGTGCCATCGGTCAGTATCAACCCTGGCCACACCAGCCGCCGCGCGTTCCTCGTGGGCGCCGGCGCCACCGCGCTGGGCGCGGAATTCTTCGCCGACCTACCGCTCGCGCAGGCCCGAACCCGGCTCAGCAAAGGCGATGAGGCGATCCTCCGGTTCCTGTCGGCACTCGAGACCCTCGAGGCGGACTTCTGGCAGCAGTACAACGAGCTCGGGGGCGTCCAGGACAGCCAAGTCCCCGGCGGGACCGGCAACGCCGCCTACACCGCGGCGTTGGCGATGCTCGACTCCGACATGGCCCAGTACGTCCACGACAACACCCAGGACGAGTTCACCCACTTCGAGTTCCTCAACGCGTACCTGCAGTCGCGGGGCGGGCGCGCCGTCAACCTCGGCAGGTTCAGGACGCTGCCCAGCAGCAAGGCCAGCGGTGCGCAGCAGATCAAGCGCCTGACGAACCTGATGGAGCTGACCGTCGACACCACCTGGTGGACGCGATACCGCAGCGCCAATAAGAACCCGGACTTCGGCGACACGTTCCCGCCGGCCGTTCCCGGCCTGATGAAGGGCAAATTCCCGGCGATTCCCCGCTCCAACGCCGACCTGGCGCCGGCCAACCACCTGCAGGCGATCGCCAACACCGCGGGCTTTCACTTCGCCACGATCGAGCAGGGCGGGACCAGCCTGTACCCGTCGCTGGCCCAGCGGGTCACCGACGCCGAGGTGCTGCGGGTGCTGCTGAGCATCGGCCCGACGGAGACCATGCACTTCCAGACCTGGAGCGACAAGGCTGGCAATGCGCCGCCGCTGACGGACCCGACCAACGGCTTGGTGTTCCCGGATTTGAACTCGCCGCCGTTCGGCGGAGAGCTGTTCCAGACCAACCTGATCATGCCCGAACCGACGATCTTCCTGAAGCGCAAGTTCCCGAGGTGCTCGATCATTCGTCCCACCGAGACCCAGGGGGCGGCAATGGGGGCGCTGAAGTTCCTGACCGACGACGGGCTGTTCCGCGGCCAATCCCCCGCGTTCTTCAAGTTCATGAGGAACCTCGCCGTGCAGGCCGACGCGGCGCGGCGCGGGCACGTGTAGTGGTTCTATCCGCGTGACAACACGAGCAGCGACCTGGGCCCGACGATCACCTCGCCGCCGTCGGGCCCGGCGCCGTTGCCGCCGGTATCCACGAGCACGGACATCGCCGCCGCGCGCAGGCGCTCCGGGAGCCGGAACGTCAGGGGCTCCCACCAGGCGTTCACGAGCAGCATCAGCGGCCCGCCGGCGGAGGTCACGGCGACGGCTCGGGCAAACGACTCCGACCAGTCCGCGCCGGTCATCTCGCTGCCGTCCGGGCGCAGCCACTGGATCTCGCCGTCAGCGAAAAACCGCCGCCGGTGCAGCGCCGGATGGCTCATCCGTAACCCGACCAGGTCGGCCACGAACCCGGTCAGGTCAGCGTCGCCGCCCGCCAGCGACCAGTCGACCCAGCTAACGGAGTTGTCCTGGCAGTAGGCGTTGTTATTGCCGCCCTGCGTGCGGCCGAGCTCGTCTCCGCCGAGCAGCAGCGGTACGCCTTCGGACAGGAGCACGGTGGCGAGCAGGTTGCGACGCTGGCGGACTCGCAGGGCAGCCACGTCGGGATCGTCGCTGGGACCCTCGACGCCGCAGTTCCAGCTGCGGTTGTCGTCCGTGCCGTCGCGGTTGTCCTCGCCGTTGGCCTCGTTGTGCTTGGAGTCGTAGCTGACCAGATCGGTCAATGTGAACCCGTCGTGGACGGTGACCAGGTTGATCGACGAGGTCGGGCGGCGCCCACGCCCGTACAGGTCAGACGACCCGGTCATGCGGGTGGCGAAGTCGCCGAGCATCCCCTCGGTCCCGCGCCAGAAGTCGCGCACCGTGTCGCGATAACGGCCGTTCCACTCGCTCCATCCCGGCGGGAACGCGCCGAGTTCGTAGCCGCCGAAGCCGACATCCCACGGCTCGGCGATGAGCTTGACGGCGCCCAGCGCGGGGTCCTGGGCGATCGTCTCCAGGAACGCGCTGTGGGGATCGAAGTCGGCCGTGCCACGTCCGAGGCTGGCGGCGAGGTCGAAGCGAAAGCCGTCGACGTGCATCTCCTGCACCCAGTAGCGCAGCGAATCCATCACGAGGCGGAGCGCCTGCGGCTGGTGGGTGTCGAACGTGTTTCCGGTGCCCGTGTCGTCCACGTACCTCGAACGGTCGTCGGCCAGCCGGTAGTAGGCCTCGTTATCCAGACCGCGGAAGCACAGCGTTGGCCCGTTCTCGTTGCCCTCGGCGGTGTGATTGAAGACGACGTCGAGGATCACCTCGAGTCCGGCGTCATGCAGCCCGCGGACCATCGCCTTGAAGTCGTCGACCTGGTCGCCGCCGTCACCGGCCGACGAGTATCCGTTGTGGGGAGCGAAGTAGCCGATCGACTGGTAGCCCCAGTAGTTGCGCAGGCCGCGTGCCACCAGCTGGCGGTCGTGGACGAACTGGTGGACGGGCAGCAGCTCGACCGCGGTCACGCCGAGCCGCTGTAGGTGCTCGATCACGGCCGGTTGCGCCAGCCCGCGGTACGTGCCGCGGAGGCGCTCGGGGACCTTCGGGTGCAGCGCCGTGTAGCCCTTGACGTGCAGCTCGTACATGACCGAGTCCTCAAGCGCCGTCGACGGCGGACGGTCGTCGGCCCAGTCGAACTCCGATTCGACCACCACCGAGCGCGGCACGTACGGCGCCGAGTCTTCGGAGTCCTCGCCCTGAATCGCCTGATGCCACTCCACGGCGCCGGCGATCGCTCGGGCGTAGGGATCGAGCAGCAGCTTGGCCGGATTGCAGCGCCGGCCCGAGGCCGGATCCCAGGGGCCATGCACGCGAAAGCCGTACCGGGTGCCGGGCCCCGGCCCAGCGGCCCGTCCGCGCCAGATGAACCCCTCGTCGGCCTCGAGCGGCATCCGGGTCTCGGCGCCGGCGTCGTCGAACAGGCACAGCTCGACCGACTCGGCCACGCCGCTGAACACCGCGAACTCGACGCCCCGTCCGTCGACCCGGGCGCCCAGTGCCGGGAGCGTCATCGCGCCGATTCCTCTCGGGCGCGCGACAGCCGGATCACCATGTCGGCGACGAGCCCGGTCCAGCCGGTCTGGTGCGAGGCGCCCAGCCCACGGCCGTCATCGCCGTGGAAGTACTCATGGAAGAACAGCGCGTCGCCCCAGCTCGCGTCCGGATCGCGGCGATCGCCGAACACTGGCCGGCGGCCGTCGCCGTCGGGCAGGAAGATGTCGACCAGACGCTGGGACAGGTCGGTGGTGATCTCGGTCAACGTCCGCTGGTTCCCCGACCCGCGCGGGTACTCGAACGTGAATGCGTCCCCCAGCCGCGCCCCGTAGCGGTCGAGCGCCCCGATCACCAGGAAGTTGACCGGGAACCAGATCGGGCCGCGCCAGTTGGAGTTGCCGCCGAACAGCGCGGTGGTCGACTCGGCGGGCTCGTAATCGATCGTGGCCACCACGTGGCCGTCCTGCCAGAACTCGAACGGGTGCCCGCGATAGGCCGCCGACACCGATCTCACCCCATGGCGCGATAGGAACTCCTGTTCGTCGCCGAGGCGCTCGAGCACGCGGGGCAGCCGGTCGTGGCCGACGAGCGCCACCATCGCCGGCTCGTCAGCGGTGTCGGAGGTCGCGACCACCCCGGCGTACTGCGGCTTGACCCGGAGGAAGTCGAACACGCGGGCGGAGAACTCGGGCAGCCGCTGCGCCATCCCGCCGGGGCCGATCGCCACGGCGCACAGCGGGATCAGCCCGGTCATCGAGCGGGTGCGCACCGGCCACACGCTCCCGTCGGCGGGCCGGCGGACCTGGTCGTAGTAGAAGCCATCGGCCTCGTCCCACAGGCCCTTGTCGTTGATCGCCTCGGCGATCAACGCGAAGTGCTCGAAGAACTTGATCGCGACGTCCTCGTAGGCGGGGTCCTCGGCGGCGAGCACGATCGCGATCTCGAGCATGCTCAGGCAGTAGAGCGCCATCCACCCGGTGCCGTCGGCCTGCTCGAGCACGAGCCCGGGCGCCAGTGGCTTGGAGCGGTCAAACGGTCCCACGTTGTCCATCCCCAGGAAACCGCCGCCGAACAGGTGGTCGCCTTGGGGGTCCTTGACGTTCGCCCACCAGGTGAATCCGAGCAGCAGCTTGTGGAAGATCCGCACCAGCCACGTGCGATCGCGCTCCCCGTCGAGCCGGAACACCGCGAGCGCGGCGAGCGCGTGCACCGGCGGGTTGACGTCGCCGAAGTCCCACTCATACGCCGGCAGCTGACCGTTGGGGTTCATGTACCACTCGCGGGTGATCAGCCGCAGCTGCTCCTTGGCGAACTCGGGGTCGACGTGAGCCAGCGTGACGCAGTGGAACGCCAGGTCCCAGGCCGCGTACCACGGGTACTCCCACTTGTCGGGCATCGAGATGATGTCGCGGTTGAACGCGTGCCTCCACGAGGAGTTGCGCCCGGTCAGACGGCTCGGAGGAGGCGCCGGCAACGCGGGATCGCCGTCCAGCCAGCGAGTCACGTCGTAGTTGTAGAACTGCTTGCTCCACAGCATTCCGGCGAACGCCTGGCGCATCACCAGCGCCTCGTCGTCGGTCGCGGCGGGGGCCAGCGACGAGTAGAACGCATCCGCCTCACCGGCTCGGTCCTTGATCGTCGACGCCCATCCGCGACCGACGCCCCGCCGCTGTGAAGCCAGCCGGAGCCGCACCTCGGCGGTCTCCCCGGCGGCTACGTCCAGCCGGTAGCGCAGCGCCGCCTTGGTCCCCGTGTGCTCCGGATTGACGGTCGGAGCGCCGGATACCACGTGGTCGTTGATCCCATCCTTGGGGTACGGCGGTCCGGCGGAGTTCCACAGGCGGGCGGTGTTGGTGTCGTTCTCGCAGAACAGCGCTTCCGGACTCCCGTCCCCGGCGAGCACCATCGTGCCCAGCTCGGGGTGCTCGGCCACCAGGGTCCCGTCGTCCTCTGAGATCGACGGACGCGCCACGCCTGCCCGCCAGGACCAGCGGTTACGGAACCACAGGGTCGGCAGCAGCTCGAGCGCTGGCGTCGTCGGGCCCGGCGTTGCGGACCTGGACGCGCAGGCAGATGTCGTCGGGCGCGGCCTTGGCGTAGTCGACCGTCACGTCCCAGTAGCGGCCGCCGTCGAACACGCCGGTGTCGATCAGCTCGTACTCGGGGGCCTGGCGGTCGCGCCGGGCGTTCTCGGCGATCAGCTGCTCGTACGGGAACTCGGCCTGCGGGTACGCGTAGCGCCAGCGCATCCATGAATGCGTCGGCGTGCAGTCGAGATACCACCAGTACTCCTTGGCGTCCTCGCCGTGGTTTCCCTCCGGGCCCGTGAGCCCGAAGATGCGCTCCTTCAGGATCGGGTCCCGGCCGTTCCACATGGCGAACGCCAGGCACAGCAGCTGGTGTTCGTCGCAGATGCCGCCGAGCCCGTCCTCGCTCCAGCGATAAGCGCGCGACCGAGCCTGATCGTGCGGAAAGTAGGACCAGGCCTCGCCGTCGGCGCTGTAGTCCTCGCGGACCGTGCCCCAGGCGCGCTCGCTGACGTAAGGGCCCCACTGGCGCCAGGCGTCGTCTTGGAGGCGGGTGCGTTCGGCTTCGCGGTCGGACATGACCGCGAAAGGTAGACGTCCGCGCGATAAAAGCGGAGTCCGAGGTGTGTACGAGTGTGGCGGACGGTGCACTAGTGCTTAGACTCAGTCCGTGAACCGGATGAGCGCGCAGGACGCCTCTTTCCTGCACATCGAGAGCGACACCAGCCCGATGCACGTCGGCGGCGTGAGCATCTTCGAAGGGCCGCCGCCGCCGTTTCAGGACGTCGTCGCGATTGTCGAGGGCAAGCTGCCGCTGGTGCCGAGGTACCGGCAGGTAGTCCGCGCGGTGCCGCTGTCGCTGGCCGAGCCCGTATGGGTCGACGACCCCCACTTCAACCTCGGCTATCACCTGAGACAGACCGCGCTGCCAGCACCCGGCGACGAGACTCAGCTGCGCACGCTGGTCGGGCGGGTGATGTCGCAGAGGCTGGATCGCGCCAAGCCGCTGTGGGAGCTGTGGCTCGTCGAGGGACTGGGGCAGGGGCGCTGGGCGCTGCTGTCCAAGGTGCATCACTGCATGGTCGACGGGGTCGCGGGCACAGATCTGATGACGGTCGTGCTCGACCGCGCGCGCGATGCGTCGACGTTGCCGACGTCCGCGTGGGATCCGGGGCCCGGCCCGTCGACGGCCCGGCTGGTGGCCGACGCACTCGTCGACCGGACCCGCAACCCGTTCGCGGCGGCCGGACAGGCACTCCACGGCCTGCGGGCGCCGCGCGAGCTGGCCGGCACCGTGATCGACACCTCCCGCGGGCTGCTGGGGTTCGTTGGCGCCGCCGGGATCCCCTCGAGCTCGTCGATCAACGGCCCGCTGGGCCCGCACCGGCGCTGGGACTGGGCGCGCGGGAGGCTGTCGGACGTGCAGCGGATCCGCCGGTCGATCGGCGGGACCGTCAACGACGTCGTGCTGGCCGCGATCACCGAGGGCTTCCGCGAGCTGTTGCAGTCGCGCGAGGAGTCGGTCGACCGCGTGCTGCGTACGCTGGTGCCGGTGTCGGTCCGCCGCCCGGGCGAGCGCGGTACCTATAACAACCGTGTGTCGGCGATCTTCGCCGAGCTCCCCGTCGGGATCGAGGATCCGGAGCGCAGGCTGCGCTCGATCAGCGAGCAGATGGCCGACCTGAAGGAGTCAAAGCAGGCCGTGGCCGGAGAGGTGCTCACGTCCCTGTCCGGGTTCGCGCCGCCGATGCTGTTGGCGCTGGGGGCTCGCGCAGCCAGCCGAGTTCCCCAACGCAGCATCAACACCGGCACCACCAACGTCCCGGGCCCGCAGTTCCCGCTGTATCTGGCCGGCCGGCGGATGCTCGAGTCGTTTCCGTACATCCCGCTGTTCGCCAGCGTCCGCATCGCGGTCGCGATCTTCTCCTACGACGGCGCGCTCAGCTTCGGAGTCAGCGGTGACTACGACACCGCCCCCGACATCGACGTGCTGTGCGCGGGAATCGAGCACGGCCTGGCCCAGCTCGTCGACCTGACCGGGACCGACGGCGCCGCGTCCGAGGCGGCTACGCGGCCAGCGCCACTGCGGGCTCCAGCGCCTCCGTCGCAACCTTGATCTGGCGCCGCAGCGAACCGGGCTCGCTGGGGTTGTAGAGCGGACTGCGGTTAGCGTTGGTGATGATCTCGTCGGCCATCGCCATCCCTTCGGCGGCAACGTCGGCGGGGCCGTCGAGCCGGTCGATCATGGCGCGGATCGCGGGCTCGGCCTCGAGCACCGCGCGGCGGCGGATCAGCGGCACCCGGAACACGTTGACAATCGGCCGGTGGGCGTCGTCGACCGTGCGGCGCAACGTCCGCGCGAGGGCGCGGCGGCCGCGCAGGCTGGTCAGCTGCGCGGCCCGTAGGGCGAGCTCGGGGTCTGTCTCCGGGCCCGCGCCGTTCGCCAGCGCATGCGTCAGTCCGTGCCGGTGCACGTAGACGCGCGTGCGCAGCGGCAGCGGCGGCGAGTACGGGAGAAAGTAGGGGGTGGTGGGGGTATCTGTGACCGTTGCCATCGTGCATGCTCCTGAAAACCGATTCGTGTCCTTATCAACGTACGACGCCCGTCGTAAAGCGGACATTCAGATCGGTCACCAGCGCGTCAAGATCCTGTGAAGATCGCCCGTCGGCCCCAGAAACAGTGCTCCCCGCCGGGGAGTGGCGGGGAGCACGGGTCCTGCAGCTTGTCAGGGGTCTGAGGGCTATCAGTAGGCGTAGCCGGGGACGTAGGAGCTCCAGCCGCCATCGCTATAGCCCGCGCTGCCATCGTCGCCCCAGCTGGAGCCGGAGCCGTCGTCCCAGCCAGAGCTCGAGCCGTCGCCCCAGGAGGAGCCGCTGCCGTCGCCCCAAGAGGAACTTGAGCCGTCGCCCCAGGAGGAGCTCGAGCCGTCGCCCCAGGAGGAGCCGCTGCCATCGCCCCATCCGGAACCGGAGCCGGCCGAGCTGCCGGAGCCGGCAGCCGGCTGCGCGCTCGAGCCCCAGGTGACCGCGAAGGCAGAGCCGTCGGAGGACAGGTTCGACGGGTTGGCGCCGGCCGACGAGGTGTCGGCGGACACGAATCCGCCGCCGTCACCGAGCTGGCTTGCTCCGGGGCTCAGTTGGACGGCGTTTGACGCCCAGGCCGAGTCGGAGATCGTGCCGGTGTGGCCGTTGGCCGTGGCCGACGCGTCGGTGAAGTCGACCTTGCCGAAGTCGGTCAGCGGGAGCGGCTGACAGCCGCTGCCGTTACCGCATTGTGACGGGGCCTCGGCGATCCATTCGGCGCTCGAGGTGTCGGGGTTCTGCATGGTCAGGTTCTTGGTGGCCGACTGACCGGTGGTGCTGTCAGACAGCGTCACCGTGATGTTCGTACCGTTCACCGCGACCTTGCCGGTGATGTGGTCACCCGGGGAGACCTTCAGGTCCATGCGAACCGGAGCCGCCGGAACCAGCTCGTACCAGGCGAAGTGACTGGCCGAACCACCGGCGCTGCAGTCAGCCTCGGTGCCGGTCTGCTCGAGCGCCTGGGACTGCTGACCAGCGCCGCCGATCCCGACCCAGAAGGCCGAGTAGCCCTGGCCGGCGCTGCAGTCGACGTTGGGTTCGGTCCAGCTCCCGGAGACGCTCGAGAACTTCGCGTCTCCTGCGGACCCGGCGCCGGCGACATATCCGGACCAGTTCGCGCTGGACGCTGTCGGCCCCTCCGTCGTCGCTGCCGACGCCGATGGCGCCGCCGCGGCCGCAATCGCACCTGCGACTGCGAACGCGGAGATGAGACGTGGAGTGTTCATGTTCGTGATCCGTTTCTGCGCGCCGCCGGTGTCCGTGCGGCACGATTGGTCTTGAGTCGAACATGAACGTAAGTCCGGCCAGTAAGAAAGCTTTGAGAACTGGCGAAGAGATCACTATTGAAATCCTCGAACGGCATCCTCCGAACCGCGCGCCGCGCGCTTGGCGAGGTCGTCGGCCTGTACTGGGAGTCCGGGCTGGGCGACGAGGTCCCGGCGCTGTCGTGGTTTCTGCTGTCGTCACTGGTTCCGCTGGCGCTCGGCCTGACCGCCCTGGCCACGATCGTGCTCGGCGATTACGCTCGCGCGCAGGAGGTTGCGACGCGGGTCACGGACGTCCTGCCCAAGGACGTCCATGACCAGATCGTGGATCTGATCCTCCGCACCCGCCGCAACTCCCCGCTGCTGATCGCCGGCTCGATCGCCGGAATGCTGTGGACCTGCTCGGGCGCCGTCGGGGTGCTGGCCCGGTGCCTGGTGCGGCTGCTCGGGCTGCGCGGAGCCGGGATCGTGCTCGGCAAGCTCCGCAACCTGGGGGTCGCCGCGGTGCTGACGACCCTGATCGTGCTGATGGTGCTGGTCGCCTCGGTTGGCACCGGGCTGGCCCACAAGCTGGGCCTGAACTCGACGCTGGTCGCGGTGGCGGTTCCGCTGTTGTCAATCGTGGTGATGATGCTCGTCTGCGCCGGCGTCTACTGGCTGCTGGCCGACCGCAGCGTCCACGGTCGCAGCACGATCGCCGGGGGGGCCGTGGCCGGGCTGATCCTGCTGGTGACACCGACGATCGCGGGCTACTACCTGCGCTGGACCGCCGGACACACCCCGGTCGAGCTGTTCCTGATGCTGGCCGGCGTGCTGATCACCTGTTATCTCGCGTCGATGGGGCTGCTCCTCGGCGTCGGGGTCACCGCGCGCGTCGAACTGGGGCATCCGCTGGGGTCGGCGGGCGAGGCCGACCGCGACAGTGGTTGACGCGCGGCAGCGAATAGTCTTGTGGGCATGGATAAAGACGAGGCAACGCAGCTGCTCGCTACCGAGCGAAAGCGCATAGAACAGGCGCTCGCAGGGCTCGACGCTCCGCTCGAGGGCGATGACCGCGTGGAGCCTGGCGACGAGGGCACCGAGGACCTCTACCAGGACGAGTACGACCAGGGCCGCCGCGAGGACCTGCGCAAGGATCTGGCGAACGTCGAGCGAGCCGAGGCCAGGCTGGCGGAAGGCAAGTTCGGGGTGTCGGTGGAGAGTGGTGAGCCGATCCCCGACGATCGCCTCCGGGCGCTGCCGACGGCCGAGCGGACGATCGAGGAGGAGGACCGCTTCCGGCGGGGAGGCTGAGGCGGTGAGCGCTTCCGAGGGCACCGTCACCGGGCGTCCGCCGGCAGAGCCGGACCTCACCGTCGAGGAGATGATCGCGCGGGCGGTGGCGCTGCGCCCGCGGCTGGTCGCAGAGCAGGAGGCGACCGAGCGGCGCACGTTCTACTCCGAGGAGATGCACCGCGCGTTCCTCGCTGCCGGCTTCTACCACCTGTACGTGCCGCGCCGGTACGGGGGCTACGAGTTCGGCGTGCCCGCTTACGTGCGCGTGGTCCAGGAGATCGCGCGCGGGTGCGTGTCGACCGCGTGGTGCATGGGACTGGCGATGAACCACGCGCTGATGGTCGGTTCGTGGTGGCCGCAGCAGGCTCAGGACGAGATCTTCGCCGGCGGCGATTTCCGCGCGAGCTCGGTGGCCGCCCCGGTCGGCGCCGCCACCGCCAGCGGGGATGGCTGGGAGATCAACGGACAGGTGGCGTTCGCGTCGGGCACGCCGTACTCGACGTACTACATGGGCCAGGCGATGCTCCCCAACCCCGACGGCGACGGTCCACCCCCGATGCTTCTGTTCGTGGCCCCGCAGGACCAGTGGGAGATGCTCGACGACTGGGGCGACATGCTCGGCCTGAAGGGCAGCGGATCGCAGAGCATCCGCTTTGACCACACGCGGATTCCAGAGCACTGGGGGTTTGCCGGCAACATGATCGACATCGATGTCGCCGGCGGCACTCCTGGCTCGCGGCTGCACGACAACCCGATGTACGCCGGACGCGCGATGTCGGTGTTCACGATTTCGCTGGCCGCGGTCACGGTCGGCGCCGCCTACAACATGCTCGATGAATACGAGCGGCTGATGCGCACCAAGACCACCGGGCTGCCGCCGTTCGGGCCGCGGATCGAGGACCGCGAGTACCAGCGGTTCTACGGTCGGGCGCTGACCCACATCGCCACCGCCGAGGCGGCCCTGTACGAAGCGGCGGACCGCCACATGGAACTGTGCCGGCGCAACGTGCAAGACGGGATCGAGTACACCTACGGCGACGACATGCTCGTCGCGGGGATCGCCCGCGAGGTGCTGTTGATGTGCTGGAAGGTGATCGACGACGACCTGTTCCAGACGGTCGGCGCGTCGGTGGCGCGCGATGGCGAGCGCACCGCGCGGATCTTTCGCGATATGGCGGTCGCGACCGCGCATCGCAACCTCCAGCTGCGCGACGTGTGGTACGGCGAGATCGGCCGCGCCGCGCTCGGGGAGCCGCGGCGGATCCCGCTCGGCAGCTGAGCCGCGTCGGTCAGCCGCCCCCAGGAGGACCCGCGAGCCACTCGCCCGCGACCATCGTCGCGCGGCAGCGCAGCTCGTCGTCGAGCACCACCAGGTCAGCGTCCAGCCCGGCGGCGATCGCGCCCTTGCGGTGCTGGATTCCCAGCAGCCGCGCCGGGTTTATCGAGGCCATCGCCAGCGCCACCGGCACGGGCACGTCCAGGAACCGGACCGCGTTACGGACGGCCGCGTCCATCGTCAACGTGCTGCCGGCCAGCGACGCGCCGCCCCCCAAGCGGGCGACCCCGGCCGACACGTCGATCATCGACCGGTGCAGCCGATAGCGCCCGTCGGGCATCCCGGCGGCCTCGATCGCGTCGGTCACCAGCCGGATGCCCGCCGTCCCCTTGGCGCGGTGAGCCAGCCGCAGCGCGGCGGGATCCGCGTGCACCCCGTCGCAGATCAGCTCACAGGCGAGCTGGGGCAGGTCGAGGGCGGCGCCGACCACGCCCGGCTCACGGTGGTGCAGCGGCCCCATCGCGTTGAACAGGTGCGTGACGGAGCGAGCGCCGGCGGTGACCGCGGCCTCTGCCTGCTCGTAATCGGCGTCGGTGTGACCGATCGAGGCGACCGCGTCGGCTCGGCGCAGCGCGGCGATCAGCTCCGGAGTGCCGGGAAGCTCGGGTGCCAACGTCATCATCTTCAGCGTGCGGCCGCCGGCCCTCAGCAGCCGGGCGACGGCCGCCGGGTCGGGATCCAGGAACGCCGCCGGGTCCATCGCCCCGGGCCGCTCGCGACTGAGGAACGGACCCTCGAGGTGGGCGCCGAGCACGATCGCGCCGCTGCGGGCGATCGCCGCCAGGCTCGCTTCGAGCTGTTCCAGCGGCGCGGCCACGGTCGTGGCCAGCAGCGCCGTCGTCCCGTGCTGCGCGTGGAACGCCGCGACCGCGTCGACCTCGTCGGAGTCGGCCGTGTTGCACTGGGCGCCGCCGCCGCCGTGGACGTGGGTGTCGATGAACCCGGGTGCCAGCCACAGCGCGCCCAGGTCGAGGACATCGGGATCGACGCGGTCAACCGGCCGCGGCGACACCGCGACGATCCGCTCGCCGTCGACCGCGACCTCGCCGGCGATCACCCCGGCTGGGGTCAGGATCCGCTCGCATCGCAGCCGCACTACGTCGCTACCGCCCAGGAAGCGAGCTGGCGCTCGGGCAGACCCGCGACCCGCCACGCCGCGATCGCCGCCCCATGGCGGCCGGCCGTCGCGCCCAGCGCCGCCGCCACCACCGGGGGCGGGTCGCCGAAGCGCGTGTGCGTCGCCAGCCGCGTCCGCATCGGACCGAGCAGCTCGTCTCCTGCCGCGGCCATCCCGCCGCCGACGACCACCAGCTCGGGATCGAGCAGCGAGCCATAGTTCGCGATCGCCACGGCCAGGGCGTCGATCGCCTCCACCCAGATCTCGCGGGCGACCGGATCTCCGGCTCCCGCGCGCCGAGCGACATCCCGCGCGGTTACCGGGGCACGTTCCGCGGCCATCTGCCGGTATCGAGCAGCTATATGCGCCGCCGAGGCCAGCGCCTCAAGACAACCCGTGCTGCCACAGCCGCACACAGGTCCGCGGCGTTCGATCGCCATGTGGCCGAACTCGCCGCCAAGACCATGCGCCCCGGTGTAGGGACGCCCATCGAGCACCGCCGCCGCACCGATCCCAGTGCCGAGCGTGATGAACAGGTAGTCGCGGCAACCCCGAGCGGCGCCGTGCAGCCCCTCGGCCACGGCCCCCGCCCGCACGTCGTGACTGACGGCGACCTCGAGTCCGGTGCGCTCGGCCACGATCGATCTGATCGGCACGTCCGTCCAGCCGAGGTTGGGGGCGGTCACCACGGTCCCGGCGTGCTCGTCGACGATTCCTGGCACGGCGAGCCCGACCACTTCCGGCCGGGACCTGCGATCCGACGGCCCGGCCTCTGAATCGGCGAGCTCTTTGGCGAGGTCCACCACCGCCCTGATCCGTGCCTCGGCGCCCGAGTCGCGGCCGGCCGGGCGACGAACCGCCGAGGTGCAGCAGCCATATCGGTCGACGATCGCACCCTCGAGATTGGTGCCACCCACGTCGATCGCCACGACCCGCTCGGCCATCTCCAGCGCCGTCTGCCCGCCGGTCATACGACCGTAGCGTGCTCGCGTGCGTCCTTCCGGTCAAGCTCGGCCTGCGTCTCGGCCTCGGAGGGCCAGTGGCCGCCGTGCTCCCAGTAGATCCGGATCGCCTCCAGCGGACGGCCCTTGGTCTCCGGCGCCATCGCCCAGATGAACACGAACGAGAACACCGCCAATCCGAGGAACAGCGCAAACGTCCCGAGCCCGCCGAGCTTGTCGAGCACGGTCAAGAAGAAGCGGGAGATCAGCAGGTTGGCCAGGAGATCGGCGGTCAGCATCGTCGAGGCGCCGGCGGTTCGTAGCCGCGCCGGGAAGCTCTCGGACGCGTACACCCACACCATCGCGCCGAAGCCGAAGTTGAAGCCGGCGGTGAAGAACATGATCCCGATGAACCCGAGCACCTGCTCGAGCGTGTTGAACGAGCTGCCACCCGCGTACACGATCACCATCAACGCGTTCGCGCCGATCATCACGCCGACGCCGATCAGCAACGTCAGCCGCCGGCCGATTCGATCGACCACCAGCACCGCCGCGACGGTCGCGAACACCGAGAACACCTCGATCAGGCCCTGGATCAACAGCGCGAAGTGCGACGACCAGCCGATGTCGGCGAAGATGAACGGGCTGTAGTAGGTGATCGCGTTGATCCCGGTGATCTGCACCAGGAACCCGAGCACGAGCACGAACACGGTCGGGCGCACGTACGGGAGCCGGATCATCTCGCGCAAGTTGCCCCCGCGCTCGGCGCCGAGATCGGTCTCGATCTCGCGGGCGGCGCGCTCGGCATCGGCATCCGGGTCGACCATCCGCAGGGTCCGCAGGGCCTCCTCGCGGCGTCCCTGCATCAGGTACCAGCGCGGCGTGTCCGGGAGGCGCAGCAGCACGATCAGAACCAGCGCGCTGGCGACCGCCGACAGGCCCAGCATGATTCGCCACGAGCCGCTGCCGGCGAAGATGTAGTCGGCGAAGTAGGCGACCATGATCCCCGCGACGGTCGCAACCTGATAGCCGACGATCAGCGCGCCGCGGATCGCCGCCGGAGCTGACTCGGCGATGAACACGGGCGCGGCGACGGTCGACACGCCGATGCTCACGCCCAACAGGAAGCGGGAGATGTCGAGCCAGACGATGTCCTGCGCTGTCGCCTGCAGGATCGCGAACACTGTGAAGCCGACGGAGATCAGCACCATCGCGGGCTTGCGCCCGAAGCGATCGGCGATCCGCTTGGCGAGGAGCGCACCGACGATCAGCCCGATCCCGGTGAAGGTCGTGATCCATTCGGTCGCGGAAGTCGAGAGATGGAAATGCGCCGGGATGAACAGCAACGCTCCGGCGATGCTTCCGGTGTCGTACCCGTACACCACGCCGACGGTCGCGGCCGCGAGCGCCACGGTGACGGCGATTCCTCTCCCGGTCCTAACCTGGGTGGTCGCCATCTTCCCTCCCTCCGTTGTGCTGCTCTATGGCTCCCCGGAGGGTCGAGGCCGCAAACTAAAGGCGGGTCCGCACCCAGCGGGTGATTACCGCCAGCGCCTGCTCGTGATTGCGCTCGAGCATCATCCCGTGGCCGTTGCCGTGGACGCCGTGGTCGGCGAGCCGCACGAGCTCGGCGTCACACCCGGCCTGGCGCAGAAACGCGACCAGATGCCGGTCGAACATCGCGAACATCGACGCCTCGGCGGTCACCACCGCGATCGGGATACGGGTGAGATTGGGCAGTGAGCGGGCCGGCTCGCGCTGCAGCGTGAGTGGGACCGGCGCCAGCTCGGCGGGCTCGGTGGTGACCAGCGCCAGCTCCGACGGATCGGCGGCGGGTGGGTCGTAGCGCAGCGGAGCGGCGGCGAGCCCCCAGGCGAGGTCGAGCCCGGTCCCCGGGCGCTTGGCGAACGGCGGCCCAACCACCTCGATCGCCACCAGCGCGGCGACGCGCTCGGGCCGGGCGTCGGCGGCCAGGAAAGCGCCCGGCCCGCCGGCGGAGTGGGTGACCAGCACCGCGGGTCCGACCCGGTCGAGCAACTCGGCCAGCCGAGCCTGCTCGAGGCGGTGCATCTCCGACCAGTCGGCGAGCGTCGGGCCCGCCGGCGCCAGCCACTGGTCATAGACGGGCTCGCCGGGAGCGCGGCCGCCCGGCCATTGGGTGTGCAGATGTGCGGCCGGGTTGCTGTCGGGACCCTCGGCCGGAGGCACGAAGATCGCGCGCAACCCCTCGGCGCTCGGCGGTGGCGCCATCGCGCCGAGCACGTCGGGATGGTGCGATGAGCGGCCGTGGCCGGGGCGGTCGACCACGTACACGGTGTGACCGTCGCCGACGAGCAGCCGCGACCATCCGGGACGGCCGTCGGGCGTCGTCAGATAGTCGGTGCCCTGCCCGCCGCCCCCGTGTACGAGCACCCAGGGGGGTCCATCCGACGGTTGCGCGGGGGACTCCCACTCGACGTACATCGGTCCCCGCGCGACCGTGCCGAATGGTCCGGCGATCGGCTCGGTGCCGATCCAGAACGATCCTCGCCGGGAGGTGGTGAGCGGGCCGCTGGGGACGTGGGCGCTCACCGGCGGTGAGTCTATTGCCCGCACCCGGGCATGATTGGCGTGATGCCCGACACGGTGATGGCGCGGTGAAAGAAGCGGTCGCGCTAGTCGCGCTCGCGGCCTGCCTGGTCGCGGCGGTCACCCGGCCGCGGTGGGCGCCCGACTGGGCGGTGGCGGTCGTGGCCGCGCTCGTGGTCGCTCGCCGCGGGCGCGATCAGCTTCAAGGGAGCGCGGTCGGCGTTGAGCGACCTGGGTCCAACCGTCGGGTTCCTGGCGGCGCTGCTGCTGCTCGCGGACGGGTGCCGGCGGGCTGGGCTGTTCGAGGCGCTGGGCGCATCGATGGCCGCCGGGTCCCGCCGCCAGCCACGCCGGCTGCTGGCGATGGTGTTCGTCGTGGCCGCCGTCACCACCGCGGTGCTGAGCCTTGATGCGACGATCGTGCTGCTGACGCCGATCGTGTTCGCGACCGCGGCCCGGCTGCGCACCAACTCCCGCCCGCACGTGTACGCCTGTTCGCACCTGGCCAACTCGGCCTCGTTGCTGCTGCCGGTGTCGAACCTGACCAACCTGCTCGCGTTTCACCGCAGCGGCCTGTCGTTCGCGCGGTTCGGCGGGCTGATGGTGCTGCCGTGGCTGCTGGCCCTGGCCGTCGAGTGGCTGGTGCTGAGCCGGTCGTTTTCGCGCGATCTGCGGCGCACGCCGACGGATGCCGGGGAGGTCGAGTCGCGGCCATTGCCCGCGTTCGCCCTGTGGGTAGTCGGGGCGACGCTGGCCGGGTTCGTGCTGAGCTCGGCGGTCGGGATCGCGCCCGTATGGGTGGCGGCGGCCGGGGCGCTCGTGCTCGAACTGCGCTACCGGCCGACGCCCCGGGAACTGGCGCTCGCGGCCGAGCCGACGCTGCTGGTGTTCGTGCTCGGCCTGGGGATCGTGGTGGCAGCCGCCGGCGACCACGGGCTGTCGAGCGCGGTCCGCTCGGTGCTGCCCGGCGGCACCGAGCTGCCGGCGCTGCTCGCGGTGGCCGCGATCAGCGCGGTCGCGGCCAACCTGGTCAACAACCTCCCCGCGACGCTGATCATCCTCCCCGTGGTCGCGGCGAGCGGCCCCGGCGCGGTGCTGGCGATGCTGGTCGGTGTCAACGTCGGGCCGAATCTGACGTACGTCGGCTCGCTGGCGACGCTGCTGTGGCGGCGGATCGTGCACGCGCACGAGCAGGAGACCGACATCGCCGAGTTCACGCGGCTGGGCGTGGAGACGGTTCCGGCGGTGCTGCTGGCTTCGACGCTCGGGTTGTGGTTGGCTCTGCAGGTCCTGTGATGCGCGCGGTGATCTGGATCTCGGAGAACACGTGGGAGGCGTGCGTCGACCACGCCCGCGAGCTCGTGCCCGCCGAGGCGGAGCTGACGCTGCTGCACGTCGCCCCGAGCGACGTCGAGGAGCTCGCCACCCGGAGCGCCGCGCGGCTGCTCGGCCGGCGGCCGCCGCCGCCTCCGGGACCGCCGCTGCGCGCGATCGCGGCCGAGGAGGCAGAGGCGTTGCTCGACGCCGCTCGCGAGCGCCTCGGCCGGCAGGCGGAGCTCGACTCCCGGCGCGGGCACGTGGAGCGCGAGGTGCTCGCCGCGTGCGCCGACGTCGACCTGCTGGTGCTGGCCCGCGACGGCGAGGCCCGGGTCGGCCCGCACAGCTTCGGGCCACGCACGCGCTTCGTCGTCGACCACGCCGCCTGTCAGGTCCTGGTCGTGTGGGCTATGCAGCTCAGCCCAGGAAATCGAGCAGCGCCTGGTTGACCTCGTCGGGGAACGTCCACGCGATGTTGTGCGGGCCGCCCTCGACCTTCACCAGCTGCAGGTCGGAGATCAGGTCCGGCAGCCGCTGGGCGGTCGCCTCGAACGGGAGGATCCGGTCCTCGGTCCCATGCACCACCACGGCGATGCGTGGCATGCGTCCTCCGGTGTCAGTAGCTGTGATCGCGTCAGGGGAAGCTTATGAGCACCGTCCGGCCCGGTTGAGAGCACCTTGGGCGTGGACGGAGCCTGGACGTGAAACGTCGGTATATCGCGCGTTTCACGTCCAGCATGGCCCGGCCGCCCCGGCCGCAATCGACATACTGCGGGTCGAGCATCGTGCTCAACGAGATCCCACCCTACGAGCTTCGCCCGATCGGTACCGTCCGCTCGACGTTGACCGATCCGGCGATCGCCCCCAAGCAGGGCGACGAGGGCGGCCCGGAGGCCTGGCTGGACCTCGACGACACCGTGCGCGTGGCGGTCCGCGACCTGGCGCCCGGCGACGAGGTGATCGTGCTCACCTGGCTTCACCGTGCGCGGCGCGACGTGCTCGAGGTCCACCCTCGCGACGACGCGCGCAACCCCTTACGGGGCGTGTTCAGCACCCGCTCGGCCGACCGGCCCAACCCGATCGGACTGCACCGGGTGACGATCACCGCGGTCGACGGGACCCGGATCCGGGTCCGCGACCTGGAGGCGATCGACGGCACCCCGATCGTCGACGTTAAGCCCGCGCTCGGCGCTCGTGACCGCTGAGCCCGAGCCGGCTACCGGCTCGAGAAGTGGGCCGACAGCAGGTGCGGGATGTGGCCGGGCTTGGCCCCCGGCAGCGTTGGCGCGACCCAGCACGCCTGGTTGGTGTCGGTGGCCGGGCGGGCGCCGTTGCCCGGCGCTCCGGTCTGCGTGCAGTCCCATGACGGGAACGTGAAGCTGCCCGGGAACCTGCCGCCGGCCGAGAACGCGAGCGGGTCGGCGAGCCACAGCGACGGGGGATATGTGTTGCCGCGACTGTTGGCGTCGCGCTTGGCGGCCAGCCCCGTGGTCTGCGGGCCGACCGGGGAGAACTGGCGCAGGTAGTGGCCGCACGCCGACGCGCCGCACTTCAACGCGCCGCCGTAGACGTTGCTCTTGGCGGCGACGCCGACCGCGCCGACCGAGATGAAGTCAGACAACAGCTGCTGGTGCAGGGACAGCCAGTCGACGATCGGGTTGAGCTGACCCAGGAACGGGGCGACCGCCCCCAGCAGCGGCTGGGCGCCCGATACCACTCGCTCAAACCCGGGCAGGCCGGTCTCCGAATCGGTGATCAGCGGCCCGAGGTCGACGAACAGGCGCTGCAGGTCCGGCGCCAGCGCGCCCACTGAGCGCAGCGTCGGCCCCAGCTGGTCGGCTACTGGAATCAGCTCCCGCACGACCGGATCGGCATCGAGCGAGAACGACTGCACCTGGGCGAGCGTGGCTCGAGTCTGACGCAGGAACTCGGGCAGCTGCTGCACGGTGGCGGCCAGCTGGTCGTTGTTAGCGGCCGTGGTCGCGAACGTCGCGCCGGCGCTGGTGATCAGGTTGCGCAGCGCCGACTGGTTCTGACTGAGCGCCGAGAACACGGTGCCGCCGTTACGGACCAGGCCCGTGACCGCAGTGTGCTCGACGTCGAGCACGCGCAGCACGTCGGTGGCGTCGGCCGAGAACGCGGGCAGGTTGCCGAGCACGTTGGAGAGGTTCTGGGCGTTGCCGTTGACCGCGATCGCCAGCTGCTGCTGCCACACCTGGAACGCGCGCCGGGTCACCGGATCCAGCGCATCGAAGATCTGATCCAGCTGCACGGCCGGCTGGACGCTCGAGCGCGGGAGCATCCCCCCGTCGGGGAGTGCCGGAGCATCCTGTGAGCCGGGCGCGATCTCGACGTAGGTCTCGCCGAGGATCGTCTTCTCGCGCAGGATCGCCCGCGCGTCGCGGTGGAGGGGGGCGAACTGATTGTCGAGCTGGATCGTCGCGACCGTACGGTTGCCCTGGGGGTCGAGCGACTTGGCCACGACCTTGCCGACCGACACGCCCGCGATCCGGACGTCCGCGCGGATCGCGAGCTCCTGGGCGTTGGGGAACGACGCCTCGAATCGGTACCCCTGGGGGTTGAACGGGATCGTGCCGCCGAACGACAGCCACAGGAACAGCAGCAACCCCACGCACGACAGCGAGAACAGGACCATCGTCAGGACCTTGGTGACCGATGGCGCGCCGGTGTCCATCAGCCAGTGGCGGGGCAGTGTGCCCGCAGGGGTGCGAGGTTCAACAGGCCGCCGACGAGAGCGAACGGCGAGGTGGCCCCGGTCAGCAGGTTCACCTGACTGCAGCTGAACTGGATGAACACCGGGCGGTAGGGACCGTTGGCGTCCTGGATCGAGAACAGCGTGCGGGTGCTGTGCCCCAGCCAGGCCAGCCACCACAGGTAGCCGTGCTGACCGGAGCCGGGGTTGTAGCCGAGCATGTTGGTCAGGTGGTTGACCACGCTGAACACGCCGCTCAGGCTGGGCGTGGCCTTGGCCAGGTCCGACGCGGCGGGAGTGAGGTCCGCGACCACGGGGTTCGCGGACCTCACGAACGGGCGCACCTGATCGCGGATGATCGGCGTGGCCGGCTTGGCCAGGGCGGTCAGCGCCGCGTTGGCTGCCGGCAGCGCCCGGGCCGCCGGGAGCAGGTGCGTCGCCGTCGGGCCGAGCTGCTGCGCGAACGCCTGCACCTTGCCGAGCGTGTCGGTCGTCTGGCGCAGCGTGGCCGGCAGGTCGGCCACCGCCCGGCTGACGTTCTGATCCTCGGAGGCGAACGCGCTGAACACGCTTGCGCTCGAGTCGACGAGCTGACTGATCTGACCCTGCTCTCCGGCCAGCGCGGTATTGAGCTGGGCCAGCGAGTTGATCAGCCGTCGGAGGTTGGACCCGCGCTGTGCCAGCGCATGACTGACCCGCGCCAGGTCGCGGTGGGTGGGCTCGAACCGCTCCAGCACTTGCGCCAGCTCGTTGCCGCCGCCATCCTTGAGCCCCTGCCCGGCGCCGTTGACCAGCAGGTTCAGGTACGCGCGGGTGTCGGCGTCGAGCGAGGACAGGATCTCGTCGACGTTGACGTCGGGCGCGGTATTGGCGACCGGGATCGTGAAGCCCTGCTTGACCTCGGGCGCGGCCTTGGAGCCGGGGTTGAGCTCGACGAACATGTCCTTGAGTCCGGTCCGCGGGCGCAGCAACGCGGTCGCGTCGGAGTGGATCAGGTGCTTGTAGCGCTGGTCGATGTCGAGCGTGACGACCGCGACTCCATCGTTGAGCTTGACCCCGCCGATATCTCCGATCTGGACTCCCGACACGCGAACGGTCTGGCCCTGGGCGGGTGCGACCGCCTGCGCGGTTGAGAACTGGGCGTTGATCTTGAACGGCGCCGATTCGATCAGTGGGAACCGGAACCGCTGGTGCTCGAGGATGTAGCCGGCCACGGCGGCCGCGAGGATCACCAGGCCGAGGATCGCCACGAAGTCACCGATGTGGTTACGGATCGCGCGCTTCATCGCAGCTCGGCCAAAGGCGGGCCGGTCGGGGAGGACAGGTCGTGGATCGGGGTCTGGGTCTCGCACGGCACCGTCGGTTCAAGCGGCGGACGCTTGCCGCCGGGCGGCAGCGTCGGCTGGGTCGAGATCAGCGGCGCCACCGCTTGTCCGAACGTGTTCGGGGCGAGCGAGTAGGTCAGCGAGCCGCCCGTCAGCAGCACCCGGATGTAGGCGCCGTTAGCGTCGAAGTTGCGCGACTCGCCGGCCAGGCCGGGGAGGTAGTCGACCGCTTCGACGTAGACCTTGCGGGGCGGGAACCCGTTGGAGGCGTTGAAGTGGGGGTCCTTCAGCGTCAGCTGCGACCACGGGTAGATGACCGTGGCCAGGCAGCTGGACGCCGGGCGTACGCCTCCGGCCATCAACGGGATCGTGCCCCGCGTCAGCTGTGACAGCGCCGGGGCGGCGCGCTGCAGCGTGCTCGCCAGTGCGCCGAGCTCGTCCGGCGCCACCAGCCCGCGCAGCTGACCGACCAGCGGCAGCGTCGCGTCGATCGCGGGCCCGGCCGATCGGACGCCGGGCAGCAGCGCGTCGGCGAGCGTGGTCAGCGGCGGCAGCGACGCGTTGAGCGCGTTGAACGCCGGGATCGCCGCCGACAGCGTTCGGGGCAGCTCGGCCAGCGCGTCCTGCAGCGCGGCGCTCTGGCGCGCGAACGCGCCGGCGGTCGTGTTGAAGTCCGTGACGAGGCTGCCGAGGGCCTGGGGGTTGGCGTTGAGCGCGCCGGCGACCGTCCCGGAGGCGGCGATCAGGTTCGAGAGATCGTGCGGTCCGATCCCGAGCGCATCGTGGGCGACGACCGAGCTGTAGCGGTAGGCGGGAAGCCAGTAGGGAATCGAGCGGTTGTAGGCGGGGCCACCGCGCTTGACCCCGATTCCGTACTGCTGCAGCAGTGTCTGGAGGTTGCGGCGGGTGTCGGCCTGCAGCGAGGTCAGGATCTGGTCGAGCTGCACGGCCTGGATCCCCTGCTGGACGGGGAACGTGTGGCCGTCGGACGCCCTGGGCGCATCCGGGGTTCCGGGGCTGACGTCGATGAAGAAGTTCCCCTCGAGGAACGTGCGCGGGCGGATCGCGAACGTCGCGTCGGTGTGCAGCGGCAGCCCCTGATCGTCGATCGTCATCGTGACCTCGGTGGCCGAGCAGCTCGCCCGGCCCGGCTGGTCGTGGCCGCAGCCGGGCACCTGGTCGATTCCGGTGACCTTGCCGATGTTGACGCCGGCGATCCGCACCAGTGATCCCGGTCGCAGCCCGCCGGCGCTCGAGAACGTGGCGTGGACCGTGAACGGATTGGCGAACGGGTTGGCGAACTGCGTGAACGCGAGGTAGGTGAAGACGACGATCACGACGATCCCGATCACGCCGGCGGCAAACGCGCTGATACCTCTGCGACGGCGCCCGCGGGTCATTGGCCGCTGGCCTTTGTCGGGAGCTGCGGGCCGGTCTGGGGGTTGCGGCTGAATGTCTCGCCGGCGGGCACGCGCGAGCGGCCGTGGAACGTCGGCCCCTGGTCGCCGGGGGTGTGCGGGTCCACAGCCAGGTTCCGGTGTTCGGGGTCGAAGGCGTTGAGCCGCTTGGGGTATCCGCGTTGGCCGGTCTCACAGTCGGCGTTGCCCTGGTCGTCGATCGCCGCCCCGTAGGACTGGGCGTGCAGGAACTGCTGGCCGCCGAACACCGTCAGCGGCGGGCTGTCGCTGCCCGAGGTGCCGTTGACCGGCGTGGTCGCACCCTGCTGGCCGACCCCGCCTCCGGAAGGCTCCGCCAGGTTCAGCAGGGCGCGTTGCGCGAACCCGAACTTCGTCGGCTGGGACAGGTGATCGGCGAGGTAGGTCCACCAGTAGTTCCAGTCGTCGCAGACCGTCTGGTAGGGCCCCAGGTAGCGGACCATCGGGTTGAGCGTGTTGACGGTCGCGGTGAGGCCGTTCAGCGCCTGGTTGGTGGTGGGGGTGACGGCAAGTCGCTTGACCGAGGCGAGCAGCCGCTGCAGCTCCTCGTTGAACGGCGGGATCCGCTTCAGGGTGGTGGTGCCGGCTTCGATCGCCGGGTTGAGCACGGGCAGGGTGCGCTCGAGCTCGGCGGTGGCGGGCGTGAGCGCATGCCCGAGCCGGGTCAGGTCGGACAGCAGCGGCTGGGCCACCCGCAGCGACTCGGTGCCGACGGCCAGCGTCGAGGGCGACTGCGCGATCGCGTCCTGCAACGCGGCCGGGTCGCGCGAGATCGCCTCGAACGTCGTCGCCATGTCGGTGAACAGCCGGGAGGCGACGGGGGCTACCGGCGCAACCGTGTCCATGAACGCGTTCAGCGATCCGATCAGGCGGGTCAGCTGCGTGCGGGGATCTGACAGGTTGCGCGCGACCGGCTCGAGGTGGCCCAGCAGGGCCGGGAGCGCCGCCAGCGTGTCGTTGAGCGCCGGCCCACGGCCGGCGAGCGTGTCGCCGATCCCCACCAGGTTGTCCTGGATCGCTCGGCGAGTCGGCGGATTGAACGTCTGGAAGATGTCGTCGAACTGAACCGGTACGTGCGTCTGGGAGATCGGCAGCGTCCCCCCGTCGGCGAACACGCGCGGCGCGTCGCCCTTGTGCAAATCGACGTACTTGGAGCCGAGCACCGACAGCGGCAGGATCGAGACCGTCGAGTTGACCGGGACGTTCCCGTACTTGCGGGTCAGCTTCAGCGTCAGCTGCGCGCCCACCTGCCCGCTGGACAGCCGGATCGGCGTCATTCCCGAAACCAGCCCGATCCGGTAGCCGCCCTCGCGGACGTCGTTGCCGACGGTCAGGTTCGAGGCGCTCGCGATGTCGACCTTGAGCTCCCGGGTGGGCACGAACGGAAGCCCGGTGTTCGCGTTGTAGGCCAGGAACACCGCGACCAGCAGCACCAGCACGGTGGCCGCGCCCACCAGCACCGGATTTCTGAAGGCGGATTGGGTGTGGCGGCGTCTCACGGGTCGAGCAGGTAGCTGAGGAGCCGGCGGGCCTGACCGCTCCGGGCCTGGGCGGAGCGCTGTCCGGCTGCTGCCGCCGCGACGGCAGCCGACGCGCCGGCTGCGGGCGAGCGGATCGTGGCCTGCTGCGCGCTCGTGGCCTGCTGCGCGCTCGCGGCCTCGGTGCTGCCCCGAGCCACGGCTTCCGCGGTCAGCCGGCAGACGGTCGTCTTCGGCCCGCGCTGCCCCGGCGGCGCCCCGCCCGGATCGGGCACGCAGGCCCGCGGGTTGGTCGGGTCAAGCTCATTGACGCCCGGCTGGTTGGGCCCCAGCCAGGCGTAGCACTGCCGGTAGCGGGGCCCGAACTTCTGCAGGCTCAGCGCGATCGTCGCCGGCGTCGCATACGGGGTGCACTTGGGGTCCACGAACGCGTCGACGGCGAGCACGTGGCCGAACGGCCCGAACGTGTTGATCGCCAGCGTCTGGTTGAACACGTACTGGAGCAGTGCCTCCAGACCCGTGTAGCCCTTTCCACCGGGGCTGCGAGGATCGGGCTCGACCGCGCGGCCGCGGTCGTCGAGGTCGTGCAGGACGATCGAGAGGTTCTGGGCCAGCTCGGGAGTCGGCTTGGCGAATGCGGCCAGATCATTGACCGTCGGCGCGGCCGCTCGCACCGCCTCGATGCCTGTGGCCGAGGCGCGCCCGAGCGACCGAACGGCCGGCAGCGCCGCCCGCGAGAACGGGGCCAGGTTGGTGAACAGCCGATCCAGCTGCGCGGAGGACGCGTCGAGGTTGGCCAGCACCGGCTGGTTCGCGGTGGTGGCCTGGCCGAGCTTTGCCATCGCCGGGCGCAGCTGCTCGAGGAACCCCGGCAGCCGCGCGAGGCTGTCCTGCAGCGCAGCATGCCGGCTGGCGACCGCCGTCGAGGTGTTGTTGGCCTCGGTGATGAACCGGGCGACCTGGTGCTTGTTCCGGGCCAGGGCGGTGACGACCGTGTCGGAGTTGACCGTCAGGCGCTGCAACGTGCGCGAGTCGTCGGCGAGCAGCTTGAGCAGGTTGTCGGTCTCGGTCAGCGCCGGCACCGCCCGGCGCAACGCGGCCTGCAGATCAGTGGAGCGTCCCGCCACGCCCGCGCCGAGCTCATTGATGATCAGGGCCAGGCGCTGGCGGTAGGGCAGCCGCAGCACGTTCTGCAGCAGGTCGGCGGGAATCGTCGATTGGGTGTGGGTGACCGGGATCGTGCTCCCGGGGGCCAGCATCGGGCCCGAATTGCCCGGCTGGCAATCGACGAAGTACTCGCCGATCAGCGACTGCGGCCGCGACTGACAGAACGCATCTGCGTGAAACGCGCCGAATCCGCCCTGGGTGACATCGACGGTGACGACCGCGTGCAACGTATTCTGGTCGAGGTCGATCGCGGTGATCGTCCCCGCCGGCACGCCGGCGACCTTGAACTGGCTGCCATCGACGAGCCCGAACGCATTGTCGAACTCGATCTTGTAGCTGCCCTCCGCGCTGGGGCCGTCGGCGGCGGCGCCGCCGATCAACACGACCGCGGCGAACGCCGCGACGGCGCCCAGGACGGCGGCTGCGGCGAGGATCCGCCTCATGGGCCGGTGGGCACCTCTCGCGGGTTGCACGGGAAGCCGGTCTCGGGGAAGAACAGCCCGCCGCGCTCCATCGATCCCGGGCAGCGATCGCCCTGGAACGCGGTCAGCCCGCCTCCGGGACCGGTTAGAAACTGGATCACCTGAGCGATCTGCTGGTCGAGCGACAGCGGTCCGAGAAGCGCGCTATCGGCCGGCGACAGCACGCTCAGCGTGGCTGCAACGCGGCTCGAGCCGCCGTTTGCGTCGATCGTCCCCGGGTGTGAGAAGCCCTCGAACCAGCCGGTGAGGTCGACCGCGTAGGGCCGGGCGGTGGCGAGCTCGGGGGTGAAGTCGTTCAGCGCGGTCGTCGACTGCGGGAACGCCCCCGGACGGCGCTTGCCGTCGACCCGCACCGGGTCGACAGTCGCGGCCGCCAGCGGCGCGCCGAGCCGGGTGAGGTCGGTGAGATCGTTGTCGGGGCCCGGTCGGGTGATCGCAGCCGACAGCGTCCGGACCGTCGGCAGCGCCTCCCGGGCCAGCGGCCCGAGCGCCGCCAACAGTTGCTGCAGCTTCGGGGCGACCGGGCGGGTCGCGTCGACCAGCGGCGTCAGCGCGTCCAGCGCCCGCCGAACGTTGACGAACGTCGCGTCGCCCAGGCGCATGAACCCCGGCAGCTGCCGGATCGATTGGCCGAGCGCGTCCCGCTGGGCGGCCAGCGCCTGCGTGGTCTGCGACAGGTTGTCGACCAGTCCGCTGAGGTCGCTGCTGCGCCGCGACAGGGTGGTGACCAGGCCACTGGACTTGACGATGAAGTCGGTGAACTGGCTGGTGTTGCGGTCCAGTTCGGCGAACAGCGCGCTGCTGGAGGCGATCGCCGGGTTCAGATACGCCCACGCCTGCTGTGCCTGACGGCCGCGACCCGCGTACTGGGAGGCCGATCCCTGGAAAACGTCCTGGAGGCCCTTGAGCGTCGGCGGATTGAGCGTGTTGAACAGCTGATCGAGGTCGACGGCGCTGGTCGTGTCGGCGGTGCCGATCACCCCGTGGTCGGGGATCTCCGGGGCGCTGGCCGAACCCAGGCGCAGGTCGACGTAGCGGTTGGCGACGCCCGACAAGGAGGTTTGGCGAACGGTCGCCTCAGTGCCCTGATGCAGCGGACTGAACGTCGAGTTCTTGATCGTCAGGGTCAGCTGGGCCCGGCCGTCGGGCGTGAGCGAGATCCCCGACACACTGCCGATCGAGTTGCCCGCGACCGTCACCTGATCGCCGGTGACGATCTGGCTGGCGTTGATGAAGACCGCCTTGACCTGGTAGCTGGGGCCGGCCGACAGCAGGATCACACCGACCGCGACGAGCACGATCGCGACCGCGGCGACTCCGGCGATCCGGGTGATCGTGCTCGAGCGCCGCACCGGGGGCCTAGATCACTGGGGACCGAACCGCACTACCAGCAACCCAGGCCTGTGGAGCACGGCTCCCCCGTTCGGACGGACTAACCCCATCGCCGCGACGCGGCGGCTTGAGCAAGATAACCAAGACTGCAAGCGCAGGCAAGGGACCGCCCGCGCGGCGCGCTTGCGGCCGCGATCGCGCGACCACGCCCGAGGTCGAGAAATGCCACGATCCCGGGGATGGACGAGAGTCTGCAGCAGCGGCTGGCCACCAACGAGGCCACGTTCCGCGATGTCAACGAGGCGCTGGAGCGCGGCCGGTGGCCGGGCGAGGGGGGCACGATCGCGTTCCGGTGCGAGTGCGCCCGGCTCGGGTGCACGCGGCTGATCGAGATGACGCCGCCCGAATACGAGAGCGTCCGCGCCCATCCGCGCCGGTTCCTGGTGGCCGTCGGGCACGACATCCCCGCGGTGGAGAGCGTCGTCGAGGTTCACGGCGACTGGGTGGTCGTCGAGAAGCGCGAGGAGGCCGGTCGGATGGCGGAGGCCACCGATCCGCGATCCTGACCGTGGTTCTGACGCCGCCCGTCAGCTGCGGTCCGCGACTACCCGCCGCGGCGAACGGCTAGCGAACGTAGAAGCGGAGACGGAGCTCGGTGCCGCCCGAGGACCGCTCCACGACCGAGAACCCGTCGGTCATCTTCGAGATCAGCGCCAGGCCGAGCCCGAGGCCCTCGCTGTCGCGGCCCGCGTGGATCCCGCAACCGCTGTCGGCGATCAGCACCCACAGCTCGTTGCCGGCCATCCGCGAGGTCACGTGGATCTCGCCGGTCCGCCATGGATACGCGTACAGCACGACGTTGGTCAGCGCCTCGGATACCGCGAGCCGGATCTGGTCGACCCGCTCGCCGTCGGCCCCAGCTTCCTCGGCCCACTCGGTGATCACGCTGCGGGCGAGCGGGATCGACGCCGCGACGGCCGGGAACGACTCGCGGACGTGGGGCCGATCATCGAGGCCCGTGGCATACCTTGGGGAAAAGCGCGCGCTCTGAATCATCACTTTGGGGGTCTCAGCTACCCGCCGCGGCACTTTGAAAACCTGCGCATCGCGAACGATCTTTGCAGGACCCGCGGTCGATTGAAAGCGGCGGCAGCGACGAGGATGATCGTGGCGTGCTGAGTACCGCCGTGATCGGCAGCTATCCGCAGCCCGATTGGCTGATCGACCGCGCCGCGCTGGGCGCAGGGTTCGTGCCCCGAGTGCGGGTGCGCGACGCCTGGCGAGTGGCCGAGCCGTTCCTCGCGGAGGCCCAGGACGACGCCACCAGGTTGGCGATCAGGGACATGGAGCTCGCCGGGATCGACGTGATCACCGACGGCGAGATCCGCCGCGAGAGCTATTCGAACCGGTTCGCCACGTCCCTGGAAGGGATCGAGGCTGACAACCCGGCCACGATCACCACTCGCGCGGGCGAGGAGCGAACCGTGCCGCGGATAAGCGGGCCTGTGCGGTGGCGCGAGCCCGTCGAGGTCCGCGACCTCGAGTTCCTGCGCGAGCACACCGATCGGATCGCGAAGGTCACGCTTCCCGGGCCGTTCACGATGGCCCAGCAGGCCGCAAACGAGTTCTACGGCGACCTCGACGAGCTCGTGATCGATCTGGCCGCCGCGGTCAACCGCGAGGCCCGGGTGCTGCAGGAGGCGGGCGCTGGAGTGATCCAGCTCGACGAACCGTGGCTGCGCAACGACCCCGAGGCAGCCAGCCGGATCGCCGTGGCGGCGATCGACCGCGCGCTCGAGGGGATCGTTGTCACCACCGCGGTGCACCTGTGCTTCGGCTATGCGGCACTGGTCGGCCCCAAGTCGCGCAACCGCTACGACTTTCTCGGAGAGCTCAGCGACAGCTCCGCCGATCAGATCTCGATCGAGGCCGCCCAGCCGCGGCTCGACCTGGCTCAGCTGTCCGAACTGGCCCCGAAGACGATCCTGCTCGGCGTGCTCGACCTCGGCGATCCCGAGGTCGAGTCCCCGTCGCAGGTGGCCGACCGGATCCGCTCCGGGCTCGCCCACGTCCCCGCGCAGCGGCTGGTGCCGGCGCCCGATTGCGGGCTGAAGTACCTGCCGCGCGAGCGGGCGTTTGGCAAGCTGAGGGCCCTGAGCGCCGGCGCCGCGATCGTCCGCGCCGAATTGTGACGCCCAGGGCCCGGTGCCCGCACGGTCACCCGGTGGTGCGCTTGCGGTAGACCCACAGCGTCGCCGGCACCGCGATCGCGAGCAGCGCGGCACACCAGGCCAGCGAGGCGATCACGGGATGCTCGAGCGGCCATGCGGCGGCTTGGGGGATCGCCGTCGGATTGCCGAACAGCGTCCTGATCGCCGCGGCGAAGGCGCTGATGGGGTTGTACTGAGCGACCGTCTGGAGCACGCCCGGGAGGCCGCCGATCGGCACGAACGCGCTGGCTACGAACGTCAGCGGGAACACGACCAGGAACACGACCCCCTGGACTGCGTCGGGCGAGCGAGCGGACACGCCGAGTCCGGTCCCGATCCACAGCATCGTGAACGCGATCAGGGTCAGCAACGCGAACCCGCCGATCGCCTCCGGGACACCGGTGTGGATCCTCCAGCCGATCACCAGGCCGCTGACCGCGAGCACCGCGATCGCCAGCATCGAGCTGGCCAGCTCGGCGATCATGTGCCCGAGCAGGTAGGCCGATCGGGCCATCGGGAGCGAGCGGAAACGGTCCACGATCCCCTCGGTCAGATCGGTCGCGATCGATGTTCCGGGACCCATGATCCCGAACGCGATCGTCTGCACGGCGATGCCCGCGAGTAGGTACTCGTGGTAGCTGCCGCCCGGAACGTGGATCACGCCGCCGAACACGTACGCAAACAGCAGCACGAACATCACCGGCTGCAACGTCACGTCGATCAGCTTCTCGGGGATCTGCCGGACGTGCGCGAGGTTTCGCCTCGCCAGCACGAGGCTGTCCTGCAGCTGCCAGCGCAGCCGCGTGAACAGGCCGGGGTGGGGAGTGAGGACGCTCATCGCTGGTGTGCCTCCTGCGGTTCGGGACGGACTTGATTGCGGGTGATCGTCAGGAACACGTCATCGAGCGTGGCCTCGCGCCGGTGCACGTCGGTGGCGTCGACGCCGGCGGCATCGAGCGCGCGGACGATCTCGATCAGCCGGGTTCCGGGCCGCACGGGCGCGACCACCTCGGACCCGGCGGGGTCGGTGGCCACTTCGCCCTCGGCGAACGGGCTCAGCGCCCGCGCGACCACGTCCGTTCGGTCCTCAGCGCCCAGCGTGATCGCCACGCGCTCGCCGCCGATGCGCTGCTTGAGCTCAGCTGGGCTGCCCTGTGCGGCGATCCGGCCGTGGTCGAGGACCACGATCTGGTCGGCGGTGCGGTCGGCCTCGTCGAGGTACTGCGTGGTCAGGATCAGCGTGGTGCCATCGCGCACCAGCTCGCCGAGCAGCGCCCAGATCTCGCTGCGGCTCTCGGGATCCAGTCCGGTGGTCGGCTCGTCGAGGAACAGCACCGGCGGGGCCGCGATCAGGCTGGCCGCGAGGTCCACCCGCCGGCGCATGCCGCCCGAGTAGGTCTTGACCAGCCGGTCGGCCGCATCGGCGAGGCCCAGTCGTTGCAGCAGGTCCTCGGCACGCTTGCGGGCGATCGCCCGCGGCAGGTGGTAGAGCAACCCGACCATCTCCAGGTTGGCTCGCGCCGTCATCAGGTTGTCGACGCTCGCGTACTGGCCGGTCAGGCCGATGCTCGCGCGGACGCCCGCGGGGTCCCCGACGACGTCCAGCCCGGCCACGCTGGCGCGGCCGGTGGTCGGCGCGGACAGCGTGGTGAGGATCCGCACCGCCGTGGTCTTGCCGGCGCCGTTGTGGCCCAGCAGCCCGAGCACGCTGCCGGCGGGGACGTCGAGATCGAGGTCGCGCAGTGCCCACAGATCGCCGTAGCGCTTGCCGAGTCCGCGGGCCTGCACGGCGGTCGCGGGAGGAGTTATTCGTATGTTGTACCGTAGATTCGTACATGGTACGAACACTCTAGCGGTACACTGTACGACGTGTCAAGCGAGGGACCTGAGAGGCCCGGCGGGCGGCGGCGCCCGCGGCAGCAGCGGAGTCCCCGCCCCACGCGCGAGCAGCGAATCGAGGACCGCGCGCAGCGCAGAGCGGCTCGGGTTCGCCAGCGGCCCGGAAACGACCGGGACGAGCCGTATCAGCTGATCTGGTCGCGCCCGGAGCCGGGCTCCCGGCGGGCGCGGCTCACGCGCGAGGAGATCGCCGGCGTGGCGCTGCGGATCGCCGACGAGGAGGGGCTCGACGCCGTCTCGATGCGACGCATCGCCGGGGAGCTCGGCGTCGGCACGATGACGCTGTACTACTACGTTCGCACGAAGGACGAGCTGGTCGAGCTGATGCAAAACGAGCTGATGGGGGAGGTGCTCGTGCCCGAGGGGGAGCTGCCGTCGGACTGGCGAGGCGCGCTGGAGGCGATCGCGCGGCGCACGCGCGACGCGTTCCTGCGCCATGCCTGGGCGGTTTCAGCGCCTCCGACGGCCGGCGGTCCGAACGGGATGGCCCACTTTGAGCAGTCGTTGGCTGCGGTGTCGGGCGTGCGCGCGGACCGCTTCACCCGGTTCGAGGTGATCTCGATGGTCGACGACTACGTGTTCGGGTTCATCGTCAGGGAGCTCGAGCTGCTCGCCGAGCGGGAGAGCCCGCTGGGCGAGGGACCGGCGGTCGACGCGATCACGGAGTGGGTCGACTCCCAGCTCGGCGACGGCACCTATCCGAACATCGAGGTCCTGTTCGGCGGGCGCCAGCCACGCGAGGTGATCGACGAGCTCGAAGCGTTCGTGGGGGACCCCGGGCGGTTCGAACGCGGCCTCAGCCGGCTGCTCGACGGGATCGAGCTGGATCTCGAACGCCGCGGGGCGCTATGACCGTTGCACCCGCGAGCGCGTGAAGCGCACCACCGTCGTGCTGTTGGCGATGCTGGGCGGACGGCTCGGCGACCTGCTCGGTCGCCGTCGCGTGTTCGTGTGTGCCGGAGCCCGAGACGGTGCCGACGACCCTCGGGGTCGGCAGCACCGTCATCGAGACCGTCTAAGCCGCCGAGGCTGGCGGCAGATGCGGTGCCACCAAGATCCCGTGCGGGTCCATCAGCTCGCGCGTGCGGGTCAGGCGCTCCAGCGTGCGCCGGGGCACGCAACCTTCCAGCGTGTCGTGGCGCTCGGCGAAGCTGGAGAACAGCGTGCCGGTCGCCCACGGGCGCATCGAGCCCAGGTAGCGGTCGAGGTGCGCCGACAACTCCTCGGCGCCGGCCGGCATCCCAGGCACCCCAACGCCGAACAGCAGGTACTCGCCCTCGAGGTGACCGCGGGCGCCCGCGCCATCGGGGCAGACGCCGAGCGCGCCGCCCAGGTGCCGGATCTCCGCCGACAGCAGCGGCGAGCCGGGCCCGGTCGAGCGCAGGAACACCTCGATTGCCCAGTCGTCGAGCTTGTCGAGCAGCATCCCGTCCCCGATCGCCGGGATCGGCGCCTCGGGGTCGCCGTGCAGGCGAGCGACCGCGGCGCTCGGCATCGGACCGAAACCGCCGAGAATCGGTGAGGAGACCCACCGCAGGCGCTGCTCGAGCCCGACCAGGTCGTCGGTGCCGAGCGCGACGCCGTCGATGCATACGGTCGGCACACCCTGCAGCGGCTCGGGCACGTCGGGCATCGGGGGCAGGCACAGCAGCCGGAACGTGGTCGTGACCGAATCGGGAGCCTGGGCCGTCCAGTCGCGCCACGTGCGCAGCAGCGCGAACGCCTGCTGGGCCGGGAAGAACATCGCTCCCGCGTTCACCTCGGGGTAGGGCAGCAGGTCGATCTCGACCGCGGTGACGATCGCGTAACCCCCGCCACCTCCGCGCAACGCGTGGAACAGGTCGGGGTCGTGCTCGTCGTCGACCCAGCGCCAGCTGCCGTCGGCGGTCACGACCTCGAACGCGCGGACGTGGTTGGCGGCGAGACCGTGCTTGCGGCCGTAGAACGACAGGCCGCCCCCGAGCAGGTAGCCGATCACCCCGACCGACGGCGACGAGCCGTGCATCGCGGCGAGCCCGTGCCGGGCGACGGCGGCGACGACGTCGCCCCATACCGCCCCGGCCTTCACCCGAGCCACACGCGCCTCGGGCTCGACTTCGACCTCGCCGCGGTGCAGGGCGAGCTTCAGCAGGACGGTTTGCTCCAGCGACGGCAGCACCGCGCCCATGTGGCCGGTGGCCTGCGGCGCGACGCGGAGACCGCGGTCGCGCGCGAACCGGACCACGGCCTGTACGTCCTCGACGGTGCGGGCGACGCACACGGCCGCGGGGCGCTGGTCGGCGTGGAGGTTCCATGCGGTCCGCGCCGCGTCGTAGTCGGGGGACTCGGGCAGCACCAGCGGCGGCAGCTCGGCGGGCGGTGAGTGGGAGAGCGTGCTCGTGGTCATCGGATTCCTTTCATGCCTGTCCGCCTCGGCGCAGAGCGCGTCGATCGCGGACATCAGCCCGAGCCAGCCCGAGAACTCCCGATCCACCGCGTGGGCGATGTGCGCCCGCCCGGACGGATGGTCGTCGGCGAGGGTGAGGTCGAGCTCGATGGAGATGGGCTTCGTGTTCACTGCGAGCAGCATCGGCAACCCGGTCGCTCTGCGCGTCAGGCACATCCCTAATCCGGAACCCCAATCTTTGGAGCTGGGATCCCTTACATCGCACCCGCGACACCGATACGATCGCGCGCATGCTGCTCCAGGGGCCCGAGCTGGCGTCTCCGGCGGCGCCGCTCAACCTACTGCTGCAGACCGGTCTGGAGCGGGGGCCGGACGAGATCGCGATGGCGTCGATCGTGCGCTCGATGACCTGGCGCCAGCTCGATCGCGAGAGCTCAGCGATGGCCGGCGGCTATCGCGCGCTCGGGTTGAAGGAGGGTGACCGGCTGGCGTCGCTGATGCCCAACCGGATCGACCTGGCCGTCCATTACCTGGCCTGCTTCAAGGCCGGTCTCGTGGCCGCCCCGCTCAACTATCGCTACACGTTCCGCGAAATCGACCACGCGCTCGAGGTGAGCGGTGCCGACGCGCTGCTGGTCCACGTCGAGCGCGCCGAGGACGTAGCTACGAGCGCGCTGGCCGGCGGACTGCGCTGCGGGCTGATCGCCTATCGCGACGAGCCGGGCGACGCCGCCGAACTCGACTGGCCCTACGACTACCTCGAGCTGCTGCAGACCGAGCCGCTCGTGTACGACCCGTCGCCGGATCCGACGATTCCGGCGGTGATCTTCTTCACCTCGGGCAGCACGGGCCCGGCCAAGGGCGTGACCCACACTCGCGAATCGCTGCGATGGATGATCGCCAGCGCGATAGCCGCGTTCGAGCTCGACTCCGGCGACGTGTTCCTCCCCGGGTCGTCGATGTCGCATCTGGGCTCGTTTCTATGGGCGCTCGCCGCGCTGTCGGCAGGCGCCCGAGTCGTGGTGGTGCGGACGATCGACAGCCACGAGCTGCTGCCGCTGCTGCGCGAGCATCGCCCGACCGTCCTGGCGATGCTGCCCGCGGCGCTGATCGCACTGGTGCGCGACCACGATCTCCGACCCGACGACTTCGCGTCGCTGCGGATCTGCCGGGCAGGCTCGGACAAGGTCTCGACCGAGCTGATGACCGAATTTGCCGCCGCTGCGGGGTTTCCGATCGTGGAGGGCTACGGGATGACCGAGGTCGGCCTGGCCACGCTGAACCCGCCGTCCGGAACCAACAAGCCGGGGTCGATCGGCGTCCCGGTCGCCGGCTTCGGGATCGACCTGCGCGACGACGACGGTAACCCGGTGGAGCCCGGGGCAGTCGGGCGGATCTTCATGCGCACGCGCAGCCGGATGGTCGGATACTGGGACGCGCCATCGGCCACCGCCGAGGTCGTCTCCGACGGGTGGCTGGACTCGGGCGACCTGGCCTGGGCCGACGATGACGGGTACCTGTGGTTCTTCGGCCGCAAGAAGCAGATCATCGTCCACGACGGGTCCAACATCAGCCCGTTCGAGGTCGAGGGCGCCCTGCTCGAACACCCGGCGGTCGGCCTCGCCGGTGTGGTCGGCGTCGACGACGCCGTACATGGCGAGACCGTCCGTGCGTACGTGACCCTGCGCGAGCAGACGGCCCGTCCGTCGAGCGCCGACGTGATCCTGTTCTGCCGCGATCGGATCGGCTACAAGGCGCCCGAGGAGGTGATCTTCCTCGACGCGATGCCGCTCAACCCGACCGGGAAGATCGACCGGGTCGGGCTCAAGCAGATGGCCGTGGACCACCTGCACCCGCACGGGCTCTAACCGCTCAGCGCGGGGAGCAGCTCGCGCCGTGAGCCGACGCCGAGCTTGCGGTACGCCCGCGACAGGTGCACCTCGACGGTCTTCGGGGTCACGTACAGCGTCTGTGCGATCTCGCGGTTGGTCCGGCCCTCCGCGGCCAGCTTGGCCACCCGGCGTTCGCTGGGGGTCAAAGATCCCGGACCCGACCGCGCTGCCGAGCGCGGACGGGCGCCAGCCGCGTGCAACTCGACGCGGATCTCCTCAGTCAGCGGCGTGGCGCCACAGGACTCTGCCAGCTCGAGCCCTCCGAGCAGGGGCTCGCGAGCGTCACTGGGGCGCCGGTGAAGTCGGAGCGCGCGGCCCAGCGCGGCCAGTGCTCGGGCCTGCTCGAGCCGGGCCGGCGACCCCGCCAGCAGCTCCACGGCTTCTCTGAGATGGTCGATTCCCGACGCCCCCTCGAGGCGTCCCAGGATCGCCAGACCACGGCCGGTCGCGCTCGCCGTGCCCCAGCGGCGAGACAGCTCGAGTTCCTCGGCGGCCAGCGCAACTGCCTCGTCGGCGTGCCCGAGCGCCTCGAGGCAGATCGCGGTCAGCGTTCGCCACGGCATCCAGGCGGGGTTGTTGACACGGCGGGCTGACTGCCCGAGCTCGCGCGCCAGCTCCAGCGCGCGCTCGGGCCGGCCCCGCATCAGCTCCAGCAGCAGCCGGCCCTGGCGCAGGAAGTTCTCGCCGTCGGAGTGAGCGATCGTCGCTCCGGCGTGATCCATCACCCGCTCGGCTTCGTCGAGCGAGCCGCGCTCGAGCAGGCTGACGCCCAGCAACCCGTACGTGTAGCCGGCGGTGTGTCGGCGGTGGCCCGCCCACAGCTCGATCTCCTCGGCGGCATCGGCCAGCAGCGCCGCGGCCGACTCGAGGTCCCCGCCGCGCAGCATCAGCGCCCCCTCCCACAGGTGCACGGTGAGCGCCGTGAACAGCGACCCTCGCCGGTGGGCGACGTCGCGGGCGAGACCGAAGTAGCCGCTGGCGTCCTCCACGCGGTCGGCGAGCGCAAGCGTGTTGGTGGCCGCGACCCAGAACAAACCGGAGTCCTCGGCCAGCAGCAGCCCGTCCGACAGCGCTCGCGCGGCCAGGTCGCCGGTGGCGCGCGCGTCGCGACCGTCGATTCCGAGAAACGTGCTGGCGATCGCTTCGAGCGCCCGCGCGCCGAAGCCCTCTTCGGGCACGCCTTCGGCGAGCTCGTAGATGTTGGCGACCTCGTCGGGGTGGCCGGCTCCGAAGAACACGCAGACCGCCTCCAGCGCGCGCAGCGCTCGGGTCAGATCGCCCAGATCGGGCGGCGTCTCGGCGAGCGCGTGCCGGAGAACCGCCAGCGCCTCGGATGCGTCCACGAACACCGCGGTGTTCACGAGCGTGTAGGCCGCCCACCCCCTCGCCTCGGGGTCGGCGAGCATCGGATAGCCCTCGCGGAGGTGGATCACGCTCTCGGGCGCGTCGACCTCCTGCTCGATTCGTCCCAGCGTCAGCAGCAGCCGGGCGCGATGGTCGGCGCCGGGATCCTCGGCCAGCGCCCGCCTCAGGTACGCGACGGCCCCGTCGGGGGCGCCGCGGGACACGGCCGCGCGAGCCGCCTGCTCGAGCAGCTCCGTCGCCCAGCCCCCGAGTCCAGGCGGGCACAGCAGCAGCTGGCCCGCCACCAGCTCGGGCGAGGCGCCCGAGGCGCGGAGCATCGCCGCCGCGCGGGCGTGCTCGTGTTCGCGCTCAGCCGCGGTCAGGTCGTCGTAGACGGCGTGGCGAACCAGCGCGTGCACGAACCCGATCGGGGGGTCCGCACGGAGGATCTCCGCTCGTACGAGCGCTCGGGCCGCGTCGACGACATCGCGCTCGGACAGGCCGGTCTGCGCCGCCACGTAGGCCAGCGACGTCCCCTCGCCGAGCACGGCGATCGCACGAGCCACCGCGGTCGGATCCGCACCGAGCCGCGCGAGCCGGGCGAGCACCGTCCGGGACACCGCTCGCGGGCCGATGCTGCGCACCACCTCGGCGTTGGCCGCGGTCGGTCGGACCTGGTCGACGTCGAGCGCGCGCACCAGCTGGCGCAGCATCAACGGGACGCCGCCGGTCGCCTCATGGCACTCGGCGCAGAACCGATCGTCGGCGTCGGGCAGCACCTGCCGGATCAGCCGGGCGGATCCGTCGCCGCTGAGCTGGCCCAGATGCAGAGATACCGCCAGCGGATCGCGGGCCAGGTCCGCGAGCAGGCTCGGATCGATGCCGGGCTCGGCGCTGCGCAAGGTCGCGATCAACAGCACCGGGAGCTCGTCCAGGCGGCGGGCCAGATACGACAGGAACCGCAGCGACGGGCGATCGCACCAGTGCAGGTCGTCGATCGCCAGCAGCAGCGGATCGCGCTCGGACAGATTGAGCACCAGCCAGTACAGGCCGTGAAGCGCCGCGAAGCTGCCCTCCTCGCCGGCCGGGTCGCCGACGGCCGCGAACACGGGCGCCGCCGCCGCGGCCGCCCCCGCGAGCGCGGACTCGCGCTGTTTCGGATCGGCGGTCACCGCCTCGAACAGCTGGCGGACCATCCCGAACGGGAATTCCTGCTCGAGCTCTCCACCGCGGGCGGCCAGCACGCGCAGCCGTCCGGCGCGCCCGCGGGCCTCCGCCAGCAGGCTCGACTTCCCGACGCCGGCCGCCGCCTCGATCACGACGAACCGGCCCTCGCCGGCGGCAGCATCGAGCATCAGGCCGTCGAGCACCTCGATCTCGTCGTCGCGCTCGAGCAGGCCATCCGCCGGTACGCGGCTGGTTGGGTTGTGCGCCCCGCTCATCTGAGCCCCGTGAGCGTACCGGCGCGGCGCTTAAGCGCCGCTGAAGATCCGCCAAAAGCCCGCCGGTGTCGGGCAGCCGATCGCAGGTCAGTGTCGGCGGAGCGAGGCCACGAGCAGCGCCGTGACCGCGACCGGCATGACCCACCACGCCGGCGCCCCCGCTCCGGCGATCACCGCGGTCAGTCCCACCGCAACCGCTATCCCGACGGCGGTGACCCAGTCGTCTCCGACCACGAACTCCCAGACGGCGCCGAGGATGCCCGCCACGCGGCTCATTTGGGGCCCTCCAGCGACGGCGCCTCGAGCGACCGCGAACCGCCGCCCGCGTGCGATAGCCGGGCCACCAGCCCGAGCGCCAGCAGCGCCACGCCCGGAATGATCGCCAGCAGCGCCGCATCCCCTCCCGGCCAGCTCGCGCCCGCGCCTTCGGCGCTCCAGAAGATGCCGAACGAGGTCAGCATCACGCCGACCACGAACTTCAGCTGGTTCTCGGGGATGCGCTCGAGCGGGGAGCGGATCAGCAACCCGGCGGCGGTGACGACCACGACCGCCAACGCCGCAGCCGCCGCGGCTAGCCCGACGCGCTGCTGGGTGGCGCCGAACGTGAGCACGATGAACACCACCTCTAGCCCCTCGAGCAGCACGCCCTTGAACGAGATCACGAACGAGTAGCCATCCAGCGAGCCCGACACCGCGCCCGCCTGCTCCGCGAGGTCGGTCTCGGACTGGAACGCGGCCGCCTCGTCGTGCAGCGCCTTGAGCCCCGCCGCCCGCAGGATCGCCTTGCGCAGCCACTGCAGGCCGAACACCAGCAGCAGCGCTCCGACGATCATCCGCAGGGCGTCGAGCGGTAGCGCGGTCAGCGCCGGGCCGAGCGCCGCCACGACGACCGCCAGCGCCAGCACGCCCGCCGCGACGCCGTACAGCGCGGAGCGCCAGCTCCGCGTCGATCCGACCGCGAGCACGATCGTCAGCGCCTCGACGGCCTCGACCGCGCAGGCGAGGAATACCGACAGCGCCAGACCGAATTCCGTACCGGACATCGTCTAGTCAGTCTGCCGCGTCAGCGTGTCCACGCCGAAAACTGACCGATCAGCGCGATCGCGAGGATCGCGCCGGCAACGAGTGCCCCGCAGAGCGAGATCCAGCGCCCGGCGCGCCCGCCGGCCGACGGTCCACGGATCGGCAGTCGCGCCAGCTCGGGCAGGTGGCCGAGGATGTGCAGCGCGACGAACGCGACCCAGGCGATGAAGCTGACCTTGTGTAGGAGCACCAGCGGGTGACGCGAGCTCGGGCCCAGCAGCAGCAGCGCCACCCCGGTCGCGAGCACGGCGAGCGTGGACAGCACGACCAGTGGCGCCAGGCCCCGGAGCAGCGGATGAGGCGGCCCCTTGCTGCGGTAGGGAACGCTGTCGGTGTAGTAGCGAACGAACCGGTATCCGGTCGACGCCAGCTTCAGCGCGACCGGGCCGATCACCAGCAGCCCGAGGAACATGTGCAGCCACAGGAGCTGGCCGATCCACACGATCGTCACGCCGACTGCGGCGAGCACCGCGATCAGCACCGCGCCGGTCATCGCGGTCAGGCGCTCGTTGCCGGCGGTGCCCCCGCCGGTCATCACGTCGCCGGGCTGGCGCATCGCCGTCGATGGTGCGCGACCGATGTGGGTCCACGATGAGAGCCGGACCGTCACTCAGTGGGCGAGTGCCGGATCGCGGCTGCGCGACGCGCTGGCGGGCAGGCTCACCCACACGTCGGCGCCGCCGTCGGGTAGATCCCGGGCACCGGCGTCGCCGCCGTGAGCCTGGGCGATCGTGCGGACGATCGCGAGCCCGAGCCCGACGCCGCCTCGCCGGCGCGCCCAGTCCGCACGGCTGAAGCGGTCAAACGCATGGGGCAGGAACTCGCCGAAGCCCGCGCCGCGGTCGGTCACGTGGATCTCGATCGATCCCGTCGCGGGCCGCGCGCTGAGCATGACCGGGCCATCGCCGTAGCGGAGCGTGTTGTCGATCAGGCTCGACACCGCCTGGGCGATCCGGTCCCGATCCCCGCAGACCACGAGCGTGTCGGGGATCGTCACGGGCTCGACGGTCAGCGAGCGGCCCTCGCGCTCGATCATCGGCGCGTACCGGGTCTGGATCTCGGACAAAAGTGCGTCGAGGTCGAGCTCCGCGGACTCGATCGGCAGCGTGCCGTCCTGCGCGCGGGCCAACAGCAGCAGGTCCTCGGCGAGCTTGATGATCCTGTCGGTCTCCTCCACGGCCGAGTCCAGTGCCGCCCGGAGATGACGCTCGCCGCCGCGCTCACGCAACGACACCTCGAGTTCGGCCTTCAGCACCGCGAGCGGCATGCGGAGCTCGTGGCTGGCGTTGGCCACGAACATCCGCTCGTGCTCCAAGCCCTCCTCGAGCCGGTCGAGCATCTCGTTGAGAGTGAGGCCGAGGCGGCGGATCTCGTCGTCTGACTCGGGCAGCGGCAGCCTCGTGCTGATCTCGACGGTGGAGATCGTGGCGGCGCGCCTGCGCATCCGCTCGACCGGACGCAGCGCCGCCGCCGCGAGAAAGTAGGCGGCGAGCGTGGCCAGCAGCAGCGCGGGTGGCACGCCGATCGCGAGTGCGTCGTCGAGCTTGTCGAGCGCCTCGTCGCGCTCGGATAGGAACACGCCGGTGACCACGATCTTGTGGTCGTTGGGGAGCGGCATCGCGTATAGGCGCAGCTGCTTGCCCCGCTGGATCAGCTTGTCGCCGGCGTTGGCCGCGGGGAGCTCCTGGGGATGGAGCAACGGGGGGCTGGAGAACCCGGCGCTGGCCCCGAGCACGCGCCCGGACTGGTCGAGCACCTGCACCAGGTTGTTCTCGGTGGTCGGGAGCTGGCCGAGCGCGCCGCGAGTCTGCTGGGCGTCCTGTTGACGGACCAGTCCGGCGATGTCCTGCGCGCGCGTGCGCAGCCCCTGGTTGATGTTGTAGTCCAGGTCCGAGCGGAAGTGGAAGTACAGGAACGCGATCAGGCCGGCGAGCAGCACCGCCATCACCGCGGCGAACATCAGCGTCAGCCGCCAGCGGATCGGCACGCGGCGCAGCCAGCGCTGGAGATCGGCCGGCTGGTAGTCGGGGGTTATTCCTCTCCGCACAACCGGTACCCGACTCCTCTCACCGTCTGGATGCTGTTGCGACCGAACGGGCGGTCCACCTTCTCGCGTACATAACGGACGTAGACCTCGACGATGTTCGAGCGGTTCTCGTAGTCGTAGCCCCACACCTGCTCGAGCAGGTCAAATCGAGACAACACGTCACCGGGGTGGCGCATCAGCGCCTCGAGGATCGCGTACTCGGTGCGCGACAGGTCGATCGGAACGTCGCCCCGCCATACCTGGTGGCGCGCGGAGTCCAGCCGCAGATCGCCGGCCTCCAGCATCACCTTGCGTTGGATCGGCCCGCGCCGGCTCATCGCGCGAACCCTGGCCAGCAGCTCGGCGAACGAGAATGGCTTGATCAGGTAGTCGTCCGCGCCGCTGTCGAGGCCGTGCACCCGGTCGCTGACCGCGTCGCGCGCGGTCAGCATCAGCACCGGCGAGAACGTCTCGTCGTCGCGCAGCTCGCGGCACACCTCGAAGCCGTCCATGTCGGGGAGCATCACGTCGAGCACGATCACGGCGTAGTCGGTGGCTCCGGCCCGGACGATCGCGTCGCGGCCGGTGGTCACCAGGTCGGCGACGATCGAATCGGTGGCGAACCCGCGCACCAGCACGGGGCCTAATTTCGGATCGTCTTCGACCACCAGGACTCGCATGTCATCAAGGGTCCGAGATCAACATGAGTCATGGATGAAAGCGCGCTTTGGAGCTTCTCATCGGAATCTCATGTACACGGCCTACAACTCCGCGCCGGTGACCTTCGCCGGCATGGCGCATATCAGCATGGCCACGTCAGCTCCGCTGACGTACTTCCAGGCGGTCGTGCTCGGCCTGCTGCAGGGCGTGACCGAGCTGTTTCCGATCTCCAGCCTTGGCCACACGGTCCTGTTCCCGACCCTGTTCGGGTGGGACCACCTGGTCGCGGCCCAATCGGATCCGGAGTCGTTCTGGCTGGCGTTCGTGGTGATGCTCCACGTCGGCAGCGCGGTGGGGCTGCTGATCTACTTCTGGCGCGACTGGGTGGCGATCGTGCGGGCGTTCTTCAGAACGCTGGTGCGGCGACGGATCGAGACCACCACCGAGAAGCTGGCGTGGCTGATCGTGGTCACGACGATCCCCACCGGGATCCTCGGGCTGGTGCTCGAGCATCCCATTCGGGTGGCGCTGGCCAAGCCCACCGCGGCCGCGGTGTTCCTGATGATCAACGGCTTGATCCTGCTCGGCGCCGAGCGGCTGCGCCGGCGCGCCGACGTGCGGGCGCTGGCCGCACGGTCCGGGCCCGGACGGACCCGGGCGGTGACCGACCTCAGCTACAAGGAGGGCGTCGGGATCGGGTTCGCGCAGTCGACGGCGCTGATCCCGGGGATTAGCCGCGACGGCGTGTGCATGACCGCCGGACTGCTGCGGGGGCTGGACAACGAGGACGCGGCGCGGTTCGCGTTCCTCCTGGCGACCCCGATCATCCTTGCCGCCGGCGTGTTCAAGTTCTCGGACCTGACCGGGCCGCTGGGAGCCGGGATCCGCGGACAGGCGGTGGTAGCGGCCGCGTGCGCGGCGATCGCGGCGATCGCGTCGGTGCACTTCCTGCTGCGCTACTTCAAGACCCGCAACCTGATCCCGTTCGGGATCTACTGCCTGGTGTTCGGCGCCGCGATGGTCGTGTACACGACCGTGACCTGAGTCTCGGGCCGCAGGCGGACGGCGAAGGACCTGCACGGTGTGACAGATCCGACCGGCCCGTGGAAGCGCGTCACGCCATGCAGGTATGTCATGCATCGCGTGACGCGGCTCGAGATCCGCGTTGGATTTGTCAGATGATGCAGGTCCACTCGAGCGCCGCGTGGTCGACCACGCGCCCGGTGCCGGCGCAGCGCGCGCACCCGCCGCCCGCGCCGTGGCAACCGGGGCACCGGGCGAACCGCGCCTGGGCGGTGTCGAGCACTTCCCCGCAGGAGCACCGGGCGAGCAGCACCGGCGTCTCGCGCTCGGGCTCGAGCAGTTCGAATCCCTCGAACAGATGCCCGGGGTGAACGTGGAACGGCGGGACCCCCGTGGTGGTCACCCGCCTAGTGTCCCGACTTGACCACTTCGCCGGCAGTCGAGCGGCCCCTGACGGCGCGTCGCCACGTCCTCGTCCCCTCGCGTAGCTCCGCTACGCGTCGGGTCCTGCGTCCTCGCGCCGCATCCGTCAGTGACCACTCTTGGTGGCGCCGAATTAGTCAATCGCGACACTAGGATATGGCCGATGACCACCGAGGTCTCAACCGGAGAGCGCCCGGCCCGGCGGCGCGAGACGTTGGCCGACACGTTCGTGGTCGACGCCGACGTGCACGTGCACGAGGATCCGGCCGAGCTGGCTGATTACGCGGACTCTCCCTGGGACGTCGGGCTGCGCGAGATCGCCACCTTCGAGGAGCGTTATCTGGATCTGCCGGGGATGTCGCCGCGCGCCGAGTACCGCGTTCCGTTCCCGGGCGGCTCCAACCGGCGCCAGATCGTGACCTCGGCGCGCGAGATGCGCGAGGGCCTCGAGGAGCTGCACGTCGATCGGGCGGTACTGTTCCCCGACCACCTGCTGGCGCTGGCGATGGTCCGCGATCCGGCGTTTGCCACGACGCTCGCGCGCGCCTACAACCGCTGGCTGCACGAGCGGTGGCTGACCGAGGAGCGCTCGCTGAAGGGCGCGCTGGTGGTCGCGCCCCAGAACCCCGAGGCCGGCGCGCGCGACATCGCCGCCTACGCCGGCGGCAGCGAGTTCGCGTGCGTGTACCTCCCGGCCTCGGGCTTGAAGACCCTGTACGGCGACGAGCGCTACGACCCGGTGTACGTGGCCGCGTCGGAGGCCGGGCTGCCGGTGGTGATCCACAGCGTCGAGACCGTTTACCCGGCGTTCCCGTTCCAGCTCGAGCAGTTCCGGACCTCGCTGGCGGTCCACGCGCTGGCCCACCCGCTGTCGATGGTCGCCAACCTGGTGTCGATGATCGAGACCGGCGTCCCGGTGCGCCACCCCGAGCTGAAGATCGGCTTCATGGAGGCCGGCACCGCGTGGATCCCGTTCATCGCCAACCGCCTCGACAAGGAGTACATCGAGCGCCGGCGCGAGGTGCCGCTGCTGCAGGAGCGCCCGAGCCGCACGATGCGCCGCTTCTACTACGGAACCCAGCCGATCGAGGAGCCCGAGCGGCGGGCCGACCTGGTGTCGTTGTTCGAGCTGTTCGACGGCGAGCACCGCGCGATGTTCGCCTCCGACTGGCCCCACCACGACTTCGACCACCCGCAGCACGTGTTCGGGCTGCCGTTCTCAGCGCAAGCTCGCCGGCGGATCATGGGCCTGAACGCGGCCGAGTTCTTCGGTCTCGAGATTCCCGCGGATTACCGTCACTAGTGGCTCGCGAGCACCCGATCGGCCGGGTCGAGGAGATCCCGGAGGGCGAGCACCGCGTCGTCCGGGTCGGTAACCGCGAGATCGGCGTGTTCAACATCCGGGGCGAGTTCCACGCGATCCCGAACCTGTGCCCGCATCAGCGTGGCCCGCTGTGTGACGGCGGCGTGTCGGGCACGATCGACTACGGGCCGCACACCGACTTCAAGCTCGCCTGGATCTGGGAGGGCGAGGTCGTCACCTGCCCATGGCACGCGCTCGAGTTCCACGTCCCCACCGGCCAGTGCGTGGCGTTTGACGAGATTCGCCTGCGCACCTACGAGGTGCTGGTCCGCGACGGCGAGCTGCTGGTGGTGATCTGAGTGGCGGCCGGTCTCGAAGGCAAGGTCGCGCTGGTCACCGGCGCCGCCCGCGACCGCTCGATCGGGCGCGGAATCGCGCTGGCGCTGGCCCAGGACGGCGCCGACGTCGCGGTAAACGACGTCGGGTTCGAGGACGAGGCGGCCAACGGCGTCGCCGAGATCGAGCGGCTCGGACGGCGCGGGGAGTTCATCGCCGGCAGCGTCGCCGATCCGTCCGACTGCGAGCGGCTCGTCGCCGAGACCGTTCGCCGGCTGGACAGGCTCGACATCTTCTGCGCCAACGCCGGGGTGGCGCACTGGCAGAAACTCGCCGACGTCACCGAGGACGCATTCGACCAACTGGTCGCGGTCAACCTCCATGGCTGCTTGTACGGCTGTCAGGCGGCGGCCGCGCAGATGCGCCGCCAGGGCCGTGGAGGCCGGATCGTCGTCACCTCGTCGGTCAACGCCGTGCGTCCGTCGCCGACGCTCGGCGTCTACGGCGCCACCAAGCACGCGGTCGCGCATCTGGTCGGGGTGATGGCGCGGGAGTGGGCGGCCGACGGGATCACGGTCAACCACGTCGGACCGGGCTGGGTGGACTCGAACATCAACGATCGCTCGCCGGACTTCGCCACCGACGAGCTACGGGCGGCGGTGCGGGAGACGATCCCGCTGCATCACCGCCCGGTGGCGCCGGCCGAGATCGGAGCGGCCGTGGCGTACTTCGCCTCGCCCGGCGCGGGCATGACCACCGGCGCGTACCTCCGCGTCGACGGCGGCTCGGTGATCGGGAAGTACTGATGCTCACGGTGCTCGTGCACGGGAGTGACCCGCCGCTCGAGGCCGCGCTGGTCGGGCGGGCCGAGCTCGAGCTGACCCGCGACGCTGACGCCGACGCCGATGCGTTCCTGTCGCTGGGGCCGGCGCCCCGGCTGCTGGCGCTGGCCGAGATCACCCCGGAGCAGTGGAGCGAGCGCTTCGACGCCTGGGCGCGGGAGCCGTTCTGGGCGTTTCAGCGGTGGCTGCGAGCCGCGCTGGCGCGCGGCCAGGGCGGGCGGTGGGTGGCGGTGACCACGACGCTGGGCGCGCAGCCGTTCCCCGGCGGCGGCTCCGACGGCGCCTCGGCGGTCGCGCTGCAGACGCTCGTGCGGATCGCCGCGGCCGAGTACGGCTCCGAGGGAATCCGGGCCAACGCGATCGCCGCCGGGTGGCGCGCCGGATCCACGCCGGATGGACTCGACGCGCAGCTCGCCGTCGCCGACACCCCGAGCGCACGGCTGACCTCAGACGATGACCTCGCGAGCGCGATCGCATGGCTGCTGTCCGACGACGCCGACCAGGTCAACGGCGAGATCCTCAGGGTGGACGGCGGCTATACGATCACCGCCGGCTCACGACCCGACCCGAGGACGCCATGACAGTCGACGAGATCGCTCCTGGAATTCACCGAATCGAGTCCGACCTGGGCGTCCGGTTCATGGCCCAGTACCTGCTCGTCGGAGAGTTGCGCAGCCTGCTGATCGACACCGGCATCGGCAGCACCCCGGACGAGGCGCTGATCCCGGCGCTCGAACAGCTCGGGATCGAGCCCGACGTGATCGCGATCAGCCACGCCGACCTCGACCACAGCGGCGGCAACCGCCGCATGCACGAGCGCTATCCGGACGCGCTGCTGGCCTGCCACGAGCTCGACCGTCCGTGGATCGCCTCCAACGCGGCGATGCTCGAGCAGAACTACCTGTGGTACGAGGACCACGGGTTCGAGCCCGTCGACGACCGCGAGCGCGGTGAGATGCTCGAACTGCTCGGCGGCGACGCTCCGGTCGACGTTGGGCTGCGCGGCGGTGAGACGTTCGGTCTGTCGGCGGACTTTCGGGTCGAGGTGCTGCACCTCCCCGGCCACACCTACGGCCACATCGGCTTCTGGGACGCCGACCGCCGGATCGCGATCATCATCGACGCCGCGCTCTCGGATGGCATCTACGATCGCGCCGGCAACAAGCTGATTCCGCCGCGCTACTACGACGCGGAGGCCTACCGCGACTCGATCAGCCGGATCCGTGCGCTCGAGCCCGAGCTGCTGCTGACCGCGCATTACCCGCCGATGATCGCCTCAGAGGCTCGGGACTTCTGCGACACCTCGCTGGCGTTCGTCGACGCGGTCGAGGCGGCCGTTCGCGAGTCGGTCGCCGCCGGCGACAACGGGCTCTACGAGGTCACCCGCCGGGTCGACCAGCAGCTCGGCCCGTTTCCCGAGTACGCCAAGGAGCTCGGGGCCGGGGTGCGCTCACACCTGATGTAGCTCCGACGCCGCCTGAGCCTGCCCGTTACGGGCCCCGTCGCCACCGAGCGCGACGGCCGCCCGAGCGGTCACCAGGTGGTAGAGGATCAGCAGCTGGACGAGCGCCAGCGACTCGGACCGGTACAGCTCGGTGCCGACCGTGAACTCGCCGAGCCGGCGGGCGCGCAGGTGGGTGGCGAAGTGCATCCGGGCCCAGATCGCCTCCTCGATCGCGGCCGCGTGGTCGGCCTCGATCCGGCCGGGGATCCGCAGCAGGCGATCATCGCCGGCCTCGATCAGCGTCAGCCCGTTGGGCTCGTCGTTGATCAGCGCCGACAGATCGGGGTGGGGGAGACCCTCGTGCAGGGTCAGCTCCGCGTCGAGATGCGTCGGGTCCGCCTCGCCCTTGGGCGCCACGAACGACACGATCATGTCCGCGTGACGCCGCTGTGGCCGGATGAACGCTTCGGAGTCGGGCTCGCGGCGGTCCAGCTCCTCGAGCACCTGGTCGGTGGTGTAGCCCCGGCGCGAGCAGTCGCGCTGCACCTTCCAGCGGCGCCGCAGCTCCTCGGGCGGGTTGAGGTACACGCGCACGTCGTAGATGTCGCGCATCTCGGGCAGGTGGTAGCCGAGCAGCCCCTCGATCACCATGAAGCGCTCCGGCTGGATGTACACCGGCGCGCCGAACGTGCCGTCGCTGTGGCGATAGACCGGCTTCAGAATCGGCTCGCCGCGGCGCAGGTGGACGAGGTGCTGGGCGATCATGTCGACGTAGTTGCAGTCGGGGTGCAGCGGGGTGATGCCCAGCTCGGCCCGCTGGCGTCGGTCGTAGCGGTGGTAGTCGTCGGTGCAGATGTGGCTGACGTTGTCCTCGCCGAGCACGCGGACCAGGCCTCGCGTGATCGTCGTCTTTCCCGCCGCCGAATCGCCGACGACGCCAAGGATCACTGGGCGGGGCATGGCTCGCTCCGGTCCGTCTTGCGCTTGCCTGAACACGCTGCTGGCGCGAATGTCGGGCTCCTCGATCCGCGCCAGCTGTTCGCGAGTCGGCGGGTGCCCCCGCAACGCGGCCCCGTACACGCGGTTGGCGTGGCGCAGGCGGGCGCGCTCGATCGCGTTGCGCACGCTGCGTGCGTGCGCGAACCGGGGCTGGTGCATGCGCAGCTCGAGGTACTCCTCGAACGCCTCGGCGGCCCCGGGCGAGAACTCGTAGGACTCGGCCGCGAGCATCACCTCCGCGATCTCGATCAGCTCCCCGGCGGTGTAGTCGGGGAAGTCGATGTGGTGGGCGACGCGAGAAGACATCCCGGGGTTCAGCGCGAAGAACTCATCCATCCGGTCCTTGTAGCCGGCGAGGATCACCACCATGCGCTCGCGCTCGTTCTCCATCGCCTGAAGCAGGATCTCGATCGCCTCGACGCCGTAGTCGCGCTCGTTCTCGGGACGGTACAGGTAGTACGCCTCGTCGATGAACAGCACGCCGCCAGCCGCCCGCTTGAGCACCTCCCGGGTCTTGGGCGCCGTATGGCCGACGTACTGCCCGACGAGGTCGTCTCGGGTGACCGCGCTCACGTGGTTACGCTGGATGTAGCCGAGCCGGTGAAGGATCTCGGCCATCCGCATCGCCACCGTGGTCTTGCCGGTGCCCGGGTTGCCGGTGAACGACATGTGCAACGTCGGCCGCCGCGACTCCAGCCCGACCTCGCGCCGCAGCCGGTCGACGACCAGCAGCGCGGAGATCTCACGGATCCGGGTCTTCACCGGGGCCAGCGCGATCAGGTCACGGTCGAGCTCGCCCAGCACCGCCTCGATGTCGGCGTCGCGCAGCAGCGCGTCGATCTGGTCGGCGCGGTCGGCCGCCGGCGCCGTGTCTTGGCTCTGCTCGAGCACGGTCATCCGGCGCCGCCGTTGAGCTCCCGACCGCCGTTGAGGTCCGGACGGCCGTTGCCGGTCGGCTCCTGCGCCGGGTAGAGCCGGTAGCGGACCACGCGGTCATGCGTGTCGGTCCGGTCCACGCGGAAGCCGGGCTCGTGCGCCGGCCGTCCGACGATGAAACTCAGCGCGGTCGTCTGGCGTCCGTGCGTGGCGTCGTAGGCGATCAGCTTGACGTAGCGATCGGGGTGCGCCTCGCGGCAGGCGCGCAGCTCGCGCAGCACGACGTCGGACTGATCGTCGGCCAGGTCGAACATCGGCAGTCCCCACATGTCCCAGTAGGGGTTGCGCGGGTGTGCGTCGTCGGTGTGCTCGATCGACATCGCCCAGCCGTGCGACAGCGAGTAGCGAATCTGGGCGCTGATCTGCTCGTCGGTGAAGTCGGGCAGGAACGAGAAGGTGCCCTGGGTGATGCGCATGCTCTCAACCTCCTGGAGGTCTCGTCTGACAGCGAGTCAGGCGATCGTGGGGGTGACCGTGTAGTCGGGCGTGTCCGTCGAGGCGAAGTCGAACGTGACGTCCTTCCATACCTGGAGCGCGGCGTCGAGCTCGGGGCATCCCTTGGCGGCGTGCGCGAGGATGTCCGGCCCCTCCATGAAGTAGTCCCGACCCTCGTTGCGCGCCTGGATCATCGCCTCGACCGCGACCCGGTTAGCGGTCGCGCCCGCGGCGATCCCCATCGGGTGCCCGATCGTGCCGCCGCCGAACTGCAGGATCACGTCCTCCCCGAGGTACTCGAGCAGCTGGTGCATCTGCCCGGCGTGGATGCCGCCCGACGCCACCGGCATCACGGCCGGCAGCGACGCCCAGTCCTGGTCGAAGAAGATTCCGTGCTCGGGGTTCTCGGGGACGTGGTCGAGCCGCAGCGTGTCGTAGTAGCCGCGGATCATCGACGGGTCGCCCTCGAGCTTGCCGACGACGGTGCCGGCGTGCACGTGATCGACGCCGAGCAGCCGGCACCACTTGGCGATCACCCGGAACGAGACGCCGTGATTCTTCTGGCGCGTGTACGTGCCGTGGCCGGCTCGGTGCAGGTGCAGGATCACGCCGTTGCGGCGGGCCCACTTCGACATCGACTGCATCGCGGTGTAGCCGACCGTGAGGTCCATCATGATGATCACGCTGCCCAGCTCCTTGGCGAACTCGGCGCGCTCGTACATGTCCTCCATCGTCGCCGCGGTCACGTTCATGTAGTGGCCCTTGACCTCGCCGCTGCGGCGCGGACGCGCGGTTGACGCCCTCGATCGCGTACAGGTACCGGTCACGCCAGCGCATGAACGGCTGCGAGTTGATGTTCTCGTCGTCCTTGGTGAAGTCCAGACCGCCGCGCAACGCCTCGAACACGACGCGCCCGTAGTTCTTGGCCGACAGGCCGAGCTTCGGCTTGACGGTCGCGCCCAGCAGCGGGCGGCCGAACTTGTCGAGGTACTCGCGCTCCATCACGATCCCGTGCGGCGGTCCCTGGAACGTCTTGACGTAGTGCGTGGGGATCCGCATGTCCTCGAGCCGCAGCGCCTTGAGCGCCTTGAAGCCGAACACGTTGCCGATGATCGACGACGTCAGGTTCGCGATCGAGCCCTCTTCGAACAGGTCGATGTCGTAGGCGATCCGGGCGATGTACTCGCCCTCGCGGCCCGGCACCGGCTGCACGTCGTAGGCCTTGGCCTGGTAGTGCGTGTGGTCGGTCAGCCGGTCGGTCCACACCACCGTCCAGGTCGCCGTCGAGGATTCGCCGGCGACGGCCGCGGCCGCCTCGATCGCGTCGACGCCCGGCTGCGGCGTGATCCGGAACGCGCACAGGATGTCGGTCGGCTTGGGCTCGTAATCTGCGTCGTAGTAGCCCATCTCGGCGTAGGGCGTGACGCCCGATGCCCAGCGGTCCTTCTTGTGGTCAGTGGTGGTGCCAACAGTCGCGGTCATCTGAACCGAGCCTTTCGGGTGGACTCGGCGAACGTAGCCAGGCTAGATATAGAAAACAAACACTTCTTTACTGACATTTCATAGAGCTTGATCTATGTCGAGCTGCGGTCCTGAGCAGCCGGATATGGTCGGGCGCGTGGCGCGTCCGGTCCTGCTCGGCATCGTCGGCGACTCCGCCTCGGGTAAGACGACGCTCACCCGCGGCCTGGTCCGGATCCTCGGCGAGCAGCAGGTGTCCCACGTGTCCGCCGACCACTACCACCGCTTCGACCGCCGCCAGCGCGCCCAGCGCGGGCTGACCCCGCTGCACCCCGACTGCAACCACCTCGACATCCTCCAGCAGCACCTCGAGCACCTGCGCGCCGGCGAGCCGGTGCTCAAGCCGGTCTACCGCCACCGCGATGGGAGCTTCGGACCGCCCGAGTATCTGGTGCCTCGCCACTTCGTGATCGTCGAAGGCCTGCTCGGCCTGCACGCGCCGGCGATGCGCGACCTGTACGACGTGCGGGTGTTCCTGGATCCACCGGAGGAGCTTCGGCGCCGGTGGAAGGTATTGCGCGACTGCTCGCGCCGGGGCTACACCACCGACGAGGTGCTCGAGGAGCTCGACCGGCGCGAGGCCGACGCCGAGGCGTTCATCTACCCGCAGCGCCGGCGTGCCGAGATCGTGATCTCGTTCGCGCCGGGCGATCGCGGCGATCCTGAGCGGCTCGACACGTCGATCACGGTGCGGCCCGGGTCCGCCCATCTCAGCCTGACCGCGCTGGCCGGCGCTGCGGGGGACGCGGTGTCCATCCAGGACCAGCGCGGGGAGACGACGCTGCGGATCGCCGGGACGATCGACCCGGACCGGAGCGCGAGGCTGGAGGAGGCGCTGTGGGAGCTGATGCACTTCGCCGAGCACCTCCGGACCGAACGGCTCGGCGAGTTCACGGTCGGGACCGAGCTTCACCGCTCCGATCCGCTGGCGATCGTCCAGCTGCTGGTGCTCTACCAGCTGGTCGCCGCCGACGCCGCGGCCGCCACGTAGCGGCCTCGCCGCGCCGACATAGACGCGAGCCGATCCGGCGACGGAGATGTCCGATGGACCGCGGGGTCGCCCGGCGGTATCCATCGCCAATGCCCGCATACGAACGCGCACGCACGGTCGCGGCGGCGCGATCGATCATCGACCGGGGTGGGTGGTGCGTCGTCGAGACCTGCGTCGACGTGCCCGAACAGCACTGGGAGGTGTGCGCGCTGATCTTCGATCTCGTCCCCGAGAGCGTCGCCGATCTGGTCGAGGAGGAGATCGAGTTCGAGCCCGAACTCGACGTGCGCCTCACCGGTTGTGACCGCAACACGCTGGAGCCCGAGCCGGCGCTCGGCGCCGCGCTCTGCTACCTCGCCGACGCGCCGCGGCCGGCGGGGGCATCAGCTCGGGTCGGCTGAGGCTGCGAGCACGAATTCGACGAACAGCTCGCGGGTGGGCTTGGCGGGGCCGACCGTCGAACGCAACACGAACCAGGGTCGCGCCGGCGGGCCGTTGCTGAGCCTGATCTCGGCCAGCCGGCCCGAGGCGAGCTCGGTCTCCACCGCGGCCCGGGACACCAGCGAGATGCCCAGCCCGGCGCGGGCGGCCTGTTTGATCGCTCCGTTTGAGCCGAGCACCAGCGTGCGCGGTCGCAGGCCCCGATCGACGAGAAACTGCTCGTTGAGCTTGCGCGAGCCCGAGCCCGGCTCTCGCATCAGCCACGCGCGGTCGCCGAGCACGGCGGCGTCGACCGGGCCGTCCTTGCAGGCCGGATCGTCGGGCGTGGTGATGCACACGATCTCGTTGGTGCTGAGCGGCTCGGCGGCCAGCCGCGTGTCGGCGGGCGGCCGGCCACAGATCGCCAGGTCGGCGCTGTGGTCGCGGACGCGGTCGAACACGTACTCGGCGTTGCCGACGTCGAGCGTCAGCTCGATCTCCGGGTGGCGCTCGGAGAACGACCGCATCAGCGGCGGCACGAACGACTCGGCGGCTGTGGTCACCGAAGCGATCCGGAGCCGCTTGCTCGCGACCTCCGCAGCCTCGCGCACGGCTTGGCGACCATCCTCGAGCACGCCGAGCGCGTCCCGCGCGTACGGGACGAACGCCCGTCCCTCGTCGGTCAGCCGGATGCCGCGGCCGGCGCGCTCGAACAGCTCGCACCCAAGCTCGCGTCCGAGCGCCGCCAGCGCGGAGGACACCGACGGCTGCGTGACCACGAGCTCGTCGGCCGCGGCCGTGACCGACCCGCCGCGGACCACCGCGAGGAACGTCGTGAGCTGGGTGATCGTGATCGCCATGACGTATTGGGATTTAACTAGACGAGCGCCCGGACTCACAACCTCTCGTCTATGGGATGTTGTGGGATCGGCGGCGCCTAGGGCGCGCTCGACCGTGCATAACGCGTCAAATCCGACGCGATCCGGGAGGCTTGCCGTGGGGTGCACGCATACGATGCGCAGCGCGGCAAGGCTCGCTGCTCACGGCGGATTTGTCGTGATATGCACGCGTTCCGGAGGCCGTGATCAGCGCTTCGGAGGGACCGGCGGCCGCCACGGCTCGCCGAAACGGCGGCCGTCCTGCGGCCACCCCTGCGCGGTCATTTTCAGCCTTCGCATCGCGTTGCGCTTGAACTCCCACGGCACCCGCCGGTACAGGGGCACGAACACGTAGCGCCAGAACGGCCCCTGCTTGGGCAGCGCCGACGGCGCGATCCTTCCGGGGTGGCGGCGGCCGACCTCGTCCATCGCCGCCAGCCGCAGGACGTATTCCGAGCGCTGACGCAGCTTGCGCTGACGCTCTGAGAACGTCATGCCGGCACCTGCTCTCGCTGCTTGGCCCGGACGTCGGCGAGGCCGTTCTGCGCAGCGATCTGGATTGGCTCGAACAGTGCCCCGATCGGCGGCGAGTAGATGTTCTCCATCCACGCCAGGTCGTCGAGGGTGGCGCCGCGCTTGCCGACGAACGCGAGGAAGTCGCAGCGCTCCTTGATCCCCTCGCCGCCGTGCAGCTGCGCGCCGATCAGCCGCAGCGTGCCGGGCTCGACGATCAGCTTGATGTGCGTGCGCGCCGCGCCGGGGAAGTACCGGGCGCGGGACACGCCGACGCCCTTGGCGACCAGGTAGGGGATTCCCATCGCCTCGGCCAGCGTCTCGCCAATCGAGAACCCGCCGATCGTGTAGTCGCCCGACATGAACCCCCACGGGATCCACACCGGGTCATAGGAGCGGTCCTCGCCGGCTGCATTGGCACCGGCGGTGCGGCCCTGGGAGTAAGCATGCGAGCCGGTCAGCCCGCTGATCGGGAGCATCGACAGCCCGTGCGGCACCTCGATCACGTCGCCGGCCGCCCACACCCCGGGCGCCGACGTGCGCATGTGGTCGTCGACCACCACCGCTCCGGTAGTCCCGAGCTTGAGCCCGAGCTGCTGCGCCAGCGACGTGTTCGGGAGCTTGTGCAGGCAGACCACCGCGACGTCGCATTCGAGCTCGCCGGCAGACGTGGACACCGCGCGCGCACGCCCGTTGGCTTCCTCGAAGCCGAGCAGCTTGGTACCCATCATCACGTTGACGCCGAGCTTCTCGAGCGCCTCTTGGGCAGGCTCGGCCACGTCGGGGTCGACGAGCTCTGACAGCAGCCACGGACCCTCGTCGATGAAGTCGACGTGCAGGCCGCGACGCGCGAGCGCGCCGGCCATCTCGACGCCGAGCCACATCCCCCCGATCACGACCGCCCGCTTCATCGAGTCGAGCTCCTTGTCGAACTCCATCGCGCGGCGGATGTCCTTGACGTAATGCAGTCCCTCGAGGTTTGAGCCCGGCACGTCCGGTTGCTCCCAGAGAAAGCCGGTGCACACGATCAGCTTGTCGAAGCCCTCGTGCTTGTTACGCGACGTGACCGTGCGTCGCGCCAGGTCGACGTCGGTCACCACGGTCTCCATCCGCATGTCCAGACCGTCGTCGATGTATCGCTGCACGGTCGACAGGAACAGGTTCTCGAACTCCGGGATCTCCCGGCCGTGGGCGTACGGGATCCCGCACGGGGAATAGGCGATGTCCGGGAACTCCGTGAACACGGTGACGTTCAGGTCGGGGTTCACACGTTTGGCGATCGTCGCCGCCGCGGTCCCGGCGCCGCCTCCCCCGATCACGATCAGGCGCTCGCTCATGTTGCTCCTCTCTCGCTCTTACCGACTGTTTGCAAGCCGTCGCCGCGCGCGTCGTCGGGCGCGATCCAGCGGCCGTCCACGCGGTGCACGACCCGCGGCGGCGCCTCGCCGAACTGCGTCGACGCGGACTGCTGATAGGCGCCGACGGCTCGGGCCACGAGCACGTCGCCGGGAGTCACCGGCGGCAGCTGCGCCCGCGGGTGAATCACGTCGACGTTGAGGCACAGGGGGCCGGTGACCAGCGCAGGCGTGGTCGGGCCGGAGGCTCCGGGCGCCTCGAGCCGCGGCGGGTCGTTCAGCGCGCCCGGCAGGAAGTTCGTCCCGGCGTCGCAGACCAGACAGCGTTCGCCGCCGGCCAGCGTCTTGACCGCGACCACGCTGAACGCCAGGTCGACCGCGTCGGCAACGAGCGCGCGGCCTGGCTCGAGCAGCAGCTCTCCGTCGAAGCCGCGGTCTCGCAGCGCCGATGCAACCGCGCGGGCGTGCTCGGCGGTCGCCGCCGGCGGCGGAAAGCCGCCGCCGAGATCGATCGTTGCGATTCGACACCCGAGATCGGCGAGCTCGTAGGCGAGCGCCGCCAGCAGGTCGGCCGCGGCCGCGTGCTCGTCCGCCGCGCGCGGCCATGAGACCACCACTCGGCGGCTTTCGGGGTCAAAGTCGGTCGACACCAGGTGGGTCGACAGCGCCTCCACCACCAGCCCGAGGCCTGAGGCGGCGCGAGCCGCCGCGGCGATCTCGGCGGGCGGGATCCCGAATCGCGTGCGCGCGCCGGTGAAGCTGTCCAGCGCGACCCTCAAGCCGATGCGCCGCACCCCCGACTCCGCGGCCCGCACCAGCTCCGCGACCGAGTCCGCCAGCACCAGTGCGCCGCCGGCCCCAGCGCGCGCCAGCACCGCGTCGGGCTTGGCGGGCCCGTCGACCACGATGTTCCGGGGGTCGGTCTCGGCCGCGCCCGCCGCGAGCTCGTATTCGGCGCCGCCCGCGACCTCGGCCAGCGCCCCGGCCTCCTCGGCCGCCTGCAGGAACGCCGGCAGCCGGTTGGTCTTGTACGAGTACGCGATCCGGGTGGCGGACCAGTGATGCCGCCAGGCCGCCGCGAACGCCCGCAGGTTGTCGGCGAAGCGGTCGACATCGGCGAGCCACAGCGGCGAGCCGAACCTCCCAGTGAGCTCGGCGACGCTCATGGCCGCCGCCGGATCTGGTCGGCCAGCGCGGCGGCGCGCCGGGTTCCCTTGCGCCGGAGCAGCCCGAGCATGGGTTCGCGCCACCGCCCCGAGGCCGCCTCCCGCACCGCGGCGGGCAGCACCTGGCGCAGATGGTCCATCGCCCAGGCGTCGGGCCGCGACAGGTTGAGGCGGATCGTGCTGCCGGCGGCGGTGTCCCCAAGCCCGTCGGCGGGATACACGGCCACGCGCCGAGCGAACAGCGACACCATCAGCTCCTGCGCACTGGCGCCGGTACCCGAGACGTCGACCGCGCAGGCCAGGCCGCGGCGCGGGCGCACCACCAGCCGTGCGCCGGGGACGTCCGCGAGCGTCGTCTCCAGATGAGCCAGGTTGCCGGCGATCGTTCGCGCCGCCGACGTCAGGTACTCGTGGTCCCGTAATGCGGCCACCGCGCCGTGCTGGGAGATCAGGTTGGTGTTCAGCCGGGTCAGCGCCGCCTTCAGCTGCAGGCATCCGCGCACCAGCCCGGGTGGGCCGCCGAGAAAGCCGATCCTCGCCCCGGCCATCCCGAAGCAGTGCGACACCGACATCACCGCGACCGCGTTGTCGGTCAGCTCGAGCGCGGGCAGGCTGACGAACGGATCGTCGGTCCCGATCGCCAGCGGAGCGTGGGTCATGTCGTGGATCAGCAGCAGCCGGTGGCGCTCGGCGAGCTCGGCCAGCGCCTCCAGTTCGGCGGGCGTCTGCACCGTCCCGTACGGATTGACCGGGTCGACGATGCAGATCGCACGGGTTCGCGGGGTGATCGCCGCCGCGACCGCAGCGGGATCGAGGCGGAAGCCCGTATCCGGCCGGATCGCAACGGCCACCGGCGTGGCACCGGCGGCAAGCACCGCCGAGGGAATGTGGAAGTAGCCGGGATCGGAGACGATCACCTCGTCGCCGGGGTTCACCGTGGCCAGCAGCGCGAGCGCCAGACCGGCCTGCGCGCCCTCGGTGCCGACGACCTCGAACCGGCCGTCGCGTGCCCGCCCGAACTGGGCGGCGGCTTCGTCGCGCAGCGGCTCGATCAGATCTGGGGTGTACTGATTCAGCGATTCGGCGGTGACCGCGGCCCGCATCGCCTCGACCGCCGACGCCGGCGGCCCGCAGAAGCAGGTCAGCCAGCCCAGGTCGGCCCACGTGGCCGGATCCAGGCGAGTGCTGCCCTCCGGATAGATCTCGCCAGGATCCAGCCCGAGCAACCCGATCGCGTCGCGGTAGGTGACGTAGTTCCACATCCCGTGATGGCTGGCGGCGACTTGCGCCAGGCGCTCGGACACGGTCAGCTCGAGTGGCCGGTTCTCGGTCCAGGTGAGGACGCTCATGCCGTGTCTCCGCCGCTGCGGATCAGCCGGACCACGCGGTAGATCCCGTGCCGGTCGGCGCGGACCGTCGCCGGCTGATAGCCCGCGGCCCCGGCCCACTCGAGGATCATCTCCAGCGGCCGCAGCCGCCACACGCAACGCTCCCCGCGGTGATCGCGCCACACGCGTGCGATGTGCTCGATCTCGGGGTTCTCGGTTTGCACGTTGAACACGATCTGCTCGGGCGCGACGATTTCGGCCAGGTCCAGGTAGTGGCGCCGGATCAGCTCGTCGTCGTGGTAGATCCCGTACAGGCCGAGCTCGATCACTGTGCTCGGGCGTGGATTCAGCCCGGCCAGCCCGTCGCGCTCGAACGCGCTGCCCCGTATGAACTGCACCCGATCGGTGAGCCCCATCGCCACGGCGGCGGACCGGGCCTGCTCGAGCGCCGCCGGATCGATGTCGCATAGGACCGCCCGCGCCTGTGGGCCGGCGGCGAGCGCCTCGAACACGTACGGCGCCGGGCCGGCCGCCAGGTCGGCCACGACCGGCGCGGGGGAGGGGTCTGACTCGATCGCCTCCCGGACCGCGTCAGCGGCGAGCCCGCGGATCTCCCGGAACGCCTGGCAGGTCCGGCGCGCCAGCAGGCGCCGGTCGATGGCGAGTCCGAGCGAGGTGTGCCCGCTGGGCTGGTTGGCGTAGACGTGGGCCATGAACGGGCCCGAGTCGAACCCGTGCCGGTAGCCGATCCGCAGTCCGTCGCTGACCAGCGACCCGGCTCGCGACGCGGTCGACAGCGCCCCGAACCGCCAGGCGCGGGGCGACAGGGGGGACAGCTCGCGCCGGAGCTCTGCGAACGACGGGCCGGCGACCGTGTCAGACGCGGCTGACATACAGCGGCGTCTCGGCCAGCTCGCGAAGCCGGTAGAGCTCGTGCGCGGCCGCGGCCGCGGGACCGTCCGTGCCGCGTGTGAACTCGCGCAGGCGCGTGAGCGCGGCGTCGTTGTCCGCGCGCACGATCGACAGCACCACGGCGTCGTCGGGATCGACCGCGGCCTCGGAGTAGACGGCCAGCAGGTCTCGGAAGTGCTCGAGCGAGCCGAGCGCGTACGCGAGCGTGTCGTCGCCCTCCAGCGGAGCCAGGTACTCGTAGATCTGCTCGCCCTCCGGCGGACACACGTATGCGCTCGGGTCGATCCCGTGGGCGATCGCCCGTTCGCGGAACAGCACCGTGTGACGGGCGTTGACCGCGACGATCTCGGCCACCAGCTCGGTCACGTACGGGTCGTCGATCTGCGGGATCCGCTGGGAGAAGAGATCCACCCAGCGCCGCATCCCGTAGGCGTGCCGAGCGAACACTGCGCCGAGCACATCGGGGTCCGAAAGCACCTGTTCGAGCTCTGAGCGGTTGTCAAGCACCCATCGGCTCCTTTCTACCTTGGTGTACGTCCGTCCACAGAAGTGTAAGTGTAATCGAGACGCACCCCTGAAGTCAGGGTGTTCGACACCCAGCAGAACCGCTTTGCGGATTCGACCAGCTTTGCCAGCAGCTCATCGGGCGCCTGTGCCCGGGTCTGCACCTCGAAGCGTTCGTAGCGCAGCTCGCGCCCAGCTCGAAATGCGGTCACGACGACGTCGAGTCCCTCGAGCTCGATCCCGCGCTTGACGGCGACGTGCGCGACTGACAGGCAGAAGCAGCCCGAGATCGCCGCGCACAGCACCTCGGTGGGCATCATCCCGGCGTCACCGCCACCGTGTACGACGGGCTCGTCGATCGTGAGCTCGTGCTTGCGGGCGCGGACCCGGCACTCGTATCCGCCGCTCCAGCTGGCGCTGACCTCGAGCCGATCGGCCACTACCAGTGCCCCGACACTAGACCGCCAAGGAGCCGAGCAGCTCGGCGTAGACCCGCTCGTGGGCGGCGGCCGCGGCGTCCCAGGTGAACGCGTCGGCGACCGCTCGGCCGCCGGCCCGCAGCCGGGCGCGCGCGTCGGGGTCCCGGGCAAGCGCAGCCAGCGCGCGGGCCAACGCATCGCCGTCGTGCGCGGGCACGAGCATCGCGCTGCGGTCGTGCTCGAGGAATGTGCGCAACGCGTCGATGTCGGACGCCACCACCGGCAGCCCGCAGGCCAGCGCCTCCAGCGCGGCCAGCCCGAACCCCTCCCTGGTCGACGGGAACGCGAACAGGTCCGCGGCCCGGTACAGGCGCGCGAGCTCGTCGTCGGACAGGCTGCCCAGGACTTTCACCCGGTCGCCGAGCTCGAGCTCTGAGACGCGGTCGTGGAACCGGTCGATCTCGCTGCGGTAGTCGAACAGCGTCGCCCCGCCGGCGACCAGCAGCACCGGATCCAGTTCGGGCGCGAGCTCGCGCATCCGGCCGACTGCCTCGAGCAACGTGAGCGACCCCTTGCGCGGCTCGATCCCACCGATGCTGAGGATCGTCAGCTGTCCGTTGAGCCCGGCGGCGGCGCGGTCGCGGTCGCGCTCGGCCGGGTCGGCCGGCGGGCGATGACGACGCGCGTCGACGCCGTTGCGGACGATCCGCGCGCTGACCCCGAACTCGTCGGCCAGCCTGTGCACCCACGGGTCCGATACGCACAGCAGCGCGTCCGGACCGAGGATTGACCGGTCCTGGCAGGCGATCAGCGACGGCGAGGTGAAGTCGTCGATGTGGTGCACGGTGCGGATCACGTGGTCGATCACGCCGCGGTCGCGCAGCGCCAGCGCCGCATTCGCCGAGAGGCAGTCCTGCGAATGGATCAGATCGAAGCCGCCGTCGCCGAGTGGTTGCTCGAGCCCGTCGGTGTACGCCTCGAGCATCGCCTGGATACGCTCGTCGAACGGTGCGTCGGGCGGCTCGAACCGGACGATCCGTGACGGCACCTCGGGGTCGCGGAAGAACCGCTCGCCGGCGCGGCCGAGCGCCATCACCTCGACGTCATGTCCCCGGCGGGCGAGTGCGGCCGAGACCTCCAACGCGTGCACGACGCCTCCGCGGGGGCGCGTCGAATACGTCAGCATCGCGATCCGCAACGGCCTCATCGCAGCGCTGTGAGCACCAGCCGGGCTGCCGCGGCGTTCGATGGGGCCACCAGTGCGCCGGCGTCTCGCAACGTCTGAACCTGGCGACGGGCATTCTGGGGGTCCTCGGGTGTGCCGCATACGTGCGCGATCACCAGCGAGCGCGCGCACACGCGGCCGATCGGGTCGGCGAGGCCGCCCGCCGGATCCGGGTGCCCGCCGTAGCCGAGCACCACGTCGAGCAGCACGCAACCGACCCGGTCGTCGGCGGCCGCCTGCTCGAGCATCTCGACCCGCGCGGTCAGGTCGACCATCGGGTGGGGGCGCCCCTGCGTGTATTCCTCCTCGCCGAGGTCAAACAGCCGGTGTCCGCCCGGCTTGGCCTCCGGCGGGCCGTGGCCGACGTTCCCGGCCAGCGGGCCGAGTACCGGCTCGAGGATCGTCGCCGCCTCGTGGGCCAGCGAGCCACCGGAATACAGCCCGAGCAGCGCACCGTCGATCGGGCCCGATGCTCTCGAGGCCAGCTCCTGCTCGATCTCGCGCGGATTGGCGACGGTCACCCCGGCCGCGGCGGCGGCCCCCGCCTCGAGCGTGGGGTGGATCTCGAGGGATCGCTCCTCGCGATCCCAGCCCACAAAGGCGGCCACCACCCGGATGCCTGGCGGCACCGCCTCGACGACCCGGGAGACCGCGTCGACCGACGGCGCCTTGGAGACGAGCAGCAGCGTGTCGGTCGCTTCGTCTTCAGCGAGCATCGCCATGCCCTGGCGGAACATGATCCCGCCGACGTCGGTTGACAGGTCGCGTCCGCCCACGCCGATGATGTGCGAGACGCCGACCCCGGCGGCGTCGAGCAGGCAGGCACATTCCTGGGCTCCGGTTCCAGCGGCGGCGACGATCCCGACGTTGCCCGGGCGCACCACGTTGGCGAATCCCAGCCCGACGCCGCCGAGCATCGCGGTGCCACACTCGGGCCCCATCACCAGCAAGCCCAGCTCGGCGGCGCGCCGCTTGAGCTCGAGCTCGGCCTCGAGCGGCACGTGGTCGGAGAACAGGAACACGTGCATCCCGGCCGACAGCGCCTGGTGGGCCTCGAGCGCGGCGTAGTCGCCGGGCACCGAGATCAGCGCGACGTTGGCGCCCAGCAGCTCGCGGGCAGCGACCGGCAGCGATCGCGGGCGGGCGTGCTCGGCGGCCGAACCGCCGTTGGCGGATTGCAGCGAAGCGAGCTCCTGCTCGGCTGCCGCCAGTGCCTGCCGGGCATCGCCGTCGTCGGCGTCGACCGCGATGATCAGGTCAGCGGGGGAGGCGTTGGCGTTCGCTCCCAGCTGCGCCAGGAACTCGATGTTGGCCGGGGTGCCCATCCCGAGCTCGCAGCGGCGGACGCCGTCGCGCTCGCGCACCGAGCGCGAGATGCTCATCAGGCGGACGCTGTCCGCGTAGCGATTCGCGACGACCTTGACTTGCCAGCTCACGCGGCCTCAGCAGCGGCGCTCGTCCAAGCGGTGGCGGAGGGGCCCTCGGCGTCCGGAACCACGCGGGTGCCGGCGTCGCCCTCGACGGCGGCGACCAGCCGGTCGGCGCAGGTCACGATCGCGACGCGGCCGGCGCCGCTGACGAACCTGATCGCGGACTCGACCTTCGGTCCCATGCTGCCCGCGGGAAACTCGCCGGCGGTCAGCAGCTGCTCGGCGTCTGCCATCGTCAGCTTGGCCATGTCGCGCTGCCAGCGGGTGCCGAAGTCAAGCGCGATCCGCTCGACGCCGGTCAGCATCACCAGCATGTCCGCGCCGACCGCCAGCGCGAGCGCGGCCGACGACCGGTCCTTGTCGATCACCGCCTCGACCCCGCTCAGCGATCGGTCCGATCCGACCACCGGAATCCCGCCGCCCCCGGCGGCGATCACCAGCACGCCGCGCTCGACCAGCGCCCGGATCTGCTCGAACTCGACGATCTCGCGCGGCCCGGGGCTGGCGACGACAGCCCGCCAACCCCGGCCGGCATCGGGAGCCACCGCAAGCCCGCCGGCGGCGTCGCGCGCGGACCGCTCGTCGTCGTAGAACCGGCCGATCGGCTTGCTGGGATGACTGAACGAGGGGTCGCCGGCGTCGACACGCACCCGCGTGAGCACGGTTGCGGTCGCGATCTCCGGATCGGCCTCCTCGATCGCGGTTTGCATCAGGTAGCCGAGCTGTCCCTGGGTCATCGCCACCAGCGCATCGAACGGGAGCTGGGGCACCTGGCGCGCCGATCGGGTCTGCTGGGCGTAGAGCGCTCCCACTTGGGGGCCGTTGCCGTGCGTCAGCACGAGCTCGTGACCCGCTCGTTTGAGTTCGACCAGATCGCGAGCGACGGCTGCGGCGTTGGCCTGTTGCTCGGCCCAGGTGCCGCGCTCGTCCTCGGCGGTGATCGCGTTGCCGCCGATCGCGATGACGATTCGCATCAGTGGCGCCTCATCGGGACGCAGCTCCTAGGAGCCTCGGATCGACAGCCACACCGCGCGGGCGGGCCGGTCGTCGGGGTTTGCCCACGAATGGGGCCGGGTGGTGCGGAAGTGGATCGAGTCGCCGGCCTCCAGCTCGTAGGGCTCGCCGTCGATCGTGAACTTCATCCGGCCCTCGAGCATCAGCACCAGCTCCTCGCCGGGGTGGCTCATCGGCTGGGGCCCGCTGTCGGCGTGCGGCTCGGCGATCGCCTCGGCGCCCGCCACCCAGAACGGCCCGTACCGCCCGGAGATGTTCTGGAGCTCCAGCCCCTGCTTGGACGTGTACAGCCGGGAGCGCTCGTCCTTGCGCACGACGGTCACCGGGCGCGTCGCTTCGATCTCTTCGACGAAGTAGCCGACGCTCTTGCCCAACGCCGCGGCGACCTTCATCAGGCTCGCGATCGTCGGCGTCATCCCGCTCTTCTCGATCTTGTGGACCGCGGCGGTCGACAGCTGTGCCCGCTCGGCGAGCTGCGACAGCGACCAGCCGCGCTCGGCGCGGGCCTTCGCGACCTTCGCCCCGATCTCCGAAACCGTGCGCTCGATCTCCGGGATGTGCTTGGGCGCCGAAGCGCCGGCGGATGTCTTTTCGGCGGTCGCCGCTTGTGGGGTCATGCAGCTGCGAGCCTCTCCCAGTCGATTTCGTACACCATAGTACATGAGCACGAAGCTCCGAAGGGAGAACAGTTGCCTGCATTTACGGTCGATCCAAGGATCGCTTGACCCGGGCAGCCGGTCGCGATATGAATAGGGCGTCTACGATCCGATACGCGGTTGCGATGCCATCACGCGTCTCGCGCGACGGGGTCGGAAGTGGCCGCTCCATGTCTTCCCAAGGAGGAAGCAGGTGACAGTAAACAGCGACCTCGCGGAGTCCAAAGCAGCTGGGACCGAGCTGTTCGACACCTCTGAGAAGGTGTTCGAGGACATCAAGGCAAACCCGGGGGAGAAGGCCTTCACGTTCATGCACACCGTCCCCTACGAGGGGTCGGTCGGGCTGGTCAACCTCCTGACCACGACTCGGGTCCGCCGCAAGGGCTTCGACACCACGCTGGTCCTGTACGGGCCGGGAGTGCTGATGGCGTCGGGCACGCGTGGATTCCCGAAGGTCGGGGACGAGGCGTTTCCCGGTCACATGGCAATCAACAACCAGATCCGCACGTTCCTCGACGAGGGTGGGACTGTGTACGCCTGCAGGTTCGCCTCCGGAGCGCTGTACGGCTTCCCCGAGGACCTGCTGATGGACGGCGTCAAGCCGTTTCACCCGCTCGACGTGCTCGACGCGGCGCTGACCGCGTGGCGAGCGGGCGCGTTCCAGCTGAACACCTGGACGGTTTGACCGACGCCGAGATCCATGACCGTGACGCCGCGGTGGCAGCGTGGCGTCACGCCGAAGCCGTCGTGTACCCGTCGGTGATGGTCAACGCGATCCTGTATCAGCAGTACGTGACCGTGGTCCGGGCGATCGCAGACGAACTGCAGGACGTCCACACCGAGGACGATCTCGTCCGGACCTGGCATGAGCAGCGCGGCCTCGGATCCGACACCGTCAGGCGGCTGTCGCCGTCGATGGCCGCGATGATGGACGTCAACGCCGTGCGCGACGCGGCCTTCTGTCAGCGGCATCGCGAGACCACTCGCGAGCACGCCAAGGAGATCGCTCAGCAACGGCTGCTCGAGGCCCGCCGCACCGGTGCCCCGTGGGTCGTCCTGTTCGAGGACGTGACGCCGTTTGGGTCGCACCGGCTCGAGATGCACGTCGCATCCGGCCGGGCGATCCACGCGTCCGCCAAGACCGAGCCCGAAGGGGGCGCGACGTATGAGCTCGAGGTCGTGCAGCTGGATCCGCGCGACGGAGCCTGGCTGCTCGACAAGCCGCCCCTGATGCCGGCGCGCACGTTCACGCGCCACGACGAGTGGGAGGCGCGCGTCGCGCAGGCGCGCGAGCACTTCGGAAAGGACTGAGATGACGACTCACCCCAAGAAGATCATCGACGCGCACTGCCACATCGGCGAGATCCCGCCGTGGAAGTTCTACGACCTCGAGCACCCGGTCAAGCCGACGGTCTACGACTACCGCAACACGAACGAGTTCATCAAGAACCACATGGACGAGTTCAACATCGAGCGGGCGCTGGCGATGTCCAACTACGGCGTGCCCGTGCACGAGATCTCGTTCGACCTCAACGACGTGGTGATGGATGCCGCCACCACCAACGACCGGGTGCTGGCGGCGATCTGGGTCTCGTTCCTGCCGCGCAACGCCGAGCTGACTCGCAAGGCGCTCAAGCTCGCCGGTGAGACCCGGGCGGTCGCGCTCAAGACGACCTTCCTGCTGGGCGGCAACCCCGACCCCAACACCTGGGATGAGGAGACCCGGGCGCTGGCCGACGAGTGCTTCGACGCCTGCGAGAAGCACGACCTGGTGTTCCACTTCCACACCAGCCCCGGCGGCAACTCCGACATCAATAACTTCATCCCGCTGGTCGAGCGCTACGGCAAGCGCTGCAAGATCTACCTCGTGCACTTCGGCGGCGGCGTGTCGGGGCACATCAAGCTCGTCCCGAAGTTCCTGCAGTGGGTCCAGGACGGCTACAAGGTCTACACCGACACGTCGTGGGCGGTCGGATTCGGGGCGCGCTGGCTGCTGACCGAGATCGAGCGCACCGGAGTCGGCGGCGACCGCGTGTTCTTCGGCTCCGACGAACCCTGGTCGGACTTCGACAGCGAGTACTGGAAGATCAACGGGATCCGCGGGATCTCCCAGGAGCTCAAGGACCGGGTGTTCTGGGGCAACTACGAAGCTCTGTTCGCGGGCCGTGGCTGAGGGCGCGCTCAGGCTGCCCGACCTCGACGAGCGCAGCCTGCTCGTCGAGCTCCAGTCGCTCGGCGTCAACGTCCAGGACGAGCGGCCCACCGAGTCCGTCGGACGCGGCGGCGCGTCGGGGCGGCGCGGAGGCGCCGGGCCCTCCGACGCCCTGTTCATGTGGGTCCGAGGGCTGCCGCTGACCGTGCCGTGGCAGGCGTCGTTCGTGCGCCGTTCGCCGTACACCGTGCACGTCACCGACGACGGCGCCACCCTGTACCGCGGCGAGCACGTTGTCGGTCCGGTGAAGCTGCCCCGGCGACCGCGGATCTACGACATGCAGACCGCCGACGGGATCCCGTACTGGAAGATCGCGCTGCTGCACCTGGACTCGATCGCCTCGACCGTGGTGCAGAAGTGCATCTACTGGGGGACCGAAGAGCAGTGCGGGTTCTGCGGAATCGAGCTTACCCGCGGCGAGCAGACGATTCCGGTCAAGACCCCGGCCCAGCTGGCCGAGGTGTGCACGGCCGCGCGCGACTTCGACGGAGCCGTCGACGTGACGCTGACCACCGGCTCGATCAACCGCCGCGACCGCGGTGCCCTCTACATCAGCCGCTGCGCGGCCGAGATCAAGGACGCGTCGGGGCTGCCGGTTCAGGTCCAGTTCGAGCCCCCCGACGACCTGGCGGTGCTCGACCAGGTCAAGCGTGCCGGCGTCGACGCGGTCGGGATCCACATCGAGACGTTCGACCCCGACGTGCTGCAGCGAGTCGCCGCCGGTAAGGCCAAGTGCGGCGTCGAGGGCTACTTCCGGTGCTGGGAGCGGGCCGTGGAGCTGTTCGGGCGCGGCCGCGTGACCACGTACGTGATCCTCGGCATGGGCGAGCGCCCGGAGCTGATCGAAGATGGCTGCCGCCGGGCGATCGATCTCGGCGTGTACCCATTCGTGGTGCCGCTGCGTCCGGTTCCGGGCACGCTGATGGCCGACTCGCCGCCGCCGGAAGCGTCGTATGTGGCGTCGGTGTACCGGTCGGTGTCAGAGATGCTGGCGGAGTCGGGTCTGGATCACGTCGAGGCCAAGGCCGGTTGCGCGCGCTGCCAGGCCTGCTCGGGCCTGTCGGCGTGGGAGCGACTGTTCAAGCGAGAGGAGGCACGTGAGCGCGGCGAGCTCCCCATCTACGCTCGCGGCTAGCCCCGCGGAGATCGGATGCCGCCTGGCGAGCTCGAGGCCCGAGCTCGACATCCACTTCGAGCTGCGCCGAGCAGTGTTCGTCTCCGAGCAGGGCCTGTTCGCTGACGACGACCGCGACGAGCACGACTCCGATTCGGGCACCCGGCATGCGGTCGGATACGTCGACGGGGTTGCCTCGGGCGCGGTTCGCCTGTACGAGATCGATCCCGACGCGCGGCTGTGGAAGGGCGACCGGCTGGCGGTGCTCCCCGAGCACCGAGCCAACCACCTCGGCGCTCAGCTCGTGCGGTTCGCGGTCTCGACCGCAGGCTGGGTCGGGGGCAGCCGGATGATCGCCCACGTGCAGGTGCCCAACGTGCGGTTCTTCGAACACCTCGGATGGCGCGTCGAGGAGGAGCCGGCGCCGTTCCACGGGGTGATGCACCAGCTCATGTCGATCGGTCTGTCCCGAGCCGGGTGAACGGTTCTCGGTGCAGGTCCCAGACCGTGGCCGTCTCGCCTCCGACGTCGAGCCTGAGCACGCCTGAGTCGTCGAGCCGACCGCAGGCCCGGCAGGCGAGACCCCGCCGGATGAACGGCTCCGTCGCCTCTCGCGCGCGCTCGGGCGGCGCGGTCAGCACGTACCCGAAGCTCGGAAACGTGATCAGCCAGCGTTCGAGGTCGACCCCGGGCGGGCGCGGGATCTGCTCGAGCTCGAGCGTCGCGCCGCAGCCGGTCGCCTCGAGCATCTGCAACAGCGACCCGGCCACGCCCGGCATCGAAATGTCCCGGGCGGCGTGTGCGAGGCCGTGGTCGGCGACCTCGATCAGCGCCTCGCCGTCGCTGCGCAGTGACTCCGGGGCGCGGTCGCGCAGCGAGCTGAAGTACGTGGTCCCCTCGGTGTACCTGCCCTCGAGGCTGAACGCGGCGAGCAACACGTCGCCGGGCCTCGCTCTTGACCCCAGCAGCGGACGCCTGGCCACTCCGGTGCACGCCGCCGACAGCGCCGGCGGGTGCCCGAGCGTGAGATGGCCGCCGACGACGTCGACGCCCAGCAGCGCCGCGGCCCACGCGATCCCATCGAGCACGGTCTCGGCCAGCTCGCGGTCGGGACACACCAGCATGTCGACCAGGCCGAGCGGACGGGCGCCCATTGCCCTCACGTCGGACACGTTGGTGATCACCGCCGCGGCACCCGCGGCGTGGGGGTTGTGGTGCAGGAACGTCGGCACGATCGCCTCGCCGCAGACGATCAGGTACTCGTCCCCGTGGGGGATCGCCGCCGCGTCGTCGCCGTCGATCCCGGCGGTGAGCCGGCGGACGATCGACAGGTCCCGCTTGGCTTGCATGGCGGGCGCTTCGCGGACCATCTCGGCGAGTTCATGCACGGACGTCATCGGCGGCCGTCTGGGATAGCAGACCGTGCGAACCGAGGTACTCACGAGGGTGGCGGCAATCAACGTCGGACTCGACCTGTTCGCCGACGCGCTGCGGTCCCAGGGCACCGAGCTGGCCGAGGTGGAATGGCGGCCGCCGGCCGGCGGCGACCCGGACACCGTGCGCGCGCTCGAGCGCCTGTGGGGCCGTCACGGGGAGCGCGTCGCGCGGGCCAACGACGAGGCCGTCAGGCGGATCGAGGGGGCCAGTCCCGCGGCGGTGGCGGTCGCGACGGCGGGCGACGTGCTCGAGGTGCTGCAGGGCCGGACGCTGCTGCACTCGGGCACCGCGATCGAGTTCAGGCGCGTCTGTGATCCCCAGCGCCGGGCGATGATCGCGGCATGCCTGTTCGAGGGCTGGGCGAGCGACCGTGACGAGGCGGCGCGGCTGCTGGAGTCCGGCGAGATCGCCCTGCACCCGGGAAACGAGCATCAGCACGTGGGACCGATGACCGGCGTCTGCTCGCCGTCGATGCCCGTGTGGGTGGTAGTCGACGACGCGTCCGGCGCACGGGCGTACTCGACGTTGAACGAGGGGCCCGGGCGGACACTGTGGTTCGGCGTCGGCGACGACGAGTCGATCGAGCGGTTGCGGTTCTTCCGCGACGAGCTCGGTCCGGCGCTGGCCCGGCTGCTGGAGCGCGACGGCCCGATCGACGTGTTCGCGCTGGCGGCGCAGGGCCTGCAGATGGGCGACGAGCTCCACATGCGCAGCCAGGCCACCGGCAACCTGCTGATGCGCGACCTGCTGGTCGGGTTCGCGGCGCTCGGCGGCGAGCCCGCGGCAAGGTTCATCGCGGGCAATCACCACTTCTTCCTGAACCTGACGATGGCCGCGGCGAAGTGCGCCTCGATCGTTGCCTCGGACGTCCCCGGGTCGAGCATCGTCGTGCTGATGTCGCGCAACGGCACCGACATGGGCCTCCAGGTCGCCGGGTTGCCGGGACGCTGGTTCCGGGCGCCGGCAGCGCTGGTTGGAGATGCGCTGCTGCGCGAGGGCAATACCGAAGCCGACGCCGCGCCCGATATCGGCGATTCGGCGGTGATCGAATGCGTCGGGCTCGGAGGGATGGCCGTAGCCGCCTCGCCGGTGGTCGCCTCGTTCTTCGGCGGAGCCGCCGCCGATGCGATCGCCCGGACCGAGCTGATGGGCCAGATCACCTGGTCGCGCTCGCAACGGTTCACGGTGCCGGCGCTCGACTTCGCCGGCACGCCGGTGGGCATCGACGCGCGCCTGGTCGCCCAGCTGGACACCACGCCCCAGATCACCACCGGAGTTCTGCACGCGTCGAGCGGCGCCGGCCAGATCGGGGCCGGAGTCGCACATCAGCCGGCGGCGCCGTTCCGGGAGGCAGTGATGGCGCTGACCGCCGAGCTCGATCGAGCGTGACCGATCGCCCGGCGGCGAGGTTCGGTGCGCCGCGGGCGCTCGCCGTCCTGCAAAACGGGCGACGCGGCGTCGTCGAGCTGGTTCTCAGCCGGGGCATGTACCTGCGGTTTGGGGAAGACTGGGTGGGGCTGTCCGAGCCCGGCGCCGCGTTCGGCCCGCTGTCGGTGGTGGTGACGGGGCTGCCCGAGGCGGCCGCGGGCGTGCCTGCCCGGGTGGTCGGTGCGACTCTGATCGTCGGCCGCAGCCCAGTCTCACTGGAGCGCGTACATGAGCGCCGCTGCATGGCTCTGACGCACGCGTGGGCCCCTGCCGGTGCGTCCAACGCGCAGGACGCGCGCCAAGCCGCTGCGCGGACGCTGGCGACGCCCCCGGCTCGGCTGCGCGCCGGCGTCGAGCTGCTGGGATCCGGGGAGGTCGCGGCAGCCGTGGCCGCGCTCGCCGGCCTCGGGGACGGGCTGACGCCTGCCGGCGACGACGTGCTCTGCGGCTACGCGGCCGCCGCGGTCGCTTCGGGCCGGCGGTCCCACGTTGGCGTGCTCGCCCGCGGGCGTTCGTCGCCGCTCGGATTGGCGTATCTGCGCGCCGCCGAACAGGGTGAGCTGCCCGACGTCGGCGCCGCGCTGATGATCGCGCTGCTCTCGGGGTCGCCGCCGAAGGCCGTCGCGGCCGCCCGAGGGTTGCGGTCTTGGGGCGCCTCGTCGGGCACCGCGCTGGGCTGGGGGATGCTGGCGGTCCCGGCGGTCGCGGCGGGCCCGCTGGGCCATGGTGGACGTTAAAGCGAAGCCCTGCTTCGTTAAAACATCCACCTTCGACCTCGCCGGCGAGTCGCATCCGTAAGGAGTTACCGCGCGGTGACACAAAGCGGTCACCCGATAAGTCACTCCCTGGAGGAACGAAAGTGCAAGCAACTGTCACCGGCCGGGTGCCCAAGCAGACGCCCGGGCTCAGCAGCGTTCGTGAGCGGATTCGCGACGACGCGGGATATCAGGCGTTCCTGCTGTTACGGCTCGCGTTCACGGTCGCGCCGATCCTGTTCGGCATCGACAAGTTCTTCAACCTGATGGTCAACTGGGAGAGTTACCTGGCGCCCTGGGTCCGAGATCTGAGCCCACTCAGCGCGTCGCACACGATGCACATCGTCGGCGTGATCGAGATCGTCGCCGGGCTCGCGGTCGCGATCCGTCCGCGCTACGGCGCCTACCTGGTCGCCGCCTGGCTGGCCGGGATCGTCGTCAACCTGCTCACGTACTCGGGTTACTACGACATCGCGCTACGCGACTTCGGGCTGATGCTCGCCGCGCTGACGCTCGCCCGTCTGGCCTCGCGCTACGACGCGCCATAGCCATATCGAGATGATCTTGGCCGGCGGTCGGTGAGATGATCCAGGCATGGCCGATAAGAAACACAAGACCCATGCCGGTCCGGCCGCGAACATCAAGTGGCAGCGCGATGTCGCCGGCCACGACTATCAGTCCGCGGAGAACTACCTCTCGCTCAAGCTCGAACCCGGGGCCGCCCGCAAGGTCGTCCACCGGCTCAAGCAGGCCGAGCTCACGACGCGCCGGGCCAACGACATTCTGCGTGCGGCCGGACTGCAGCCGGCCGCACTCGACGATCCGGGCGTGATGCGGGACCTGATCAAGGTGGTCGAGGGTAAGCGCCTGAGTCCGGTGCTGGTGGTGAACGACAGAGACAGGGCCGACATCGCCGATGGCTACCACCGGGTGTCGCTCGTCTACCGGCTCGATCCCTACGGTGAGGTTCCGCTGCGAATCGCCTGATCGCCTTCATAGTCGGCTCCTGTGCCTAGCCGGCCCAGGGGGCGTTGCGGTTGACGGCGTTCCAGAATCCGCAATTGTGCTGCCGGTTGATCGACGCCGTGGAGGCCATCGCGCTGTCCCCGGCCGGCACCAGCGACATCACGTTCTGGCGGTTGGCCGTGTAGCTGCTCCAGCGCGGAGCACCGGGAACCGTCGGATTGCCGGTGCGGGCGAACCCGCTCCACTGCGCCACGATCTGGTCGCCGAACGCGGCCTGGTCGGGAGTGAACGTCAATGTGCCGCTCGGAAACAGGAACGGGTTCTCCGCGTTGTGGAAGGCCCCAAGCGGCAGCGTCGACGCGGTCGGCGTGTCCGCGTTGTCGTTCTCGAACGCGTACGTGGGCACGTCATGGGCCAGCTGCTGATCGGCGACCAGCGCGGGGCACACCGACGCCGAATCCGCCATCACCGTCCGGTAGGCGATGAACGGCGAGGAGTCGGGGAACCTCGCCAGCGGGTACAGCGCCAGCACGGTCGAGGCCAGCGAGCCGAACTGCTGGCGCACCAGGGTCCGGTAATCGGCCGGAGTGTTCGCGACCAACGCCCCGTACTCTCCGCCGTTGAACTCATCCCGGGCGACTCCGATCATCAGCCTGATGTCGTTGAGCCGGTTGGTCCGGATCGCTTCCGCGGCCGAGATCGGCAGCGTCGTGCCGTTGATCGTCGGGCCGATCGTGCCTCCGGCCGCGGGATCGAAGATCTGACCGCCGTTGTCGAGCAGCGTTTGGACCGGGACGTTGCGTAGACAGGCCGCGACGTTGCCCGCGCCCGAGCAGCCGACCTTGGCGGCGAACGCGGCTCCGTCCTGCTGGGCCTGGTCTTCGCTCTCCATCTTCGATTTGCAGTCGCCGTTGGCCCAGATCGTGTTGTCCCAGTAGTTGAAGAACCCGCTCTCGCTGATTCCCTTCTGGAAGAGGCCGGCGGCGGTGGGGGAGGCCGCGGCGTCGCACACGCTCGCTCCTCCGGCTGACTGGCCGAACAGCGTCACGTTGTTGGGATCCCCTCCGAACCGCGAGATGTTTCGCTTGACCCACCTGAGGGCGGCCTGCTGATCCATCAGCCCATAGTCACCGGAGTGCTGTCCCAGAGCCTTCTCGGCCAGGAACCCGAGGATCCCCAGGCGGTAGTGGATCGCGACCGTGATCACATGTCCTGCGGCGGCCAGATGCGCCTGGTTGGGCGGGCTGCCGATCACGAAGCCGCCGCCGTGGATCTCAACCATCACCGGCAGCGGCCCGGGCCCCGCGTCGGTCGGGACCTGAACGTTGAGCGTCAGGCAATCCTCGCTCGAGGCCGGCGGCGGCGCGGTCGAGCCGGGATTTGGCGGCTGCGGACAAGCCGGCCCGGCCTGCGTCGCCTGTAGCGTCTGCGACCAGGGGGTGACTTGCGCCGGCGGGCGCCAGCGCAACGCTCCCAGCGGCGGAGCGGCGTAGGGGATCGCCAGATACGAGGTCACGCCGCCGGCGGTCAGGCCGCACACCGCGCCATCACGCGTTTGCACGTCGGTCCCCGGCGTGCACGCCGGGACCGCCGCCGCTGGCGCCGCGGCGGCCGGGCTGGACCCGCCCGTGGCCAGGAACACCACCACCAAGCCGCCGATCGCCGCTGCCGCTGCGATCAGGCAAGCGCACCTTCTGGCGCGGCCGTCGATACTCATGCCAACTCCCTCCGGTCGAGTGAAACAGAGCCCAGACGGAGCTGCGTCTTACTCCTATGGCGCGTCGACTGTCAACTGTCACCCGAGAAATGTGTCACTGCTATGACACACCGCAATTCGGGTTGTCCATATGAGCTTATGAATGTGTGACCGGCTTCGCTAAGCGTTACCGGTAACTGTCAAAGCCTCCGGCGAGCTGGCCAGTCCGGCGCCAACCTGATCAACCGGGCTCAGCCGGCCGCCTTGGGCTCAGCCGGCCGCTTTGGCCTCGGCCGCGTCGCGCTCGATCTGCTCGTTGTCGGCCTTGAGCTCGCGCTGTTCGAGCTTCGCCGCGCGCTTCATCGCCTTCTGCACCTTGGCCTCCATGTCGGACACGGCGACGACGACCAAGCCCGCCTTGCCCCGGTCGAGGTGCTCGCCGAGCTCCTTGAGATCGTGGCGGCTCATGCCCATCGCGGCGTGGCCGGCGACCGCCCCCAGGATCGCGCCGCCGGCGGTCGTGCCCACCAGCAACCCGCCGCCGATCGCCGCAAACGGAAACAGCGCGACCACCAGCCCGGTGGCGAGGCCGACGCCACCGCCGAGCACTCCGCCGACGCGGGTGGGGGTCTCGTGTTTCTTGACGATTTTCGTCTTGCCATCCTGACGGCGCTCGACCACTGCTGCGTCGTAGGCATCGATCAGCCCGGCCTCGACGTGCAGCTCCTTGACGAGCTGGTAGTCGGCCTCCGCGTCGGCGACGCTGTCGTAAACCCCTACGTAGGCCATCAGCGTGTCAATCGCCATCGCGTTCTCTCCTCTAGTGGATTCGTAAGGTCTCCGGGAAGGTGTGCGACGATCCTACGCGGCTGGGCGCCGGACGCGTAGTCTGCCGCGGCGATGCGCCGGTTCTGCGTCAACGTGTCGTTGGTGTTCGGCGAGCTACCGCTGCTCGACCGGTTCGCCGCCGCCCGGGCGGCCGGGTTTGACGCCGTCGAGATGCACTGGCACCGAGACGTGGCGCCCGGCGACGTACGCGGCGCAATCGCCGACGCATCGCTGCAGCTGGCCCTGCTCAACTTCGACGGCGGCGACACCGCCGCCGGGGACCGCGGGCTGGCGGCCGATCCCGATCGCTGTTCGGAGTTCCTCGACAACGTGCCGGTCGCGCTCGAGCTCGCGGCCGCGGTCGGTTGCACGCGGCTCAATGCGCTCGTCGGCAAGCGAGTCGAGTCGGTGTCGCCCGACGAACAGCTCGCGCTCGCGCGCGAGAATCTGGCGATCGCCGCCGACGCGGCCGCCGCCCAGAGCGCCGAGGTGCTGATCGAGGCGCTCAACCGTTACGACACGCCCGGCTGCCTGATTGCCGGCACCGGCGCGGCCGCGGAGCTCGCGAGCGCGGTGGGACGCCCCAACGTGCGGCTGCAGTTCGACGCCTACCACATGGATCGCATGGGGGAGAACCTGCCCGCCTCGATCGAGCGCCACCGAGGCGAGATCGCGCACGTGCAGCTCGCCGACAATCCCGGTCGCGGCGATCCGGGCACGGGCGACATCGACTTCGAGGCGGTGTTCGCCGCGCTTGACTCGATCGGCTACGACGGATGGATCGGACTCGAGTACGTGCCGCCCGGCGCAGATACGCCCGCGAGCCTGGCGCGACTGCGCGAGCGCGGGCGCGTCGAGATGGTTGATTCCACGACCGCGCGTGCCGGATGAATCCGGCTATCGGCGCCGGATCGGCGTCCTCGGACTTGCCAATACCTCCAGTATTGGCTTCGCCCTGCGTCCTTGACCGGCTTGATCCCCGAATCCCCCGGCCCCCACGCGGCCGTGGAATCAACCATCTAGTTCCGGTTCCCGAAGATCTGCAGGAAGAACAGGAAGATGTTCAGGATGTCCAGGAAGATCGAGGCGGCGAGCGGGATCGCCTGGTCGTTGCCGGCGCGGCGCAGCCGGTTGAAGTCGAGCACGGTGTACAAGCCGAACACCGCGAGTCCGAGGATCGCGTAGATCGTGTAGGCGGCGTCGATGCGGATGAAGATCAGCGCGATGCCTGCCACCAGCAGCGCCAGCAGCAGCCAGAACGCGAGCCGGTACAGGAACGACAGATCACGCCGGATCGCGTACCCGGCCGAGCCCAGCACGCCGACGAATAACGCGGTCGCCCCGAACGCCTGGCGGACGGCAGTGGGGTCGGTCGCCGCGTAGTAATTGACGGTCGCCGACACGCTGATCCCGATCAACAGTCCGAACGCGAACAGCAGTACCAGCGCGAGGCTGGTGTTGCCGCGGGCGTTGGCGAACTGCAGGCCGAACAGGCAGCCGATCGCCAGCAGCCACGAGATGAACCAGCCGCCGCCGCCCCAGCTGCGGGCGATGAACACCCCGAGCGTGGCGAAGCCGACCGTGACCGCCACCAGACCCATCACCCGGCCGAACAGTGCGGGCGTGCTGCGTGTCGCGGGGCGCTCTGCGTATCCGAGTGCGCTCATCGTTCGGTCCGGGCGGGGGAGGCTGTCATAGGCGCGCCGGAGGCCACACGATCCCGCATCGCCCCCAATGCTCAGATCATATTCCAGCGAGCTTGTGGGCGCGAGTGCTCGGGTCGTCGCTTGCAGGGCGATAACACGCGGGTGCCGCCCGCACCGGCTGCGTCGATCCGTCCCGGACCAGCCACGTCGTGGCCAGCGCGAGGCCGGCCAGGTAGGGGAGGCCGTGGATGTCGCCGAGCACTGTGTCGAGGACGGCCAGCGGGATCGTCACCGCCGCCTGGATCCTGACCCGCCTCAGCTCGGGTACGCCGCCCACCAGCGAATAGGCCGCCAGCCCACCCAGGATTCCCACGAACGCGACCGAGGTGCCGCCCTCCAGCGGCTGCAACGCCTCGCCGATCGCGTGCCCGACGAGCGCGCCGACCAGGTACAGCGCCAGCCAGCGGCGGCGGGTGAGGAACTGCTCGCCGATAGCCCCGATCACCCCACACACGACGAACACCAGCACGACGTTGAGCAGCCCTCTGTCGCTCTGGACCCACACGGGCGAGATAAGCCGCCAGAGCTGGCCGTGGCCGAGTGCTCCGGGGTCGCGCCGCAGGGCATCGAGCGGGCCGTCGCCCAGCAGCCGGGTCGCGGTCAGGGTCGCCGTGAGGCCCAGCGTGATCAGCGTGAGGATCGGAAAGCGTCGTTGGCGTCTCATTTGAGTGACTATAGCATTTGAGTAACCCTAATGTTCTGGTAAGCTGATCGCGATGGCGGTGATCGAGGGCAGACGGGCGCGTAAGAAGCGCGAGACGGCGGAGCGGATCGCGCTGGCGGCGGGCACGCTGTTCGGTGAGCGCGGCTATGAGGCGGTGTCGGTCGTCGATATCGCCGAGGCGGCCGATGTCTCCGAGCAGACCGTCTACAACCACTTCGCGACCAAGGAGGACCTGGTCTTCGACCGGACCGACGAGCTCGATGCGGCATTCGCGGCCGCGGTCGCTCAACGTCCCGCGGGCACCTCGGCGGCCGTTGCGGTCGCGCCGATCCTGCACGGGATCCTCGATCGGATCTCTGGCCTGACATTCGATCAGCACAGCGGCGGGATGCCGAGCCTGGCCGCGACCAGCCCGGCGCTGCGGCGGGCGGGGCTCGAGCGCACTCGTCGTCACGCGGCGACGATCGCCCGCGCACTGAAGGGCGCCTGCGCGTCTGCGGCCGAGCCGTCGCCCGAGCACGCGATCGCCGGATGGGCGATCGCGGGGCTGCTCCAACTGCTGATCGAGGAGCTCGGCAGCGCCCACGAACGCGGTGAGGCGCCCGCCGACGTGGCCGTGCGCCTGAGCGGGGAAGTTGACCGGCAGGTGGCGCTGCTGTCGTCGTTGGGCTAAGCCCCGCCCGCGAACCGCGCCGCGCGGTACATACTTCCTGGCGTGGCCATGAGCACGCGCCCTGTGTTGCGCCGGGACGGACTGATCGCCCGCATCCGGGGGCTGGTGCGGGCGATCCGCGAGGGGGACGAGGCGACGGTCGAGAACGCGGTGATCCGCCTCAGCCAGTCGCGTCGCTGGATGGCCCCGCTCGCGTTTGCCGTGGGCGCGCTGGTGATGCTGTTCCAGGGCGTGCGGCTGGTGTTCACCCATTGGCGGCTGACGCTGATCCAGATTCTGCCGGCGTCATGGATCTGGCTCGCAACGTACGACCTCAAGGCGCATCTGCTGCACGGCCGGCAGCTGAACGTGCTCCGGGGTCCGATCCTGATTCCGCTGATTGCAGTGATCGCCGGGATTACCGCCCTCTGCTTCTTCCTCAACGCGGTGTTCGCATTCTCGGTCGAGGATTCGTCGCATGCGATACGGCCGGCGTTCCGCCGGGCCAAGCGGCATCTCGGCGTCGTACTCGCGTCGGGCTTTGTGGTCGGGCTGGCGCTGGGGTTCTCGACGATGGTCACGGCGCGCTACGGCCCGCCCTGGTTTGCGCTGTCGCTCAGCATCGTGATCGGGGTCATGATGCTCTGCTACGTGCTGATCCCGTCGCGGCTGATCGGCGTCAGGCCGGTCCGCTCACGCCGCGACAAGTTGATCGCCAGCGCGGTCAGCGGCACGTTTGGCGCGGTCATCTGCACACCGCCCTACCTGCTCGGCCGGGTCGGTGTGCTGATGCTCGGGATCCGTCCCCTGGTGATCCCCGGGATCCTGGTCATGGCCGTCGGGTTCGCGCTTCAGGCCGGGGCCACCGGGGCGATCAAGGCGATCAAGATGAGCACCAAGCTGGTCGCCGGGCACCCGCACGATTCGGAATCAGGAGGCGGAGTCCCCGGTGAGGACGCTGGGGACGATCGCGGCGAATGCACAGACGATGAACGCGAGCAGGCAGACCACGCCGATCGCGTGGGCCCATCCGGCGTCGGCGACGGTCAGCGCCCCAAAGCCGGCGATCAACAGCGCCACTGAGATCCGCGTGAGCATCCCGGTCCTGAAGCTCGGGAACGTGCTCCCGATGGGCGCTACGTCGGCCTCCTCCGCGGACGCGAACCGTCCCGTGACGGCCAGCCGGAACAGCAGCGCCAGCGATGGGAACAGGATCGCGCCGCCCGCGAGCACGGCGATCACCACCCACACCAGCGTGTCGTGGCCGGCGGCGGCCTGGTAGATCGTCAGCCCGGGAAGGATCGTCGGCCACCGCGCAAGCGTCCAGCCCAGGATCACCGCCGCGACCGCGACTGCCGCCGTGTAACGCGCCGACTCGAAGCGGCGGACGTAGACGAGCGCGAGCGTACCGGCCCCGGCCAGCGCCGACACGATCACGGCCACCAGCGCGTCGCCGCGCAGCAGCGAATGAAACAGCTGGTTGTCGTCGCCCTTGACGATGAACAGGCCGCCGAACGCGACCGCACCGGCGACCACTCCGATCGCCAGCGCCCTGGTGCGGAACGCGCGCTCGAGCTCGTCCTCGCCGCGTCCGGCGGCGTCGGCGGCGAGATACACCGCCGACAGGTAGGCGCAGTTGCTGACCGCCAGCACCCCGATGAAGATCGACGTTGGGTTCAGCCAGCTCGACCACATGTCGCCGATGCCCGTGGCCGGCACCCGGCCCGACGCGATCCCGCCGACCACCGCGCCGAGCGCGAACGGAGTCAGGATCGACGACAGCGAGAAGATCGTGTCGATCGCGCTCGACTCCCGCAGGCTGGAGGCGCCGGCCCGCAGCGCATAGGCAGCGCCGCGGAACAGGATCCCGAACACGGCGATGAACAGCGGCACCGCGAGCGTCGTGAAGATCGCCTCGAACGCGCCTGAGTAGGCGGTCCAGAACACGGTCAGGACGAAGATCAGCCAGACGTGATTGGCCTCCCACACCGGCGCCATCGACTCGTGGGCGTGCTCGCGGACCCGCTCGGCGTGCTCGCCGCGCCCGGCCGACAGCTGCCAGAAGCCGGCGCCCAGGTCGGCGCCGGCCAGCACCGTGTACATGGCCACACCGGCCAGCACGAACACCAGGGGGAGCGCCTGCAGGAACATCGGTCAGGCGGGTTGGGGGTCGGGGCCGAGGTCGGGTTCGGGCTCTCCCGGCAGCCGCAGTTGGGCCTTGGCCAGCCGCCGCAGCACCCAGGCCAGCCCGCACGCGATCACCACGTAGCTGGCGGCGAGCACGCCGTAGCCGATCGGGATCCCGTGGGCGCCGGTGACCGCAGCCGAGGTCGGCATCACCCGGTAGACCACCCACGGCTGGCGGCCGACCTCGGTCACCACCCAGCCCGAGATCAGCGCCACCAGCGCGCCCGGTCCGGCCAGCACCACGGCGGCATAGAACCATCGCCACGTGGGAAGCGATCTTCGCCGGACCCAGACGACCAGGTACAGCGCGCCCAGCAACGCCAGCCCCGTGCCGATCCCGACCATGATCTGGAACGCGAACCGCACGACGTTGATCGGCGGTCGCTGGCTCGCCGGGACCGTGTCGAGCCCCTGGACCTTCGCATTCCAGCTGTGGTACGACAGCAGCGACAGCAGATGCGGGATCTCGATTCCGTACTTGACCTGGTCGTCGGTGTACCAGCCGAGGATGTGCTCGGGCGCGCCGCTGGTGGTCTTGTACAGGCCTTCGATAGCCGCGAGCTTGGTGGGCTGCTTCTCGGCGACGGTGCGCGCGGCCCAGTCGCCGACCAGCACCTGGACCGGCGAGGCCAGCGCGGCGATCGTCAGCGGAATCGTCAGCGCCACGCGCTCGTAGCGACCCCAGCGCCCGCGCAGCCGGCAGGCCGCGTACACCCCGGCCATGATGAACCCGGTCACGATGTAGCCGGCGATGTACATGTGGATCAGCTCGTGCCACAGGAAGCTGTTGGCAAACAGCGCCTTGAACGGGTCAACATCCACCACCCGCCCGCCGACGAGGCGAAAGCCGCCGGGGTGGTTCATCCACGCGTTGACCGCGATCACCATCCACGAGCCGGTGAAGCCGGTGATGACGATCGGGATCCCGGTGGCCAGGTGTGCGCGTGGGGACAGGCGGCCCCAGCCGTACACGTAGATCCCGATGAAGATCGCCTCCATGAAGAACGAGAAGCCCTCGATCGCGAACCCGAGGCCGAACACGCTCCCGAACGTGCCCGTGAACTTCGGCCACAGGAGCCCCATCTCAAAGCTCAGCACGGTGCCGGTGATCACCCCGACCGCGAACAGCGCCACCATCACCCGCGTCCAGCGCCGGGCGACCATCAGGTAGACGCGGTCGCCGCTGCGCACGTAGAGCCACTCCACGAACAGGACCATCACCGGGAACGAGATCCCGAACGCGACCAACGGGATATGAACCGCGAACGACAGCGCCTGCATCTGGCGCGCCTGCAGCAGGTAGTGCTGATCGACCGGAACGAACCCGGCCGCCGTGGCGAGCATCGAGCCCAACTCGCTGTCCTTTGTACAGCAGGCGTCCGACGGGTCTCCCGCCCGGTCGATCGCAGTGGCGACCGTCCGCGTATCGTTGGGCCGTCCGTTCGTCGACCCGAGGAGGACCATGGATCGCCCCACGCCGACTGTCTCAGAGCTCGTGCGACGCGCCGTCGAGGTGGCCGATCCCGACGACCGCGACGAGGCCCTCGGGCGGCTGCAGGAGGACTTCGAGGACGACGACGAGCCGATTACCGCCGTCGACAACCTCGAGGAGCGGCTCGCGATCGCGTCCGAGGGCGCCGACTACGAGGACGAGAACCCGGCCGTGGCGGTCGCGCTGTCGATGGTCCTGTACATGGCCTCACGCCGCGGCCACGCTGACTATGACCGCGATCCCGGCGAACTGATGAAGCTGGCCGCCCGCGCTCAGTGGCACCGCGACCCGCCCGAGGCGGTCGTGGAGTGGTTAGCCGACCGCGGCGTCACGCTCTGATCGAGGCGCGGTGCGCTTCAACCCGCATCACGCCCGCGGCGACGCCGACGACGTCAGGCAGCTGATTCGCGACAACCCCTGGGGGACGCTCGTCAGCCGTCACGACGACGAGCTCATCGCCTCCCACTACCCGGTGCTGCTCGAAGAGGATGCTCCCGGGCTGGCGGTCGTGACCCACGTCGGGAGGCCCGACGATGAGCTCCACGGGTTCTCAGACCGCGAGATCCTGCTGATCGTCCAGGGACGCCACGGCTACATCTCGCCGAGCTGGTACGCGCCGGGGGCCATCCGCGCGCCAACCTGGAACTTCACCGTGGCCCATTGCTACGGCGTCCCGCAGCTGCTCGGCGCGGAGGAGAACCTGCGGGTGCTGACCCGTCTCGTCGAGCACTTCGAGCGCCACGTCGAGCAGCCGATGCTGCTCGATCAGGAGTGGGGGGCGCGGATCGCGAGGGGCACGGTCGGGATCCGGCTGCCGATCTCGCGGTTCGTGTTCAAGCGCAAGCTCAGCCAGGACAAGGATCCGGTGTCCCGGCGCCAGGTGATCGACGAGTTGCGGTCAGACGGGCCCTACCGCCACCCGGAGCTCGCCGACGAGATGGAGCGCGAGCTGGCGTCGGATCGGGACGCGGATGGGGGCTGGACGTGAAACGTCCTCATACGGGACGTTTCACGTCCAGCCCCAAGTAACGCCGCGCTACCAGCGTCCGCCGGGCGGCCACGGCACCTGGCCGTGGCCGACCACGAGGTCGACCGTGCCCGACACGTAGCGCCCGCCCTTGACGTCGCCGTCGACGACCAGCCGCGGCTGGTCGAGCGCGACCCCGTCCTCGTTGAGCGACATCTGCAGGGGCCGCCCGCCGACGAACGCCTCGGCCGGCGTGACCACCGCCACGTAGCCGTCCGATCCGACCGCCGCCACCCAGGTGTTGCCGTCGACGCGCACGCGGGCGGCGCGCAGCACGGTCGCCAGCGATGGGCCGATCTCGGTGTGCTGCTGAGGCGTGGTTCCGGCTTGGAAGCTGACGGTCAGCGTCTGCGACGGCAGCGCCGCCAGGGTCGAGGCGCTCAGGACCCGAGTGCGGGCGCCATCCACGATCGTCAGCGCGCCGGGCGACGGCGGCGTCGTCGCCGTGGGGCTCTGCACGCCTACGTCGATGTGGCTGACGAACGGGATCGTGCGAGCGTGGCTGGCGTCGCCGGGCACGATCAGCTCGGGGCCCGCAAGCGGGTGCCCGTGGCGCTCGAGCGCCAGGTACGCGGGATGGTTGCCGAAGCCGGCGTCGAGCTCGCCGAGCGCGAGGGTCACGGGTAGCCCGAAGCGATTACCGACGGTCACGGTGACCCGCAGCAGCGCGTTCTTGGCGTCGGGCAGCGTCGGCTGGGACGCGTTGACGAGGTCCTCGACCGACACGCCCGGGGCTCCGGCCGGAGCCATCGCGCGCAGGTCAGACAGCGAGTACGTGCGCGGGGCTGCAACCGCGCCGCCGACGCTCAGGCCGGAGTAACGCGGGTGGTGCAGGCGGTGGTGATGCCGCGGGGAGGCGACGCTCGATCCAGCGGTCAACCCGGCGAACCCCACCGCGATCACGATCGTGACACAGCACCTGCGCAGATTCGCGCACCTCCGTCCCCACGTAGTTTTCGGTAAGTCTGCTTGGGCACATCGTATGCAGGTCACCGCTTTACATGGGCATGCCACCTGGCCCGAACGGTGGCCGTGCTACGACGGAGTGGCGCCTGTCGACTACGGTTGGCGTGGATGAGCCAGCACGACGTGATCGTGATCGGGGCGGGCCCAGCGGGTGAGGTGTGCGCGGGCAAGCTCGCCAGCGAGGGCCTCGACGTGGCGCTGATCGAGCGCGAGCTCGTCGGCGGCGAGTGCTCGTTCTACGCGTGCATGCCGTCCAAGGCGCTGTTGCGCCCGGCCGAGCTGCTCACCGAGGTCCAGCGCGTACCCGGGGCCAAACAGGCGGTCACCGGCAAGCTCGACGTCGAGGCCGCGCTCGAGCGCCGCAACCAGGTGATCCATGACCTCGACGACTCCGGGCAGCTGCCGTGGCTCCAGGAGCGGTCGATCACGCTGATCCGGGGCCAGGCCAGGTTCGAGGGCGAGCGCCGCGTACGCGTCGGCGATGAGCTGATCGAGGCCCGCCGCGCGGTGGTGATCGCCACCGGCAGCGGGGCCGCGTTTCCGCCGATCCCCGGGCTCGAGGAGATCAAGCCGTGGACCAACCGCGCCGGCACGATCTCGATGCAGATTCCCAAGCGCCTCACGGTCCTCGGCGGCGGCGTGGTCGGATGCGAGCTTGGCCAGGCTTGGTCGACGCTCGGTGCGCGCGTGACGCTGGTCGAGGCTGCCGACCGGCTGCTTCCCGACGAGGAGCCGTTCGCGGGTCGGCTGGTGGCCGACTCGCTGTCGGATCTGGGCGTCGACGTCCGCGTCGGCACCAAGGCCAGCTCCGCCTCCCGCAGCGACTCCGGCGAGTTCGCGCTCGAGCTCGCCGACGGTGAGACGCTGCGCAGCGACGAGTTGCTGGTCGCCGTCGGACGCAAGCCGCACACCGACGACCTCGGCCTGGAGGCGATCGACCTCGCGCCCGGCGCCACGATCGCCGTCGACGACAAGCTGCGGGTCCCGGGGCGCGATTGGCTCTACGCGGTCGGCGACGTCAACGGCCGGGCGCTGCTCACGCACGCGGGCAAGTACCAGGCGGCGGTCGCGGCGGCCACGATCATGAACCGCGAAGCGAGCGCGGTCTGGGACCGCGCGTACACCCCGCGGGTGGTGTTCACCGAGCCTCAGGTCGCGGCCGCCGGACTGACCATGGAGGGCGCGCTCGACCGAGGAATCGCCGCCAGGGCGGTCGATTCCGATCCCGGGGCCACGGCCGGCGCGAGCTTCACCGGCAAGGGCGCGCGCACCGGTGCGCGGTTCGTCGTCGACGAGTCGCGAGAGGTGCTGATCGGGGCGACGTTCGTCGGGCCCGAGATCGCCGAGGCGCTGCACGCCGCGACGGTCGCGATCGTCGGGGAGGTGCCGCTCCGCCGGCTCGTCCATGCGATCCCGGCGTTCCCGACGCGGACCGAGGTGTGGCTGAAGCTGCTCGCCGAGTGGGCGCCCTAGTCGCCCAGGGCTCGGAGCATCACCACATACTCCGGGTTGATCCCGATCTTCTCACCGGTCGCGGCGTCAGTGATCCAGGCGAGTTCCATGATCGACCCGCGCGCGGCGCCCAGAATCGCCGATTCGAGGGTCTGGGCGCTTTCCTCTACGCGTAACTTGTCGCCGCTGACCATCGTGACCTCGGCCTTCGGTGTCACCGCGGCAATGATCCGGCGACGCGACAGCGCCCGCTCATGGGTCGAACTCCAATACGTCGTAGGCGTTCGCAGCCAGGACTTCGCAGCGTATGTCCGACCGGGCGTCCCCTCGCCGGTGGTACACCAGGAACGGCTGATTCGGGCCCATGTCGAAGATCGCGACCACCGTGTGTCCGCAGATCGGATCGGGCTCACCGACGGTGGTGACGCAGTCGAGGTTGCCCCTGCGGGTCCACAGCTCGACGATCCGCCGCTCCCGTGGCGCACGCCCCATCTGTCGTTCGGCCAGCCCGCGCATCTGGTCGTAGCTCGTCTGCGCCGACGGATTGTCGACGAGCCCCGGGATGAAGAACGAGGTCACCGGCTCACAGGTCCCGGCCGCGAGCATCCCGGACGAGCCTCGCTGAGACCGCGTCTGGGCCCAGGCGCGCTTCCAGTTCCTCGATGCGCTTCTGCTGTCGCTGGGATTCGCGATACATGGCGTCCTGCAGGCCTTCGACGAGCTGCTCCAGATGCCTGATGCGCGCCTCGAGCGGCTGACCGGCCGGGGCCTCGTCCTGCGAGCCCGCGACCGCCGACCCTGTGGCGGCGGCCGGGAACGCGCGTCGGACCTGGTGGATGCCGGCTATGGGTCCTGGTCGCTCCGGAGCACTCATCTCGCGCCCGCGTCCGGGGCGACGAGATCCGTGGATACGCGGTCACTGCCGGTCTCGTGGTGCGGATCGGCTCGTCCTGGTGACAGCAATCCTGCTCCCTTCGTCTGCCGGCGCGACCCGGCTTGGTGGAGACCGACGGCGCCGCCGAGTAAATCCCGCGGGCGACGCCCGCCAGCGAAGCTAGCACCTGCCGGTGGTTTGAGCAAATCCGCACGACCTGTCGGCGACATGCGTTATGGTGGACGCGGTCGAGCATCCGCTCGGCAATCATGCGGTGCCCCGCGTTTTCGCAGTCGTTGCTCTTTAGCGCCCTCCGCGTTTCGCAGTGCACATAATTCCTGGAGGAATGCCAAATGGCAACCGGAACCGTTAAGTGGTTCAGCGACGACAAGGGTTTCGGGTTCATTACGCCCGATGACTCCGGCAAGGATCTGTTCGTGCACCACTCCGCGATCCAAGGCGACGGCTTCAAGTCGTTGACCGAGGGCGCGAAGGTCAGCTTTGACGCCGAGCAGGGAGCCAAGGGTCCCGCCGCCGCGAACGTAACTCGGCTCTGAGCTGAGATTCACCGCGATGGAGGACGATCGCGTCCTCCATCGCTCCTACTGATCGAGGACGCCATCGAAGGAGGAACTAGATGCCGCGTGGCAAGAAGACAACGATGGCGAAGCTCTCTCGCGAAGCTCGTCTCCGAGAGCGCCGTCTAGACAAGAAGGCTCGCAAGGACGCGCGAAAGCGCCAGGCGGCCGAGGGGATTCCCGAGGGCTACGACCCGGCCGGCTCTGAGACGGCCGGCGGCGAGCTGGTGTCAGCCGACGAGCCGGATTCGGTCGGAGGCGAGCTCGCCCCCGACTCGAGCCGGTCCGACACCGCCTCACCCGATTCCCCGTAGCCGGACAAGGACGCATTACCGAGATCAGTCCCGGTACGATGCGTTGGCAATCAGTACAGAGCGCTACGAGTGCTGCGCCGGCTCGGAGCGTGATGAACCGCATCCGCAGCATCAGTGAGCAGACGACAGGGTCAAGTACACCAAGGCGCCGAGTGAGTGCCGGCGGTTACAACGAACCGGGAGCCGAGGAGCTCGCCGGTGGCAGGCTGCTTGCGGAGATCACCAACAGGATCGTCGCTTTCATGCGCGAGCACTACGGTCGTGGGCCGATCAAAGCCAAGACCTACGTGCTCGACAACCTGATCGTCTGCGTGCTCAGCGACGGTTTCACCGCGATCGAGCGCACGATGATGGAGGGCGGGGAACCCGACCGCGTGCTCGACATGCGTCGCGACTTTCAGCGGCTGATGAAGGAACGCTACAGCGCGATGATCGAGCAGCTGACCGGTCGCAAGGTGCTCGCGTTCCTCAGCCAGGCCCACGTCCAGCCTGATCTGACGATCGAGATATTCCTGATGGACGGGCCGGTGCCGGGCTTCGGCGCGCTCGAGCTGGTCGAACCGTCGCCGGCCGAGTCAGCCGAGCCAACTCCATAGCGCCGCTCACTGCCGGCGTGCGGATTTGACCCTCTCGAGGGCCACATCGAGTAAGCTCGACGGCGTCTTGGCGAGCTGGCGGGACCACGTAGGTGCGGCCGGCTTGTTGTGATGAGCGAAGAGCTCGCGCTCGTGGCGGTCTACTGACGGCATGCGGGGGTGTTGCGCTCTGCAACGTCCATCCCTGCACTGGAGCTAGACCATGTCGCGTCAAGGAAGTCGCCGCACCGGCCCGGAAGCGCTCGCGGCCTACGCCCAGCCCCGGCTGGGGCGGAGCATGCTGGACCTCGCCACTTCCGTGGTGCCGTACCTGGTCGGTTCCGCATTGATCTACTGGACGCTCGGCGTCTCGCTGGCGCTCACGCTGGCGCTGATCGTGCTGACCGCGGGCTTTCTGGTGCGCACGTTCGTCGTGTTTCACGACTGCGCGCACGGATCGTTTTTGGCTTCCAAGCGCGCGAATCGCTATCTGGGGCGGGTCATGGGGCTGTTCGTGCTCTCTCCATTCCAGCGGTGGCGACACGACCACGCGATCCACCACGCTTCGTCGGGTGATCTCGAGCACCGCGGCGTGGGAGACGTGATCACCCTGACGGTGTCCGAATACCGTGGGCGATGCTGGCGGGGCCGGCTGGCCTACCGGATGATCCGCAATCCCGTGGTGATGTTCGGGCTCGGCCCGGTAATCGCGATGATGGTGGGACCGAGGATCGCAACTCGCGCACAGCGCCCGCGGATGCGCCATAGCGTGCTCGCGACCGACATCGTGCTCGCCGCCGTGATCGGCGGCCTGTGCTGGCTCCTCGGCTGGCGCGACTTCCTGCTCGTGTGGGCGCCCCCGGCGATGCTGGCGGGCTCCGTCGGGATCTGGCTGTTCTACGTCCAGCACCAGTTCGAAGATGCCTACTGGCAGACGCCCGACGACTGGGACTACGCCGAGGCCGCTCTACGCGGCAGCTCCCACCTGAAGCTGCCCAAGGTGCTCCAGTTCTTCACCGGCAACATCGGCCTCCACCACGTCCATCACCTGAATGCGCGAATCCCCAACTACAACCTGCAGCGAGCGCACGACGAGAACCCGGTGTTCGCCCAGGTGCCGACCCTGTCGCTGTGGGACGCGCTGGGGACAATGCGGCTCAAGCTGTGGGACGAGGACCGGCGCAAGCTGGTGACGTTCGCACAGGCTCGGTGGCCGATCCGGCCACCGCGTAGCCGTCGGCTCAGCGAGTTCGGTCCCGGTCGCCGTCTCTGACGATGCGGAGATTGCTCGTGCGCGCTTGGAGGCGGTCGAACGCCGCATCGAGATCCGTCGACGGCGGCTCCGTCGACCACCTGTGACCGACTCTGTGCACCTCGCCGGAAGCCTCCAGGCGCTGCAGACGCGCTCGCACCTTGGCCTCGTTGAGGCGGGCCGCCTTGGCGATCTGGCCCGTGGAGTGCTCACCCGCAGGAAGCGTGCGGAGCGTTCGCTTGAGTCGGTCCTCTGACTCAGTCGGACGCTTGAGTCGGTCCTCTGACTCCCTCGGACGCGTCGGGCGCCGTCGCTTGGATCGACGTTTTGCGGGTGCTGCGGCCTGCTGCTCGGCTGGCACTTCGGCCGCGCGTCGCCTTCTCGGTGACCGTGGCTGTGGGTGCAGCGTCGCCGAAGCGGGCTCGGCACGCCCCGCACATGACGACCGGCTGATGGCCCTCGCGGCGGACGACCTCGAACGTCCGCCACCGGCGTCCGGTGCGACACACAGAGCAGCGGCGGCGGCTCTGCTCGAGCACGGTGAGGTCTTCAGGAGTCATCAGATGCTCTCCCCAACATAGACCGTTTCGACAAAACGGCCCGCCCGGTGGTTCCCTCGATCGGCGCGGGAGGCACGCCTGGCCCCGCTAGGCCGACTCCCCAGTGCGCCCGAGAGGACTCGAACCTCCACGGACCATTCAGTCCACAAGGCCCTCAACCTTGCGCGTCTACCAATTCCGCCACAGGCGCTGAGGCGGCCAGTATAGCCCGGAGCGCGTCACGCCTCCCCGGGGTCTGAGCGGCGGTTCGGCGCTTGTGTCTGCCGGTTGAGTCCGTCCAGAGCCCGCGCTAGTCTTTCGAACACATGTTCGACGTACGGGATCAGCCCGGGTCAAACGAGTAAGGAGTTGGCGGTGGACCTCACCAAGCGTCAGCAGGAGATCTTCGACTTCATCAAGCGCTACTCGGCCATCAACGGCTATCCCCCGACCGTGCGCGACATCGGCAAGGCGGTCGGCCTCGCCTCGTCGTCGACGGTGCACGCGCATTTGGCGAACCTGGAGCGGATCGGCCTGCTGCGGCGGGACCCGACCAAGCCCCGAGCGATCGAGCTGCTCGACCGCGCTGCTGCGGCGGTGGGGAGCTTCGTGAAGCCCGGGCTGCCGCTCGTCGGCCAGGTTGCGGCCGGTCAGCCGGTGCTCGCCGAGGAGAACATCGAGGATTACGTGGCCACGCCGACGTTCGCGGGCGGCGACGACGGCGGATATCTGTTGCGAGTCCGCGGTGAGTCGATGAAGGACGTCGGGATCCTGGACGGAGATCTGGTCGTGGTACGGCCGCAGGACACGGCGCAGGACGGCGACATCGTGGTCGCGCTGGTCGGCGAGGAAGCCACCGTCAAGCGGTTCTTCCAGGAGGCCGATCACGTGCGCCTGCAGCCGGAGAACGAGGCGATGGAGCCGATCCGCAGCCGCGACGTGCGGGTGCTCGGCAAGGTGGTGGGCTTGATGCGGAGCATGAGGTGACAGGGAGGTGAGCGTTCTGGCGCCGCCAGCGGAGTGCGCTCCGCCGACGCTGTTCGACGCGACGGGCGGTGAGCCCATGCTCGACGAGTTGCTCGTCGGCGTGTGGGAGGGGCTCACCGCTCATCGGGTCGCCCAGTGCCCGGTATGCGGCGGCGAGATGCGCGCGGAGTTCGGCGCGCACTCCCGGCCGGTCGGAGGCCGGTGCCAGAGCTGCGGCACGACGCTGAACTGATGCGGGCGGCTCCCACGCCGGCGTGATCCGCCGCTATGCTCGGCGGCGCAGGCCGAGCAACCGCGGAGGTAACGCCTTCGAGGAAAGTCCGGACATCACAGGGCAAGGTGGTCGGTAACGCCGACCCGGGGAAACCCGCGGGAAAGTGCCACAGAAATGACACCGCCTAAGTCCGGAGCCGCTGCAGCGCTTCAGACCGGCAAGGGTGAAATGGTGCGGTAAGAGCGCACCGGCGTCGCGGTGACGCGGCGGCCAGGCAAACCCCACCCGATGCTAGGCCAAGCAGGACCGCTTGTAGGTGGCCCGCCAAGGTCCGGGTAGGCCGCGCAGATGGATGGTTGTTCACGACAGGATCCGGCTTATAGGCCTGCTACGGGAGAGCCCCGCTCCGGCGGGGCTCTTCTATTGCGCTGAGCGAGCGGCCAGCGGGGCGGGATTGCTACTCGATGGTCTACGCTCCTTCGCCGCTCAGTAACACGCTATAAGGAGGGATCCTTGAGCCGTAAGCTCCTGCTGGGCGCGGCGTTGGCCGCTGCCTGCATGGCGCCGGCGGCCGCTGCCGCGGCCACGTCTGCGCCCACATTCTCCGATCACGCGATCATCGCACGCGACATCGTGCCCTCGGGTCAGCCGGGCGCTGTCCCGCCGCCCGCCGGAGCCGACCGGCAGGCGCAGATGTACGACGCGCTGACGCCGCTGTTCAACAAAGTCTCCGCGCGGCGCGGTCAACGCCGACTTCAAGGCCGAGACGCTCGGCGCCGCGGCCACGGGCCCGTACATCTCAGAGCCCGTGCCGCACCCGGGCGTGACGATCAAGCGCGACGCGTTCGACGTGCCGCACATCTTCGGAAAGACCCGCGACGACGTGACCTGGGGCGCCGGATGGGTCCTGGCGGAGGACCGCGGTCTGCTGCTCCAGCAGGCGCGGTACGACTCGCTGGTGGCCGCCGTCGACGCTGCCCGGCGTCAGCGCACTCGGCCTGGTCTCGAGCCTCGAGACGTTCAAGCCGTCCGCCCAGACCGAACGCGAGGTCGCCAAGCAGACCGGCGACGCTGCTCGCCAAGGGCGCCAAGGGACGCGCGGTGCTGCACGACATCGACGTCTACCTGGCTGGGCATCAACGCGTACTTCCGTGCCCACGGCGGCACCACGCCGCCGTTCACCCGTACCGACATCTACGCGTTCAACGCGCTGAAGGACCAGTTCGTCGGCGAGGGCGGCGGCGACGAGCCGGTGCGCTCGGAGTTCCTGACCGCGCTGCAACGGAAGTTCGGCCCCACGAAGGGCCGCAAGATCTGGAACGACCTGCGCGAGGCCAACGACCCCGAGGCGCCGGCCACCGTCCCCGGCAAGGTGCAGTTCCAGAAGCCGCCCAAGAACGACAGCGGCAACGTCAACCTCGATCCCGGCAGCCTGTCGGTGTCGGCCGACGAAGGCGATCGCCGCCTCAGACCAGGAGCGCGCGCACGCCAGCAACGAGCTGATGGTCTCGGGCGCGCGGTCCTCGACGCACCACCCGATCATGGTCGCCGGTCCGCAGATCGGCTACTTCTACCCCGGGCTGACCCTCGAGGAGGACCTCGAGGGCCCCGGCATCAGCCAGCGCGGAGTGAGCTCGGCGCCGTTCCCCGGCTACATCTTCATCGGACGCAGCCAGGACTCCGGATGGTCGCTGACCTCGGCCGGCCTCGACCAGATCGACACCTACGTCGAGACGCTGTGCGGTCACAGCGTCCACAAGTACCATGTTCGAGGGCAAGTGCCGCTCGATGCAGTTCTTCGACGCCGGCACGCTGAACCCCGGAACGAAGACGCGCGAAGGAGATCAGCTTCTACCGGACCGTTCACGGCCCGGTGGTCGGCTACGCCCGGGTGCACGGCCGGCTCGTCGCGCTCGCGCGCAAGCGCGCCAGCTACGGCAAGGACACCCTCGACCTGCTCTTCTACCACGACCTCGCCCACAACAAGGTGCACAACGTGCACCAGTTCTTCAAGGCGGCCAACCAGACCCCGCAGACGTTCAACTCGTTCTACGTCGACGACAAGGACATCGGCGTGTTCACCAGCGGCCTGGTCCCGATCCGCCCCTCCAACGTCGACCCGGCGATGCCGATCAACGGCACCGGCAAGGAGGAGTGGAACGGATTCGTCTCGTTCAAGAACCACCCCCAGGGGATCAACCCGCCCAGCGGCGAGATCATCAACTGGAACAACCGCCCGCAGGCCGGCTACGAGGCCCCGGACGACAACTGGTCGCTCGGTGCCCTGCAGCGCGTCGACCTGCTGATCTCAAACCTCGGCAAGGGCAAGCACCTCACGCCCGCCAAGGTCGTCTCGGCGATGAACGCGGCCGCTACCCAGGACGTCCGCGAGATGACGTTCGAGTCGGTTCTGTCGAAGCTGCTGCACGGCGGCAAGGCCCCGACCGCCCGCGACGCGAAGATGCTGTCGCTGCTTGACCAATGGCGCCAGAAGGGCGGAAGCCGCCTGGACCGCACCGACAAGTCGGGACTCGGCAACATCACCTCCCCGGGCGCGGCGATCATGGACAAATCCTGGCCGCTGCTCGCCAACGCGTGGGCGTCGTCGGTGCTCGGTTCCAAGCTGTCGGGCGAGCTCGCGGCGTTTGTCAGCAAGTTCGACCAGCCGCCGGAGGCCAGTACACCGGTTGGCACATCTACATGGACAAGGACCTGCGGACGATGCTCAAGATGAAGGTCCGCGGGAAGTACAACGTCCGCTACTGCGGCGCCGGCAACCTCAAGCGTTGTCGCTCGCAGCTGTGGAACGCGATCGACCGGGCCGGCAACCAGCTGGCCAAGGCGCAGGGCTCTGACCCGAGCAACTGGCGCGTGTCGGCCAAGCCGGAGCGGATCAGCTTCGTTCCCGGGTTGCTCCCGTTCACGATGCGCTACACGAACCGCCCGACGGGCATCCAGCAGGTCCTCAGCTTCTCCGGTCACTCCAAGCAGGACACCGGGCGCTGATCTGAGAACGCGGCCATCGGGAGCTCGCCGGCGCGCGAGCTCCCGATGAGCCGGCGTGTCACCTCAAGTTCGGCAGGGTCTTGGCCTCGAGCGCGGCGATGATGTGGTAGCCGGGGGTCTTCATGTGGATGTTGAAGGTTCCATCGCAGAAGTAGGTCAGCGTGCACACCTTCGCCACCGGCACCGGGATCGGGCCGAATGTCGGGTCGTTCGTGCTCAGGAACGGGCCGTACGCGCCGGTCGCCTTGGTCACGTCGACAAACGCGGCGCCGACGGTGTCGTAGGCCCGCTTCAGTCCCGGGTTGATGACGTCGCGGAACGAGCTGAGCGAACCGTCCACGAGCTGCAGGGTCTTCGGCCCCAGCACGGTCGGATGCACCCAGACGCCCAGCTCGACGTCTGGGTAAGTCGAGCCGATGATGCGCATCTGCTTGCCCCCTGCCGCGCGCAGCTGCTTGACGATCTTGGTCAGGTTCCTGATCGCGGTGGGCATGTTCGCCTTGACGCAGCCGGCGGGGTCGGGCTTGGTCGGGCAGGAGTCGACGTCGTTGCCGCCGATCGAGATCGTGACGACCTTGACCTGCCCAGGGTGGCCCTTGATGTACGCGAGCGCCGCCTGCAGCTGGCTCTTGCCGGGATAGTTGGGCGCTCCCGGAGCGAGCGCCTCCGAGGCGCAGCCGATCGGCGACGGCGTGAGCATCGAGGTCGTCGTCGCTCCGCCGCAGCCCAGATTGACGAGCTTCAGCTTCCAGCCGCGGGCGGCGGCCAGGGGTACGAGCTGGTCGGCCGGCCCGTTGTGGGTCGTGCCCTGCTTCCCGCCGGGCAGCTCCTGCCAGCCGACGGAGTAGGAATCACCCAGCGACAGCAGGGATCCCCTGACCGGTTTGGCCTGGTGGGCGGACTTGTGCTGGTTCTTGGCCAGGGCGGTCGGCGCGAGAGCTAGCAGCACCAGCAGGCCAAGGGCGACGGAACTAAAACGACGGGGCATACCCGCTCCTCCTTGATTAAAGGCAACCCAACGAAGCAGAAGAGATTAGCGGCCTCTCAGCTGGGCAACGGGGCGCCCGCGAGCGCGGCCACCGCGCCGATGACGCCGGCGAGCACCAGCGTGGGCACGATCCCGCGCCGCGCTACCAGCAGCGCAACCGCCGCGGCCGCCAGCAGCACCAACTGCCACCACTCCTGAAGTGCTCTGGTCAGCGGGATCGCCGAGCCGAGGATCGCCCCGATCGCGGCTGGGCCGGCCCCGTCGAGGAACCGCCGCGCGCGCACGTCGGTGCGCACCCGCTCGAAATGCCGGCCGCCGGCGAGCACGAACGCAAACGACGGCGCGAACGCGACCGCGGCGGCGAGCGCTCCGCCGGCGAGCCCGTGAGCCGCATACCCGACCGCGGCGACGGTCGCGACCACCGGCCCGGGGGTGACCTGCCCGAGCGCGACCGCGTTGAGGAACTGGCCGGAGGTCATCCAGTGGTAGGTATGGACCGCGTCGTTCTGCATCAAGGGCACGATCACGAACCCGCCGCCGTAGGACAACGCCCCGACCTTGAACGCCACCCACACGAGCGCCGGGATCCCGCCCACGGCGGCCGCGGCCAACGGCACCGCGGGCAGCGCGACCGACGCCGCTGAGCGCCCACCGAGCCCGGATGCGATCGCCAGCTCGACCACGCCACAGCCGAGCAGCACCAACACAACGTAAGGCCCCACCAGCGCCCCAGCGGCGATTCCGAGGCCGAGGTACACGGCCCATCGGACGCGGCGGGCCGCTCGGCGTCGGGCGCGCTCCCAGCTGGGGGCCATCAGCAGCGACGCGGCCTGAACCGCGACCGCGGCGACCGCCGAGCCCGCCCCGGCTCCGGCTCCCCGCACCCATGTCGGCGGCGACTGCGCCAGAAACAGCGCCGACAGCGCCAGCATCAGCACGACCGCCGGGACGATGAAGCACAGCCCGCCGACCACGGCGCCGAGCGACCCGGCGAGGCGCCGGGCGCAGAAGATGCACAGCTGGGTCGATGCGGGTCCGGGGAGCAGGTTGCAGGCGCCGACGGCGTCCTCGAACTCTCGCGGCTCGATCCAGTGGTTTCGGTCCACCACCAGGCTGCGTAACAGCGCGATGTGCGTCGGCGGCCCGCCGAATCCGGTCAGCCCGATCCGACCCCACTGGACCGCAATCGTGGCCAGCGAAGGACGGTCGCTCGGCACGCCTGCCTCAGGCGGCGTCTGGCGGCGCGATCTCGCGCTTGAGGATCTTGCCGGTGGGCCCCTTGGGAAGCTCGTCGACGAACCACACTCGCCGCGGGTACTTGTAGGCGGCGACCTGCTCGCGCACGAACGCCGATAGATCCTCGGCGGTGACGGACGAGCCTTGCTTGACCGCGACCGCGGCGCCGACCTCCTCGCCGAGCTGTTCGTCGGGGATCCCGACGACGGCCGCTTCGATCACGTCGGGGTGCTCGTAGAGAACCTCCTCGAGCTCGCGCGGGTACACGTTGTAGCCGCCGCGGATGATCAGGTCCTTCTTGCGGTCGACGATGAAGAAGTACCCGTCCGTGTCGACCGTCGCCATGTCGCCCGTGTGCAGCCAGCCGTCGCGCAACGTCTCGGCGGACGCGTCGGGGTTGGCCCAGTAGCCCTTCATCACGTTGTGGCCGCGGATCACGATCTCGCCGACCTCACCCTGGGCGACGTCGTGGCCGTCGTCGTCGACCACCTTCATCTCGGTGTCCTCGATCGGCACGCCGATCGACCCCGGCTTGCGCTCTCGATCGCGGCGGTTGAATGAGGCGACCGGCGAGCTCTCCGACAGGCCGTAGCCCTCGAGCACCTGGCACTGAAAGGCCTGCTCGAAGCCGCGCATGAGCTCGACCGGCATCGCAGATCCGCCGGACGCGCAGACCTCCAGCGTCGAGGTGTCGAACCGATCACGCTCGGGGTGATGCAGCATCGCGTTGTACATCGTCGGCACCCCCTCGAACAGGTTCACCCGGTCGCGCTCGATGATCTCCAGCGCTTCACCGGGATCGAACCGCGGGAGCAGCGTCAACGTCCCGCCCGAGACGATCGTGCAGTTGAGCGCACACGTCTGGCCGAATGAGTGAAACAGCGGCAGCGCCCCGAGCGTGACCGCCGCCGCTCCGAGCCCGAACATCGCGCTCGATACCTCGGCGTTGCGCTGCAGGTTGGCGTGGGTGAGCTCGGCGCCCTTGGGGGTGCCGGTCGTCCCGGACGTGTACAGGATCACGGCCGTGTCCTGCGGGTCGCGGTCCGCCACGTCGTGCCGAGGCTCGGCGGCGGCGAGGAGCTGATCCAACGACCCCGGCGACACGATCACACACTCGGCCTGCGTCTCGTCGGCACCGTTGCGCGCGTCTTGCGCGAACCCTTCCCAGGCGAACATGAGCCGGGCGCCCGAGTCGCGCAGATAGAACGCGACCTCGCGTCGCTTGAGCAGCACGTTCATCGGCACCACGACCCCGCCGGCGCGCAGCACGCCGTAATAGCAGACAGGGAAATACGGGACGTTCGGGAGCATGATCCCGACGCGGTCTCCCGCCTGAAAGCCCCTGTCGGCGAGCAGCCCGGCAAAGCGGGCCGTGGCCTCGTCGAGCATCGCGTAGGTGACCTCGGTGTCGTCGAGCTTGACCGCGACGTGGGCGGGGTCGCGCTCGGCGGCATCGGTCAGGATCGATGCGAGGTTCATCGTCGCGCACCCTACAACGCGCCGCTACATCCCCGGCGGAGCGGATTTCGGACAACATAGGCAGCCTGCATGTCGGGCCTGCGAAACGCGATCATCCGGCCGGTCAATCGCTTCGGGGCGGCGGCCCAGAATGCGCTCGAGGTCGCCCGCTTCGGCGGCCTGGCCACCGATCGGCAGCCGTCTCCGTTCGAGCTCGCGGCCGAGCACCGCGTCTACCGGCTGCGCCACTACTACCCGTCCGAGAACGGCGCGGGAGCCCCGGTGCTACTGGTGCCGCCGCTGATGCTCGCGGCCGAGATCTACGACGTGTCGCCGATCACCAGCGCCGTGAGCCTGCTGCATTCCGGCGGCGCGGATCCCTGGGTCGTCGACTTCGGCGCGCCGGAGCGGCAGGCCGGCGGGCTGGAGCGCACGCTCGCCGACCACGTGCTGGCCGTTTCCGATGCGGTCGGCCAGGTCCGGGACGCAACCGGGTCAGACGTTCACCTCGCCGGCTACTCCCAGGGCGGGATGTTCTGCTACCAGGCGGCGGCCTATCGCCGCAACGACGGCCTGGCCTCGCTGATCACGTTCGGCAGCCCGGTCGACACGCGTGCGGGGATGCCGTTCGGGCTGCCCGAACAGTTGGCCGTGGGGGCCGCCGACCTCCTGGCCGACCTGCTGCGCGGCAGCGCGCTGCCGGCGTGGGCCAGCCGCAATGGCTTTCGCCTGCTGGATCCGGTCAAGACGCTGCGCGCCCAGGCCGAGTTCATCCTCCAGCTCCACGATCGCCAGGCGCTGCTCCCGCGCGAGGGTCAGCGTCGGTTCCTCGACGCCGACGGCTGGGTGGCCTGGCCGGGGCCGGCGCTCGCGGAATTCGTCAGCCAGTTCGTGGCCCACAACCGGATGCTCGAGGGCGGGTTCGTGATCGACGACCGGCTGCTGACGCTGGCCGACATCGCCTGTCCGATCTTGGAGGTCGTCGGCACCATCGACGAGATCGCGCCGGCCGCCGGGGTGCGGGCGATCCGCCGCGCCGCGCCGCGCGCCGATGTGTATGAGCTCGCGTTGCCGGCCGGGCACTTCGGGCTCGTGGTCGGTTCCAGGGCCAATACCGTTACGTGGCCGACGGTCGCAACCTGGACCAGGTGGCTCGGGGGAGAAGCGGAGCTACCCGACGACGTGGTCGAGGTTGGCCGCACGGTGGCACCCACGCCGGCCGTCCATAACCGACTCGGCTACGCGATCGAGCTGAGTGCCGCGGTCGGAGCGGGGATCGCGCGATCGAGCGTCGGCACCGTCCGGCGCACGGCTCGCGGCGTGCGCGAGCTTGCCGGCGAGGTGGTGGCGGAACTACCCCGCCTGGTGCGCCTGGAGCAGATCCGCTCGCACACTCGGGTCTCCATCGGGTTGCTGGTGAGCGAGCGCGCCCGCCACGCGCCCGACGAGACGTTCTTCCTGTTCGACGACCGAGCCTATGCCGCCGGCCGGGTCGACGCCCGGATCGACAACATCGTCCGCGGGCTGATCTCGATCGGCGCGCGCCAGGGCGAGCACGTCGGCGTGCTGATGGGTGCTCGCCCGAGCGCGCTTGCGGTCACCGTCGCGCTCAACCGGCTCGGGGCGGTGGCGGTGCTACTGCGGCCCGACGGCGACCTCCCGCGCGAGGTCGAGCTGGGGCAGGTGCGACGGATCGTGGCCGACCCCGAGCGCGCCGGGGCTGCAGCCGGGCACGGCGAGGTGCATACGTTCGTGCTCGGCGGGGGTGGGGCGCCCCGCGAGTTCAACGTCGCGGTGGCCGCCGACATGGAGCGGATCGACACGTCGGCGGTCGCCCTGCCCGGCTGGTATGAGCCCAATCCCGGCCGAGCCTCGGACCTGGCGTTCGTCCTGTTCAGCGGCGAAGGCGCGGGGACCCGGAGCAGCCGGATCACCAACGGCCGCTGGGCGCTGGCGGCATTCGGTACCGCCTCATCGGCCGCGCTGACCGAGGCCGACACCGTCTACAGCGTGGCTTCGCCGTATCACCCATCCGGCCTGATGACCAGCATCGGCGGCGCGATCGCGGGCGGCGCGCGGCTGGCGATGGCCCGGAGGTTCAACCCGGACACCTTCTGGGACGAGGTCCGCCGTTACGGGGTGACGGTCGCGTCCTACACCTGGACCCAGCTGCACGACATCGTCGAAGCCCCACCTAACCCGGGCGAGCGCGGGCACCCGGTGCGGCTGTTCATCGGATCCGGGATGCCGAGCGGGCTGTGGCGCCGGGTCCAGGACCGGTTCGCGCCGGCCCGCGTCGTCGAGTTCTACGCATCCACCGAGGCAGGGGCGATCCTGGTCAACGTCCGCGGGGCCAAGCCGGGGGCGGTGGGCCGCCCGCTGCCGGGAAGCGCCCGCTTGCGGGTGGCGGCGTACGACCTGCAGTTGGGCGAGCTCGAGCATGGCGCGGACGGGTTCGCGCGCGAGTGCGGCATCGACGAGGTGGGCATGCTGCTGACGCGAGTCAGGGGCGGCGAGCGACCCAGCGGCGCGCCGCTGCGCGGTGTGTTTGCCCGCGAGGACTCCTGGCTGCAGACCGGCGACCTCTTCCGTCGCGACGGCGACGGAGACTATTGGCGCGTCGACGCTGTCGCCGACGTGATCCACACCGGCTCGGGCCCGGTGTTCACCGCGCCGATTCGCGATGCGCTCTACGAGTTGCCGGCCGTGGACCTGGCTGTCGTCTATGGGGTCAAGCCGGCCGGCGACGGGACCGAGGTGGCGGTGGCGGCGATCACGCTGCGCGCCGATCACGAGCTGAGCGCCCGCGAGCTGGTGGCGGCGCTGGCCGGGCTCGATGCCCACCGGCGCCCGGCGGTGGTGCAGCTCGTCGACCGGATTCCGGTGACCCCGTGGTATCGACCGCTGACGGCGCCGCTGCGAGACGCCGGATTGCCCGAGCCGTCCGATCGGGTCTGGTACCTCGACGCTGGCGCTCGCCCGGACGCCGGTCAGGCGCCGAGCAACGCGCCGCCGTCGTAGAGCTTGATCACGCGCACAGTGCCCGCGGGCGCTGCGTTCAGGCACAGCTGGCAGAGCACGCACTCGTCGAGGTTGTCCTGCACGATCTCGAGGCCATCGCCGCCGGCCCGGAAAATGTCAACCGGGCATACCTCGGCCAGCTTGGCGGCGAGCTCGGGGTCGTGGGCGACCGACTCGTCGACCTGGACGTCGATGAACAGCGCCAGGCTCACACCCGGGCCCCGATCCGCTGCTTGACGATCTCGGGTATCTGCGAGATCTCCTCGGCCACGACGATCCCGGCCGCGGCCAGCCGCGCGACCTTCTCGGCCGCGGTGTCCTCCTTGCCCTCGACGATCGTGCCGGCGTGTCCGAAGCTCATGCCAGGCATCTCGTCCATGAACCGCCCGGCCATGAACGCGACGATCGGCAGGCGCGAGTCCTGGTCGTTTACCCAGCGGGCCAGCTCGGCCTCCATCCGTCCGCCGGGCTCGGTGTAGATGACGATCGCCTCGGTGTGCGGGTCGGCCTCGAACAGCGGCATCAGCTCCGCGTAGCTTGAGCCGATGATCGCGTCGCCGCCGATCGACACGGCGGTCGACTGGCCGAGTCCCGCCGCGGTCAGCGTCGAGGACATCTCGGTGGTCATCCCGCCGCTGCGCGAGATCACACCCACCGGACCGGGCGTGTAGGACTTCGCAGCGTCCTTGGCGGGACCACCGATCCCGCCCATCTTGATCACGTTCGGGACGATGATCCCCAGGCAGTTGGGGCCGATGATCCGAGCGCCGCGTTCCGAGGCCAGCTCGACCATCTCGGCCACGTCGCCGCGCGGGATCCGCTCGGTGACGATCACCACCAGCTTGACCCCGTTCTCCAGTGCCTCGAACACGGCGTCCTTAGTGAACGCGGGGGGGACGGTCACCACCGAGCCGTCGATCGGCCCGCCGTGGTGGTCAACGGCCTGGGCTACGGTGTCGAACACCGGGACGCCGTGGACGTCGCGGCCCAGGCGCCCGGGGGTGACGCCGCCGACGATCTTCGCGCCCTTGCCGTAGTCCAGGCACTCTCGGGTCAGGTTGACCGCCTCGCGGCCGGTGATCCCCTGAACGATGAACGTCGTGTTCTCGTCGAGCAGGATGCTCATGCGGACGGGGCTCCCTGGATCTTGACCACCGCGCGCCGGGCGGCCTCGTGCAGCGACACGCTGCGGTCGGCGTATTCGATCCCGTACTTGTCGAGGATCTTGAAGCCCTCCTCCTCCCACGCGCCCGGGATGCGGAAGATCGCGATCTTCTCGGCGGGGTCGTAGCCGAGCTCGACGCAAGCCTTGATCACGCCGCGGGCGACGATGTCCACGCGCGTGTTGGAGACGATCGACATCATCACCGCGATCTTGTCCACGCCGGGCTTCTGCAGCACCAGCTTGGCCAGCCCGCACGCCTTGGCGACCGACGGGTTGCCGCCGATCTCGCAGTAGTTCGCGGGCCGGCCGCCGTGGGCACGGACCGCGTCGAACAGCGTCAGCGAGCCTCCGCCCGCGCCGATCACCAGGCCCAGGTTGCCGTCGAACTCGGTCACGTTGCCGGCGACGCCGCGGTGGTCCTGGGCGTCGACCGCTTCGCCGGCGAGCTCGAACGGCGTCGCCTCGCGCGCCTGGCGGGTCTCCTCGTCGCCGACTCCGAGCTCGTGCAGTAACGGCTTCTGACGCGGGCGGGCCTCGTTCTCCATGTCCATGTGCGCGTCGAGCGCCACGAACGACCCGTCCTCGAGCCGCCCCAGCGGGTTGATCTCGGCCAGCGTCATGTCATAGCGGGTGAACAGCCGGGCCAGGCGGGCCAGGATCGGGGTGATCCGGTTCAGGTCTGAGCCGGTGATCCCGAGCGAGGCCACGACCTGCTTGGCGCGCCAGTCGGGGAACTCCCGAAGCGTCGAGAAGTGACCGCGGGCCACGTGATCGGGGTGCTGCTCGGCGACCTCCTCGATGTCGATCCCGCCCATGTCGGAGAACAGCATCACCGGGCGCTTGCGCAGGCCATCCCAGACGACGCCCGCGTAATACTCGTGCGCGACCGCGGCGCGCGAGTCCACCAGCACGCCTCGCGGGATGTGGCCGTTGATCTCGAGACCGAGCACGTGCTCGGCCAGGCGGCCGGCCTCCTCGGGCGTATCGGCGAACTGGACGCCACCGGCCTTCATCCGGCCGCCGGTCAGCACCTGGGACTTGATCACCACCGGGCCGCCGATCTCAGCGGCGATCTCGTGCGCTTGCGCCGGGGTCCTCGCGACGCCGTGCTTCGTGACCGGAATGCCCGCCTTCGCGACGATTGCGCGGGACTCGTACTCGAAGAAGCGCATCGGGCGGGGGAGCGTACCGGAGTGCAGGACAACGCATTCCTAACTCGCCGTGCGCACGTCCGCCGTCTTCTTCACTATCCTCACCGCTCGCATAATTTCGATAATCTCGATTGACAAAGCTGGTCTTGTGGGAAAAGGAGCATCGATGAGAAGAGCGTTTCGAGCCGGCCACCGGCTCTACACCCGCGCCGGCGCGCTGGCGCTTGTCACGGCCGTGGGCGCCGGAGCAGCGCTCGCCGGCTGCGGCGGGTCCTCGGACAGCAGCAGCAGCTCGGGCGGCGGCTCGTCTAGCGGGAGCAGCGGCGGCACGCAGCTCGCCCTGGTCGGCTACTCGACCCCGAAGAAGGCCTACGGGGCCCTGACCGACGCGTTCGCTAAGACCAGCGGCGGTGAGGGCGTCACGTTCAGCCAGTCGTTCGGCGCGTCCGGCTCTCAGAGCCGCGCGGTCGACTCCGGCCAGCCGGCGGATGTCGTGGCGTTCTCGACGACCCCGGACATGACCCGGCTGGTCGACGACGGGATCGTCGCCAAGAGCTGGGACGCCAACGCCGCCAAGGGGATGTCGAGCGACTCCGTCGTGGTGATGGTCGTCCGCAAGGGCAACCCCAAGCACATCACCGGCTGGGATGACCTGATCAAGCCCGGGATCGACGTGATCACCCCGAACCCGTCGACCTCGGGTAGCGCCCGCTGGAACATCCTCGCCGGCTACGGCGCGATGCTCAAGGACGGCAAGACCCCGGCGCAGGCGCTGGACTACGTCAAGACGCTGCTGACCAAGAACGTCAGCGTCCAGGACTCGAGCGCGAGCTCGGCGCTGAACACGTTCACGTCGGGCAAGGGCGACGTGCTGCTCGACTACGAGTCCGACGCGATCGCCGCACAGAAGGCCGGCGACTCGCTGCAGTACATCATCCCCAAGCAGACGCTCCTGATCGAGACTCCGATCGCGGTCACCAGTAAGACCAAGCACGCGACCCAGGCCAAGGCATTCCTCGACTACCAGTGGTCCAAGGCCGGCCAGACGATCTGGGCCCAACAGGGCTACCGCCCGGTGATGCCGTCGGTGGCCAAGCAGTTCACCAAGGAGTTCCCGACGCCGCCGCAGCTGTTCACGATCGCCTACCTCGGCGGCTGGTCGAAGGTCAAGGACCAGTTCTTCGACCCCGACAACGGGTCGATCACCAAGATCGAGCAGGCCGCGGGGGTTCCCACTGCCACCTGACGCGTACGCGGTCCCGGCCGCGCGCGCCGTGCCCCGCCGCCACGCGCGGCGAGCGGGAAGCGGCGCGCTCGGCCTGGGACTCGCGATCCTCTACATGAGCGTGATCGTGCTGATCCCGCTCGCCGCGGTGGTGGTCAAGGGGGTCTCACAGAGCCCCAGCGAGTTCTGGCAGTCGATCAGTAACAAGACGGCGGTGACCGCGCTCGCGGTGACCCTGGGTTCCTCCGCAGTGGTGGCCGTGATCGGCGCGGTGATGGGCACGCTGGTCGCCTGGGTGCTCGTCCGCGACCGGTTTCCCGGGCAGCGTTTCGTCAGCTCGCTGATCGACCTGCCGTTCGCGCTGCCCACGATCGTGGCCGGGCTGACGCTGCTCGCGCTGTACGGGCCCGACAGCCCGTTTGGCGTGCACCTGGCGTACACGCGCGGCGCGGTCGTGCTGGCGCTGCTGTTCGTGACGCTGCCGTTCGTCGTGCGCTCGGTGCAGCCGGTGCTGCTCGAGCTCGACCCCGAGGCCGAGGAGGCGGCGGCGTCGCTGGGCGCCTCGAACCTGACCACGTTCCGGAGGATCGTGCTGCCGTCGTTGCGCCCGGCGATCATCTCCGGCGCCGCGCTCGCGTTCGCCCGCGCGGTCGGGGAGTTCGGCTCGCTGGTGCTGCTCGCCGGCAAGGTCCAGATCGCCAGCATCGTGATCTTCGCCGACATCGAGAGCGACGCACCCAAGGCCGCGGCCTCGCTGTCGATCGTGCTGCTGGTGATCTCGCTGGTCGTGCTGTTCGCGCTGCGCGCCTGGGGGGGCCGGATTGCACACTAGCCGCGGAGCTCGACTGTCGCTGCGGACGGTCGCGATCACGTACCTGACGCTGTTGCTGCTGCTGCCGGTCGGCGTCGTACTGGTGCGCACGTTCGAGCACGGTTTCGGCGTCGCCTGGAACTGGGTCACCACGCCGGCGGCGATCAGTGCACTGTGGCTGTCGATCCTGATCGCGGCGATCGCCGTGCCGCTGAATACGATCTTCGGCGTCGGCGCGGCGCTGGTGATCGTCCGCGGGAAGACCCCCGGACGCCGGCTGCTGGACGCGCTGATCGACCTCCCGTTCGTGGTCTCGCCGGTGATCGTGGGCCTGGCGCTGATTCTCGTGTACGGCAAGGGCGGTTGGTTCGGCGACTGGCTGATCAACCACGGAGTCACGCTGATCTACAACCCCGCCGGGATGGTGGTGGCGACCGTGTTCGTATCGCTGCCGTTCGTCGTCCGCGAGGTATCGCCGGTTCTGGTCGAGATCGGCGACGAGCAGGAGCAGGCCGCCGCGACGCTGGGAGCGTCGTCGTGGCAGACGTTCTGGCGCGTGACGCTGCCTTCGATTCGCTGGGGGGTTGCCTACGGCGTCGTGCTCACCACGGCCCGGGCGCTCGGCGAGATCGGAGCCGTCGCGGTGGTCTCCTCCAACGTCCCAGGTTCGACGCTGACGCTGCCGCTGCTGGTCCAGCAGCGAGACGCCGACCTCGGCCCGGGCTCGATCACCGGCGCTTACGCGGCCGCGACCGAGCTGGCCGTGATGTCGCTGATCGTGCTGGTTGCGATGACCCTTCTCTCGCCCGGGAGGCATGAGACCCGATGAGAATCGACGTTCAGGACGTCTCCAAGCGCTTTGGTGACTTCACCGCGCTCGACGACGTGTCGCTCGAGGTGGCCAAGGGCTCGCTGACCGCGCTGCTCGGGCCCAGCGGGTCGGGCAAGTCGACGCTGCTGCGGATCATCGCCGGCCTGGAGACGCCCGATTCCGGCACGGTGCTGCTCGAGGGCGAGGACGTGACCGACGCGCGGCCCCAGGACCGCGGCATCGGGTTCGTGTTCCAGCACTACGCGGCGTTCACGCACATGAGCGTGCGCGACAACGTGGCGTTCGGGCTGCGGATCCGCAAGCGCCCCCGCGACGAGGTCAAGGCGAAGGTCGACGAGCTGCTCGAGCTGGTCGGGCTGACCGCGTGGGGCGGACAGCGCCCCGGCCAGCTGTCGGGGGGTCAGCGTCAGCGGATGGCGCTGGCGCGCGCCCTGGCGGTCGAGCCCCAGGTGCTGCTGCTCGACGAGCCGTTCGGAGCGCTCGATGCGACCGTCCGGGCCGAGCTGCGCCGGTGGTTGCGCCGGCTGCACGACGAGCAGGGCGTGACCACGGTGCTGGTCACCCACGACCAGGAGGAGGCGATGGAGGTCGCCGACCGGATCGCGGTGATGCAGACCGGCCACATCGAGCAGGTGGGCTCGCCGCGGGAGGTCTACGACTCGCCGGCGAACACGTTCGTGATGGGCTTCGTCGGGCCGGTCTCCAAGCTCGGCGACCGGCTGGTGCGTCCCCACGACATGGCGATCTCGCTCGAGCCGGCCGATGACACGATCGAGGCGATGGTGGTGCGGGTGGTGCACCTCGGGTTCGAGGTGCGGATCGAGATCGAGCTGCCCAGCGGAGAGCCCGCGCGAGTGCAGCTCACCCGCGCTCAGACCGAGGAGCTCGAGCTCGCTCCCGGCGACATCGTGTACGTGCGACCGCCGGTCGAGGGGGCGGCGACCGCGCCGGCCACTGCCGAGACCGCCTCGGTGGCGAGCGGCGTGTCCGCGGACGAGATACCGCCCGACAGCTGAGCGTCAGCGGGTGACCCAGGCCTCGGGGTCTTCGGCGAGCTTGTCGATCGCCGCCGGCAGCGAGCCGCTGGCCACGTCGGCGACGGTGACGTGCTCGACCACCTGCCGCAGGTTGGCGCGGACCGCGATCCATACCCGCGGCAGCGCCGCCGAGGTCCCCGGGTAGGAGGTCTCCTCGGGCGGGCCACCGCGGACGCTGGCCAACGGCCCTTCGACCGCGCGGATGATGTCGGCGATCGTGACCTCGTCGGCGGGCTTGGCCAGGCGAAAGCCGCCGTCAGCGCCGCGATGGCTGCGGACGATCCCGGCGTGGCGCAGCTCGCCGAGGATGTTCTCCAGGAAGTTGAGCGGGATCTCCTGGGCGGTCGCGATCCGCTCGGCCTTGACCGGCTTCTCGCCCGAGGCGCCGGCCAGCTCGACGGCCGCGCGCACCGCATAGTCGGCCTTCGCTGAGATCCGCATGCGCGGAGACTACGCGGCGCCGACCACGGATTGCTCGAAACCGTAAGCCTGGGCGAGGTCGGGATCCTTATGGGCGAGCATCTCGGCGAGCTCGACCATCACCTTGCACTGCTTCCAGGTCGCGTCGTCCTGCATCTTTCCGTCGATCATGTGGACGCCCCGGCCGTCCGGGATCGCCTCCAGCACCTTCTTGGCGAACAGCACCTCGTCGGCGTCCGGGGAGAACACCTTCTTGGCGATCTCGATCTGGACCGGATGCAGCGACCAGGCGCCGACGCAACCGAGCAGGAACGCCGCCCGGAACTGGGTCTCGCAGCCCTCGACGTCGCGAATGTCGCCATAGGGGCCGTAGAACGGGAGGATCCCGGCGGAGGTGCAGGCGTCGACCATGCGCGCGATCGAGTAGTGCCACGGGTCCTGCTGGGCGGTCGGGCGGGGGGCGTCGGGGTGCTCTGGGTCGGGGTCGTTGATCACCCGGTAGCCGGGGTGACCGCCGCCGACCCGGGTGGTCTTCATCCGTCTGCTCGCCGCCAGGTCCGCGGGGCCGAAGCTCATCCCCTGCATGCGCGGGCTGGCGGTCGCGATCTGCTCGAGGTTGACGACCCCGAGGCCGGTCTCGAGGATCGCGTGGACCAGGATCGGCCGGTCGAGGCCGGCCTTGGCCTCGAGCTGGGCCAGCAACCGGTCGACGTAGTGGATGTCCCAGGGACCCTCGACCTTGGGGACCATGATCACGTCGAGCTTGTGGCCGATCTGCTCGACCAGGATCGTGAGGTCGTCGAGCACCCACGGCGACTCGAGGCTGTTGATGCGCGTCCACAGCTGGGTCTCGCCGAGGTCCGTCTGCTTGCCGACCTTGACCAGGCCGTCGCGGGCGGCCTGCTTGCGATCGACCGGGACCGCGTCCTCGAGGTTGCCGAGCAGGATGTCCACCGTCGGCGCGATGTCGGGAACCTTCGCGACCATCTTCTCGTTGGAGAAGTCGAGGAAGTGGATCATCCGCGAGGGCCTGAACGGGATCTCGAGGACGGGTGCCGGGGCGCCGATCGCCAGCGGCTTTCCGAAGTCACGGGGGTTTCTCACAGGGGGCTCCTGGTCGGTGTCGTGAGCCGAACGCTAGCGGGGCGGGGGCCGGGTGTCCTCTGGTGGCTTGCGCGGGTTGTAGCTTGCGCCGGCGTGCGCGCTCACCGGTTCATCCTGTTAGCGATCGGATTGACGCTGCTGCTCGTGCCGTGGGTGGTGGTCACGATGCCGTTCGTTGGTCCTGACGAGGCCGCCCATTACCTGCGCGCGCTCGCCATCGCCAACGGTCAGCTGCTCGGGCCTGCACCCGGGCCAGCGGACCGGGATATCTCTGGCGCGCGGCCGGCGCAGCTCGCCTGGGCGCGGCACGACCTCAGGGTCGTATTCGTGCCCGGCGCGCTCGAGCCGCCCCGGGACCGCGTGCCTGACCGGGGAGAGCCGCACCGTCGCCGGCTGCCACCAGACGACCTGGACCGGCGACTACTTCCCACTGCCATACGCGCTGCCGGCGGCGGCGATCAAGCTGTCGGGGTCGCATTCGGTTGACACTTCGCTGTGGCGAGCCCGCGCGGTCGGTGCGGTCGTCTGTCTGGTGTTCCTGCTGGTCGCGGCCGCGCTGGCTCAGGGCGCCGGTCCATGGTCGCTGGTCGGGCTGCTGCTGGCGCTCACGCCGGCCACGCTGTTCATCGCAGCGGTCCTGAACCCGAGCGGCCTCGAGCTTGCGTCCAGCCTGGCGCTGACCGTGGGCTTGCTGCGCGCGGCTCGCGACCCCCTGAGGATGCCGCGGTGGGGGTGGGTCGCGGTCGGCGTCAGCGCAGTCGTCGTCGTGTTGTCCTGGCAGGAGGGGCCGGTGTTCCTGGCAATCGAGCTGGTCGTCGCCGGCATCCTCGCCGGTGGTGAGAAGCTCCGGACGTTGTGGCGCATACGGCCGCGGGTTGTGCGCGGCCTCTGCCTGGCGTTGGTCGCGGCGCTGATCGTTTTCGTCGTTTACGTTCGGGTCTCCGGGGTTGTGCACTCGACGATTGACTTCACGCCGCTCGGGGCCTCGATTCATGCCGGCCTGCTGCAACTGGGGCCGACACTGCGAGCGGCGGTCGCGTCCTTCGAGGGCGGTCAGGTGCTGCCGCCGCGATGGCTGCCCGGGGCCTGGGCGCTGCTCATTCTGGGCTTGTTCGTCGGAGCACTGCTGCGCACCGATGGCCGCAAGCGCGTCTTGTTGGTGGCCACGACCCTGCTCGCGGTGGCCTATCCGGTGTTCTTCTTCGCGTGGCTGTACCGCGACTCAGGGTTCGGCCTGCAGGGCCGGTACGTGCTACCCGTGCTCGTGCTCACGCCGATGCTCGCCGGCTCGCTCCTCGACCAGTCACTATCGGAGCGAGCGCGGATCGCTCGCGGCTGGACGGTCACGCTGGCAGTTGCCTCGGTGGCCGTCCTCCAACTCGTCGCCTGGTGCCTGTGCGCGAGCAAATCGGCCAGCACCGGACGGTCGCTCTCGTTCCTCAGTCACGCGGCGTGGGCGCCGCCGGCGGGTTGGACACTGTGGGCGGTGATCGCCGCGCTCGGCGCGATCGCGCTGATTGCCTATGGCGCCACCTACCTGGGCGCAGGCCGAGTCGCTGCTCGCCGGGTCCCGAGCACGGATTTCGTTACACGCGACGGCATCGGCTCGTCGCGGGTCACGTAATCCGCGCTGGAAGCGGGTTTCGTGACCCACGAGCAGCGGGCCTCGCCTCAGGCGACGAAATCCGGGTCCGGCTCGTTACCCGCCGTCGGCAGCTCGCAGGTAGGTGAGCACCGCGAGCACCCGCCGGTGATCGTCGTCGCTGGCGGGCAGGTCGAGCTTGCCGAAGATGCTCGAGATGTGCTTCTCGACGGCGCCGACGGTGACGACCAGTTCGCGGGCGATCGCGGCGTTCGTACGCCCCTGGGCGATCAGCTCGAGCGTCTCGCGCTCGCGCTGGGTGAGCGCGTCCAGGCCGCTGTCGGCGCTCGACCGATCCCGCTCGCGGACCAGCGACGCCACAACCTCCCGATCCAGCGCCGTTCCGCCTTCGGCCACCCGCCGGACGGCGTCCAGGAACGAGCGGATCTCCGACACGCGCTCCTTGAGCAGGTAGCCGACGCCGCTCTCGCCGGTGGCCAGGAGCTCGCCGGTGTACACGGGCTCGACGTATTGAGAGAGCACCAGCACCGCCAGGTCGGGGCGCTGTCGGCGCGCCTCCAGCGCCGCCCGGATCCCCTCGTCGCTGAACGTGGGGGGCAGGCGGACGTCGACGATCGCCAGGTCGGGCTTGTGGCCGGCGACGATCCGCAGCAGCCCGGGGCCGTCCTCGGCCTGGGCGACCACCTCGATCCCGTTCTCCTGCAGCAGCGCGACGATGCCCTCACGCAGCAGCGCCTGGTCCTCGGCGATCACCACCCGCATGGCAGGTCCGCTCTGATCGTCGTCCCCGAGCCGACCGGGCTCGACACATCGAGGTCTCCGTCGAGCGCCTCAACCCGCTGGCGCAGGCCGGTCAGCCCCGCCCCATGGGGATCGGCGCCGCCCGGGCCGTCGTCGCTGATCGACACGATCAGCTTGTCGCCGGACTCCGCGATCGTGATCCGCACGGCCGCGCCCGGGGCGTGCTTGGCCGCGTTGGTGATCGCCTCGGCGGCGACGAAGTAGGCGGCGGTCTCGACCACGAGCGGCGGGCGGACCGGGATCAGCGCATTGACGGTCACGTCGGGTGCGGAGCGGTCGGCTAGCGCCTGCACGGCCGCGGCGAGCCCCCGGTCGGCCAGCACCGGCGGCGCGATCCCTCGCGCGAGATCGCGCAGCTCCCCGATCGCGGCGGTCGCCTCCTCGCGGGCGCGGCGAACCAGGTCGGCGGTCTCGGGCTGGTCGGACAGCCGCTCCTCGGCTCGCCCGAGCTGGATGCTGAGCGCGACCAGCCGGGCTTGGGCGCCGTCGTGCAGGTCGCGCTCGATCCGCCGCAGCTCCGCGCCCTGGACGTCCAGCGCGCCGCGGCGGGTGCGGGTCAGCTCCTGGACTCGGACCTCGAGTTCGCGCGCCTTCGGCCAGCGCACCGCGAGGTGGATCGCGAACAGACCGCCGAGCACGACCAACGGGAAGATCGGCCAGAACAGCCCGCCGCCGGACATCGCCCACACCACTATCTCGATGCCGACGACGATCGCAGTCAGCACTCCGTGCATCGCCAGCTGGCGGTGGCGGCCCTCCGGCTGGGCCCAGGCCCACACCACGCCGAGGTGCAGGCTGAGCACGATCGCGACCGCCAGGTACACCCACATCGGCCAGAAGTAGCTCCGGCTCGTGGCCGCCCAGATCGCGGTCGCGGCCACGGCGAGCACGGTGGCCGCGGTCACCTCGGTGACCAGCGTGGTCCGGCCCGGGAGCGGTCTGCGTGGGGCTGCTGCGTTCATGGCGTCAGCTTGGCGGATGATCGAGATCCTGTCGCGGGGGATATCCCCCGCAAGCGTTCCCGGTTGCCCCATTGTTGCGCCGCGCACGCGAGATCAACCTGATCGCATGTCGATCACAGCCCTGCAAACGAGAGCGCCCGCCGTGTCGCTGACCGGCGTGACCAAGACCCATGGCCGCGGCGAGGGGACCGTACGCGCGCTCGACGACATCTCGCTCGGCTTTGAGCCGGGCACGTTCACCGCGATCATGGGTCCCTCGGGATCCGGCAAGACCACGCTGCTGCAGTGTGCCGCCGGTCTGGATCGGCCCGACCGGGGCTCGGTGCGAATCGGAGGCACCGAGCTGACCGGCATGGGCGAGCGCCGGCTCGCCCGCTTGCGGCGCCAGCGCGTCGGGTTCGTGTTCCAGTCGTTCAACCTGCTCCCGTCGCTGACGGCGGCGCAGAACACGATCCTCCCGCTGCGGCTGGCCGGCGAGCATCCACGGCGCCGCACCGCTCGCGACGCGCTCGCCCGGGTCGGGCTCGCCGACCGCGCGGGCCACCGTCCCGCGCAGCTCTCGGGCGGCCAGCAGCAGCGGGTCGCGATCGCCCGGGCGCTGGTCACCGAGCCAGAGGTGATCTTCGCCGACGAGCCGACCGGCGCGCTCGACACGCGCAGCGCGCGCGAGGTGTTGGCAATCCTGCGCGGCATGACCGACCACGACGGCCGCACGCTGGTGATGGTCACGCACGACCCCGTCAGCGCCGCGGTCGCCGACCGGGTCGTGTTCCTGGCGGACGGGCGGATCGTCGACGAGATCGCCGGCGCGGGCGCCGAGATCGTCGCCGACCGGATGATGGATCTCGGGGCCTGACGATGTTCCGCCGCCCCACCAAGATGCGAGCCGGCTCATTGGCGGGCGTGTTCGTGATGATCGCGATCACCGCGACGATCGCCGCCGCCGCGGGGCAGATCATGGCCACGGGGCTGGGCGCACCCGGTCCCGGGCGGTTCGCCGCCGCCGACGCGGTGGTGCGCGCGAACCCGACCGTCAAGCTCGGTCACGGCAACGACGCCGACACGGTCGACGTCCAGCGTTCGGCGCTGCTGGCGCCGGCGGCGCTAGCGCGTGTGCGGGCCGTCCCGGGAGTGAACGCCGCCACCGGAGACGTGGCATTCCCCCTGACCGTGATCGGCCCTGACGCCAGCCCGCTGCCCGCGCGCGGCGGGGGACCGGCGCACGGGCACGGGTGGCCGAGCGCGGCGCTCACCCCCTACAGGCTCGTCGTCGGTCACCCGCCCGCGGCGCCCGGCGAGGTCGTGATCGACGCAGCCGCTGGCCCGCGCCGGTCACCTGCAGGTTGGTGACACGCTCAAGCTCATCACCCCTGTCGGCCCGGCCGAACTGCACCTGGCCGGGATCGTCACGGCGCCGGCCAAGCAGCTCCAGCGCCAGTCCGCCGTGTTCCTGACCGAGCCGCGTGCTCAGCAGCTGTCGGGCCTCGGTCCGGGCTTCAACGCGATCGCGGTTCGCGCCGGTCCCGGACAGAACCCGCACGAGCTGACTCGGCGGATCGCGATCGCGGCCGGACCCGACGCCCAGGCGCTCGACCACCGCCACGCGGCCGCGGCCGACGCCGGCGACCCCCGCGCGTTTGACCGCGTCGAGCTTGTCGCTGTGGTTGCGTCGAGCGGCGGGATCACGCTCGGGATCGCGATCTTCGTGCTGGCCGGGACGGTCGCGTTCGCGATTCAGGCCCGGCGGCGCGAGATCGCCCTGATCCGGGCGATTGGGGCCACGCCGTCACAGGTACGGCGGATGCTGATGACCGAGACCGCCGTGGTCGGGCTGGCCGGTGGGGTGGCGGGCTGCTGTGCCGCCGGGGCCCTGTCCGGATGGTTCGCTCACGCGCTCACTGCGGTCGGGATCGCGCCCGATGGGTTCAGCGTCACGCTGCTCTGGATCCCGTACGCGATCGCGATCGGGGCTAGCGCCATAGTGGCGCTGCTGGCGACCGTCGTCGCCGCCCACCGGGCCCTGGCGATCCGCCCCGCCGAGGCGCTCACCGAGACCGCGCTGCCTGCGCGCCGGATCGGGATCATCCGGACGCTGCTGGGGCTGGTCGCGCTCGGCGGCGGGCTCACGCTGGTCGTCGTGCTCTCCGACCAGGCGCTGGCCTACGCGACGCTGGCCGCCTTCTGCTTCATGATCGCCGTCGCGCTGCTGGGTCCAGTGATCGTGGGATGGCCGACCGCGCTGGCCGGGCAGGTGCTGCGAGCGATCGGCGGCAGCGGGTTTCTCGCCGCCGGCGCGCTGCGCACCGGCCGCTTTCGCACCGGTGCCGTCGCGGCCGCGATCGCGCTCGTGGTCGCGCTCGCCGGCGCTCAGGTGGTGAGCCTTGCGACCGCGCAGCGAGCCGCCGAGCGCACCACTGCCGAGAGGGTCCACGCCGACCGGGTGTTCGTGGCCGACGGGAAACCAGGATTGCCTGCATCGCTGGCACATGCGGCTGCCCGGATCCCGGGCGTCCACGCGGCCGGGATCGTGGAGACCGAGGTCTACCTGCTCGACGATGGCCTCACCAACGAGGGCGACGGCTGGAACGCCGCCGGCCTGGACCCGACCGGCGCCGCCACCACCCTCGACCTCGACACGGCCGAGGGCTCTCTGTCAAAGCTCACCGGCAACCAGGTCGCGGTCAGTGAGACCGTCGCCCGCCACGGCGTCCACCCCGGCAGCGTGCTCCGCGCACGCCTCGCGGATGCGACCCCGGCGCGGCTGCGAGTGGTGGCCGTGTACCGGCGCGCCAACGGCCTCGGCGACGTCGTCCTTGGGCACACGCTCGCGCTCCGGCACGCCCAGGCACCGTTCGACAGCGCGGTGTTCATCCGCGCTCCGCACATAGCAGTCGCAATCAGGCGCCTGGACGCGCTGACCCGGTCAGTTCCCACCGCGGTGCTCCAGACCCGCTCTCAGTACCTGGACGACGTCACCTCCCAGCAGCAGGACGACGCCCGCGCCCAGTGGGTGGTGGTCGCGCTGATGATCCTGGTTGCGGTCATGGCCGCGTTCAACACCGGGGCGATGGCCGCCTCCGAACGTCGCGGGGAGCTGGTCCTGGCCCGACTGTCGGGTGCCACCCGCGGGCAGGTGATCGGCGCGCTGACACTCGAGTCGCTGTTCACCACCGCCGCGGGGATCGCGGTCGGAATCGTGGTCACCGTGGTCTCGCTCGCGGGCGCACGCAGTGACCCCACCGGCGGCCCGCTGGCGATCCCGCTCGGCCAGGCGACGTTGGTGCTCGCCGGGGCAGCGGCGCTTGGTCTCCTGGGCACGCTGGTTCCGGCGGCGCTGGTGGGGCGGGCCCGGCTGACTGCGTTCGCCGGGTCGCGCGAGTAGCCGGAATCCTCCCGGATCCCGGCGGGGTGCGATGCTCCCGGGCCAACCACACCCCAGGAGAACGCCGTACATGACCCAAGTGGACACCGATCAGGCAGCTCGCGAGGCGTCGGGCGCACACCCGTATGGGCGCTACCTCGAGGAGTTCGAGGTGGGCGCGGTCTACAAGCACTGGCCCGCCAAGACCGTCACCGAGTCAGACGACCACCTGTTCTGCCTGATCACGATGAACCACCACCCGCTGCACATCAACGATGTCTACGCAAAGCAGTCCCAGCAGGGGCGCAACGTCGTCGTCGGCCCGCTGGTCTATTCGCTCGCGCTCGGGATGAGCGTCTCGGACGTCAGCGGCAAGGCAATCGCCAACCTCGCCACCGAGGAGCTCAAGCACCCCGCGCCGGTGTTTCACGGCGACACGCTGTTCTGTGAATCAGAGGTGCTCGAGGTCAGGCCGTCGCAGTCCAAGCCCGACCGCGGGACGGTGCGGGTGCAGACCCGCGTGCTCAACCAGGATGGCGTGCTCGTAGCGGAGTTCAAGCGGCTCGTGCTGGTACCCCGCCGGGACCCCGGAAACTAGGCGCCCGCTCGCCGCGCGCGTTAAGCGCGCCCCATACCGTTCGTTGTTGGTCTATCAACCGCCATAGGTCCGGAATCCGGTGCAGGGGGCGCCCTCGACCTATTAGGCGGGAGCGTCGTGCATTTGACTCGCGCCAACCATTGGGTGGCGCGCGCGGGTAGGCTTTTCTGGGCCGAACCAAACACCCAAGGAGTGCCTGAACACAAATGGCCCACACCGCACCCAAGCCTCAAGCCACGACGAACCACGCCGGCCTGCGGGCGTGGGTAGACGAGGTCGCGGCGCTGACCGAGCCGGACGACGTTCACTGGTGTGACGGGTCCGCGGAGGAGTACGACCTGCTCGCGCAGAGGCTGGTAGATGCGGGGACCTTCGAGCGGCTATCGGACGCCAAGCGTCCGAACTCCTACCTTGCGCTGTCCGATCCCGGAGACGTCGCGCGGGTCGAGGACCGGACGTTCATCTGCGCTGAGCGCGAGGAGGACGCCGGGCCGACCAACAACTGGCGCGAGCCCAAGGAGATGCGCGACACGCTCACCGGGCTGTTCAAGGGCTCGATGCGGGGCCGGACGATGTACGTGGTCCCGTTCTCGATGGGCCCGCTGGGTTCGCCGATCTCCTACATCGGCGTGCAGATCACCGACTCCTCCTACGTGGCGTGCTCGATGCGGATCATGACCCGGATGGGCCAGCCGGCGCTCGACGTGCTCGGGGACGATGGCGAGTTCGTGCCCTGCCTGCACTCGGTGGGGATGCCGCTGACCGACGGCGTGGAGGACGTGCCGTGGCCGTGTAACGCCGAGAACAAGTACATCGTGCACTTCCCGGAGTCTCGGCAGATCTGGTCGTTCGGGTCCGGCTACGGCGGCAACGCGCTGCTGGGCAAGAAGTGCTTCGCGCTGCGGATCGCTTCGGTGATGGCCCGCGACGAGGGTTGGCTGGCCGAGCACATGCTGATCCTGAAGCTGACCTCCCCCGAGGGCGAGGTCAAGTACATCACCGGCGCATTTCCGAGCGCCTGCGGCAAGACCAACCTCGCGATGCTGATCCCGACGCTCGAGAACTGGAAGGTCGAGACGATCGGCGACGACATCGCCTGGATGAAGTTCGACTCCGACGGCCGGCTGCGCGCGGTCAACCCCGAGTCGGGCTTCTTCGGTGTGGCCCCAGGAACCGGCCAGCGCACCAACCCCAACGCGATCGCCACGATCGAGCGCAATACGGTGTTCACCAACTGCGCCAAGACCGACGATGGCGACGTCTGGTGGGAGGGCCTCACCGGCGAGCCGCCCGCGCACGCGATCGACTGGCACGGCAACGACTGGACGCCGGACGCCGATCACCCCGCCGCGCACCCCAACGCCCGGTTCACGACGCCGGCGTCTCAGTGTCCATCGATCGCTCCCGAGTGGGAGGACCCGGCGGGGGTCCCGATCGACGCGATGCTGTTCGGGGGACGCCGCTCGACCGTGGTGCCGTTGGTCGTGGAGGCTCGCGACTGGACCCACGGCGTGTTCCTGGGCTCGACGATGTCCTCGGAGAAGACCGCCGCGGCCGCCGGCAAGATCGGCCAGGTGCGGTGGGATCCGATGGCGATGCTTCCGTTCTGCGGCTATCACATGGGGGACTACTTCCGTCACTGGTTGACCATCGGCCAGCGCAACGGGGCCAAGCTCCCGCGGATGTACAACGTCAACTGGTTCCGTAAGGACGACGACGGCAAGTACATGTGGCCCGGGTTCGGCGAGAACTCGCGGGTGCTCGCGTGGGTGTTCCGGCGCTGCGAGGGCAAGGCCGACGCCGTCGACACGGCGATCGGGCTGGTGCCGCCGGTGGGCGAGGGCGGGATCGAGACCGACGGGCTCGACATCTCCGATGAGACGATGGGTCACCTGCTCGAGGTCGACACCGAGGGCTGGACGGCCCAGCTGCCGCAGATGCACGACCATTACGCGGAGTTCGGGGACAAGCTTCCCGACGAGCTCCGCGACGAGCTCACGACGCTGGAGCGCCGGCTGGAGTCCTGAGCCGCCGCGTCAGCGGGCACCCTAAGAAGTGCAGAAGAGCCGCGGGCAAAGCACTCGCGGCCACGTAAGCTGATCGTCATGACCCTCGGGTTCGTGCCGTCCGATGCCGGCCTGCTCGCTTTGCAGGCGGGGATGGTGGCCGCGCCCAGGGCGGCTTCTGGCGTGCAGTGGCTGCAGCGCTTTCGGGGCCGCGGCTGGGCGCTGGTTCCGATCGGGTCGATCGTGCTGGTGATCTTCGCGATCCGCTACGTGTCCGACACGGCCAACGGCCTGACGTGGCTGGCGCTGATCGCGGTGCCGGTCCTGGCCGCGATCACCCTCGCCTGGGCGATGCGCGGCGCCAAGCCGCTATACGCGCTGGCGGTGATCCCGCTGTTCGTGCTCGCCTGGGCGTCCAAGGACTCGCTGAGCGGTCAGGCCGCGGGCGCGGTGCTGTCGGGGCTGAGCTGCGTGACGCTCGGGGTGCTGCTGGCCGCGGTGACGCCGCCGTCGTGGCTGAAGGTCGGGATCCTGCTGATGGCCGGCGCCGACGTGTGGCTCGTGGCCTCGGACCTGCTGCAGGCACCCAACGCCACGCTCGGCGCCGCAGCCCCGCCGGTGGGCCTGCCGCAGCTGCAGGCCGAGGCGTTCGGCACGGTCACGATGGGCTACGGGGACCTGTTCATCGCCGCCGTGCTCGGAGCGGTGCTGGCCGACCGGCGCAACGTCCAGCTGTCTGCGGCACTGCTGACGTTGGTGCTCGCCGGGGTGTTCGATCTGCTGTTCTTCGTCGTCGACGAGCTGCCGGCGACCGTCCCGGTCGCGCTTGCCCTGATCTGCGTCGAGGTGTGGAGCCGGAGCCGCCGTCGCTCTGCGTCGCGCGCAGAGCCAGCCGCGACGGCTAGTGCTGCTTATCGTCGCCCGTTGACGCGGGCGGACGCGATTCTTCGGCGAGCGAGGTGATCGCCAGCTGGCCGCGGGCGGCCTCCTCGAGCACCTCGGTGGCCTCGTCGGCCGAGCGCGCGTAGAGCTCGACGAGCAGATGTACGACGATCCGGTCGTCGTCGTGCTTGTGGAAGCGCACGTGGGTGAAGAACTCGCGGGTGCCGTGATCGCCGAACGCCGCATAGGACAGAGCGTCTCCCGCCTCGGGCCCGGAGCAGGTCTCGACGTCGTCGGCGTCGACCGTGACCGTGCAGGACGCCACCCAGGGCGTACCCGCGATCATCCGCTCCCAGCGGTCCTCGACGGGCTCGACGCGACCGTTGTGGAAGCCGAGGTGCGGCTGGTCGTGCATGCACTCCAGGCACTGCACCACCGCCTCCTGCATCTCGTCGACGACCTCACCGCGCTCACCGGTCTCGGGGTCGATCCGGTGGATCCCCTCGTAATGCACCTGCACCTCGAGGTTCTGGGACCAGCAGCGGTAGCAACGCAACCAGCTTCTGACCGAGATTGAGCCCTCCATCACGTTGATTCTAGGATCCTTTTGTGAGTGACCACGGCAAATCGGCCTGATGCGCCGCCGTAGAGAGCCGATCGGCGTGATCCTGGCGGGGGGATCGGGCCGTAGGATCGGGGGATCGAAGGCGATCGTCGCACTCGCGGGGACGCCGCTGATCGCCTATCCGCTGCAGGCCGTGCGCGATGCGCTGGGCGACGTCGCGATCGTCGCCAAGACCGAAACGGAGCTGCCCAGCCTGCCCGGGGTCACGGTCTGGATCGAGCCCGACGAGCCGCGTCATCCGCTGGTCGGAATCATGCACGCGCTGGCGCTCGCCGAGCAGCGACCCGTGCTGATCTGCGCCGCCGACCTGCCGTTCGTGACCCCGGAGCTGGTGGCCGAGCTGGCTAACGCCGATCCCGGCCGTGCTCCGGCCGTCCTGGCCGCGCTGCGCGGCGACGTCCACCCGCTGCTCGGCTGCTACCAGCCCGAGGCGCTGGAGCTGCTGGCGCCCGCCGCCTTGGTTCCCGACCGGCCGCTGCGCGAATCCGTTGCGGCGATCGGACCGGTCGCGCTCGAGGTCTCCAATCCCGACCTGCTGTTCGACATCAACACCCCCGACGACCTGCTCCAGGCCGCGGCGATGCTCGACGCCCGCTCTCCCCGCCCGCATCCGGCTCGCGGTTAGCCGAACGGGCTAGCCGAACGTGAAGTCGTAGGCGCTGACCCCCTGGGGCACCTGCACCGTGAGCAGATGCTGCTGGTCGTCGGGCAGCGACACGAGCGAGTACAGGCGTTGACCGCGCACGGTCACCTGGCCCTGGCTGACGTCGGCACCGCTCTGCTTGTCGGCGATCGGCTTGCCGTCGAGCAGCACCTTGACCTTGCGCGGAATGTCTCCGGCCGAGGTCATCACCAGATACACGTGGGCGGCCTTGACCCGGCCCAGGATCGAGGCGCCGTCTGAGACCGGGGTGGAGGACTGATCGGTGACCTTGAATGTGCCGTTCAGCGCAAACTGGTTAAGGGCTGGATTTGTGGTGCCCGCGTACAGGCTGACGCCCGGTCGGAGCTTTTCGGCGAACCCCTGGGAGCGCTGGTCGTCGAGGTAGGTCTCGGGCGTGCCCAGCGCCTTGGACGGCATGATCGCCTGGGCGGTCATCGGCGGCGGCAGCTGGCGGGCGCCGGCGTCGGAGAGCAGCTGGCGCACGGCCGCCTCGTCCTGCTTGTAGTCGCCCTCGCCGAACTGGGCGTGGCGCACCTTGCCGTCGGCGTCGATCAGGTACTCGGCCGGCCAGTACTGGTTCTGCCAAGCGTTCCAGGTCCCGTAGCGGTTGTCCTGCACGACCGGATAGGTGAGCCCGTCCGAATGGATCGCCTGCTGCACGTTGGACGCGTCCTGCTCGAACGTGAACTCGGGCGTCTCGACGCCGACGACGTCGAGCCCGTAGCGATGGTAGGTCGAGTACAGGCCCTCGACGAACGGCAGCGTGCGGATGCAGTTGATGCACGTGTAGGTCCAGAAGTCGATCAGCACCACGTGGCCGCGCATCCCGGCGAGCGTCAGCGGGGTGCCATTCGGCGTGTTGAACCACCGCTGGGTGTCGGCGAACTCCGGGGCATCCCCCAGCTTCGGCAGCTGCGGGGTCTTCACGCCCCGGGATCGATACGCCCTCGGTGGCCGGCACCGGCTTGGTCGAGGCCTCGTTCTGGCGGGTCACGAACCGCGACTGGGGGCGCAGCGAGGCGAGGCGGTGCTGGACCGCGTTAGAGCTCTCCAGCGAGCGCGTGGGGTCGAGCAGGAACCCGGGCAGGCTCTGGTCCTTGGCCAGCGACTCCTCGAAGCGGACGTCGACGTTGGTCAACATCAGCACGCCGGTGGCCAGCAGCACGACCCCGAGCGTGCGCTCGACCACGTGCCCCCGGGCCGACCGCCGCACCCGATCGATCACCGCCCGGCCTCCGATCGCATACAGGAGCAGCACGGCGCTGAGCCCGACCGCGTAGGAGATCGCCACCGCGACGATCTGCGCCGAGGCGCCGCTGGAGGCGCTGACCGAGGTCACCGCGGCCAGGATCGGACCGGCGCACGGAGCGCACACGAACCCAAGTGCGGCGCCGACGCCCACTCCCGACCAGAAGCCGTCGCCGCGGGTCTTGGGCCCGAACCGCCCGAGGCGCGACAACGGCGCCTGGACCCGCACGGCCAGACCGGGGATCAACAGCAACAGGCCGAACGCGATCAGCACCACGATCGCGATCGTCCGCGCGGCGCCGCTGGCCAGGCCGACGCCCTTGACCAGCTGGGCGAGCGCCACGATCGCGATCGTGAACGTCGTCGCCAGACCGAGCACGATCCCCAGCGGCCGCCGGCGGCCGCCGACGGCGCTGGCGGACAGCAGCGCGGGCAGGACTGGCAGCACGCACGGCGTGATCGCGGTTCCCGCGCCCGCGATCAGCGCGAACAACATCAACAACGGCATCGTCAATAACCCCTCAAGGAGCCGATGATGCCGCTACGCCATTGCGGAGGTATTAACCGCCGATTGCGGACATCGTGCGCGCCGGCTGAATGAATCCGGGCTCGCCCACGTGATGCTTGAGCTCCTTGTGCCACACGGCGTCGCGGATGATCGCCTCGACCTCCGCGTCGCTGGCGCCCGCCCGCATCGGCTCTCGCAGGTCGGTCTCGTTCATCGAGAACAGGCACGTTCGGAGATGACCGTCGGCGGTCAGCCGGATGCGGTTGCAGTCGCCGCAGAATGGCTCGGAGACCGGGTTGATGAACCCGATCCGGCCCTTGCCGTCGGCGAATCGGTAGATCCGCGCGGTGGCGTGCGGCTCGCGCGACTCGGGCTCGAGCGGGTACACGGCGTTGATCGCGTCGCGGATCTCAGCGCCGGTCAGCACCTGATCGTCGGTCCAGGCGTGGTCGCCGTCGAGCGGCATGAATTCGATGAACCGCACTTCGTAGGGGGTGCGCCGGGCGAACTCGGCGAACGGCAGCGCCTCCTCCTCGGTGAAGTCGCGCATCGCGACCGCGTTGATCTTGATCGGATGGGCCTCCGGGAAGCGGCCGAGCGCCTCGAGCCCGCGTAACACCTTGGGGAGCGCGTCGCGGCGAGTGAGCTCGTAGAAGCGGTCCTTCTGGAGCGAGTCGATCGAGACGTTGAAGCGATCGACGCCGGCCCGCACGAGCGCCTCGGCGTCGCGCTCGAGCAGGAACCCGTTGGTGGTCACCGACAGGTCCTCGACGTGCTCGATCGCTGCGAGCATCGCGGCCAGCTTCGGGAAGTCGCGCCGAACCAGCGGCTCGCCGCCCGTCAGACGGACGTCGTGGACGCCCATCCGCGACATCAGCGACACCAGCCGCGTGATCTCCTCGAACGTGAGGATCTCGGAGCGCTCCAGCCAGGGCAGGCCCTCGGCGGGCATGCAGTACTGGCAGCGGAAGTTGCAGCGGTCGGTGACCGACACGCGCACATCGCCGATCAGGCGACCGTGTCCGTCGCGGAGAGGCTCGAGTGTCGGGGCTGACTCCATACCCAGAGGCTACCCTGTCGCTGCCCGGGCTCACCTACGACCACCGCCGCCCGGCCCCGAGACCGATGCCGATACCCCCGCGAATAGCGCATCTAGACGAGATCGAGCCGGTTGCGGGTCCGGGGAGCCTGACCTGGCATCCGGTCCGGCTGACGCTCGGGATCCGGGCGTTCGGCTGCAACGCCTACACGGCCGCGAAGGCCGGCGACGACGTCGTCGAGCCCCACAGCGAGGACCCCAAGCGCGCGCACGAGGAGCTCTACTTTGTGGCCGCGGGACGGGCGACGTTCGAGATCGACGGAGAGCGCCACGATGCGCCGGCAGGCACGTACGTGTTCGTGCCCGATCCCACGTCGCATCGCCACGCGGTGGCGGCCGAGCCGGGGACGACCGTGCTGAGCTTCGGTGGCCCGCCGACGTTCGAGCCCTCGGCGTGGGAGTGGGCGTTCCGTGCGGGCCCGTTGCTGCGCTCGGACCCCGAGCGTGCCCGGGAGATCCTCGAGGAGGGCCTAGGAGCCAACCCCAACGCGCCGACCTTGCACTACAACCTGGCGTGCCTGGAGGCACTGCAGGGCGACCGGGAAGCCGCGATCCGCGCGCTGCGCACCGCGGTTGCCGCTCGCCCCGAGGCGGCCGACTGGGCCCGGGACGACGATGACTTCGCGTCGCTTCAAGGCGACGCCGAGTTTCGGGCCCTGGTCGCGCCTCAGGTGGCTCCTCGCAACACCGAGTCGCCCGAGTGAGCGGTCCCGTTGCGGGGCAGCTGCCGCGACACGTCGATGTAGCGATAGCTGCTGGCCGGAGCGGGGAGCGTGAGCTGCAGATGGGCGTGCCCCTGGGCGTCGACCGTGAACGAGGCGATCGGCACGAGCTTGGTCGTGCTCGACATCAGCCACGCCTCGTAGTAGGAGCCGGTCGCGTTGGGCGGCAGGCCGGTGACGACCAGGTCCAACCGCTCCGAGCCGTTGACCCGAGCCGTCCCCGTGGCGGTGGACCGGCTTCCCGGCAGCGGCTTGAGCGCGACCGTGGCGCCGGATGGTCCCGAACCCCGCTCGAGCAGCACGCCGACTCCGATGCCCGCGGCAAACAGGACGATCGCCGCGGTGGCCAAGCCGATCGCGACCCGAGGGGTCAGCCGCCGAAAACGCCGAGGTGAGGCAGCCGGTTCGGACGCCGGCTCGGTGCGCTGCGCTCCGATCGCCTCCCAGGCGGCCGGGGGCAGCGTCTGCAGGTTGCCGACCAGCGACGTCAGGCTCTCGGCCCGGTCGCGAAGCTCTGGATCTTCGGCTAGACGACGTTCCATCCGCTGGCGCGCCTCGGGGCTTAGCTCGTCCAGCAGGTAGTCGCTGAGTTCCTGGTCGTCCGTCATCGCTCTTCCTGTTCGATCAGGTCCCTGAGCCGTTCCAGGGCGCGGACCATCCGCATCTTCACGGTGCCGAGCGGGATCCCCGTCCGTTGCGCGATCTCGCGCTGCGACAGCCCCTCGTAGAAGCGCATCGACAGCACGCTGCACTCCTCCTTGGGCAGGTTGGACATCAGCGCCGCCATCCGCCACTGCTCCAGTAGGGCGTCGACGGCGTCCTCGGCGTCGCGGTCGAGCGCCTGGGTGACCGCGCCGGGGTGCAACGGCTCGGGCACACGCCGACGCAATTGGTCCAGCGCGCGAGAGCGGGCGATCGTCAGCACCCAGGTGGCCAGCGAACCGCGATCCGGATCGTAGGACGGACCGCGCCGCCACACCTCGACCATCGTCACCTGCATCGCGTCCTCGGCCGCGCCGCGATCCCCGAGCACGTTGGTCAGGTAGCCGAGCACGATCGGACCGAGGCGCGTGCCGATCCGCTCCACCGCGGTCGGGTCCTGGCGACGCAGGTCGCGCTCCAGCTTGCGGTCGCGGATCGAGTCAAGGGAAGGGCGGGCGGGGGTCAAGGGCTCTGAAGAATTTTCCAACCGATCCCGGCGGAGGGCTCGTACCCACCAGTGAGATCGCCACGAGCAAAGGAGGCTCGATTGAAACGCATCACCGCAGTGATAGTGGCAGTTGCAGCAATCGCATTGATCGCGGTGCCCGCGGGCGGAGCCGCGATGAGTGCGCCCAAGAAGAACATCGTCCAGACGGCGGCGTCCGCGCCGCAGTTCTCGACGCTCGTAACGCTCGTGAAGTCCGCAGGTCTGGTCGGGGCGCTGTCGGGCAAGCAGAAGCTGACCGTGTTCGCGCCGACCAACGCGGCCTTCAAGAAGGTCCCCAAGAAGACGCTGAACAAGCTCGCGCACGACAAGAAGCTGCTCAAGGCCGTGCTGCTCTACCACGTGGTCAAGGGTGAGGTGCTGGCCAAGCAGGTGGTCAAGCTGCACTCCGTCAAGACCTTGAACGGAGCCAAGCTGACGATCAAGGTCCGCAAGGGCAGCGTGTTCGTCAACCAGGCTCGCGTGACCAAGGCCGACGTGCTCGCGTCCAACGGCGTGATTCACGTCATCAACGCGGTCTTGATCCCGCCGAGCTGAGCCCCACCGCGGGCGTCGCCGTCGGTTCGCTGGTCCGCGGCGGCGCCCGCGCTCAGCCGTCTGCGCTGAGCATGCCGAACGCGACCATGTCCTGACGCTCGCCCTTGCCCTGCAGGTACGAGCGCACCACCGCCTCGCGGGCGAACCCGGCGCGCTCGGCGACCCGCTGAGAGGCGGGGTTGCCGGTGCCGGCGTAGAGCTCGATCCGCTCGAGCCCCAGCGAGTCAAAGCCCCAGCGGCAGATCAGCCCGACGGCTCTGGTCACGTGGCCTTGGCCTCGAGCGTCGGGCCCCAGCCAGTAGCCGACCTCACCGCGCAGGTGCTCCCAGTTGATCCGAAACAGCGAGGTCGACCCGAGCACGCGCTGGTCGTCCTGGGCGTCGACGACGGCGAACGGCGCCGTGACCCCGGACAGGATCCCGTCATAGCGCGACAGCAGGTACGCCCGGGCGTCTGACTCCCCGAAGCGCTCCGGGACCCGTGTCCACCGGGCGATCTCCGGGTCCTGGCAGATGCGCACGATCTGGGCCAGATCGGAGTCGCGCCACGGGCGCAGCGCCGTGGGGCCGTCGACCAACGGCTCGGCCGGGAGCACGATCCGGCTCACGCGCCGGTCACCTGAGCGCGTGCTGCCAGTAGCCGCTGTAGCGCCGGTACGTCGAGCCCGGGCTCCTGATCGGCGAGCCAGCGCTCCGCCGCGCGGCGGCCGCCGAGCGCGCGCAGGCCACGGTCTCCGTACTCGCCGGCGAAGTCGGCCAGCGCGTGCATCCGCCGCGACCGCAACCGCCGCGCTCGCAGATCAAGCGCCTCCCGGTGACGATCGAGCGCTCCGGCCAGCTCGCCGATCCCCGACGGCGCCACCGATGACACCGCCACAACCTCGACCTCTGCGGCGCCCAGCGATCGCAGCGCCGCCAGCAGATCCGCCACGGTGCGGTCGGCAATCCGGCCGAGGTCGGACTTGGTCACGACCAGTACGTCAGGTACCTCCATGATTCCCGACTTGAGGAACTGCAGGACGTCGCCCGATCCCGGCTGAACCACGACCGCGACCGTGTCGGCTACGTCCGCGACCTCGGTCTCGGACTGCCCGACGCCGACCGTCTCGATCACGACCACGTCGAACGCCGCCGCCAACGCGGTCGCCGCGGCCCGGGTTGCGGGGGCAAGGCCGCCCAACCGATCGCCGGCCGCGGTCGAGCGGATGAACAGCCGACGGTCGTTCGGATCAACCTCGAGCCTCGCCCGGTCGCCCAACAACGCCCCGCCGGAGCGTCGCGACGTCGGGTCGACCGCCAGCACCGCGACCGAACGACCGGAACCGCGCCAGTACGCGACCAGCCGCGACAGCAGCGACGACTTACCGACGCCGGGGGGGCCCGTGATCCCGACGACGTGCGCCGGCGCCTCGCGGCCCAGCGACGCGGGCGAGAGCGCAGCCAGCAGCGCCGCCGTCTGGGCGCCGGCCGCGGGGGTGCGGCTCTCGACCAGGTTCAGCACGGCCGGCGCGGCACTCAGGTCACCCTCGGCGAGGCGCGCCCCCAGGTCCGCGCCGTCGGTACTCAAGCGACGGCGGCCGAATCCACGTCGTGGCGCTCGCCGACCAGCGTGACGATGTCCCGCATCATCCCGTTGAGGTCCCAGTTCTTGGGCGTGTACACGGCGGCCACCCCCTGCGCGCGCAGGGCGGCCGCGTCGGCCTCGGGAATGATGCCGCCGACCACGACCGGCACGTCGCCCACCCCAGCCCGGCGCAGTGCCTCGAGCACCATCGGGACCAGCTCGCGGTGCGAGCCCGACAGGATCGAGAGCCCGATCACGTGCACGCCCTCCTGGGCCGCGGACGTGGCGATCTGCGCCGGGGTGAGCCGGATGCCCTCATAAACGACGTCCATGCCCGCGTCCCGGGCCCGAACCGCGATCTGCTCGGCACCGTTGGAGTGACCATCGAGGCCGGGCTTTCCGACCAGGAACTTGAGCCGGCGGCCGAGCGCCTCGCTGACGCGCTCGACCTCGTCGCGCAGCTCGGCGATCTCCTCGCTCGACACCGCGGCGGCCTCGCCGACTCCCGTGGGCGCACGGTATTCGCCGAACACCTCGCGCAGCGTCTGTGACCACTCGCCGGTGGTGGCGCCGGCCCTGGCGGCCGCGATCGTCGCCGGCATGATGTTCTCGTGGTGCTCGCGCGCCACCCGCGCCAGCTCCTGGAGCGCCTCGTCGACCGGCTCCTGATCGCGGGCGTGGCGCCACTGCTCCACGGCCTCGCGCTGCTGGGCCTCGACCTCGGGGTCGACCGTCAGGATGCCCCCGTCGGCGTCGGCGGTCAGTGGCGAAGGCTCGGTGGACTCGAACCGGTTCATGCCCACGACGGTCAGCTCGCCCGACTCGATCCGGCGCCAACGCTCGCGGTGGGACTCCACCAGGGCCGACTTCATGTAGTCGACCGCCTCCACGGCTCCCCCGAGCTCGGCGACGCGTTGCATCTCCTCGCGCGCGCCCTCGGTCAGCTCGGCAACGAGGCCGTCCATCACCTTCGAGCCCTCGAAGATGTCGGGGTACTCGAGCAGGTCGGTCTCGTAGGCCAGGATCTGCTGCAGCCGCAGCGACCACTGCTGATCCCATGGGCGCGGCAGGCCCAGCGCCTCGTTCCACGCCGGCAGCTGGATCGCGCGGGCGCGGGCACCGCGGCCCAGCGTCACCGCCAGCGCCTCGAGTGCGATCCGGTAGACGTTGTTCTCGGGCTGGGACTCGGTCAACCCCAGCGAGTTGACCTGGACCCCGTAGCGGAACCGCCGGCGCTTGTCGTCAGCGACGCCGTAGCGCTCGCGTCCGAGCTCGTCCCACAACGCGGCCATCGCCCGCAGCTTGGCGTGCTCCTCGATGAACCGTACGCCGGCGTTGACGAAGAACGAGATGCGCCCGAACACGCTCCCCATCAGTTCCTGGGGGACTCGGTCGCGGACTGCGTCGAGCACCGCGATCGCGTTGCTCAGCGAGTAGGCGATCTCCTGGACCGGCGTGGCCCCGGCCTCCTGGAGGTGGTACGAGCAGATGTTGATCGGATTCCACTTGGGTACGTGCTGGACCGTGTAGGCGATCGTGTCGGCGATCAAGCGCATGCTCGGTCCGGGCGGGAACGCGTAGGTGCCGCGGCTCAGGTACTCCTTGAGCACGTCGTTCTGCGTGGTGCCCTGCAGCCGGCTCTGGTCGATCCCGTGCTCCTCGGCGGCGACGATGTACAGCGCCAGCAGCCACGCGGCGGTGGCGTTGATCGTCATCGACGTGTTCATCTGGTCCAGTGGGATCCCGTCGAGCAGCGTCCGCATGTCTCCGGAGTGGGCGATCGACACGCCGACCTTGCCGACCTCACCGCGGGCGAGCTCGTGATCGGGGTCGTAGCCGGTCTGGGTGGGGAGGTCGAACGCGACCGACAGCCCGGTCTGGCCCTTCTCCAGGTTGCGGCGGTACAGCTCGTTGGACCGGCGGGCATCGGAGTGGCCCGCGTAGGTCCGCATCATCCAAGGACGATCGGGCTCTGGCAGCCGCGGCAATGGCGTCTCGGACATGGGACGGCCATTGTATGGAGGCCCCGTGGGCGGGTATCGGGAAATCCTCAGAACCACCGTCGGGATTCGCCTCACCGGCTGTTGCCCAGCCGACCACTGGGGTAATGTCAAGCCATGCCTGATCAAAGCTCAGCTGCTTCGGAGCACGCGCTGATCCAGGAGATCACCGCCCCGCTCGCGACGATGCCCGACGACCCGGTTTCGCTCACTGCCGATCCCCACTTTCCGGTGGCCATCCGTGGCTATGACCGGATCGCCGTCGACGCCTATGTCAAGCAGACCAGTCAGCTGGTCGCCGAGCTCCAGGCCACGCGTTCTCCGGAGGCCGCGATCAAGCGGGCGCTGGAGCGCGTCGGCGAGCAGATCTCGGGGATCCTGCAGCGGGCGCACGACACCGCCGAGCAGATCACGGCGCAGTCGCGCAGCGAGGCCGAGGACCGCTTGGAGGCGGCGCGCCGGGAGGCCGCGCGGATCACCGCCGCGGCGGAGCAGCGGCTCAAGGACCTAGACGCCGACACCGACCGGATCTGGGCCGAACGCCGCCAGATCGTCGAGGACACCCGCGAACTGGCCGGCCAGCTGCTCGGGCTCACCGACTCGGCGGCCGAGCGGTTCCCGGCGGCCGAGACGTCCGAGGGAGCCGCCGTCGGCGACACGCCCGAGCCCGAGCAGCCGCCGGAGTTCTATGAGCCCGGCGCGCCAGCGGCAGAGCTCGGGGAGGCCGGCGCGCAACCGGGAATCGGCGACGAGCCCGAGCATGACGAGCCCGAGCACGACGCGGCTGAGCACGACGCGGCTGAGCGGCCCTACAACGCCGACGCCGACGACGAGCCCGCGTACGGGGAGGACCCGCCGACGGCCGTGATCGACCGCGACGCGATCGAAGACGAGGCCTCTGACAAGGAGTCCACGATCGTGATGCCCCCGCGTCCCACGGATGACCCCGGGCATCGCTGAGGTGGCACAGCCGATGCACCGATGAGGCTCATCGACCTGATGCACACCGGTCTCCCCAGGGTGATCGGTTGCTACCAGCTCGACGACGTCCTGATCGACCCCGGGCCGGGATCCTGCCTGCCGACGCTGCTCGAGGGGCTCGGGGGCCAGGTTCCCCGTGCGCTGTTACTGACCCATATCCATCTCGACCACGCCGGCGCCAGCGGCGCGCTGGTGCAGCGCTGGCCGGACCTCGAGGTCTACGTGCACGAGCGCGGCGCCCCGCACCTGATCGACCCGTCGCGGCTGATGAAGAGCGCGCGGCGGTTGTACGGCGAGGACATGGACCGACTGTGGGGCGAGATGATCCCGGTCCCCGAGGGCAACCTCCGAGTGCTGTCGGGTGGCGAGCGGGTGCTGGGGGAGACGTTCGAGGTCGCCTACACGCCCGGGCACGCCTCTCACCATGTCTCCTACCTGCATAAGGACACGGCGTACGTCGGCGACGTCGGCGGCGTCCGAATCCCGCCGTCGTCGATGATTCAACCACCCACGCCGCCGCCCGACATCGACGTCGACGCGTGGCACCGCTCGATCGAGCTCGTGTCCGCCTGGAAGCCTCGCAGGCTGGCGATGACGCACTTCGGGCTCACCGAGGACGTCGACGGGCAGCTCTCAGAGCTGGCGCGAAAGCTCGACGAATGGGTGCAGATCGTCCCCGATCACGACGAGCAGTCGTTCATCGCCTGGCTGGAGGGCCAGATCGTCCGCGAGGCCGGGCCCGAGCTGGTGCCGATGTTCCGCCAGGCGGCGCCCGCGGACCAGATGTACAAGGGCATGGAGCGGTATCTCCGAAAGCGTGCAGAAGCGCTCAGCGGTCCGGCTCAGGGCGGCTCGCCGGTATCCTGAGGGGGTATGCCGAGGACGGTCGAGCTGCCTCGCGTCAGCGGTCCAGGGACCGGTTTGGGGGGTCTCTGGCGCGTGGTGGTACTCAACGACAACCACAACACGTTCGATCACGTGGCGGAGACGCTCGCCCACGTGATCCCGGGCGTTTCGCTGGCCGAGGGCTACCGGTACGCCGACCGGATCCATCACACCGGCTGCGCGATCGTGTGGAGCGGAGCACGCGAGGACGCCGAGCTGTACTGGGCGCAGCTCGACGGCGCCGGCCTGACGATGGGCCCGCTCGAAGAGGGCTGAGCCGCGCGAGGGGGCAGGGCGTCAACCCCACCCCCTCGGGACGCGAACACGCCTATCCCTTGGTCACGTGAATCGTGGCCGTCGCGGTGCTGGTCTGCGCGGCGCCGGTGCTGGGCGGGCCGGGCGTGCCGCGACGGTGCACTACGCCTGGGGCAGAGCCTTGGCCCGGCGGTCGGGCAGCGCTTTGGCGGCCTGACGCTCTGGGCTGACCCGGACGACGTTCCAGATCACGCCGAGCTTCTCGAGGAGCGAGATCACCAGCCCGGACGGGTCGGCGATCCGCTCCATCGGGCTCAGCCCGTGGAACGCGGAGGTCGGGAACGCGTGGTGGTTGTGGTGCCAGGCCTCGCCCATCGACAGCGGCGCCAGCCAGAACACGTTGCGCGACTCGTCGTCGACGTCGAACCGCTTGCGGCCGACGAAATGGCAGATCGAGTTGATCGACCAGGTGACGTGGTGGAGCAGGAACACCCGCACGAACCCGCCCCACAGCAGCGCGGTCAGCGCGGCACCGATGCCGCCGCCGATGATCCACCCGAGCGCGAACGGGATCACGAATCCGAGCGCGGCCCACACCCAGAACAGCTTGTCGATCGCCCGCACGACCCGATCCTTGAGCAGGTCGGGAACGAAGCGCTCGCGGTCGGCCGTTCCGACCGTCTCGAACAACCAGCCGACGTGCGCGTGCCACAGGCCCTTGATCGCGCCGACGAAGCCCGGACCCGCGAGGTGCGGCGAGTGGGGGTCGCCCTCCTGGTCGGTGTAGGCATGGTGCTTGCGGTGGTCGGCGACCCAGGTGATCACCGAGCCCTCGACCGCCATCGACCCGAACACCGCGATGATCGCCCGGAACGTGCGCGAGGACTCAAACGCGCGGTGGGTGAACATCCGGTGATAGCCGACCGTCACGCCCAGGCACGTCACGACGTACAAGGACGCCAGCAGGGCAAGCTCGAGCGGGCCGACCGCGCGGTTCCACAGCAGGGCGACGGCGACGATCAGGCCGATCAGCGGCAGCGGCACGCCGATCAGGTTGGCGATTCTGTGTGCTCGGCTCATGGACCGACTGCAGGATACGTGGGCATCACGTGAATTTCTCTTACCCTTGCGACGATGCTCAGTCACAAATTTGTAGCTTGGACATAAGAAATTGGCCGCCCAGCCCTGGCATGAGCTGCCGCCCGAGATCGCCACGGTCCTACGGCCGGTGCTGGCCGGCGTTGCCGACGAGATGATCGAGGCCGTGCGGACCGTTCCGGCGTACTCACGTCCGATCGACGGCGAGTTCGGCGCCGGCGTCCGGATCGGCGTCCAGGAAGCGCTGCGCCACTTCCTGGTCGAGATCGAGGCCGGCCGCTCGGTTCCCCGCCCCAACGTGTACGTCGATCTCGGCCGCGGGGAGATGCGCTCGGGCCGCAGCCTTGACTCGCTGCTCAGCGCCTACCGGATCGGCGCCCGGGTGGCCTGGCGGCGGTTCGCGGCGGTCGGGGTGCAGGCCGGGCTCGAGCCCGACACGCTGTATCTGCTGGCCGAGTCCCTGTTCGCCTACATCGACGTGCTGTCGGCCGAGTCGGCCGAGGGACACGCGCTGGAACAGTCGGCCGTGGCCGGCGAGGCCGAGCAGCGCCGGCGCCGGCTGGTGCGGCTGCTGGTCCGCGAGCCGCCAGCCGAGGCGCGCGCCGTCCGGGAGGCCGCCAGCGAGGCCGGCTGGCCGCTACCGCGGCGGCTGGCGGTGCTCGCGATCGCCGGACCCGGACGCGAACGCGTCGCTCCCCGTCTCCCGGCGGGGGTGATCGCCGAGACGATCCGCGACGCGCTGGTGGCGGTGATGCCCGACCCCGACGGCCCGGGCAGGCGGGGCGTCGTCGCGCGCGCCGTGGCCGACGCCGGTGCCGCCGCCGGGCTCGGTCCGACGGTGGAGTGGGGGAGTGCCGCACTCAGCCTGACCCGTGCGCTGGCGGCGCTCGCGCTGGCCGATGGCGAGTCGACGCTCGTGGTGGCTCGCGAGCAGGCCGGACGGCTGCTGCTACGCAGCGATCGGGCGCTGGCCGACGAGCTCGCGCGCGATCGGCTGGCGCCGCTGGCCGAGCTGTCGGCCGGCCAGCGGGCGCGGCTGACCGCGACGTTGCGGGCGTGGCTGGCGCAACAGGGCCGGCTCACGCTCGTGGCCGAGCGGCTCGACGTCCATCCGCAGACCGTGCGCTACCGCCTGGCTCGCTTACGCGAGCTGTTCGGGGACGCGCTCGACGATCCCGACGGGCGGTTCTGGCTCGAGCTGGCGCTGCGGGCCGCCGACGCCTAACGGTCGGGTCTACTGCGCTGCAGCCGGCTCGACCGGGGTCGGCTCGGGCTCAGGTTCCCCGTTGGGAACCTCCGGGCCGAGCGCTCCGGCAACGAGCTCGTCCTGCCACACGTATGCGATCGGGATCTGGTAGTGCCCGGAGAAGCGCGCGCGGAACTCGATCATCTCGGGCCCCTCCCAGTAGCGGTACCACTCGGCCTTGCTCTCGAACCAGGACATCTGGGTGATCCGGTAGCGGTCGTCGCGGGAGGTGTGGACCGCGTACTGGGTGGCGCCGTAGCGAAGCACGTGCGGGGCCACCTTCGCGACCTCCTCGGCGAACGTGTACTGCCGCATCACGGTCGCGTACCAGTTGACGTAGATGACGCCGGCCATCGTCAGGCACCTACCTCGGCGCGGATCGCGCCCGGTCCCTCGGCGTGCTTGCCCTCGCCCTCGGCCGCCGCTCCGACGAGGATCGCGATCTTGCCCAGGTGCTTGTTGTCGCGCAGCAGCTGGTGGGCCTCGGCGACGCCTTCAAATCCCATCGTCTTCCACAGAACAGGTCGGATCTTGGACTCCTCAATCAGCTCGTTTGCCTTGGTCGCCTCCCACGCGTTGGCGAAGTGGGAGCCGATGATCTCCTTCTGGCGCATCCACAGGTAGCGCACGTCGAAGTCCAGCTGGTAGCCGGACGTGGCGCCACAGATGACGACCTTGCCGAACGGCTTGACGACCAGCACCGAGGTGGGGAACGTCGCCTTGCCGACGTGCTCGAAGACGATGTCGGGCGCTGCGCCGAGCACCGCCTCAACGGCCTTGCCGAATCGGCGCGACTCCTTGAAGCGGGCCGTCTCCTGCTCGGACGTCTCGCCGCCCTCGCGCATCATCCCGGCGAACTCCGAGCGGTCGACGTAGCCGATCGCTCCCAGCTGCTCGATCAGCCGACCCTTCTTGGTCGCTGGAAACCACGCCGACCGCGTCGGCGCCGGTCAGCGCGCACAACTGCGTCGCGAACACGCCCAGCCCGCCCGCCGCGCCCCAGATCAGCACCCGGTGGCCGGACTGCAGCTTGCAGCGGTCGATCAGCATCCGGTAGGCGGTGAAGTACGTGAGCCCGTAGGACGCGGCCTCCTCCCAGGCCAGGTGCTTGGGCTTGGGCAACAGCTGCTGAGCCTGCACCTTGCAGAACTGGGCGAACGAGCCCCAACTGGTCTCATACCCCCAGATCCGCTGGGAGGGGGCGGCGAGCGGGTCCAAGCCGTGGACCTCGGGGTCCTCGTATGAGGCCTGGTTGCAGTGCACCACGACCTCGTCGCCGGGTTTCCACCGGGTCACGCCGTCGCCGACCTTCCACACGATCCCCGACGCGTCCGAGCCGCCGATGTGGTGGTCGTCGTCGGGGTGGTAGCGGAACACCGAGACCGGCTCACCGAGCGCGGCCCAGACGTTGTTGAAGTTCACGCCGGCAGCCATCACCCGCACGGTCACCTCGAACGCGCCAGGCTCGGGCACCTCGATCTCCTCGACCTGAAACGCATCCACCGGCTCGCCGAAGCGCTCCTCGCGGATCACCCACGCGGGCATCGTCTCCGGCAGCTCACCCGGCTCGGTATCGACCTGCGTGATCTGGCTGAAATCGACGGCCACGGTCTCGCTGATCGTACCCGGGCCGGGAGGCTCGCGCCGGATCGGCGCAACCGTCCTCGGGCGGGGGCGGCGCCCCCCGCCCAAGCTTGTTCAGGCGGTGGTGAGCTCCGGTGCGGACGTCTCCTCGGCGCGCTCGGCCGGCTCGGGCTCGACGGGCTCGGTAGCCACCGCGCGGGGTGCGATCAGGATCCACGCGAGCACCGCTGCGCCGAGCGTGAGCGCGGCACTGATCGCCAGGCCGGTGCCCAGGGCCGACACGAACGCCTCGTGGACGGCCGAGACCACGTTGGCTGCCAACCCGTGCCCGGACCCGCCGCCGGCGCCGAGTGAGTTGGCCAGGGCTCCGCGGGTGTGGGCCGGGAGCTGGGGGAGGCTGTGCGTCGATCTTGCTGCGGCCGAGCGTCGCGATCAGCGCTCCCATCACCGCGACGCCGAAGGTTCCGCCGACCATCCGGCTCATCGACAGCACGCCCGAGGCTGCGCCCGACTTGGTGCGGTCGACCGAGTTCATCGCGGCGGTGCTCATCGGCGACATCACCAAGCCCGATGCCGATGCCCATCAGCACGAACCCTGGGAGCAGCCGCAGATAGCTGGTGTGGACCGTGATCCCCGATTGGGTGAACAGCGCTGCCGAGACCACGACCAGTCCGAGCGTCATCAACGGGCGCGGGCCGACTCGGTCGGTCAGACGCCCCGCCAGCGGGCCGAGGACGACCAGGATCAGCGTCGATGGCAAGAACCGGATTCCGGCCTGCAGCGGCGAGTAGCCCAGGATGTTCTGCATGTACAGGGCGAGGAAGAAGAACTGCGCGAGCATCGCGAAGCTGACGAAGAAGCCGACCACGTTCGAGCCCAGGAACGTCCGAGAGCTGAAGAAGCTGAAGTTGACCATCGGCGCCTTGACGTGGCGCTCGATCAGCACGAAGGAGACGAGTCCGATCACGGCGACGGCCAGCAGCGTGATCACGCGGACCGAGCCCCAGCCCCAGCTGTTGCCCTCGACCAGGGCCAGCACGAGCGCGGTCAGACCGACGGTGATCGCGGCGATCCCGGGATAGTCGACCGTACGATCGACGGTCTCGTCGCGCGACTCGCGGGCGGCGAACAGCGTCACCGCGACCGCGCCGATCGCGATCGGGGGGTTGATGAAGAAGATCGCGCGCCAGCTCACGTACTCGGTGAGAAAGCCGCCGAGCACCGGCCCGATCGCGAGCGCCAGCGCGCTCACGCCGGCCCACGTCCCGATCGCTGTGCCGCGCTGCTCAGGCGGGAACGCCTGCGTGATGATCGACAGGGTGGCGGGCATCATGAACGCCGCGCCGATTCCCTGGACCGCCCGGAAGGCGACCAGCGTGATGTCGGTGGGAGCGAACCCGATCGCCGCGCTCGACACGCCGAACACGACCACGCCGAACAGGAACATCCGCCGGCGACCGAAGATGTCGCCCAGGCGGCCGCCCGTGACCATCAGCACCGCGAACGTGAGCGTGTACGCGTTGACCGTCCACTCCAGCGCGGACAGCGACGCGTGCAGGTCGCGCTGAATCGACGGCAGCGCGACGTTCACGACGGTGTTGTCGAGCATGATCATGAACAGCGCGAAGCACATCGCGCCGAGGGTCCACCAGCGGCTGTTCTCCTCGGTCACGAGGCGATGACGGTGCGCAAGGATCCGGCCTGTCACTGGATCGCCTCCTCGGGTCGGCAATTGGCGAGGTCGTCACGCTGCATCAGCGTGGAAAGGGCGGCGGCGAGCTGCTCGTGCTCGGGGTCGGAGAGCGTCTCGACGAACTGCACGAGCCGCCGGAACCGAGCCGCGTTCAGCCGGCCGATCACCGTGGCGCCGTCGGGGGTGAGCGCCACGCGCTTCATCCGGCGGTCCTCGGCGTCCTCGTTGCGCTCGACGAAGCCGCGGCGCACGAGGTCGTCCACCAGCCGGCTGGCGCCGGGCAGCGACACGTGGACGAACTCGGCCGCCGCTTTGAGCGAGATCGGCTCCGAGACGTCTGCCAGATGGCCCAGCAGCTTGATCTGGGTGAGCGACAGCTCGAGCGTCCCGACCGCCTCGAACAGGTCGTTGTTGCACTGCTTGTGCAGGTAGACGATCAGCGCGTAGATGTCGACCGCGAGGTCGTTGGCGCGGGCCGAGGTCGGGGTGGCCGTCGTCGTCCCGTCCAGCAGTTGCTTGCATGCACGCAAGTATTGCATAATTTGAAAAGGTTGTCCGGAGTGGGGTGCGTCCCGAGTTCCCTCAGCCTCCGGGCGCGCTCGGCCCCCGACGCGGCTAGGGCTGGAGCAGCTCGCTGCTCGCCGACGGCCGCGGCGGGCCGATATGCAGGCTGGCTCCGCGCACCGGCTTGGCGGTGGCTCGCTGGGCCTCGTTGCCGCTGACGTTCGCGGTCGAGATCGTGTAGTCCCCGGGCATGAACGTGACCGTCACCTGAGCGGTGCCCTGGGGATTGATCGGGCCGGTGTCGGCGAGCGCGTTGGCAGTGCTGGTCCGGCCCTTGTGGACGATCGCCAGCGACTCGGACCTGTCGGCCTGGTTGGTCACGATGAACACGACCGGTCCGGCACCGACCGATCGCGGAGACAGCGACACGCGGGAGTTGTTGATGTAGACGCTGAGGTTGACCGGCGACGGCGGCCGCGGGTCGTTGGCGAAGCTGCCACTCCCGCCGCACCCCGCGAGCGCGAGGGCGCACAACCCAACCATCCAGATGATCGTCCTACGCATCCGTGTCAAGACTCGTTCGATGTCCCCGCCGGCCGCCCCGACCGCGGCCCGGAGGATCGATCAAACCCTAACCGAACAAACACCCCCGAAGTGAAAACGGCTCGCCCTTCCGAGCCGCTCTTACCCCCGCAAGATCCCCGGACTCAGCCGGAGGTCTGGTTCAGCGTCTGGCGCCGGCGCTCCAAGCGCTGCAGCTCGCTCTGGAGCTCGGCCCACGAGTCACACTCGGCGTGCTCGTACTCGTCTCCGGAAAGGCCCCGCAGGCTGTCGCTGTACGCGCTCCAGGCGCGCCGCGTACCCGCGTCCAGCTCGCGCTGCTGCTCTTCGGCGTCATGGGCGATGGCTGCCATGTCCTGACTCCTTAGTAGCTGTCTGCTTGGCGATGCTACCCCGGCCGGCGGTCGGCAACCATGAGATATGCCACGTATCGCCCGTGCGACCGGCGGCGGCGGGCGGTTCGCAAACGCGCCTGCATGCCGTCCGGACGCTGCCGTATCACGCGGTACTTGGAGTTCCTCGACGCACCGATCGCGACCGCCGAGTTCCTGGTCGTCGACACCGAGACCAACGGCCTCAACGGCGATAACTGCGAGCTGACCGAGGTCGGCGCGGTGCTCGTCGGCGGGGGCGAGCTCCACGACCGCTGGGATTCGCTGGTGCGCACCGCGAACCCGTTGCGGCGCGGGGTCCAGCGACTGACCGGGATCACCCAGGCGATGGTCGAGCGCGCCCCGGAGCTCGAGACCGTGCTGCCCGAGCTCGCCGAGCGCCTGGAGGGGCGCGTGATGGTGGCCCACAACGCCCCGTTTGACCGCCGGGTGCTGCGCCAGGCGTTCGATCGGATCGGCCTGGACTGGCCCAGCCCGCCGGTGCTGTGCACGGCGGCGCTGGCCCGGACGCTGCTGCCGTTGCAGCGCCGTCGCGGCCTGCGGGCGGTCGCCGATGCGCTCGCGATCGACGTCGAGGTCGTGCACCGGGCGCTGGCGGATGCCGAGACGTGCGCGCGGGTGCTGTGCGCGCTGTTCCCCCGGCTGTGCGCCAACGCGCTGACGATCCGCGACGCGGTCGCGATGCTGGCGCCACGCCGCCGGCGCCGGGCCAAGCCGCCGTCGATCCGGGTGGCGGCGGCGCCGTCGTTCCCCAAGCTCCCGGAGCTCGACTTCGCCAAGCTCCCTCGCGACCCGGGCGTGTACCTGTTCCGCGACGGGTCGGGCCAGACGCTGTACGTCGGTAAGTCGGTGTCGATTCGCAGCCGCGCCCGCGCGCATTTCGCGCCGTCGAGCCCGCAGGCCGACTGGACCGCTCACGCCGAGATCGTCGACTACCGGACGACGAGCTCGGAGCTCGGCGCGCTGATCCTCGAGAACCGGCTGATCAAGGAGCTGCGACCACCGGGCAACCGGCGGCTGGTCCGGCGCGACGACCGGCTGTGCTACATCCGCTGCCGGCTGGACATCCCGTTTCCGATCCTCGAGGTCGCGTCCGAGCCGGCTCCGGGGCGATCGGTGACGGTCGGCCCGCTGCGCGGACGGCGGCTGGCGCTCGAGCTGGTCGAGCAGCTGGACTCGCTGTTCGGCCTGCGCCACTGCGGGCGCAAGCTTCCCCGGCGCGAGCACCCCTCGGCCTACGGGCAGATGGGCCGGTGCCTGTCGCCGTGCCTGGGCGACCTGGACCCGAACCTGTATCGCCGCCGGCTCGACGAGGCGCTGGGGATGTTCGTCGGCGCCGGCGCGGGCCGGTCCCGGTTGATCGCCCACGTGGAGGCGCAGATGCGCCGGGCCGCCGCCGAGCAGCGATTCGAGCGCGCGGGCTGGCTGCGCCGCCGGGCCCGGCGGCTGTCGGGGATCCTCGACCGGCTCGGCGGCGTGCTCGAGGCCACGCACGCGCGACCGCGTCTGGTGTTGGCCCAGCACCCCGTGGCCCCGGGCTTCGACGCGTTCTGGCTGGTGGCGGGGAGGCTGGTCGACTGGGGGCCGGTCGCGGCGGAGCACGCTGACGCCGGCGACCTGCGGCGTCGCACCGAGGCCGCCCTGACCCGCGCGCCGCGGCCCGGGGAGCTGGCCACCCACCTGCCGCCCAACGAGGTCGACGAGATGCGGATCATGGCCGCCTACCTCGCCTCGCACCCCGACACCCCGCAGCTGGTCCTCGACCCGCCGCCCGATCGCGACGAGCTGCAGCGCTTTGTCTCATCTAGTGCGGCATATAGCCGCACAACTTCGACCAGTTAGAAGAAAGGAAGCCCCACGACCTCCGCGGTCCCGCCGCCCTCGAGCGCCACTACCGCTCCGATGGGAGCCTCGCGGCGCACGAGCGCCAGCCCGATCGGACCGAAGCGGGGCGACAGGACGACGCTGCCCGACCCGGCCGACGACGCGTCCGTCGAAGCTGAAGCTCCTGGCCGGTTCGAGGCGGCTTCCGACAACCGCAACCCCTGTAGGCGCCGGTTGGGCTTCCCCCGGTAGTACAGCCGCGCGACGGTCTCCTGGCCGACGTAGCAGCCCTTGGTGAACGACACCGCACGCTCGTTGAGACCGGCCTCCTGGGGGATCACGCTCTCGTCGAGGTCGACCCCGTAGCGCGGCCGGCCGTGCTCCACCCGGAGGCACTCGCCCACGCCCTCGGACACCGGCACCGCCCCCGCCTCGGTCACCGCGGTCAGCAGCGCCGTGGAGTCGTCGGCGTCGCACAGCAGGTCGACGCCCAGGTCGGTCCGGATCGCGCGGGCCGCGACGCCCCCGACGCGAACCTCCGCGTGGCAGTGCTCCGCGGCACCGACCGAGCCCGCGCCCTCGAGCACGGCATCGGCCCCCGGGCCCAGCAGCGAGAACAGGCCGCGCTGCACCGTGCGCTTGTGCAGCTCCACGTCGTAGCCGATGCTGAACCGGCGGATCATGTTGAACAGCTCCTGGAGCGCGACCCGCTCGGTGTCGAGCAGCAGCTCGTCACCGGTGTCGAGGATCCGCAGGTCGCCGAGCATCTTGCCCTTGGGCGTCAGGAACGCGGCGTAGCAGCCCTGGCCGGCCGTGAGCGACTCGACGTCGTTTGACACCTGGCCCTGCAGGAACTCCTTGGCGGCAGTTCCGGTGAGCGCGAGCTTGCCCCGCTGTGAGCGATCCAGCACCCCGCACGCCTGGGTCACGGTCTCGTATTCGGCGGAAGGGAGGGCGATCGTGGTCATCACCCACAAAATAGCGCCGCCCGATCTCGCTCCACTTGCCAAAACTGAAATTTAGGCCTACCATAACTTGCGTAATGGCACACCAGGAACAGCAGCGCGCGATCTCGTCGGCGATCGAGGACTACGCAAAGGCGATCTACGCGCTCGAGCTGCGCGAGGGAGAGGCCGTCAGCACGAACTCGCTCGCCGAGCGGATGGGCGTCACCCCTGCGTCCGCCTCCGGGATGGTCAAGCGTCTCGGCGAGCTCGGCCTGGTCGAGCACATGCCCTATCACGGCGTGTCGCTGACGCCCGACGGCCGACGGGTGGCGCTCGAGGTGATGCGCCACCACCGGCTGCTCGAGCTGTACCTGGTCCAGAGCCTCGGGGTCCCCTGGGACCGCGTGCACCAGGAGGCCGAGGTGCTCGAGCACGTCCTGTCCGAGGAGCTCGAGGAGCTGATCGCGGCCAAGCTCGGCGACCCCACGCACGATCCCCACGGCGACCCGATCCCGACCCGCGATCTGACGATCGAAGAGGGCCCGACCCGCAGCCTGCAGTCGCTCGAGGCGGGGGCCAACGGCACGTTCGCGCGGGTGTCGGATTCCGACCCGGAGATGTTGCGGTTCCTGGCCGAGCGCGGGATCAGCCCGGGCGATGAGTTTGAGGTGATCGAGAAGCAACCGTTCGACGGGCCGCTGTTCGTCCGCTTCGGCGACAACGTGCACGTCCTGGGCGGGCTGCTGGCGAAGGCGATGCGGGTAGAGGTCAGCCGGTGACGCCGCCGCCCCCGGTGGTCACGCCGGCGCTGGAAGCGGCCGCCGCCGGCGAGCAGGCTGCGGCCGCCCCCGGAGCTCAGGGCCCGAGCGTGCTCGATGGGATCCTCTCGCGGGGCCGGCTGCGGGCCGTGTTGACGATGCTCGGGCCGGCGTTCGTGGCGTCGGTGGCCTACGTCGATCCCGGCAACTTCGCCACGAACATCACGGCCGGCGCCAAGTTCGGCTACCTGCTGCTGTGGGTGGTGGTGCTGGCCAACCTGATGGCGATGCTGATCCAGTACCTGTCGGCCAAGCTCGGGATCGCCACCGACCGCAGCCTCCCGGAGATGTGTCGCGAGAAGTTCTCCAAGCCGGTCACGGTCGGGCTGTGGCTGCAGGCCGAGGTGATGGCGATGGCCACCGACATCGCCGAGTTCATCGGCGCGGCGATCGGGCTGAACCTGCTGTTCGGGGTGCCGCTGCTGGTCGCGGGTCTGATCACCGGCGCGATCACGTTCGTGCTGCTCGAGCTGCAGCGGCGCGGATTTCGCCGGTTTGAGATCGCGATCGCGGCCCTGCTCGGAATCGTGCTCGCCGGGTTCCTGTATCAGACGCTGAAGATCGGCCCGTCGGCGCACATGGCGCTGTCGGGGCTGGTGCCCCACTTCGCCGGAACCGAGTCGCTGTACCTGGCGGTCGGGATCGTCGGCGCCACCGTGATGCCGCACGCGATCTACCTGCACTCGGCGCTGACGCAGAGCCGGATGCCGGTGCGCGACGACACCGACCGCCGCCGCGTGCTGCGGTACGAGCGGCTCGACGTGCTGGTGGCGCTCGGCCTCGCCGGGCTCATCAACGTCGCGATGCTGGCGGTCGCGGCCAAGCTGTTCCACACGCCCTCGCTATCTGATCTGGACACGATCCAGGCGGCGCACGGCGAAATCGGGCGGCTGGTCGGCGGCGGCGCCGCGCTCGCGTTCGCGGTCGCGTTGCTGGCCTCGGGCGTGTCCTCCTCGAGCGTCGGCACGGCGGCCGGCCAGGTCGTGATGCAGGGCTTCATCAGGGTTCGGATCCCGCTGCTGGCCCGGCGCGCGGTGACGATGCTGCCGGCGCTGATCGTGCTCGCGGTGGGGGTCAATCCGACCAATGCGCTGGTGCTGAGCCAGGTCGTGCTGTCGTTCGGGATACCCTTCGCGCTGGTGCCCCTCGTGATCCTCACCGGCCGCCGCGACGTGATGCGTGTCCACGCCAACGGACGGCTGACCAGCGTCGCCGCCTACGGCGTGGCCGGAGTGATCACAGCCATGAACGTCGTCCTCCTGATCCTCCAGTTCAGCTGACCGCTCAATGACGTCCCTCGCCGACACCTTCACGCAGATCGTGGACTCGCTCCCCGACGACTGGACCGACCTCGAGATCGACCTGCGGATCTTCGACGAGCGCCGCTACATCGACGCCGCGCTGCTGGTGGTCACCTGCAACGCCCAGCCTTACTCGAAGGCCGACTGGCACTGGCGGCTGCTGGTCGCCCACCGCTTCGGCCACGCCGCGTCGGTGCCGGCGGTCCACACTGCGCTGAAGCTGCTCGACGACGCGAGCATCGAAGGTGAGCTCGCGGTCCGCGAGCAGCGCACCGGCCGCGTCGAGGTCCGGCAGATGTGGGGTCGGCCCGAGTCCGCCCGCGAGGAGTTCAGGCGGCTCCGGGCCCAGTAGGTCCGCCGCCGCGCATCGGTCGCACCCAGATGGCTCGCGTAGTCGCGTTCGTGCCGGATCTCCTGTTCGGGTCGACAGTCGTCGGCGCGCTGTCCGCCGCCGGGCACGAGCCCGCGCTGGTGTCCGACGGCGACGCGCTGCGGCGCGAGCTTCCCGACGCCCGGCTGCTGATCGTCGACCTGACGTTCGATGCGCCCGAACGGATCGAGCTGGTGCGGCTGACCCGTCCGGCCGGGGTGCGGACGCTGGCGTTCTACTCGCACGTCGAAACCGACGTGCGCGACCGCGGCCGTAAGGCCGGCTTCGACCTGGTCGTGCCCCGCTCGCGGATGGCCCGCGAGGCAGCGGCGCTGGTCGATCGGCTGCTCGCCGCCGAGCCTGGGGAAGCGGTCGCCGGAGGGTCGGAGCCAGACCCCGGCGACCCCGCTCCGTAGAATCCACGACCCGCATGCGCCGCCGCGTCACGTTCAGCCGCAACCTCACGCTGTCGCTGTCGCGAACCTGCCGCTGCTACTGCAAGTACTGCGCGTTCGCCACCCACCAGCCGCATCTGCACGCGCCCGACGAGGTGCTGAAGATCCTCGACCGGGCCGCGGGTCGCCACCGGGTCAAGGAACTGCTGGTGCTGACCGGCGAGAAGCCCGAGGTCAACGCGGGCGTCGCCAAGCTGCTGGCCGAGTACGGGCACGAGGACTTCACCTCCTACGTCGTGTGGACGTGCGAGCGGGCGCTCGAGCGGGGCCTGCTGCCCCACACCAACCTCGGCGTTCTGGATCGCGAGGACCTGGCCCGGCTGCGCGAGGTCACCGCATCACAGGGACTGATGCTCGAGTCGGTCTCCGAGCGCCTGATGGAGACCGTGCACGCCGGCTCGCCGACCAAGCATCCCGCCAAGCGGATCGCCACGATCGCCGCGGCCGGCGAGCTGAAGATCCCGTTCACGAGCGGAATCCTGGTCGGCATCGGGGAGACCGAGGAGGAGCGCGTGGCCTCGCTGGAGGCGATCGCCGAGCAGCACCGCCGCTACGGCCACGTGCAGGAAGTGATCCTCCAGAACTTCGTCCCCCATCAGAGCTACTACGGCCGCGAGCCGGCTGAGATTGCCGACGCCGCGGCCGAGGAGTACTGGCGGACCGGGGTCGCCGACGGGCCGCATCTGGACGCGCCGAAGTGGGCGTGCGAGGTGACGATCGAGGACATGAAGCGGCTGATCGGGGAGGCCCGCCGGCTGATGCCCGACGTGGGGATCCAGGTGCCGCCGAACCTGTCGGACTGGTGGGTAGCGCTCGCTCGGGCCGGCGCCACCGATCTGGGCGGGCTCAGCGCCAATGGCGATCACATCTCGCCCGAGCACCCGTTCCCGTCGCCCGCCCAGGTCCGCGACAGGCTCCAGGCGGACGGTCTGGCGCTGACCGAGCGGCTGTGCGTCTACCCGGAGTACATCGACCCCGAGTGGGTCGCCCAGCCGGTGCTCGACGTAATCAAGAGCCGCTACTGGTCGTTCATCCCGCGGCGGGGCTCGGGTCGCCGCGCCGACGTGTCGGTGTCCGACGACGCCGCCCCCAGGGCGATAACCCGCGCTCGCGACGGCGAGTCGCTGACCCCCGAGGAGCTGACGGCGCTGTTCGCCGAGCGCCGCCCCGCCGTGATCGAGGAGATGCGCGCCGCTGCCGACGAGCTCCGAGCCGAGCTGGCCGGCGACACGGTCACGTTCGTGGTCAACCGCAACATCAACGTGTCCAACGTGTGCATCGTCGGCTGCGCGTTCTGCGGGTTCGGCCAGGCGCGCCGGTCGCCCGACGCCTACGAGCACTCCGAGGCCGAGTTCGCCGGCCGGATCGAGGACGCGGTCGACGCCGGCGCGACCGAGATCTGCATCCAGTCGGGGATCCATCCCGACTGGGAGCTGGACGACTACGAGAAGTGGTTGCGGTTTGCCAAGGAGCTGGCGCCGCAGCTGCATCTGCATGCGTACTCGCCGATGGAGATCTCGCACATGTGCGACGTCAGCGGGCTCGAGCCCCGTCGCGTCTTCGACCGCCTGCGCGAGGCCGGGTTGGATTCGACCCCGGGCACCGCTGCCGAAGTGCTGCATGATGGGGTGCGCGAGCGGATCTCGCCCAACAAGTTGCCCGTGGCCCGGTGGGTGGAGATCATCGAGGCCTGCCATGCCGAGGGCATCCGCTCGACCGTGACCGTGATGTTCGGCCACATCGAGGAGCCCTGGGAGCTGGCCGAGCACATGCGAGTGGTTCGCGAGCTGCAGGAGCGCACCGGCGGCTTCACTGAGTTCGTGCCCCTGTCGTTCATCCCGTTCCACACGCTGCTCGGTCGGACGCATGGCGTCGAGGAGATCTCCCGCGAGGAGAACCTCAAGCACACCGCCGCTTTCCGGCTCGCGCTCGGACGCACGATTCCCAACGTCCAGGCCAGCTGGGTGAAGATGGGGCTCGACGCGGCCACCGAGGCGCTCCAGTGGGGCGTCAACGATCTCGGCGGGACACTGATGGAGGAGTCGATCTCCAGGATGGCGGGCAGCTACCACGGCGTCAGGCTCGAGCCCGAGGACCTGGTCGCGGCTGCCCATCGAGCCGGCCGGCCGGCGGCCGAACGCACCACGCTGTACGACATCCGCCGCCGGTACGAGTTACCGGTGGCTGCATGAGCGCCACCGAGCGCCCAGCCGCTCTATTCGCGGGCGTCGAGCCCCTGGAGGTGTTCGTCGAGCTGCTGGCCGACCTCGACACCGACACCTCCTCGACGGAGTTCTATGACCGGATCTGCGAGGCGATTTGCCGGCTGACCACGATGCGCCGAGCGGCGATCTTCATGGCCGACGCGGGCCGCCGCCGGGTCCGCGCGGTCGGCTCGCATGGGACCTCGTTCTCGCAGCTGGCGACGTTGCGCCCGACGCTGGTCAACACTCCGATCGCCCAGCGCGCGCTGCTCGAGGACAACGTCGTGGTGGTCTCCAACCGGATCGAGGAGGCGGTCCCGCCCGAGTACGCCGAACTGCTGGGGATCACCACGCTGGTGTGCACCCCGCTCAGTGCCGCGGGCCGCGCCTACGGCGTGATCTGCGCCGATCGCGGCGGCGGGCGCTTCGAGCTCTCAGACGGCGAGCGCCACCTGCTGTGGACGCTGGGCAAGACCGCCGCGCTGGTGGCCACGGCCCGCAACGCCACGCGCCAGCAGGAGCGCACCCGGCGACTGGGCGAGCGGCTCGAGCTGGCCCGCGAGATCCACGAGCGGGTGATGCAGCGACTGTTCGGCGTGTCGCTGGCGCTCGGCGCCGACGCACCCATTGGATCCCGACGAGAACGAGCGCTGCCGGGTCGAGATTCAGCAGGCCGTCGGGGACCTGCGGCGCGCGCTCGAGCGTCCGCTGGCGCCGCTGCCGCCCGAGACCGGGACGACGCTGGCCGCCGAGCTGGAGCGCCTGCGGGCCGCCCCCGGCGCGCCGTTGCACGTCAGCTGGCCCGAGGACGTGACCGTGCCGGCCGACCTCGAGCCGCTGGCGCAGTCGGTGCTGACCGAGGCCCTGCGCAACGTGGCCAAGCACGCCGCCGCGACCCGGGTCGATGTCGTGATCTGCCGCGACCAGGACACGTTCACGCTCGAGGTCCGCAACGACGGCGCCCGAACCGTGGGCCGCGACGCCGGAATGGGCCTGCGGCTGGCGGCGTTCGAGGCGATCCAACAGCGCGGCGTGCTCGAGTTCGGGCCCACCGGCGAGGACGGGTGGCGGGTGCGGTTGGTGGTGCCGCTCGACCAGGAGGCGTCGTGACCGCGCCGCTTGCGCCGCGGCTGGAGGAGAAGCGCCTGCGGGTGCTGGTGGTCGATGACCACGACGTCGTGCACTGGGGCTTTCGCGTGCTGCTCGGCGAGCAGCCGTGGGTCGAGCGCTGCCTGGCGGCGCGCACCGGGGAGGAGGCGATCGCCCTGACCCGGAGCTTCGAGCCCCACGTGGCGCTCGTCGACCTGTTCCTGGCGGGAGAGTCGGGCGCCGACCTGTGCGAGTCGATCCGCGCCGCGTGCCCGTCCACGCGGGTGTTGCTGATCTCGGGCGCCGGCCGGATGTCGCCTGCCGCCGCCAGGGCCGCCGGCGCATCTGGGTTCGTGTCCAAGGACTGGGAGGCGCACGAGGTAGCGACCGCAGTTCGGATGGTGGGGCTCGGGATGACGATGTTCCAGCCCAAGGCCGACCAGCCATCGACGCTGCTGACCGGGCGCGAGCAGGAGGTGCTCGACCTGATCGCGGCCGGTTCGACCAATCGTGAGATCGCTGAGCATCTGTACCTGTCGCCGCACACAGTCAAGGAGCACACCAGCGCCCTGTACCGCAAGCTCCAGGCGCGCAACCGTGCTGAGGCCGTCCAGCGGGCCCAGCGGATTGGCCTGCTGAGCTGATGAACGCGCGCCGGGAGGCCGCGGAGCGGATCGGACAGCGCTGCGACGCGCGCGTGCTCGAGCCCTCCCCGCCGGCCGTCTCAGAACCGCCGTGGTTCGCCGACGACCCGGTGGCCAGGGGTGACCTCGAACCTGGCCGGACGGTCGTGTCCCCGGTCGCCACCGGCGACATCAGCTGGGTGGAGCTGGCCGCCGGCGACCCCGAGCTCGGCGCCTGGTGCGCGGATCGGTGGCTCGGCCCCTACAAGCGCCTGGTCCCCGCCCCCGGATCGCTGGCCATGACCCGGGGGTCGCTGCAGCAGCTCGCTGAGCGGGTGATGGCGCCGGCCCGCCGACACGCCAGCGGCAAGATCGGCCTGCGCTACACGCGTCACGGTTTCGGCACGCCGTTCTTCGGCGCCGATATGCAGGTGCGCGTCGCCGGCGCCGAGCTGATCATCGACGAGGACGGGCACGAGCGCAGCGCCCCGATCACCACGCTCGACGCGGCCGCCGCGCTCGTCGGGAGAGATGCGCTCCCCGCCGACATCGCGCTGGGTGGCGAGCCACTGCACGTCGACCCCTACGCGGTCGGGTTCCTGGGCGACTGGTACGGATTTGGTGCGTCGGTGCTCGAGGATCTGCGCGTGGGAGCACCGGACGACGGCGACGCGTCCCGGGTACAGCTGTGGCCCGAGCACTTCGACCTCGCGCTCGTGCTGGGCTCGGAGCGTTCCGGGGCGCGGGCCACCTACGGGCTGTCGCCCGGAGACGACCAGCATCCCGAGCCGTACGCGTACGTGACGCCGTGGATCGCCCAGCCGCCCGGGGACCTGTGGCAGGCGACCGGGTTCTCCGGAGCCGAGCTGTCCTACGCGGAGCTGATCGCCGCGCGCGACCAGCGGGCGGCCGCGCTCGAGTTCTTTGGTATGCGCGCCGCCTCGTTGGCCGGATAGACCCACCTGCACACGACCGCAGAGCGCGAATCCCTGGAGGAGTCGCGGGGAAGATCGCCAAAGCTCAACACGTTGGTCCAATACAATGTTTAGTGACGGGTTGGGCGTTCCAGGTCGTCCAAAGGAGTGGGTGGTGCCGTGAGTGTCATGGATGTAGCTCGCATTGCCGGCGGCCAGATTCGGCTGGTTTCGCCGCCCCGGCGCCGCGCCGCGACCAGCGACGGCTTCTACGAGCCACCCGATCCGCTCGGCGACGGTGAGCCAGGTGACGTAATCCGCTCAGAGCCGATGGACGCGTACCTGGCGCCCGGAGTGCGCCTGCGGGCGCGGGCCTGGCGAGTGCTGTACCGCTCGACCTCGGCGATCGGCCGCCCCACCGCGGTATCCGGCGCGGTGTTGGTGCCCTATGGGCGCATCCGCGGCCCCCGTCCGCTGATCGGGTACGGCGTGGGTACCCACGGGATCGGCGACTCGGCGGCGCCGTCGCGGCTGCTGTCGCGGGGTCTCGAGTGGGAGAGCGGGATGATCGCGATGATCCTGGCCCGTGGCTGGGCGGTGGCGATCACCGATTACGAGGGCCTGGGGACCCCCGGTGACCACACCTACATGGTGGGCCGCGCGCTGGGCCCGAACGTGCTCGACGCGATGCGCGCCGCCCGGACGCTGCATCCGTCCGAGCTCCCCGAGGAGGGCCCGGCGGCGATCGTCGGCTACTCCGAGGGCGGAGCTGCTGCCGCGTGGGCGGCGCAGCTTCAGCCCAGCTACGCCCCCGACATCCCGCTGACCGCCGTGGCCGCGGGTGCCGCCGCCGCCGACGTCGAACTCGGCGGATCCACCGTCGACGGCACGTTCTTCTCGTTCTTCATCTCCTATGGCGGGATCGGGTACGCCGCCGCGTATCCCGAGCTCGAGCTCGACGCGTACCTGACGCCGAAGGCCGCCAGGGGGATCGACGCGCTGCGCCAGTCGACGATCTATCAGGCGATGCTGTCGGGCCCGCGGTTCGCTCGCGCGTCGGATCTGACCCAGCCCAACGTGCTCGAGCTGCCCGAGTGGCGCGCGCGCCTGCGCGAAAACCGCCTGGGCGAGATCGTGCCCGCGGCGCCGGTGCTCCTGCACCACGCCCGTCGCGACCAGATCGTCTCGTTTCAGCAGAGCCTGAACCTGCAGAAATCATGGGAGCGGCGCGGCGGCGACGTTCGCCTGTACGTGACCCGCGGCGGGGTCGACCACATCAGCGGGGGGGTTGCGGGGATGCCGGTCGCGGTCGGGTGGGTTGCGAACCGGCTGCGCCGCGCCGGCAAGGCGGTTCCGCCGCCCGAGGAGCCCGTCGTGGCGCCCGAGCGCAAGGTCGCCTGACCCGCGGGGCGGCGGCGGCTCGCGCCAGCCGGCGGGTCAGCGCCGACGCATCGCCCACTCGATCACGGGCAGCTTGATCGCGTTCGGGATCGCGCGCGAGGCCTCCATCGCCGCACGCATCGGCAGACCCGGCACGACCACGCGGCTGCCTGACTCGAGCCCCTGGACGCCGGCCCTGGCGGCCTGCTCGGCCGTGATCAGCGCCGGGCGCGGGATCGCCCGCTCGAACGACTGGCCGCTGGCCACCTGCCAGTCGGCGATCTGCCAGAAGTCGGTCTCGACGGGGCCGGGGCACAGGGCGGTCACGGTGACGCCGCGGCCCACCAGCTCCTGGTGCAGCGCCTCGGAGAACGTCAGCACGTACGCCTTCGCGGCCGAGTAGCCCGCCGAATACGGCATCGGCTGCATCGCCGCGGTCGAGGCGACGTTGAGGATCGCGCCCCGCCCGCGCTTGACCATCGCGGGCGAGAACGCAGAGGTCAGCGCCACGACGGCCTCTACCAGCACCCGCACCTGGTCGAGCTCGCGTTCGGGATCGGACTGGTAGAACGGGCCGCCGGTGGCGAAACCGGCGTTGTTGACCAGGATCTCGACCTCGAGACCGAGTCCGGTGACCCGCCCGGGCAGCCGCTCCACCGACGCGGCCTTCGACAGATCGGCACCGATCGCCTCGGCACGGATCCCATGCTCGTCGGCCAGCTCCTGGGCCAGCGTCACCAGGCGCTCGCGCCGGCGGGCGACTAGGACGAGGTTGTGGCCGCGGGAGGCGAGCTCACGGGTGATCGCGGCGCCGATACCGGCTGATGCACCGGTAATCAGGGCGGCGGAGTCAGAATCTGCGGGCGGCAGTGCCATCAGCGGTCCCGGGATTGGAGCACATCCCTCCCCCCGAACGGGGGGAAGTCCGCAACCGGTCTGTATCCGTTGCCCGCTGCGTGCGTAGGTTCAAACGCATGTCGAAGACAGCAATCTTGTTTCCCGGCCAGGGAAGTCAGACCCCGGAGATGCGCGACGACGTCGAGCGCGCCCGCCCGGATCTGCTCGAGCTCGTCACCGAGATCGTGGGTGAGGACCCGTTCCCGAAGGCCGAGGAGGGCACGAACTACGCTCAGCCGGCGATCTTCTGCGCCAGCCTGGCCGGGTGGGAGCGCCTCGGGCGTCCCGACGGGGACTTCATGGCCGGACACTCCCTTGGGGAGCTCGCCGCGCTGGTTGCGGCCGGCGCTCTGGAGGAACGGGACGGCCTGGAGCTGGTCGCGCTGCGCGGGCGGCTGATGCAGGACTCAGGTGAGGCAGCCGGGGACGGTGGCATGCTTGCGCTGGTCGGCCGCGGTGCCGCCGACCATGCCCCCGAGCTCGCCGAGGCCCACGGCTTGTCCGTCGCCAACGACAATTCCCCCCAGCAGGTCGTCCTCTCGGGCGCCAAACAAGCCCTGCCCGAGGCCGCCGAGGCCGCCAAGGAGCTGGGCCTGCGGGCGATCGAGCTGTCGGTCAGCGGCGCGTTTCACTCGCCGATGATGGCCGCCGCGGTCCCCGAGTTCGAGCAGGCGGTCAAGCAGGTCAAGATTTCGCCGTCGCGCGTCGAGGTGCTCTCGGCCGTGACCGCCGCGCCGTTCGAGGATGCCGCCGCCCAGCTGACCGAGGCGCTGACCAGCCCGGTCCGGTGGCGCGAGACGCTGATCGCGCTGCATGACCGCGGCGCCGACCGGTTCGTCGAGGTCGGCCCCGGGAAGGTGCTGAGCGGTCTGGTCAAGCGCACGCTGAGCGACGTGGAGCTGGCCGGTGTCGATGCTTGACTCGAACGGGTCAGCTCCGGCCCTCCACTCCGAGGGCGAGTTACTCCGGCCACAGTCCGCGCTGGCCCGGCCGGCGGTGCTGTCGGTGGCCAGCGAGCTGCCCGAGGGCCGGCTCACGAACGCCGAGCTGTCCGAGAGGCTCGGGGTCAGCGAGGACTGGATCGTGTCGCGCACCGGCGTGGTCGAGCGCCCGATCGCCAAGCCCGAGGACCGGCTGTCTGATTTCGCGGCTCGCGCCGGCGCCACCGCCCTTGCACGCGCCGGAATCGAGCCGGCCGAGCTGGACCTGGTGATCGTCGCGACGCTGACCGCCGACGAGGTCACGCCGAACGCCGCGCCGCTGGTGGCTCACCAGCTCGGTGCCGAGAACGCCGGCGCGGTCGACGTCGGGGCGGCGTGCACCGCGTTCCTGTCGGGCCTGTCGCTGGGCGCGGCCCAGATCGAGAGCAACCGTGCGCGCAACGTCCTCCTGGTCGGCGCCGACTTCGTATCGCGCGTGGCCAACTGGGAGGACAAGCGCTCGGCGCCACTGTTCGGCGACGGCGCCGGTGCCGTGGTCATGGCCCCTGCCAGCCACGACTACGGGGCGATCGGACCGGTCGTGCTCGGCGCCGACGGGTCTCAGGCGGGCGCGATCATCATCCCGCGCGACTCCCGGCTGGAGATGGACGGCCCCGAGGTGTACCGCCACGCGGTCGCGCGAATGAGCGAGTCGACGCTGCAGGCGGTCGAGCTCGCCGGGCTGACGCTCGACGACATCGACCTGTACGTCTACCACCAGGCCAACGCTCGGATCACCCGCGCGCTCGGCGAGCGCCTCGGGCTCCGGCCCGAGCGCGTCGTCGACGTGATCTCCCATCTCGGCAACTCCTCGGCGGCGACGCTGCCGCTGGCGCTGGCCGAGGCCGAACGCGACGGACGGTTGAAGCCAGGCGCGCGCGTGCACCTAGGCACGTTCGGCGCCGGGTTCACCTGGGGCGCCGGCGTGATCGAGTGGGGAGGGGGCGGCGATGGCTGAGCGCGAGGGCTGCGCGCTGGTGACCGGTGGATCCCGCGGGATCGGAGCCGCGATCGCCAAGGCACTGGCGGCCGATGACTGGGCGGTGGGCGTCAACTACCGCTCCGACAAGGACGCCGCCGACCAGGTCGTGAGCGAGATCGAGAGCAGCGGCGGCCGCGCGGTCGCACTCGGCGCCGACGTGGTCGATCCCGACGCCGCCGATGGGCTTTTCTCAGAGCTCGAGTCGCACTTCGACGCGCCGGTGCTGGCGCTGGTCAACAACGCGGGAATCAGCCGCGACGATCTGACGCCATCGCTCGACGACGAGCAGTGGAACGCGGTGATCGAGACCGACCTGACGGCCGCGTTCCGGCTGACCCGCCGCGCGCTCAAGGCGATGCTGCGGGCCCGCAACGGGCGGATCGTCAACATCTCCTCGGTCGTTGCCCTGCGCGCCAACCCCGGCCAGGCCAACTACGCCGCCGCCAAGGCCGGCCTGATCGCGATGACCAAGACCGCGGCGGTCGAGGTCGCCCGCCGCGGGGTCACGATCAACGCGGTCGCTCCCGGCTGGATCGAGACCGAGATGACCGAGGGGATCTCGACCGACCTGCTGCAGGCGGTGCCGGCCCGAAGGGCGGGAAAGCCGCAGGAGGTTGCGGCGGCGGTGCGGTTCCTCGTTTCCGAGGACGCGGGATACATCACGGGCGCCGTGTTGAGCGTCGACGGAGGACTTGCCGCCTAGGTACGCGAAAGCACCCGGGCGACACATCAAACCCATTTACCGACAGGAGAATCGATGTCAGCAGTGACCACTGAGCAGGTCGAGACCCGCGTCGTCGAGACGCTGGCGAGCTTCGGCCCCGATGCCGACCAGATCAGCCGCGGCTCCACGTTCGAGGAGCTCGACATCGACTCGCTCGACCTCGTCGAGCTCGCCCAGGTCGTCGAGGACGAGTACGGCGTCGTGCTCAAGGGCGAGGATATGAAGGACCTCAAGACGGTCGGCGACGCGGTCGACCTAATCGTCAGCCGCGCGGAGTAGCGGGCACGGAGCGGGAGGAAGTCCTGATGCCCCCCACTGACAACGGCTCCAGACCCGCGCGCCTGCGGGTGGCGGTGACTGGTCTGGGCGCGGTGACCCCGCTCGGAATCGGTGCCGATCAGCTGCATGAGCGGTGGGCCGCAGGCGAAGTCGGGATCGTCGACGGCGCTGGCGCCTGCACCGATTTCGAACCCAAGGAACGGCTGTCGGTCAAGCAGATCCGACGCCTTGACCGGTTCTCGCAGATCGCGCTGGTCGCCGCCGACGAGGCGCTCGAGCAGGCGGGCTGGAAGGGCGGCCTGCCGTATGACCCGATGCGGATCGGGTGCGTGATCGCCACCGGGATCGGCGGGATCGAAACGGTCGAGTCCCAGCACGACGTGATGCGCGATCGCGGGGCGAAGATGGTGTCCCCGCTGGGGATCCCGCAGTACATGCCCAACGCCGCCGCAGCCGCCCTGTCGATGACCTACGGGCTGCAGGGCCAGATGTACGGGGTCGTCTCGGCTTGCTCGAGCGGCGCGCACGCGATCGGGTCGGCGATGCGGATGATCCAGTACGGCGACGCGACCGCCGCGATCGCCGGTGGCTCGGAGGCCACGTTGACCGCGTTCGGGTTCGCCTGCTTTCACTCGATGCAGGCGCTGTCCCCAACCGGCATGTCGCGTCCGTTCGACGCGCGCCGCGACGGGTTCGTGATGGGAGAGGGCGCGGGCATGATCGTGCTCGAGGAGCTCGAGGCGGCTCGCAGCCGCGGGGCGACGATTCTCGGCGAGGTGGTCGGCTACGGCTCGACTGCCGACGCCTACCACCTGACCGCTCCGCAGCCGACGGGCGAGCCGGCCGCTCGGGCGATCGAGCTGGCGATGCAGGACGCCGGCGTGACCCCGGGTGAGATCGCCTACATCAACGCTCACGGGACCTCGACCCAGCTGAACGACTCCGCCGAGACGCTCGCGATCAAGCGCGCGCTCGGGGAGGAGCGGGCCAAGCAGATCCCGGTGTCCTCCACCAAGTCCTCGATCGGGCACCTGCTCGGCGCCGCCGGCGCGGTCGAGGCGGTTGCGACCGTGGAGACGCTGATCACCCGCGTGGTCCCGCCGACGCTCGGCTACGAGGTCCCCGACCCCGAGCTGGACCTCGATTACGTCCCCGGGGAGGCGCGGCCGCTGCTGGCGGCCAACGGAGGACCGCCGGTGGCGATCTCGAACTCATTCGCGTTCGGGGGCCACAACGTGGCCCTGGTGCTGCGAGGAGCTCCCCAATGACCGCGACTCTGATTCGCGAGCGGACCGAGCGCCTGGGACCGCTCGAGCGCCTGGAGGCGCTGTGTGACCCGGGCAGCGTCCAGGTCCTGCGCTCGCGGATCGTCTCGCCCAAGCTCGGCGCCCGCGCGGTGGAGGGCGATGGCGTCGTCGGAGCGATCGGGATGGTCGCCGGCCGGCCGATCGCCTGCTACGCGCAGGACGGCGCCTTCCTGGGCGGGTCGCTGGGCGAGCGCCACGCCGACACGATCGTGCGCGTGCTGCAGACGGCCGAGCGGGCTCGGATCCCCGTGGTCGGGTTCGTCGAGTCCGGCGGCGCACGCATGCAGGAGGGAACCGCGGCGCTCGGCGGGTACGGCCGGATCTTCCGCCACACGGTCGGGCTCACCGGCGTGGTTCCGCAGATCTCGGTGGTCAGCGGCTCCTCGGCGGGCGGCGGCGCCTACTCGCCGGCGCTCACCGATCTGATCCTGATGACCGAGGATGCGGCGATGTTCCTGACCGGCCCCGGCGTCGTCCGTGAGGCGCTCGGGGAGGAGATCGACGCGGCCGGCCTCGGCGGCCCGCACGTGCACGAGCGCAACGGCGTCTGCCATCTGGTCGAGCCCGACGTCACCGCGGCCGCGGCCAGGGTCCGCGAGCTGCTCGGGTTGCTGCCGTCGGCGTCCGGCGAGAGCCCGCCGCTGACGACTCCGATGCCGTCCGCGATCGCCGACCCGGGCAGCGTCGTGCCGGCCGAGCCGCGGCGCGTCTACGACGTTCGGGACGCGCTCGCGGGGATCGTCGACGCCGGCTCGTTGCTCGAGCTGCAGCCGCGTTGGGGACGCAACGTGGTCACCGCGCTCGCGCGCCTCGACGGCCGCACGGTGGCGATCGTCGCCAACCAGCCCCGCCACCTCGGTGGCGTGCTCGACGCCGTCGGCTCGGAGAAGGCCGCTCGGTTCGTCAACTTCTGCGACTCGTTCGGGCTGCCGCTGATCGCGGTTGTCGACACCCCGGGGTTCATGCCCGGCTCCAAGCAGGAGCAGGCAGGTGTGATCCGCCACGGCGCCTCGCTGGTGCGGGCGTTCGCGGCCGCCCGAGTGCCGAAGCTGACCGTGATCCTGCGCAAGTCCTATGGCGGCGCCTACATCACGATGAACTCCCGCGATCTGGGCTCGGACCTGGTGCTGGCCTGGCCCGACGCCGAGCTCGGGATCATGAGCGCACGGGCGGCGGTGGGGATCGTCAACCGCCGCGACCTCGTGGCCGCGCACGACCCCGACGAGGAGCGCGATCGCCTGGCCACGGCGTACGCCGACGAGCACCTCCGCGCGCAGGCCGCGGCCGCCGCCGGATTCGTCGACGAGATCGTCGAGCCCGTCGAGACGCGCGAGCGACTCGCCTGGGCGCTTAGAGCCCTGGCGAGGCCGGGTTCGTGATCCTCGAGGGCAAGCGCCTTCTCATCACCGGCGTAATCACTCGGGACTCGATCGCCTACCACGTCGCCGAACAGGCCCAGCGCGAAGGCGCGTCGGTGGTGCTGACCAGCTTCGGCCGGGTGCGGCGGATGACCGAACGTGCGGCCAAGCGGCTGCCTGACCCGCCCGACGTGCTCGAGCTCGACGTCAACAAGCCCGAGGACTTCGACGCGCTGGTCAACGACCTGGGCGAACGCTGGGACGGGCTCGACGGGGCGCTGCACGCGATCGCGTTTGCGCCCGAGGACGCGCTCGGGGGCAAGTTCCTGACCACCCCGGCCGACAGTGCCGCGCAGGCATTTCAGACCAGCGCGTTCTCGCTGAAGGCGCTCGGGGCCGCGGTGGCGCCGCTGATGCCTTCGGGCTCCGGGATCGTGGGGCTTGACTTCGACGCCTCCGTAGCCTGGCCGATCTATGACTGGATGGGCGTCGCCAAGGCCGCGCTGGAGTCCGTCTCGCGGTACCTGGCGCGCGACCTCGGCGGCCAGGGGATCCGCGTCAACCTGGTGAGCGCCGGCCCGCTGGGCACCGTGGCCGCCCGCGGGATCCCGGGCTTCGAGGACCTGGCCAAGCTGTGGGTGTCACAGGCTCCGCTGGGCTGGGACATCGAGGACCCCGCGCCGGTGGCGAGCACGATCTGCTTTTTGCTGTCGGATTACGCCCGCGCGATCAGCGGCGAGATCGTGCATGTCGATGGCGGCTTTCACGCCGTCGGAGCGCCCAGCGACCTCTGAGCGCGCGTACGCGCTCGGGTCGACGTACCCTGGAGGGCATGGAGCGCTGGCTGGCCACCGAGCGCAACGTCCGTCTGTGCGCCGTGATCGGCGCGCTGACGATTGCGTTCTCGAGCATCCTGGTCCGCCTCAGCCACGCGTCTCCGTCGACCGCGGCGATCTACCGCTGCGCGTACGCGCTGCCGGTACTGGCGCTGCTCGCCTGGCTCGAGGATCGGCGTCACGGACCGCGGCCCTGGCGCGACCGGAGGGCCGCGCTGATCGGCGGCATCTTCCTGGCGATCGATCTGATCCTGTGGCACAACGCGATCGAGGACGTCGGCGCCGGGCTGGCCACCGTGCTGGCCAACATCCAGGTCGTGCTGGTGCCGCTCGTGGCGTGGGCGGTCCTGGCCGAGCATCCCCGCCGCCAGGTGCTGGCCGCGTTGCCGGTTGCGCTGTTGGGCGTGCTGCTGATTTCGGGCGTGCTCGAGCACGGCGCGTATGGCGCCGACCCCGCGCGGGGCACGCTGTTCGGGCTCGGGGCCGGCGTCGCGTACGTCGGCTTCCTGCTGCTGCTGCGTTACAGCGGCTCTGACCTTCGTCGCCCGGCGGGGCCACTGTTCGACGTGACCGCGACCGCGATGGTGATGAGCATCATCATCGGCTCGGTGGTCGGCGACGCCCACCTGGCGCCGCAGTGGCCGGGCGCGTGGTGGCTGATCACTCTGGCGCTGACCTCGCAGGTGTTCGGCTGGCTGCTGATCGGGAGCTCGCTGCCGCGCCTGCCCGCGGCGATCACCTCGCTGCTGCTGACGATCCAGCCGGTCGCCTCAGTGGCGCTGGCCGCGTTGATCTTCGGCGAGTCCCCGAGCTGGCTCCAGCTCGTGGGCGTCGCGGTCGTGCTCGCGGCCGTGGTCGGAGCCACCCGGCCGCCGGGCACCGCGGCGGCGATCCGGCGACCGTTCTCGAGGAAGCGCTACGCGATCGCGGGCGCCTCCGGCAACCGCTCGATGGCGGCCTCCATGTCCTCCTCGGAGAACTCCGGATCCTCGAGCTTGCCGGCCAGGAACGAGTCGTAAGCCCCGAGATCGAAGTGCCCGTGGCCTGACAGACCCAGCAGAATCACCCGTTGCTCGCCGGCCTCACGGGCGGCGAGCGCCTCGTCGATCACGCCCTTGATCGCGTGGGCGGGCTCGGGGCCGGGGATGATCCCCTCGTTGCGAGCGAATCGGATCGCCGCGGCGAAGATGTCGTTCTGGTTGTAGGCCTGGGCCTCGATCACGCCGGCCTTGACCAGCCCGCAGAGCATCGGGGCGTCGCCGTGGTAGCGCAGCCCGCCGGCGTGCACCGGCGGCGGCACGAAGTCGTGACCGAGCGTGTACATCGGCATCAGCGGCGTGAGCCCGGCGGTGTCGCCGAAGTCGTAGCGGTACACGCCGCGGGTCAGTGTCGGGCAGGCCGTCGGCTCGGTGGCCAGGAAGCGCGTCGACGCGTTGCCGCGCAGGACCTCGCGGATGAACGGGAACGTGAGCCCGGCGAAGTTCGAGCCGCCGCCGACGCAGCCGACGACGACGTCGGGCGCCTCGCCGGCCATCGCCATCTGTTCGATCGCCTCCTGGCCGATGATCGTCTGGTGCAGGCACACGTGGTTGAGCACCGAGCCCAGCGAGTAGTTGGTGTCGTCGCGCTGCGCGGCGACTTCGACGGCTTCGGAGATCGCGATCCCAAGCGAGCCGGTGGGGTGGCTGGCGTTCGCCTTGCCCGACTGCGTGAGGTCTGACGGCGAGCGGTGACAGGTCGCGCCCCACGTCTCCATCATCGAGCGCCGGTAGGGCTTCTGGTCATAGCTCGAGCCGACCATGAACACCTCGCACTCCAGGCCGAATAGCGAGCAGGCGAACGCCAGCGCCGAGCCCCACTGGCCGGCGCCGGTCTCGGTCGCGAGCCGCTTGATCCCGGCCTGGGCGTTCTCGTAGGCCTGGGCCACCGCGGTGTTGGGTTTGTGCGAGCCGGCGGGCGAGACGCCCTCGTACTTGTAGTAGATGTGGGCGGGCGTATCGAGCTCGCGCTCGAGCCTGCGGGCCCGGTAGAGCGGCGTCGGGCGCCACAGCCTGTAGGCGTCGCGGACGGGCTCGGGGATCTCGATCTCGGGCTCCGGCGAGACCTCCTGCATGATCAGCGACATCGGGAAGATCGGCGTCAGGTCGTCGGGGCCGGCAGGCTCCTTGGTTCCGGGATGAAGCGGCGGCAACGGATCGCCTGGGAGATCGGGAAGCAGGTTGATCCAGTGCGTGGGGATCCTGCTCTCGTCCAGTACGTACTTCACGGTTTCGTCGCTCATGCTCGCTCCCGTTGGCTTCTCTGGTTGCGCGCCCACGCTACCTGAAAGGTCGTGGGCCGACGCTATCTGAACAGGTCCTCGGCCTCGGGGCGGACGATCGCCGCCGCGCCGGGGCCGTCGGCTTGGGTCACGTGCCGGCCGGCGCCGCGAATGACCACGACCGGCTGGGATCCGTCCTTGGCGCGCGCCAGATCGGCGGCGGCGGCGAGCTCGTCGGCGACTGCGATCGCGGTCGCGTGTAGCTCGCGCCCGGCGACGTCGGGTCGCCCCCGCCAGTTGTCCACGGGTTCGATCCCGGCGCAGCCGATTGCGATGTCGCACTGTGCGTGGCGCCACGCCCGACCAAACGAGTCGGTGATCAGCACCGCGGGGCCGACTCCGAGGCGGTCGCGGAGGCCGGCGCGGATCCGCCGCGCCGAGGCGTCGGGATCGAGCGGCAGCAGCACCAGCGTGTCGGGGGCGGGAGCGTTGGACGCGTCGACTCCGGCGTTGGCGCACACAAACCCGTGGCGGGTGACGCAGATCAGCACGCCGCGCGCCGCGCGCAGCAGCTGCTGGGACTCGTCGAGCACGACCTGCACGTGGCGGGGGTCCTTGTCGTGCTCGTCGGCCAGTGCGCGGGCCTCTGGGGTTGGCGTCACGTCGACGAGTCGCGCGGACGCGACCCTCGGCCTTGGACACGATCTTGTGGGCGATCGCCACGACGTCGCGCGATCCGATTCGGCCGCCCGGCGGTGATGGCGCCGCCGCGATCAGCTCCGCGATGTCGTCGCCGGGCCGCACCTCGGGGACTCCCTCGAGCGCCACCGCGGCGACTTCGCTCAAGCGAGACTCCGGCTCATCTGGTTGAGCATCCCGCGCGTGCGAGCCGCGCCGCCGTGAGTCGAGGCGAGCGTGTCACGGACCTGGTCGAGGTCCTCCGGCGTGTCGACGTCAAGCGCGAGCGAGCTGACCTCGACGACCTCCGGGACGGCGCCCTGAGCGTTCGCGTTATCGACGTGGCGCTGGCAGCTGCCCTCGCCGAACGCGGGCTCGAACACGTCGGGCGGCGTCAGCAGCAGCGCGTTGGTCCCGGTGCCGTGGCGGTCGGGCACGATCAGCACCGAGCGCTCACCCACCGGATGCTCGATCAGGGCGGCGAGCTCCTTCGGGTTCAATAACGGGCAGTCTCCGGGAACCATCAGCACGCGCTCGGCCCCGCTCTTGAGCGCCTGACGGGCGCCGTTGGCAGCCGCGACGTTGTGGCCCTGGTCGGAGTCGTTGAGGACGGTTGCGCCATAGCCGCCGGCGATCCGCTGGGCGCCGTTATCGCCGGTCACGACGATGATCTCGCTGATCGCCGGGGTGCGCCTCAGCGCGACCAGCACGTCGGAGAACATCGCCTCGGCGAGCGCACGGCGCCACGAGGCCGCCAGCCCGTTGGACAGGCGCTGCTTGGCGTCGGGAAAGCTCTTGATGGGGAGGATTGCGACGGTGCGCATCGCGGCCAACGGTATACGCTCGTGTGCGGGTGGGGGCGGCTCGCGCTCGGCTCAGGCGGCCAGCTCGAGCGCGAACTGGAGCGTCGCCTCGGCGACGCGGTGGCGCTCGGCCGGCGTGTTCAGCAGCACATCGTCCTGCAGCAGCGGCACCCGCTCGGTGCGGTCGTCGGCCACCAGCCCGTCGATCACCCCGTCGTAGATCGCCGCGATCCCGTCGGCCGACAGCGGCTGGCCGGCCCACTGCATGAACGCCGCGGTCGGGCCTTTGAGCACCTGGCCGGCGACCAGCGGGCTGACGGCGACCACCGGGGCCCTGGACTCGGCGAGCGCCTCGCGAATGCCGCGGGTCTCGAGGATCGGCCGGATCGAGATGACCGGGTTCGACGGCCCGATCACGATCGCCCTCGCGGTCGCGATCGCGTCGAGCACTTCGGGCGTGGCGCCGGCGGCGGCGACCCCGCGGAAGTCGACGCCGTCGACCGGCCCCTCGCCACGGCCCTTGATCAAGAACTCCTGGAGCGGCCACCACTGGTCGCGGGCGAGCACGCGGGTGCGGACCGGCGCGTCGCTCATCGGCAGCACTCGAGCCCGGAGGCCCAGGGCCGCCGCGATCTCGGCGTGGGCGTGGGTCAACCGGGCGCCGCCGTTCAGCGCCTGGCCGCGGTGCAAGCCGATCGCGAGGTCGTGGTCGCCGAGGTGAAACCAGACCTCGACCCCGAGGTCGCGGAGGCCGTCCATCACTTCAAACGTGTCACCCCGCAGTCCCCAGCCGCGTTCGTCGATCAGGTCGGCGAGCCAGAACGTGATCAGGTCGGGGTCCGGCGACACGTGCGCACCGTAGACCTCGATGTCGTCGCCGGTGTTGGCGATCACCACGAGCGCCTCTGGCCCGACGGCGTCGAGCATCCCGCGGGCAAGCTTGGCACCGCCGGTGCCCCCTGCCAGCACGACGACGGGACCGGTCACAGCCCGGTGATCTTGATGCCCGCCCGGACCTTGTTGCGGACGTTGATCGAGATGATCAGCGGCGTGAACTGCTCGACGATCCGAGCCATCTCGAGCGGCCCGCAGTCGACCGGGCGTAACCCGGGGATCAGATCGACGAGCCCGGAGACCTTGTCCTTGTCGGCGCGGCGGTCACCGCAGATCAGCACGTCCTCGTCGAGCTCGTGGTCGAGATCGCGCAGCAAAGCGGCGCTGACCGTGTGAAAGGCGGCTACGACCGCAACGCCCTCTGGCGCCATCTCCTGGGCCGCCTGGGCGGCCGAGCCCTGCCATACACCGAGCGTGCGGGTGGCCTTGCCGCTGACCGCGGCGGCCAGCGGGACGGTCGCGTCGATCAGCAGCTGCTCGGGCTTGAGCACCGGCTTGAGGTGGGTCATCGTCTCGGACTGGGTGCGGAACGGAACGCTGAGGAGCACGATCTCGGCCTTGGTCGCGGCCTCCTCGTTCGTGTAGCCCCCGAATGAGCCGCCGGGGACGTGCTCGCTGAGGTTCCTGACGGTCTCCTCGGCGCGTCCGGCGTCGCGGGAGCCGACCACGATCGGGACGCCCACCTGGCCCAGCCGGAGCGCCAGACCGAATCCCAGCGCTCCCGAGCAACCGATGATGCAGACGGTTGGTGGCACGGCGGCGGAGTGTATGGATCCGGGCCGCTGTAGGGTGCGCTGCCGTGGAAGCCGAGCTGGAGACCGGCCTCGAGGCCAGCTACGAGTTCGCAGCTGAGGGGCAACTGCTGACAGACGTCGGCGGCACGCTGCCCCAGCCGGTGCTGTCGACGCCCGGGATGATCGCGATGATGGAGCGGACCGCGGCGGGGCTGGTGCACCCACTGGTGGGGGAGGGCAAGGCGACCGTTGGGTTCGAGGTGTGCGTCAAGCACGTCGGTGGCGCGTTTCAGGGGACTCACTTGGTGGCACGCGCACGGCTCGACGACATCGTCGACGACCGCAAGCTGCGGTTCACGGTCGAGGTCAAGACCGACGACGGACGGACGATCGGCGTCGGCACGCACGAGCGGCGGGTGGTCGAGACTCGCTAGGCGGTGTCGCGGGACGGCGTTCGCCTTCGGTGGCGCCGCGACCCGTTCTAACATTCCAACGGCGTGCGTGTTCGGCTAGTGCTTCTTGGGGTGGTCGCGGGGCTGGCCGTCGCCGCGCTCGCGGTCGGGACGTCGGTGGCCGGAGCCGCCAAGCAGCCGCCGGTCGCCAAGCGCCCGCTCTCGATCCAGTCGGCATCGCTGACCCAGTCTGGCCAGCAGCTGGTGTGGAAGGTCGAGCTCGACCACCGGTTCTCGCCGGCGGCGCTCACCCAGGCTCGCCGGTCGCTGTGCCTGCTGTTCGAACGCCTCGGGAACGGCAGCGTCTCGGGACAGCTGTGCATCGCCCCGCCGGCCCGTAAGGGTGGTGACGCCCGGGTCGCGTACGCGCCGATCACGCGCAAGGGACCGGGGACGCTCAAGGTGATACCGGCCCAGATCTCCCGCGGCGGCGGCCGCGACTTCACCGCGACGTTCCTGCCCAGGGACGCCGGGCGCTCATACGCCTCGCTGCGCTGGCAGGTGATCAGCACACTCCGGCCTCCGGCCTGCAGGCCGCCGAAGGCCAACCGGATCGGCTGCTTTGTCAAGTTCCCCGCCAAACCGACGGTGGCGCGCCTGCACACGCCCCAGGTCGTCGGCTGCGTCCCCAGCGGCGCTCCGTTCGTCAACAGCATCGGCACCCGGCGCAAGGAGATCGCGCTCACGTTCGACGACGGGCCCTGGATCCTGACCTCGAAGTTCCTCGATCTGCTGGAGGCCAAGCACGTGGTCGCGACGTTCTTCGAGGTCGGCGAGTACATCCCGACCTACGGCGACGGCGGAGCGATCGAACGGCGGATGCTGCGCGACGGCGACATGATCGGCGATCACACCTGGAGCCACGTCGACGTGTCCGGCGCGGGGGCTGGAGCCGCCAGCCAGATCTCCCGAGCCGCCGACGAGATCCGCAGCGTCACCCACGGGTTCACGCCGTGCCTGTTCCGGGCACCGGGTGGGGCGGTCAGCTCGGCGCTGATCTCCCAGGCCAGGTCGATGGGCTTCACCACGATCCAGTGGGACGTCGACCCGCGTGACTGGTCGACCCCGGGCACGGACTCGATCTACAGCACGGTCGTCCGCAACGCGCACAGCGGCTCGATCGTGCTCCAGCACGACGGCGGCGGCCCGCGTGAGGAGACGCTGGCCGCGCTCCCACGGGAGATCGACACGCTCCGCGGCGAGGGCTACACGTTCGTGACCGTGACTCAGCTGCTTGGCCAGAAGCTGATCTATAAGTAGGGAGATGAGCCAGCTGCCAGAGCGCGTCCGGGTCCGAGAGGTCGGGCCCCGGGACGGCTTTCAGAACGAACCCGAGGTGGTCGCGACCGCCGACAAGGTGAGGCTGATCGAGCTGCTCGGCGCCAGCGGCCTGGAGCGGATTGAGGTGACGAGCTTCGTGCGCCCGGATGTGATCCCGCAACTGGCCGACGCCGAGCAGGTGCTCGAGGCGCTCCGGCTGCCTGAGCATGTGTCGGTCAGCGTGTTGATCCCTAACGAGCGCGGGCTCGAGCGGGCGCTCGCCCACCGCGACCGCTTTCAGGAGATCAACGGCTTCCTGTCGGCGTCCGAGACCCATAACCAGCGCAACGTGGCCCGCACCGTGCAGGAGTCGCTCGGCGGGCTGCGGCGGACGTTCGCGCGGGCCCGCGCCGAGGGCCTGCGCTGCGAAGGCGTGATCTCGACCTCGTTCGGATGCCCGTACGAGGGCCACGTCGCGGCCGAGCGCGTGCTCGAGATCGCCCGGGCGTTGGCGGATGCCGGCGCCGAGGAGGTCGGCTTTGGCGACACCACCGGGATGGCCAACCCGGTGCAGGTGCGGGAGTTCTTCGCCGCCGCGGTCGGAGCGCTCCCTGGGGTCGAGCTGACCGCTCACTTCCATAACACTCGCGGCCAGGGCCTGGCGAACGTGCTCGCCGCGCTCGAGCTCGGCGTCGACAGCTTCGAGGCGTCGTTCGGCGAGCTCGGCGGGTGCCCGGTCCCGCCTGGAGCGACCGGCAACATCGCCACCGAGGACCTCGTGTCGATGCTTCACGAGATGAGGATCGAGACCGGGATCGACCTGCCGGCGCTGATTGCGGCGTCGCGGGCCGCGCAGGAGGTGCTCGGACGGCGGCTGGGCAGCCACGTGCTGTCCGCCGGCCCCGTGGAGTGGTGAGATCGAACGCGGTCTGATCAGTTCCGTGTTGGGGTGGCTGCGGCCGGCGCCGTTTCGCGGCGACGTGATCGCCGCCGCCGCGATCCCGTTGGCGGCGGGCGCGATCCTGGTCGAGCTGCGGATGACGCAGTGGGGAGTCGGACCGCGGCTGATCGTCGTCGGCGTGGTCGCGGCGCTGATCCTGACGATGGCGTGGCTGGCGCCGCTGGAGGGGCCGTCGCCGCGGGCATACCACTCGATGCTGCTGGTCACGGGGCTGATCGTGCTCGTGGTCGCGCTGCAGCTGCTGGCCGAGGTGCTGGGCAGCTCGCGGCCTCCCGGGGCCGGCGCCGACTTCTGGACGCTGGGGGTCGCGAGCGCGGTTGCGGCGGCGTGCGCTCGGCGGGCGAACTCGGCGGTGTGCACGCTGATCGCCGCGCTGGCCGGTGGGATCGCGCTCGAGGCACTGGTCGGCTGGTTGTTCGGGCCGATCAGCCTGACCGCGGTTCGCTGGGTGCTGCTGGCGTTGACGGTCGGATTCGGCGTGGGGGCGCTGCGGCTGCGCGACGGGCAGCGCCGGCACGCCGTGGCGCTGATCAACGCGGCCGGGCTGGCGACGCTCGTGCTGGCGCTGACGTTGGTGATCGAGAGCTCGATCGCGACCGTCGTCTCCCGGCTGGGCGCGCCCGCAGTCGGCGCCCGCGGAGGCGGCGCCTCGTTCGGCTGGAAGCTGTGGATCCTGGCGATCGGATTCGGGCTGATCGCCTACGCCGGGTCTGACCGCGAGCCCGGCCCGGCGTACATTGGGGTCGTCGTGGTGCTCGCGTTCATCCAGCTCGCCGCCTTCTCGCCCTCCGGCCGGGGGTCGATCGTGGGCTGGCCGCTGTTCCTGCTGGTGGTCGGCGGCGCCGGGCTGGTGCTCGGGTTGCGGCCGACCACGCCCGCGCCACCGCCGCCGACGACGCCCGTGGCCGAAACGATCCCGTTTCGGGAGGATGAATAGTGTGCCGGACGGTGCACGGGCGATGACCGACGTCGAGCGCGGCGACGCGCTGGATGAGGCCACCGCCCGGGCGGCCGCCGGCGGGCCCGAGCGCCACCGCGTGAAGGCCGCCGAGCAGGGCAAGCTGCCGGTCCGCGAGCGCGTCGCGCGGCTGCTGGATGCGGGTTCGTTCTCCGAGGAGGGACTGCTGGCCGGCTCCGGTGAGGACGGGCTTGGTGCCGAGGGTGTGGTCACCGGGATCGGCACGATCGGCGGGCGCGGGGTCGCCGTGATGGCCAACGACCCGACCGTCAAGGCCGGCTCCTGGGCGCCGCGGACGGTCGAGAAGATCCTCCGCGTGCAGGAGCGCGCGATGTCGCTGCGCGTGCCGCTGGTGTACCTCGTCGACTCCGCCGGGGCGCGGATCAACCAGCAGGTCCAGATGTTCCCCGGCCGCCGCCACGCCGGGCGGATCTTCTTCAACCAGGTGCGGCTGTCGGGTGTCGTGCCGCAAGTGTGCGTGCTGTTCGGGCCCAGCGCCGCCGGAGGCGCGTACATCCCGGCGTTCTGCGACGTCGTGATCATGCGCGACGGCAACGCCTCGATGTACCTCGGTTCGCCGCGAATGGCCGAGATGGTGATCGGTGAGAAGGTCACGCTCGAGGAGATGGGCGGGGCGCGCATGCACACGTCCAAGAGCGGCGTCGGCCACGTGCTGGTCAAGACCGACGAGGAGGGGATCGACTTCGCCCGCCGCTATCTGTCGTATTTCCCGGCGTCGTGGCAGCACGAGCCGCCGGACGCGCCGCCCACCGCACCCGCGTCCGAGCGCCCGATCCGCGAGCTGATCCCGGCCGACGAGAACAAGCCGTTTGACATGCGCGAGCTGCTGGACTCGCTGATCGACGCCGGCTCGTTCCTCGAGATCCACGCCCGCTGGGCCAAGGAGGTGATCGTCGGCTATGCCCGGATCGACGGGCGGGCCGTCGGGATCGTCGCTAACCAGCCCAAGGTCAAGGGCGGCGTGCTGTTCGTCGACTCCTCCGACAAGGCCGCGCGGTTCATCTGGACCTGCAACGCCTTCAACATCCCGTTGCTGTTCCTCGCCGACGTGCCCGGTTTCATGATCGGCACCCAGGTCGAGCGCGAGGGGATCATCCGCCACGGCGCCAAGATGATCAGCGCGGTGTCCGAGGCCAACGTGCCGAAGATCTCCGTGATCGTCCGCAAGGCCTACGGCGCAGGCCTGTACGCGATGGCCGGCCCTGCGTTCGATCCCGACTGCTGCATCGCGCTGCCGACCGCATCGATTGCGGTGATGGGCCCGAGCGCCGCGATCAACGCGGTCTACTACAACCAGCTGCAGGCGATCGAGGATCCTGACGAGCGGGCCCGGCGGACCGAGCAGCTGCGCCAGGAGTACGCCGAGGACATCGACATCCTGCACCTGGCCTCGGAGCTCGTGATCGACGCCGTGATCCAGCCCGAGGCGCTGCGCTCCGAACTGATCCGCCGGTTCGCGCTGGCCCGGGGCAAGCACCGGGAGTGGCCGGCCAAGCGCAACCCGGTCACGCCGGCGTAGACGAGGGCCGGGCGGAGCGCTCGCGCTCCACGTAGGCCCCGATCGCGTCAGCAAGCAACAGTCCGAACTGCAGCTGGCGGTCGAGCGCTTGCGGATCCAGCTGCTCGGCTCGGTCCGAGGGTTGGTGCGAGCGAGGCGCGATTGCGCGTGAGTCGAGGCACCCGATCGAGATCGCCGGCAGCCGCTGTGCTCGGGCCACGTAGGCGGGCGTCGCGCCGCGCGCGCGGTGAGGGGCTGCGTGCAGATATGGCTCATCGGTGGCGATCCGGGCGCTGAGGTTGCGCAGAGCGGAGGCGTAGCGGACCGGGACGAGCCGGCCGTCGCTCTGCCAGTAGCGGGGGTGACCGTCGCCGGATGGCGCGATGCCGAGGACGACCGTGTCGGCGGGTCTGAGCTGTTTGCGATGGGCGCGGAGATAGCGGCGCAGGCCGATGCCACCCCCCTCGCCGGCTCCGTGGAGCAGGACGTCGACGGCGATTCCCGGCGGCGGGTTGGCGTCGAGGGCCTGCGCCAGCGCGAGCGCCAGGGCGGCGCCGGAGGCGTTGTCGTTGGCAGCGGGGCTGAAGTTCGCGACCGACAGGTCGATCAGGAACGCCAACGTGAGCAGCAGCCCGGCGGCTGGTGCGATCTGGATCGCGCCGACCGCATGCGCGGAAAGGGCGCCGGTGATCCGGAGCACCGCGGTCCCGAGCAACCAGACGATCGCGAGCGCGGCCCAGCCGAGCCAGCCGAGGGTGAAGCCTCGGAGTGCTCTGGTGAGGTGTGCCGCGCCGCGGCGGAACATCGGGCGGTAGGCGAGGCCGGTGCGACCGGCGTCGTAGTTGGCGGTGATGATCAGGCGGCCCTTCGCCGGCTGAGGTTCGCTGACGGTGACGCGGGCCGCGGCGACGACGTTCTGGCTGGCCCGCTCGGGGCACAGGCGGCGGCCGAGCGAGACGCCGTACAGCTCGTCGGCGAGCAGCGACAGCAGCGCGATCACCACCAGCGAGGCGCCTGCCCAGGGGCTCGGGATCGCCAGCAGGCTGCCTCCGACCGCCAGGATCACGTGCCAGGCGTGTGCGAGCGCCCAGTTGGGGCGACACCAGAACGGCTCGATCCGCGCCTCGCGCCCGCCACGTTCAAGTTGCCCGGCCAGCCACAGCGCTGCCCTCCGTTCGGCGTCCGTGCCGGGGCCCCGCCGCTCAAAGCCCGCAAGTCCCGCGGCGGTCTCTGTGACCCGCATCGCCCGCGGATGATCGCAGCGGCGGCGTCGATCGTGTAGAACGGCGGGCATGACCCAGACCGAGGAGCAGCAGCTTCTCGCTGTGGCGCTCGAGGCTGCTCGAGCCGCTTGCGCAGAGCTCCAGTCCCGGTATGGCCGGCGCCAGAGCGGGGTGCGAACCAAGAGCGGGCCGACCGATCTGGTCTCCGATGCCGACATCGCCGCCGAGTCCGCGATCCGGTCGGTGCTGGCATCGCGGCGGCCCGGTGACGCGATCCTCGGGGAGGAGGGCGGAGCAACCGGCGACGGCAGCTTGCGATGGGTGGTCGATCCCCTCGACGGCACGATCAACTACCTGTATGAGATCCCGGCTTTCGCCGTCAGCGTTGCGGTCGAGGACGCCGCTGGGACGATCGCCGGAGTGGTCATCGATCCCGTCCGCGAGGAGGAGTTCGCCGGGACGCGATCGGGCGTGCCGACGCTCAACGGCGAGCCGCTGCGGGAGCGACCGAACCCGCCCGACAGCCTCGGGGTGACGATGGTCGCCACCGGGTTCGGATACGACCAGCGGATACGGACCGGGCAGGCCGAAGTGGTGGCGCGGGTGCTGCCGCACGTGCGCGATATCCGCCGGGTCGGGGCCGCGGCGCTGGATCTCACCTGGTGCGCGCTCGGGCGGTTCGATGCGTTCTACGAGCGAGGGCTGAACGCCTGGGATGTCGCCGCCGGAGCCCTGGTGGCGGAGCGCTCGGGTCTCGTCGTTCGGGAGTTCCCGGAGTCCGACGGCCAGCCGTGGGGCGTGATGACCGCGCCGGCGAACATCGTCGAGGAGCTGTACGACCTGATCGTCGGGTAGCCGGGGTCGGCGTGTGGCTCCGCGGATTGGTCGTGGCGCCACGCTTGACGGCAATGCGAACATATGTTCGATGAGGCGATACGGATTCCAGCTCACCGAACACGACCCCGAGAAGCCCTGGCTGATCATCGACTCCCGCCACGAGGAAATCGAGCTGGCCGACGACGAGAGCTTCTTCCGATGGGCCGCTCAGAACTACCCGCGCGAGCGATACAGCGTCGATGTCGATCCCTGGACCCTTTCGCCAAGCCGGTCCGAACGATGAGTCATCAACTCCCCGGGGTGACGGTTCCGGATAGCGAACAGCCGACGGCGCTCGTCAGCTTGTCCGACGTAGCGATCAGGCTGACCGTCTGCGTGGCGCCCGTCGCGACGTTCGTCACGGTGGCGGGCGATACGACCGCGACGTTCAGACTGTCGCCGGGATAGGTGGCATTCGCGAGCTGCGCGCTGGTGACTGGCCCCGCGGAGATAAATGATGGGCTACCGAGGTCCGCTGAGCCGGTCTGAGACGTCTGCGATACCGACTTGAGGTCGAACTCCGGACCACTGACCGTCACCAAATCCGACGGCCCCCCGGTGTTCGTATCGATCTCGCACCGGTTGGTATACGTGTATTCCCCGACGACAAATGTCTTGGTGATAGGGCCGATCACCTCGGGATTCCCGCCGCTGAATTGCAGCGTCGCGGCACTCGGGCCCTGTGGTCCAACGGGTCCCGCCACCCCAGGAGAGCCGCTGGGCCCCGCTCGGCCGACTGCACCAGTTGCCCCGGTGCGACCCGCCACTCCACGGGTCCCCCGCTCGCCCCGCGGTCCTCTCCGACCACGCAGCGAGCGCAAGACCTTCGGTGCGATCTGGTTCTTGCTCGTGATCACATAGTGCTGGGAGGCATATGCGGTGCCGCCGATCGCAAACAGCAGCGCAACCCCCGAGACGACCAAGCTTGGACTCGGCCAACGCCGACCAGACATAGCAACCTCCGTGGTTCGCTCGTTGATGCTGATTCTTCATCCCAGCTTCAACGGCCTCAACCGCATAGACGTAGCGAGATCAGCGTGTCCACGCCGACGCGCGAGCACGCGAGAGCCTCGGAGGGCTACGTGAGTGCGGCGGGTGGGATTCGAACCCACACGTCCGTTCGGACAATGCCTTTTGAGAGCATCGTGTCTACCGTTCCACCACCGCCGCGGGCGTCTGGAGTGTAGATCGGCGGCCGGGGGTACGGACCAGTCAGGCGGCCGCGGGGCTTGGCGGCGGTGGACCGGTGGGCGTGAACCCGCGGCGCTTGGCCTCTTCCGCGGGCACCTCGAGCTCGACATTCCACGCCTGGGCGAAGCCCCGCATCGCGCAGATGATCAGCAGGAGCTGCACCGGCGCCAGGATCACGGTCAGCAGGCCGAGCATGTTCGGATCCAGCCCGTCGCCGCCGAACAGTGACTGCGGCGGTGCGAATCCGTCGTGCGCGCGGTCAAACCAGCTGGTGCCGGAGATTCCGGTGGCGGAGATCAGCGACAGGATCAGCAGCAGCATCGCCAGCGCCGCGGCCATCGGCAGCAGCCCGCGGCTCCAGCGGAACATCACGTAGTAGGCGATCACCAGGTACGCGATGCACCATGCGAAGTTGACCGCCTTCAGGCCCTCCAGCTTGGACCAGCCGCCGATTGTGATCAGCAGCATCAGCGCGACCGAAACGACCAGGATGAACGCGACCGCCGCCTTGGTGACCTTGCTCGTGGACTTCTCCCGGTTGGGATACACGACGACGTAGCCGGGGGTCAGCGTGCGTCTCTGCGCCATTGACGGACCATACATCTCGATCGGGCCATTGGCCGTGGTACTGGGCGTTTGGCGGCATCATCCGCTGATGGCTGCGGACCGCGATCGACCGCCGCACGGGTTCGCCTTGAGTGCTGAAGACGAGCGGCTGCTGCGCGGGCCGGTGCCCGCGAAGGCGCTCGCGTGGGCGGCGCGAGCCGTGGGCGGTGGCGCGGGGGTGGTTGCGTCGCGGCCGCTCGCCGGCGGGACCTCGTCGGCCGTGCACGCGCTCACGGTGTCGACCGCCGGTGCGGGCGTCGTGGAGCTCGTACTGCGGCGGTTCGTGCGCAGCGACTGGCTGGCCGAGGAGCCCGATCTGGCCCGGCACGAGGCATCGGCGCTCGATGTGGCAGCCGGGTGCCCGGTGCCCACCCCGCGGCTGGTCGCGGTCGACGAGGATGGGGGAGAGGCGGGCGAGCCCGCGCTGCTAATGACTCGCCTGCCGGGCGTCGTGGTCTGGGATCCGGTCGATGTCGAGCCGTTCCTGCGGAGGCTGGCCGAGATCCTGCCTGCGGTTCACGCGACCCCGCTCGGGCCGGATGTCGCGTTGCCGGACTTCGCGTCATACCGAGTCCAGCTGCGGCGGGCCCCGCGCTGGGCGCGGCGCCCGTACGTGTGGGAGCGAGGGATCGAGCTGCTCGACGGTCCGCCGCCGGGCGACGAGCGGCTGTTCATCCATCGCGACTACCACCCCGGCAACGTGCTCTGGGCCCGGGACGAGCTCGGTGGGGTGGTCGACTGGGTCAACGCAAGCATCGGCTCACCCTGGGCCGACGTCGGGCACTGTCGCGTGAACCTCGCCGGCGAGCTGGGGCAGGCTGCTGCCGACCGGTTCCTGCAGCTGTTCCGGGTCGCCGCCGGGCGCGACGACTTCTATCACCCGTACTGGGACATCTCGGCGGTGCTCGGTGGACTGGATCAGGACGCCGAAGACGAGCCGAGCCCCGAGGACGAGCACTTCCTGGCGCAGGCCGTGGCGCGGCTCTAACCGCGCGCGGGTGCCTTGCGCTCGCCCTCGTACAGCGAGGGAATCGCCAGGCCGAACAGGTACGCGAGTCCGACCCCCAGCAGCGTTTCGAGCACGCGCTCGTTGAAGCGCGAGGCCGCCGACGACGGCTGCGAGTACAGCAGTAGCAGGAACACGAGGAAGGTGGTGAACGCCGGCGTCACGTACCACCGGCTTCCGCGCGTCGCGGCCGCGCCGGCGAGCGCCAGCACCGCCAGGATCGCGTACACCGCATGCGATGGTGCGGCCTCCACGATCGCGATCGCCCCGATCGCCCCGATCACCACCGCGCAGATTCGTCCCACGCTCCGCAGCCGCTGCATCTCGGCCACTGGCCGCATCACCAGTAGCGCCGCCGCGCACGCCCAGCCGACGTGATCGAGATCGAGGATGAACCCGATCGCTGCCGCGATCGCTCCGGCCAAGCCCAGCCGGATCCCGTACTCGAGCGTCGCGTCCGGCGTCGCCGCCGGCCCGGAACGCGACCCCGGAGGCGTTGCGTGCTCGGGCCACAGCAGCGACACCGCTGCCGCATACACCGAGCCGGCGATCATCAGCACGGCCACCCCGGCGGCCTTGCCGGTCGAGTAGCTCAGCCCGACGCCGACCATCGGCAGCGAGAAGAACAGCGCCAGCGAACCGATCGGCGTCCGCGCCGCCAGCCAGGTCGCCCCGACCGACATCAGGCCGATCCCAATCACCGCCAGCACCGGGATGTCGGCCAGCGCCCCGCCGATGAAGATCGAGATCCCGGCCAGCACTCCGACGCTGACCGAACGGATTCGTCCCCTCCTGGTGGGAGCGAGCCCGATGATCGCTGCCGGCAGCACCCCGACCGTGAACCCAAACCCCTTCGCCGGGTCGGCCAGGATCACCAGCGCGCCCGGGATTGCGTACACGGCGCCGACCGCGGCGTTCGTCCAGTTCCAGACGAGGTTCGCGGGCTCTCCCGCTCGTCTGGGGCCGTTCGCAGCAGCGCTCTGTTGTCTACGGATACGGGGCACGGGCAGATCCGTCGCCGAATGTACCGGCGCTCCGGCACCCGCACCCGACCGTGCGGCGCCCGGCCGTCCCGCGGGTGAGACAATTCGGCCGATGGCCGAGACGAACGGGGACCGTGCGCGGCGTGGCTTCGAGGCCGCGCTCCGTGGCGATCTAGACGTGATTGCGGATCTGCTGGATCCGGAAGTGAAGTGGCACGGTGGCGACCCCAACGCCCACGGTGCCTGCCGCAATCGCGATCAAGCGCTCGAGTTCATGCGCGCTGCGCTCGGGCGCCGGGCCACGATCGAGCTGGTCGACGTGGTCGATGCCGGCGACAAGGTCGTCGTGATCATGCGACCCGCGTCCGCGTCAGGCGAGCCAGGCCCGAGGGTCGCCAACCTCACGACGTTCCGCGACGGAAAGGTCGTCGAGATGGTCCACTATCCGGATCCAGACGACGCGATCGCGGCGGCGCGCGGCTGAACGGCCGCCGCCGAGTGCGGGCGGAGGGACTCGAACCCCCAAGAGCGCAAGCCCACCGGCACCTAAAGCCGGCGCGTCTACCAATTTCGCCACGCCCGCGGTGAGGCGGTGGCGATTCTAGACACCGGCCGGGGACGATCCGCTGCAGGATGCTGAAAAAGGTCGCATATGCAGACCATTTTCATCACGGACCGAGGCTCGGGCGAAGGAGCACCGACCAGATGACATCGTCAGCGGGGGACCGAGGAGTCGAACCTCGCTTTGCGGTTTTGGAGACCGCCGTCGTAGCCGATAGACCAGTCCCCCGGTGCTGGCATCGTATCGACCCGCAGCCCATACGATCCCGGCCCATGAAATCGCATACGGCCTACCACACGTTCAACACCGAGCAACGCCGCGCGTTCGTCCGGATCACCGAGGACGTGCAGGAGGCGGTCAACGAGGCGGAGATCAGCGATGGGATGGCGATCGTGTGCGCGATGCACATCACCGCCGCGGTGTGGATCAACGACGACGAGCCCGGGCTGCAGGAGGACGTGCTCGAGTGGCTCGACAAGATCGCGCCGCCGAGCTGGAAAGAGCCCGACGGCGAAGTCGCGCGCGAGCTGCTGCCCAACCCCGGTGACTACCGGCATCACCGCGGCGGCGAGGACAACGGCGACGCCCACCTGAAGAACCTGCTGGTCCACCATCAGGTGATCGTCCCGGTCACCGCGGGACGCCTCGACCTCGGGCCGTGGCAACAGATCTTCTACTGCGAGTTCGACGGCCGGCGGCGCAAGCGGCTGGTGATCAAGGTGCTCGGGGAATAACCATGGAGCCCTCGCGCCTGTTCGCCGACGGCGCGCTGGCCGGCCGCGTGGCGATCGTCACCGGCGGCGGGACCAACCTGGGGAAGGCCGCCGCCGCGGAGCTGGCGCGCTGCGGCGCGGCGGTGCTGATCGCGGGCCGGCGCGAGGACGTGCTCGAGGCGGCCGCGAGCGAGATCGGCGAGCGATGCACGTGGGTGGCGGGGGACATCCGCGAGCGAGATGACGCCGAGCGGATCGTTGCGACGGCGCTCGAGCGCCACGGCCGCCTCGACTTCCTCCTCAACAACGCCGGCGGCCAGTACTTCGTGCCCGCCGAAGCGATCACCGCGAAGGGCTGGCTGGCGGTGCACAGGCTGAACGTCGACGGCACGCTGGCGATGTGCCAGGCAGCGCACAGACTCGCCATGGGTCCCGCGAACGGCGGCACGATCGTCAACGTCACCGTCTCGCCTCACCAGGGCTTTCCGGCGATGGCGCACACCGGCTCAGCCCGCGCCGCGGTGGAGGCCCTCACCGAGGAACTGGCCGCGGCCTGGGCCGATGATCACATCCGGGTGATCGCGGTCGCGATCGGTCGGTTCGACACCGAGTCGCTGCGCAAGTATCCGGCCGAGCTGTGGCGCAGCGCCGCGGCCGGCGTCCCACTGCAGCGTCTGGGGAACGTCGAGGAGTACGGCTGGCTGGTCGCTCTGCTCGCATCCCCGCTCGGCGAGGCGCTGTCGGGGTCGGTGGTGACGATCGACGGAGGCCTCGACAACTGGACCGGGCCGTGGCCGCCACCCGCGCTGGCTCCGGGCGGCGAGGTTCCGACCGAGCGGCGAAGCTCCCGCTGAGCTAAGCCCCGAACCGGGCCGAGAGCAGGGGAAAAGCGGCGGACGGGGATCGAACCCGCATCATCGGCTTGGAAGGCCGAGGCTCTACCATTGAGCTACCACCGCGGCGGGGGCGTTCGCAACGCGGCGGCCCCGTGACGAGGTCGAGCGTAGCGCTCAACCTCGCGCGACGGCCCGTTACGCCGCCGACGAACTGTGGCGGCCTCCTGGCGGCCGGCGGGCGCTTGGCCCTAGAATCCGATCACCACGGGGAGTGGCGCAGTCTGGTAGCGCACCCGGCTGGGGGCCGGGCGGTCGCAGGTTCAAATCCTGTCTCCCCGATCAGACAGAAGCCCCGCTAATGGCGGGGTTTTTGTTTGACGTCAAGCCCGTGGTATCAGTCTGTGATGTACCGTCTGTGTACCGTTTTGGCTACCTTGCCTAGGACTTGCACTTAGCTGGCCGTGCCTGGTTCAAGGCCGATGGTTCGTCGGCTGTAGAGCGGCGAACAATCCGCGCGTTGCGGCTGCGTGTTGGGACTTACCGCGCACCCGTTCAGCCGGCTGGCCAAGCGGGAGAATGCCTTCGGCGAAGCTAGATGACGGGCCGCCCCAGGGGTTCCGCGCCCCGTTGGCCCGGGTCATTGCTACGTCGCCCATATGGAGGACCGGTTGTCAAGGGGCATGGGTCGATGGCCATTGTGTGGGTGGTGATGGTGGTGGTGTGGTTGCGGTTGGCGAGGCGGCCCGGCCGTTCGCGGGGTTCGCGACGGGTGGTCATGCTCATATTCGGGGGCTGGCCCAAGACCTCTGTTCGTCGTACCTCCGCCGTCTAAAGTCGAGCGCGTCCGCCCGGAAGTGGGTGCTCAGGCGACGAATCGCGGAGTGCTGTACGCGAGCCGGGATGGCCGGGGCCGCCTCGCCAACCGCAACGGGATGTGTGGAGACTGGGTTGGTTAGCGTGAGTTGCTGAGTCTCTTGCGGGTCGTTGGTGTGGGTGTCGGTTCGGGGCTGGTGGTGGGGCAGGTCGCGATCTCCCAGCAGTAGGCGGCGAGCTCGCGCGCGATCGCGACCGCGACGACCCCGCCGGGTTTGCGCCGCGCGTCTTTGAGTTGGCGCCAGCGAGCGTTGAGGCGGCGTTGCGCTTTCCAGGAGATGTTGATGATCTCGGGTGCGTGCCCGCGTTGGCGAAGCTCGAGCGCTTGACCGACGCCGGGGCCGCGGCGGTAGTGGTAGGCGGCCTCGATCAGCAGCCGGCGGGCGTGGGTCGAGCCGGCCTTGGTGATCGACCCGAGCCGCCGCTGGGAGCCGGTGGTGTGCTCGCAGGGAACGATCCCGAGGTAGGCGGAGAGCTGATCAGGATGATCGAAGCGTCCCCACTCCCCGATCTCAGCGCAGAGCCCGAGCGCGGACAGCGTGTCGATCCCGCGCAGGCAGCGCAACCTCGCGACCGTGTGCGCGCACGGAGCGCTTGTCGCGAGCGCGGCGAGGTCGGTCTCGACCTGATCGCGGCGGGCGATGAGAACGTCGTGGGCGTGCAGGTAGTCGGCCAGTGTCGCCTTCGAGGCATGATCGGAGAATCGGATCGAGGTCAGCCACGAGCGGTGCTTGCGCGTCCACGCCTCACCCGGGCCCTCCCAGTAGATCTCGCGGCGCAGCAGGAAGTTCCCGATCCGGTGCCGCGCGCGGACCAGGTCGCAGCGGATGTCCTCGCGGCAGCGGACCAGGTCGCGCAGCTGCTCACGCTCCACAGACGGGATCGTGACCAGCACGAGCTCACCGGCGGCCAGCAACCGCGCCAGGCGGACCGCGTCACGCTTGTCGGTCTTGACCCTGTCCGCCGGACGCTCGGTCTTGCTCGGCGCGCAGACCCCGAGCTCGATCCCTTCTGCCAACGCCCGACGCGCCAGCCCGTAGCCGGTCGGGCCCGCCTCATACACCATCCGCGCCGGGCGCTCCACGGCGCGCAGCAACGGCATCAGCTCATGCGGACGGCCGACCACCCGCTTCGTCGCGAGCTCGCCCGTAGCCTGGTCAAAGACAGCGATCGTCGACTCGCGCGCATGCACGTCGAGACCGACCCAACGGATACCGTCAGGCATGTCGGTGCCTCCTGTGTTGTGGGCCCGCGTCGAAGTTGCACCTTCGACGGCGAGCATCACCCCCGCGACGCGGGGGTACCGACTTACCTTCGATTCCGAGGCGGCCGGTCCTCCATATTGTCTAACGCGATGGTGAGCTGAGCGACGTCCGGCCGAGCAAAACACTCGTCCGCTGCGGCGACCACGCGCCGCTGCTCTTGAACCGAAGAGAAACGACGAGGTTGCGCATCGCTTCGTTTTGGGATTGCGAAAGCTCGGCGATGGGACTGCTGGAAGCCGGCCGAACCGGTCATTTGTGGGCGGAGGGCTTCCTGAGCGGGGATCGTGGTATTCCTGGTCTCGGAGGCCTCACGACATGGCCCGTCGCAGCTCGTCCGAATCGGTAAGTTCCATCGGCAGTTTTCCCGCTCGGAAGATCCCGCAGATGCTGGTATCCAGTCGGGAGTAGAGTGCGCTCACGGTGGCGAGCGTCTCACTGATGCCGCAGACTTCGACGGGACCTTCCTTCGGGAGGTCGCCCTGGCTCGTGTCTTCGCCGCTACCCCGGCCCTAGCGTGATGGCTCGTTCGTGAGCGCGGGGTCGCGTCCGGGCTCCGGCGAGGGGTCGCAGCCGGGCCCTGCCGGCGTCGCGTTGATGCGGTCGCCGGGGTTCTGGCGGCTGATGGGCTATGCGGCGTTGTTCGGGGTCGTGCTGGCGTTCGCCAGCTTGGCGTTTTTGGGACTGGTCAAGGGTGGGACCAAGCTTTGGTTCACGCTTCCGAAGGATCCCGGCTGGTTTGACGGAAGTGTTTGGTGGGTGGCGGTGACCGCGGCGGCCGGGGTGCTCGTCGGCGTGCTTCGGCGCGTGTTTCGACTCCCGGTGAAGCTGCCCGGCACAGTTCAGGAGATCAAGGACGGGCGTGTAGAGCCGTCGACGGTCCTGAAGGCGGTTGCCGTGTCGCTGGTGTCGTTGGCCGGTGGGGCGAGTCTCGGGCCGGAGGACGCGCTGGGGAGGATGGGGGGCGGGCTGGGCACGTGGGTCTCGGAGCGGCGGAAGCTCAGTGAGGAGATGCGAGCGACGAACACGCGCACCGGGATGTCCGCAGCGTACGGTGGCCTGTTGTCGGCTCCGATCTTGGCGACGATTCTGGTGCTCGAGCTTGCGCGTCCGAAGGCCACCCGGTTCATGGACACTTTGGTCGGGGGGTTGCTGGCGTCGTCGGTCGCGTTCGCGGTGTACTTTCCGATCGCGGGGTCGACGTTCGTCGGGATCTACTCGGTGCCGTCGTTCAAGTTCGAGGACTGGCAGCTGCTGGCGGCGGTTCCCTTGGGTCTGGTCGCCGCGGCGCTCGCGCTGATCACCACCGTCGCGATCGCGGTCCTCACGCGACTCGCCGCTCGCCTTGGCAATCGGACGATCCTTCGCTCGACCTTGGGGGGAGTCGCGTTCGGGCTGGTCGGCGTGGCGCTGCCGCTGACGCTGTTCACCGGAACCGACCAGCTCACGACCGTGATCCACGACGGGCCGGCGCTTGGCGCCGGCCTGTTGATCGCGATCGTGTTCGCGAAGATCCTCGTGTTCGCGGTCTGTGAGGCCACCGGCTTCATCGGTGGTCCGTTCCTGGTGATGCTGTTCATTGGCGGCACGGCCGGGATCACCGCCCACGTGCTGATCCCAGGGCTGCCGGAGGCACTCGCTTTCGCGGCGATGTTCGCCGCGCTTCCGGGATCGCTGGTCGCCGCCCCGTTCTCGCTGATCTTGCTCGGCGTCATCACGACGCAGATCGGCGCCCTTCAGACAGCACCCGTGACGGTCGCCGTTATCACTGCTTACCTCGCCGTCTCAGGTTCGGGTCTGCTCATCGCGCTGGCGCAACGGCAACGCAAACCCGCCGCCTCCGACGCCTGAGCAAAAAACGCGAGCAACCGAGGAGGCGCGGAGCGGCCGTGGGGCTCGGCTGGGGGCTTGGCGGCAAGTGTGGTCGCGGCGCTGTTCGGGCAGGTCGGATCCTCGGGGCGCTGGCCGTCGTGGCGGCGCCGGACGCCGATCGGCGCGGTCGCGGGTCGTGCGGCCGGAGGGGTGAAGCAAGCGGATGTAATGGACGTCGGCCGAGTGCTCGATCACGGATACGCGGGCCTGATCGTCGTCTCCGCGACCAGGCCCACCAGGTCAAGCAGAACGTCAGACCGTCAACCGCATCGTGTCCAATCCCCGCGACATGGCGGCCGACGGGCTGGCTGAAGAGCTCAACCGCCGAGAACGAGCCGGCGGCTTAGCGGGGCGAGTCTTGACCGACACGCTATCGGCGCCTGACCTGACCCGAGGATGTGGCCGGATCGGCGAGCCGGGACATGCGCCCGGCCCCAGTGCGGGGCGTTCCTCCAGGCTTGGCCTGTTCGCTGCAGCCGTCGCTCCAGCCAGTCGGAGCGATCGGCCGCTAGCCAAGCCTTCCGAGCAGGGTGACGCGGAGTAGATTCGCACTGTCTTAGCCAACCTACTGGAGGGAACGGCCAGCGATGAGCAGCGAGTTTGACGAGTTGATTTCGCGTCACGGTGTAGTAGTGGCGGGCAGATTCGGGCCGGACTGGCGCATCGGCGAACACAAGAGCGCGGGCTTGTTCCTCGAGATCCCGGCGGCGTTCGAGCTGATCGGCTCTTTTGCTGAGGCGGTCCAGACGCTGTTCAACACGATGGCGCTTGCGATGAGCGGCGCTTCCGCTCTGAGCTGGCAGCCAGTGAAGGGTTGGGCCGTTTCGAGCGGCCCCTACTCGATTGTCGTCCACGGTGACCGGTTCGTGCTCGCCGAGACCGACAAGGTCGGGAGCTTTGATGAACTACGCCATCTGCTTCAGGCGCGCGATTCCTGAGTGCTCTACTGGCGGCCGTCGATCCGGCCGTACGCCCACCAGATAAGTGGGCCGCGCGGCGTGCGCCCCGAGCTCCTCGAGCCCCTGCCGGGATGAACGGCGCAGGATCGACTTCAGGCGTTGTCTCGCCCAGCTCGTCGATCCATCCAGCAGCGTCTCTCAGGTAGCTCGGTCGCGCCTTCATCGTCGAGCGAAGGAGTTCGACCAGCTCGTCAGCAAGCTCGTCGGGCGCGACGGGTTGGACTTCATGCGCCCGATCAGCCAGGATGCCTGTGGCGACGACAAGGCGCGCGAGATCGCCCGTAGCGCTGTTGACCATGATGTCGGCGACATGCTCGAATCCGTCGGTGCGCCGTAGGTGCGTGGTGGCATTGGAGGAGAAGGGCTCGAGCGGGTCCTGTCCCTCGATCCGTCCGGTCGCGAGGTAGTGGGTGCCGTCAGAGCCGACGATGATCGCGCCGTGCTGGGAAGAGCGCATCAGCAGGAATCCTATGTGCGGGTGAGCGGTCAGCGCTGGGATCAGGTTGGGGTGGCGCTCCTGGATCTCCTCGGCGCTCAGCCTGCGCTTTTCCTCCATCAGGTAGACGAGGCCGAGGTTGCCCGAGCCCAGCACAATCGTGCGCTCGTCGCTCATCGCGTGCTTCTGATGGTCGCCGCTGCGGCCGGTCGCTTCGTTGAACGCTCGCCCGACCGCGGTGTCGTGCTCGTCGCCGCCGCTCATGCCCGTCACGTCGCCGCGCGAGAGTGAGCGCTGGACAAGCTCGTCGAGCCCATAGCCGTTGCGCTGCTTGAACGTCATTCCCTGCGTCTGACCGTGATCGGAGAGCACCACGAGCTTGTACGGCCGGGGGGCGAAGCGCCGGCACTTCTCTATCCTTCCGAACTGGTTGTCGAGCTTGCGCAGCGCGTCGAGCGTGTCGGCCCGCTCGAGACCTGAGTGGTGGGCGCCCTCGTCGTAGCTGGAGAACGTTGCGTGCTCGGCACGTCGCTCCTGCAGGCCGTCCTAGCGTTCGCCCATGGTCTTGGCGAGACCGTCCCAGACATCAAGCGCCAGGACGCAATCACCGCCGCGCACGCCATCACCATCGGCGACGAGACCCTCGGCGACTTCTTTCCCGCAATGCGCGACTGAACCGCCGCTGCAGTACCAAGCAAGTCGACACCGCGCTCGCTCGTGGTCAGCAGGCGCTCGCTCCCCGTCTCGCATCAGTCGCTGCAGACCGTGCCGGGTTGAGCCTGTGGATGTGATCCAGCGCGTGCCGGACGCCTACGTGTTAACCGACACCCGGAGAAAAGAAACGCACACACCGGAGAAGAGAAAAGCTCGTCGATGTCACCTGTGTGCCGCCTTGTTTGCACGGCTCGTCCGCGTCAGATTGCAGCAGCGGACCTGACGTTGAACGTTGGTCCCGGCCGAACTAGCGAACGGAGCCCTTGGCATGCGGAGTGGAGCCGCTTTTGAGATCGACGAGCTGCGGGAGCGACAGCTGAACGGCCCGCACTTTCCGGGCGGCTAGGAGTATCAGCCAGGTTCGCGCGTGGATTTCATCCGTTTTGAGCCAATGCACAACGCTGACGTGGCGACCGTGATCCGCCGCGCGCTCGGAGGCGTCGCCGATGGACGCCTCGGCGCGCTCCCGGTGACCGTGCGCTTCTGGGACGGCAGCACTCTGCCCGGCGAGTCAGCGTCGCCCGTCGTGGCCGTTCGCAGCCCGGACGCGCTCGCCTACCTGCTGCGCGAGCCGAGCCAGATCGGGCTGGCTCGGGCATGGGTGACCGGGGCCCTCGACGTCGAGGGGGACCTCGACATAGTGCTCGCTGCGCGCGAGCGCCTGAGCGGGGTCAGCCTGTCGGCGCGCGACCGCCTGCACCTTTTCTTTACCGCGTTGCGCGCAGCCCCGGCCGGGGTCCTGCAGCGCCCGCCGGTCCCGTCGATCGAGCTCCGCCCCCGCGGTCGCCGCCACTCGACAACCCGTGACCGGACCGCTGTCACCCACCACTACGACGTCTCCACGACTTCTACCGGTTGGTCCTTGGTCCGAGCATGGTCTACTCGTGCGCCTACTTCAACAGGGCCGAGGACTCGCTCGAGGCCGCCCAGGAGCGTAAGCACGAGCTTATTTGTCGCAAGCTGCGGCTGACCTCCGGCGCGCGCCTGCTCGATATCGGGTGCGGATGGGGCTCGCTGCTGGTGCACGCCGCCACCCGGCACGGCGTGCGCGGATTGGGAGTCACGCTGTCGGCGCCCCAGGCCGAGCTGGCCCGAAGCCGGATCCGCGCCGCGGGAGTCTCCGACCTGGTCGAGGTGCGCGTCTGCGACTACCGGGACATCGACGACGAGCCTTTCGACAAGGTCGTCAGCGTCGGCATGTACGAGCACGTCGGACGGGCGGAGCTCGGGCGCTACGCCCGCACGGTGGCCCGCCTGCTGCGACCCGGCGGCTTGTTCCTGAACCACGGGATCGCACGGCTGGCCTCCGAGCAGCCCCGCTCAGACACGTTTGTCAACCGCTACATCTTCCCCGACGGCGAGCTCCATCCGGTGACCGCGATCCTCACCGCGATGCGCGACGCCGGGCTCGAGGTCAGGGACGTGGAGTCGCTGCGAGAACACTACCCGCTGACGCTCCGCCGCTGGGTGGCCAACCTCGAGGCCAGGCGCGCCGAGGCGGTTGCGCTCGTGGGCGCGCAGCATGAGCGCGCGTGGCGCCTGTACATGCTGGCCTCGGCCATCGGCTTCGACGACGGCGACATCACCGTGTACCAGGTGCTTGCGGCCAACGGCTCGCCGCACACCCTGCCGCTCAACCGTGCCGAGCTACTGGGCGCCCCCGAGCGATCAGAGGAGCCTCAGCCCGAGCCGCGGCTGCTGGAGGTGCAGGGTGCAGGTTGAGCGGTGCGGGCATCCGGCGTGCCGAACGATTGCCTCGACTCGGCGCGCGTGAGATCCCGGGAACGACAACCTTGGCGAATCGCGGCGCGACAGATGCTCGGCGACCGGGGGAGCGATGAACACGACAAGCGACGGCCCGTCCGGACAGGATCCCAGCCGGAGCGATGCTCCTGGCCCGTCCGGCTCGGGGCCAGAGCCGCGGGTCCGCGGCATCGGTGATGGATCGCATCAAGACCAGCGGCTTTTTGCGAGGAGAGCGCTGGTTGCGCTCGCGCTCGTGTTGTTTCTCGCGTGCTCGGTTGCAGTTGTGTGGGTCAACGCGTTGGGACCTCAGGTGCCGCGCAATCTGCCGTTCGGCGTGACGGGAGCCTCTCCGGTCGTGACGGCCGCCGGGTCGGCGAAGATCTCGGTTACCAGGTCTTGTTCGTCAACACGCCTACCCCAACGAGTCCGCCGCGATGGACGCGATCAACCAGGGGAAGATGTAACGGGCGGATGCTCGTGTCGCCGTTTGCCTTTTATTGCGGTGCGGCCGCGGTGATGGACGCCGACCTCGCAGGGACGCCGACGGCTGGGCTGGGCGTGCAGCTGTGCGGGGACGCGCATCTTTCGAACCTCGGCGGGTTCGCGTCGCCGGAACGCGAGCTTGTGTTCGACGTCAACGATTTTGATGAGACGGTGTCGGGGCCGTTGGAGTGGGGCGTCAAGCGGCTCGCGGCGAGTGTCGAGTCGAGTTGGTTGGGGTAGGCGCCCGGCCCGCCGTGTCGCAGGGGCGCTCACAGGACCTTGCGGTACCAGCGCGCGGCGCTTCCCGCCGGGCAGTTCTCGATGACACCGACCGTCTCGTATCCGAGCCGCTCGTAGAGACCGCGAGCGAGCAGGTCGTAGGCGTGAAACACGACGAGCCCGCAGCCCCTGCGGCGGGCCTCGGCTTCCGCGCCGGCGAAGAGTGCGTGCGCCAGCCCGCGGTTGCGCAGCGTTTCCTCGACCCACATCGCCTGCAGCTCGCAATACCCGCCCCACACGATGGCGGAGATGCCCGCCACGACGCGACCGTCGTCGTCCCGACCGAAGATCCCGAACTCCTGTTCGTCACCAAGTCCAGTGGCGGCTATCGCGGCGGCCGCCACCTGCTCCTCGAGCAGCGCCAGATCGGCTGCGTCGGGCGAGTCCTCGACGATGAGTTCGGGCAGCCGGCCCGTCGGCTCGGGCACACGCGATCGCATTGCGCGATCGCGTGGGTCAGCTTCCGAGGATCTTGGCCTTGGCGGCCGCGAACTCCTCGTCGGTCAGGGTCCCTTCGGCGTGCAGCTTCCCGAGCCGCTCGAGCTCGTCGTAGTCCATGCTCGGGCTCGCCTGGGCGGGCGCAGCCGGTGCCTGCGGCGGTGGTGCCGTCTGCTGCTCGTCCTGCCCGGCGTCGTCGTAACCCTCATCGTAACCCCGTCTACGGCCTCCGTGCCTGCCCGCCGCGTAGGCCGCTCCTCCGACCACCAGCGCTGTTCGGCGGCGAGCGCGTCGACGTACAAATCCCATCGCGTCCTCCTGATCATGAACGGTGTTGACATCAGGGCCCCAGTGACCTCACTGGAACCGGGCTACCTCTATCGTGCCGGTCTGGGGCTGTTGCGGCATCACCCAAAAAGGGCGAAACCTCGCAGGTCAATCCGTCGGGCCGGCCCCGGACCCGGCGGCAATAGCGCACCCGCAAGATGTCGGGGGACCCGACCCGGATGGGGTCGGGAAGCACCCATACCGACGTCGCCCAGCTCGAAGACGGCCACCGCCAGGGATCAAGTATGTGAACGAGGGTTCCGTGTAGATAGGCGCGGAACGTTATGGCGATTGCGTTGACCCATTCGGTGTTCGTGACGGCGAGCTCGGCGGACGCGTTGACGGTGGGTCGCTCGTAGCACCCGAGCTCGACCGTGGCGAGCGTGACCGGCGGACCGACCGGTGGCCACCGAGCGAGGACGTCGGCTTCGGTCGGGTTATTCATCGGACCGGGGAAGGCGGCGTCGAGCAGCGGCTCAAACTCGATCCCGTAGAGCTGTCGCCAGCGTTGGATGGCCTGCGGGCCGATCGCGCGCTGCCTGGCCTCCGCGTCCGGGACCAGCAGCGGACGGGCCACCAGCTCGAGCGCGTGCGGAATGAGCCGCGCGTCGGGTTTCAGCAGCCGGCGCCGGGCGTCGAGCGTCGTCTCGAGGATCTCCTCCTCGAACGGTTCGTTGCCGATCACCTCGGCCACGAGCACGTCCGCCGGCTTGGGCAGCTCAATGTCTCGGGACCAGCCGCGAATCAGCGTCACCCTGTCCTGGACGCCGTTGGCGGCGAACACGCGCTCGGCGACATCGGCGATATCGCTGGCCTCGACAGCGTAGACGTGACGCGCTCCCGCTCGAGCGGCGGCGATTGCGAGCACCCCGCTGCCGGTGCCGACATCGAGAACGATGTCCTCGGGTCGTACTGCCTGTCGCAGGGCGGCGATGTAGTCACTAGTCCGGCGGTCGTCGTGGAGCATGCGCGCGTGCTCCACGGGATCTGCCCACCCCCTGGTGGGGATCCGATCCGCGTCGGGCTGCACAAGCGCACCCTCTTCGATCAGCATGTTGATCACACTCAGCGTCGGCACGAAATCAGTCGAGCCATTGCTGCCGTTCTCGAGTCGCTCGATCGCGGCTCCAAGGCTGAGCGGCCGAGCGAACATCGACAAGGTCCCAAACCCTTTCGGACCTACGTCGATAATCGTGCCGTCCGGCGCGTCGACAAGCACGTGCCCGGCTGCGTCCAAACGCGTCCGGATGCCCGGCGCGAGCTGTAGGCACGTGTCCGGCGACAGGTCAGCGTGCGGCACAGGCTGAGAACCTCAGCTCGTCGTCGTTCCGCAGGACATGAGGAATTCCGATCTGGCTTGGCCGGCAGCCACCTGACGCCGGCCGCGCGACGGTCGACGCGGCGCCCGCGGCCCCGACCTCGGATCACCGGACGCGGCGACCACCCCCTCTCGTCAAAGACCGCGCGTCACGCTCCTGCCTCGGCCGCCTCACGGTCCTCCTCGGCCGCGGCGATAAGCGTCTGAGTGGGGATGTGACCCATCGCGATCAGCTCCCCGCCGGAATGGCGAATCGCCGATGCGAACGGACCAGCCCACGCGTTCTCCCAGACAAGCACGGCAGCCGTGCTGCCGGGCTCCAGATCAGCGCCGATCTGTTCGACGTCCTCCAAGGCCAGCACAAGCGACAGATCGGCCTCGAGGGACCGCAGCTCGCCGAGGTCACTTTCGTCGTGCTCACGCAACTCGACTACCGCCACGGTGCCGTCCTCGCCCCTCCTGACCATCAGGAGATCGAGCACCCGTACCGTGCCGCTGTCCATCAGCTTCTTCAGCTCGTTGGCCATCGCACCCGAGAAGTCCGCCTTGTCGCCAGGAAAACCGACAACGACGTAGTCGACCGGTCCGAGCTGGTCAAGGTTGAGTTCGGCCATGAATGTCCTCCATCTGCGCTGTCCGGGTCGGCATCGAAGCGTGCTACCGGCCGCGACCGTCAGCGTCGCCGGTTCCCGGATAATGATTGTTTTGACCGCCGATCCTGACAACGCTGCTGCGAGGACATCGCGGCACCACCGCATGCCGCACAGCCCTCACCTCAAACCTGTTCGGAGCTAGCGGCGACCAGCATATGACCCCGCGAGTGAGCGCGGGTCATCCCATTCGGGTGATATCTCTCAGCTGCCGTCGCCGAATGCCGCCGCCAGCGGCGCCTACATGGGCTTGTTAGCAGCGGAAACGCCTGTCTTCGCGCCGGTCCCGTCGATCGCCTCTGCGGTCCTCGCGTCCTGCCAACTCTGCCTGCCGCCCCCGCCGACCGCCGAGACACCCGATCTGCCAACTCCGCCTCCCCGCGAACCATCAGCTCCTGCTCGAGAACGACCGAGTGCGCGTACTGCTCACAACGATCCGCGCCGCGACCACACCAATCCACACGCACCGCTGGCCAAGCGTCGAGTACGTGCTCAGCACCACCCATAACCGCGGCCTCCCGACGGCGGGACGGTCGGGCATCATCCGCTTCGGGTGATGGCGCCGCGGGCGTGATCGCCCGCTACGGCGTCGTCGACACGAACCCGATCGTGATCGCAGCTCGTACCGGCCAGAGGCAGAAAAACTCCGTCCTTGCGGGGCTTACCAATGCGCCCGAGAGGACTCGAACCTCCACGGGCCACACAGTCCACAAGGCCCTCAACCTCGCTCAGGGCGCGTAGACGGTTCCAGAGTCGTCCAAATCGCGGCGTCTCCTGCGTGGACAGGACGTAGTGGACAGCGTGGACGGTGTGACGGATGTCGTCACGGGCTGCGGTGCTGACCAGATTCCCGCTACGGAGTCGACCGGTCAGCAATCCGGTTGCGAGTTGGCGACGGGTTGGGCCATGTCGGGGATGGCCCACTCACCGATCTGTGCGGTCGACGGCCGTGTGACCACACGCTCGGCCAAAACCCCGAAGCCGAGCCCGATCGTGCTCCAAAGGAGGACCTGGTTGACCACGGAGTAAAGGCGGAACTTGAACAGGACGTCAGCCGGGAAGCCTGGGTAGACGATCTGTCCGGCGGCATTCTTCAGCGGCAGGGGCGTCTCGGTGGCGACGTTCCCGTACTGGACGACATTGCTATGCAGGTGCCCGAGCGCCGGGAAGATCGCCATGACGACCGCCATCCAGGCGATGAACATGATCGCGGTCGCGATCGTGGCGTTCCACCCGCCCCACCGGGCCGCTAAGCACCTGGCCAGGAAGAACGCGGCGATCACTGAGACGATCGAGACGCCGACCATG
>CAVPMQ010000010.1:0-144804 GCA_963706565.1 uncultured Solirubrobacterales bacterium | reverse complement strand
TCCCGCAAGCTTGATGGCCTGGTCCATCGGCGCCTCGATCTTGTACAGGCCGAGGTAGTCGGCGACCTCCTCGGTGTAGTCGACCACGTCGTCCAGGGCGGACGCCAGCGCCAGGATGTCCTCACGGTCGATCGGGGTCACGAACGTGTGGTTGAGCCGGTCGATGATGTCGTGGGTGATCCGGTCGCCCTGGTGCTCGCAGTCGAGGATCTCACGCGCCAGCGCGCGATCGTCGGGATACGTGGCGAGTAGCCGGTCGAGCAGGTCGGCGGCCAGGAACACGTTCTGGCCGGCCTCCTCGAACAACTCGAAATAGACCCTGTCCCGGGGAGCGAAGACTTGCGCGAGACGGGGCATCTAGCCATGGTAATGGCCGGGGGTCCGCCGCGAAAGCGACGCGCCCCCGGCCCTAACCAGTGGGTTACACCTCGGTCGCGATCAACCCGCCGCGAGCGCCTCTCGGAGCTCGGTCAGCTCGTCCTCGTCGATCGAGTAACAGTGCTCGGGCCCCGGGAACGCCCGGCCGCGAACCTCGGCCGCGTACTCCGCGACCCCCGCAACCATCAGCGCCTTGAGCTCGCCGTAGCGCTTGGCGAAGCGCGGTGCGTGGCCGTCGTAGATCCCCAGCAGATCGTGGAACACCAGTACCTGCCCGTCGGTCGCCGCGCCGGCGCCGATCCCGATCACGGGGATCTCGATCTGCTCCATCACCAGTTCCGAGACCGCCGCCGGAATCGCCTCGAACACGATCGAGAAGCATCCGGCCTCCTGCAGCGCCAGCGCGTCGCGGGCCACCGCCAGCGCGCGGTCAGCGGTGCGGCCCTGGGCCCGATAGCCGCCCAGCGCGGTCGCCGTCTGCGGGGTCAGACCGACGTGGCCCATCACCGGGATCCCGGCCTCGACGATCGCCTTGGCGCGCTGCACGGTACTGCCGCCGCGCTCGAGCTTGACGGCATCGCAGCCGGCCTCCTTGACGAACCGCTGGGCGGTCGCCACGGCCTGCTCGTCGGAGGCCTCATAGGAGCCGAACGGCAGGTCGCCGACCAGCAGCGGCGTCCTGCACCCACGCCGCACGGCCGAGGCAAGCATCAGCATCTCGTCGGTCGATACGGGCACGGTGGTGGGGTAGCCGAGCACGGTCATCGCGCCTGAGTCGCCGACCAGCACGACATCGACGCCCGCCTCCTGGGCGACCTGTGCCGATGGGTAGTCGTAGGCCGTGACCATCACGATCGGCTCGCCGAGGCGCTTTTTCTCAGCGAGCCGGGGAAGCGTCATCGGCATCGGCTCGTCCAAGTTGTGCGGGACGGGAACCCGTGGGGTTGCGGACATCAGTACAGACCTCCTTGCGCGGTGGTTGGCGCCCCATCAGGGGTCGCCACCTCGCAATTTATGTTGATGGTCTCGTTGTCGATCAATCTGGTGGTGCCGATGCGGACGGCCACGACGACGAGCACATCGCCGTCGAGCCGTTGCAGCGCCATCAGCGTGTCGGGGGACACGAGCTCGAGGTACTCGACCTCGAGCTCAGGCGAAGTCAGCTCGGCCAGCCCGAGCGCCCGGGCGGCGACCGGGTCGCGCTCGCCGGCCTCGACCACCTCCCGGATCGTGCCCAAGGCTCGGTGCACCGCGGTCGCGCGGGAGCGCTCGGCGGGGGACAGGAGCACGTTGCGGCTCGACATCGCCAGGCCATCGGCCTCTCGCCGCGTCGGGCACGTCTCGATCCGTACGGGGATGTCGAGATCGCGCGTCAGGCGGCGGATCATCAGCGCCTGCTGGGCGTCCTTCTGACCGAAGTACGCGACGTCGGGACCGACGATGTTCAGCAGCTTGGCGACGACCGTGGCCACTCCCGCGAAGTGTCCGGGGCCGCGGTGCGCTCCCTCCAGCGGCTCGGTCACGCCGGCAACCGACACGGTGGTGGCGAAGCCGGCGGGGTAAATCTCCTCGGGCGCCGGGGCAAACAGGTAGTCAACGCCGATCTCGGCGGCGAGCGCGGCATCGCGCCGCTCGTCGCGCGGATACGAAGCCAGGTCGGTCCGTTCGTTGAACTGCGTCGGGTTGACGAACAGCGAAACCACAACGATCTCGCAGCATTCGCGGGCGCGCCGGATCAGCGATAGGTGGCCGTCGTGGAACGCGCCCATCGTCGGCACCAGCCCGATCGTGCGTCCAGCCCGGCGATCGGGCGCCAGCGCCGCGCGCAGCTCCCCGATCGTACGGATCGTGTTCATACCGGCTGCGCCTCCCGGGCGTCGGCGAGCTGCTGGGTCGCCGCGACGAGCGCGTCGAACAGGTCCACCAGGTCGGGCGCCCGCTCGGCGATCGCGTCGCGCTGGGCGGCCACCGTGACCATGTCTCCGCGCGACACGGGGCCGGTCAGCGCCCGCCGCGGCCCGAGCGACGCCCAGTTCTCCACCGCCGCACGTACCAGCGGGACCAGGAGCTGGCGGTCGACGCCGGCGGTCCCGGCGATCCGCTCGGCGGCGGCTTCCAGCGTGACCAGGAAGTTCGAGGCGATCGATGCAGCCGCGTGATACGCGATGCGGTCGTGGTCGGCAACCCGGACCGGCCGCATCCCCAGCGCCCGCGCGAGCCTCGCGGCGGTATCGACCGCTCGGGACGAGCTGCCGGCGACCGCCGCGCCCGCGTCTGCAAACGATGCTCCCGCGGCGGTGACGGTCATCAGCGGGTGCATCGAGAACCGCGCGTGCGGCTCGAGGCCCTCCAGCCCGGTGGCCCCCGAGCAATGGCCGACGAGCGGCCCGGGGGCGATCGCGGCGGCGGCGGTTGCGATCTCGCCGTCGGGAACGCACAGCAGCACCACGTCCGCGCCCGCGCCGTCGTAGCCGCGGCCAAACGGGCCGAGCGGCGGCTCCGCGCCGTCCCGAAGGGCGGCCACAAGCGCATTCCCCAGCCGTCCCCGGCCAACGATGGCCAGGCGCGCCAGGACAAGGGTGTCGGTGGACGAATTCCGTTCCAGTTCCCGCATCTGAGATACCGGTCGGCGTTGTACCTGCTCTGCATTCCGGTCCGCCCCGCAAGGTGACGGCCGTGCACCACATGATACTCCTCGCCACGATCAATTCTCGTCGCTGATAGCGGGAACGGTGGGCCGCCGGGCCGCCGAACCGTCGTCGTCCGGGATTACCATCGGGAACCGTGAGGAGCGCCGCCGAGCGACGCGAACTGCTCAAGACCGTGTACGAGGAGGCACGGGGTTGCGTCCGCTGCCCCCTGCATCAGACGCGCACGAACGTCGTGTTCGGCGCCGGCAACGCCGATGCCGACCTGATGTTCATCGGCGAGGCACCGGGGGCCAACGAGGACCGGATGGGGCTGCCATTCGTCGGGCAGGCCGGGAAGCTGCTCGACAAGCTGCTGCTCGAGATCGGGCTCGAGCGTAAGAGCGTATGGATCTGCAACGTGCTCAAGTGCCGCCCGCCCGACAACCGTGATCCGCTGCCCAACGAGATCGAGTCCTGCCAGAGCTACCTGGCCAGCCAGGTCGAGCTGATCGAGCCGGTCGTCATCTGCACGCTGGGAAACTTCTCGACCAAGCTGCTGCGGGCGGACACCACCGGGATCTCCCGGCTGCACGGCCAGGAGGAAACCCGGATCATCGGTCCCCGGGCGGTGCGGCTATTCCCGCTATTCCATCCCGCGGCCGCGCTGTACACCCCGTCGATGCTCGAGACCCTGCGGGCCGATTTCCACCGCCTACCGGAGCTGCTCGCGCTCGGGCCGCCGCCGCAGCCGCAGGCGGTTGCGCCGATCCCGGAGCCCGACCCCGAGCCCGAAGAGCTCGAGGCGCTACCCGAGCCCGACGAGCCGCCGGCGGTGCATCAGCGAGAACCTGCGGCCCAGCTCGGACTGTTCTGAGGGCCCGGCGGCCGGCCCTCCCCTAGACGGTCTCGACCGGCTCCAGGTAGGTCCCGGGTTTCTCGGTGGGCTCGTCGTGCGCCCGGGTCTTTGGAGGCGCTGAGTCCTTGCGCAACGCCATCGCGAACGCCAGCAGCGCTCCGACAGCCTGAATCCCGAGCACCACGACGGCGAACCCCGTCGGCTTGCGCGAGGCCTGCAGCAGCAGCACCGGCTCGGCGATCGCCACCACGCCGATCGCGATCAAGAACCACGTCCGCTTCAGCGCCAGCATGTACTGAATCGCCAGGTACGTGCCCGCGAGCGCGGTGAACGCGACCCCGAGGATCAACAGCGAATCGCTGGCCAGCAGGCGATTTGAGCCAAACGCGGCGCGAAGCAGCGGCTTGGCTCCGAACCCGAAGATCAGCAGCACCGGAATCGCGCACACGAGGATGATCCCCAGCGCGGTCCACAGCACCGGGCGGGTGTCCTCGCCCTCGGCGCGGCGCCGCGACACCTCGGGGACGAGATAGAAGCCGGCGCCGATCGCCACCCAGATCAGCACTTTGGCGGCGACGGCGGTCGCGGCGTACGAGCTCGCCAGGTCCTTGGTGCCGTTGAAGCGGTGCTTGGCCGCGATGATGTCGATGTTCTGCAGCACGGCGATCACGGCCAGTCCGGCGATCGGGGCCCACGCACGCTTGACGTGGGCCCACAGGCCGAACGCGGGCTGTGGGCGCCGGCCGGGTGCGCTCTCGACGGACTCGGCGTAGCGGCGCAGCGCGATCGTGCAGTAGACGCCCATCGCGATGAACGAGATCGGCGTGCCGAGGTAGGCGCCGGCGACCCCGAGCCCGATCGCCGCCAGCGCAGCGCCGGACACCAGCCGCACGGCCTGTTCGCCGACGAGGCTGAGCCCGACCGTCTTGTAGTCGCCGATGCCCTGCAGCGCCCCGCGAAGGATCGACAGGCCCAGCCACATGCAGCCCGCCGGAACGCCGATCGCCGCGGCCCACTCGTCGCCGCCGTGCTTTACCCCCACGGCTGAGGCGATCGGGGCACGAGCCAACACCGAGCCGATCGTCATCACCACCGTGAACCCGAGCAACGCGATCATCCACTTCTTCAGCGTGGCGACCAGATCCGCGCCCACGCCGAGATGCCCGAGCACGCCCTCGCGTGCGGTCGCCACCTGTAACGCCTGTCCGGCCACCGAGAGGATCAGGAAATAGCTGATCAGCGCGGCCAGCGAGCCGTAATCAGACAGCAGCCGGGCGAACACGACGGTCGAGCCCAGCGCGATCACGTTGTTGGCGATCATCGCCAGCGCGAGGCCGGCGGCCTTAGCCGTGTCCGAATCGCGGAGCTTCGCCAGCAGCGGCTCGTATCTTGCGGTCAGACGGCCGAGACGGCCCGCCGGCTGCCTCGTGGGAGCGGTCATCTGGCGTGACGGTACCGAACGGGACGGAGGATCGACGCGTTAAGCGGCGCCTGCAAGCGGTGTCCCTCCGCCGCCCGACACTACAGTGTGGCGCCACCGATGCCGCGCCGGTACAGCACAAGCAGTCCGGCCGAGACCGAGGCACTCGGCGCGGACGTGGCCGCCGGGCTGGTCCCCGGCGACGTGGTGCTGATCGAGGGGGACCTCGGAGCCGGCAAGACCACGTTCGTCCGCGGCGCCGGTCGGGCGCTGGGCGTTCGGGCTGCGGTCACCAGCCCGACGTTCACGATCGGCCAGCGCTACCGCGGACGCGTGCCGGTCTCGCACATCGACCTGTACCGGGTGGCGGACCTGTCTGAGGAAGACCCCGATCTGCTCGCCGACTACCTCGGTGCGGACACGATCGCGTTCGTCGAATGGCCGGCGGCCGGCGAGCGGGAGATCGCGGGACTGGCCCGAGTCGTCTGGCGAGTGCGGATCGAGCACGGCGGCGGCGATCGCCGAGAGGTGTCGATCGAGTGCTGATCCTCGGCCTGGACACCGCCACCCGGGCCACCGTCGCGGCGCTCGTGCGCGTCGGGGATGGGGACCACGGAGCGCTCGAGCTCGAGGCGCGCGACGATCCGCCGCCGGGCTCACGGCCGCAACACGCCACCCGACTGCTCGGGCTGGCCGCGGAGGTGCTCGACCACGCGCGCCTGGGCTGGGAGGCGGTGGACCGGATCGCGGTCGGAATCGGCCCGGGGACGTTCACGGGGCTGCGGATCGGGGTCGCCAGCGCCCGGGCGCTGGCTCGCGCCCGTGACGTCGAGCTGGTGGGTGTGTCCACGCTTCAATCCGTGGCCCTCAACGCTGTTCCGGCGGCCGCGCAGCAGCACGCCGAGGCGGTGCTGGCGGTGCTCGACGCACGGCGCGGCGAGGCGTTCGTGGCCGGCTGGCCGGCGGATCGGACGGGCGCGCCGGCCGCCGAGCTGATTTCCCCGCGTGCGTGCGGTCCCGAGGCGTTGGCGGACGTGGTCGCGGAGCTCGGCGGTTGCACGCTGGCAGTGGGAGAGGGGGCGGTAGAATTCAGGGAAGTCCTCGAGCGCGCGGGGGCGTTGGTTCCGGGCGATGAGTCTGAGCTTCACCGGGTGAGCGCGATCGCCCATTGCCGGCTCGCCCTCGGCATGGGTGCAAGCTCCCCCGACCAGGTCCAGCCCGTCTACCTCCGACTCCCCGACGCCGAGATCAATCGTCGCGCCGCCGCTGACAGATGAGCACCGACTCCACCACGATCCGCCCGCTCGGATACTCCGATCTCCCACAGGTGATCGCGATCGAGCGCCGGGCGTTCCCGACCGCCTGGTCGCTGGGGATGTTCGTGCTCGAGCTGTCCAAGCCATCGGGCATCTGCCTGGCTGCGCTCCGCGACTCCAAGCTGGTCGGGTACCTGATCTGCGCTCGCTACGCCGACGTCTGGCACCTGATGAACATCGCCGTCGACCCCGCGGTGCGCGGGCACGGCGTCGGCACCGCGTTGCTCGAGCAGATGGTGGCTCGCGCGGGTGAGGACGCCTCGTACACGCTCGAGGTGCGGCCGTCCAACGCGACCGCGATCGCCCTGTACGAGCGCTTCGGCTTTCGTTGCGCCGGGACCCGGCGCCGGTACTACCACGACACCGGTGAGGACGCCGTGATCATGTGGCGCACCTCGGAGACCGCCTCGACCTCGGGCGCCCCAGGTTGATCCTCGCGCTCGAGACGAGCTGCGACGACACCTGCGCGGCCGTCGTCACCCAGTCGGGCGAGATCCTCTCCAACGTGATCTCCTCGCAAGGCGTGCACGCTCGCTACGGCGGGGTCGTGCCCGAGATCGCCTCTCGGCATCACCTCGACCTGGTCGGGCCCGTGGTCGACGATGCGCTCGCGCGCGCTGGGGCTTCGCTCGAGCAGGTCGAGCTCGTCGCGGTCACCTGCGGTCCCGGGCTGGTCGGCGCCCTGCTGATCGGCGTGTCCACCGCCAAGGCGCTGGCGGCCGCCAGCGAGCTCCCGCTCGCTCCAGTCGACCACCTGCATGGCCACGTCGCTGCCGCGTTCCTGGCGCCGTCGCCGCTGAAACCGCCGTTTCTCAGCCTGATCGCGAGCGGCGGGCACACGTTGTTGGCGCGCGTCGACGACCCCGGGCCCGGCTTCGAGCAGCTCGGCGCCACGCTCGATGACGCCGCGGGCGAGGCGTTCGACAAGGGCGCCCGCCTGCTCGGGCTTGGCTATCCCGGTGGTCCCGCGCTCGAGCGGCTGGCGCGCGACGGCGACCCGGATTCGTTCTCGTTTCCGACCGCCAGCAAGGTGCAGGGCCTCGACTTCTCGTTCGCGGGGCTGAAGACCGCGCTGCTGTACCGAGTCCGTGAGCTGGGCGAGGCCGAGGCGCAGCGCCGCCGCGCCGACCTGGCCGCGGCCTATCAGCGCGCGATCGTGGAGTCGCTGGCGCTGAAGGTGCAGCGGGCGCTGACACAGACCGGGCTCGCGCGGTTGGCGATCGGGGGTGGCGTTGCCGCCAACGGCCCGTTGCGTGAGCGGCTGTCAGGGCTCGGAGTCCCCGTCGACGTGCCGCCGCGGGAGCTGTGCACCGATAACGCGGCGATGATCGCCAGCGCCGCGAGGTTCGTCGAGCCGCTCCCCTATCCGGACTACCTGAGCGTCGATGTGTACGCCACCGGCGAGCGGATGCCAGCGCTGCGATGACGATCGTGATCCTGTACGGCCGCGAGGGTTGCTGCCTGTGCGACGAGGCCCGGGAGATGCTGCTGCGGATCAGAGAGCGCCGTCCGTTCGAGCTCTCCGAGCGCGACATCGAGGCCGACGACGCGCTGCTTCGGGACTATCTCGAGCGGATTCCGGTGATCGAGATCGACGGCGTGGAGGAGTTCGAACTGCTGATCGACGAGTTCGAACTGGAGCGCAGGCTCGATAAGGTGGAGGCCGGATGAGCTACACCGTGGGCCGCGATGACCGGTCATTCGCTCAGCCAGGCGTCGACAAGCCGGGGGAGAAGCTCTCGCTCGGCGTCGCCGCGCGGCTGTCGCGATACCTCCAGGTCCTCACGCAGGCCCGCAAGATGGGCAAGACGACGATCTCCTCGCAGGAGCTCGCCGATTACACGCACGTGAACTCGACCCAGATCCGCCGCGATCTTTCGGGGTTCGGCAAGTTCGGCAAGCGCGGGGTGGGCTACAACATCGAGTCGCTGGTCACCCAGATCCGCAAGATCCTGCGCACCTCGGGCCAGCACAACATCGCGCTGTTCGGGGCCGGTCACCTGGGCACCGCGATCGCCACCTCGGACATCTTCGCCGACCACGGCTTCCGGGTGGTGGCGGTGTTCGACTCAGATCAGGACAAGGTCGGCACCCAGATCGGGACCCTCACGGTCCGGCCGAAATCTCAGATGCGCCAGGTGATCGAGGAGGAGGACATCGTCGTCGCGGTGCTGGCGGTCCCGTCGGCCGCGGCTCAGGAGCTCGCCGACGAGCTCGCCGACGCCGGAATGAAGATCATGTTCAACTACTCCGACGCGCTGTTGCACGTGCCGCCGGAGGTGACCGTGCACACCTCCAGCCCTGCCGTCGATCTGCTCTACGCGCTGTACTTCTATCTGACCTGACCCGATCTCCGGCGCAGACGTGGATCTGAATATCGACACCGCGCGGGCGGCCTTCGACGCATCGACGGACTTCACCGTCGGGCTGGAGGAGGAGTTCGCGTTGCTCGACGCGGGCGATCTCGGTCTCACCGCCCGCTTCGACGAACTGCGTGACGCCGCCGGCGCCGACCCCGTGCTGGCCAACTCGGTGGCGGGCGAGTTGATCGCCTCCGAGATCGAGATCCGCTCGGGCCGTGGCGAGGACCTGGCGGCCGCGATCGCGGCCCAGCGCGACCGTCGCCGCCGGCTGTTCGCGCTGGCGGAGTCGCGCGGGATCGCGCTCGGAGCGACCGGTACGCATCCCTGGTCTGACTACCGCGATCAGCACATCATCCAGACCGACCACTACCGCCGGGTCGAGGACGGGCTGAAATACGTGGCCTGGCGCAACAACACGTTCTCGCTGCACGTCCACGTCGGGATCCGGGGCGCCGACCGGGCCGTGCTGGTGTGTGACCGGCTGCGACCGGTGCTGCCGCTGCTATTGGCGATCTCGGCGAACTCGCCATTCCTGGACGGGCGCGACTCGGGGCTTCACAGCGCTCGCACGCAGACGTTCACCAAGAGCTTTCCACGCTGCGGGGTGCCCGAAGCGTTCGGGACCTGGGCGGCGTTTGGCGAGTACATCGACTTCCTGGTGCGCACGCAGTCGATCGTCGAATACACGCAGGTGTGGTGGTCGGTGAGGCCGCACTTTTCGTTCGGGACGGTCGAGGTGCGGATCTGCGACGCGCAGTCCACGGCCGACGAATCCGAAGGTCTGGCCGCGCTGATCGTGGGCTGCGTCGCCCAGGCCGCCCGCGATGTCGACGCCGGTGTCCCGTTCGAGAACCTGCCGGGGAGACTGATCGAGGAGAACGTATGGCGGGCAGTCCGGTACGGGCTCGACGGCGAGTTGTTGGACCTGGAGCGCAGGGAGCCGTATCCGGCCGGCGAGACGCTCGATCGGCTGTTGGCCTGGTGCGCTCCGGCCTGCTCGGAGCTCGGGATCGACGTCGCGCTTCCGGAACGCAACGGTGCCCAGCGCCAGCGCGCGATGGTCGCCTCGGGCCTGGGGCTGCCGGAGATCTACGCTTGCACCGTCGAGCAGACCCGCGACACGTACGCGGGAGAGCTGGGAAGCACCGCGGAGGTGACGAGATGAGCACGGGCGAAGGTGATCCGGGAGGGGCAGGCCAGCGCCCGCCCTCCGAGGACGAGCTGCGAGCCGCCTACGAGGCGGAGATCAGGAAGGTGCGCGTCGAGCAGATTTTGCTCGAGCACGTGGTGACGATGGTCAACCTCGGAATGCGCCGCACCGGGCTGGCGCCGGGCACGGAATCCGAGCGCGACTCCGAACAGGTGCGGGTGGCGATCGAGTCGATCAGGGCGCTGATGCCGCTGCTCGAACAGAGCGCGCCCGACCAGGTTGGCCCGATCCGTGAGGCGCTGTCGCAGCTCCAACTGGCGTTCGTGCGCATCGGGGGCGCTGCGGGGCCAGCGCCGGGTGGCACCCCGGACACCGGTTCCGAGCCCCCGGGTGGCCCCGGTTCGGCCGGCGGGGAGGCGCCCTCCGGAGGCCGGCCGGAGCCCACGTCACCACCGCCGCCGGAACCCCCGCCGGGCCAGCCGGGGGAGCCGGGACCGGCCCAGCGCAGCGGGCGCCTGTGGGTGCCGGGCCAGTAGCCGCACGTCGGCGCCCGGACAGTCGCCGGACGTCGTGCCGCCGGGCGCTGTAGACTCACGCCGTCTTACGGGCCTCCGCCGAAGTACGGTGGCGGGCCCTTTTTTCCGTTTTTGTGGCCGCGCCCGCGCGCGCATCTGATCAAAGAGATCTCCGGAGGACCTTCTTGCCAAGCTTTCTGACGCATCACGGCGTCCTGGTGGCGCTCGTGTGCGCTCTGGCCGCCATCGTCTATGGCGCCGTCACCGCGCGATCTCTCCTGGCCCTGTCGCCCGGCAACGAGCGCATGCGCTCGATCTCGGCGGCGGTACAGGAGGGAGCGAGTGCCTACCTGAACCGCCAGTACATAACGATTGCCGGGGTCGGGGTGATCCTGTTCATCGTCCTGATCCCGATCCAGAACATCCGGGTGGCGATCGGGTTCGCGATCGGCGGGCTGCTGTCGGCCGCGACCGGCTACATCGGCATGAACGTGTCGGTGCGGGCCAACGCCCGCGTTGCCGAGTCCGCCCGCGGCGGTGTGTCGCCCGCGCTCGAGGTGGCGTTCCGCGGCGGCGCCGTGACCGGGCTGCTGGTCGTCGGTCTGGCGCTGTTCGGCGTCGCCGGCTACTACGGGGTCCTCACCTGGATCGTTGGCGAGAGCCAGCGGTCCGCGATCGACGCGCTGATCGGGCTGGGCTTCGGTGGCTCGCTGATCTCGGTGTTCGCGCGGCTGGGCGGCGGGATCTTCACCAAGGCGGCCGACGTCGGCGCCGACCTGGTGGGCAAGATCGAAGCCGGGATCCCCGAGGACGACCCGCGTAACCCGGCCGTGATCGCCGACAACGTCGGCGACAACGTCGGCGACTGCGCCGGCATGGCCGCCGACCTGTTCGAGACCTATGCGGTCACCGCGGTGGCGGTGATGCTGCTGGGCGTGCTGCTGTTCGACCAGCAGTCGACGGTGGCGGTGTACCCGCTGGTGCTGGGTGGCGTCTCGATCATCGCCTCGATCATCGGCACGTTCGCGGTCCGCTCCAAGGCGGGCAACGTCGAGCGGGCGCTGTACCAGGGGCTGGTCCTGTCGGGGGCGCTGGCTGCGCTGGCGTTCCTGCCGGTGACCTACTGGATGATGCACAAGGTCACGCTGGGGGTGGGCGTGACGCCGGCGTGGTGGAAGTTCTATCTGTGCGCGCTGATCGGGATCGGCGTGACCGCATGCCTGTTCGTGATCACCGACTACTTCACCTCCACGCGGTTCGCGCCCGTGCGCAGCACGGCGCGGGCATCGCAGACCGGGCACGCCACGAACATCATCCAGGGCCTGGCGCAGGGCTACCAGTCGACGGCGCCGCCCGCGATCGTGCTCGCGCTCGGGATCCTCGGAGCGTGGAAGCTCGCCGGCGGCGGCAGCCAGGGCATCTACGGGATCGGCGTTGCGGTGATGGCACAGCTGTCGCTGACCGGCCTGATCGTCGCGCTCGACGCGTTCGGCCCGATCACCGACAACGCCGGCGGAATCGCCGAGATGGCCGACCTTCCCGAGGAGGTCCGCAACGTCACCGATCCGCTCGACGCGGTTGGGAACACGACCAAGGCCGTCACCAAGGGTTATGCGATCGGATCCGCGGCCCTCGCCGCGCTGGTGCTGTTCAACGCGTTCGAACGTGAGATCGCCGACCGGCATGCGGTCGCGAACTTCCAGGTCGGCAATCCGGCGGTCCTGATCGGGCTGCTGATCGGTGGGTTGATGGTGTACCTGTTCGTGTCGCTCGCGATGGAGGCGGTCGGACGAGCCGGTGGCGCCGTCGTCGAGGAGGTGCGCCGTCAGTTCCGCGAGAAGCCGGGGATCATGGACGGCACCGAAACGCCCGAGTACGGGACCGCGGTGGCGCTGGTCACCCGCGCCGCGCAGCGCGAGATGATCCTTCCGTCGCTGATCCCGATCGTGATCCCGTTCATCGTCGGGCTGATCAGCGTCGAGGCGCTGGGCGGCCTGCTGATCGGGGTGATCGTGGTCGGTCTGTTCGTGGCGATCTCGATGACCTCCGGCGGAGGAGCGTGGGACAACGCCAAGAAGCTGATCGAGGACGGCGCTTACGGCGGCAAGGGCTCGGAGGCCCACGCCGCGGCGGTCACCGGCGACACCGTCGGCGACCCCTACAAGGACACCGCCGGGCCGGCGATCAACCCGATGATCAAGGTCGCGAATATCGTCGCGCTGCTGATCATCCCGCTGATCACCTGAGCCCGATACGGGTGGCGCCTCGCTCGGGCACGAAAGTGAGGCGCCCCCCGTGCTCGCAAGCTCTAGAGTGCCGACCATGTTCATCCTGATCGTGGGTTCAGGTCGCGTCGGTTCCGCCGTCGCCAAGCGCACGCTCGATGCGGGGCACGAGGTGTCGGTGCTGGACAGCGATCCGCTCTCGCACGAGCGCCTCGACAAGGATCAGGCGACGACCTGGGAGGACGCCGGGGGCCGGTTCACGGTCGGAACCGCGCTCGAGGTGGATGCACTGATCGAAGCGGGGATCGAGGACGCCGACGTGTTCCTGGCCGCGACCAGCGGCGACAACACCAATCTGGTGATCGCCCAGATCGCCCAGCGGCGCTTCAACGTGCCCCGGGTGGTCGTCCGGGTGGCCGATCCGGGTCGCGCGAACTGGTATGCGGAGCAGGGTCTGCTGACGATCTGCCCGACGCAGATCGCGATCGACCAGACCGAGGCCCTGGTGCTCGAGACATGAGGAGGTCTGCACCAGCATGTACGTGATCATCGCGGGAGCGGGGAAGGTGGGCTGGAACCTCGCGAGGGAGCTGATCGCTAAGGATCGAGAGGTGACGCTGATCGAGTCCGACCACAACCGCTACCGGGTGGTCGAGGAGGAGCTCGAGCACGCGGTCCAGTACGGGGACGCCACCGAGCTGTGGGTGCTCGAGCGGGCCGGGATCCAGCGAGCCGACCTGGTGATCGCCGTCACCGGCGACGACGAGGACAACATCCTGATCTGTCAGGTGGCCAAGGAGAAGTACGGAGTCCAGCGGATCGTCGCGCGGGTCAACAACCCGCGCAACCTCCAGCACTTCAGGCTGCTCGGGATCCAGCCGGCCGTCTCGGCGACCGACCTGATCCTGCGGCTGATCGAGCACGAGGTCCCCGAGTACGGTCTGATCCAGCTACTCGCGCTCGAGGAGGAGCACCTCGAGATCATCGAGGTCGAGGTGGGTGCCGGATCGACCGCCGCCGGTTGCAAGGTCCAGGACGTCCCGCTCCCCGACGGCTCGCTGATCATCTCGGTCCTGCGCGGCGGCACCGGGTTCGTGCCCAAGAACGACTCGGTGATCGAGGCCGGCGACCAGGTGCTGCTGATCCTCGACCCGGGGCTGGAGTCCGAGATCACCCCGCAGTTCGCGCAGGCCGGCGCGGCGGCTGGGAATGTCTGACCGCCACGTCGACTACGCGCTGATCGGCGGGGGCGTTGCGGCGGGTAACTGCGCCCGCTGGCTGCGCGAGTCGGGCGCCGACGGCTCGATTCTGCTGATCGGCCGCGAGCTCGACCTGCCGTACAACCGGCCGCCGTGCTCCAAGGGGTATCTGCAGGGCAAGGAGACCCGCGATGAGGTGCTGTTCCGCCCGCCCGACTGGTACCGGGAGCAGCGGATCGAGGCGCTCACGCGGGTGTCCGCGATGAAGCTCGACCCGGCCGAGCGCGTGGTGACGCTTTCCAACCGCGAGTCGGTCAGCTTCGACCATGGACTGCTCGCCACCGGCGCGAATGTGCGCCGGCTCAACGTGCCCGGATCAGAGTTCGAGGGGATCCACTACCTCCGGGCGCTCGCTAACAGCGACGCGATCCGCGAGGACGCGGCCGGCAAGCGGGTGGTGCTTGTCGGTGGCTCCTACATCGCCAGCGAGGTGGCGGCGTCGCTGACCGAGCTCGGCAGCACCTGCACGATGGTGATGCTCGAGCCGGTGGTGCTCGGACGCGGCTTTGGAGAGCTCGCGGGACGCTTCTTCCAGGACCGGCTCGAGGAGCACGGGATCAAGGTGTACGGCGACGACGAGCTCGCCGGCTTCGAGGGCGCCGACGGGCGCGTCACCCACATCGTCACCAAGCGGGGCCACCGGATCGATGCCGACGCCGTGATCATGGGCACCGGGGCGATGCCCGACGTGATGCTCGCGCGCGCCGCCGGGGTGGAGCTCGGTCGCCATGGCGGGATCGCGGTCGACTCCCGGCTGCGGACCTCGGCGCCCGGGATCTACGCGGCCGGCGACGTCGCCGAGTACCAGAGCGTGATCCACGGCGGCCGTCGGATGCGGATCGAGCATTGGGACGTGGCCTTCAACCAGGGCAAGACCGCGGCGCTGAACATGCTCGGGGCAGACCGGCCCCACGACGTGGTCCCGTACTTCTTCTCGGATCTGTCGGACTGGGCGTCGCTCGAGTACGTCGGTCCGGCGCTGCGCTGGGAACGCGAGGTCGTGCGGGGGTCGATCGACGACGGCAAGTTCAGCGTGTTCTATCTGCAGGACGGCCACGTCGCCGGCTGCCCTGTCGGTCGGTCGGTCAGAGGATCTCGATCACGCGCGCCGCTGGCTGCAGTCCGGATCGGCGATCGGCGAGGGCGCGGACGCGCTCGGCGACCTGTCGACCGATCTCGCGTCGATCTGACGCGCTGCAAGAGGTCCACAGCGCTGGAAAGCCGCTATCGTCGGGTCCGCGACGGCCGGGGCATTCCGGTCCGCCGCAGCATTGCGGATTGGTGTAATTGGCAGCACGGCTGACTCTGGATCAGTTAGTCCAGGTTCGAGTCCTGGATCCGCAGCTGACGGAGCCGTGAGCGGGGGACGTCGGGGCTCTGGATCGTCCGGTTCCCGAGCCTCCGTGTGAGCGCGCACAACTTGGGGTTTGGAGATATCGGCGCCGGGGTATCTGGGGCGCGCCAGATATCCGCCGGCGACCGGGGGTGGCCGGCAACATTCGAGGAGGGAGGAAGGATGAGACGTATCTACGTGGCCATCGCGGCTGCGCTTGCGGTCTCGGCTGCGGTCGCGATCGGCGTATCGGCGGTGAGCGCGAGTCCGTCGCAGGTGTACACCAACCCCAACGCGCCGATCCCGGCGCGCGTGAGCGATCTGCTCAAGCGGATGACGCTGGCCGAGAAGGTCGGGCAGATGGACCAGATCGTGGTCGAGGAATGCTGCGGGGCAGACCACCCGCCGAACGGCAGTCTGCAACGGCGAGCAACACCAACCAACGCCGCAGCAGAACTTGCCTGCAGAAGGTGCTGATCACCGACGCACACCGGCTCGATCCTGTCCGGCGGGACCGACAACCCGCCGGTAACACCGGCAACGGACTGGGCGAACCTGTACAACACGATCCAGCACTACGCGATCGACCACTCGCGGCTGCACATCCCGATCATCTACGGCGTCGACGCCGTCCACGGCTTCGGTCACCCGACCGCAGGCGACGCTGTTCCCGCAGTCGATCGGCATGGGCGCGACCTGGGACACCAAGCTGGCGCGCCAGGCCGGCGCCGCCACGCGCCGATCAGCTCTGCAGCACGGGCACCGTGTGGGACTTCGCTCCGGTCCAGGACCCGGCGCGCGACAACCGCTGGGGCCGCTACTACGAGACGTGGGGCGAGGAGCCTGCGCTGTCGGGCGCGATGGGTGCAGCCAACATCACCGGCATGCAGAGCGGGACGTGCTCGACGATCCCGGCCTGCAGCGTCGCCGCGACGGTCAAGCACTTCGCCGGCTACTCGGAGTCGATCAACGGTCACGACCGCGTCGAGGAGCAGCTTCCGATCCGTTACCTGCAGGACCTCTTCCTGCCGTCGTACGCCGCCGGGATCAACGCGGGCGCGGACACCGTGATGGTCAACTCCGGGTCGATCAACGGCATCCCGGCCACGGCGTCGCACTTCCTGCTGACGACCGAGCTGCGCCAGCGGCTCGGGCTTCAAGGGCGTGGTGATCAGCGACTACAACGACGTCTCCGCGCTGCAGACGACCTACCACATCGCTCCCGATCTCGAGGGCGCGGTGGCCGACGCGGTCAACGCCGGCGTCGACATGGCGATGAACGCCACTTCGACTCCACCGACTTCGACGCCGCGCTGATCGCCGCCGTCCACGACGGCCTGGTCCCGATGTGCGCGGATCAACCAGGCGGTGACGCGGATCCTGACGCTGAAGTTCAAGCTCGGCCTGTTCGACCACCCGTACGTCGACCCGACCAAGGCCAACGACGCGATCAGCGGCAACGCCGACCTGGCCCGCCAGGCCGCCGACGAGTCGATGACGCTGCTGCGCAACCAGAACGGCGCGCTGCCGCTGTCGCCGAGCAGCGAAGGTCATCGGTCGTCGGCCCGAACGCGGACTCGATCCCCGACACGCTCGGCGGCTGGAGCGTCAGCTGGCAGGGCGTGTTCGACAACAACAAGCAGGCGTGCTGCGGCGGGCCGGCCGACCAGATACCGCCGGCCGGTGACGGCGTGGAAGGGCATCCAGGCGGCCGACGCCAACGCCGTGCTCGCGCCCGACCAGGCCGACGCGGTCGCGCAGGCCGCGCAGCACGGATGCGTATCGTCGACGGTGGTCGGCGAGACCAGGCCGTATGCCGAAGGACTGGGCGATGACCCGGCGCCGCAGCTGACCGCCGATCAGAAGGCGGTGGTCGCGGCGCTGGAGGCCACCGGCAAGCCGGTGATCGTGGTCGTGGTCGCCGGCCGTCCGCTCGGGCTCGGTGCCGACGCCGAGAAGGCGAACGCGATCCTGATGGCCTACCTGCCGGGAGCACCCAGACAGGTAACGGGGTCGCCGACGTGCTGTTCGGCAAGTACGACCCGAGCGGAAAGCTCCCGGTCACGTGGCCGAGCGATGCCACGCCGCCCGGCCTGCAGCTCGTCGAGCTTCAACGCGACCGGAGCGTCCCCGCCCGGCGACGAGCCGAAGTTCTTCGACCAGTTCCCGGGAACGAACTCCGGTAACGGGTCGGGCTACAACCCGCTGTACCCGTTCGGCTTCGGCCTCTCGTACACGACGTTCTCGACCAGCGGCCTGTGCCGTCAACGGCCCGACGGCGCGGGCAACGTGACCGCGTCGTTCACGGTCGCCGAACACGGGCAGTCGCGAGGGCGTCGACATCGTCCCGGTGTACGTGAAGCGTCCGGTCAACACCGGCGGGATCCTCACCCCGACGAACGGAACGCTGGTCGGCTTGGCCCGCGTCGACCTGGCGGCGGGAGCGTCCCAGACCGTGTCGGTGCGGTTCCCGACGTCGGCGCTCGCGCGTGACCCCGGGAGACATCGACGGAGACCGGCCGGCCGACGGTGCAGCCCGGCGACTACAGGTCGTGCTGGACCCGATGACGGACCCGTCGAACGGCGTGTCGTTCACGGTCAGCTGACGCTGAGCTGATGCGTGCGGTGGCGGGCCTGCGGGCCCGCCACCCGCGCCTCAGCGTGCCGGGTCGGTGAACTGCGCGGGCTGCTTGTTGAGCCCCGCGGCGACAGCAGCCAGCTGGTTGGGCGAGCCGATCAGCGCGCTCTGGAGCTCTGCCTCGAGCGCCAGCGTCTCGTCTGCTTCGGCGGTCCAGGAGCAGTCCAGCAGTCGTTTCGCGCTGCGGATCGCGTCAGGGGAGCGTCCGGCGATCTCGGCCGCCAGCGTACCGGCGGCGGCCAGCGGATCGTCGTCGAGCCGCGTGACCAGACCCAGCTCGCGGGCCTCGGTGCCGCTGACCACGCGCCCGGTGTAGGTCAGGTCCTTGGCCACGTCGATCCCCACCAGCCGCGGCAGCGTGCGGGTCAGCGACATGTCCGGGACCAGTCCCCACTTGACCTCCATCACCGACAGCCGCGCGTCGGCGGCGGCAATCCGGATGTCGGCGGCCAGCGCGATCTGGAGGCCGCCGCCGAGACAGTTGCCGTGGATCGCCGCGATCACCGGGACCGGGAGCGTCAGCCAGCCGTAGGCGGGAAGCTGGAACCGGTTAGGGGGCGCCTCGGCCAGCGCCGCCCGGACGCCGTCGAGCCCTCCGTCCGCACCCGCCAGACTGGCCAGGTCGATCCCCGAACAGAAGCTGCGGCCCGCGCCGCAGAGCACGACCGCGCGCAGGCCGGGCTCGCCGGCGAGTCGCCGCGCCGCGGTCGCGATCGCTTCGAACATCGCCCCATCGAGCGCGTTGTGCTTGTCGGGCCGGTTCAGCGTCACGGTCGCGACGTGATCGACCACCTCGACCAGCACCCGGTCTTCGCTCTGAGCGCGGTCCTCGGTCATGCCGCGGAGGCGTGTCGCACGAGCGACACCGGGTCGCCGAGCCCGACCATCCCGCCCTCGAGCACCTCGCCGTAGATCCCGAACGGAAGCGGCTCGGTGGTCTCGAGCTCGGCCCGGTAGCTTGCCGCAGCATGTCCAGCGTCGGCAGGTCGACCTCGCCGCTGTCGGGATCGCGGCTGGTCGTCAGACAGCGGCCAACGTGTCCGCGCCAGCGAATCGTGGCGCCGCCGACGCTGGTTGTCTGCGCCGACCCAGCCGTCCTCGGCGTGGGCGTCGATTCCGTCGACCTCGATCAACATCCGGAACCGCCGGCAGTCGATCTCGCCCCTGTCGGCCTCTTGTGCCAGCCGGCGCAGCGAGGCGCGGGAGATCAGCGAGGCCACGCCCTGCATCCCGCGATCGACCCCCGCCGACTGCGCCTCGACCAGCCGCAGCGGGTGACCCGTGTACTGGGTCAGCGCGTCCGACCACGGCCCCTCGACCAGCCGCGCGAGGGACTCCTGCGCGAAGAACCAGGTCCTGACCAGCGGGCCCTGACCGATCGTCTCCTCGAGCACGGTCCCGTCGGGAAACTCGAGCCGCAGCCGCCGCTGGTCGTGGTCGTAGTCGGACACGAGCGCGGTCAGCTCGCCCAGCCGCTTGCCGTTGACCAGATGGTCGCGGTGGTCGATCACGTAAAACCGGCGGTCCTCTCGTACGCCGAAGCGCTCGAGCCGGATCTCCTCGACGGCCCGCACGCGGGTGCCCTTGATCGGCGCGATCGACAAACCGGTTACGGAAATCATCGTCCGCGGACTTTACGGACTCGGCGTCGTGGGGCGGGGGACGCGAAACGTCCTCATACGGGACGTTTCGCGTCCCGGCGCCCGGGCGGTCGCTATGCCGCGGCCTGCTCGGCCCAGTCCTGGTACAGACGCCAGTAGCGCCCCTCGGCCTCGATCAGCTCCTCGTGAGTGCCCGACTCGACGATTCGGCCGTGCTCGAGCACCACGATCCGTCCGGCGTGGCGGATCGTGGACAGCCGGTGGGCGATCACGATCGCGGTCCGGCCGGCGACCAGCCGCCGCAGTCCCTGCTCGATCAGGCTCTCGGTGTGCACGTCGACGTTCGAGGTGGCTTCGTCGAGCACCAGGATCCGGGGGTCGGCCACGAGCGCCCGGGCGAACGCCAGCAGCTGGCGCTGGCCGGCCGACAGCTGGACACCCCGCTCGCCGACCTGGGTGTCGTAGCCGCGGTCCAGCGCCGAGATGAACTGGTCGGCCCCGACCGCCCGCGCCGCGGTGCGGATCTCCTCGTGGGTGGCGTCGGGACGCCCGAACGCGATGTTCTCGCGGACGGTGCCGCTGAACAGGAAGCCCTCCTGCGGGACGATCCCCATCTGCGAGCGCAGCGACCGCGCGGTCACCGTCCGCAGGTCGTGGCCGTCGACCAGCACGGCCCCGTCGGTGGGGTCATAGAAGCGCGCCACCAGCTTGGCGAACGTGGACTTTCCGGCTCCTGTGGAGCCGACCAGCGCAACCGTCTGGCCGGCCGGGATGTCGAGGTCGAGGTCGCGCAGCGCCCACGCACCGTCGTCGTCTGACCCGTACCGGAACGACACGTCTTCGAAGCGCAGGCTGCCGCGGACCGGCGGTAGCTCGATCGCGTCGGGCGCGTCGCTCAGCTCGGGCTCCTCGTCCAGCAGTCCGAAGATCTTGTCCAGCGCCGCCATTCCGGACTGGTAGGTCGTGTACAGCTGCGACAGCTGCTGGATCGGGTCGAAGAAGTTGTTCAGCGCGGCGATGAACGCGAACACGACGCCGGTCGAGGTGTGCCCGTTGATCGCCTCCAGCCCGCCGACCACGAGGATCTCGACAGTCACCAGCGCCGACAGCAGCTCGACCGCCGGGAAGTACGCCGCGTTCAGGTTGACGGTCGTCATGTTCGCCCGCAGGTTGTCCTGGTTGAGCTCGTCGAAGCGCGTCACGTGCTTGGGCTCCTGACCGAACGAGCGGATCACCCGCATCCCCGACAGCGTCTCCTGCAGGTACGCGGTGATCAGCGCGATCTTCTCCCGGGTCAGCCGGTAGGCGTCGGCGGAGGCGATCCGGAACAGCAGCGCGCCGATCGCCAGGATCGGCAGCGCCAGGAACGTCAGCAGCGCCAGGTGCGGATCGAGCACGAACAGGATCACGACCACGCCGATCAGCATCAGGCCGGACTGGATCAGCGTCGCCATCCCGTCCTCGACGAGCTGGTCGAGCGCCTCGACGTCGTTGGTCAACCGGGAGATGATCACGCCGGCGCGGTTACGCGAATAGAAGCCGATCGACAGGCGCTGCAGGTGGGCGAACAGCTTCACCCGCAGATCCTGCAGCGCTCGCTGGCCGACCCATCCGACCAGGTAGGTCTGGGCGTAGGAGGCAGCCACGTACAGCAGCGAGGAGGCGATGAACGCGGCCACGATCCGGTCGAGCGCGGCGACGTCGTGGCGCTGGATCCCGTCGTCGATCGCGAGCTTGGCCAGCGGCGCCGGGGCCAGCGCGGCCGCGGTCGCGATCACCAGCGAGGTGAACATCGCGACCACGCGCCAGCGGTAGGGCGAGAGCAGCTCGGCGAGTCCGCGGAGCTTGCGGCCCCGGCCTCCGGTCTCGCCGAGGCGGCGACGGATGTCGTCGAGCCGGTTCACAGCCCCGCCACCTCGGCCTCGCGCGGATTGCGCGTCATGAATACCTGGTCGGGCATCCCCTTCTCGACGATCTCGCGATACAGCGGCGAGAACTCCAGCAGCTCGTCGTGGGTGCCCTGCGAAGCGACCTGTCCGTCCTCGAGCACGACGATCTCGTCGGCGAGCGCGATCGTGGATAGCCGGTGGGCGATCACGAACGTGGTCCGTCCGGCCATCAGGTCGCGCAGCGCCAGCTTGATCTCCTGCTCGGTCGAGGCGTCGACCGAGGATGTGGCGTCGTCGAGGATCAGGATCCGCGGGTCGGCCACGACCGCGCGAGCGATCGCGATCCGCTGGCGCTGGCCGCCCGACAGCGTCAGCCCGCGCTCGCCCACGAGCGTGTCATATCCCTCGGGGAGGGCCCTGATGAACGCGTCGGCCTGCGCCGCCCGAGCGGCTGCCTCGACCTCCTCACGGGTTGCGTCCGGGCGCGCGTAGGCGATGTTCTCGTGGACGCTGGCCGAGAACAGGAACGGGTCGTCGGGGACGATCGCGATCTCGTGGCGCAGGCTCATCAGATCGACGTCGCGCACGTCGGCGCCGTCGATCGTCACGCAGCCAGCCGTGACGTCGTACAGGCGCGGAAGCAGCGACACCAGCGCGGTCTTACCCGATCCCATCGCGCCGACCAGCGCCACGGTCGTGCCGCCGTCGATCTCCAGGTCGATGCCCTCGAGCGCGGGACGGCTCGAGCCTTCGAACGTGAGCTCGACGCCACTCAGCTTGACCTGGCCGTTGCCGGGCGGCAGCCCCGGCGCGCCGGGGAGCGTGGTGATCTGCGGCTCGCGGTCGAGCACCTGGAAGATCCGCGCGCCCGAGGCGGTCGCGCGCTGCGCCGAGCTGAGCATGTACCCGAGCGTGCGCATCGGCGAGATCAAGATCAGCAGGTACGCATAGAAGGCGGTGAACTGTCCCAGGGTCAACGTGCCGTTGATCACCTCGCGGCCACCGATCGCGAGGATCAGCGCCAGGCCGATGTTCGGCAGGAACTCGAGCGTGGGGGTGAACCGCGCCTGGATCTTGGTGGTGAAGATCGCCTGGTCGAACACGCGGCCGACCGAGTGGCGGAACCGGGCGAGCTGGCGCTTCTCCTGAGCGAACGCCTTGACCACGCGGACCCCGGAGATGTTCTCCTCGGCGTCGGCGGTGAGCTCGGCGAGCCGCTGCTGCACCTCCTGCATCGCCGGGCGCGACTGGCGCCCGTAGGACCATGCGACCAGCACCACGAACGGCATCGGCGCGAGCGCCAGCGCGGCCAGCCACGGCTGCAGCGCGAACATCGCCACGGCGGCGAGCGCCAGCGATAACAGCGACTGGGCGATGAACATCAGGCCGTAGCCGAGGAAGAACCGGACCGACTGCAGGTCGATCGTGGCGCGCGACATCAGCTGGCCGGTCTGCTGACGATCGAAGAACGCCAGCTCGAGCCGCTGCAGGTGGCCGTAGAGGGTGTTGCGCAGGTCGAGCTCGACTCCGAGCGACACCTTCCCCGCCACCAGCCGGCGCAGCACGCTGAGCACCAGCCGCAGCATGCCGGCGACGCCGATCAGGATCGCCCAGGTCGCCAGCCCATGCTTATCGCTGGTCCGGACCGAGTCGATCGCCTTTCCGGTCAGCAACGGAATCAGTACGGTTGTCCCCATCGCCCCGAAGGCGAGCGCGAACGACCACGCCACACCGGCACGGTGTGGCCGCAGAAAACCAAGCAGTCGCCGGAACGTCCCCATACTTCACAAAGTATAGTAAGCCGCGTGAGCGCTGAGACAGTCGATCACGAGCTCGGGATCAGCTGGGTCGAGCCCGGCGCAATGGCCCGTGCCGCGCACGCGGTGGCCGACGGCGGACGCGTGTGGCTGATCGATCCGTTCGACGATACCGCGGCGCTCGAGGCCGCGGCGCGGCTCGGGCAGCCGGCGGGCGTGATCCAGCTCCTGGACCGCCATAACCGCGACTGCGAGCCGATCGCCACGCGGCTGGGCGTACCGCTGATGCGGCTGCCCTCGAGTGGCGCCGGAACGCCGTTTGAGGTGGTGCCGATCATGTCCCGCGGCCACTGGAAGGAGCTCGCGCTGTGGTGGCCCCAGCGCGAGGCGTTGATCGTGGCCGAGGCGATCGGAACCGCCCCCGGGGTTGCGGCCGGTCGGGACGCGGGCGTGCACCCGATGCTGCGGCTGACCCCACCGCGAGCGCAGCTGTCTCCTTACCGCCCGCAGCTGCTGCTGGTCGGTCACGGCAAGCCGCTGACCAGCGGCGCCGCCCCGGCGCTTCAGGACGCTTTGGCTCGGTCGCGCTCGGACATCCCGCGGCTGGTGGTGAAGCTGCCGTCGCTGCTGCTCGGCCGCTGAGCGGCCTCGATTGCCTGGACAGCCGATGCCCCGCCGGTAGGATCCGGCGCCGTGAGGATCCTGTATGGGGTCAACGGCGAGGGGATGGGGCACGCCACGCGCTCGGAGGTCGTGATCGAGGACCTGCTCGGCGACCACGAGGTCAAGGTGATGGCATCGGGTGCCGCGTTTCGCTACCTGAGCGGAAGGTTGGGGAACGTCAATGAGATCTTCGGGCCGAGCTTCGCGATGGAGCAGGGCGAGATCCGCCGCTGGGCCACGGTCAGGCACACGGTCGCCTCGATGGGTCGGGAGCTGCCGGGGAGCGTCCGCAAGTGGATGGCGGCGGTGCACGAGTGGCGCCCCGAGGTGGTGATCTGCGACTTCGAGCCGCTGTCGGGGATCTACGCCCGCTCGGCCCGAGTGCCGCTGGTGTGCATCGACAACATCCACATGATCGATCGCTGCCGCCACGACGACGAGATCCTCGACGGGGCCCGCGAGGACTTCCGGATCGCGCGCGCGGTGTCCCACGCGATGGTGCCCAACGCCGGCGACTACGTGATCCCGACGTTCTTCAGGCCGCCGCTCCTGCGCGGGCGCACCGAGCTGGTGGCACCGATCGTCCGCGCGGCCGTGGTCGCCGCCGAGCCCCGGCGCGGTGACCACCTCCTGGTCTATTCCGACGGCAGCGACGCGCTGCTCGGCGCGCTGCACGAGTCGGGCATTCCGTGCCGGGTCTACGCGATGCGCGACGGTCCGTCCGAGGACCAGGTCGACGGCGCGATCACGTTCCGGCCACGATCGGTGGACGGGTTCCTGGCGGATCTGGCGAGTTGTCGCGGGGTGCTTGCCGGCGGCGGCTTCTCGCTGATCTCCGAGGCCGTGTACCTGGGCAAGCCGATGATGTGCTCGCCGCTGCGTGGCCAGTTCGAGCAGCTGATGAACGCCCGCTACCTGGAGCGCGAAGGGTTTGGCACCTGCGCCCAGACGATGGACGAGCGGTCGCTCGAACGGTTCCTCGCAGGGCTCGACGAGATCCACGAACGATTGGAGGCCTATGAGCAGCACGGCAACGGGGAGGCGCTCGACGTGATCCGCGAACGAGTGACGAACGCGAGCGCCGACTCCCGGCGAGACCGCGTCCGGGCGCGGCGCACGGCGCGGGCCAAGCAGCGATGAACTCGCGGCAACGGGCGGCGATCGCGGGCACGGCGGCGGCCGCCACGGGGGTGGGTCTGGCGATCTACGCCGGTCAGTACCCGACCGCCCAGATCTACGGCGAGACGATCCACCGCGAGCGTGGAGCCGGCAAGCGGATCGCGCTGACCTACGACGACGGCCCCAACCCCGAGCAGACGCCACGGCTGCTCGAGCTGCTGGCTCGCTACGACGCGAAGGCCACGTTCTTCCTGATCGGTGGCTGGGCCGAGCGCGAGCCGGCGCTGATCCGTCAGACGGTCGCGGCCGGTCACGCGATTGGCAACCACACCTACACGCACCCGACGATGCCCGCCCACGGGGCCGAGCGGATCCGCGACGAGCTGCAACGCTGCCGCGAGGCGGTCGAAGCCTCGGGCGAGCACTTCTCGACCGTTTCCGGGTACGCGCTGATGCGCCCGCCCTACGGGCGCCGCCGGCCGGGCACGCTGCGCACGATGCGCGAGGAGGGCTACGTGCCGGTCACGTGGTCGATCACGGGATACGACTGGCGCGCTCACACCACCGCGAAAGCGATCACCCGGCGGTGCCTGCGCTCGGGCGAGGGCGACATCATCCTGCTGCACGACGGCTCCGACGTCGAGCCCGCCGCCGACCGCAGCAAGTCGATCGAGACCACCGAGGCGGTCCTCGATCACTTCGTCCCGCAGGGGTTTGAGTTCGTGACCGTGCCCGAGCTGGTCGCCGCGACGCGCTGATGGGCGACTTCGAGCTCGGCCGGACGCTGCTGCTGTTCTTCTGGTCGTTCGGGCTGGCCGGGATCGAGATCGAGATCGAGGGCGGCGTCGGGTGGGCCGAGCGGCTGCCGACGTGGTACTTCAAGCGGGGCAGGGTCGGGCAGGTCTACGGGTGGGTGATGGGTCACCGGCCGTTGACCGGCTACCACGTGTACGCGTTCACGATCCCGCTGCTGATCCTGCACCTGCCCTACGTGATGGGAGTCCATTGGACGTTGGCGAACGAGCTGCGGACGATCGCCACGTACTTCGTGCTGGCGGTCGTGTGGGACTACCTGTGGTTTGTGCTGAACCCGGCCTACACGGTCCGCCGGTTCCGCCGCGGCGCGGTGTGGTGGTTCGAGGTCCCGTGGATCTGGCGGTTCCCGCTCGACTACTACGTGAGCTGGGCGCTGTCGATCGCGCTGGCGGCGCTGGCGGCGGTCGCCGCCGGGAACGCGACCCCGCTGTGGCACCACCTGCTGATGCTGGCCGGCCTGATCGTGCTGGTTGCGCTGACCGTGGGGCTGGCCCCGATGTATCACCGCTGGTATCGCCACATGCGCCGGGCCGGAGCCGACGATCGCGCGTCGACGCCGACGTATCCGCCGCCCGCTCCCGAGGCGGTGTGGTCGGGCGGGATGCCCGACCTGCACCCCCTCGATCCGGAAGCTCCGGAGGCCCGCTGAACGCCGGCCGAGACGGCTACTTGGCGCATCGCCAGCCTCTATTAGCATAACGCCAACTGTTGCTAGGATCGGAGCCAGCGGGCAGCGTGGAGTCGGCCCGGCGAGCAACGAGGAGCCCAAATGAGCAACAGCGAAGCATTGGTGTTCGACGCGATCCGCACTCCCCGCGGGCGAGGCAAGGTGAACGGGTCGCTGCACACGGTCAAGCCGGTCGACCTCGTGGTCGGCCTGATGCACGAGACTCTGGTCCGCAACGAACACCTCGACCCCAAGCGGGTCGACGACGTGGTGCTCGGCTGCGTGTCGCCGATCGGCGACCAGGGCGCCGACATCGCCAAGACCGCGGCGATCAAGGCGGGGCTGCCGCACACGGTCGCCGGCGTTCAGCTCAACCGCTTCTGCGCCTCGGGCCTGGAGGCGGTCAACGTCGCCGCTCAGAAGGTTGCGTCGGGGTGGGAGGACCTGGTGTTCGCCGGTGGCGTCGAGTCGATGTCGCGCGTACCGATGGGTTCGGATGGCGGGCCCTGGGCGATGGACCCCGAGACCAACTACGACACGTCCTTCATCCCGCAGGGGATCAGCGCTGACCTGATCGCGACCGTCGAGGAGTTCAGCCGCGAGGACGTCGACACATACGCGGCCCGCTCTCAGGAGCGCGCCGTCGCGGCGCAGGGCGAGGGCAAGTTCTCCGACTCGGTGATCCCGGTGCTCGACATCAACGAGCACGTGGTGCTTGACCGCGACGAGCACATCCGCGCCGGCACCACCGTGGAGACCTTGGCCGGGCTGAAGCCGTCGTTCGCCGGGATCGGCGAGATGGGCGGGTTCGACGCGGTTGCGCTGCAGAAGTACCACTGGGTCGAGAAGATCGACCACGTCCACACGCCCGGCAACAGCTCCGGGATTGTCGACGGCGCGGCGCTCGTGGTCGTCGGCAACGAGGAGACCGGCCGCGAGCACGGGATGACGCCGAAGGCGCGGATCCTGGCCACTGCCGTGTCCGGAGCTGACCCGACGATCATGCTCACCGGCCCGGCGCCGGCCAGCCGTAAGGCGCTGGCCAAGGCCGGCCTGACGGTGGACGACCTCGACCTGGTCGAGATCAACGAGGCATTCGCTGCGGTCGTGCTGCGGTTCGTGCGCGACATGGGCCTGGACATGGGCAAGGTCAACGTCAACGGCGGCGCGATCGCGATGGGTCACCCGCTCGGCGCGACCGGCGCGATGATCCTGGGAACGCTGATCGACGAGCTGCACCGCACCGGTGGCCGTTATGGCCTGGCCACGTTGTGCGTCGGCGGCGGCATGGGAATCGCGACCGTTGTGGAGGCGATCTAGATGGCCGACACCAACACGATTCGCTGGGAGCGCGACGACGACGGGATCGTCGTGCTGACGCTCGACGACCCGGGCCAGTCGGCCAACACGATGAACGCGGCCTACAAGCGGTCGATGGCCGCGACCGTTGACCGGCTCGAAGCCGAGCGCGAGCAGATCACCGGCGTGGTGATCGCCTCGGCCAAGAAGACGTTCTTCGCCGGCGGCGACCTCAACGATCTACGGCTGGCCACCAGGGAGCAGGCCGACCAGGTGTCGGCCGAGGTCCGCGAGCTCAAGGCACAGCTGCGACGCCTGGAGACGCTAGGCGTACCGGTCGTCGCCGCGATCAACGGCGCCGCGCTCGGCGGCGGCCTCGAGATCTGCCTGGCCTGCCATCACCGGATCGCGCTCGACGACGACAGCGTTCGGCTCGGGTTCCCCGAGGTACAGCTTGGACTGCTCCCGGGTGCCGGCGGCGTCGTTCGCACGGTCCGCATGCTCGGGATCGTCGACGCGCTCCTGCAGCTGTTGCTGCAGGCCCAGCGTCACCGGCCCGGCAAGGCCAAGGAGCTCGGGATCGTCGACGAGCTGGTGGCCAGCCCCGACGAGCTGGTCCCGGCCGCCAAGGCATGGATCAAGGCCAACCCCGACGCGCACGTCCAGCCGTGGGATCGCGACGGCTACAAGATCCCTGGCGGCACGCCGTCGAGCCCGAAGTTCGCCCAGAACCTGCCGGCGTTCCCGGCCAACCTGCGAAAGCAGCTCAAGGGCGCGAACTTCCCAGCGCCGCACCACATCATGGCCGTGGCCGTCGAGGGCTCGCAGGTCGACTTCGACAGCGCGATCGAGATCGAGGGTCGCTACTTCACCGACTTGGTCACCGGTCAGGTCGCCAAGAACATGATCCAGGCGTTCTTCTTCGACATGCAGCGCGTCAACGGGGACCGCGATCGGCCAGAGGGGATCGAGACGTTCGCGCCCGACCGGCTGGTCGTGCTCGGCGCCGGGATGATGGGCGCGGCGATCGCATACGTGTGCGCGAAGGCGGGCCTGGAGGTCGTGCTCAAGGACGTCTCGCTAGAGGCGGCGCAGCGCGGCAAGCAGTACTCCGAGAAGCTGGTGCAGAAGGCGGTCTCGCGCGGTCGCCAGACCGAGGAGGACGGCCGCGCGCTGGTGGCCCGGATCACTCCGTCCGCCGACCCGGCAGACGCCGACGGCTGCCAGCTGGTGATCGAGGCCGTGTTCGAGGACCCGAGCGTCAAGGCCCAGGTGTTCGGCGAGATCGAGTCCCACCTCGCCCCGGATGCGTTGCTGGGCTCCAACACCTCGACGCTGCCGATCACCGAGCTGGCCGAGAACGTCAGCCGGCCCGAGGACTTCATCGGTCTGCATTTCTTCAGCCCGGTCGACAAGATGCCGCTGCTGGAGATCATCAAGGGCGAGAAGACCAGCGACGAGACCCTGTATCGGGCGCTCGACGTGGCCAAGCGGATCAAGAAGACGCCGATCGTGGTCAACGACAGCCGCGGGTTCTTCACCAGCCGGGTGATCGGGACGTTCATCAACGAGGGCATCGCGATGCTGCTCGAGGGCGTCCCGGCGCCGACGATCGAGCAGGCCTCGTCCCAGGCCGGCTACCCCGCGCCGGTGCTGCAGCTGTCCGACGAGCTCAACCTCAAGCTGATGCGCAAGATCCGCGACGCCACCAAGGCCGCCGTGGGCGAGGGCGGGCCGTGGGCCGGCCATCCCGCCGAGGCAGTGATCGACCGGTTGTTGGACGAGTACAACCGGCCCGGCAAGCTCGAGGGCGCCGGCTTCTACGAGTACGCCGACGGTAAGCGAACCGGCCTGTGGAAGGGCCTAGGAGACGCGTTCCCGCCCGTCGAGGATCCCTCGACGCTGTCGTTGGCAGACCTCGAGGAGCGGATGATGTTCGTCGAGTCGCTCGAGTCCGTCAGGTGCCTGGACGAGCACGTGATCGAGTCTGTCGCCGACGCCAACATCGGGTCGATCCTCGGGATCGGCTTCCCGGCCTGGACCGGCGGCGTGCTCCAGTACATCAACGGCTACGAACACCCCGAGCACGGACACGGCCCGGCCGCGTTCGTCGCCCGCGCGCGCGAGCTCGCGACGGCGTACGGCGACCGCTTCGAGCCGCCCGCATCGCTCGTCGAGAAGGCCGCCAGCGGCGAGACCTACAGCGACGAGGCTCCACTGCTCGCCGTCTCCTAGGCGGAAGGGCACCGTATCGATGGACACACAGCGGTCGCGGCTGGATCACGACCAGCGGCGCCGTCAGATCCTCGACTGCGCCGCGAGCCTGCTCGCGGCGCGGCCCTACGGCGAGGTGTCGATGGAGGATGTGGCCAGCTCCGCCGGGGTGACCCGCGGGCTGCTGCACCACTACTTCGGCACCAAGCGCGACCTATACCTGGAGTTGATGCGCGACATGCTGCGCGCGGTGCCCGTACCGGTGCCGAACTTCGTGCAGGGGGTTACGCCCGAGCAGCGCCTGGCCGACAGCGTCGACGGGTGGCTGGATGCGATCTACGAAAACCGCACGATGTGGCTGGCGATGCTCGGCGGTGCCGGCCTGGGCCGCGATCCCGAGGCCGAGCGGATCTGGGACCGCGCCCGCGACCGCAGCGTCGACAGCATCATCGGCGTACTCGGACTCGGTCCCGCGGCCGACGCGCCGAGCGCTCTGCGCGGAGTGCTGCGGTCCTACGCGGCGTTCGCCGAGACCGCCACCCGGGAGTGGCTGGCTCATGATCGATTCACCCGTGAGCAGATGCGCCCGCTGCTGACCTCGACCCTCGAGCGGTTGGTGCAGGACGTGCTGCCACTGATCGAGGAGCGGGAGTCGGCGCTGCGATGAGCGAGATCTCGCGCCGCCGGCTGATCGCCGGAGCCGTGGTCACCGGCGCCGCCGCGGCGCTGCCCGGCAGCGCGCTGGCCGACGGCAGCGAGCGCGGGCCTCGCGAGGTCGACGTGGTCGTGGTCGGGGCCGGGTTCGCCGGCCTCACCGCGGCGCGCCGGCTGCGCCGGGCCGGCCGCGAGGTTGTCGTGCTCGAGGCTCGCGACCGCGTCGGCGGCCGCGTGTGGAATCACAAGCTGCCAGGTGGGCAGATCTCAGAGCGCGGCGCCACGTTCGTCGGTCCGACCCAGACCCACGTGCTCAAGCTGGCCCGCGAGCTTCGCGTCGGCACGTTTCCGACCTACGACAAGGGCGACAACGTGTATGTCGCCGACGGCCACCGCTCGACCTACAGCGACCGCGGGATCGCCGGCACGGCGCCGCCGGATCCGCAGATCCTCGGCCAGCTCGCGACCGTGATCGGGGCGCTTGACCAGATGTCGCGCAGCGTTCCCGTCGAGGCGCCGTGGAAGGCCCCCAACGCCGCCGCCTGGGATGGGATGACCCTGCAGACGTTCATCGACTCCCATAACCCCACCCGGCGGTTCAACCAGGTCGTGTCGGCATCGACCGGGCCGATCTTCGGCGCCGAGCCCCGCGAGCTGTCGCTGCTGTTCGCGCTGTTCTACACCGCCGCCTCGGGCGACGAGACTCATCCGGGGACGTTCGAGCGCAACTTCAACACCCGCGGTGGCGCCCAGATGTCACGCTTCCGCGGCGGCTCGCAGGAGATCGCGCTGCGGATCGCTCGGCAGCTCGGCGCCCGGGTGATCCTGCGCTCGCCGGTGCGGCGGATCGTCCAGGGGCGTGGCGCTGCCACCGTGCACTCCGACCGGGCGACGTTCCGGGCACGGCGCGTGATCGTGGCGATCCCGCCGACGCTGGCCGGACGCATCGACTACGACCCGATCCTCCCGTTCCAGCGTGACCAGCTGACCCAGCGTTACGGTCAGGGGCTGCTGACCAAGGTCGCCGCGGTGTACGACCGCCCGTTCTGGCGCGAGCAGGGACTCAACGGCAGCGCGCTCGACACATCGGGCCCGCTCAGCTTCACCTACGACGACTCTCCCCCCGACGGACGCCCCGGGATCGTGTTCGGGTTCGCCGGGGGCGACCGTGCCCGCCGCTACGCGACGATGTCGCCGCGGGCCCGGCGCGCCGCTGTGCTCGAGCAGTTCGCCGCGTTCTTCGGCCCGCGCGCACGGCGGCCTCGTGAGTTCTTCGAGACCCCGTGGGCCGCTCAGCAGTGGTCGCGAGGCTGTCCGGTCGGGATCCCGGCGGTGGGGGCGCTGGTCGCGTACGGCCCGCGCATCCGGCAGCCCGTCGGACGGATCCACTGGGCCGGAACCGAGACCTCGACGTTCTGGAACGGGTACATGGACGGCGCCGTCCGCTCGGGTGAGCGCGCCGCTGCCGAAGTACTCGGCGAGTTTGTGCTCCCCACCGTAAACACGATCCCATTCGAGCGGCACCGGACGGCGTCTGGCTTCGTCCTCGGAGGCTCGCGCAGCTCCGCTGCGCCACGCCTCCTGCGTCCTCGCCATCCATCCGTCCGGCACCGCTCTCGGTGTGACCGTATTTACGGCGCGAAAGCACTAGGGTCAGCGCCACATCGACGAGGAGGCCATTGCTGATGCCGACAGTCCGGGAAGCGACGTTCGATTTGTTCCGTGCGCACGGGATGACGACGATCTTCGGTAACCCCGGCTCTACCGAGCTGTCGATGCTCCGCGACTTTCCCGACGATTTCAGCTACATCCTCGGGCTGCAGGAGCTGGCGGTGGTGGGGATGGCGGACGGGTTCGCGCAGGCCACCGGGCGCCCGACGCACGTCAATCTGCATACCGCGCCGGGCGTCGGCAATGCGGTCGGTGGTATCGCCAACGCGCAGTCCAACAAGTCGCCGTTGGTGATCACCGCGGGCCAGCAGGTCCGGCCGCATATCACGATCGAGGCCAGCCTCACCAACCGCGACGCGGTCGTGGCTCCGCAGCCGTATGTCAAGTACACCCATGAGCCGCCGCGGCCTCAGGATGTCCCCACCGCGATCGGCCGCGCGATTCATATGGCTTCGCTGCCGCCGCGGGGGCCGGTGTTCGTGTCGGTCCCGATGGACGATTGGGACGCCGAGGCCGACATGGATCGGGCGGGCAGCGCGATCGCCCGGACGGTCACCGGCCGGATGGCGCCCGACCGGGCCGCGCTACAGGCGTTGGCCGCATCGCTGTCCGCCGCGACCAACCCGGTGCTGGTCGCCGGACCCGAGATCGACGCCGCCGGGGGATGGGACGCCGCCGTCACGCTCGTCGAGAAGCAGCGCCTGGCGGTGTGGTCGACGCCCGCGGTCGGCGGCGGGCGGATCGGCTTCCCCGAGGCGCACCCGAACTTCGTCGGGGTGCTGCCGCCGGCGATCGGGGCGCTGTCTGAGACGCTCAAGCCGTATGACCTGGTGTTGGTGGTCGGCTCCGCGGTGTTCCCCTACTACCCGTACTTTCCCGGTCCGCTGCTGGCCGAGGGTACGTCGTTGATCGCGATCAACGGCGATGCGGTCGAGGCGTCACGCGCGCCGATGGGGGACGCGATCGTCGGTGACGTGGCGTTGGCGCTCGAGGCCCTGGTCGAGCTGGTCGAGCCGTCCGAGCGGGCAGCGCCCGAGCCCCGTGCGGCCCCGCCCGAGCCCGAGCCCTCCGAGCCGATGACCGGGTCAGAAGCGATGGCGGCGCTGGCTGACGCCTGGCCCGAGGACGGGATCGCCGTGGTCGAGTCGCCCGCCAGCACCGCCGCGTTTCGCAATCGGCTGCGGCTCTCTCGGCCGGGGAGCTACTACTTCACCTCCAGCGGCGGGTTGGGGTTCGCGATTGCGGCCGCGGTCGGCGTTCAGCTCGCGCAGCCCAGCCGCCCGGTCGTGTGCGTGCTCGGCGAGGGCTCGGCCCAGTACGGGATCACCGCGCTGTGGACGGCGGTCGCCTACAACCTGCCGGTCACCTACCTAGTGACCAAGAACGACGAGTACTCGATCCTGAAGTGGTTCGCGATGCTCGAGCAGGTCTCGGGCGCGCCCGGGCTCGACCTGCCCGCGCTCGACACCGCCGCGATCGCCCGCGGCTACGGTGTCCCGTCGGTCGATGTCAACAGCCGCGAGGAGCTCACCGAAGCGCTCCGCGGGGCGATCGCGGTGCAGGACGGCCCGAGGCTCGTGCAGGCCCAGATCGCTCCGGGGATGTGGCTTGAGTAGCCCCTCGGCAATCGCGCCGCCCGCGCCCGCACAGCCCGCCCCTGACCGGGCGGAGGACTGGGTTGCGGCGGGCACGCCCGAGCCGCTGCGCTCGCAGCTCGTCGACACGCTCGGCGCCGACCAGGTCCTGACCCGAGCGCTGGATCTGGTCCGCTACGCCTCCGACGCGAGCCCGTACCGCCTGATCCCCAAGGCGGTTGCGATGCCACGCGATGCCGGCGACGTCGCCCGGCTGATGACCCTCGCGCGCGAACGTTCGCTGCCGATCACGTTCCGCGCCGGGGGCACCTCGCTCAACGGCCAGGCTCAGACCGACTCGGTGCTGGTCGACGTCCGCCGCCACTGGCAGCGCGCCCGAGTGCTCGACGATGGTCGCGCCGTCCGCGTGGGTCCAGGGATGGTGCTCGGCCACGTCAACCGGCTGCTGGCCCGCCATGGGCGCAAGCTCGGTCCAGACCCCGCGTCCACCGACATCGCCTGCGTCGGCGGCGTGATCGCCAACAACTCGGGCGGGATGCGCTGTGGCGTGACCGCGGACTCCTACAGCACCGTGCGGTCGATGACGCTGGTGCTGACCGACGGGACCGTGATCGACACCGCGGCTCCCGGTGCGGCCGAGCGGTTCGCCGCCGCCGCGCCCGAGCTGGCCCGGGGCCTGGCCGAGATCCGCGACGAGTTGCGGGCCGACACGGAGCTGTCAGCGCGGGTCGCCCGCAAGTTCCAGATCAAGAACACGATGGGCTACCGGCTGTGCGCGTTCCTCGATGCCGACGAGCCGCTGGAGATCTTCCGTCGGCTGGTGATCGGGTCGGAGGGGACGCTCGCGTTCGTCGCCGAAGCCGTGTTCGACACGGTTGCGTTCGGGGCCCACGCCAGCATCGCGCTGGCGCTGTTCGAGGACATCGACGCGGCCGCCGAGGTGGTGCCGGCGCTGGTCGACTCCGGCGCGAGCGCCACCGAGCTGATGTTCGCCTCGACGCTGCTGGCGGCCGCCTACAACATGCCGGGCACGCCCGAGCGCTGGAAGTCGCTGACGCCCGACTGTGCGGCGCTGCTGGTCGAGTACCGCGCCGACGCCGACGAGCAGCTCGACGAGCCAGAGCGCCGCGGGTTGGAGATCCTGCAGGGCGCGAGGCTGCTCGATCCGGCTCGGTTCTCGCGCGAGCGCGAGGAGATCGAGATGTTGTGGCGAGTCCGCGAGGGCATCCAGGGCCTGATCGCGGCCTACCGGCCGGCCGGCGTGTCGCTGATCATCGAGGACGTGTGCGTGCCGCCGGCTCGCATCGCCGAGGCCTGCCGCGACCTGCAGGCGTTGCTGGCCAAGCACGAGTTCCTCCCCGGGCTGGCCGGCCACGCATCGGCCGGCAACCTGCACTTCCTGCTGACCCCGAACTTCGGTGAGCACGCCGATCTCGAACGCTACGACGCATTCGTGCACGAACTCGCCGACCTGATCCTCGACAAGTACGACGGCTCGCTCAAGGCCGAGCACGGCACCGGAACGAACATGTCGCCGTTCGTGCAGCGCGAGTGGGGGACCAAGGCGACCGAGATGATGTGGCGGATCAAGCAGCTGGCCGATCCCGACGGGATCCTGTCGCCCGGTGTCGTGCTCAACCGCGACGACCGCGTGCACCTGCGCAACCTCAAGTCGACGCCCGAGATCGAGGAGGTCGCCACCAAGTGCGTCGAGTGCGGCTTCTGTGAGCCGGTATGCCCATCGCGCAACGTGACCACGACGCCGCGCCAGCGAATCGCGTTGCGGCGCGAGATGGCACGTCAGCCGGCCGGGTCGCCGGTGCTGGAGGCGTTGCTCGAGCAGTACGAGTACGACGCGATCGACACCTGCGCCGCCGACGGGTCGTGCGCGCTGGCCTGCCCGGTGGCGATCGACACCGGCAAGCTCGTCAAGCAGCTGCGTCACCGCCGGCACTCCGATCGGGCTGAGCGCGGGGCGGTCGAACTGGCCAAGCACTACGGGGTCGCCGAGCGCGCGGCTCGCGCCGGCGTCCGAGCCGGCGCGCCGGCCCTGCGGCGGCGCACCCGAGCGCTGCCGGGCGCGGCCCCCGAGCTCCCGTTCACCGTGCGCGAGGGCGCGGCCGCGGTGTACCTGCCGTCGTGCATCAACCGCATCGTCGGCAACTCCCAGGGGACCCCGGCGCGGCCGTCGGTGCCCTACGCGCTGGTGGCCATCTCCCAGCGAGCGGGGCTGCCGCTGTGGATCCCCGACGGCGTCGTGGGCAGCTGCTGTGGCCTGCCCTGGAGCTCGAAGGGGTTCGAGCGCGGCCACGAGCAGATGGCCGCCGCCACGGCCGCATCGCTGCGCCGCTGGGTCGGCGGTAGCGAGTTGCCGGTGGTGATCGACGCGACCTCGTGCGCCCACGAGCTGATCGAGGACGGCGCCGCCGACGGCCTGCAGATCCTCGACAGCATCGCCTGGGTCCACGACCACCTGCTCGACCGCTTGGAGATCTCGCGCAAGCTCGACGGCGTCGTCGTGCACCCGCCCTGCTCGGCGCGCCATCTCGGGCTGGCCGGCAAGCTGTCGGCGATCGCTGCGCGCATCTCCGACGACGTCGTCGTCCCCGCTGCCTCCGGCTGCTGCGGGATGGCCGGCGACCGCGGGGTGCTGCACCCCGAGCTGCCCGCGTCGGCGTTGCGCGACGTCGCAGCCGAGCTCGACGGCCGCTCGTTCGACGCGTGCGTGTCAAGTAACCGCACCTGTGAGATCGCGCTGCAGGAAGTCACCGGCCTGCCGTACGCGTCGTTCGTGCTCGCCCTCGAAGAGCTCACGCGAGGATGAGCGCCGGACTGTGCGACAGCTGTCGACACCAGCAGGTCGTGCGCAACACGCGCGGGTCGGTGTTCTCACTGTGCCGGCGCTCGCGCACCGAGCCCGACCGGTTCCCGCGCTACCCGCGGCTGCCGGTCACCAGCTGCCCGGGCTACGAGCCTATTGAGGCGGAAGCGGATCCAGCACCAGGACGTTGCTCCCGTCCTGAGCCTGGATCGCCTGCTGCTTGAACAGCGCCTGCGCGGTCACGACGCTCACCAGTTCCGCCTCGGGCGCCTTGCCGATCGTCGTCGGCGTCGGCGGGACCTCCTCGGGCAGCGTCTCGCGCAGCGGGCGGTCGAGGAACTGCTGGAGGCTGCGCTTCTGGAAGGCGACCGCTATGTACAGCTGCTGAGTCTTGGAGGACTTGTTCGCCGTCGCCGGCGGCTTCGGGGTGAGCTTCGCCGTGCTCACGGTCAGCGCCTTGCCGGGCGGCAGGATCGACACCACGTTCTGGACGTTGTGGATGTACTTGAACGTGTACAGCGACAGCTCCAGCGCCTCGCGCCGGAGCAGCAACAGCCGGTCTGAGCTCGGCGTGCCTTCGATCGAGCAGTTCGGGCCCAGGCCGCAGAGGTTGTAGACGGCCGTCGTCCCTCCCAGCGCCGACAGCGTCCCGGTGCTCGGGTTGCGCAGCGCAACCTGGGTGCTCGAGCCGGTGTCGGAGTAGTTCTGCACGGTCACCACCGCCAGCTGGCTGGCCGGGGAGGCCCGGTACAGGGGCGAGACCGCGTTGGCGATGTCACGCTCGCCGGCGACGCCGTCGTCCGACGGCGACCAAGTCGACCACTGCTCGGTGGTCGTGCTCGATTTGCCGTTGGTGGCGATCGCGATTGCGACCGCGATCGCGCCGAGCGCAATTCCGACCAGCGCGGCGGTCACCGCCAGGAATTTGACGGAGTGCGGCGAGCCCGAGCGCTTACGCGCGCCGCGCTGGCCGGAGCCGGTTGCCGCTACAGGAAGCCGCGCGTCGGCCGTGTGGTCCTCGCTGGACCGCAGCAGCCGCTCGTCGTCGCTCACACCTGGGGCCACGTGGTGTCATCCATGAGATCGAGCTCGGGCTTGTGCAGGCCCACGTGGCTGAGCATCTCGACGACCTCGTCGCCGTGCATCTCCTTGCGCTCGACCAGCGTGTCGGCGATCTGCTCGACCTGGTCGCGGTTGGAGGCCATCAGTGCGTACGCGGTCACGTACGCCTGCCCGAGGATCCTCGCCGCCGCGCGGCGCTTGTCCTGGTTGGAGAGGACGGAGCCGACGGGATCCTCGACGAGCATGCTCATGCCGCCGGCGCGGTTCATGATCGCCGAGCCGATCCGCTCCAGGCGCTTGAGCACGTGCTCCATCTCCTCGGACACGTCGAGGCTGCCCTCGATGTGGACGGGGTCGGGGCCCATCGCCCAGATCCCGACCATCGCGGCCGCGGTCGCCGTCGCGCTGGCCACGTCGCCGCTCACGCCCTGGGAGTTCTCGCCGTAGAAGACGTGCTCGGCAGCCATCGCTCCCAGCGTCATGATCAGGGTTCCCATCACGTGGCTGCGGAAGTGCGAGAACCGCTCGTCCTTCTCCATGCTCTGGTAGTGGCCGAGCGAGCCGCCGCGCTTGCGGATCGACAGCCGCGTGGACAGCACGTCCTTCTCGAGGTAGACATGCCCGGCGGCGGCGTGGCCGGCCTCGTGGATCGCGACCGCGCGAGTCTCCTCCTGGATGTACTCGATGTTCTGGGCGGTGCCGGTCTCGACCGTCGTCATCGCCTCGACGATGTCTCCCCACCCGAACCGCGGCCGTCCCTCGGAGTGCGCGATCGTCAGCGCCATCGAACAGCACTGCTCGATCATCGACGGCGAGTAGCCATTGGTGATCCGGGCGAGCTCGTCGCGGCGGCGGTGCGTGTCGAGGTCAGGCTCGTGGTCGACCTTCTCCAGGTACAGATCGAAGATGTCCAGCCGGTCGTCCTTGGTCGGAGTGCGGAACCAGATGTGGCGACCCATCCGTCCCGGGCGGGTCAGCGCCGGGTCCAGGACCGCGATCGGAACGTTGCAGGCGCCGATGAAGTAGATCTGCTCCTCGCGCGGGCGCGGCGGACGAAGCCGAAGCGGCAGCTTGCCGAGCTTGCCCGGGACGATGAAGATCGCGTCGAGGAACGAGTTGAGGCGGTTGGTGACGAACTTGCGGACGAGCGGCGGCTCGTCGATCCCGTCCATCACGATCAGCAGCTGGTTGAGCGCCATCCCGCCCATGCCCCCGCCCATCCCGAAGCCTGGGTAGATCCGGCGGATCCGATCGGTCGTCCGATCGACGAATGTCGGGTAGCCGGTCTGGACGGTCTCGGCGCGCTGAGCGAACATCCGCTCCCGCCAGGCCCGGGACTCGATCACGAGGTCGCCGGTCGGGGTGATCGAGCCGTTTTGCCCGAAGAACGCGAAGTCGTGCAGCGACATCGGCTCGGATCCGACGGCCGAGGTCCCCAGCGCCTGGCGGCGCGTGCCGACGGCGTCGATCTCGTCGATGAACACGATGCACTGGCCTCCCCACTTCTTGGCCAGCTTGCGCGCCTTGTGGGCGAGGAACTGGACCGTGATCGCGTCCATCCCGATGAACATCCCGGCGAATCCAGAGCCGGGGATCGTCACGAACGGGCAGTTGAAGTTCGTGGCGATCGCCTTGGAGATCATCGTCTTACCGGTGCCCGGAGCGCCCAGGAACAGGAGGCCGCGCTCGCGCTTGCCGCCGGCCTTCTCGAACTCCTCGCCGGACTGCCAGAGCGTGATTACGCGCGTGATCTCCTCCTTGGCCTCGGCCTGGCCTCGGACGTCGTCGATCTTGACTCCCCAGCTGGCGTCGCCGGGCTCGTAGCCGCGGATCTGCCGCACCGCGAAGAACAAGAACGGGCCGAAGAAGATCGCGAAGTTGACGAAGAACAGCAGCGGCAGCTGGATGAACACGAGCCCCAGCTGGGGCAGCGTGTCGGGCGGGAAGATCTCCCGCAGGCCCTGGAACGGGTTCAGGAATGGCGCGCTCACGCCCGCGAACGCGAAGAACACCTGGCACAGGGCCAGCAGCGCGACGATGATCAGCAGATAGATCGGCAGCCGCCGGAACTTCGTGCGCCAGTACCAGTACCGCCGACGAGCGACGATATCGTCGCGCTTGAGGCTCTCGTCGGCGCCGTACAGGGTCGGGGAGGGGATCAGCTTGCGGGCGATGACCTCGACCAGCCCGCGGAACATCACCACCGCGATCACGGTGATCAGCAGCGACCAGATCAACCCGAGGTGGTTCGAGTCGTACAGGATCAGGAAGAACGCGGGCGCGGTGAACAGCGCCGCGACCGTGGCCCAGCGCGTCAGCCGCTGCCACTCGTAAGCCAGCGCCGAGGCGTGCTCATTGGTCGGCCGCCCCGTGGCCGTGGGTCGTTCCTCGGCGTACGCCATCGTCCTCAAGGAGAGAGTACAGCCCGCGGGATGCGGAGCGCGGAACTCCGGATTCTGACTTGACAGCCATGTAAAGGCAAGCTACGGTTCTAGGTGTACAGCACTGTAAAGTCAGAATCTGCCTGGAGGATCTCGATGTCAGCTACGCCAACCGTTCGCCCGGCCGCGGGCATGCGCCAGTCGTGGACGGTGCTCGCAGTACTCGCCGTCGCCCAGTTCATGGTGATCCTCGACATCACGATCGTGAACGTGGCGCTGCCCTCGATCGGGCGTGCGCTGCGCTTTCCCCGCAGCGAGCTGCAATGGGTCGTCACCGCCTACGTCCTGTGCAGCGGGGGGCTCGTGCTCGTGGGCGGCCGAGCCGCCGACCTGTTCGGACGCCGCCGCATGTTCCTGTCAGGGCTGGCCGTGTTCACTGCGGCCTCGCTGGTCAGCGCGCTGGCGCCGTCGGCGGGCGTCCTGAGTCGCGTCCCGGGCGATCCAGGGGGTCGGCGCCGCGATGCTCACCCCCGCGGCGCTGTCGATCGTCTCGACCGTCTACAGCGGCCCGCAGCTGGCCACCGCGCTGGGCATCTGGGGCGCGATCGCCAGCGCCGGTATCGCGGTCGGCGTGATCTGCGGGGGAGTGCTGACCACGCTGCTCAGCTGGCATTGGGTGTTCCTGGTCAACGTGCCCGTCGGGGTGGTCGCCGGGCTGCTGGCCCCGCGGGTTATCCCGGAGCTCTCGGCCTCGGGCCGGGCGCCGCTCGCTCGACCCGTTCGGGGCGCTGTTGCTGGTCGGAGGCTTGGCCGTACTCGTGTACGCCCTGTCGGGCGCCGCCGCGCACGGCTGGGGGTCGGCGCGGACGATCGGGCTGCTGGCGCTGTCAGCGGCGCTGCTGGTCGCGTTTGGGGCGATCGAGCGCACGGTGGCCGAGCCGCTGATCCCGCCGGCGATCTGGAGGGTGAACCAGGTGGTCTCGGGCGCGGCGATCATGCTCGGCGCGACCGGGATCCTGGCCGGCACGTTCTTCCTGGTGTCGGTTCACACCCAGGAAGTGCTCGGCTGGTCGGCACTGCACAGCGGACTGGCGTTTCTCCCGTTCGTGGGCGCCACCGCGCTCGGCGTTCATTTGACCTCGCGCGTGATCTCCCGCGTCGGGTCGCGGACGCTGATCGCGTCGGGGCTGGCGATCGCAGCGGTCGGCGCGCTGGTGCTGTCGACCGTGCCCGATCACGCCTCGTACGTCTCGGCGCTGCTGCCCGGCCTGGTCGTGCTGGGTCTGGGAATGGGGCTGACGTTCCCGGCGACCTCGATCACCGTGATGAACGACGTCGATCACGACACGGCCGGGATGGCCTCCGGCGTGATCTCCACCGCGCACGAGGTCGGCGCTGCGCTCGGCACCGCGGTGCTGTCGGCGATCGCGGTCAGCGCGAGCTCGGCCGGGTTCTCGGGCAGCGCGTTCGTGGCGGCCGCGGTGGTCGCTGGGGCGCTGGCGTTGGCGGCAGCGGCGGTGGTCCCGGCGGTCAGGCCAGTCGCGGGGACGAGGGTGAGCGCCCACTAGGCGGCCGGGTCTCCCCGGTACGGTGATCTGCGAGATGCCCGAGACGAGCACCGACCACCGTCGGGCGACGGCGGAGCGCAACGTCGAGGCGATCCTCGACGCGGCCGAGTCGCTGCTCTCGCGCGGGGACGCCGCCAGCACGACCGCGGTGGCCGCCGAGGCCGGCGTCTCGCGCGTCACCGTGTACTCGCACTTCCCGACCCGCGAGGCGCTGCTCGAGGCGCTCGCCGAGCGTGCGGTGACTCGTTTTCGCGCCGCGCTCGAGCCGGTCGACCTGACCGGCGAGGAGCCGGCGGCGGCGCTGGACCGGCTGATCGCGATGGCCTGGCGCGAGCAGGATCGCTACGAGGGGCTGGCCCATGTGATCCGCGCCGGGCTGAGCTCGAGCGCGCTGATCCGCGCCCACGAGACGCTGCACGAGCCGATCGCGGCGCTGATCGAGCGTGGCCAGGCGGCGGGCGCGTTTCGCGACGATCTGCCCGCGGCGTGGCTGCTGACGAGCTACTTCTCGCTGATGCACGCCTGCGGGGACGAGGTCCGAGCGGGCACGATCGATCCGGATGCGGCGGTCCCGCTGCTGCAGGCCACGATCCGCGGGCTGTTCGGAGTCCCCTCGTCCTGACATGAATGAGGCGGGGCGCGCTCACGGCGCGCCCCGCCTCGGTTCAGCGTCTGCTCAGATGCTGCTCAGCGACCGAGCGCGCGGACGAAGCCGCTCGCCGGGGAGCCGATGCCGGTCATGTTGTCGTAGCCCGGCTTCACGTTCAGCGCCACCTTGCGGGTGGTGCAGACGTTGTTGGCGTCGCAGAACTGCTCCTGACCCTCGTAGTCGATGATCCGGGTCGTGTACTCGAATCCGTCCGACGGGTCGATGCTGTTCGCGTAGTCCGGCCCGCGACTGGTCGACCTTGCCGGCCGGGAGGATGTCCGAGACCGCGTTGACGTCGCTGGCCAGGCGGTACACCGCCGGGTTCACGAACCCGAGCGACCGGCCCGCCCGCTGGTCGGCGCGCGCCAGCACGCCGGCGAACAGCGGCGATGACAGGCTGGTACCGCCGATCCGGTACTGGTCGTAGTACACGCCATCGGGGAACGTCTGCGTCTCGCCCTCCAGGAACCCGGTCGCCGGGTCGGCGTCCATCGAGATGTCGGGCTCGACACGCATCGGCGTGCTGCCGTTCATCTCCGACAGCGACTTCGGAACTACGCCCTTCTGCCATGACGGCTGCGGGTAGACGACGCTGGTCCCGCCACCGGAGCCTCCGTCGAGCGCGAGGTCGATCGGCAGCCACTGGCCCTCCTGCTTGGCCGTGCAGTCGTCCGCCGTGACCTCGACGGCGTTGCAGAGGAAGCTGCGCGCGGTCGACCACCCGAACTCGGCGTCACGGGCGCCGGTGCGGCCGATCGCCAGGCTGGTACCGCCGACCGACGTGGCCCACGGGCTGGACGCCGGGTAGTCCGCGGCGACCTGGCCGACCGTGGTGAACTCGTCGCCGTCGTCGCCGCTGGAGAACAGCGCGCTGACGCCGGTGCCGGCGGCCATCTCGAGGATGTTGTCGGTGGCGATCCGGTCGCTCGGGTCGTCGAGCACGTCGCCGCCGTCATCGCCATAGGAGTTGGAGACGATGCTGGCCAGGTGGCCGTCGACGACCTTCTCGAGCTGGCGGTTCAGGGCGTCGGTGAAGCAGTTCTTCGCGCCCATGTACAGGATGTGCGCGCCCGGCGCACTGGCGTGCACGGCCTCGACGTCGAGGCTCTGCTCGCCGAACCAGCCGGAGGCGTCACAGGCGTTGACCTTGTTGAACGTGTTCGCGGTCATCTGGGAGAACTGCGAGCCGTTCATCGGATGCGTCGGGTCGTTGCGCCTTGCATACGTCTGTGCGTCGGACAGCAGCGTGGGCGACGCGTACGCGTCGACGATCGCCACGGTCACGCCGGTTCCGTCGGTGGCGCCGTTGAGGCTGTAGGCGCTGCGCATCTGCGGCGGGGTGTAGCCGCACACCGCCCACGGCGGGTTGGCCGGGTAGCCCATGCCGAACGGCGGCAGGGTCGTGTCGAGCTTCTGCCCGTAGTAGTTCCCGCACGGCGGGGCGACGCGGAATCCCGGCGGCTGCGGGATCGGGCCCGAGGCGTCGGGCTGGGCCGCCGAGCTCGAGGCCGGTACGTCGGTGGTGCTGTCGCGGTGCGCGAGCGACTCGGTCACGCCCTCGACGCCGGCGACGACGTCGCCGAGGTCTGACGGAACCGAGAAGTTCTTGTCGGCCACGCGCAGCTGCCGGCCAGCGACGCGGTGCTCCGACAGAGAGGTCGCAAACGCCTTCTCCACCTGCGTGGCGTCACCCGACGCGTCGACCTGCATCCGGTCGGGCGTGACGCCGGCGACCTGGAAGCCGTTGCTCTTCAGGAACGAGGTGACCTTGTCGACCTGGGCCTGCGTCGGGGAGAACCGCTGCTCCCACTGCGCGGGCGTCAGGTAGTGGTGGTACTGCCCACTGCCGCGCGTCGACACCGCAGTGGTGAACGAGTCCAGCGCTGCCTGGTTGGGCAGCTTCATGACCACGGTGAAGTTGATCCCGGTGTTGCCGGCGACCGACCCGGTGCGTGGTGTGCGAGTGGCGGCCGGCGAACCTGTGCCTTTGATCTGGACCAGCTTCTGGCCAGACGCGGCCCCTGCGGGCGCGGCCACCGCCAGGCCGGCTGCGATCGTCGCGATCGCCGAGCCGAGCCCCACAAAACGACTAACCCTCACAACTACTCCTCCTTGGGTGTATTGGCGCGGGGCACGGTATCCGCTCCGAGAAGCTCATGCCCCGAGCCCCCAGTACCCCTGGAGGCTGAGTTCTAGTCCCGGTTACAGGTTCACGGCGACGTACTTGGTCTCGAGGTACTCATGGATGCCCTCGGGGCCGCCTTCTCGGCCAAACCCGGATTGTTTGATCCCGCCGAACGGCGCCGAGGCGTTGGAGACCATGCCCTGGTTGAGGCCGACCATCCCGGTCTCGAGCTTCTCCGACACGCGCAGGGCCCGCTTGAGGTCGCTCGTGTACAGGTACGCGACCAGGCCGTACTCGGTGTCATTGGCGGCGGCGATCGCCTGGTCCTCGTCGTCGAAGCTCCGGACCGGTGCGACCGGGCCGAAGATCTCCTCGCGCAGGAGGCTGGCGTCGTCGGGCACATCGGCGAGCACCGTCGGGTCGTAGAAGTAGCCCGCCCCGTCGCGGGCATGGCCGCCGACCAGTGCTCTAGCGCCGCGCCCGACCGCGTCGTCGACCAGTTCGGCGACCTTCGAGCGCTGGTTGTCGTCGATCAGCGGTCCGACGTCGATCCCGTCCTCGGTGCCGCGGCCCACCTTCATCGCGCCGAGCTTGGCGGCCAGCTTCTCGGCGAACTCGCCGGCGACGGAATCGGCCACGTGGAAGCGGTTGGCCGAGGTGCAGGCCTCGCCGATGTTTCGCATCTTGGCGATCAGCGCGCCCTGCACGGCGTCGTCGACATCGGCGTCGTCGAACACGATGAACGGCGCGTTGCCGCCGAGCTCCATCGACAGCCGCAGCAGGTTCTCCGACGCCTGCTCCATCAGCTTCTTGCCGACCTCGGTGGAGCCGGTGAACGACAGCTTGCGCAGCCGCGGGTCGGCGATCAGCGGGCCCATCGTCGCGCCGGAGCTGGTCGAGCTGACCAGGTTCACCACGCCCTTGGGCAGGCCCGCGTCCTCGAGGATCTTGACCAGCATCAGCATCGACAGCGGCGTCAGCTGCGCCGGCTTGACCACCATCGTGCAACCGGCCGCGATCGCCGGGCCGACCTTGCGGGTGCCCATCGCCAGCGGGAAGTTCCAGGGGGTGATGAGCAGGCAGGGACCGACGGGCTGCTGCATCGTCAGCAGCCGGCCTTGGCCGTTGGGCGAGGTCGCGTAGCGCCCTTCGATCCGCACCGCCTCCTCGGAGAACCAGCGCAGGAACTCGGCGCCGTAGGCCACCTCGGCCTTGGACTCCTTCAGCGGCTTGCCCATCTCGAGCGTCATCAGCAGCGCGAGCTCGTCCTCACGCTCGATGATCGCCTCGAACGCGCGCCTCAGGATCTCGCCGCGCTCGCGTGGGGGATGCGCCGCCCACTCGGGGCCGGCCTGGACCGCCGCGTCCAGCGCGGCCATCGCGTCGTCGGGACTGGCGTCGGCGACCTCACACAGAGACTCGCCGGTGGCCGGGTCCTCGACGGCAAAGCTTCCATTCGCGCCGTCTCGCCACTCGCCGCCGATGTACAGCTGCTTTGGGACGTTGTCGACGGCGCTCTGTTCTTCTGAGGCGGTGATCGTGGTCATGACTAGAACCTACCCAACCACCGCCCCAGAGAACAGTTACTCGGTCTTACGCCGCGGCGCGCATCGGCGCGGGCTCGAGCGCCACGCTGAGCACCTCGTCGATCGTCATCGCGAAGTGGAACGTCATCGCCTCGCGGACCTCCTCGGGGACGTCGTCGAGGTCGCCGCGGTTGCGCTCCGGGAGCACCACGTCGGTGAGCCCGGCGGCGTGAGCCGCGAGCACCTTCTGCTTGACGCCGCCGATCGGGAGCACGCGACCCTGCAGCGTCACCTCGCCGGTCATCCCGACGGTGTGGCGCACCGGGCGGCCACTGAGCAGCGACGTCAGCGCGGTCACCATCGTCACGCCGGCGCTCGGGCCGTCCTTGGGGATCGCGCCCGCGGGCACGTGGACGTGGAACGCCTGGTCCTCGAACGCGCTCGGCTCGATCCCGAGCTCGGACGCGTGGCCGCGGACGTAGGAGAGCGCGATCTGCGCGGACTCCTTCATCACGTCCCCGAGCTGCCCCGTAAGGGTCAGGCCGGGCGTGCCCTGCATCGCGGTGGCCTCGACGAACAGCACGTCGCCGCCGGCTCCAGTCACCGCCAGCCCGGTTGCGACGCCGGGGACGGCTGTCCGGATCGCGGACTCCTGGAAGAACCGCTGGCGCCCGAGAGCGTCACGGACGGCGTCCAAGTCGATCGTCACCGGGGCGGTCGCCTTGCCCGACGCGATCTTCGTCGCGGTCTTGCGCAGCAGCGTGCCCAGGTCGCGCTCGAGCTGGCGGACGCCGGCCTCGTGCGTGTACTCGGTGGTGACCGTGGTCAGCGTCTCGTCGGAGACCTCGACCTCGTCCTCGCGCAGTCCACTGCGCTCAACCTGCCGCGGCCACAGGTAGCCGCGGGCGATCGCGACCTTCTCAGAGGTCGTGTAGCCGTCGAAGCGGATCACCTCCATCCGGTCCAGCAGCGGGCCGGGGATCGTGTCCGCCACGTTCGCGGTGGCGATGAACATGACGTTGGAGAGGTCGAGCTCGACGTCGAGGTAGTGGTCGCGGAAGCTGTGGTTCTGCGCCGGGTCCAGCACCTCGAGCAGCGCCGAGCTGGGGTCGCCGCGCCAGTCGGCGCCGACCTTGTCGACCTCGTCGAGCATGATCACCGGGTTCATCGTGTCGGCATCGCGCAGGGCGCGGACCAGCCGGCCCGGGAGCGCGCCGATGTACGTCCGCCGGTGACCGCGGATCTCGGCCTCGTCACGGACGCCGCCCAGCGACATCCGGACGAACTCGCGTCCCGTGGCCCGGGCGATCGACTCGCCGATGCTCGTCTTACCGGTGCCGGGCGGGCCGATCAGCGTCAGGATCGCGCCGGAGCGCTTGTCCTCGTTGATCCCCCGCTCGGTGCGGAGCTTCTTGACCGCGATGTACTCGACGATGCGGTCCTTGACGTCCTGCAGACCGGCGTGGTCTGCGTCGAGGACCTCGCGGGCGTGCTCGGGGTCAAGCCGCTCCTCGGAGCGCTTGTTCCAGGGCACCGCGATCAGCCAGTCCAGGTAGGTCCGGATCACGCTCGACTCGGCGGACTGCTCGCCCATCCGCTCGAGGCGTCCGAGCTCCTTCTCGGCCTGCTCGCGCACGGCCTCGGGCATCTCGGCCTCTTCGATCTTGGTGCGGTACTCCTCGACCACCGAGGCGTCGTCCTCGTTGAGCTCCTTACGGATCGAGTCCATCTGCTTGCGCAGGAAGTACTCGCGCTGCTGCTTCTCAGCGCCGGACTCGACGTCGTCGCGGATCCGCTTGCGGACCTGCAACTCGGCCAGCCGCTCGCGCTGGAAGGTCAGCGCCAGCTCCAGCCGCTCGGTGACGTCGAGCGTCTGCAGCAGCTGCACCTTCTGCTCGTAGGTCAGATCGGGGGAGTAGCCGCCGGTGTCGGCCAGCGTCCCGGGCTCGGAGATGCTCCGCACGAACGCCGACACACGGCCGTCGTCGCCCCGCAGCTCGAGGATCTCCTCGACCACGGCGCGGTACTCGCGCTCGAGGTTGCGGGTGCGGCCGTCGACCGGAACGTCGTCGATGCGCTCATCGACCTCGACGTACAGCCGGCCGTCGGGCATCGTGTGCGCCGCGCCGGCGACCCCGCGGTGAAGGCCCTTCAGCGCGACCGCACGGCCGCCACCGGGCAGCTGGACGCGGTCGGTGATCTCGGCGACGGTGCCGACGCCTGCGTACTCGCTCTCGTGATGGGGGACGAGCAACACACGGTCGTCCTCGCCGGCGTCCACCGCGAGCGTCAGCGACATGCCCGGGAAGACGACGACGTCGTCTAGTGGAACCAGGAGAAGTCGACTCATCGAGACTTCACTTTCATTAGGTGCTTACAAGAGATAAGTGGAGTATAGCTGCTCGCGGCGTCGATGGAAAGACTGATCTAAGCCGCTTTGACTTAGATTATCGGATGGGATCGCGATGCCCTTTAGGGCTCGCGGCTGCCGGGGGTCTCCGGAGGACGCGGGGCGCGGTTTTACATCTGACACATCGGGTCTGGGATCATCGCGCGATGCCCGACTCCAACACCCCCGCTCGCGACCCGGCCAAGGACGTGCTCGCTGCCGAGGCGTTCGGCGTTCCGGCGCGGGATCCGCACCTGACCCACGGCCCGGTGGTCCTGCCGGGCGACCCAACCGGGATCGAGGAACCCCACGACGTGCTCGCGGCCGAGGAGTTCGCGATGCCGGCGCCGGCGCCGGGCGCCTCGAGCGCGCGGTCGCTCGCCGGGCGCGCGCGGTGCCGCTTGGCCGGTGGCGCTCGCGCTCGCGGTGGCGGCGGCTGTGGTGGCGCGGCGTTCGCCGCTCGCGGTAGCGCTTTCGTTGCAGGTTCTGCGCTGACTTGAAGCGGCGCGTCACCCACGTGTGACGCGGGTCGTGGGATCGTCAGCGCCATGAGCGCTTCGACTGAATTAGTGCACCGTATTCGGACCAAATATCAGTCGCACGATCAGGCGGTCGCGATTCTCGGTGCCGAGCAGCATGGCGTGGTCGCCCGCTGGCAGCTGCTGGAGCTGGGGCTCACGCCCAGCATGGTGCGTCGGCGGATAAGCGGTGACCGCCTGCACCCTCTTCATTGGGGGATTTATGCGGTTGGGCATCGGAAGCTCACGCTCAAGGGCTACTGGGTGGCCGCCGTGCTCGCCTGCGGTCCGGATGCGCTGCTCAGCCATCGGTTTGCGCTTGCGATCTGGGACGTGCAAGCGGCCGAGAGCGGGCTCATCGACGTGATCGTGCCGGGGCACGGAGGTCGTCGCGGGCCTGACGGCGTAAGAGTCCACGGGGCGAGGACGCTCGGTGCCGGCGATCTCGCGGTCGTCGACGGGATTCCGGTGACCTCCCTGGCTCGCACCGTGCTCGATTTCTCCTCGGTGGCGACGGTTCAGCGGACCCGCCGTGTGCTGGAGAAGCTCGAGCGCATGGGACGGCTGATCGGCCGCGAGCTCGAGGACGTGCTCGAGCGAAACCCTCGGCACCGCGGCGCCAAGCGGCTGACAACGGCGATCGGGGAGCTCACGGGCCCGGCCCCCTGGACCCAATCGGAGCTGGAGGATCGCTTCCTGGCGCTGATCCGCGAGTCGCCGGTCTCCCCGAGCCCGAGTGCAACGTGTTCGTCGAGGGCGAGCTGGTCGACGCGCTCTGGCGCGACCAGAAGCTGGTCGTCGAGGTCGACGGCTACGGCTACCACCGCGGCAGACAGCAGTTCGAGACCGACCGGCGCCGCGACGCGAAGCTGCAGGTGGCCGGGTACCGGGTGATACGGCTCACCCAGCGGCGAATCGACGACGAACCGCAAGCGGTCGTGGCCCTGCTGCGAGCCCTGCTGGCCTGAGCTGCCGGCAGCCCGCGAGCGCCGCCGCGGCGGGAGGATGTCGGTGATCGTCCCCGCGGCGATCTCGGCCGCGAACCCGACGGTCTCCGACAGCGTGGGGTGGGGGTGGATCGAGAGCGCGATGTCCTCGGCGTCCGAGCCCATCTCGATCGCGTGCACGGCCTCGGCGATCAGCTCGCCGGCGCCGACGCCGACGATCCCGGCGCCGAGCAGCCGGCGAGTACCCGGCTCGAACAGGAGCTTGGTCATGCCCTCCGAGCGGGCCAGCGACAGCGCGCGGCCCGACGCCGACCACGGGAACACGGCCTTCTCGTACTCGATCCCGTCGGCCTTCGCCGCCGTTTCGGTGAGGCCCGTCCACGCCACCTCGGGGTCGGTGTAGGCGACCGACGGGATCGACCTCGGGTCAAACGAGGCGCCCGGGACGCCCGCGATCACCTCGGCGGCGATGTGGCCCTCGTGGGAGGCCTTGTGGGCGAGCATCGGGCCGCCGACGACGTCGCCGATCGCATAGATGTGCTCGACGTTGGTGCGCAGCTGCTCGTCGACCCGGATGAAGCCGGCGTCGTCGACCTCGACCCCGGCGGCGGATGCGTCGAGCCCGCCCCCGTTGGGCTGGCGGCCGACCGCCACCAGGATCTGGTCGAACGTGTGCTCATCGCCGTTTGACAGCTTGACCCGCAGCCCGTCGTCGTCGGCCTGCACCGATTCGACCTTGGTGTCGAGCAACACCGCCTCGTAGCGCTCGGTGATCCGCTTCTGCAGCGGCCTGACGACGTCGGCGTCGCAACCGGGGATCGGCTGGTCGAACAGCTCCACGGCGGTGATCTTTGACCCGAGCGCGTCGTACACCGCCGCCATCTCCAGGCCGATGATCCCGCAACCGATCACCAGCAGCCGCTCGGGCACCTCGGGGATGTCGAGCGCGCCGGTCGACTGGATGATCCGGGGGTCGTCGGGAAGGCCGGGGACGGAGGCCGCCTTCGACCCCGCCGCGATGATGCAGTTATCGAACGTGATCGTGCGATCGCCGACCTCGACCGAGTTCGGCCCGGTGAACCGAGCCACGCCGTGGACGATCTCGACCTTGCGCTGCTTGGCCAGGCCGACGAGTCCGCCGGTGAGCTTGGCGACGACCGACTCCTTCCAGGTCCGCAGCGCCTCGAGATCGATCTTGGGCTCGCCGAACTGGATTCCGTGGACGCTCATCTCCTCGGCCTCGGCGATCACCCGCGCGGCGTGAAGCAGCGCCTTGGACGGGATGCAGCCGACGTTCAGGCAGACGCCGCCGAGCGTCTCGTAACGCTCGATCATGATCGTCTTCAGGCCGAGGTCGGCGGCTCGGAACGCGGCGCTGTAGCCGCCCGGGCCCGAGCCGATCACCACCACCTGGGCGTCGCGGCCGCCGTCGCCCTCGGCCGCAGGCGGCGAGCCATTCGTCGATGCACTGGTTTCGGGTGCATCATCAGCAGACTCTTCGGCAGCCGATTCCGTCGCCGAGGTCGAGTCGGCACCAGCACCATCCTCGGACCCCTCGAGCGTCAGCAACACGCTCCCCTGCGAAACCCGGTCGCCGACCTTGACCCGCAGCTGCGCCACGGTCCCCGCCGCCGGGCGCCGGCACGTCCATCGTCGCCTTGTCGGACTCGAGCGTGACCAGCGGATCCTCGGCGGCGACCTCGTCTCCGGGGGAGACGTGGATCTCGATCACCGGGACGTCGGTGAAATCCCCGATGTCGGGGACGCGCACCTCATTCGGGTCGCTCACAGCAGCGCCCGCCGCAGATCGGACAGCACGCCGACCAGGTGGACGACGAAGCGCGCGGCGGCGGCGCCATCGATCACCCGGTGGTCGTAGGACAGCGACAGCGGCAGCATCAGCCGCGGTTCGAATTCGCGGCCGTTCCACACCGGCTTCATCGCTGAGCGGGTGGCGCCGAGGATCGCGACCTCGGGGGCGTTGACGATCGGCGTGAACGAGGTCCCGCCGATCCCGCCGAGCGACGAGATCGTGAACGAGCTGCCCTGCATGTCGGCGGGACCGAGCTTGCCCTCGCGCGCCTTGCCCGACAGCTCGGTGAGCTCGCGGGCGATATCGAGCAACCCCTTGTGGTCGGCATCCTTGATCACCGGGACCACGAGGCCGCCGGGAGTGTCGGCGGCGAACCCGATGTTGTAGTAGCGCTTGAGGATCAGGTCCTCGCCGTCCAATGAAGCGTTGAAATTCGGGAACTCCTTCAAGGCAGCCACGCACGCGACCACCAGGAACGACACCATCGTGACCTTGACGCCGTCGCGTGCGTGCTCCTCGTTGAGCCGCTTGCGCCAGGCTTCGAGCTCGGTGATGTCGGCCTCGTCGTTATGGGTGACGTGCGGGATCGCAACCCAGTTGCGGGCCAGGTTGGGCCCAGAGATCCGCTGGATCCGCGAGCGCCGGACCCGCTCCACGGGCCCGAACTTCTCGAAGTTCAGCGACGGCCAGGGCGCGAGATCCAACCCCAACCCCGGGCCGGCCGCCGAAGGCGAAGCCGGCCCCTCAGAAACGAACGACTCGACGTCGCCGCGCGTGATCCGCCCCTTGCGCCCGCTCCCGTGCACCTGGTGCAGGTCGACCCCGCGCTCGCGTGCCAGGCGCCTGACCGATGGGGTGGCGTAGACCGCTCCGTCCCCGGCCGACGAGGACTCGGCGGGCTCCGGAGCCTCGGCCGGCTCCGAAGCCTCAGCGGGCGGAGGCTCGGCGTCGACCGCGGCTCGCACCGCGTCGGGCGCATCGGCCTCGCTTGGAGCGCCGTTGGACACCGCCGCCGAGGCCTTCTGCGACGTGTCCTCCGAAGCCGAGGAGGACCCATCGGCCGGCTCCATCTTCAGCAGCAGCTTGCCCTGCGAAACCCGGTCGCCGACGTTGACGCTGATCTCGGTGATCTTTCCCGGGAACGGCGCCGGGACGTCCATCGTCGCCTTGTCTGACTCGAGCGTGAGCAGCGGGTCGTCGGTCTCGACGGTATCGCCCGCGGAGACCAGGATCTCGATTACCGGTACGTCGTCGAAATCGCCGATGTCCGGGACTTCGACCGAGACTACGTCGGCGCTCATACCTTTGTCGGCATCGGCGCCTCGGCGTCGAGCCCGTAGCGCTCGATCGCCTCCTGCACGCGCTTGGGCTCGAGCTGACCGCGGTCGGCGAGCTCCTTGAGCGCCGCAACCACCACGTAGCGGCGGTCCACCTCGAAGAAGCCGCGAAGCGCCTCGCGGGTGTCGCTGCGTCCGAACCCGTCGGTGCCGAGCACGCGATAACCGCCCGGGACCCACTGACGGATCTGGTCAGCGAAGCCGCGCAGGTAGTCGGTCGAGGCCACGATCGGGCCACCCCGATCAGCCAGCGCCCGGGTCACGTACGCCCGGCGCTGCTCCTCGAGCGGATGCAGCATGTTCCACCGCTCCACCTCGATCCCGTCGCGGCGCAGCTCGGTGAACGAAGTCACGCTCCACACGTCGGCGGCCACGCCCCAGTCGGCCTCGAGCAGCTCGGCGGCCGCCATCACCTCGCGCAGGATCGTGCCCGACCCCAGCAGCTGGACCCGCGGCCCCTTGCCCGCGCCGGTGTCCCACAGCAGGTACATCCCGCGCAGGATCCCCTCGCGAGCGCCCTCGGGCATCTCCGGGTGGCGGTAGTTCTCGTTCATCAGCGTCAGGTAGTAGAAGACGTCCTCCTGATCGACCAGCATCCGCCGCAACCCGTCCTGGATGATGACCGCGAGCTCGTAGCCGAACGTGGGGTCGTACGCGCGACAGTTGGGGACGACCGGGAACAGCGCGTGGCTCTGGCCGTCTGCGTGCTGGAGGCCCTCTCCGTTCAGCGTGGTCCGCCCGGCGGTGCCGCCGAGCATGAACCCGCGGGTGCGGCTGTCGCCCGCGGCCCAGACCAGGTCGCCGACCCGCTGGTAGCCGAACATCGAGTAGTAGATGTAGAACGGCACCGTCTGCACGTCGTGGGCGCTGTAGGAGGTGCCGGCCGCGATGAACGACGAGATCGAGCCGGCCTCGGTGATCCCCTCCTCGAGGATCTGGCCGTGCTGGTCCTCCTTGTAGAACATCAGCTGCTCTGAGTCCTGGGGCTGGTACAGCTGACCCACTGGCGAGTAGATCCCGATCTGCCGGAACAGACCCTCCATCCCGAACGTCCGCGACTCGTCGGGGATGATCGGGACGATGTGCTTGCCGAGCTGCTTGTCGCGCAGCAGCGCGGCCAGCACTCGGACGAAAGCCATCGTGGTCGAGATCTCGCGATCGCCGGTGCCCTCGAGCTGGCCCTTGAAGATGTCCAGCTCGGGGACCTGCAGCGGCTGGGCGCTCTGGCGCCTGGCGGGAAGGCTGCCGCCGAGCGCGGCGCGGCTCTCGCGCAGATACTGCATCTCGGGGGAGTCCTCGGGCGGCTTGTAGTACTCGGCCGCGCGCACTTGCTCGTCGGTCAGCGGCAGCTCGAAGCGGTCGCGGAACGTGAGCAGCGCGTCCTCGGTCATCTTCTTGGCCTGGTGGGTGACCATCTGGCCTTCGCCGGAGACACCCATCCCGTAGCCCTTGATCGTCTTGGCCAGGATCACGGTCGGCTGGCCGGTGTGCCGGACGGCCTCGTGGTAGGCGGCGTAGACCTTCTGCTGGTCCAGCCCGCCCCGGTTGAGCAGCCAGATCTCCTCGTCGGACATGTGCTCTACGCGCTCGAGCAGAACCGGGTCGCGCCCGAAGAAGTGCTCGCGCACGTAGGCACCGTCGCGCGACTTGAACGTCTGGTACTCGCCGTCGACGCAATCCTCCATCACCTTGACCAGCCGGCCGTCGGTGTCGGCGGCCAGCAGCGGATCCCAGCGCGAACCCCAGATCACCTTGATCACGTTCCAGCCGGCGCCGCGGAAGTCGGACTCGAGCTCCTGGATGACCTTGCCGTTGCCGCGTACCGGCCCGTCGAGCCGCTGCAGGTTGCAGTTGACGACCCAGATCAGGTTGTCGAGCTGCTCGCGGCCGGCCATCGCGGTAGCGCCCATCGACTCGGGCTCGTCCATCTCGCCGTCGCCGATGAACGCCCACACCTTGCGGCCCTCGGTCTGGGCCAGCGAGCGGGCCTGGAGGTATTTCATGAACCGGGCCTGGTAGATCGAGGTGATCGGGCCGATCCCCAGCGACACCGTGGGGAACTGCCAGTAATCGGGCATCAGCCACGGGTGCGGGTAGGACGACAGGCCGTCGGTGGATACCTCGCGACGGAACCCGTCGAGCTGCTCAGCGGTGAGCCGGCCCTCGAGGAACGAGCGCGCGTAGTTACCCGGCGAAGAGTGGCCCTGGAAGTACACGAGGTCCCCGGGATGCTCGGAATCCGGTCCGCCTGCCCGCCAGAAGTGGTTGAAGCCGACCTCCATCAGCGTCGCCACCGAGCCGTAAGTGGCGATGTGGCCGCCGAGACCGGAGTTGTCCTTATTGGCCCGAACGACCATCGCCATAGCGTTCCAGCGCACGATCGAGCGCAGCCGGCGCTCGACCGCGGGATCGCCCGGGAGATCGGCCTCGCGTTCGGGCGGGATCGTGTTCACGTACGGGGTGTTGAGGCTGGCGATCGGCCCCGTGCCGGAGTGCTGCGCGCGCTCGACGACGCGGGTCAGCAGGTGTCGGGCGCGGTCAGGGCCGTCGTGGGCGACGACGGCGTCGAGCGCCTCGAGCCACTCGCTGGTCTCGGCTACGTCGATGTCGGCGCCGTCGCCGTTGGACGAATCGGTGTCCGCGGCGGCGCCGTTTGACGAACGTGTCTGAACCTGGTCGGTCATAACTAACGAGCCTAGTCTCGCACACGACAATCGGTTTCAAACCTCCCGGCAACTGGTTTGCAGCCCACGTCCGCTACGGTCCGCGCCGTGGCTCTTCGTGAAGCAGACGGCCCCGCCGGTGCCCCGTGGGAACGGCCGCTGAAGGGGGCGTTGGATCGGCTCACGGTCGAGTCCGAGCTGCTCGCCTCAAACCCGCTCGGGGACTCCGCCAAGCGCCCGCTGTACGTGTATCGGTCGCCCGGCCTGGCCAGCGGCCAGACCCGCGGCCCGGTGCCCTCGGTGTACGTGATCCAGGGGTTCTCGGGGCAGGTCGACATGTGGGTGTCGCGGACCGCCTTTGAGCCGACGATGATCGAGCGCCTCGACGCGATGTTCGCCGACGGCGACTGCCCCGAGGGGGTGGTCGTGTTCGTCGATGTGTGGACCTCCCGCGGCGGCTCTCAGTTCTTGAACTCGACGAGCACCGGTCGCTACATGGACTACCTGTGCGACGAGGTCGTGCCGTTCGTCGACGAGCGCTACCCGACCCACGCCGACCGCGACCGGCGCGGGCTGACCGGCAAGTCGTCGGGCGGCTACGGCGCGATGGTCGTGCCGATGATGCGCCCCGACGTGTTCGGGGCGCTGGCCTCGCACGCGGGTGACGCTTTGTTCGAGTGCTGCTATCAGCGCGACTTCCCGACCGTGGCGCGCGAGCTGCGCGACCGGTTCAACGGCTCCTATGAGGTGTTCTACGAGCGCCTGGCCGAGACCGACCACTTCGAGTGGAACAAGTTCGGCAAGCCGTTCGAGGTCTACGGCTACGCGTGCGCGTACACGCCGGACCCCGACCGACCCGGCGAGGCGCTGCTGCCGTTCGACATCTCCACGGGCCGGTTGGTCGAGGACGTGTGGAGCCGATGGCTCGAGCTCGACCCGGTGCGAATGGCGCCCGGACACGCCGACGAGCTCAACAGCATGCGGCGCATCTACCTCGATGCCGGCAAGAGCGACGAATGGTTCCTCGACCTCGGCGCGCAGGCGTTTGCCCAGGAGCTCGACAAGCTCGGCGTGTCGTACTCGCTCGATCTGTTCGACGGCCAGCACGGCGGGATCACGTACCGCTACCCGGGGGCGATCCGCGAGCTGCTGCTCGCCCTCGCAAGCTGAGAAGCTTCCGGACCGATGACTGCGACCGTCGACCAGGATCTGGTTTTCGCGGGGCCGGGAGCGCTTGCCGAGCTGATCCGCGGCAAGGAGGTCACGCCGCGCGAGCTGGTCGAGCTCTGCCTCCGGCAGATCGAGTCGCTGAACCCGTTGCTCAACTCGTTCCGGACGACGATGCCCGAGCAGGCGCTGCGTGGCGGCGGACGCCGCCATCGAGGTCGATCGCCCGCTCGCGGGCGTCCCGATCGCGATCAAGGACGACACGCCGGTGGCGGGTCAGGTATGCACGCGCGGGTCGCGGTCGCAGGGTCCACCCGAGACCGCGGACGCCGAGGTGGTCCGCCGGCTGAAGGCCGCCGGCGCGATCCCGATCGGGATCACCAACGTCCCCGAGCTGATGATTTTTCCCTGGACCGCGACCGACGCCAACGGGATCACCCGCAACCCGTGGGACCGCAACCGCACCCCCGGAGGCTCGTCGGGCGGCTCGGCGTCTGCCGTGGCGTCCGGGATGGTGCCGGTCGCCACCGCGTCCGACGGCGGCGGCTCGATCAGGATCCCGGCGGCGGCCTGTGGCCTGGTCGGGATGAAGCCGACCCGCGGACGGGTCTCGATGATGCCGTCGGCCGACGGCTGGCTCGGGCTGTCGACGCTCGGGTCGCTGACTCGGACAGTGGCCGACAGCGCGTTGATGCTCGACGTGATGCACGGACCGGCTCCCGGGGACAGCTACGCCGCACCGCCGTTCGACGGCAGCTACGCGCAAGCCGCGACCTCGGGCGAGCCCGGCCGGCTACGAATCGCGATCTCGCGCAAGATCCCGCCCGGCCTCCTGGTCAAGGTGTCATCCGACCAGCGCGGGGCCTACGAGCGGACCGGCTCGCTGCTGTCAGAGCTCGGGCACGACGTGATCGAGCGCGACCCGCCGATGGGGATGATCCAGCTCGAGTTCGTGCAGCTGTGGTTTCGAGGGATCTACGAGGAGTCTCTGACGCTCCCGGATCCAACCCGGATGGAGTCGCTGACCAAGCAGATGGCCGCGGCCGGCCGTCGCCTGGTGCCGCCGCGCCGCCGCGATGCGTTGCTGGGCAAGCGCAAGCGGTCCACCGCCCGGATGCTGGCAATGTGGAGCACCGTCGACGTGCTGATGACGCCCGGTCTGGCGACCACCGCAATCCGGGCCGAGGGCGGTTACGGGCAGTCGGCGCCGGCGGCGATCGATCGTGCCGGCCGGTTCACGCCGTTCACGGCGATCTACAACCTCACCGGCCAGCCCGCGATCGCGATCCCGGCGGGGTTCGGCGCCGATGGGCTGCCGCTCAGCGTCCAGCTGGTCGGGCGCCCCGGATCCGAGCACACCCTGTACGCGCTCGCCGCCCAGATCGAGCGCGCCCGGCCCTGGGCCCAGCACCGCCCGCAGCTGGTCTGAACGCGGCCCCGCGGACTACTCGACGGGTTCCGCGTGCGCGATCAGCGGACGTCCGTCGACCTCGCGCCAGTGCGAGCGGACCGTGATCTCTGAGACCTTGCCGGCGTAGTGGATCAGCGCGACGGCCTCGTCGTCGCCGAAGTCGACGTTGAGGACGTTGGCGGAGGTGACCGGCTGGGGCAGCGACTGGGCGATCTGCGGCGCCTGCGCCTGCAGCTCATCGATGAAGTCCGCGATCACCGCGTCGAAATCGCCGCGCTCGACGGCGTCGGCGTGGCTGTCGATCTGCTCTTTGGTCCTGTTTTCGTCCATATTTCCTCCTGGGCTTCGAAGAAATCGCTAAGGACCACCCGGGTCCCGCCGAACACGTGGCTAACGTAGTGAATCGAGGCTGATCGTGTCCAAATCCTTCTTTCGCGTCATCCACGTCCCCCGCCGCACCCGCCGCTCGGGCAACGCCCCGGCGACCGCCCCCAAGGGTCCCGCCCCCGTACCCGGGATCGACTTCTCCCCGGTGCACGGGCGGCACTGCATCTGTGGCCGCTGCGAGACGCAGACGCGCCGCCGCTCCGGCTAGCCCTCAGCTGCGTCCAGCGTCTCGCGCAACCCGGCGTCGAGCGTCCGCGGCATGAAACCGAGCTCCTCGCGCGCCTTCGCGCCCGACATCCACACGGTGACGCCGTCGGAGGTTCGGATCAGCTCGCCGAGGTTCGGTGGGAACCCCATCAGCTTGCCGACCACAGGCCCGACTGGGATCGCGAGCTTCATCATCGCGGTCGGCAGCGTGATCCGCGGCGGCTTGCGGCCGGCCACCTGCGCCGTCTTGTCGATCAGCTCGCCGAGCGTGCCCCGGTCACCCGGGAGGTTGTAGGACTCGCCGAGCCGGCCGCGGTCATGCACGGCGAGGATCCCGTCGGCGAGATCCTCCACGTACACGAAGTCAAAGCCGGCGGCGGGGAACATCCGGAGCTTCAGCTTCCCGGTCTGAGTCTGGTCGATCAGGTTGCCGACCTCGGAGGGATCGCCGGGACCGTAGACGGCGCTCGGCAGCGCGATCACCACCGGCGCGCTCTTGGCGATCCGGTCCAGCGCAACGCCATGCGCCAGGTACTTGGTCTCGTCGTAGTAGGAGAGGAAGTCCGGTGGCAGCGGCCGCTCGTAGCCTTCGTCAACGGCTCGCCCGCCGGTATTGCCGTAGACGTTCCCGGTCGACACGTACACGATCCGGGCGACCCCCGCCTGAGTTGCGGCATCGAGCACGCGCTCGGTGCCGCGCACGTTGGCGTCGTACATCGCCGCGTGCTCGGACTTCGGAATCCCCACCTTGTACATCGCGCCGATGTGGAACACGGCATCGCAGCCCGCGGTGCCGCGCTCGATCGCAGCGGACTGGGAAAGATCGCCTTCGACCAGGTCGCAGCCGAGCTCGCGCAGCTCGCCCGCTCTGGCCGGCGCCCGGACCAGGGCCACGACGTCGTCGCCGCGCGCGCGGAGCTTGCGGACGACGTGTCCGCCGATGAACCCAGTTGCGCCGGTGACGAACGCCTTCATGCCGGCCGCTCTAGCGCACCTTCGGGGCGAGCTCCTCACCGAGCAACGCGACCGCGTCGAGGTCGTCATGGAGGAGCTGCTGGCACATCACCCGGTCCACGCCGGCGTCGCGCAGCTTGAGCAGCTGCTCGGCGGCCTGATCGACCGTGCCCACGATCCACTCGGGTGGCGCCTCTGACAACCCGTCGAATCCGGAGTTGCGCCGGCTCAGCCGACGGCCCCGGTCGCGGAGGTCAGCTTCGTCGGAGCCGATCACGATTCCGGTCATCAGCGAGAACGGCAGCATCTCGCGGCCGGCCCGCTCGCAGGCGCTCATCACCCGCTCCCGGCGTCGCTGCAGCTCGTCGCCGGTCGCGAACGGCGTGTTGTACTCGTCGCCGAAGCGAGCGGCCAGCTCGGCGCTGCGCCGGCCCCCGCTGCCGCCGATGATCAACGGCGGGTGGGGGCGCTGAACCGGCTTGGGCTGGGCGTCGAGCTCACTAACGGTGTAGTGCTCGCCCGAGAAGCTGAACGCCTCCTCGCTCCAGTTGCCGAGCACGACCTGCAGCTGCTCCTCGAGTACGTCCATGCGCTCGCGCGTGGACGCGAACGGGAACCCGTAAGCCTCGTGCTCGCGCTCGTGCCAGCCGGCACCCAGCCCGAGATCGACGCGGCCGCCCGAGATGTGGTCAGCGGTGGTGACCATCTTCGCCACCAGCGACGGGTGCCGAAACGTCGCGGGGGAGACCATCGTCCCCAGCCGCAGAGTCGAAGTCACCGCGGCGAGGCCGCACAGCGTGCCCCAAGCGTCCAGCGATCCCCGGTCGGCGATGCCCCCGAGGTTGAGGTAATGGTCGGAGCGGAACAGCTCCGGGATGCCGTGCTCCTCACAGGCGCGACCGAGCGCCTCCCACTGCGGCCAGGTGACTCCCTCCTGACCTTCGATCATCAGGCATAGGTCCATCGACCGGAGTCTCTCAGGAGAGCTCGCGCAGCGACTGCTCGATCGACTGCTCGCCGCCGTTGACGTAGAGCACCTTGCCGACCGCCGCCGGCGTCGCGAGCAGCGCGGCGATCGAGGCCGCCACGTCCTCGCGCGGGATACGTCCGCGGAACGGCTCCTCCGACAGCCTCACCCGGTCGGTCGCGGGGTCGTCGGTGAGCGCGCCCGGGCGCAGCACCGTCCACTGCAGGTCAGCGGCCATCACCGCCGCGTCCGCCTCGGCCTTGGCGCGCAGGTAGACGCTGAACGTGTCGTCGCCGTCGGGCGGAGCTTCGGTCCCGACCGAGCTCACGATGAGAAACCGGTCGGCGCCCAGCAGCGTCGCCGCTTCGAGCGTCTTGATCGCCCCGTCGCGATCCATCGTGAGCTTACGGGCGTTGCCGCTCCCGGGACCGGCGCCGGCCGCGAACACGACCTGATCGGCGGCCGAGACTGCGGCTGCGATCTCCTGCGGCGTGCCCGACTCGAGATCGCAGACCACCGGCTCAGCGCCGGCGGCCCGGATGTCGCCGGCTTGGTCGGGGTTGCGGATCAGGCTCACGACCTCGTCGCCACGCTCCTGGAGACGTGCGGTCAGCAGCAGCGCGATCTTCCCGTGGCCACCGGCGATGACGACTCGCATCGGGCAAAGCCTATCCAGAGGAGGTCCACCGGCGGGGGGACAATTCTCCTGTCCTAGTGAACAAGGAGACCAAGATGCCAGTCGGCAAGGCCAGAGCAGCAGCCCCGGACAGCGCGGGGGACGACTTCCAGTTCACCGTGCCGTGCTTCACCGAGATCGATCGCGACCAGATCACCGATCACTTGAAGCGCGATCAGTTCTTCTGGCTCGATCTCACCGGCCCGACCGACGAGCAGCTGGCCACGATGGACGATCTATTCGGCTTTCACCCGCTAGCGATGCGCGACGCCACCGACTTCGGCCAGCGGCCCAAGCTCAACAACTACGGCGAGTACGCGTTCCTGGTGTTCTACGGCGCCGGCGAGGCCGAGCCCGGCAGCGCAGATCCGCTGTGCGAGGTGCACATGTTCATCTCGGGCCACTACCTGATCACGATTCACCGCGGCCCGCTGCCGCAGCTCGAGGAGCAGCGCCAGGAGCTCCACGGCCAGCGGCTGCACAGCGAGCAGTTCCTGATCTACCGCGTGCTCGACGCGCTCACCGAGAGCTTCTTCCCGGTGCTGTCGGCGCTCGACGATGAAGTCGACAGCCTCGAGGATGCGGTCGTGGCCGAGCCGACCGAGGAGCAGCTCGCCCGGCTGTTCGCGCTCAAGCGCCAACTCGTGACGATGCGCAAGGTGGTCACGCCGCAGCGCGACCTGTTCGCGCGCTCGGTCGACCAGCTGGACGAGCTGCCCGGCTTGCAGCTGGACGAGCGCGACTACTTCCGCGACGTCTACGACCACCTGATCCGGATCAGCGACCTGATCGATTCCTACCGCGACCTGCTGTCGGGCGCCACCGACCTGTACCTGTCGACGATCTCCAACCGTCAGAACGACGTGACCAAGCAGCTGACGGTGATCGCGACGATCTTCCTGCCGCTCAGCTTCATCACCGGGTTCTTCGGCCAGAACTTCACCTACATGATCACCCATCTGATCGACACCGCCTGGGTGTTCTGGGTGATCGGCGTGGGCAGCATGGTGGCCACCGTCGTCGGTCTGATGATCTACTTCCGCCGCAAGGGCTGGGTCGGTCACGCCACCGGGGCGTAGGTCCCGAAGCTCCACAAGTTGCCCTCGGGATCGCGAGCGCTGTAGAACGCGCCGTAGTCCGGATACTGCGGTGGCGCCGTGATCGCGGCGCCGGCCTGCACCGCGTGTTGGTGATGGGCCTCGAGGTCCTCGACGACGACGTAGGCCCACCCCTGTCCGGGGCGGCGGTGATCGTCCTCGCCACGCCACGAGCCGAGCATCACGAGCCCTTCGCCGTAGCGGAGCTCGGCGTGGGCGACCGTTCCGTCGGGGCCTTCGTGGACGACGTGGCGCTCGAAGCCGAAGGCCCGCTCGAGCCAGTCGATCGCTGCGGGCGCGTCGCGGTAGCGCATGGATGCGTGGATGTCTCTGGTCATGCGGCGACCCTAGGCTCGATCTCGCCCGGCGTCTTGGATGAATCTGACCTGCCGGCGGCGAACCCCAGGCCGTCGGGCAGGCGGCTGGCCACAAACGCGCCCGGCGTGGTCCCGGCCAGGCGGCGGAACTCACGGTTGAGGTGGGCCTGGTCGTAGTAGCCGCAGTCGGCGGCGATCTCGGCGAAGCGATTGCCGTCGTCGTGGCTGATGCGATCGACCGCTCGCTGGAAGCGGATCAGCGAGGACACGGTCTTGGGCGGTAGCCCGACCTGTTCGCGAAACCGGGCCACCAGGTGGCGGTTACTGCAGCCCAGCTCGGCTGCCAGCGCGCCTACCTCGAGGCGCCCGCCGGTGTCGCGCAGTCGCCGGCAGGCCCAGGTCACGTCCGGCGATGGTGGCCGCGCGGCGTCGACCCGTCCGGCGATGTACATATCCAGCAGCTGAAACCGGGCGCCCCAGTCGGGCGCGTCGACCAAGCGCTCGGTCAGCTCCCGCGCCTCCGCGCCAAGCACCTCATCGAGGGCCACCACCAGGTGAGCCGACAGCTCGTGCATCGCCGTGCCGAACAACATGTGGGCACCGAGCGGGGACAGGTCGATCTGTACGCCTTCGAGGTCGCCGTACTCGGTGGTGACGGCGTAGGACGGATGCAGTCCGGCGACGAACGACTGCTCGATCGACTCGGGATGGCTGGGACCGGCCACGCGCAACACCGGTCCAAAGCCGATGATGATCGTCACCTGGTCCTGAGCGACCTCGCGGCGGCTGGCCTGCCCGGTCCCGCGGTGGGTGTAGCCGCAATAGCGGTTGACGATGCCCGCGAGCTCAGGGTGAGCGCCGCGTTCGACGCGCTCGTAGCGCCCGAGGCCAGGCGATTCGTGGCAGACGACGACCGACCGCATGAGCCTCTTCTACCAGGCTCCAGGGCCGCTGCAAACGGGGTCTGGACCTCAGGCCGAGTGGTTCCAGCGTCCGCGGCGTACGACTTCGTCGAGCGACTTGCGCGACCCGCTCACGTCGGCTGGCGGCTCGTCCGGGTAGCCGATCGAGATCGCGCCGATCGGCCGGAGCTGCCCCGGGACCGCGAACGCCTCGCGGTAGGTGTCGATGCGCTCCTTGGGGATCCCGAAGAAGCAAGCACCGAGACCCTCGTCAACCGCGCCCAGCAGCATCAGCAGCGACGCGAAGCCAGCGTCGATGTCCCAGTACGGCGCCGGCCACCAGTCGTCGTCGCGGTCGCGCGAGCCCTTGTGGGCCTGGGCATAGTTGTCGAGGTAGACGTCCTTGTTGGCGTGCGGGATGATCAGCAGCGGCGCCCGGACCTGAGCGGCGAACCAGCGGTCCGCATCCTCGGCCGGGGTCACCGCGTCGCGGAAGCGACTGATGTCCTCGGGCGTGTCGAGCACCAGGAAGCCCCATCCCTGGGAGAAGCCGGCCGAGGGCGCCCGCAACCCGTAGCGCACGATCCGGTCGACAGCCGCCTCGGGAACCGGCCGCCGCTCGTCGTACGTCCTGACCATCCGCCTCCGCCGCAAGACGTCCGCAAACTCCACCCCTCCAATATGCCAGGCGCAACGCGGGTCTGGCGCAGCCGGCCCGCAGGAGGCTGCGGCGCGCCGGCGTCAGGCAGCTTGCGCGCGCAGCGCGGACAGCGCGCCGTCGAGAGCGGCCCGCAGCGGTTCGCATGACTGCATCGTCTGCGTCAACAGCAGGCCACCCTGCAGGGCCGCGAAGATCGACAATCCCAGCGCGACCGGCTCGGCGTCGGCGCGGAGCAGCCCGCCGGTTCGCATCCGCTCCAGGCCGTCGGTGAGGTGCTGGCGCCAGGCGTCCATATGGCCGGCAACCTGCGTGGCGAGCGCCGGGTCGCGGCCGACCAGCTCGCCGACCAGCGACCCGATCGGGCAGCCCCAATGCGACTGTGAGCAGTAGTGGGCGAGCACTGCGTCGCGCCAGCCGTCCCATGCTTCCCAGGTGTCGAGCGAGTCCAGGAATGGACGCTGGGCGTCGAGCACCCGCTGGCTCTGAAAAGCAGCGATCGCCCCGACGAGTTCGCCCTTGCCTTGCGGGAAGTAGTGAAACAGCTGGCTCTTACTGGTCGCGGTTCCGGCTCGGATGTCGTCGAGGCTGGTCCCACCCACACCCTGGGCCAGTATGAGATCGGCCGCCGACTCGACGATCCGGTCGCGCGTGGCGGCCCCCTTGGGGGTCAGCTTCGCGTGCGCGGGCGAGGTCATCCGACAAACATAGCGCGACTTTTGGACCGATCAGTCCAGTCATCTGTTACGGTTTCTGGACCGTACGGTCCAACCGTGCTCCGAACATCGCTCAGCTCTCGAAAGGAACGACTATGGGAAACCGGCTCGCCGGAAAGACGGCGCTCGTCACCGGGGCCACCAGCAACATCGGCCGTGCGATCGCGGTGTCGTTCGCCGACGAGGGCGCCCACGTGGCTGTCAGCGGCCGCGATCGTGAACGGGGCGAAGCCGTGACCCGCGAGATCGCCGCCACGGGCGGCCGCGCCGAGTTCGTTCCCGCCACGCTCGGCGGCTCGCGAGCGGCGTCGGTGGCGCTCGCCGAGCGGGCCACCGAGGCGCTCGGCGGGCGCGTGGACGTGCTCGTCAACGCCGCCGGCATCTACCCCGGTTCGATCACATCGGCGACCGACGAGGCCACGTTCGACGAGGTCTACGGCGTCAACGTCAAGGCTCCGTACTTCCTCACCGCCGCGCTGGCGCCGGCGATGGCGCAGCGCGGTGACGGCGCGATCATCAACCTCGGCTCGTGGATCGCGCGCCTGGGGATTCCGGTCGGGTCCCTGTACAGCTCGACCAAGGGAGCGATCGAGACCCTGACGCGGGCGTGGGCGGCCGAGTTCGGGCCGTCCGGCGTACGCGTCAACGCGATCTCGCCGGGCGTGGTCCGCCCGGATCCGGCCGATCCAGGTCCAGGGGCGCCGATGATGCGAGGCACGCCCGCGGGCACGGTCGGCACGCCGGATGCGGTTGCGCACGCGGCGGTGTACCTGGCCGGCGACGAGGCCAGGTTCGTGCACGGGACCGTGATCGACGTCGATGGCGGACGAGTTGGCGTGGCGGTGATCGCCGCGTGACCGGGAATGCTCAGCCCCCGAACGTGACCGAAATCACGCTTCGCCGCTGCTGAAACACTCGACGATCGCTACGTACAGACAGCCACCTCGAGGGGGTAAGCGTGGCATCTTCACCGCAGGCGGTCCCGACGATCGCCCTGCTATCGCAGAGTTCGGCCGTGACACAGTCAGACCTGGCCGACTACGTGGCGCCATATCAGTCGTTGGTCGACGACTGGATCGCCAAGTACTACCCGGCGATCAGGGCCGCGATTGTCGCGCCCAAGACCGCCCGCGCGCCGGCCGGGGCGTGGATCATGCACTTCCTCGACGGGCTCGACCAGCCCGGCGCTGCGGGCTACCACTCAGACAGCCACCACAAGCCCGGGGCCTACATCGACGCGGGCCAGGATCCGTTGTTCACGGGCAGCCACGAGCTGGTCGAGATGCTCGGCGATCCGGCCGGGAATAACCTGTATCTGGCGCCGTCGCCGGATCCCGCCGACAACGGCAAGCAGGTCGAGATCCTCGACGAGCTGGCGGATCCGTGTGAGGACGACTCGTTCGCGATCCAGGTCGGCGGAGTCGCGCTGTCCGATTTCATCACCCCGGCGTTCGGCAACGGGACCAGCGGTCCGTATGACGCCGCCGACAAGCTGACCGCGGCGCGCGAGGTCGGGATCGGCGGGTACATCTCGTGGATCGACGGTTTCGTCTGGAAGCAGGCCACGAACTTCGCCGGGGAGGGGTTCAGAGTGCGGGTGCTGGGACCCGCCGATCAGGCCAAGCACGAGGGCAAGAGCCTGCGCGAGTGGGTCGACGAGCAGACCCGGATGCACGTGTCCGCACTCGGCGTCCAGCTGCCCAGTCCGGGGGCCGCCGTGGTCCTTGACAGTGCTTGAAGAGCGCAAGTGCACTGACACTCAGCGTGTGGATTTCGGACGGCCGAGGGTTAGAGCAGTCGTGAGTGCATCGGGCAGTGTATCCAACCGACTCGCCAAGGAGTGAATATGACAGTAGGCGCGCAGACCGATACCGACTTTGCCTTCCGGGGCATTCCGGAGGTCGAACAGAACGGGGCTACCGCCACCGCCGCTGCAGCCGCCGCGCAGGCCGCGCCGGAGCCGCCGCTCGGTAACCTGAACTCGCTGCCGGGGAAGTGGGTCGGACACGGATTCAACGCGATCTGGCGGCCGCATCACCCGGACAACCCGCAGGATCGCTTCCTCGAGCTGAACCTCACCAACGAGACGCTCGTGTTCACGAAGATCAACGGTGCGATCCCCAACCGGGGCCTGCTGATGCACGACATCAACATGTTCGGCTTGACCTACATGCAGCAGATCTCGGAGAAGAGCAACGGCGCCGGCCTGCACATCGAGCCGGGGATCTGGGCCCATGTCCCCAAGACCAGCGCGCCCAACGAGCCCCAGACCGTCGTGCGGATGGCGTCGATCCCGCACGGCACGGTGATCCTCGCCCAGGGCACCGGCAAGGTCGTCAACGGGCCGCCGCAGATCCACGACAACAACATCCTCCCGTTCCCGATCGGCGGTTCTCCGCAGTCGTTCAACCAGGAGGAGCAGACGTTCACCGAGCTCAACCTGTCGCAGCCGACGCAGTTCCGGTTCAAGTCGCCCGGCGTGACCCAGGCGATGGTCAAGAACCCCAACAGCGTGCTCAAGGACGCGATTGCGGGCCAGAACATCAAGAAGACCGTGGTGCTGCAGATCACCACCAAGAACACGCCGATCAAGGGCGGTGGGACCGCCAACACCGCGTTCCTGCAGGCCGCCGGCAACCCGCCGACGGGCAACGCCAAGGCCGTCGAGGTGGACGCGACGTTCTGGATCGAGACCGTGGCCGACCCAGGTCACCCCGACAAGCACCAGCTGCAGTACACGCAGCTCGTGCAGCTTGACTTCAACGGCCTACGGTGGCCGCACGTGACCGTGGCCACGCTCCAGAAGCAGTAGGCCCGTCCGGTCAGGTTGGCGAGACGAACCGGTTGGCAATCGAGCCGATGCCCTCGACCGACGCCTCATAGGTGTCGCCGTCGCGAAGCGAGCGCGGCGGGTCCGTCGCCATCCCGACTCCGGACGGCGTGCCGGTGAGGATGATGTCGCCGGGCTCCATCGTCATCACGGTCGTGATGTAGGCGACCAACGCTGGGATCCCGAAGATCAGATCGCTGGTGCGGCTGTCCTGCACGGTGTCGTTGTTGAGCCGTCCGGAGATGCGCAGGTCGGGCTCGATCCCGCCGGCCTGCGCCACGGGAACCACCGCCGGCCCCACGGGGGTCGACCGGTCCCACGCCTTGCCGGCCGTGAACTGCGTGGTGTGGCGCTGGAAGTCGCGCATCGACACGTCGTTGGCGACCGTGTAGCCGAACACCACGTCGGCCGCGTCTGACTCGGGGACGCGGCGGCAGCGCTTGCCGAACACGACCGTCAGCTCGGACTCCCAGTCGACGAACGACGACTCCGGCGGCAGCTCGATGTCAGCCCCCGGGTCGGTGACGCTCGTCGCCCACTTCGGAAACAGCATCGGGTGCTCGGGGAGCTTCGCGCCGGTCTCCTGGGCATGGAGGCGGTAGTTCAGGCCGATGCAGATCACCTTGGCAGGCTTGCCGACCGCGCTCAGCGCCGGCGGCGTGTCGGCGACCGCGTCGCCGGGCTCGATCGCGTCCGCGGAGCCCTGAGCGGCGTCGAGCAGCTCGGGAAGATCGGCGAAACTCCTACCGCCGACAGTCGCGACGGTGAGCCCGTCGCCGGCGTCGAGCAGCACCCTCGGTCCATCGTCAAGCATCGCGCGCGAAAGCCTCATGCCGCTGCCAGTACCTCCTCGTAGTGGTCGGGCGATGGCTTGCGCTCGCCCCCGTTGCGCGTCCTGGTTTACCAGTTTCGATGATCGCGCCGCTGCGTGGCGACTCGCCATGTGGCCTACCCCTTTTGCCTGGGGAGTTCGGCCGAGGGGGTAGGGAGCCGGGGCTCACCGACCGGTCTCCTGACCCTGGAGGGGTACCCTTGAGTGAGTGCCCTTCCCGAAGGTCAAGGCGATCCTGACCCTCTGGGAGTGGCGATGGCGCCGGCGACGCGAAAGGCTGCCGCCATCGTCCGTGGGAAGCGGCCCGCGGCGAGCGGGTTGCGCGAAAGGGAGAGATGAGCATGAGCGAAAGCCTCAACGCCGCCGACGCGGCCTCGGGCGTGGTCACCAGCGAGCACGAGCGAATGCCGGGGCAGCCGTCGCCGGCCCAGCCGCCGCAGGATCGCTATGCGCGGGTGATGGGGCTGATCGCCACCGACAAGTGCGTGATCCTGGACGGCGCAACCGGCACCGAGCTGATCGGGGTGACCGGTCAGCGGCCGGAGGTGGAGGAGCATCTGTGGGGGCTGACCGCGGTGATCGAGGCGCCCGACGACGTGCAGGCGGTGCACCGTCGCTACGCGGAGATCGGCTGCGACGTGATCTCGACCGACACCTGGGGCCTGCCCACCGCGGTCCGCAGCGGCGGCGTCAGGCACCTGGGCTCAACCGAGCCGGTTCACTGGATGGATGTGGCCCGGCGGGCGGTGAGACTGGCCCGCGACGGCGCTGCCCAGGCCGGCCGTCAGGACGAAGTGGCGATCGCGTTCAGCGTCAACGGCGACGTGGACACGCCCGACGGCCGCGAGACCGTCCGCTTGCTGGGACGGGCGTTCGAAGAGGACCGGCCTGACCTGATCCTGGTCGAGACGCTGTCGCTGGTCCGCAGCTCCACCTACGCGACCGTGGAGGCGCTGCTCGACACCGGTCTGCCCGTATGGCTCAGCTTCCGCCGCTGCCGGCACGGCGTGTGCGGCGTGTACGGCGAGCATTGGGGCGGCCCCGAGGGCGACGCGTTCGGGCGGGCGGCGCGGCGCTTTGAAGAGATGGGGATCGGCGCGCTTGCGATCAACTGCGTGCCGCCCGATCACGTAACCGGGATGCTGTCCTGGCTGCGGGACTTCACCGACCTGCCGCTCGGCGCCTACCCGAACCTCGGCTACCTGTCAGCCGCCGGCTGGCGCCACGAGCTCAGCATCGGCGGGCGCGAGTATGCCGAGCTCTCGCTGAGCTGGCGCGAGGAGGGCGCGCAGCTGATCGGCGGCTGTTGCGGCGTCGGGCCGGAGCACCTCGTCGCGGCGCGCGACGCACTCGCCGGCACCAAGCCCGGGCATAAGCGTCCGCAGGCGCTCCCCGACGAGGGCGTGCCCGCGTCCGGCCGGGGGGTGGCGACGCCGGGGTGGAGCGATCCGCGCGGCCGGGCGATGTTCCCGATCGACTTTCCCGAGATCTCCGTCGAGGACGGCGTGTTCGTCCCCACCCAGGGGAGTCTGCTGACCTGGAAGTACCTGTATCGCGAAGGGACCGGCGCGCATCAGCGATGCCTCGACATTGGCTGCGGGTCCGGGCTGCTGACCGTGCAGCTGGCCCGCAACGGCGCGGCCCACGTGCATGCGATCGATATCGACGAGGTTGCGGTCAAGAACACGCTGACCAACGCGTTCCGTAACGGCCTGGCCGACCGCGTCAGCGCCGCCGCCCAGGATCTGTATCCATGGGTGCCCGAGGAGCGCTATGACGTGATCGTGGCCAGCCTGTACCAGATGCCGGTCGACCCGTTCGAGCAGGTCGGGACGCACCGGCCGCTCGACTACTGGGGCCGCAACCTGCTCGACCATCTGATCCGGCTGCTGCCAGAGGCGCTCGCCGACGACGGCACCGCGTACATCATGCAGCTGTCGATCATCGGCGAGCGCCGTACGACACAGTTACTGCGCAGCCACGGCTATCAGGCCCGGGTCGTCGACTTCGGGTTCTTCGAGTTCCACGACCTGTTCAGGGACAAATCAGACCAGATCACACGGGTGGAAGAGCTGTCAGACGCCTACCATCTCAGCCTCGGTGGCCACGACGTGATGGTCGCCTACCTGATCGAGGTGACCCGTAAAGACCAAGGAAGCGAGACCGCATGAGCCAGAACGAGTACTTGTTCACTTCGGAGTCGGTGACTGAGGGTCATCCGGATAAGGTGGCTGATCAGATTTCTGATGGGGTGTTGGATGCGGTGTTGCGGGATGATCCGGGGGGTCGGGTGGCGTGTGAGACGTTGGTGAATACGGGTTTGGTGGTGGTGTCGGGGGAGATTACGACGTCGACGTATGTTGATATTCAGGAGATTGCGCGGTCGACGGTGCGGGAGATTGGGTATGTGGATGCGCAGTTTGGGTTTGATTACCACACGTGTGCGGTGATCAATGCGATTGATAAGCAGTCGCCGGATATTGCGCGGGGGGTGGATCGGGCGTTTGAGTCGCGGACGGATCCGGGGGATGATGATGTGTTGGATTTGGCGGGGGCGGGGGATCAGGGGATGATGTTTGGGTATGCGTCGGATGAGACGGAGGAGTTGATGCCGTTGCCGATTTCGTTGGCGCATCGGTTGGCGAAGCGGTTGGCGGAGGTGCGGAAGTCGGGGATGGTGGGGTATTTGCGGCCGGATGGGAAGACGCAGGTGACGGTGCGGTATCGGGATGGGCGTCCGGTGGGGGTGGAGAAGTTGTTGATTTCGACGCAGCATCGGGATGGGGCGGAGTCGTTGATTGCGGGTGATTTGTGGGAGCAGGTGGTGGTGCCGGTGTTGCCGGAGGGGTTGTATGACGCGGGGGAGTTGCGGCGGTCGTTTTTGGTTAATCCGACGGGCCGGTTTGTGATTGGGGGTCCGATGGGGGATTGTGGGTTGACGGGTCGGAAGATCATTGTGGATACGTATGGGGGGATGGCGCGGCATGGGGGTGGCGCGTTTTCGGGGAAGGATCCGTCGAAGGTGGATCGGTCGGCGGCGTATGCGGCGCGGTATGTGGCTAAGAATGTGGTCGCGGCGGGGCTTGCTTCGCGGGCGGAGGTGCAGGTGGCGTATGCGATTGGGGTGGCGCGGCCGGTGTCGTTGATGGTGGAGACGTTTGGGACTGAGCGGGTCGATCGTCAGCGGATTCTGGAGCTGATCGGCGAGCATTTTGATTTGCGGCCGGCGGCGATCCGGGCGGATTTGCGGTTGCATCGGCCGATCTATCAGAAGACGGCTGCGTATGGGCATTTCGGTCGCGAGGATCCCGACTTCACCTGGGAGCGCACCGACAAAGCCGCCGCACTCGCGGGCGGCCGCCGGACTCAGCCAGCCGGTTGCCACCAACGTGCCGGCGTGAGCGTCACTGTCGTCGGCTCGATCGCGTTCGACGCGGTCAAGACCCCATTCGGCGAGCGCGAGCGGATGCTCGGCGGCGCCGCCACACACTTCGCGCTCGCCGCGTCATTCTTCGACCAGGTCCACGTGGTGGGCCCCGTCGGCGGCGACTTCGGCGATCAGGAGCTCGCGGTGCTGGCGACGCGCGGCACTGACGTTTCCGATGTCGAGCGCAACCCCGCAGGCTCGACGTTCTTCTGGGCCGGCGAGTACGGCTGGGACCTGAACTCGCGTACCACGCTCGATACCCAGCTCAACGTGTTCGCGGAGTTCGCGCCCAAGCTGTCGGATGCGTCGCGTTCGAGCGAGGTGCTGTTCCTGGCCAACATCCAGCCCGAGCTGCAGCGCGACGTGCTCGAGCAGTGCCGCCCGAGCTTCGCCGCGCTCGACTCGATGGACCTGTGGATCGAGACCGCGCGCGACGCGCTGGTCGACGTGATCGCCAGGATCGACTGCCTGATCCTCAACGACGCCGAGCTGCGACAGCTGACCCAGCAGCCCAACCTCGTGTCCGCGGCGCGGGAGATCCTCGGCTGGGGCCCCTCGATCGTGGTCGCCAAGCAGGGGGAATACGGCGCCGCGCTGGTCACTGCCGACGCGTTCTTCGCGCTCCCCGCGTATCCGCTCGAGACCGTGGTCGATCCGACCGGCGCCGGCGACACGTTCGCCGGTGGATTCGTCGGCTACCTGGCCGGCCGCCTCGACCGTCTTGGCGACCACCGCGAACTGCGCCGTGCGATGGCCTATGGGACCGCGCTGGCATCGTTCAACGTCGAGGAGTTCGGGACCGAGCGGGTAGCGCGCCTACTGGAGCCGGAGATCGACGCGCGCGTGGCCGAGCTGGCGGAGATGACCCGCCTGGACCTGACCCCGGGGGCTACCTGGCCAGCCGGGCGGACACTTCATCCGGCAGCGTCATAGGGTCAAACGGCTTGGCGATCAGCCCGGCCGCGCCGAGATCGGACAGACGCTCGCGGTCGGCTGTCTGCGTCTTGGCGGTGAGGAAGATCACCGGCGTGTCGGCGCCGATCACGGGGCGCAGCAGCTCCAGCGTGCCCGGGCCGTCGATGCCGGGCATCATCACGTCGAGCAGCACGGCGTCGAATGGTCCAGAGCGCGCCGCCTCGACCGCGGCCTCCGCGGACCCGGCGTCGAGCACCTCCCAGCCGCCGATCCGCTCGAGGCTCATCCTCGCGATCAGGCGGATGTCGTCCTCGTCGTCGACGATCAGCAGGCGTCCGGGGCTCATTCACGTCGTGAGCGCCTGGCCTCGGACCTTCGGTCGACTGCGCCGGCTCAGTCAGGTCAGCGACTGCGGCCCCGCTCGAGCAGTCCTCCGGCGAGACGTCGGCCTTGGGCATGAACTCGGTGCTCCCGAGCTGCAGCCGCATGCGCTCGTCGGCCGTTCAGCTCGAGTCCCGAGTAGATCAGCAGCGGCGTCCCGCTCAAGCCGTCCCTGGCGGCGCAGCCAATCGGTCACCGCGAACCCGTCCTCGCCGGGGAGGTTGACGTCGAGCACGAGCAGCTCCGGCGGCGCCTGCTCGATCGCCGTCATCGCGTCGCGACCGGTGGTGGCCAGATGCGCGTCGATACCCGCGCTCGCCATCGTCGCCATCAGCACCCGCCCCAGGTCGGGGTCGTCCTCGACCACCAGCACGCGGTGGGGGCGGATCGCCGGGCACGGTGTGCTCCAGTGCCTCGATCAGCGTCCGCTGGCCCGAGCCCTCGAGCCACGCCGTGCCGCCGTGTCGCTGTCGCGCGAACCGCCACCGACGAGCACGATCTGGACCTGCGGGTGGTCGCATCCGAGCGCAGCTCCTCGAGGATCTGCGGCAGCGCCGGACCGAGCGCGATCACGATCGCCGCGATCGTCTCCCGGCCGGCGGCCTCGATCACCTCCGGCGCCGACGCCGCCGGAACCGCCGGGTGCCCGAGCCGCTCGACGACCTCGGTCATCCGAGCGCGGGCCTCGGCGCGACGTTCACAGACCACGATCGCCGCGCGGCCACCGAGCATCGGCAGGGTCATCCGGAAGATCGATCCGACGTCGGCGCCGCTCTCGGCCCAGATCCGGCCCACCGTGGCGCTCGATGATCGCTCGCGTGATCGCCAGACCGAGTCCGGTGCCACCCTTGTCGCGGGCATCCGAGCTGTCGACCTGGGTGAAGCGCTCGAAGATGCTGTCGAGCTTCTCGGCGGGGATCCCCGGGCCCTGGTCGATCACCGAGATCAGCGCCATATGTCCGCGGGGTTCCGCCGACACAGTCACGCTGCCGCCACGGGGCGAGAACTTCACCGCGTTGCCGAGCAGATTGACGAGCGCCTGCACGATCCGGTCGGGATCGGCCAGCAGCCGGATCCCGCCGACCGTGTTCACCAGCGAAACGCCCGCCGCTCCAGCCAGCGCCTCGACGGCATGGAGCGCGGTGGCGGTGACGTCGCCGAGCGCCGACGGCCGCCGGTCGAGCTCCATGCGGCCCGCGTCGAGGCGCTCGAGCTCCAGCGTGTCGTTGACGAGCCGAACCAGCCGGTCGGTGTTATCGACGGCCAGCTGCACCATCTGCGCGGCCTCGGGCGGCAGCTCGCCCGCGATGCCGCCGGCCAGCAGGCCGAGCGACCCGCGGATCGAGGTCAACGGCGTGCGCAGCTCGTGGCCGACGACCGACACGAACTCGTTCTTCATGCGCTCGATCTTCTTGCGCTCGCTGATGTCCTCGACGACCGCGATCGTGAGGTTCGAGTCGGTCTCCTCGGCGCGCTGCAGCGTCGCCGTCGTCGACACCCACACGGGGCTTCCGTCGCGCCGCAGGAAGCGTTGCTCGCGCCGGTAGTAGTCGCGCGTTCCGGCGGCCAGCTCGCCGGCCAGACGCTGGTCCTCGGCGAGGTCATCGGCGATGCGTGAGCTCAGCCCAGGCGCGGCCGCGTAGCTCGTTGACCGAGCGGCCCAGCATCTCCCCGAAGGCGGCGTTGACGTCGAGCAGCACACCGTTGCGGCTGATGATCAGCCCGACCCCGGCGTGTTCGAATACGGCCCGAAAGCGGCGCTCACGGTCGCGTAGCTCCTGCGCCGCGGCCTCGCGACCGGTCACGTCCTGGCCGACGCCGACGTACGTGTCCGAGCCCCCGATGTTGGTGGTCGAGATCGCGAACTCGAGCGGGAACTCGCTGCCGTCACGCCGGCGTCCGCGGATGATCCCTCGCCGTCCGATCAGCGTCCGCCCGTCGTCGGCGCGGTTCTCGCGTAACGCCTCCGCGGCGTAGGACCAGGAGATCTCGGCCAACAGCTCGGACACCGGCGTGCCCAGGAGCCCACCCGGCTCGGTGCCGAACAGCCGCTCGGCCGCCGGATTGGCCGTGCGCACGAGACCGGAGCGGTTGAAGCTGATGATCCCCTCCGAGGTGCTCTCCATGATCGCCCGCAGGTCGGCCTGCGATTCCGCCCGTTCGGTGAGCGCGGCCTCGAGCTCGTCCCGCGCCAGCTCGGTCTCGACCAGCTGAGCCAGGTCGTGCAAGCGCTCCAGGTCGATGCTCTCCGGGTCGCGCGGCAACGGGTCGGCGATGCACAGCGTGCCGACGCGCTCGCCGCCCGGAGCCCGCACCGGGTGGCCGGCGTAGAAGCGCACCGGCGACCCCTCCGTCGCCAGCGGGTGACCCGGGAACCGCGGGTCCGCGCGCAGGTCGCCGATCACCAGCGGCCCGTCGCTCTCGATCGCGTGCGAGCACAGCGACTCGGAGCGCGGGATCTGCTTGGCGTCGAACCCGATGCATGACTTGTTCCACTGCCGGTCGGTGTCGACCAGCGTGACCAGCGCCGTCGGGACCGAGAACATGGCGCTGGCGAGCCGGACGATCCGGTCAAATCGCTCCTCGGGTTCGGTGTCGAGGATCTCGAGCGCGTGCAGCGCCTCGAGCCGTTTGACCTCCGCCACAGCCGCCATCACCGAAAAAGGTAGCTGCTATCCGAGCGGCACGAATTCGTACAGGACCACGCGCATGAACCCACCCGGGGACCCGCGGTCGCCGGGGAGCCAGTCCGGATACCAGGCGTTGAACATCGGGTGCAGCCCGCCGGCCGGCCCGGCGTCGGAGGTGAACGCGGTGTCGCCGTCGATCGCGAACCGCACGCGGCCGTCAGGCCCGCGCTCGATCTCGTAGTCGTGCAGGCGCTCCGCCGGGTCGAAGCCGAGTTCGACGATCCGCTGGTCGGCGGGCTCGTGGCCGCCGCGGCGCCACACGGTCAGCAGCGCACGGTGCGGCGCGTCGGCGGGGAGCTCGACGTCGAGCTCGTCGCTGGAGTCGGTGTCGAAGTCGTGCAGGTACAGAAAGAACGCGCTCAGTGAGCCGGGGGCGCGAGACGCCTGCAGCCGGGCTCGGAAGCGTCCGTCACCGCGGGGGCGCTCGAACCTGACCTCGCCGCCGTCGAGCGTTCCGGACGGAAGCACCAGCGTCAGTCCGGCCGGCCCGAACACGGCGTTGGCGGGACGCAGATGACCGCGGCCAAGGGGGTGGTCACCGCGTTCCCAGCCGGCTCGGTCGCTCGCGGCGAAGGTCGTGCGCTGGGCGGTGGAGATCGGGGCAGGATAGTGTCGGTCGGGTGTCCGAGGATGTCCAGGCCGCGATCACTCGCCTGTGGGCGCGCTCGCGCCCGGTGGTGCTCGAGCGGATCGATGCCCTGCAGGAGACCGCCGGCGAGCTGGCGGCGGGGCGGCTCGAGCACCAGCAGGTCGAGGAGGCCCGCGCCGACGCCCACAAGCTGGTCGGATCGCTGGGCACGTTCGGGATCCCCCGGGGCTCCGATCTCGCCCGCGGCGTCGAGCACGAGCTTGAGGGCGGCGGCGGAGATCCGGCCCGTCTCTCAGACCTGCTGGCCGAACTCCGGGCGGTCGTCGAGGCGACCCCTGGGTAGCTGCCTGCTCAACGTCCCGCTCGAGGGCTTTCGCACGGACCCTGGGACGTTTGTCACCTGGGGCGTGACCAACGTCCCACCCTCACTCCGATCCGCCACGAACGGGACGTTATCCACGGCTCTGGGCCGGAGTTCAGTTGCCGACGAAGATGATCCGGGCCGCCAGCGCCAGCGCCAGCACCAGCGCCAGTCCGGCCTGGCGCAGCAGCCGGCGGTGTTCGCCGCGTTGATCCTCGCGACGCTCGAGCTCGGCCCGCTCGGTCGACTCGAGCGCCATCGAGTCGCTCGGGACGTGATCGCTCACTGCAGCGCCTCCCCGACCTTGCCGGTCTTCTCGGTCTTCTCCCAGCGCATCTCGGCGCCGCGCAACTCCTTGCCGTACGCGGCCGCGGTCATCGACGCCAGCAGCGGCCCGTAGCCGACCACGTACAGCAGCGGCGGCACCACGAGCCGCGCGACCGGCACCGCCTCCAGTCGCCTCAGCGCGGCGGCCACGAGCATGCAGCCGGCCTGCCAGGCGTAGGCGAACAGCGCCACGGCCGTGACCACCGCCGCGGTGGGGTGCAGATGATTGAACAGCGGCGGATAGGCGGCGTAGATGATGAACAGCACCGAGATCGCCCCGGGGAACAGGATCGCCTCGCGCCACGTCCGTCGCCCGGTCACCGGATCGATCGAGATCGCCGACAGCGTGATGAACAGATAGGTGACGACGTTGACGCCCAAGAACCATCTGAACGCGTGTTCGGACAGGTGGCGGTCGACCGCGAACAGCCCGAGCAGGCCGATCGAGCTGAGCGTCATGAACACCGGCATCATCGTGGTGCTGAACCAGATCGCGGCGAATCCGATTCCGCCGAGCTTGCCGTTGCGGCGGTGCAGCCACACGTGGCGAAACGCTCGGGTGATCTGCACGTTCCCGCGCCCCCAGCGCAAGCGCTGCTTCCACAGCGCGCCGATCTCGCGCGGCTCCTCGGCCCACACCACCGCGGTGGGATCGAACACGACGCGGCGGCCCGACAGCTGCACCTTGAACGTGGTCGCGGTGTCCTCGGCGAGCGTGCTGGTATCGATCCGGCCGCCCACGGCCTCGAGGCTCGCGCGCGACAGCAGTTGCGCTCCGCCGGCCAGGCAGGCCTGCGCGCCGAGCACGTTCTGCGCGCGCCGCGCCGCCGCCTGGGCGGTTACGTACTCGAACGCCACGAACCGGTTCAGGTAGTTCTCCGGCCGGCTGCCCTCCTTGATGTAGGCCGTCACCGCGCCGACGTCCTCGGCGGCGAAGTGGCGGGTCATCCGTCGCAGCGACTCGACCGTGAGCAGCACGTCGGCGTCGATGATCAACACCGCCTCATACCAGTCCTCGGCGGTGATCAGGTTCAGCCCGTGGTTGATCGTGTGGGCCTTGCCCTGGCCGCCGTGCTCGCGCCGGAGGTGGAAGATCAACCCCGGATGCTCGTCTGACTTGTCAGCCAGCAGCGCCGGTGTGTCGTCGGTGCTGGCGTCGTCGACCACATACACGCGCAGCGCCTGGCGCGGGTACTCGAGTGCGGCCAGCCGGTCCAGCGTGCGTCCGAGCACCGCGGCCTCGTTCCAGGCCGGCACCACGATCGCCACCCGCGGGAACACCGGCCCGACGGTCTCGCGCCGGGTGTGCAGCGCGTGGATGCTCGCCAGCGCGAACGTGTACACGCCGACCACGGGCGGGATCGTGCCCGCCACCACGAACGCGATCAGCACGACCTCGAGCGCGATCACGGCTCACCCGCTCGCGAGCGCGGCGAGCACGCCGGAGCAGTGCTCGTAGCGCCCGATCGTCTCGCGGCGGTGGCTGTCGGTGCTGAGCAGGATCGGCACGCCCTGCTGCGCAAATGGCCGCAGCGTCCGTGACGACGGGCAGCGCCAGCGCTCTGAGATCTCGATCCTGGCGCCGCTGGCCGCGGTCGCGCGCGCGAGCGCCTCCAACGGCTCCAGCGCGACCCCGGACTCGTCGAGCCCGACCTTGGGCAGGATGCTGAAGAAGTGCGCGATCACGACGCCGTCGTGAGACTGGACGGCGGCGGATGTCGAGGCCACGATCGCGCCGACGATCTCCTCTGCCGACACCGCGCCGTCCTCGAGCGCCGCGCGGATCTCACGCGGCTGGTGCGGGCCGTCGTCGAGCGGCACCTGGTGGTCGGCGGCGTAGATCGCGTCGACGCCGGCGCACGGCTCGGGCAGGTCGAGCGCACCGGCGGTGTCGAGCAGCTTCGCCTCGATCCCGCACTGAAGCCGCACCTCGGTTCGCCCGCGCATCGCGGCGACCGCGGCTGCGTAGCTGGGCACCCAGTCGGTGTCCACGCGCACGTGATCGACGCACCCGAGCTCGACCAGCCCCAGGCTCTCGGCCTCGGCCACGTTCTCCTCGAGGCTGTTGGCGCCGTCGGAGAACGTCGAGTGGACATGCATGTCCTGGCGCGGCTCAGGCATCGACCTGCTCCTGCAGGGTCGCGATCTCGCCGAAGTCCAGGAACCGGTCTTCGAGCAGGCGCACCATCGCCAGCGGCCGGAACTCGATCGGATCGTCGGGCATCGGCTGTCCCAGCGCCTCGCGGACCGCGAGCGCCGGCATGTTCACGCCGGCGGCGATCGTCAGCGGCATGCTCCCCGGGAACCTGGGGTTGACCTCGAGCAGCGCCGGCTCGCCACCGGCGGCCTGCTTGACCTGGACGTTGCCGACCCCGACGAGTCCGATCCGCTCGGCCACCGTGCGTCCGAAGCTCTCGAGCTGCTCGTCGCGAGTGACGCGGGCGGTGACCGCGATCCCGGAGTCGACCTTGAGCCGCTCGCGCGGAACCACCGCGAGCACCCGCCCGTCGCGGCGGGCGAGGACGTCGAGCGAGTGCTCGGGGCCCGGCAGGTGCTCCTGCACGAGCTGAGTGCCGTCACGCGCTACGGCCGCCAGCTCGTCGCGGTCGGAGATCAGGCGGATCCCGCGCGAGCCGCTGCCCGAGCGCGGTTTGACGATCACCGGCAGCTCGATCAGCGCGGGGTCGAAGTCGCCGTCGACTACGGCGCTGGCCGGTACCCGGACGACGCCCTCGCAGCGCTGATGCAGCGCCCACTTGTCCAGGCACATCCGCAACGTCTCGGCCGACGGGTTGACCAGCGCCACGCCCGCGGCCTCGAATTCGCCCCGCGCCTCGGCGACCGGCAGTAGCTCGGAGTCGACCGTCGGCACGAGCACGTCGATCGCGTGCTCGCGGCACACGTCCATCACCGCGCCCACGAACCTCGGGCTATCGCCGCGGGGGAGCATCACCCGGCGCTCGGGCGCGACCAGGTACAGCCCGGCGGCGAACGGGTCGATGTCGGCGGAGTACACGTCGAGCGGGTCGTCGGCGATGCCGCGCAGCACGGAGATCCCGGCCGGGCCGCCCATCCCAGTGATCAGCACGCGCTTGCGCTCAGCCATCGCCGTTCCCGGTGTCGCTCTCGCGGATCACCTCGAGCGGCTCGGCGAACCGCGAGCGGCTCCACCGGCTCCAGTAGCGCGCGGTGGCCCGCAGCAGCTCCTCGTCGAGGTAGTGGCGCACTTCCACCTGCGACGCATACGCGCGGATCACCTCGAGCTTTCGCTCGAGCATGTCGTCGATGCCCACGAACCGCGTGGGCCGGAACTCGACCGTGGACGACGGTGCCTGATAGCAGTACACGCGGGGCACGCCGCGGGCGGCCACGAGGGACGCGTGGTGGGTGTTGCGGTGGTCCTGATGGACGTCGCGGGGCGTGTGCGTATAGACCGTGGTGGCCGCCGTCTCGTCGATCACCTCCTTGATCGCCGAGATCGTGTCGCCGCCGTCGGTGAGACTGGTGTCGACGAGCTCCTTGTGGAACAGGCGTGCGCCGAGCAGGTCGGCGGCACGCCTGGACTCCTCCGCGCGCTGGGACTGGACGCCGCCCTGCTCGCCGCCGGTGAGCGTCAGCACGGACACGTCGTGGCCCTGGGCCACGTGGTTGAGGAGGATTCCGCCGACGCCGATCTCGGGGTCGTCGGGGTGCGCGCCGACCGCCAGCACCGACATCCGGCCCTTCTCGCGGCGCGCTTTGGTGCGCTCGAGCAGCTCGCGCGCCTTCTCGAGGAACGCCTCGGGGTCCAGCGGCTTGGTCAGGTAGTCGTCGGCGCCCGCCCGGATCGCGCCCACCGCGTAGTCGAACGAGCTCCGGCCGGAGACGATCAGCGTCGAGCACAGCGGGTGCTGCGCCTTGGCGAGCTCGACGACCGAGATCCCCGTGCGGCCGGGAAGCTCGACGTCGGCGACGATCAGGTCCCACTGCTGCGAGCCCAGCCGCTCCTCGGCGTCCTCGGCCGACGCGCTCCACACGACCTCACCCAGCCCACCGAGGATCTCCACCAGCAGGCCGGCGAGGATGTCATCGTCTTCGACGAGCAAGATCGGCGAAATACCCCTGCTCATGCGCCCGAGAGATTAGTCGCGAGCACCGGCGCCGAGACGGATGCGCAAGGTCTGTGCAGGTTTTGTAGCCCGGCCGCGCTTCAGTCCCGGCCGAGCTCATCGAGCACGTCGGCCAGACCCCGCAGATCGGGTAGCTCTCGCGTCGGCGCCGGGTCGCCGCGCTCGCCAAGACGGTTGATCCACACCGACGGGATCCCCAGCTCGTCCGCGGGCGTGATGTCGTGGTAGTGGCTCTGGGCGACGTGGACGTGCCGGTGCTCGTCGGGCTTGTAGCTCTCGCGAAACGCCAGCCAGTGACCGGGCGCCGGCTTGTAGGAGCCGATCTCGGAAGCCACGATCGCTCCGTCGAATGGGACGCCGATCGCCTCGATCGACGCCTCGATCAGGTCGCGGTCGCTGTTGGTCAGGGCGACCAGCCGCCAACCCCGGCCGCGGGCCTCGGTCAGCGCCGGCGCGACGTCGTCGAACACCGGCCAGCGTGGCAGCGAGCGCCCGAGCGCGTCGGACTCGTCCGCGGGGAGCGGCACCTCCTCCTCGGCGGCGAGCTCCGCCAGCACCGTGGCCATCACGTCGCGGTAGCTCATCGCCGGGTGCTCTCGCTGCACGCGCGGCTCGAGCTCGTGGTAGCGGGCCAGCAGCCGGTCCCCCTCGGACGCCCCGAGCAGGCGGGTCAGCTCCGCGCGGATGCCGGCGTTCCAGTGCACCAGCGTTCCGTAGCAGTCGAATGTGGCCCACCGTGCGCCCGGCATGTGCGCAGCATACGGACATGCTCAACGTCCCACTCGACCCCTTAGCCAGGCACCGTGGGGCGTTGATCACGTCCCACGTGACTAACGTCCCGGGGTGACGCTCAGACCGCTCGAGTGGGACGTTGTGCAGGTACAAATCGGGCGATCAGGTCCCCGGCAGCACCACCCACAGCTTCGGGGCCAGCGCGACCAGCGCCTCGTCGCCGAGCTCGCCCACGGTCCCGGCACCCGCGCGGTCCATCTCGATCGACAGCTCGCGCCAGGCGCGAGCCACCGGGGCGACGCGCGCGGTCGGCCCGAATCCGACGACCGCGTTGAGCTCGTCGGCTCGAGCGCGGACGTCGTGCGTGGTCAGCTCGCCGAACGGCCGGTTGGCGCCGCGGATGAACACCGTGCGCTTGACGATCTCGTCGCGCCGTGAAGCTTCCGGGCTCATCTGCGCGCCCGCTTCATCCGCCGTCCGCCAGCCGCCGCGCGGCCACCGCCGCCTGCCCGTAGGAGATGCCGCCGTCGCCGGCCGGAAGCCGCTGCGGGATCAGTACCCGTAACCGCTGCAGGCGCAGGGCGGCCGCGGTTGTCTCCAGGAGCCTCCGGTTGTTGAACACCCCACCGGCCAGCGCGATCGCATCGATCCCCCGTGCCTCGGCCAGCGCCGAGCAGGCGCGCACGGTCGCGTCGGCGACCGCCGCGTGAAACCGCGCGGCCACCGTTCCCACGGCCGCGCCCCGTTCGATATCCGAGCACACCGCCCCGATCGTCTGTCGCGGGTCGATCACGAGCGCTCCGTCGTCGTCTTCGGAAACGTCGATCGGATAGCTCCCGCGCTCGCCCGGGTCGCACGCGGCCTCGAGTTCGATCGCCGCCTGGCCCTCGTAGTTGACACTGAGACGGATGCCGCACAGCGCGCTGACCGCGTCGAACAGCCTCCCGACGCTCGTGGTGACGGGCGAGTTCGGGCCGCCGCGGGACAGCGCCGCAACCTGCTCCCAGGCTCGCCCATCGACGCGGTCCCGCAGGGCAGCCGGAGCCTCAGCCGACAGCGTCTCCAGCCACGAGCAGGCCATCCGCCACGGCTCGCGGATTGCCCGCTCACCGCCGGGCAGCCTCACGCCCAGCAGGTGCCCGCTGCGCACGAACCCCGCCGGGTCTCCCACCAGCAGCTCGCCGCCCCATACGGTGCCGTCGATCCCGTACCCGGTCCCGTCGAAGATCGCGCCGACCGCGGTTCCGGTCTCTCCGTGCTCGGCGAGGCACGCCGCAAGATGGGCGTGGTGGTGCTGCACTGCGATCAGCCGTAGGTCATCGCGCTCGAGCGCGTACTTGGTCGACAGGTACTCCGGGTGCAGGTCGTGGGCGACGATCTCGGGCGCGACCGCGAACAGCCGCTGGAAGTGCTCGATTCCCTGGCGGAACGACAGCAGCGTCTCGTAGTTCTCCAGATCGCCGATGTGGTGGCCGACCCAGGCCCGCTCGCCCTTCGCCAGGCAGAACGTGTTCTTGAGCTCGGCGCCGCAAGCCAGGACCGGGCGTGACGTGCCCCCGGGGAGCGGGATCGCCCCCGGCACGTAGCCCCGCGAACGCCGTAGCAGCAGCGGGCGCGGCTCGGGCGCGCTGACGACGCGCACCACCGAGTCGTCTGTTCGGGTCTCGATCGGCCGGTCGTGCAGCAGCAGCAGGTCGGCGATCGGGCTCAGCCGCGCCACGGCGTCGCCGTCTTCAAATGCGATCGGCTCGTCGGACACATTGCCGCTGGTCATCACCAGCGCCCCGACCGCCGCATCACCGATCAGCAGGTGGTGAAGCGGCGTGTACGGGAGCATCAGGCCGAGCTCGGACGCCCCCGGGGCCACCGACGGCGCGACCGCGGCGTCCGGACGGCGCGGCGCCAGCACGATCGGGCGCGGAGCGCCGCACAGCAGCTCGCGCTCGAGCTCGCCGAGCACCACCAGCGAGTCCGACGCCTCGAGCGACGCAACCATCAGCGCGAACGGCTTGTCCTCGCGATGCTTGCGCGCCCGGAGCGCGGCCACCGTTGGCTCGTCGTCGGCGCGGCAGGCCAGGTGAAATCCGCCGATTCCCTTGACCGCAACGATCCGGCCGGCGCGCAGCGCGCCCGCGGCCTCGCGCACCGCGTCGTCGCCGGCGGCGAGCGGTGCGTCGGGCGCGGCGCTGGACACGAGCAGCACCGACGGCCCGCAGCGCGGGCAAGCGTTCGGCTGGGCGTGAAACCGCCGGTCGGTGGGGTCCTCGTACTCGGCGCGGCATTCGGAGCACATCCGAAAGTCGGCCATCGTCGTCAGCGGGCGGTCGTAGGGGACCCCGCGGACGATCGTGAACCGGGGACCGCAGGCGGTGCAGTTGATGAATGGATAGCGGTGGCGTCGGTCGGCGGGATCCATCAGCTCGCGCAGGCAATCGCCGCACACCGTGCTGTCCGGGGTGACCGGCGCATCCGCCGTCGCGCCACGGGCGCTTGCCCGGATCTCGAACGACGCGTCGGTCCCGCGAGGTGTCTGCTCCTCGACGGCGACACGCTCGATCACCGCCAGCGGGGGCGCCTCCGGGGCCAGTCGGGCCAGGAACCGCTCCACCGCCGGCGCGTCCCCCTCGACTTCGAGCAGCACCCCCTGAGCGTCGTTGAGCACGTAGCCGGAGAGCTCGAGCGAGCCCGCCAGCCGGTGCACGTAGGGTCTGAACCCGACGCCCTGAACCGTGCCGTGCACCCGGACCCGAACGCGGCGGTGCGTGGCCACGGTCATCGCTCGGTCCCGCCCGGCGCCGGACCGACGAGCTCGACCAGCTCGACCAGCACGTGATACGCGCTCGCCTGGGCCTCCTGGATGCGAGGTATGTGTTCGGAGCGGATGATCACGACATGGTCGGCGAGGGCCTCAGAAGCCACCCGCCCGCCGTCATATCCCACCATTGCGATCGTGCCCAGCCCGTCGCGCCGGGCCTGCTCCAGCGCCGCGATCACGTTGCTGGAGTTCCCCGACGTCGACAGGGCCAGCAGCACGTCGCCGCGGGATCCGTAGGCGATCACCTGGCGGGAGAAGATCGCGTCGACACCGATGTCGTTCGCGATCGCGGTCAGGATCGAAGGATCCTCGGTCAGGTCGAGTGCCGCCCGCCCCGATCCCGTGCCGCCCGCACGCAGGTCGGCGACCACGTCGGTCGCGTCGGTGGCCGAGCCGCCGTTGCCGAGCGCCAGCAGCTTGCCCCCGGCCTGAAAGCTCTGGCGCAGCATCCAGGCGGCGGCGAGCAGCGTCTGGCGGCCCTCGGTCAGCGTCTGATCGCGAAGCGCCCCGATCTCCTCGGACTTCATCAGCACCGAACTGCGCACGTCATCGAGCACGGGGTCGAGCTCGCGCTCGCGCTCGTCGAGGAACGGGTACAGGAAGCTCGACGCCCCGGCGTCGTGGGTGCGGCGCTCGGAGCGCCCCTCGAGCAGTCCGCGGTGCTCGAAGAACACGTGTACGAGCTCCCACAGCACGTGGTACAGGGTCTCGACCAGCTCCTGGGCGACGTAGGAGTCCGCGGTCGGCGGATTGAACTCCCACTCCGCGCCGGCCGGCGCGAACGCGATCGTCAGGCACCCACGCCGGCGGGCGGCGACGACGGCTGCGGCAAGCTCGCCCTCGCCGGCCCCGAACGCGATCGCGATGTCGTCGGGTCCGGTCAGCAGCTCGACCTGGCGATCGAGCGGGCCCGCGTCGCCGGTCAACCCGAGCGCCGGCAGTGCCCGCTTGCCGACGATCACCGGGTGCACGAACTCCACCGCAACGTGGCGCGCGTCAGACCTCGCCGCAGGCGAGCGCCCGAACGCGATCAGCCGGCCGCCCCGGGCAAACCGCTCGGCCATCGCATGGCACAGCCGCGCCAGGGTCTGCGCCTCGGCCGCGAAGAACTCGCGGTTGGCCGCACCGCGCTCCGCGCTCAGCGCGTCCAGACGCGCCTCGAGGGTCCCGCCGAGCGTGCCGTCACGCAAGCGCTCGGACCGAGGCCGCGGCGGACTGCAGCCAGTCACGCCAGGCATCGATCCCCTCGCCGGAGCGGGCGCTGACCAGCATCCGCGGCACGTCGGGGTGGACCTGGTCGAGGTTGTAGAGGAACCGGTCGAGGTCGTAGTCGAGGTGGGGGAGGAGGTCGATCTTGTTGACCAGGACGAGATCGCACGTCCGAAACATCAACGGATACTTGAGCGGCTTGTCCTCGCCTTCGGTGACCGAGCTGACCATCACCCGGGCATCCTCGCCGACCTTGAACTCGGCCGGGCATACGAGATTGCCGACGTTCTCGATCACCAGCAGGTCGATCTCATCAAGCGGCAGCGCGCCGATCGCCGAGCGCACCATGTTCGCGTCGAGGTGACACTCGCCGCCGAACCCGGGGTCGGTGTTCAGCTGGGTCACCGGCACGTGCAGGTGAGCCAGCCGGTCGGCGTCCATCTCGCCCTGGACGTCGCCTTCGAGCACGCCCACGCGGACGCCGGGGATATCCGCAACCACGCGCTCCAGCAGCGAGGTCTTGCCGGCACCGGGCGCGCTCATGAAGTTGACGACGCGGACGCCGGCCCGGTCAAAGTCCGCTCGGTTTGCTGTCGCGATCGTGTTATTGGCGTCGAGCGCCTCCTCGACGACCTTCACCTTGGTCCGATGCATTCAACCTCCTCGACTTCAATCGACTCGACTTCGAACTCGTCGCCGGTGGCCACCGTCACCGCGTCGCCGGCACCGCAGTTCGGGCACCGGAACGCGGGGATATCGATCGACCATTCGTGCTCGCAGGCGCCACATCGCAGGCGCGCCGGAACCGCCTCCTGCTCGAGCCGCGCGCCCTCGCACACGGTCCCGCGCGAGACGAACTCGAAGTAGAACTCAAGCGAGTCCGGGACGACCTGGCGCAGGTGGCCGACCCGGAGATTGACCACCGACACCCGGCGGCCGTCGGCATGCTTGACCACTGTGTTGACGATCGCGCTGCTCAGCGAGAGTTCGTGCACCGCAGCTCCGCGATCGTGTCGACGACCAGATCGACCGCTCGGTCAACCGCGCCGCCGACCTGGTCAGACAGCCCCCAACGCATCTCGCCGACCTCGGTGGGCTCGCAGGCGATCACCATCACCCGGCCCGGCCACGCTCCGACAGACTTGACGAACCGCAGCACGGTCTGAGGGTCCATTCCGTGTGGGTTGATCATCTCGCCGTCCTCGATCTGGCTCTCGACCGAGTCCTCGTCGGCCTCCATCACGTACAGCGTCCCAGGCTCGCCGCCCTGGCGGCTGACGTCGAGGATCACCAATGCGTCGTATCCGCGCATCACCTCGTAGGCCAGGTCCAGGCCGCCGGTGCCGGCGTCCATCACCGCCACTCCCTGGGGCAGCTCTCGCTGCTCCAGGCGCCTGGCGACCTCACCGCCGAACCCGTCGTCGCCCAGCCACGCGTTACCCACGCCGGCGACGAGGATCTTGCCCAGCAACTCGGAGCTCATCGGTCGATCACCTCGACCTCCTCGGCGAAGAAGAACAGGTATCTGCCGGTCTCGCGCATCAGCTCCTGTCCCGGATCGTCGTCGATCGTGACGCCGAGATGGGTTCGACCGTCGTAGTCGGTGAAGATCCGCTCGATCGTCGCCGTACGCCCGTCGAGCATGCGTGCATGCAGGTCGGCGTCGGGCCCCGGGCGGATCACCACGCCCTCGCCGCGGCGAAACGTGACGCCGCCGACCTCCGCGGTGTCCTCGCCCGCGCGCGGATCGGCCAGTCCCGGAGGCTCCGCGGGCGGCTCGTCGGTCCGCGGGTCGCGGATCGTCACGCGACCGTGCAGGGCCAGGATCTCCTCCGGCGTGGCCGCCGCCGCCCGCTCGATCATCTCGCGCACGGCCGGGTCCTGCTGCTCGATCTCGCGGCGCTCGGAGTCGCTCAGCGCCTGCACGTGGAGCAGCAGCGCCTCCTCGATCTCGGTCGAGTCGAACAGGCCGCCGCGGCTCTCGGGGGCGATCTCGGGGTGATCGGGGAGCACGATCGCGGCGCCGATCACGACGTCGTCGTCGGCCGTGGCGAGCACCGGAAACGTGTTCACGCTTGGACACGGGTGGTCCAGGGGCGACACGAACCGGCCCCCGGTGACCTGCACCACGGGGTGCGTCGAGATCAGCGACCGAGCCAGCGCGCCCGCCCGGTCAAGGCCGCTGGACACCAGCGTCAGGTTCTGCACGCGGAAGCACACCTCCCAGCGGTGGCCGCCGAGCGCGCTGGCCGACAGGGCGATCCCGACCGAGAGCGCCGACGCACCGCCGTCCGGCTGCACTGAGCACTGCCTTCGGGCCGGCGTCTGCGCCAGCGCGCCCAGCATGGCTCCTGCTAGGTCGATCGTCCGCTCCTGCGCCTGGTGGCGCTCGCCGGCGGCGACCAGGAACCGCAGCCGGGCGGCGAGGATCGCGTCGGGGGGAGCCTCGAGCGCGCAGCGCAGCTCGAGCTCGTCGTAGGTGGTCGTCAGCGCCTCGGCGTAGGCGGGCGGGTACACGATCCCGAACGGCGTCGGGGTGGCGTTCTTGGTCGCGGTCGGCGTGTACGGGTACAGCGCATAGCCCTCCCACAGCAGCGAGTCGAGCAGCTGCTGGAGCTGGTCAGCCACGGTCGCCGTCGGCCTCCGCGAGCAGCTCACGCACGCATTCGTCGAGCGTCGGCAGGCCCCGGTTGCGCTTCTCGCGGGCAAGCGCCTCGAGCGTCTGGGAGCGCAGCGCCACCCAGCCCGTGTTGGGGTAGTAGTGCTCGACCGTCTCGCGCCACACCGACACCGGCATCCGGTAGTCGGTCGACTTGTTCCACGGCACCAGCACCATCTGCAGCGCGCCGTGCTCGCCGGGGTAGTAGATCGTGCCGTTGAAATGCAAGGCCAGCGGGACCTCGCCGCCCGGCAGTGAGTGCAGATATTTGGCCGCCGCGAGCTCGAGGTCGTAGCTGCACGAGATCGGGACCGAGACCGTGGTCGATCCGGTGAACGCCGGCACGAGCACGTCGAGCTGAGCCCACACCAGGCTGCGGGTGGTCACCGCCCATCGCTCGGGCGCGCCGAACAGCTCGACCAGCCGCTCGCGGGTGGCGTCGTCATAGCTACGCCGGGCGGGCTCGATCATCAGCTGGATCGTCAGCGCGATCATGTAGACGTCGCGGCCACTGTGCTCGCGCACCCGAAGGTCGAGCATGATCATCGGGGCCGCCGCGTGGCGGACGGTGCGGGCGTCGACGACTGCAAACTCGGGGTCGGGAGGACCCTGGCGACCGTTGATCTCGAGCATCGCCGGGTCGAGGCTCACGCTCGCACCGCCGCCGTGCGGAGCTCATCGAAGAAGCGCGTGACCGCCTGGCCGACGCCGTCTCCGCCCGAGATCCCCTCCCAGGTCATCTTGATCGCCCCGGTCAGCGCGTAACAACGGTCGATCGGAGCGATCGCGTACATGGGCGGGTCGCTCAGCCGGTTGGCGATCAGTCCTTCGATGTCGGGTTCGAGCTGGTCGAGCACCGGGTTGCGCTGCACCAGCTTGCGCCAGGTCTCGAAGTGAAGCTCGGATTCGGTCGCGCCCGCGGGACTGGGGTACATCGCCACCACGCACGACGTCACGGTCGAGTTCATGAAGAACGCCAGCCCGATCGGGATCCGGAAGCTCGCCCAGATCTCGGCGGGGACATCTAGGTCCTCGAGCCACAGGGTCCGGTTGCCGACCGGGCGGTAGTCGCCCTCGCCGGCGCGCATCGCCCAGCACGCCTCGCATGAGCAGACGATCCGGCGCTCGACCAGCGCCAGCAGGTGGCGGTGATCCTCCGGGACGGAGATCCCGCACAGGTCGCAGTGCTCGAGGGCGTCGCCGGCGAACGCCGCGCCCGGCTGCCGCGGCGTCGCCGACGGGGCCCGCGGTCGGGCCAGCCCTCGCATCCCGGACACCACCTGTGCGCGGCGCCGGGTCGACGCTGCGTCGGCGATCAGGCGGCGGCTCGCGGAATCATTGCGGACGTCGTCCGCGCTCATCCCGCGAGCGCCACCTTGACTCGCCCCTGCTCGCGCAGCAAGGGCACCGGCTCGAGCTGGAGACGGTCGTCGTCCAGCGAGCGCCCCGCGCGCGGGAGGAAGAAGGAGCGTTCACAACGCGGGCAGCGCAGCGCGCCCGAGGCCAGGTCACCGTCGCGTAACGGGCCGCCGCAGTGCGCGCAGGCGTCGCGGTAGGCCAGCAGCGTCCCATCGACGTTCGCCACCACCAGCTCGTTGTCGCCGACGCTGACGGCGGCGATCGATCCTTCGGCGGGCTCGACGGCGCCGTCGAGCTCGAACCAGGAGGGCATCGGGGTGGGGACGGGCGGGACGTCAGACATCACGATCGGGAGCTCGAGGCCGGTGCCGGCCATCGGCAGCTCGGCCCCGTTGCCGTCGGCCATCGGCAACGCCAGCCCATCCATCTGCGGCGCCACGCCTTCGACCTCGAGCCCCTCGAGGTCGGGCGCCAGCTCGTCGAGCGCCTGCTTGATCGCGAGCTCGAGCGTGACCGACGAGGCCGAGCAGTCCGAGCAGCTGCCGCGCAGGCGGATCCGGGCGACGCCCTCGTCCAGCGACAGCAGCTCGACATCGCCGCCGTGTGAATCCATGTACGGGCGAACGGAGTCCAGCGCTTCCTGCACCCGCTGGTGCAGCGGCACCGGATGCAGGTCGTGGATCAGCAGCAGCGTGCCCACCAGCGGGTCCTCGGCCAGCTGGGCCGCGATCCGCTCGCCGTCGGCGCCGGCTCCGAGCAGCTCGTCGACGATCCGCTCCAGCCCGGCGCCGTACATCTGCACGATCGTGGCCACCAGCTCGTCGGCGAGCTCGCGGGTGCCCGAGCTGGGCGCGCCGTCGAGCGCGGCCTGGAGCTCCTGCACGCGCTCGAGCAGCTGGCCCGACGCGTCGGTGTGGGGGTCGACGCTCATCGGGGCCGAGCTAGGCCATCGCCGTGGGCGTGTGCATCACCTTGCGCACCTTGCCGCCGCCGGTGTACATGTGCACGCCGCACGGCAGACACGGGTCAAACGACCGGACCGCACGCATGATGTCGATCCCCTTGAACTTGTCGGGTCCGTTCTCCTCGAAGATCGGCGTGTTCTGCACCGCGTCCTCATAGGGGCCGGGCGTCCCGTAGACGTCGCGCGGGCTCGCGTTCCACGGCGTCGGGGGGTAGGGCTGGTAGTTGGCGATCTTGTGGTCGCGGATCACCATGTGGTGCGAGAGCACTCCGCGCGCGGCTTCGTGGAATCCACAGCTGACGGCATTCTCGGGGACCTCGAAGCTGTTCCAGCTCTTGGTCCGGCCGGCGCGAACCTCTTTCATCGCGCGCTCGAGGCAGTGCAGCGCGATCAACGCGCTGTAGGCCTGGTGATACGTGCGGGCCCGGTCGCGCTCGATCGCGTTGGATTTCTCGGGCACGTTCCACTCGAGCTCCATCTCGGGCATGTTCGGCGAGCGCGGCAGCACCATCTGGATCGAGTGACCAGTGGCCTTGGCGTAGCCGAAATCGACCAGTCCGGCCTTGGCCGTGCACCACTGGCGGGCGAACGGGCCGCCGCCGGTGTCGCAGCACACGTGCGTATCGGTGCGCTTGTCATAGATCCGGGGCGACACCACCCAGGTGTACTTGTCGGTGAAGTCACGCTTCTGCGGCCGCGGCAGCGTGACCTTGTTCCACGGGTGGTTCTTGTCCACCGGGTTACCCAGCGGATCGCGGTCGACGAGCGTCGGCTCGTTCTCCCACGAGTCGAAGTACGACGATCCGAGCAGGATGCGGATCATCAGGTTGATCTCGACCAGGTCGGTGGTGATCAGCTCGCCGTCGATCGCCACGCCCGGGGTGATGTAGCGCTTACGGCCCCAGTCGGTCATGTGCCGGTAGTCGTAATCGACGTAGTCGGGATCGTCGAACGAGCCCCAGTTGACAAGGTTGGTCTCGCGGTAGCCGACCATGTCGTACCCGGGCAGCTCACGCAGGAAGAAGTCGTACAGGTCGTCGTGCATCGGCACGCTGCGCTTGACGTAATCGAAGTAGCGCATCAACCGCACGTAGTAATCGGTGCAGGTCTGGTGGGTGATGTCGGCGCTGCAGCCGCCCGGCATGATCGTCGACGGGTGCGTGTGACGGCCGCCGAACAGGCAGTACATCTCGCGCGTGTAACGCGCCACGTGCAGCGTCTCGAGGTAGAACTCGCCGGTGAACGGATTCAGCGCCCGCATGATGTCGGCGATCGTCTTGTAACCGTGGACGTCGCTGCCGGGCGCCGCCGTCGTCTCGGCCTTGGCGAGCAGGCTCGGGTTGGTCTCCTTGACCATCTGCTCGCAGAAGTCCACGTTCGCCATGCAGTCGTTGAAGATCGCGTGGTCGAAGATGTAGTCCGCGGTCTCGGCCAGGTTGAACGCCAGATCCCCCAGCGGCGGCGGCTTGACCCCGTAGGCCATGTTCTGGTTCAGGCACGAGCAGGTGCAGTGGTTGTCACCGCAGATGCCGCAGATCCGGCTGGTGATGAAGTGCGCGTCGCGCGGGTCGATCCCCTTCATGAAGATGTCGAACCCGCGGAAGATCATCGAGGTGCTGTAGCACTTGAGCACCTGTTGGTTGGTGAAGTCGATCTCGGTGTGGATTCCGAGGCTGCCGACGATCCGCGTGATCGGATCCCACGACATCTCCTTGACCATCACCTTGCTGTCTTTGGGCGTCTCAACTGCCATTCGCTCTGCTCCTCACTCGGTCATCGTCGCGTTCCCAGCGGTGGTCCAGGTCACCACCTCTTCGCATAACCGGTGGTCAGGGACGGTCCGCGCTTGCGCCACTCCGGTTCCACATCGAAGTTCTGCTTGATGTGGCGCTTACGCATGTAGCGGACGATCGGGCCGTAGGAGAACTTCGTCAGGTTCGCCGCGTAGCCGCCCCACTTGTCCTCGTCCATGAACGGCATGTACTTGTCGGGGAAGCCCGGCATCGTGCAGGCCATGCAGATGCCGCCCACGTTGGGACAGCCGCCGATCCCATTGACCCAGCCACGGACGGGCACGTTGCACTTGACCACCGGTCCCTTGCAGCCCAGCTTGACCAGGCAGCGGTGGTCGGAGCCGTACTCGGTGGCAAAGTCGCCCTGCTCGGCGAAGCCGGCGCGGTTGCAGCTCTCGCGCACGGTGCGGCCGAACAGCCACTTCGGGCGAAGCGCCTCGTCGAGCTCCGGCGCGGGGGCCAGCCCGGCCAGGTGCAGCGCCAGATACAACAGCGTCTCGGTCATGTTGTCGGGTTGCGCCGGGCACCCCGGAATGCACACGACGGGAAGGTTGGCCTTCGACCTCCACCCCCAGCCCAGATAATCGGGGACCCCCATTGCCCCGGTGGGGTTGTTCTTCATTGCGGGAATGCCCCCGTAGGTGGCGCAGGTGCCGACGGCGACCACCGCGGCGGCCTTCGGCGCGAGCCGGTCGAGCCACTCGTTCATCGTGATCGGCTGGCCGTTCTCCGGGTTGACCGCAAACCCGGTCCAGTGGCCCTCGCCGTTGATCTCCTCGTTGCCCAGCGAGCCCTCGATCACCAGCACGAATGGGTCGAGCTCGCCGTTCTCGGCGTCGAACCACGCCTGCGCGTACTCCTGGCCGACCGCGTAGTCGACGACCTGGTTGTGGACGACGACCTTCGGCATTCCCGGGATCGCCTGCAGGATGATGTCCTCGAGGCTGGGGTTGGTGGCCGACGTCATCGCCACCGAGTCGCCCTCACAGCTCAGCCCGGTGGTCATCCAGAGCACGTGTGCGGTGATCGCCTCGGTCTGCTTCTGCGCTGTGTATGGGCTCTCGGTCGCGGCCATCACGTCTCCTCGTTCGCTCTCAACAGATTCGCGGCAGCGGGTCTCCCACCAGCTGGTCCATCACCCGCCTGCCGCCGAAGCTCGTCTGCACCAGCACCATCCCGGGCGGCTCGGTCCGCACCTCGCCGATCTCGGCAGCGGACTCGCAACCCTCGATGCTCCGCAGCGCCGACAGGGCTGCCTCCGCTGCGTCGGGGGCGACGAACGCGACCAGCTTGCCCTCGTTGGCGACGTACATCGGGTCGATCCCGAGGATCTCCGCGGCCCCGGCGACGACCGGGTTGACCGGGATCTCACCCTCGCGCACGATCATCGCCACCGACGAGGCTCTGGCGAGTTCGTTGAGCACCGACGCGACGCCGCCGCGGGTCGCGTCGCGCATGCAGCGCAGGCTCGGTCCGGCGGCTTGCAACAACGCGTCGACCGCCGGCCACAGCGGCCGGGTGTCGGACTCGATCTCGGCGTCGAGCTCGAACTCTCCGCGGGCCATCATGATCGCGGTCCCGTGCTCGCCAATGCTCCCCGACAGCAGTATCCGGTCGCCGGGCGCCAGCGCGCTCGGCGACAGCTGCGCTCGCGGGTCGCGGAGCCCGATTCCGCTCGTGCACACGTACATGCCCTCGGCGCGGCCGCGCTCGACGACCTTGGTGTCGCCGGCCACGATCTCGACCCCAGCCCGATCGGCGGCCGCGGCGATCGCCTCGACCTCGGCCCGGAGCTCGTCGGAGGGCAGGCCCTCCTCGAGCACCAGCGACAGCGTCAGCGCAAGTGGCTTGGCGCCCGACACGGCAAGGTCATTGGCAGTCCCGTTGACCGCCAGCTCGCCGATCGAGCCTCCGGGGAACCGCAGCGGCTTGACCACGTAGGAGTCGGTGGTCATCGCCAGTTGCGCGCCGTCGACCTCGACCGCTCCGGCGTCGCCCAGCTCGCCGAGCGTATCGCCGCCGAATGCGGGCACGAACAGGCCCTCGATCAGCGACTGGGTCGCCTTGCCGCCGGCCCCATGGGCCATGTTGATCTGATCGTCGCGGAACTTCGCGCGCTTCCCCCGGGCGGTCTCGATGATCGCGAGGATCTTCTGCTCGCGCTCGGACACCGCGCCCATCACACTACCTCTCGCTCGCGAGCAAAGCGCCCGTAGTTGTAATAGGCCGCGCACGCCCCCTCCGAGGAGACCATGCAGGTTCCGATCGGACGTTCGGGCGTACAGGCGGTGCCGAACACCTTGCACTCCCAAGGCTTGATCACGCCCTTGAGGACCTCGCCGCACTGGCACGCCTTGGGGTCGGCCACGCGCACACCCGGGACGCTGAACCGCCGCTCGGCATCGAGGTCGGCGTAGGCCTCCGACAACCTCAGGCCGCTGTGCGAGATGAACCCAAGCCCACGCCATTCGAAGTGGGGACGCAGCTCGAACACCTCGGCCATCACCTCGAGCGCGCGGAGGTTGCCCTCGTATGGGACCACCCGCTTGTACTGGTTCTCGACCTCGCAGCGGTCGTCGTCGAGCTGGCCCAGGATCATCGACACCGCCTGGAGGATGTCCAGCGGCTCGAATCCGGCGATCACCACCGGCTTGCGGTAGTCGGCGGGAATGAACTCAAACGGCCGCGCGCCGACCACGGTCGACACGTGTCCCGGGCCGATGAACCCGTCGAGCCGGAGATCGGGCGATTCGAGCAGCGCGCGCAGCGGCGGCACGATCGTCACGTGGCTGCACATGCACGAGAAGTTCTTGACGCCTTCGGCCCGGGCGCGCATCAACGTCAGTGCGGTCGACGGAGCGGTCGTCTCGAAGCCGATCGCGAAGAACACGACCTCCCGGTCGGGGTTCTGCTTGGCGATCCGCAGCGCGTCGAGCGGCGAGTAGACCATCCGGATATCGGCGCCGGCGGCCTTGGCCTCGAGCAGGCTGCCGCGCGATCCGGGAACCCGCATCATGTCGCCGAAGCAGGTGAAGATCACTCCCTGCTCCTGGGCCAGCGCGATCCCGTCGTCGACGCGCCCCATCGGGATCACGCATACCGGGCAGCCTGGCCCGTGGACGAGTTCGACGTTGGCCGGCAGCAGGTCGTCGACCCCGTACTTGTAGATCGAGTGGGTGTGCCCACCGCACACCTCCATCACCTTGTAGTGGCGGCCGGCCTCGACGCGAGACAGGATCTCGGCGGCCAGCGCGCGGCCGAGCTCGGCGTCGCGGTACTCGTCGACGAACCTCACGCCGGCTCCCGATCGAGTGCGGCGATCGCGGTGCCGGCGTGCACGAGCAACGTGTCGCCCGGCGCCACCGGAGCCACCAGCGCGATCTCGACCGTGGCACGTTGTCCCCCGTCCCCGGCGCACAGGGCGAGCCCGCGATCGCCGTCGACCCTCAGCACAGTCATCGGATCCCCGTCATCGCCACAGGTGATGCAGTGATCAGAGCCGCAGGACTCGCGGGCTGTCGGCGCGGCGCTCACTCGATGACGCTGGCCTTCAGCTCCTCGAGCTCCTGCTCGTAATCGGCCCCCATCCGCACGAGCAGGTCGCGTGTGGCGCGCGCCTCCTCCTCGTCGACTTGCGAGATCGCAAATCCGACGTGGATCAGCACCCAGTCTCCGGGGCCCACGCCCCCGCTTCCGTCATCCAGCAACCCGATGTTGACGTTGCGCCGGACGCCGGCGACGTCAACCTTGGCAAGTCTGTTCTCCTCATCGACGATCTCGATGACTTGACCGGGAATCGCCAGGCACACGCGTCGGTTCTATCACCGGGCCACACGCCCCCAAGACCGGTGGTAACTCGGGTTACATACATCCGCGGTAACCGGCATTACCGGGTGAAATCGGCTCAGCGGACCGCATAGACTGCTGCTCTGGGACCCAGGGCGATCCGGGTAGGAAGGAGAGGCGTGACGGCTTCCATCGACGATGACGGCGCTGTCGAGCATGCTCCGTTCCAGTGGCGGCGCCGACTCGACGGCGGGCCTCGTGAGCCCGATCCCCGGTCGCTCTACGCCTATCTGCTCGACCTCGACGACGACCTCGCCGCTGAGTTCGATATCCGCTCGCGCGTCAGCGCCCGCCAGCTGGCTACCGCGCGAGTTCTAGAGGCCGAGGTCGGCGAGACCGACCTGGACCCGTGGTTTGATGCGGCCCGCGGCGGCCTGGGGCTGCTGATCCTCGACGGGGTGCTGGCGTTCGAGATGCGCGTGGGCGACCGCGTGACCACCGAGCTGCTCGGGTCCGGCGACCTCCTGCAGTCAGCCTCCGGCAAACCCGACGAGCTGCTGGAGGGACTGGCTGCGTGGCGCGTCCTGTGCCCGACGCAGTTGGCGATGCTCGACGCCGAGTTCGCCGACCGGGTGCGGCCGTGGCCCCAGATCGAACGGGCGCTGATCAGCCGCGCCTGCCGGCGGACGAGCGACATCAACGTGCTCCGCGCGATCACCGCCCAGCCGCGGCTCGAGGTCCGGCTCGACCTGCTGCTGTGGCATCTCGCGGGGCGCTGGGGGAAGGTGGAGCCTGCGGGGATTCGCCTCACGCTGCCGCTCACCCATCGGCTGCTGGGCCAGCTGGCGGCGGCCGAGCGACCCTCGATCTCACACGCGCTGGCCCGGCTGGCCCACTCCGGGCTGGTAACCGGGACTACCGGCGATCTGCACCTGCACGGAACGCTTGATACGCACCTCGAATCGCTGCTTCAGCGCACCGCCCATCTCAACGCGCCTGGCCGTCGCAGCGGCTCGACCCGGCGGTGACCGGATGAGCTTCGCCACCGACGCGGCAATCCCGCGCGTCGGCCAGCGCGACCCGGTATCGATCCTGTGGATCACCTCGGGGCTGGGTTGCGACGGCGATTCGATCGCGCTGACCGCGGCTACGAACCCCAGCCTCGAGGATCTGCTGCGAGGTTGCCTGCCCGGGATGCCGCCGGTGATCCTCCACAACCCGGTGCTCGCTTACGAGACCGGCGAGGAGTTCATGCAGGCGTTCTACACCGCCGCCGACGGCGAGCTGGGCCCATTCATCCTCGTGCTCGAGGGCTCGGTCCCCAACGAGGCGATCAACGGAGACGGCCACTGGGCCGGGATGGGGACCGACCGGGAGACCGGACAGCCGATCCTGACCAACACCTGGCTCGACCGCCTGGCCCCGCATGCCGCGGCGGTGCTGGCGCTCGGGACGTGCGCCGCCTACGGGGGGATCCCGGCGATGCGTAACAACCCAACGGGTGCGATGGGCCTGCGCGACTACCTGGGTTGGAAGTGGGAGTCGCGCCTGGGCCTGCCGGTCGTCAACCTCCCCGGCTGCCCTGTTCAGCCCGACAACATCACCGAGACGCTCCTGTATCTGGTGCTGCACATCGCCGGGATGGCGCCGGCGATCGACCTCGACGAGCAGGGCCGGCCTCGGCGGATCTTCGACCGCACCGTCCATGAGAGCTGCGACCGCGCGGGCATGGCCGAGCAGGGGCTGTTCTCCGAGCATCCCGGCGACGGGCGCTGCCTGGTCAAGCTCGGCTGCAAGGGACCAGTGGTCAAGTGCAACGTGCCGGTGCGGGGGTGGGTGAGCGGGATCGGCGGCTGCCCGAACGTCGGCGGCATCTGCATGGCGTGCACGATGCCGGGCTTCCCCGACAAGTACATGCCGTTCTCGGAGGCCGACATGGCCGCGAGGCTGTATGCCCGGACGGCCCGATTCGCCAGCGGCCCCGTGGTCAGATACCTGCGACGTCGACGGATCCGCAGGACGTTTGACGTCGAGCCGGACTGGCGTCGGCGTGGCGATGCGCTGACCACCGGATACCGTGAGTGACCGATGCCGGTCAGGGTCGTGTTCAGGTGTGAGATCTGCGGGGCGCGACCCGACCCCGAGACCCAGACATCGTTGGAGCGCCAGATGCTCGACCTGCGCCACGGGGAATACGTCGATGCGGAGCCGGGACGATGGCTGACCTGGCACGGCCGGGGGATCTACGGCCCCCACCGGTACTCCTGCGGCGACCATCGGGGTGAGCTCAAGGCGCTGCTTCGGCGGCACTACGGCACGCTCGGCTGGCATCCGTGGGCGGTTGGGCCGCATCCGTGGGCTGGCCGGCGGGGAACCGACCGTGCGCGCGCGTACTCGCGACGGCTGCGCACCACGTTCGGGGCCCCCGGTGTGTAATTAATCCCGGCGTGCAGTTCTCGATCTCGATTCCGCAGTACGTGGGCGACGACGGGTTCGACGCCGACGGCCTGCGCGCGCATCTGCGGCGCGCCGAGGAGCTCGGATTCGAGGGCGCCTGGGCCCAGGAGCAGACGTTCGGCACGGCGCGTACGCTCAGCCCGCTGGAGACGCTGACCTACGCGGCGGCCTGCACGGAGCGACTGCGACTGGGGTGCGCGGTGTTCGTAAGCCCGCTGCACAACCCGGTCCACCTGGCCAAGGCGATCGCCTCGATCGACCAGCTCAGTCACGGCCGCGTCGAGGTCGGGGTCGGGACCGGGGGCCGGGGCCGGCCGTACGCGGCGTTCGGGATCGACCCCGGAGCGATGGTCGCTCGCTTCAACGAGGGGATCGCGGTGATGAAGGCCTGCTGGGGCGACGGCGAGATCGACCTCGACGGCCGCTTCTGGAAGATCCAGGGCGCGCACATGGAGCCCAAGCCGGTTCAGCGGCCGCACCCGCCGCTATGGATCGGCGGCAATCACCCGGACGCGCTGCGCCGCGCCGCTCGCCTGGCCAACGGGTTCTTCGGCGCCGGCTCGATGCCGACCGTGAAGTTCGCCGAACAGGTCGAGGTGGTGAGGGGAGCCCTCGCCGACTTCAACCGGGATCCGGACCGCTTCCGCATCGCCAAGCGCCTGTACGTGCACGTCGACGACAACGCCGAGCGCGCCGCCGAGCGGATGGAGGCGGCGCTCGCGCGCCACTACGAGCGCGGCGGGTGGTCGCACGTGTGGGTGGTGGGCCGGCCTGACGCCTGCGCTGCCGGGATCCGCGAGGTGGTGGACGCCGGCGCCGAGATGATCCTGCTCAACCCGCTGGTCGACGACCTCGAGCAGATGGAGCGGCTCGCCGCGGAGGTGATCCCGGCGGTCTAGCGCTCTAGCCGGTGACGATCGGCGGAGGCGCGGGGCGGGTTCGGGGCCGAGGTTCGATTCGCAGGGCCAGCCGGGCCTGGCGGCGGCGGACGCCGACGCCTCGCACCGAGACCAGCAACACGACCGTGCGGGCGCGGGACACCGTGGGCGCGACCGCGCGCAGCCTGAACATCCGCCGCTTACCGCGGGCCAGCCGGTTGATCGGCCAGCACAGGCCGGTTCGGGTTCGCGTCGCGTGCCGCGGCCTGGAGACGACGAGGTTGCCCGGTAGCCGGACGCAGACGGTCGCGTGGTGAGCGGGACGCTGGCTGCGCGTGACCGCGTCGACGGCGACGGTTGTGGCAGCGCCCGAGACCAGGTCGGGTCGGGTCGCGCTCGCGGTGATGTCGACGTCGGCCAGCCCGGCGATAACGGCCGCCCGGTCGGTGTTGTTAGCGGGGACCCGGTCGTCCTCCGCTGCCCCCACCCTGGCGGCGAGCTCGAGCCGCCCCGCTGCCGTCGGGCGCAGGTCCACTGCGACCGTGCGCGAGGCGCCGGGGGCGAGTGTGCCCAGCCCACAGCGGATCGCCGGCGAGGTGAAACACGCGTCGGGCCTGATCGTCGCGTCGACCACGTCGGCACGCCCGTGCGGCGTGGTCGTCAGCGTGACGTTGGTTGCGGTCTCCGGGCCGTGGTTGACCACCCGCACGGTCCAAATGCCGTCCACGCCGACGGTGGCCAGCCCGCCCGGCGCAAGGACGGTGACCGCGACGTCGACCTTGGGGGTGGGCTTTGGCGGCTGGGACGGCGGCGGCGGCGGCGATGGCAGCGGGTTGACGGTCAGCTTGGCCGACGCAGTGTCGTTGCCCGAGTCGAGGTCGGCCTCGTCGGAGGAGATCGACGCGGTGTTGGTGACCGTGTCGCCCGCCGCCGCGTCCCCGACATGGGCCTGCAGGTCGATCGTCTGCGGTGCGCCCGGGCCAAGCTCACCCAGCGCGCACTTGACGATTTTGCCAGTGGCCAGGCAGCCGACCGGGAGATCGACCGGCTCCAGTCCGTCGGGGAGGGTGTCGGTCACGACCACGTTCTGGGCGGCGACCGTTCCCGAGTTGGAGGCGACCAGGCGGAAGCTGGCGGTGTCGCCGACCGACACCGTAGACGGGCCGATCAGGCTCTTGGTGATCCCGACGTCGACGGTGCCCGGCGTGAAGCTGACCGCGGCGTCGTTGTTACTGAAGTCGGGCTCGAAGCTGAAGGCCCCGGCGAGCGGCAGGGTGTTGCTCGTGAGCGCGGTGTTGTCCACTTGCGTGCCCGCGCTGTCGGCCGCCAGCGTTCCATGGATCGTGATCACTCGATCCTCGCTCGGCCCGAACTGGGGGACTTCACAGGAAACGATCGGGACCGCCAAACCGAGGCTCGCCCCCGTCGGGTCGAGCTGGCAGTTGCCGGTCCCGCCGGAGATCGACGCCGTCGGGTTCTGCAGCGCCGCCGGCAGGAGGTCGGCCGCCACCATGTCGACCGTCCCGGGCCCGTCGCTGTGCATTGTCAGCGTGTAAGTGACCGGTCCTCCCGCGACCGGCTCCGCAGGCGAGAAGGTCTTGGTGATCGAGGTCTCGGCCCATGGCACCGTGGAGATCGCGGCCGACGCGGTGTTGTCATCAGGGTTGGTGTCGACCGCACCGGGGGTCGAGACCGTCGCCGTGTTGTTCAGCAGTTTGTCGGACGGATAGGTGTCGAATCCATTCACCATGCCCATCTCAACGCCGATCGTGACCGGCGCTTGCCCCGGCGTGATCGTCCCCAGGTCGCAGACGGCCCCCGTGCACGAGCCTTGCGAGGGTGTGATCGAATGAAGGATGAGGGGCGAGTCGAATGACTCCGCGAGCTGCACGTTGTTGGCGTCGGCGACGCCGTTGTTGGCGACCTCAATGTGATAGGTGATCGGATCCAAGAAGAAGAGGTAGCCGATCGGCGTGAAATTCGGCGTGCTGGTCACCACCTTGGTGACGTGCAGGTCGACCGACGGCTCGCTCACGCGTCCTGCGTCGGTGAATGAGTTGTTGTCGCCGTTGCCATCGCTGGGCGCTTGCACCGCGGCAGTGTTCTTGATCGTGTCCGTTGATGCCCCCGAGGCGACGCTCACCGGAATCGAGATCGACGGATAGTCGCTCCCGGCGGCGAGCGGATCCGAGCGGGTGCAGGTGACCGTCGTGACCGAGGTGGAGCACGACCAGCCGGTCCCTGTCGGCGTGCCGTTGAGCGACAGCGGCGCAACCACGTCGTCGGTCACGGTCACCGCCCCGGCGGTGGGCCCGTCGCCGACGTTGCTGACCGTGATCGTGTATGTGCTGATGCCGCCGGGCGCCAGTGGGGGGGAGTGGCTCTTGCCGATCGCCAGATCGGGCACCTGCACGCGGGTGGTGGCGGGAGCGGTGTTGACCGTGCTGGCCACTCCGGTGGTGGCAGCCGTGAATGCGAGTCTGGCGGTGTTGTCGATCGTCGCGCCGAGCGCCAGCCCGCTGGTGTTCACCGTCACCTGGAAGCTGACGGTGGTGCTGGCGTTCGGCGCGAGCGCGCCTCCCGCGGCGGCCGATGCGCCGGTCCCCAGCCGGGCGACCACCTGGCCGCCCGCGAACTCGCCGACATCGTCGCCGCCGGCGTCGGTCACCGGATTGCCGCCGACCCGCAGGCTGCCCGGGACATACGTGGCGCCGGCCGGGATCGGGTCGGTGAACGTCGTCCCGTTGGCGGCGTCCTGCCCGGTGTTCTGGATCGCCACCGAGTAGGTGAGCGTGTCGCCGACGTTGGCGGTGGCGCGATCGACGGTCTTGGTGGCGGTGATCTGGGGCGCGAACAGGTCGGTGGCGATCGTCACCACCCCCGGTTGGTAGGCGTCGCCGCTGGTCGTCAGCCTGACCTGGGTGCTCCGCTGGTCGTTGCCGAGCACGTTCGTGGTGCTGAACAGGTCGGCGTCGTAGCCGAGGTTGTTCTGGAAGCTCGGCTGCCTCGAGGTGACCAACGCCCCGTTGTTCGAGATCGTCGAGTTGAACACGTTGTTCGCCGGGTTGGTCGCCGGGTTGGTCGGCGGGATCGCGTTATTCGACAGGGCCGCGAAGGCTCCGGAGCCTCCCTGGATGGAGGCGCCGTCGCCGGTCGTGCCCAGGTCTCCCTCGTACGCCACCAGCCCGACGGTCGACGTCACCGGACCGGTTAGCGGCGTCTGAAAGCCGCTCAGCGGGATCGTCACGTTGCCCGAGCTCGACACGTTCTGTAGGCCGTCGAAGATCGACAGGTTGCGGCTGGGGGCGTTGGGGTCGCCGTAGGCCACGACCAGCGCCCAGCCTCCCTCGGTGGCGTCGCTCAGCCCCGTCCCGAGCTGCACGTTCGCGGTCCAGTAGGTCCCAGCGCCCGCGGCCTGGACGATGCTGGTGACGTTGACGAACCCCTGGTACTGAGTCGAGGATGTGTCGGGGGCGGTGGCCGTGGTCAGCGTTTGGTAGCCCGCATCGCCGGGGGCTTTGAACAGCACCTTGTTGTTGGCCGCCGGATTGGGGGCGGGAGAGCCGCCGGAGCTGGCGCCGAGCTTGCCCCCGTAGTAGAGGCCGGCGAACAGCACGGTCGCGCCGGTGGGCAGATTCAGGTCCGAGGAGCTCGAGTCGAACGTCGCGGGATCGTCATCGGCATCGATCCAGGTCATCGTGCGCGCATTGTTGTTGTTGCCCGAGACCGCGCCGCCGACGGCGTTGCGGACGTCGGCGCACACTGCCAGCGAGTCCAGGCACGATTCGATCGAGTTCGCGGCGATCGCGATGTTGCCCTGGGTATTGGTGCTGAACCGCTGGCTGAACGCGCGGTCAGCCGAGGCGACGCCAGGCAGCCCAAGGCACAGGGCCAGTATCACGACAACGGCGCCTCTCCGCACGGCGCGTTACATATCATGCGCGGCGGTGTTCGCGCTAGCGGCTAGGTGTCGTGAGGGTTACGCAGGACCCCGCAATAGCTCACGTTAGTTGACCAACTGCGTCTAGGTGCGCCTGCTGGCCGGCTCGCCCAGATCTCGCCGCAGCTTTTCGACCAGGCCGGCGAACATCGGGTACACGCCCGGCCCATGCGCCCGGGTGATCGCCGGCTCCCACATCTCCCAGCGCTCGATCAGCGTCCGGCCGAGCATGTGCTCGATCAGCTCGATGTCGAACGCTCCGTGGTCCTCCAGGGCCGCGAGCTGTTCGAAGAAGTCGAGCTCGCGGTACAGGATGTATGCCTCGGGGGCGTCGGCGGCGACGTACGCGGCGTAGGCGTCGCTCAGCTCCTCGGGCGTGTGATAGCGCGCCACCAGCCGGCGGGTCTCGACCAGCGCGTGCTCGTTCCAGCGACGGAAGAACTCGGCGGCCATCTGCGCCTCGCGGCTGCGACGCTCCTCGCGGACCTGCTGCGCGGCGAACACGGCGGCGCCAAACCCTCCGAGCAACCCGACCGCCAGGATCGCCGTCGAGATCGCGGTGACCTCCTCCCAGTTGGTGGCCAGTGCGAGCAAGGGTGCAAGTGAAGCGAATCGGCAGAGATCGAGCTCACCTGAGATCCTTCCCGACGCGGCGATGAGCACTCCAGACATGGGCACGGCGGGGCGCTACCGACCCTACTTCGAGCAGGCGCTGGCGCGGGCCGAGGTTGAGCCCGACGTGGCCGTGATCCGAGATCGCGAGCGCGAGCTGACCGCGCGCGAGTTCGCCGGGATGGTGTTCCGGATGGCGCGGGCACTGGAATCGACAGGGCTCGGTCGCCGCAACCGGGTGGGGATCCTGCCCAAGACGTCGCCCGAGGCGCTGGCGGTGCGGTATGCCGCCGGCCTGCTGGGCGCCACCACGTCGTTCATCCCCAACCGGGAGTCAGACGAGTACCTGCACGCGTTCCTGGCGCACGTCGGGGCCGACATCCTGGTGGTGTTCCCCGAGACCGCCGCAGCCGCGTCGGCGGCGATCGCGGCCGGTCTGGTGTCGTCGGTGCTGTCGCTGGGCCGGGTGCCCGGAATCGAGATCGACCTGCTGGCGCGGGCCGAGGCGATGGCGTCGGATCCGGTGGCCGGCCGGGCCGACCCCGAGGACCTGTGGGCGTTGATCTCCTCCGGGGGGACCACCGGAGTGTCCAAGGCCAGCCGGCGCAGCTTCGCCGCGTATGACCGGATGATCGATGTCGGGCCCACGCCCGATCGCCGGCAGCTGGTCTGCAGCCCGCTCGCGTACGTGTCCCAGGTGCTGACCGATCAGGTGATCTTCGGCGGCGGGCTGGTCGTGTTCCGAGAGCGGTTCGATCCCGCCGAGGTGCTGCGGACGATCGAGGCCGAGCGGATCACGCACATCGGCCTGGTCGAGCCCGGCCTGGTCGAGCTGATCGACCATCCCGATCTGCCTGATCGCGACCTGTCATCGCTGGTGGCGATCACGCACATCGGCGCGGACGCGCCCGCCAACCTCCGCCGCCGGCTGCTAGAGCGTGCCGGACCGGTCCTGGCACACCCGTACGGGGCCAGCGAGGCCGGGATCGTCAGCATGCTCGCCGCGCCGGAGTACGACCTGTCTCACCCGGAGCTGCTCGAGACCGCGGGACGGCCGCTGCCCGGCGTCGAGGTGCGAATCGTCGGCGACCGCGGCTCAGAGGCGTCACCCGGCGAGGAGGGGGAGATCGTCGTGCGCTCCGGCGCCGCGGCCGACGGCTACGACGTCACGCCGGCCCGCTCCAGCTTCGTCGATGGCGAGTACCGCACCGGGGACCTCGGGCTGATCGACGACCGTGGCTACCTTCACGTCCGCGGGCGAGCCGAGGACGCGAGGATCGTGGACGGCCGCAGCGTGACGCCGCTCGACGTGGCCAACGCGCTGTGCGCCCACCCCGATGTTCGCTACGCGGTCGCGGCTCCGTTGGGCCCGGCCGCCGGGTTCGGCGCGCTGGCGGTGACCGCTCCCGCTGCGTCGGTCACCGCGGCCGATCTGCGGTCGTACCTCATCGCCGAGCACGGCGCTCACGTCGCTCCCGAAGTGATCGCACTGGACGACCGGATCCCCACGACTGAGCAGGGAAAGCCGGACCGTAGCGTGCTCGTCCCGGCGCTGATCGCGGCCCGCTCGACTGGCTGAGCGGCACCCGGTACAGTTACCGGCCGTGCAGAAGTTCCAGCGCATCGTTCAGCCCACCGCCGGCATCACCCGGCGGGTCTGCGCTGCCCGGACGCTGCACATCGTCATTGCCACCTAGCCTGCGCGCGCCCGACGCGACGCAGGCCGAGCGGTCCCACGGGACCGGGTGGCGGCGTCGCTGACCGGAATCGGGGATCGAGAAAGAGCCCCCGATGTCCACCACAGCGATCGCAACCCCCGCCGCGTCCGTCCCGGTCGCCGCCCGCCGGCCACGTCCGCCGGCTCGCCTACGCCGCACGATGGCGCTGCAGACGCGCGCGGATGCCCCCGACGTGCTGATGCGAGTGCTGAGCCTGCTGCTGCGGCGGCGCTGCGTCGTCGCCCACGTCGAGTTCCTCGTCGCCGACCGGCATCGCCCGGGCCGGCTCGTGGTCGGATTCGACGCGCCCGCGGCGCACGCCGACCGGATGGCTGACTGGCTGCGGGCGCTGGTCGACGTGCTCGCGGTCGACGTGATCGCGTAGTGGACCCCACCAGCGGCCCACGGTCAGGCGGCGGTGGGCGCGCCTCGCTCCCAGCCGATCGCCGGGCCGACGTGGCGGGCGATCGCGTCCAGCAGATGAGCGTTGTACTCGACGCCGAGCTGGTTGGGCACGGTCAGCAGCAGCGTGTCGGCCATCCGCACCGCGGCATCCCGGCTGAGCTCCTCGGCGATCACGTCGGGCTCGCCCGTGTAGCTGCGGCCGAACCGGGCGATCACGCCCTCGAGGTAGCCGACCTGATCCTGGTCGCCGCCGCGACCGCCGAAGTACGCCCGGTCGAGGTCGGAGACGATCGGGATCACGCTTCGGCTGACCGACACCCGCGGCTCGCGCTCCCACCCGGCATCGGCCCACGCCGAGCGGAAGATCGAGATCTGCTCCGCCTGGAGCTCGTCGAACGGCACGCCGGTGTCCTCGACCAGCAACGTCGAGCTCATCAGGTTCATCCCCTGCTGCGCCGTCCAGCCAGCCGTCTCCCGGGTTCCCGAACCCCACCAGATCCGGTCGCCCAGGCCGGGCGACTGTGGCTGGATCGCCAGCGGCGCGATCGTGCCGGTCATCCGCGGGTCAGACGTCGCCACTCCGGCGCCGGCGATCGCGTCGCGGAACTGCTCAGCCGCATCGCGCGCCAGGTCCGCGTCGGTGCGTCCGTCACCGGGCACGTGCCCGAACGCCTCGTACCCGCGCAGCGCGGGCTCAGGAGAGCCGCGGCTGATCCCGAGCTGCAGCCGTCCGCCGCTGATCAGGTCGGCGGCGGCCGCGTCCTCAGCCATGTACAGCGGGTTCTCGTAGCGCATGTCGATCACCGCGGTACCGATCTCGATGCGGCTCGTGCGGGCGCCGATCGCCGCCAACAGCGGGAACGGCGACGCGAGCTGGGGCGCGAAGTGGTGGACGCGCACGAACGCCCCGTCGATTCCGATCTCCTCGGCGGCGACGGCCAGCTCGATCGTCTGGTTGAGAGCGTCGGCGGCCGTCCGCGTGCCCGAGCCGCGGACGGCCTGCCAGTGGCCGAAGGAGAGGAAGCCGAGACGCTTCATCCCTCCATCCTAGGAAGCCGGGCCGCCGAGCTTTCAGACGCATCTCATCTTCGGTCGCGATCTTGGGACGGTGCTCGCGGCAGCGGCGATATCCGACGTGCTGGTGAATGCCTCCACGGACTTCGTGGCCGACCTCGGCCTGGCCGGGATCTTCGTGCTGATGGTGCTCGACGCGGCCTGCATCCCGATCCCGTCCGAGGCCACGATGCTGTTCGGCGGATTCACGGTCAGCCAGGGCCACAACGACATCCTGTCGGTCACCGCCGCCGGCGTGCTCGGCAACCTGGTCGGCTCCTGGCTGGCATTCTTCGTGGGTCGGTACGGTCGCCAGTGGCTCGATCGTCCCGGACGGAGCCGATCGCTGATCAACCGCCGGCACCTGGCGGCCGCCGACCGGTGGTTCGAGCGCTATGGGGACGCGTCCGTGCTGCTGTCGCGGATGGTGCCGGTCGCGCGCACGTTCATCTCGCTTCCTGCAGGCGCGTCGAGGATGTCGCTCGCCCGGTTCACGGTGTTGACCGTGATCGGCTGCTTGCCTTGGGTGCTGGGATTCGCGCTGCTGGGCAACGCGCTCGGCCAGAATTGGGACTCGCTGCGCGGAGGGCTGCAGTACCTCGACTACGCGTTCGCGTTGCTGGCGGCGGCCGCGGTCGGAGTGGTGCTCGTCCGGCGCGCTCGGCGCTCGGCCTGACCCACGGCCCCCCGCGGGTCGGGGCTCCACCGCGTGTCGGGCGTCACCGGGCGTCGGCCGCCGGGTCGCGCTGGATCGGTCCTATCCGTCCGCCCGACGCGTGAACAAGCCGATTGCACCGCCGAGCAGCGCGTACCCGCCGAGCGCGATCACGCCTTCGAAGATGCCGCGCTCGAGGCCCTCGGTCAGCGATCGCTCGGCGTGTGCCTGGGCGATCGTGGCCACGCTCGCGAGCGCGATCGACCCGAGCACGCCGAGTTGCCACGGATGCCGCCGCAACCACTCCCGGCCGGGCACCGGCAGGTCGTCGTAGACATCGCCTGCCGGTCCCGGGGCGCCCGAGACGATCGACGCCGCCCCGCGCAGGCTGTGCAGCGCCGCCGCCAGGGCCGCGCTCGCGATCGCGGCTGTCCCGCCGATCAGGGCCAAGTACCAGACGGGGAGCACCAGTGCGAAATCGACCACGTACAGCCCCAATCCCGCACCCGTCCCCAGCCCGGCCAGCAGCGCGACCCGGGTCCGTCGCTGCACCAGATCGAGCTCGGCCGCCGGCAGCGAGTGCTCGCCTCGCCGGCGGACGGCCCGCAGCGCAGCCAACGCGCCCGTCACCAGCGCGATCTGCGGCGCGACGAGCATGCCCAGCAGAGCCGGGATGAACAGCAACACCGACAGGCCGTGGGTGAACCCCGGGTATCCGCCGGTCTGGCCGATCGTCAGCTGGGACAGTGCGAGCACGGCGGCGGTCAGCGCGAGCGCAGCGAACGCGTGCAAGGCCGCGCGTCGCGCTCGCGACGTCGCGAGCTCGTCGGCGAACCCGGCGGCCAGCTCGCGCGGGTCTCCCAGACGCTCCTCGCAGCCGGGCTCGCACGCGATGTGATCCTCGAGCTCGAGCACGATTCGCGCGCGCTCGCGGCGGGGCACGCCGCGGACGATGAGCTCGGTGGACAGGTGTTCGACCCAGCTCATCCGAACACCGCCTCAACCGCCTGCGAGAACACCGTCCACTCGCGACGTCTGGTCTCGAACGCGGCCTGACCCTTCCGGGTGATCTCGTACACCCGTCGCCGCCGGCCGCTCTCGGTCGACCACGAGCTGCTCAGCTGCCCATCGCGCTCCAAGCGGTGCAGCGCGGGGTAGATCGTCCCCTCCGCGAGGTCGAAGGCCCCGCCGCTGCGCGCCTTCAGCCGCTGCACGATCGCGTAGCCGTGGGCCGGCTCCTCGGCGACGGTGGCCAGGATCATCGGGTCCAGCTGTCCGTTGAGGGCGTCGTTCTTCATACCTAGTAAGTCTATGCATTGGATCGCTAGGTGTCAACCGCACCGGGCCAGCCATGAGCCGCCGCCGACCCAGGCGGCCGCGATCGCCCAGCCGCACACGACGTCCGTCGTCCAGTGCACGCCCAGGTAAACCCTCGACCAACCGATCGCGGCCACCAGGCACGCAACCCCGATCGCCGCAGGCACTCGCGATCTCGGCCACAACGCGATGCAGATCGCCGCCAGCGTCGCCCAGGTGGCGAGCGACTGGGTGGCGTGCCCGGACGGAAACGACGTGTTCTGAGCGGTCGTCAGGGCGATCGAGGCGGGTGGACGAGGCCGAGCGACGACCGCCTTGGTGAGGTCATAGAGGCCGATCGATCCTGCCCATGCGAGAACTAGCAGCGCAGCCGGAAACGGACGCCCGCGCACGAGCAGGGCGATCGCGACCACTGCGACCAGCGGCCCCAGCACCTTGCTGCTGCCCAGCGTCGCGAACACGCGCGCCGCCGCGGTCAGGCCGTCGGTGCGGTGTGCCACAACCCAGGTGGTGATGCGGTGGTCGACGCCGGTTGACCCGTCGGGACGCTCCGCCAGCCCGAGCAGCTCTCCGACCCCGATTGCGCAGCCGAGCACGACCGCGAACAGCAGCGCGGCACCCGCCGCCAGGGGCGCCGGCTTCAGCGCATGACCCCGGTGTGGCCGGTCGAATAGCGCCCGGGTTGCGGCCACACGCACACTCCGTGGGGTGATATGCCGGCGGGGATCGAGGCAATCACGTGTCCGTCGCTGGTGGAGATCGCGTACACCCGACCGGTGTAGCGGCCGGCGAGCCACAGGGTCTTGCCGTCGGGACTGACGCCGCCCATGTCGGGCGTGCCTGGTATCGGCCAGGTCGTCACCACGTGACGGGTCTGGAAGTCGACGACGGTCACCGCCCGTCCGGCGCGGTCGGTGACGTACAGGTCGCGGGTGTTGCGCGATACGTACAGCCCGTGGGCGTCGAGCGGGGTGCGGATGAACCCCACCACCCGCCAGCTACGGGCGTCGACCATCTGGACGCCGCTCGAGCCACGCGCCGGCAGGTAGCGGTTGGCGACGTAGAAGATCCGGCCGTCGGGGGAGAGCTTGACGTCCTGTGGGCTGCCCCCGACGTCGACGTACCCGTCGACCGTCTCGGTCCGCAGGTCGATCCGGACCATCTGGCCCGAGAACTCACAGCTGGCGAGCGCGTAGCGCCCATCGGCCGTGAAGTCCATGTGGTCGACTCCGCCGCAATGGACCGGAAGCGCCTTCTGCAGCGCGAACGTCTGTGGGTCACGGAACGCCAGCGTCTGCTGGGCCTCCTCGACCACGATCGCGTGCCGGCCGTCGGGAGTGAAGTACATGTTGTAGGGGTCCGTGACCGGGATGTTCGGCCCCGCGCGCTTGCCGGTGTCAGGGTTGATCGGCGTCAGGCTGTTGCCCAGGTCGTTGGTCGCGTACAGGGTTTTCAGGTTCCACGCGGGGACCACGTGCTGAACCATCTCGCCGGTGGCGATGTAGCGGATCACCCGGTATGTCTTGGGGTCGATCACGTATACGCCCGAGCCTCCGGAATCCGGGGCGTAGATCAGATAGCGCGCCCGCCGCGTCACGTTCGTGAGCATCCCGGGGAACGTGTGCGAGTAGATGTTGACCGCCGTCGGCACGGCCCGGTGCGCGCGTGCCGAGCGGACGGTTCGCGGCGACTTGGACGCGGTCGGCTTGGGCGGGTCCGCGCGCTTGCCGCCGGAGTCGGCGTCGGTGACGGCCATCGCCACCCCGACGCACGCGAGCAGCACCACGACCGCGAGCGCGATCGCCGTGACCGGGCGCCTGTGCAGCCAACCGGTCATGACACCCGAAGCACCTGGACGGTCCTGGAGGTGGTCAGTCCCGGTTGCGGCCCGCCGTCGATCGCCAGCACCAGCCGTCCCGCGGCCACCAGGCCGAGGCCGTGCCGCGCCGTGGGTAGGTCGGGCAGGCTCGACCAGCTACCGGTGGCGGGGTCGAGTGCGTCGACCTGGGGGATCGTCCCCGCGGGGCCCTCCCCGCCCACGACCACGATCCTGTCGCCGACCGTCACGGCCTGAAAGCCGCTGCGTGCGACGGGCATCGGGGGCATCTGGACCCAGCTTGGGGATCCGGGTCGGTAGCGCTCCACGTCGTTGAAGTTACCCTCGCCGAGGGCGCGCCCGCCGAGCAGCCACACGGCGCCGTCGGCGGCGGCGGCCGCAACATGCTCGCGCGCGTGGTGCAGCGATGGGCCCAGCGACCAATGCCCGGTGTCGAAATCGAAGATCGCCAGCGTCGAGATCGTCGTGAGCGTGTCGCTGCGCCCGCCGGCGACGTACAGCCGATGGCCCAGCACCGCAGCGCCGGCGGCCGCACGGGGCAGCGGCGCCGGCGGCATCGGGCTCCACCTGTTCCCCGACGGGTCGAACCGCCAGAAGTCGTGAACGGCGCCGGCGCTCGTGTCACTCGGCTGGCTGTATCCCCCGACGACATACAGATCACCTCCATATGAGACGGCGTTCATGTGGTTTAGCGCTTCTGGCATCGGCCGGGAGTCTCCCCACCGGCCCGTGGCCAGGTTCAGGCGCTGAACCGCGGCGCTGGTGCGTCCCGCCGCGTCAAAGCCGCCAACCACGTAAGCAAAGTCGCCGACGACCGTCGCCGAGACCTCACCGCGCGAGGTCGGCGCGTCGGGCTCGCTCACCCACCGGCCGGCGGGGGCCGAGGCGAACGCCGACGCCGGACGCGGAGGCCGGCTCGTCGTCGGAGTGGTGCGAATTCGCTGCGCCGCCGCCTGCGAGCTGGTGTGGGTAGCCGTCTTGCCGCCGCCGGAGAGGTTGTCGGCGAGCACGATCGCGACAGCGGCAACCACCGCGATCAGCGCGAGCATCGCGATCAACCGGCGGCGCCCTCGGCGCGCCTTCACTCTGGAGTTCACTCCTGGCCTCGGCATGGCAACCGGGCCCGGGTGATGAGCCCGTCGCCATGATCAGCGATCGACATGAACTCGAGATGAAAGCTGATCGCGCGGCCGGCAGCCGGTGGCCGCCGGCGGCAAGATCACGGCAAGGTCACGCCAGGGTCACGGCAAGGCGGGTGCGCGACCGTGCCGCCATGACCTACTCACACACCATTCCCGCTGACGAGACGGTTCGGGCGCAGGCCGTCGAGCCGGTCTCTCGAGCGGCGGCCGAGCTGCCGCCGCTGATCTGGCCCGAGTCCGCCGAGTTCGATGTCGTGCGTCAGGCCTGGAATCTCCACAGCGACCAGCGGCCGGCCTGCGTGTGCGTGGCCACGCGCGTCGAGCATGTGCAGGCCGCGGTCGCGTTCGCCCGCGCCAACGGCCTCCGGGTGGCCGCTCAGACCACCGGCCACCTAAGCCAGACGCTCCCGTCGCTCGAGCGGACTCTGCTGCTGAAGCTGCGCCTGCACGACGGCGACGTGATCGTCGACCCGCAGGCCCGGGTTGCTCGCATCAAGGCCGGCGCCCGATGGCGCGACGTTGTCGACGCGGTCGCGCCCCACGGGCTGGCCGCGATGCACGGATCCTCGCCGTCGGTCGGCGTCATCGGCTACCTGCTGGGAGGCGGACTGTCGTTCTACGGCCGCCGTCACGGGCTGGCCGTCAACCACGTCAAGGCGTTCGAGGTCGTGACCCCCGACGGGATCGCGCGGCGCGTCGACGCCGACCACAACCGCGACCTGTTCTACGCGCTGCGCGGAGGCGGTGGGGGCTACGCGGTCGTGACCGCGGTCGAGCTGGGGCTGCTGCCCTACGCCGAGGTCACCGGCGGCGCGATGTTCTTCGCCGCCGACGATGCCCGGCGCCTGTTGTGGACCTGGCGTGACTTCTGCCAGGACGCTGCCGACACGATCACGACCACGTTCCGACTGCTGCGGCTGCCCCCGCTGCCAGAGGTGCCCGAGCCGCTGCGCGGCGTGCCGACAGTGTGCGTCGACGGGGTCGCTCTCGAGGGCGCCGAGGCGGTCCGGCTCGAGCAGCGTCTCCGCGGCACCGCCGATCCGATCCTGGGCGGCTTTGGCAGGATGCCCAGCGCCGCCGTGGCCCGGCTGCACGGCGACCCCGAGGAGCCCGTGCCCGCGATCGGTGATGGGATCCTGCTGCGCAAGCTCGACGATTGGGCCAGCGAGCTGTTCGTCCGCACCGCGCAGGACGGGCCGCTGCTGGCGGCCGAGCTGCGACACCTCGGTGGAGCGCTCGCCTCGGCGCCGCCCGGGGCCGGGGCCCGCGGTCATCTGGAGGGCCGGTTCCTCCTGTTCGGAGTAGGGATCCCCGACGCCCCCGCTCCGGCGGCCGAGCTGCACTGCTATCTGGACCGGTATCTCGACGCGCTGGCGCCGTGGGCAACCGGCACGCGTTTCACGAGCTTCGCCGAGCGGACGAGCTCGCTGGAGACCTGCGTGCCGGATCCGGCGCTGGCCCGGCTGGCCCGGATTCGCGCCGCCGCCGATCCCGACGGCCTCCTGGTCGCCTCGCACCTGCCGGCCGCCTAGGCCCGGCCGGCTCCGTCAGCGCCGCGAGCGGGCGTCCGATCGCCGGACGCCCGCCCGCCGGCGGCGGCCAGCGCCCGCTCAGCCCTGGCCAGTTCGAGGCGCGCGGAGGTCCCGGTGAGCTGGCTGACGGCCTCGCGGGCGACGTCGAGTCGTTCCGGTCCCCCGAGCTCGGACAGGATCCGCAGCCCGCGTCCGATCACCCATGGAGCTCCGACTTCGCGCGCGAGCGCCAGGTCCTCGTGGGCCAGCCTACGGGCCTGTTCGAGCTCTCCGAGCTGGGCCAGCGCCCGGGCCCGAAGCGTTCGCCATGGAGCCCACACCGGGTGGGTCCGGGCCGGGCGGGTCGGCTCCAGCCGTCGCGTGATCTCGAGCGCATCCGCCGGGCGCTCTTCGGCCAGCGCCAGCTCGGCAGCGCTGGCCAGCCAGAAGCGAGCACCGTCCGGTCGCGGGTCGGCGGGCGCCACCCGGTGCAGGGTCTCGAACACGGCCTCGAGCGGATCACCGCGCTCGAGCGAAACGAGGGCGCTCCACGCGGCCGAGTAGGCCATCACGGCATCGAGCTTGGTGCCCCACAGCCGTTCACCCTCGCGCGCCCGGTCAAGCGACTCCATCGCCGCGTCCAGGTCCCCGGCCCACAGATGCGCGAACCCGCCCCACAGGTCCGACCCGATCGAGCTCAGAACCTCGCCGTGGCGCCGGGCGTAGGCGGAGTACTCGCCGATCGCCTCGAGGCCCTCCGACGGCTCACCGAGAATCAGCGCGGCGATTCCGAGCGCGATCGGCGCGCTCATCTCGAACCGGTCGAGCCCGTCGGAGAACGCCTCGTGGGCGAGCGCCGAGGCCTCTGAGGCCGGGCCGCAGGTGAGCGCGACCGCGAGCGCGGTCATCGCCGTCAGCGCGCGGCCGCCGGGCCCGGTGCCGCGCGGTCCTCGCCGGACATCCTCGACGGTCCCGAACTCGGTGGGGTCGATCGCGCCGAACGCCGCCCCCACCAGCCGTACCGCGCGCACGCTGGAGCGAAAGTCCTCGTGTCCGGCCGGCAGCTCGACAGCGGCTCGGTCGGCCAGCTCGACGCCCTCCTGAGGCGAGCGCACGAACAACAGCAGATGACTGAGCCGGATCGCCGCCCTCGCCCGGTCGACCGGGTCGGTCAGGCCGGCGTAGGCCCGTCGCAGCGGCTCGACGCCGGCGGGGCCGCGCAGATAGGCGGCGCTGCCGCCGAGCTCGAACGCCAGCGCCGCTCGCTGTTCGGGCGGCGGCGGCTCGGCCTGGGCCCGCTCCAGCAGCCGCATCGCCGCGTCGGGGGCGCCGCGCCTGAGGGCCAGGTGCGCCGCCTCGCGCAGCGCCGTGACCACCCAGGGGTCCGAGCGGGGGGCGGTCAGCAGCAGCTGGGCGGCAACGCGCTCGGGGCTCGCCCCGAGTTCGGCGAGCAGCCGCGCGGCGCGCTCGTGCTCCAGCGCTCGCGCCGGTTGCGGGAGCTCCGCATACACGGCATCGCGGATCAGCGGGTGCACGAACCCGAGCGACTCGTCGTCGCGAAGGATCTCCGCTCTGGCCAGCGCCTGGACCGCCCGGGCCGCCGTCGGCTCGTCGGTGCCGGCCATCGCCGCGATCGGCGCCAGGCCCGCGTGCTCGCCGAGCACGGCCACCGCGCGTGCGATCTCGCCCGCGGGCGCGGGCAGCCGCCGCATCCGCAGCGAAACGGTCCGGGCCACGGCCCGTGGCCCGATCTCGCGGACAGCGGCGACGTTGCTGGTCGCCGGCGACACTCCCTCGGTGGAGAGCGACATCAGCAGCTGACCGAGCAACAGCGGGTTGCCCGCGGTCACCTGCTGGCAGGCCTCTGAGAACTCCGGGTCGGGCGCTCGCCCCAGGCCCTCCGCGATCAGGCGCTCGGTGGCGTGCGTCGTCAACGGACGGGGGCTGAGCGCAACCGTAGCCGGCTCCTGGGCGAGCTCGGCGAGCAACGCCTCGTCGGCGTCCGGCTCGCCCGTGCGGACGGTCGCGGCGACAACCACGGGCAGCGCGCCGATCCGCCGGGCCAGGTACGCCGTGAACCGCAGGGAGGCCGGGTCGCTCCACTGCAGGTCGTCGACGCACAGCGCCAGCGGCCGGTCGCGGGCGAGTCGCTCGACCAGCCGAAACAGCCCGTTGAGGATCGAGAACGTCCCGTCGCCGATGCCCTGCTCGGTCAGGACCGCGCGCGCCCCCGCGGCGGCGCCCTGCATCTGCTCCTCGCCTACCGGCTCGAGCAGCTGCCGGACGACGCCGAAGCCGAACTCGCGCTCGAGCACGCTGGCTCGGGCCTCGAGCACCAGCAGCTCGCGTTGCACCGCTCCCCGGCGCAGCTCTTGCAGGAGCCGCGTCTTGCCGATTCCGGCCGGACCCTCGAACAGCACCACGCCGCCCGACCGGGCCAGCACGCGATCCAGCGCGCCGTCCACGGCCGCGAGCTCGTCCTCGCGCTCGACCAGATCGGCGGTCGCTCGGCGCCGGCTCGAACGCGGTGTGGCGCGGGCGGGCGGCTCGCTGCGCGGGGCCGTCGCGGGGGTCGGCGGGGCCTCGCCGGCGGCCAGCAGCCGGCCGTGCATCGCCAGGAGCTCGCTTCCGGGCACCGTCCCCAGCTCGTCACGGAGCCGCTGTCGGATCTCCTCGTAGGCCTTCAGCGCCTCCGCGAGGTTGCCCCGGGCCGCAAGCGCGTCGATCAGCGCCACCCAGGCCGACTCCCGAAACGGCGCCGCGGCGACCGCCTGGCGCGCCAGCTCCTCGGCCAGCGGCGGGTTCACCGTCCGCGCCGCTGCGGCCGCCACCTCGAGCGCCTCCACCCGCACCCGCTCGGTGGCGTCGCGCGCCTCGCGCAGCCACTCGGCCTCGTGTCCCGGGAGCAGTCCGGCCTCGAGCAGCTCGGCGGACTCCCGGGCGGCCACGAGCCGCTGGGCGGGCTCGTCGGCCGCCCGCGCGCGGGCGAGCGCGGACTCCGCGACCTCGACGTCGACCCACGCGGGCTCGGGCAGTCGCAGAACGATCCCCGCGCGCCCGTCGATCTCCGCTGGAGCCAGCGCGCGGCGAAGTCGGGAGAGCAGCGGCGACAGGGCGCTGTCGCTGCGCGGCGCGGAGTCACCCGACCAGAGCGCCTCGACCAGCCGGTCGCGGGGGACCGGACGGCGGCGGTTGAGGACCAGATAAGCGAGCAGCATCCGCCCTTGGCGCCCGCGAATCAGCTGCTCGCGCGCCTCCCCGCCGAGCTGGACTCCGAGACTCCCGCAGAGGCGGATGCGCGCCCCAGCGCTCTGCATGTGCGCAAGCTAGCGAACCCGCTGGCCGATGGCCAGGACAGGCTTTGGCGGACCCGGAGCTGGTTGTGACCAACGCCACAGTTGTGAACGGCTCAGGGAGAGACAGTTGATTTCTGGTGACCTCCGGGCGAGCCGGGGACCCCGGGGGTAGGTACATCGACGCCGTCATCGATCAGTGACCGGAGGACTGACATGCCGCCGAGCAGAAGACAGCGCACCAAGCCCGAGCAGTTCAAGCCGGCTCCGGTCGAGGGCCTCGTCGGTCACGTCACCGGGAACGCGGTCGGCCCACACCTGTTCGGCGACCCGCAGCGGCTGTTTGCCGATCCCGATCCGGGACCCGACGAGAAGTCATTTCATGAGCCCAACGTCGACGCCCAGTACTACAAGACTGGCTACTACTTCCGCCACCAGAAGGAGATTCAGCCGTTCCCGACGCCGAGCCCGAACCCGCCTCGCATCGACCTGGCCCAGATTCTCGGGCCCAAGCTGGTCGATCCGGTTCGTGACTCCAAGGCGATCGGGTTTCACGCGGTCGGGGACACGGGGGCGTCGAGCACGTCGCTGATCGGGTCCGAGGCCAAGGTGGCCGACGCGATGGCCGCCGACCTGCAGGCCGCCGACAGCGCCCCGTCGTTCATGTTCCATCTCGGCGACGTCGTTTACAACTTCGGCGAGGGCCAGTACTACTACGACCAGTTCTACGAGCCGTTCCGGGCCTACGATCGGCCGATCTTCGCGGTCGCCGGCAACCACGACGGTGCGGCCTACGGGCCCGATCCGGACGTCCCGGTGACTCCGACGCTGCAGGCATTCCTGCGTAACTTCTGCGCGAACTCGCCGGCTCCGTCGCCCGACGCCCCGAGCATCGCTCGCACGACGATGACGCAGCCGGGCGTGTACTTCACGCTCGACGCGCCCTGCGTGTCGGTCATCGGCCTGTACTCGAACGTGCTCGAGCACCCGGGCGTGATCTCCTCGCAGGACGGTCACTTCGCGCTGCCCGATGATCAGCTCGCGTTCCTGCGCAGCGAGCTGACCCGGCTCAAGGACGAGCGGGAGGCGCTCGAGCGCGCGATCGTGCTGGCCGTGCACCATCCGCCGGTCTCGTTCGATGACACCCATGGCAGCTCGCCGACGATGGCCAACGAGATCGACGCCGCCTGCAACGACGCGGGCGTGTGGCCCGACATCGTGCTGTCGGGCCACGCCCACCTGTATCAGCGGTTCAGTCGCTCGGTCGCCGGCAAGTCGGTGCCCTACGTGGTTGCCGGCAGCGGTGGCCACCTGCAGCACGGCGCACGGTCAGACCTGCCGGCGGTGGGGAGCCTGATCGGCAACTACACGATGGCAGTCGAGCCGATCTTCGAGCTCGGATATCTGACGATCGTCGTCGACCTGAGCTCGACGTCGAAGCCCACGATCGCCGGCAGCTTCCACTCACTGGCCGAGCAGCCCACCGCCGACAGCTTCGTAGTCGACCTGAAGCAGGGCACCGTCACGTGAGCGCCGGTCCCGGCTACGGGGTCCGCGGTGTACGGGCGATCACCACCGTCCGCTTCGGCGCTTGGATCACTGTCGCCCGCTGACCCGACTTGACGTCTGCGAGCGTCGCCTGATGGCGATCATCGCGGACGCGCGCGGTGGTGGGGATCGTCAGCGTGACGGTCTTGTAAGGGGCCTGCCTGGCGCGCCCTTCGGTCAGCGTCAGCTGCTGCCCTGACACCGACTTCACCGTTCCCCGATCGAACTTCACGGTCGCGTAGCCGCCCTTGGTGGCGATGACCAAATTGCCGTCGACGGCTCGGCGCAGCAGCGCCCGGCGCCCGCCGTGGGCTCGTGGTGAGTGCTTGGCGGCCGCGTTGGAACCGCTCGAGCTCGAGCTGGCGCTGGTCGAGGCACCGGCGTTTGCGATCGCACTCGCCCCGGCTCCGATCGCGGCGCAGCTGACCGCCACGGCGCCCAGCTTCCAGTATTTGTTGATCGACATTTCGAGAGATGTCCTTTCGATTGGCGTTTCCGGGCGATCATCGATCCGCGCCGAAAGCTGCCGGTCAGGCGAATGTCAGGGGCGTGTAAGTTCCGCCGTTGCGGGGGGCGGGGGCACCTACGATCTCTCGTGATGGCCGAGCTGATCATGGTGGTCGAGGACGATGCCCACATCGGCGCGCTGGTCCGGACCTACCTCGAACGCGATGGTTACAGGGCGCTGTGGGTCCGCTCGGGCGAGGACGCACTCGTCGAGCTGACCCGCCATCCGATTCGCCTCGTGGTGCTCGACATCGGATTGCCGGGGATCGACGGGTTCGAGGTCTGCCGGCGGATCGATGGCCGGGTGCCGGTCGTGATGCTGACCGCGCGCGACGAGGTCGAGGATCGCGTCGTCGGGTTAGAGCTCGGCGCCGACGACTACATCGCCAAGCCGTTCTCCCCGCGCGAGCTGGCGGCGCGAGTCAAGGCGGTGCTGCGCCGCAGCGCCGCGTCGGGGGTGGCGGACGACGTCACCACGCTCGGTCCGGTCACGCTCGTCCGCAGGGCGCGCGAGGTGCGGTCCGACGGCCGTGAGGTCGACCTCACCCAGCGCGAGTTCGACCTGCTCGAATACCTGCTTCGCCACGCCGGTCAGGTGGTCACCCGCGACGAGCTGCTCGAGGCCGTATGGGGATTTCTCTCCCCGGGGCAGACGCGCACGGTCGAGGTCCACGTCGCCCAGCTGCGCAAGAAGCTGGGGCACCCCGACCTGATCCGCACGGTCCGGGGGCTGGGCTACAAGGCGGCGGCGTGAAGCTCAGCCGCCGGGTGTTCGCCTACGTGGCGGCGGCGGCGATCGCGAGCTGCGCGCTGACGGTGGTGGTCGGCGTCGTGCTGGTCCGCCACCACGTCGCTTCTCAGCAGCTGAACTCGCTCGAACGCCAGGCCGAACTGGCCGCCGCCGTGGGCGGTCCGCGGCGCGCGCTGGGCGCCGGGGAGCACGTCTACGCGGTCGGCAACGGACGGGCGCGTCTGCTCGGGCCGGTGCGCACCCGGGCGGTGCTGGCCGCGATCCCGCCGGGCGGGGATGCGCAAGGGACGGTGACCGTCGGCGGGCGCTCGATCCGGTACGTCGCGCGGACGACCGGGCAGGGACGGATCGTGCTCACCCGCGCGGCGTCGCTGGCGTTCGCCGAGTGGCGGCCGTTCCTGCAGAGCTTGGTGCTCGCCGGGTTGGGTGGGGCGCTGCTGGCCGCGGTGTGCTCGTATCTGCTCGCGCGGCGGCTGACCCGGCCAATCGGCGAGCTGTCGGCCGCCACCAAGCGACTGGCCGCGGGCGAGAGCGGGGTCGAGGTGCCGGTCGACGGCCGCGACGAGCTGGCCGACCTGGCCGGGTCCTTCAACCGCATGTCGGGCGAGCTGGCGCGGGCCCGCGAGGCTCAGCGAAGCTTCCTCGAGTCGGTCAGCCATGAGCTCAAGACGCCGCTGACTTCGATCCGTGGCTACGCGGAGGCGGTCGGCGAAGCGGCCGTCCCGCCCGCCGAGGGCAGCGCCGTGATCGCCGCGGAGGCCGACCGCCTGGAGCGTCTGGTCCGCGACCTGCTGGAGCTCGCCCGCTTTGACCGCGCCGAGTTCTCGGTCGCTCACCGGCCCGTCGACCTGGGTGCGATCGCCGCCGGGGCGGTCGAGCGCCACCAACCCCGGGCGCGGGATCTGTCGGTGTCGCTGAGCGCGGCCGGCGAGGACGGCGCGCTCGTGGTGGGCGACGCGGACCGGCTGCTGCAGGCCACCTCGAACCTGGTCGAGAACGCGCTGCGTCTGACGCCCGCCGGCGGAGCGGTCACCGTCCGCGCGGCGCCGGGCCGGCTGACCGTGACCGATACCGGCCCGGGGCTGGCCCAAGAAGACCTGCCGCGAGCGTTCGAGCGGTTCTACCTGTACGAGCGCTATCGCAGCGAACGCGCCGTCGGCAGCGGACTGGGCCTGGCGATCGTCTGCGAACTGGCCCGGGCGATGGGGGGCACGGTCACGGCGGCCAACGCCCCGGGCGGCGGCGCGCAGTTCGAGCTACGGCTGCAACAGCCGCCCGCCGATCACCACACCCCCGGGATCAACCGTCTGGTGTCGGCCTCATAGCCGCGGGAGCCGTGATGTGCAGCGCCGCTACTTGTGTTCCCGCCAGGCGCGCTCGAACGGCAGTCGCCACGCGTTCGGCGCGATCAGCTGGTGGATCGCGTTGGGGCCCCAGGAGCCCGGAGCGTAGGGCTTGACCGGCGGCGGGTTTTCGAGCAGCGGTGCCGAGCGCTCCCACAGGCTCTCGATGCCCTCGGCCGTGGTGAACAGGGTGTGGTCGCCGCGCAGCGTGTCGAGGATCAGTCGCTCGTAGGCCTCGAGCACGTCGCCGACCTCGTCGGTCTCGCTGGTGGCGAACTGCATGCTGAGCTTGTCCATCCGCATCCCGGGGCCGGGGCGCTTGCCGTAGAACGACAGCGACAGCCGCGACGCGTCGGCCAGGTCGAACGTCAGATGGTCTGGCCCCAGTGATCCGACGCCGGAGTTCGGCGGGAACATGCTCTTGGGCGCCTCGCGGAACGCGATCGACACGATCCGCAGGCCCTCGGCCATCTGCTTGCCGGTGCGCAGGTAGAACGGGACCCCGGCCCACCGCCAGTTGTCGATCCGGCACCTCAGCGCGATGAACGTCTCGGTGTCGGAGTGGGGGTCGACGCCCGGCTCGTGGCGGTAGCCGTCGTACTGTCCGCGCACCACCGAGCTCGGATCGATCGGCATCAGCGAACGGAACACCTTGTTCTTCTCCTCGCCGATCGCCTGGGGCTCGAGCGCGGTCGGTGGCTCGATCGCGATGAACGCGAGCACCTGCAGCAGGTGGGTCACGACCATGTCCCGGAACGCTCCGGTCGACTCATAGAACCCGACCCGCGACTCGAGCCCGAGCGTCTCGGGGATGTCGATCTGGACGTGATCGATGAAGTTGCGGTTCCAGATCGGCTCGAACAGGCCGTTGGCGAACCGGAACGCCAGGATATTGAGCGCCGGCTCCTTGCCGAGGAAGTGGTCGATCCGGAAGATCTGACGTTCCTCGAAGGTCTCGTGGAGGCGGGCGTTGAGCGCGATCGCGCTGGTCAGGTCGCTGCCGAACGGCTTCTCCATGATCACTCGGGAGCGCTCGACCAGCCCCGCCGACCGGAGCATGTCGACGACCGCCAGGGCCGCTTTCGGCGGGACGCTCAGGTAGTGCAGGCGCCGCGCGCCCTCGCCGAGTTCGGCTTCCGCTTCGGCGACCGCCTGGGCCAGCGCGTCGGGCCCCTCGCCCTGCGGCACGTACCGCGTCGACAGCGCGAAGCGCTCGATCATCTGCTCGGACACCTTGCCCGAGCTGAACTCGTGGATCGAGTTGCGAACGAGGTCACGGAACCCGGCGTCGTCGAGCTCGTCGAGCGAGGTGCCTACGATCTGAAGCGGCGGAGCCAGCGCCGACTCGGTCAGTCGCGCCAGTCCCGGCAGCAGCTTGCGGCGCGCCAGGTCGCCGGTCGCGCCGAACAGAACCACCACGTGCGGGGCGATGTACTCACCAATCGAGGTCCGTGACCCCAGTGCCGGATACGCGATGTTCTCTTCGGCCTCGAGCAACGCGTTGATGATGACAGCCAGGCAACCCGCCCGTCGCGCCGTCACCGAGCATGTGACCGTGCTGTGTCTGGCCTCGGCGTATGAACGGCGTCGCTCAGCGCCCGGCGCAGAGGCGGCCGGTGATCGTCTCGGTGAACGCGCCGGTGCTGAGGCTCTCGAGACCGTTGATCGTGACCTGACCGGTGACTCGGCGCAGCAGGCCGGTGCCGGTAATGCTCCGCGAGCTGGCCCGGAACGCGCCCGATGAAACGTCGAAGCTTCCGTCGACGTTCGCGGTCAATGAGCCGACGCTCGAGCTGAACACGATCGGGCCGCTGAAGGACGCGCTGGTGCCGGTGACCGGTCCCATCGTGAAGCTCGCGTGCGTGTGCCCGAGGACTATCCCATGGCTTGAGATCGTGGCGGTCGTCATCCCGGCGCCGAGATCCTGACCGACCCCGGTGGCGCGGATCGGCGCGCACAGCTTGGACGCAGATCGCCGCGAGGACGCCTGCGCCATGCCGACGGGGAGAGCGGCGACGCACGCGATCGCGGCCAGCCACGAGAACCTGCGGACGGTGAACATCTCCTACCCCCTAAGTCGGCTCCCGCGCTGCCGCGCGGGCCGGATGTGGTGGGCTCAGCCTACGCCGACGCCGGCATCCTCAGGTGAACGATTTGTCACAGGTCAGGTTCACCTCGAGGTACACGCGGGTGTCACGCTGTCGGGTCAGGACCTTCCGCTGAGCCCGCCCAGCGCGCGAGCGCTCGCCGCCCGACCAGCGTCAGCGTTCCGTCGGCGGTTATCCAGTCGCGCGCGCGGAGCTCGCCGACGAGATCGGACGCGACGCCTGGAGCGGGGCCCTCGCCACTGCCGGTGAACTGGTTGCTGCCTGCGCCGACGTCCCAGCGGCCGGAATCAAGCGCGCTCAGCGCGACGCCCTGCTCGTCGGTCGGCATGTCCAGCGGATGCGGCCCGGATCCGGTCGGCTGCGGCCGGGATTCGGTCTCGCGCGCGCTCTCCTCGCCCGGATCCGCGTCCGGTGGCTTGGGTTCGTCGCCGGGCTCGTGGCTCCGGCTCTGGTCGAAGAACGCGTCGGCGCCGGCCAGATGCTCGTTCAGCCACTGTCCAGCGGACTCGGCAAAACCGCGTACGCGATCGGGGTCGACGCCGAGCCGCTCGGCCAGCTCGTCCAGGTCGCCCTCGGAGGCCCGCTGCATCGACCTACCGAAGTCCTCGGCCAGCGCGCGCAACCGTTCCTCGAAACTCTCGTGGTCGCTCATACCCCAATGGTGGCAGGTCGCCCAACCGGCCGGGGGCATGTCAGCGCGTGTAGACGATCGTGGCCGTCCGGTCGCCGCCGGCGCCCAGCGGTTCGTCGGCGAAGCGCTCCCGCCGCAGCCCGGTCTGTTCGAACGTCGCGAGCTCCACCTCCGTCACCGGCCACGGAGGGCCGCCGACCCTGCGCCCGTCGGGCCGGATGTAGGCGACCACGAGCATCTGGCCGCCCGGCGCGAGCGTTTCGCCGATCGACCGGGCGGCCTGCTGGCGGGTCCCTGGCGGCAGCGACTGCAGGGTCCGGATCTCGACGATCACGTCATACGCTCTGGTCCAGCTGTGGGGGAGCCCGAACACGTCGGCGACGAGGTACTCCACGGCGGTGTCCGCAAACCGTTCGCGGCACCGCGCGATCGCCGTCGGCGACACGTCGAACGCGGTCGTCGCCAGACCGCGCCGGCTGAGCTCCTCGGCGTCGTCGCCCAGCCCGCAGCCGACGACGAGCGCGCTGGCGCCGGCGCGGATCGCGAGGTCCTCGAGCCAGGCCAGCAGCGCCGGGCTCGGTGCCAGCCGCGCCCACGGGATCGCGTCCAGGTCATCCCCCGCCCGGACGTAGATCGACTCGAACATCTCGGCTGAGCCCGGATCGGGCTGGGTCGGCATTCGCTGCAGTCAAGCATTCGCGGACCGCGGCCTGAACGTTCAGGCGCAGTCAACTAGCGTTGTGACTATGGACATCGTGCGTCGCGAGCAACGCGAGGCCTTCATCACCGCGGACGGATCGTCGATCCGCGAGCTGGCGGGCATCCCGTCGGGCAACGCGGCCAACCAGAGCCTCGCCGAAGCGGTGGTACCGCCCGGCGGCACCACGATCGCGCACCTGCACCGGAGGAGCGAGGAGATCTACCTGTTCACGGGCGGGACCGGCAGGATGCGGCTCGGCGAAGAGACGCGCGCCGTGCGGGCCGGCGACTGCGTGGTAATCGCTCCCGGGACCGCGCACAAGCTGTGGGCCGACGACAGCGAGCCCCTCGTTCTGCTCTGCTGTTGCGCTCCGGCGTACTCGGACGCGGACACGGTCCTGCTCGAGGACTGAGTCCGGCGCGTCAGCGGTCCAGCGACCGCTTTGATTCCGACGAGCTCACGTACAGCGTCCCGCCCGGGCCGGAGGCATGGATCCGCAGGACCGGGGCGCCGCCCGGCGCCGGCCACGGCGGCGGCTCGATCACCTGGCTGGCGAACGCTCCGCCGCCGGTGACCTCGAGCTTGACGCCCGGCGGGACGCGCACCCTCACAGTCCCGAACAGGTTGTAGATCGACATCTCGACCTCGGCCGAGTCGAGCCGCACCTCTCGCAAGTCGAGGTAGATCGTCCCGAACACCGACCGCCACGACGACCGGTCGGGCAGCTCCCATGCGCCGCTGCGTGTCAGTCGGGAGAACACCGCGCGGTGCTCGGTCGGCGCATTCTCCGGGCTCGCGGCCGCCCGAGCGGGCAGGTCGGCGGTCAGCGTCGCCAGCTCCCGGTCGGTGCGCGCAGCCTGGACCCGCCCGACGCGGTCGCTGAACTCCTCGAGCGTCAGCCTGCCCGCCACCAGGGCGTCGCGCAGCACGGTGACGCTGCGCTCGCGCTCGGCATCGCTGGCCAGGATCGCCGGGTGCTGGGCCGGATCGTCCATGTCTGCGCCACGGTAGACGGTTGACGCCATAGCGGCCGAAGACTAGGCTCGATCGACCGCGAGACCGGAGGTATGGGATGAGGTACGTGACGGCATCGCGCCGGCGCCGAGTGTCGTTGACCGTGTCGCTGCTGCTACTCGGCGTGCTGGCGCCGGCCGGCGTCGCCTCGGCACGACCGGCGCACCGATCCTCAGCGCCAGCGCCGACGGCGGCCACCGCTTCGCGCGCCACGTCGTCCTCCGGCCTGCTGGTATCCGGAGTGAGCTCGCCACCGCGGGGCGCTCGTGCCGGACGCGCCTACGCGCTGTCAGCCACCGTCTCGGACCAGGGATCCGCTCGCGCGGACGGGCGCCTGTCGGTCGACCTGATGCGCGTCGGCAGCCGTCCGATCGCAATCGGTTCGACCGCGCTGCGCCTCGGTGCCCGCCGGTCTGGAACCGTCCGGGTCCGTGCCGCAGTGCCGCGGGCGCTACCGGGCGGCTCGTACGCCGTCGTCGCCTGCGTGGCCCGCGGGACCGGAGGGGCACTGCGGTGCGCGACCGCCGAGCGCCACCTGCAGATCGGGGCTCGCGACCGGTCGCACACGGTGGCCGTGTCGGGCAAGGCCGGGCATCGCTGTACGTCGGGCGCACGCTCGCTGTCGCAGCCAGGGGCCCACGTGTACCCCGAGACCGGCAACGGTGGCTACACGAGCCTGCACAGCGACGTGTTCCTGGACTACGACGCGGTTCAGAACCTGCTGCTGCCGGGGACGCACGTCTCGCTGACCGACCGTGCCACGCAGTGCCTGACCGACTTCAGCCTCGACTTCGAGCGCACGTCTCCCAACCCCACCGCCGGCCCGGACATGACCGTTCAGTCGGTTCTGGTCGACGGGCGGCCGGCGAAGTTCCAGTTCGAGCAGCCGACGTACCCGGGCGACCCCCACGGCCCGAACGACCCTGACCCCCGGGCGCACGAGGCGTCGCAGAACAACCCGGTCGGCGGGCCCACCAACAACCCGCTGCCGCCGGCGTGCTCGCCGGAACTGACATCGACCGCGTCGAGCCAGCAGGACTCGCTCGACGGGACCCAGTGCCCGGCCAACAAGCTGGTGATCACCCCCGCGCATCCGATCCGCCGCGGCCAGGCGTTCGCGGTGCAGGTGGCCTACACCGGACGTCCGGGAGTCCACAACGACGGAGACGGCACCACCGAGGGCTGGTTCCGTAACGCCCAGCCCGGCGACGAGGGCAGCTTCGTGACGACCGAGCCGGTCGGGACCGAGGATTGGATGCCGCTCAACGACCATCCGAGCGCCAAGCCCAGCTACGACTTCTACGACACGGTCACGTTCGGCAAGACGGCCATCGCCAACGGCGAGCTGGTCTCACAGCGCAACAACGGGCCGAGCGCCGACTTCCCCGCCGGCTCGACCAGCTGGCACTGGCACTCGCCAGAAGGGATCGCGGCCTACCTGGTCGAGGACAGCATCGGCTCGTTTGACCTCAGCGAGCGTCTGGCCCGCAGCGGGATCCAGTACTACGAGGCGCAGGACACCGCGATCGCTCCCGCCCGCGCCGCCACTAATCAGGCGACGATGGACATGCAGGAGGACATCGTCGACTTCCAGAGCATGTTCAACGGCCCGTTCCCGTTCACCACCGACGGGGTTGTGGTCGGCGTCCCCTCCGCGAGCTTCGAGGAGGAGATGCAGACCAAGATCACGTTCGCGGGCGGACGGATCGGGCTCCAGACGTTCAACCACGAGAACATGCACCAGTGGTGGGGGGACAACGTCTCGGAGGCGAGCTACAACCTGACGTTCTTCAAGGAGGGCATGGCCACGCTCGGCGAGTACCTGTTCGCGGCTCGCAATGCCCAGACCGCCGCCGGAGGGCCCGGCACCCCGGCCGGCGACACCGCGTTCGAGAACAGTCTCGTGAGCGCGTTCAACTCCGCCTACGCGAACACCGGCAGCCTGTGGACGGCGGCTCCGTCGAACCCGCGACCGTTCACGCTGTTCTCTGGGTCGACGACGTATACCCGCCCGGGGATCGCGTACATCGCGCTGCGCCAGATCCTGGGACCGGACCGGTTCGATCGGGCGCTGCAGCGGATGCAGCGCGACTATCGTCAGAGCAGCATCACCGAGCCCGAGCTCGAGGCCGGATTCGCCGCGTTCCTCCCCAGGCGCTCGCGGGCCTGTCGGACCGAGCTCAGCAGCTTCTTCAGCCAGTGGTTCGACACCGTGTATCCGATGGGCGGAGGCGCCAACCGGCCGCAGATCACGGGGCCCGGGCTGGACGGCGGCGGCTTTCAGTGCGGCCGCTGAGCCGCTGGCCGAGTCGCTCCCAGCGCCTGGTGGCGCCGCTCCAGGAACCGCATGTCGCGGTCGAATTGATCCTGCCAGGCGGGTGACGCCGTCGCCTGGGTGGCGTGGTGGTGGTAGGTGAAGGTCGTCTGCGGGATGTAGACGCTGGCCCAGTCGGCGTCGACGCCGAGCATCAGCCCGATATCCGAGCCGCCGACGGTTGCGGTCCAACCGCCGGCGGCGAGGACCGCGTCGGTGCGCCACATCGCCCCCGCGAGATGCAGCGGCACCCACCGCTCCTCGCCCCAGATCGCCGACAGTGTGCCCGGCTTCAGACGACCGGCTTGGAAGCGGGAAATCGGGATCCACGGGTCCCGGTCGGGCCACAGTTCGATCCAGTCCCCGAACGCGAGCCCGACGGCCGGGTCCTCGAACGCCGGCGCCAGCGCGTCGAGCGCCGCGGGCGTGGGAACGTCGTCGCTGTCGGCGTTGAGCAGCAGCGGCGCGGTGGTCCGGGCGAGCGCCCGGTTACGGGTGGCGGCGATGCCGAGCTGGCGGCCGTTTGGCTCCAGCGCTACGCGCTCGTCGGCTGCGACGTCCGGCGGGACATCGCCGGGAGCCTCGCCGTCGAGTTGGATCAGCCACTCCCAGCTGGTGTGGGCCGCGTCGAGCACCGAGTGGATCTCGGTGAGACGGTGCCCGCGGCGATCCGCCAGCGCGGTGATGATCGAGACGCTAGGTGTGGGCATCCTGCGGGCGGACGATATTGCCCCGGGCGGCCGCGTCGCACGGGCTCGATCTGGCGGCGTGACTGCGCATCAGCCCGGCCGCCGCCAGGCACAGCAGCGCGATCGCGACGAACCCAAGCTCGGGGTGGGGGAGCACGACCGCGCCGACCAAGGGCCCGATCATCCCTGCCACCCCGAAGATCGCGTTGGAGGCGCCGACGGTGACCGCGGTCCCGCTGCCGGTGGCGACGGCGCCCTCGCCGACCAGCACATAGCTGGCCGGGTTCAGCAGCATCCGGCCGCACGCGCCCGCAGCCAGGAAGCAGGAGATCCCGAGCATTCCCTGGCTCGCCACGGGGATCATCCAGATCGTGGCCAGCGCCAGCGTCGCGAAGCACGCGAGCGACATCGTCGGATAGCGATCCACGAGACGTCGTGCGACGGTCGCGGTGCCCAGGCCGATCGCTCCCGCGACCGTGACCACCAGGCCGACGTGAGCGCTCGTCATCCCGTCCGCGTGCAACTGCGCCGGGCCGAGCAGATCAGACGTGCTCTTGGTCAGGCCGAGCATCAGCAGCCCCAGCGCGCCGATGCGCACGCGCGGATCGGCGATCGCGACCCGCAGGCCGGCAGCCACGCCGGCGGTCGCCGCAGCCCCCGCCAACGGCGGGAGCTCAGCCCGCCAGAACCCAACCGTGGCGATCGCCACCAGCGATGCCGTGGCGATGAACGCGGCGGCTGGGCCGGCCGACTGACCGACCACGCCGGCGACCAGCGGGCCCAACAGCAGCCCGGCGCCGCTGGCAGCCAGCAACCTCGCCACCGACGCGCGTCGCGCCGCCGCCACCGCGGGACCCGCGGTCCAGATCGCCGCGCCGACGAGACCGATCAGCGCTCGCGCGGACAGCACTGCCGGAAAGCCCCGCCCCGCCGCGAGCGTCACGCTGGCCGCGATCGCGCAGATCCCCGCTGCCCGCAGCATCGCCCCGGCGCCGAGCCGATCGGCGAGCCGGCCCAGCGGCAGTGGCGCGACGCTCATCACCGCCGGGCTGGCGGCGAGCAGCACCCCGGCCTGCAGCGACGACATGCCCTCGGCCGCCCGGATCCCGGGGAGCAGCGGGACGAACGCCACGTCCGACGCGACGCAAGCGGTCACGAGCGGATACAGCAGCAGGCACGGGTCCTCGCCGAGGGCGCGCCGGAATCGCTGGCTGATGGCATGCATCGCACCGAGGATGACGCAGTTGCGACATATCTCCAGCTACAGTTTTTGACCGTAACTATGAATTTTCAAAATCAATGGCTGGGGGTCGAGGTGCGCCATCTGGTCGCCCTGGAAACCGTGTTGAGCGAGCGGTCGTTCGCGGGCGCCGCCCGTAAGCTCGGGTACACCCAGTCGGCGGTCAGCGTCCAGATCGCGCTGCTCGAGCGGATCGCGGGCACCCCGCTGATCGTCCGCCCCGGTGGCAGGCGCCCGGTGTCTGCGACGGCGGCTGGGGAGCGGATGCGCGCACACGCCCGGCGGCTGATCGAGCAGGTCCAGGCCGCCGAATCCGACCTCACGGCGCTCGCCATCGGGGAGGCCGGGGTCGTCAGGATCGCCGCATTCCAGACCGCGAGCATGCGGCTGCTGCCGCCGGCGCTGGCCCGGCTGAGCGCGACCCATCCGAGCATCGAGGTGCGGCTCGACGAGGCGCCGTACGTCCAGCAGCTCGAACACCTCGCCTCGGGAGCGATCGACCTGGCGTTCGTGCTGCTTCCGGTCAGCGGACCGTTCGCGACCACCGAGCTCACCCGCGACCCGTTTCTGTACGCGACCCAGCGAGACGGATCCGGCTCCGCCCAGAAGCTCCCGTCGCTGGCGGCCCTCGCCCGGCAACCGATGGTCTCGTGGCAGAGCAGCCCGGTGGCGATCGAGTCCGTGCTTCGCGCCCGGGCGATGGAGCCCAACATCGTCGTGCGCAGCGACGAGTGTGCGACCGTCCAGAACATGGTTGCGGAGGGCCTGGCCGCCGCCGTGCTCCCGCGACTGGCCCTCGACCTGCCCGACGATCGCCTGGTGGTGGTCGATGCCAGCCGCCACATGCGGCCACGCACGATCGGCCTCGCCTGGCATCAGGACCGCACCCCGACCGCCGCCGCCCAGGCGATGATCGACGCGATCGGCGAGGAGTCCGTGCGGTACTCAGACCAGCAGGCCCACTAGTGCCCCGGCACTAGGCGGCGTCGCCCGTGGACTTGCGCCGCTCCCGGCGCGCGGCCTCGACCAGCCGATCGACCTCGCGCTGGCGTCGCTGGACGTATTCCTGCACGTCCTTCTCGGCCTGAGCTCGCAGCTTGCGAGCCTCCTCGGCCGCGTCGGCGCGCACGGTCTCGAGCTGCTGCTCGCGGTACTGCCGCGCATCCGTCCGGAGGCGCTCGGCCTCCGCGGTCGCGTCCGCGACGAGCTGGTGTGCCCGCTGCTCGGCTGCGAGGATCGTCTCCGACGCCGCGGCGTCCAGCCGTGCCTGGTCGAGAATCTCAGCAGCCTGCCGCCGGGCGGCGGCGCGAATCTGCTCGGCCTCTCCGTGGGCCTCGGCGAGGATTCGCTGGGCCTGCTCCTTGTCCGCGTTCATCCGCAGGCGGGCGCCGTCCAGCGTCGCCTCGGCCTCCAGGCGGTTGGTCTCGATCAGGCGCCTGGCTTCCTGCTCACGCTCGGCCACGGCGCGCTCTCGTGCCCGGATCTGCTTTTCGAGCTCGCGTACCTCGTCGCCCGCGCGGCTGTCACGGAACCACTCGCTGATCACGTGCAGGTGCCGATCGACCTCCTCCGGGTCATAGCCGCGTCGGACGCGCCGGAAGTGGCGCTGGACGACGTAGACCGAACGGGACTCTCCCGCACCGTTTGAGGGCATAACCCTTCTGCGTTCGGCGGTGCGCTTCCGAGTCCTCCAGCTGCCAGGCGGCGGTCGCGCGCGCGGCTCGGGCTACCCTCCGGCGCGGATGAACAACGCCGCCCCGTCCGACGCCCGCAGCGAGCGGCTCCGCCAGCTCATCGTCCTCGGCTACATCACGGCGGTGGCGATCCCGCCGCTCGGCTTCGTCATGGGGATCGTGATCGCAACTCGGCGGCGGGTGGCCTACAAGCACGGCCTGGCGATCGTGGCCGTCAGCATCGTCGCGGCGGTGATCTGGGTGCTGCTGCTCAGCTCCGGAGTGCTGACGTCGACCAGCAGCGACACGAGCTACTAGCGCTCGCCCGGTGGGGATCCAGCGGCCACCACTGGTACATCCCAGGGAGTAGGCGCCGCCGGCAAGACACTCCCTCAGGGCGATTGTGCGAGCGGGTCGGCCGATCCGAGAATGGCGTCATGCTCCGATCGACCGCCATAAAGCTCGGCTCACACCCGCGCCGCACACTCATCTTCGTACTGCTGTTCGTCGTCATCGCCGGCGCGCTGGGAGGTCCAGTCGCCGGCGCGCTGAAGGGCTCGGGCGGATTCGCCCCCCCGAACTCCGATTCCCACCGGGCCACGCGGATGCTCGAGTCCGCGACCGGCCTGGAGCCCGATCCGGGGGTCGTGCTGCTGGTCCAGACGCCACGGGGTCCGGCCGCGTCCGCAGCGCGAATCGAGGCACTGCGCTCGCGCCTGGCCGCCGTACCCGGGATCGCGCGGACGACGGGGCCAGCCGTCTCGCGCGACCGACGCCAGGCGCTGATCGCCGGCACGCTGACCTCGAGTGCCGACGACAACGGCGTGGCGAGCTCGGCGGAGAAGGCGTTCTCCACCGACCGTGATGTCGCCGTGGGCGGCACCGCCGTGGCCGATCAGCAGATCAACTCGACCGTCCAGAAGGACCTCGGGCTCGCCGAGCTGCTGGCGTTCCCGCTGCTGATCGCGCTCTCGCTGCTGTTCTTCCGCGGCCGCGCGGCGCTGATGCCGCTGGTCACGGGCGTGGTTGCGGTGCTCGGCACGTTCCTGGCGCTGTCCGCGATCAACCGCGTGTACGGGTTGAGCGTGTTCGCGCTGAACCTGGTGATCGGCCTGGGTCTCGGGCTTGCGGTCGACTACTCACTGTTCATCGTCACCCGGTACCGGGAGGAGCTGGCCGGGGGCGCCGGAGTGCGCGATGCGATCGGCATCACGATGTCGCGCGCCGGCCGGACGGTCGTGTTCTCCGCGATCACCGTGGCTTGCGCGCTGGCCACGCTGACGCTGTTCCCGCAGGGCTTTCTCAAGTCGATGGGGATCGCGGGCGCCGTGGTCGCGCTGGTGGCGGCCGCGTCGGCGCTGGTCGTGTCGCCGGCGCTGCTCGGCCTGTGGGGCATGAAGCTCGCCCGGCGACAGCCCGAGCCCGACGCCACCGAGGGCCGCTGGTACCGGTTCGCACGCGCGGTCATGCGACGGCCGGGGCCGATCGCAATTGTGACCGCGGCGGCGATGCTGGTGGCGGCAGTGCCCGCGCTCAGCGTGGTGTGGACGTCAGCCAACGACAGCTCGGTGATTCCCAAGGGGGAGAGCGCGCGGACCGTCGCCGACACGATCACACGCAACTTCGATCGGGTCGGCCAGTCACCGGTGACGGTCGCGATCCGGGCAAGCCGGGCAGACAGCGCGAGCGTGCAGAGCTACGCGGGTCGCGTGGCCGCGCTTCCCGACACGGGTCGCACGGCGCCGCCGCGATACCTCGGTCGCGACACCTGGCAGCTCGACGTTCCGGTCGCCGGTGACCCGGCCGGCTCGACGGCGCAACATCTGGTCGGCGAGATCCGCTCGGTGCCGGCCCCGTTCACGGCCCGCGTCACCGGTGATGCCGCCACGTTCGTCGACCAGCAGAACGCGATCGGCTCGCACCTGCCCGGAGGCGATCGCACTGCTGGCGATCCTGACGTTCACGGTGCTGTGGCTGATGACCGGATCGGTCGTGCTTCCGATCAAGGCGATTCTGATGAACGCGCTGACCGTGGGTGCGGCGTTGTCGCCGCTGGTGCTGATCTACCAGCACGGCAACCTCACCGGGCTGCTCAGCTACACGCCCAACGGCGGCGTCGAACCGACCGACTTCGTCGTCGCCGCGACCGTGGTGTTCGCGCTGTCGACCGACTACGGGGTGTTCCTCCTGGGTCGGATCAAGGAGGCCCGCGAGGCCAATCCCGGCGACGAGCGCGAGGCGATCGCGATCGGCCTCGGCGCCACCGGGCGTGTGGTCACCGCCGCGGCGATCCTGCTCGCGGTTGCGATCGGCGCGTTCAGCACCAGCTCGATCCCGTTCATCCAGGAGATCGGCGTGGCCGTGGCCACCGGCGCGCTGCTCGACGCGTTCGTGGTCCGCTCGCTGCTGGTCCCGTCGCTGATGGCGCTGCTGGGAAAGTGGAACTGGTGGTCGCCCCGGCCGATCCGCCGGCTGCACCACTCGATCGCCCCTGCCGAGGCCAGATCCGTGGCCGGCCACAGCACCCAGCTCGCGTGAAGCTGGCTGCATGGGCCGTATGATCAGCGGGGACGTGGCCAGGCGGGTCGCCAGCTCACAGGTTGTGCTCGACTGGCTGCCGGTGCTGGTGGTCGCGCCGATCCTGATCATCGACGCGGCGATCTCGGCGGCCGGCAAGCCCCTGACCGCCGTGAACGTGCTGAGCGCGTTCGTGGCCTGCCTGCCGCTGGGCCTGAGGCGCCACGTGTCGTTCCCGCTGCTGTTCCCGCTGGTCGTGGCCGGCGTCGTGCTGGTGCTGTGGCAGCTGCATCCGGCCAACACGGTGGTGATCATTCCGATGGTCGTGCTGTTCCATCTCGCGCTGAGTGGGGACCGCCGGCGGTCGCTGTGGATGGGCCTGGCGATCGTGCCGTGCGTGGTGATCAGCGTGATCCCGTTCGCGAGCGGCTTCTCGCACATCACCTCGATCGTGGTCCGCAACGTGGCTCTGTGCCTGCTGGCGATCGCCGCCGGCGACGTGCTCCGGACCCGGCGCGTGTCCGAGCGGCGGATGGTCGAAGCCGCCGAGCAGCGGACGTTGCGCCAGGTCGGAGAGGAGCGCCTTCGGATCGCGCGCGAGATCCACGACCTGGTGGCGCACGCGATGACCGCGATCAACGTGCAGGCCGGCGTCGCCGCACACCTGCTCGAGCGCGACCCGCACCAGGCGTATGACGCGCTGCGCGACATCAAGCAGACCAGCGGCGATGCGCTGACCGAGCTGCGCTCGACGCTCGACGTGCTCCGTGACCCGACGCAGGCCGCGCCGCTGGGTCCGGTGGCGAGCCTCGCGGACATCGACGAGCTCACCGCTGGTCTGCGGACGGCGGGGGTCCAGGTGGACGTCGACGTCGACGTGGGCGACGACGTTCCCGCCGCGGTTCAGAGCGCCGGCTACCGGATCGTGCAGGAGGCGCTGACCAACGTCGCCCGCCATGCCGACGCGTCCAGCACCCGGGTGTGCGTCAAGCGCGCGTCCGGGGAGGTGACGATCGAGGTGGTCGACGACGGTGCACGCGGCGGCGACGCCGCCGCGGGTTCCCGGCAACGGCCTGCGAGGGATGCGCGAGCGCGCGACGGCGCTGGGCGGAACGCTCGAAGCCGCGCCCGGCGACGCCGGCGGCTGGCGGGTGTGGGCCCGGCTGCCGGTCGAGCCTGCGCCCGGTGGCCAAGCCGCAGCCCATCGCAACGGCCTGGGCGCGAAGCCATGATCACGGTCGAGCTCGCCGACGATCAGGCCCTGGTCCGAGCGGGCTTTCATGCGCTGCTCGACGCCGAGGCGGACATCGCCGTCGTGGCCGAGGCGGCCGACGGTGAGGCGGCGGTGGTGGAGGCGCGCAAGCACCGCCCCGACGTCGTGCTGATGGACATCCGGATGCCGCGGGCCGACGGGTTGCAGGCCACCGCCGAGATCACCCGCGACCGAGCGCTGGCGGATACGCGAGTGGTCGTGCTGACCACGTTCGAGCTCGACGAGTACGTGTTCGGTGCCCTGCGCGCGGGCGCATCGGGATTCCTGCTCAAGGACATCGAGCCCGCCGACCTGGTGACCGCGGTGCGCGTGGTCGCGGCCGGGGAGGCGCTGCTGGCGCCGCGGCTGACCCGGCGGCTGATCGAGGCGTTCGTGGCCAGCTCCACGTTCGCCGGTGCCGGGTCAGACAGCGAGGCCGCCAGCGAGCTGCACAAGCTGACTCCGCGCGAGCGCGAGGTGCTGACGCTCGTCGGCGGCGGCCGCTCCAACAGCGAGATCGCCGAGCAGCTGGTGCTGTCGCCGCTCACCGTCAAGACCCACGTGGCGCGGCTGTTCGCCAAGCTCGAGGCGCGCGACCGCGCGCAGCTCGTGGTGGCCGCCTACGAGTCGGGCTTGGTGGTGCCGGGAACCCGCGCCGGGCCCTGATCCCGGGCTCGGGACCGTCACATCGGGACCTTGATCCCGCGTCTCACCAGCCACACATTGGCCGGCCACGACGTGAAGTAGCCGATGATCATCCCCAGCTGCATCAGAAACCAGAACGCAATCGAGTTGGGCATCAGATCGTTCGGCGCGGGGAAGAACACGAACGCCATCACTGCCATCCACCCGAACAGGCCGATCTCGAAGAACGTCAGCGAGATCACGTCGGCTTTGGCGGCGGCCTTCAGCCCGTCGCGGACGCCGAGGCCGCGCATCGGCGCGATCGCGAAGAACTGGAACACGATCCCGAATGCCACCGCGAGCACGTAGTCGCCGAGATACTCGGCGAACAGGGTCCGCCCGGCGATCGTGAGCGCGAGCGCGTAGATCACCCATTCGGAGATCAGGTCGCCGACCGTGCAGCCCGAGCCACAGTGGCTGACCTCGATCGCCATCGACGCCCAGCCGGGCCGGGCCGGCCCGGGGGGCGCCGCCCTGGCGGCGGGCACTCGGGCCCAACGCCAGTACAGCGCGAGCGCGAACGGGCCGAAGTACAGCGCGGTGATCGGGAACACCCAGTTCATCACCGCCATCGGCTGGCGCCGCCCGGCGATCAGGATGTCGTACGCGATCGCTCCGGCGCAGATGAAGCAGATCCCGATGTAGACCCAGGCGATGACTGTCAGCCAAGTCGGTGCCATGCCGACACAGGGCATTGTGCGATCAACGGCGCGGCTTGTCGAGTTGATCACCGAGGTTCGATCGGGTAGATTTTGCGTACACGTACGCTAACTAAGGGAGACGAGATGACGAACGAGGCTCCGAGGCTGTACCCGATGATGCGCTACCGCGACGCCCCGGCGGCGATGGCGTTCCTGGAGGAGGCGTTCGGGTTCAAGCGCCGGCAGGTGATCGCTAACGAGGACGGCACGATCGCGCACGCCGAGCTGACGCTGGGGCCGAGCATCCTGATGCTGGGCTCCGATCGCGAAGACCGGCTGTCGGGCAGCAGGGTCGGACTCGGGTGGATGTACGTGGCCGTCGACGATCCAGACGCCCATTGCGATCGGGCGCGAGACGCCGGCGCCGAGGTGGTGGTCGAGCTGCACGACACCGACTACGGATCGCGCGACTACGCCGCGCGCGACCTCGAGAGCAACCTCTGGTACTTCGGGACCTACCGGCCGAGCGCCGAGCCGGCGCGGGCCGCGTCCGGCGTGGGTGATCAAGTGTCCTGACTTGGACGACGGACCGACAACGCGTCGCCCGGGCCGCCCGGCCCGGCTCTCGCGTGACGCGGTCGTGTCGGTGGCGCTCGAGATCATCGGCCGCGACGGGATCGAGGCGCTGACGATGCGGCGCGTGGCGCGCGAGCTCGACAGCTCCCCGATGGCGATCTACCGCCACGTGCGCGACAAGGATCAGCTGCTGGTGCTGATGCTCGACGAGCTCGCCGCGACCGTTCCCCTGCCGGAGTTGGACGCGGACCCGCCGACGCGGCTGCATCAGGCCTGCCGCTGGATGCGCGACGGACTCGCGCAGTACCCGTGGGTGGTCGACGTGCTCGCCCAGGGCGATCTGATCGCCCCGTCGATCCTGTGGGTGATCGAGGCGATCGTCGCCGCGTTCATCGCCTGCGGGCTGACCGAGGAGCAGGCCGCGGACGGCTACCGGGCGGTCTGGCAGTTCACCGTCGGCGAGCTGGTCATCCGCCGCGGCCTCGACCGGACCGCCTCGCTCGGCCGGCCGCCGTTTGTGGTCGGGGTGCTCACCGGCGTCGACGCGGAGGAGTATCCGGCGCTGGCCGCCGTCCGCGACAAGTGGGGTCCCGCGCGCGCCGCCGACAGCTTTGACATCGGCATCGGCGCGCTGCTGGACGGACTGGTCGGCGGGACCCGGACAGCCACCTGACCGGCGAACGGGTTAAGTACCGCTCGTGAGCGGCGAGCGTCTGCCCTTGTTCTGCGATATCGAGCTCGCGGCGCGGATCGAGCGAGCCGAGGTCCAGTTGATCGCCCGCAGCAGCGAGGCCGCCGCGACCCGCAACCCGGCCTCGGGCGCCTTCGCGATCCCGATCGCAGGTGGCGTGGCCAGCTTCGCGGAGCCCGACTCACCGTTCAACAAGGTCGCCGGGCTTGGCTTTGAAGGCGTGCCCGGCGGGATTGAGCTGGACGAGATCGAGCGCCGGTTCGCCGCCGCCGGGGCGCCGGTCCAGATCGAGCTGTGTGAGCTCGCCGATCCCGCGCTGGGGTCGTTGCTCACCGAGCGGGGCTACCGGCTGGCGTCGTTCGAGAACGTCCTCGGGCTGGCCCTCGACGGCCGCGCGGCGCAGGCTTCGCCGGTCGGGGTCGAGGTCTCCCGCAGCGGCCAGGACGAGTTCGAGACGTGGCTCGAGGTGGTGATCGAGGGATTTGCTCACCCGGACGCCCAGGGGCTGCCTGACCACGAGCAGTTCCCGCGCGAGGTGATCGCCAACGCGGAGCGCGACTTCGCCGGCGCCGGGGTCACCCGCTACATCGCCCGCTGCGACGGAGCCGTCGCCGGCGGGGCGGGTCTGCGCATCACCGGGGGGATCGCTCAGCTCGCAGGCGCGGCCACGACTCCGGCCTACCGCCGTCGCGGAGTCCATACGGCGCTGCTCGACGCACGGCTGGCCGACGCGGCCCGGGCCGGTTGCGCGGTCTCGGTGGTGACGACCCAACCGGGCTCGAAGTCACAGCAGAACGTCCAGCGCCGGGGCTTTGATCTGCTGTACGCCCGGGCCGTGCTGGTGAGAGACAGATGGTGACGATCGACTGGTTTGAGGGCGATCGCTCCGAGCTGTCAGCCCTGTTCGAGCTGGCCGATGACTCGCCGCAGCAGATCCGCGCCTACCGCGACCAGGGACGGGTCCTCGTCGCCCGCGATGGCGGCGAGCCGATCGGGCACCTGCAACTGATCGACGGCGCGAGCGCGGGCGAGGTCGAGGTCAAGAGCCTGGCGGTGAGCGAGTGCCACCAGCACCGAGGCGTCGGGCGGATGCTCGTCGAGCACGCGTCCGCGGTCGCGCGCACGGAGGGCGTGTCGACACTGCTGGTCGCCACGGCGACCGCCGACCCCGGCGTGTTGCGCTTCTACCAGCTGCTCGGGTTCCGGATGCTGCGGATCCAGCGCGACGTGTTCACAGTCGAGGCCGGCTATGCCGAGATCGAGGTCGACGGAATCCCGCTGCGCGACCAGGTGTGGCTGTCGCTGGACCTGTGAGGGCCAGTGCTCCCCGCCGCGAAATACTGTCCCATTCGAGCGGCACCGCCTGGCGTCTGGCTTCGTCCTCAGAGGCTCGCGCAGCTCTGCTGCGCCGCGCCTCCTGCGTCCTAGCCAGCCATCCAGCCGGCACCACTCTCGGTGTGACCGTATTCACGGCGGGAAGCACTAAGCGGGCGGCGGCCGGTGGACGCCGCCGCCCGCGAAGCCCCTCGTCAGCGTCCGCGCTGACCGTGCCGGAGGAGTGCGCTCCGGAGCACGAACTGGGCGACGTCGCGCCCGAGGTTCTCGCCGGCAACCTGGTCGATGCGAGTGTGGTTGCCGTTGTAGATGCGGCTGACCGTGGCCTCGTCGGCCGCTTCCGAGAAGCTGGTGAACGACCGCTCCACGCCGGGCAGCGCCGTCGACGTTACGTCGAACGCGAAGTCGTTACCGTAGATCGCCGCCAGCGTCTCGGCTCCGGCGGCGCTGATCGTGCCGTGCGCGCCGGGGTAGGAGGGATCCGGGGCCGTGGCGGACAGCGGCGTCCAGTTCGGGTCGGCCGTCGTGTCCGGGTTGCCGTCGGTGTCGGCCCGCTGGATCGCGGTCACCGGCCGCCACAGGCGGTAGGTGTACTTAGCGTCGTAGAACGCGATCACGCTGTCGGCGAACGTCAGATTCAGCGCCGCGAACGTGCGTGCGGTCTCCGACAGGCTCCCGTGGTGCCCGAGCGCCGCGGTCTCCGCGATGCGGTTCCACGTCGCCCAGATCGGCGGATTCCAGAACAGGCCGATCTCGGTCTGATCGGCGGTCCGGGTCGATCCGGTGGCAGCGCCGAGTGCCTTGACCTCGTCGAACGCGGCGGCGTACTTGGCGCTGGTCAGCGCCGGCGGCGGGCCGGGGCGGAACTGGCTTGCCCGGCGCAGCGCAAACGGCCTGACGAAGCGCCAGTGGGTGAACACTGGCGCTCCGAACGACGGCGGCGTGAGCTGGTAGTCGCCCGGGCTGGTGCCCGGCGTGAACGGGATCGGCTGGGCGTCTGAGCCGTCGCCGCGGCGCGCCGCCAGCAGCTGGGCCGCAACCTGCTCGCCGACTTGGATCCCCTCGGCGACGCGGCGCCGCGGGGCCAACTGGGAGAGCAGTCCGGCGTACTCCTGGTCGATCGAGCTCTGCAGGCTGGGGTACAGCTTGACCAGCGTGTCGCGCGCGGCCGTGTCGGCGGCGGCGGCCTGCGAGGCATCACGCGGCGCGTGGACCGTCGTCAGGTACGGCATCGCGCTGTGGTCGATCGCGACGACAGCGTCGTAGATCGCGGCGTGCATGATCGCCAGCTCGTAGGTCGGGTGGACGGTCGCCGGCTGGTCGCCGGCTGTCGCCTGGATGCCGAGGAGAAACTTGTTCCACTCGATTACCGGGTTGGTCGGCTGCGGAGCCACGTGGCTCGGCTCGACGACGGTCTGGGCGCTGCCGGTGGCGGGCAGCGTCACCCATGCGCCGAGCAGGCCGGTGGCGGCCAGCAGGAACGTCAGTACTACGCGTTTCACGATGCTTCCTCCGGTTCGGTAGGTAACTACGTAGCAGCATAGTACTACACAACATCGTAGAACGCGAATTGCCGGTGTTAGATGTGGGCTGGATGTTTAACGAAGCAGGGCTTCGCTTAAACGTCCAGCTTCCGCCGGGTCGGTTCGCCCTGCGGGTCGGTCCGCCCCGCCGGGTGGTCCGCGACGACGCTTAGATGCCGGCCGTGGCCAGCAGCGCGCGAGTCGATCCGGCGGCGTGGCGGCGGCGCCAGGCGTGCGCGGCGAGGATCACCGCGGCGGGCATCAGCGCGAGCACGAGCATGCACGGCTGCGAGGACAGCACCGGGAGGTTGAAGGTGGCGTGCGCGGAAGCCTCACCGGCGGTGCGCCAGACCAGGACGACCAGGCTGCACAGCGTCGCCAGCGACAGCCCCAACAGCGGCGACGGGAGCCGCCATCCCGGCGCCTGCCCGAGCAGCGCATCGACTCGTTCGTTGGAGATCGAGGCGACCCCCGGTGGGCTGGCGGCCTCGAACGCCAGCAACGCCGACGCCAGCGGTGCGCTCTCTCCGGCGCTGGCTCGGATCGCCGCCTCGTCGGCCTTGTACTCGGCGATCTGCTCATAGCGATCGCTCAGCGGGCGCAGCGCTGGCATGAAGAACAGAGCGTCCGACAGCAGCCGTCCGAGCGCGAACCGGAGCGGGTCGCGGGTGTAGCGGTGACGGTTCTCGTGCGACACGACCGCGGTCAGTTCGTCGCGATCGAGCATCTCGAGCGCGCCGCGCGAGATGTACACGCGGGGACGCAGGTAGCCGGCGCAGAACGCCTGAGGGGAGTTCTCGTCGATCACGCTCACGCCGGGGTGGCCCGGCAGCGGTCCCAGGATCGGGATGCCGCCGGCGAAGCGGCGATGGGCGCGCAGCTGGCGCCAGATGCCGCGCACGATCGTCGCCAGGACCACCGCACCCAGTGCGGCCAGCGCGAGCAGGATTGCCGCGGCCAGGTTGATCGCGGGATAGGTCAGCTGCTGTCCGAGGATCACGACTTGATTGGCCGCGCGCGCAGATCGATGCACCGAGCCGAGCGCCGTCAGGACCGCGGCGCAGGCGCTGGCGAGCCCGATCGCGCCGAGCGCGATCTGAGAGCGGAAGGCCAGGCCGTCGGCGTGGCCGGAGGTGCTGTCAGCGCTTGCGTGCAAGCCGCTGGAGCTGCCGACGTCGTTCGGGATCGAGCTCGCCCATCTGCCGCGCGAAGTGGGCGAGCGCGACCTCGCCGTACTGCTCGACGAGCTCGTCGACACCGGCGCGAGCTCGCAGATCGGCGTATTCGTCGCGCGAGTGGACCGCCCTGTAGTAGTCGGTCTTTCCCTCGCGGCGGCGGGTCAGCAGGCCCTTGTCGTCGAGCCGCCGCATGATCGTCATGTAGGTCGTGTACGCGCGGGGGCTGTCGGTGCGCGCGTTGAGCACGTCCATCATTTCGCGCACGGTGACGTCCCCGTGGTCCGAGCTCCAGACACCGTCCATGACCTCGGCCTCGAGCTCGTGAAGCGGGGGTGGTGTGCTGTCAGCGGCGGGACTCATCAACCACGCTCCATAGTACTACGTGGAGGCATAGATAGGGCGCGCCATGACACGCCGGCGAGCGCAAGACCCAGGATCAGGTCCACGGACCACGCCGCGACCCCTTGCGACCAGTAGCCGAGCGCCCACGGGCTGACGGCCAGCCACACGCCGGCGGCCAGGCACACCGCTGCGGCCGGTCGCAGCACCGGCGCCATCAGGGCCAACGGCGAAAACGCCATCAGGAACGCGATGCCGTTGGCCACGGCCGCATGGCTGGCGCTGAAACCCAGCAGCCAGGGCGCGGCGGTCGCGAGCACGACGAGTCCGGATGCGGCCGGCCCGATCGGATCTGGGAGCTCCACGGGGAGCTTGAGGGCACTCATCGGTGGACCTCCAGTGGTTGACGGCGGAAGGCGACGAACAGGACCCAGATCGAGGGGACCAGCAACACCATTCCGGACGCGAGCGCGATCGTCACGGCCGTCAGTTCCGGTCCGCTGGCGGCGGCACTGGCGATCGTCGTGCCAGGCCCGACGATCCTCGGGTACTGGGCCAGTCCCCATCCCCAGATGACGGCGACGACGGCCAGGCCGAGCAACGCGCGAGCGACCGAGTAGTAGCGGCGCCGGAGCGCCAGGTGGGCTGCCGCCAGCGCGGCAGAAGCGAACACGACCTCCGGAAGGGCACGACCAGACAGACCCCCGAACAGGCTCGAAGCTTCCGCATGCCCTAGCCAGAGCGTCACCAGCGCCAGCGCCCCGACGGCCGCGGTCGCCCGCAGCGCGAGGGCGCGGAAGCTGGTGGCCAGCCGCTCGTCTCCGGCGCGCCGGCACTCGACGGTGAGGAAAGTCGACGCCAGCGCGGCGCAGATCGCGACGGCCATGGCTCCGATCGCCAGCTCGAACGGGCCGACCGCAAACCCCGAGTGGCCTCCGCGCGCGCGGGCGAGGCCGCCGGCGACGGTTCCCAGCAGGAACGGCGCCGCCAGGCTGGTGACTCCGAACAGCCGCGTGAACAGGACTTGGGCTCGGGGCTCGCCCTCGGCTCCGGCGGCGAACGCGAACGCCGCGCCTCTGATCGTGATCGCCACCAGCGCGAGCGTTGCCGGCGCGAACACGAGCGTTCCGAGCGCCTCGAATGCCCGCGGAAACGCGGTGAACAGGCCGGTGATGGCGAAGATCAGCCACACGTGGTTGGCCTCCCACACCGGCCCGATCGCCTTGACGATCGTCTGCCGCTGCCGCTGGGCATTGGGGCCGCGGACGACGAGGTGGAGGATTCCGGCGCCGAAGTCGGCGCCGCCGAAGACGGCATACAGGGTGATGGCGGTCCACACGACCGCGATCAGCGCGACGGCCATGATCAGGCTCCCACCGCGTGGGGCACCGGCAGCAGTGACGCCGGGGTTCCGCGGGCGAGCCGTCGCAGCAGCCAGATCGTGGCCCCGGCCAGACCGACGTACAACAGCAGGAAGCCCGTGAACGTGACGTCGAGTCCGGACGCGGTCGTGACCGCGTCGCGGGTCCTGAGCACGCCGTAGACGACCCAGGGCTGGCGGCCGAACTCCGACACCAGCCAGCCGAGCTCGTTGGCCAGGAACGCCAACGGGCCGGCGCTGGCCACCGCGAGCAGCGTCCAGCGGTCCTCGGGCCGGGGGCGCCCCCG
>CAVPMQ010000009.1:0-156412 GCA_963706565.1 uncultured Solirubrobacterales bacterium | reverse complement strand
AACATTTTTGGGGACCTATTGGGGACCCGCAAAGTTTCGGTTGCACATGAGACCAAAGAAAAAGCCCGGATTTCCGGGCCTTTCTTAGTAGCGGGGGCGGGATTCGAACCCGCGACCTTCGGGTTATGAGCCCGACGAGCTACCAGACTGCTCCACCCCGCGGCGGAACGCTGAATGATAGCTCAAGTTGAGTCGCTCGCGAGACCGAGCGGTCCCGTTGCTTTGAAGCAGATTTGGAACATCTGTGTCTAGATCTGTTGCAGGGTCCTGGCGCATCATCGACGCCATGGCAACACTGGCACAGAAGATCGCGGCGGAGACGGCGGTTCGGGAGATGATCGCCGAGCACGGGCTGCCCGAACCCGATGACATCGAGTACGGCATCACGTGCATCCGGGTGCTCTGGAACGAGCCGAAGCTCGCGCTCGTCGTGGACATCGATCCGCCACCCGACGAGACGGCGATCACCGATCGCGACTACGGGGACGGGGAAGCCGCGTGAGAGATCTTCGAGACACCAACCAACGCATCGGCGCGGGCCTGCTCGACCTCTCGGAGCTTGAAGCGCTGGATCTTGCCGGTCGCGGTCCTGGGGAAGTCGTCGACGAACTCGACCAGGTGCGGGTACTCGTATCGGCGGAGGTTGTCCTTGCACCACCCGCGGAGTTCGTCCGCCAGGGCGTCCGGGTCAGCCGGAACAGACGAGCAGATGACGAACGCCTTGATGCGGCTCACGTCCTCGACCTGGACGCCGATCACCGCCGACTCGGTCACGCTGGGATGACGGGTCAGGCAGGCCTCGACGTCCGCCGGCGAGACCCACAGGCCCGCCGACCTTGATCATGTCGTCGGCGCGGCCCTGGTAGATGAAGCGACCCTCGGGGGTCTGGACGTACCGGTCGCCGCTGTAGAACCACTCGCCGCGCATACACCGCCTCGTCTTCTCGCGCTGGTGCCAATACAGCGACGCGCAGCTGTCCCCTCGGACGAGCATGTCCCCGGGCTCGTCCGCCGGCACGTCACGGCCCGCCTCGTCGACCACCCGGAGCTCGTAGCCCGGGACGGGGCGGCCGGACGTGCCGGGTGCCAGGTCGTCGAGCGTGTTCGAGCAGTAGATGTGGAGCATCTCGGTGGACCCGATGCCGTCGAGGATCGGCACTCCGGCAACGTCCATCCACCGCTGCAGCACCGCCGCGGGCAGCGGCTCGGCGGCGGAGACGCAGGCGCGGACGCTCGTGAAATCCGTCTCAGCCGCCACCGGCGAGCGCGCCATGGCGGCGTACAGCGCCGGCACCGAGAAGAACAGCGTGGGCCGCCGCTCGCCGACCACACCGAGAATCCGATCCGGGGCAGCCCGGCCGCGGACCAGCACGGCGGCGGCGCCCGCGGACATCGGGAACGAGAGGCCGTTGCCGAGCCCGTAGGCGTGGAACAGCTTCGTGGTCGAGTAGCAGACGTCCTCGGCTGAGACGCGCAGGACCGGCCGGGCGTAGTTCTCGATCGTGACGGCGATGTCGCGGTGGGAGTGGACGACGCCCTTGGGACGGCCGGTTGAGCCGGAGCTGTAGAGCCAGAAGGCCATGTCGTCGTCGTGGGTGTCGAGCGGCGGCGCGAGATCGGCGGCTCCGATCCCCGCGACCTCGGACTGCAGCAGGACATGGACGTCGGGCCGGGCGGCGAGCATCGCCTCGCGGCTCTCGGTCAGGGCGTCCTCGATCACGACGACCTTGGCGTAGCTGTCCTCGAGGTAGTAGACGTGGTTGTCGACCCGGTCCATCGGGTTGACAGGGACGGGGACCGCGCCGATCCGCATTGCGCCCAAAAAACAAGCGTGGAATGCGGGCGAGTCGTCGAGGACCATCAGGACGCGTTGCTCGCGCTCGATCCCGAGCTCACCGCAGATACGCAGGCCACCGCGGCCACCATCGAGGCCAGCGAGCGGTACGACACGTCGCCGTCCTCGGTAATCAACGCGACCGCGTCGGCGCGTCCCGAATCCAGGACCCCATCGAGCAACGTGCTTGCGTTCATCGTCCGCTCCGCTCCCTCAAACAACCCGGGCCGTCAGGAACCCGGTGAAACCACCCTACTTCGGCATATCCCTCACAGCAATCGTCACGTCGACCAGCGCGCACAGGCGCTCGCGCTCGTCACGGAACTCGTGGCTCCAGGTCCACTCGCGGTCGTCGTGGCCGCGGCAGCGGGCGCGGACATCGACCACTCCGCCGGTGACCGGCCGGATGAAGCTGGCCGAGTTGCTCAGCCCGGACCCGATCTTGCCTTCCTCCCACACTGCCCGGACAGTTGCGACCGAGGCGATGCTCTCGGCGACCGAGCAGTAGATCCCGCCGTGCATCAGCCCCAGCGGCTGCTTCATGTCCTCACGAACCTCGAACCGGACGTGCACCGACTCGCGGGTGAGCTCGAGCCACTCGAGCCCGAGCCATCCCTCGAACGTCTGCTCGACCGGGATCAGCGGAACCGGCAGGTCGGCGGCGTCCCAGGGGGCATTACGGATGTCGTCGCTGGTGCTCACGATCCGCCGCTCACACCCCGCTGCTGACCACCACCGACTTGGTCTCGGTGTAGAAGTCGAACGCCTCGATCCCGTGCTCCTTCCCGTACCCCGACGACTTCCAGCCGCCGAACGGGAGCTCGTCGTAGACCTTGGTCCGGGAGTTGATCCAGGTGTAGCCGGCCTCGATCCGCATCGCCGCCTGGTTGGCGCGGGCCAGATCACGTGTCCACACCGACGAGCCCAGCCCAAACCGCGAAGCATTCGAACGCGCGATCGCCTCGTCCAGATCCGACACACGCCAGATCGGCAGAGCAGGCCCGAACACCTCCTCCACAGCCATCAAAGAATCGTGCGGCGGGTCGACCACGACCGTGGGCGAGTAGAAGAACCCGTCGGCCAGATCCGGATCGTCCGGCGGCCCGCCCCCGCACAAAAGCTCCCCACCACCAGAGACGCTCGCAGACACCTGCCGGGACAAGCGTCTGAACCCCGGCAGCAGTGTGCATCGGCCCCATCTGGGTCCCCTTCTCGTCCCCCCGCCCCACCTTGAGCCGCTGCGCCTTCGCCGCGATCGACTCGATCACCTCGTCGGCCACCGACTCGAACACGTACACGCGCTTGATCGCCAGGCAGGCCTGACCGCAGTTGTAGAACCGACCCATGCTCGCCGCGCTCGCGGCCGCCGCCAGGTCCGCGTCGTCGCAGATGATCATCGGATCAGACCCGCCGAGCTCCAGAGTCACCCGCTTCACGCCCCGAGAACACAGCGCCATGATCCGCTCGCCGACCTCGGTCGACCCGGTGAACGCGATCTTCCGCACCCCCGGGTGCCGGACCAGCGCCTCGCCGGTCCCGGGACCGTCGCCACAAACCACGTTGAACACCCCGTCCGGCAGCCCGCCCTCGGACAGCAGCTCACAGAACCGCAGCGTCGTCAGCGGCGTTGTCGGCGCCGGCTTGCCGACCACCGTGTTCCCCGCCACCAGAGCCGGCGCCAGCTTGTTGGACAGCAGCGTCGTCGGGAAGTTCCAGGGCACGATCGCGCCGACCACGCCCAACGGCCGGCGGAGCACGATCCCGTCCACGCCCGGATCGAGCCCCGGGGTGTGCGCGCCCCGCAGGGCCTTCGACAACCCCACGTAGTGCATCAGCGTGTCGACCGCCTTGGTCAGCTCGATCCGAGAATCGCGCAGCGTCTTACCCTGCTCGCGCGTCAGCAGCGGGATCAGCTCGTCCAGGTGCTCGCCGACATGCGCGGCCGCCGAGCCGAGGATCTCGCCTCGCTCGAGACACCGCCATCGACGACCACGCGGGAAAACGCCGAAGATGCAGCATCGACCGCCAAGTCCACATCCGCCGCGGAAGCCGAAGCCACCGAGGCGAACCCGACCCCGTCCGCCGGGTTGACCACCGTCAGCTCCTGCCCGGAACAACGGTGCTCGCCGCCACCGATGAACGCCCCGGCATACGACGTAACCGTGCTCATCAGGTGACCCCGCTCATGACCCGACGAACTCCGCGGGCCGCTTGTCGACGAACGCCTGCAACCCCTCGACCGCGTCCTTGGTCCCGAACAGCATCTCCATCTGCGACGCCTCGAGCGCGAGCCCCTGGTCGAGCGGCAGCTGGCCGCCCTCATGCACGCAACGCTTGATCGCAGCGATCGCCACCACCGCGCCCGCGGCCAACTCCTCTGCGTACGACCGAGCCTCACTCTCGGCGTCATCGCCGTCGAACAGCTGCGCCACCAGGCCGATGGCCTCCGCCTCCTCAACCCCATACCGACGCCCCGTGACCAGGAACTCCATCGCGCGCGACGGCCCGATCAACCGGGTCAGGCGCTGGGTCCCGCCGTTCCCCGGCAGCAGCCCCAGCTTCACCTCGGGCAGCCCGAGCAGGTATTTGTCCTTCTTGGCCACGCGAATGTCGCAGGCCAAAGCGATCTCGAGTCCGCCTCCCAGCGCGTGCCCGGCGATGTAGGCGATGAACAGCTGCTGAGCGCCGGCCATCCGCCGGAACGCGTCCTGGCTGATCCGGATCATCTCCATGTTGGCCTCGATGTTCCCCTCGGTGAACACCTTGATGTCAGCGCCGGCGGAGAAGAACTTCGGGTTCGCGCTCTGCACGATCACCACGCGCACTTCCGAAGACGCGATCGCGGAGTCGACCGCCGACGAGAACTCGGTCATGAACGCCTTGTCGTACGAGTTCGCGGGCGGGTGGTCGAGCGTGATGAACCCGAGCTTGCCCTCGGTGGTGAACGTGACGGCCATCAGGCCAGCCCTCCGACGACGACCGACTTGAGCTCCACGTAGGAGTCAAGCGCCTCGATCCCGTGCTCCTTACCGATGCCCGAAGCCTTGACGCCGCCGAACGGCAGCTCGTCGTAGCCGTAGTGGATCTGATTGACCCAGGTCATTCCCGATTCGATCTCCTGTCCCGCGCGGTGGATGAGGCGCGCGTCGTGTGTCCACAACGACGACCCGAGACCGTACGGGGTGTCGTTGGCCCGCTCGATCGCGTCGTCGAAGTCCGTGAACCTCATCACAGGAAGCACGGGCCCGAACACCTCCTCGCGCATCAGCCTGGAATCCGCCCCCGGCGAAGCGACGACCGCCGGCTCGAGGAAGAACCCCTTTTCATAACCCCCGGTGCCGCCGCCGATCAGGACCTCACCACCTGATGACACACCATCGGACAGCTGCTCGACCAGCTCGTCGCGCCCCGCGCGCGTGTGGATCGGGCCCATCCGCAGCCGCGGCTTCTCGGCCTTGACGGTCCCGTCGCCAGGCTCGTACCGCCCCACCCGCGCGACCAAATCCGAGACGAACTCGTCGTAGACCGAGTCGTGGACGAACACGCGCTTGCAGCCCAGACAGGCCTGGCCCGCGTTCCAGTAACGACCGATGATCACCGCCTTGACCGCCGCGCCCACGTCCGCATCGGCGCACACGATCACGGGATCCGACCCACCGAGCTCCAGCGTGACCCGCTTCAGATCCGGAGCGGCGAGGCCCGCCACGTGACGCCCGACAGAAGTCGAGCCCGTGAACGCCACTCGCCGCACGTCCGGGTGCCCCACCAAAGCGTCGCCAACCGATGAACCCCGGCCGGTAACGACATTCAGAACCCCGTCGGGCAACCCCGCCTCGGCGAACAGCCGCGCGACAGCCAAAGTCGCGAGCGGCGTGGTCGCGGCGGGCTTGGCGACGACCGTGTTACCGGAGGCCAATGCGGGCGCGACCTTGGTCCCGAGCAAGGTCAAAGGAAAATTAAACGGCGTGATCGCGGCGCACACGCCCAAAGGCCGCCGGATCACCAGCCCGTACGCCGGCCCGAGCGTCGAGGGCAGCTCCTGGTAGGCCCCGCGAACCTTGGTCGCGGCCTCGGCGTAGAAGTGGACGCCATGCGCGAGGTGCGTGACCTCCCCCATCGCCTCCGCCAGCGGCTTGCCCTGCTCAGAGGTCAGAACAGCCGCCAGGTCGCGGGCGTTGTCCTCGATCAGCCCCGCGGCGCGAGCCAGCACAGCCGCGCGCTTCTCGACGTCGGTCCGCGACCACTCGATAAACGCACGCTTCGCCGAAGCGACAGCGAACCCGACGTCATCGGGCGATCCGGCCGGGACGGTGTCCACAACCTCTTCGGTGGCGGGGTTGAGGACCTCGAGCTCCTCGCGCGCGGCTCCCTGGCGCCACTCCCCGCCGATCAGCATCTCGGGCACTTTGTCTCCTCTGGTGTCACGAAACGGTCCGCCAACAGGGCGACCGCTTGACTTGCAACGCGATTGTGGAGAGACTATACGCGTGCGAGCGTAAGTCAAGTGTCACACGTTGGAGAGGTAGACCGTGGTCGCGACCGAAGCAGCCGAGCTGGCACCGAGAACCGAGGAGCAGGTCCAGGAGCACCTCGCGGCGGGCAAGCTCGTCGAGGGCCTCAAGCACATGTCGCCCAAGTACCTGGAGGGGATCCGGCGGATCCTCACGGTCTCGGCCGACACCGAGCTGGTCAGCGCGCCCGCCTACCTGCGCGCGGCCCAGCACGCCCCCGCGCTGAACAACTTCGGCTCGGCGATGTCGATCATCCAGGACGAGCTCGCCCACGCCCACATCGGCTACCGGCTGCTGGGCGACCTCGGCGTCGACATGGACTGGCTGATCTACGAGCGGCCGGCGGGGAAGTTCAAGTACCCGTACGCGTTCGACGTGCCGCTGAACTCGTGGGTCGAGCTGACCTGCGCCAACGCGCTCTATGACCAGGCCGGGTTCGTGCTGCTCTCAGACGTGTACGAATCGAGCACGTTCGGACCGTGGAAGCGAGCCCTGGCCAAGGTCGACAAGGAGGAGACGTTCCACCTGCGACACGGCCGCACCTGGCTGAAGAAACTGTCCGCCGACCCCGACGGAAAACAGGAGATCCAGACGGCGGTCGACTGGATGTTCATCCTCACGCTCGAGTGGTTCGGACTTCCCGACAACCTGAAGAAGCACTCCGAGCAGCTCGACTACGGGTTCAAGGGCAAGAGCAACGACCAGTTGCGCCAGGCGTGGATGGCCGCGGTGGTCCCGTTCATGGACGAGATCGGGATCCGGGTCCCGGCCCACCACGACCCCGAGCAGGACGTCTACGTGGTCGACTGCCCGTTCCCGGCGCGGTTTGACGACGACAAGCGCGAGTGGCTGCTCGACCAGGGCCAGACCGAATGGGACGAGGTGCTCACCCGCTGGGCCGCCCGCGGGCCGATGAACCGCGACTACGTCCGGACGCTGCAACGCGGGTATCAGACAACCGCTCTAAGAAAGGCAGCGTAGGTTGGTCGCGGACGGCCGCGCAGCTCCAGGGGACATCGCGCTGACTCGACAGGAGCGGGTCGAAGCGCGCCTCTGGCAGGCGCTCCGCACGGTCGAGGACCCCGAGATCCCGGTCTCGGTCCTCGGACTGGGGCTGATCGTGTCGCTCGCCTACGACCCGACCCTGAGACAGGCCGCCCTCGAAATCACGTTCACCTCGATGGGCTGCCCGGCAACCGAGTTCATCGAGGACGACATCCGCACCGCCCTGCTCGCCGACCCGGACGTCGACGAAGTCGAGATCGAAACCGTCTGGGACCCGGTCTGGACCAAGGACATGATCCGCGCTGACGCCCGCGAGACGATGCGCCGCCTGGGGATCGCGGTATGAGCCGCGCCAACGAGACCGTGTGGGAGGTGTTCGCCCGCAAGGCCTACGAGGACCCGCTGCACCACGTCGGCACGGTCACCGAAGGCGACGAGAACCTGGCGCTTGTGTCGGCCCGCGCGATCTACGACGAGCAGCCCTGGATCGAGATGATCATCGTCCCCCGCACCTCGATCCGCGAGGCGATCCGGGCATGAGCAGCACGACCACCACCGACGCCACCGCGACGATGATCAGCCTGATCGCCTCGTTGGCCGACAACAAGGCCGCGCTCGGCCGCCGGTTCGGCGAATGGGCGGTCAGCGCCCCCACAATCGAGTCGGCGGTCGCGGCCGCGGCGATGGCCCAGGACGAGCTCGGCCATGCGCGCGCCACCTACCCGATCCTGGCCAAGCTCGGGGTCAAGCACGAGGACGAGACGCTCGACGGCGCGAACGCGCTGCCGGTGCTCCGGCACGAGCTCCCCGACTGGGCCTCGTTCATCGCCGCCAACCTGGTGATCGACGGGATCCTGACCACGTTCGTTTGGACCGCCCGCGACAGCGCGATCGAGCCGCTGGCCCAGCGCGCCCGCAAGATCCTCCAGGAGGAGGGCGCGCACAAGATCCACGCCGAGGCCTGGGCCCGCCGGATCCGTCGCGCCGGCGGCTCGGATCTCGAGCTGCTCAGCCAGCGGACCGAGGAGATCTGGGCCCAGGCAGCACGCTGGCCCGGGCCCGACGACCACCCCGGCTACCGGCAAGCGATCGCCGAGAAGATGCTGTCCGAGGGTCCCGGCGCGATCCGCGAGCGCGTGCGAGAGTGGCTGCAGTGGCTGTTCGCCGGCAGCCTCACGCTCGACAGCCCCCGCGACTGGAGCGATTGGGACGAGGAGCGCCGCTGGTGACCGCGGCTACGGCCTGCCCGTTCTGTGACTCGGACGACACCGAGGTCGTCGCCCCCTGGGGCGGCCAGATGATCACCAGCCAGATGCGCTGCCGCAGCTGCCTGACGTACTTCGAGGCGATCCGCGAGGAACCATGGAAGATCAGCTACGACGACGGTCAGTCGGCGCCGCCGCCGCGCGATCGCTTCTCCTGACGATCCTCGGCGAGTTCGTCCTCCCCCGCCGCGAGCCGGTATGGCAGGAGACGCTCGTCGGCGCGCTGTCGTCGCTTGGCTATACGCAGCCAGCCGCGCGACGAGCGGTGTCTCGCAGCCGCAGCGACGGCTGGCTGACCGCGGAACGACAAGGCCGCCGGGCCCGGATGACGCTCAGCGACGACACCGCGGACCTATTGAGCACCGGCGCCGCCCGGATCTACTCGTTCGGCGACAGCTGGGAGTGGGACGGCCGTTGGCTGGTGTTGGTCCTCAGGGTCCCCGAGCAGCGCCGCGAGGTCCGCCATCAGCTGCGCTCGCAGCTCGCCTGGGCCGGGCTGGGCTCGCTCGGCGGAGGCGTCTGGCTGACCCCCCATGTCGAGCGCGAGGCCGAGCTCGCGAGCGCGATCCGGGAGGCTCCGGCCGCCGACGCAACCTCGTTTGTGGCCGAGCTCGGCGCGATGGGCGATCCCCGCTCGGTCGCCGCCGCGGCCTGGGAACTCGACAACGTCTCCGACTACTACCAGCAGTTCATCGAGGACTTCGAGAACGTCCGCCCCACCTCGCCCGAGGCGTGCTTTCGCATGCAGGCGCTGCTCGTGCACGCGTGGCGCAAGTTCCCGTTCCTGGACCCCGACCTGCCGCCCCAGTTTCTCCCCGAGCGCTGGCCGCGCGAGCGCGCGCACGGGCTGTTCGCCGACCGTCACGCTCGGTGGCAGCCCGCCGCCAGCGAGTACTTCGAGTCGGTCGAAGATGGCGAGCGGCCCCAGGCGGCCGTTCGGGCGGCATGACCAGGCTCACCGAGCGGCTGGAGCTGCTCGACCTCCCGGGCACCGATCCCGCCGCCCCCACGCTGATCCTCCTGCACGAGGGCCTGGGCTCGGTGAAGCTCTGGCGTGGCTTCCCGGAGGCACTCAACGCCGCCACGAAAGCCCGCACGGTCGCGTTCTCCCGCTACGGCCATGGCCAGTCCGACTCCCCGCCAAACCCCCGGACCCCGGAGTTCATGCATGAGGAGGCGCTGGAGGTCCTTCCAAGGCTCACCGACGAGCTCGAGATCGAGCGCCCGGTACTGGTAGGCCACAGCGACGGCGGTTCGATCGCGCTGATCTACGCCGCGCACCACCCAGTGCAGGCGGTGGTGGCGATCGCCCCGCACGTGTTTGTCGAACCGATGTGCCTCACCGAGATCCGCAAGGCCAAGCGGGCTTACGAAGACGGCGGCCTGAAACACAGGATGGCCCGCCACCACCGAGACCCCGACGGCGCCTTCTACGGCTGGAACGACGTCTGGCTCGATCCGCGGTTTCCGCAATGGGACATCACCGACGAGGCGAGCCAGGTCACCGCCCCGTTGCTCTTGATCCAGGGCGAGCGCGATCAGTACGGGACGATGGCCCAGCTGGACGCGATCGAACGATCCGCTAAAGGGCCGGTGACCCGCGTCCACCTGGACTGCCAGCACTCGCCCCCGACCGAGCTCCCCGACGAGACCGTCGAAGCGATAACCGACTTTCTCAGACGCTTGCCGTCCGCCGGTACCGCGCCACCGCCAGCGGCGCGAACACGGCGATGATCACCAGGCACCAGACGATCGCGCCCCACACGTTGTTGCCGGCCGGTGCGCCCACCCACAGGGCCCGCATCGCGTCGACGACGATCGTGAACGGGTTGACCTGAGCGAACGTCTTCAGCGGCTCGGGCATCGAGTCGACCGGCACGAACGCCGAGGAGATGAACGTCAGCGGGAACACCGCGATGAAGCCGACCGAGTTGGCGGCTTCGGGCGAGGACACGAGCAGCCCGAGGAACGCGAACACCCACGAGAACGCGTAGCCGAACAGCAGCAGGATCCCGATCCCGGCGATCACCTCGCCGACGCTGGTCGAAAACGAGAAACCGATGATGATCCCGGTGATCAGCAGGATCGTCATCGACAGCGCGTTGGTGACGATGTCGGCGAGCGTGCGACCGGCGAGCACCGCGGGACGCGCCATCGGCAGCGAGCGGAAGCGGTCGATCAGGCCCTTATGGACGTCCTCGTTGAGGCCGAGCGCGGTCACGAAGCCGCCGAACGCGATGTTCTGGACGATGATCCCGGGGATCAGGAAGTCGACGTAGGAGTAGCCGGGCGTGCTGATCGCGCCGCCGAACACGTAGCGGAACAGCAGCACGAACATGATCGGCTGGACGGTGAACGCGAGCAGCAGATCGGGCGCCCGCGGAAGCCTGACCAGGTTGCGCTCGGCGATCACCAGCGTATCGGTGACCAGTCGCCTCACGCTGCCTGCTCCGGTTGGTCTCCGTTCTCGGAGGCCTCCTCGGCGGCGTGCCCGGTCAGCGTCAGGAACACGTCGTCGAGCGACGGCCGGTTGACCGCCAGGTCATTGACCCCGACGCCGACGTCGCTGAGCCGCTTGACCGCCTCGACGATGCTGCCGCGGCGCTGGCGCACGTGCACGCACACCACAAGTCCGTCGACGGTGGGCGGTCCATCCTCGGACATCGGGGCCAGCGCCTCGACCGCGGACTCGATGTCGTCGCGCTCGTCGAGTGTGACCTCGAGGCGCTCGCCGCCGACGCGGTCCTTGAGCTCGTCGGGCGTGCCCTCGGCGATCAGCCGGCCGTGGTCGATGACCGCAATCGTGTTTGCCAGGCGGTCGGCCTCCTCGAGGTACTGAGTCGTCAGCAGCACGGTCCGGCCCTCGCCCACGAGCTCCTCGATCACGTCCCACAAGCTCAGCCGGCTGCGCGGGTCAAGCCCGGTCGTCGGCTCGTCGAGGAACAGCACCGGCGGCTTGTTCACGAGCGCGGCCGCCAGGTCGAGCCGACGGCGCATCCCGCCCGAATAGGTCTTGGTGGGGCGATTGGCCGCGTCGACCAGGTCGAAGCGCTCGAGCAACTCCTGGCCGCGAGCCTTGGCGCTCGCGACGGGGGGTCCCGTACAGCCGTCCAACCATCGTCAGGTTCTCGAGCCCGGTCAGGTTCTCGTCGACCGCGGCGTACTGCCCGGCGAGACCAATCTCCTCGCGCAGCTTGGTGGCGTCGCGGACGACGTCGAGGCCGACCACGCTGGCCGTGCCCGAATCTGGCTTGAGCAGCGTGGTGAGCACCCGCACGAGCGTGGTCTTCCCAGCGCCGTTGGGGCCGAGCAGGCCGAGGACCATCCCGCGCGACGCCTCGAGGTCCACGTCCACCAACGCCTCGACATCGCCGAACGACTTAGAGATTCCGCGCACGCTGATCGCAGCGTCCGCCATCCTCGGGCGTGCAGACGCGCCCGCGCTCGTCCCTACGTACGACTCCATGACTCCCACAGTACGGAAGTCAGATGCTCGGCTCGGTCAGACCTGGCGCGAGGACCAGAGCACGGCCGACAGCACCACGCTGATACAGCCCACGACGAGGCCGATCAGCCATTCCTGACTGCCGGCGGAGCCCATGATCGCGGCGATCGCGACGCCAATCGCGACGATCCCCGCGGTGGCGATGACCCGCACCAGCACACGCTCGGCACCGAACCGGCGGCGCTGGCGACGCGGGAGCATGTTGCCCGCTGGCTTAGTAGCCGGACTCACAGGTTTAGTCTGCCCTCCCACCGCATCCGGAAACGAGACGTGCGGACCGGACGGCATGTAGGATCGCCGCCCTGTGAGCGACTCGGACCGACGCGGTTGACGGCCACGCAGACCACCTCGGTTGCGGACGTGGTCGGAGCGACGGTTGCGGCGCTGGGTGTCCGGGACGCGTTCGGAATCATCGGGAGCGGCAACCTCGTCGTCAGCAACGCGTTAGTTCGTGGCGGCGCCCGCTTCCACCACGCTCGCCACGAGGGCGGCGCGATCTGCATGGCCGATGGGTACGGGCGGGTAACCGGGCGGGTCGCCGTGTGCAGCGTGCACCAGGGTCCAGGGCTGACCAACACGATCACCGGTCTGACCGAAGCGGCCAAGAGCCGCACGCCGCTGCTGGTGCTGTCGGGTGAGACCCCGGCGGCCGCGCTGACCTCGAACTTCCGAATCGATCAGCACGACCTGGTCGAGTCCGTCGGCGCGATCGCAGAGCGCGTGCACAGCCCGAAGACCGCCGCCGACGACGCCCAGCGCGCCTACCAGCGAGCGGTGATCGAACGCCGCCCGGTGGTGCTGATGCTTCCGATCGACATCCAGCCCCAGCCACCCGCGGCCGAAGCAGCCACGCGGCCCCCGCTGCCGAGGCTCGAACCACCCGCGCCGAACCCGCGCCGCAATCGAGGCCGCCGCCGACCTGCTCGCCCAGGCCGAGCGCCCGGCGATCATCGCCGGCCGTGGCGCGGTACTCGCCGACGCCCGCGATGACCTCGAGGCGCTCGGCCAGCTGACCGGTGCGATCCTGGCCACCTCGGCCCCGGCCAACGGGCTGTTCGCCGGGCTTCCCTACGCGATCGGGATCTCGGGCGGGTTCGCCTCGCCGTTCGGCGCCGAGCTGCTCCCCCAGTCCGACGCGGTGCTGGTCGTCGGTGCCTCGGTCAACCACTGGACGACCAAGCACGGCGCGCTGATCGCCCCTGACGCCAAGGTGGCCCAGCTCGACACCGACAGCCACGCGATCGGCCTCAACCACCGCGCCGACGTCGCGGTGCTCGGCGACGCCAGAGCAAGCGTGCGGGCGCTGACCACCGAGCTCGAGCGCCGCAGCCACGCCAACACCGGCTTTCGCACCACCCGAGCTGGCCGGCCAGATCGCCTCCCGGCGGTGGGCCGACGAGCCATATGAGGACGCCGGCACCGACGAGTGGATCGACCCGCGGACGCTGACGATCGAGCTGAACCAGCTGCTGCCCGCCAACCGGATCATCTCGGTGGACTCCGGGCACTTCACCGGCTACCCGTCGCAGTACCTCGACGTCGCCGACCCGCGCTCGTGGCTGTTCGCCAACAGCTTTCAGGCGGTTGGCCTCGGGCTTGGGAACGCGATCGGTGCAGCGATCGCCCGCCCCGACGTGCTCACAGTCGCGGCAGTCGGCGACGGCGGCGCGTTCCTGTCGCTGGCCGAGCTCGAGACCGCAGCCCGGCTGAAGCTGACGCTGCTGGTCCTGATCTACGACGACATGGCCTACGGGGCCGAAGTGCACCACTTCGAGCCGATGGGCCACGACGTCTCGCTGGTGCGGTTCCCCGACGCCGACCTGGCCGCGATCGCGGCCGCCTGCGGGGCGAAGTCGGCGATCGTGCGTCGCATCGAGGACCTACGCATCGTCGAGGAGTGGCTGGCCAACCCCCACGGCCCGCTCGTGCTCGACGCGAAGGTGAACCCAACGATCTGCGCTGAATGGCTCGAGGAGGCGTTCCGCGCGGGGTAACTGGAAGGAGCCTCCACCATGTCAAGCACGCAGGCAGGCCAGGTCTCGGCACTGATCGAGGGACTTGCGGCGGGCAACGTCGAGCTTGTCGACCTGACCCAGCCGCTCACCGAGTCCACCCCGGTGATCCAGCTGCCGCCGCCGTTCGCCAACACCCCGGGACTCAGCCGCGAGGAGATCAGCAAGTACGACGACCGCGGCCCCGCCTGGGCCTGGTACACGCTGACGATCGGCGAGCACGTCGGCACCCACCTGGACGCGCCGATCCACTGGGTCACGGGCAAGGATGGCGACGACGTGTCAGCGGTCGGCCCGGAACGGTTGATCGGTCCCGCATGCGTGGTGGACAAGAGCCTCGAGACCGACCGCGATAACGGCTACCTGTTGACGGTCGCCGACCTCGAGTCGTGGGAAGCGGAGAACGGCCGGATTCCGGACGGAGCGTGGGTCCTGTTCCGTACCGGCTGGGGATTGCGCGCGCAGGACGAGGCCGCATTCCTGAACGTCGGCGAAAACGGCCCTGTCACCCCCGGTCCCGACGTCGAGGCGTCGCGGTGGCTGGCCACCGAACGCGGGATCTCCGGCTTTGGGGTCGAGACGGTTGGGATCGACGCCGGCGCGGCTGGCGGCTTTGACCCGCCGTTCCCGGTCCACAACTTCCTGCTCGGGGCGGGACGCCTCGGTCTCACCCAGCTGGCCAACCTCGACAAGCTGCCGATCACCGGCGCGCTGATCGTGGTTTCGCCGCTGAAGCTGGTCGGCGGCACCGGCAGCCCGAGCCGCGTGTTCGCGTTCGTACCCAAGAGCTGAGCCGCCCCGCGGTTCAGCCGACGCGGGCCCCCAGACCCAGGGGGCCCGTGGCCCGAGCGGGCTTGGCTCGGGCCACGGGTTGTCCATGGCTAATCCTGGGTCTGGCTGAGCTCGCGCTCGGGGGTTGACGGGGAGTCGGTCTTGATCCGGTTGAGCGTCTCGGGATCCGCGATCCCGTCGACCGGGAGCCCGTGAGCGTCCTGGAAGCGCTTGACCGCTTCGGTGGTGAGCGGGCCGTAGCGCCCGTCGACCATCCCGGGCTCGAGGCCGAGGCGATGCAGCTGGCGCTGCAGCTCCTTGACGCGCTCGGTGCGAACGATGAACGGACTGCCCTTCACGCTGGCCCTCAGCGCGCTGAGCGTTACCGGGTCGGCGACACCGTCGACCGGCAGGTCATGGGCGCGCTGAAAGCGCCTGACCGCGTCGGTCGTCTTCGGCCCGTAGCGCCCGTCCACCAGCCCGGGCTCGAGGCCGAGCGCGCCGAGTTGGAGCTGGAGCTCCTTGACGCGCTCCTCCCGCCGCGAAAACGGCTGCGTGAGCTTGCGACCGTGCAGCGCGTCGAGCGTCGCCTGGTCGGCGACCCCGTCGTCGGGGAGACGCTTGGCACGCTGGAACCGCCTGACCGCATCGGTCGTCCGCGGCCCGTAGCGCCCGTCGATCGCCCCGGTTTCGAACCCGCGCAGCGTGAGCTCGCGCTGGAGCTCCTTGACGCGTTGGACGCGTCCCGAGAACGGCCGATCTGCCGTGCCGGCTCGGAGCGCGGTCAGTGTGTCGGCGTCAGCGACGCCGTCGGGCGTCAGCCCGCGCACCTGCTGGAACGCACGGACTGCCTCGGTCGTCAGCGGGCCGTAGCGCCCGTCGACAACGCCCGGGTCAAACCCGAGCCAGGTCAGTTGGCGTTGCAGCGCCTTGACCCGCTCGATCCGTTCCGCGGATGGTTCCGGTTTATCGACAGTTGCCTGAGCTGGTATGTGTACTGTCCTCTGATCCTCCGTGTTTCGGGGTGATCCGGCTGATGGCATCGCGACCGCGGCCTCCAGCGCGGCGATCTGCGCCGCCGAGCCGGTCGGGTCCTCGAGCCACCGCCGCAACGGCCGGCGCTACCGGAGCGGGCTCGGGTTCTGTGGGCACCGGCTCGCCGGTGGGTGGCTCGTCGGCCTGCGGCGCTGCTGTCTGCTCGGGCGGCACGCGCCGATCCGGCTTGCGGCCGCGGAGCGCGAGCAGCGCCACCGCTGCGATCGCCAGCACGCCGAGCAGCTACCAGGATCGCCCACGGGAAGCTCGAGGGCTTGTGGACGGCCGGCTTGACCGGGGCTGGGTTGGCGGGTGCCGGCTTTGGGTTGGTCGCCGGCGGGCTGTGCTTGGCCTTCGGCTGTGCCGGGGCCGGGTGGTGCTTGGGCTTGGGTGCCGAGTGCAGGCGGGGCCTGCGGGTCTGATGGGCGAGCGCCCGCAGGGTCGCCGCGGAGGCGATCCCGCTGGCGCGCGAGGTGATGCGCGTGCTGGTAGCGCTTCACCGCCGCCAGGGTGCGGGGGCCATACCGGCCGTCGACCGCGCCGGGCGAGAACCCGGAACGATGCAGCCGATGCTGCAGCGCCCTGACCGCACTCGACCCGGTGGACTCGCATCGAGCCCGCGCCCGGCAGCAGGCCGCCGGCGGCGAGCCCATGACGGGTGTGGGGGCCGACGATCCCGTCGACCGCGAGCCCGTCCGCCCGCTGAAACCGCGCCACCGCCGCCCGGGTCAACGGGCCAAACCGGCCGTCGACCGGGCCCGGCGAGAACCCTTGCAGCGGCGAGCTTTTGCTGTAACGACCGTGACCGCGCGAGACGGGGTCGGGAACCCGCTACCGGATCCCAGCACCGCCACGCGATGCGTATGTGAGGAGGCGTTAGCGCCGGAGGCCGCGAAGGCCACACCCGGCAACAGCGCCGCTGTGAACAGGGCCAGCGCGATGGCGGACGCCGCCAGCGCTGTCGCCCAGATTGATCGTGTCATTCAGTCTCAACTCCTGACTAGCCAATGGACGGCGCGCGAGCCCGAAGGGGCCAGTGCGCCATGACGACCTGGGTAAGGCCGCCTGGCTAGTCAGGCGAGACAGAAAGAGCGAGAAACGGCGCCGGACGACCGAGCGTGTGCTCACGCCGGCGACGCAGCAAACCCGGCAGCAACAACCCCGCCGCCAGGAACAAGATTCCGAACGTAAAGAAGAAATGGCCGCCCGAAGAACCCGCGCCGGCCGCCGCCCCGGAGGCGCCAGAGGGGGCGGCAGGCGCCTGCGGAGCGGGACCGTCGGGGGCGACCGGAGTGGACGCGGCCGGGGTGTGAGTGCTCGAGGCGCCGGTCGAAGTCCCGCCCGGACCGAACTCAGACAGCCGTCGGGACGATCGAGGCGGTGGCGGCGCTGGCCAGGCCGGCAAGCTCACAGCCAGCGTCGAAGACATCGACGTCGAAAGCCGCGGGCCAGGGGTGGCAGCCCGCGGCGTGACGAGCGTCGACGCCGGAACCGACAGCCCACCAGCCGGAGCCAGCGACCCGCCCGAGGGCAGCACGGTGGTCGGCGTCATCGAGCCGGACGACGGGACCGTTGCGGCGGGCTGCGAGGAGATGATCGGAGCGATCGACGTCAGCGACACGATCGAGCCCGAAACCGGGGTCGACGAGCCGCTCGACCGCGACGATCACCGGCGCGATCACGTCGCCCGCGGGGCCGGTCACCGGAGCCAGCACCCGGCTCACGTCGCGCGACACCGGAGCGAGCACCGGACCAGTGACCGGCGCCAGCGAGTTCGTGACCGGCGCCAGCGTCTGGACGACGCGGGGCCAGCGAGTTCGTGACCGGCGCCAGCGTCTGGACGACCGGCGCCAGCGAGTTCGTGACCGGCGCCAGCGTCTGCACGACCGGCGCCAGCGTGTTCGTGACCGGCGCCAGCGTCGTTCGTGACCGGCGCCAGCGTCTGCGTGACCGGCGCCAGCACTCGTGACCGACGCCAGCGTCTGGACGACCGGGGTCAGCGTCTGCGTGACCGGGGCCAGCGTCTGGGTGACCGGTGCCAGCACCTGACCGACGGTGGTGGTGACCGGGGCCAGCGTCTGCGTGACCGGGGCCAGCGTGTCGGCGACCGGAGCCACGACCTCGGCGAGCGGCGTCACGACCGGAGCCAGGACCTGGCCGACCGTGTTCGCGACCGGAGCCACGACCTGGCCGACCGCGTTCGCGACCGGAGCCACGACCTGGCCGAGTGTGTTCGCGACCGGAGCCACCGTGGCGGCGACCGGAGCGACCAGCTGCGTGACCGGCGCAATCAGCGGCGCGAGCGGATCGGTGACCGGAGCGACGACCTTATCGATCGTCTGGGTCGCCGGAGCGAGCACCTTCGCGACCGTCTGCGTGACCGGCGCCGTGACCTTCGCCACCATCTGCGTGACCGGCGCCGTGACCTTGGCGACCGTCTGCGTGACCGGCGCCGTGACCTTCGCGACCGTCTGCGTGACCGGCGCTGCCGACCTTGGTCACGGTCTGCGTGACCGGCGCCGTGACCTTCGCCACCGTCTGCGTGACCGGCGCGGCCGTCTTGGTCACGGTCTGCGTGACCGGCGCCGTGACCTTCGCGACCGTCTGGGTGACCGGCGCCGTGACCTTGGCCACGGTCTGGGTGACCGGCGCGGCCGTCTTGGTCACGGTCTGCGTGGCCGGCGCCGTGACCTTCGCGACCGTCTGCGTCACCGGAGCCGCCATCTTGGTCACCGTCTGGGTGACCGGGGCCGTCACCTTCGCGACCGTCGTGGTCGCCGGCGCGGTGACCTTGGTCGGCGTCTGAGCGACCGGACCGGCCGGCGTCGACGCCGGCTTCGACACCGGAGTCGAGGGGCTCGAGGTCGAGCTCACCGGAGTCGACGGCGCGGCCGGCTGGGACGGCGACGCGGAGGCCGCCGGAGCCGTCGCCTTGGCGACCGACTGCGTGACCGGCGCCGTCGCCTTGGCGACCGTCTGGGTCACCGGCGCCGCGGCCTGCGTGACCGTCGCGACCGGGCTGCTCGGAGCGGGCGTCGCCGGGGCCGGAGCGGCCGGTGCCGGGAGCCGAAGCGGCCGGTGCCGCCGGAGCCGGGGCCGAAGCGGCCGGTGCCGCCGGAGCCGAAGCCGCCGGTGCCGAAGGGGTCGAGGACGCCGCCGCCGGAGCCGCCGCCTGGGTCACCGGAGCGGCCGCCTTCGCGACCGTCTGAGTAACCGGCGCCGCCGCCTGCGTGACCGGCGCCGTAGCGGTCGAAACGACCTTCCCGACATCCAGCCCCGACGCGGCCCGGGCGCTGCCCGCACCGAACAGCAGGACCGCGAACAGCAGCAGCGCGAAGGCGACGAGTAAACCCGCCCGTTTCACGCCCCTGCCCAAGACCCCACTAAAAACCTGCATTACGAGGGCCGCTTCCCGGTACGTGGGACGGCGAAACCTCACCAAACCTGGCGCCGGTAATCGAAATCACACCGCCAGCCGACCCCGAACCCGACCAAAACCCCGGATTAGCTGGGACAACCCGCCCCGGCCATCCTCACCCGCAATCAGCCAAAAACAGCACCCTCAACGCCACAGCGGCGACGCCCCGGTGACGTCGTCGAAGTGCCGCTGGGAGGCCGGCGCGAGCCCCTCATACAGCGCGTGGAAGATCTCCACCGCGCGTGTTCGAGGACCCTCGACGGGCGGCGCCAGGTCGGTCGGGAGCTCGGGGTCGAGCACCGGAAATTCGCGGAACAGATGCACGAGTCGAGTGCGCACCACAAACGCCTCCTGATCGCCCACCGAGCGCACTGCTCGACCTCCCTCACCACCGTCCGCCAGGTACGCGCCGAACTCGTCGATGAACGCCCCGTAGCGCTCCACCAGGCCGGTCAGATCCCACGCTCTGGAGACGAACACCGGCAGTCCCGACGCGTCCTCTCCGGACGCTCGAAACAGCGTCGCGAACGAGTCGACTTCGAGCTCGACGAGAAGTTCCCGGACCTCGTCGGCGTGGTCGTGCGGCGACACCCACACGCTGTCCTGCGCGGACCCGAATCCGAGGAACCGCAACCGCCTCGCCAAACGGCTTCGCTCGAGCCGCCGATCCTCCGGAATCTGATGCCAGACCAGCGTCCACGTCCCCTCGTCCGAACGCTCGGAACCGAGCGAGAAGATTCGCCCGTCACCCTCGAGCAGCAGTCGCTCGCAGCGCGGCGTGATCCGGTAGTGGACGAGCCGCCCCGAGCGCACCCGCTCGATCAGGCCGCGGCGCACCAGCCGGGTCAGCGCCACCCGCGCCGCGCCCTGCGAGAACCCGAACTCGCTGAGCACCACCACCAGCCCTCCCGACCACACCGTGTCGCCGAACGGACGCACGTACGTGCCCAACAGCGACACCACCAGATCCTGCGGCTGGAACGGCTCGCCTGCAGCGAGAGGCCCGGCCACAACCGCCTCCGTACTCACCCCCGCTCGACCAGCTCTGCGGAACGCCGGCTCGAACGTCCGCTCGAGCTCCTTGCGGACGTCATCGCCCCGCCCGCTGGGGGGTTTGCGCGACCCGGCCTGATACTGAACAGGCCACCGCGCTCCCGTGTAACCCTGCTCGGCAGCAGCGTGCAACGTCCAGTGCGGGTCGTACAGATGCGGTCTCGCCAGAGCGCACAGGTCGGCGCGTCCGGCGGCGATGATCGTGTTGACGTCGTCGTAGCTGGAGATCGCTCCGACGGCGATTGTGGGGATCCCGACCTCGTTGCGAATCCGGTCGGCGAACGGGGTCTGGAAGCTGCGTCCGAAGGCCGGCTGCTCGTCGGGCGAGACCTGTCCCGAGGACACGTCGACGATGTCGCAACCGTGCTCCTGGAGCATCCGCGCGAAGCGCACGGCGTCGTCGGGCTCAAAGCCGCCGGGCACCCAATCGGTCGCCGAGATGCGGACGCTCATCGGCTTCTCGGTCGGCCACACCGCGCGGATCGCGTCGAACACCTCGAGCGGGTACCGGGCCCGCCCGTCGAGCGTGATCCCGTACTCGTCGTCGCGCGCGTTGGTCAGCGGCGAGAGGAACGACGACAGCAGGTAGCCGTGGGCACAGTGCAGCTCGAGCAGGTCGAATCCGGCCGCGGCCACTCCCCGGGCGGCGGCCACGAACTGCTCGAGCACCACGTCCATGTCGGCTCGCGACATCTCGCGCGGGACCTGATTGGCGGGCCCATACGGCAGCGGCGAGGGCGCGATCACCGGCCAGTTGCCTTCATCGAGAGGCTCGTCGATCCCGTCCCACATCAGCTTCGTCGAGCCCTTGCGACCGGAGTGCCCGAGCTGTGCTCCGATCGCGCAATTTCCCTGCTCGTGGGCGAAATCCACGATCCGCCTCCAGGCCCCGATGTGGTCGTCGGTATACATGCCAGCGCACCCAGGTGTAATGCGTCCATCGGAGCTGACGCAGACCATCTCGGTCATCACGAGACCGGCGCCGCCGAGCGCCCGCCCGCCGAGGTGCACCAAGTGGAAATCGCCGGGCGTTCCCGTCGACCGCCGAGTACATGTCCATCGCCGACACGACCACCCGGTTGGGCAGCTCGAGGTCGCGGAGCCTGAACGGCATGAACATCGGGGGTCGCGGATCGGGATGGACCTCGGCGACGAACTCGGGGTCGCGCAGCCGCAGGTTGTCGTAGGTCACCCGCCGGCTGCGCGTCAGCAGGTTGAACGCGAACTGCAACCGCTCCTGCCGCGCGTACCGACCGAGCCCCTCGAACCACTCGAGCGACGCCTGCGCCGCCCGTTGGGTGCTCTCCACGATGGGTCGTCGCTCCTCTTCATACGAACCGAGTGCGCACTCCACGTCGTCGCCGTGCAGACCGCAGCGCCCACGCCAGCGCGACCGCGTCCTCCATCGCCAACTTGGTCCCCGAGCCGATCGAGAAGTGCGCGGTGTGCGCGGCATCGCCGAGCAGGACCACGTTGCCCGCCCGCCAGCTGCGGTTACGAACCGTGACGAAGTCGATCCACTTGGAGTTGTTGGCGACCAGCTCGTGTCCCTCCAGCGCGTCGGCGAACAGCTCGCGGCACCGTTCGATGCTCGCGGCGTCGCTGACCCCCGGCGGCAGCGGACCCGGCGCCAGCGAGTCCAGCCCCGCGTCGCGCCACACCCGTTCGTTGCACTCGACGATGAACGTGCTCATCCGGTCGTCGTACGGGTACGCGTGAGCCTGGAACACGCCCTCGGGCGTCTCGACCACGAAGAACTTGAACGCGTCGAACACGAGGTCGGTGCCCAGCCACATGTACCGGCAGAACCGACGGTCCAGTGTCGGCGCGAAGTCGGAGTCCAGCGCGGTGCGGATCGCGCTCGAGGCTCCGTCGGCGGCCACCACCACGTCGGCCCAATCGAGCTCGGACAGGGCCGGCGCCTCGGTCTCAAACCGGATCTCCGCCCCGAGCCCGAGCGCGCGCTCCTGGAGCATCCCCAGCAGCTCCCGCCGGCCCAGCGCCGAGAACCCGTGGCCACCCGAGCGCGTCACCGATCCCCGGTAGTGGATGTCGATATCGGTCCAGCGTGCGAACCGCTCGGTGATCGCCCAGTACGTCTCCGGATCGGCGTGCTCGAACACGCTCAACGTCTCATCCGAGAACACCACGCCGAACCCGAACGCGTCGCCGGGACGGTTGCGCTCGAACACGCACACCTCCCAGTCCGGGCGGACCTTGCGCATCAGGATCGAGAAGTAGAGCCCGCCCGGTCCCCCGCCGACCACCGCGATCCGCATCGGCGTCATCGGCGTCACACGCCCAAGTCGCTGAGGTGCTCGTACTCCAGGCCCAGCCCGGTGACCGCGTTGTGGATCAGCGCCAGCGCCGCGCGCACGTTCGCCTGCGCGTTCGGCGGCAGGTCCTGGCCGGCCAGCGCCTTGAGCTCCTCGTAGACCGCGAGCAGGCGCGCCTCGTTCGGGCGTCAGCTCGTTGCCGATCAGATCGGTGGCCATCAGCCCACCCCCACCGGGGAGTCGCGCAGATCGACGGTTCGCTTGGCCTTGAGCTCGAACCGGGGTAGCTCGCCGGCGGCGGCCCGCTGGACCCGGAAGTTCAGGCCCTCGTGGGCGTGGGCCAGGCGCTTGTGGAGATCGTCGGACAGCGAGTCCCAGCCGTCGTCACCCCAGTCGGGCTTCATCTCGACCCGGAGCGTGATCTCGTCGCGGATCCCCTCATGGGTGATCACAGTCTGGAACTCGTCGACGTCGGGGAACTCGCGGACGATCGCCTCGATCGCGCGCGGGTACACGTTGGTGCCTCGAACCAGCTTCATGTCGTCGACGCGACCGAGGATCCCGCCCTCGAAGATGTCAAAGCCGCGTCCGCAGTCACATCGCGAGGCGGGGACCTTGCAGACGAGGTCGCCGGTCCGGTAGCGGATCAGCGGGATCGCGCCGCGCCCGAACGAGGTCACGACGCGTTCGCCGCGCTCGCCGTAGGCGACCGGCTCGAGCGTGTCGGGGTCGAGTACCTCCTCGATCACGTTGTCCTCGATGATGTGGGTGCCGCCCGGTTGGCGGGAGCACTCGAACACCATGATCGTGCCGATCTCGGTCATCCCTGCGGTGTCGTAGGCCTTGGCGCCCCACTGTTCCTCGATCAGCGCCTTGGTCTGGGGGATCGAGCCGGCGGGCTCGCCCGACAGGATCAGGCGCTCGACGGCTGAGTCGCGCAGGTCGAGTCCGTGGACCTGCGCCTCCTGGGCGAGGCGCAGCGCGTAGGTCGGGGTCGAAGCCACCACGGTCGCGCCGAAATCGCGGATCTGGCGCACGCGCGACTCGGTTGTCTGAGCGCCGCCGGGCACGTTCAGCACGCCCATCTTCTCCATCGCGTAGTGCAGTCCCCAGAAGCCGATGAACGAGCCGTAGCCGAACGCGATGTAGGCGGTGTCGGTGGGCCGGACGCCGCAACCCCACAGCGCGTAGCACCACATCTCGGCCACCCACGACCAGTCCTTACGCGAGTCCAGCGCGCGCAGCGGGCCGCGGCCGGTGGTGCCCGAGGTCGTGTGAACGCGGATCGCGCCGTCGCCGCCGATCGCCGGGATCTCGCCGTAGGGCGGCAGCACCTCCTGGGAGGCCATCCATTCGTCGCGCGTCAGACAGTGGATCCGGCGCATGTCGGCCAGCGACCGCAACTGGTCGGGCTGGAACCCGGCGTCCGCAAAGCGCCGCTGATACCAGGGGCTTCTTGCGGCAGCCCACTCGCACTGCCGACGCAGTTTGGCGAGCTGAAGCGCCTCGAGCCGCTCGCGGTCGAGCGTTTCGGTCTTCGGGTTCCAGTAGGGACTGTCGCCGGACAAAAAGCCCTCCTATCCGAGGATACCTAACATTGCTCCGGAGTTCTATGTCGAGTATCGTCGCGCCCCATGAGCTGGCACTTCGATTTTGACGTGCGCGACGGCGTCGCCACGATCGCGCTGAACCGACCCGACAAGCTGAACGCGCTGACATTCGAAGCCTACGCGGATCTGCGCGATCTATTGGCCCAGCTGCCCCATCGCGGCGACGCGCGGGTGCTGGTGATCACCGGCCGGGGCCGCGGATTCTGCTCGGGCGGGGACGTCGAGGAGATCATCGGGGAGCTGGTCAAGCGCGAGGCCGCCGAGCTGCGCGAGTTCACGCGGATGACCGGGGCGGTCGTCAAGGGCCTACGGGAGCTGCCGATGCCCGTGATCGCCGCCGTCAACGGGGTCGCCGCGGGCGCCGGATCGGTGATCGCGCTGGCCGCCGATTTCCGGCTGCTGGCCGAGTCCGCGTCATTCGCCTTCCTATTCACGCGCGTGGGACTATCTGGCGCCGATATGGGCTCGGCCTACCTGCTGCCTCGGATCGTCGGGCTGGGCCGGGCCACCGAGCTGCTGATGCTGGGCGACAGGCTCAAGGCCCAGCGCGCGTACGAGATCGGGCTCGCCAACGAGGTCGTGCCCGACGACGAGCTCGCCGACCGCGCGGCGGCGCTGGCCCAGCGGCTGGCCGCCGGCCCGGCGCTGGCCTACTCGGCGACCAAGGTTGCGCTGACCCGCGAACTCGACTCCGACCTGGGAACCTCGATCGAGATCGAGGCCCTGACCCAGGCGCTGCTGATGAAGTCAGAGGATTTCACCGAGTTCTACAACGCCTGGCACGAGGGCCGCAAACCTGACTGGAGGGGCCGATGAACCGGATCGTCAACCCGCCCGAGCTGCCCAAGCCGAGCGGCTTCTCGCATGCGCTCGTGGCCGGCAACACCATCTACCTGGCCGGCCAGATCGGCTCCGGCGAGACGCTCGTCGAGCAGTTCGACGACGCCGCGGGGAACGTAGTCACGGCACTTCGCGCGGCCGGCGGCGAGCCGAGCGACCTGGTCTCGCTCCAGGTGTTCGTCCGCGACGTGGCCGCCTACCGGGGTGCGCTGTCCGAGCTCGGCGCCGCGTGGCGCAAGCACTTCGGCGACCATTACCCGGCGATGGGGCTGTTCGGCGTCACCGAGCTGTTCGATCCCGGGCTGCAGGTCGAGCTGATGGGCGTCGCCGTCATCCAGACGTGACGCCGGGCGTGACCGAGCTCTACGACGAGACCCGCCGGCTGGCCGCTGCCGAGCTGCGGCCGATCGCCGAGGCGGGGCGCCCGTGCCGGGTCAACCGCCCACTGGTCCGGGCGCTGGCCGAGCACGGGCTGCTGGATCGGCTGTTCCCGGACGTGTCGGCGACCGAGCTGTGCGTGATCCGCGAGGCGCTGGCGACCGAATGCACCGAGGCCGAGACCGCGTTCGCGCTCCAGGGTCTCGGGGCCTATCCGATCCACCAAGCAGGCTCACCCACGGTCAAACAGCATTGGATTCCGCGCGTGGCCGACGGCACCGCGGTGGCGGCGTTCGCGCTGACCGAGCCCGAGGCCGGCTCGGACGTGTCGGCGATCTCGCTCCAGGCCACTGCGGACGGCGACGGATACCGTCTCAACGGACAGAAGCTGTGGATCTCAAACGCGCCCGAGGCGGACATCTACACGGTGTTCGCTCGCACCTCGGAGGGCCGCCGCGGCCTGACCGCGTTCGCGGTGCCCGGCGACAGCCAGGGCCTGACCGGCGAGCGCAAGCAGCTGGTGGCCCCGCACGCGATCGGGTCGCTGCGGTTCGACGACGTGTTCGTGCCCGCCGACCACATGCTCGGCGAGCGCGGCGACGGTTTCCGGGTGGCGATGCGCACGCTGGACCTGTTCCGGCCGAGCGTGGGAGCGTTCGGGATCGGGATGGCCACCCAGGCGCTCGAGCTCGCGGCCGACTGGGCGCTGGAGCGCGAGACGTTCGGGCGGCCGCTTGCCGAGCACCAGGCGGTCGCCCACCGCCTGGCCGACCTGACCGCGCGCGTGGAGGCGGCGCGGCTGCTGGTCCGCCGGGCGGCGGCGGCGTTCGACGACGGGGCTCCGGATCCGGCGCTGGCAGCGATGGCCAAGCTGCTGGCGACCGAGACCGCCCAGGAGGCGGTCGACGCCGCGATTCAGTTCCACGGGGCCCGCGCGCTCGAGCACGGTCACCCGCTCGAGCACCTGTACCGGGAGGTTCGAGCGCCGCGGATCTACGAGGGCGCCTCCGAGATCCAGCGCGAGATCATCGCGCGCGCGATGTTCAGGCGGGCTCAGGAGCGGCGTACGTCTCGCTCCCCATGAGGTGCAGCGACACGTAGGGCTCGTCGCCGACGACCCAGCTGTCGTGGCCCGGCGGGACGTAGAACAGCTCCCCCTCGCGCATGATCCGCTCGGTGCCGTCGTCCATCTTGACGGCGGCGGCGCCGCTGATCACGAGGCCCACATGCTCAACCGGGCACGACGGCGCTCCGCCGACGTGCTCGGTCCAGCGCCAGCCCGGTTGGTAGGTGGCGCGCCCGATCGTCATCGGCCCGACTTGGTAGATCTCGAACTTGCCGTTGGGAAACGTGCGGACTTCGTCGGGCTCGTCAAGGCTCAGCAGCTTCAGATCCATGCCGGTTAGTGTTGCACTCCGCGATGAAACTCGACACACTAGGGTGGTGAGGTGTCGAGAGTAGCGAGGAGCTAGGCATGGACTTTGGCGTGTTTCTGCCGGTCTCCGGCGCGGCTTGCACGCGCGCGGGGCTGACCCATGCGGCTCAGACCGCGGAGCGGCTCGGGTTCACGACGGTGTGGGCGGCCGACCGGATCGTGATCCCGTGGAAGATCGAGAGCGACTACGCCTACAGCTGGTCCGGATCGTTCATCGTCCCGCCCGAGAAGCCGTTCCTGGAGTCGATGACCGCGCTCGCGTTCCTGGCCGGCGCGACCGAGAACATCAAGCTCGGCGTCGCGGTGTTGGTGACGACGTATCGCGACCCGGTGCACTGGGCCAAGGTTGCGTCGACGATCGATTGGCTGTCGGAGGGCCGGTTCATCCTCGGCGTCGGGATCGGCTGGATGTCCGAGGAGTTCGACGCCCTCGACCGGTCAGAGATCTTTCCGCAGCGGGCCCAGGTCGCCGAGGAGCAGTTGCGGGTCGCCCGCAACCTGTTCTCAGAGGAGCACTGCTCGTTCGCCGGCGAGCACTACTCCTACGACGACATCGCGTTCTACCCCAAGTCCTACGACAAGCCGATCCCGATCTGGTGCGGCGGCGAGAGCCGTGGCGCCCAGCGGCGAGCCGGGGTCCACGGGGACGCCTGGTTTCCCTACTTTCCGCGCGTGACCCCGGAAGAGCTGCGGTCGCGCTACGAGCACGTGCGGGCGTCGGCCAACGACGCGGGCCGTGATCCCGACGAGATCGCGCTGCACTGCTGCCTGTCGGTCGAGGTCACCGCCGAGCCGGTCGAGCAGGAGCCCGACGTTCTGCGCGGGAGCCCCGAGCAGGTGGCCGAGGCGCTGTCTCGATTTGCCGACGTCGGGGTCGAGCACGTCGGGTTGCAGTTCCTGGTCGGCCGCTACCCCGAGCGGCTGGCGCAGATGGAGCGGCTCGCGCCGGTGATCATGGGGTGAGCCGGACGGTCGTCGTCACCGGCGGGGCCAAGGGCATCGGCCGCGCGGTGGTCGAGCGGTTTACGGCGCTCGGCGACGACGTGGTGGCGCTGGGGCGCGACCGGGAGGCTCTGAGTCGGATGAGCGTCCGCACCGGAGTGTGTGACGTGACCGACGAAGCCGCGGTGGCGAGCACGTTCGCCGACATCGGCGACATCGACGTGCTGGTCAACAACGCGGGCTTCGCCGAGACCGCGCCCCTGGCCCGGACCACATTGGAGTCCTGGGGCCGCCACTTCGACGTCAACGTGACCGGGCCATTCCTGTGCATCCGGGCGGTCGTCCCCGGGATGACCGAGCGGGGCAGCGGCTCGATCGTCACGATCGCCTCGACCGCGGGCCGGATCGGCGCTCCCTACACGATCGCCTACACGGCCTCCAAGCACGCCGCGGTCGGGCTCACCCGGGCGGTGGCCAGCGAGTTGGCGGGCACCGGGGTCCGCGTCAACGCGGTCTGCCCCACCTACGTCCGCACCGACCTCACGTCGCGAGCGATCGCTCGGATCGTCGACACCACCGGCCGCACCGAGGCCGAGAGCCTCGACGCGCTGGCCGGCCAGTCCCCGCTCGGGCGGCTGCTGGAGCCCGAGGAGGTTGCGGACGCGGTCGTGTTCCTGGCTTCGCCGGCCGCCAAGGCGATCAACGGCCAGGCGCTGGTGATCGACGGCGGCGGGATCCAGGCGTAGACCTGCTCAACGTCCCACTCGAGCCCTCGCCGGGCTACCGCGGGACGTTGATCACCTCCCACGTGACTAACGTCCCACGGTGCCGCCGAACCGGACTCGAACGGGGCGTTAAGCACGCGGATTCGCCCGCCCCGCCCCGGCCCCCCCGCGCTGAGTCTTTAAGTGGGGCTCCGGACACCTGGGTAGCGTGAACCCCGTGCGGACGTGGTCCTTCGGCCGGCCACTAATCGCGATCGTGGCGGTGGCGGCGCTCGGCGCCGGCGTGGCTTTTGCCGCCGTCAGCAAGCAGGGCCACAAGGGCGATCCGGTCCAGCTCACCGTCCAGACCAATAAGCCCGGCCGGGCGATCCCGAGCGGGTTCGTAGGCTTCTCGACCGAGTATTGGGCGATCCCGAAGTACGCGGGCGAGGACCCGAAGGCGCTCGACCCCGTATTCGAGCAGCTGATCCGCAACCTCGCCCCCGGCGCCCGCCCGGTCCTGCGCCTGGGCGGCGACAGCACGGACTGGACCTGGTGGCCGGTCCACGGCATCCGCAAGCCCCCCGGAATCCGTTACACGCTCACCCCCCAGTGGATGCAGATCACCAAGGCGCTGACCACCGCAACCAACGCCCGCCTGCTGCTCGGGATCAACCTCGAGGCCGATAACCGCCGGCTGGCCGCAGGCGAGGCCCGCGCCTTGATCCAGAATCTCGGCCGCGGGTCGACCGCGGCGCTGGAGATCGGAAACGAGCCCGAGCTGTACGGGGCCTTCGGCTGGTACCGGACCAAGCGCGGGCACGAGGTCCGCGGCCGACCGGCCAGCTACGACCCGCGCGCGTTCACGAACGACTTCTCGACGTTCGCCAAACACATGCCGCAGATCCCGCTGGCCGGTCCCTCCACGGGCTCGCCCGTCTACCTAGACCACCTCAACCAGTTCCTGACCGCTGAACCCCGGGTGCGAGTCGCGACGGTCCACGCCTACCCGCTGAAGCGGTGCGAGAGGACAACCCACGTGACCGCCGCCCAACTGCTCTCCAACGCCAGCTCCACCGGGCTCGCCCAGCGAGTGGCCCCGCTGGCGAACACCGCGCACCGCCACCACGTCCCACTCCGCATCGACGAGATCAACGCGATCTCGTGCGGCGGCGAGCGCGGCGTCAGCGACACCTATGCCGCCGCGCTGTGGTCGCTGGACGCGATGTTCGCGCTCGCGAACGCGGGGGTCGACGGCGTCAACATCCACACGCCGCCCCGGTCGATCAACCAGATGATCACGTTCCGCGACGATCACGGAGTCTGGTCGGCGCACGTGGCGCCGGTCTACTACGGGTTGCTGATGTTCGCCGACGCGACCCCGCCCGGATCACGACTCGTGCGCATCACCGCGAAAACCGCACCCGGGCTCTCGACCTGGGCCACCGTCGACGAAAAGCAGACCCTCCGGGTCGTCCTGATCAACAAGAGCACGAGCGCCACCCGCCACGCTCGGATACGCGCGCCCGCGCGCGCGAGCGCGGGAATCGTCCAGCTGCTCCGCGCCCCGGGGCTCGCGGCCCGTAACGGTGTGACGCTCGGCGGCCAGAGCTTCGCCACGGAGACGACCACCGGCACGCTCGTCGGCCCCAGCACCGCGGCGGCGATCACGTCCTCGAAGCGGAGCTTCACGGTCACCGTCCCGCCGGCGAGCGCGGCCTTGTTGACGATTCCCCGCTCATCCTGAATCGGAACTGCCAGCACTTTTCACGGCGCCCCTGGTGCTTTACAGTGCTCGCAAATGGGGCGGATTGGGCGTGGCTGGCATCTAGCCAAGCAGTCGTGGGCGGTGGTCAAGGCGGACCGCTCGCTGATCGTGTTCCCGATCGTCTCCGCGATCGCCGGCATCATCACCGCGGTCATCTTCTTCGGCGCCGGCGTAGGCCTGATCGCCGGGACCAAGACCGACTGGCTCGGGATCGTGATCGCCGTGATCGGCGTGTATCTGATCATCGCGATCGGGATCTTCTGCGGCGTCGCGCTGAGCGCTTGCGCCGCCCGCGCGCTGGAGGGCCACGACACGACCGTCGCCGAGGGGATCGCGGCTGCCCGTCAGCACCAGAGCAGCATCTTCGCCTGGGCCGGCGTGTCGCTGGTGGTCGGCGGGGTGATCATGCTCATCGAGGCGCTGCTACGGGAGATCGGCGGCCAGATCCTGGCCTCGATCGTGGGCGGCCTGGCGAACTTCGCCTGGAGCGTGGCCACGTTCTTCGTGATCCCGGTGATCGCGTTCGAGGACCTCGGGCCCAAGGATGCGATCAAGCGCTCCGCCCACGTCGTCAGGGAGCGCTGGGGTGAGGGCGTGACCGGTTCGTTCGCGATCGGCGGGATCGCGTTCCTGATCGGAATCCTGCCCGCGGGGATCCTGATCGCGATCGGGATCGCGGCCGCGAAGTCGTCGGTCGCGCTGGGCGTGGTTCTGATCGTGCTCGGGGCGCTGGTGCTGGTCGTGGCCGTCCTGCTTCAGGCCACGATCTCGGCGGTGTTCAAGGTCGCACTGTTCCGGTACGCGACCGAGGGCAAAGTGCTGGGCGGCTTCCAGGAGCAGGAGCTCGAGGCCGCGTTCGTGCGCAAGCGCCGCCGCGTCTGACGGCGGCCGTCGCCGCAGCGGCACGAGAGAGGAGAATTGGATGGCGGGCAAGAACAGCAAGGGCCCAAAGCACCGCAAGGGCGCCATCGGCACGCCTCCGGGCCCGCGACAGCCGAAGATGCCCCGCAAGCAGTTCGACAAGGAGCTCGCCGAACTCCAGCTCGAGTGCGTGCGGATGCTCGAATGGGTCCGCGAGAGCGGCCACCGGCTGGTGGTGATCTTCGAGGGTCGCGACGCCGCCGGCAAGGGCGGCACGATCAAACGGCTGACCGCTCCCCTGAACCCGCGGTCCTGCCGCGTGGTGGCGCTGGGGGCGCCGACCGAGCGGGAGCGCGGCCAGTGGTACTTCCAGCGTTACGTCGAGCAGCTGCCCACGGCCGGTGAGATGGTCGTGTTCGACCGCTCCTGGTACAACCGCGCCGGGGTCGAGCGCGTGATGGGCTTCTGTACTGACGCCGAGTACTGGGATTTCCTGCACTCGGTGCCCGAGTTCGAGCGGATGCTGCTGCGCTCTGGCATCCAGCTGGTCAAGTACTGGTTCTCGGTCTCCGATGACGAGCAGGAGCGCCGCTTCCAGTCGCGGATCGACGATCCGGCCCGGCGCTGGAAGCTATCGCCGATGGATCTCGAGGCACGCACTCGGTGGGTCGAGTACTCCAAGTCCAAGGATCTGATGGTGGAGCACACCTCGACGGCCCAGTCGCCCTGGTGGGAGGTCGCCGCCGACGACAAACGCCGCGCGAGGCTCAACGCGATCTCGCACCTGTTGTCGCTGGTGGACTATCAAGAGGTGAGGCAGCCAAAGGTCAAGCTTCCCCCGCGAAAGGGCGATCAGGGATATCGCCGTCCACCGATCGAAGAGCTGAACTGGATCCCCAACCTGTACTAGGACAGCGTCGGAAGCGCGTCACGGGGGCGCGGGCGCGGACCGCCCGCCGGGTCATCTGTGTCGCGGTCGTGCTTGCGACCGCAGGACTCACGGCGGGCTGCGGTGGCCTCAGCAGCGCCGCCGGCACGTTCACACCGGCGCATCAGGGAAAGCTGACCGTCGTCACCCAGACGCTGCCCACGTCGGGCTTCTGGCTCGGCTCCGGTGACACCCCCACCGGCGGCATGGAGTACGCGATGGCCCAGGACCTGGCCCATCACTTCGGCCTCAAGCTCGCGGTCAGGACCGAGACGTTCTCGCAGATCGTCAGCGGCCACCTCGACGGCGCCGATCTGGCGCTGTCGCTGATCACGCCGACCAGCGCGCGCGAGAAGGTACTCGACTTCTCGACGCCCTACATCGAGTCCTCGCCGGCGCTGGTGGTCCGCACCGGCACCGACGTCCCGGACGTGAAGACCGCCCAGGGTCTGCGCTGGACGGTCGGCGCCAACACCACCTTCCAGGACATCGTCAACAACGTGATCCAGCCCGACAAGCCGCCGCTGCTGATCGAGGACCGCAACGACGAACTGGTCGCGGTCAGCTCCGGTAAAGCCGACGTCGCGATGTTCGACCTGCCGGCCGCCGAGGCGATCGCCCACGCCGACCCCCATTTCGACGTCGCCGCTCAGCTGGCCGAGACCGAGCCGATCGCGGCGGCGCTGCCCAAGGGCTCGAGCAACGTCGACGCGGTCAGTTCGGCGCTGCGCCAGATGCAGGCCGACGGGACGATCGACGATCTCGCTCAGCAGTGGATCGGGATCTCGATCCAGGACGCCACTAACAACGTGCCGCTGCTGCGGACCAGCGACATGTCCTCATGACCACCGCCTCGATCACGTTCACCGCTCCGACCGGCGGGGCCTGGGAGTTCCTGGTGCTGTTCCTGGTGGTGATCATCGGGCCGCCGATCATGCAGCGGGCTCGGATCCCGGGGCTGGTCGGCCTGCTGCTTGGCGGGCTGGTGATCGGGCCGCACGGGCTCAAGCTGATCGACCCGGGCAGCACCACGATCCCCGACCTGGGATCGGTCGGATTGCTGTACCTGATGTTCGTCGCCGGGGTCGAGCTCGATCTGTCGCTGCTGCGCCAGTACCGCAATTCCGCGGTCACGTTTGGCCTGCTCACGTTCCTTTGCCCGGCGATCCTCGGTGTCGCGGTCGGGATCGCGCTGGGCTGGGAGACGTCGGCCGCGATCCTGCTGGGCGCGCTGCTGGCCTCGCACACGCTGGTGCTGTATCCGATGATCCGTCACGCCCGGTTAGCGAACGATCCGGTGATCGCCAGCGCACTGGGTGGCACCGTGCTCACCGACACGCTGACGCTGACGATCCTGGCGGTGATCTCGAGCACGACCTCGGGAAGCGGCGGCGGGGCGTCGATCGCGATTCAGCTGCTGCTCGGGTTCGCGGTGCTGGGCGTGTTCTGCTTCCTGGTCCTGCCGTGGCTGGTGGCCCGTGCGTACTGGATCCTCGGCGCCGAGCGCACGGTCCGCTACGTGATCACGTTCGCGGGGTTCCTGGCCGCCGCCGTGGTCGGGGAGATCTTCGGGATCGACGGGATCATCGGCGCGTTCTTCGCCGGCCTGTCGCTGAACCGCCTGGTCCCCAACGAGGGGCCGCTGATGAACCGGATCGACTTCTTCGGCTCGGCGGTGTTCGTGCCGGTGTTCCTGGTGTCGGTCGGGTTGCTGCTGAACCCGTCGGTGATGGTCGAGGGTCAGACGCTCGGCCTCGCGGGGCTGTTCGCGGTCGCCGCGATCGGCGGCAAGCTCATCGCCTCGATGCTGACCCGGCCGCTGTTCGGCGCCGACCTCAATAAGGCGCTGATGGTGTTTGCGCTGACCACGCCGCGTGCAGCCGCGACCCTGGCCGCGACCACGGTCGGCTTTCAGATCGGGCTGTTCGGCGAGTCGGTCGTCAACGCCGTGCTGGTGGTGATCCTGGTGACGATGATCCTGGCCACGCTGGTCGCCGAGCGCCAGCGCACGCGCGTGGATCCCCCGCCGCTGGGGCGCCGGGCGCTCGGCGAGCATGTGCTGGTCGCGGTCGCGCACCTCGACGGCGCGCCGCTCGGACTGCGGATCGCGCGCCGGGTCGCCAACCAGCAGGCCGGCGTAGTCGACGTGTTCCTGATGGAGTCCGCGGCCGCCACGAGCCGCACCCGCCAGGCCGACCTGGACCGGCTCAGCGGCCTGTGCCGGCGACTGTCGATCGACACCGATCCCGCGGTTCGGGTCACCGATCACATGGCCCGCGCCGCAGTGCTCGCCGCCAACGACGTCGAGGCGTCGCTGGTGATCGCGGTCGAGAACAACGACCACGAGCGCTGGGCGGAGACGTTGGCGTTGGCGGTACCCGCGCCGGTCGTGATCGTCCGGGGTGCGATCGACCAGTCGCTGTCGACGATGCGGTTCGTGGGCCCGGTCCCGCCCGACGACGCCGCGGGCGCGATCGCTGCGGAGCTGATGGCCTCGGTGCCGTCGCGGGCCGAGCACGGCGGGCTCGCCGACGCATACACGCTGGGGGGCCTGGAGACCGGCGACGTGGCGATCGCGGTCGTCAACGGCTGGGATCATCTGACCGGGCTGCATCCGCCCGACGGAGCCGCGATGGTGCTCGTGCCCGACGGCCTGCTGCCGTCGGCGCCGCCGGAGGTCGCCGCGTTCGCGACCACCGGCAAGAGCACCCCATAGGGGCGGCCTTGGCGGCTCAGCTTCCAGGAGGCGCCGGAGGCGTCGAGAAGCGCTTGGGATACAGGTACTGGCCGATCCCGTCGAGCGGCTGGCCGGGGTCGCGCGGCGCAAACCGGCGCAGCTCGTTATTGACACTGAATCGTGGGCCGATCAGCACCCGGCCGTTGCGGATCAGCGTGTAGAACCGATCCAGCGGTCGGGGCGGCGGCCCGCCGACGCGGATCCCGCGGAAGTCGTAGACCCCGCCGTGACACGGACACACGAAGCTGCGCGCGGCGCCGACGTACCGGACCGGACAGCCGACGTGTACGCACCGCGAGGAGATCGCGACGATCTCGTCGTAGCGGTCCTTGACCGGACCGTCGACGCCCTGATCGTGCCGGCGGACGTAGGCAATCGATCGACCGGCGCTCCCGACGCCGGACTGGATCGTGATCACGACCGGGGTGTAGTCGGATGGTTTGAACCGGGCGAGCTCGCCGACGTCCTGCCAGTTGGCGCTCTCCTGATGAAACACCGGGGCGACCGCGAAGCCCAGCGCGGGCAGGCCGATCGCGGCGGCGGCGATCCCGCCGGCCGTCAGCGCGGTGCCGGTCATGAACCGGCGCCGGGTGACCGTCTCGCCCTCGAACGCACCCGGAAAATCGCGCGCTTGAGTGGAACGCCGGCGGCGGCGTTCGTCGTCTTCCATGGAGGACCCCCTGGAATCCCGTGTCTACTTGTCAGATAGTACGAGGAGCCGTCGTACTACGGGCTATCGTAGCATGGGCCGCTTGTCGACGCGATTCAGGAGCTCCTCGCCGGCAAGCCATCGCCGCAGGTTGTCGGCGAAGCCCTCGACCACCGCGCGCTCCCACCCGAACCGGTCGCCCGACATGTGAGGCGAGACGATCGCCTGTTCCATGGCCCAGAACGGATGCTCGGGCGGCAGCGGCTCGACGGCAAAGACGTCCAGAGCGGCTCCAGCAATCGCCCGGCATTCGAGCGCAGCGAGCAGCGCGTCCTCGTCGATCAGCGCCCCGCGGCCAACGTTGACGATCCGGACGCCGGGATCGAGCAATGCGAGCCGGCGCTCGTCGAGGTACCCCCGGGTCTCATCGGTCAGCGGCAGCGCGAGGACGACGAAATCGGCGTGCCCCAGCAGCGCGTCGACGTCCGCTGTCGACACCACACGGCCAAAATCCGGATCGTTCTCCCGTGCTGTCCTGCCAACGACATCGACCTCCATTCCAGCGGCACGAAGGAGCGGAACGAGCGCGCGGGCGACCCCTCCGGCGCCGAGGACGACGGCTCGCCGGCCCTGGATCATCTGTGTCTCACGGTGCACCCACCGCTGCTCTCGCTGGAGCTCGAGCGTGGCGGGGAGGTCCTTTGCGAACGCGAGAATCAGCGCGAGGACGTACTCCGCGATCGGGCGCTCGAATACGCCGCGGGTGTTCGTGACGACGATCTCGCTATCAACCACGTGATCGACGAGGACCGCGTCCACGCCGACGCTTGCGGCGTGAATCCAGCGCAGCGGGCTCGCACTGGGCCACGAGCCGCCGAGCAGGTCCGTGCGAAAGTCCCAGACGAGCAGGACCTCGACCTTGTCCAGAACCCCTCTCAGCGTCGGTGCATCGTCGGCCAGCTCAATCTCTGCCAACTCGGCGATGGCGTCGAGGCCGTCGGGAGGCGCTTCGCCCCGGGCGAGGACGACCCCGACCGTCACCGGCGACTTCTCTACGGCTTTGCGACTCGGCATAGCGACCGTAGCGTCTCGATCCCGTCCCATACGTCGACGAACCGAGTGGTCAGCGGCGACAGCCCGAACCGGATCACGTCCGGCCGCGCGGAAGTCCGGGATCACGCCCCGCTCGATCAGCTGTGCGCACAGACGCTTGGCGTCGGGATGAGCGAGCGCGACATGAGCGCCGCGACGGGCCGGGTCCCGCGGTGAGGCGACGGTCACGCCGGCCTCAGCCAGGCGCGCGTCGGCCAACTCGATCGTCAGCTCGGAGAGCGCGACCCCCTTGGCCCGGATCCGCTCGATCCCGGCCTCGGCGACGAGCGCCACGCCCTCGTCGACCGCGCCCAGCGCCAGCACCGGGGGCGTTCCCGACAGCAGCGCTCGGATGCCGGCCGCGGGCTCGTAGCCGTGCGCCATCTCGAACGGGTCGCGGCGACCCAGCCAGCCCCAGATCGGCTGGCGCAGCTTCGGCTGCAGCGACGCGCGCGCGTACAGGAACGCGGGCGCGCCCGGGCCGCCGTTGAGGTACTTGTAGGTACAGCCGACGGCCAGATCCGCTCCGTCCGCGTCGAGCGCGACCGGGACCGACCCCGCGGTGTGGCTCAGATCCCACAGCACCAGGGCGCCCGCGTCGTGAGCGATCGCGGTGATCGCCTCCATGTCGGCGATGTGTGCCGACCGATAGGACACGTGCGAGAACGTGACCAGCGCGGTCCGCTCGTTCACCGCCGCGGCGACCGCGTCGGGCTCGGGACCTCCGGCCGGATCCCCGCGCAGGAACACAAGCTCCAGGCCGCGGGCCCGCGCAAGCCCCTCGAGCGCGTAGCGGTCGGTGGGGAAGTTGTCGTAGTCGGTGACGATCTGATCGCGCTCGGGACGAAGGTCGAGCGCGGCGGAGGCGAGCTTGTAGAAGCAGACCGTGGTCGAGTCGCCGATCGCGACCTGACCGGGGGCGGCGCCGAGCGCGGCCTCGCCGAGCCGGTCGCCGATCGCCAGCGGCAGCTGCATCCAGCCCTCGTCCCAGCCGCGGATCAGCCGCCCTCCCCACTCCTGGTTGACGGTCCGCGCCAGGCGCTCGACGGTCGCGCGCGGAAGCCGCCCGAGCGAGTTGCCGTCCAGATACACCAGCTCGTCGTCGATTACGAACCGATCGCGGAACTCCCGCAGCGGATCTGCGGCGTCCAGCGCCGCAACGGCACTTCTTGACTTTTGATCAATGATTCCGATACTACGGTCCACGATGGAGTCCCATCTTGCCGTCCTCGCGGATGAAGGCTCGGGCAGGGGGCATCGCACTCTGGCCGAGAAGGCGTTTGAGACGCTGCATCAGGCGATCATCACCGGTCAGCTGCGGCCGGGCACGCGCCTGCCGATCGAGGAGCTCGCCGACGTGCTCGAGATGAGCCCGATGCCGATCCGCGAGGCCGTCCGGCGGCTCGACGCCGCCGGCCTGGTCGAGAACATCCCCCACCGCGGCGCGCGGGTCACCGAGCTGTCGATCATCGACCTGGCCGAGGTGTACGAGGCGCGGCTGGCGCTCGAGGTGCTGGCGATCCGCCGCGCCGCCGAGCGCTTCGATGCTTCCCGCGAGGCAATTGCCGCCGCCCGCCTTGACAAGCTCGAGGGCATGAGCGACGACAACTCCGCGGACACGTCGGCCGCCCACGAGGCGTTTCACTTTTCGCTCTACGAGGCGGCCGCCTCGGCCTGGCTGACCCGGCTGATCCGACCGGTGTGGGAGACCAGCGAGCGCTACTGCCTCGAGACGCCGCAGTGCCGGCAGCTCGCGACCCGCGGCCACGAGCACCGCGGGATCCTGGACGCGTGCGCCTCGCACGACTGCGACCGGGCCGCGCTGGCTCTGCACGACCATCTCGCGCGAACGGCCAACAACATCTCGGTTGCGATGGGTGGCGAGCCGTTGTTCGAGCTCGGCTGGCCCGCCGGACGACCCAACGGCGAGGTGCAGCCCGTTTGAGGGGCTATCGGTCACTGATCGCGGTGGTCGGCGTGGTCGTGCTGCTGCTGGCCGGTGCCGGCGCCCTGTACGCATACGATCACGGCCGCCGCAACGTGATTGCCGACGGCATCACGATCGCCGGCATCGATGTGGGCGGGATCAAGGCGGCGGAGGCGCGTGCGCGCCTGAACCGCCGGTACGAGCAGCGGCTGCGCCGACCGGTCGTGGCCAGCTTCCACGGACAGCGATTCACGCTGTCTTCGGCCGCCGCCCACGTCACGGTCGACGTTGACGCCGCCGTCGACGAGGCGCTGCAGCGCAGCCATGACGGATCGATCTTCACGCGCACGTGGCGCTCGGCCACCGGCGGTCACATCGACGCGAACATCAGGCCGCAGGTCCACTACTCACAGGCGGCCGTCGGCAAACTCGTCGCTCGCGTGCAGCACGACGTCGACCAGGCTCCGCGCGACGCCTCGCTGTCGTTTGCGTCTGACTCGGTCACGCGAGTGCCCGAGCGCACCGGCCGCAAGGTCGACACCGCGGCACTGACCGCCTCGCTGCAGGCGGCGCTGCGGCGCCCGGGGGCCCGCCACCGGGTCGGCGTCCCGGTCGAGACCGTGCAGCCCAAGGTGACCACGGACTCACTCGCCCGCAAGTACCCGTCGGTGATCACCGTCGACCGGGGGGCGTTCACGTTGCGGGTCTACCAGAACCTGAAGCTGACTCGGAGCTACTCGGTCGCGGTCGGCATGCAGGGTCTGGAGACGCCCGCCGGCCTGTACCACGTCCAGAACAAGGTTGTCGACCCGGTGTGGAGCGTGCCCACCAGCGCGTGGGCCGGATCGCTGGCCGGTCAGGTGATCCCGCCCGGGCCGTCGAACCCGCTGAAGGCCCGGTGGATGGGCCTGTGGAACGGCGCCGGGATCCACGGCACCGACGAGACCGGCTCGATCGGGCACGCGTTCTCGCACGGCTGCGTGCGGATGCTGATCCCCGACGTGATTGACCTGTACGGCCGCGTGCACGTCGGCACCCCGGTCTACATCGGCGACTGACCCACAGGCGGGTCCGCCGCCTGCAGCGCTCCGCGCCACCGATCAGCCCCCGAGGTAGGCCTTCTTCAGATCCTCGCTCTTGAGCAGCTCGGCGGCGGCGCCCTCGAGCACGATCTCGCCGGTCGACAGCACGTAGCCGCGGTCGGCGATCGACAGCGCCATCGCCGCGTTCTGCTCGACCATCAGCACCGAGACGCCGGACTCGTGGACCTCTTTGATGATCCGGAAGTTCTGCTGCACGAGCGCGGGCGACAGCCCCATCGACGGCTCGTCCATCAGCAGCAGCCGCGGCTTGGACATCAGCGCGCGGCCCATCGCGACCATCTGCTGCTCGCCGCCCGACAGCGTCCCGGCGAGCTGGGACTCGCGTTCCTGCAGCCGTGGGAACAGCTCGTGGACGCGGTCGAAGTCCGCGTCGAGCGACTCGCCGTGGCGGAGCACCGCGCCCATCTCGAGGTTCTCGCGGACGGTCATCTGCCCGAACAGTCGGCGGTTCTCGGGGACGATCGCGACGCCGTTGGCGATCCGCTGGGGCACCGGCCAGTTCGAGATGTCCTCGCCCTCGAGCAGCACTCTCCCGGAGCGTGGACGCACGATCCCGAGGATCGTCTTCAGCGTCGTCGACTTGCCCGAGGCGTTGCCACCGAGCAGGCACACGAGCTCACCGGCCCCGACGCGCAGCGTGATCCCCTCGAGGATGCGCATCTGCGCGTAGTAGGTCGTGACCTCGTCGAGCTCGAGCAGGTCGGTGTCCATCACGCCTCCGCCAGCGCCTCTGGGTCGCGGCCCAGGTACGCCTCGACCACCGCCGGATGGTTGGCGACCTCGTCGAACGTTCCCTCGGCGATCTTGACCCCGTGGTCGAGCGCGATCACGCGGTCCGAGCAGCCGGCGACTACGTGCATGTCGTGCTCGATCACCAGGATCCCGACGCCGAGCTCGTCGCGCAGGCGGCCGATCAGCTCGGTCACCTCGTGGGTCTCTTTGGGGTTCATCCCCGCGGCCGGCTCGTCGAGCAGCAGCAGCTTCGGCTTGGTGGCCAGCGCCCTGGCGATCTCCAGCCGTCGCCGGTTGGCGTAGGAGAGGCTGTAGGCGGGCTGTTCCCAGCGGTAGCCGGCCAACCTCTGGCCGAAGAACGACAGCATGTCCTCGGTGAGCTTTCGGACCTCGCGCTCCTCGCGGCGAGCGCGCGGGAGGCGAAGGATCGACTCAGCCGGCGTGGCGTGGGTGGCGCCGTAGGTGGCCGCCATCACGTTCTCCTTGACGGACATGTTCAGGAACAGCCGCAGGCTCTGGAACGTCCGTGCGACCCCGCGGCGGGTGATCTTGTGCGGCTGGAGGCCCGCGATGCTGTCACCGTCGAACCGGATGTCGCCCGAGGTCGGGTTGTACACACCGGTGACCGCGTTGAAGACGGTGGACTTGCCGGCGCCGTTGGGGCCGATGATGCTCACGACCTCGCCCTGGTCGACGCTGATGTCGAGTTCGGACAGCGCCTTGAGGCCGCCGAACGAGAGCGAGAGCTTGTCGAGCTCGAGAAGCGCCATTAGACCACCTCGACCCGTCTTCGCCCGAGCAGTCCGTTGGGGCGGGCGTTCATCATCACGATCAGGATCACACCGAGCAGGATCTGGCGGGTGATCGACGGCTGGGCGACCAGCACCCCTTCCCACACGCACGCGGCGAGATACAGAGTCGGCACCATCAGGATGTCGCGCCATCGGCCCTTGACCTGGACGAGCGTGATCACCAAGACAAGCAGCAGCACGTAGCCGATGTTGCCGGCTCGCGTCGGGTTCGACGGCACGACCACCCAGTTGTGGACGAGGTCGGAGATCCAGCCGCTTGACTGCGGGCCGCCCGCCACGGCCGACGGGCTGATCGCCTTGACGATCGCGTGCACGACTACTCCGAACGCCACGGTCGCGCCGAGGATCGCGCCAAGCCGCGTCCACGGCCGGATTTTGACGACCATCGTCGCGAGGATCAGCCCGTAGAAGATGTATCCGGCCTCGGTGGGGCTGCGCAGGAAGCCGTCGAGCGTGACCGAGAGAATCAGCCCGCCCAGGACCGCGCCGGCGAGGCTCCCGGCGCCACCGAGAATCAGGCCGGCGTAGATCAGGATCAAAAACGGCGTCGCGAAGTCGGTGGGGAACACGTTGATCTGCTGCGCGGCGAACACCGTCCCCGCCATCGCCGCGACCGCCGCGCCGAACGCGAACGCCATCAGCTTGACGCGGAACACCGGGATCGTCATCAGCGACGAGGCCAGTGGGTCTTCTCGCACCGCCCGCCACGCGCGGCCGGTGCGAGAGGTGTCTAACAAGTGCAGGACGCCGACCGTCACCACCAGCAGCACCAGCAGGACGTAGAAGTACCCCTTGTTGGTGAGGATCGTGGAGCCGAAGACCTTGAACGGGTCGACGCTGACGATCCCGTTCGGACCGCCGAGCTTGCTGGGCGCGACGTTGTTGGTGAACTCGACGAACGCCTCGCCGAAGAACAGCGTCACGATCGCCAGGTAGTCGCCGATCAGCCGTCGCGACGGCCACCCGACGGCGACACCGAGGAACCCTGCGGCGATCATCACGACCGGCACCGAGATGTAGGTGGACCAGTGGATGCCGGTTGGGGGATTGAGCTGGCTTGACGACACGAGTGCGTACCCGTACGCGCCGAAGCCATAGAACGCGATGAAGCCCAGATCGAGCAGGCCCGCCCAGCCCACCGAGATGTTCAGCCCGACAGCGAGGATCGCGAGCAGCAGCGCGTTGATCCCGACCTGAAGCTGGAAGTCGTTGGTGGTCAGCAGCGGGATGCATGCTCCTACCAGCCCTGCCGCCAGCAGGATCACCCACCACGGCACGCGCTCGAACAATCTCTGGGCCTGACCCAGGCGCCCGGGCGCGTACTCGCGGCGGCCGGCCGAGCGGGCGACCCACTCGTCGACGCCGACCCCGGGGCCCGCCTGGCCTTCGGCTTCGGTGGCGGGCGGTGTCTGCTCGGTGCTCATCGGGCCGCTGGGGTCTACACCTTCTGCAGGGGAGCGCGACCGAGCAGGCCCTGTGGGCGCAGGATCATCACCACGATCAGGATCCCGAAGACGATCAGGTTCGTGTACGTCGATGAGATGTAGCCGGAGATCATCGCCTCTGCGACGCCGATCAGAATGCCGCCGAGCATCGCGCCGGCGATCGAGCCGATCCCGCCGACGACCGCGGCAGTGAACGCCTTCAGCCCGGCCACGAATCCCATCAGCGTGTAGATCTGGTTGAACACCAGCCCGGCCATCACGCCCGCGACTCCGGCGAGCGCCGAGCCGAGGAAGAACGTCATCGAGATCGTGTAGTCGACGTTGACGCCGAGCATCTCGGCGGCTTCACGGTCCTCCGCCACTGCGCGCATCTGCCTACCGAGCTTGGTCCGGTCGACCAGCATACGCAGTCCGAACATCAGGACGACACTGAGGCCGATCACCAGGATCCGCGTGAGGCTGATGTTCAGGACGCCGATGTGGATGCCGCTCGAGAACGGGATGAAGGCCGACGTGTTGTAGTCGCGGAACGAGGCGCCGAACAGCAGCAGCATGCTGTTCTCGATCAGGAACGACACGCCGAGCGCGGTGATCAGCGGCGCGATCCGGGGAGCATTTCGAAGCGGCCGGTAGGCGAAGCGCTCGATCGCGACTCCGAGCATGCCGACGCCGCCTCCGGCCAGCAAGAACATGAACAGCAGCAGCAGCGGCACCGGGATCACGAGCGCGGTGGAGCCGCCGAACCACTGAATTACGAAGTAGCCGACAAACGCGCCGACCATGTACAGATCGCCGTGCGCGAAGTTCAGGAGCTTCAGGATCCCGTAGACCATCGAGTAGCCCAGCGCGATCAGCGCGTAGAGGCTCCCCTGCGTGAGGCCGTTTACGAGTTCCTGAACGAAGAAATGCATGTGCGCCGCGCGGAGCGGCAGCGCGCGCCCAGGTGTGGGCGCGCGCTACCGGGTTCCACTCAATGGGTCACGTATTTTTGACCAGCTTGTACTGACCCTTGTCGTTGATCTTGAACAGGAACCACTTGGCGCCGACCAGGTCGCCGTGGCTGTCGAACTTGATCGGCTGACCAAGGATCGACGTTGCCTCGCTGGTGCCCTTGATGGCCGCCAGCACGTTGGAGCGGCTCGGCGTCTGGCCGCTCTTGCAGACCGACGAGATCGCCTGGTCGATCACGTGCGTCGCGGCGAACACCGGCGGTCCGAACGTCCCGTACTTCGGGTACGCGGCCTTCGCGGCCGCCGCGATCGCGGCGTCGGCCGGGATCGCCTTGATGTCAGGACCGAATGCCGACACGTACGAGCCCGGGATCGTGAACGACGAGGACTGCGTTCCGTCGGTCCCGAAGATCGTCGCCTTCTTCTTCTGCTCGGCGAGGTTCTTGCCGAACTGCTCGGCGTTGGCGGCGACCTGCCACGGCAGGACCACCACCGTCGTCTGGGGATCGACCTTCGCCACCAGCGACGAGAAGTCGGTGACCTTCTGGCTGACCGACTCGTGGTCGACCTGGATCCCGGCCTGCTTGAACACCGGGATCATCGCCGAGGTCAGACCGGTCGAATAGACCTCCTGGTCATCGATGATCATCAGCTTCTTGGGCTTGAGGTGGGTCACGATGTACTGCGCGTCCTCCGGGCCCTGGAGGTCGTCACGCGAGACCACGCGGAAGAACGTCGGGTTCTTGCCGGACTTGGTCAGGTCCGGGTTCGTGGCAGAGCCGGTGATGAACCCCATGCCGGCGCGTCCGAACAGCGGCCCGACGGCCTGGACCTCCTGGCTGCCGGCCGGTCCGACGACCGCGACCATCTTGGAGTTGGAGGTCGAACTGCTGGGTCACCGTCGTCGCCTGGGAGGGGTCGAGCTGGGTGTCGCCCTGGACCAGGGTGATGTTGGTGCCGTTCGCCTTGTTGTCCATCTGGACCGCGAGCTTCGCGAACGCGAGCTGCTCCTGGCCGAGTACCGCGACGTCGCCGGTGAAGGGACCCTCGATCCCGATCGTCGCGTTGCAGGCCTTGGTTGAGCTGCTGCTGCCGCTGCTCGCGGCGGCGCTGCTGGTGCTGCTGCTGCTGTTACTGCTGCTCCCGCAGCCGGCCGCGACGAGCGCGGCGACCGCCAGAACAGCGGCGATGATCCATCCCTTTCTCACTGCTCGTACCTCCTCCTCCTCCTCGAGGATGACGTTTCGATGTGTGGTGCGCGGTTCAAGATGAGAGCGACGGCGCGGCCGGGTGCGCCGGGGTGCCGTCGGGGTAGTAGGCGGCCGCCGGCGAGCCGGCGGGCCGGAACACAGCCACGACGCGCATCGTGTCCTCGCGGGTGTTCTCCAGGCAATGTACGACGCGCGCGGGCAGCTGGATGCACGAGCCGGGGCGCAGCTCCCAGTCGTTGCCCTCGGCGTGCATCACGCCCTCGCCGTCGATCACGTAGATGACCTCGTTGTAGGTGTGGAAATGCTCGGGCGCGCGGGCGGCGGGGATGTACCCGACGAAGTGCGTCGCCGACCGCAGGCCGGTGTCGGGGTCAGCCACGATCCGAAACTCGCGGTCGGTGGTGGCCGACTCCGACTGCTGGTCGGCGAGCCGGCGGACCACGGCCCGCTGCGCCGCGTCGTCTGCGGCGGCGCCGCTCGCGTCCGGTTCCGGGATCCGGACCGAGATCAGCTTCAACGGGCGGTCGCCGGTGTTGGCCACCGCGTAGTCCTCGCCCGGCGCGAGGTACGCGCCGCTCTCGGGCTCGAGCCCGTGGTCGTCGTCGCCGAGCCGCAGCGCGCCCGCCCCGTCGAGCACGAACAGGACCTCCTCGTGCTCGCCCGTGCAGCGCGCCAGCGAGTCACCGGGGTCGAGCTCGAGCACCGCCTGATGTAGCGCCTGGAAGTTCGTCCCCGGGCCGACGGTGGGGCGCTCGCGCACCCCTGAGCCGTCGTCACCCAATGGTGAAACGACGGCTGAGTCGACGGCTTTTACGGTAACGGTCAATGGCGGCATGGCCGCTGGTGGGGGATCCTCAACTGTCGCCGGTCGAGTGGCTGTCCGTGCACGCTCGTGCCCCGAGCAGTGCGAAACAGTCGCATATCCGGACCGCGACGGTCAACCCCTGGCAGCTTCCCCGCGCCTTGATCAACTCTGATCAAGCCTTGCCTCCACCGTGATCTCGGTCCCGGCGAGCGCCCGCGACACAGGGCAATTCGCCTCCGCCTCGGCGGCGATGCGCTCAAACGTCGCAGCATCGATCCCGGGTACGACGCCGACCGTCTTGAGTCGAATGCTGGTGATGCTGAACCCACTTTCGAGCTGCTCGAGCCGGACCTCGGCGGTGGTGCGCAGATCGTCGGGCGGGTGCCCAGCCTCCGACAGTTCGTTGGCGAGCGACATCGTGAAGCAGCCCGCCTCAGCGGCTCCGATCAGCTCCTCTGGGTTGGTCGCCCGCTCGACTGACTCGACCCGAGCCTTGAGCGTGAACGGACCCTCGAATGCTCCGCTTCCGAGCGCGATCCGACCGCCGCCTTCCGGCACCGTACCCTGCCAACTGGCCTCGGACCTACGGGTCACGCGGACGCTCACATTCTCCTCCTGATGATGTGTTGCTCGACCTGGTAGCGCTGGCCCGGACCACGCCACCTGCGCGTCGACGCCAGCACTCAGGCACCACGAGCACCGGCGTCGAGTTTGATTTTGTAGTGTTGATCAAATCATTCTGCTCCGGCGGGTGCAAGCCGGGCGCGCTTGTGATTGCGTTAGGTAACTTCTAGACCGAGGGAGCCACGATGGCCGAGGTGCTCAGCCAGTCAAGCCGCGTCGATGCCGTCCGCCGGCGCTTCTCCGCGCTCCAGCAGGGGTTCGCGTTCTTCGACGCGCCCGGTGGCTCGCAGGTGCCCGACGAGGTCGGCGACGCGATCGCCAAGGCGTTGCGCGAGGCCAGCGCGAACCTCGGCGCCGGCTACGCAACCAGCTTCCGCGTCAAGGAGATCCTCGAGGAGGCCGAGGGCAAGGCGGCCCGGTTCCTTGGCTGCGAGCCCCACGAGATCGTGTTCGGTCCGAACATGAGCTCGCTCAACTTCGACCTGTCGCGGACTGCCGGCCGGAACTTCGAGCCCGGAGACGAGATCCTGGTGTCGTCGCTCGACCACGACGGCGGCGTGGCGCCCTGGCTGGAGCTGGCCCATGACAAGGACCTGGTCGTCACCCCGATCGAGCTGCGCGACGACACCACGCTCGACTACGACGACCTCGCTTCCAAGCTGTCGCCGCGCACGCGCGTGGTTGCGTTCGCGTGGGCGTCGAACGCGATCGGGACGATCGTCGATGCCGCCCGGGTCTGCTCGATGGCCCACGACGCCGGCGCGCTGGCCTGGATCGACGCGGTCCACTACGCCGCGCACGAGCCGATCGACGTGCGTGCGGTCGACTGCGATGTGCTGCTGTGCTCGCCGTACAAGTTCTGCGGCCCGCACCTGGGGATCGCCTACGGCCGTGCGTCGGTGCTCGAGACCTGGCGCCCCTACAAGGTTCGCCCGGCTCCGATGAATCCGCTGGGCCGGCGGTTTGAGACCGGCACCCAGCCCTACGAGCTGCTCGCCGGGTTCAACGCCACGATCGACTACCTGGGCTCGATCGGCGGGTTCGACGCGATCGTCCCCTACGAGCGCGAGCTCGGGCAGCGGTTCGTCGACGGCGTCTCCGACGCGATCACGATCTACGGACTGCCGGGGATGGAGGGTCGCGTCCCCACGTTCCTGATCAACGTCGACGGCGTCCCCGCGACCGACGTGGCTGCCCGGCTGGCCGAGCAGAACATCGGCGTGTGGGCTCATGACTCCTGGTACTCGCTGAACCTGTACAAGCGGCTCGGCTACGAGCAAGACGCGGTCCGGCTGGGTTTCATCCACTACAACACCGCCGAGGAGGTCGACCTGCTGGTCGCAGCGCTCGAGGGCACGCGGGGGTAACGACACGTGGCGCTGCATCCCCAGGTCCGCGAGTTCCTCGACGAGGTCGAGGCGTCAGGACTGCCGCACCTCAACGAGCTGTCGCCGGTGCAGGCACGACAGCAGGCGACGCTGACCACCGAGTACGTCGGGGCCGGCCCGGATGTGGCCGCGGTCGAGGACTTCATGCTCCCGACCTCGACCGGAGAGATCACCGCCCGTCGCTACGCGCCCGACGGCGCCACCGGAGCGATGCTCTGGATCCATGGTGGCGGTTGGGTGATCTGCGATCTGGACAGTCACGACGCGATGTGCCGGATGCTCGCCAACGCATCGGGCTGCGAGGTGTACGCGATCCACTACCGGCTGGCGCCCGAGCACCCGTTCCCGGCGCCGCTCGAGGACTCGTGGGAAGCGCTCCAGTGGGTGGCCGAGCGGACCGGTGGACAGCCGCTGATCGTCGGTGGCGACAGCGCCGGCGGCAACATGGCGGCGGTGTGCGCGCTGCGCGCCCGCGATCGCGGCGGCCCCGAGCTCGCCCAGCAGGTGCTCGTCTACCCGGTAACCGACTGCGACCTCGACACGCCCTCCTACCGGCTGCACGGTTCCGGTGACGAGACGTTCCTGACGGCCGCCGAGATGGCCTGGTTCTTCGATCAGTACGTCGCCGACGTGGCCGCGCGGACCGATCCGGAGATCTCGCCGCTGCGGGCCGCCGATCACTCCGGGCGTCGCACCGGCGATCGTGGTCACGGCGGAGTACGACCCGCTGCGCGACGACGGCCTGTCCTACTTCGAGGCGTCTGCGCGCTGCGGGCGTGCCGCTCAGCCACCACCACTACGACGACGTCGTCCACGCGTTCTTCACGCTGGTGAATGTGTTCGAGCGCGGCGACGAGGCGGTCGCGCGGGTCGGCGGGGAGATCCGCGCCGCGGTGGCGCGCGCGAGCGCGCCCGCCCAGACCTAGCCGGCTTCGCCCCGAGACGTCCGCGCGGGCCGAGTTCCGGGCGTGTAAAACACGTCAAACCCGCCGCGAAACTCGAGGCTTGTCGTGGGGTGCACGCATACCGTGCAGAGCGCGGCTAGCCTCGCCGCGAGCGCCGGGTTTGACGCGAAATACACGCCTTGCGACGCCGGCTCGCCGAACCCGACGGCCGCGGCCGCCTAGCCCGCGGCTTCTCGCTCGGCGTCGAACAGCTCGACCAGCCGGCTGCGGGTCTCCCACAGCTTCGGCAGCTGGCGCTGGGCGATCAGCTTGCCGAGCACCTGCACGGGCGTCCCCTGGGTGCCGATCGTGTCCTCGCCCAGCGCCCGGGCCACGATCGTGTAGTGCCGGAACCGCCACAACCAGATCCGCTCGTCCCACTCGGTCAGCAGCTCGGCCACCTGGTAGAGGTCCTCGTGCTCGCGGCCGTGGCGGTACAGGTCGGCCAACTCCAGGCCCGCGGCCTCCCGCAACCGGTCAAACGCCCGCCACAGTCGCTGGGTCACCTTCGGCACCCGGCGGAACCCGGGCGAGTCAAACCCGCTGCCGTGCCCGAGCACAACCCGGATCTGCTGGTACTCCCAGGGGTCCATCTGGTCGAGCATCTCGATCTGGGTGGTGACGTACTGGAGCGCGAGCACGGCGCGGCGCAGCAGCCGAATCGCGGCTCCCAGCTCGTCGCGCTCGAGGTGCGCCGCGGCCTCGTCGACCTCGGTGGTGGCGAACTTCAGCCACAGCTCCGAGGACTGGTGGACGGTCTGGAACAGCAGTTCGTCGTGGTGGACCTGCTGTTCGGGCGTCTTCTGCAGCGACAGCAATTCGTCGGTTCGCAGGTAGCGCTCGTAGTCGCTGGCCCCGCGGCCGGGGAGTACCGGCTGGCTGAGGTCGTCGGTCATCCGTTTCCTCCCGTGAGGATCTCGGCGAGCTTTGCCGGGTTGATGTTGCCGCCCGACACGATGCAGACGACCTTGCCGGTCCCGGCGCGGCCAGCCAGCGCTGCGGCGGTGGCCAGCGCGCCGGCGCCCTCGGCGGTCACCCGGACGCGCTCGGCGATCACCCGGACCGCGGCGGCCGCGTCGGCGATCGGCACCGAGAACGCGTCGTCGACCAGCGGCATCACCTTCGGCCACATCGAATCGAGCACCCGCCGGCTGCCCGAGCCGTCCACAAACGACGGCTCGTAGGGCACCTCGGTGGGCTCGCCGGCCGTCAGCGCCGCGGCCAGCGCCGCGCCGGTCGCCGGCTCTGCGGTGTAGATCTTGGTCTGTGGCCGGAGCGCTCGAGTCGCGCTGGCGATTCCGACGGTCAGCCCGCCACCGCCGTACGGGATCACGATCGCGTCGGGGTCGGGCAGGTCCTCGAGGATCTCGAGGCCGATCGTGCCGTTGCCGGCCATCACCCCCTCGTCCTGAACGGGATGGATGAACAGCCCGTCGACGCCGTCGAGGCGGCTGGTGACGATCACGTTCCACCAGTCCTCGTAGCGCAGCTTGACAACCTTCCCGCCCAGGCGCTCGATCGCGTCGAGCTTGGCCTCGGGCGCGTGCTCGGGCACCGCGATCGTCGCGGTCAGGCCGAGCTCGCGGGCGGCCCAGGCGACGCCCTGGGCCATGTTGCCGGCGCTGGCGGTGACCAGCCCCTTGGCGCGCTCGGACTCCGGCGCGAGCCGGACCGCGTTGGTGGCGCCGCGAATCTTGAACGAGTTGATCGGCTGCAGCGACTCGAGCTTGAGGTAGATCTCCGCCGGCGAGCTCTCGTAGTACAGGCGAATCAGCGGGGTGCGCACCGCGACCCCGGCCAGCCGCTCGCGCGCCGCCTCGATCTCCGGCAGCTCGATCACAGCTCGACCGCGGTTCCGATTCGCTTGGTGCGGGCATTGGCCACCGCAACCTCGGCGGCGGCGAGGTCCTCGACCGCGAGCCCCAGCGACCTGAACAGGGTCAGCTCGCCGTCGTCGGCACGTCCCGGCTTGAGCCCGGCCAGCACTTCGCCGAGCTCTCCCCGCACGTGCTCCTCGCCGGCGATCGCCCCCTGCTCGGTGGCGAGGATGAACTCGCCGGCCTCTGAGCGAAGCGACTCGCGGCTGTCGGGAAACAGGGCCGCGGCGGCCACCGTGGCGACATCGATCTCGCGGGCGTTGGGCGAGCTCGCGCCGATCGCGTTTACGTGGGCGCCGTCGGCGAGCCACTGGCGCTCGATCACCGGCTCGGTCGCGCTCGTGGCCACGACCACGACGTCGGCGCCCCGGACGGCGAGCTCGGCGCTCGGGGCGACGGCCAGCTCGACTCCCACGGCGTTCGCCGGAGCGTCGTCGATCACCGCCTGGGCGTGGGCCTCGGTGGGGGCATACACGCGCACGTGGTCAAACTGCCGGACGGGCATCAGCGCCTCCAGGTGCGAGCGCGCCTGGACGCCGGCGCCGAGGATCGCCAGCGACTTGGAGTCCTCGCGCGCGAGCGCGCGCGTGGCCGAGGCGGTGACCGCCGCGGTCCGGATCTCGGTGATCGCCGACGCGTCGAGGATCGCGGTCGGCACCCCGGTCTCGCCGTCGAACAGCGTCACGATCCCCTGGTGGGCGTCGAGTCCGCGCGCCGGGTTGGCGCGGATCAGACAGATCGCCTTGAGCGCGAACACGGCCTTGTCCTCGCCCTGGTTGCCGCGCCAGCCGGGCATCAACCCCATCAGCCCGGCGGCGCCGGGCGGAAACATCACCGACCGCAGCGGCATGAACGCCTCGCCGCGCGCATGGGCGGCGAGCACGGCGGTCATCGCCTGCTCGCAGTCGTCGGGCGGCAGCGACTCGAGAACATCCGCGTGGCTGAGGATCAGGACCTGGGTCAACCTTCGAACACGTCCTGGAGTCTGGCGCGTTCGTCGGCGGTCAGCGGCTGGGCGAGCGCCTCGCGCACCGGCTCGAGGTGCGCGGGCCGGCTCGGGCCGACGACGATCTGGGTCACGCGGTCGTCGGCGAGCAGCCACGCCAGCGCGACCCCGGCCATCGAGGTTCCGCGCTCACGCCCGAGTGCCGCGAGCCGGTCCAGGGCGTCGAACGTCCGGTCGGACACCAGCCGCTCGTAGGGCTCGGGGCGCTGGGTCATGCGCGAGCCGGTCGGGAACGGCTGGTCGCGCTGGTACCTGCCGGTCAGCCAGCCGCCGGACAGCGGTCCGAACGCCGAGTAAGCGACCCGGCGGCGCTCGCACAGCGGCAGCACCGCCCGCTCGTCGCCGCGCTCCAGCAGCGAGTACGCGTTCTGGATCGCCTGGGGCTCGCCCGCGTCGAGCGACGCCTCGAGCTGCGAAGCGTCGAAGTTGCTGACACCGTAGGCGCCGACCCGACCGTCGGCCGCCAGCGCCTCGAACGCGCCGATCGTCTCGGGGAGCGGCGCCTCGGGGTCGAACTCGTGCGCGAGGTAGAGCTCGACCCGGTCGACGCCGAGCCGCTCGAGGCTCGACTCGAACTGACGGTTTATGCGGTTGGGCGCGAGCCCGTGGTCGGCGCCGGTGTCCATCGGGTTGTAGGTCTTCGTGGTCAGGCTGGGGCGGACGCGGCGGGCCTTGATCCAGCGGCCGATCGCGGCCTCGCTGCGGCCGCCGCCGTACGCGTCGGCGGTGTCGAAGTGGGTGATCCCGAGCTCCCAGGCGGCGTCCATGATCGCGATCGCCTCGTGCTCGTTCTGGCCCTTCCCGAAGAACGCGGGCGCCGAGCCGACGCCCCCGAAGTTCCCGCAACCCAGCGCGATCCGGGGGATCGTCTGCTCGGTGCGGCCGAGCGGCCTGTGTTCGATCTCGAGCGTGGCGGTCATCAGTCGGCGGCGGCCCGGCCGATATTTGATCAAACCTGGCTGGGGCGTTCAACCGCGGGCACACAGCGGCGTCAGCCCGGAGGCGTCGAGATCGGCGACGCCGTCGCTGAGGTTCTGCTGCGCGCCGTGGACGTCCCCGTCCAGGTACGCATCGATGCCGAGCTGCACCGAGTCGACGCCGGTCAGGTACCGGCCCAGGCCGACGCGCTCGTGATGTGTCAGGTACTGCTTCAGCGTCGCCAGATCCGTCCGCACGCTGGTGACCGCGGCCGCGGCGCCCGAGGGCAGATACGGGTCGAGCCGGATCGTCCAGACGAGCGAGCGCAGCTCTGAGTCGTGCTGGGCAAAGCGGCCGCACGTCTCCTGCCACGGCGCAACCGGGCGCGCTGCTGATCGCTGCCGGTGTCCGCCCCCGCATCCGGCGAGCCCCGCGAGCGCAACGAGCGCGACGCACGCCGCCATCCAAATTCGCATCGGTTGCCCTCCAGTCCCGGCGCCCCGCCGGAATCAACGGCACTCAGACTACCTGCGAGCGGAGGCGATTTGGGACTGCTCGATCGAGTGCCGCTATATCCGGCACTAACTGAGGAAGCCCCCGTCGATCGACACCGGCCGCCCGGTTTCAGCCGACTCCGCGATTGCGGCCATCACGAGCGCGTCGCGGACGCCCTCGCGCATCGACGCGACCGGCTCGCGCCCGTCCCGCACCGCGCCCGCCCAGTCGGCGAGCACGCCGCCGAGCGAGTCGTAGTAGTTGCCGCCGGTCGCATGCCACGAGTCCGCGACCCCGATCCGCTGCAGGACCGCGCCGCCACCCTGGCCCGCGTAGCTGATGAACACGTCGATGCTGCCGGCCGACCCGAACAACCTCAGCTCCGGGGTGCGGTCGGGGGCGGCCGGCGTCGGCGAGGCCCAGCACAGGGTCAGCGTCCCCACCGCCCCGGACTCAAACCGGCAGGCGACCGCGGCGGAATCGGGACCCGCCCCCCCCTGACCCGCCCACCCCTCGCGCAGGCCGGCGGCGAACGCATGCAGCGCCACCGGCTCGCCGACCACCGTACGCACCAGCCGGGCGACGTGCGTGGCCTGGTCGACGATCACGCCTTGCGCGCCGCTGGCCTCGCCCGCCTGCAGGCGCCACCCGTCGCGCCGCCACGCCTCGCCGAGCTCGAACACGCGAGTCGCCTGGACGGTCAGGAGCGTCCCGATCTCGCCCATCGCCAGCAGCTCGCGGGCGGCGATCACCGGGGCCAGGAACGCGTAGTTCTCGGAGACCCCGCAGCTCGCCCCGATCGACCGAGCGATCGCCTCGATCTCGCGCGCGGCATCGATCCGCTCGGCGATCGGCTTTTCGACCAGGAACGGCAGACCCACCCGCGCGGCCAGCCGGGCGCCCTCCAGGTGCAGGTGATGCGGCAGCCGGATGTCGACGCCCTCGACGTCGCCGCCGGCACATGCCTGCTCGAGCGAGGTGTGCGCCCGCGCGCCCAGCTTGTCGGCGATCGCCGCCGCCCGTTCGGGCCTGACGTCGACGGCGGCGACTACCCGGACAGCGTCGCGCACGGTCGGGTAGATCTCGTCGGCCAGGATCTCGGCGAGCGTTCCGCAGCCCAACAGCGCGATCCGGAGGGGACCGCCGTCCGATGGGGAGCGGCTAGCCCCCGTAGGCGGCGTCGTCGACGTGCTCCTCCCACTGGGTCTCGGTCCCGGCCTCCTGATCGATCGCCTGGACCGCGATGTGGCTCATCAACCGGTCGGGGCCGGCGCCGTGCCAGTGACGCTCGCCGGGCTCGAACTGAACGCTGTCGCCCGGGTGCAGCTCGCGGACGGGCTCGCCATCGCGGCCGATCCGGGCAACGCCGTCGACGATGTGCAGCACCTGGCCGAGCGGGTGGGTGTGCCAGGCGGTTCGCGCTCCGGGCGCGAACGTGACCCGGATCACCTTCGTCGGGCTCGGGGTGGGGACGATCCCGAGCTGCTCCATCCACACGGTCCCGGTGAACCAGTCCTCCGGCCCGCGGGTGTTCTTGCTCGCGCTGAGTTCGTTGATGTTCATCGGAGTGAACAATCCCACACAACCCGCCGACGCCGCCCGGTAGTCTCGGCCCTTCGTGCACACGGATGTTCACACAGCCGAGCACGTCGACGTGCTGATCGTCGGCGCGGGCTTGTCGGGCGTCGACGCCGGATACCACATGCAGCGGTTCCTGCCGGGCCGCAGCTACGCGATCCTCGAGACGCGCGACAGCATCGGCGGAACCTGGGACCTGTTCCGTTATCCCGGAGTCCGCTCGGACTCCGACATGTACACGCTCGGCTACTCGTTCCGCCCCTGGCGTGATGACAAGTCGATCGGCGACGGCCCCTCGATCCTCAACTACGTCCGCGAGACCGCACGCATGTACGGCGTCGACCGTCAGATCCGCTTTCACCACAGGGTCACGCGCGCGCAATGGTCCAGCGCCGACGCTACGTGGACGGTCGACGTCGAGCGCACCGACACCGGCGAGCAACTGCGGATGACCTGCGGATTCCTGTTCATGTGCACGGGCTACTACCGCTACGACGAGGGCTACACGCCGGAGTTCCCCGGGATCGAGCGGTTCGGCGGCCAGGTCGTGCATCCCCAGTTCTGGTCTGAGGACGTCGATCACGCCGGCAAGCGGGTGGTAGTGATCGGCAGCGGCGCGACCGCGATCACGCTGGTGCCGGCGCTGGCCACGGACGCTGCGCACGTGACGATGCTGCAGCGGTCGCCGAGCTACGTCCTCTCGCTGCCGATGGTCGACCCGCTGCTGGCACCGATCAAGCGGTTCCTGGGCGCGCGGGCGGCGTACGCGTTCACCCGCTGGAAGAACGTGCTGGCGACGACCCTGATCTACCAGTTCAGCCGCCGCCGGCCCCAGCGCGATGAAGAAGCTGTTCCGCAAGCTGCTCGAACACCAGTTGCCAGCCGGCTACGACATCGACACCCACTTCACGCCCACCTACGACCCGTGGGATCAGCGCCTGTGCCTGGTTCCCGACGGCGACCTGTTCCAGGCGATCTCGCAGGGAAGCGTGTCGATCGCGACCGACCGGATTCGCGCGTTCGACGAGACCGGCATCGAACTCGAGTCAGGCGCGAGGCTCGACGCCGACATGATCGTCACCGCCACCGGGCTGAACCTGCTCGCGGTAGGCGGCGTGCAGCTCGAGGTCGACGGCGAACCCGTGGTGATCCGCGACCGGATGGTCTACAAGGGCATGATGCTCAACGGCGTGCCGAACTTCGCGTTCGCGTTCGGATACACGAACGCCTCCTGGACGTTGAAGGCCGACCTCACCTGCAAATACGTGGTCCGCATCCTGCAGCACATGTACGCCAACGACCATCGGATCGCGGTCGCCCATAATCGTGATCGGTCGGCCTCCTCGCTTCCGTTCATCGACCTCAGCTCCGGGTACGTCCAGCGCTCGATCGAGCACTTCCCGCAGCAGGGCACGCGTCGGCCATGGCGGCTGTACCAGAACTACGCGCTCGACGTGCTCACGCTGAAGTTCGGCTCGCTGCAGGACGGCGTGATCGAATTCTCCGGCCCGACCGCCAGGAGCGACCGAGCGAGCGAACCGGTCGCGGCCTAGGAGACCACGGTCTCCACGGTTTCGATCGGCTCGAGCTGCGAGATCTCGCTGCGCCGGTCCTCCCAGTGTGGCGGGATGCACATGTGCGTCCCGAGCTCGTCCGCGGCCTCGTCGATCAGAAAGCCCTGCGGCGTCCCGTAGGCGAGTTCGATCAGCGCGCCACCGGGGCTGCGCATGTAGACCGAGAAGAAGTAGCCGCGGTCCTTGACGTCGGATACGTCGGTGAACCCAAGTCCGACGATGTAGTCCTTGACGATCGCCTGGTTCTCCGCGGTGCCCGCATCGAGCGCGTGATGGTGGATCGTGCCCTCGCCGAAATGCCACGTGCCCTGGGGCAGGTCGGGCTCCTCGACGAGCTCGAGGTGCCGGCCGTGGCCGGTGTCGTCGCCGAACTGGAACTGATGGTTTGCACCCTCCGACGACAGCAGCTTGGCGTTCAGCCCCTCGGTGAGGAAGAACGTCTGGGGCTCGGGCTCGCGCACCGAGGTTGTAGTCCCGTACGCACCGCGGATCGCGTGCTCGGCGGGGACGCCCTCGGCCGAGTAGGGCTCGCGCGAGTCGGGCGCGGGGTCGCCGACGATCGCGTAGTAGATGCCGCACGGATGCTGAAAGTTGAGACGCTCGGTGCCGAACAGCTCCGAGCGGGTGGTCTCGACATCGGCGCCCTTCAGGCGGTCGGCCCAGAAGCCGATCGAGTCCACCGGCACCGACAGCAGCAACGTCCTCATCTGGTTGGTGCCGCGCTTGCCCATCCAGCCGGCCTGGCGGTAGGGGAACGCGGTCAGCAGTGTGCTCGCATCGCCGACGCGGTTGCCGTAGTAGAGGTGATAGATCGGGATCTCACCATCGAACAGCACGGTCTTCTTGACGCTCTTGAGGCCCAACAGCCGAACGTGGAAGTCGTAGTCCTCCTGCGCGCCGCCAACACAGAAGGTCAGGTGATGCGTGCCGTGGACGTAGCCTGGATTCGGCATGGTCGTGCTGCTCCTCTCCTTGCGATCCGCGTAGCGCGCCGATCATACTTGCGCGCGCAAAGGGCTTCTTAAGGCGGCAGGAGAGACGAGATGAGCGACGGCACCCGGATCCTCACCACGCACGTGGGCAGCCTGCCGCGGCCCCAGGACGTCGTCGATGTCGTGTTCGCCGACGACCGCGGCGAGCACGTCGACCCCGAGCGTTTTCAGCAGGTCATCGGCGACGCCGTCGCCGATCGCGTCCGCCACCAGGTCGACGCCGGGATCGACGTCGTCTCCGACGGCGAGATGAGCAAGATCGGCTACGCCACCTACATCCGCCACCGCCTCAGTGGGTTTGAGGTCGGAGACGTTCCGCGCGCGACCCCGGCCGATCTCGACGCCTACCCGCGGTTCCGCGATCGCCTGGCGCAGTCGGGCGGCAGCGCCAAGTATCTGCGGCCGATCTGCCGCGGACCGATCACCTACGAACACCCGGAACCGCTGCAGCAGGACCTCGCCCATCTGAAGGCCGCGACCGACGGTCAGCCGGTGGCCGGGGCGTTCATGAATGCGCCCTCCCCCGGGATCATCGCGCTATTCCAGCCCAACGAGTACTACGACACGTTGGACGAATACCTCGACGCGATCGGCGAGGCGATGAAGCAGGAGTACGAGGCGATCGTCGCCGCCGGGGTCCAGTTGCAGATCGACGCCCCCGACCTGGCGATGGGCCGTCACATCATGTACCGCGACCGCTCCGACGCGGAGTTCGTCGCCAGCGCCGAGCGCCACGTCGAGGCCATCAACCGAGCGCTGCGTGACATCCCCGCCGATCGCGTGCGGCTGCACATCTGCTGGGGCAACTACGAGGGCCCGCATCACCTCGACATCGACCTGCCCAAGATTGTCGACGTGATCCTGAAGGCGAAGCCGGCCACGCTCCTCTTCGAAGCCGCCAACCCGCGCCACGCCCATGACTGGGCCACCTGGCGCGACGCCAAGATCCCCGGCGACAAGCTGCTGGCCCCGGGCGTGCTGGACTCGACCACGAACTACATCGAGCACCCCGAGCTGGTCGCCCAGCGGCTGCTCAGCTACGCCGAGATCGTCGGACCGGACCGGGTCCTCGGCGGCACCGACTGCGGGTTTGGCACCTGGGCGGGGTTCGGGGCGATCGACCCCGACATCTGCTGGGCCAAGCTGCACTCGCTGGCCGAGGGAGCAAAACTCGCCAGCGCGCGGTTCTAGCGGACCCGCCACGGCCCACTAGTCGCGACGCGCCACCGCCGCGGCGACTGCGCCGCCCGGCACCGCCACGATCCGATCGCCGGCGATGCGCGACAGCAGCCGCCGCGCCGCTGCCCACCAGTCGGGCTCGAGCATCAGGAACGGGTGCATGATCAGCGTCCGCGCCTCGTCGCCGTCGAGCCCTTCGAGCAGCCGCTGCTCGGCCTGAGTCGCGGCGAGCGGCTCGCGCGGCTCACCGTGTGCAACGCGCAGCTCGGCGAACTCGTCCATCAGCAGGTAGGCGTCGACCCGCTTCCATTCGAACGGAACGTACGCGAGCCCGTCGCGCACCTCGAAGCGCGAGCCCTCGGGCGAGCACCAGGTCACCCCGGCCGCCCGCAGGATCTCCGAAGACGCGGGGTTCAGTCCGCCTCCCGGCGGCCGGAACCCTGTGACCCGAACATCGAGCGCCGAGAACGCGGACATGCCCCGCTGAATCAACGCGCGCTTCGCGGTCGGCGGGCAACCCGGCCCACGACTCATGGCGCCACCCGTGCATCCCCAGTTCGTGGCCGCGCGCGGCGATCATGCGGACCGCGTCGGGGTACAGCTCGCAGTTGATCGCCTCGACGAAGAATGTCGCGGCGAGCCCGAGCCGCTCCAGCTCGTCGAGCAGCCGGGGGAGTGCCACCGTCACCGAGGGGTGCCGGCCGACAGGAGCATCCGCCGGCCAGGTGCCGCGCTCGAGCCCGCTCGCCTCGCCGAGGTTGTCGAACGTCAGCGCGAGCGTTGCGATGCCGCTAGCACTGCGTCGAGCAGGCCCGGGAAGCGCGCGTCCAGGTCGTCGCGCCGCAGGGAGTTCATCCGCGATGTTCCCTCGGTGCGCTGCCTGATTATCCCGGCCTCGCGCAGCACCCGGAAATGGTGCGTGCAGGTCGACTTGACGACAGGAAGGTCGATGCTCTTGCAGGGGCGTTCCCCGCCGCGTGCGAGGGCGATCACTACGGTCAGGCGCATCGGGTCACTCAGCGCCTGGAGCACCGCGGACAGTTCGAGCTCGTCGCGCTCCGGGTGCGGCAGCGGCTCGACCGTGCCGGCGACGGTCGCGGCGGCGCTGCTCTCGATCAAAGTTCCCATCTCCTCGATTGTACGAAGGTCATCGAACCTCTGCTAAGTTCGATTCAGTCCATCGTAGTCGAGCTTCTGGAGGCCAATGGCGGGCGTCACGTCCGACCCGACACGTCCGCACCTGCGCGCCACGCTGATCCTGGCGTGCCTGGCGCAGTTCATGGTGATCCTGGACGTGTCCGTGGTGAACGTGGCGTTGCCGTCGATCCGCGACCACCTCGGCTTCACCGAGGCCGATCTGCAGTGGGTGGTCAACGCCTACACGGTGACGTTCGCCGGCTTCCTGCTGCTCGGCGGGCGCGCCGCGGACCTGATCGGCCGCCGTCGCGTGTTCGTCAGCGGGCTGGTGATGTTCTCGTTCGCCTCGCTGGCCGGCGGACTGGCGGACTCGCAGGCCGTGCTGATCGCGGCCCGCGCGGTCCAGGGACTCGGCGGCGCCGTGATCGCTCCCGCATCGCTGTCGATCCTGACGACCTCGTTCGCCGAGGGCCCCGAGCGCAACCGCGCCGTCGGCATCTGGGCCGCGATGGGAGGCGCCGGCGGCGCCGCCGGCGTGCTGCTCGGCGGGGTCCTCACCGACCTCCTCGGCTGGCGGTGGATCCTGTTCATCAACGTGCCGATTGGCCTGATCGCCGCGCTGTGCGCCGAGCGGGTGATCGCCGAGAGCCGCAATCTCGAGCGGTCGCGCGGCTTCGACCTCGCGGGCGCGCTGAGCGCGACGCTGGGCCTGTCGCTGCTGGTGCTCGGGATTGTCCGCACCGACGTCACCGGCTGGGGCTCACTGCCGACGCTCGCGCTGATGGCGTCTGGGCTGGTGCTGCTTGCCGTATTCGTGCTGATCGAGGGGCGGGTCGCCCGTCAGCCGCTGATGCCGCTGCGGATCTATCACTCGCGCACGCTCAGCACGGCCAACGTGGTCGTGCTGCTGCTCGGCGCCTCGGTGTTCGCCATGTGGTTCTTTCTGTCCTTGTATCTGCAGCAGGTGCGCGGCTACTCGCCGATCCGGGCCGGGCTGGCGTTTCTACCGATGACGCTCTGCATCGTCGCCACTAACACGGTCGCGTCGCGAGCGATCGCGCGGGTGGGACCCAAGCCGCTGCTCGTGGGCGGGATGGCGACGCTGGCGGTCGGACTGCTCCTGTTCACGCAGTTGTCGCCGACGGGCTCTTACGTCGGCGACGTGCTCGCGCCGTCGCTGCTGACCGCGATCGGGATGGGGCTCGCGTTCGTGCCGGTTACGATCATCGCCGTCGCGGGCGTCGACCACGACGAGGCCGGACTCGCCTCCGGCCTGGTCAACACGTCGCGGCTGTTCGGCGGCGCGCTCGGCCTGGCGATCCTGGCTGCGCTCGCCACCTCGCGGACCAATTCAGACCTCCACCACGCGGTTTCGAGCGGCGCCCAGGCGATGCACGCCGCCCTGACCAGCGGTTTCCAACTTGCGTTCCTGGTCTCGGGTCTGTTCGCTGCGGCCGGCTCGGCGATTGCCTTGATCGGGCTGCCGCGGATCCGGGCCGGCGACGCCGAGCGACTCGGGGACCACGAGGTCCTGGCCGCCGGTCACTAGATGGTTGATTCCGCGTTCGGGGAATCAACAATCTAGGCTCCAGGGCGATGAAGGTCGCCGTCGTCGACATCGGCTCGAACTCGACCCGGTTGCTGATCGCCGAGCTCGAGGACGGCCGGGTAACCGCCGAGCCCGAGCGACGCACGACCGTGACCCGTCTCGGCCAGGGCGTCGATTCCGCCGGGCGGCTGGCCGACGAGGCGATGCAGCGGGTGTACGACGCGCTCGATCAGTTCCGCGAGCCGATCGACCGCGAGCAACCCGACCGGGCTGTCGCGGTGATGACCAGCGCCGTTCGCGACGCCGCCAACGGCCGCGAGTTCGCCGACGGCGTCGAAGACCGATACGGGCTGGAGCCGCACATACTGACCGGCGATCAGGAGGCCGAGTTCACGTTTCTGGGTGCGACCAGCGAACGCGACCCCGAGGACCGCACTGCGACGGTCGTGATCGATATCGGCGGTGGCTCCACCGAGATGGTGGTCGGCGCGGCTCAGCAGATCTCGTTCCACAGGTCAACCCAAGCCGGCGTCGTGCGTCAGTCCGAGCGCCACCTGCATACAGACCCACCGACCGTGGCGGAGATGGCGGCTCTGTCCGGGGACGTCCGCGCGATCCTGCTCGACGGAGTGCCCGAGGAGCATCGGGGCGTTCAGCGCGGGATCGCCGTCGCCGGCACGGCCACGCAGCTGGCCGCGATCTCACAGGAGCTGGAGCCCTATGACTCCGGGAAGGTTCATGGGTTCGTGCTGACCGTCAGCGAAATCGGACGCCTGCGCGATCGTCTGGCCGCGCTACCGCTGGCCGAGCGCGAACAGGTCAGTGGCTTGGACCCCGGTCGGGCGCCCACGATCGTCGCCGGCGCGCTGATCCTCGACCAGGCGATGGAGCTGTTCGGGCTCGACGCGGTTGAGGTGTCCGAGCACGACATCCTTCGCGGCGCGGCGCTGGGCCTCTGATCCGTCCGATTTTTGGGGGTTTGGGCGTCGTCGGCACCTGGGTATAAGGTGCCCGCCCGCTGGCTCGCGGGAGCGAGGTAGATACAGCGCTTTGCGGCGCAGATAGGGAGGAGCAAACGTGCGATTGCTGAGTCGACGGCCGCTGCTCGTAGGAGCGACGGCGTTACTGGCGTTTGTCCTGGTGGGTCTCGGAGTTGCGATGGCGCGCGCCACGCATCGGGCGGGACCGTTTGCCCAGGGCGGACACCGAGGATTGGCCGTCAAGAAGGCGCTGCCCGCGACGCGCGGTACCTCGTCGCGGGTGATCGTGATCCTGAAGAACCAGTACAACGCGATCCCGGCGACCAAGCGCAAGACCGGGACCCGGATCCGCGCCGAGAAATTCGGCAACGCCCGGATCGTGACGCAGGTCAAGCACGCCGGCGGGCGCGTGTACCGGCAGTACCACGCGCTCAACGCGTTCGCGGCGAAGGTTTCCGCGGGCGAGCGCAGCGCCTTGGCGCGCGACGCGGCGGTCAAGCAGGTGATCCCCGACACGGTCGTGCAGCTGCCGGGACCGATCACCGATCCCGCGGCGAGTGCGGCGGCGAAGGCACCGCGCGCCGCGGCGCCGGGAACGACCACGCCCAACGGCCAGACTCTGTGCCCGGCCGACCCGGCCAAGCCGCTGCTCGAGCCCGAGGCGCTGCAGACGACGCATACCGCGTTTGATGACCCGAGCACGCCCCAGGCGCAGAACCTCGCGACCGGCACGGGCGTCAGCGTGGCGACGTTCGCTGACGGGTTGGACATCAACAACCCGGACCTGATCCGGGCCGACGGCACCCACGTGGTGGCCGACTACGAGGACTTCACCGGCGAGGGACCCAATGCGCCCACGGGCGCGGCGGAGTCGTTCGGAGACGCCAGCTCGGTCGCCGCTCAGGGCCGGGTCACCTACGACATCTCTCAGTTCGTCAACCCCGCGCATCCGCTGCCCGCGGGCTGCAACATCACGGTCCGAGGCGTCGCCCCCGGCGCCAGCCTCGACGTGATGAAGGTGTTCGGGAACGCGAACTCGGCTTTCAACTCGACGATCCTCGAGGGCCTCGACTACGCGCTGACCCACGATCACCCCAACGTGTTCAGCGAGTCGTTCGGCGGTTACCCGATCCCGGACAGCACCCAGGATCTGACCCGTCAGTTCAACCAGCAGGCGGTTGCGGCTGGGTCGACGGTCGTGGAGAGCACCGGTGACTCCGGCGTCGAGGCGAGCCCCAGCTCGGCGTCGAGCGATCCGTCGGTGATCGCCGCGGGCGCCAGCACGACATTCCGCAATTACGCCCAGGGGACCCAATACGGGTTCCAGTTCGCCAAGGGCTGGCTCAGCGACAACATCACGTCGATCGAGTCGGCCGGCTTCACCCAGGGCGGGCGGGTGCTCGACCTGGTTGCGCCGGGCGAGGCCAACTGGGCGCTGTGCACCCCGAACCTGAAGCTGTACGAGGAGTGCTTCGACTTCAAGAACGCGCCGGCGTCGCTGCAGAGCTTCGGCGGCACGAGTGAGTCGGCACCGCTGATCGCCGGAGGCGCGGCGCTGGTGATCCAGGCCTACCGCACGACCCACGGCGGGTCCAACCCATCGCCGGCGCTGGTCCGCCAACTGCTGACCAGCACCGCCACCGACCTCGGCGCTCCCAGCTACGAGGAGGGCTCGGGCGAGATGAACACGCTCGCCGCGGTGCAGGCGGCGCGGGCGATCGGCAACGCCCCGTCGAGCGCCAACGGCAGCCACCTGCTGGTCGGTCCGTCTCAGATCGACATCAGCCAGACGGCCGGCACGTCGGCCTCCCGGTCGGTGAAGGTGACCAACCTCGGAGCGACCACGCAGATCGTGCACGCCCAGGCGCGCCAGATCTCCCGGACGCTCAGTGACTCCACCGGGTCGGTCAACCTGACGTCGGCCAGCCCGACGTTCGTCGACCAGTTCGGCACGGCGCGGCCGTCGGAGACGTTCACGTTCAAGATCCCCAACGGGACCGACAGGCTGCTCGCGTTCGACGGCTGGAACGGCCCGGCGGCCCGCGTCGGGATGACGCTGATCGACCCGAACGGCAACTTCGCCGCCTACACCCGTCCGCAGGGGGACGGCAACCACGGCGAGGTCGACGTGGCCCACCCGGTCGGCGGCACCTGGACGGGGATCATCTTCCTCCGGGACGGAGCGTTCTCGGGGAAGGTCAACTGGCAGATGCTCACCCAGGACTTCGGCTCGGCCGACTCGCTGGCGCCCGCGTCGCAGTCGATCGCTCCGGGCAAGTCCAGGACGTTCCAGCTGAACGTCAGGATGCCCAGCGCGGCCGGTGACTCCAGCCAGGATCTGGAGCTCAACAGCGGTGCCGGGAGGACGGTCGTCCCGATCTCGCTGCGCTCGATGGTCAAGCTCAACAACAAGGGCGGCGACTTCGCCGGCAACCTGATCGGAGGAAACGGCCGCAACGGCGCCGGTCAGCCCGGCCCAGATCAACACGTTCGACTTCAACGTGCCCGCGGGCAAGCCCGAGGTCAGCGTGGGTCTGAGCTTCCAGAACAACCCAGGCACGGAGATCTTCGCCAGCCTGATCGGGCCCAACGGCCAGACGGTCACGGACGGCGACAACATCCATGTCGATCCGGCCACCGGCCAGCGCAGTTCACCAACGCGTTGCAGGTGTACGCGCCGTCGCCGCAGGCCGGGCCAGTGGCGGTTCGTGGTCGACGTGGTCAACCCGGTCGGCGGCCAGGTGCTGTCCTCGCCGTACTCCGGGCACGTGTCGTTCGCGGCTCCGCCGGTGACGATCACCGGCCTGCCGAACAACGCGAGCAAGCGGATCGCCGCCGGCAAATCCAGGACCGTGACGGTCACGGTCAAGAACAACGGCGTCGGCGTCCAGGACCTGTTCCTGGATCCGCGGACACCGCAGCGTCAGGCGTTCTCGTTGCTGTCGATCACGCCCGACACGAACCTGCCGTTCCCGATCCCGGCTGGCACCGAGCCGCCGCTGTACGTGATGCCGACCGAGACGACGAGGGTCGACGCGGTCGCGCAGGCGACCTCGCCGGTCACGTTCGACTTCGGGTTCGGCGATCCCGACCTGCCGGCGATCAGCACCGGCAACACCGCCGCGGCGACGTTCGCCACCAGGGAGGCCTCGCCAGGGGTGTGGGACATCGCTCCCACGCCCGCGGGCGGCCCATTCACGGATGCCGGCGTCCCCAAGGGCAAGGTCAGCACCGCGATGATCGCCCACACGCTCGGGTTCGACACGAACACGAGCTCCTCGACGGGCGACATCTGGCAGCAGATGGTGGATCCGAACGCGGCCGACTACACGCCGCTGACGCTGCAGCCGGGTCAGAAGGGCACGATGACGCTCACGATCACCCCGTCGGGCAGGTCCGGCAAGGTCGTGCGCGGGACGCTCTACGTCGACGTGTTCAGCCTCGCGCTGGATATCGGCGGCGAGGTCGTCGCAGTGCCCTACGAGTACTCGATCAAGTGACTGTCGAGGCGGGCTCGGGCCGAACGGGAGCGGCCCGAGCCCCGCCTTGTCACATGCCTAAAGAATCGCTGAATTGGAGTAGCCGCGACGCCATTAGGCTACTTTTCGGCCTAATCGACAGGCCGTTTCTCGCGCCAGAAATCTCGCATCGTATGAACGTCCAGTCAGCTAACTGAGTAACTGGACGAATGTTCGATTGCCCGGGTGTTTGGATGGGAGAATGATTGGCCACGGAGCCAGTTTGACTGGTTCTGACATAGGTTCGGGCGAAGCCGCAGACATCGGCGCCTCCCGCCGTCCGAACCAATCTAATCGGCCCTTTCTGGCACGTACCCCTGCCCGTCCCGATTGGGCCAAACCTGGATCGGAAGCCGCCCGCTTACGTAAGCGGGCGGTTTTCGTTGTGGGGTGGTCGGCGATCCGGCCGGGGCTGGATGCGAAACGTCCCGTAGAAGGACGTTTCACGTCCAGCTAGGCCAGGTTCGAGCGGCGCGGGTAGGCCACCGACGGATCGGTGAGCACATTGACCAGCGCCGGCCTGCCGGACCCGAGCGCGCGCTCGAGCGCCGGCCGCAGCTGCTCGGGCTCGGACACGAGCTCGCCGTGGCAATCGAGTGCGCGCACGATCTCGTCATAGCGCGTCCCGGGCCGCAGATCGGCCGCCACCGAGTACCCGTACAGGAGCTCCATCGGATGCTTCTCGAGGCCCCAGATCCCGTTATTGCCGATCACGGCCACGACCGGGATTCCGTGGCGGGCCATCGTGTCGAACTCCATCGCCGCAAACCCGAACGCCCCGTCGCCGAGCAGCAGCACCACCTGCTTGTCAGGGCGGGCCAGCTTCGCCGCGATCGCGTAGCCCGGGCCCGACCCCAGACACCCGAACGGCCCCGGATCCAGCCAGCAGCCGGGCAGATACGAGTCGACGACCCGGCCGGCGTAGCTGACGAAGTCGCCGCCGTCGCCGACCACGATCGCGTCGCGGTCGAGCACCTCGGCCAGCTCCGCGTACACGCGCATCGGGTGCAGCGGCGCCCGCGGATCCTCGCGCTCGGGGATCTCTGCGGCCCGGCGCTCGTCCTCGTCGGCCCATAGGGACTCCAGCCAGCGCTCGCGCTCGGCTCCGACATCCTCGGTCGGGACGCCCGCTCCGGCCTGCAGCCCCTCGAGCGTGCCGGTCAGCGATCCGTACAGCTCGGCGGCGACCGTCCGGGGGTGGTCGCGCTCAGGCTCGGCCACATCGATCGCGATGATCTCGGCCTCGGGCGAGAACGCCGCTCCGAACCCGAGCCGGAAGTCGAGCGGAACGCCGATCACGAGCGCGACGTCGGCGCCGCCCAGGCCGGTGCTCCGCGCGCGCGAAAAGAACAATTCGTGGTCGGCAGCGACGCAACCGCGGGCGAGCCCGTTCAGGAACACCGGAATCCGCAGCTGCTCGGCGAGCGTGCGCAGCGCGTCCTCGCCGTGTCCCCAGTACAGCCCGGTCCCAGCCATGATCGCCGGACGTTCGGCGTCGCGCAGCAGCGCCGCGGCGCGTTCGATCTCCCGCGCGTCGGCGGCCGCCCGGCGGGGCGCGGGCGGCGACACGAGCGCGGGGGACTCGGCCTCGCCGAACACCACGTCGAGCGGGAAGTCGAGGAATGCCGGTCCGGATCGGGCCGCCAGCGCGGCCCGGAAGGCCTCATCGACCAGGCCCGGGATCTCGGAGGTCTCCTGGGCGGTGGCGGCAAGCTTGGTAAGCGGACGCACGAACGGCAGGTGATCGAGCTCCTGCAGCGACCCCTGTCCCCAGCGGAACTGGGGCGCCCGCCCGCCCAGCACCAGCAGCGGGGAGTGGTTCTGGGCGGCGGAGGCGATCGCGCTGATCCCGTTGGTCACGCCCGGGCCGGCCGTCAGCGCACACACGCCGACCGTCCGCGTGACTTTCGCCCACCCCTCCGCCGCGAACGCCGCCGACTGCTCGTGGCGGACGTCGATCAGCTCGATTCCCTCCGCCCGGCAACCGTCGTAGATCGAGAACAGGTGACCGCCCGACAGCGTGAACAGCTTGGTGACGCCGTGTGCGCGCAGCCGCTGCGCGATCAGCCGCCCGCCGTGCATCCGCTAGGTCCGCTGGCGTTCGTGGCCGAGCACGAGCGCGTTGACCACCGCCCCGCCGAGGATGATCAGCGCCAGCAGGTAGAACCAGGCGAGCGTGATCAGCACAAACACGAGCGTGGTCCCAAACCGAGCGATCGTCGAGATGTGCGACAGGTATGCGGGGAACGCGTTGTCGACCGCCCAGATCGCGATCGTGGCCCCCATCGCGCCAGGCCAGGCGGCCCGCCACGGCACCCGCTGGTTGGGTACCCGCAGGTAGATCACCATCAGGCAGCCGAACACCAGCATCACGCTGATCGCCAGCGAGATCAGGTACACGACGACGGCCACGTGCGAGAGGTCGAACGGCAGGTCCGACGCGCCGGCATCGAGAATGCTCTGCAGCGTCGGCACGACCACGGTCGCGACCATGAACACCAGCACCACGCCGACCATCGCCAACGAGAAGCGCTTCTGCTCGAGCCAGTTGCGCGCTCGGCAGCGGTAGATCCGGCTGAACGCGGTGTCGAGCGCCCCCCAGAACGACGACCCCAGCCACAGGCTGGCGATCAGCGCCAGCACTCCGGTGCTGGTGGTCGAGCTGCGGATCTCTGAGAGCAGCGAGTCCAGCGTGTGCTCGGCGGCGCCGGGGAACACGTGACGCAGGTCCGACAGCACGCTCTGCTGCACGGCCGCGCTCGCCAGCACCTGGCCGGCGACGAACAGGCCGAGGAGCGCGACCGGCACGACTGCGAGGAGCATGTTGTAGGCGAGCATCGCCGACATCCCCGTGACGTTCGTGTCCCAGGCAAGACGCCAGAAGCGATGCGCGCCGGAGGCGATCTCGCGGGCGCTGAGCAGCCGCGGCCGACGGAGCTCGAACCGCCGTGCGAGCAGGCGGCGATCAGCGTTTGTGGCGCCCATTGCGCCTCTTGTTCGCGCGCGAGCGGGCGGTCCCTGCGAGCGATACGGGGAATTCAGCCGGCCGCGGGACGGCGGCTCGGGCGCGGCGGCGGGGCCGCCTCCTCGAGCATCCGCTCGCCCGAGATCAGCCGGCGGCCCACTTGGATCGCCGGCAGCGACCGAATGCCGTGCGCGCGCAGGCCGCGCGCAGTGCTGTGGATCGGGCCGTCCAGCGCCGGGTTCGCGGCCGCCGCCAGCGCCTCGTCGACGTCGAGCGACGCGGCCCGGGCCGCGTCGGCCAGCACGCTCCGATCCTCGAGATCGAAGCCGCCACAGAACGCGAGCCTGGCCGCGGCCAACGCAAACCGGGCGCCGGCGCCAACCTCGGCGGCATAGGCAGCCGCCCGCAAGGCCGCCGGCGAGCCAGCCGGGAACCGGTCGGGCCACACCAGGGGCAGCCGCAACATCAGCGCCTGATGCTCCGCGCGCGCCATCACGATCCGGGTCTGCTCGAGCGGATCGCGGCCGAGCGCGTCGTGCAACGGAACGTGCAGCTGCGGACCGGACGCGTGCAGCGAACCCGCCGCCGTCGGCACCCAGTGCACCTCGCCGAGCATCCGCTCGACCCGTTCAGCGGCCAGGTATGAGAACGGGCAGGAAGGATCGAAGAAGAACGCCGGCAGCGTCCCGGCCACCACCTGGGTGCGCTCGCGGTGCCAATCCTTCAGGACGATGAGCTCACCCATTGTTCCTAAAGAACGACGATCGCCCCAAAAACTGGCGTGCCCACAGCCGAATGTCGTACTCGCAGCGGTCCGCGCCGCTGGTTAAACTCAATTGCTTATCCCGGTCTGTCCTTCGTCCAAGGCGGGTCCCCATTCCCCACGTACCGCCGCGCAAGCGGCATCCGTACGACCAGTGGTCCCCGGATGCGCGTGCGCTCGATCTAGTCGGCGACAAATGGACGCTGTTGATCGTCCGCGATCTTGCGGCGGGACCTCGGCGCTTCGTCGAGCTGCAACGCGTGCTCCCGGGGATCTCGACCGAGCAGTTGCGGTCGCGGCTGAACCGGATGGTCGCCGACGGGATGTTGACGCGCGAGCGCTTTCGCGAGGTGCCGCCGCGCGTCGACTACGCGCTGACCGAGCGCGCGCGCGACCTGATGCCCGTCCTGGGGGCACTCGCTCGCTGGGGCTATGAGTGGGCGTGGAGTTCGCCGAGAGGCTCCGAAGCGATCGATCTCGGGGCGATCTTCAGGCTGGCGCCGGGGCTGATTCGGGACAACGACGCCGCGGGCACGGTCGAGTTCGTCGTCACCACCACCGAGGACGACCAGGACCCGATGCCGCCGTACGCGCTGACCCTGGCCGAGGGGCTGGTGACGCTCCAGGAGGCAGAGGCCGAGCGGGCCGACGCCCGCGTCCGCGGGGACCGCAGCGCCTGGATCGCGGCGTTCTCGCCAGACCGCGATCTCGGCGGCCTGTCGATCGTCGGCGACGCCGAGCTGGCCGGATTCGTGCTCGACTGCCTCGCCTGTGCTTGCGAGCGGGCCAACGGCTCGGCCCGCGCAGTGGCTTGAACGACGTTCAGGCGATACGTTGTCTGTGCTCGCCCGGGTGGTGGAATTGGTTGAGACACGGTCGCCTTAAGAGCGACTGCCCTAGCGGCATGAGGGTTCGAGTCCCTCCCCGGGTATGAAGGTCCATAGGCACCCTCAAAACCCCAGTTTTTAGAGCCTTTTCGGGCGCTGATCGGGCCGGCGGACCGCAACTAACGCGCTGCTACCGTGTCACAGCGACCGAGGAGGACCCTCGGACTCCAACCCGGTGGAAGTCTCGACACTCAGATACTCCGGCCCTATTGGCCTGCACGGGCGCAGCCCGTTGCTCAGGCTGCAGTCGGACGAGCGCCTGATCGCTTACGTCCGTCGGGGCAACAGCCACGCGTTCGAGGTCCTCGTATCGCGCTACCACACGCGGCTGCTGTCGTTCTGCCGCCACCTGCTGGGCTCGCGCGAGGACGCCGAGGACGTCCTCCAGGAGGTGTTCGCCGCAGCGTTCAACGCGATCGGAGCCGATGACCGCCCGATCAACGTGCGGCCGTGGCTGTACCGGATCGCCCGCAACCGCAGCCTGAACCACCTCCGGCGCGCCCAGGCGGTCGGCGTCGACTCGATGGACGTCCACCTGTCGGACAACGGGGCCACCACCGCCGACAAGGTCCACGATCGCGAGGAGTTCCGGATTCTGGTCGGGGACATCCAGGAGCTCCCCGAGACCCAGCGCACGGCACTGGTGCTGCGTGAGATGGACGCGCTCTCCTACGAGCAGATCGCCGAGGCGATGGAGACCACGGTTTCGAGCGTCAAATCGTTGCTGGTCCGCGCCCGGGTGTCGCTGGCCGAGGCCGCCGAGGCGCGGCTGCTGTCCTGCGACGAGGTCCGGATCGAGCTCGGCGAGGTTGCGGAGGGCCTGCGCCGACGGCCCACCTCGCTGGTCCGGCGCCACCTGCGCACCTGCAAGCGCTGCACCGTGTTCCGCGGCCAGCTCAAGCAGACCAACAAGGCGCTGGCGGCACTGCTCCCGATCGGCCCGCTGGTGCTGCTCAAGAAGCTTGCGATCGTGCATCTCGGCCACTCGGCAGCGTCCGGTTCGGGCGCCACGGCCACCGGCGCCGCCGGGCAGGCCGCGGCGGTCGGGTCGACCGCCGCAGCGAGCGCCGGCGCGACCGCGGCGATGGGCGGGGCGGGCGGATTCGTCTCGGCCGGTATCGGCGCGATCGCGACCAAGGCGGCGGCCGGCCTGGCCGTCGCGGGGCTCGTCACCGCCGGGGCGGTCGAGGTCTCCCAGCAGCCGGCTCGGCACTCCAGGCTTGCGGTGGTGCCCCACCACGCGGTCACGATCACCCCCACCGTGGTCCATCAGAGCGCCCCCGTCACGCACTCGGCGCCTCAGACACCGACGTACCGCAGCACGGTCCAGCAGGTCGTGCCCAAGCCCAGAAAGGTTCAGGCTGCGAAGGCAGCCGCTCCCGCCAAGCCCGCGGACGCCGCGCAGAACGTCTCCAAGACCGACCCGAAGACCCAGACGACCGCGGACAAGACGCCGGCCAAGCCAACCGACCCCAACGCCGCCAAGGACCCGACGACGACGGCTACGACCCCGGCGACGACCACCACGCCGGCCGTCGCGACCGGCGGCAAGACGCAGACGCAGACCGACCCGACGGTGCTGCCGCCTCCGGCTCAGCCGACGACGCCGACGCTGACCACGACCGCGCCGCCCACCTCGCCGACCGGCACCGCTCCGACGCCCACGCCGACGACGACGACGACGCCTCCGCCGACGAGCACGACGCCGCAGCCGCCCAGCACCGCGTCGCCGGCCACTCCGACGACGTCGGCGACGCCGACCTCGGCAACCCCGTCCGCCGCCGGTCCGGGCGGCTCAGACGACGCTCCGCCGGCGGCGATCGGGAAGACCTTCACCGGGATCCCCAGTGCGTCTGCCTCCTCGGCGCGCCACTGGCACCGCTGGCGCCGCTTCCGCTAGACATCTTCCGGTAGACATCATCCGGTGCCGGAGCCCGAGCAGATCGACATCGATCACTTCGACGCGGTCGACATGCGCGTCGGCCGGGTGGTCGCGGTCGAGGACTTCCCCGAGGCCCGCAAGCCGGCCTGGAAGCTGACGATCGACTTCGGGTCCGAGATCGGCCTCAAGCGCTCCTCGGCCCGGATCGCCCACTATTCGCGCGAGGAGCTCGAGGGATCGCTGGTCGTCGGGGTCGTCAACTTTCCCCCGCGCCAGATCGGGCCGGTCCGCTCCGAGGTGCTCGTGCTCGGCGCGCTCGATCCCGAGCTCGACGTGGTGTTACTGCGCCCCGACCGCGACGCCGCGGTCGGCTCGCGGATCGCCTAGCGGCTTCTACGGGCCCGGCTCGCCGCCGATGACCAGCTTGGCCCTGGTCTTCCCGTCGATCTGGATCGCGTACGTGCCCGCCTTCAGCCCGCCGATCAGCGTCGTCGCCTTGCCGCCGGCGGGAACGTTGAGTACGTGCGGAGCGAGGGTCAGGACCCGCACCTGGTGCTTGTTGCCGTCCCCCGAAACGACCGTCAGCGAGATCGCCAGGAACGCCGGGGCCGACACCGTCGGCGGGCTGACCGAGCCGCTGCGAGAGATCGTGAACGTGGCCGGGACGCGGGCGTTCGCGGACCCGCCCGCGGGCTTCTTGGAGTTGGTTCCGTGAGACCCACCGCCCCCCGACGGCTGCGGCGAGACTCCGCCGGACGCCGACCCGGTCTTGGTCTTGGGTTTGGCTTTGGGCGTGGTGTGCTGAGTGCTGGTCGTGGGCGGGGACGTCTCGCCGGTCGCGGTCGCGGACGTCCTGGTGGACGTGCTCGGAGTCCCGGTAGTCGTGGTCTGGGTAGGGGTGCTCGCGGTCGTCGTGGCGTTCGAGCTGGTCGCCGTGGAGCTCGAGCTGGTCGAGGAGCTGTTCGAGCCTCCGCAGCCGGCGAGCGCCGCTGCCGCGGCCAGCGCCGCACAGATCATCGTCGGTCGCCTCATCGTCCCCAGCATAGGACGGCGCGGGTCCGGCCCGACGTAGCCTGTGGGCGTGGCGACCGCGCTGCTGACCACATACCTGACGGGATATCGGATGCCGCTGTTCGAGCGTCTGGCCAAGGATCACGGGGTCGAGGTGCTGTGCTTCGGCGGCGGCGAGCGGTATGTGCCGGCCTGGTTCACCGATCTGGACCGCCAGCTTGCGCAGGCGCCGTTCCCCGCCCGCCGGCTCGATGGACCGTCCGAGGCGCTGGCCGTCGGGCGTGGCTACGACGCGGTGATCGCACCTGTCGCCGGCGGCGCGATCCTCCCCGCCGCCTACATCGGCGCCCGGCGCTTCGGGCGCCCGTTCATCCTGTGGGCGTCGGTGTGGTCGCAGCCGCGGTCTGTGGCGCACGCGGCGGCGCTGCCGATGATCCGGCGCATCTACCGCCACGCCGACGCGGTGATCGCCTATGGCGAGCACGTCCGGCGGTTCGTGGCGAACATCCGCGGCCACGATGACGACGTGTTCGTGGCCCCGCAGGCGGTCGAACCCGACCTGTTCGGACGCGTTGTCGCCGACGACGAGGTCGCCGCGTTCCGGGCCCGATACGAGCTCGGACCGGGGCCGCTGGTGCTGTACACGGGCCGGCTGGTGGCCGAGAAGGGAATCGAGGTCCTGACCGACGCCTGGCCGCTGGTGCGGTCCGACGCCACGCTGGTCCTGGTTGGCGACGGCCCGCTGGCCGCTCGCGCGGCCGCCACGCCCGGGGCGCGTCAGCTGGGCGCGCTGGCGCGTCACGAGCTGCCGGTCGCCTACGCGGCGTCCGAGTTCACGCTCGTCCCGTCGGTGCCGACGCCGCGATTCCGGGAGCCGTGGGGCCTGGTCTGCAACGAGGCGATGCACCAGGGGCGGCCGGTGATCGCAACCTCGTCGGTCGGAGCGGTGGCCGGAGGGCTCGTTCAGGACGAGCGCACCGGGCTGGTCGTGCCCCCGGGCGACGCCGACGCGCTGGCCTTGGCAGCCGACCGCCTGCTCGCCGACGCGAGCCTGCGCTCACGGCTGGGCGAAGCCGCGAGGCGGGCCGTCGCCGCGTACACGTACGACGCGATGGAGCAGGCGTTCGACCGCGCGCTCACCACCGCCTGGCAGGCCCGCCGAGCGTCTTGCGGCGCTCACTGACCGACTGAGAACAGCGCCTCGAGGTCGTGTTGTGAGTAGACCTCGAACGCGACCATCGTGGACGTCCGAAGGACGCCGCTGAGCTGGGAGATGCTGCCGGTCACGACCTGGGCCAGCTGCTGGTGCTCGCGCAGCCGCAGGACCGCCACGAAGTCCCACTCGCCCGTGACCGAGTAGGCCTCCGCGACTCCCTCGATGTCGGCGAGCTCGCCGCCCAGCGTCGCCAGCGCGGAGCGCTCTGCTTGGATGAGGACGATCGCGTGGGTCACGTTGTGTGGGTGTCGCCGGGCTCGAGGATGACGACGTTGGAGCTGGTCGCCGACTCGACGTCGGACTTGAACGCCTGAGCGTCGGTCTCGATCGCGGGGAACGTGTTGTAGTGACAGGGAATCACGGTCTTGGCCCCGATCAGCGAGGCGGCCTCGACAGCGTCGGTGCTGTCCATCGTGTAGTGCCCGCCGATGCACATCAGCGCGATGTCGATCGGCGTGCGCTTACCGACCAGCGCCAGGTCGGAGAACAGGCAGGTGTCGCCGAGGTGGTACACGACGGTGTCCTCGAAGTTGATCAGCAGCCCGGCGGGCGGGGTGACCGTGCCGTTCGGCGTGGTCGAAGTGTGAAGCGCCGGCACCAGCTTGACCGTGCCCCAGTCGAACTTCTCGGTCCCGCCGAGGTTCGGGTCGCGCGCGTCGACGCCCTCTGCGCCGAGCTCACCGGCGATCTCGGTGATCGCCACGACCGTGGCCCCCGTTCGCTTAGCGATCGCCACGGTGTCGCCAAGGTGGTCCTGGTGCCCGTGAGTGAGCAGGATCGTGGTCGCGGCGACGTCGTCGGCCGAGATCGCGCCCCGGGGGTTGCCAGTCAGGAACGGGTCGATCAGAACCGTCGTGCTACCGCCGTCCGAGAGCGTGAAGCACGCGTGGCCGAGAAACCGAACTTCCATCGTCATCAACCTCCTATTGCGTTTCGTTCGTATCGCCGGGCTCGAGGCCGAGCTCTCGCGCCAGCTGGAACCCCACGGCGACCCCCACGAGCATGCCGAGGCGGGTCTCTTCGGCGAGCAGCGTCTCGACCTCGCGCAACCGCACACCGGGGTCCTGCTGTCCGGCCGCTTCGGCCACCGCCTGGGCGTGGGCCAGATCGAACCAGCCACCCTCCTCCAGCGCGAGACCGAGCACTCGCTGGAGCGCTGGCGCGACCCTCGTGACCAGCTCCTGAGCGGCCCGCAGGCGTTGAGGCTCGCTGATCGCGGCGATCGCCTCATCGAGCTCGGCATCGGTGTAAGTGCGGTCGGCCACTCGCGTGCAGCATCATACGTCTGTGCCCGTTGCCCTGACGTCGCTATCCCACGGAGCGGGTTGTGGCTGCAAACTGTCCGCGGCCGCGATCGGCCCGCTCCTGGCGGGGATCCCCCATCCTCACGATCCAAACGTGCTCGTCGGGTTCGACACCAGCGACGACGCCGGCGTCTACCGCGTCAACGACGACCTGGCAATCGTCACCACTGCCGACTTCTTCACGCCGATCGTCGACGATCCGTTCGACTTCGGGCGGATCGCGGCCACGAACGCGCTGTCGGACGTGTACGCGATGGGCGGCACGCCGATCAGCGCGCTGAACCTGGTCGCGTTCTCGCTCGACGACCTGGGCGGGGACCCGTTGGTCGAGATCCTCAGAGGCGGTGCCGCGGTCGCCGTCGATGCCGGCGTCGCAATCGTGGGCGGCCACTCGATCGACGACGCCGAACCCAAGTACGGGCTTGCCGTGACCGGGATCGTCCGCCCCGACGAACTGATCACCAACGCGGGCGGCCGCGCCGGCGACGCGCTCGTGCTGACCAAGCCCGTCGGTTCGGGGGCCGTGTCGACCGCGCTCAAGCGCGGCGTCGCCGACGCGCCGCTGGCGGCTGCGATCGACGTGATGACCACGCTCAACCGCGACGCCTCGGCCGCAGCCCGGGCCGCCGGGGTACGTGGGATGACCGACGTCACCGGGTTCGGGCTGCTCGGCCACCTCCACGAGCTGGCACTGGCCAGCGGCGTCGCCGCCGAGGTCCGCGCCGACTCGGTGCCGGCGATCGAGGGCGTGCTCGAGCTGCTGGCCGATCCCTCCCGGGCGGTCGCCGGGGGTACCCGCCGCAACCGTGACCACGCCGAGGAGTTCTCGACGTTCGCCGACGGCGTTCCCGAAGCCCGTCGCTGGCTGGTATGCGACGCGATGACGTCCGGGGGCCTGCTGGTGGCGATCGCGCCCGAACGCGCGGAGGCGATCCCGGGCACGGTGGTCGGACGCCTGCTCGAGGGCCCGCCCGGGTCGATCGGCGTCGTCTAGCAGTCCACTAAGAGCGCAGTTGTACGCGGGCCAGCGGCAGGCCCAGCACCAGCCCGGTGACCGCACCGACCCCGGCGGCGACCCAGCTGGCCTCCTTGACGACCAGCGGCATCAGCGCGACGACGATCCCGAGCGCGGCGGCCCCCAGCAGGTCGCCGTCGATGTCCTCACCCGAGCGCAGCGCCAGCAGGTCGGGGATCGCCCAGGCGATCAGCAGCGCCAGCGCGGCGCCGTTGGCCCCGAGCACAAACGGGAACTCGTAGACGACGGCGGAGACGGCGACCCCGCCGATGCCGCCGATCGCAAACAGCGCCAGCACGGTGAGCGGCCCATGTCGGCGCTCGATCAGCCAGCCGAACAGCGCGATCGTGAACAGCGTGGCGAACGCGTAGCCGGTGTTGTCGTAGGTGAATGTGGCGGTGACCACGCGCCACCAGTCGCCGGACGGCTTGCCGAACACCGCGACCTGATCGAGCGTCACGAGGCTGGTGCGCCACAGCAGACACCCGGCGAGCGAGGCGATTAGCAGCGCAATCGTCGCGTACGGCCGTAGCTCGGCGCGGATCCCGGGGATCTCGCCGCGCCGAAGTCGCGGCAACGTGGGAGTCGGCGGCCGCTTGCGGCGCTTTTCCGCCACACGTCCGTCGCGATCGAGCTTCGGGGCCCGCTTGCGCAGCCGATTGCCGCAGTAGGGGCATTCGGTGATGTACGGACTCACCTCGGACCCGCAGCTCTTGCAGATCACGAACAGGTCCGGGCCGCCGGTGCTCACAACCGTCGATTGTAGAACGGCGCCAAAGCCCGGATCGCCACTGCCGGTGGGTTTTGTGTCAGTTCGGGATGCTCTTTGGGCGAGCGCTACGCCCGCGTGGCGGCGACGACCTCCGCCATCACCTCGTGCAGGTCGTGGTTGGCCTCGTATACGACCAGCTGCCGGGCCGCTCCATTGCCCCCTTCCAGCAGGTCCTCGACCGCCTCCAGCTCGTGCAGCGATCCGAGGTCCACACAGTGATCGCGGATCCGGTCGATCAAGCGCTGGGCCAGCTCGCGGGTCGACACCCGTTCGGAGGTCGGCAGGTCCACGAGCTCGCCCTCGAGACCATGACGGGCCGCGAGCCACTTGTTCTCGTCGAGCATCTCGTACGGGTAGCGCGATAGGGGCGTGCCGGCGTCGTAGTGCTCGGACAGCTCGCGGGCCAGCGCCTGAACCAGCGCGGCCAGTCCGAGCGTGTGCTCGATCCGAGTCTGGGAATCCATCACCCGGACCTCGACGGTGCCGAACATCGGGTGGGGCCGCACGTCGGGCCACAGGAACGTGTAGTCCTCGATCACCCCAGCCTTCATCATGAACTCGATCCGGCGCACGTAGTCGTCCCAGTCGTCGTACGCCGGCGGAATGCCGGTGCGCGGGAACGCCCGGAAGATCGGCACCCGGGTCGACGCCAGCCCGGTCGGGTCCGCGCGCCAGAACGGCGAATTCGCCGACAGGCCCAGCAGCAACGGAAGATGAACCCGCATCCCGTTGGCCACATGGATGGCCTTGTCGGGGTCGTCGATCCCGACATGGACGTGCATCCCGAAGATCAGCTCCTGGCGGGCCACGAACCGCAGCGCCGAGATCAGGTCGCGGTAACGCGATCGGGCGACGATCCGCTGGTCCTCCCACATCGCGAACGGGTGCGTGCCGGCCGACCCGATCGCCATCCCCTTGGCGGCGGCGGTAGCGGACACCTGGTTGCGCAGCGCCCGCAGCTGGTCGCCGGCCTCGGTCGTGTTCGCGCACGGGTCGGTCGAGACCTCGAGTACGGACTCCATCAGCTCGGGCTTGATCTCGCCGGCGGGCGCGGGCTCGAGCAGGCTCTCGATCGCGTTGGCGAGATCGAGCGACTCGGCGTCGAGGATCATCATCTCCTCCTCGATGCCGATCGTGTACGCGGGGCCTGTAAACCGGTGTTCCACGGCGGGCAGCCTAGTGGGTGCCGCGGAACCCGCCGCGCCGATGTCGCGGCTCTTTGCAGCGGGCGTTGAGCGGCCTAGACTCCAATTGACACAAAAGGATCAGCGAAAGGGACGACCAGATGGCACTTGGATATGACGGCGGCAAGCTCTACGTCCTCGCGTTCGACCACCGCGGGTCGTTCCAGAAGAAGATGTTCGGGATCCAGGGCGACCCCACGCCCGAGGAGATCGAAACGATCGCCGACGCCAAGCGCCTGATCTTCGAGGGCATGCAGGTGGCCGTATCCCGCGGCGTCGAGGCAGAGGCCACGGGCGTGCTGGTGGACGAGCAGTTCGGCTCCGACATCCCCGAGAAGGCCCACGCGGACGGGTTGAAGCTGGCGATGCCGGTGGAGAAGTCCGGCCAGGACGAGTTCGACTTCCAGTACGGCGATGACTTCCCGGCGCACATCGAGGAGTTCAACCCTGACTTCTCCAAGGTCCTGGTCCGCCACAACGTCGATGGCGACGCCGACATGAACGAGCGTCAGATCGTGCGGCTCAAGCGCCTGGCGGACTGGCTTCACGACAACGGCCGCAAGTTCATGTTCGAGCTGCTGGTCCCCGCCACCGACGAGCAGCTGGCCAAGGTGGGCGACGACTCAGACCGCTACGACGCCGAGCTCCGGCCGGAGCTGATGCGCCGCGCGATCGAGACCTACCAGCAGGCCGGCTGCGAGGTCGACGTATGGAAGATCGAGGGCGTCGACGAGCAGTCCGACGCCGCGATGCTCGCCGACCAAGCGCGTTCGGGCCCCGGCCGGGAGGGTGTGGTGTGCATTCTGCTGGGTCGAGGCGCGTCCACCGAGAAGGTCGAGGAGTGGCTCCAGAAGGCGGCCCCGGTCGAAGGGTTCATCGGGTTCGCGATTGGACGCTCGATCTGGTGGGACGCGCTCAAGGGCTTCCTCGATGGAGGCCTGTCGCGCGAGGCCGCGGCCAGCCAGATCGCCGATAACTACCTGCACTTCGTGCAGGTTTACGCGCGCCAGACGGTGCACTGACGCGACCTCTCGCGGTCGCCACAAGGCGGCCGCGTACTCGACATAACCTCGGGCGGCCAAGCTTGGTAGGCTCGCCGCGATGGCGATGAAGATGCGCCAGAGCCTCGCTCAGCTCGAGCAGGAGTTTCGGCATGAAGCCGTACTGGACCGCAGTCGCAGGGAGTCCCTGCGACGTCGGGCGGCGTTGCGCTCGCGCAAACGTGAACACGTGCGCGAGACCAAGCGCAGCTCGGTGCGCTACTGGCTGCTCGTGCTGACCCTGATCGCGACTGCAGTGATCGTCACGATCGCGATGTTCGAGACCCTCTATTACCTGCTCGGTTAGCAGGCCTGCCCTTGAGTGTGGCTCGCGTCGCCGGAACCTGGTGAGCCGGAGCGCGGGCGCAACGACCGGTTGCTAGCTCGGGTCTCCCAACCCGCGCAGCGCCGCGTCGACCTCTTCCCTGACACCCTTGCCCGAGCCGAGGCGCTCCTGCTGGATCTCCAGGTAGACCTCCTTGCGGAACACCGGAATGTCGCGGGGGGCTTGGATACCGATTCGAACCTTCTCGCCCATGATCGCGAGCACCGAGACCTCGATGTCATCACCAATCATGATGCTTTGGTTCGACTTGCGGGTGAGTACCAACATCGGAAGATGCCTCCCTGCTCGCCTGGTCGTAAACGAGACAAAGCCGCGTCGCTGTCCCTTCCTACCGCGTACGGCCTTCGCCCGACAGCCAGCATAGCGGGTGGCATTGTGGGTACACAAGCGTTGCCAATGTGCCTGACGGGGCGGTCTTGCCGGTGCTTTTACTAGTCTCCGGACCTTCATGGCACGTCGCTCACTCCGTCCAGAGCTCAATCGGATCCGCGCCTGGGTGCGTCAGGGGCGTACTGACGCGTGGATCGCTCACCAGCTCGAGGTCACCGTTCAGCAGATTCAGGCGTTCAAACGCGAGCAGGGCCTGGTCACCGGCGAGGAGCCCAACGGGGCTTCAGCAGACTTCGATGACGAGATCGATCTGCGGGCCGAGGACGACGCGCAGATCGCGGCCGAGCTCGATGCGGCCGAGGCGAAGCGCTCCGAGGAAGACGACGACGAGTCCGACGAGGAGGACGAGGGCGACCGCCCCAAGCGCCGCCGCGGCCGCCGCGGGGGGCGCCGGTCCCGTCGCAAGGCGCCGACGACGCTCGAGGCGACGTTCGACCACGGTGACGAGGGCTATGGGCTGTGGCTCGACCCGGCGGTCCAGGACGACCCGATCTATGCCGAGTACTGGGCCGGCCACCGGCCTGTCGAGGTCGTGATCGAGGAGGATCAGATCGTGATCCGCCGGGCCGGCGCCGACGAGTCCGACGACAATTCCGACGACAACGGCGACGACGACTAGTCAGTCGTCGTTGTCGCCGAGGATCCGCCGGCCGCCCGCATAGTCGCTGGCCTCGCGTAGGTAGCGGGCGAACGCCGCGTTGGCGACTGTGGTCATGTCCCACGCGGCCGGGTTGTCCGGTGCCACCCGGGTGGCGATGTCAAAGCACCAGTCGGTCCCCTGGTCGGCGTACAGGTCGGCGAGCTCCTGCGCGGTGAACGTCCCGCCCAGCCGTCGCCGCAGCTCGACCACGATCGCGTCGGTCACCCGGGCCAGCGCGGGCCAGTCGGCGGCCTGCGCCCGAGCCAGCCGGCGATCGCCCTCGCGCCACAGCCCGATCACCTCGTCGAAGCGCACCGTCATCGGCGCGGTATGCAGTGACGCGGGGTGATCAGTGGTTGGGCAACCCGGTGATCACGTACGGGCGCTCCCCCACGCGCACCATCCCCAGCGCGCGCGCCTCGCGCTGGACCGTCTGCGGGCTGCGCAGCGATGCCTGCTGCTTGGCCAGCGACGCGTTCTCCTGCCGGAGGCCGCGGACGATCGATTCCTGCTGATGAGCCTGGCCGCGGGCCGACAGGTATGCCAGCGCCTGCTTGACGTACAGGCCGCCGACGATCATCAGCACGACCAGCAACCCAACCCGAGCCAGTCGGTCCCAACGGATCCGGGTCTTGGACGTGCTGCGGGATCTGCGGCGGCGCCGGCTCGACGACGCGCGGGTACGCGGGCGCGGAGCGGCTGCGGTTGCGGTGCGAGCTGACGGCATCGCTTGCGGCCTTCGTTCGCCGCCGAAACCCTCCTTCCTGCTGCAACTCCCGCTGCAGCGCGCCCGTCCTCACGAGCGAAATGCCGACCGGCCCGTGTACTCGCCGTCGGGGCCGAGCACCTCCTCGATCCGCAGCAGCTGGTTGTACTTCGCGGTGCGATCGGTGCGAGACGGCGCCCCGGTCTTGATCTGCCCGGTCCCGGTCGCGACCGCCAGGTCAGCGATCGTCACGTCCTCGGTCTCGCCCGAGCGGTGGGAGATCACTGCCGTGTAGCCGGCCTCGCGGGCCATGCGGATCGCCGCCAACGTCTCCGACAGCGTCCCGATCTGGTTTACCTTGATCAGGATCGAGTTGGCCACGCCGGTGTCGATCCCGCGCCGCAGCCGCTCGGTGTTGGTCACGAACAGGTCGTCGCCGACCAGCTGCATGCGGTCGCCGATCCGCTGGGTCAGCGTCGCCCAGCCGTCCCAGTCCTCCTCGTCCATCCCGTCTTCGATCGAGACGATCGGGTAGCGTCCGGCGAGGTCCTCCCAGTAGCTGGTGAGCTCGTCAGAGTTGAGCGTCCGCCCCTCGTGCTCGAGCACGTAGCCATCCTCGCGATGCAGCTCCGATACGGCCGGGTCAAGTGCGATCGCAACCTGGTCGCCGGGCACGTAGCCGGCGGCTCCGATCGCCTCCATCAGCACATCGAGCGCCTCGGCGTTCGAGCCCAGGTCGGGGGCGAAGCCGCCCTCATCGCCGACCGACGTCGCCATCCCGCGGCCCTTCAGCGTCTGCTTGAGGTGGTGGAACACCTCCGCGCCCATCTTCAGCCCATCCGCGAACGAGCGCCCGCCGACGGGCACGATCATGAACTCCTGGAAGTCGACCTTGTTGTCGGCGTGGACGCCGCCGTTGAGCACGTTCATCATCGGCGTGGGCAGGATGTGCGCGGTCTCGCCGCCCAGGTAACGCCACAGCGGCAGCCGCTCCTCGGCGGCCGCCGCGTGGGCGGCCGCGAGCGACACGGCGAGGATCGCGTTGGCCCCGAGCCGGGATTTATTCGGGGTGCCGTCGAGCGTGATCAGCATCCGGTCGAGCGCCGCCTGGCTGGAGGCATCCTGCCCGCGGACCGCGGTGGCGATCTCGCCGTTGACGTTCTCAACCGCGCGGCCCACGCCCTTCCCCAGCCAGTCAGAGCCGCCGTCGCGCAGCTCGGTGGCCTCGAACTCGCCGGTGGAGGCCCCTGAGGGAACCGCGGCCCGGCCCCAAGCGCCAGATCGCAGGCTCAGCTCGACTTCGACGGTCGGATTTCCCCGGCTGTCGAGGATCTGCCGGGCATGCACGTGCTCTATCTGGCTCATTGATCCTCCGGATCTCCTTCGCTCAGCCGAGCTTGGGCGTAATAGATGATCTGCTCATCCGGCCCGAGATCGTTCCAGCTTCGGTCTTGAGATGCGGCCAGATCGCTCGCTGCGCTCACCCGCCCCCGGAAGCGATCGGCCGATGACCGCAAGGCAAGCTCTGGATCGACGTGCAGCTTGCGCGCCACGTTGATCACCGAGAACAGCAGGTCGCCGAGCTCCTGAAAGCGCTGTTCGGGCGTCGCGGCGCCCTCGAGCTCGGTCAGCTCCTCGCGCACTGCCTGCAGCGGCCCCTCGACCCCGGGGAAGTCAAACCCGGTGGACGCGGCGCGCCGCTGGACCTTGCGGGCGTACAGCGGCGAGGGCAGGTTCTCCGGGACCTCCCCGAAGATCCCGGGCTCGCGGCCCGCCTCACCCTGCTTGATCTTGTCCCAGTTGCGCAGGACCTCCGGCGCGGTCGAGGCGTCGACGTCGCCGAACACGTGCGGATGGCGGCGGATCAGCTTGGCGGTGACGTGCTCGGCCACCTCGGCCAGGTCACCGGCGTCGCGCTCCTCGAGCAGCAGCGACAGGAAGTGCACCTGGAACAGGACGTCGCCGAGCTCATCGATCAGCTTGGCGTCGTCGCCACGATTGGCCGCGTCCGCGAGCTCGTAAGCCTCTTCGACCGTGTGCGGGACGATCGTGCGCTCGTTCTGCTCGCGGTCCCAGGGGCACTCCTCGCGCAGCCGCCGCGTGATCGCGTCAAGCTGCGCGAGCGCGTCGTACGACGGCTTGCCCCGTCCACCCGCGCCCGAGCTCACGAGGAGCTCACCCGGTGCTGGAGGTTCCCGGCGTCGAGGACGTGCTCGGTGCGGTGGCGGCGCCGGGCGTCGTGGTAGTGGAGGTCTTGGGCGCCTTGTAGCCGAAGCAGTCGGCCATCGCGTACGTGCCGCGGCACTTGGTCTGCGTCAGCCACTGCTTCTTGGCTGCGTTGTCGACCGCGGTCTGCGCGCTGGTCTGCTGCTGGCTGGTCAGCGTCTGCTGGATCACCGGCGTCGCCTGCTGGAGCGACTGCTGGCTGCCCTTGGTGATCTTGGTCACCTCGAACACGTAGTAGCCGAACTGGCCCTTGATCGGGCCCAGCACCTTGTTGGTCTTGGCGGCGAATGCGGCGGTGTCCAGCGCCTTGTCCTCCTGGCCCTTGGTCACGCCGGTCAGCTGACCGCCCTTGTTCTTGGACTGCGCGTCGGTCGAGTACTTCTTGGCGACCACGGTCCAGCTCTGGCCCTTGCTCAGCGCCTGCTTGGCGGCCTGCGCCTGGGCCTGGGTCTTGGTCAGGACGATCCGGATGTCGCGCGTCTCGGGCTTGCCGAACTGCGCCTTGTGACTGTTGTAGTAGGCCTGGATCGTGGCCGGGGTGACCTTCGTGCTGTGCTTGGCGGCCAGCTTCTGGAACAGTTGGCTGACGCGGAAGCGGTACATCAGGTCGGGGACCGTGAAGCCGGTCTGGCTGAGGAACTTGTTGAACGCAGAGGCCGTCGGGTACGCCTGCTGCTTGGCCTGGTTGTAGGCCTTCTGGACCTGGGCGTTGGTGACGGACAGCCCGAGGCGGTGGGCGTCGGCCTGGTACCAGTAGGACTTGATCAGGAAGTCCATCACCTGGCCCGACAGCGACGTGAACAGTTGCTGGCAATCCGTGCGCAGCGTCTTGTCACTCTGCTTGGCGAGGCTCGGGACCGCCTGCTTGACGTCCGCGATGCACTTGGAGAACTGCGGCGGGTCGGTGGGGACGATCACCGGCTGACCGGGGCTCTGGGCCGCCTGCGATTTTGCCGCGACGAACATCCAGTGGTTGAAGGCCTGCGTGGTGATTTGGTTTCCGGCCACCTCGGCGACCGAGTTGTCAGGGATCGAGTTACTGCTGCTGCTGCTCGAGCCGCACGCGGCGAGCACCACGGCTGCGATCCCGACGGCGCCGAGCGCCATTAGTGTCTTAAGTGCTTTCGTCATAACCAGCGGGTGATGGTAGCGACCAGATTTCTCCACCCCGTTGGTATTTCACGAACTCTTCGAAAGCAAACCGTCAGCTGCTCTCTGGGGGGCGGGTCTGAGCTTCGGCGTCCCGGATCATCCCGATTACGCGCTTGTTATGCGCCGACAGGTAGTCCAGCGCCGGGTTGACGATGCCCCTGAGCGCCGATAGCGCCGCCCAATAGCCGGGCGCGATCACCCTGGCTCGCCGGCGCTCGATCGCGTCTGTGACGGCCTCGGCAGCGGCCTCCGGGGTGATCCGCCGGCGTACGAATGCGGGCAGGAGCTCGTCGCGATCCGCGGTCGCTTCGTCGTCCATGATCTGCTGCACCATCCGCGTGTCCACGAACCCGAAGTAGGCCACGGTCGCCGACGCGCCGTAGGGCGCGAGCTCGATCCGCAGCGCCCGGCCCAGCTGTTCGACGCCCGCCTTGGCGACCGCGTACGGGGTCAGCACCATGCCATTCAGGAACGCGTACACGCTCGAGACGACCACGATCTGGCCGCGACGCTCGATCACGCGCTCGAGGCCGGCGTACACGGTCCGGTAGGCGCCGAGCAGGTTGACCTCGACCACGCGCTCGAACGTGGCCGGGTCCATCGTGCGGGCGGTCGCGGGCATCGGGGCGATCCCGGCGTTGGCGATGACAAGGTCAATCCCTCCCAGGCGCTCGGCGGTGTGGGTCACCGCGGCTCTGATCGCGTCGGTGTCGGTGACGTCGGCGGGGATCGCCAGCGCCTGCGGGCCCAGCTGGGCCGCGGCGGTGTGCAGCTCGGCTTCGTCGAGGTCCACCAGCGCTACGGTGGCGCCGCGAGCGGTCAGCGCGCGTGCAGTGGCGAATCCAATCCCGCGGGCGCCGCCGGTGATCAGCGCGGTCCGGCCGGTGATCTCGTAGCGGGGCATCCTGGCGGGCATTGTGGACCAGGCGGTCCGTAGCCGCCCCGACAACGTAGCCCTGGGCGATCCCGCGGCGCCCTGGGCTACGTAATCCGCGTCAGGCGCGGGTTTCGTAGCCCCGGGAGCGAGCCGATCGTCCTGGGCTACGTAATCCGGGCTCGGCGGCCGGCACCGGAGGACCGAGTCGGACCGGCGGGACCGAGTCGGACCGGGCTAAGCCGCTTCTCGGGTGACCGCGAGCAGCACGTCGGCGGCCCTGACCACCGCCGGGAACCGCTGAGCCGGGTCCTCGGGCACCCGCATCGACAGCTGCGACTTGCCGGACTCGTACAGCGCCTCGGGGATCTCGGTGCGGATCTTCTTCGCCCGCACCGAGTCGAGCTCGATCGGGGTCACGGCCAGCCGTCCGTTACGGAACGTGACCGCGCGCGCGCCCGCCTGCCCGAGCTTGATCCGGGCCTGCTGGAGCGCGATCAGGTTGCGCAGCGGGTCGGGGACGTCGCCGAAGCGGTCCTCGAGCTCCTCGCGCAGCAGCACCAGGTCGGCCACCTCGCGCGAGGCGGCGATCCGCCGGTGGACCTCGACCTTGGCCTGCTCGTAGGGGATGTAGTCCGACGGCACGTACGCGTCGACGTTGACGTCGAGCCGCACCGGCTCCCACTCGTCATCGAGCGAGTCGCCTTCGGCCGCCGCCACCGCCTCGTCGAGCATCTGCATGTACAGCTCGAACCCGAGTGCGGCCACGTGCCCGGACTGCTCGTCGCCGAGCAGGTTGCCGGCGCCCCGGATCTCGAGATCGCGCATCGCGATCTTGAAGCCGGCGCCGAGCTCGGTGTAGTCCGACAGGGCCGACAGCCGCTGGGCCGCGTCCGGCGTCAGCGCCGCCGCGCTCGGATACAGCAGGTACGCGTAGGCCCGTTCACGTGAGCGCCCCACCCGACCCCGGATCTGGTACAGCTGGGCCAGTCCGAACGTGTCGGCGCGCTCGACGATCAGCGTGTTGGCCTGCGGAATATCGATCCCCGACTCGATGATGCTGGTGCACACCAGGATGTCGGCGTCGCCGCGCAGGAACGACAGCATCCGCCGCTCGAGCTCGCGCTCCTCGAGCTGGCCGTGGGCGACCTCGAAGCGCATCTCGGGACACAGGCCCCGCAACCGCTCGGCGGTCTCGTCGATCGTCTCCACCCGGTTATGCAGGAAGAAGCCCTGGCCGCCGCGCCGGTGCTCGCGCTGCAGCGCCTGCTTGACCAGCTCCTCGTCGTACTCGCCGACGTAAGTCTTGACCGGCCGCCGGCCCTCGGGCGGGGTCTCGATCACGCTGATGTCGCGCACGCCGGCCATCGACATCTGCAGTGTCCGCGGGATCGGGGTGGCGCTCATCGAGATCACGTCGACGCGCAGCTTCAGCTGCCGCAGCAACTCCTTCTGCTTGACCCCGAAGCGCTGCTCCTCGTCCACTATCAACAGCCCGAGATCGCGCGCCCGCACGTCCCGCGACAGCAGTCGGTGGGTCCCGATCAGGATGTCGACCCCACCCTCGGCGAACCGCGCCACCGACGCGCGCTGCTCGGCCGCCGGCCGAAACCGCGACACATGCTCGATCGTGATCGGGTAATCCTTGAGGCGCTCGGTGAACGTCCCGAAGTGCTGCTGGGCGAGGATCGTGGTCGGCACCAGCAGCATCACCTGCTTGCCGTCCTGCACCGACTTGAACGCCGCCCGCAGCGCGACCTCGGTCTTGCCGTAGCCGACGTCGCCGCAGATCAGCCGGTCCATCGGCCGTGGGGCCTCCATGTCGGCCTTGACGAACTCGATCGCGTCGCGCTGGTCCGGGGTCTCGGTGAACGGGAACGCGTCCTCGAACTCGCGCTGCCAGTCGGTGTCTGGCGGGAACGCGTGGCCCTCGCGCCGCTTGCGCTCGGCGTACAGGTTCAGCAGCTCGCCGGCGAGCTCCTGGGCCGCGCGCCTGGCCCGGGCCTTGATCGTGTCCCAGCGGTTGCCGCCGAGCTTGGACAGCGGCGGGTGCGTCCCGCCGGCGCCGACGAACCGGCTGAGCTTGGCCAGCTGGTCGACCGGCACGAACACGCGGTCAGACCCGGCGTACTCCAGGTACAGGTAGTCGCGCGTGACCCCGGCGACCGTCTTGGTGTCAAACCCGGCGAACCGCGCGACCCCATGGTCCTCGTGGACGACGATGTCGCCGGTGCGCAGATCGGTGAAGCTGCGCAGCACGCCGCGCCGCCGAGCCCGGTCGGGACGTTCGGCCGCCCGCCGCCGGCGGAACAGCCGGTGCTCGGGGATCACCGCCAGGTGGAACTGGGGCGAGATGAAGCCCACCTGCAACCGGGCGTGTGCGAACGTCAGCGGCGCGGGCGCGGCCCCGTTGCCCGACCCCTCCAGCCAGCTGACCTTCAGCCGCCCGAGGTTGTAGGCAGCTCGCTCCCCCTCGCCGCGACGGGCGAACGTGACGACCGTCCGGTAGCCCGAGCGGGTGAGCTTCTCGAGCTCGGGCTCGGCCTCCTTGACCCCCCGGGCGGCCACGTCGGCGGTCTGGGCGCGGAACGTGAACTGCTGGTCCTGGTCGATGCTCGACAGCCGGATCCGGGCGCGCTGCGCGAGCACCGGGGAGATCTCGTCGGGGCTGACGTACAGATGGTGGGCATCGGTGTCGTGGAACGCCGCGCACACGTCCTGCCAGTGGTCGGCCAGCGCCGGCGCAACGTCCTCCTCGCCGGCGATCAGCACGCTCGCCTCCGCGGGAGCCAGCTCCAGGAACGGATGGAAGTCCTCGACCGGCAGCAGCTCGGCGATGTCAGGGCGATCGGCCTCCTCCTCGAGCGCCGCGATCTCGGCCAACTCGCGATGCTCCTCGGCGAGCTCGGCCGCGGGCGCGATCTCGACCACGTCGGCGTCGCCCAGCGACCGCTGGGTGAACGTCGAGAACCAGCGCAGCGACTCGATCTCATCGCCGAACAGGTCGACCCGGACGGCCCGGTCCTCGGTCGCCGGGAACACGTCGAGCAGGCCCCCGCGGATCGCGAACTGGCCGCGGTCCTCGACCTGGTCGATGCGCTCGTACCCGGCCGCGACCAAGTCACGCGCGGTCTCATCGAGGTCCATCAGCTCGCCCGCCTTCAGCGAGAACGCGCGAGGGCGCAGCGCCGGGTCGGGGACCTTCTCCGACAGCGCCACCGCGCTGACCACCACCACCGGCGCAGCTTCCTCATCGGTCTCGAGCAGCGCGTCGAGCGCCGCGATCCGCAGCCCCACCAAGTGCGGCGGCGGAGCCAGGTGCGACTCGTAGGTGACCCCGCGGCTCGGGTAGTAGCGGACGGGGCGCGGCTCCAGCCACGCGCGCAGCCCGGCGGCGAGGTCACGGGCGGCACGGTCGTCGCCGGCCACGACGATCGCGGGGTGGCCCGGATCGCGCTCGAGCAGCGCAGCGATCAGGTACGGGCGAAGCGATTGTGAGACGAACCCGACGCCGCCGTCGCGCGCGAGCGTCGCGGTCTGCGGATCGTCGTCGGCATTGGCGAGGAGGGAGCGGAGCACCTCTACTCAGTCTAGGAAGGCGCGGACTCTTCGAGCACCACGCGCTCGGCCGCGTCGACGGCCCGCTCGGTCAGCTCCTGCACCTCGGCGCGAGGCTCGCGAAAGCGGCCCAGCACGTACGCCGCGACCAGGTCCGGGTCGGTCGTGTCGGGGCGCCCGACGCCGATCCGCACCCGCTGGAAGTCGGGTGAGCCAAGTCCCTGGCGCACCGACTTCAGCCCGTTGTGGCCGGCCAGGCCGCCGCCGGTCCGCACCCGGATCTCGCCGAACGGCAGGTCGATCTCGTCGTGGAGCACGAGTACGCGATCCAGGTCGAGCTTGAGCTCTCCGCGTGCCGGCCCGACCGACTTGCCGGCGTCGTTCATGTAGGTCTGGGGCAGCAGGATCGCGACCCGGGGTCCGCCGGGGCCGGTGCGGCCCTCGGTCAGCAGGCCCCGGTAGCGAGACTTGGGCTTGGGCAGCTCCCAACGTGCCGCGAGCGCGTTCGCGACCTCAAAACCGATGTTGTGGCGGGTGCCCGCGTACTCGCTGCCGGGGTTGCCGAGCCCGACGATCAGCCAGTCGACGGGAGCTCCCCGGCGACCGGGAAGTGGCACGGCGCCGGGCTACTCGCCGTCGCCGGCTTCGCCGCTGTCGCCGCCCTCTTCGGCCGGAGCGGCCTCGCCCTCGGGCGCTTCGCCCTCGGCGACCAGCTCGGTCTCCTCCTCGATCTCCGGCTCCTCCTCGAGCTGGAGCCGCGGCGGAGTCAGCGTCGCGACCACGGTCTCGAGGTCGTCGACGAGCGTGACGCCGGACGGCGGGGTGACCGCGTCGAGCGTGATCGTGTCGCCGATCTCCATCTCGCCGACGTGGTGCTCGAGCGAGTCGGGGATCTCGGTCGGCAGCGACTCGATCGTCAGCTCGCGCGTGACCTGCTCGAGCACGCCGCCCTCCTTCACGCCCGGGGCATCGTCGATGCCGAGCAGCTCGAGCACGACCGTGGACTCAATCGCCACGTCGAGGCGCACCCGCAGGAGATCGAGGTGGACCGTGGCGCCGGTCACGGGATGGCGCTCGAGCTCCTTGACGACGACCGGCGTCGCGGTAGAGCCCTCGATCGTGAGGTCGATCAGGGCGCCGCTGTGAGCGAGCGCCTGGCGCAGCGTGCGCGCGTCGACCTGGAATGAGACCGGGTCCTGGCCGCCGCCGTAGACGACTCCGAGCACCTTGCCCTCGCGCCGAAGACGGCGCGCGGCGCGCGAGCCCTCGGGCTCGCGAGGCTGCACGGTAAGTCCTGTGGTGGCCGTGGTTGCCATGGTCGGCATGCGATGGTAGCGACCGCGGCACCGAAGGAGCGGGTGCCGCGAGACTTGAGGCTTGCCGTGGGGCGCACGCATACGGCGCACAGCCCGGCAAGCCTCGCCGTGAGCGCCGAATTTGACGCGATCTGCACGGTTCAAACCGGCCACACCTACCAGGCCGTCGGGCCGGTTGACCGGTGGCGCCGACCCCTTCCAGGCGCTACGATTTTAAGCCTTATGTCGGGCGAGGCTCAGCTGATGCTGATGATCGCCGGAATGCACCTTTTGGGATTGGTGTGTGTCGCGGTGTTGATCATTCCCGCGCTGCGAGAAGGACCCAACCTGCCACCCAAGCCCGATTCCGGCTCCGACGACGGCGGCGGCTGGGGCCCCAAGCGCCCACCGAAGTCGCCCGACAAGCCTCGCGGCGGGATCCCGCTGCCCGACGCGGTCCAGGCGCGCGTCCGTCTGCGCGACCACTCGCGGCTGGCCGACCACCACAGGCGCCGCGAGCGCCGCCCGGTTCGCGAGCCCAGCCGGCGCCCCGTCCGCGCGGGTTAGCGCAAGCGCCGGCCGGTCAATATCGGGCCGGGCAGGCGGTGTCGCTCTTGATCCGCTTGCTGACCTCGAGCAGCTGGATGTGCAGTCCGCTGAGCGCGTTGCCCGCACGTCGCACCCGAACGCACTGAACGATCGGCAGTGACGAGCCGATTCGCCACGCCACGCGAGCGGTGCCCTCGGTGCTGGTCAGCGAGAACCCCGCCGAGGACTGAAGCGTCAGGATCGAGACGGGCCCCGAGCGTCCCAGCGCTGCGGCGTTGACCTGCGCGCGGGCGCGACACGCGGCGTTCTCCGAGCAGTTCTTGATCTGCGCCTCGATCGCGCCGGCGCTGCCGCGGGCCTGGGCGTCCAGCAGCGAGGTGATCGCGGTTCGCTCGGCGCCGTCGGCGCTGAACACGCGCGCCAACAGCGCGCTGATGGCGAGGAACAGAAGCACGACCACGCCGATGGTCAGCAGCACGTACGGGCGGCGCATCGCCGCCAAGCTAACCAGACGGCGGTCGCGATCCTCGCGGCCGCCGAGCCCGCGACCTGATCAGACCTCGGGCGACGGCGGCGAGTCGCTGAGCTCGAGGAACCGCTCCACCGAGGCCTCCTGGTGGTTGAGGCGGTCCGCCAGTGCGCGAGCGTGGTCGGCGGCCGCGTGGAGGAAGTCCTCGACGCAGCGCTCGGGATCGTCGGCCAGTGGATACACGCGCGTCAGGTCCTGCTGGGCGCAGGCGATCCCCATCGGCGGGCGGCCCTCGGCCAGCGTCCGGGCGCTGCACACCGGCGTCACCACCAGCTGCGCGTCGGGCGCCACCAGCGCGGTCGGCATCAGCCGGGCTGCGGGCAACCGCACCGGCAGCTCGACCGAATAGTCGACCGTAACCGTGTTGCCGGAGAGCTCTCCCAGCGGCTCGCGCCATACGTCGAGCACCACGTCGGCCCCGACCAGCGCGTCGCGCAGCGTGGTGGCCTGTTCCAGGTACAGCTGGGCGGCCTCGTCGCGATCCTCGGCGTCGCCCAGGTCAAGGTCGCAGGGGACGCGCAGCAGCTCGCTGGCGGCGACGGTCGCGCCGGCCCCGCGGCTGCCGCGGGTGACGTAGGTCTGAAGCGTGCCGAGGTCGCGGCGGCCGTGGAAGATCACGGTCATCGCCTCACTGACCGGGAGTCCGCCCACGCGCAGCGAGACCGCAACGGACGATGAGTCGTCGAGCAAGGCACGCCGCAGGAGTTGCTCCGCCGAATCCTTGCGAGCGTCTGCGTGTTCCTCGAACGCCATCTCTGCCTCCGAACGTCCGTTGTGTGGTTCACCATTTACTCACAACTGGAGGCGGCAGCGCGCTGCACGGGCGTTGCACTTCGACCTGGCGGGCTCGATCGGGACCTCGGTGGGGTCCACTACGAGGCGTCGGCGGTCACGCGTCGGCGGTCACAGTTCGCGCGGAGCGGCCATGCCCCAGGCCCCAGCTGACGATCCGCTCCGGGTGGATGCGGATCAACGGGGTCGGCAACGCGATAGCTTCGGCGCTGCCGCGAACTTCGACCGCTCGTGGATGCCACGGATCGGTGCTCTTGAGATCGTCGATGACGATCGCGGCCCGCCCGCTGTGGGCGACGTCACGGAACTTCTTCGTCGCCTCCAGATCGCGCCCGCTGATGTCGATCGTGTCGCGCGCCGCGTTGTAGATCCAGCCGACGGGCACCACGTGCGGCGTCCCGTCAGCCCCGACCGTTGCCAGCCGGCCCAGTTGCCTGCCGCCGGTGAGATACGCAAGCTCTGCGTCGGTGAACGAGCTCATCGGTGAATCATGCCGTGGGCGATCGTGAGGGTGCACTAGGCTGCCGTTGGCGATGAAGATCCTCTACAAGCCGTTCGCGCTGATCATGGGCCTGATCGGAGCCAAGCTCGGGCAGAGCGTGTTCAAGAGCGTGTGGATGCAGCTCGACGACTCCGAGCCGCCGAAGGCGACCACCGCCGAGGCCAGCGCCGGCAAGGTCATTGGCGCGGCCGCCCTCGAGGCGGCGACGATCGCGGGCGTCGCGGCGATCGTCGACCGCTACGGCGCCCGGGTGTGGCAGTACCTGACCGGCGTCTGGCCCGGGGAGCAGCGCCCGGACCCGCTCGACGACAGGTAACCCGCCGGCCAGCGTCAGCCTCAGCGTTGCCGGGCGCCCACCAGCCACGGGCTCAGCGCCTCGCGCAACCACTCCGGAATCGGAGTCTTGATCATCGTCGAGCGGTCGACGGTTACGTGGACCATCTCGACCTCGACCAGCGTCGTGTCGCCGTACAGAATGCGGTTAGCGCTGACGATGCTGGTCGTGCCCATCCGGGTGAGCGCCACCTCGACGGTCAGCTCCTGGTCGAACCGTCCGCCGCCGTGGAAATGCAGGTGGGCGTCGGCCACGACGATGTCGACGCCGCGCTCGAGCATCGCGTCGTAGCCGCCCAGCGCGGCCCGCCACAGCTCGGTGATCGCGATGTCGATGTAGGTGAGGTAGTGCGCGTTGAACACCACTCCCTGCACATCGCACTCGTGAAAGCGGACGCGCAGCCTGTGGGTGAACGGCTCGGCCATCCGAGACCGCCGCTGCGCCCTAGGCCCCGCGCCGCAGCACGAAGCCGCGCTCGGCCAGTGCCGCGACCGCATCCTCGAAGGCCCCGAAGTCGCGCCGCAGCAGCGCGTCGATCGGCCTGCCCGCGGGACCGGGGGCACGGACCCAGCGCTTGAGCACGGCCGGACCGGCCTGCTCCGCGGGCTCCTCGAGCAGGTCCAGCAGGATCGGCAGCTCCGCCCGATGCTCGAGCTGACCCGAGAGCAGCGTCAGCGGGATCGACGTCGAGCACGGCGCACAGCTCGTCCTCGGTCAGCCCCAGCAGGTCCATCAGCTGGGCCGCGCGGGCGCTCTGCGTGCTGCTGTCGCGGTTAGGACTCAGGGTCTCAGTTGGGTCGCGGATCGTGAATCGGATACCGCCGAATTACCGGCCCGCGACACTAGAACAGCTGGTTCTCGCCGCCGAACACGTCGCTGACCGAGCCATCGCTGAAGATCTGGCGGATCGAGTTGGTCAGCAGGTCCGCGCACGACAGCACGCGGACGTTGTCGGGGGCGCCCGGCGGCAGCGGGATCGTGTCGGTCACGACGACCTGCTCGAACCGGGCCGCCGCCAGGTTCTCCCAGGCATCGCCGGAGAACACCCCGTGCGTGGCCGCCGCGTAGACGCGGCGAGCGCCGGCGTTGTGGACGGTCTGCGCGGCAGCCTTGAGCGTGCCGGCGGTGTCGATGATGTCGTCGACCAGGACCGCGGTCTTGCCGGCGACGTCACCGATCACGTAGCCGATCTCGGCCACCTGCTGGGCGGGGCGCTCCTTGTTCAGGATCGCCAGGTCGGCTCCGATCCGCGAGGCGAACCGCTTGTTCAACTTCACCCGGCCGGCGTCCGGGGCGACCACCACGAGGTCTTCGAGGCCCAGGTCTGAGAAGTACTGGGTCAGCATGAACAGCGCGGTCATGTGGTCGCAGGGCTTCTGGAAGAAGCCCTGGATCTGCCCCTGGTGCAGATCCATCGTGAGGATCCGGTCGATGCCGGCGGACTCCAGCATCCGCGCAACCAGGCGAGCGCTGATCGGCTCGCGGGGAGCGGACTTCTTGTCCTGACGCGAGTAGCCATACCAGGGAGTCACCGCAATCACCCGGTGGGCCGAGCCGCCGACGGCTGCGTCGATCATCACCAGCAGCTCCATCAGCGCGTCGTTGGCGCTCAGGCCGGTGTCGGCGTTGCCGCACGTGGGTTGGACGATGAACACGTCACAGCCCCGGACCGAGTCCTCGAAGCGGCAGTACACCTCGCCGTTGGTGAACGTCTTCAGCGTCATCCCGCCGAGCTCGATCCCGAGCTTGGACGCGATCCTCGCCGCGAGGCCGGGGTTCGCCCGGCCGGACACGATCACCGCCCGCTTGTTGGCCTCAAGCCGCAGCTCGTTGGGAGTCACGAAGGTCTCCAGCGCACTCATCGGGGGATCGAGTTTACGTCGGGGCGGTGACGGGTCCAGGGGCGCTGACTAGCCGGGCGGAGAGCTCTCCGGCGGGTCGCCGACGCCGCTCTCTGTGCCGGTGGCCACATTGTTAGCGCCGGTGGGGGTCGCGCGCTCGGCGGCATCCCGCTCCTTGCGACGATCGGCGTAGCCCTCGATGTTTCGCTGGCGGGCGCGGGCCACGCCGAGCGCTCCCGGCGGCACGTCGTGGGTGATGACCGAGCCCGCGGCGGTATAGGCGCCGTCGCCGACACTGACCGGAGCGACGAACATCGTGTCGACGCTGACGAATGCGTGGGCGCCGATTTCGGTTCGGTTCTTATGCTTGCCGTCGTAGTTGGCGGTGATCGTGCCGGCGCCGATGTTCGTGCGCCGACCGATGTCCGTGTCGCCGATGTAGGACAGGTGCGGAACCTTTGCGCCCTCGCCGATGTTCGAGTTCTTGATCTCGACGAACGCGCCCGCCTTCGAGCCGGCGCTCAACACGGTGCCGGGCCGCAGGTAGCAGAACGGACCGACGTTGGCCCGGTCACCGACCTCGGCGCCATGCAGATGGGACTGCAGCACGGCCGCCTCGGCGCCGACCCGCGCGTCGATCAGCGTGCTGAGCGGACCGATCGTCGCACCCGGGCCGATCGAGGTCGCGCCGTGCAGGCAGCAGTACGGGGCGATCACCGTGTCCTGGCCGATCTCCACGCCGATGTCGATCGTGGTTGCGGCCGGGTTGACGATCGTCACCCCGGCCAGCATCAGACGCTCCTGGATCCGGGCCTGGGCCAGCGCGGCGACCTGGGCGAGCGCGACCCGGTCGTTGATCCCGAGCATCTGCTCGTGATCAGAGATCTCAAACGCGCCGACGCTTCGCTCGTGCTCGCGGAGCACCGGCAGCACGTCGGGGAGGTACAGCTCGCCCTGAGCGTTGTCGCTGCGGACCTCGGCCAGCGCCGCGAGCAGAGCGTCGCCGTCGAACGCGAACACGCCGGTGTTGACCTCGCGGATGTGCAGCTCGAGCTCGGTGGCGTCGCCGGGCGCCTTGGTCTCGACGACGCGCTCCACGGTCCCGTCGGGCGCCCGAACCACGCGGCCGTAGCCGGTCGGGTCGTCGAGCACGGCGGTCGCGATCGTGGCCGCCGCTCCCGAGTGCTCGTGGCTCTCGGCGAGCGCCCTGATCGTTTCGGCGGTGATCAGCGGCACGTCGCCGTTGATCACCACCACCGTGCGGCCGGCGGCGTACCCCTCGGCTCCGGCTCGAACCGCGTCGGCGGTGCCTCGCGGCTGCTCTTGAATCGCGATCGCGACGTCGCCGTCGAGCACGCTCTCGAGCCGGCGGTGCGGGTTGTCGACGACCACCACCTGCGACGCGCCGGCTTCACGCGCGGCGGCCACCGGCCAGCCGATCATCGGCCGGCCACACAATGGGTGCAGCAGCTTCGGGGTCTCCGAACGCATTCGGGTCCCCTGTCCGGCAGCGAGGATGAGTACGAGAGGCGCGGCCACGGCGAAAGCGTAGAGGTTCAATCAGCGCCGGCGACAAAGGGCCCCCACCCTGTGCGTCGCCGGCGCTGATCGCTTGTCGGTCAGGTGACTACGGCCTTGAAACCGTTCTGTCTCCCAGCCTCCGTCGTGGCGGAGGCCGACTCTTACAGCAACCAACTTCTTCGTCGGCATGTCGGACGCCGTACTCATCCGTAGTTATTACGTAGGTTGGCGGCGAAGACTACTGAGTCGGCGAGAATCCTGACCACTCACGCGCCGCCGGTCGGTGACAGCGTCGCCCACAGATGCATCAGCGCGTAGGCGCGATACGGGCGCCACTCCTCGGCGAGCCGGGCCGCGTTGGCGGGGCTGCCGTCCTCGCCCAAGCCCTCGAGCGCGCGCCGCACCCCCAGGTCGCCGGCCAGAAACACATCTGGGTCACGGAGCGCCCGCAGCGCCACGTAGTCGGCGGTCCACGGACCGATTCCCGGAAGCTCGAGCAGCGCCTCACGGGCGCGCGCCGGGTCGGCGTCGTCGCTGATCGACACCTCCCCGGACGCGAGCGCGGACGTCAGCGCCAGCAGCGCTCGGCGCCGGGAGCCCGGCATCGGCAGCCGCTCGGGATCGGCGGCGGCGAGCGCCGCCGCGCTGGGAAACAGGTGGGTGACGGACCCGACCGGCTCGGGCAGCGGCTCGCCGTAGTCGGCGACCAGCCGGCCCGCCAGCGTCGCCGCCCCCGACAGCGACACCTGCTGGCCGAGCACCGCCCGGACCGCGATCTCGTGTGCGTCGACATGGCCCGGTACCCGGCGCCCCGGGGTTGCGCGCACCGACGGTCCGACCAGCGACGCATCCCCGAGCGCGGCGAGCACCGTCGCCGGATCCCGATCGACGTCGAACAGCACCCGCGAGCGCGCCACCGCATCGTCGAGGTCTCGCTCATCCTCCAGCTGCAAGCGCGACCGGATGTGTCCGTCGGCCGCGGTGAACTCCGCCACCCCGGCGCCGTGCTCCAGCGCCAGGCTGCGCCGGTAGCTCCCGGCGACCTGCTCCTCGATGCCCGGAATCGCGCGCCGGGCGAGGTAGTCGATCACCGCCTGGGCCTCCAGCGGCGCGCGGTAGTCGAGCCTCCGCTCGACCGCCCGCATCACAGATCCGTGAGCTGGGGAGCCAGGGTTCGAACCTGGGCCGGGAGAACCAAAATCTCCTGTGCTGCCAATTACACCACTCCCCAGTCGTAGACCGACAGCGTCTCCACGTTATCCGATGGGCGGCCGCCCACTCACGCGGTCCGCCGCAAGATCCGCCCGATGTCGACGGGTAGCAGCGGGTCGGCCAGCGCGGCGCGGACGTCGGGTGGGCGGTGAAGCGCCCGCTCGGCCCTGAGGATGCCGATGTCGAGTCCGGCGTCGCGCGAGGCCGCGACGCCCAGTCGCATCACGTCGGGACTGCGCCACGACTGCTCGGGAAGCGCGAACAGCTTGGGCTGGGGGCGCGAGATCCCCAGCATGTAGAGGCCGCCGTCGATCACCGGCCCAAGCACCGCGTCGCACCCGGACTCGAGGTCGTCGAGCGCCGCGGTGGCGTGCACGGGCCGCAGCCTGGGGAGGTCGGGCCACACGATCAGCAGCGGCCCGTTCTTGCGCGAGAACACCCGGGCGGCGGCGTCGGCCAGCCGGCCGGTGATCCCGTCCCCGTTCTGGGGAAACAGTGATGCGGTCTCGCCCACCAGCGCCCGCAGCTCGCGCCCGCCGTCAGGCGGGTCGTGGGCCACGTGCACGGCGTCCGGAGCGACTCGGGCGGCCCAGCTCGCGGTCTGGGCGATCAGCGAGGACTGCAGGGCCACGCAACCGTCCTGTCCGAGCAAGGGTTCCAACGCGCGGCGAACCTCGCCGCGGCGCGGCGCGCGGGCCATGATCAGGACAGCGGGCCCACCGTCGCTCATTCCTGCTCGAACCTGTAGACCGTGCCGGCGGCAGCCGGGGCACCACCGCCCAGCGCCGCGACCGCGCGCTCGAGCACATCAGCGAACACCGTCGTGCTCACCCCCATGAGCTCGATCAGCCGTGCGACAGGCGTCGGATCCCCGGGCCTGACCTCGTTGGCGAAGTCGGTCACGAACCCGATCAGCCCGAACGGCAGCTCGAGCTCGCCGCACAGCACGGTCTCCGGTCCTGCCGTCTGGCTGACCGCGACCACGCCGCAGGCGGCGAGCTGCGCGATCTCGGCCGGGGTGTTGAAACGCGGACCGTCGACGTGCCCGTAGACGCCGCCGTCCCGGGCCGGGTGCCCGGACTCGACCGCCCCCTCCAGCAGCGCTCGGCGGACGTCGGGCGAAAACGGCCCGCCGTGGAGGATCCAGTGCGCCCGCCGTGGGTCCCCGGGCCGGTCGGAGAACGTGCATAGCGAACCGTCCGGGAGCCGGTTGGAGATGAAATGCAGATCGTCGAACACGACCAGCGATCCGAGCTCGAGCGCGGGGTCAACCGCGCCGCAAGACGTGCACGCGATCACGCTGGTGGCGCCAAGCTCCTTCAGCGCCCAGATGTTGGCGCGGTGGGTGACGTGGTTTGAGAGGCGAACGTGACCAGAGCCGTGGCGAGACATGTGCACCGCGTCGACACCGGCGAACCCTCCGCGGGTCACGGCGGCGACGCCGTATGGAGTCTCCACCGAGACTGGCTCACCGCCGTCGAATCCCGGCAGCGCGTGGGTACCGGATCCGGTGATGATCGCGATCGGCATCGCCGCGCGATGGTACTCGTTGACCCCGCCGCGCCGGTCGGATCGCGGCCGCCCTCAGACCGTGGCTAACAGGCCACCGGCATCAGGCGGCGGCCGCGAGCGCCGGCCTGTTGGCGGCCAGCCAGGCATCGAACTTCGCGGTCTGCTGGGTGTCCTCGTAGACCTCGTAGCGCTTGATCCGGCCCCACGTCAGGTGGGCCCAGATCACGTAGCGGTTGACGTACACGAGCTCGTCGCCAGACCGCAGATGGTCGGTGCCCCGCACGCACATGGTCTGGTTCCAGGGGAAGCCCCCGAGCACGACCTCGTCGGCCGAGATCTGGATCCCGAGCGCGACGAACCGTCGCAACCACCGCTCGTGCGCGTCGCGGCCCCGCACCACGCCTGCGAACGAGCTGTCGCCCGGGAACGTCATCTCGACATCGGGGGCGTCGAACATCAGCAACGTCCGCAGGTCGCCCGCGCTGAGCCGCGCCAGCAGGAAGGACACAAACCGCTTTCCGAGCCACGACAGCATCGTCGCCTCCTTCTAGATTGATCGCTCTAGCGAGAGCCAGGCTACACTACTCGCGCGATGACCGACACGCGGGACCGCATCCTCGAGACGCAGCGCGGAGCTGTTTCGCCGCCAGGGCTACTCGGCCACCGGCGTCAAGCAGATCGTGACCGCCGCCCAGGCGCCGTTCGGGTCGCTGTACCACTTCTTCCCGGGCGGCAAGGAGCAGCTCGGGGCCGAGGCGATCCGGCTGTCGGGCAAGACGTACGAGCTGCTGATCCCGGCGGTGTTCGGTCCCGCTCCCGACCTTGTCACCGGGGTGCGCATGTTCTTCGCGGCGGCCGGCGAGCATCTGCGCGACAGCGGCTACGAGGACGCCTGTCCGATCGCGACGGTCGCGCTCGAAGTGTCGAGTACCAGCGAGATGCTCAGGCAGGCGTGCGCCGACGTGTTCGACAGCTGGGTCGACGCCGGCACGCAACTGTACGAGCGCTCCGGGCTATCGCCCAAGCGCGCCCGAGAGCTGACGATCGCGATGATCAACGCGCTGGAGGGTGCGTTCGTGCTGGCCCGCGCGCAGCGCAGCACCGAGCCGCTCGAGGTCGCCGGCGAGCTGGTCGCCACTGCGGTCGAGCGGGCGCTCGCCGAGGTCTGACCCCCTCGGCGGGTCTACCGCGGAACCCGGCCGCCCTCGGCGCCCGGCTCGGTGGCCGGCCCGCCGGGCGCGGGGATGCCGAGCACGCGCATCGCCTTGAGCCCGAGCGACAGCTTCTCGCGGCCGTCGGTCGAAGACACGTCGAGCCCCGTCAGCTCGCGCACGCGCTCGAACCGGTAGCGGATCGTGTGCCGGTGGGTGTACAGCCGGGCGGCGGTCGCGTTGACGTTGGCGTCGCAATCCAGGAACGCGGACAGCGTGCCGAGTAGATCGGTCTCGTATTGCTCGTCGTAGGCGACCAGCGGGCTGATCGTGTCGGCGTAGAACCGATGCAGCTCGGCGGGGTCGCTCATGTGCGGCAGCAGCAGCTGGTAGGTGCCGGTCTCCGCGAACGCAAGCTCGGTGTTCTCCGGGTCGCCCTCGACGACGTTGGCGGCGAGCAACGCCTCGTTGCGGGCCCGCTGCAGCGCCAGCGGGTTCTCGGCGTGGCGGCTGCGGCCGATCGCGAACGTGAATCCGGGCAGTCCGGACTCGAGCTCGCGCCGGATCGCGCCGGCCACCCGCCGCCCGGTGTCGCCGTCCGGATCGGGGACCAGCAGCACGATCTCGCCGGCGTCCTCGTGAGGTGGGCGACCCGATCGCGCCGGGGGCGATCGACCGCGCGCCCCGCGTGGCCACGGCCAGCAACCGGCGGCGCCAGTCGTCCTCGCGGGCGGTGCGGGGGTGGCCCCGCACGACCACGACACTCCCGCCCGAGGCCAGGTCGGTGCCCAGCTCCTTGCCGCGGGCCACGAGGTCCTCGCGGTCCGGGATACGGCCCTCGAGTACCGCTCGCTGGAACGCGGTGGCCGCCTCCTCGGAAGCGCGCTCGGGAGCGCGTACGCGCTCGACCTCGGATGCGATCAAGGTGCTGACCAGCCGCAGCATCGTCGGGTCGGGTTGGTGGTCGCGGGCGCGCATCCGCAGCCGCCCGACCGACGCCTCGGCGACCTTGAGGTCGATCGTGGTCACGTCGTCGGCGTCGCGCATCAGCGAGCGCTCGTCGGCCGGGGAGCGGGCGGCGACCGCGAGCACCGCGGCCGAGCGGTCGATCAGCACCAGGCTCGCGTCGAGCACCCTGGCGGCCGTGCGGAGTATCTCGGGCAATCCGGCGCCGGCCTCGACCGCGTCGGTGATCTCGGCGAGCGCGGCGAAGTCGGGAGGTCCTGCCGGGGCCATCGGGCGGCGCGGCGTGCGTTCAGGCATATGCGCGGTCTCCAAGTTCAGAAGAACCGGGGCCACTCGAGCACGACCAGCGCGCCGGCGAGCACGCCGACGCCGACCAGCGCGGCCAGTACGTACAGCGACAGCACCACGACCGCGACCCGCTCCATCGGCCGGCGGTACGACGTGATCGCCGGGACGACCACGAGCATCGCGAAGGCGATCAGGCCGAGCACGCCGAGTCCGGCGCCGACAACGTATGTGATCGTCTCGTTGCTCATCGGTGAAAGCGAATTGTGACCGAGGATGCCGCGCTGCACTCGAATTTCGACGGCGAACGCGGACCGCCTCTACGCAAACTGCGGGAGACCGAAGTCCGCTCCGACCGGCTCGGCGGCGCAGGCCCCAGGGTACCGCGGTGTGAGCGAGTCAGCCGCGATCCGCGCCCGGGCCACCGAGTCCGCCCCCGTAAACGCACCCGCGATCGTCGGGCCCGACCCGCACACGAACGCCCGGTGCGCGCCGGCACGGCGTACGTCTCCCAGCGCCGCGCCGATCTCGGGGCGCAGCGAGATCGCCGCCTGCTCGAGGTCGTTGACCGCAAGCTCTGGCGGGATCGTGGATCCGGGGCCGCGAAGCGCTTCGGTCAGCGAGCGCAGCCCACCGGCCAGCTCGGCGTCAGGTCGAGGCAGCTGCAGCCGATCGGCCTCCCGGTAGACCTCGGGCGTGGACAGGCCGAACGGCAGTGGCACGATCACGTACGCGTGCGGTTCGAGCGCGCAGACGGCGTCCACGAGCTCCCCGGCGCCGGTTCCGATCGAGACCCCGGGCCGCAGCTGGCCCGGCACGTCGGCGCCGAGCGCGGCGGCGACCCGGTCGAGCGCGTCGTCGGGGGCGTGCGCGAGCGCCGCCGCGAGCCTCAACGTGGCGGCGGCGTCGGCCGACCCGCCGCCCATCCCGGCGGCCACCGGGATCCGCTTGCGGATCTCGATCCGGACGCCGGGTCCGTCCCAGCCCTGCGATCGCAGCGCCGCCAGCGCCGCCCCGACCAGGTTCGGTCCCTCCACCCCGGGACAGACCACCTCGTCGACGGCCGCGTCGCCATCGCCGTCGCCGTCGCCGTCGCCGTCGCGCACGGTGAGCTCGAGCTCGTCGTGAAGCGACACCGACTCGAACACGGTCACCAGCCGGTGGCGCCCGTCGTCGCGGATGCCTCCGAGCAACAGGCTGAGGTTGAGCTTGGCCGGGGCGCGCGCCGTCAGCCTCAAACGCGCAGCCTCTGGGCCAGCTCGGTGAACTGCGCCGGCGACAGCCGCTCGGCCCGCGCGTCTGGCCGTTGTCCGATCGCGTCGAGCGCCGCCCGGGCCCGCTCGCGGATGCCCGGCGCGGCGCCGGGGGCCAGCGCGAGCGACCCCGCCAGCGCCTTGCGCCGATGTGCGAACGCGTCGTGGACGAGCTTGATGACCTCGCGATCGGCCGGCGGCCCGACCCGGCGCAACCCGACCAGGACCGAGTCGACGTTGGGAACCGGGCGGAACACGGTGCGGGCGACCGGTCGCAGCACCTTGACCTCGCACGCCAGCTGCGCCAGCACCGACGGGGCGCCGTAGGCGGGCGTGGCCGGCGCCGGCGGCGAGCCGCTCGCCGACCTCGCGCTGGACCATCACCACCCAGCTGCCGACCCCCGGAAGCTCCTCGATCGTACGCAGGATCACGGTCGCGGCGATCCCGTAGGGCAGGTTCGCGACGACCTTCGTCGGTGCGGGTGCCAGCCCCGCGAGGTCGATCTCGAGCGCGTCGCCGATGTGCAGCGTGACGTTCGAATACGCGCCCAGCGTCTCGCCCAGCGGCTGCTCGAGCCGCGGATCGACCTCGATCACGTGCACGTGCGCGGCGCGCGCGGCCAGGCGCTCGGACAGCACGCCGAGCCCGCCCCCGATCTCGAGCACGACGTCCTCGGCATCGAGTTCAGACAGCCGCTCGATCACGTCGAGGATGTTGCGGTCGAACAGGAAGTTCTGACCGAGCGTGCGGGATCGCCGGGATCGCCGGGTGCTCACCATCCGAACACCGCGGCCGCGTTGCGCGCGATCGCCGCGTCGAACTCCTCGTAGGCCACCCGCCGCTCGACCGCCAGCGCCTGCGCGGTCTGGACCACGTTGGCGGGCTCGTTGGGCTTGCCGCGGACCACCTGCGGAGCCAGGTACGGAGCGTCGGTCTCGACCAGCAGGCGGTCAGCGGGAACGCGGAGCGCGGCCAGTCGCAGGTCCTGGGCCTTCGGATAGGTGACGTTGCCGGCGAACGAGATCCACCAGTCGTCGTGGGCCAGGCACTCGTCGATCCGGTCGGTCATCGAGAAGCAGTGGAGGATCACCGTCACCCCGTGCGCGTGAGAGCTCAGCATCGCCAGCGTGTCGTCGTCGGCCGCGCGGGTGTGGATCACGAGCGGCTTGCCGGTGTCCCGCGCGAGCTCGATCTGGGCCTCGAACGCGCGCTCCTGATCCTCGCGGGGCGCGTAGTCGCGGTAGTAGTCCAGTCCGGTCTCGCCGATCGCCACGCACCGCGGGTGGGCGGCGAGCGCCTCGAGCTCGGCGAAGTCGGCGTCGTCGAACCCGGTGGCCTCGTTCGGGTGCCGGCCGATCGCCGCGTACACCTGCGGGAAGTCCTCGGCCGCGGCCGAGCGCCTCCCGGCAGGTCGCGCCGTTGGTCCCGACCGTGACCATCCGCGTGACCCCGGCCTCCGAGGCCCGCTCGACCAGCTCGGCGTCCGGCGGCTCGCAGAAGTCGAGGTGCGTGTGGCTGTCGATCACGCGCGTCAGCGCTTCGGGAACAGAGGCTCGAGCGCGGTCACCGCGGCGATCGCGGGCCGCTCGCCGAACTGCGCGCCGGCGTAGTCCAGGTCGCCGGAGCCGAGCGCGTCGAGCAGGCGCGCGGTGCTCTCGGGCATGTACGGGTGCAGCAGCACGCTGAGCGCCCGCACGCCCTCGATCAGCGACGCCAGCGTCCGGTCGAGCTGCTTGGCCGCGTCGGGATCGCGGGCCAGCTGCCACGGCGCCTGCTCCTCGACGTAGCGGTTGCACCGCCGCACCCGCTGCCAGATCTGCTCGAGCGCCTGGGTCGCCTCGGCGCGGTCCAGCAGCTCGGCGACCCGCTCGGTGAGCCCGTCGAACTCCGACCGCAGCGCCGGGTCGGTGGCCACGCCCGGGACCGCGCCGTCGCGGTAGCGCAAGACCATCGCGATCGTGCGGCTGGCCAGGTTGCCGTACTCGTTGGCGAGCTCGGTCTCATAGCGGGTCTTGACCGCGTCCATCCCGACCGCGCCGTCGCCGCCGAACGGCACGTCGCGCATCAGGTAGAAGCGCAGCGCGTCGGTCCCGTACTCGTCCATGACCTCGAACGGGTCGAGCACGTTGCCCAGCGACTTGCTCATCTTGCGGCCGTCGGAGCCGAGCAGGAACCCGTGGACGAACACGTGCTCGGGCACCGGGAGGTTGGCGGCCATCAGCATCGCCGGCCAGAACACCGTGTGGAACTTGAGGATGTCCTTGCCGATCAGGTGGTAGGTGGCCGGCCAGAAGCGATCGGTCAGATCCTCGCCCGGGCGCGCATACGACAAGGCCGTGTAGTAGTTGAGCAGCGCGTCGAACCACACGTAGAACACGTGGCTGGGATCCCACGGGACCGGCACGCCCCACTTCAGCCGGGCCCGCGACAGCGAGATGTCCTGGAGGCCCGAGGCGATGAACGAACGTGCCTCGTTGAAGTGGTGCGGCGGCATCACGAAGTCGGGATGCTCGGCGTACAGCCGCTCGAGCGGCTCCTGGAACGTCGACAGCCGGAAGAACCAGTTCTCCTCGCTGTGGCGCTCGAGCACGATCTCGTGGATCGGGCAGCGGTTGCCCTCGAGGATCTCGTTCTCGACCTTGAAGTCGGCGCACCGCGGGCAGTACCAGCCCTCGTAGATGCCCTTGTAGGTATGGCCGTTGTCGTGGACGCGCTGCAGCACCTCCTGGACCTTGAGCTTGTGCTGCTCGTCGGACGTGCGGATGAAGAAGTCGTTGGACGCGTTCAGCTGCGGCGTCAGCGCCTTGAACTGCTCGGCGTTGAGGTCGGCCAGCTCCTTGGGCTCGAGCCCCTGGGCGCGGGCCGCGTCGGCGACCGGCTCGCCGTGCTCGTCGGTGCCGGTGAGGAAGAACACGTCCTCGCCACGCTGGCGCATGTGACGCGCGAGCACGTCGGCGGCGATCGTCGTGTACGCGTGGCCGAGGTGCGGCTGCGCGTTGACGTAGTAGATCGGCGTGGTGATGTAGAAGGACACGCTTACTTCGAGGTTATTCCGTCAGCCCGCGGTACAGCGCGTTCGCGCTGTGGCCGGTGAGCTCGGCGACGACCGAGGCCGCCGGGCGCGGCTTGGCGCCGGCGTCGATCAGCCGCCGCAGGGCTGCAAGCGCCGGGCCCAGGTCGCCGGCGCGGGGAGCGGCGGGCCCGACCACGAGCACCACCTCACCCCTGGGCGGGTCGTCGTGGTAGCGCTCGGCCAGCTCGGCCGCGCTCCCGCGGACCACCTCCTCGTGGATCTTGGTCAGCTCGCGGCAGACCGCGACCGGGCGCTCGGGGTCGGTCTCGGCCAGCACCGCCAGCGACGAGGCGACGCGCCGGGGCGACTCGAACGCGACCAGCGTCTCGGGCGAGGAGAACGCCTCGATCAGCTCCGCGCGCTTGCGGGGCAGGAAGCCGGCGAACCGCCAGCGCTGCGGCGGGCAGCGCGCTCGCCACCAGCGCCGCCAGCGCCGCCGACGGGCCCGGCAGCACCTCGACCGCGAGGCCCGCGGCGACGCATGCCGCGCACCAGCACGAATCCGGGGTCCGACACCAGCGGCATTCCCGCGTCTGACACGAGCGCGACCACGGCGCCCTCGCGCATCTGCGCCACGAGCTCGGCCGAGCGCTCCTGCTCGTTGTGCTCGTGATAGCTGACCAGGTGTGCGCTGACGCCGTACCGGTCGAGCAGCACGCGGGTGCGGCGGGTGTCCTCGCAGGCGACGACGTGGCCTCGCGCAGCGCCGCCAGCACGCGCAGCGTGACGTCCTCGAGGTTCCCGATCGGCGTCGGGCAGACGATCAGCCGCCCGCTGCTCATCCCGAGGCCGCCCGCTCACGGAGTCCGTCGAACGCGAGTGCCGCCGCGCCGACCATGCCCGCCTCGACCCCGAACTGTGCGGCGACGATCCTGACCTCGTCGCGGGACGGCGGCAGCGAGCGCCTGGCGACCTCGCGGCGCGCCGGCTCCAGCAGCAGCTCTCCGGCGCCGATCACGCCGCCGCCGATCACGATCACCTCGGGGTTGAAGATGTTCGTGAAGCTGGCGAGCGCCACCCCGAGGTTGGTGCCGATCACGTCCAGCACCTCGAGCGCGGCCGCGTCGCCGTCGTGGGCGAGCTCGGTGACCAGCGGCCCGGCCAGCTCGCGGCCCTGCGCCAGCGCCCGGCCGAGCCCGGACTCAGGGCGCTCGCGCGCCAGCCGCAACGCCTCACGGGCCAGCGCCGTCCCCGAGGCCAGCGACTCGACGCAACCGTGGTTGGGGCAGTTGCCCTGGCACGGCGGACCGTCCTTGTCGATCACCACGTGACCGAGCTCCGCAGCCGCGCCGATCGCGCCGCGGTACAGCTCGCCGCGAAGGATCATCCCCCCGCCGATCCCGGTGCCGATCGTCAGCAACAGAGCCTCGTCGGCGCCACGCGCCGCGCCGGCCCGATGCTCGGCCAGCATCGCCAGGTTCGCGTCGTTGTCGACGAACACCGGCAGCCCGAGCCGCTCGGCCATGATCGCTCCGAACGGGATGTCGGCCAGCGGGAGATTGACGGCCACCACGCCACGCCCGGTACGCTGATCCATCAGGCAAGGAATTCCGAAGCCGACGGCAGCGATCTCATCGCCCGCTTCCTGGCGGACCTCTTGCACCGCTTGGACGGCGATGTCGAGCACGGCAGACTGGTCGAGACCGGTGAGTGTGCGCTGGGCGCGGTGGTGCACGGAGAGCCCCGTGTCGACCGCTCCGGCGAGCAGTTTGGTCCCGCCCATGTCGACGCCGATGGTCCGCCGGCCCGGCATGACGTCACTATATGCGCAGATGCCCAACGACCTCCAACAGCGCCCATACAAGCTCTATCGCGCCGCCCCGCGGGGCCTGAAAGCCCGGCTGCGCGGTGAGGAGGAGCTCGCGTTTGGCCCGCCCGGCGGGTCCGATGGAGGACGTAACGGCGACCAGTTCGCACCGCCGGCGTCGGTTTGGCGGCTTCACCTGGAAGAAGGGCCTGCTGTACCTGGCATGCGCGGTCGTGGCGTGGCTGCTGGTGTCGCTGGTCCTGTTCTTGATCAGCGCCCAGATCGAGAAGGGAAAGGTGCCCGCGTCGGCCAAGCGCGCGCTCAGCTCGGGCGGCAACATGCTGACGTCGACCGACACGATCCTGGTGATCGGCACCGACCAGCGGCCCAAGGGCTCGAAGGAGCCGGGCGCGAACAAGAGCGACTCCGGCAGCCGCTCGGACACGCTGATGCTGTGGCGGGTGGGCGGCGGCACCTCGCGCCGGCTCTCGATCCCGCGCGACACCGCGACCGAGATCCCGGGCCACGGCGTCGACAAGATCAACGCCGCCTATGCCTTCGGCGGGCCCGCGTTGACGATCAAGACCGTCGAGCAGTTGACCGGCGTGAAGATCAACCACCTGATCATCGTCAACCTGGCGAACTTCCCGAAGTTCATCGACGCGATGGGCGGGATCACGATCAACACCCCGAGGATCTGCTCGGAGATCAGCGGCGGCGTCAAGAACGGCGGGTTCACGCTGAACCTGAAACCGGGCACCCACCACCTGAACGGGACTCAGGCGCTGACGCTGGCCCGTACCCGCGAGAACCGCTGCAACCCGTCCGAGAACGACCTCACGCGCGAGAAGCGCCAGCAGCAGATCCTGAACTCGATCAAGTCGCAGCTGACCGCTCCGTCGACGTTCTTCCGCCTGCCGTGGGTGTCGTGGACGGCGCCGCAGGCGGTGCGGACCGACATGGGCGGGCTCACGATGCTGAGCCTGTTCGCGGCCGCCGAGATCGGTGGGTCGGCGCCGACCGACGTGCTCAAGCCGACCGGTTCTCAGGTGCTCCCCGGCGGCAGCGACGCGCTGACCGTCTCGCAGCCGGCGATCAACCGGGCGGTCGACAAGCTGATGGGGCGCTAGCGCGCGGCTAGTCGGACTTCTTCGAACTCGAACTCGACCCGAATCCGAGGACCCCGAGCTCGAGCCGGCCTTGGCCTTGGAATCTGACTTCGAGTCGGACTTCGAGTCGGACTTCGAATCGGACTTGGAGTCGCTCTTGGAGTCCGAGGAGCCGTCCTTGCCGGCGCCCTCGGCCATCTCGCGGGAGCGGCGGCGGGTGCCGTAGTCGGTGTTGTAGAAGCCCTTGCCCTTGAAGTGGACGGCTATCGGGTGAAACACCCGCTGGACGGGCGCCTCGCAGGTCTCGCACGAGACCACCGGGTCGTCTGACATGCGCTGCATGACCTCGAATGTGTGCCCACGCTCGCACCTGTACTCGTAGATCGGCATCGCTTCAACAAGTATAGCTTCGACCCTTGGCACTCTCAAGGCGAGAGTGCCAAGCCGGGACGACGCGGGGCCCGAGTACCATCCGCGCCGTGCCCTCTGACGATGTGGTGACGATGGACAAGATCGTGTCGCTGTGCAAGCGGCGCGGGTTCGTGTTCCCCAGCAGCGAGATCTACGGCGGCCTCGGGTCGAGCTACGACTACGGCCACTACGGGGTGCTGCTGAAGAACAACGTCAAGAACCAGTGGTGGCGCGCGATGCTGCAGGAGCGCGACGACATCGTCGCGCTGGACTCGGCGATCATCCAGCACCCGATGACCTGGCAGGCCAGCGGGCACCTGGCCGGGTTCACCGACCCCCTGGTCGACTGCCGCACCTGCAAGCTGCGATTCCGCGCCGACCACCTCGACCAGTCGGCCTGCGGGCGCAAGCCGTCCAAGCACCCCGGCGAGACGCCCGACTGCGATCTGACCGAGGCCCGCGACTTCAACCTGATGTTCGAGACCACGATCGGGCCGGTCAAGGAGGAGGGCTCGACCGTCTACCTGCGCCCCGAGACCGCGCAGGGGATCTTCCTGAACTTCAAGAACTACCTGCAGTTCTCCCGTAAGAAGCCGCCGTTCGGGATCGCCCAGATCGGCAAGAGCTTCCGGAACGAGATCACCCCGGGGAACTTCATCTTCCGCACCCGTGAGTTCGAGCAGATGGAAATGGAGTTCTTCGTGCCCCCCGACGAGGCCCAGCGGTGGTTCGAGCACTGGCAGGAGGAGCGGATGAACTGGTATCTGCACCTCGGGCTGCGTCCCGACCACCTCCGGCTGCGGCCACACGATGCCGACGAGCTGTCGCACTACTCCAGCGGCACCAGCGACGTGGAGTACCTGTTCCCAATCGGCTGGTCCGAGCTCGAAGGTGTCGCCAACCGGGGTAATTTCGATCTCACCCAGCACGCCGAGTACTCGGGCCAGAAGCTCGAGTACTTCGACCCGGCCGCCGATGTGCGGTACGTCCCCCACGTGATCGAGCCGGCCGCCGGCGCCGACCGGGCGATGCTCGCGTTTCTGGTCGACGCGTACGACGAGGACCAGATCGAGGGCGAGTCCAGAACCGTGTTGCGGCTGCATCCGGCGCTGGCGCCGGTCAAGGTTGCGGTGCTGCCGCTGGTCCGCAAGGATGGCCAGCCCGAGATCGCCCACGAGATCTATCGCGACCTGCGTGAGCGCGTCCAGGCCGAGTACGACGAGGGCGGCGCGATCGGGCGCCGCTACCGCCGCCAGGACGAGATCGGAACGCCGTGGGCGGTGACGATCGACCATCAGACGCTCGAGGACCGCACGGTCACGTTGCGCGACCGCGACAGCCTCGAGCAGGTGCGGATCCCGATCGCCGAGCTCGGCGGCGAGATCGAGCGGCGCCTGCGGGCGCCGTGGCAGTCGCCCAAGCTCGCTGGCTGAAGACCGATTCCCGCCGATCGGAATCGTGCGGGCGACATCGACCTGCTTAACGCCCCAATCGACCCCGTCGTGACGGACCGTGGGTCGTTAGTCACGTCCCACGTGACCAACGTCCCTCGGTAGCGGCCAAACCCATCGAGTGGGACGTTGGTCACCTGCCACGGCTCGCCAGCGGGCGGATGTTCGTGCGAAACTACGTCTGTGTAGGAATTCCCACCACCCCCCACTGCCATGGCACCCACAATCGCCGCAGACCAGATCTCCTACGAGAACCTCTACGCCCTTTGGGAGCAGGAGAATTGGCGGGCCAGCGAGCTGGACTTCTCGACCGACCGCGACCACTGGCAGCACGCGTTCACCGAGTTCGAGCGGCGAGCCGCGCTGTGGACGTACTCGATCTTCCTGGCCACTCAGCAGGTTGGCGTTCGACATTCCCGCGCGCGAGCGCGCCCAGCGCGCGCTGACGATGTTGCGGGCCGGCTACCTGGGCGCGCCGCACGAGCGGGTCAAACCGAACCCGGAGGCGACGCGCCTGCTGTTCGACGGGATCACCCGACAGCTCGACACCTCGGCCGCCCCGGGCGCGACGATCCAGTGGGAGTTCACCGACGCCGAGCCCTGGTACCTGCGGGTCGAGAACGGCTTCACCGCGGCCGCCCCGGGCCGGGCGCCGCACCCCGATCTCACGTTCCGCTGCCGGCTGGAGAGCTGGCTCGATCTCACATCGGGCCGGAGTGATCCCCTGCGCGCCGTGGCCGCCGGCAAGATCCGCGTGCGCGGGAAGCTGCGGCTGCTGGTTCGAGCGCCGCGGCTGTTCGCCTAGAGCGTCAGGTCGACCGGCGGCGACACGCCGGACGCGTTCAGCGAGTCGGCGGCGGTGCGCGCGATCAGCCGCACCCGGCCGTGATGGCGCGTCGCCAGCTGAGCGGTGAAGCGTCCGCCGAGCGCAGCAAGGCGCTTGCTGGTCAGCAGCTTCAGGCGCCCGGTCGGCGTGACCGCGTATAGGGAGACGGTCACCGGCTTGGGCGGCGACACGGTCCCGGTGACCTGCAGCGGAGCGGTCGAGACGACGCTGAGCGTGATCGCGGGCGCAACCTCGAGCAGCACGACGTCCGACACCGATGCCGGAGCCGCGCGGTGCAGCCCCCGCACGACCAAGCCGGCGGTAGGCGCCAGTGCCGCGCTCCAGGATCCGTCGGCGGCGGTGGTTGCGGTCTGCAGCGTCTTGGCCCCGCGCGGGGACACGCTCTGAAGCTCGACCTCGCCACCGGGGATCGCCGCGCCAGACAGCCGCCGCAGCCGACCCGAGAGCATCACCTGCGCGCCGGCCGCCACCACCGCCGGGTTGGCGGCAAGCGTGAGCTTCGCGGGGGTCCCGGCGAGCGCCGCGACCCGCGGACGGATCGACGGCAGACGGGCGTAGAACGCGTTGCCGGGACAGCCGGTGGCGTCGCCGTCGCGATGACCGGCGACCCGCGGCAGCGATACGTGGGCTCCGGGGGCAAACGGCGTGTAGAACGCATCGGCGGGGTCGACCTCGACGGTCACATGGCCGCGGATCGGGATTCCGTGCAGCGACAGCTTCCACGCCAGCAGGCGCTGCAGCGCGGCGATCGCCGCCGGTGACGGGACGACGTCGTCGAACGTGCCGAGCACCGAGACGCCGGTGGAAACCGTGTTGTAACCGCCGGCCTGGGCGCCGATCACGGCCTCGTCGATCCCTCCGGCGCGGGCCTCCCAGATCCGCCCGTACAGGTCGATCACGAAGTTGTATCCGATGTCGTTCCAGCCGCGGACGTAGCGATGGAAGCGATACATCGACATCAGCACCGCCGGGACCTCGGCGGACGAATAGCCGTTCGGGGTGTCGGTGTGGTGGACGAACGCGAGCCGGACGTAGCCATACGCTGGCGGGTAGCGCGGCGGGGCATGGCCCTGCGCCCAGGCCGAGCGGGCGATGATCGGCGGCTGCCCGGGTCCGGCGTCGAGCACCGGGCGAGCCAGGGGGAGCGCCCTCGCCGCCGAGGCGCCCGACGGCTCGTGGACGCTGACGAAGTGCAAACGCACGCCTTGCACCGGCCGGTCGGCGCGCAGCTGCACCCGGTCCGCGGCCCCGGTCCAGATCGCCTCGCCGAACAGCGAGTCGCCCCGCGGCCCGCGGTCGGGACCGTGACCGAGGATCGAGGCCAGCGCCCAGCGGCCCCACTCGTTGCCGGGTCTGAGGGTGCGCAGCTCGATCTGGGCTGCCCGCGGACCGCGCCACTCCACGCCGACCAGACCGAAGCGGGCTGGTGCCGCGACCGTCACCGGATCGCGGTCGAGCGTGCCCACCCAACGACTGGAGATCCCGGTCGGGCCGATCAGCGCGGACGCAAGCCCGTCACTCGGGAACACGAGCGATGCCGCCCCCGCCGCGGCCGCGGTGCCCAGTAATGCACGGCGCGTGAACTCGCCAGCTGCCCGCGGATCCGTCACCAGTCCACCGTCGGGTGATGTTACCGAGCGATCCCGGCCAGTTCGCCGGTTGTCCGAAGCTCAGCGAAGGCGGCCGGCGGCCGCGACCCGAAAGCCCCCTGGCGCCGAGGACGCGCTGACCGCGTCGACCTCGACACGCGGGTCGTCGAACACGGTGACCGTGGCCAGCCCGCCGAACGGCACCTGGGGCACGACCACCAGTCGGCCGTCCTGGGCGCGCACGTTGGCATCCACGGTCGCGGTCACGCCGAACACGCTGGCGGTCCCGCGCAACATCAGTCGCCCGTCGGACGAGGGGACCGGTGTGACCGAGCTCAGGATCGGGATCGCGGTCCGCAGGTCGGCTTCGGTCACCCGCGCCGTCCCGGTCAGCCGCTCGCCGCGCTTACGAACCGTGGCATCGCGGAGCGTCAGCAGCCCGGAGTGCACCACGGTCGCGGACGCGTCGAGCGACCCGACGCCGCTGGTATCACCGAGCAGGCTCCGCAGCGAGCCGGCGGCCGACCGGTAGCTGCGCATCCGGATCAGGACGCGGTCGGCGTGATGCCACAGCAACTCGATTGCGGGGAACGCATGCACCTGGACCGACAGCACGTCCCCGGACGCCCGCAGCCGGTCGCGCACGCGGTCGGCGGCGATTCCCGGGAGTGCCAGCTGTGCGGCGATCAGCACCGCCAGCACGACGGCGACCGCGGAGATGAGGATGATCCGGCGCAGTCAGCTGAGCAGCGCGCGAGCGGTCGCGGCCGCCTGTGCCATCACCGGCGTGATGTCGAACTCGGGCTCTGAGAGCCGCCGGACGATGATGCCGTCGGCGATCATGAACAGGAACGCGGCGACCTCGACCGGATCCGAGCGCAGCGCGACCACGCCGGCGTCGCTCTTGGTGCGCAGTGCGTCGGCGAGGTGCTCGCGCATCCGCCGCCCCAGCTGCGCCAGCTCGGTGGCGATCTCGGCGTTGCGCTGGGCGAGCGTCAGCATCTCGTAGAACATCGTCGCGGTGGCGGGGCCGGCCCCGAGGAAGTCTTCGAAGCTGCGAACCAGCGCCTCGAGCACGCCCTCGGCGCTCTCGGCGCCGACGATTGACTCCTCCAGCCGGTCGAGCCGGACGTCGCACTCGCGGCGCACGACCTCGACGAGCAACTGCTCCTTGGTACCGAAGTAGTAGTGCAGCAACCCGCGCGACACACCGGCCTCGCGCGCCACATGATCAAACGTCGAGCCGGCGATTCCCCGGGCCGCAACGCTGACGCGCATCGCCTCGACAATCCGTGCGGCCTTGTCCGAGGCGAGCTCGCGCGGGCGGGGCACTTCGGGTGCGGTAGCTGCCTCCACGGCCGGAAGTCTAGTGCGGGGGCCGGCTCGAGCGCTGAGCGCGGTGGGGACCGAGCTCCCCAAAACGATCAGAGGCGCCCGTCACAGGCGCCTCTGAGAAGCATGCGATTGTCGCCAGCGAAGCTAGGCGGCACTGACCGGCGCCGCCGGCTGCGACGAGGCCGGAGGCGGCGGCGGCGTGTACTCGAACTCCTCCTCGGCTCCGAACAGGGCGTCGAGCACCTTCGACCGCAGTGACTCGCTCAGGGCCAGCGCAAGCGCAGTAGCGACGACGAGGATCACCAGGGTGCGTCCCAGGTGACGCTTCTTCTTCTTGCGCTTGGGAGGGTCGACGAGCGCGACGGTGGCGTCACGGAATGACGCGGCGGCCTCGCTGAGGTTCTGGTGAAGCTTGTCGTTCTCGAGCAGCGCCATCGGAGCCTTGTTCTTCGCGATGCGGCCATACGCGTTCCGACCCGAGTCGATCGCTGCGGAGAAGTTGTTACGCAGCTCCTCGTCCTCGATGAACCGCTGGATATAGGGCTTCGCCTTGGCGACCGCGGCGATTTGGTCGGCGCCGAAAGGCACCGCCCCTGACTTCTTTGAACGTGCTGGCATTGCTCTCCCAGGGTTCTTGGACTCGTGACCGCCCAGCATACGCAATGTCAACCTGCTAACCCAGCAAATGTGGACATTCGGGGGGCCCCGCAGGCGGCGGCGGGCAGGACTCGATTATGCCGAGCGCAGCTGGCCGTTGCGGCGCGATGCCGGGCTCCGCCGCGGCGCCCGGCGGCGCTGGAGGGCGGCGTCGAGCACCTCGCCGATCTCGGACACGAACCTGAAGTCGATGTCCTTTCGCAGGTGCTTGGGAATCTCGTCGATGTCCTGCTCGTTGCGCGCCGGCGCGATCACCGTCCGGATCCGGCTGCGCTGCGCTGCCAGCGCCTTCTCCTTGAGCCCGCCGATCGGGAGCACCTGCCCGGTCAGCGTGATCTCCCCGGTCATCGCCGTGTCGCTGCGCACCAGCCGCCCCGACAGCAACGACACCAGCGCGGTGGTGATCGCGATCCCGGCGCTGGGCCCGTCCTTGGGAATCGCCCCGGCAGGGACGTGCACGTGCAGGTCGTGCTCGGCGAACCAGTTGTCGCCGAGGTCGGGCACCAGCTCCTCGGCATTGCTGCGCACGTACGACAGCGCCGCCTCGACGGACTCGCGCATCACCTCGCCCAGCTGCCCGGTGATCGTCAGTCGACCCTTGCCGGGCATCGCGGTGGCCTCGACGAACAGCACGTCGCCTCCGACCGGAGTCCAGGCCAGACCGGTGGCCACGCCCGGAAGGCTGGTCCGCACCCGCGTCTCGGAGAAGAAGCGGCGCTTGCCCAGGAGCTCGCGGATCCGCGGCTCGGTGACCGTGACCTTGCGCGTGACCGAGCCCTCGGCGATCTGACGCGCGACCTTGCGGCAGGCGGTGCCGACCTCGCGCTCGAGCTGGCGGACGCCGGCCTCGCGCGTGTAATCGGCGATCGCCACCCGTAGCGCGGGGTCGGTGAACGCGATCCGGCTCTTGGTCAGGCCGTTGCGTTCGATCTGACGGGGGACCAGATACCGCTTGGCGATCTCGAGCTTCTCGGACTCGGTGTAGCCGGCGAGCTGGATCACCTCCATGCGGTCGCGCAACGGCCCGGGGATCGTGTCGAGCGTGTTCGCGGTGGTCACGAAGATCACCCGGGACAGGTCGAACGGGAGATCGAGGTAGTGATCGCGGAACGTCTGGTTCTGCTCTGGGTCGAGCACCTCGAGCATCGCGCTCGACGGATCGCCGCGGAAGTCGGCGCCCATCTTGTCGATCTCGTCGATCATCAGCAGCGGGTTGTTGGCGTCGGCGTCGCGCATCGCGCGGATGATCGTGCCGGGCATCGCGCCGATGTAGGTCCGGCGGTGCCCACGGATCTCGGCCTCGTCGCGGACGCCGCCGACGCTGATCCGCTCGAACTTGCGCCCCAGCGCCCGCGCGATCGACCGACCCAGCGAGGTCTTGCCGACGCCCGGGCGGTCCCACGAAGCACAGGATCGAACCCCGAGCGTCGGGCTTCAGCCGGCGGACCGCCAGGAACTCGAGGATCCGGTCCTTGACCTGCTCGATGTCGTAGTGATCCTCGTCGAGCACCTTGCGGGCGTGCTTGAGATCGAGGTTGTCCTCGGTGGACTTGTCCCACGGCAGCGCCGCGATCCACTCCAGGTAGCCCCGCACGACGCCGTACTCGGCCATCGCAGGCTGCAGGCGCTCGAGGCGGGCGAGCTCGCGGTCGGTCTGCTTGCGGACCTCCTCGGGCAGCTCGCGCGCGCCCAGCTGCTCGCGCAGCTCGGTGATCTCGGCCTGGATCTCGTCCGCTTCGCCGAGCTCCTCCTGAATCGCCTTGAGCTGCTGGCGCAGGAAGTACTCGCGCTGGCCCTTGTCGAGCTCGGACTGGACCTGAGACTGGATCCGCGAGCCGATCGCCACGACTTCCAGCTCCTGGGCGAGAATCTCCGACAGCCGCCGCAGCCGCTTGGCCACGTCGACCTCCTCGAGCAGCGCCTGCTTCTCCTCGGTCTTCAGCCGCAGCGCCCCGGCGATCAGGTGCGCCAGCGTGCTCGGGTCCTCGACGTTGGCGACCATCACCTGCAGCTCCTCGGGCAGGTACGGGACCTGCTCGACGATGTCGGTGAACGTCTGCTGGACGTTGCGCATCAGTGCCACCAGCTCCGGCGACGGATTGAGCACGTCGGGGAGCTCGGTGATCTGCGCCACCAGGTACGGGTCGTCGGCCAGCCAGGCGTCGATCCGCACCCGCTGGCCGCCCTGGATCAGCACGCGCAGGGTGCCGTCGGGGACTCTGATCATCCTCGCCACCACGCCGAGCACGCCGACCGAATACAGGTCCTCGGGGCCGGGAGCCTCGACCTCGGGGTTGCGGCTGGCCACCATCACGATCGAGCGGTCGCCGCGCAGGACGTCGTTGATCAACTCGATGCTCCGCTGCTGGCCGACGTTGAGCGGGATCAGCATGTCGGGGAACGTGACCGTGTCGCGCAGCGGGAGCGCGCCGACGCTCTGCGGCACCTGTGGGGTGCCGCTGACCTCCACGTCGCGGGGTCCGCGGCTCGGAGCCCCGATCTCGATCACGGCGTAGGGCTCTTATCTGCCGGCTCGATCGGGACCGCGTGTGAGCGGGTCTGGTTGGCTACCAGCGGCAGCTCGACGCGCAGCATCCCGTCCTCGTAGTTGGCCTTCGCGTGCTCGGCCTGGACGTCGGCGGCGAGCTCCACGATCCGGCGAAAGCCGCCGCGCTCGATCTCGACCTGCTGGTAGACCTCGCCCTCCTCGGCGGGACCGCGGCGTCCGGACAGGATCAGCTTGCGGCCCTGGATCTCGAGGTCGAGCCCATCGATCTCGACACCCGCCAGCTCGGCGGTGACGATCGCCCGCGGCGGGTCGGAGGTGTAGGCGACGTCGACCGGTGGCGAGAACCCGCCGCGGCGGCGCGAGAGACCCGTGCGCTCGAACACGTCGCCGAACAGCTCGTCCATCTCCCGGCGCATGCGGTCGAAGTTCGCGAACAGGTCTCGGTCGGACATCCGCGAGTCAGATTAGACGTTTCAGACGGTGTAGACGGCGCCTTCTCGGGCCAGCTCGACGTCCGCGCCGTAAGCGCCGACGGCCTCATCCCGCGCCCAGTCGGCGTCGAGCTCGTCTGAGAAGTGGGTCAGCACCAGGCGCCGCGCGCCGGCGCGGCGGCCGTGATCGCCGGCCTCCGAGGGAGTGAGATGGCCGCGCACCCCGGTTCGCTCCGGCCGTGGCAGCGCGGCCTCGATCAGCAGCAGGTCGGTATCACGCGCGAACTGCACCAGGTCATCGTTGGGCGCGCAGTCGGCGCTGTAGGTGAGACGCCGGCCCTCGGCGGTCAGCTCGATCGCGAACGTGGTGATGTAGTGCGGGACCTCGCACAAGCGGACCGTGAACGGCCCGATCGCCAGCTGGTCGCGCGGGGCGTACTCGTGCAGCGTGAATGCACGCTCGACCAGATCCTCCATCCCGCACGCTCCCGACACGCGGCGGAACACGTCCGTGGCCCCCGCGGGCGCGTACAGGTCAGGCCGCGCCGGACTGTCGGTTCCCGGCCACCCCGCGACCGGCACCGGCTGCTGGCGCGGCGCGTATGTGAGTGCGCAGCTGAACGGCATCAGGTCGAGGAAGTGGTCGGCGTGCAGGTGGCTGATCAGCACCGCGTCGACGTCGACGTAGTCGGCCACGCACCGCAGCTTGGAGAACACCCCGTTGCCGCAGTCCAACAGCAGCCTGTAGTCCCCCTCCTGAACCAGGTACCCGCTGCACGCCCCGTCCGCGTCTGACCACGACGGGGACTTGCCGAGCACGGTTATCTGCAAGCGCCTCCTCTCTGTGGCGTGCTCGCCGGTCGCCTCTCGGTCTGGCACTCTAACCGGGTGGCGGCCCCGCATCTGCAAATGCTCGCCCCCGCCGCAGCCAGTGATTTTCAGGTCTCGTTGCTGGTGCTCGGGTGCCTGCTGATCGGAGGAGCGCTCCTGTCCGGGGTGGCCCACCGCAGCGCGCTGTCGCTGACCGCGCTGTTCGTCGTGGCCGGGTTCGCACTCGGCGAGGGCGGCCTCGACGTCCTGCACTTCGACGCGCACTCGGAGTTCGTCGGAGACCTGGCCACGGTCGCGCTGATCGTGATCCTGTTTCGCGACGGCCTCGAGGTCGAGGCCGAGATGCTCCAGTCGCACTGGCACCTGCCGTTCCGCAAGCTCGCGCTCGCGATGCCGTTGACCGCGGTGATCGTCGCGCTGGCGACCAAGTTCCTGGTCGGCCTGACCTGGACCGAGAGCTTCCTCGTCGGCGCGCTGCTGTCGCCGACGGACCCGGTGCTGTCCACGAGCGTGGTCACCAACCCCCGGGTGCCGCGGATCATCCGCCACTCGCTGAACCTGGAGTCAGGCCTCAACGACGGGCTCGCGCTGCCGGCCGTGCTCGCGTTCGCCGCAGCGCTGCAGGCCGATAACGGCGGGTTCGTGTGGTGGCGGTTCCTGCTCGAGGACGTCACGATCGGGTTCGCCTCAGGGCTGATCGTGGGGTTCGCGGCATCACTGTTGATGCCGCGCGACCACGGCCTCGGCGAAGGGATTCCCGCCTACCAGAAGTCCTTGTACGCCCTCGGTGCCGCGTTTGCCACCTACGGCGTGGCGGTGCTGCCGCCACACGGCAATGGGCTGATCGCGGTCTACGTGGGGGCGATCACGCTCGGCATCCGCCGCGCCGACATCCGTACCTACTTCGCCCAGCGCGCCGCCGACCTGGTCGAGATCGTCAAGCTCGGGATCTTCGTCGTGTTCGGATCGCTGCTGACGATCCATGGCCTGTTCACCGACGGCTGGGCCGCAATCGGGATCGTGGCGGTGGCGCTGCTGATCGCGCGCCCGGTTGCCGTGTTCACCGCGCTGATCGGCACCTCGACCGACACGGCCACGCGCGCGTTCATGTCCTGGTTCGGACCCAAGGGAGTGGCCACGATCACGTTCTCGCTGCTGGTCCTCAACGACCAGATCGCCGCCGGCTCGCGGATCTTCAACATCGCGGCGCTGACAGTGTTCTGCTCGATCATCGCCCACGGGCTGACCGACACGCCCGCGGCGGATTGGATCGCGCGGCGCAGCGAAGCCCGCGACACGGCCGAGGCGCGCGGCTGACGACTAATGGTGGCCGTCGGCGTCGCCGCGGCGCGAGGGGTCCAGGATCCAGCCGAGCAGAATGGCGATCAGGATGAAGGCGATAAATCCGCCGGCCAGCGGCCAGAACATACGGCTAAACATATAGGACGCGCCCGGCAACCAGCGCGCGCCCGATTCGATCGGCGCGCTGGCCAGCGGGTCCGCCTAGGGGTGCAGGGCGACCTGCTCGTTGGCCGAGGGGAAAGCCCACGCGACCTGGAGTCGTCGCTCCTGACGGAACACGAACCGCAGCTGGCTGGGCGGGCGCAGCCCCTCCGGGTGGTTGGGACGGAACGTCGCGCAAGGGCCGCTGTCAGACACCGCGCACAGCAGGTTCTGACGGAAATAACAACTCTCGCAGCTGGCAGCTGCTGCCCCTTTTCGCGCATTCGGCATGACAGACCTCGTCCCCGTACGTCTCGACTTGCTCAACGACCTGACTCAGCCATCAAAGCGAATCTTCCACCCCCCTTGCAACGACGATTCCCGGAAAACGCAAGAACTTCACATGTATCGAAATCCCTGCAAACTGCGGGAGAATTTTCGAGTCGAAGGTTTAGTCCCGCATTTTCCGTAGCTTTGTGATCGATGTCGGAGCCGACCCTCCCGCTGATTTCGCTCGCCGACTACGAGGCCGCCGCCGACGGTGCGTCGGACGCGGCCGCGCACGGCTACTTTGCCGGCGGCGCCGCCGACGAGATCACGATGCGCGACAACGTCGCGGCGTGGGGGCGGCTGGCCCTGCGCCCGCGGATGCTGGTCGGCGTCGGCGAGCGTGACCCGTCCGTGACCGTGCTCGGCAAGCGGCGACCACACCCGCTGATGATCGCGCCGATGGCCTACCAGAAGCTCGCCCATCCCGACGGCGAGCTCGCGACCGCCGCCGCCGCGGCCGCCACCGGCACGACCTTCTGCCTGTCAACGCTGGCCACGACGGGCATCGCCGAACTGGCTCGGGGCGCGCCGGACGCTTCGCGCTGGTTTCAGCTGTACGTATTCCGCGATCGCGGCGTCAGCCGCGAGCTCGTCGCCCAGGCGGTCGAGCACTCCTACGAGGCGCTGGTCGTCACCGCCGACGTTCCCGTCCGCGGCTTTCGCGAACGCGACCTGCGAACTGGAAGCGAGGTCTCGCCGGTCCGGGCGCTCCCCGCCTCGGCGAGGGGCGACATGACGATGACGCCGGCGGACTTCTCCGGACTGATCGATCCGGCACTGACCTGGGATGACTTCGGACAGCTGGTTGCCGCGAGCCGGCTGCCGGTGCTGGTCAAGGGGCTGCTGACCGCCGAGGACGCGCGGCTCGCCGCCGACCACGGCGCGCACGGAGTAGTCGTCTCCAACCACGGCGGCCGTCAGCTCGACACCGTGGTGTCGGGCGCCGATGCGCTGCCGGCGATCGTCGATGAGGTCGGCGATCGCCTGGACGTGCTCGTCGACGGGGGCATCCGCCGCGGCACAGACGTTGTCAAGGCACTGGCACTGGGCGCCCGGGCCGTGCTCGTCGGCCGGCCGTTGATCTGGGGCCTCGCGGTGGGCGGCGCCGAGGGCGCGCAACGGGTGCTCGAGATATTGCTCGCCGAGCTCGACCGCGCGCTGGCGCTGGTGGGGGCTCCGCGGGCGCGCGAGCTCGACCGCACGTACGTGTGCCCCGCACCCTGGTGGGTATCCCGACCTACATGAAGACGCTCGTCACCGGAGTCACGGGCTACGTCGGATCGCGGCTGGCCGAGCGCCTGCTCCGTGACCGACACGAGGTCCGCGGACTCACCCGTCAGTCGTCGGCGTCGCTGCCAGGCATCGAGCTGGTCACCGGCGACGCAGTCTCTGGCGACGGGCTCGAGCGAGCCCTGGACGGCGTCGCGGTCGCGTATTACCTGATCCATTCGATGGAGCCCTCGACTGACGGCGCGTTCATCTCGCGCGAGCGCCGGTCGGCGGAGAACTTCACGCGCGCGGCCGACGCCGCCGGCGTGCAGCGGATCGTGTACCTCGGCGGTTTGATTCCGCAGGGCGGCCCCGTGTCAGATCACCTGGCGAGCCGGCTCGAAGTCGAGCGCCTGCTGCTGGGTTCGTCGGCGTGCTCGGTGGCGTTGCGAGCGTCGATCGTGATCGGGGCAAGGTCACGTTCATTTCGGTTCCTGGTGAGGTTGATCGAGCGGCTGCCCGTGCTGGCGATTCCGGGATGGGGAACGAATCGGACGAACCCGGTGGACGAGCGCGACGTGATCGAGATGCTCGCCCGGGCTGGCACCGCGGACGGGGTGTGCGGACGTTCGTTCGACGTGGGTGGCCCCGACACGGTCTCTTACGAACGGCTGATTGAGTTGATTGCCGATCACATGCTGCTGGAGCGTCCCACGGTCGCGCTCGGATCGTTAACTCTCACCCCGATCGCCAGCCGGATCTCGGCGCTGATCGCCGGCGAGCAGCACGAGCTGATCGGTCCGCTGATGGAGAGCCTCGAGGACGATCTGCTCGTGTCGGGAGACAGCGCCGCGGAGGCGTTCGGGGTCCGGCTGCACTCACTCGACTCGGCGATCGAGCACGCGCTGCGCGAGTGGGAAGCACAAGAGCCCCTGGCCGCGAGGTGAGCGGCCCGTTAGTGTCCCCCTCGCGCCGATGAGCACCGTCCACGTCAAGATCGACATCGATGCGCCGGCGCGCCGGGTGTGGGACATCGTTATGGATCCCTACCAGCTGGAGGACTGGGTCACGATCCACCGCTCGCTCGGCGAGGTGTCCTCCCGCCAGATGACGAAGGGCTCGACGATGGAGCAGACGCTTCACATCCGAGGAGTGTCCTTCCACGTTCACTGGATGCTGATTGATGTCAAGGTCCCGAGCCACGCCGAGTGGGAGGGCCGCGGGCCGGCAGGTTCACGCGCGCGTATCCGCTACGAGCTTTCGGGCGATCCCGAGGGGCCAACGCGGTTCGAGTACACAAACGAGTTTGCGGTCCCCGGCGGCAGGCTGGGAACGGTCGCCAGCAGAGTTATCGTCGGCGCCGCCTCCGAGCGAGAAGCCAAGAGTTCACTGGCTCGCTTGAAGGCACTTGCCGAACACGGCTAACCTCACCCAGTGACTATCTGTATCTTTGGGTAGCCAAATACTCGTTCACTACCGCAAAGGAAGAGTGCGTTGGCCGGTTTTGTCGACACTACCGTGAAGGAAATCGACGAGCGGCTGCTTGAGCTCAAGGACGAGGTCGCCAAGCTTGAGGCGGCCCGCTCTGCGCTCGCTGGCAGCGGCCGACGCGGACCGGGACGTCCGCGCGGCGGCACCGCAGCAGCAGCTCCGAGAAGACGACGTGCAACCCGCGGGCCCGGACGGCCGCGCGGTCGCCGGGGGGGTAACACCCGCGCGAACCAGGCGCTCGAACTGGTCCGCGGCAAGCCGGGGATCACCATTCCCGAGATCGCCACGGCGATGGGCATCGAGCCGAACTACCTCTACCGCGTTATGCCCAAGCTCGTCAGCGACGGCCAGGTCCGTCGTGAGGGCCAGGGCTGGCATCCGGCTTCGTCTTAGCTAAGAGCCTCGGAGCACGCCTCCTCGACTCCCGCTCACGCAAGGAGTCGCGGAGGCGTTTCTCCGAGGCTCTCTCAGCGGCCTGCCAGCTTTCTCGAAGCCAACTGGCCCGAGTGCTTTAGATCAGCCCCAAGTCCTTGACCGCTTTACGCTCTTCGGCTAGTTCGTTGACAGTCACGTCGATCCGTGACTTCGAGAAGTCGCTGAGTTCGAGCCCCTGAACGATCTCGTACTCGCCGTTCGCGGTGGTCACCGGGAAGCTCGAGATCAAACCCTCCTGCACGCCGTAGGAGCCGTCGGACGGGATCGCCATCGACACCCAGTCACCGGACGGGGTGCCGAGCACCCAGTCGTGCACGTGGTCGACCGCGGCGTTGGCGGCGGACGCGGCGCTGGACGCGCCGCGCGCCTCGATGATGGCGGCGCCGCGCTTCTGGACGGTGGGGATGAAGTCGTTCTCCAGCCACTGCTGGTCGTTGATCTTCTCGGCCGCGCTCTCACCGCCGACCTTCGCCTGGAAGATGTCGGGGTACTGGGTGGCCGAGTGATTGCCCCAGATCGTCATGTTGGTGATGTCCTTGACGGCCGCGCCGGTCTTGGCTGCGATCTGGCCGATCGCGCGGTTGTGGTCAAGGCGGGTCATCGCGGTGAAGCGCTCGGCCGGGACGTCGGGCGCATTGCTCTTGGCGATCAGGCAGTTCGTATTGGCCGGATTTCCGACCACCAGCACCTTGATGTCAGGCGCGGCGTGGTCGTTGAGCGCCTTGCCCTGGGGCTTGAAGATGCCGCCGTTGGCCTCGAGCAGGTCGCTGCGCTCCATGCCCTTGGTACGCGGGCGCGCACCGACCAGCACGGCGATGTTGGCGCCGTCGAACGCCTGGTTGGGGTCGTCGCTGACCTCGATGTCAGTCAGCAGCGGAAACGCACAGTCGACCAGCTCCATCGCGGTTCCCTCGACCGCCTTGAGCGCGGCTGGAATCTCGAGCAGCGAGAGCTTGACCGGCGTGTCGGGACCGAGCAGCTGGCCGCTGGCGATGCGGAACAGGATCGCGTAGCCGATCTGGCCTGCGGCGCCGGTGACGGCGACTACTCTGGGGGTGTCAGTCACTTGTTCATCTCCATGGGGTTACCTTGACCTGGCGGCTGTCTCCCCATCCGCCGAGGGGTCGATGCTATATGCGCCGGGTCCGCGGCGGAGGCCCGTCGCCGGTTGCCCGCTGGCATTAGAGCTCGAGCCCGTAGACGTCGCCGAGCTTGCCCTTGAGATAGCCGACGAACGGAGCGACCGCAATCGGGCCGCCCACGACCCGCTCGAGCAGCTCCGCGCTCGAGAACTTCGCGCCGTGGCGGTGCACGTTCTCGCGCAGCCACGCTCGCAGCCCGGAAAGCTCGCCGGCGGCGATCTGGTCATCGAGGTCGGGGATGTCGGAGTGCGCCTTCTCCCACAGCTGGCCGGCGATCAGGTTGCCGAGCGCATACGTTGAGAAGTAACCAATCAGGCCCGCCGACCAGTGGACGTCCTGGAGCACGCCCTGTGAGTCATCGGGCACATCGAGACCGAAGTACTCCTTGAAGCGTGCATTCCAGACCTCGGGCAGCTCCGCCACCTTGACCCGGCCCTCGATCAAATCCTGCTCGAGTTCGAACCGAAGGATGATGTGCATGCCGTAGGTGACCTCATCGGCCTCGACGCGGATGAAGGACGGGTGCACCCGGTTGACGGCGCGGTACAGGACGTCGGCGTCGAGCGATCCGACCGAGTCGCCGAGGATCTCCGAAACCGTCCCGGCGAGCACGCCGCTGAACGCGCGGCCGCGGCCGACCATGTTCTCCCACATTCGGCTTTGAGACTCATGGATCGCCAGCGACTCGCCGTGGCCGAGCGGGCTGCGCTGCAGCGAGTCGGCGATCCCGGCCTCGTATAGACCGTGTCCGCACTCGTGCATCGCGCCGTACAGCGACGACGGAAAGAAGGTCTCGTCCCAGCGGGTGGTGATGCGGACGTCGTGCGACCCGAGCCCCGTGGCGAACGGGTGCACGGCGTCATCCATCCGCCAGCTCTGACGGTCAAATCCCATCCGCTCGACGACAGCCGCGGCCAGACGCCGCTGGCGGTCGATCGGAAAGCTTCCGTGCAGCGGAGCGTCGTCGACCCGATCGGCATGGTCGGTCAGCGTGGCGATCATCGGCCGCAGCTGCGCCTTGAGCTCGTCGAACAGCGCGGCAACCTGCGCCGTTCGCATCCCGGGTTCGAAGTCGTCGAGCAACACGTCGTAGGCGCAGTCGAACCCGTCGAAGCAATCGACGTAGCGGCGGGCGAGCTCGAGGTTGCGCTCCAGATAGGGCACGAACGACTGGAAGTCAGAGTTCGCGCGCGCGTGAACCCACGCCTCCTGTCCCAACGAGCCGGCGTGCGCGCGCTCCGCGGTCAGCTCGCCGGGAACGCGCCGCTCCTTCTCCCAGCGGCGAGTCGTCACCCTGACCAATGACGCCTCGTCGGTCTCCGGAGCGAACCCGTCGAGGTCGCGCGCGGCGGCCTCCAGCAGCCGCCCCGTGGCGTCGGAAATGAACATGTCGTGCGTGAGGCGCCCGAGCGTCGCCAGCGAGGCGGCGCGCGCCTCAACCCCGCGCGGCGGCATCATCGTCTGCTGGTCCCATTCGACCAGCGCGTTGACGACGCGCAGGTCCGTGAGCGTCCCCAGATGCTCACGCAGTTGTGCAATCCCATCGGTCATTTCGGCTCCTGTCTGTGACGCGCCCGAAACGGCTGAGCGCCTGTGCGACCATTGCAGCATGTTCGGCCGTTCTGGTTCGATCAAGCTGGCGACCATATTCGGGTTCCGGATCGGGGTCGACCGCAGCTGGTTCCTGGTCCTGTTCCTGATGATCTTCTGGCTGTCGGGCGCGTTCCGCAACGCCCTGCACAGCTCCGACAGCGTCGCCTACCTGACCACGGTGGTCACCGTGCTGATCCTGTTCGGGTCGCTGATCGTGCACGAGCTCGGCCACGCGCTGGTGGCTCGCCGCGAGGGGATCGAGGTCCAGCGGATCGACCTGTTCCTGTTCGGCGGGCTCACCCAGATGAGCCGCGACGCCGCCACCCCGGGCGAGGATTTCCGGATCGCCGCGGCCGGGCCGCTGGCGACGCTCGCGTTCGTGCTGGTGTGCCTGGTGGTCGACCTGGCGATCGTCGGCCCCCATCGGTTGGTGCACGCGGCCGCGCTCGACGGCGAGGTCGAGATCACGCCGGTGTTGCTGTCGCTGAGCTGGCTGCTGTTCTGGAACATCCTGCTGCTGGTGTTCAACCTGGTCCCGGCGTTCCCGCTCGACGGGGGCCGGATCGCCCGGTCGATCATCTGGCGGGTCACCGGCGAGAAGCGCAAGGGCACCCGCATCGCGGCGAAGCTCGGTCAGGCGTTCGCGATCCTGCTGGCCGGCGTCGGCATCTGGCTGATGTTCGCCGAGGCGGCGTTCACCGGGCTGTGGCTGATCGCGATGGCGTTCCTGCTGGGTCAGTCGGCCCGCGGAGCGCTGGTCCAGACGGACTTCACCGAGGCGATCGAAGGGGTTCGCGTGGCCGACATCATGGACCGTCAGCCGGTGGCGATCCCGTCCGACACCCCGGTGACCCAGGCGCTCGACGAGTACTTCCTGCGCTACCGGTGGTCGTGGTTTCCGGTGATCGACGTCGACGGCCGGTTCCTCGGGATCGCCCGCCAGGAACAGTTGCAGGCGGCGATCGACGGCGGCGAGGGCTGGCTGACCGTGGGAGCCGTGGTCGAGTCGGGCAGCGCCGCCAGCTGGCGGATCAACGAGGACCGGCCGCTGACCGAGCTACTGGGGTCCGAGTCGCTGGGCCGGCTGGGTGCGCTGATGGCAGTCGACGGCGAGGGCGTGCTGCGCGGCGTGGTCACCGTCGAGCAGGTCCGCCGGGCATTGCAGACCGCGTTCGGCCCCGCCACCAGCCCCTAGTGGGCTAGCACGAGGGCGCCCGCTCCGATCCCGGCGATCGCCCGCTCCACGGGCGAGGACGCGGCCGACATCGCGCGTAAATAGAATCGGAGGACGTGCCATCCCATGACGTTCTGATCATCGGCGCCGGCCTCGCTGGCCAACGAGCCGCCCTGGCAGCCGCGCAGACCGGAGCGTCGGTCGCGATCATCTCCAAGGTCCACCCCGTCCGCTCCCACTCGGTCGCAGCGGCCGGCGGGATCAACGCGGCGCTGAATCCCGAGGACACCTGGGAGTCACACGCGTTCGACACCGTCAAGGGGTCGGACTACCTCGGTGATCAGGACGCGATCGAGATCATGTGCCGCGAGGCGCCGGACGAGATCCTGTGGCTCGAGCACGCCGGGGTCACGTTCCACCGTAACGAGACCGGCCACCTCGGGACTCGCGCGTTCGGCGGCGCTTCGGCCGCCCGGACCTACTACGTCGCCGACATCACCGGCCACGCGATCCTGCACGTGCTCTACGAGCAGCTGATGAAGCACGGTGAGCAGGTCGACCGTTACGAGGAGTGGTTCACGACCGGGCTGATCCAGGACGCCGAGGGCCGTTGCGTCGGAGCGATCTGCCGCAACCTTCGCGATGGCCACCTGGAGGTGTTCAACGCCAAGGCGACGATCCTCGCCTCCGGCGGCGCCGGCCAGGCCTACAAGCCGACCACCAACGGCCTGATCGTCACCGGCGACGGGATCGCCCAGGCCTACCGGATCGGCGCCCGGTTGATGGACATGGAGATGGTCCAGTACCACCCCACCACGCTGGCCGGCAACGGCCTGCTGATCACCGAGGGCGCCCGCGGCGAGGGCGCCTGGCTGCTCAACGCCGAGGGCGAGCGGTTCATGGAGAAGTACGCGCCCAACAAGCTCGAGCTCGCCTCCCGTGACGTGGTCTCGCGCGCGGAGCAGACGGAGATCAACGAGGGTCGCGGTTTCCCCGACGGCACCGTCGCGCTCGACGTCACCAAGGTCCCGCGGCGACGCACGCTCGAGGCGCTGCGCGAAATCGTCAACATCGGCCGCGACTTCGCGGGCACCGACATCACGCGAGAGCCGATTCACATCCGCCCCGGACAGCACTACATCATGGGCGGCGTCAAGACCGACGTCGATGGCCTGACGACGATCCCCGGTCTGTACGCGGCCGGCGAGGTCGCCTGTGTCTCCGTCCACGGTGGTAACCGGCTGGGCGCCAACTCGTTGCTCGACACGCTGATCTTCGGGCGCCGTTCGGGCGCTCACGCCGCCCGCCTGGCGTTGCAGATGCCGATGCCGACGACGACCAACTCCAAGGTCGCGGATGCCGAGAAGGAGATCGCCGCGATCATGAACCGCGACACCGGCGGCCGCCGCGTGGCGGCGATCAAGTCCGAGCTCGGCGACACGATGAACGAGTACGTGGCCGTGTTCCGGGACGCCGCCGGGCTCGCCAAAGCCCACGAGATCGTCCGCAGGCTCAAGGAGGAGGCCCCCAACGCGGTGATCGACGACCACGGGACGGTGTTCAACCAGGACGTGATCGGCGCGATCGAGCTGGGCTACATGCTCGACGTTGCCGAGGCGATCGTGGTCGCGTCGATCGAGCGCAGGGAGTCGCGCGGCGCCCAGTTCCGCACCGACTTCCCCGACCGCAACGACGCCGAGTGGCTCAAGCACATCGACATCTCCGAGAACGGCTCTGACGTTCCCGAGATCACCTATTCGGCAGTGACCATCACCCGCTGGCAGCCGGAGGAGAGGACGTACTGACCCCGATGTCGGAGGAAGCGCACTGATGCCCGAGTACACGTTGAGGATTCGCCGCTATGACCCGGGATCGGTGGACGGGGCCCACTGGGACGAGCACACCGTGGACATGCCCGGCACTCAGTCAGTGCTCGACGCGATCCTGGCCATCAAGGACGAGAAGGACGGCTCGATCGGGATCCGTTGTTCCTGCCAGCAAGCGATCTGTGGATCCTGCGGCGTGCGGATGAACGGCAAGCCCGGCCTGGCCTGTAACACCCACCTCGAGGAGGCAGTCAAGCGCGAGCACGGCGCCGGCTGGAACCCCGGGCCCGAGGACGGTGAGGAGCGGCCCGGTGAACTGATCACGGTCGAGCCGATGGGCAACATGCCGGTGATCCGCGACCTGATCGTCGACATGGACGCGGTGCACTGGAAGAAGATCCAGCGCGTCACCCCGTGGCTGATCAATAAGGAGCCGGTTCCCGAGCGCGAGTACATCGTGCCCCACGAAAACATGGTCGACGTCACCCAGACGATGGCCTGCATCCAGTGCGGCGCTTGCGTGTCGGACTGCCTGTCGATGGAGATCGACCCGCTGTTCACCGGGCCGGCCGCGCTCGCCAAGGCCTACCGGTTCGTCGGTGACCCGCGCGACGCCCAGCATTACGAGCGGCTCAAGGACCTGTCCGAGGACGAGCACGGGATCTACGACTGCACCCACTGCTTCAGCTGCATCGACGCCTGCCCCAAGGGCGTGGATCCGATGAGCCAGATCATGCGGTTGCGTCGCGTCGCGGGCAGCGACCAGGAGATCGACGACCGTAACAACGGCCACCGTCACGAGGCGGCGTTCGTCAAGAACATCCGTAAGAACGGGCTGCTCCAGGAGGCCGACCTGCTGGCCGACTCCTACGGCGGCAAGTTCCACCCGCGCGCAGTGCCCGAGCTGATGAGCGGGCTCCCGACCGCGTTGACGGCGATGTCGCGCCGGAAGATGACACCGCAGACGGCGCTGGGTCACCCCCACAAGGCGCCCAAGGAGGTCAAGCGGATCTTCGACGAGGTCGAGGGCCGCGACCAGCGTGTCGAACTTAATCTCTACGTCTCGGGATACGAGGACGAGCCCGACGCCGAGGCTCCGGAGCCGGGGATCGAGGACCGCCAGCCTCCGGCCGAGCCGTCCGCCCCCGGAACCTCCACCAAGGAAAGCGAGACCGCATGAAAGTGGCCTACTGGCCCGGCTGCGTGAGCCGCGGGTTCACGCCGGAGCTGCACGGATCGATGGCCGCGGTCGCGCCACTGCTCGACATCGAGCTGATCGAGCTCGACCGCGCGGCGTGCTGCGGCGCCGGTGTGATCGCTGAGCACAACCAGGAGCTCGCCGACACGCTCAACGCGCGCACATTCGCGCTGGCCCAGCAGACCGACGGCGAGCTGATGATGAACATCTGCTCAACCTGCCAGGGCGCCCAGTCGGAGTGCCAGCAGCGGCTCGACGCCAACACCGAGTACCGCGAGCAGATCAACGCGAATCTGACCGAGGAGGGGCTTCGGTACGAGAAGGGCCTCAGCAATAAGAACCTCCTGTGGCTGCTCGTCGAGGAGATGGGACTGGACGAGCTGTCCTCGCGGGTCAAGCGCCCACTCACCGACCTGCGCGTCGGCCCGTTCTACGGCTGCTACATCATCCGTCCGGTCGACCGCCTGGGCGTCGACGATGAGCACCCGCGCGACCGTTACCTGCACATGGTGATCGAGGCGCTCGGCGGCACCGTGGTCGACTACGCCGGCGTCTACAAGTGCTGCGGCTTCCCGATCATCACGATGAACAAGAAGGCCTCGCTGGCTCAGGCCGGCCGCCATGTGGGCGACGCGATCGACGCCGATGCCGACTGCCTGGTGGTCCCGTGTCCGCTGTGCCACCTCAACCTCGACCTCCAGCAGCCGGCCGCCGCCAAGACCGTCGGTCGCGAGCTCGGCCTGCCGGTGCTGCACCTCCCCCAGCTGGTCGGGCTGGCGCTCGGGCTGTCGCCCAAGGAGCTCGGGATGAGCAAGCACATCGTCCGCCCGACTTCGGTGATCGACTGGTCGACGTCGGTGGTCGCCGGAGCCGCGTAGCCGGCGGTGCGGCCTCGGCTGCAGCGGCTGGCCTCGCTGTGGCGAAAGCGGCCCGAGCCAACCGACGCGCCCGCTGAGGCCGGGCCGGTCGCGACACCCGACGATGCGCCTGCGACGCAGCCGCCGGGCGACGAGACCGAGCGGCGGCTGGCCGACGCCCAGGCCCGGCTCAAGCGGTCGGTGGAGCCCAAGGACGAGTGAGGCCACTTAAAGACAATGGGCGAGGCTTCAAAGCCTCGCCCTTGCCCTACCCCTGTCGTCGTCCCCGATGGAAACTCCGTTTCCCGGGGCCCCTGCGCGTCCCCCACTTCAAGTTCGTGGGCATATAGTCGCGCTCCGGGACTCCTTTGTCGTCCCCTGGCGAGGGTGAACCTGGGGTGATCTTGAGTAGCCGAAAGGGTGATACCCGCGTCACCCTTTCCGCGAAACTGCCGATAAGCTCTCAACTCGCCGAAACGGACGCTGGTAGCGGCATATGAAGAGCAATCGCACACCGGTCCGCGTGGCCGTGGCCCAGTTCGAGGACATCGTGGCCCACGGACTGCGCGCGCTGATCAACGAAGACGAGAGCCTCAACCTGGTCGCGGACGGGGTTCCGCACACCCAGCTCACGTCGGCGCTGTCGACGTATCACCCCGACGTGGCGCTGCTCAACTTCGGCTCGCTGACCAGCGCGATCGAGCTGCGTGACCTGCACCGTCACTTCGTCGAGACCCGGCTGGTGGTCCTCGCCAATCGCCCGACGCCGTCGGAATGCCGGCAGATGCTCGCGTTCGGCGCGACCGCCTGCCTGGCCAAGAGCACCGAGGCCCGCGACGTCCTGCACGCGATTCATCTCGCGTCCCGTGGCCTGCACGTGCTACCGCCCGCAGGGATGGAGCCGGGAGACATGGTCGGTCCGGACCTGCTCACCCCCCGCGAGGCCGAGGTGACGGAACTGCTCCAGCACGGACGCTCCAACGCCGAGATCGCCGAGATGCTGAACATCAGCATCGAGACCGTCCGCACGCACGCGCGGCGGATCTATCGCAAGCTCGGGGTGCGGACCCGGCGCGACCTGCGCGCCCGGCGCTGAGCCTGGGCTACCAGGGCTCGCCGTAGCGATCGGCGAACGCGAACTCGCACACCGGCTTGCGGTTCAGCTTCTTCGGCCACGGGTCGGCGCGGTGCCCGACCGAGATGTGGCCCGCGAGCACCACCCCGTCGGGGATCGCCAGCAGCTCGCGCACCTGCTCCTCGGCCGGGGTCAGCAGCGTGGTGAACGCGGCCCCGAGCCCCTCGGCCCGGAGGCCGAGCAGGACGTTCTGGACGAACGGGTACACCGACGCCCCGCCGACGATGCTCGGGCGGTCCAGCTCGGTGTCGACCAGCGCGAGCGCGCTGAGCTCGACGCAGATGACCAAGTGCAGCGGGACGCGGTCAAACGTCCGGGCGAACTCGTCGGCGGCGGCCAGCATCCGCAGCCGGCCGGACGGCAGCCCGCTGCTCTCCCCGGCGTCGAGCGCGGCCCGTCCGCCGGTCTCGATCATGTACGCATCCCACGGCGCCTCGTACAGCTCGCGCATCCGCCTGCGCTTGTCGGGGTCGGTGACGACGATCACCTTCCAGCCCTGGCGGTTGCCGCCGCTGGGGGCGAAGCGAGCGTTTTCGAGCACCCTCCGGAGCACGTCGGGGTCGACCGTCTCGTCGGTGAAGTAGCGCGTCGACGGCGCGCAGCGCATCAGCTCGTAGAGCTCGTCAGCCACGGCCCGCGGCCTCGTCAGCCAACGCCGGCGGCCTGGCGGTTTCTGACCAGCAGCTCCGCGATCTGGACGGCGTTGGTGGCGGCGCCCTTGCGCAGGTTGTCGCCGACCACGAACATCCCGAGCGCCCGCGGGTGCGAGTGGTCGCGCCGGATCCTGCCGACGAAGACCTCGTCGCGCCCGGCGGCCCGCAGCGGCGTGGGTACGTTCTCGAGCACCAGACCGGGGCTGCCGCGGAGCAGCTCGGTCGCGTCCTCGGCGGACAACGGCTCCCGGGTCTCGATGTTGACGGCCTCTGAGTGACCGGTCCGGACCGGCACCCGCACGCACGTGACGGCGACCCCGATCGACTCGTCCTCGAGGATCTTGCGCGTCTCGAACATCATCTTGCGCTCCTCGTCGGTGTGGTCGTCGCCCTCGGCGAAGTTACCGGCCGCGCCGATCACGTTGAACGCGATCGGCTCGGGATAGATCTGCGGCGGCGGAGCCTGCACCCCGTGCAGCGAGGCGTGGGCCTGGGCCTCGAGCTCGTCGACCGCGGCCATCCCGGTGCCCGACACCGACTGGTAGGTGGCGACGATCATCCGCTCGATCCCGACCGCGCGGTGGATCGGCGCGACCGCCACCATCAGCTGCATCGTCGAGCAGTTCGGGTTGGCGATCAGGCCTCGGTGGGCCTCGAGCGCGTGCGGGTTGACCTCGGACACGACCAGCGGGATCTCGGGATCGCGCCGGAACGCCGACGAGTTGTCGATCACGGTTGCTCCGGCCTCGACGAACCGCGGCCCCCACTCGCGCGAGCGGGTTGCGCCGGCGGAGAACAACGCGATGTCAAAGCCGTCGATCTCGCCGTCGTCGAGCACGCGGACGGGCATCCCGTCGAGCTCGCGACCGCGAGAGCGCTCGGACGCGAACGGGACGATCTCGGACGCGGGGAACTCGCGCTGGCGCAGCAGCTCGAGCATCGTCGTCCCGACCGCGCCGGTGGCGCCGACCACGGCGACTCGCAGCCCGGCGCTCATCGCGGGCCCCCTTCGGGCTCGACGCCGCCGGCGCCGAGGTCGAACGCGGTGTGCAGCGCGCGCACCGCCTGCGGGACCGCCTCGGAGCGAATCACGCACGAGATCTTGATCGGAGAGGTGGAGATCATCTCGATGTTGATGTTCTCTTCGGCGAGCGTCTGGAAAACCTTGGCCGCGACGCCGGGGTGCGAGCGCATGCCCGCGCCGACGATCGACACCTTGCCGATCTGCTGATCGGTGTCGATCTTGCTGATCCCGAGATCCCTGGCGACCGACGACAGCGCGACCTGGGCGTCGGACAGGTCCTCCTTGGTGACCGTGAACGAAACCTCGGCCATCCGCCCGTCCTCGAGCGGCTCGTTCTGGATGATCGTGTCGATGATGCAGCCCGCGGTGGCCAGCGCGCCGAAGATCCGGGCGGCGGCTCCGGGCCGGTCGGGGACGCCAACCAGCGTGATCCGGGCCTCCTCGGTGGAGTGGGTTACGGCTGTCACAAGCGGGCGTTCCATGGTCTCGTCTTCTCCGAGGACAAAGGTACCGGGACCCGGGTCAAAGCTCGATCGACAGTGGATCCTGACCCCGTGGTTACGGGCGTATTCGACGGCTCGCAGCTGCAGGACCTTGGCGCCCGAGGACGCCATCTCGAGCATCTCCTCAAAGCTCACCACGGGCAGCCGCCGCGCGTCGGGCACGACCCGCGGGTCGGCGGTGAACACGCCGGCGACGTCGGTGTAGATCTCGCACACCTCGGCGCCGATCGCGGCCGCGAGCGCAACCGCGGTCGTGTCCGAGCCGCCGCGGCCAAGCGTGGTCACGTCCCGACTGGTGGAGACGCCCTGGAAGCCGGCCACGAGCACGATCTGGTCCTCGCCCAGCGCCTGGCGAATCCGGTCGGCGCGGATGTCGAGGATCCGGGCCTTCGTGTGCGAGGTGTCGGTGACGATCCCGGCCTGGGACCCGGTCAGCGAGATCGCCCGATGGCCGAGGTCGTTGATCGCCATCGCGCACAGCGCGCACGAGATCCGTTCGCCGGTCGACAGCAGCATGTCCATCTCGCGGCGGTCGGGCAGCGGCGAGACCTCCTCGGCCATCGCGATCAGCTCGTCGGTGGTCTTCCCCCGGGCCGACAGCACGGCGACGACGCGCCTGCCGTGCTCGCGCTGGGCGACGATCCGTGCGGCGGCGCGCTTGAGACGCTCGGCGTCGGCGACCGACGTGCCGCCGAACTTCATCACGACTGTCTCGGGCACTTGCGCTTCGGTTGTCATGCTCGCCGCGGTCCGGTCACACGGCCCTGCGGCCGGCCAGCGCGCGACCCAGCGTGAGCTCGTCGGCGTATTCGAGGTCGGCCCCGACGGGCAGCCCGCTGGCCAGACGAGTGACCCGGATCTCGGGGACCCGCTCGCGCAGCCCGGCGGCCAGGTGCAGCGCGGTGGCCTCGCCGGTCGTCGTCGGGTTGGTCGCGATCACGACCTCGCGGACGTCGCCACCGGCGGTGCGCTCATACAGCTCTGAGATCTTGAGGTCCTCGGGGTCGACGCCGTCGATCGGCGACAACGCTCCGCCGAGCACGTGGTAGCGCCCGCGGAACTCGTGCGTGCGCTCGATCGAGATCACGTCGGAGGGCTCCTCGACCACGCAGATCACGTCGGGGTCCCGGCGCTCGTCGGCGCAGATCCGACAGCGCGGGCCGTCGGCGAGGTTGAAGCAGACCTCGCACAGGCCGATCCGCTCCTTGACCTCGCGGATCGCGTCGGCGAGCGCGAATGCGTCGGCGTCATCGGCTCGGAGCAGATGGAACGCCAGCCGCTGGGCGGTGCGGCCACCGACGCCCGGGAGCTTGGACAGCTCGGTGATCAACCGCTGTACCGGCGGTGCGTACACGCTAGTTTGCCGGAGGGTGCACTGGTTCCCGGATTCCTAGAGGCCGGGCAGACCCAGGCCACCGAGCCCGCCGGCGATCCCGCCGAGCTTGGACTCAGCCAGCTCCTGAGCCGAGCGCAGAGCCTCGTTGACCGCCGCCAGGACCATGTCCTGCAGCAGCTCGACGTCCTCGGGGTCGACCGCCTGGGGGTCGATCTTGATCGACTTGACGTTGAGGTCGCCGGTCACCTGCACGGTGACCATTCCACCTCCGGCCGAGGCCTCGACCACCTCGTCCTTGAGTGACTCCTGCGCCTGCAGCATGTCCTGCTGCATCTTCTGGGCCTGCTTGAGCAATTGCTGCATGTTGGGTTGAGGCATTAGGGGGTCTCCCCGTTCTGATCGGCATTGACGTCGAGTTCCTCTGCGTCGAACTCCTCCATGAAGCGTCGCACGAGCTCCTCTCCGGTGAGCGCCGGCTCGCCCGGCGGCTCCGGCTCGGGCTCCTCGTCACGCAGCTCGAAACGGAAGGCCATCTTGTGGCCGGTCACCGTCTTCAGCGCCTCGGCCGCGACGCGGCGGTAGTCGTCCTGCTCGGCCTTGCGCTTGAGGAACGAGGCGCCGCCGGGGAACGCCAGCGTCAGCTCGCGCTCGCCGACCGCAACCGGACGTGCCGCCGCGAGCGCGCCGGCGAGCATCGGGTTCTCGCCCCGCACCAGGTCCAGGACCGCCGGCCAGGAGCTCACCGCGGTTTCCAGCCCGAGCGCGCCGATCGGGTCCGGGGGTGGGTCCGGTGTCGCGGCCACGGCCACGGGCACGGCCCCGGCCTCGGGCTCCGGCTCGGGCTCGGGCTCGGGCTCGGGCTCGGGCGGAGCCGCGGGGGCGTGGGCGACCACCGGCGGGGGCGCAGCAGCGCCGGCGCGCAGGCTCTCCTCGAGCCGCTCGATCCGCGCCAGCAGGGCGGACGTCGACGGGTCCATCTCGGGCGCCGCGGCCTTGATCAGCACGAGCTCGAGCTGGATCCTCGCCTGGGCGCCGTCGGCGGTGGCGCCGAGCGCCTCGGACACGAGATCGAGCAGCCGGATCGCGTCGGTCTTGGGCAGCGCCCGGGCCTGCTCTGAGAGCCGTCGGTCGCGCTCGGCGGTCACCCGCAGTTCGAGCGGCACCTCGCCCAGGACCTGCACGGTCAGCAGCTCGCGCCCGTGAACCTCGAGGTCGCGGAGCACCTGACCGGGGTCACGGCCGGACTCCGACAGCGTCGCGGCCGCCCTCAGCGCCGCGGCGGGGTCATGGGCGGCGATCGCGTCGACGGCGGCAAACAACTGCTCGGCATCGGCGACCCCGAGCACCGCCAGGACGGCCGGCGAGTCGATCTTCTCGCCGCCCGCGTAGGTCACGAGCTGCTCGAGCGTCCCGAGCGCGTCGCGGAAGCTGCCGGTGGCGTGGCGGGCGACCAGGGCCAGCGCTGTCGGCTCGATCTCGATCGACTCCTGCTGGGCGACGCGATCGAGCACGGTCGCCACCTGCTCGACGGTGGGCCGGCCGAAGTCGAAGCGATGGCAGCGGTCGACGACCGTGGGCAGCACCTTCTGGGCCTCGGTTGTGGCGAGCACGAAGATCGTGCGCGGCGGCGGCTCCTCGAGCGTCTTCAGGAACGCGTTCCAGGCCTGCGGCGAGAGCATGTGGGCCTCGTCGAGGATGTAGACCTTGTGGCGACCTGAAACCGGGGCGTAGGCGACCTTCTCCCGCAGGTCGCGGATGTCGTCGACCGAGTTATTGGACGCGGCGTCCATCTCGATCACGTCGAGCGACGTCGCCGAGGCGATCGACACGCACGAGTCGCATTTGCCGCACGGCGATACCGTCGGGCCGTTGACGCAGTTCAGGCACGCGGCCAGGATCTTGGCCATGCTCGTCTTGCCGGTCCCCCGGGAGCCCACGAACAGGTACGCGTGGTGGACCTTGCCCTGCTCGACGGCATTCGAAAGCGTCCGGACGACGTGCTCCTGGCCGACTACATCGGCGAACGTCCGGGGGCGGTGGCGGCGGTAGAGCGAGGGTCCAGTCGACACTTCAAGTCGAGTCTAGTGCCGCGTCCGGGTGGCCCGAAGCGAGGCCGGGCGGGGCCGCGGTTCGGACCCGGATTTCGTAGCTCAGGGCGGGTCCAGGGCACCGTGGGGCACGAAATCCGCGGTATACGCGGAGAACGTCGCCCAGGGTGATCGAACCTCGCCCCGGGCGACGAAATCCGGCTCCAGCAGGCCGGCCTCCGGCAGTCCGCCGGTCCGCCGGTCCGCCGGAGGTTCGGCGCACTCGGCGGCGCCCGGGCATCGAGGGGTTACGCGCCGCGAGCGAAAACAGACCGTGCACCCTCCTCTGAAGCCGGTTCCCAGGGAGCGGCCGCCGTCTCATGGCTCCGGTCCGGCACTCCCGCAACGCCTGGAGGTGACCGCTTAAGGCTGCTTCCTTCCGGACCTGACCTGGTTCACGGGTCTCCACCGTCACGGGACCGAACCATCAACGCCACGGACGAGGCGCTGACCCCGGGACCTGGGCCCCTCGGGAGGGGATTCAGCCCCGCTAGAGCGGATTGCGGGTTACAGGGCACCGCTAGCACCCCGCCTAGCACGGTCTACCCACGATCCTAGGGCATTTTGTCGCCGCTGCCCGCGACAAAGCTCCCTTGGTTGTCCTCGCAAGGAATCTCTGGCACCTAGCGACATCGGCGAGAATAGGGCAGAACCCCTAAGTTTGCTCAAGGTCCGCAACAGATACGCCGATACAGTCCGCAGTGGGCTTACGGATCCACGCCTGTGTAGGCGGAGATTGACTGAAGGGGCGAGAAGGCAATGACGATCACTGAGGACGTGGGCCAGGGCACGGTCATCCGCGTACTGATCGTGGACGACCATGACCTGTTTCGAGCGGGGATGGCTTCGCTGCTCGGGGCACAACCCGACATCGAGGTGGTGGCCCAGGCGTCGGGTGGTCGGCTGGGCGTGCAACTGGCGTCCGAGCTGCGTCCAGACGTGGTCCTGATGGATCTTCGGATGCCAGATCTCGACGGTACCGATGCGACACGCGCAATCCTGCAACGACGTCCGACTACGCGGGTGGTCGCGTTCACGGTCCTCTCGAGCGACGACGCGGTGGCGGCGGCGTTGCATGCCGGAGCCTCCGGCTTCTTGGCGAAGGACACGCCGATCGACGATGTGGCCACAGCCGTACGCGCCGCGGCCGCGGGCTCGGCCTGGCTGTCGCCTCGGGCAGCGGAGCTCGTGCTTGGGACGCTGCGTCAATCCGATACAAGTCGGGAGCCCGATCCTGGGCTGGTCGACCAGCTTTCTCCTCGCGAGCTCGACGTGCTGCGACTGATTGCTCAGGGGCTTGGGAACGCCCAGATCGCGGGGCGCCTCGGCATAAGTCCCCGGACGGTCAAGAACCACGTCTCGAACATCCTCGCCAAGCTCAATCTCCCGAGCCGCATCGAGGCGGCGACCTATGCAGTCCGCCGCGGCTTGGACTGACTGCTCAGGGGAGCGACGCTCCCGGAGCCAGCGGCGGCCGCCCCGAGCACAAATCCGAAGATGGTCTTTCGGGGCTCATCCCGTGCGAGGCGCAACTCCGCGATCGCTTGTCGCTGTGACCTGATCGCCCGCGTGGTCTGCTCCACGATGTGTCCGGCCTCTGCGGATCGGCTCATCGCCCAGGCGCGGATCGCCTCCATCGTGACCAGCGTCTCGCAGCTGGCTTCGAGCGCGGCCTCGTAATGGTCCACGGGTATCTGTGATTCGATCATCTGAGAAGGGGGGGATCCACAGATCTTGGCTTCGCGGAGGCTGTCTGGCAATGAGCCGTATGGCCCACTCGGCGTTCAGGCTCCGTGCCGAACCGCAGATGGGACTCAAGCCACGGCGATTAGCTCGGAGCGATTCTCCACACCGAGCTTGTGTACGAGCTCTGAAATGTGCCGGCGCACCGTGACTGGGGTGACGCCAAGTCGCTCTGCAATCGCCGCGGTGGACTGACCACGACGCAGCATGCCGAGCACCTGAGCCTCCCGTGCTGTGAGCACCGAACCGGTGGTGCCGCGACTGCGCAGCTCCGCCAGCAAGTCAAGAACCATGTCGGACGGCACGACTGCCTCCTTGGCGGCGACTGCGCCGATGATCCCTCGAAGGCGATCGGCGTCCAGCCCATCGGGCACGTATCCGATCGCGCCGGCCCGAACCGCGTCCAGCAGATCATCGACATCTCTGACCTCGGCGAGCACGACAACCGCGGCGCCCGGCGCGGCCCGACAGATCCCGCGAACCGCGGCGATGCCGTCACCCGGGAGGTCACGGCCGACCAGACAAATGTCCGGCTGCTCACGCATTGCGGCCCGGATCGCTTGCCGCGCGTCGCCGGCTTCGGCACAGATCTCTGCTTCCCCGTCAAGCGCCAGGCGGATACCGATCCGGGTTGGCGGGCGATCCGCGATCAATAGCCTCGCTTTAGGCGTCATGGAAGCACGACCTCAAGCTCAGTGCCCCCGCCACGGCGCTCGTGCACGGTCAACCGGCCACCGAGTCCGGCAGCGCGCTCGCGCATGCTGGACAGGCCAAAGCCCTCGGGAGCGACCGCATCGCAACGAATGCCGCTCCCGTCGTCACGTACGCGCAACGCGAGTCCGTCGCTGGTGTGACTCAACGACACGAGAACGTTCTTAGCGTGGCCGTGTCGTCCGGCATTGGCGATCGCCTCGCGGGCGATCCTCAAGACGTTTTCCCGTAAATCGGAAGAGACATCGGCGCGGACGTCGGCGTCGATAACGATCGCCATCTGGAACCGGTCGCGCAGCTCGTGAGCGGTTGCTTCCAGCCCGTCGCGCAGCGGCATCCCCCGTAAATCAGACAACTCGCTGATCGTGTCCCGCGATAACGCCAGTGCGCGCCTCGCCGCAACCATAAGCGGATGCCCGTCACCCAGCTCCTGGGTCATCAGCACTCCATGAGCGGCAATGAACGCCAAGTCTTGCGCGAGGCCGTCGTGCAGATCGCGAGCCACTTTCCGCCGCTCGGCGATCGCTGACGCCCGGACCATCTCGGCCCGGATGGCGTGCTGCCGACGGACGCCAGCGGCAACGATCAGCGCAACAGCGAGTAGACACAACCCCTCGCCCGGCGAGATCCACGCATGAGACAGCCAGGGTACCGCAACGAAGTAGAGCCGAGTGGCCGTCAGCAGCACTACCGCGGCGGACATCAGGTCCAGCGCATCGTCGCGCTCGAGCTGGCCGCGACGCGCGAGTTGAGCTGCTCCACAGGCAAATAGCGCGGTCGTGATCAACGCAGTCGCGAACGCAAGCGGCCGGTCGAGGGCGGGACCGATCCCGAAACGCGGGTGCGTCGCCGAGACCACGAACTCGTGATGCGCGAACAGACCGCCAAGCTCGGCGACCGCGAAGGCCACGACACCCAGCGCCACGACGAGCGCCAGCGGGCGGCGGTATCCGGCGACCAGCTTGTTCGGCGAAGTGAACGCCGCGGCCACGATCGCCGCCGCCACAAATAGTTGTCCGAACTGGAGCGCCGCCCCGGGCTCTCCTCCCGAACGCAACTGAAGGGCGGCCGGTAGCGCCGCGCCCGCCAGCTCGACAAGTGTGAACAGCACGAGCGCACCGAACATGATCAGGTCGCGGAGCCGGCGGGTGTGGCCGACCTGCGCGCCGAGCAGCAGCGCGCCGAGCCCCGCCAGCACCGTAATCAGGCTCTCAGCGGTTGCGCGGAGCGCCGGAGCGTCGGTCGCGACCGGACGGACGAGCCCGAGCGCGACGAGCCCCGCCGCTCCGGCGGTGACAACCCCGATCAACGTCGTCCGCGCGTCCGGCAGCGCCGCACCAAGGCCATTGCCGGCTGCCTGAGACGGCCAGCCTCGGCGCCTCGCTACAGCGAGGCCGTGTATGCCCACGACAGCGTGTTTAGCCCCCAACGTGCTGCCCCCCGGCGGAGTCGAGTTCCTTTCTAAAGCGAACGATAACTCACAAACGCATTTCGGGTGCCGATTCTTCGCTGAGGCCGTGCAAAAGCTCTCCGGAGCCATAGGCCGAGACGACCATCGGGGCGTTCATCGACCTGAACGGAGCAATGGGCCGCGCTGATCATTGACCGTGCTCGCCCCCAGGCCGATACTCATCCCGTAAGGAGAAACGAGGGTCAGATAGCCCTCGGGGGGCCAGCGAAGTAAGGGGCAGCACCGGCGCAGGGGCAGTGCGCCGGTGCGGTCTGACGACGCGGGTCGCAACAAGACCAACCTTCAAACCGAAGGGACAACGTTGATCAGCCAAGCAATTTCGGCTCCGCCGGCGACGACCGGCTTCCGGACCAGGACCATGCTCGATGACTCGCCTGAGGCTCTGAAGAAGACCCGCCTGGCCGTCGCTCGAGCCAAGCGAGGCGATCAGGAGGCGTTGCGATTCCTGTACGTCACCTACTCGCACAACATCTACGGCTACGTTCGCTCGATCGTGCGTGACGACCACGAAGCCGAGGACATCACTCAGCATGTGTTCGCGAAGCTTATGACCACGATCGGCAAGTACGACGACCGAGGCCTTCCGTTCTTCGCTTGGCTCGTTCGGCTGGCACGCAACGTGGCCATCGATCATCTGCGCGCGAACCGACTCACGCCAACGGAGACCGTGCTCGACCCCGGAGCGAGCTCGGGGGTTGATCTCGACCAAGCGGAGATGATTCGATCTGCGCTGGCCGCGCTGCCCGACGAGCAGCGCGAGGTCGTGGTTCTACGCCACGTCATGGGATACAGCCCGGGGGAGATCGCGGATCGGATGGGCCGCACCGAAGGGTCGGTTCACGGTCTGCACCACCGGGGCCGCCGAGCCCTCCAACGGGAGCTGACTCTACTCGGGTCCAAACCGTGCACTCGGAAGGCACGCCGGCTCCCAGCAGTGCCTGAGAGGCGGCCGTCGCAGCAGACGCGCGATGCGGCTGTGTAAGACGACGGCCGGCTCAGGCGTTCTTGTTCCGGCACGCTCGAACGCTCGCCATTAGCCGACCTGCCCGACCGGACAAGAAGGTGAGGCCTTGACTAAGGAAACATCGTATTGGCATCCATACGCGGACATGGGCTCTGTCCGTGAGGGCGAACTCGTGATTGAGGGCGCCGAGGACGTATGGGTGTGGGACGAGGACGGGAACCGATATCTGGACGCCACCGCCGGCCTGTGGTACGCCAACGTGGGTCATGGGAGACCCGAGATCCGTGCTGCCGTTGCCGCGCAGATGGAGCGCCTCGCGGGGTACTCAGCGTTTTTTGACCTTGCCAACCGGCCGGTGCTGGAGCTTGCAGAGACGCTGGCCGAGCGGGCGCCGATGCCCTCGAAGGTGTTCTTCGGCTCCGGCGGCAGCGACGGGATCGACACCGCCGCGAAGCTTTCCCGCCGCTACTGGTGGGAGGTCGGCGAGCCCGATCGCACGCTCCTGGTCAGCCGCACCGCCGGCTATCACGGCACCCATGGGTTCGGTACCGGGCTGGGCGGCATCCCCAGCAACCGTCAGGGCTTCGGACCGCTGGGGGAGACGATTCAGGTGCGTCACGACTCGCTCGAGGAGATGGAGAAAGCGTTCGCCCGAGTCGGCCCCGAGCGCGTGGCGGCGGTGTTCGTGGAGCCGGTCATCGGCGCCGGAGGGGTCTACCCACCCGCTCCCGGGTACATCGAGGGTGTCGCCGACCTGTGCAAGCGAACCGGAGCGCTGCTCGTAGTGGATGCAGTGATCTGCGCGTTTGGCCGCCTCGGCACGTGGTTCGGGATCGAGCGCTGGAACGTTGAGCCGGAGATGATCGTGTTCGCGAAGGGCGTGACCAGTGGCTATCTCCCGCTGGGCGGCGTGATGATCTCCGAGCGGATCGCCGAGCCGTTTTGGCGTGAGCCGGATGGCCCGGTGTTCAGGCACGGCCCGACCTACGCCGGCCACCCCACGTGCTGCGCCGCCGCGCTCGCGAATATCGAGCTGCTCGAGCGCGACGGGCTGCTCGAGCGCGGGCGTGAGCAGGAGCAGGCCCTGCTCGATGCGCTCGCGCCCTTGGCCGAGCACGATCTCGTGTCCGAGGTTCGGGGCGGCGTCGGAACGATGGCTGCCGTCGAGCTACTCCCCGAGCTTCGTGAGCGGCAACCCCGCGTCGCTGCCGCGCTGGCGCTGGGAGTGCGCGCCGCCGGAGTGTTCGTACGTCCTGGGGGTAGTGCCGTCGCCGTGTCACCGCCGCTGACCGCCGGTCCCGAGCACTTCGAGCTCATCGCCGAGGCGATCGACCACGGTCTCAGCACGCTGCAAGCAGACGTGCTCACCGCGGGATACCGCTAACCACGCGCTGGGTCTAGGCGTTCGAGACCGCGTGGTTATGACCCGCAACCGCCGCGGGAACGGAAGCCGGCGGGATAACAGCCTCGATTAGATGCGGGCCGCGATCAGCGATGGCCCGCTCAAGGGTGCGGGTGAGCTGTCCCGCGTCGTCGACCCGGCGAGACGCGATGCCGAGCCCGGTGCCGAGCTCGACGAAATCGAGAGCTGGATCCCGCAAGTCGAGCTGAGCCTTGGCCTTTGGACCGGCGTTCTGTGAGCCGATGCGCGCCAGTTCATTGTCAAGTATCCCGTAAGCACGATTGTTGAAGATCACGACCGTGACGTCGAGGTGTTCGCGCGCCATCGTCCAGAGTGACTGAATGGTGTACAGAGCGGAGCCGTCCGCCTCGAGAGCCACGACCGGGCGATCCGGACACGCGACCGCGGCCCCAACCGCGACCGGCAGCCCCTGGCCGATCGCTCCCCCGGTCAGGCTGAGCCAGTCGTGCCTGGGAGCCCCCGCGGTGTTAGGTGCCAGGGCGGCCCCTGACGTCAGCACTTCGTCGGAGACGATCGCGCCTTCGGGCAAAATCGAGCCGATTGCCTGACAGACCTTCTCCGCAGTGAGCGGACCATCGGGCCGCGGCGGCGTCGACCGCTGTTGCAGCGCGGGCTTGACGTCCTGCGCATTCAGCGCCGCGACCAACTCCTCGAGACTCTCGAGCACCTCGAAGGCGGGCGATGAGAGCTCGTGCACCTCGCAACCGCTCGGGATCAGAGAGCTTTCGTGGCCCTGGTAGGCGAATAAGGAGACGGGTGGTCTAGCGTCCGCCAGGATCAGGTGCTCCAGCCCGTCGAGCTGGGCTGAGACGAGTTCAGGCCAGTACGCAAGCCGCTCTACAACGGGCAGGCCGGCGCCGCGTTCCAAGCGGGCGGCGGTCCTCTCGGCGAACAACTTCGCGCCCGTGGCTGCGGCGATTCGTCCGGCTGCCATCAGCCCCCGTGCACGCGCGGCTCTACCCCCGAGCAGGATCCCGATCCGGCGGCTGGCCCCGATTGCCTTTGCGACGGTTTCGATGATCTCTCCGGACGCCGCGGGTGCGGCAGCCGACGCGGGTCGCGCGGCAGGTTGCGCACCGTCTTTCCAGGACACGTCCGCGGGCACGATCAACGTCGCCACCTGACCTGGCGGCCCGGTGGCGGCGGCGATCGCCTCGATGGCGTCGCGAGCGAGGTCTTCGGTCTGCTTCGACGTCCGGACCCAGGTGGAGACGTTACGCGCAACCGTCTCAATATCGGACTGCAGCGGGACGTCGTAACGCGTGTGATACGTCGCGTGATCGCCCACGATGTTGACCACCGGGACCCTGGCGCGGCGCGCGTTGTGGAGGTTCGCGAGCCCGTTGCCGAGACCCGGTCCCAGGTGCAGCAGCGTCGCGGCGGGCGCGTCCGTCATCCGCGCGTAGCCGTCGGCAGCCCCGGTCGCGACACCCTCGAACAGGGTCAGGACCGCTCGCATCTCGGGGACCGAGTCCAGCGCGGCCACGAAGTGGATCTCCGAGGTACCCGGGTTCGTGAAGCACGTCGTGACGCCTGCGTCGACGAGCGTGCGGATGAGTGTCTGGGCGCCGTTGGGCATCAGCTGCGGCGGCAATGATTTCATGCATTCCCGTCCGGCGGCTGTGCGAGAGCTGCGGCCGGCCTCGCATCCGAGTGTGCGACCCCTCGGAGCTTTGAGCTAGGGCCAGGCGCCGCATCGAGCGGCACCGAGATCTCGTGCCGACCGAAAGAAAGTGCCGGGCAAAAACGTTGCCATAGGTGACGGATCCCTTGGCGTGAAAGTGAAGCATTCGACATGACGGCGATCACATTTCCAAAAGGCGGGAAGGGCAACCGGCCGATCACCGTCGCGCTCGTCAACAACATGCCGGACTCGGCATTCGTCGAGACCGAGGGCCAGTTCTGGCGAGCGACTACGGCAGCACTAGACGGTGCCGCAGTTGAGATGGAGCTGTACACGATCACCGAGATTCCGCGGTCGGACAAGGTCGCCGGAGTTATTGAGTCCCGCTACGCCGGGCTCGACGACCTTTGGACGCGTCCGCCCGATGCGCTGATTGTCACCGGCACCGAGCCGACGCAGCCTCAGCTGCGCTTCGAGCCGTGCTGGCCCTACATGGCGCGCCTACTGGAGTGGGCGGCCCACTCGGTGCCCACCACTCTGCTGTCGTGCTTGGCCGCTCATGCGAGCATCGCCCTGTTCGACGGCATCGAGCGCGTACGGCGGCCTGTCAAGTGCAGCGGCGTGTTCTGCGGTTCCGTCGAGGACCGATCCGACCCGCTCGCCCAGGACTTCCCGGAGGTCGTGCCGATCCCGCACTCGCGGCTCAACGATGTGCCCGGGTCGGCCCTGATCGACGCCGGCTACCGCATCGTGATCGGTTCTGCCCGATCCGAGGCCGGCTGGTCGGTGGCGGCGCGTAAACGAGGCGACGGGCTGTTCGTGCTCTGCCAGGGTCATCCCGAATACGAAACGTTGAGTCTTCTTCGGGAGTACCGTCGCGACGTTCGCCGCTCCCTGTTCGGCCGCGGAGCCGTGCCATATCCGGCCGTACCAGAGGGTTACCTACGGCCAGAAGCGCTAGCCACACTCCAGAGATTCGAGGAGCAAGTGGCGATGGCGGACGCCGACCCGCCTGAACTCTGGGCAAGCTTCCCCTACAACGAAGTGGCGCGTACCGTCGAGAACACCTGGTCGGCCGCGTCGGCGCTTCTGTACCGTAACTGGCTGCGGTCGGCGAGCGCGGCACTGCCGCTCGCCGCCTGACCCGGCGCATGCGCGACGAAACCCTGGCCATCCACGGCGGCTATACGCCCGATTCCACGACTCGGGCCGTCGCCGTTCCGATCTACCAAACGGTCGCCCACGAGTTCACTGATGCTGACCAGGCGGGGGCAATCATGGACCTCGAGGAGCCTGGGTTCCATTACAACCGCATCAACAATCCGACGCTGGACGTGCTCGAGCAGCGGCTCTCAGCGCTCGAGGGCGGCGTGGCCGCGATGGCCGTTGGCTCCGGCGCAGCAGCCGTCAGCATGTCGGTCCTCAACCTGCTCGAGGCCGGCGACAACCTCGTGTCGGTGCCCCAGCTCTACGGAGCGACGTACACCTACTTCGCACACGTGCTTGCCAGTCTGGGGATCGAGACCCGCTTCCCTCCCGACGATCATCCCGACTCGATCGCCGCGCTGATCGACGAGCGGACCAAGGCCGTCTTCTGCGAGACGGTCGGGAACCCTGCCGGCAACGTGATCGACCTCGAGGCGGTCGCACAATTGGCCCACGACCGCGGCGTGCCGGTGATCACCGACAACACCGTGGCGACACCGATGCTGCTAAAGCCGATCCGCCACGGAGCCGACGTCGTGGTCCACTCCCTGACCAAGTTCATCGGCGGGCACGGCACCACGCTGGGCGGCATCATCATCGATGCCGGCACGTTCCCGTGGGGCGATCACCCGGAGCGGTTTCGTCGCCTGATCGAGCCGGAGCCCGCGTTTCACGGCGTGCAGTATGCGACCCAGTTCGCCGATGCGCCGTTCGTCACACGATGCCGGACGATCGGGCTGCGCAACACGGGCGCGTGCCTGTCGCCGTTCAATGCGTTCCTACACCTCCAGGGCCTCGAGACACTGGCGGTGCGGTTGCCGCAGCACGAGGCCAACGCCCGTACCGTCGCTGCACATCTGGTCTCGCATCCGCGCGTCTCCTCGGTCAGCTTCCTGGGTCTCTCCGACAATCCGTATTACCCGCTGGCTCGCCGATATCTGGGTGATCGCGTCCCGTCGATCATGACGTTCACGGTCCGCGGTGGTCGCGATGCGGGGATAGCGGTGTTCAACAACGTCAAGCTGTTCAAGCGCCTGCTCAACATGGGAGACGCCAAGTCGCTGATCACCCATCCCGCGTCCACCACCCACCGACAGCTCACCCCGACCGAGCTCGAGCGCGCCGGGATAACCCCCGACATGGTTCGCCTCTCGATCGGCCTCGAGCACCCCGACGACCTGATCGACGACCTCGACCAGGCGCTGTCGGGCGCCGGCTGAGTCCCAGCAAGTTTGCGCGGGCGCACAAGGACGGGTAGGCGCCACGCGTTAATAGGGCATGTTCATGACCATTACCGCCCCGCGCATCCCGCGCGATAAGCAAGATGATCACACCCCCGAGGTCGCGGCAGACCGGCGGCGGTTCCTGAGCGAGCAGACCGGCGTCAGCCTCGAGCACGTCGGGCAGTTCTCGTTTGACCCGGGCGTGCTGCCGGGCAACGTCGAGAACTTCTCCGGCGTGGCGCAGGTGCCGATTGGCATGGCGGGTCCGTTGCGAATCGACGGCGAGCACGCCCAGGGGGACTTCTATGTGCCTCTGGCGACGACCGAGGGCACGTTGGTCGCCAGCTACAACCGGGGGATGCGCCTGCTCAGCGAATGCGGCGTCAGGACGACTGTGGTCGACGATCAGATGCAGCGAGCGCCGGTGTTCGTCTTCGACAATGCGCTGGCCGCGCGCCAGTTCGGCGCCTGGGTCGATGAGCATGAGACGGAGATCCGCGCGGTTGCGGAGGCGACCACCCGCGCAGGCAAGCTCACGTACATCGGGCAGTACCAGGTCGGTCCGCTGCGTTACCTGCGGGTCAACTACACCACCGGCGACGCCGCTGGACAGAACATGACCGCGAAGGCGACGTTCGCCGCCTGCGAGTGGATCAAGGCCAACTACCCCGGCGGTGCCGAGTACTACTTGACCGGCGCGATGGACACCGACAAGAAGCACTCGCAGATCAACATGCTGCTCACCCGCGGCAAGCGCGTTGTCGCCGAGACCGTGGTCAAGAAGGACGTGCTCCAGCGGCTGATGGGCGTCGACACCCAGGCGGTGTACGACTACCGACAGGTTCATATGGTCGGCGGATTCCTCGCCGGAACCGCCTCCAACAGCGCACACGCGGCCAACGGCCTCACCGCGATCTTCATCGCCACCGGCCAGGACGTCGCCAACATCGCGGAGTCACACGCCGGCGTCACGTACGGGCGTCTGCTCGACAACGGCGACTACTACTGGTCGATGACGCTCACCAGCCTCGTGGTGGGCACCTACGGCGGCGGCACCGGGTTGCCCACACAGCGTGAGTGTTTGGAGTTGCTTGGCTGCTACGGCGCCGGTAAGTCCCGTAAGCTCGCCGAGATCTGCGCCGCCACCGTGCTTGCCGGCGAGATCTCCCTAACTGCCGCAGTGCTCGCCGGGAACTGGGTGGCGAGCCACGAGCAGCTCGGCCGTAACCGGTAAGCGCTCAAAGCACGAGCGGCGCCCAGTGGTTGCCGCTCCAGGAGACGATTGGATCACGGTCCGCGACCGTCGATCACTCACCTGAGCCGTGCACAGCGCGGCAATTCCGGTCCCCGTATCAGAGGGTTGCCGTACCCTGCACGCATACGGTGCACCACACGGCGAGCCTCACCGATCGCGGCGGATTTGCTGTCATATGCACGCCGGCCCGTCCCGCCTGGCGGCCGCTAGGCGCGGGGCCGGGCGCCACGCAGCGCAACGCCACGTCCATCCCGACTGAGCCGCCGGCCGGACCTCGGCGCGAAAACTCACCCAACATCCGGCGGACCTCACCCGGGCCCACGTGCCGGGATCGGTGCCCGCAAGGCATCGAGTAGCTCGGCGCAGCTGGCGAGGGCCCGGACAAGCTGTGCGAGCGCCAGCGCAGCTACGAACGCCTCGAAGGCGCGATCGCATGCTCAAGATCGTCGACGTGCCCAGCGGCGCCGGCGTCGGCTCGGTCGGCTTCTGGACCGAGAAGTGGCGCGACACGCAGGTCTACGAGGTCGGGTGGGTCGGTAACGCGCCGTCGAACGCGATCTACCGCAAGGGCTCGGGTTCGAGCTGCTCGAGGCTCACGAGTTCGAGTACCCCAAGGGGCACTTCGTGGCCTGCAATGACTGCCGCCCGGACCTGCGCCCGGTTACGCGACGATGGCTGCTCGGGCCTCGAGAACCTCGCGCCGCCGACGCGTTAACGCGCGGCTCGGTCGCGACCCGAAGTCGCAGACAGCAGGGCCGAGAAGGGCTACGCGGCCAAGCGCTCGCCAACGGAGACGTCGGCGAGGAGCTCGCTCACGCAGGCGCCCAGATCCTCGAATGCGCGCATCCGGCTGCGAGGCGACGGAATGTAGGCAGTGAAGTGACGGACGCCTTCGGTCATCACCCCGAACATCGAGATCCCCAGCTGGGGTCGTCCCTCGATGTCGATCGGATGAGAGTCCGGCGTCAGATCGACGCTGCCAACCGCGACCTCGCCGTAGCGGAACTGGCTTACCCGGCCGCGGTTGTAGAGCTGAGTCAGCAACCGAGAGGCTGAGCCGGCGATCCGCGGCTCAGCGACGTGGCCACGGATGATGATGTCAACGTCGTCCGCATACGGCTGCTCGAACGCCGTCGAGGAGATTCGCGTTCGAGCCGCGGCAGGGTCCTCCCCATCGACGGAGAGTCCCAGAGCCGGCGCGGGACCGTAGGGCGCGCGGACCACTCCGGCGTCCATCAGCGCCAGCATCTGTCGCGAGCGCAGCGCGGGCGGCCCGGCCACCAAGCGGTGGATCCGGCTGCAGATGTCCGCGTTGAAGTCCAGGTAGGAATCGAGCGAGAGACCGCCTAGCTCGACCACCGATCGCATCGGGTCGCGGAAGATCCTGAATACCTCCGAAGCCGACTTGACCGGGCTCGCTCCGTCTGGAACCTCGGCCTCACGGAGATCGTCGGCCAGCTCCTGGTAGACGAACCGCTCGTAGTCGTCGCTGGAGTTGTAGTTCGGCTGGTGGCCGAAGAACAGCGCCTCGGCATCGAAGCTGCCGAAGCGAGAGGCGAGGCTCGCCAGTTCGGCTTCAAAGCGGTGGTCGAGCCACGCCGCGCGCAACCGCTCGCGTACCGCGGCGCCGTCGGCTGCCGAGCGTGCCGCCTGGTAGGCCATCTGCGCGTAGTAGCGCGCGTACATCTCGGCGAACAACAGCGGCAGCAATTCATTGCGCACGTCGACCAGGCGACGGCGGCCGCTCGATCGACCGCTCAGCGCGTCGAGGGCGTCGGGCGTGCAGATGAGCGGCTTGTAGACGGCGCTGCGGTCTGCTCCGGTGACGAACTTGGCGGTAAACGGCAGACCGCTGCGGCAGTAGAGCCGTACCGCCGGCTCCCGGCCGCTGGGCCGGTAGCGCAGTCGGCCACCATCTTCAACGAACTCGCCGCCTCGGCCAACGGTCAGCGCCGTCACCACGTCGACCGCCACCAGTCCCATTCCTGACACGGCAACCGTCGCGTCGGCCGGAACCGTCTCCACGTACTGACGTGACCGGGTAAGGGTTGTGCTGCCGAGAACCATCGACGTCCTGGTTCGCCGTGTGCCCAGAGGTGACGATCACGTGGTCGACGACCACCGACCTCCCGTTCGCCAGGCGCACCTCCTCGGTTCCGTCGCGCCTGGCCACCAAATCGACGGCCGACGTCGGATGATGCACGATGTCGCACGCTCGGCGGCGCGCCGGCCAGAAGCGCGCGATAGAACCACTGGAGGTACTCGCCCATCAGCCGGCGAGGCAGGAAGTGGTGGGGCTCGATCGGCTGGCCCGCCGGATCGATCACGCACCGGTCGCCGACCCACCGGTAGCCACGACGCGACGGCCCAGTCGTACAGGCCGACCCCGTAGCAGGGCTGGTAACTCTCCGTCTCGAACGGGTACAGGGACAGCTGCCCGCAGGGATTGTTGAGAAGGAGGTAGTCGGGCTGCGTGACGTCGTAAACGCCCGAGCCCGGCGTTCCCGGCTCGATCACGTGGACCGCGACATCAACGCCGGGTGGCAGCTCCTCGTGCGCGCAAGTGTGACCACGCGTTCGAGCGCGCAGACCCCCCATGGTCCTAGTCCGATGATCGCGATTCGTAGCAAGGCGGGTGAGCTCCCATTTCTCGGGTTTTCTGACTAGTCAACGAGCCGGAGGTCGAACATCTTTTGACCTGGCCAAATCCGGCACCCTCCCGGTCAAACAGCAAGCGCCTGGGCCGGGCCGCGAAGCGGACTCGGGCGCGAATTAGGCCGCCTGCACGAAGCGCTCGCGCAAGGCTGTCTTCTTGAACTTGCCCGTCGCGGTCCGCGGAATCGCCTCGATGAACTCGATCCGGTCGGGCAACTGCCACTTTGCGAACTCGCCGCCGAGATGCGCGCGGAGCTCGTCGGGGGTCGCCTCCATGCCGTCGCGCAGGACGACGGCGGCCAGCGGCCGTTCCCCCCATCTCTCGTCCGGAATTGCGATCACCGCCGCCTCCGCGACAGCGCGTATGGGTCATCAGCTCGTTCTCGAGGTCGACCGAGGAGATCCACTCGCCACCGGACTTGACGAGATCCTTGGACCGATCGCAGATGCGCATGCAGCCGCGCTCGTTGATCCGGACGACATCACCGGTGCGGAACCAGCCGTCATCGGTGAACTTGTCGGCGCCCGTCCCGCGATGGTAGGCGGCGGCGACCCACGGGCCGCGGATCTCGAGCTCTCCGAGCGCCTGGTCGTCCCACGGGATCAGCGTCTCCATCGTCGCTGCGAGCGCGGATCTCGATCAGCGGGATCGGAGTTCCCGCGCGAGCGCGATATTCGATACTGCTCGGCTGGCGGCCGCGTCCTCCAGGTCGGCGGGCAGGCTGGCATACGGTCCCGAGCGGCGAGGTCTCCGTCATCCCCCATCCCTGGACGATCGTGAGGCCGTGACGATCGAGGCCCTCGATCAGGCTCGTCGGAATCGCCGCGCCGCCCAGGTTGACGCGCTCCAGCGACCCAAGGTCCCATCGCTCGGGCTCGGCGTCGAGCGCCTCCACGACCCCCATCCACACCGTGGGCACTCCAGCCGTCAGCGTCACTCGCTCGTCGGCGAGCAGGTCCAGCAGGCTGACGGGATCCAGGCGCGGTCCCGGCAGCACCAGCGCCGCACCCGTCAACGCGGCGCAAACGGCAGGCCCCAGGCGTTGACGTGGAACATCGGAACCACGGGCAGGATCACGTCGCGCGAGCTGATCCCGAAGGTGTCCGGCAGCGGCAGCACAAGCGAGTGCAGGACCAGCGCCCGATGTGAGTAGACCACTCCCTTCGGGCGGCCGGTCGTGCCCGACGTGTAGCACATCGCCGCGGCACGTCGCTCGTCGATCACCGGCCAGCTCATCGGCTCTGACGAGGCGATCAGCGACTCGTAATCGATCGATCCTGCCGGCGACGGACCGGAGTCGGAGACGACGATCACGTGCTCAAAGTCCCAGTCGATCGAGTCGAGGACGTGGAGCAGGGACTCGTCCACGACGATGACGCGATCCTCGGCGTCGGCAGCGATGTAGCTCAGCTCGTCCGCGCTCAGACGCGGGTTGAGCGTGTGGATCACTGCTCCCATCAACGGCACCGCGAAGTACAGCTCGAGATGCTCGGTCTGGTTCCACAGCAGCGTGGCGACGCGATCGCCATCGCTCGATACCGAGGTCAGCGAGCCCGCGGGCGAGCCGCCGGGCGCGCTGGGCGCACTCGCCGAGGGTCGTGCGACGCACCGACCCGTCCGGACGACGAGACACCACGGGGCGAGGCCGAATTCAGCCGCTCCGCGCGCTCGACGAGTACCGTCAGCGACAGTTGAAAGTCGTCCATCATCAGACCGTTCAGCATTGGTTCCTCCGCGTTCGCATAGATCTCGCCTGTACAAACGCACTGAGCGCGGCCAGTCTTTCGACGGCATGGGTCCGACCGCGTCGGGCCCCTCGTCGGAGGCTGTGGAAACTTCCAGACCGAACGGTCGTTGGTAAGGCACCTCGGAATGACGACTGAGGCGTCTAGCTGATCGACCTACGCAATGAAGAACGGCACGGACAAGCGCGATATGGGGACAATCACGTCGGACCGCTTGAAGGTCGCAATAAGCGCGCTCTGGTTCTCCGGGACGACGCTCTCGCACGGCCTCATGAAGCTTGCTGGTCGCCGTCCTGCGGCACGGCTCGTCGTCCTGTACTACCACGAGGTCCCGGAGGAGGATCGCGCTCGCTTCGCCCGCCAGATGCGGGTGCTGTCGCGTGGCACGACCGTTGTGCGCGCCGCGCACGCTGGGGAGCTCCCGGCCGGGAGTTCCTGCGTGGCGATTACGTTCGATGACGCGTTCCGGAGCGTCCGTGCGAATGCTGTGCCGGAGCTGCTCAGCCGAGGATTCCCGGCAACGATCTTCGTACCCGTCGACTGTCTGGGCGAGAAGCCCGGCTGGGAGACGAGCACCGCGGTCGACGACGAAGTAATGACCCGCGACGAGTTGCGGTCGCTACCTAAGCTGATCGAACTTGGATCGCACAGCCTCAGCCACCCTCACCTCACGGAGGTCGACAGCGCGCGCCTACGCGACGAGGTCACCACATCTCGCCAGAAGCTCGGGGGGCTGATCGGGAGCGACGTGTCCCTATTGGCCTTCCCTTACGGCGAATATGATGATCTCGTGGTCGGCACCTGCCGGCAAGCCGGCTATGAACGAGTGTTCGCGATCGATCCCTGGCCTGCCGATCCCGCCGGCCGGGACTTCGTTCGAGGCCGCGTGCCGGTAGATCCCGAAGATGGGCCGCTCATGTTCTACCTGAAGGCGCGGGGCGCGTATGAGTGGATGATCTATGCGTCCGCGCTGAAGCGCAGATTGGCCCGTTGGAGGAAGTCCCGATAGCCATCACCGTGCGAAGGGCGTCTCGCTCCGACAGGCCCGCGATCGCGAGATTTATCGAAGATGCCTACGGAGCGCGTGCGCCGCACAAGGTGACGGAGCGCTGGACCTGGCAGTTCATCGACAACCCTTTCGGCCGTCGCGACGGCGACGAGCTATCGGTCTGGGTGGCGATGGATGGCGATCGCGTCGTCGGGCAAATCGCGGTTCAGAACGTTCTGCTGCAGGTGGACGGGGAGACGTTCGATGCGGGGTGGGCGGTCGACATCATGATCCTTCGCGATTACCGAGGCGGAGGTCTGGGTCATCGCTTGCATAAGGCCGTCGTGGGCGACGTCGGCATACTCATGGCGCTGACGATGGCGGAGGGAAGCCGCCGGCTAGCTGAGGCGGAAGGGTGCGTAACGCTCGCGGACGTTCATCAGCTGACGCGGTGGGTCCGCTTCGATGCTTCAGGCGTTCGGCGCTACCTGTTGCTGCGCACCGCTAGCCGTCGATGGCCCTACGCGGCGGCACGCTTCTCATGCAACGTATTGCAGTTGCACCGGCTCTTCCCCCATCTCGCCAACCCATTGCTTCGGGTGCGCGATCGGATGGAGCGATCCCCAGGCAGGCCGGCGGCGACAAGCGTCGTCGAGGTTGATCGCTTCGGGCCTGAGATCGACGAGCTCTGGGAGCGGACGCGCCGAGATTATCCCGTGATCATCCCGCGCGACGCGCGATTTTTGAATTGGCGTTTCGTCGATTGCCCGGACCTGAAATACCGGCGCTTTGTCGCAGAGCGCGGCGGCCGGGTCGTGGGTTACGTCGTCCTCCGCCGTGCCGAGCCGGTCGAACTGCCGCAGGGAATCATCGCCGACCTCTATGCCTCTCGCGGGGATACGCAGGCCCTCGACGAGCTCGTCCGCCATA
>CAVPMQ010000008.1:0-195960 GCA_963706565.1 uncultured Solirubrobacterales bacterium | reverse complement strand
CAGACCAGGTACTTCTGCATGTTGCCCTTGGGGAGGAAGCTCGCCTTCTGGCCCATGCGGAAACCCGCGCCGCCCCGTCCGCGGATCTGGGACTCGGTGATCGAGCTCAACACCTCATCCGGATCCATCGTCAATGCCCTGCGCAGCGCCTGGTAGCCGCCGCGCCGCTCGTATACCTCGAGGGTGTTCAGGCCGGGCTCGTCGATTCCGTCGAACAGCAGCTTCTTCATGGGGCGTTCCTCGGAGCGTCGTCCGGGGCGTCACGCGACCCCGGCTCGGCGTCGGGATGCTCGTCGGCGGCGGGCTCGGGCTTGGGCTCCTCGGTCGGCACCTCGATCGGGGCCGACGGGCCGGGCCGGTCGGCGGCCACGTCCGCCGCGTCGAGGCCTGCGGTGTCGGCTCGAGGCGCGCCCGGAGGCGGAGGGCCGAACTCGTCGGCATCACCTGAGGCGCCGGGGTCCATGCAGCGGCGGTAGCGCAGCTGCTTGGCCTGGAGGACCGGGGCGCCGGAGTGGAGGTCGGTCACGATCTGCGCGGCGTCGGCGGGGTCGAGCGGGCCGATGTACTCGCCGTCGACCGAGGCCATCGGCGCGATGTCGCAGGCGCCCAAACACTCGAACGAGCGGATGTTGATGTCGATCGAGTCCGCGGCTGCCTCTTCCATCGCCTCGAAGAACTCGTCGGCGCCGCGCAGCGAACACGAGATGTTCGTGCACACGTACACGTCGTGGAGCGGCTTGGGATGCGTCTCGAGCATGTCGTAGAACGTCGCCACCGAGGCCAGGTACGCGGGCGTCACCTGCATCACCGCCGCCACCTGATCGATCGCCTCGGGCGAGCACCAGCCATGCAGCTCCTGGGCGGCGTGCAGGGCCGGAATCGCGGCCGAGCGCCGGTCGGGGTACTTGGCCATCGCGGCCACCACCTGGTCGCGCAGCCGCGGCGGCACCTCGGTCGTGGCTGGGTCCGGGACCTCTGCCGGCGGTTTGGTCAGGTCCGCGGCCTCATCCCAGCCGGGGACGCGCGAGCCGTGGCCGAACCGCGGCACCTGTCGCAGGTCGCGAGAGCTCACCGGTCGATCCCGCCGAGAATCGGATCGAGCATCGCGAGCGTCGCGATCAGGTCGGCGATGTAGGAGTCGCGAACCATCGGCGCGAGCGCCTGGAGGTTCACGAAGCTGGGGTCGCGTATGTGCACGCGCGCGGGGTTGGACGACCCATCGGAGCGGATGAAGCAGCCGAGCTCGCCGCGGGGACCCTCGATCGGGTAGTAGGTCTCGCCGGGCGGCACCCGGAAGCCCTCGGTGACGAGCTTGAAGTGGTGGATCAGTGCCTCCATCGAGGTCGCGAGCTCGTGGCGCGGGGGCAGCGCGACCTTACGGTCGGTGGTGATGAACGGCCCCTCGGGCAGCCCGTCGAGCGCCTGCTCGATGATCTTCACCGACTCGTACAGCTCGGCGTGGCGCACGCGGAAGCGGTCGTAGTTGTCGCCGACGGTTCCGACCGGGATCTTGAAGTCGAAGTGGTCGTAGCTCGAGTACGGCGCCGCCTTGCGCAGGTCCCAGGGGTTGCCAGCGGCTCTGAGCAGAGGGCCGGTGACGTTGAGCGCCAGCAGTGTCTGCTCGTCGAGCGCGCAGGTCTGGCGCAGGCGTTCGAGCACGATCTGGTTCTTCTCGAGCAGGTCGGCGTACTGGTCCGCTCGGATCGGCATCTCCTTGAGGAACTTGCGGAGCTTGGCCTCGAACCCGGTGGGGATGTCCTCGAACACGCCGCCGACCTGGATGTAGCGGGTGTGCATCCGCTGACCCGATGACATCTCGAACAGGTCGAGCACGGTCTCGCGCTCGCGGAAGCAGTACCAGAACATCGAGATCGCGCCGAGGTCGAGCGCGCTGGTCCCGAGCCACACCAGGTGGGACATGATCCGGTTGAGCTCCAGGTGGATCACCCGCAGGTACTGCGCGCGTGGCGGGACCTCGACCCCGAGCAGATCCTCGACCGCCCCGCAGTACGCCATCGCGTTGAAGTAGTAGGCGAGGTAGTCCATCCGCTCGATCACGGGGATCACCTTCCAATAGGACTTGTCCTCCGCGGTCTTCTCAATCCCGGTGTGGATGTAGCCGACGATCGGCTTGATGTCGCGGACGACCTCGCCCTCGAGCGTTGCGAGCAGCCGCAGCACGCCGTGGGTGGCCGGATGGTGGGGACCGATGTTGAGCGTCAGCAGCTCGTGCGTCTCGCCTTGGCCGGCTGCCTCGGAGGAGAACGTGATCGAGGACTCGCGCTCGCGATATTCCTCGGCGATCCGCTGCTGCTCGGCGTCGACGACCGCGGTGCCGGCGGACTGGGGAGCGGCGGGCTGATCCGGGCGGTCCGCGCTCATCACACCCACTTCCCGTAGCTCTGCTCTTCGTTGTAGGTGAACAGCACCGGCTCGCCGCCGAGTGGAAAGTCGCGGCGCTGTGGATAGCCCTCGTAGTCCTCCGGCATCAGGATTCTGCGCAAATCGGGGTGCCCGTCGAACACCACGCCGAACATGTCGTAGACCTCGCGCTCGGGGTAGTTCGCGCCGGGGTAGAGGCCGACCACTGACGGGATCCGGGGCTGCTCGGTTGAGACCCGCGCCTTGACGCTGATCCGGTCCACGCGCTTCATGTCCAGCAGCTCGTAGAGAACCCCCAGCCGCGGCTCATGCGGGTAGTAGTCGACGCCGTGGAGGCTCGCCAGCATCGTGTAGCCCTTGCCCCGAAGGCGCTCGAGCACGCCGACAATTCGCTCCGGGTTGGCGATCAGCACCGCCCGGGTGCGGTGAAACTCGGTGTCGAGGATCGACTCGCTGTCGGCGTCTCGCAGCTCTTGGGCAGTGAGCTCGAGCTCGGTGGCGTCAGGCACCGGCGGTGTCCCCGGGCGTGAACACGTTGATGTGTTCGTCGTGGACGGGTTCGCCGGGGAGCAGCTCCTCGGTCCCGACCGCCTCGTACCGTTCGCGCCAACCCTCCGGCTCGTTGCCCTGGATCTTGGCGCGGAGCCTGAGGATCCCGTGCATCAGCGCCTCGGGCCGGGGCGGGCACCCGGGAACGTGCACGTCGATCGGCATGAACTTGTCCGCGGGGACCAGTGAGTAGTTGTTGAACACGCCCATCGAGGAGCAGCACGCGCCCATCGAGATCGCCCACTTGGGCTCGAGCATCTGGTCGTAGATGCGGCGGATCACCGGCGCCATCTTGATCGAAACGCGGCCCGACAGGATGATCAGGTCGGCCTGGCGGGGGGATGCGCGAAACGCCTCGAAGCCGAACCGCGCGACGTCCAGGCGAGCGCCGACGATCGACATCATCTCGATCGCGCAGCAGGCCAGGCCGAACGTCAAGGGGTAGATCGAGTTGCCCTGCGCCCAGGACACCGCCTTGTCGACCGTGGTCGTCATCAGGCCCTGCTCGACGTAGCGGTCGAGGTCCTCGCCCTCGAGGTCGCCGCGAAGCAGGTCGCGCGCGTTCAGCTGGCGGACGCGGAAATCGGATAGGGGCTCGCGCTTCAGTTCCATTCCAGGGCTCCTCTGCGCCAGACGTACACCAGCGCGATCGTCAGCAGCACCACGAACACGATCGTCTCGGTCATCGCAAACGTGCCGAACGCCCGCAACTGCACTGCGATCGGGTACAGGAAGATCACCTCGATGTCGAACAGGATGAACAGCATCGCGATCAGGTAGAAGCTGATCCCGAAGCGGAACCCCCGCTGGACCTCGGACGGCAGGCCGCACTCGTACGGATCCGCCTTGGAGCGGTTCGGCTTGCGCTTGCCTACGAAGATGTTGAGGACGGAGAACAACGCGCCAACGAGTCCTCCGAGGATTAGAAAGACGATCGCTGGCAGATAGTCACGCAGCACTGTGGATCCGTTATATCACTGGGGGCGGGTACCTTGTAACAAAGTGTTACTTAGTGCTTCCCGCCACAAGTCTCCGGCCGCAGTCTTATACCCATGAAGGACGTCCATGTAGTCCTCGGTGTTATCGCGATCGGTTTGAACACGATCGCTGCGCTGTACGGAGGCTGGTGCTACCTACGGTTCAACACCGGCCGGGGGTTCTGGCGGGTGCTGCGGGCGGCGCAGATTTCGGTGGTGGTCGAGGCGGCGTTCGGGGGCGTGCTCGAGCTCACCGGGCACAAGACGTCGAGCCTGCACATCCTCTACGGGGTGCTGCCGCTGCTGGTCTCGATCCTGGCCGAGTCGCTGCGGGCCTCGACCGCGCAGATGGTGCTCGACGCGCGGGGGTTTGAGTCAAACGACGAGGTCGGGCAGCTACCGGCCGAGGAGCAGCGGGGGTTGGTGACGACGATCCTGCAGCGCGAGATCGGGGTGATGGCGCTGTCGGCGGCGGTGGTGGTCGTGCTGTTGGCCCGGGCCGCCGCAACCGCCTAGGCGCTCGCTCGCTCGCTCGTCCGTGCGTGCGGATTGGGTGCGTTCTGCACGGACCTGCAGAATGCGACACTCGCGCCGGATTTCCCGAGCCCTGTCGTGAACCGGTTGATATGCGTGCAGAACGCAACAGGGCTAGCGGATCTGCGCTCGACTGTCGCGTTTTGCAGGCGGCCCGCCGATCGCGGCCAACCCGGGCCCGGAGCGACGGACTAGCCCTCGTGCAGGCGCACCGAGTGGTACCGGCCGGAGTACCACAGCAACGGGTCCCCGGACCCGAGCCCCATCCCGATCACCTCGCCGATCGCGATCGTGTGATCGCCGCCCGGCATCAGCTCGCGCAGCTCGCAGGCCGCCCAGGCCAGCGAGCCGACGAGGATCGGGATGCCATGCTCGAAGCGGTGCTCGACCCCCTCGAGCTTCTCGGACTCGGGCAGCTTGGAGGCGAACACGGCGGCGATGTCCTCCTGATCGGTGCTCAGCACGTTGACCGCGAACCGGCCGGCGTCGCGCACGATCGGCAGCGTCCGGGCCCGGTTCTCGAAGCACACCAGCGCCAGCAGCGGCTCGAGCGACAGCGAGCAGATCGCGTTCGCGGTCATCCCGCCCGAGCCGGTCGGCCCGGACGCGGTGATCACGCCGACGCCGGTGGCGAACCGGCCGAACACCTCTCTGAACAGCTCGAGATCTGAAACCGCCATACGCGCGTGGTTATAGCGTCAGCGCCCGAGCACTTGCACGGCCCCGGCGCCGGCCGCTTGGTTGCCGCCGTTGGGACGATCGCGCTTGATGGTAGATCCGGGCGAACGTCTCTGGCCGGCGCCGGGGATGGCGCAGAGTTCGCCGCCCGCGGCCCGTGTCCTCCCTGAAACCCCTGAAACGGCCTGGCGATCGGACCGATCAGGACCCTACGATCAGCGTCCCGTACTCCCCAAGCGTCTCATCGGACTGGATCGTCGAGGCCATCGAGTACTTCCCGGGCGTGAGGTTCACCGACAGGTCGACCGTCTGGCCAGGCAGGATCGAGGGCGTGGAGTCGATCGTGGTGCCGCCCCGGGACACGACGAGATTGTGGGCGAGCACACCGCGGTTATGCACCACGAACGTCAGCAAGCCGCTGTCGGCCCGGATCGACTGTGGGTGCAGCCGGTACTCGGTCAGCTCGACGCGCACCGTCCGGCTCGAGCCGGCGGAAGTGGTGTGGCCGCAGGCGGCGGCGAGCAGAGCCGCGGCTGCGAGGAGGGCGAGCTTCGGCGCACGGAGCCCTGGCATGGGGATGCGATTATGATCAGGCGCCTCATGAGCCGACCCGGACAGGTCCTCCTGATGCTGATTGCTGCAATCGCCTTGGCCGGGATCGCGGCGGGTTGCGGAACCGAGAAGATCGACGTCGCCCAGACGAACCCCAACTACACGGGCGCTCAGCTGTTCAACCAGCGCTGCTCCGGGTGTCACACGTTGTCCTTCGCCGCCACCCACGGTTCGGCGGCCAACCCTCGGTCGGCCGAGGTCGTCAACGGACCGAACTTCGATGTCCGCTGCGAGCGCCCGGTCGACCGCGTGCTGTACGCGATCAAGAACGGCGGCTTCTCCGGCGCGATCATGCCTCAGAACATCGTCGTCGGCCAGCAGGCGGTCGACGTCGCCAGGTTCGTCGCCACGTACGCGGGCCGGCAGGCCAAGGCGGCTCCGGGCGTGACCCAGTGCGACCAGCAGCCGATCGGGGCGCTGACGCCGCCGTCGGCGACGACCCCGACCATCCCGAGCTCGAAAACGACCCCGTCGTCGACGACGACCACCGCCACGGCCACCACCCCGGCCGCCACGACGCCCACCACGCAGACCAGCACCACGCCCGCCGCGAGTGCCGGCGGCGCGGGCACGATCACCCAGGCGGCCGACCCGACCGGTCAGCTCAAGTTCACGAAGAGCTCGCTGACCGCCAAGGCCGGCAAGGTCACGGTCGACTTCACCAACAAGTCACCGGTGCCGCACGACATGGTCATCCAGCAGGGCACCAACGGTTCGGTGGTCGGGCAGACCCCGGTGTTCTCGGGCGGCAGCAAGACGTTCACGGTCAAGCTGAAGCCAGGCACGTACACGTTCTATTGCAGCGTCCCCGGCCATCGCCAAGCGGGCATGCAGGGAACGCTGACCGTCAAATAGCGTCGGACGCGAGCAATGCTCGACATCCAGCTGATCCGTCGCGAACCCGGGGCGGTCCGGGAGGGGCTCGCCCGCCGCGGTGGCGACCTCGCGCCCGCGCTCGACCGCGTGATCGAGCTCGACACCAAGTGGCGCTCGCTGCTGGCCGAGCTCGAGGAGCTCCGCGCGGAGCAGAACCGCGCGAGCAAGGGTCGCAAGGGCCCTCCCACCCCCGAGGAACGCGAGCAGCTGGCCAGCCTGTCCGCCCGGGGCAGGACGCTCAGCGACGAGGAGAACGCGGTCCGCGAGGAGCGCGACCGCGAACTTGCCTCGCTGCCGAGCGTGCCGTCGGCGGAGGCGCCCGACGAGGACACGGTCATCCGCGAGGTCGGCGAGTCCGGCAGGACGGGTAAAGATCACCTGGAGCTCGCCGGCGACCGGATCGACATGGAGCGCGGCGCGCGCACCTCGGGCTCGCGGTTCGCGTACCTGCGCGGCGATCTGGCGATGCTCGAGTTCGCGCTGGTCCGCTATGGCCTCGAGAAGGTGCGGGCCGAGGGTTTTGAACCGGTGGTCCCGCCGGTGCTCGTCCGAGAGCACGCGCTCTACGGGACCGGGATGCTGCCCGACACCGAGCAGCAGATCTACCGGCTGGCCGAGGATGACCTGTACCTGGCTGGCACCTCGGAGGTGCCGCTGGCCTCGATGCACCGGGACGAGATCCTCGATGAGGACGCGCTCCCGATCCGATACGCGGGCTTCTCGACGTGCTTTCGCCGCGAGGCCGGCGCCGCGGGCAAGGACACCCGGGGGATCTTCCGGGTCCACCAGTTCGACAAGGTCGAGATGTTCTGCTTCGTCACACCCGACCAGGGCCAGGCCGAGCACGAGCGGCTGCTTGCGATCGAGGAAGCGATCCTCCAGGAGCTCGAGATCCCCTATCGCGTTGTGGCGATCGCGGTCGACGACCTCGGCGCCTCGGCGGCGATGAAGTACGACTGCGAAGCGTGGCTTCCCGGCCAGGGGCGTTTCCGCGAGCTCACATCGTGCTCGAACACAACCGACTACCAGGCCCGCCGGCTCGACATCCGCTACCGACCTACCGACGGCCGGCCCACCACGCTGTACACGCTGAACGGGACCGCGGTTGCCGTCGGGCGCACGATCATCGCGCTGCTAGAGAACGGCCAGCAGGACGACGGCTCCGTGCGCCTGCCCGGAGTGCTCGAGCAATACGGCGCGCCGGCGGTGCTGGCGCCGGCCGACTGAGCGTCAGTCGACTGCGCGCAGGCGCCGCGAGGCCTGGTCCTCGAGCACGACCAGCGCGGCGCGCGGCGGGCCGCAAGGGGCGATCTTCGCCCGCATCCGGACACCGAATGTGTTCCACGGGCGCACGACCGTGCTCACCGCATCCTCGGCTCCACCGGCGGCGCTGATAACCGCGCGAGCCAGCGATGATGACGACGAGGCCTCGGCGTCGGCGGCCACGAGCAGCTCGGCGACGGGGCGGTTGACCGCCTCAGCCTCGGTGAGCTCGAGCAGCGACTGAGCGCGGCGCGACATCGCCTGCACGAGCAGGCTGGTGTCGATCACAAGGAAGGCATCACGCGGCCCGGGCGCCGTGTCGGCGCGCGTCTCCAACAGCAATCCCAGTCCGCACGACGTGCAGACCCGGGCCGTGGGGGGCGGCGCCGAGCTGCTCGGCGACGGAGCCGCGCAGTGTCCACAGAACCACGCCCACTGAACCTCCGCCGGTGCGACATCGGCTCCGCGGACGAGCCTCAAAGCTGGACGTGATGATGGCATTGGCGTCATTGCCCCTCAGGCTGAGCGTAGCTTGCACGCCGGTCGCGGCGAACGTGTATCTCCAAGATGTAGAGCTTCCTTATGCAATTTGCGACCTCGCTGAAAGCCCCTTCAGCGCTCGCCCCACGCGTGCGCTCAGCGAAGACCAACGACATTCTTATCGGCACTAGCCGCCCACCCCTTTAGCAATCGCCCTACCACCACTGCGCCCACCATGCGGACTGGGATACCCACCTGCGCACGCGATCAACCATCTGATCGCGCGATCGGCCCAATGATGATCCGGGGCTCGGTCGGAACCGCGTTCGAGCCTCGGTGAAGGGGAGAAACAGCGGAGAGGGGGGGATTCGAACCCCCGAACGAGGTCAACCCCCGTTACGCGATTTCCAGTCGCGCCCGTTCAACCGCTCCGGCACCTCTCCGGGGAGCGCGACTAGCCTAGCGCGCGCCAATCGCGAGGTTCGTCGCGGACGGTCGAGGTTGGTCGCGGACGGCGACCGCGTCTAGATCTGCCACGCCCCGCCGCGCAGCAACGGCACCTCGGTGCCGTCCCGCAGCACGCCGGTGACCGCCACGTCGTCGCTGCCGATCATGAAGTCGGTGTGCAGCTCGCTCACGTTCGTGCGCTCGCGGTCGGCCGGATCGTCGATCGCGAAGTCGAGCGCCTGGCCGAGCGCGATGTGGCTGGCGGCGTTCTCGTCCAGCAAGGTGTCGAAGAACACCGTCCCGAGCCGGCCGATCCGGCTCTCGCGATCGACCAGCGCGACCTCGCCCAGGCGCGCGGCGCCATCGTCGTGCCGGCACATCGTCCGCAATACGTCGGCGCCCTCGTCGGCGTCGATCTGCACGGCGCGTCCGCCCTCGAACCGGACCCGCAGACCGTTGATCACCGTGCCCGACACGAACAGCGGCTTGGTCGAGGTCACCGTGCCCTCGACGCGCTCGGGATCGGGCGTGGTGAACACCTCCTCGGTCGGGATGTTCGGGGCGTGGACGATCCCGTCGACCGTCGACAGCCGCGCGCACAGCCAGCGGCTGCTCGGGAACAGGCCGACGCTCAGGTCGGTCCCCGGGCCCTCGAACCGGATCCGGTCGAGGCCCAGCCCGCCGAGCTTCTCGGCAACCGTCTCGAGCGTGTCCATCCGCTCGGTCCAGGCCGCCACCGGGTCCCCGGTGTCCAGCCGGGTCACGTAGGCGACCTCCTCCCACAGCTTGGCCAGCGCGCGGTCGGGCTCCAGGTCTGGATACACGAGCTCGGCCCAGCCGCGGGTGGGGGACGGGATCACGGTCCAGTTGGCGGTGCGGTCGTTGACGACTTCGATCGACTCCCGGATCCGGGGAAGGATGTCTCGGCCGATCAGCTCCGGTGGCACGTCATCCAGCAGATGCGGTTCAACCGGGCCGGTCATCGACACCAGCGCGCACCGCAGCTCTCCGAGCTGGCGCATCCGCTGCCCGTACCACGGTGGCACGAAATCGAGCGTGTCGGGATCGGCGTTGAGCGCGCGCGATCGCTTGAGGTGGTAGTCGAACACGAACAGGTCTACGAACTTCGCCCCGTTGGCGTAAGCGGCATCGGCGATCGCGCGGGTCAGCTCCTCCTTGCCGGGCTGGGAGCTGATCCCCATGATCTGGCCGGGCTGCAGGTTGGCTCCAAAGCGGACGGTGAGCTCGGCCAGCGCACGGGTCAGCTCCGGGATCGATGGCGTGTCGGACATCGCCGGGAGGATAGGCATCGCGCCGAGCGCCGCGCGACGCTACTCAGGTGCGATCAGCACTCCGGGGTTCATCACGCCGTCGGGGTCGAGTCGGCGCTTGACGGCCGCAAGCGCTTCGATCCCGAGTTCGCCGAGCTCTTCTCGGTACCACTTCACATGGTCGGTTCCGACCCCGTGGTGGTGAGTGATCGATCCGCCGTTGGCGATGATCGCGTGGCTGGCCGCGGCCTTGGCGGCGCGCCACTGCGCGACCGGATCGGGGAGCTGGGCGCAGGCGACGGTGAAGTACAGCGAAGCGCCCGATGGATACACGTGCGAGATGTGGCACATCACCAGCGGAGTGGTCCCCTGCGCGGCCAACGACTCGCGCAGCGCGGCCGAGACCCGCCCATATAACCGCGCCAAGCCCGACCAGAACGTGACGGTCTCGAGCGTCTCCACGATCATGCCGGCGTCGAGCAGCGCGTCGCGCAGATACGGGCCCCTGTAGCGGTCGCGCGCCCAGCGCTCGCCGGTCTCCGGCTGCGGGGCGGCGCCGGCGGCCTCGAGCAGCCGGGTGGCGCCCGCACGGCGATCCTCCACGTCGGCCGTGTCACCCTCATAGCCGACGATCGCCAGGCAGCCGCCCTCGCCGGCGCCCAGGTCCGACGGACCGGCCAGATTCAGCGCCGTCTCGGCCTCATCCGACAGTCGCAGGATCGTCGGCAGCGGCCCGTCCTGAACCAGCTGCCGCAGCACGGCCGCGCCCGCCGCGAACGACTCCAGGCGCCAGCCCTCATACACGCGGACCTCGGGTACCGGCCGGACCGCGACGGTGAGCGACGTGATCACCCCCAGCGCTCCCTCGGATCCGAGCAGCAGCTGGCGCAGATCGGGCCCGGCAGCGGACTTGGGGGCGCGGCCGAGCTCGATCGTCCCGACGGGCGTCGCCAGCCGCATGCCGAGCACGAGCTCGTCGAACCGGCCGTAGCCGGCCGAAGCCTGGCCGCTCGAGCGCGTGGCCGCGGCGCCACCGAGCGTCAGGTACTCGAATGACTGGGGGAAGTGGCCGATCGTGTAGCCACGCTCGCCGAGCAGCTGCTCGGCCTCGGGGGCGCGCAGGCCCGGCTCCAGCACCGCCAGCCGCGACTGCTCGTCGAGCTCGACCAGCGCGTTCATCCGCCGCAGGTCGAGCGCGGCCACGCCCGCGAAGCCTTCCGCGGCCGGTTCCAGCCCGCCGACGACCGACGTGCCGCCCCCGAACGGCACCACCGCGATCCGGGCCGCCGAGCAGGTCGCAAGCGCATCGAGCACCTGCTCGTGGGTGCCCGGCAGCAGGACCAGGTCCGGCGCTCCGCCGAGCTCGCCGTCGCGGAGGCGCAGGAGGTCGGTCATCGACTTGCCGCGCATGTGCCGCAGCCGCGCCTCTGGCTCGTCGACCACGTTGCCGGCGCCGAGTCGCTCGACCAGTCTCTCGGTGATGCCGGCGTCGATCCGGCTCGGAGGCAGCGTCATCTCGCCGATCGAGCCGGCCGGGCGGCCACGCTCGCGGATCCCGAGGCTGGCGGTGACCAGCTCGAGCACGTCGCCCGATAGGGCGGGCTTCAGCGATGCGTCGCCCCATCCCGACCATGACGGCTCGGGGTAGGGCTGGTTCGGGCGAGCGAGCGCCATGGCTTGGGTGGACCGTAGCGCTGGTGGCGCTTGCGCTCGCGCTCCGATCGGCTCATGCTTAGCGCTTCGCACCGTAAATCGGCGGGAAGCACCTAGTGCACGGACTACGTCGAATGGGAGGCGAGAATGCCCGACACGATGATCGACGGACTGATGATGGACGACTACCCGCTGTCGCTGACCGCTGCGGTCCAGCGGGCAGAGCTCCTCAGTGGCTCGCGCAAGGTCGTCTCCCGCCGACCCGACGGCCAGATTCACCGGACCACGTTGGGCGAGTGCGCCCACCGGGCCCGCAAGCTCGGGACGGCGCTCACCGGCCTGGGGCTCGGCGAGGGCGATCGGGTCGCGACGCTGATGTGGAACCAGCCCGAGCACCTCGAGGCCTACTACGCGATCCCACTGATGGGAGCGGTGATCCACACGCTGAACCCGCGGCTGCATCCGGACGAGCTCAGCTTCATCGCGCAGGACGCCGGCGACGCCGCGATCATCGTCGACGAGACGCTGCTCGGCGCGTTTCAGGGATTCCGCCACGCCCACGAGTTCGAGCACGTGATCGTGGTCTCGCAGGGCGGCGAGACCGCCGAGGGTGCGCTCGACTACGAGTCGCTGATCGCCGACGCCGAGCCGATGCAATGGCCCGACCTGGGCGAGCGGCACGCGGCGGCCATGTGTTACACGTCGGGGACGACCGGCCGGCCCAAGGGCGTGGTCTACTCCCACCGCGCGCTAGTGCTCCACTCGCTGATGGCGGCGCTGCCCGACACCAACAGCGCCTCGTCGCAGGACACGATCCTGCCGGTGGTGCCGATGTTCCATGCCAACGCCTGGGGCTTGATCTACACGGCCACGTTCGTCGGCGCCGGGTTGGCGCTGCCGGGGCCGATGCTCGACCCGATCAGCGTGCTCGATCTGATGGCCGACGAGCGGGTGACGCTGACGGCCGGAGTGCCGACGGTGTGGATGGCGGTCCTGCGCGCGCTCGACGAGGAGCCTGACCGCTGGGACCTGACCGCCCTGCAGCGGCTACTCGTGGGCGGGTCGGCGGTTCCGCGGAGCCTGCTGGAAGGCTTTGACCGGCACGGACTGACGATCATCCAGGCGTGGGGCATGACCGAGACGTCGCCGCTGGGTTCGGTGGCCAGGCTCCCTCCGGACCTACTCGACGCGCCGCTCGACGACCAGTACGACTACCGCGCGCGCCAGGGCGTGCCGGTCCCGTTCGTCGAGATCCGCGCGCGGGGCGAGGACGGGGAGATGATCCCGTGGGACGACCGGGCGATGGGCGAGCTCGAGGTACGCGGCCCGTGGGTCGCGGCGGCGTATCACCGGGACACGGGCCAGGAGAAGTTCACCGACGACGGATGGTTCGCCACCGGCGACGTGGTCAAGATCGACTCGCACGGGTGCATCCGGATCTGCGATCGCTCCAAGGACCTCGTCAAGTCAGGCGGTGAGTGGATCTCCTCGGTCGATCTCGAGAACACCCTGATGGCACATCCGGCCGTCGAGGAGGCGGCGGTGATCGCGATTCCCGACGAGCGCTGGGGCGAGCGGCCGCTGGCCGTGGTCGTGCTCCGCGAGGGAGAAGAGGCTGGTCCGGACGCGTTGCGCGAGCATCTCGCCGGCGAGTTCGCCAAGTGGCAGGTCCCGGACCGCTTCGAGTACATCGACGCGCTGCCCCGCACCGCCACCGGCAAGTTCAAGAAGACCGACCTGCGCGAGCGCTTCGTCGAGACCGCGGTGTGAGCGCCGGCGCCACCAGCGCAACGGGACGATTCGCGTCGATCCCGGCTGGTAGCGTCGGCACATGGAGCGCCGGGGAGTCAGCGTGCAATTTCGCGAGGGCGACCCCGATGCCGTGCGCGCGGTCTACCGAGAGTACGGCCGGCTGGTGTTCGCGGTGGCGTACCGGATCCTCCGCGACCGGGGCCTGGCCGAAGAGGCCACGCAGCAGACGTTCCTGAAGGCCTGGCGGGCCGCGGGCAGCTTCGACGCCGCTCGCGAGCTTGGCCCGTGGCTGACCTCGATCGCGCGGAGGGCGGCGATCGACGTGTCGCGCCGCGAAGCGGTGCGCGCCGCCGACCCGATCGAGTCGGTCGCGCCCGGGGACCCGGCGCTGGCCACCCACCCTGACTCCGCGGAGACGATCTACGACGTCTGGGCGGTGCGAGAGGCGGTGGCCGGGCTGCCCGCCGAGGAGCGCGAGATCGTCCGGCTGCAGCACTTCGGCGGCCTCACCCACGGCGAGATCTCCGAGAAGCTCCAGATGCCGATCGGGACGGTCAAGTCGAGATCGTTTCGAGCGCACAAGCGACTGGCCGCGGTGCTCGGCCATCTGCGGGAATGAACCGATGAGCGTTGCTCTACCGTAAGACTGAGAAAGGCGACCACTGATGAGCGCCAGCGACAACGACCGGATCTCCTACCTAGCGGGTGAGAAAGCGTCGACGCGCTCACGCCCGCCGAGCGGGCCGAGCTCGACGAGCTGCGCAACCTGCTCGACGACGAGTCAGTGTGGACCGAGCCGCCCCCTGAGCTCGAGGACCGGATCGTGACCGCGATCGCCGACGAGGCCCGCACGGTCCGGACCGACCCCACCCCGGCCGCGCAGCCCGCGCCGGACGCCGCGCCCGCCCCCACTCCCGCCGCGCAGCCCGCCACGCCCAAGCCCGACCGCCAGCGCCAGCGCCAGGCGTACAAGCCCAGGCGACGGTTCCCGTCGATCCTGCTCGAACGTCCGATCTACATGGCGGGCGCGCTCGCTTCGCTCGTGGCGGTGATCGCACTGGTGACGTTCTTCTCCACCCGCGGCGGTAGCAGCAGCTCCTCGACGACGCTGCGGTTTGCGATGGTCGTCAACGGGACCGACCTCGCGCCCGGAGCACACGGCGCAGCGACGCTGGTCAAGGAGAGCTCGGGCTGGCGCATCACGCTGAAGGCCAGCGGCCTGCCGCACCTGGACAACGGTCGCTACTACCAAGCCTGGCTGAAGAACTCGGCGGGAATCCTGGTCCCGATCGGGACCTTCAACGATGCGGTCAACGTGACCCTGTGGTCCGGGGTCCCGGTCACCCAATTCCAGACGCTCACCGTGACCCGCCAGCAGGCCAACGGCAATCCGGCCTCATCCGGACAGCGCGTGCTCACCGGCACGGCCACGAAGTCCTCCTGATCTTTCCGAGAACCGTCGCGCGATCTGCGCCGTATCGCCCTTCGAGGACGCATGTCCAACCACGATCGAAGGAGACGTGATGGGGTTCAGAAGGGGGACCAGCCGCAAGCTGCGAGCCGCCGTGGCAACCACGGCGGTGGCGCTGGCAACGGCTGGCACAGCGGCCGCGGCGCTGCAGGGGCTGCCGCCGGGGTCGCAGGTCAACGACGACGCCGCCGCAGGGATCAACAAGGCGCTCAACGTCTCGGGCGAGGACCCGACCAACGCCGACGTCGTCGGTGGCGCGCTGACCGCCGGCAAGCCGGCGGTGCCATGGGCGATCTTCCGCCAGCAGGAGGCCGCGGGAGCCAAGGACCAGGTGTTCTCGCGCTCGTTCGCGGGCGGCGCGTGGACGACGCGCGGTAACGGCACGGTCGGCGGTAGGTCGAGCGCAGCACCCCAGTTCAAGGGCTCGCTGAACTTCGACCAGGGTCAGGACGGCGAGGCCCCGGCGATCGACTTCGCCGGCGCCGGTCGGACGGTGCCGTGGGCGACCTGGTACGAGCAGACATCGGGGACCGGCTTCGGGAAGAACAACATCTTCGCCAGCCGGTTCGACAACACCGGCGACGCCAACCAGGGCAAGTGGATCTTCGCCGGCCAGAGCCGCGGCAACGGCGGCGCGGGCGTGCCCGTCCCGTCGCTGAACATCCACACCGGCCAGGATGCCGAGAACCCGTCGGTGGCCGGCGGCTCGGCGGTCGACCCGACCAAGCCGGGTCCGTGGGTCACCTGGCAGGAGACGTCGTCCGGCCAACGCCAAGAACCAGATCTTCGTCAGCCGGCCGATCGGCCCGGGGCAGCAGAACTGCGACGGCGGTGACCCCGAAGGGCGTCGCCGACGCCACCGGCCACATTCCGGCGATCGGTGGCTTCTGCTGGCAGCAGACCGGGATCCCGCGGCTGGGCAGCCCGGCTGACCCGAGCCTGAACGTCGACCCGACGCGCGACGGGATCGAGCCCGACATCGCGTTCACGGGCGCCAACGACAGCGTTCCGTGGGTCGTGTGGTACGAGCAGGACCACTCGGGGATCAGTGGCCTGCACGGCAACGAGATGGTGTTCGCGGCCAAGGGGATCAGCGACGGCGTGGGCGCCAACGGCGGCTTCCACTGGGTCGCGGTCGGCAACCAGCTGCAGGGCACGCTCGACACCAACGGCGCCACCAACCACCTCGGCGCGTGCGCCGAGTCGGCCACCGCCGAGGGCCAGTGCTCGCTGAACAAGAACGCTGGCAACGACGCCGAGGACCCGCGGGTCGCGGCGGGCACGATGAACCCGGCCAACCCGACGTCACCGTGGGCGATCTGGGACGAGAGCGTCGGCGCCCACAAGCAGGTGTTCGTGTCGCGGCTGGTCGGCACCGGCGCGGCCGCCCACTTCCAGGTGGTCAACAACGGCGCCCCGATCTCGACCGGCTCGGGCGACTCGACCCGGGCGGACATCACGTTCTCGGGCAACACGCCCTACGTGACCTGGCGTGAGGACGTCGGTGGTGGCGTCGAGAAGGCGTTCATCGGCCACTTCGTCAACGCGGCCAACCCGACGTTCGTGCTCGACAACAGCAATGTGCCGCTGACACCGACGCCCGACCGACGTCCGCGAGCCGATCTCGTCGACTTGCACGGCGAACCCGTTCAACCAGGACGGCAAGGCCTGCCAGGGCGGAGCGGTGGGAACGCCGTTCTTCCTGTTCACCAACGGCAACAGCCCACGGGCGCTGTTCGCCGACGCGTACGCTCCGGACACCCCGATCACCGGCGGCGCCGGGTCGATCGGCACGTCGTCGGCGACCGTCGTCGGCGTGGACAATCCCAAGGGAGCCGCCGTGCGGGCCTCGTTCCAGTTCGGGACGACCAGCGCGTACGGCCAGAGCACCGCGCCGCAGACGCTCACCGCGAGCAACTCCGGCTCGCTGTTCACCGCGCGTCTGACCGGCCTCGCGGCCGCAACCACGATCCACTACCGGGCCGTGGTGACGAGCGACTTCGGGACGTTCGTCGGAGCAGACCGGACGCTGCGGACTGCGTCCAACCCGCCGCCTCCGCCTCCGCCCCCGCCCGTGGTCGATGGACACGCGTCGGCGGCCCACGCCAAGGTGTTGGGTAACACGGCGCGAGTGCGGATCTCGTGCCAGGGGCAGTCGACGTCCCAGTGCCGGCTCACGCTGACGCTGGCGCCGAAGGCTCACCAGCGGGTGCTCGTCGGAAGCGCCCACGTCAGCCTCACGGCCGGGCAGTCACGCACGGTGGACGTGGGTCTGAACCGCTACGGGCGAAAGCTGCTCAAGCAGCACCACTCGCTGAAGGCCACGCTGCGGATCACCCAGACGCTGGCCAACGGCCACACCGCTGGTGTGTCGACGCAGACGGTCGTGTTCACGCGGGCCAAGCACCGGCACGGCCACTGACAGGGTCGGGGCGGTCAGCGGCCGTTGACGGAGAAGTGTTGGAAATCCGTCGGCAACGGCCAACGACCGCCCCAACCCCAGCCGACTGCGTCGAACGCCCGCACGAGCTTGCCGCCCGGGACTGCCATCCCGGGGCGGACGCGGTGGCGATCCAGGTAGGAGTTCGATGCGGCGTGGGCGGTGGTGCCGTCGGTGTTCACGTACGGGTTCTCGATCGGGTTCACGTCGACCGCCAGGCCGTAGGCGTGCTCTGACCAGCGTGAAGAGCCGGTGGCGTTACGGCAGTTGAACGCCGACGTGTTGTCGGCCTGGATCGAGGCGTAGTCGCTGCCGCGGTAGTCATCGACCAGCCGCATCCGCCGGATCGGGAACCTTCCCGCGAACAGCGAGCCGAACGCGCGGCGCAGCGCGGGCACCGCCGATGCGTTAGCGACCATCTCGCCCAGATGTGGCCTGTGGTCAAAGCCCCAGTAGGCGATCCGCAGGTAGCGCAGGTCGTCGAGCCCGACCGGACAGCCGGGATGCCATGAGGTGCGCCGGAGCTGGGTCCGCAACGCGGGAGTCAGCGTGGTCGCGGCGAAGCGGTAGCGGGACGTGACTGGGCGCTTGCGCGGGGTGGTGCTCGTAGGTGTGGGCGCGGCACCTCCGGTGGTGTGCGTGCGTGGTGTCGTGGTGGCTGCAGTGGCGATCGTCAACGTCGCGGTGTGAGCCTGACCCGAGCCCCCGCACGCGACGGCAAGCGAACCGAAGACCGCGACCAGCGCGGCACACGTCATCACTCCACGCACGCGCTGGTGGACCCCACCGAAACGTTCCACCGGTTATGGCGGTCCCGGATGACCGTCACGCGGCGTCCTCGAAGCCTCGCGCAGCGCTGCTGCGCCACGGCTTCTGCGTCCTTACCTGACGGCCCCGGACCTCGCCCTAACCAGCGAAACGTTCCGATGGAGCCCACTAGGCGACCGGTACCGCGATCGGCTCGGGCCGGCCGATGTGGAAGCCCTGCGCATAGTCGACGCCGTACTCCTCGAGCAGCTTGATCGTCTCGTCGTCGGCCACGGATTCGGCCACGGTCTTGATTCCCATGCTGCTGGCGACGCCGACGATCGCTCTGACCATATGCTCGTCGACCTGGTTGCGCGGGAGGTTCTGGATGAACTCCCCGTCGAGCTTCAGGTAGCGCACCGGAAGGTGCTTGAGGTAGTAGAAGGAGCCAAAGCCCGTGCCGAAGTCGTCGAGCGCGAGGCTGCAGCCCAAGCCGGTGACGCCCTTGGCGAATTTCGTCGCCTCGGGCATGTTCGCGATCGCCGCGGTCTCGGTGATCTCGAAGATCAGCTGCGACGGATCCGCGTCGGCGGCCCTGAGCTCGCGCTCGATCATCGGCAACAGCTGGGGGTCCCCGGCCACCGATTCACCCGAGAGGTTGACGTTCAGACGCAGCCCCTGAGCCGCGCTGTCGCTCGAGATCAGTTGGATGGCTTGCTGCACGACCCAGTGGTCGATCGCGTGAATCAACCCGAACCGCTCCGCCGCGGGTAGGAACGCTCCCGGAGCGATCAGCCGGCCGCGGTCCCCGCGCATCCGCAGCAGCAGCTCGCCGTGGCTGACCTCGCGGCTGGCCAACTCCATGATCGGCTGCAGGTGCAGCACGAAGCGATCGTGATCGAGCGCGTCCTGGATCCGCTGCGCCCAGGTCAGCTTGACCATCGCGCGCGCCTTGCCGGCCTCCGCGGCGGTGTACACCACGACGCGGTCGCGGCCGGAGGTCTTGGCGGCATGCATCGCCAGATTGGCGTTGACCAGCAGGTCGCTGGCGGTGGCTTCGTCGGACTCGAACGAGATCGCGCCGATGCTGGCCGTGACCCGGAACGGCTTGTCGCCGTACATCACCGGGTTGCTGCGAATCGCCGACAGCAGATCGTTGGCGGCGGCGCGCGCCTCGGCGGGGTCGACCGCGGACATGAGGATCCCGAACTCGTCGCCGCCCAGCCGCGCGACCACGTCGCCGGATCCGAACCGGCCAGTGAGGATCCCGGCCAACTCAGACAGGACGGCGTCGCCGGCGGGGTGGCCGGCCGAATCATTGATCGCCTTGAAGTTGTCGACGTCGACGCTGAGCAGCGCGCTGCGTGACTGCGAGCGGCCGGCGCGAGCCAGTTCACGCTTGAGCTCCTGATCAAACCGCCTGCGGTTATAGAGACCGGTCAGCTGGTCGCGGTCGGCCAGGTACCGCAACCGCTCCTGGTCGCGCTTGAGTTCGGTGATGTCGCGGGCGACGATCGCCGCGGACACGATCCGCGAGCTCGCCTCGCGCACCGGGGAAACCGTCACCGAGACCGTCACCGGCGTGCCGTCCTTACGTACGTGAGTCGTCTCGACTCGTTCGATCGACTCGCCGTCGAACGCGCGGCGGACGATCTCCAGCTGCTGTCCCTCGCGGTTGGGCGGCTCGATCAGCGCGATCGACTCACCGATCGCCTCGTCGACCGCGTACCCGTAGAGCCGCTCGGCGCCGCGATTCCAACTGGTGATCATCCCCTCCTCGTCGTTGGTGAGGATCGCGTCGTCGGACGAGTCGACCACGTAGCTGAGCAGATCGCGGCCGGCCCGGGCCATCGCCTCATCGGTCACGTCCTGGACTGTCCCCAGCAGCCGGATCGCCGTGCCCTGCTCGTCGAACGTGGCGATCCCCCGCGCGCGCACGATCCGGGTGACGCCATCGAACCGGAGCGCTCTGACCTCGACGCTCAGCGGCTCCTCGCTGCCCGGGCGGCGCAACACAGAGCGCGTCACCAGCTCGCGGTCTTCGGGGTGGACCCGCTCCAGCATCGCTTCCAGCGTCACCTCGACGTCCTCGGGCGCCCGCACCATGCGCAGGAGGCCGACCGAGCACTCGGCCATGCCGGTGCGCAGGTCGGCTTCGAAGCTGCCCGCGCCCGCAGCCCGCTCGGCCTCGGCCAGCAGCTGCTCGCTGGCCAGCCCGTGCTGGTAGGCACGCTCTCGCTCGATCCGTTCGCCCAGGTGCCGGCCGATCGCCAGCAGCACCTGGGACAGCTCGGGGGGGATGTCCGGCGCGCCGTGGAGCTCGAGTGCTCCCAGCGTGCCGCTCGCGCTCGCGATCGGAAACGCAGCGCCCACCGGGGAGGATTCGGGCTCGCCGCTGTCGAGCACGCGTCCAGCCAGTCCTTCGCCCGCCGGGAGCGGCCTCGGGTCGGGGTTGCGCGAGGCCCTCCCGGTTGCGCTCCACCAGCTCACGCGATGCAGCAGCTCGCCACCGTTGGCGCGCCAGATCGCGGCGCTCTCGAGCCCCAGGGCCTCGCCCAGCGATCGTAGGATCGATGGCCCCAATTGCGCGAGCGAAGTCGAGCGCGACAGCGCGTCAGCAATCTGCCAGTGGAGATTCAGCCAACTGGCCTCCGGCTCAGGATGTGTCGTCGGCCCGGTCAGCGAGCCGATTTTACGCTTGCGTGCCCGACGGCGCGCGAGCTATGCGGCCTGCGCAGGGATTTTTTCGCAGAGCTGCTCCGCGAGCCGCTCCATTGCGCGCTCGTTGGCTCGCCGCAGCACACCCCGGACGAGCGGCGACGCCATCCGCTCGCTGAGCGGGGCCTGCTGCCAGGAGTACTCGAACACGATCCGGGTGCCGCCGCCGGGCAGCTGCTCGAGCACATACGTGCCGTTGGCGACTCGCTTGCCGCCGGCGCCGATGTTGCGCTCGACGATCGTCTCGGGCCGGTGTGCCGAGACGACCTCGATGTCGACCGTGTCGGGGCGTCCGCCGGCGGTCACATGGACCTGAGCCTGGGAGCCGATCCCGCGGTCGGGACCGGAGTACTTCCAGTCCTTGAGGATGTGGTCGGTGAACGGTTCGTGGTTGGACATCACGTCGAGGAAGTCGTAGACCTGCTCGCGTTGCTGTGGGACATCTATGGACACTCTGACGGGTTTCATGTACCACATGGTACAGTGAGCGCGCATGAATGACAAGCGCCCTCGGGACCGTTTGCTGGACGCCGCGATCGACTACGTGGCCGAGAACGGCATCGGCGACGTGAGCCTCAGGACGATGGCCTCCGCGCTCGGGACCAGCCATCGGATGCTGATCCACCACTTCGGCTCCAAGGAGGGCCTGTGGATCGAGATCGTTCACACCGTCGAAGCACGCCAGCGCGACATGCTGGGCGAGCTGCTGCCCGACCCCGACCAGCCGATCCGGGAGGCGATGTGGACCTGGTGGAAGCACATCTCCGACCCCTCGCTGTGGCCCAACGAGCGGCTGTTCTTCGAGCTCTACGGCCAAGCGCTCCAGGGCCGTGGGCACACGGCCCAGTTCCTCGACGGGATCGTCGAGAGCTGGCTGGGGCCGGCGGCCGAGATCAACGTGGCCCGGGGAGTTCCCCGCGAGCTCGCGCGGGCCCACGCCCGTGCTGGCATCGCGATCACCCGCGGGTTGCTGCTCGACCTGCTGGCCACGGGGGACGTGGGCGGGGTCGACGCCGCGATGGACGCCTTCATCGACGTCTACGAGGCATGGATCGAGCGCGCCGCGCGGCTGGCGGCCCAGGCCGCGCAATAAGGTGAAAGCCATCGAGCTGAAAACCGACTCACGCGCGCGCAGGGCGGGCGAAAGGAGCTTTTTCGATGGCGAAGATCGCGGTAACAGGAGGTAGCGGGAAGGCGGGTCGGGCGGTCGTGCGCGACCTGCTCGAGCACGGGCACGACGTACTCAACATCGATCGGGCGCCGTCAGCTGAGTCATCCACCCCAGAATCGCCGGCGCCGTACCTGTACGTCGACCTCACCGACTACGGGCAGACCCTGGAGGCGCTGAGCGGAGCGGACTGGATCCCTGGGATCGAGGCCGTCGTCCACCTCGCGGCGATCCCGTCCCCCAGCCACGCCACGCCTGACCTGGTGTTCCAGACGAACATGGCCAGCACCTACACCGTCTTCTCCGCGGCCGAGCGGCTCAAGCTCAAGCGGGTGGTATGGGCCTCGAGCGAGACCACCCTGGGGCTCCCGTTCGACACGCCGCCCGACTACGTCCCGATCGACGAACAGCATCCGCTGAGGCCGGAGACCTCCTACTCGCTATCGAAGGTCCTGGGCGAGGAGGCCGCGCGGCAGTTCAATCGCCGCAACGGGATTCCCTACATCGGTCTGCGCTTCTCCAACGTCATGGAGCGCCATGACTACGACCGCTTCCCGAGCTTCTGGGAGGACCCCAACGCGCGCAAGTGGAACCTGTGGGGCTACGTCGACGAGAGCCACGTGGCCGAGAGCGTGCGCCGCGCGCTGGAGGCGGACGTCACCGGCGCGGAGGCATTCATCATCGCCGCCCGCGACACCGTGATGCGCACCCCGAGCCGTGAGCTGATGCGCCAGGTGTTCCCCGGTGTGCCGGTCTCCGACGACGTCGAGGAGTACGGAACCCTGCTCGGCATCGACAAGGCGCGGCGCGTGCTGGGCTACGAGGCGAAGTTCACCTGGCGCGAGCTGTTCTGAAATGACGTCGGCGCGGACCGAATAAGCTGCCGCGCCATGAGCGCAAGTTTCGTACACACGTGCATCCGCGTCAGGGACATCGACGCGTCCAAGGAGTTCTACGGACGGCTTGGCTTCGAGCAACGCGGCCGGCTGCGGTTCGAGTCGGCCTACAACATCTACATGGGACTGCCGGGCGGCGGTGACGTGCTCGAGCTGACGGTCAACGTCGGCCGGGAGGAGGCCTACGACCTCGGCGACGGCTACAACCATATGGCGCTGACGATCGACGACCTGGATGGGCTCCTGGCCGAGCTGGCCAAGGCCGGGATCGAGCCCGAGCGCCCGCCGTACGGCCCCGGCGGCCGCGACGAGTACCGGATCTGCTTCGTCGCCGACCCCGACGGGTACCGGATCGAGCTGATCGACGGGGCGTTCCCGACGCCCCAGGACCCGCCGCACTCCTCCGAGTAAGCCCACGTACCAAGCATCGATCGGCGAAGGGCGATGCCGTAAACTCGGTGTCGCATGCCCAATCAGTGGTTGGCCATCGATGTGGCCACCGCTCCAGCGAAACGGGCGCGGGAGGTCAGGGTCGCTTGGGAGCGGTTCATATCGGGTGCCCGGGAGCAGTTCGGGGACGGCGCCTCCGGCGAGACGAAAACGATCCGTGAGCCGATCGCGGCGTCCTGGCGCCGGTCCGCCGCGGCGGGCGTGGATCCGTCCGGGTTGCGGATCGCGCCGGTGGTCGCAGACGCCGACGAGACCACAGCCCGCTGGGAGGTGCACCCGCTCGCCGAGATGGCGCCGCTGATCCGGTCGTGCCTGGCTGCCACCGCAGACGAGTCGCGCCACCTGATCGTGGTCAGCGACGCCAACGGCGTGCTGCTGTGGCTCGAGGGCAACCCGCGCGTGAAACTACGCGCGGCCGACTCTATGAACTTCGCCGAGGGCACACTGTGGAGCGAGGGCGGCGCCGGGACCAACGCAATCGGGACCGCGCTGGCGGCCGAGCACGCGGTCCAGGTGTTCGCCGCAGAGCACTTCAACGAAGTTGTCCAGCAGTGGACCTGTGCGGCCGCGCCGGTGCACGATCCCGACACCGGCCAGGTGATCGGGGTAATCGACCTGACCGGTGAGATGTCCAGCGTCCATCCCCACAGCATGGCCGTCGCGACCGCCACGGCCGCCGCCGTGGAGGCGCAGCTGCGGTGCCAGATGCTCGATCGCGACGGCCGGTTGCTGGCCCGCTGGGGCGGTCGGCTGGTCGATGGCCCCGAGGCGCGGGCGCTCGTGACCCCGAGCGGGCGGGTGGTGGCCAGCCAGCCGCTCGGCTGGCTGCCCGTGGAACGACTGGCGCTGCCCCCCGGCGGCGGCGAGCTGGCGGTCGGCGCCGACCACGCGCTGGAGGCCGAGGCACTGGGCTGTGAGGAGGCCTACCTCATCCGCGCCGTCTCCACGGCGGTCCCCCGCACGGGTCGCGGGCCCGCGCTGGGCCTGAGGCTGCTCGGGCGCGGACGCGCCGAGGCGGAGCTCGGTCCCAAGCGGCTCGAGCTTCGGCTGCGCCACAGCGAGATCGTCACACTGCTGTGCGCCAATCCCGATGGCCTGACCAGCGAGGAGCTGAGCACGGGCGTGTACGGCCACGCCGGCCAGGCCGGCAGTATCCGGGTCGAGATCTCCCGGCTGCGCAAGCTGCTGGGCGACTGCATCGAGTCCGAGCGCTACCGGTTCAAATGCGCGGTCAACAGCGACGTGTCGACCGTCTGCGGGCTGCTGCACCGCGGCGAGGTCCGCGAAGCCGCGGCCCGCTACGAAGGCCCGCTGCTCCCGAAGTCCGACGCGCCCGGTGTGGTGACCGAGCGCGAACAGCTCGAGAGCTGGATGCGTCAGTCGGTGATGAGCGCCGGCGACCAGGAGGCGTTGTGGGTCTGGCTGCAGACGCCCAGCGGCGGCAGCGACCTCGCCGCCTGGCAGCGGCTGCTGGCCAACCTGCCGTTCGCCGATCCCCGCCGGAGCCTGGCCGCCTCGCGCCTCGGTCAGCTGCGCGCACACCAGTCGGATCTCGGCTGACCTGGGCTGACTGTAACGCCTGTGTAACGCCTATCTGGGTAGCTGTCCTTTAGTGTCGAACGGGCCGGATCACCGGCCCCACGGAGAGAGGAACCCAGTTTGAAGACCGAGTCCGCACGCGTGCGCGCGGTCACACGCGGCGCTGCCTCCACCTCGAGCCGCAGCCTCAGCACGGCGCGCGCGGTCCTCAGGGTTCTGGCGCTGTTGATCGAGCGACCAGCGGGCGTCCGCGCCGACGAGGTTGCGAAGGCCCTGGGTAAGAGCACCTCGACCGCGTACTACCTGCTCACCAGCCTGTGCGAGGAGGGCTTTGCGATCCACGAGAGCCAGGGCGTATACCGGCCGGCTCAGGGCCTCGAGCAGCTAACCGCCGAGCAGGAGCAGTCCCCAACTTTGCACGATGGACTCGAGGGCGCGGTCGACGAGCTGTTCCGGCGGACTCGCAAGCGCTCGTATCTGGGCGTGGTCAAACCGGGCCGGATCGAGATCGTCGCGGTTCGCGGGCGCCAGGGTGTAAGACGAATGCCGGGGCTGGGCTCGGAGATCCGCGACAGCGCCCACGCGCTGGCGATGGGCAAGGTCGTGCTGTCGCTGCTCGAGCCGGCCGGGTTGGCCCTGTACGTGGCCCGCGGACTGAAGTCGTTCACGCCGCATACGATCACGTCGGCGCAGGTGCTCTCCGACGAGCTCGAGCACGTCAGGCGCCACGGCTTCGCGGTCGATCGCGAGGAGTTCGACGAGGACTTCTGCTGTATCGCGGCCCCGATCCTCGACGACAACGGCCGGTTCGTGGCGGCGCTCGGTCTGTCGATTACCCCCCACGTGTTCGACATCGAGCTTGACGAGCTGGGCGGAACGGTGATCGAGGTCGCCCAGGCTGCCGCCCCGCCCGCCGCCACCCGGACCGGCAACCACGATCGCATCGGCGCGGGCCGGCTGGCCTCGGTGCGGTGATTTTGCAACTACGTGCAGAAAACACGAGCTTCTTGCCACAAACGTAGTGCCGACCTAGGCTCGAATTACGAGGCTGGCTCAGCGGCCAGTGCAGCTTGCTGTAACGAGGCGACCCCAGCTATGGCAACTCAGCGAAGGAGTGAGGGTGAGTAGAGCGAGCATCACGAAGGCTCACAACAAGATCCAGGAGCTCTCCTGGGAGCCCACCTACGTATCGCCGGTGGAGAAGTACTCGACCGACTACACCTTTGAGAAGGCACCGAAGAAGGACCCGCTCAAGCAGGTCCTGCGGTCCTACTTCCCGATGGAGGAGGAAAAGGACAACCGGGTCTTCGGAGCCATGGACGGCGCGATCCGCGGCAACATGTTCCGCCAGGTGCAGGAGCGGTGGATGGAGTGGCAGAAGCTGTTTTTGTCGATCATCCCGTTCCCGGAGATCTCGGCGGCACGCGCGATGCCGTTGACGATCGGCACGGTCCCGAACCCCGAGGTTCACAACGGACTTGCGATTCAGATGATCGACGAGGTTCGCCACTCGACGATCCAGATGAACCTCAAGCGCCTGTACATGAACCACTACATCGATCCGGCAGGGTTCGACATCACCGAGAAGGCGTTCCAGAACTGCTACGCCGGAACGATCGGCCGGCAGTTCGGCGAGGGCTTCATCACCGGCGACGCGATCACGGCGGCGAACATCTACCTGACGATCGTCGCGGAGACCGCGTTCACGAACGTCCTGTTCGTGGCGATGCCCGGCGAGGCTGCCGCCAACGGCGACTACCTGCTGCCGACCGTGTTCCACTCGGTTCAGTCCGACGAGTCGCGCCACATCTCGAACGGCTATTCGATCATCCTGATGGCGCTTGCCGACGAGCGCAATCGCGAGCTGCTCGAGCGTGACCTCCGCTATGCGTGGTGGAACAACCACGCGGTCGTGGACGCGGCGATCGGAACGTTCATCGAGTACGGCACCAAGGACCGCCGTAAGGACCGTGAGAGCTACGCCGAGGCGTGGCGCCGCTGGATCTATGACGACTACTACCGCAGCTACCTGCTGCCGCTCGAGAAGTACGGGCTGACGATCCCGCACGATCTGATCGAAGAGTCGTGGAACCGGATCTGGAACAAGGGCTACATCCACGAAGTCGCGCAGTTCTTCGCCACCGGTTGGCCGTTCAACTACTGGCGGATCGACGGGATGGACGACAACGACTTCGAGTGGTTCGAGTTCAAGTACCCGGGGTGGTACGACAAGTACGGCAAGTGGTGGGAGCGTTACGGCGAACTGTCCAAGAAGAACGGCCACGCGCCGATTCCGTTCGACGCGGACACCGATTACGTGTACCCGCACCGGTGCTGGAGCTGCATGGTGCCGTGCCTGATTCGCGAGGACACGGTTGTCGACGAGGTCGACGGCCAGGTCCGGACGTACTGCTCGGAGACCTGCCACTGGACTGACGCGGTTGCGTTCCGCGGCGAATACAAGGGTCGTCCGACGCCGTCGATGGGCACGCTCACCGGCAAGCGCGAGTGGGAGACCATGTACCACGGTTACGACCTCGCCGAGTGCATCTCCGACCTCGGCTACGTCCGCGACGACGGCGAGACGCTCGTCCCGCAGCCGCATTTGGATCTCGATCCGAAGAAGATGTGGACGCTGAGGGAGATGAAGGGGCACACCGTTCAGAGCCCCAACATCCTCCTCAACGAGATGTCGGCTGAAGACCGCGAGGCGCACGTCGCTGAGTACAAGCGCGGAGGCCCCGCCGGCCGCAAGCCCACAGAGGCGTCGGCTTAGCCCCGAGGTGTCGCGAGAGGCGATCGGCTTCCGGGGGCCGGTCGCCTCTTCGGCGTCTTCTAGGGCGAATCATCAATGGGCGAGACCTACACCGTCAGACTAGAACCGGTCGGAATCGAGTTCGAGGTCGACGAGGACGAAACGGTCCTCAGAGGCGCGTTCCGCCAAGGCCTGATGCTGATGCACGGCTGCAAGGAGGGCCAGTGCGCGGCCTGCAAGTCATTCCTGCTCGACGGCGAGGTGGACCTCGAGAAGTACTCCACGTTCGCGTTGAACGACTTCGAGAAGGAGGAGGGGTGGACACTGCTGTGTCGGGCGCACGCCGAATCCGACCTCGAGGTCGAGCTGATCAACTACGACGAAGAGGTGTTGCGGTCGGGCGTGGCACTCCAGACGCAGCAGCTGCGCGTCGAGAAGATCGAGGAGCTGACGCATGACATTCGTCGCCTGGTGCTCAGCGGCGGCGACCTGAAGTTCAAGCCCGGTCAGTACGTCGACATCAAGATCCCCGGCAGCGAGGAAGTTCGCTCGTTCTCGATGGCGAACCTTCCCGGCGACCAACTCGAGTTCATGATCAAGATCTATCCCGACGGCAGGTTCTCGAGCCTGCTGTCCGACGGGGGGCTCAAGGAAGGCGACGAGGTCGAGGTCACTGGACCGTACGGGGTGTTCACGCTTCGCGAGAAGTCAGAGCGTCCATTGGTGTTCATCGGGGGCGGGGCGGGCATGGCCCCGATCCTGGCTCTGCTGCGGGCGATGGCCGCGTCCGGCAGCGAGCGCGAGGCGGTCTACTACTACGGCGCCCGGGGTCCGCGCGACCTGTTTCACCTGGAGGAGCTCACCGCGTTGGAGGAGCGACTGGCGAACTTCCGGTTCGTACCGGCGTTGTCTGACTGTGGTGAAGATGAGGAGTGGAGTGGCGAGCGCGGGCTGATCACCGACGTGGTGAACCGCCTGCACGAGCAGCTGGGCGAGGTCGACGCCTACCTGTGCGGTCCGCCGCCGATGGTGGACGCCGCGATCGCGATGCTGGACCAGAGCGGTGTTCCCGAATCGCGGGTGTACTACGACAAGTTCACGACGACCGCGCCCTGAGCGCGGAGAGGAGAGCGCAACCTGATGGCAACAGACACCACCCGAGCCAACGTGGGTGAAGTCGAGGGTCCGTCCAAAACGGACGACGTCCCGCCTCCCGTGACGGAGCGCAGCGTCCCCAAGCCGGTGTTCACCGACGCCGAGGCGGGTGCTCGTGAGTTTCCCTCCTCGTCGAGCCGGAGTTACAACTATTTCACGCCGGCTAAGCGGCGCGCCACGGTCTACGAGGACGTGACCGTAGACGTCCAGCCGGATCCCGACCGCTACCTGCTCCAGGGGTGGATCTACGGCTTCCGCGACGGCGTCGGCGGCTACCCGGTGGAGTGGACCAAGCTGCAGTCATCCAACTGGCACGAGTTCCTCGACCCCAACGAGGAGTGGGAGCAGACGATCTACCGCAACAACGCCAACGTGGTGCGGCAGATCAGCCAGAACCTGGCCAATGCCAAGGCGGCGAGGGCGTTCGACGGCTGGAACCGCGGCTGGATCAAGACGGTCGAGCGCCACGTCGGCGCCTGGGCGCACGTCGAGCACGGGATCGGGATGCACATCTACCTGCCCGCGCAGCGCGATGCCCCGACGAACATGATCAACAACGCGCTGTCGGTGGCCTCGGCGCACAAACTGCGCTTCGGTCAGGACATCATCCTCTACAACCTCGACCTCACGGACTCGGTGGAGGGGTTCGACGGCCAAGCGCATAAGGAAGCCTGGGCCAACGATCCGATCTGGCAGGGTGTGCGCGAGAACGTCGAGCGGCTGACGGCTGTGCGCGACTGGGCCGAGGCATTCTTCGGCGCCGCGGTGGTGTTCGAGCCGCTGGTCGGCGAACTGTTCCGCTCGGAGTTCATCATGCAGGCGGCAGCTCCCCAGGGCGACTTCGTCACGCCGACGCTGATGGGAGCGGGCGAGGCCGACACGGCCAGGGACGCCCGCGTGGCGCGACGCCTGTTCTCGATGCTGGCGAACGACGAGAAGTTCGGCGAGGAAAATCGGGCCACGATGCAGGGCTGGCTGCAGGAGTGGGCGCCCAGGAGCCTCGCCGCCGGCCGCGCGATGCAACCGATCTGGTCGCAGCCGGGAGAGAAGGTCATCCGCTTCGAGGAGTCTCTGGAGCATGCCCGCGGGCGCTTCGACGAGATCCTCGCTGACATCAACCTCAACTCGAAGGAGCTCGACTGATGAGCAACGCTGACGATCGATTCAAGTCGGATCCCACGTCTTCGAACCGCGCCGGCGTCACCCTGATGAACAACCAGGTCGGGTACGTGGTCGCCGAGGTGATGCGGGGCAAGGACAACGTGACCGTGGAGGTCCTGCCCTCGATGATCCGCGTCGACGGTGTCGGCAAGTTCGAGATCGACTACGACGAGTGCGCCGAAGCCCTCGGCTGGGACGACTTCGGCAACGATGACTTCGAGGAGATCATGTCGACCCACTACGGCCGCATGGTCGTGCTCGACGACAAGATCATCATGTTCGCCAACCCCGAGGACGCGGCCGAGTACATCAGCTTCGACCTCCAAGCCGTCAGCGAGTAGGAGAGAACCGGATATGTACGAGAAGAATGGGCAGAAGTATTTTGTCGTCGATAGCCATCTGCATATGTGGTCGGCGGGGCCTGATAATTGGAAGCCGGGTGCGGAGAAGTACGCGAAGGGGTGGATTGATTGTTTTCATGCGTATATGGGGTTGGGGCCGGAGGAGACGCATTGGCCGATTGAGAAGTTCATGAGCTACACGCACGAGGATTTCGTCAAGGATGTGTTTGAGGATGGCGGGGTCGACGTGGGGATCTTCCAGTCGACGTATTTGCGTGAGTGGTATACGGATGGGTTCAATACGGCTGAGCAGAACGCGAAGTTGTTTGAGAAGTATCCGGACAAGCTGATCGTCAATGGCCGGTTTGATCCGCGGGATGGGGATGAGGGGTTGAGGCAGCTCGAGGCGGACGCGAAGCAGTACAACCTGCAGGGCGTGAAGCTGTATACGGCGGAGTGGAATAACGGTTCGCGGGGCTGGCGGCTGGATGACGAGCAGACCAAGCCGTTCCTTGAGAAGTGCAAGGAGTTGGGGATCAAGAACATCCATGTGCATAAGGGTCCGACGATCTGGCCGTTGGATAAGGATGCGTTTGATCCTCGGGATGTGGATGAGGCGGCGACGGATCATCTGGAGCTGAATTTCATCATCGAGCATGTGGGGTTGCCGCGGATCGAGGATTTCTGTTTTATGGCGACCCAGGAAGCGAATGTGTATGCGGGGTTGTCGGTGGTGATCGGCGGTTTGATGCACGCTCGTCCGCGGTTTTTCGCGAAGGTGATGGGCGAGCTTTTGTTCTGGGTGGGGGAGGACAAGATGTTGTTCGGCTCGGACTATGGGATTTGGGAGCCGAAGTGGCAGATCGAGGGGTTCTTGGATTGGAATTACCCGGGGGATGCGGCGTATGCGGATTACCCGGAGGTAAATGACGCGACGAAGCGCAAGATCCTGGGTTTGAACGCGGCGAAGTTGTATGGGATCGAGGTCCCGGCGGAGTTGCAGCTGCCGGCCGAGGCGGGGACGCCGGGCGCGGAGGAGGACGCGCAGCTGGTCGAGTCGGCATGACCGCAATTGGGGTTGTGACGCCCGCGAGTGTGTTGGATGCGCTCGCGGGCGTGTATGACCCGGAGCTGGACGAGCCGATCACGCAGCTGCGCTTCGTCAGCGCGTGCGATGTGTCGGCCAATGGAGATGTGCGGGTCGCGCTGCGGCTGCCGACGCCGCAGTGCGCTCCGAATTTCGCGTTTCTGATGGCCGCCGACGCGCGGCGGGTGGTGTCCGCGGTTCCCGGCGTCCGCCGGGTCAACATCACGCTGGAGGATCACTACACCGGGGATGAGATCAACGACGCGATCGCCCGCGGCGACGGGTTCACCGGGGCGTTCCCAGGCGAGACGTTCGACGACGATCTGGAGGCGTTGCGGGAGCTGTTCGTGCGAAAGGCGCTGGTGGCCAGGCAGGGGCGGATCGTGGAGGGGTTGTTGGCATCGGGGGTGTCGGAGGGTGGGGTGGTGGCGATGCGGGTCAGGGACTTGCCCGCCGCGGGTGAGGTGCCGCGGTGTCTGGAGTTACGCGAGCGGCTCGGGATCGCGTCTGATCCGGGGGCGCCGGCATTTGTGACTCCGAGCGGCGAGCCGCTTGATGCCCATGGGCTGCGGCGGTGGCTGCGGATGGCGCGCCTGGTGGGGACGAGCCTGGAAGCCAACGGCGGGATTTGTCGGTCGATGCTGGAGTTCCGGCACAACCTCGAACAGGAGATTGGGTGATGAAGGCAGCGCGGTTGCACGCGTATCACGACGCGTTGAAGGTCGACAGCATCGACGAACCGAGGGTGGAGGGGCCGTTTGATGTGATCGTGCGGATCGGCGCGGCGGGGTTGTGCCGGACGGATCTGCATATTCAGGAGGGGCAGTGGGCGGAGAAGTCCCAGGTCCGGTTGCCGTATACGCCGGGGCATGAGAACGCGGGGTGGGTGCACGAGATCGGGTCGGGAGTCAGCAATGTGGAGGTGGGGGATACGGTGATCGTGCACCCGTATATCTCGTGTGGGTTGTGTGGTCCGTGTCGGCGGGGGGATGACATGCATTGCGTGAGCGGGTCGTTTCCCGGGATTGATCGGGATGGGGGGTTCGCGGATCTGCTGTTGACGTCGGCGCGGTCGGTGGTGAAGCTGGATCCGTCGTTGCATCCGAAGGACATCGCGGCGTTGGCGGATGCGGGGTTGACGGCGATTCATGCGGTCAAGAAGGCGATCCCGATCCTAGGGGCGGGGACGAATGTGGTGGTGATCGGCGCGGGCGGTTTGGGGCATATCGGGATTCAGTGTTTGAAGGCGTACACGCCGGCGCAGATCATCGTTATCGACCCGTCCGAGAAGGCGCTGGCGCTGGCCAAGGAGGTGGGCGCCGATCAGACGGTCAAGGTGGACGGCAGCCAGCGCGAGCGGGTGCAGGAGTTGACGGATGGTTTGGGGGCGGAGGCGATCATCGATTTTGTGGGGGAGAAGGGCGCGATCCAGGACGGGATCGAGATGGTTCAGGACGGCGGGTTCTATTACGTGATCGGGTATGGGGAGAACATCGATATCCCCACGATCGATGTGATCAGCCGCGAGATCAGCTTCATCGGCAACCTCGTCGGCACCTATACCGACCTCGCCGAGCTGATGACCCTGACTGCCCAGGGAAAGGTCAGCCTCCACACCAGCACCTACCCCCTCGAGAACATCAACGACGCGATGCACGACCTCGACAACGGACAACTCCAGGGCCGCGGCATCCTGATCCCGCAGGCCGCCTGACGAGAGGAAGCTCTGATCGACGATGGGCAAGGTCCTTTACTTCAACCATGAGGCCCGGCAACTGCTGCAGGCCGGCGTCAACGAGCTCGCCAACACCGTCAAGGTCACGCTCGGGCCGAAGGGCCGCAACGTCGTGCTCGAGCGCCTGACCGGCGCGCCGATGATCACCAACGACGGCGTCTCGATCGCTCGCGAGATCGAGCTGTCCAATCCGCTGAAGAACATGGGCGCCCAGCTCGTCCGCGAGGTCGCCAATAAGACCTCCGACCTCACCGGCGACGGCACCACCACGGCCACGCTGCTGGCCCAGGCGATCATCCGCGAGGGGATGAAGGCGCTCGACGAGGGCGCCAACCCGATGCTGCTGCGCCGCGGGATCGAGGAGGCCACCGAGCTGGTCGTGGCCGAGCTCGGCCGCGAGGCGCGCGCGGTCGACGGCGGGCGCGACCTCGAGCACGTGGCGACGATCGCGGCCAAGGAGGACGAGCGGATCGGCAACGCGGTGGCCCGCGCGCTTCACCGCGTCGGTCCCGAGGGCGTGGTCACGATCGAGGAAGCCCAGGAGCCGGGGATACAGGTCGAGTTCGTCGAGGGGATGCCGGTCGACAATGGCCACTTCTCCCCGTATCTGGTGCAGGACACGCAGCGGATGGAAACGGTGTTCGACGACCCGTACGTGCTGCTCAGCAGTAAGCCGATCACCCATGTACAGGACCTGATGCCAACGCTCGACGCGGTGATGAAGTCGCCGCGGCCGATCGTGATCTTCGCCGAGAAGGTCGAGGGCGCGGCGCTCGGCCTGCTGGTCCAGAACAACCAGCACGGAACGCTCAAGGCGGTCGCGGTCAGGGCTCCCGGATTCGGCCATCGGCGGATCGCACATCTCAACGACCTCGCCGCGTTCACCGGCGGCCAGGTGATCGCCGACGAGGCCGGGCTGACGCTCCAGCACGTCAAGCCGGAGACGTTCGGCAGCGCGCGGCGGGTGGTGATCACCGACGACTCGACCGTGCTGGTCGAGGGCGCCGGAACCGCCGAGCAGGTCGAGGCCCGCCTCTCCCAGATCCGGATCGAGCTCGAGCGGGCGACCCAGGACACCGACATCGAGGTGCTGCAGGAGCGCCTGGCGAAGCTGTCGAGCAAGCTCGCGGTGATCCACGTCGGCGCCGCCACCGGCCCGGAGCTCAAGGAGAAGCTGCGCCGGACCGAGGGCGCGCTGGCGGCGACTCGTGCCGCCGTCTCGGAAGGGATCGTGGCCGGCGGCGGGACCGCGCTGCTGCGATCGGATGCGGCGCTCGCCGACTCGGGGCTCGAGGGCGACTACCTGCGGGGCGTTCACGTGATCCGCGACGTCCTCGCCGAGCCGCTGTTCTGGGTCGCGACCAACGCCGGCTACGACGGCCAGGCGGTGATCGACCAGGTCCGCTCAATGCCGGCTGGCCACGGTCTGAACGCGCTCACCGGCGAATTCGGCGATCTGTTCGAGTCGGGCGTGATCGACCCGCTCAAGGTCACTCGGCTGACGCTCCAGCACGCGGCGTCGGTGGCCGCGCTGATGCTGACCACCGAGGCGCTCGTCGCCGAGGAACTCGTCGCGCAGCCAGGCGCGGTGATCGCGCCCGGGTTCGGAGACTTGGCCGAAGGGCTGGCCCGTCCCTCATCGCCGGTCTAGGTTCGCCCGCTCCCGAGCGCTGAGTGACTCGAGTCCGGCGATCAGGCTCTCGAGCCCGAACTCAAGCCGACCCTCGCCGTCGACGCTGACCAGCTCGTCGGCCATCGACGCCAGCACCGGGAACGACGCCGCGGGCAGCGACGAGAAGAAGCCGTGCACCTCCTCGAAATACTGCTCGAGGTCCTCGCCGGTCATATCGCCGTGCTCGTACATGCTCCGCTCGAACGCGTGGGCCGCGACGTATAGGAGCAGCTGGTCAAGTCCGAGCGCGACCACGCGATCCGACAGGCCACCGGCGCGCATCAGGGCGGCAATCCCCTCCGCCGCGACCAGCGCGCGCGGTGTGGTGGGGATCCGGCCGAGCCCGGCCAGCGCCGCATCGCGGTGCGACATCAGCACGTCGTGGAACTCGCGCATCACCTTGATCAGCTGCTCACGCCACGTCTCGGGGTCGGGCTCGGGAATCTGCACCTGCCCGACCAGCTCGTCGAACACCAGCTCGAGCAGCTCGTCCTTGCCCGACACGTAGGCATACAGCGAGGCGGCGCCCGTGTCGAGGCGGTCGGCCACCTTGCGCATCGACAGTCCGGCCACGCCTCCCTCGTCGAGCGCCTCGATCGCCGCTGCCACGACCGCCTCGACCGACAGGCTGGTCCGACGGGCAGGTGCCGGCTGACGACGAGGGAACCGCGGGGGCGGCGGTAGCGCGGCGCTCGCCTCGCCGGCCGCCCGGGCGGTCCTCGGCAAAGGCTTGTTGCGATCAGGGGTTGACGAGCTCATGGCGGTAGTGTAGAACACCATTTGCGAACACTGTTCGCGATAGTCGTTCGTCCAGACGAACACCGTACGCAGAAAGGACCTCGATGTCCTCCGACATCAGACTCAGTCACCCCCGTAAATGGACGATCCTCGCGCTGGTCCTCGCCGCGGAGATCATGGACCTGCTCGACTCGACGATCGTCAACGTCGCCGCGCCGACGATCCACGACGACCTCCACGCCGGCAGCGCGGCGCTGCAGTGGATCATCGGCGGCTACGCGCTGGCGTTCGCCGTCGGCCTGATTGCCGGCGGTCGCCTCGGCGACATCTACGGCCGTCGACGGCTGTTCGTGATCGGCTCATTGGGGTTCGTCGCCGCCTCGATGGCGTGCGCGTTCGCGCAGACCCCGGAGATGCTGATCGGCTTCCGCCTGGCTCAGGGAGCGTCGGCGGCGCTGCTGATCCCCCAGGGTCTGGGGATCGTCCGCAACGCGTTCGTGGGAGCCGACCTTCAGAAGGCGTTCACCGTGTTCGGTCCGGTGATCGGACTGTCAGCGGTGCTGGGTCCGATCATCGGTGGCGCGCTGATCGCGGCCAACGCGTTCGGCAGCGGCTGGCGCCTGATCTTCTTCGTCAACCTGCCGCTTGGGCTGATCGCGGCGATCGGTGCGGCGCGGCTGATGCCCGAGTCCCGCTCGCCCAAGCCACCCACCCTCGACGTCGCCGGCACGCTGCTGGCGGCGCTGGGGATGGGGCTGCTGATCTACCCGCTGATCCAGGGTCGCGAGGCCGGATGGCCGACCTGGACCTACGTGATGATCGCCGGGAGCGCGGTGTCGTTCGTGGCGCTGGGGCTGTGGGGCCGTCTGGAGCGCCGTCGTGGCCGCGACCCCCTGATCGAGGCCAGCATCTTCAAGCACCGCTCCTACAGCGCCGGCCTGGGCACGATCGTCGTGTTCTTCGGCGGAATGATCGGCACCCTGCTGGTGTTGACGTTGTTCCTGCAGCTCGGCGAGCACTTCTCGGCCATCCACGCCGGCGTCACGCTCGCGCCGTTCGCCGCCGGTACTGCGATCGGCGCCACCCTGGCCGGGGCGCTGCTGGTGCCGAAATTCGGCCGGACCGTGCTGCAGGTGGCGTGCGTGATCATGGCCGCCGGGGTGTTCTGGCTGCGCCACACCGTGCAGGCCCACGGGCTCGACACCAGCACGATGATGTTGATCGCCCCGCAGTTGGTGGTCGGAATCGGGATGGGAATGATGGTGGCGCCGCTGTTCGACTTCATCCTCGCTTCGGTGACCGACACCGAGGTCGGCTCCGCGTCGGGTGTGCTCAACGCGGTCCAGCAGCTCGGAGGCGCGATCGGCGTGGCCGCGATCGGGACGCTGTTCTTCTCGACGCTGGGCCACGCCGGGTTCGTCACCGCGCTCAGCCGCTCGCTGCTGGTCGAGCTGGCGACGACGCCGGTGCTGCTGGCGTTGATCAGCCTGCTTCCCCGGCGTGCCCGTGAGGGCGAGGCCGCCGTCGAGGATCCTGAGGCCTCAGGCGGCGAGCCGCGCCAGGGTCTCGGCGATGTCGTCCTCAGTGGTGCGGGGGTTGATCGTGCATAGCCGCAATGCCGGGCGCCCCCGCAGCTCGGTGCTGGTCACCGCCGCATAGCCGCTGTTGGACATCGCGGCGGCGCGGTCGGCGTGATCGGCCGCGCTCCAGCCGCGGCGGGTGAACGTGACGATCCCGAGCTGGGCGGGCGTGACCACCTCCCAGCCGGGATCGCGTTCCAGCAGTTGCTGGGTGAGTTCGGCCAGCTCGATCCCGCGCTGGACGCCGGCGGCGATCCTCCGCGCGCCATACACCTTGAACATCAGCCACAGCTTCAGCGCCCGGGAGCGCCGGGTGAGCTCGAGGCTGCGATCGCCGAAGTGAACCTCGGCGTCCTGCGCCCGCACGTCGGCCAGGTATTCCGGCCGCATCCCGAACGTGTGCTCGAGCGTCCCCGGCCGGCTCACGAACAGGCAGCCCACGTCGTAGGGTGCAAACAGCCACTTGTGAGGATCGAGGGCGAGCGAATCGGCCCGCTCGATGCCGCGTAACGCGCGGCGACCCGGATCGCACAGGGCTGCCGGCGCGCCGTAGGCGCCGTCGACGTGGAACCACAGCGCCTCGGCGGCCGCCAGCTCGGCCAGGGCTTCGAGCTCGTCGATCGCGCCGGTGTTGGTCGTGCCAGCCGTGGCCACGATGAACCGCGGCTGGCGACCGGCGCGGCGATCCTCGTCGACCGCGTGCCGCACCGCCGCCGCGGTCAGCCGCAGACCATCGTCGCTGGGCAGCACCCGCACGTCGTGCGTGGCGAACGCGAGCGCGTCGAGCCCGCGCCGGATCGAGGCGTGGGTCTGATCGGACATGTACGCGACCCCGGGACCGATCGTGTGGCGGGCCGCAGCGAGCGCGGTCATGTTCGACAACGATCCGCCGCTCATCAGCAGGCCCTCCGTCCCGTCCGGCAGGCCCAGCAGCTCTCGCAGCCAGTCGACCGCCACCAGCTCGACCGTGGCCGTGCCCGATGCCCCGGACCACGACGACGCGATCGCGTTGAAGCCGGTTCCGAGCCATTCGCCGAGCACGCCGGCGTACGACGACGGCCCGGGCACCCTGGCGAAGTAGCGGGGGTGGTCGCCGTGCTGCATGTTCGCCAGCGCCACGTCGATGAGCGTCTGCATCGCCTCCAGCGGATCACCCGGCTCGTCGGGCACCGGGCCGCCGAGCGCGGCGCGGAGCTCGGGAGCCGACCCTTCGCGGATCGCGGGGCCGTTGGCGCTGTGCTCGAAGTGCTCGACCACCCGGTCCACCACCCAGTAGCCGAGCTCGCGCATGCGCTCGGTCTCCAGCCCGAGCGTGTCCGCCCGCGAGCGCTCGCTCACGTCAGTAACCGGATCGGTGCGCCCGCCTGAAACGCGGCGATGTCGGCGACCACGTCGGCGTACATCGATCGCATCGCCTGCTCGCTGACGTAGCCGAGGTGCGGGAGCAGCACGGTGTTCTCGAGCGACAGCAGCTCGTTGTCGGCGTGCAGAGGCTCCTGGTCGTACACGTCGAGCCCGGCCGCGGCAATCGTGCCCGACCGCAGTGCTTCGATCAGGGCCCGTTCGTCGACGATCGGTCCGCGAGAGGTGTTGATCAGCGCTGCGGTCGGCTTCATCAGCGCGAGCTCGGCGGCGCCGAACAGGCCGAGGGTTCGGTCGCTGAGCACGAGGTGGATCGACAGCACGTCTGAGCGCTCGAGCAGCTCCTCCTTGGAGACGGCGCGGACGCCGAACTCGGCGCCGCGCTCGGCGGTGAGGTTCTCGCTCCAGGCGATCACGTCCATCCCGAACACGCGGGCCGGAGCAACCATCGCACCCCCGAGCCGCCCGAGACCGGCCAGCCCCAGCGTCGCGCCGCCCAGATTCGTCGGCAGGTCGAGCTGCCAGTGACCGTTGCGCAGCGCGCGGTCCTCGAGCGTGACCCGCTTGCACACGGCGAGGATCAGCGCCCACGCCACCTCGACCGTGCTCGCCAGTCCATGGGCCGAGCTGCCGGTCATCCCGGTTCCAGATACCGTCACGCCGCGCTCGCGCAGATGCTCCGCGTCGAGCGAGGCGTTGCGCATCCCCGTGGTCACCACCAGCTGCAGTCTCGGCAGCCGCTCGAGCACCTCGCGCCGAAATGCCGTCCGCTCGCGCATCAGCACCAGGACCTCGAATCCGCTGAGCGTGTCGACCAGCGCCTGTTGGGGAATCGGCCGCCTGAAGAACGTGACCTCGGCGTCGCCGCCCAGCGAATCCCAGTCGGCGAACTCGTGCGCCCGACCTTGATAGTCGTCGAGGACCGCCACGCGCAGCACCCGACCAGTATCGCCGTTCGGCGGCTTTCCGGGCGCGCTGGGACGCGGTAGCCTGGGCCGCGATGCCGTTCATCCTCAACGCCAACGCTCAGGTGATGTGCAGCCACGGCGGCACGTTCCAATTCGTCCCGAGCACGGCGCCGACGGTGATGGTGGGCGGCGCACCGGTGCTCACGATCACCGATCAGGCCATGCCGCTGACCCCGTGCCCGTTCGCCACCGCCGCCGGGCCGGCGCCGTGCGTCACGCTGGCGCCTCCGCTCGGAGGGTTCGCACTCAAGGTGATGGCCAACAACACGCCGGTGCTGCTCGACACCACCCAGTTCCTCACCGTGCCGGCCGGGGCCGGCGCCCCGGTGCCGGCGACCGTGGTGTTCCCGGGACAGACGACGATTCAGGGCACCTGATGCGACTGCCCGACGTGGCACGATCTCGCTGATGAGCAGCGCAGCCGCCGCCAAGCAGCATCTCCGTGACCTGGCCCAGCTGCGGCGGGTACGCGACCGGATCGACCGGGAGTACGCACAGCCGCTCGACGTCGAGGCGCTCGCCCGCGACGCGAACATGTCCGCCGGTCACTTCAGTCGCGAGTTCCGGGCCGCGTACGGAGAGCCGCCGTACGGCTATCTGATGACCCGACGGATCGAGCGGGCAATGGCGCTGCTGCGGCGCGGTGATCTGAGCGTCACCGAGGTCTGTTTCGAGGTCGGGTGTTCGTCGCTGGGCACGTTCAGCACTCGGTTCACTGAGCTCGTGGGGATGCCGCCGAGCGAGTACCGGCGCGAGTCAGCGCGGGCGACCGCGGGGATCCCCGCCTGCGTGGCCAAACAAGTCACCAAACCGGTCAGGAATCGAGAAGCGACGGCCGCGAGCCGTACCTAGAGTGGCCGCCAGAGCGATCGGGTATGTCGATTCACCGGTCGCCGCAGAGCTGACGATCCCAACCACAGGAGTGACCATGACCGGCTCTTCCACGCAGGGAATCAAGACCGTCCTGCATCCGGTGTCCAACCTCGAGGCGAGCAAGCCCATATACGCCGCGCTGGTCGGCATCGCGCCACAGACCGACTCGGAGTACTACGTCGGCTTTGAGGCCGAGGGCCAGCAGATCGGGCTGGTGCCGGGCGGCGGACCGCAGGGCATGACCTCGCCGGTGGCCTACTGGCACGTAGACGACATCGAAGCCAAGCTCGCCGAGGTGACGGCCGCGGGCGCGACCTTGCACGAGCCCGCCCACGACGTCGGCGGCGGACGCCTGGTGGCTGCCGTGACCGACCCCGATGGGAACGTGCTCGGGCTGATCCAGGACCGATGAGCGTCGCACCTAAGATGGCGGCCATGGACATCAAGATTCTGTCGAGCTTCCTTCCCCAGGACGACCCGGACGCGGCCGTGGCCTTCTACCGCGACGTGCTCGGCTTCGAGGTCCGCAACGACGTCGGATACAGCGGGATGCGCTGGATCACGGTCGGCCCCCCGGACCAGCCGGGTACGTCGATCGTGCTCTACCCGCCGGCCGCGACCCCCGGCATCACCGAAGACGAGGCCCGGACTATCTCCGAGATGATGGCCAAGGGCACGTACGCGACGGTCGTCATGGCCACCAACGACGTCGACGGCACGTTTGAGCGGCTGCAGGCCAACGAGGCCGACGTCGTCCAGGAGCCGACCGATCAGCCCTACGGGGTTCGGGATTGCGCCTTCCGCGACCCCGCGGGAAATCTGATCCGCATCCAGCAGCTCGACTAGGCGCTTCTGGACCAGGTGGACGTTAAAGCGAAGCCCAGCTTCGCTTAACGTCCCGCCTCACCACCATTTCCGCTCGCGCGCCTGCTCGGTCCCGCTGGTCCGGTCCAGGGCGTCGAGCTTGACCATGTCCTCGTCGGACAGCTCGAAGTCGAACACCTGCCCGTTCTCGTCGATGCGGTTCTGGTGAGTGGACTTCGGGATCACGATCACGTTGCGCTGCAGCGACCACCGGATCAAGACCTGCGCCGGGGTGCGTCCGAGCCGTTGAGCGATCTCGGCGACCGTGCCGTCGGACAGATGTCGCCCCGTGCCGAGCGGACTGTAGCCCTCGAGCGCGATCTGGCGCTCGGCGCACGCCTGCAGCAGCGCCTTGCGGTACTCGAACGGGCTGAACTGCACCTGGTTGACGACCGGCCGGTCCGACGCGACGCCGATCACCTCGTCGAGCTCGGCGACCGAGAAGTTCGAGACGCCGATCGAGCGGGCGTACCCCTGCCGCTTGGACTGCTCCATGCCCGGCCATGCCCACGTGGCCCCGCGGCGTGGCCAGTGGACGATGTAGAGGTCCACGTGGTCGACCCCGAGCCGCTCAAGGCTGCGCTCGAGCTCGGCCACCGGGTCCTTGCGGCCCGGATTGAACTTCGTGGTGATGAACACGTCCTCACGTCCGACGCCGCTGTCACGCAACCCCTGGCCGACGCTCTGCTCGTTGCCGTAGGCCTGGGCGGTGTCGATGTGGCGGTAGCCCGCCTCGAGCGCCCACCGCACCGCGTTCCCGCACTCGGGACCGTCTGCAACCTGCCAAACGCCGAGTCCCAGCGCCGGGATCTGGTTGCCGTCGGATAGCGCGTGAGTGAAGCCGCCGGCCGCATTTACATCAGACACGTTGCCTCCTCAATCTGTTTGGCTCGATGATCGCCGATCAAGGAGGGGATGCGCCCCGGACCGGGGCTCCCCACGGTTAGCGCGGGGAGCCCGATCCGAGTGATCCATCAGGTCGCGACGTACGAACCGTAGAACGTGCAGACGTTCTGCTTGTTCAGCGTGGTCGCGTTGTCGAACGCGTACGTGACCGTCACCACAGCGCCCTTGGAGGACTCGAACGCGACGACGCCCGAGCCGTCGAAGTCGCTGCTCGTCGGCGTCAGGCGGACGCCGTTGGTCCCCTTGTTGAACTGGGTGTTGTGAATGATGTGGGTCCGGCCCGCGCCGTCGAACATGTGGCCGAGCAGGTCGCCCGCCGGGACGCCGGAGAACGCGAACACGACCGGCGTTCCCGCGGCCGATCCGGTGCCGCAACGGGCGTTGATCGTCAGCCCGTCGACGTTGACCGCGACCTTCGCCTTCTGGCCGTTCTTGGCGATCACCGAGAACGTCTTCGTGGTCGGGTTCTTACTCACCGACGCGGCCGCGGGCCCGGCCGCCACTACGACCACCGCCCCGAACGCCGCAAGTGACGCGACCATGCCGCGCGATCCCAACATACGTCTCATTTCAGCTCCTCTCACGCGGCAGTGCCGCATACCCGCCTTGGATTGCCCGCCGGCGCATAGTAGTCGCACCAACGGTGGAATTCGCCCCGCGCCCGCAGCGAGATTAACCGGAAATCAACCCGGTTGCGCACGGAGACGGGGTGTTCGGACGTTGCTTGGTGACGAAACATTACGTTTGGGTAGCATCAACCCGAGAGGGCAACAGTCGTTTCGGTACTACCGGTGGGGCCGGTAAAGGGGTTTCCGTGCGTATGAAAATCAAGTCGCTGGACGCGCTGTCCAACGAACCGCGCGATGACGACGCCGGGGGTGTGTCACGAGCCGGACTGTTCTCGCGCTCGCTGGCGGTGGTCGGAGCGCTGGGCGGCGCCGCGTTCGGCGCGGCCGAGCTTGCTGCCGCGCCGCGCTCGCAGGCATCTGCGGCGCGCGACCGCGAGATCCTGAACCTCGCGCTGCTGGTGGCGAGGCTGCAGGCCGCGTTCTACTCGGAGGCGCTGCACGGTGGCAAGCTGAGCGGCGAGAAGCGCCAGTTCGCGCAGGTCGCGGGCGGGCACGAGCGCGAGCACGTGAAGTTCCTGGCGGGCGCGCTGGGCTCCCACGCCGCCAAGAGCCCGGCGTTCAAGTTCGGCGACGCTGTGACTGATCAGGACAAGTTCATCGCGACCGCGGTAACGCTGGAGTCCACGTCGCTCGCCGCCTATAACGGCCAGGGCGTCAACCTGACGCCGGCAACGCTCGCCGCCGCCGCCAAGATCGTGTCGGTCGAGGCCCGGCACGCGGCATGGGCGCGGGCGATCGCGGGCCAACTGCCCGCGCCCGACGCGGTCGACGCGCCGATCACAGTCAGCCAGGCCAAGAAGGCGCTCGCGCCGTTTCTGTCATGACCATGAACTCAGATCACAACCAGACTTTCACGCTCGACGATTTCGATCGCGACGGCGCCGTTCGCGAGACGTTCGAGCGGATCCCGGTCGAGACCCGGTCGGGCTTCCTGATCCGCGCCGGAAAGGTCGGAGCTGCGGCCGCCGGCGTGTTCGCCCTGCGACCGGCGATCGCCTCAGCGGCAAGCGCGCACTCCGGCGACGTCGCGATCCTCAACTTCGCGCTCGCGCTCGAATACCTGCAGTCCTCGTTCTACACCGAGGCCGATCGCATCGGCGCGCTGCATGGGGCCCTCGGGCACCAGGCGCGAGTGGTGGGCGGCCATGAGCGCGACCACGTGCGCGCGTTCAAGGCGCAGCTCAAGTCGGCCGCGATCAAGGAGCCGAAGTTCAACTTCCACGGCGTGACGGAGAACCCCAAGGCGTTCCGCAGCACCGCGGTCGCGTTCGAGGATCTGGCGGCGGCCGCCTATAAGGAGCAGGCCCCGAAGATTCAGTCCAAGAGCTACCTCGCCGCAGCGCTGGGCATCCACACCGTCGAGGCGCGCCACGCCGCCTGGATCCGGAGGCTGGCGGGCGTGCTGCCGGCGGCGAAGGCGTTCGATGAGCCGTTGCCCGACAGCAAGGTGGTCGGGATCGTCAACTCAACCCATTTCGTCTCGCTCGAGACGCCCCATATGAGCGCGCGGCGGTCGCCAGGGTTCACGGGGTAGCGGATGACTCGCGTCCGCTTGGGGGTGAGGCGGGGGCTCGTACTGGCGGTGGCTGGGTGCGCGATCAGCGCAGGCGTGGTCGCCGAGCTGAACTCGCGCACGGCGCGGTCGACCGCGTCAACCGTGCGTCAAGCGTCCGCGGTGCCGCAGTCCGACCTGAAGCTGGTCGCACCCCCGGCGGCGTTCACCTCGGGTCGTCCGGTGCCGGCCGGTCGCAGCGACTCCACGCGCTGGGCGCCGGTGCTGCGCGGGACGGTCGCCCGCCGGTCGCCCGACGGTCATGCGGCCGGCGTGGGGTTCCTGCCGACGCGGACCGGCGACGGCACGACCAACATCGTCGTCGCCGACGGCGAGGCCGTTCGTCACGGGGTGTTGTGGGAGCGGGTCCGGCTGGCCGAGCTGCCCAACGGCATCGACGGGTGGGTCCCTCGACGCGTGCTCGGCGGCTGGTCGTTCGTACAGACCCGCTTGGTGGTCGACCGCCGCCGGCTCGAGGCGTCGTTGTATCGCGCCGGGCACCTCGTATTCCACGCGCCGGTGGGGATCGGTGCCGCCGGAACGCCGACGCCGGCTGGACGGTTTTATATTCGCGATCGATTGAGCGGCTTCAAGAATCCGATGTACGGACCGCTGGCATTTGGCACGAACGCGCGGTCGCCGACGCTGACTGACTGGCCCGATGGGGGCATCGTCGGGATTCACGGGACCGATCAACCAGGTCTGATTCCCGGGCGGATCTCGCATGGCTGCGTGCGCATGACCAACGCTGCGATCCTCCGGCTTGGCAAGCTATTGCCCGTGGGCACGCCGGTGGTCATCAAGTGAGGTCGCGCGGTCGCCTCAGTCTGCTGCTGGTTCTCTGGTGTGTGGTCGCCGCCGTGGGCCTGTCGGTAGTGGGTCAGGCGGTCGCGGCCGACACCACGAACTCGACGGCCTCGACCGCGGGCGCGCCCAAGCAGCTCACGAACGCGTATCCGCTCGGCTCGCAGACGATCCAGAACGGCGGCCAGGCCTCGTCGACCGCGACGTCGCAGACCACCCCGAGCAGCCAGAGCTCGACCCCGGCGGCGCAGCCGACCCAGCCCGCGACTCAGAGCTCGGGAAAGGGCGGGTCGTCGGGGATCATCTTCGTGGTCATCGGGGCGGTTGCGGTGCTGGTGGTCGTGGGCCTGGCATCGATGTACCGGATGCGCCATCGGCGTTCGCCGGCGGGTGCGCGCGTGGCCGCGCCCGAGTCCAGCCTCGGGCCGTCCGCGGTCGCGGCTGCCGCGTCCGCTCCTCTGCGGCACGTGCCGCTCGAGCCGGACCCGGAGCTCGAGACGCTGCGGCCCGATCCGCCCGAACCGGAGCCCGAGCCCAGGCCCGCACCTGCTCGGAAGCCCGCGCCCGCGCCCGCGCCAAAGGCGGCCCCGAGGCCCACACCCGCGCTAAATGGCGGGCCGAAGTCGGTTCCCGCGGCAAAGGCCGCGCCGAAGCCGGCTCGCGCGCCGAAGCCGGCCGCCGCGCCGAAGGCGGATCCGAAGCCGGTTCCCGCGCCGACGGCGGATCCAAAGCCAGCGGCCCCGCGGACGCCCACGCCGGCTCCCGCACCGACGGCGGAGCCGAAGCCGGTTCCCGCGCCGAGGGCGGTTCCGGCGCCGAAGGCGGATCCAAAGCCCGCGCCCGCGGCGACGCCGGAGCCGGTTCCGGCGCCGAGGGCGGATCCAAAGCCAGCGCCCGCGGCGACGCCGGAGCCGGTTCCCGCGCCGACGGCGGATCCAAAGCCAGCGCCCGCGGCGACGCCGAAGCCGGCCGCCGCGCCGACGGCGGATCCGAAGCCGGCTAGCGCGCCGACGGCGGATCCGGAGCCGGCTAGCGCGCCGACGGCGGATCCAGAGCCGGCTCCCGCGCCGACGGCTGATCCGAAGCCGGCTCGCGCGCCGAGGGCCGCCCCCGAGCGGGCTCCCGCGCGGAAGGCCGCGCCGAAGCCGGCTCGCGCGCCGAGGGCCGCCCCGAAGCGGGCTCCCGCGGCGAAGGCCGCCCCGAAGCCGGCTCCCGCGCCTAAGGCGGACCCAAAGCCCGCGGCGGCTCCGAAGCCGGCTCGCGCGCCGACCGAGGCTCCGAAGCCGGCTCGCGCGCCCAAGCCGGACCCGAAGCCCGCGCCCACGGCGGCTCCGAAGCCGGCTCCCGCGCCGACGGAGGCTCCGAAGCCGGCTCGCGCGCCCAAGCCGGACCCGAAGCCGGTTCCCGTGCCGAAGGCGGACCCGAAGCCCGCGCCTGCACCTGCGCCTGCACGCGCGCCGAAGTCGGACCCAGAGCCCGAGCGGCCCCCGACCCCGGTCGTCCCGCTGCCGCGCCGGACCCAGCCCGAGCCACGGCCGGCGATCGCCGCCCAGCGGACCGCGGCCGAGCCCGTGCCGCGAACTCCCGACCCCGAGGTCCAGGCGCCACCCCCCGAGATCAAGCCGCGGCCCACCACGGAGCCCGAGAAGCACGCCCAGAGCCCGTTCGAGGTCGGCGTTCGCCTGCAGACCAGCGGCGACGCCCGGGGAGCGATCGAGGCGTACCGCCGCGCCGAGGCCGACGGTAACGCCCAGGCCGGCTTCAACCTCGGGATCCTGCTCTACGAGGCCGGGGATCAGGACGCCGCCGAGGCCTCATGGCGGCTCGCCGCCCAGCGCGGACACGGCCGCGCGGCGGCCAACCTCGGCCTGCTGCTGCAGAAGCGCCGCGACCTCCAGGGCGCCGCCCGGGCCTACCTGCGGGCCGAGCAGACCGGCGTACCCGACGCGGCCTTCAATCTCGGCGTGCTCCTGTACGAGGTCGGCGACCTCGACGGCGCCGAAGCCGCTTGGCGCCGCTGCGCCCAGCGCGGCCACAAGCGCGCCGCCGCCAACCTCGAGTTCCTGATCGAGAACCGCAAGAAGGCTCGGCGCTAGCTCGCCGTGAGCCCCGGGCGGCGAGGCCCCGGGAACAACGTTCCACTCGATGCCGGCGAGCCGCCGAGTGCAACGAACGTCCCGGTTTCAGCGATCGCGCCCCGTAGCGGCCGCGACGTCCCCAGCGGCGGCGCCAATGAACGTGTGGCGACGCTCAGGCGACCGCCGCGGCACCCACGGGCGCCCAACAGGCGACGATCTCCTCCACCGAGGGAGTGACGCCGAACAGCACGTTCATCGACTCGACGGTCACCCGCTTGACCTCGGGCGACGCGCCGCCGGTCAGGTCGGGCGGAAACACCACGTAGAAGCCGTTGAAGTACGCGTGCCGGGCGGTCGAGTCGACGCAGCCATGCGTCACCAGACCGGTGAGGATCACGGTCTTGACGCCCCAGGAACGCAGCATCAGCTCGAGCTCGGTGTCATAGAACGCGTCGAACCGGTGCTTGACGACCTCGGGCTCGCCATCACGCGGCTCGAGCCCCTCGTAGAAGCCGCTGGCGGGGTCGGAGCTCTGGCAGTACAGCCGGCTCCCGTGCCGGTGCAGGCGCTCGAACATCGGATCGTTCATGTACCTCGTGTCGTAGATCGCGCGCACGTGAACGATCCTCACACCGTGCTTGCGCGCCTCGTCGAGGAACTCCGCAATCCGGTCCGCCACCGCCTTGGTCTCGCTCGTGTCCTGGCCGAGCCCGTCCCAGAAGCCGCCCTCGTCGATGAACTCGTGCTGCATGTCGATCACGATCACCGCCGTGTGCTCCGGCGAGACCTTCTCGTCCAACGTTTCCAGAATCTGGCGCCCGTCGATCTCGATCATGCGCCGGACCCTAATGGACGTTCCCGGCACTGACAAGCGCCTGCGCGGCCTGCTCAAAGCACGCCATCGGCGGCGACACCAGCCCGAAGCCGACGAGGCCGCGCCCGCCCTCGCGGTGCATCATCACGATGTCGATCACCGGCCTGATGCCGGTCTCGAGCACCTTGTGGACGTCAACCCCGACCGGCGCTCCGCGGTCGCCGAGGACCGGCACCCGGTAGCGCGGGTGTTCGGCCAGCGCGATCGTCGAAGTGTTCTCGTACAGCTGGTATGCCCGCTCGCCGTCGACTCCCAGCAGCGGCCACAACGCGGGCGCCGCCGGCAGCACCGACGCCCCCAGCCCGGCGCACTCGACCAGCATCGAGTCTCCGCAGGCGGGCGCGGCGTCGGCGAGATCGGCACCCTCGAGCGCGAGTCCCTCGGCGGTCTCCGCCGGCGCCACGAACCACCGGTCGCCAAGCCCGGAGACCTTGATCCCGCATTCGGTGCCGTTGGAGCCGACCGCGGTAACCAGGCTCGACCCTTCGACGCCGTGGCCTCGGTCGAGCATCAGCCTGGTGGTGGCGAGCGACACCGCCACGAAGAACTGCGGATTACCGCGCAGGAACTCGAGGATCCGCTCCTGCAGCTCGGCCGACACACCGGCACGGGCCATGCCGGCGGCGAGTCGTTCGGCCAGCATCGAGTTGGCGGCGGCGTTGCGGTTATGCAGCTCGTCGCCGCGCCGCAGCGCCTCGCACATGATCTCGTCGCAGTCGATCCCGCCCAGCGCCTGAATGGCCGCGTCGAGTGCCGGCGCGGCGTCGTCGCGCAGCCACCGCAGGCGGGCGAACACGTCCTCGCCGGTCATCCCGAGGATCAGCGCGCGACCGAGACCCTCCATCAGGAAGTGGTACGCGCGCTCGCCGCTGACCTGGTCCTCGACGACGGCGACCGGCGTCGAGGCGGTGATCGCCCCGGCGCCACCGGCCATCGCGTGATGATCCTGGGCGGCGCCGAGCTCGGTCTCGGACGGTGACAGCCCCTCGAACTCGGCGGCGCCGGCGAGCGCCGCGTGCACCGACGGGGCCAGCGAGGCCCAGTCGGTCGGGGGCGCTGCGTGCAGCAGCAGCTCGGCGTGCATCCCCGGAACGACCTCGCTCGCCGGTTTGACCGCGACCAGCCGCGGCGTCACGGTGATGACGTCTGCGATCGCCCGCTCGTTGGGTCCGGCCTGGGGCACGACGCGGGACCCTTTCATTTCCCGGCCCGGCGATCAAGCGCGCGCGTGAATATGATCGCGGGCGTGGCGCGTGCAGACTCCTACCGGGACGCGGCTCGGTCGATCTGGGAGGCCTGGACGACCGAGCATCCGCTGCCTGAGATCGCCCAGGAAGCCCGGCCCGCGGATGTCGAGCAGGGCTACACGATTCAGCGGGAGCTGGACGAGCTCGCCGGAGCGCCCGCGGGCTGGAAGATCGCTGCGACCAGCAAGGCCGGGCAGGCCCACATCGGCGCCGACGGCCCGCTGATCGGTCGTCTGTACGAGTTTCAGCGCCAGCGCTCGGGCAGCACGCTGTCGGCGCAGGCGATGCGGATGCGTTCGGTTGAGCCGGAGTTCGCGTTCATCTTCGGAGAGAGCCTCGAGGCCGGATCCGCGCAGCTGAGCTCCGACGACGTGCTCGGCGCGGTGGCTTCGCTCGTGCTCGCGATCGAGGTCCCCGACTCGCGATTCGTCGACTTCGGCAGCGTCGGCATCGCGTCGTTGGTGGCTGACGCGATGTGCGGCGGCCATTTCCTGCTCGGGCCCCAGATCGCCGACTGGCGCCGGCTCGACCTCGCCGCCCAGGAGGCGCGGCTGCTGGTCGGCGGCGAAGAGCGCTCCGCGGGGCGCGGCGCGAACGTGATGGGCGACCCTCGCGACGCGTTGGTGTGGATGGCCAACGAGGTGACCGACCACGGATGGTCGCTGAACGCCGGCGACGTCGTGCTGACCGGCGCGGCGGCGCCGCCGATGCCGATCCTCCCCGGCGACGCGGTGCTGGCGGAGTTCGACGGTCTCGGCAACGTGGAGGTGGCGTTCAGCTGATGGTGACGGGCGCGGGCTCGGACGGGACCCTCCGCCTCGGCGTGTTCCTATCCGGACAGCATCCGCCCGAGGTGCAGGCAAGCGCCGCGGTGCGTGATCACCTCGAGCAGGTTGCGCTCGCGCGCGAGCTGGGGCTCGACTCGATATGGGCCGGGCAGCACTTCCTGTCGCACCCGTTTCAGATGTTCCAGAGCGTTCCGCTGCTGGCGCGGATGGCCGCCGAGGCCGAGGGGATGACCGTCGGCGTGGCGATTCTGTTGCTGACGCTGCTGAACCCGGTCGAGGCCGCCGAGAACGTGGCCACGCTCGATGCGATCGCCGACGGACGGTTCGTGCTCGGCGTCGGATTCGGCTACCGCGCCGTCGAGAACGCCGCGTTCGGCGTCCGCAGTCGCCGGACCGACCTGTTCGAGCGCAAGCTCGACGTGGTGCGGCGTCTGCTCCGTGGGGAATCGGTCACCGCGAGCGGTGACGGCTTCGATCTCGAGGACGCGAAGCTGGCGCTCGTCCCTGGCCGGCCGCCGCCGGTATGGATCGCGGCCAACAGCGACCAGGCTGTGCGCCGGGCCGCCCGGCTGGGCGACGCGTGGTTCGTCAACCCGCACACGCGACTGGACGAGCTCGAGCGACAGATGCGTCTGTTCGAAGCGAGAGCGGATCGGCCCACGACCTGCCGATGCCCGAGACCACGCCGGTGCTCAAGGAGGTGTGCGTCGCGGCCACCGACGAGCAGGCGATGGAGATCGCGCGCCCGTACCTGAAGAACAAGTACGACGCGTACGTGCAGTGGGGCCAGAGCGACGTGCTGCCGCCGACCGACACGCTTCGACGCGAGTTCGAGGAGCTGACCGCCGGCAGCCGGTTCGTGCTCGGGTCGCCCGAGACGTGCGCCGCGATCCTCGCCGATCACATCGACCGACTCGGCGCCGATCACTTCGTGTGCCGGGTGCAGTGGCCGGGGATGCCCCAGGCCCAGGTGCTGAGCTCGATGCGGTTACTGGCGCAGGAGGTGCTGCCGACGGTCGCGACCGGGCGACCCGCTCGGTGTAGGACGCGAGACGTTGGTCAGCTCGCGCCGGCGCTCGATCGGCGCCTGATGGCGGGCGGGATCGCATGCACAACATCCCACTCGAGCGCTCTGGGCGCGATCTGGGACGTTGGCCACGTGGGACGTGATCAACATCCCAGACTGACCCGCGAAGGCCTCGAGTGGGACGTTTCCACGTCGCCCGCGCCCGTGGCCCGCTCCGCCCGCCGGTCCTGTCCAGGCCCCTCCCTCCAAAATCAGCCGCCCACAGGCGGTATATTCACGGCTGCATACGCTCGCATACCAACCGTGCGGGCCCGAGGTCTGACAGAGTCGGGAAATGCCGCGGTGAGGACAAGCCGGGCGATGGTTCAAGTTCCAGCGAGCGCCAAGGAGAGGGAGTAGTGACACTGAAGCTCGGAGTCGACGTTGGGGGCACATTCACCGATGTGCTGCTGCTCGCCGAGGACACCGGTGAGCTCACGATCGCGAAGGTCCTCTCGACCCCCGAGGACCAGTCCGCCGGCGTGATCACGGGCGTGCGCCAGGCGTGTGAGACGCGCGGCGTGCCCCCGGCCGATCTCGCGCTGATCCTGCACGGCAGCACTGTCGTCACGAACATGATCCTCGAGGAGAAGGGCGCCGCGGGCGGCCTGATCACGACCGCCGGCCACGAGCAGATCCTGCACCTGGCGCGGGCCTGGACCCCCGGTCCGCTGTATGCCTGGATGGGGATGATCAAGCCCGACCCGCTGGTGCCGCTGTGGCGCACGTACGGGGTGGGCGAGCGAATGGGGGCCGACGGCAAGCCGGTCCGGCCGCTCGACGAGGACGAGGTTCGCAACGCCGTCACGCAGCTGGTCGACGATGGGATCGAGTCGCTGACGATCGCGTTCCTGAACGCGTACGTGAACCCCGTGCACGAGCGTCGCGCCCGCGAGATCGCGTTGGAGGTCAAGCCGTCGCTGCCGGTCTCGATCTCCTCGGACCTGGTATCCGAGTACCGCGAGTACGAGCGCGCGCTGACCGCCGTGCTCAACTCCTACGTGCAGCCTCAGGTGCTCAAGTACGTCGACCACCTCCAATCCCAGCTGCAGGACGAGGGCTTCACCGGTCGCTTCAACATCGTCCGCTCCGACGGCGGCACGATGAGCGCCAAGGCGACCAAGGACCGGCCCGTCGACATCGCGTTCTCGGGCCCGTCGGGCGGAGTCGTCGGCGCGGCCTACCTGGCGCGCCAGGCGGGCGTGCCCAACGTGCTCACGCTCGACATGGGCGGCACCTCGACCGACGCGTCGCTGTGCATCGACGGTCAGGTGACGATCAAGCGCGAGGCGCAGCTGGGCTACTACCAATTCCAGGCCCGCGGAGCCGACATCCACAGCGTCGGCGCGGGCGGTGGCTCGATCGCATACCTGAACCTCGCCGGGGCGCTGCGCGTCGGCCCGATCAGCGCGGGCGCCGACCCGGGCCCGGCCTGTTACGGCCAGGGCGGCGACCAGCCCACCGTCACCGACGCCAACGTGGTGCTCGGCCGGATCCCGGCCCGCTCACGGCTCGGAGGCTCGCTTGAGCTCGATGTGGATGCCGCGCATAAAGCCGTCGAGAAGGTGGGCGCCGGCCTAGGGATCGACAACATCGCCGCCGCACAGGCGATCATCGACATCGCCAACGAGAACATGCACGGGGCGCTGCGAGTGGTCAGCGTCGAGCGCGGCTTTGACCCGCGCGGGTTCGGGTTGGTTGCGTTCGGCGGGGCCGGTCCGCTTCACGCCAACGCGCTGGTCAAGCTGATCGGCGCGTCGCCGCTGATCGTGCCGTCCGCGCCCGGGGTGCTCAGCGCCTACGGGTTCATCGCCGCCGACGTGCAGAACGAGTTCGCCCGCACGTACCTGCGCACCAGCGACGTGACCACGGCCGCGGAGGTGCGCGAAGCCGTCGACTCGCTGGTGGACGAGGCGCGCGAGTGGCTGACCGGCGAGGAGGTGGCCAGCGGCGACCAGAAGTTCGAGGTCTACGCGGACTGCCGCTACTACCGCCAGGACATCCAGATCCCGTGTGCGCTCGATGCTGCCGCGCTGAACGACGGATACGCCGACGCGCTACGGTCGGACTTCGAGGGCGAGCACCGCCGTCGCTACGGCTTCGACCTCGACTCCCCGATCGAGATCGCGACGCTCCGCGTGGTCGGACGCGGGGTCACGCCGGATCCGCCGCGAGCGCCCGGGAGAACCGACACCGCGTCCTTGGAGGACGCGATCGACCGTCACGAGCAGGCCGTGTTCGCCGGCGAATCGATGTCCACACCGATCATCGATCGCGATCGACTGCGCCCCGGCCATCGCATCGAAGGGCCGGCGATCGTCGTTCAGGACGACAGCACCGTGGTCCTCGAGCCGGGATACGCCGGCGTCGTGGACGAGTACGCCAACATCATCATCACCCCAAGCGAGGCCCGATGAGCGTCACCGAGAAGCCCCAAGCTCCCGTGCCCGACTTCGTTCGCGAGCACAACATCGACCACGTCACCCTCGACATCATCGAGAACACGCTCTCCAACACGCGCTACGAGATGGACCGCGTGCTCGAGACGACCGCGGTCAGCCCGGTGATCCGGGAGCAGTCAGACCAGTTCCCGCTGATCGCCGACCGCCACGCGCGGATGGTGATGGGTCAGTTCGGCTGCGCGATCAAGACGATCATCGAGCACTCGCCCTACGAGGTCGAGGATCTGCGCGACGGCGACGTGATCGCGCTCAACGACCCGTACCTGTGCGAGGGATCGGTGTCACACACGCCGGACTTCATGATCCTGCGCCCGATCTTCTACGAGGGCGACCTGGTCGGCTACACCTCGCAGTGGGGCAACCTGATCGACGTCGGCGGCACCGCCGCCGGGAGCATGCCGATCAGCGCCCGGAGCATCTACCACGAGGGCATCCGGATGCCCCCGATCAAGCTGTATGACCAGGGCAAGCTCAACGAAGAGGCGTTGCGGATGTTCTGCCATAACACGCGCGTCCCGGCGCACGTGGAGGCTGACATCAAGGCGATCGCGGCCGGCACCGCGGCTGGCGCCGCGCGGGTGATCGAGCTGTGTGACCGCTTCGGCAAGGACACCTACCTCGAGGCCTGCGATGCGATCCTGGCCCGTACCCGCTCGGCCGTGATCGAGCTCATCCGCCAGCACCTCCCCGACGGCGAGCGCTTCAGCTTCGAGGACCTCGCCGACGACGACGGCCTCGGCACCGGCCCGATCAAGCTGCGGATGACGATGTGGCGCGACGGCGACACGCTGAACGTCGACTGGGACGGCTGTGACCCGCAGGTTCCCGGCTCGGTCAACTTCTACCTGAACCCGGAGATGTTCAAGATGTTCTGCGGGGTGTTCCTGATCATGGCGTTCGCGCCCGACGTCGCGTTCAACGACGGCTATTCGGACATCATCAACGTGAGCATTCCCGACGGGACCGTGCTCAAGCCGCACTTCCCGGCGCCGCTGGGCAACCGGCTGACGCTGATGGCCCGCCACTTCGACGTCGTCGGCGCGGTGTTCTCCAAGGCGCTGTCGCAGTTCTCGGTGTCGGGCAGCTACGGGACCAGCCCGAACTTCGTGTACTCGGGCGTGGATTCCAGCGGCGAGCCCTACCAGATCCTCGAGATCCTGTACGGCGGGATCCCAGCCCGTCCGGTCGGGGACGGCCTCGACGGGCACTCGTGGTGGCCGCTGTTCAAGGCGGTCCCGACCGAGTACCTGGAGAAGTACTACCCGTTGCGGGTCGACGCGTACAGGACCCGCCAGGACTCCGGTGGGGCCGGCTACCACCGCGGCGGCCACGGCGTCGACAAGGTCTACACGTTCCTGGAGAACGGTCAGATCAGCTTCCAGGACGATCGGGCGCACACCTTCCCGTGGGGCGTGAGCGGCGGGCGCTACGGCGCGAGTTCGTCCAAGCGCCTGATCCGCGAGGACGGCACCGAGCAGGAGCTGCCCTCGAAGGTCGAGAACCTTCCGGTCGCCCGCGGCGACAAGCTCGTGTTCTCGACCGCGGGCGCCGGCGGGCTCGGCTCTCCGCTGACGCGCGAACCCGAGCGAGTGGCCAAGGACGTCCGTGCCGGCCTGGTCAGTGCCGACTCCGCCCGCGAGGAGTACGGCGTCATGCTCGGAGCCGACGGCGACGTCGATGCCGCGGCGACCGAGGCCAGGCGCTCGGAGCTGGGCGGCGCCGACGATCAGCAGACCGGCCAGTTCGACTTCGGTCCGTTGCCGGAGCGCCAGGCGCTGCGCGAGCAGATTGCGCAGGAGCGGCGGGACTTCGACGCTGAGATGGCGGCGCTCGGCGAGACCGACGCTTGAGTTCGCCGTTGCGGATTGCGATCGTAGGCACCGGCGCGACCGGGTCGGTCTACGCCGGGCTGCTGGCGTCGGCCGGCCATGACGTGACGGCGGTCGACGCCTGGCCTGACCACATGGACGCGATCCAGCGCGACGGCCTGCATGTCACCGGCGCCAGCGGCGACCGGACGGCGAAGCTGTCGGCCACGACCGACCCCGCCGAGGTGGGGACCGTCGACCTGGTCGTGATCGCGACCAAGGCCCATGACGTCGAGTCGGCGGCGAACGCGGCGTTGCCGCTGCTCGGCGACGACACGATCGTGCTGCCGATCCAGAACGGTCTCGGGAGCCGCGAGCGGGTGGCGGCGATCGTCGGCGCCGAGCGGATCATGACGGGCGTGGTCGGCGGCTTTGGCGCCTCGATCGTCGAGCCGGGTCACGTGCACCATCACGGGATGGAGCTGGTCCGGTTCGGCGAGCGCTCGGGCCCGGTGACCGAACGTGTGGAGCGTGTAGCCGACGCCTGGCGCCAGGCCGGGTTCACCGTGCGCACGTTCGACGACGTCGACCGGCTGGTGTGGGAGAAGCTGATCTGCAACGTGGCCTTCAGCGGCACCTGCGCGATCACGGGTGCCACGATCGGCGCGGTGATCGACGACCCCGACGCCTGGCCGGTGGCCCAGGCCTGCGCGACCGAGGCCTACCGGGTCGCGGTCGCCAGCGACGTCAAGCTCGGCTTCGACGATCCGGTCGCCTGGGTGCACGACTTCGGATCGGCGATTCCCGGCGCGAGGCCGTCGATGCTGCTCGACGTGCTCGCGGGGCGAGCGAGCGAGGTCGATGTGATCAACGGCTCGATTCCGCGGCTGGGCGACGAGCTCGGAGTCCCGGCACCGGTCAACCGGACAGTGACCGCGCTGGTGCACGCGATCGAGCGCACCGGCACCGCCCCGCTCCCTCAGTCGGCCTGATCGGCCTCGAGCTGCGCGAACACCTCGCGGGCGTGACGGAACGCCTCGACGCCCGCGGGCACCCCTGCGTAGATCGTCAGCTGGATCAGTGCGTCCTTGATCTCCTCGCGCGTGCACCCGTTGGTGATCGCGCCCCGCAGGTGCAGCTTGAACTCGGCCGCGCGGTTGAGCGCGCCGAGCATCACCAGGTTCAACAGGCTCCGGTCGCGCCGGGTCAGCGCGCTTCGGCCCCAAGCCGCGCCCCAGCAGTACTCGGTCAGCAGCCGCTGGAAGTCGGCGCTGAACTCGTCGGTGTTCGCCATGCTGGCGTCCACGTACTCGCGGCCGAGCACCTCGCGGCGAATCTCCAGGCCTGTTTCGAACAGGTCGTCGTTCATGGCACTCCCTTGGATTGCGAATGTAGGTCGAGCGGGTGTTCAGGCGGCGATCGGCGCGAACGTGCCGGCCTTGTACGTCTGGCCGGGAAGGTCCTTGCCCATCGCGTCGGCCAGCCACGCGGCGGTCTCGACGAGCGCCGGCCAGGTCGATCCCGGTTTCGATCCCCATGCCGTGCAGCATGTACACGAGATCCTCGGTGGCGATGTTGCCAGTCGCCTTGGGGGCGAACGGGCAGCCACCGATGCCGCCGCAGGAGGCATCGAGCAACACCGCGCCAGACTCGACCGCGGCCAGCGCGTTCGCGTAGCCGGTGTTGCGCGTGTTGTGCAGATGACAGCCGACGATCGCCCCGAGAGCGGACACCCCGCGCGACGAGCTCACGCACCTGTGACGGCACGCCGACGCCGATCGTGTCGGCCAGCATGATCTCGGCGGAGTGGTGCTCGTGCATCAGGCCGGCCAGCTCGAATACGCGCTCGGGCTCGACCCGCCCCTCGAACGGGCACCCGAACGAGGCGCCGATCGTGACCGACATGCGGACACCGTCGCGGTGTGAGCGGTCCAGCAGCGACACGGCGACCTCAGTGGCGCCGGCCAGCGTCATCCCCTGGTTGCGATCGCAGAACGTCTCGCTGGCGGGAAACGCGAAGTGGATCTCGTCGACGCCGGCTCCGACGGCGCGGTCGTAGCCGCGCTCGTTGACGACCAGCCCGGCGTAGACCGTGGGGCCGCTGCGATCGAGCTGCTCCACGACCTCCTCGGCCCCGGCCATCTGCGGGACCCGCTCGGGATGTACGAAGCTGACCGCCTCCACGCGCGGTACTCCGGCGTGAGCCAGGCGGTTGCAGAACTCGGCGCGGACGGCGGGCGAAAGCGTGGGCGTCTCGTTCTGGAGCCCGTCGCGAGGCCCGACGTCACAGATCGTTATCGAGTTCATTATCCGTTCACTGTCGGCTTGGTATGCAATTGCACACCAAGAACCCTAGTATGGGCTGCTGGCAATCGTCAACAGGGCCGAAAGGGGATTCCGCCCGGTGGGCAGGCTGGACGGCAAAGCTGCGTTGGTGACCGGCGGCGGGTCGGGGATTGGCCGGGCGACGTCGGTGCGCTTCGCCGAGGAGGGCGCCGCGGTGATGGTGGCGGATCTGGTCGCTGACCGCGCGTCTGACACCGCCGAGGAGATCGGCGCCGCCGGCGGGAGCGCGTGGTCGGTGGCGGTCGACGTCAGCGACGCGGGCGCGGTGCAACGCGCGGTGCAGACAACGGCCGACGAGCTCGACGGGCTCGACGTGGTCGTCAACAACGCCGGGGTCACGATCGTCGGGGCGGCGCACGAGCTACCCGAGGATCAGTGGGATCGCGAGCTCGCGATCAACCTCAAGAGCGTGTACCTGGTGTCGCGCGCGGCGTGGCCGGTGTTCAAGCGGCGCGGCGCCGGCAGCATCATCTCGACCTCATCGATTGCCGGCCTGTGGGGGACCCCGAACAACGCGGCCTACGGCGCCTCCAAGGCGGCGGTGATCATGCTCACCAAGTGCATGGCGCTCGACGGAGCCCGCGACTCGATCCGAGCCAACTGCGTGTGCCCCGGGATGATCGACACGCCGATGATCGACGGTTACTTCAGCGATCAGCCCGACCCCCAGGCCGCCCGGGAGGCCGCGATCGGGATGCAGCCGCTGGGAAGGTTCGGCGATCCCGCCGACGTCGCCGAAGCGTTCGTATACCTCGCCTCCGACGAGTCACGTTGGGTGACCGGCTCTACGGTCGTCGTCGATGGCGGTCTGACCTCAGGAATCTGGAGCCCATGACAACGACAGAGACGATCACCGAAGACGAAGTGCGAAGCGGGGTGCGCGAGTTGTGCGCGCGCTTCGGGGACGAGTACTGGCGGCGGGTCGACCGCGAGGAGGCCTATCCGAAGGAGTTCGTCGACGCGCTGACCGAGGCCGGCTGGCTGGCCGCGCTGATCCCGTCCGAGTACGGCGGCGCCGGGCTGGGGGTCTCCGAGGGCGCGCTGATCATGGAGGAGATCAATCGCTCCGGTGCCAACGGCGGCGCCTGCCACGCGCAGATGTACATCATGGGCACGCTGCTGCGGCACGGTTCCGAGGAGCAGAAGCAGCAGTGGCTGCCGCAGATCGCCTCGGGCGACCTGCGCCTCCAGGCGTTCGGCGTGACCGAGCCCGACGCCGGTCTCGACACGACGCGAATCCGTACCCGAGCCCGCCGCGACGGCGATCGCTACGTGGTCAACGGCCAGAAGATCTGGACCTCGCGCGCGCTCGAGAGCGACCTGATGCTGCTGCTGGCCCGGACCGGGGAGCCCGAGGGCGATCAGCCGCGCTGGTGGGGGCTGTCGACGTTCCTGGTCGATCTGCGCGCGGCGTCGGAGGAGAACCTCCGGATCCAGCCGATCGAGACGATGCTCAACCACAACACCACCGAGGTGTTCATCGACGACCTCGAGATCCCGGCCGCCAACCGGGTCGGCGAGGAGGGGATGGGCTTTCGGTACATCCTCGACGGGATGAACGCCGAGCGGATCCTGATCGCGGCCGAATGCGTCGGCGACGGCCGCTGGTTCATCGAGCGGGCGTCCAACCACGCCAAGCAGCGCCAGGTGTTCGGCCGCCCGATCGGCCAGAACCAGGGCGTGGCGTTCCCGATCGCCTGGGCCCACGCCCGGATCGAAGCGGCCGATCTGATGCGCCGGCGCGCGTCGGACCTCTACGAGCGCGGCGAGAAGTGCGCGGCCGAAGCCAACATGGCCAAGCTGCTCGCGGCCGACGCCTCGTGGGAGGCCGCCAACGCCTGCCTGGACACCCACGGCGGAATCGGGTTCGCCCGGGAGTTCGATGTCGAGCGCAAGTTCCGCGAGACGCGCCTCTACCAGGTCGCCCCGGTGTCGACCAACATGATCCTGTCGTTCCTGGCCCAGAACGTGCTGGGCCTGCCCCGGTCCTACTGATCGTCCGGATCGACCGGCGCCCGGTCGTGCGGGCCGTCCGGGCGCCACATGCTCTTATACGTGCGGCTCAGGTACACGAGGTGCTTGCGCATCTCCTCGGCCGCCGCGTCGCCGTCGCCGGCCTCGATCGCCTCGAGGATCGCCCGGTGATCGTCGTTGACCCGGCCCGGGAAGCGAGGGCTGAGCGTCTCGCGACTGAGGTTGGTCTGCAGGATCGAGAAGATCGGCTGCGCCGCGATCCGCAGCAGCGTGTTACCGGCGGCGTCGAGCACCGCGGTATGGAACTCCTGGTTGTAGATGTAACGCTGCTCGACCGCGAGCTCGTCGGGGTCGTCGAGGATCGTGCCTCGTAACCGCTCGAGGTCCGCCTCGCTGCGGCGCACCGCGCACTGCCGAGCCGCGTAGACCTCGAGCAGCCGGCGGGTCTCCAGGAACTCCTCGAGCGTGACGTCGTTGGCCTCCGACAGCAGGCTGATGTTCGCCTCGAGGAACTCGGACACGTGGTCCACGGTCGGCAACGTCACGAAGCTCCCGCCGCTGGCGCCCTTGGCGGTCCGGATCAGGTTGTGTGCCTCCAGTGCGCGCAGCGCCTCACGCACGGTGCCGCGGCTGACCCCGAACTCGCGGGCGAGCACGATCTCGCCGGGCAGTCGCTCGCCCCGCGGGAGCTCTCCGCGGATGATCAGTTCGCGGAGCTGGTCGTAGACCTGCTCGTAGGCCTTGCGGACGCGGATGACCGGCGGTGTCACTTGCGGTTGGGCCTTCTGGGCCACTAACTAGCTCCGTTCCCATAGCGCTCGAGTATCCGCCTCGCGATCAGCAGCTGCTGGATCTCGTTGGACCCCTCTCCCAGAATCAGTACAGGCGCGTCGCGGTACAGCCGCTCGATCGGATATTCCTGAGAGTACCCGTAGCCGCCGTGGATCCGCATCGCCTCGAGCGCGGCCTCCTCGGCGACCTCGGTCGCGAACAGCTTCGCCATTCCGGCCTCCATGTCGGCCCGGGCGCCGGTGTCCTTCAACCGCGCGGCGTCGATCATCAGCAGCTCGGCGGCCCGGATCTTGGTCGCCATCATCGCGATCTTGGCCTGGATCAGCTGATGCTTGGCGATCGGCTTGCCGAACGCCTCGCGCTCGCGCGCGTAGCGGACCGCGTTCTCGAGCGCCGACTCGGCGATCCCGAGCCCGCGCGCGGCCACGTTGACCCGGCCGAGCTCGATCCCGGCCATGAACTGCTTGAACCCGACGCCTACCTGGTCCTCGCCCCCGAGGATGCTGGTGGCGGGGATGCGGAAGCCGTCGAACACGAGCTCGGTGGACTCGACGCCCTTATAGCCGAGCTTCTTCAGCGGCGGTGGGATCGTCAGCCCCGGCAGCTCGGTGACGCCCGGCTCCTTCTCGACGATGAACGCCGTCATCCCCGCGTGGCGCGGCTGGGCGGTGGGATCAGTGACCGCGAGCAGCATCACGATCCCGGCCCGCAGACCGTTGGTGACCCACATCTTCTGACCGGTGATCACGTACTCGTCGCCGTCGGCCACCGCGCGGGTGCGGATCGCCTGCACATCGGAGCCGGCGTGGGGCTCGGTCATCGAGAACGCCGAGCGGATCTCGCCTCGCGCCATCGGCGGCAGCAGCCGGTCCTTCTGCTCGTCGGTCCCGAACGTCTTGAGCATGAACGACGCGATGAAGTGCGTGTTGACCACGCCCGACAGCGAGATCCAGCCTCGGGACAGCTCCTTGACGATCAGCGCGTACGTGGTCAGGTCGAGGCCCAGACCCCCGTACTCCTCGGGGATCGTGGTCCCGAACAGCCCGAGCTCGCGCATCGTCTGCACCAGCGGCTCGGGAAACTCGTCGGCGTGGTCATAGCGGGAGACGTTGGGCAGCACGTCGCGATCCACGAAGTCGCGGATCGTGCGCAGGATCTCCTGCTGTTCGTCGGTGAGCTCAGTGGCGGTCGTCATGCCGCCGCCAGGTGCTCGCGGCGGGCGGCACGCGACAGCGCCTCCAGACCGGCCAGATCCTCGTGGCGCTCGAGCGTCATGATCGTCTCCTCCAGCCGCTCGACATCACCGCGGTCCAGCGCCAGCGAGGCATTCGTGCGGAACTTGTCGCGGACCTCGTCGGCGCTCATCGGGTTCTCGGGCCCGCCGCGCTGATAGGGCAACTCGGCCTCGAGCACCTGCCCGTCGCGGGTGCGGATCCGCACCCCGCCGGGAAGCGCCCGCGGGAACGTCTCGTACTCCTTGACCTCGTAGCTGACCTTCGAGGCGAGCTCGAGCACCTCCCGGTCAGCGATCGCCTCGTCGGTGTAGGTCGACACGTCGACCTTGCCGCGCAGCAGCAGCGCCGCGACCGAATAGGGGAGGCTGAACTTCGCCTCATATTCAGACCGGGGCCGGTGCTTGTCGGCCAGCGGCTCGAGCACCAGCGAGACGCCCGCCTCGGTGGTGAGCGCGACGATCTCCTCGATCTGGTCCACGGCGACCGGGGTGTCGGCGAGTGCCTGTGCGGTCGCGTCGAGCGACGCGTGCATGTAGTGACACGCGGGGTAGGGCTTGAACGCGATCCGGGGCGTCTCCCAGCGGTCGCCCAGCTCGGAGGCGATCGTGTCGGCGTCGATGTCGTGCCGGTCGACGAACGCCCCGTACAGCCCAAACCGGCCCTCGAACACCGATGACGGCCCGGTGGCCCCATGGGCCGCCAGCCGCGAGGCGATGATCGCCGAGTGCGCGGCCCATCCCGGGTGAAGGCGCTTGGTCGACGAGCCGTCGGCGAGGTACTCGAGCAGCCCCGATGCCATGCTGCCGGCGATCCCGAGACCGTTGGTCACGATTCCGGACTCCAGACCCTGCAGCCGCGCGGCCGCCGCGGTGGCCCCGAACACTCCGCACACCGAGGTCGGGTGAAATCCCCGGGCGTGGAACGCGTCGCCGACCACCATTCCCAGCCGGGTGACGATCTCGTTGCCGGCGACCGCGGCCACGACGAAGTCGGCGCCCGACGCGCCCTGAGCCTGCGCCTGGGCGAGCGCGGCGGCGACGACCGCGACGCTGATGTGCGCGATCGACCCGGTGTGAGTGTCGTCGTAGTCGAGCGCGTGGCAGGTGACGCCGTTGACCAGTGCGGCATCGGCCGCCGGAAGGCCGTCGGCTACCCCGATCGCGGCCGCCGGTCCGCTCGAGCCGATCTCGGTCATCGCCTCGCGGGCGGCCGGAGCGGTGTCGAGCGCGTGCGCGGCCAGGCCGCAGCCGAGCATGTCGAGGACGTGGAGCTTCTCGGCCTCGACGACGTCCTGCGGGATCGCGTCGAGCGTCAGCGACGAGCTGAAGGCGGCGAAACGTTGGGCTGCGGTATCCATGGCTTGCCTCTCAGACTGTCCAGTCGGTGTCGGTGGTCGGGAACGTGTCGGTGACCTCGGGAGCGGTGCGCTTGTAGACCATGAACGTCCGTTGGAACTCGACCACGACCTCCCGCCGCTGGTTGATCCCACGGCAGCGCACGCCGACGATCCCGACGTTCGGGTTGGACTTGGACTCGCGCGTGGAGAGAATCTCGGTCTCGGTCCACAGCGTGTCGCCGACGAACACCGGGTTGGGCAGCTTGATGTCGGTCCAGGCGAGGTTCGCGGTCGCGTTCTCGCTGGTGTCGGGCACGCTCATCCCCGTGACCAGGGCAAGTGTGAACGCGCTGTTGACCAGTGGCTGGCCGAACCGGGTCTTGGCGGCGAACTCGTTGTTGAAGTGGACCTGGTTGGTGTTCATCGTCAGGCACGTGAACCAGATGTTGTCGGTCTCGGTGACCGTGCGTCCGAGCCTGCTCTGGTACACGTCACCGACCTCGAAGTCGTCGTAGAAGCGCCCCCGCCACACCTTAGGGGCGGCTTCAGGTTGAACGGCCATGCTTGCTCCCTCGTCGGTCTGGGATTTTCAGCGTCGGTCCAGCCGGTTATATGTCAGACATAAGCCAAAGTCAACCCGCTCAAGGCGCTTCTCGGCCTTCGGCCGCTTGACACCACCGATGTCCGGCATAAGAATGGGCCGCCCTAGGACCGCCGTGCGGATTCACACGTTCGGCGCACTTCTCTGGAAAGATCCTCCGGGAGCTACTGAGGAGCATGACCCTGGCCATTCCCCAATCCTGGAGAGAGCTATGAAACGCCTCGGAGTGGACGTCGGCGGCACGTTCACCGACCTGATCTACATCGACGACGAGGGTGGGAACATCCTCATCCACAAGCTCGCCTCCACGCCCGACGACCCGTCCCGCGGGACCATCCAGGGCATCACTGAGCTCACCGAGCGCGCCGGCGTGACGCCCGCTGACCTCGGCCAGGTGTTCCACGGGACCACGATCGCGACCAACATCGTGATCGAGCACAACGGCGCGACCGTGGGGATGATCACCACCGAGGGCTACCGCGACATCCTCCACATCGCGCGGCACAAGAAGCCGCTGAACTTCTCCAACTATCAGGATCTGCCCTGGCAGCGCTATCCGCTGGTCCGCCGCCGCCACCGCCTGACCGTCCCGGAGCGGATCACCGCCGACGGCCAGGTGCTGGTTGAGCTCGACGAGGCGAAGGCGCGCGAGCAGGTGCGCAAGCTCAAGGAGATGCAGGTCGATGCGGTCGCGGTGTGCTTCCTGTTCTCGTTCCTCAACCCCGACCATGAGAAGCGGGTCGCCGAGATCGTCCGCGAGGAGTTCCCCGACGCGTTCCTGTCGGTGTCCTCGGAGGTGCTCCCGCAATACCGCGAGTACGAGCGCTTCTCGACGGTCGCGCTGAACGCGTTCGTCGGGCCCAAGGTGGCCGGCTACGTGCGCCGGCTCGAGGATCAGCTCCAGGACCTGGGCGTTCGCACCGGGCTGCAGCTGATGAGCTCGGCCAGCGGCGTGGTCACGGCCGACGGAGCCGTGGAGCGCCCGGTGAACCTGCTGATGTCGGGTCCGGTCGCCGGGGTCGTGGGCGGGATCTGGGTCGGCCGCCAAGCGGGCTTCCAGAACGTGATCACGCTCGACGTCGGCGGCACCTCGGCCGACATCGGCCTGTCGCAGGGCGGCAAGCTGCGGATGAAGCATCTGCTCGACACCCGCGTCGGTCCCTACCAGGCGATGATCCCGATGGTCGACGTCGACACGATCGGCGCCGGCGGCGGGTCGATCGCGTACGTCGACGGCGGCGGCATCTTCCGCTCCGGTCCGCGCTCGGCGGGCGCGGTCCCGGGTCCGGCCGCCTACGGCCGGGGCGGCACCGAGCCGACCTCGACCGACGCGATGGTCAACCTCGGCTGGCTGCAGCCCGAGACGTTCCTGGGCGGGACGATGGAGCTGCGCGCCGACCTGGCCCGCCAGGCGTTTGAGCCGGTGGCCTACGAGCTCGACATGAGCGTCGAGGAGGCCTCGATGGGCGCGATCCAGATCGTCAGCCACTCGATGGTCCAGTCGATCGAGGAGAACTCGGTGCGCAAGGGCTTTGACCCGCGCGACTTCGCGCTGGTCGCCGAGGGCGGCGCCGGTCCGATGTTCGCCGCGAGCATCGCGTCGGAAGTCGGCACCCCGGCCGTGGTCGTGCCGCCGTATCCCGGCGTGACCGCGGCGCTTGGCCTGCTGGTCACCGACTCGGTCTACGAGTACGTGACCACGACCTACCAGCGGATGTCCCAGCTCAACGCCTCCGAGCTCGAGGCGCGATTCACCGAGCTCGAGGAGCTGGCGCGCAACCAGCTTGAGGCCGACGGGATCGCCAAGGACCGCTGGGTGATCCAGCGCGTGGCGGACTGCCGCTACCTGGGCCAGGGCTACGAGCTCCGGGTCGAGGCGGGATCGGGCGCGATCGACTCCGACTGGGCGTCCAAGCTGGCCGCGGACTTCCACGACGCGCACGAGCGTGAGTACTCGCGGCGATTCGAGGAGTCAGACATCGAGATCCCGAACATCCGCGTCCGCGGGATCGGGTTGATCGAGCCGCTGTCGACGCCCGAGGTGTCCTCGAGCGACGAGTCCGTGGACGTGGCGCTGCACCACGAGCGCGACGCCTGGTTCCGGGTCGACGGCGAGCTGCGCGAGCTGCCCACCCGCTTCTATGACCGCGAGCGGCTCGCCGCCGGGCATCGGATCGAGGGGCCGGCGGTGATCAACCAGTACGACACCACCACCGTGATACCGCCGGGACTGACCGCCGAGATCGACCGCTACGGAAACATCGTGATCTGGCTCGAGGAATCAGCAAGAACCGCCGACTTCGGTGCCGCCGGGGTCGCGGCCCGGTCCTGACTGAGACGCCGGAAGAGAAAGGAACCAGGCATGTCGATCGTGACTTATGAGGTTGGACGCACGCCCGGACCTCCGGACCGCGAGCGGGTCGAGGTCGACCCGATCACGATGCGGGTGCTCGGCGGCGCGTTCCACGCCATCGCCAAGGAGATGGCGGGCGTCCTGTTCCGGATGTCGTACTCGTCGATCATCCGCGAGTCCGAGGACCTCGGCGCGGGGATCTTCGACGCCCAGGGCCGCGAGCTGTGCGAGTCGGACTCGACGCCGATGCACATCGGGTCGCTGCCGTGGTACATCCGCGGCTTCCTGGACCGGCTCGACGGCGACATCCGTCCCGGCGACGTGATCGTCCACAACCACCCGTTCCTGGGCGCTTCCCACAGCCCCGACGTGGCCGTGGCGGTGCCGATCTTCGACGGCGACGAACTGCTCGGGTTCGCGGCGGTGACCGCGCACGTGCTCGACGTCGGCGGCTCGTTCCCGGGGATCAACGCCGACGCGTTCGACGTGTACGCGGAGGCCAAGCTCTACAACGGCCTGCGCTGGTACCGCGACGGCGAGCTCAACGTCGACGTCGACCGGATGATGTTCGACAACGTCCGCACCGAGACGATGAACCGCGGCGACATGAACGCGATGATGGCCGCCTGCCAGCTCGGCTGCGAGCGGTTCCTGCGGCTCGTCGAGCGCTACGGGACCGAGACCGTGATGAGCGCCGCCTACGGGTGGATGGACTACTCCGAATCGATGCTGCGAGCCGAGATCGCCAAGATCCCGGACGGCGAGTACAAGGCTCCGACCGCGTGGCTGGACGACGACGCCCGTAACCGCGGCCGGCGTCTGCGGGTCGAGACCAAGGTGATCGTCGAGGGCGACAGCATCACGATCGACCTGACCGGCTCCGAAGCCGAGGTCCCGACCGGATTCAACGTCCCGTTCGAGGGGTCGCTGCTGGTCGGCGCCTACTACGCGGTGCGCACGCTGCTGCTCGACGAGACCACGTTCCCCGAGCACGTGCCCCAGAACGACGGGGTGTTTCGCCCGGTCGAAGTGATCGCGCCGAAGGGGACGATCTTCAACCCGCAGTTCCCGCGGGCGTGCTTCTCGCGCTTCTGCCAGGTGCAGCGGGTGGTCGACAACACGATCCTGGCACTGTCGGACCAGCTCCCCACGCAGGTGACCGCGGGTAACTCGGCCGGGATCCACTTCTGCTCGTACTCGGGCTTCCAGCCCGAGAGCGGCGAGTACTGGCTGTACCTCGAGGTCAACGAGGGCGCGTACGGCGGCCGCCACGGCAAGGACGCGATGGACTCGGTCGACAACCTGATGGCGAACACCCGGAACAACCCGATCGAGGAGCTCGACCTCCGGTTCCCGGTCCGCTGCGACCAGTACGAGCTGCGGCCCGAGCCGGCCGCCCCCGGTAAGTGGCGCGGCGGCGTCGGGATCATCCGGCGCAACCGCTTCCTGGTCGACGGCACCTACTCCTGCGAGGGCGACCGCCAGTACGACCCGCCGCGCGGGATCTTCGGCGGCTGGGACGGGATGACCGCCTCCACCTATAAGAACCCCGACACCGACCGCCAGGAGTACCTCGAGGCGAAGGTCACCGGCATCGAGTTCAAGGCGGGTGAGTACATCGAGTTCCGCGAGCCCAACGGCGGCGGCTACGGAGATCCGCTCGAGCGCGAACCGGCGCTGGTGCGCGAGGACGTGCTCGACGACTTCACCACGGTCGAGCTGGCCCGCGACGCCTACGGCGTGGTGTTCGCCAACGAGAACACGCTGGAGATCGACGAGGCCGCGACCGAGAAGCAGCGCGCGGAGATCCGCAGCTCCCGTACCGGCCGCCAGTCGCTCAACGACGTGTTCTCGCGCGACGAGGGCAAGCTGCGCCCGTCGGGGAGCCCGGCGTCCGCCGCGGGGAACAAGGCCTTCGGCATGAGCTAGTGCCGCCCGTGACGGCTGCGTCGCTGGACCTCTCGATCGCGGAGGCCCGCGAGCGGATCGTCGCCGGCGAGCTGTCGCCGGTGGCGCTCACCCAGGCGTACCTGGAGCGGATCGAGCGAGCCGACGGCGAGCTCAACGCGTTTCGCACGGTCGCCGCCGAACGGGCGCTCGAGCAGGCGCAGGGGGTCGAGGACGCGGCCCGGCGGGGTGACCCGCTGGGCCCGCTGGCCGGGATCCCGGTCGCGCTGAAGGACAACATCGAGGTCGCCGGGCTGCCGATGACGGCGGGCACGACGTACTTCGACGGTGCCGTCCCCGACCGCGACGCGCCGGTGTGGCAGCGGCTGCGCGACAGCGGCGCGGTGCTGGTCGGCAAGCTGCACATGTCCGAGTGGGCGATCGGGGCGACCGCCCAGAACATCCACTACGGACCGTGTCGCAACCCCTGGGACCCGGACCGCATCACCGGCGGCTCGTCGGGCGGCTCGGGCGCGGCGATCGCCGCCGACATGGCGATCGCGACGCTCGGAACCGACACCGCCGGATCGGCGCGGGTGCCCGCGGCGCTGTGCGGGCTGAGCACGATCCGGCCGTCGGCCGGGCGCGTGTCGAATCGCGGCTCGATCCCGGTGGCGTGGACGTTTGACTCGATCTGCCCGATGGCGCGGCGGGCCGAGGACGTCGCGCAGGTGCTGGCGGTGATCGCCGGCTATGACGCCGAGGATCCGGCCTCGATCGACGTCCCCGTCGACGACTACGTCGGCGCGCTGCAGCCCGGGGCGCCGAAGGGCTGCGCGTGGGCATGCTCGTCGGCGACTGGATCGAGGATCCGCTGCCGGCGGTGGCCGACGCGATCCGGGCCGCCGCCGCCGAGCTCGAGCGGCTGGGGGCGACGGTCGAGGAGATCGAGCTGCCCGGGCGGCCCGAGGCGTTTGCGCAGACCGCCGAGGTGGTGCTGCCCGAGGCGGCCGCGTTTCACGCCCAGCGGCTGGCCGAGTGCCCGGAGATCTTCGCCCCCGACGTCGTCACCCGCCTGCGACGCGGGGCTGCGATCACGGGACCGCGCTACGCCGAGGGCCGCCAGCGCCAGCGCGCCTGGCGCCGCAGCGTGGTGGAGGCGCTGGACGGGCGCGACCTGCTGCTGTCGCCGTCGTGCGGCCGGCCCGCGCCGTTGATCGCCGACAGCGATCCGATCGAGACGACCGCGTTGCTGACCCAGACGGTGTCGATGTGGGTGCTGTCGCGGACGCCGGTGGCGGGGGTCCCGATCGGGTTCGTCGACGGGCTTCCGGTCGGCATGCAGCTGGTCGGCAAGCCGCTGCACGAGGCGACGGTGCTGGCCGCCGCCCACGCCTACCAGCAGGTCACCGACTGGCACCTGCGGCGCCCGCCTGCGCTGGAGCCGACTGCTTAGAGGGTGGACGTGAAACGTCCCGATGCGGGACGTTTCACGTCCACCCTTGACGCCAAGCCTCCCGCCCGGCTATCGAGCCGGGACCTCGCCGGCGACGCCGAACGCGCCGTCCGCCCGCAGCGCGGCGATCTCGTCGTCGGAATAGCCGCACAGATCGCGCAGCAGCTCGTCGGTGTGCTCGCCGCGATACGGGCCGCGGCCGACGGGGTTCGGCTCGCCTGACAACCGCAGCGGCGAGGCGATCTGGCGCACGGTCCCGAGCTCGGGGTGCTCGACTTCGACGATGTCCTCGCGCGCAACCGCCTGCTCGTCCTCGAGCGCCTCTCCGACCTCGTACACGGGGCCATGGGGCACCCCCGCCCCCGACAGGATCTCCTGCCACTCAGCGGTCGTCCGCGCCCGGAAGGCGTCGCGCAGGATCGGGAGCAGCGCGTCGCGGTTGCGGTGACGCGCGGCGAAGTCGGCGAACCGGGGGTCCTCGAGCAGGTCCTCACGCCCAAGCGCCCCGCACAGCAGCTCCCAGAACTTCTGCTTGGCGCACGCGACCGTGAGCCATCCGTCGGCGCTCTGGAACGCCTGGAACGGGACGATCGACGGGTGCGCGGACTCGGCGATTCGCTGCGGCACGTAGCCGGCACTGGCCGCCCAGGTGCCGATGTAGACGAGCTCGTGCAGCGCGGTCTCATACAGCGAGATGTCGCAGTCACAGCCGACGCCGTCGCGGCGGGCGCGCCACAGTCCGCTGAGCAGGGCGATCGCCGACACGTAGCCACCCGACAGGTCGACCAGCGACAGTCCGCTCTTCGTCGGCGGCCCGTCGGGATCGCCGGTCAGGCTCATCCAGCCGGCCATCGCCTGCATCACGTAGTCGTAGCCGGGCTGTGCGGCTCGCGGGCCGGTCATCCCGAATCCCGACAGCGAGCAGCAGACGATCCGCGGGTTGACGTCACGCAGGTCGTCGTAGGTGATCCGCAGCTTGTGGGGCTGGTCGCCGCGGAGGTTGGAGTAGACCGCGTCGGACTTCGCCACCAGCGCCTCGAACACCTCGCGGCCGCGGGGGGAGCGCAGGTTCAGCGAGACGCTCTTCTTATTGCGGTTGAACGTCTCGAAGAACAGCGAGTCCTCGCCCTCCGCGTAGGGCGGGACGTAGCGGCCGACGTCCCCGTTGGACGCCGGGTCCTCGATCTTGATCACCTCGGCGCCGAGATCTGACAGCTGCAATGTCCCCCAAGGCCCGGCCCCGTATTGCTCGACGGCGATGATCCTTACGTCAGCGAGGGGCAGTGTCATGCGGGACTCCAGGGGGTTGATGGTCTACAAAGCCTCATCGGCCGCGCAGGCTCGCGGTGGCCGCGTGGTCGACCGCCTCGCTGACGAGGTCGACCGCAACGCCGTAGACGCGGCCGGCCTCCTCGGCGGTGATCACCTCGTCGAGCACGTCGCGCAGCACCAGCTCCGGATCGCGCTGGATCGGGTCGCCGTATCCGGCTGAGTTCGCGGTCCGCAGCGAGATCACGTCGCCGGCCGACAGGTGGTAGTTGGTCGACTTGGCCGGGATCCGTCGCTCGTCCTCGCGGCCCGGGTTGACGATGATCTCGCCGGGCACGCCGTCGTGGCCGCCGAACAAGCCCCAAGGGCGGGCTCACGCCGGTGGAGCCGTCACCCTCGCCGCTGAACAGCGTGTCGGTCAGGAACTCCCAGGTGCGGGTCACGCCCATCCCGCCGCGCCAGCGGCCCGCGCCGGGTCCGGGGCGCAGCTCGTACTCCAGGCACCGCATCGGGTTTCGGAGCTCGAGCTCCTCGATCGGGTTGTTGCGGGTGTTGGCCATCAGGCAGTCGACCGCGTCGAGTCCGTCCTTGTTCGGGCGGCCGCCGTAGCTGGTCTCATTGACCTCGATGTACACCCAGTACTCGCTGGCGCCCTCGGCCACGCCCGAGTAGGACACGAAGAACGTGTGGCCGGCGCTGCCGGCGCAGACGCGGTCGGGATACACCTCGGCCAGCGCCAGGTTCATCGAGTCGGCCATCTTCGCCACCTGGTTGATCCGCGCGGTGCAGGCGGCCGGGAACACGGGGTTGAAGATCGAGCCCTCCGGCGCGACCACGTCGATCGCCCGGAAGATCCCGCTGTTCTGCGGGATCACGGTCGCGTTGGTGAACTCGTCGAGCAGCACCGAACGGACCATCGAGAACACGATCACCTGGGTCGAGCCCGAGAACGGGCAGTTGTAGCCGGTCGGCACCTGATCGTTGGAGCCGGTCAGGTCGACCTTCAGCTGGTCGCCGTCGATCTCGATCGCGACCTCGACCCGGAGCGGCTCGCCTAGGTGCTCGCCGTCGTCGTCGAGCCACTGCGTGGGCGCCCGGTACACGCCGTCTGGGGCCTGCTCGATCTCGGAGCGCAGCTTGCGCTCGGAGTAGTCCAACCAGTACTCGCCGGCAGCGAACACGGTCTCGTACCCGTACTTGTCGATCAGCTCCAGGAACCGCGCGCGCCCCAGCCGCGACGCCGCGATCAGTGCCTCGGTGTCGCCGCTGTTGAGCGTCGGCGTGCGCGTGTTGGCCCAGATGTGCTTCCACAGCTCCTGGTTTCGCTCGCCGCGATCCTCGATCCGCAGCGCCGTGTAGTGGTGGCCCTCGGCCCACACGTCGACCGGGTGCACCATCAGTCCCGGCGACATCCCGCCGACGTCGGCCAAGTGGCCGTTCGCGCACGACCACGCGCACAGCCGGCCCTCGTGGAAGATCGGGATCGCCACGCACAGGTCCGGCGTGTGCGATGCCCCCAGGTAGGGGTCGTTGTGCAGGAACACGTCGCCCTCGTGCACGTCGTCGCCGACGACCGAGATGATCCCCTGCAGGTACCCCGGGATCGAGCCGACGTGCATCGGGGTGGTGTCGCTCTCGCACAGCTCGGCACCGTCGGGGAAGAAGATCCCGCAGCCGAGATCCTCGGACTCGCGGATGATGCTCGAGTACGACATCCGGTAGAGCACCTGCGCCATCTGCGCCGCGATCGCCTTGAACGCGCCGCCGAGCACGCTCAGCGTGATCGCGTCGAGCTCGTTCACGGCGCCACCTCCAGGATCAGGTTGCCGATCTCGTCGACACGGGCCCGCGCCCCGGTGGGACCAGGGTCGTCGAGTCGGGTTGTTCGATCACCGCCGGGCCGGACAGCTCGTCGCCGGCACGCAGGTCCGCCCGCGCATACACGCGGGTGTCGATCAGCTGGGCCGTCCCGTCGACCGCGAACACGACCCCCCGTTGCACCGGTGGCGCTTGCGCCTCGAAGCGGCGCCCCACGGCCGGCCAGTGCAGCGCCGGCATCCGGCCGATCCCGGTCACCCGGACGGTCACCAGCTGCACCTCGAGGTCGGGGAAGCGCCCGAAGTACTCGCGCTCGTGGCGCGCCTCGAACGCGTCGCGTACCGCCGCCGACCAGGCGTCATCGACCGCCCCGGGCGGCGCCTCGACCCGCAGCTCGTAGCCCTGGCCCGCGTAGCGACAGTCGGCCCAGCGCTGCAGCTCGACGCGGTCGTCCTCGAACCCCGCGCCCGCCAGATGTCTGCGCACCGCCGCCTCGAGCGTCTCGTAGCTGCTGCCGCAGCGCGTCGGCATCGAGCGTGGACAGGTCCTGCCAGGCGGTCGCGGCGCGCTCGTAGCGGACGTCGGAGGCGAGCAGCCCGGCCGCCGCGGTGACGCCCGGATGGGGCGGCACCACCACGTGGGGGATCCCGATCGTGCGCGCGATCTCCACCGCGTGCAGGGGCCCGGCGCCGCCGGTCGCCACCAGCACGAAGTCGCGGGGGTCATAGCCCTTGCGCACCGAGTTGGTCTCGATCGCGTTGACCATGTTGTGCACGGTCACCGCAACCACCCCGAGCGCGGCGTCTTGCACCGACGTTCCCAGGGGCTCGCCGACCGACGCCGTCACCGCCGACCGGGCCAGATCCGGGTCCAGGCTCATCCGGCCGCCCAGGAACGCCTCGGGACGCAGGCGCCCGAGTACGACGTTGGCGTCGGTGACCGTGGCATCGGTGCCGCCGCGGCCGTAGGCGGCGGGTCCCGGGTCCGCGCCGGCGCTCTGCGGGCCGACCCGGATCACCCGGCCGTCCTCGGCGGTGGCGATCGACCCCCCGCCGGCGCCGATCGTCTCGATGTCGAGCATCGGGACCATCACCGGGTACCCGTCGATCGAGGAGTCCAGCAGGTGCTTCATCCGCGCCTGGCCACCGGGGGCGACGCAGATGTCGGCCGAGGTGCCGCCGACGTCGAGCGTGATCATGTTCTGAAAGCCACTGCGGCGAGCGGCGTCGATGCCGCCCAGCTGTCCGGCGGCCGGCCCCGACAGCACCAGGTTGACCGGGGACTGATGGCCCTCGTCGAACGTCGTCATCCCGCCCGAGCTCTGCATCAGGTGCGGGGGACGGGGCATCCCCTCGTGCTTCAGTGACTCCTGCAGCCGGTTCAGGTAGCGGCCCACGCGCGGTCCGATGTAGGCGTTGATGGCCGTCGTCGAGAACCGCTCGTACTCGCGGTGCTGCGGGCTGATCTCGCTCGAGACCGACACGAACGCACCCGGGCATAGCCGCTCGGTCAGCTCCCGCAACCGTTGCTCGTGGGCGTCGTTGACGAACGAGCCGAGCAGGCAGATCGCCACCGACTCGACGCCCTGACCGGACAGGTAGCGCAGCTCGCGCTCGGCCGACTCCTCGTCCAGCGGCGTCAGCACGCTGCCATCGGTGAGCACCCGCTCGGGCACGCAGCGGCGGTGCTGGCGCAGCACCAGCGGCCGCGACTGCTGCGGGATGTCCTGCATGATGCTGAAGTTCAGCGGCTTGCGGTGGCGGGCGATGTGCAGCACGTCCCGGAAGCCGTCGGTGGTGACCATTCCGACGCGCGCGCCGCTGCGCTCGAGGATTGTGTTGGTCCCGACCGTCGTCCCGTGCAGCAACTCCGACAGCGCCGACGGGTGCGTGCCTGCCTGCTGGCAGATCTCGCGCACCCCCTGAGCGATCGCGATCGCCGGATCGGCGGGCGTCGAGGGCAGCTTGTGCACGTGGATCAGCCGGGCCTGCTCGTCGTAGAGGATCAGGTCGGTGAACGTGCCACCGACATCCACGCCGAGGTGAAAGACGTGGTGAGAGTCAGTGGCCGGCATGACACTCCCTCCGCGTGGAGTGACAGATAACGTGCCGGATATTCGCGTTTCCGAGCGTCAGGAGAGCAGATGCCCCGAGTATGCGTATTGGTGCCGTTCCCACTGGACGAGGGCGGCGTCGAGAACCGGCGCCGACAGCAGCGGGCGGTAACGCTGAGTCCCGACATGCAGCTCGACTACAAGCCGGTGAAGGCTGGGCCGGCGCTGCTCGACAGCCACCACGACTACGTGCTCGGGGATCTGGCCCTGCTCGAGGTGGGACTGGAGGCTGCCGAGGAGGGCTATGACGCAATCTGCATCGACACGATGAGCGATTCGGGTGCCAACGCGCTGCGCTCGATGCTCGACGTCCCGGTCGTGTCGCCCGGCCGGGCCTCATACCTGACCGCCCTGATGCTGGGCAACAAGTTCTCCGTCCTGACTCAATGGGACGGCTGGAAGCCCATCTACGAGAAGGGCGTCAAGGAGGTTGGCCTGAGCGACCACCTGGCCTCGATCCGCTCGATCAACATGATGCCCGACCTCGAGAACCTGCTCGGCGGCAAGGAGGAGGTCGTGTTCCCGATGCTCCAGGAAGAGGGCATGCGCTGCGTGCGAGGACGGGGCGGAGGTGATCTGCCTCGGTTCGACGACGATGCACGACTCCGCCGAATTTCTGAACGAGAACCTCCCGGTGCCGGTCATCAATCCCGGCCCGCTGACCTACAAGCTCGCCGAGTCGCTGCTGGCGCTGCGGCTGTCGCAGAGCCGCCTTGCCTATCGCAGCCCCGACGTGCCCAAGCCCGAGATGATCCACGCGATGCTGCGCGCGGCCGTCGAGAGCGAGGCCTGAACACTCGGCGCCGGCGGTCATGCAGGCTGCTTGAACTGAGCGGCCCTCAGCAGCCCGAGTGTCTCGTCCAGGTCGAGCACGTCGCCGTACTTGGCGTCGATGTCGAACAGCGTCGCCTCGTGCGGACCCGGGGCGCGGTCGGCCACCGCGTCCCGGGGCACGACGACCCGATAGCCGTACTGCATTGCGTCGACAGCGGTGGCGCGTACGCAGCCCGACGTCGAGGCGCCGGTGACGATCACCGTGTCGACGTGGGCGGCGGCCAGCATCGGCGCCAGCGGGGTGCCGAAGAAGCCCGACGCGAACAGCTTGTTGAGGACCGGTTCGCCCTGCCGCGGCGCGATCCGCTCGTCGATCTCGGGCCACGGCGACCCCGGGGCCAGCGTCAGCAGCGTCGGGACCTTGTCGATGAACGCCTTGGCGACCTTCGCGCCACCTTCGTCGTACTCGATCGTGGTGAACGCGATCGGACAATCCGCCTCCCGCGCGGCCTCCAGCAGCTTGCGCGGTGGCCTCGACGGCGGCGTCGGTGTCGCAATGCAGCGGCGAGGCGGGGTCGGTGAACCCGCGGTTGAGGTCGATGATCACCAGCGCCGGGCGTGTGCCCGCTCCCTGGCGCCGGCCCAGACCGCGCTCGTCGTAGAGGTTTCGCGTTTCTTCGTCCACTGTCACTCTCCTGAATCTCTCTCAGCCAGTACTGACACTGACACCTTCGGGCAGCTCGCCGTAGTCGAACTGCGGCGGCTCGCCCCGCTCCTCCGCTAGCCGCGCCCGCAGCTCCGCGGTGGCGGCTTCGTCGACGGCATCGTCGTCGATCACCACGCCGTAGTCGGACTCCGCCGCCTCGGCCGACACCAGCTCGCGCTGCACGTCCTGCGCCACCAGGTCGGCGGGCCGCTCGAGCGGATCGCCCCAGCCGCCCGCGCCTGCGGTGCGGAACACCAATCGCTCCCCGCCCTCGACGTGATAGGCGTCGACCTTGGACGGCAGCTCGACGACGGTGCCGTCGGCGCGGATCAGTTGCTTGGAGCTGCGCCCGCCGGCCCGTCCGCCACCGATTCCCCAGGGGCTGATCAGCGCGCGGTCGTCGTGAACGGTGAACTCGCCCGGGCGCGGTGAACAGGTACACCTTCTCGATCCCGGTGCCGCCGCGGTGGCGTCCCGCGCCGCCCGAGTCGCGCACCGGGATGTAGCGCTCGATCACGACCGGGTAATAGGCCTCGGTGTACTCGGCCGGCGTGGTGCGGAACATCGGCCACCAGGAATGACCGTCGAGCCCGTCGCCGATCGGCCGGCCGGGGATCCCCCCGAACAGCAGCTCGACGAACTGGAAGTACTCGCCGGCCGGGTCGACCCCGGAGAACACGAACACCGGGCTGGTGCCGTACCCGGCGGCCATCGACAGATCCGGGGCCTTCTGCCCGAGCGCGCCGCTCTGGCAGTCGAAGAAGCGGGTGTGGACGTTGAGGCGGTTTGACAGCGGCGCCGGGAACCGCGGGTTGAGCAGCGACCCCTCGGGAAGCGTCACCTCGAACACGTCGTAGAGGCCGTCGTTGAACAGGATCTGCGGGTCGAACGCCATGATCATGTAGATCCCGAAGAACAGCTTGCACAGCCCCTCGTGGATGTGGAAGTTGATCGAGCCGGGCGCCTGGTCGGCGGTGCCGGTCCAGTCCGCGTGGCAGACGTCGCCCTCGCGCCACACGGTCAGCACCATCTTGAACGGCCCGTTGCCCAGCCCGTCGTCGTCGACCCAGTCGGTGAACGTCACCCGCTCCTCGGGGATGTACTCGCGGATCAGCCGACCCATCGCGGTGCGGGTGCGGTCGAGCAGCGCCTCGCACGCCGCCTCGTAGGTGTCTGAGCCGAACCGGTCGCAGATCTCCATCACGCGGCGCTCGGCTGCGCGGCAGCCGCCGATCAGCGCCATCAGGTCGCTGCGGTTGGTGTCGGGCGTGCGGGTGTTGTTGAGGATCACGGCGAGCGCGGTCTCGTTGAGCTGGCCCGCCTCGATGATCTTGATCGGCGGGATCCGCAGGCCCTCCTCCCAGATCGACGTCGCCTCGTTGACCTGGCTGCCCGCCACCTTGCCGCCGACGTCCATCATGTGACCGAACATCGAGCTGAACCCGACGTGCCGGCCCTGGTGGAAGATCGGAACGATCACCAGCCAGTCGTTGCAGTGCGAGATCGAGCCCTTGCACAGGTACGGGTCGTTGAGCAGGACCACATCGCCCTGACTGATGTCGCCGCCGAAGCGGTCGATCACCTCGGGGATATAGGAGCCGAACTGGCCGACGACCATCTGCCCGCGGGCGTTGCAGATCATCGGGAACTCGTCGTGCTGGACCCGGATCGTCGGCGACATCGCGGCTCGGCGCACGACCTCGTCCATTTCGAAGCGCGCGTTGAGCAGGGCGTTCTCGATCAGGTCGAGCGTGATCGTGTCGATCGCGGTGTCGGTCATGCGTGAATTGCCTGACTGTGCACTATCGCTCCGGTGAGATCAGCAGGTTCAGGTACGGATCGACCTCGGCCACGTGGCCCGGCAGGATCACCGTGGTCGCGTCGTACTGCTCGACGATCGCGTGGCCCGGGATCCGCATGCCCGCGGTCAGCTGGGACCGCTCGTAGGTCGGCACCTCGTGCCCCTCGCCCCCCAGCCACACCGTCTGGCTGCCGCTCCTGGCCTCAGCGGGATCGCTCGGACCGCGATCGTGGGCCGGGATCTCCGGCGTCGGGACGCTGCCGCGGGCGATCGCCCGCAGGTTGACGAGCTCCGCCCCGCCCTCCAGCCCGAACCCGTACAGGCGGTGATGAACCTCGTTGAAGCGCTCCACGAGCTGATCCACGGTCAGGCTGTCGAGCTCCGCGGCCGACACCTCGATCGGTATCTCGAATCCCTGGCGCCGGTAGCGCATGTCGACGACGTAGTCGATGGTCCGGTCAGCGGCCGCAACCTGCTCGCCGGCCAGCCACGCGTCTCCGCGCGCCGCGAGCTCGCGCAGTCGCTGGCCCACCGCTTCGGCGGTGGTCGCGTGGGCGTCGCGGATGAACGTCTGGCTGAACTCGTTCTTGACCTCCGAGGCGACGAACCCCAGCGCCGACAGCACGCCCGATTCGGGCGGCACCAGCACCGGGAAGCACCCCAGCAGCGCCGCCAGCGCGTTGGCGTGAAGGCCGCCGGCGCCTCCGAACGAGACCAGCGCGAAGTCGCTTGGGGTCAGGCCCTTCTGGACGGTGACCACCCGCAGCGCGCCGAGCATGTTCTCGGTGACGATGTCGACGATCCCCGCGGCCGCGGCCCGGGGATCGAGGCCCAGCGCGCCGGCCAGCCGCCCCACGGCAGCTTCAGCCGCCTCGACGTCGAGCTCCATGGCGCCGCCCAGCAGCCGCGGCGGGAGGTGGCCCTGGACCAGGTTGGCGTCGGTGACGGTCGCCTCGGTCCCGCCGCGTCCGTAGCACGCGGGCCCCGGATCCGCCCCGGCGCTGCGAGGCCCGACGCGAAGCGCGCCGGTGACCTCGGCCACGTACGCGATCGAACCCCCGCCGGCGCCGATGCTCTCGACCTCCACCGACGGGGCCCGGACCGGGAACTCCCCGACCGACGTCTCGCGGGTGATCGAGGGCTCGCCGCCCACGCAAGTGGCGACGTCAGTCGATGTGCCCCCCATGTCGAACGTGAGGATCCGTTCAAAGCCGGCGTGGGCGGCCACGTACGCGGCGCCCTGGACGCCTCCGGCCGGCCCCGACAGCACGGTGTGGACCGGGGTCGAGCGCGCCGAGTCGAGGCTCATCAGCCCGCCGTCGGACCGCACCACGTGCAGGTCGCGGCCGGCCCCGACCCCTTCGAGCCGGTGACGCAGGCTCGACAGATAGCGGTCGAGCACAGGGGAGACGTACGCGTTCATCACGGTCGTGACCGTGCGCTCGTACTCGCGGAACTCGGGCATGATCTCCGACGAGATCGAGATCGGCAGCTGCGGCGCCTCGTCGGCGGCGAGCTGCGCCACCGCGCGCTCGTGCTCGGGATTGGCAAACGAGTTCATCAGCGACACGGTCAGCGCCTCGACCCCCCGGTCGCGCAGCTCGGCAATCGCCGTGCGGGCGCCGTCGACGTCGAGCTCCCGCAGTACAGCTCCGTCGGATCCCACCCGCTCGTCGAGTGCACGCGTGTCCTGCAGGGTCGCGATTGGCTCGGGCTTCTCATAGATCATCCAGCCGAACAGCGGCCCCGGGGTCCACGCCTCGGCCAGGTGCAAGATCGAGCGAAACCCGTCTGACACGAGCAGTCCGACGCGCGCTCCGCGCTTCTCGAGCACGGCGTTCGTGGCCACGGTGGTGCCGTGGAGGATCGCGCTCATCCGGTCCGGCGCAACGCTCGCCGTCTCGCCGATCGCGCGGATCCCGTCGAGCACTCCCAGCGACTGATCCTGCGGCGTGCTGGGCACCTTGGCCACCCACAGCTGCCCCGACTCGGTGTCGTGGAGCACAAGGTCGGTGAAGGTTCCACCGACGTCGATCCCGAGCCTCAGCACGGCCTGAGTCTATGGGCTCGGAGCCGCGGATGTCCAGATGTCCGACATCCGCACTTGCTCCGATCGCCTACTCCTGAGCGGGGCCATCGGCATCGTCGAACAGGCGCGACACGGCCGAGTAGTCAAGCGGCCCCCAGTCGGCATCCTGGGCCAGTTGGTAGCGCTCGCGGGCGGCCTCGACGATCGGCATCGAGAGCTCGTGCTCGGACGCGGTCTGGAGCGCGAGGTCGACGTCCTTGGCCAGCAGGTCGACGGGGAACAGCGCGGCCCAATCGTGGCTGGCCGGCGCATCGGGAAGCACGCCTGGGACCGGGTAGCGGTTGCGCAGCACGCGCGAGTCACCGGTCCCGTTGGACACGATCTCGTAGACCTTGGCCAGATCGAGACCTTCGCTGCGAGCGAGCGCGACCGCCTCGGCGAGCACCGCCATGTGAGCGCCGGCGAGGATGTTGTTGGTGAGCTTGGTGGCCTGGCCGGCCCCCGGCCCGCCCATGTGGCGGATCACCGAGCCCATCGCATCGAACAGCGGCTGGGCGCGTTCGAACGCAACCTTGTCGCCGCCGACCATGATCGCCAGCGTGCCCTTGTCGGCCCCGCGCGGCCCACCGCTGACCGGGGCGTCGAGGACGGCCACGCCGCGGCGCGTCCCCTCTTCGGCCAGCCTCCGGGCGAGGCTGGGCAGCGACGTGCTCATCTCGATCAACAGCGATCCCTCGCGGGCGCCGGCGAACACTCCGCGCTCTCCGAGCACCGCGTTCTCGACGATCGCGGGATTAGGGAGGCACGTGATCGTGACCTCCGCCGACGCCGCCGCGCTCGCCGGATCCCCGGCGTCCCAGGCACCGCGCTGGCGCAGCCGCGCAACCGCGTCGGGCTGGGGATCAAACACGCCGACGTCGTGGCCGGCGTCCAGCAGCCGCAGCGCCATCGGCGTTCCCATCCGCCCGGCTCCGACGATCGCGACCCGCATCGCTTCAGACGCCGGCGCCAGACCTGCCGGTCCGACGGGCTCCGTCGGCGGTCCACAGGCGCACGTACGTCTCGCGCAGCATCGCCAGGTGTGCGCGCATCCTGCTCTCGGCCTCGTCGGCGTCCCGCGCGCGCACCGCGTCGAGGATCGCCCGGTGGTCGTCGTTGATGTGCTCGAGCGTCTGCGGGCCGATCTCGCTGCGGCGCATATTGGTCTGCAGGATCCCGAACACGGGTCCGGCCGAGATCGACAACAGCGTGTTCCCGGCGGCCTGAAGCAGCCCGGTGTGGAACGAGGTGTTGCAGATCAGCTGCTGCTCGGTCTCGAGCTCGTCCGAGTCCTGGGGAATGCACGTCGCGAGCTGTTCGAGGTCCTGTTGCGAACGCCGACGCGCCGCCATCCGCGCGGCGAACGACTCGAGCAGCTCGCGGGCCTCGAGCATCTCCTCGGCCGTGACCTCGCGCGATTCGTTGAGCAGGCGGATGTTGGCCTGCATCAGCTCCGAGATGTGGTCGGCGGTGGGCAGCGTCACGAAGCTCCCGCCCCCGGCGCCCTTGGCGGTGCGGATCAGGTTCTGGGCCGCCAGCAGCCTCAGCGCCTCGCGGACGGTCCCCCGGCTGACGCCGAACTCGCTCGCCAGAGCGGCCTCGCCCGGCAGTCGCTGGCCGCGCGCGAGCTCGCCGCGCATGATCAGCTCACGAAGCTGGTCGTAGACCTGCTCGTAAGCCTTGCGCACCCGGCGCACCGGAGTGCCGATTGCCGCGTCCGTGAGCGCTGAACCGTGCGGATCACGGCGCTGACGCGTGCTTGGCTCCGATAGCGCTACGGCTGGTTTGCCACTCCCCCTACTCATCGTCCTTGCAAGCGATCGCCTCCGTGGAAACCACCGATTGAGCATATCCAGATCGTGGACAGGGCTGACTGGCGATCGACCGCTAGATCGCGATGTAGCCGCCGTCGACGACAAGCGCCGAGCCGGTCACGTATGTGGAGTCGTCGCTGGCCAGGAACAGCGCGCCGGCCGCGACCTCGTCGGAGCTGGCCAGCCGCCCGAGCAGCGTGGATCCCGCGAGCTTGTCGAACACGGTCGGATCGCCGGTCTGGTCCTTCCAGGTCTCCAGCCCGGGCGTGAGCGTCGGGCCCGGGCACAGCGCGTTGACGCGAACGTTGCGGGGGCCGGTCTCGGCGGCCAGGGAGCGGGCCAGGTTGATCACCGCCGCCTTGGCGGCGGCGTACGCGGCCAGCCCGGGGTAGCCGACCAGGCCGAGCTGGCTGGCCGTGATGATGATCGATCCCGACTGGCGCTCGAGCATCCCCGGCAGGAACGCGCGGCACAGCAGCCATACGCCCTTGACGTCGATGTCGAAGATCCGCTGCCACTGCTCCTCGGTCATCGCGGTCGTGTCGTGGTGGGGGGCGATCCCCGCGTTGGCGAACACGATGTCGACCGGGCCCAGCCGCTGCTGTGCGGCCAGCGCGAATCGGCGGATGTCGTCGTCGTTGGCCACGTCGCAGCGGACGATCTCGTCGTCGTCGGCATTGACGTCGCCGGCGAGGACGTTGGCTCCCTCGGCGCGAAAGCGGTCGGCGGCCGCCTTGCCGATCCCGGAGGCCCCGCCGCTGATCACCGCTGTCTTGCCGTCGAGTCGTCCCATGCTCAGCCCCGGTCAGGCGGTGGCGTCGGCCGTCGCCGCGGACGAGTCTGCCGCCAGCACCTCCTGAAAGAAGGCGGTGACCACCTGGACGGCCTCGTCGGGAGCCTCGAGCAGGTCCGCGTGCCCGATCGTCGGGAACTCGTGCAGGCGCGCGTGGTCGGGCACCCGCTCGACGATCTGGCGCGCGCTGTAACCGGACGGAGCCAGATCGGGCGGAGTCATGATGTCCCGCGAGCCGTTGGTGAACAGAATCGGCCGCCGGATCTGATCGACGAGCGGCTCGAGGTCCATGTCCTCCATCGCCAGGCACGCCTGCCTGACGGTGTAGGGCGAGTTCATCGCGACGATCCGCTTGACGTTGTCGAACACCTCGGGGTTCTCCTCGAGGAACGTCGCCCCGACCGCCTGGATCGTCAGCAGATCGCAGAAGTCGTCCAGCGGAAGCGCCTCGCACTGCTGGCGCCAGTTGCGGAACATCACCCGGCGGTAGGTGTCGCACCGCGCCATCGCGCAGTCGGCGCAGGACGCGATCGTCTTGTCCGGGTACTTGGCGGTGAACGCCAGCGCGATCATCCCGCCCATTGAGGTGCCGTGGGTCAGCGCCCGCTCGAATCCCCAGAGCGTCGAGCAGCGCCGCGCCCTCGTCGGCCCAGTTCTCGATCGTGTACTGGGTCAGCGGCTGGGTCGAGCGCCCGTAGCCGGAGGCGTCGAAGCTGAGCAGCCGGAAGTTCTCGCGGAACCCGTCGTTGACGGCGTCGAAGTTCTGGCGCCCGAACAACGAGCCTCCGAACTGCAGAATCAGCGGTGCGTCCTCGGGGCCCGTGAACTCGTAGTACAGGCGCACATCGTGCACGTCGGCGAACGGCATCGGCTCTCCTCTCGCTTGACGCTTTCGCGCGGCTCGGCGCGCCGCTCGGCGCGCGCAGATGCGGCAACTGTATGCGATTGCACACCGAGATGAGCCCCCGATGTCTCAATGTTTGACATTTGCCCGCGCTCGGTGTTGGATGCCGCCGATGAGCGACGGCGAGGACCGCGGCAGGCTGATCGGCGCGGCGCTCGACGGGCTCGTGCGCGAGCTGCGCGAGCGCGTTGGAGTGGAACGCTGCACGCTGCGGCTCGACGTCGAGCAGGACTACTTTCCGGTCGTCTATGAGTCGCGGTCCGACACCGTGCGGACGCTGATCGGAGACCAGCAGGTGTCGCTCAAGGGCCAACCGGTGGTGGAGGCGATCCTCGGCGGGATCGAGCAGGTGATCCAGCCCGACTGCGCGTCGGCGTCCGACGACCCCAAGTTTCAGGCGATGCTCGCCAGCTACGGGGGGATGGGCGCGCAGATCGTCACGCCCGTCCGCGAAGGCGAGCGGCTGCTGGGGATCATCTCCCTGCACCACATGGGCAGCCCCCGCGAGTGGTCTGAGCGCGAGCTCGCGATCCCGAAGGACGGAGCCGAGCTGGTCGCCCGGATCGTCGGCGATGCGCTGCCGCTTCCGGCCGGATCGGCCTGATCGGAGAAGCCGATGACCACCCGGATCGCCGTCGAGCGGCACAAGTCGATCGTCGTCAGCCCGGCCAACAGCCATAACCGGATCTGGCCGGATCTGGAGCCGGTGGCGAGCATCGATCCCGGCGAGGAGGTCGAGCTCGAGCTGCGCGACGGGATGGACGGAGCGCTCACGCCCGCGAGTGACTCCGGCGCGCTGGAGAGCGTCGACTTCAACACCAACCATCCGCTGACCGGTCCGGTCGAGATCCGCGGGGCGGCGCCCGGCGACGTACTGGTGGTGACGCCCACGCGGATCGTCCCCGACGGCTTCGGGACGACCGCGGTGGTCCCGGGCTTCGGCGTGCTCGGGGACGTGTTCCAGTCGTACTTCCTGGTGGTGTGGGAGGTCGGTCGATGGGGTCGCGCGGTCAGAGCAGATGCCCGGGATCGCGATTCACGGCCGCCCGTTCCTCGGTTGCGTCGCGGTCGCTCCGTCGCAGGAGCTGCTCGAGCGCGCGACCGCGCGCGAGGCGGCGCTCGCCCGCACCGGGGCGTTCGTGCTCGAACCCGAGCCGCTTTCGGCCGTACCGGCCGTCGAGCCGTACGCGTCAAACGCGCTGCGCACGATCCCGCCGCGCGAGAACGGCGGCAACCTCGACGTGGCCCAGGTGCGCGAAGGCAGCCGGCTGCTGCTCCCGGTACACGTCCCGGGCGCGCTGCTGTCGATCGGCGACATGCACTTCGCCCAGGGCGAGGGCGAGGTCTCGGGTACCGCGATCGAGATCGCCGGGACCACCACGGTCGAGGTCTCGCTGCGCCGGGCCGACACGCTGGGCTGGCGCCCGACGTTCCCCGCGATCGAGTACGAGCAGGCGCCCAGCCCGGTCGCTCGTCCCTGTTTTCAGACGCTCGGGATCCCGCTCGACGATGACGGCGCCAACGGTGACATGGACCTGAGGCTGGCGGCCAGACGGGCGCTGCAGGAGATGATCGGGTGGCTGTCCGCCGAGCGTGGGCTGAGTCGCGAGCAGGCCTACGTGCTCACCAGCGTGGCCGCCGACCTGCGGGTGTCCGAGGCGGTCAACGTGCCCAACGGCGTCGTCAGCTGCCGGCTGCCGCTCGACGTGTTCGAGTCCTAGCCGCGCACGCGGTTCTCGAGCACAGACCTGCACCACGTGACAAAGCCGGCGGCGACGCCGGGCCGCGTCACGTGATGCACGATAAGCATGCATGGAGTGACGCGGCTGCGCCGGCGGGCCGGATTTGTCAGAGCATGCAGGTTCCCCGGGCCGCTGGGGCGGCCTGGGTTCCGCCCGGGCCGCGCGGGCGGCTCGGATTCCGCCCGCGCCGCTGAGGCGGCCCAGGCCTCGGCCTAGCCGACCTCGACCGCGGCCCGCAGCTCGGCCCGGATCGCCTCGCCGGCCTCGCGCGTGCCCGCGGTGCCGCCGAGATCCCGGGTCCGGGTCTCGGGCCGGGCCGTGCTGGCGTGAACCGCCCGGACGATCGCCGCGGCGCTGGCATCCTCGCCCAGGAACTCGAGCATCATCGCCACCGACAGGACCTCGGCAACGGGGTTCGCGATGCCCTGGCCCGCGATGTCGGGAGCCGATCCGTGGACGGCCTGAAACAGGCTCGGGTGCTTCCGGGTCGGGTCGAGGTTCGCGCTCGGGGCCGTGCCCAGGCCGCCGACCGCCGCCGCGGTGAGGTCGGACAGGATGTCGCCGAACAGGTTGCTGGCCACGATCACGTCGAGCGACTCAGGGTGCGTGAGCACGCGTGCGACCAGCGCGTCGATCAGGGTCTCGTCGTGCTCGATGTCGGGGTATTCGCGCTGCACCTGATGCATCACGTCGTCCCAGAACGGCATCGCGTGCCGCAGCGCGTTGGACTTGGTGGCGCTGGTCACGCGGCGGCGCCCGTGCGACCGGGCGTACTCGAACGCGTAGCGGATCACCCGCTCGGTGCCCTGGCGGGTGAAGATCGACGTCTCGACCGCTACCTCTGAGTCGCGGCCGCGGTGCACGCGTCCGCCCGCCCCCGAGTACTCGCCTTCGGTGTTCTCACGGATCACGACGACATCGAGCACCCCGGCGCTGAGGTGGCCCGGGACGCCCGGCAGCGGACCCGCCGGACGGACGTTGACGAACTGGTCAAAGCGCTGGCGCAGGCCCAGGATCGTCCCCCACAGCAGCACGGTGTCGGGCACGCGAGGGTCACCGAACGGGCCGAACAGGATCGCGTCGAAGTCCTCCAGCCGGGCGGGCGTGTCCTGCGCCATCGGGTTGCCGGTCTCGAGGTAGTAGGCGCTCCCGGCCTCGAAGTGCTCGGTCAGGACCTCGAAGCCGGCCAGCGAGGCGGCGAGCTCGAGCGTGTCCTGCGCCTCGGCGATCACTTCGGGACCGATGCCGTCCCCGCGGAACAGCGCGACGCGGTGCGGGCGGTCTGAGTTGTCTTTAGCGGTGGTGTCGGTCATGGAGCGCGCATCCTACGACGGGGCCGGATCAGCGGAACCCTCGAGCCGGGGCCGCACCACCCGCTCGAGACCCAGCGCCAGCAGCACGCCCCACAACATCGGGTTGGCGATCATCTGCACCGCCGGCGACAGCTTCGTGCCGATCGCGATCCAGATCGCGGTCGGGATCAGCGAGGGGAGCACGACCAGCGTCTGGATCCGACGCGGCTCGCGCGCGACGCCCGACAGGCCGTGGGCCAGCACGAACCCCAGCAACGTGCCCAGCAGCGCGGCCGACACGCTCAGCGGCAGCGCCGCGGCGATGCTGATCACGGGATGCACGAACGCGAGCGCGCCCACCAGCAGTCCGGCGAGCACGAGTGGGGCGCGCCCGGGATGGTCAAGCAGTCGCACGATTCCCACCGAGTCCAGCCGCGAGACCGTGCCGACGAGGTTGCCAAGCGTCGCGCCGGCGGCCTGGGCGGCCCCGTGCATATAGAACGAGTTGCGCTGAGCACCCTTGCGAATCGGGATCGAATGAGCCACAGCCGACACCTTCCCGGACGCGATCGTGTTGAACGCGGCCAGCGCGCCCGCCAGCAGGAACGGCCCGATCACCCCGAAGTTGTCGTGCGGAGCACCCCAGGGGAACAGCTGCGGCCGCTGGAGACCGCCGCCGAGGTCGACGTGCGGCCATCCGGCGAGCGCGAAGTAGGTCGCGGTCCCTGCCACCAGCGCGGCCAGCAGGCTGTACGGGATCAGACGCTGCCAGCGGCGGACGAACAGCGCGACCCCGACGACGACGATCGTGGCCGCCCACGCCGGGCCCTTCCCGGGCAGACCGTGCGTCGCGCCGATCGCCCGCTCGATCGTGGCCGGCGCGACCGCCAGCGTGACCGTCATCACGAACACGTTCCCCACCAACGGGGTGAACGCCCGGGCGATCAGCCGGTCAGCACCGACGAGCCCGAGCAGCGCCACGAACGCGCCGGCGGCGAGCAGACCTCCGGTGACCGCGGCCAGGCTGTGGTAGCCCTCGGCGCTGATCACGGTGATCGAGGCCAGATACGCCGCGGCCGGCCCCTCGTACATCGGCAACCGGAAGCCGAACGCCACCTGCAGCAGCGTGGCCAGCCCCAGCGCCAGCAGCGACGCCATCACCAGCGTGTCGATCTGGTCGGGCCTGACGCCGGCCACCGAGCCCGCCACCAGCCAGAACCCCATCGCCGCCGGGATCACCGCCACCGCCCACAGAATCGCGGCGACGATGTCGCGACGCCACGAGCCGAGGCGGCCCGGGGGCGCGGGGCCGCGACGCTGCAGCCGGACGCGTGCGTCCGGCCTCTGGCCCTGCGGCAATGCGGTCGGGGCGGGCAAACTCGGGCCTAAAAGTTGCACCGATGCCACAAAAGGTCGGCAACGGGGGCCGCCTACTGTACTGTTGCCGTATGCAGTTGCATACGGGATTGGTGAGGGATCTTCAGTCCCCGGTGGTGGCAACCACGCCGGGCGAGGAGACCTACGTCGCGATTCGCAGGGCGATTCTGGACGGCACGCTACGTCCGGGAGAGCGCATCGTAGAGCAGCAGCTGGCCGAGACGCTCGGGGTCAGCCGGACGCCGGTACGCGAGGCGCTGCTGAAGCTCGAACGCGAGAACCTCGTGGCGCGGATCGGCCGCGGAATGGCGGTGCGCCGCTACTCGAGCGACGAGGTCCGTGACATCTACAGCCTTCGGGCCCACCTCGAGAGTTACGGTGCGCGGCTCGCCGCCGACCGGATCACCGAGGGCGAGCTCGCCGCGCTGGCTCGCATCCAGGACGAGATGGAGCACGACCGGTTCGACCCATCGGGCGAGGCGATCCGGACGCTCTCGAGGCACAACCAACGATTCCATGCGCTGGTGGTCCGCTGCGCCCGCAGCGCCCCACTGGATCGCTGCTTCGTCCAGGTGTTCCAGCTGCCGTTGCTGTACAAGGCCTACGCGTACTTCGACGAGGAGCGCCGCCAGCGGTCAGACCGCGACCATCGCGAGCTGATCGAGATGCTCCGCGCCGGTGACGGTGACGCCGCCGAGGGGCACTGGCGCAGCCACCTGCAGCGCGGTGGCGACGTGCTCGCCCAGCACCTCGCCGCGGGCGAAGCCGGCGAGTTCTAGCCGTCCCGGTACCGCTGGCCTGACGCTGGCCTGACGCCTCCGTCCGGGGCCGCGGCGCCCTCGGCTTGTCTCGCTACGAGCGACCCACGAACGCGATTCCGCGGGGCAAACGGCGCCGCGCGTGATCGCTAACACGGTTGACGGTGACCCGTCGGCTCGTGGTATGCTGCGGTATACAAAGATCGGTTTGGGCGGTCGGTCGTGTGTGCGGGGCCTACCGAGGTGGAGGGACGTGGAGCCAGTAACTAGCGGCGAAGGGCGCAGTGGCAATCTCGCGGCCGTGGAGCCAGCGGCAGCCGAGCTTGCAGACGGTCCCCTCCAGGGGATCCGGGTGGTGGAGTTCGGGCAGTTGCTCGCCGGACCGTTTGTCGGGACTTTGCTCGGTGACTTCGGCGCCGAGGTGATCAAGATCGAGGCGCCGCCGGCCGGTGACCCGATGCGCGAGTGGGGCCGCCTGCGCCACAACGGGCGCTCGATGTGGTGGTCGATCCTGTCGCGTAACAAGCAGTCGGTGACGCTGAACCTGCGCGTCGAGCAGGGCCAACGGATCGCTCGGATGCTCGCGCAACGCGCCGATGTGGTGCTCGAGAACTTCCGCCCGGGGACGATGGAGCGCTGGGGGTTGGGCCCCAAGGACCTGCACGAGCACAACCCCGGCCTGATCTACGCCCGGGTGACCGGGTACGGCCAGACGGGCCGCTACCGCGACCGTCCCGGCTTCGCGTCCGCATCGGAGGCGATCTCGGGCCTTCGCTACATCAACGGCTATCCCGACCAGGCGCCCCCGCGCTACGGCATCTCGATCGGCGACACGCTCGCCGCACAGTCGGCGTTCACCGGCATCCTGCTGGCGCTGTATGCCAGGGATGCGCGCGGCGGCGTGGGCCAGGTGGTCGACGCGTCGATCACCGACGCCTGCTTCGCGGTCACCGAGTCGGCCGTGCTCGAGTACGAGAAGGCCGGTGTGGTCCGGGAGCCGACCGGAACCCGGCTACCGAAGATCGCCCCGTCGAACGTGTACCGCTCCAAGGACGATCACTGGGTGGTGATCGCCGCTAACCATGACACGTTGTGGCGGCGGCTGGCCGCGCTGATCGGCAAGCCCGAGCTGGCCGACGACCCGCGCTTCAACAGTCACCGTACGCGTGGCGAGAACGAGGACCTGCTCGACGAGCTGATCGGCGAGTGGGCGGCTCAGCACACTGCCGAGGAGCTCGACCGGATCGTCAACGATGCCGGCGTGGTGTGCGCGCCGGTGTATTCGGCGGCCGACGTCTACGACGACCCGTACTTCAAGGAGCGCGGGCTGCTGATCGAGTACGAGGACGAGGTCCACGGCACGATCACCGCGCCCGGCGTCGTGCCCCAGCTGGCCGGAACGCCGGGCCGCGTGCGTTCGCCCGCGACCTGGGAGGTCGGCTCGGACACCGAGGCCGTCCTTCAAGATCTCGGGCTCGAGCAGGACGAGATCGACCAGCTTCGCCGCGACGACGTGCTGTGAGCAGCGCCGCTCGCGACGGCGTCGACACGGCGCCGGGGGCGATCGGCAGGCCACCGGCGGTTACCACCGAGGTGATGGTGGCGACCAGCCAGCCCACGGCCACGACCGCAGGACTGCGGATGCTGCGCGAGGGCGGCAACGCCGCCGACGCGGTGCTGGCCGCGGCCGCGGTCCTGTGCGTGTCCGAGCCGATGGCCACGGGTCCCGGCGGAGACATGTTCGCGCTCGTGTTCGACGGCGCAACCGTCGATGCGATCGATGGCGCCGGACCGGCTCCGTCAAATCCAGGGGGCGATCTGGCTCCGGAACGCTACGGCCCTCGATCGGTCGACGTGCCCGGCGCGGTGGCGGGCTGGCAGATGCTCGCCGAGCGCCACGGCCGGCTCGGCCTGGAAGCGTGCCTGCAGGATGCGATCGCGCTGGCCCGGGAAGGGTTCGCGGTAGGGGCGCGCTGTGCGCACTCCTGGGCCACGGCGACGAACCTCCCCGAGGGCTTCGAAGAGGTGCCGCGGTGCGGCGATCGCGTTCGGCTGCCGGACCTGGGCGAGACGCTGGCGACGATCGCCCGCGAAGGGTCCGAGGGGTTCTACGGCGGGCCGATCGCGGAGGCGATCTGCGCCGCGACCTGGCTCGAGCCCGACGACTTGCAAGGGTTCAGCGCCGGCACGTTCGAACCTCTGACAGTCGAGTACGAGGGCCACACGGTGGTCGAGCTGCCGGCGCCCACGCAGGGGATCGCCGCGCTGGAGGGACTGGCGCTGCTGGCCCGCACCGACGCCACGCTCAGCGATCGCATCAACTGCTGCCGGCTGGCGCTCGAGGACGCCTTCCGCGAGGTTCGTGATGGCGCCGACGTGCGTTCCCTGATCGACGCCGACGCGGTCGCACGGAGGGTCGGCGATCCCACGCATTTCGTCAAGGAGCCGCTCGGCGGCACCGTATATCTGTGCGCGGTGGACTCCGACGGGATGGCAGTGTCGATGGTGCAGAGCATCTTCGAGCGCTTCGGGGCCGGCATCACCGCGCCGGGCACCGGAGTGGTCATGAACAACCGCTGCTTCGGCTTCTCGGTCAACAGCGAACAGGTGGTCCCCGGCCGGCGGCCGTACCACACGATCATCCCGGGGATGCTGCTCAAGGATGGGGAGCTCGCGGGGCCATTCGGGGTGATGGGCGGCTTCATTCAGGCACAGGCGCACGTTCAGCTCGTACACGGGCTGCTCACCGACGGCCTCGATCCCCAGACGGCTCTGGACCGGCCCCGGTTCCGGCTCGGCGGCAAGCGGGTGCTGCTGGAGCGCGGGTTATGGGACCGGGCCGGGGAACTCGAGGCGACCGGACTTCAGCCCGTCCCGGAACAGGACATCTACCTCTTCGGAGGCGGACAGGCGATCCTCCGCAACCCCTCCGGAACGCTCATTGGCGGCTCTGACTCACGGAAGGACGGCTATGCCGGGGGCTGGTGAGATCCGGTTCTACTACGACATCGTGTGCCCGTACTCCTACATGGAGTCACACGTCGTCGAGCAAGCCGAGGACGGCGGCCGGGCGTCGGTGACGTGGCTGCCATTCGAGCTGCGGCCGGCGCCGCGACCGCTGCTGGATCCCCGCGGCGACCACCTCCGGGTGGACTGGACGCGCACCGTCTACCAGCGTGCCCAGTCGCTCGGCGTGGAGATCCACCTGCCGCGGTATCAGCCGCGCTCGACGCTGGCGCTCGCAGCCTGCCTTTGGGCCGACGGCCAGGGGAGCCTGCGGCCGTTTCGCCGGGCGCTGTATGAGGCCTTCTTCTGCGAGGGCCGCGACATCAGCAGTGACGCGGAGATCGCCCGCGCCGCCGAGAAGGCGCAACTCGACGTCGACGGCGCGATCGCAGCGGCCTACGCGCCGTCGCAGATCGCACGGCTGGCCGAGGTCCGAGCCGAGGCCGAGAGCATCGACGTGCGCGGGGTGCCGTCGGTGCTGACCAGCGAGGGTGCCACGCACTGGGGGATGGGCGGCCTGCAGCGCGTATTCGACGGCGAGCAGCTGGTACCGCGGCCCGTCTAGGAGACCGCTAGTACTTCTTCGCGGAGGTCCGCTTCGGGTACGGATTCTTCCCCGAGGGCTTCTCCGCAGAGGACTTCGGCGCCGAGCCCTTCTTGGGCGAGGAGACCGTCGGTAGGGACTTCTCCGACGAGGGCTTGTGCCGCGGGCGGTTGGCGCCCTGTACCTGGGGGGAGAAGTAGTACTGCGTGTGGATCATCGGCATGCTGAGAACGCGCTCGGCCTTGCTTCCACACTCGTCGCACACGACCGTCGGGGTCTCGTCCATGCGGTGGAAGATCTCGATGCTGTGCCCCTTGGCACACCGGTACTCGTATAACGCCACGAGCCCACTTTACCGCCAGGGCGCGCCGTCCGCGCTCAACGTATACAGTCGTACGCAAAGCGCCTGAGAGCCAACGGACGAAGGGAGAGAGACGTGCCCAAGGAGATCATGGCCGTGTTCGGAGTCGACATCGACGCGGTCGGAGGCTGGCTCGGTTCCTATGGCGGCGAGGACTCGCCCTCCGACATTCAGCGCGGAATGTTCTCGGGCGAGGTGGGAACGCCGCGCCTGCTCGACCTGTTCAAGAAGCACGACCTCCCGGCCAGCTGGTTCATCCCGGGCCACTCGATCGAGACGTTCCCGGACTCGGTCAAGATGATCGTCGACGCCGGCCATGAGATCGGCGCTCACGGTTACTCGCACGAGAACCCAATTGCGATGACTCCCAAGCAGGAGGAGGAGGTCCTGGCCAAGTGCGTGGATCTGATCGAGCAGGTTTCGGGTCAGAAGCCTCGCGGCTATGTCGCTCCCTGGTGGGAGATGTCCAACGCGACCGCCGGCCTGCTGCAGAAGTACGGCTTCACCTACGACCACAGCCAGGGCTACAACGACTTCACCCCGTTCTACGCCCGGATCGGCGACGAGTGGACGAAGATCGACTACACCAAGGAAGCGAGCGAGTGGATGAAGCCGCTCGTGCGCGGCAAGGAGATCGACCTGGTCGAGATCGGCGCCAACTGGTACGTCGACGACCTGCCGCCGATGATGTTCATCAAGGGCTCGCCGAACAGCCACGGGTTCGTGAACCCGCGCGACATCGAAGAGATGTGGCGCGACCAGTTCGACTGGGTGTACGCGAACATGGACTACGCGGTGTTTCCGTTCACGATCCACCCCGACGTCAGCGGCCGTCCTCAGGTGCTGCTGATGCTCGAGCGCCTGATCGAGTACCTCAACGAGCACGAGGGCGTCAAGTGGGTGACGATGGAGCAGGCCGCCGACGACTTCCGCAGCCGGCAGCCGTTCCAGGGCTAGCCACCCGACGGGAAGCCTCGCCGTGTGCATTCTCTGTTACGGGCTGACCGGCGAGGAGCACTGGACGGACGCTCGCGTCGGCGCTGAGCCGACCGCTAGCGTCCGGGCCAGGCGCCGGGCGCTGCTGATCGAGATCGTCGGCGCCCACGGCCTGGCCTACAAGGACGACCCGAGCGGGTTCACCGCGATGGTGTCCGACCGCAAGGGAGGCGTCCAGGTAGCCCGCAACCTCGGGGAGGTGTGGGCGGCCGGCGAAAAGCTGGCCAAGCGGCCCCTGGACCCGCTGGACCCCGAATTGCTCGCGCGCCTGCAGCGCGACACGCCGCCGGTCTGATGGGTCCGGGGCGAATCCCGGTCCTGATCGTGGGCGGCTTCCTGGGCTCGGGCAAGACGTCGCTGCTGCGCGAGATGCTCGACGGGGAGCCCGACACCGCGGTGATCGTCAACGAGTTCGGCGCGGTCGGACTCGACCACGAGCTGTTGCGCGCGGTCGAGGAACGGGTCGAGCTCGTCGGCGGCGGTTGCGCGTGCTGCACCCGGCGCGAGGACTTGGTCGGAGTTCTGCGCGAGCTCATCGACGACCGGGATCGGGGCAGGGCCGCCCTCGGTCGCGTCGTGATCGAGACCAGCGGGCTCGCTGATCCCGCGCCGATCGTGTTCACGATCACCAACGACCCGATGCTGCGCCACCAGTTCGATGTCGAGCGGCTGCTGGTGACGGTCGACGCCGTCAACTGCACCGCGCAGCTGGCCACCCACCCCGAGGCCGCCAAGCAGGTGCTGGTGGCCGACGAGCTCGTGATCACCAAGGTCGATCTGGTCGAGCCCGGGCAGACCGCAGCGGTGGCCTCGTCATTGCGCGCGCTCAACCCCGCCGCCGCGATCCGCACCGCCATCCATGGCGTCGTCGGCGAACCGCCGGGCGAGACCGCCGAGCAAGCCGCGGCGGACGGCGAGTTCGGTGCCGAGCAGCGACGACATGACCCGAGCGCCCACACCGCCGACGTGGCGAGCCTCAGCCTGAACGCCGACGGGCCGGTCGACTGGCTCGGGTTCGCGGTGTGGTTGAGCATGCTGCTGCACGCCCGGGGGCAGGAGGTGCTGCGGGTCAAGGGGCTGCTCGAGCTCGACGACGGCACGCTCGTATCGGTCAACGGCGTGCAGCACGTGGTCCACGAGCCCGAGCATCTGCCGCCCGGATCGGTGCGCGACCCCTCGTCGAACCTGGTGTTCATTACCCGCGGGATCGAGACCGACCGGCTCCGCGAATCATTCGACACCTTCCAGCGCCTCGCGCGCGCGGGTAACAAAGTCCAAGCGTGAGCGAGAGTCCAGGCGTGAGCGTTCAGGCGTGAACGGCTCCGGCCAGCCACCCAGCGTCAGCGTGCTGGCTCTGGGCGGGACGATCGCCTCAACTGGCTCAGGCCAGGGGGTGACGCCGACGCTGACCGCCGCGCAGCTCGTCGAGAGCGTCCCCGGGCTCGAGGATGTCGCCCGGATCAGCGCCGACACGTTCCGCCAGGTTCCGTCCCCCGAGCTGACGCTCGCCGATCTGGTCGCGCTGGCGCGAGAGGTCGAGCGGCGCCTCTCCGGCGGCGACAGTGGCGTGGTCGTCACCCAGGGGACGAACACGATCGAGGAGACCTCGTTCGCGCTCGACCTGCTCGTCGATACAGAGGCTCCGGTGGTCGTCACCGGCGCGATGCGCAACCCGACGCTTCCCGGTGCGGACGGGCCGGCCAACCTGCTCGGCGCGGTCAGCACCGCGGCCAGCCCGCAGGCGCGCGGGATCGGCACGCTGGTGGTGTTCGCCGACGAGATCTATGCCGCCCGGTTCGTGCGCAAGGCGCACACGCAGGCGGTCTCTCCGTTCGCGTCCTCTCCGATCGGCCCGATCGGCTGGCTGGCAGAAGGGGTCGTGCGGATCGGAGCCAGGCCGGTAGGCCGCCGGCACCTCGAGCTGGACGGGGTGACCGAACCCCCGCCGGTGGCGCTGATCACGTTCGGCGCCGGCGAGGAGGGGCTGCTGGTCGACGCCGTCGAGCGCGCCGGCTACCGGGGTCTGGTGGTCGAGGGGACCGGGGGCGGCCACGTCACCGCCCGCACGGTGCCTGAGCTCGAGCGCCTGGCGAAGGTGATGCCGGTGGTGCTGGCGTCGCGAACTGCTGGCGGGCGAGGCGCTGCACCGCACGTACATGTTCACGGGATCAGAGGTCGACCTCGAGGCCCGCGGGCTGATCTCGGCCGGGGCGATGACCGGCGCGCGGGCCCGCGTGCTGCTGCGGATGCTGCTGGCCGCGCAAGCGCCGATCGAGGACACGCGCCTCGCGTTTCAGTCTCTCGGTTCGACGGGCGCCCCGGTGCGGCTGCTGGGCGGACGCCTGACCGTCAGCGACTGACGCGGCCGGCCGCGTTGAGCCGCGGCTGCAGGAACAACGGGAGCGATGCGGGGATGAAGAAGCCGGCGATGCACAGGCCGAGGTAAGCCGCCGTGGAGAACGGCTTGCGGGTTGCGATCTCGACCCGGGCGACGATCTTCGCCTGCGCCGCCGCGTAGGGGATCACCAGCAGCATCCCCGGGAAGATCATCGCCAGCCAGAACCACGGGTTCGCCCCGTTGTCCTCGGACAGCTCGGTGCAATCCCGGTGGGCGAAGTAGTACCAGAAGAAATACCCGACCAGCGGCAGCGACAGCAACGTCCACAGCGCTGCCGAGCGCGGCTCGATCAGCCGTTCCTCGGGACGCGGAGCGTCCGCGCGCAACCGCAGGCGATCCTGCGGGCGCGGCTGTGACTGCATCATCCCTGCGCGGCCTGCTCGAGCCTGGCGGCGACCAGCCGGTCCAGCGCCTGCAGCGCGAGCTCGAGGTCGGACTCGTCGGTGTCTTCGAGGCGCGTGTGCGACAGGCCACGCTTGCTCTTGACGAACAACATCACGGTCGGGACCCCGGACTCGGCGACCCGGGCGGCGTCGTGCAGGGGACCGCTGGGCAGCCGCATGTCGGTGCCCTGCAACTCCTCGATGATCCCCGCCGCGGTCTCGATCAACGAGGGATCGAAGGGGATCGGCGCGATCCGGAACAGCGGCGACCACTCGACCTCGACGTCCTCCTGTTCGGCGATCGAGCGGCTGGTCTGCTCCGCCTCGCCGTGGACCTTGGCCAGCACGTCGGCATCCTCGTGGCGCTGGTCGACCAGCGCGGTGGACACGCCGGCGACGGCGGTGGGAATCCCGGGCTCGGCCGCGATCCGGCCAACCGTGCCGACGCCGCCGTTGTCGAGCGCCAGCTGCCGGACCGTCAAGCGCCAGCTGCGATGCGGCCAGCAGCGAGTCTCGCCGCTGGTCCATCGGGGTCGACCCCGAGTGGGCGGCCTGGCCGGTGAATTTGGCAGCCCAGCGCTCGGTGCCGTAGGTGCCGGTGACGACGCCAAGAGACAGATCGCGGGCCTCGAGCACCGGCCCCTGCTCGATGTGCAGCTCCATGTAGCCGACCGCGCCCTCCAGGCGCGCGCCCGAGCGGTGCATCTCGGCGACGTCGACGCCGTGCGCGGCGAGCGCGTCTCCGGCGCTGGTGCCCTCGACGTCCTTGAGCCCTCCGAGCATGTCGGGGTCGAGCGTTCCCGCCGCTGCGCTCGAGCCGACCAGGCTCAGCCCGAACCGGGCGCCCTCCTCGTCGGCCCAGTCCACCAGCTTGACGGTCAGCGGAGGCTTGTCGCCGGCGGCGAGTCCGCGCAACACCTCGAGCGCCGACAGCACGCCCAGGCACCCGTCGAGCCAGCCCCCGTCGGGGACCGAGTCGATGTGGCTGCCGATGATCAGCGTGTCGGGCGACTCGCCCTCGAGCGTCGCCCACAGGTTGCCGGCCTCGTCGATCTCGACCGTGACCGGCAGCTCGTCGAGCAGTCCCTGTTCCCACTCGCGGGCCTGCTTCCAGGTGTCCGTCCAGGCCACCCGCTGCGCGCCCTCGTCGGTGCCGGTGAGCTCGGCGAGTTCGCGCAGGTCGGCCAGCATGCGCTGGGAGTCGGCGGGCATCAGTCCTTGTTGTAGTCCCAGGTCAACCAGTCCTGGGGGCGTGATCGTCACGATCGTCCGGCCCTCGGCCATGATCGGGTCCAGATACGCGGTCGCGTCCGGGCCCAGGTAGCGGACCAGCATCCGCCCGGTGACGTCGCGGATCAGATCCTCGTCGGTGGACAGCTCGGCGGTCCCGAAGCAGACCACCGCCTGCGCCCCCGCCTGCAGCCCCTCGGCCAGACGCGGATCCTGGTCGACGCAGACCGTGGCGTGCGGATCGGTGCGCAGGTTGCGCAGGTGCCGGCGCCCGGCTCCGAGCGTGTGCCGGAAGCACGCCGTCCTCCCACAGGTACCAGATCGGCGTGATGTGCCACCAGCCGTCGCCGCGGTTGGTGCCCAGCCGGGCGTCCTGCTGGATCGCCAGCAGCGCGTCGCGCTCCTGGGCGGTCGAGCGCGTTCTCCTTGGTGGCGGTCGACTTGCTGCGCGGGTTGGGCATCGCTCAGGCCGGCTGCGGGGCGGCCGTCGTGGCCGCCGCGATCTCGGCCTCTGTCGTCCTGCTCGAGCGCGGCGGCCTGGGTCCGGCTGGTCCGGCGCACGATCACCGCGACGATGATCAGCATCAGGAACACCAGCACGATCGTGCCGAACGTCGTGATCACGCCGAGCGCATAGAGGTCCGGCTGCAGCGCGGCCGAGATCAGCTCGCCGTAGATCTCGAGCGGCAGCGTCGGGGTGGGCGACACCAGCAGCGTGCGCTCGAACTCGTTCCACGAGAGCGTGAACCCGAACAGGGCCGCGCCGAACACGCCGCCCCAGATGATCGGCAGCGTGACCCGGGTGAACGTCTGCATCGCACTGGCGCCGAGGTCGCGAGCGGCCTCCTCGACGGCGATGTCGTAGCGGTTGAAGATCGCCAGCATCACCAGGAAGCCGAACGGCATCGCCCACACGACGTGCACGCCGAGCGCGGTGGGGTACAGGGCCACGTTGAGCCCGAGCAGCTTCCACCACAGGCTCATGCCGAGGCTGAGCAGGATCCCGGGCGTCATCAGCGACAGCAGGACCAGGTACAGCAGCGCCCTGGCCGATGCGCCGGCTCATCCGCCGGTAGGCCATGATCAGCGACAGCGACAGCGCGCTCGAGATCAGCCCGACGATGATCGCCAGGATCAGCGACACGCCGGCCGCGGTGCGGATCGCGGCGGCATTGTCGAGGCTCAGGTAGTTGTACCAGTAGCCGCTGATCAGCCCCTTGGCCGGGAACGTCGAGCCGCCCGACGCGTCCTGCAGCGACAGCACGAGCATCACCAGGATCGGGCCGTAGAGGAACACCAGGAAGATCGCGAACCAGATGCCGAGGCCGATCTTCGAGAGGCGGTCCTTGAGCTGCTGTGTCATGCGGCTTAGAACCCCTGCTCGAGCTTGGCGAACCGCAGCAGTAACACCACACCGATGACCATCGCCACGACCAGCACGGCCGCCTGCGCGGCGGCCGCCGGGTACTGCAGCAGCGACACCAGGTTCTGGATGTTGACGCCGATCGAGCCGACCTCGCCGCCGCCGACGAGCTTGTAGGTGGCGAAGTCGCCCATCGCGAGCACGAACACGAACACCGACCCGATCATGATCCCGGCGCGGGTCAGCGGCAGCGTCACGTGCATGAACACCTTGAAGCCGCTGGCCCCGAGGTCGCGCGCGGCCTCGATCGCGCTCTGGTCCAGCGCCGCGAGCTGGAAGAAGATCGGCGTGACCATGAACAGCACCAGCAGCTGGATCAGCGAGACGCGCACCGCGAAGTCGCTGAACAGCAGGATCGACAGCGGGTGGTTGATGATCCCGATCTTCTGCAGGATCTGGTTGACCGCGCCCTGCTTGCCCATCGTCGGGATCCACGCCTCGGCGCGGATCAGCGTGCTGGTGAAGAACGGCGCCAGCGCGATGATGAACAGCGCGAACGAGTACTGGACCTTCTTGACCTTGACCGCGAGGAAGTACGCCACCGGGTAGCCGATGATCAGGCAGACCGACGGTCACGATCGCGGAGTTGCGCGCCACCTTCCCGAGCGTCGACAGATATGTCGACGTGCTCGAGAAGATCGTCGTGTAGTTCTCGGTCGTCCAGGTCTTACTGAAGCCGGTGATCGTTCCGGTGAAGAACGAGACGACGAGCACCACGATCACGGGCGCGACGAGGAAGATCAGCAGCCACAGCGTGCCGGGGAGCGCCCACAGCGCCGTCACCAGCTTGGATGAGCCCGGTGGCGACGTCCTGACGACGACGGCCGACTTCTCCTCGCCGTAGATCTCGGCGGCGGCCTCCGACGACAGCCTGACGTCGCCCGGAAGCTCGCGCTCGTCGAGCGTCTCGGCGACCTCGCGTGTGTCCTTCCCGTTTGGCTCAGTCACTGAGCAGCTGCGCGTCGGCGGGGTCCCAGCTCACCTTCACCGGCTTTCCGGCGAGGTCCGCCAGCTCGGGGTAGCGCTGCTCGGGCAACTTGGCCAGCAGCGAGTGCTCTCCGGAGCGCATGTGGACCTTGATCGTGTCGCCGAGATACTCGGTCGCGACGAGCGTGCACTCGAGCTCGTTCGTGCCACCGTTGCCGGCGTCCCCGGCCACGCGGACGCAGTTGGCCCGGATCGCCATCGTCAGCTTGTCGCCGACGCCGTGCGAGCCGCCCTGGTCCTGCATCTTCAGCGGGCCCATCGGCGAGTCGAGCACCAGCTGGTCGCCGTTGACCTGGCTGACCGAGCCCTGGATGATGTTGTTGTCGCCCATGAACGCGGCGACGAACACGTTGGCGGGGCGCTGGCTGATCTCGGCGGGTGTCCCCACCTGCTGGATGTGGCCGCCCTCCATGACCACGATCCGGTCGGCCATCGAGAGCGCCTCTTCCTGGTTGTGCGTCACGTGCACGAACGCGATGCCCAGCTCCCGCTGCAGCTCGCGCAGCTCGACGCGCATCCGCAGCTGCAGCAGCCGGTCCAGGTCGCCGAACGGCTCGTCGAGCAGCAGCACCTTGGGCTTGGTCACCAGCACGCGCGCAAGGGCGACGCGCTGCTGCTGGCCACCGGACAGCTCCTGGGGCTTGCGGAAGCGCATCTCGGAGAGTCCGACCAGGTCGACCATGTCCATCGCGACCTTCTGGCGCTCCTCCTTGTGCATGCCCTGCATGCGGAGGCCGAACTCGACGTTGCCCAGCACGCTCTTATGCGGGAACAGCGCGAAGTGCTGGAACACCGTCGTGGTCGGCCGCTTGGCCGGGGGAACCCCGACCAGCGACTGGCCGTCGAGCACGATGTCCCCGGACGTCGGGTACTCGTGGCCCCCGATCATCCGCAGGATCGTCGTCTTACCGCAGCCGGACGGCCCCAGCAGCACCACGTAGTCGCCGCTGTCGATCTCGAGGTTGACATCCTCCACGGCGACCACGTCGCCGAACTGCTTGGCGACGTTCCTGAGCTCCAGCCCGCCTCCCGAGCCCGAGGTCTCAGGCTCGACGGCCTGCTGTTCGGTCACCTCGGGCTCGCTCTCAGTCCTGCCTCCCGTTGTCACTGCGTAATCGCCCTTTCTCTGCTACGCGGAGATGAAGTTATTCCACTGGGTCCCCATGTAGTCATTCTGCGGCTGCGTCGTGTTCCACGCAGCGTACAGGCGGATGCGCTGCGTGAACGAGCCGCCCTCGCGGACCGCGCCCTTCGGGATCGCCTGCTTGCCGTCCGGGCCGACCAGGTTCGTGGCCGCCGGCTTGCCGCCGTACCAGTAGTCCCATTCCGCCTTCGACAGGAACTTCTTGGTCGTGTCGGGGCGGGGGCTGTAGTACGCCTGGCGGGCCATGTTCGCGCCCGGCCAGCCCGACAGCCACCAGTTCAGGTACTTGTAGGCCGCGTCGAGCGTGGCGCCGCTGACGTGCTTGTAGATGATCGTGCAGCCGCACCAGCCGCGCAAGCCCTCCTTGGGGGCCGCGAAGCCGACCTTCTTGCCGGCCTCGAGCAGGACCGTCTGCGCCGGCGACCACATGCTCTCGATCACGACCTCGCCGCCGGCCATCAGGTTGACCGACTCGGTGAACGTCGCCCAGAAGGCGCGGAAGAAGCCGGTCTTCTTCATGTCGATCAGCAGCTTGATGAGGTTGTCGATCTCACCCTTGGTCATGTTGCCGATGTTCCCGAACTTCAGCTTGCCCGACGCCTGGGCGGCGAGCGCGGCGTCGATCGGCCCGATCTGCGGGTCGTTGATCAGCGCGACCTTGCCCTTGTACTGCGGGTTGAACAGCTCGGCCCAGCTGTCGACGTGCGGGATCACGGTCTTGTCGTAGCCGATCGAGTCGAGTTGAACACGCCCGGCATCCCGGTCAGCATCGTCGAGGTCTTGACCGTCTGCGCGGTGGCCGCGTCGAACGGCGTCGCCGGCGGTCAGCTTCGACGGGTCGCTGGTGTCCAGCGGCAGCATCCGGTAGGCGGCGTCGCCGACTCCGTAGGTGCCCTGAGCGGTGAGCTTGCCCTGCGTCAGCACGGGCGCGATCGCCGGGAACCAGCTTCGGGTCCTGGAAGCCGGGCGCCGACGCCGACAGGTTCGTGGGCTGGGCTCGACGGCGCGTTCCACAGCGTCGTGCCCCCGGTCCAGCCGGGGATCTTGCTCGTGTCGACCGGCTGCGTGACCCCCGCCGGAAGGAGCTGCGGGATCTGGTGGACGTACAGGTGGCCGACGTCGAAGTTCTGCGGCTGGGTGATCGACTTCTGCGTCGTCGTCGGCGTGTCGGTGATCGTGTACTCGAGGTCGATGTTCAGGTCCTTCTTGGCCTGAGCCTTGAGCGCCGGGTTCTGGTCGACCCCGATCCCGAGCACGCGCAGCTTCTGCGCGCCGCCGGACGAGCCTCCGCTCGCGCTGCCGCTGCTGCTGGAGCTGGCGCTCCCGCCGCAGGCCGCCAGCAGCGAACCGCCGGCGAGCGCCCCAGACGCCGCACCGCCCTTGCGAGCGCATCCCGTCGGGTTACCCCTGGCCCGAGAGTCGTTGTCCTCGGGCGGTGGCTCGTTCAACGACCTGGATTCCCATCTGCTGCTCCTTCCTCGACGAACGCGAAGTCCTACGGCACCTCGGGCGACAACGCAGCCCCAGAAACGAACGACCTGGACCCGCGCGAACCTAAGCCGGCGTTCCGCGGGTCGACTGACTCCAATAGTTCTGTATGCGTTTGTATACCTGATCAGGTTGTGAGTCGTCAAGCGTCTCGCGGAGGGAATAAAGACAACCCTAATCCTGTACAGCCGTCCGATGTCGGCGCATCCAGGTATCGACCGACCCGTCGAAAGGTTCAGGAGGCAACCTTCGCGTCCTGCGGACGCCAGCGACTCGCCGAAGCGGGCGCGGCGCAGGAACTGGCCCAGCTCCCGGGGAGGCGACGAGCTCGTCGTCCTCGACGATGACCTGCCCGCGGACGCATCACCAGCTCCGGCGCGCCGATCACCTCGGTGCCCTCGAACAGGTTGTAGTCCACGTTGCGTGTGATGGGTCGTGGCCGACAGCGTCAGCGGCTTGTCGCTGTCCCACACGACGATGTCGGCGTCGCTGCCGACCGCGATCGTGCCCTTGCGCGGGAACAGCCCGAACAGCCGGGCGGGCTGCGTGCAGCACAGATCGACGAGCTGGTTCATCGTCAGCCGGCCCTCGCGCACGCCGAAGTGGTGCAGCATGTGCAGCCGGTTCTCGATCCCGGGTCCGCCGTTGGGGATCTTCGAGAAGTCGTCGCGTGCCGAGCGTCTTCTGATCGGCGATCCGGAACGGGCAATGGTCGCTCGAGACCGCCGACAGCACGCCGGTCTGCAGCGCGCGCCACAGGCGCTCCTGGTTGTGCGGCGGGCGCGGCGGCGGCGTGAAGACGTACTTGGCGCCCTCGAAGTCGGGCTCCTCGAGGTCGCTTCTCGTCGATGAACAGGTACTGGGTGCAGGTCTCGCCCCAGATCCGCCAGCCGGCCGCGCGCGCGGCCGCCACCGGCTCGATCGCCTCGCCGCACGACACGTGGACGACGTACAGCGGACAGCCGGCGAGGTGGGCGAGCTGGATCGCGCGGCTGGTCGCCTCGCCCTCGGTGATGGGGCGGCCGCGTCGCCGCGTGCCAGCGTCGGCTCGGTCTTGCCCTCGGCCAGCGCCTGCTTGACCAGCACGTCGATCACGTCGCCGTTCTCGGCGTGGACCATCACCAGCGCGCCGGTCTCGGCCGCGACCTGCATCGTCCGGAACAGCGTCTCGTCGTCGACCATGATCGCGCCCTTGTAGGCCATGAACAGCTTGTAGCTGGTGACGCCCTGGTCGGGCACCTTGGCCACGTCCTCGAGCTTGCCGCCGTCGTGCAGGTCGGTGATCGCCATGTGGAAGCCGACGTCGATCACCGGCGGGCAGCGCTCGATCTTCTCGTGCCAGGTGGCGAGCGCGTCGGGGATCGACTGGCCCGGGGCCTGCAGGCAGAAGTCGATCAGCGAGGTGATGCCCCCGAACGCCGCCGACGTCGTGCCGGAGGTGAAGTCGTCGCAGGTGACGGTGCCGCCGAACGGCATCTCCATGTGCGTGTGGGGGTCGATCGCGCCCGGAATCACGTACTTGCCGGAGGCGTCGATCACGCGATCGGCCGAGACGTCGAGCGACTTGCCGATCGCGGCGACCGTCTCCCCCTCGATCAGGATGTCGCCCACGTAGTCGTCCACCGCGGTGACGATGTGACCGTCTTTGATCAGCACGCTCATGGTCTCTCCTCTTGACTAGAAAGGCGCAATCAGGGCGGCGAACCTTAGCTCGCCTCGGAAGCCGGGTGAACGAACCTGCTTGCGGCGGCGCGTAAGCTCCGGGCGACGACCGAGAACGGAGGGCAAGATGATCGTGTGCGATGTCGGGGACCGCTGGCAGGTTGTGATGCAGACCGATCACGCCGACCTGTCGGGCGAGCTCGCGCGGCGGTGGGCCGACCAGACGGAGCGTTCGGAGTCACTGACGATCGCGGCCGAACGCCACGACGACGGATGGGCCGTCTGGGAGCAATCACCCTCGTATGACGGGGATGCCGGCAAGCCGGTGAACTTCCTGGATGTCAACGTGCTCGCGCACCTGGCGTTCTACCGAGCGGGCATCGCAGCGATCACCGAGCAAGACCGCTACGCCGGCCTGCTGGTGTCGATGCACGGCGCCGGCATCTACCGCCGCCGGTACGGACTGCAGCCCGAGCTCCAGCTCACGTTCGCCGATGGCGCCCGCCAGCAGGTCGACGCGTTCGTGGCCGAGCAGGAGGGAGCGTTCGAGGCCAAGGATGCCGAGCTGGGCGTCACCGCCGAGCAGCGGCAGAAGGACTACGAGCTTCTGCAGATGCACGATCGGATCTCGCTCCTGTTCTGCATGAACGACACGCTGGCGCCGGGCAGTGGCGAATTCGGCGGCTACAGCTTCAGCGGCGAGGGCTCCGGGGTCCTGGCGATGAGCCCATACCCGTTTGGCGGTGGCGAGCAGCAGTTCTCGCTGGTGCGGCGGCTGGTGCCCAAGCGGCGGTGGCCCGACGGCGACGCGTTCCGCCATGAGCTGTTCGCGACAAAGCCTGAGCGGGCGACGATCATGGTCCGCGCCGCCTAGTGGGCCGCCCTAGCACCGAGTGATGGCCCGCGTAGGCGGGCGCGCGGCGGGAACCGCCCCTGCCGGGACTCCGGACGGGCCGGCCGCGCCCGAGCCTGACACTCCGCCCGATCCCACGGGTGCCGCGGCCGCGACCGCTCGGGCGGTCGCCCCGTCGGTCCTGGCGGCCGCGCTGTTTCTGGCGGCGCTGAACCTCAGGCCGGCGGTGGCGTCCGTCTCGCCGCTGCTGGACACGATCCGCGACGCCGACCACCTGAGCCACACGGCCGGCGGGTTGCTGACCACGATTCCGACGCTGTGCATGGGCGTGGGTGCGTTCCTGGTCCCCCCGATCGCTGCCAGGCTCGGCGCCGAACGTGCGCTCACCTACGCGATGGTCGTGATCGGCGTGGCCACCGCCGCCCGCATCTGGGGCGCCAACACCACCGTGCTGCTCGCGACCACCTTCGCCCTCGGCGCCGGGATCGCGCTCGGACAGCCGCTGCTCCCCGGTCTCGTCCGCACACACTTCGCTGCACACTCGATGCTGGTCACGTCGCTGTACTCGTTGGGGATCACACTCGGCGCCGCGATCCCGGCGGCGGCGAGCCCGGCGATCAAGAACCTGACCAACTCCTGGCAGGTGGCGCTGGCGTTCTGGGCGGTGTTCGCGGTCGCCGCGATCGTGGTGCTGCTTCCGATCGCTCGGCGCAGCCACCCGGGCCCCCGCCGCGGCATCGTCACCCCGCCCTGGCGTGAGCGCCGGGCCTGGCAGATCTCGCTGTTCTACGGTGGCGCCTCGGGGCTGTACTGGGTGATGCTGGCGTGGCTGGCGCCGGTCTACGAGGATCACGGGTGGAGCGACACCAAAGCGGGGCTGCTGCTCACGTTGCTGAGCGTCGCTCAGGCGGCGGCGACGATCGCGGTCACGCTGCGCGCCTCGCGCATTCACGACCGGCGACCCGCGCTGATCGCGTCGCTGCTGATCATGGCCGTCGGCATGGCCGGGGTGGCGATCGCGCCGTTCTCGGTCCCGGTCGTGTGGGCGCTGCTGCTCGGGCTCGGCAACGGCCTGGTGTTTCCGGTGATGCTGGTGCTGCCCGTCGACTACGGGCGCGACCCGACGCACGCCGCCCGCCTGGCCGCGATGGGCTTCGGGATCGGCTACCTGCTGGCCTCCCTGGGTCCGCTGCTGACCGGCGCGCTGCGCGATATCACCGGCTCCTACGCCGCGCCGTTCGGGTTGTACGGTGGCGTCTCGTTGCTGCTGATCCTGATCGCGATCCAGTTCGCTCCCCATCCGCCGGCCGAGGCGGCGAGCTCGTGAGCGGGCGGACCGGGCTTCTGTTCCTGGGTGCGCCGGCGGTGCCGGAGATGGTGGCGCTGGCCCAGCGGGCCGAACGCGCTGGCTACGAGTCGGTGTGGGTTGCCGAGACGCGGCTGACCCGCGACGCGATCGCCCCGGTCGCGGCGATCGCGCTCGGCACCGAGCGGCTCAGGGTCGCCACCGGGATCGTCAACGTCTACACCCGCAACCCGGTGCTGCTGGCGCTCACGTTCGCGACGCTCGACGAGCTCGCGCCGGGAAGGATCGTGATGGGCCTCGGCGCCGGATCACCGCGAGTGCTGGCGCCGCAGGGCGTCGAGTTCGACCGTCCGCTCACCCGGTTACGTGAGTACTGCGAGGTGATCCCGCGGCTGATCGCCGGCGAGGAGGTCACCTATCACGGCGCCGTGGTGAACCTCGAGGGGGCGCGGATCGAGGACGTGCTGGCCCGAGACGGTGGGGCGGGACGACTCACGCCGATCCCGCTGGTGCTGGCCGCGACCGGGCCGCGCGCGGTCGAGTACGCCGGTGAGGTCGCCGACGGCGTGCTGCTCAACGTCTGCCTGCCGCCGTCCTACGCGACCGAGCGGCGGGATCGGATGATGGCCGCGGCGCGGCGCGTGGGGCGAACCAACGGCGGCCGAGGTCGCGATGTGCATCGTCGTCTCGCCGCACGCCGACGGGCAGGCGGGGCGCGACGGCGCTCGCCGGTTCGTTGCGGTGTACCTGTCGCTGTTCCCCAACGTTGCCCGCGAGACCGGGCTGGACGAGGATTTCGTCGAGCACCTGCGCGCCGTTTTCACCGACGGCGGCGTCGACGCCGCCGCGCCGCTCGTGGGCGATGACGTCGTGAACTTGCTGACAGCCGCGGGCACGGTGCAGGACTGCCGGCGGCGACTTGACGAGTATCGGGCCGCTGGCGTCGAGCTGCCGGTCCTGGCGCCGGTCGACGGCGCGCTCGAGCTGACGATCGACACGCTCGCGTAGACGGTCCCGCCGATCGACTGAACTTGTGCACGCCATGCGTGCCCGATCTCAGTCGATCGGGACGACCGGCACTCGCGCCGCGGTATTCCACCGTATACGCTGGCGAGCGAGATGCGCGTTGCAGTCGTGGGAGCCGGAATCGTCGGCGTCCATGTGGGAGTGGAGCTGGCGCGCCGCGGCGCGGACGTAACGCTGCTCGACGCCGGGGAGCCGGGCGGCGGCACGACCCGCGGGAGCTTCGCCTGGATCGACGCAAGCCACCCCGGCCTGGCGCAGTACCTCGAGCTCCGGCTGCTCGGACTCGACGCCTGGCGGCGCGAGGACGAGGCGCTTGGCCGGCCGTCGTGGCTGCATCTGAACGGCACCACGATCTGGACCTCGGATCCGGCCGCCCAGGCCGAGCTCGAACAGCACTGCGAGCGCCTGACAGACGGCGGCTGGAGGCCCGCGCGCATCACCCCGGCCGCAGCGCTGCGCCACGAGCCCGATCTCCTGATCCCGCCGAAGGTGGACGCGGTCTACCGGTTCGCCGGCGAGGGATGGCTGGACACCGCCGGGGCGATCCCCGCACTACTCGCCACCGCTCGCGTCGAGCCGCGCACCCACACGACCGTGACCGGCCTGCGCCGTGGCCCCGCGGGAGAGGTCAGCGGCGTCACGCTGAGCAGCGGTGAGAAGCTGGCCGCCGACGTGATCATCAGTTGCGCCGGTCGCTGGACGCAATCGCTGCTGGAGCCCGCGGACGTGCACGTTCCGATGCGCAGCGCCGGCGAGGCGGACTCGCGCGTGCCCGGCCTGGTGGCCCGCACCACGCCGGTGCCGACCCGGATCGATGGCGTCCTGCATGCCGACGGCACGCTGATCCGCTCGGAGCCCGATGGCGGGTTGCTCGTGCACAGCGAGGAGCTCGACCGCACGCTCACCGGCGAGACCGCGCCGGCCGAAGCGCCCGAGGAGCTGCTCGCAATCCTCCGTACCCGAGTCAAGGGCGCCGACGCCGCGCGCATCCGCGACCACCGCGTATGCCTGCGGGCGCTGCCCGGCGACCTGCTCCCGGTCGCCGGCTGGGCGCAGAGCGGTCTGTACGTGGTTGTCACCCACAGCGGCGTGACGCTGTCGCCGGCGCTGGCCGAGCTGGTGTCCGACGAGGTGCTCGACGGCCGCGAGCGCCAGGAGCTCTCGGAGCTGCGGCCGGACCGCTTCGGTGCCGCGCGAGTGTGAGCATGCGCAACGGTCACGACGAGGAGATCACCGTTGCCGCGGCGCTGCGCCTGGGTCCGTTGTGCGACGGCGTGCCCGAGGTGCTGGCCGGCGCCGGGTCGCTGAAGAACGCGATCCGCTGGGTGCATTCGGGCGAGTGGCTGGAGATGGCGTCGGTCCTTCGCGGCGGCGAGCTGCTGCTCACGACCGGGATGGGCTTCCCCGACAGTCCGTCAGCGCAGCGCAAGTTCATCGCCTCGCTCGCCGAGCGCTCGATCGCCGGACTCGTGATCGAGCTGCACACGTCGATCGACCAGGTGCCCAGGGCGGTGGTCGAAGAGGCCGAGAGCCGCCACCTGCCGCTGATCGTGCTTCACCGCGAGGTTCCGTTCGTCGAGGTCGACCGAGTCGCTTCACCGCGAGATCGTCGGCCAGCAGGCGCTCGCGCTCGAGCACGCCGAGGAGGCCCACCGGCGGTTCACCGAGCTGATCCTCGACGGCGCCGGGGTTCCCGAGGTGCTCGAGGAGCTCGCCGACCTGATCCGCAACCCGGTGCTCCTGCAGAAGGCCGACGAGGGCGTGCTCTACCACCACCCGCACGCTGCGACCGACGCGGCCGTGCTCGCCGCCTGGGACACGGTCATCCACCGGCTCCCCGAGGCTCCCGATCACGTGTCGGTTCCGGTCGAGGTCGGGCGCGGACGGACTTGGGGGACGCTCACCGCGCTCGCGCTGAGCTCGCCGCTTCGCAAGTACGACCGGATCGTGCTCGATCGCGGCGCCAGCGTGATCGCGCTGTCGATGCTGCGTCGAAACGCCGAGCCGAGCATGGCGGCCCGCCGGCGCGGACAGTTCATCGCCAGCCTGATGCGTCCGGGCGCGGCGATCGACGAACGCGAGGCCACCGAGATGGCGGCCGAGCTCGGCTTTGACCGCCGGGCGCTGCTGCGGCTGTCGCTGATCGCCATCCGGGCCTCGACGTGGCTGGAGTCCGAGGAGAGCGAGGAGGCGCCGTGGCCGATCCTGTGGCGCGGGGTCACCCGGGAGCTCGAGAGCATGCGGATGTCGGCGATCGCTGGCGTGTTGCCGGGCGAGGGCCTCGCGATCGTGGTCGCGCTGCGCGCCGAGTCCGATCGTCCCGAGGTCGCGGGTCGGATCAGCCGCGTGCTGCGATCGGCCGGCGAGAGCCGCCTGTCGGGCCAGGAGCTGATCGTGTGCGCCGGGTCGGTGGCCCGCTCGTGGACCGAGGTCGGAGCCGAGCTGCGCGACGCGCTCGAGATGAGCCACGCGGTCGTGCGCGCGCCCCGCCAGGACTGGCTGGACACCACAGCGGTCCGGCTGGAGCCGCTGCTGTGGGCGTTGCGCAACGACGACGCGCTGCGGTCGTTCGTGCGTCGCCGCCTCGATCCGCTGGTCGGGCACGATCGCGAGCACCGCACGCAGTTCCTGGCCACGGTCGAGGCGTACTGCGTGCACAGCGGCCGGATCGCCGAGACCGCTCGCGAGCTTCACCTCCAGCGCCAGTCGCTGTACAAGCGCATCGAGCGCATCGAGGAGCTGCTCGGCTGTGACCTGGTGGATCCCGACACCCGCCTCGGGCTGCATTTCGCGCTGCGGGCGCGCAGCTACCTGGCCGCGCTCGAGAGCGCCGGCGAGCGCTGAGCCCGACCGCTGGCGCGCCGCTGCCGCGACGCGTCGCCGGACACCGTGCACGCCGCGAACGCGATGTTGGTTACGGGTTGTCACTGGTTTGTCGGTGGCGTCGCGGCGACGATCTCGATCACGACCCGCACCGTGAGGAGAACCGATGTCGACCACACCGTTTGAGCCGATCAGCTGGAACCTCGTGCCCGATCACACGGCCTTGGTCGTGATCGATGCGCAGAACGACTTCCTTCACCGTGACGGCTGGTACTCGTTGCGCGGTGTGGACATTGACCACATGCGGCGCACGATCGAGCCGATCAAGGAGCTGGTCAGCGTCTGCCACGAGCGCGGCGTGCCGGTCATCTGGACGCGCCACGGGTTCCGCGACATCGACGAGGGCGGCTGGATCGTGGCCCTGCGCCCGTTCCTGCAGGATGGTGGCCTGCGCCGCGGCACCTGGGGCTACGAGGTGCTCGAGGAGCTCGACCCGCGCGACGACGACCGCTACGTCGAGAAGACTCGACTCAGCGCGTTCTTCCAGACCGACCTCGAGCTCAAGCTGCGCGCGATCGGCGCCGAGACCGTGCTGATCACCGGCGTGCTCACAAACCAGTGCGTGGCGGCCACCGGCAAGGACGCAATGTTCCGTGATTTCAAGCCGATCGTGGTCGAGGAAGCGACCGGGACGACGCTGCCGCATCTGCACGCCCCGGCGATCGAGATGATGCAGGTCGGCTGGGCCGAGGTCCGAGGGCTTCAAGGCGCGCTCGACGAGCTGCGTGAGCTGCCGGTCGCTCGCCCTGCCGTGAGCGTGTAGTCGTAGTGAGCTCGACCCCGGAGCCCGGCGGCCGCCGGCGTCAACGCCCTCCCGAGCGCGTCCGCGTCGCGATCATCGGTGGGGGCGTAGCCGGATGCAGCGTCGCCTATCACCTCGCGTTGCGGGGCGCCACCGACGTCGCGCTGCTCGAGCAGAACGAGCTGACCTCGGGCTCGACCTGGCACGCCGCAGGTTTGTGCACCCAGTTCGCGGCCAGCCCGCAGACGATGGACCTGCTCAGGCGCAGCCTCGAGCTCTACGAGCAGCTCGAGGCCCGTACCGGACAGGCCGTGGGTCTTCACCGCTGCGGCTCGGTGCGGCTGGCCGAGTCCGCCGAGCGCGTCAACCAGTTCCACCACGTGCGCGGAATCGCCGAGCAGGTCGGGGTGCCGTTCGAGATCATCGATCCAGACCAGGCACAGGCGCTGTTTCCGCTGATGCAGACCGAGGGCGTGCTCGCGGCGGCGCATCTCCCGACCGACGGACACGTGGATCCGTCCGGGGTCACGAACGCGATGGCCGTGGGGGCTACCGAGCTCGGGTGCTCGATCCACCGTCACACACCGGTGCGCGGGCTGAGCAGGCACCGCGACTGCTGGGTGATCGACACGCCCCACGGAGAGGTTCGAGCCGACATCGTCGTCAACGCCGCGGGTCAGTGGGCGCCTCAGGTGGGCAGGCTGGCCGGCGTCGAGCTGCCGATCGTGTCGCTGGAGCACCACTACGTGGTGACCGAGCCGGTCGATGTGGTTTCAGAGCTCGACCGGGAGTTGCCGGTCCTGCGCGATCCCGAGGGCTCGTTCTACGCCAGGCAGGAGGGCGAGGCGCTGCTCGTCGGCCCGTTCGAGGCGGAGGCGACTCCGTGGGCGCTCGACGGGATCCCCGAGGGCTTCCACGGGCGGCTGCTGCCGGCACGCCTCGAGGTGATCGAGGACGTGTTGCTGGCCGCCGCGCGCCGGATCCCCGCGTTCGAGCTCGCCGGGCTGCGCACGCTGATCAACGGCCCGGACGGCTACACCCCCGACGGCCGCGCGCTGATCGGACCAGTTCCGGGCGCGCGCGACATGCACGTGATCGCGGGCTTCTCGATCTTCGGGATCGTGTTCGGCGGAGGCGCCGGGGCCGCCGCGGCGGACTGGATCCTCGACGGCGAGCCGAGCGACGACATGTCCGAGCTCGACGTCCGCCGCTTCGGCAACTACGCCGCCTCCCGTCAGTTCCTGATCCCCAAGGCGCTGGAGGCCTATCAGCGCGAGTACGCGATCCATTTCCCGTTCGAGGAGCGACCGGTCGCGCGGCCGCTGAAGACCTCGCCGCTGTACGACCGGCTGCGCGAGCGCGGCGCCGTGTTCGGCGAACGGTCAGGCTGGGAGCGGCCGGTGTGGTTTCAGAACGGCCATCCGAACGCGGTCGAGGAGTACAGCTACCGGAGAGCCAGCTGGCACGAAGCCATCAGGGCCGAGTGTGAGGCGGTTCGCGGCCGGCGTCGGAGTGCTCGACCAGACGAGCTTTGCCAAGTTCGAGGTCAGCGGAGCCGGCGCGGAGGCCTATCTCGAGCGTCTGTGCGCCAACGCGGTCCCGACCCAGGTCGGGCGGATGGCGCTGACGCAGATGTGCACGGCCGGCGGCGGGATCGAGTGCGACGTGACCGTCACGCGGCTGGCCGAGGATCGGTTCTACGTCGTGTCGGCGGCCGCGGGCGAGGCCCACGACGAGGCGTGGCTGCGAACGCACCTGTCCGACGACGAGGGCGTACGCGTCGACAACGTCACCGCGCGGCTCGGCGTGCTCACGTTGGCCGGTCCGAACTCGCGAGCGCTGCTTGCCGCCGTCACCGACGCCGACTGCGGACCGGAGGCGTTCCCGTTCTTCCGCTGCCGCGAGATCGAGGTCGGGATGGCGCCGGTCCGCGCGATGCGGGTGTCGTTCGTGGGCGAGCTCGGATACGAGCTGCACCATCCGCTCGAGTACCAGCGCCACATCTACGAGCAGCTGCTCGGCGGCCGGGGAGTCGCTCGGTCTGGTCGACTTCGGCTACCGGGCGCTGGACTCGATGCGGCTGGAGAAGGCCTACCGGATGTGGGGCTCGGACCTGTCGGTTCAGTACACGCCGCTCGAGGCCGGCATGCAGCGGTGGGTGTCCTTCGACAAGCCGTTCATCGGGCGCGAGCCGTTACAGCACGTGGCCGAGAACGGCGGACCCGCACGGAACCTGGAGTGCCTGGTCGTGGATGCCGAAGGTGCCGACGCGCATGGCTATGAGCCGGTGCGCGACGGCGAGGTGATCGTCGGCTTCGTCACCTCCGGCGGCTACGGCTTCCGCGTCGACCGCTCGATCGCGCTCGCGTATCTGCCGCGCGGATACTCGAAACCGGGGACTCGGCTGACCGTCGAGATCCTCGGTCATCGCCGCACCGCGGAGGTGGTGCGCGCGCCTCTATATGACCCCACCAACGAGCTGCTCACGGGCTGAAAGGAGCGCCACTAATGCGGCTGGGAGCGCAGTTCCTCTGTCAGGACTTCGACGAGTACATCGCCTCGGTGCAAAAGGCCGAGGAAGCCGGGTACGAGTTCGCGTGGCTGATCGATTCGCAGATCCTGTGGCAGGACGTGGCCGTCTACATGATCAACGGTCTCAACGCCACCGAACGGATCACGTTCGGCACCGCGGTCACCAACCCGGTAACGCGGCACGTGACCGTCACCGCGAGCTACTTCGCCACGCTGGGCAAGCTGCACCCCGGGCGGGTCACGCTTGGCATCGGGCGGGGCGACAGCTCGTTGCGGACGATGGGCGTGCGGCCGGCCCGGACCAAGGAGCTCGAGGCCTACGTGCGCTCGCTCCAGGAGCTGATGGCCGGGCGGACGGTCGACCTCGATGGAACCGACGTGCACCTGCGCTATCTCGACGGCGCGGATGCGGGCGTCCCGATCATGATGTCGGCCACCGGCCCGAAGAACCTGCGGCTCGCCGGTACGCTCGCCGATCGGGTGATGCTGTACGTGGGCGTCACCCCCGAGGCGGTGCAGTGGGCCACGGGCTATGTCCGCGAGGGTGCGGAGTCAGTCGGTCGCGACCCGTCGGAGATCAAGATCTCGATCCTGTGCGCGATGAACGTGTCCGACGACAAGCAGGCCGCCGCCGACGCCTGCCGCTGGGCGCCCGCCGCGTGCGCGAACCACATCGCCGACATGGCCCGCAACAACCCCGACAACGACATGCCCGACGTGATGCTCAGGCTCGTCAAAGCCCGCGAGGACTATGACTACTACGCTGGACACTTGGATTCCGGTGCTGAGCACACCGCTTACCTGACGCCCGAGCTGATCGATGACTACGCGATCGCCGGGTCCGCCGAGCACTGCCTGCGCAAGCTGGCGGCGCTGTCGGAGATAGGCGTGGACGAAGTATCGGTGGCGTATAACAATGGTGCTTTCGATCAGATGGACCGTGTCGGCCGCGAGATCATCCCGGCGTTGACCGCCGCACCCGCCGGCACCTAGAACCGATGGGAGTGATGTTTGATGACGACGACGGAGACGCTGCTTAGCCACTGGATCGAGGGGCGCGAGGAGAGCTCGCGGTCGGGCCGCCAGGGGGAGGTGACGAACTCCGCCACCGGAGAGGTGGTGGCGCAGGTTCCGTTCGCCGACGCCGAAGAGGTTGACGCCGCCGTGCAGGCGGCGGTCGTGGCCGCCCCAGCGTGGGAATCCACATCCCTGTCGAAGCGGACGGCGATCATGTTCGCGTTTCGCGAGCTGCTACACGCTCGCCGCGACGAGATGGCGCGGATCGTCACCACCGAGCACGGCAAGGTGACCGGCGACGCCCAGGGCGAAGTGCAGCGCGAGCTCGAGCTGGTCGAGTTCGCCTGCGGGCTTCCGCAGCTGCTCAAGGGTGACCACTCCTGGCAGGTCTCCCGCGGGATCGACAGCTTCTCGCTGCGCCAGCCGGTCGGGGTCGTCGCCGGGATCACCCCCTTCAACTTCCCGTCGATGGTGCCAGGCTGGATGTTTCCGCTGGCGCTGGCGGCGGGCAACACGTTCGTGCTCAAGCCCTCCGAGCAGGATCCGTCGGCCTCGATGATGCTGGCTGAGCTGCTGGCGGAGGCGGGCGTGCCCGAGGGCGTCTTCAACGTCGTACACGGAGATCGCGAGGCCGTCGACGCGCTGCTCTCCCACCCCCGGGTGAACGCGGTGTCGTTCGTCGGATCGACTCCGGTCGCCAAGCACATCTACGAGACCGCGATCTCGCACGGCAAGCGGGCCCAGGCACTCGGCGGAGCCAAGAACCACGCCGTCGTGATGCCCGATGCCGACCTCGACTTCGCCGCCGACCAGATCGTGGCCGGGGCGTACGGCTCCAGTGGCCAGCGGTGCATGGCGGTGTCGGTCGCGGTCGCCGTCGGCGACACCGGCGACGAGTTCGTGGGCAAGCTCAACGACCGCCTCGACCAACTGGTCGTGGGCGCCGGCGATCAGCCCGGCTCTGAAGTCGGGCCGCTGATCAGCGCGACCGCGCGCGACCGCGTCAAGAGCCTGGTCGACGCGGGCGTCGACGAGGGCGCAGAGCTGATTCGCGACGGCCGCGAGGTGACCGTCGACGGGTACGAGGGCGGGTTCTACATCGGCCCGTGTCTGTTCGACCACGTCGGCACCGAGATGCGCGTGTATCGCGAGGAGATCTTCGGGCCGGTGCTCGTGGTCGTCCGCGCCAACGATCTGGACCAGGCGATCGAGCTCGTCAACGCCAACCCCTGGGGCAACGGGGCGGCGATCTTCACGCGCGACGGCAACGCCGCGCGTGCGTTCCAGCTCACCGTCAGCGCCGGGATGGTCGGCATCAACGTCCCGATCCCGGTGCCGATGTCGTACTACTCGTTCGGCGGCTGGAAGGCGTCTCTGTTCGGGGATGTGCACATGCACGGGCCCGAAGGACTGCGCTTCTACACGCGTGGGAAGGTGGTCACGTCTCGCTGGCCCGAGTCCGCCGACGCCAAGATCGATCTCGCGTTCCCGACCGCGACGTGATCGCCGGCGCAACGGACGCCCTGCCAACGCACACCACGACCCGAGCGAGCCGCCCATGAACGCAGTACTGCAACTAGACGAGAGCGCCCACGAGCACCTGTTCGATGCATTACACGCGCAACGGCGCGTTCGGCCCCGGCCGCAAGCCGGTGAACGTGCTCGAGCGAGGCGAGGGCCCGTATGTGTTCGACACCGCGGGCAATCGCTACTTCGATGCCCTGTCGGCGCTGTTCTGCTCGCAGATCGGCTACTCCTACGGCGAGGAGCTGGGTGCCGCGGCGGTCGAGCAGATGGCCAAGCTGCCGTTCTCGACCGTGTGGGGAATGGCGCACCCCGCCGCGGTCGAGCTCGCCGAGAAGCTGTCCGGACTGGCACCTCCGGGGCTCGGGCATGTGTTCTTCACCAGCGGCGGCGCCGAGTCCGTCGAGTCCGCGTGGAAGCTCGCTCGCCTGTACCACGACGCCACCGGCGGCGAGAGTCGCACCAAGGCGATCGCGCGCAAGGTGGCCTATCACGGCTCCACGCTGGGCGCGCTGGCGCTGACCGGCGTCGACGCCTACAAGGGGCCGTTCGGCGAGCCCGCGATCCACACCCGCCACGTGTCACCGACGAACCGGTTCCGGCTGGGCGAGGACCCGCGCTTCGCAGGAACGGTCGACGACGACGCGGCGTTCTCCAAGGCGCTGCTCGACGAGATCGAGGAGGTCGTGCTCGAGGAGGGCCCGGACACGATCTCGCTGTTCATCGCCGAGCCCGTCCAGAACGCCGGCGGCTGCTTCGTGCCCCCGGACGGTTACTGGCAGGGGCTGCGCGAGCTGGCCGACAAGTACGGCTTCCTGATCGTCGCCGACGAGGTCATCACCGCGTTCGGCCGGCTCGGCGAGTGGTTCGCCTCGACCCGCGTCGGCGCCACGCCAGACCTGATCACCACCGCCAAGGGGATCACCTCGGCGTACGCCCCGATGGGCGCGGTGTTCGCGTCAGACCGGGTGGTGGAGCCGTTGTACGACGATCCCAAGCGCAGCTTGCTGCACGGGATCACGTTCGCCGGCCACCCGCTGTGCGCGGCGATCTCGCTCAAGAACCTTGAGATCTTCGAGCGCGACGGCGTGTTCGGGAACGTCAAGGCGCTGGAGGGTCACCTGGAGAGCCGGTTGCGCGAGCTGCTGGCGCTGCCGATCGTCGGCGACGTCCGTGGCGCCGGGTTCTTCTTCGCGGTCGAGCTGGTCGGCGACGAGCAGAACCGGCGGCTTGACGCCGACGAGCGCGAGCGGCTGCTGCGTGGCTTCCTGCCCGGGCGGCTGATGCAGGCCGGGATGATCGCTCGACCCGACGACCGCGGCGACGCCGTCGTGCAGGTCGCCCCGCCGCTGATCTCGACCGCAGCCGCAGCTGGACGAGATGGTCGACGGGCTCGGCGACGTGCTCGTCGAGGCCGCGGAGCTGGTGCAATACAGCAACTAACGACCCAGGAGGCCCACCATGGCCACGCAGAGCACCGAACTGACCCGCGACCAGCTCGCGGCGCTGCCGGCGAGCTACTTCAAGGCCGTCGACGCCCAGGATGTCGACGCGATCGTGTCGCATTTCGCCGACGACGCCACGCTGACCGTGCAGACCGATCACGTCACGTTCAACGGCGCCGACGAGATCCGCCGGATGTTCGCCGACTTCGTCTCGAACTCGAACTCGATCTTCCACGAGATCAAGAACATCGTCGTCGAGGAGGCGGCCTCCAAGGTGGCGACCGAGCAGAGCTACATCGGCGAGCTCACCGACGGCAGCCGCAACGACATGCACAACTGCAACTTCTTCGACGTCGGTCCCGACGGCCGGTTCACCCGCGTGATCATCTGGATGGCGGGGACCAACCCTCTCAAGTAGCCCGCGCTCCGGCGTCTGCGCGGGCCAGCTCGCGCAGACGCCTCGTCGCGTCGGCGTCGACCTGCTTGCGCTCGGCGTCGATCACGACGCCGTAGTCGCGCTCGGCCAGCTCGACCGTCGTGAACCCGTCGAGCACGTCGGAGAGCACCAGCTCGGGGTCGCGGTCGAGCGGATCGCCGTACCCGCCGGAGTTCGGCACCGCGACCTCGATCGTCGAGCCGGCCGACAGCGTGTGGCCGGTGAACTTCGACGGCCAGACCTCGACCTGGCCCTCGGGGGTGATGATCTTCGTCGAGGCGTTTGTGCCCTCGTGGCCGCCGAAGATCCCCCAGGGCGGGTCGGACTCGTGCGCTCGCCCTCGCAGGTCACGATCGTGTCCACGAGGAAGCGGTTGGTGCGGATCATGCCGATGCCGCCGCGCCACTTGCCGGCCGCGCACGGATCGTCGCGCAGCTCGTAGCGCTCGGTGCGCATCGGGAAGCGCCACTCGAGCTCCTCGATCGGGTTGTTGCGCGTGTTCGCGATCAGGCAGTCGACCGAGTCGAGCCCGTCCTTGTCGTGGCGCCCGCCGTAGGAACCCTCGTCGACCTCGAGGTAGACCCAGTACTCGCCCTCCTCCGGCACGAAGCCGGAGTAGGCGATGAAGTGCAGGTGCGCCGAGTTGCCGGCGGTGATCTTCTCGGGGACGATCGGCGAGAGCGCGCGCAGCGCGAGGTCGACCGCGCGCTGCACCTGGCAGAAGCGGGCGAAGCACGCGCGCGGGAAGTTGGGGTTGAAGATCGAGCCCTTGGGCGCGATCACGTTGACCGGCGCAGCATCCCCTCGTTCTGGGGCACGAACACCGGGTAGGCGACCTCGTCGAGGAAGATCATCCGCGTGATGAACGTCATCGCCGAGACCGTCGTGCCCTCGTACGGGCAGTTGAAGCCGGTCGGGACCTCGTCGCTCGATCCGGTCAGGTCGAACGTGATCTCGTCGCCCTCGATCTCGACCGCGACCTTGACCGGCAGCTTCACGCCGCGGGTGCGGCCGTCGTCGTCGAGCCAGCCGACGTCGGTCTCGTACGTCCCGTCGGGCAGCTTCGCGATCTCCTGGCGAAGCATCCGCTCGGAGTAGTCAAGCCAGCCGCCGGCGGCGCTCAGCACCGCGTCCCGGCCGTAGCGGCCGAGCAGCTCGAGGTAGCGGCGGCGAGCCAGCTCGCAGGCCGCGATCATCGCCTCGATGTCGCCGCGGTTGTACGTCGGCGTGCGCATGTTCTCGAGGATGTGCTGCCAGATCTGGTCCTGGCGGACGCCGCGATCCGACAGCTTGACCGCGCGGTAGATGTTGCCCTCAGACCAGTTGTCGACGAGGTCGATCGCCAGACCCGGATACGCGCCGCCGATGTCGAGCAGGTGCGCCGAGGCGCCGGCGAAGCCGATGAGCTCGCCCTCGAAGAAGATCGGCATCACGATCGCCACGTCGGGCGAGTGGGTTGCCCCGCCGTAGGGGTCGTTGTGCAGGATCACGTCGCCCTCGTGGATGTCGTCGCCGAGCAGCCGGATCACGTTCTTGACGATCTTCGGCATCGCGCCCATGAACATCGGCGTCGAGTCCGATTCGGCCAGCACGTTGCCCTCGGCGTCGAAGATCCCGGCGCCGAGGTCCTCTGACTCGCGGATGATCGAGCTGTACGACATCCGGAACAGGACGCCCGCCATCTCCTTGGCGATCGCGGTGAAGGCGCCGCCGATCACGCGCATCAGGATCGGCGTGGACAGCTCGGTCGCCTGGTCGGCTGACGCGGCCGCGCGCGCGGTGCAGTCGATCACGATGTTGCCGTGGTCGTCGATCTCGGCCACCAGGCCGGGGGGCACGACCGTGGTCGTGTCGTACTGCTCGATGATCGCCGGACCCTCGATCCGATCGCCGGCGAGCAGGCGCTCGCGCTCGTAGAACGGCGTGTTGCGGCGGTCGGGCTGCCCGCCGACGTCGAAGATCACCTCGCGCTCGAGCGTCAGCGCGCGGGACGGATCGCCGTCTCCGCGCTCGAGCCGCTCGGGGGGCAGGTCGGGAATCTGCCCGATCGCGACCACGCGGATGTTGACCATCTCGATGTCGGCCTCGAAGTGGTGGCCGTACTCGGCCTCGTGGGCCTGGTGGAAGCGCTCGCCCAGTTCGGCCAGCCAGCGGTCGTCGATCTCGCCCGGCGGCACGTCGAAGCGGACCTCGTAGCCCTGTCCGGCGTAGCGGCAGTCGGCCAGCTGGCGCACCAGCCGGCGGTCCTCCGGGACGCCGTCCTGCTCGAGCTGGCGGATCGCCTGCGCCGATAGGTCCTCGTAGCGGGCGCGGAGCCGATCGAGGTCAGCGCTGTCGAGCGCGTGGCGCTCGGTGGCGACGAACTCGTGCTGCAGGTCGGTCGCGAGCAGTCCGGTCGCGGCGACGATCCCCGGGTAGCGCGGCACGAGCACGCTGGCGATCTCGAGCTCCAGCGCGATGTCGCATGCGAACAGCGGCCCGGCGCCGCCGGCGGCGACGAGCATGAACTCGCGCGGGTCGTAGCCGCGACGCACCGAGTTGAGCTCGATCGCCTGGGTCATCCCGTACTTCTGGATCTGCAACGCGCCGAGCGCCGCCTCCTCGACCGGCATGCCGAGTCGGTCGGCGAGCGGTGCGATCGCCTGCTCGGCCAGGTCTCGGTCGAGGTTCATGTCGCCGCCGAGCAGGCCGCGGTCGGGGCGCAGCCGTCCCAGCAGCAGCTGCGCGTCGGTCGCGGTCGGCTCGGTGCCGCCGCGGCCGTAGCACGCCGGGCCCGGGTCGGCGCCGGCTGACTGCGGGCCGACGCGGAACACCTCGCCCTCGTCGACGTAGGCGATCGAGCCGCCGCCGGCGCCGATCGTGTCGATGTCGACCATCGGGATCATCGCCTGGTAGTCGCCGACCTTGGTGTCGAGCAGATGGCGCATCCGCAGCTCGCCGCCGGCGGCGACGCCGATGTCGGCCGAGGTGCCGCCGATGTCGAGCGTGACCACGTTCTCGATGCCCGCCGCGCGGCCGGCCCAGATCCCGCCGATCAGGCCCGCCACGGGCCCGGACATCAGCAGGTTGACGGGCGTCAGCGTCGCCGACTCGACGGTCGCCATCCCGCCCGACGACTGCATCAGCGCGATCCCGTGCTCGAACCCGCCCTCGCGCACGGCCTCGTCGAAGCGGGCGACGTAGCGCGACACCTTCGGGCCGATGTAGGCGTTCAGCGCAGTCGTCGAGAAGCGCTCGAACTCGCGGTACAGCGGCAGCACCTCGTGCGAGACCGATAGGTAGCAGTCGGGGAGCTCCTCGAGCACGATCTCCTTGATCCGCTGCTCGTGCTCGGGGTTCAGGTAGGAGTGCAGCAGGCACACGGCCACGGCCTCGACGCCGGCGTCGCGCAGCTCGCGGACGCGCGCGCGAACCTCGTCCTCGTCGAGCGGAGTGAGCACGTCGCCGTCGGGCACCGTGATCCGCTCACCGACGGTGAGCCGGTGACGACGCTTGACGAGCGGACGCGACTGCCAGGGAAGCTCGTGCTGCAGCGAGAAGTTGTAGGGCTTCTTGTGCCGGGCGATGTGGATGATGTCGCGGAAGCCCTCGGTCGTGATCATCCCGACCTCGGCGCCGGTGTAGGTCAGGACGATGTTGGTCGCGACCGTCGTCCCGTGGAGCAGGTTGTCGACCTCCGACAGCGACACGCCGGCCTTCTCGCATAGGCCGCGCACACCCTCCACCACCGCCAGCGCCGGATCGTCCGGCGTCGAGCGGAGCTTGTCCACCGTAATTCGGCCCGCGTCTTCATCGACCAGGATCAGGTCGGTGAAGGTTCCTCCGACGTCAACACCGATGCGCTTCATATACCTCGACCTCCGGGAGCTGTCGCAGGGCGGCTGAGCCGATCAGGCTCTGAGCGTCGCGCTCGCCGGCGCCAGACGCAAGCGACGAGCTGTGCGTTCCGTCACCCGGACGGGTGACACGTTGCGAGCGCCTCAGCCGACCGGACTCCCGGCCGCCGGCGCCCACATGCCCTGCGCCTCCTGGCTGCGGCGCCACTCCTGTGCGACCTCGAGGTGGGTCCCGAACCACACGTCCCCGAAGCCCTTGATGTAGGTGATCAGCTCGTCGAGCATCGCGATCCGCGGATGGCGCCCGATGCAGAACGGGTGGACCACCAGCAGGAAGCACGCGCCGGCCCGATAGGAGCCGTCGAACTCGGCCTTCCAGATCTCCAGCACCTGGCTCGGGGTGCTGAGCCCCGACATGTACGGGAAGAAGCTGAACAGGAAGTAGGGGGCGTCGTCGAGCTCCCAGCTGACCGGCAGCTCGACGAAGTCGCGCAGGGGGCCGTCGGTCACCGGCACGCGCGGCCGGTAGGGCTCGTCGTGGCCGAACAGGCTCGAGTCGTAAGCGAACCCGAACTCCTCGAGCAGGTCGGCGGTGTTGGGCCCGAGCGCGAACGGCGGCGACCGGTTGCCCTTGGGCTCGGTCGCGAACACGTCCTCGATCCGCCCGATCCCGCGGCGCATCAGCTCGCGTTCCTCCTCGATCGACACGTCGAGCACGCTCTCGTGGTGGTAGCCGTGGTAGCCGACTTCGTGCCGCCCCCGCGCCGCGATCTCAGCGCAGGCGTCCGGGTGCTCGTCGATCACCTGGCCGGGGATCATGAACGTCGCCGGGATCTCGTGGCGGTCCAGCAGCTCGTGAATCCGCGGCAGCGCGGCGCGCACGTCGTAGTCGCCTCGCGACATCGGACTGGGCGTCTTCAGGTTGAACGTGCCCGACCACAACGTCTCCGCGTCGAAGTCGACAGACAGCGTCACTGCGCACCGATAGCGCTCCCGCCACATGCCTACGTCCTTTCCTTAGCCTGCGACATAATCGCGTCATGGCGGAGATTACGCGCCTGGCCGCGAGCCAGCTGCTCGATGGCTACAGGCGCCGGACGATCTCGCCGGTTGAGGTCGTCGAGGCGCTCGCCGTGGCGATCGAGCAGCACAACGACTCGCTGACCGCGCTGTACACCGTGTGCCTGGACCGGGCGCTCCAGGAGGCGCGCGCCGCCGAGGCCGCGTATGCGCGCGGCGAGACGCCGGGGCCACTGGCCGGCGTCCCGTTCGTGGTCAAGGACCTGTTCGACACCGAGGGGGTCCGCACCACGTACGGCTCGCCGATGTTCGCCGACCACGTCCCCGACCGCGACGCCGTATCGGTGCGCAGCGTCCGCGACGCCGGCGCGATTCTGATCGGCAAGGCCCAGACCCATGAGTTCGCGTGGGGGATCACCTCGGTCAACTTCCTGATGGGAACCGCACACAACCCATGGGCTCCCGAGCGAGTGTCCGGAGGCTCGAGCGGCGGCTCGGCCGTGGCGCTCGCCACCGGGATGGCGCCGCTGGCGCTCGGCAGCGACACCGGCGGCTCGATCCGGGTGCCCTCGAACTTCTGTGGGACGGTCGGGCTGAAGCCGACGCTCGGCCGGATCAGCACCGAGGGCGTGTTCCCGCTGGCCGCCTCGCTTGACCACGTCGGGCCGATGGCGCGCAACCCGGCCGATGCGGCGCTGCTGTTCGCCGCGCTGACCGGTGAGCCGGCTGATGGGCAGCTGCTGCCCTCGGCGCTGCCGGGCCTGCGGGTCGGGGTGTCGCCCGACATGCACGTGGTCGAGCTCGCGCCCGAGGTCGAGGCTGCCTTCGAGGCGGCCGTGTCAGCGGTCCGGGAGCTGGGGGCCGAGATCGTCGAGGTCGCGATGCCCGAGACGGCGAGCGTGTACGAGACGTTCGGTGTGGTGCAGCGCTGCGAGGCGCTCTCGTCGCACCTGAAGGCCGGGCTGTTCCCGGCCCGGCGCGAGGAGTACGGCGACGACGTGCGCGGCCGGCTGGAGCTGGCCGAGACGATGACGCTGGCCGACTACCTCGCCGGGATCGCGCAGCGCGAGCGCCTGCGGGCCGGCTTCAATCGAGCGTTCTCGGAGGTCGACCTGCTGCTGACGCCGGTCAGCGCGGGCTCGCCGACGATGATCGGCGAGGAGCAGGTCGAGCATCTCGGCCGCCGGATCGAATTCCGCGAGCTGGTGATGGGCTACACGGTGCCCCAGGACCTGACCGGGTTGCCCAGCTGCACGGTCCGGGCGGGGTTCGACGCGCTCGGGATCCCGGTTGCGGTCCAGTTCACCGGTCCGGCGTGGAGCGAATGGAACGTGCTGTCCGCCGCGCACGCCCTGTACGAGGCGACGCCCGACGTGCAGGCGCAGTGGGCGCCGGGGGTCGAGGCCGCACGGTCCTGATCCTGGCCGTCTCGCACCGCGGTCGCCGGCCGGGCGAAACGTGACATCCGGCGGCATGGGTCGCTCGCGTGTAACTAAGTAAGCGCTCGCTATCCGGGCGTAACGTGACACACGACGAGCCGTCCGCGCCGCGTGTCACGAAACCCGCGCCATACGCGGATAACGTCGCCTGGGACGGCACGCGGTCGCCGTGGGCGACAAATTCCGTATGGTCTCTCCCGTGGAGGCAGGACTAGAGTGGCGCGATGCGGTGGTCCAGGGTCGGCGTCGCAGCGTCCATGCTCGCGCTGACCGCCTGCGGAGGCGCCGCGCACCGACCTAACCTCAACCCCACCGTGGCGGGGGTGCGACACCTGCCGTGCCGTGAGACGATCGGCAGTCAGCCGCCCGAGCCTGACATGCGGGTGATCCTCGGGATCGTCGCGCTGCCAGCGAGCCCAGGGCTGCAGCGCGCACTGCAGACAGCGCGTTCCGGCCTCCGAGATCCCGACGCTCGGTTGTTCGCGAAGTCGGGGCTGGTGATCCGTCCCGGCACAAACTTCCGCCTGATCGTTCCAGCCCGACTTCGCCGCCAGGTCTCGATCGGCTGGGGCAACGCCGATGAGGATCACCGAGGCACCACGATCGTGGTCGACGGGTGCGCGGGTCCTAGCCGCGCCAGATGGCTCGCCTACGCTGGCGGCTTCTACGCCCGCGACCCCATCTGCATGCGGCTGATCGTGGCGGCGGACGGACACCGGCGATCGGTGCGGATCGGCGTTGGCAAGCCCTGTCCGAGGCAACGTCCCGCGCCCGAGCCGACCTCGGCGTGAGCGCTGCGTGATCTCCCGGTGCCGATGATCACCCGTCTGTGGCGCGGTTGGACCGCGCCCGAGAACGCCGACGCCTACGAGCGCTTCCTGCTCTCGGAGCTGTTTCCGTCGATGAACGAGATCGCCGGGTTTCGCGGCGCGGACGTGCTGCGCCGAGACGACGGCGCCGAGGTGGCGTTCGTGACGCTCACCCGGTTTGACAGCCTGGAGGCGATTCGAGCGTTTGCCGGCGAGGCTTACGAGACTCCGGTCCTCGAGCCGACCGCGCGAGCGCTGCTCTCACGCTACGACGGGCGGGCCGAGCACTACACGACCTCGTCGATCTGAGCCTGGTCGCCGCGACGGGTCAGACCAGCGAGCTGATCGCTCCGAGGATCACCTCGACGCCTACCGCTGCATCCTCTGGCTTGGCGTCCTCGACCGGCGTGTGGCTGAGCCCGTCCTTGCAGGGGACGAACAGCATCGCGGTCGGCGCGCGGTCGGCCACGCACATCGTGTCGTGGGCGGCCCCGGAGATCATCGTCGTGCCGGGCTCGCCGGTGGCCGCGCCCGATGCCTCCAGCGCGGACACGATCCGCTCGTCCATCGGAGTTGCCGGAACGGTCTGGCGCTGGCGGTAACGTCGCGGTCATCCCGCCGTCGGACGCGGTCTTCTCCGCGAACGCGGCGATGTCCCGGACAACCCCATGGACCAGCCCATCGTCCGGTCCGCGGACGTCGAGCGAGATCCGGGTGCGCCCCGGGATCGCGTTGATCAGCCCGGGCTCGACCTCGATCTCGCCCACCGTGCCCACGGTCGCTGAACCGGCCTCGCGGGCAAGTCGCTCGAGCTCGACGATCGTCTTGGCCGCCACCACCGCGCTGTCGCAACGCATGTCCATCGGCGTCGCGCCCGCGTGGTCGGCACGGCCCTCGACGAGGATGTCGCCGTGCACGTAGCCGGCGATCGTCTTGACCACCCCGAACTTCCTGTCGGTGTCCTGGAGCACCCGCCCCTGCTCGATGTGCAGCTCGATCCAGCCGATCAGGTCGTCGAGGATGTGCGCGCATTCGCGCCAGCGCGCGGGCTCGTACCCGGCGTCCTCGGCGTGCGCCCAGAACGGGCGGCCATCGTCGATCGCCACGAACGTCTCACGCAGTTCCTGTTCCTCCACGCGGCCGGCGACGATCCGGCTGCCGAGCACCATCTGCCCGAACCCGGAGCCCTCCTCCTCGAGGAATGAGATCGCCTGCAGCGGCAGGTCGAGACCCAGGTCAGCGTTGCAGCGGCATACCTCGAGCGCGCTGACCACGCCGAGCGTCCCGTCCCACTTGCCGCCGTTGCGGTTGGAGTCACAGTGCGACCCGACCCCGAACACCGGCTCCCCGGGCGGGCGGTTACGGGCCACGAGGTTGCCGATCGGATCCTCGGTGACCGTGAACCCGAGCTGCTCCCACGCGCGCGTGAAGTAGTCCAGCGTGGCCCGGTAAACGTCCGTGTAGGCGTAGCGGCGGATCGCCTCGGAGGACAGCGTGTAGTCGGACCCGGCGAGCGTCTCGACGTCGTTCCGAATCCGCTCCGCGCTGCGGGCGCGGTCGATCTTCGGCCACTCGCTCATGCCACGCACCCCGCCCGGGTGTCAGACATATGCCGCATTGGGCCGAGCCTACAGAAAATGTCCGACTCGGTTAGGGTCGCGAACTTGGACTCCCGCGCGGAGCCAGACCGGCGCGGGAGGAGTCATCTCAAAGGAGCCGATGTGCCACGCAGAGTCATTGATCTCAGCCAGCCGCTCAACCGGGAAAGCCAGGTGCATCCGTTCTTCACCACGCCGAAGATCGTGCGCGAGATCATCCACGCCGACGCGGCACCCGGCCGGCCGTCGTTCAACGCCGAGCTGATCATCACCTCCAACCACGCGGCCACGCACGTCGACGCATTCGGCCACTACGACGCCTCCGAGGGCGCCGAGGCGATCGCCGAGATGCCGCTGGACACGTTCTGCGGCACCGCCGTGTGCATCGACGTGCGACCGTACGGCGGCAAGGGTCACGAGGTCACGCCGGCCGAGGTCGAGGACGCGCTCGGCAAGATCGAGCCCGACGTCGAGCAGGGGGACATCCTCCTGTTCTGCACCGACCACTTCAACCAGACGGCCGGCACGCAGGCGTTCCTCGACGGATTCAGCGGGGTCGCGCCCGAGACCGTTACCTGGATGGCAGACCACGGCGTCAAGATCTTCGGCGTAGAGACGATCAGCCCCGACCTCGTGTATGCGAACGACGACTACAAGACCCACAAGGCGTGCGCCGACCACCGGATCACGCACTACGAGAACCTGAACAACCTCAAGGAGGTCGCCGGCAAGCGGCTTGACTTCTACGGGTTCCCGCTCCGGCTCGAAGTCGCCTACGGTTCGCCCGTGCGGGCGGTCGGGATCATCGAGGAGTAGCCATGCACGAGCTGATGGGCCACGGCGACGGGACCGCCAACGGCGAGGACCAGTACATCCTCGACACGCAGCCGGTGCGCGATCTGATCGCGCACACGCGGGAGGTCGTCGCCCAGGCGGCGTCCGCTGCAGAGGCCTGCGACCAGATCCGTCCCCACTTCGCACAGTTGCTCGCCGACGAGAACTGGCTGCCGGACGAGTACCAGCAGGACGCGCCCGAGAGCGGGATGGGCGGCGGGATCGGACAGTGGCTGCTGTTCCGGGCCGGCGACGGCTCGCTGTCGCTGTTCTCACTGGTGGTCCCGCCCGAGGCCGAGACACCGGTGCACGACCATCTCGCCTGGGGCCTGGTCGGCCTGTATGCGGGCACCCAGGACGAAGAGGTGTTCGCCTACCAGGGCGAGACGCTCGAGTGCACCGAGAAGCGGTCGCTGTCGCCCGGCGACTTCTATCCGCTGCTGCCGCCGCGCGACGACATCCACCGCGTGCGCACGACGTCACCGAAGACGTCGGTGTCGATCCACCTGCTGGCGAACGACACCGGATGCGTATGGCGCCACCGATACGAGCCGGGCACGAGCGAGGTCAAGCCGTTCCGATCCGGATATGTGAACGTCGCCTGCGACGACGAGGACGACAGCCCGCCGGTGGCCTGAAGCTCAGGCCACCGGGGTCGGCTCGAACTCCGGGATGATCTCCTTGCCGTAGCGCTCGAGCGTCTTCTCGAAGTCGGTGGTCATCAGGTACAGGTTGACCTGCTTGACCCCGAGCGCCTCGAGCTCCTTGAGCTTCTCGATGTGCGCGTCGCGCTCGCCGAGGATGCAGAAGCGGTCGCAGATCTCATCGGAGATGTACTTGCCGTGCTCGGCGCCGACGCGGCTGTGGTCGTGGTAGTCGTATTCCTCTACCGCCTGGGCGAAGTCGGTCAGCGCGCTCGGGATCTCGCCGTGGGTTCCGTACCGCTTGATCAGGTCCTTCACGTGGTTGGAGACCATTGCCGGGAACCAGCGGGTCTCCTCGCGCCAGCGATCGAGGTCGCCGTCGAGGACTGCGGGCGCGCACACGACCGGCGCGAAGTCGTCGGGGTCGCGGCCGGACTCGACCATCGCAGCCCGGGCCCGATCGATGATCCACTTGGTGATCTCGGGGTCGGCGAGCTGAATCACGACGCCGTCGCCGACGTGTCCGGCGACGCGCAGCGCGCGCGGGCCGTAGCCGGCGACGTACATGGGGATCTCGGGCTCCTTCCGAGCCCACTCGAGCACGAGGTCCTTGCCGTTCCAGCGCACCGGCCGGCCGTTCATCATCGCCTTGATCATCTCCAGTGCGGCCTCGAACTGAGCCACCGGAACAGGGTCAAGACCGACCACCCGCCGAGAGGAGTCGCCGCGGCCGATGCCGAGCGCCGCGCGGCCGTTACTGATGTCGTGCAGCGTCGCGTAGCCGGCGGCCGTGACCGTGGGGTCACGGATGCCCGGGTTGGTCACGCAATGGCCGAGGTTGATCCGCGAGGTCGCCGCGGCGGCCAGCGCGAGGAAGATGTAGCCCTCCTCCCAGAGGATGTGCGAGTCATACGTCCACGCGTAGCGGAAGCCGAGCTCCTCAGCCCGCACCACCCGGTCGACGAACGTCTGGACAGGAGGATCCGGCAGGAAGGTCGCCCCGAAGTCGAGCATTTGATCTCTCTCCCTTCGCGCACGCGCGTGCGCGTCTCGAACTCGGCCGAGTTCTATCAGAGGCGTGGTAGGGTCGGCCGCCCGCACGCTCGTGCCCCGGCGCACTCCCACAGCGACAGAGGTGGCAAATGTCAGACAACATCGAAGCGGCCCTCCAGAGCATCTTCTCGGCGGACTCCGGCATTTATCAGAACCGTGGCTTCCAGCGGCGGGTCGGCTTTGGCCGCCGTCCCGCGTTGATCCACATCGACCTCGCCAACGCCTGGACCCGCCCGGGCCACGCGTTCAGCTGCGACGGCATGGACGTGATCATCCCGGCGGTGCAGCGCCTCAACGAGGCCGGGCGCGCCAAGGGGATCCCGGTCGTCTACACCACCACCGCCTACGCCGTGACCAGCGGCCCTAACACCGACATGGGCCTGTGGCACCACAAGATTCCCGTCGAGAAGCTCCAGCTCGGCACCCCGGAGGTCGCGATCGACGAGCGGATCGCCCCGCTGGCCGACGAGCAGGTGATCGTCAAGAAGCGCGCCAGCGCGTTCCACGGCACCTACCTGTCGAGCTTCCTCAATGCCAACGGCGTCGACACCGTGATCATCACCGGCGTGACGATGGCCGGCTGCGTCCGTCACACGACCGAGGACGCGATCGCCGAGGGCTTCCGCCCGATCGTCGTGCGCGAGGCCGTGGGCGACCGCGTGCCCGGCGTGGTCGAGTGGAACCTGTTCGACATCGACTCGAAGTTCGGCGACGTCGAGCCGCTCGATCGTGTCCTCGCCTACCTCGACGAGCTCGCGGCGGTCCAGCGAGACGAAAGCGGGTCGCCGGTCTCCGCTTAGTCGCGGCCCGACCTGCATAACGCCCCGTTCGAGCCGAATTCCGGCAACCGTGGGACGTTGACACTGTCACACGTGACTAACGTCCCAGGCTTCGCCGAAAAGGGGTCGAATGGGACGTTCGCCGGTCGAGTGGGACGTTCGCCGGTCGAGTGGGCGGCTGCTATCCGTCGACGCCGCACCACTGCATGGCCAGCAGCGCGAACGCCCGGGTCGCGCACATCACCTCGTCGATCACGACGAACTCGTCGTCGGCGTGGGCCACGGCGAGGTTGCCCGGCCCGTAGCTGATCGCCGGGATCCCCTCGAGCGACAGCCACGACGCGTCGTCGACCGCGGGGAAACCCGCAACCTCGGCGGGACCCGCGAACCGGGTGCTGTCCGCGGCCTGCTCGTGGGCGGCTGACATCGCCGCGGTGATCTCCTCGGCCGGATCCGAGTTGGCCGGCCAGTGCAGCCGCCAGTCGATCACCGGCGGGTGCTCGCGCAGCCACTCGTCGGTCGCGGCGATCGCGCGCACGTGCTCTTCGACCTCGCGCATGATCGCCTCGTGGTCTTCGCCCGGCGGGTACCAGAGCAGGTAGTCGGTGCGCATGAACTCGGGGACGAACAGCGGGAACTGCACGCCGGTCGTGCCGCCCTCGACGATCCCCGGCATGATCGTGAAGTGGCCGGGCCGGTAGAGCGGATGGCGCTTGGAGAACGCCCATTGCTGCTCGAGCCGGCGCAACCCTTCGTACACCACGAAGCCCTTGTCGATCGCGCTCACTCCGGGCGGCTCTTCGCCCTCGTCGGGGTGAAGCGTGCGCCCCCGGTTGGCCGCGTGCGTGACCTTGCCCCGAACCGACAGCGTGAACCAGAGCTGGCCGGCCGAGGTCGGCATCACCGCCAGCGGGCGCCCGGCGGTGGTGGGCTCGGACACGACCGCGGCGTCGGCGCGGTAGCCGCGGGCGACGGTCGCACTGACGCCGATGTCGTTATTCATGCACTCCTCGCCGACGACCGCTTCCAAGATCAGGTCGCCGCGCAGCCGCACGCCGGCGCGCTGAAGCGCTCGGGCCGCGAACGCCTGGGCGAGCACGCCGGCCTTCATGTCGGTCGAGCCACGGCCCCAGATCCGCTCGCCGTCGTTATGCCCTGAGAACGGGTCGCCGTGGGTCCAGTTCTCGACCGGGCCAGGCGGCACGACGTCGACGTGCCCGTTGTAGATCAGCGAACGGCCGCCGCCGGTTCCGCGAACCAGGCCGACCGCGTTGTCGCGTCCGGGCTCATGTGCGAACACATCGACCTCGGCACCGAGGTCCTCGTAGATCTTCGCCACGAACCGCGACACCCGCCCCTCGCCTCCGACGACCTCGTCGTACACCTGGCCGGGGTAACGCGGGTTGACGCTGTCGATCCGGACCGCCTCGGACACCGCCGCCAGCAGCTCATCGCGGCCGGCCTCGATCTCGCTCAGGACCTGGTCGGTGCTGCGCGTGGCGGTCATCGTGACCGCGAAGTATGGACATTCGACCCGGGGCGGCGGCGAGTCATTGACAAGAGTTCTTGTGACAAGTAGTCTTGTCACAAGAGATGTTGTCGAAAGGAGGACGCGTGCATCAGCATCCCGCAGTTGTCGAGGCGCTAGCGAGAGGCCGTGTCGCCGAGCGTCGGCGAGGCCGTTGGTCAGGCTCGCACGTGCGACCCGAACACCGCTGGCACAGACTTGTCGCGACCACGAAGCGGGGAGCCGGCTGGCTGCTCGTCGACATGGGTCTACGGCTGGTCGTGCCTCGCGGCGGCACGAACATCGCGTGGCGCGCGGGCCGCGATGACCCGCTCCGTCGGAGTCGATCCGCATGAGCACACCGCGGCAGCGCGACTCGAAGCCAGCCCGCCGACTGATCACCGACGCGCGAACCATGCGTGCTCTGGCGCACCCGTTACGCGTGGCGCTCCTGGAGGCGATCCGCCGCGACGGAGAGATCACGGCTACCCGCGCGGCCGAGCTGCTGGACGAGAGCCCCGGGAACATGTCGTGGCACCTCCAGACCCTTGCCAAGTATGGCTTCGTGGAGGAGACCGGCGAAGGGCGCGGGCGCAGCCGTCCGTGGCGGCTCGCCAGCGAATCACAAAGCTTCGAGACCGGCATGGCCGACCCCGAAGTCGCTGCCGCCGGTGAGGCGCTTGAGCGGACGTTCGTAGATCGCGCCTTCGACCAACTGCGCGAATGGTGGTCGGGACGGCTCGCCTACCCGGCCAAATGGCGGAGTGCCGCGTTCATGTCCAACAGCGTCGTGTATCTAACCGCCGCAGAGCTCGCCGGGATGGCGGACGAGATAAACGCGATCTACACGCGCTACAGGGACCGCGCGGCCGACGAAGAGCGCCCGGCCGGCGCGCTCCCCGTCCACCTCTACGCCCACGGGCATCCGCTCCCGCCCACTCCCTCGGGCAACTGACGCCCCACCGCTTGACATGCAGCCAAACGGCTGCTTATAATATGCAGCCATATGGCTGCCTTTCCCGACACGCAGGCGATCGACGTCGTCTTCCGAGCGCTGGCCGACCCGGGCCGGCGGCGGCTGCTCGACAGCCTCAACGCCCGTAACGGCCAGACCTTGCGCGAGCTGTGCGCGGACATGGCCATGGCCCGGCAGTCGGTGAGCAAGCACTTGGCGGTGCTCGAGGCAGCCAACCTCGTGACCACGGTGTGGCGGGGCCGGGAGAAGCTGCACTACCTGAACCCGGCGCCGATCAACGACATCTCCGAGCGCTGGATCACTCGCTATGACCGGGAGCGGGTTGATGCGCTCGCCGACCTCAAACGAGCCCTGGAGGACCCGATGAGCGACAGACCATCATTCGTCTACACGACCTATATCCAGACGACCCCCGAGCAGCTGTGGGAGGCCCTCACCAGCCCGGCGTTCACCGAGCGCTATTGGGGGATGACGTTCGAGACCGACTGGGCGCCGGGCTCGGAGATGACCTGGTATCGCCACGACTTGCGGATCGCCGACCCCGACCAGGTCGTGATCGAATCCGAGCCCTACCGACGCCTGTCTTTCACGTGGCACACGTTCGTGCAGGAGCTGGCCCAGGACGGGGTCGTCAGCGCCGAGGACCTCAACAGGGCCGCCCAGGAACCGAGGTCAAAGGTCACGTTCGAGCTAGAGCCCGCCGGCGACTCGGTGAAGCTGACCGTGGTGCACGATGGGTTCGGGGCCGGCAGCCGGGCGGCCGAACTGGTCAGTCACGGCTGGCCGCAGGTGCTGTCCGGGCTCAAGACGCTGCTCGAGACCGGCGAGACGATCTCGATCGAGGCCGACACCGCAGCCGAGGGCGTGGTCCGATGACCGGCGCACTCGACGCGTCAGACCTCCCCAGGATCGTCGACCGGGGGGCCTACGAGGCCGAGCGAGACGGCCTGCTGACCAGGGAGAAGGCGCACACGCACGAAGGCGACGCGATCGCCGCGGCGCGGCGGCGGCTGCCGATGGTCGAGGTCGACTCGGCGCTGAGGTTGATCGGGCCTGACGGTCCGGTCACGCTGCTGGACACGTTCGAGGGCCGGCGGCAGCTGATCGCGTACTTCCACATGTGGTTCGACGGGGAGCCCGCCGCCGACCAGTGTGAGGGGTGCACGTTCTACAACGGCCAGGTCCGCGAGCTTGCCTACATCCACTCGCGCGACGTCACCTATGCGACCTTCTGTCAGGGTCCGTACGAGGAGAGCGCGCGCTACCGGGAGTTCATGGGCTGGGACGTACCGTGGTACTCGCTGCTGCCCAGCGCCGAGCAACTGCTGGCGGGACGCACTTTCAACCGATTCTGCGTGGTCTGTTACGTCAGACACGAAGATCGGGTGTTCGAGACATATTGGCTCAACGGCCGTGGAGTCGAGGTGATGGCCCCCACGTACGGGCTGCTGGACCTGACCGTGTACGGCCGCCAGGAGACGTGGGAGGACTCACCCGATGACTGGCCGCGGCGCTGGGGGCGCGGCCGCGGGCATCCTTACCGCTCCGACGGTCGTCCGATGTCCCAGTGGTCCCGGCTCGAGGCCGGCCGCGCAGACGATCTCACGGCCTAGCGGCCCGGTCGCCAGCCGGACGTCGCCGCAGCGCCGGCTCGCTCAGCGCGGGTGAGCGCCAGGTGCCGTCGGTGGTGAGGTTGGTGCCGGGCGCGACGATCTCGTCGATCCGGTCCAGCGCGTCGTCGTCGAGCGTCAACCCAGCCCCTGCCAGCAGGCTGTCGAGCTGCTCGGTCGTGCGCGGGCCGATGATCGCTGAGGTCACTGCCGGGTGGGAGATCGTGAACGCGACAGCCAGATCGGGCAGCGAGCAGCCGATATCCGCGGCGAGCTCGCCGAGCCGCTCGGCGGCCTCGAGCTTGACCAGATTCTCCGGACGCGAGAGGTCGAATCGGTCGGGTTGGATCGAGGGGCGGTTCATCGTCTGCGCCACCGGTTGGCCGCGACGCACCCGGCCGCTGAGAAAGCCCGAGGCCAGCGGGCTCCACGTCAGCACCCCCATCCCATAGCGCTCGCACACCGGTAGCACCGAGGCCTCGATCCCGCGGGCGAGGATCGAGTACGGCGGCTGCTCGGTGCGGAAGCGCAACAGGCCCCGGCGCTCGGAGACATGGTGCGCATCGACGATCTGCTCGGCGGGAAACGTGGAGCAGCCAAATGCCCGGACCTTGCCCTCGTGCACGAGGTCGGTCAGCGCCGCCAGCGTCTCCTCAATGTCGGTGTGCGGGTCGGGTCGGTGAACCTGGTAGAGGTCGATCCAGTCGGTCCGCAGGCGGCGCAAGCTGTCCTCGACGGCCGTCTGCAGCCACCGTCTCGAGTTGCCGCTGCGGTTCGGTCCGTCGCCCATCTGGAAGTGACCCTTGGTCGCGAGCACCACCTCGCCTCGGCGCCGGCTCAGAGCCTGTCCGACGATCGTCTCGGCCTCGCCCCCGGAGTACATGTCGGCGGTGTCGATGAAGTTGATTCCGGCATCGAGCGCGGCGTCGATGATCCGGGCGCAATCGGCGTGATCGGGGTTGCCGATGGCTCCGAACATCATCGTGCCCAGGCAGTAGGTGCTGACCTGGATGCCGGTCGCGCCGAGGTAGCGATACCGCATGCCGGGCGACGCTACAACCTGGACCGCACTCCAGGTCAAGGCGGTACCTTGCCGGGATGGCCAGCGCCACCGGCTTGAGCATCGGCGAGGTCGCCCAGCGAACCGGCCTCAGCATCGACACGCTGCGGTTCTACGAGCGCGAAGGATTGTTCGCCTCTCCGGTGGAGCGTGTCTCGGGGCGCCGGGTGTACAGCGAGGAGCAGGTCGAGTGGCTGGCGCTGTGCTCGGTGCTGCGTGGATCGGGCATGCCGCTGCGCGCGATCCGCGAGTACGCCGAGCTGATGGCTCAGGGTGATGGCACGGAGCCGCAGCGGCTCGAGCTGCTGCGCGAGCACCAGGACCGGGTCGCCGGACAGATGCGCGATCTGGCGCGGTGCCAGGACCTGATCGGCCACAAGGTCGGCCTGTACGAGGACCTGGCCTCCAACGGCGAGTCACACCACGTGTGCCGAGCGCCGCGCCCGCCCGGGCGCGAGGAATAGCCGAGGAATAGCCGAGGATAGCCGGCTCCGCACGGGGCCCCGCGAGGAGGGGATTGACCACCACCGCAGATATGTGGTATTAGGTATACCAGCGATGATGATGACGGCAATTCCCGACACGACCGAGCAGGCCGTGGTGATCGACCGCCAGCTCCCGCAGGCCGGCACCAGCATCGCCCAGCTGGCCTACAGCGCGCTGCGCAGCGCGATCCTCCGCGTCGACGCCTACGACCCCGACGTCGACCTACGCCTCGACGAGAAGCGGCTGGCCGCCGAGCTCGGCGTCAGCCGCACGCCGGTGCGCGAAGCCCTGGCCCGACTGGAGAACCAGGGGCTGATCACGATCGTGCCGCGCCGTGGCGTGTACATCGCGCGTAAGAGCAAGGCGGAGATCATCGAGATGATCATCGCCTGGGCGGCGCTGGAGAGCATGGCGGCGCGGCTGGCCTGCGAGCGTGCCTCCGACGAGGAGATCGCGACCCTGCGCACGCTGTTCTCGAGCTTCGAGGATGACGAGCTGCGGTCGCATCTCGACGAGTACTCGGTCGCCAACCTGCGCTTTCACCAACGGCTGATCGAGCTCGGGCACTCGGAGCTGATCGCCGGGATGGCGGACGGCCTGCTGGTGCACGTGCGAGCGATCCGGCGCCACACGATCGGCGAGGCCGACCGCGTTGAGCGTTCGATCGTCGACCACATGCAGATCATCGAGGCGCTCGAGTCCCGGCAGGCAGACGTCGCCGAGCGGCTCGTGCGCGACCACGCACTGAACCTTGCCCGCCACGTGGAACGCACGTGGCAGCTGAACTGACAGCCGACCGAAGGAGACATCACGTGACGGTGACCACCGAGCCGCTAGCCAGGGCCCCGCACGAGGCTCCCCCCGACGAGACCGAGATGATCTCCGGCGGCCACCTCGTCGCCAAGGCGCTCAAGGCCGAGGGCATCGACGTGATCTTCACGCTCTGCGGGGGGCACATCATCGACATCTACGACGGTTGCATCGACGAGGGGATCGAGGTCCTCGATGTCCGCCACGAGCAGGTTGCGGCCCACGCCGCCGACGGCTACGCGCGCGTGACCGGCCGACCCGGCTGCGCGGTCGTCACCGCCGGCCCCGGCACCACCGACGCGGTCACCGGCGTTGCCAACGCGCTGCGCGCCGAGAGTCCGATGCTGCTGATCGGCGGTCAGGGCGCGCTCGACCAGCACCGGATGGGCTCGCTTCAGGACCTCCCGCACGTCGACATGATGCGGCCGATCACGAAGTTCTCCTCGAGCGTGCTGACGACCGAGCGGGTCGCCGACATGGTCTCGATGGCGTTCCGCGAGACACTCAACGGCGCGCCCGGGCCGGCGTACCTGGAGATCGGGCGCGACATCCTGGACCGCAAGGTCCCGCTCGACCAGGCGGTGATCCCGCGGGCCGGCCACTACCGCGCGTCGACCAGGAGCATCGGCGACCCGGACGACATCGAGCGGCTCGCCGACATCCTCGTCAACGCGCAGCGCCCATGCGTGCTGCTCGGCAGCCAGGTGTGGACCAGCCGTGGGTCCGACGCGGCCACCGAGTTCGTGCGGACGCTCAACATCCCCGCCTACATGAACGGCGCCGCCCGCGGGACGCTCGCTCCCGGCGACCCCCATCACTTCCACCAGACCCGCCGCCAGGCGTTCAAGGAGGCCGACGTGATCGTGATCGTCGGCACGCCGTTCGACTTCCGCATGGGCTACGGCAAGCGCCTGTCCCCGGACGCGACCGTGGTCCAGATCGACATGGACTACCGCACGGTCGGCCGCAACCGCGACGTCGAGCTCGGGCTGGTCGGCGACCCCGGGGCGATCCTGGCGGCGGTCACCGAAGCGGCCAGCGCCTATCGCGACAGCGGCGCCGCGGGGCGCGAGAGCTGGTTGCGGAACCTGCGCGAACAGGAGGACCGGATGATCGCCGAGCGGATGCCGCGGCTGCTGCAGGACAGCGTCCCGATCCACCCGCTACGGCTGGCGCATGAGATCAATCAGTTCATCGGCGAGGACACGCTCTACATCGGCGACGGGGGAGACGTGGTCACGTTCTCGGGCGGCGTGGTGCAGCCCAAGGCGCCGGGCCTGTGGATGGACCCCGGGCCGCTGGGGACACTCGGCGTCGGCGTGCCGTTCGCGCTCGCCGCCAAGCAGGCGCGGCCCGACCTCGAGGTCGTCTGCCTGTTCGGCGACGGCGCGTTCAGCCTCACCGGCTGGGACTTCGAGACGATGGTCCGCTTCGACCTGCCGTTCATCGGCGTGGTGGGCAACAACTCGCACATGAACCAGATCCGTTACGGACAGATTCAGAAGTACGGTGCGCAGCGAGGCGAGATCGGCAACCGGCTCGGCGACGTGAACTACGACCAGTTCGCGCAGATGCTCGGCGGTTACGGCGAGGAGGTCCGCGATCCGAGCCAGATCGGGCCGGCGCTGCAGCGGGCACGCGAGTCCGGCAAGCCGTCGCTGATCAACGTCTGGATCGATCCGGACGCGTTCGCGCCGGGCACTCGCAACCAGACGATGTACAAGTAAGGAGGTCGACGTGGACAAGGCACTCGAGGGCGTCCGGGTCATCGACATGACCCACGTGCAGGCCGGCCCGGTCTGCACCCAACTGCTGGCGTGGATGGGCGCCGACGTGATCAAGATCGAGCCGCCGGGGCGCGGCGACGTGACCCGGTCCCAGCTGCGCGACCTGCCGGACGTCGACAGCCTGTACTTCACGATGCTCAACGCCAACAAGCGCAGCCTGACGCTCAACCTGAAGTCCGACGAGGGCAAGGCGATCTTCGCTGCGCTGATCGAGTGCTCCGACGTGCTCGTGGAGAACTTCGCCCCGGGCGCGCTTGATCGGCTCGGCTTCACCTGGGAGCGGATCCAGGAGATCAACCCGCGGCTGATCTATGCCTCGCTGAAGGGGTTCGGTGCGGGCAAGCTCGAGCACGCCAAGGCGTACGAGCCGATCGCCCAGGCGACCGGCGGTTCGATGAGCACGACCGGGTTCGAGGACGGGCCCCCGGTGGTCACCGGTGCCCAGATCGGGGACTCGGGCAACGCCGTGCATCTGTTCGGCGCGATCGTCACCGCGCTCTACCAGCGCACCCACACCGACCGCGGACAGCGGGTGCAGATCGCGATGCGCGACGGGATCCTCAACCTGTGCCGCGTGAAGCTGCGCGACCAGCAGCGGCTCGCCAACGGCCCGCTCAACGAGTACCCCAACCAGGAGTTCGGGACTTCGGTTCCGCGCTCGGGCAATGCCTCGGGCGGCGGTCACCCCGGTTGGGCGCTGCGGTGCAAGCCCGGCGGCCCCAACGACTGGATCTACATGGTGATTCAGCCCCAGATCTGGGAGGCGCTGCTGACCAAGATCGGGCGCACCGAGCTGCTCGGCAACCCCGACTACGACCAGCCCGAGGCGCGCCTGTCACGGCTGACCGAGATCTTCGACATGGTCCAGGAATGGACGCTGACCAAGACCAAGTGGGAGGCGTTCACCGAGCTCAACGAGGTCAACGTCCCGTGCGGCCCGATCATCGACACCTCGGAGCTGCTCGAGGACGACGATCTGCGCCAGAGCGGGATGATCGTCGAGGTCGAGCACCCGCAGCGCGGTCCCTACAAGACCGTCGGCTGCCCGTTCACGCTGTCGGACTCGGCGGTGGAGATCGAGCGGTCGCCGCTGCTCGGCGAGCACAACGCCGAGATCCTGCGTGAGCTCCTCAACAAGCATGACGAGGAGCTCGAGCGGCTGACCGCTGCCGGCGCTGTCTGACTTGGCGGCGCGCGACTTCGACGTGGTCGTGGCCGGCGCCGGAGCCGCCGGTCTGACCGCTGCGCTGGCCGCGGCCCAGCGGGACTGCTCGGTGTTACTGGTCGAGGCGCACGAGAACTATCGAGAGGCGTGCAACACGGCGCTGTCGACGGCGATGGTCCCGGGTGCCGGCAGCCGCTGGCAGCGCGAGCACGGCATCGATGATTCGCCGGAGCGCTTCCTGGCCGACGTCAACGCCAAGACCGGCGATCAGGTCGACCCCGTAGTGGCGTCCGCGCTGACATCGGTGTCTGCGGAGGTCGTCGAATGGCTGGTCGACGAGTGCGGCGTGGAGCTCGAGCTGGTAACCGACTTCACGTATCCGGGCCACACCGCGCATCGCTGCCACGCGGTCGCCGACCGCTCAGGCCGGACGCTCCATTCCCAGCTGCTGGCCGCGCTCTCGGGACGCAGCGAGGTGACGTTTGCGGTGCCGATGCGCCTGCTCGACGTCACGCTCGACGAACGGGGCGAGGTGGGCGGCGCGGTGGTTGCGGCTCCCGGTGGCGATCCCGAGCCGACCACGAGCGATGCCGTGGTCCTGGCCACGAACGGCTTCGGTGCCCGACCTGACCTGGTGCGCAGGCACATGCCCGAGATCGCCGACGCGATCTATTTCGGTGGGCACGGTTCAACCGGCGACGCGCTCGAGATCGGGACCCGGCTGGGCGCGGACACGGGTTTTCTCGACGCCTACCAGGGCCATGGCGCGGTCGCCGATCCGCACGGGGTGATGGCCACCTGGGCGGCGGTCATGCACGGCGCCGTCGTCGTCAACGAACGGGGTGAGCGCTTCGGTGACGAGACGATCGGCTACTCCGAATACGCCGCGTTGGTGCTGGCCCAGCCCGGCGGCCACGCCTGGCTGATCATCGACGAGCGGATCGACGGCGCATGCCGGCGGTTCACCGACTACCAGCGGCTGGTCGAGATGAGGGCGATCCGGTGGGCCGATGACGGACCGGCACTGGAGCGGTTGATCGGGCCTGGATCGCAAATCGAGCGGACGCTCGCCGGCGTCACCACCGCGATCGGAGGCGGGGCCGACGAGTTCGGACGCACGTTCGAAACCGAGCTGACGCCCCCGTACGGCGCGATCCGCGTGACCGGGGCGCTGTTTCACACCCAGGGCGGCGTGCTCGTCAGTCCCCGGGCGGGGGTCCTGCGCGACGGCGTGGAGATCCCCGGACTGTTCGCCGCGGGCGGTGCCGCAGCGGGGATGTCAGGTCATGGCGCGTCGGGCTATCTGGCGGGCAACGGCCTGCTGGCGGCAGTCGGCTTGGGTTATCTCGCCGGCGGTCAGAGCGCGGCGCCGGTCTGAGCGCTCACGCGACGGACACCAGGCCGGCGAGCGCGTCGACGTTGCGAAGACGATCGAGCGTGTTCAACGCCTGGTCGAGCTCGTCGGCGTCGCCTCGATCTAGCACGCGCGCGGCACATGCCCGGAACTTCGTCTCTGACTCCTCGTCGGTGAGCGGTCGCGCAGGCGAGCCCCGGTTCTCGAGCACCTCGATGCGTTCCGTGCCGGCGCCGTGCAGCTCGACGGTGACGATCGCCGGAAAGTGCTCGGGAAATATCTGATCGCAGCGTTCGTTTGCGACGCAGGTCACCTTGGATGCCAGCTCCAGCGTGGTTGGATCGGTAACCCGTTCGTCGGTCAGATCGTCGAGGAACAGGCCGAGCCCACCGCCGCCCCGCAGCGCCGCCGCGAACGTGAACGGCGAGCTGAAGCGTGCGGCGTAGCCCGAGCCGGGACGGATCTTGAGCTCGGGCGGCTCGGCAACCGTGCGCAGGACCGCAGTAGGCAGCCCGATCTCCACCCGGTCGATGTCCGACGACGTGACGCCCCGCTCTCGCAGCGCCAGGGCTGCGTCGATTCCGGAGTGGGTGAAGTGGTTGGTGGGGTATGGCTTGACGTGCACCGAGCCGAGCTCCCACTGGCTACCGAGGCCGCGCGTAACCGCCTCGACGTCCGCAGCCTCTCCGCAGAACGCCCGCAGAAACCCGAACCGGCCCTCGATCGCCGTGGGTGCTCCGGTCAACCCGGCCCCGGCGAGCTCGGCGGCCGTGACGCCGGCGTGCGATGCCCAGCCGCAGTGCACCCGCTTGACCATGCCGCCGGTGCGGTTGGCTTCGAGGATCCCCGACCCCAGGCTGGTCGCGATCGATAGAGCCTCGGCGACCTCGCTCTCGCCCAGGCCGAGCGCGATGGCGGCGGCTCCGGCCGCTCCGACGGCGCCGCAGATCGCCGTCGCGTGGAGGCCGTGCTCGAAGAAGATCGAGTTACCGAGCTCCCGGTCATAGCCCGCCATGCCCAGCCGGCAGCACACCTCGACGCCGAACGCGACCGCGGCCAGAAACGTCGGGCCATCGGCGCCGGCGGCCTCGGCGCAGGCGAGGGCAGCGGGTACGACCGCGGCGCTCGGGTGCAGGACCGAGGGCAGATGGGTGTCGTCGAAGTCGATCGCGTGGGCGAACGTTCCGCCGATCAGGGCCGCGTTCCCCATCGGGTGTCGCCCGGGCCGGCCAATCGCGCTGCTGCGGCCCTCGCCACCCCAGCCTTGCACCAGTGCCGTGACCGGATCGTCTGGCCATTCACCCGACGACGCGAGCGCGACACCGAGCGTGTCTCGGACGTGGTCAGCGGCGACGGTTACGAGCCGCGCCGGCAGCACCTGGTCGTCGCGGCAGCCAACGCCCAAGCGGGCGAGCTCCCTCACGATCGTGGGAGGCTGCCCGTCGGACGAGGTCATCCGGCCTGGTCGACCAGCGCCAGCGGACGCACCGGCGACCCGGTACCGCCGACGATCGGCAGCGCCGCGAGGACGAACAAACACTCCCGGACGCCGTCACGAACCGGGGCCTCGAGGTTGAGCATCTCGATGATCGGGATCCCTGCCTCGACCAGCAGCACGCGGTGCACGGGCAGCGCCGCGTGTCCCTGCCCGGCAGGAATGTGCTCGTACGCGGTGGTGTCGCTGCCGGTCGCGACCACCCCGCGAGCCGCCAGCCACTGGGCGCCTGCTTCAGTCACCCCGGGCACGCCGCTGGCATGTCCGACGAAGGCTTCGGGGTCACCCCAGAGCTGGGCCCAGCCGGTGCGGACGAGCGCCGCGTCACCCGGCCGCAGAGCCTCGGCCCCGGCCGCGATCAACTCGTCGGGACCGACACCGAACGCCGCGGGCAGGCGATCGGCGGACTCGGGCACGACATCGAGCACCACGCCTCTGGTCACGATCAGGGGCAATTCGTCGGTGCCGAGGGTGGAGAACCGACCGCCCTGCTGTGCGTCGTGCGCCGATACGCCGCCGCGCAGCAGGCCGTCCTGAGACACGTGAGCCAACGCATCGACGTGGGTACCCACATGGCCACCGGTGACGATCAGTTCGCTCGCCGCTGAACCGCCGTCCGCCCGCACGACGTCGCCGTGTCGCCGTTGCAATGCGAACCGGAACCCTGGATGGTTCGGGGAGCACGGGATCCCCTGATGCAGGGGCTGAGCCAGGTCGTAGACCTGTACGCCCTTTGAGATTGCATCGATTAACGACATTGCGGAGCCCGTATCGCTGGTGGGAACGGCCGTGAGCGGCGGGAGCAGCCTACCACGAATACGCTCACTGATACGCTACACCGCGGATTCCTGTCGTTCCTCTCAGAGAAACCGCGACCTCTCCATGGAAGACGAAACCGGCGCCCTCGATCCCGTGACTCTGGCGGTGCTGAAGGGTCGCCTGGAGCAGATCGTCGACGAGATGGACGCGACGCTGTATCGCAGCTCGTTCAACCCAATCATCGCCGAGGCGCACGACGCCTGCCACGGCATCTACGACCCTCACAGCGGCGACACGCTCGTCCAGGGAACCGGCGGGCTACCGATCTTCGTCGGGAGCATGTCGTTTGCGGTCCAGGCCGCGATCGAGCGCGCCGCCCGAGACGGAGGAATGCGTGACGGGGACGTGTTCGTGTTCAACGATCCCTACCTCGGAGGCACGCATCTGAACGACGTCCGCCTCGTGCGCCCGCTCGTCCGCGACGGGCGGGTCTTCTGTCAGCTGGCATCGGTGGGTCACTGGACCGATGTGGGCGGCAACGTGCCGGGCAACTACAACCCGATCGCGAGGGACAGCCACCAGGAAGGGGTGCTGCTCCCGCCGGTGAAGCTGTACGACGCCGGCGTGGTGCGCGAGGACATCGTCGACATCCTCAAGGCGATCGGACGCTCGCCCGTGAATGCGATCGGCGATCTGACCGCGCAGGTCGCCTCGCTGGAGCTCGGAGTGCGGCGGCTCAACGACCTGCTCGACGAGTACGGCGACGGCGTGGTGGCGCGGGCGCTGGCGCTGCTGAGGACGGCGGGCGCGCAGCTGATGCGCTCACACATCCAGACGCTTCCCGACGGCAGCTACTCAAGCGAGGATCTGCTCGACAACGACGGAATCCGCGACGCGCCGCTGCGGATCGCGGTTGACGTCACCGTGCGCGGCGACTCGTTGCGCCTCGATTTCGGGCGCACCTCTCCGGCCTGCGAGGGGCCGGTCAACATCGCGCGCTCGACCACGATCGCTGCGTGCTATGTCGCCCTGAAACATCTGTTCCCGGAGGTGCCGGCCAACGCGGGCTGCCTGGATCCGATCGAGTTTTCGATCCCTGACGGCTGCCTGCTCGACGCGACCTCACCACGACCGGTCGGGGGCTACACCGAGACGATCCTGCGGATCATGGACGTGATCTTCGATGCCGTCGCGCAGGCCGCGCCCGAGCGGGCGATGGGCGCCTCGTACGGCACGATCAATGCCGTTGCGCTGACCGGCAGGCGCCGCGAGGGAGGACAGTGGGTGATGTTCACGTTCTTCGGCGGGGGCCTGGGCGGGAACGTGGACGGCGACGGTCTCAACCACGGCAACGCACCGCTGTCGACTGCCGTGATCCCACCCGTCGAGGTGTTCGAAGCGCGATTCCCGGTCCGGTTCTCGCGCTGGTCGTTGCGTCCCGACAGCGGGGGACCGGGCCTCCATCGCGGCGGCCTCGGGGCGGTCTATGAGCTCGAGGCGCTGACCGACGATGTCGACCTGTCCGTGTTCGGCGAGCGAGCGCTGCACGCGCCGCGAGGAGTGGCCGGCGGGGGCGACGGCGCCCTGAACGTGATCAGCTACGAGCAGGATGGCGTCCGCTCTCGGCCGCCGCTGTCCTCCAAGGTGACCGGCGTGCGCCTCCAGCGTGGGGACCGGGTGCGAATCGAGAGTCCGGGTGGCGGCGGCTATGGCTCGCCCATGCGGCGAGCGCCGGAAGCGGTCAGATCCGATGTGCAAGCCGGCTACGTCACCCTCGAGGCGGCGGCCCGCGACTACGGCGTGGCGCTCGACGCCGAGGGACGCGTCGATGGTCCGGCGTCGGATTCTCTGCGAAGGCGGGCGCAGTGACGACCGTGGTGGGGATCGACGTCGGCGGGACCTACACCGACATCCTGCTGCTCGAGGAGCGATCCGGTGAGGTCAAGACGCTGAAGGTCCCGTCGACTCGGACCGCCGAGGCGACCGGTTTTCTGGAGGGGCTGGAGGCGGTCGGCGACCCGACCGCCGTGACCGCGATCGTGCACGGGACGACCGTCGCCACCAACGCCCTGCTCGAACGCAAGGGCGCCCCCTGCGGGCTGATCGCCACCGCCGGGTTTGGCGACGTGCTGGAGATGCGCCGGCGAGACCGCCCGACCACCTGGGGGCTGCGCGGAGACTTCCGGCCGGTCGTGCCCCACCAGTTGCGAATCGAGGTCGCCGAGCGGATGGGCGCGGACGGAACCGTCGTCGCCGAGATCGACCCCGACGAGGTCGCGGCTGCCGCCACGACGTTGCTCGGCCGCGGAGCCAGGGCCGCGGTCATCGCGTTCGTCAACTCGTACGCGAACCCAGCCAACGAGCTGGCGGCGGAGGCGGCCGTCAGGAACGTCTGGCCGAATGAGTTCGTCACCACCTCGACCTCGATGCTGGCCGAGATCCGAGAGTTCGAGCGCACCTCGACGAGCGCGCTGAACGGGTACCTCCAGCCGGTCGTCAGCACGTATCTGGAGAATCTCGAGCGGGCGCTGGAGCGGGTGGGCTTCGGCGGCGAGTTCCTCGTCGTTCAGTCCAATGGCGGCGTCGCGACGGCGGCCCGGGCGCGGCGATTCCCGGTCCGCACGACACTGTCGGGTCCGGCCGCGGGGGTGATCGCCGCGACCCGTACGGCGGCCGAAGCCGGGATCGAGAACATCATCACCTGCGACATGGGCGGCACGTCGTTCGACGTCGCGCTCGTCGCTGCCGGCCAGCCGACGTTTGCCCAGCAGACGTCGGTGGACTTCGGGCTCGTGGTTCGCACTCCGATGATCGAGATCACCACGATCGGGGCGGGCGGCGGCTCGATCGCCGCCGTCGACGCCGCCGGGATCCTCAAAGTGGGTCCGGAATCGGCTGGGTCGGATCCGGGGCCGGCTTCGTACGGACGCGGCAACGATCGGCCGACGGTGACCGACGCGAACCTCGCGCTCGGACGGATCGACCCGGACCGTCCGCTGGGGAGAGGGCTCGGTCGACTCGACGTCGAGGCCGCGCGCCGGGCACTCGCCCGGTACGTCGGAGAGCCGCTGCGCCTCGGGGTCGAGCAGGCGGCGGAGGCCGTGATCGACGTGACCAACGCGCGACTGGCCGGCGCGGTCCGCCTGATCTCGATCGAACGCGGACAGGACCCGGCGAACTTCTGCCTGGTGTCGTTCGGTGGGGGTGGAGCCCTGCACGTCGGGGCGATGCTGAAGGACATCCGGTGTCCGCGGGCGCTCGTGCCGCGGATGCCCGGTTTGACCAGCGCGCTCGGATGCGTGCTGGCGGATCTGCGCCACGACTTCGTCCACACGATCAACGCGCCGCTGCGCGACCTCGATCCCGTTGCTCTGGGAGAGGAGATGCGGCGCACCGCCGACGATGGGCGGAGGTTGATCGTGCAGTCGGGCGTCGCCGTCGAGGACACCGAGGTTCAGTTCGAGTGCGACATGGCGTATGCCGGGCAGTCGCACGCGGTGGCGGTGGCGCTGGAGCCCGAGTCCGAGGATGTGTCGCTCAGCCGCGAGCAGATCGGTCAGGCGTTCGATGACTGTTATCGCGGCACGTACGGGAGCACACTCACCGGGGTGCCGGTGAATCTGCTCACGTTGCGCACGGCTGTGATCGGCCACAGACCTGCGGTCGATCTGTCGCTGCTGGCGCCTGCCGGGACCGGCTCGATCGACGACGCGAAGGTCGCGAGCCGTCCGATCTGGACCGACGGTGGCTGGCGCGAGACGCCGGTGTACGAGCGCTTCGAGCTTCCAGCGTCGGCGGTCCTGGAGGGCCCTTGCCTCCTGCAGCAGCCCGACACCACGATCCTGATCGAACCCGGCATGCGAGCGCGCACCGATGCGCTGGGGAACGTGTTCGTCGAGGTGGCGGCGCGGTGACGCTCGCGGTTCTGCTGATTGATCTGCAACGGGACTTCATCTCGGTCGACGGCGCGTACGCCCGCGGCGGGGTCACGTCGCCCGTGATCGCCACCCTGCCGGGCCGGCTCCAGCCATTGGTGGAGGCGGCGCGGACCGCCGGCGTGGTGGTGATCGCCTCGCAGTTCACACTCACGCCAGTGGGCGAAGGAGAACCGATCATCGCACCGGAGCTGCGTCGGCTTCGCCCGTTTCTCGGACGGGGCGACTTCTGCCCCGGAACGCCAGGGCACGGCCTGGTGGACGAGATCAGGTCGGTCGACGTGTCGGTCGAGAAGGTCGCCTATTCGGCGTTTCACCAATCGCGCCTCGAGTGGATCCTGCGCGGGCTCGGGGTCGAGCGTCTGCTGGTGGGGGGGATCGTCACCAACGGAGGTGTGGCCAGCACGGTGCGCGACGCGCACACGCGCGGGTTCGCGCCGACGCTGATCGCTGATGGGTGTGCGGCGTTCAGCGCCGACGCCCACAACGCGACCATGCGCTCACTGGCCACCGTGCTGCCGACGACGACAATCGCCGAGGCTCGCCAAACGCTGCTGGAGCTGGCTCAGACCGGGTGTCCCAGATGACCGAGGCGGCAGGGACCCAGAATGCGGCGCGCGTGGCGGACGTGCTGATCGCCGTCGCGACCGCCCCCGAGCCGATGGGCGTCAGCGCGATCGGGCGGCAGCTCGGCCTCAGCAAGGCCGTCGTGTACCGGATCCTCAGATCACTCGTCAGTCGGGACCTGCTCGCCGACGGCAACCCTCGCGGGACCTACCGACTCGGCCCCGCCGGCGCGGCCGTCGGTGCCAGAGCCCTGGCGCAGTTCGATATTCGAAGCGTCGCGATGCCGGTGCTGCGCGACCTTCAGGCGGAGACCGACGAGACGACGACGCTCTCGGTCCTGGTCGGCACCAGCCGGACGTATCTCGACCAGGTCGTCAGCCAGAGCGAGATCCGGATGATGGTCGAGCTCGGCACGTTCCTGCCACTGCACGCCGGCTCGAGCGGCAAGGCGATTCTGGCCTTCGCCGCCGGAGACGTTCAGGAGCGAGTGCTCGCCGCGACGCTTGATCCGGTGACCGGCGCGACGATCACCGATCCGGTGGTGCTCCGCCACGAGCTCGAACTGGTCCGCCGGCGCGGCTTTGCGGTGAGCCGTGGCGAACGTCAGCTCGGCGCGGCGAGCGTGGCGGCGCCGATCATCGGGATCGATGACACGGCGATCGGGAGCATCAGCGTCTGTGGTCCGGTCGGTCGGTTCGCCGGCGAGACCGCGGAGCGTGCGGCCCCGCGCGTGGCCTCAGCCGCCGGCGCGCATCAGCGACCAGCTCGGCGACCTGAGTCGACCCCAGGCGAGATCCGCTCGCTAGCCGGAGCGCTGCGGATCGCCACGGCCGACAGGGAGAGAAGGCCCGGGCCCACCGCGTAGCACTTGGTCGCCGGATCGCGGCGGATCAATGTCCGCTCCTGCAGGAACCTCAGCAGGCGGGTTGCGGTGCTCTTATCGACGCCGGTCGTCTCGACCAGTTCCATCAAGCGAAGCGGTCGGGAGCTATTCGCGATCGTCTCCAGCAGATCCAGCGTACGTCCTGCCGCCTGACTCATTACCTCTCGCTCGGTGAGATGCGGGTCGTGTCCGAACGCTAGGCGACCGGATCGGCGCCGTCAAATAAAGCTTGGCCCGTGTTCCGTTCAGGGGAACAGCCATAACCTCCGAGATGCCTTCCCACAGGCCTCCACTTCAACTAGGATCCCGTGCCGCAGCCTCACGTGCCGCAGCCGTGTTCCCGTCAGCGGACCACCGAAGGAGACGACGTGCCTTTGACCGGACTGCCACGCCCCAGGCCCGACTTCGACACCGATCCGTTCTGGGACGGCTGTCAGGAGGGACGGTTCCTGATCCCCCAATGCACGCAGTGCAAGCACCGGCGCTGGCCGCCGGGACCGATGTGTCCCGTGTGCCAGAGCACTGACACGGAGTGGATCGAGGCGTCCGGGCGTGGACGCGTGTACAGCTGGATCGTCGTGACCCATCCGGTTGATCCGGTGCTCGTGGATCAGGTGCCATACGCGGTGGCGATGATCGATCTCGAGGAGGGAGTGCGCGTCGTCGGCAACATCGCGGGCTGCGAGCCCGACGAGATCGTTGCCGGGATGGACGTCAGCCTCTACTTCGAGGATCCCAACCAGGACGGGATCCGGCTCCCGAATTTCCAGACGGCGAGTTAGCTCGACCGAGTCAGCCGCGGCCGCCGGCTCACGGCTCACGCCTCGGCGCGAGGCCGGTCGCGAGCGCCATCACGACGAGCAGGCGCCAGGACCCGGTCCTCCTGCTCTGCGCCATCCCGCCGACAACCTAACGTCAGCGGCGCTCGGCGCTCAACCGCGGGACGCGATCAATGTCACTAAGACTCGACCCTCCACGGGTGCCGGAGATCGCAAAACAGCGACAGGTGGCCGGCGCCGGAGCCGTGGTCGGCGTTCGGCCCGGAGCCGCTGGCCGAGCCGACCACGGGCGTCAACGAGGCCACGAAAGTGGTCGTGGCTTTAGCGGTCGCGGAGTTTGCCGGCAGGGGCCGCAACGAGCCGCACAAGGCGGGCGCGGTCGCTTCGCCGGGCAGCGCCTTATCGAGGTCGCTCACGCCGAGAGCGCCGAAGTCGTAGACATGGTTGTAGTTGTAATCGATGCCGTGTACGACGATCACCGCATCGCGGTCGCGGATCAGGTCGGCCACCAGATGCGAGACGGTGATCGTGCGCTTGTACCGGATGTTTCCGTTCGCGGAGTAGCGATTCAAATCTATGTTGGTCGGCACTGCCCCGCTGGTTGTTCCCCACTGGGTGAGAGACGTCAATGTCGACCCGTACAAGCGGATGGCATCACCGGTGCTTATCGACCGGTGGCCGTCATGCAGTCCAGCGTTCGCTGCGGTTGGACACGTCCCTCGTCCCAGACCGTGGATATGCGCGAGGTGTGGCGAACCGTTGAGTAGGCCATTCGTATCGAGTGTGACAGTGGCGGTATCGCCCCGGAGTGAAACAGTGGCGCTACCGTCGCCAGTCACGTGGTTTGTCGGCACCGCCGCCAATGTCGCCGTGGCGGCCTCGATCGACGGAGCCGGGGTGGATGAGGAGCTGCCCGAGGTTGCGACCAGGACAACCGCGATCACGCCCCCAGCCAGACAGGCGGCGAGCGCCACTCCGAGCAACGGCCGGCGGTATCGCCGGACAAACACTCGCCAGCCGAAGCCCGCGAGGACCAACCTCGCGCGCGTGAGTCGCTTGCGGACGTCAAGGCCCATCTGCGCTCCTCGAGTCCTGGCCCCGCTCGCCGGCCGAGTCAGATGGGGTCGCCGGCAGCGCGCCGCCGGCAACTGCCGCAAGTGCATCCGCCGTCGCGCGGCCGACCAGGCCATCGACCCGAAGCCCCTGCGCCTCCTGGAAACGCGTTACCGCATCGGTCGTCAGCGGGCCATAGCGCCCGTCCACCGCCCCGGGCGCCAATCCCAAGCCGCTGAGCTGGCGCTGCAGCGCCTTGACGCGCTCGACACGGTCGTCAGTCGGGGTCTCGAGGATCACGCGGAGGGCCTCCTCGGTGCGCGGGCCGAGCACGCCGTCGATCTGCAGGTCGCGTGCCGCCTGGAAGCGGGTGACCGCCGCCGTGGTCCTCGGGCCATAGATCCCGTCGGCCGGTCCCGGATCAAACTCCAGGAAACTGAGCAGCGCCTGCAAGCGCTTGATCCTCGGGTTGGCCGGCGGATCGACGGCACGATCATCGCCGAGCTCGGCCGCTCGGCGATACGCGGTCTCGGCGCCGATGACGTCATCGTGCCTTGCGAGCAAGCCGCCCAGATTGACCGCGGCGGCGGCGTCCCCGCGTTGGCTGGCGCGGCGGTAGGCAGCCGCCGCACCCGCCAGGTCACCCTGCTGTTCGAGTAATACCCCGAGGCTCGTGGCAGCGCCCGGATCGCCGCGCTTGTCGGCACGACGGTATGCAGCCGCCGCGGCCGCGAGGTCGCCTTTGTCCGCGAGCTGACGACCGCGCTGCAACGCGTCGGTCGCATCGCCGTCATCGGGTGCTGAACGCTTGAAACGCCTTCTCACCAATGAACCCCTCGGACATCGCGCGTCGTCCCCAACGCACGCGTCGACTCTACAGGTCATCTTTACCCCAAGTGCGCTGCGGGTGAACCGTGCGGGCGATCGTGCGCTATGTTTTGCCCTGTTCAGATGGAGTCCTGACGCGGGTGACGGGCAGGTAGCCGCCACCTCAAACCGCCCACTGAGACAAGGGCTGATGGCTCCTTTCGCAAACCAGACGTAGTAGCGAGCGAAAGGAGCACCGACGGCCGTGCCGGTCCTGCCTGACTGGGTCATCCAGGCGTTGCAAGTGATCACGATCCTTGCGCTGGCGCCACTCGTCAGCGGCGTCATCGCCAGAGCCGAGGCGGTCGTGCAGCAGCGCCGCGGACCACGGGTGCTGCAGCCCTATTATCGCGGAAGTAGCGTAGAAGCCATCAGCCGGGTCGCGGCGATTCAGGCGGGCCTCATCGCCTTGAGCGGATCGTACCCGCTCGAGTGGGCTCTAAGTCGCCAGCGCGTGGTCAGCCGCGGCTCGGCTGGCGTACCCAAACGGGTCGTAGAAGGCGGTCAGCGCGTCCCGAGGGTCAACGTCGAGCTCGAAGAACTCGCCGGTCCGCTCGTCCTCGATCGTGACCGAGACGTGGTCCGTGAGCGAGTTCCACAGCAGCCTGACGTCGAGTCCGTCGTTGACTCGCTGGTGCAGCTCGCGGGTCGTGGGGTTGGTGGTCGGATTCATGATCGTTTCCTCCCGCGTTCGGGCTTGCGGTCGTGTCTGTCGTTAGGACTGCGTGGACGGCGCAAATTCATCTCGTAGCTGAGAGACACCAGACCGGCGTCGAATGTGACGCAGCCCGATCTGCTCCATGGCAGTGGTCGGGAACGCGTCGAGCCGTCGGCGTGCGCGGCCCGCGATCAGGGGTGGACCAGGAGCGCCGGCTCTGGGGTGCCGAGGCTGTGACCCGGTGGTGACCGACTCGTGAGCGAGCGCTAGCAGGGTGCGTCGCGCACCGTTTCCCATTGTGAGGAGGTTCGTATGCAGTTGAAGCGCTGGTCCGCGTTCACGACCGTTTTCGCGTGTGCGCTCGCTACGGCGGCCACGGCGGCCGTCGTGCTGGGCGTGGTTTCGGTCGGATCGGCCTCGGCGGCGCAGTGCGTCACGTGCCGGCCGGCGCCGCCGCCACCGTCAGGTCCGGGGCCGCTGCCTCGGCTCGCCGAGTACTCGATCAATTGGTCTGAGTTCAGCGGCTGCTTTTCCCTCGGCTCCGACGAGACGGGGTGTGGGGTCGGCGGCCTGCCCGGCAACGACGACATCCAGCTCAGCACCCAAGCTGGCGCGGCCTACGGGGTCGGCCCCACGCAGATGCAGATCGTGCTCCAGACACCTTCCAACATCACGTGGTGGAAGGAGATCAAGGCGTTTGATGCCTGGGGGAACCCGATCAGCTGGGTCGACACCCAAGACAACGTCCACGGCCCGGTCACGATGACGATCGACACCCGCACGGCGATCGCGCTGGTGTTCTCAAAGGCGGCCACGTTCGGCGTCCACACCGGGATCTATGACCTGCGAAACCTCTCCGCCGAGGCCGGCAAGCGCGTGGTGTTCACCTGGGACCGGGATGGATAGGGCCGTGTGGTGTCGACCGGTCGTGGCCAACGGCCTCACCGGTGACAGATGTGATGGATGTCGCTAGCTGAGCCGTCGCTTCACCTCTATGGTCGCGTGCAGTTCACTCGGCGAGAAGGGGTATCAGATGGCACTTATATGGCCGCTGGAGCAGCAGGGATCTACGGGTGAGGATGTGAAGAGCGTCCAGTACCTGCTTACAGCACACGGGCACTCCACTGGAGTGGACGGAGTCTTCGGTCCGGCGACGAAGTCCGCCGTCGAGGCGTTTCAATCGTCGCGCGGTGTCCCTGCCGACGGGATCGTCGGGCCGCAGACCTGGCCGCAGTTGATTGTCCAGGTGCAGCAAGGAAGTAACGGTGACGCCGTGCGCGCCGTTCAAAGTCAGATCCATGGGCGCGGTGACGGCGGCCATATTGCCGTCGACGGTGCCTTTGGCCCGGACACCAATGACGCAGTACGTGCGTTCCAGACGCTGCTCGGATTGTCGGTCGACGGGATCGTCGGACAGCAGACTTGGAACCATCTGGTCAATGGCTATCTCGCAGCGCCAGACCCGCAGACGGCCGCCAAGGACGTATTCAACGCCTGGGAGATCCACAACCGCGACCAGGCCGGCAAGAACGCCACCCCAGCAGGCGTGAACGAGATCTTCTCGCAGAGCTTCTCGTCCAGCGAGGGCTGGTCGTTCGAGGGTTGCCAGGGCGCCCTCGGGCACACCTTCTGCAGCTGGAAGAGGGCCAACGGCCACGAGCTGAGGATCGGCGTCATCAACGCGGTCGAGGGCCCGTACTACGTCGCAGACCAGGCTGAGTTCACCTGATCAGTCGTCCCGCCCCTCGACGGTGGCCGTACGCGTCAGTCCAGGCGGCGACGAAGCAACAGCTCGCTGGAACCGGGCGGGTAGTCCTTCAGTTCGCCGACCTGCTCGAAGCCGTGGCGGCGGTAGAAGTCCGGTGCCTGGAAAGCGTGGGTCATGAGCGCGATCTGGCTGCAGCCGCGGGCGCGGCCCTCGGCTTCGATCGCGCGCATGAGTGCGGTTCCGATCCCGCAGCCACGTTTGTCCTCTCGCACCCATAGAAGCTCGATCCAACACGTTCCCGCCCAGGACCAACCATGAACCCCGGCGTACAGCTCGCCGGCATCGTCGCGTAGCTCTGAGAACAGTTCACGGCCGTCATTGATGCCCGTGGCCGCGGCGTTAAAGGAGGCGAGCGCCTCAGTCAGGCGGCGGACCGCCGCCGGGTCGGCCCGATCGACGATCCAGATGGTGGGGAGGGGGTCCTCGTTCGCCTCGATCGTCACGAGAGCTCATCCTCGCGCATTAGACGGCGGTGCGCCCGCCGTCGGCCGCGATGACCGCGCCCGTGACATAGCTTGCGCGCGGCGAGGCTGCGAAGGCGACGACTCGGGCGATCTCGTCGACCGTCGCGGGACGGTTGAGCGGCACGGTGGCGCTGACCTGGGCAATACCGTCGCGGCCCATGATTTCGGTCGTGCCCTCTGTGGTCGTGGGCCCTGGTGAGACGGCGTTGACACGAATGTTGTTAGCGGCGAACTCAGCTGCCCAGGTGCGAGTGAGCTCGACCAGTGCCGCCTTGGACGCGCCGTAAGCGGCGGCTCCGATCATCCCGAACTCGGCGGCCATCGTCGTGATATTGACGATGCTGCCGCCACCCCGTGCGGCCATCTTCGGAGCTAGTGCGGCAGTCAGGAAGAACGTTCCGCGCACGTTGACGTCGAACATCGCCTCGAACGAGGCGACGTCCTGATCGGCGGTCGGGAGGAAGGAGAACATCCCGGCGTTGTTGATCAGCACGTCGGCGTCGGCCGCCTCTCGGGCGAGGTTGGCGACCGACTCGAGGTCGCCGAGGTCCGCGGCTACAAACCGGGCGCTGCCGCCCTGCGCCCTGATCGCGGCGACGGTTTCCTCGCCACGTGTCCGGTTGCGGCCGGAGACGATCACGCTGGCTCCGTCGCGGGCCAGCTCGAGCGCGATCGCGCGGCCGATACCCGAGGTGGCGCCGGTGACCAGAGCTGTCTTGTCGGTGTAGTTCATCACATGCTCCTGTGCAGATAGAACGATCGGTCTGGAACCGTATCACACGGATAGACCGGTCTGTCCACTATCGTGATAGCGATGTCTTCGTCGCACTCAGACGCCCCGGCTCCGCGCGAGCGGCTACTCGCGGCCGCCGATGAGCTGTTCTACGAGGAGGGCGTGTGCACCGTCGGCGTCGACCGGATCCTCAAGCAGGCCGGGGTGGCCCGCGCCTCCCTGTACAGCACGTACGGATCGAAGGATGAGTTGATCCGCGCGTATCTGGCTGGACGTAGCGCGGGCTGGCACAAGCTCGTCGCCGAAGTGCTTCCGACTCGCTGGGGCAGCGCTCGCGACCGGATCCTGGGGGTCTTCGAACTGTTGACCGAGTGGTTCGACGCGCCCGGTTACCACGGTTGTCCGTTCATCAACGCCAGCGCTGAGGCCGCGGCCACGACGGCCGTAACGGAGGTCCGTGACGACCACCGCGCGTGGGTGCGGGAGCTGTTCGCCGGGTTGGCGCGGGAGGCTGGCGTAGCGAACCCGGATGCGCTGTCGGCGCAGCTGGTGTTGCTCTACGACGGATCGATGGTCGGCGCTCAGCTGGATCACAGCCCGGCGCCCGGGGAGGCGGCACGAGCTGCCGCGGCGGCGCTCCTCGACGCCGCGCTCCGGCATTAGCGGCTGACCGGGCCGGCTCCGCGCGCTCGATGCCGGCCGCGGCGGGGGCTATGCGTGTGCGCGCTCGTCGATGTCGAGCCCGAGGGTCGCGGCGATCAGTGGAGCGACGACGATCATCGCCGGGATCGTCCGCAGAAAGCTCTCGATGACCTGGCGGGCGCCTTGGTCGACGGTCCGGGCGACGGCATACGGGAGTTCCTGCGCTGAGGCCGTGATCCGGTCCTGCATTGCGCCGACCAGTTCGTCAAAGCCGCTGTCGAGGAGCAGCGGCCGCAGGCCCTCCCAGACGGCGGTGAGCAGGCCGCCGTCGGGTGCCAGGTATCGAAGTAGGCTCGGGATGACGACGGGTTCGCCGCCGCCGGTGATCGGCGCGCTGAACTCGTGCAGCAGTCCGACGGTATCCGGCGGCAGCGAGGTGACGTCCGCCATCGCGAGGAGTGGCTGACGGTTGCCCAACGTCGTCAGCGGCCGCGGCCTCGGGGCGGGGCCGCCTACGTGGCCGTCGCGCAACGCCGCTAGCGCGATCGCGTTACGCGTGTTGACGAGGTGGAAGGCCGCGAGCGTTTGCGCCAGCAGGTCCCGATCGAGGGTCGACCCAGCAAGCACCGGTCCGGCAACGGGCGCGCCGGTCACCGCGCCAGACGATCCAAGAGCGCGGGCGAGCGGATCGATCTCAGCGCTCAGCAGATTCGGACGCACCGCCTCCCAGGACGCCTGCAGGCGAGCCTCGTCGGTCGCCAGCGCCCGGTACACGAGCACCACGAACGAAACGCCGAACACGCGCCGGATGTCCTCATAGATGGTCGCGACGAGCCCGTCGGCCTCGCGCTCGGCAATCTCAGCGAGCAAGCCCGCCTACCAAGGTCGCTGGCGATTTGGTCGTGCCCATGCCTACTCGGATCAACAGAGACCTCGAGGTCTCCCGGGTATTTCTCGAGCCTCCCGTCAGGAAGGGTGACGAAGCATATGCGGGGGGCGTGTAACGCCGCGGCCGGTCGGCTCGAGAACCCGCGACGTCCGACGTTCAGCTCAGCAACTTGCTGGCCGTCGTGTCGATCGCGCTGGTGGCCCCGCTGATGCTCGGGTTTCTGCCCCGCGTGCGACCTCACGCCCCCAGGTAGGCACGGAACACGTCGCGGTGAGTGATCCAGCCGATCGCACGCCCGAATTCGTCGACGACCGGAACGCCCTCGTGGTCGGTCAAGCCAAGCGCGCCAACGGCCTCCTCGAGAGAATCTCTAGCGTGCAGCTGCGGAACGCTCTGCGCCAAGCCGGCCGCGGTGACCGGCCCGTTACGTGGCTGCTCGATCGCCCGCTCAACGTCCACGGCCGCGAGGGTGCCGAGCAGCGCCCCATCGGCGCCGATCACCGGAAGCGACTCCCTCCGGTCGGTGGCGAAGCGCTGGACCAGTAACTCGAGCCCGTTGTCGGGCGCCAGCGGGGACGGGACCGGGCCCATCGCGTCGCCGATGTGGATCCGCGCCAGCCGACTGGGCGCTGCCGGCGCGTCAATGTCGATCCCACGGCGTCTCAGCTTGAGCGTGTAGATCGTGTCCTTAGTGACTACGTTGCTGAGCGCGGTAGCGACGACCACCGCGCACATGAGCGGGAGAATCAGCCGGTAGTCGCCCGTGAGCTCGAAGATGATGATTACGGCGGTAATTGGCGCGCGTCCTGAGGCGGCGAATACCGCTCCCATGCCGACGAGGCCGTAGGCGCCTGCGGCACCGGCGAGGCCGGGCATCAGGTGGTGAGCAACAGCGCCGTACGCGGAGCCGAGCATCGCGCCCATGAACAGTGAGGGGGCAAACACGCCGCCGGAGCCTCCGATCCACATCGTCAGGCCGGTGGCGAGAATCTTGCTCGCTAGCAGCCCAACCAGGATCAGCACCGCATAGTGGCCGGCGACCGCCTGCGCCAGCACTCCGTAGCCGACGCCGTACATCTGCGGGACAAGGAGCAGCAGCAGCCCGAGAAGGATTCCGCAGGCACCCGGCCGCAACCAAGCTGGCCCCCGCCAGAGCCGATCGGCCAGGTCCTCCCCGGCGTAGAGGACGCGGATGAACGCGATGCCAACGCCCACCGCCAACACTCCCAAGCCGGCGTACAGGACGAGCTCCAGCGGAGAGGTGAACCCGAACGCCGGCAGCACCAGGAACGCCTTGGATCCGAACGCCGCTCGCCCGATCGCATCCGCGGTCACTGAGCTCAGGACGACGTAGCCGAACGACTCTGCGTCGAAGCTGCGCAGGATCAGCTCAAGCGCGAAAAACACGCCGGCGATCGGCGCGTTGAACGTCGCCGAGATCCCCGCCGCGGCGCCGCATGCGACTAGTAGTCGCAGACGACTCTCAGACACGCGAGCGAGCTGACCAAGCACCGATCCCAGCGCCGATCCGATCTGCACGATTGGGCCCTCACGCCCGACCGAGCCTCCCGAGCCGATGCACAGCGCGGAGGCCAGCGACTTGACGATCGGAACTTGCGGCCGGATCCGGCCACCCAGTCGGCTGACGGCGAGCATCACCTCCGGCACCCCGTGCCCTCGTGCCTCCGGCGCGAACCGCGACACCAGCGGACCGAAGATCAAGCCGCCGACGACCGGCGTGAACAGCACGAACCAGATTCCCAGGCCCGGCACCAGCGGGTTGGGCACGCGCCCCAGCGTGCCGTACTGCGTATGCCCGGTGAACACATACGTGAACCCCTCGATCATGTATCGGAACGCCACCGCGCCGAGGCCGGCGCCGGCTCCCACCAGGAGCGCCAGCGCCAGCATCGTCCACGACCAGGGTTCAGGGGCGTCCCTCATGCCTCGAGTCCGGCGAGGAGCACGTCGATCGCCCGGCGGATGTTGGCCCACCGGAAGCCGCCCGGCTCCAGTGCTCGATGCAGCATCAATCCGTCGGTGAGCGCGAGCAGAATCGACGCCAGGGCGTTGGCCGGAATTGGCACCAGCTCCCCGGAAGCGACGGCCTCCTCGATCCATCCCCGCACGAGCTCGCGCCGGCGCTGCGTCGCCACCGCAAGACTGTCGCGCACCGCGTCCTCAGTCAGGAGGTCGGCCCATAAGTCGGCGTGCACTTGGACCCGAGCGCTGTCTTCGCCGCGCGCGATCATCGCCTGCGCGAACCGCCGGACCCGTTGGACTCCCGAAGCGCTTGTTTCGGTGATCTGCTGAAGCTCAGCGTCGAGCGCCGCAGAGTCGTCCTCCAGGAGCGCCAGCAGGAGCGCCTGCTTGGAGTTGAAGTAGCCGTAGAAGGCGCCCTTGCTCACTGCGGCCGCGACACACACATCGTCGACGGTGAGGTCGGCGAACCCGCGAACGGCGGCGCATCGCCACGCTGCTTCGATCAGCAGCTGACGGCGTTGATTACGAGTCTCGGGACGGAGTTTCGGCATCGGCGATACGCTGATAAACTGACTGGTCAGTTTTTTTAGCATACAGCTTGCTGACGCCGCCGTTCCATAGATCGACCCACAGAGGTGACGGATGACAAAGGTGATCGCCTTCGACGTCAATGAAACGCTGCTCGACCTGCGGGCCCTGGACCCGCACTTCGAAGAGCTGTTCGGTTCGGCTGCGCTGCGGCCTCAGTGGTTCGGGCAGATGTTGCAGCTCTCGTTCGTCGGCGGGCTGACCGGGAGCTACGTCGACTTTGTGACCGCTCAGCGGGCCGCGTTGAAGATGCTCGGCGTCCGCGAGGGGGTCGACGTCAGCGACGAGATCGCGACCGCGACAGTCGATCGGATGCGGGCGCTGCCGCCGCACCCCGAGGTTGCTGATGCGCTGACCCGTCTCCTTGACACCTCTCTACATGTCGTCGCGCTCACCAACTCGACTGCAGACGTCGCCGCCGACCAGTTGGCGAACGCCGGCATCCGGGATTTGTTTGACGGTGCCTTCTCGGCTGACACCGTGCGTGCGCTCAAACCGGCGCGAGCCGCTTACGAGCTGGTCGCGCGCGGCTGTGATGTCCCACTGTCAGATGTCCGGCTGGTGGCCGCCCACGCGTGGGATGTGTCGGGCGCGCTCGCTGCGGGCGCCCGGGCGGCATTTGTGGCCCGACCCGGGATGGTGATGAGCCCGCTGGGACCGCAACCCGACATCGTCGGCGCGGACCTCGCTGAGGTCGTGGACCGGATCATTGCCGTCGACGGCGGCTGATCAGGCGCCGAGCTCCGCGACCGTTAGTTCCATGCGCGATCCGGTGCCGAACGGGGTCTCGACATCGCAGATATGTGCAAAGCCCACGCTGCGATAAAAGTCGTAGGCATGCGGATTGGCGGTGACCCGGATGCGTGGGACCTTTGTGCTTCGCGAGCGCTCGATCAGGTCCGCCACAAGGCGTGTGGCGATTCCTTGACGCATCCAAGCAGGATCCACGAACAGGTCCTCAAGCTCCACCACGGAGTTCTCATCCGGCAGCGTGGTTGCGAATCCGACGATCGTGCCGTGCACCGTGACCGCGACGCGGGTTCGACCCTCATCGACGCCAGCGGCAGTCAGTACCAACGCCTCAGGGTTGGCCAGCAGGGCGTCTCGGTCGCCCTGGTTAGAAAGCGATGACCTTCTGAAGAGGGAGCGGAGCGCTGGGAGATCTCCGGGCACCGCACGGCGGATTTCAATCGCGTCCATCGCGCGAACATCATCCCGGCTTCGATCACGACCGGCTCAGATAGTGTCGATGGATGGATCCCGAACTGTTCCGCCGCACCACTCAGATCGCGGCCGAGTATCTAACGTCGCTCCCCGAGCGCCCCGTCCGTGCAGGCGCCTCGCTTGACGAGCTGCGCTCGAGGCTGGGGGTTGCGCTCGAGGATCGGTCGCAACCGGCGCTGCACGTGATCGAGGAGCTGGCCGCGGCGGTGGATCCCGGCCTCGTCGGGACTCAGAGTCCCCGATACTTCGGCTTCGTCATCGGCGGTGCGCTCGACGCGGCGATCGCTGCTGACTGGCTTACGTCGGTCTGGGACCAGAACGCCGCCGGATACCCGGGTGGTCCCTCGGCCGCGGTGGCGGAGGAGGTGGCCTGCGAGTGGCTGCTGGACATGCTCGGCTTGCCCGATGACGCAGGGGTGGGCCTAACCACCGGTTGCCAGATGGCCCATTTCACATGCCTCGCCGCTGCGCGTCATCGCGTGCTCGCCGATGCAGGCTGGGACGTCGAGGCCGACGGCCTGTTCGGTGCCCCGCCGATTCGCGTGTTGGTTGGCGCGAAGGCGCACACCACGGTGTTCGCCGCGTTGCGGATGCTCGGGCTGGGCAGCCGTCGTGTGGAGCTCGTTGCGGCCGACGACCAAGGTCGCACGCGCGTGTCCGAGCTCGCGAGGCTGCTGGCCCGCGGCCACGGGCCTGCAATCGTCGTCGCGCAAGTCGGAGAGGTCAACACCGGAGCGATCGATGCGGTGCCCGCGATCGCGCGGCTTGCCCGCGAGCACCATGCCTGGTGTCACGTGGACGGGGCGTTCGGGTTGTGGGCGGCGGCGAGCCCGACGCTGCGAGGGCGCGTGGAGGGCGTTGCCGAAGCCGACTCGTGGGCCACCGACGCGCACAAGTGGCTCAATGTGCCGTACGACTGCGGCGTCGCGATCGTCCGCGACCGGACCGCTCACGCCGCCGCGATGAACTCGTTCGCCGGCGCGGAGTACATACCGCAGCCGCAGCACGACGAGCGCTACGAGTCCGAATGGGTACCTGAGTTCTCGCGTCGAGCGCGCGGCTTCGCCGTCTACGCCGCGCTGCGCGAGCTGGGGCGCGACGGGGTTGCCGCGCTCGTCGAGCGGTGCTGTCGCTGCGCGCGGCTGATGGCGGTGCAGCTGGCGCGCGACCCCCGGGCCACGGTCCTCAACGACGTAGTCCTCAACCAGGTACTGGTCCGCTTCGCCTGCGATGGCGCGAACGTGACCGACCAGGTCATTGATGGCGTCCAGCGCGAGGGGACATGCTGGATGAGCGGCACGGAATGGGACGGGGAGCCGGCGATGCGGATCTCGGTGTGCAATTGGCGCACGAGCGAGGACGACATCCGCCGCTCCGCCGACGCGATCCTGGCGCAGGTAGGCTTCGCGGCACGGGCCTCCGCGTAGCGGTCCGCTAACCGGCGGGACCGACATGCGAGACACATGTCCTGAGAAATCACACAGCGGAGAAGGACGGATTCGAACCCTCGATGGACGGAACCGCCGATACCGGTTTCGAGCCCCGGACGCTGCGGCTCATGCCGCGCCCCGCCCGAACTGCACACCGATCATCGGGTCCGTGATGTCGGCGAGCTCCCACTTGCGAGAACTGAACGGCCAAAAGATGACCAGGCGGTTGTGTCCGTGGACTCCGATCCACACCTGCTTGAGCCAGCCCAGCGGCTGGCGACGGGTCGGTCGGCGGTCTGTCGATTTCATGGTTCGGTGTTGTCCTTGAATGCCTCTGACGAGCCGTTTCGTGGCCTGTGATTGATAGCGTGTGTGCTATCACCACAGCTAGCATCGGTGCTAGCAGGAAACAACTTGAGCGGCTCTTCAAGGACTCTTAGCCATGCCGATGACCCGAACTCGCCGAGAGCGAAGCCGACCGTTAGCCCTGACGCCGCGGGGTTGTGTGCAAGCTCGGCTCCAAGACGATCGCTCGGCGCGCGGGACTCCTGACTCGGGAGTCTCGTCCGAAACGGATGATGGTGGCGCGCCGGATCCGGGGTTGAATGGCTCGATGACGGACATCGGGACGTTCTTTCCCAACCGCGGCCGGGGCGCGGGCCTAACGCTCGCTTCGCTGAGAAGGACACCGCGCTGGCCGAGAGTTTCTCGGATCAGGCACACACGGTCGTGGATGGGTTCTGGTGGCGGGTGACGCGGTCGTAGTCACGGGCGAGGAAGGGGCGGAAAACCGGCGCCTTTCGCTGTTGCTGGCGATGGCGATGTTTGTGCTGGTCGTCGACACGTCGCTGATGAATGTGTCGATCTCAGCGGTCGTTCACGATCTCGGCACGACGGTGAGCGCGGTCCAGTCCGCGATCGCGCTCGAGGCGCTCATTTCGGCTGCGTTCATCCTGATCAATAGCAAGGTCGGCGATCTGATCGGCCGCAAGCGGGCGTACGTCTTGGGTCTTTTGGCCTACGCGATCGGCGCGCTGGCGATGACCGTGGCCCAGGGGATCTCGGCGATCGTGATCTTCTGGGCGATCATTGGTGGTCTGGGTGCTTCGCTGTTGCTGCCGGCGATGCAGTCATTGATTCACGGCAACTTCGAGGGCGCCGCCCAGAAGAAGACCTATGCGCTCGTGGGAGCGGCGGCGGCGATTGCCGCGGCGATCGGCCCGCTCCTCGGGGGGTTCTTGACGACTTACCTGTCCTGGCGCGTCGGGTTCCTGCTCGAGGTGGTCGTGATCGCGATCATCCTGTCGCAGATCAAACTCGTCAAGGACGTCCCGTACACAGGCGACCGGCATTTTGACGTCGTCGGAGCTGTCCTCTCGGTGTTGGGTATGGGCGGGGTAGTGCTCGGCATCCTGGTCTGGCAGGAAGGCGGCGACTACGTCGTGCTGTTGATCGTGCTCGGCGGGCTGGCGCTGGCCGCGTTGGCCCGCTGGCTGGTGCGGCGGCACGGTGAAGGCAAGGTCACGGTGCTCGACCCCGACCTGTTCCGGCTCCCGCACTTCCGGCTCGGGATATCCGAGCAGACGCTGCAGAACATCACCCTCGGCGGCGCGATGATCGCTCTTCCGATCTTTCTGCAGATCAAGCTCGAGTACAACGCCATGCAGACCGGCCTGTCGCTGGCGCCACTCTCACTGACGATGTTCGCGATGGCGATCCTCGCCGGAAAACGAGCCGGGCGCCGACGCGCGGCGAGCATCATCCGTATCGGGTTCGCGCTCAGCACAGTGGGAATGGCGCTCCTGATCCCGATCGTCCCCAGAGCGCATTCGGGCTGGTACCTCACCGTGCCGTTGATCGTCGCGGGAGCGGGGCTCGGCCTGCTCGTGTCCCAGCTCAACAACTACACGCTGGCCCCGATCGACGAGGAGCGCATCAGTGAGGCAGCCGGGGTGAACTCCGCAGCCGGCTCGTTCGGGCTGTCGTTCGGCCTGGCCATCGCGGGCGGGATCTTGCTGGCAACGCTGTCGGTGGCGTTCACCAAGATGGTCAACGACAGCTCCGTGATCCCGTCGTCGCAGAAGCACCAGATCTCAAAGACGTTGGAGCATGACGCTGAGGTGGTGAGCAACACCCAAGCGCAGGAGCTTGTCAAGCACGAGCCTCCCGCGATCCAAGACGAGATCCTGAACATCAACACCGACGCGACAAATCTCGCGCTGCAGGTGGCGTTACTGATCCCGATCCTGGCAGGAGGGTTCGGGCTGTTCAACTCCTTCCGGATGATGCGCCTTCCCGATATCAAGCCGTCCGCGGCGGCCGAAGCCGCCGCGCTCGGCTGACCACCTCCGGCGCGTTAAGGAAGCCAGCTCGACCCGGGTCGTTCGTCACTCCGACCGCGCGTGTCTTCTCGGCCACGGGCGGACGCGTGCTCGGCGGTCGACCGGTCGCCACGATCGCCGTGACCGCCGCGCTTGGCGCGCTTCGTCGGCTCGCCCTGCGATTGAAGGTGCACGGGCGCGGTCGCCAACTCGTGGCCGCCGTCGGCGAGGACGCGCTCAGTTACTCGCTGGTGCTGACGCCACGTCGGCGCTGCATTGACCTCAGCTCTCAGGTTGCGCGCTGGGCTCCGGCCTGGAGCGTCTGGCTTACATCCCCCAGACGGTCTGCACGACACGAACGTACAGCCATTCGAGGCGCAGGCGCGTGCGCACGGCGACGGTGGCCCGCTGGGTGTCGCCGACCATCCGGCCGTCCGCCATCCCGATCGCAGCGACGGGGACGCCGTCGATCTCGGCGAACAGAACGAGCCCTTCCGGCAGCTTGTCTGCGGGGTGTGCGGCCATCCGCCGAATCGACTCCCCGTCAGCGCCTTCGGCGACAGAGCCGCGGATGGTGGTCCCGGAGTTGATTGTGGGGAGCACGGTTGTGGCCCGGTCAGGCGGTCGTGGGGAAGGTGTGTGCATGGTGGGATTCCTCGGATCAGTTCCGGTTGGATCGCATGAGCCCGGCCCCGTGGCCGGCGTCGGCCTGGGTTGGAGGTGAGCACGGAGTCATCGTGTATGCCCGGGCTGAGGGTTCACACCGTGGTGTCCCCCCTGACTTTGCTCGACCAGCGAGGTTCTGGGCGTGCCGCGCGGACGTGCAGAGGCGCGTGTCCGGGCCGAAACCCCGCGGCCCCCGAGAGCTATTTGAGCGTCGCTACCGTTCGGGCGGTGGGGGACGACGTCATCGCTAGAGCGGCGAATCGGCGCGGAGCGGAGCCGCCTCACCGTGCAGTGCAACTCGCGCACTGGACGACGGGCCGCGGGTGGAGCGGTTCGCCCGAGGCGAGGGCCGAACAAGCGGAGATCGTCCGACTACCGAGAGCACCTGGCGGCATCTGATCTCCGAGCGATCGGTGTCTAGGCAGGCCGCGTAGGCTTGTTGGGCGATGCGATCCCGTGTGCGGTGCAAGTTGACTGCCGCGGGGGTACTAACAATCTTCGGGAGCGTGACATGGCCAGACAGAAGGTCAGCAAACGCGAAGTGCTGGAGATGATGCAGCGGGTCGGGCTGGGCGAGCTGGTGGCGAAGGCGGACCGCGAGTTGCCCGATCCGGTTGATGTCAAGCGAGATCAGGCGCTGCTCATCAAATACGGCATGGACCGCGACCGCCTGATCGACCGTATGGGAGGAAGTCCGTAGTCGACTTCATCGCGGTCGGCCAGAACCCAAGGCGGAACACCCACATCGCGGCTCAGTCGCTGCCCTCGGCGGCCGCCTTGAGATAGTCGAGCCATGCCACGAGTGACGCGTCAAGCTTACCCTGCATGGATGCCCGTGATGCCTTCAGCGGTCCCGCCCCACAGCGTGCGGCTCCGACCGCTGACTTCGTAGATCTGTGATGTGACGGCGAATCCGTAGCTGAACCAGTCGAATGAGTTTTCTGGCTTGAACGGTCCATCGCTCTGCGCCTCCGTGATGGCCTCTTGCCAACTCGGCCACTTGTTAACCGCGATGTGTAGCTGCCAGACGGTGTCGAGCGGGGCCCGGATCACCACCTCGTGATGGGCGAGGACCGGCTTGCCAAAGACCGGGCGTGCGCGAGGGTGCATCTGGCGCTCGACTGCTTCCCACCAAGACCGGGAGGACCCGGGTCATCGCGTACTTCAGGGCGATTCGCGTCTCGCCCGGATTTGGCGCAGGTCGAGCAGTTCGAGGCCGAGCGCTTCGATCTGGCTGAGGACGCCGAACAAGGCAGATCGATCTTCAACAAGACCGGTGAGCACGGTCTCGCCGCCCTTGGTCTCACACCCCATCATTGGGAAGGCGGATTGGGCGGCAGGTCCGAGCCTGCCCTTAATCCGGATCGCGTACAAGCATGGTGGTGCGGCCACTCGATCATCCTGCGGCCCGGCCTAGTGAGCCGGCAACGCTGGAATCTGTTGATTTACGCAGTCGGCCTTGCCACTGCTTCGGCGATGTTCAGGAGCGCCCGGTTGAGAGGAGCCGCAGCTCGCGTCCGCGTTGCACAGCCGCGGAGCGATCTCGCGCACCGAGTTTGGAGTAGATGTGGTGGATGTGTGTGTTGACTGTGTGGATGGAGACGTAGAGCTCGCGCGCGATCTCGGGCCGCGTCAGATTTGTCGGCAGATATCGCAGTACGCGCAGCTCGCTCGGGCTGAGCTCGTCCGAGGGCGCCAGGAGCTCTCCCTTCGCGCTCGGCGGCGCACCTCCCAGCACGTCGGCGATGTCGGCGAGGAGGGCGCCGTGAGCCGTTTCATGACGCGGGAGCACATTGAGCAGCTCCGCGGCTTCGGTCATTACGAACGGGAAGATAAGCCGGTCTCGCTCGGCGGCTGCGAGCGCCGCCTCGGCCGCGGCAGCGGCGGCGTTTCGATCCCCCATGCCCTGGTGCGCGAGTCCGGCGAGCAGATGCTCGGGCGAACTGGGACGGGGAGGCGACCGCTCGATCGGTGTAGCGGCCATCGCCGGCAACCGGATGAGCGCGGCGGGATCGTGCATGGCCAGCTCTCGATCTTGCGCCCAGCGGTACAGCGACCGCAGCGCCTTCACCGTTGACCGGATCCGGCTGCCGGACAGCGGCCCCGCTCAAGCACGGCTTCCAGACGCGAGACGCGGAAGTGACACTAGCCCGCGCGCTGGACGACCTGACTGGCGTTGATCACAGCAGGACAGCTTGATGCTCGGCGCCGGCTCGGCCTGGCGGCGACTGGGCCGCATTGCGCGCAAGCTCAGCCATTGGCGTATCGGGATGGCGTGGCTTCGTCGACGCGTAGGCCATGCGCTGGCCGACACCGCGCCCGATGATCAAGCGACCGTTAAGGCCGCGCTCGTCCAGAGTCCGGCTACTTGAATCCGGACTTACCGAGCCGAGGTCGGCGCGGGCGCGGGGGCCGACTCAGACGTTGATTTCGACGCTCGCGCTGGCGGGTGTGCCATCACGAGCGTCACGACGTATGCGACGACGACGCCGGCGATGATCAGCGGCTCGATCTTAGGTCCGGCGTGCGACGTCAGGAGCGTCGCGAGCACCACTGCTGAGAGCGGCAGCCGAAGCACGGCGACGATGGCGACGCCCATGCCTACCGGGACTGCTGCCGATAGCGGGAAGCCCGGGAGATGCGAGCACATGATCCCCGCGGCGGCCCCGAGAAACAGCGCCGGGAACGTCGGACCACCCCGATAACTGCCCAGCGACAGGCCGTATGCCAGGCCCTTGAACACGAGCAGCCACGCGAGCGCGGCCAGCGACCACGTTCCGGCCTGACCGATGAGTCCCGGCAACTGGTCCTGACCGGAGAACAGAACCTCCTCCAGACTCTTGCCGGTGATCTGTGAGAACGTGATCGCGAGTCCCCCGATGATCAGCCCGATCGCCGGGAGGACCAGAAGCATTTGCCGGCGAGAAACGAATCGGTGAGTGAGAAGACCGCCGCGCATCACAAAGCTGGTTACGACGGCGACGGCGATCGCCAGCGCGATCGTCCATCCGAACTGGCTGGCCTGCAGGTGGCTAAGCGTCGGCAGGGGTATTGGTCCGAGCGCGTAATCGTGCGTGCTCAGGCCCGACAACGACCCGATTCCGAGCGACACCAGCGACCCGATCCCCGACGCGAGCAGTCCAGGAACCAGCAGGAGCCGCAGCCTGGCGCCGCCGATCGCGATCGCTTCGATCAGGATCACAGCAGCGATAAGCGGGGAGGAGAAGATGAACGACATCGCGGCGAAGCTTCCGGCGGCGGTGACCAGCGTCAGCGCCTGCGGCGGTATATCGCGACGAGCCAAGCTCATCATCCCCCCGGCGAGTCCCGCGCCCAACACGATCAGAGGGGCCTCCGGTCCGAGCACCAGCCCGAAGCCGATCGTGGCCAGGCCGGCCAGGAGCACTCCCGGCACGATGTCCGGGCCCGAGCGCCCGCCGGTCGACAGGCCTCGCGCGGGGACGTGCCCACCGTCTCCGGGGAGGCGCGTGATCGCCAGCGCCACGATCAGCGAGCCCGCGGCCAGGACCGGGAGCGACCACCATTTCGGCGGGCCGTTCTGATAGCCGACCGCATGCGGGAGATGCACGTACAGCTCCTGCTGGATCTGAAAGATCGCCTCGAGAAAGCACCAAGCCGCTACTGATACGACCACGCCAATCACCGCAACGACCACCAGCAGGCCGACGTAAGCCCTGCTCGCGATCGTCGCGTCGGCCTGCTCGGGGGACAACTCTGGGGGCGTAGCGCTGGTCAATGCCATTAGTTGCCCGGCTGAATCCTTATCGCGAGCTGCCAGGCGTCGCGGTGGGTGCCATCGCCGGTCTACCGACGGATGCAGCGGAAGCCGACGTGGCTGGTGGAAGTGTCAATCGACTGGGGTTGGCGCGCGGCGGGCGAGTAGCGCTGGCGGTAGGTCGGCGCGCACAGGTGCGAGCCGCCTTTGATAACCCGGCGGGGAATGTGCGCGCCCCGCCATCCCTTTGCGCCGGTGTTCCGCCAGGAAATCTTCCCTGCCAGGAGTTCGCCATCAGCTCACCGTTGGGGTGATGGTCGTCTCCCCACGCGAAGGCCGAGCCTTCGAGGCCGCCTCTAGCCGCGTACTCCACTCGACCTCGGTCGGCAGTCCTTTGCCTGCCCACGCCGCAAACACCTAGGCGTCTTCGTAGCCGACATGCGTTACTCGGTGATCCTGCCGCGCGGAGTTGGCGCTGATCGGTCCGTAAGGGGTCACGCCAGTTGGCTTGGATGACGTAGGCCCACCAGCGCCCCGGGTCGTTTAGCGCAACCGGCCCCGGGGTGGGTTGAAATACCGAGCCTTCGACGAGAAGTGAGGGACCGGCGTCGGGATAGTCAGCCGGATCGGGCCGGCGCTCGGCCACGGTGCGGTATTCGGTCTGCTCCGCGGCCGACCCCATCCTGAAGCAACCCGCGGGGATTTCCACGATGTTGTTCCGAGTCATCTGGAACGTGGCGCGGGGGCCGGCGCCTTCCGGGGACATCACCGGAACGGACGCCGCTCCTCGCGCCGGTCCTGGCGGTCGTCGCGTCGGTCGTCGCGCCGGTCGCCTCGGCGGCGAACTCCCCGCGCCGCGACGGCCGCGGTACCGGCCACGGCGGCAGTTCGCGCGACCGGTCGTCCACCGAGCACACCCCGTCTACCAACCCGACCTCTACCGAGCATCTCAGACTCCTTCCGTCGTGGTTGTCTCATCCGCCTCGAGCGCGGCCGCAAGCGCCTGGATCGGAATCCGGCCGCCGGCCACGAGCTGGCCGCCTGACCGCCGGACCGCGGAACCGAACGCCGCGGCCCAGACGTTCTCCCAGATCAGTACGGCTGCGAGGCTCCCCGGCTCGAGCGCGGCTCCGATTGACGCGACATCCTCTTCGGCGAGCAGCATCGCGAGCTCCGTCTCCAGCGCGCGCAACTCCCCGAGCTCGCCATCGCCGAAGTCGTGGGACTCGAACGCCTCGACGGAACCATCGGCGTTCTTCCTGAGGAACAGCAGGTCGAGTACGCGCACAATGTCGCGCTTGACCAGGGCGAGAAGTTCGGTTGCCATCTCGCCGGAGAAGTTGGCCTGATCAGCCGGGAACTCCACGACCACGTAGTCGACGGGCCCGAGCTCGTCTACATCGTTGTCATCCATCATCGTCCTCCATCAATCGTTTGACGCATTGGCCGGGAGGATGTTCGCGGCAAAGACCCGGCGTGTCATCGGTCCAGAGCAACGTTCACCCGGGTGATTGATGCGCACTCGGGTGATCGGACAGCAACGGCAGGATGAGCTCCGATGACGAGCACGCCAGCGTGATCGTCTGGCTGTAACCCGCGAGGAGGGGCCTGACACACCACGCTACGATCGAAGCCGCGATCGCGCAGGGCCACCAGCGTTTCGGTGCTCCGCCCGCGTCCGCGGAGTCGCTCGTCCTCTTGTCGACCGCCGCTTGGATCGCGAGTTGCGACGGCTTTCTCGCTCGCCTCCTGGATGCTGGGACTCGATAGCCAGGCCTTTGCCCGGCCGGGATTCGGATCGCTACCGGCGATCCCGGGTTATGGCATCATGGATTTCGTCAGAGCCATAACGAGGCCACATAGGCTTGGCGGGCGTGGAGTTCGCGCTCAACCTCGCGACGCGGTCGTTCGCTACTAGGCCCTCACGCTTGGCGCGATCGCGAGGGAAACGTCGTCCCGGCCCGCGCGTTCGCACGGTGAGCGCCGAGGCGCCGCTGCCTCGTCCATGATCTAGCCGCAAGACGCGTCCCGCCGGTCCGCCGAGCCCGCCGACGGTTCGTAGTAGTCGCCCCGTCCTGGCCGGATCGCTTCCCGGACGACGAGCGGCACCTCCGATGCGGACCCAGCTTGCGCCACCCTTTACGCTAGGGATTCACGCCATGAACAGACTCACCCCGCGTCTGGGACGGCTGGCGGTTGGCGTCGGCCTCGGATGTGCCGCGTTGCTTACCACCGCGGCGGTCGCATCAGCCGCCGCTGCGTCTGACTACAGCACCGGCCTGACGCTCGGCAGGCAGGCCTACCAGTACGGCGTGCCGCTGCTGGATACCGAGCGCATCTTCAGGTCGAGCACGAGCGTCACCGCGTGCGATCCCATGACCGGCCACGGACCTGTGAACCGGTTCTGCAGCATTCGTCACCTCGCGAGCGCGAGCCAGCACACGGTGAACGCCCCTAACAACGACACGCTCTACTCGCTGGCGTGGCTCGACCTGAGCAAGCACCCGCAGGTGCTGCATGCTCCATCGATCAAGAACCGGTTCTGGGAGTTCGAGCTCGTAGACCCCTGGACAAACGATTTCTTCAACATCACGTCCGCGCATCTGAAGCTGGGCGCGGGCGATTTCAACGTCACCCGGGGGGGCAACTGGGCGGTCGTCGGACCCAGCTTCAAGGGCCGGCTGCCGCGTGGAGTGGCCCGCGTGAATTCGCGCTATGACCGGGTGTGGGTCGTCGGCCGGACCTACCTCCGCGGGCCCCACGATCTCGGCAACGTGCACCGGATCCAAGACGAATACTCGATCACGCCACTATCGAAGTTCGGCACCCGCTACAAGCCGCCGCGGCCAAGCAGGATCGTCACCAAGCCGGCCGTAGCGACGATTCCCGGCACCCAGCCCGGCCAGGACCCACTCGCGTTTTACACGGCGCTGGGCAAGGAGATGCTGCGGTTCCCCGCCCCAGCAGCCGATCGACCGCTGCTCGCTCGGTTGCTTACCGTAGGCATTGGTCCCGGTGTCAGCCCGGGCGCCGCGCACGTGAGCGCAGACACGCTCCGCGGCCTCCGTGACGCCGTCACGCAAGGCCGGGACGATGTCCTGGCGGCGGCACTCAGGCTCTACCTTCAGGGGTACGCCGAACACAACGGCTACCTCATCACCGATCTCGGCTCCTGGGGCACGAACTACGCCCTGCGCGCGGTCGGCGACACGCTCGGCGTTGGCGGCCAGCGTGCCAGCATCGCGACCTACCCGGTCGCGTTGTTCGACAGCACCAAGGCGCCGCTGAACGGGTCGAAGCGGTACGTCATTCACATCCCGACGAGCAGCCTGCCAATCCCGGTGAAGGCTTTCTGGTCGCTGACGATGTACGACAGCAACTCGTTCTTCGTCGCCAACCCCCTGAACCGCTACTTGATCAATAACCGCTCACGGCTGCGCCGAAATCACGACGGCTCGATCGACATCTACGTGCAGCACGGCCGGCCCTCGAACCCCAAACAGGCGAGCAACTGGCTGCCCGCACCAGCGCCCGGACTCGGGTTCCGTCTGGTCTGGCGCCTGTTTGACCTGGACCGCGCGGTCTTCGGCGTGCTCGACGGCTCGGGCTGGCAGCCGCCACCCGTAGAGCCGTGTGGCTGCCACCGGGCGGGCGCCCGACGGAACCGCCTGCGCGTCCTAGCGCACCGCCACGCGACGCCCGGCTGACGGCCCGCCGGCGGCGGCCGTCCTCACCTTCGAGGCTCCTTTCGAGCACCTTCGTGATCGGGTCTCGTCCTGGTGTTGATGTTTCCGATCCAGCCGAAGTTCTTGCTGGTCGAGGCTAAGCGAAATTTTTACGACCCCAGGGCGGCGGCGCGCTAGGGTTTGGCGCACAGCGATCCGCGATGGCGGTCACTGATCGTGCTGGGGCTTGCAGGTTTGAGAGCGAAACAAAGCCCGCGGTCAACGTTGGCCGCAGAATCGGGGTTCGCGGTCGGCCGCCGGGTTGCTTGGCCGAGATGCTCCGTGTTTGACGAACCTCAGATTGCTCATCTACCTCCGCGAGCCGGGGTAAGGCGCGCGCGTCGCTCGTTCGTGGTCGTTGAGGGAACGCGGGGGGGCGTGGGATGAGTTCAGCGTCAGCGCAGCTGGATGGCCCTGGTTTTCGGGTGATCGAGCCGAAGTTGATGCTGCCGAGGGTTCATCCCGGGATGCTGCGCAGGGGGCGGCTGCTCGAAGTGCTCGATGGCGACGTCGGGGCTGCGTTGACGGTGATCAACGCGGCGGTGGGTTACGGCAAGACGACGCTGGTGCGGTCGTGGTGTATTGAGCGTCCCGAGGCGGTGATTTGGGTCACGCTCGACTCTGCCGACGACGATCCGGTGCGCTTGTGGACGCACCTGGCGACAGCTGTGGAGCGGCTCGGTGAGGGCTTCGGACGACGCGCGCTTTCGTGCCTCGGGACCAGGGGTGCGCCGGTCGACGTCGCCGTCGATGAGCTGATGAACGGTCTGGTCGCGTATGGCCGGCGGGTGACGATCGTGCTCGACGACCTGCACGCGGTCAGGAGCGATGTTTCGGTGGGCTCGATCGCTCAGGCGATCGAGCGGTTGCCTGAGAATGCACGCCTGGTTGTCTCGACTCGTTCAGATCCGGCGATCGGTCTCGCCCGCCTGCGAGCTCGCAGGGCGCTTTCGGAGGTCCGCGCCCGGGAGTTGGCTTTCACGGTCGACGAGACCCGTGAGCTGGTCGTTCGTGAGGGGATCGGGTTGTCCACCGATAGCGTGGAGTTGCTCGTCGATCGCACGGAGGGGTGGCCCGCGGGCCTGTATCTGGCTGCGCTGTGGCTTCGCGATCTTGAGGACCCCAACGGAGGGGTGCGGGAGTTCGCGGGCAGCGAGCGACACGTCGCGGACTACCTGACGGACGAGGTCCTGACGGCGCTCACGCCGGGCGTCAAGGACTTCCTCGTGCGCACCTCCGTGCTCGGCCGCTTCACGCCTGAATTGTGTGACGCGGTCCTCGGTCGCGAGAACTCAGATTCGCTGCTTGCCGACCTCGCGCGCTCGAACATGTTCCTGGTCGCGCTCGACGCCCGGGGGGAGTGGTATCGCTACCACCACCTGTTCGCGGAGGTTCTGCAGCTCGAGCTCGGTCGCGAGGCCGCCAGCGACCTGCGCCGTCGCGCAGCGGCTTGGTGTGGGTCGCACGGCCTTGTGGAGGAGGCGATCGAGTACGCCGCCGCGGCGGGGGACCCGGAGATGGTGGCCGACCTGCTGATCGAGAGGCACCTCGAGTTCATCTGGGGCGGGCGGCTGGGGCAGTTCCTTGGGTGGGTTCGCTGGCTGCCCACCGAGCTGCTTGTGCAGCATCCCGTGCTCCCGGGGGCCGCTGCGGTGACCGCTGCGTTGCTCTCCGCCCCGGAAGTCGAGGTTCACCAGCTTCTTGCGATCGTGGAGCGCGCTCGACGGGAGCGGCCCGAGCTTTGGTTGCCGTATCTCGAGGCGGGCGTCGAGGCCGCCCGTTCGCAGATGATCGAGGGCGGCGACGTGGGTGCAGCCATCGGGCACGCCCGGCGCGCGGTCGCGGCGGCCCGAGCGGGCGCGGATGTGATGAGCGTGAGTGCCCTCGGGTGCCTGACTCAGGCACTGTTCTTCGCAGGCGAACTCGACGAGGCGCGTCGGACGGCGGTTCAGGCGGTCGAGCGACCCGACGCGCCCGACGTCCCCGACGCCTATGTCGGAAGCCTCGGGTTGCTTGCCCTCATTGACGCCGAGCAGGGGCGGATGGAGAGCGCGGAGGCGTGGGCCCGGCAGGCGTTGCCCTTCGCGCGCCAGCACTTCCAAGCCGAGTCGTATGTCGCCTCACCGGCGCATCTGGGGCTGGCGCTGGCATGTGCCGCCACAGGACGCCTCGACGAGGCCGAGCGCGAGGCGTCACGCGGCGAGCGGCTGCGACGCTCACCACAGCCCACCGTAGGGCACGCGCACGCTCTGCTCGTACTCGCCCAGGTGCGGCTGGCGCGATCACGCCTGGCGCGATGCACCGGTGACCTCAAGCGAGCGAAACGTGCGATCGCGGAGTTTCCCGATCCGGGACGCCTGCCGGCGCTCGCCGCCACGATCGAGCACGCCCTCGCCGCCGCGCGAGCTAACGGCCCTAGGCGCGAACCTGTCGAAGAACCCAGTCCGGCCGAGCTCGACGTACTGCGAGGGCTCGCAGCCGGACTATCCCGCCGCGAGATCGGCGCGGAGCTCTACATCTCGCTGAATACCGTCAAGAGCCACACGCGTGAGCTGTACCGCAAACTCGGTGCAACATCACAAGCCGAAGCTGTCGCGCGGGCCGAAGCGCTCGGTCTGCTCGAGCCCAGTCAATCACCCGGGTGATTCTGGGGCCACGCCGCCCAAATCGCGGCTGATGTTGGGCATGCTGGGACCCGCATGTCGCCTAGCCAGTATCGGCTCGTCGTCAAAGGCGAAGTTGGAACCCGCTACGCCTCGGCCTTTGAAGAAATGACGATCTCCGCCCACGATGGGATCACCGAGATAACCGGAGAGATCATCGACTCCTCACACCTCCAGGGGCTGCTCGACCGGATCGCCGGCCTAGGGCTCACCCTGCACAGCCTCACCCCGCTCGACACGGAGAACGGTGAGGCGGCCGCACACACCTCGGAAACACCGACCAAACCCGACCGACCATGAGGGAATCCCTCGAGCCCAGCCAGTCCGACTTTCGTTGCGTCTCGGTCGCCGACGATGTGACTGGATGGCAAATGCACAAACCACCGGCCGGCGTGGGCGATCCCCGCCCGGCGCTCATCTGAAAGGACCGTGACGCAATGACGATTCTCTGGATCATTCTCGGCATCCTGTACGTAGCGTGCTGGATCTACTTCGGTCTCGCCACCTTCCGTAAGGGGCATTACTGGATGTTCTGGATCGGATTTTTCCTTCCGATCCTCTGGATCATCGGAGCCTTCCTCGCGCCTACCGACCGCGCTGCCGGACGATTCGCCGGCACCACTGGGTAACGGCAATCGCAGCAGCTAGACGGTGCACACCATCGCACCGGATCCGCCTGGGCCCGAACACGAAGTGACCGCCATCGACACCTTAGGAGAACGTAATGACCCAAAGTCACCTTGTCATTGACTTCCCGATCAAGGGTCCTGCCAGCGCCAAGGCGCTACCCGACGAGCTGCCACCGTTGATGCCTGACCTGGCGAAGGCACAGGACGATCTCGGTACCGTGCACTTCTCCCGGTTCATGGTCGAGGGAGACGAGAAGCTTCTCTTCCTCTCGGACATCGACGGCGACGTCGACGAGCATATTGACCGGCTCGTGGACAGCGCTGGCCCGGTGCTGGACGCCATCTTCGAGCACGTCGACGATCCTCCGCCCACGCCCGCGACTGATAACCCTGAGAGGGTCGTCAAATGGCTGAAGCGGCACGTTCGCGAGCCTCTCGATACCTACTTCGCCTACGGGGACGCCTCGGTGCAGGACGTCAAGGCCTCAGCGCGTGCGGCGGGCTTCAGAGGAGAAGCATCCCAGGGCGTCTTGCTGACATACATGGCCTTCAAGTCGCGTCTTCAGGCGTTTGCCATAAAACTGGTGGCGGGGGCCTTAGTGGGAGACAGCGGCCACAAAGCGTCGGATTCGATTGGGACGCTGCATGTCGCCCACTTTGTGCCCTTCGAGCACAACCACATCGGCTTCTTCACGGTCTATGACGGGGATATGGAGAAGTACTTCCAGGACTTTGCAGATAAGGCCGCCTACGTCTTCGACGCTCTCTTTCCACATGTCGTTGGCGCGCCGCCGACTCCCGTGGGCAAGAACGCGCATGCGTTTTATCAGTGGGGACTGGACAACAACTATCCGCCGATCGGGTTCTACAGCGCCTATCCAGGCCTCTCGGTGCAAGATATCCGGGCGCTTCTGGCCGATCGCGAGTCTCAACCGGCCGCCGCTCGCTAGCACGGGATGTGAGACGGTGAGGAATCCCGATCATCAGGGCCGGCGATGAAGGGCGCTGGACTTCTGCGCCGGTTCCTGGGCCGAAGCCGGGCTGAATCGCTGGGCAGCGATGCGGCGTCGGCGCGCGTGAGGGAGTCGTCGCTCGACCTCGCTGACATTCAGGGCTTTATTCTCCGCGGTTACAGAATGCCGATGGTGCGGCATTTCTTGTTGACGGTTGGGGCTCCGGCTGCGGCGCGCCGGCAGCTTGGACGGCTCGTGAACGGCGACGAATCCGAGGTCCCGCAGATCACCAGTGCCGCGGACTGGCACGTGGGCTTCGCGCCCGGACCGGGCGACGATCCTACGGCTACCCCGCGTTGCAAGCCCGATTATTGCCTGAACATCGGCATCACGTGGCCAGGATTGGTCGCCCTGGAGCTGGAGCAATGCGTCCCTTCGCTGGCGTTCAGGTCGTTTGGCGCGTTCGTCGAAGGAGCCGCGCGACGAGGGGAGCTCGTCGGGGAGACTGGAGCGAGCTCACCCCAGAACTGGGGCGGAGGTTTTGGAACGGGGGACGATCACGTCCTGGTGACGCTGCACGCGCTTAGCCCGGAGGCGATGAACGGCTACAGCGACAGGTTGAGTGCCTGGCTTTCCGACGGAAAGGCCTTTCGAGAAATCTGGCGCCAGGATGGGATGGCGCTAATCGAGATGCAGGATGGCCATCCTGTGCCAACGTCGAAGATTCACTTCGGATACACCGACGGAATCACCTATCCGACTATCCGCGGCGGCCCGGAGCAATATCGCCCCGATCACCAGCGGCCCTGCGAACCGTGGTTGTTCGTCCTGCGGGAGGACGCTGAGAACTACGACGTACCGGAACCACACGAACTTGGCCTGAACGGCAGCTTCGCCGCTTTCAAGAAGGTCGAGACCGACGTCGTGGCCTTCGAAGACTTCCTGCAGTCCAACAAAGACAAGATCGATCCCGAGCTGCTGGCCGCAAAGATGTGCGGGCGATGGCGCAACGGCGTTCCTCTCGCCTTATCACCGGAGACCGATAGTCCGGCGGGCGGGATATCGCCCGAGCACTTGAACGATTTCGGATATGTGGATGCCGATGGATCCGGGGATCCGAGGGGGATCGCCTGTCCCGTCGGCGCGCACATACGCCGCGTCAACCCGCGCGGCCAACCCGTCGCTGGCCAAGGCCTGCCCGGTGGCAGCAACAATTCCCACCGGCTGATTCGGCGCGGCCTGCCATACGGGCCGAGCTATGACGCGAGCAAACCTTACGATGGCATCGGGCGGGGGATGCTGTTCCATTTCATTGGCGTGAGCATCGAAAACCAATACGAGTTCGTGCTGCGGCAGTGGGTAAATGACAGTGAATTCGCCGGCGCCGTCAGGCTTCACCCAAGGTCAAAAGATCCGCTGATTGGGACGCAAGAGCCGGCGGAGAGCATTTTCGTCATCCCGCAGCCGGATGGTGACCCGCCGCTCGAGGTTACGGATCTCTCGAGCTTCGTTACGACCAAAGCCGCGGCGTACGTGTTCCTGCCCAGCATCACCGCCATCAAATTCATCGCCAGCTCCGGAGATGGCCCGTAGTCCGGCGCTGGGCGGTTGGAATCGCTCAGTCGTCGATCTCCTCCCAGATCGACTGCTCGTCGTGCTCCTCCCAGCCGGCGCCCGGCATCGCGATAGCCCAGCTCGTCCATGTCCCCATCGGTCGGGCCGGGGCGGTCCTGATTCTCGCGCGGACGGCGACGCCGGGTTTGAGTTCGACGGGTGAGCGCAGCGGCGCCGTCGTCATCCCCCAGTGGGTGGGTGGATCGCCGGGTCCCACGGAGAGCGAGATGCCGGGCGCCAGCTCAGCACTGAACCAAAGGGCGAGGGCGTTAGCCGTTCCGTGGTCGTGGACTGGCAACAGCGTCTCGCTTGGTGGGGCGCTTGCGACTGCTCGAGCGCTATCCGGTCCGTGTCCGTCGTCCACAATCGACTCGGCTCGGAGCGCGTGTCGTCCGCCGCGAGGTGACGGAACGTGCCGGAATAGATGATCTCGTTGACGGTCTTTTCGACCAGGAGCTCGAGCTTGAGGCCGAACGGGTTGTCGCGCAGGAACTCGACCGTCTGCGCGAGATAGCGGTCGTGTACCAGTGCGGTCCACGCAGTGACCGAGTGAGGGATCATGACCCCGCCGGGCTTGAGCCAGCGGTCGCGGGCGGCGATCACTGGAGTGAGCATCCCTTCGTCGATCCCGAACCCTCCGAGCCACTCCGAGACGATCACGTCGATCTGTCCGGGGAGCTCGATGTCCATGATGTCGCCGTGGATCACGTGGACGATGTCCTCGACTCCGTTCGCGGTGGCCAGCTCGTGCGCCAGGACGGCGATCGACGTCCGTTCCACCGCGTAGACACTCGCCGCGCCGGCGCGGGCCGCGAATACGCTCAGGATGCCGCTTCCCGCTCCGATGTCGAGAACGACGTCACCAGGGCGCACCACAGAGTCGATCGCGCGCCGGAAGGCCTCGGTCCGGACGCGGTCACGGATCATCGTGCGATGTACCTCGAACTCGGCGTACATCGGATCCGGCGGATTCCTGATCGGCGTCCGCACGTGCGCATTGTAAGTCGCACAGGCGGCGTTCTAGCGAGAACTCACCGAATCACCCGGGTGATCGTCGGTCGGCAACACCCAAACCGCGACCTCGGTCGGCCATCCTGAGAGTCGTGTCACCGCTAACAAAAGGAAGGGGTTCTCGATGGGATTCAGGCGACGGACAAGGCGGCGGGCGCTCGTGGCCGGAGCGCTTGCCGGAGGCGCGTTGGCGCACCACGAGAGAAAGGCCGCCGAGGAACAGCAGGCTTACGATCAGCCGCCTGCCGAGGAGCAGGCGCCCGCCGACCAGGAGCAGGCGTCGTATGCGCCACCGCCCGCCGACCCGGCTGACGAGCTCGAGCACCTCGCGCAGTTGCACGAGTCGGGTGTGCTGACCGACGAAGAGTTCGCGGCGGCCAAGGCGAAAATCCTTGGGACCTAAACGCAACACGGATTGCCAGAGGGAACTTCAGCAAATCGACCACGCGGGGACAGGGAGCTGCAATGACTGAATCGCGTAAAGACGTGCTATCGAAGGCGCTCGAGGCCGAGGTCGGTGGCGCACCGGTTGATCTGGACACCCTGTTCACCGACGACGTCGTCGGGTGGTCGCCGTACGCGATGGTGTCAGGGCTGGAAGCACTCGCTGGGCTCGCCGCGCTCCGTGAAGAGGCGTTCTCGAATGTCGTCATCGCGTTCCGAGGCCTCGACGAAGTGGGCAACAAGGCGTTCGCCGAATGGCTCATCGAAGCCGATCACACGGGGCCACTGGTCCTCGGTGACGAGGCGGTCGTAGAAGCAACGGGACGGCATGTGCAGTTGCCCGGCGTCACCGTCGCCGATTTCCGCCAGGGAAAGATTCGGTCCTACCGGACGTACTTCGACGATCTCTCGATGGTCGAGCAGATCGTCGGCGATTGACGAGTGGTCGCGGTGGAGTTCCAGGTTGAGGACGATCCGGATCCGCTCGACATCGAATTCCTGGAAACGCAAATTCGTCGAGAGGCGTCGGCCGCCATGGGACTTGGTGACGAAGCCGAGTTGGCGATTTTCGTCCGCGACGCCGACACGGTCGTAGCCGGTATCAGCGGATGGACCTGGGGCGACTGCTGCGAACTGCAAAGCCTCTGGGTACAGCCGAGTCTCCGAGGTCGCGGCCTCGCGACGCGGCTACTCGCTGCCGCCGAAGCCGAGGCGGCGGCGCGAGGGTGCTCGCAGACCGTCCACTTCACCTACGACTTTCAGACTCACGGCCTCTACGACCGCAACGGGTACGAACTGGTGGGTAGAGTCGAGAACTTCCCATCAGGAACTGACGTCCTCTGGTACCACAAGCTTCTCAAACCATGAGAGGTATGTAGGTGAGATCGGCGTGGCTTCGCATCTCCCTAAACGTGGGTTTGGCTCGGCTTGGAGTCCCGGGGGCAATCTTGCGCACCGCCGCCGGCGGTGCCTCTCACGACTGCGTCGTATGTGCCCCGCTCATCCGGTGATCTCCGCCAGGCGGTCGGCAAGGACGATCCGACCTGCCGCCTCGACCGCGGCGAGGTGGGAAAACGCCTGCGGGAAGTTGCCGAGGTGCCTGCCGGTCTCCACGTCGAACTCCTCGGCGTAGAGGCCGAGGGGGAAGCGACTTTCGCCAGGCGTTCCATCAGGTCACGCGCCCGCTGCATCTCGCCGACGATCGCCAGCGCGGAGACCAGCCAGAAGGAACAGATCACGAACGTCCCTTCCTTTCCCGACAGGCCGTCGTCGGTCTCGTCGGTGCGGTAGCGCAGGACGAATCCGTTCTCGGTCAGCTCATCGGCGATCGCCAAAACGCTCGCCTTGAGCCGCGGATCGTCGGCTGCCAGAAAGCCGAAGAGGGCAGCCAGCAGGGTCGAGGCGTCGAGCGATTCGGTGTCGTAGTGCTGGCACAGGACTCCCCGCTTGTCGACGCCGTGGGCGAGGATGTCGGCCTTGATCTCGGCGGCGGTCTCGGTCCAGGCGGAGGCGAGGTCACGATCACCGCGGATCTCGGCGAGCTTCGCCGCCCGGTCCATCGCCACCCAGCACATCAGCTTGGAGGAGACGTAGTGCTGAGGCTTCCCCCGGGCTTCCCAGATGCCTTGGTCGGGGTTACGCCAGACCGCTTTGGCGCACTCCGCCTGCGACTCGATCAGCGGCCACAGGCGCCGCGGCAGCCGCTGGCTGCGCCGCGTATGCAGAAGCACCGAATCGAGCGCGGCGCCGAACACGTCGTTCTGGCGCTGGTCGAACGCGCCGTTGCCGGTCCGGACCGGGTGGGCGCCCGCGTAGCCTGAGAGCTCTTCCAGGAGGATCTCGGTGAGATCTCGCCGCCCGTCGATCCCGTACATGATCTGCAGCGCGCCGTCGTCGTTGCGCTCCAGATCGGCGATGAACTGCATGAACTCGTTGGCTTCCCAGTCGAGGTCGAGGAAGTGCAGCGACTGCAGCGTGAACGTCGAGTCCCGGATCCACGTGAAGCGGTAGTCCCAGTTGCGCTCGCCGCCCGGCGTCTCGGGCAGCGAAGTGGTCAGCGCAGCGACCGTCGCGCCGGTCGGCATGTAGGTCAGCCCCTTGATCGCCAGCGCCGATCGCTCGACGAGAGGACGCAGCTCGTGATCGGGGATCCGGGCCCGAGCCAGCCAGTGGCGCCAGAACTTGCTGGTGGCGTTGAGCCGGGCGTTGGCTTCCTCGACGTTCGCCGGCGGGGTGATCGCCTCATCCCAGGACAGCGCGCAGTACAGCTCCTCGCCCTCCCGCAGCACGTGCCGAGCCCGTACGTGATTGGCCTCGATTCCGAGCAGCATGTCGGTCTGGAGCGTTATTTTTTGCCCGGCGCCCGTCGCCTCGGCGCGGTGGCGATCGTCCGAAAGCGACCATTCGCCGGCCGTCCGGCCGTAGTCGAAGCCGGGCTCGCACACGAGCTCGATTTCGACGGTGCCCTCGACGCACGCGACGGCGCGCAGCAGCGTGTGCTCGGCGTCCTCGTCGGCCGGCGGCCGGGTGTGGGGCGTGACCGTGTCCTCGCCGCGGCGGGGCCCCATCGTGAGCGCTTCGCGTGTCGTGGCCCAACCCGAAGGCGTCTTCCACGATGTGATCAGCGTGTTCGTGCCCGGTTCATAGGTTCGTCCGCTCGGCACGTTGATCCCGAACGGGCCCAGGCGAAAGGCGCCGGCGCCGCGGTCGAGCAGCGCCCCGAACACGCTCGGCGAGTCAAACCGCGGGACGCATAGCCAATCGATTGTCCCGTCCGGCGCGATCAGCGCACCGGTATGGCAATCCGACAGGAAACCGTACTCCGCGATCGGCGTGAACGGCGAAGGCGCCGCAGCGCTCTGCGGCATCGTCGCGGCCTTCCCGTTTGGCTTTGCGTCTGGCTTTGCGGCCGCCTCGCGATCGTTGGTTGTCTTACTCGCTGCGCGCTTGTTTTTGACCGTCGAATTCATGTCACCACCCAGGGTTGATGCCAACGTTGTAACCGGAAATGACCTTCTCTGCAGCCTCGGAGCCCACGGTTCGAGACGTAATTGCGATTCCAGATCGGCTCGCACATCGAGGTCGCGACCCGGGATCGAGCACTTCTCCGAGCCCATCCTCCCGAGGACGTGGTCAGCTCGATACACCTGCGATTCGTCGATGTACGGGTGGCTCTCATCCGCGAGCTCGCCGACGGAAGCGAAGTCATGGCCCAAGGACTTCGCAGAACACGAACACACGGCGACACCGCAGCCGACGCTGCCATGCTGAACTCCCCTAGCACGTGGGCGAGCGCCAACTGCGGCCATGGTCCAGTCATGAGTTCACGGGCCCTTCGAATCGGTGCCAAGTCGTCGTCAGCTTTGGCTCGTCCCGTCCGTAGCGCAAACACGAGGCGGTGACGGTCGAGCCCCAGCATCCCGGACTGTCGCCGCGATTTGGACGGGTTAGGCCCAACATCACCCGGGTGATTCGGTCAGCTCGAGCGGACCTAGCGCCGTGAGCACACACTGCTGACCACCTGCGCTACTGGCGTCTACCAGCGTTGTGCGCGCTTGTGTGGGACGGTTAGCAGCTAATGGTGGTGGCCGCCTGCGACGCGCACACGTGCCGGCCTGCTTGCGGGCCCTCGCGCCACTCTGCGACCGTCAGCGCCCCATGGGTGATAGAGAGGCGCGGATCGGAACTGCATTGCGCAGAATGGCGGAGGACCTGGTGGCGGCCCGGCGCCGCGTGGCGGATATAGAACGCGAGAACCGGCGATTGCGGGCACGGCTGGGGACTCTCGAGCGCCCCGAGGATGGGTTCCGTCGTCGCGCTCCCCCGTGAAGGAGCCCAGCCGAACCTGAGTGTTTCGCGAAAGCGAAGCGCTGGGGCGGCTAGACAAGCCGCTGCTCGACGGTTAGCCGGTCACCCGTAGAGTCACGCGGGCGAGCTGTACCGCAAGCTCGGTGCCAGCCAGTTCGCAAGGGGCCGGGTCGCCGGCGCCGAAGTGCTCGGTCTGCTTGACCCGGTCAATCACCCGGGTGATCCTGGGCCGACACGGGCCAAATCCGCGCCGACGTCAGGCATGCTGGGCCTCGCATGTCGCTAACCCGCTATCGCATTCGTCGTCGAAGGAGAGCTAGGAGCACGCTACGCCTCTGTGTTTGACGAGATCACGATCCCCGGCCATGACTGCATCATGGCGACAACAAGAGATCATCGACCCACTACGGGATGTTCCGGATCGGTTTCTTGTTCCCGATCCTGTGGATCATCGGTGGGTTGACCCGCGTGTTCGCCAACGCACCGCGGTAACGATTGGAGAGCTGATGACCACAACCACATCCAAGGCCGGGCAGCGCGCGCGGAGCGGGTCGAAAAATGACGGCACGGCGGCCGCAGCGCATGTGTCGGTGGCCGAGCGCGTCGCCCGCGGCAAGGCGGCGCGGGCGGAGGTTCCGCGCTCTCGCCATGCTGTGTTTGAGCCGTCGTCCGATCGCGTCGACCCGGTGACGTTGCTCGAACGCCAGGCCGAGACACGTATCCCGGAACTGGTCCCAATCCGGTACGGCCGGATGCTCGTGTCGCCGTTCACGTTCTATCGCGGGGCCGCGATGATCATGGCGCAAGACCTGGGGCCGACACCTCGGTCGGGACTAAATGTGCAGTGCTGCGGCGACGCGCACCTGTCGAACTTCGGCGTGTTCGCCTCACCCGAGCGGCGCTTGGTGTTCGACGTCAATGATTTCGACGAGACGCTCCCCGGACCGTGGGAATGGGACGTCAAGCGGCTGGCCGTGAGCATGCTGATCGCCGCCCGTGACAACGGCTATCGCACCAAAGACGAGGAGCGGATAGCGCTCGCCACGGTTGCGCGCTATCGGAGTGCGATGGCGGAGTTCGCCGAAATGAAGAACCTGGACGTGTGGTACTCGCGGCTGGAAATCGAGAGCGTGCTTCAGCCACTCGCGGCACAGTTCAAGAAGAAGATGGTCAAGCGGACAAAGAAGGCACTCGCGAAGGCTCGCACCAAGGACAGCATGACCGCGTTCTCCAAGCTCACGCAGTCGGTCAACGGCGAGGTACGCATCATCGATCAGTCGCCGCTGATCGTGCCGATGGAGAAGTTCGCGTCAGGCCACGAGCGTGACGAGCTGTTCGAGGTGCTTCACCAGCTGCTCCGCCGCTACCGGGATACGCTCGGGTTCGAACGGCGAGCGCTGCTCGAGCAGTTCAGGCTGACCGATTTCGCGCTCAAGGTCGTCGGTGTCGGGAGTGTCGGGACCCGCGCATGGATCGCGCTGCTGATCGGCCGGGACGGTCAAGACCCCCTGTTCCTGCAGATGAAGGAGGCCGAGGCCTCGGTGCTCGAGGAGACCCTCGGCCCGAGCGAGTTCTCAAACCACGGCGAGCGGGTCGTCACCGGGCAACGTCAGATGCAGGCCACCAGCGACATCTTCCTCGGGTGGCTACACGTCGACTCGGGGCTCGATGAGAAGCCGCGCGACTTCTACGGGCGCCAGCTCAAGGACTGGAAGGGCTCGGCGGAGATAGAGCAGATGGTTCCCGAAGCCATGACCACGTACGGCACGCTGTGCGGCTGGACGCTCGCGCGTGCTCACGCCCGCAGCGGCGACCGGATCGCAATCGCCGCTTACCTCGGCAATGGCGACAGCTTCGACCGCGCGATCCTCGAGTTCTCAAAGGCCTACGCCGAGCAGAACGAACGCGACTATCAACAGCTCGCGGCCGCCATCAAGTCCGGCCGGATCACGGCTGAGACGGGTCTCTGATGCTTGTACGGGCGCTCGGCAAACCTGCGCTCGATTGGGGACAGCGAGCTCCCTGATCCGGGTGGCGCAGGTCGCGTCCGTTGCGCCAGCAGCGGGCCAGCTCGCCAGTGCTCACAGCCTTCGGGACGCTCGATTCCGACTTCCGATTATGCGTCGTTCAAATTGTCCGCGATGGTCCGAAAGGGAGAGTCGTGATGGCTGAGACACCAATCGATGTGCTGGTCGCCGGCTACGGGGATATCGACGAGGCGACGGATGACTTCGAGTCGCTCGTCGCGCTGGTCAGGGACAAGCAGGTCTCGATCGAGGGTGTGATCCTGGTGACGCACGGCGAGGACGGCAGTGTCGCGGTACGTCAGACGGGCGACAACCTCGGTCGCAAGGGACTCGGGTGGGGCGGCGGGGTCGGCCTCGCGGTGGGTCTGTTCGCGCCGCCGCTGCTGGCGTCGGTGGCGGTCGGGGCGGTCGCGGGCGGGGTGATCGGCAAGTTCGTCGACCACCGGGTCGAGCAGGACATCCACGACAAGATCGGCGAGAACCTCCCAGCGGGCTCGGCCGGGATCATCGCGGTGTTCGATGACGAGCAGCGCCTCGGTGTCGAGCAGGCGCTGGCGGGCGCGATACTCCGGTCGGTGGTGCAGGGCGACAAGCAGGGCACCGCCGCCTTGAAGGAGTCGCTGGCCGAGGCGATGGGGAAGTTCAGTCCGGACCGCACGGTGCTGCCGATCCCCGATCCGAACTTCGGCGGCACGGTTGGGCGCACGCTCGACGCGTCCGTCCCCGACTGGACGATCAACATGACGCCGTCGGCACCGGAGGGCGCGCCCAACGTCCTCGTGGTCTTGATCGACGACGCGGGTTTCGGTAACCCGTCGACGTTCGGCGGCCCTGTGTCGACGCCGAACATGACCCGGGTCGGCGAACAGGGGCTTACGTACAACCGCTTCCACGTCACCGCGCTGTGCTCGCCCACCCGGGCCGCGATGCTGACCGGGCGCAACCACCACACGGTGGGGTTCGGGTCGATCGGCGAGCTGCCGGGCCCGTTCCCGGGCTACACGGCCTCGGTTCCCAAAGACTGTGCTCCGTTCGTCCGGGCGCTCCAGGGCAACGGCTACAGCACCGCCGGTTTCGGCAAGTGGCACCTGACCCCCGATCACCTCCAGGGCGCGGCCGGGCCGTTTGACCGCTGGCCGAACGCTTGGGGATTCGATCACTTCTGGGGGATCCTCGGCGGCGAGGCGGGCCAGTACGACCCGGTGATCACGCAGGACAACACGACGCTCGGCGTCCCGCAGGGCACGGACACCAGGCAGTACTACTGGCCGGACGACCTGACCGACCAGGCGGCCAAGTGGCTGCACACCGTCCGGGCCCAGGACCAGACGAAACCGTGGTTCGTCTACTACTCGACCGGGATGCGCGCACGCGCCGCATCAGGTGACGATGGAGTGGAGCGCGAAGTACCGCGGCAAGTTCGACCAGGGCTGGGACACGCTACGCGAGGAGACCTTCGAACGGCAGAAGCAGCTGGGGGTGATCCCGCCCGACGCGGTGCTCACACCAAGACCCGAGGCTTTCCCGGCGTGGGACTCGCTCTCGGAGAGCGAGAGGCAGCTCTACGCCCGGCAGATGGAGGTCTACGCCGGCTTTCAGGAGAACGCCGACTGGAACGTCGGGCGGCTGCTGGACGTGGTCGAGGAGATGGGCGAGCTCGACAACACGCTCGTGATCTACATCTTCGGCGACAACGGCGCGAGCATGGAGGGCACGATCACCGGCTCGTTCAACGAGCTGACGATGCAGAACGGGATCGCGCTGACGCCCGAGCAGCAGCTGTCGCTGATCGACGGGTACGGCGGGCTCGATGCCTGGGGCACCGACGCGTTCGCGCCGCACTACGCCAGCGCCTGGGCCTGGGCGGGCAATGCGCCCTTCCAGTGGGGCAAGCAGGTCGCCTCGCACCTGGGCGGCACCCGCAACGGCATGGTCATCTCCTGGCCGCAGCGGATCACAGACGCCGGCGGGTTGCGTTCCCAGTTCACCCACTGCATCGACATCGGACCGACGATCCTCGAAGCGGCGGGGATCCCTGAGCCCAAGGTAGTGGACGGGACCGCGCAGAAGCCGATGGAGGGGACGAGCTTCCTCTACACGTTTCGACGATGCGAGCGCGGCCGAGCGTCACACCGTGCAGTACTTCGAGATCTACGGCAACCGCGCGATCTATAAGGACGGCTGGTGGGCGGCGTGCATGCTCGACCGGATCCCGTGGGACGCGTCGCCGCCGTCGATCGCGAGGTTCGCTCCCGGTGCGTACGACCCCGAACGAGATAGATGGGAGCTGTACTACCTGCCCGACGACTTCACGCAGGCCAACGACCTCGCCGAGGAGCGCCCAGAGAAGCTTGCCGAGCTCAAGGAGCTCTTCTGGGAGGAGGCCGCGAAGCACAACGTGCTGCCGCTGATGGCGGGGTTCTCGGTGTTCTTCGGGATCCTCCCGCCAATGCCGACAATCACGACCCACACGTTCCGCGGCGACGTCGAGAACATCGCCTCCGGGATGATCCCCCGCGTCTACGGGCACTCCTACGCGATCGATGCCGAGCTCTCAGTGCCGGCGCACGGAGCCGAAGGCGTGATCGTCGCCGAAGCGGACGAGATGGGCGGCTTCTCGCTCTGGGTCGACCAGCAGGGGCTGCTGCACCACAGCTACTCGATGATGGGCGTCGAGCAATACAAGCAAGTCTCGACCGAGCCGATCCCGACCGGAGAGGTCACCGTCCGCATGCAGTTCGACGCCGACACGCAGGACCGCTCGGCCGGCGGTACGGTTTCGCTCTACGCCAACGACCAGAAGATCGGCGAGGGCCGGCTAGAACGAACCGTGTTTCTCCGCTTCTCTGCCTACGCGGGCATGGACATCGGCCGCGACAACGGCATCGTCGTCGACCGCGCCTACGCAACCAAGGCTCCGTACGCATTTACCGGCACCGTCAAGAAAGTCATCTTCGACCTCAAGCCCGCCGCCAGACACGAGGACGAGCAAGCCCTGCACGAGGCCGCAGCCCACGGCGCAACGGCACACGGAATCAGCGCCTAGCCGGCCCGCTCCGGACGATGACAGATCGCGACGAGCCCCTCCCGTCGAAGGGAAACGAAGTGACTGAGCCGCAAATTCCGCAGAAGAAGAACAAGGTCGAGTCTCGCGAGGCGCAGGTAGTTGAGGACGAATCGGTATCTCGCTCGGGGAAGGTTCCGCTGACGGCGCGCTTGCTGCTTCATGACTCGCTGACCGCGCGCCGGGCGGCGGCGATCATCGCCGCGTTTACGGTGGTGATCACGGTGGCGGGTGGGTTCCTCGAGAGGTTCCTCGACCATCAGGAGTATCCGACGATCGGCAAGGGGCTGTGGTTCGCGCTGCAGACGGTCACCACCGTGGGGTATGGGGACGTCACGCCGGAGCAGGCCGTCGGCCGGTTCATCGCCACGGTCGTGATGCTGACCGGGATCGGTTTCCTGGCCGTGGTCACCGCATCGGTCACCGCTTCATTGGTCGAGAGCAGCCGGCGACGCTTTACCGCCCAGTCCGAAGCGGACGCTACGCGCCAGTTCAGTGAGCTCACTGACCGATTGGCCAGGATCGAAGCGGCACTGGAGCAGCAGGCGTCGAGGAGATGCACCCGATGCAGCCAGCTGACGACAGCAGCTCGATCAGACCCGAGCCGGCGCGGGAGCAGGCCTCCCGGAGCGGCATCAGGCGTGTGTTCTCCCGGTCACGCGAGCTGTGGCGCGTCGTCTATCGCGATCCGGAGCACCTCGCTGAGCGACTGACGCTGTACACGGCCGATCGGCTGGGCGGTCCGTCGCGGGATTGGGCTGAGTCCGCGCGGCGCGCTCGCCCCGACACCGCCGCCGCGAAGATCGCCGACGAGCTGCGTACGCAGTCGGCGCACGTCGCGCGGATCGATGGGGCGATCTCCGGGACGCCGTTCTTTGTCGCGCTCGTCCCCGGCTACCTCACGCTATCTGTTCCAGGAGATGCGCATGACGCTGCGCACCGCTGCTCTGTACGGCCGCGACCCGCAGGACCTGCGCACCTCCGCCGAGATGCTCGCGCTGCGCGGCGTGCACCCCGACGTCGAGACCGCGCAGGTGGCGCTGAACTCCGTCCGCGACAAGGAGACCCTCGAGCGCCCGGCGCGAGCGGCGATCGTGGCGCACATGGGTTCACAGCGTCTACCTGCTGCTGATCTTCGGCGGGTTCATGTCTCCTTCGGTCGCCGAAGAGGACAAGAGGTGCGCGTGGCAGGGTCAGGGCGGTGTTCGGGGTGCTGCTCGGCGTGGGGATCTGGGTGACGACCTGGGTGTTCCCGCTCACGTTCATGATCATGATGGCTTGGGGTTGTGAGACGCACGCCCGCCAGCTCGGTCGCAGAACACTCCTCTACTACGACGGCGAGGCCGACAACGTCCTCGAGGCGATCAAGCTCGCCGATCGGCGACGCGACCGCGGACACGACAAACGGGCGATCGCCCGCGCGGCGTCGCCCTGTTCCTCTCCGTCGCGATCCCGATCGCGTTCATCGCGTACGTCGATCACGTTCGCCAAACCGTCGGGGTCAACTGGCTCGGCGCGCTCGGTGCGCTCGTCGCGCTGTCGCTAGTGATCGCGACCGCCGTCATCGCGAGCCGAAAATAGGCGGGGCGGGATCGTGGCACGCTCGCGCGCCAGTGACCGGACGATGGGTCGCACTGCGCCGGGGCCGTCTGGTGAGTCAGGCGACGACCGCCGTGCGGCTGCGTTGTGGGCGCGTGTCCGGTCGCTCGTGCGGGCGATCGAGGAGAACGACGAGGCCAAGGTTGAGGAGGCGGTTCTTCGGCTGAGCCGCTCGCGTCGTGTGTTCGCGCCGCTCGCGTTCGTGATCGGCGCGTTCGTGATGCTGTACGACGGGCTGAGGCTGCTCGTGTCCAACTGGCGGCTCACGCTGGTGCAGATCCTTCCCGCGATGTGGATCTGGTTGGCGATGTTCGACCTCAAGGCCCACGTCGCTGCACGGTCAGTCGTTCAACGTCGCTGCGCGGCCCGGTCGCTGATCCCGATCGGCCTGGCCATCGTCATCGCTCACAGTGGCGAGCTACTTCCTCAACGCCGTGTTCGCATTCGCAATCTCAGAACCGCGCGGCGTCGAGATCCGGCCAGCCGTTGCGAGAGCACGCGGACATTGGGTGCCGATCGTGGTGTCCGGAGCCACCACTGGCCTCTTGCTCGCGTTCTCCACCACCGTCGTGACCCGCTGGGGTCGGCCCTGGTTCACGCTTTCGCTGGGAATCATCGTCGGCGTGATGATGGTCGGCTACGTGGCTGTGCCCGCGCGGCTGATCGGCGCGAAGCGCAAGCGGACAAGGCGCGACAAGCTGTCGACCAGCGTGGTCGGGGGGGCTCTGAGCGCGACCGTATGCACGCCGCCCTACATCCTCGGAAGACTGGGGATCCTGATGCTGGGATCCAGCCTTCTGTTCATCCCCGGGATCTTCGTGCTCGCCCTCGGCGTCACGCTGCAAGCTGGGGCGACCGGGGCGGTGAGGGCGATAAAAATGAGCGCGACCCTCACGAGAGCCCCTCGTCCGGGTCCGCGGGCCACCGAGCAATCCGGAACGGGCGCATGATCGCTCATCCGAAACGGGCGACGTCGGGAGCGGCAGTCTGTCTACCCTGGCCGATGCCGGCCCGGACTTGATTCATCGATCAACATCCAGGAGAGCGTCTCAAATGCGTGAGCCCCGTCCTCAACCGCGATCCGGCAGAAGCAGATCAGGTCAGGCGCCGACGGGTTCGGCCCGCGGCCCGCTTGCAACCGCGCGAGGCCCTGATACCGCCTCGAGTTGCCAGGATCATCGACGCCTTTGCGGTCACGGTCGTTGTCGCCGGTTGGTTGACCGGTCCCGGGTGGACGTGGAGCGGCGGCTCGAGGAGCTAAGTGTCCGAGTGGCGCGAATTGAGGCCGCGCTTGCGTCGGTGCGATCGGGAGGGGCGTGGTATGGAATCGGCTGATCATGGGCCTGTGAGCGACAGCGAGAGAAGGTCCCGTGGTCGGGTCGAGTCGATCCAGGACTGGCTTCGCCGTCGTGGCGACACGGCGCTGGGTCGGTTAGCGCTGCAATGGTTCCGCGGCTATTTCGCGGCAAGCCGTAACTCGGGGTGTGCTGTAACCGTGTACTCGTCGCTCTCCGTCCTGCCGGCGGCGCTCGTGGCCGTCGCGTACTTCCACCCTTTGCAGGGCGACTCGAACGTCTTCGCGCAGCGCCTGGTCACCCACGTCAAGCTGACGGGGACGACGGCCACCCTGGTCGAAGGCACGTTCGGCACGGCCTCGTCCAACGCGCTCGCTGCGACGGTGACCGTCGTCATCTCGTTCCTGATCTGGGGCATCGGGATCGGCCAGATCTACCAAGACGTCTACGCGCGAGCCTGGGGGCTCAAGGTTGGCTCGATCGCAGATCAGGGGCTATTCGCTCTCTTCTTCTTCATCCTCACCGGCGCCATCGCAGTCGCGGTCGTCGCCGCGGCCCGACTCCACGGCGCCGGTTTGTTGGTCCTCATACCAGCGTGGTTGGTCGCAGCGACCGCCTTCTGGCTTCTGGTGCCGAGCCTGCTCCTGCACCGCAGGATCGGATTGCGTGCCCTGCTCCCGGGTGCGCTGCTGGCCGCGGTGGTCCTCGGCGGCGCGATGGCGACCTCGCCGCTGTTTCTCGCCGCCCCGCTAAACCAGAACGGAAAGGCGCTGGGCTCGTTCGGTGTCGTGCTAACGACGATCGGCTACGTGTTCATCCTGATCACCCTGTCGCTGGTCTGCGCCGTCTTCTCGCCCGTCTGGATGCACTGGCGAGAAACCGAGAAGCGGCGCCGCGAGGACTCCGCCGGCGCGACCGAAAGCCACGTTTCCTGAGCGCGCCGCACGCGGTGAACGGCCGGGCGGCCTACGACATGTCGCACTGGGATGTATCTTGGCAAACGCGACACGGTCGACCGGCCGTCCCGCCCGCGATCGTCGCCGGGTGACTTACCGAGACGTCAGCGGTAGCACCGACGCGTGTAGCAGCACTCCAGCCGCCTCATGATTCGATGAACCAGGACGCGGCCTAGCGGACCCGCGCCGGCCGAGGCATGGCCGGCGCTAGCGGACTGATCGAACTCGAGCGGGCACGTGAGCCTCGGTAGCAACAGACCCTCCATCGACCAGACGGCCGCCCTGTCGAGCATGCGCTGCGACGCACCGAGCGCGCGATAGCGCCCGGCGGCCGAGACCTGGGTCTCGCCCCCGATGGTCAGCGGATGCGTGCCCGCGGCGGCAACGACCAATCCCATCTGGCCCAACTCATACGCGAGCTGGTTACGCAGCGATGCTAGTTCTGCCACCACCCCGTGCCCGTCCGGGTGGATGCCCGTCGCGAGCTCGATCACCGCCGCGTGTGCCTTGAGGAATGTGCGCGCGGAGAGCTGCTCGACGACGCGGTCGCTTGACTGGGCCAGCGACCAGTCAGTCGGGTTCAGGAGCATTACCTCCTCCTCGACTCCGAGCGTATATCGCCGGCCGACCTCGTCATTGCACCGTGCCCACAAGGGCCAGGCCCCATGCGGCCGACCGCCGGACCCGCCGAGCCGCTCGAGATCCGAGCGCTGGCACGGACCACGGTCTAGCCTCACCGGGGCCCCCACGCCGCCGTTGCGCGGTCGACGGTCGTGACACACCGCTTCGCTTGGCGAGCGCGACCGTGCGCTGCATCTGCACGGCTGCCCTATCTTCGTCGGCAACGGCGACTACGAACGCGCGGTAGCGTCGCTCCGAGGTGGTGGCGGCAGCGATGGCGATCCCGTGTACCTAGTCCAAGCTCGAGAGGCGGGCTGTCGCGGGAGACGCTGGAGAGGACCAAATCACCCGGGTGATCCTCAGCGCAAACGGCCCAACCCGCCGCATTCCTAAGGCATGCTGGGGCTCCATGTCAGCGCATCGCGCTCGAGTCGTCGTCGAAGGAGAGCTCGGACCACGGTACGTGCCGGCCTTCCAGGGAATGATGGCCTCCGGACGCAATGGCACCACGGAGATCACGAGGCCGATGATCGACTCCTCTCTGGCCAACGGCCGGATCCCGACGCAGGCGTTCACCGCGGCCGTCGAGGCGGACCGCAACGCCGCGACGGAAGGTGCATGAAGATGGGATTGTTCAGAGAACGAAGAGATCGACCCGGCCTGATCGGAGGTCGCGACCGGCGTGGCGATCGCCGCGACCGCCGTCCCGGCCCCGGACTGTTGCGGCGATAGCTCGATGCGTGGTCCGACCTCGAGAAACGAGGAGTTTTCGTCGCTGTCGCCGGCAACGCGAGTTCATGGATCGGTGACGTAGTGAACCGGCGGTTGGCTGCGATCTTGTCGCTTGTTCTATTGGCGGCGTCTGTTGTGTTGGCGGTGGTCGTCGGCGTGCAGCGATTCCCGCGGGGGCTGACGGTGCTCGCGTGTTTGGTGTTCGCGTTGCTTGCGGGTTGGTGGGCTTTGGTTCACCGGGGTGCTGCGCGTTTTGCTGCCGCTGCGGGAGCTGGCGTGTTGTTCGTCGGCGCGGTGGTGCTGGTCGTACTCGAGGGCCGCGTGCTCGAGGACATGTTGATCATTGCGACGCTCGCGCTCTCGCTCGCAGTCGCGCGTAGGGTGTTCGCCGTCCACGTGACGCTCCCCGTCCCGTCGCCGCCGAAGCGGCCCGTGCTGTTCTACAACCCAAAATCGGGGGGCGGGAAGGCGGAGCGCTTCGAGGTCGCGCGCGAGGCTCGCGCGCGAGGCGTGGAGCCGGTCGAACTGCACCTCGGCGACGACCTCGCAACGCTCGTAGGCGACGCGATCGCGAACGGCGCTGACGCGGTCGGCGTGGCCGGCGGCGACGGCACGCAGGCGATTGTCGCCGCGATCGCTTCCGAACAGGGACTTCCGTACGTGTGTGTGCCGGCCGGGACACGCAACCATTTCGCACTCGATCTCGGCGTCGATCGCGACGACGTCGTGGGAGCACTGGACGCCTTCACCAGCGGAGGCGAGCGAGTGGTGGACCTCGCCGAGGTCAACGGCCGCGTGTTCGTGAACAACGTCTCACTCGGCGTGTACGCCGAGGCGGTCCAGCGCAAGGGGTACCGCGACGCGAAGCTGCGAACCATCGCTGAGACGATGCCGACGGTACTCGGCGCGGACGGAGACGCGCTCGACCTGCGCTTTACCGGTGCCGACAACCGCGAGGACCAAACCACCGCGGTCGTGCTGGTCTCCAACGACCCGTACCGGCTCGGCCGCGCGATCGCCTCCGGCACACGCCCCCGTTTGGACGCGGGCGTGCTCGGGATCGCTGTACTCGGACCCGGCGCGCGCGGCGGAAAGCGCGTGCAACAGTGGTCTGCGGCATCGTTCGAAGTCGACTCCGGCGCGCCAGTCTCAGCGGGCGTCGACGGCGAGGCACTCAAGCTCGACCCCCCGCTGCGCTTTCGTACAAGGCCACAGGCGCTCCGTGTACGGATCGCTCCGCAACATCCAGGCGCCTCCCCCTCCGCGACTATGCCGGGAGACCCTTGGGACGCGATCCGCGCGGTCGTTCGCATCGCCACGCACGGTCCTTCTTAGCGCCCATCTTCCAGGGCGTCTGCTCGAGCTTCTCGTCCTCGGCGTCGAGCGAGAATCCGATGCGGGGCGCCTGTCTCGGGGCGGCCCGATCGTCCGGCGGTGCTGTTCATGCCCTTCATCCTGGCGGGGTTGATGGTGATTCGGCGGGCATTTTGCGCTGGGAGCGCTTCACGCGCTTTGCATTGTCCTGGGCCAGCTCGGTGTCCTGCTCGGGTACGCGCGGTGGCTGCGCTCGGCAGGGCTCACCTCTTGGTGAGCGGACCGAACCTGATCTCATCAACTGGGTGCGGAGGTCTCATCGCGTCGACCTCCGCGATGCCGTGGCCGTGGTCATTGCCTCCGTGACGATTTGAAGTGAACTCCATAGGCCTACGATGATGGCCAAGCTTGGCTCGCCATCCACGTCCCGTCGCCCCGATGAGCGCTGGACGATCTGCAGTGCTCGTGAATTTGTACGGTCCGGCCGTAATCGTGCGAGCCAGCATTTCCAGGCATCGCTTCTCTGGGCGATGAGAAGCGCATTAGTTCCGCGCCGCGTCAGCCGTCTTAGTGGCCTGACAGGTGGATGATGCCGACGCTGTCGAGTCCGTCGAGCATCAGCTGGACGGCAAGCGCCGCTAGCAGGAAGCCGAAGACCTTCTCGGTCACGAGCATGCGGCTCTCATCCAGATGATCGCTCACTCGGTTGGCCCAGCGGAATACGGCCACATCGAGGGCGAGCACCACCACGAGCAGCCCGAGCACCATCGCGAACACGGCGACCGAATCCGCCTCTGCTGAGAGCGTCACGAGCGTCACAATCCCGGCTGGGTTCAGCAGGTAAGGGATGGCGAGCGGGAACACGGCAATCTGCATCGGATCGCGTCCCTCGATCGTCGGACTGCGCTTCGTGTCGCCTGACCCGAGAACCATCGTGACGGCGATGATCACGAGGATGATGCCACCGGCTATCGACAGCGATCCCGTCGAGAAATGCAGCAGCCGTGCCAACAGCTCGCCGAGCCCGACGAGAATCACCGCAACCACGCCGGCGGTCACGAGCATCTTGCGAACGATGCGTGCCTTGGTTGCATCGTCGAGTGCGCCGGTGATCTCCACGAACGGGACCAGCGCGATCTTCGGTCCAATCCCGATCAGCAAGAGCAGGAACGTGTCGATCACCAGATAGATGTCGATCGACGTGTGATCCACCGTGTGTCCTCCTGAGTCGTACTTGGGCGATCACGCAGCGCCGATGGCGGGACGCGCCCTCGTGACGATATTCAGGGTGCGTCA
>CAVPMQ010000007.1:0-706761 GCA_963706565.1 uncultured Solirubrobacterales bacterium | reverse complement strand
GCGCGACGGGTAGCTGCATCTCGACGCAGAGCCCGCCAGCGGCCCGCGGGGTGAGGGTGAGGATTCCGTCGTGTGCTTGGGTGACCCGCTTGACGATCGCCAGGCCGAGGCCGACACCCGCGTGGTCGGTGCGGATGCGTTCGTTGCCGCGCTGGAACGGCTCACCGAGCGTGGAGACCAACTGCGGGGTGAGCTTCTCGCCGGTGTTCTCGACGGTGAGCATCACGCTCTGAGGGTGAACGCTCGTCGTGACCGGCGCCGGTGCCCCGTTCGGGCAGATTGTGGACGATCGCGTTGTGCACGAGGTTCGTGCTCAATTGCAGCAGGAGCGCGTGTCAGCCGATGGTGGGCGTCATGTCGCCAGAGGTCTTGATCGTGAGGCCGCGTGTTTCGGCGAGCGGGAGCGAGCGTTCGGTGGCTTCCTCGGCGATCAGGGACAGGTCGACGTATTCTCGGGTGAAGGACCGCTGGTCGGCGCGGCTGAGCAGGCGCAACGCCTCGGTGAGGTCGATCGCTCGGGCGTTGACGGCGCGGAGGGCGTGATCGTCGAGCTCACCGCTGTCGCGGTTGGGGTCGTTGCGGGCGACGTCGAGCAGGGTCTGCGTAATCGCCAATGGGGTTCGCAGTTCGTGGGAGGCGTTGGCGGCAAACCGTTGCTGCTCGGCGACGTGGGCCTCGATCCGCGCGAGCATCGCGTCGAAGGCGTCGGCGAGTTCGCGGAACTCGTCTTGACGACCTTCCAACTCGATTCGGTGAGACAGCGACCCGGTCGCGGCGATCCGTGCCGCGTCTGTGACGCGAGTCAGGGGAGCGAGCATCCGCCCGGCGAGAAACCACCCGCCCACGAGACCGAACACCAGCAGGAACGCCAACACGGCGGCTGCCCTCGGAGCGAACACGTGCAGGAGGTTGGACCGGACGGGAAAGACACTGTGAATTGGGGTGTCGGCGTCTATGAGGAACGCGCGATCAGGGACGTAACGCAGCGAGGAATACCCACACCGCGGCGAGCAGCAGGGCGCCCGCGAGCATGAGGAAGCCGGCGTAGCTGAGTGTGAGTTTGAGCCGAACGCTCGAACCAGGGCGTCTATCCACGGTCTCCTCCCTCCCGCTCGGTCTCGGGCGGGGTATCGATGCGGTACCCGACGCCGGCGACGGTGGCGATGATCCCGGGTTCGCCGAGGCGTTTGCGCAGTGCCGAGACGGTGATGCGCACGGCGTTGGTGAACGGGTCGGCGTTCTCGTCCACGCCCGCTCCAGCAGCTGTTCGGCGCTGACGACACCGCCCTCGGCAGCGACGAGAACCTCGAGCACCGCGAACTGCTTGCGGGTGAGGGCGACGTAGCGGCCGTCGCGGTGAGCCTCGCGGCGAAACGGGTCCAGCCGCAGGCCTGCGATCTCGCGCACGGGCGGCCTGTTATGGGCACGGCGCCGGTCCAGCGCTCTGAGCCGGAGCACGAGCTCTTGGAGCTCGAACGGCTTCGTGAGATAGTCGTCGGCGCCCAGCGCAAACCCGGTGGCCTTGTCGTCGAGCCGGTCGGCCGCGGTGAGCATCAGGATCGGCATCCCGCTGCTGGAGGCGACGATGCGTTTGGCGATCTCGTCACCGGTAGGTCCGGGAATGTCGCGGTCGAGGACGGCGATGTCGTAGGCGTTGACGCCCAGCAGCTTCAGCGCGGCGTTGCCGTCACCGGCGATGTCTGCCGCGATCGCCTCCAGGCGTAGGCCATCGCGGATCGCGTCCGCCATGTAGGGCTCGTCCTCAACGATCAGCACGCGCATGCTCTCGATGCTGCCAGCCGGAACATATCGCCGTCGTATCGAAAAGCGCATACGTGCGGGCAACGCCCGGCTGCCTTGACTGGTGGCGTGACCTACCGACCACCAGCCAGCCGTACCCGATCGACCGCGCTGGTCATCGGCTTCGCGTGCTCTAGCCCTGCTCCTCGCGGCCACGGCGTTCGCGGCAGTCCGCCACCTGCCGAGCAAGGAGCAGACCTATCTGTCGCCTGTGCGGTGGCCGCGGCCCGGACAGGCGGCGCTCGCGGTCGGCAACGGCCGGCCGGCGGTGAGCCCGCACGCGCAGCCGGTCCCGATCGCCAGCCTGGCAAAGGTGATGACCGCCTACCTGACGCTCAAGCGCTATCCGCTGAGCGGCCCACAGGACGGGTTCACGATCACCGTCACCGGAGCCCAAGCACAGGCCGAGGCCCAGGACGCCGCCCAGCAACAGTCGGTCGTGGCCGTGGAGGCCGGCGAACAGCTGACCGAGCGCGAGCTCCTGGAGGCGCTGCTGATCCCCTCCGGCAACAACATCGCCGACATGCTGGCCGCCCGGATCGCTGGCAGCGAGGCGCGGTTCATCGCCGAGATGAACGCCGAGGCCCGCGCGCTCGGGATGGACCACACGATCTACACCGATCCGAGTGGGTTCGATCCGAGCACGCTCTCTACCGCCGCCGACCAGCTGCGCGTCTTCCAGCACGCGATGCGCTTTCCCGGCTTCCGCCAGATCGTCTCGATGTCCAGCGTCACGCTGCCGGTCGCCGGCACGCTCACCAATTTCAACCCCCTGCTCGCCCAGGGCTACGCCGGCAAGACCGGGTCGGACTCCGCGGCGAAAGGCTGCCTGGCCTTCTTCACCGGCGTGACCGTCGGTGGGCGCCGGGTGACCGCAGTCGGCGTCGTGCTGGGCCAGGGCGAGGGCAGCGAACACGTCAGAGATCCTGGCCGCCGCAGGCGAGGCCGCCCAGCAGCTGGTGGCGAGCCGCAACCACTGAGCAGCTAGCTGACGTGATCGCGAGTGAGGACTAAGCGGCCAGCGCTCGCGGCGCTGTCGCCTAGCTGTACCTGCTCAACGTCCCATTCGAGCCATCTCGCGAGAAGCGTGGGACGTTAGTCATGTGGGACGTGGTCAACGTCCCAGGCTTCAGTTCGGATGGGCCGAGTGGGATGTTGGTCATGTGATCGGGTAGGCGAGACCCTAGCCCGGATCGTGCAGGAGTCGGCGTGAGGTGAGTGGTTCGGGTTCGGGTGGTTGGTCGGGTGGGTGATTGCGGGGATGGTAGGGCCGGTTGAGGCCATCGCGCGGCGTTGTGGGTGTTGGCGGCGGTTGTGGTGGGTGGTCGGCGGCAGGCTTCGCGGGGCGCGTGCGCCGAGGAGTCGGGTTGCCTTCGTGAGTGTGGCTGCGGCGGTGTCAGGCTGGTGCGGGGAACGCCAAGAGCCGTGTGAACGCGGCGGTGAGGTCTTGCGCCCAGGGCCATGAGGCCTGCAGGCGCAGCGTCGCTGTGCGGGCATGGAACGCGAGACGGGCGGCGACGTGCAGTAGGCGGTAGCGCAGACGTTTGGGTTCGGCGGTGGCGAGCTCGCCGGTCAAGAGCAGTCGTTGGGTCCAGGCGATCAGGTCATGGGCGAGGCGCACGATCTGGAGCCACACTTGGTTGTGTTCGAAGGTACGGAACGGCAGGTTGCGCATCCCGGTGTCTTTGTCGTTGCGGATGTGGTCCTCGACGCGAGCGCGGCCGCGGTGGTCACGCTCGAGTGCAGCGACCGGGCCGGTCTGGTCGGTGAGGATCGCTTGGAAGCGATGACCGTCGTGGTCGGTGAAGGACAGTTGCGCGCCGGGGTGCGCGCGTTCGCGTCTGACGATCACCCGCGTGCCCTGTGGCCAGCTGGATAGCTCGAGGTGCTCGGTGATCTCTGAGACCTGCCCGTTCGGGCGCGCGTGGCCGTCTTGATCCAGCGAGCAAACCCAGTCGTCCTCGGGGATCTGGAGGATCGCGGCGCGGACGGTCTCGGTCAGGTCATAGCCGACCGAGAACTCGATCTGGCCCTCGCGGCACCAGTCGATCAGCTCGTGGCTGGCGCCGGCGCTGTCGACGCGCAGCAGGATCTCGATCGTTTCGATGTGCGCGGCGGGGATCTGCGCGACGGCCTGCTCGGCGACAGCGATCTGGTCGGTGGCGTTGTTCGCGCCAGCGTTCCCGGGGCGCAGCTGCCCGGCCAACGCCTCACCGGTCTGGTCCGCATAGGCGAGCATCGGCGCGAATCCGTAGCCACCCTTGAACGTGCCCGCGGCTTGGTCCTTCTCCGAATGCGCGGTGATCAGCGTGGCGTCCAGATCGATCGTCAACCGTTCCGGCGCGCCGACGAGTTCCCAGACGCGTGCACGCGCGCGAGCGTGCGCACCACGCAGCGCATCGAGCAGGCCCGGTGTGCTCGCGATCCGATCGATCACCCGGAACGCGGTCGAAGGCGACGCGGTCGCTCCGAACAGGGCAGCCTGATCTGAGACCGCTCGCAGTCCGCCAACAGTCACCGCCGTCAGCGAGCATCACCGCCAGATCGCGGATCACCCGGCCGCGGTCGTGGCTGCCAGCACGCAAACCGGGCTCGCCGACCGTGACGCTCAACGCCCGCGTCAGCCCGGCCTTATCGGCGACCTCAGCCAGCAACGCGCTGCCAGCATGCGAGACCAACCCCTCACCGTCCGCCCTCACGTTTACCGTGATCTGGCGCCCAGCGCGCGTCACCTTCATGGTGATCCTCCCGAGTCGGCCCTGCGAGCATCAGCAACCCGCACAATGCCTGCTCAGGCGGACAGTCAAGCGGCCCCGACCATCGGGGCCGCTCCTGTTCATGAACGATCCGGGCTAGGGGGCGCCGATCGTCACGGTGTTTGAGGTCGACAGCACCTGGCCCTTGGAGCCAAGCGCCTGCACGGCGAAGTAGGGGTTGCTGTCATCGGCCGACATCGTGGTCTCAAACGCCGTACGTGGCTCCGTGCCGATCGTCCGCAGGCTCGACGGGGACGGGCCGCTCAGGATGCGCCAGGCGCTGACGGTGGTCGCGCCGTTCCAGCTGGCCCATAGCGTCACGGTCCCATCGGAGCCTGCCGCGCCGGCCAGCGCCGGGGGCCTGCTCGGCTGGCCAGCCCAGTTGAACCGATACGCGCGGTAGCTGCCCGACGGCGCGGTGAAGTGCGCATCGAACGTGACCTGGCCCTTGGAGTTGAACTCGGTGAAGTACGGCTGCTGGCCCCAGCCGACGAACATGTCGCCACCCGACAGCGCCTGTTGGCCGCCCTCGAACGCCGACGCGAGCTGCGGCGGGTGGGGGTAGGACCGGACCACGCTCGCAGTCATCTTCTTCATGTTCAGCGACAGCCTCAGGCCGCGGGAATACTTCTCCACCCTCGGCGGACCGCCGCCGTCGTCAAACAGCGTCAGCGTCCCGTCGGGCTGCATCACCGCGTCGTGCTGATACGCGAACGACGCCCCCGGGCCCATCTTGAAGCTCGATCTGTTGCCGCCCAGCGTCCACATGATCTTCCCGGTGACCCGGTCGATCTTGTAAACCGCGGACGTGTTGCGAACCGAGATCAGCAGGTTGCCGTCGCGGTCCAGCGAAACCGAATTGACGTGGTAGGGATCGAGGTTGCGGCCGGACTGCTGGGAACCCCACTTGCTCGACTCCGACAGAGGGATGTGGTCGATCGCGTGCCAGTCGAACAGCACCAGACCGGTGGCGATGTCGATCTCCTGGACCTCCGCGTCCATCACCTGGCGCCTGACGCCAGGGAGCCTCACCGGTGACATCGCGACGATGTACGCATCGCCCTGGGGCGTGATCTCGAACTCGTGCAGATCGACCGACAGGCCATTGGCGGCGCGGACCGTGGCGATCTCCTTGTACCTGTCGTTGAAGATGATCCCCTCGCCACGGCCGCTACCGGCTGAGGTATTGCCTTGAAACCAGGTCAGCACCGGCTGCCCGTGCAGGTTCTGCACCCGGAAGTCGGTGATGATCTCCTTGCGAGACAGCGGTTTGGCGTCGAACCAGATCAGCTTGCCGTTGGGGTCGAGGATCATCGGCCCGTCCTGGGTCGGGCCGAACTGCGGGGCCACGAAGATGTCGCCCTGGGAGGCCGGCGCCGACGCCTTGCTGACCGTCACCGACGCGGGCTCCAAGTCAGGGCGCGAGCGGAAGTGCTCTAGGCCCCCGGCAGCGGTGGCGACCGTCGGGATGTCGCCCGCGGGCAGTTGGGTGCCGGGATTGGAGATCCCGAAACTGAACGTCCCCTTCGGTGCTGTCGCGATCGGCAGATGCGTGGCGACCGTCACCGTCTCGCCGGGCGTAAACGCCCTGTTGGGGAGGAAGCTCCCGCCCTGGCCGTCTGAGTCGCCGATCAATCGCCCGGCATGCGGGCCCGACCGTGAGCCGACCACGCTGATCGTCCCAATGCTCGACGCCGGCACGCCGCGGAACGCGATCTGAGTGCCCGGCACCGTGTATCTACTGCCAGGGAACGGATACACCGCCACCGGACCCGCGCCGACAGCGGGCTGGGGCGCAGCCGCCCCCGGGACGGCTACGGTGACCACCGCTGCCACCGCCGTGATGACGTATCTCAGGACTCGATGGTGCACCGGAGCAGATCGGCCGGGGGTCCGCGTGTTCACTCCTCGAGACCTCCCCGCAGGCAGCACCGCCGCGATGCCGGGCGCGGACGCCTATGCCTCAAGTCGGCGAACTCGCTGATGAACCCCACAATGGCACGTAGGGCTGGGCGCATGCACACAGGCAGAAGATTCTGCGTTGCCCTCCGGACGGCTCATCGGCAGCCTGTGACCGCTCGGTCGGCGGCTGCGGAAAGGCGGATCGGGTCTACGGCGCGATGTTGTGGTTGAGGTGGAAGACGTTGGCGGGGTCGTAGCGGCGCTTGATGTCGCGTAGCCGGTCGTAGTTCGGTCCGTACGCAGCTCGCACAGCGTCCTCGGCTTCGTCGTCGCCGAGGTAGTTGAGCCAGCGACGCCCGGCGAGGTGGGGCGCGAGCGCGGCGTGCGTCTCGCGCGTCCAGCGGATGTTGGCCTCCGTGGCCGCTGGGTCGGTCCACACCGATGGGATCAGGAGGTTCCAGCCGGGCTCGCGGTGCGGGACAGCGGTGTCAGTGGGGCCGACCCGGGTGACAGCGCCGTGGAAGTGCTCGAACAGGATCGCGGTCATCGTGGACGGCACGCTGGCAAACCTCTCGACGGCCGCGTCGATGAGCGCATCGGTGAGCCCGCGCGTGAAGCTAGAAAGCCAGTAGTTCAGGGAGCCCACGGGATAGCCGGCGTCAAGCAGCGTGTTCATCTGCGGGTAGGGCATCAGCCCTACTTGCGTCATCACGGGCGATCCAAACGACAACAGGGGCGCGAGCTCCCGGGCGGCGTCATCCGGATCGCCGGCGTGGCAGACGACGAGGGCAGAGAGCTTGGCGCCCGAGCCATCCGGCGCGTGAACCAGCCCGGCGAACACGGTCAGGTCGTCGGATGCATCGGCCACCGCGTCGCGATAGAAGCGCAGGAGGTCTGGGGCGGCATCGATCGGGTGCGCGATCAGACCGCCGGTGATCGTGCTCAGCGGGTGCAGACGGTAGGTGAATGATGTGGCCACGCCGAAGTTCCCGCCGCCGCCACGCAGCGCCCAAAACAGATCCGGGTGCGACTCGGCGTCGACTTGGAGCACGTCGCCGGAAGCGGTAACCAGCTCAACAGCCTCGAGGTTGTCGCACGCGAGCCCGTACTTGCCCATCAGCCAGCCCAGGCCTCCGCCAAGGGTGTAGCCCGCGATGCCGGTTGTCGACACGGCGCCTCCGGTGACCGCGAGGCCGTCGCCGCCGGCCGACTGGTTGAGCTCATTCCAGGTCACTCCCCCCTGCGCCGTCGCGGTACCGAGCTCGGGATCGACGGTGATGTCCCTCATCTCAGCGAGGTCGATCATCACGCCGCCGTCGGTGACGGCCCGGCCGGCGACGTTGTGTCCACCGCCCCTGACCGACACCTCGAATCCACCGCTTCGGGCAAAGGCGAGGGCCGCGACGACGTCCTGGGCGCTCCGCGCGCGGACGATCAGCGCCGGCTTACGGTCAACGAGGCCGTTGTGCACGGCGCGAGCCGCGTCATAGCCCGCGTGATCGGGGGCGCGCACCGAACCGGTGACCTGGCCTACGAGCCGATCGAGAAGATGGTTGTCCAGCGTGGTGCTCATGTGGTCCCTTTCTGTTGAGCGCTCAAGCGTTCAAGCGGTGCGCGCGACAGCTGTCTGGCGTGTCGCAAGTCCCCGGAGACACGCCGCTTCCTGAGACGGTAAGCCTCTCATTCCGGACGCCGGAAGGCAACATCGGACAGTTCTCGTCGAGCCTCGGGTAACCCGGTGCGACCGGAGCACCTGCAAGAGAAACGCCGACTCGTCGCTCGGCCAGGATCCCGACGGGCGAGCTTCTACCCGGCGGCGTGATCGGCGATCCCACCCCGCCACAGCGCCAGCACTGCGGCCCTGCTCTGGGCCCGTTGCTCGTAGGCGCGGAGCGCCAGCCGGACCCGATCGACCGCGCGGCCGCGATCGTGGCCGGCGACCGACGAGACCGCTGCCCGCGAATGCCGGACCAGCCGCGCCCGGCGGCGGATTGGCGTGTCGCTTGATCGGGCCTCGGCCTCTGGCACCGTTGTACAGGCTAAGCGATGCGCCGGTCCTCGACCACTGGTCGAGCTGGACCCGTGCCGAGACTAGGGGTTCCCTGATTCGAGTCGCACCTGGACCGACGAGAGTGTCCGCACTTGTTCGTTGGCGACGTCAGGAGATGGCGATGAGCACACAGGAACAACGGTCGGCGCCGGTGCTGGACGATGGAACCGAGCTTCGGGAGGGTTATGCCGCGGTCGGCGATCAGAGCTTGCATTACGTCGAGGCCGGCGACGGCCCGCTGGTCGTTCTACTGCACGGGTTCCCGGAGTTCTGGTTCGGTTGGCGGCTGCAGATCGCGCCGCTCGTCGCGGCCGGTTTTCGGGTGGTCGCCCCCGACACGCGCGGCTACAACTTGTCGTCGAAGCCGGAGGGCTTTGAGGACTACGGCGTCGACCTGCTCGCCGACGACATCCGCGGCCTGATCGAGGAACGCGGCGCCAAGTCCGCACGGTTGGTCGGTCACGACTGGGGCGGATCGATCGCCTGGACGGTCGCGATGAATCACCCCGAGGTGGTCGACCGGCTCGCGATCCTCAACGCCGCCCATCCGCGGCGCCTCTCGGAAGGTCTGCACAACCCCAACCAGCTCCGCAAGTCCTGGTACTTCTTCTTCTTCGCGGTACCCGGCCTTCCCGAGGACATCGTCCACGCTCGAGACTGGCACTTCTTCAGGCACTTCCTGCACGACGCGAACCCGCCCTACACGCCCGAGGAAATCGAACGCTACATCGAGGCGTGGTCGCAACCAGGGGCAGCGGCCGGAATGATCAACTACTACCGCGCCTCGGTCAGACAGTCCCAGAAACAAGCCGCCGCCAAGCTTCGTCCGATCTCGGCGCGGACGCTGGTCATCTGGGGAGAGCGCGACTCCTACCTCGGCTCCGACCTTGCCGAGCCCGACCGCGACGACGTGCCCAACCTCGACCGGGTCGAGCGCCTGGCCGACGCGTCGCATTGGGTTCACCACGACGAGGCCGAACGCGTCAACCAACTGCTCGCCGACTTCTGTGCCTGAGCAGGTTGCCCGAGAGAGCCCGATCCTCGACGACGTCAACCAGATCGAAGCCGGCCCCCTGAACGTCGGCTACCTGGACAGGGGGCCGGGAGACGGACCCGCGGTCGTCCTGCTGCACGGCTGGCCCTATGACATTCACAGCTTCGCCGAAGTGATCCCCCGGCTGACCGCCGCCGGTCACCGTGTGATCGTCCCCTACCTCCGCGGCTTTGGAACCACCCGGTTCCTGTCCGACCTGACCGCTCGTAACGGCGAGCAGGCAGCGCTCGCGCTCGACGCGGTTGCCCTGATGGATGCACTCCGCATCGAAACGGCCGTCGTGGCCGGGTTCGACTGGGGAGCGCGAACCGCGAACGTCGTCGCCGCACTTTGGCCCGACCGCTGCAGCGGGCTCGTCTCGGTCAGCGGCTACCTGATCGGCAGCCAAGCAGCGGGCCAGCTGCCGATCCCGCCTGAGGCCGAGCTGCAGTGGTGGTATCAGTACTACTTCGCGACCGAGCGCGGCCGCGCTGGTTACGACAAGTACCGGCGCGAGTTCGCGAAGCTGATCTGGCGGACGGCGTCCCCGAACTGGGAGTTCGACGACCCCACGTTCGAACGGAGCGCCGCCTCACTCGACAATCCAGACCACGTGGCGATCGTGATTCACAACTACCGCTGGCGACTCGGGCTCGCCGAAGGCGAACCCGAGTGCGCGGAGCTGGAGAAACGACTCGCGGTCAGCCCGGTCATCACCGTGCCCACGATCACGCTCGAGGGCGACGCGAACGGCGCACCGCATCCTGAACCCAGCGCCTACGCTGGGAAGTTCACGGGGAGCTACTCGCATCGGACGATCGAGGGCGGGATTGGGCACAACCTTCCCCAGGAAGCCCCGGTGGCGTTCGCGGACGCCATCACCGCGGTCGCCGCCGGAGGCTGATCCGCCTCCGGGTCGTGATGGGCTCAGGCCACGGGGCTCGCGTTGCTGAGGGACCGTGCCACCTCGGTGATCAAGCTGGCCACAGCGGCGGGCTGCGAGACGTAGATCGCGTGGCTGCCGTCGACTTCGGCGGTGGTTGCGCCCGCCCGGTCGGCCATCGTGCGCTGCAACGCCGGCGCGATCATCCGGTCCTGGGTCGTGAGCAGGTACCAGCTGGGCTTCTGACGCCAGGCCGGCTCGGTGATCGTGCCGTTGAGCGCCTCAACTCCCCACGGGACCTGCGAGTCGGCCATGAACGCCGAATCGGGTGCCGGGACGTCGGCGGCGAACGCCGCTGCGAAGTTCTCCCGGTCCAGGAACAGGAAGCCGTCCTGGGGCGGCAGGATCGGCGGCTGGGGTGCGTCCGCGGGGGCGTCGCCGAGCATCGTGCTGACGGACTGGCCGCGATCGGGTGCGAACGCGCAGATGTACGCCAGGCCCGCGACCTTGTCGTGCGTTCCCGCCTCGGTGATCACAGCTCCACCGTAGGAGTGGCCGACCAGGATCGCCGGACCGTCCTGCAGGTCGAGCGCGTTGGTGGTGGTCTCGACGTCGCTCTCGAGCGACAGCGTCTGGTTCTGCACGACGCTCACCTTGTATCCGTCCGCCGTCAGCACGTCGTAGACGCCGCGCCAGCCGGATCCGTCGACGAATCCGCCGTGGACGAGGACGATGTTGCGAACATCGGTCATTGATGATTCTCCTGTGATTGCGTCGGCGCCGGGATGGGGCCGACAGGTTCATCCAGGACCCTGCCGCCCTCCCGATGCGAAATCATGCGTCACCTGACGACGGTTTCCCGCGCTCGCGTACGTAGATAGCCCACGTCCGGTACGGCGTGCGGGTGGACTAGGCGGCGCGTGCGCCCGGGGTCAGCGCGGCGCGGAGCTCGGCTCTGGAGGTGACCCCGAGCTTGGGGAAGACCCGGTAGAGGTGCGTGCTGATCGTGCGGTGCGACAAAAACAGCCGCTGGCCGATCTCCCGATTGGACAAACCCTCGGCGGCGAGCTGAGCGATCTGCAGCTCTTGCGCGGTCAGGTCGTCGCGTGCCTCGGGTACGTGCCGGCGGCTGCGCTCGCCCGACGCGCGCAGTTCGCGACGGGCTTGGTCGCCCCAGCCTGGTGCGCCGATCGCATCGAAGATGCCGCGTGCCTCGCGCAGCGCCGTCCGTGAGTCCGTAACGCGCCGGCGCCGGCGCAGCCAGCGCCCGTAGAACAGCAGCAGACGGCCACGCCACAGGGGCCAGCGATCAAGATCGGCCGCGAGCGCCTCGTCGAAGCGGCCGGCGGCTTCGCGCTCGTTGTCGGCGAGCACGGCCCGGGCCAACCGGACGCTGATCGCGACCCATTCAGCCGGGGCGTCGCCCACCATCACCTCGACCTCGGCCAGCCGCGCACGACCCGCGTCCAGGTTGTCGCTGTACGCCGCTGCCTCGGCGAGGTCTCCTATGTTCATGCACGCGAAATGGAGGTGGTGAGCCGGGTCGCGAGCGTCAAACAGCCGCTCGGCGAGCCGCAGCGCCTCCTGGTGACGACCATGCGCCAGCGCTGAGAGCACGGGCCCAGACTGGGCAAGCGCGACGATATGAGTCGCGCCAAGCGGCAACGCGAGCTGCTCCGCTCGGGCGGTCGCGCGCTCGGTCGCGTCTGGGTCGCCGCGAAGCGCGCCGATCATCGCGGTCGCCGTTTCCGCGGTTGCCAGCCAGATCGGCTGGTCGAGCTCGGCCGCCAGCCTGGACGCCTCCTCGGCAGCCGGGATCGCGATATCCCAGCTGGGAAGACGAACGGCAAGGATCGCCTGCGTGGCGAGCAGCCGTGGAAGGCGACCTAGGCGGCCCTGTGCTCGGGCGCTCTCGATCGCAACCGCGCAGAACTTGAGGCTGTGATGAAAGGCGCCCGTGACCATTCCGGCCGACGTGAGGAATCCCGCGTCCTCCACGCTCACCGTGGCGTTGGCGGAGGCTTCACGTAGGCACTGCACGATCTTCGACGCGTTCGCGTAGGGATGGGCGTAGGCATGGATCGAGACCAGCCGCGGGTCTGCGGGGGTTGGCGGTCCGGCGCGGTTGGCGGCATCGACGACCAGCTGGCGAATGTCTGAGCCCGGGCTGGCCCACCAGGTGCGCGCAGCGGCGATCACTTCAGCAATGGGTGCTGCTGCTCGGTTCGTTCGTCTGGCCGCTGCGCGCGCCTGGTGGGCAAGCCCCGGGCTCAGACATTCGCCACGCTGGTCGTCGATGCCGCGCAACCGCGCCGGACCGCCAACCCCGAGACCCCGGCTGGTCTCGATCAGTGCGTACGCCCATCCCTACGCGAACGCGTCGAAGATCGTCATGCCTACGTGAAGCCTCCGCCAACGCCACGGTGAGTTGAAAACGCGGGTCCCTCACCTCGGCCGGAATCGGTGCACGGGCGCCTTCATCACAGCCTCAAGTTCTGCGCGGTTGCGATCGAGAGCGCCCGAGCACGGGCCGCCTAGGTCGCCTTCCACGGCTGCTCGCCGCGCGGGCGATCCTGGCCTTCGTCTTCCCAGCTGGGATATCGCGATCCCGGCTGCCGAGGAAGCGTCCAGGCTGGCGGCCGAGCTCGGCCGGCGGATCGGCTGGCGACCGCGGAACGGCAACCCCGATGATCGGTGCGCTTCGCGGCGACCCAGACGCGACGAGCGCGCAGACCGCCCGAGCGGAGCAGCTCGCGTTGCCGCTTGGCGCGACTCATATCGTCACGCTTGCCCGTCTGGGCCACGTGCTCTCAGCGCTGGCGCATGGTCGTCACCAGGAGGCGCTGCGGCTCAGCCGAGCGCTGTTTGACGCTCGCGACCCGGCTCACCACCTCCATTTCGCGTGCATGAACATAGGAGACCTCGCCGAGGCACGGCGTACAGCGACAACCTGGACGCGGGTCGTGCGCGGCTGGCCGACGTCGAGGTGATGGTGGGCGACGCCCGCTGAATGGGTCGCGATCAGCGTCGGTTGGCCCGGGCCGTGCTCGCCGACAACGGCGCGAAGCCGCCGGCCGCTTCGACGAGGCGCTCGCGGCCGACCTTGATGGCGCTGGCCCCTGTTGCGTGGCCGTCTGATGCTGTTCTACGGGCGCTGGCTGCGCCGGCGCCGCGCGCGTTAGGACTCACGGACGGCGCTGCGCGAGGCACGCGGCATCTTCGATGCGATCGGCGCACCTCGGCGACCAAGCCCGTCGCGAACTGCGCGCGTCGGGCGGCGCAGCCGCCGGCACGTACCCGAGGCACGCGACGACCTGACCGCGCAAGAGCTGCAGATCGCTCAGCTCGCCGCCGAGGGTTTGTCCAATCGGAGATCGGCCAGCGGCTGTTTTTGTCGCACCGCACGATGGGCGCCGACCACCTCTACCACCGGGTACTTCCCAAGCTCGGGGTCACCTCCGGAGCCGAGCTCCGCGCCGCGCTGACGCCGGGCGCACGCGCCGCCTAGTCCACCCGACGCCGTACCGGACGTGGGCTATCTACGTACGCGAGCGCGGGAAACCGTCGTCAGGTGACGCGTCGATTTCATCGGGAGGGCGGCAGGGTCCTGGATGAACCTGTCGGCCCCATCCCGGCGCCGACGCAATCACAGGAGAATCATCAATGACCGATTTCGCAACATCGTCCTCGTCCACGGCGGATTCGTCGACGGATCCGGCTGGCGCGGCGTCTATGACGCGCTGACGGCGGACGGATACAAGGTGAGCGTCGTGCAGAACCAGACGCTGTCGCTCGAGAGCGACGTCGAGACCACCACCAACGCGCTCGACCTGCAGGACGGTCCGGCGATCCTGGTCGGCCACTCCTACGGTGGAGTGGTGATCACCGAGGCGGAACGCACGACATCCGGGCCTGGCGTACATCTGCGCGTTCGCACCGATCGCGGCCAGTCCGTCAGCACGATGCTCGGCGACGCCCCCGCGGACGCGCCCCGGCCGCCGATCCTGCCCCCAGGACGGCTTCCTGTCCCTGGACCGGGAGAACTTCGCAGCGGCGTTCGCCACCGAGTCCCGGCACCCGATTCGGCGTTCATGGCCAACTCGCAGGTCCCGTGGGGAGTTGAGGCGCTCAACGGGACGATCGCCGAGCCGGCCTGGCGTCAGAAGCCGAGCTGGTACCTGCTCACAACCAGGACCGGATGATCGCGCCGGCGTTGCAGCGCACGATGGCCGACCGGGCGGGCGCAAACCACCACCGATCAACGGCAGCCACGCGATCTACGTCTTCGCAGCCCGCCGCTGTGGCCAGCTTGATCACCGAGGTGGCTGCGGTCCCTCAGCTACGCGAGCCCCGCGGCCTGAGCGCATCACGAGCCGGAGGCGAATCAGCCTCCGGCGGCGACCGCGGTGATGGCGTCCGCGAACGCCACCGGGGCTTCGTGGGGAAGGTATACCAACGCCTCGATCGTCCGATGCGAGTAGCTTACCGTGAACTTCCCAGCGTAGGCGCTCGGTTGGGGTGCGGTACGCATCGCATCAGCCCTGAGCGTGATCGTGGGCACGGTGATGACCGGGCTGACCGCCGCTCTCCAGCTCCGCGCACTCGGGTTCGCCTTCGGCGAGCCCCAGTCGCCAGCGGTCCTCGAAGTCGCAATTCGCCACGGTCGGATCTGATTGTCGAGTGAGGCGGCGCTGCTGGTGGGGTCGTCGAACTCCCAGTTCGGTAGACCGTCCGCCAGATCAGCTTCGCGAACTCGCGCCGGTACTTGTCGTAACCAGCGCGGCCGCGCTCGGTCGCGAAGTAGTACTGATACCACCACTGCAGTTCGGCCTCAGGCGGGATCGGCAGCTCGCCGCTGCTTGGCTCCGATCGGTAGCGCCCGCTGCAGCGGTCGGCCAACGTGCGGCGACGACGTTCGCGGTTCGCGCTCCCCAGTCGAACCCGGCCACGACGGCCGTTTCGATGCGGAGTGCATCCATCCAGGCAACCACGTCGAGCGCGAGCGCTGCCTGCTCGCCGTTACGAGCAGTAAGTCGGACAGGAACCGGGTGGTTTCCAAAGCCGCGGAGGTCGGGGACGATCACACGGTGACCGGCGGCGGTCAGCCGGGGATCACATCGGCGAAGCTGTGAATGTCATAGGGCCAGCCGTGCAGCAGGACGACCAGGGTCCGTCCCCGGCCCCCTTATCCAGGTCGCCGAACGTTCAGGGGGCCGGCTTCGATCTGGTTGACGTCGTCACGACTTCGGCCGTTGCTGGGCAACCTGCTCGCGCACAGAAGTCGACGAGCAGTTGGTTGACGCGTTCAGCCTCGTCGTGGTGAACCCATGCGACGCGTCGGCCAGGCGCTCGACCCGGTCGAGGTGCGGCAGTCGTCGCGGTCGGGCTCGGCAAGGTCGAAGCCGAGGTCGGAGTCGCGCGCTCCCCAGATGACCGGCGCCGGCGTCCGAGATCGGACGAAGCTCGGCGGCGGCTTGTTCTGGGACTGTCTGACCGAGGCGCGATCGTAGTTGATCATTCCGGCCGCTGCCCCTGGTTCGACCACGCTCGATGTAGCGTTCGATTTCCTCGGGCGTGTAGGGCGGGTTCGCGTCGTGCAGGAAGTGCCGGAAGAAGTGCCAGTCTCGAGCGTGCACGACGTCCTCGGGAAGGCCGGGCACCGCAAAGAAGAAGAAGTACCAGGACTTGCGGAGCTGATTGGGGTTGTGCAGACCCTCCAGAGGCGCCGCGGTGGGCGGCGTTCAGAATCGCGAGTCGGTCGACCACCTCGGGGTGATTCATCCGACCGTCCAGGCGATCGATCCGCCCCAGTCGTGACCGACCAACCGTGCGGACTTGGCGCCGCGTTCCTCGATCAGGCCGCGGATGTCGTCGGCGAGCAGGTCGACGCCGTAGTCCTCAAAGCCCTCCGGCTTCGACGACAAGTTGTAGCCGCGCGTGTCGGGGGCGACCACCGAAAACCGGCCGCGACGAGCGGCGCGACCTGCAGCCGCCAACCGAACCAGAACTCCAGGGAACCCCGTGCAGTAAAACGACCAGCGGCCCGTCGCCGGCCTCGACGTAATGCAAGCTCTGATCGCCGACCGCGGCATAACCCTCCCGAAGCTCGTTCCGTCGTCCAGCACCGGCGCCGACCGCTGTTCCTGTGTGCTCATCGCCATCTCCTGACTCGCCAACGAACAAGTGCGGACACTCTCGTCGGTCCAGGTGCGACTCGAATCGGGAACCCCTAGTCTCGGCACGGTCCAGCTCAACCAGTGGTCGAGGACCGGCGCATCGCTTAGCCTGTACAACGGTGCCAGAGGCCGAGGCCCGATCAAGCGACACGCCAATCCGCCGCCGGGCGCGGCTGGTCCGGCATTCGCGGGCGGCGGTCGCGTCAGTCGCCGCCACGATAGCGGCCGCGCGGTCGATCGGATCCGGCGGCGCTCCGCGCCTACGAGCCACGGGCCCAGAGCAGGGCCGCCAGTGCTGGCGCTGTGGCGGGCTGGGATCGCCGATCACGCCGCCGGGTAGAAGCTCGCCCGTCCGGATCCTGGCCGAGCGACGAGTCGGCGTTTCTCTCGCAGGTGCTCCCGTCGCACCGGGTTCTCCGAGGCTCAACGAGAACTGTCCATGTTGCCGGCCGTTTCGGAATGAGAGGCTTACCGTCTCAGCAAGCGGCGTGTCTCCGGGGACTTGCGACACGCCGGACAGAGCTGTCGCGCGCACCGCTTTGAACGCTTGAGCGCTCAACAGAAAGGGACCACATGAGCACCACGCTGGACAACCATCTTCTCGATCGGCTCGTAGGCCAGGTCACCGGTTCGGTGCGCGCCCCCGATCACGCGGGCTATGACGCGGCTCGCGCCGTACACAACGGCCTCGTTGACCGTAAGCCGGCGCTGATCGTGCGCGCGCGGAGCGCCCAGGACGTCGTCGCGGCCCTCGCCTTTGCCCGAAGCGGTCGAGTCGAAGTGCTCGGTCAGGGGCGGTGGACACAACGTCGCCGGCCGCCGCACCGACGGCGGCGTGATGATCGACCTCGCTGAGATGAGGGACATCACCGTCGATCCCGAGCTCGGTACCGCGACGGCGCAGGGCGGCGTGACCTGAATAAGCTCAACCAGTCGGCCGGCGGCGACGGCCTCGCGGTCACCGGAGGCGCCGTGTCGACAACCGGCATCGCGGGCTACACCCTCGGCGGAGGCCTGGGCTGGCTGATGGGCAAGTACGGGCTCGCGTGCGACAACCTCGAGGCTGTTGAGCTGGTTACCGCTTCCGGCGACGTGCTCCAAGTCGACGCCGAGTCGCACCCGGATCTGTTTTGGGCGCTAGCGTGGCGGCGGCGGGAACTTCGGCGTGGCCACTTCATTCACCTACCGTCTGCATCCGCTGAGCACGATCACCGGCGGTCTGATCGCGCACCCGATCGATGCCGCCCCAGACCTCCTGCGCTTCTATCGCGACGCGGTGGCCGATGCATCCGACGACCTGACCGTGTTCGCCGGGCTGGTTCACGCGCCGGATGGCTCGGGCGCCAGCTCTCTGCCCTCGTCGTCTGTCACGCCGGCGATCCGGATGACGCCGCGCGGGAGCTCGCGCCTGTTGTCGTTTGGATCGCCCGTGATGACGCAAGTGGGGCTGATGCCCTACCCGCAGATGAACACGCTGCTCGACGCCGGCTATCCCTGGGCTCCCTGAACTACTGGCTTTCTAGCTTCACGCGCGGGCTCACGGATGCGCTCATCGACGCGGCCGTCGAGGTTTGCCAGCGTGCCGTCCACGATGACCGCGATCCTGCTCGAGCACTTCCACGGCGCTGTCACCCGGGTCGGCCCCACTGACACCGCTGTCCCGCACCGCGAGCACGGCTGGAACCTCCTGATCCCGTCGGTGTGGACCGACCCAGCGGCCACGGAGGCCAACATCCGCTGGACGCGCGAGACGCACGCCGCGCTCACGCCCCACCTCGCCGGGCGTCGCTGGCTCAACTACCTCGGCGACGACGAGGCCGAGGACGCTGTGCGAGCTGCGTACGGACCGAACTACGACCGGCTACGCGACATCAAGCGCCGCTACGACCCCGCCAACGTCTTCCACCTCAACCACAACATCGCACCGTAAACCGATCCGCCCGTCCGTAGCCGCCGACCGAGCGGTCACGGGCTGCCGATGAGCCGTCCGGACGGCAACGCAGAATCTCCTGCCTGTGTGCATGCGCCCAGCCCTACGTGCCATTGTGGGGTTCATTAGCGAGTTCGCCGACTTGAGGCATAGGCGTCCGCTCCCGGCATCGCGGCGGTGCTGCCTGCGGGGAGGTCTCGAGGAGTGAGCACGCGGACCCCCGGCCGATCTGCTCCGCTGCACCATCGAGTCCTGAGATACGTCATCACGGCGGTGGCAGCGGTGGTCACCGTAGCCGTCCCGGGGGCGGCTCGCCCCAGCCCGCTGTCGGCGCGGGGGCGGCTGCGCCCCAGCCCGCTGTCGGCGCGGGTCCGGTGGCGGTGTATCCGTTTCCTGGCAGTAGATACACGGTGCCGGGCACTCAGATCGCGTTCCGCGGCGTGCCGGCGTCGAGCATTGGGACGATCAGCGTGGTCGGCTCACAGTCGGGCCGGCATGCCGGGCGATTGATCGGCGACTTCAGACGGCCAGGGCGTGAGCTTCCTCCCCAACAGGGCGTTTACGCCCGGCGAGACGGTGACGGTCGCCACGCATCTGCCGATCGCGACAGCACCGAAGGGGACGTTCAGTTTCGGGATCTCCAATCCCGGCAGCCAGCTGCCCGCGGGCGACATCCCGACGGTCGCCACCGCTGCCGGTGGCCTAGAGCACTTCCGCTCGCGCCCTGACTTGGAGCCCGCGTCGGTGACGGTGAGCAAGGCGTCGGCGCCGGCCTCCCAGGGCGACATCTTCGTGGCCCCGCAGTTCGGCCGACCCAGGACGGGCCGATGATCCTCGACCCCAACGGCAAGCTGATCTGGTTCGACGCCAAACCGCTGTCGCGCAGGAGATCATCACCGACTTCCGGGTGCAGAACCTCCACGGGCAGCAGGTACTGACCTGGTTTCAAGGCGATACCTCAGCCGGTAGCGGCCGCGGCGAGGGGATCATCTTCAACGACAGGTACCAGGAGATCGCCACGGTCCGCGCCGCCAACGGCCTGTCGGTCGATCTGCACGAGTTCGAGATCACGCCCCAGGGCGACGCGTACATCATCGCGATGTCACCGGTGAGACTCCCTGGCGTCAGGCGCCAGGTGATGGACGCCGAGGTCCAGGAGATCGACATCGCCACCCGGACTGGTGCTGTTCGACTGGCACGCGATCGACCACATCCCGCTGTCGCAGTCGAGCAAGTGGGGCCCCCAAGCAGCCCGGCCGCAACCTCGATCCCTACCACGTCAATTCGGTTTCGCTGGACCGCGACGGCAACCTGCTGATCTCGGTTCGGAACACGTCCGCGGTCTACAAGGTCAACCGGGTCACCGGGAAGATCATGTGGACCCTGGGCGGCAACAGATCGAGCTTCAAGATGGGGCCGGGGGCGTCGTTCGCGTATCAGCATGATGCGGTGATGCAGCCCGACGGGACGCTGACGCTGTTTGACGACGGCGGCGGTCCGCCGCGGGTGGAGAAGTATTCCCGCGGGCTGAGGCTGTCGCTGAACATGAAGAAGATGACCGCGGGCGTGATCCGGTCCTACCCGCACCCGCCGCAGCTCGCGTCGGCGTTTGAGGGCGGCCAGCAGGCGCTGTCGGGTGGCGACATGTTCGTGGGCTGGGGCCAGCAGCCGTATTTCACCGAGTTCAACTCCAAGGGCCAGGTCACGTTCGACGCGCACTTCACCGCGCCGTCGGGCAGCTACCGCGCGTATCGCTTCAACTGGGCTGGTCGAGCCGAGCAGGCCCCCGGCGCTGGCCGGCGCGGCAGGCTCTGATGGGACCGTGAAGCTGTGGGCCAGCTGGAACGGCGCGACCACCGTGAGCGCGTGGCGCATCCTGAGCGGCCCGTCCCCGTCGAGCCTGCGGACGATCGGCACGGAGCCACGTACGGCGTTTGAGACCACGATGTCGGCCGATGACAGCAACCCCTACTTCGCCGTGCAGGCGCTTGGCTCCAAGGGCCAGGTGCTGTCGACCTCGAACACCGTGACGATCGGCGCCCCTAGGGTCTCGCCGACCCGATCACATGACCAACGTCCCACTCGACCCATCCGAACGGAAGCCTGGGACGTTGCCATGTCCCACATGACTAACGTCCCACGCTTCTCGTGAGATGGCTCGAATGGGACGTTGAGCAGGTACAGCTAGGCGACAGCGCCGCGAGCGCTGGCCGCTTCGTCCTCACTCGCGATCACGTCAGCTAGCTGCTCACTGGTTGCGGCTCGCCACCAGCTGCTGGGCGGCCTCGCCCGCGGCGGCCAGGATCTCTGACGTGTCGCTGCCCTCGCCCTGGCCCAGCACGACGCCGACTGCGGTCACCCGGCGCCCGCCGACGGTCACGCCGGTGAAGAAGGCCAGGCAGCCCTTCGCCGCGGAGTCCGACCCGGTCTTGCCGGCGTAGCCCTGGGCGAGCAGGGGGTTGAAATTGGTGAGCGTGCCGGCGACCGGCAGCGTGACGCTGGACATCGAGACGATCTGGCGGAAGGCGGGAAAGCGCATCGCGTGCTGGAAGACGCGCAGCTGGTCGGCGGCGGTAGAGAGCGTGCTCGGATCGAACCCACTCGGATCGGTGTAGATCGTGTGGTCCATCCCGAGCGCGCGGGCCTCGGCGTTCATCTCGGCGATGAAGCGCGTCTCGCTGCCAGCGATCCGGGCGGCCAGCATGTCGGCGATGTTGTTGCCGGAGGGGATCAGCAGCGCCTCCAGGAGCTGGCGCTGGGTCAGCTGTTCGCCAGCCTCCACGGCGACGACCGACTGTTGCTGGGCGGCGTCCTGGGCCTCGGCCTGTGCTTGGGCCTCGGTGACGGTGATCGTGAACCCGTCCTGTGGGCCGCTCAGCGGGTAGCGCTTGAGCGTCAGGTAGGCGGTCATCACCTTTGCCAGGCTGGCGATCGGGACCGGCTGCGCGTGCGGGCTCACCGCCGGCCGGCCGTTGCCGACCACGAGCGCCGCCTGTCCGGGCCGCGGCCACTGCACCGGCGACAGATAGGTCTGCTCCTTGCTCGGCAGGTGGCGGACTGCCGCGAACGCAGTGGCCGCGAGGAGCAGGGCTGACACGCGAAGCCGATGACGAGCGCGGTCGATCGGGTACGGCTGGCTGGTGGTCGGTAGGTCACGCCTCCAGTCAAGGCAGCCGGGCGTTGCCCGCACGTATGCGCTTTTCGATACGACGGCGATATGTTCCGGCTGGCAGCATCGAGAGCATGCGCGTGCTGATCGTTGAGGACGAGCCCTACATGGCGGACGCGATCCGCGATGGCCTACGCCTGGAGGCGATCGCGGCAGACATCGCCGGTGACGGCGACGCCGCGCTGGAGCTGCTGGGCGTCAACGCCTACGACATCGCCGTCCTCGACCGCGACATTCCCGGACCTACCGGTGACGAGATCGCCAAACGCATCGTCGCCTCCAGCAGCGGGATGCCGATCCTGATGCTCACCGCGGCCGACCGGCTCGACGACAAGGCCACCGGGTTTGCGCTGGGCGCCGACGACTATCTCACGAAGCCGTTCGAGCTCCAAGAGCTCGTGCTCCGGCTCAGAGCGCTGGACCGGCGCCGTGCCCATAACAGGCCGCCCGTGCGCGAGATCGCAGGCCTGCGGCTGGACCCGTTTCGCCGCGAGGTCTACCGCGACGGCCGCTACGTCGCGCTCACCCGCAAGCAGTTCGCGGTGCTCGAGGTTCTCGTCGCTGCCGAGGGCGGTGTCGTCAGCGCCGAACAGCTGCTGGAGCGGGCGTGGGACGAGAACGCCGACCCGTTCACCAACGCCGTGCGCATCACCGTCTCGGCACTGCGCAAACGCCTCGGCGAACCCGGGATCATCGCCACCGTCGCCGGCGTCGGGTACCGCATCGATACTCCGCCTGAGACCGAGCGTGAGGGAGGAGACCGTGGATAGACGCCCCGGTTTGAGCGTTCGGCTCAAACTCACACTCAGCTACGCCGGCTTCCTCATGCTCGCGGGCGCCCTGCTGCTCGCCGCGGTGTGGGTATTCCTCCTGCGTTACGTCCCCGATCGCGCGTTCCTCATAAACGCCGACACCCCACTTCACAGTGTCTTTCCCGTCCGATCCAACCTCCTGCACGTGTTCGCTCCGAGGGCAGCCGCCGTGTTGGCGTTCCTGCTGGTGTTCGGTCTCGTGGGCGGGTGGTTTCTCGCCGGGCGGATGCTCGCTCCCCTGACTCGCGTCACAGACGCGGCACGGATCGCCGCGACCGGGTCGCTGTCTCACCGAATCGAGTTGGAAGGTCGTCAAGACGAGTTCCGCGAACTCGCCGACGCCTTCGACGCGATGCTCGCGCGGATCGAGGCCCACGTCGCCGAGCAGCAACGGTTTGCCGCCAACGCCTCCCACGAACTGCGAACCCCATTGGCGATCACGCAGACCCTGCTCGACGTCGCCCGCAACGACCCCAACCGCGACAGCGGTGAGCTCGACGAACGCCTCCGCGCCGTCAACGCCCGAGCGATCGACCTCACCGAGGCGTTGCTCCTGCTCAGCCGCGCCGACCAGCGGTCCTTCACCCGAGAACACGTCGACCTGTCCCTGATCGCCGAGGAAGCCACCGAAACGCTCCTCCCGCTCGCCGAAACACGCGGCCTCACGATCAAGACCTCTGGCGACATGACGCCCACCATCGGCTCACACGCGCTCCTGCTGCAATTGAGCACGAACCTCGTGCACAACGCGATCGTCCACAATCTGCCCGAACGGGGCACCGTGTGGGTCACGACGAGCGTTCACCCTCAGAGCGTGATGCTCACCGTCGAGAACACCGGCGAGAAGCTCACCCCGCAGTTGGTCTCCACGCTCGGCGAGCCGTTCCAGCGCGGCAACGAACGCATCCGCACCGACCACGCGGGTGTCGGCCTCGGCCTGGCGATCGTCAAGCGGGTCACCCAAGCACACGACGGAATCCTCACCCTCACCCCGCGGGCCGCTGGCGGGCTCTGCGTCGAGATGCAGCTACCCGTCGCGCCGTAGCACAGCGCCGACTGCCGTCGGCCACGCTGATCATGTACGTTGACCGGCTCGTGGAACGAGAGCTGCGAACCGTGCTTCGCAACGGTCTGGTCGATCACGGCGACGGGAGATTTGCGCGAGCGGACATCGTCGTGGCCGACGGATGGATCGAAACGATTGCGGACGGCGTCGTCGTCGCCGAGGACCACGAGCTGATCGACTGCACTGAATTCGTGGTCACGCCGGGCATCATCGATGGCCACTACCACTCCAATGACAACTTCGATCGGGGCCGCTGGGAGAACCTTCCGCTCGAGCCGTGGATGTTGTTCTCGTACCCGTGCCTGGCCGCGCCTCCCCTGACCCCGCGCGAGACATACGTACGGACCCTGCTCGGTGGGCTCGAGCTGGTCCATTCGGGCACGACTTGCGCGGTCGACTTCCTCTACGAGCTGGCGGGCTTCACTGACGAGTCGCTGGAGGCCGTGGTCATGGCCTACCGCGATCTCGGCCTGCGGGCAGTGGTCGCAATCGGCATGAGCGACCTGGCGTTTCACGAGACCACCGTCATGGATCTCGGACTCGTGCAACCCGCCTTGCTGGCGCGACTCGAGCGCGAGAAACCCCCTGCCTGGGACGAGTGGGAGCAGTTCGTGCGTCGCTCGGTGCAACGGTTTCACCGGCCGGACGAGGGAATCTCGATCGGGCTCGCACCGTCGGGTCCGCAACGGTGCTCCAGCCAGATGCTCCAGGGGTGCCGTGCCCTAGCAGAGGAGCTGGACCTGGTGATCCACATGCACGTCCTCGAAACGAAGCTGCAGGCGCTCACCGGCATCAGGAAATATGGCACTACGCTGCCGGAGTATCTCGACACGCTGGATGTGCTCTCACCTCGCACCTCCTTCGAACACGGAATCTGGCTCACCGATACAGATATCTCCTTGATTGCCGACAAAGGGGTGACAGTCGTACACAATCCGGTGTCGAACATGAAACTGGCAAGCGGCATTTGCCCTGTGCCTGCGCTCGTCCGTGCTGGAGTCAACGTCGGACTTGGGGGCGACTCCGCATCGTGCAACGACGGTTGCGACATGTTCGCCTCGCTGAAGGTGGCTGCCCTCCTTCACCAGCTCTGGGATGTGGACTACACCGATCTGCTCGGAACGGTCGACGCGTGGAGAATGGCAACACTCGGCAGCGCGAAATCGGCCGGCCAGGAGAGGTCGCTCGGATTGCTCGAGGAGGGCCGGCGCGCCGATCTTTTGCTGTTGCGGCTTGACTCGCACTGCTTCACCCCGCTCAACGATCCGCTGCGCCAGATCGTGCTCTGCTCGCCCCGCAGCGCGCTCGCGGGGTCGATCATCGGGGGCCGCGTCGTGATGCAAGACGGCCAGATCACGGGCGTGAACGAATCCGAGATCTTCCATGAGTCCCGCGAGATAGCGGCCTCGCTCGCTACGCGAGCAACCGAAGCCACAGCGTTGGCCGACCAGCTTGTCGAATCGGTACGTGCGGGATGGCTCGAAGCGTTCTCGAACCAGGTAGGCGTGGGGGCCCGGAAGCTCCCGGCGGCAGGCTGAATCACCGAGCCCGACCGCGCGCGGCCGGCGTTGTAATCGCAGTCGAGTGCTCATAGGCTCCGCAGGTTGCATCGCCGCCGGTAAGCCCTCATAGGAGGTAGTAATGGCCAGCCAGCCAACGACGGAGCGCACGCAGACCCCTGGAGCGGCCGCAGCCGCGGCGGTCGACTGGGAGCTGATGGAGCGCTGGGACCGGCGGTATTACCTGCACAACGTCCAGGGACGGGACGAGCACCAATGGAACGGGGTCGCCTACCAGGAGGGCAACTACCTCTACATGGTGGACGGGACCCGGCTGCTCGACTGCCAGAGCCAGCTCATCTCGGACAACATGGGCCATCGCCATCCGTATGTGGTCCACGCGCTGAAGGAGGCGCTCGACCGGTACGGACACGTCTACTTCGGGATGGCGACCGACTACCGGGCTCGCGCGGCCAAGCTGATCGTCAGCGACCTGCTCGAGCAGGACGGATGGGCTGGGCGAGTGAGGATCCTTCCGTCCGGCTCGGACGCCGTCGAGGTGGCATTGACGATGGCGCGCGTTTACACCGGTCGGAGCGTCGTGCTGACCCAGGAGCACTCGTTCCATGGGTTGACCGCGGCCGCGGGCACGCGCGTCCGGGGATACAACAACCAGCTGTCCTCCGTCCAACAGGTCCATGGCGTGCGGGAGGTGCCCGGCGGTGAGCTACAGACGTTCCGTACGATCCCCGCCCCCGAGCACGAGGACTTCGACGCGTCCGCTGGGCTGCCCTCGGTGGCTGCGCTGGAGCGGACGATCGACGAGGTCGGGCCTGACCGGATCGCCGCCGTCGTGACCGAGACGATGCTGGGCGTCGCCGGAATCATGGGTCACCCTGACTACCTGCCGGCGGTGCGGGAGCTCACCTCACGGCACGGGATTCTGTGGATCGACGACGAGGTGATCTGCGGCTTCGGGCGGCTGGGCAAGTGGTTCAGCTACCAGCTGTACGACGGCCTGAGGCCGGACATAATGCCGATCGGGAAGGGGATGAACGGGTGCATCCTGCCGGTCGGCGGCGTCGTCGCCAGCACCGAGCTGGCTGAGGTCTTCGAGCGCGACCGCTGGTACTCGGGCAGCACCTGGGACGGTCATCCGCTGGTCGCCGCGACGGTCGTCGCCAACATCGAGGCGATGATCGCGGAGGGCGCCGTGGAGCACGGGGCCGAGATGGGTCTGCGGCTCCGGGCCGGATTGGACGAATTGCGCGACCGGCATCCATCGATCGGGCGGGTCGGCGGCAGCGGGCTCTACCAGGCCGTGGACCTGATCGGCGCAGACGGCGAGCCGATCGTCCGGGAGGACCGCGCGTTCGACTTCACCGGCGACCTGTCGGGAACGCCGACCGCGATCATCCGTGAGGAGGCCGCCAAGCACGGGGTGTGGCTGACCGGTTTCGTGCCGAACACGATCAAGGTGGCGCCTCCGCTGACGGTGACGCCCGAGGAGGTCGACCTCACGCTCGAGGCCTTCGATGCCGGCCTCGACGTGATCGATCAGCGGTACGCCAGCTGATGGCGGCGTCTCATACAGAGGTCGCCCAATGGGACCTCGACCATGTAATCCATCCGTGGAGTTTCCCCGGCTCCTCGTTGATGCTCGTCCGCGGCGAGGGCTCCAGCTACTGGGACGCGAGCGGACGTAAGTACCTCGACGCGCTGGGCGGAATCCAGCTCTGCGAGGTCGGCCATGGCCGCAGCGAGTTGGCCGAGGTCGCCGCGGAGCAGATGCGCGAGCTCGAATATTCGCCGCTGTTCTGGAACTTCGGCAACGAGCCCTCCGCGCAGCTGGCCCACCGGCTGGTCGACCTGGCGCCCGAGGGCGTCGACCACGTGTTCTTCACCAACGGCGGGTCGGAGAGCTGCGAGAGCGCGATCAAGATGGCCCGCCTGTACCACTACCTACGCGGTCAGCCCGAGCGCACGATGATCCTGTCGCTGGGCCACTCCTACCACGGAATGACCTACGGGGCACTGGCCGCCACCGGGCTGGAGGGCATCAAGAACGGGTTCGGCGAGCTACCGGGAGGTTTCTTCCACCTGACGACGCCCTACCCGTACCGGGCGGAACTCTTTGGCGGCGAGGATGCGTTCGAGTTCTGCGTCCGCGAGCTCGAGCAGACGATCACGCGGCTCGGGCCCGAACGCATCGCGGCGTTCATCGGCGAGCCGGTCCTCACGGTCGGGGGTGTGATCGTGCCGCCCCCGGACTACTGGCGCGCCGTCACCGAGATCTGCCACCGGAATGGGATCCTCGTGATCTCCGACGAGGTGGTCACCGCGTTCGGCCGGCTGGGGTCGTGGTTCGCCTCGGATTCCTACGGCATCGAGCCGGACCTGATCACCACGGCGAAGGGTCTGACCAGCGGATACCTGCCGCTTGGCGCGGTGCTCGCGACCAGTGAGGTCGGCCGGACGATCAAGGGCGCGGAGGCCGGCTTCATGCATGGCTACACGTATTGCGGGCACCCGGTGGCATGCGCTGTGGCGCTGCGGAACCTCGACATCATCGAGCGCGAGGGCCTGGCGGCCAACGCCCTCTCGACCGGAGAGCACCTGCACCAGGGCCTCCAGCGGCTGCTCGAGCTGCCGGTCGTCGGCGACGTCCGCGGGGCGGGCCTGCTGGCCTCGGTCGAGCTCGTCTCCGACAAGGCTGCCCGTCTGCCCCTCGAGGTCCCGCGACAGGAGATCGCCGATCGGGTACGAGACGAGCAGAGCGTGATCGTGCGCAGCATCCATCAAAACGTGATCATCGCGCCGTGCCTGGTGCTGACGCCAGACGAGGCCGATCAGATCGTCGCCGCGCTTCGCGCGGTCCTGGAAACGACGGGTCCGGATGGACGACGTGTTGAACCTGCGCCGGCCGTGCCCGTGTAACTGACGAGTGCCAAGACCATCCGGCGAGCCGTTGGTCGCGCGGGCAGGAGCGGGTGCGAGGATCCCCTGATGGAGGCTCATTGGGTGAAGGCCGTCGGACACGCGCGCGGCCCGCTTCCCGCGCGGTGGATCGAAGAGGGAAGGACGAGTGTTCTGCGCGAGGGTGGGTTTCCCCGGCGCCCGCGCGTGAGCGAGGATGACCGCCTCGTGCTCTACGCGAGCGGGTGGCGACGGATCTTCGGCGTGGTGGTGGCGGTGGGGGAGGCCTACCGAGTCGCGCACCCCCGTTGGCCATGGCGGATCGCGCTCGAGCCGCTGTTAGTCGTGCCGGATCTCGATATCGCTCCGCCGATCGAGGCGATGGGCGTCGCGGCGCGCTCCATGTCGCAGCAGTCACACATCCGGCTCGAGCCTGTCGGCTACACGCGAGCGGTCGCTGCTCTGAGCTCGATAGCCCTGTAAGACGCGGTCGCCACACACGGTCGACAAATCGACGCTCGCGCAGCCCGCCGCCCGGACGTAGAATGGCTCCCATGGCGGGCTTCAGTGCAGACGAGGGACTAGCGCGCGAGCACGACAGCGATCTCTCCCGGAATCAACGCGACCTCGAGCTCTACGCGCATATCGAAGGGCTGGTCGGCGAGGAGGACGAGCTCTTGGAGCAGGCCGACGAGGTCCGCACCGAGGAGCACCACGAGCGACTCCATGCGATCTCGCAGGAGCTCGATCGCGCCTGGGACGCTCTGCACCGGCGCAAGCAACGACGTGCCAAGCCTGATAGCTGACGATCCCGGTCGGACCCGTCAGGGGCGAGGATCAGAGCCCGATGTGATCACGCTCACAAAGCGCTCGCCATCACCCCGCCGTCGGCGATCACCTCGGCTCCGGTCACGAACTCAAACCCGTCCTGCGTGAGCGCGTACACCAGGTCGGCGATGTCGCGGGCCTGGCCGATGCGCCCAAGCGGGATCCGCTGCTCGAGCTCCGCGCGGCGGCCCGGGAGGCCCTCGTAGCCGTTCATCTCGGTCGCGATCGGGCCCGGGAGGACCGCGTTGCAGGTGATCCCGTAGGGACCCAAGATGCCGGCGAGCGTCTTCACCAGGGCCGAAACCCCTCCCTTACTGGCGGCGTAGTGAGACGCGTTCAGGTTGGCCGTCAGGGCGCTGACCGAGGAGATCGACACGATTCGTCCTCGGATGCCGTCTTGCACCATCAGCTGCGCTACCGCCTGCGCGACGAAAAACTGGCCCTTCAGGTTCACGTCGATCACCCGGTCCCATTGCTCCTCGGTGATCTCGAAGAACGGGACCCAGGGGCAGATTCCGGCGTTGAGCACGAGCGCGTCGATCCCGCCAAGCTGCGCGTGAACCCGGGACGTCATCGCTCTGACCCCGTTCACATCCGCGACGTCCGCAGACGCAATCAGCGCCTTCCCACCCAGGTCCTCGACCTCCCTTGCGACGTCGCGAGCGGCTGCGTCATCGCCGGGGTGGTTGATCGCTACATGAGCACCGTGACGCGCGAATGCCTGCGCACACGACCGTCCGATCCCGCGAGACGCCCCGGTGATGAGTACCCGCTGCATCAACGGGCAACAATAGTCCAGCGCTCACCGGGGGACCCGCTCTGAACGCACGCCATCCAATACGTTTGTACGTGATAGCGTACGACCCAGTGGCAGACACGTACACCCACGGCCACCACGAGTCGGTACTCCGCAGCCACCGGTGGCGGACGGCCGAGAACTCGGCGGGCTACCTGCTACCGGTCCTCGAGCCGGGGATGTCGCTCCTCGACGTCGGGTGCGGTCCGGGCACGATTACGCTCGACCTCGCCGCCCGCGTCGCCCCCGGGTCCACGGTCGGTGTCGACCGCGAAGCGAGCGTGGTTGCCGAGGCTCAGCGGCTGCTCGATTCGAGCCCGATCTCCAGCGTCGAGTTCAGGACCGGAGACGTCTACGCGCTCGAGTTCGGCGATCAGTCATTCGATGTCGTGCACGCCCACCAGGTGCTCCAGCATCTGACAGATCCCGTGGCAGCGCTGGTCGAGATGCGCCGCGTGCTGCGCCGGGATGGCGTGCTCGCCGTGCGCGACAGCGATTACGGCGGCTTCGTCTGGGCGCCGTCGGACCCGCTGCTCGACCGCTGGATGCAGCTCTATCACGACGTGTGCAGCCATAACGGAGCCGACGCTGACGCAGGCCGGAGCCTGCTCGGCTGGGCCCGGGCCGCCGGCTTCACCGAGATCCAGGCGACCAGCTCGACCTGGACGTTCGCAGACCCGAGCTCGAGGCAGTGGTGGGGCGGGCTGTGGGCCGACCGCGTGGTGTCGTCGTCCCTGGCCGAGCAGGCGCTGGACTATGGGCTCAGCGGCCGTGACGAACTCGAGGCGATCGCTGCCGCGTGGCGGAGGTGGCTCGAGCAGGACGACGGCTTCTTCATCGTCGTGCATGCGGAGCTGATCGCGCGGCGCTGAAGGTTCGACGGCCAGTCGTGGCGTAGGGTCTCGAGCGTCAGCGTGGATTCGCCGGCGCACCTATGCTGCTAACCCCATGACAGTCGACTGGCCAAGCTCTCCACCCCCGGCGCCGGTCACGCAGGCCGCTCCCGGCGAGGCGACCTACGCGGCGATCCGCAGGGCAATCCTGGACGGCACGTTGCGTCCGGGCGAGCGCATCGTCGAGCAGCCGCTGGCGCAGACGCTCGGGGTCAGCCGGACCCCGGTGCGCGAGGCGTTGCTGAAGCTCGAGCGCGACAACCTGATCGTGCGCGTCGGCCGCGGAATGGAGGTGCGCCGCTACTCCAGCGACGAGATCCAGGACATCTACAGCCTCCGGGCGCATCTGGAGAGCTACGGAGCCCGGCTCGCCGCCGGCCGGATCAACGATGGCGAACTCGCGGCTCTGTCGAGCATCCAAGATGAATTGGCGCCCGGCCGGTCCAATCTGCCCGGCGAGGCGTTCCGCGCGCTCGCCAGACACAACCAGTTCCACGCGCTGCTCGTCCGCTACGCCCGGAGCGAGCCACTGAACCGTTGCTTTGTCCAGGTGTGCCAGCTACCGCTGCTGTATCTGGCCTACGCCCACTTCGACGACGAGCGGCGGCTGCGGTCCGACCGCGAGCATCGCGAGCTCATCCGGCTGCTGCGCGCAGGCGACGGTCCGGCGGCCGAGGCGCACTGGCGCAGCCATCTGCAGCGCGGCGGCGACGAGCTCGCGCAACACGTCGCTGTCAGCGAAACCAGCGAGTTCTAAGGGGCCGCCTGCCGGCGCCGCGCGCCAGCACGGCGCTTGCCCGCGTGCATCGCTTGCACGCGAGCGACCGGGATCGCACGACCCTCGTCGATCAGATCAGCGGGCAGCAGTTGGGGCTCGGGGAGGCGGTCGACCCAGGGGTTGGCGCCGCGGAGCAGGGCCGGCACCGTGTGGATGGTGAAGTCGGTCGGCTTCACGCGGTCGAGCTCGTCCCACGACACCGGATACGACACCGGTGTTTGTGGCCGGACGCGCGGGCTGTAGGCCGCGACCACGGTCGCGCCGCCTGCGCGTGTGGCGTCGACGAACACCTTGCCGTCGCGCTCCTCGAGGACGTAGGCGGTCGTGGCAAGTCGCGGGTCCAAGCGCTCGGCGCGCGCGGCGAGCGCCCGCGTGGCCGCGGCGATCTCCTCGCCACTGACCGGCTGAGCTACTGGGACGAACACGTGCAAGCCCTTGGCCCCGCTGGTCTTGACCGCGCCGGCGAGCCCGGCGTCGGCGAGCGCTCGGCGCACGAGCTGCGCGACCCGCGTGACGGCGCCGAACCCGGCCTCGGCCGGTGGGTCGAGGTCGAGCACGAGGTGCGTCTGCACCAGGTCGTGTGGATCGGCCCGTGCGAGCGTCGGGTGGTACTCGATCGCGCGCTGGTTGGCGAACCACAGCAGCGTCCGCAGGTCGTTGCACAGCGCATAAGCAACGTCGCGCTTCGAGCGCTCCGCCCAGATCGTCATCGTCTTGACCCACGGTGGCGCGTACTTGGGCACGTTCTTCTGCATGAACGGCTTCTGACCGCGCACCGCACGCACCACCGACAGCGGTCGGTCGCGCAGCTCCCCGAGGAACTGCTCGCTCACGGCCTCGAAGTAGTCGACGAGATCGCGTTTGGTCGCCCGGGCATCCTCGAACAGCGGCTGGTCGAGGTTCGTCAGCGAGACGTCATCGTGGGCGTCCATGCGTCTACGCCGCCCAGCGGAAACCGGTGCTCTCGGGTCGCGGCGCCAGCGGGCTGGCCGGCAGGTCGTCCCGGGGGTCCTCCGCGTTGAACGCGCTCGGGGCAACGTCGTTGGGCGCATCGGCGTGAAACAGCGCAGCGAGCAGCTCGATCTGCCCGCGGCCCACGCCCAGCTCGCCCATACCACCGCCATACATCGGCCGGTGCTCCCGTGCACAGCGTGCGTAGACCTCGAACAGCTCACGCAGGCTGCCGATGCGCGAAGGCTTGACGTTGACCACGCGCCCGGCAAGCGGCGTCGCGCCGATGTCGTCGGCGGTCCGGATCGGGGCGTCATAGGACACGCGCTCGAGCTGATCGCCGAGCCGCTGAGCGATCTCGGGCAGGTCGTGGGGATCCTCCAGATAGGCGCCTGGAAACGCCCTCAGAACGCGGTCGTACAGCGCACCGAGTGCCTCGGGATCCTCGACCTCAACGCCGTAGTGGCCCTTGAAGTCGATCGTGTCGACCGCGCCCGTCGCGGCGACCTCATCGACGAGCGCCGGTGGCCAGGTCGCCTCCGCGTCGAGCTTGAAGCGCACTCCGGGGGAGCGAGCCAGCCGCCGGCGCACGGGCTCGATCGAAGGCTCCTTACCGAGGCCGAGCGAGTTGACGAAGCGCAGCGGCTGCGGCTCCAGCCCGAGCGCGTCGTGCAGCGAGCGTCCGGCTTGGCGCAGCGCGAGGTCGAGCGCCGCGGACTCGAACGCCCACCGGCGGAAGCGCAGCGCCACGTCCCACTCGGGCGGCTCGGGCCAGAGCTCGAGCGTCGCGAGATGCTCACAGAAACCGGCCAGCGTCCACTCCCCCTCGAGCGGGAGCGCCGGTTGGGTCTCATACAGCGCCGTGCCGTCTTCGCGGAACACCGAGACGTCCTCGCCCAGCCCCTCGGCGCCAGCGCCGACGAGCCGCACGTGCGTCGTGAACCGCTCGAACTCGTACGCGAGCACGGCGTGTAGCCGCTCGTACTCGCACGCTTCGATCACGAGCGGGAGCCCCGCGACCCGCGGCCACAGCGAGCCGCTTTCCGTTGTCGCGCTCCCTGCGTTCATCGCGCCCATTCTCTCATCCGGCTCGCGAGCCGGTGGGCCAGCGAAGCCCAGCTCGTTGCCGTCCGGATCGCGGTAAATCACCTTGCGGACGCCGTTGCTGTATGTCTCGCGCTCGTCGGGCTCGAGCCCTCGGGCGGCGATCTCTGCTGTGCGGCGGTCGAGATCGTCGACGAAGATCGTGGTCACGGAGTGACCCGCGCCCGCGGCGCGCTCGACGATGTACACCGACCGATCCTCCGCCAGCGTCCACACCGCCTCGGTGTCGTGAGGGAAGAACGTCGGCTGTCCGAGCAGCCGCTCGTACCACGCCTCAGCCGCCCCGAAGTCCCGCACCCGCAGTCCGGCGAACAGGTGCAAGGACGTCGCTCGACGGTCTTGTACTCGCTTTGGATCTCGATCGGTCATATCTGTTGGACCAGTTCGCGCCGCCCGTTTCATCGCTCAGGCCTGGCGGAATTTCCTGACTGCGAGCGGGACGAACACCAGCAGCAGTCCAGCGAGCCACGCGAGTGTCCCAAGCGCGGGACCGAGCGCGTGCCCGTGACCGACGGTCAGCGCCCGCGCGGCGTTGACGGTGAGGCTCACCGGGTTGACATCGGCAAACGCGTGCAGGGCACCGGGCATCGAGCTGGTCGGGACGAACGCCGACGAGGCGAACACGAGCGGAAACACCCAGATGAACCCGATCGATTGCGCGGTCTCGGGATCGCGCACCGCCAGGCCCACGTAAGCGCTGATCCACGAGAACACGTATGCGAACGCCAGCACGAGCGCAAACGCCAACGCCACCTCATAGACCGGCTGGGTCGGCCGGAAGCCGACCGCGAAGCCGATCGCCAGCATCAGCAGGAGCGTCAGCGCGTTTGCCACCAGGTCGGCGCCGGTGCGTCCGATCAGCACCGCCGACCGGGCGATCGGCAGCGACCGGAAGCGGTCGACGACACCGGCCTTCAGGTCCTCGGTGAGTCCGAGCCCGGTGGTCAGCGCCCCGAAGATCGCCGTCATCACGATGATCCCGGGGATCAGGTAGTTGACGTAGCTGATGTGCGGAGTGTTGATCGCGCCTCCGAACACGTACCGGAACAGGAGCACGAGGATCACCGGCTGCACGAACAGGTAGACGACGTACATTGGCCGGCGCAGCACTTTGCGCAGCTGGCGTGTCGCCATCACGCGGCTGTCGGCCGCCGTCTCGGCCAGAGTGACGTGGCCGCGGGACGGGATTGCGTGGGCGGTGGCGTTCATCACGCGGCCTCCTGTTTCGGTGTCGGTTCGACTGGCGTCTGCTCGGCGGCGTGGCCCGTGAGGGTCAGGAACACGTCGTCGAGAGTCGGCTGATGCAACTCGACGGATGCGATCGCGAGCTGCCGGGCATCGAGCCTGCGCACCGCCTCCGCCGATGCGCGCGGATCGTCGACCGGCAGGCGGATCTCGCCGTCGGCGCCGTCAACGTGGGGCTGCTCGGCGGCGCCGAGGCCGGCCAGCGCCGCACGGGCATCGCGCGCCGCGGCGCGGTCGGCGAGTCGGACGCTCAGGATCGTCGCGCCGACCGCCGCCTTCAGCTCGCCAGCGGTGCCCTGCGCCGCGATCCGGCCTTGGTCCACGACCGCGATCCGTTGGGCCAGCCGGTCTGCCTCGTCCAGGTACTGGGTCGTCAGCAGCACGGTCGTCCCCTCCCGTCGCAGCTCGTCGACGGTTCGCCACAGCTCCTGGCGCGACCTGGGGTCGAGGCCGGTGGTCGGCTCGTCGAGCAGCACGACCGGCGGCCGGCCGATCAGCCCGGCCGCGAGATCGAGCCGACGGCGCATCCCGCCGGAGTAGGTCGAGACCCGACGATCGGCGGCGTCCACGAGGCCGAACCGCTCGAGCACGCCTGCCGCGCGCCGCCGGGCGTCGCTGATCGGCAGCCGATAGAGGCGAGCGATCATCTCGACGTTCTCCCGGCCGGTGAGCTCCTCGTCGACCGCGGCGAACTGACCCGCCAGCCCGATCCGCCGCCGGACGGCCAGCGGCTCGCGCACGACGTCGTGACCGAGCACCGCCGCGTGGCCGCTGCTCGGCTCCAGCAGCGTCGCCAGGATCCGCACGAGCGTCGTCTTGCCGGCTCCGTTCGGGCCGAGCAACCCGAACACGGTGCCGGCGGGCACGGTCAGGTCGAGCCCGTCGAGCGCGACCACCTCTCCGAACCGCTTGACGACGCCGTGGACTTCGATCGCATCACTCATGGCCCCTCCCTCCCGCAAGCAGGTCGGCGCCGTGTCCGGCCTCGCGCCGGACCGTGATGTCCCCGAATCCGGTCCTCGCCCGTACTTCGACCTGCTCGGCGGCCGAACCGGGGCCCTCGGCGGCGTCGAGCTCGTTGTTGACGTGGCCGTAGCTCGTGTCGAGGTCCAGCCAGGCGGCAACCCCGTCGGCGATCCCGACATCGATGTGCCCGGTCGCGGTCGCCGCAACCAGCGATCCGCGCTGGATGCTCCCGACGCGTATGTGGCCGTTGGCGGTCTTGGCGCTGATCGAACCGAGCGAGCGCTCGACGTCGATGTCGCCGTTTGCCGCCTTGACCCGGAGATCGCCGCCGACCTCGCCGATCCGGGTGTCGCCGTTGGAGTTCTTGATCTCCGCGGAGCCGCCGATCTCGCCGGCGCTCACATCGCCCGTGGCGGTCGTCAGCTCGGCATCTCCGGTCACGCGCTCGAGTCTGATGTCGCCGGCCGTGGCCAGTTTCGCGCGCGCTGCTCGATCGAGGGTGATCGAGCCGGCGCTGCTCTTGAGCTCGCAGCGCCCGAGCGACCCGGTGGCGCGAAAGCCGCCGGCGGCCGTGTGGCCGCTCAGATCCGAGCCGCTGGGGAGCTCGATCTCGACATCGATCGAGCCGCCGTCGCCGAACGGGCTCAGCTCTCGCAGGCGGCGCGGTCCCTTGACCAGCAGCCTCCCGTCGGCGTATTCGACGCGGGTGTGCTCGGCAGCGCTCACGTCGTCGCGATTGGACGAGTCGGTCGGCCGTACCTGGACGGTCGTGTCCTCGCGGTCTGCGGCGGCGACGCTTACGTCAGCCACGCGCAGATCGAGCACGACCGAGATTGGTTGCGGGGTTTCGAAGTGAGACATGTCGTGTTCCTGTGGGTCGTTGGGTTCGTTGACGAAGTTGGGATGGACGGTGCGGGGGTCAACGCCCCCAGCCCGTGTAGCGCTGGCCTGAGCGGGCCGTCCGTTGCGGTCGCCGCGGCCCCGGCTGACCGCGGTCGACGGCTGCCGCGACCGCGCGCACGAGCCACGCATTGATCGACAAGCCCTCGCGGTCGGCGCTCTGCTCGACCTGACCCTTGAGCTGCTCTGGCAGCCGCAGGTTGATCCGCGCCGTCCCGCCGTCCCCCGCGACCGCGCCGCTCGTGGCCGATCCCCGGGATAGCCCCTGGCCGTCGGTCTGATCGCCCTCCGTCTCCGGCGGTGGCACCGCGACCACGAACTCGGGCTCGCTTCCGCGCAGCCGCAGCTCCACCGAGGCGGGCGCGAGCTCGTTCGTGATTTCGGCCGCCGCCGCCGACAGCGCATCCAGCAGGGTCAACCGCACGGCGGAATCCAGCGCGGCCGTCAGCCGCTGGGCGAGCGACAGCATCTCCTCGCCGCCGGCCGACGCGGCGACCGCCAGCTGCTCGCGAAGCTTGTCTACATACGGTTCGAGTTCCATGGCACCACTATGGCACCATTTTGGCATCGCGTCAACCGCCAGCTTGATGCCAGAGGTTGATGCCTGGACCGGTCCCGCGCCGCTGTATATCGTGGGGCACGCTGGCCACTACCGGGGAGTCAAAGTGTCGTTTGAGCGTGCCCAGGAGCCCGAGCAGCCCACCGATACGCCCTCGGGCGGGGACGTCAGGCCTCCGGTGCAGCGGCCTGGACTCGCTCGCGTTTCGCGGACCGATGCGGTGAAGGGAGCGGATCCGGCCGGGCTCGCATCCGCCGTCGGCAACCGGGCCTTCGCAAGACTGGTCGCCGCCAGGGCGTCACAGCGCGCCCCGCGTACGTCAGCGCCCCCCGGAGTGCTGGCGCGCTCGGTTTCGGACTGGTGGCACGCGGTCGAGATAAACGCGATCAACACCGACAACTTCGTGGGGAAGGCCGCGGTCGTGACCCGACTCGGATGGAACTACATATCGATGGACAGCGTGAAGACGATGGTCGACGGCACGCTGACCAAGCTCGGCTCCAGCGACCGGCTCAAGCGCCTGAACATCATGGATCACGGGAACAGGTCCGGGATGCACTTCGGGGCCGACTGGGTCGATGAGACCACGCTGTCGAGCTTCGCTGCGGACATCAGGCGACTTAGCGGCCACTTCACAGACGGTGGCTTCGTACACCTTCAGGGGTGCGACGTCGGTCAGGACAGTGCGCTGCTCAAGGCGTTCGCCGCGCTGGTGGGCGTCCGCGTGGTCGCGGGGAAGGGCGCGCAGAACCCCGTCTACCGGTTAACACCGGCGACTATGTCGACACCAACCCTGACGGCTCCAGCTCCGAGCACACACTTGGGCCGTACTGGAGCAACCGACAGGGGGCCGACACGCCGTTGCCGATCGCAGACCCGGACAGCGGCGTGTCCGTGCCGCCTTAGAGAGGCGGCTGGGTGCGCGCGACTCCGACTCCGCCGAGCCGCGCACACCCCCACGCGTGCGTTTGCCTACTACTTGACCGGCAGGACCTGCAGCGATGTCGCTGACTTGCTCGAGCAGGTCGAGAACCTCTTCTTGATGACCACCGCCCTACGCGTGTTGGGCGGGAACACCTTCAGCCCCGCGGCCGTGACCGGGCGGCACTTGCTCCGTGGGAAGTTGGCGGTCTCGACGATCCCGACCGCCGCGCTGCGCTGCTTGCCCGGTGCCAGGATGACCGTGCCGAAGCTCTGGCCGCTGCGGGCCGCCGAGTTGCCGATCTGCTTACCGGTGCTGGTCACCGCCGAGACGCCTGGGTAGCCACGTAGCGAGCAGTTGACCTTGCTCGTGTTGACGAACCTGAGCGGATAGAAGGTCGTGCCGGCGGTGCCGTTGGCCCTGCCGAGCGACACCTTCAAGGTCGCCGTCGCGCAGCCGGGCGCCCGGGGAGCGCTCGTGGCGTTGGCCCATTTCACCGTAAATCGGGTGCTGCTCTTGTTCTTGGTGTAGGTGCCCCATCCCCTGGAGATCTGCTTGCCCGTCCAGCCCGGGATCGCGCGGTTGTACTTGTTGAGGAACGTCGTGAAATAGTTCGACGCGGGCTTGCAGCCGAGATTCGGGCTCGACACCGTGTATCTCCCTTGCGGCAGGGTGACCCCGCCGGACGAGTCGTTGTGCAGGACCGTGAAGCTGATGCCCTTGCACGACGCGGTGGCCGCCGAGGCGGCCGGCACGACCGCGATTGCCAGAGCCGTGACGGCGCCGGCGGTCGCGAGTGCGGCGACCGCGCCGGCACTCAGCGCGCGCCGGCGAGATCGAAACAACGAGTGAGGTTGGAACATCCGTACTGCCTCCTTATGGGATGAGATAGGCGCCGTGGACCATAGAGAAGCGCTGACTGCGCCGGTCGTCAACGAATTCACCCGCATCGTCGACTTTTCCTGCTCATCTCGGCTTAGGTCAACCGGAGACAAGAGCACCTGACGCACACGAGCTTCCCGACCGGGACGAAGTTCCCGCGCCCTCACGCGCGGGTTACACGAACAACACCGTCAAGTGTCTGGTGTCGGGCGGCCGCGCGTGTCGCAGGCTCGTCGACGCCACGGACTGGAGTCCCTCCCGGTCTACACCCGCCGGCACATCCTGGTGCCCGAGCACCTGACGCACACGAGCTTCCCGACCGCAGGTTCTAGGTCACCCCGCCACCGCGGGCTGACCGATCAGTGAACCTGCACCAACCCGAGCGCCTGCGCCAACCCTGCGGCGTCGACGCGTCGTTTAGCGCCCAGCTTTCGCAGGATGTTCGAGACATGGACGCCGGCTGTGCTCGGACTCATGTACAGCGAAGCAGCGATCTCGCGGTTCGTCAGACCCTTGCTGACGAGTTCCAGGACCGCCAGCTCGCGCGGGGTCAAGATCGGCGTCGGGTCTTGTGTCGTCGGGCCGTCGTCGTTCCCAAGCAGTGATGCGATCCCCTCGAGCGCCCGATCGACGGCCTGCTCGCGAGACAGCTCGCGGCCCTGTGACCGCGCGACGGCAAACGCCGCGCGGCTCATCCGGCGCTGAAGCCGGGCTCGCGCCGCCAGATAGTCGGACGCTTCAACCGGGGGAATCGGCGCGCCCAGCTGGATGCGCAACGTTTCCGTGCAGGCCAGAACCGAGACCGCCAGATGCGGGTCCAGCCCGGCCAGCAGCGAGCCGGCGAGCTCTTCGAGAACGCTGGCGAGGCGCCAGCGGTCGCCGAGCCGGTCGTGCACCAGCAGGGCGTCGCGGAGCATCGCGGCTCGTTCGTCGGGCGGCTGTCGGGCGTGCCGGCCGACGATCGCCAGCTCGTGCAGCGACCACGCGATTCCTTCCTCGAATCCGAGCCCGCGCGCGATCGTCAGCGCCTCCTCGAGTCGCTCCCGCGCCAGTGCCAGCTCGCCGCGGTACAGCGCACTGCTGCCCAGGTTGATCAGCGTGCCGGCGACGTCCTGGAGGACGCGCTCACTGCGGAAGTGCACCAGCGCGGCGGAGCACAGCGACTCGGCGGTCAGGTGATCGGCAGACAGCCAGGCCACGAAGCCGAGGTAGTTACGTGACGTCGCGATGCCGTGATCGTCCCCGAGCTCGGTCCAGAGATCGAGGCTCTGGCCGTGGAGGTGGCGCGCGTCCTCGAACCGGCCCTGCTCTCGAGCGATACACCCGAGCCGCTGGAGCACGGCCGCCGCTGCCGGCCGATCTCCGAGCTCGCGGCTCAGGTCCAGCGCGCGCCGCAAATGGCCCTCAGCTACGCCGTAGTCACATTGCAGAAACGCGACTTCCCCGGCTTCCCTGAGCGCCTGGGCGCTCGCCGCGACGGGGACGTCATGGGCGGACGCGAGGACTTGCTCGAAGGCGTCTCGGGCCTCGCGGTAGTAACCGCGCTGATACCAGTAGGGCCACAGCAACGAGGCGAGTTCGATCGCGTCGGGCCCAGACAGCTCCAGCAGCCATCGCAGCGCCTCGGCGAGGTTGTCGTGCTCGAGCTCCAGCTGCTCGAGCGCGCGACATTGGTCGCCGGCGGCGAGACCCGGCCCGACATCGCGAGCCAGGTTTGTGAAATAGACGGCGTGGCGCTGACGCACCGAGCCCGCTTCGCCGCTGTCCTCGAGCTTGCCGGCGGCGTACTGGCGAACCGGGGCGAGCAGTACATAGCGAGGAGCATCCGGCCCCTCGACGACCTGCACCATCGAGCGCGCCACCAGGCGGCTGAGCAGATCGACCACGTCGTCGGGGGCAAGCGACTCGTCGGCGGCGATCGCCTCAGCAGCGGCGAGCGACAGGCTGCCCCTGAATGCCCCCAGCCGTCTCAGCATCAGCTGCTCGGCGGGCTCGAGCATCCGATAGCTCCAGTCCAGGGTGTCTCGCAGCGTGCGGTGGCGGTCCGGAGCGGTCCGGCTCGCCTGCCGCAGGAAGCCCGTCCCTCGCTCCAGGCGCTCGGCGATCTCGCCGACGCTCAGCACCGGCACCCGAGCGGCAGCCAGCTCGATCGAGAGCGGCATGCCGTCGAGCCATCGACAGATGCGCGCGACGGTGTCCCGCACTCCGGGGGCAGCCGGATCGAACGATGCGGTCGCTTCCCGAGCCCGCGCCATGAACAGCGATACGGCCGCATCGCCGCCGGCGCGACCGTCGCCCGCCATCGGCAGCGGCTCGACGCTGAGCCCCGGCACGCGCCAGACCTGCTCGCCGGGGATTCCGAGCGGCTCGCGACTGGTCGCGATCACCCGGAGCGACTGGGTGCTTCCCAGCAGTTCGCTCACCACGGTCGCGCAGCCGTCGATCACCTGCTCGCAGTTGTCGAGCAGCAGCAGCGATGAATCGGGGAATCGCCTCGCGATCGTGGCGGATGCCGAGCCGTTGGACGCTTCTGCGGGCAGCACCGCAACGGCGATCGCCTGCGCGACCGATCCGGGATCGACGGTGTGCGACAGGTCAACGAACCAGCCGCCCTCGACGAAGTCTGCGCGGACCGAGTCGGCGAGTGCGATCGCGAGCCTCGTCTTGCCCGCTCCACCGGGGCCAGACAGGGTTAGCAACCGGCCGCGCCACACCAGCGCGCTGAGCTCCCTGAGCGCGTCCTCGCGCCCGATCAGTTCGGTCAGTTGCGGGGGTAAGTTCCCCAGCGCGATCTCGCCCTCTTCGTTTCCGCCCGGCTCATGGTCTGGGCTCACGCAGCCTCCGCCTCGCTGGAGGGAGGCCACGCAACGTCCCGGCGAGGCCTCCACCTATACCCCGCGGGCGAAAGTCTAAAGACACGGTCCGGCGGACTAAAGATCTGCCGCCCGCCCGTAAACAAACGTTCAGCCTCGGCGCGCCAGTGCGCGAAGAAATGGGCGGTCGCCCGATGCGCGAAGGCCCGCTTAGCCTCAGGATCGTCGGTGCCGGCGGGGCGTCCAGCAGCCGGCAGAACCGACATTTCACCGGAGGTTGCCCAGATGAAGATCCGCATCCGCTCGGCAGCGCTCGCGCTCCTGACCGCCTCGGCGTTCGCGATCGGGCTGAGCACGAACGCTCAGGCAGCCGCCAGTCCGTCCACGCCCGTCCATCTGTCGGCGGCACAGGTCGCCCAGTCTCTGTTCGTGGCCGGCGATGTCACCCGACTGAGCCAGATCCCCAGCGGCACCGAGGACGTGGTGCTGGAGAAGGTGCTGCAGCAGCTCTACGTCGAGAATCCGACGCTCGACTCCGGCCAGGCCGCCTCGGATATCCAGAATCTGCAGGGCGTCCTGACGACGGGCTCGCAGGCGATCTCGGCCTCGACGCTGACCGTGATGGGCGGCAACCAGCGGGTGCTTGCGATCCTTCGCGCGCTCACCGACTCAAACCAGAACGCCGACGTCGACCACGCGCTGGCTCAGGTAACCGACCACGCGCTGACGGACGCGTCGCAATCGACGGAGATGCTCGGTCAGGCATTCGACGCCTCCGCGGACTCGCTCGACACGATCTCGTTCGCGAGTTTCGCGCCCGCCCGCGTGCTTGCGGCGACCGAGGACCTCGCCGCAACCAACCGGAAGTTCGGTCAGGCCCGCGATTCGCTCTGGAAGCAGGCCAGCAGCGAAAGCGTGTTCGACGACACCAAGACTTTGCTCGGCGAGAACCCGGCGCTGAAGACCGATTCGATCAAGTCGCTGACCAACATGATCGGCTCCGACGGGTCGCTCAACACAACCGTCGGTCAACTCGAGACGCTGATCCGGGGCTCGATCACGCAGATCGATAATCAGAACTGCACGCTGGCATCCGGCACGTCGGGCGCCTCGCCGAGCAACTGTAGCTCCGGTGCTCTGCACGACGCCCAGTTCGTGGCCGCCCAGTGCCCGAACGGGACGGACACCGCCACCGGTGCGTGTACCGCCGCCCGCAATCAAGCGCAGGCCGACGCGACCAACGAGCTGCGGTTCATCACGTCCGCCCAGGCAGCGGCGGCAGCCGAGGGCGATGCCCTGTCCGACGCCGATCAGGCGCTCGGCCAGGCCGAGACCGCCGAAGGCCAGGCCGCGGCGGAGATCGCCGATGAGGAGAACCAGTACCTCGACTATCAGAACGCGCAGCAGTTCGAGAAGGCAGGCTTCGACGTGGCCACGCTCGCGGTGACGCTTTCGGTCTCCGAGATCGACCCGGTAGCAGCCTTCAGTGGCCTGTTCAACGTCGTCGGGGACGCCCTCGGGTTCAGCTTCAGCGGCCCTGACCCGAACACGATCATCCTGCAGGGCATCCAGGACATCTCGCAGCAGCTCTCTGACTTCGAGCACTACACGCAGTCGGCGTTTCACGCGATCGACACGCAACTGGCGAACCTGTCCGATCAGATCGCCCAGGACAGCTACCAGCTCAGCGTGCAGCTGACCCAGGTCCAGCAGCAGATCACGCAGCTGGCCAGCAAGCTGACCACGTTGCAGAGCTCCGTGGACCATCTCCAGTCAGAGGTCCAGTCGCTGTTCGCCCAAGGGGCCAAGAACGACCTGGGCACGCTGATCAACCAGGACCTGGGATACCAGCAGGCCAACGGCGTGCCGCTTCCCCAGAGCCAGTTTGCCCAGGCCGCGGGGGCGCTGTATCAGGACGCCACCAGCACCGCGCTGTCCTCGACCGTCACCGCGCCGCCGACCGGCTTCAACGCGCTGAACGCCAACGGCCTGGTGACCGCCGCGGATCCGCTGTCGCTGGACTCGAACGTCAACTTCTTCAACCTGTTCGGCAGCCAGGTGACCGACTCGCCCGAGGCCATCGTCTGGCCGGGACCGCTCACCAGCACGTGTGCGGCCGGCGCGGATGTGCAGCACGGCATCTGCCTTCCGGACCCGGACTTCTGGGCCACGTCAGCCCGGGCGTTCGCGCAGCTGTTGACCGAGAACCCGGCCTACGTGACCCCCACCCGACTGACCCAGCTGGGAACGATCATGCAGGAGGGGCAGGTGATCGCCAACGCGCTGCATCAGCTGACCGCCAACGACGCCGGCTCCGATAACAACGGAACCGGCAACCAGACGCTCGATGCCGCGCTCAACTACTACCAGTACTGGGGCAACCAGGGCCACGACACCAGCGCGCCACCGAGCCTTCCGCAGGCGCTCCACGCTGAGGAGCAGCACTACCTGGACACCACCGACGTTCCCGGCCTGTCGCTCCCGTACAGCCCGATCGCACCGTGGGGCGGCAATAACCAGCAGCCGGACCTGACCGGACTGCTGACGCTGAGCTCGTTCAACAACGTGCCGCTGTGCACGTCCGAGGTCAACGACGGAATCACCGGCCGCATCAACCCCAACGACTATCTGATCCCGCATCTCACGACCTCGATCATCGGCTTCCTGCCCAACCAGGTACTGAACGCGGTCCGGCTCGGGCTCGGCCACGTCTCAGCCTGCTGGACGGCCACGTTCAACACGCCCGAGACGGCCTCGGGCGGGCCTTTCGCGATGAGCTTGCATTTCAGCTACGTGGGTCCGAACGGCACCGGAGTCAGCGACAACGTCGGCTCGATCAACGCCACCAGCTCGTTCGAGGCTTACTGCAGCGGAGCCAGCCGCGGCAACCAGGAGATCGACGCGATCGACGCGGTGGTCGCCGGCTGCAACGACACCAACGGACTGCTCGGACAGAGCCAGTTCCAGAGCGCCAGCTACCCGGCGGATGTCAGTGGCTACGTCGAGCCGGCGGTGAACCGTGCGCTCGCGGTCGCCCAGACCGGGATCTACAACGACATCCTCAGCAACGGGTCCACGCTGACCTCGGGCACATCCCAGGCGACGGACGTGCAATCAGCCGCCGAGCGGTTGGGCGGCGCCAGCGCGGTGCTCGACGGCTACGTGTCGCTGGGGCTGCCGCAGGCGCTCGCCAGCGACGACAAGCTCCACAGCCTGATCTCCGGCGTCAACGCGGACGCGTTCGCCCGCACGGACCGCAACCTCAACCTGTGGGGAGTCCAGTACGCAGACTCGGTTCCCGACCAGGTCGTCAACTTCTACCGCGCCGCGGCCGCTGCGATGCCCGGGTTCGACCCGGCGGACTTCGTCTGGGATCTGGTGCAACTGCGGGCGCTGGCGGTCACCAGCGCCGTGAGGCCGTACATCGTCCCGCCGGTCGCGGCGCAGGCGCTCGCCAGGACCGCGGGCGCGGTTCCGGCGGCTTCCTCCGGTCAGGCCCTCGCGCAGGACAACGCGCTGATCAGCCCCACGATCGACCGCCTCGACGAGACCCGTTCCGCGCTCAGCGACGCACTCAGCCACGGAGCCTCGCTGTTCGTCTCGATCGCGGGTTCGGGCAAGGGCACGGTTCGGGCCGGCTCGATCCAGTGTCCGGGAACGTGCTCGCATAACTACGCCGCGGGCACCTCGGTGACGCTCGCCGCCACGCCGGCCGCCGGCTCCAGGTTCGCCGGCTGGAGCGGTGCCTGCAGCGGCGCCGGGACCTGCACGCTCGCGCTGCCCTACGACCAGACCGTCACTGCGACGTTCATCTCGAGCCCGGCCGCACCGGGGACCAGCCCAGCTGCACCGAAGACCACGCCGACGCCCCCGCGGTCAAATCCCGCACCGGCGCCGCCCGCCGCCCGCCACCCGAGCGCGCGGAGCGCCGCCAAATGCACATTGCGGACGAGCAACCGGGTGCGGCTCGCCGCTCGGCAAGGCCGCAGACCGACCAAGTCCTCCCAGCGAGTGACGCTTTCGACCGTCGCTCGCTGCAATCAGACGGCGAAGCTCACGCTGACGGGCGTGCTGACACAGCGGCCCGACCGCGGCCATCCTCGCCGGCGGACATTCCGGCTTGGCCCGGTCTCCGTCCGGGCGACCGCCGCCAGGCCGGTGACGCTGAAAGCCAAGCTCCCCGCCGGGGCAGTACTCGCGCTGACTCGCGCGACCAAGCTGTCGGCGGTGCTCAGGCTCACCGCCACGAACGCCAACGGGGTCGGCCGGTCGACGACCACGATCAAGCTACTGCGCGGTCTTTGACCGGCGGAGCCGAGGCCGGCGCGGACGACCTGCTCAACGTCCCATTCGAGCCGTTAGCGGGCCACCGTGGGACGTTGGACACCCCCCACGTGGCGAACGTCCCACGGTCCGCTGCTGACGGGTCGAGCGGGACGTTATGCAGCACGCGCCCAGGGCGCTGTCTAGGGCTGCCCCGCGAGCACGGCGCGATGCCCGTCGGTGTACTGACTGTTCAGTGCGGGAGTAACGCCTGGAGCCCACACCCGCGAGAACCCCGCGGCGCTCATGGCCTGGTCGAGCGCTACGCGGTTCGGGATCAGGCTCACCACGCCGCCGTGCGCCGCGATCGGATGATCGGCCTGTAGCTGCGGCTCCTCGTGGTAGGCCGCCCAGCTTGCGGCCTGCTCCAGATACGTGCCCGTCGCACCCCAACCGTGGCGGATCGGTTCGCTCTGTTCGGTCAGCTGCGATTCGACGATGCAGACACCGCGCGTCAGTGATCGCGCGATTCGCAGCGCGCCGATCGGGTTCTCCAGGTGGTAGATCAGGCCGAGGCACAGCACCACCGTGAACGGCTGCCGCGCCCGCAGCTTCATCACGTCGGCCGTCTTGAACCGCAAGCGGCGGCGGTCGAGCCCCAGGTGGTCGCGCACCAATTCAGCGCGTCGAATGTTCTCCGGGCGCACGTCGATCCCAACCACTTGCCGAGCGCCCCATTCAAGGAGCCGGTGCGCGAACCATCCTTCGCTGCACGCCAGGTCGATTGCGCTCGCGTCGGGCCCGGCTGCGGCGAGCGCCTCGCGGACGACCGGCTCCATGATCGCCGCTCGGGTCTCATGCACCGACATCAGCTCCGGACCCATCGGCACCGTACGTATGCCGCCACCGAGATCCCATTCATACATCCATGTCGGCGAGCCGGCCAGCGCGATGAGCTCGGCGGTCGCGTTCGGTCTACGTCTGTGCCACACGGGTTTCGCACTCTAATTGCGCGGTGCGCGGCGACCGTGGACAGTGCGAGACTGCTCGCATGCCCAGCGGGCTCCAAGGGGCGATCCGAGGCCACGTGTTCCATCGCGGCGATCCGGGCTTCGAGGGCGCCGCACACGTGTTCAACCCGCGCTTTGACCATGTGCTGCCGACGGCCGTGGCCCGCCCGGTCGACGGGCAGGACGTGCGTGACGCGATCCGATATACGGTCGCGCACAGCACCCCGGTCCGGGCCCGATCGGGCGGGCACAGCTACGCCGGCTACTCGACCCTGTCAAACGGGGTCGTCCTCGATCTGCGCAAGCTGAACTCGGTCCACTTCCACCAGAGCGCCCGCACCGCGACGGTCGGCGCCGGCGCGCAGCTGATCGATGTCTACTCGGCGCTGGCCAGCCACGGCGTGACGGTCCCCGGAGGCACATGCCCGTCGGTGGGGATCGCTGGCGTGACGCTCGGCGGAGGCTTCGGCCTGGCAGGTCGCCACCTCGGGCTCACGATCGACAGCCTGCTCGGCGTCAAGATCGTAACCGCCGACGGGCAGCTGCGCACGGTCGACGATCAGACCGATGCCGACCTGCTGTGGGCGCTCAAGGGCGGCGGCGGAGGCAACTTCGGGGTCGTCACCGAGTTCACGTTCAAGACCCACCCGATCCCGGCGAGCTCGACGTACTTCGAGGTCCACTGGCCGTGGTCGTCGGCCGACGGCGCGATCGACGCCTGGCAGTCCTGGGCTCCGCACGCCAACGAGAAGGTGACCTCGATCCTGCACCTGAACTCCGGCCCGTCGCCGACGATCATCGCCAACGGTCAGTACCTCGGGCCGTCCGGCGACGTCCCCGGACTCGTGCACGCGCTGCTGTCGGTCTCGGGCGCGTCGCTGCATACCAACCTCGAGCTCGCGTACATGCAGATCCAGTTACTGCTGGCCAACTGCACGGGCCACACGCTCGCCTGGTGCCACACCAAGGGCACCGCCCCCGGCGGGCAGATGCCGCGGGAGACGTTCAACGCCAAGTCGGACTATGTGACCCAGGCGCTGCCGGCCGCGGGCCGGGCGGCGATGATCGCGGCGGCCGAGCACGCGGGCGCCGGCGCGCTGCTGTGCGACGCCTACGGCGGGGCGATAAACCAGATCGCGCCGACCGCGACCGCGTTCGTGCACCGGCGCCCGCTGTTCTGCATCCAGTACTACGGCGACGGCGCGACCTCGGCGTGGATCAGCCAAGCTCACGCGAACATGCACCCGTTCGTGTCCGGGAAGGCCTACCAGAACTACATCGACCCGACGCTGAACGACTGGGAGCACGCCTACTACGACCAGAACCTCACGCGGCTGAAGGCGACCCGTCAGCGCGTCGACCCCGACCACTACTTCAACTTCCCCCAGGCGATCGGACGCTGAGGATGGCCAAGGCACCGGAGACGATCGTCGATGCGGGCGGGCGCGACCTGCGGGTCACGAATCCCGACCGGGTGATCTTTCCCGAGACCGAGCGCACGGCTCCTGTCTCCAAGCTCGAGATCGTCAACTACTACCTGGCGGTGAACGACGGGATCATGCGCGCCCTGCGGCGGCGACCGACGACGCTCGAGCGCTGGCCAAAGGGGGTGCATCCCGGGATCGTGCTCTCGACACGCGAGCGCGGTGGCGGCGACGCGTTCTTTCAGAAGCGGGTCCCGAAGGGCGCGCCCGACTACGTCGAGACCGCGCGCATCCAGTTCCCGTCGGGGCGCAGCGCTGACGAGGTGTGCCCGACCGAGGTGGCGGTGGTCGGGTGGGCGGCGCAGATGGGAACGATCACGTTTCACCCCTGGCCGGTGCGCAGCGCCGACGTCGACCATCCGGATGAGTTGCGGCTGGACCTCGACCCGCAACCAGGCACCGACTTCGACGACGCGGTGCGGGTGGCCGGGGAGGCGCGGGCGCTGCTCGACGAGCTCGGCTACGCCGGTTTTCCCAAGACCTCCGGCGGGCGCGGGATCCACATCTACGTGCGGATCGAACCGCGCTGGACGTTCACCGACGTCCGCCACGCCGCGATCGCGTTCGGGCGCGAGCTCGAGCGCCGCCTGCCCGGCCAGGTGACCACCAAGTGGTGGAAGGAGGAGCGAGGCGAGCGGATCTTCATCGACTACAACCAAAACGCGCGGGACCGGACGATCGCCTCGGCCTACAGCATCCGCCCGAAGCCGGGAGCGCCGGTGTCGGCCCCGCTGGGGTGGGACGAGCTCACCGAGGTCGCGCCCGAGGATTTCACGGTCGCGACGATGCCGGCGCGGTTCGCCGAGGTCGGCGACCGCCACGCGGAGATCGACGATCACCCCGGCTCGCTGCAGCCGCTGCTCGACCTGTTCGAGCGCGACGAGGCGCAAGGCCAGGGCGACATGCCCTACCCGCCCGACTACCCGAAGATGCCCGGCGAGCCCAAGCGGGTGCAGCCGTCGCGAGACCGCGACCGCCCTCGGTAGTGAGACGTCCGGGGGCGCGCATGCGCGCCCCCGCCGGCCGGTGCATGCACCGGCCGGGCCACCGGCGCATGCGCCGGTGGCTCAAGGAGACTGCGGCAGTTTCGCCCCGCCCCGCTTGATCACCGGCGCCGACGGCGGCGGGACCACCGGCCCGATGTCCCCGTCGGGTGCCTGATCGAGGTCGACGATCACCGGCGCGTGATCGCTGGGCCCGCGGCCCTTACGCGCCTGCCGATCCACCCACGCCGCCTGCACGCGCTCGGAGACGGCGTCGGTCGCCAGCACCAGGTCGATCCGCATCCCAAGGTCCTGATGGAACATCCCGGCGCGGTAGTCCCAGTAGGTGAACACCCGCTTGTCGGGCCAGCGGTCACGGACCACGTCGTGCAGCCCGACGGCCTGAAGCTCGGCCAGCGCCGAGCGCTCGGGCTCGGTCACGTGTGTCTGGCCGACATACGCCTCGGGGTCGAACACGTCCTCGTCGGTCGGTGCGATGTTCATGTCGCCGCACACGATCGTCGACTTCGGCGCGTCGGCGGCGGCGTCGCGCAGCGCCGACAGCCACCGCAGCTTGTAGTTGTAGTGCTCAGAACCGGGCTCGCGCCCGTTGGGGACGTACACCGAGACGATCCGGACGCCGTCGCAGGTCGCCGCCAGCGCTCGCGCCTCGGGGTCGGGGAAGCCGGGGGCACCCGCCAGGCCAGGCGCGACGTCCTCGAGCCCGACGCGCGACAGCACCGCGACCCCGTTCCATGCCGCCTGGCCGTGAGCCGCGAACTCGTAGCCCCGCTCGTCGAGCGCGTCTCCGAGCAACTCCCCGAACGCGTCGTCGGCGAGCTTGGTCTCCTGCAGGCACACCACGTCGGGACGCCGTTCGTCCAGCCACGGCAGCAACCGGGGCAGGCGCTGCTTGACCGAGTTGACGTTCCAGGTCGCGACTCGCACCGCCTTCGACCCTAGCGCGCTTGCATGCCCCCCGGCGGCCGTGCGAATCTTGCCCATGGCCGCCGAGCCGATCCACCCCGACGTCCGCGTCGGGCACGTGCACCTGATGGTCTCCGACCTCGACCGCGCGGTGAGCTTCTACCGCGACACGCTCGGGTTCGGCGTGCAGGCCGACGGTCGACCGCTCGGTCTGCCCGCGGCGTTCCTGGCCGCGGGCGACTACCACCACCACATCGGGCTCAATACGTTCCAGAGCGCCGGCGGGGCCCCGCCACCGGAGGGTCACACGGGCCTGTATCACGTCGCGTTCGTGTACCCCGATGCGCGCGAGCTCGGGCGCGCGGTCCGCCGCCTGCGCGAGCGCGGCTATCCCGTCGACCACGCCTCCGACCATGGCGGGACCGTGTCGGTGTACCTCAACGATCCCGACGGCAACGGCATCGAGCTGTACTACGACCGGCCCCGTGAGCAGTGGTTCACACCGGACGGGCGACCGGTGCTAAAGGCCGACCGGATCGACGTCTCCGACGTGGAGGCCGCGGCCGACTCCTGACGGAGCTGCCACGCCGTCGAGCAGCAGTCCGACGTGACGCCGCCAATCGCAGGCCGGGTCGGCTCCGAGCGCCGAGGCGCCGGCCATCCGCAGGATCGCGGGCAGATCGGCGGGGCTGATGTCAGTCCGGGCCCGGCCAGCCTCCTGAGCCCGGGCCAGCAGCTGCTCCGCCGGCTCGAGGAAGCGGCGGCGAACGTGGTCGGGAACCGCCTCTGGGCCCAGCCTGGTGACGATCATCTGCGAGAAGCCCTGGTCCTCGATCTGCTGGGCGACCATTGCGTACAGCAGCTCCACGAACCCGTCCCAGGGGTCCGGCGCCGTGAACGCGCGGTCGATCACGGGCTGCAGGTCGTCCAGGCGGCGCTCGAAGATCGCGTGGATCAGCGACTCCTTACTGGGGAAGCGGCGGTACAGCGTCCCGACCCCGACGCCGGCGCGACAGGCGATCTCGTCGACCCCGATGTCGAGCCCGTCGGTCGCGAATGAGCGGCGGGCCGCGTCGAGAATGCGGTCACGATTGCGCTGAGCGTCGCTGCGCAGAGTGCGTTCCGCCCCCGGATCGTGTTCCATTGGGGAATCGTACCGGCGAACCGGAGGGTTGACTCCAGTTGTGTTAAATTGCCGCCTCGTCGCGTGGGGGATGTCGAACTGGGAAGGAGGACGGTGAAGGGCCCACAGATAGCCGTTTCCCTGGACGAACCGCGATCGCCTGAATCCACCGCCGAACCCGTCGCCCGGCTCCCGGGACCAGCCACGGGCACAGAGCAGGCGCTGGCTCGCGCGCGCGACCACCTGTTGTCGCTGCAGGCCTCAGACGGCCACTGGCGCGGCCTGCTCGCGACCAACGTGACGATGGACGCCGAGGACCTGCTGCTCCGCGAGTTCCTCGACATCGGCACCGACGAGCGGCGCCGGCGCTCGGCCGTGTGGATCCGCTCCGATCAGGCCGACGACGGCAGCTGGGCGAACTTCCCCGGCGGGCCCGGCGACCTGTCGACGACGATCGAGGCCTACTGGGCGCTGCGCGTGGCCGGCGACGATCCGTCGGAGCCGCACATGGCCCGCGCCGCCGAGTGGACGCGCGCCCGCGGCGGCCCGAGGTCCGCGCGCGTGTTCACCCACATCTGGATGGCGCTGTTCGGACTGTGGCCGTGGGACGACGTTCCGGCGCTGCCGCCCGAGATGATGTTCCTGCCGTCCTGGTTCCCGCTCAACCCTTACGACTTCGCGTGCTGGGCCCGCCAGACGATCGTCGCGCTGACGATCGTGCGCGCCCACCGGCCGGTCCGGCCGCTCGGGATCACGCTCGACGAGCTCGGGCCCGGCGCTCCGGCGACCCGCGCACGACCGACCTCACTCGCCGCTCGGGGGCTGACCGCGCTGGACAAGGTGCTGCAGGTGTACGAGCGTCACCCGTTTCGCCCGTTGCGACGGCTCGGGCTGCGCGCCGCCGAGCGCTGGGTCGTCAAGCGCCAGGAGGCCGACGGCAGCTGGGGCGGAATTCAGCCCCCGTGGGTGTACTCGCTGATGGCGCTCGACCTGCAGGGGTATCCGCTCGATCATCCGGTGATGCGGGCCGGCCTCGACGGCCTCGACGCGTTCACCGTGCAGGAGTCTGAGCAACGCTGGCTCGAGGCATGCCAGTCGCCGGTGTGGGACACCGCGTTGGCGCTGATCGCGCTGGCCGATGCCGGCCTGGAGCCCGGCGACCCGGCGCTGGTGCGGCTCGGCGCAGTGGCTGCTCGACCGCCAGGTCACCGATGTCGCCGGCGACTGGGCCGTGCGCCGGCCGCAACTGCCAAGCGGCGGCTGGGCGTTCGAGTACGCGAACGTCAACTACCCCGACGTCGACGACGCGGCCGTGGTCGCGCTGGCGCTGCGCCGCGCCGGTCACCCGGACTCCGAGCGGGTCGATGAGGCAGTCGGGCTCGCCGTCGAGTGGCTGATCGGGATGCAGTGCTCGGATGGCGGCTGGGGAGCGTTCGACGTCGATAACACGCGCACGCTTCCGCGCGAGATGCCGTTCTGCGACTTCGGCGAGGTGATCGATCCGCCGAGTGCCGACGTCACCGCGCATGCCGTCGAGTTGCTCGCCGCTGAGCCCGGATTGGCGGCACGCGACAGCGCCGCGGGAGGGTTGCGATGGCTGCTGGACGAGCAGGAGCACGACGGCTCGTGGTTCGGCCGCTGGGGGGTCAACCACATCTACGGCACCTGGTCGGTGCTGTGCGCGCTGCCCCCCGCCGATGTCCCCACCGCCGATCCGGTGTACAGACGCGCGGTCGACTGGCTGCTCGCCCACCAGAACGAGGACGGCGGCTGGGGCGAGGACTGCCGCTCCTACGACGACCCGGCATGGATCGGGCGCGGCGCCAGCACCCCGTCACAGACGGCGTGGGCGCTGATCGCGCTGCACGCCGCCGGCGAGGCGCGCTCGGCCGCCGCGGCTCGCGGAGTTCGCTGGCTGATCTCAAACCAGCGCCCGGACGGGTCGTGGGACGAGGACCGCCACACCGGAACCGGCTTCCCCGGGGACTTCTACATCAGCTACCACCTATATCGTCTGGTGTTCCCCGTGATGGCTCTTGGCCGCTACGTGGAGGCGTGGCGAACTTCGTGACTGGAAGGGTCCAACCAGCGAGCCCGATCTCCCCCTCGAGCAGCACCGCCCAGGCGCCCAGCGCCGGGGCGGTGATGGCGCAGGCCCGCCACGAGAACTTTCCCGTGGCGAGCCGGTTGCTGCCGCGGCGGGTGCGGTCGCACCTGCTCGCGGTATACGGCTTCGCGCGGTTGGTCGACGACGTCGGCGACGAGTACGCCGGCGACCGGCTGGCGATGCTCGACGAGCTCGAGGCCGACCTCGAGCGCGCCTACGACGGCGCGCCCCGGCATCCGCTGATCGCGGCGCTGGCGCCGACGATCGTCGCCTGCGAGTTGCCGATCGATCCGTTCCGGGCGCTGATCGAGGCCAACCGGCGCGACCAGCTCGTGCATCGATACCAGACGTTCGACGAGCTGGTGGGCTACTGCACGCTGTCGGCCAACCCGGTGGGCGAGCTCGTGCTACGCGTGTTCGGCGCGCTGACCCCCGAGCGCCACCAGATGTCCGACAAGGTGTGTACGGCGCTGCAGCTGGCCGAGCACTGGCAGGACGTCGGCGAGGACTACGGGCACGGCCGCATCTATTTGCCGGTCGAGGACCTGCGTCACTTCGAGGTGCCCGAGGCGGACCTCGCCGGGATCAAGCCGACCCCGAAGCTCAAGCGCCTGATGGCATTCCAGGTGATGCGCGCCAGCGCGATGCTCGACGAGGGTGCACCGCTGATTCGGACGCTCGATGGGCGACTGGCGTTTGCCGTGGCCGCATTCGTGGCCGGCGGACGCTCGGCGCTGCGCGCGATCGAGCGGTCCGGTTACGACGTGCTCGGCGAGCCGCCGCGGGCCAGCGCCGGCCTGCAGGTCGCGTGGCTCGCCCGGACGTTGATCAGGCCGGGGGCGACCCAATGACCCAGGCGCTTGCGAACGGGGTCCCGGTGCTCGACGCGTACGAGTCCTGCGAGGCGCTGACGCGGTCCGCAGCGGCGAATTTCTACTACGGCATCCGGTTGCTTCCGCCCGACAAGCGCCGCGCGATGTGTGCGGTGTACGCGTTCGCTCGCCGCGTCGACGACATCGGCGACGGCCACGAATCCGACGAGCGCAAGCTCGAGCTGCTGGCCGGCGCCCGGGCCGACCTGGCCAGCACGAACGGCACCCTGATGCGGGTTGCGCTCGCCGACGCCGAAGCCCGGTTCGCGCTGCCGCGCGACGCCCTCACCGATCTGATCGCCGGCGTCGAGATGGACGTACACGGCTTCGAGTACGAGACGTTCGACGAGCTGGTCCTGTACTGCCGGCGCGTGGCCGGTTCGATCGGCCGACTGTGCCTGGCGATCTTCGGCTCCACCGACATCGAACGGGCCGACCGGCTGGCCGACGACCTCGGCGTGGCGATGCAGTTGACCAACATCCTGCGCGACGTTCGCGAGGATCTCGACAACGGCCGCGTGTACCTCCCGGCCGAGGACCTGCGCCGGTTCGGTTGCGAGGACCTGCACGCGGCGCCGCCGGACGGTTTCGCCCGGCTGATCTCGTTCGAGGCCGACCGGGCCCGGGAGTGGTTTGACCGGGGGCTCGAGCTGCTGGACCTGATCGATGGCCGCAGCGCCTCGTGCGTGGCCGCGATGACCGGGATCTACCGGCGGATCCTCGACCGCATCGACCGCAGCCCCGAGGTCGTGCTCGACCACGGCGTGTCGCTGCCGCCGTGGGAGAAGACGTGGGTCACGATCCGCAGCCTCGCGGGGGCGCGCCGATGATCGGTGGGCGGCGCGTGACGGTGATCGGCGGCGGCCTCGCCGGGATCGCCGCCGGGCTCGACTGCGTCCAGGCGGGTGCGCAGGTGACGCTCGTCGAGGTCCGCCCCCGCCTCGGCGGCGCGGCGTACTCGTTTCAGCGCGACGGGTTATGGCTCGACAACGGCCAGCACGTGTTCCTCCGCTGCTGCACCGCCTATCGCGCGCTGCTGCACCGCCTCGGGACCACCGACGAGACCGTGCTGCAGGAGCGGCTGGCGATCCCGGTGCTGGCTCCCGGGCGGCCGGTCGCATGGCTGCGTCGCAGCGGCCTCCCGGCGCCGCTTCACCTATCGGGCTCGCTGCTGCGCTACGGCCATCTGAGCGCGCCGCAACGCCTGTCGGCCGCGCGTGCCGCGCTGGCGCTCGGGCGAGTGGATCCCGACGACCCCGACAACGACCGCCGCAGCTTCGGCTCGTGGCTGACCGGCCACGGTCAGCGCCGACAGGCGATGGACGGGCTGTGGGAGCTGATCGGAAAGCCGACGCTGAACCTGCGGGCCGACGACGCCTCGCTCGCGGCCGCGGCGTTCGTGTTCCGCACCGGGCTGCTCGAGCGCGCCGACGCCGGCGACATCGGCTATGCCCGGATGCCGCTACAGCGCGTCCATGGAGACGCGGCGCAGCGGGCGCTCGAGCTCGCCGGCGTCGACGTGCGTTTGGGCTGGCGCGCCCAGCGGATCGAGACCGACGCGTACTCCGGGTTCGCGGTCACCGGCGGCGGCGATCGCCTCGAGTCCGACGCGGTCGTGCTGGCGGTCCCGCACGAGCGCGCGATCGGGTTGCTGCCCGACGGTGCCCTGCACGACGTCGGATCGCTGTCCGGGCTGGGCAACTCGCCGATCCTGAACCTGCACATCGTCTATGACCGCCACGTGCTCGACCACGAGTTCGCCGCCGCGATCGGCTCGCCGGTGCAGTACGTGTTCGACCGCACCGAATCCTCGGGCCTCGAGCGCGGACAGTGCCTGGCGGTGTCGATCTCCGCCGCCGACGGCGAAGCCGACACCGAGGCCGACGAGCTGCGCGCGCGTTTCACCGCCGCGCTGGCCGAATTGCTCCCGGCCGCGCGCACCGCGAACGTGGAGCGGTTCGTCGTCACACGCGAGCACATGGCCACGTTTCGCGCCGCTCCCGGCGCCGGCCGGCTGCGTCCGGGCCCGCGTACGGGGCTGCCGGGGCTCGCGCTCGCGGGCGCCTGGACCGACACCGGCTGGCCGGCGACGATGGAGGGAGCGGTACGCTCGGGCCACGCGGCCGCGCGCGTCGCGCTGGCCGCCCTCGAAAAGGAGCGCACACTGCAGGAGTCCGTGGCATGAGTACGGGGACGCTTGGTGCCGCCGCAAACGCGGCCGACACCGCCGACCGGATCGTCCTGGTCGCCCCCATGGGGATCGAGGCGCGAGCCCTGCGTCGCGGCGCCCCCAGGGCGACGATCGTCCGGGCTGGCGTCGGCCCCCGCCGGGCGCGGCGCACCGCCGCCGAGCTGGCCGACGGTCCCGCTCGGGCGCTTGCGGTCGCCGGCTTCGGTGGAGCGCTGTCGTCCGATCTCGAGCCGGGCGATGTGGTCGTTGCCAACCAGCTGTTGTCGCGCGACGGCACCGTCGTGGCCACCTGCCCGGGCGCCGCGATCATCGCGGGCATGCTCAACCGGCGTGGCGTCCGCGCCCGCGTCGGGCCGGTGGTCTCGGTACGCAGCCCCGCGGTCGGCGATCTGCGTACCGCGTTGCGCGACACCGGAGCGCTGGTGGCCGACATGGAGTCGGCGTGGCTGGCCCCGGGGGCGCGCGGGCGGCCGTTGATGGTGCTCCGGGCGGTGCTCGACACCGTCGACCGGGACCTGTGGAGCCCGGTGGCGACGCTTGCCGGAACCCGCCGCGCGTCGCGGTCGCTGTCGATCGGCGCCGAGGTGCTGCTCGAGTGGGCGGCCGCGATCCGGCCGCGCGAGCTCGTGCTGGCGGCGCCGCGGGCGTCGTGCGCGGGCGTCGAACGAGCGATCGAGACGGTCGAGCGGGCGCTCGACGCGTTCGGCGCGCCCGTCTACATGCGTAAGCAGATCGTCCATAACCGGCACGTGGTCGACGAGCTCGAGCGCCGCGGCGCGGTCTGGGTCGACGAGCTCGACGAGGTCCCCGACGGCTCGACCGTGGTGTTCTCAGCCCACGGCGTCTCGCCCCAGGTTCGCGAGCAGGCCCGCCGCAAGCAGCTCAACGTGGTCGATGCGACCTGCCCGCTGGTGTCCAAGGTTCACGCCGAGGCCCGACAGTTCGCCGACGACGGGTTCACGATCCTGCTGGTCGGACACGAGGGCCACGAGGAGATCGAGGGGACCTCCGGCGAGGTCGCCGGCAACGTTCGGGTGATCGCGCACGAGGACGAGGTCGACCAGCTCGAGGTCGCCGACCCCGAGCGGGTCGCGTACCTGACCCAGACGACGCTCGCGGTCGACGAGACCAGGGGCGTGGTCGACCGCCTGCGCGATCGCTTCCCCGAGATCGCCGGCCCGCGATCCGACGACATCTGTTACGCGACCCAGAACCGGCAGGACGCGGTCAAGGCGCTTGCGGCGACCTGCGATCTTGTACTGGTGGTGGGATCCGCGAACTCATCGAATTCAAACCGGCTCGTGGAGGTGGCCCGGCGCCACGGCTGCGAGGCTCACCTGGTCGACGACGGCGGTCAGATCGACCTTACGTGGCTGGCCGACGCCGGGCGCGTCGGAGTCACCGCCGGGGCGTCCAGCCCGGAGCGGATCGTGCAACGGCTCGTCTCCGAGCTGCGCGCGCTGGGACCGCTCGAGATCGGTGAGCACACGGTGGCAAACGAAACGGTCCGCTTCGCGCCCCCGCGCGAGGTAAGAGGACGGGAGGGACGAAGCTGATGGCGGTACCGATTCGTCAGAGCGCCAAGGTCGGCGCCTACGTCATGCGCCAGCGACTGGCGCGCCGGGAGAAGTACGCGCTGGTGCTCGAGCTCGAGCCGTTGTTCCAGTGCAACCTGGAGTGCGCCGGGTGCGGCAAGATCCAGCAGCCCGATCATCTGCTGCGCCGACGGATGCCGGTCGACCAGGCGGTCGGTGCGGTCGAGGAGTGCGGCGCGCCCGTGGTCTCGATCGCGGGCGGCGAGCCGCTGGTCCACCCCGAGATCGACAAGATCGCCTCCGAGCTGATCCGGCGCAAGAAGTTCGTGTACCTGTGCACGAACGGGCTGCTGATGGAGAAGAAGATGGACCGGTTCGAGCCCTCGCCGTACTTCGCCTGGGCGGTCCACATGGACGGGCTGCGCGAGCGCCACGACAAGTCGGTGTGCCGCGACGGCGTATTCGACAAGGCGGTGGCGGCGATCAAGGCCGCCAAGGCCCGTGGGTTCCGGGTGACCACGAACACCACGTTCTTCTCCGACGACACTCCCGAGACCGTGCGCGAGGTGCTCGACTACCTCAACGACGACCTGCAGGTCGACCAGATGATGATCTCGCCCGCCTACGCGTACGAGAAGGCGCCCGACCAGGAGCACTTCCCCGGCGTCGAGCAGACCCGCCGCCTGTTCCGCTCGGCGTTCGCCGACGGCCGCCGCAAGCGCTGGCGGCTGAACGCGTCGCCGCTGTTCCTCGACTTCCTCGAGGGCAAGACCGACTTCGGCTGCACCGCGTGGGGGATCCCCAGCTACTCGTTGCTGGGCTGGCAGCGTCCCTGCTACCTGATGGCCGACGGCTACGTCTCCAGCTACAAGGAGTTGGTCGAGGAGACCGAGTGGGAGAAGTACGGCCGCGGCCGCGATTCGCGCTGCGACAACTGCATGGCTCACTGCGGCTACGAGCCGACGGCGGTCAATGAGACCGTGCGCGCGCCCCACAAGGCGCTGCTGTCGGTGCTGCGCGCCTAGTCTCGAGCGCGCGCCTAGCCCTCGAGCGGGCCTGGTCGTCAGCGGGCGCTGAGCGTGCGTCGCCCGAGCTCGACCCCGAGCGTGGCGTAGCTGCGGAAGAACCGCTTCTCGGCCGCGGCCAGCACTTCCTCGAGCGCGGCCGCAAACCGGCGCAGCTCCTGCTCCTCGATCACCAGCGGAGGCAGCGCCTTGATCACGTTCATGTGGTGGCCGGCGACCTGGGTGAGGATCCGGTGGTCGCGGAACAGCGGCACGATCACCAGCTGCGCGAACAGGCCCGGCTGGAACCGTTCGATCGCCTCCCAGGCACGACGCGCCGCGCGTCCCGCCGGCGGCCCGAGCTCGATCCCCCAGATCAGCCCCAGCCCGCGCACATCCCGGACGATCTCGAAGCGCTCCACCAGCGGACGGGTGAGCTCGAGCAGCAGCTCGCCCATCCGGGCAGCGCGCTCGGGCAGGCGCTCACGGTCGAGCACGGTGAGCGTGGCCAGCCCGGCCGCCGCGGCCAGGTCCCCGCCGCCGAAAGTCGAGGAGTGCACGACGCTGCGCTCCATCGAGTCAAACGTTCCATCGAACGCGCGGCGACTGGCCAGCACGGCGCCGGCGGGCACGTAGCCGCCCGACAGGGCCTTGGAGATTGTGACCAGGTCGGGCTCCAGGCCCCAGTGCTCGAGCGCCAGGAACCGCCCGGTGCGGCCCAGCCCGGTCTGGACCTCGTCGAGGATCAGCATCGAGCCGTGGCGGCGGCACAGCTCCTGGGCGGCGGGCAGGTAGCCGTCGGGCGCGACGTACACGCCCTTGCCCTGGACGGGCTCGACGATCAGCGCGGCGACGTCGCCGGCCGCGAGCTCGCGGGCGAGCCCATCCGCGTCGCCGAACTCGACCGGCTCGCAGCCGGGCAACAGCGGCCCGAATCGCTCGCGGAACTCGGCGTTGCCGTTGACCGACAGCGACCCCATCGAGAGCCCGTGAAAGCCGCGGCGGCAGAACAGGATCCGCTGGCGGCCGGTGGCGGCACGGGCGAGCTTCAGCGCGCCCTCGACCGACTCCGTGCCTGAGCTGGTCAGCACCACGGCATCGAGCGAGGCCGGCGCGCGCGCGATCAGCTCCTGGGCCAGCAGGCCCGGGAGCGTCGAGACGCCGAGCTGGGGAAGATTGGGGGTGTCGGCGTCGAGCACGCGGTGCAGCTGCGCCTTCACGTAGGGGTGGTTGCGGCCGAGCGAGAAAACGCCGTGGCCGCCGAGCAGGTCCAGGTAGCGGTCGCCGTCGCGATCGATCAGGTGCGAGCCGACGCCGGCCACCCAGTCGCGGTCGAACCCAAGCGTCTGCACAACCTTGCCGAGCTGTGGGTTGAGGTGGGCCTGGTTGAGCTCCATCGCCGCGCCCGGCCCGGTCTCGAGCAGCGCGGCGAGGTCGGGCCAGTCGGGATGGTCCGCGTGCTCGGGCATCAGTTGGATCCTGTCACCGATGGCGGTTGCACGTCCGGCGCGGGCGTGGTGTCACCGATCAGCCGGGCCGACGCTCGTGCGGCGGTGGCGATCACCGCCTGGCGAGTTGCCTGCTCGCGCCCGCGGCTGTGGCGGCTGATCGGGGCGGCCACGCCGATCGAGGCGACCGCGCGGCCGTCGTCGGCCAGCACCGGCGCGGCGACCGCCCACGCCCCGTCGTAGGTCTCCTCCCAGCTCAGGCCCCAGCCGCGGCGGGCGATCGCCTCCAGCTGGCCGCGCAGCAGCTTCGCGTTGGTGACCGTGCCGGGGGCCAGACGCTCGCGGCGGCGCCTGAGCACCGACTCGATCTGGGCCTCGGGAGCGAACGCCAGCAGCGTCTTGGCGGTGGCGCCGGCGGTCAGTGGGACCGAGCTGCCCACCTCCGCGGTCACGCGCAGGCGCTTGGGCGAGTCGATCGCGCTCACATATCGAGCCAGTCCGGCCGACATCTCCGGGGCCGCGAGCAGCACCAGCTCCTCGGTCTGGGCGCCCAGCTCGCGGAGCTCGCGGTCGAGCACGGCGGCGATGTCCAGCGAGCCGGCGGCGCGCTGGCCCAGCCGCACCGAGGCGATCCCGAGCCGGTAGTGCCCGTTGTCGTCGCGCAGCACATAGCCGGTCTGCTCGAGCGCGCGGAGGATCCGGTGAAGCGTGCTGGAGGGAATTCCGAGCCGCCGGCGCAGGTCGGACTCCGACCACCGCGGCGACTCTGAGTCGAACGACTCGAGCACCTGCAGGCTCTTGGCCAGGACCTTGGGAATGTCGGGAGTGAGCTCGGTCCGGGGTCGGGGCACGTTTGCGCCGCTTCGGTCGAGGTGGTAGCGTCCGCCGCCACTACTGGGAAACAATTTCCATTATACGGGAAACCGGAGATGATCAGGACAGGCGACGAATATCGAGAGTCCCTACGAGACGGCCGGTCGGTGTGGATCGACGGCGAGAAGGTCGCCGACGTCGCCACGCACCCGGCGTTCAAGCCGATCGTCGACGCCCGGGCGCGGATCTACGACATGGCCCATGACCCGGCGACCGCCGACGTGATGAGCTATGTCGACGCGGAGACCGGCGAGCGCTGCCCCACCGGACCGAAGCTGCCCCACACCCGCGAGGACTGGCACGCCAAGCGCGCCGCGGTCGACACGGTGCTCGACGACGTCGGCGGGATCATCACCCGCGTCGGCGACGAGACCGTGGGCGAGATGTGGTCGCTGTACGACGGCCAGAGCGTGCTCGATGAGATCGACCCGTCGTTCTCCGAGCACATCCGCCACCACGTCCAGCACGCCGCGCTCGCCGACCCGTTCCACGTCTCGGCGAACACCGACCCCAAGGGCGATCGATCCCGCCCGCCCCAGGATCAGGACCCCGACGTGCTGCTCCACGTGGCCGGCGAGACCGACAACGGGATCATCGTCCGCGGCGCCAAGTTCGAGACCGCTGCCGCCTACGCCAACCAGGCGTTCGTGAAGCCGACGATCGGAGACTGGGGGAGCGCCGAGCTGTCGGATTACGCCGTGGGCTTCGTCGCCGAGATGGGCGCCCCCGGCATGCGTCACATATGCCGCTCGAGCTTCGTCGGGCGGGGGAGCGTCGAGGACTATCCGCTGTCGAACCGGTTCGACGAGATCGACACGATGATCGTGTTCGACGACGTCGAGATCCCGTGGGAGAACGTGTTCTTCTACCGGCACACCCGGGCGGCCGCGTTCATCCGCGCGACGCTTCACCGCTACAGCATGTTCGCGTTCGTCCAGCGCCACCTGCGCCTCGCCGACCTGCTGGTCGGGATCGCGTATGTCAACGCCACCCAGACCGGGGTCAAGATGCACCAGGGGGTGCGGGAGAAGCTGGCCGAGCTGGCCTGCTATCGAGAGGGGATCAACGCGCACCTGACCGCCGCGATCGAGCTGGCGCAGGACAGCCCCAGCGGGCTGTTGATGCCAAACCAGGCGCTGCTCTACACCGGACGCGTGCTCGCCTGCACACAGCTGCCGGCGATGATGCACCTCGCGCGCGACCTGTGCGGCGGCCAGCTGTGCGTCACCCCGAGCGCATCGACGTTCCAGGACCCCGAGGCCGGGCCGTGGCTGGACAAGTATCTGGCGATCGGCGACATCTCGGCCGAGCAACGGCGGCGCCTGTTCGCGTTCGCTCGTGACCTGCTCAACTCCGACTACGCCGGCCACCGCCTGACGTTCCAGCTGTTCGCGCAGTCACCGGCGTTCGCTCACCTGCTCGCGGTCTATAACAACTACGACTTCGAGGGCCCGGCCGACCTCGTCCGGCGCTACGCCGGCGTCGATTCCGAGGCTGTGCCGGCGGGCGCGACCCGGTGAGCGACCTCAACCTGACCGGCGCGGCGCAGGTCGCCCGCGTGGCTGACCGCGGCGCCTCGCGGCGCGGGCGCGAGCAGGGCGAGCTCGACCTGCTGGCCGACGGCGCGGTCGCGATTCGCGACGGGCGGATCGCCGCGGTTGGGCGCACAGATGACGTCCTCGCCGAGTGGGACGACGGCACGCCGACCCTGGACGTGACCGGGTCCACGGTGCTGCCCGGCCTGATCGAGTGCCACTCACACCCGCTGTTCGGCGGCAGCCGCCACGCCGAGTACGCCGAGCGCCTGGGCGGGGCGTCGCTGGCCGAGGTCGCCGCCCGTGGCGGCGGGATCTGGTCAAGCGTGGTCTCCACCCGCGCGGCGGCCGACTCCGAGCTGTCCGAGCAGCTCGCCGCCGCCTATCGCCACATTCTGCGCGGGGGCGTGACCACGCTCGAGGTCAAGTCCGGTTACGGGCTCGAGGTCGAGCAGGAGCTGCGCCAGCTCGAGCTCCTGCAGCGCAGCCGCGCGGCGACGCCGATCGGACTGGTGATCACGTTCCTGGGCGCACACGTGGTGCCGGCCGGCCAGGACGCCGAGGCCTACACCGACGAGGTCCTGGCGATGCTGGCACGCGTGCTCGAGCAGGGCATCGCCGAGTTTCACGACATCACGGTCGAGCGTGGGCTGTTCACACCGGCACAGGCGCTGAAGCTGTTCGGGCGATCGCGCGAGCTGGGCATTCCCGCCCGCGCCCACTCGGACGCGTGGGCCAGCTCGGAGGGCTGGAAGACCGCCGTCCAGGGCGGAGCCATCTCCGCCGAGCACCTGACCTACACGCCCGATGAGGAGATCCGCGAGGTCGGCGAGATCGACACGATCGCGGTGCTGTTGCCCCAGGCCGAGCTCGTGTACATGACCGACCGCCGGGCCAACGCCCGGCTGTTCATCGACCAGGGAGTACCGGTGGCCGTGGCCACTGACTACTGCTCGTCGATCCACGCCACGTCGCTGGCCTCCACGATCGCGCTGGCGGCCCCGTGGTTTCGGATCACCCCGGCCGAGGCGGTGGTCGCGGCGACGCTCAACGCCGCCTACGCGCTCGGCCTGAGCGCCGACCGCGGCTCGATCGACGTCGGCAAGCGCGGCGATCTGACCGTCGCGTCGGTCGACCACCCCAACGAGCTGTTCCTCGCCGGCGGTCAGGAAGTCGTGTCCGACGTCATCATCGCCGGCGAGATCGTGCACAGCACCCGTCAACGGTGACCAAACCGGCCTCGAGGAGCCTGATGAACCACACCCGCATCCGCCCGTTCAACACGCGCGACACGTATCCCGACCAGGAGCTCGACAACGATCTCTGCCAGGCCGTGGTCGCCGGCGACACCGTGTACCTGCGCGGTCAGGTCGGCCAGGACCTCGACACAGCGGAGTCGGTCGGGATCGGCGATCCCGGCGCCCAGGCCGAGCAGGCGATGCACAACATCCAGACGCTGTTGACCGAGTCCGGCGCCTCCCTGCAGGACATCTGCAAGATCGTCATCTATCTCACCGACATCCGCTACCGCGAGTCGGTCTACCGGGTCGTCGGGAAGTGGTTGCGGGGCGTGCATCCGGTGTCGACGGGGATCGTGGTCAGCGCGCTCGCGCGGCCGGAATGGCTGGTCGAGATCGACGCCACCGCGGTGATCGCCCGCGAGCGCGCGTCCGCGGCCGGCTGAGCGCGGTCGTGTTCGACGTCGAGGCGCTACGCACGTTCACGGCGATCGCGGCGCCGACCGGAGCTGAGGACGAGCGCGTCGGCTGGCTCGAGCGCCGACTCGAGGGCGCGGCCGGGGTTCGCGAGCGCGACGGAGTCGGCAACCTGATCTGGCGTGGGGCGGGTTCGCACGGGCCGCCGGAGGCGCTGGTGATGGCGCACGTCGACACGGTGTTTCCGGCCGACACGCCGCTCGGGATCGAGCGTCGCGGTGGCGACCTCGTCGGCCCCGGGATCGGCGACAACGCGGCGGCGGTGATCGCCGTGGTCTCGGTGCTCGAGGAGATCGGCGGCCTGCCCCCGGATGTCGCGGTTGCGTTCACGGTGGGGGAGGAGGGCTTGGGCAACCTCCGCGGGGCGATCCACGCCTGCGCGGAGCTGCGCCCCTCGGTGGCTGTGGCCGTCGAGGGTCACGGGCTCGATCACGTCGTCAACGAGCACGTGGGGAGCCTGCGCGCCCGGATCGAGGTCACCGGTCCCGGCGGGCACTCGTGGTGGGACCGAGGAACGCCCAGCGCGGTCCACGCGCTGGTCGAGGTCGCGGCGCAGCTCGCCGGCTCGGGGGCGAACGTGGGCCGGATCGCGGGTGGCGGTGCGGTCAACGCGATCGCGTCGCAGGCCGAGATGCTGGTCGAGCGCCGGTCGCTGGACGAGAACGACCTGTCGCGGTTCGGTCGGCGGCTGCAGGAGTTGTCGGTGCAGGCCCCACTCGAGCTTCACTGTGAGGTGGTGGGGCGCAGGGGAGCCGGTCGTCTGGCGGAGGATCACCCGTTGGTGGGCGCGGTGATGGCCGCGCGCCGCCGGGTCGGGCTGCCCGAGGCGTTCGGTTCGGGCTCGACCGACGCCAACGCCGCGATCGCCCAGGGGATCCCCGCGCTCGCGATCGGCTGCGGGCGCGGGTCGGGGATGCACACCGTCCACGAGCGGATCGAGCTGGACTCGCTCGAGCTCGGCTGCCGTCAGTTCGAGGCCGTGCTGCGGTCGCTTAAGGCGCCACTTATCAGCTGACCGGCAGCTTCTCGAGGCCCACGTCCGCCGGACCCTGGGTATTGATCACCACGATGTCCTGCGGGCATGCCGACAGCACCACGATCACGTCGGCCAGCGCCTCGAGCGTGACGTAGTCGCCCTGCTGGGCGGGGGAGGGGGCGAACTCGAGCGCTCCCTCGGCGGTCCAGGGGATGTTCATGAACAGGTTCAGCGGCGACGGCACCGCGTCGTAGGTGATGCCGTGAGCGGCCGCCGCCTTGAGGAAGTTGTCGGCACAGCTGGCGTGGTCGGGCGGGGCGCCAAGCTGCTCGTAGCGTTCAGGGTCGCAGGCGGCGATCAGCGTGTCGTGGACGCCGGGGCTGGTGTCTTCGGCGAGCCTGAGCAGCGCGCGGCGACGGTTGCTGTAGAGCGAGTCGCCGGCGGCTGGCACGAGCTTGGTCAGGATCGCGCGCGTGTGCTGCATCGACATGTGCTCGCTCGGGTCGGCGGCGGACAGCGCCCAGGTGTCGACCACCTGGCCGCCGACCGTGTTGATGATCCGCAGACGCTCGCCGGTCGAGAGCGGGATCGCGGTGCCGGTTCGGGCGGTGAGAACGGTCTGGTCGGACATTGGCGTATACCCTATACGTTGTGAGGTTCGTGCTCCTCCATGGCTCGTGGCACGGAGGCTGGGCGTGGGAGCCTGTCGCCTGGTGCCTGCGCGAGCTCGGCCACGAGGCCCACACGCCGACGTACCCCGGGCACCGCCCGGGCGACAACCGGTCCGGGATCAGGCACGACGATTACGTGTCCGCGGTGACGAGCTACATCGAGGCGGGCGACCTCCGCGACGTGGTGCTGGTTGGGCACAGCTTCGGCGGGTCGGTGGTCAGCCGGGCCTCGCAGGTCGTCGCCGAGCGGCTCAAGCGGCTGGTGTTCCACACCGCATTCGTGGTGCAGCACGGAGCCAGCGTCAACGACAACTTCCCCGCCGACCAGACCGAGGCGTTCGCGGCGGCCGCGGCGGCCAGCCCCGACGACACTGTCGCCTGCCCGTGGGAGGTGTTCCGTGACCTGTTCATCCAGGACGCCGCTCCCGATGTGGCGCGCTCGGTGTGGGAGCGGCTCGTCCCCCAGCCGTTCGCGCCCTGGGACGAAAAGCTCGACCTGGCCGAGTTTCATCGTGGAGAGCTGCCGCGAAGCTACATCGCCGTGTCCGACGACCGGGCGCTGCCGCCGGGCGGGTGGCACCCGACGATGTCGACGCGGCTGGGGTCGTTCAAGCTTGTGGAGATGGGCGGCAGCCACGAGGTCATGTTCACCAGACCGGCCGAGCTGGCGCGAAAGCTCGTCGAGGCTGCGAACGAGTGAGCGCCGGGCCGAGGGTCCTGTCGCTGACCCCGCCGGAGGTGCTCGCGTCGGTGCACGCTGAGCTGGCGGCGCAACTGGCCCCGCACCAGCTCGTCTGGGGTGCGTCGGAGCAGCAGGCCGGGCTCGCCCGGGCCGACTACGTGATCGGAGACTGGACCCACCAGCGCACGCTCGACGCCGCCCTGCTTGACCGCGCCGCGCGCTGCCGCGTGGTCTTCCAGCCGACCGCCGGCGTGCAGAGCATCGACGTCGACCACGCCGCGTCGCTCGAGATCCCGGTCACCAATATTCCGGGCGCCAACGCGCGGGCGGTGGCCGAGTGGACCGTGATGGCGATCCTGGCGCTGCTCAAGGACGTGTGGCGCCACCACGCCGCCGTGACCGCCGGTCAGTGGAACATGGTGGAGGCGGCCCGCACCGGCGTGTTCGAAGTCGGGGACCGGACCGTCGGGATCGTCGGGTTGGGGGCGATCGGCCAGGGCGTGGCGGCACGGCTGGCTGGGTTCGAGCTGCAGCGGCTCGTGTACGCGGACGAGGTCGCGGCTTCGCCCGAGGCGGAGCGTCGGCTCGGGGCCGAGCGAGTCGAGCTCGACGAGCTGATGTCGGTCAGCGACGCGGTCACGCTGCACGTGCCGCTGCTCGAGTCCACGCGCGGTCTGATCGACGCCCGCCGGCTCGCCCTGATGCCGCGCGGTGCGGTGCTGGTGAACGCCGCGCGCGGCGCCGTCGTCGACGAGCCAGCGCTGTGCGACGCGCTGTCCTCCGGTCAGCTCAAGGGCGCCGCGCTGGACGTGTTCGAGCACGAGCCGCTGCCGGCCGACGACCCGCTGCGCCGGCTGAAAAACGTGCTGTTCTCGCCGCACCTGGCGGGCTCGACCAACGAAGCCCGGGAGGCCATGATCGCGATGACCCTGCGAAACCTCGACGGGGTCCTGCGCGGGGGCGAGCCTGCGCACGTGGTCAACGGGGTCAGCGGAGTCCCTCGGCGCTCCTGACACCCCTGGGTCCGGGCGAGTCCGTGGGGCCGATCGAAGTATGAAACGCTTCGCCGATGCCGTGGGCCCCCGAGTTGTTCTCTACACCGGCGCTGCAACGGCTCGAGCAGAAGCGAAGCCATCGGATGTCGACGGTCCCCTACTTCGACGGACTGATGGCGGGTGAGCTCGACGCTCTCATCGGGTCGTTCGCCGGCGAGCCCGAGCTCTACCACCCCGTGCGCGGCCGCATCCGGGGAAAGCGGGCATTCGCGGAGTTCGTCACCGACGCCAACGAGCGCCTCGGGCGTCGCAACATGATCGTCGAGGACATCGAGCGGGTCGTGTTGAAGCGACACGGCTTCGAAGAGGTCGTCCTCCACATCGATGTCGACGGCGGCCGGATCGGGCTTCCGGTGGCGGTGATCGCCGACAAGCGCTCCGACGGGCGCCTTGAAGAGCTGCGCGTCTACTTCAGCGGCTGGCCGCTGATCGGCCGCCACGCGATCCGCCAGCCGTTGCTTCAGTCCGATCCGGGCGTGGGCGGGGCGGACGTCGTGTCCGAGTATCAGGCCGCCCTGACGGCGGGCGACGCCGACGCGATCGTGGCGACGTTCGAGCCCGACGGCTACGCCCGTGAGCCGGCCGGCATCGAATACGTCCATCGGGGCCCAGACGGGCTGCGCGCGTTCTACGAGCTGCTGTTCTCCAATGCCGGCGGGATCGCGCTGGAGCACTGCGCGGTGATCGACGACGGCCGCGCGTGCGCGCTGGAGTACAACGTGATGCGGTGGGGCCAGACCGAGCTGCCACCGCAGGCGGGCGTCGCTGTCTATGTCAGGGGACCGAGCGGACGGCTGGCCGCCGCCCGGATCTACGACGACGTCGATCCGCCGCTGGCCCCGCGGTAACGCCCCGGGAACCGATGATGCTGCCGACAACGATCACCGCGGCCCCGACCGGCTGATTCCAGGTGAGCGGCTCGCCGAGCAGGACCACGCCGGCGAACGTCGAGAAGATCGGGATCACGTAGGTCACGGTCGAGGCGACCGTGGCGCCGGCGTCGCGAATGATCGAGTAGTTGAGGATGTAGGCCACGCCGGTGCCCAGCGCACCCAGCGCGAGCACGCTGACGGTCGGGCCCAGCGCGATCGCCGAGGGAGGACCGGTCACCACGGCCGTGATCAGCGCGAGCTCGAACGTGCCGCAGATCAACTGACCGGTGGCGAGGCTCACCGGACCGTCGGGGCGGCGAGCCAGGTACCTACGCGCGTACGGGAAGCCCAAGCCGTAGGAAACCGCTGCCCCCAGGCACAGCAGGTTGCCCTCGAGCGACGCGGCGCCCAGGCCAGTCCAGATACCCAGCACGGTGACGACGCCGACGAACCCCACTAACAGGCCGGCCACGCGCCGGTCCGTGACGCGCTCGTCGGCAATCATCATGATCGCAACCGGCAGCGTGAAGATCGGCGTCGTCGCGTTCCAGATCCCGGCCAGCACGCTCGATACGTGCTGCTCGCCGTAGGCGATCAGCGAGAACGGCAGCGCGTTGAGCAGCGCACCGGCGACCGCCAGGTGCGCCCAGGTCCGCCAGGAGGCCGGCAACGTGTGTCGGCGTATGGCGATGACCGCGATCAGCGTCACCGTGCCGATCAGCATCCGCCCGAACGACACCTGCAGCGCAGCGAAGGACCGCTCGCCAATCTTGATCAGCAGGAACGACGAGCCCCAGATCGCGGCCAGCGCCGGCAAGCGCACTCCACAGCGCGTCGTCACGTCCGGCTGCGAGATCGGCAGCTCACGACGATCTGAACGTCGCGAGGCCCCGCGACGTGAGACCGTGCCGGCGGCCGACCGGTGAATGCAAGCGCTAGGTCGCCGGCACAGCGGCCGCGAAAAACGCGGCCATGGCATCGGCGAACTCGCGCCGGCTCTGCTCCCAGGCGTAGAACATGTGGCCTCCGTCGAAGTGCCGGACGGTGAGTCGGCCGGTCATCTCCGGATCGAGCCGCATCAGGTTTCGCAGCCGGTCGCTCGCGTAGTAGGGGGTTACGAGGTCGAACCGGCCATGGGTGATGAACGCCTTCATGTGCGGGTTCAGTGACATGCCATAGCGGAAGTCGTCGGTGGCGCCGACGGGTGGGACGAAGAAGTGCTCCGGGTCGTCGTTGCGCCAGGCTTCGTTGACCTCCTCGCTGAGCACCGTGTACTCGCGGTCGGTCTCGATGCCGATCTCCTGGCGCAACTGCCGGTTGATCGCGACCGTGTACGTGGACTCGATGCCCGTCAGCGTCGGGTCGGGACCGGCGAACGACTCCCGATCGGGGAACGGATCGGTCGTGGTGATCGTCGCGTCGTAGTGGCCAAGGACCTTCCGCTCGTCCCGCAGCAGCTCGCGCGTGAACCTGTCGATCGTGATCCGGCCCTCCGCCCGCGCGACCATCTCCAAGGGGAGGCCGATGAGGTCGGCGAGCCGACCCAGAACTCGCTCGCGTTCGCCGGACGGCATCGAGGCACCTCGGGTGAGGAACGCGGCGTAGTCGCCGGTGGCCAGTTGCTCGGCCTCTCGGAGAACCTCCTCGGCCGGGGTGCCCGCCGCGAACGTGCGCGAGCGGCCGTGATGAGCGGCGGTGATCGCCATCGTCGGCAGGAGATCGATCCACCCGAGCACGTCGTAGTCAGTCGGCAGTAGCGTCGCGAGCTCGAGCGCGGGCGAGATCAGGATCGCGCCGTTCAGTCCGATGCCGGTCTTCTCCTGCGCCATGCGCACCAGCCGACCCACCCGGTAGCCGCCATAGCTCTCTCCGGCGATGAACACCGGAGACCCCCAGCGACCGCGACCGGAGAGCCACCGGCCCATGAACTCGCACAGCGACTCGAGGTCGCGCTTGTAGCCGAAATACTCCGTCTCGCCGCCGTCATCGTCCTTGGCCTGCTTGTCCTTCTTATCCTCGGTCTCGGCCTCGATCACGCGACTGAAGCCGGTGCCGACCGGATCGACGAACACGAGGTCGGTGAACGCCAGCCACGACTCAGCGTTGGTGACCAGTCGCGGGGGCATCGTGGGCAGCGAACCATTGGCGGGGAACACGACTCGCGACGGCCCGACGGCGCCCATGTGCAGATACGCTGACGACGCGCCCGGTCCACCGTTGAAGACGAACGTCACCGGCCGGTCTGCATCCTGCCGCGCGACATACGACGCGGAGAAGATCTCCGCTGACGGCTTCTCCTTCTTTCGCAGGACGACCCACTTCCCACTCGCCGTGTAGTCGATCGACACATCGTTCGCGCTCCACGTGGCGGTCATCTCCGCACCCGTCGGCGGCTCGTGAACCGCCTTCCCGGATGCCTTCGCGGTCTTGTCCTCGTCGTCAGTCATTCCCAGACGCTATAGCTCTCGCCAGGGCGATGATTTTCGGCAAATCCAGTGGTCATACGGGCATGAGGTTTGAACAGCTGAGCCAGGTCGCGGCGCGCCACGTCAGCGACACGGACGTTCCCGGGCTGGTGATGCTGGCGGCACACGGCGACGAGGTGTACGTCGAAGCGCTAGGCCACCTCACGATCGGCGGGTCACCGGCCAGGCGCGATTCGGTGTTTCGGATCGCCTCGGTCACCAAGCCGATGACTGCGGCGGCAACGATGGCGGTGATCGAGGAGGGCCTGCTCGGCATCGACGAACCAGTCGATCGGCTGCTCCCCGAGCTCGGCCACCGTCGCGTACTGATGCGGCCGGACGGGCCACTCGATCAGACCGTGCCGGCCAAGCGCCCGATCACGACCCGCGACCTGCTCACGTTCACGTTCGGCTTCGGGCTGGCGATCGAGATGTTCATGGCGCGCGAGCCGTGGCCGATCGTGGAGGCCGACGAACAACTCGGGCTGGCGTCGATTCACCCGCCGGACCCGAGCGTGCAGCCGGACCCCGACACCTGGATCGGCAACCTCGGAACGCTCCCGCTGATCGCCCAGCCAGGGGAGCGGTGGCTGTACAACACCGGCGCGTCGGTCCTAGGGGTGCTGCTCGCGCGCGCGACCGGGCAGCCGTTCGGCGAGGTCCTTCGCACGCGGTTGTTCGAGCCGCTCGGGATGCACGACACGGGCTTCTGGACCGTGCAACCCGATCGCCTGGCGACGGCCTACCGACCCAAGCCCGAAGGGCTGGTCGTATGGGATGAGCCCGGCGGAACGTGGAGCCGTCCACCGGCGTTCGAGGATGGGGCGGCCGGGCTGGTGTCATCGATCGACGACCTGCATGCCTTCGCCCGGATGCTCGCGCGAGGCGGCTCGGGTGTGCTGTCGCCCGAGTCGGTACGGGCGATGACCACCGATCAACTGACCGAGGCGCAGAAGGCCGGCGGCGGCCTCGGCCCGGGGTTCTTCGATGGCCGTTCATGGGCGTTCTGCCAGGCGGTGTACGCCGGCGGAGCGTTCGGCTGGGAAGGCGGCTTCGGCAGCTCATGGCTGGTGGATCCGGCACGCGACCTGATCGTGATCGTGCTCACCCAGCGCGAGTTCGAGGGCCCAGCCTTGCCGGCGGCGCACCGGGAGATCCAGTCCGCGGCGTACGCGGCGCTGAGCTAATCGCTAGGCGTCGCGGGCGCCGAGGACCGCAACCGCCACCAGCAGCGTCCCGGCCGTCCAGACGGCCAGGATCCCGAGTCCGGTCCACGGCGAGTTCGGGAGCGACCGGAGGTTCCGGGTGGCCTGGATGGCGAGTCCGGCGGTCATCGGTGCGAGCTGCCGGATGTGCCGACGCCACGGGTCTGAGACGAGCTGGGCAAGAAGTGGTGGCAGATACAACAGCCCGAGCACGGTTCCGGTGGATACGGCGGTGTCGCGGACGATCGTGCCGATACCGAGACTCAGCAGCGCGATCAGGGCGAGGTACAGCAGCGTGCCGACCGCCGCGCGGAGCGTCGCCCCGTTCGCGATTGAGACCAGCGCGTAGCCATGCGCGGGATCGAGGCCGGCGCCGGGCAGCAGCACTCGCCCTGCCACCAGGCAGCCCGCGACGGCGGGCACCGCAACGATCAACGTGAGCCCCGCGACGTTTGTGGCCTTGGCGCCGAGCATCACCATCCGGCGCGGGATCGCGGTGATCGTCACTGCGATCATCCCGGTGCTGTACTCGTCGCTGATGCGTCAGCACCGCGATCACCGCGATCACCGCCTGGCCCAGGTCGATGCCCGTCAAGGCGAGCCTCGTCGGATCGAGCCCACCGCCGGCGCTTCCCTGCGAGACGTGCGTGGCAGCTGCCAGCGCGGCGCTGGCCAGCACCGTGACGCAGATCGCCCCCACGATCAGCCACCGCGCGCCGGGAAGCGAACGCAGTTTGCTCCACTCCGCCTGCAACGCCTCGGTCATGCGTCTCTGCGGCCAAGCACAAGCCGCGCGGCGCACAGCGCCGCCGCCGCGTAGGCGAACAGCACCAGCAGCCCGACCCACGGCGGGAGCGGGTAGTAGCCGTTGCTCATCGTGTACGGGTAGCTGACCAGCCCCGAGCGGGGCAGCAGGCCGAGGATCGAGAACCCTGCCGCGGGGGTGACGCGGTACAGCCAGGCTGCGGCGCCACCGGATGCGGTCGGACCGAGCACGTCGGGACCGGCGAAGGTCGGCAGTACGAACACCACGACGCCGGCGAGGATCGCGCCGGCGCTACGCCGCACGATCGCGCCGATGCCGAGCACGGCGACCGCGGTGAGCGCGACGAGCGCTCCGCTGCCGGCGATCACCCGGGCCAGCGCCAGCGGATCCGCCGGGAAGATGTAATTGCCGTGGGCGCTCATGACGTGCTTGGCAATCGGGATCGCGGCGGCCGACGCGACCGCTCCGACCACGAACGCAACGCCGCCGAGCACGACGGTCTTGGCGGCGAGGACGCGCCCGCGGTTCGGGGTGGCCGAGAACGTCGTCCGGATCAGGCCACGCCGATACTCGCTGCTGATGAACATGGTCGCGATCACGATCAGCACGATCAGCGCCACCACCAGTCCGAACAACAGCGAATCCGAAGCGGTGTCGCCGCCGGCGAGAGCCACAGCCGGCGCGATGTCACCGGAGCCGGTGACGACGAACGACTCGCCTACCTGGCGATCGCTCCCGCGGCCCAGCGTGGAGTAGAAGTCGTCGGGGCCGGTGCCGACGCTCATGCCGCCCCAGGTTCCAGCGGCGGCGCCCCTCACGGCGAGGTGATCGAAGTCCGCCGTGGCCTGCGTGGCGAGCCCGGAGGAGGTCGTCGGCGAGGTGGCGAACACTCCTGCGTACACGGTGCGCGGCAGACCGGCCAGGTGCGCGCTTTCGATCCTGTGCCAGCTGGTCCGATCGGTCGAGTCGTAGCCGGTGATCGTGTCGCCGGTTCGAGTCAGCCGCAGCCAGCGAGTTGCGGTGCTGGAGATCGATCCGGGCGGCCCCGCCCGGTCGTGAGCGTAGTCGTACTGGAAGCGAACGCCGTGTCCGCCAGTCGCCATCACCGCCGCATACGGTGATCCCTGGGTTATCGCGGGAGTCACCAACAGCCCGGCCTTGGCCCAGCTCACCAGACCCGCTCGGGTGTTCGCGAGCGATGGTGCCTCGTTACTCGGTCCTGCCGAGATCCTGCCGGTGAGCGACGTGATTTCGAACGGTGACGGTGCCGTCGCCGACCATCCGCTTGGCGACAAACCGATAGGCGTCGGCGACCGCCTCGCCGCTCGGCCCCGTCGGCACGTACTGGTGGCCAGCCACGCAGCTACTCGGATTCGGGGTGGCGCAGTAGCCGGTGTGCTTGCCGTTGGCCTGCAGGAACGTGAACAGCAGGATCATCAGCGCGGCGAGCGCCAGCGCGAACAGCCAGCCGCGCACCGTGCGGAATTTTGTCCACTCAGCGTGGACGGCATCACGGAAGCGACCGCTGCGGATCGGTTCCCCCAGCGGGGTCACGCGGGCTGCTCTCGGTCGGCACCCGCGCGGTATTCGACAACGCCGGCGGTCAGCCGCAGATAGGCGTCCTCGAGCGACGCGCCGCCGACGGTCAGTTCGTCGATTGCCCCGTCGGCGAGCACCCGCCCGCGACCGATCACCACGACGCGATCGGCGACGTCGGGCAGTTCGCTGAGCAGGTGGCTGGAGACGAGCACCGCCCGGCCCTCGGCTGCGAGCCCGCGCAGGAACCCTCGCATCCAGACGATGCCCTCCGGGTCCATGCCGTTGAACGGCTCATCCATGATCAGCGCGGAGGGGTCGCCGAGCATTGCGGCGGCGATCCCGAGGCGCTGACGCATTCCCAACGAGTAGCCGCCCGCCTTGCGTCGCGCTGCCTCTCCCAGGCCGACCATCTCGATCACCTCGTCGACCCTGGTCGTCGGCAGCCGCTGGGAGTGAGCAATCCACCGAAGGTGGTTACGTCCGCTGCGGCTCGGCTGCAGCGCGCCGGCGTCCAGCAGCGAACCGACCTCCCGCATCGGATACCGGAGGCTTGCGTAAGGCCGTCCGTTGACCAGCGCGGTTCCCTGATCCGCGGAGTCAAGCGCGAGGATCACCCGCATCGTGGTGGACTTGCCAGCGCCGTTAGGCCCGACCAGGCCGGTCACGATTCCCGGCGCTGCCGTGAACGAGACGCCGTCCAGGGCGAGAGTCTGGCCGAACCGCTTGCGGAGCCCTTCGACCTCGATCGCCGCGTCGCTCATGGAGCGGTTTCTACGTTCGCGGTGGTGTCCGCGCGGTGCCGGCAACTGACACCCGGTCGACACCTGAGACCTGCCATTGTGCTGACGTGATGCGAGTGCTGGTGGTCGAGGACTTCGAGGTGTTGGCCCGCTCCATCGCAACCGGGCTCAGACGTGAGGGGATGGCCGTGGACGTGGTGCTCGACGGCAACGAAGCCCTCTCACACACGGCAGTCACGCGCTACGACGTCGTCGTTCTCGACCGCGATCTTCCCGGTGTTCACGGCGACGAGATCTGCGAATGGATCGTGCGCGAGGGCCTCGGTTCGAGGATCCTGATGCTGACTGCCGCCGGCACGATCACGGAGCGGGTCGACGGCCTGGGACTGGGCGCGGACGACTATCTGACCAAGCCATTTGACTTCGCTGAGCTTGTCGCGCGTGTCCGAGCGCTGGCCCGTCGTGTCGCTGCGCCGTTGCCCCCGACCCTCGAATGCGGAGATCTACGGCTCGACTGTGCGCGCCGGGTCGCCGTCCGGGCAGGGAGACGGCTTGAGCTCAGCCCAAAGGAGCTCGCGGTGCTCGAGTGCCTGCTCTCATCCCAGGATCGCGTGCTGTCGGCCGAGGACCTGCTGGAGCGGGCCTGGGACGAGTACACAGATCCGTTCACCACCGCGGTCAAGACGACGATTCGTCGCCTGCGCACCAAGCTCGGCGACCCGCCGATGATTCACACGGTGCGCGAAGCCGGTTACCGGATCGAAGCCCAGTGATGCAGCTGACCGAATCTGTTCTCGGCCTACTTCATCGACAGCGGCCCGTGCTGCGCGTGCAGCTGGCGCTGCTGTACTCCGGCGTGTTCATCGGGCTGGTAGTGGTCCTGTTCGCGGCCTCGAGCGTCCTGTTCGGGACGGCCAACGTGTTCTTCGGCCACAGCCAGATGGCCTACCAGCCGGGAGCCGCCGCCGCCGCTGCCGCCGCTCGGCAGAGCTCGGCCGGACCGACGTTCAGGCCCGGGCCGTTCCTGATCGCGTTGGCGCTCATCGTCCTCGCGGTGCTGGCCGCATGGTGGCTGGCGGGCAGATTCCTGCGGCCGCTGCGAGCGATGACGACGACCGCACGCGAGATCTCGGCCACGAATCTGAGCGGACGACTGAGCATCGACGGGCCCGACGACGAGCTGACAGAGCTTGGGCGTACGCTCGACGACCTGTTTGGACGGCTGCAGTCGTCATTCGAATCTCAGCGCCAGTTCGTCGCCAACGCCTCCCACGAGCTCCGCACGCCGCTCGCTGGTCAGCGGACGCTGCTCCAGGTGGCCCTAGCCGATCCCGATGCCGACGTCCACGCGCTGCGCCTCACCTGTGAGGAAGCGCTGCAGCTGTCGGGCCAGCAGGAGCAACTGATCGACGCGCTGTTGACGCTGGCCACGAGCGAGCGCGGCGTCGAGCGCTGGGACCGCGTCGACCTGGCTCGTCTCGTCGAGGATGTCGTGCTCAGTCGCAGGCACGACGCGGACCGGCTCGGCGTCCGGGTCGACGCCACCCTCGGCGAGGCGACCGCGCTCGGCGACGCAAGCCTGATCGAGAGCCTGGTCGCGAACCTGCTCGACAACGCGATCCGTCACAACGTCGTCAGCGGCGTTGTTGAGATCTCGACCGTGACCACAGACGGTGGCGGCGCTGCACTCTCGATCGGCAACACGGGACCGGTCATCCCGGCGGCGGACGTCGAGCGACTGTTCGGACCGTTTCAGCGGCTCGGCGTGCGGCGCGTCCGCCAGGCCGACGGGCACGGTCTCGGGCTCGGACTCGCGATCGTGCAGGCGATCGCGACGGCACACGGTGCCGCCCTGACCGCTCGCTCGCGGGCCGAGGGCGGGCTCGAGGTCTCGGTCAGCTTCGGCCGCTCCGTTCCGGCAGGCCGGACCCCGGCCGAGGCCGGCTATCCCCAGGACCCAGGCTGAACCCGCAGCGTGGTGTTGACGCGGTTGAAGAAGTTGGTCAGCGCGATCATCGACACCAACGCCGATAGGCCCGCCTCGTCGTAATGCTCGGCGGCCTCGGCCCAGATCTCGTCGGTCACGACGTCCGGGTGGTCCGCCAACCGCGTCATCGCCTCGGCGAGCGCGCAGGCTGCCCGTTCGGCACCGTCGAATACCGCCGATTCGCGCCACGCCGGCAACGCGAGCAACCGCTCCGCGCCGACCCCAGCGCTTTCGGCCGCCTCGATGCCGGCCGCGATACAGGCGTTGCAGCCGTTGATCTGGCTGGCCCGCATATGGACCAGCTCCAGCGTCTGGCGGGGCACGCCGCTCGCGTAGATCGACTTGATGATCTGCCGGACACCGGCAACTGCGTCGTCGGACCGGCCGGCGTCAGCTGACAGACGTGGGCCACTTGTCTGGGTCTGGGTCATCGCTTCCTCCGTGGGAGCGTCGCTCCGATCAGGGGGTGAACTTCGGACATCGACTAGACGAGCGACACCCTCAAGAGGTAACGCCGGCGCCGGGGTGTTACCTCTCCGCGCCGCCGAGCGTCTTTAACGGAGATGAGCGAGCGGCGGGTTAGCGACGCGACGGAGCTGGTCTCGGCGTTCGAGCGCCAGCGCCCGTACGTGCGGACGGTTGCGGTGCGGATGCTCGGCACCGACGACGACGCCGACGACGCGATCCAGGAGACGTGGCTACGACTCAACCGCACGGGCGGCGATGGGATCGAGGATCTGCGGGCATGGCTGACGACCGTCACGAGCCGGGTTTGCCTGGACATGCTCAAGACGCGCCGGACCCGGCGCGAGGTGCCGGTCGAAATCGATTTGGACGACCTGCTCGCGGGTGGCGGGCCGACCGGTGGTGGCCGGACCGGTGGTGGCCGGACGCCCACCCCGGAAGACGAGCTGCTGCTCGCCGAGTCGGTGGGACTCGCCCTGCACGTCGTGATGGACCGCCTGACCCCGGCCGAGCGGGTGGCGTTCGTGCTCCACGACATCTTCGATCTGCCGTTCGGTCAGATCGCCGACGTGCTCGGACGGTCGACCGGCGCCGTGAAGATGCTCGCCAGCCGCGCCCGGCGGCGGGTGCGCTTGGTCTCGCCGAGTGCCGCCGCAGGCGATGCCGACGACCGCGCCGTGGTCGACGCCTTCTTCGCCGCCGCCGGGTCCGGTGACCTGGCCGGATTGCTGGCGCTGCTGGCGCCGGATGCGGAGCTGCACGCGGTCAACCCCGAGGGCGCGACCGTCATCACGGGCGCCGAGCAGATCGCCGCCCAGGCCCGAGCGGCGCGCGCGGGGGCGGCGGCCGGCGCGGTCCTGCGGCCGGTCGTCGTGCGCGGGGCCGCCGGGGTGCTGATCCTGGTTCGCGACCGACCGGTCACGGTCATGGCATTCACCGTCCGGGACGGTCTCGTGACCGAGATCAGTTCGGTAGCGGACCCCGACCGGCTCGCGCAGATCGTTCCGTCCTGGGTGGTGTGACCTGCTCAACGTCCCGCTCGAGCGGTCTGCGGGCGACCGTGGGACGTTGAACACGTCCCACGTGGCGAACGTCCCACGGTTCGGGAGTGACGGCTCGAGCGGGTCGTTGAGCATGCGATCGCGTCGGGTTTGCGAGCGCCGACCCTATGACCGCAGGCCGCTGGAGCTGCTGCCAGGTCCCGGCGCCGCCGCTGCAGCCTGACCGCCGCCGGTCGCCGAGTGCCGGTCAGCGATCGTTCCAGCCGGCGCCGGTCGCGTCGTACTCCTCGACCCGCGCTGCCATCAGCGACCTCACAAGCTCGGACGGCAGCTCGCGCCTGTAGGGGAGCTTGATGAAGCCCGCCCCCGTCTCGTATCCAGCGCGCTGAACCGCTGCCTTCTGGGTGGCGAAGAACGGCGGTGGGAAGCGCAGCGAGCAGTGGTTCTTGAAGTTCTGAAGCATCCACAGCGTGGTGTTGTCACCGCGGACGTACACCGGCAGATTCCACTTCAGTTCCTCTCGCGCGTCGGGGTCGGCCTCACGGCTGAGGTCGCGAAGTGCCTCGAGGTGAGGGCGCTGAACGTCGTTGAGCTGCTCGAAGAAGTCCTCCACGCTCGAGCGCTTGGGCATCGGCATGCCGCCAGCGTACCCAGCCCACCTCAGCCACGTGGGCGTCGGTGGCTCAGCGGAACAAGTTGAAGCTCGGCTTGTTGAGCGCGATCAGCGTCCATGCGCCGCTGGCCGCGCTCGGCCAGACGTGATACTCCTCGCCGTAGGGGATGCTCGTCAGCGTCCGGTTCGCCATCACCGGCGCCGCGCCCGGGCTCACGGCGGAGATCGCGCGCAGCGAGGACGCGAGCGTTGACGTCGACTGCCCGAGGCCGGCTGCCGCGACAAGCATCTCCGCCGTGCCCTCGGGCCACAGCACGTTCGGGGCGTCGCTGCCCACGTACGGTGCGAATCCACTGAACGGTCCTGATGCGGAGTACGTCTGGTTGTACGTGGCCGGCTCGCTCGACTTGACGATCGAGCTACCGCTCACGGCGAACGCGCCCTGCGTGTAGGAGAGGACCTTCTGCGCGTTGTTGGTCTCGCCGTGGTCCTGCAGGTACATGACGCCGAGCGCGTCGGCGTCGAGCGCCTCGACGTTGTCGTTGAGCCCCTCGATGAAATAGACGTTCGAGGCGTTGTGCACCAGCAGCTTGCTCTCGATCCCAGAGCTGATCTTGTTCGCGGACGTGTAGTAGCCGTTCGCCGATCCCGAGTTGCCATCGGCCGTCAGCTCGTTACCGAGCAGCCTCAGGAATGCGTAGGTGAGCAGGTTGTGCTGGGTCGAGTACCAGCTCACGTCCGGACCTCCGCGAATCAGCCCGTTGGTTCCCTGCAGCGACAGGAGGTAGCTGGCCGCGCGCTGCTCCATCGCGAGGTAGCGCGTCGAGTTGAAGTTCTGGTCGTACAGCGACCCGGCAATGCCGACCGTCGCCATCACGCCCGAGCGGAAGATGCTCGCCGCCGTCCCGTCGGCCACGTTGAATGCGATCTCGATCGAGCCGTCCGTGTGCTGGAGGGCGGCGAGCTGGTCGAGCAGCTGCTGGGCCTCGGATGAGCTCCCGGTGACCGCGAACGACATCGCGGTGAGGGCGGAGTCATAGGTCCAAGACCAGTTCAGCAGCCGCTTGTAGGACGGATCGTCGGTCGGAATCGCGTAGGAGCGGACCAGCTGGAGCGGGCCCGAACCGCTTGAGACCAGCGCCGCGCTCGCCAGGGGGTTGGGCGACTGCGAGGCGGCTGCGGCTGCGCGAGCGTGGCGCGGGTGGGGCACCAGCACCTTCTGGCGAGGCGGCTTGGCGCGATGGCAGCGAACCAGCTTGCCCCTGACACGCCGCCTGCACGGCTTCACCTTGGTGGGCGATCTTCGAGGTGCTCCCGCGCCGCGAGCGCTTTGATGACTACCTCGCGCTGGCCAAGCAGCTGCGGCCGACGCTGGAGCAGATGGATGGATTCGTCGACAACGAGCGCTTTGAGAGCCGCTCCCGTCCGGGCTGGATCCTGTCGCACTCGACCTGGCGCGACGAGAAATCCCTCGCGCGGTGGCGGACGCTGGGTGAACACCACGAGGTCCAGCAGCGCGGACGCGACGAGATCCTCGGCGACTACCACCTCAGGGTTGGCGACATCACCATGGACTCCGACGGACCCGTCCACGAGCAGCGATACGACGCGACCGAGGTCGGAGCCGGCACGGCCGTGACCCTGACCGAGCTGACGACTGCCGGTACGGCGAGCGCCGCCGAACCGTCCGACGCGGTGTCGCTGCTAAACGCCCCAACTCAGGATCACCTCGTGGTCGACCACGACGTGTTCGACAGCATCTACAACCCGGGCAAGTTGGCCGTCCTGATCTCATGGCGGTCCCCGGAAACGGTCGCCGACTGGAGGCCGACGACGCCCGCCGGGCACGCCGCGGTCCGGCACCGTGCCGTGCGGGTCGTTCGCGACTACGGGATGTTCGACCGGCGCGAAGCCCCGCAGTACTACCCCGACGCCGTCGACGATCGGAGCGCCGCATGAGCCGCGAGGTGATCCGCGCGAGCCGCTCTCCACCTATCTCGAACGCTTCAAGGCGCCGACCTCGGCCGTGGGCGTCACGGCGACATCTGTCTCGAGGCCGCCGGCTCTTCGTTGCAGGACGTTCTGAAGTGCAGCGTCTACTGCAGCTCGGTCGAGCATTTTCCGGCGGTCAACGAGGTGTACGGCCGGCACTTCGAGGTCCCGTTCCCGGCCCGGATCTTTATCGCGGTCCCCGACTGGCCCGGGGAATTTGACATCGAGATCGACTGCATCGCCGCGTGCACGCGTCATCCAGCCTCGTAGCGTCCCAACCATGGCCAGCGTATACAGTACGGACTCGACACACCGAGACCGAGGAGAGCGGACATTGAAGGCTGCACGGCTGGTCGAGATCGCGCAACCACTGGTTATCGAGGACGTGCCGACGCCCGATCCCGGCCCTCGCGAGGCGGTCGTCAGCGTCGAGTACGAGGGCATCTGCCGCACCGACTGGCACACCTGGATGGGCGACTGGTCGTGGGTCGGCCTGGCGCCGCCGCTGCCGATCACGATGGGCCACGAGTTCTCGGGGACCGTCCAGGCGATCGGCAACGAGGTCACGCGCGTGGAGGTCGGCGACCGGGTTGCGGTGCCGTTCCACGAGGCCTGCGGCGTGTGCGCGTACTGTCGTGCCGGACGCACGAACCTGTGCGACGCACTGGAGTTCCTGGGAATGACTCATGACGGCGGCTACGCCGAGTACGTGTCGGTGGTCAACGCCGACCTCAACTGCGTGCCGCTCCCCGAGCTGGTCACGTTCGAGGCCGCGTCCGCGCTGGGGTGCCGGTTCATGACCGCGTGGCACGCGCTGCAGCACCAGGCCGGATTGCGTGCCGGCGAGTGGCTGGCGGTCCACGGCGTCGGTGGCATCGGTCTCTCCGGCGTGCAGATCGCCACCGCGCTCGGCGCCGGCGTCGTCGCGGTCGACATCGACGACCGCAAGCTCGAGGCCGCACGTGCCCAGGGCGCCGCGGTCACGATCAATGCGCGCAACGAGTCCGTCCCGGAGGCGGTCAAGGACGCGACCGGCGGGGGGGCGCACGTCGCCCTCGGTGGCCTCGGCGCGGCCGAGCTGGTGCGCAGCGCGCTGATGGGTCTGCGTAAGGGTGGGCGGCTGGTCCAGGTCGGGCTCACCAGCCAGGCCGAGCAGGGGATCGTCGGGATCCCGCTCGACGAGCTGATCGAGGCTGAACTGACGATCATCGGCAGCGTCGGCAACCCGCACATTCACCTCCCACCCCTGCTCCAGCTCGTCGCCGAGAAGCGGCTGGACCCGGCCGGTCTGGTCACCGAGCGGATCCCGCTCGACGGCGCCCAGGCCGTGCTCGAGCGGATGACGGACTTCGACACCGTCGGGTTCGCGCTGATCGACCGGTTCTGACCCGAGCGGCTCTGAATCGTGTAGCGTATACAACATGCACTCGACACTGGCGAGGGGTCGAGACAGCGCTGACCACGCATCGGCGGCTCGCCTTGTTCCTTGTATACTCTGCACACAGGTGCAGTCCAGTCACTATCTTCGGGGGGCAAACTGATGGCGACCTCTAAAGGTCGGGTGCCCCAGAGTCCGACCCGCTATGGACTTCGGAGCCTAAATGAGGCTGATGCGCGGCCCGAGCGGCCGCCTTCGCTGGCCGAACACGTCTGCCGGGTGATCCGCGAGGACATCCTCACCGGCCGACAGCCGGCCGGCGCGCGGCTGACCGAGGCGATGGTGATGGAACGGACGGGGGTCAGCCGCACGCCCGTGCGCGAGGGCCTGCGGACGCTCGAGGGCGAGGGCCTGGTGGTCACGTACCGCAGCCGCGGCACGTTTGTCACCTATCGCCTGACGCCCGACGAGGCGAAGCTGATCTACGAGGTGCGGCTGGTGATCGAGCCGCCGCTGACCGCGCTGGCGGCCGAACGGATGACCGCCGAGGACCTGGCGATGGTCGAGGATGTGCTGGCCAGGTTCGTCGACGCGCTCGACGCGGCCGAGGCCCGTGAGGCCGGTCAGCTCGACGCCGAGTTCCATCTGGCGATCTACGAGGCCAGCGGCAGCGAGCTGCTCAGCGTGCTGCGTGGCTACTGGACGCGGCTGCAGCTCGAGCTGTCCGAGCGCGTCTACAGCACCGAGGTTCCGCGGCGGTTCCTGGACGAGCACCTGGGGATCCTCGAAGCGCTCAAGGCCGGCGACTCCGACGAGGCCGAGAAGCGGATGCGATCACACATCGAGCACGGACGCACCGCGCTAACCAAGGCCCTCGAGGAATAAGTGCCCGTGGAGCCGCTCAAGTTCGGGCTGGCGCTCGAGAACTTCACCCCGGCGCCCAAGGACCCTGACCCCGAGGCGATCGTCGCCTACGGTCAGCGCGCCGAAGAGCTCGGATACGACTCGCTGTGGGCCTGGGACCACATGTTCTTGGGCAGCGGTCGCCCGTTCCCGTTCCTGGAGTCGCTGACCACGCTGACGCTGCTCGCCGCCAAGACTCAGCGCGTCGAGCTCGGCACCGGGATCCTGGTGCTGCCGCTGCGCGGCGCGGCGGTGCTCGCCAAGACCGCGGCGTCGATCGAGATGATCTCCGGCGGCCGGCTGACGCTCGGCATGGCGGTCGGCTGGTATGAGCGCGAGTTCGACGCCTGCGGCGTGCCGTTCAAGCGACGCGGACGCATCTTCGAGGAGAACCTCGCGCTGATGAAGGAGTTCTGGAGCGGCGAGCGCGTCACCGGTGAGGCCCGCGGGATCCCGTTCCGCAACGCGGTGATGCTGCCCAAGCCCGCTCCGCGCCCCCGTCCGCGGCTGCTGATCGGCGGCTACGTCGACAAGGTGCTGCAGCGCGTGGCCGAGCGGGGCGACGGCTGGCTGACCTACTTCTACGAGCCACACGCGTTCAGCACCGCCTGGCAGCGGATCCGCGAGCACGCCGACGCGGCGGGCCGCGACCCCGGTGAGCTCAGCAACGTCGCCCAGCTGCCGCTGTGCATCGGCGACTCGTTCGAGGCCGCCGACCGTCGCGCGCGCGAGTACATCCACAACTACTTCGATCTGCCCGAGTGGAGCGAGTCGACGGCCGAGAGCGCGGTCCGGGGAACGCCCGAGCAGTGCGCCGAACAGATCGCCGAGCAGGCCTCGGTCGGGGTGCAGCACATCTGCCTGGTCCCGTGCGACTACGAGCAGGAGCAGGTCGAGCGGTTCGCCGCCGAGGTGATGCCGCTGGTATCGGGCCTCGCGGTGGAGACTGCGTGATGACGGACGCCGCCGACAAGCGCATGTCGCTCCCCGACGCGGCCGCGCTGGTGCACGACGGCGACATCGTGGTGGCCGGCGGCTGCTGCTACTCGCGCACGCCGTGGGCGATGCTGCTCGAGCTGGTGCGGGCGCAGCGGACCGGGCTGACGCTTGCGCGCAACCTGATGTGTTACGAGTCCGAGCTGTTCCTGGCCTCGGGCGCCGCCGACAAGCTCGTCTCCAGCTGGGTCGGGATCGGCCTGCGATGGGGGATCCCCAAGGTGTTTCGCGAGTACGTGGAGCGCGACCCCTCGATCTACGAGGAGTGGAGCCATCTCACGTTCGGCCTGCGGTTCCTGGCCGCGTCGATGGGGATGCCGTTCCTGCCGACCGCGTCGCTGCTGGGCTCGGATCTGCTCAAGCGCACGCCGGCCCAGGAGATGAACTGCCCGTTCACCGGCGAGCTGCTGGTCGCGGTGCCCGCGCTGGTGCCCGACGTGGCGCTGATCCACGTCCACACCGTCGACGCGCTCGGCAACGCCCAGGTCGAGGGCCCCGCCTACATGGACGTCGAATACGCGCGGGCCGCCAATACCGTGATCGTCACGGCCGAGGAGGTCGTCCCGTCGGAGGCGATCGTCCGCACCAACGACCGGACGCTGATTCCCGGGTTTGAGGTCGACGCGGTCGTCGAGGTCCCGTACGGCTCCTATCCGCACGAGTGCCATGGTCGCTACGAGGCCGACTTCGACCACTTCGACACCTACACCGAGATCGTCAAGGAGGGCGGCGCCGAGGGCGTGCGCGAGTACATCCGCGAGTACGTCACCGAGCCCGGAAGCTTCTCGGGGATGCTCGACATGGTCGGCGCCTCCAGGCTGCTCGAGCAGCGCCGCCGGGCGCGCGAGCTGGTGGCGGCATGAGCGCCGATTTGAGCGCCGAGCCAACTCCTGTCGAGCTGATGACGATCGCGGGCAGCCGCCTGCTGCGCGACGGCCGCGTCGTGTTCGCGGGCGTCGGGTCGCCGCTGGAGGCCAGCGTGCTGGCCAAGCGCCTGCACGCGCCGTCGCTGACGATCGTGCTCGAGGGCGGCTCGATCGGGCCGCGAATGATCCCGGGACGGCTGCCGGTCTCGACCAACGAGATGCGCGCCGCCCATGACGCGTTCATGCTCACTTCGATCAACGACCTGTTCCTGTACGGGCAGCGCGGGCGCTACGACTACGGATTCATCGGCGCCGGGCAACTGGACCAATACGGCAACGTCAACACCAGCTACATCGGCGACCCCGACGAGCCCAAGGTGAGGCTGCCGGGCAGCGGCGGGGCCAACGACATCGTCTCCAGCTGCCGCGAGGTGATGATCATGACCCGGCACGAGCCGCGGCGGTTCGTCGAGCGCGTGGACTTCATCACCAGCCCCGGTTACATCAGCGGCCCCGAGGCGCGGCGCAAGGCCGGCCTGGTCCGCAACCGGCCGGTGTCGGTGGTGACCGACCTGGCGCTGCTCGGCTTCGACGAGGCGACCGGGAGGTTGCGACTCGATGCGCTTCAGCCTGGTGTGAGCGAAGCCGACGTCCACGCCAACACCAGCTTCGAGCTGCTCGTCTCGGACACGATCGACGAGCTGGCGGCGCCGACCGAGCAGGAGCTTGCGGAACTTCGGTGGTTGCGGGACGGCGACCGCAGCCAAGCATCAGACTCAAGAAAGGTGACCTCAGCTCCATGATCGGTCCGTTCATCGACATCCAGGGCGCGGTGGACGTGCACGTGCACTCCGAGCCAGACCTGTTCCCGCGCATCGCCGACGACGTCGGCGTCGCCAGCCATGCCGCGTCGATGGGGCTTCGCGCCCTGTCGCTGAAATGCCACTCCGAGCGGACCACGAGCCGCGCCTACCTGACCGAGCAGCTCGTGCCCGGGATCCAGGTGGTGGGCGGGATCGTGCTCAACCGCGCGGTTGGCGGGATCAACCCATACGCGGTCCAGGCGGCGCTCCAGCTGGGCGCCAAGCACGTGTGGATGCCGACCGTGGACGCAGCCAACCACGCGCGCACGTTCGGCTCAACCGGCGCTTACGACAAGCAGGCCTCGAGCGTCGCGGACGCCGGCGACACCGGCATCGAGGTGTTCGACGCCGCCGGCACTCCGATCGACGGGCTGGTCGACGTGCTCGATCTGATCGCCGAGCACTCGGCGATCCTCAGCACCTGCCACCTGTCGGTGCCCGAGATCAAGCAGCTGGTGCCGCTGGCCCGGGAGCGGGGCGTGGAGAAGATCATGATCACCCACCCCTTCTTCAAGGTGCCCAACCTCGATCTGGACACGCTCAAGGAGCTCGTCGGCCACGGGGCGTACGCCGAGTTCGGTTACTGCACGGTCTCGCCGATGTGGAATCACGCGCCGCTGACGCGCGTGGTCGAGGCGATCAACGAGGTCGGGCCGGAGCACTCGATCCTGATGAGCGACGCCGGCCAGCGCCACAACCCGATGCCGGCCGAGTGCCTGCGGGTGTTCGCCCAGTCGGTCTACGAGTCCGGCATCAGCGAGCAGGGAGTGGAGCGGATGATCAAGCAGAACCCGCTCGACCTGCTCGAGCTGGGGCCGCGGCGCGATCCGGTCGCGCCCCCGGTGCCCCTCGCACCGCGGGCCACGACCAACGGCGCCACTGCGCCCGACGGCCACGTCGCGCTCAGCTCCAGCCAGGCGGAGTAGATGATGAGCACGCGCATCGGACTGATCGTCCCGTCCTCCAACACCGTTTGCGAGCCGGACTTCTACACGCGGCTGCCGGACGGCTGCGCGCTGCACACGGCCCGCATGTTCCTCGAGGAGACCACGCCGGAGGGCGAGTCGGTGATGCTCGACGAGCACGTCCCCCGGGCGATCGTCGATCTCGCGACGGCGCGTCCCGACGTGGTCGTGTTCGGCTGCACCAGCGCGGGCGCTCTACGCGGCAACGAGTACGAGGCCGGGCTGATCGAGCGGATCTCCCACCAGACCGGTGCCCCGACGGTCAGCGTGGCCGCATCGGTGCGGCGCACGATCAACTCGCAGAAGCCCGATCGGGTCGGCGTGATCACCCCGTACGTCGACAGCCTGAACGAGAAGATCCGCGAGAGCCTGGAGGCCGACGGCGTGTCGGTGACCGCGATTCACGGGCTCGGGATCGACGAGAACTTCGCGATCGCCGAGGTGCAACCCGAGCGGATCGTGAGCTTCGCCTCCGAGTGCTTCTCGCCCGGAGACATCGATCTGCTGTTCGCGTCGTGCACGAACCTCCGTGCGTTCGACGCTCGCGAGGAGCTCGCGCAGGCGCTCGGCGTTCCGGTCGTGACCAGCAACCAGGCGGCGCTTGCAATGGCACTCGACGAGGTCGGGGCATCGGCCACCGCTTAGTAGTGGTCGTGCCCGTGAATACGCTCGCATTCGCGCCCCCGGCGGCGTCTCGCTGCGTCCTCGGACCTCGACGTAGCTTCGCTACGCCTTCGGTCCTGCGTCCTTGCGATCCATCCACCGGTGGCGCCTCTCGGTGCGACCGTACTCGCGGGCACGACCACTGATGTACGCGACGACATTCGACTACGTCAGAGCATCGTCCTGGGCCGAAGCGGTGGACCAGCTGGAGCAGCTGGGCGAAGACGCCCACGTGATCGCCGGCGGCCAGAGCCTGGTGCCGATGATGATGCTACGGATGGCCGCGCCGACCGCGCTGATCGACGTCGGTGGCGCTGCCGAGCGCTCGATCGAGCCCCGCGACGGGACGCTCGAGCTGTCGGCGCTGGTTCGCCACGTGGACCTCGAGCACTCAGACACGGTCGCCGCCAGCTGTCCGATGCTGACCGAGGCCGTCCGCCACATTGGCAACGTGCGGGTCCGGCAGCGGGGGACGATCGGGGGCTCGCTGGCCCACGCCGAGGCCACCAGCGAGCTGACGTGCGTGACGCTGGCCCACCAGGGTTCGGTACAGGTGCTCGGCCCGGGCGGCGAGCGGACCGTCGAGGCCTCCGACCTGTCGATCACCCATTTGATGACGACGCTCGATCACACCGAGGTGATCACCGGCGTCCGGCTGCCGGCGTTGACCGCGCGGCAGGGATCGTGCTTTCTGGAGATGGCCCGGCGCGCCGGCGACTTTGCGATGGTCGAGGTGGCGGCGATCGTCGGGCTCGACGACCGTGACCGCTGCGCGTCGGCGAGGCTCGTCGTGGGCGCCGTCAGCGACAAGGCGGTCGATGTGTCGCAGGCTGCGGCGGAGCTGGTCGGCGGCGAGCTGACCGAGGCCGCGACCGACGACGTCGCCCGCGCGGTGGCCGACGCGGTCGAGATCGGGCCGAGTTCGCACGCGGGCGTCGACTACCGGCGCGAGATGGTTGCGGTGCTCGCCGGCCGCGCGCTGCGAGAGGCCGCCCGACGGGCTGATCGCGGGCACCCTGATGAGATGAACGGACACAGACGATGAGCAGGCACCAGGTCTCGATCGAGATCAACGGCCGTCGGACCGAGGCGTGGGTCGACCCGAACCTGTCGCTGCTCGAGCTGCTGCGCGACGAGGGCGCGGCGACCGAGGTCAAGCTCGGCTGCGGCGAGGGCGTGTGCGGGACCTGCACGGTGCTGCTCGACGGCGAGCCGGTGAACTCGTGCCTGATGTTCGCCGTGCAGGCCGACGGCAGCAAGGTCACCACGGTGCGCGGGCTGGCTCCCGAGGGCGAGCTTCACCCGCTCCAGCAGAGCTTCCTCGAACACGGCGGGTCCCAGTGCGGCTTCTGCACGCCCGGGATGATCGTGACCGCGAAGTGGTACCTGGACCGGCACCCCACCGCCGACCGCGAGGAGCTGCGCAAGGCCCTTTCGGGGAACCTGTGCCGCTGCACCGGCTACACGAAGATCCTCGACGCGCTCGAGGCCTACCGCGACGAGACCAACGAGGAGGCCCCGGTTGCCGGTTGAGACCACGCGCACGCTGCCCGAGCGCGTCCCGCACAAGCCGGGCGTTCGCAAGCCCCACAGCGACTTCATCCAAAAGGTGGCGGGCACCCTGCCCTACGCCGACGACTGGGGCTTCCCCGGAATGCTCCACGGGGTCGTGGTCCGGGCGCACATGCCATCCGCGCGGATCAACGGGATCGACGTCACCGAGGCGCGCGCGGTCCCGGGCGTCCGCGCGGTCCTGACCGCGGCCGACATCCCGCACAACGTGATCGCCGAGGAGGCCAGCGGGTTGGGCATCGACGCGATCGTGCAGCCGGTGCTGGCATCCGACCGCGTCCGCTACGACGGCGAGCCGGTGGCGATCATCGCCGCCGAGACGCCGGGAGCCGCGGTCGACGCGGCCGCGCTGGTCGAGATCGAGTACGAGGACACGCCCGGAGTGTTCGACACCGAGGCGGCGCTCGCCGACGACGCTCCCGCGGTCCATGCCGGCGGCAACCGGTACATCACCTGGCGATCGGCGATCGGCGATGTCGACGCGGCGCTCGAGCGCGCCGACGTCGTCGTCGAGGAGACCTACATCAGCCAGCGCGTCGACCACGCCTACCTCGAACCCGAGGCCGGAGTCGGCTGGGTCGACAGCGATGGGGTGATCACGCTCAGGGTCTCCACGCAGGTGATCGAGCACGTCCGGCAGCTGGCCGACATCCTCAAGCTTCCTCACAGCAGGGTGCGGGTGATCGCCTCCTACATGGGCGGCGGGTTCGGCGGCAAGGAGGACATGACCGTCGAGCCGTACCTGGCGCTGCTCGTGTGGAAGACGCGCCGGCCGGTCCGGATGGTGTGGGAGCGCCAGGAGTCACTGCTGGCCCGGCAGAAGCGCCATCCGTTCCGGATGCACTACCGGACGGGAGCGATGAACGACGGCACGATCGTCGCCCAGGACATCCAGATCATCGGCGACGCGGGCGCATACCCGCTGCTCAGCTCTCGGGTGCTGTTCGCCGGAGCCGTGAACTCCACCGGCCCCTACCGCTGCTCGGACGCCCGGGTGGAGAGCGTGGCGGTGTTCACTAACACGGTGCCTACGAGCGCGATGCGCGGGTTCGGGGCGATGCAGGTGGTGTTCGGCTACGAATCACAGATGGATCGGATCGCGCAGCGGCTGGGGCTCGACCGCGCCGAGATCCGGGAACGCAACTTCGTCGAGCTCCGCGACCGTCGGGTGACCGACGAGGAGATCGACACTCACCCGGGCGTGCTCGAATGCATGCACAGGGCGCTGGAGGAGCTGGGCGATCCCTCGGCGCCGTCCAACGGCGGCAAGGTCGGGCAGGGGTTCGGGTGCAGCATGCAGCCGTACGGTCGCTCGGTGTTCTTCGCCGACCGGGCGTCGTGCTGGATCGGCCTAGAGCAGGACGGGACGATGATCGTGCGCGCCGGCGTCACCGATCTGGGCGCGGGCCAGGCGGCGTCGCTGGTCGACATCGCCGGCGAGATCCTCGGCGTGACCGCCGACCGGACCAGCGTGCACATCGGCGACACCGCGCTGACGCCGCTGACCGGCGGCACGTTCGCCACCCGCCAGCTGTACATGTCGGGCAACGCGACGCTGAAGGTGGCGCGCGAGCTGCGCGACAAGCTCGCCCCGGTAGCGGCCGACCTGCTCGGGTGCGAGCCCGACCAGCTCGAGTTCGCCGACAACAAGGTTGCGGTGGTCGACGAATCCGACCGCTCGATTTCGATGGCAGAGCTGTCCAAGACCGCGGAGAATCGCGACGTGATGCCGTATTGCCACAGCACCTTCCACGCCGAGACCGGCGAGTTCGATCCGTCCACGGGCCGCGGCCGCTCGTACCCCGACTACACCTACGGGTGCCACGCGGTCGAGGTTGAGGTGTCAGAGGACACCGGCGAGGTCAGGATCGTCAAGTACGTCGCCTGCCACGACATCGGCCGCGCGATCGACATGCAGCGGGCGGTCGGACAGATCCAGGGCGCCGTGGCGCAGGGCGTCGGTTACGCGCTCAGCGAGGACGTCGAGATCAACGACGGGGTGATCGACTCGACGCTGTTTGCCGACTACCTGATCCCGACCTCGGTCGATCTGCCCGACATCAACGCGATCGCGCTCGAGCTGTATCCCGGTAAGGGCCCGCTCGGGGCCCGGGGGATCGGCGAACCCCCGATCGGACCACCCGCCGCCGCGGTGGCGAGCGCGATCGAGAACGCGGTCGGCGTGCGCCTGCGCCGGCTGCCGATGACCCCCGAGCGAGTGCATGCGGCCCTGCGCGAGGCTGCCGAGCGCTCCGTGCCGACACGATCATGAGCGCCCCGGTAAAGGTGGCTCCCAGCGGGTCGGCGGTGGCGCTGATCCAGCCCGATCGCGGGCATCCGCCCGACGTCGAGCGCGGGTTGCCGGTGGCCAAGCGATTCCACGCCAGCATGCCGGGCTACCGCCCGACGGTCCTGCGCAACTCGCCGGTCGCCGCCAGCCGGCTCGGCGTCGGCGAGGTCCTGGTCAAGGACGAGTCCAAACGCCTCGGGCTGCCGTCGTTCAAGGTGCTCGGCGCCTCCTACGCCGTGTACCGCGCGATCCTGGACAAGCTCGGCGCCAGCCCCGCGGAGATCTCGACGTTCGACGAGCTGCGCGAAGAGGTCGCCCAGCTGCGCCCGATGTCGCTGAGCGCCGCCACCGACGGCAACCACGGCCGTGCGGTCGCGCGGATGGCCGCCCTGCTCGAGCTCGGCGCTGACGTCTACGTCCCCGCCGGCACGGCCCAGGCCCGGATCGACGGGATCGAGAGCGAGGGCGCGACCTGCACCGTGATCGACGGCGGTTATGACGACGCGGTCGCGCGTTCGGCGAAGGACGCCGGCGACCGCTGCCTGGTGATCTCAGACACATCGTGGGAGGGCTACGAGCAGGTGCCCGGCTGGGTGATCGAGGGTTACTCGACGGTGTTCGCCGAGATCGAGGCGGCGATGAAGGGCGAGGGGCGGCGCCGCCCCGACGTGGTTGCGGTGCCGATCGGCGTCGGCGCGCTGGCCGCGTCGGTGGTCCGCCACTTCTGGTCCGTTCCAGGTCCGCGGCCGAAGATCGTCGGAGTCGAGCCGACCTCGGCGGCGTGCGTGCTCGAGTCCGTCGCCGCCGGCAAGATCGTGACCCTCGACCACCCGCAGGACTCGATCATGGCCGGGCTCAACTGCGCCACCCCGTCACTGATCGCCTGGCCGCTGGTGTCGCGCGGGATCGACGTGTACGTGGCCGTCGAGGACGAGCGAGTGCCCGACGCGATGCGGCTGCTGGCGCGCGACCGGATCGTCGCCGGCGAGACCGGCGCGGGCGGGCTCGCGGGAATGCTGGCCGTGCTTGAAGAGGACGACCTGGCCGACGCACGCGAGGTGCTCGGCATATCGAGCACGTCCAGCGTGCTGCTGCTGTGCACCGAGGGCGCGACCGATCCCGAGTCCTATCGCCGCCTGACGTCGGATACCGGGCAGCTGTGATCCCGGGCGTCGGGGCCGGGGACGCCGCCGACGGCGCGTCGGTTCGCGAGGCCACGTTCGCGCTGCTGAGGGCGCGCGGGATGACGACCGTGTTCGGGAACCCCGGCTCGACCGAGCTCGGGTTCCTGCGCGACTTCCCGTCGGACTTCGAGTATGTGCTGGGACTGCACGAGGGCGTGGTGGTGGCGACCGCCGACGGGTTCGCGCAGGCCACCGGCAGACCGGCGTTCGTCAACCTGCACAGCGCCTGCGGCGTCGGCAACGCAATGGGCGCGGTCGTCAACGCCTTCCATAACCGCGCGCCGCTGGTGATCACCGCCGGCAACCAGGACCGGCGTCACCTCGAGCGAGAGCCCTACCTGTTCGCCCGCTCGGCGGAGCTGATGGAGCCCTACGTCAAGCACAGCGAGCAGCCGCCGCGCGCCCAGGACGTCCCGTTGGCGATCGACCGGGCCTGGCATCTGGCTCAGAGCCCCCCGGCGGGGCCGGTGTTCGTATCGGTGCCGACCGACGACTGGGATGCGGCCTCCGAGCCGGCGACCGTCGGCGAGTTCCAGGTGGGCGGTGGCGTGGCGCCGGCGGCCGTCGCCGAAATCGCTGACCGCGTGAGACGGGCGAACTCCGCGGTGATCGTGGCCGGCGCTGGGGTCGACCGCGACGGCGCCTGGGAGCAGACCGTCGCGCTCGCGGAGCGGCTACGTGCGCCCGTGTGGGCGGCGCCGCAGAGTCCTCGCGCGGGTTTCCCCGAGGACCACGCGCTGTTCGCCGGCCACCTGGCGCCGGGCGAGGCCGCCGCCGCGGCCCAGCTCTCAGGACACGATCTCGCGCTGGTGCTCGGTGCGCCGGTGTTCGCGTTCCTGCCCTACCAGCCGGGTCGTTGCGCGATGCCCGCGCTGATCCAGGTGACCGACGACCCAGACGAGGCCGCCCGTGCCCCCACCGCGCTGAGCGTGGTCGCCGACACCGCGAGCGTGGTCGAGGGGCTGGTGGCGCTGATCCCCAGCGCCGAGCCGTGGCCGGGCTCGGCCCGGCCTCCCGCGCCGCCTCCGCCCACCCCTGGAGCCGGCGAGCCGATCAGCCCGGCGTTTCTGATGGCGACGCTCGGCGAGCTGGTCGCCGACGACGCCGTGATCGTGGAGGAGTCGCCGTCGAACCGGATCGACTTTCGCCGCCACGTCCCGATCCGCCTTCCGGGCGGCTTCTACGCCACCGCCAGCGGCGGCCTCGGGTTCGCGATGCCGGCTGCGGTCGGGATCAAGCTCGCCGACCGTTCGCGTCCGGTGGTCTGCCTGGTCGGCGACGGCTCGGCTCTGTATGCGCCCCAGGCGCTGTGGAGCGCGGTCCGGTTGAACACGCCGGTGGCGTTCGTGGTCGTCAACAACGCCCGCTACGCGATCCTCGAATCCGCCGCCCAGTTCGGTGGGTTGCGCGAGCTGCCGAGCTTCGAACTTCCCGGGATCGACTTCGTGTCGCTGGCGGCTTCACTCGGCTGCCCGGCCGCTCGCGTCCAGGAGCCCGAGCGGCTGCGCGACGCGCTGGCGCGGGCGCTCGGGTCAGAGGCCCCGTTCTTGCTCGACGTCGCGATCGACCCAACCACGCCGCCGCTGCTGGACGAACCCGCTCTGACACCCGGTAAGGAGGCCCGATGAACCACGAACCGGTCCGGCTCGACCCGCAGCGGATCGGCCGGACGCTCGACGACATCGCCGAGATCGGCAACCGCTTCGCGGGGACGCCCGGAGAGGCCGCCTGCTGCGAGTACCTGTTGGGGCGCTTGCGCGAGCTCGACGTCGCCGAGCTGAGGCTCGAGCCGTTCTCGTACCTGGCGTTCGAGCGTGCCGGCTCCAGCTGCTCGGTCGAGGGCCACCCGGGGCTCGAGCTCGAGTCACACCCGCTGCAGTACACGTCGAGGACGCCGGTGTCCGGCGAGGGCGTGTACCTGGGAGCGGCTGGGGAGGAGGACTTCGCCCGCATCGACCGCGCGGGCGTCGAGCTCGCGGGCCGGGTCGTGCTCGCCCACGCGATCTTCCCGTTCGACTTGGGCGATGAGCTGGCGCGACGAAAGATCGCCGGGTTCGTCCACATCTGCGAGACGCCCCCGCCCGTCGTCGGCAACTTCACCGGCGCCCTGTACCCGCCGCCGCTGCAGCCACCATGGACCGGTCGTCCGCAGCCCTACACCGGGGTCACGATCGGTGACGCCGGCGGCCGGGCACTGCTGTCGGCGATGACGTGTGGCGAGCCCGTTCGGATCAGCCTCTCGCACCAGGGGGCATACGCCGAGGCCGTGGCCCAGAACGTCGTAGCCGAGGTCCCGGGTGCCGGCGACGGCCCCGAGCACGTGATCGTGTCCGCCCACTACGACAGCCAGGCAGAGGGGCCGTGCGTGTACGACAACGGGACGGGCCTGGCCGGCCTGCTCGAGTGCGCCCGCGCGCTCGCCGGCTCGGGAGCGCGCCGCCGGATCGTGCTGATCGCCTCGGCTTGCGAGGAGATCGGCGTGTGGGGCGCGACCGCGTACACCCACGCGCACGCCGACGAGCTCGGCGACGCCGCGGCGATGATCAACCTCGACGGACTGGCCAGCGCATATCCGGCCGAGCGCGAGATCTGGTCGGCCGACGCGGCGATGGCCCGGATGGCCGAGGAGACCGCGCGCGAGCGGGGTTGGATCCCCGACCGGGTGATGAACGTCCGCAGCACATTCTCAGATCACGCGCCGTTCGGCGACGCCGGCGTGCCGTCGTGCCTGATCTGGAGACCCGACTATCCGTACTACCACTCCCGCCGAGATGTCCGCGAGCTGGTCGACGCAGACGCCGTGGCAGAAACGGCGAGCGTGTCGGCGACCCTGATCTCCCGGCTGGCCCATGGCGCCGACGTCCGCGTCGGCACTGCGAGCGCGACATGAGTCGCGGCGGCTTCGGCGGGATGCTGGCTCGCCAGCTCCGCGACGACCTCGCGGCGCTGCCGCAGAGCCTCCGGCGACGGATCGCGGCCCAGGCCGCGGTCGAGCGGGCGATCAACATCGAGGACCTGCGTCGGCTAGCCGCCCGACGGGTGCCACGGGCGGTGTTCGACTACATGGACGGCGCCGCCGGCGACGAGCTCACGCTCGCCCGCAACCAGTCGGATCTGCGGGCCCTGACCGTGACCCCACGGGTGCTCGTGGGCGGTGCCGAGGTCGACCTGTCGACCACGGTGCTCGGCGAGCGCCTCGCGATCCCGCTGCTGGGAGCTCCCACGGGACTGACCGGGATCGTTCACCACGAGGGCGAGGTTGCTCTGGCGCGCGCGGTCCAAGCCGCCGGCGGACTCTACGTCCTGTCGTCGGCCGGGTCTCGCGCGATCGACGAGCTCGCGCGGCTATGCCCCGGGCCGCGCTGGTTTCAGATCTATGTGAGCGCCGACCGGGGAGTCTCGAGGTCCCTGATCGAGCGCGCGCGCGTCAACGGCTACACGGCGCTCACCGTGACCGTCGATGTGCCGCGGGCCGGCCAGCGCGAGCGCGACCGTCGCAGCGGCTTCTCGGTGCCGCCGCGGGTAACCGCCCGGTCGATCGTCGAGGGACTACGCCGCCCGCGTTGGAGCGTGGACTTCCTCCGCCATCCGCGGGTGCTGTCGCAGACCGCGCTCAACGCCGGGATGGACGCCGACTCACCCACCAGCCTCGCCGCGATGATCAACAGCCAGTTCGACCCGTCGCTGAGCTGGACTGACATCTCCTGGGTTCAGGAGCAGTGGGACGGGCCGATCGTGCTCAAGGGCGTCCTGCATTCCGACGACGCGGCTCAGGCCGCACGGCTCGGGCTCGCCGGCGTGATCGTCTCCAATCACGGCGGCCGCCAGCTCGACGGGGCGCCGTCGGCGATCAGTGCGCTGCCGGCGATCGCGGACGCGGCCGGTTCCGAGCTGGAGGTCTACATGGACGGCGGCATCCGCCGAGGCGTGGACGTCATCAAGGCGGTGGCGCTCGGTGCCCGAGCCTGTCTGAGTGCACGCGCGCTGGTCTACGGTCTGGCCGCCGGCGGGCCGGCGGGCGCCCGCAAGGCGATCGACATCCTCGTCGAGGAACTGAGGCTCGCGATGGTGCTCGCCGGAGCGCGCTCGCTTTCGGACCTGGACCGCAGCTGGATCGCCGACACCGAGAGGAGTGCCGGATGGAGCACGGCATAGACCCGACGCGCTTTCACCACAACTGGGATCGGTCGCGCGCGCCGGCGCTGTCGATCGCCTCCGGTGACGTCGTCGAGTTCGAGCTGCAGATGGCCGGCGCGGAGCAGATCCAGGAGGGCGACAGCTACGACGCCACGACGTTTGACTTCGACACGATCTACCGGCTGCAGGGGCCGATCTTCGTCCAGGGCGCGTCAGCCGGCGACACGCTCCGGGTCGACATCCTGTCGCTGAGCCCGGGGGAGTGGGGGTGGTGTGGGATCGAGCCCGGGCTCGGGCTGCTGCCCGACGACTTCCCCGATCCGTTCGTGCGCACGTTCGACCTACGCAACGGGTCGAGCGTCAGCGTCTGCCCCCAGGTCACGATCCCGCTGTCGCCATTCCTGGGGACGATGGGCAACCATCCCGACCGGCCGGGGCCGCTGCCGTCGTTTCCGCCCCACGAGGGCGGCGGCAACATCGACACGCGCCACCTGGTGGCGGGGTCGACGGTATGGCTGCCGGTCTGGTGCGAGGGCGCGCTGTTCTCCTGCGGCGACCCGCATGGCTGCCAGGGCGACGGCGAGGTCTGCCTCGCCGCGCTGGAGTGCGACATGCACGCCCGGATGCGGTTCACCGTCGAGCAGCGGACGATCGGTGCGCCGCGATTCCGCACGCCCGGCGCGCTCACGCCACGGGTCGACGGCGGCGGGCACCACGGCACGATGGGAATCGGTCCGGATCTGATGGAAGGCGCCCGCAACGCCGTTAGGGAGACGATCGCCTGGCTGGTCTCAGAGCACGGGTTGACGCGCGAGGACGCCTACGTCACGTGCAGCCTGGCCGGCGACCTGAAGCTGCTCGAGGTCGTCGACGGTGGCATCTGGAACGTCGGCTTCACGATCCCGCTGAGCGTCCTGCGCGGACGGTTGCAAACGCATTGACCGTCTTGTATACACCGCATACTCGGCAATCTGGTCGGAGCAACGCACGGGAGAGGGAATGACCACGACGACGCAGGTGCCCAAAGACGCAACCGAGGGCAGAGTCGAGATCCGCTCGATCGACTACGTGCCCGTCACCGAGCGCCACGGAAAGGCCTGGCATCTCGGCCCGGTGTGGTTTCAGGGCAACGCGCAGCTGTCGACGCTGGCGGTCGGCCTGATCGGCGTCTCGCTCGGACTGAACTTCCTGTGGGCGGCGATCGCGATCATCGGCGGGGTCCTGATCGGCACGTTGTTCATGGCGTTCCACTCGGCCCAGGGGCCGAAGCTGGGCCTCCCGCAGATGATCCAGTCGCGGGCCCAGTTCGGCTACTACGGGGCGCTGCTCCCGGTGGTTGTGGCCGTGATGCTGTTCATCGGCTTCAACGTGTTCAACACGATCCTCGGCGGCGACGTGATGCAGTCGCTGTTCCCCGGCCTGCCGACGTTCTGGGCGTTCATGCCGGTGGTGATCCTGTCGCTGGCGCTGACCGTGATCGGCTATCACTTCATCCACGTGGGGCTGCGCTACGCGACGTGGCTGTTCATCCTGATGTACGCGATCTTCACGATCGTCGCGCTGTTCAACACGACGCTGCCGCACGGATCCTGGGACTTCGGCGCGTTCCACCTCGGCGCGTTTTTGATCCAGTTCGGCGCGGTCGTCAGCTACCAGCTGACCTGGGCGCCGTATGTGTCTGAGTACTCCCGCTACCTGCCGGAGGACACCCCGACCAGCACCGTGTTCTGGTGGACGTACGGCGGTTCGGCCCTCGGCGCGCTGATGATGCTGCTGGGCGCGTTCATCCTGGCGCCCAACCCCACGTTGGAACCGGTCGCGGCGGTCCACGACACCGCCCAGAAGCTGTTTCACGGGTTCGGCCCGATCCTGCTGGTGTGCTCGATCCCCGGCCTGATCGCGGTCACCGCGATGAACATGTACAGCGGCGCGCTGTCGTCGCTGACCACCGTCGACACGATCAAGCGGGTCCGCCCCACGTTCTCGGCCCGCTGGCTCAGCGTGCTGTTCATCACGATCGTCGGCACCGGGCTGGCGCTGCTGCTGCCCTCGCACTTCCTGACGAACTTCAACAACTTCCTGCTGATCGTCCTGTACTTCATGATCCCGTGGACGGCCGTGAACCTGGTCGACTTCTTCTTCGTCCGCAACGAGAACTACGCGATCCGCGAGCTGTTCAAGCCCAACGGCATGTACGGCGCCTGGTCGTGGCGTGGCCTGTTCGCGTACCTGCTCGGGTTCGCGGTGATGATCCCGTTCTTCAGCACGACGATCTACGAGGGCCCGGTAGCGCACTCACTCGACGGCGGCGACATCTCCCCGTTCATCGGCTTCCCGGTGGCTGCGATCGCCTACTACCTGGTCAGCCGCAACATCGACGTCGCCCACGAGCACAAGGTCGCCGCCGATCAGCGGGCGCTGCTCGAGGCCGAGGCCCGGGCCCAGGTGGCGGTGGGGAGCGGCGATACCGAGGATCTGCTTGACGACGTCGGCGCGCGGGTCAGCGAGTTCGAGCCCGTCGAGCCGCTCACCGACGGCGACAGCAGCCCGGTCGAGCGTAACCCCAGTGCGTGACCGGTCCACCGACAGCGGGTGAGATCGCGCGGCCCCGCGGCCGCGCGATCAGCTGCCGGGGTTGGGAGCAGGAGGGCGCGCTGCGCTGCCTGCTTAACAACCTCGATCCCGAGGTGGCCGAGCGGCCCCAGGAGCTCGTCGTCTACGGCGGCCAGGGAAAGGCGGCGCGCGACTGGCGCTCGCTGGACGCGATCGTCGCCGCCCTGCGGGACCTGAGCGGCTCCGAGACGCTGATCGTGCAGTCGGGCAAGCCGGTGGCGGTGCTGCCGACGCACCCCGATGCGCCGCGGGTCCTGATCTCGAGCGCGATGCTCGTGCCCCACTGGTCGACTCCGGAGGACTTCTGGGCGCTGGAGGCCGCCGGGCTGACGATGTACGGCCAGATGACTGCCGGCGGGTGGTTCTACATCGGCACCCAGGGCGTACTCGGGTTCACCTACGAGACGTTTGCCGCCGTCGCTCGCGCGCACTTCGACGGGACCCTGGAGGGCCGACGCGTGCTCACCGCCGGACTCGGCGGGATGGGGGGTGCCCAGGGGCTGGCGATCGAGCTCAACGGCGGGCGGGCGCTGATCGTCGAGGTCGATCCGGCTCGCGCCCAGCGCCGCGTCGAGGGCGACTGGATCGAGTTGGTCACCGACGACTACCGCCACGCCGTGGCCGCGCTCGACGACCCGGATGGTCCCGCCTCGATCGGGCTGATCGGCAACGCCGCCGAGGTGATCCCCAGGTTGGTCGCAGACGGCGTGCACTTCGACGTGGTCACCGATCAGACCGCTGCCCACGACCTGCTCCGGGGTTACGTCCCGGCGGGCTACACCGTCGAGCGGGCGCGGTCGGCCGTCGCCGGCGATGAGGCCTACCTCGGCGAGGTCCGGGCCTCGATCGCCGCGCACGTGTCCGCGATGCTGACGCTGCGCGAGCGTGGGGCGATCGTGTTCGAGTACGGCAACAACCTCCGCGCCCAGGCCCGGGACGCGGGCGTGCCCGAGGCGATGCAGGTACCGGGGTTCGTGTCCGCGTACGTGCGCCCGATCCTGGCGCGGGGCGTCGGCCCGTTTCGCTGGATCAACCTCACCGGCGACCCCGAGGACCTGCGGCGGACCGAGGACGCGGTGATCGACGTCGTTGGCACGCCGACGCTGGCGCGGTGGATCTCGCTGGCCCGCCGGCGAGTGCGGACGCAGGGACTGCCGGCGCGCATCTGCTGGCTGGGACTCGGGCAGCGCGACGCGGTTGCGCTGGCGATCAACGAGCTCGTGCGCTCGGGCGAGATCGGCCCCGTCGCGCTCGGTCGCGACCACATGGATCCCGCGTCGGTGGCGTCGCCGTCGCGCGAGACCGAGGGGCTGCTCGATGGCAGCGATGCGATCGCCGACTGGCCGATCCTGTGCGCCCTGCTCAACGCCGCTCAGGGGGCGAGCTGGGTTGCGGTCGGCAATGGCGGCGGGGTGGGCATCGGACATAGCATTCACAGCGGAATGGTGGTAGTTGCCGACGGCACCGAAGTGGCCGAGCGCAAGCTGGCGCGTGCGTTCTGGAGTGACCCTGCGCTCGGGGTGGCCCGTTACGCCGACGCGGGCTACGACAGCGCGATCGACCAGGCGCGCGACAGCCGGCTGAAGCTGCCTGCGCTGGAGCGGTCGCGTCGTGAGCGCGACCGCGACCACCGCGACCGCGACCACCGCGGTCGCGACCGAGCCGGCCCAGGGCGCCGGAGGCTCGCGCCGGTCGTTCGCGCTCAGCATCGACACCGGCGGCACGTTCACCGACGGGTTCGTCTCCGACGGCGCCCACACCGCCCAGGTGAAGGTCGACACGACCCCACAGGACCTGACGATCGGATTCGCCGCGTGCGTCCAGGCGGCGGCCGCCGCGGTGGGCGAGGAACTCGGGTCGTTCCTCGGAGCCCTGGTCAGCCTGCACTTCAGCTCGACCGTGGCCACCAACACGATCGTCGAACGGCGCGGGGCGAAGGTGGGCCTGATCGTGACCGCCGGCGGCGAGGAGTCGCTGTACGGATCAGTCGAGCAGGCTCGCGCGTTGGGAGAGTTCGTCGATCCGGAGCTCGTGCGCGGGATCTCAGAGCGGGTCGACGACCGGGGCTCGGTGGTCACGGCGCCTTCCGAGCCCGAGATCGAAGTCGCCGTCCGCGAGCTGCTCGAGCGCGGCGTCCGGCTGCTCGTCCTCAGCTTCGCCAGCGCGCACCTGAACCCGGCCAACGAGCATCGCGCCCGCGCCGCGATCGACGCCTCCTACCCGCGCCACTACCTCGGAGCGGTGCCGCTGCTGGTCGCCTCCCGCGTGTCGCTGGCGCCAGATGACTTCGGACGCACTGCGACCGCGGTGATCAACGCGTATCTGCATCCCCGGCTGGCGCGGACGCTCTACACGGCCGAGGACGGCGTGCGAGAGAGCGGGCTGACCCGCCCGCTGCAGATCGTCAACACCGACGGCTCGACCAGTCGCGTGGCCAAGACCCGCGCGATCGACACCTACGACTCGGGTCCGGGCGCCGGCGTCCTCGGGGCCGGTTACGTGGCGGCCGAGCTCGGCGCGCGGTGCGTGTGCACGTTCGATGTCGGCGGGACCACGACCGACGTGGCGCTGCTGACCGACGCGCAGGTGCCGGTGCGCGACGTGACCGACCTGGGGCCACTGGAGATCCCGCACCCGTCGGTATCGCTGAGCTCGTTCGGCCTCGGTGGCGGATCGATCATCTCGGCCGGCGCCGGCGGCGAGCTGCGCGTCGGCCCCGAGAGCGCCGGCGCCTCGCCCGGCCCGGCCTGCTATGGGCTGGGCGGGCGCTCGCTGACCCCGACCGACGTCTGGTTGCTGCTGGGGTATCTGGAACCGGGCGAGTTCCTGGGCGGCCGTCGGCGGCTCGATCCGGACGCGGCGAGCTCGGCGGCGGGCGCGCTCGCCGGCGCATTGGGCGTCGACGTCGCCGCTGCGCTGCTGCGGGCCCGGGCCGCGATCCACGCCGAGCTGGCCGAACGGCTGAGCGAGTGGGCAGCGCGCCACCCGGAGCTGGCCGAGACGCCCGCGGAGGACCGGTGGCTGTTCTCCTACGGTGGCGGCGGCGGACTCCTATGCGTGGCCGCCGCGGAGGTTCTGGACCTGCGGCGCGTGGTCGTGTTCCCCCACAGCTCGGTGTTCTCGGCGTTCGGGGCCGGCTTGCTGCCGATCGCCCACGGCTACCAGACGGTCGTTGCTCCGGCGTCTTCCGCGGGCGGCCGAGCGGACGCGGTCGCGCGGCTCGCCGACAACGCCCGGCGCGACCTTCGCGCCGAGGGCGTGACCGAGCTGGCCGGCGTCGAGACCGAGCTGAGCTGGGGCGACGGCCCGCCGGTACGCTCGACGCTCGAGCGGCTGCTCGCCGACCCGGCCGCGGCCTGCGAGGCCGACGCGCCGGACGCTCCCCGGGTGTGCCGGCTGCGGGTGTCGGTGGAGAGCGAGCCGTCGGTCGCGATGATCACCGGCGACGCCGGCGAGGTGGGGACCGGCGAACCGCGCTCGGTGATCCTTGACGGCGGCGCGATCGCCGTGCCCACGGTCACAGGACTGGGCGCGCCGGGAGCCGAGCCCGCCGCCGGTCCCGCATTCGTCCGGGCGCCGGACACCACGATCTTCGTCCCCGAGGGCTGGTCGGCCAGCTTCAGCCCGCAGGGCTACGGGATCCTCTCCAGGGAGAGCGCGACATGAGACGTCGGATCACCGAGTACCTCGAGATCGACACCGATGCCGAGCGCTGGCATTGCGTCCGCTGCGACCGCGACCTCGGAGACGCGCGGTCCAACTACAAGCACGGTTGCCTGGTCTGGGAGCGCGATCCGCGAGAGGTCCATAGGCCGGTCGTCGACGGCGACTACACGTTCGCTCCGGACCCCAGCTGGTGCCGGATCCTCGAGTTCATCTGTCCCGGTTGCGCGGCGCTGATCGAGGTCGAGTACCTGCCTCCGGGCCATCCCGTGACCCACGACATCGAACTCGACATCGACGCGCTGAAGGCGGCGCCACCGCGCGCCGGGGAGCACCCGTGAGCGCCTCGATCGAGATCGACATCGGCGGCACGTTCACCGACTGCTACGTGCGCAGTGACGAGCGCGAGGTGTGGTGCAAGGCACGCACGACGCCGTTTGATCTGTCCCAGGGAATGTCGCGGGCGATCGACGACGCCGCCGGGCGGCTCGGCCTCAGCACCGATGGCCTGCTGGCTGACGCGGAGATCATCCGGTACTCGACCACGCTGGCGATGAACAAGCTGATCGAGCGCAAGGGGCCGCGGCTCGGGCTGATCATCACCGAGGGGTTCGAGGACACCGTGCTGGTCGGCCGGGCGAGCCAGTGGTCCGACGGGATCCCGTTCAAGGAGCAGCGCAACATCGCGGGCGCCGACAAGCCAGAGCCGCTGATCCCGCGCGACCTCACCGTGGGCGTCAAGGAGCGCGTCGACTACCGCGGCCAGGTGCTGCGTCCGCTGGACGAGGCGCATCTGCTGTCACAGCTCGACCGGCTGGTCGACTCGGGCGTGCGCGGGTTCGTGGTGTCGCTGCTGTGGTCGTTCATGAACCCCGGGCATGAGCAACGGATCCGCGAGCTGATCGAGCACGAGTACAACGAGACCTACCTCGGCAGCATGCCGGTGTTCCTGTCCAGCGAGGTGTCGCCCCGCAAGTTCGAATACACGCGCACGACGATGACGATCCTGAACGCCTACCTGCACCAGTCGATGTACGAGGAGCTGATCGGGATCGGGCAGGGGTTGCGCGCCGGCGGTTACCGCAAGCCACTGATGATGGTCCACAACACCGGCGGGATGGCCAGCGTGTTCCGCTCGGCGGCCGTGCACACGTATAACGGCGGACCCGTGGCGGGGCTGATGGGCAGCGCGGCGCTGGGCCGCTCCTACGGCTACAGCAACGTGGTCGTCACCGACATGGGCGGCACCAGCTTCGACATCGCGATGGTCGTCGAGGGCAGCACCCGCTTCTATCAGTTCGCGCCCACGATCGACCGCTGGACCGTCGACGCGACGATCCTCGACACCCGCTCGATCGGCTCGGGGGGCGGCTCGATCGCGAGCGTCGACCCGCTGCTCGGCAACCGCCTCGACGTGGGGCCAGAGAGCGCGGGCTCGATCCCCGGTCCAGCGGCGTATGACCAGGGTGGCCGAGCGCCGACCGTCACCGACGCCGACCTGGTGCTCGGCTACCTCAGTCCGGAGCGATTCCACGGCGGGCAGCTGGTGCTCAACGCCCGCCGCGCCGAGCGGGCGATCCGCGACGGCGTGGCGCGCCCGCTGGGGATCGAGGTCCCCGAGGCGGCACTGCTGATCAAGCGGATCATCGACGCCAAGATGGGCGCCGAGATCTACAAGCAGACCGTGCTCAAGGGCTATGACCCGCGCGACTTCGTGATCTTCGCCGCCGGCGGCGCCGGGCCGGTGCACTGCTGCGGTTACGCCGAGGCGGCGGCGATGGGCACGGTCGTGATCTTCCAGTTCTCGTCGGCGTTCTGCGCCTACGGGTCGTCGACGATGGATGTCCTGCACGTGTACGAGCGGTCGCGACGGCTGACGCTGCTGACGCCGGGGCGGCGCAGCTGGTTTGACGACTACGGCGCGTTCAACGAGGTCGTCGAGTCGCTCGAGGCGCTGGCCCGCCGCGACTTCGCCGGCGAGGGCTTCGATCCCGCCGAGGTCAGCTACGCGCTCGAGCTCGACATGAAGTTCGGCGGCCAGCTGAACGTCAAGCGCGTCGCCTCGCCGCTGTTGCGGGTCGGATCCCAATCCGACATGGAGCAGCTCTACGCGGCGTTCGAGCGCGAATTCAGCGAGGCCTACAGTCCGCTCGGCCTGCACCCGGAGGCCGGCGTCGAGATCGAAGCGTTCATCCTCCGGGCTACGCTCCCGCAACCCGCGGTGGAGCGCCCGCTCGGGGCCGCGGGGGAGGCGGACCCGACCGCGGCCCGGTCGGGCCAGCGGCGGGCGCTGTTCTCCGCCGAGGACGGTCCGGTGGATGTTCCGGTGTACGAGCTGTCGCTGCTGGCGCCCGGACACGGATTCGCCGGCCCAGCGCTGATCGACTCCGACGACACCACGGTGGTGGTGTCCCCGGGCTGGAGCTGTCGCGTCGACGAGCGTTCGGGAATCGTCCTGTCAAACGATCAGGAGGCCGCCGGTGTTTGACGCCGACATGGTCACGCGGGCGATGACGCTCGAGGAGCCGACCGACGAGGAGCTCGCCGATGCCGGCTCGCTGCACCCCGGCGACTACGAGATCTACTCCGAGGGTCTGACGCTGATGCTCCAGGAGGGCAAGGAGGTCATGACCAAGATGGGGATCTCCTCGATGCTTCACTCTGGCGACACGCTGGTGGCGATCTACACCGCCCGGGGCGACCTTGTGTCGGCGGTGCTCGGCACCTACCTGCACTCGGTCACCGGACAGGTCCCGATCAAGTTCATCCTCGACCGCTTCCGCGACGACCCGTCGGTGGGCGTCGCCGAGGGTGACATCTACTACTGCAACGAGGCGCTGTACGGCGGGATCCACAACCCCGACCAGTTCTCGATCATGCCGGTGTTCAGCGAGGGCGAGCTGCTGGCCTGGGTGGTGTCGGGCGCGCACCAGTCAGAGACCGGCGGCAGCGAGCCCGGCGGCGAGGTGACCCAGGCTCACACTCGCCACGACGAGGGGATGAAGCTCACTCCGATCAAGATCGGTGAGCGTTACCAGCTCAAGAACGACCTGCTGCTGATGATGGAGAACTTCATCTCGCGCGCCCCGCGGATGCAGGTCACCGACGTCAAGGCGCGGGTGGCGGCGTGCGACCGGGTTCGCGTGCGCCTCCAGGGGCTCGCTCAGCGCCGAGGCAACGCGCTCGTCCGCGGGCTGTTCCGGCGGATGATCCAGCAGACCGCGGCCGGCGTTCGCCGCCGGATCGAGGGGTGGCCCGATGGGATCTACCGCCACAACGTGTTCATGGACACGACCGGGCACGAGGACGGGCTGCTACGCGCCTCGGTCGCGGTGCACGTGCGCGGTGACCGCCTGACCCTGGACTTCTCGGGCACGTCGCCCGAGCACGAGGGCTCCTACAACGCGTTCACGAACGTGATCCGCGGCCACTGCGCGGTCGGGCTCTACCAGTTCCCATTCCACGACTTCCCGATCTCCTCGGGGATGTTCGACCAGATGGACATCCACGTCCCCCACGGCTCGTTCTTCGACGCGGACCCCGAGGCGGCGATCAGCTGCTCGCCGCTGGTCGGGGCGATGGTGTTCCCGCTCCTGGGGGTGGCGCTGTCGAAGGCGATGTATCCCACCGAGCAGCGCGACCTGGTGTGCGGCTTCACGTCGTCGAGCGCGTCGGCGGTGATGGTCGCCGGGACCAACCAGCACGGCGTCCGGGTCACGGACTTCATGGGCTATCCGCTCAACGCATACGGTCTGGCCGCGCGCTCGGACCGCGACGGGATCGACGTGTGGGGGTTCCCGCACGGGCCCTGGGGCAAGGCGCCCGACGTCGAGGACATCGAGTCGGAGTTCCCGCTGCTGCACCTGTACCAGAAGCAGCAGCGCGACACCTGCGGCTTCGGCCGCTACCGCGGCGGGGTCGGGGCGGCGGTCGGGTACGTCGTCTACCGGACTCCGCATCTCGCGTTCACCTCGAGCCAGAAGGAGTCGCGGTTCCCGGCCCACAACGGGTTGTTCGGCGCATACTCGATGACGGTGATCCCGGGGATCCGGGTGGTCGGGGCCGACCTGCTCGAGCTGATGGCGGCCGGCGAGCCGGACTTGCCGACCGACGACTACTCGCTGGCCGGCGGCGACACCGCGCTCGGCGGCGAGGTGATCGTCGAGCACCAGACTCGCGGGATCCGGATCCTCCAGGAAGGCGACGTGCTCGCGGCCAGCACCCAGGGCAGCGGCGGGTACGGCGACGTGCTCGAGCGCGACCCCGAGGCGGTGATCGCCGACCTGCGAGCGGACCTGATCAGCGACTGGACCGCCCGCGAGGTGTTCGCGGTCGCGTACGACCCCGAGACGCTGCTGGTCGACGCCCCCGCGACCGAGCAGCTGCGCGGCGAGCACCGCGCGCGGAGACTGGCCGAGGGCCGGCTGTACGCCGAGTTCGCGGCCGACTGGGAGCAGCGCCGCCCACCGGAGGCCGTGCTCAAGTACTTCGGCGAATGGCCGTCGGGCAAGCCCAACCGGCAGGTCGTCCGCATTTGACCGGCCGCGAGCGCTTCAGGGAGGCGATCGCGGGTCGGGCCGTCGCGTTCGCGCCGATCCTGTGGGAGCGGCTGCCGGAGCTGGTCCGTCAACCGCAGGCCGGGTGGTGGCGCGATCCGACCGTCGGGCGCCGGCTGCTCGCCGATGCCGCGGCGCTGGCGGCGGCCGACGCGATGTTCGTGTGCGTCGGCGCGGACGAGGCGGCCGACTCCGGGGCGGCGCTGGTGGCGGCTGTCCGCGAGGCGGACCCGTTCGCGGTGATCGCGGCGGTGCCGGCCCCGGCGGAGCTGATGCGGTCATTGGGGCTCGAGGAGATCGAGGACGCCGAAGACGAGTTCTCGGACCTCGCGGTGGCCTCGTTGGAGGCCGGCGCCGACGCGATCGCGGTGATCGGTGCGGATCGGGCGGAGGTTGACGCGGGTGTCGTCCGCGCCGCCCGCGCCGGCGAGCTGTTCGGCCGCCCGGTGCTGGGCGTATGCGGCGAGCAGGGTTGGATCGACGGTGGCGACGCGCTACGGGTCGTGTCGCTCGAGGGCGAGTGGCCCGTCGGACCCGGCGTGGTCACCACCCCCGGCGACGTCTCCGGGCGCTGGAGTGCCGAGCAACTACACGCGACCGGGAGCGCCCGGCGATGAGAGCGGCGATGCTCGGCGCCGGCGTGATGGGGCGCAACATCGCGCGGGTCCTGGCCGGGGCGGGACATGAGGTGACCCTGTACTCGCGGTCGGAGCGCACGCTTGCGTTCGCGCGCGCGACGCTGCTGGACGCGGGCGTGCGCGATGTGGCGTTCGAGACGTCGGTCGAGCGGGCGGTGGCTGGGGCCGGTTTGGTGCTCGAGTCGGTTCCGGAGTCGCTGCCGGTGAAGCACGACGTGCTCGGGCTGGTGTCCGGGTTGGTGGCCGACGACGCCGTGATCACCAGCAACACCTCCTCGCTGCCGCTCGCTGAGATCGCCGAGGCGGTGCAGCGGCCCGAACGATTCCTGGGGTGGCACTGGTTCAACCCCGCGCACCTGATCCCGCTGGTCGAGGTGATCCCGGTGCGGGCGACCGCCCCTGGGGTGGTCGAGTGGTCGCTCTCGCTGCTGACGTCCGCGGGCAAGCGGCCGGCGCTGGCCCCGGCGATCGACGGCTTCTTGGCCAACCGGCTGCAGTACGCGCTGATCCGCGAGGCGCTGGCGCTGGTCGACGCCGGGCTGGCCACGCCCGAGCAGGTGGATGCCGCGGTGACCGACTGCCTGGGGCTGCGGTGGGCGGTGATCGGTCCGATGCGCAGCACCGATCTCGCCGGCGTCCCGACCGCGCTCGCGGTCGCCGGTCAGCTATACCCGCAGCTGTCCGCTGCCGGGGCGCCCCAGGAGGTGCTGTCAGAGCTCGAGCGCGAGGGGCGGCTCGGTGCCGCCGCGGGACGGGGCTTCTACGAGTACCCGGATCCGGCGGCGGTCGCCGCCGAGCGCGACCGGCTGCTGCGGGCCGTGCTCGACGCGCTGGACCGTTAGCTCGCCGGGGCCGGTTCCTCGGCCGCGGCGTCGTCGGACACCATCAGCACGTGCGCGCGGCTGTCCCTCGAGGAGATCAGAACCGCCGCCAGGATCGCGCCGAGCACCGCGAACCCCGAGCCGACCAGGAACGCCCGCTCAAAGCCCTTGGTCAGCGCGATCGTCGTGCTGTGGACGCCGGACTGGATCACGTCCTGGGTGCGGCTGTTGGCGACCGTAGCCAGGATCGCGAGCCCGAGCGCGCCGCCGACCTGCTGGGAGGTGTTGATCAGTCCGGAAGCGAGCCCCGCCTCTCGCGGCTCGGTTCCGCTCACGGCCGCGATCGTCACCGGCACGAACGCGAACCCGAGCCCGACCGCCGCCAGGATCGACGGGCCGAGTACATCGGCCACGTACGAGCCGCCCGGCGCCCGGACCTTCGAGAACCAGTACAGCGCGACGGCGATCAGGATCATGCCCGCGATCAGCGGCGTCTTGAAGCCCACGCGGTTGACGATCTGCGACACCAGCCCCGCGGAGATGATGATCCCGACGGCGAGTGGCAGGTAGGAGATTCCGGTCTTGATCGGCGAGAACCCGAGCACCTGCTGGACGTACAGCGAGATGAAGAAGAACATGGAGAACAGCGACATTCCGATCAGCAGCCCGACGATGTTCGCCCCACGCAGCGTCCGCAGGCGGAAGATCGTGAACGGCATCAGTGGATCGCGCGCCCGCATCTCAATCAGCACGAACGCAATCAGCAACACGACCGCGGCGGCCAGCCGGAGGATCGTCGTGGTCGACCCCCACCCGACGTTGACCGCGTCGACGACCGCGTAGACGAGCAGTGCCAGGCCGGCGGTTACGGTCACCGCGCCCGGGATGTCGAACGACTTGCCGGCGTCGTCGGAGCGACTCTCGATCAGCACCCGAGGAGCAGCAGCGGCCGCAGCGAGGCCGATCGGGACGTTCACGAACAGCACCCAGCGCCAGCTCAAGCCGCTGGTGAGAATCCCGCCGAGCAGCACTCCGGCGGCGCCGCCCGCGCCTGCCACAGCGCCCCAGATCCCCAGCGCGCGGTTACGTTCGGGGCCGTCGGCGAACGTCGTGGTGATGATCGACAGAGCTGCGGGGGAGACGACCGCTGCCCCCAGTCCCTGAACGGCTCGCGCGGCGATCAGCCACCCCTCGGACTGGGCGATGCCACCGGCGAACGAGGCCAGCGAGAACAGGATCAGCCCGAGCATGAACATCTTCCGTCGCCCCAGCAGGTCGGCCATGCGCCCGCCCAGCAGCAGGAAGCCACCGAACGTCAGCGTGTAGGCGTTGACGACCCAGGAGAGGTTGTCGCGCGAGAAGTGAAGCGCGGTCCCGATCGACGGCAGTGCGACGTTCACGATCGACGCGTCGATCACGATCACGAACTGCGTCATCGCAAGTAGCAGCAGGGCGATGTTCTTTGCGCGAGGGGTCATGTGCGCCGACGCCTCGCTCCGCTCGATGGACGACAAGGAGTTCACCTCCGGGGGCCGGTCGTCGTTCGGGTGTTCCTATTGGTCTGTAGCAGGTTGGACACCTCGGCATCCCCCGGCCGGCGTCGCGCGGGCGGACTCCGTGATGGAAAAGCGTTGCATATGAGCACTTTCTCATCACGGAGTGTCGGACCGCCCGGCTCTACCCGACCTCAGCGACCTCAGCGACCTCACCGACCTCAGCGACCGCGGCGGCGTCGGCGTGCGGCGCCCGGCGCAGTGACAGCCCGGCGAGGGCGCCCCCCAGCGAGAGCAGAGCCGACACCGTCAGCGCCGGACCGAAGCCGTCGGTGAACGCCGCCGGTGACGCATAGCTGCCGGCACCCGTGAACACCGCGACGCCGATCGCGAGCCCGAACGCCCCGCCGAGCTGGCGCATCATGCCGAACGACCCCGACGCCTTGCCGATCTCGCTGGGCGCGACCGAGCTCACCACCGCGTTCTGGGCGGCCGGGATCGCGGTCGAGATCCCCACCCCGGCGAGGATCAGCGGCGGGATCATCTCGGTGTAGGGCAGATCGGCACGCGCCACCAGCGCGACCCAGCCCAGTCCGATCGCCTGCATCAGCAGTCCGCCCACGACCAGCGGGCGCTCGCCGACGCGCTGCACCATCGACCCTGCGATCGGCGCCACGATGAACACGGTCCCGGTCCACGGGATCAGCGACAACCCGGCGTGCAGCGGTGACTGTCCGAGCGCGGTCTGCAGGAACTGCGCCATGAAGAACACGGCGCTGAACAGCGCGCCAGACAGCAGCAGCGAGGCTGCGTTGCCACCCGCGAACGCCGGCGTTCGGAACAGCCGCATCGGCAGCATCGGCTGGCGCGCTCGCCGCTCCCACAGCACGAACAGCACCGTCGACACTCCGCCTGCGGCCAGTGCCCCGATCACCTCGAGGCTGCCCCAGCCGGCGTCGTTGCCGCGCACCAGCCCCCACACGATCCCCAGCGCGGCGATCGTGATCAGCCCCAGGCCGGGCGCGTCGAGCGCGGCCCTCGGGCCGCGGCTCTCCTGCATCCGGGTGAGCACGAGCGGGATCGCCGCCAGCCCGATCGGGACGTTGAGCCAGAAGATCCACTGCCAGTCCAGGCCCTCGGTGATGCCGCCGCCGACCACCGGGCCCGCGAGCACGGCGAGTCCCGTGATTCCGCCGAAGATGCCCAGCGCCCAGCCGCGGCGCTCGGGCGGGAACGCGGCGCTGAGCAGCGCGAGCGAGACCGGAGCGATCACCGCCGCGCCCACGCCCTGGATCGCGCGGGCCGCAATCAGCGCGTCGATGTTGGTCGACAGCGCACACCCCGCGGAGGCCGCGGCGAACAGTGCCATTCCGGCCGCGAACAGACGCCGCCGCCCGAAACGGTCGCCCAGCGCAGCGCCGGTCATCAGCAGCACCGCGAAGCTCAGCCCGTACGCGTTGACCGTCCACTCGAGCTCGTCGGCGCTCGCGTGCAGGTGCTGACGGATCGAGCTCAGCGCGGTCGACACGACGGTCACGTCGAGCGCCACCATCAACGACGCGATCGACGTCAGGATCATCACCCATCTCTGTTTTTGAGTCATCGCTCCTCCGTGCGTGTGAAAGACCAGATGGGTGTTCAGACAACGGCGCCGGAGACAATTGGCCGATGAATTTGGCCGTGGCCCGGTGTCCCAACGCGAGATGACCGATATGTGGGCCTCTCCCACCGAGACGATCAGCCGCGCCCGCGCCGGGGACGAGACCGCCTTCCGCGAGCTGACCGACCCCTATCGGCGCGAACTGCAGGTGCACTGCTACCGGATCCTCGGCTCGCTCCAGGACGCCGAGGACCTGCTCCAGGAGACTCTGTTGGCCGCATGGCGAGGGCTTGACCAGTTCGAGGGGCGCTCTTCGCTGCGCGCCTGGCTGTACCGGATCGCGACGAACCGCTGCCTGAACGCGCTGCGCGACACCGAGCGCCACGCACCCGGCGCGCGCCACGACCTGCCGCCGCCCACGCGCGTGGGCGAATACCTGTGGCTCGAGCCCTATCCCGACACGCTGCTGGAGGGCATCCCCGACGTCGCGCCGGGCCCCGAGGCCCGCTACGAGACCAAGGAGTCCGTGGCGCTCGCGTTCGTCGCCGGCCTGCAGCATCTGCCGCCACGCCAGCGCGCCGTGCTGGTGCTGCGCGACGTGCTCGGGTTCCGCGCCGCCGAGGTGGCCGGGATGCTCGAGATCAGCGAGGCGTCGGTCAACAGCGCCCTGCAGCGGGCGCGCGCCACCCACGACGCGCGCATGCCCGCCGCCCGTGAGCGGGCGCCCCTGCCGCGCTCGCGGCGCGAACGCGAGCTGCTGTCGCTGTTCGCCGAGGCGTTCGAGGACGGCGACGTCGACCAGCTCGTGGGGCTGCTGACCGACGACGCGCTGCTGACGATGCCGCCGCAGCCGATGGAGTACCAGGGGCACGAGGCGATCGCTTCGTTTTTGATCGACAGGTTCGGCACCCACACCGGCCGGCGGGTGCGCCTGATCCCGACGAGAGCCAACACGCAGCCGGCGTTCGGCCACTACATCGACGACCCCCAGGCGCCGATCGGCCGCTACTTCGGCGTGATCGTGCTGACGCTCGAAGGTGACCGGATCGCCGGGCTCACTCGCTTCGGTGACACCGGCATCCTGCCGCTGTTCGGGCTGCCGCGGACGTTGCGCGACTGAGCCTCTGAGCGGCCGAGCCGCGAACATATCCGTCGATGGCGGCCAGGGGCCCCAACGGCGAGGCTGGGATGGGCGCGTCGGTTCGGCGCATCCTTCACGGCGCGGTGGCGTTCGATCGCTCGGCAGTGGAGCTGATCCGCGGCCTGCGCTACGCGGTCGGCGTCGGCATCCCGATGGTGGCCGGGATCGCGGCGGGTCGCCTGATCGAGGGCGTCGCGGTGTCGGTGGGCGCACTGCTGGTCGGAGTCACCGACTCCGGCGCCCCGTACCGGAGCCGAATCGGAGCGATGCTGATCGCGAGCGTTCTGGTGACGGTGTCGACGTTCGTCGGGCAGATCGTCGGAGCGCACGACGTCGCCGCGACGGCGGTGCTGACCGCGTGCAGCTTCGGGGCGGGAATGTTCGTCGCGTTCGGGACCTCGACCTATCTCGTGGCGCTGATGTGTCCGCTGACGATCGTCGCGGCCGAGGCGCTACCGGCCGGCCCGGGACCCGCGCTGGGGCGAGCTGGACTGGCGCTCGTCGGCGGGCTGCTCGAGATCGCGCTGGTGCTGGTGGTGTGGCGGATCGAGCCGCGGCGTCCCCAGCGGATCGCGATCGCCCACCTGTACCGCGAGCTCGCGCGCTGGGTCAGCGACACTTCCGGCGCCGACGACCGCGGACGGGTCTACCAAGCACAGCAGCACGCCCGCGAGACCCTCGACCGCGCCGTCGGTCGCGCCGGCCTGGTCGACTCGGCCGACGAGGCCCTGCGGGTCCTGATCGACCAGGCCGACCGCGCCCTGACCGAATTGGTGGCGTTGCGAAACGCGCGCCAGTGGCTGGCCGCGAGGTCGCTGGCCCCGGCGGCGGTGAACGCGATGCTGGCCGGTCGCGGAACGGCCGCGGCGGCGTTCACGGCGATCGCCGAGGCGCTCGAGTCACGGCGCTGGCGAGCGGACCCGGCAGCGGACGGGCGTGGGTTGCAGGGCCCGGCGGACGCGATCGCCGCCGAGCTCCCAGGCTCCGACGAGGCCGGCGCGAAACAGCTGCGAGCCGCACTGAGTCGAGCGGAGGGGCTCGAGGCGGTGGTTCGCGGCGCGGTCGCGCTGACCGCGTCGTGGTTGAGCGAACCGACCCCGGCAGGCCCGACGGGGCCGGTCGCGCGACAACGTCGCCCCGGCGCTCGGGCCGCGTTGCTGGTCCTGCGAGCGAACCTGACGCTTCGCTCGAGCGCGATGCGGCACGCGATCAGGCTCGCCGCCACCGTGCTGGTGGCCGACGCGGTTCAGCGGGCGCTCGATCTTCCGCATGGCTACTGGGTGCCGTTCACCGTCCTGTGGATGCTGCGTCCCGATTTCGGCTCGACGTTCACGCGTGGGGTTCAACGGTATGTGGGCACCGCGGCCGGGGCGGTGCTGGCCACGCTGTTCGCCGCCGCGGTGGCGCCCGGGCCGTACGCGCTGGCGTTGCTCGCCACCGCGCTGGCCGTCGGCATCTTCGCGTTCTTACAAGCGAACTACGCGCTGACGTGCGCCTCGGTCACCGGCTATGTGGTGTTCGTGTCGGCGCTGGCCGGAATCCCCGCGCTCAGTGCCGCCGCCGACCGTCTGCTCGACACCGCGCTGGGCGCGTCGCTCGCGCTCGCCTTCTACGCGCTGTGGCCCACGTGGGAACGGGCAACGCTGGCGTCGACGATCGCCGAGGGGATCGACGACAACCGCCGGTATGTCGATGCGGTGCTCGCCTGGTGGCTTGATCCGACTCCGGCCCGTCGCCGGACCGCCGATCTCACGCGCGCGGGCGCGCGCGTCACGCGCACGAACATCGAGGCCGCGGTGCAGCGCGCGCTGTCGGAGCCCGAGCGTCACGGAGGCGGGTTTGGCACCAGCGCGGCGGCCGGAGTGCTCGCGAACATGCGGAGGCTGGCCGACGGCGCGGTGGCGCTCGAAGCCGATCGTCCGAACACGCCGCCGGTGGCCGCGCCGGAGGCACGGGCACTCGCGCAGGAGCTCGATCGCGCGATGGTCGAGCTCGCGACGGCCGCCCGACAGCGCCGTGCCCCCGAGCTCGGACCGGCGCTTCGTCGTGCCCACCAGCGGCTGTCGCGAGCCGCTGGCGCCACGGCGCCGTTGGTGACCGAGACCGACCGGATGGTCGACAGCGCGCTGCTGGCGGGCGACGTGCTGCGGGGCGCCGCCGACGCGGCCACGGACCGGTCTTCCAGCGGGTCGGTCACATCTGCTCCGCGCGCTGTGTCATCGGGATGAACCACCCAACCCGAGGAGCGAATCATGCAAGCGAAGACCAAGATCGCCGTCGCCGGAGCCACCGGACGAGTCGGCCGTCACATCGTCGATGTGCTCGGCGAGCGCGGGCACGATGTTGTCCCGATCTCTCGGTCGGCCGGCGTCGACGTGATCACCGGCGAGGGCCTCGACCGGGCCCTGGAGGGCGTCGACGGGATCGATCGACGCCGCCACCGGCCCGTCTCCCGAGGAGCAGGCCGCGACGGAGTTCTTCACCACCGCCGCCCACAACCTCCAGCAGGCCGGGGAGCGCGCGGGCGCCAAGCGGCTCGTGATCGTCTCGATCATCGGAGCCGACCGCTTCACCGGCGGCTACGGCGCGGCCAAGGTCGCCCACGAGCACGCCGCGCTTCAAGGACCGATCCCCGCGGTGGTGCTGCGCGCGTCGCAGTTCCACGAGTTCGTCGAGCAGCTGATGCAGTGGGGCACCCAGGGCGAGGTCAGCTACGTCCCGCCGATGCGCACGCAGCTGGTCGCCGCCCGGACCGTCGCCGAGGCGCTCGCGGACCTCGCCATCGAGTCCGACGGCGCGACGATCTCTGAGATCGCCGGGCCCCGAGAGGAGCGCCTGGCGGAGATGGCCGCGCTGCTCGCCGCCCGTGACGGGGGCGCGATCACGGTCGAGGAGATGCCGGCCGACTCCGACGATCCCGACCTGCAGGTGTATGCGTCGGGCGCGCTGCTGCCGGGGCCGGATGCCAAGCTGGCCGGCCCGACGTTCGAGCAGTGGCTCGAGCAGCGGTCCTGACGGTTGTCGCCGAGGCCGGTCGCGCCCGCGCTCAGGCGCGGGGCGCGACCCCCTTGGCGAGCAGCTCGCCCAGCTGGGAGAGCTCGCGCGGGTCCAGGTTCGGAAAGACCTCGCCGAGCGTCCGTTCCGCGAGCTCATCGGCCTGAGCCAAGGCCTCGGTTCCGGCCTCGGTCACCGTGACGCGTGAGCGGCGCCGGTCGGCCGGATCGCGCGTGCGCTCCACCAGGCCAGCATCCTCGAGCTTGTCGATCGCCCCCACAACCATCCCCGGCGCCTTGCCGAGCATCTTGGCCAGCTCGTACTGGGACTCCGGACCGTCGCTGGCGAGGATCGCCAGGATCCCGTAGTCGCGCCCGCCAAGGCCGGCATCCGCGAGCGCCTCGTCGGCGACCTCGGAAAGCGTCGCGCCGATCCGCACGAGCAGCAGCCCCATGCGGTCCTGCACGCCGCGGGGAATCGGCTCCCCGGCGACCTCGACGCAGACCTCGGCCGCCGGATCCGTGACGGCGATTTCAGTAGCAGAATCATTCATGGGTTGAATCATAGCGGCGTCGTGCTACATTCTCCGAAGAAATCATTCAGTGATAGAACGATTCTGAGGTGAAAGCAATGCCCGACAGAAGATGGCTCACGCTGACGTTGCTGGCGACCGCGCAGTTCATGGTGGTGCTCGACTTGACGATCGTCAACGTCGCGTTGCCTCACATCCAAACCGCGCTCGGGTTCTCGGCCGACGGACTGCAGTGGGTGGTCAGCGCCTACACGTTGCTGTTCGGCGGCTTCCTGCTGCTCGGCGGCCGCGCCGCGGATCTGCTCGGGCGCCGGGCGGTGTTCTCGGCCGGGCTGGGGCTGTTCACGCTTGCCTCGCTGGTAGCGGGCCTGGCGACTTCGCCGGGGATGATGATCGCCGCCCGGGCGGCCCAAGGGTTGGGCGGCGCGCTGCTGTCGCCGGCGGCGCTGTCGCTGCTGACCGTCACGTTCCCACACGGGCGCGAGCGCAACATCGCGCTGGGGATCTGGGGCGCGCTCGCCGGCCTCGGCGGAACCCTGGGCGTGGTCGCCGGCGGTGTGCTGGTCGACGCCCTCGGCTGGGAATGGGTGTTCTTCGTCAACGTGCCGATCGGGGTGGCGCTCGGGATCCTCAGCCAGATGCTGATCCCGGAGAGCCGGATCCAGCGCGACGGCAATCGCAGCTTCGACCTCCCGGGGGCCGTGCTGGGGACTACGGGGATGCTGTCGCTGGTGTACGGGATCGTTCGCACGCAGGTCGTGGGCTGGGGCTCGGTCGAGGTGATCGCGTGCTTGTCCGCGGCGGTGGTGCTGCTGGCCGGCTTCGTGGTCATCGAGCTGCGGGCGTCTGACCCGCTGGTGCCGCCGCGCCTGTTCCGCGCCCGCGGGCTGCGGGTCGCCAGCCTGGCGCTCGGCCTCAACGGCGCCGGCTTTCTGGCGATGTTCTTCCTGACCGCGATCTACCTGCAACAGGTCCGCGGCGACTCGGCACTGGTCACCGGCGTGCAGCTGTTGCCGATGGGCGCGGCCGCAGTCCTGGCGGCAGTGGTCGTGTCCCAGCTCGTCACCAGGATCGGAACGCGCGTGCCCCAGGTCGCTGGGGCGCTGTTGAGCCTGTCCGGCCTGATGCTGCTGTCGCAGGCGGGGGCCACCAGCGCTTACGCCACCTCGCTGCTGCCCGGGTTCATCCTGTTCGGCGCCGGGATCATCTCGATCGGGGTGCCGGCGCAGATCGCGGCCGTGGCCGAGGTCCGCGAGCGCGATGCAGGGGCGGCCTCGGGCGTGATCAACGCCTGCTACCAGGTCGGCGGCGCGCTCGGCCTCGCGGTGATCAGCACGATCGCCGACTCGCGGGTCACGCACCTGCTGGCCGACGGTTCCAGCCAGGCCCACGCGCTCACCTCCGGCTTCCAGCTCGGCATCGTGATCGCCGCCGCGATCGCGGCTGTCAACCTGATCGTCGCGCTGATCTCGCCTCGGATCGCTCCCGACGCCGGTCAGGTCGCAGCCGCGGCTGCGACCGGTTGACCGCCGCGCGGGAACCTTCCGCCTCCGCCTGTCTACTGCGGTGGAAGGTTCCCGCCGCCCGGCCGCGAATCAGCAGGGGATGAACGCGCGGCATCAGGTAGACGTAACAACGCGTGCGGGTGATATCGGGCTCCGGCACGCCGTGTACCCTCCCGGGCGTGCAGCCGGGTTGGTTCGGTTCCATCGGCCCCTAGGTCCGTTCCCGCCGGTGGTTGCGCCAGTTCTGACCTGATCGTCGTGCCGGGATTGCTTGGCCGGGGCCGGATGATGACGAAGCTGTCGATAACGCGGACCGCGTACCTTGCCTGAGCCAGCAAATCGCTCCGGGCGTTACATGCCCGGCCTGGATGGGATCCGGGCGCTCGCGGTGCTGGCGGTGATCGCGTATCACCTGGACTTCGGATGGGCCTCCGGCGGGCTGCTCGGCGTGGGCATGTTCTTCACGCTCAGCGGCTATCTGATCACCGATCTGCTGCTCGGGCAGTGGGACGAGCACCGATTGGCGCTCGGAGATTTCTGGATTCGCCGTGCCCGGCGGCTGCTGCCGGCGCTGTTCGTGATGCTGATCGTGGTCAGCCTGTGGGTCGCGGTGCTCGACCGGTCGCGGCTCACCGATCTGCGCGGCGGCGTGTGGTCGGCTGTTCTGTACATCAACAACTGGTGGCAGATCTCGCAGAACATGTCGTACTTCGCGAGGTTCGCGCCTCCGTCGCCGCTCAGCCACCTGTGGTCGCTGGCGGTCGAGGAGCAGTTCTATTTGATCTGGCCGTGGCTGCTGCTGCTCGGCTTGAAGTTCGTCCCCGAGCGGCGGCGGCCGATGAAGGTGACGATCCGGCCGCGCCTGGCCGGCGCGACGCTGGTCCTGGCCGCGGCGTCCGCGATCGAGATGGTGGTCCTGTATCACCCGAGTTTCGACGCGACGCGGATCTACGACGGCACTGACACTCGCGCGTTCGGGCTCCTGTTCGGCGCCGCGCTGGCGATGGTGTGGCCGAGCCGTGGCCTGACCAAGAACATCGTGCCGCGGGCTCGGACGATCCTCGACGCCGCGGGGATCGCCGGTCTGCTGACCGTGTTCCTGCTGGTGCGCCACACCAACCAGTACTCGCCGTTCCTCTACCACGGCGGGATGGTGCTGTTGTCGCTGGGCACGGTGCTGCTCGTCGCCTCCTGCGCGCACCCCGCCAGCCGTGTCGGAGTCGCGCTCGGCTGGGCTCCGCTGCGATGGATCGGAGTGCGTTCGTACGGGATCTATCTGTGGCACGAGCCGATCATCGTGCTGACCACGCCCGCGACCGCGCATACCACCAACCTGGTGCGCGCTGCGTTGCAGGTCGGCGCCACGTTCGTGATCGCGGCGCTGTCGTGGCGCTACGTCGAGGAGCCGATCCGCCACGGCGCGCTCGGCAGGCTGTGGGCGCAGGCGCGCACGGTTCGCTGGCAGCCTCGGATGCTGCCCCGGGCGGTGCGCACGTCGCTGGCGGCCGCGGTTGTGTTGCTGGTGCTGACCTCGCTCGCGCTGGCGGGGGTCAAGCCGCCGGCGATCTCTCGCTCGGGGTCGGGTGGGTCGACTGATCTGAGCGCGAACGCCGGCGCGGTGAGCTCCGCGGGCGGTGGCTCCGGCGGCGGTGGCTCGCACGGCGGTGGCTCCGGCGGCGGTGGCTCGGGCGGCGGTGGCTCGGGCGGCGGCGGCTCGGGCGGCGCGGGCGGTCACAACGGTCAGGGCAAGGGCAATGCGTCCGGCTCCGATCCCCCGGACAAGGGGCCACTGCGCACCTCGTGCAAGGCGGTCGTGCACATTGGCGACTCGACCTCAGAGGGCCTGATCTCCCCCGACTACCTGCCCGATCCCAAGCAGCGGATCCCGGCGCAGTACGCGCGAGTCGGCGCCAGCACGCAGAAGATGGAGATCACCGGCGCGACCTCGATCGTGGAGACGCTGCCCGGCGGGATCAACGCGCAGAAGGTCGCCCAGGAGTTGATCCAGGGTGGATACAAGGGCTGCTGGGTGATCGCGCTGGGCACCAACGACACCGCCGACGTGTATGTCGGGTCCTCGGTGAGCCTGAACGAGCGCGTCAAGGAGATGATGTCGGTGATCGGCAACCAGCCCGTCCTGTGGGTCAACGCCAAGTCGCTGCTGTCTAGCGGCCCCTACTCAGAGTCCGACATGGAGAAGTGGAACGACGCGCTGTACAACGCGTGCCCGAGCCATCCGAACATGCGCGTGTATGACTGGGCGTCGGTGGTCAAGGACCGTTGGTTCATCCCCGACGGGATCCACTACTACTCCGACGGGTACGCGGCGCGCGCCCACCTGATCGCCAACGCCCTGGCCGAGGCGTTCCCCGCCGAGGGCTCACCGCCCAGCGGCTGTCTGGTTCACACCAAGTCGGTCGACATCAAGGTCCACAAGGCCTAGGCGCGCGATAGACTTGGTTGCACGGGTCGAGCGATGGTCTCGGCCAAAGCAGTGCCACGCGTTTTCGCAGTCGTTGCGCCTCAGCACCCTCCGCGTTTCGCAGTGCACATACTCGGAGGTAACTAGATGGCAACCGGAACCGTGAAATGGTTCAGCGACGAGAAGGGCTTTGGATTCATCACGCCCGATGACTCCGGCAAGGACCTGTTCGTGCACCACAGCGCGATCCAGGGCAACGGCTTCAAGTCGCTGGCGGAGGGCGCGCGAGTGAGTTTCGACGCCGAGCAGGGCACCAAGGGCCCTGCGGCGGCGAACGTCCAAGCGCTGTAGCGCCGGCCGACTGACGGCCACGGAAGCGGCCACCTGTGGCCCTTCCGTGCTCATATAACTAAGGCGCGATTTGGATCGCGCCGCGATGGAACGCCCGTGTTGGTGGATCAATGCAGCGATGCTAGTGTCGGCCACGCGGGCGATGCCATCGTCCGTGAGGTTCTCCGCGCCGACGCAGCGAATCTGACTCCGATCAGCTCGACACGCCGGCGAATGGAAGGAGGACGATGGGCGACCCCAAGGGACTGATCGCTCGCATGGTCCGAAGCTTCCGTCCCGCTCCCGGCGATCGCCCCGACAGCCGCCGCAGCGATCCACAGCCGGATCAGCTCCGCTCGCTCGAGGCGAGAGTGGCGCATCTCGAGCAGCTCGTCGAGGGACTTCAGGACTCGGTACACCGAGAATCGGATCGGCACGCAAAGCTGATCGCCGAGCTCCAGGCTCAGACCCAACCCGAAGCAATCAGCGCAGCGCTTGCGAAGGACGCTCGCGATCGCGGCCTGTGACTTCATGAGTCCCGGCGGCGAGCTCGAGCTGGCGCGGGCGGACGTGTGCTTCTACCGCGACAGAGTCGCCCTGCTGCGTGCCAAGCGGTACCGGTGGGGATTGGGTTCGAGTCCGCGCCTCAAGCAGCTGGAGCGCGACCTGCGGCGCGCAGAGAAGCGACTGTCCATGGCGCGTTTACGCCAGGGACGCTGAGACGGCGCAACGGATACGATCGAGCCGTGCCCGACGTGAGCGCATTCGTCGACGAGGTCGCCAACGAACTCAACACTTGGCCCGGCGTGAGCATCGGACGCCGCGAGGACGGCGGGGCATCGGTCACCTACGAGGGCGTCGAGCTCGGGCTCCTGTATCCCGATCGCGGCATCGCCGAGTTGCCGTTCATCGAGGACGAGCGCGAGCAGCTGATTGAGCATGGAGAAGCCGAGCCGGCCGAGGCCACGCCGCAGTCCACCGGCGTCAACCATGACCTTCGGGGCCCCAGCGACGTCACCGAGGTGCTGGAGCTGTTCGATCAGCGCTATCGCGACGTCCGCGGCGACGACCCGCCGTACAGCTCGCAGGACTCCGCCTGACGCACCGCCCGCCCTGGCGATAACCGGCGGATGAGGTTACGCCCCCATTGTCAGCGTGGGGGATCTACGGTCAAATCTGAGTCGTAGACCGACTCAGGGGACAGTTTCGATGCTCGAGGTGACTACCGCGGGATGGCTGGCGACGCTCGGGCTGATCACCGGGCTGCTGGCGTTCGACCTGCTGCGGGCGGGCCTGCGCCCGCATGCGGTCGGCTTCCGTGAGGCGGTCGGCTGGTCGATCTTCTACATCGCGGTTGCGATCGCGTTCGGGGTGGCGTTTGGCCTGATCGCCGGCTGGGATCTGGGTGGCCAGTACTTCGCCGGTTACATCGTCGAGAAGAGCCTTTCGGTCGACAACCTGTTCGTGTTCCTGATCATCATGGGCGCGTTCGCCGTGCCCGCCGAGCAGCAGCCGCGGGCGCTGACGATCGGGATCGTCGTGGCGCTGGTGCTGCGGGCGATCTTCATCGCCGTCGGCGCCGCCCTGCTCGATGCGTTCTCGTTCATGTTCCTGGTGTTCGGGCTGATGTTGGTGGCGACCGGTGTGCAGCTGTACCGACACCGCGACCAGGACCCGTCGGTGCAGGACAACGTGCTGGTCAGCGCCGCCCGCCGAGTGGTCCCCGTGTCCGGGGGCTACGACGGCGGCAAGCTGATCACGCGAGCGGGCGGCCGGCGGGTGGCCACGCCGCTGTTCCTGGTGCTGCTGGCGATCGGTGGCACCGACTTCGTGTTCGCGCTGGACTCGATCCCGGCGGTGTTCGGGGTCACCCAGCACGCCTACATCGTGTTCGTCACCAACGCGTTCGCGCTGCTCGGTCTGCGCTCGCTGTTCTTCCTGGTGTCCGGGCTGCTCGACCGGCTGGTGTACCTGTCGACCGGCCTGGCGGTGATCCTCGGGTTCATCGGCGTCAAGCTGATGCTGCACTTCGCCCATCTGCACAGCCACGCAGTCCCGGAGATCTCCACCGGCCTGTCGCTGGCGGTGATCGTCGTGGTGCTGGCCTCGGTCACGGTCGCGAGCCTGATCAAGGCGCGCCGGGACCCGAGCCTGCGGGCGCACGCCGGCCGGCTGCGCGATCCTCGCCGCGGCCGAGGGGCCGCGCGCCAAACCGTCGACCCGGACGAGATACACGCTGGCACCCATACTCCGGGCCCCGACGATCGGCGACGCTTGACGTCCGCAATTGAGCGATAAGGAGGGGCACCCGATGGGATCGGCAATCGATTCCACCACAGAGTTACGGGACCGCGAGGCCGCGGCGGCCGCCAGGAGGGCGAGCGCGCGCGCAGCCGAGTCGCAGCTGGACTGCCCGCGCTGCGGGCTGACGATCGAGCCCAGAGCGCCGTGGCTGACGATCCGGTACTGCCCGCGCTGCCTGGCGCGCAGCCACCGGATCGTCGAGCTCAGGCAGTCCGGCATGTAGCGGCGCTCGGCTATCCGGCACGGCGCCGGTACAGCCCGCCGGCGAGCGCCACCGAGACGACGATCAGGCCGAGGCTCCACAAGATCGCATGCCACTCGCTGGGGCCGGCCGGGGCCCCGTTGAGCAGCGCTCGGACCGAGTCGGCCACGGCGGTGGCCGGCTGGTTGGCGGCGAACCCCTGGAGCCATGACGGCATCGTGTGCACGGGCACGAACGCACTGCTGGGGTACGGCAGGAAGCTGACCAGGAACGTGATCCCCTGAGCCGCCTCGGGTGAGCGGACGACGATCCCGATCGCCGCCGCAAACCACGACAGCGCCAGCACGTACAGCGCCAGGATCGCGATCGCAGCCAGCCAGTTGCCGGGCGCGCCGTGAGGGCGGAACCCGATCGCCAGGGCGACCGCGAACACGAGCGCCGACGACAGCAGGTTGCGCAGCACGCTGGCCACCACGTGACCGTTGATCAGCGTCTCCCCGCGCACGTCCAACGACCGGAACCGGTCGATGATCCCGGTGGTCAGGTCCTGGGAGACGCTGACCGCGGTGGTCGCAGCGCCGAACCCCACGCACACCAGCAGCACGCCGGGTACGACGTAGTCGAGATAGCGGCCGCCGGTGTGGATCGCTCCGCCGAACAGGTACACGAACATCAGCATCAGGAGGATCGGAAGCACGAACGCGGTCATCAGCGAGTCGACGTTGCGCAGCGACAGGCGCAGCGACCGGCCGACCATCGTCCGGGCCTCGGTCCAGATTCGGCCCGCGACCGGGGCCGGGCGGCTCGGCATCGAGACCGCGTAGGAGTTATCGGGCATCGGTGGTCTCACTTTCGGTGTCGATGTGGTGGTCGGTCAGGGCCATGAACACGTCGTCGAGGCTCGCCTGGACGAGCGAGAAGCGGGCGACCCGCGACCGTTGCGGGTCGAGTTCGTCCAGCAGCCTGCGGACCTCTGGCGCGGCACCGTCGGTGGCGACACCGAGCGTCAACAGCTCGCGGTCGACGTGGACGATGCGATCGCCGGTCAGCGCCAGCAGCTCATCGAACGCGGCGGCATCGTTGAGCTCCAGGTCCAGCCGCTGACCGGCGACCTGTCGCTTGAGTTCATCCGTGGTGCCTTCGGCGACGATCGCGCCGCCCTCGAGCACCGCAATCCGGTCGGCCAGCGAGTCGGCCTCCTCGAGGTACTGCGTGGTCAGGAACACGGTGATGCCCGAGGCCGCCAATTCGCCCACGATCTGCCAGGTGGCCTGGCGGCTGCGGGGGTCGAGCCCGGTCGTCGGCTCGTCGAGGAACAGAACCTCGGGCCGGCCGAGCAGGCTCGCGGCGAGGTCGAGCCGCCGGCGCATCCCGCCCGAGTACGTGGCCACTCGGCGATCGGCAGCGTCGACGAGGTCGAACCGTTGCAGCAGTTCAGCGGCCCGGGTCTTGGCCTGGCGCCGCGGGAACTGCAGGAGCCGGGCGATCATCTCCAGGTTCTCGCGGCCGGTCTGGAGCTCGTCGACGGCGGCGTACTGACCGGTCAGGCTGATCCGATGGCGCACCTCGCGGCGCTGAGCGACGACGTCGTGGCCGGCGACCAGCGCCCGCCCGCCATCCGGGGCCACCAGCGTGGACAGGATCCGCACCATCGTCGTCTTACCGGCGCCGTTGGGCCCGAGCAGCGCGAACACGCTGCCACGCGGAACCTCGAGGTCGATGCCGTCGAGCACCGCGTGATCTCCGAAGGACTTACGCAGCGCGCTTGCCTCGATTGCGATTTGGTCGAACATGTGTCTCCTCATGCGATGGCTGAACGGATAAACTGCGTATGACGTACGCGCTTCTGCGTAGCCTATACGCAGTTTCAGCATCCGTCAAGGAGACCCACCGAGGATGAGCGTCGACAGAGAGCAGCAGGCCGATTCCGCCCCCGGCGGCAGTGCACCGCCGGCGCGCCCGATTCCGCCCAGCATCGAGCTGGCGTGGGGCCTGCGCGACCGCGGGGCGCGCGGTCCCAAGCGCGGGTTGACGCTCGAGCGGATCGTCGACGCGGGGATCGCGATCGCCGGCGCCGAGGGGCTCGAAGCGCTGTCGATGAGCCGAGTCGCGCGCGAGCTCGAGGTCGGGACGATGTCGTTGTACCGGTACGTCGCGGCCAAGGGCGAGCTGCTGACGCTGATGGTCGACGCCGCGCTCGGCGTGCCGCCGGCGGCCGCGAACGGAGAGGACTGGCGAGCGGGGCTCGCGCGGTGGGCGATCGGGGTCAGGGACCGCTACCAGCGCCACCCGTGGGCGCTGAGGATCCCGATCGACGCGCCCCCGCTCGGCCCGAACAACGTCGCCTGGCTGGAGAACGCGCTCCGTGCCCTCGCCGAGACGCCGCTGTCGGAGGAGCAGAAGCTGTCATCGGTGCTGCTGGTCAGCGGGTTCGTCCGTAACGAGGCCACGTTGACCGCCGACTTCGCGGCCGCGTCGGGGGGCGAGCAGGTGATGCCCGGCTACGGGACGATGCTGTCGCAGCTGACCGACGAGTCGGATTTCCCGGCGCTGCACCGCGCGATCGCGTCGGGGGCGCTTGACGACGAGGACGACATCGACCACGAGTTCGACTTCGGGCTCGAGCGCGTGCTCGACGGGATCGAGGTGCTGATCGAGCGCGAGCAGCGCGGGGGAGAGGCGGGAACCTGAGCGAACAGGGCGAGCTGTGAGCCCGGGTGTGACCGGCCGCGGCGGCTAGGGGACCACGGCGGCCGCCGGCGCCGCGCTCGGGAGCGTTGACCGGCGCCGAGCGGTCGGCCCGGTGCACGCGCGCCGCGGTCGCCAGCGTCACCAGGCTCAGCAACACGCCGGTGGCGACCAGCGCCATGCCTGCCCCGGCGAGCGCGACCATCCCCAGCACGAGCAGCGACCCGAGCGCCAGGCCGAGCATCGAGACGCCCTCGAGCAGGCCGAACACGCGGCCTCGGACCTCGGCCGGGCGCGCCGCGCAGCAGCATCGTCCGGCCCGCCACTTCGACCACCGTGCGAGCCGCACCCGCGATCGCCAGCAGTAGGAATGCGCCGCCCACGGTCGGCCACGCTCCGAGCGCCACCATCAGCGCTGCCCACCCCACCGCGGCCGCGATCAGCGGCGAGGCCAGCCGGCGGCGGCCGATCAGCGACAGCGCCGCGACCGAGCCGAGGATTCCGCCCGCGCCGAACGCGGCGCTGAGATAGCCGGCGCCAGACTCGCCCATCTCGAGCACGCCGATCGCCAGCACGACCAGCAGCACGTCGAGCACCCCGATCACGAGGTACTCGGCGCCGAGCACGGCGACGACGCCGGCCAAGCCGCGGTCTTCGCGCAGCGCGATCAAGCCGCCGCGCAGGTCCGACACCTCCTCGGGCTCGGTTACGTACGGCTCGCCGGGATTCACGGTTGCGACCAGCGCCGCGGACACGATCAGTACCAGCCCGAACCACGCGATCGCCACGCCGGGCCCCTCGATCGCGATCAGCGCGCCCGCCAGCGCGGTACCGGCTAGGTCGCTGATCGCCTCGCTCCACCCCGACAGGGTGTTGATCGCGGTCAGTTCGTCGGCGTCACGGACGAGCGACGGGATCAGCGCGGCCTGCGCCGGCCGGGTCATCGTCACCGCGCAGGCGGTGACGATCGCGGTTGCGTACACGAGCGCCGGCGGCGCTGAGATGAGGATCAGCGTGGCGACGGCGGCGAACCCGGCGGCCTGGCACAGATAGCCGAGCCGTAACACCGTCGCGCCTCCACGGCGGTCCACGAGACCGGATAGCAGCGGCGCGGCGACACTGGCGGGAAGCAGCTGCGCGAGCGCAGCGAGCGCGGCCCCGGTGGCGCCGCCGCGCTCGTAGGCATACACGAGGATCGCCACCCAAGTGCCGAACTCGGCCGAGATGAACCCGGCGTAGGCGAGCTCGACACGCCTTACGTCCCGTCGGTGCAGCAGTCGTCTGACGACGGACACAGCCCCCGGTCGGTCCATGATCACACCTTCCGTGATCCGGATGCGCGGTCGGTGTGACATTTGCCCCGCGGCGGGCGGTACCGTTCCCGCGCGGGGTACAGGCGGCCCTGCCGCCCGGGGTCAAGCCTTCTGGTAAGTGAGGATCATGACGCCGTCGCCGACCACCTTGGAGTCCGTCAGCTTGAGCGACTTCTTGTCGTCGTGGTCGCCGAACAGCCGCTTGCCGCTGCCCAACATGACCGGGAACACCATCAGCCGGAGCTCGTCGACCAGGTCGTGCTCGACCAGCGTCTGCACGAGCTGCGCGCTACCGGCGACGAGGATCACTCCGTCGACCGAGTCCTTGAGCTCGGCGACCGCTTGCGCCACATCGCCGCGCAGCACCGTCGAATTCGTCCACTGCCCCTCGTCGAGCGTCGAGGACACCACGTACTTGGGCATGCTGTTCATCTTGTCGGCGAACTCGCCCTGCATCTTCGGCCACGCGGCCGCGAACCCCTCGTAGGTGACACGCCCGAGCAGCTGCGCGTCGGCCTCCTCGAGCTCCTGCACCTTGAACTGGTCGCCCTCGCTGCCGCGGTCGATCTGGAACGTCCAGCCCTGGTGCTTGTATGACTCGCCGCCGCCCGGCGCCTCGATCACGCCGTCGAGCGAAACGAACTCGGTCACAACGATCTTTCCCATCGTGCCCTCCTGAGGTAGGCGTTGAGCTTTTCTGCCCCCAATAGACCGCGGGTGCGCGAGGTAATCATCGCTACACCGAAGTTGTGTGAACACCAGTCGGAGCGGGTACGCGGGCAACCAACGGTGAATAGCGACACATCAACCGGGTGATGTGATGAACGGATTTGCAAAACGCTCATACCGCAGCGAGCCAGCGGCCGGCTCCGCGATCAGCTCGCCAATCGGAGTCGGAAGGACCGACGGACGTCCGGCGCTCGCGTACCGCGACGAGGACCTCGGCTGGTGGTTATGGTCGCCGTGCGCGGTCTGCGGCGGCACCGAGCTGCCGCTGCGCGACCGGGGACTGGTCGCTGACCTGCTGATGAGCGACGGGCCGACGGACGACGACAGCCGACTGGCCGGCCTGCTCCGCGAGGAAGACGCTGCGCAGTGCTTCTGCCCGGGCTGTGAGACGCGCCGACGCCGCCTGGAGCGACCCGGCGAGGACCCAGCCGTGTGGTACGACACGCTCGCCGGTGACTGGGTGATCCAGGTTCGGATGCCCGGGTGCCCGCAGGCGGTGCTGCTACCGCTCGGGGTCCACTGGTTCGACGCCGATTGGGCAGACGTGTATCGGGCGGCATCGGATCTCGCCTACGACGACGAGCGGTTCGCCGAGCTTGGCGCGAGCTCGTAGCGCGAAGCGCGAAGCGACGACGAGCTCCACGACGGCGAGCTAGGCGACGGCGAGCTAGGCGACGGCGAGCGGCGCCAGCTGATCGGTGGCCGCCGGGGCGAACTGGTCCGCGATCCGGCTGACCGCGCTCGTCAGCGCTCCGCCCGCGAGCAACGCGTCGGTCGCGCGCGCGAGGATCCGTCCGCGCAACCCCGTACCGGACACCGCCACCGACGCTCGGACCTGGCTGCCGTGCTCGATCGCCACCGCCTCGTACTCGACGTCGAGCCGGATCGGGCCGGTCGCGCTCAGCACCAGCCGACCGTCGTCGGCCTCGGTGACCTCGACCTGGAACTGGATCGTCGGGCCGCCGAGCGCGCCGCGCACGCGGACCTTGTCGCCGGCGAGCAGCCGCTGCCCCTCGAAGTCGACGAGCTCGAACGAGATCGGCGCCCAGCGCGCGATCTCATCCGGATCGGTGAGCACCATCAGCACCTGGTCCGGGTGCCCCGCGGTCGTCGTCTGTGCGGTCCACGTCGCCATGTGAGAACTGTCTCGGATCGTCGGCGCCGTGGACGTGACATTTGCCACCTGTCTCAGAAGCGGCCGAGCAGCGGTCCTACCACGTGGCCGCCGCCGCGAAGCCTGTGACGACACCCGAGCGAGAATCTGTGACGACCACCCCGCGAACACGTACTAGTCGGTATGAGGACTAGTGTTGCGGGCATGCGGTCTGGCAAGCGTGGCCGTAAAGGCGCCGGTATTGCCGGAGCCGCGGCGGCGCTGGCGGCGGTCGCGGCCGCGCTCGCGATGCTCGCCCCGGCGGGCTCGTCCGGGGCGTCGGGCGGCCCCCCAGTGCGACCCATCGCAGCCGCCAACCGCCAGGCGGCGGAGCACGACGCGGCGACGTTGCTGAGCCGCCTCCGGCTCCCGCCGGGCGCGACCCCGCTCACGGCCGAGCCGGCCGGCGACGGCGGCGTGCTCGCCCACCCGGGTTCGGGCGCCGTGGCGACGCCCACCGTGATCGATCGTCACCGCTGGTGGACCTCGACGGGGCGGCACGCCTCCGTGATCTCATTCATCCGAGCGCATGCTCCGCGCGGCGCCAAGCTGCTCGCCTCCGGCTCGAGCGTCCAGGGCCCAGGGCTTCCGGTCGGGCGGTTTCTCGCCTACCAGTGGCCGCCGCGCCCAGCGGTGCTCTGGAGCCGTCAGCTCGTAATCGCGATCGTCGACCTCCCGGGCGGCCGCACGGGCGTTCGCGCCGACGCCCAGGTTCAGTGGACGATCCCGCGCCCCGCCGATGAGCGGATCCCACCCGGCGTCGGCGAGCTCGACGTCACCCGCGGGTTGCCCCACCGTGCACCGCAGGTTTCGCGGCATGTCACCAATCCCGCCGCGATCCACCGGCTCGTCGCGATGATCGACCGGCTCCAGACGATCCAGCCCGGCGCCTGGGCGTGCCCAGCGTTCCCGGTCAACGCGCCCATCGTCACGTTCACGTTCCGGGCCGAGCTCGGCGGCCCTCCACTCGCCGTCGCCAGCGAGCCCGCGTTCGCGACCGAGCCGACTTCGCCGTGCGATCCGATGACGTTCAGCATCCGCGGGCACGCCCGCAAACCGTTGCTCGGCGGCGCCGCCGTCGTCCGCACAGCCGGCCGCATGCTCGGCGTCAGGTTGCATGTGCCGATTCAGTTGTCGTAGCCGTCCAGCGGCTCGCTAATCGGGCAGCAGCGGCACCACCACCCCCGGATCCTGGCCCACCAGCGCACCGCGCGTGATCGCATCGGAGCCGAACCGGTCGCGCACGCGGTCGATCGTCGCATCGAGGTTGCGCGCTCGGTCGAGGGGCAGCAGCAGCTGGATCGGCCCCTGATCGATCAGGTTCGCCAGCGCGATCCCGATCAACGTGCATCCCCGCCGTTCGATCATCGGCATCGACGTTCGCAGCAACCCCGTCGCGGTCATCAGGATCGTCGGGGTGTGACAGGTCGGCTCGGGCAGAGTGAACGAGCGGGTCGCACGTGTGAAGTCCTGAAACCGCAACCGCAGGACGATCGTCCGGCACATCCGCGCCGCGGTCCGCAAGCGACGGGTCACGCGATCCACCAGCGCCATCAGCGCCGTCGCCAGCTCCTCGCGCGTCCTCCGGCGCCGGCCCAGCGCCCGCTGGGCACCGATTGACCGCCGGCGCGGCCGGTGCACCACCGGTCGCGGATCGTGATTGTGAGCCAGCGCGTGCAGGTGTCGCCCCGACGCACGCCCCAACAGCGACACCAGCGTCCCCTCGCTCAATGCCGCAACCTCTCCGACCGTGGTGATCCCTTGCGCGCGAAGCTTGCGCGACGTCACCTTGCCCACGCCCCACAACCGCTCCACCGGGAGCGGATGCAGGAACGCCAGCTCGAAGTCCGGCGGCACCAGCAGCAACCCGTCGGGCTTGGCCACGCCGCTGGCGACCTTGGCCAGGAACTTCGTCCGAGCGACGCCGACCGTGATCGGAAGCCCGACCCGCTCGCGGATCTCGCGCCGCAGCCGCATCGCGATCTCGATCGGGGTGCCGATGATGTGGTCCAGCCCACGCACGTCCAGAAACGCCTCGTCGATCGACAGGCCTTCGACCGTCGGGGCCATCTCCTCGAACACGCTGAACACCGCCTTGCTGGCCTCGCTGTAGGCCGACATTCGCGGCGACACGACGGCCGCGCCCGGACACAGCTCTCGCGCCTGTCTGCCGCCCATCGCGGTCTTCACACCCATCGCCTTGGCTTCATAGCTAGCCGCCAGCACGACGCCCGCGCCGACGATCACCGGACGTCCCCTCAGGCTCGGGTCATCGCGCTGCTCGACCGACGCGTAGAACGAGTCGAGGTCGGCATGCAGGACGGTGGCCCGAGGATCGACTGACACGAACACATGTTCGCATCCGTCGCGGTCGGAACTCGCCCGTGAGCGACCTAAGCCGCGCCGACGAGCCGCTCGCCCAGGCGGCTGTGGCGCCGCCCGGTATCGGGCGTCCGGGCGGCCCGAGCGATCACGTCGCGCGTCCCCACGATCACCGTGGCGATCGTCGCGCGCGTGACCGCGGTGTAGAGCATCTCGCGCCGCAGGAAGAACGCTCCCGCGGCCGCGTGCGCGACGATCACCGCGATCGGCAGCTCGATCCCCTGCCCGCGATGGACCGAGCACGCGTACGCCAGCCGCAACCGGTCTGACTCTTCCGGAGGAAGCCTGAACACCGATTCCTCAGCGCTCAGGATCAGCGCCGGATCGTCGTCGCTGTCGGCGCCCGACACCTCGTCGAGCAACGTCAGCAGAGTGCCGTTCATCAGCCCGAGCTCGTGCAGGTTGCGGCCGGTCATCATCAGCTTGTCGCCGATTCGCAGCCGCCCGCCGCGCACCGGCTTGCCGTGCGGGTTGAGCACCTCCCGCAACGCCTCGTTGAGCCTGTCGATCCCGAGATCGCCCTTGTACACGGGCGCGAACACCTGGATGTCGTGCCCCGGATCGACGTCGTAGTGGGCGGGAAGCCGGCGGCTGACCAGCGACACGATCTCCTCGAGCGCCGCCCGCGGGTTCGCCCGCTCGATCAGGAACAGGTCGCGACGCATTCCATCTGCGGCGGCGAAGTCGGGCGCCGCCCCGCGCCGGATCGCGTGAGCGCCCTGGACGATCATGCTGCCCGCCGCCTGGCGGAAGATGTGGGTCAGCCGGGCGGTGGGGACCGCGCCGGACGTGACCAGCTCGGCGAACGGCTTGCCGGCGCCGACGGGCGCGAGCTGGTCGGCGTCGCCCACGAGCACCACGTGCGTGTTCGGGCCGACTGCCCGCGTGAGCGTCACCAGCAGCTCCAGGTTGGCCATCGAGGTCTCGTCGACGATCAACAGGTCACACGGCAGCGGGTCGTCCTCATCGTGCGTCGGCCCCTCTCCGGGAACCCAGCCCAGCGCGGAGTGCACGGTTCGGGCGCGGATCCCGCTCGCCTCGGTCATCCGGATCGCTGCGCGGCCGGTCGGAGCGACCAGCATCACGCGCACACCGCGGCCGGCCGCGAGCCCGGCGATCGCCCTCAGCGATGCGGTCTTCCCAGTACCGGGGCCGCCGGTGATCAGCGACAGCCGGTGCGCCAGCGCGTTGGCCACGCCGGTCTGCTGCTCCGCCGTCAGCTCCGGGCCGCCACGCCGGTCTTCGTCCTCGGCCGGCTCGGTCAGCCGCCCGCCCGGTTCGCTGCCGACGAGCTCCTCCACGCGCGAGGCGAGCTCGGCCTCGAGCTCGGCCGTCTGGCGGCGGTAGATCCATCGGTCAACCCGCGTCAGATCGCCGCTCTGGACGAGATCGTCGATCAATTCAGACTCGGGCGCGGAGCCGAGCAGCTCCTCGAGCGCGGGGAGCAGCACCTCGATCGGCAGACATGTGCTGCCGCTGCGCTCGGCCTCCGACAGCTGGTGCAGGGCTGCGGCTCGCGCCCGCTGGGTGCTCCCACCCGGGCTGCCCAGCCCGCGCGCGATCCGGTCGGCGGTAAGAAACCCGACCCCGAACACGCTCGTCAGCTCGTACGGGCGTTCGGAGACGACCCGGTGAGCGAAATCCCCGTAGGTCTCCTGAATCCGCGGGACCAGATAGGCCAGGCCGTGCGGCGCCAGCAGCAGGTGCAGTCGTCGCGAGGCGCGCATCCGCTCCCACGAGGCCGTCGCCTCGGCGATCGAGTCGCGGCGCATCCCCGCCGCCGCGAACGCCGCGTGCGGATCGTCGTCGATCGCGTCGAGCACCTGCGTCGCTCCGTAGCGCTCGATCAGCCTCTCAGCCCGCTTGCCGCCCACGTGCTTGATCCGGCGCAGGTACGTCGTCACCGACTCAACATCGGTCGGCGGCAGCGGTCGCGCCTCGGAGACTTTGACCTGCTTGCCGTAGCGGCTGTCGTCGACCCACGTGCCGATCACGTGCGCGCGCTCCTGCTCCTCGAGATGGATCAGCGGCCCGACCAGCACCACCGGGAGGCCGTCGTCCGCGGCGGCATCGATCACCGCCCAGCCACTCTCGTCACTGGCGTAGCGCCGGTGACGGATCGTGACGTGCGAGTCGAACGCGGACACCGTTGGTGACATTAGTCGCACGGCCAGCGCGATCTGCGCCACTGAAGCAGAGTTGTGACAGCCGCGGCGCGGCTACCCGCGCTCGGCTAACCGCACCGCCGCGGCGATCCCCTCGCTGCCCACCAGCTGCTGGAACGCGCTGACGAGCGGTCGGACGGCGGCCAGGCCGATCCGCCCCTGCACGCCGATCGGCCGCACCCGCACCTCCGAGCACAGCGCGGTCCGCCCGGCTGCGCTCGGCTCGATCCAGGTGGCGAACAGGACCTTGGCGGTGCCTGACTGCTCCCACTGCTCGTACTCCTCGGGCGCCCGAAGCTTCGGGTAGTCGCGACGAAGCGTCCAGATTCGCCCGACCAGGCCCGAAGCGAGCGCACCGTCGTCGTCGTCCACCAGCGCGATGAACGGCGGTCGATGGAACATCTCGTCGAACGACATTCCCGCGGGGAGGCCGGGGATCCGCCAGCGGATCAGGCGCCCGAGCTTTCCCGAGTCCTCGAGTCGAACCGTTCGAGCGGCCTCCCACAGCCGCTCGGGAGCGACGGCGCTGTCACGCCGGTGGGCGACCCGCATCGCGGGTTCGGAAAGCCAGTGGTCGAGCTCGGGCTTCATCGCGTCCGCGCCTTCAGGCACTACCCTCATATTGTTCTCATCGGCGCTAGCGACCATCTGGCTCGTTCTAGCAAGACGCCATCAATGCGAATTTGGTTCCCGGCTTCGCTCGCCTCACAAAGACGAGATCCGGCCGAACCGGTACCGTCAGTCGCGCCTCGCAGGTTGCCAGGGCGCAGGATGACCTGAGAGGATTGCGCTGCACGCGGGGACTGGTGCAGCGGGCCGGACCAAAACAGGCGCACCGTGCACGCGTGCCTCGGACGCCGCCCCGAGAAATGACAACCGCTTCCGCTTCTTCGACCCAGAGCGCCCCGGACCACGCTCGCTTTGCGATCGGGTTCGACCACCGTGATCGCGGGCGACTGCACGCGCTGATCGACGAGGTGCTCGATTCCGAGCGCTGGTCGGAGGGTCCGATGACCGATCGCTTCGAGGCTGCCTGGGAGAGCTATAACCAGTTGCCTGCCGTGGCCGTCTCGAGCTGGGCCGGCGGCGCGCTCGCGGCCCTCGATTTCGCCCAGGTGCAGGGGGAAACCGTGCTGTGCCCGTCGAATACGTTCATGGCGACTCCCCTGGCGGCGATCCGGGCAGGCGCCGAGGTCCAATTCGTGGACTGCAACCGCGGGGATCTATGCATGTCTTTTGCCGACTTTGAGGCCAAGGCCGAGCGCCACCGGCCCAAAGCCGCCTTTCTGGTGCACATCGGCGGCCACCTCGCGTTCGAGTCAGACCGGATCGCGCAGTACTGCGACGAGCACGGGATCTTTCTGATCGAGGATTGCGCCCACGCCCACGGCGCCAGCTGGAACGGCCGGACCGCCGGCAGCTACGGCGATGCCGGGGTCTACTCGCTGTACGCGACGAAGACGATCTCGACCGGTGAGGGCGGTGTGCTGGTGTCCCGCCGGCCCGAGGTGCTCGAGCACGCCCGGGCATTTCGCAATTACGGCAAACCCTCCCACGAGGTCCCGGGCCTGAACTTCCGGATGAGCGAGTTCACCGCCGCCCTCGGCCTGGTCGAAATCGAGCGGCTGCCCGAGATCGTCGCCTGGAAGAACCAGATCGCCCGAGCCGAGCTGGATCCGGCCTACCCGTCCCGGCTTGAGCTACCCGAGGGGATGACCTCGGGCCTCTACAAGTACATCGTGTTCGACCGGCTCGAGCGCTCGACCGGTCGCGTGTATGACGCGCCCTGTCACCGGATTCTGGGGCATAACGCAAATCTTCCCAACACCGACTGGGTGGCGCGCAATCATTCCTGCGTGCCCCTGTACTACCGGCCGGGGACCGAACGCGGCGCATGAGGGTTCTGGTCACCGGTGGATCGGGCTTTATCGGCTCGCACGTGGTCGACAAGCTACGCGCGCGGGGTTACGAGCCGGTGATCTACGATCTGCGGCCCTCGCCGTGGCACGGGGACGGCACCGTCGACACCGTGCTCGGCTCGATCACCGATCGCGAGGCGCTCGAGCGCGCACTCCACAGCTGCGATGCGGTGGCGCACCTGGCGGCAGTCGCCGACGTCAACGACGTGCACGCGGAGCCCGAGGACGCCGAGCGGGTCAATGCGCGCGGCACCGTGACCGTGTTGGAGGCCGCACGGCGCGCCGGCGTCAAGCGGATCGTCTACGCGAGCACGATCTGGGTGTACTCGGATTGCGAGCCCGAGGCGGTCGACGAGGACACGCTGCTGCCGGCGCCAAGCCACCTGTACACGTCCACGAAGCTGGCTGGCGAGCTGTACTGCAAGGCTTATCAGGAGCTCTACGGGATCGACTACACGATCCTGAGGTTCGGGATCCCATACGGTCCACGCGCGCGCGAAGCGGCCGTGATCCCGGCGTTCGTCAACAAAGCCCTGCGCGGTGAGCCGCTCACGCTCGCCGGGGATGGGAGCCAGTCACGGCGGTTCGTGTACGTCGAGGACCTCGCCGACGGAGTTGCGCGAGGGCTGGAAGACATCGCCGCCAACCGCGTCTACAACCTGGCCAGCAACGAAAACGTCACGATCAAGCAGATCGCCGAGACGGTCAAGGACCTCATCGGTGATGTCGAGATCGTTCACACCCCGGCGCGCCCGGGCGACTTCGGTGGCAAGGTCGTATGCAGCGAGCGCGCGCGGCGCGAGCTCGGGTGGACGGCCGCAACGCCGTTCTCAGAGGGCGTTCGCCGCTACGTCGAGTGGCGGCGCGAGCAGGCCGCGATCGCGGCCGAGGAGAAGGTGGCGGCGGTGATTCCGGCCGGAGAGCCCGACGCCGAGTCGCGGCCCAGGCACGTGCTGATCATCTCGGCCGACATCGGCGAGGGCCACGACCTGCCGGCCCGGGCGGTGGCGCGCGAGTTCAAGGACGAGGATCCCGACGCGCAGGTCTCGATCGTCAACGGGCTGCCGGCGATGGGCGTCGTGCTGACCAAAGTGCTGCGCGAGAACTCCGCGTTCATGTTCAAGTGGCTGCCGTGGCTGTTCGATATCCAGTACTCGCTGTTCATGTACTTCGCGCCGACGCGGTGGCTGGCCAAGCGGATGCTGTACGCGCTCGGGCGGCGTGGGTTGATGCGGCTGATCCGGGCACACAATCCGGATCAAATCGTGTCCACGTACCCAGGCGTGACCGCCGTGCTCGGCGAGCTTCGCCGCAAGGGCCGATTGTCGGTCCCGTGTTACTCGTCGATCACCGATCTCGCCGGACTGCGGTTCTGGGCGCATCCGGGGATCGACCTGCACTTCGTGACCCATCCGGAATCGATGGAGGAGGTTGAGGAGATCGCCGGGCCGGGCAGCGTCAGGTGGTCCAAGCCCCCGACGTCGCCGGCATTCCTGGCGGCCCGTTCGCTCCCGGATGCGCGACGCGCGCTGTCGTTGCCGGCTGACGGCAAGGTGATCGCGGTGTCCGGTGGTGGCTGGGGCGTGGGCGACCTCGTCGGCGCCACGCGCGCGGCGCTGGCGGTCCCCAGCGCGACCGTCCTGTGCCTGTGCGGCCGCAACGACCAGCTGCGCGCCGAGGTCTCCAGACGGTTCGCGGGCGAGGCGCGGTTGCGCGTGATGGGCTTCACCGACCGGATGGGCGACGTGCTCGCCGCCAGCGATGCGCTCGTGCACTCCAGCGCTGGGCTGACCGTGCTCGAGGCGATCATCCGGGGCTGCCCGGTGATCTCCTACGGGTTTGGCTACGGCCATGTGCGCGCCTCCAACGCGGCGCTGGAGCGCTTCGGGCTCGCCCAAGTGGCGCGCTCGGAGGCCGAGATCAGCCCGGCGCTGGATAAGGCGCTGGCCAGGCGTCCCGAGCCTGACGGTCGCTTCGCCCGCCGTCCCTCGACGGCGTCGCTGATCCTCGTCGACGAGCGTCGGGCCCGGCAGGTGCCGGTGTGGCGGCTGCGCACCGCGCAGGCGATCACGGCCGCTGCCGCGGTGGTCGCGATCGTCGGATGGGGGCTGACCACCGGGACCTCCTACAGCCTGGTCTCGCACTTCGTGCACATGAAGCCGACCACGACGGTTGCGACCGCGCGGCCCGAGGTCGGCGTGATCGTCGACGCTCCGCCCGAGCAGTTGCCGGCGCTGGCGAGCGCGTTCGCGGGCTATGGACTGCACGTCTCGTTCGCGTTCGATCGGCCGCCGACCACGGCCGAGCTGACCGTCCGGCAGTACGGCGACCAGCCGGTGCCGCAGCTTCCCCACGGCGGTCTGGTCCGCTGGCTGGGGACTCGCGACCAGCTCAACGACATCCTCAACCAGATGGGCTTTGACCACCACTTCCTCTACACCTCGAGTGGACCCAGCGTCGGACAGTGGTGGCTGGCCCACCGTGCCGGCGGCCGCCTGATCGCGGGCGCGGTGCATGTCTACGACCACAACGATCCCGTCGGTCACCTGCGCGCCGGAGAGGTGATCGAGCTGTCGGTTGGTCCCAACACCCAGGTCGAGGCGCTGCTGCGCCAGCTGAGCACCGACCTGTCCAAGTCCGGTCTGCGCGCAGTTACTGTCGGCCGCCTGATGCGCGACGCCGACACCGCGGTCTGAGGGACGGCCTCAGCCGAGGCGATGGCGGGGTCAGCGCGCCGCGATCACCAGTGCACGCCGCGCGTGGCGCGTACGAACGCATGCTGCTCGGCGGTCTCGGGCGGCGGCTTCTCCTCGGGGCGGCCGCCGCTTTCGGGGAACAGCTTGTAGGCCCGGTTGACGACGAGGTCCTGGGCGCCCGGGACGACCGCGTATGAGAGCTGGCCGAGGTTCCCCAGGGTCGACGCGATCCGCTTGGGCCGCTTACGGATCGCCTCGGTGATCATGTGGCCGGCATCTTCAGGGCCGAGCGTGGGGAAGTATTCGTAGATCTTCGTGGGGGCGATCATCGGAGTACGCACGAGCGGCATGTACACGGTCGTGACGTGTACGCCGTCGTCGATGATCTCGGGCGCGATCGAGCGCGAGAACGCGTCGAGTGCCGCCTTGGAGGCCAGGTAGGCGGAGAACCGCGGGGTGTTCATCTGCAGGCCGATCGTCGAGACGTTGACGATATGTCCTGTCTTGTTAGCCCGCATCACCGGAAGCAGATCCAGGATCAGCTTGACCGGTCCGAAGTAGTTGAGCTGCATCGTGCGCTGATAGTCGTGGAAGCGGTCATAAGCCCGGTCGACAGAGCGCCGGATCGACTTGCCGGCGTTGTTGACCAGGATGTCCACCCGCTCGTGCTGCTCGAGCACCTCCGACGCCATCCGGTCGATGTCGTCGATGTCGGAGAGATCGCACTTGTGGACGTAGGCGGTGCCGCCCACCAGCTCGATTTGGCGCCTGACCTCGACCAGCTTGTCCGCCGAGCGTGCGACCAGCAGGACCGTGCCGCCCGCCTTGCCCAACTCGATCGAGGCCGACTTTCCGATCCCTGAGGACGCGCCGGTGATCATCACGATCCGGTCCTTGACGGCATCATCGAGCGATTGGGCGAGCAATCCGCCGACCTCGGGGACTCGCTGCCCAAACGCCCGCAGCGTCCGCACGCCCTGTGTCGCGAGCGAGCCGATGTTGGGCGGTCCCATGGCGCTGGACCGTACCATCGCGGCTGGGGGACGATGGCTGAAGGAGTACCCGAGGGGTTCCTTCTGTCCACGATTAATGCGAACATGTGTTCGGTCATGATCGTCTGTGTCCTGCTCCCGCGGTTTCAACTCACGGTTGCCGCCGGTAGCCGAAAGGAGCTCCTGCGGACGCCGGTCGCGCTTGCTCCGGAGCCCGGGGGCGTGCAGCAGGTGGGCGAGGTGTCGATCGCCGCGGAAACCTTCGGAGTGAATCCGGGCATGCGTCTGGGAGAGGCGCTGGCGAGGTGCGCCTGGCTGACGCTGGTGCCGCCCGACCCGGCGGGAGTGGCTGAGTCGTGGGAGCGGTTGCTGGTGCGGTTGGAGTCGATCGGCGCTGCAGTCGAGCCCGAGCGCCCGGGTCTGGTCTGCTTCGACGCCCAGGGCCTGCTGCGACTGCACGGCCGCGGGACGCTGGCCACGAACGACCGTGAGCGCGTTGGAAGCGTGCTGGAGGCGGCGCGCCGCGCGCTGCGCGTGCCTGCTCGCTATGGGGTGGCGCCCTCGCGGTTTGCCGCGGTGGCAGCCGCGACCCGCGCACGTGTTCGGCGGCCGGTGATCGTAGGAGGCGGTAAGTCGGAGGCGGGCGGCTTCCTGGCCGAGCTGCCGGTGGCGCTGTTACGGGCGCGCCCGGCGCTGGCGGAGCTGCCCGAGGCGCTCGAGCGGCTGGGGATCGCGACGCTCGGAGAGGTGGCGGCGCTTTCGCCTGGAGTGCTGGCCGATCGGTTCGGGACCGCGGGTCTGCTGGCGCACGAGTTGGCCAACGGGGGTGATGGAGCGCTCCGGCCGCGTCCGGCTAGCGAGTTCATCCGGGAGGCGCTCGACCTGCCCGAAGCCGCATCGGGCGTCTCGCTGGAGCGCGGCCTGGGGCTTCTGATCGATCGCCTGATCGCGCGACGGGAGCGGCGTGGGCGGACGTTCAGGGCGGTGGCGCTGTCAGCGGTGCTGGTCGAGCAGGGAGGCACCTGGCGCGAGCAGGTCGTGTTCCGAGAGGCGCTCGCCGACCCAGCACGGATGCGGTTGGCGCTTGCTCCGCGGCTGGCGTTGATGCCTGCTCCCGCCGAGCAGCTCCGGTTGGCTGTGGAGCGCTTCGGGCCGCCCACCAGCGACCAGCGCTCACTGCTCGAGGATCCGGCCGAGGCGCGGGTGGCGCGGCTTCGCGAGGCGATCCGCCAAGCGCGCGCGGCCGCGGGTCCCGACGCCGCGATGCGGGTGCTCGAAGTCGACCCCAGCTCTCGCTTTCCCGAGCGCAGGGCGATGCTGACCCCATTCGAGGGATGACCGGTCCCCGCCGCTTGTCCGTTCCCCGGCGCGTGGCGGTGACGGCGGGCGACGACGGGAACCCGCTCGAGGTCGACAGCCGCACAGTTGACGCGATCCGCGAATCGTGGCTGGTCGAGGACCGGTGGTGGTCAGAGCGTCCGCTGCGGCGGCGCTACTGGGAGGTCGTCACGACCTGCGGTCGCAACGAGGTGGTGTTCCACGATCTGCTGAGCGGGAGGTGGTGGCGACAGAGGTGATCGCGATTGCAACCGCCGGTGGGCCCCGCTAGGTGAAGGCGGACACGCCGGTGAGGTCGCGTCCGACGATCAACGACTGGATCGTGTCGGTGCCTTCGTAGGTGTCGACGATCTCAAGGTCCGTGAGATGCCGGGCGACGTGATACTCGAGCAGCAGCCCGTTGCCGCCCAGTATGTCCCGAGCCTCCGAGCACACGAGCTTGGCGTTTCTGACGTTGTGAAGCTTGGCCAGCGACGCCATCGGACCGGACATCGCGCCTGACTCCTGAAGCTGGGCGAGCCGGAAACACATCAGCTGCATGGCCGTGGTCGCGGCCTGCATCGTGGCGAGCTTTGCCTGCACCAACTGAAAGCCGCCGATCGGTCGCCCGAACTGGGAGCGCTCCTTGGCGTACGTCAGGGCCGCCTCCAGACACGCCGTCGCGTGGCCAACGCACTCCCAAGCCGCACCACCGCGGGTCTGGTTGAGCACCCGGGTGGCGTCGTCGAAGGTGTTCGCGTTCGCCAGCTTATGGTCGAGCGGGATGCGCACGTCGCTGAGCGCGATCTCCGCCTGCCACACGGCGCGCTTTCCGATCTTGCCGGTGATCACCGTCTCGGGGTCGTATCCCGGAGTGCCTTTGGGCACCAGGTATGCCCCCACGTTGCCCTCGTCGTCCCGGGCCCAGATGATCGTCACGTCGGCGATCGATGCATTGCCGATCCACCGTTTGGTCCCGGTGAGGACGTACTCGCCACGATCGCGGCGGGCGGTCGTCTCAAGCGACACCGAATCCGATCCGTGTTCAGGCTCGGTCAGTCCGAACGCGCCGATCTTCTCGAGCCTGGCCATCGGCGGCAGCCACTTACGGCGCTGCTCCTCGCTGCCGAGCATCTCGATCGCGCCCATGGCGAGTCCCGAATGCACCCCGAAGAACGTGTTCACGCTGCCGTCGGCCCGTGCCAGCTCTCGGGCGACGACGCCGGCACCGAGACGCGACATCCCAGGACAGCCGTTTCCCTCGATGCTGGTGCCGGCGATGCCGAGCTCCGCGAGCTTGGGTATCAGTTCGAACGGAAACTGGGCCTTCTCCCAGTAGTCGTTGATGATCGGCAGCACCTCGCTGTCTGCGAACGCGCGCACGCGGTCGCGGATCAGCCGCTCCTGATCGGAGAGCGTCTCGTCCAGCAGGTAGTAGTCGAGCGTCGGCGCCAGTTCACTGATGGTCATGTGTCGGTGCGGTTGGAGGTCGGTGTGTCATCCACCGACCGTCCTACCCGTTCTCGAGTTCCGAGCCCTCGGGTCGCTGCACCTAGACTGACGGAGATGCCTGAGTCAAATTCACCGATCGATCCCGGGCCGCTCGCGGTCGGGACGTGGAGCGGCGGTCGGTTCATGCACTTCGGCGAGCCGCTCGACGACGAGCGCCTGAGCTCGCTTGATCGCTCCCGACGATGCGATCCCGACGGTGCTCACGGCCGACGTGTACGGCGCCGGCGAGGCGGACCGGCTGCTGGGTCGGGCGATCGCCGGTCGCGAGCGCGACAGCATGTGCGTGGTCGGAGCGGTCGGGCACGACTTCTACGAGGGAGAGCGCGACGGGCCGCGCGGGTTCCCGCGATTCACCGACCCGCGGCTGCGCGGTCCCGGCGAGTACGGCTCGTACCTGCGGATGGCAACCGAGCGCAGCCTCGAGCGTTGCGGGCTCGACGGCTTCGACCTGCTGCTGTTGCACAACCCCGACCGGATCGGCTACACCGACGAGACCGTGTGGCGAGCGATGGCGGAGCTGCGCGACGCCGGGCTGGCCCGGATGATCGGCATCGCCCCCGGGCCCGCCAACGGGTTCACGCTCGACCTGATCGGATGCCTGGAGCGGTTCGGAGAGGTGATCGACTGGGCGATGATCATCCTCAACCCACTCGAGCCCTGGCCGGGAGAGCTCGCGCTCGGCGCGGCGGCCAAGGCCGACGTGAAGGTGATCACCCGCGTGGTCGACTACGGCGGCCTGTTCTTCGACGATGTGCTCCCGGGACAGGAGCTTCTGCCCACAGATCACCGGGGGTTCAGGCCCGCCGGGTGGATCGAGGCCGGCCGCGAGCGCCTCGAGTCGATGCGGCCGATCGCCAAGCGCGCGGGCCTGACCACGATCCAGCTCGCCTGCCAATGGAATCTCGCGCACGAGCCGGTGCGGTGCGCGGTGCCGACGCTGATCCAGGAGGCCGGCCCGGGCGCGCGGCCGGTCGAGGACAAGCGCGCCGAACTGGCCGCCACGCCCCGTCAGCGGCTGCTGTCCGAGGATGACCTGGAAGCGATCAGGGCGGTCGGCGACAACACCGGCCGCATGACGCTCAAGGGCGCCAGCCCTGAGCACGAGGGCGACGAGCGGCCCGACCGCTGGGTCGTCGACGAGCGCCTGTCAGAGGTCGCGCGGCGCTGGGGCATCGAGCCCGAGCGAGACCTGACGCGTGCTGCCGCCGCGCTGTAGCCTGCCGGAGGATGAGCGTTGAATACACCGGAGGGTGCGCCTGCGGCGCGGTGCGCTTCGAGATCACCGAGCCGCTGACCGGCGCCCTCTACTGCCACTGCACGCGCTGCCAGCGGCGCAGCGGGACCGCGGCCTCGGCCAACGCCAGGTGTGCGCCCGGCTCGTTCCGGGTCGTCAAGGGCGAGGATTCGCTGCGGGCCTGGAAGCCGGAGGGCGGCGCCGAGAAATGGTTCTGCGGTGAGTGCGGGTCGGGCCTGTTCAGCCTCCGTCCGGGCGAAGTCCCGGTGATCGCGGTCCGGCTGGGCGCATTCGACGAGGACCCGGGCATCCGCCCGATCGTCCGCCAGTTCGTCGCCTACGCGGCCCCGTGGGAGGAGATCCCCGACGACGGGCTGGAGCGGTTCGACGAGAGCAGCATGGCCAAACGCTGAGCCGGCTCGCGCTCAGCTCTCGGCCGTCTGCGGGTCGGCCAGCTCGACCCGCATCCACTCGCATCCCGCCGACATGTCCTCGACGCCCATCGCCGCCGCCACGTTGAGCCACATTCCGTAGCGGAAGAACTCGTCGATACGGTCGTCGTCGGCGCCCGACAGCTGCTGGGCGTGCGCCACCGACAGCGCATACTGGCGGCGGACGCGCTCGCGGATCAGCTCGTCGTCGCAGGCCGCGTAGGCCTGGTGCTGGAGCATCAGGTAGTCCCGATTGGACTCGAGCATCGCGACGTAGGCCTGGCCCATCGCGAGCAGCACGTCGGTGCCGGGCTCGGCCTGCTCGGGGTCGAACTCGGCTGCGGCGCGGCTGAACGTCTCGCCGATCAGCTCAAAGCCCCGCTCGACGGCGGCGATGAACAGCTCGCGCTTGCTCGGAAACAGACTGAACACGTACGGCTGGGCGACCCCGACGCGCCGGGCGATCCGGTCGACCGGGGTGCCGTGCAGGCCGGTTCGGGCGAACTCGTGGACCGCCGCCTCGATCAGCGCGTCCCGGCGCTCGGCCGCCGGAACGCGCTGACGAGTCTGCTTCTCAGTTGATGAGGACGCCATCTTCAGCTCCATGTTCGATCCTAGAGGGCGCCTCACGCGGCCTGCTGGAGAATCTTGACGCCCTGGGGCAGCTCGGCGGCCGCGCCCTCGGCGCCCTCGACGTCCGCCTGGCGGCTGCGGCCGAACGGCAGCACCGCGGCGATCAGCGCGCCCACGCCGAGCACCGCGACGCCGACCCACATCGCCGGAACCAGGCCCGAGATGAAGTCCTGGGGAGAGGCGTAGCTGCCGTGGCTGGTGAACACCGTCGCCAGCACCGCGATGCCGAGCACGCCGCCCAGCTCGCGGATCGCGTTGGTGGCACCCGAGGCCTGTCCCGCCTCGGACACTCGGACCGAGGACAGGACCGCGTTGGCGGCGGGCGCGAACACCAGCGCCATGCCGGAGCCGGCCAGCACGAACGGGCCGATCATGCTCACGTAGGTCTGGGTGACCGACGCCTCGGCCGCCAGCCATCCGAGCGCGATCGCCTGCAGCGCCAGCCCGGTGACCATGAACAGCCGGGATCCGTACCGCTCCGAGAAGAATCCGGCGAGCGGCGACACGATCATCGTCGCGCCGGTCCACACCAGCAGCTTCACGCCGGCCTGCAGCGGAGTGTTGTGAAGCACGTTCTGCAGGAACTGGCTGAGGAAGAAGATCGACCCGAACATTCCGAAGTACATCGCCAGCGACACGGCGTTGGTCACGGTGAACGACCGGTTGGCGAAGAACCGCATCGGCAGCATCGGCGTCTCGGTACGCAGCTCGTAGACGACGAACCCGATGACCAGCAGGGCGCCGGCCGCGAGCGAGACGATGATCTGGGGGCTGGTCCAGCCCATCGACTGCGACTGGACGAGTCCGTAGACGATTCCGAACAACCCGGTCGAGGCCAGCATCAGCCCGCGCAGGTCAAGGCGCCTCGAGGTGCCGTAACTCTCGTCGAGCCGGCTAGCGGCCAGCGGGACCAGGATCAGCCCGATCGGGACGTTGATCCAGAAGATCCAGTGCCACGAGCTGAGCTGGACCACGGCGCCGCCTACCAGCGGTCCGAGCGCGACGGCGATCCCGCTGATCCCTGACCAGATCCCGATCGCGACGCCCCGGCGCTCCTGCGGGAACGCCTCGGCCAGCAGCGTCAGCGTCAACGGCGTCACGATCGCGGCACCGACGCCCTGAAGCGCGCGGGCGGCGATCAGCAGGTCGACCGAGCGGGCGAGCGCCGCTCCGGCCGAGGACAGCGTGAACAGGGCAATTCCGAATGTGAACATCCGCCGGCGGCCGAACCGATCGCCGAGCGCGGCGCCGGTCAGCAGCAGCACGGCGTAGGACAGCACGTACGCGTTGACGGTCCATTCGAGCGACTGAATCGAGGCTCCGAGGTCGCGGCGGATGCTCGGCAACGCGACACTGACAACGAGGTTGTCGAGCACGACCATGAACAGCCCGATCGAAACAATCGCGAGCGTCCATCCGCGTCGGCTCTTGGCCGGCACTGAGTCAGTCGAAAGCGTCTGGGTGGCGCCGCCCGAGGGGGACGCGGGGGCGGTGGTGTTGGCTTGGCGGGACTTGAGGCGAAGTCTGGAGGGCATAGTTGGCTCCCTGCTTAGTGAGTGCTAACTAGCGAGTAACTTAGCAGCTACTAATAAGATGTCAAGCGCGATTGTCCGTCCGCGAATCTTGCGAACATACGTTCGATGTACGTGGAGCTGCATTGCCACTCAGCGTTCTCGTTCCTCGACGGGGCCTCGCTGCCCGACGAGCTCGCTCCGACCGCCCGCGAGCTCGGCTACCAGGCGCTCGCGCTGACTGACCACAACTCCGTCTCGGGATCGATGGAGTTCGCCGTGACCGCCCGCGCGCTCGGGTTGCGTCCGATCCACGGGGCGGAGGTCGACCTCGCCGACGGCCGGCATCTGACGCTGCTCGTCGAGGACGCCAGGGGCTGGTCGAGCCTGTGCCGGATCCTGACTCGCGCGCACGCGCACACGCGCGAGAAGCCCGGGCCACCGTCGCAGGCGTTCGTCGAGCTCGAGGACGTGCTCGAGAACGCGGACGGGCTGGTCTGCCTGAGCGGATGCGCGTTGCGGGGCGTACACGACGAGCCGTCGCTCGAACGGCTGCTCGAGTCGTTCGGTCCCGACCGGCTCAGAATCGAGCTCCAGCGCCCGTTCCTGCGCGACGACCGGGCCCGCAACCGGCGTCTGGAGGGACTGAGCAGGCGGCTCGGAGTCCCGTGCGTCGCCACGGGCAACGTGCATGCGCACGCCCGCTCGCGCGCACCGCTGCAGGATGCGTTCGTCGCCGTCCGCCTGCATTCGACGCTGGACGCCTCAGAGCCCCACAGGCGCGGCAACTTCAGCCACGTGCTGAGCACGCCGGAGGCGATGTCGGCGCGCTTCTCAGAACATCCGGAGGCGGTTGCGGAGACGGAGCGGCTGGCCGAGCGGCTGCGCTTCGATCTCTCCAGCGACCTGGGGTACCGGTACCCGGGGGCGGAGGACTCCGAAGCGATGAGCAACCTGGCCGAGCTGTGTGGCGATCGGCTGCAGGGCCGCTATGAGAAATCGCCGGCGAGCGTCCGCGAGACCGCCGCGGCGCGCCTGCAGGAGGAGCTGAGGATCATTGAGAAGCTTGGGCTACCGGGCTTCTTTCTGTTGCACCACGACATGCTCGAGCTGGCCCGGGAGGTCGCGGTCGAAGTGCGTGGACCCGACACGGCCCGAGCGCTGCTGCCGCCCGGACGCGGGCGTGGCTCGAGCGTGTCCTCGATCGTCTGCTACCTGACCGGGCTCTCGCACGTCGACCCGATCGCCAACGAGCTGCTGATCGGGCGCTTCCTCAACGAGGAGCTGGGGGCACTGCCAGACATCGACCTCGACTTCCCGCGCGACATCAGGGAGGTGCTGATCCCGCGCGTGCACGAACGCTACGGGCACGATCGCTCGGCGCTGGTCGCCGCCTTCCCCACGTATCGGGCCAGGGGCGCGATCCGGGAGCTGGGCAAGGCGCTGGGGTTGCCGCCGGGGGAGATCGAGCGGGTGGCGCGCGGCAGCGAGGGATGGGATGCGCGCGAGGTCGCGAGGGACATCGAGAGTGCTTTCGGGGTCAAGCCCGGGGCGCCGGGCAAGACCGATGGGAACGCTCGCCGGGGCGCCACCGGCCGGTGGGCCTGGCTGGCGCGGCTGGCCGCCGAGGCCCACGGGCTCCCGCGCCACCTCTCCCAGCACTCCGGTGGGATGATCGTCGCCACTCGGCCGCTGCTCGACTGCTGTCCGATCGTGCCCGCGGCAATGGAGGGGCGCCAGATCGTGCAGTGGGACAAGGACTCCTGCTCGGACGCCGGCTTCTTGAAGATCGATCTGCTGGGGCTGGGGATGCTGTCGGCCGTCGAGCGCTGCGTGGAGCTGGTCGCGGGCACCCGCAACGAGCGGATCGACCTGTCGCGGATCCCCTACGACGACGCCGAGACATACGAGTGCATCCAGGAGGCCGATACGACCGGCGTGTTCCAGATCGAGAGCCGCGCGCAGATGCAGTCGCTGCGGCGCACCCGGCCGGCGAACCTCCAGGACATCACGATCCAGGTGGCGATCGTGCGGCCCGGGCCGATTCAGGGAGGCGCGGTCAACCCTTACATCGAGCGTCGGCAGCGGATGCGCGAGGACCCGAGCTACCAGGTGCCCTACGAGCATCCGTCGCTCGAGCCGGTCCTGCGGGAGACGCTCGGGACGATCATCTTCCAGGATCAGGTGCTCGAGGTCGCGATCGCGTTCGCGGGCTTCTCGCCGGGGGAGGCGGAGGGGTTGCGGCGGGCGATGAGCCGCAAGCGATCCGAGGCGGCGATCGAGGCCCACCACAAGCGGTTCGTGGCCGGCGCCCGGCAACTGCACGGGGTCGACGAGGACATGGCCGAGCGGGTGTTCTCGATGGTGCAGGGGTTCTCGGGCTTCGGCTTTCCGAAGGCGCACGGAGCTGCGTTCGGGTTGCTCGCCTACCAGTCGACGTGGCTTCGGGTGCACTACGGCCCCGAGTTCCTGTGCTCGCTGCTCAACGAGCAGCCGATGGGCTTCTATCCACCCGACGCGCTCGTCCACGAGGCCCAGCGGCGCGGGATCGAGGTGCTCCCGCCCGACGTCAACGAGAGCGAGGCCGAGTGCGACATGGAGCTCGACGAGGTCGATCGCGCAGGTCCGGGGACGGCCGATGGGCGCGTCCGGATCGGCCTCGGATATGTCCGCGGGGTGCGCGATCAGGAGGTCAAGGGGCTGGTTGCGGTTCGTAAGGCGGGAGGGCGGTTTCGCACGCTCTCGGATCTCGCATCGCGGGCCGGGGCGGGGGCGCCGGCGCTGGAGCTGCTGGCGTGGTCGGGCGCCTGTGACTCGCTGGTGGGGGCCGAGCGCCGGGTGGGTGCCAACCGGCAGCCTGTCCCGGATCGCGGGGCGCCAGATCCCCGGGGCGCGGGTCCCCGGGGCGCGGATTCCCGCGGCGTGGATTCCCGCATACCGGATCTGGGGGCGGACCACCGGTCCGAGCGACGGATCGCGCTGTGGCAGCTGGGCGTGGCCACCCCGGGCCGCAAGGTGCCGGGGGGAACGCAGCTGGCGCTGCCGCTCGACCTGCCGGCGGCGCCCGAGCTGGCCACGCTGTCGGCGTGGGAGGCGATGCTGGCCGACTACGGGACGACCGGGCTGACCACCCGCACGCATCCGCTGGCGCTGCTGCGCGAGCGGTTGCCGGCCGATGCGGTGACCAGCCGCGACCTGGAGACGCTCGCGCACGGCACGCGGGTCCGGGCGGGCGGAATGGTGGTGGCTCGACAGCGTCCGGGCACCGCCAGCGGGATTGTGTTCATCCTGCTCGAGGACGAGTTCGGAACGATCAACCTGATCGTTCCGCCGCCGATCTATGAGCGCCACCGCCTGATCGTGAGGACCGAGCCGCTGATGCTGGTCGAGGGCAAGCTCGAGAAGTTCGCTGCGGCCGGCGGAACGATGAACGTGCTCGTCGACAAGGTCGGGTCGATCGCGGCGCCCGATCGGATGCTGGCCGAGATCAAGGACTTCTCGATGCTCGACGAGCAGGTCCGGCGTGGGCTGGCCGAGCAGAAGGCCGCGGCCGAGTCCGAGGCCGAGGACTTCCGGGCGGTCGCCCCGCCGGTGATGAGCTTCGCGTCCGGGCGACGGCGATGAAGAACCCCCGGCAGCGACTCATTCGGGCGCTTGGAGCGATAAGGTCCGCGCCCGGTGCTTCCCGTTCTCGCATTCATCCTGTTCTGGGTTGTGCTCGGGTTGGCCGTGTTCTTCGTCGCGGCCCGGGGCGGGCCGAAGGGCGCCGACCAGACTCGTCACGGAGAGTCTCCCGGTGCCCGGAAAGCGTGGGGGCTGGTGTTCGTGGTGATCTACATCGGATTCGGGGTGGCGATGCCGGTGGCGTTCCTGCACGGCAACAACGCCAACGCGAACTCGCAGGTCGGCGGGATCACGCTGAACTCGGGCGAGAAGAAGGGCCGGATCCTGTTCGGCCAGCACTGCGGTGTGTGCCACGAGCTCGCAGCGGCCAACGCGGTCGGCAAGGTCGGGCCGAACCTCGACACGCTGCGCCCGCCGGCGTCGCTGGTGCTCCACACGATCAACAACGGGTGCCTGCAGAAGCCTCCGACGCCGAGCAGCCCGGAGGCGTGCCTGGGACAGGGCAACATGCCCGCCGGGATCGTCGAGGGCGTCGACGCCGCGAACGTCTCGTCGTTCGTTGCCAGGGTCGCCGGCAAGGAATAGGGCCTCGGGGTCCGCCGGGGGCGCCGGGGTTGTCGTGCTCCCGGAACTCGGCTGGCTGGCCAGCAAATGCTCCTAAAGCCTGGTCGCCCGGGCTCTTAAACCCGCAAATTCCGAACGAAGCGTGCCACCGTTCCGTCCGAGCAAGCGTTAAGATCGCATCTCCGTAACACGCTGAATTCCCGCCTCCACCCGGCGTCGCCGGGCGGCAGGAAGCGGGGGGCCCAGGTTGTTTGGGGCGAATCGCCAAGTTGCGTAGCGCCGCTCTTTCGGCGCGAGCCCGTCAGCTAACCCCGTAAGCCCAAGAAAGAGGACGGTTAGATGCGCCAACCCGGCGTTTCGGTACGCCCAGACGACCTCTGGAGCGATCACGAGTGGGAGGAGAAGGGTGTCCCTTGGGAGGAGACCACTCCTTGGGAGGAGACCACTCCCGCCGCTACGCCAAGCCGCGCGCGACCGTCGGATCCCGCCCCGCCAGACCAAGGCGTGCAGGACGGCCCTCGAGCGATCGCCCCCACTCGCTCGCGGATAGCGCCTGCGCGTTCTGAGCGGAGCGGCCCCACCCGCCCAGGAGCCCGCGCCCCCGGCTCCACCGCGCGGGGCGTTCCGGCAAGCTCAGGAGTGGTCGCCCCCACCCGCTCCCGTAACGAAGCGCCGGGACGCCCCGCGCTGGGTGGCTCTCATCCCGGCTCGGACCGTCCGGCTCCCCGGGGTCCCGGAGAGGGCGTGCCAGGACGCCGCACGGTCAAGATCCAGGGACGCGGCTCGGAGCGCAACCTGATCTACGCCAGCCGCCGACCCCAGCGTCGGCCCTCCGAGCGACGCCACGAGCGCGCCGGGTTCAAGCCCGACCGCGTCGCGATGTGGGCGGTACTGCTCGGCGTGTTGCTGATCGTGGTCGCCACGATGAGCGCACACACCTGAGCACGCACGCCGGAGCGCTCACGCCTCAGCCCGCACGCCCGAGCGCTCACGACTGAGCCGCGGCGTCGGCAATCGTCTGGCCGCCTAACCGCGGCGTAACACTCGCGCAAGACACGAGCGGGACACTGGTTCTGAGCCGAAACGGACCGGTCCGTCCGCCGCTGTAGGGAGTGGCTTACAGACCTGATATGGGCGGCTGATCCAGTCTTTATCGGCCCACGTATACAGGCAGGAGGCGATTTACGTGTCCCCGCGAACCAAAGTCGTAATTGCCAGCTCCGGGGTACCCGGACAAGCCCCGCAAACGGCGGTCGCGGGTCTTGTAAGAACGCCTCATCCAATCTACACTTATCAAGCGTAAGCAGGTCTCAAAAGTAAAGGGCCGTGGGGGCCCACCGACAGAGCCTCCGGGTGGTCAATCATGAAAATTTCCATGAGCAGATTCCAAATCCACGACGATCTGACGGCGCCGGATGGCTCCGTCAAGGTGCTCCGCGGGGCGCTGGCCTCGGGCGGCCAGCTCCCGAACTTCCTGGGGGTGCTCGCCGGATCTCCGGCGGCACTACGCGCATACGCGCGGTACCGGTCCGAGCTGCGGCACGGCAAGCTGACGCTCGCCACGCTCGAGCGGATTGCGCTTGCGGTCGCCGAGCACTACCACTCCGAACCCGGCATCGCGACGCACTCGCGGACCGCGAGGGCCGCGGGCCTCGACCTCGACGAGGTCACCCAGGCGCGCAAGTTCACCTCGAACGACCCGCACGAGGCCGCGCTGCTGCGCTATCTGCAGCCGCTGCTCGAGGAGGGCGGCAAGCCGGCCATGCACCTCCACGAGGAGGCGCGCGAGGCGGGCTGGGATGACGAGCAGATCCTCGAGGCGATCGCCGCGATGGCGCTGGAGATCTTCGCCTCGATGGTGAACGTCGCCGGCGAGGTTCCGGTCGATGGCTCACAAGAGGCGTCGCGGGCCCTTCAGGCGGCGTAAGCTCCTCTTGATGTGTGCCCGCGAGCACCCGTCGGCCAATCAGAGCGAAGCCCCGGCTTCCTGCTGTCCGCTTTACCACGAAGCGGTTGAGCTGGTCGGGCGGCGCTGGACCGGGGCGATCCTCCGGGTGCTGATGGACGGGCCGTTGCGGTTCTCGCAGATCGCCCAGGCCGTCCCCGAGCTGTCCGATCGGCTGCTGTCGGAGCGGATGAAGGAGCTCGAGGGCCGAGGGATCGTCGAGCGGACCGTGTATCCAGGGCCGCCGCTGCGGGTCGAGTACTCGCTGTCGCAGATGGGTCGCGAGCTCGAGCCGGCGCTGTCAGAGCTGCAGCTGTGGGCCAACCGCTGGCTCGGCCGCAGGCGGATGCCCGTCGGCGCCTGAGCCTGCGCCGCCGCTCCTCCATCCGGCCATAGCCCCGCCGCCCCGCGGCCAGTAACGTTCCGCGACCGATGACAAGCACATCCCGCACGCTCAGCGCCGAGGACGTGAGCTCGCTCGTGGAGGAGCGCGACATCCGCTTCATCCGCCTGTGGTTCACCGACATCCTCGGCCAGCTCAAGGCGTTCTCGATCAACGCCACCGAGCTGACCGACGCGTTTGAGGGCGGGATGGGCTTCGACGGCTCCTCGATCACCGGCTTCAACCCGATCGAGGAGTCCGACATGATCGCGATGCCGGACCCGTCGACGTTCGCGACCCTGCCCTGGCGCCCTGCCGAGCAGGGCGTCGCACGGATGTTCTGCGACATCGTCACTCCTGAGCGCACCCCGTACGAGGGGGACCCACGGTACGTACTGAGGCGCGCGCTGCAGCGGGCCGAGGCGATGGGCTTTGACCGCTTCAACGTCGGCCCCGAGCTCGAGTACTTCTACTTCCGCGACTCAAAGTCGACCGAGGTGCTCGACGAGGGCGGCTATTTCGACCTGACCGCGCTGGACGCCGGCACCGATCTGCGTCGCGAGACCGTGCTGGCGCTCGAGCAGCTCGGGATCCACACCGAGTACACCCATCACGAGGTCGGACCCAGCCAGCACGAGATCGATATGCGCTACTCCGACGCGCTGAAGATGGCCGACGACTGCATGACCTACCGGATCACGGTCAAGGAATACGCGATGAAGTACGGGCTCCACGCCACGTTCATGCCCAAGCCGCTGTTCGGCAAGAACGGATCGGGGATGCACACGCACCAGTCGCTGTTCCGCAACGGCGCCAACGCGTTCTACGACTCCGACGACCCGTACTACCTATCGGACGTCGGTAAGGCGTTCATCGCCGGCCAGTTGCGCCACGCCCGCGAGATCAGCTCGATCTTCGCCCAGTGGGTCAACTCCTACAAACGCCTGGTCCCGGGCTACGAGGCCCCGGTGTACGTGGCCTGGTCGCGCCGCAACCGCTCGGCACTGGTCCGCGTCCCGCTCTACCACCCGGGTAAGGAGCAGGCCACCCGCATGGAGCTGCGCTGCCCCGACCCGGCGTGCAACCCGTACCTGACGTTCGCGGTGTTGCTACAGGCGGGCCTCGAGGGGATCGAGCACGGCTACGAGCTACCCGAGCCGATGGACAAGAACCTCTACCACCTCGCCCCGGACGAGCGAAAGCGCCTCGGGATCGAGCAGCTCCCCGAGACGCTCGGCGAGGCGATCGAGCTCACCGCCCGCTCCGAGCTGGTGCTGCGCACGCTCGGCGAGCACATGTTCAACCGCTACATCGAGATCAAGCGCCAGGAGTGGGACGACTACCGCGTCCAGGTCACTCCGTGGGAGCTGGAGCGCTACCTGCCGGTGCTCTGACCCGCGCCCGCGGCGAGCGCGGCCCGCAGCTCACCGGGCTCGCTCACCGGCGCCTGGCAGACGAAGTGCTCGCAGACGTACGCAGCGGCGTGCCCGTCCACGGGGTCGCGATCCTCGAGCAACGGCACGCCGTCGCCGCCGACGCCGGCGCGGGCGAGTACGAGGTGCGGGCGCAGCTGCTCGCGGACCACGGCCACCAGCGCGTCGGCCTCCTGGGGCGGGCCGACGATCGCCACCTCGCGCACCTGCGCGACGTAGAAGTCGGCCGCGCGCAGCAGGTGCCCGAACGCAACCGGGTGGCGCACCGCCATCGGGTACAGCAGCCGCAGGACGCCGAGCGCGTGTCGCTCGTACTTGCCGTCGCCCGACAGCAGCGCCAGCCGCAGCAGCCCGAACGCCGCGGCGGAGTTGCTCGACGGGATCGGGGTGTCCTCGAGATCTTTGCGCCGCGCCGGCAGCGGCTCGCCGTCGTCGGCGGCACTGAAGAACCCGCCGCGCTCGGGATCCGAGAAGCGCTCGATGATCGTGTCGCCCAGCTCCACAGCAGCGCGATACCAGCGCGGGTCAAACGTCGACTCGTACAGCGTCAGCATCGCGTCGAGCAGATACGCGTGGTCCTCGAGGTACGCGTTGATGCGCGCGCGGCCGTCCTTCCAGGTGCGAAGCAGCCGCCCGCCGTCGTCGCGCACGTCGTCGAGCAGGAACGAGGCGCAGGCGACTGCGGCCTCGAGGTAGTCGGTGCGCCCGAGCACCGCTCCGGCGTCGGCCAGCGCCGAGATCATCAGCGCGTTCCACGAGGTCAGGCGCTTGTCGTCGAGTCCCGGCCGGACCCGTTCCGAGCGCCGGTCAAGCAGCCGCGCGCGGATCTCCTGCAGCCGTTCGGGGACCGGGCCCTCGCGCCTCCAGGACCGACGTCGCGTGCTCAAAGTTGCCGCCCGGGCGCAGTCCGAAGTAGGCGATCGCGGACTCGGCCAGCTCCGGTCCGAGCGTCTCGTGCAGCTCCTCGTCCGTCCACACGTAGAACTTGCCCTCGACGCCCTCGGAGTCGGCGTCGAGCGCCGAGCAGAACGCGCCCTCCGGCCCGCGCATCTCCCGCAGCGCCCAGTCGAGCGTCTCACAGCAGACCGACCGGAAGCGCTCCTCGCCGGACACCTGCCAGCCGTGCAGATACGCCCGCGCCAGCAGCGCGTTGTCGTAGAGCATCTTCTCGAAGTGCGGCACGGTCCAGGTCGCGTCGACCGAGTAGCGGGCAAAGCCGCCGCCGATCTGGTCGTAGATGCCGCCGGCCGCCATCGCCGCCAGCGAACCGATCGACATCTCCCGCTCGCCGCGGGCCAGCAGCAGCTCGATCACCGACGCGGCCGGAAACTTCGGGGCGCGTCCGAAGCCTCCGTTGGCTCCGTCGTACGAGGCCGCCAGCGCGGTCATCGCCTGGGCCAGCTGCTCCTCACGGATCGGCTCCGCCGACGGATCCAGTTGGGCGGTGGCGTTCAGGGCCTGCACGATCTGCGCGCTCTGCTCCTGCACCTGGTCGCGCTTGTTCTCCCAGGCATCGGCCACCGCGGACAGCAGCATCCGCCAGCTGGGCAGCCCGTGGCGCGGCTCCGGCGGGAAGTACGTGCCGGCGTAGAACGGCGCCTTGCCGGGGGTCAGGAACGCGTTCAGCGGCCATCCGCCCTGGCCGGTCATCGCCTGGCAGGCCTCCATGCAGATCGCGTCGACGTCGGGGCGCTCCTCGCGGTCGACCTTGATGCACACGAACTGTTCGTTCATCAGCGCCGCGATCTCGGGATCCTCGAACGACTCGTGTGCCATCACGTGGCACCAGTGGCAGGCCGAGTAGCCGATCGACACCAGCAGCGGGCGCTGCTCGTCGCGAGCGCGGGCGAGCGCCTCCTCGCCCCACGGGTACCAGTCGACCGGGTTGTCCTGGTGCTGCAGGAGATACGGAGACGTCTCGTGGGCGAGGCGGTTAGGCACGAATGCCAGGCTACCCGTCGCGATTGCCGGGCAATACGCTGTCACGGTCGCGCCAACCCGGAGGAGGTCATTTGTCTGCGAACCGCGAGCCCGTTCACGCTCCACAAGCTCCAGCTGCGATCGGCCCGTACGTCCACGCGATGCGCGCGGGGGGCCTGCTGTTCTGCTCCGGGCAGATCCCGCTGGACCCGCGCACCGGCGATCTGGTCGGGAGCAGCCCCGGCGAGCAGGCCGGGCGCTGCCTGGAGAACCTGGCCGCGGTTTGCGCGGCGGCTGGTGCGACGCTCGGCGACGCGGTCCGGCTAACGGTTTACTTGACAGACATGCGCGCGTTCGCGGAGGTCAACGAGGTCTACGGCTCGTTCTTCGAATCCGACCCGCCGGCCCGCGTAGCCGTGGCGGTGGCAGCGCTCCCGCGCGGCGCGCAGGTCGAGATCGACGCGGTGGTGGCGCTCCCTGAGTGACTCGCTGACAGCGGCCGGAGCGAGTCCGCCGGTCTCGCTCACCGACATCCGCCGGGCGGCCGGTACCGGGGCCGGGATCGTGCGCCACACGCCGGTGCTGAGCTTCTACACGCTCTCCGAACGGGTCGGCTCGACGGTGGCCCTGAAGGCCGAGAACCTGCAGCGGACCGGCTCGTTCAAGCTTCGCGGAGCGTTCGCCAAGCTCGCCGCGCTCGGCGACGCCTGCGCCAACGGCGTCGTCGCCGGCAGCGCCGGCAACCACGCCCAGGCGCTCGCGTACGCGGCTCGCCACCGCGGGGTCAGATGCGAAGTGTTCATGCCCGAGACGGCGCCGATCGCGAAGCTGGAGGCCGCCACCGGGCTCGGCGCAATCGTCCACCTCGGCGGTGCGACCGTCGACGAGGCGGTTGCGGCCGCGCACGAACGGGCCGACGCCGGCGGGCTTGCGTTCGTGCATCCGTTCGACGATCCCGACGTGATCGCCGGCCAGGGCACGCTTGGCCTGGAGCTGCTCGAGGACATCCCGGACCTCGAGCGCGTGATCGTGCCGGTCGGCGGCGGCGGTCTGGTCAGCGGCGTCGCGATCGCGATCAAGACCCAGCGCTCCGAGGTCGAGGTGATCGGGGTCCAGGCCGCGACCTGCGCGCCGTTCCGCGACTCGCTGCGCGAGGGGCGCCCGGTGGCGGTGGACTCGGCGCTGACGATCGCCGACGGGATCGCGGTCAAGCGCCCCGGCAAGCTCACGCTGGCGCTGATCGAGCGCTGGGTGGACGACGTCGTCGTCGTCGAGGAAGACGACGTCGCCGAGGCGATGGTGTTCCTCCTGGAACGCGCCAAGCTTGTGGTCGAGGGCGCCGGCGCGGTCGGCGTGGCGGCGCTGATGTCGGGCGGGCTCGGACCCACGACCGGCGGCGGAACCACAGCGATCGTGCTCTCGGGCGGGAACGTCGACGCCGGCGTGCTCGCCGAGATGGCCCGCCGTCACGAGTCTCTGGCAGGGCGCAGGCTGGTGCTGCTGGCGCGCGTGCGAGACCGACCCGGGGGTCTCGCGGCGCTGCTCGCGCTGGTCGGCGAGCTACGGGCGAACCTCGTCGACGTGCAGCACATCCGCGAGGGCGTCGAGCTGCACGTGCGCGAGACCGCGGTGCAGCTGGTGCTCGAGACGCGCGGACCCGAGCACGCCGCCGAGGTCACGCGTGCGATCCGGCAGGCGGGCTACGCCGAGACGCGCATGCTGCGGTAGTCGCGAGCGCCCGCCACCAGTGCCCCGATCACGCGGCTTCGCTCGTCGGCCTCGGGATGCCATTGGACACCGAGCACGAACCGGCAGTTCGGGGCCTCGATCGCCTCGGGCAGCCCGTCGAGCGACGAGTAGCCGGTCACCTCGAACGGTTCGGCCACGGACTCGACGCCCTGGTGGTGGTGGGACTTGGTGTTGTGCACGGTCTCGCCCGCGGCCTGCGCCGCCAGCGATCCGTCCGTGAGGCGTACCTCGTGGTCTGAGTCCTCGAAGCTTCCCGGATTCGGGCGGTGGCGCTCGTGACCGACCTCGTCGGGCAGGTGCTGGGACAGAGTTCCGCCGAAGGCGATGTTCATCACCTGCATTCCGCGACAGATCCCCAGCACCGGCATATCACGCTCGACCGCGCCCCGGGCGAGCGCGAGCTCAGACCGATCGCGCTCGGGAACGATGTTGCGGGTCTCGGCATGCGGCTCGGCGCCGTACTCCGCCGGATCGACATCGTTGCCCCCGGCCAGGATCAGGCCATCGATCATGTCGAGCACCGGACCCGGGTCGTCCTCGTACTGGGCGTCGGGCGGGATCATCACGGCCAAGCCGCCCGCGCGCTGGATCGCGGAGATGTAGTCCAACGGCAGCAGCGCCGAGAGCCTGTCCCAGACGCCCCAGCTGGCGCGGGTCAGGCTGGTGCAGATTCCGATCACGGGTCGTGCTTCGCTCATCGAATCCAGCCTAGCTACCCATTTCAGGAAGCCCGCAGCAGCGCGCGCTGCACCTTGCCGATGCTGGTCTTGGGGAGTTCGTCGGCGAAGTCGACGATCCGGGGCTACTTGTACGGGGCGGTCGCGCGCAAAGTTCACCGATCGACCACGCGCCCGAGGGTACTGAGGAGCGTTGTCGACGGCCTGCGACTCCGCGCGCCGAGGCGGTGTTTACCCTGGCGGGGATGCGGCGCCCTGCGATCCGGTGGCGATACGCGGTGGCGGCGGCGCTCTGCGCGGGCGCGTGTGCGTGCGCGGTCACGGCGATCACGGCCCCGGCGGCGATCGCGAGCACCGCGCTGGTCGGCAAGGGCCAGGCCGGCAGCTTCCCCTGGCGGTTACGGGTCACGTCAAGGACGATCAACGGCCGACCCGGGATCTGCGTCAGCTTCCTGTGGGCGTTCGGACCCGGTCAGAAGATCTGCAACGGGGTCCCGACGTGCTACATCGCCAGCCGCGCGGTACCGACGCACGGGCACCCGGTGTGGAAGTTCACGCTTCACCTCGGCCTGGGGGGCTACAACGGAGTGATCCCCACCGCGACGGGAGGCAGCTCCGGCCTCACCGGGTTGCGGGCCGTGGTGCTGCTCGTCGACGCACGGACCAAGCGGGCCGTGACCACGCTCGCCGACGGGGAGGTGCTGCGCACCCGCGCGATTGCGCTGCCGCGTCGACTCCGTCGCCACGTCCGCATCGCCTGGTCGATCCGCACGGTCCCGCTGGGCCACGCCGCGGGCGCGGGGCTGAAGGTGACCCGGTCGGTCGCCTACGACAAGCGCGATCGGGTCGTCGGCTCGTATCGGCCGCCGAGCCGATAGTCGTGCACAACACGACAAATTCACCCGCCCGGGGGTGGGCTTGCCGTGGGGTGCCGCTCTGCACAGCACGGCAAGCCTCGAGATTCGGCGCGGATTTGACGTGAAATGCACCCCGCCCGGCAGGTGGAAGGACTCCGAGGTCAGGGACCGATCGGGGCCCGGCGTCGGGGCGCGTCCGGGTCAGATCGCCACGCGGAGCGGAGTCGGCGCAGCCGTGGCCGGACCCACGCCGAGCGGCGTCGGCGCTGCCCGGTGGCCGCGGCCCGGTAGGCTCCAAGCAGCATGGGTCTGATGACCGGCAACGGCCCGCTCGGGCGCGACCCGGCAGGACAGTTCAACTTCGAGCCGCCCGCGCCCGGCCGCGCGATGTACCTCGACCCCAGCCCGAAGCGGATTCGCGCGGTGTTCGCGGGCGAGACGATCGCCGACAGCGCTAGGACGCTGATGCTCCACGAGTCCGGGCACCAGCCGGTCTACTACTTTCCGCCCGAGGACGTGCGCGCCGACCTGCTCGAGCCAAGCGCCCGCCACACCCGCTGCCCGAAGAAGGGCGAGGCGAGCTACCACACGATCAAGGTCGGCGACCAGGTGCTCGAGGCCGGGGCCTGGTACTACGCGGATCCGATTGCGGAGGCAGCGGGACTGAAGGACCTGATCGCGTTCTATTTCAACCGGATCGACCACTGGTACGAGGAGGACGAGGAGATCTTCGTCCACCCGCGGGATCCCTATCACCGCGTCGACGTGCGCGCGACCGGCCGGCACGTCCGGGTCTCGCTCAACGGGGAGCTGTTGGCCGACAGCACCCGGGCCAAGGCGCTGTTCGAGAGCAACCTGCCGACTCGCTGGTACCTGCCCGCCGAGGATGTCAGTGCCGCGCTCGAGCCCAGCGACACGAGCACCGGCTGCCCCTACAAGGGGTGGGCGAGTTATCACTCGGTGGCGCTCAGCGACGGCGAGGTCGCCGAGGACCTCGTCTGGTACTACGACCAGCCGCTGGCTGAGGTCTCAGCGATCGCGGGGATGCTGTGCTTCTTCAACGAGAAGGTCGATCTCGAGCTCGACGGAGAGCTCGAGCAGCGGCCGGCGTCGCCCTGGAGCGGTGGGGTGAAGTCCAAGGCGGTCAACGCCCCTCCCGCGCAGACTCGCGGCTGACGCGCGCGGCGATCCCCAGCCGCCGCGGGTATTCTCGGCCGATGGCAATCGCGAGCCCGTACACCGATAGGACCGACGAGCAGAAGGCGATCTGCGAGATGGTTCGCCAGTTCGCCGACGAGCAGATCCTTCCCAACGCCGAGCACTACGACCACGAGGACAGCTTCCCCGAGCCGATCGTCGAGCAGATGAAGGAGCTCGGGCTGTTCGGCGTGACGATCCCCGAGGAGTACGGCGGGATGGGGCTCGATCTGACGACCTACGCGATGATCGTCGAGGAGCTGTCGCGCGGCTGGATCTCGATCTCGGGGATCGTCAACACGCACTTCATCGGCTCCTATCTGCTGATGAAGTTCGGCACCGAGGACCAGAAGCAGCGCTATCTCCCGCGGATGGCCACCGGTGAGATCCGCGCCGCGTTCTCGCTGTCGGAGCCGGAGTGCGGCTCAGACGTCCAGGCGATCAAGACCAGCGCCAAGAAGGTCGGCGACCGCTACGAGATCAACGGCCAGAAGATGTGGGTCACCAACGGCCTGCTCTCGACGCTGGTGTTCGTGCTGGTCAAGACCGACCCTGCCGCCGAGCCCAAGTACAAGGGGATGACCTGCTTCATCGCCGAGAAGGAGCCCGGCGCGGCCGAGAACACCGGCGAGTACGCGGGCTTCAACGTCCCGCCGAAGATCAAGAAGCTCGGCTACAAGGGCGTCGAGTCGACCGAGCTCGTGTTCGACGGCTATCGCTGTCCCGCCGACAACATCCTCGGCGGCGAGGATGCAGGGCTCGGTCAGGGGTTCGTGCAGATGATGGACGCGCTCGAGGTCGGCCGGGTCAACGTCGCCGCGCGCGGCGTCGGGATCGCCCAGCGCGCGCTCGAGCTGGCGCTGCGCTACTCGCAGGAGCGCAAGACCTTCGGCAAGGCGATCGCTCAGCACCAGGCGATCCAGTTCAAGCTGGCCGACATGGCCACCCAGGTCGACGCCGCGCGGCTGCTGACGATCCGTGCCGCCCGGCTCAAGGACGCCGGTGACCGCTCCGATCTCGAGGCCGGGATGGCGAAGCTGTTCGCGTCCGAGGCCGGCCGCTTCTGCGTCGAGGAGTCGTTCCGGATCCACGGCGGCTACGGGTACTCCAAGGAGTACGAAATCGAGCGTCTGTACCGCGACGCGCCACTGCTGCTGATCGGCGAGGGGACCTCGGAGATCCAGCGGATGGTGATCGGCCGCAAGCTCCTGCAGCGCCACAAGCTCTAGTGGAGGGGACGAACCGATGCCTGCCGCCGACACCAAATCGCTGATCGAGACCGGCGTCACCCGGTTCCTGGAGGAGGTCCCCGCGCTGCAGAAGCTCAAGCTGGTCGCCGGACTCGAGCTGAGGGGACGCGGCGATGTCCAGATGTACCGGATCGAGATGCCGGGACCGAAGGTGAGTAAGGACATCGCCTCCGACGCCAAGGTCCACCTGGCCGTGCAGCGCGCACAGTTCAACGAGCTGGCCACCAAGGGCCACGTGGCCGACTGGCGCGAGGCGTTCGTCCACGGCGACGCTCAGGCGACCGGCGTCGACCAGGTGCTGAAGCTGATCGTCAACGTGGTCGAGCGCCAGGAGGAGCGCTCGCGAACCCGGCGGGCTAGCGGCGCTCGGCCAGCTTCTCGGCAGCGCTGAGCTGCTCTTCGATCAGCGCCAGGCCCGAGTCCCAGAAGCCGGGGTCGGCGAGGTCGATGCCGATGATCGCGCCCAGCTCCTCGGGGCTGCGCGAGCCGCCGGCCGCCAGCAGATCCAGATAGCGGGGCACGAACGACTCGCCCTCGGCGGCGAAGCGACCGTACGCCGACAGCGCCAGCAGCTGTCCGTAGGCGTAGGCGTACACGTAGCCGGGGGTGTTGATGAAGTGTGGGATGTAGGACCACCAGATCCGGTAGCCGTCGGTGATCTCCACCGAATCGCCGAACAGCTCGGACTGGCTGTCGAACCACAGCTCGCTGATCCGGTCGGCGGAGAGTTCGCCCTCGTCGCGGCGCCGGGTGTGCATCAGGTGCTCGAAGCGGTTCATCGACATCTGCCTGAACACGGTCGCCATCGCCCCATCCAGGCGTTCGGCGAGCAGGCTCAGCCGCAGGTCGTCGTTGTCGGCCTCACCCAGCAGCCGCTCGAACACGAGCGTCTCGCCGAATACCGACGCGGTCTCGGCCAGCGTCAGCGGTGTGCCCTGGTGAAACGCTCCCTGCGGCTGAGCTAGCGCGGCGTGGAGCCCGTGGCCGAGCTCGTGGGCCATCGTCAGCACGTCGCGGCGCTGGGCGGTGAAGTTCAGCATCACGTACGGGTGGACGCTCGGGACCGTGTAGGAGCAGAAGGCGCCGCCCCGCTTGTTGGGGCGCACCGGGGCGTCGATCCAGTGCTCGTCGAAGAAGCGGCGGGTCACCCGGCCGGCCTCGGGCGAGAACGACTGGTAGGTGTCGAGCACCAGCTCGCGAGCCTCCCCGAAGGAGAACTGGACCTCTTCCTGGGCCACGGGCGCCATCCGGTCGTAGTCGGCGAGCTTCGCCAGCCCCAGCAACTGCGCCTTGAGCGTGTACCAGCGCCGGGGGATGTCGTAGCGATTTCGGACCGCCTCGATCAGCGCCATCACCGACTCGTCGGAGGCCTCGTTGGCCAGGTTGCGGCTGGCCAGCCAGTGCGGGTAGTGGCGCAGCCGGTCGTCGACTGACTTGTCATAGACGAGCGTGTTGTAGATGAACGCCCGGGTCCGCAGACCCGGCTCGAGCGCGCCCGTCACCGCCTCGGCGGCCACCTGGCGTGTCGAACGATCAGGGAACTGCAGGCGGCTGAGCGCGACCTCGAGCGGGATCTGCTCGTCGTCGAGGCCGACTCGCAGCGCGGACACGAGCTCGCCAAACAGGCGATCCCAGGCGCTGTTGGCGGAGATCGACTTCTCCGCCAGGACCTTCTCCTCGGGCTCGGTCAGCAGGTGGGGCCGGTAGCGGCGGGCGCTGCGCAGGTAGTGACGGCAGAACGCCAGCGGATCGGGCGCGTCGGCGGCCGGTTCGGCGAGCAGCTCGTCGGCGCGAGCGTCGTCGACCGCAGCCCACTCGAGCTCGAAGAACAGCAGCTTGGTCTCGACTTCGGTGGCCCGCTCCTGCACGCGCTGCAGCAGCGCGCCGCGGACGGGGTCGGCCGTATCGGTGGAGAACCACAGCGACGCGTAGGAGCCTGCGCGGCCCACGAGATCGTAGATCCGCTCGAGCTCGCGCATCGCGTGTTCGAGGCCCGCCGCGTCGAGTTCTGAGACGTTTCCGGCGTACTGCTCGCCGAACGATCCGGCGGCGGCGACCGCCTCGTCGAGCATCCGGGTGACGCCGGCGGCGCCGTCCTCGGCGCCCTCGACCAGCGGGTCGAGGTCCCACTCGGTGGCGAGCAGTTCGGGGTCGGCGAGCGGATCGGTGGTGGCTGACATCGAAAACCAGCTTACGACGTCCGCCGCGACCGCCGGGGGCAGGTCCCCGGATCCAGCTGGGCGGTGATCCGGTAGACCGCGATGCGCTGCCCGAGGGCCCGCCGGCTGAGCACCAGCTGGGCGCCCGGATCGGTGCCGGTCCAGCGGTCCTCCGGCGAGCGACTGAGGCGCTTGGGGTGCCAGGGGTCGCGCGCGGGGGTGGTAACCACGTAGTCAAAGCGTCCGGCGTTGATCGCGCGACGCCATTGCGGGCAGGTCTCGATCGCGGCGAACGATCCGTGCGGGCCGCGGGCGCCGACGTACTGCACGTGATTGGAGTCGTCCGGGCCCCAGAGCGGGTACGAGAAGAACCCGCCGAACGTTCCGACAACGCCGACGCGCGCGTCGCGGACGCCGCGGAAGTACGCCCACACGTGCGACAGGTATGAGACGCCGGGGTTGAACTGGTAGCGCCCGCGCAGATAGTGACGCTGCCACCCGTAGCCGGCGGCGGCGCCCGCGAGCGCCAGCACCGCGACGGCGCCCAGCACAAGCACCCGCGGGGCCGGGCGAACGCGCAGGGCCAGCAGCGCTGCGCCGCCGAGTAGCAGCGCCGCTGCCAGCATCGCGACGCCGAGGACGTGGCGGTCGGGCCACAGTGAGGGACGGATCAGCGTCGCCAGCAGCGTGGCCACCAGCACGGCGCTGACGGCCAGCTGGCGGCGAGGGCCTCGCAGGATCGGCGCGACCGGCAGGATCGCCAGCGACAGCGCGAGCGGCGGCGCCGCGTAGCGCAGGTTGAAGGCGAATCCGGCCGGGTCGCCCGCGGGGCCGGCCGCGCTCTCGGGGGTGATCAGGTATGCGGCGAGGGACGCGAGGGCCACCAGCCCGAGCATCCGCACGGTCCGGCCGGCGCCCGGCGCGAGGCACAGGATCGGCCCGGCGATCGCCAGCCCGACGATCACGAACCACCAGCGCGCGAGATCGGCCGCCAGCCCGGGCCCGAAGTAGTCGCTCCACGCTCCGGAGGAGAACAGGTAATGGGCGATCGAGAAGCCCGTGTGCTGCTGCAGCGGCGGCGCCGGAGTGGGGAGCACTCCGAGGGTTGTCCAGGGCAGCGGATTGCCGACCGCAACCAGATTGCGCGCATACCAGTAGCCACCGGCGAGCACCAGCGGTACCAGCCACTGCGCCGCGGTGATGCCTCGCCGGCCGGGTCGCGCTGTGGCGATCACGCCGGCGGTCAAGGCCAGCGCCGGCGCCAGCAAGCTCAGCTTGACCCCGACGGCAAGCCCGGCGGCGACCGCGGCGAGCACGGTGGCGGCATCGCTGCGGTCGCTCCGGTCGCCCGGGTCGCCCGCAAGCACGAACGCGACCGACGCCAGCAGGAAGAACACGCCGACGATGTCGTTGCCGGCGCCGCCGGCCTGCGAGGTGTTCATCATCGGCGTGGCCATCAGCAGCGCGACGCCGAGCACGGCCGCGGTGCCGGCGCGGCGTGAGCTGCCGATGCACCACGCCGCTACCAGCGTCCCGCCGAGCCACAGCAGGTTCAGCGCCGGGGACAGCGTGTCGTGGCGCAGCAGCACGATCCCGAGGCCGTGGAGCATCTCGGCGGTGGCGGGGTAGAACGCCGTCAGGTACTCGACGTCGGTGAACCGCAACGGCGCGATGTGGCCGGTCTGTGCGAACGACGCGGCCCAGGGGAGGTGGTACCAGAGCGAATCGAACGTCCGCACCCCCACGTCGTAGGACTGAAGCGCCGGGGCCGACCACTCGGCCAGCACGGTCACCGACGCCACGATCGCGATGCTCACGCCGGCGATCTCCACGCCGCGGCGATCGGCGACACGGCGGCGAGACCGGGCATCTCGCGCCCGACTACCGGCGGCGAGCCAGGCGCAGCCCAGCCCGACGATCACGCAGGTCGCGACGACCGGCCCGAGCGCGAACCAGCCGACGGTCCCGAGCACCTCCAGGATCGCGATCAACAGCGCCAGTGCGATCACCGCCTCGGCGAGTCGGGCGAGCGCGCCGGCCCAGTCAGGCAACCAGCGGCGGCGGATGGCCACCGCTCCGAGCAGCAGCGACGCGCCAATCAGGATCAGCGAGATCGCGCCCAGCGCGTAGCGCCCGGCGCTCATCGCGCTCCGGTGCAAACCCTGCCGGGCGGGAGGGATCGCTTGGGTACGCTTGAACTCGATCCGATGACCGGCAGAAGACTAGTTGTGGCTGCCCTAGCGGCCCTCGGAATCGGCGTTGCGCTCGCCGGCTGCGGCGGAGGCGGCAAGCCGCACGAGCCGACCGCGGCACAGGTGCCGCTCGTCGACGGCGCCAGCGTCGTCGCGCAGGTGCGCCAGTGCGACAAGGGGGCCAACGCGTACTGCGCGATCGAAATGGTCGTCACCGACCCGCGCTACCGGACCTCCACCGACCTGGTCGACCAGGAGCACGAGCAGCTCCGCAGCCACGGATGGACCGGCGGGGAGGGGGACACCTCCGATCAGAAGGCTGCCGACTCCCCCGGCCACAAGCTGCGGGTGACCTACGCGACCGCCTCTGGCGACCTGCGTGGCGTCGACCTCGGGTCGATTCAGCGCTCGCGCAAGATCACGCTGGCGCTGTCGCGTGCCCTGTTCGATCAGGCGCCGGCGATGTCGGTGATGCTCGAGGTCGGGGCAGCCTAGGGCTAAGACTGCGTCGCGGCCGCGCCGACACCGTTGCTGAGCACCAGCCGGCGTCGCGGCCCCACGCCGATCGCGCTGCGCCCGTCGAGCAGGTCGCGAAGGTCGGCGCCGACCAGCTCACGCCGCCAGCCCGAGAGCGTGCGGACGTTGGGCTCGGGGTCGCCGCGGCGGGCGGCGCCGATGATCTGCTCGAGCTCTGAGCGCGATGCCAGCAGCTCGTAGGCCAACCCGGCCTCGAGCGCGCGCGCCCGCAGCAGCGCCTCGGCCAGCGCGATCAGCGGCGCGTCGCCGGGCTCGGTCCGCTCCCGCGCCGGCTCGCGCGCGATCGGTGCACCCTCGCGGCCGCTGGCGATCGCCTCGAGGATCGCCGGTCCCCGGCGGCGGACGCCGGACGGGTGGATCCCACGGATCTGCTCCAGCCCGCGGAGATGGGACGGCTGCCGCTTGGCCAGCTCGACCAGTGGCGGATCGGCGAGCACCGAGCCCACCGGGCGGTCCTCGGAGATCGCGGTGCGCTCGCGCCACGCGGCGAGCTCCTTGGCCACGGCGCGAGATCGCGGGTCGAGCTGGTTGACGCGGGGAAGGCGCTCCCAGGCCGTCTCGGGGTCGCGCTCGTCCGTCGCTGACTCGAGCCGGCGACACTCCTCGCGTGCCCACTCCAGCCGTCCGCTCTCGGTCAGCCGTCGCTGCAGCTCGTCGGCCAGCTCGAGCAGATGCGCGACGTCCTCACCGGCGTAGCTGAGCTGTTCGGCCGTCAGCGGGCGGGCGTCCCATCGCGTGTAGCTCGCCGTCTTGCCGACGCGTCGGCCCAGGATCGAACCGAGCAGGTTCGCGTACCCGGCCTGAGCACTGCCGCCGGCGAACCCGGCGGCGATCTGGGTGTCGAAGACCTGGTTGATCTCGGTCTTCCAGGTCCGGCGGAGGATCGCCACGTCCTGCCGACCCGCGTGCAGCACGATCTCGATCTCCGGGTCGGCCAGCACAGCCGCCAGCGGCGTCGTATCGACCTGGTCGAGCGCGTCGATCACGAGGATCTCAGGCGGTCCGTCGGGCTTGTCGACGACTACCTGGGCGAGGCAGAGCAGCGCCCGGTACCGGCCCTCGGACATGAACTCGGTGTCGATTCCGAGGCGACCGTGCTCGCGCGCGGCGACCGCTGCCTGAGCGATCTCCGAGGATGTTGCGAGACCCCTGTCGCCCATTTAGACCGATCACCCTACACGGCGGTGCAGCCGGTAAGTCTCGCCCGCGAGCAATAACCGACCGTGTTGGTAGGATATGCGTCGATGATCTTCTCCTCGAAGGCCGAGTACGGAGTGCGGTTGATGGTCGAGCTGGGCCGTCAGTCGCCCGAGCAGCCGACCAGCCTCAAGGCGATCGCCGACGCCGAGGGCCTGCCGCTGGCTTACCTCGAGCAGGTCGTGGCCCGGCTCCGTAAGGCGGGGCTGGTGATGAGCGCCCGGGGCGCTCACGGCGGCTACTGGCTCGCCCGTCCGGCGGAGGAGATCTCGATGAACGAGGTCGTGGAGGCACTCGAGGGCGCGATCGCCCCGATGGAGTGCTTCGTGCACGACCACACCGAGCGCGTGCTGTGCTCGCACGAGCCGGATGCCGGCCGCGGCTGCGCCACCAAGCTGCTGTGGACCCGAGTCCAGGGCGGAATCATCCGCTCGCTGCAGACGACCACGCTCGCCGAGCTGGTCGAATTCTCGCGCCGGACCGACCGCACGTCCACGGACGCCGTGGGCGTGGCCTGATGACACGAACTGAAAGCTGAGATGGCAGACCTAGAGATCCGAAACCTTCACGTCCGAGCTGGGGAGAAGGACATCCTTCGCGGCTTGGATCTCGCCGTGTCCAAGGGTGAGATCCACGCCCTGATGGGTCCCAACGGCTCGGGTAAGTCAACCCTGGCCAACGCGATCATGGGCCACCCGAACCTCGAAGTGACCGAGGGCCAGGTCCTGTTCAAGGGTGAGGACATCACCGAGGCCGACCCCGACGAGCGCGCCCGCATGGGTCTGTTCCTCGCGTTCCAGTACCCGGTGTCGGTCCCCGGCGTGACCGTCACCAAGTACCTGCGGACGATGCTCAATGCTCACCGCGAGGCGCACGGCGAGCAGCCGATTCCGCTGAAGGACTTTCGCCAGACGGTCGAGGCCGCGATGAAGCTGACCAACGTCCCGCGGGAATTCTCCAGCCGCTACCTGAACGAAGGCTTCTCCGGCGGGGAGAAGAAGCGCATGGAGATTCTGCAGCTGGCGCTGCAGCGGCCGGAGATGGCGATCCTCGACGAGACCGACTCGGGCCTGGACATCGACGCCCTGCGGGTCGTGGCCAACGGCGTCAACGCCGTCGCCGGCCCCGACATGGGCGTCCTGATCATCACCCACTACCAGCGGATCCTGCACCTCGTGCAGCCCAGCCACGTGCACGTGATGTACCAGGGGCGGATCGTCAAGGAGGGCGGCGCGGACCTGGTCGACGAGCTCGAGGCCAAGGGCTACGGCTGGATCACCGACAAGGTCGCGGCGTGACCGGCGACCCGCGCATGAGCGTCACCGCGACCCTCCCGGAGATCGCCTCCCAGTTCCCGGTGCTGCGCCGGGAGATCGACGGCAACCCGATCACGTATCTGGACTCGGCCGCCACCTCGCAGACGCCGCAGCCGGTGATCGACGCGATGACCAGCTACTACACGCAGTCGCGTGCCTCGATCCATCGCGGCGTGTACCCGCTGGCGGTCGAGGCCACCGACCTGTATGAGGGCGCCCGCGCACGGACCGCCCAGTGGCTCGGATCCACGCCCGAGGAGACGATCTTCACCGCTAACGCGACCGCCGGCGATCAACCTCGTCGCCTATACCTGGGGCCGCCACAACGTCAACCGCGGCGACCTGGTGGTGCTGACCGAGATGGAGCACCACTCCAACATCGTGCCCTGGCAGCTGCTCTGCCAGGACCGTGAGGCCGAGCTCGCCTACGTGCCGGTGCTCGACGACGGTCAGCTCGACCTGGACGCGCTCGACGAGCTGCTCGCCCGCGGGCCCAAGCTGGTCGGCGTCGTGCACGTGTCAAACGTGCTGGGGACGATCAACCCGGTCGCGGAGATCGCCCGCCGCGCCCACGAGGCCGGCGCCGTGTTGCTGGTGGACGGCAGCCAGGCGATCCCGCAGCTGCCGGTTGACCTGCGCGCGATCGACGCCGACTTCTACGCCTGGACCGGCCACAAGGCCTACGGCCCGACCGGCATCGGCGTGCTCCACGGTCGTCGTGCGCTGCTCGAGGAGATGCCGCCGTTCATCGGCGGCGGGCACATGATCCGCACGGTCGCCGCCAACGAGTCGACCTGGACCGACCTGCCCTGGAAGTTCGAGGCAGGGACCTCGCAGATCGCCGAGGCGATCGGGCTTGGGGTCGCGGTCGACTGGTTGCGCGAGCTGGGCATGGATCGCGTCCGCACCCACGAGCAGGCGCTGACCGCTGACGCGCTCGAGCGCCTCGCCGACGTTCCCGGCGTGACCGTGTACGGACCGGCCGCCTCGACCGAACGTGGAGCGGTGGTGTCGTTCGCGCTCGACGGCGCGCATCCGCACGACATCGGCGAGATCCTCGGCCGCGAGGGCGTTTGCGTCCGCGCGGGACACCATTGCGCGCAGCCGCTGATGCGCAGGCTCGGAGTGTCGGCCACCGCACGCGCGTCGTTTGCGGTGCATAACAACCCCGGCGACATCCAGCGGCTGATCGACGGTCTGTTCGACGTCCGCCGCGTCATGCAGCTGGACTGACAGCTCTCGCTACGCTGAAACCACGATGGACGATCTCTACCGCGAGAACATCCTCGACCACTACAAGCACCCGCATAACTGGAGCCCGCCGGGGGACGAGCTCGCGGATGCGAACCTCGAGTTCCACGACCTCAACCCGCTGTGCGGTGACGAGCTGACCGTCCGCCTGGCGGTGGGCGAGGGTGGCCGGATCGACGATGTCCGGTTCTCGGGGCACGGCTGCGCGATCTCCCAGGCGGCCGCGTCGATGACCTCCGACGAGATCAAGGGGATGACCGTCGATGAGCTGCTCAAGCTCGATCGCTCGTTCGTGCTCGACCTGCTCGGCATCGACATCTCGGCGACGCGGATGAAGTGCGCGCTGCTCTCGCTGAAGGTGCTCAAGGGCGCCTCGCTCGGCCACGCGGTCGACTGGGAGTCCGAGGCGCCCGCCAGCGACGCGGCCTGATCGGATCCGGATCCGTCGCGCGTGATGTCGCGCGCGGGGCGGCGCGGCGGTCAGGCGGTTTACCGGTCGCGGTTGCGATCCATCTTTAGCGGGCAGGCCTCTGTCGTGGAGGTACTGCGTCGCAAGAGCGTCGAGCAGTCCATCAGGGACACCGAGGACACCGAACACCAGCTGCGGCGGTCGCTCGGACCGATCCAGCTGACCGCGATCGGGATCGGGGTGATCATCGGGACCGGGATCTTCGTCCTCACCGGCGAGGCCGCGGGCACCGTCGCCGGCCCAGCGATCACGCTGTCATTCGTGGCCGCGGCGATCGTCTGCGGGCTGGCGGGAGTGTGCTACGCGGAGTTCGCCTCGATCGTGCCGGTGGCAGGGTCGGCGTACACGTTCTCGTACACGAGCCTTGGCGAGCTGATCGCCTGGATCATCGGCTGGGACTTGATGCTCGAACTGGCCTTCGGCGCCTCAACCGTCGCTTCGGGCTGGTCGCAATACCTACAGGTCGTGCTGACCTCGGCTCCGTTTCACGCGCACCCGCCGGCCTGGATCTTCGCCGACCATCACAACCTGATGGCGGCGGTGATCGTGCTCGCGCTGACGGGTCTGCTGTGCTTCGGCGTTCGCACCTCGAGCACGATCAACGCCGTGATCGTGGCGATCAAGGTGACGATCATCCTGGTCGTCATCATCGCGGGGCTGTCCTACATCCATGGCGGCAACTACCACCCGTTCGTCCCGCCCACCGGCGCTACGCCCGCCCCCGGCGGGAGCTCCGGCAAGACGCTGATCCAGACCCTGGGGGCCGCGCCGGGCGCCTTCGGCATCGGTGGCATCTTCAGCGGCGCGGCGCTGGTGTTCTTCGCGTTCATTGGCTTCGACATCGTGGCCACCAACGCCGAGGAGACCAAGAAGCCCCAGCGCGACGTACCGATCGGGATCTTCGCATCGCTGGCGATCTGCACGATCTTGTACGTCGCCGTCTCGCTGGTGATCACCGGGATGGTCAAGTTCAACAAGATCGACGTCGCGGCGCCACTGGCGACGGCGTTCCAGTCAGTTGGCCAGAACACGATCGCGACGATCGTCGCCTATGGGGCTCTGTTGGGGATCACATCGGTGATCCTCGTGTTGCTGATGGGTCAGAGCCGGGTGTTCTTCGCGATGAGCCGCGACCGTCTTCTGCCCCCGATTTTCTCCGCGGTGTCCAAGCGGTACGGCACCCCTTACCGCACGACGCTGATCACCGGCGTGGTCGTGGCGTTTCTGGCTTTCATCTTCCCGCTGAAAACGCTCGCCGAGCTGGTGAACATCGGCACCCTGTTCGCGTTCGTGCTCGTCGCGATCGGCGTGATCGTGCTGAGGCGCACCCAGCCCGATCTCGAGCGTCCGTTCCGCGTCCCCTGGGTCCCCGTGATCCCGATCCTGTCGGTGCTCGCCTCGGTGTGGCTGATGCTCAACCTGGAAAGCAGGACCTGGCTGCGGTTCGTGATCTGGATGCTCGTCGGGTTCATCGTCTACTTCGGCTACTCGATGCGCCACTCCCGCGTCGGGCGCGAGGGCGACTCCGGGCCCCCCAGCGGCGAGGGGTCATCGGGCGACCGCTCCGGTCGAGGGGTCCCGGCCGGTTCCACCGGATCCTGACGCCCGCACCGAGGCATCGCCGCCCGGATTTCGTCGACCACGGCGCATCGCTCTCACCCCGGGCTACGTTCTCCGCGTCCAGCGCGGATTTCGTAGCCCACGGCGAGCCAAGCGCACCGCAGGCGACGTTTCCGGGCCCCGGCCTTTGGCTGCACGTTCAGGGATCGCGTCGGGAGCCCCGCCGCTACACTTCACAAAGTAAATCCGATCTTTTGACTAGGACTTCCGTTTACGTGCCAGAGATCATCGAAGTCTGCCCCGTGGAGCAGCTCAAGCCAGGCGAAATGCGCCTGGTCGAATGGGAGGATCTCGAGATCGGAGTGTTCAATTGTGCCGGCACCGTGTACGCGATCGAGGATCGGTGCTCGCATGACAACGGCCCGCTCGTCGAGGGCGAGCTCGACCAGGAGGCATGCACGATCGAGTGCCCACGGCATGGCTCGCTGTTCGACCTGGAGACGGGCCAACCCAAGACTTTGCCCGCGTACGTTCCGGTGGACACCTTCCCGGTGATCATCGAAGACGAGACGATCAAGCTGGAGGTGGACGTAAGTGCCCCAATGCAGAAACTCGCGTGCATTCGAGGCGTCCTCGGCGGTGCCGGGCGGCGTCCTCGTCGCCTCGCGCAGCGCTGCTGCGCGTCAGCTCCTACGTCCTTGCCCAGCATCCACCGATGACACCTCTCGGTGCCCACGAACTTCTGAATTGAGGCACTAATGGCTACTCCCGAGATTGCGACCCCGGTCCTCACGGAAAACGAATCGCTGGCGCGGATCAACGCGGACTACGACGAGCGCTACGGCTTCCATGACGCCGAGAACTACCTGTACAAGGCGCCGAAGGGCTTGACGCACGAGCTCGTGGCGAAGATCTCGGAGTTCAAGTCCGAGCCCGAATGGATGCGCGAATTCCGCCTCAAGGCGCTCGAGCACTTCCTGGCGCGGCCGATGCCGACGTGGGGCTCGCCGATGCTGGCCGAGGTCGACTTCGACGACATCCACTACTTCGTGCGGGCCTCCGAGCGCGCCGAGCGCTCCTGGGACGACGTACCCGAGGACGTCAAGAACACGTTCGACCGGCTCGGGATCCCCGAGGCCGAGCGCAAGTTCCTGTCGGGCGTCGGCGCCCAGTACGAGTCCGAGGTCGTCTACCACCAGGTGCGCGAGGACCTCGAGAAGCAGGGCGTGATCTTCAAGGACATGGACTCGGGCCTGCGCGAGCACGAGGACCTCGTCCGCGAGTACTTCGCGACGTTGATCCCGCCCAACGACAACAAGCTCGCCGCGTTGAACTCGGCCGTGTGGTCGGGCGGCTCGTTCGTGTACGTCCCGCCGGGCGTGCACGTGGAGATGCCGCTGCAGGCCTACTTCCGGATCAACACCGAGAACATGGGCCAGTTCGAGCGGACGCTGATCATTGCCGACGAGGGCTCCTACGTTCACTACGTGGAGGGCTGCACCGCGCCGACGTACAGCTCGTCCTCGCTGCATTCCGCGGTCGTCGAGCTGATCGCCAAGCCCGGCGCTCGGATTCGCTACACGACGGTCCAGAACTGGTCGACCAACGTCTTCAACCTGGTGACCAAGCGGGCGGCCGCGCACGAGGACGCGACCGTCGAGTGGGTCGACTGCAACCTCGGATCCAAGTTGACGATGAAGTACCCGAGCGTGTACCTGCTGGGCGAGCGCGCCCACGGCGAGATCCTGTCGATCGCGTTTGCGGGCAAGGATCAGCACCAGGACGCCGGCGGCAAGATCATCCACGCTGCCCCGAACACGACGTCGAACATCTTCGCCAAGTCGATCTCCAAGGACGGCGGGCGCGGCTCATACCGCGGACTGCTGGAGATCGCCAAGGGCGCGCACGGCGCCCGCTCGAAGGTGGTCTGTGACGCGTTGCTGCTCGACGAGCACTCCCGCTCGGACACCTATCCGACGATTCGCATCGGCGAGGACGACGTCAACGTCGGCCACGAGGCGACGGTCTCGAAGGTCGGCGAGGACCAGCTGTTCTACCTGATGTCGCACGGAATCCCCGAGGACGAGGCCTCCAAGCTGATCGTCAACGGCTTCATCGAGCCGATCACCAAGGAGCTGCCGATGGAGTACGCGGTCGAGATGAACCGGCTGATCGAGCTGCAGATGGAGGGCTCGATTGGCTAGCACCTCGCCCGCAGTCGAGCTGCCCACGTTCAAGGGGCGGCCCGGCTGGGAGTTCACCGACATCACCGGCCTCGACCTGACCGCCTACGAGCCGGTCACCGCCGACGAGGCCGCCACCGCGGAGCCGCTGTTTGAGCTGCCCGAGCCGCAGGATCTGCCCGAAGGCGTGATCGTGACCACGATCGCCGAGGCGCTGAGCGACCACTCCGGGCTGCTCGAGACGCGGCTGGGTTCGGTCGTCGGCAATGACGACCCGTTCGTGGCGCTCAACGACGCCGGCTACCGCAACGGCTCGTTCGTATACGTGCCCCGCGGCGTCGCCGTCGAGCAGCCGATCTCACTGGCCAGCGTCCAGGCTCGCGCCGGCACGCTGTTTCACCAGCGCACGCTGGTGGTGCTCGAAGAGGGTTCGCAGGCCGAGGTCTGGGAGCAGTACCTGTCGGGCGAGGATCAGCTCGACGGCGTGTTCAACGTCGTCACCGAGCTGGTGATTTCCGACAATGCCCACCTGCGCTATGTGTCCGGCCAGGCCCTGTCGGAGCGCAGCTGGATCTTCGGCGCGCAGCGGGCCGAGGTCGGCCGCGACGGCTCACTGGACTGGGTGGCGCTCGGATTCGGCTCGGGCAACGGCCACGTGCGGATGGAGACCAAGCTCGCCGGCGAGGGCGCCGACGCCCGCGTCACGGGTGCCTACGCCACCCACGGCCGCCAGCACATCGACTTCGACACCAACCAGGAGCATGCGGCGCCGAACACGACGTCGGACCTGGCGTTCCGAGGCGTCCTGCAGGGCCGCTCGACCGCCGTCTGGAAGGGCAACATCATCGTCGACCCCGGCGCTCAGAAGACCGACGCGTTCCAGGAGTCGCGCAACCTGCTGATCTCAAAGCGCGCCCACGCCGACGCGATCCCCGGCCTCGAGATCCAGGCCAACGACGTGCGCTGCACGCACGCTGCCGCCGTCGCCCAGGTGGACCCCGAGCAGCTGTTCTACCTGCGCTCGCATGGGCTCGGCGAGGAGGTGGCCAAGCGGCTGGTGATCGAGGGGTTTCTGTCGGCGCTGGTCGAACGCTTCGAGCAGGGGCCGGTGCGGGAGCGGCTTGCCGACGCCCTGGAGCACCGCCTCAGCTACGTGCTGGGCGACTAGCCGATCCGTCTCGTCAGCGGTTCGCGGCGGCGGCCGGTGAGGGGGCGGGTCCGCACCTGCTTAACGTCCATTTCGAGCGGTTTGGGCGCTACCGAGGGACGTTCGCCACCTGGGAGGTGGTCAACGTCCCGCGGTGCGCCCTGGAGGGGTCGAGCGGGACGCTAGGCAGGTCAGCTCCCCGGGCGTGCCGCCGAATCAGCCCGCTAGGGCTCGAGCGAGTCGAGGTCCTCCTGGCTGAGTTCGAGCTGGGCCGCCTCGAGGTTCTCCTCGAAGTGGGCGATCGAGCTCGTGCCCGGGATCGGAAGGATCACCGGCGAGCGGGCCAGCAGCCACGCGATCGCCACCTGCACCTGGCTGGCGTCGTGCGCGCGGGCGACGCTGGCCAGCGCCTCGCCGAGCTTGGATGAGTCAGCGACCTCGATCGGAGCCCAGGGCAGGAACGCCAGCTCCTGCTCCTCGCACGTCGCCAGCACCTCGTCGGAGCTGCGGTCGGCGAAGCTGAAGCGGTTCTGGACCGACACGACGTCGGCGATCTGCTGGGCACGCTCGAGCTCCTCGCCGTTGACGTTCGAGACTCCGATCAGCCTGATCTTGCCCTCCTGCTGGAGTTCGACGAGCGCGCCGACCGAATCCTCGATCGAGACCTGCGGGTCGACGCGATGCAACTGGTACAGGTCGATACGCTCGAGCTTGAGGCGGCGCAGCGAGCCTTCGCAGCAGCGCTTGAGCCGTTCGGGCCGGCCCGAGGGCACCCAGTCGTTGGGCCCGGGACGGGTGAGCCCGCCCTTGGTCGCGATCACCAGATCTTCGGGATAGGGGTAGAGCGCTTCGGCGATCAGGTTCTCGGACACGTCGGGCCCGTAGGAGTCGGCCGTGTCGATCAGGTTGACGCCGTCCTGGACGACGCGGCGAAGGAGCTCGCGCGCGCCGGCGGGGTCGGGCGGCTCGCCCCAGATCCCGTCGCCGGTGATCCGCATCGCGCCGAACCCCAGGCGGCGGACCTCGAGCTCGCCGCCGAGCTTGAAAGTGTCAGTGGCTGTTGTCATCGGAGCGCGATCGTATCGAGCGGCTACCGCTAGCCTCGGGCTCGTGCCCGACCCCGGACACCACTGAGTGCAGCGAGTACTCGTCACCGGCGGCGCCGGGACGATCGGTGCCGCGGTGGTGCGCCGGTTGCTCTCCGAGCCCGACCTCGAGGTCCGCGTCTCCGATCAGCGCGAGGCGCCCGCGTGGATCGCCTCCGAGTGCGAGGTGCATACCGCAGACCTGCGCGAGCTCGACAACGCTCGCGCGGCGATGGACAGCTGCGACGGGGTCATCCACCTGGCCGCGATCGTCGGCGGGATCGCGAACTTCCACAAGCTGCCCTACACGCTCAGCGAGGTCAATGCGGCGCTGTACAACGCCGTGTTCCGTGCCGCGCTCGAGCGCGGCGTCGAGCGGTTCCTGTACGTCTCCTCGAGCATGGTGTTCGAGCGCGCGACCGAGTTCCCGACCACCGAAGCGCACATCGACGTGTGCCCGATGCCGCGCTCGGCCTACGGGTTCTCGAAGCTGACCGGCGAGGTGTTCACGATTGCCGCTCACGACGAGCACGGGCTGCCGTACACGATCTGCCGCCCGTTCAACGCCTACGGCCCGGGGGAGATGCCCGAGGATGAGCCCGGGATCGCGCATCTCGTCCCCGACGTGATCCGCAAGGTTCTATCGGGCCAGCGGCCGCTGCAGATCTTCGGCTCGGGGCGCCAGACCCGGACGCTCACCCACATCGACGACATCGCCGACGGGATCGTCACTGGGTTGCGCCACCCTGCCGCGCTCAACCAGGACTTCAACATCTCCGCCGGCCAGGAGCTGACCGTCGCCGAGATCGCCCGGGTGATCTGGCAGGTGTGCGGCCGCTCGCCCGAGGAATTTGAGCTCGAGCACCTGCCCAGCTATCGGGTGGACGTCCAGCGCCGCTGGCCGTCGGTCGAGAAGGCCCGGACGCTGCTCGGCTGGGAAGCCCGGGTTGATCTGCGCGACGGCGTCGCCCAGACCGCCGACTGGCTGCGCGGAGTGCTCCGCCCGACGGCGTAGGATCCGCCAAACCATGGCCCGCGGAGTCCCCCAGATGATCGCGCTCGGCTACGGCAAGTACGCGCGGGCCGACCGCGTCTACGCGCTGGTGCCGCTCGAGGGGGGAGATCGCGGCGATGGGCGCCGCACGCTCGTGCACATCGACGGGATCGACGAGCCGATCGTGGCCTCGCGGTCGGAGGGAGCGATCGCTCGCGACGTCGCCGAGGCGCTTGGGCAGCACCCTCCTGGGGGCCGCCGCGAGGGTTCGATTCCAGGCCAGGCCGCGCTGTTTTAGCCCGGGTGTCGATTTCGGACTTCTCTCGTTCGTAGAGGTATCGAAGGAGGTCCGACAAACCCGACGACAGGAGTCGATCCGATGACTCAGTACCTGCTCTCCGTCCACCACTCGTACTCCGACCCGCCGCCCGAGCCCGACGAGATGGCCGCTACGTTCGCCGATGTCGACGCGTTCAACCAGAAGCTGCAGGACTCCGGCGCGTGGGTGTTCGCCGGCGGCCTCGAGGCGCCCGACACGGCCACCGTCGTCAACATCAACGGCGGTCAGGCGGCGCTCAGCGACGGGCCGTACGCGGAATCCAAGGAGCACCTCGGCGGCTTCTGGGTGATCGAAGCCGCCGATCTCGATGCCGCGCTGCGCCTGGCGGAGGCGGGGGCCCGCGCGTGCCGCGCGCCGGTCGAGGTCCGCCCGTTTCAGGCGGAGCCCGAGTCCGCGGACGGGTGAGCGCGCTCGCCGGCGGCGAGATCGAGCGGGTCTTCCGCGAGGAGTCCTCGCGCGCAACCGCGGCGCTGATCGGCCGCTTCCGGAACATCGACCTCGCCGAAGAAGCGGTCCAGGACGCCTTCCTGATCGCGTTGCGGCAGTGGCCGCAGACCGGCGCTCCCCCGAATCCCGGCGCATGGATAACGACCACGGCCCGCAACCGGGCGATCGACATCCTGCGCCGGGAGTCCACCCGCGACCGGCGCCAGAGCGATGCCGTCAGCATCCAGGCGCCGGACGTGGGTGACGAGCTGGATCCGCTCGGGGACGACCGCCTGCGGCTGCTGTTCATGTGCTGTCACCCGGCGCTATCCGATCAGGCTCAGGTGGCGCTGACGTTGCGGCTCGTGGGCGGGTTGCAGACCCCGGAGATCGCCCGCGCGTTCCTGACGCCGACCGCGACGATGGCGCAGCGCCTGGTCCGCGCCAAGCGCAAGATCAGGGCGGCCAACATCCCGTACCGGATCCCCGCCGACGAGGAACTCCCCGCTCGGCTGCGGCCGGTGCTCGGCGTCATCTACCTGGTGTTCAACGAGGGACACACCGCCACCGCCGGTGCCCAGCTGGTGCGGGCGGACCTGTGCCTGGAGGCGATCCGGCTGGCGCGGCTGCTGGTCAGGCTGATGCCGGACGAGCCCGAGGCGCTCGGTCTGCTGGCGCTGCTGCTGCTGATCGACTCGCGCCGGGCGGCGCGAACCACGCCCGGTGGGGAGCTTGTGCTGCTGGCCGACCAGGACCGCGGACGCTGGGACCGGCAGCGAATCGCCGAGGGCCAGCGGCTGGTGCGCCGCTGCCTGCGCCGTAACCAGCCGGGCCCTTTTCAGATCCAGGCCGCGATCAACGCCGTCCACGCCGACGCGCCGAGCGTGCAGCGCACCGACTGGGCTCAGATCGTGGCCCTGTACGACCAGTTGCTGGTATTCGCGCCGACCTCCGTGGTGGCCCTGAACCGGGCGATCGCGGTCGCCGAGCTCGACAGCCCCGAGCGGGCGCTGGGACTTGTCGACCCGCTCGACCTGCCCGACTACGCGCCCTACCACTCCACCCGCGCCAACCTGCTCGCGCGCTGCGGCCGGGTCGAGGAGGCGCGCGCCGCCTACGAGACCGCTCGCGAGCTCACCACCAACGAGGCGGAACGCCGGTTTCTCACCCACCGGCTGGCACAGCTCAGCTGATCCTCACCCCGAACGAAGGAGTACCGACCAATGCGCATCACCGTTCACACGTTCATGACCCTTGACGGCGTCATGCAAGCTCCAGGCGGCATCGAGGAGGACCGCCACGGCGGGTTCAGCCACGGCGGATGGCTAGTCCCGTTCGTGGACCAGGACTTCAACGAAATCGTCTCCAGCTGGTTCGATCGGACCGACGCCGTACTGCTCGGCCGTACCACCTACGAGATCATGAAGCCGTACTGGTCGTCGGTCACCGATCCCGACGATTCCGCCGCACGCATCCTCAACGAGGGGCGCAAGTACGTGGTGTCCAGCACGCTGCAGACAGCCGACTGGGGCGACACGACGATCCTGCGCTCACTCGACGATGTGGGCGACCTGAAGGCCCGGGACGGCGGCGAGCTCCAGGTCCACGGGAGCGCGATGCTGGCCGGCGCGCTGCACGCGGCCGGCATGATCGACGAATATCGTTTGGTGACGTTCCCGGTGACCGTCGGCACCGGCAAGCGACTGCTCGGGGACACGGCGCCTCCCAGCGGCTATGAGGTCGTGGCCAACCGCACCACGAGCGCCGGCGCGACCTACGTCGAGCTTCGCCCGACCGCGTTCCAGGGCGGCGGCGAGTTCACCGTCGAGGACGGCAAGGTGTCGCACTGAGCCACTCGTTAGGCTCCGGCGCGTGGGCAATCGGATCCTGCTGCTGCGCGGCATCAACATCGGGTCAAATCGGCGCGTGGCAATGCCAAAGCTGCGCGAAACGCTGACCGCGGCCGGGATGAAGGATGTCCAGACGTACGTCCAAAGCGGCAACGTCGTCGTCTCGAGCCGGAAGTCGCCGGACAAGCTCGCCCGCGAGACCGAGCGCGCGATCGCCGATGAGTTCGGGTTCGACGTAGACGTTGTGGTCCGCACTCGCGACGAGCTCGCCGCGGTGGTGAAGCGCAATCCGCTCGGCGACGTTGTCGACAACCCCAAGCGCTATCAGGTGAGCTTTCTCGCGCAGGAGCCCGATCAGCAGGTGGTGCATGAGCTGGCCGAGCTGGCCCACGAGTCCGAGCGGCTCGTGGCCGACGGACGCGAGCTGTACGCGTGGCACCCGGAAGGCGTCGCTCGATCGAAGCTGTGGGCCGCGCTCGCCGGCACGAAGCTCGGGGTGACCGCGACCGCGCGCAACTGGACCACCGTCACCACCCTGCTCGAAATGGCCGACGAGAAGCACTAGCCTCGGATCGATGCACCGCTACGTGATCGTCGACGTGTTCAGCGGCACGCCGCTCGAGGGCAATCCGGTCGCCGTGTTCACCGACGCGGCCGACCTCAGCGGCGAGGTTATGCAGCGCGCCGCTCGCGAGACCAATCTGTCGGAGACCGTGTTCATCATCGGACGCCGATCTGGCGGTAGCGCGGAAGCGACGATCCGGATCTTCACACCCTCGACCGAGCTGCCGTTCGCCGGGCACCCGGTACTGGGGACCGCGTTCGTGGTTGGCAACGAGTCCGGTTCGGACGCGGTCACGCTCCAGTGCCCTGCGGGGCCGGTTCCGCTGGCGCTCACTCGCGAGCGAGGGGAGATCGTGTACGGCGAGATGGAGCAGCCGATTCCCTCGCCCGAGCCGTTCGAGCGCGTCGACGAGCTGCTGGCAGCGGTCGGGGTGCAACGCTCCGAGCTGCCGGTTGAGGCCTATCGCCAGGGGCCGACGCACGTGTACGTGATGCTGTCGAGCGAGGCCGAGGTGGCCGCGCTGGAGCCCAACTTCGACGCGCTGAGCCGACTCGGAGCGATTGGCGCGAACTGCTTCGCCGGCGAGGGCGCGCGCTTCAAGACTCGGATGTTCGGGATCGGCATGGGGGTTAGCGAGGATCCGGCCACCGGTTCGGCCGCGGGTCCGCTCGCGGTGCATCTCGCGCGACACGGCCGGATCCCGTATGGCACCCGCATCGAGATCCGCCAGGGGGAGGAGATTCACCGGCCTTCGCTCCTCTACGCGCAGGTCGACGGGAGCTCGGACCGGGTGGAGCGCGTGGCGGTGGGGGGAAGTGCGGTGATCGTCGCCAGCGGCGAGTTCAGGCTGACCTAGGGGGTCCACTAGCCGCTTGCGGCTTGCCGCTGGGCGTGGGCGGTGGAATACTCGACGCACCGCTACCCGCACCAAATGCCGGAGGTGAGGAGATGTCTGACCCGGCCCACGTTCTCGTCGTCGCACACCAGACGGCGGCGACCAGCGGTTTACTCGACGCCGTCCGTGCGCGCGCCCAGGAGGGCCCTGCGACGTTCCACCTCGTCGTGCCGCGCCAGGCACACGGGATGCACAAGCTCGTCGATCCCCAGGACACCGGGGAGGACGAGGCCAAGCGTGTGCTCGACCAGGCCCTGCCCAAGCTGAGCGAAGCCGCCGGGTCAGAGGTCACCGGCAGCCTCGGTGACTCGGAGCCGCTGATGGCCATCCAGGACGCAGTCAATCTCGGCAACTACGACGAGCTGATCATCTCGACGCTGCCGCTCGGAATTTCCCGGTGGCTGAAGCTCGACCTGATCAGCAAGGCGAAGGCGCTGGGACTGCCGGTCACCCACGTGCAGGCTCCGAGCAAGGCGCCCGCGGAAGCCGGCATCGGGTAGCAGCCCTCGACAGGCGACGCCTACATATAGGCTGCCCGGCGATGAAGCTCGCCACCTTCCGCGTGCCGGGTCGCGACGAGCCGCTTGCCGGTGAGGTCGTCGACGGTCGGGTGATCGCGCTCGAGGGCGGCGTCGGAGTCGTCGACGTGCTGGCGGGCGCGCAGCCGTCGCGCGCCGGCGACACCTGGTCGCTGGACGAGGTCACGTTGCTGGCTCCGGTGCCGCGCCCCGGCACGGTGTACGCGATCGGGCTCAACTACGCGCAGCACATCAAGGAGACCGGCAACGAACCGCCCAAGGCCCCAATCGTGTTCGTCAAGGTCGCCAATTCGGTGGCTCCGCCGGGCGGCCCGATTCGCTGTCCGGAGGTCGTCAAGAGGCTCGACTACGAAGGCGAGCTGACGATCGTGATCGGCGCCGGCGGCGCGATCGCCGGGTTCTGCGTCGCGGACGACGTGAGCGCTCGCGATCTTCAGCGGCGCGAGCCGCAGTGGACCCGGGCTAAGGGTGCCGACACGTTCTGCCCGTTCGGCCCCTGGGTCACCACCGCCGACGAGATCCCTGATCCGGGCAACCTGTCGCTGAGGACGTGGGTCAACGGTGATCTGCGCCAGGACAGCAACACGTCGGACCTGATCTTCGGCTGCGACGAGCTCGTCCGGTTCATCTCCGAGACGTGCACGCTGGCGCCCGGCGATCTGATCCTGACCGGCACTCCGAGCGGTGTCGGACATGCGATGGACCCGCCGCAATTCCTCACGTCCGGTGACGTGATCAGAATCGAGATCGAGCTTTTGGGCTCGATCGAACATCGCGTGGGTTAAATCCTCGCTTAACTGGGTATCTGGACGCTCATGAGGAGCGGGCCGGCATGCTGAGGCTTCACCCATCGACGATCGACTATGTGATCCTGGGGATCTACTTCGTGGTCGTCCTCGGCATCGGGTTCGTCGCGCGGCTGGCGATCAAGACCGACCTGGACTTCTTCCTGTCGGGACGGTCACTGCCCGCGTGGATCACCGGCCTGGCGTTCATCGCGGCCAACCTCGGCGCGCTGGAGATCCTCGGACAGGCGGCCAACGGCGCTCAGTACGGCGTGCCGGCGGTTCACTACTACTGGATCGGCGCCGTGCCGGCGATGATCTTCCTGGGCCTGTTCATGATGCCGTTCTACTACGGCGCGAAGGTCAGGTCGGTGCCGGAGTACCTTCGCCTGCGCTTCAACGAGGCCGCGCACGCGTTCAACGCCAGCACGTTCGCGGTCGCCACCGTGCTGATCTCCGGGGTGAACCTGTTCGCGTTGGCGCTGATCATCCACCTGATGCTCGGCTGGTCGGTCACGACCGCGATCCTCGTCGCGGCGGCGTTGGTGCTCGTCTACATCACGCTCGGCGGTCTGACCTCGGCGATCTACAACGAGGTGCTGCAGTTCTTCGTGATCGTGGCCAGCCTGCTGCCGCTGACGCTGGTCGCCCTGCACTCCGTCGGCGGATGGGATGGCGTCAAGGCGAGGATCAGGGCGTTCAAGCCGCTGGGCGAGCCTGGTCTGCACGCATGGAAGGGGCTGGCGATCCACCACGTCACCAATCCGCTGGCCTCCGATTGGGTGGGTGTCATCTTCGGCCTGGGGTTCGTGCTGAGCTTCGGCTATTGGACGACGAACTTCGCCGAGGTCCAGCGCGCGCTGTCGGCGAAGAACATGTCGGCCGCACGGCGCACCCCGCTGATCGGGGCCTACCCGAAGATCTTCCTACCGTTCATCATCATCCTCCCGGGCATCATTGCCACGCTCACCGTCCATGGTTTGGGGGGCACAAGCCTGAACCTCCAGTACAACACCGCGATTCCGCACCTGATCGGTAACTACCTCCCCGAGGGGATGCTGGGAATCGCTGTCACCGGCCTGATCGCGGCGTTCATGGCGGGCGTGGCGGCCAACGTGACGTCGTTCAACACGGTGGTGACCTACGACCTGATTCAGGCGTACTTCGCCAAGGACCGGGACTCTGCGTTCTACCTCCGCGCGGGCCGGTTCGTCACGATCGGCGGAATTCTGATTTCGGTGCTCACGGCGTTCATCGCCAAGGGTTACTCGAACATCATGAACTACATCCAGACGCTGTTCTCGATCTTCAACGCTCCGCTGTTCGCGACGTTCATCGTGGCCATGTTCTGGAAGCGGGCCACCCCCTGGGCGGGCTTCTGGAGCCTGGTCGCCGGAACCGCTGCCGCCTACACCACGAACCGCCTGAATGCCTACAACGTCGTGTTCCACTTCGGGTCGGCGCTGAGCGCCAGCTTCTGGCAGGCGATCATCGCGTTCATCGTCGGCGCGGTGGTGCTGGTCCTGGTCTCGTTCGTCACCACGCCGAAGCCCGAGGAGGAGCTGCGCGGTCTCGTCTGGGGCCTGAACCGGCCCGATGAGCCCGAGGAGCACGAGGATCCGCGCGACAAGCTGTGGTGGCGCTCGCCGTGGCTGCTGGGCGGCGTGGCGCTGGCGATCCTGGTCGTGCTGAACATCATCTTCATCTAGGAATGGCACATGTCAGCTGACGAGCCAAGCGGATACGCCTCAGATCAGCCGCCCGAGCCGCCACCTCCGGACGTGCAGAGCGAGGCCGAGGCGGTCAAGACGGCCAACCGGTTTGACATCCGTCGGTTGATCGGCGGCGTGTTCCTGCTCTACGGGCTGATCCTGGTGGCGCTCGGGATCTTCGGCGACCACGAGGTCAAGACCAAGGCGGCCGGGGTCAACATCGACCTCTGGACGGGCCTGGGGATGCTGGTCTTCGGCGGCCTGATGATCTTCTGGGCGCTGGCCCGGCCAGTCGAGCTCGACCCGTCCGAGATCCCAAAGGCCGACCCGGCCGAACCGGGCGCGGCCGCTTAGGACTCCAGCGTCGCGTCGACGGTGATTTCGATGCCCGACAGGGCGCGGGACACCGGACAGTTGCGCCCGGCGTCGAACGCGGCCTGTTCGAAGCCCGCCTGATCGATTCCGGAGACGCGGCCCGTGACGGTCAGCTCGGATTTCGTGACCGTCGGTGCGCCATCCACCAGGTCGAGCGTGACCTTGGAACTGACGTCGAGGTGCTCGGGCGGGTTGCCCGCCTCGCCGAGCCCATGCGACAACGCCATCGAGTAACACGCCGCGTGGGCGGCGGCGATCAGCTCCTCGGGGCTGGTCTTGCCCTCGGAGCGCTCGGTGCGCGACGCCCACGTCACCGGCAGCTCGAACGCGCCGCTGGTCCCGGTCACCGTCCCCGAGCCGTGCGGCAGGTCACCGTCCCACGTCGTGGTTGCGGTCCGTTCAGCCATCGCCATCGCGACTACCTCCTGGGTTGTGTCAGTGCTGGGTGATGACGCGGTCGATCAGCCCGTACTCGACCGCCTCGTCTGCCTTGAAGAAACGGTCGCGCTCCATGTCCGCGTGGACCTGCTCGAGCGGCTGACCGGTGTGGTGCGCGTAGATCTCGTCGATCCGCTGACGAATGTTGAGGATCTCGCGCGCATGGATCTCGATGTCGGACGACTGACCTTCAAAGCCGGCCGACGGCTGATGGATGAGCAGGCGGCTGTTGGGCAGCGAGAAGCGCTTGCCCTTGGCGCCGCCGGTCAGCAACAGCGAGCCCATCGACATCGCGATCCCGACGCAGATCGTCTGGATGTCGGGCTTGATGAACTGCATCGTGTCGTAGATCGCCAGCCCCGAATAGATCGATCCGCCCGGGCAGTTGATGTAGATCGAGATGTCCTTGTCGGGATCCTGGGACTCCAGGTGCAGGAGCTGGGCCACGACGAGGTTCGCGATCGTGTCGTCGATCGGCGTACCGAGGAAGATGATCCGCTCGTTGAGAAGCCTGCTGTAGATGTCGAACTCGCGCTCGCCGCGCGCGGTCCGCTCGATCACCATCGGAATCAGGGGCATGTGTATCCAGCCTAGCGTGAGCCCGCCGACCGAGGACCGCTGCTAGTGCCCCGACACTAGGGGATGATCACCGCGGTGCCCTCGAACTTGCCCGCGCGCAGGTCGGCGAGCGCGGTCTCGGCCCGTTCGAGCGGATACGTCGTGATCGTGGTCTGGACCGGGACCTCCTTGGCGAGTTCGATGAACTCGTAACCGTCCTGGCGGGTGAGGTTCGCGACCGAGCGGATCGTCCGCTCATGCCACAGATCCTCGTAAGGAAACGACGGGATGTCGCTCATGTGGATGCCGGCGCAGACCACTACCCCGCCAGGCGCCATCAGCTTGAGCGCGCGCGGAACGAGCTCGCCCGCAGGCGCGAAGATGATCGCGGCATCCAGCTCCTCGGGCGGGGTGTCGTCGGTTGCGCCCGCCCATGAGGCGCCGAGGCTGGTCGCGAACTCCTGCGTACGATGGTCGCCGGGGCGCGTGAAAGCGAACACCTGGCGTCCCTGGAACACGGCCGCCTGGCAGATCATGTGGGCGGCCGACCCGAAGCCGAACAGCCCGAGCCGGAGGCCGTCGCCGGCCAGCCGCAGCGCCCGGTAGCCGATCAGGCCCCCGCACAGCAGCGGCGCCGCTCGCTCGGCGGTGAGTTCGTCGGGCAGGGGCAGGCAGAAGCGCTCGTCGGCAACGGTGAGCTCGGCGTAGCCGCCGTCGATGTCGCGTCCGGTGAAGCGGGCGTTGACGCACAGGTTCTCGCGGTCGCTGACGCAATAGCTGCAGTTGCCGTCTGTGTAGCCGAGCCAGGGCACGCCCACACGTCGACCGTCCTCGGTGGTGGCGACGATCTGATGGCCGAGCACCACCGGCTGCTTGGGCACGTCGATCTCGCCGTCGCGCAGATGCAGGTCGGTGCGGCACACGCCGCAGGCCTCGACCTTGAGCAGCAGCTGACCGGGGCCGGGCGTCGGGTCAGGGAGCGTCACCGCCCTGAGCGGCTCGCCTGGATGCTCGAGGACGGAGGCGCGCACCTACGGAACAGCGTCGAGCCAGGCCCGCCGGCTGGTGTGGACGTCGGGCTGGACGCCGCTCTCGAGTTCGCGGCGGATCTCGCCGAAGGTGCCGTAGCGCTCGGCGATCACATTGTGCTGGTGGATCGTCTCGAGGTTGACCTGGCGGGCAGACACGAACGCCCGGTCGTCGATCAGTCCGAACGCGTCGACGGTGCCGCGGATCATTTCGCGCACGCAGTCCTCGACGAACCGCGGCCGGCGATGTGCCTTCTCGACCACGCTCGCCTCGTCGGAGCGCTTCATCAGCTCGTAGATCTCCGAGGACATCGACTGCTCGACGATCGCCAGCAGCGTGGCAGCGTCGATCTCGTCATCGCACTGTTCGGTGCAGCCGATCAGCAGCGTGCCGAGGCCGCGCTGGTTATGGGTGGCGACAGGAACCGCCTCGAAGATCCGCTCGATGCTGTCGGCGTCAAAGCCATCGGCCTCGAGCCGCTCGCGGGAGGACCCGATGATCAGCTCCTGGGCGCACGGGCATGCGGTCATCCCCTGGGCGGTGACGCCGATCAGGCGACGCGTACCGGCATCGGTGCAAATCGCCGAACCGTGCAGCGTGAAGAGCTCCTGGGTCTGGATGCCGGAGACCGGCGCCGGCTTGTGTTCGGGGAAGCGAGCCTCGACGTTGACCTCGGCGCGTCGTGCGCGCTGGCGGGTACGCACCAGCTGCGCGATGTGCTCAGCCAGCGTCTCGACCTTGAACGTCGACTCGCCGAGCACGACCTCGCCGATCGCCTCGTTGACGACTTCCTCGAAGCGCGACATGTGTGCGCCCTTCTGAGCGGGGCCGAGCTCGACGACGCATTCGAAGCGAGCTGAGAACAGCTGCTCGGACCCGTTCTGGCGCATCCGGATGACCTTCTCGACGTCGGTGACGCCGACGCGCGACAGTCCCAGTTGGACCCGCGGCACCCGCGCCTGGACGTCGACCATCGAGCCAGCTGATGAACGTAACGAAGCCATCGACTCTGTTAATAGCGTAGAGACCCCGCGCTGTGAGCCGCCTCAAAGCACTGGACAACGGCTCATATTGTGCTATCACTCGCGATCCATTAGGAGAGTTGAGAGGGGAGTTGTTCCTGAATCAGGGCCGCTCCTTCATACGACGGGGAGGGCTCAGGGGCTGTGAGCGAAGAGGCGATCGTCCTACTGGCTGACGACGCTCCGATTGCGGAGCTGGATGAGCTGCGCCCGCTGATCGCGGAAGGTCAGGAGCGCGGATTCTTGACGTTCGAGCAGATCGCGGGGTGTCTCGAGGAGGTCGAGGTGACCAAGGAGCAGCTCAAGGAGCTGCACTTGTATCTCGACGATCAGGGAATCGACGTGGTCGGGGCGGATGGCAATCCGATCAAGCCCGGCACCGCCGTCGACTCCAATAACTCGCAGAGCAACGGCAACCAGGCCGAGGAGCGAAAGAAGCTCGAGATCGACCTCACGGTCGAGCCCAGCCTGGACTCCCTGCGCCTGTACCTGCGCTCGATCGGTCGCGTTGACCTGCTCACCGCCGAGCAGGAGGTGATTCTGGCTCGGCGGATCGAGCGCGGCGACATGCAGGCCAAGCAGCAGATGATCGAGGCGAACCTACGGCTCGTGGTGTCGATCGCCAAGAGCTACCTGGGTCGCGGCCTGACGTTCCTGGACCTGATCCAGGAGGGCTCGATGGGCCTGATCCGTGCCGTCGAGAAGTTCGACTACCGCCGTGGCTACAAGTTCTCGACCTACGCGACCTGGTGGATCCGCCAGGCGGTCACGCGCGCGATCGCCGACAAGGGCCGGACGATCCGGATCCCGGTGCACATGGTCGAGAAGCTCAACAAGGTCGTGCACGTCGAGCGCCAGCTCGTCCAGCAGCTCGGGCGCGAACCGACGCCCGAGGAGATCGCGATCGAGCTCGAGACGACCGTACGCGAGGTCCGCGACGTTCTGCGGATGGCGCAGCAGCCGATCTCGCTGGAGAAGCCGATCGGCGAGGAGGAGGAGTCCGAGCTTGGAGACTTCGTCGAGGACCAGACCGCGGAGTCGCCGTTCGAGCTCGCGGCCGAGCGGTTGCGGCGCGAGAACCTGCGCCGCGCGCTGGCGGCGCTGCCCGAACGCGAACGCGAAGTGATCGAGATGCGCTTCGGGTTGACCGGCGAGCGTCCGTACACGCTCGAGGAGGTCGGTCGCGCGTTCAACGTCACGCGCGAGCGGATCCGGCAGATCGAGAACCACACGCTGAAGAAGCTCGAAGCGCTGCCCGAAGCCCAGCGCCTCCGGGACGCTTCGTAGCCGCCGCCCGGCACGGCGAACCGCCCGTCCGACGCTAGACTGACGCCCCGCGGCGGGGTTCCCGAGCGGTCAAAGGGAGCAGACTGTAAATCTGCCGGCTCAGCCTTCGCAGGTTCGAATCCTGCCCCCGCCACTGTCTCTGTGGACGCGCTTCGGCCCGGACCCCGAAGCGCTACGCTCCCCGCAACGCCCTCTTAGCTCAGCTGGTAGAGCACTTCCATGGTAAGGAAGGGGTCGACGGTTCGAGTCCGTCAGAGGGCTCTAAGAAATCCCCGCAAACTCGAGGCGACTAATCAGGCGGGGCTTTTTGGGACCTGTCTTACCTGCACGAGTCCTAGCTTGCCTGGTCGGCGAATCGGCTCTGCCAACTCGGATGGGTTCGGTGGAGGCGAAGAGGTTGAAGACCTGTGCGCTTGCTTCCCGCGGCGGCTGGAGTGATGTAAAAGCCGACCTTGAAGAGGTATGCTTCCGACGAGCACGCGGAGTCAAGTCGGTTGAGGTGGTGTAACGGGGAGAGCTCGTCGGCGAGTGCGTTGGCGCCTCAGGCCGCGTTGAGAGCGATGGCCTCCTCTCGATCTGGTTGTTGTTCGAGCGAGTTCTCTGGCCCGGGGGGCCCGGCGAGGATCAGGGCCATCGACTCGATGGAGAGGTAGCGACGCTGGACGAGCCACTCGTCATTCTGTTCAGAGAGCAGCGCGCCGGCGAGGCGGATCACCGACGCGTCGTTGGGGAAGATCCCGACGACATCGGAGCGGCGGCCGATCTCCTTGTTGACACGCTCCAGCGGGTTGGTAACCGGTATGAAAGGCGGCTAGATGCGCCCTGTGACCCCTGACCGCCTCGACGCTGGTGGTGTCCGGGTTGGTGAGTACGGTGCGACCGTCCGGGACAGGGGCATCCGGGAGCAAACGCAGGTCGGGCAGGCCGTAATCGTTCGATGGGCCTCGAGCCCGTGTTAGTACTTGGCCGCCCCTGCGACTCGCCCGGATGCGCTTCGAGCGCGAATCCGTAGTTGTCGTTTGCCCGCCTGCTCTCCCAGCCATCGATCAGTCGAAGGAGGGCAGAGCAGTGCCACGCAGGATTGGCTTGGATGTGCATCGCGAGTTCGCGCAGATCGCGGTGTGGGAGGACGGTCTGGTCCGCCAGGCCGGGCAGGTCGCGACGACCCCGGAGGCGCTCCGGACGCTCGCCGACAGCCTGTTGCCGACCGATGAGGTCGCGATCGAGGCGACGTGCAACACGCACGCGATCGTGCGGCTGATCGCGCCGCGGGTTGCGCGGGTGGTGATCTCAAACCCGATGAAGACGCGGGCGATCGCCGAGGCGAAGGTCAAGACCGACAAGGTCGACGCCGAGGTGCTCGCCAGTTGCTGGCGGCCGATTATCTGCCGGCGGTGTGGATGCCGGATGAGCGCACCCAGGCGCTGCGGCGGCAGGTCGCTCGCCGGGCGCACATCGTCCAGCAGCGCACGCGGTTGAAGAACCAGGTGCAGTCGATCCTGCACCGCAACCTGGTGCCGCGACCGCCGGTCGCTGACCTGTTCGGGATCAAGGGCCGCTGCTGGCTGGCGAACCAGCCGCTCCCGCCGGATGAGGAGCTCACCGTCGAGGCGTTGCTGCGCCAGCTCGACTTCCACGGCCAGGAGCTGCGGATCATCGACGCCGAGCTCGGCCGGGTCGCGTTGGCGCGCGAGGAGGTCAAGCGGCTGATGACGATCCCGGGCGTCGACGCGACGGTCGCGCTGTCGATCGTCGCCGCGGTCGGCGACTTTCACCGTTTCCCCAGACCAGAGCAGCTGGTGTCATACCTCGGGCTGAACCCGCGGGTGCGCCAGTCCGGCGGAGCGCCGGCGAGCCATGGGCGGATCACCAAGCACGGTCGCGCGCACGCCCGCGGGATGCTCGTCGAGGCGGCGTGGGTGGCGGTCAAGACGCCGGGCCCGCTGCGCGCGTTCTATGAGCGGATCCGCTCCCGACGCGGGATGCAGATCGCGGTCGTCGCGACCGCGCGCAAGCTCGCGGTGCTCTGCTGGCACCTGATCATCAAGCGGCGAGGACTACGCGTTCCAGCGCCCATCGCTGACCGACAGAAGCTCCGCGCGCTCGAGCTGCGCGCCGGGATGCCGTCACGCCGCGGCCAGAAGGGCAAGGCCGCCGGATACTCGCTCAAAGAAGTCCGCCGTCGCGAACGCGAGCTCGCCGAGCAAGCCGAGCAGCGCGTATCGCCAGCTCGTCGCCGACTGGCAAGCCAAAGCACCGAAGCCAAAGCCGGGCGTGGCCGCCGCCAATGGGACGCGCGTATCAAGGCCCTCTGCGGGGCAAGCTGCGCGGCAGGCCTCAGTCCCAGAACCTGCGCTTCGCTCCGGGGTCGACCACGCCCTGACCGAAGCCTAACCCCGCTGACAAGCCCAGCTGCGAACGACGTCGCTGCGCGACGACGGTTCCGGCACGCCCAAAACCCGTCGCTCGAGTGCGACACCGTCCACAAACGAGGCCACAGGAGACGATCTGCAGCCCTCCGAACACCCACCGCGAGCAATCCATCGCCCAAAAACATCGCCCAACCGACCGCCTCGGCACTTGACATTTTCATCCGTGGACCGCAGCTTGGTCCAGTGTTCTGACGGGAACGCGTAGAAGGCGATCAGGTCCTCCTCGGCGTCCTCCAAAGAACCGGCAGACCTTCGGTGCGACCGGCTCCAGGCGCTCGAGGACATGCCCGACACGGTCGCGGGCGTGAGCTCGGTCTTTCGGCGTTGAACACCTCCCGCAAAGCGGCGGACACCAGGCCGCGGTGATCACGGCGGCAGTGCGCGAGCATGTCTCTGACGAAGTGAACCGTGCAGGACAAGCTGAGACTGGCCAAGCTGATGCAGCAGTCGGGCGATGTCGTGGCGATGACCGGCGACGCCGTGAACGACGCGGCGGCACTCAAGCAGGCCGATATCGGCGTCGCGATGGGAAGGGGCTCTGAGGTCTCCAAGCAGGCGGCCAAGATCGTCCTCAAATGCAGCTGCTGTTCTGCAAGTTCTTCGTCGTCGTCACGGTTGTGGTCGGGTTCATCGTCGACGTCCCCGATCCGGGCGTGATGCAGCGACCACCCCGCAAGCCAGGCACGCGGATCGTCAACCGGCCGCAGATCATCCGGCGGGTGCTCAGCGGCCTGGTGGTGGCCGTCACCGCGTTGTTGGTCCTCGACCTCGGACCGGACAAGCCGAGCACCACGCACGCATCGGTGTCGATGACGATGGCGTTCGCCGTCGTCGCGTTCACAGCCGTGAACTTCGGGTTCGTGATGCGGCGCGAGCGCGAGGCGCCCTGGTCCTCGCCGCTGTTCCCCTTCATGGCTGGATCATCCTCGGCTGGTTCCTCACCTGGGCAGGGGTCGAGCTCAACATGTTCCGGCGCCTGCTCGACACAGAGTCGCTCACCGGCGCACAATGGGCCATCGTGCTCGGGCTCTCGCTGATCGCGCCCGCGCTGGTGTGGACTGACAAGGCCATCCAGCTCTCACGTCAGGCGAAGGGCCGCCCCGAGCCCGGCGCCGGCATCGCGGCCGAGACGTCCAGATCCGCCGCCTGATCGCGGTCGCCCAAGCCAACATCGCAACTACGACCATCAGCTCGCGACGGCGACATCCGCGCGCCGCCCATTGCGCCTGAGCGTCCGCAGAAGGATGCCGAACACGATCATCGCGATCCCGTTAGACAATATGGAGGACCGGCCGCCTCGGAATCGAAGGTAAGTCGGTACCCCCGCGTCGCGGGGGTGATGCTCGCCGTCGAAGGTGCAACTTCGACGCGGGCCCACAACACAGGAGGCACCGACATGCCTGACGGTATCCGTTGGGTCGGTCTCGACGTGCATGCGCGCGAGTCGACGATCGCTGTCTTTGACCAGGCTACGGGCGAGCTCGCGACGAAGCGGGTGGTCGGCCGTCCGCATGAGCTGATGCCGTTGCTGCGCGCCGTGGAGCGCCCGGCGCGGATGGTGTATGAGGCGGGCCCGACCGGCTACGGGCTGGCGCGTCGGGCGTTGGCAGAAGGGATCGAGCTCGGGGTCTGCGCGCCGAGCAAGACCGAGCGTCCGGCGGACAGGGTCAAGACCGACAAGCGTGACGCGGTCCGCCTGGCGCGGTTGCTGGCCGCCGGTGAGCTCGTGCTGGTCACGATCCCGTCTGTGGAGCGTGAGCAGCTGCGCGACCTGGTCCGCTGCCGCGAGGACATCCGCTGCGACCTGGTCCGCGCGCGGCACCGGATCGGGAACTTCCTGCTGCGCCGCGAGATCTACTGGGAGGGCCCGGGTGAGGCGTGGACGCGCAAGCACCGCTCGTGGCTGACCTCGATCCGATTCTCCGATCATGCCTCGAAGGCGACACTGGCCGACTACCTGCACGCCCACGACGTTCTCATCGCCCGCCGCGATCAGGTCGAGACCGACCTCGCCGCGCTCGCGACAAGCGCTCCGTGCGCGCACACGGTCGCGAGGTTGCGCTGCCTGCGCGGGATCGACACGCTGTCCGCGCTCGGGCTCTGCGCTGAGATCGGGGAGTGGGGACGCTTCGATCATCCTGATCAGCTCTCCGCCTACCTCGGGATCGTTCCCTGCGAGCACACCACCGGCTCCCAGCGGCGGCTCGGGTCGATCACCAAGGCCGGCTCGACCCACGCCCGCCGGCTGCTGATCGAGGCCGCCTACCACTACCGCCGCGGCCCCGGCGTCGGTCAAGCGCTCGAGCTTCGCCAACGCGGGCACGCACCCGAGATCATCAACATCTCCTGGAAAGCGCAACGCCGCCTCAACGCTCGCTGGCGCCAACTCAAAGACGCGCGGCGCAAACCCGGCGGGGTCGTCGCGGTCGCGATCGCGCGCGAGCTCGCCGCCTACTGCTGGGAGATCGCGACCTGCCCCACCACCAGCCCCGAACCGACACCCACACCAACGACCCGCAAGAGACTCAGCAACTCACGCTAACCAACCCAGTCTCCACACATCCCGTTGCGGTTGGCGAGGCGGCCCCGGCCATCCCGGCTCGCGTACAGCACTCCGCGATTCGTCGCCTGAGCACCCACTTCCGGGCGGACGCGCTCGACTTTAGACGGCGGAGGTACGACGAACAGAGGTCTTGGGCCAGCCCCCGAATATGAGCATGACCACCCGTCGCGAACCCCGCGAACGGCCGGGCCGCCTCGCCAACCGCAACCACACCACCACCATCACCACCCACACAATGGCCATCAACCCATGCCCCTTGACAACCGGTCCTCCATATGGGCGACAAACGAGAGTCCGACCAGCAGGGCGAGCGTCGCGTAGCCGATGTTGGGACTCGACACGATCACGATCCCCGCGATGATCTCGACCCCGGCGACGATGAGCCGCCCCAGTCGCGGTGCCGGTGTGTCGAGCGCGGCGAGCCCGCGGAGGACGCCGACAGCGATCAGCCAGATGCCGATGAACAGTGCGATCGCCTGCACGCCGGCGATCGGGTGTCGGATCAGCAGCACCCCGACGATCACGTTCACGATCGCAAGCAGCGCCGCGGTCGCGCGGTCCTCGACACGACCCGCCAGCGACAGATACAGCTCTACTGCGCCGTCGATCAGGACGAAAATGCCGATGATCACGGCCACGGCCCGAAGACTGTGGTCGGGCTTTGCCAGCACAAGGCCGCCCGCGATCAGGCTGAGCAGACCCAGCGCGACAGCTAGCCACCACGCCCGGGCAAGCGCCCGTACCTGCTCAGGTTTCACAGCGTCTTCGCGCACGAAACTCCAAGCGAGAGTGCCACGCTCCGCGGCGGACCGCAATCAGCGCCGACATACCCGAAGCCCCGTTCGGGAAAGTAGCGACCGGCGAGTCTAAATCGCTCAAGAGGTTGGGGAAGCCTCGCGCCCGTGTGCCTCAGTGAGAGATCGGTGGCCAGGACGTGACAAACCGACTGCCCGTGTAGCCGGCGGGAAGCTCTGCGGACGCAGGCAGGCAGGATTAGCTACGCATCCCTGCCCACTGATGCCGGTGGCTGTAGTGTTGCCATGCGGCGCTCCTTCGTCTGAGGTTGGTGGCTGGGCCTCGACCTTCACGCGCTTAAATCCGAGCGAGGGTGATGGCCAAGTCAGATCGGGTCCACACGGCTAGTTAGGTCAGATAGGCGGTGCCGATAACTGGCCCACTCCGTGGCGAGCAACGCGATCCAGATCCGTGCTGCTCACGGGGAGTACGCCGTCACTTCGCTTGCGTCTGAGAGATCGTTCAGCTCGACCGCGAGTCGAGCGACGAGCGGTGAGCCTGGCAGGCGGTTCTGAAGCATCGTGAGTGAGAGTCGATAGTGCCTGAGCTTCCTGCTGCGCAGCTTGATTCCCGAGCCGTCGCTGAGCCGAAGCTCACGTACCTTTGAGACCTTGTCGGCCGCGAACACCGTCAGCGCGTCGCCGCCGGAGCTGGCGACCTGCTCGCGCAGCGCGGCCTTGCGACGGGCATAGCCGGCGATCCCCGGATCGTGGCTGACGGCGCACACGATGTCGCCCACCCGCCGTCCGAACCGCGCGTAGATGTCGTACGCGGTCGCGTCGGTCTTCTCCAGCGTGTCGTGCAACACGCCCGCCGCGACCACGTCGTCGGCTGCTCCGGACTCGTAAAGCAACATCCCGACCTCGAGCGGATGCACGATGAACGGCGCGCCATCGGCCGCGCGAGGCTGGCCCTCATGCAGCTGCTCGGCGTACGCGAGTGCCGCCTGCGTCTTAGCGAGTCCCGCCGCGAACTCCGGGGTCCGATCCGCGCCGATCAAGGTCGGGAACCATAGCCTCTCCCCAAACTGCGAGCAAATCCTTACTCGCCGGCTTATACGGGGATCGGTGCGTCGTTTACGCCCCGGGGGAACCTCGAAGCTCGGCAGCACGCTTGCCCTAATTGCAGAACGAGCCTTGGGCGCGCCCAGTCCCAGCTCAACAACCCGGTTCACGTAGGCGTCCGCCCGTCGTGAGACTCATCGCGAACGATGCCGACTCTCGTGATCACGTCGCGGGTGCGGTGGTCATCATCAATCAGCGCTAGGAAGCTCGCGAGTGTGCCGGCCGGTGACCGGATCCCACAGCGAGGAGGGGGGACAAGAACACGTCGTGAGCATCGTGGCCGCCGTCGTCCAACATTTCCACTTTGTCGCCGCCGCGGCCACCACGTCGGCGCTGCTGCTTCCGACAGGTGCCAGTTCAGAGCTGAAGCCAGAACTCAGCCGTCTCGGCCACCCACGTGACTGTTGGCTCGTGGAGGCAACTGTCTGACCGTATGGTGCTCAAAGGCTGCACTGAACGCGCCGGCGATGCTGGTATCGCGCCGGTCTGCGCCGCGATAGACGCGCTCGCGTGAACGCTCGCGTGAAGGTGGTGAGCTGCCTGGCGACTTTTGCGAGTTGGGGGCAAGTGTCCAATAGCTATTTGCTGATTTACGGCGTCCAGCCGGCCAAGTTCCTAGAACGCTCTGTTTCACGCGCGCGAGAGATGGGTGTGTCCGACTCGGGGCTGGTCCGCAGGCCCAGACCGCAGGAACCGTCGCGGACATCCCGCAGCTTTCTGTGGACGAAAGGTCAATGGGTTCGCTGCTCATTCGACAGGTTCCGAGGCTCCTACATCCGAACCCGAGTGCGACCGCTGAGGTTCAGCACACAGACCATCGTGTTCATGGCGATGGGTGCCAGCGCCGTGCGGACGACGATGTATCCCATCGGGCCTCCATCTCAGCTCGTCATACGAGCGTCGTGGCTATTTGAACCCAAACGTTGTAAAGACGTCGTAGGACGCATTGCTGCCATTTGGGCCGCCCGGTACCCAGATTTCCTTGACAATCGGGCTATGCGTCTGACCAGCGTCACAGTCCAGCGTTCCCCCAACGCCCATGTTCAGTGGGTCTTTGACTGCCAGAACGGAAGTGTTCATCGGGACTCGCGAAATTACAGCTGGAGTACTGCTGTTGGTGGATCCGTCGGCGTACTCGCAAAAGGTCTCAGGCTGACCCACGTCCTGCTTATAGATCAAGACCCTGGCATGAACAAGGCCCGAGCCGGCCGTATTAGAGAGCACGGCAGCAGCGATTGAGACCTTGCAGGGCGCTTGTGCAGACGAACAGCTGAAGCGGAATTGTCCGCCCGCGGTGGTGCCGATCGGTGAGCCCATTGCCGCCGAGTAGGTCGCCCAGATTCTTGGCGCAGCGACTCCCCGACTCACAAGCACGTTGGCCACGGCGTACTCCCCAGCGGTCGAACCACCGCCGCCGGAGGGGCCGGAGGGGCCGGAGGGGCCAAGAGGGCCGTCTGGTCCCGGAGGTCCCTGGGGACCGGCGGGACCTTGAGTTCCCGAGACTGGGAACAGGGCGAGCTTCAGAGGCTTTTGGCCCTTGGCACATGCTGTGCGCTTGATGTTGAGATCGCCGATGCTCTCCTTGGGTCCCTTCCTCTGGACGCAAGCGCGGACGAAGGCGGGAGTTTTCACCTTCGCCGCGGGTCGAGCGCTCGTTGATGCGTCTCCCCCCGCTGCGAGCAAAGTCACGCCAATAAGTACCGAGGTGCTCGCCGCCACGACAAACCACCTTGTTCGCGCCATCAGCGGGCCAAGATTATACTTCCCCATAGTTACACCTCCACGCAGTGGCATTCCGGCCCCGTAGCCGGTCGCGAGTCTACGCTTCCGCAGTGCGCTTGGGGAAAAAAGTTGGCCTTTCTTGGCGTCAGGGTGCCCCGACTAACCGACGGCCGAGTCGCCGTCACCGGCACCGCGCCATTACGAGCGCGTCGTATACGGCACGAACCTGCGGTTCATGCTCTCCGCGGCGGCAGAGGTAATGGTGAAGATATCGGCCAGCCGCCACGATCAAGCACGCACCGCCGCAAGGCCAAGGCCCCTCCCGTGCGCGGATTGCCCGGATCGGTCCGATCCAGATGACCGGGCATAGCGGCGCCACCCAGCTTCGAGCTGGTCGAGAAGGGTGGGCGTTGTACGGGCGCGGCTTCGCCGACTGCATGGCCAACGTCGTCATACACCTGACCGCGTCGTCATACACCTGACCGCGCTGAGGGCGCTTAAGCAGGTCGACGGTGGATTCCCGGTCGGCGTCGAGCTCATCAGCCAGTGTTCCGAGGAGCTGGGAACCGGCGACCGCCAGGCGGTCGTGCCCGACGCCGATCTCCTCAGTCCGACACGATCCTCGTATGCGACATTCGGCAACGCCGCCGTCGGCATCCCCACCCTGACGACGATATGGCGAGCGCGGCCGGCACGCCCGACCCGAGTACGGCCGGAGGCGATCTCTGCGAACCTCTGGATCTGTCGCTGCGCGGAGTATGAGTGGCGCCCGACCTCTAACCACCGGCACCAGCGTGGGCCCCTCGAGAAGCGTCGCGAGACGCTCGACCATGAAGTTGCTAGCTCCGATATGGCGGACATTTGGCCTCGCGAGCAAGATCGCCCAAGGCACGGTCCGCCTCGAGGGTCCGGTCAAATGCCGACGGCAGCACCGGGTACAAGATCAGCAGGTCGACCCGGTGCCGCGTCTCGTTGTATCCGTCGTTGGATGTGTACCGAGGCTGCTGCTGGGATTCGACTAACGACTGTGACGGCGTGTACGAACGGTGGAGCCATTCGTACTTGCAAAACTGGCACGTGAAATTGTGAGATCGCCACTGGACATTCCTGTCGCCCGGGTGTACGTTTGCGGACAACTTGAGGAGGATTGGATTGGGGAGTCTTTTGCTTCGCCGCCGGCGCCGCGTGTCAGGGCTCTTGGGGCTCGTAGTGGGGATCTTCCTGCTGCAGGCCGGGTCTGCCGGCGCAGTCCCCCGTCCGGCGCCGCCCACGGCACCGCCGCAGGTACGGGGCAACACGGAGATGAGCGTTACCGACTGGTCCCCCGGCCAGGGGGTCATCGGGTACATCGCCGACGACAGCAACCCCTTCAACCCAGCGACCGACCCCTATCCCCCGAGCAATCCGACCACTGGCTGGACCGCTAAGAACGAGGGGTTCGCCGGCGTCATCCATGGCCTGCCGACCGGAGGCGGCGCGACTCTCAACCTCTACTGCATCGACATCAATACCGACACGACGACAGGCATCGGATATGTCCTGGGCAACTGGGACGCCGGCGGGGTGTCCCCCCGGGTGGGCTACGTCGCCCAGCTGCTCAACGGGTACTACCCGCACACCAACGAACCCGCAGCGCTGACCGATCTCAATCAGAAGGCCGCTGCCGTGCAGGCTGCCATCTGGTTTTTCAGCGACCGCTACGTGCTGAGCACGTCGGACCCGCTGCACAACGCCGTGGTCGCGATCGTGAACCAGGTCATAGCCCAGGGGCCGCTCATCCAGCCGCCCCCACCGACCCTCACCATCACTCCGCCGAGTGTGAGCGGCCCCGCTGGTAGCGTGGTCGGACCGTTCACGGTCAGTACCAGTCCCGGACGGCGCCGGCGACAGCGGCCGCGCGGTACGGGGGACGCCACCGTCACCGCCACGGGCGGAAGCATGTTCTCCGACGCGGCAGGCACTGTGCCGATCGCTAATGGAGCCACGGTGCCGTCTGGCCAGCAGATCTGGATGCGCTCCTCGGGAGGTGCGTCCTCCGCCGTGCTCCAGGCCAAAGCGACGGCCACCGTCCCCAGCGGCAACGTCTATCTCTACGACGGCAACGCGGCCGGGTACAAAGACGCCCAGCGGCTCATCCTGGCCGAGAACGCGACGTTGACGACCACCGTCCAAGCCACCGCCAACTTCCTGCCCGCCGGCTCGTTGGTCGTGAAGAAGACGATCGCCGGGCCCGCTGCCGGATCGCAGGGGCGTGTGGTCATGCACGTGGCCTGCAGCGATGGCAAGGACAGGTCCGACTTCGTCATCGACGCCGGTACGGATGCCGGCACCTCGTCGAAGACCTACGATGACATCCCGGCCGGAACGATATGCACCGTCACCGAGACATCGGACGGCAGCACCACGGCAACGAAGGTGGTGGTGACGGGCGACGGTCAGCAGGTGGCTATCCGCTCCGGCGAAACTGAGACCGCCCACGTCACGAATACCTATGACTTCGCCCCCGGCTCGCTGATCGTTACGAAGACGATCGCCGGACCGGCTGCGGGCCAGCAAGAAGAGATCACGATCCACACCGAGTGCGGTGGCAAAGCCTTGACCCCAGATTTTGTGATCGACCCCAGGACTCCCGCGGGTGACCGGTCCAAGCGATACGACGACATCCCCGCCCCGACGACATGCAAGGTTACGGAGACCGCTGACGGGCACACCAGTGCCGTGTCGGTCGCTGTCGAGGGGAGCGGCCAGACGGTGCATGTGGGAGCCGGCGAGATCGTCAACGCCGGAATCAGCGACACATACGGGCTCCGCCCAGGCCAGCTGGAGGTTACCAAGACCATCGCTGGTCCCGCTGCCGGATCGCAGGGGCAGGTCGTTATCCATACGGTCTGCAACGGCACCGCCCTCCCCGACTTCGTGATCGCGGCAGGGACGCCGGCGGGCGACCAGTCGCAGATCTACTCGGATATCCCCACGCCGGCCGACTGTGTGGTTACCGAGACCGCCGACGGGCAAACCAGTACGGTGTCGGTCGACGTCACTGGTAGCCCACAGACGCCCGCCACTATCCCAGGCGGCGCCGCTGGAGCCGCCCACATCAGCGACACCTACAGCTTCACGTTCGGCTCGCTGCTCGTACGCAAGACGATCACGGGTCCAGGTGCGGGTCAGCAAGGGGCGATCACAATCCATACGGAGTGCAACGGCACCGCCTTGAATCCGGATTTTGTGATCGGCCCCAGGACTCCCGCAGGGGACCAGTTCAAGCGATACGATGACATCCCTGCTGGGGCCGACTGCACGTTGACGGAGACCGCTGACGGGCACACCAGCGCCGTGTCGGTCGTTGTCGAAGGGAGCGGGCAGACGGTGCACGTCCCGGCCGCCGGCGTCGTCGAGGCGGACATCAGCGACACCTACGGGCTCCGACCAGGCCAGCTGGAGGTGACGAAGACCATTGCCGGTCCGCTTGCCGGGCAACAGGGAAAGGTGATTATCCACACGGCCTGCAACGGTGCCGCCCTCACGCCTGAGTTCGTCATCCCCGCGGGGGCACCCGCCGGCAGCGGCCGGTCTCACATCTACTCGGGGATCGACGCGCCGGCCAGCTGCGTGGTCAGCGAGACCGCAGATGGGCACACCAGCACCGTCCCCGTCGTCGTGACTCACAGCCCGCACACCAGCACGATCTCGCCCGGCGGAGCCGGGGCTGCACACATCACCGACAGCTACGGGCCGGCCCCCGGGCCGGCCCCCGGCCCCATCCCCGGCTCCCTCCTGGTGACCAAGGCGATCGCCGGTCCGCGCGCTGGCCACCAGGGACGAGTCACGATCCACGTCGTCTGCAATGGGGTCGCCATGTCGCCGAACTTCGTGATCCGCGCCGGGAAGCGGAAGGGCACCGTGTCGCACAGCTTCGACGGCGTCCCGGCCGGCTCGGTGTGCACCGTCACCGAGACCAGGGACGGTGCCACCGCCAAGGTCAGCGCGACCGTGGCCGGCAATGGCCAGACCGTGACCGTCCCGGCGGGCAAGGTCGTACCGGTGAGCTTGATCGACGTGTACCAGGGTACGCCCGGATTCCTGAGGATGACCAAGAGGATCGCCGGACGAGCTGCCCGCCTCCACGGTCGCATCGCGATCCTCGTAGCCTGTGGTGGTCCGCTCTACGACTTCGTGTTCCGCATCCACGCCCGGGCCCATGCCGCCTCTGTCTCGCGATGGTTCGCCGGCCTTCCGGCCCGATCCCGCTGCACCGTGACCGAGGTTGCAGCCGGCCGCACCGGCAAGGTGGCGGTGGTCGCGATCGGGAAGCGCCAGAGGGTGACGATACGCGCCAATCGCAGAGCGACCATCCATATCACTGACAGGTTCCGACGCGTCCTGAAGCTACCGTTGCCACACGTCACCGGGTAAGGCGGCGCCGCGATCGGCTCATCGTGGCAGATCGGCACGACCGGAACCTAGTGTTAACCGCTAGCGGCCCGCCTTGGGCCCGGCCTCGGTCGGGGCCTGCTCCTCAGCAACGAGCTCGGCGTCGGTTAGGACACGACCTCCGATGTTCGTGACCGTCGCGGAGAGCATGGTGCGAATGTGCCGGCCATCGCGGCGATGCCCGGTCTAGCCGCGAGTCTTGTGGCTACGTCGATCACCTTGCGTAGTTGCGCCTCGTTGGGTCCAGCGGAGTTGGCCTCGGCCTCGATGCACCAAGGGTGTCGCCATCGAAGGCGAGCAGGTCGATGTCGACCTCGTGATTCAGGATGACCACCCCCAACTGCAGGCCGGGCGAAGAAGAGTCCCGGTTCCTCGGGGCGCGGATCGGCGGGGGTGGAACGTCAGGAGCACGGGCAGAATGTCTTGGTCCATCGCTCGCGCTGCCGATGCTGGTACATCCAGTCCAGACATAGTTAATGCGGCGCGTCTACCGGGATAGAGACGAGTCTGCCGGTGTGGCTGACCGCCGCCGCGCGTGACGCACGGCGTGCACCGGAGGGACGAGTGGCGAGAGGGCCACGCGGAGCGCCCTTGGCCGCGCGTTCATTCCCGCGCAGGCAGCCGACGAGTCGCTGAGGGAGAACACGTGCGCCGATCGTCAACCAGCTCGAGATCAACTACTCGCTGTCCCAGGTGGACGCCCTGAAGATCGCAATCGGGGGCGTCGCCCTGATCGCACTGCTCGGTCTGGGTGTAGCCCGCAGACTGCCGTCCACCCCGTTGCGGGGCCGCCGGAGGCGGCCGCCGACTAGCCTGCCGGCTCCAGCAGCGCCGTCTCGAACGGAAACGACGTGATCAGCTCGTTTCCGTCCTCGGTGATCAGCAGTTGCTGCTCGAGCTTGACTCCCTGCTTGCCGCCCTCCTCGCCGATGTAGCTCTCGACGCAGAGGGTCATGCCGGGCTCGACGACGCCGTCGTAGCCCGACCGCTCGAAGTCCATGGCGTGGTAGAGGTACGGGTACTCACCGGTCATGCCGCATCCGTGCGCCGACAGGTAATAGCGGTTGGCCACGAACCGGTCCGGGATCTCCCAGGCGAGTTCGGCGTACTCGCGGAAGGAGACTCCCGGGCGCAGGAGCTGCATGTTGTGGTGAACCTGCTCGTGAGCCACCCGGTAGAGCTCGCGCTGTTCCCGCGTCGGCTTTCCCGGGCCGGTGTGGAACGTGCGCGAGAAGTCACAGTAGTAGCCGTGGCAGCCGACGACGTCGGTGTCGAGCGCCACCAGCTCGTTTTCACCCAGGCGGCGATCCCCGGTCTCCTGAAACCAGGGGTTGGTCCGTGACCCGGACGAGAGCAGGCGCGTCTCGACATAGTCACCTCCTAGCGCGATCACGGCCTGATGCAGCACCGACCACAGCTCGTTCTCGGTCAGGCCGGGGCGCGTCGCCTCCCGGAGGCGAGCCACGGCGACCTCGGTCGCCGCCACGGATGCGCGGACACATTTCAGCTCTTCGGAGGACTTGATCGCACGGGCACGCTCGATCGGAGCCTGGGCATCAGACAGATGAGCGCCCTCGTCGCGTAGCGCCAGCGCAGCGCCCGCGTTGGCCCGTTCCAGGCCGACCGCTGCATGCGTCCCACAGTGCTCACGAACCAGGGCGGCGACCTGCTTTGCCCAGGTCGCTTCGACCGCGGCGATCGAGTCGCCGGCGGCGGCGTAGCTGGCGGTGATCGCCGGGCGAACCTCGTCGATCGTCTCGAGCCCTTCGGCGAGGTGCGCGCAGCCGGCAAACTCGTACAGGATCACCGGCCCGGATTGCGCCACGAACAGATAACGCGCCGGATTGCGCGAGTGAAACACCTGCATGTTGCGAGCCCCGGTGGCGTAGCGAATATTCACTGGATCGAGCAGAACACACGCGTCCAGCGAGTACGCGGCCATCTGCGCCCGCACGCGCTTGAGGCGGTAGGCCCTGACCGCTGGGAGGTCGATCGGCTCTTGGGCTCCGAGCTGATCGAGCGTCGTCAGCGCGGGGAGATCTGAACGATCGGCGTGCCAGTCAAGCTCCATGTCCGGCATGCTAATCGCCGCCCGCTTGTTCCCTGGCCGGGCCAGCCGGCGCGCGAGGCCGGTTGTCGTCGACGGTGGCGGGTAGCCGTAGTTGATGTCGCCCACGATTGGTTTGATCGGTGCCGGCCGAATGGGTCTGCCCGTCTGTGCGCGCCTCATCGGTGCCGGTTACGACGTGGTCGCCTACGATCGCGATCGGACCCGGGAATCGGCGGTTCGCGGGGTGGGCGCGCGCTGGGCCGAGGCGACCGACCGGCTCGTGGGGGCGGTCGACGTGCTGATGACGGTTCTGCCCGGGCCGGCCGAGCTGAGCGAAGTCATGGAAATCGCGGTTGGGGCGATGCGATCCAAAACCACGTGGATCGATCTGACCAGCAGCTCTCCGCTGGCGAGTGAGCATCTGTGGCATCGGGCGGATCTGAGGGGCGTCGAGACCCTCGACGCGCCGATGGGAGGCGGTATCGTCGCGGCTGAGCGGGGGAGCCTTCAGTTGTTCGTCGGCGGCGACCGGGAGACCGTGCAACGCCACCAGCCGCTGCTGACGGCGCTCGGCGTGGTCCACCACGTTGGCGCTCGCGGCGCGGGTTACACCACCAAGCTGATCGTCAACTCCCTGTGGTTTTCCCAGGCGCTCGCCGCCGGCGAAGCATTTCTGCTGGCGAAGCGGGCCGGGCTAGACCCGGTCGCCCTCCGCGACGCGGTCCAGGCCAGCCCAGCACGAAGTGGGTTCGTCGACCGAGACCTCGACGCGCTGCTCGAGGGCGACTACCTCCGCAGCTTTGGCCTTCACCGCTGCTGCGAGGAACTCGATGCGGTGACCGAACTTGCTGGACAGTTGGACACACCTTCGGAGGTCTCGAGCATGACCGCTCGCATCTACCGGCGAGCACTGGATCACTACGGGCCACAGGACGGCGAGCTGCTGCCGATCGCACTGCTCGAGCAGGAGACCGGACTGCTGCTGCGTCGAGGATCGGACAGATGATCGATCACTTCAGGCCGATGCCCAGCCCGTCGTTCAACGTTGGTCGCAGGACCTCGGGTTGCGGCAGGCGTCCCCACTTCGCCCGGACGGCCGGGTCCTCGTAGAACAGGTCGTACGTCCAGCGCCACACATAGTCGCCGACGGTCATCTGAGTCTCGTTGCCACGAACAGCGTGTTGGCCAGCGGCTGACCGTCGTCGGCCAGGGTCCAGCGCGTCCGGCTGGCCCGCGCGCTCGAACATCGTGACCGTCCCTTCAGCCCTGGCGAGCAACTTGCTGCGGAACTCGGCGCTCCTGCCGGCGCCGCCGAGCGCCCGGTCGACCACGAGGTCCTGGAGGAGATGCGTGAACTCGCCGTGGTGCTTCCAACTTGAGCGCGTTGTCCTCGAGCCAGTACGCGGGCTTTGACACGACGTCCTTGAAGAACGAGCCGCCTTCCTTGATCGCATTGACGCTCACGACCTTCAGGCCGCTGGACTCGGCCATCGCTCTCAAGGCGGCGTTGATGTCGGCGAACTCGCCCCGTCTGACCATCTCCAGGGCCTCGCCGAGCACCTGGCCGTACAGCTTGGGGCTCTGAAGGCCACTCATGACCTTGTCGAGCTGGGCCATGATCTTGCGATTGATCGAGCTCTTCGGCTTGAGCAGCAGCGCCTCGAAGGCCCGCTCCCATCCCACCGGACGGGCGGTCCCCGCCGTCGAGAGGTGCCTCACGACCGCCTCTTCGAAGGCCTGGCGCGAGCCGTACCGCTGCAGCAGCGCGGCGGCCTCCGCTGTCGGCGGGATTCTCGGAACCCGGGGTGGCACGACCGGCCCCTTCCCGGCCGGCACGCCCGGCTCTCCGCCGGGTGGCCTTTGCTCGTCTGGCGGCACCTTGCCCGGCTTCTTGCCGGTCGGTACCGGAGCGGGCTTGGTTCCCGCCCGCCGCCACCCGTGCCGCCGGGCGGGTCGGTCGAGAGGGGCTTGGTCCCGGCCTTGGCGTCGGCGCCCGTGCCTTTGAGCACGTCGTCAACCAGTGCGTCGGAGAGATGGTTGTCGCGGATCAGACCCTTGAGTTCTTCCAGCGCCTCGCGATAGCTCTGGCGCGCGAACGCCAGGCGGCGGACCTCGACGCCCGCGCGCCACAGCCGGAACAGCGCGAAGCCCTCAAGGCCGGCCGCGACCAGGTTCATCGCAAACCCCCGCAGCGACGGCTGCTCGTTCGACAGCGCGCGCGACAGGTCGAGGTCGGTGTTGACCAGCAGCTTCTGGCGCTCGTAGCGCTCGTAGATCTTGAGCGCCGAGTAGGCGGATAGGCCCGCGCTGGCGAGCCCCACCGGGACGAGCACAGCTGCCGACATGCCGCCCGTGGGCAGCAGGGTGATGATCGCCAGTGCCCACGCGGCCAACGTGAGGAACCAGTGCTCGCGGCTGTGGCGCTCCTCGGCGAGCATGTCCTGGATGACCCCGGCCTTGATCGAGCCGTCCGGGATGAACATCGTCGCTTGGGTGAGGGCGACCACCGGCGGCATCGCGATCGGCGAGAGGCCATGGTGGCGAAGCAGGTACAGCGCTCGCCCGTTGTCGGTGAGCTTGGGCAGCACTTCGGTGAGAACTTCCTTCATCTGCTCGTTGGTCTCTCGGGCGGGGACGTCGAGCCGGCCGATCTCGACCTTGTCGAGATCGGTCTCGTCGCCCCGATACGCGGCCAGCACGTTGTGCTCGCGCTCGGCCTCCAGCCACGCCGCGGCAAGCTCCTCCTGCGCCCGGGCCAGACCCCCGCGCCGCGCGCGGTTCATCTCCTCGATGCCCTGTCCGCCGGGCTTCGCGTAGAGGCCGCCGGCGACCTTCCTGAGCTCCTTCACCTTGTCCTGCAGCACTTTGAGCTGCTTGACCGTGGAGGCCAGCTCCTGCCGGTGTCCCACGGCCGCCGCGGCGTTGACCTGCTTGTTCAGCTGCTCTTCGGGCAGCTTCAGGACCGAGTCCACGACGACCTGGGCCGCGTCCTCCGGACTCTTCCCACGCGTGATCTCATCCACGCCCCACTCCACCTGTTCCCGGGGTAGACCGTAGGAGCGGAGCACCGCGAACATCGTCGCCTGGCTGTGAAGCAGCATGCGCTCGGCGTTGAGCCACGCCTCGCCCGTGAACTCGTGCCGGAACTGCTCGGCCTCGTGCTTGATCGACTGGATCTCCCGCTCGTCTTCGGGGAGACCCTTGAGAGCGTCGTCGAACGAGCCGGTCTGCTTGACCCGGTCCTGGATCATCTGCCGGACATTCGCGCGCTGGTTGGCCAGGAACCGGTCGGCGTCCTGATAGTGGAAGTGATCGGCCTTGCGGGCCCGCAGATGCCGCCAGTCGGCGACGTACTCGATCGCCTCGAGCTTGCGCAACTGCAGCGCATAGGCGCTCTGGGCGGCGAAGCTGCTAGACGCTGCCGTCTTGGCATCCGCGCCGCCGCCGGCAGCGGCAGTGGCGGCTGTCTGCGCGGCCCAGTCGGCGTCGTTGCCGGCACGGGCGGCGTCGATCGCAACCTGGGCGCGGAGCGCGATCAGCTCGTCGTCGCTCAGCTTGTCGACCTCGTCGATCTCCTTCGCCAGCTCCATGCTGTGCGGCGTCGTCCGCTCGATCGCCGGCCGCATCTTCGGTCGCGGCGGCGCCTGTCGAAGCTCGACGTTGAGCACCTCGGTCGGGGAGCGCGCCAGGACCGCGCCCACCGCGCGATTGCCGGCGTGCCGCTGCAGCTGCAGTACGGCGGCCGCACGCGGGCCAGCCCGCCCGGTCGCAGCGGCAGGAGCGGCGTCCCGGCTCACCGGCGCGGCCGCGGCGCTCACCGAGCGCTCGGTTGAGTCCGACGCTGCCTCGTCGGGGTCAGTGGTGAGGATCTCCCTGGGGCTCGTAGGGGTGACAGTAGACCGCGTCACCGCGGGCGGCAAGCGCCTACGCACGCAGCGTCGCGAGCGCCTCCTGTAACCGCAACAGATCGTCGAGCATCCCCGACGCCGCTTGGAGCATGACCTCGTTGCCGGTGATCGTCCCGTCCTCGCCGAGGAACTGGCGGACGAACGGGATGTTGACCGAGGTCGACGCCGGCACCATCGCCACGGCGGCGACCACCTGCTTCAGCTGCTGGACCGCGCGGGTGCCGGCGGCGACTCCGCCGTAGGACACGAATCCCACCGGCTTGTAGCGCCACTCGTGGTGCAGGAAGTCGATCGCGTTCTTGAGCGCGGCCGGATAGCCGGAGTTGTACTCCGAGGTGATCATCACGACCGCGTCGGCGGCGTCGGCCCTGGCGCTCCAGGCGTGGGTGTGGTTCTTGGTGTACTGGCGAAGCCGTGGATGGTTGGGCTCGTCGAGCAACGGCAGCCGCAGCTCCGCCAGGTCGGCGACGTCGAGTTCGAACCCGCGGTGCGCGGTCGCTTGCTCCACGAACCAGTTGGCGACGGGCAGGCCGATGCGGCCGGGACGGGTGCTGGCGATGATGATCAGGAGCTTTGGCATGTTCCGGGAGGTGGGTCGGGGAGCGCGGCGTGATCCTAGTGGCGCGATAAGGTCGCGCGATGAGCGACACGGCGGACGTTGGCTCCGAACTGAACGCGTCCAGCCTGCGCAGTCGCTTTGCCGGTCGTCTGGTGGTCGTCGAACCGCTGTCGGCCGAGCATGAGGAGGGCCTAGCGGCGGCCGCATCGGACCCGGACATGTTCACGTGGATGCCGACCGACATGGCGTCGTCGCGCCAGGCGCTGCACGAGTGGCTCATGGCCAGCCTCGCTTCCGCCCAGGCGGGGCGCGATGTCCCGTACACGATTCGGTCGGCTCAGACCGGTGAGGTGATCGGGTCGACCCGGTTTCTCGAGATCCGTCTCGAGCACCTGAGGGCCGAGATCGGCTGGACGTGGGTCACGCGCAGCGCCTGGTCGAGCGGTGCCAACGTCGAGACCAAGCTTCTGTTACTCGGACATGCCTTCGAGACCGTCGGCCTGCGGCGAGTCGAGTTCAAGACCGACGCCCGTAACGAGCGGTCGCGAGGAGCGCTGCTGGCGCTCGGAGCGACGTTCGAGGGGACCCTGCGCAAGCACATGGTCGTCCGCGACGACGGCGAGCGTGACTCGGCTTACTACTCGGTGATCGACGAGGAGTGGCCGACGGTCAAGCGACACCTCCAGCAGCGGCTGGACAGATGACATGGTCACCCGGCTGTCGAAATACGGTAACCGGTTCACGCCAAAGCTGACCATGTATGACCTCGATGGGTTTCTCGTGGCCAATCCGATTCACCGTTACCTGCGCGGCATCCTCAGCGGCACAGGCTGGCAGCCCCCGGCAATCGTCGTCAATCGAGATGCAACCGGTCCAAGGGGCGGTTAGGGTGGATCCGAAGGAACTTGGTCACGATGTTCACGAACGTCATCGTTGGGGTCGACGGTCGCGAGGGCGGCCACGCGGCGATCGCGTTGGCCAAGCAGCTCGTCGCGCCCGAGGCGACGTTCGTCTTCGCCAACTTCTACGGCGCCGACCCGCCGTTGGCGCGTACCGGCACCGCATCGTCGTATGACGAGTCCCAGACCGTCCTGGACCGCGAACGGCGTGCCGCTGAGATCGACGCCAGGCTTGTGTCGGTCCCCGGATCGGAGATCGGACCCGGGCTGGCGCAGCTCGTCACGCGCCACGAGGCTCAGCTGCTCGCGGTGGGATCGTCTCGGCGCGGACCGCTCGGCCGAGTCGTGCTCGGAAGCGACGCGACGCTCGCGGTCAGACATGCCCCGTGCCCGATCGCGGTCGCACCCGAGGGCTACGCGGGCGGCGGCCGGCCGTCGAGGATCGGCGTGGCGTATGACGGCTCGGCGGAGTCGATCCGCGGGATCGAGGTGGCGCGGGGGCTCGCCGCGCAGTTCGGCGGCTCGGTCCGCGGCCTGATGGTCGTCCCGATTGCGTCGATTCCCTACGGCCAGTCCGTGCGCGATCACCTCCCTGATGCGGCCAAGCACCTGGTCGACGAGGCCTCCCGGCGCGAGCGTGGTCTGACCGACATCGAGGGGGACGTCGCCTACGGCCAGCCCGGCCCCGAGCTGGCCAGGTTCTCGCGCGAGCTCGATCTGCTCGTCGTCGGCTCGCGCCGGCTCGGACCAATGGACCGCCTGCTCGAGGGCAGCACTTCCGATCACCTGATGCGCAACGCGGAATGCCCGCTGCTGGTGATCCCGCGCTGAGTGGATGAACGGAATAACCCGCGCTGGTGTCGAGTCTCGGCTAGCGTGCGCGCGGACGACCGATGAGCGAGCTGAGCGCCACCCCTTCTGAGCACGCCGCCGGGACGGCGAGCTGGGTCACGTCGGCGCGAGCCTTCCTGGCTCCACTCGCGCTGGCCCAGTTCATCTGCAGCTTCGCCGGCTCGAACATGAACGTGATGATCAACGACATCAGTCGTGATCTGCACACAGACGTGAAGGGCGTGCAGACCGTGATCACGCTGTTCCTGTTGATCATGGCCGTGCTGATGATCCCGTGCAGCAAGCTGACCGACCGCTTCGGTCGCAAGCGCTGCTTCACGGGCGGCCTGATCCTCTATGGGATCGGCGCGGTGCTGAGCGCGGTGGCGCCCGGGCTGGGAATTCTGATCCTCGGCAACTCGATATTCGAGGGCGTCGGCACGGCGTTCCTGATCCCGCCCGTGTACATCCTGACCACGATGGCGTTCACCTCGCTCGAGTCGCGCGCGCGGTCGTTCGGCGTGATCAGCGGGATGGGCGGGGTCGGGGCCGCGGCCGGCCCGTTGATCGGCGGCCTGATCACCTCGGCGATCAGTTGGCGAGCCGCGTTCGTGTTCCAGGCGTTGGTCGTGGCCACGATCGTCGTGCTCAGCCGTCGCGTGGTCGACCCCGTCGCGCCCGACCCCAAGCGCCCGTTCGACGCGATCGGCGCGTTCCTGTCCGGGGTCGGCATGTTCTTCGTGGTGTTCGGGATCATCCAGGCGGGCCACAACAACACGCTGCTGGTGATCTTTCTGGTGATCGGAGTGGCGCTGCTGGCCGGCTTCTTCATCCACATCCGCGCGCGCGAACGGGGGCACAAGGAGCCGCTGCTGTCCACGAGCCTGTTCCATAACCGAACGTCGAACCTCGGCCTGATCACTCAGAACCTGCAGTGGTTGCTGCTGATGGGGGTGTCGTTCGTGGTCTCGGTGTATCTGCAGACCGAGCGCCACTACAGCGCGATCAAGACCGGCGTGATCTTCACCGCAGCGACGGTTGGGGTGCTGGCCTCGTCGCTGGCCGCCGAGCGGATGGCCACACGGCGGCTTCAGAAGCGACTGATCGGCGGCGGCTTTCTGGTCACGACCGTGGGGATCGTGCTGCTGCTCGTCCTGGTCGGTGCAGCCAAGTCGAGCGCTTGGGCGTTCGCGCCCGGCCTGCTCCTGATCGGCCTCGGCATCGGGGTGATGCTGACGCCATCGGTCAACATCGTGCAGTCGGCCTTCCCCGAGGAGAAACAGGGGGAGATCTCGGGGCTGTCGCGCAGCATCTCGAACCTCGGCTCCTCGTTCGGAACCGCGATCGCGGGCACGATCCTGATCTCGAATCTGACTTCGGGCAACGGTACGTACGTGGCGGCGATGATCGTGCTCGGCGTGGTTGCGCTGGCGGGTCTAGTGGTGGCGATCCAGCTGCCGAAGAACCCGCTTCCGACGCGTTCGCGTCCGTAGTCCGCCGCCTCCGGGCAGAACTCTGACAAGCGCCAGTACTGGGTTCACAAGTTGGCACACAACTGTGCTGCTCTCTGATATATGAGGCCGATCAGCGCCGATCCAGACCCCGCTGTGTCAGCCCAAACTCACGATCGAGGGTCTGATTCCGCGCCTGCGGAGATCGCGTTCGAGCACGTCTTCAAGCGCTATCCGGGCCGCGCCGGGGCGGCGGTTCAGGACCTCAGCTTCAAGGTCCCGCCGGGCGAGATCTGCGTGCTGATCGGACCCTCGGGCTGCGGCAAGACGACCGCGCTGAAGATGGTCAACCGGCTGATCTCGATCACCGACGGCGACATCACGATCGACGGGCAGAGCGTGCGCAAGCTCGAGCTGACACAGCTGCGGCGGCGGATCGGCTACGTGTTCCAGCAGATCGGGCTGTTCCCGCACATGACGATCGAGAACAACATCGGCATCGTGCCCGGACTGCTGGGTTGGTCAAAGTCGCAGGCTCGCTCCCGGGCGAAGGAGCTGCTCGAGCTGGTCGGGCTGGATCCAGAGAGCGATCTGAGTCGCTACCCAGGAGAGTTTTCGGGCGGTCAGCAGCAGCGCATCGGAGTTGCGCGGGCGATGGCTGCCGACCCACCGATCATGTTGATGGACGAGCCGTTCGGAGCAATCGATCCGATCGCGCGCGACCGCCTTCAGAACGATTTCCTGCGGCTTCATCGGCAGGTTCGCAAGACGGTCATCTTCGTCACCCACGACATCGACGAGGCGATCAAGATGGGCGATCGGATCGCGATCATGCGCGACGGCCATCTGGTCCAGCTCGCCACCGCCGACGAGCTGCTCGCCTCGCCCGCCGACGACTTCGTGGCCAGCTTCGTCGGCGAGGACCGTGGCCTCAAGCGCCTCCGAGTTCGCCGGCTGCGCGAGCTCGAGCTCGACCCGCCGTCGCCCGAGGCCGACAGCGTCCCGCACGGTGGACCTTGACACGACGCTGCACTTCGCGTTGTCGATGATGCTGGCCGAGGGCTCCAGCCGGCTGGAGGTGGTCGACGACGAGCCGCCCGGTGGGAAGCGTCAGCATGGAGGAGATCACGCGCCTGATAGCCCCGCAGGGAGAGCGCGGAGGCGGGCTCGTGAACGGGGTCCTAGGGGCAGTGCATCCGGTGTACGCCGCCGGCGGGCCGGTGATCCCGAACTTCGGTGGCGGGCGACCCGTGCGTGGTTCACAACCGAGCAGTTCTGCGCCAGCTGGTTCTTCCACAAGTTCAACCCGATCTTCAAGCCCGCGCTGATCCAGCACATCGAGCTGACCGCGATCGCCGTCGGCATCGGGATGGTGATCGCGTTCGCGGCCGCGATCCTCGCCTACAAGCAGTCGTGGTTCGAGACTCCGTTCTCGCTGCTCGCGGCGTTCCTCTACACGATCCCGAGCCTGGCGCTGTTCGAGCTGCTCGTGCAGGTCACCGGGATCAACCGGTTCACGGTCGAGGTCGGGCTGGTCTCCTACACGCTGCTGATCCTGTTCCGCAACACGCTGACCGGCCTGCGGGGCGTGCCCCGCTCGACGATCGAGGCCGCGCACGCGATGGGCCTGACGCCGCGCCAGACGCTGTGGCGCGTCGAGATCCCGCTGGCGTCGCCGGCGATCATGGCCGGCGTCCGGATCGCGACCGTGACCACGATCAGCCTCGCCACGGTGGCCGCCTACATCGGCGGCGGGTGGGCTCGGAGCGCTGATCTTCGACGCGATCCAGAGCGGATTCAAGACGGAGTTCGTGGCCGCCGGCGCGCTGGCGATCCTGCTCGCGATCGTCGTCGACCTCGTGCTCGTCGGGTTCCAGCGCGCGATCACTCCGTGGAGCCGGCGCCGAATGCAGGCCGGCTGAGATGTCGACCAGCGACCCGTTCACGTTCTTCTTCAACAACCTGAGCCTGTTCGGCAGCAAGACCATCGCAGCACCTCGAGCTCACGTTCGCCGCCGTCGGCGTGGCGATCGCTGATCGCGATCCCGCTCGGGGTCTGGCTCGGACACATTCACCGAGGCTCGTTTCTTGGCGATCAGCGTGTCGAACATCGGACGCGCGCTGCCGAGCCTGGCGGTGATCTCGATCGGGATCGGGATCCTCGGGATCGGCTTCCTGAACACGATGGTCGCGCTGGTGATCCTGGCCGGCCCGGTGATCCTGACCAACGCGTTCGTGGCGGTCGACGGGATCGATCCCGACGTGGTGCAGGCGGCGCGCGCGATGGGGATGACGCCGCGGCAGGTGCTGTGGCGGCGTCGAGCTGCCGCTGGCGCTGCCGCTGATCTTCGCCGGCCTGCGGACCGCGACCGTGTACGTCGTCGCGACCGCGACGCTGGCCACGTTCGCCGGCGGCGGAGGCCTCGGCGACATCATCGTCAACGAGCCGACGTACGGGACCGGCAGGGTGATCGCCGGCTCGCTGACGATCGCCGTGCTCGCGTTCGCGATCGACGGCCTGCTCGCCCTGGTGCAGCACGGCGTCACGCCGTCGCCGCTGCGCCAGCCAGGGCCGCAAACCAAGAACGGCCGCTGTGGCTACCGATGCCGCGTGGGAGACCGGGGGAACGTCGTTAACCCATCCGAGGAGGGTCAACCATGTCCGCATTACCACCAACCCGTAACCGGGGCTCGGGCCCGGGCCGCACGCTTCGCAGCCTGACCGCCGTCGTGGTCGCGCTGCTCGCGGTGGTGCCTGATCGCCGCCTGCGGCGAGCAGCTCGAACTCGAGCTCGAGCTCGACGTCGGCTTCGAGCCGAGCGGCGAGCTCGTCGAGCGCGCAGCAGCTCCAGCGGCAGCTCGTCGTCGGGCGGATCGCTGACGCTGGGGACGAAGAACTTCACCGAGGAGTTCATCGTCGGCCAGCTCTACAGCAGGCGCTCGAGGCCAAGGGCTGCAAGATCAACTACAAGGAGAACATCGGCGCGACCGAGGTCGTCGACAAGGCGCTGACGAGCGGTCAGATCGACGCCTACCCCGAGTACACCGGCGAGTCGGTGGCGACCGTGGCCGGAATCAACAAGACCGTCACAGCCCCGCAGCAGGAGTACGACCTGGCCAAGGCGTTCTACGCCAAGCGCGGCCAGGTGATGAGCCAGATGACGCCGTTCTTCGACACCGACGCGATCGCGGTCACGAAGGCGTACGCCAAGAAGCACGGGCTGGTGACCACCGCGGATCTGAAGAAGGTCGCCGCACTTCACGCTCGGCGCACGTCCTGAGTTCCTGAACCGCCAGGAGGGCGCCGCGGGCATGAAGAAGGTCTACGGCGTCAAGAACTTCACGTTCAAGTCGCTGGCGCTCGGGCTCCAGTACCAGGCGCTCGACAGCGGCGCCGTGCAGGCGATCGACGTGTTCACCACCGACCCGCAGCTGGCCAGCGGCAAGTACGTCGTGCTCAAGGACCCGAAGAACATCTTCGGCTTCCAGAACATCGCGCTGGTCGTCGAACAAGAACAAGGTCGAGCGCCTGCCCGGCACTGATGACCACGGTCAACAGCATCAACAAGCTGCTGACCACGCCGGCGATCATCGCGATGAACAAGGCGGTCGCGATCGATCACCAGCAGGCATCCGCGGTGGCCGCAGTCGTTCCTGAAGGCCAACCACGTGATCTCATAGCTCGGCGCGGAGGGCCGTCCCGCGCCGGGCGACGGGGCGGCCCTCAGGCCAGCGTCGAGACGGGGCCGGCCACGACCCGGTGGTCGTGCAGCTCGCCGATCTCGCGCTGGCTGAGACCGAGGACCTCGGCCAGGATCTGCTCGGTGTGCTCGCCGAGCAGCGGCGCGCGGCGGACCGGCAGGCGCTCCCGGCCGACGAAGTTCAACGGCGAGGTCGGAGCGAGGTAGCGCCCGACCCCGGGGTGCTCGACCTCCTGGAACATCGGGTTCTCGATCGAGCAGCGCGGGTCCTCGTCGACGAGCTGGCGGAACGTCTGGTACGGGCCCCAGGAAACGCCGGTGCCGGCGAACGGCTCGCGGATCTCCGCCAGCGTGCGCGCGGCGAACCAGGGCGGCAGCATCGCGCGATCAGGTCGCGGGCCTCGTAGCGGCCGGTCTCGGTGCGAGGTCGTGGCCGGTGGCCTCCTCGATGCTCTCGAAGGCCGCCCCGGTCCCGGTCGCCTCGACGAGCGCGCGTCCACTGGCGGCCGGTCAGCGCGACGACCATCACGCGGCGCCCGTCGGCCGTCGGGAAGTCGTGGCCGAAGGCGCCGTAGAGGTAGTTGCCGTCCTTGCGGCTGGTCGCGGCCTCCGAGCTGGGCCTCGGCGATCCGGCCGAGGTTGCCGACGGTCGCGAACGCGACGTCGGACAGCGCCAGCCGGATCAGCTGGCCCTCGCCGGTCTGGTTGCGGTGGCGATCGGCGGCGAGCAGGCCGACGACGGCCAGCCCGCCCATCGCCGTGTCCCACGCGGGCAGCACGCTGTTGAGCGGCTCGGACAGGTTGCGCGGGCCGGTCGCCCAGGGGAACCCGGTGGCCGGGTTGACGGTGTAGTCGACCTCCGAGCGTGCCGTCGGGGTTGCCGGTCAGGGCGACCATGATGCAGGTCCTCGCGCCGGGCGCTGCAGCGCGCTCGTAGCTCAGCCACCCGCGGGCGGGGAAGTTCGTCAGCAGATGCCGTCGCCGGGCCGGGCGCGCGATCAGCGCGGTCAGCGAGCTCGCGGCCCTCGTCGGAGCGCAGGTCGACCTGAATCGAGCGCTTGCCCTTGTTCAGGCCGGCCCAGAACAGGCTCTGGCCGTCGGCCGCCAGCGGCCAGCGCTTGATAGTCGAGGCCGCCGCCGATCTGGTCGAAGCGGATCACGTCGGCGCCGAGCTGGGCGAGCGTCATCCCGCCCAGCGGCGCGGCGACGAACGCCGAGCCCTCGATCACGCGAAGGCCCTCGAGGATCCCTGCACCCGCAGCCTGGCCGTCGGCTCATGCCATCACCCCCACGAGTCGCCAGTCGAGCACCGGCTCCGAACCGCTTTCGTCGACGCGCTCGGCGTCGGTCTGCACGCGCAGCTCGACGAGCGCCGCCGCGTGCCGTCGAGCTCGTCCACCGCTCGACGGTCACCGAGCTGCGCAGCACGTCGCCCTCGAACACCGGCGCCAGGTGGTCGCAGCGAGTGCCAGGCGACGATCGTCACGAGGTTCGGCAGCGCCCGCGCCGCCTGCGCCGGCCGCGATCCCGATCGTGTGGCCGCCGTAGACGAGCCGCCGGCCGGTGCCGGTGCGCGCCGGGGTCGGTGTGGGCGCCCGCGACGTTCAGCGACAGCCGGGCGAGCTCAGGTGCGGCCGTGACGGTGTCGCCGTTCTCGAGCACGTAGCGGCGTGCCGGATTGCACCGCGTCGGCGTGGAGGCCGGGGACGCGCGAGCGGAACGTCCGACAGGTCCCAGCCCTCGATCGATGCGGTCAGCGCCTCGGCGTCGAGCTCGGCCGAGATCGCGTCGAGATCGTCGGTGTGCCCGGGCCGCGGCGCGCCGGGTCGCATCGGCAGCATCGCGCAGCGCTGATAGTCGAGCACCGGGCGGTCGTGCTGGTCGACGGTCATCACGCGCAGGACCGCCAGGCCGGTCGGCGTGCGGCCCGGGCGCTCGGACGTGTCGCGCAGCGCGACGACCTCGGTGATCGTGCGCAGCGTGTCGCCGATCCGCGGGCTGCGGCGCAGTGCCAGCCCGCGGTAGAAGAGGTTGGCGATCACCCGCTGGGTGGCCAGCGTCGACTGTCCGATCGCGACGTCGCAGACCAGCCCCGGGTGGACTGGCGGGGGCCCGCCGCCGACCACGCGAGCTGCCAGATCCGCGTCGAGCGCCAGGCGCAGCCGGTCGCCGAGAATCGCCTGATGGAGCGCGGCGTGGCCGTCGGTCAACGTCATCCCCGGAGACTCGTCGAACACCTGCCCGACTGACAGCTCGTCGTAATAGGGGCCGGCGACGACGATCTCTGAGGTGAGCATTGCGCTGATTCTGACGGACTGGCGCCGCCCCGGCCTGTCAGCCGAGGGTCGCCAGCCGGGCGGCGGCCTGTTCGATCACCTCGGCGCGCTTGCAGAACGCAAACCGCACGAGCGTCGCCGCCGCCCGCTGGTCGTCGTAGAACGCCCCGGTCGGGATCGCCACGATCCCGCAGCGCTCGGGCAGCGACGAGCAGAACTCGACCGCGTCGGAGCCGACATCGGCGTTGATGAAGTACGTGCCCTGCGGCGTCAACGGCCGCAGGCCGGCCGCGGCCAGACCGGCGCTCAGCTGATCGCGCCGGGCCTTGAGGTCGTCGCGCAGCGCCTCGATGTTCGACGCCGGGAGGCGCAGCGCCGCCGCGGCGGCGTGCTGCAGCGGGGTTCCGCCGGCGAATGTCAGGAACTGCTTGACCGTTCTGGTGGCCGCAACCAGTTCGGCCGGGCCCGAGCACCAGCCGACCTTCCAGCCGGTGAACGAGAATGTCTTGCCCACGCTCGAGATCGTCAGTGTGCGCTCCGCCATCCCCGGGAGCGTCGCCGCGGGGATGTGCTCGGCGTCGTAGACCAGGTGCTCGTACACCTCATCGCTGATGCACACCAGGTCGTGCTCCACGCACGCGGCCGCGATCAGTTCGAGCTCGTGGCGGGACAGTACGCGGCCGGTCGGATTGTGCGGGGTGTTGAGCAGCAGCACACGCGCGCGCGGGGAGATAGCCGCGCGGAGCGCATCGGGATCGAGCGCGAACTCGGGCGGGCGCAGCGTGACCGGTCGTCGCCGCCCTCCGGCGAAGCCGATGCAGGCCGCGTAGGAGTCGTAATAGGGCTCGAGCACCACGACCTCGTCTCCGGGATCGCACAGGCCCAGCAACGCGGCCGCGATCGCCTCGGTCGCCCCGAACGTGATCAGCAGGTCCTCGGGTTCGAGCCCGTAATAGCGGAGCTGGTGCTCGAGCACCGCCTCGCGCAGCGACGGCACGCCGGGGAGCGGCGCGTACTGGTTGTGGCCCTCGCGAAGGGCCGCCACCGCCGCCTCGATCGCGCCCACCGGGCCATCGGTGTCCGGGAAGCCCTGGCCGAGGTTGATCGCGCCGGTCGCAACCGCGAGCGCGCTCATCTCGGTGAAGATCGACGTCCCCAGTCCCTGAGTGCGCGCGGCCGCGGTCATGCGGGGTCCGCTGCGCCCCAGATCCCGGGACCGCGCCGGTGCTCGTAGATCAGCGACGTCTCGGCGTGGGCGACAGAGGGGTGCGTGGCCAGGTGATCGACCACGAACTCGCGGAGGTCCTGGGCGTCGGCCGCCGCGACCCACACCAGGTAGTCGGTGACGCCGGTGAGGTGGAACACCATCAGCACCCCCGGCAGCTGCCGGATCGCCTCGGTGAAGGCATCGATCTGCTCGCGTGTGTGAACGGTGAGGCGCACCGCGATCAGCGCCTGCAGCGGCCGTCCGAGCGCGGCCAGATCGACCTCCGCATGGAAGCCGCGGATCACGCCCCGCTCGCGCAGCGCCCGCAGCCGCGCCAGGGCCGTCGACGGAGCGATGCCGACGTGGTCGGCAAGTCGCTGGTTGGTGACCCGCGCATCCTCGGCGAGCAGCCCGAGAATCGCGCGGTCGACGTCGTCGAGGATTGGTTGTCGATCGTTCGGCACCGGGTAGCCTGGCCCTGATTCATCGAAGAATATCCATTTGAAAGCTGTTCAGACGTAGAATCTGCGATCGGTTGCCAGATCGCCGCAGAATCACCACACTGGTGCCATGGCCGAGACCACTAGCGCATCCCTGATAAAGGACTCGATCCTCGACACCGTCGGCGACACGCCGATCGTGCGCCTGTCGCGCATCGGCGCGGGCCTACGCCCGCAGCTGGTGGCCAAGCTCGAGGTGTTCAACCCGGGTGGGTCGATCAAGGACCGTGTGGCGATCGCCCTGATCGCCGCGGCAGAGCGGGACGGCAAGCTGCGCCCCGGCGGCACGATCGTCGAGCCGACCTCGGGCAACACCGGCACCGGACTGGCGATCGCCGCCCGCCTCAAGGGCTACCGCGTGATCGCGGTGATGCCCAACAAGATGTCGCGCGAGAAGATCGACCTGCTGCGCGCGTATGGGGCCGACGTGGTCCTCGCTCCGACCGACGTGCCGCCCGAATCGCCGCAGTCCTACTACCGGGTGGCCGACCGGCTGACCGAGGAGATCCCGGGCGCGTTCCAACCCAATCAGTACTTCAACCAGGCCAACCCTCAGGCCCACTACGAGTCGACCGGCCCCGAGCTATGGGAGCAGACCGCCGGCAAAATCACCCACCTGGTGGTCGGCGTCGGCACCGGCGGTACGGTCACCGGGGCCGCCCGCTACCTGCGTGAGCGCAAGCCGGAGCTCGTGGTTATCGGAGCCGACCCCGAGGGATCGATCTACTCCGGGGGCGTGAAGAACGTCCGCCCGTATCTGGTCGAGGGAGTCGGGGAGGACTTCTGGCCGGAGACGTTCGATCCGACGGCGATCGACCGGTGGGTCACCGTGTCGGACCGTGACTCGTTCCTGACCACGCGACGCCTGGCTCAGCTCGAGGGGATCCTCGCGGGTGGCTCCGGCGGGCTGGCACTGCATGCGGCGCTCGAGGTCGCGGGCGATATCGAAGACCCGGAGGCGCTCGTGGTGGTGATCCTCCCCGACGGCGGCCGCTCGTACCTCTCGAAGATCTATTCCGACAGCTGGATGCGCCAGTACGGCTTCCTCGACGCCGGATCCAAGCTGATCGTCGGGGACGTGCTCGTCCGCAAGCGAAGCGCCGGCGAGATCCCTCCGCTGGTCACGGTGCAGACCCACTACAAGGTCCGCGATGCGGTCGCGCTGCTGCACGAACACCGGGTCTCGCAGCTCCCGGTGGTAAGCGCCAACGATCCGGCCACGGTCGTCGGCGCGATCGGTGAGCGGGGCCTGCTCAGGCGCGCGGCCGAGGACCCGGCGGTGCTCGACGCCGACATCGTCGACGTGATGGAGCCGCCGTTCCCGGCGGTATCGGCCGACGATCCGGTCCGCGAGGCGATCGAGCTGCTGGTCGGCGACCAGCAGGCGCTGCTGGTGACGCGTGCGGGCCGCGCCGAGGGGCTCGTCACCCGAGCCGATCTCCTGGAAGCATTGGCTTCGTGACCGATCCGCCTCGGCGCCGCGATGCGTTCGCCACCCGCGCGGTGCACGCGGGCCTGAAGCCCGACCCCGCGTTCGGGTCGGTGATCCCGGCGATCCACCAGACCTCGACGTACGCGCAGGGCAAGCCGGGCGAGTTCGTCGACGACTACGACTACGCCCGCTCCGCAAACCCGACTCGAGCGGCGCTCGAGGAGGCGCTCGGAGAGCTCGAAGGTGGCCGCGCGGTCGCCTACTCGTCGGGTCTCGCCGCCGAGCACGCGCTGATCACGGTGGTCTGCCGGGTGGGGTCGCACATCGTCCTGCCGGCCGACCTGTATGGCGGCACCTACCGGCTGGTCGACAAGGTGCTCAGCCGCTGGGGGCTGGAGTTCGACCTGGTCGACCAGACCGACCTCGACGCGCTCGAGCGAGTCGTCCGCGACGACACCGCGCTGATCTGGGTCGAGAGCCCGACCAACCCGCTGCTCAACGTGGTCGACATCGAGGGAGTCGTCGCCCGGCGCAAGGGGGCCCTGGTCGCCGTCGACAACACGTTCGCGACTCCGGTCAATCAGCGCCCGCTCGAGCTCGGCGCGGACTTTGTCGTGCACTCGACGACGAAGTACCTCGGCGGGCACTCCGACGTGGTCGGTGGTGCGGTGATCGCGCGCGCCGAGAGCTGGTACGAGCAGCTGCGGTTCGTGCAGAACTCGATCGGCGCGGTCCCCGGCCCATTTGACTGCTTTCTCGTGCACCGCGGGCTGCGCACCCTGCACCTGCGGATGGCAGCCCACGCGCGCAGCGCCGCGGCGATCGTCGAGCTACTGCGCGGCACCGACGGGGTGCGCGATGCCCGGTGGCCCGGGTTCAGCGGCATGGTCAGCTTTCGGCACGCCGACGCCGCCGCGATCGCGGCGCGGACACGGTTGTTCACGCTCGCTGAGTCGCTGGGCGGGGTCGAGTCGCTGATCGAGGTGCCCCAGGCGATGACCCACCAGTCGGTCGAGGGCTCGACCGCGGCGGTGCCGGCGGACCTGGTGCGGCTGAGCTGCGGCGTGGAGGATCCGGACGACCTCGTCGCCGATCTCGCCCACGCGTTGGGCTGAGCGCCTACGCCGGCGGCTGTTGCAGCGACAGGGTGTTGCCGTCGGGGTCCGAGAACCACACGACCAGCGACCCTGCCGGCGCGTGCCAGATCCCGAGCTCGTCCTGTTCCATGCCCTGATAGCGGTTGGCCCTGACCCCCGCCGTGACCAGCTCCCGAACCGTCGTCGCGATGTCGTCGACGCGCCAGCCGAGCACCGTGTACGGCGCCGCCGCGGGCTTGGGCACGCGGGTGACCCGCAGCTGCGCGCCGCCGGCCATGTACACGTGCGCGTACTCGCTCGAGTCGATCCGGTCCAGACCGAGCACCTCTCCATAGAAGCGATGTGCGCGCTCGAGGTCGCTGACGCCCACGAACGCGACCAGCTCTTGGTCGCCGAGCACGATGCTCAGCTTATTGGTGTGGCGTGCCGGCGGGGTCGATTCCGAAGGTTTCCGACAAGCCCGCCGCGCCGTCGGGCGTCACCCGGACCGCGCGGGTCGATTCCGCGCGCTCGATCCAGTCGAGCTCGCTCAATCGGTCGAGGATCCCGCGCCCGACCGCGCCCGCGAGGTGGTGGCGCTGCTCGCTCCAGTCCACGCAGTACCGGACCGCGCGCCGCCCGCTCGGGATCGTCACCCCGAGATCCGCCAGGAACGCCCGTCCCGCGTCGGTCAGCTCGTAGTCGATGTCGTGGCCATACCCGGTGCGGCCGTCGCGGTGGGCTCGCGCCGGATCGAACACCCCGTCACCGCCGGTCAGGTGGCGGCGGGAGATCATCGACGCCATCAGCTCGACGCCGAGCCGTCCCGCCAGGTGGTCGTAACAGGTGCGGGCCTCGCGTAGCGCCCGCGCGCGAGTGTCCTGACGCAGCGAGCGGACGGGCTTGACCGGGGCAACCTGCTGGAGCGCCTCGATCAGCCGCGCGACCTTCGGTCCCGACAGGCGGTAGTAGCGGTGGCGGCCGTGCGGCTCGACGCTCAGCAGACCGGCGTCGGTCAGCTTGCCCAGGTGCGAGCTGGCCGTGGCGGCGCTGACGCCGGCCTCTGACGCCAGGCGGCTCGCCGGCAGCGCCCGGCCGTCGTCGAGCGCAAGCAGAATCTGACAGCGAGCCGGGTCCGCGACCAGCGCGCCGACCGCGGCGATGTCGGTGTCGCCGCCGCGTCGAGCGGTGGCCGAACCGTTGTCGTGTGGGCTCACGCAGCTCAGCGTAAGCGCTAAACGCTTCGATGGCTGTCGAAATGAGAATCCGTCCCGCCGGGATCTCACGAACCCGATTGCCGCGAGCGTTCAACAGCCATGAGCGATGCGTGGACGATTTATCAGAGCCCGCTGGGGCCGCTGACGCTGATCGGCGGGCCGGGCCGGCTGAGCGCCCTGTACTTCGCCGGACGCAGCGGGCCGCTGGCCGAGGAGCGTCAGGACCCGGCAGCGCTGGTGGACGCGTGCGAGCAGCTCGAGCAGTACTTCGACGGCACGCGGACGCGGTTCGACCTGGCGCTCGACCTCGGCGGTACGGCGTTTCAGCGGCGAGTGTGGGCGGAGCTGGTTGCGATCCCGTTCGGCGCCACGATCAGCTACGGGACGCTGGCCGACGCGATCGGCCGCCCCGATCGCGTGCGCGCGGTCGGAGCGACCGTGGGTCGGACTCCGGTCCCAATCGTGGTTCCGTGCCACCGAGTGATCGGTGCCAACGGCGATCTCACCGGTTATGGCGGCGGGTTGCAGCGCAAGCGCGCGCTGCTCGACCTCGAGGCCGGGGTCGCGGGCGGCGAGCCGCCGCCGGCGGTCTGGCAGGGCCGCCAGCTGGCGATGATCTGAAGCTCGCCACGTGAGCTCGCCGTGATGCCGGGATCGGGCGCACCCGGATTTCGTCGCCTGAGGCGAGGCACGCCGCTCGTGGGTCACGAAACCCGCGTCCAGCGCGGATTACGTCGCCCGGGATGTGTCCGCGAGACCGAGCGCGACGAAATCCGCCCGCCGAACAATGGTCAGCTGCGGATTGAGCGGCTCCGTTGGCGGTCAGGCCCGACCAGCCGCTGCGTGAAGCACACCCCGCCACCGATCACGATGGTTCTCATGCCGACATTCTGGTGGAGTCGGCCGCACGGGCGACTAGAATGTGGAACGCAGGTCGTGCGCGTCCCGTGGGGAGCGCCGGCAGGCGGGACAACCGGATGATCGCCCCGTTTAGTGGACGGGCGCGCGCTTCCGGATTTGGGCCACGTCACGCCGGAGGTTCTCTTTGCCGCATCGGTCTCATCTCTCGCAATCGCCATCTGGCGATCCCGCGGGCACGGTTCCGGCGTCTGACGTTCAAGAGCAAGCGCTGCCTGTACAGACCATCGATGACCACCTCCGACGAGAATCCACCACCCCCGAGCCCGGCCCGCGAGCTGGTCAGAGCGGGCGGCGGGCAGATGCCCGGCGAGCAGGGCGGCTCGCTGACGAACGGCGTTGGCGAACGCGATGGTGGGGATGAAGAAGCAGTTCTACGGACGCGGGCCGACCGCGGCGAAGGCGTGGATCCTGGACGACTACGTGTTCGTGGCAATGGAGGGCGGCCTGACCCGCAACGAGGAGACGCTGCTGGCGGACGGCAAGGAGGACCTGGTCCGGAGCTATCGGCTGAGCTTCCAGGAGACGGTGGGTCCGACGACGATGGACGCGGTCAGCGAGCTGGTCGGGCGGAAGGTGCTCAACTACCACAGCCAGATCGTGTTCGATCCGCCGCGGACGTTCGAGATCTTCGTGCTCGAGCCTCAGTCCCGGGAGCCCGCCAGCTAGAGCAGGCCGACACCAAGCGGCTGTTCGAGCGCTGGCAGATCGACCACGACCAGGCCGCGCGCGAGGAGCTCGTGCGACGGTATCTGCCGCTTGCCCGCGGTCTGGCCGCACGCTACGCGCGCACACAGGAACCGTTTGAAGACCTGTACCAGGTGGCCAGCCTGGGACTCGTCAAGGCGATCGACCGCTACGACCTCGAGCGCGGGTTCGCGTTCAAGTCGTTCGCGGTGCCCACGATCGTCGGCGAGCTCAAGCGCCATTTCCGCGACAAGGGCTGGCCGGTACATCTCCCGCGCGGGCTGCAGGAGCTCGCACTCAAGATCCAGGAGGCGGAGGCCAAGATCAGCGCCCAGACCGGCGAGTCGCCGCCGGTTGCCGACGTCGCCGAGTACCTCGGGCTCGACATCGAGCAGGTGCTCGAGGGCCTCGACGCGCTGTCCACCCACCATGCCGCGTCGATGGACGAGCCGATCCAGGCCGACTTCGAAGACGAGTCCGGAACCCGCCACGACACCGTCGGAATGATCGACGATCGCTACGCGCTGGTCGACACGACAGCCAGCCTCGCGGTCGGCGTCCAGCGGTTGCGCAAGCTGGACCGCCAGGTCCTGGCCCTCCGGTTCCGCGACGGCCTCAAGCAGAGCGAGATCGCGACCCAGGTGGGCGTCTCGCAGATGCAGGTCTCCCGGATCCTGCGCCGCGTCAGCGACGAGTTGCGCGAGACCGCCGACCTCGATTCCACCTCATAACCACCGTCGAGCGCCGCGGCGGACTTGACCGGGGCGCGCCGAGGCTGGAGGCTTGTTGCCCAGACGACCCGGCCGAAGGAGAACGAGCATGTACAAGAAGGTCGTGTGGGCAACCGACGGCTCAGCCGCCGCCGACGATGCGCTGATTCACGCCCGTGCGCTCGCGCAGGAATCAGGTGGCCAGCTGCTGGCGATCCACTGCGACGAGTACACGCTGCCCGGCAAGGGTGGTGGCAGCCACTCGGTGAGCGCCAACGAGGAGGACCTCGAGGCCAAGATCGAGCGCCAGGTCAAGGAGATGTCGGGCAACGGCATCTCGGCCAGCTTCGAGTGCGTCCGCAGGCCCGCCGGCGGTGTCCCACACGCGATCGCCGATTACGCGAAGGCCGAGCAAGCCGACCTGATCGTCGCCGGCACCCGCGGCCACACGCCGCTCGTCGGCCTGATCGTGGGGAGCGTGACCACCCGCCTGATGCACATCGCTCCCTGCCCGGTGCTGGCCGTGCGGCCCGCCGAGGGTCACTGACTCCGGGCCAGCCGCGACGCCAGCTGGTGCCGGGAGCGCACCCCGACCTTGGTGAAGATATGGCTGAGGTGGTACTCGATCGCCTTGGTCGACAGGTAGAGCTCCTCGCCCACCTCGCGATTGGATTTTCCCGAGGCCACCAGTCCGGCGACCGTCTGCTCGCGCTCAGTCAGCCCGTAGTCTTCGATCGGCATCTCGGCGCACGCACCGTGCACGCCGCAGGCGGCGAGCTCGATGTCGCACTGCTGCACTGCGGGGCGCGCCCGCAGTGCTTCGAACAATCCACGCGCGATACGTAGTCGCGCCACCGCAGCGCTGCGCCGGCCGCTCCGGCGCAGGAACTGACCGTAGGCGAGCTCGAGTCTGGCCTGAGCCAGCGGCGACCCCGCTCTCACGGCGGCGTCACGGCCAGCCTCGAACGCCTGCTCGGCGCGCCGGCCTGGTCGCCGCGGGCCTGCTCCAGGAGTCCGCGCAGCCGCGCGAGCTCGACGACGCTCACGTCGCCTCCATCCGATCCGCGGCCCCGTTCGAGGGGATCGAGCAGCCCGACCGCCTCGTCGAGCCGCTCGCACTCAATCAACGCCTCGCACTGCAGCCGACCGACCCGCTGGGCCCCCAGCTCGGCGACCCCGTCGGGCACTCGTCGTCGCAGCGATTGCAGCTCGTCGACCACCGCCGGCCACCGTCCCGCCGGCGCCAGCGTGCTCGCTTTCGCGACCACCGCGTGATACACGCTGAGCGGCAGAGGGGCCAGCTCGGCGGCGCTCGCGGCGGCAGCCACGTGCTGATCGGCAAGTGCCGTGTCGCCCCGCCCCGCGTGCACCGCCGCGGCCACCGCGTGCACGAACGGAAGCTCCCACACCTGGTCTGAGTCGCGGGCCAGCGAGACGGCCACATCGGCGTGCGCCTGCGCCTCGTCCCACCGGCCGATGCGATACTCGGCCTCCGCCAGCGACCCGTATGCGTTGGGCAGGCTGCGCGGCACGCTGCCGGCTCGGGCCCAACCGATCACTGACGACAGATCGTCGACGGCGCCGAGCAGATCATCACGCCACAGCTTGAGGCTGCCGCGGGTAGCGAGCAGCTCGGCTTCGAACGGCTCGGGCGCGATCCGCGACGGCGACAGCGAATCGAGTACAGCGACGGCCTCGCCGGCGTTCCCCGAGATCCCCAGGCCGAGGGCCAGCGCCTGCCGGGCAGTGACCGCCACGGTCACCTCCAGCGGCGCCTCGCTCAACGTCCGCCGTGCCCACTGCACCGCCTCAACTCCCCGGCCGGCGTAGGCACAGATGATCGCCAGCGACGAGGTGACCCGACTGGCCAGTACGGGTTGCGTGGCGAAGTCGGGCCGTTCGGTGATCTGCGCGAGCGCGTCGATCGCCTCGGGCAGGCGCCCCGCCGAGGCGGTCAGCGTGGCCAGCGCAAAGCTGCGCCCGGGGCCGTCCTCACACCCGGCAACCGCATCGCGCAGTCCTTGCGCCCGAGGCACGTCGCCGGCCACGCCGAGGTAGTCCACGGCTTCCAGCAGCGCGGTCTCCCGCGCCGGGCGACTGGCCGCCACCCTCGACGCCAGCAGCAGGTGATCGATCCCGGCGCCGAGGACGCCGCGCGCGACCTCGTCACGCGCGGTGGCGAGGAGCTCGGCGGCGAGCTCGTCGTCGGCAGTCGAGCTCGCCGCGATCCGGTGCGCGAGTGCGGTCGCGCCGGAGGTCAGCCGCGCACATGCCAGGTGCAGCTCCCTGCGCCGAACGAGCGAGAGATCGTCGTAGACCGCGGCGCGGACCAGCGGGTGCACGAACGTGATCTCGGTGGGGACACGCCCTGGCACGACCGTCAGCAGCTCGCCGGCGAGCGCCCCGTCCAGCGCGTCCAGCGGATCGTCGACTCCCGCAACCTCGCCCGCCAGGCTCGGGGCGCACCGCGGGCCGGCGACTGCGACGGCTGCTACCAGGTCCTGAGCGGCTGTGTCGATCGCGGTCAGCCGGGCCAGCACGGTCGCCGAGAACGAGTGGGGCGCCGGGAGCGCTCCCGGATCGGCCGCCAGCGCGTCTTCGGGAAGCTCTCGGAGCAGGGCCTTCAGATAGAGCGGGTGTCCGGCGGTGTGATCGCGCAGGCGGCCAGCCGCCGCCAGCGTGAGCGCCGGGTGGCCGTCGGCGCCCGCCAGCAGCACGACCTCGTGGCGATCGAGCCCGCCCAGGACCAGCCGATGCACGCGCTCGGCGTCGTTGAGCAATCGCGACCAGCTCGACTGGTCCTCTCCGGCTCTCACCGGCCGGGTTGCGAGCAGCGCGCACACCCGGTCGGCGTACAGGCGGCGAGCGCGAACAGCAGCGCGCCTGCCGAGGACGCGTTCGACTCCGTGGGCGTCGTCGACGACGAGCGCGACGGTCCTCGTCCTGAGCGCGCCGAGCATTGCCAGCAGGTCGGCGCCGACCGCGAACGGTTCGGCGGCCGGCCGTCGGCCGCGCGCGAGCCGGGGTCGCCGTACCCGAGTGCGGTCCAGAGCGCGAGACACGACCTCGAGCTCGGTCCGTCTTCCGACAAATCCGGGAAGGCCTGCGGTGAGGACGCCCCCGGGAGTCACTCACCGCAGGTTATTCCCCGGCGCCCGCGAGCCGCGGACACCCCGACGGCCTAGGTGACCATCGCGGGTTCGCGCTCCTCGGCGGCGGCCGCTTGCTCGTCGCGCTCCCTGAAGAACTCGGCGCCCTCGATGCTCCAGTGGGGCACGATCCGGTCCAGCCACTTCGGCATGTACCAGTTGATCTTGCCCATCAGGATCATCAGCGCCGGCACCAGCAGACACCGGACCACGGTGGCGTCGAGGATCACGGCAACCGCGAGGCCGATCGCCGAACTGCTTGACGGTCGGGTCGCCGTTGAGCACGAAGCTCCCGAACACGAACACCATGATCGCCGCCGCCGCCGTGATCACCCTCGCGCTGGTGACCAGGCCCGAGACCACGCTGGACTTGTTGTCCTCGCCGGCGTGCACGTGCTCCTCGATCTGGCTGACGAGGAACACCTCGTAGTCCATCGACAGGCCGAACAGAATCGCGAACATGAATAACGGCACGTACGACACGATCGGGACCGAGCCGGGCAGCCCGATCGCGTGACTGAACCAGCCGTACTGGAAGATCGCGGTCAGCACGCCGTACGCCGCCCCGATCGACAGCACGTTCATCACCGCCGCCTGGACCGGGATCACCACCGTGCGGAACGCCAGCACCAGCAAACAGAAGCTGAGCGCGATCACCACGATGATCTGCAACGGGAGCTTGCTGGAGATCTTCGACGCCAGGTCGTCATACGCGGCCGTACTCCCGCCCACCCGGGCGGTCATGTTGGTCCCCTTTTCGGCTTTGGGGATCACGTCGTTACGCAACGTCCTGACCAGGTCGGTGGTGGCGGTCTCCGACGGGCCCTGCGTCGAGATTGCGTTGAAGAACGCGCTCGTGCCGGCCTTGTCGAGCTGGACCGGGGTGACCGCCGCGACCCCCTTGGTCTGGGACACGTCCTTCTGCAGCGTCTGCAGGCGTGAGTCGGAGGTTCCCTGTGCGGCTGAGCCCAGCTTCACCGCGATGATCAGCGGACCGTTGGATCCGGGGCCGAAGTAATGGGATAGCTGGTCGTAGGCCTGACGCGCGGTGGTCGATTTCGACAGCGCGGCCGTGTCCTGCTGCCCGAGCGTGAGCGACAGGAGCGGGATCGTCAGCGGGATCAGGATTGCCAGCGCGGCCAGCCCCGAGATGATCGGCCGCTTGGCGATCTCGTGGGCCCACTTTGCCCACAGGCCGTTCTTGGCGTGTTCGTCGGTCTTGGGATGTCTCACCCGGAGCGCGTTGATCCTCGGCCCGAGCAACGACAGCCCGGCCGGCAGCAGTGTCAGCGCCGCGCACACAGCGACGACTACAGCGATCGCCGCCATCAGCCCCATCGTCGTCACCAGCGGGATGTCGGCGATCGCGAGCGAGACCAGCGCGATCGTGACCGTGCAGCCGGCGAAGAACACCGCCCCACCGGACGTGGCCACCGAACGCGCGATCGACTCGCGCATGTCGAGGCCTTCGCCTAATCCGCGCAGGTGCCGGGTGACGATGAACAGCGCGTAGTCGATGCCCACGCCCAGGCCGATCATCGTCGCCAGCGTCGGCGCCACCGTTGGAACGGTCAGCACATGGCCGAGCATGCGCACGATCGCCAACGTCGACAGCAGCGCGAAGATCGCCGTGATGATCGGCAGCAGCATCGCGGTGATGGTTCCGAACGTGAACGTCAGGATCACCATCGCGGCGATGATCCCGATCAGCTCGCTGGACTCGGTCGCGGGCTTTGACACCTTCTGGCCGAGCTGGCCTCCCGTCTGCACCTCCAGGCCGGCGGCCTTCGCCGGATCAGCGGCGGCGTTGATGATGTCCTGGGCGTCCTCCTCCGACAGCGAGCCGGGGCTCACCTTCAGCCCGACCGACAGGTACCCGGTTGTCTGGTCCTTGCTGAGCTGGCCGGCGCCCTGCTGAGTCAGGGGATTGACCACCGACGCGACGTTCGGGTTCTTGGCCACGTCGGAGGCGGCCGTGTTGACCGCGCTGGAGTACTTGGAGTCCGTCAGCTTGCCCCCACTGGGCGCGTGCAGGATGATCGGGCTCGTGCCGTTCGCCTGAACCGGGAACGACTTGTCGAGGATCTGGGTGGCCTGGTCGCTGTTGGTGCCCGGCAGCGACAGGTTGTCGTTGGTGTTGTCTCCCATCTGCTTGGAGATTCCGACCAGCAGGACCGCCACCACGAGCCAGACCCCGAGCACGACGAAGCGATGCTTGGCGCATGCCTTCCCAATTGCGTACAGCACACCGGTCACGGTTCACCCCTCGTCGGACCACACGAACGATCGAGCGCGATATTCCCATGGCGCCCGCCGGTCGTCACTAGGGCGATCCCTAGAGAACTCCCTAGTGACACTGGTGGTCGGTGGGTATGCTCGTGCCCGCCGCCGGTGTGGCGATCCGTGTTGTGCGTCGCAGCACGGAGGGGCGTTCGAGAGGGTGGTGATGGCGACGCCGGACGCGGGAGTCTCCAGAAGTGTGTTCGTCGGTCGCGAGACCGAATTGGAAGTCATGGCCGGCGCCCTGGAGTCCGCCCGCGCTTCGGACCCCCGAATCGTGTGGATCGAGGGCGAGGCCGGCATCGGCAAGACCGCGTTCCTGCGACGGTTTCTGACCGGTCTCGAGCACGTCACGGTGCTTCACGCCAGCGGCGAGGAATCCGAGATCACACTGGACTACGGGGTTGCGATGCAGCTCCTGGCGCAGGCCGCGCCGACGTTGAGCTGGACCACGCTGGAGGAGCAGTTGCGCAAGCGCGCTCCGGCCAGCGCGTTCGCCGTCGGCGCCGACCTGCTGGAGGCGTTCGGAGCCGCTCAGGATCGCGCCCCGGCGGTGATCGTGGTCGACGACGCGCACTGGATCGATCCGCCGTCGGCGGGAGCGCTGTTGTTCGCGCTGCGCCGGCTGCACGGCGACAGGGCGCTGGTCCTGATCGCGAGCCGGCCGGAAGGCGTCGCCCACCTCGGCCCGAGCTGGAGCCGGCTGCTGGACGACCCAGGCCGGGCGCGGAGAATCGAGCTGATCGGGCTGGACGCATTGCACGTGGGCGAGCTTGCCGAGTCACTGGGCGCCGGTCAGCTGTCGGCTGCCGCCGGAGCGCGGCTCACCCAGCACACGGGGGGTCATCCGCTGTACGTCAAGGCGCTGTTGTCGGAGCTTCCCACCGAACGCCTCAACCACCTCGACAGCGAGCTCCCGGCCCCGCATTCGTTCTCGGCGACCGTGATCGCTCGCCTGACCAAGCTCTCGGTGGACGCGCAGGATCTGGTCGCCGCCGCGGCGGTCGCGGGCCAGCGCTGCGAGCTCGGCCTCGCCGCGACGGTCGCTGGGATCGCCGATCCGCTCCGGGCCGTCGAGGAGGCGCTGGCCGCCGAACTGCTGTCACTCGGCTTCACCCGGCTTCCGCGGGAAATCGAATTCCCGCATCCGCTGATGCGCGCGGCCGTATACGACGATCTGTCGGCGAGCAGGCGGCATGCGCTCCACATCGCTTGGGCGCAACTCAGCGCCGAACCGCTGTCGCTGGCGCACCGCGTCGCCGCCAGCGACGGTGGCGACGACGAGCTGGCCGCCGAGTTGCGCCGGACGGCCGAGGCCGAGATCGCTGCCTACCGGTTGACCGCGGGCATCGAGCGGCTGATGTGGACTTCTCGGATCGCAGCCAGTGCGCAGGAGCGCGAGCGCGCGCTGCTGCGGGCGGTGGAGTGCCAGGTGCTGGCGGGCGACATTCCCGGCGCCAACAGCAATCTCGACGCGGTCCTCGGCTGCAGCGACAGCCCCCGGCGGACGTTCACGATCGGCGTGCTGACCGCGGCTGCCGGCCGCGTGTCAGAGGCGGAGGTTTCGTTTCGCGAGGTGATCGGCCGTCCGGACTACGACCGCGATCCCGAGCTCGCCGGTCCGGTCACTTCGACGCTCGCGCTCGTTTGCGCGCTCCAGGGGCATGCCGAGGACGCGATCGAGTGGTCACGTCGCGCGCTCGAAGTCCCGGGGGCGCCACCGACAGCGCAGATGACGGCCCGCAGTGCGCTCGGATTCGGCTTGATGCTCACCGGACAGGGCGACGAGGCGATCGACTCGCTGGCGTTCCTGTCGACATCGGCGATCGAGCCCGAGCCGTTGGATGCCGAGCTGCTGGCATCGCGCGCCAGTTTCAAGGCCTGGTGGGGCGACGTGACGGGAGCCCACGAGGACGCGTCGGCTGTGGTCGGGTGGTCGCGGGCCGGGGTGCCGGTGCGAAGCCTCCCCAATGCCTACGGTGCACTGGCCGAGACCGAGTTTCACCTCGGTCGCTGGGACGACGGGCTGGCTCACATCGAGATCGCGATCTCGGTCAGCGAGGACAGCGGTCGCGTGTGGGACCGCTCCTATGTGTATGCGGTGGCCGCGTACCTGGAGTCGGCGCGCGGGAACTTCGACGCTGCGTCTGACCACGTCGAGGGCGCCCGCCGCGGGGCCGAGGCGGCGCCGATTCCGAGATGTATCTACTACGCCTGCGCGGCCGCCGGTTACTTGGCCTGGATCCGCGGCGACTGGGAGGCGGCGCTGCGCGAGCTCGCTCCGCTGAGTGAGCTGGTCCACGGCGACAACGCCGCGGGGCTGAGCAAGCGCTGGATCCAGGCGATCGTCGCCGAGGCGATGGTGATGACCGGCCGGCCCGGCGAGGCTGAGCAGCTTGTCGATCGAGTCGAGGCGGAGCTCGACGATTCGCTGGCGGACTTCACGCGGATCGATCGGTGGCGCCTGCGCGGTTTGATCGAGCAGGCGCATGAGCGCCCCGAGGCCGCCGAGGCCGCGTTCGAGCGCGGCCGGCTCGTCGCCGCCTCGCTCGACGCGCCGCTGGCCGAGGGATTGCTAGAGCTGACCAGCGGGCAGTTCACGCGACGCCACGGCAGTCGTCGGGCGGCGATCTCGATGCTGCGAGTCGCCTGCGACCGGTTTGCCGCGCTGAAGGCGCAGCCGTTGATCGCGCGCTGCGAGTCCGAGCTGACCGCCTGCGGCGTGCGCTCGTCCGAGCGCAGCAGCGATAACCGCTTCGGGCTGACCGCGAGGGAGGAGCTGGTGGCCAGACTGGTGGCGTCGGGCAAGTCCAACCGCGAGGTCGCCGAGGAGCTGTTCCTGTCGACCAAGGCGATCGAGTACCACCTCGGCAACGTGTTCGCCAAGGTCAACATTCGTTCGCGCCGCGACCTCGCCGGCCGCCTCGGCGCCGAGGGCCAGTAGCCCCCGCGGGTGACACTAGGGATTAATTCAGGGACCTCCCCAGTGTGCGGACGGAGATCGCGTGGGATGCTCGCGGTCGGATCTATCGGATCAGTGAGGTGCGCCCCCTTGACAGTCGATCTACATCTGCAGGTCTCACGAAGCGCCGATAACCGTCTCAGCGGCACCGTACGGCTGCCCGACGGCCGGGACGCCCACGCTTTCTCGGGTACGCTCGAGCTGATGCGCGTGTTCGAGGAGCTGGTGCCGTCCGGCCTCGACGAGACTGTGGCGGACTCCCGGGAGTCCGGGGGCTCCTAGGCGCCCCGCGTACCGAGTCGCGCGCTTCCCGCGATCAGCGGCACGACGATCGGCGGCATCATCGACCACCGTTCCCGTCGGGCGTCGAGCTCATAGCCGCACCTGGCCAGCAGCCCGGCGGTTGCGCGATTGCACCGGCAGCCGACGGCGAAGCGCCGCCAGGGTCGCTCGAGCCGATCCTGCCATGCGGCGAGCAGTGTCGAGTCCGAGCGGACGTGCTCGATGAACAGCAGCTGTCCACCGGGCGCCAGCACCCGCGCGATTTCCTTCAAAGCGCGCTCGGGTTCGTCGACCGTACACAGGACCAACGTCGAAACGACCGTGTCGATCGATCCGTCATCGAACGGCAGCCGCACGGCCCCGGCGTCGATGACGCTCACCTCACGCCCGCTGTCGGCCGCGCGAGCGGTCAGCCGGCGGCGCATCGCCGGGTCGGGCTCGGCGAGCGTCAGCGCGTCCAGGTCGTTTGGGTAGTGCGGCAGGTTCAGACCCGTGCCGCTGCCGATCTCGAGCGTCCGCCCCTTCGACCGAGCCACCAGCGAACGCCGACGGCGCCGCATCCCGGCCCACTCTCCGACGGCTAGCGACGGCTCGTACACGGCGGCGAAGGACTCTGACCACGGCATGCAAGGACGGTATCCGCGGGTCGGGCTCGTGCGCATCGCCCACTCCGGCCATTCGCTTCGGATGGCCCGTTCTCGCGTCCGGCGTCAGAGCAGCCCGAGCCGTCCGGCCTCGGCGACCGCGGCGGTGCGCGAGCCGCGACCGAGCTTGTGGCGGATGTTGGCCACGTGCCGGTGCACGGTGTGCGGGCTGACGATCAGCTGCTCGGCGATCTCGCGGTCGGTCATTCCCTGGGCGACCAGTGCCAGAACCTCGCGCTCACGGGCCGACAGGAGCACGCTCGGCGGCTCCGTGTCCGTCGCAGGCCGGTCGCCGTCGCCGAACGCCGAGCGCACCGCCCGGCTGACCGAGCCAGAGTCGCCCAGCCACGGGAAGTGCGCCGTGCCCTCGAGCGGGATCAGACTCGCGCCGCGGATCGAGGCCGCGAGCTCGCGCCCGAGCCGGTACGGGATCGCCCGGTCGCCGCGACGATGAACGACCGCCGTCGGGGCCTGCACGCGCGTCAGCTCGGGACGTACGTCGTTGCGGTAGACGAGCTCGAGCAGCGCGGCGGCCGTCTCGGCGCTCGCGGCCGCCCGCTGATAGCGCGCAAACCGCTCCTGTTCGCCGCTGCCGGCATCGCCCAGGAAGATCCCGGCGAGCAAACGCGAACCCAATCCCCAGTGCGACCGCACCGTGTTGAGGATCGCCGCGCGCACGTCAGGCGGCCCGATTGACGCCCCGTCGGCATACGCGCCGTACAGGATCAGGCGTTCGACTCGCTCGGGGTGAGCAGCGGCGAACGCGACCGCGGCGCAACCGCCCGAGGAGCCGCCGAGGAGCGTTGCCCGCTCGCAGCCGGACTCGTCGAGCACCGCGGCGAGCATGGCGACCTCGTTATCGAGCGTCAGGTCAGCGGGCTCCACGTCGCGGTCAGACAGCCCGACGCCGAGACGGTCGTAGCGGATCAGTCGATGACCGGCAGCCACCGACTCCCAGAATCCGCGAAACGCATCGTCGCCGCCGTCGAGCTCGAGGTGGCTGACCCACCACGCGGGCGCGACCAGCGCCGGCCCCTCGCCGCTGATCACGAAGGCGATCCGTCGGTCCCCGAACGGGGCGAATCGGATCTCCGCGCCGTTCGTCATCTGAGGGCGATGCTAGTCCAGGCTGGGGACCGGCCTGCGGTCGCGTTCGGGGCGCTCGGGCAGGCCGCGGATCGCCTCCATCTGCATCTTCAGCAGGTGGTAGACGGCCAATCCCGCGATCGAGCCGTCGATCACGTCGTCGAGCAGTTGCAGGGTGACGTCGTCCTCGGGCCTCTCGATGCTGCTCGGTCTCATTCGGGTCCTCCGTTCGGTGCGAATTCAGCGATGCGGCCATCGTCCGCCGCCCGGGCACCGGTTCGCACCGTGGGGACCCCCCTGGCTTTGAGCGAAGGTCAGGCGGCGGCCGGCACGTGGATCCAGTCGTCGGTTCGCGGCGCGAGACCGACTGGTCTCCCTCAAACGGTGAGCCTACGGCGCGTCGGGACCGGCGTCAACGGCAAGACGCAGGAGGAGCGAGCCGATCCTCTGGGCGCGCCGCGCGGCGTCGTGGTCGCCCTCGGCGGCGGCGACGATCGAGCCCTTCATCAGGATGTGCCACTCGCGCGCGAAGTCATCCGGGTCGGCGATCCCGGCCGCCGACGCGAGCTCCTGCAGGAACCCACGGATCTCGGCGAGGTATTGGACCCCGGCACGGTGGATCGCATCGTCGGGTCCTGGGTGCTCGAGCATCACGTTGATGAACGAGCAGCCCTCGAAGTCGGGACGGTGAAACCACGCGTCGAACACGTCGAAGATCGCCAGTAACCGCGCGGCCGGATCGTCGGTGCGCGCCCGCACCTCGGCCTGCAGCCAGCCCCTGGTCCAGAGCTCCTCGCGGCGCTGTAGGAACGCCAGGACGAGATCCTGCTTGGAGCCGAAATTGCGGTACAGCGTCTGTCGCGCGACGCCCGAGTGCGTGATCACCGCGTCGATCCCCACGGCCTGGATCCCACGAGTGGAGAACAGCTCGTAGGCTGAATCGAGGATCCGCTCGCGCGCGGCACCGTGGCGGCCCCGGGCGCCGTCGTCGACGCCCATCGCGTGCGCCGCCTCCAGTCGCTCCTGCAGACGATCCGGTTCGAGCATCTGAGGATCCGAACTGTAGCGGTGGTCTGTCTAGACTCGCGCCCGTGGCTGAGGCCGGATCGCTCTCGATGTCCCGTCTGAGACGGTCCTTGACCGTCCGCCCAGGGTCGACGCCCTGGCTGCCGGTGTGGTCGAGCGTCGCGGCGTTGCGGGCCGTGCGGGCGATGGTGATCATGCCCGGGCTGTTCGCCTTCACCTTCGAGGTGATCGGCAATCTCCAGATGGCTACGTTCGCCGCGTTCGGCTCGTTCGCCACGCTGGTCCTGGCTAACTTCGCGGGCACGCGTCGCGACAAGCTGATCGCACACACCGGGCTGGCGGTCGTCGGCACCGTGTTGATCGCGATCGGGACGGCGGTCAACTCGTCGGTGGCGCTGGCCGCGATCGTGACCGTGCCCGTCACGTTCGCGGTGTTCTTCGGGAGCATCCTCGGCCCCAACGCGGCCGCTGGCGTGACCGCGGCACTGCTGCCGTACGTGCTCCCGGCGGCGTCACCGGGCACGATCTCGATGGTGCCCGACCGGCTTGCGGGCTGGTGGCTGGCTTCGGTGGTCGGCACCGCGGCGGTGATCGCGATGTCCCGCCCCGGCCCGGGTGACCGGCTGCGGGCGGCCGCCTCGAAGCTGGCCGGCGAGCTGGCCAAAGAGCTGGACGCAATCGTTCGCGGCGACGCTACCGAGGAGCAGCTGAACGCCTGCATCGACGCCGAGCACGAGCTGATCACGGTGTTCACCGCGTCTCCGTTCCGTCCGACCGGCGTGGCCACGTCCGATCAGGCGATGGCGAACGCCGTCGAGCTGCTCGAGTGGTGCTCCTCACTGGTCGCCGACAGCGTCCGCGAACGCAACGACCTGAGCGGGGCGCCGGAGATCGAGCGCGAGCTGGTGGCGGCTGCTGCCGACGTGCTGCGCGACTCCGGGGCACTGCTGGCGGGAGGCTCCGCCCGACCCGACCTCGAGCGACTCGAGGAGCTGCGAGTGCAGAGCATCAGCCGGCTGCATCAGCTGCCCGCGGGGGCCCACGATTTTCGCGAGCAGGCACAGATCTCGTTCCACGCGCACGCGATCTCGATCACGGCGCTGGCGATCGGGGCCGACGCCGAGGTCGCGGCCCGAGTGCAGGACGCCGACCGGATCGCTGAAGAGGGCACGCGCTGGTTCAAGGGCACGACGTTCGACCCCGCCACCAGCCGGCGCCAGGCCGTGTTCAACCTGGCCGGCTTCGCCGTCGGCAACGCCAACCTGCGATCGGTGTGGTTCATCAACAGCCTGCGTGGCTCGCTGGCGCTCGCCGCCGCGGTCGCGGTCGCCGATCTGACCAGCGTTCAGCACGGGTTCTGGGTTGTGCTCGGCACGTTGTCGGTACTGCGCACGAACGCGTCGGCAACCGGCTCGACGGCGCTGCGCGCGCTGCTGGGGACGCTGGTCGGGTTTGTGGTCGGCGCCGCGCTGATCACGGCGATCGGGACGGGCTCGTCGGTGCTGTGGGCGGTGCTGCCGATCGCCGTGTTCGTTGCGGCCTACTCACCGGGGACGGCGCCGTTCGCGGTCGGCCAGGCCGCGTTCACGGTCACGATCGCGATCCTGTTCAACCTGCTGCTCCCGGTCGGTCCCGACATCGTCGTGGTCCGGATCGAGGACGTCGCGATCGGCTGCGCGGTCAGCCTGATCGTCGGACTGCTGTTCTGGCCGCGGGGCGTGTCCTCGGTCGTGGGCGACGACCTGGCCGACGCGTTCCGATCGGGCGCCACCTACCTGACCCAAGCGGTCGAGTGGGCCGCGGGCATCCGCAAGCAGCCTCCCGACAGCGGACTCGACGCCGTCACCGCCGGCCAGCGCCTCGACGACGCGCTGCGGGGCCTGATCGCCGAGCAGGGCACCAAGCGGTTCACGATGGAGGAGCTCTGGCACCTGGTCGGCGGCTCGCTACGCCTGCGGCTGACCGCGCACGCGGTGGCGGCACACCCGCGCCATGACGTCGACGAGCCCGAGGCTGCGATCGAAGTCCTCGACCACCGTACGGCGATTCTCCGGGCCTGGTATGACCGGCTCGCCGCGCAGGTCGATAAGCCCCGTGGGCACGCGATCGACACGCTGACCCCGCCGACGTTCAGCTCCGACGGCAACCCCAAGCTGGCGCTGTCGTCGCATCTGGTGTGGTTGTGCGAGCACCTCACCCACCTGACCGAGCATCTCGGGGAGCTGGTCGGCGCCCGCCGATCGGATCGCCGAGATCCGCCGGCGGCCCTGGTGGCGTTAGCTAACGCTCGAGCTCGAGTACGAGCTTGCCGGTGTTGTCGCCCGAGAACAGGCGGTTGAACACCTCGGGGAACGACTCGATGTCACCGGGGATCGGGTACTCGATCGCTTGTAGGCGGCCGTCGGCTACCCACTTGGCCATCTCGGCCGTGGCCTCGGCGTAGCGCGAGGCGTAGTCGAACACGAGGAAGCCGGTCATCGTGGCGCGCTGGACGAGTAGCGCCATGTAGTTGCTGGGCCCGGTCATCGGGCCGGTGTTGTTGTACTGGGAGATCGCTCCGCAGATGACGATTCTCGCGCCACGCCCGATCCGGGTCAGGCCATGGTCGAGGATCTCGCCGCCGACGTTGTCGAAGAACACGTCGACGTAGTCGGGGGTGTGCTCGCGCAGCTCGGCGAGCACGTGGCCCTGCTTGTAATCGATCGCGGCATCGAACCCAAGCTCACTGAGCAGCGCGACCTTCTCGGGCCCGCCCGCGATTCCGACGACCCGGGCGCCCTTGATCTTCGCGATCTGCCCGACGACCGTCCCGACGGCGCCGGCGGCGCCCGACACCAGCACGGTGTCGCCCTCCTGCAGCCGACCGACCTCGAGCAGTCCGAAGTAGGCGGTCAGCCCCGTCATCCCGAGCGCGCCCAGGTAGGTGGCGAGCGAGACGCCCGGCTCGGGGACGATCTTGTCGACGCCGGAGCCGTCTGAGACCGCATGTTCCTGGACTCCGAACGCGCCGCGGACGACGTCGCCCTCGGCGAACTTCGGGTGACGGGAGCTGACCACGCGGCCGAGCGTGAGCGCGCGCATCACCTCGCCGATCTCGACCGGCGGGACGTAGGAGCGCGCCGCGTTCATCCAGCCCCTCATCGCCGGGTCCAGCGAGATGTGCGTGACCTCGGCGACGAACTCGCCGTCGCCGGGCTCGGGGACCGGGGCCTCGACCACGTCGAAGTCCGAGGCCTTGACGTTGCCCATCGGGCGACAGGCGAGACGGCATTCACGGGTCACGGTCGTGAAGCATCGCACATGCTCAACGTCCCACTCGAGGCTTTCGCCGGGAACCGTGGGACGTTCGTCGCGCCTGTGGTGACTAACGTCCCGCGGTAGCGCCGGGAGGGGTGCAATGGGACGTTAAGCACGCGGACACCGTGAGCACGGACGCTGTGAGAACCTCCCGAGCCCGACCCCGGGTCAGACTCCGTATGAGCGACTCCGCGGACACCAGGCAGTTCAAGCTCGACCATCGCTGGGCTCGGGCGCAGATGTCCGCGTACCTCGACGGCGAGCTGGCCGACCACCGTCGTCGGCGGCTGGAGGGCCACCTAGCCCACTGCGAGCGCTGCCGGCAGCTGCTGGCCGGCCTGCGGGCGACGATCCAGGCCGCCCAGGCGCTTCCCTCGCTCGCCTCGGCGATCGCGCCGCGGGACCGCGCCGACGTGGTCATCGCTCGCCTGGATCGCTGAATCGTTCTGGCCCCAGGCGGGTCAAACCGAGACATGAACACCAATCACACCGACACCAACAGCGCCGCCCAGCCGGTTGTCAAGACCGACAGCGAGTGGCGCGACGAGCTCACCCCCGCCGAGTACGAGGTGCTCCGTCAGAAGGGCACCGAGCCGCCGTTCACCGGCGCCTACGTGTACGAGAAGCGAGACGGCACCTACCGGTGTGCCGCCTGTGGGACCGCGTTGTTCGACTCGACCGCCAAGTTCGATTCGGGCACCGGCTGGCCCAGCTTCACCGAGCCCTCGGAGCGGGCCAACGTCGAGCTCCACGACGACTTCAGCTACGGGATGCACCGCGTCGAGGTCAACTGCGCGGCCTGCGGAGGCCACCTCGGTCACGTCTTCGACGACGGTCCCGGCGAGAGCGGACAGCGCTACTGCATCAACTCCGTCTCGCTGAAGCTGGACGACTCTCCCTCGGAGGAGTAGCTCCGCCCAGGTATAAACCGCGCCGTGACCGGCGCGACCGCCGAGGGGGAGCTGATCCGTCGAGCCCGAGGCGGCGACCAGGACGCGTTCGCCGAACTGGTCGCCGCCAATTCGGACCGAGTGTTCGGGGCGCTGCGGCGCTTTGGGCTCGACCAAGCCGAGGCCGACGAGGTCTCCCAGGAGGTGTTCCTACGCGCCTGGAGAGGCCTGCCGGGCTTCGAGCAGCGCTCACGGTTCTCCACCTGGCTGTACCGGATCGCGTTCAACGAGGCTCAGCGGCGTCTGTCGCGCAGGCGCCCATCACCGGTCGCCGTGGACCCCGAGGGTCCCGACCCGATCGCCTCGCTGCCCGATGCTCCTGAGCAGCGCCCCGAAGCGCTTGCCCTCGACGACGAGCTGATGCGCGCCCTCGAGATGGCGCTGATGCAGCTCCCCGCGGACTGGCGGATGGCGGTTGTGCTGCGCGACATCGAGGGACTGTCCACCGAGGAGGCGGCAGCCGTCGTCGGGATCGGGCCGGCCGCGTTCAAGAGCCGCCTGCATCGTGGGCGGATGCGGCTGCGGGAGCTGATCGAGCCCTACCTGACCCTCTGATGGGCGATCAGCTTTTGAACTGGATCCCGTCGAACCGGCACACCTGAGACGAGCGCTCAGGCCGCCCGCAACGACAGCTCGAACCAGACCGTGGTGCCGTCGACGCTCTCGACGCCCCACCGCTCGGCCTGCTTCTCGACCAGATACAGGCCGAACCCGCGATCCGAGCGGTTGGGGTCGCGCGGTTGCGGCTCGAACCCGTCACCGCCGTCGGTGACCTCGACCCGGATCACATCGCCGGCGATCCGCGCGCGCAGATGGATATCCCCAGGGTCGTCGATCTCCGGGTGGATCACGGCGTTGGTGACCACCTCGGACACCAGCAGCGTCAGCACGGCCAGCGTGGTCTCGCCCAATTCCCGGTCCTCCGAGAACCCGGCGATCGCCGCCCGCGCGACCGAGGGCGCCTCGCGGTTGGTCTCCAGATCGAGCCGCAGCACCGGGGGGTCTTCCTGCTGGGTCTGAGATGTCGCGGAGCTCATCGACGATCGGTCTCGAACGGCAGCGCCTCGTCTGCGCCGGTGGCGCGCAGCACCATCTGGGCGGCCTGATCGCGAGGTGCACGCAGGCGCAGCGTCCACACCTCCTCGCGAGCACGGTCGTGCAGCGCGATCAGCAGTCGCAGCCCGGACGAGTCCATGAACGCCAGATCGCTGAGGTCGATAACGACCTCGATCGCCCCGGCGTCGAGCCGCTGCTGCACCCGCTCGGACAGGATGTCGACCGTGTTCATATCGAGCTCGCCCGTGACCGACAGTACGGCGGCGCCGCCGTCCTCGCGCTGCACGATCTCGAACTTAGTCGGTCGAACCAAATCTCAGTCCCTGGTGGTGCTGTTACCCCGCCGCAGCACCAGCGCGGCGGTGTCATCGGCGTGGGCGCCGGCCTGAAACTCACCGAGTGCGAGAGTCAGGCCCTCGATCATCCCGGTAGCCGTGCGCCCGTCCAGCTGGGTCAGCGTATCGCGCAACCTCGTGACGCCATAGCGCTCGCCATTCTGGCCGATCGCGTCGGTGACCCCGTCGGTGTAGGCCACCAGCGCATTCCCGGGCTCGAGCGTGACCTCGGTCTCGGCCCAGCTGACGTCGTCGAATCCGCCCAGCAGCGGCCCATGCTCGGCGGCCGTGACCGCTCCGTCACCCGTCACCAGGAACGGCAGCGGATGGCCTCCCGCCGCGACGGTGGCGCGGTCGCCGGACAGGCGCATGCACAGCGTCGTGCAGATCGAGTGGCTGCCGTGCTTCTTCAGGATCGTGTCGACCCGGCCCAAGAGCGCGGCCGGGCTGCGCTCGAACTCCGACGCGGCCCGCATCGTGTGACGGACCAGCGAGGTCAGCGCAGCCGCCTGGACGCCCTTGCCGGTCACGTCGCCGATGATCAGCATCCAGTCGTCGTCGAGCTGCCATACGTCGTAGAAGTCGCCGCCGACGTCGTCTGACTCGAATGCCGGGATGTAGACGCTGTCGAGCTCGTAGCCGGGGATCTCGGGCAGCTGTGCGGGGAGCAGGCTCTGCTGGAGGGTGTAGGCGATCGACGAGCGCTCGCTGTACAGGCGGGAGTTCTCGATCGCCACCGCCGCCCGGGCCGCCACCTGTTCGGCCAGTGCCACGTCGAACTCGTCGAGCACGCGGCCGGAGTCGGCGCTGACCAGCGTCATCGCCCCGAGAATTCGGCTGCCGATCAACATCGGCACCACCACCGCCGAGCGTAGGCCGACCGCCCGCAGCAGCTCGAGGTGGTGCTCGTCGGCGGCGACTTCGACCAGCATCTCGTCGCCGATCTCGCGCATCAGCACCGGCTGGCCGGTGCGCAGCACCAGCCCCAGCCCGCGCTCCGGATCGAGCTGGGCCGGCCGGTAGTTGCGCAGCTGCTCGGCCAGCAGCAGCCGGTCGGGGTCGGCGTGGGCGACGGCAACCGGCCGGCGGTCTCCGTCCTCGTCGACCAGATCGACCGCGCACCAGTCGACGACGTCGGGCACCGCGAGCTCGGCGACGTTGCGCAGCGTCTGCTCGTAATCCAGCGACGACGCCAGCAGCTGGCTCACCTGGGCCAGGAACACGGCCTGGCGCTCGGCCCGCGTCCGATCCGTGATGTCCTCGAACATCATGATCGTCGCTTCGATCTCACCGTCGGCGTCGAGCAGCGGCGCGGCCTTGAGCAGCTGCCACCGCAGCTGGCCGGTGTTGCGATGAACGGTTCTGATCACCAGCGGGTCGGGGTCCTCGCCCCGGAGCAGCCTCACCGACGGGATGTCGTCCATCGTCACCGGCCGTCCGCTCTCGCCCGAGACGAAGTAGTCGGCCATGATCTGCTCGGGCGGGGTTTCCCGAAGCTCATCGACGGAGGACATGCCCAGCAGATCGAGCGCCGCGCGGTTGGCGTAGACGAGGTGGTTGGCCTGGTTGCGGATCGTCACCGGGTCAGTCAGCGAGCCGACGATCGCGTCGAACCGGTGCTCAGCCGCGCGCAACGCCATCCTCAGTTCGGCCACGAGGCGGTCGTTCTCGCTCTGGCTCGCCCTGCGCGCCGAGATGTCCCGGGCGAATGCGTGAAACGTCCATTCGCCGTCGTCCTTCAACGCCGAGATCAGCATCTCGATCGGGAACTCGGTCCCGTCGGCCCGCAGCGCCGACATCTCCACGCGGTGATCCAGGAGCGGTCCCTCGCCGGTCTCCAGGAATCGCTCGAGTCCCTCCCGGTGCTGTGCGCGCTGGGGCTCGGGGATGATCAGTTCGGCCAGCAACTGACCGACGGCCGACTCTCGCGGGATCCCAAATGCCACTTCGGCGGTGGGATTCCAGTAGGTCACCAGCCCGCGTTGGTCCATCGAGATGACCACACCGAGAGCCCGGTCGAGGATGCGATCGGTGAGCGACGCGCTCATCGCCAGGGAATTATCCGGATTCCGGCCGATTACGCCAGCCCTGCAAACCCTTGACAATCCCGGTAGCGACGTGTGGACTCCCGATCTGCTGGACGCGCCCACCCGCTACGGGCGTGACCAGCAGAGCGACAACGGACCTGAGGGCAGAGAACATGGCAAGAACGGCGGTCCCCAAGGGGAAAGGCTCGGCTCGAGCGGCGGCCTCCCCGACCAACGGCGACGCCGCCACAGCCTCGCTCGAACGCATCGAGCAGGCTCTGCGGGCGGCGGCAGCCGGCGACTTCTCGGTGCGCCTGCCGGCACGGCGCAAGGACGCGATCGGCGGCCTCGAAGCCGCCTTCAATCAGCTGGCAGCCCGAAATGCCGCACTCGAGACCGAACTCGTTCGCGTCGGCCAGATCATCGGCCGCGAGGGCCGGATGACCGAACGCGCACGGCTGCAGGAGCCCGACGGCGCCTGGGGTCGCACCGTCGACTCGGTCAACGGCCTGATCGACGACCTGGTCCGGCCCACGACCGAGGTCGCGCGCGTGATCGTGGCGGTCGCCGAGGGCGATCTGAGCCAGAAGATGGCGCTCGAGATCGAGGGCCGGCCGGTCAAGGGCGAGTTCGCCCGGATCGGGACCACGGTGAACTCGATGGTCGATCAGCTGTCCAGCTTCGCCGACGAGGTCACGCGGGTGGCCAGGGAAGTGGGTACGGAAGGGAAGCTTGGGGGCCAAGCCAAGGTGCCGGGGGTTGCCGGCACCTGGAAGGACCTGACCGACTCGGTGAACTTCATGGCCTCGAACCTGACCGACCAGGTCCGCAACATCGCCCAGGTGACCACGGCGGTCGCCAACGGCGACCTCAGCCAGGAGATCACGGTCGACGTCAAGGGCGAGATCCTCGAGCTCAAGGACACGATCAACACGATGGTCGACCAGTTGCGGTCGTTTGCGTCCGAGGTGACGCGCGTCGCCCGCGAGGTCGGCACCGAGGGGATCCTCGGCGGGCAGGCCGAGGTCGAGGGCGTGGCCGGTACCTGGAAGGACCTGACCGACAACGTCAACTTCATGGCGCGCAACCTGACCGACCAGGTGCGCAACATCGCCGACGTGACCACGGCGGTCGCCAACGGCGACCTCGGCCGCAAGATCACGGTCGACGCCCGCGGCGAGATCCTCGAGCTCAAGAACACCGTGAACACGATGGTCGACCAGCTGTCGGCCTTCGCCGACCAGGTAACGCGGGTGGCCCGCGAGGTTGGCACCGAGGGGATCCTCGGCGGTCAGGCCGAGGTGCCCGGGGTGGCCGGTACGTGGAAGGACCTGACCGACAACGTCAACTTCATGGCGCGCAACCTGACCGACCAGGTGCGCAACATCGCCGACGTGACCACGGCGGTCGCCAACGGCGACCTCAGCCAGAAGATCACGGTCGACGTCAAGGGCGAGGTGCTCGAGCTCAAGCGCACCGTAAACACGATGGTCGACCAGCTGTCGGCATTCGCCGATGAGGTGACCCGAGTGGCCCGCGAGGTCGGGACCGAGGGCAAGCTGGGCGGCCAGGCAGAGGTCGTCGGTGTGTCGGGAACCTGGAGCGACTTGACCGACTCGGTCAACTTCATGGCCTCGAACCTCACCTCTCAGGTCCGCAACATCGCGCAGGTGACGACCGCGGTCGCCCAGGGAGACCTGTCCAAGAAGATCACGGTCGACGCCCGCGGGGAGATTCTCGAGCTCTCGGACACGATCAACACGATGGTCGACCAGCTGCGGTCGTTCGCGGCCGAGGTGACCCGGGTGGCGCGCGAGGTCGGCACCGAGGGCATCCTCGGTGGCCAGGCGGAGGTCGAGGGCGTGTCGGGCACCTGGAAGGGCCTGACCGAGAACGTCAACCTGATGGCCTCCAACCTCACCACCCAGGTTCGGAGCATCGCTCAGGTGACGACCGCGGTCGCCAACGGGGACCTGTCGCGGAAGATCAACGTTGACGCCAAGGGCGAGGTCGCGGCGCTGGCCGAGACGATCAACCGGATGGTCGACCAGGTCCGGTCGTTCGCGGCCGAGGTGACCCGGGTGGCGCGCGAGGTCGGAACCGAGGGCATCCTCGGAGGCCAGGCGGAGGTGCCCGGCGCGGCCGGCACCTGGAAGGAGCTGTCGGACAACGTCAACTTCATGGCGCGCAACCTGACCGACCAGGTCCGCAACATCGCCCAGGTGGCTACCGCCGTCGCCAACGGCGACCTCACCCAGACGATCACGGTCGATGCGCGCGGGGAGATCCTCGAGCTCAAGCAGACGCTTAACCGAATGGTCGCGCAGCTGTCTAGCTTCGCCGACGAGGTCACCCGGGTGGCCCGCGAGGTCGGGACCGAGGGCAAGCTCGGCGGCCAGGCCGAAGTCGAGGGCGTGTCCGGGACGTGGCGTCGCCTGACCGAGAACGTCAACCAGCTGGCCGGGAACCTCACCACCCAGGTTCGGTCGATCGCCGAGGTGTCGACGGCGGTCACCCAGGGCGACCTGACGCGGTCGATCTCGGTCGAGGCTCAGGGCGAAGTCGCCGAGCTCAAGGACAACATCAACCAGATGATCGCCAACCTGCGCGAGACCACTCAGCGCAACGCCGAGCAGGACTGGCTGAAGTCCAACCTGGCGAGCATCTCGGGCATGCTCCAGGGCCAGCGCGACCTACCGGCCGTCACCCAGCTGATCATGAGCGAGGTGACGCCGACGGTGAACGCCCAACACGGCGCGTTCTTCCTGGCCGAGCAGCGCGAGGACCTGAGCACCGAGCTACGGCTCGCCGCGTCCTACGGGTTCACACCTCGGCGCAGCGAGCTGCGCAGCCGGTTCGAGATCGGCGAGAGCCTGGTGGGTCAGGCGGCGTTCGAGCGCAAGACGATCGTGCTGACCGAGGTTCCCCCCGCCTACATCAAGGTCGGCTCGGGGCTGGGCGAGGCCACGCCGGCGGGCCTGCTGGTGATGCCGGTGCTGTTTGAGGACCGGGTGCTCGGGGTGATCGAGCTGGCCTCGTTGCGGCCGTTCTCCGACGTCAACCGCGACTTCCTCGAGCAGATCACCGAGACCATCGGCGTCGTGATCAACACGATCCGCGCGAACATGCGCACCGAGGAGCTGCTCGAGCAGTCCCAGGGCCTGACCCAGGAGCTGCAGAAGCAATCCGAGGAGCTGCGCAACACCAACGACGAGCTCGAGGAGAAGGCGCGGCTGCTGTCGGAGCAGAACCGCGACATCGAGATCAAGAACGACGAGATCGAGCTGGCCCGCCGCGGGCTGGAGGACAAGGCCGCGCAGCTGGCGCTGTCGTCGAAGTACAAGTCGGAGTTCCTGGCGAACATGTCGCACGAGCTGCGCACGCCGCTGAACTCGATGCTGATCCTGTCGCGGCTGCTGGCCGAGAACGAGGACGGGCTGCTCACCGAGCGCCAGGTCGAGTTCGCCCAGACGATCCACGGCGCGGGCAACGACCTGTTGTCGCTGATCAACGACATCCTCGATCTGTCCAAGGTTGAGGCGGGCCGGATGGAGGTCGACATGGCGCCGGTCGCGCTCTCGGACATCTACGAGGATGCCGAGCGGGCGTTCCGACAAGTGGCCGAGCAGAAGGAGCTCGAGTTCACGGTCGAGATCGATTCGGAGTTGCCGCCGTCGATCGTCTCCGACGAGCAGCGGCTCGGTCAGATCCTGAAGAACCTGCTCTCGAACGCGTTCAAGTTCACCAACCAGGGCGGGGTGGTGCTGACGATCGGCAGGCCGGACGAGCAGACCGGCTTCTCCACCGACACGCTCGGGGTGACCGAGGACGTGATCTCGTTCTCGGTCACCGACACCGGGGTCGGGATCCCCGACGACAAGCTGTCGGCGATCTTCGAGGCCTTTCAGCAGGCCGACGGGACGACCTCGCGCAAGTACGGCGGGACTGGCCTCGGCCTGTCGATCTCCCGAGAGATCGCTCGTTTGCTCGGCGGCGAGATTCACGTCGAGTCGACGCCCGGAGAAGGCAGCAGATTCACGCTGTTCCTGCCGCTGACCGAGCGCCTGAACGAGCCGGTGACCGAGGTCCGCATCCCCGAACCGATGGTCGTACCGGCGCTTGGGACCGGTAACGGCAACACCCACCCGATCCTGGCCGCGGACGGCGCCGACGACGCCGCGCAGCTCGATCCCGACGATCGCGTGGTGCTGCTGATCGACTCCCAGCCCGACCGGGCGCGGGCGTTGCTCGACGGCGTGCACGAGCTCGGCCTCAAGGGCGTGGTCGCGCGCCGGCCCACCGCCGGGCTCGGTCTGGCGCGCGAGCACCGTCCCGCGGCAGTGCTGCTGGCCGGCGACCTGCCGCGGGTCGACTCGGTCCTCGGACAGCTCAAGAAGCATCCCGACACCCGGCACGTGCCGGTGGCGATGATCGGCGAGCCCGCTTCGCGCATCGACGCATTGCGCGGAGGCACGGCTGCGTTCATGCCCGACCCGTTCGAGGACGGCGATCTCGAACGGACGCTGTCGGACCTCGAGCGCCAGACCGAACCGGCCGGCCGCAGGATCGCGCTGATCGAGGAGCCACAAGCGCGGCTGGATGACGAGACGCTCGGGTACCTGACCGGCGACGACCTGGTCGAACTGCGTCGGATCGACGCCGACGACGCGCCGGCGCAGCTACGCGAAGACGGGTTCGACCTCGCGATCGTGGTCGTCGGCGGCGATCGTTCCCGCGGCACCGCTCTGCTGCGCGAGATCAGCGTCGACGAGTCCCTGCGCGAGCGCCGGATGATCGCCTACCTGCCCGACAAGCTGTCCAACGCCGACCGAGCGCGGATCGATGCGCTGGCGAAAACATCGGTGATGGTGGTGGCGGACTCGCCCGAGCGGCTCGCAGATAGTGCGGCGGTATTCCTGCATCGGGTCGAGGCACAGCTGCCGACTCCGACGCGACGGATGATCGGAGCGCTGCGGACCGGGAACGCTTCGCTGCAGGGCCGCAAGGTGCTCGTGGTCGACGACGACATCCGCAACGTGTTCGCGCTGACCTCGACGCTCGAGCAGCGCGGCATGAAGGTTGTGTTCGCCGAGAACGGCCGCGAAGGGATCGACCGGCTGCTGCAGCACGCCAACACCGACCTGATCCTGCTTGACATCATGATGCCCGAGATGGATGGCTACGAGACCGCGCGCGCGATCAGGTCGATGCCGCGCTTCGAGCACCTGCCGATCATCTCGCTCACCGCCAAGGCGATGAAGGGCGACCGCGAGAAGGCGATCGCCGCGGGAGCCTCGGACTACATCACCAAGCCGGTCGACGTGGATCAGCTCGTCTCGATGATGCGAGTGTGGCTGGACCTGTAGACCCCGACGCTCCGGAGATCGGCGGCGGGGGCGAGCCGGGCGAGCTCACGCCGGTCGACGTCCTGCCGATCCTGCTCGTCGACGATCGACAGGAGAACCTGAACGCGCTCGACGGCGTCCTGGCCCCGCTCGGCTACCCGTTGCTGGCCGCACGATCGGGCGAGGAGGCGCTGCGGATCCTGCTCGAGCACGACGTCGCCCTGATCCTGCTCGACGTGCGGATGCCCGAGCTCGACGGTCTGGAGACAGCCCGCCTGATCAAGGGCCGGGCGCGGACTCGGGACGTACCGATCGTGTTTCTGACCGCGGCGCGCGACGAGGCCGACGACATCCTGCGCGGCTATGGCGTCGGGGCGGTCGACTACGTGCTCAAGCCGTTCGAGCCGGACCTGCTCCGCTCCAAGGTGGCCGTGTTCGCCGAGCTCGAGCAGAACCGACGCGCGCTGAAGCGCTCGGAGACGCTGTTGCGGGCGGCGTTCGAGGCCGCTCCGATCGGCAAGGCGATCCTCGACTCCGACCGCCGGATCGTCCGCACCAACGCCGCGTTGGAGCGGCTGATCGGACGCGATGCGGCTCAGATCGCGGGAGTCGACGTGCTGGAGCTGTGCCACCCCGACGATCGCGACCAGCTGGCGGCTGCATTGGACCAGGTCGGCAGCGTTGACCTGCGCCTGCGCACGGCCAAGGGTGGCGAGGCCTGGGTCGGGCTCGTAACCTCGTCGATCGACGCCGGCGACCCCGGCCAGCCGCTGCTGCTCCTACAGTGGGTCGATCTCAGCGCGCGGCGTCGGGCCGAGGAGGCGCGGGCGGAGCTGTTGCTCGAGCACGCGGCGCGCACTAACGCCGAGGCAATGGCCGAGCGCCTGTCCAAGCTACAGGCGCTCAGCGGAGCGATCGAGTCACTGTCGCTACACCAGCTGATCGCCGAGCTGGCGGTGCGGCTGGCCGAGCTGTTCGAAGTCGACGTGGCCGAGGTCGAGATCGAGCGCGACGGCGGCGAGCCGATCATTGTGCACGCGGCTCAGGGTGGCGGGGCCGTCCAGAGCCTGGAGACGACGCCGGCGCTGGAGCAGACCCTGCAGGCCCCGGTGATCATCGAGGGTACGGCGGTCGGGGTGCTGCGGCTGGCCCGGTCCGGCCGCGTCTTCAACCCGGCCGAGCGGTCGCTGCTCTACGACGCGGCCGAGCGTGCCTCGCTTGGGATACGTCGCGCACAGCTGCACGAGCAGGAGCACCGCGTCGCGGTGGAGCTGCAGCGAGGTCTGCTGCCCAAGCGGCTGCCCGAGATCGCCGGGTTGCAGCTGGCCGCGCACTACGAGGCCGCCGGGGCCGAGGTCGGCGGCGACTGGTACGACGCGTTCGCGCTGCCGGGCGGACGGCTCGGGGTAGTGATCGGCGACGTCGCCGGCCGGGGCGTCCCCGCCGCCTCGGCGATGGGTCAGCTGCGCAGCGTGACCCGCGCATTCGCGCTCGCCGACGAAGGCTTCCGCTCGCCGGCGGAGATGCTGACCCGGTTAAACCGCCATCAGCTCGCGCTCGGCCAGACCGAGCTGTTCACCGTCGTCTACGCGGTCGTCGACGCGCCAGGGGGATCGGTCTCCTGGGCTTGTGCCGGGCACCCGCCGCCGCTGTTGCGAAATGGCGATCGCGAGACCCGCTACCTCGAAGGGGGCGAGGGCCTGATGGGCATCGAGGACGTCGTATACCGCGACCTGCGTGCGCCGATCGCCCCCGGCGGGATCCTCGTGTTCTACACCGACGGCCTGATTGAGCGGCGCGGCGAGTCGCTTGACATCGGCCTGCGCCGGCTGGCCGATGCGGTTGCGACTGGCGACGGCGAACCGTTGGCTCTGCGCGAGTCGGTGCTGGAGAGCGTCCGTCCCGCCGAGGGGGAGCTCGACGACGACGTCACCGCGCTGTTCGTCAAGCTCACGTGACGGTTGCGGGTCAGGTGACGGCCGCGGTCACGCGATCGGGCTCGTGGTCGAGCTCGAACCAGACCGTGAACCGCCCCGGCACCCGCTGGACTCCCCACCGCGACGATTGGCTGTCGAGCAGCAGGATCCCGTAGCCACCGTCGACTCGCCCCTGGGGCAGCGACTCCGCCGGCCATGCGAATCCCGCGCCGGCGTCCGAGACCAGAACCCGGGTCAGCTCCGGCGTGACGGTGACGGCGAACTCGACGTCGCTGTCGTCGGGAAGCTCTGGATGGGTTACCGCGTTGGTCACGACCTCGGAGACCAGCAGCGTCAGGCTGTCGAGCTGGCCCGCGGCCAGCGGGTGATCGGAGACGAGCTCGCGAGTCGCCAGGCGGGCGGTCCGAGGAGCGTCCATCGAGCCTCGGATGTGCAGCCGCAGCATTCGCTCGGCCTGGGCCATCACCTCGTGCTCCTCGCCGGTTTGGGCGTCGTCGCCGGGCGCCGAACCCGACGACGCGAACGGCAGCCACTTGTCGGCCCCGGTCAGCTCGAACGCCTTCATCGCCGACTCCGCCGGCCGGACGATCGTCAGCGACCAGCCGCTCCGCTGTGCCTGCTGGTTCGCGCGCAGCAGGAACCTCAATCCCGAGGAGTCCACGAACCCAACCCCGGCGAGGTCGATCAGCACGTGCTTCGGCGTGGCCTCCAGCGCTCGCTCGAGCGCCCGCTGCAGACGGGGCACCGTCGCGATGTCCACATCGCCCTCGACCAGGATCCTCGCGCCGCCATCCGTGCCCTCGGCGGTGGCGGCAAATGCGTCAGTTTGCTTCATCGGCCCAGGCAATAGCTTTGCACGAATCCAGGCGTTTGTGGCGACCGCGTGTTGGCCGCACAGCCAGTATTCACAGGGCGCAGGCCACGTCGTCGACGATCGCGTCGGCCTCGGAGAGCTCCTGGTCGGCGTGGGTGGTGCGCAGCGCGATCACTCGCGCGCCGGCGGCGCGGCCGGCTCGGATCCCGGCCGGAGCGTCCTCGAGAACCACGCAGCGATCCGGCTCGATCTCCAGGCGGGCGGCGGCGATCAGAAAGCAGGCCGGGTCGGGTTTGCCGCGGTCCAGCCCGTCGGCGGAGACCAGCACCTTGGGGATCGGCAGCCCCGCTGCCGTCAGGCGTGCATGAGCCAGCGCGGTCGAGCACGAGGTCACGATCGCCAGCGGTCGCTCGGTGGCCAGCAGCCGGGCCGCGCCGGGCAGCGCGACGACCCCTTCGGTGTCGGTCACCTCGGCCTCCTCGACCGCGGCCGTCTCAGCCTCGACGTAGGAGTCGGGCGCGAGCAGGCGGATCGACTCGCGCGATGGCCGTCCCTGGGCGAACCGGTGCACCTCCTCGGCGTCCAGTCCGTGTCGCTCGGCAAAGCCCTGCCACGCGCGACGGACGGGGCCGGTCGAATCGACCAGCGTCCCGTCGAGGTCGACCAGGATCGCGTCGGCGCTCTCGAGCAGCGTGCGCGCGTTCATGTCGTCAGCGACGGGTGAACCGCCGGACGCCGGCGGGAAGCGACGGGCGGGGCGGCGCTGGGTGCCAGCAGCATCACCAGCAGCCCGGCGATCACCAGCAGGCCGCAGGCGGCCCGGAGCGACGTCAGCTGGGCGACCGCGCCGATCAGCGGCGGTCCGGCGAGAAAGCCCAGGTATCCAAGCGAGCTGACCGCGGCCAGTGCCGAACCGGTGGGCACTCCGGGCTGGTCGGCGCCCGAGCGAAACAGCGTCGGCACGACGCCGGCCAGGCCGAGCCCGAGCGCGGCGAACCCGGCGATCACCGCCGGCACCGTGCCGGCCGCCAGTCCGGCGGCGAACCCCACAGCCGCCAGCGCCCCCGAACGCCGCAGCAGCCCGACCGCGCCCCACCGCGCCCACAGCGCGTCGGTGACCAGCCGCCCGGTGCCCATCGCGACGCTGAACACCGCGTAGGCGACGGCGCCGAGGGCCGCCGTGCTCTGAAGACCGTCTCGGACGAGCTTGGCGCTCCAGTCCGACGAGCCCCCCTCGGCCATCAGGCAGAAGAAGCACGCGGTCCCGAGCAGGATCAACCGGGTGGGCAGCCGCCGCCAGCGCATCGCTGGCGCCTGGGCGTCGGCGTCCTCGTCGTGGTGCAGCAGCGGTCGGATCGCGATCAGGCCCGGGATCCCGAACAGCAGCGCGGCCGCTGCCAGGTGGGGGAACGGCGAGACGCTGAGCGTCGCCGCCACCGCGCCCAGGCCGGCGCCGGCGAAGCCACCGAACGAGAACGCCGCGTGCAGCGAGGACAGGATCGGCTCGCGGCGGCGGCGTTCGATCGTCAGCCCCTGGGCGTTCATCGACAGATCCAGCGTCGAGTTGGCCAGGCCGACGATGAACAGCGTGCCCGCGAGCTCGGGAACGGTCTGGGCGGCCGGGGGCACCAGGATCGCCGCCATCAGCGCGATCACGCCCAGCCGCGTGAACGCCCGGCTCGAACGCCCGGGCAGCAGCTTCCCCACCAGCGGCATCGCCACGATCGCTCCGACGGCGGGCGCCAGCAGCGCGAGTCCCAGCGTTCCCGAGGTGGCGCCGACGCGATCGGACAGCGCCGGGATCCGGGAGGCCCATGAGGCGAACAGAGCGCCGTTGACGAAGAACACGACGGTGATCCCGGCGCGGGGCGTCATGCGGAGTGGGCTCATGTGTCGCCGAGTCATGCGCGCAGGACCTCGATCCCGAGCTCCAGGTAGGGGACCAGCGCCGCGTCGCTGACGTCGGCGTCGGTGACCAGCTGCGTGACGGCGCTCATCGGGGCGACGACGACGGGCATCGCGGTGCCGAGCTTGTCGTGGTCGGCGAGCGCGACCACTTCGCCGGCGCCTTCGATCATCGCCGCCTTGACGTGACGCTCCTCGAGGTCCTCGGTGGTGACGCCGATCTCCGGGTGCAGGCCGCAGACGCCGAGGAACACGATGTCGGCCCGGATCACCTTGAGCGCCTCGACGGCGGCGGCGCCGACGGTAACGAGCGCCTTCGGCCGCAGCGTTCCACCGACGACCGTCACCTCGAGCCCGGGGTGGTCGGCGAGCGCGAGCGCGATCGGTGGGCTGGTGGTGATGACGTTGGCGCGCAGGTCGTCACGCAACGCCCGCGCGAGCTCGAGCGTGGTCGTGCCGCCGTCGAGCACCACGACCTGTCCGTCGTGCACGCAGGCGGCGGCGCGGCGGGCGATTGAGGCCTTGGCCTCGGGCGCGCGCCGTTGCCGGCTGGCGAACGGGGACGCGTCGCCGTGGCGGGGCAGCGCGCCGCCGTGGACTCGGCGCAGCAGTCCGGCGTCGTCGAGCTCGCGCAGGTCGCGGCGCACGGTGTCGGACGACACCCCCAGCTCGGCGGTGAGGTCGGCCGCCAGCACGCGGCCCTGCGTGCGAAGCCGGTCGAGGATCAGCGAACGGCGCTCGTCGGTCAGCATCGCGTATTAACGTACACGAACTTGCGGCTTCGTGCCGATTCGTGCAGCATCGTGCACGGGTTTCGCCGGGAACGCCCGCCCGGACCAGAGAGCGCCCGCCCGGACCATGAGCGCCCCGCCCGGACCTGCACGGTGTGTCAATTCCGGCATGAGCCCGTGGGCCGCGCCACAGCGTGCAGGTATTTCATGCATGGTGTGGCACGGCTCGTGGTCGGGGACGGATTTGTCACGTGGTGCATGCATCAAGGTGGTCGCAATCCCGGCGAGGTCGTACGCTTGCCGCATGTGCCGAAACATCCGAACGCTCTATAACTTCGATCCCCCCGCGACCGACGAGGAGATCCGCGCCGCGTCGCTTCAGTACGTGCGCAAGATCAGCGGCTTCACCAAGCCGTCGCGCGCGAACGAAGAGGCCTTCCAGCGCGCCTGGGACGCCGTTGCCGAGGCCTCGACGCAGCTGATGCGGGAGCTGGAGACCAACGCGCCGCCCAAGGACCGAGAGGTCGAGGCGGCCAAGGCCCGCGCGCGGGCCGCGCAGCGTTACGCCGCCTGAGTCCGTTTCGCGGCGACGGGATCGCCGTGACCCCGGAGACGGGATCGCCGTAACCGCGGCCGATTGTGGTCGTACGCTGACAACAGAAGATGACCGACAACTCGGGAGCCCGCGCATTCGGGGCCAAGCGGCCGCCGCTGTGGCTCGGGCTGACGCTGGCCGGGATCGCGGTGGCGCTGGCCACCGCGGCGATCTATCCGCTCAAGTCGGTCGCTCCGGCCGTCTCGCTGAGCGTCGTGTACCTGCCCGCGGTGCTGCTGATCTCGGCCTACTGGGGGCTGTTGCTGGGTCTGGTGACCTCGCTTGCCAGCGCCGCGGCGTTCAACTTCTTCCACATCTCGCCGGTCGGCCGGTTCACGATCTCGGACTCGCGCAACTGGGTGGCGCTGGCCGCGTTCACGATCGTGGCCGCGGCCGTCAGCACGGTTGCCGAGCTGGCCCGGGCTCGGGCGATCGAGGCCGAGCGGCGCCGGCAGGAGGCCGACCTGGCGGCCGGGCTGGCCCGCGAGCTGCTGGCCGGGGCCCGGACCACCGAGGTGCTCGGGGCGGCGGCGCGGCGGGTGGCGGCGGCGATGGAGCTGCCGTCGGCCGCGATCGAGCTCGGCAGCGCCCCCGAGGAGGTGCGGCGCGTCGCGCTTGCGCTGCGCGACCCCGACGGCCGCCAGATCGCGACGCTGCTGGTCCCGCGCGACTTGCCGCCGGAGACGATGGGCGTGCTGCGCGTCCACGTGGTCGACTCGCTCGGAGCGCTGGTGGCGATCGCGCTGCACCGTGACGCCGTCCAGGCCGAGGCGGTCGAGACCGCGGCGCTGAGGCGCAGCGACGACGTCAAGACTGCGCTGCTGCGAGCCGTCTCGCACGACCTGCGCACGCCGCTGACCGCGATCCTCGCCGCCGGGCACGCGCTCGGGAGCGAGTCGCTACCCGAGGAGGACCGGGCCGAGCTCAGCGCCGCCGTGGTCGACGGCGCCGCCCGGCTGTCGGTGCTCGTCGACAAGCTTCTCGATCTGTCAAAGCTCCAGGCCGGCCGCGCCACCCCGCGTCCGGACTGGGTCTCGCTCGAGGAGGTCGTGCTGGCCGCGCGCGAGGGCCTCGGCGACGGCACCGCGGACGTGCGGGTCACGGTCGACCCCGACGTGCCCGACGTGCGCGCCGACGGCGCCCAGCTCGAACGCGCGTTCGCGAACCTGCTGGAGAACGCGCGTCGCTATTCCGGCGGGCAGCCCGTCGCGGTCCACATCCGGCGCACCGGATCGCGGGTGCTGGTCAGAGTGGTCGACCGCGGCCCCGGGATCGGCCCCTCCCAGCGCGAGCGGATCTTCGAGCCGTTCTACCGCGGTCCCAAGGCCGGCAGCGAGCCGTGGGCCGGCTCGGGGCTGGGGCTGGCGATCGCCAAGGGCTTCATCGAGGCCAACGGCGGCACGATCACGGTCGAGTCGCTGCCGGGCCAGGGGACCACCTTCGCGGTGGCGCTGCCCGCCGCCGGACCTGTGCCGGCGGAGGTGGGGGCGTGAACGCCGCCGCGCGGCCGAGGGTGCTCGTGTGCGACGACGAGCACCAGATCCTCCGCGCGCTTCGGGTGATCCTGCGCGACGCCGGGTTTGAGGCGTTGCCGGCCTCGACCGCCGAGGAGGCGCTCGACGTGGCCGCGGTCAGCCACCCTGACGCGGCGATCATCGACCTCGTGTTGCCCGACGGCGACGGCATCGAGCTGTGTCGCCGGATCCGGGAGTGGAGCGACGTCCCGTTGATCGTCCTGTCGGCGATCGGCGACGAGGACGCCAAGGTCAGGGCGCTGGCCGCCGGCGCCGACGACTACGTGACCAAGCCGTTCGGCCCGCGCGAGCTCGTCGCCCGCCTGAACGCCAACCTGCGCCGGATCCACCGCGAGCCCGAGGACACCGTGATCACCTCCGACGGGCTCGAGATCGACCTCGCCCGGCGCACCGTCCGAGTCGCCGGCGAGGAGGTCCACCTGACCCCGATCGAGTTCGACCTGCTGCGCCAGTTGGCCACCAACCGCGGGCGCCTGATGACCCACCGCGACCTGCTGGCGTCGGTGTGGGGACCCGGTTACGCCGACGACACGCAGGTGCTCAGGGCGCACATCGCCAACCTGCGCCGCAAGATCGAGCCGCCCGGAGGCCCCCGGTTCATCCGCACCGACCCGGGCGTCGGGTACCGCTTCAGCGACGAGTAGCGCCCGCCGAACAGCCTTCACAGCATCTTTATGCCGGGCCGTTGTTTCTACACGCGGCCTTGACGAGCGGGTGTCCATGATCGTCCCCATGGATATCGCAGCAATCGCAATGGGCATCGCGGCCTTCGTGATCCTGTTCGGACTCATCTACGCGATCGACCGGATATGAGCGGCGCTGACCTGTTCGGGCTGGTCGTCTCCGTGATCGTGTTCGCGTACCTCCTGTACGCGCTGCTCCGCGGAGAGCGGTTCTAGGAAGTGACACGATGACGTTCCTCGGCTGGCTCACCATCTTCCTGTTCGCCGTCATCCTGACGGCGCTGGCGCTCCCGCTGGGCCGCTACATGTCGGCCGTCTACACCGGTCAGCGCACGTTCCTCGACCCGGTCTTCCGTGTCCCCGAGCGGCTGACGTACAGGGTGCTCCGAGTCGACACCGCCCACGGCCAGGACTGGAAGGCCTACGCCAAGAGCGTGATCATCTTCTCGCTCGCCGGCTGGCTGCTGCTGTACATCATCCTCCGCACCCAGACGCTGTGGAACTTCACCGGGCTGAACCCCATGCACTTCCACTCGGCCCCGTGGAACGTCACGTTCAACACCACCTCGTCGTTCGTGACCAACACGAACTGGCAGTACTACGCCGGCGAGACGACGATGAGCTACTTCAGCCAGATGGCGGGGCTCACCGTTCAGAACTTCCTGTCCGCCGGCGTCGGGATCTGCGTCGCGGTGGCGCTGATCCGCGGGATCGTGTCGCGCAGCGGGCCGAGCCTGGGCAACTTCTGGCAGGACATCGTGCGCACCGTGCTGTAGGTGTTGCTGCCGCTCTCGCTGCTGATCGCGCTGGTGCTCGATTTCCCAGGGCGTGATCCAGAACCTCTCGCACTACCTCGCGGTTCGCCTCGCTGACGCACCTCAGCAACCAGACGATCGCGATGGGCCCAGTTGGCTCGCAAGAGGCGATCAAGCTGCTGGGCACCAACGGCGGCGGCTTCTTCAACACGAACTCCGCGCACCCGTTCGAGAACCCGACCGGGTTCACGAACCTCGTCGAGATGCTCGCGGTGCTGGTCATCCCCGCTGCGCTGGTGTTCACCTACGGGCGGATGGTCGGCAACCGCCGGCAGGGGTACGCGATCTACGCGACGATGATGGTGATGTTCCTCGGCGCGGTCGTGGTCGCCTACATCGCCGAGGCGCACGGCTCGCCGGCCCAGCACGCGGCCGGCCTGCACACCCACGCGATCGCCGGCTCGGCCGGCGGCAACCTGGAGGGCAAGGAGCAGCGCTTCGGGATCGCCGGCTCGGCCCTGTTCGACGTCGTGACCACAGTCACCTCGTGCGGCGCGGTCAACAGCGCGATCGAGTCGTTCACCGGCATCGGCGGCGCGATCCCGATGGCCAACCTGTCGGCCAGCGAGGTGATCTTCGGCGGCGTCGGCACCGGGCTCTACTCGATCCTCCTGTACGTCCTGCTGGCGGTGTTCATCGGCGGGCTGATGGTCGGGCGCACCCCCGAGTACCTCGGCAAGAAGATCGAGGCCCGCGAGATCAAGCTGGTCTCGATCGGGCTGCTGCTGACGCCGCTTGGCGGCGCTGTTCTCGACCGCGCTTGCGACCGCCAGTCACGCCGGCCGAGCATCGATTTCCGCGGTCGGGCGTCGGCCCGCAGGGATTCTCCGAGACGTTCTACGCGTACCTGAGCCAGGCCAACAACAACGGCTCCGCGTTCGCCGGCTACACCGGCTTCATCCAGCCCAACGCGGGCAACCTCGGTTCCCACGGCGTCACGTTCGCCGACCTGCTCGGCGGCTTCACGATGCTGTTCGCGCGCTTCATCCCGATCCTGTTCGCGCTGGCGGTCGCGGGCTCTCTGGCCGGCAAGCGGATCAGCCCCGCCGGCCTGGGCACGATGCGCACCGACAACCCGACGTTCGTGGTCCTGCTGATCGGCGTGATCGTGCTCGTCGGCGCCCTCACCTTCTTCCCCGCACTGCTACTCGGCCCGATCGTCCAGGGCCTCACCGGACACCTCTACTGACGAAAGACAAATGAAGCGCGACATCGTCACCTCAGCATCGCGGATCGTCGCGTTCACGCGTGATGCTGGGGATCCTCTACCCGCTCGTCGTGACCGGCGTCGGCCAGGTCGCATTCCCCGGCAACGCCAACGGCCAGCAGGTCAAGGTCGACGGCAAGCTCGTCGGCTCGAAGATCATCGGCCAGCAGTTCGCCACCCAGGTCGTCAAGAACGGCAAGCCGCAGGTCGACAGTGACGGCAACCCGGTCACGGTCCCCGACAAGCGCTACTTCCAGAGCCGCCCGTCGCCGACGGTGCCTCCGTACAACGCCGGCGCCAGCACGTTCTCGAACCTCGGGCCCAACGACAAGGCCACCGAGGAGGCGATCTCGGCGAGCATGAAGGCCTACCTGCAGCTCGAGAAGCCGTATGACCCGAGCCTGACCGCGTCGCGCATCCCCGTCGACGCCGTCAACACGACCGGCTCGGGCCTCGATCCCGACATCTCCCCGGCCAACGCCGACATCCAGGCCCACCGGATCGCGGCCGTCCGGCACCTGCCGATGTCCGAGGTCCAGCACCTGATCTCCCAGAACACCCACGGCCGCGGCCTCGGGTTCTCGGGCGAGCCCGGCGTCAACGTGCTCGAGCTCAACCTCGCCCTCGACAACGCCGGAGGGTCGCGCTGATGTCGGTCACCGCACCCGAGCCCACTCAGGCGCCGCCGGCCGAGCGCCACGCGATCTCGCTGTTCCGCCGCGACATCGTCAAGCGCGCGCTGATCGACAGCTTCATCAAGCTCGATCCGCGAGTGCAGATCCGCAACCCGGTGATGTTCGTGGTCGAGATCGGAGCGGTCATCACCACCGTCACCTGGTTGATCCAGGTGTTCGGCGGCGGGCCGCTCGGCGGCGGCAACGAACCGGCGTGGTACACGGTCACGATCGCGTTCTGGCTGTGGCTGACGGTCTTGTTCGCGAACATGGCCGAGGCGTTCGCCGAGGGCCGCGGCCGCGCCCAAGCGGACACGTTGCGCGCGATGCGCCAGGAGACGGTCGCGCGGATGCAGGACGGGACGACCAGGCAAGCATCCGAGCTGACCAAGGGCGATGTCGTCGTGGTCGAGGCCGGTGAGCTGATCCCCGGCGACGGCACCGTGACCGAGGGGATCGCGTCGGTCGACGAGTCCGCGATCACCGGCGAGTCGGCGCCGGTCATCCGCGAGTCCGGCGGCGACCGCAGCGCGGTCACCGGCGGCACCCGCGTGCTGTCGGACCGGATCGTCGTCGAGATCACCCAGGAGCCGGGCCACTCGTTCCTGGATCGGATGATCGCAGCTGGTCGAGGGCGCCGCAGCGCCGTAAGACCCCGAACGAGATCGCGCTCGGCATCCTGCTCGCCGGCCTGACCCTGATCTTCCTGGTCGTCGTCGCGACGCTGCGCCCGTTTGGCCTGTTCGCCGACACGTCGATCTCCGAGACGACGTTGATCTCACTGCTCGTCGCGCTGATCCCGACCACGATCGGGGCGCTGCTGTCGGCGATCGGGATCGCCGGCATCGATCGGCTCGTGCGCCGCAACGTGCTCGCTCTGTCGGGCCGCTCCGTCGAGGCGTCGGGCGACGTCGACGTGCTGCTGCTCGACAAGACCGGCACGATCACGATCGGCAACCGGCTGGCGTCCGAGTTCATCCCGATGCCCGGCGTGTCCGAGAGCGAACTCGCCGAGGTCGCACAGCTCGCCTCGCTCGCCGACGAGACGCCCGAGGGCCGCTCGATCGTTGTGCTCGCCAAGCAGTACGGGATCCGCGAACACGACATGGCAGACCTGCATGCCGAGTTCGTGCCGTTCACCGCCCAGACGCGGATGAGCGGCGTCGACCTCGACGGCCGTGAGCTGCGCAAGGGCGCCGGCGACGCGATCATCTCGCTCGTCACCGCCGACGGCGGTCGGCCCCCGGCAGAGCTCCAGCCGGTCCTCGACCGGATCGGCCGCGAGGGCGGCACGCCGCTCGCGGTCGCGCGCGACTCGCAGGTGATGGGCGTGATCTACCTGAAGGACACGATCAAGGAGGGCATGCGCCAGCGCTTTGACCATCTCCGCGCGATGGGCATCCGCACGATCATGATCACCGGCGACAACCGCCTGACGGCCGCGAAGATCGCCGAGGAGTCCGGCGTCGACGACTTCCTCGCCGAGGCCACCCCCGAGGCCAAGCTGCAGCTGATCAAGGACCAGCAGGCCGAGGGACGGCTGGTCGCGATGACCGGCGACGGCACCAACGACGCGCCCGCGCTCGCGCAGGCCGACGTCGGCGTCGCGATGAACACCGGCACCCAGGCCGCGCGCGAGGCCGGGAACATGGTCGACCTGGACTCCAACCCGACGAAGCTGATCGAGATCGTCGAAGTCGGCAAGCAGCTGCTGATCACCCGCGGTGCGCTGACGACGTTCTCGATCGCCAACGACGTCGCCAAGTACTTCGCGATCCTGCCGGCGATCTTCGTCTTCACCTACGCCGCCAGCAAGAACGGCCAGGGCCCGCTGCACGTGCTCAACATCATGAACCTCGGGACGCCGAGGTCGGCCGTGATCTCGGCGATCATCTTCAACGCGATCGTGATCCCGCTGCTGATCCCCGTAGCCCTGAGGGGCGTGCAGTACCGGCCGATCGGCGCCAGCGCGCTGCTGCGCCGAAACCTCTGGATCTACGGGCTCGGCGGGATCATCGCCCCGTTCATCGGAATCAAGCTGATCGACCTCATCGTCCACGGCTCTGCTGGGCGCATGAGACCGTGGCCACCTCCGCGTGTTCCTGGGTATGGCGGCGGGCGTGGGCAAGACGTTCCGGATGCTGCTCGAGGGTCACGCCGAGCAGGAGAACGGGCGCGACGTCGTGATCGGGCTGCTCGAGACCCACGGCCGGGCCGAGACGGCCGAGCTCGCCGAGGGCCTGCCGAGATCGTCCCCGCCGGCGCGTCGAGTACCGCGGGACGATGCTCGAGGAGATGGACCTGCCGGCGATCCTGGCCCGCGCGCCGGAGCTGTGCCTGATCGACGAGCTCGCGCACACCAACGTGCCGGGCGTCGAGCACCGCAAGCGCTACGAGGACGTCGAGGACGTGCTGGCCGCCGGGATCGACGTGCTCTCGACGGTCAACGTCCAGCACCTCGAATCGCTCAACGACCAGATCTCCGAGCTCAGCGGGGTGCGCGTACGCGAGACGATCCCCGACGCGGTGCTCGGCCGCGCCGACGAGATCGTGATGATCGACCTGACCCCGGAGGCGCTGCTCGACCGGCTGCGGGCGGGCAAGGTGTATCCGCAGGAGCGCGATCGACGCCGCCCTGAACAACTTCTTCCGGATCGAGAACCTCGCCGCGCTGCGCGAGGTCGCGCTCCGCCAGGTGGCCGAGGAGGTCGGCCACAAGCGCCTGACCACCACCGAACCGGTGGGGTCCCGCGAGGAGACGCTCGCCGCCGACGCCCCCCAAGCGGTCGGCGAGCGTCTCCTCGCCCTGGTCGAGCCGTATCCCGGAGCCCAGCGGCTGGTGCGGCGAGCGTGGCGCTCGGCCCAGCGGCTGGGCGCCGACCTCGACCTGCTGTGGGTACGCCCGCCCGGCCCGAGCCTGTCCGACGAGCAGGAGCGCTCGCTGACCGGGCTCCAGCAGCTCGCCTCGGTGCTCGGCGCGCAGATGCTGATCGAGGAGTCCGATGACGTGCCCGCGACGGTCGCCGAGATCGCCCGCCAGCGCGGGACGCACGTACGTGCTGCTGGGCCGCAGCCGGCCCGCGCGCGGGCTCGCGCGGCTGCGGGCGCCGCTGCCCCAGCGCTTGATGGAGCTGCTTCCGGGCGTCGACGTGCGGATCGTCGCCGACCGGTCTCGGCGCGCCGCGCGCAATGACGGCGGCTGGGGGGACGAGGAATGAGCCTGGCGATCGTGATCGGGATCGCGGCGGTGACGCTGCTCGCCGGCTTGGCCGCCGGCTACTGGCTGCCACCGCACGGCCGCAAGCCCGGCCGCGAGCAGCCCAGGCCAGGGCGCACGATCCTGCTCCCGTTCACCGGGCAGGCGATCTCGCGCCGCTCGTTCGACGCCGCGGTCCGCCTGGCGCGCGCGGAGAACGCCACGATCGTGCCGGCGTTCCTGGCGCGCGTGCCGCGCACCCTGCCGCTCGACTCACCGCGTACCCGTTCAGTGCGCGGGCGGGATGACGCTGCTCGAGACGATCGAGCAGAAGGCCTCGGCGCAGGGCCTGGCGGTCGATTCGCGCGTGGGCCGTGGGCGCTCGTATCGCGACGCCCTGCGCCGGCTGCTCGAGCAGGAGCACTTCGACCGGGTGATCGTGTCGGCCACCGACAGCCCCCGGATTGGGCTCAGCGGTGACGACCTCGAGTGGCTGCTCGAGCGCGTCCCGGCCGAGGTGATGATCCTGCGACCGGCTCCCGACGACACGCGCCAGATCTCGATCAACGGCAACGGCAACGGCAACGGCCACCACCATCACCGTCTCTGAGATACGGTCAGGGAGATGGCGAACCTGAACGGAAGCTCGACGGCGGAGATCGACGCCCCGCTGGACCGCGTCTGGGCGCTGGTGGAGGACGTCGAGGCGGCGCCGCAGTGGCAGGGAGGACTGAACGCGCTGCGCGCGATCGAACGCGACGCCGAGGGGCGGCCGGTCCTGTGCGAGTCCGAGTCCGACGCCAAGGTCCGCTCGATCAAGTCGACCGTCCGCTTCAGCTACGACGGCCCTAACCGGCTGCGGTGGAGCCAGGAGAAAGGGGAGCTGAAGTCGGTGGACGGCAGCTGGGAGCTCGAGGACCTGGGCGGCGATCGGACCAGGGCCACCTACTCGCTCGAGGTCGACTTCGGGCGGATGCTCGGGATGGTGATCCGTGGGCCGCTGGTCGACGTGCTGCGCGGGATGCTCGTCAACGCCCGCGCCGGCGAGCTCAAGCAGCACGTCGAGGCCGGCTAGGCCTTCGCCCCAGCGGGTGTCGGCGCTGCACCGTTGGCGCCGGTCTGCAACCGGCGCAGCTCGTGTCGCGCGATCGTGCGCTTGTGGATCTCATCGGGACCGTCGGCGAGCCGCAACGCCCGCTGGTGGGCGTACATCATCGCCAGCGGGAAGTCGTTGGACACGCCGCCGCCGCCGTGGACCTGGATCGCGCGGTCGATCACCTTCAGCGCGACGTTGGGCGCCGCAACCTTGATCGCGGAGATCTCGGTGCGCGCGAGCTTGTTGCCGACCGTGTCCATCAGCCACGCCGCCTTCAGCGTCAGCAGCCGGGCCATCTCGATCTCGATCCGCGATTCCGCGATCCAGTCCTGAACGTTGGCCCGCTCGGCCACCGGCTGGCCAAACGTCACACGGGATACGGCGCGCGCACACATCAGCTCGAGCGCGCGCTCGGCGGCGCCGATCGAGCGCATGCAGTGATGGATGCGGCCCGGGCCCAGGCGCGCCTGGGAGATCAGGAATCCATCGCCTTCGTTGGCGATCAGATTCGATGCCGGCACGCGCACGTTCTCGAACGAGACCTCGCCGTGCCCCTCCTGGTCGACGTACCCGAACACCGGGAGGTTGCGCAGCACGGTCACCCCGGCGGTGTCGCGCGGCACGAGGATCATCGACTGCTGGCGGTAGGTCGGGCCGTTCAGGTCGGTCTTGCCCATCACGATCATCACCTTGCAGCGCTCGCGCAGCGCGCCCGAGGTCCACCACTTGCGGCCGTTGAGCACGTACTCGTCGCCATCGCGCTCGATCCGCATTTCCACGTTGGTCGCGTCGGAGCTGGCCACGCCGGGTTCGGTCATCGCGAACGCGGAGCGGATCTCTCCTTCCAGCAACGGGCTCAGCCAGCGGTCGCGCTGCTCGGGCGTGCCGAACAGCGTCAGCACCTCCATGTTCCCCGTGTCGGGGGCGGCGCAGTTGCACGCCTCCGGCCCGATGTGGCTGCGGCCGAGGATCTCGGCCAGCGGCGCGTACTCGACATTGGTCAGACCCGGGCTGGAGAACCCGTCGACGTCATGGGGGAGCCACAGGTTCCAGAGGCCCTGCTCGCGCGCCCGGGCCTTGAGCTCCTCCATCACCGGCGGATGGAAATGAGGCTCACCGGAGGCGACGAGCTGCTCGTGATACACGGACTCGGCGGGATACACGTGCTCGTCCATGAACGTGAGCAGCCGTTCACGGAGCTGCTGGCAGCGGTCTGAGAGCGCGAAGTTCATCTCGGTCATCTCCTTGGCTTGATCGGGCGAGGCTTGCCGGCGGGCCGCGAGTTCAGACCCAGCGCGCCCGCCCACAGGGCGGTGAGCGTCTGGGTCAGCGACTCGATCGAGGCGTTGTTGAAGCGGTGCACGTAGCGGTAGTAGGCGACTCGACCCACCATTGCGCTCAATGCTTCGGCGGTGAGCTGCGGGTCGAGCGTCCGGTCGGCGAGACCGCGGCGCTGGAGTTCGGCGATCGCCTGCGCGTTGCGGTCGGTGAACGCTCTGACCCGGCGCAACCGCGTCCGGCGAAAGTCCTCGTCGACCTGAGCGACCTGCTCCATCAGCGCCATCAGCCGAGCGTTGCGTCGGTAGGCCAGCAGGTAGGAGCGGTTGGTCGCCTCGATCATCGCCACCGGGTCGTCGCGCTCGGCGGTCTCACGCAGCCGTGGGTGCAGCATCTCCTCAGACAGCTCGTCGATCACCGCCGCGAACGCGTCTTCCTTGCTGTTGAAGTACGTGTAGAACGAACCGGTGGCGACGCCGGCGGCGGAAGCGATGTCGACGATCCGGGCGTCGAGGAAGCCGTCTCGCTCGAATACCTCGCGGGCGGCCCGGACCAGGCCCTCGCGGGTGCGCGCGCCCCTGGCACTCACCGGCGGGCGGCCGCTGCGGGCGGGGAGCGGGTTGGCCATCGACGCGAACTGTACCCTGAGTTGAATTCGGGTTCAAGTTCAAGTCATCCTCGCGACGACGCGTTGGAATAGTCTGTGCCGCTGATGGACCTCGTCGACCGCAACGTGGTGATCACCGGCGCGGGCAGCGGCATCGGCCGAGCGCTCGCCCACCGATTCGCGGCCGAGCGGCCGCGGGCACTGGTGCTGGCCGACATCGATGCCGACTCGGTCGCGGCCGTGGCCCGCGAGGTCGGCGGGCACGCGATCGAGACCGACGTCAGCCGCGAGCCCGACATCCAGGCCCTGGTCGCGCGTGCGCGCGAGCTCGGTGGCCCGATCGACCTGTTCTGCTCCAACGCCGGCGTCGGCGGACCTGGCGGTGGTCCCGAGGTCTCAGATCAGGAGCTCGACCGGGCCTGGAAGATCAACGTGATGGCGCACGTGTGGGCCGCGCGCGCGGTCGTGCCGGAGATGGTGGAGCGCGGCGAGGGCTACCTGATGAGCACGGCATCGGCGGCAGGGCTGCTCACCCAGGTTTCGGCGCTGGCCTACTCGATGACCAAGCACGCCGCGGTGGCCGTGGCCGAGTGGCTGGCGATCACCTATGCCGACGCAGGCATCAAGGTGTCGTGCCTGTGCCCGCTCGGGGTGCGCACGCCGATGCTGGAGATGGCGCTGGACGACAAGGTCGGCGCAGCGGCCCTGCTCGCCGACGACGTGCTCGAGCCCTCCGACGTGGCCGAGGCGGTGCTGGTGGCGATCCGCGAGGAGCGCTTCCTGATCCTCCCGCACGAGATCGTCCGCAAGTACGTGGCGCTCAAGGGAGCCGACAACGAGCGCTGGCTGGCCGGCATGCGCCGGCTGGTGCACGGCGCTCGCGCTGACTGAGCGCCGGCGGCCGGGCCGCTCAGGCTGCAGCAGCGGGGCGGTCGGGCAGCATCGATGCCACCCGCTGCGCGAAGTCCAAGGTGTCGATCGGCTTGGTGACGTAATCGTCACAGCCCGCCTCGAGCGCCCGGTCACGGTCTTCGTTGAGCGCCCCTCCGGTGCAGGCGAGGACCGGACAGCCGGCGCCCCGCTCGGACTTGATCGCTCGGGCGAGGTCGAGGCCGTCGCCATCGGGAAGGTTGAGGTCGAGCACGACCAGGGCCGGCGGCTCATGCTCGATCGCGCGATGCGCGTCGTCGAGCGAGGTGGCCCCGATGACGTCGTGACCTTCCAGCTCGAGCACGAATGTGAGCAGCTTGAGATTCAGCTCGTGATCGTCGACGACGAGGATCGAGCTCGGGCTCCGGTGGCTTCCCATCGTGGCTCTAATCGGCGCGCGGTGCCCAAAGCTTTAGCTTTTCTTGGGCCGAATCAGGTCAGCGCTCGGACACGCAGCGCTCGAGCTCCTCGCGGGTCTCGGGCCACACCTCCCGGACGCGCTGCAGCGCCGCTCTGGCGGGCTCGAGCTCCCCGCGCGAGCTCGCGGTCTCGACCTCGATCAGCGCGGCCAGCAGCGGCCCGGCGCCGACCATCAACCCGTCGTTGCGGGCTCGGTGGGCGGGGTGTACGGCGTCCTCAGGCCGGCCGGCGGCAAGGGCCTGGTCGACATTGTCGAGCTCGAGATCGACGCTGCGGACGAGCGAGTTCACGACCTCGCCGAGTTCGGTCCCCAGGATCTCCTCCAGCTGGATCACGCGCGCGCGGTCAACGTGTGCTTGCCGATCGGCGCCCATTGCGGCGAGCTTACGCGGACGCGCCTCGGAGGTGTCGATCATTGCGGCTCACGGCTTGACGCCCTTGGAGATCCGGTGGGTGATCCCGCGGATTCGCCGGCGTCCGCCGCTCAGGCCGATCAGGCCAAGGCCGACCACGATCAGGCCGGCAACCAGAAGGACCGCTGCCAGCACGTGTGGCCAGCGCCGCTCCAGGAAGTTGCGGACGCGGTTGATCAGCCGGTCGGTCTGGTCGCCGCCGAACGTGAGCACGGCGATGATCACCAGCAGGGGCAGCACGAACGCCACGTTGAACAGCAGCAGGTAGAACAGCTGGCGGATCGGTCCAGCGCCCGAACCTACGATCGCGGCGATCGCGGCGAAGTACGGAAACGCCGTGGGGAGCTCGATCGCGGTGATCGATGCTCCCAGCACCCAGCTGGCCCTGCCCTTGGGGTCGACGCCGGGCGGGTCTCGCTTGGCCAGTTGCTCGCGCTTGATCCACAGCACCGCCGCACCCACCAGCATCGCCGCGCCGGCCACGAGCTCGATCACGTGCCGGGTCGTGTGGTTGGGGTGGGGGACCAGCGACAGCAGCAGCTCCCCGGGTCCGAGCGCGATCGCCGCGCCCCCCACGAAGTACACGGCGAACACTCCGATCGTGAACTCGGTCACCCGCTCCCTGGCTCGCTCGCCGGTCGCCAGGTACAGCGCAACCGCGATCGTCGACGGGTTCAGCGAGTCGGCCAGGCCGATCGAGATCACGATGCCGATCAGGCGGATCATCGGCGGCATTCTCGCCGTGGGCGACCGGCGGGCGCCAGCCGCGCACGGGATCGTCCAACGTCCCTAACACGCAATCAACCTGCATAACACGACACCCGCTCCCGAAACGGCGAGCCCTGTCGTGTTCCGCACGCATGTCATGCAGTTCGCGACAGAGCTCGGACACTTCCGCGGGTGTGTCGTGTTCTGCAGGGTCTGAGTGGCCGGCGGCTGGCTTGCTCCAGGCCACGGACCGCCCCTGGCCCTGCCGTCGCCCCCTAGGCGAAGTGCAGCTCTTCGCCCTCGTCGTCGGACACTGGGCGCTCGCACGTCGGGCACCACCAGCGCGCCTCCATCGGCGTCCCGCACGCGGAGTGGCGCGGGGCGGCGGCGCCCTCGGCGTTCCGGGCGCCCCAGCCCGCGAGCAGCCGGAGCACGCCGGCCAGCTCCTGCCCGGCGGTGCTGAGTTCGTAGACGAAGCGCGGCGGGCGTTCGGAGTACGGACGCGCGATCACCAATGCGTTTCGCTCGAGCTGGCGCAGGCGCTGGGTGAGGACGTTGGGCGCAATCCCCGAAACCTCGTCCTGGAGCTCGCCGAACCGTCGCGGACCGTCGAGCAGCGCCGCGATCACCAGCAGCGTCCAGCGGTCACCGACCGCAGCCAGCGCGTCGGCGAGCGCCGAGCGTGATGGGTCCTCCTGATAGGGCTCGGAGGTGCTCGGCGGGGTTGTGTGTGGGCCGGTGCTCATCGTTACCACCGGATCGTACGGACGCGGCTCGCCGTTTGGTATCGTTGCGACTTGCACATTGCAAGTAACTAGTTTAGGTAGCCGGGAGGCAGTGCACATGACGTTGCTCGAAGAGCTCGAAGGACAGATTCAGAACGCCGCTCGTCAGGTCGGCCCCGCAGTGGTCGGTCTCGGCCGCGGCTGGGGCGTGGGCTCGGGCGTCGTGACCGCCCCGGGCCGGGTCCTCACCAACGCCCACAACCTTCGCCACGACGAGGTCACGGTCACGTTCAGCGACGGCCGCAAGGAGACCGGTCGGGTGGCCGGCGCCGACGCCGATCTCGACGTGGCGGTGATCGAGGTCGACACCGGCGAGATCGAGCCGGTGGCCTGGCCGCAGGACGGCGAGCCGGCCGAGATCGGCCGCGCGGTTCTGGCGCTCGCCAACCCCGGTGGACGCGGCCTGCGCGTCACGTCCGGATTCGTGTCCTCGACCGCTCGCAGCTTCCGGGGCCCGCGCGGCCGCCGGATCCGCGGGGCGGTCGAGCACACCGCCCCGCTGCCGCGCGGCTCATCCGGCGGCCCGCTGGTCGACACCTCCGGTCGGCTGCTGGGCATCAACTCGGTGCGGGTCGACGGCGGCCTGATCCTGGCGATCGCTGCCGACGCGGCATTGCGCCAGCGCCTCGAGGCGCTCGGTCGCGGCGAGCCGCCGCAGCGAGCCCGTCTCGGGGTCGCGATCGCCCCACCGCGGGTCGCCCGCCGGCTGCGGCGGGCGGTCGGCCTCCCCGAGCGCGACGGCGTGCTTGTACGCGGCGTCGAGGACTCGAGCGCGGCCGCCCGCGCCGGCCTGCAGCGCGGCGACCTGATCGTCGCCGCGGGCACGCGCGAGATCGACTCTGTCGAGGCGCTGTACGAGACGCTCGACGGCGCCGCGGGCGAGCTCGAGCTGACGATCGTGCGCGGGGCCGACGAGCAGACGATCAAGGTGACGTTCTGAGGAGGGGTGAACATGTCGACGACCCTGCCCCGTCCAGACCAGTCAGACGACTCCCGCGAGGCCGATGCGCTCGACGCCTACTCGCGGGTGGTGGTCGACGTGGCCGAGCGGCTGGCGCCGTCGGTCGCGAGCCTGCGGGTGATGCGCCGTACGCGCGGCGGCCAGGTCCCGGCCGGCGCCGGCAGCGCGGTCGCGCTGACGCCCGACGGCTTCCTGCTCACCTCGGCCCACGTCGTGCTCAGCCGCTCGTCGCGACCGTCCCCGGGGCGGGCCGCGTTCGTCGACGGCCGCGAGTTCACGTTCACGGTCGTCGGCGCCGATCCGCTGTCTGACCTGGCGGTGCTCCGAGCCGACGGCGACGACCTCGTCGCGGCCACGCTCGGCGACGCCGAGAGGCTGCGCGTGGGCCAGCTGGTGGTGGCGATCGGCAACCCCAACGGGTTCGCAGACTCGGTCACCGCGGGCGTGGTGTCGGCGCTCGGCCGTTCGCTTCCCGCGCGCGCGGGACGCAGCGTGCGGTTCATCGACAACGTGATCCAGACCGACGCGGCGCTGAACCCGGGCAACTCGGGCGGGGCGCTGGTCGACAGCCGCGGCCGCGTGATCGGGATCAACACCGCGGTCGCTGGCGTCGGGCTCGGGCTGGCGGTGCCGATCAACGCCGCCACGCGGCAGATCATCGGTTCGCTGATGCGCGACGGTCGCGTGCGCCGCGCGTACATTGGAATCGCCGGCGGGCCCAGGCCGCTCCCGCCCCACGCCCGCACGCGGCTGGGTCGGAAGGGCGGCGTCGAGGTGGTCGAGGTCGCCGAGGGCAGCCCCGCCGCCCGCGCCGGAATGCGCGCCGAGGACCTGATCGTCGAGCTCGACGGCCGTCCGGTCGAGCGCGTCGACGACGTGCAGCGGCTGATGAGCAGCGACGTGATCGGCCACGCCCTGCCGGTCCGGGTGCTCCGGGGCGAGCGCGAGCTCGTGCTCGAGCTGTTCCCGATTGAGCTTGCTGAGTAGCTACACTGCGTAACCGGCGCCGGGCGGCGTTCGTTTTCGCGCCCGCGGCTCGGCCGCCAGTCCTGAAGACCCCGACGGGAAGCGCGTTATGGCCCGTGGAGACGTTCGGATCGCTGCGACTCTTGCTTGTGAAGAGTGCAAGCGCCGGAACTACCAGACCAACAAGAGCAAACGGAATAACCCGGAGCGGCTCCAGCTGCGCAAGTACTGCCGTTGGTGTCGGTGCCACACCGCTCACCGCGAGACCCGCTGAGTTGACGAGGGCTTTCCGTGGCTCGGAATCGCAAACGCGCCAAGGAGCGACGCGCCCGTAGGCCTCAGCCGGCGGCCGCGCGCCAAGGTGCGGCGAACACCCGGCCGGACCGGAGCGAGGACGCCGCCGACCCGATGCGCCACGCGGCGCCGGACGTGGAGCTGGCCGAGGCGCAGATGGCGCTGGGCCGGCCCGAGCTGGCCGACGCCGAACCCGAGGTGGCCGACGAGGAGCCGGTGCTCGCCGACGCGGCGGCTCCCGAGTCGCTCGACGAGGACGACTTCGAGGAGCTCGAGACCGAGGTCGACGAGCTCGCCGAAGCCGAGGCCGAGGGCGGCGACGCCGGCGCTGGCGCCGGCGGTCCTCCGACCCGGCGCGGTCGAAGCGACGGTGCGGATGGCGGCGGCGAGTTGGCGCCGGCGGGCGCCACGGCCCCCGAGCATCACGTCCGGCACGGCAACCGATTGGTCAACTTCCTCCGTGGATGCTGGAACGAGCTTCAACGGGTACAGTGGCCCGACCGGCGTCAGGTGATTCAGGCCACTGGCGTCGTGATTGGATTCGTGATCGTGGCCGGAGTCTTCCTCGGCGTCGCTGACTTGGTCTCCACGAAGATCATGGACTTCATCCTCAAGTAGCGGGTCGGGCGAGGCGCAAAACGTCAATGAATGGCGCGGGACCTAGGTGGTCCCGCGGAGAGAGAAAATGTTCCGCTGGTACGTAGTCAACACATATTCGGGTCACGAGAACAAGGTCAAGCACAACCTCGAGCACCGCATCGTGTCGCTCGGGCAGCAGCGCGCGATCCGGCAGATCGTGGTCCCCACCGAGTCGGTCTCGGAGATGAAGGACAACCAGAAGATCACGGTCGAGAAGCGGACCATGCCCGGCTACGTGCTGGTCAACATGGACCTCAACGAGGACTCGTGGACGCTGGTCAAGGGCACGCCCGGAGTCACCGGCTTCGTCGGGGCCTCCCAGGAGCCGGTGCCCCTGACTCAGGATGAGGTCAACCGTCTGCTCCACCGCGAGCAGGAGGTGCGGCCGCGCAGTCGCGCCCAGTTCTCGATCGGCGAATCCGTCAAGGTGATCTCCGGTCCGCTGTCAGACTTCTCCGGGGAGATCTCCGAGGTCAACGAGGACGCACAGCGACTCAAGGTCCTGGTGTCTATCTTCGGTCGTGAGACTCCGGTGGAAGTCGGATTCGATCAAGTGAAGAAGATTTAGAAAATGGCGAAGAAGGTTCTGACACAGATCAAGCTTCAGGCTCCAGGGGGCCAAGCGAGCCCTGCCCCGCCGGTCGGCCCGGCGCTGGGTCAGCACGGCGTCAACATCATGGAGTTCGTCAAGTCGTTCAACGCGCAGACGCAGTCCGACGCCGGCACCGTGATCCCGGTCGTGATCACCGTCTACGAGGATCGCTCGTTCACGTTCATCACCAAGAGCCCTCCGGCTGCGGTGCTGATCAAGCAGGCGTTGTCGCTCGAGAAGGGCTCGGCCGAGCCTCACCGCGACAAGGTCGCGAGGATCTCCCAGGCGCAGTTGCGGGAGATCGCCGAGAAGAAGATGAAGGACCTCAACGCGAACGACATCGACGCGGCGGCCAAGATCATCGCGGGCACCGCCCGCTCGATGGGTGTGGAGGTGGTGTGAGTGTCAAGGCACGGCAAGGCGTATGACGACGCCAAGCAGCGCTTGGACCGTGAGCGCGAGTACCCGCCGAACGAGGCGATTGCGCTGATCAAGCAGCTGGGCACGGCCAAGTTCAACGAGTCGGTCGAGGTGCACGTGCGCACCGGGCTCAACGTCCGTCACGCCGACGAGCAGCTGCGCGGGACGATCGCGCTCCCCAATGGCCTGGGTAAGGACGTCAAGATCATCGTGTTCGCCCAGGGCGACAAGGCCCGTGAGGCCGAGGAGGCCGGCGCCGACGTGGTCGGCGCGGAAGACCTCGCCCAGCGCATCCAGGACGGCTTCGACGATTTCGACGTGGCGATCGCCACGCCCGACCTGATGCCGGTGGTCGGTCGCTTGGGCCGGATCCTCGGCCCGGCCGGCAAGATGCCCAACCCGAAGGTGGGCACGGTCACGATGGACGTGGCCAAGGCCGTCGAGGAGTCCAAGTCCGGGAAGGTCGAGTACCGGACCGACCGCAACGCGATCGTGCACCTGGTGATCGGCAAGCGTGACTTCGAGGAGCAGCGACTGCTCGAGAACTACGCGGCCGTGATCGACGAGCTGATCCGGGCCAAGCCGTCGGCGGCCAAGGGCCGCTACATCTACTCGGTCACGATCGCGACGACGATGGGTCCGGGCGTCAAGGTGGACCCGTCGCGCACGCGTGACATCGTCGGGGAGCCCGTGGCGGCGTAGGGGCTCTAGCTAGACTTATCTGAAACTTCCAAGAGACGATGCCCAAGACCTCCGGCGGCGCGACCGCATAAGCCCGGGGCAGGCGAGCCTCGATCTGAGCCCGATTCCGGTGCCTCTGCGACGCCCGCCCTTGCGCGGGCGTTGTCTTTGAGAGAGGACCATGAATCGAGACCAGAAAGCAGCAGTTGTAGACGAGATCGCCGGCCAGATCGAAGCCGCTCAGGCGATCTTCGCGGTCGACTACCGAGGAATCTCCGTCTCCCAGGTGGCGGAGCTGCGCGCGAAGCTGCGCGAGTCCGAGACCAAGTTCCGCATCGTCAAGAACTCCCTGTCCGAGCGAGCCGCCGACAAGGCCGGCGCCGAGTCGCTCAAGGCGATGCTCGACGGCCCGACCGCGCTGGCGCTGGTCGGCGGGGACGCGGCGCTCGCCGCCAAGGCGCTCAACGACACCGCGCGGCAGCTGCACATCCTCGAGTTCAAGGGTGGGCTGATGGACGGCGCGGCGCTGAGCGCCGACGACGTCCGGGCGATTGCGCGGCTCCCCGCACGCGAGGTGCTCAACGCTCAGCTGGTTGGTGCGATTGCGTCGCCGCTGACCGGCCTGGTGCGGACCCTGAATGCGCTGATCTCGGGACTGGCGATCCAGCTGCAGGCGATCGCCGACCAAGGTCTGGTCACGGGCGAGGCGCCTGCCGCGGCGCCCGAGGCCGAGGCGGCTGCTGCGGAGCCTGAGGCCGAGGCGCCTGCTGCGGAGCCCGAGGCCGAGGCGCCCGCCGCGGAGCCCGAGGCTGAGGCGCAAGCCCCCGCCGAGCCCGAGCAGCCGGCGACTGAAACTGAACAACCTGAGGCGGACGCGGCTGACGCGGACGCGTCCGAGTCATAAGGAGGAAACATGGCAACCAGTACCGAGGAATGGATCGACGAGCTCAAGAGCATCTCGGTCCTTGAGCTGTCGGAGCGCATCAAGGCGCTCGAGGAGGCGTTCGGCGTCTCCGCGACCGCCGTCGCGCCCGTCGCGGCGGCTGGCGCCCCCGCCGATGGCGGGGGCGAGGAGGCCGAGGAGCAGACAAGCTTCGACGTCGTCCTGACCGCGGCCGGCGAGAAGAAGATCCAGGTGATCAAGGTCGTCCGCGCGGCCACCGGCCTCGGCCTCAAGGAGGCCAAGGCGCTCGTCGACGAGGCGCCCAAGCCCGTCCGCGAGGGCGTCGACAAGGCCGAGGCGGACAAGCTCAAGGCCGACCTCGAGGAGGCCGGCGGGAGCGTCGAGCTGAAGTAAGCGCTTTCTGCGCAGCGATCGTCGAAAGCGCCCGGCAGGCTCGCCGCCTGCCGGGCGCTTTTGCGTTCTCAGCGATGGGGCTGGACGTGAAACGTCCCGTATGCGGACGTTTCACGTCCAGCCACCCGATCGGGGCCGAGTTGGCGCGGGGTTGCCGAGTGCCCGATTTCCCCCTAAACTGCCCGCGTCAGCCAATAGCCGTAGCCGCCCGATGGCAAGGTCCCGCGCACACATACGCGACGGCCGGGGCGGGGTCCGTGAGAGCTGAGCACCCCTGCACGGGGCAGCGATGCCGTGTGCTATCTTGGTTGGTCGCGCTCTCTGGGGCCGACGCGACCCTCGGGAGCGCATCCGTGCCTCCCTCTCGACCGCCCGAGGAGCCGCCGTCTTGGCTACTACTCACGCCCCGCGGACGCGCCGTAGTTTCGCGCGTCTGAACAAGGTCCTTGAAGTCCCCAACCTGATTGATATTCAGCGCAAGTCATTCTCCTGGCTGACCGACCCCAACGGCGGCGGCCTGCGGGAGACGATCGACGACATCTCGCCGATCGAGGATTACACCGGAAACCTTGCCGTGCAGTTCGGCGAGTTCACGTTTGACGAGCCCGTCGCCAGCTTGGAGCAGTGCCGTGAGAAGGACCTCACGTATGCGCGCCCGCTGACGGTCACCGTTGCGTTCATCAATCGGGAGACCGGGGAGATCCGTGAGCAGTCGGTGTTCATGGGCGATTTCCCGTGGATGACCGAGCGGGGCACGTTCGTGATCAACGGGACCGAGCGCGTCGTGGTCACGCAGCTGGTCCGTTCTCCCGGCGCGTACGTGATGGAGCCCAAGGATCGCGAGAAGCAGGTGTTCATCGCGAACCTGATGCCGGCGCGTGGTTCGTGGCTCGAGCTCGAGATCGACAAGAAGGGTCGGGTGTACGTCCGGATCGACCGTAAGCGCAAGCTGCCGGTCACGGTGCTGCTCCGCGCGATGGGGTACGCGTCGGACGAGGAGATCCTCAACCTGTTCGACAACTCGCTCTACATCCGCCTGACCCTCGACGCCGACCCCGAGATGGTCCGCACCGAGGAGGGCGCGCTGATCGAGCTGTTCAAGAAGCAGCGTCCGGGTGAGCCGCCGTCGATCGACGCGGCCCGCTCGCTGCTCAACCAGCTGTTCTTTGACCCCAAGCGCTACGACCTCACGCGCGTGGGTCGCTACAAGCTGAACTCGCGGCTGGGCCTCGACATCGACCTCGAGACGCGGACGCTGACCCACGACGACGTGATCGCGCTCGTCAAGGAGCTCGTGTCGCTGCCGCGACTGCTCGGGATGCCCGAGGAGCCGGACTCCGAGGTCAAGGACTATGCCGCGGAGGCGCTGGCGATGCCGCGCGAGCCGGTGGCCGATCACCTCGACGAGTACGAGCACTTCGGCAACCGCCGGCTGCGCACCGTCGGTGAGCTGATCCAGGAGGCATTCCGGATCGGTCTGTACCGGATGGAGCGCGTCGTGCGCGAGCGGCTCACCACTGAGGATGCGGACACGATCACGCCGCAGACGATCGTGAACATCCGTCCGGTGGTGGCGGCGCTGAAGGAGTTCTTCGGGAGCTCTCAGCTCAGCCAGTTCATGGACCAGACCAACTCGCTGGCCGGCCTGACGCACCGGCGGCGCCTGAGCGCCCTCGGCGCCGGCGGTCTGACCCGCGAGCGCGCACCGATCGAGGTTCGCGACGTGCACCCGACGCACTACGGGCGGATGTGTCCGATCGAGACCCCGGAGGGTCCGAACATCGGTCTGATCGGCTCGCTGTCCTCCTACGCGGAGATCTCCGAGCACGGCTTCGTCACGACCCCCTATCGGGTGGTCAAGAACGGCAGCGTCACCGAGGAGATCGTCCACCTGGACGCGACCCAGGAGGAAGAGCAGATCATCGCCCAGGCGAACACGCCCGTGGACGACAACGGCAGGCTGCAGGGCGACGAGATCCTGTGCCGCACCCAGGCCGGTCAGTACGTCACGGTCACCCCGGACGAGGTCGACCTGATCGATGTCTCCCCCGAGCAGATCTGGTCGGTGGCGACCGCGATGATCCCGTTCCTGGAGCACGATGACGCCAACCGGGCGCTGATGGGCTCGAACATGCAGCGCCAGGCGGTGCCACTGCTGGTCACCGACGCTCCGCTGATCGGCACGGGGATGGAGCGCCGCGCTGCGATCGACACCGGTGACGTGATCGTGTCGACGTCACCCGGCACCGTCGCCTACGTCGACGCCGAGCAGATCGTCGTCGACCGTCAGGACGGCGGACAGGACGAGTACGAGCTCCAGAAGTTCATGCGCTCAAACCAGGGGACGCTGATCCACCAGAAGCCGATCCTCGATGTCGGCACCACGATCGACGAGGGCGAGGTCCTCGCCGACGGGTCCGCCACCGACGCCGGCGAGATGGCGTTGGGCAAGAACCTGCTGGTCGCGTTCATGTCCTGGGAGGGCTACAACTTCGAGGACGCGATCATCCTGTCCAAGCGGCTCGTCCAGGACGACGAGCTCACCTCGATTCACATCGAGGAGTACGAGGTCGATGCCCGCACGACGAAGCTGGGCGACGAGGAGATCACCCGCGACATTCCGAATCGTTCGGAGGAGTCGCTGCGTAACCTCGACGATCGCGGGATCGTCCGGATCGGAGCGGAGGTGTCCTCGGGGGACCTGTTGGTCGGCAAGGTGACGCCGAAGGGCGAGACCGAGCTCACCGCCGAGGAGAAGCTGATCCGCGCGATCTTCAAGGAGAAGGCGCGCGAGGTTCGTGACACCTCGCTGAAGGTGCCGCACGGCGAGGGCGGCGTGGTGATCGACGTGATGACGTTCAGCCGCGATGACGGCGACGACCTCCCGCCCGGGGTCAACGATCTCGTCCGGGTGTTCGTGGCCAAGAAGCGCAAGATCGCCGAGGGCGACAAGCTCGCGGGTCGTCACGGCAACAAGGGCGTGATCTCGAAGATCGTCGATGAGCAGGACATGCCGTTCCTGGAGGACGGAACTCCGGTCGACGTGATCCTGAACCCGCTGGGTGTGCCGAGCCGGATGAACCTGGGCCAGATCCTCGAGACCCATCTCGGTTGGGTCGCGGCCAACGGCTGGTATGAGGACGGCTCCGAGGCCCGCAAGCAGATCACCGACGGCAACGGCAACGGCACCCGCAACAAGGTCTACATCGCCACCCCGGTGTTCGACGGGGCCACGGTGGCCGACGTCGACGAGGCGCTGGTCCGCTGGCAGGACGAACACACCGGCTCGATCCGGATGGACGTCGACAAGAAGCGCCGATCGGGCGAGCAGGCCTCAGGCAAGGTGCAGCTGTTCAACGGCCGCACGGGTGAGCCGTTTGCCGAGCAGGTGACGGTTGGGTACATGTACATCCTGAAGCTGTTGCACCTGGTCGATGACAAGATCCACGCCCGTTCGACCGGCCCCTACTCGTTGGTCACCCAGCAGCCGTTGGGCGGTAAGGCGCAGTTTGGTGGTCAGCGGTTTGGTGAGATGGAGGTGTGGGCGCTGGAGGCCTATGGCGCGGCGTACACGCTGCAGGAGATGCTGACGATCAAGTCCGATGACACGGTCGGTCGGGTGAAGGCGTATGAGGCGATCGTGAAGGGTGAGAACATCGCCGAGCCGTCGATCCCGGAGTCGTTCAAGGTTCTCTTGAAGGAAATGCAGTCGTTGGCGCTGGATGTCAACGTGGTCTCCGAGGAGGGCGAGCGCGCGGAGATGCGCGAGGAGGACGACGACCTGTTGCGGGCGGCTGAGGAGCTTGGCATTGACCTGTCGGGTGTGCGGGCCGGTGATGGTTCGGGTGCTGATGAGGCGACCGAGCACGAGGGCGAGACGGTGGAGGCTTCCGCGGAGGAGGCCCAGGCCGAGGATCCCGATCTTGAGTCCGGTGAGGAGCTGGCCCAGGAGGACTTCGCAGCCGACGGCGACGACCCGGTGGCCGACGGCGGCGACCCGGTGATGGAGGTCGCCGAAGGCGCACCCGCGGATGGCGTACTGGAAGAGGGAGAGTCGTGAGCAGGCGCGGCCGGTCACCGCTCCTCGCCCGCCCTTTCCGCCTCGATGAACAAGGAACTGCATGATCGACATCAATAATTTCGACGCAATTGAAATCGGCCTCGCCTCCTCGAAGCAGATTCGCTCCTGGAGCTCGGGCGAGGTCACCAAGCCAGAGACGATCAACTACCGGACGCTGAAGCCCGAGAAGGATGGGCTGTTCTGCGAGCGCATCTTCGGTCCGACCAAGGACTGGGAGTGCTACTGCGGTAAGTACAAGCGCGTCCGTTACAAGGGCATCGTGTGCGAGCGTTGTGGCGTCGAGGTCACGCGCTCGAAGGTCCGTCGTGAGCGCATGGGTCACATCGACCTGGCCGCTCCGGTCTCGCACATCTGGTTCTTCAAGGGCGTTCCGAGCCGGATCGGCTACCTGCTCGACATGGCCCCCAAGGAGCTGGAGAAGGTCCTCTACTTCGCCGCGTCAATGGTGACGTGGGTGGACGACGAGGCCCGCGCGAAGGACATCGACTCGCTCGAGGGCGAGGTCAACAAGGTGCTCGACTCCTATGCCGCCGAGAAGGAGGAGCGGATCCTCGAGCTCCGCGAGTCGCTCGCGCGGCGCGAGGAGTACCTGCAGTCGGGCAAGCAGAGCCGTGACTTCTCCGACGACGACCACCTGTGGGCGGAGACGCTCGAAGTCAACATCGCCAAGGTGTCCGACGACGAGCGCGAGAAGCTGCTCAAGGAAGTCCGCAAGAGCCTGCAGGCCGACATCGACGACACCGAGGCCTACATCGAGGACGCGGCCGAGCGCATGCGTCAGGTGTGGGAGCTGTTCAAGACGATGAAGGCCAAGGACGTCGTCAACGACGAGACCACGTTCCGCGAGCTCAAGGACCGGTTCGGCTCCCCGTACGGGTTCGGCGAGTACTTCCGCGGCGGCATGGGCGCCGAGGCAGTTCGCGACCTGCTCCAGCAGGTGGATCTCGACGCCGAGGCCGAGGACCTGCAGGACCAGGTCAAGACCGCCAAGGGCCAGAAGCAGGCGCGCGCGGTCAAGCGGCTGAAGGTGGTCTCCGCGTTCATCCACTCCGGTAACCGCCCGGAGATGATGATCCTCGAGGCCGTCCCGGTGATCCCGCCGGAGCTGCGCCCGATGGTGCAGCTCGACGGCGGCCGGTTCGCCACGTCTGACCTCAACGACCTGTACCGCCGCGTGATCAACCGGAACAACCGACTCAAGCGGTTGCTCGACCTCGGGGCTCCCGAGATCATCGTCAACAACGAGAAGCGGATGCTGCAGGAGGCCGTCGACGCGCTGTTCGACAACGGCCGCCGCGGCCGGCCGGTCACCGGCCCGGGCAACCGTCCGCTGAAGTCGCTGTCGGACATGCTCAAGGGCAAGCAGGGTCGCTTCCGCCAGAACCTGCTGGGCAAGCGGGTCGACTACTCGGGCCGGTCGGTGATCGTGTCCGGGCCGTCGCTGCGTCTGCACCAGTGCGGCCTGCCGAAGCTGATGGCGCTGGAGCTGTTCAAGCCGTTCATCATGGCTCGGCTGGTCGAGCGCAAGTCGGCGCAGAACATCAAGGCGGCCAAGAAGATGGTCGACTCGATGATTCCCGAGGTCTGGGACGTGCTCGAGGAGGTCATCCACGAGCACCCGGTGCTGCTCAACCGCGCGCCGACGCTCCACCGTCTGGGCATCCAGGCGTTCGAGCCGGTGCTGGTCGAGGGCAAGGCGATCCAGGTCCACCCGCTCGTCTGTCACGCGTTCAACGCTGACTTCGACGGCGACCAGATGGCGGTCCACCTGCCGCTGTCGGCCGAGGCTCAGGCCGAGGCCCGGATCCTGATGCTCAGCGCCAACAACATCCTGTCCCCCGCGCACGGAGCGCCGCTGGCGACTCCGACGCAGGACATGGTGCTCGGCGCCTACTACCTGACCTACGGCCCCGATGAGTCGGAGCTCGAGAAGATCGACCCGTCCTCGGCTGACCCGCGCCCGCACGTGTTCCGCACCGCCCAGGAGGCGGAGTGGTCATACGAGCACGGCGTGGTCAACCTGCACGATCTCGCCGAGTTCCGGCAGATCGGCCGGGAGGGCGGCCACCTGCTGACCACGGTCGGCCGGATCATCTACAACGACAGCATCGAGCGCGCGCTCGAGGAGGCGCTGGGCGAGCAGTTCGACCCCAGCACCTACGAGTTCATCAACCGCTCGATGAAGAAGCGCGACACCACCAAGCTGGTCGACGACCTCGTGCAGGCCTACGGGGCGGCGACGATCTCGCAGGTGCTCGACGCGTTCAAGGACATCGGCTTCCACTACGCCACCCAGGCGGGTGTGACGATCTCCAAGAACGACGTCCAGACGCCCCCGACCAAGGCCGAGATCCTCGGTCGTTACGAGGACGAGCTGGCCACGATCGAGGGTCAGTACTACGCGGGTGAGATCAACCAGGAGGAGCGCCATGAGGCGGTCACCAAGCTTTGGGACCGTGCCACCAACGAGGTCGGGATCGCTCTGAACGATCACCTGGACGAGCTCAACCCGATCTTCATGATGGCCAACTCGGGTGCTCGTGGCTCCTTCTCGCAGATCCGGCAGCTGGCCGGGATGCGAGGCCTGATGGCCAACCCGAAGGGCGAGATCATCGAGCGTCCGATCAAGTCCAATTTCATGGAGGGCCTGACCGTGCTCGAGTACTTCATCTCGACGCACGGCGCCCGGAAGGGACTTGCGGACACGGCGCTGCGCACGGCCGACTCGGGTTACCTGACCCGGCGTCTGGTGGACGTGGCCCAGGACGTGATCATCCGTCAGGAGGATTGCGGCACCGAGCAGTACATCGACATGCCGGTGTCCAAGCTCGAGGTCGACCCCGAGACCCGGCGGATGCGTCCGACCGGTGAGCCGAACGACAACATGATCGGCCGGATCGCCGCGGAGGACATCGCCACCAAGCGCGGTCGCGTGATGGTCGAGAAGGGCAAGGAGATCGATCGCGCCGAGCTGGCGGACATCGTCGAGGCGTGGCAGGACGACACCGACAAGGGCACCGTGATCACGATCCCGGTCCGGTCGGTGCTCAAGTGCGAGGCCCCCACCGGGGTCTGCCAGGCCTGCTATGGCCGCTCGATGGCCACCGGCAAGGTCGCTCAGATCGGCGACGCGGTCGGAATCATCGCCGCCCAGTCGATCGGCGAGCCGGGCACGCAGCTGACGATGCGGACGTTCCACACCGGCGGTGTCGCCGGCGCGGACATCACGCACGGTCTACCGCGTGTCGTCGAGCTGTTCGAGGCACGCAAGCCCAAGGGCCTGGCGAAGATCGCCGAGGTCGGTGGCAAGGTGTCGATCGAGGAGTCCGACAAGGCGATCACCGTTGTGATCGCCGACGACGGCGGCGAGGAGCACCGTCATACGTTCCCGCGTAGGACGCTCCTGTTCGTCGACAACGGTCAGAAGATCGAGGCCGGAACGCAGCTCAACGAGGGGTCGCTGTACCCGCACGAGCTGCTGGCGATCCGGGGACGCACCGAGACCGAGCTGTACCTGGTCCAGGAGGTCCAGGAGGTCTACAAGTCCCAGGGCGTCGACATCAACGACAAGCACATCGAGCTGATCGTGCGCCAGATGATGAAGAAGGTCCGGGTCGACCAGAAGGGCGACACCGATCTGCTCCCGGGTCAGTTCGTCGACCGCTTCGACTACACGCGGATGAACGACGCTGTGGCCGATGCAGGTGGCGAGACCGCCCAGGCCGAGGAGATCATCCTCGGGATCACCAAGGCGTCGCTCAACACCGATTCGTTCCTGTCGGCGGCCTCGTTCCAGGAGACCACGAAGGTGCTCACCGACGCGGCCCTGGAGGGCAAGATCGACCGACTCAACGGCCTGAAGGAGAACGTGATCATCGGCAAGCTGATCCCGGCCGCCACGGGGCTCAAGCGCTACCGGCGGATCGAGATCGAGCCGTCCGAGCCGCTCCCCCGCGGCATGGACGACGTCGGCCTGCTCGATCACGACGACCTCGCGGCCGAGCTCGGTCTGACCGACGGCGACTCGCTGACCGGCTTCGGTGGCGGCATCGAGGCCGACCTGTCCGATCTCGAGGACATCGGCAACGGCAGCTCGGCGATCGGGTTCGCCGACGAGCTGGCCGACCTCGACGTCGGCGAGGACGACGACTCCTAACCGTCAGCCGACTCACTCAGCTGTTCCCCGGGCCGCCCGATCGGGCGGCCCGGGTCGTTAAGGGGCCGCTAGGAGCGGCAGCCCTTGCCGGGCTTGTTGGAGCCGGGGGCCAGGCAGCTGGGGCCGGTGACCTTGGGGCGCATAGCGTTGCGCATCGTGAAGCTCTGAGTCACGCCGATCGTGTTCGGCTTGGTGACCGTGAGCGTCAGCTTGGTGTTCGTGGGCAGGTGCCTGTTCTTCAACAGCCCAACGATGTTCAGAGTGGCGAACGGACGACCAGGCTTGGTCTTGCAGTGCTTTTGGTGGGCCTTGCAGACTTTGGTCTTCTTCGGCCCGTGCAGCGTGCGCCGGCCGAACGGGCAGCCCCGGCCCTTGCAGGTCACCACGAGCGTGGCGCCGCTTGGAACCTTATTCGCCTTGAGGCCGGTGAACATCGTGCCGTCGCCGAATAGGCTGTAGGAGAACGGGAAGAGGTCGGCACCTGCGGCGCCGCGACCTGGTAACGACAGTGGACGGTCTTGCTGTTACCTGCCTTGTCGCGGCCGGTCAGCGTCACCGTCTTCGTACCTGTGCTGCGCACTTTGGCCCGAGCTGCGATCAGCGCAGCGGCGGGCCGTGAGATCTTGTCTCTGACGGTGGCCGAGACCAATCCGCCCTTGCCGCGAAGAACGAACGTCGGTGAGGCCACACACTTCACCGTAGGCTTGCCGGTGTCGATCTTGATTGTCCGCGAGACCGGATTCTCCGCATAACCGGCGCCGTTAGAGGCGGCAGCATATACCGTGTCCGTTCCGTTGCGGGACACCCGTCCGCCGGACGAGAAGGGGCAAGTGGCCGGAATTGCGGCAAAGCTTTTCGGGGCGGATTTAGGGTTCAGGACACATCGGACCGACGTCACCCTCGACGCGGCGTCGCTGGCCGAAACGGTGACGCGAACTGCGCTTCGATACCAGCCATTGCGGCCGTTCGGCGCGGCGGGCGTGAGCGCAACCGAGCTCGTCGGGAAAGGCCCGAACGCGTAGATGGCGCCGGCGTCGGCGTGGCCGGGAACGTCGCTACCGGGGGACGCAGCTATCACCGTTCCGTTTGACAGACCGACCGACTGCCCGAGACCGTCGGCGTTCCTGCCGTCGTTGGAGGACAGCCTCTGGGTCTCAGTGGCGTTGCGCCAACCCGTCGCCGGCTCGACGTACACGTACGCGGCTCCCTGCGCCATGTTGCCGCCGATCGTGACGAACGGCGTACCGGACACGACCACGTGGCCGTCGGTCGCGACCGACCATCCCACCTGCTCCTGCTGCCCGTCGGACGACATCAAGATCGCGGCTGCGTTCGGGGCGCTGGTCCAGACGCCGTTCGGGGACGTGTAAACGAATGCGGCACCGCGGCCACCGCGCGACCCCGGTGGCGCCGATCACGATCGTCTTGGCATCCGCGGAGATCGCCGTCGAGCCACCGAAGAAGTTGTTGGCCGCCGTGATCGCGTTCGGAGAGAGCAGCACCGCGTTCGGGTTGGTGTTATTGGCCCAGCCCGTCGCGGGCTGTTGCCACACCCAGGCCTCGCCGATGAACGGGGTGGTGGTGCCCCCGAACCCGGTCGCCCCGGCCACGATCGTGCTCCCGTTGCCAGACAGCGCGACCGATCGCCCGAGCTGGTCGCCGGTCCGGCCGCCACCATGGGTGAGCGTCGCGGCTGGTTTGATTTGGTTGGCCCAGGTCATGCCCGAGCGCTGGTACACGTCGACAGCGCCCACGTTGCCGTTGATCGCCGAGCTGGCTCGACCAAAGACACCGACCGCAATCGTGCTGCCGTCGGCCGAAATCGAGACGGATTCCCCGAGTTGGTCGAAGCTGACGGCGGGGAACGGTGAGGTGTCGGTCAGCTTCGCCGCGGTCCCAACCGTAGTGCTGGCCCAGCCGGTGGTGGGCTCGGTGAACACGTATGCCGCCCCTGCGTCCGAGTGCGCATCAGGAGCTCCAACGGCGAGCGTCCGGCCATTGGGAGTGAGCGAGACCGAATGCCCGAACGACTCGTCGGCCGGGTCCGTCAACCGAGCGATCAGGGTGGCGCCCAGCTGCCAGCGTCCCGACTTGGCGGCGAAGATGTCGACGGCCTGCGGCGGGTTCGACCTGGCCGGGTCCTCCTCGGAGATGGCCGCCAGCGAGCCCTGGACCGAAATCGCAAACCCGCCAAGCCGCCCGCCCGTCACCGAGCCGTTGGACTTCGAGACCTGGATGTAGGGGTCGACGTGCACCGGGAACGCGGCCCCGGCGGTCCGGACGTGGATCACGGCCTGGCGGCCGTCGAGCGTCAGCCAGCTCTTCAACGTGTGCCCGCGCGCGTCGATCGCGCTCAGGCCGGTGTAGTTGAGGCTCTGACCGTGCGGTCCGGTCAGCGTCGAGCGCGGTCGAGCCCGCCATGCGAGCGCGGACGTTGCCGCTCAAGCCCAGCCGGAGGGCCAGATCGCCGCCGCCGCGCGCGCTTGGACGTCGAAGCCCTGCTCGAGGCCGAGCGGTCCGTTCGAGTACCACTCGGTGACCGGGCCGTGCTGGTAGGTCACGCGGTTGGCGTGGGCGCGAGGCGAGGCCGAGCCGTAGCCGAGCAGACGCAGCCCGAGCGTCGCGCCGCCGGCGCGAACGAGCGTGCCGCTGGCGCCGAAGCTGGCGCGCATGCCCATCGCGGCGTTGCCGGCGGTCAGCCCGCGGGGGCCGGTGACGATCTGGAACTCAGAGCGGTTGCGCCCGAGGGCGTCGGAGATCGCGCCCTTGTGCCGACAACGGCAGCGAGCCAGTGCCGTGAGAGCTGTTGGCGGACGGCAGCGCCACGTGCGGTCCGTGGCCGCTAGCCACGAGCACGGCGCCCAGCGCCAGCACGCTCGCGACGGCGGCGGCGATCAGCTTGGCGGACGTGATGCGCCGGCCAGACAACAACAGTGAGTGCCCCATCGAGATAACCCCCGGACTATCCGTGCGTGTACCAGGCCCCACCCCGCGACGAGCCTACAGGGCACCTCGGCCTCGCGCAACGGAGTGTGATGCTTCGCACGGTCGGCGCGACAGCCCGACTTGTCCTGGCCACCAGATCGTCCTATGCTCGCGGCGTGGACGCTGAGCTCGAAGAAGAAGTCGAGCGGTCGCGGGAGCCGCAGGCGCGCGAGCTCGAGGCGCCGGAGCGCGTTCCACGACCAGCGCGGCGAGCTGCAGCGCGCGGCCCGGGAGATGGGCAACCGCGGCTTCACGCAACTGATCTCCCGTATGCAGGACGGCGAGGGCATCGTTGCCGGTGGATTGGTGCACCCGGACGTTGAAGCTGCGATCGCGGCGTCGCACGGCGGCGGCCGGCCGCTGGCCGGAGGGATCGCGAGCACGCTCGAGTCGTCTGTCGGGCAGTCGTTCTCTGACGTGCGCGTGCACACCGACGATCACGCCGGGGCGCTCGCCCGAGCGGTGTCGGCGCGGGCATTCACCGTCGGCAGCGACATCTTCTTCGCACCGGGCCAGTACACCCCGGGGACCGCGGCGGGCAACGAGCTGATCGCCCACGAGGTAGCCCATGTGGCGCAGCAGCGGGGCGCGCCGGCGGGAGGGCCGCTGACGGTGTCCCAGCCAGGAGACGCGATGGAGCGCGAGGCTGAGGCAGTGGCGCGTGACGTCGTCGGCTGAGCCGAGCGCCAGCTGGTTTCAGTTCCTCGATGACCGCCTGCGGGCGGCCGTACAGGCAATCGCGTCGACTGAGGACAACCAGGACGACGCGCTCCGCGGGCTCTACATCTCAGACGACCAGGCGCTGATGCTCGCCGGTGACCTTGGCTCGCAGGAGTCCGACCCGGCGCTGTTACAGGCGGTCGATCGCCTCGGCCTCGACGCGCTCGACGCCGCGGCGCTGGCGGTATGCGCGGCGCCCGAACTGCACCCGCGCTACGGGCGGCTGTACGCGTATCTGCAGGACGACGTGACCCGGCGGCTTCCCTCGCCGCGCCTGGTGGCGAGCCTGCTTGCCGGCGACGGCGTCGACTCCCGCGATGTGCTGGCGTGCTTCGCCCCGGACGCGCGGCTGGTGGCGCTCGGCGCGATCCGGCTGCTCATCCCCGACCCCTCGATCCCGCTTGCCGACCGCCCCGTCAAGCTCAACGACCGCCTGGCGGCGTTCATGCTGGGGGCCGGAACCGGGCTGCTCGAGGCCGGGGCGCCGGTAGCCGTGCGTCGCGTGCACCCGCAGCCGGGCATCACCGGTCGTGACGACGCCGTCGCCGAGGTGGCGCGGTCGCTGCAATCCGACACTCACCTCCCGCTCGTGGTCTGTGGGCCCGACGCGCCGGCGCTCGTCGCCACCGCGGTGGGAGCGCCACTGGTGCTGATCGACGTCCGCGATCTCGAGCGCCCCGAAGCGCTCGCCGACGCGACCCTGGCCGCCGGTCTCGAGCACGCGTTGCTGTGCTTCGACGGCCTCGAGGACCTCAAGCCGGCCGAGCGGGCCCGTCTGCTGGAGCGGATCGACAGCCGCGCCGACCGCTCCGTGCTGATCGGGCGAACGCGAGCCGAGGCGCAGGCGCTGAGCGACCGCACGGTGCTGCTCGTCGAGCTGCCGTTCCCGTCGTTCGCCGAGCGACGCTCGGCCTGGGAGCAGCTGCTCGGCGGGGCCGAGGGCTCGGCCGACGTGGCCGCCAAGTTCCGGCTCTCGATCGAACAGATCCGGGCGGCGGCCGAGGTCAGCAGGGTGGCCGCGCGGACCCGGGGGCTCGACACTCCTGAGCCGGCGGATCTCGACCTGGGCGCGCGCCACGCGTCGTCGTCCCGGCTGGGCGACCTGGCGGCGCGGCTGAGTCCCGGCTACAGCTTCGACGACCTCGTGCTCCCGGACCGCCAGCAGGATCTGCTGCGTTCGATCTCGGCGTACCTCCGCCATCGCGATCGGGTGCTGTCGGAATGGGGCTACGAGCGCACCGTCGCCCGTACCCAGGGACTCAAGGTTCTGTTCGCGGGCGAGTCGGGGACCGGCAAGACGATGGCGGCGCAGGTGCTGGCCGCCGAACTCGGGCTCGACCTGTTCCGTGTCGACCTGGCGACCGTCGTCTCGAAGTACATCGGTGAGACCGAGAAGAACCTCGAGCGGATCTTCACCGCCGCTGACGGCTCCAACGCGATTCTGTTCTTCGATGAGGCCGACGCGCTGTTCGGCAAGCGTTCGGAGGTGTCTGACTCCCACGACCGTTACGCGAACATCGAGGTGGCGTATCTGCTCCAGCGGATGGAGGCCTACCCCGGCGCCGTGATCCTGGCCACCAACTTCAGGCGCAACATCGACGACGCGTTCGTGCGCCGACTCGACTTCGTGGTCGACTTCCCGTTCCCCGAGGTCGAGGACCGCAAGAAGATCTGGCGGCTGGTCCTCCCCGACGAAGCTCCGGTGGCGGCCGACGCCGACCTCGACTTCCTGGCCACCCAGTTCAAGCTGTCGGGTGGCGCGATCCGTAACTGCTCGCTGGCTGCGGCGTTCCGTGCGGCTGACGAGCAGGGCGAAATCGGGATGCGTCACCTGGTGCAGGCGGTCGCGCAGGAGTACGCCAAGCAAGGCCGTCTCACGCTCGAGGCCGACTTCGAGCGCTTTCACGGGATCGTGCGCGGCCCGGGCGGCGCGTCGGCGATCGAGGCCACTTCGCGCTGAGTCGACCGCAGCCGGCGGTGGTAGGCGCGGCCGGTTACTGGTTCTTCGGCGGGTTGAAGCGCACGAATTCTTCCGCCACGACGTCGGGCAGCACCACGCCCTTCTTGTCCTGGTCCGGATGCGCGGTCCAGCGTGCCAGCGTGCGCGCCGCGGCCCGATTGCCCGCCATCCGCTGCAGCGACAGCGCCTGCGCGGGCGAGGGTCCGGCGTGGCGGGCGCTCGCTCCCGGGGTGGCCGCTGGTTTCGCCTGGGCCGGTTTGGTTGCCTTGCCTGCCGGCGCGGGAACGTGCTCCTTCATCAGGGCTCCGATCCTACTCGCCCCTGGAAGGGCGGTTGTGATCGGTGTACGGTCTGCCGCATGGCTCTCGTGGTCGACGTGCCGCTCAACACTGCGATCGCCGATCTCGACGAGGCGCTCCGGCTGCTGCTCAAGCGCGAGCTGGACAAACACGGGTTCGAGGGGGTGGAGGTGGCGTTCGACGCTCCCTCGAAGGAGTGGTCGGGAAAGCTCACCGGCCCCACCGTGGACCTGTTCCTGTACGACCTGCGCGAGGCGTCTGACCGCGCGGAGCTGTCACCGACGGAGATCCGCGGCAACGGGGTGGCGCGCGTCAACTCGCCGCCGCTGCGGCTGGAGCTGACCTATGCGGTGACCGCCTGGACGAAGGCCGTCGAGGACGAGCACCGACTGCTCTCGCAGGTGCTGGCGATCCTGTTCTCCTACCGGCGCCTGCCCTCCGACGTGATCGAAGGCCAGCCCGGCGGGGGCTCGCGGCTGCGTGAGGCGGACACGTCGGTGGGTCGGCCACGCGAGGAGAAGGCCGACTTCTGGACCTCGGTCGGGGGTCAGTACAAGGCGTCGGTCGACTTCGTGGTCCACATCGCGGTCGAGTCAGGCGCGACGATCGTGCGCGGACCTCAGGTGAGGATGCAGACCGTTCGCACCCGGCTCGCCGACGGGACGCCCGGAACGCTCCGGGAGCTGCACCGCCTCGGCGGGACCGTCCGCGACCAGGACGGCGATCCGATCGCCGACGCGTGGGTCACGCTTCCCAAAGCGGGGCGGTTCGCGGCGTCCGATCGCGAGGGGCGGTTCGTGTTCGACCGGATCGAGGCCGGCAGCCACGATGTCACGGCCCGCGGCATCGACGGCGGCGAGGCGTCGGCCAGCGTCAAGGTTCCCGGCGACGCGCTCGATCTGGTGATCGGCTCTGCACGCCGCGCTGCGGCGTCGAGTCGCGGCTCGCGGAAGCGCTAAATCGCCAGACGCCTTGCGCGGCCTCGCCTGCCGGGTTACAGTTGGCGGCGCGCACCACCGGGAATCCTTTGGGGGGACATCGAAAGTTGGCACGTTGTAGTCCGCGAACGCGCGAACACGGCCGTGCTCGCCGTGGCCGCGGTCAACAGCGCCTCGACCACGGTCTCGTGATCCCGGCCGGGGCGGCCGACGCTGCGCAACCGTCACCGATCGCTACTGGAGGGACCATATGCCCACCTACCTGACCCCGGGCGTTTACGTCGAGGAGGTTCCGTCGGCGAACAAGCCGATCGAGGGGGTAGGGACTGCCGTCGCCGCGTTCGTCGGGCTCACGCCCGGTGGACCCGTCAACAAGCCGATGCGGATCTCGAACTGGACCCAGTTCGCAAAGATCTTCGGGGATCCGCAGAACCCGGAGAACGGCCCGTTCATGGAGGGCGCGTTCCTGGCGCACTCCGTCTACGGGTTCTTCCAGAACGGCGGTCAGCTCGCCTGGATCGTCCGCGTCGGCAACGAGGACAGCGCGCCCGCCCCGCGGGCGGCGCTCCCCGCGGCCGGAGACAACGCGACCGAGGCGCTCCGGGCGACAGCGCTGAAGGGGATCACGGACACGGTCACGGTCGAGATCAGCGAGGAGCCCGGCAGCGAGGGCAAGGAGCCAGGGGACGTCACCTACAACGTGGTCGTCACCGCCGGCCCCGAGCGCGAGGAGTACCCCGGCGTGACCGGCAAGAAGGGCCGTACCAACGTCGCCACCAAGGTCAACGCCGGCTCGAAGCTGATCAAGCTCGAGGAGACCGGCGGAGCGCTGCCCGAGAGCAAGCTGGAGTCGGGCACCTACACGCTTTCGGTTCCGTCCGTGGCGGTCGAAAAAATCGACGCGGCGGCGTTCGAGGGCGACGTGGCCACCCGTAAGGGCATCGGCGGCGTGGCGGCGCTGGATGAGGTCACGATGCTCGTGATGCCCGACATCGTCAACCTCAACGGCAACGGCGCGCAGATGCGCGACATCCAGGGCAAGATGATCGCCCACTGCGAGAACTCCGGCGGGCGGATGGCGCTCCTCGACGTGCCGCCCGACCTGCTGCCCCAGGACGTGCTCGAATGGCGGATGAACACGGCCGGCTACGACTCGAAGATGGCCGCGCTCTACTACCCGTGGATCGAGGTCATGGACCCGCTGACGCGGCGGCCGATGATGATGCCGCCGTCGGGTCACATCGCGGGGCTCTGGTCGCGCGTCGACGCCAGCCGCGGGGTGCACAAGGCCCCGGCCAACGAGGTCGTGATGGGCGCCAACGGGCTGGCGTTCCAGATCACCCAGGTCGAGCAGGGCGAGCTCAACCGCGTCGGGATCAACGCGATCCGCGCGTTCCCGGGCCGCGGCATCCGCGTGTGGGGCGCCCGGACGCTGTCGAGCGACCCGGAGTGGCGCTACATCAACGTTCGGCGGCTGTTCAACTACGTCTCGGACTCGATCATGGCCGGGACGCAGTGGAGCGTTTTCGAACCAAACGACCCGACGCTGTGGTCGAAGCTCACGATCAACATCTGGAGCTTCCTCAACCGGGTGTACCGCGGCGGTGCCCTGTTCGGGGCCAGTCCGACGGAGGCGTTCTACGTCAAGTGCGACGCCGAGACCAACCCGCCCGAGGTGATCGAGGCGGGCCAGGTCGTCTGCGAGATCGGGATCTCGCCGGTCAAGCCCGCGGAGTTCGTGATCTTCCGACTCAGCCAGTTCACCGGCGGCGGTGGCGCCGAAGTCAGTGAGTGACGCAGATACTGATCAGTCAAGGAAAGGAGCACTGAATGGGTAGCGGAGACACACCACCTGAGGTCTTTACCGTTTCGCATGTTGCGGTGACGATCGACGGGATTACTGACGGCGAAATGAACAAGCTGCTGTTCAACTCCGCCAAGCCGCCGGACTGGTCGATCGAGGCGCCCAAGCACACGTTCCACGGCGACAAGGGCACGGTCGAGAGCATCATCTCGGCTGTCCAGAACCCGAGCTACACGACGATGACGCTCACCCAGGGTTGGGACGAGAACGCCGTGCTGGCGAAGTGGAGGGCCACGGTCACGGATCCGAGCAAAGCGATCACCGACAAGAAGAAGCACGTCAAGGTCGACTTCCTCAAGTCCGATGGATCGATCCTGTTCTCCTGGGACGCCCAGCAGGCGCTGTTGACCGGCTACTCGCACTCGGGATCCGATGCCGCATCCAATGCCGTCCTCACTGTCACCGCGACGATCGACGCCGACGAGTGGCAGCAGCTGGACAGCAGCGGCAGTCCGATCGCGGGTGCGTGACCGAGTCGCGATAGCGGATGCGGACGGAGGTCGAGTTCACGCTCCCGCGCGGATATCTCGATCCGAGCGGCACGCTGCACCAATCGGGGACGATGCGTCTCGCCACGGCGCGAGACGAGATCGAGCCCTTGCGCGACGTCGAGGTTCGCCAGAACCAGGCGTATGTCACGGTCCTGCTGCTGGCGCGGACGATCACGCGCCTCGGCACGATCACCGACATCACGCCGCAGCTGGTGGAGAACCTGTACGCCGCCGACTTCGATCACCTGCAGCGGTTGTACGAGCGGCTCAACGGCGACGGCGAGGCGGTCGGAGTGGTGAGCTGCCCGGCCTGCTCGCACCAGTTCGAGGTCGACCTCACCGAGATCGAGGATGGTCGATTGGGGGAATGATCAGGCCGTCTCCCGAGGAGCTGCTCGGGGAGACGGCCAGACTCGCGTATCACCTCCACTGGCCGCTGGACACGATCCTCGATCTCGAGCACGCCGACCGGCGTCGGTTCCTCGCTGAGGCAGACGCGATCGCCGGCTCGAGTTCAGAAAGCGGTGACTGGTGGACCGAGGATTAGACAAGGGCCGGGCTGAGCCACCGGTACCGATGGCCAGGCTGCTGCGAATGGCGGCCCGGCACGCCGCGCGGTCAGCCAGGCGCGGGCGGCTTGCGGAGTCGGTGATCGAAGCTCGCCGGCCGAAGCTGCTGGCGGCGAGCACCCGGCTGGCGCCCGGCCGGCGGACGCCGGCCGCCGCGCCCGAATCCTGGAGCATTTCGCCGGGCAGCTGGTCTGTCGGAGCGGGGCCGGCAACCGTTGCTCGGAGCGCGCCCGAATCGCAGACGGCCAGGCCGGCGCTGCAGAGGATGTACGGGATGAGCGATGCGGCCTACGAGTGGGTGTTCGGCAATCCGCAGAAGGCGCTGGCTCGCTCCGACGTGGTTGCGGGTGCGATGCCGAACCTTGCGTCCCCGCCGGCTCCGGTGGACGCACCGTCGCCCGATCCGCCGGCGCGGAGTTCCCCGCCGGCCGGCTCACCGTCGCCCGAGCGCTCCACCCAGGTCGCGCGGCCGTTGGGTCGCAAGGTGATCCGCGGCGCGCAGATCCTCGAGGGCCCCGCGCGACGAGAGCCCGACGCGCCGTCCGCCGCCACGCCCCCGGCGGCGTCCAGGGCATCGGAAGGTGCAAGCCGTCGACTCTCTCGGACGCCCGCTCAGGCGGCGACGCAGCGATCCTCGTCGCCCGCGCCCGCCGCTCCCCAGCCCGCGCCGACTGCTTCCCAGCCCGCGCCGACCGCTTCCCGGCCCGCGCCGACTGCGCCCGAATCCGCGCCAAGCGCCGCCCGGCCTTCGACGCCCGCTGCCACAGCGCCGTCGCCGGCTCCGAAGGCTCCTCCGGCGGTTGCACCCCGCGGGTCGCGACTCGCTCGATCGCCGGCGTCGGCTCCCGCGCCGCCCCCCGCTCCTGAATCGTCCTCGCCCCAACCGGCCCCCTCTCCACCGGCTGCCACAGACCCAACCGGCTCCGACGCTCCCGGTTCCGCGGCGGTCGTGCCGGAACCGGCCGCCCCGCAACCGATCTCCGAGCCGGCAGCTTCACCCGCGCCGGAACCGCGGGGTGCTGCGAGGGAGGTTGCGCGGCCGGCGTTGCGGCGGGCGGTCGAGACCTCGTCGCCGCCACGGGCGCCGGCGCGCCCCCGCGTCGCCGTCGCGCGGCGGACCGTGACGGCGGCCCCGCGCTCCTCCGCGCCGGCGGCCGCGACCTCGGAGCCTGCGCCGAGACGGTCGGCAGGAGGCCGCGTGCTCGACGCCGTTCGCCGTCGGCTGAGCCGCCGGGAGTCCTCGCCGGTCGCCACCGCCCCGGCCAGCGCCGCCCCGACACGCCCCAGCCCGCCCGCCGCGACGTCGTCCTCGGCGCGATCTCGCTCGGCTGCCGGGTCAGGGCCGGCTGCGGCCGTGCAGAGACGGTCGAGGGCGGTGGCGAGGGAGGTCTCCACACAGCCGGTGTCGGTCGCCGGAGCGCCGCGAGGCCGTCATGAACCGCCAGTCGCCACGCCCGTGCCGACTACACCGGTGGCGCCCGCATCCGAGCGCGCGACGCCCACGCCCGACCCCCCGGCGCCCGCCGCCGAGACGGCGCCCGTCTCTCAGCCGACGCCTTCGGCCCCGCCCGCCGCGCCGTCGGCGCCGGCCGAGTCGCCTCCCGAGACCCCGGGGGCGTCCCCGTCCACCCGGCCGCCTGGGCTCCAGCGGGCGATCGCTGACGCGCCGACGCCCTCGACCCCGCCGACGCCCGCGATCCCGCCAACGCCCGCGATCCCGCGGACGCCAGACGTGCGAGCGCCCACGGTCCGTGACGCACCCGCCGTCGCCGCTTCGGGTCCGAGCGCCCCGGCCCTGGCGAGCGCCCCGACCCAGGCGAGCGCTCCGACCCAGGCGAGCGCCCCGACCCGGGCGGGCACTCCGGCCCGCGCGTCAAAGGCCCAGCCGGCGCCGCGGCCGGACTCGCCGCCGACTCGCCCAGTCGTCGCCCGCGCGCCGTCGAGGGGAACCGGGCCGCGGTCGATGCCGGCGCGTCCGCACGTCCGCCGGGCCGCCACTCCGGCGCGCCAGGTGAGCCGTGAAGCCGACGCGAGCGCTCGTCGGCCGGACGCGGATCCGGTCACGATCCGTCCCGCCGCCGCCGCCGCCGCCGCCACGCCGGTCCGGCCACGGCCCGTCCCACGGTCAGTCCAGCCAGTTCCCGTCCAGCCAGTTCCGGTCCGGACTCCTCCCGTCCTGCACCCGCTCGCGTACGGGCAGTCGCTCGCGCGCGGCGGACCACCGCCCCGGCCGCGCCCGCGACGCCAGCCCCCGCCACCCTCCAGCTATCCCGGCACGCCCGAGCCTGATGCGCCGGATCGCCCGCGCGCTCGGGGCGGCTCCGTCGACCCCATCCACCGAGGCCGCGCCGGCTACCCCACAGCCGCCGGCGGCGCCCCCGATCGCCGCCCGCCCATCCACACCAGCCGCCGTCCGCCCGGCGCTGACGCTCGCGCGTCGCTCCCGTCCGGGTCCGCCCGGTCCCGCGCCACCGGCGCCACGGCCGACACGAGCCCCAAGCCCGGCGTCCCAGCCGATCCCGTCGGTCGCGACACCCGCCGACCCCACGGTTGCGCCGGCGCCCCCGCCGTCAGGGGTCGCGCCGCGCGAGCTGTTTCGCTCGACGAGCGCCCCGTCGATCTCGAGCGCTCCGTCGCGCCCGACCGCTCGCGACCGCAGTCGGCCCAACCGCTCACGCTCGCGCGCCAGCCCTCCGCGACGACCACAACCGCGACCACGACGACGAGTCGGACGCTGGCCCGCCAGGCCGGCTCGGGCGAGGGGCTCGCGGGGGAGGGCGGCGGCGGGGGAGGCGGCGGCAGCAACTCCGATGCCGTGTACGCGGGCGTGCTGCAGCGGCTGCGGGAGGAGAAGGAACAGCTCGGCCAGATGATCGACCACCCGTTCTGACGCTCGCATGGCACCCAACTTCGTCCACTACGTAGTCCTTGAGATCCCCAACATCACGCCTAACACCTCGTTCGCCGGGATCTTCCGGAGCCTTTCGGGACTCGAAGTGTCCTTCGATGTGCTGGAGTACCTCGAGGGCGGCAATAACGAGTCCGTCTGCCGGCTGCCCGGCCGGATGCGATACCCGAACCTGGTGCTGGAGTGGGGCATGGTCGATGACGAGATGCTGCTCAAGTGGTTCGCACAGACCCGCGCGGGTGCGCAGCTGCAGGAGATCACGCTGACGCTCGCGGCCACCCAGGGGAACGTGTCGAGCGAGATCCGCAAGTTCACGTTCACCGACGCGTTCCCGGTCCACTGGGCCGGCCCCGCGCTCGCCGGAGACGGCGGACCCGGGGACTGGGGAGAGCGCCTCGAGATCGCTCACTCCGGCCTGAAGTTGGACGCCTGAGATGCCGATTCCGCAGGGGTTCCAGAAGGCGCAGCTGCAGATCGAAGGCGGCGACACGATCGAGTGCGCGTTCAACCCCGAGAGCTACACGATCTCGAAAACCAACGTGTGGACCTACAAGCCCACCCAGGGCAAGGATCTGCCCGACGCCGAGTTCGGCGGCGGCTTGCCGATGACCTACAAGATGTCGCTGCTGCTCGACGTCTCGCTGCAGAGCTCCGACACCAGCATCAAGGACCTCGCCAACAAGCTGATGGGCGCGATGCACGGCAACGGCAGCGCCCCGAAGTTCGTCACGTTCAGCTGGGGATCGGTGAAGCTGCCCAAGGCCGCGCCGGTCTCGATCTCGATCAACTACTCGCTGTTTCGGCCCAACGGCGAGCCGATCCGGGCGATGGTCGACCTCGAGCTCGCCCAGGCCGAGGCCTCGACGCCTCCCGGGCAGGCTCAGAACCCGACCACCCGCGGGGTCGCCGGACTGCGCTCGCACGACGTGCGCGAAGGCGACTCGCTGCCGTCGATCGCTCAGGCCGCCTACGGCGACCCGACCCGCTGGCGGGCGATCGCCGAGGCCAATGACATCGACGACCCGTTGCGGTTGCCGCGCGGCCGGGCGCTGACGATTCCGAGGCTGGGGCGATGAGCGCCACCACCGAGAAGCATGTCGCGCTGTATTCGGTGCTCGTCGACGGCGAGCAGATCGACGAGGAGCTGGTCAGGCGGATCCGCGAGATCCGGGTCCAGAACTACCTGCGGCTGCCCGACATGTGCACGTTCACCGCTTCGTTCCCGAAGGGGCAGCCCGGCCAGGACGAGCCGATCGATCGCCAACCGTTCGAGATCGGAAAGAAGGTCGAGATCCAGCTCGGCGCGCGTGAGTCGCTGACCACCACGACTCTGTTCAAGGGCGAGATCGTCACGCTCGAGCCGCGCTTCGGGTCCGGCGGCGTCGAGCTACTGGTGCGCGGCTTCGATCACTCGCACGTGCTGCTGCGCTCGCGCCGAGTCCGCACGTTCCAGAACCAGACGTCCAGCGACATCGTCTCGAAGATCCTCAAGGAGGCCGGCTTCCGGTCCCAGTGCGACTCCAGCGGCGAGCCTCACGAGTTCGTGCAGCAGAACAACGAGACCGACTGGGACTTCATCTGGCGCTTGGCCGACCGCGTCGGCTTCGAGTTCACGATGGAGGACCAGGTCGGGACGTTCCGCAAGCCGACGCCCGAGGGCGCGATCGAGCTCGAGTGGCCTACCGGGCTGCGTTCGTTCAACCCCCGGGTCACCGCGATCCAGCAGGTCCAGGAGGTGACGCTGCTGGCGCAGGACCCCAAGACCAAGCAGGCGATCGACGTGACCGCATCGACCTCTGACCAGATCGCCCAGATCGGCGTCGATCGCGAGACGGTCGCCGAGGCGTTCGACGGCGACGCGATGCACATCGCCACCGAGCCGGTCAAGAGCCAGGCCGAGGGGCAGGCGCTTGCGCAGGCACTGCTCGACCGGCTGGCCAACGGCTACATCGCCGCCGAGGGCGTGTGCGACGGCAACCCGCAGATCAAGGCTGGGGCCAAGGTCAGCGTGTCAGGGGTCGGCGAGAAGTTCAGCGGCACCTACCGGGTGGCGGCGAGCACGCACGTGTTACGGGGCGGCAGCACCTACGAGACGCACTTCGCCAACTCGCCTGCGCACACGCTGCTGGGCGCGGTGGGGTCCGACCGCACCGGCGGCTCGCCGAGCTTCGGCGGCCAGCTCGTGCTCGGGATCGTGACGAACAACGACGACCCCGACAGCCTCGGGCGCGTGCGGGTTCGCTATCCCGCGCTGGCCGCCGACGCCGAGGGAACGTGGGCCCGGATCGCGACGCTGAGCGCCGGGAACGCGCGCGGGGCGCTGATGCTCCCGGTCGTCGGCGAGGAGGTGCTGATCGGCTTCGAGCACGGCGATACCACACGGCCCTACGTGCTCGGCTCGCTGTTCAACGGTCAGGACACCCCCGGCGACGATCTGCTGCACGGCAAGGACGGCTCGTTCGCGCTGCTGTCCGATCACCAGATCTACATGGACTCGACCGACGACTACACGATCAAGAGCGCCAAGAAGATGATCGTGGAGATCGACGACAACGTCGAGGAGAAGTACAAGCGCGACTGGACCGGCGAGATCACTGGCAAGGCGTCGCTGAAGTCGACGCAGCCGTTCGAGATCGAAGGCCAGAACGTCAGCATCAAGGGACAGGCGCAGCTCGATCTCGAGGGCACCGCCACGCTCACGCTCAAGTGCGGCGGCACTCAGATCCAGCTGTCCAGCGCCGGCGTCCAGATCAGCGGCCCGATGATCACGCTGGGATAGGCGGTGGCACGTGTCTGACATGCTCGGCTCGGGGCTTGCGTTCCCGCTCGGAGTGGACCATCGCGGCGGGATCGCGCTGGCCCGCGCCGACGAGGACATCGAGCAGGCGATCGGGCTGATCCTGGGCACTGCTCAGGGCGAGCGCCCGATGCGTCCCGAGTTCGGTTGCGCTGTCCACGACCTCGTGTTCGACACAATCGATGCGGCCACGATCGGCGCAATCGACGTCGCGATCCGCAGCGCGCTCGACCGGTGGGAGCCTCGGATCGAGGTGGTGGGCATCGACTTCGACCTGACCCACGCGCACGAGGGCGCGCTCGAGATCCTCATCGAATATCGGATCCGGGCCACCAACCGGCGCAACAACCTCGTGTACCCGTTCTACGTGATCCCCGCGGAGCCCGAATGAGCCTCCCCCAGGTACAGCTCGACGACCGGCGCTTTCAAGATCTCGTAAACGAGGCGCGGCTGCGGATCGCCCACAGCTGTCCCGAGTGGACCGAGCACAACGTCTCGGACCCGGGGATCACGCTGATCGAGCTGTTCGCATGGATGACCGACATGCTCGTCTACCGGCTCAACCGGATCCCGGACAAGCTCCACGTGGTGCTGCTCGAGCTGCTCGGAGTCCAGCTCCATGGTCCGACAGCCGCGCGGACCCACGTGCGCTTCCGGCTGGCGGCGCCGCCCGAGCAGATGCTCGAGATCCCGGAGGCCACGACGGAGATCGGGACGCTGCGCACCGCCAGCGACGAGTCGACCGTGTTCCAGGTGAGCGAGCGGTTCGCGATCCCCCCGGCGCGGCCGACCGCGTACCTGGTCCAGCGCGGCGGGCGCTACAAGACGGTTGCGGTCGCGGGCGGCACCGCCAAGCCCCAGGGCCCCGACCGGCTCCCGTTCGGCAGCCCGCCCGAGGTCAACGACGCTCTTTACCTCGGCTTCGACGAGGACATCTCCAACCTGCTGCTCCAGGTCGAGATCGACGGGTCAACCGCCCGGGGCGCCGGTGTCGATCCCGAGGACCCGCCGCTGCGCTGGGAGATGAGCCAGGGCGGCGACCGCTGGGCCGACGCCGAAGTGCTGTCGGATCGCACCGGAGGGTTCAACTACGGCTCCGGCATCGTCGAGGTCCAATGTCCCGCGGACGCCGGCGCCGTCTCACTGGGCGGGCGCTCGCTGCGTTGGCTGCGCTGCCGGCTCGACACGCTGACCCGCAGCGGGGCCGGCGGCGCGTCATATACCCACCCCCCGGAGATCTTCTCGATCACGGCGGTTCCAATCGGCGCGATGGTGCCGGCCGCGCATTGCGCGCAAGAGAGCGACGAATTCATCGGCACCAGCGACGGCACCCCAGGCCAGCGCTACCCGCTGCGGTTCTCGCCGGTGGTCCCGCTGTCCGACGGCGAGACACTCGAAGTCCGTGAACCCGGCGGCGACCGGTGGGCACCATGGACCGCCGTCGAGTCGTTCGCCGAGTCCGGGCCCGAGAACCGGCACTTCAAGCTCGACACCAACGCCGGCGAGGTCGAGCTGGGACCGGCGGTGCGCCAGCCCGACGGCGGGTGGACGCAGTACGGGTCGATCCCATCGCAGGGAGCGGACCTGCGGATGAACCGTTACCGCCACGGCGGTGGGCGCCATGGCAACGTCGCGGCCGACACCCTGACGCAGCTGCGCAGCGCGATCCCGGGCGTGGCGTCCGTCACGAACCCACGACCGGCCTACGGCGGCGTCGATCCCGAGTCGCTCGAGTCGGCGCGCCAACGTGCCGCAATGGAGATCCGCACCCGCTATCGCGCCGTCACCACCGAGGACTTCGAGTTCCTCGTCGGCGAGGCGTCCTCCCGCGTGGGGCGCACGATCTGCGTCTCGCCACTGGCGGCCACCGATCCGATCCGCGTGCACGTGCTGCCCCAGGTCGCCCCGGCCGACCGCCACCTGACCTACGAGGAGCTGACGCCCGACGAGAGCCTGCTCACCGAGATCGGCACCTATCTCGACGCGCGCCGGGTGATCGGGACCACGGTCCACCTGCTGCCGGTGAGGTTGCGCGGCGTGTCGGTGGTCGTCAATCTCCAGGCCGAGCCGACCGCTGGGCTCCAGCGCGTGGAGGAGGAGGTCCTGCAGGCCCTGTACACGTACCTGAACCCGCTCGTCGGCGGCGAGCCCACCGGCCCCGGCGAGGGGTGGCCGTTCGGGCGGATGCTCAACCAGGGCGAGCTGTACCAGATCGCGCACTCGGTCGACGGCGTCGAGTTCGTCAAGATCCTGCGGGTCTACGAGACCGATCTGAAGACGGGCGAGCAGTCGGCTCAGCCGGCCGGCACGCACATTGCGCTCGAGGCCGACGAGGTGCTGGCCTCCGGGACGCACGTCGTCAAGGCCGACCATCCCAAGACGTCATGAGTGACGAGGGCGCCCAGCCCGGCGGCGACGGACAGGTCGTCGACGGCACCCGAGAGATCACCGGGTTCGTCACCTACTCCGGCGACGGCTTTGCGGTCGTGCGCGCTCGGGCCGAACGGGGGGACAGCCCCGACCCCAAGCCGGTCACCAACCGCCGGTATCTCCGCGACGGGCTGCCCGCGATCTACCAAGAGGACGACTTCGGGATGCGGTTCGTGGCAGCGCTGGAGTCGGTGCTCGACCCGGTCGTCGGCGTGCTTGACGGCCTGCCCGCGCACTTCGATCCCGAGCTGGCGCCGCTGGACATCCTGGATCTGGCCACCGGATGGCTCGGGCTGGCCCACAACGAGGCGCAGCCGGCCGGGCAGCTGCGAGAGCTGGTGCGGCGCGCCGCCGAGCTCGGCCGTCTGCGGGGCACGCACGCCGGCGTCGAGCTCGCCCTGAAGCTGAACTTCCCCGATCTGCCGCTGCGGATCGAAGACGGTGGGAGCGTGGTCTGGTCAACCGACGGCCAGCTCCCCAAGCCCTCGGCGCCGGCGTTCGTGGTGTATTGCGACAGCCCGATCTCACAGAACGAAGCCGCGACCGTGGCGCGAGTGATCGAATCGATCAAGCCCGCTCATGTGTCTTACCGGTTGAGGGTCAAGGGTCCACGCAAGCGAGAGGGAGAAAGCTGATGCAGCGCGTGACTGCACACTTGGGACGGATCGCGATCACCGCGCTGGTGCTCGGCTGCCTGTCGGTGCCGGCGCTGTCTGACGCGGCCGCCGCTGCGCCCACCAACGACAACTACCTGTCGTCCTGGATCGTCCCCGACGCCTCGCTGATTCCGAGGTTCAGACCGGTCCGGGAGGTGACCCGGACCGTGACCGAGGACACCACCGGCGCGACCACCCAGGTCGACCTGTTCAATCCCGACAAGGCCGGGCATCCGTTCGGCGGGGGCGGTGCCGAACCGACGACCTGCGCGGGAGTTCGCTACGGCAGCACGGTGTGGTTCGACCTGCATCCGAACGTGCCGATGGGCGTGCAGCTGGTCGCATCCGGCTACCCGAGCGTGGTGGCGGTCTATCAGTACAACGCGCGGACCGCGCAGCTGGACCGTAAGAGCGTGTTCTGCCGTGCGGCCAACTCGGTCACGAACACGTTCACGTTGCCCGATGAGCTGAGCAAGGGCAAGCCCTACACGGTGCAGGTCGGTGGGCTGCGCAGCGGGGCGGCGTTCGCCGCCGGGTCGCTGAACCTGACGATCAACCTGTTCCCCGACCATGACGGCGATCAGGTCTCAGACGGGATCGACAAGTGCCCGTTCCTGGCTGGAACGCTCGGTGGCTGTCCGCCCGCTCTGCATCCGACCGCCCACTTCAACTACGTCCCCGCCGGTTCCGGCCTGCGCCTCACGAGCCTGCTCGTCGACGAGGTCCCCGGCGGCGCGCGCGTACGGGCAAGCTGCTCGAGGTGCGGGACCAGCTCAACGGTGCTGGCCAGCGGGCGCGCGACCTCGGTCACGCTAAAGCGGTTCGCCGGGGTCACGATGCCCCCCGGCGCGCAGCTGAACATCGCGGTCACCAAGGGACCGTCGCACGGCAAGGGTCCCAAGCCCCAGCAATACAAGTACGGAGCGATCGGCGGTTACCTGACCTACACCGAGAAGGCGGGCAAGCTCGTGTTCTCGAGCACGCGTTGTCTTGAGCCGGGGTCCTCCAAGCCGCGGCGGAGCTGCACGTGATGCGGCCGGCGGTGATCGCGGCGCTGCTCGTGGGCGTGGTCTGGCTCGGCGGGTCGGCGAGCGCGCAGGCTGCTAATCGGGCCCCGCTCAGTTGTTCCCCCAGCAGCATTCAGATTCGAACCAGCCTGAGCTGCACGGCGATCGGTTCTGCGGGGGAGACGTTTTCCTTTGCTTCTAATAGCGGCGGCACGTTCACTCCAACGTCGTGCGCACTCGCCGGCTCGATGACAAGCTGCTCTGTCACGTTCGCGCCGACGGCTTCACAGGCTCCGATCGTGGTCTCGTACGCCGCGAACGGATTCTCACCCGGTGCGGCGACGGTAGTGACAACGGACTTCGGGACGGACATTTTCGCTTGCGGCCAGAGCACGATCGTGTTCAAGCAGCAGCTGTCGTGTACCGCGACCTCAAGCAGCGGAATCGGCGTTCAGCTGTCCTCGAGCCACGGCACATTTGGGCAAGGTTGTACGGGGACGCCCTGCTCGGCGACCTACACGGCCTCGGACGCAACGACGCCACAACAGCTATCTGCGATCTTTTCCGACGAAACTCAGCAAAACACCTTCGTCACCGTCGTGCGTCCGGTCTCAACGACCGTCAGCTGCGCCCCAGGCAGCGTCGTCCTGCCCGCCTCGACGACGTGCACCGCGACCGTCACCGACACCTCGACCGGCGGCACGACGCCTACCGGAACGTTCAGCTTTGCGAGCTCCGGTCAGGGGAGCTTCAGCGCAAGCCGCTGCACCCTGGCCGGCGGCTCGTGCACGGTGTCGTATACGCCGGCCGCTGCGGGCAAACAATCCATAGCCGCTGCCTACAACGGCGACGCTAGCCACGCGATCGACACGGCCTCGACCAGCCTTGCCGTCACGGCACCGCCACCACCGCCGCCGCCACCGCCGCCGCTGGTCCACGGGACCCGCACGTTCGTGGGCTGCTCGCCCACGACCGTGAAGCCCGGCCACGCGACGAACTGCACGGCGCTGGTCACCGACCTTCCGGGCACGACCGCCCCGCCGACCGGCGTCGTCACGTTCAGCGCCCGCGGAGGCAAGCTCGGGGCTGGACGTTGCACGCTTTCGGGGGCACGCACGTCGTCGACGTGCTCGGTTTCGTTCAAGCCCGCCAAGACCGCGTCGAACACGCCGCAGGTCACCGCCAGCTACGCCGGCGATCGGACGCACTCGAACAGCAGTGGCGGCACGACGCTCGCCCCGGTGGCGGGCGTCACGGCGAACCTGACGGTGCTCCAGGGCACCGTGCTGATCAGCGTTCCGGCGCACACCGCGCGCGCCGCTCGGGCCTCGGGCCCGACGTCGTCCTCATACGTGGCGCTGAAGGGCACCAACACGATCCCCGTGGGGGCCACCGTCGACGCCCGCAACGGGACGCTGCGCCTGGCCACGGCCGCGGACTACCGCGGCGCGCTGGACCGCAAGCACCGGCTGCAACAGGGAACGTTCAGCGACGCGTTCTTCACGATCGAGCAGCTGACCGCTCAGCAGCAGCGACGGAAGAACCACGGCCGGCGCGCGACCGGCACGCCGCCAACCAACCTACGGTTGGTGACGCCGACCGAGGCGGTTGCGGCGGCCGATTGCCACTCCAAGGGTGCCCCGGGCAAGGGCATCGTGCGCGCGCTCAGCGGCCGGGCCAACGGCTTCTTCCGGGTGATCGGGGCTGCCAGCACCACGATCGTGCACAACGCCACCTGGACGGTCGAGGACCGTTGCGACGGCACCCTGACCCAGGTCGGGCGGGGACGAGCCACGGTCTCGTTCCTGCTGCACCGGCAGCCTCAGAATCGGCTGCTGAAGGCCGGGCGCGCGCTGCTGGTCAGTCAGCGGTTCCCGGTTCCGCCGGAGCCGACCGTGCCCAAGGGGATCCCACTTCCGTGACCGCGGCGTGGTCGACCACCCTTGGCAGGCCGCATGCAAAACACGGCAAATCCGCCGCGATCGGCAGGGCTTGCCGTGCTCGTGCACGGTATGCGTGCACCCCACGGCAAGCCTCGAGTTTCGCGTCGGCTTTGACGCGATATGCACGCCGTCGACGAGCCCTAGAACTTGTAGGTCCCGGGCTGGTCGCTGCACTTGCGCTTGCGAAACGACGTCACGCGGTTGCCGAACGGGCTCAGCAGCTCGATCAGCTGCTGCTGGATGTCGGGCGCCCACTTGTCGACGTCGGCTGGACTCAGCTTCTTGGCGTTGATGAACTTCTGCACGGCGGCGGCGACGGCCGCTCGCGTCTTCGGCCCGCCGGAGTTGACGATCTGATCTGCGAACAGCCCGGCCGCCAGCTCGGAGGTGAGCACCTGGCTGAAGCTGAGCCGCTTCTTACCGTCGCCGGGTGGACCCTTCACCTCAAACGTCGCGCGCAGCGGTCCGGCGACCTGCTGCTCGACCGAGGCCTGGACCTCGGCCTGCTGGATCTTCGAGTCCAGACCGGCCCGCGACATCACCGCGCTCAGCGTCGGGCTGCCCTGGATCTTGAGCGCCGCGTCATCGCCGGCGACCGTGGAGCCGTCGGCGCTGGTGATCACGAGCTGGTCGTTGACGATGTCGATCCCGTACTTCTGGAAGCGGTCGGCGAACGCCTCCGGGGCGACGGTCTTGATCGTCGTCAGCGCCGCGGTGAGGTCGGAGTGCGAGCCCCCGGTCCACTGCACCAGTCCCCACGTCAGCACCGCGCGGTCGTAGGTGTTGACAGACGACCACGGCGCGCCGCCGGACTCGTTGTCAGAGATCGCCCGGATGATCTTCTTGTTGGACTCGCTCAGCGAGGTGCCGGCGAGCACGTCGTCGAGCTTCGTCTTGACCGCGCGATCGGCCTCGACGAGGCCGTTCTCGAACTTGGTCGCCCACGAGTCGACCCGATCCGACAGCGACACGGTCTCGCCCTCGATCTCGATCGAGTACATCGTCCGCTCGACGCTCTCGGGCGCAAACGATGTCCGCTCGAGCCGGTCCTTGACTTCGGCGACGACCTGCTCGCGGCGTTTGGGCAGCGCCGCCACCTGCTCCTCGAGCGTCTTGACCGCCTCCTGGGACTGCTTGAGCTTGGCCGCGTCGGGATGCTTGCGGCCACGGAGCGAGTCGAGTCCCTTCTTGGCCCGCTTGAGGCTGGACCGCAGCGTCCGCTCGTCGGCGCGCAGCCGTCGCAGGAGGTCGTTGTCCTCGAGGATGAACTTCTTGATCTGCTCGATCACGTCGTCGACGTGCTTGCGGGCCTTGTCGACGGCGGCCGCCTCGGCTTTGTGGTCGCGGGGATGGTGCTTGGACTTTCGGGCATCCGGCGCGTCGCGCCGTTTCTCCGCGGCGCGCAACGCGGCCCAGGCCGCGTGCAGCTGCTTGTAGAGCGACTTCTTCCGAGGAGTGTTGGCGGTGACGAGCCGGAAGATCTCCCAGGGTTCGAGCATCGTCTCGGACTTCTTCGTGGTCGTCACCTTGACGTTGGACAACGCCTCGCCGATCGACTTCGCCGTCGGAGGGGTACTCGGAGACCGGGCCAGGACGCGCGAGCCGTCGCGCATCAGCGTGCTCACGGCGGCGTTGCCGGCAAGCGCCTGCAGGCGCAGAACGCTGGCGCCGGCGGACCGGTCCGCGGGTCGTCTGGACCCGCGCATGGACTGTCGCCGCACATCCGTCCCCTGTGCGAGGAGCGTCTCCAGATCGCGATCCCCCACCGCGGCGATGCTAGCCCGGGCCGCGGGGCGGGTCAACGTGACGGATCCCACGCGATTCCGCGTTCCTTGACAGGTACCGTGTGGTGGGTAACTTTGCGCCCGGGGGTTTCATGAGGATCTGCCCAAGCTGTGGCCGTGAGAACGCGGATAGCAAGGATTTCTGTGAGTGCGGCGAGTATCTGCGCTGGGAGCCGACGCAGCATGTCGAGGCGGTCAAGCCGCCTGGGGCGGCGCGGGGTCCGGGTGCGGCGGATCCGCCGACTGAGCCGCAGCCGCCGGTTGGCGATCCGAATGTGACGGTGGCGCCGGCGCGGGCGGTGGCGCGTCCGGCTGATCCGGTGGGGCGGCCGGGTGCGTCGGGCGATGGCGGTCATGTGGCGGCGACGGAGGCTCCGCCGGGGGCGGCGACGTTGCTGTTGCGGCTACCGGAGGACGAGTCGGCGGCTTCGGGACCGTTGGAGGTGTCGGTCCGGCCGGGTGAGCGGGTGGTGGTGCTGGGGTTGATCCGTAACGAGAGCGGGATCGTCGATAACTACGACATCTCGGTGAGCGGGTTGCCGGAGGGTTGGTGGACGGTGACGCCGGCGACGGCGTATCTGGTGCCGTATGGGACCAGCGGCAATTACGAGCAGGAGATCCAGATTCATCTGCATCCGCCGCGGACGCCGGAGGCCCAGGCGCGGCCGTGGCAGACGGAGGTGGTCGCGTCCTCGCGCGCGTATGAGGCGCAGGTGGCGGGGGCGGCGGCGACGGTCGAGGTGGAGCCCTATCAGGACGTGGCGGCGAAGTTGGCTCCGGATCGCGCGTCGGGCCGGTTGAAGGCTCGCTACAAGCTGACGGTCCGTAATCGCGCCAACGCGCCGGCGCAGGTGGTTCTGTCGGCCGAGGATTCCGATGGCGAGTGCGAGTTTCGGTTCGCTGAGCCGTCGGTGACGGTCGAGCCGGGGCGGGGGGTGGAGGCGCCGTTTACGGTGTTTCCGCCCAAGCAGATCTGGTTGGGCAGGCCGAAGGATCGCCCGATCCGGGTGACCGCGACCCCGGCGGGGGTCGACACGCCGACGCCGCCGTTGCCGGCGACGTATCGCCAGAAGCCGTGGTTGCCGTGGTGGCTGGCGATCGTGGCGCCGTTGGTGATCGCGGCCGTGGTGTTGTTCCTGTTGCTGCAGCCCAAGCAGACGGTGATGCCGAACCTGAAGAAGGCCAACAGTGTGTTCAGGCTCAGAAGATGCTGGTGCCGTTGGGGCTCAAGCTGGCGCCGTCTCCGGCGCAGGTCACAAGCTCGACCGCCCCGCCGGGGTCGATCGTCGATCAGACGCCGGCGGCGGGGACGAAGGTCAAGAAGGGGACGCTGGTGCAGGTCAAGGTGGCCGTAGGCTCAAGCAAGGTCAAGGTACCCAACGTCGTCGGGCTGACCCCGGTGACCGCGGACACCACGTTGCGCACGCGGGGCCTGATCCTGGGGACGGTGTCGCCGCAACCTCCCAACCCGACCGGGAAGATCCTCACCCAGATACCGGCTAGCGGTACGGTCGCGAAGGGCACCCCGGTGGCGGTGTTCCTCAAGCCGCCGGCTGCTGCGGCGGCCGCCAAGAAGGGCGCCGGTGCCGGAGCGTCGACGACGGGCGGTGCCGGTTCGGGCGGTGCCGGTTCGGCGGTCGGGCGGCGGCGGCGCTGGCAAGGCGGCGGCGGCCGCCAAGGCGGTCGCGATCCCAGCGGTCGCCGGCGGCACGGTCGCCGCGGCCGCGAAGCTGTCCCAGGCCGGGTTCGTCCCGCACACCGTCAAGCAGTTCTCCAATGCCCCGGCCGGCACGCTCGTCGGCACCAACCCCCCGACCGGCACGTCGTTGGCGCCCGGCTCCAACGTGACGCTGGTGGTGTCGGCCGGATTCCCGCAGCTGGCCTATGACAACGGCCAGAAGATCTCGGTGATCAGCGGCGCGACCGGCAAGCCCACCGCGACGCTGCCCGCCGCGGCCCAGCCCCAGGGCGAAGCTACCTGGAGCGCCGACGGCGGCCAGCTGGTGTACGTCCAGGGACCCGCCTCGGCCGGCCAGCTGATGCGCATCAACCCCAACCAGAAGGGCGCGCAGCCGGTCGCGCTGACCGGCGTGGACAGCGTCGATCGGGTGCCGTCGTTCGCGCCCACGAGCAAGGCCAGCATTCTCGCGTTCATCAGCGGTACCGGCGGCAAGCAGCTGTGCTTTGCCACGCTCGGGCCCAACACGCTCAATCCCGACTGCACCAGCCATCCCGGCTGGAGCCTGGGCCGTCAGGTCTCGTGGTCGACCGACGGCCGCGCGGTGCTTGTGTTCGGCGCCCAGAACGGCAAGAAGGGCAGCGTGTTCGGGCTGATCGAGTTCGTCAGCAACGTGCCGTTCTCAACCCACGCGTCCGACTGGGGACACGGCAACGTCGTCACCGACATCACCAGCCCCGGCCACGGAGTCATCGCGGGGGCGTTCTCGCCCAACGGCAAGCAGATCGCGGTCGTGTCGAACATCGGCACGTTCGCCTTCCACGTCGTGCTGGCGCCCCGCACCGACTTCACGCTGTCGCCCCCGGCGAAGGTCACCTCGATCGGCGCCTGCCAGATCAACTGGCGCTCCGACGGTCAAGCGCTGGCCGTGATGAACCCGCAGGGGCCGTGCGCACCCAATGCGCTGGGTGACGTCTCCGTGGTCAGCCTCAAGGCGCTCGACAACCCGCACACCGTCGCCACCAACGCCGAGAACCCGGCCTGGCAGCCGCTTTCCCTAGGTGGCTGAGACTCCTGCACCCACCGCTCCCAGCGAAGCCCAGCGTCTGACGCTGGTGCTGTCCGATGGCACCCGGATCCCGGTCAGGACGCCGCTCATGATCGGTCGCGGCGACGACGCCAACGTGCGGATCCAGGACCAGACCGTTTCGCGTGCGCACGCGCGGGTGTGGGTCGGCCCGGACGGTCCGCTGATCGAGGACGCGGGATCGCGATTCGGGACGATCGTGTCCGGGGACAGAATCTCGGGGCCGACGCGACTGCTTCCCGGCGCTCAGATCCGCGTCGGCGATGTCTACATCGCGGTCGAGTCAGACGCGCCCCGCCAAGCGGTCCCCCAGACGCCGGCGGCCGCCGGCGAGGACCTGTCCGGTCCGGGCGAGACCGTCGTGGTGCCGATCGACGCCACCTTGATGGGGCTTCGGCCCGCGGCGACGCCGAGCGGGGACGGGAGCCTGCGACCCCGCGTCCGCTCCGGCTACGCGCTCAAGCGGCTCGGTGCCGACGAGGGCGAGGAACGGTTCGTCCTGCGTGATCTACAGGGTGGGACGTTTCTGCGGATGGAGGCCGAGGAGGCGGCTCTGTTCGAGCTGCTCGACGGCAAGCGGACCGTGACCGAGCTGCTCGGCGAGTCCGAGCAGCTGCTGGGGGCAGCCGGACCGGGGCGGCTCGCGCACCTGCTGGCCGAGCTGGCCGACCGCGGCCTGCTCGACGGCGTCGGAGCTGCACCGGTGGTGCCCCAGCCAGAGAGCGGCTTTGCCCGGATCTTCAGGCCGCGCGAGAAGACCGTCGAGTGGGTCGGCGACTACTTCCCGCGGGCCTATCACCACTGGGGCCGCGCGTTCTTCTCGCCGCTGGCCGTGACGTTCATGAGTCTGTTCGCGCTGGCCGGGTTCGGTGGCTTCGCTTACATCGTCGGCGCCCGGTTCGGCACCCCGTTTGTCGTCGCCAACCGCGTGCTGATCGGCGGTGCGGTGTTCGTGGTCGGCCGGTTCGCGCTGGTGGCAATCCATGAGATCGCTCACGGCCTCGCCCTCGCTCACTACGGGAGGCGCTCGCCCCGCGGAGGGTTGCGGCTGGTACTGATCTTCCCGTACGCATTCGTCGACACCAGCGAGGCGTACTTCGAGTCCCGCGCGCACCGGATCGTGATCAGTGCCGCCGGCCCGGCGTGCGACCTGACGCTGGGCGCGCTGTTCTCATTCGCCTGCTGGGTGTCGCCGCGCGGGTCGATCTCGGACGTGTTCTTCCAGCTGGCGTTCGGAGCGTACGTCGGCGCGTTCTTCAACCTGAACCCGTTCCTCGACCGCGACGGCTACCACATCCTCGTCGACTTCCTACGCGAGCCGGGGTTGCGCCAGCGGGCGCGCGCGCAGTTCGCGCAGCGGCTGTCGGGCTCGGCGCGCAAGGAGGAGACCTCGCCGGTGCTGGCCCGGTACGCACTGGCCGGTTTGATCTGGTCGGCGATCGGTGCCGGGATCGCGATCCTGTTCGGGTTGCACTACTACCACCACGTACCCGCGCAGATCCCTCACAGCGTGGTGGTCGCGGTGTTCATCGGGTTCTGCGTGCTGCTGTTGATCCCCGTGTTACTGCAGCTCGGGTTGCCGCTGGTGCGACGAGCCCGGTACGGGACCAGGGAGGTGAACCGTGTCGTCCGCTGAGGAGCAGACTGAGCAGGTCAGCAAGCTGATCGAGCGGCTTGTGGTCGACCCGGGATTCCGCGCCCAGTTCCGCGCCGATCCGGTCCAGGTCTGCCGCACCAACGGGCTCGACGACCTGGCCGAGGAGTTCGGGTCCCACGGCCGGGGGATGTACACGCTCGAGATGCGGGAGTCCAAGTCGAGCCTCGCCGGCGTGGTGATGGCAGTGGCGGCCGAGGGCATGGGCGTCGTCGAGCTGAAGGGGATGCTCGGGCATGGCGGTTTGCACGGTCCGGCGAAGGCCGCTGCCTTGAAAGCGTTGAAGGCCGGTGGGGTGAAGACTCCACACGGCGGCGCCGCGGGACTGGCCAAGGCCGCGGGCGTCCACGTGCCGTCGGGTGGCGCGTCGGGCAAGGCGCTGAAGTCCGCGCTCGCGCACGCGACGCATTCGGCTTCGTCGGGGGCTTCAACCCCCGGCGCGTCGCCGGCATCGGGAGCGCCGGCGGCATCATCGAGTCCCGCGGCGTCGGCCGGATCCGGCGCCGGGGGTGGTAGCGGCGCGGCCGCCGGGGCCCCGGCGGGCGGCGCCACTGGTGGTGGAGCGGGCGCTGGCGCTCCGGCAGGCGGCGGCGGGGGTGCGGCCGGCGCGGCGACTCCGGCAGGCGCCGGCGGTGGCGGAAGCGCGGTTGGCGCGGCGGCTCAGGCGGGCGGTGGCGGTGGCGGCGCGGGCGGCGCCGGCGGAGCGGGTGGAGCGGGTGGAGCCGGAGGGGCCGCTTACTCGGCGACGGCTCCGGCGGGCTCCGGAGGTGTGGCGGCATCCGCAACGCCAGGAGGCGGAGGTGCCGCTCAGGCCGCCGGCGCGGCCCCAGCCGGCGCAGCGACTGCTCCGGCCGGCTCCGGCGCGGGCGTCGTGGAAGCCGCCGGTTCGGCCGGCGGCGGGGGCACGGCGGTCCAGCCGCAAGGCACCGGAGGGGCAGCGGGGGCGGTCGGCGCCGCCACCGGGGCTCCGGGTGCGGGAGCCGCCGCGGGCGGTGGTGCAGGCGCCGTGCTGGCGGGAGCCGGTGCCGCGGCACCGGGCGGCGGCGTGAGCCCGGCCGAGATCGGCCAGCTGCTGTCCAACCCGCGCCTGGCGATGCCACCGGCCGCCAAGGCCCTGTTCACCACCGGGAGCGTCGATCCGCGGCTCGTGTCGGTGCTCGAGAACGCGGTCAGCCACCACACGATCGTGCTGGGCGACATGCAGTCGGTCGCCGATCCGGTGCACGCTCAGGCGATCGACATCGTTGCGGTCGACGGCCAGCCGGTCGGTCCCGCCAACGTCGGCGCGCGGGACCTGATCACCGAGATCGCCGCGCTGGACCCGAGCCTGCGTCCGAGCGAGATCGGCACGCCGTGGCCGATCCAGTCGAGCGGGTTCTTCACCGATCCGCAGCATCCGAACCAGCTGCACATCGCGTTCGTCTCCCAGGCCGACTATCAGCCTCCGGCGGCTGGCGGGGCTGCCGCCGGCGCTGCAGCCGCCGGCGCTGCCGGAGCCGCGCCCGGTGCCGGTCCGGGCGGGGCGGCGGTGGGTCCAGCGCCGGCCACTCCGGCCGCGGCGGGCGTGGCCCAGGCGGCCGACGCCGCACTGTCGGCGCCTCCGCCTCAGCCCGTGGCCCCGGCCGCCGACGCAGCGCTGTCGGCCTCGCCGCAGCTCGGAGCCCAGCACGGGGTTCCGGCCGGGGCGCCGCTGTCGGCGGTCCACCCGGCTCCGATCGCTGCCTCGACGCGGGGTTCGGGCGCCCAGGCGACACTCGCCTATGCCCGCGCGATGATCGGCAAGCTGCCCGAGAGCGCCGGGAGCAACATCGGTCCGCAGCTCGACAAGTTCGAGGCCGACTTCGGCTTCCACGCCGCCCCCTGGTGCGGCATCTTCGCCGGCCATGCGCTGGAGGCGGCCGGCCTCAAGGTTCCGCACTCGGTCGCGTCGGTGGCCTCGATCCTGGACCTCGCCCGTAACGGCGACCCGCCGTTCGTGAAGGGGGTTCTGCCGATCGGCGAGGCGCGGCCCGGCGACCTGGTCACGTTCGGCGGCACCGAGCACGTCGCGATCGTGACCAAGATCGACAGCGCCGGCGTGCACACGATCGCCGGCAACACGTCTCAGTCGAACGTGAGCGAGACGACGTACTCGCCGAGCTCGGTGACCGGCGTGGTCCGGCCGGACTACGCGGCGGGTAAGCCGGGCTCGATCCCTGGTGTGTGGGACTACGCAGGCGTGAAGCCACCGTCATCCGCACCCGCCGCGGCGGCTGCGGCGGCCGCGTCGGCTGCGTCGAGCGCCCCCGGCGCGGCGGCGCCCGCCGGCGCCCAGGCGGCCGCAGCGGCATCGGAGGCGGCAGGCAGCGGGGCGGCCGCCGGCGCGGCTGCCCATGCGGCCACGCCCGAGCCTCCCAAGCCCGGTACCGCCCAGTTCAACGCGGTCGGCGGTCATCATCGGTCCCACCGCAACACCGTCCAGTTCATGCCCGCGGTGCAGCCGTCGCCGGGATCGCCCCTGTACGGGCAGCCCGGCGCTGCCGCGCCGTTGGCCGACCAGGCACCCGGCGCCGGCGGCGCCGCCGGTGCGGGTGGGGTACCGGTGGTTGCCCACACTGCGGATGCGTCGGCGGGCGGGGCGTTGCAGCAGCAAGCCGGAGTCGGCGGGGCAGGGCTGATGCCCGCAGGGAGGTCGATCACCGTGTCCTCGTCGCTGCTGAGTCCGGGGCAGGAGAAGTTCGCGGCAAAGCTGTCAGAGCTGACCGGGCTCGACCCCAAGGTGATCGCCTCATGGGCGCTGGCGGAGGAGTCCGGCGGCGCCGCCCAGACCCGCGAGGCGGCCAGCAACTTCAACTGGCTGAACATCGGCTACTTCGACAGCGGTCCCGGCAAGATCGCGTTCGATCAGGCATTCAGCAACCCAATCAGCGCGGCCGAGCAGACCGCGAACTTCCTGAAGGGGAAGTGGGGCGGGGCGAGCTCGAGCATTCGGTCGATCATCGACGCCGCCGGCAAGCCGCCCCAGGATCAGCTTGCGGCGATCATCAACAGCGACTGGACCGGCGACAGCCATTACGGTGGCGGCGGGTTGCTGCACAGCACGTTCGACGAGCTCGGCGGCAACATCAAGGTCACGCAGGCGTGACCGAGGGCGTGTGCATGAATCCCGGAACCACATGAGTGACGTGTCCGGAGGGCCGGAGACCGGGACTCGCCGGGTCGGCCGCTACGAGCTCATCCGCCAGATCGGCCGCGGAGGCATGGCGATCGTGTACCTGGCCCGCCAGGAGACGCTCGATCGCGACGTCGCGCTCAAGGAGCTGTCGAGCTTCCACGCCGGCGCGCCCGACATGGCCGAGCGATTCCTGCGCGAGTCCCGGCTGGCCGGATCGCTGAACCACCCGAACATCGTCACCGTGCTCGAATACTTCGAGGACGACGGCGTCCCTTACATCGCGATGGAGTACGTGCCGCGGGGATCGCTGCGGCCGTACGTCGGGCACCTGGCGCTGGCTCAGCTCGCGGGGGTGATGGAGGGCGTGCTCGCAGGACTCGCGCTACGCGGAGACGTACGGGATCGTCCACCGCGACCTCAAGCCCGAGAACCTGATGGTGACCGCCGACGGGCGCGTGAAGATCGCGGACTTCGGGATCGCCAAGGCCACCCAGAGCGCCGGGACCGGAGCGTTCCTGACCGCGACCGGGACGACGGTCGGGACCCCGACCTATATGGCGCCCGAGCAGGCGATGGGCCAGGACGTCGGCGTGTGGACCGATCTGTACTCGGTTGGGGTCATGGCCTGGGAGCACGTGGTCGGGCGACCGCCGTTCCAGGACAGCCAGGCGCCGATGGTGATCCTGATGCGCCACGTCAACGAGCCGATCCCGCCGGTGTCCGACCAGACGCCCGGGGTCAACCGGGACCTGTCGGACTGGATCGACCGGCTGCTGGTCAAGGACGCGCGCGAGCGCACTCGCAGCCCCGCCGCCGCCTGGGAGGAGCTCGAGGAGATCGTGATCTCCGAGCTGGGCCCGCGCTGGCGCCGGGATGCGCGGCTGCCCAGCTACACCGCGATGCTCGACACGCCCAAGCCGCTGACCCCGGCGCCGTTTCAGAGCACTCGAACCCGGACCCCGAAGCCGCAGGCGCGCACCCGTGACGAGCCGGCGTCCGAGCCCTCCGCACCGTCGGAGTCGGGCTGGGTCACCTACGGGCGCGAGGCGACGCCGGAGGTCACCCCAGAACCGCAACCGACGGCGCAGCCGGAGCCGACGCCCACGACGATGCCGGAGGCCGTGCCGCCGCCGCCCGGGCAACCGGATGTGGTCGAGGCCGAGGCACCGCCCGTGGCGGAGCCGCCCCGCGAGACCCAAGCCGAGGCAGAGCCAGAGCAGACGGCCAGCGACGAGCCGGTTCACGATTCGACATACGTGACTTTCGGCGGCGCCGCGGCGCCCGCCGCGCGGACCGAGGCCGAGCCCGAACCGGAGCCCGAGCCGGAGCCCGAGCCCGAGACGGAGCCCGAGCTGCATCCGGAGCCGGAACCCGAGCCGGAGCCGGAGCCCGAGCCCCGACCCGATGCTGCGTCCCGAGCCAGAGCCCGAGCCGCAACCCGAACCGGAGCCGGAGCCCGTGGCGGCGGCGGCGTCGGATCCGAGCCTGACCAGCGCGCCGACCCCAGCAGCACCGGCTCCCACGGTCAAGGCACCGTCGCGGCGGGTCCCGATCAGCGGCAAGGCGATCGCGCTCGCGATCGGAGGCGTGATCGCCGCGGCGGCGATCGGCTTCCTGATCGCGCCGAGCTCGAACAAGCCCGCGCCGTCGGCGCCGGCGCTGGTCAACTCCGCCAAGTCCGGGCCGCTGCGGGTCTCTTTCCCGACGGGCTGGCAGAACAGCAACGGGACCGTGGCCACCCCCGGGCTCAAGCTCGACGATCAGATCGTGCTCAAGCCCACCGCGCCTCCCGGTGGCGCTTTGGCGATCGGCACCGCCAAGACGACCGATCCGAGCCTGTTACCGGCGAGCCTGCTCGGGCAGCTGCCGAGCGGTGGACCACCGACCCCGGACGTGGTCACGCTCGGAGGCACGCAGTTCTACCGCTACACGAACCTGTCGCCCAAGGGCAGCGCCGCGCCCGAGGTCGTATACGCGCTGCCGACCGCCACCGGGACCGTGATCGGTGCCTGCATGCTCGGAGGGGCGGGCGCAAGCTTCCCGGGCGACTGCGAGCGAATCGTCGGCAGCCTCAAGCTCAACCCCGACAATTCGCTCGGGCTCGGGCCCAACGCCGATTACGCCTCGGCGCTCACTCACCTGTCCGATCGGCTCAACCTGTCGGTCAAGCAGGGCGAGGCCGCCCTGACGAAGGCCAGCAAGCCCGGCGACCAGGCCAAGGCCGCCAATGGCCTCGCGGGGGACTACGACCAGGCGGCCACCGCCGTCGGCAAGCTGCCCGGCAACCCCCGCGCCGCCGCCGCCACCACAGCTCTGGCCAAGGCGTTACGCGATCAGGCCGGCGCATACCGGTCGCTCGCCACCGCCGCCTCGCACAACGACAGCAAGGGCTACGACAGCGCGAAGACCGACGTGTCGACGGCCTCAGACCAGGTGAGCGCCGCGTTCAAGCAGCTCTCTGACCTGGGCTACTCGACCAGCTGAGATCAGCCGCCGCCGCCGCCAAGCGAGCCGCCGCCGCCACCACCGCCGCCACCGCCACCACCGCCGCCCGAGGGCGACTGCTGGACGGGGGTCTGCTGGGCGGGCGCGGACTGCTGAGCAGGCGTGCTGGAGCTGGAGCTCGAGCTGCTCGGGGTGACACCGCTGCTGGAGCTGCTTGGAGTCGAGGACGCGCTCGAGGCCGAGGTGGTCGGGTTACTGCTGACCGACGCTGCGGCGGTCGTCGAGTTCGGCTTGGGCTTTGGCTTGTGCTTCGGCTTGGGCGGGGACTTCAGCGCCGGCACCGCGGAGCTGGCGGCAACGCCCGTGACCGCCACCGTCTGCTTGCCGCTGACGCCGGTCTTCGGCGACAGCTGGGTAGCCGCAGCCTGCGTGGCCGACTGCTTCTTGGTGGCCGATCCGATCGCGAACGCGGCCCCGAACGCGACCACCACGAGCAGCGCGATCAGGGCGAGGCGGCGGCGGCGAGCGACCGACCCGCTGGCGTTGCCCTGCTGCGAGGCCCCCGCTCCAAGCGGAGCGACGGTCTCGTTAGACGCTGCTGCCCCTTCCATGCTTCGTCCTCACCTTCAGGTGGACTCCGTGGGCAGATCATACGCCAGACACAAGCCGCCGCCTGTGACGGCGATCACCGATACGTGCAATACGTGCCGGTCGATGTCGGGCCCAGCCGCGATCGCGTGTACTGCCAGAGATACCGCGAATGGTGATACCAGTAGACGATCTCGAACACGCCCACCGCGTACAGCCCGCGGCCCGGCCGAACCCGGATCGGCGCCCACGTCCACGGGTTCAGCGCGCCGGTCGGCGTGAACCACTGCTGTACTCCGGCGGGCGTGTCACTCCACCGGTACCAGCTGCTGCTGTTGACTCCGGTGGTGCCGAGCCAGCGCCAGCCGGTCGCCGCCGTGTACCAGGCCACCCAGGGGCGGACGTCGATGATCGTCGGCGGGCCGACCGTGAAGTTCGGCGCGACCAGATACGGCGTGTCGGAGCCCAGCAGGCTGCATTCCATGCCGCCGTCGCTCCAGTAAGGGGGCGCGCTCGGTCGCGACTGAAGCATGATCGAGAACCGCCCGCCGGCGCCGGCGCCGAAGCTGACGCCGGCGATCGTCGACTTCAGTCCATTCAGGCGGCGGGCGTCGATCGGACGCAGGGTCAGCTGCGCCGACGCCTGCCGCTGCTGGCACGTGAAGCGCCCCCGGGCCAACGTCCCGGAGCGAATCGCCGGCGCGGTCAGCGTGACCCGGCCGCTGGAGCTGCAGGCCAGCGGCAGCGTCAGCTTGCGGTTGCGAACCTGGATGAAGCCGCTCTGTAGGCCAGGCCCGGATACCCGACTGGGCAGCGATGCAGGCGGACCCGTGCTCCCGGCGGACGGCACGGTCCCGGGTGAAGGCGCGGCCGGAAGCGCGGCGCCCGCGGTCGGTGGTGGGCCCGGCAGCGGCGGCGTGCCCCGTGCCGCCGCTGCCGAGCCGCACCAGATGGCCAGCACCGCGACCGCCGAGGCCGCGACGATGCTCACCGCTCTAGCCATACGCGCACATCCCACCGAACGGACCGACCCCCGGGTTCGCGTGTGCAAAGCGCCACACATACGCCGGGTGGCTGTACCAGTAGACCGCCTCGAACACCGCGACCACGTACACGCCCCGGCCGGACGCGACGCTGATCGGCGACCACAGCCACGGCTCGATCGTGCCGGCCGGCGTTCGCCATTCCGCGACGCCGGATGGAGTGGCGGTGAAGCGATACCAGCGGCTCGCCCCGGGACCGGCGGTTCCCTGCCACTGCCAGCCGGTGGCCGGCGTGTACCAGGCCAGCCACGGCCGCACGTCGATCGTGGTTGGCGGCGTGACGGTGAAGTTCGGCGCCTGTAACACGGCTTGCAAGCTCCCGGGAGCGCCGCATTGGAGCCCGAACACGCTGGTCCAGAACACCGGCGCCGGCGGCCGCGGGCCGACCATCACCGACGCCGCGGCCTTGGCCCGGCCTTGAGTGAACGTCACTCGGCCGAGCACGCTGCCGCTGCGCTTGATTGAACCCACGACGCCGGGTGTCAGTGCGAACGACGCGGTGGCCCGTCCTCGCGAGCACTTGTAGCGCGTCGAAGCCGACGCGGACGGGCCCAGCGAGGCCGCGCTGAACGCCGCCTTGCCTCCGGCGTGACACGCGACGCGAAGCTTCAGGCCCGACCGGCCGACGGCGGCCGAGCCCGACAGCAGCCCCGGCATCGCAGCGCCCGTGCCGATCGCGGTCGGCGGTCCTGGGGACTGCGGTGGGGGCGCCTGACCCGGCCCCGGCGGCAGCGGGAGGCCCGAGCTTGCTCCCGGCGGTGGTCCCGGGAGCCCCGCGGGCGGACCAGCCGCCAGAGCCGGGCAGGCGTTCGCCGCGAGCAGGCCCGCGGCGACGATCACAACACAGATGCACAGTCGGCGGCGCACCTCAGCACCCCACTCCCGGCTGGAACGAGCCGGGCGCCAGGCAGGACAACCCGATGTTGGGCGGCTGGCCGGCGACGATCGCGAACGAGTAGTACTTGCCGACCCAGTTGCGCCGGGTGATCCTGATCGTGACCCTGGAGCCCACCCGCAGCCGACGGTGGCTGAAGGGCTGCGACAGGTCGATCGACGAATTGGTCGTGCAGCTGGCCCGCGCTCCGGCCGTACAGCTCGATCGCTCGGCCGTCGATCGCTCGGCGTACGGGCAGCCGCGTCCCGTACAGGTCAGCGTCAGCTTCATCCCCTGCAGAACTCCGGTCGCCCTCAGGACCATCACGCGCGTATAGGTGGGGTGGTAGGCGAACTTCCACTGGACGATCGAGCTCACCGACCCGCGTGGTCCGCTCGAGCCTCCCCGGACCACCTGGATCACCCGTGACGGCGATCCCGACCCGGAGAAGTTCGAATCGCCGGCGTAGCGCGCGGAGATGCGATGCCGGCCGGGGGAGCGGTAGAGGACCGAACAGGTGGCGACGGTCTGGAGGATCGCGCGCGCGCTGCAGCCCTTGATCGGGTGGTGGCCCTGGATGAACTGCACCGAGCCGCTCGGCGCCAACGGCCCGACGTTGCCCAGCGGCGAGATCACGGTCGCGGTCAGGGTCACGCGCTTGCCCACCTGGACTCGCTTGGACGCCTGCAGCGACACCGAGGTCGAGTCCTGGCCAACGGCGACCGCCTGGGCGCCGCTAGCCGACGCCGTGATCGCCGACCCCGCCGCCGGCTGATAGGCGGCCGTGAACCGCGCCGTCCCCGCCGGGAACGACGCCTGGCAGACGACCGTGGCGCTCTGTCCGGCGGCGTTGACCGGCAGCGAGCCGCAGCCGGCGATCGCGCGCAGCCCGTTGAGGAACACAACCGATCCCGCGGGGCGGGCGTTGCCGGAGCCCGACGATACGGTCGCGATCAAGGTCGCGCGCTGGCCCGCGACCAGCGGCGCGGGCGACACCACCAGCGACACCGCGCTGCCGGCCCTGACGACCGCGCTGCGCGGCGACGCCGCCGGGTTGCCGGCACCGCCGCCGTTGACTGCGGTCTCGAGCACCGCGATCGTCTCGCCGACGTCGCCGGCCGTGAGCGTGTAGGTCTGGCCGTTGGCGCCCGGGATGTTCGTGCACCCCGCAGCCTGGCAGCGGACCCACTGATATCTGTACGAGCTGGGATTGAAGTTCCAGGTCCCGTGGGACTCGCGCAGCGTCTGCCCCTGCTGAGCCGCCCCCGACAGGCCGGGCGACGACCTGATCGTGGGCACGGGGATCACGTTCGCCGGGCTCATCACCGTGCCGGTCAGTGACGACACCGCGGTGCCGGAGCCGCCAGCGTTGGCGGCCGTCTCCCGGACCACCAGTCTCGCGCCGACGTCGGCTGCTATCAGCGTGTAGGTCTGGGCGATCGCGCCGGCGATCGCCGTGCAGTTGGCGCCGGCCGCGTCACAGCGCATCCACTGGTAGGCGAACGAGGTCGGGGCGTTCGTCCAGGTGCCGTGAACCTCGGTGAGCACGCTGCCCTGTCGGAGCGTCCCAGCGATCGATGGCGCCGTCACCTCGACCGGCGGCGGCGGTGTGACGATCGCGGTCGGCAGCGACGTGGCGATCGCGGTGCCGCCGGTGTTGGTGGCGGTCACCTGGACCTCGATCGTCGCGCCGACGTCGGCCGCGGCGAGCACGTACGTGGTGGCGGTGGCGCCCGTGATCGCCGCGCATGTCGTGGTGCAGCGGAGCCACTGATAGGCGAAGACCGTCGGCGTGTTGACCCATGTGCCGGGGGCAGCCGTGAGCGTTTGGCCCTGCTGAGCGGTGCCGGTGATCGTCGGCAGCGTCGAGTTCACCGGTCCGACCGCGATCACCGCGGCAGTAGCGGGAGAAGTGACCGGTCCGGCCGTGCCGCCCGCATTGGTGGCGCTGACCTGGGCCTCGATCGTGGCACCGACGTCCGCGGCAACCAGGGTGTAGGTGCTACCGGTGGCGCCGGTGATCGCCGTGCAGGTGGTCGTGCACCGCTCCCACTGGTATCCGAACATCGTGGGCGTGTTCGACCAGGTCCCGTTTGACGTGGTCAGCGTCTGGCCCTGCTGCGCAGTGCCGGTGATCGCCGGCGGGCCCGTGTTGACTGGCGCGAGCGGCAGCACCGCCGCGGTCGGCGTCGAGGTGCCGGTTCCGGTCCCGTCGGCGTTGGTCGCGGTCTCCAACACGACGATCGTGTGGCCGACGTCGCTGGACTGCAGCGTGTACGTCGTGCCCGTCGCGCCCGAGATCGCGGTGCAGGTGGCACCGGCCGAATCGCAGTCCTGCCACTGGTCGGTCACCGACGTCGGCGTGTCGGTCCACGTCCCCTGGGTCAGCGTCAGCATGTCGCCCTGTATCGCGGTGCCGCTGACGGTGGGCTGACCGCCGGAGGGAGCTGCCGCCAGGGCGGCCGCCGGCGCAAAGCAGGCGCCGATCCAGCCTGCCAGCAGGCAGATCGGGATCGCGGCACGTGGACGTAGACGAGGCGTCGTCATTTCGCGTCCATTGCCTCACGCCTGCGTCGCACCGGCAGCAGCTCAGAGCTTGACGTTCAGCATCCCGCGCGTGATCGTTGCTTTGCCCTTGGTCTGCTTGGTCGAGACCACGAGCTTCGCGTGGATCGTGCGGTGGTGACGCCTGCCGGACGTGCCGTGGTTGGCCTTGGCGAATTCGGCCGCCGCAAGCCGGGCCCGCTTGGGCAGCTTCACCGCGATCCGGGAGACCTTGGAGGCCTTGATCCGGAACGTGTGCGAGACGCTCTGCCCCATCGGCGAGAGCTTGAAGCTGCCGGTGCAGACCTGGCCCTTGGCCGCGATGCACTTCAGCGACACGGTGACCTTGGCGCCGTGCTTGACCTTGACGGTCTTGGGCGCGACCTGCACCACCACTCGCGGCTGCGGCTTGACCGGCGGCTCGGTCTGCTTGACCGGCGGCTTGGTCTGCTTGACCGGCGGCTTCGAGATCACGGGGTGGCCGGTCGGAGCCGGGCCGTTCGGCGGCACCACCTTCGGCGGCACCGTCGGCGGCGCGGGCCACGCTGCGAGCGCGGTGTATTTGCTCGTGCCAGCCGGCGCGAGCACCCACCCCGACTGGCTGCCCGCGTACGGGCTGCCGACGGTCGTCCCGGTCAGCGGGATCTCAATCGCCGAGCCGCTGTTGTTGACCGTCACGACCTTGCCTTCGATCGAGCCGGTGACCTGGCTCGAATTCGCCGTCGCCCAGCCGGCCTGTTCGGTGAGCAGGGCCCCGATCTGGGACATAGTCAGCTGTACGATCGGCGCGTTGTCGGCGAAGTACTGGTGGTACTGCGCGAGCAGCGGGTTCATCGTCAGGTAATAGAGCCCGTCGCCGACGGTCGGCGAAGTCGCCGGAGGTGTACCGGTTGCAGCGCCGCCGGGGGTGGGCTGGCCCATCATGTTGGTCTGATGGAAGTAGTGAGGACGCGCGTCGTTGCCCATCATGTGCATGAACATGTTCTGGTCCACGCTGGAGATAATCGCGGCCGGCGAGAACTTCGTCCCGGCTGGATTACAGGTGGTGACCCCGGAGATCGGAACGCACGAAGGCGAGTCGTAGATCGTCTCGTACTCGTCCTCCAGTTGGGCCTGCGTCGATACGTTGTAGAAAATGTTGGTCGGGTAGCGCGGGATCGCAGTCGCAGTTCCGTCTGCGAACGACGACCCAGCTGCGAACTTGCTGCTCGGCGGGCTCCCGTTGGCGAATGTCGCAGTTGCCGGGTTCGGGTACGGCTTGGAGGCGTCGGACCCGAAGGTGGTGATCCCCACCGCTCCGAACGCCGTGGTGAGCGCCGTGTTCTGCTGGTAGGGAGTCTCGGTCGCGGTGTTGACCGTCGGCGGCGCCGTCGCCGACGCAGTGCCGACATTGGTGTCGGTGAAGGTCAGCGGGGCGGGTCCGTTGTTGCCGAAGTCGTTGGCGGTCGCGGGAACCGTCGTCACTAGCGTCCAAGCCAAGGTCACCGGGTCCTGCCGGTAGATCTTGTAGTCAGCGGCGTGGCAGACGGCGCCCCAGCTGAGCGCCACCGACCCGTTGGCCGGCACCGCCACGACCGTCGAGGACGCGGACGATTCTCCACCGGTCGCGGAGTACTGGTCGGTGATCGCGTAGGTGTAGTTACCCGCGACGAACGTGCCGCCAGTGGTGTTAATCACCGGGTCGTTCCACTCGGGCGGGTCGACAGTGCCGGGGGTTCCAGGCACCAAATTCGCCAGCCCGGAGTGCTCGCCGGTGACCACCGCGCCGGGATCGTAGGCGCCCAGCGGCGACGTCTGGCTCGTGCTCAGCCCGAGTCCGCCGGTGCCACCGCTGCCGGCCTGGCTGGCCCAGTTTGTGTTCTTCGTGATCTCGGACTCGATGTAGCCAGCCGGCGCGCAGCCCTGATCGATGTTCGGGTGATCCCAAGTGTGGTTGATCCAGCCGAACGAGCTCTTCTTCGCCTGGAACTCGGCAAGCAGCGAGTCCGTGCCGCCGTTGTCGGCCGCGAACTGCTGGCTGCCACCGCCGTTGAACAGCATGTCAATGCGGAAGTTGTTCTGCGCAGACCAGCTGGCCGCGGCGTCCACGTCCGCTGCGCTCTCGCGCAGCGCGTCCGCCGGGTCGTAGTCGGTCGTGTGCGTGGCGGTGTTCCAGGTGTCGTCGGCAAGGAAGTTGTCGTCGATGTGAGTCTCGAGGTAGTTGCGCTGGTCGCCGAAGTACGTGCTGCGGGCCAGCCACGCCAGCTCGCCATGGCGCAGGAGCGCGCTGTGGAGCATGAACTGGTTCTGGTTGAAGGTCTGGAACATCGTCTGACGGCCGTCTGCCGCGGTGAAGATGCCGAGCACCGTGCTGCCGTTCGGACCCGAGATCAGCGTGTCGACCTTTGCCCCCGGAAGTGGCGTCCCGTCGTATTCGAACGACCCGGTGTCCAGCGCGAAGCTCTTGAGGTAGGGGAATACCGCGGAGCCGTCGGCCGTGAGGGTCCGCGCCGTTGGCGCGGTGATCGTGCTCGTCGAAGCCGGAGCGCTGAGCCCGTAGTCCGCGCTGGGCACCGCGTACGCAGTGATCTGGCGAACGGAGAACTTCTGCTCGAAGGTCTGCAGCGCCGTCCAGTCGGCCGTGCTCAATCCCGCCGCACCGGAGCCCGTGACGATGACGCCTTCGTAGTTGGCCACCTGAGTGCCGTCGGGCTGTGTGCTTGACAACGCCGGGACCGTCGCGTCGGTGCTCCCCTTCGAATCAAACGGGACGCCTTCCCGCTTCAGCGTGTTGACCCAATCGCAGTAAGCGATGCCAGGCACGCTCGAACAATCGACGCTGCCCGGGGTGGTGTTGCTGTCGGTGATCACCAGTACCTTCATGCCGATCTGCTGGACAGGCGCGGCTGCTACCGCGCGGGATCCCGAGCCGTCGGGCAGGCCGGGGAAGACCAGCAGGGCGAGCGTCGCAACGCCCGCTACCGCAGACACAGACAGCAGACCTAGGAAACGTCTCATCGAAAACTCTCGTTCATGCGCGTTTTCGAGCGAACGAAGCACGGACCCAACGCTGGATCACCATGACCATCACGCCCCTAATACAGCCATCAGTGTGTTGCCGCGGTGGCAGCGCGCCTATGGCCTCCCCCGGCCCTCCTGCGTTCAGAACTGAACGAACTCTGGCCAACCCTCCTGGTCTCGTGCTACGGTGCGCCTTATCAACGACGCGGCCGACGGACTGGAAGTCCAGCGGCGCGAGGGGGCCACGTGGGGACCGACGCCACGACACAACCGACCGAGTTGCGGATCCTGCTGGCCGACGACCACGCGGCCGCTCAAGTAGGAATGCGCCGGGCGATCGAGCCACACGGCATTCGCGTGGTGGCCGAGCCGAGAAACACCGCCGAGGCGCTGGCCCTGGCTCATCAGCACCAGCCTGACGTGTGCGTGATCGCGGTCGGGCTCCCCGGTAACGGCATCGAGGCGGTGCGGATGATCAAGCAAGCGGTGCCTCAGACCAAGCTCGTGGTGACGACGGTAGCCGCCCGCGACGAGGAGATGTTCGCCGCGCTCAGGGCCGGCGCCGACGGCTACCTGCTGATGACCATGTCGCCAGGTCGGCTCGGCTACGCCCTGCGCGGAGTGGCCCGCGGCGAGGCGGCGCTTCCGCGCCAGATGACGGCCAAGCTAATCCTCGAGTTTCGCGATCGCGGTACTCGGCGCCGGCTGCACGTGCCGGCGACCGGCGCCGAGATCGAACTGACCGCGAGAGAGTTCGAGGTGCTCGAGCGCCTGCGCCGGCGCCAGCGCACGGCCGAGATCGCCGCCGAGCTGTCGATCTCAGAGGTGACCGTGCGTCGCCACGTGTCCTCGATCATGCAGAAGCTTGGAACTCACAGCCGCCAGAGCGCGCTGCAGATGCTCGAGCACGCCGAGCTTCAAGCGATCTAGTGTCCCGACTCAGAAATTCGCGTGCATTCGAGGCAGCCCCCGGCGGCGCTGGGCGGCGTCCTCGTCACCTCGCCCAGCGCCGCTGCGCGTCGGCTCCTGCGTCCTTGCCCAACCCCACCGGTGGCACCTTTCGGTGCCCACGGACTTCTGAGTCGAGACACTAGGACAGCCATCCCGCCACCGTTCAGTGGCGTGAACGCAAACCCGGCCCGTGGGCTATTGGCGGACGGCCCGGCCGCTTGCACAATCGCCAGCGTGGGGCCGGGAACAATCAACGCGCTACCGAAGGCCGCCGGAGCACGGCCGGCGGCCCCGCGCCTGGGGCCGCAGGCGGCCAAACGTCCTCGGGTTCTGCTGATCACCGAGGGCACCTATCCGTACGCGATCGGTGGGGTCAGCTCGTGGTGCCACATCCTGATCGGGGGGTTGCCCGAGATCGATTGGGACGTGCTGCCGCTGATCGCCGGCGGCAAACACCAGCGCCCGACGGTCGAGCTGCCCTCGAACGCGAGGCTGTTGCGGCCAATCGAGCTGTGGTCTGAGAGTGCCCCGCCGCGCCGACTGCGCCGCCGCCGCTCGGATGAACGGCCATCGCTGCCGGTGGCGCTGCTGCGCGGGCTGATGCCGTGGGAGGGAGACGTCGACGGCCTCACTGCGGCGCTGGTCCGGTGCCGGCTGGACCCGCAGTCGATCAGGCGCGAGTTTCGCGGAAGCGACAGCTGGGCGAAGTTCGTAGCCGAGCTCGAGTGGCTGTTACAGGAGAGCAATGACGACTCCGCTCCCGCGCCGGTGTACGACGCGATCGAGGCTGCCCGGCTGTACCAGGCGCTGTACTGGGTGGCGCGAACGGCCGCGATTCCAACCCCGCCCTGCGACCTGCTTCACGTGACCGCGGCCGGCTGGGCGGTGATCCCGGCCCTCGTCCACAAGGCGCTACACGGCACCCCGATCCTGCTGACCGAGCACGGGGTGTACGTGCGCGAGGCCTACCTGGGGTCGGTCCGCGAGGCAACCGCGCGTCCCGGCCAGGGTCACATCACCCCGCGGCTGGCGCTGGGATTGACGCGCGCCGTGTACCGGACCGCCGAGGTCATCGCCCCGGTCACGGAGGCCAACGCGGAGTGGGAGTGCGGGCTCGGCGTGGACCCGTCGAGGATTCGGGTTATCCCCAACGGGATCGAGCCCCCGCCGACGCCGGCTCCTCCGCCACGTGCGGGGAAGGTGATCGTGATGGGCAGGCTTGACCCACTCAAGGACGTCCAGACGATGCTGCTGGTCGCCCAGGAGGTGGCGCGGCGGATCCCTGAGGCGCAGTTCGAGTGCTGGGGTCCGGCCACGCCGGGCCAAGAGGCCTACGCGGACTCCTGCCGGCTGATGCACCGACAGCTGGCGCTGGGGGACACGTTCAGGTTCATGGGGCTGACCTCCGACCCGCACGGCGTCATCGCCAGCGGCGACCTGGTGCTGATGACCAGCATCTCGGAGGCGATGCCGATGGCACTGCTGGAGGCGATGGGCCAGGGCCGGCCGATCGTGGCGACGTCCGTCGGCGGCGTGCCCGGGGTCGTGCGTGGGTGCGGGATCGTCACTTCGCCGGGAGACATTCACGAGCTGGCCAGCGCCGTGGTCACCATACTGCGTAACTCAAACCTGGCCGCGCGGCTCGGGCGGATGGGCTACGAGCGCCTGTGCCGACGCTACACGCTGTCGCGCTGCCTGACGGCTTACGACGACGTGATCCGCGATCTGTCGGGCGTGGCGGCGGCATGAGCCAACCCGAGAGCAACGGCCGCGCGCCGCGGCTCGGTGCGCTGACCCCGGCGGGAACGGCGGATGTCCCACGCGAGCGCTACGCCGAGGCCGTGATCGACGCTCGGTTGGGGCGCCCCGCGCGCGATGTGCTCGAAGCCACGGTCGTGCTCGAAGCGTGGACCGGCCGGCCCGCGCAGAGCGCGATGGGCTCCGCACAGCATCTGGTCGCGCTCGACGGGCCACCCGAACACGCGACCGGCGAACTCGAGGCCCACGAGGATTCCACCCAGCACAGCGTGATCGCCGAGGGCGTCACGCTGGTACTGCTGATCCTGTCGGTCGCGGCCTGGGCGGGTCCGATCCGGCGGGCGTTGGGTCCCGACATCCTGGCCGACGCAATCCGGGTAGCCCTACCGATCGCGGTCGCGCTGCAATGGGGGCTCCGCAGCCGCTACCTCAGCCGACCCGACGGGCTGGCGCTCCTCGGGCGCGACCGCATCGGGGTGTGCTCGGTCGGACTGTTGGCGGTGGCACCGCTGCTGCTGGTGCCGAAGTGGGGAGTGATGGCGGCGATGCTGACCGCCGTGTGGGTGGGTGGCAGCGTCGTGACAATCCGCGGCTGGGGTCTGATCTACGCCGGAGTGCTGGTCGTCGGCACCGTGGCGATGGGTCACGGCCTCGACCCCTATGCCGTGCTGGGATCGCTCGTCGCGGTAACGCTGTTGATGTGCGTGGCGGCGGTGCGAACCTCCGGGCGCGGCGCCAAGGGCCGGGCGGGGAGGATGCGACGCGCGCTGCCGGCGGCTCTAATCGGCGGGCTGATCGGTCTGCTGCTGGTGATGGATCCGACGCTTGGCTGGGGAGTGCACGGACTGCACCCCGCGATCGCCCTGCTTCCCTCGACGATCGGAAGCTTCTGGGGCGGCTACTACCTATGGAACTTCTACGAGGCGATTCCGAGGGGGATGCGGGGCGTGTCGCTCGGCGGCGCCAGCCGCGCCGCCTTCTCGGACCCGGCGATGTCGATCTTCGTGGGCGCGATCGCACGCCTGGTGCTGGCCACCGTGGCCCTGTCGGCCGTGGTGATCGCCCTCGGACGGTGGACCCAGGGCACCGACTCACTAAGCGTTTTCGTGGCGTTCGGGCTGGTTGGGCTGGTCTGCTTGCTGATCGGACTGCTCGAGGCGCTGGCGCTGCAGTGGGCCGCGCTGATGTCCGCCGCGATCGCGGTCTCGGTCGAGCTCACCTGGCACAACGTCGTTCACTCGAGCACGCCGGGAGCAGCTCTGGCGATCGGCGCCACCGCTGGAGTGGTGGTGTCGCTGCCGTTGCTGCTGGTGCGGCTGAGGCGCTCCGGACGGGTGCTTGCCACCACGCTGTGGATCCAGTAGCCGAGTTCATCCCATGAACGATCCTGCGCAGGTTGACCCATTCACCGTCTCCGGCGACCCGGTCAGACTTCGGTTTGGGTCTGAGCCAGGAACGGGGGCAACCGCTTCACCGGCACCGGCCCGCCATTAGTCATCTCGGCCAGATCGGATCGCGCACCGTGCCAAAGGAATCTGCACACACGACCCTATCCAACGACAACGACGTCGTGGTCGACATCGCCGGCAGCGCCACGACTGAGACCGAGCCGGCCGTCGCGCGCAGCGGGGATGAGCCGCTCACCCGGTTCAAGCGCCGGTTTGAGCGGTCCCGGAGCCGCGTCCAAGAGCACCACTTCGCGGACTCGATCGAGGACGAGGACGACCTCAGGCTGCAGGTCATGCTGCTGCGTGAGGAGAATGCGCGGCTGAAGGCCGGCCGGCATAAGCCGGTCGACCCGGGAAGCATGATCGAGCGCATGCGGACGTTGGCCAAGCACGACAGCGACCGAGAGCGCCTCGACGAGTCATGGAGCGTGCTCGCCGAATGTCTGGCGCTACGGGAGGGGCTCGATCAGGCCTGCGTCGAGATCCAGGCGGCGATCAGCTCGGTACGGGAAAGGCTCGGCGCACTCGGGGTAAACGTCGAGCGGATCGCCGCGGACGGCGCGACGGTGACCCCAGACCTCACCCCCGACCTGACCCTTGAGCAGGATGAGGGCCGGACACAGCTCTCCGCCTGACGGCGCGGCGTTCCTGGACGCAACCCGGAAGATGGACGACGCCCTGACCGAGCTGGCCGCGTACGCGCTGCTGATGGAGGTCGAGCGCAACCGGGTCCAGCACCGCTTCATGGAGCTCGGGGCGACTGAGTCGTCGGCCGCGGACCGCGTCGAGCTGATGGACGAAGCGTCTGAGATGGCCGAGGAGCTGGAGGCTTTCCGCGGCGCGCTCACCGCGCTGGCCGACGAGGTTCGGGCGCGATAAGCGCCTAGACGATTCCGCGTTGGACGGCTCGGACCGCGGCCTGGATCCGGTTCTCGACCTGCAATTTGACCAGGATGCTCGAGACGTGGTTCTTGACCGTGTGCTGGCTGAGGTGGAGTGTCCGGGCGATCTCTGGGTTGTCCATGCCGACCGCGAGCAATTCCAGGACCTCGAGCTCACGCGCTGTCAGGTCGGAGTCCGGCAGTCGCTGATCCGCGGGCGCGGGACGTCGCACGTGGCGGATCAGATGCTTGGCGATTCGCGGCGAGATCATCGACTCTCCCCGCGCGGCGGCACGAATTCCTTCGACGATCTGATCCGGCGGAGCGTCCTTGACCAGGTAGCCGCAGGCGCCGGCGAGCAGCGCGTTGGTGACGGTGCGCTCGTCGGTTGCCACCGTCAACACCAGCACTCGGACCAGCGGGGCCGCGGTGGTCAGCCGCTGGGTGGCCTCGATGCCTGACATTCCAGGCATGTTGAGGTCCATCAGCACAACCTCCGGCCGCAGCTCGCAGGCCAAGGCGATCGCCTCTGAACCCAGCGACGCCACTCCGACGACCTCGATACCGCGCTCCTCCAGCAGCTCGACCAATCCACCTCGGAGCAGCTCGTGATCATCTGCCACCACCGTCCTGATCCGACCCATGATCATCGCGCCTCAAGATAGACGCGATTTGGTCAGAAGCGCAAGTTCGATCACCGACTGAACGCCGGATGGCTCGCCGCGGTCATTGACCGATGCGCGATCGTTGCCTGTAATTGCTGAGGCCGGACAAAGAGCGCAAAGAAGGAGCTATCGATGTGCGGAATCATCGGATACGTGGGAAGTCGGGCGTGTCAGGCTGTGCTCCTGCAAGGACTAAGGAGACTGGAATACAGAGGCTATGACTCGGCCGGAATCGCCTGGCGCGCCAACGGCTCCGCGGGGATGACGAGATCGGTCGGGAACCTCGATGCGCTCCAAGTCGCGCTCGCCGATGTGGGGGACGCGGCGTCCGCGCCGCCGACCGCGACTGCTGCGCCGATCAGCGTGGGCATCGGACACACGCGCTGGGCCACGCACGGAGGGGTCACCGAAAGTAACGCTCACCCTCACTGTGACGCCACCGGCAGGTTCAAGATCGTGCTCAACGGCATAATCGAAAACCATGTCGAGCTGCGCGCGCGGCTGGCCGCCGATCTGGTCACGTTCACCTCGGACACCGATGCCGAGGTGGTCGCTCACCTGATCGCCCTGAACTACGCGGGTGACCTCGCCGACGCAGTGCGCCGGTCACTTGACGAGCTCACCGGTCACTACGCGCTGGTCGCCATGTGCGACGACGAGCCCGACACGCTTGTCGGCGTCAGGCGCGAGTGCCCGCTCGTGGTGGGACTCGGGGACGGTGAACAGTTCATCGCCTCGTCCATCTCGGCGTTCCTGTCCTACACCCAAGAGATCACGACGCTCGCCGACGGCGAGATTGTGACCCTCACTCCGGACCGTGTCGATGTCGCCGGCGCCGACGGGCTGCCGCATGCTCCCGCTAGCGCCCGGGTGGAATGGGATCAGGACACGTGCGAGAAGGACGGTTTCGAGACGTTCATGCTCAAGGAGATCCACGAGCAGTCCTACGCGGTTCGGGAGACGCTGGCGCGGTTGCGGTCGACTGCAGAGCAGGACGCCAACGGCGTGCTCGATGCCGCGCGGCTGCGCGACGTCGAGCGGATCGTGGTCGTGGCTTGCGGCACGTCGTACCACGCGGGCCTGGCCGGCCGCGCCGCGATCGAGCGGTGGGCCCGGGTGCCCGTCGATGTCGAGATCGCCTCTGAGTTCCGCTACCGCGACCCGATCGTCGGCCCGCGAGCGCTGGTGCTGGGGATCTCCCAATCGGGCGAGACCGCCGACACGCTGGCGGCGATGCGGCTCGCGCGCGATCAGGGTGCGACCGTGCTGGCGGTTACCAACGCCGCGGGAAGCCAGGCGACGCGGGACTCGGACGGCGTTCTGTTCACGCGTGCCGGACTCGAGATCGGCGTCGCCGCGACCAAGACGTTTGCCGCCCAGGTCGCGCTGATGTATGAGCTGGCGCTGCGTCTCGCGGACGCGCGCGGCGCCCAGCCGCCGGCACGGCTCGCCGATCTGCGGGCCCAGCTCACGACGCTGCCGGTTTTGATCGATCGGGTTATCGCATCGGTCGACCAGCCGGTCAGGGAGCTGGCCGGATGGCTGGCGACGAGCCCGTTCTTCCTGTACCTGGGCCGGCTGTCCGGCCTGGTGGTGGCGCTGGAGGGCGCGCTCAAGCTGAAGGAGATCTCCTACGTGCCGACCGACGCCTACGCCGCCGGCGAGATGAAACACGGCCCGATTGCACTGCTCGGACCCCAGACCCCGGTGGTGTGCGTGGGCAATGACCGCCGAGTGCTGCCGAAGCTGCTCTCGAACGTTGCGGAGGTGAGGGCCCGGGGCGCCCAGGTGGTGGCGATCGTCCCGGAGTCGGCTCCAGAGATCGCAGCGCACGCTGAGCACGTGATCCGGATCCCCGACGCCGATCCGTTGCTCGGAGTGGTGCTTTCGGTGATCCCCCTGCAGCTGTTCGCCTACCACGTCGCACGCGCGCGCGGACTCAACGTCGATCAGCCGCGCAATCTCGCCAAGACGGTCACCGTTGAGTAGTGCGGTCGTCGTTCTCGGGGGAGGTGGAGGGATCGCGCGCGTGTTGCGCGCGCTGCGCGGCGAGGACTGCAGGCTGACGGCGATCGTCAGTCTGGCGTTCGGTGCGCGTCCTGAGTCCGACGGCACCGGGGCGGCCGTCGAGGACCTGAGGCGCTCGCTGGAGGCGCTGGCCGGCAACGAGGGCCCGTTGCTGCGCGCGATCCGGCGCCCGCTAACCGTCGAATCCGTGGGCACGCACCCGCTCGGGAACTTCGTGATCGCGTCGCTGGCCAACGGGTTCGGCGATCACCGAGCCGCGAGTTGCTGGCTGGGCCGGCAGCTGCAGGCGCGCGGAGACGTGCTGCCTGCCACAGTCCAGCCGGTGCGACGCGTGGTCGAGCCCGGCGGGGCGCAGGCCGCGCCGGCGCCCGAGATGCGGCTGCACTTCGAGGGGGAGTGCCTGCAGACTCCGCCGGAGGCGATCGAGGCGATCCGCGATGCTCGCTGGGCGCTGCTGGCCCCGGGGTCGTTGTACCGCAGTGTGCTGTCAGCCAGCGCGCCGCCGGATGTGGCCCGCGCGCTACGACGCACGCGGGCGCACGTGGTGTGGATCGCAAACCTGGAGCTGGATGTGCCCGAGACTGGCGCGATCAGCCCGCTCGACCACGTGCTCACATTGCGGCGCCACGGGGTCCGCGTCGACGCTGTGCTGCACGACCCGGCCGCGTCGCTGCAGTTCGACAGCGACGACCTCGCCCGTCAATCGATGCTCTCGATCCGGCGGCCGATGTGCGATCCCGGCGACCGGGCGGTACACGATCCCGAGCGACTGCGCGCGGCCCTCAGGGAGCTGATCGCACCGTCGGCTACCAGCAGGTCTGGCGCATAGCGCCCAGGTTCAGCCGCTTGCGCATCGACATGAACCCGTCGGCACGGGCCTGCGAGCAGAAGCGGCTCTTGGGCAGGTTGTACTCGACCTCGAACACGGCCTTGTGCGCTGTCACAAATGGTTGCAGCTTCGAGCACTCGCTGTACTGGAAGCACTGCTCGTCGAGCGCGTAATCGAAGTCCGGTTCGAGCTGGCGAACCTGGTCGGTGTCGTTCTTCAGCGCGATCGAAAGGCCGAGCCGATGCGCGGTACGCGCCAGCCAGCGGTTGTAGGTGAGCTGGTCGGCCGCCGTAAGCGGGAACCCGGTGTGGTTCGAGTAGCCATCGACGTTGTCGGCCTCGACTCCGTCGAAGTGCTTGGCCTTGCACTGCGCAAAGCGCGCCAGCATGATCGGCGCGAGCACTCGCAACTGCCGGATGTCGAGCCACCGTTCGCCGGGCCACCCGTTGGTCGCCCCCAGCACCGACTTGGGGAACCGCTGGGCGTCGGGCCGGAAGTTCTCATACGTGCCCGCATCCAGATAACAGATCACGCCGGCGCCGCGGCGGTGGAGCGACGCCACCACGGCCGCAGAGTTGTCGAACAGGTCGATGTCGAACATCTTTGCTTTGACGCTCTCGTTTACCGGGGTTGTCAACTGCCATTGCCAGGTCGTATTCGGCCGCGGGATCCAGATCCTCGGCCGCTTGGTCGCGTTCGCTGTCGCCCTCTGACCGCCGCCCGACCCCGAACTTGGTCCCTTTGCCGCGCTTACCGCGACGTGCACGACCACCGCGGCCGCCAGCAGCGCCAGCACCGCGGCAAGCCATCGCCGCCCGCCGCTCGGACGGGCGCTCACTGGGCCTGCCGCGCCAGCATGCTGACCTCGATCTCGGTGCCACCAGCCGGGCGACGGCGGGCTGTCAGCTCGCCTCCCAGCGCCCGCGCCCGGGAACGCATCGCGGCCAGTCCGAAGCCTCCATGGATCGCATGCGCGCCGGCTGCGATGCCGGTCCCATCGTCGGACACGCGCAGGACCAAGTTCAACCCGTGGCCCGAGAGCACCACGTCGACATGGCGCGCGTTGCCGTGCCTTACGGCGTTGACGATCGCCTCGCGCACGATCCGCACCAGATGCTCGCGGTCGCCGGCGCCGAGATACTGCAGACCGTCGGCGGCGCAGTCCTCGACGTCGACCGAGACCGCGACGCCGTGCAGCGACTCGAGCTCGTCGGCGACCTCGCGGAGAGCCGCCTGCGCGCCGGCGGCGTCCGAGGCAGAGAGATCACTGATCGCGCCGCGGGAGATGGCCAGTGCGCGTCCGGCCGCGATCGTCAGCGGGTGCTCATCGCCCAGGCCGCTTGCCAGCCGGCGAGCTTGCGTCACGATTACCGCGAGGTCCTGCGCGAGTCCGTCGTGAAGATCCCGGGCGATCCGGGTCCGCTCAGCGTTGAGTGCGGCGTGCTCGCGCATCCGCCAGGCCCGTGCGTACCCCTCGAATGCCGCAGCCAGCAGCACCGCATAGATCACCAGGCGAAGGCCGTCCGCGGGCGTGAGCCAGCCGACCGCAACTGCCGGGATCGCGAGATACTGGAGCCGAACCGCGACCAATAGGAACGAGGCGCCGGCCAGCAGACCGTTCCGGCTGCCCTGGTGTTCGCGGCGCAGCGCGAACAGGACGCCCGCGGCCAGCTGGATCGCCGCCACCGAGATCGTGACCCACAGCCACACGGAGTCGTAGGACGTCCTGGCCACGGGCGCTGACTCCAGCCCGGCTCGGGCTGCTTCCCGTCCGGTGACGACGTCGAGTGACTCCGCGAGTCCCAGCGCGACGACACAGGCGATGCCGATGAGCACCACTGGCCACGATCCGTTCACTTTCTTCTCAAGCGGGGCCAGGGCGGCGGCTACGAACGCGAGCGCAACGATCACCTCTGCAACCAGGCGGGTGTCATAACCCGGCGTGACGGTGACCGATCCGATGAAGGCGGGAAGCGCCGAGAACGCGAAGTCGGTCAGTGACACCGTGAGCAGAGCGGCTAACAGCAGCAGGTCGCGCCAGCCTCCGGTGCGTCGGAACCGACGCCCTACCAGCAATGCCGCGGCGAGCGCGCAGATAGTCGACGTGGTCTCGACTGCGCCCCGCGCGCCGAGGTTGTCGAGATGAACCGGCGAAAGCTGTTCGAAGGCAACGAACGCCGCGGCCAAGAGTGCGAATCCAACCGCGGCGTGATTGCCATCCACCCGTCGACGCTCCATCGATGGATGAATAATCACCGTACTACTCACCGGTAGCGTCCGTGCCTTTCATTTAGAACTGCCCCCTTACATGCCCTTAAAAAACAGCTTTACCTATGAAACATAACTCCATAGCCCCGGCGGATCGTTCACAGATCAACCAACGATGTCCGATTATCCACCTCCACTGATAGTGCCGCTGCCTCCAGCGCCAGGGTGGTGCGATGTGCCGCTAGACGCGTGGTGCGTCGCCGGCGCGGAAGAACTGGGGGCGCTCGGCGCGGGTGAAGCCGCAGGAGCGGGCGTTGGAGAGGGAGACGGCGACGGAGACGGCGACGGCGACGAGTGCGCGGTCTGGGTGCCGGATCCTGAGGGGTGGCTGACGATGGGCGTCACAACGGGGCGCTGGACCGGACTCGTAGCGACGCGCACCACCGGCGCCGGGTGGGTCACCGGCGCGGAGTGAACCACCGCCGGGGTCGAGGCCACAGCGGCTACGTGCGGCCGGGCGCTGTGGTGACGGACGGTGTGGCGACGGACCGCGTGGTGCGCCGGCCGGTGTGGCTTGCGGGCGGCGTGGTGCCTGGACGCCCGTCTTTGCTGTCGCGCAGCCGTGTGTAGGACCGTCGGCGTGCGTGCAATCTCAACCGGCGGGGGCTGTTCTGCCGCGGCTACCGGCGCCAGGGTCGAGACGGGCTGGGAGGTGGACCCAGATCCGAACGCGAACACCGCCGCGATCGCCGCTGCCGCCGCGGCGAGCACCGCGGCAACCGCGGTACGCCGCTTGTAGATCGGGCTCCGCCGGCGGCGGGGGGATCCGGCGCCCGTGGTCGCGCCCAGCGCCTCCAGGTTGAAGGCAGCATCGGGGTCTCCGCGCCGCCGCGCGCGCTCGAACGCAGCTCGGGCACCGGCGACGTCCCCGCGTTGGCCCAGCAGCGCCCCGAGGCTCGATGCGGCCGCGGCGTGGCCGTTGGAGTCAGCTTGACGGTAGGCCCGCTCAGCCCCGCGCAGGTCACCATGCTCCTCGAGCACGATCCCGAGGTTGAAGGAGCCGTTTGAGTCGCCGCGGCGCTGAGCCCGCCGGTACGCGCGCTCAGCGTCGGCGCGGTTGCCACGCTGTTCGAGCAGCACCCCGAGGTTGACCGCGGCGGCGGAGTGCCCGCGCGAGTCGGCTTGGCGGTAGGCGCGCTCGGCCGCGGCCAGGTCCCCCCGGTCCTCGAGCAGCACTCCGAGGTTAAATCGGCCGACGGCGTCGCGGCGTTCGTCTGGTCTATAAGCGCCCCTAGCCATCCGCCGAAAGCTCTCAAACTTTCGATTCGATGACTCGATTGCGCCATTTTACGGTGCAAAGCAGATTTCGAGGGATGATTTTCAGCTACTGGGGGTAGCGTCGGCCCGTGCTCACCCGTTGCCTACGCGTCGGGACGGCACTCGCGATCATCTCCACGGCGCTGGCGGCCCCGGGCGGCGCGGCTGCTCGCTGGGTGCCGCCGCAAAAGCTGACCTGGTACTGGCAACTCGCCGGCACCCCGAAGGTCGAGCCGGTGCAGGCCACCGACATGGACGGCTTCGACAATTCGGCGGCAACCGTGGCGAGCTTCCACGCCCGCGGGCAGCGAGCGATCTGCTACATCGACGTCGGCACTTGGGAGAACTGGCGGCCCGACGCCGGGCAGTTCCCGAGCTCGGTGCTCGGCTCCGGTAACGGCTGGCCGGGCGAGCGCTGGCTCGACGTCAGCCAGCTGTCCGCGCTCCAGCCGGTGATGACCGCGCGGCTGCAGATGTGTCGGCAGAAGGGCTTTGACGCGGTCGAGCCCGACAACATGGACGGCTATGAGAACAGCACCGGCTTCTCGATCAGCGCTGCCGCGCAGCTGGCCTACAACCAGCGGATCGCCCAGGAGGCCCACGCCCTCGGGATGGCCGTGTTCCAGAAGAACGACCCTGACCAGGCGTCCCAGCTCCAGCCCTCGTTCGACGGCGTGATCGACGAGCAGTGCAACGAGTACTCGGAGTGCTCGTCGTTGCAGCCCTACCTGGCCGCGGGCAAGCCCGTGCTCGACGCCGAGTATCAGGCGTCCTCGTATCCCGGGTTCTGCGCGGCCGACCAGTCGGCGGGGATCATGGGCGCGCTGTATGCGCTGGCGCTCGACGGGAGCGTGTACCAGCCGTGCTTCGGTCCGGTGACGACCACGCCGCTGCCGTCGACGCCCGCACCCGCGCCGGCATCGCACTCCGCGCCCGCTGCCGGAACGCCGCATCACCCGCCCGGGCGGCTGCGGATCCGCTCCGGCCGGCTGGTGCTCAGGCACGGGGCGGTCTCGGTCCGCTTGCACTGCCCCCGGGCACGCGCGGCGTGTGCGGGCACCGTGCAGCTGTTCACCGCCGCGCGTGCGGTGCGGCTCGGCCGGGCTCGCTTCCGGCTGGCCGGCGGCAAGAGCCGCGCGGTCCGGGTGGAGTTGTCCAAGAAGCGGCTGCGCCGATTGCATCGGCGGTCGGTCCGCGTGGTCGTCCGGGTAACCGATCGCGACGTCCGGGTGCGGCCGGCGCGCATCTCGCGCCAGGCGATGCTGACACTGCGCCCGCGCCATCACCGCTAGCCCGGCGGCTCGCTGAGCGCTGCAAACCCGGGTCCACCCCGTAGAATTCGCGGTGAATCAAGATTCACTTAGCGATCAGGAGACTGACAGTGGACCTCAACGACACCCCGGAGCAGGCCGCATACCGCCAGAAGGCGCGGGCCTGGCTGGAGGCCAACCGAGATCAGGCGCCCCCCAGATCGGGCTCCTCCGAGGACATGACCTACATCGACGCTCGCCGCGCCTGGCAGCGCAAGCTCGCCGAGGCGGGGCTCGCCGGCGTGTCGTGGCCGCGGGAGGTCGGCGGTCAGGGACTCGGGCCGATCGAACAGGTGACCGTCAACCAGGAGATCTCCCGGGCCGACGTGCCCGGGATCCTCGACGTGATCGGGATCGGGATGCTCGGCCCGTGCCTGATCGCCCACGGCTCAGGGGATCAGAAGAGCCGCCATCTCGGGCCGATGCTCCACGGCGACGAGGTCTGGTGCCAGATGTTCTCCGAGCCCGCGGCCGGGTCTGACCTGGCGGCGGTCCAAACTCGCGCGCGCCAGAACGACGACGGCAGCTGGACGCTCACCGGCCAGAAGGTGTGGACCACCAACGCGCAGTTCGCGTCGTTCGGCCTGCTGCTCGCCCGCACCGACCCCGACGTTCCCAAGCACAAGGGGCTCACGATGTTCATCGTCCCGATGGACAGCAAGGGCGTGACTGTCCGGGGTCTGCGCCAGATCTCCGGGGAGGCGGAGTTCAACGAGGTGTTCCTGGACGGAGTTGTGCTCGACGAGGACGCCGTCGTCGGCGGCGTCGGGAACGGCTGGGGCACCGCGCTGACCGTGCTGATGTTCGAGCGGCTGACGATCGGTTTTGGGTCGGAGGGATTCGGCTCGCCGGCGCGTCTGGCCGAGGCGCTGGCGGCCGACCCGCATGCCCGCGCGGACTCGGACACGCGCCAGCGGCTGGGCGAGGTGATGCGCGAGCTGCTGGCGGTCCGCTTCAACGGCTACCGGGCGCTGACGATGCTCTCGCGCGGCCAGATACCGGGCCCCGAAGCGGGGCTCGCGAAGGTGACGATGGTCAACGCCGCGATCGGCGCCACCGACCTCGCCGCCGACGTGCTCGGCCTCGAGGCGCTGGACGCCGACAACCAGTGGAGCTACCTGATCTCGTTCCTGCCGGGGCTGAAGTCGGCGGGCGGCACCGAGCAGATCCTGCGCAACACGATCGGGGAGCGCGTGCTCGGGCTCCCGCCCGAGCCGCGGCTGGACAAGGGCGTGCCGTTCAGCGAGCTGCGCGCGAAGGAGAAGGAGGCGGTGGCCCGATGAACTTCGCTCTCTCAGACGAGCAGATGCTGCTGCGCGAGGCGGCCCGCGGGGCGCTCTCCAGGCACAAGACGATCGAGGCCGCGCGCAAGGCGCTGGAGGGCTCGGGCGCGCTGCCCGATCTGTGGTCGCTGGCGGTCGAGGCGGGTTGGCCGGGGCTGCTGATCGACGAACAGCACGGCGGCGCCGGGCTGGAGGCGTTCGACGCGCTGCTGGTCGCCGAGGAGCTCGGCCGTGTGCTCGCGGCGGTGCCGCTGCTCGGGCTGCTGCCCGCGACGGCGATCCTCAATGCGGCCGGCGACGCGTCGCTGCCCGAGGTCGCCGAAGGCGAGTTGCGTCCCGCGTACGTTCCCGCGCGTCCGCCCAGCGAGCTCGAGGTCCGCTGGACGGTCGAGCCGCGCTCGGGGGCCTCGCGCGCGCCGGCGCCGGCGGCGAGCGTCGACGGCGACCAGGTCGTGCTCGAGGGCTCGGTCGCGTTCGTGCCCGACGCTCCGGGCGCTGGGCTGCTGGTGGCGATCGGCGTCACCGCCGACGGCCAACCGGTCGCGGCGGCGGTCGCCACCCGATGGCGACGGCGTCGCGGTCGAGCCCGTGCGCTCCTACGACGCCACCAGTTCCCTGGGGCACGTGACGTTCGACGGCGCCCGCGGGCGCAGGCTGGCGATCGACGCCGGCGTGCTCGAGGACGCCTGGTACCTGGCGCAGGCGCTGATCGCCGCCGAGTCGCTCGGCGCCGTGCAGACCTGTCTGGACGTGTCGGTCCAGTACGCCAAGGAGCGGTTCACGTTCGGGCGCGCGATCGGCTCCTATCAGGCGGTCAAGCACGAGCTGACCGAGGTCCTGCGGCGGATGGAGAACGCCCGCGGCCTGGAGTACTACGCCGGGTGGGCGCGCGAGTCAAAGCCCGACGAGTTCCCGCTCGCAGCCAGCGCCGCGCGCTCGGCGGCGGGCGAGGCGCTCGACTTCGCAGCCCGCTCGATGATCAACGTGCACGGTGGGATCGGCGCCACCTGGGAACACGATGCGCCGCTGTTCTTCCGGCGGGCCCAGCTCTCGCGCCGGCTGCTGGCCGGAACCCACGACGCCACCGACCGAGTGGCCGAGCGCATGCTCGTCACCGCGGGGCCGATGTCATGACCGCGATCGACATAGCCGATCCCGCGCGCGAAGTCCTCAACCAGCCCCCGCCGCTGCAGCCGATCAACCTGTTCGATTCCGATCTGGCCCTGGGCGAGGCGTTGGAGCGCGAGGGCGGCGCCTGGGGCGTCGACCGCGTTCGTGAGGCCGGCGGGGTCGCCGGGAGCGTCGAGGCAGCCGACCACGGCCGGCGTGCCGAGCGCAACCAGCCGATCCTGCGGACCCACGATCGCTACGGACACCGGATCGACGAGGTCGAGCTCGACCCCTCGTGGCACTGGCTGCTGCGCGGCGCCGTCGAGCGCTCGATCGCGAGCCTCCCGTGGCGGGAGCCCCGACCGGGGGCGCACGTCGTCCGGGCCGCGCTGTTCACGTTGTGGGGCAACGCCAACGACGGGGTCATGTGCCCGGTGTCGATGACCTACGCGGCGATCCCGGCGCTACGCGACGGCGCTCCCGCGCTCGCCGCCGAATGGGAGCCACGGCTGACCCGGCCCGACTATGACAGCGGCGCGCTGGCTGGAATGGCGATGACCGAGCGTCAGGGCGGATCCGACGTGCGGGCGAACATCACCCGCGCCGAGCCGGTCGGCGACGGCGTCTACGAGATCCATGGCCACAAGTGGTTCTGCTCCTACCCTCCGTGCGACGTGTTCCTGGTGCTGGCTCAGGCGCCGGGCGGGCTGTCGTGCCTGCTGGTCGCAGCGCGGGCCCGGGATGGAGTTCCAGCGGCTCAAGGACAAGCTCGGCACGCGCTCGCTTCCGTCCTCAGAGGTCGAGTTTCACGGGATCACCGGCCGCCTGGTCGGCGAGGAGGGCCGCGGCGTTCCGGCGATCATCCGGATGGTCAACCACACCCGGCTGGACTGCCTGCTGGGAGCGACCACGGGGTTGCGGCGTGGGACGCTCGAGGCGATCCACCATGCTCGCCACCGCTCCGCGTTCGGCGCGACGCTCGTGCACCAGCCGGCGATGCGCAACGTCCTCGCCGACCTGGCGATCGAGTCCGAGGCCGCGACCACGTCGGCGATGCGCGTGGCCCGCAGCTACGACGAGGATGACCCCGCGTTCCGGCGGTTCGCCACCGCGGTGATGAAGTACTGGGTGTCCAAGCGCGCCGCGCCCCATGCCGCCGAGGCGCTGGAATGCCTGGGGGGCAACGGGTTCGTGGAGGACTCCGGGCTGCCGGTGCTGTACCGCGACGCGCCGCTGAACTCGATCTGGGAGGGATCGGGCAACGTCGCCGCGCTCGACGTGTTGCGGGCGATGGCCAGAGAACCCGAGGGGCTGCCCGCGTTCCTGGCCGAGTGTGAGCTCGCATCGGGCGCCGACTCGCGCCTGGACGCCCACCTGCAGTCGGTCCGCGAGCGCACCGGCACGGTGTTCGCCGGCGGCGACCCCCAGTTCGAGGCGCGCCGGGTGGTCGAGGACCTGGCGGTCGCGCTGCAGGCGTCGCTGCTGGTCCGCCACGCTCCGGCGGCGGTCGCCGACGCGTTCTGCGCGGCCCGGCTGGCCGGCGAGGGCGGGCGCGTGTTCGGCACGCTTCCGGCGGGCGTCGACGCGGAGGCGATCATCGACCGCGCGCTGCCGGCGTGAGCATCGTCGAGGTCGAACATCGGGGCCGGATTGCGCGGATCACGCTCAACCGGCCCGAGCGCGGGAACGGCATCACCCGCGCGCTGCTGACCGAGCTCGAGGCGGCGGTCGAGCGAGCCGATCTCGACCCGGAGGTCCGCGTGATCCTGCTGGCGGGCGCCGGCAAGGGCTTCTGTGGGGGGTACGACCTCGTCGAAAGCGCCGAAGGCTCGATCGGTCCGACGGAAAGCGACGCTGTGTCGGGATCGCCCCTTGACCCGAAAATCATCAAGGCCAACCACGACCCCACCCGGACCTGGGATCCGATGGTCGACCACGCGATGATGAGCCGCAACGTGCGGGCGTTCATGTCGCTGTTTGCCTGCAGCAAGCCGGTCGTCTGCAAGGTGCACGGCTTCTGCGTGGCCGGGGGCACCGACATGGCGCTGTGCTCGGACCTGCTGGTGATCGCAGCCGACGCGAAGATCGGCTACCCGCCCGCGCGCGTGTGGGGTTCGCCCACGACCGCGATGTGGGCCCACCGGCTCGGCCCCCAGCGCGCCAAGCGGTTGCTGTTCACCGGCGACTCGCTGTCGGGCACCGAGGCGCTCGAATGGGGGCTGGCGATCGAGGCGCCGCCGCCCGACCGGCTCGACGAGCGCGCCGAGGCGCTGGTGGCACGGATCGCCCAAATGCCGGTGAACCAGCTGCAGATGATGAAGCTGCTCGTCAACCAGTCGCTGTACGCGCAGGGGCTGCACGCCACCCAGCTGCTCGGGACGCTGTTCGACGGCGCCGCCCGCCACACCGAGGAGGGCTATGCGTTCGCCGCCCGGGCGGCGCGCGACGGCTTCCGGGCGGCGGTCGCAAACCGCGACGAACCGTTCGGCGATCTCGGACCTTCGACGTACAAGGGATGACCGAGGGGATCCTCACATCCACCCGCGAGCGGTTGCTGCACTCGGCGCAGGAGCTGATCGAGGAGGGCGGCTACGGCGCCGCCTCGGTGATCGCGATCGCTGAGCGAACCGGCGTGGCGGCCGGGACGCTGTACCGGCACTTCGCTTCCAAGGAGGAGCTGTTCGTCGAGGTGTTCAGGTCGGTGTGCGATCGCGAGATGCGGGCGATGCGGGCCGCCGCGACGGCGATGCCCGCGGACGCCCCACACGTCGACCGGCTGGTGCGGGTCCTGTCGACGTTCGCCGAGCGGGCGCTGCGGCGCCCGCGGCTGGCCTGGGCGTTGATCGCCGAGCCCGTGGACCCGCTGGTCGACGCCGAGCGTCTGGCCTACCGCGAGCGCTATATCGCGCTGACCGCGCAGGGGTTGCGGGCCGGAATCGACGCGGGGGAGCTGCCCGAGCAGAACGTCGAGCTGACTGCGGCGGCGCTGGTTGGAGGCTGCGGCGAGGCGCTCGTGGGGCCGCTGTCGCCGCTGGCGGGCGACCGGCCGACCTCGCAGGAGGTGCTGACCGCGCTGGAGACGTTCACCCGTCGCGCGGTGGGCGCGGGATGACCGACGCGGTCCGGGTCCAGCGCGACGGTCCGCTGACGACCGTGCTGCTGTCGCGTCCGGAGCGCCGCAACGCGGTCGACGGAGCCACTGCGGACGCGCTCGTGGCGGCGTTCTCGGAGTTCGACGCCGATCCCGAGGCGAGCGTCGCGGTGCTGCACGGCGAGGGCGGCGTGTTCTGCGCCGGGGCCGATCTGAAGGCGATCGGGGGTTCGGCAGGCAACCGGGTGGCGCCCGACGGCGACGGCCCGATGGGGCCGACGCGGATGCGGCTGGGCAAGCCGGTGATCGCCGCGATCGCCGGGCACGCGGTGGCGGGCGGGCTGGAGCTGGCCTTGTGGTGCGACCTGCGGGTTGCCGATGACGACGCCGTGCTCGGCGTGTTCTGCCGGCGCTGGGGCGTGCCGCTGATCGACGGCGGGACCGTGCGGCTGCCGCGCCTGATCGGGGTCAGCCGGGCGATGGACCTGGTCCTGACCGGCCGCGGTGTCGGCGCCGAGGAGGCGCTGGCGATGGGCCTGGTCAACCGGGTGGTGCCGGTGGGCCAGAGCCGCACCGCGGCCGAGGAGCTGGCGCGGGAGCTGGCTCGGTTCCCGCAGGCGTGCCTGCGTGAGGATCGGCTGTCGCTGCTCGAGCAGGACGCCCTCGCTGAGGACGAGGCGATCGCCAACGAGCTGCGCCACGGGATGCGGTCGCTGCAGGACGTGGATCCGGGGCTGGAGCGGTTCCGGGGCGGCGCCGGGCGCCACGGGTCCTTCGAGGACTAGAGGCTGCGCGCCCACGCGCGCAGGCGACCCACGTGGTCGCCGGTGAGGCCGACGGCCGGCTCGGTGGTCAGCAGCAGCGTCGGCGCAAGCCGGGCCTTCGCCCACTGCGCGCAGCGATCATCGTGGGCATCGTCGACCCAGGCCAGCGGGGTGGTGGGCCCGGCGTGGGCGTCGATCCCGGCGAGCTTCCAGTGCGCGGCCGGTGGGCGCTCGAGGCCGTCGAAGCTGATCAAGGGCAATGGGGCGGGGAGGCCGAGCGCGAGCGGCAGGTAGTCGTTGGCCTTCTCCTCCCAGCCACTGCACCAGATCAGCTCGAAGTAGTCGCTGAGCTCGAGCAGGTGGCGTCCCGCGGTGGCTGACAGATAGTGGGCGATCCCGTCGACCAGCTGGAACCGGCCCGCGGGCGGGTCGGCGGGGTCAAAGCCGAACAGGGAGATCACCCCGTCGACGTCGATCAGCAGGATCGGCCGGATCGCTTGATCGCCCATGATTGTGGGTATTAGGTTGCCATCGTCGGCTACTGACACACTTCTTATGCGCGGCGCCTACACTCTGCGCAGCCGACGGAGAACGGATTCAAGCTGGCCGCCCCCGCTGCCGAGATACAGCGTGAGGCGTCGTACCGCAGCCGTCTGGTGCCCCAAGCCACTTAATGACCTTGATATTCGGAATCCTGCTCGCGCTGGCCTGCGCTCTCGCGACCAACGTCGGTTTCCTCTACAAGCATCGAGGTGCCTGCGCGGCTGCGCCCGTGGACGTCCGCCGTCCCTTGCGCTCGGCCCGTTCGCTGTTCGCCTCGCCGATGTTCGCGATCGGCATGGTGATCGCCACCGGAGCGTGGGCGTTCCACGTGGCGGCGATGGCGATGGCGCCTCTGTCGACCGTGCAGGTGGTGCTGGCGGGCGGCGTGGTGCTGCTGGCGATCATGGCCGAGCGGATGCTGGGCGTCCGCGTCGGGGGCCGGCAGTGGGCCGGCCTGGCGCTGACCGCCGGCGGCCTGATGCTGCTCGGGGTCACGCTGCCGGCGTCACACGGCGCGCAGTCGCACTTCTCGGCGCCCAGCGCGATCGCGTTCGAGGCCGGGCTGATCGTGTTCGGAACGCTGCTGATCGCCGGTCCCCGGATCGGCGCGCCCGAGGAGCACCACGGGTTCATGCTCGGGGCCGCCTCCGGAATCCTGTTCGGCGTCTCGGACATCGCGATCAAGGCGATGTCAGGGCTGATCGGGGCCCGCGGTCCGGCCGGGCTGCTGACGCCGTGGCTGATCGTGTGCGTGGCCGCCTCGGTGGCCGCGTTCTACGCGTCCGCCCGGGGCCTTCAGGACGGCGACCCGGTGCCGGTGATCGCGATCACGGGCACGGCGGCGAACGTCGCCGGGATCGTCGGCGGGATCATCGTGTTCGGCGATCCGCTGTCCGGGCACCCGGTCGCGCTCGGAATCGAGTGCTTCGCGTTCGTCCTGGTGATCATCGCCGCGTGGCTGATGCCGGCGCCGGTGCGGGCCCGGGGCTCAGTCGCGACCGCTTGATCTCAGGAACCCTGGTCGGCCTGGATCGCCTCGATCGTGAGCTGTACGTAGTCGCCGTCTGAGCCGGCGGCGAACGCCCAGCCCGTGGCGGGATCACTCATCGCCAGGATCGTCCCGGTGTCCAGCTGCTCGGCCACCTCGGGGAACACCATCGTCGAGACGAGGACGTAGCGAGCGGGCGCATCGGAGGTGTTGCGCAGCCGGTGGGCTCCGGCCGATCCAGTTGGGAAAGCGACCACGGCGCCCCTGGACACCGTCCGGGTGCCGTCGGGAGTCCGCAGCTCGAGCTCGCCGTCGAGCACGATCAGCAGCTCCTCGTTGCCGTGGTGGAGGTGGTACGGAGTGGCCTGGCCGCCCGGGTCGACCTCGAACAGCGAGCAGCCCAAGTCCTTGCTGCCCGCGAGCGGTCCGAGCCTGGTGCCGCGCGCGGCACCGAGGTCGCGCTCCCATGAGGTCATCTCGAAAACGTTGTGATCATCGGTCATGATCGGATGATCCCAGCACCGCAGCGGCGCCGTCACCGGGTAAGGTCCCGGCATCGATGCCGGGCGCCGAACATCCCCTCGCAGGCACGCGCACCCCGCGAGGCTGGTGCGCGCGACCTCGCTCGACCTGACTGCGCTGACCAAGCTGTTCAACGAGGGGTTCTCGGACTACTTCGTGCCGTTCTCGTTCGACGAGGCGGGCTTTCGCCGTCACCTCGACGACAACGACATCGACCTCGGGGCCTCACGCGTGGTGATCGACGACCGGCCGGTGTCGTTCGCGCTGATCGGCCGCCGCGACACCGAGGCGTGGATCGCGGGGATGGGCACGGTGCCCTCGCACCGCCGCCTCGGCCTCGGCGAGCGCGCGATCGGCGCCGCCATCGAGGCCGCATTCGCGCGCGGCTGTCGCGAGGTGTGGCTCGAGGTGCTCGAGGACAACCAGGCTGCGTTTCAGCTCTACACCAAGCTCGGGTTCCGGCTGCGGCGTGATCTGATCGTGTGGTCGCTGCCCGCGACCGGCGAGGCGGCGTCCTCCAAGCCGCCCGCGGACCTCCAGGCCACGCGCGCCTGGATCCGCGCTAACCGCGCCAGCCGCGAGCCCTGGCAGCGGGCCGATGCGACGGTCGACAGGCTGCTCGAGCGCGGGGTCGCCCTGCGCGGGGCGGTGGTGCGTGATCGAGGGGAGGTTGCGGCGGCGGTGGTCTACCGCGACGACGGGCCGACGGTCGGGGTGCTCCAGATCGCGGCCACCGACGAGGGCGCCGCCGCCGAGGCGCTGACCGCCGCGGCGGCCGGGCGGCCGCTTCGGCTGGCCAACGTTCCGACCGACGAGCCGGTCTCGCCGGCGCTCGAGCGGCTCGGGGCCGGGCAGGTGGCGCGCCAACACGAGCTGCACCTCACGCTCGGTTAGCGGGCTGCGGGCGCTCGCGCACGACGTCGATCGTCACGATCAGCCCGTCGGTGATCGTGAACGCGACCGCGGCCAGCCGGGCGGTCGCGGACTCGACCACGATCCCGGCGGCGCCGTTGACGGTCGCCGGGCGGCACAGACGGGCGAACCGCGGCCCGCGCTCGGCGGCGAGGCGGGCGACCTCGACCGCACCGGTGACGCGTTGGGAGGGTGCGGTGGCCTCGTGGGCCGTCCCCATCCGCATCACGACGCCCGGGTCGAGCAGCGCCAGCAGCGCATCGAAGTCTCCCGCGCGGGAAGCGGCCAGGAACGCGGCCACAACCTCCCGTTGCCGGGTCATGTCGGCGTCGGGCGGGGGCGCCCCTCCGCGCACGCGCCGCCGGGCGCGGCTGGCCAGCTGGCGGGCGGCGTCGGGGGTGCGATCGACGATCGGGGCGATCTCGGAGAACGGCACCGCGAACATGTCGTGCAGCACGAACGCGAGCCGCTCGGACGGGGTCAGCGTGTCCAGGACGACCAACAGCGCGACCCCGACCGCGTCGGCCAGCAGCGTCTCCTGTTCGGGGTCGGAGTGGTCCGTCGGCGCCGACGAGCGGCTCCGGTAGCCGGTCCCCGGCCGCGTCCTCGGGACGGGCGCGGCGGGCGCGGAGCAGGTCGATGCAGACCCGTCCGACCACGGTCGTGAGGAAGCCGGCGACGTTCTCGATCGACTCCGAGCGCGAGCGGCTGACCCGCAGCCACGCCTCCTGGACCGCGTCCTCGGCCTCGCTGACGGATCCGAGCATCCGGTAGGCGACCGATTCCAGCTGGCGTCGGTGGCGCTCGAACTGCTCGGGCTGCAGCGCTACGGGGTCGGTCTGGTCCAAGGCGGTCACGTCCTCTGAGGTTGCGGGCTCTTATAGGACATGTCGCGTGAACTTGGCCGAATGTGACAGCCGTCGTCACGTTTGACCCGGGCGCTCCGTCTGAAGAGGTGAAGGCACCGAACCTGGAGGACACCTCTGATGACAACCACAGACTCATCCGCGCGGGCGCCGGCCGGCTCAGTGCTGGCCACCCGCCGCGGCAAACTGATACTGGCGCTGCTGTGCGCGGTCGCGTTCATCGACTTCGTCGATTCCTCGATCGTGAACGTCGCGCTGCCCTCGATCCGCCGCGCGCTGGACTTCTCCCAGCAAGGCCTGCAATGGGTGCCCAGCGGCTACCTGCTCACGTACGGCGGGTTCATGTTGCTCGGCGGTCGCGCCGCCGACCTGTTGGGCCGTCGGCAGGTGCTCGTCGCCGGCACCGTCGTGGTCGGCATCGCGTCGCTGATCGGCGGGTTCGCCGAGAGCTCCGGGCTGCTGGTGGCGGCTCGCATGGCTCAGGGTCTGGGCGCGGCGATGATGCTGCCGGCCGCGCTGTCGATCCTCACCACCACGTTCCGGGAGGGCTCGGACCGCAACACCGCGCTCGGATTCTGGGGCGGGATGGGCGGACTCGCCTCGGCGGCCGGCGTGTTGCTCGGCGGTCTGCTGACCGAGGGCCTGGGCTGGCGTTGGGTGATGTTCGTCAACCCGATCGCGTGCGTGATCGTGGTGATCGCCGTGTTCCGGCTGATCGACGGCGACCGCCGCCACGCGCCGCTGGCCAACTTCGACGCGCTCGGGGCCGTGCTGGCCACCGGCGGGATGCTGCTGCTGGTGTACGCGCTGGTGCAGGCGCCGACCGTCGGGTGGGGAACGGCGCAGACGCTCGGAGAGCTCGCCGGAGCGCTCGCGCTGCTCGGCGCGTTCGTGGTCAACGAGCGGCGTCAGCGCAACCCCCTGGCGCCGCTTGAGATCTTCAAGATCAACGGGCTCGGGTTCGCCGACGCCACGCAGCTGATCGCCACGGCGGGCCTGCTGACGATCTTCTTCTTCCTGACGCTGTACATGCAGAACGTGCTCGGTTACTCGGCAATCCAGACCGCGGTTGCGTACCTGCCGCTGTGCTTCGCGGTCGCGGTCGCGGCCGGCGTCGGATCGCAGCTGATCTCGCGGGTGGGCACCCGGCCGATGGTGGTCGTCGGTGCGCTTGTGACCGCCGGCGGGGTTTACCTGCTGTCGCGGATCTCGGTGCACGGCTCCTACGTGTCGGACCTGCTGCCCGGGATGCTGATCGTGTCGATCGGAGTCGGCCCGCTGTTCGTCGGCAACACGACGGCGGCCAACGCAGGCGTCCCCGCCGACAAGGCCGGACTCGCGGCCGCGCTGCTCAACGCCTCGCAGCAGCTCGGCGGCGCGCTCGGGCTGGCGATCTTCTCGGCGCTGGCGACGAGCCTGACCCGGGATCAGCTGGCCGCCCACGTGCCGGCGCCCGACGCGCTGACCGCGGGCTTCTCCCGGGCGCTGCTGTTCGCCGCGATCTTCCTCGCCGCCTCGGCGGTGCTGGCGCTGCGGGCCACGAACACCCGCGGCGAGAGCGATCAGGAGGTTCCGGATTCAGTCGTCGCGCCGGTCGGAGTCTGACCCGCGGTCGGCTTGTGGGACTGCTCGGCGGCTGCGTGGCGGCTGCCGTCGAGCAGGACCCGGGCCACCTGGGGCGGGTCGTCGTACGTCGGCACGTGCCCGCAGCCGGTCAGGATCACCAGGCGGGCGCCGCGGACCCGGCGGGCGGCACGGGGCGCCTGGCGCGGGAGCAGCAACCTGTCCTTCTCGCCCCAGGCGATCGTCACCGGCACCGTGATCCGCTCGCCGCCGCTGAAGCGCTCCTTGACCAGCACCCGCAGCGTTTCGTTGAACCACGGGGCGCCGGCGAGCGCCTTGGCCGCCGCGGCGGCATCGGGCGGCGGCACCAGCTCGGGACGGGCGACGATCTGCGACCAGGTGAGCCGGCGAATCGCGGGTGAGCGGCCGAGGCGGTCGGCGTGTGGGGCCAGCGCGCGCCCCACCCGCAGCGTCGTGGCCAGCGAGGCGCGTTGATAGACGGCCTCGCGTGAGTTGTGAAAGCCCGCGGGGGACAGGCCGGTAGCCGAGGCGACCCGGTCGCGCTTGGCGAGCTCCAGCGCGATCCATCCGCCCAGCGAGTTGCCCGCGACGTGCGGGCGTTCGAGCTCGAGCTGGTCCAGGAACCGCGAGGTCAGGTCGGTAAGCGACTGGATCCCGGCGGGAGTTCCGGGCGGCGGCATCGGCGAGGCGCCGAAGCCGGGAAGGTCGAACGCGATCACGTCGCGCTCGGGCTCGAGCCGGCTGAGCACCGGCTGCCACATCTGCCAGTGGCTGCCGATCCCGTGGATCAGGACCAACGGCGGACCGGTCCCGGAGCGGTGGTAGACCACGTCGACGTGCTCGGGCACGGAGGGGAGCCTAGCCGTCGGGTGCTGGCCAAGGCCGGGATCTCCGCGGACAACTGGAGCACCCGCTGCTCGCCAGAACGGATAATTGTCCCGCAGATCGGCGAGCGATACCGTTGTACAAAACGGCACACGAGCTACGAGGAGAGCAATGGCGAGCACCGAGGAGGCAGTTCGCGCCCAGCAGGGGACGCTCCAGGAATTGGCCAAGCGGCACCTTTGGATGCACTTCACCCGCATGTCGGCCTACGAGGACGCCGAGGTCCCGATCATCGTTCGGGGCGACGGCTGCTACGTCTACGACGAGCACGGCAACCGCTACCTCGACGGGCTGTCGGCGCTGTTCTGCGTCAACATCGGCCACGGCCGCGCCGACGTCGTCCAGGCGGGCGCCGACCAGGCCAAGGAGCTGGGCTTCTACACCAACTGGTCCTACGCCCACCCGCCGTCGATCCAGCTCGCCGCGCGGATCGCGTCGCTGACCCCCGGTGACCTCAACCGGGTGTTCTTCACCAGCGGCGGCAGCGAGGCCGTCGAGTCCGCGCTCAAGCTCGTCCGCCAGTACCACAAGCTGGCCGGCAAGCCGAACAAGACCAAGGTGATCGCGCGCGAGATCGCCTACCACGGCACCAGCCTGGGCGCGTTGTCGGCGACCGGGATCACCGACCTGCGAACGCCGTTCGAGCCGCTGACCCCCGGCGGCTGCCACGTCCCCAACACCAACACGTACCGCCTGCCGCTGCACATGACCGAGGCCGATCTGGCCGAGACGATCGCCGAGCGAATCGAGTTCGAGGGGCCCGACACGGTCGGCGCCGTGATCCTCGAGCCCGTTCAGAACGCCGGCGGCTGCTTCACGCCGCCCGACGGCTACTTCCAGCGCGTGCGCGAGATCTGCGACGAGTACGACGTGCTGATGATCTCCGACGAGGTGATCTGCGCCTGGGGCCGGCTCGGCGAGTGGTTCGGCTGCCAGCGCTACGACTACCAGCCCGACATCATCACGACCGCCAAGGGCCTGACCAGCGCGTACTCGCCGATGGGCGCGGTGATCCTGTCCGACCGGGTCGCCGAGCCGTTCCTCCAGGGCACCCACAGCTTCACCCACGGGTTCACGTTCGGCGGCCACCCGGTGTCGGCCGCGATCGCGATGGCCAACCTCGACGTGATCGAGCACGAGGGGGTCCTCGAGAACGTGCGCACCCACGAGGGCGAGTTCCGGGCGACGCTCGATTCGCTGCGCGACCTGCCGATCGTCGGCGACGTGCGCGGTGCCGGGTTCTTCCACGCGATCGAGCTGGTCAGGGACAAGGAGACCAAGGCGACGTTCGACGACGAGGAGTCAGAGACGCTGCTGCGCGGCTTCCTCTCCGGGGAGCTGTACCGCCGCGGGCTGATCTGCCGCGCCGACGATCGCGGCGACCCGGTGATCCAGCTGTCGCCACCGCTGATCGCCGGCCCTGAGCAGTTCCAGGAGATCGAGTCGATCCTGCGCGGCGTACTGACCGAGGCCGCCGAGCGGATGCAGGTCAAGGCCGAGCCTGGACGCCCGGTTCCTGGACGCGTCGTTTCCTAGACCACGGCGGATGCTGACGGTCCGCGAGCTGCTGAAGGACCTCGACGTCCGCTTGGTGGCGGGCGACGGCGAGCGTCGACCTGCCGGTCCGCTGGGTGCACATCACCGAGCTGACCGATCCGACGCCGTGGCTGTCGGGCGGCGAGTTGCTGCTGACCACCGGCCTGCAGCTGGACACGCCTGAACGCCAGCGCGAATTCGTCACCCGGCTGACCGACCATCACCTGGCCGGCCTTGGGTTCGGAATCGGGTTCGGGCACAGGTCCGTGCCCGAGACGTTGATAGAAGCGGCCGCCGCCCGGAACTTCCCGGTGTTCGAGGTCCCGTACGAGCTGCCGTTCATCGCGATCACCGAGGCGGCGTTCACGCAGCTGGTCAACGAGCAGTACGCGGTTCTGCGCCGGGCGCTGGCGGCGCAGGAGCGGCTCGAGCGGATCGTCCTGTCCGAGCGCGGACTGGAGACGTTGACCGCGGCGCTGGCGACGCTGCTGGGCGCGGCGGTGCTCGTGTTCGACTCCCGTGGGGAGCCGATCATGCAGCGAGCGTTCCGGCGGGAGATCGACCAAGGCTCGGTCGCCACGCTGAAGACCGAGATCCGCGCGCGGGTGCGCCGGCGCGAGGCCCGCGCGTTCATGCCGCCCGTCGACGAGGGCAACCAGGGCCTGGCATTGCCGGTGGCGGCCGACGGGGCGCCGCAGGGCGGGGCGGCCGGCCCCCCGCGCGTGCCCGAGGCGTGGCTGGTCGCGATCAAGGACAGCGGACCGCTGTCTGACTTCGATCGGCTGACGCTGCATCAGGCGGTGACGATCGTCGCGCTGGAACTGTTGCGGGCGAGGGTCGCCGGCGACACCGAGCGCCGGCTGGCCGGAGACGTGCTCGACGCGGTCGTGCGCGGCGAGCTCGGCGGGCGCTGACCTGGCCCGGCGGCTGGCGCCGTTCGGTCTGTCTGACCGGGTTGCGGCGCTGGTGATCCAGCGTCCGCATAACGGTCGCGGCTCGCCCGCCCCGATCGAGTCGGCGCTGCTTGCCGCGCTGCGTGACGACGCGGCGCCGGGGCTCGTGGCCTCGACCGGGCCGCTGACGTGCGCCCTGGTCCCCGGGCTGGGGGACGAGGAGCTGGTTGCGCTGGCCACGCGCGTCGGCGCCCGGGTCGGCACCGAACTCGGCAGCTCGGCCGGGGTCGGCGTGGGCGTCGGCGTCGGACGGGCCGTGTCCGGTGGGGACGCGCGGCGCAGCTTCCACGAGGCCCGCTGCGCGGTCGAGGCGCTGGCGCTGGGGATGACTGCCAATGGCGGCAACGGGGCCGGCGACGATGCGGGCGCCGACACGCCGCGGATTGCGACCTACAAGGATCTCGGGTCCTTCCAGCTGCTGCTGTCCCTGCAGGACGACGAGGCGCTGCGGCTGTTCTGCGACTCGATCCTGGGGCCGATCGAGGCCAGCGAGGGCCACTACGGCGGCGAGCTGATGCGCTCGCTGGAGGCCTACATCGAGGAGAACGGCCAGTGGGAGCGAGCCGCCCGGCGGCTCTACTGTCACCGGCACACGCTTCGCTACCGGATCCGCCGCGTCGAGGAGCTGACCGGGCGCAACCTCGGCAGCGCCCGCGACCGGATCGAGTTCTGGCTGGCTCTGCGCGGCCGGGAGCTGGTCACATGAGATATTCAGATCAAGGATTACAGGAGGTGGTCTTGCGGTGAAGGTCGGGGTCCCAACGGAGGTCAAGTCCGACGAGTACCGGGTGGCGCTGACGCCCTCGGGGGTGCGAGAGCTGGTCGAGGCCGGCCACGAGGTGTTCGTTCAGAGCGGGGCCGGCGAGGGCTCGGCGATCGCCGACGAGGCCTATGCCGCCCAGGGCGCGGTGGTCGTGCCCGACGCCGACGCGGTGTTCGAAGAGGCGACGCTGATCGTCAAGGTCAAGGAGCCTCAGCCGCCCGAGGTCGAACGTCTGCAGCCTCGCCATACGCTGTTCACGTATCTGCACCTGGCCGCCGACGCGGGCCTGACCAAGGGCCTGATGGCCTCGGGGGCGACCTGCGTCGCCTACGAGACAGTTGAGGACGCCCGCGGCCGGCTGCCGCTGCTGGCCCCGATGTCCGAGGTCGCGGGCAAGATCGCCACCCAAGCGGGCGCGTTCATGCTCGAGAAGCCGCTCGGCGGACGCGGGATCCTGCTCGGCGGGGTGCCGGGCGTGGCCGCGGCGAACGTGATGGTCATCGGCGGCGGCGTGGTCGGGATGCAGGCCGCGTTCGTGGCGATCGGTATGGAGGCGACGGTCTACGTCTACGACCGCAACATCGACCGCCTGCGCGAGCTCGACGTGGCCTTCGGTGGCCGCGCCGACACCTGCTTCGCGTCGACGCTCGATATCGAGCAGCGCCTGCCCGATATGGACCTGGTGATCGGCGCCGTGCTGGTGCACGGCGCCCGAGCGCCGCGGGTGATCACCCGGTCGCAGCTGGGCCTGATGAAGCGCCAGGCGGTGCTGGTCGACGTCTCGATCGACCAGGGCGGGTGCTTTGAGACCTCCCGGCCGACCACGCACTCAGACCCGACGTACGAGGTCGACGGGATCACCCACTACTGCGTGACCAACATGCCGGGTGCCGTGCCGATCACCTCGACCTACGCCCTGACCAACGCGACGATGCCCTACGTGATCCATCTCGCCAACGTGGGAGCGCCCGCCGCCGTCAACGAGAACGCCGGGCTCAAGCTCGGCGTCAACGTCGCCGGCGGGGCGGTCACGTACAAGCCGGTTGCGGACGCGGTCGGCGTGCCGTACGTGCCGGTCGACGAGGCGCTGGCCGGCTTGGCGGCCGAGCCCGCGTGAGGCTCATCGGGGAACCCGCCCTGCCCCTGCTACATTTGCGCACCGGATGCCGACTACCAGCCAACTGATCCGCAAGGGTCGTACCGCACCTAAGAAGAAGCTGGCCACGCCGGGCCTGAAGTCCGGCAAGGGCCGCAAGAAGAAGGTCGCCGCGCCTCAGCGCCGCGGCGTCTGCACGCGCGTGTACACGACCACGCCGAAGAAGCCGAACTCGGCGCTTCGCAAGGTCGCCCGTGTGCGCCTGACCAACGGCATGGAGGTCGGCGCCTACATCCCCGGCGAGGGCCACAACCTGCAGGAGCACTCGGTTGTGCTCGTGCGTGGCGGCCGCGTCAAGGACCTGCCCGGGTTCCGCTACAAGGTGATCCGCGGGACGCTCGACGCCGCCGGCGTCGGCGACCGCAAGAAGGCCCGCTCGCAGTACGGCGTGAAGGCCAAGTAGCGGGTGATTCGCTAGTGCCCCGTCGCGCAGCAGCAGCAGTCCGGCCGATCCCAGCGGATCCGGTCCACCACAACCGCCTGGTCCAGCAGGTCATCAACAAGGTGATGCTCGACGGCAAGAAGTCCGTCGCCGAGGCGATCGTCTACGACGCGCTCGCGATTATCGGCGAGCGCAGCGGCAAGAACCCGATCGAGCAGCTCGAGGCCGGCATCAAGGCGCTGACCCCGGTGCTCGAGGTTCGCTCCCGCCGCGTCGGCGGTGCCACCTACCAGGTTCCGGTCGAGGTCCCCTCGCGCCGGGCTCGTACGCTCGCTGTCCGCTGGCTCGTCGGCTTCGCCCGCGCAGCGCCGCGAGAAGACGATGGCCCAGCGGCTCGCCAACGAGCTGCTCGACGCCCAGCAGCAGCAGGGCGGCGCGTTCAAGCGCAAGGACGACATCTACCGCATGGCGCAGGCCAACAAGGCCTTCGCGCACTACCGCTGGTAGACGTACCCGGGCCCGCCGGCGTCCCGGTCTCGGCGGTCGGTTCGTGGCCCGGTCGCGGTCTCGGCGGACCGGCCAACGTCCCACTCGAGCGTTTCCGCAACAACCGTGGGACGTTAGGCACGTCACACATGATCAACGCCCCGCGGTTCGATTCGAACGCGATGTTTGGGGAGTTGGTCAGGTCCGCTGCGCCGGCGCGCCGGGTCTGACCGGAGGAAAGGACGCGAGGGCCGCCCACCACACGGGACCGGGGGCTGCGGTGGGACAACCCTCGCCGTGACAAATGTAGCGTCGGAAGACGGCCCTGGGCGAAGGTATACCAGCGATGTCAGGATGCCGACAATAGCCCGCGCACACCCGAGGGCACTGATCGGTGTCCGATCGCCTGAAGATCGCACAGAACGCCAGCAAAATGGCCAAATCAGCGCTGAATGCACCGTTTTGCGCCATCGATCCGACGCAGCGTCGGACGTGAGTCCGGACGGCGGTTTCACGCGTCGGAACGGGCTGGTCTCAGCGCGGGCGCGCCGATCGCCATCAGGCCCACCCCGCAGGTGATCACCAGCACCGCGGCCCCCAGCGTCTCCAGGTACATGCCGATGCTGGGATTCGAGCTGGCGTTCACGAAGTGGTTGACGCCGGAGCCGGCCAAGCCGCTGGCGTTGGCGTCGGGCAGGTCGGCGACCAGCGCGATCACGAGGGCGACGATTCCGAGCAGGCCGATCGCGAACAGGGCCGGCCGGCTGCCGTCGCGCGCCACGCCGACCGCCAGCGCCAGCGCGAACAGCGCGATCGGGATCAGCGCGTAGGAGTGATGCGAGCCCGCCGTCACGGTCTTGATCGGGTGCACGCTGGTGGCGACGTGGACCTCGAACAGGGTCGTGAACTCGGCCACGATCAGCAGCAGCGACCCGAGCAGGGTCCCGGCGAGGATCCCCACTCGCACTCCGCGGGCTAGCTCAGGACGCGCGCGGCGGGGTTGCACCGGGGGTCGGGCGGGGGCCGTTTCGACACCCGGCGCAGATGCCTGATTCGCCCGGCGGGGGCTGCTATATTCGGACTTCGTCCCGGGAGGCGTGTCGTTCATCTGTGCTCGCCACCGGGTGCGGAGAATCCAATCGATGGAGACGCCGACCTCATAACCCCGCCCCACCTCGACCCTCGCGTCGTGACGGGGCCCGGCTGGGCCCTTTTTCATGTCCGGGGCGGATCGCCCAAGACTTCAGACCAACCGCGCAACCACCACACCCACTGACGCAAATGCCTCGCACGTTCACGCTCGAAAAGACTCGCAACATCGGGATCATGGCGCACATCGACGCCGGTAAGACGACGACGACCGAGCGCATCCTTTACTACACGGGCCGCACCTACAAGATGGGTGAGGTCCACGAAGGTGCTGCCGTCATGGACTGGATGGAGCAGGAGCAGGAGCGCGGGATCACGATTACCTCCGCCGCCACCACCTGCGAGTGGAACGGAAACCGGATCAACATCATCGACACGCCCGGCCACGTCGACTTCACGGTCGAGGTCGAGCGGTCGCTGCGCGTGCTCGACGGCGCGATCGCGCTGTTTGACTCGGTGGCCGGCGTCGAGCCTCAGTCCGAGACCGTGTGGCGACAGGCCGACAAGTACCGCGTTCCGCGGATCGCCTACATCAACAAGATGGACCGCATCGGGGCCGACTTCGACCGCGGCATTCAGACGATGATCGACCGCCTCGGCGCGCATCCGGTCCCGATCCAGCTGCCGATCGGCGCCGAGTCGGACTTCCGCGGCATCATCGACCTGGTCGAGAACAAGGCGATCATCTACAAGGACGAGCTCGGCAAGGAGCAGGACGTCGTCGAGATCCCCGACGAGTTCGCCGACGCGGCCGCGGTCGCGCGCGAGCACCTGCTCGAGGAAGTCTCTCAGTACGACGACGAGCTGCTCGAGATGATCCTCGAGGAGGTCGAGATCCCGGCTGCGCGCCTGAAGGCCGCAATCCGTCAGGCCACGCTCGAGATCCGTCTGACCCCGGTCCTGTGCGGAAGCTCGTTCAAGAACAAGGGCGTGCAGCCGCTGCTCGACGCGGTCATCGACTACCTTCCGAGCCCGCTGGACGTGCCCGCGGTGGAGGGGCTCGAGCCCGACAAGTCCTCCGACAACGGTGGCCGGCCGGCTCAGCGCGATGCCTCCGACGACGAGCCGTTCTCGGCGCTCGTCCACAAGATCATGGCCGACCCCTACGTCGGCAAGCTCACGTACTTCCGCGTCTACTCCGGCCGCCTGGAGGCGGGGTCGCGCGTGCTCAACGTCAACACCGGACGGACCGAGCGGATCGGCCGCATCCTGATGATGCACGCCAACGACCGCGAGGAGGTCAAGGAGGTCTACGCCGGCGACATCGCTGCCGCCGTCGGGATCAAGCAGGTCGCGACCGGCGACACGCTCGCCGCGCCCGACCGCCCGATCAAGCTCGAGACGATCGAGTTCCCCGAGCCGGTGATCAAGGTTGCGATCGAGCCCAGGACCAAGGCCGACCAGGAGAAGATGGCCACCGCACTCGCGCGGCTGGCCGAGGAGGACCCCACCTTCCAGGTGCGCACCAACGAGGAGACCGGCCAGACCGAGATCTCCGGAATGGGCGAGCTGCACCTCGAGGTGCTGGTCGACCGGATGATGCGCGAGTTCAAGGTCGAGGCGAACGTCGGGCGCCCGCAGGTCTCCTACCGGGAGACGGTGCGCGGCACGGCGCAGAAGGTCGAGGGACGGTTCGTGCGTCAGACCGGTGGTGCCGGTCAGTACGGGATCGTCTACATCGACATCGAGCCGCTGCCCGGCGAGGGATTCGATTTCGTCAACAAGATTCGCGGTGGCTCGATTCCGACCGAGTTCATTCCGGCGGTCGAGAAGGGCGTCGAGGAGGCGCTGGACAACGGCCCCCGGGCCGGGTACCCGATGGTCGACCTGCGGGTCACGCTGGTCGACGGCAAGTACCACGACACGGACTCCTCCGAGATCGCGTTCAAGGTCGCCGGCTCGCTGGCGATGAAGGCCGCCGCGGCCCGGGCCAAGCCGGTACTGCTGGAGCCGATCTTCGCCGTCGAGGTAGTCACCCCCGAGGAGTTCATGGGCGATGTGATCGGAGACCTGAACCGCCGTCGCGGACAGGTCAGCGGCATGGAGCAGCGCGGCAACGCTCAAGTCGTCACCGGGCATGTCCCGCTCGCGGAGATGTTCGGGTACGCGACCGACCTGCGGTCAAACACTCAGGGTCGGGCCACCTACACCATGCAGTTCGAGCGCTACGACGAAGTACCGCCTAACATCGCCGACAAGATCGGCGGCGACCAAGAGGCTGCGTAGCAGCAACGCCGGACGGAAGTCCGATAAATTCTTCAAGTTCGCCCTGAGGGGCGGACCCAACCGAGTAACAGAAGGAGCGACACCAAAGTGGCGAAGGCCAAGTTCGAGCGCGACAAGCCCCACGTAAACGTTGGCACCATCGGTCACATCGACCATGGCAAGACGACGCTGACGGCGGCCATCACCAAGGTGCTGAACGAGAGGTTCGGTGGAGGCACGGAGGTGCGGTCGTTCGAGTCGATCGACAACGCTCCTGAGGAGAAGGCGCGCGGGATCACGATCGCGACCTCGCACGTTGAGTACGAGACCCCCAACCGTCATTACGCGCACGTCGACTGCCCCGGTCACGCCGACTACGTGAAGAACATGATCACCGGCGCCGCGCAGATGGACGGCGCGATCCTGGTCGTGTCGGCGGCCGATGGCGCGATGCCCCAGACGCGTGAGCACATCCTGCTGGCCCGTCAGGTCGGCGTCCCCTACATCGTCGTGTTCCTCAACAAGGTCGACATGGTCGACGACCCCGAGCTGCTCGAGCTCGTCGAGGTCGAGATCCGCGACCTGCTGTCCGAGTACGAGTTCCCGGGCGACGACATCCCGTTCATCGCCGGCTCGGCGCTGAAGGCGCTGGAGGGCGACGAGGAGTACGAGGCCAAGATCCTCGAGCTCGCCGAGGCGCTCGACACGTACATCCCCGAGCCCGTCCGCGATCTCGACAAGCCGTTCCTGATGCCGGTCGAGGACGTGTTCTCGATCACCGGTCGCGGCACCGTCGCCACCGGCCGAGTCGAGCAGGGGATCATCAAGACCGGTGAGACCGTCGAGATCGTCGGGATCAAGGACACCACCTCGACGGTGGTGACCGGGGTCGAGATGTTCAAGAAGATCCTCGACGAGGGCCGCGCCGGCGACAACGTCGGTTGCCTGCTGCGCGGTACCAAGCGCGACGACATCGAGCGCGGACAGGTGCTGTGCAAGCCCGGTTCGATTACGCCGCACACCAAGTTCAAGGCCGAGGTCTACGTCCTGAAGAAGGAGGAGGGCGGACGTCACACTCCGTTCTTCACTGGCTACCGGCCGCAGTTCTACTTCCGTACGACCGACGTCACCGGCGTGGCCAAGCTGCCCGAGGGCACCGAGATGGTCATGCCCGGCGACAACGTCCAGATGGAGATCGAGCTGATCCAGCCGATCGCCATGGACCAGGGTCTGCGGTTCGCAATCCGCGAGGGCGGCCGGACCGTCGGCTCGGGGGTTGTGTCCGAAGTCATTCAGTAGTTACAAGGCGGCGTGGCTTCGGCCCGCCGCCTGTTTTTTGAGTAGATACGACCATGGGGCGGGCCCCGGTGCCCGGGGTTCGCCCTTAACGCTGAGAAGAACTCGAGAAAGCAACAGCCGATTTCAGTGGCAACCATCGCGCAGAACAAGATTCGAATTCGCCTGAAGTCCTACGACCACACGGCGATCGAGACAGCGGCGAAGGAGATCGTCGAGACGGCGACGCGCACCGGCGCGAGCGTCTCTGGTCCCGTGCCGCTCCCAACTGAAAAGAACGTGTACTGCGTGATCCGCTCGCCGTTCAAGGACAAGGATTCACGCGAGCACTTCGAGATCCGCACGCACAAGCGACTGATCGATATCCACCAGCCGACGCCCAAGACCGTCGACTCGCTTCAGCGACTCGACCATCTGCCCGCCGGCGTGGACATCGAGATCCGCCTGGCTTCGTAATGTCCCCCACCACGAACACGCCCGCATTCGAGCGGCCTCTGGCGGCGAGGGACATCTGATGGCCGCGATCCTCGCCAAGAAGCTCGGGATGACCCAGCGGTTCCTCGATGACGGCAAGGTCGAGCGCGTGACCGTGCTCGAGGCGGGCCCGTGTCCGGTGACCGGGATCCGCACGATCGAGCGCGACGGCTACGAGGCGGTGCAGCTCGCGTTCGGGCCGTGCAAGGAGAAGTCCCTGACTCGGGCCGAGCTCGGTCATCTGAAGAAGGCTGACACGTCGGCGCACCGGCACCTGGCGGAGTTCCGCGACGAGGCCGGGGAGTTGCTCGTAGGCCAGACTGTGACCGTCGAGGCGTTCGAGCCCGGCGATCAGGTCAAGGTCTCGGGCACCTCGAAAGGCAAGGGCTTTCAGGGGACGATCCGCCGCCACAACTTCAAGAGCGGTCCCAAGTCTCACGGCTCGCACAACGTCCGCGCGCCGGGATCGATCGGCGCTTCGGCGACTCCCTCGCGCGTATTCAAGGGAATGCGCGGTCCCGGCCGGATGGGCGGCGGTCGCGTGACCCAGCGTGGGCTGACCGTCGTCGAGGTCCTGCCCCGTCGCAACTTGCTGCTCGTCCGTGGAGCGGTCCCCGGACCGCGCGGCGGGGTCGTGGAGGTCCGGACCGATGGCTAGACAGGCTTCGGTCCTCGGCGGCGGGACCGTCACCCTCGACGCCGTCGCGTTCGAGGCGCGGTTCAACATGCCGCTCGTCCACGAGACCGTGCGCGCCGAGCTCAACGCCCGCCGGCGCGGCACCGCCGCGACCAAGACACGGGGCGAGGTACGCGGCGGCGGCGCCAAGCCCTGGCGGCAGAAGGGCACCGGGCGGGCTCGCGCCGGGTCCTCGCGCTCGCCGCTATGGGCCGGTGGGGGCACTGTGTTCGGCCCGTCGCCGCGCAGCTACACCGTCAAGGTCAACCGCAAGGCCCGCCGCGCGGCGTTCGCCGGCGCGCTGTCGATGCACGCCGAGCGCGAGTCGCTGGCGGTGTTCGACGCCGGGGTGTTCGACGCTCCGAAGACCAGCCAGGCGGCGGATCTGCTCGACGACTGGGGCGCCACCGGCCACACGCTGGTGCTGCTCAGCGCCGAGGAGGCCGATGCCGGCAAGTCCTTCCGGAACATCTTCGACGTCGACGTGATGCCCGCATCCGACGCCGGCGTCGCCGACATCGTCGGCGCCGCCTCGATGCTCGTCTCCCAGGCGGCGCTGCCCGAGCTGATCGCCCGGGCCGCCGGCGCCAGTGACACCACCGACGAGGAGGCCGGCAGCTGATGGATCCCAGTCAGGTCGTCATCCGCCCGGTCGTCTCCGAGAAGACGTTCGTGCTGGCCGAGGCCGGCAAGTACACATTCCGGGTGCACGAGCGCGCGCATAAGACCCAGATCCGCCAGGCGATCGAGGAGCTGTTCGACGTCAAGGTCGTGGAGGTCCGCACCGCCTCGGTCAAGAGCAAGCCCAAGCGCCGCGGCTACACCTCGGGCCGCAGCCGCGAGTGGAAGAAAGCGATCGTTCAGGTCCGCGAGGGCGACACGATCCCGATCTTCCAGGGACTTGAGGGAGGCGAGTAATGCCGATCCGTAACCCCAAGCCGACCTCGCCCGGGCGGCGGTTCGTCACCTATCCGGACTACGCCGAGGTCACCCGGACCGAGCCGGAGAAGTCGCTGACCGAGGGCCTCAAGAAGTCCGGCGGTCGCAACTCCAACGGCCGCAAGACCTCGCGGCACCGCGGTGGCGGGGCCAAGCGGCTGTACCGCAAGATCGACTTCAAGCGCCACAAGGATGGCGTGCCGGCCAAGGTCGCGCACATCGAGTACGACCCCAACCGGTCGGCCTACATCGCGCTGCTGCATTACGCCGACGGCGAGAAGCGCTACATCCTGGCGCCGCAGCGGCTTCGGGTCGGGATGACCGTCCAGTCGGGCCCGAACGCCGACATCCGCGTCGGCAACAGCCTGCCGCTGGCGAACATGCCCGCCGGCACGGTCGTGCACAACGTCGAGCTGCGCCCCGGGCGCGGCGGGCAGATGGCGCGCGCCGCCGGCGCCGGCGTTCAGCTGCTGGCCAAGGAGGGCGACTACGTGACGTTGCGGCTGCCGTCGGGCGAGATGCGGATGGTCCGCGCGGAGTGCCGCGCGACCGTCGGCTCGATCGGCAACACCGATCATCAGAACGTGACAATCGGCAAGGCGGGGCGCAAGCGGCACATGGGCGTGCGCCCCCAGACACGAGGGACGGCGATGAACCCGGTCGACCACCCGCACGGTGGTGGCGAGGGCTCGACGACCCCGGGGCGCAACCCGGTCACCCCATGGGGCGTTCCCACGCTCGGGTACCGCACGCGCAAGAAGGGCAAGGAATCTGACCGCTACGTAGTGCGGGGACGCAGGAGAGGTAAGAAGCGATGAGCCGATCGAGCAAGAAGGGGCCGTGGGTCGAGGAGCGCCTGATGGCGCGGATCGAATCGATGAACAGCTCCGGCGACAAGCGGATGCTGCGCACCTGGTCGCGCACGTCGACGATCTTCCCCGAGATGGTCGGCCACACGATCGCCGTCCACGACGGCCGCAAGCACGTCCCCGTGTTCGTTTCGGAGTCGATGGTCGGACACAAGCTCGGCGAGTTCGCGCCGACGCGGCTGTACCGCGGTCACGCAGGGACTGGTAAGAGGCGATGAGCGACGAGAAGCCAGAGACCGAACGCGACGAGCTCGACCCGACGCCCGAGGACGAGACGGCCGAAGAGGAGGCTTCTGAGGTCGTGCTCGAGGCCGACGACGAGGCCGAGGGCGAGGCGGAGCCCGAGGCCACCGACGACGAGCCCGAGGCCGAAGCGGACGAGGAGCCCGAGGCTGAGGCGGACAAGGAGCCCGAGGCTGAGGCCGATGAGGACGAGGAGCCGGAGGCGGAGGCCGCCGCGACCCGCCGCCGTCGCCGACGCCGTGGACGCTCCGAGGACGCCGAGGAGGTTCCCGCCCCCGCGCCGACTCGCCGTCGCGCCCAGCGCGACCCGGATGCTCCGATTCCGGTGGTCCGGGCTCAAGCCAAGTACGTACGCTCGTCGGCGCGCAAGGCCCGCCTGGTCTGCGACAACATCCGCGGCCGCAGCGTCGAGGACGCCCGAGCTATCCTGGCTCATACGCCGCGTGCGATCGCGCGAGACTGGAGCAAGCTGCTCGAGTCGGCAGTTGCGAACGCGGAGCACAACCACGAGCTCGTCGGCGAGGACCTCTACGTGAAGGCGGTGCACGCCGACGAGGGTCCAACGATCAGGCGCTTCAGGCCGCGCGCGATGGGTCGCGCGACCAAGATCCGCAAACGCACGAGCCACCTCACGATCTTGCTCACGCCGAAGGAATAGTCACAAAGCCATGGGTCAAAAAGTTCATCCCGAGTCGATGCGCGTGGGCTACATCCACGATTGGAAGTCGAACTGGTTCAACGAGCGCTCGTTCTCGGACTATCTCCATGAGGACACGCTGATTCGCCGGCACATCATCGGCCGGCTCTCGCACGCCGGCCTGTCGGACATCACGATCCGTAAGAACGCCACCGAGGTGGAGATCAACATCCACACGGCGCGGCCGGGCATCGTGATCGGCAAGTCGGGCTCCGAGGTCGACCAGCTGCGCCGCGACCTGCACCGGATCACGGGCAAGCAGGTCAAGGTCAACATCCTCGAGATCAAGCGTCCCGAGCTCGACGCGCGCCTGGTCGCGCAGTCGATCGCCGAGCAGCTGCAGAACCGGGTCGCGTTTCGCCGGGCGATGAAGCGCGCGCTGACCAGCGCGATGCGCTCGGGCGCCAAGGGCGTGAAGGTGCAGTGCTCCGGTCGCCTGGGCGGCGCCGAAATGGCCCGCACCGAGGGCTACTCCGACGGCCGCGTGCCGCTGCACACGCTGCGCGCCGACATCGACTACGGCTTCTACGAGGCGCGGACGACTTTCGGCCGGATCGGCGTCAAGTGCTGGATCAACAAGGGCGAGATCATGCCCGAGGGCTACACCGGCGCCGACCTGACGATCATGGACGAGCCCGCCCCGCAGGCTCCCGATCGTGGTGGGCGCGACGGTCGCGGTGGTCGCGACGGACGCGGCCGTGGCGGTCGCGGAGGCTCCGGCGGCGGTCCCGGCGGTCCCGGCGGCGGACGTGGCCCCGGCGGTCGCGGACGCGGTCCGGGTGGTCCCGGCGGTCCGGGCTCGGGCGAGCGTTCCGGAGGTGGCCGTGGTCGCGGCGGTGGTCGCGGACCCGGCGGCGCCGGCGGCGGTCGGGGCGGCTCAGGCGGCGGTCCGGGCGGTGGCCGGGGCGGCTCTGGCGGCGGTCCCGGTGGTGGCCGGGGCGGGTCTGGTGGTCGCGGCGGTGGTCGCGGTCCGGGCGGTCAGGGCGGCGGCGGTCGCGGTCCTGGCGGACAGGGCGGCGGCGGACGCGGTCCCGGTGGTCGCGGAGGCGGCGGGCGTGGCGGCGGTAGCCCGGAGGTGACTCGCTGATGCTCGCGCCCAAGCGCGTCAAGCACCGCAAGGTTCACCGTGGACGGCGCCGTGGGCTCTCGCGGGGCCAGGTCAAGGTCCAGTTCGGCGAGTACGGCCTCAAGGCGCTCGACGCCGGCTGGGTCACCAACCGGCAGATCGAGGCCGCTCGAATCGCGATGACCCGCAAGATCAAGCGAGGCGGCAAGGTCTGGATCAACGTGTACCCGGACAAGTCGTTCACCCAGAAGCCGGCCGAGACCCGCATGGGCTCCGGCAAGGGGTCGCCCGAGGGCTGGGTTGCGGTTGTCAAGCCGGGCCGGGTCATGTTCGAGCTCGCCGGCGTCCCGGAGGACCTGGCGCGTGAGGCAATGCGCTTGGCCGGGCACAAGCTCCCGGTGCGGACCAAGTTCGTGATGCGAGAGGACGGCTGAGCGATGAAGGCCACCGAACTGCGCGACATGACCGACGCCGAGCTTCAGGAGCATCTGCACACAGCGCGCCGCGAACTCTTCGGGCTGCGCTTTCAGCACGCCACCGGCGAACTCGACAACACCGCCGGCCTCCAGCAGGCCAAGCGCGACATCGCCCGTGCGCTGACGATCGCCCGCGAGCGCGAGATCGATCAATACACCGAGCAGCAGGGCTGAGGAACATGGCTGACGAGAACACCGAGAACTCAGAAGAGACTCCCGAGACCGAGGCGCCCGAAGCGGCCGCGGAGCCCGAAGCCGCGGCTGAGCCCGAGGCTGCTGCCCAGGAGGCCGCGCCGGCGGCTCGCGCGGAGCCCGCAGAGGTGCTCCCGCCGAAGGAGCGTCGGCGACGCGCCCGCGCGGCCAAGGCTGCGCAGACGCCTACCCGGCAGCCGCGCACGCCCGAGGAGCGCCAGCAGGAGCGGGTTTCCCGCCGAGGCGCGAAATCGACGGCTCGACGCGCCCGCCGGCAAAGTGAGCGCGCCAAGGAGGCATCGACGAGCTCCGCCGCGCCGGCGACGCAGCCGCGCGAGCGTGGCCCCGGCAAGCCGAAGACGCGCACCGGCGTGGTCGTGTCCGCGGCCGCCGACAAGACGATCACCGTGCGGATCGACGTGACCCGGCGCCACCGCCGCTACTCGAAGATCGTGCGGACGTCGAGCAAGCTACACGCGCACGACGAGCGCAACGACGCCAATGCCGGCGACACGGTGATCGTCCGCGAGAGCCGGCCGCTGTCGAGGACCAAGCGCTGGCGCCTGGTCGAGGTCCTGGAGCGAGCGAAGTGATCCAGAACGAGACCCGACTTCGCGTGGCCGACAACACGGGCGCGCGCGAGATCCTGGTGATCCGGGTCAAGGGCGGCCACCGCCGGCGTTACGCCGGCGTCGGCGACGTGATCACGGCCACGGTCAAGCAGGCCAGCCCGCAGGGCTCGGTCCGCAAGGGCGAGGTCGTGACCGCCGTGGTGGTCCGGACCAAGAAGTCCTATGGCCGCGAGGACGGGACGTACATCGCTTTCGACGAGAACGCCGCGGTGCTGATCGACGCCCAGAACAACCCCCGGGGAACCCGCATCTTCGGCCCCGTGGCGCGCGAGCTGCGCGAGCGTAACTTCATGAAGATCGTGTCGCTGGCCCCGGAGGTGCTCTGAGATGTCTCGCAGAATCATGGCCGACGACGAGGTCATCGTGGTGGGCGGCAAGGACCGCGGCAAGCGCGGCAAGGTCCTGCGCGTCGAGCCCAAGAAGGACCGCGTGTACGTCGAGGGACTGAACATCATCAAGCGTCACCAGCGGCCCCAGCAGGTTGCGGGAGCTCAGCGCGCCGAACAGGTCGGCGGCGTGATCGAGCGGGAGGGCCCGATTCACATCTCCAACGTGATGCTGCTGGACCCCAAGGACGGCAAGCCCACCCGGATCGGGATCGAAGTGGAGGACGGCAAGCGGTTCCGCATCGCCCGGCGCAGCGGAACGAGACTGGACTAGCGAGCACTAACGAGCAGATGGCACAGGCAAGACTGAAAACCCGATACCTGGAGCAGATCCGTCCGGCGCTGATGGAGCGCTTCGGCTACACGACGCCGATGCAGGCCCCGCGGATCACCAAGGTGACCGTCAACATGGGCGTCGGCGACGCCAAGCAGGACTCCAAGGTGCTCGAGGCCGCCACCGATCAGCTGGCCACGATCACGGGGCAGAAGCCCAACGTGCGCCGCGCTCGCAAGTCGATCGCTCAGTTCAAGGTCCGGGAAGGGATGCCGGTGGGAGTTGCGGTGACGCTTCGTCACGAGCGTTCCTACGAGTTCCTGGACCGCCTGATGTCGGTCGCGATCCCGCGGATCCGCGACTTCCGCGGCCTGAACCCCCGAGCGTTCGATGGCCGTGGTAACTACTCGCTCGGCGTCCGCGAGCAGATCATCTTCCCCGAGGTCGATTACGACGAGATCGATCAGGTCCGTGGCCTCGATATCACAATCACGACGACGGCATCGACCGACGAGGAGGCCTTCGCCCTGCTCGAGGCGCTCGGGATGCCGTTCTCACGCGACGGCCGCCAGCCGGTGGCCGCGATGGCGACTTAGAGGAGCAAATGGCAAAGCTTTCACAGCGCGTCCGCCAGCAGCGGACACCCAAGTACAGGACCCGCGCATACACCCGCTGTCGCCGGTGCGGTCGCGCGCGCGCCGTCTACCGCAAGTTCGGCGTGTGCCGCATCTGCCTGCGCGAGCTGGCCCACAACGGGTACGTGCCCGGGATGACGAAGTCGAGCTGGTGACCGCCCGATGTCGATGACAGACCCCGTATCGGACTTCCTGACCCGCCTGCGCAACGCAGCCAAGGCGCAGCATCACGATGTCCTGATCCCGTCGTCGCGGCTCAAGCGCGAGATGGCCCGGATCCTCAAGGAGGAGGGCTACATCGACGACTTCGAGATCCTGCCCCCGGCCCCCGGCGTCCCCGGCGAGGCGATCAACGTCACCCTGAAGTACACCGACCAGCGCAAGCCCGTGATCACGGGTCTGCACCGGGTTTCGCGCCCGGGGCAGCGCACGTACGTCGATCACGCCCATATCCCACGCGTGCAGGGCGGGATGGGCACCGCGATCATCTCGACCTCTCGAGGCGTGATGACCGGCCACGACGCCCGCATCAAGGGAGTCGGCGGCGAGGTCGTGGCGACGATCTGGTAGACCCGGAGAACTGAAGATGTCCCGTATCGGAAGACAACCAATCCCCGTGCCGGCAGGCGTGACGATCGCGATCGAGCCCGAGCGCGTGACGGTCAACGGCCCCAAGGGCGAGCTGTCGGAGCGGATTCCGCACGACATCACCGTCGAGCAGGCGCCCCGCCAGGACGGTGAGGACGGGGACGAGCTCCGCGTGAGCCGTCCGACCGACCGCGGCGAGCACCGGGCGCTGCACGGGCTCACCCGCAGCCTGGTCGCGAACATGGTCACCGGCGTCACCGACGGCTTCGAGAAGCGCCTGGAGATCCAGGGCGTCGGCTACCGCGCGCAGCTGCGCGGGACCGACCTCGAGCTCGCGCTCGGCTACTCCCACCCGGTCTCGGTGAAGGCGCCGGACGGGATCGAGTTCGAGGTCCCGCAGCCCACGCGGATCGTGGTCAAGGGAGCTTCCAAGCAGCAGGTAGGCGAGATCGCTGCGTACATCCGCAAGCAGCGCAAGCCCGAGCCCTACAAGGGCAAGGGGATCCGGTACGAGGGCGAGTACGTCGCCCGGAAGGTTGGTAAGCGAGCATGACGGTTAGGACTGCCCCGGCCAAACGGCTCAAGCGACGCCGCCGCGTCCGGGCCAAGGTGAGCGGCACCGCCGAGCGTCCGCGGATCTCCGTGTTCCGCTCCAACCGCGGGATCTCCGCGCAGCTGATCGACGACGTCTCCGGCCGGACGGTGGCGGCCGTCAACTGGACCGAGGCCGAGCTCCGCGAGCTCGGCGCGATGGACCAGTCGCGCCGCGTCGGCGCGGTCCTGGCCGAGCGTGCCGGCACCGCCGGCGTGAAGCGCGCCGTGTTCGACCGCAGCGGCTACCAGTACCACGGGCGCGTCAAGGCGCTCGCCGAGGGCGCCCGCGAAGGCGGGCTGGAATTTTGATGGGCTACTCTGGAACTGCTCATGGCACGTGATCGCACAGTTACCTCTGCAGGCCTCGACCTGCAGGAGCGCGTGGTTGAGATCAACCGCGTGGCCAAGGTCGTCAAGGGTGGCCGCAGGTTCTCGTTCACCGCGCTGGTCGTGGTCGGCGACGAGCGTGAGGTCGTCGGGATCGGCTACGGGAAGGCCAACGAGGTTCCGGTGGCGATCCAGAAGGCCGTCGAGCGCGCGAAGAAGAACCTCTACCGCGTGCCCAAGCACGGCTCGACGATCACCCACCAGACGACCGGGGTGTTCGGCGCCGGCCGGGTGTTCCTGAAGCCGGCCGCCCCTGGTACCGGCGTGATCGCCGGCGGCGGCGTCCGCGCGGTGCTCGAGCTCGCCGGGATCAACGACATCCTCTCCAAGAGCCTGGGCTCGCAGAACCCGATCAACCTCGTCAAGGCGACGATGGCGGGGCTCGAGTCGCTGCGCACGCCGGACGAGGTGGCTGAACTCCGCGGCATCTCCATCAATCAGGTGCTTGGCCTCACTACCGAGCCTGAGCCTGAGCCCGAGGCCGAGGCGGTCGCCACGGCGCCGAGTTCCAACGGACACGCCGCGACCGAGGCCGAGACGCCGGAGAACCAGTCGTGAGCGCGATCGAGGTCACGCAGCGCAAGTCGCGCAACGGGTGCGACAAGCGCCAGCTGGACACGTTGCGGTCGTTGGGGCTGCGGCGGATCGGTCAGACCGTCGAGGTCCAGGACACGCCGCAGATCCGCGGGATGCTGCACAAGGTGCGTCATCTCGTCGATGTCTCCGAGGGGTCCTGATGAGCGCCGATTCCGAGAAGCCCGAGCGCATCGGGCTGCACAACCTGTCGCCCGCGCCGGGGTCACGCAAGCCGCGCAAGCGCGTCGGCCGTGGCGAGGGCTCGGGCACCGGTAAGACCTCGGGCCGCGGCCAGAAGGGCTGGGGCTCCCGCTCGGGCGCCAAGCGCAGAGCTCGGTTCGAGGGCGGCCAGAACCCGATCCATATGCGGATGCGCAAGCTGCGCGGTCCGACGATGAAGAAGTCGATGCCGTTCGAGCCGTTCCGCACCCACACTCAGCCGGTCAACGTCGGAGACCTCGAGCAGCGCTTCGAGCCAGGCGCTGCCGTTACTCTTGAAGCTATGCAGTCGAAGGGTCTGGCGACGCGCAAGGATGTGCCGGTCAAGGTTCTCGCGAAGGGCGATCTGAGCAAGGCGCTGACCGTCCACGCACACGGCTTCAGCAAGACGGCTCGCGAGCGCATCGAGGCCGCCGGCGGCACCTGTCAGCTGATCGCGGCCGACCGCCTCACCCAGGAGTAGGCCGATGGTCGCCACGATCCTTGGCGCATTCAGGATTCGTGATATCCGTAACAAGGTCCTGTTCACGGCGCTGATGCTGGGGCTGTACCGGCTGGGGACGCACATCCCCGCGCCCGGTGTGAACTCGTCGGCCGTGAATGCGATCCAGCAGAACTTCGGCGGCAACAGCATCCTCGGGCTGCTGAACCTGTTCTCGGGCGGCGGCCTGGGGCGGATCGCCCTGTTCGCGCTGGGGATCATGCCCTACATCACGGCATCGATCATCCTGCAGCTGTTGACCGTCGTGGTGCCCTCGCTGGAGAAGCTGCAGAAGGAGGGCGAGGTCGGGCAGGCGCGGATCACCCAATACACGCGCTACCTGACCGTCGGCCTGGCGTTCGCCCAGTCGATCGGCTACGTGTTCCTGTTCAAGAGCTTCCAGACCTCGGCGAACGTCACCCTGATCTCGAACTTCACGCTGGCAAAGGTGTTCCTGATCGTGGTCTCGCTCACCGCCGGCACCGTGCTGCTGATGTGGATGGGTGAGCTGATCACCCAGCGCGGGATCGGCAACGGCATCTCGCTGATGATCTTCGCCAGCATCGTCGCCCGGATCCCGCACGGCCTGCAGTCCTGGTGGAACAACCCCGACCAGGTCTTCCGCGTGATCATGCCGTTCATCGCGATCGGCGTCGTGGCCGCGATCGTGTTCGTCCAGGAGGGCCAGCGCCGGATCCCGATCCAGTACGCCAAGCGCGTGATCGGCCGCCGCATGACCCAGGGTGGCCAGACCTACCTTCCGCTGCGCGTCAACATGGCCGGCGTGATCCCAGTGATCTTCGCCGCCAGCATCATGGCGATCCCGCCGACGATCGGACAGCTGATCGGGCAGAACCGGACCAACAGCTGGGCCACCCACCTCGCGAGCTTCTTCAATCCCCAGGGCTGGCACTACGTGGTCGGGGAGAGCATCTTCATCATCCTGTTCACGTACTTCTATACGGCGGTCACGTTCAACCCGGTCGATCAAGCCGAGAACCTCCGAAAATACGGCGGGTTCATCCCGGGGGTACGACCAGGTAGGCCCACGGCCGAGTTCCTCGACCGCATCCTTGCTCGCCTGACGTTCCCAGGAGCGTTATTCCTGGCCGCGATCGCGGCCTTGCCGACGGTGCTGATCAATCAGACCAGCGCGAACTTCTTCTTCGGCGGAACCTCGATCCTGATCGTGATCGGCGTCGCGCTCGACACGATGAAGCAGCTCGAGGCGCAGCTGATGATGCGCAACTACGAGGGTTTCCTGAAATAGGGCTCGCTCCCGGCCGACGGGAGTGGTGCGTCCTCGGCCGGCCGATTTCGGTTGGCACGGGCGGCAGCTGTGTCGATACAGTTGCGCTTCGTGTCTGAGCTCAACCTCATTTTGCTCGGCCCGCCCGGCGCGGGCAAGGGGACTCAGGCCGAGCGGTTGCAGGCCGATTTCCAGCTTCCGTACATCGCCACGGGCGACATGCTGCGAGCCAACGTGAAGCACGAGACCGAGCTCGGCAAGCAGGCGCAGGAGTTCATGAAGGCCGGTGAGCTCGTCCCCGACGACCTGATCGTGGCGATGGCCGGCGAGCGCCTGGATGAGGAGGACGCCCGCGACGGCTTCATCCTCGACGGGTTCCCGCGCACGCTCGAGCAGGCCTCGGCGCTGAAGCAGCAGCTGGCCAAGATGGGCCGCCGGGTCACGGCCGCGCTGCTGATCGATACCCCCGACGAAGAGGTCGTGCGGCGGCTGTCCGGTCGCCGGGTGTGCGTCAAGGCCGGGCACCTGTACCACATCGAGTTCGACCCTCCCAAGCACGACGAGGTCTGCGACCAGGACGGCTCGCGGCTGATCCGGCGTGACGACGACGACCCCGACGTGGTCCGTAATCGCCTGCGCGTGTACCACGAGCAGACCGAGCCGCTGGTCGAGTACTACGACGACGAGGGGATCATGCGGCGGATCGACGGCACCCGCGACGCCGGCGACGTCCACGATCACATCCGTGCCGTGATCGCGACGCTGCGGCTCGAGGACAACTTCTAGGCGTTCGGGATCCGCCGGCTCGGGGTCGGCCTGACGCTACGCTCAGTTCGTCGTGATCATCAAGAAGACTCCCGAAGAGATCGACCGGATGGCCGCCGCGGGCACGATCCTGGTCAAGACGCTGAATCTCCTCGCCGGCAAGGTCCGCCCTGGCGTCACCACCCGCGAGCTCGACCAGGCCGCCGAGAAGTTCATCCGCTCGCAGGGCGCCGAGCCGGCGTTCAAGGGTTACCGCGGGTTCCCGGGGTCGATCTGCGCCTCGCCTAACTCGATGATCGTCCACGGGATCCCAGGCAACTACAAGCTCTCGCGTGGAGACATCCTGTCCGTGGACGTCGGCGTCGTGCTCGACGGCTGGGTTGCGGATGCGGCGCGGACGTTCCCGGTCGGCCAGATCACGCCCGTCGCCCGCAAGCTGCTGGCGGTCACCGAGGAATCCCTGTTCGAGGCGGTGCCGCAGTGCCAGGTCGGCAACCGGCTGGGCGACGTGTCGCACGCGATCCAGCAGCACGTCGAGGCGGCGGGTTTGTCGATCGTCCGCGCGCTGGTCGGCCACGGGATCGGCCGCAGCATGCACGAGGAGCCGCAGATCCCCAACTACGGCGAGCCCGGAACCGGGATCGTGCTGGAGGAGGGGATGGTGCTGGCGATCGAGCCGATGGTCACCGCCGGCCGCCACGCGATCCGGGTTGCCGACGATCATTGGTCGATCTACTCCCAGGACGGCTCGCTGGCCGCGCACTTCGAGTTCACGGTCGCGATCACGCGGCACGGGCCGCGGATCCTGACGCCCTGGCACGAGCTCGGAAACGCCCGTACGGCAGCCTGAAATCGGACCGTTAGCGGGCCGTTCTGAGCCAGAATCCCTGGCCACAGACCCCTGCTACCATGACTCGTTGCGCTTCTAGCGAGACTTTTGACGCTACGAGGTGCTTCTCGGCGTGGTAGCGGCGACCTGAAGCGGTCTCCAGAGCCAGGTTGAGGAACCCACTGTAATCACTCACGACGAGAGCGAAACGAGCGAGCGTGAAAGTACGACCGTCGGTCAAGCCGATGTGCGAAAAGTGCAAGATCATCCGCCGCCAAGGCCGGGTCCTCGTCATCTGCTCGAATCCGCGTCACAAGCAGCGGCAGGGATGAGGGAGCGGAGGTAATCGCATGGCACGCATCTCGGGCGTAAATATTCCTTTGAACAAGCGCGTTGAAATCGGCCTCACGTACATCTACGGGATCGGCCGTTCGACGTCGAACAGGCTGCTGGCGGAGATCGGGATCGAGCCCGACCGCAAGGTCCGCGACCTGACCGAAGACGACGTGATCAAGCTCCGCGAGCTGATCGACAGCGAGCTGACCGTCGAGGGCGACCTGCGCCGCGAGCGCTCGCAGAACGTCAAGCGGCTGCAGGAGATCGGCTGCTACCGCGGGCTGCGCCACCGACGCGGTCTGCCCGTACGCGGCCAGAACACCAAGACCAACGCGCGCACGCGCAAGGGCCCGAAGCGCATGCAGGTCGCCGGCAAGAAGAAGGCGGCCAAGAAGTAATGCCAGCACCGAGACGCCCCCAGCGCGGACGCCGGCGCGTTCGTAAGAACATTCCGGTCGGCCAGGCCCACATCAAGACCTCGTTCAACAACACGATCGTGTCGCTCACCGATCGTGAGGGCAACGTGATCGCGTGGGAGTCGGCCGGCGGCGCGGGCTTCAAGGGCTCGCGTAAGTCAACGCCATTCGCCGCGCAGGTGACCGCAGACCAGGCCGCCCGCAAGGGCATCGAGCACGGCCTCCAGAAGGTCGAGGTGTTCGTCAAGGGCCCCGGTTCGGGCCGCGAGACCGCGATCCGCTCGCTGCAGGCCGCCGGGCTCGAGGTCACCGGCGTCAAAGACGTCACCCCGCAGGCACACAACGGCTGTCGCCCGCGCAAGCGGCGCCGGGTATAGGAAACCGGGAGCGAATGGCAAGAGACACATCACCGCAGTGCAAGCAGTGCCGGCGTGAAGGCCAGAAGCTGTTCCTCAAGGGAGAGCGCTGCCTGACCGACAAGTGCGGCGTCGAGCGCCGCTCCTACCCGCCGGGCGAGCACGGACGGGGCCGCCAGAAGCAGAGCGAGTACCGGGTGCAGCTGCGCGAGAAGCAGAAGGCAAAGCGCTACTACGGCGTGCTCGAGAAGCAGTTCCGTATTTACTACGACAAGGCTTCGCGCCAGGGGGGTATCACCGGCGAGAACCTGCTGCGGATGCTCGAGTGCCGCTTCGACAACGTGCTCGTGCGGCTCGGATTCGCGGCCTCCCGTCGTCAGGCGCGCCAGCTGATCCTCCATGGTCACTGGACCGTCAACGGCCGCCGCGTGAACATCCCGAGCTACCAGCTGCGCGACGACGACGTGATCGCGGTGCACCCCAGCTCCCAGGCCTCGCAGGTGATCCGCGACGCCACCGAGCTGACCGGCCAGGTGCCGGCATGGCTGCAAGCGGACCACGACGGGCTCACGGCGAAGGTGCTGCGCAAGCCGGAACGGCGGGAGATCGCCGCCCCGGTTCAGGAGCAGCTCATCGTCGAGCTCTACTCCAAGTAACTGAAATCTTTAGTCGCGCGTGCTCTTAGGGGGCAGCGCGCGGCGCCGACAGCCGCCTGGGCGGCGGCACAACACCCCACGACGTTAGGACCCTGATGCTCGACTTCCAAGTCCCACGAATCTCAAATGAGAGTGTTGACGAGAACCGAGGCTCGTTCACGATCGAGCCGCTCGACCGGGGCTTCGGCTACACGTTCGGAAACTCGCTTCGCCGCGTGCTGCTGTCGTCACTGGCCGGCGCGGCCGTGACCAGCGTCCGGATCGAGGGCGTCGCTCACGAGTTCTCGACCATCCGGGGCGTCAAGGAGGACGTGACCGACATCGTCCTCAACCTCAAGGGCATCGTCTGCCGGATGCATAGTGACGCGACGGAGATCGAAGCTCCGTTGGTGGTCACAGGCCCCGGCGAGATCACCGCCAAGGACATCGACCTGCCCTCCGGCGTCGAGATCCTCAATCCCGACGCGCACATCGCCACGCTGGAGAAGAAGACCAAGCTCGAGGTGTACCTGACGGTCGGGCGCGGCCGCGGCTACCGCCCGGCCGAGGAGAACAAGTCTCCCGACCAGCCGATCGGCGTGATCCCGATCGACTCGATCTTCTCTCCCGTGCGCCGCGTCGCCTACAACGTCGAGCAGGCCCGCGTCGGGCAGCGCACCGACTACGACAAGCTGACGCTCGACATCGAGACCGACGGTTCGATCGACCCGCCGGCGGCGTTGCGCGAGGCGGCCGAGATCCTGATCTCGCAGCTGGCGATCTTCACCGACCCCGACCGCGTGGTCGAGCTGCGGGCGGCCGGCGAGCCGGGCGCGCTGGAGCCGGGCCTGGCCGCGGCCGGCGCGGTGGGCGGCGGTGCTCGTCAGCCCAACGCGATGGACGACATCCTGATCGAGGAGCTCGAGCTGGGCGTCCGCTCCTATAACTGCCTCAAGCGCGCCGGTATCCAGACCGTCGGCGATCTCGTCTCCAAGACCGAGTCCGAGCTGAACGCGATCCCGAACTTCGGCAAGAAGTCGATCGACGAGGTGATCGAGACTCTGCACGCGCGCGGCCTCGGCCTTCGTAACGAGTAAGGTCCAGGCAGTGCGCCATCAACGCCAGCGATACCAGCTCAGCCGCAGCGCCTCGCACCGCAAGGCGCTGCTGATGAACCTGTCCAAAGAGGTCATCGAGCACGAGCGGATCAAGACGACCGAGGCCAAGGCCAAGGCGGTCAAGCCCGAGGTCGAGAAGCTGATCACGCTCGCCAAGCGCGGGGACCTGCACGCCCGGCGTCAGGCCATGTCGGTGCTCGGCCAGGACAAGTTCACCGTCTACAAGCTGTTCGAGGAGATCGCTCCGCGCTACAGCGAGCGAGGCGGCGGTTACACCCGGATCCTCAAGCTCGGGCCGCGCCGGTCGGACTCGACGGAGATGGTTCTGCTCGAGCTGGTGTAGCTTCGGCGCGGGCCGTGCGCAGCCGGCTGCTGATCGAGTACAACGGGGCGGGGTTCTCGGGCTGGGCGCGCCAGGAAGGTGCCCGGACGGTTCAGGACGAGATCGAGCGAGCGTTGGCGGTCGCACTGCGGGTGCGCGGTTCTGCGGGCGTGCGAGTCACGGTCGCCGGGCGGACCGACACGGGCGTCCACGCTTGGGGGCAGGTGGCCAGCTACGACGGACCGCCGGCGTCGGTGCGCTCCCTGAACGGGTTGCTGCCCGGGGATGTGGCGGTGCTCTCGTGCTCTGCGGCGCAGGACGGCTTCGATGCGCGGCGGGATGCCACTTCGCGGGCGTACTGCTACCGCGTGCTGGCGCGATCGGCGCCGAGCGCCCTGGAGCCCGGGCGGGTGCTGCACTGGCCCCACCGGGTGGACCTGGGGCTTCTGAATGCGTGTGCCGCCGCGTTGGTCGGGACCCACGATTTCACCGCGTTCACCCCGACCGAGACCGAGCACGTCCGGTTCTCGCGCGACGTGTTCTGTGCCTACTGGCGGCGGGGGCTCGAGTGGCCCGACGTACTCGAGTTCTGGATCGAGGCCGACGCGTTCATGCGGCACATGAACCGGGTGCTGGTGGGGACGATGCTCGAGGTGGGGGGTGGGCGTCGGTCGCTGGAGTCGTTCGTGTCGCTGCTTCGGGGACGACCCCGGTGCTCGGCGGGGCCGACCGCGCCTCCGCATGGGCTCGCTCTGGTGGGGGTGGGGTATGGGGGCGAGCGCGTGCTCGCTTCCAAAAACCGCCAATGAAGGGGTGGAAGTAGGGGGTCAGCAGGCTCTTAAGTAGGTGATGAGCGCACCTGGCCCTCGAGACCTGGACCCGACCCCGGACCCGGAGCGGAGCGGGAACCCGGAAAACGTCGCCCACGGCACCTCTCGCTCGCCTCGGGTCACGAAAACCGCGCTGAGCGCGGAGAACGTAGCCCGGGGCGAGCCGACGACGCCGTGGGCTACGAAATCGGACGCGATCATCGCGACCGCTCCCAGGACGGCTCGATCAGCCGAGCCCAGCTGCTCTCGGCGGGCCTCGACGACGACGCGATCGACTGGCGCGCCGAAACGGATGGCTCTACCGAGAGCACCGAGGCGTATACCTCGTCGGTCACGAGGCGCTCGCGCCGTTCGCCCGGGAGCAGCCGCGCTTCTGGCCGCAGGCGAGAACGCTGTGATCAGCCATTCCTCGGCGGCTGTTGTTTGGTCCGTGGCGCGGCATCCCGGTCCCGACGTTCACGTCACGGTGACCGTGGGCCGCCGGCGATCGCGTCTCGGGCTCATCGTCCACCGCGGCCCGGAACTGGAGCCGCATGAGATCCGACGTAGATCGAGGACCTCCCGGTCACCTCCCCCGCCCGCACCCTCCTGGACCTGGCGGCGACCGGCCACCCTGGACCTCGAGCGAGCGTTCGCCGACGCCCACGCCCAGGGCCTGGTCAAGCCATACGAGCTCGTCGCCGCGATCGAGCGCGCCGGGCCCCGCCGCGGCGTCCGCGCCCTAACCGCGCTGATCAACGACAACGCCTCGGGCTACACCCGGTCGCAGGCCGAGCGCCTGCTCCGCCGGCTGATCCGCGAAGCCGCCCTCCCCGAGCCTCGCTTCAACGTCCGGTTCCAAAAATACGAGCTCGACGCCGTCTGGCCAGACCAGCGCCTGGTGCTCGAGGTGGACGGCTATTCCTACCACGGCCACCGCGCCCAGTTCGAGTCAGACCGCCGGAAGGACCTGGCGCTCACCGCCGCCGGGTACACGGTGATTCGTGTCACCTGGCGCCAGCTCTGCAGCGAGCCGCTCGCGGTCGTTGCGGTGATTGCGACCGCGCTCGGTCGCGGCCGCCTTCCCGGTTAGCATCAAATGCAGATGCGAGTGCTCCTCACCAACGACGACGGCATCCACGCCGACGGCCTGCAGACGCTGCGCCGGGCGCTGCTCGGGGTCGAGGGCGTCGAGCTGGCCGTGATCGCGCCCGACGGCAACCGATCGGCGATGGCGCGCTCGATCACCACCCGCCGCCCGCTCTGGGTCCAGGAGATCGATTTCGGCGACGGGACGGTCGGCTACGCCACCGACGGCACCCCCGTGGACTGCGTGCGACTGGCCAGCCTGGGGCTGATCGACGGCTTCGAGGTCGACCTGGTCGTCTCGGGAATCAACCACGGCGCCAACCTCGGCGACGACATCACGTACTCGGGCACGGTCGCCGCGGCACTCGAGGCGCTCATCCTCGGCCGTCCGGGGATCGCGATCTCACAGCAGTCGGCGGCGATGGATCTCGACTTCCGTCGCGGCGATGATTTCGGTTTCGGGGCCGCGGCATCGTTCACGGCGCGCCTGGTGGCCGAGCTCGAGGACGTCCCCCTCCCCGAGGGCACCTTGCTCAACATCAACGTACCCAGCGGGCACCCGGACGGAGTAGAGGTCGCGGGGCTCGGCAAGCGGGTCTACCGCGACGAGCTGTCGCTGGTCGACAAGGACGGTGACGGCCGCCGCCTGTACCGGATCTATGGCGACGCCACGTTTGAGAACGACGAGGTCGGCACCGATCTGGCCGCGATCGCTCAGGGCAAGATCGCGGTCACGCCGCTGCACTTCGATCTCACCGATCACGACGGGATGTCCGCGCTGCAGCGCTACGACCTGAGCCGCCTGATCGGCGCGGTGGCCAGCGAGGTGACCGAGCCTTGAGCGCCAAGCAGGCGGCTCCCGACGCCGACACTCTCAAGCGCGTCGAGGAGCTCCGGGGCCAGCTCGAGCACCACGGCTACCGCTATTACGTACTCGACGACCCCGAGATCGGCGACGACCAGTACGACGCGCTGATCGACGAGCTTCGCGGGCTCGAGGCCGAGTACCCCGAGCTGCTGACGCCCGACTCGCCGACTCAGCGCACCGGCGGCGAGCCGGTGTCCGAGCTCGAGAAGGTCAGCCACCCGCTCGCGATGCTGTCGCTGGCCAACGCGCGCTCGGCCGAGGAGCTGACCGCCTGGATCCAGCGGATGCGTAACCACCTCGCCCGCGAGGGCATCGACCCGGACTTCGAGTTCGTGGCCGAGCCGAAGATCGACGGCCTGGCGATCTCGCTGCTTTATCGCGACGGCCGGTTCGAGCGCGGCGCCACCCGCGGCAACGGCGAGATCGGCGAGGACGTCACCCATAACCTGCGGACGATCCAGGCGATCCCGATGCGTCTGGATATGGACGATCCGCCGGCCCTGCTCGAGGTCCGAGGCGAGGTCTACATGTCGCTGCCGGACTTCGCCGCGCTCAACGAGCGTCGCGCCGAGGCCGGCCTGTCGACGTTCATGAACCCGCGCAACTCAGCCGCGGGCACGATCCGCCAGCTCGACCCCAAGCTCGCCGCCGACCGGCCGCTGTCGCTGTGGTGCTACGCGATCGGCGCCACCGAGGGGATCACGTTCGAGGCCCACTGGGATGCGTTGGAGTGGCTGCGGGCCCACCGCTTCCCGGTCCACCCCGACGTCAAGAAGCTGACCAAGGAGGCCGACGTCGTCGCCCAGTGCCGCTCCTGGGAGGAACGCCGCGGATCGCTCGAGTTCGAGATCGACGGCGTCGTGGTCAAGGTCAACCAGTTCGAGCTCCAGCGTCGCCTGGGGGTCGTCGGCCGCGAGCCGCGCTGGGCGATCGCCTGGAAGTTCCCGCCCACTACCGCGGTCACGACGCTCAACGACATCGGTTGGAACCCCGGTAAGTTCGGCGATCTGCACCCGTACGCGATGCTCGAGCCCGTCCACGTCGGCGGGGTCACGATCAAGCTCGCCACGCTGCACAACGAGGAGGACCTGGCCCGCAAGGACATCCGCATCGGCGAACAGGTGATCGTGCTCCGCGCCGGGGACGTGATCCCGCAGGTGCTATCGCCCGCGCCCCACGTGGCCGAGCGCGACGACCGCCCGGATCCCCCGCACCCGCCGGAGCGCTGCCCGGTGTGCGACACGAAGACGATCAAGGACCCCGACTCGGTCTTCACCCGATGCCCGAACCGGGTGTGTCCGGGGCGCCGCTGGCAGCTGCTCAAGCATTTCGTCGGGGCGATGGACATCGACGGCCTGGGTGAGAAGCAGGTGAGCCTGTTCATGGACCTCGGGTGGGTCCAGACCGCCGGGGACTTCTACAGGCTGGACGCCGAGCAGATCGCCGGCCAGACGGGCTTCGGCAAGGTCTCGGCCGAGAAGCTCGCCAACGCGGTCGAGGCGTCCAAGCAGCAACCGTTCGGGCGGGTGCTGTTCGCTGCCGGGATCGAGGAGGTCGGCTACGTCACCGGCCGCAATCTGGCTCAGCACTTCCGGACGATCGAAGCGCTGCTCAACGCGACTCCCGATGAGATCGAGCAGACCCAGGGGGTCGGTCCGAAGATGGCCCAGAGCATCCACGCCCAACTCGCCGACGAGCACATGCGGGCGCTGTTCGCGGACCTGCGCAAGGAGGGGTTACGGCTGGAGGAGGAGGGACCGCCGCCGGGCCAAGGCCCGCTGGCCGGCAAGGCGTTCGTGCTCACCGGCACGCTGCCGACCTTGACCCGGGAGCAGGCCAGCGAGATGATCACCGGCGCGGGCGGGCGCGTGACTGGCTCGGTCTCGCGTAAGACCGACTATGTAGTCGCGGGGGAGAGCCCGGGCTCAAAGCTCGCCCAAGCCGAGCGGCTCGAGGTGCCCGTGATCGACGAGGAGGCGTTCCAAGCGCTGTTCTGAGCCGCGCCGCGGCTCAGCCGTTGTACTTCGCGACCGAGACGGCCATGTCGGCCTCGAGGTCGTGCGCCGCGTCCGGGTCCGAGACTCCGTTCATCATGAACGCGAACGCCAGCGTGTGCCCGTCGGCGGCCTGGCAGTAGCCGGCCAGGTTGGCGACATCGTGGAGCGTCCCGGTCTTGCCCTGGCAGCGCCCCTGAGCGACCGTGCCGCGCATCTCGGTCTGGAGCGTCCCGGTCTGCCCGGCCACGGCCAGCGAGGACACGAACGCGGAGTTGTCGGCCATCTTGGTGAGCAGCGTGACCACGTCGCGGGGGCTGGTGAAGTCGCCGCGCGACAGCCCCGAGCCGTCGTCGAGGCGGGGGTGGATGCCGAACTCGGTGGCCACCTCCGAGCGCACCACTGACGCCCCGGCGAGCGTGGTGCCGCCGCCTCCGAAGCGAGCGCCGAGGTCCTTGATCAGCGTCTCGGCGAAGAAGTTGTCCGATGGGGTGTTGGTCAGCTTGACCAGGGTCGCCATTCGCGGCGAGTGCACCAGCGTCAGCTTCTTGGCGCTCGCGGGCGTCACCGCGGCCCCGACCTGGGTGTGAGACGCGATCTTGACGTGCGCGGCCTTGAGCGCGGCCACGAACTGCTGGGCGGCGAACACGGCCGGGTGCAGCACGTGCGCGGTGCCGGAGTTGATCAGGCCGCGGTTGAATACGAGCGCGCTGAGCGAGCCCTCCACGTCGGTGGAGAAGCCGTAGCCGGTGGCCGGGGTCCCGCGCAGCGAGTCGAAATAGGACTCGTCGCCGACCACTCGCCCCTTGATCGACGTGATCCCGGTGCTCCTCACCAGGTTTGTGACCAGGCGCTGGATGGTTGCGCCGCCGCCATACGCGAAGTGATCGAACGAGGCCGAGCCGAACGTGGGGTCGCCGCCGCCCTTCAGGTACAGGGTGCCGCTCCAGCGACCGCCCGCGGCGAGCGTCCCCTTGCCGAGGACCGAGGTGGTCAGGCTGGTGTTCGCGCCAAAGCGCAGCAGCGCCGTCGACGTCGTGTAGAGCTTCTCGACCGACGCCGGGAGCCGCGGCGTGTTGGCGGCGGAGGAGAACAGGGCCTTGCCGGTGCTGAGGTCGACCACGTACCCGCCGCTGGCTCCGCCGCCGCGGTGGATTCCGCTCGCCAGGCTGTTGCTGAGCGTCGCCCTTGGTGTGACGCGCTTGGCCGCCAGGGCTGCCGAGGCCGCGACGAGCACGACGATCGCCGCGCCCATAGCCAACGGCACGCCGAGTGTGGCTCGGGGACTGCGCATTCGAGGTATCTAACCGATCACGGCGGCGAAAGCTGCGGTGGCACCCCAGGACGGCTTGGCTCGGTCCCTACAATCAGGGCCCGATGGGCAAGGTCGTCAAGCTCGACACCGCGGCTACGGACCGGCCCGCGGCGGGCTCCAGCCGCGGCCGAAAGCGCGCTAACCGCTCGAAATCAGCGCTCGTACTGGGCGGCGGCGGGTTCACCGGTGGGGTGTATGAGATCGGCGCCCTGCGCGCTCTAGACCTGCTTTCCGTAAACCGGACGGTGAACGAGTTCGACGTGTACGTCGGCACCAGTGCCGGGTCGTTCGTCGCCGCTTGCGTGGCCAACGGCGTGACGCCCGAGGAGATGATGCGGGTGATCGTTCAGCACGCGCCGTCCCCGTTCCCGGACGCCAGTGCCGGCTCGCTGCTCCGTCCCAACTACGCGGAGTTTGTGACAAAGGGCGCGTTGTTGCCGTTCCGACTGCTCTCGCTGGCCCGCAACCTGGTGCGCGACCTCGGTCAGATGACCGCCGTTGACCTGTTTGTCGGGCTGGCCGAGGCGCTTCCATCGGGCCTGTATTCGGGACAGGGGATCGAGCGCTACGTGCGCACGGTGCTGTCGGATCCGGATCGCACCGACGATTTCCGGCTGCTGGCCAACGAGCTGTATCTCGCCGCGACCGATCTCGACACCTGCGAGCGGATCGTGTTCGGCGCCGAGGGTTGGGACGACGTGCCGATCTCGACCGCGGTCAGGGCCTCGAGCGCGCTGCCGATGATCTACAAGCCGGTCAAGGTCAAGGACCGCGAGCTCGTGGATGGGGGCATCCTGTCGACGACCAACCTCGACATCGCGGTCGAGGCGGGGGCCAAGTTCATCGTGGTGGTCAACCCGCTGGTGCCATACGTCAACGATTTCGAGAAGCAGATCCCGACGCTCACCGGATCCCGGGCCCGGCACGTGTCGGACATGGGCTTCCCCCAGATCGGCTACCAGGCGTTCAAGCTGCTGGCGTATCAGCGTCTACACGAGGTTGCTCGGCGCTGGGAGGAACGCTACCCGGGCGTCGACATCATCCTGATCGAGCCCGAGCCGAACGACGAGCTGATGTTCCAGACGAGCATCATGAATTACACGTCGCGAGTCGACATCGCCCGCCACGGCTTCCAGTCGGTGACGTTGAAGCTCGCTCACGACTATCAGCGCTTCAAGCGGATCTGCGCTCGCCACGGGATCAACATCTCCGCGACGCGCGTGCGCAAGGTCGTCAAGCACTTCGAAGCTGAGCGCGAGAAGACTCGCGCCTGGCGCAAGATCCTCGAGCAGACGACATCGGCGCTGCTGCGCCAATCGGCTCAGGACTGACCGCCGGCTGCGCGCGAGCCCGGCGGGATGTGGACCGCGTCGCCTAGACGGCCTGCGGCTGCTGCTGCGCTTGGAACCCTGGCGTCTCCCTGAGGCTTGAGAGGAACAGGGTCTTATCGATCCGACCGTTGAAGATCGGGACGCCCAACTCGATGCATTTCACGATCACGTCTCGGCGCTCTAGTCCGGACTCTCGTGCAAGCTCGGTGGGCGTCAGGTGATTTGCCATCGGTGGTGCTCCTCCTTTGCCGCTTCCGCTACATACCTGCAGTATGCCGCGTTTCCCGGACGCCCACAACACAATCTCAACATCGCTGGTACGAATTTGTGCAAGAACCGCCCAAATCGCTGGGAAAACCCGCCCCGCGCGAATCGAGCACGTCGACGCGGCTGTGGAATACTGGGTTGATCGGGGCGTGGCGCAGCCTGGTAGCGCGCACCGTTCGGGTCGGTGAGGTCCCCGGTTCAAATCCGGGCGCCCCGATGTGCGAGACCCCTGCCACGGCGGGGGTTTTCGCGTTTCAGAGGTCTCGACGGTTCAATCCGGCGGAACGCCTGCGAGTCACGCCGCGCGTGCTGGTCGCGGTCGCCGATCGCGGAACGTTCTTCGGTATGCCGTCGGCGTGAGCGAGGCGTCGCGGGCGAGGTGCAGCCGCAGGTTGGCCGCCGTGCCCAGGCCGCAGCGCCACGCCACCTCCTCGATCGGCAGCTCGGTCGCTTCGAGTAACCGTCGTGCCTCGAGCAGGCGTTGTTCGGTCAGCCATCGCAAGGGGGTCGTGCCGACCTCGGCGCGGAATCGTCGCGCGAACGTCCGGGTGGAGTAGCCGGCGTGCTCGGCGAGCTCGGTGACCGTCAGCGAGCGCTGCATCTCCTGGATCGCCCAGGCGCGCGTCGCCGCGAGACCGAGTCCATCGTCGGGAACAGGCCGCTGCATGAACTGGGCCTGGCCGCCGGCGCGGTGCACGGGAGCGACCATGCGCCGCGACACCTCGCTGGCGGCGACGGCACCGTAGTCGCTTCTAACCATGTACAGGCACAGGTCTACGCCCGCGGAGATGCCTGCGCTCGTCAGAACCGGCCCCTCGTCGACATATAGGACCTCGGGCGTCACGCGAACCGCCGGGAAGCGGGCCGCGAGCTCGTCGGCGAACTCCCAGTGCGTCGTCGCGTTGCGACCGTCGAGCAGACCGGCCGCGGCGAGCGCGAACGCCCCAACGCATACCGACGCGACTCGGGCGCCTCGCTTCGACGCTCGCCGCAACGCGGCGATGACCGCCGGCGACGGGTCGTCCCTGGGGAAGAATCCGGGCACGATCACGGTGTCCGCAGTCTCGATCGCGCCCAAACCTGAGCCGATCTCTACGTCGAACCCCGAGGTCGAGCGCACCCGGCCGGGCTGCTCGGTGCATACCGTGAAGGCGTAGCGTTCGTGCTCGACCGCTCGTCCAAAGATCTCGGCCGGGATCGCGAGGTCGAAGATGATGACATCGGGCACCACGAGCGCGACGACGTTGTGCATCGCCTTCCGATTTTAAGGATGGCTGCCGGCCGAGCCGCGGGATGACAGCGATGGCTTGCGCTTCGGGCGCTGGTATGGCCGGATGCTCACGGAATCGAGCCGTCTTGCCGCTTGTCGCTCACGGTTCGCATCCGTAACTTGCCGTCCAGGACCGGTCACGCACCCGCAGACGGAGCCCCCACATGTCCAACATCGATTCCCTGCTCACCCGCAACGCCGCCTTTGCTGCCAGCGACGTGCGCCTCAACACGCCCCGCCTTCCGTTTCTTCCGCACAAGGGGCTGTACGTGATCACGTGCATCGACCCCAGGACCGATCCGGCGGACTTCCTCGGCCTCGAGTTCGGTGAGGCGATCGTGGCTCGCACCGTCGGCGGGCGAGTGACGCCCGCCGTGATCCAGGACGTCGCGTACATCGGCTACCTGGTCGAGGCCAAGGCGCCCGACGGCCCGTACTTCGAGGTGGCGATCATCCACCACACCGACTGCGGCAGCGGCCTGCTTGCCGACGACGAACTGCGCCACGGATTCGCGCGGCGCACGGGGTACGACGAGCAGGCTTTGGCCGATCTCCCCGTGCTCGACCCACCCGCGACGGTCCGCGCTGACGTTGACCGCCTGCTGTCGGACCCGCGCGTATCCCCGCATATTGCGGTGTCCGGCCACGTCTATGACGTCGACACCGGAACGGTCACGACGATCGTCGAACCAGTGTCACCACCGGCGCCGCCCGCGGGCGTGCCGGGCTGAACACGCAAGCTGCCGGCGCGGTCACGCGGTTCGGCAGTGTCGCTAAACCCCGGCGGTGGCGTGCTCGAACGGGCCGCTGCTAACGGCGATCGACCCAGAGAATGGGTATTCGAGGATCACGGCGGTGAACATGCCCGCGCCCACGATCACCGCGACGCTGGCCAGGAGCACAAGGTCGACTCCGTTGCTGTGTGTCTTTATCAGCACCGTCGTCGCCAGTGTGACTAGCCCCGTGATGATCATCAGCGCCAGCAGCGGCCCGGGGATCGAGGTCTCGGCAGCCTCGACGCGCTGCTGTCGGTCGGTTGTGATCGTCTCCAGTTGGTCGGTCGCAGACTGATAGAAGGCGCTCTGGGATTCGGTTGTCGGCGAGTAGCGTTGGACGGTCCTGTACAGCGTGGTGAGGCGGCGGCGAGCCTCGATGTCCTCGTGGCCCATGCGGAGCATCGGGAATTCGCGGTCGCGCACCTCAATCACGTACGCCGTGACCGCCTGATTGATGCGCGCGCGCACGGCGGGGGGAACGCCTGTACATCGCGGACGAGCGTTCGCAGCGAGCTTGCCTCGGCGCTGACATGGTCTGCAGCGCTGACGTAGCCGCTGTAGAGGTTGACGACCACGAACGCGAGCACGAGCGCGAACAGCGTCATCGCCATCGCCGCGATGCCGACGATCGTCTGCGAGGAGTTCGCGTCCCGCCATCCCGACAGGAACCGGCGGACCAGCACCGATGCCGCCAGCGCAACGACGATCACGCCGGCGATCAGCAGCAGACCGAGCGCCCAGTCGGACACATGGTTGAGGAGCTCCCGTCCCAAGCTCGAGCATTCTCCCTGATGCGGCCGTGTGGCAGGTGAGAAGACTTACATGATCAACGACCTACGGGTGGCACTCGGTGTGGGTGAGAGTCATGCCACGACACCGCGGGGATCGTGCCATTGCACGATCGAGAGCGCCGGGGTCGGGTCGGGAACCGGATGCCGTCGCCGACCCCGTGCCTCACCGCCGCTGCTACATCGCGATCGCTTCGTAGACGTCGACCGCGCCACCGATCTCAAGGACCGGGCAGCCCTTGGCGAGCTCGACCGCCGACTCGAGGCTGTTCGCCGACACGATCGAGTAGCCGGTCAGGCCGCGCGAGCCACCGTCGCTGACCGAGCCGCCCGTGCCGACGGTCTTGGCGGTCCCGGTCGGGGCCCCAGCGTCAACGACGGCGGAGCCGAGCTGTCCCATCCACTGACCCCACTTGGCCATCTGCGCGTCGCGCTCGGCCTCATCGGCGGCCACACCGTTGCCGCCGCTGTACGCAAACACGTAATTCGACATCTCCTGCACCTCTTTCGGTCGCGGCCAGTGCGGATAACTGGCTCTTTGCCCTAAGAGACGAACAGCCAACGCCGATCGGGACACCGAGATCGAAACCGCCGAGGTTTCGGGGCCGGCGAGCGTCCGGCGGCGTATGGTGTCTGCGGTGTTCTTTGCAGTACGCCTCCAGCGTGGCGGTCCCTGGGATTGGTCGCGGGACTTGCGTGAGCAAGATGGCTGGGACGAGCATGCGCAGTTCATGGACTCGCTCGTCGACGAGGGGTTCATCGTGCTTGGAGGGCCGCTTGCCGGTGATCGCGAGATCCTTCATGCGGTATGTGCTCGTTCAGAGGAGGAGGCTCGTGAGCGCCTGGCCCAGGACAACTGGCACCGGAACGGCATGCTTACGATCAAATCGCTCGAGCCCTGGACGGTCCTGCTCGATGGTCGGCAGGCCTAGGAAGCGAGATCTGGCCGGCCCGATGACTCGGAGGGCCGGGACGACTGGGCCCTCGCGGATCAGCCGGGCTGCACCCACCCGGCTCGCGTCGCGATTGCCCTGGCGAACCGCTCGTGCGCATCGACGCGTTCGGGTCCATTCGCGTCGCGGATAACGATTCCGCGCAGGCGTTGCCACTCGTCATGCCCACGCTCGTCCCGGTAGTCGAACATCCATGTGGTGTTCCAGGTCAGTCCGCCTGTCTCGGTCGGCTCGGTTTGGCTCCACGACAGACGCACGAGCAGGCGATCGGCATCGAGCGGCCTACTGCTCAACCTCCACTCCCTGTCTGAGCTAAGTCCGAGACTGAACACAACGTCATCCTTAGTGAGGGCGAACAGCGCGCTGGCGTCCTCGCTGATGACCCACTCCGTTGAGTCCGGCAGCAACGCAAGCCCGCGCTCAACGACATCCGCCGGAAGATTGCCACCGACGCTTCGAGCGACCGCCTTCCACGCGCTGAGAGCCTCGCTGATACCTGCAGCGTTCATGTCGCCCTGTCGCACTCTACGTCACACACCTGCGCCGCGCGGCCGCACGGTAGCCTCGGCCGGGTGTTCGACCACGTCGCCATCGCCGTCTCGGACCTCGCAGCCTCTGAGCGCTTCTATCGCACCGTCCTGAGCGTCCTGGGCGTCGAGCCCAGTCATGCGGACGCCGAGTTGGTCGAGTGGGAGGACTGGGACATCGGGCCGACGGACGGCGAGCATCCGGTGTCCAGTGGACTCCACGTGGGCTTCCGCGCCCGCGATCGCGCGCAGGTCGACGCGTTCTGGCAGGCCGGGATCGACGCGGGCTACCGCGACGACGGCGCGCCGGGGCCGCGCACGCAGTACAGCCCGACCTACTACGGCGGGTTCCTGCTCGATCCCGACGGCAACAGCGTCGAGGCGGTCCACGACGACCGCGAGAACGTCGTGCCCGCCGGCCACATCGACCACCTGTCGATCCGCGTCCGCGACCCGCAGGCCTCCCGGCGGTTCTACACGACGATCGCTCCGCACGCCGGGCTGCGCCTGGCGCTCGACGAGCCCGCCCGCGTGCGGCTGTCCGGCCCGGACTACAGCCTCTCGCTCGTCCGGGACGAGCGGCCGCGCACCGAGCACCTCCACATCGCGTTCCCCGCGCGCGAGGACGCCACTGTGCGTGCGTTCCACGCCGCCGCGCTCGCGGCGGGCTACGAGGACCACGGCGGGCCGGGCGAGCGCGCGGTCTACCACCCGGGCTACTACGGCGCGTTCGTGCTCGACCCGGACGGGCACAACATCGAGGTCGTCAACCACAACCGGGGCTGAGCCGTGGCCGGGCGGTCCGCCCGGCTTCTCTGGATGCAGACCGCCGCAATACGACCGAATCTCGATTGGAATTGAAGGTTATGTAGCCTCTGGGCGATGGCATACGTGATCGCAGGCAGTTGCATCAAGGACGACTCGTGCATCGAGGTGTGTCCCGTCGACTGCATCCATCCCAAGCCCGGCTCGCCCGAGTTCGAGACCGCGGAACAGCTCTACATCGACCCGGCGGTGTGCATCGACTGCGACGCCTGCGTCGAGGCCTGTCCGGTGGACGCGATCTTTGCCGATTTCGAGATCCCCGAGAAGTTCGCCTACGCGACTCGAGATCAACGCCGAGTTCTTCGACGCCCGCAGCGTCGCGGAGCGCACAGCGGCATGACCGATCACGTGCGTCCGCGGGTGGCGATCGTCGGCGCCGGGCCCGCCGGCGCCTTCGCCGCCGCGTGTCTGCTGCGCGCGCATCCGCAGGTGAAGATCGACCTGTTCGACCGGCTGCCGACGCCGTGGGGGCTGTTGCGCGGAGGCGTGGCGCCCGACCATCAGGAGATCAAGCGCCTTGAAGAGACGTTCGACCGCGAAACGTTCCAGCGAGGCTGCCGGTTCTGGGGCAACGTCGAGGTGGGAGTGGACATCACCCACCACGAGCTCATCCGATCACTTCAACGCGGTCGTGTACGCCACCGGCGCGCAGACCGACAAGTCGCTCGGCATTCCGGGTGAAGACCTGCCGGGTAGCTGGGCAGCGACGGAGTTCGTCGCCTGGTACAACGGCCACCCCGACTACCGCGAGCTCGAGTTCGACCTGTCGGGCCCGCGAGCCGTCGTGATCGGCAACGGCAACGTTGCCGCCGACGTGGCCCGGATCCTGATGCTCAGCCCGCGGCGAGCTCGAGCGCACCGACATCGCCGATCATGCCCTCGACGCGTTGCGGGAGAGTCGTGATCGAGGAGGTCGTCGTGCTCGGGCGACGAGGCCCCGCGCAGGTGGCGTTCACGAGCGCCGAGCTGCGCGAGCTGGGTCGCATTCCCGAGGCGTCGACCTCCGCGTCCGACCCGAGGAGGTCGAGCTCGATCCCGTGTCGCGCGAGTGGCTGGCCGAAGAGGGCACGTTCACCGCCCGCAAGAACGTGCAGCTGCTGCGCGAGTTCGCGACGCGACCGCCGCGCCCCGAGGCGCCGAGCGCCGCATCGAGCTGCGCTTCCTGCGCTCGCCGGTGGCGATCCGCGGCGACGACCGCGTCGAGGCTGTCGAGCGTCCGCGCGCAACGAGATCGTGCGCCGCGACGGACGGCGATGCTCGACGCGCGCAGCCGATCGACGACGCCGTCGGAGACGATCGACTGCGGCCTCGTCCTGCGCTCGGTCGGCTACCGGGCGGTGCCGCTGCCCGACGTGCCGTTCGACGAGCGCTGCTTCGTGCTGCCCAACGAGCGACGGGCGCGTCCTGGCGACCGACGGCGAGCCGCTGCCCGGCGTCTACGCCGTGGGCTGGATCAAGCGCGGCCCGACCGGGATCCTCGGCACGAACAAGCGCGACGCCGAGGAGACGATCGACTGTCTCGTCGAGGACCTGGGCGCGGGAGCGCTGCCCGCGCGTGTGACCGATGACCCGGCGCGCCTCGACGCGCTGGTCGCCGAGCGCAAGCGGACGTGCGGTCACGACAGCGGACGGCTGGCGGGCGATCGACGCCCACGAGCAGGCGGTTGGAGCTGCTCAGGACCGTCCTCGAGTCAAGCTCACGACACGGGAGCAGCTGCTCGCCACAGCCGGCGCGACCGCTTGAACGCGTCCGTGCAGCTGCCCTCGTTAGCCGCGCAGCGGGTGAGCGGCAGGTTCCAGCCGTTCGTAGCGTCGATGAGCTCGGAGGCAGGCACGCCGTAGGGACAGCCGTAGCGCCACGCGGCGATCGAGCCGGGGGTGGGGTCGTACCGGCAGTCGGTGGGCACGGGGTCCACCAGGCGGGAGTAGGTGGCGCCGGCTGGAGAGTGCCACGTACACATTCGCAACGACACCTCGTGATAGTCGGTGCGGGTGCATCGGGAACCGCCCACGAGGACGGCATTGAAGTTGGTGAAGGGTCCGTTGTGGCCGGTAATGCGGGCGAATGAGCCGTTTGGTACGTCGCACACGTAGGCCTGGATCGGGGTGGGGCGGGAATCGCCCCTCGGCGGCAGCCGCTGACGTGGTAGCGCCGCCAGTACGCGGGCAGATACAGCTGCGTCACCCAGATGGCAAAGGCTTGACGGCCGGCGCTGAGCGCCGCGGTTTCGTCAAGTGTCAGCAGCCGGCCCTTGACCTCGCCGCCGACTGCCATCAGCAGTCCGTAGTCCGCCAATACGTAGCGCCGCTGGGCCTGGGTGATGTCGCGCTCGCGTTGTTGGAGCTTGGCCACTTCGGCGGTGATCTGTCCGTAGCGAGCCGGTGGGCTCGGTGAAGAGCTCAAGCCCAGTCCATCGGCTACCGCGCCGAGCGCGTTCCCGGTCAGCGCCACCGTGCGGAGGATGTGGGGGAGCTTTCCGGCCACCGGGAAGAACTCCACGAGACCCTTCAGGATGTCAAGCGAGCCTTTGGTCAGCTTCAGGAACGTGGCCGAGCGGTCCGGAGGGTTGGGCGGTAGCGTGAGCTCGGCGTCGAGTGCGGGCAGGGTCCCTTGCTTGTCCTGAAACAGCTTGGTCTCGATTGCGTCCAGGATCGTGAAGTGGGCGACCACCCCGGACGCGGCCCACAGTTCGGCGATGATCTGGTTCGATACCGCGGTCCAGGCCGCCTTGTCCACATCGCTGCCCGCCGGCGGCTTGCAGTCGGTGTAGCGCGGCGGCCCGGCGGCCTTGCGTTTGGCGGTCTTGCGCTTGGCGGTCAGCGGCGTGCACCGTTCGGCCAGCCGGTTGCGGTAGTCGTTGAGCGTGGCCTCGGTGATCGCCTCGTTCGGGCTCGCGTAGGTCAGCTTGCGAAAGTCGCCCTCGCGCCCCAACAGCAGCCGCGTGACCTCCGCGTAAGCGCTGGCTTCGTCGCCCGCGAAGGCCGGAAACTCGCCGTAGCGATGCGGCCGGCCGAACGCTGCGCCGTGCCAGCTGAACGTACGCATACCGAACACCCCGCGGGCAACCAGCGCGGCCCGGCCGTGTCCGCTGATGTCGCCAACGCTAATCGTGTCGTAGTGGTTGGCTTGGTCCCACACGGGTCCCGTCAACGCCGGTCCGTCCGACAACTTGGCCCAATGGTCGGTGCGGGACTTCGTCTGACGCAGTCCCCACATCGTGATCCCAGTCTTTGTCCGGGCCAACACGTCAAAGGCACCAGCGCCGGTGACGTCGCCCGTCCGGATCGTCCGATAGTGGCTGGGCGAGTCAAAGCCATGGGCGTCCGACAGATCACTCAATGGCACGGCCTGCTTGACCCACTGCGCCCCGTTGAACAATTCGAAATGAAGTCCAAGACGGTCGCGGGCCATGACCACGTCTCGGTCGAGCCCGGGAAGGCGAACCGCCCGTACGGTCTCGTACTGACTCGGACGGCCAAAGCCGTCGGCGAGATGCAGGATCTTCTGCTCGTGGAAACGCCCGTCCGCCTGGCGCGCGTACCAGCGCAGGCCGCCAGCGATCAGCAGCAGGTCGGCCCGCCCGTCTCCCGAGAGATCGCCGGTGTGGATCGTCCTGTACAAGGCGGGGTTGTTGCCGCCATGGGCATCGGGTGCGATACCGGTCTGCGTCACGTCGTCGAAGTGACCGGTGTGCTGGTTCCAGCGCGCATATTCGATCCCGTGCGGCGTGCGGGCCACCAGCTCGGCATGACCGTCCCCAAACAGGTCTGCGGTCTGAATCGTCTCGTACACGCTGGCCTGATTGCCGCTCGCGGCGTCCGAGAGCAGCCTGGGGGCCTTCGAGATGTCGGTGAACGTGGCCGTGTCCGGATGCCACTGATACACGTGCACGCCGTCCCCTGCCCGCGCCAGCAGCTCGTAGCGCCCGTCGCCGTCGAGGTCGGCGGTCTGAATCGTCGCGTACTGGCTGGGTCGGTTCCATCCCTCGCTCGCCGGCAGCGGCAACGCGACCCCGCCGGTGGCGTTGCCGAGGAGACGCCACTGACCAGCCGTAGTGTCAAACCGCTCCACCCACAGGCCGACCGAGTCGCGACCGATCAGATCCTGCCTCGATTCCCCGCCGAGCCTCGCCAGCTGGATCGTCTCGTACTCCGACGGAGAGCTCCAGCCGCCCTGGTTGGACCACTGCGGGGTCGTGAACAGCGGTCCACACGGGCCGTCATACGACGGCGAGGTCTCTGGACAAGTGCTCGTCGCCGAGCGGGCCACTCCCCGGGCGTGCGCGGCGGGAACGATGGCAAGGAGCACACACAGCGCCGCCGCCAGGCAGCTGGCACGCAGCCGGCTAGTTGACACTGCCCTCATTGTCCCTCGTCACAGTTGTAATCGGCCCCGCTGCCCGCTCGCTCGGAACGCCGCTTCGACGGTGGCAAGGTATCACCGCGCACGGGTGGGTGGGTGGTCAACCCTCTGGTGCTGTTGGGGTTGGGGGTTAGAAGGGGATTTCGGCGATGCGGTAGACGGCTCGTCGGGCGGCGTGCGGGTCGGCGGCGGACAGGGCGGCGAGGAGGCTGGCGTGGGCCGCGTGAACGGGGCCGGGGTTGAGGGGCCCGGGGAGTTGGAGCAGGCCGAGGCGCACCACGTGGACGACGCGGTCGGCGCAACGCACGAGGATCGGGTTGTCGCAGTGTTTTGTGGGCTGGTCGTAGAAGTCGGCGTTGGCGCTCGACAGCCCTTGGAAGTCGTAGGGGTCGCTGGCCGCGTGGAAGCGGGCGTGAGCGTCGGCCATCGCGCGGAGCGCGGGCGCCGGGACGCCGCTGCTGGCTGCGATCGCGGCGATCGCGGCGTACACGGTCACCCAGGCGGCGATCGCCTGGCGGGTTTGGGTGCGGTCGATGATCGCTACTCGGGTGTAGCGGGCGGGCGCGAACTCGACGACGCCGAGCTCGCGCAGCCGCAGCAGTGCCTCGCGGACCGGGGTGCGCGACACACCGAGCTGGGCGGCGAACTCGCCATCGTGTAGCCGCTCTCCGGGCTGGAGCCGGCCCTGTTGGAGCGCTTCGAGGATCTGGTCATAGACGACGTCGCCCACACTTGTCGGGCTGGCCAAGCGTGACGGGATGAGACGGAACGGCGCGCTTGAAGTTGGCGCCGGAGACGGGCCGGGCTGCCGGAGACCGTCAGGGATGCCTGTCACGAGCGTGGACCTTGATATCGGCTTGACATAACCGGTCTACAATGCCAGTATATCGGTATATGAGTGGTCTTCGAGTCATCGGATGGCCACACAGTCCTGGCTCTCGTTGAGGTTCACAGCACTCGGCGCCGCGGGGCACGGCACCGCAGTAGAAGGCGTGAGCGACAGGGTCGAGGCAAACATCGGGCGAGTGGCGCAAGCCGCTCGCCCGACATTTCCCGACGAACCACGCAACGCAGTGAGCGATGTCCCCGACGCGGCCCGGCGGCTCACCGAGGCGTCGGGCGTCATCCCCGACGTCCCGTTGCGCGGCTTGGGGATCGGCGGGTACACTCGCGACGGCGATGCAGGACCGGGAAGTCGGTGGGAGTCCGACACGGTTCTCGACACTTGACCAGCGAGCTCGAACCCCACGTTGCCACTGGCTCGCCGGCCTGGGAAGGCTAAGTGAGAGCGCTCGACCCGGGTCAGGAGACCGCCTGCATCGTTCTGTAGTGCCGATCCACGAGCGATGGAGGGAACAGTCCATGACCGAGTCCACCTCTGAGGTTCCGGCCGGGGATCTGACCGCGCGCTTGGACGCGGGGCCCGTGATCTGTGCCGAGGGCTTCCTGTTCGAGCTGGAGCGCCGCGGCTACCTGAGCGCCGGTGAGTTCGTGCCCGAGGTCGCCCTGGAGTACCCGGACGCCCTCCGGACCCTGCATGTCGACTATCAGCGCGCCGGCTCTGACGTCGTCGAGGCGTTCACCTACAACGGTCATCGCGAGAAGATGCGGGTGATCGGCAAGGAGGACCTGCTCGAACCGCTGAACCGTGCCGCGCTTCAGATCGCCCGGGAGGTCGCCGACCAGCGACCGGGCGATCTGATGGCCGGCAACATCTCGAACACCAACATCTGGGATCCCGAGGACACCGCTCGTCAGGCCGAGGTGCGTGGCATGTTCGAGGAGATGGTTGGCTGGGCCGTCGAGGGCGGCGCCGACATGATCATCGGCGAGACGTTCTACTACGCGGGCGAGGGGCTGGCGGCGCTCGAGGTCGCGAAGGCCACCGGCCTGCCCGTCGTCATCACGATCGCGCCGATGGCGATGGAGGAGATGGCCGACGGGGTTGGGATCGTCGAGACCTGCCAGCGGCTGGAGCAGGCCGGCGCGGACGTGGTGGGGATGAACTGCTTTCGCGGACCCGAGACGATGCTGCCCTGGCTGAAGCAGATTCGCGCGGCCGTGTCGTGCCACGTCGGTGCATTGCCGATCCCCTACCGGACCACCGCCGAGGAACCGACGTTCTTCAACCTCTCAGACGACCGCGCGAGGGTGCCCTCGCCGCACGGCCGTACCTTCCCGACCGCGCTGGACCCGCTGTACGCCAACCGATATGAGATCGGCGCGTTCGCCAAGGAGATCCACCAGCTCGGCATCAACTACATCGGCGTCTGCTGCGGTGCCTCACCGATGCTGGTCCGCGAGACCGCTGAGGCGGTCGGGAAGTCGACCGAGGCCAGCCGGTTCTCCGAGAACATGCGCAACCACTTCATGTACGGCGACAACGAGCGACTCCCCGAGCACATCGTCGCGCTCGGCGACGACGCTTAGCTGCCACGACGGTTGGCGGGTAGACGGTCTCCGAAGTGGGGCTTGAGTGCTAGCACCGTCCGCCTCGCTACTCAGAGCTCAGTCTGTCGCGGTCGGTACCGCGGACAATCCCGGCCCGATGGCTGCGTGGTCGGGTGGTCCGTCGAGCACGAAGATCTCGGCGCCGAGGTCGGGGTTGACGTGGTTGGCGCTCAGCATCGCGATGACGTTTCGGCCGGTGAGCTCTGCGACTTTGGCGATGCTTTCCTCGCGCATCGCCTCTTGGAATTCGTGGCGGATCTCGATCACCTTGTCGACGCGGCCTTTGTTCACGAGCGATTGCTCGCCCTTGGTCAGCGTCTGTTCGAGCATCACCAGCACGACGTTGTCGCGGATCGTGGTCCGCGACTTCGTCGGTCCCCGTCCGGTGTATTCGCGCAACAGTCCCACGACGGCGTGGGAGATCGCCGCGTGCAGCGTCGCCGCCGGCGGGCTGCTCTGGTTCGGTGCGGTCGGCCATGAGCCGTCCGATCTCGCCTTTCCCTGGGTCAGAAAAATCCGGCGCCGGAAGAGGGAAAGACGGCGAGCCGCCGGGGCGCAAGACACATCTCGACCGCGAACGGCTGACCGAGACGCTGACCACAGTCTCGCACAGGTCGCAACTTAATCTGGGCGGGGCGGGAAGAGCTGGTAGCTTCCTCGCTCCGGTCCAGCGGGGCTGGCCCCGTCGGGCTGACGAAGGGACGTAAGAGGGCGGCGACCGTCGACAGGCGAGCGTGGGCACTCGACGAAACTGAAGCACGAGTTACGTCGGGAGGTTTGTGTGACCGCCGCAGCGCCACCAACGTCCCGGAAGAGCTGCCGTTCGCGTTTCGGATTGACGCGAGCGAGCAAGGCGCCACGAGCACGATCGAGCTCTTCGGAGAGTGGGACCTCGCCCAGCAGTCCGCGACAACCGACGCGATCGCTCACGCGCTTGACCGACGGCCGGCCTGCCTCGTGCTCGATCTCAGCCAACTGAGCTTCATCGACTCCTCCGGCGTTCACGTCGTGATCAGCACCCACAAGCGGTGCGCCGCGCAAGCAACGCACCTGGTGATCATCCCCGGCCCCCGCGCAGTACAGCGCGTGTTTGAGATCTGCGGCCTGATCGAGTTCCTTCCGTTCGCCGAGCACCCTCCCGCGGGGCGCCGCAACGGCCGCGACGGGGACCTCCGGATCAGACGGTCCCGGACGGGATAACCGCGCGCTTCAGGGCAAAAGTTGCCCACACCACGCGCCTGGTCACACCGCAGGCTGTCCACCAGGGTTCGATCGCGGGCGCTTCGGTCAGTACTTAGGGGTGTGAGCGCCGTGGGCCGCCTCCGCCAGCGCCTTGATCGTCGCGAGGCGGGCGTCCCATCGGGCGGCCACGCGCGCCATCTGTCGCTGGGCCTGAGCAAGACGTTCGTCGCGCACGGTGAAGCGTGTTTCGCGGCCGGCGCGACGTGCCTGTACCAGATCGGCGCGTTCGAGCACGAGGAGGTGCTTGGCGATGCCTTGTCGCGTGATCGGGAGTTCGGTGGCGAGCGCGCTCGCCGTCGCTTCGCCGCGCTCGAGCAGCAGGTCGAGCAGCCGCAGCCGCATCGGGTCGCCGAGCGCCGCCCACAGGCGATCGGTGTCGTCGCCGTCGGATGTCATCGTGTGGTCGCGTGCGCCGGTGGCTCGCGCCGCGTAGGCGCGCAGTTCGTCGAGCTCCTTGATCCATCCGTCGGCGTTCTCGCCGGCGTAGTGGGCTCGCTCGTGCTCGGGCCAGGACAGGTCCGAGAAGCCGCTCTCGACGACTCGCAGCCGGGTCCCAGCTTCCGTCGGGGTGAGCGTCATCACGACCAGCGTGGAGCCGCCCTGCACCGGTTCCTCGCCGTCGCGCAGCACCCACCGGAACGCGAACGTCACGCGGCGGGCTCGACCGTCTCGACGCGCGCTCGGTAGACGCCGTGGCCGTGCCAGGTGAGCAGCATCGCCCCGCCGGGCCGAAGATCGATCTCCGCCTCGTCGCTGAACCAGCCGGCCAGATGCCGCGCCTCGGTGACGATCGCCCAGACCACGTCGGGCGGCGCGTCGATCTCGATCTCCCGGGTGATCGCGTCGGGTACCACCGACCGGACGATACCACCAATGCGCAACCTATGGTTGCGCTTCCTGGCGAATTGTGCAACCATTGGTTGCGTGTTCACATTCACCGATCTCACCGACACGGGAGATGGACATGACGACAGCAGCCATCACGACCGTTCATCGCGGCGATGCAGGTCACCCTCGACGGCTACAGCCGTCGATCCGGACGGGAACGCCGACTGGGTCGACTCGTGGGCCGACGCCCTCGAGCTGCTGCCCGCGGATCGACGCGTTCGTCCTCGGCGGCGGAATGTTCCCCGAGTACGAGGTGTTCTGGGCGTCGATCCGAGAGGACCCGGCAGCCGTCTCGGAGTGGCTGGGACGGGAGCCGTACCCGCGCGAGATCGAGCTACGCGCGGCGTTGCGGCCGACACTCTGCACCTCGTGCTCTCGACAACCCTTCACCGCTGTCACCTGGCCGACCGCGCGGATCGTTCGCGAGCGCCGAGGAGCTTCGGGCGTTCAAGGCCCAGCCCGGCGAGGCGGTCTACGTTGTCGGCGGTGCAGGCCTGGTCGAGCAGCCTCATCAACGAGGCACTGATCGACGAGCTTCGCCTGATCGTCCACCCGGTCGCCGTCGGGGAGGGCACGCCGCTGCTTGAAGGGATCGCCCGGCGCCAGGCGCTGGAGCTGGTCAGCAGCGAGCCCGCCGCCCGAGGCCGCCTGAACCTGACCTACCGCGTTGTGAGCTCCAGTGCGAGGGCCACAGTGACCTCACCAACAGCGTAATCGCCGATTCTCCGGGCAAACCAGAGTCAGTCCGCGACGCGGAGGTTGTCGGCCGCGCTGGCAGCCAGTGCCCGTAGGCTCGCCGTGCTGTTGCGGTGGTACAGCGGGCCGGCGCCGTCGGTCAACAGGAGCAACGCCTCAGCCACGCCGCGAGCGGCGACGGGACCCGGGCTCGCCAGAGCGTCGGCCAGCCGGGTGAGCTCGCCGGATGCGGCGATGACCTGACGATCCGCGAGCGAGACCCGGACATGGGAGGGCCGCGCACCTCGGCAGCTGTCGCGTACCGCGCGTCGCAGACCGTTGGCGATGACCCGTCGGCGAGATAGCGTCGTCAGCCGACGCGCTCGCAGAGCCAACGGCGCTGCTGCCTCGGACGGGGTCCCTCGAGCCAGCGCCTGGTCGAGCTGGCGGCTGTGAAGGCGGGCACTCACGTGGGCTCGCGCACCCGTCTGTGGGGCAATCTGCAGTTCACTTGCTGTCCCGGTTGCCATCGATATCTCCTGTCGCTGGTGCACTTGGTGTCCAAGATGCCCTGCGACATCGGCCCGCACATCGGCAAGACGGAGCCGATTCACGGTGTAGAGACCTTACGTTTCACCGAGACCGTCTTAGCCGCGAGCAGACCCTTGATCGCGCGCCGCGGTTCGCGCTTGATTGGTTCCTGCGTTGCGCGGCGGGTAGGCACGGGCAGCAACGAAAGGAGCAGTATGGCTTACAAGTTCAGAGCAGATGAGCCGGTGCGCCGCGCGGTTATCCGGTGCGCCGGAGAGCAGCTGGATCACGCGGTCTTCGAACTGAGCAACGGGATCAATACGGACCCCGCCCGGGCGATTCACAGCGCCCGAAAGGCGATCAAGAAGGAACGATCCCTGCTGCGCCTGGTGCGCAGCGCGGTTCCTCGCGACGAGCGCCGGCGCGAGAACGCGATTCTTCGGGACGCGGCGCGCGGGCTGTCGGAAACACGCGATGCAGACGTGATGCTCGCGTCGATTGACGACCTCTCCCACCGGTTTGCCGGCCAACTCCCAGCAGCCGCCTTCGAGACGATCAGGGCGCACCTCGAGGCGGGCGCGCAGCATCGAAACGGGGCTGGCTCGGCTGTAGATCAACGCGTGGTTCAGGAGCTGGTCGCCGTACGCTCCCGCGTGGACGAGTGGCAGCTCCGCGAGGGCGGATGGAAGGCGCTCGAGAGCGGACTGGTTCGGTCCTACAGCCGTGGACGCGATGCGTTTGACTGCGCCCGCCGCGGCGACGAGATGGAGGCGCTACATGCCTGGCGCAAGCGAGTCAAGGACCTCTGGTACCACTGCCGCCTGCTCGCGCCGACATGCGGCCCGATGGTCCGCGGACACGCTAAGGACCTCGACCGTCTGGCCAAACTGCTGGGCGACGACCACGATCTGGCCGTGCTCGAGCAGGAGCTCACCAGGCCCGACATCTCGATTGCGGCCGACGTCGACGCGGTGGTCCAGCTGATCGACTATCGGCGCACGGAGTTGCAGAGCGAGGCGACCGGGATCGGTGAGCGTGTCTACGCCGAGAGCCCGAAGGCGTTCGGGCGCAGAATGCGCCGTTCCTGGAAGGCCGGGCGCAGGCTGGGTCGGGCACAGCAGGAGCAGCATCCAGCGGAACTGGCCGCGGCGACTCGGTGACGTTGGCTGAGGTCGGTCCGGCCAGGGGTCGCCGGCTCTGGTGAGTTAGCCGCCGCCGGGTCGTTATTCCGCTAGGACCCGGCCGGTGCCCGCCGGTCGGGTAACCGGACGACGCCAGCCCGACAGCGCCATCCCCGCTGCCGGAATCAGCGCGATCAGGATCAGCACCAACGCCCACAGGAACGTCGAGGCGAACGCGTCCGCGAGCGGTCGCGCGATGGCTGCGTGCGCGCCGGCGGGCAGGTGCTGGAGCGTCGCGATCCCGCCGCCGCCCGAGCCGGTGGCGCGGTGACCGAGGATCGAGCTGAGGTTGCTGGTGATCGCCGAGGCGAGGATCACCGACAGCACGGCCGTGCCGATCGACGCACCTGCCTGGCGGATGATGTTCATCGCAGTGCTCGTGCGCGCGATCGCGGAAGGCGGTACCGCCTGCATGGCCGCGGTCATGTTGGGCATCATCGCCAGCCCCATCCCGAGGCCCTGCACGAAGTTCGCGAAGCCCAGCAGGACGTAGGAGGTGTGCGCGCCGACGAATACGAACGGGATCAATCCGATCGCGACCAGCGGCAGACCGGAGACCGGAAGCCAGGTCGGGCCGTACCGATCGGTCAAACGGCCCGCAACCGGCATCAGCAGCATCGCCCCGAAGCCACTGGGCGCCATCAGCAGGCCTGCCTGGAGGGCGCTGGCGCCACGCACCGACTGGTAGTAGAGCGGGACGAGCAGCATCGTGCCGAACACCGAGATCGCAAACAGCAGGAACGTGCCGGCCGCCGCCCCAGCGCGCGTGTGCACGAACGTCCGCAGGTCGATCAGGGGGTTGGGGCTGCGCCAGCTGTGGACGAACCAGGCCGCGATCAGTGCGACGCCCAATACCGTCGGGCCCCACGAGCGAACCGAACCGAACCCGTAGGTTGACGACTCGGCGAGGCCGAAGATGAACACCGCGAGGCCGGGCGACAGCAGCAGCATGCCGAGCCAGTCGAGCCGGTGTGCGGGCTGCGGTTGATCGGGTTCCAGCACGATCAGCGCGAGGATGAACGCGACGATCCCGATCGGCAGGTTGATGAAGAAGATCCAGCGCCAGGAGGCGTTGTCAACCAGCCAGCCGCCGAGGATCGGCCCCAGGATCGGCGCCACCAGCATCGGCACGCCGAGCACGCCCATCACGCGCCCCATCCGGTGCGGACCGGCCTTCTTGGTCATGATCGTCATCACGGAGGGCATGATCATTCCGCCCCCGATGCCCTGCAGAACTCGGAACACGATCAGCGATTCCGCGCTCCAGGCCAGCCCCGAAAGGACCGACCCGAGCGTGAACATCACCAGCGACCCCATGTAGATGCGCTTGGTGCCGAACCGGTCCGCGGCCCACCCGGTGACCGGAATCACTGCGGCGAGCGCCAGCGTGTAGCCGGTGATCACCCATTGGATCGTGGTCAGCGACGAGTGGAACGCGCCCGCCAGGTGGTCGATCGCGACGTTGACCACCGTCGTGTCGAGAATCGACATGATCGCCCCCAGCAACACGACGCCGGCGACGACCAGGGTCTCGCGGTCCAGCGCTTCGGGCTGTTCAGGTTGCGACGCCTCCACAGACATCTCGGCCATCGTACCGGACCGACGGGTCCGTTTAGTTGCGGGGAGAGCGCCGAGCTCACACGCCTCGCGGGTCCTGCAATATGCAGCCCATGAGCACCGCCTCGACACCAATAAGCGCCGACGGGGAGCAGCTGGACCTGGTCATCCGCCGGGCCCGCCGGCGGACCGATCAACACCCGGTCGACATCGGCGTGGCCGCCGGGAGAATCGTGGCCGTCGAGCCGCGACTCGACGGGGAGTCGGCCGAAGAGCTCGATGCCGACGGTCGGCTGGTGATCCCGCCGTTCGTCGACAGCCACTTCCACCTCGACGCCGTGCTCACCGCGGGCACGCCGCGTCGCAACCAATCGGGCACGTTGCTGGAGGGCATCGCGCTGTGGGCCGAGCTGCAGCCGCTGCTGACCCACGAAGCGGTCAAGCAGCGCGCTCGCGAATACCTGCGGTGGTGCGTGGCGCAGGGGATCCTGTTCCTGCGCAGCCACGTCGACACCTGTCATGCGTCGCTGGTCGGGGCGCGTGCGCTGGTCGAGGTCCGGGAAGAGCTGCGCGGGCTGATCGACGTGCAGCTGGTGGCGTTCCCCCAGCACGGGCTGCTGCGCTTTGCCGGCGGCGAGCGCCTGCTCGACGAGGCACTCGATCTCGGCGTCGACCTGGTGGGCGGCATCCCTCATCTGGAGCGCAGCCGCGAGGCCGGCGTCGAGAGCATTGCGCTGCTGATGGATCGCGCGCAACGGCGCGGGCTCGCGGTCGATATGCATTGCGACGAGACCGACGATCCAAACTCGCGGTTCGTCGAGGTGCTGGCCGAGCAGACAGCGGCGCGCGGCATGCAGGGACGGGTCACCGGCAGCCACCTCACCTCGCTGCATTCGGTCGACAACGCCTACTTCGCCAAGCTGATCGCGCTGCTCGCCGACGCGGACCTGCAGGTGGTCTCCAACCCGCTGCTGAACATGATCACGCAGGCGCGCGCGGACACGTATCCGAAGCGGCGGGGGCTGACTCGGGTCAAGGAGCTGATGGCGGCTGGGATCAACGTCAGCTTCGGCCACGACTGCACGCTGGATCCGTGGTATCCGCTGGGGGCGGCGGACATGCTCGATGTGGCGTTCATGGGCCTGCACGCGACGCACATGTCAGGCGAGTCAGAGATCGAGCTGATGCTCGATGCGGTCACGGTCAACGGGGCACGCACACTCGGGCTCGAGGGCTATGGGCTCGAGCCCGGCTGCCATGCCGACCTGGTGGTGCTCGACGCGCGGAGCGTGACGGATGCCCTGCGCGCTCATCCGGCACGGCTGTCGGTGGTGCGCGGTGGGCGTGTCGTCGCGCGCACGACCGCACCGCAGCGCAAGGTGCTGGCGGACGAGCTGGCCGGTCAGGTCGACTTCAGCCAGCCGGCGTTTCGCTGAGCCGACAGCGGGCGTGAAGGGCCCTGCGTTTGCGGTGAAGCCCTGATCCAGCTCGCCGCTGGGACATTCGTTGCAGCCGGCCCTAGCGGGAGGGGAGGGCCCCGGGCCGTCGAATCAACAGGGGCCGCCGATGACTCTGCGCACGAAAACCGCCAAGCGAATGCTCCTCAGCGTCGCCCTCATTGGAGTGGGCGCGCTGGCCACGATCGGACCTGCCGACGCGAAGGCGCCGGCGACGCGCCAGTGCACGCCCGTGAGGTTCGAGGTCAACTTCCAGGGCACTCGCGTCAACGCGTTCAGCGACCTTCGCGCGACCAGCAACCTTTCCTGCTCGTCCGCGCAGGCGATGCAGCGCTACAGCATCACCCACGAGCTCTACGGCGGGTTCCAGTGGCATGGACAGCAGTGGGGCTGGACGGTGTACTCGCGTGCGGACGATCACACCGCGACGACGATGTGGACCGCGCGCCACCGCCAGCAGGTCTGGTCGACGACCCGGCTCGCGGTCAGCTAGCGGAGCTCGCAGATAGAAGGTCAATGCCGACCTTCGAGCTCCAGTTCCCGCCCGACCAGATCGAAGCGCTGGCCGGTCGGTTCGGTTACATGGACGAGAGCCGGATGCTGGCCGTCGGCGACAGGGTGCGCGCCCGCGGCTACTACACGCGCGGGGAGTTCATCGAAGTGTGCGCGTTCAAGAGCGTGCGCAGCCGCCCGAGGATCGCCGCGAATTCCCGTGACGCGGTCGTGTCCGCGACTCGTGCGGCGCTCGCCACCGACGATGAAGGCCTGCGGATGCAACATCTGCTGGCGCTCGAGGGCGTCGGCGTTCCGACCGCGTCGACGCTGCTGTATTGCGCGTTTCCCGCCGACTATCCGATCCTCGACATCAGGGCGCTCGAGTCGCTCGGGGTCAAGCCGCGCTCTCAGTATCCGGTGAGCTTCTGGCTGCTGTACCTCGCGGCCTGCCGCGCGCTGGCGTCCACGCGTGGCGTCTCGATCCGGACCCTCGACAAGGCGCTCTGGCAGCACTCAAAGGAACGCTCGACGAGCGAGTAGGGTCTGGCAGATGATCTTCCGTCAGTTCATCCACGACGATCTTGGATGCGGGTCCTACCTCGTCGGCGATGAGCACGCGGGAGTGGCCGCGGTGGTCGATCCGAAGTTGGAGATCGAGGACTACCTGGCGCTGGCGCGCTACATGGGCGTGGAGATCCGGCACATCCTCGAGACCCACAACCACGCCGATCACGTGTCCGGACACGGCCGGCTGCGCGCCGCAACCGGCGCGACGATCCACATCCACAGGCTGGCCGAGCCTGACTACGAGCACGAGCCGTTCGACGACGGATGGGAGCTCGAGCTCGGGACGGTCACGGTCAGGGCTCTGCATACGCCCGGTCACCGTCCCGAGCACACCGCGTTTGCGCTCAGCGACAACGACCGCGGGCCGGATCCGTGGGCGGTCCTGAGCGGCGACACGCTGTTCGTCGGCGACATCGCCCGGCCTGACCTGGCGGTCGAGAAGACGGAGGGCGCGCAGGCCATCTTCCGTTCGCTCCACGACAAGCTGTTGACCTTGCCGGGCGAGTGCGAGGTGTGGCCGGGTCACCTCGGCGGTTCGATGTGCGGCGGCCCCGGGATGAGCATGAAGATCAGCTCGACGATCGCGTTCGAGACGCGCCACAACGAGTTGCTGCGGATCTCCGACGCCGACGCGTTCGTGCGCCGGACGACCGCCGATCTCGGGCCACAGCCACCCAACTTCAAGGCGATCGTCGCGATCAATCGCGGACCGCTGGATCACGGGCATCCGCGTCCGGGGGAGCTCAGTGCGACCGAGATCCAACGTCGCCAGGCCGACGGCGCGCTGGTAGTCGACGTGCGCGGGGAGCTCGAGTTCGACGTGGCTCACATCCCCGGCGCGCTCTGCAATCCCGCGATTCGCGCGGGATTCGGAACGAAGCTGGCCTGGATCGCCGACCGCGAGCGCGAGATCGTGCTCGTCGGCGACGACGACCGCGACGCGAGCCGCGCCGCGGACCTGGCGATGGCGGTCGGGATCCACAAGATCGACGGATATCTCGGAGGCGGGATGACCAGCTGGACCGGATTGGGACTCCCGGTGCGCGAGCTTGAGCGCATTGACGTGGACGCGCTTCACGCCCGCCGCGACGAGCTAGGCGTGCTGGACGTCCGCGAGCCTCACGAATTCGACGAGGGCCACATTCCGGGCTCGGTCAGCGTCCCCTACCACGACGTCACGGGCCTGCCCGGCGGGATCGATCCCGGCCGGCCAGTGGCGGTGGTCTGCTCCTCGGGTCAGCGCGCGGCGGTCGCGGCTTCGCTGCTGCAGGCCGGCGGGGCCGACGACGTGATTCGCGTCGCCGGCGGCGGCGTCGGAACGTGGCGCGACCGCGGATGGGAGCTCACCCAGCGCGGATGACTCGGATCGAGCTCGCCGGATACCCGCTGGTCGGGATCCGCGCCGCCAACCCGAGCCCGTTCTCGCTGTCGGGCACCAACACCTGGATCGTCAGCCGCGACCCGGCGTGGGTGGTCGACCCGGGGCCGCTGCTCGACGAGCACGTCCAGGCGGTCGTGGCCGAGATCGAACTCCGGGGCGGACTTGGCGGGATCGCGCTCACGCACGACCACGTGGATCACTCCGAGGCGGTGCCGGCGCTCCGCGCCCGGTTCCCTGAGGCCCGGTTCGGAGCGGCTCGCGGCGACGTCGGCGAACCGCTCTGTGACGGGAGCGCGTTCGGGCCGCTGGAGGCGGTCGCGACGCCGGGACATGCGCCCGACCATCTGGCCTACGTCACCACCGACGTGGCTATGACCGGTGACGCGGTGCTGGGGGAGGGGAGCGTGTTCGTGGCCCCGGACCCGGGAGCGCTGGCCGGCTACCTGGCCGGTCTGCGCCGGTTGCGCGAGCGCGAGCTCTCGCTGATCTGCCCGGGACACGGTCCGCCGGTCCACGACCCGGCGGCCAAGCTCGACGAGTACGTCGCCCACCGGCTTGACCGCGAGCGCCGCCTCGTGGCCGCGCTCGCCGATGGGAGGCGCAGCGTTGACGAGCTGCTCGACGACGTGTGGGACGACGCGCCGACGATGCTGCGCCCCGCCGCGGCGGTGACCCTGGCCGCGCACCTGGACAAGCTCGAAGACGAGGGCCGGCTGCCCGAGGGCGTGCAGCGCCCCGAGCGCCCGGCGTGGCTCACCGCGGCGAGTCCCTAGTGGGCTTCGACGGAGCCCACTAGGTGTAGGACCCGAGGAGGTTGTTCAGCTCGTTGAGGCGTGCGATCGGTGGTTTGTGGCTGAGGGCGCCGTGGGGTCGTCGCGTGTTGTACCAGTCAAGCCAACCAGCAAGCGCGGCGTTGCGTTCGCTGCTGGACCGGTAGACGGCGCCGTAGGCCCAGCCGCCGAGGAGGGTGCGGATGAAGCGTTCGGCTTTGCCGTTGGTCTGGGGCCGGTAGGGCCGGGTGCGGAGGTGGCGGATGCCGAGCAGTCGGCAGGCGATGGCGTGCGTGGTGGAGCGGTAGGCGGAGCCGTTGTCGGTGATCAGTCGCTCGATGGTGACGCCGTGGGCGGCGTAGTGGGCGATGGCGCGGCGCAGGAAGCCGACCGCGGTGCGGGCCTTCTCGTCGCAGAGAACCTCGACATAGGCCAGTCGGGTGGCGTCGTCGATGGCGATGTGCACGTACTCCCAGCCGACGAGATTGCGGCGGTGACCGGCGGCGTCGATGCGACTGCCGGCTCGTCGTTGGCCAGACTGGCCCGTAAAGCGATGGCCGGCACCACCATGGATTCGGCCCAGCTTCTTGACGTCGACGTGCAGCAGTTCGCCTGGCCGAGCTCGCTCGTAGCGCTGCGCGGGTTCTAGGCCGATTCGGCCGAGCCTACCCATCCCAATTCGGGTCAGGATGCCTGAGACCGTCGATAGCGCCATTCCTAGGCAGTCGGCGATCTCCGCGCCGGTCATCCGCAGCCGACGCAGCGCAGCGATGACCTCGATCCGCCGCTCATCGGTGCGGTTGGCCACGACCGCGGGCGCCGAGGAGCGATCGAGCAGCCCCTGTAGGCCATCGGCTCGGTACCGCGTCAGCCACTTGCGCGCAGTGCGGTCACTGACTCCGGCCGCCTCGGCGGCCTGCGTCAGAGACCACCCCGCGTCCTGAACCCGCTCGATGAGCAGCCCGCGTCCCTTGACGCTGAGCTTGGCGTTACCGTGCAGCTTCATCCGGTGTCCTCCTTGGGACTGAGGTGGCTTGAGCACCTCTCAGCCTCCAAGGAGCACCGGATAGCTAACTCACCGGCAGAACAACGTGCTCAGGATCTACAACTAGGCGACCCCGGGAGTCGAGGCGGCCGACAGCCGGGCCCGGGCGAGCTCCATCGCCGCGGCCAGCGGGGTGGCGCCCAGCGAGTCGGCGTGGTCGAAGATCTCGTTCAGCGTGTCGCCGATTCCGCGGACCCGACGGCGTGCCGACCCCGGGTCATAGCCGGCGTCGCTGAGCTCCTCGACGATGTTGATGATCCCACCGGCGTTGACCACGAAGTCGGGCGCCCACAGCACCCCACGGGCTGCGAGCAGATCCCCGATGTGATCGTTGGCCAGCTGGTTGTTGGCGGCGCCGGCGATCACCTTGCAGCGCAGACGAGGCGCGCTGTCGTCGTCGAACAACCCACCCAGCGCGCACGGTACGAGCACGTCGACGTCGGCGACAAGTGCCCGCCCGGGCGTCGTCCACCGCGCACCGAGTTGGTCGGCCAGCGAGCGCTTGGCCCGGTCGACGTCGGCCAGCACCAGCTTCGCGCCGGCGCGGGCACAGCGCTTGGCGACCTTCGAGCCAACGTGCCCGAGACCGATCACGCAGATACGACGCCTCGTCAGCGAGCTCGAGCCGAATATCCGTTCGCAGCAGGCGCGGATCGCCGACTCGACGCCGAGCGCGGTGAATGCGCTCGGGTCCCCTGAGCCTCCACGCCCGCGCGGTAACCCGGCGACGTGAGCGGTGCGCTCCGCGATCACGCCCATGTCCCGGGTGGAGGTGCCGACGTCCTCCGCGGTGATGTAGCGGCCTGCCAGCGCTTGCACGGTGTCCCCGAAGTCCAGCAGCGCCGCGTGCCGGCGCTCGCGTGTCAGTATGCCCGCGGCCGGGACCATGATCACGCCCTTGCCTCCGCCGAGCGGGAGGTTGGCGACCGCGGCCTTGAACGTCATCGCCCGCGACAGGCGCAGCACGTCGCGCAGCGCCGCCGGCGAGTCCTCATACACCCACATCCGGCAGCCCCCCAATGCCGGTCCTCGAACCCTCGAATGCACCGCCGCAAACGTGAACAGCCCCGACCGACGGCCGCGCCTGATCAGCACCTCTTCGTGCTCGAGCGACTCGATGTAGCGCTCGCCTGTCTGCGCCGGCCTGGCCAACGCCGCTAGATCGGGCGCGAGCCCATGTTGCCGGCGCTCACGAGCCGACGGTGATGGGGGTCGGCGTCGGCGACGGGTTGCTCGTCACCGGCTCGACGGTCGGCGATGTGGTGCCGCCGCTGCTGGGGTCGGTCGTCTGCGGGGGCGTCTGCGAACTGGGGGTCGCCGAGCCGTCGGTCGTGGACGGGCCCGTGGACCCGGTCGGCTGAGTCGTGCTCGCCGGAGCGGAGCTGCTGGTGCCGGTGGTCCCCGAGGTCGGGGTCGAGCTCGATACGGGTGCCGTGTCGGTCAGGTTCAGTGGCGTGACGGTCGCGCTGGCGCCCTGAGACGCGCCCGTGGTGCTCGGGTTACTGGCGCCGCCGGAGTGCGTGTGGCTGCGCGGCGTCGGCGTCGATCCGGGTGTGTGGTTGGGCCCTGCGCCGGCGGTGGGCCCCTTGGCGGCGCGGCGTGCCGGCTTGACGTCTGTCGTCGCGCTGGGTCGCACGGCGAGCGACTGAGCGGGAGCTGCCATGGTCGCCGAGGCGTTCTGGGTTGAGGCCTGGACCTTGGCCGGAACCGTTGTCGATGCAACCGTGGAATGCGTCGCGGGTGGCGCCGACACCGCGGGCTTGGCGTGGTGACGGTGGTGCGCCGCGGGGCTCGCCGACACCTGATGCTGAATCTCGACCGCGCCGCCGGCGGTCACCACCGCCGCAGCGATCAACGTCGCCACATGTCCTGCGCCGCCGGCGAACACACCGGCGGATGCGAGCGCGCCGGTTCCGGCAGCTCCGCCGGCCGCAGCGCCGCCGGCAGCCGCGCCACCGCCGCCACCGAAGCCAAGCACCTTGGCGAGCACGCCGATTGGGCCGAGCGTCGGCACCAGCGCGGCGAACCGCCTGCTCACGCCGCGCAGCTCGCGGTGGAAATGCCGGCAGCCGTTGCAGTCGCGCATGTGCCGCCGGGCGGTACCGCCGGGACGGACCCCGCGGTCGTGAGCGAGCGTCAGCTGCCCGCGGATCTCAGAGCACGCCGTGTCGCGTGCCTCGGATGCCTGGGCCAGCGCGATCCGAGCGCGCACCAGTAACGACTTCACCGCCGGCACGGTCACGCCAAGCGCCGCCGCCACGTCCGCGTAGGGCATCCCGCCGAGCTCGCGCATCAAGAGCGCCGAGCGCTGCTGCTCGGGTAGCCGCCGCACGTCGGCGACCAGCCGCCGCAGCGACTCTCGCTGGTCGGCGGCGGCGATCGGGTCGTGCAGCGGCGGACGCACCATCTCGAGCAGCTCGGGCGGGGGCGGAGTCGGGCGCCGCAGCTCGTCGATGCAGCGGTTGTGGGCGACGCGGTAGAGCCAGGCCTTCAGCACCAGCTTGCCCTGGCTGGCCCGCAACCCCGAGTAGGCGCGCACGAACACGTCCTGCAGCGCGTCCTCAGCGTCCTGACGACCGGGCAGCATCTGCCGTGTGTAGGCGAACAGCCGCTGCCGGTAGCGGTCGTGGATCACCCGGAAGGCCTCGTCGTGGCCCGCGCGGAACATCGCCACGAGCTGGTCATCGGATCTCAGGCGAAGCAGCGGGGGCGCGAGCGAGACTCGGGCCCGCGGGATTGCTGCTGGGGCTTGGAGAGCGGACGCTTCCACGAAGTTCCTTCGGAGGTCACTCTAACGCCTGGCCAGGGGGAAAGTTGCTGTTCGCGGTCAGCAGTGCGACCGGCCTCCGTGGGCCGGGGAAGAAACCGGCGCTCCCCGTGTCCCGAACCGGCGGTCCCAGTGTCCCGACACCGCCGCTAACTGTCGGTACTGGCTGGTAACCGTCGGTTTCCGGTCGGTACTCTCGATTGCGCAAGCATGGATCCTGCCTCTGGCATCGGCATACCGGTCGCGTTCGCGGCCGGCCTCATCTCGTTTCTGTCCCCGTGCGTGCTGCCGCTCGTGCCGGGCTACATCTCAGCGGTGGCCGGCGTGGCGCCGGCCGACGTGCGCGCGCGCCGGGTGATCGGCCCGAGCCTGTCGTTCGTGGCCAGCTTCTCGGTGATCTTCATCGGACTCGGCCTGCTCGGGCAACAGGCGCTGCACGGCGCGCTCACCGGACCGGCCGCGCTCAAGATCTCGGGCGCGGTGATCGTGTTCATGGGCGTGCTGTTCGTGCTGGCGCCGTTCGTGCCGCGGCTGGCGCGCGAGTGGCACATGGGCTCGCTCATGGAACGGGCCGGGCGCTCCGGCCCGGTCGTCACCGGCGCGGCGTTCGCGCTGGCCTGGACGCCGTGCACCGGCCCGACGCTGGGCGCGATCGTCACCGCCGCCGGCGTCTCAGGCTCGGCGGCGCACGGGGCCTTCCTGCTGGCCGTGTATTGCGCCGGACTCGGCGTGCCGTTCCTGATCACCGGCCTGGCGTTCGGCAAGGCGACGGCAGCGCTGGCGGTCGTCAAACGCCACTATCCGGTGGTGATCGGCGTGGGCGGCGTGGTCCTGATCGGAATGGGGCTGCTGATCTGGACCGGGGAGTTCACGCAGCTGAACATCACGGTGGACCACTGGCTGCAGTCGCTCGGGCTGCCGAACCTCAATTCGGACACTTGATGAGTCCGAGCATTCCGCTGCCCCCGCACGACACGCCGCTGACGGGGGGATCGCCGTTTGCACCGATCGCCGATTACGGGTTTCTGTCTGACTGCCACACCGGCGCGCTGATGGCCCCCGACGGGAGCGTCGAGTGGATGTGCCTGCCGAGGTTCGACTCGGCGAGCGTGTTCGGGGCCCTGCTCGATCGCCGCGGCGGGTCCTTCCGGGTCGGTCCCTACGGGCTGCTGGTGCCCCTCTCGATCCGTTACGTGCCCGGCACGATGATCCTCGAGACGACCTGGATGTGCCCGTCGGGCTGGGTGATCGTGCGTGACGGGCTGACGATCGGACCGTGGCACGACAAGCATGGCGACGAGAGCTATCACACCCGCCCGCCAACCGATCACGACGCCGATCACATGCTGGTCCGCACGATCGAGTGCGTCCAGGGCACGGTCCAGGTCGAGGCGGTGTGCGAGCCGATGTTCGAGTACGCGAGCTCCCCTGGGGAGTGGCAGATGCTCGATGACGACTGGGCGAGGGCCGAGGTCAGCTGCGGCGAGACCAAGCTGCGGCTGACCACGGATCTGCGGATCGGGATCGAGGGCAACCGCGCCCGGGCTCGCCACTCGCTCGTCGAGGGCGAGCGCCGCTACGTGGCACTCGGATGGGCGCACGGGCTCGAGGGCCCGGCGGACGGCGAGGACGCTTACGGGCGCCTGCAGGCGACCGGGGAGTACTGGCGCAACTGGCTCGCCACCGGGCGTTTCCCCGACCACCGCTGGCGCACCCAGCTGCAGCGCTCGGCGCTGACGCTCAAGGGGCTGACATACGTTCCCACGGGAGCGACCGTCGCGGCCGCCACCACCTCGCTTCCGGAGACGGTCGGTGGCGAGCGCAACTGGGACTACCGATACTGCTGGATGCGCGACGCGACGTTCACCCTGTGGGCGCTGCACGCGCTCGGGTTCGACTGGGAGGCCGACGACTTCCTGCAGTTCGTCGCCGATCTCGAGCGCGGCGACGACGGCGCGCTGCAGATCATGTACGGGCTCGGCGGCGAGCGCGACCTGACCGAGCGCGAGCTCGACGAGCTCTCGGGCTACGAGGAGTCCGCGCCCGTTCGCGTCGGCAACGGCGCCTTCAGCCAGCGCCAGAACGACGTGTTCGGCGCTGTGCTGGACTCCGTCTACCTGCATACGAAGATGGGCGGCCACATCCCCCAGCGGCTGTGGCCGGTGCTGCTCGACCAGGTGCGCTGCGCGATCGCCGTCTGGGACCAGGCCGACCAGGGGATCTGGGAGGCCCGCGGCGAACCCAAGCACTACGTGTCCTCGAAGCTGATGTGCTGGGTCGCGGCCGATCGCGCCTCGAGGCTGGCCGAGATGCAGGGCGAATCGGCGCGGTGGCAGGAATGGCGCCAGGCAGCCGACCGGATCCGCGAGGACATCCTGGCCCGAGGGGTCTCGGACCGGGGCGTGTTCCGACAGCACTACGGGACCGACGCGCTCGATGCCTCGACGCTGCTGATCCCGCTGGTGCGGTTCCTGCCGTCCGCCGACGAGCGGGTCCGGGCAACCGTGTTGGCGATCGCCGATGAGCTGACCGAGAACGGATTCGTGCTGCGATACCGCGTCGAGGAGACCGACGACGGCCTGCACGGCGCCGAGGGGACGTTCCTGATCTGCTCGTTCTGGCTGGTTTCAGCGCTGTCTGAGATCGGTGAGCACGAGCGCGCCACGGCGCTCTGCGAACGGCTCCTGCGTCACGCGTCACCGCTCGGGCTATACGGCGAGGAGCTCGACGCCGCCAGCGGTCGCCACCTCGGCAACTACCCGCAGGCGTTCACCCATCTGGGGTTGATCAACGCGGTGCTGCATGTGGTCTCAGCCGAGGAGACCGGGAACTGAGCAGCGGCTAGGCCCGGCTGCTGTGAGCGGCTCGAAGCTCGCGGCGCAGCAGCTTGCCGGCGGCGTTGCGAGGGAGGATCTCGATGAACTCGACCTCCTTGGGCAACTTGTAGCGGCCCAGGTCGGCGCACGCCTGCAGGATCTCGTCGCTGCCAATGTCCTCCCCGGGCTTGAGCACGACCGCGGCATGCACCGCCTCCCCCCAGAACTCGTCCGGGACGCCGAACACGCCGACCTCGCGCACCGCCGGATGGCGCATGATCGCCTCCTCGACCTCGCGCGGATAGATGTTCACGCCGCCCGAGATGATCTTGTCGTTCTTGCGATCGACGATGTAGAGGTAGCCCTCCTCGTCCTGGTAGGCCAGGTCGCCCGAGGCAAACCACCCGTCTCGCAGCGACTCGGCCGTCTCCCTCGGCTTGTTCCAATAGCCGTTGAACATCAGCGGCGAGCGGATGTGGACCTCGCCGACCTCGCGGCCGGCGACGGGTTGGCCGTCGTCGTCGCGCAGCCGCAGCTGTGAGCAGGGGAACGGGAGTCCGACGGACTGCTCCTTTCGCAGGTGATCGTCGGGGCCGATGCTCGTGGTGATGCTGGTCTCGGTCGTCCCGTAGCACTCGTGCAGCAGCCCCTCGCCGAAGTAGTCGATGATCTGTTCCTTCGCGGTCTGGCTCAGCGGGGCCGCGTTGGAGATGATCGCGCGAAGGTGCTCGGGGCGGTTGGCCTCCAGAAACTCGTCGCTGAGCGCGAACAGGGCCTGGAAGTGGCTCGGGACCATGAACACGTTGGTCATCGCCGCTTGCTTGAGACGGCGCATCACCTGCTCGGGGTCAAAGCGCGGGAGGATCTCGCAGAAACCGCCGAAGAACACCGGGGCGGCGGCGAACGCGAACCCGGCGCCGTGGTACATCGGCGCGATCCCCAGCGCTCGATCCGCAGACGAATAGCACCCGAACACGACCGCCATCGCAAAGAACGTCAGCGTGCGCGCCCGGTGCGGGAGCACGACTCCCTTCGGCGTGCCCGTCGTCCCCGACGTGTACGGGATGCAGAACGGGGTCCACTCCTCGACCGGCACGTCCGGGGCCACCGGCCGGGATCGCCCGAGCCATTGCTCGTATTCGTCGCCGAGCACGATCGTCCGCCCGACCGTCTCGAGCTCGGCGTCCCGGACGACCTGCTCGGTGGCGGGATGTACGAACGCCACCTTGGCCGCGGAGTCATTACAGATCAGCGCGGCCTCCCGCGGCGTCGCGCGGGAGTTGACCGTCACCACCGAGCAGCCGGCCGAGGAAATGCCACAGACGATCTCGAGGAACTCGAGACAGTTGGGGGCCATCAGCGCAACCCTGTCACCGGGCTCGAGCCCAAGGTCGTGCACGGCAGCGTTGGCGACTCGGTCGATGCGAGTCACCAGATCTCGATAGGTGAGAGTTCGTTCACCCTCAGCCAGGGCGACCTTGTCAGGTGTCCCCGCCGCCGAGCTGCGAATCCCACTCGCGATCGTGATCGGAACGTAGGTGTCTGGACGCCCGGGACCGGCGGACTGAGCTCCCGTCATACGTGACTTGGGGTGGCCAGCCTGGCCACGATCTCCGCCGCGGGCAACACCTCGCCGATCACGGCGGCGCCCTGTCCCATGGGCAGGAATCCTTGCACAATGTCGCCATCCACCGCGCCCGCCCGGGCACGCCACAGATTCTCGGCGGCCTGCTGCATTCCCGGAGCGACCTCGTCGTCCCGACCCTCCCAGGCGAGGGTGAACTCGTTACGCAGGGCACGCGACGGCTTACCGGTACAGGCGCGAGTGACGATCGTGTGATGTTCGGCCGCGTCCACGACTGCCTGCTTGTAGGCCGGGTGGGCATCGGACTCGTCCGAGGCCAGAAACCGGGTGCCGACTGACACGCCACTCGCGCCGAGAGCCAACGCGGCGGCCACGGCCTCGCCCGTGGCGATGCCGCCGGCCATCAGCACCGGAACGTCGAGCTCGTGCAGGACCGCCTGGGCCAGCGGCAGCGTCGCGGTCTGGCCGACGTGGCCGCCGGCCTCGCTGCCCTGAGCCACGACCGCATCGGCCCCGGCTGTCTGTACCTTGCGGGCCGCTCGCAGGCTGCCGACGACGCCGACGAACTTCGTGCCCGCGGCGTGCACCTCGTCGATGATCTGACGCGGGTCGCCGAGCCCGCTCAGCATCACCGGCACCCGCTCCTGCAGGCAGACGTCGATCTCGGACCTGACCAGCTGCCGGTTGGCGAACCCCTCGTCGTCCTCGGCGCTGTTGGGGAGGAGCACGTTGACCCCGAACGGGCGGTCGCCGGCCTGCTCGCGGACCTGTGCGATCTGCTCACGCAGGACGTCCGGCTCCATCGTCCCGCCGGTGGCGATCACGCCCAGACCGCCGGCGGCCGAGACTGCACCGGCCAGTCGCGCCGTGGACACGAACCCCATGCCGGCCTGGAAGATCGGGTGCTCGATCCCGAACCGTTCGCACAGCTCGTCGCTGTTGGAGCTCATGACGCTGCGGTGGCCTGGGCTCCGCCCGAGACGGTGGCCCCGGCGTCGAGCTTGAACAGCTTCATCGCGTTGTCGCGCATCATCGCCTGCCACGACTCCGGCCGCAGACCGAGCGCCTCCACCTCCTCGACCGCGCGCTCGGGGTCGATCACCGGCCAGTCGGTGCCGAACAGGACCTTGTGCCGGCCCCAGGTGTTGGCGAAGTGGACGAAGTTCGCGGGCCAGTGCTTGGGGGCGTAGGCGTCGCCCGCGATGTAGACGTTGTTGTGCTTGAAGGAGATCGCGATCATCTCCTCGGTCCACGGCCAGCCAAGGTGAATGCCGATCAGCTTCAGATCGGGGAAGTCGATCGCGACGCGGTCGAGCGTGATCGGCCGCCCCACGCTGGGCAGCACCCGGTCGCGCTGGTAATCGAGGCAGTGGCCGATCTGCATCATGATCGGAACGTCGAGCTCGCAGCACTTGGCGTAGAACGGGTAGTACATCGCGCTGTCGGGCGACTGCTCGAACCAGTGCGGGTACAGGTGCGCGCCCACGAACCCGAGCTCGGTGATCGCGTACTCGAACTCGCGCAACCCCTTCATCACGCGCGAGGGGTCGATCCCCGCCAGCCCGTGGAACCGGCCCGGGAACTGCTCGCAGAGCGTCGCCACGTCCTCGTAGGGGATCGCGTGCGAGTACTGGACTCGCATGTCGCCGGCCCGCACCGCGATCAGCAGCGAGCGCTCGATCCCGGCCCGATCCATCTTCTCCACGTACTCGTCCATCGGCATGCCCCGCCGCATCGAGTCAGGCATCCGGACCTTGTCCATGAAGAACTCGTCGACGCCGAATTGACCGGCGGCGATCGCCTCCGGGGTATGGACGTTGGTGACGATGTCGATGATCCCGCTACGCGCCATTCTGGTTCCCCCGTTGTCCGGTCGGCCGCGTCGTGTGGAGCGTCCGCTTGTCGAGTACCGCAACGGTGTCGCCATTCTGGTTCTTCACCTCGTGGTGCATCGTCACCACACCCCGCGTCTCGTCCTTGGCGTCGAGCGCGGTGACCTCACCTTCCAGGTGCAGGGTGTCGCCGATGAACACCGGTTTGACGAACCGTACCCTGTCCATGCCGTAGAACGCCAGGATGTGACTTTCCTCGTCCCCGCCGATCAGCGAGAACTCCAGGCCGGTGGCAAGTGAAAGTGTGAGACAGCCCTGGGCGATGCGTCGACCGAACGGTCCCTCCTGCGCAAATTCCTCATCGGTATGGAGTGGGTGGTAATCGCCCGAGAGCCCGGAGAAGAGAGTGATGTCAGCCTCGGTGAGAGTGCGTCCACGAGTCCTGAAGCGGTCACCCAGCGACAGGTCGTCGAAGTAGTTGTTCAGCGTGCTCAACGTGCGGTTCTCCGTCGGCGTGGTCATGAACGCACCGCCGAAGGCTGGGCCGCGATTGCCTGCTCGAGCTCGTCCACGGTGACGACCGAGCCAAAGCTGTACTCGAAGTCCCGCAATGCTCCCTCGTGCAACTCGGGCGTGACCGCCGCGGTCCCGTCCGACGGGACGACGATCCGGATGTCCCGGAAGAAGGCGTCGCGGACCGTGCTCTCGACGCACACGTTGGTGGTCACGCCGCAGACGATCACGGTGTCGATCCCGAGCGCCCGAAGCTGCTCTTCGAGGTCGGTGTCGTAGAAGGCGGAATACCGCGTCTTGTCGACGATCCGGTCGCCGGTGCCGGGCGCGAGCTCGTCCACGATGTCGGCGTCCCAGGTGTCGCGGATCATGCCTCGCGCATCCATGATCTGGGGGAACACCTCGCGCATCAGCCCCGCGTCGGAGTAGTCCTCGTTGAGCGTGTAGCGCGTATAGAACACCGGCACGCCGGACGAATGCGCGGCGTCGATCAGGCGCTTCACCGGACCGATTGCGTCGCGGCTGGTGGTCCAGTCAAGACCGATCTTGTTCATGAATCCGTCTTCGTGGCAGAAGCCGTTCTGCATGTCGACCACGATCAACGCGGTCTTATCGCTCAACTTCATGGCTCACCTCGGGTGGTCTTGGTGGTGACATCGATCAGTCCTTGCGGAGGATCACGGCCGCCGACAGCTGTGCGACCGAGCTGCAGGAGAGGATCAGCTCGGGGTCCTCGAGCTGGGCGCTCGACTCGCCCCGGAACTGCCGCACGGCCTCGATGATGTGCGGCAGCCCGTGGATGTAGGCCTCGGAGTGGTTGCCCCCGTGGGTGTTGACCGGGAGCTCGCCGTCGAACTCGATGCGGCCGTCCTCGACAAAGGCGCCGCCCTCGCCGCGTTCGCAGAAGCCGTAGGCCTCCAGGGAGAAGATCACGAACGGCGTGAAGTGGTCATAGATCATCACCGCATCGATCTCGCTCGGTTGCACGCCGGCCGAGCGGTACACGTCGCGCGCGGTGTACGTCGACTCGGGCACCGAAAGGTCGTCGCGGAACACGATCCCCTGGGCGTGGGTGCCGCTGCCCTGAGCGGCGCCCATGATCCAGGCCGGAGGATGGCGAAGGTCGCGGGCCCGGTCGGCCGAGGCCACGATCACCGCGCAGGCGCCGTCGCTCTCGATGCAGCAGTCGAGCAGGTGCAGCGGATCGGCGATCATCCGTGACGCCTGATGATCCTCGAGCGTGATCGGCTTGCGCATCATTGCGCGCTCGTTCATCGAGCCGTGCCGGCGCAGCGCCACCGCGACGTGCCCGAACTGCTCGCTCGTGGTTCCGTACTCGATCATGTGACGGCGCGCGAACTGGCCGAACTGATGCGCCGGCGTGAGCATTCCCCACGGCATCTGAAACGCCTCGAAGCCTGCGACGTCGTCGGACATCCACGTCGACGCCTGACCGTAGCGCGCGCCCGAGCGCTCGTTGAGCGACCGGTAGCAGACGACGACGTTGGCCAGCCCGGCCGCGATCGCTGCGGCGGCGTGGACGACCACGGCGTTGCCGCCGGTGCCGCCGTATCCGGTCTGGCTCATCCAGCCCAGGTTCCGAAGCCCGAGGTGGGAGGTCAGCGCGACCTCATCGACCGTGTCCATGTCGAACCGGACCAGTCCGTCGATGTCGTCGACCGACAGCCCGGCATCCCGCACCGCCGCGCGGATCGCCTCGCAGGCGAGGGCCAGCTCGGTCTTGCCGGAGCGCTTTGAGTACTCGGTCTCGCCGACGCCGACCACGGCTGACTTGTCGCGAAGGCCCTCGTAGACGCTCACACCAGCACTCCTCCCGATCGAAGCTTGTCGAGTTCAGAATCCTGCCGGGCGAGCAGCTCGCGCATCACCGTGTCGGTGCTGTCGCCCAGGCACGGGGCGTGGCTGAGCTGCGGTCGCCGGCCGTCGTAGCTCCAGGGCAGCGCGGGGATCGGCCTCGAGCCGGCGACCGGATGATTGTCGTGGCGGATGAAGCCGCGTGCGGTCAGGTGGGGGTCCAGCATCACCTCGGACATGTCGAGCACCGGCGCAGCTGCGACGCCACTGGCCTGCAGACGAACGGCCGCTTGGTCGCGAGAGCTGCCGGCCACCTGTGCGGGGTCGGTGCCCGGCGGCGCGGCCACGAACGTCCCCTGCTGGTCGGCCGGGAGGAACCGCACCGGATGCGGGGCGATCGTCTCCCCGCGGGCTGCCAGCGGCACCAGGTCGGCCATGCAGGTGAGCATCACGTCGAGCATGCTGACCTCGACGTGGCAGCCGCGGCCCGTCTGGCGACGGCTTGCCAGCGCCTGCTCGATCGCGAGCGCCATGTATGTGCCGGTCAGGAGGTCGGGATAGATCGCTCCGGCGAGGCGCATGTCCCCGTTGTCGTCGCGGGTCACGCTGGCCAGGCCGCTGAGCAGGATCACGCCGCTGTGCAGCGCCACATAGTCGCCCCACGGTCCCCGGCGGCCGAAGCCGCTGATCGAGGCCAGGATGATGTCCTCGCGGGCGTTGGTCAGCGCCTCGTGGGTGATCCCCATCGAGCCGGCCGCGCGCCGAGAGAGGTTCTCCAGGACGACGTCAGAGGTGGCCGCCAGCTCGAACAGCAGCTCACGTCCCGATTCGGTAGCGAGGTTCAGCTGCACGCTGCGCTTGCCCTGGTTGACCTGGTTGAACATCGCGCTGGCGTTGTAGGCGGGCTCGCCGGTGAACGGTCCAAACCCGCGAGAGATCAGGCGGGTCGAGCTCTCGACGAGGATCACCTCGGCGCCCAGGGCGGCCAGCAGCTGTCCGCAGTAGGGGCCCGACACGATCTGTGACAGGTCGAGCACCCGTACGCCCGCGAGCGGAGCGGATGCCTCTCCCGGCGCGGTGGCCGGAGCCGCCCCGCCGCGCGCACTGACCCGCTCGGCGGCCGGCCGACTCGGACGGCGGGCGCCGTCGATCACGATCGGATCGGCCGGGAACACGCCTTCAGGCCGGCGCTCGATCGACCCCATTTCGGCGATTTGCTCGCTGGCGATCACCGAGCTGAGATCCAGCGCACAGCAACTCGGGACACCTCGAGCCTGAGCCTGCTCGAGCACGTCAATCCCGCGCTGCCGGGTGGTCCATTCCCGCAGGTGGGCATGCAGGGACGCATAGTTCTCACCCCGCGACGTCGCGCTCGCGAACTCCGGCGCGTCCGCCCACGAGGGCGAACCCATCATCTCGACCAGCTGACGCCAATGGTTCTCGCTGAAGGCGACGATCACCACGCGCCCGTCGGCGCACGGCAGGTACACGTTCGGTTCCAAGTGGTGGTGGGTGGTGCGCCGCCCGCTGACGCCTCCGCCGTACGCCGTGATGCCCCACTCAAACGCCATCTGCGCCACCACCGCCTCGAGCGCGACGACCTCGACGTGCCTTGGCGCCGGCCGTCCGCTCAGGTGCCCCATCAGCGCGCCGAACACGGCCGTCGCGGCGAGCAACCCGCCTCCGCTCTCGGCCAGGGCGGCTCGGCTCTGGGCGGGCGGATCGTCGGGGTCGGGAACTCGATCGGGGAAGCCGGGCGTCGCGTCGGTCAGACCCGACATCGCCGATAGGACGACGTCGTCGGCCAGAAACTCCGCGTATCGCCCAGTGTGCCCGAACGGGGTGACGCACGCCGCGGTCAGACCGGGATGGCGATCGAGCAGCGTGTGACAGTCCAGCCCGAGCGGCTCGCCGCGCTGGTGGCGCCACGAGGTCAGATACAGCTGCGCGCCACCGAGCATGCGATCGAGCGTGGCTCGATCATCACGCTCCTCGAAATCAAGGTCGACTGTCGCCTTGCCGGTGTCCAGAAACCGGTCTCGCTCGGCACGTTGCGCAGCCAGCGGGCCATCGTCCGCGGTAGGCGCGGGGGCCACGCGAACCCTCGTGACGGCCGCGCCGGCGTCCGCGAGCAGCTTCCCGCACAGCCGGGCCGGGGTCTGATCGGCGAGCTCGACCACCGCAAGGCGCTCCAGCGGGCGCATCTCACGGCACTGCCGCCTCCGAGGTATGCGCTGAGCACGCGCGGGTCCTCGATCACGGTCTTCGGTGGCCCCTCGCACAGCACCGAGCCGAAGTCGAGCACGGTCAGCTCGTCGCACACCGCCGACACGAGGTCCATCTGATGCTCGACGAGCACGATCGTCATCCCCTGGCCGCGCAGGTCGCGCAGCAGGGTGCCCAGGCGCTCCCGGTCCGCCGTGTTCAGGCCTGCCGCCGGCTCGTCGAGCAGCAGCATCCGCGGCTCGGCGACCAGGGCGCGAGCGATCTCGACCAGCCGGCGACGGCCGTAGGGGAGGTCGGTGACCGGGGCGTGGGCGAACTCGCCGAGGTCGAGCTGCTCGATCACCTCATTGGCTCGCTCGGTCGCCCGCCGGTGGCTGCGTCGCGCCAGCTTGCGCTCGACGCGCCCCGTGGCTCCGGCGGCGACCTGGATGTTCTCGCGCGCGGTCATCGTCGAGAACAGCCGCATCGTCTGAAACGTCCTGACCACTCGGGCCTCGTGGACGATGCGGTGCAGCGACCACTTGGTCACGTTCTGACCGAACACGCGGTATTCACCGCTGGAGGCGCGGTCGACGCCGCTGAGCACGTTCAGCAGGGTCGTCTTGCCGGCGCCGTTGGGACCGATCACGCCCCTGATCTGGCCGGTTGGCACCGTCAAGGTGACGCGGTCGACGGCGTGCACCCCTCCGAAATGCTTGGCGACGTCGATCGTCTCCAGCGCGGGATCGGTCACGCGTTGCCCTCCGGCCCCGCGCCGACGGCGGCCTCGGTTCGCGAGTCGGCGTCGGGCGTCTCGACGGCGACCTGCGGTGACTGGCCTCGCCGCCCCAACAGGCCGAGCAGCCATAACACGAGCCCTGCCAGACCGCGCGGAACGACCGCCATCATCGCGATCACGACCGCGCCGAGCACGACGTAGGCCCAGTCGCCCGTGCCTGGCAGCAGCTGCACCAGCCAGACCACAATCGCCGCCCCGGCGACTGCCCCACCGAGGCTCCCGAGGCCGCCGATCACGATCATCAAGAAGATCTGGAACGAGATCAGCGGCTGGAACAGCGTCGGGTCGATGACGCTCGAGTTGGCCGCCAGGATGCCGCCCGCCACCGCTCCGAGGACGGCGCTGAGCGCGAATGCCTGGAGCTTGCGGAAGGTGTTGTTGACCCCCACCGTCCCCGCCGCGAGCTCGTCGTCACGCATCGCCGCCAGCTCGCTGCCCGGCCGCCCGCGCAGGTACAGCGCGCACAGGATGAAGAACACGAACACCACGATCCAGATGAACCAGTAGGCGGACATCGGCGTGGTGAACGTCTGGACGAACGAGATCGGCGGGATGCCGTAGATCCCGCCCAGCCCGCCGAGCTTGCCGCTCACCTCGAGCAGCCCGAAGATGATCGCCCCGAACGCCAGCGTCGCCATCCCGAGGTAGTTGCCGCGCAGCCGCAGCGCGGCAAATCCGACCACGAGCCCGAACAGGAACGAGATTCCGACGCCGGCCAGGATCGCCTCGATGAACGACACGCCCATCTTGGTCGTGCCGTAGGCCACCGCGTACGCGCCGACCGCCATGAACCCGGCCTGCCCGAGCGCCAACTGGCCGGCGCGGCCGACCACCACCGTCAGGCCCATCGCCGAGATCGCGTCGATCCCCACCGTCTGGCCGACCGTGAGCTGGTAGTCGTTGCTGGCAAACAGCGCGAACAGGACCGCGCCCAACGCGACCAGCACGCCGCTGCTCCAGGTAGTCGCCTGCTCGTCACGGACGATCCGGGCAAGCCGGGCCTTCATACGGTCCGCTCCCGGACCCCGAACAGGCCGTTGGGCCGGATCAGCAGTACCACGATCAAGATCGCGAACACCAGCGGATCCCGGTACTCGCTCGGGACCTTGGAGCCGACGATCGTCTCGAACAGGCCGAGGATCACCGCTCCGACCACGACCCCGGTGGTGCTGCTGAGCCCGCCGAGCGTCGCGGCCGTGAACGCCTTCAGCGTCAGCGACGGGCCGACCGTGCCCCCGGCCAGCGTGATCGGCGCGATCAGCACGCCGGCCACCGCCGCCAGCGCGAACGCCAGCGACGAGGCGAGGATTCGCATCCGGCTGACGTTGATGCCGAGCGCCCCGGCGGCCATCGGGTCCGCGGCGGACGCGATCATCGCCTTGCCGTAGCGGTTGCGGGTCAAAAACAGCGCCAGCACGGCCACGATCACCGCGACGACGCCCCAGATCACGAAGTCCTGCGAATCCACACGCGAGGAGCCGATGCCAACGGTTCCCGAGATGATCGCCGGGAACGGCTGAGCGGTGGCCCCCCACACGAGGATGTGCCCGCTGCTCAGCACGAGCAGCGCGCCCACGGTGGCCACCACGGCGGCGTCCGTGCCGCGCCGCAGTGGATACCGAACGACCAGGAAGTCGTAGATGATTCCGGCCACCGCGCCGGCGCCGATGATCAGCACGAACACGAGCGCGAGCGGCAGGCCGAGATTGACCAGCGCCAACGCCAGCAGACCGCCGGCGACGACCTTGTCGCCCTGGGCGAAATCGAGGATGCCGACGGTCCGGTAGATGAGGTTGAAGCCGAGGGCCACGAGGGCGTAGATCGCCCCGAGCGTGATCCCTTCGATGGCCAGTGCCACGTACTGCATCAGGCGCCTCCAGACAGCCTCGTAGCCGATCGCGTTACTGGGCGCTGACCTCCTTGCCGTTCTTGTAGGTGATCTGCTGGAACGACGACGCCGGCGGCCCGCCGCGATAGCTGGGGCTGTAGCTGTAGGGGCCGTTCACGCCGGTGTAGGTCAGGCCGTTCATCGCCTGGGCGACACTGGTGGAGTCGGTCTTGCAGCCCGCCTTCTTGATCGCCGCGGCGAGGATGTGGACAGCGTCATACGACGCGCCGGGGAGGTACGTCGCGTCCTGCTTGTAGGCAGCCTTGTAGCCCGTGAGGAACTTCTGCACCTGCGGCGTCGGGTTGACCGTGTTCAGCTGCGAGAACGACACGATCGTGTCCGCCGCGGGGCCGGCGTCGGCCGGGATGAACGGCAGCGAGAACGCCACGTCGCCGACAGCGGGGCCCTTGTAGCCGGCGTTGCGGATCTGCTTGAGCACCTGCGCGTCGGCCGGCGTCGCGGCGCCCCAGATCATCAGCCCGTCGGGGTTGGCCTGGGCGACCTTCGAGGCCTGCGAGTTGAACGTGACCGCGGTCGGGTCGTAGCTGTCGGCGTCGACGACCTGCCACCCGGCCGCCTTGGCCAGCGCGTTGAGCTGCTGGTAGCCGACCTGCGCATACGGCACGGCCGCGTACACGATCGCGACCTTGTGCGATCCGGGCCGAGCTTGTTCTTCATGTAGTTGAACACCAGCCGGCCCTCGACGTCCTGCGGCGTCACCGACGAGGACACGTACGTGCGGCCCTGCCATGGCTGACGCTGAGCGGTCTGCACCATGAACCACACCTTCAGCGACTCGGCGATCGGACCGTCGGCGAGACCCGGAGGCGTGATCCCGGGACCGATGATGTAGGGCAGGTTGTCCTGCTGGGCGAGCTTGCGCAGACCGGCGACCGACAGGTTCGCCTGTCCCTGGTCATCGGCGGTGGCGCCGAGCGCCATCTGCTTGCCGCAGACGCCGCCGCTGGCGTTGATGTCCTTGACGGCCAGCTTGGCGCCGTTGAGCTCCGGGCCGCCGGCGACGGCGTAGGCCCCCGACAGCGCGTTGAGGAACCCGAACTTGATCGTTCCGCCCGACGACGAGCCGCCCGACGACGAGCCGCTCGACGACGAAGAGCCGGATCCCGAGCTGCTGGAGTTGGACGATCCGCAGGCGGCCAGAACCACCGCTGCCACTACTGCGGTCATGACTCCCACCGCGGACCTGGTCCTGCCTGCCCTCAAAGAAGGTGACTTCATCAAGTCCTCCTCAAACAGGCGACGCGTGGAGCCCTGAGCCCGATCACGCCGCGATTGCCTCACTGCCGAGATAGATCCTGCGAACTAGGTCTGCGGAGCGCAGCTCCTCGACGCTGCCCTTCAGGGCGACCCGCCCGTGCTGCAGGACGTAGCCGCGGCCGCAGAATTCGAATGCCAGATGGGCGTTCTGCTCGATGAGCAGGATCGCCAGACCGGAACCCCGGAGCCTGCTCAGCGCGCCGTAGACCTCGCCGGCGAGCTTGGGCGACAACCCCATCGAGGGCTCATCGAGGATCAGCAACCTGGGCGCTCCCATCAGGGCGCGCCCCACCGCGAGCATCTGCTGCTGACCGCCGCTCAGATCGCCCGCGCGCTGTCCCGGCCGGCGGCCCAGATCTGGAAACAGCTCGTACACGCGTTCGAGCTCGGATTCGAGCTCGTCGCGCTTGAGTCCCCGCGTGAATGCTCCGAGCTCGAGGTTCGTGCGCACCGACTGGCCGGGGAAGATGTGCCGGCCCTCGAGCACGATCCCGATGCCGTGGGCCGCCACCTGATGTGAGCGCAACGCGGAGATCCGCGTGCCCCCGAACGTGACCGTGCCGGCCGCCGGCGCAAGGATGCCGACGATCAGCTTGGCCAGCGTGGTCTTACCGGCTCCGTTGGCCCCGACGATCCCCACGGCCTCGCCGGCTTGCAGTGCCACGCTGACTCCGCGCACGGCCTCGATTCCGCGATACGCGTAGGCGACATCGGTGACCTCGAGCAAAGGTCCGGACGGGTCCGACCCTTCGCGCGACGTGGCCGCGCCACTCCCCACTCCACCTCTCATGCGGGCAATATACCGCTGCATACAAATGCGCACCGAAAGTTGAGTAACTCGACCTCAATGAGTCACTTCAACGCCCATAAAGCCGTGCATTCACAGTTTACCCGTCTAAGCGAGTCGGAAAAACCACGGTATGCAATTGCGTGCCGAGGCCATTCTCAACTAGTGAGAACAGGTGGACCGTTGCCGTTCTCAACTAGTGAGAAAGCTCAGTGGTGATAACCGGTCGAGCACTGCTGGACGTCGTCCGGCAGCGAGGCTGTCAATCGTCGTAGCCCTCGTCGCCCGGCAGCACGATCCGCGCGGTCTCGCCGCGCCCGACGACCCGCGGCTGGACCGGGCGGACCTCGAGCCCGCCGGCGTATTCGATCAGCCCGCTGGCGGACTCAAACCGGGAGAGCTGCTCGAGATGCTTGATCGTCGGGAACACCAGCATGAGCTCTCCGCGGTCGTAGTCCTCCAGCGCCGTCGCCGGTCGGTACCAGCGGGCATCGACGATCTCGCCGCCATCGATCCGCGGGGTGACGCCGTCGGGGGCGGGCGCCAGGTAGAACCACGTGTCGAAGCGGATCTTGGCCTGGGCCGGAGTGATCCAGCGCGAGTACGGGGTCAGGACCTCGGGCCCGTCGATCTGGACTCCAGCCTCCTCCCGGAGCTCGCGCAGCGCGGCCGCGCGGAGGGCCGCCTGGCCGTCTCCCTCGCCCAGGTCCACCGCACCGCCCGGGAACACCCAGGCGCCACCCATGAACCGCGAATCCGGATTGCGCCGGACCAGCAGCACCTCCAGATCAGCTGCGCCTCCGCGGAGCAGGATCACGGTCGCCGCGGCCCGCGGAACGGTCACGTCAGGGCTGGCGTTGAGCTCCTGCTCGGGGGGAGGCTGGCGCCGCTCCATCCCGCGACCCTAGCGCGGGTGCTGGCCGGGAGCCACTCCGGCGAAGGCCGGAATCGCACCGCGCAGCCGAGCCGCTAGATTTCACGCCCCGTGAAGTACATGTGCGAATCCTGCGGGTTCATCTACGACCCCGAAATCGGCGACCCGGACGGCGGGATCCCCTCCGGCACGGCGTTCGAGGACATCCCCGAGACGTGGTTCTGTCCCGTGTGCGGGGCACGCAAGCGCGACTTCGCACCGTACGAGGACTGACCGCGGCGCCGGGCGGAGCGTCGCCTCTAGGGCAGCCGGCCGCTCCAGCGCAGCGAGCCGATCCCGGCGCCGAGCAGCAGCGCCAGCCCAGCCGCGGCGAACGCGACCGTGATGTCGGTCTGCTGGGTCTTGGAGCCCAGCTGGGTGCCCAGGCCCTTATAGATCGAGACCAGACGCCCGGCGTCCTCGGCGTTGAACGAGCGGCCGTGGGAGGTGCGGGCGATCTGCTGCATCAGCTGCGGGTCGGGCGGGACCGCGACCGGCGGACCGAGCGGATCGGGGTTGGGCAGCGATCCGTTGGCGGTGCCGAGTGCGACCGTGAAGATCGCGACCTTCTGCTTGGCGGCGTCGGCGGCCACTGTCACCGGATCCTGGCCCGCGTTGGCGGCGCCGTCGGACAGCAGCACGATCGCCGCGTGGGCGTCGCCCGACGGCTTGTGGAGCAGGTTGAGGGCGACCAACAGCGCGTCGCCGGTGGCGGTGGCGCCATCGGCGGTCTGCGAGCCGATCGCCCGGCGCGCGGCCACGTGATCGGTCGTCGGCGCGACCACTTGGTCGGGCGCGCTGGAGAACGTGACCACGCCCACTTTGGCGCTCGAGGGAAGCTGATCGATGAACGTGTTGGCGGCCTTCTCGGCGGCGGCGAGGCGCGTGGGCTGCACGTCGTCGGCGTCCATCGAGCCGGACCGGTCGAGCACGAGCACCACCGACGCCTCGCGCACCGGCACCCGGGTGGTGACGTGCGGGCGGGCCATCGCGACGCCCAGCGCGGCGATCGAGGCCAGCGCAAGCGCGATCGGGATGTGCCGACGCCAGTCGGGGCGGGTGCCCAGCGCGGCGACGACTGTCGGCACGGCCGGGAACCGCAGCGCGTAGCGCCGGGCTCGCCGGCGGGCCAGGTGCTGGGCGGCCAGCGCCAACGGCACCAGCAGCAGCGCCAACAGCCAGATCGGGGAGGAGAAGCTCATCTGCGGGCGCGGGCCTTCTGCTTGAACGACAGGCCGGCGGCCAATTCGAGCAGCCAGTCGCCGTCGGTATCGAGTGCGACGTGGGTCACCTGCAGGCGCCGCAGCTCGGTGGCCAGCGCCTGGCGGCGCTCGCGCTCGAGCTCCTCGAACCGTTCCCTGACCCGGGACGAGGACGTGTCGACCTCGAGCCGCTGCGCCGGTCTCGGGATCGACCAGCGCGATCCGGCCGACCGAGGGCAGCGCGGACTCGCGCGGGTCGTGGATCTCAACCGCCACGGCCGAGTGTCGACCGGCGACCGCGGCCAGCGGGCGCGTCCAGTCCTGCTGGTCGCGGAAGTCCGAGACGATCGCCACCAGGCCCGGGCGCTTGGCGACCGCATGCAGCCGCGCCAGCGCGGTGGCCAGCGACGAGGGATCGGTCTGGCCGTCGCGGCCGACGCCGGCCTCGAGCAGGTTATGAATCGCGATCATCCCGGGCTTGGAGCCTCGGGGGTCCAGCACGATCGGCGCGCCCGCTCCGAACGCCACCACCCCGACGCTTCCGGCACGCTTGATCGCGAGCCGCGACAGCACCAGCGCGACGCCCTCGGCGACGTCGGCCTTGAGCCGCTGGGCGGTCCCGAACGCCATCGACGGGGACAGGTCGAGCACGATCCAGGTCGTCAGCGCGCGCTCGGGGACGTGCAGGCGCACGTGGGGCTGGCCGGTGCGCGCGGTCGCCGCGGCGTCGAGGTGCCGCACGTCGTCGCCGGGCTCATACGGGCGCAGCTGCGCGAGCTCGGTCCCGCGCCCGACGCCCACCGACCGCCACTCGCCGGGCAGCCCGCGCGCCACCAGCCGCACGACCAGCAGGTCGATCGCATCGACGAGCCCGTCGACGATCGGCCCCGGGCCCTGACGCCCGTCGGGCGGCGCGAGCTCGGGCCGGACCGGCTTGGGCCTCGAGCGCCGGCGTTCGGCGGCCGGCGGAATGGCGACCGTCGTGGTCATGCCACCCGCGACATCCGCCTCAGGTGATCCTCGCGCGGCTCGGGAACCGCCACCAGGACCTGCTCGACCACGTCGTCGGCCGTCAGCCCCTCGCTGAGCGCGTGGTAGGACAGCACCAGACGGTGACGCAGGACGTCGGAGGCGAGATCGCGCACGTCGTCGGCGGTCACGTGCCCGCGGCCCCGCAGCAACGCCAGCACCCGGGCAGCCTGGGCCAGGCCGATCGGCGCGCGGGGGCTGGCCCCGTACTCGATCTGGCCCTCCAGGTCGTGGAGGCCGTAGCGGTCCGGGTTGCGGGTGGCGTCGGCCAGCGCAACCGAGTAGGCGATCACGTCGCGGTCAACCAGCACCGTGCGGGCCGCCTCGGAGTAGCGCTCCAGGTCCGACAGCGGCACCCGTTCGTGGACGTCGGCCTGACCGCCGAGGCTGCGGCCGACGACCGCGGCCTCCTCGCCGACCGTCGGGTAGTCGACCAGGATCTTCATCAGGAACCGGTCGACCTGCGCCTCGGGCAGCGGATAGGTCCCCTCGGACTCGATCGGGTTCTGCGTGGCCATCGCCAGGAACGGCCGCGGAACCGGGTACGAGGTGCCGCCGATCGTCACCTGGTGCTCCTGCATCACCTCGAGCAGCGCCGACTGGACCTTCGCCGGGGCGCGGTTGACCTCGTCCGCGAGCAGGAAGTTCGCGAACACCGGGCCGAGCTCGGTGTCGAACTGGCCACTGTCGGGGCGGTAGATCCGCGTGCCCACAAGGTCGGCCGGGACCAGGTCGGGGGTGAACTGGATCCGGCGAAAGCTTCCACCCAGCACCTGGGCCAGGGTCTTGACGGTCAGCGTCTTGGCGAGGCCGGGGACGCCCTCGAGCAGCACGTGTCCGCCGGCCAGGAGGCTCACGAGCAGCCGCTCGAGCATCGCGTCCTGGCCGACGATCACGCGCTTGACCTCGTGCAGGGCGTCCTGCAGGGCGCGGCGCGCCTCGTCGCGGATCTCGGCCGGGTCCTCCGGCCGCGGGGTGAGAGAGTCGAGATCGGTCATTTACATCCTTGGGTGAGAGTGATCAGATCAGGCGGCCGAACCACCGCAGTGACATTGCGCTGCCGAGCAGCAGCAGCACCAGCGCGCCACCGGCGAACTCGTCGGTGACCTTCTGCTTGACGTGCCGGTGGCTGAGCTTGGCGCCAAGTTGCTCATACAGGGCGTTGAGGTGGCTCGCGTCGGCGACCGCGTAGGACTGTCCGCCGGCGGCCTTGGCAATCTGGGCGAGCGACGCGGGGTCGGGCGGCACCGGCTTGTTCGTGGTGGAGCCGTGGCGGCCGGGGACCTTGATCGTCCCGTTGGCGGTGCCGAGCGCGACCGTGTCGACCCGCACCTTCTGGGCGGCGGCCTGGCGCGCGACCGCCAGTGGGTTGGCGCCGTTGGTCGAGGTCCCATCCGAGAGGACGACCATCGCCGACGGCGGGCGGCCGGCCTTGGGGGTGCGCTCGATCAGCTTCAGGCCGGACTGCATGGCGTCGCCGATCGCGGTGTGCCCGTCGGCGTGCCAGCCCGTGAGCGCCCGGGCCACGACCGCGTGATCGGTTGTCGGCGGGGTCAGCACGGTCGGCGTCTGGTTGAACGTGATCACGCCGATCGAGACGTTGCCCGGCACGGTCTTCAGGAACTGCTGAGCGGCTCGCTGCACCGCAACCAGGCGAGACGGGGCGACGTCGGTCGCCGCCATCGAGCTCGAGTTGTCGACGACGAGGATGATCGTGGCGCTCTTGATCGGCACCGCGCGGGTGGCCTGCGGGCCGGCCAGGGCGACGATCAGCACGGCCAGCGCGGTCGCGAACGCGATCATCGGCAGGTGGCGGCGCCATCCCGGGCGCTCGGGCGCCACCGACGGAGCCAGCGCCGGCAGGACGAAGGCAGAACGGTCGCGGGCGCGGCCGCGCTGGCGGCGCACGTACCAGACGATCAGGACCGGTACGCCGAGCAGCAGGACCAGCAGCAGCGGCGTGGCAAAGCTCATGGGACCCCCGGCGGGTGGCTGGCAAGGGTCGTGTCGACGATCAGCATCTGACCGGCGCGGCTGACCTGTAGCTGGATCTGCTGTCCGGGCTGCATCTGGGCCAGCGCCGAGGCCAGGCCGCCCGAGCTCGTGATCGGCTGGCCGTTGAGCTGGGTGATGACGTCACCGGTGGCGACGCCGGCCTTCGCGGCCGGGCCGCTGGGCTCCACGACCTCGACGGTCGCTCCCGGGATCCCGTTGGTCGACGTGGTCGTCTGCACCCCGAGCCACCCGACCGGCGGTCCGGAGCTGGTGGCGCTGGACGAGCTGGCATGGTCGCTGGAGCCCCCCGCCAGCGCCGCGGCGCCGAGCGCCACCGCGGCTCCCGCGACGGTCGCCACCAGCGTCAGGCCGACGGTGCGAGGGCTGATCGACGCCACCGCGGAGCGGATCGCGGCCGGCCAGCCGGCCACGTTGGCGGCCAGTGCCCGCCAGGCGGCGAGCAGCGGTGCGACCAGCTCCGCGAATGTGCGCCGCTGCCGGCGCGGGCGCGGCTCGCGGGGTGGGGGTGTCGGTTCGTCGGGCGGGAGCTGCTGCGCGTTTTCGCGCATTCGGCGCAGACGCTCCACCTCCGCGGCGGCGGAGTCCGATTCATCCATCCACTCGCCTGACCAGAGATGCCTGGGTGAGCTCATGAGTTGATCACGGTATCGGCCAGACGTGTGAATTCCGTCAGAGTTTTATCAGTACACCTTCAGAGCGTTTTTAGCTGCACCTCGAGCACTTCGAGGGCCTCAGGAAGGTTCGCCCGGCCGTATCCGACACGCACGTGGCCGGGCTGGTCGTACACCGTTCCAGGTAGCAGCAACACGCCCATCTCGGCCAAACTCCGGCACAGCTCGTCGACGTCGCCGCCGGGCGCTCGAACGCGCGGGAATCCGATCGGGCCCGCGGTCGGCTTGACCCACTCGAACACGTCCCGGTGGCGGCTGATGAATTGCTCCAGCAGCGGCAGGTTGTGGTGGACCAGGCCGAGATTGCGGTCGATCAGCGTCTGGCGGTGGCGCAGCGCGAGCGCGACCAGCAGCTCGCTGGGGGCGCTCGAGCAGATCGTCGTGTAGTCCTTCAGGTAGGCGATCCCCTGCTTGATCTGCGGGTCGCGGGTGGTCAGCCAGCCGATCCGGAGCCCGGGGAGCCCGTACGTCTTCGAGATGCTCCCCAGCGACACGGCCCGGTCGTACAGGTCGCAGGCGGCGGGCAGCCGGTCGGCAGGGTCGTGCTCGAGCTCGCGGTAGACCTCGTCGCAGAACAGGATGACGTCGTGCGCGCGGGCGAGCTCGACGACACGCTCGAATGTGGCGTGGTCCATCAACGTGCCGGTCGGGTTATGGGGCTGGTTGATGTAGATCACGCGGGTGTTGGGCGCGATCAGGCGTTCGAGCTCCTCGAGGTCGTGCGCCCACCCGTCGTCGTAGCGGCGCTCCCAGGCGCTCACGTCGGCGCCGGTGCTGCGGGCCACCTGTAGCGCGGACTCGTAGCACGGGGTCTCGACGATCGCGTGGTCGCCGGCGCCGAGCAGGGCGTGGTAGAGCAGGAAGATCCCCTCTTCGGCGCACGAGGCGACGATCACGTCATCGGGCTCGGCGGTGCTGTACAGCGCCGCAATCGCCTCTCGCAGCTCTGGAGCGCCCAGCGATTCGGTGTAGCCGCACCACTGCTTCAGCAGCCGCTCGTGAGCGTCAGGCTCGAATTCCAGCAGCTCGGCGATCGTCCGTGACTCGCAGTCGCTGCTCGAGAGCATGTACCGGGTCGTGAACTCGTAGCGCGCGTAGAAGCGCTCGATGCGAAACGGGCTCAGTTTCACGTGTGGTCGTCCCCGCAAGCACGGTCGCACCGGGAGGCGCCACCGGTGGATGGACCGCGAGGACGCAGGACCGAAGGCGTAGCGGAGCTACGTCGAGGTCCGAGGACGAAGCGGGCCGCCGCCGGGGGCGGCTCGAATGCGAGCGTGCTTGCGGGGACGACCACTGAGGCGATTATCCCGACCTGGGTGGGTTGTCGGGGTTGGTTGTGGGGCGCGCGGTCGGGTTTTCGTGCTTAACGTCCCGTTCGAGGGGTTCTGACGGAAGCGTGGGACGTTGGTCACGTGGGGGATGACGAACGTCCCACGGTTCCTTGCCGCGGCGTCGAATGGGACGTTGGTCAGGTCGACACTAGCCAGGAGATCCTTCAGACCCCCCGCCACCGAGGCGCTCGCTTCTCGGCGAACGCCCGCACGCCCTCGTGGAAGTCGTCGGAGGCGAAGCTCGCCTGGCGCAGCTCGAGCAGCTCCTGGGCGGTCTCGGGATCCAGCTGCCTGCCGGCGTCGACCACGGCGCGGATCACCCGCTTGTTGCCGGCCAGCGACAGCGGCGCGTTACCGGCGATCTCGACCGCCAACTCGAGCGCCTCCTCGGCCAGCCGCCCGTTGTCGGACACGGCGTTGACCAGCCCCCAGTCTCGCGCGGTGCGCGCGTCGATCCGCCGTGCGGTCAGGAACAGCTCGCGGGTCCGGGGCGCGCCGATCGTGTCGATGAACTTGCGGATGCCCGTGTGTGAGTACACCAGCCCGAGCCGAGCCGGCGGCATCCCCAGCGCGATCGTCCCGGCGGCGATCCGCAGATCGCAGGCGAGTGCCAGCTCGAGCCCGCCGCCGATCGTGTGACCGTTGAGCGCGGCCACCGTCGGGTATGGGTAGGTCTCGATTGCGTCGAGCGCGGCGCCGAACGGGTGCGCAACCAGCCGCTCCGCCTGGTCGGCCATCGTCGGTCCGGGCAGCGCCCCGATGTCGTACCCGGCCGAGAACGTGGTCCCCTCGCCGGTGATGATCACGCAGCGCGCATCGAGCTTCGGCAGCTCGTGAGCGAACGCGTCGAGGATCGGATGATCCAGGGCGCCGCGCTTGGCCGGGTGGGAGATCGTCAGCCGCGCCACGCCGGGCGCCGGCTCCTCGAATATCAGGCGGCCCGGCGCGGGCTTGCCGCTCGGCGAAGGGGGGTTACTCGAGGACAACGAGGGTGTCACCCTCGGACACGGACTGGCCTTCCTTGCACACGATTTCCTTCACCACGCCGGGGTCCTCGGCCTCGACGGGCATCTCCATCTTCATCGACTCGAGGATCACCACGGTGTCACCCTCGTCGACCGAGTCGCCGACTTCGACCTCGATCTTCCACACCGTCCCGGTGATGTGGGCTTCGACATCGGGCATGGCGGCAGCATAGTCACGACCGCCGACCGCTCGCTGCTACCCGCCGCCGCGATCATTTGCGCCAGTTTCCGGGATCCGTCCGCTCCGTCGAGTTGACTGACGGTGCTCGTGCCTCTTTGATCCTGACGGAGGTCGGATGGAGAGTAAAAGCATCTTCATCAGCTCGTGTTCGCGACGTCAGCTCGCGCGTCGGCGGCCGTATCGTTCGCCGCTGTGGGCGCAGTTGATGACAGCGCTCGTGGTGGCGATCGTCGTGATCGCCGTGATCGCGATTGCCCGCGGCTGGTTCTAAATCGCCCGCGGCTGGCCCTGGATCTAAGCCCCGACCCGCGACGGATCAGGACCCATCCGCCCGTCGGGCGAGTCGAGCTCGCCGATCGCCTCGATGTCGTCATCGTCGAGCTCGAAGTCGAACACCTTGAAGTTCTGCTCGATCCGCTCGGCCGTCACCGACTTCGGGATCACGATGTTGCCGAGCTGGATGTGCCAGCGGAGGATCACCTGGGCCGGCGTGCGATCGTGCGCCTCGGCGATGTCGACGATCGTGTCGTCGTCGATCAGCGCGCCCTGCCCGAGCGGGCTCCACGCCTCGGTGGCGATCCCGAGCTCCTGGTGCATGCGCCGCAGCTCGCGTTGCTGGAGCCGCGGATGCAGTTCGATCTGGTTGACCGAAGGCACGACGCCGGTCGACTGCACGATCCGCTCGAGGTCCTGCGGACGGAAGTTCGACACGCCGATCGACCGCGCCCGCCCGCTCTGCCTGAGCTCGATCAACGCCTTCCAGGTATCGACGAACCTGTCGGCTGACGGTAGCGGCCAGTGGATCAGGTACAGATCCACGTAATCCAGGCCCAGGCGCTCGAGACTGTCCTCGAACGCGGCCGGCACCCGGTCGGCGCCCTGCTGGTCATTCCACAGCTTGGTCGTGATGTACAGCTGGCCGCGCTCGATCCCGCTGTCGGCGATCGCCTCGGCGACCCCGGCCTCGTTGCGGTAGATCGCAGCGGTGTCGATCGAGCGGTAACCGGAGCGCAGCGCGTGCGCCACCGCCGCAGCGGTCTCGTCGGGCGGCACCTGGAACACGCCAAACCCGAGCTGGGGTATGCGGTTGCCGTCGTTCAGGTCCAGGTAGGGGACCGATATCGAGTTCGCTGAAGTGGTCATCGACCTGATCTTCCCAGCACGATCGAGGACAAACATGGGGTCCACACCCGACTCTCCCGGTTCCGAGGACCACGTCTCCCGGTTCGGAGGCCACGTTCGCTTCGCATCGCGGGCGGGCTGTGGCGTACGCTGAACCAGTGGCCTTGGATGAAGGCGCGCTCGACATCGATCTGCTCGCGGCCTCGTTGCGGTCCGACGCGAGCGACCTCAACGCGTTCGTGGAGAGCCTCGCGACCAAGCTCGAGGAGGCTGTGCCCGATCGCGTTGCGGTCCAGCGCCGCCGCGATGGCCTGTTCGGGCCCAAGCAGGTGCGCCGGATCGCGCTCGACTCCGGCACGACCCGGCTCGAGTTACTCAAAGGCGAGGGCGGAGTGATCGAGACGCGGTGCTCGCGCACCTCGGGCGGCATCGTGCTCAAGAACGAGCAGATCGACACCGAAACGTGGCTGGGCGCGCTCGGACGGGCACTGGCCGACGAGGCGCAGCGCAGCGAGCGAACGCGGCTGGCCCTCCAGCGCCTGCTCATCGACCAGTAACCAACGGAGGCACCGAATGGGATTCCTGAGACGCGACGACGACGACGACTCAAAGCAACAGGCGCCTGCGGTCGAGACCGCGGAGGCCACCGAGGCCCCGCACGCCGCCGCCTACGAGGCCGGCTCGCTCGCCGGGATCCCGGAGTCGGGCATCGAGCGGATCGAGCGGATGAAGAAGGCGGTCGACCGCGGCTTCTTCACCAGTGATCTCTCGATCAACGAGTTCCTGCTGGTCAAGCAAGCAGGGTTCGAGCCGCTCGGACTGGTGCTCGGCAGCTCGATCTACCACATCGGTTTTCAGCAGGCCAACTGGAGCCGCAACCAGGAGATGGGCGTCCTCACCCAGGCCATGTACCACGCGCGCGAGCTGGCGATGACGCGGATGGAGGAGGAGGCCGACCAGCTCGGGGCCGATGGCGTCGTCGGCGTCCGGCTCGACATCGGCAGGTATGAGTGGGGCGCCGACCTGGCCGAGTTCATCGCGATCGGGACCGCCGTCAAACACCGCGGCGGCGAGCTGCACCGAGCCCCCAACGGGCGTCCGTTCACCTCCGACCTCAGCGGCCAGGACTTCTCGACGCTGCTGCGGTCCGGCTACCGCCCGGTGGGCCTGGTGATGGGCAACTGCGTCTACCACGTCGCCCATCAGGGACTGCGCGCCTCGTGGCGCCAGATCGGGCGAAACCAGGAGGTTCCGACCTACACCCAGGCGCTGTACGAGGCGCGAGAGCTGGCGATGGAGCGGATGCAGACCGAGGCCTCCGAGGTGCAGGCCGGCGGGATCGTCGGGGCCCAGATCATCGAGCGCAGCCACGGCTGGGGGTCACACGTGATCGAGTTCTTCGCGATCGGCACCGGGGTCGTTCCGACCGGCGATGATCACGTGATCGAGCAGCCCACGATGGTGCTCCCGCTGACGGGCTGACCACACGCTGGACTCAACGCTGGACCGGACGAGTCACCACCGCTCCCTCACGGGGTATCAGGCAGTAGCGCCATGAGCGATGTTCAGATCAAGCCGCAGGTCTACAAGGACGAGCGGCCGCCCGAGTACTTCGAGCAGTTTCACGCCCGCACGCGCTCGGGTCCGCCCGAGCCGGTCTACGAGGCCGTGCGGGCGGTCACCGTGTCGCTGGCGCTGACGGCCTTCCGGGCAAGGGGAATCGCCAGCGAGAACGTACCCAATGGGCCCGTGATCCTGGCGCCCAATCACGCCTCGTTCATGGACCACTTCTTCACCGGCGCGTTCATCCGCCGCCGGATTCAGTTCATGGCCAAGTCGCAGCTGTTCAAGCCCGGGATGCTCACGTGGGTGTTCAGCCACGGCGGCGTATACCCGGTCCGCCGCGGGTTCAACGACGAGGAAGCGTTCATCACGTCGTTCAAGATCCTCGACCGGGGCGGCGCGCTGGTCATGTACTGCGAGGGCGGCCGGTCACGCACCGGCAAGGTGGGCGACCAGGCCAGGCCCGGCATCGGCCGGATCGCGCTCGAGTCCGGGGTGCCGGTCGTCCCGGTGGCGATCCTCGGCTCCCACCAGGTCCGTAACTTCAAGCGACTGAAGTTCCCGCGGGTGCTGGTCCATTACGGCGACCCGTTCAAGTTCGCCAAGGTGCCGACGAGCACCCGCGAGCAACAGCAGGAGGTCGCCGACTACATCCTCGAGAAGGTCAGGTCGATGCACTCCGAGCTCGACCGCCTCGGAGCCAAGGGGATGCTGCAGGCGACGCGGCGCCGGACGGTCACGCAGTAGCGATCGTCGCCGCCTGGCCGAGCCCGAGCTCCGACACCGCGAGATCGCGCATCTTGAACTTCTGAACCTTGCCCGTGACCGTCATCGGATAGCCGTCGACGAACTTGAAATAGCGCGGGATCTTGTAGTGGGCGATCTGACCGCGGCAGAACTCCCGCAGCTCGTCCTCGCCCACCTCGCCGCCCGGCCGCAGGACCACCCAGGCCATCAGCTCCTCGCCGTAACGCTCGTCGGGCACGCCGATCACCTGGACGTCGGCGATCTGGGGGTGGGTGTAGAGAAACTCCTCGATCTCACGCGGGTACACGTTCTCGCCGCCGCGGATCACCATGTCCTTGATCCGACCAACCACTCGCACGTAGCCGTCGTCATCCATCGTCGCCAGGTCGCCGGTGTGCATCCAGCGGTACTCGTCGATCGCCTCCGCGGTCCGCTCGGGATCGTTCCAGTACCCCCGCATCACCGCATACCCGCGCGCGAGGAACTCGCCCGGATCCCCCCGGGGCACCGTTCGGCCGGTCTCCCGATCAACGATCTTGATCTCGGTGTGGGGCATCACCTGACCGACGGTCCCGCAGCGGCGTTCCAGCGTGTCGTCGCGCCGCACCTGGGTTGTCACCGGCGACGTCTCGGTCATTCCGAACGCGATCCCGATCTCGTCGATGCCCATCTCGGACGAGACCCGCCTCATCACCTCGATCGGGCAGGGCGAGCCGGCCATGATCCCGGTCCGCAGCGAGCTCAGGTCGTAGTCGGCGAAATTCTCGTGCCCCAGCTGGGCGATGAACATCGTCGGAACCCCGTACAGACTGGTGCAGCGCTCCCGCGCGCAGGCCTTCAGCGTCGCCTCGGGCTCGAACGACTCGGCCGGATACACCATGCAGGACCCGTGCGCGGTCGAGCCCAGGTTCCCCATCACCATCCCGAAGCAGTGGTACAGCGGCACCGGGATGCACACCCGATCGCGCTCGGTGTAGCCCAGCAACATCGCCACGAAGTAGCCGTTGTTGAGGATGTTGTGGTGGGTGAGCGTGGCTCCCTTCGGAAAGCCGGTGGTGCCGCTCGTGTACTGGATGTTGATCGGCTCGTCGAAGTCGAGCTCGGCGGACCTGACCTCGTCGCTGCGCGAGCGGTCACCGGCCGCGACCTCTGCCCACTCGTCGGTGTCGAAGAACACCGCCCGCTCGAGCTCGGGAAGCTTCGGGCGCACCTGGGACACCATCTCGACCAAGTCCGAGCCGTGAGTCTCCTGGGTCGAGAAGATCCACCGGCATCCCGACTGGCCCAGCGCGTACTCGAGCTCTGACACTCGGTAGGAGGGGTTGATGTTGACCAGGATCACGCCGAGCTTCGCGGTCGCGTACTGGACGAGCGCCCACTCGGCGCGGTTGGTGCTCCACACGCCCACGCGGTCGCCCTTGTCCAGCCCGCCCGCGAGCATCCCGCTGGCCAGCGCGTCGACCGCCGCATCGAACTCGGCGTACGTGTACCGCAACCCCTGATGACACGAGACCAGCGCGTCGGAATCCGGAACGCGCGCCACCGTCCGCTCGAGGTTCTGGCCGATCGTCTCGCCGATCAGCGGCTCGCCGCAGGCGCCCTGTGCGTACGACAGCGTGGTCATCGCTCACTCAGGCTATACCGTGTCGCCCGCGATGACCGTGTTTCGTTCTCGGCTGCTGGACGGGCGCGCGGTGGCGCTGGCCGGTTGCCGCGACTCACTCGGCGAAGCTTTGGCCGCACTCGGGGCTCGCGTGGGCCGCGTCGACGAGCTGCCAGAGGGCGTCGACGCGGTCGTGTTCGATGCCGCCGACGCGTTCGGCAACGGCGGCCAGGACGGCCTGCGCGCGTCCACCGAGGCGGCCTGGGACGCCGTCCGCGAGGTGGCCACACAATCGCTGATTGCAGGTGAGCACGGCGGCAAGGTGGTGCTGATCGGCCCTCGGCTCGACGCCGGGCGGTTCGCCGAGGCGGCGCGCTCGGCGCTGGAGAACCTGGCGCGGACGCTGTCGATCGAATGGGCCCGCCACCGGGTCACCGCGACGATGATCGCCCCCGGACCGCGCACCACCGACGCCCAGCTGGCGGAGCTCGTCTGCTATCTGATCTCGCCCGGCGGCGACTATCTCAGCGGCTGCCGGTTCTCACTGGGCTAGCCGCCCCGACGCGCGCAGCCAGCCATGCGCAGATGTCGTCGAGCACCTGCTCGCGTTCGGGCTCATTGAGGATCTCGTGGTAGAGGCCCGCGTAGGACCTGGCCGTGATTTCCGTTGATCCGATGCGCCGCGCCAGCATCTCGCTCCCGCGCGGCGGGCACAGCCCGTCGTCGGTCCCGTACACGATCAGCGTCGGCACGGTGATCGCGCCGACCCGATCGGGGAACGCCTCGATCGCCGCCGCCAGCTCGGCCACGGTGCGCACCGGGAGCTTGCCGTGGTGCACGAGCGGGTCGCTGCGGTAGTCGTCGACGACCGCGGGGTCGCGGCTGACCAGCGAGGAATCGACGGCGATCGCCGGCGCTCGCGGGGCGATCTTGGACAGCGCCGTCGCGGCCAGGCGCGTCGGGGCCCCGACCGGGTCGATCGCGGCCAGCGGGCCGCTCAGGATCAGACCTGACAGCCGATCCTGGTGCGCGAGCGCGTAGGACAACGCGACCGTGCCGCCCATGCTGTGGCCCAGCAGGATCAGCGGGACGCTGGGATGGCGCTCGCGCGCGAGCACGATCAGCTTGTCGAGGTCGGCCACGGCGTTGTCGATCCGATCGATCAGCGCGCGCGGGCCCTGCGAGCGCCCGTGGCCCCGATGGTCGACCGCGTAGACCGCATAACCCTCGGCATTCAGCCGGGCTGAGACGTGCGCGTAGCGTCCGCTGTGCTCGCCGGCGCCGTGCGCGATCGCCACGACCGCGGTCGGATCGCCGTCGGGCAACCACACTCGCCGGAAGATCTCGACCCCGCCCGCGCCGGCGAACGACGACTCCTGCGGGGCGTTCACGGTTGCTCGGCCCAGGGGACCACGACCGCGTCCTCGTGCGGCGAGTCGCGCGCCACCACATACTCGGCGGGCTCGGTCGGCGACGTATTGGAGAGCACGTGGGTCTCGCGCGGCGGTACGTAGACCAGGTCGCCGGGCTCGAGCGTCAGCTGGTGCTCGAGGCGGTCGCCCCACTTGACCTCTAGCGATCCCGACAGCATGTACACCGCGCTCTCACAGCCCTCGTGGTAGTGCGGCCGTGACTGGGCGCCGGCCGGAACCCGGAACAGCGCCATGTAGATGTTGCGCGCGCCCGCGGTCGCCTGCGAGATCTCGGCTCCGCCGACGACCCCGCGCGGCACCTCGCGATCTGGACCTGGCTTGACGACCTTCATCTCTCCACGGGCGAGTCTACGAGGGCTCGCCGGATCGGGTCGCCTGCGGCGTGACCTCGATCTGCAGCGGCTCCTGCGAGGCGGCCTCGTGGTCGACCTGCAGTGTCGTGTGGCGCAGGTCAAAGCTGTCCTCGAGGAGCCGCTGGAGGCTGCGCCTCAGCGCATGACAATCGCTTCCGGCGCTGACCACAACGTGTGCCGACAGCGCCGGAAACCCCGAGGTGACCTCCCACACGTGCAAGTCGTGGACCTCGATCACCTCCGGCTGGGAGGCGAGCAGCCGTCCGATCTGGTCGGGGTCCAGGCCGGCCGGAGCCGCTTCCATGAACACCCGCCCCGAGGCCTTCAGCAGGCCATAGGCCGCCCACAGCATCAGCCCGGCGATCACCAGCGAGGCGATTGCGTCGGCGCGCCAGAAGCCGGTGAGCAGGATCACCACCGCGGCGATCGCGGTCGCGATGAAGCCGTACAGGTCGGTGAGGATGTGGCGGAACGAGCCCTCGACGTTGAGACTGCGCTCGTGATCGGATCCGCCTGCCAGGACCCGGGCGGCGGCCACGTTGACGACGATTCCGACGAGCGCGACGATCAGCACCACCCCGCCGTGGACCTCGGGCGGCGAGGTCAGCCGCACGATTGCCTCATAGACGATCAGGCACCCCAGCACCAGCAGCGTCACGCCGTTGGCCTGGGCGCTGAGTATCTCGACCCGGCCGAGGCCGTAGGTCATCGAGCCGTGCGCCGGGCGCATCGCCAGCCGCGCGGCGGCCAGCGAGATCGCGAGTGCGGCGGCGTCGGTCAGCATGTGGGCGGCGTCGGACAGCAGCGCCAGCGAGGACGCGAGGATGCCGGCCGCCACCTCGCAGACCATGAACGCCAGGATCAGCGTCAGCGCGATCTTCAGCGCGCGCTGGTCGGCGTCGCGATTGATGTGAGCGTGGTCGTGGTCGTGCGCCACGGTCAGTTCACGGACGGATCCGGCGGCATCCTCGCCAGCAGCGCGTAGTTGCCGCCCTTGCGGGTGAGCACCTCTGACCACAGGTCCGAGGCCTCGGCGGTGAATGCGTCGTCGAGGATCGCCGGTTCGAGGATCCAGTCGTCCCGCTCGATCTCGCCGTCGAGCTGCCCGGGTCCCCAGCCTGCGTGGCCCACGAACGCCCGGCCGCTGCGTAGGCCGACCGACGACTCCTCGGGGGTCGACCCGGTTCCGAGCACGCCGACGTCGTCGAACGCGAGCAACGCCGCGTCGGTCGGGTCCTCGAACTCGCCGAGCACGATCACGGCCGAAGGCTGGACCGGGCCGCCGATGAACAACCGGTCGGAGAGCTCGACCAGCTCCTCGAGCTGCGGTACGGCCTCGCCGACCGTCGTCTCCGACGGGCGATTGAGCACCAGGCCGAGCGCCCCCTCTGCCGTGTGCTCGATCACGAGCACGACCGTCCGCCAGAAGTTCGGGTCCAGCAGCGATGGACCCGCAATCAGGAGCTTGCCCCGGGCGGAATCCATCAGCGTGCCCTCGTCGGCGGTCGGTGCACCGCCTACATTTTGCTACTCCGCGCCGATTCCGCCCAGCCTCCGGCGAACGCCGACCTGGCGGCTGGGTCCGAGCCAGCCCGCGAGCCCAGCCGTTGCTGGGCCTCGGAGGCCAGCCGAGTTGCCTCCGCAGCCTCGACTTGGTCTTCGAGGTCCAGCCCGGCCAGGTCTGCGATCACCTCGAACAGATCCATCCCCATGCAGATCTCCGGCTGTTGGTTTTGCCCCGCCAACCGCGCGTGGAACAGCTCGTCCTCTCGCCACACTTCGATCCGTGCACCGGTGGTCGCCGTAACGATCGTCTGCACTTTTGCCTCCTTTCTGGGCCTCAGAGACCCAGCCATCGCCCCAAAATCTCCTTCATGATCTCGTCGGTGCCGCCACCGATCGGCCCCAAGCGCGCGTCGCGGACAGCGCGCTCTATCCCATGGTCCTTCATATACCCGGCTTCGCCATGGATTTGCAGGCAGGTGTCGGATACTTCAAAGGAGGCTCGCTGGGTGGCGAGCTTGGCGATCGTCACTGCCGGGACCGCGTCCTCGCCCCAAACGTGGCGACGCAGGGCCGCATAGGTGACGTCGCGGGCCGCCTCGATCGTGACCGCGACCTCGGCGAGCTTGTGGCGGGTCACCTGATGAGCGGCGATCGGCTTGCCGAACGCGCTGCGCTGGAGGGCGAACTCTCGAGTCTGCTCGAACGTCGCCTGCATCGCGCCGACCGCGCCGAGCGCCATCAGCAGCCGCTCCCATTGGAAGTTGGCCATGATCAGCTGGAACCCCCGGTTCTCGGGGCCCAGCAGGTTCTCGTCGGGCACGAACACGTCGTCGAAGGAGATCTGGGCGGTGTCGGAGGCGTGCCACCCGAGTTTCTCGAGCGGGGTGCTGACGACCCCGGGGCCGCGGTCGATGATCATCAGCGAGAGTCCGTGGTGACCACCCTCGGGCGAGGTGCGCACCGCGGTGACCAGCGCGTGCGCGCGGATGCCGCCGGTGATGAACGTCTTCGAACCGTTGACCAGCCAGCCACCATCGACCCGCCGCGCGTGGGTCCGGATCGAGGCCACGTCGGAGCCGGCGTCCGGCTCGGTGATCGCCAGCGCTGCGATCCGCGCGCCGCGCATCCCCGGCACCAGGTAGCGCTGCTTCTGGTCCTCGGTGCCGAACTTGGCGATCGGCGGCAGCGCGATTCCGGTGTGCGCGCCGATACCGGCCGCCAGGCCACCCGAGCCGCAGCGCGAGAGCTCCTCGGCGAACACTGCGTCGGCGACGATGTCGTCGTCACCGCCGTACTGCACCGGGAACTTGAGCCCGAGGTACCTGAGCTGGGCCAGCCGTTCGAACACCTCGTCGGGGAACCATCGGGCCTCCTCCCATTCAGCCACGCGTGGCGCCAACTCGGTGGCCACGAACCCGCGCACGGTCGAGCGGAACCGCTCGTGCTCCTCGGTGAATGGCGGAATCGGCCGGCGGGACGCGGCGTGCGCGACTCCGGCCTTGGCGGCCAGTCGGTCCACCAGATCAGACACGCCGCGGCTCCGGATGCCGCGCGACGGCTGCGCCCGGGGGCAGGGGCGCAGCCATCGGCGGCGTGGGCCGGGTGGGGGCGAAGCTGGCAACTTCGATCGTGCTCAAGCGATCGCAACACCTCGCGTGTGCACACCTACCTGACGCCCGGCGGGAATCGCTCCCGCACGCCCCGGTCGTTACCTCCGGAGGCCAAGGTACCACCGCGCCGCCCCTAGTCAATCGAGTTGGTCCAGATCTCCGACTGCCGACCTAGAGCCCGTACGAACGGCCGATCACGTCGAGCATGATCTCATCGGTCCCGGCCCCGATCCGGTTGACCCGCAGGTCCCGCCACACGCGTTCGATCCCGTACTCCTTCATGTACCCATTACCGCCGTGGATCTGGATGCACTCGTCGGCCACCTCGACCGCGATCCGCGCCGAGTACAGCTTCGCCATCGTGATCTCGCGCACCGGGTACTCGCCGTTCTGAAAACGCCAGGCAGTGGTGTAGACCATCTGCCGCGCGGTCTCGATCTTGGTGGCCATCTCGGCGAACTTGTGACGGATCACCTGGAAGTGGCCGATCGGGCGACCGAACGCGCTGCGCTGGAGGGCGTACTGCAGCGTGCGGTCGAACACGTGCTGCGCGCCCGCGACCGAGCCCGCCGCGCCGATCAGCCGCTCGCCCTGGAGCTCCCACATGATGTGGTAGAAGCCCTTGCCGACCTGGCCGAGCACCGCCGAGGCGGGCACCCGGACGTCCTGAAAGGCGAGCAACGCGGTGTCCGAGGCGTGCATCCCCAGCTTCTCGAGCTTGCGCTCGCGGATCACGCCGGGCAGATCCATCGGCACGATGAACAGCGTGAACCCGTCGTATTTGGCGTCGGGATCAGTCTTCGTGACCAGCACGATCGCGTGTGAGCGATGGCCGTTGGTGATGAACGTCTTTGACCCGTTGATCACGTACTCGTCGCCGTCCTTGACCGCCCGGGTCTTGATCCCCGAGACGTCCGATCCGGCGTCGGGCTCGGAGATCCCGATCGACAGGATCTTCTTGCCGGCGATCGCCGGGGCGGCCCATTCGCGCTTCTGCTCCTCGGTGCCGAATGCCAGGATCGGCGGCATCGCCATGTCGGTCTGCACGGCGATCCCCATCCCCAGCCCGCCGCAGTGGGCGTGCACGAGCTCCTCGGCGAGCACCAGCGAGGTGTAGTAGTCGCCGCCCTGGCCGCCGTACTCCTCGGGCTTGTCGAGTCCCAGGAACCCGAGCTCGCCCATCCGCTCGAACACCCAGTCGGGGAACGTGGTCTCCTCCCACTCGTCCGCGTGGGGCTGGAGTTCCTTGACCGCGAACCGGCGAATCGACTCGCGCAGCTGCTCGTGGTCCTCGGTGAAGATGAAGTGCTTGCGCTGCGCGGCGAAGTCGGGCTTGAGCACGTCGGCGGTGGCCATGGCTGATTCTCCCAAAGTGAACAGTAGGACTTCCTACTTACCACTTGGTACGTTACCGTCCGCCCATGTCATACGCCACCTTGCGCTACGAAGTCTCCGGGTCCGGCGTCGCCACGATCGCGCTGGACACGCCCGACACGCGCAACGCGCTGTCTGACGAGCTGCTCGATGAGCTGATCGCCGCGCTGCATCGCGCGCGTGTCGACGACGCGGTCCACTGCGTGGTGCTCACCTCCACGCACGATCGCGTGTTCTCGGCCGGCGCCAACCTCGGCGGGTTCGCCGCCGACGTCCCGCTCGTCCACAAGCACTTCGGGACCGAGCGCTTCCCCGAGCTGTTCCGGCTGCTCGGGGAGCTCGGTAAGCCGTCGCTGTGCGCCGCCAACGGACACGTGCTCGCGGGGTCGCTCGGCGTCGCGCTCGCCTGCGACCTGATCATCGCCAAGCAGGGCGCGCGGTTCGGCACCCCAGAGATCAACGTCGGCGTGTTCCCGTTCATGATCATGGCCCTGATCTACCGCAACGTCGGCCGTAAGAAGACCAATGAGCTGCTGCTGCTGGGCGAGCAGATCTCCGCCGAGGAGGCCGAGCGGATCGGGATCGTCAACCGGGTCGTAGCCCCCGACGAGTTCGACGCCGCCGTGCTCGACTGGGCCGAGAAGCTCGCCGCCAAGAGCCCGGTGATGATGCGGATGGGCAAGAACGCGATGTTCCGCCAACAGGACATGGCGTTCGCCGATGCGATCGAGTTCCTGCGCTCGCAGCTCACGATTGCGTTCTCGACGGAGGACATCCAGGAGGGGGTTGCGGCCTTCTTCGAGAAACGCGAGCCCGCATGGAAGGGCCGTTGATGGCCGCCGAGCCGACCGCATCGAGCCTGCTGCGCCCGCTCGCCGAGGACCTGCAGGCGCGGCGCGAGCAGATCAAGCTCGGGGGCGGGGCGGAGAAGATCGAGGCCCAGCACGCGCGCGAGAAGCTGACCGCGCGCGAACGGGTCGCGCTGCTGATCGACGAGGGCACGTTCGTGGAGCTCGGGATCCACGGGCGGCCGCACTTCTCCCAGCGCGCGATGGAGGGCAGGGACGCCCCCGCCGACGGCGTGATCACCGGCTACGGCAAGGTCGACGGACGGCTGGCCGCGGTCGCCGCCTACGACTTCACGGTGATGGCGGGCTCGATGGGGATGACCGGCGAGCTCAAGGTCACCCGGCTGCGCGAGCTCGCGCTGACCAAGCGGATCCCGATGATCTGGTTGCTGGACTCGGCCGGCGCCCGGATCCAGGAGGCGGTCGGGTCGCTGTTCGCCGGCTCCGGGCACCTGTTCCGCGAGGAGGTGATCAACTCCGGCGTGATCCCGCAGGTGGCGGCACTGATGGGCCCTTGCGCCGCCGGCACCGCATACATCCCCGGGCTGGCCGACTTCGTGCCGATGGTGAAGGGCCGCGGGTCGATGGCGCTCGCCGGGCCGCACCTGGTTCGCGCGGCGGTCGGCGAAGACGTCACCCAGGAGGAGCTCGGCGGCTCGCGCGTGCACACGCGCAAGTCGGGGGTGGGGGACCTCGAGGTCGCCGACGACCCTGAATGCATCGCCCAGATCAAGCGCTACCTGAGCTTCTTCCCATCCAACTGCGAGGAGCGCCCACCGCTCCGCGGTACCGACGACCCGGTGGATCGGGGCGACGAGGAGCTGCTCGACGTGCTCCCGGAGTCCAATCGCAAGCCGTATGACATGTACGAGGTGATCCGCCGGATCGTCGACGACGGCGACTACTTCGACCTCAAGCCGCAGTTCGCCAAGACGATCATCACCTGCCTGGCGCGCTTCGGCGGGCGCCCGGCGGGGATCGTGGCCAACCAGCCGCGGCAGCTCGGCGGGATCCTCGACAACGACTCGGCCGACAAGGCCGCCCGGTTCATCAACCTCTGCAACGCCTATGGGATCCCGCTCGTGTACCTGATGGACGTCCCGGGGTTCATGGTCGGGACCAAGGTCGAGGCCGCCGGGATCATCCGCCACGGGGCGAAGATGCTGTACGCCACCGCCAACGCGACCGTGCCGAAGATCACCGTGGTGCTGCGCAAGGCCTACGGCGCGGGCTACTACGTGATGTGCGGCCGAGCCTATGAGCCCGACCTGATCGTCGCGTGGCCGTCGGCCGAGATCAGCGTGATGGGTGCCGAGGGCGCAGTCGAGATCATCTTTCGACGGCAGGTCCAGGAAGCGGAGGATCCGGTCGCCAAGCGCCAGGAGCTGATCGACAACTTCCGCCAGATCATCGACGTCTACGTCGCCGCCGGCAACGACATGATCGATGACGTGATCGACCCGCGCGAGACGCGGGCGACGATCTGCCGGGCGCTGGAGATGTCGGCTGGCAAACGGGTCGAGCGTCCGTTCAAGCGCTCGGGAGTCGTCCCGGTATGAGCGCACGATGAGCCTCGACGACCCCGTGGTGATCACCTGCGCGATCTCGGGCACGATCGCCAACCGCGAGCAGTGTCCCGCGATTCCCTACACGCCCGAGGAGTACGGAGCCGAGGCGCGCCGGATCGTCGACGAGGGCGGCGTCCACATTCACATCCACGCGCGCAGCCCTGACGGCGCGCCCAGCTTCGAGGTCGAGGACTTCGTGGCGATCCGCGACGCGATCCGGGCCCAGGTCGGCGACGCGGTGATCATCAACTTCTCGACCGGGACAGTCGGCGTGCCGGTGGCCAAACGAATCGCCTACCTGGAGGCCGGCCTGCCCGAGGTGGCGGCTCTGAACATGGGCTCGATGAACTACGCCAAGTACTCGCGCCGGCGCAAGGACTTCGTGTTCAAGTTCGTGTTCGCCAACCCGTTCGACGAGATCATCGAGCTGCTGGAGGCGATGCGCCGGCTGCAGATCAAGCCCGAGCACGAGTGCTTCGACCTGGGCCATGTGGGATCGCTGGCGCCGCTCGTCGACATGGGGCTGCTGGATGCGCCGCTGCACGCCGATTTCGTGATGGGCGTGGTCGGCGGTGTGCCTCCGACGGCCCGCAACCTCGCCGCGATGGCCGACAACATGCCTGAAGGGACGCACCACTGGGGGGTGATCGGAATCGGGCGCGACCAGTGGATGCTGGTCGCCGCCGCGCTGACCCTCGGAGGCTCGATCCGCGTCGGCCTCGAGGACAACTTCTATCTCCCCGACGGGACCATGGCCCGATCCAACGGCGACCTGATCGCCAAGGCCCGGCGGCTGACCGAGGAGCTCGGCCGTCGTCCAGCCACCGTCGAGGAGGCCCGGGCGCTGCTCGGGATCGGCCGGCGTTCCGCAGAGGTCCCGTCGGCGTGACCGGCCTACCGTTAGAGGACATCCGCGTCCTGGATCTGTCGCGGCTGTTGCCCGGCGGGTTCTGCTCGCTGCTGCTGGCCGATTTCGGCGCCGACGTGATCAAGGTCGAGGACACGGGAGCCGGCGATTACGTCCGGTGGTCGGAGCCGCACTACGAGGGCGCCGACCGGAGCGCTGCCTCCGCGCTGTTTCTGTCGCTGAACCGGGGCAAGCGCTCGATCCGAATCGACCTCAAGTCCGACGCCGGCAAGCAAGTGCTGTCGGCGCTGGCCCGCGGCGCCGACGTGCTGCTCGAATCTTTCCGTCCCGGGGTGCTCGACCGCCTCGGCGTCGGCTACCAGCGGCTTCGCGAGGAGAACCCACAGCTGGTCTACTGCGCGATCAGCGGCTACGGGCAGAACGGACCCAACACCGAGCGCTCGGGCCACGACATGAACTACCTCGGCCTCAACGGGATCCTCGGCCTGACCGGCGACGCGGACGGGCCCCCGGTCCAGTCCGCCGGCCAGATCGCCGACCTCGGCGGCGGCGCCACGATGGCCGCGTTCGGGATCCTCATGGCCTTGCGGGAGCGCGAGCGCTCCGGGCAGGGGCAGCTTGTCGACTGCTCGATGTTCGACGGATCGCTGTCGTGGCTGGCAATGGTGGCCGCCGAGATGTTCGCCAGGGGGCGCGCTCCGGGGCGCGGCCAGCTGCCGCTGGCGGGCGGCCTGACCTGTTACCGCCCCTACCGGTGCGCGGACGGATACGTGACGCTCGGGGCGCTGGAGCCGAAGTTCTGGGCGGAGTTCTGCCGAGGCGTCGGCCGTGAGGATCTGATCGAGCATCAGTTCGACCCGCCGGGCTCCGACGCGCACCAGGCCGTGTCGGAGATCTTCGCCGCGCGCACGCGCGGGCAGTGGCATCAGTTCGCCACCGCGCACGATTGCTGTCTGGAGCCGGTGTTGGAGCTCGACGAGGCGCTGGACTCCGAGCTGGTGGCCGCGCGGGAGATGGTGGTCGAGCTCGACCAGCCAGGCGCGCAGCGGCCGGTGAAGCTGCTCGGGCTGCCGGTCAAGCTCAGCCGGACTCCGGGCGACCCGACTCGGGCCCCCGGCCCGGCGCTCGGCGAGCACACCGACGAGCTGCTGGCCGACGCCGGCTACAGCGCCGCCGAGATCGCAGCGCTGCACGAGGCCGGCGCGGTCGCCGGACCGGCGGATGTCGGTCGGGGCAGCTTCCTGAATCGATGAGCGCCGACGCCGAGGGCATGCTGAAGATGTCCGAGCTCGCGGAGCGGTCGGGCGTGAGCGCGGGCACGATCAAGCACTACCTGCGCGAGGGGTTGCTCGGATCCGACGAGGACGTGATCCGGACCAGCCGCAACATGGCCTACTACCCGCCGCAGTTCGTCGACCGGATCCAGCTGATCAAGCGCCTCCAGGAGGAGCGCTTCATGCCGTTGCGGGTGATTCGTGACGTGATCGCCGACAGCCCGGAACGCGCCGAGCGGCTGATCGAGCTCGAGGATCGAATCGTCGAGCGGGCGATCGCGGCCGGCCAGACCGAGCGGATTTCGCGTACGAAGGTGCGCCAGACCTACCACATGCCTCAGAACGTGCTCGACCGCCTCGAGGAGATTGGCGTGCTCACCCCGGGGTCGCGCGGCTACGACGCCGACGACGTGGCGATCATCGAGGCGATCTCACGGTTTCGCGCCGGCGGCTACGAGGAGTCGATCGGCTTCACCGTGTACGACACGATCCGCTACCGCGACGCGCTCGAGCCGCTGGTCGATGAGGAGGTCCGGGTGCTGCTCGACCGGCTCGCCGGCAAGGTCGACGAGGACCGTGCGGTCGAGATCATCTCCTCAGGTGCAGATCCGTTGCGGGAGCTGATCGGGGCGATGCACTCGAAGCTGCTGCTGTCCGCGCTGGCGCGCCACCGGCGGGCGTGATTCACCACCACACGTCGTGGTGCTCCATCACTCCGTAGCCCGCGGTGAGGGTCGGTCCACCCGGCAGCGCGCCTGAGAACGTGCCGAACGGCTGCCGGTAGGAGCTGCGGACCAGCAGCAGGTTCTGGTCGTTTCGCAGCTCGGCCTCGGGGTGGAAACGCAGCTCGTCGACCGACGACAGGTTGGCGGCGAAGCTGCTCGGCGGGGCCTCACGCGCCTCGCCATCGACCCAGATCGTGCGTTCGCTCCCGGTCGGCGTGTCGTTGATGCCCTCGACCAGGTTCCACGCGACCTCGCTGCCGTCGCTGCCCATTCCGACCCCTGCCGACCAGCTCCACCGGGTGTGTCGTGGGTGATAGCCGGCGGTGTCATCGATCACCGCCCGAGCGTCGAGCGAGTGGTGGCGGCCGTCGATCCACACGGTTCCCCGGGCGCTGACGCCGCCCTGCTTGCGCGTCCACGCGTACTGCTCGCCGGCGACAGACACCGTCTCGATGCCCGCTGTCTCCTCGAGTGCGAGCTCGATCTGAACGTCGCGGTCACGCACGCGAACGGACCCGAGGGACAGCGTCACCGGCGTACCGGGGCCGAGCACGATTCGCTGGTGAAACTCGTGCCGGTCGCGGTCCCACACCGCCCAGAAGCACTGCCGGCCGCGGCCGATCCGCACCGTGGCCGCGCACAGCAACAGCTCGGGGCCGTACACGCCAACGTAGCGCCAGGCCTTCAGTGGCCTGCCGGCACGGTGCGACGGCATCGGCACGGGCGGCAGCGCCAGCCCCGACAGCGTCGGTGGGCGCGCGTCGCCGAATCGCCCGCGATGGGAAAGCTGATGGGTATCCTTGTCATACACGCTTGACTGACTCGTCAATCAGCTAGGAGAGGTGACCCCAGATGCGCGCCGGCGCAGTCCAGCTTAACGCGACCGACGATGTCGATCGCAATCTCGAGCGGGCCGACCGTCTGGTCCGCGACGCCGCCCGTCAGGGCGCCGAACTCGTCGTGCTCCCCGAGAAATGGAGTGTGCTCGGAACCGCGGACCAGATCGCCGCGGGCGCGCAGCCACTCGACGGACCGTGCATGACGTGGGCGATAGACGCCGCGCGCGAGCTGGGAATCGACCTGATCGCGGGTTCGATCGCCGAGCTGCGCGAGGGACGCGATAAGACGTCCAACACCAGCGTGCACATAGCGCCCGACGGCGAGATCCGCGGCGTGTACCGCAAGCTGCACATGTTCGATGTCGAGGTCGAGGGCACGGTCTACGCCGAATCCGACCACGAAGAGCCCGGCGAGGAGGTCGTAGTCTCGCCGCTGACCGGGGATGCCGGAATCGGCATGAGCATCTGCTACGACGTCCGCTTCCCCGAGCTCTACCAGGCGCTCGCTGCGGACGGCGCGCAGGTGATCGCGATCCCGGCCGCGTTCACGCTGCCGACCACGCGCGACCACTGGGAGCTGCTGCTCCGGGCGCGTGCGATCGAGACCCAGAGCTTCGTGATCGGCGCCAACCAGATCGGTCCGCACCCGGGCGGCTTCCGCTCCGGCGGTCGGTCGACGATCGTCGATCCCTGGGGGCTCGTGCTGGCCACGGCCCCCGATCACGAGACGGCGATCGTCGCCGAGCTCGACTTCTCGCTGCTGCGCGACATCAGGCGCCGGCTTCCGTCGCTGACCCACCGGCGCCCGGAGACCTACCGGGCGTCTGCCCGGGCGGGGGCTTAGTGGCGGCCCAGCCAGCGGTCGACAAGCGGCGGGTGATCCTCGAGGCCGCCGTCCGGGTGTTCGCCCGCCAGGGCTTTCACACGTGCCGGGTCTCGGACATCGCCGACGAGGCCGGGGTCGCCTACGGGCTCGTCTACCACTACTTCACCTCCAAGGAGGAGATCCTCGACACGCTGTTCCTCGAGCGGTGGGACGTGATGCTGGCCGCGATTGCCGAAGTCGACGCTTCATCTCGCACGCCCCGCGAGAAGCTCCAGGCGATCGCGGCGTTCATCGTCGACTCCTACCGCCACGACCCCGACCTCATGAAGGTGATCGTGGTTGAGGTCACGCGCGCCGCGAACACGTTCGGGCGCACCCACCTGGCCAAGATCCGGGAAGCCTACGCCCAGATCGCCGGAATCGTGGCTCGCGCGCAGGCCGCGGGGGTGTTCCGCGAGCAGATCGCGCCGGAGTTCGCCGCGCTGGCGTTCTATGGCCTGATCGAGCAGGTCCTGACCGGCTGGATCTTCGACCCCGGGGCGGTAGCCGAGGAGGACCTCGAACGGGCGAAGGCGCTGATCGTGGAGACCATCTGCCGAGGGCTCGAGCGCTGATGGGGGCCAACCCAAGCGGTCGTCCCGCGCGCAATTCGGCCCTGCCCAGTCCGCGAAGTCTGATTGAATCAGCGCGTATGACGGAGAGCCCCTTGGTCAAGCGACTCATCTGGTCGGGACTGCTCGCCGGGACCGGCGCGCTGGCGAGCATCGTGGCGTCGCGCCTAGCGACGTTGATCTGGATGCGTCTCTTCGACGAAGACCCGCCAGAGTGAGCGAAGGCAGCGACTCCGCGAACGCCGGGCAGGCGCCCACCGGCGGCGGGTCACCGCCGACTCCGGCGGAGCCGCCGACCGTCGTGCGAACCCCCGAACCGCCGACCGTGGCCCAGACCGCTGCTCCAGTCGCGCCGACCCCGCCGCCACCAGCGCCAGCGCCGGTCACGCCGCCGGTCCCGGTGACGCCGGGCTCAGACGCAGCTCGTGGGCTGGCCTACGATCGCCCCGAGATCCTCGTAGGCGGTGCGTTCGCCGGCGGGATTCTGTTCGCCCTGATCCTCAAGCGCCTTGGCTCTTAACGGCAGCAAGCCGGAGAACATCGCCACCACGGTGACCGAGGTCTCCGAGCGGATGAGCACGCTCGTCCGCGAGGAGGTCGAGCTCGCCAAGGCCGAGGTCGCGGAGAAGGTCACCAGCATCCTGCGCGGCACCGCGGCGGTCGCCGCCGGCGCCGTGTTCGGGGTGTTCGCGCTGATCTTCCTGCTGGAGACGATCGCATGGGCGATCAACGCGATCTTCATCAGCGGCGCCGGCGACCTGTGGCTGGGCTTCCTGGTCGTGTTCATCGTCCTGCTGCTGCTCACCGCCGCCGCCGCCCTGTTCGCGTGGCGCAAGCTCCGGGTCGGAGCGCCCACGCCCGACATGGCGATCGACGAAGCGAAGAAAATCCGCGAGACGGTCGCGACCAGCGCTCAGGACGGACGCTGATGGCGACGGCACGCTCTACCCGCACGCCCGAGGAGATCAGGGCCTCGATCGAGCAGAACCGCGTCGAGCTCGGAAACTCGGTCGAGCGGCTGCGCGGCGAGATGGTCCGGCTCACCGATTGGCGCGCGCAACTGCGCAAGCATCAGAAGCAGGTGCTGGTCGGCGCTGCCGTCACCGGCTTCGTGCTCGCCGGCGGAATCGCCGCGATCGGCGGCCTGGGCCGCCGCCGCAGGCGCTGAGCGTCCGTTACCGCAGGCGCTGCTGAGCCCGCGCGGGGCCGCTCCCGTTCGGCGAGAACCCGCGCGGCGCGCTCAGCCCCGGTACAGCTGGATGAGCTCCTCGGATGCCGAGACCGGAACCTGGCCGGTCGTCCGGCGCCGCTCGTCCGCCGCGTCCGCCCGCGCGGACGCCTTGCAAAGGCCCAGCACTACGACGAATACCCCTAGCCACGCGATCAGGGCGATGAAAGCGATCGTGCCTATATCCACCACGGGTGAGGATCACGCCCGAGCGCGGGCATTCGGCGCGATCGGAGGATTGATGGAGGTTCGCGCCGTCCAGACGCGCACCCCCTACACAAAAACGCTCGGGATCCCTCCGGCTCCCAACAGCCCGGGACCCACGTGCGTCCCGATCACCGGGCCGATCTGCGACACCACGAGCGGCTCGTGCCCGAAGATCTCCGTGCCCCGCCGGGCCAGCTCAGCTGCCTCCGCGGGCGCCTGGATGTGCTGGACCATCCACGCGTCGGCGCCGTCCTGCGCCCGTGACCGGAGCAGGTCGACCATCCGCTCGAACGCCCGGCGCGAGGTCCGGACCCGCTCGATCGGCGTGATCTCCGATTCGACGGTGAGGATCGGCTTGATCTTCAGGGCCGACCCCAACCAGGCCTGGGCGCCCCCGATCCGCCCGCCCTTGCGCAGGTATTCGAGCGTGTCGATCGCAAACCACATCTTCAATCCCTCGCGCGCCCGCCGCGCCCGGTCGGCCACCGCCGCCGCGTCGGCGCCTTCGCGAGCGGCGGCCGCGGCCGCGAGCACCACCAGCCCCTGGCCGCCGCAGGCGCTGGCCGAATCGATCACGTGCACCCGCTCGGCGCTATTGCCGAGCTGTTCGCGAGCCTGCTCGGCCGATCGCACCGTCCCCGACATCCCGCCCGCGAGATGAATCGAGACGATGTCATCGCCGGCGTCGAGGATCGGCTCATAGACCGACAGGAAGTCGCCGATCGAGGGTTGCGAGGTGGTCGGTAGCTCCTCGGTCGAGCCGAGCCGCCGGTAGTAGGCGTCGTAGTCTGCGATCTCCGACTCGCGCTGGGTCTCGCCCTTCCAGTGCACGTACAGGCTGACCTGATGGATGCCGTGCTCGGCGACGAGCTCGGCCGGCAGGTAGTGGCAGGTGTCCGAGACGATCGCGACCGGGGCCATCAGCGGCGCACCCTACAGATAGGATCGGCCTCCCGCGCGGATCGCGCGGGGCTTGCTGCCGTGGCATACACGCTTGTAACCGGTGCGACCGGATTCATCGGCTCGCACGTCACCCGGCTGCTGGTGCAGCGGGGTGACGAGGTGCGGGTTACCGTCCGGCCCGAGTCCGATCTCGATCCGCTGGCCGACCTGTCGCTGACGACCGTGACCGCCGACGTCTGCGACCGCCGCGCGATCCGTCGAGCGATGCGCGATGTCGACCGGGTGTTTCACATCGCCGGCCGTACGAGCCTGCGGCTGGACCGGGCGCTGACGTTCGCGGTGAACCTCGAGGGCACCCGGATCGTGCTCGAGGAAGCGTTGCGGGCGGGCGTGGAGCGAGTCGTGTACACGTCCTCGGCGGCGGCCGTCGGGCCCTCGCCGAAAGGGGAGACCGCCGACGAGCAGAGCGTCTGGGACGCCGGGCGCTACGCGATCCCGTATGTCGACGCCAAGCACGAGGCCGAGATCCTCGCGGTGCGGCTCGCCGCCCGGGGGCTGGCGGTGGTGATCCTGAACCCCGCCCACGTTCTCGGTTCCGGGGATCCCGGCCGGTCGTCGACCACGCTGGTGCGCCGGTTCCTGCGCCGTCAGATCCCGGTCTACGCCGACGGCACGCTCAACATCGTCGGAGTCGACGATGTCGCTCGCGCGCACGTTCTCGCGGACGAGCGCGGGCAGCCCGGAGAGCGCTACATCCTCGGTAACCGCAACTTCACCTTCGACCGCCTGTTCGCCGACCTCGCGCGGCTCTCCGGAGTGCAGGCGCCGGCGGTGAAGCTGCCGCTGCCGGTGGCGCTCGCGCTGTCGACCGCGGCGCTCAGAGCTCCCGGTTCCCTGATGGCCTCGCCGGTCGAGTTGCGGGCGTCGTCACTGAACTGGGCGTTTGTCAGCACCAAGGCCAGACGCGAGCTCGGCTGGCGTCCCGGGCCGCACGAGGACTGCCTGGAGGAGACGATCGCCTGGTATCGCGAGCTCGACGGCGCCGAGGTCTCACAGCCCGGCGCCCGTCAGCCGCTGCCGCTGCGGCTGGGTGGCGAAGTCATGCGCCGCACCGGACTGAATCGTCTTTAGCGCAAGGCGATCAGGCCGGTGCGGTTTATCGTCTCGGCCATGGCAACGCTGTATCGCTGCACCACCCCGACCAACTGGCTATGCCCGTGCGGAAAGGTGGCGCGCGCGCTTGTCGCCGATGCGATCGCGTTCGAGCAGGTCCGGGTCCCCCAGCGGCGGTCGCGCCGCCCCGAGGTGGAGGCGCTAACCGATCAGCGACGGGTGCCGGTGCTGGTGATCGACGGGCAGGCGATCTGCGACTCGCGCCGGATCGTCGAGTACCTGGAGTTCAGGCGACGCTCAGAGCAGACCGCGCCCGCGCCGGCGGCAGGCTAGGCGCAGCGCAGCGCTCCTACCGAGCTCTCGTCGACAGGCGAGGCGACGCCTCGCTCGGTCACCAGCGCGGTCACCAGTGCAGCCGGGGTGACATCGAACGCCGGATTGCGGCAGCTGGTGTCGGGCATCGTCAGCGCGTTCTCGCCGGCCCCGGCGAACCGCACCTCGTCGGGGTCGCGCTCCTCGATCGTGATCGCGGCGCCGGTGGGCGTGGCGTAGTCGATCGTCGAAGTCGGGCCGGCGACCACGAACGGGATCCCGGCGGCGCGAGCGGCGAGCGCGAGGCCGTATGTTCCGACCTTGTTGGCCACGTCCCCGTTGGCGGCCACGCGGTCGCAGCCGACGATCACCGCGTCCGCGGCGCCACGCGCGAGCAGTCCGGCGGCGGCGGAGTCGACGATCAGCTCGTGCTCGATCCCGAGTCGCGCGAGCTCGTACACGGTCAGCCGTGCGCCCTGGAGCAGCGGGCGCGACTCCGTGGCCAGGGCCCGTTCGAGCGTGCCCCGGTCGGCCAGCTCGGCGACCACCGCCAGCGCCGTGCCGCGGCCGGGGGCCGCGAGCGCGCCGGTGTTGCAGTGGGTCAGGACTCGCCGGGCGTCGGCGAGCAGCTCAGCCCCGTGGCGGGCGATCGCATCGCTGGAGGCCAGCTCCTCGGCTTCGATTGCTCGTGCTTGGGCCAGGGCGGCGGCGGCCCGGTCCGCGTCGGATCCGGCCCCGGCGGCCGCCACGCGGACGCGGTCGACGGCCCAGGCGAGGTTCACCGCGGTCGGCCGGGCGTTGGCCAGCAGCTCGGAGGCCCGCTGGAGTGAGTCGAGGCTGGGGTCGCGGGCCAGCGCCAGGGCGATGCCATAGCCTCCGGCGACGCCGATCAGCGGCGCCCCGCGGATCGATAGCCGTTTGATCGCATCGGCCACCTCCTGCGCGGTCTCGAGCGTCAGCTCGCGCTCCTCCCAGGGCAACGCGGTCTGGTCGATCGCTCGCAGTGTCCCGGACTCGAAGCGCAGCGCGACCAGGGCGCCGACGCGCCGGCGGGTGGTTGCGGCCATTGGCCGATGCTATAGGCATCGCGACAGGGCTCGGATACGCTTGCCCGGGACGAACCGAGGAACGCTCAGGAAGGGCTGACCGGCTTTTGCGTGCTACGAGCATGAGATTCATTGGCCTCGCAGCGATGGCCGCGTTGGCGCTGATCCCCGGGCGGGCGCTCGCCGACGGAGGTCCGATCATGCCGCTGTCGCAGGTCCGGGCCGGGATGGACTGCACCGGCGAGACGGTGATCCGCGGGACCGCGATCTCGACGTTCGGGGTGCATGTCGACGGGGTTGTCGACGACCCCAGTCAGGGAGCCCGGATCCTCGTCGGGGTCTCGGGTCCGGCGGTCGCCGGGACCGGGATCGCCGAGGGCTTCTCGGGATCGCCCGTGTACTGCCCCGACGCGGCCGGAACGATGCTCAACGCCGGCGCAATCTCGGCGACCGTCGGCGATTTCGGTAACGCCTCGGGCCTGGTCACGCCGATCCAGCTGATGCTCGGCGAGCCGGTCAGGCCGCCCAGCGACGCCCCCCGATTCACCGGCCGGGCCCGGCCCGCGGTCGGGCCGCTTGAGATCTCGGGCCTGTCGAGCGCGCTGCTCAACGTGCTCCAACAGGCCGGGGAGCGCGTCGGGCGGACCGTGGTCGCGGCGTCCGGGGACGGCCCGGCCAGCTTCCCGATGCAGCCGCTGATCCCAGGGGCTTCGGTGGCGGTCAGCTACTCGACCGGCTCGGTCCCGTCGGGCGCGATCGGCACCGTCACCTATCGGGACGGTCGCACCGTGTACGCGTTCGGTCACGAGCTCGACGGCGCCGGCCGTCGGTCGCTGATGCTCCAGGATGCGTACGTCACCACCGTGATCGGTAACCCGAACGGCTCGAGCTACAAGTTCGCGGCCCCGGGCCACACCGAGGGCACGCTGACCGGCGACACGCCCAACGCCGTGATCGGGGTCGTGGGCGCGCCGCCGCGGGAGGTCCCGGTCGACGTGACCGCGGTTGACCTCGACAGCGGTCACCGGCTGTCGCTGCGCAGCGAGGTCGCCGACGAAACCGACATCGGCCTGCCGTCGGGCTCCTCGCTGGTCGATCTGATTTCGCCGCTGGAGGCGGGCCAGGCGGCCACCGAGATCTTCGACGGGCCGCCCGCGGCGGAGTCCGGGCGAATGTGCGTCGAGGTGTCGTTGCGCGAGAGCCGCACGCCGCTGAGGTTCTGTAACCGCTACGTCGGAATCGGCGCCGCGGGAGACATGGGGGAGGTTCCGCCCGAGCTCGCATCCGGCGTCGCCGGCGACCTGACGTCGGCGTTCGGGGTGCTCGAGAGCGAGCAGTTCGCGTCGCTGCATGTGACCCGGGTGAGCGCCCAGATCCAAGCTCGTCGCGGCCTGCGGGAAGCCTCGATCGTGTCAGCCGCCGGCCCGCGGTCGGCGCGCCCGGGTCAGTCGGTGACGATCCGCCTGCGAGTCAGCAGGTACCGGTCGGGGATCGGAACCGTGTCGTTCCGGTTGCGGATCCCCGCCCGCGCCCACCATCGGGTGGTGGTGTCGGTGCACGGTCCGCCGCCTCCCGGCCCCCAGTCGGCCAACGACCTGATCGGCGGCCTGGTCGACGTGCTGACGGTCAGCGCCGGCGGGGGCGCGGATCCTCCGAGTTCGATCGCCCAGCTCCGGCACCAGTTCGACTCGATCCCGCCCTATGACGGTTTGATCGCGCGGATCTCCGGCCATCGTCCGATTCACGCCTACCGCGATCCGGCCCTGTTGATCGCCGGCTCCGCGAAGCTGACGATCAAGCTGCGCGCGCACCGGATGTGAACATCCCGGGCGCCGCGCCCGTCACCGCGCGGCAGCTAGCGAACCGGCTCGATGTGCGACACCAAACCTCCGTCCACGACCGTGTGGACGGCGAAGCCGGCCGGGCCTTCGCCGAGTTCGAGGCGGTCGGAGGCGAAGTTCAGTCGCGCCTGCACGAACGTGCTCGGGATCGTCAGCGTGGGGCGCCCGGCGAGCTCTGAGGTGAACGTGTGATGCACGTGCCCGGCGACGATCCTCCGAACCTGCCGGTGGGCGCCCACCACCACGCCGAGCGCGTCGCGGTCGGCGTCGGGCAGGCCGATCGCGTCCCAGGGCGCCAGCCCGCTGAGCGTCGGCGGGTGGTGCATCGCGACCAGCGTCGGCGTCTGCGGCGCCGCGGCGAGCTCGGAGTCAAGCCAGGCGAGCCGTTCGCGATCGAGCGACCCGGAGTCCTCGCCGGGTCGCAGGGAGTCGAGCACGACCAGCCGCAGCTCGCCGCCGAAATCGACCGAGTACTGAATCGGCTCGGCGCCGGCGCCGGGCAAGCCGAAGTGGCGACGGATCGTCGCGCGGTCGTCGTGGTTGCCGGGCAGCACGTACGTCGGGACGCCGAGCGGCGCGAGCAGCCGGCGGACCTGTTCGTACTCGGCGTCGGTGGCGTTATCGACCAGATCGCCGGTGACGAGCACCGCGTCCGGGTCCAGCGAGCGGACCGCCTGGACGGCGGCCACAAGCCCGGCGACCGGGTCGCCGACGCCCCAGTCCGCGCCGATGTGCGAATCGCTGAGTTGAGCGAGCAGCAATCGGCGCGTTGGGTCGGCTGTCGGTTAGAGGCGGTTCTCGATGCCCAGCGGCGGCGCCTGGACGGGCTCGCCCTCGGGAGCCTCCTGGGCGGCCGGGGTCTCGACGCCGAGCGTCTCGGCGAGCTCGCCGGACTCGTACATCTCGGCGACGATGTCGGCGCCGCCGACCAGTTCGCCGTCCACGAACAGCTGCGGGATCGTCGGCCAGTTCGACAGGGCCGAGAGCTCCTGCCGGATCCGCGGGTCGGGCAGGATGTCGACCGCCGCGAACGGGGTGCCCATCGTCTGCATCACCGCAACCGTCCGGGCCGAGAAGCCGCACGCGGGCGCGTCGGGCGTGCCCTTCATGAACAGGATCACCCGGTTCTGATCGATCGCCTTCTGAATCTCGTCGCGCAGGGGGTTGCTGCTTACGTCGCTCATGCGCTGTTCTCCGTTTCCGAGGTTTTTGTCTGGATTGACAGGGCGTGGATCCGGCCCCCCACCTCGGGCCCGAAGACGTCGTAGACGAGGCGGTGCTGGGCGATACGGGACAGGCCCGCGAACGCCGGGGAGGACACGACCGCGTTGAAGTGGTGCCCGTCTCCGGTGACGTCCGCCTTGCACTGCGGAATCGTGGCCTCGATGCGGGCCTTGAGCTCTTCCGGCGTGGCGGAGGTGGGACTCGTTGACATACTTGGAAGCGTAGCGAGATCGCAACGCTATACTTCCTGAAGCATGATCACCCTGACAGACAAGGGAGCCGAAAAGGTCCAGGAGTTCCTCTCCTCCCAGGCCGTCGTGGCCGACACCGCGGGACTGCGGGTCGGCGTGCGCGGCGGGGGCTGCTCCGGCTTCCAATACGCACTTGCGTTCGATGAGCAACGCGACGGCGACACCGTGTTCGAGGACAAAGGGATCCGCCTGCTGGTCGACCACCCGAGCCTGCCGTACGTCAGGGGCTCGGTGATCGACTTCGTCGACGGCCTCCAGGGCGCGGGCTTCAAGGTCGACAACCCGAACGTGATCGCGGCCTGCGGCTGCGGGTCCTCGTTCCGGGTGGCCGAAGAAGAAGAAGTCTCCGCGGTCTAGCTCTCGGTTCGCGCACCGATTCGCCCCGATTTCGTGACGCAGGGCGTCCGGCCGGCATCGCGGGCGACGTTGTCCGCGCCTGGCGCGGAGTTTGTGGCCCAGGGTGTCGACGGCCCGTCCCGGGCTACGTTATCCGGGTGCCCCGCCCCGCTCTAGACCGGCGTCGCCCGCATCGAGCGCCAGAGGAACAGCGAGGCCAGCGTCCGGTGCGGGCGCCAGGGCTCGGCGATCGGCTCCATCTCGGCGGGCTTGGGGAGCTTCTCGAATCCCCAGTGGACCATGAACGCCCGGCGGATCCCGAGGTCGCCGACCGGCAGCACGTCGGGCCGCCGCAGCTGGAACATCAGGAACATCTGCGCAGCTCCACAGGCCGATCCCTCGCACCGCGATGAGCGTCGGCGATCACCTCGTCGTCGGGCAGCTCGTCGAGGCGGTCGAGATCCAGCGAGCCGTCGAGCACGTGCTCGGCCAGCGACCGCAGATACGCAACCTTGGCGTGCGACAGCCCGGCGGCGACCCGCAGCTCGTCGGGATCGTCGTCGAGCACCTCCTCCGGGGTCGGCGTCCGGCCGCCGTAGCGGTCCTTCAAGCCGGCCGTAGATCGCGCGTGGCGGCGATCGTCGACAGCTGCTGGCCGACGATCGAGCGCACCAGCGCCCCGTAGTGGTCGGGCGCCAGCCGCGACCGCGGGTCCAGCACGTTGTCGGGCCCGACCGCGTCGATCACGCCGCGGAGCACCGGATCCGATGCCCGCAGCGCCGCCACCGCAGCGGCGCGCGCCCGCTTACGGCTGGCCGGCAACCGCCCCGGGTACGCCGGTGTTGGTGGAGTACTTGGGCTGGATCTTGGTGTCGGGGCGCAGCTCGTGGATCGCCTGGGCGACCGCGATCGCCGATTCGGAGAAGCCGGTGGCGATCAGCTTCAGCTTGCCGTCGAACGTGGTGATGTCGCCGCAGGCCCAGACCCGCTCCAGCGACGTCTTCATCACCTGATCGACGACGATCGCGCCCTTGACGACCTCAAAGCCCCACTCCTTCAGCGGGCCGAGGGCCGTCTTGAATCCGAGCTGCAGGAGGATCGCGTCGACCTCGATCTCGAGCTCGTGCTCCTGATCCTCGGAGTGGAACAGCCGCACGCGCTCGATGCTGCCGTCGCCGTAGACCTCCTTGATCTGGAACGGCACGTGCAGCATCACGTCGCCGCGGTCGGCGGCCTCGAGCACCTGACCGACGGTGAGCTCGTGGGCGCGGAAGCCCTCGCGCCGGTGGGCCAGGCGGACCTCCGAGGCGGTGTCGAGCAGGTTGACCACCCAATCGCAGGCCGAGTCGCCGCCACCGATGATCAGCACCCGCTTGCCCTCGAACACCGACTTCTCGCCGACGATGTAGTGAGCCCCGCGGCCCTCCCACGGGGTCATGTCGTAGCCCGGGAGCTTCTTGGGCTCAAACGCGCCATGGCCGCCGGCCACGACCACCGTGCGCGAGCGCAGATCGCCTCGGTCGGTGTGCAGCACGACCACCCGGTCCTCGCCCTCGCCCTCCCAGGAGATCGTCTCCGCGGTGGTGCTGAGGTGGACGGGCACGTCGAACTGCTCGAGCGACTGCTGGCGGAGCATCTCGACCAGGTCGCGGGCCAGCACCCGGGGATGGCCGGGCACGTCGAAGATCCACTTTTCGGGGTACAGCGTCGTCAGCTGGCCGCCCAGCTCGGGCAGCGAGTCGATCACGCGCGAGCTCGCCTCGCGCATCCCGGCCCAGAACGCGGTGCACATGCCGACCGGGCCGGCGCCGATCACCGTGATGTCGACGACCTCGTCGAGGTCGGAGGCGAGCCTGACCGGATCGCTGCTCACAGCGTCCTCGACTCGGTCACGGTCAGCGCGGCCCCGTCGAGCGCCCCGAGCGCGCGCTCGACCGAGCAGGAGATGCACGTGAACGTGGGCGTATCGCGCAACGTGTAGGAGCTCGACTCGGTCGTCCGCAGGCGCTGGACAAGGTCCAGGAAGTCGGCCGGGTTGTCGGTCTCGAACGCGACCACGAACTCCTGGTCGTCGAGGCCGAACGAGTACCAGGTGTTGATATCGACCGACGGGAACTCGCGGCCGACCCGGATGTGGTCCTGCATGATCCGCCAGCGTTCGTCGGCGGGCAGTGCGTACCAGGCGCGCGTCTTCACGAACGGGTAGACGAACAGGTACTTGTCGTTGCCCGGGCGAACCTCCAGCCGCGACTCGTCGGAGTATTCCGACGGCTTGGTCATGGCCAGGAACGAATACGGGACCGAGCACCACTTCATCAGCCCGCTCTGGGCCAGAACCACGTGGAACTCGTGGATGCGCTCGAGGTTCTGGGCCTGGCTGAGCAGCATCAGGTCGGCGTCCCCGCGCGTCCCCACCAGCGAGAACGAGCGCAGCAGGTGCCCGTCGGCGAAGTCCTCGCAGGCGGCGATGAACTCGCGCTTGTCCTGCGCCCGGCGATCGTCGTCGAGGCGCCGCCAGGCAGGATCGACCGACAAGAAGGTGTATTTGACGAAATGCCGTACAGGCACGACAAACTGATGATACGCAGCCATGTAATCCGAAACCTGACCGGGCAGTCCGTTTAGTACTAAGAGGATGTCCTCCACGCGACAGCTCCGACGGCCGGGCAAAGGGGCCCCACGAGGGTTCAGATCTCACAGACGCCGAGTGCGCGAGTCTCTAGGATTGGAAGCATGCGAATAGCGCTCGTGTCGCCGTATTCGTGGACGTACCCGGGGGGCGTGACCAGACACATCGAGGCCCTGGCAGAGCGCTATATCGAGGAGGGCCATCACGTCCGGGTGCTCGCCCCGTTTGACCCCGCCGACCGGTTCGCGACGGTGCTGCACCGCGGCGCCGCGCCGCAGCACGTGCAGCCGCCCGACTATCTGGTCCCGTTGGGCCGGACGGTGGGCTTCAAGGCCAACGGCGCGGTCTCGAACCTGTCGATCACTCCGTACGGCGTGGCGACGATGCAGAAGGAACTGCGCACCGGCCGCTACGACGTCGTCCACATCCATGAGCCGCTCGCCCCGCTGACCGGATGGGTGGCCGCCGACTCGACGCGCCTGCCGCTCGTCGGCACCTTCCACGTCTATTCCGAGAACAAGCTCTCAAACGGGATCGCGAGCCTGATCGGCGCGCGCCGGATGCTCAACCGACTGCACGTGCGCATCGCCGTCTCGGAGGCCGCCGCCTGGACTGGCAAGCGCTTCTTCGGTGGCCACTACCGCGTGATCCCCAACGGCGTGAACGTCAATCCGGAGCGGGCCGCGATCGCCTCGCTGCGGCCGATGGGCGATCGCCTGCGGATCGTGTTCGTCGGCCAGGCCGTCGAGCGCAAGGGCCTACCGCTGCTGCTGCGCGCGTTCGAGGCGCTGCGCGAGCACATCCCCACCGAGCTGACCGTGATCGGCCCGTCGCCCGAGGACCTCGCCCCGGTGCTGATGGACTCGACCGGCGTGCGGATGCTCGGCAAGGTTTCCGACGAGGTCAAGCGCGACGAGCTCGAGGCCGCCGACGTGCTGTGCGCCCCGTCGCTGGGCGGAGAGAGCTTCGGCATGGTGCTGACCGAGGCGTTCGCCGCCGGAACGCCGGTGGTCGCGTCGAACATCGCGGGTTACCGCGACGTGGTGCGCGACGGCGTCGACGGCGTGCTGGTCCCGCCGGCCGATCCGCAGGCCCTGGCCGAGGCACTCCGCGACCTCTACGAGGAGCCCGCACCGTCGCGCCGAGATGGCCCGGAACGCCGCCACCGACGTGCAGCGCTTCGCCTGGCCGCGCGTCGCCGCGCAGCTGATGGGGGCATACGAGGACGCGATCGCCACCCCGCAGCCCGCAGGCGCGATGCAGCGCGCCGCGGTCAGAGTCGGCGCTCGCTCGGCCGACCTCAAGCCTCATGCGCCGGCGCACCGACTTCCCAGCCTCGAGCCCAAGACGGCGGCGGGCAGGCGCGCCGGCGCCGTGGCGATCGCCCGCCGCGTGGGGCTGGCGATGGTCTCGATCGGCGGTGCGGTGCTGGCGCTGCTGGCGCTCCAGAAGATCGGCCTGGGCAGCATCGCGGCCGCGCTGCTGCGCTCCAGCCCGACGTTCGTGCTGCTCGGCCTCGGGGTGATGTGCGCGTCGATGGTGCTGCGCGCGTTCTCCTGGCACGCGATCCTGCGCGCCGCGCTTCCGCGCGCGCGGGTGAAACTGTCCGATGCGGCTCAGGGAACGTTCATCGGCGTGCTGATGTCATCGACGTTGCCGGCCCGGCTCGGTGAGCCCGCCCGTGCCCTGGTGGTCGCGCGGCGGACGGGACGACCACGCGAGAACCTGCCGGTGGTGCTGGGCACGCTGGTGTCCCAGACACTGCTCAACATCGTCGCGCTGGCAATCCTCGGCGCGATCATGTTCTCCTCGGTGGACCTGTTCAACGGTCACCAGAACGCGCTGCTGTTCGCGGCGATCGCCCCGCTGGCGCTGCTGGTGCTGGTGCTGATCTCGCCGGTGATCCTCCGGGGCGCCGGCTCGCGCTCGGGCCGCCTGCACGCGCTGCTCGACCAGGCTCGCCGCGGGATGTCTCGCGTGCGCGCGGGACTTGCCGTGTTCCGCCAGCCCAAGCTCGGCGGGATCGCGACGGTCTCGCAGCTGTCGGCCTGGGGTCTGCAGATGCTGTCCTGCTACCTGCTGCTCGACGCGCTGGGCCTGGCCAACCGGACCGGATTCGGCGCCGCGGCCGCGGTGCTGTTCGCGGTCAACGTCACCGCGGTGCTACCAGCCACCCCGGCGAACCTGGGCGTGTTCCAGGCCGCCTGCGCCGCGGTCCTGCACACCGGCTGGCACGTCGGCTACGGAACCGGCGTCGCCTACGGCGTGATCCTGCAAGCGGTCGAGGTCACGACCGCGATCATGATGGGCATGCCCGCGCTGCTCAAGGAGGGCATGTCCTGGCGGGAGGTGCGGCTCCGGGCGATGCATGCCGCCCCGGTCAAGCTCCCGGCTCGGCCGAGCTCGCGCCAGCACAGCTCGCACGGCGCGTTCGAAGCCGAGAGCTGACCCGGCGCTGACCATCCCCAGGAACGTGCCCGGGGCCCGGTCGCGCCGCTAACCGGAGACGGCCAGCTCGGTCTCGGGGTCTGAGTCGCCGAGCTCGGCCACACGCGTCGGGTCCTTGTCGGTCCCGGCGATCAGCTCGTCAGCGGCCTGGCGGTCATTCTTGGGCAGGAACCCGGACTTCATCCCGAAGTACACGGCCTGCGGGTGATGGGCGACGATCGCGAGCGTCGACTGCTCGGGCTCGACCGCGAACCCGCCCGACAGACTCAGGCCGATCGAGGGCGCCTCGAGCAGACGGAACACCTTCTCGTGCTCGGACTGCTCGGGGCACGCCGGGTAGCCCCACGAGTAGCGGCGGCCCTGCGTGGCGTCGATGCCGAGGTCAGAGCGGACCCGGGCGTGCATCCATTCGGCCATACCTTCGGCGGTCTGGACGCCGAGGCCGTGCACGAACAGCTGCTCGGCGAACTCGCCGTCGCGCTCGAGCTCGGCCATCAGCTCGGTCACCTCGCTGCCCGCGGTGACCGCCTGCAGCGCGACCACGTCGATGCCGGAGCCGACCGGGCGGTAGAAGTCGGCCAGGCAGATCCGGTCGTGCTTGGGCTGACGTGGGAACACGAGCCGCTCGAGCTCGCGGGGGTTGGCGGGATCGAAGCCCTCGGGATCCCAGACGATCAACTCGTTGCCGTCGGAGTTGCAGGGGAAGTAGCCCAACCGGGCGCGCGGATGCAGGTAGTCCTGCTCGCGCCACATGCGCTCCAGCCGCGGTTGGAACTCGTCGCCGACGAGCCGCTTCCACTCCTCGCCCTTGATCCCGCGCCCGCCCCAGTGCAGCTTGAACAGCACGTGGGTGTCCAGGTGGTGGTAGACCTCGTCCATCGGCACCTCGATCTCGCGCGCGCCCCAGAACGGGGGCTCGGGAATCGGGTTGTCGACGTCGGTGGCACTGCGGACTGAGTCGTCGGTGACCGGCGGGCCTTCGTCGGCCACGGCCGCGGGCTGCTCGCGCAGCTTGCGGGCGGCGTCGCGAGTCTTGGCCACCAACGCCTCGCGCTGCTCGGGATCGATCAGCTGGTCCATCTTGGCCAGCCCCTCGAACGCGTCCTTGCAGTAGAAGACGCCCGGCTCGTAGATCGCGTCTGACTCGGTGCCGTGCGGGTACAGGATCCGAAGGCCGAAGTTGCGGTTGATCGCGGCCCCGCCGATCAGTACGGGCACGTCGCGTCCCTGTTCGTGGAGCTCCTGGACGCACGCGGGCATCTGCTTGGAGGTGGAGACCAACAGCGCCGACAGCCCGATCGCGGTCGCCTGGTGCTCCTCGGCCGCATCCAGGATCGTCTGGATCGGGACCTGCTTGCCGAGGTCGACGACCGTGTAGCCATTGTTGGTGAGGATCGTGTTGACCAGGGACTTGCCGATGTCGTGCACGTCGCCGAACACGGTCGCGACCACGACCGTGCCCTTCGTGTAGCCCTCGAGCTTGTCCAGGTACTGCTCGAGCTGGGCGACCGCGCGCTTCATCACCTCCGCCGACTGCAACACGAACGGGAGGATCAGCTCACCCGCCCCGAACTTGTCGCCGACCTCCTTCATCGCCGGCAGCAGCACGCCGTTGAGCGTCGGCACCGCCCCGATCTTCTCGACACTGCGGTCGATCCAATCCTCGACGCCTTCCTTCTTACGGCGCAGGATGTGGAAGTGCAGCGCCTCCTCGGGCTCCATGCCCTCGGTCGGGTCGACCTTGTCGGGCGCTTCCTCGGAGGCCCCCTTGGACTCGAAGTGTGCGATGAACCGCTCGAGCGCGTCCTCGCGGCGGTTCAGCACGAGGTCGTCGGCGAGCTCGCGCTCCTGCTCGGGGATCTCGGCGTACGGCGTGATGTGGTTGGGGTTGACCATCGCCAGGTCGAGCCCGGCCTCGACGCAGTGGTGCAGGAACACGCTGTTGAGCACGCTGCGGGCGGGGAGTCCGACCCCGAACGACACGTTGGAGACGCCAAGCGACGTCTTCACCCCCGGGATCTCGGCCTTGATCGCCCGGATCCCCTCGATCGTGGCGACCGCGCTGGGACGCCACTCGGCGTCGCCGGTGGTGAGCGTGAACGTCAGGCAGTCGAAGATCAGAACCTCGGGGTCGAGCCCGTGCTCCTCACAGCAGAGCTCGGTGATCCGCTGCGCGACCTCGAGCTTGCGCTCGGCGGTCTTGGCCATCCCGACCTCGTCGATCGTCAGCGCGATCAGCGCGGCGCCGTGGGCCCTGGCGAGCGGGACGACCCGGTCGAGCTTGGCGCGGCCGGCCTCGAGGTTGACCGAGTTGACGATCGCGCGGCCCGGGATCTGCTGCCAGCGCGGTCTCGATCACCTCGGGCTCGGTCGAGTCGACCTGGATCGGCGCCGGCTGGGTCAGCGAGATCCGCTTGACGACCTGGCGCATCTGCTCGGCCTCGTCCTGGCGCTCGGTCAGCGCCACGCACACGTCGAGCACGTGCGCGCCGCCCACGACCTGGTCCTCGGCGACCGTGAGGAGCCCGTCGTAGTCGTCGGCCAGCAGCAGTTCCTTGGCCTTGCGCGAGCCCTGCGAGTTGACCCGCTCGCCGACCAGCGTGGGGGTCGGGTCCTGGACGAGCGGGGTGGCGGCGATCATGCTCGACACGTGCGGCGGGCGAGGTCGCGGGCGCTCGCCCGGGACGTGGCCCGCGGACCCGCTCGGCGATCGCCTCGATGTGGGCCGGCGTGGTTCCGCAGCAGCCGCCGACGATCGACACGCCGTAGCGCTCGACGAACTCGCCCAGCACGGCGGCCAGCGGCTCGGGCTGCTCGGGGAAGATCGTCTCGCCGTTCGGGCCCTGGAGCGGCAGGCCGGCGTTGGGGATGCAGTGCACCGGGACCGGCGACAGCTCGCCGAGGAACCGGATCGCGTCGCGCATGTCCTCGGGACCGGTCGAGCAGTTGAGCCCGATCACGTCGACGTCGCAGCGCCTCGAGCGTGGCCAGCACCGCGCTGATGTCGGTGCCGAGCAGCATCTTGCCGCCCTGCGGCAGCAGCGACACGCTGCACTGGATCGGGACGCTGCGTCCGGCTGGCCTTGAACGCCTCGCGGGTCCCGAAGATCGCGGCCTTGACCTCGAGGATGTCCTGAGCGGTCTCGATGATCACCAGGTCGACGCCGCCCTCCAGCAGCCCGCGCGCCTGCTCCTCGAACACGACCACCAGCTCCGGGAACGTGATCTGGCCCAGGGTCGGGTCGTCGCTGGCCGGCAGGAAGCCGGTCGGCCCGATCGAGCCGGCCACGAAGCGGTGCTCGCCGGCCGCCCTGCGGGCGATCTGGGCCGCCTTCAGGTTGATCTCGGCGGTGTGGTCCTCGAGCCCCCACTCGGCCAGCTTCAGCCGCGACGCCTGGAACGTGTCGGTCTCGAGCACCTCGCGCGCCGGCCTCGAGCATCGACGTGTGGACGCCCTCGATCACGTCGGGGCGGTTCAGGACCAGCGCCTCGTGGCAGCGGCCGGGCAGCCGGTAATCGTGCTCGAGGCTCAGGTCGAACTGCTCGAGCGTGGCGCCCATGCCGCCGTCGTAGACGATCACCCGCTCGCGCGTGGCGGATAGGAAGTCGCGCATCGGGCCATGCTACCGAACCTTGACACGGTCGTGGCAAGGTTGGCTGCGAATTTCTTTTCGGGACGCTGATCCAACGATTCGTCTCGCCCGTATAGAGCCGTGTGAGACGCCTCCACTCTCGACGGGAGCACCTGACGTTGGATGGGCATAACAGGACCGCGACCGATCGCCGGCAGTTTGTTTCACGACCGTCGGCAGAGATGCGTCTGGGCAGTCACCACGAGAGCTTTGACGGGGCTGGGAGCGTGTCACTCGTTTGTCGGGTGAGTGGGGGCTCAGCGTCCGATGACCGGATCGCGCTTGGGGCGAGCGCCCGGTCAACGGACGCTCCAGCGGACGGGGGCCGCTCGCAGGTGGCCGATCAGCGGTGAATCAGCCGCGAGAGGACCACCTGCGAGCGCGTCCGCTCAACCGGCCCGTGGCGCTGAAGCTCCATGATCAGCCGCTCCAGGTCTGAATTGTCCTGGGTGCGCACGCGCGCGATCGCGTCCGCCTCGCCGGTCACGCTCCAGGCCTCGACCACCTCGGGGTAGCGCCGCAGCGTCTCGGCGACCTCGTCGAGCAGCGTCCCCGAGGAGAAGAACAGCTCGATCAGGGCCTCGGTCCGGTGGCCGAGCGCCTCGTGGTCGAGCACGGCGGTGAAGCCCTGCAGCTGACCACCGGCGCGGAGCTTGTCCACGCGCCGCTTGACGGCAGGGGCCGACAGCGAGACGCGGCGGCCGATGTCGTCGTAGGTGCGCCGTCCGTCCTCGACGAGTAGCGCAAGAATCTGACGGTCATGGGCATCCATACTTTGATTTCTTGCGCAGAATACACGGATCTCGGGATCGACAACCGCTGAGGTGGCCGCTAGGCTGCGATACATGAGCGCCGCAACTGTCGCCAGAGTCCTGTTCGACGAGGCCCACAGCGAGGCCTGGACGATCCGTCCCGAGCTCGCCCGCGAGATGCAGCCCGCACATCCGGCGGACTCGTCGTACGCGGCAGCCGCCGCGGCGCTGTCAGAACGGGACTTCGTGGTCGCATCGAACGTCGCCGCTCCGCTCGGACCCGAGACGCTCAGCGGTTGCGACGTACTGGTGATCGCACACCCCTCGGACCCGGCGTGGGAGCGGACGACTCGGCGCCGGCTCGCCGCGGCTCAGCGCCGCCGAGCTCGACGCGGTCGAGGCGTTCGTCGTCGGGGGAGGCGGGCTGGTCGTGCTGGGCGAGACCGAGCAGGACAAGTACGGCAACAACATCAACGACCTCCTGGAGCGCTTCGGCATCCGAATCGCCAGCGACACCGTCCAGGACTACGCCCACAACCTCGGCGCCCCGAGCTGGATCCTGCCCGAGCTCGGCGAGGGCGCCCGCGGTCGCGACGGGGACCTGCTCGCGCGCGTGCACTCGGCGTGCCTGTACCGGGCGACCACGCTGCGCTCGGCCAACGGCTCGCGGGTGCTGGCCCGGGCACAGGCCACGTCGTCGGCGCCGCAAGCGCCGCTGATCGTCGCCGGAGCACACGGCCACGGCCGGGTGGTCGTGCTCGCCGACTCCGATCTGTTCGGCGACGACTGCATCGGCGAACTCGATCACCGAACGCTGTGGTTGAACCTCGTCAGCTGGGTCGCCGCCGGGGAGCGGTCGACCGAGGAGGCCGGAGCGGTGCCGTCGCGGGTGGCGCAGACGACCTCACCGGGCTGGGCACAGCTGCGCGACGAGACCAACGCGCTCGCGCTGCTGCAGGCGCCGGACGGTTCACTGGACGGCGACGCGGCCGACGCGGCGCGCCATGTCGCAGCGATGCTCGACGCGATCGCCCGCGAGCAGTGGCGCTTTCCCGCATCAGACCGAGTACCTGCACGCGGTCCGGGAGGATCTTCGCGCCTGGGTCGACGGCGGCTTCGGCGCGCCCGACTTCACCCGCTCGCTCGAGGCGTTCCGGCCCGAGCGCGACCGCCGTGACGGCGTCGAGAGCCTGGTCGTATTTCCGATGTACAAGCAGAACGGCTCGCGCGATACCTGCTTCGAGGCGCTGATGATCCGGGTCCCATGGCCCGAGCACGTGGCCGAGCTCGAACGCACGCGCTACGACAACGAGAAGTTCGTACCGGTAGAGCTGATCGATTCGACCCGGGGGTACGACAGCGACTGCGCGACGCTGTTCCCCGAGACCGTCTCGGTTGCCGGCCGTCCGGTCAACAACTTCGGGGCGATCTTCTGCGACCGCGAGGCCGAGCGCCTACGGCGTCTCGCCGGCGCCGCGGCCGACCTGCTGTCGCTCAACCTCCCGCCGGATGCCGCGGCGATGCTCTCGCGGGCGGACCTGTCCCAGCAGGCCTACATCCTGTGGGACCTGATCCACGACCGCGCGCACAGCCACGGCGACCTGCCGTTCGACCCGTTCATGATCCGCCAGCGGGCGCCGTACTGGATGTATGCGCTCGAGGAGTTGCGGTGCGACCTGACCGCATTCACGCAGGCGCTGGAGCTCGAAGCCGGCGGGGTGGCCGCGGCGCGCAACGTCCAGTACGCGATCCTGCTCGACCGGCTGCTGCGGTTTCCGATCACCGGGCCGCGGCGGCGCAACTACGACGGGCTCGGGGGCCAGCTGCTGTTCGCCTACCTGCACCGGCGCGGCTACGTCCACTGGACCGACAACCGCCTCACGATCGAATGGGACCGCGTATCCGAGGGCGTCGCCGGACTCCACGCCGAGGTCCAGGAGCTGTACCGCACCGGGATCGACCGGACCAAGCTCCAGCACTGGTGTGCCGCACACGACCTGGTCGCCGCCAACGTCCCGCCCGCGGTCGGGTCGCGCTGGATGGCGAGCGTGCGGGCGTTCGAGGACGTCGATGATCCGCGCCCGTACGTCGATCTGGTGCTCGACGACGAGTTCCCGCTGTCGATCTTCTACAGCAGCCTGAAAGCTAAGCTGCCCGCGTGAGCAGCTCGCGCGGGTTCGCGTCCGACAACTCGGCGACGGTCCACCCGGCGGTGCTGGGCGCGATCGCGCGGGTGAACGTCGGGCATACATTCGGATACGGCCACGACGAGTTCTCCCAACAGGTCGAGGCACGCTTCGCCGAGCAGTTCGGCGGCGACGCCCGCGTGTTCTTCGTGTTCAACGGCACCGCGGCCAACGTCCTGTCGCTGCGCGCGGCGTGCCGTCCGTGGGAGGCCGCGATCTGCGCCTCGACCGCGCACGTCAACGTCGACGAGTGTGGAGCGCCCGAGGCAATCGCGGGCGTCAAGCTGCTCACGGTCGCCACCGAGAACGGCAAGCTGACCCCCGAGCTGGTCGAGCCGATGATCACCCGGGTCGGCGACGAGCACGTAGCCCAACCGCGCGTGATCATGGTCTCGCAGTGCACCGAACTCGGCACCGTCTACACGCGCGACGGAGATACGGGCGCTGGCCGACTTCGCTCACGGTCGGGGGATGTTGCTGCACGTCGACGGCGCCCGGCTCAGCAACGCCGCAGCTGCACTGGAGGTGCCGCTGTGGGCGCTCACATCGGACGCGGGCGTCGATCTGCTGTCGTTCGGCGGCACTAAGAACGGCCTGCTTGGAGCCGAGGCGGTCGTCTTCCTCAACCCCGAGCTGGCCGGCGGGTTCGAGTACCTGCGCAAGCAGACGTTGCAGCTCGCCTCCAAGATGCGGTTCCTAGCCGCTCAGTTCGACGCGCTGCTGACCGAGGAGCTGTGGCTCCGCTGCGCCAAGCAGGCGAACGCGATGGCCGCGTCCCTGGCCGACGCGGTTCGCGACCTGCCGGGACTCGAGATCACGCGCCCGGTGCAGACCAACGCGGTGTTCGCGACGATCCCGAGGGCGGCGACCGAGGCACTGCAGCGGCAGTTCCCGTTCTACGTCTGGGACGAGCACACGGGCGAGGTCCGGTGGATGTGCTCGTGGGACACCACGCAGGACGACGTCGACTCGTTCGTCGACGCGATCGCCGCGTCTCTGCAGTAGCAGACCTCTTCCCCGAGCCCGATCGGCGGAGTAGATTGCGCTGGTATAGCGAAGTCCAACGAGGGAGCTTCCATGTACGAGAAGAATGGGCAGAAGTATTTTGTCGTCGATAGCCATCTGCATATGTGGTACGGCGAGTCCTGATAATTGGAAGACGGGTGCGGAGCAAGTACGCGAAGGGTTGGATTGATTGTTTTCATGCGTACATGGGGTTGGGGCCGGAGGAGACGCATTGGCCGCTTGAGAAGTTCATGAAGCTACACGCAGAGGATTTCGTCAAGGATGTGTTTGAGGACGGCGGGGTCGACGTGGGGATCTTCCAGTCGACGTATTTGCGTGAGTGGTATACGGATGGGTTCAATACGGCTGAGCAGAACGCGACGTTGTTCGAGAAGTATCCGGACAAGCTGATCGTCAATGGCCGGTTTGATCCGCGGGATGGGGATGAGGGGTTGAGGCAGCTCGAGGCGGACGCGAAGCAGTACAACCTGCAGGGCGTGAAGCTGTATACGGCGGAGTGGAATAACGGTTCGCGGGGCTGGCGGCTGGATGACGAGCAGACCAAGCCGTTCCTTGAGAAGTGCAAGGAGTTGGGGATCAAGAACATCCATGTGCATAAGGGTCCGACGATCTGGCCGTTGGATAAGGATGCGTTTGATCCTCGGGATGTGGATGAGGCGGCGACGGATCATCTGGAGCTGAATTTCATCATCGAGCATGTGGGGTTGCCGCGGATCGAGGATTTCTGTTTTATGGCGACCCAGGAAGCGAATGTGTATGCGGGGTTGTCGGTGGTGATCGGCGGTTTGATGCACGCTCGTCCGCGGTTTTTCGCGAAGGTGATGGGCGAGCTTTTGTTCTGGGTGGGGGAGGACAAGATGTTGTTCGGCTCGGACTATGGGATTTGGGAGCCGAAGTGGCAGATCGAGGGGTTCTTGGATTGGAATTACCCGGGGGATGCGGCGTATGCGGATTACCCGGAGGTAAATGACGCGACGAAGCGCAAGATCCTGGGTTTGAACGCGGCGAAGTTGTATGGGATCGAGGTCCCGGCGGAGTTGCAGTTGCCGGCCGAGGCGGGGACGCCGGGCGCGGAGGAGGACGCGCAGCTGGTCGAGTCGGCGTGACCACGGTTGATCGGGTCATGGGCGCCCTGGCGGGCGTCTATGACCCGGAGTTGGACGAGCCGATCACGAGTCTGCGGTTCGTGAGTGCGTGTGAGGTGTCCGGCGACGGGGATGTGAGTGTGCGGTTGCGGTTGCCGACGCCGCAGTGCGCGCCGAATTTCGCGTTTTTGATGGCCGCGGACGCGCGGCGGGCGGTGCGTGGCGTGCCTGGGGTGCGCGAGGTCAGGGTCGTGCTGGAGGACCATTACACGGGCGATGAGATCAACGAGGCGATCGCTCGGGGTGAGGGGTTCACGGGCGCGTTTCCGGGCGAGACGGCGGATGATGATCTGGAGGCGTTGCGGGGGTTGTTTACCCGTAAGGCGCTGGTGGCGCGGCAGGGCCGGATCGTCGAGGGGCTACTGGCCGACGGCTGGTCGGTGCAGCGGCTCGTGACCGCGGCGATGGCGGAGCTGCCCGACGGCATCGATGCGCGGCGGTGCGTTGAGCTGCGCGCGGCGCTCGGGATCGACGCCCGTCCTGAGTCGCCGGCGTTCGTGTCGGGAGACGGGGCGGCGGTGTCGGCTCAGGAGTTTGAGCGGTGGCGGCGGATGGCGCGTCTGGTGTCGACGAGCTTGGAGGCCAATGGGGGGATCTGCAGGTCGATGTTGGAGTTCCGGCACAACCTCGAACAGGAGATTGGGTGATGAAGGCAGCGCGGTTGCATGCGTATCACGAGGCGTTGAGGGTCGACAGCGTCGACGAGCCCCGGGTGGAGGGGCCGTTTGATGTGATCGTGCGGATCGGCGCGGCGGGGTTGTGTCGGACGGATTTGCATATTCAGGAGGGGCAGTGGGCGGAGAAGTCCCAGGTCCGGTTGCCGTATACGCCGGGGCATGAGAACGCCGGGTGGGTGCACGAGATCGGGTCGGGAGTCAGCAATGTGGAGGTGGGGGATACGGTGATCGTGCACCCCTACATTTCGTGTGGGTTGTGTGGTCCGTGTCGGCGGGGGGATGACATGCATTGCGTGAGCGGGTCGTTTCCCGGGATTGATCGCGATGGCGGGTTCGCGGATCTGCTGTTGACGTCGGCGCGGTCGGTGGTGAAGCTGGATCCGTCGTTGCATCCGAAGGACATCGCGGCGTTGGCGGATGCGGGGTTGACGGCGATTCATGCGGTCAAGAAGGCGATCCCGATCCTGGGGGCGGGGACGAATGTGGTGGTGATCGGCGCGGGCGGTTTGGGGCATATCGGGATTCAGTGTTTGAAGGCGTACACGCCGGCGCAGATCATCGTTATCGACCCGTCCGAGAAGGCGCTGGCGCTGGCCAAGGAGGTGGGCGCCGATCAGACGGTCAAGGTGGACGGCAGCCAGCGCGAGCGGGTGCAGGAGTTGACGGATGGTTTGGGGGCGGAGGCGATCATCGATTTTGTGGGGGAGAAGGGCGCGATCCAGGACGGGATCGAGATGGTCCAGGACGGCGGGTTCTATTACGTGATCGGGTATGGGGAGAACATCGATATCCCCACGATCGATGTGATCAGCCGCGAGATCAGCTTCATCGGCAACCTCGTCGGCACCTACACCGACCTCGCCGAGCTGATGACCCTGACCGCCCAAGGAAAGGTCAGCCTCCACACCAGCACCTACCCCCTCGAGAACATCAACGACGCGATGGCGGATCTCGACGGCGGCCGGTTGCAGGGCCGGGGGATCCTCATTCCCCAGGCGGCATAACCGACAACAGCAGCGCGGAAGGGTGCTCGGAGCCATGCAGCACCTCGATGTCGACCCCCTGCAACCGAGTTACGCGGTACGGGTCCTCGCCGGTGCCGGGGTTGCGGGCGTACCGCGGGTGGGCGCCGGAGGAGACCTGAAGGCGGATTCGGTGATCGGCCGCGAAGCGGTGCGCGCACGGCCATAGCTCGAGCTCGACGCGCCACAGGTTCTCGCCGACGAGCTCGAACCGGCCCGGTGCCACTCGGGCCAGCGCGTCGCAGACGTTCCACGACGCGCCCTTGATGTCGACGTCGCACACGCGCGCGAACACGTCGAAATCCGGCCCGCTCGAACGCACGTACAGCTCGACCGATACCGGCCCGATCGCCTCCAGCGACGCGCCCAGCGGAGCCGTCGTGTACGTGAGCACGTCCGCCCGGGCCTCGAGCTCGCGGTTGTCCACGACCGCCTCACGCGACAGCAGCACCGGTCCACCAACCGACGGCGTCGGATCGGCCGGGTCGTAGCGGTAGCCGTCGGCTCCGGGCGTTCCGGGCCGTTCGGGGTCGAGGTCGGCGTCGTCGCCTAGCCACAGTCGCCGGGGTTCGGCGCCCGGTGGCGGCCAACCCGGCAGCTCGCGCCACCCGCTGCCGACGCGCTCGCCGGTGACGAACACGCTGACCCGCGCCGGCCGCACCAGCCGGTCGTCGTCGAGCAGGCGTGCGCGAAGCCACGCGATGCCCTCGCGGACGCCGGCGCCCAGCAGCTCCGACGAGGAGTGCGTCCACGGGCCGATCACCAGATGCGGCTCGTGGCCGGCGGCCTGGAGCGCCTCGAAGTCATCGAGCATCCAGGGCAGGAAGATGTCGTACCACCCACCCATCAGGTGCACCGGCGCCGATACCTTCTCGACGCCGGCCGCGTAGTCGCGCGTCACCCAGTAGGAGTCGTCGCGTGCGGGATGGGCCACCGCCTCGCGAAACCAGCCGACCTCGGAGCCGGTCGCCAGCTCGTCGATCTCGCCGATCGGGAGCTCGTCCAGCAGGGCCGGCAGGCGGCGTAGCGCGCGGGCGATCGCCACCGGGGCCAGCCGGCGCTCCTGCTCGGCGACCAGCACCAGCCATGATGCCGACGTCTCCAACGAGAGGCTGCCGCCGGCATACGTCTGGCCGTGGAACTGCGACGCGCTGGCCTGGATCGCCAGCGCCGCCAGGTCGTCGCCCGCGTCCGGCGCCACCGCCCACTGCACCAGGCCGAGATAGCTGGGCCCGAGCATCCCGATGCGATCGGTATGCCACGGCTGCTCGCGGATCCACCGCAGCGTGGCCAGCCCGTCCGCGCGCTCGTCGAACGGGCTGAACTCCCCCTCGGACCCGAACGTGCCGCGCACGCTCTGGATCACCACCTGCAGCCCGCGCTCGGCCAGCAGCCGCCCGTACAGCAGACCGGTGAACTGCGTGCGTCCGTAGGGCGACCGCACCAGCACCGTGGGCTGAGGCCGGTCGGCGCCGTCGGTCGCAACCCAGCGATCCGCCAGCAGCACCGCCCCGTCGTCCATCGTCACCCGAAGGCCCGGCTGCTGGGTCACGTCGTGCGTGAGCGGCTGGGTCAGGCCCATCCGCCTGGCGATCATCTCGCTGGTGAGGGTCATGAGACGATCGTAAGCGCTGCGCTCGCCCGACAGAAACCGAGCGTCCGCAACGGTTCAGCGGTCGAGTCCGTTGCTGGCCACGACCGGCCGGATCCCGGCGAGCGCGGTCGGCGACAGGCCAGCCAGCTCAACGCTCTCTCGCGACAGGTGGGCCTGGTCGGCGTAGCCGCTTTCGAACGCGATCCGGGCCAGATCCGGACGGCCGGTGCAGCGGTCCAGCGCGCCCAGGAAGCGCCGGAAGCGCAAGACGCGCTGAAGCATCTTGGGCCCGTAGCCGACGGTGGCGTCGAATCGACGGCGCAGCTGGCGCTGTCCGAGCCCCACCGCTCGCTCGATCTCGGGCACCCGCATCCGCGGCGACACGAGCAGCGCAGTGGCCTCGCGGACGGCCGCGTCCGGAGGCCGAGCGACCGCTCGCTCCTCGGACGCCTGGGCGAGCCTGGCCAGCGCAACCTCGGGCGGCAGCTCGGGCGACAGCCTTCGGCCGAGCTCGGGGTCGAGCTCGGCGACGTCGACCCTGCGGTCGCGCAGCTCATGCAACGGCGCCCCGAGTGCCAGCCCCGCTCCGGGCTTGAACCGCACGCCCACGAACACGTCGTCAGTCGAGATCTCCGTCGGCGCGGGACCCGTGTCCGGTCCCGCGACAAACGCCCCCTGACCGCGCCGCCAGATCAGATCGACGCATCCGTCGGGCAGAATCAGTGTGGTGCCCGCTGGGTCATCGGGCGCCAAGCGCGTCCACAGGCACGCCACCGCTGCCCGAAGTGACGCGGGCGCCGCCCACTCCCGGTAATGCGATCCCGGGGCCTCGGTCACGACCGCGGGTAGTGAAACGCCTGGGTTTGGGTGACTTTGGCGGCGAGCTTGCCGTCCTCGCGCAGCAGCTCGGTCTCGACCACGATCACCGTCCGGCCTCGGTGCAGCGGGCGTGAGTTCGCGGTCACCGCGCCCTCGCGGACGGCGCGCATGAAGTTCGTCTTGGACTCGATCGTCGCGGTCCCGGTGGCGCCCTCGGGCAGGTTCATATACGCGCAGGTGCCGCCGCCGTTATCGGCCAGGGCCATCAGCACGCCGCCGTGCATCAGTCCGCCCATCGTGCACAACTCGGGCGACCAGGGGAGGCGCGCCGATACCAGGTCCGGCCCGGCATCGAGCATCTCGATGCCGAGCGTGGCGGCGAACGGGACCAGCTTTCGCAGCAGCTGCAGGTCGGGCTCGGGCATGGCGCTCGCAGCTCAGCCTACCGCCGTCAAGTGGGCGTCCGGATCGTGACCAGCGCAGCGCTGAACCGAGGGACCTCGACTCGGTAGCCGCCGTGCACCGGCGAGATTGTCTGCGTCGACGGCGTGCCTCGCCAGCGACCGGCCCGGTCCAGCCACTGGCCGCCGAGCGTCACGTGCGAGGTCGCGGACGCCGACGGGGCGGTCAGCCGCGCGACCGTCGCGGACTCGTCGTCGCCGGGAGTGCGCAGTTCGACGGTCGCCGGCCGCGGTCCCTTGTCGATCGCGATCACATGCAGCGCCCCGCTCGTCGCGAACCGCCCACACCTTGATGTGCTGCGCGGACCGGGCGCTCTCGCGCACGGACACCAGCGTCGCCGGACCAGTGCCGAGCATCCGCCGGAACGCGATCAGGCCGTACAGCAGTGGGCGCGCAGCCAGCCCGTCACCGGTGAGCTTGAACGCCGCGTTGATCGCGTCGGTCCGGCCGTGCACGTTGACGCCGCTGACTCCCGCGCGCATTAACTCAAACAGCGCGTCCGGCGCCCACAGCGCGGTCGCGAACGTGTTGCTGACGCCCACCAGCCCTCCGCAGGTGACCGAGTTGACCTCGGTCAGGCGGAGCGCGAGTCCGGCGCGTCGGGCGACCGCGACCGCCGGCTGTAGCGAGCGAGCGACGCCCGCCGAGGCTTTCTCGCTGAGCACCCGCGCGACCGACGGGTAGCTGCTCGAGGTCGGCGACACGCACGCCGAGTACGGATAGCGATGGGCGCTGACCGCACCCATCAAGTCGCGTTCGCGCCCGACGACGTCGGCGATCCAGGACAGGTCCCGCCTGGGGTTGGCGACCGCCGGTCCGAGCAGCGGGGTGCCGGGGGCCAGTCGGTGCAGCAGCCGGGCATACGTGGTGAAGTCGCGACTGTAGTCAGCTGGGGTCAGGGCCTTCGGCAGCCTGTCGTCGGTCGAGCCGGTTCGGGCCATCCGGGTCAGCCAGAACCAACGGCTGTAGATGTCGGGCTCGTTGCCGATCTCAAAGCCGACGATGCTTCCACGCGGAAGCGTCGTCTCCGCCGCCCGCGCCCAGTCCAAGGCGACCTGCGGCCGATCGGTGATCAGGTTCAGATCGAGGATCAGGCGCACCCCGGTGTGGGCCACCAGCTGCCGCGCGGCCTGCAACCACGTCGGCGTCAGCTGGAACATCCAGCGCGGCATGCTGCGCACGTTCGGCTCCCAGAACGTGTGGTCGGCCGAGTTGCCGCCGACCCGGATCAGCAACGGGCCTTCGCCGGGGGCGTGAAGCATCGACAGCACTCGCTCGAATGCGGCCATGTGACCCTCATAGGCCGGCAGCGACCAGTATTCGGTTGACAGGCCGAGGAAGGACCGGGGGATCGGGAGGCCAGAGGCCGGGACGAGCGTGGCCACCACGGTCCGATTGCGACCGGCGTCGGCGGCCGCGCGCGCGTCGCGGGTCGCCGCTCGGGTGACGGCGTCGTGGTCGGTCAGCGCGAGCAGCACCGGCGTGAGCAATAACCCTGCGGACAGCAGGCCGGCCGCGGCCAGCCAGGCTAATACACGACGCCGCCGCATCCGTCCGGGGCGAGCACTACCGCTATTCACTACGCCGGACGATATTCCCGGCGGCACCCGGATCAGCCGGGGCCAACGAGGCCGTAACTGCCGCCATACGCGGTCCTAACCGGGCGGGCTCAAAGCTCCCAGAAATGGGACACGTGGGCGGCGGCGCGGGAAGTCACCAGCGGATCGGGCGCGATCGACTCCGCCTCGCCGGCACCGCCGAGCGCCGCCACGGTCGACACCACGCTGGCGGCGAGCGCAACCAGGTCGTAGCCGCCCTCGAGCACCGCCCCGACCGGCGCCGCGAGCGTCCGGGCGGCGTCGCGCACATGACACGCCATCTGGGCGAACGACTCGGCATCGAGCAGACAGCCACCCAGCGGATCGTCCCGGTGCGCGTCGAACCCGGCGGAGACCAGGACGAGCTGGGGCGCGAAATCGAGCGCGACCGGGATCACCACGTACTCGACCAGCGACAGCCACATCTCGTCGGTGGCGCCCGATGGCACCGGGAGGTTGAGCGTGTAGCCGCGGCCGTCGCCCGAGCCCGCGTCGGTGATCTTTCCGGTGCCGGGAAACAGGTCGGCCTGGTGGATGCTGGCGTACAGCACGTCGTCGCGCTTGCGGAAGATCTCCGCGGTGCCGTTGCCGTGGTGGACATCCCAGTCGACGATCAGCACGCGCTCGACGCCGAGCTCGGCGATCGCCAGCTGCGCCGCGACCGCGATGTTGTTGAACAGGCAGAAGCCCATCGCGCGACCGCGGTCGGCGTGGTGTCCGGCCGGGCGCAGGCCGCAGAACGCAGCTTCGGCCTCGCCGGCGACGAGCGCTTGCACCATCGCGCATGCGCCGCCGACGGCGTGAACGGCGGCGTCGTAGGACGCGGGTGTGACGACCGTGTCGTCGTCGATCTCCGCGGGCCCGGACTCCGACAGGCCCGCGATGTAGCGGACATGCTCGGGCGTGTGGACCAGTTCGAGCCGCGACTGCTCGGCGCCGGGTGCCTGTCGGCGCTCTGACCCCAACCAATCGGCCGCCGCCAGCGCCCGCTCGATCGCCCCGATCCGCTCGGGGACGTCCGGATGCTCAGGGATCAGCGACCGGGGGTCGGGCTCCAGCGAGGAAGGGTGATGGAAGTAGAGCACGGCGTGGATGAGCCTAGACCGACCCCGTCGGAGCCGCGGACGGCCTCGACGGTCTGTATAACTTGACAGATATATGCCTGATCAGCTATAAACATGCGATGACGGCATTCGACGTGATCGCCGAGCCCAACCGCCGCCGGATCCTCGATCTGCTGCGCGATTGCGAACGGCCCGTCGGCGACCTGGTCGATCAGCTCCAGGTGAGCCAGCCGGCCGTGTCCAAGCACCTGCGGATCCTCCGCGAGGCTGGGCTCGTGCAGGTCCGCGGCGACGCTCAGCGGCGTCTCTACAGCGTTCGCGCCGAGCCGTTGCGCGCGATCGACGAGTGGCTGATGCCCTACCGGGCGATGTGGGCCGCGCGCCTGGACGACCTCGAGCGCCATCTCGACGAGATGCCCGACAGCTGACCCCAAGGCAACGCAGAGGAGCAAGACATGTACGGAACCCTCGAAACCCTGCGGGACGGAAGCTCCCAGCTTCGCTTCACGCGCGCGCTGGCGCACCCGCCCGAGAAGGTGTGGGCGGCGATCACCGAGCCCGAGCACCTGGCCCACTGGTTCCCGACCACGATCGACGGCGAGCGGGCGGCTGGAGCGCAGCTTCGGTTCACGTTCCCCGGTGGCCAGTTCCCTCCGTTCGAGGGGGAGATGCTGACGTATGAGCCGCCGTCGGTGATGGAGTTCCGCTGGGGCCCCGACGTGATCCGGTTAGAGCTGGCGCCGATCGAGGAGGGCGGCACCGTGCTGACGCTGCTCGACACGCTCGAGGAGCGCGGCAAGGCGGCCCGGGACGGCGCCGGTTGGCACACCTGCCTCGACGCGCTCGAGCGCGAGCTGGGCGACGATGCGGACGCGCGCGAGGAGATGAGCCGGTGGAAGGACGTCCACGTGCACTACGTGGAGAGCTTCGGACCCGAGGCGGCGACGATCGGCCCGCCTGAGGGGATCTAGTGGTCTAGCGACGGGCCAGATCAGCTGGGGTCGCCGCGGTGGGCGATCCAGTCCTCGAGCGTGATCGCCCACCGCTCATGGTCGCGCCAGCTGCCGCCGACCCGCAGGTACCTGACCGAGTAGCCCTCGCGCTTGAAGCCGCACCGGCGGGCCAGAGCGATCGACGGCTCGTTGCCGGGCTGGATGTTCGCCTCGATCCGATGCAGGTTCATGTCCGAGAACGCGTGCAGCAGCGTCAGCTGCATCCCCTCGGTCATATAGCCGTGGCCGGCGTAGCCGGCGATCGCGCCGTAGCCGAGGAACGCGCTCTGCAGCGGTCCGCGGATGATCCAGCTGAGGTTGAAGAACCCGAGCAGCGCGCCGTCTTCGAGCCGTTGCACCACCAACGGCTCGAAGAACTCCTCCTGGACCCGGCGCAACAGCACGGCGAACGCCTCCGGGGTGGTCGGCGGCTCCAGCCAGGGATGGTGGAACTCGCGACTGGCCCGCATCGCCCCGAGGAACTCATCCTGATCCTCGGCCCTGGGCGAGCGCACCCGCACGCGCGGCTTAGCCAAGCGTGACCGCCCGCCCCGCATCGGCGGCCTCGTACAGCGCCTCGATCGCCCGCGCCTGAGCGACCGCGTCGTCGCGCCCGAGCAGCAGCTGTGCCTCGCCGCGGATCGCCGCCGACATGTTCTCCGCCTCGAGCCGATACGAGTTGACCGGCTCGATCGCGATCAGCTCGACCCCGTCGGGTCGCCGCAGCTCGATCACCGGATTCAGACAATGCCACGGGTCGTCGAGGAACAGTGACCCATCCTCGCCGACGACCTCTAGATCGTCGCGGGTGGCCAGCGCCAGCCCGGCGTCGAAGTGCGCGATCACGTCGCCGGGGAACCGCAACGTGCCCGCGAACGCCACGTCGATCCCGTCGCCGCCGATCGCCTGCTCGCCGGTCACCCGCTCGGGCTCTCCAGCGATCAGCCGCGCCCCGCTGACGCAGTAGCAGCCGACGTCCATCAGCGCGCCACCGTCCAGCGCCGCGCTCAGGCGGACGTTGCCAAGGTCGGGCTCGGAGAAGCTGAACGACGCTCGGATCATCCGCATGCGTCCGACCGCGCCGTCGGCGATGAGCTCGGTCAGCCGGCGGGTCTGAGGGTTGTGGCGGTACATGAACGCCTCCATCAGCAGCCGGCCTTCGCGCTGCGCGACGTCGAACACGCGCTCCACCTCGGGCGTGCGGCGGCCCATCGGCTTCTCGCACAGCACGTGCTTGCCGGCCCGCAACGCACGCTCGCTCCACTCGACGTGCATCGAGTTGGGCAGCGAGATGTACACCGCGTCGACCTCGGGGTCGGCGAGCAGCGCGTCGTAATCTCCATGCGCGCGCTCGATCCCGTACTCCGCTCGCGTAGGCCTCGGCGCGGTCGCGATCGCGGCTGGCGACGGCCACGACTTCGAGCTCGGAGGACTCGCGCGCACCGGCGAGGAACTTACTGTTGATGCGCGCGGTCGACATGATTCCCCACCTGACGGCCATGCAAGGGACACTAATCAACGTTGCCTGATCGCGTCACCGTATTCGCTCCCGGGCGGGTCAACCTGATCGGGGAGCACACCGATTACAACCTCGGGCTGGCGCTGCCGTTTGCGATCAGCGAGGGCGTGACGGTGCAGGGCCAGGCGCTCGAGGTGCCGCGCATCGAGACGACCGCGGTCGATCTGCGCGGTCACGACAGCTTCGAGCTCGACGACCCGCCGCGGGCCCGCGGCTGGCGGGCGTTCGTGCGCGGTGCCGCGGCCGAGCTCCAGCGGGCGGGGGTCCCGGTGAGCGGAGCGCGACTGCGGATCACCGGCGGTGTTCCGCGCGGGGCGGGGCTGTCGTCGTCGGCTGCGCTCGAGGTCGCGCTGACGCTGGCGATGGTCGCGCTCAGCGGCGAGCCCGAGCCCGACCGCGTCGAGCTGGCCAAGATCTGCTCGCGCGTGGAGAACGAATGGGTGGGCGCGCAGACCGGACTGCTCGACCAGCTTTCGTCGCTGCTGGGCGAGGCCGACCGCGCGCTGCGGATCGACTTCCGCTCGCTCGACGTGCAGACGGTGGTGCTCGAGCTCGCCGGCTACTCGCTGGTCACGCTCGACTCGGGCGACCGTCACACCCACGCCGGGTCGGGCTACAACGAGCGTCGCGAGGAGTGCGCGGCGGCGGCCGCGGCGCTCGGCGTGTCGAGCCTGCGCGAGGCCACGCTCGAAGCGGCCGAGGGGCTGCCCGAGCCCCTGAATCGGCGTGCGCGCCACGTGATCACCGAGAACGTACGGGTCGACGCCGCCGTCGACGCGCTCGAACGCCGCGACATGGAGGAGCTGGGACGGCTGCTGGATGCGTCCCACGCCAGCCTGCGCGACGACTTTCAGATCTCGACGCCGGCGGTCGAGGGCGCGTACGCGCGGCTGCACGACGCCGGCGCGCTCGGCGCGCGGATCGTCGGCGGCGGGTTCGGCGGCAACGTGCTCGGTCTGCTCCCGCCCGACGCGGCGGCGCCCGCCGGGGCGCTCGAGGTCAGGCCGGGTCCCGGCGCTAGGCTGCTCTCCTAGATGTCGGGGTACGACTTGGAAGCCCTCGAGCAGATCGTCGGGGCGCATGGGCGCTTTGGCCACCGGGAGCACCTCGAGCTGGCCTGGAGCTACCTCGGCCGCTACCGGCTCGAGCGGGCCGCGGAGGCGATGAGCACCGCCGTCCGGCATCTCGCGCGCGAGCACGGGATGCCCGGCCGTTACCACGAGACGATCACCAGGTCGTGGGTGCGACTGGTCGATGTCCACCGCCGCAACAGCGACGCCAGTTCGTTCGACGAGTTCATCGCGCGCAACTCCGGACTGCTCGATCGCCAGCTGCTCGAGCGCCACTACAGCCGCGAGCTGATCGACAGCGACCACGCCCGCGCCGAGTGGACCGAGCCGGACCTGCGGCCGCTGCCGAGCCGACACTAGGCGGTGAACGGCGTCGAGCTGACACCCGACGGGCTGTCGCCCGCGGACGTGGTGGCCGTCGCCCGCGGTGACGCTCCGGTCAGCGTCGGCGCGCGAGCGCGCGCGGCGATGGAGCGCAGCGCGGCCGTGGTCGCGGCCCTGGCCGAATCCGAACAGCCGCACTACGGGATCTCGACGGGGTTCGGCTCGCTGGCGATGGTGCGGATCCCCGCCGATGGTCGCGAACAGCTCCAGCGCGCGCTGGTGCGCTCGCACGCTGCCGGAATGGGCCCGCCGATCGAGCGCGAGGTGGTGCGGGCGATGATGGTGTTGCGCGCGCGGTCGCTGGCGATGGGCTGTTCGGGAACGCGCCCCAACGTGGCCGAGGCGATCGTCTCGCTGCTCAATGCCGGGCTGACGCCGGTGGTGCCGGAGCACGGGTCGCTTGGGGCCAGCGGCGATCTCGCGCCGCTGGCGCATTGCGCGCTGGCACTCCTCGGCGAAGGGTCGGTGTCTGGTCCTAGCGGCGACGCGGTGCCCGCGGCCGACGCGCTCGCAGCCGCGGGCCTTTCGCCGATCGAGCTCGGCCCCAAGGAGGGGCTGGCCCTGATCAACGGGACCGACGGGATGCTCGGGATGCTGGTGTTGGCGATCGAGGACCTGCGGGGGCTGCTGCGGGTCGCGGACATCACCGCCGCGATGTCGGTCGAGGCGCTGCTGGGGACTGACCGCGCGTTCGCCGAGGACCTGGTCGCGCTCCGGCCCCAGCCCGGGCAGGCCGCGAGCGCCGCGAACCTGCGCGCGCTGCTGGCCGATTCGGAGATCGTGGCCAGCCACCGTGAGGGCGACCCGCGCGTCCAGGACGCGTACTCGCTGCGTTGCGCGCCGCAGGTGACCGGCGCCGCGCGCGACACGCTCGACCACTGCGAGCGGGTGGCCGACGCGGAGCTGCGCTCGGCGATCGACAACCCGATGGTGCTGCCCGACGGCCGCGTCGAGTCATGCGGCAACTTCCACGGGGCACCGGTCGCCTACGCGTGCGACTTCCTGGCGATCGCGGCCGCCGACGTCGGCGCGATCGCCGAGCGCCGCACCGACCGGCTGCTCGACGCGAGCCGCTCGCACGGGCTGGCGCCGTTCCTGGCCGCCGATGCCGGGATCGACTCCGGCATGATGCTGGCTCACTACGCCCAGGCCGCGATCGTCGCCGAGAACCGCCGCCAGGCTGTGCCGGCGAGCGTCGACACGCTGCCCACAAGCGCGATGCAGGAGGACCACGTGTCGATGGGCTGGGGCGCCGCGCGCAAGCTGCGGGTGGCCGTCGACGGCTTACGTCGGGTGCTGGCGGTCGAGCTCGTGTGCGCCGCGCGGGGGCTCGATCTGCGCGCGCCGCTGCGTCCCGGTCCGGGGACCGCCGCCGCGCTCGCCGCTGTCCGCTCGCGGGTGGCCGGGCCCGGGCCCGATCGGTTCATGGCGCCCGATCTGGCGGCCGCCGAGGGGTTGCTCGCGTCCGGGGAGCTGCTCGGCGCGGTGTCCGGGGCGCTCGGCGAGCTGCGCTGAGCTGTGGGGGTGGGTCCCGCCACGGGCCGGGCGGGCCGGGGGCACTTCCCGTCTGGCGGCTCGGCGCGGATTTCGTAGCCCATGACGACCCGCTCCCGTCGCGGGCTACGTTGTCCGCGCCATACGCGGTTTTTGTAGCCCGCGGCGAACCGAACGCGCCCCGGGGCAACGAAATCCGGACTCGAACCCGGAAAGGGCGGGGCGGGGCCCGACCTCCGGGCGCGAGGGACCGCTAATCCACCGCTCGGATCGCCGGGTACAGGGCCCGGAAGCGCTCGCGCCCCTCGCGATAGACCTCGACCCACCCATCCACCGGCTCGACCGTCCCCCGGACCGAAACCGTCGCCGCGACGCCCGCGGGCACGTCGGGCCACACTCCCGCGGCGACGCCGCCGAGGATCGCGGCGCCGAACGCGGCCCCCTCGTCGACCGCAACCCGCTCGAGCGGCAGCTCCAGCACCGACGCGACGATCGCCAGCCACAGATCGCTGCGCGCGCCACCTCCGGAGACACGGCCCAGGGCGGGCTTGCCACCGAGCTCGACGATCAGGTCGAGCGAGTCGCGCAGCCCGTACGCAACCCCCTCGAGCACCGCGCGCACCAGCGCGCCGCGATCGTGCCGGACGGTCAGGCCGGTGAACGACGCCCGCGCGTCCGGATCGGCGTGGGGCGTGCGCTCCCCGGCCAGGTATGGGAGGAACGTCAGCCCTTCGGTGCCCGCATCCCACGCCTCGGCGGAGGCGGTCAGGGCGTCGAAGGACTCGCCCGCAGCGATCGTGTCGCGCAGCCATTGCAGCGACCCGGCGGCCGACAGCATCACGCCCATCGCGTGCCAGGCGCCGGGCACCGCGTGGCAGAACGCGTGCACGCGACCGGCGCCGTCAGCGGCGAACGCGTCGAGTGCGGCGAACACGACGCCCGAGGTCCCCAGCGCGACCGACAGCGGCCCGGGCCGATCGACCCCGACGCCGAGCGCGCCCGCCGCCTGATCGCCGGCGCCGGCGGCAACCGGGACGCCGGCGGGAGATTCCCCCGAGACGGAAGGGCTCTCGAGCACTCGTGGAAGCCATCCGGGGTCGAGCTCGAGCGCGCCCAGGACCTCCTCGCTCCACCGCCGCCGCGCGACGTCGAGCAGCAATGTCCCCGACGCGTCGGCCACGTCGGTCGCGTGCTCCCCGCACAGCCGCAGACGCACGTAGTCCTTTGGGAGCGCGATCCGGGCGATCCGCGCGTACACGTCGGGCTCATGCCGGCGGAGCCACAGCAGCTTGGGCGCGGTGAACCCCGGCAGCGCCCGGTTGCCGGTCAGCGACAGCAGCCGCTCCAGCCCGATCGTGCGCTCGATCTCGTCGCATTCGGCGCCGGTTCGCTGGTCGTTCCACAGGATCGCCGGGCGCAGCACGCGGTCGCCGGCGTCGAGCGCGACCAGGCCGTGCATCTGGCCCGATAGCCCGATGCCGTCAAAGCGCCCGGCGGCGCGGCGCAGCTCGTCGAGCGCCTGCTTGGTGGCTCGCCACCAGTCTTCGGGGTTCTGCTCAGACCAGCCGGGGTGTGGGGTCGACAGCGGGTAGCCGACCTCGGAGCGCGCCAGGATCGCGCCGTCGGGGTCGATCGCCAGGGCCTTGACCCCGGTCGTCCCAACGTCGATCCCGACCAGCGTGGTCATCCGGCGAAGCTCATGCGCCCAGCGCCGCGTACACCAGCTCGTAGGCCCGCACGGCGTCCTTGGCCTGCTGGGCCTCCCGCAGCGCGGCGTCGTCGATCTTCGCCGCCACGGAGTCGATGAACCGCCACTGCAGCACCGAGCGCCTGACCGCCCCGACCTGATCTTCGGTGTACGGGTACAGATCGAACCCGAGCCGCTCCCCCTGCGAGCCGTATCCGGCGCGGCGCAGCTCGAGCGCGAGCTCGAGCGTCTCCATGAACGCCGTCGCGCCGACCATGTTGTCGTCGTCGAACGTGCCCCAGCCGGAGTTGGCGTGCTGGTGGCCGAGCAGACCCTCGGCCGCGAGCAGCGCCGCGTACTCGGGCAGGTGCTCGCCGTTCATCAGCAGATGCTGCCAGTCCATGTTGATCTGGACGTTGTCGATCCCCTCGGCTCCGAGCTTGTGGACGACGTGCAGGCACATGCCGATGTTGCGCATCAGGATCTTCATCGCCGGCTCTGAGTTCTTATGCTCGAGCAGCAGCTTGACGCCGTGTTGGGCGCACACCTCGGCGGCCGCGCCCATGCCCTCGATCAGCCAGCCCCACGAGTCGACGTAGGGGGTCTGGAACGGGTAGTTGTAGCCCTCGCCGCCCGGCCAGATGATCAGGTGCGCCCCGAGCGATCCTGCGAACCCGGCGGCGTCGCGGACGATCCGCTGGGCTTCGGCGCGCAACGCCGGATCGGGATTGACCAGCCCGCCGCGGCCGAACCGCGGGTCGAGGTGCAGCCCGCCGGCGATGCAGTAGATGTCGTGGCCGGCCAGCGCCGACCGAACCTCGGACAGGTTCTCCTCGGACAGCTCCTGCGGATAGTGGAACTCATAGCCATCCATCAGATCGCCGAGACCCTCGACCGCGCGGTGGACCTTGTCGGCGACCGGCTCGGGGTCGTAGCTGTGCTCGGGCTGATAGCCACCCGGCACAAATCGCGTGATCATCGGACCGAAGGCCCAGATGCCGAGGCTCGTCTTCATCGCTCTCCTTCGAGGTTGGCGGCCGGGGAGCCGTGATCTTATGCGCTGCGACGCGCGCCGTGACCGGCTCATGAATGCCCGAGTTAGCGCTAACATACCCGCCGCTCGGCGACAGGGGAGAGAGGGCTCGGTCAAGTGGCTGCAGTTGACGAGGACGACAAACCGGTAGTCCGTCGACGCGCCGCGGTGATGTCCGACGTCGGCCGGCTGGCGGGCGTATCGCACCAGACGGTCTCGCGAGTGATCAACGGCAGTCGCCACGTCCGGCCCGAGACGCGCCAGAAGGTCCTGGACGCGATGCGCGAGCTGGACTACCGGCCCAACTCGGTGGCCCGCGCGCTGGTCACCGGCCGCTCGAACACGCTCGGCGTGGTCACGTTCGACACGACTCTCTACGGCCCAGCAGCGACGCTGTGCGGGATCGAGCGCGCCGCCCACGAGGCCGGATACTTCATCATCGTGGCTAGCCTCAACGCGCTCGACCACAGCTCGGTCAGCGAGGCGGTCGAGCGGTTGCGGCTGCACGGCGTCGACGGGATCCTGGCGATCGCGCCCCAGGAGGACGCCGCCGAGGCGCTGGTCGGCGCCCCCGCGGAGATCCCGCTGGTGGCGGTCGAGGCCGGCCCCGCCGGTGAGGTCCCGGTGGTCGCCGTCGACCACGTGGTCGGGGCCGCGACCGCCACTGAGCACCTGCTCGAGCTTGGCCACCGTACCGTGTGGCACGTGGCCGGCCCCAAGGGATGGTTGGAGGCGATGCACCGGCTCGACGGCTGGCAGGCGACGCTCGAGGCCGCCGGCGCCGATGTGCCTGAGCCGCTGTACGGCGACTGGAGCGCGCAGTCGGGTTATGACCTCGGCCGCAAGCTGGCCGCCGACCCCGAGGTGACCGCGATCTTCGCCGCCAACGACCAGATGGCACTCGGGGTGCTCCGAGCGATGAACGAAGCGGGACGTGACATTCCGGGCGAGGTCAGCATGGTGGGATTCGACGACATCCCGGAGGCCGCCTACTTCTCGCCGCCGCTGACCACGATCCGCCAGGACTTCGACGAGATGGGGACTCGCGGCGTGCGGTTGCTGCTCCGGACGATGGCGGCCGGACGGCCGCTCGCAGCCGGGCCCGGATTCGCGTCCGGAACTGGTCGTAAGGTCCAGCACATCGACCGTTCAGAGTGGTTGACATCGAGAGTGTGTGATCGCTAACATGCCCGCGTCGTTCGCTATTTGGCGAGGAGAGGAGAAGCACGATTTGCACGCACGCGCACGCATGCCCTTAGGGTTACGCGCGTCCTTGCATGACAATTGTGGGTTCAGGGTGCAATGTTTGGCACGCGGTTAAGTTGCGTAGACAGCGACGCGGGACTTTGATTGCGTTCACGTGTGGGAGCGCCGGGTCCAACGACCAGAGGAGGAGGTGCGCAGATGGCAGACGAGGACAGCATCTATGACGCTGTAGAGCGCTTGGAATGGGACGAGCGCAAACAGGAAGAGACTCCGCTGAAGAAGTGGCGCCAGGTGACGCGCCGGACCGCGCTCACGGGTGGAGTTGCCGGAATCGCCGCGCTGGCCCTGGAGGCCTGCGGCGGCAGCAAGAGCAGCTCGAGCACGCAGCCCGTCGGCCAGCGGCGGAGGCAGCGCGGCGTCGAGCATCTTCGGCTCGAGCAAGACCTACAAGTTCACGTTCGTCAACCACGTGACGACCAACCCGTTCTTCACCCCAACCCAGAACGGCGCCGCGGATGCGTGCAAGCTGCTCGGGTGCTCGTACCAGTGGACGGGCTCGCGAATTCAGCAACGTCGGCGAGATGGTCAACGCGTTCAACAGCGCGGTCAGCGCCGGCGTCGACGGCATCGCGGTCGCGCTGATCGATCCGACATGCGTTCAACGGTCCGACGCACCAAGGCGCTCACCGCCGGGATCCCGGTCGTCTCCTACAACGCCGACGCGCCGGACAACGACCGGCCTGGCGTACATCGGACAGGACCTGTTCCTGTCCGGACAGGAGATGGGCGAGCACATCGCCAGCTCGTGCCCTCCGGCGACGTCGCGCTGTTCATCGCCACGCCGGGCGCGCTCAACATCCAGCCTCGGATCGACGGCGCCAAGGACACGCTCAAGAGCCATCCGTCGATCACGACGCACACGGTCGCGACCGGAGCCGGGCTCCCGCAGGAGCTCTCGACGATCGACTCCTACGTCGCCGGCGCACCCCAACACCAAGGGCTTGTTCGCGGTCGACGGCGGCAGCACGCAGTACGTCGGCGCAGGTGATCCAGAAGCACAGCCTGCCGCCAAGGGCGTCAAGGGCGGCGGCTACGACCTCACCCCGGTCACCGAGCAGACGCTCGCCTCGGGCGCGCTGCAGTTCACGATCGACCAGCAGCCCTACCTGCAGGGGTTCTTGCCGGTCCTGCGAGCTGTACCTGTACAAGGTGTCGCAGAGGCTGACGGGCCTCGCCAGACGTCGAACACCGGTCTGAAGTTCCTGGACAAGACGACCGTCGTGCCCTACAACAGCACCAAGAGCCGATACGAAGGCACGGGCACCGCGCGCCGGGGTCCAGAAGTCGTAGATCGGGGCGAAGAGATAGCAATGGCTGTCGCATCCGACAGCGCACCTCCGGCGAGCGCCACCGCAGGGCCCAGCGAAGGGCTGCGGCCCGCCGCGGCGGCGCGCTGAGCCTCGCGCAGCGGTTCCTGACCCTGCGCGAGGGCAGCATCATCGTGGTCACGGCTGATCGCGTTCGATCTACTTCGCGACCAGCACCAACCGGTTCCTGACCGCGATCCAGCCTCAAGTCGCTATTGCCATACTTCGCCCCGTTCGCGATCCTCGCGGCTGGCGAGGTGTTCGTGATGATCAACGGCGAGATCGATCTCTCGATCGGCGCGGTGTACCTGTTCACCCCGTTCGTCTTCTACAAGCTGCAACCACGATGTCGGCCTACCGCTCGTCCTGGCGATGATCGTTGCGCTGCTGGTGGCGATGGCTGATCGGGATGTTCAACGGACTCGCCGTCTCCGTCGTCGGGATCTCGTCGTTCGTGGCCACGCTGGGCACGTTATTCACGCTCGAGGGCCTGACGCTGATCATCTCGCATGCCACGCCGGTCGACGACGCCGGGTACGGCCGTGGTGAAGGTAGGCACGTTCGCACAGATCTTCGGTGGCGGGACCTACTCGGAGCTGATCTGGGCGATCGCGATCGTGATCGTCCTCCAGTTCGTGCTGTCGTTCACGCGTTGGGGGATCTACACGGTCGCGGTCGGCGGCAACCGGCTACGGTGCCGCCGAGGCGGGCGTGCGAACCAAGCTGGTGCTGACCCGCAACTTCGTGATGTGCGCGCGTCCTGGCCGGCTTCGTCGGGGTCCTCGAGGCGGTGCGGTCCGCGACGACCACCCCGGATCCCGTCGGGATCCAACGTGATCCTCTTCCAGGCGATCTCGGCCGCCGTGATCGGCGGCACGCTGCTGCAGGGCGGCTCGGGCACCGTCGATCGGTGCATTGATCGGTGCGCTGTTCCTCGGGATCCTCCAGGACGGCCTGAATATCAAGGGCGTCAGCGCCAACTACTTCTACCTGTCTACCTGGGCCTGGCGATCCTGATCGCGATGGCCTTCAACACGTACGTCGTCGCGGGTGCGGACGGGGTCGGGCCGTGGCTGACGCCGTTGCTCCCTACGAGAAGATCGTCGAGCCGACCTCGGCCGACGACGACGTGCTGCGGGTCGAGCACGTCGCCAAGCGGTTCGGGCCGACCACGGCGCTTCGCGACATCAACCTGCACCTACGCAAGGGCGAGGTGCTGGGTCTGCTCGGCGACAACGGCGCCGGCAAGTCGACGCTGATCAAGATCCTGTCCGGCTTCCACAAGCGCCGGACCGCGGCGCGATGTGGCTGAAGGGCGAGCCGTATGCGCCCAAGAGCGTCGATGACGCCCGCAGGCACGGGCATCGACACCGTCTACCAGGACCTGGCGCTGATCGACGAGCTGTCGGTCTACCACAACCTGTTCCTGCGTCGCGAGAAGGTGCACAAGCCGATCCCGTTTCTCGTCCAACCGTCAGATGCGTAAGCTAGGCGCGCGAGGCGCTCGAGGAAACGGGATCAACATCCCCCGCCTCGACGTGCCGGTGGCTCGCCTGTCGGGCGGCCAGCGCCAGGCGATCGCGGTCGCGCGGACGATCTCCGGCGACGCCGACGTGATCCTGCTCGACGAGCCGCTGGCGGCGATGGGCGCCAAGGAGGGCGCGCTGATCCTGGACCTGATCGCGCGGCTGAAGGAAGAGGGCCGCGTCTCGATCATCATGATCCTGCACAACTACGTCCACGTGTTCCAGGCCTGCGACCGTGTCAGCCTGATTCAGGACGGTGTGATCTCGCTCGACAAGCCGACGAGCGGAGACGAGCGTGCGAGGAGCTGAACGAGATCGTCGTCGAGGAGTACCGGCGGGCGCGGCAGGCGGCAAGAACCGAGGAGGCGGCGGCCGCCCAGGCGGCACGCGACAACGCGGCATGATGCCAGCGGCCGCGCGGTGAACGAGACGCGGTACTCGATCGGGGTCGACTTCGGTACGGAGTCCGGCCGAGCGCTGCTGCTCGATCTCGAGCACGGCAAGGAACTCGCCGCCTCGGTGGTCCGCTACCCGAGCGAGGTGATCGACCGCACGCTGCCGTCGACCGGCGAGCGCCTGCCGCCCGACTGGGCGCTGCAGGACCCCGACGACTGGGTGCGGGTGATCGAGCAGGGAATTCCCGCGGTGCTGGCGGAGGCTGGCGTGTCGGGCGACGAGGTGGTCGGGATCGGGGTCGACTTCACCTCGTGCACGGTGCTGCCGGTCACCGCCGACGGCGAGCCGCTGTGCAAGCTCGACGTTTGGCGTGAGCGGCGCCACGCGTGGGCGAAGCTGTGGAAGCACCACGCTGCCCAACCTGTCGCCGATCGCCTGAACGAGGTGGCGCTCGAGCGCGGGGACGAGTTCCTGTCGCGCTACGGCGGTCGGATCTCCTCCGAGTGGTATTTCCCGAAGCTGATCGAGCTGTGGCTCGAGGATCGCGAGATCTACGACGCCGCCCAGGAGTTCATCGAGGCGACGGACTGGATCGTGTGGTGGATGACCGGGACCCAGGTGCGCCAGAGCGCGACCGCGGGCTACAAGGCGATGTGGTCCCCCGAGGAAGGGCTGCCGCCGACCGAGTACTTCGAGGCCGCCTACCCGGGGTTCTCCGATCCCGCCGAGAAGCTCGGGACCGAGTTCGTGCCGCTCGGGACCAGGGCCGGGACGCTTCGCCCCGAGGTGGCGAAGCGGCTGGGGCTGCCCGAGTCGGTAGCCGTGGCGGTCGGCAACATCGACGCGATGGTGTCGGTGGCGGGCGCCGGCGTACAACAGCCCGGCGCATTCGTGATCGTGATCGGAACTTCGATCTGCGACCTGGTGGTCCACTCCGATGAGACCCGACTGCCCGGGATCACGGGCGTGGTCAAGGACGGGATCCTGCCCGGCCTGTATGGCTATGAGGCCGGTCAGGCGGCGGTCGGCGACATGCTGGCGTGGTTCGTGGAGAACGTCGCGATCGAGGACGGCAGCTACTCCGAGCTCGAGCGCGCGGCGAGCGAGATCGCCCCCGGCGAGACCGGACTCGTCGCGCTTGACTGGTTCAACGGCAACCGCACGATTCTGGCCGACGCCGACCTCACCGGCGCGATCGTCGGGCTGACGCTGCAGAGTACGCGCGAGGAGATCTACCGGGCGCTGCTCGAGTCGATCGCGTTCGGAAGCCGCCGGATCATGGAGAACTTCGAGGAGCACGGTGTCGAGCTCACCGAGATCGTGGCCTGTGGCGGGATCGCGGAGCGCAGCCCGCTGATGATGCAGCTGCTCGCCGACACCAGCGGCCGCCGGGTGCAGGTCCCGTCTTCGGGCGAGATTCCAGCGCGCGGAGCTGCGCTGTTCGGTGCCGTCGCGGCCGGGGCGTTTCCCGACATCGAGGCGGCGATCGACGCCACCCGACCCGAGGCCGGTCGCACGTATGAGCCCGACCAGGACGCCAAGCGCACCTACGACCGCGTGTACGGGATCTACCGCAGCCTGTACGACCTGCTGGGTCGCTCTGAGGTGGAGCTGATGCACGAGCTCAAGCGGATCCGCGCTATCGAAAGAGGCGAATGAGCCTTCCGAAGATCGGCCTGCTCGGCATCATGCAGGAGCTCTACGACGAGATGCTCCCGGGCATCACCGAGCGCCAGGGCGAGTACGCGCGCGCGGTGGCCGAGCAGCTGAGCGGTGTGGCCGACCTCGTGTTCACGCGGCCCGCGCGCGACCGCGACGACGTCGAGGCAGTCGTCTCCGAGCTGCTGGGCCACGGTGTCGACGGGATCGCGATCGTGATGCTCACCTATGGCCCGGCGATGCGGACCGTTCGCGCGCTGATGGACGCACCAGTTCCGCTGATGCTGGCCAACATCCAGCCCGAGCGACAGGTCACCGCGGCCTGGGACATGGCCGATCTGACCTACAACCAGGGCATCCACGGCGCACAGGATCAGGCCAACGCGCTGGTCCGCACCGGCAAGCCGTTCTCGGTCATCACCGGAGACTGGCGGTCTGAGGAGTTCGCGTCCGCGTTCGGCGACTGGGCGGGCGCGGCCCGGGCGGTGACCGTGTTGCGGCGCACGCGAATCGCGTTGCTCGGCTATCCGATGAACGGGATGGGCGACATCCTGTACGACCCGCCGGCGCTGATGCGCCGGCTCGGGCCGATGGTCGTCAGCGAGGACCTGGGCGGCCTGGTGGCTCGGATCGCCGACGTGTCCGACTCCGACGCCGACGCGCTGATCGCGGCTCACGCGGAGCGCTTCGACGTCGCCGCCAACCTGCCGCGCGAGCGACACGACTACGCCGCCCGGATCGAGCTGGCGATCCGCGCGATGCTCGAGGAGCGCGGTTACGGCGGGTTCTCATTCCACTTCGATTCGATCGGCGGCGACGGGCGCTTCCGGCAGCTGCCACTGCTGGGGGCGTCGAACCTGATGGCCGACGGATATGGCTATGCCGCCGAGGGCGACACGAACACCGTGACGTTGATGTGCGCCGCGCAGGCGCTGGTCGGCGACGCGCACTTCAGTGAGATGTACGCGATGGACTGGGAGCTCGACTCGGTGCTGATCAGCCACATGGGCGAGGGCAATCCAGCCGTGGCCCGCGCGGATCGCCCGGTCCGCCTGATCGATCGCGAGCTCGGCATCGGCCGCCTGGACAACCCCCCGACGCTGGTGTTCTCGGCCGAGCCGGGCGTCGCCACGTCGGCTGCGCTGGTCGCGCTGGAAGGCGAGTACTGGCGGCTCGTCGTGGGCAGGGGGGAGGTGCTAGACACTCCGGAGCTGCCCAACGTGGAGATGCCCTACTTCCATTTCCGACCCCAGCGCGGGATGCAGGCGTTCATGGACGACTGGCTCACGCTCGGCGCTCCTCACCACTTCGTGGTCAACCTCGGCGACCACGTCGCCCGCTGGCGGCGGTTCGCCGAGCTGCTGGACCTCGACTACCAGGAGATCTGAGTGGGTCTCGACGGTCTGCGCGAGGACGTGCTCGCCGCCAACCGCGCGCTGCCCGAGCACGGGCTGGTCAAGCTGACGTCGGGGAACGTGAGCGGCATCGACCGCGACCGGGGGCTGATCGTGATCAAGCCCAGCGGTGTGGCGTACGACGACCTGACGGTCGATGACATGGTCGTCGTCGACCTCGCCGGCAACGTGGTCGAGGGCGACCGACGGCCGTCGACCGACACCCCCACACACCTGGTCCTGTACCGGGCGCTCGATGCGATCGGCGGGATCGCCCACACCCACTCGACCTGGGCGACGGCGTGGGCCCAGGCTCAGCGTGAGATCCCGCTGCTGGGCACGACCCATGCCGACCTGTGCGCTCACCCGATTCCGCTGACGCGACCGCTGTCGCGCGAGGAGATCGACTCCGACTACGAGGGCGCGACCGGCGAGGCACTGGTCGAGGCGGTCTCGGAGCTGGGCGCGTCGGAGATGCCGGCGGCGCTGGTCCGGGGGCATGCTCCGTTCTGCTGGGGACCCGATGCGCGCGAGGCGGTCAACACCGCGGTGTCGCTCGAGGAGGTGGCGCGGGTCGCGCTGCTGACGACACTGCTCGAGCCGGGGGTCGCGTCGCTGGCAGACGTGCTGCGCGACAAGCACCACGACCGCAAGCACGGGCCTCAGGCCTACTACGGTCAGCGATGAGGGCGGCACGCGCGAGCGCGGTGATCGCCGGGGCGGCGGTCGCGGTCGCGTTCGCCGCGGGCCCGGCGCCCGCCGCTCACCGGGCCAAGGCCCCGCCACCGGTGGTCAAGCCGCGGATCGTGTGGGACCCGATCCCGTTCGGCGCCCAGCGCAAGGCGCAGATGCGCGCGTACGCGGAGCGCCACTACGGCATTCGCTCCTACAAGCTGATCGATCCGCACGTGATCGTGCTGCACTACACCGACTCGCCCAGCTTCTCGTCGACCTACAACGCGTTCGCGGCCGATGTGCCCGACCCCGAGCTGCACGAGCTTCCCGCCGACTGCGCCCATTACGTGATCGACAGCGACGGGACGATCCACCAGCTGGTCTCGATCAACATCATGTGCCGCCACACCGTCGGTCTCAACTGGACCGCGATCGGGATCGAGCACGTCGGCTACAGCGACGCGCAGGTGCTCGGCGACCGTCGCCAGCTGAACGCGAGCCTACGGCTGGTGCGATGGCTGCGCTGTCGCTTTCACATCGAGATTGCGAACGTGATCGGCCACGCCGAGAGCCTGTCGAGCCCGTATCACCGCGAGCGAGTGGCGGCGTTGCGCACGCAGACGCACGGCGACTTCGTGCACGCCGACGCGCGCATCTACCGCACCAAGCTGCGCGCGCTCGGAGGATGCCCGAAGGGCTAGCTCGCTACCAGCGGTCGTGTACGTGCTCGCGGATCAGCTCGTCGTACACGGCTCGGACGCCATCGAGCTGCTCGGGTCGCAGCGGTGGCGCAGAGGCCGCGGATGTGTTCTGGATCACCTGGTCGGGGTTGCGGGCGCCCGGAATCACCGTGCTGACGCCGGGCTGGTCGATCACCCACCGCAGCGCGAACTGGGCCAGCGTCGAGCCCTCGTCGACCAGCGCGCCGAGCCGGCGGGCGGCCTCGAGCCCGACCTCATACGGGACTCCGGCGAACGTCTCGCCGACGTCGAACGCGTCGCCGCGACGATTGAAATTGCGGTGGTCATCGGCCGCGAATCTGGTGTTCTCGTCATAGCGGCCGGAGAGCAGCCCCGAGGCCAGCGGAACCCGGGCGATGATCCCGATGCCGGCCGCGGCCGCCGCCGGCAGGACCTGCTCGAGCGGCTTGAGCCGAAAGCAGTTGAGGATGATCTGGACGCTGGCCACATGCGGCCGGCCGATCGCCGACAGTGCCTGTGCCACCGTCTCGACCGACACGCCGTAGGCCGCGATCCGTCCGTCGGCGACCATCTGGTCGAGCCAGTCGAACACGGCGTCTGACTCGTACACGCCGTCGGGCGGGCAGTGAAGCTGGACCAGACCCAGCCGCTGCTCGTCGAGGTTCTCGCGCGAGCGATCGTTCCAGGCCAGGAAGTTCTCGCGCGTGTAGTTCCCGGTCAGCTGCTCGACGCGCCGGCCCATCTTGGTGGCCACGAACACGTCGGGGTGATGCCGGCGCAGGTCCGCACAGAACCGCTCGCTGCGCCCGTCGCCGTAGACATCGGCGGTATCGAAGAACGTCACGCCCTGTTCGTAGGCGGTCTCGAGCACGGCGTTGGCGGCGTCCGCGCTGACGTCGCCCCAGTCGGCACCCAGCTGCCAGGTCCCCAACCCGACGACGCCGACATCACGGTTGAGCCTCGGGATCGTCCGCTTCTGCATGGCTCGCGCAATGCTGCCAGGTCACCGCGCCGCGAGTCAGGCAGAATGCCGACCATGGACGCAAACGGCCTCAAGGCGGCCGAGCGGAAGATGCGCGACGCCGGTCACTCCGACGAGGCGACGCGCGCGTTCGCCAGCGCCTACCGGCGGCTCGCCGGCGGCGAGTCCGGGATGCTGCCCACCGCTGAGTTGGAGCCGGCGTCCGGAGTCCCGACGCTGGATGAGCTCCCGGACGCCGACGAGTCCGGCGCGCTCGACGGCCTGGTCGTGATCAAGCTCAACGGCGGCCTGGCCACGACGATGGGCCTGCGCAGCCCGAAGTCGCTGGTGGAGGCCCGCGACGGGCGATCGTTCCTGGACATCATCATCGGGCAGACGCTGCAGCTGCGTCGCAAGCACGGCGTGCGCCTGCCATTGGTTCTGATGGACAGCGAGGCCACCCGAGATGAGACGCTGGCGGCGCTCGAGCGCCACCCCGAGATCGCGGCCGACAGTGTCCCCGCCGACTTCATGCAGAGCATGGTCCCGAAGCTCGATGCGCAGACGCTCGACCCGATCAGCTGGGAGGAGCAGCCGTCGCTGGAGTGGAACCCTCCCGGCCACGGCGACATCTACGGCGCGCTGCGCGGCTCCGGGTTGCTCGGTCAGCTGCTCGAGCAGGGCTTCCGCTACGCGATGATCTCCAACTCGGACAACCTCGGGGCGACCGTGGACCCGCGGATCGCGACCTACATCGCGGCCGAGGAGATCCCGTTCCTGATGGAGGTGGTCGAGGGGACCGAGGCCGACCGCAAGGGCGGGCATATCGCCCGTCGGCGCGCCGACGGCCAGCTGGTGCTGCGCGAGACCGCTCAGACGCCCGACGAGGACCAGGAGTCCTTCCGCGATTACCGGCGCTGGCGGTTCTACAACACGAACAACCTGTGGATCGACCTGCGAGCCCTGTCCGACGCGCTGGACCGCTCCGGCGGCATCCTCGAACTGCCCCTGATCATCAACCGTAAGACCGTCGACCCCCGAGACAAGAGCTCGCCGCCCGTGCTCCAGCTCGAGAGCGCGATGGGCGCCGCGATCGGCAGCTTCCCCGGTGCGCGGCTGCTGTGCGTCCCGCGCCGCCGGTTCGTCCCGGTGAAGACGACCGACGACCTGCTGGTGCTGCGTTCGGACGTGTACGCGGTTTCCGACGACATGGTCGTCGAGCCGATCCCCGAGCGCGACGGCAACCTTCCGTACGTCGAGCTCGACACCGACTACTACAAGCTGCTGGACGACTTCGAGCAGCGCTTCCCCGACGGCGCGCCGTCGCTACGAGAGGCGCAGCGGCTGGTCGTGCACGGCGACGTCACGTTCGGCAAGGGCGTCGTGGTCCGCGGCGCGGTGCAACTCGACGAGTCAGAGCCGACGAGGCTCGAACCCGGAGCGGTTCTGGAGGGCTGATGAGACCGGTCTCCGAACAGACGATCCTGATCACCGGTGCCACCGACGGGCTCGGGCGCGCGGTCGCGACCGAGCTCGCCGCTGCCGGCGCGACGCTGCTGCTGCACGGCCGCGCCGAACGTCGGGGCGAGCAGACGATCAAGGAGATCGAGGACCGCACCGGCAACGACCGCCTGTCGTTCTACCGCGCCGACTTCGCGTCGCTGGGTGAAGTCCGGGCGATGGCCGAGCGAGTGCTCGCCGACCATGGCGAGCTCGACACGCTCGTCAACAACGCGGGGATCGGTACGTTCGAGCCCGGCGAGGGCGAGCGCGTGGTCAGCGACGATGGCTACGAGCTGCGCTTCCAGGTCAACTACCTCGCGGGCTTTCTGCTCACGCGGATGCTCGAGCAGCTGCTGATCGAGTCCGCGCCGTCGCGCGTGGTCACGGTCAGCTCACTGGGTCAGATGCCGATCGATTTCGACGACGTGATGCTAGAGCGCCACTTCAGCGGAATGCGCGCCTACTGTCAGAGCAAGCTCGCCCAGGTGATGTTCACGTTCGACGTCGCCGACCAGCTGGCCGACAGCGGCGTCACCGCCAACTGCATTCATCCAGCGAGCTTCATGCCGACCAAGATCGTGCTCGCCGCGCGGGGGAGCTCGAGTTCGACGCTCGAGGAGGGAGTCCAGGCGCTGATGCACCTGATCTCCGACCCATCGCTGGACGACGTCACCGGTCGCTTCTACAACGGGCTGCACCCGTCCCGGCCGGATCCGCAGGCGTTCGACGAGGAAGCGCGCAGACGCCTGCGCGAGCTCACCGAGGGACTGGTCGGCCTCTCCAAGGCGGCCTAGTGTCGCGAGTTGGAAATTCGGTGCCACCGAGAGCGGCCACTGGGGGATGGCGCGCAAGGACGCAGGAGCCGTGGCGTAGCGGAGCTACGCGAGGCGACGAGGACGCTGCGCGACGCCGCCAGGGGACGCTCGAATGGCATCCAATTTACGACTCGGGGCACTAGCACTGTCGCGCCGGATCGGGCGGAGGCTGTGCGCCGCAGCTGCCGCGCTGGTGGCAGCCGCGACCGTCGGCGCGTTTCCGAGCGGCGCCACGGCGCGCGCTGACGCTTCCAGGGTCCAGGTCACTGCGACCAACGACAACCTGCACTGGCGCCTGACGCGCCTGCGTGACGTGCGGTTTACCCCAACCGACCCCCACAGTGCACACACGATCGAGGTCGACGACACCGTCCACTATCAGCGCTTCGACGGTGTCGGCGGCGCGATGACCGACACCTCGGCGTGGCTGATCTACGACGAGCTCGCGCCCGCCGACCGCGAGCGTCTGATGGACGCGCTGTTCGGAGCCGACGGGATCCGCCTGAACTTCCTGCGGGTCCCAATCGGCGCGTCCGACTTCACTGTCACCGGCACCCCCTACACCTATGACGATCTCCCGGCCGGGCAGACCGACCCGACGCTGGCTCACTTCTCGATCGCCCACGACCTCCCGTACATCGTTCCCGCGCTGCGCGAGGCGATCGCCCGTAACCGCCGACTGCAGATCCTGGCCGAGACGTGGAGCCCGCCGGCGTGGATGAAGACCAACCACGCGCTCGACAACCTGCATAACCGAGCGCGGCTGCTGCCGTCCGCGTTCAGGCCGTTCGCGCTGTATCTCGCGCGGTTCCTGACGTCCTATCGGCACCTCGGAGTGCGCGTCGACGCGATCACACCGCAGAACGAGCCGCAGGCACCGACGGCGTTCCCCGGACTCAATCTGTCGTCGACCGACGAGGCCAGGTTCATCGTGCGTCAGCTCGTGCCCGCGCTCGACGCCGCCGGTGTACACCCGAAGATCTACGGATTCGATCGCGGCGCGCTCTACGACTACGCACAGTCGTTGGCCACCGGTCCCGCGCGCGAGGACCTGACCGGTCTGGCCTGGCACTGTTACGGAGGGCCGGCGTACATCGAGGCGCTTCACCTGCTGGCGCCTCAGCTCGACGAGATCGTGTCGGAGTGCTCGCCCGGGCTCGCGGCGTTCGAGCCGTCGGAGGCGATCATCGGGTCTCTGCGGGCATGGGCCAGCACCGTCGGGCTGTGGAACCTCGCACTCGATCCCGCGGGCGGCCCCGTGCAGCAGCCCAACCGCGGGTGCCCGGCGTGCACCGGCATCGTGACCATCGACGAGCAGACGCACGTCGTCACCTACGGCCTCAACTACTACCAGCTGGGGCAGGTGAGTAAGTTCGTGTCGCCGGGAGCGGTGCGGATCGCGTCGAATACGTTCGTGACGAACTTCCGCACTCCCGACGGCGTCTACGGCGCCACCCCGGGACTCGACGACGTCGCGTTCCGCAATCCCGATGGGAGCACCGCGCTGGTCGCGTACAACAGCTCGGCCTCCAGAGTGGCGTTCGCGGTGACCGCGGACGGGCGCTCGTTTCGCTACTCGCTCCCGCCGCGGACCACGGCTACGTTCGTGTGGCGAGGCTGACGCGCCCGGTCCCCGGCGCGCCAGTCCCGTTCCGATCGGTTACGAGCTGCTGCCGGAGCTGCGGCTGCGTGAGCGCGCCGACGACGCGCGACCGCCCGTGGCGCGGCTCGTCGCGGAGCGGGCGCGGCTCGCGGTGGAGCGGGCGCGACTGGTGGTCGAACGAGCGCGGCCGGTGGTCTTGCTGACCGCCGAGCTGGCGGTGTCGGTGGCCGACTTCGCGGCCTTGTCGAACTCCTTGAGCGCGTCGCGGTTCGCCTTCTTGGCGTCGCGCTCGACGGACTTGAGCGTCTTGCCCAGGTCCCTGTACGTGCCCTGCGCGGACTTGCTCGCGCCCTTGGTCACGGTCTGCAGCGCGGTCCCGGCGTCGCCGAGCAACTTCTCGAGGCGCGCGTGCGCCCGCTCGATCTCGCGGCGGCTGGGCGCCGATTTCGATGCATTGCGCGACGAGGCTGAGCTCGTTGAACGTGCGGCCGGCTTGCGCGTCGCCGGCTTGCGTGCTGCGGTGGTCTTGCGTGCGGCCGGCTTCTTGGCAGGCGGCATGGCGTCTCCTTGTTGAACCGTTTTGTGACTCCGACAGTGTGACCGTAATCGATCTGACGGTCGACGGGCGCAAACGATGGTGCCAATTACGTGTTGCAGGTGTCGTCGCGATACAAAGACGCGTACATGTCGGCATCCGAACAACCTGGTTCGCATGAGCGCGACCGCGACGCACGCGAGATCACGATCGTGATCGCCGACGACCATCAGCTCGTGCGCTCGGGCCTGCGGCTGCTGCTGGAGGCCGAGCCCGGGTTCCGGGTCGTCGCGGAAGCCGGCGACGTGGCGACGACCGAGCGGCGCGTGACCGCGTATCACCCGCAGGTGCTGATCCTCGATCTCAGCATGCCGGGCGAGTCGTCGCTGCCGTCGATCCCGCGGATACGCGCGGCCGCACCGGACACCCAGATCGTCGTGCTGACGATGCACAACGAGCCGGCGTTCGCGCGCGAGGCGCTGCGCGCGGGCGCGGTCGGCTACGTGCTCAAGGACGCGGCCGACGCCGAGCTGCTGCTGGCAGTGAGACTCGCCGCCGAGGGGCGGACGTACCTGCAGCCCGAGCTGGGCGCGCGGCTCGCAGCGGAGCCGCCGGCGCAGGCGACTGCGCCCGACGAGTTGTCGGCGCGCGAACTCGAGGTGCTGAAGATGATCGGGGCCGGACACACCAACGCCGAGATCGCATCGATGCTGTTCCTGAGCGTGCGCACGGTCGAGTCACACCGCGCGCACATCCAGCAGAAGCTCGGACGCACGTCGCGCGCCGACCTGGTGGCGTACGCGCGCGACCACGATCTGCTCTAGCGAGGTCGGCGCTGGTGCGTCAGCGCTTCGGCCAGCCGGCGCCGCCCGAGCCCGGAATCTCGTCGCCCTTGGAGCGGAGCTTGGCCGACTTTGGCACCGGCAGCGTCTGCGTCCCGCCGCGCTCGCGGGACAGCGAGGCAACGATCCGCCGGCCGCGGTGGACCCAGTGCACGCGCGCGGTGCGGTAGTGCAACAGCGAGGTCCAGGTGGCCTGACCGATCAGGCCGTCGACGGGGAGGCCGTGACTGGCCTGGAAGCTCTCGACCGCCTTGAACGTGCCGGGGCCAAACGACCCGTCGATCGCCAATCGCTGGCCGGCGGACACGAGGTGCTCCTGAGCCCAGACCACCACGTCCCCGCGCGCGTGTATCCCGATCGTCGCGTAGGTGGTGTTCGCCGCGAACCCGTGTAGCGCGCCGATCGGCTGCGACAACGCGAGCCAGCTGCCGCCGCTCGCCTCCTGCCAGTCCCACCAGGCCACGTTGGGCGAACCGTATGAGCGCGACATCTGCCGGAATCGCTTGATCTGCCCGGCGCGGGGATTGTTGTAGACCTGTCCCAGCGGATAGATCGGCCGTTCGTAGACGCGGTTGAACCCGAACGTGTGCCCGTACACCGCGTCGACCGTGGTCCCGATGTCAGCCCAGTACATCTGCGGCTCGTTGAGCTGGGCGCCGCCCGGGCCGAGGAACACCGAGTAGGGGAACGCCGGGTGGTAGTCGACGTAGGGGAACCCGGCGAGCGCGATCGGGTAGCTGTAACCGACGAGCTTTCGCAGCCTCGTCATGTATGCCTGGGCCGACACGTACTTGCCCTCGTACTGGGCCTCGGCGTCGATGATCAGGCAGTCGGCACCGTCGCGTACCGCCGCGGCGCCGACGTAGGCCTCGGTGATCGGGTGGTCGCCGTAGACGTACTGCCACGCGCACACCCGCAGCCCGTTGCGGTGCAGCGCCGACACGACCGCTGGGTTGAACTGCGACCAGGTTCCGGTGCCGTCGCCGCTCTTGATCATCACGGTGGTGATCCCGTAGCGACGGGCGCCGGCGATGAGGTTGTTCAGGTTGCCGCCGTCGGAGCTGGACAGCACCCAGATCCACATCCCGCGATTGGCGAGCGCGTTCGACGCCGAGGCGGCGTGGTTGTGCGCTTGGCGCCGGTGCCTGGGCTTTGGTTTCGGTTTGACCTTGACCGGGCTGCCGCCCGACGGGCCCGTGCCCGCGCCGCCGGAAGCAGCGAGCGCAGGGACGGCGAACGCGGACGTCACCGCCGCCGCCAACACTGCGAGCGTCGCCACCAGGAGCGGGAACCGGAAAGCCTCAAGTGCCCGACAACCGCGAGGAACGCGGTCGACCCTCATACGGCAAGTCACCGTACCGTAGAACGCGGATTTATCCCGCAAGTTGCGGTCTCCTGGGCAGGTTCGTGCAACCGAACCTACCGGCGCGACCGGCGGCGACGCGCTCCGGGCCGCGCCGCGGCGGCCCGGAACACATCAGGCGTCTACTTGATGAACAGGATCTCGGAGTACTTCGGCAGCGGCCACAGGTCATCGGCCACGACCTTCTCGAGCTTGTCCGCGGCCGCGCGCATCGTCTCCATCGTGGGAACCACCTTGTCGCGCATGTACTCGGCGTGCTCCAGCACATCGCCATGCGGCTGATTCTCGGACAGGTTGACCTCCTCCAGCCGCTTGATCGCGGACGCGAACTCCTCGATCAGGTCCGAGGATTCGCCGGCCAGGTCCGTCAGCTGGGCCTCCAACAGCAGCGCCAGGTGGCGCGCCGCGGCCGGAAGCAGCATCGTCCGCGCGATCGACGCCGCGGTCTCGGACTCGATGTTGATCTTGGTCACGTACTGCTCGAGGAACACCTCGTAGCGCGACTCCAGCTCACGCTGTGAGAGCACCCCGTAGTTGGAGAACAGTGCCTCGGTGTCGTCGGCGATCAGATAGGGCAGCGCGTCCGGGGTAGCGCGCAGGTTCAACAGCCCGCGGTTCTCCGCTTCGGCGTGCCATTCCTCGGAATAGTTGTCGCCGCCGAACACGATCTGCTTGTTGTCGGCGTACGCGCGCTGGAGGATCGGCCGCAGCGCCGCCTCGAGCTCGGTCCCGGCCTCGAGCCTGTTCTCGAGCTCCTCGGCCAGATCGTCGATCGCGTCGGCGACGATCGTGTTCAGCACCGTGTTCGGGAACGACAGCGACATGCTCGAGCCGAGCGCGCGGAACTCGAACTTGTTACCGGTGAACGCGAACGGGCTCGTACGGTTGCGATCGCCGCCGTGGAGCGGCAGTGGCGGCAGCACCGGCGTGCCCAGACCGAGGAACGACTCCGGCGTGGACTCGCCGGCCTCGCCCCGTTCGATCGCCCCGAACACCCGCTCGAGCTCGGCTCCGAGGAAGATCGAGATGATCGCCGGCGGCGCCTCGTTGGCGCCCAGGCGGTGGTCCTGACCGGGCGAGGCGATCGACGCGCGCAGCAGGCCCTGGTACTTGTTGACCGCCTGCATCACGGCCGCGCAGAAGAACAGGAACTGCAGGTTCTCGTGCGGCGTGTCGCCCGGATCGAGCAGGTTGGAGCCGGTGTCGGTGCCCATCGACCAGTTGTTGTGCTTGCCCGAGCCGTTGACGCCGGCGAACGGCTTCTCGTGCAGCAGGCACACCAGCCCATAGCGCCGGGCGACGTTCTGGATCGTGAGCATCGTCAGGTGCTGGTGGTCGGAGCCGACGTTGGAGTTCTCGAACACCGGCGCGATCTCGTACTGGTTGGGCGCGACCTCGTTGTGGCGGGTCTTGACCGGCACGCCCAGCTTGGCGAGCTCGCGCTCGACGTCGAGCATGCAGGCGAGGATCCGCTCGGGGATCGACCCGAAGTAGTGGTCGTCGAGCTCGTGGCCCTTGGGTGGCTTGGCGCCGAACAAGGTCCGTCCGGTGGTCACCAGGTCGGGACGCTCGAAGTAGTACTGCTCGTCGATCAGGAAGTACTCCTGCTCGGGCCCGACCGTCGTGAACACGCGCTGTGTTCTGTCATCGCCGAACAGCTTCACCGAGCGCACGGCCGACTTCGACAGCGCGTCCATCGAGCGCAGCAGCGGGATCTTGTGGTCCAACGCCTCGCCCGTCCACGAGGCGAACGCGGTCGGGATGCACAGGACCGCGCCGTTGGGGTTCTCGAGGATGAACGCCGGCGAGCTCGGGTCCCATGCGGTGTAGCCACGCGCCTCGAACGTCGCGCGGATGCCGCCGGTGGGGAAGCTCGAGGCGTCGGGCTCGCCCTGGATCAGCTCGTCGCCGGAGAACTCGGCGATCGCCGTGCCCTCGCCGGTCGGCGCGTAGAAGCTGTCGTGCTTCTCGGCGGTGGAGCCGGTCAGCGGCTGGAACCAGTGGGTGTAGTGGGTGGCGCCGCGCTCGAGCGCCCACTCCTTCATCGCCAGCCCGACCGCGTCGGCGAGCGACGTGTCGAGCGGCTCGCCCTCGGCGAGCGTGCGGGACAACCGGCGGTAGATGTCCTTGGGCATCCGTTGGCGCTGGACCGACGCGGTGAACACGTTGGACCCGAATACCTGGTTGTCGGAGACCGTCAGATCGGGCGCCCCGAGTGGGGCGGACCCTCCATTGGGCGTCCACTTGGCTGCGAGGACGTTCTGCTGGCGGATGCGCGGCATGCGGTGAATCCTTCCTATACGGCTCGATGGCGGAGGCGGTACGGCTCAGTGTGGGCAGGCGGCGTGTATGCCCATTACAAATGTATGGCATCAGGGTTGCTAATGCACGGTCCGGTTTCAGGGGAGCGTCGCGATAGCGGTCGGCAACCGCCCAACGTGCGAGTTTTGCGACACTGCCGGCGTGCCCTTCAACTCGGAGCTCGCATTCAAGCCGTACGTCCCCGTCGACTCGCGATACGAGGCGATGCCCTACCGCCGGACCGGCCGCAGCGGGCTGAAGCTGCCCGAGATCTCGCTTGGCCTGTGGCAGAACTTCGGAGACGACCGGCCGATCGCCAACAGCCGTCAGATCCTGCGCCGGGCGTTCGACCTCGGGATCACGCACTTCGACCTGGCCAATAACTACGGCCCGCCCTACGGAAGCGCCGAGATCAACTTCGGGCGGCTGTTCTCCGAGGACTTCAGGCCATATCGCGACGAGCTGGTGATCTCCACCAAGGCCGGCTATGACATGTGGCCCGGCCCCTACGGCGAGTGGGGCTCGCGCAAGTACCTGCTCGCGAGCCTGGACCAGAGCCTCAAGCGGATGGGCCTGGAGTACGTCGACATCTTCTACTCGCACCGGTTCGATCCCGACACGCCGCTGGACGAGACGATGACCGCGCTCGACGCCGCGGTCCGCGCGGGCAAGACGCGCTACGTCGGGATCTCGTCCTACGGGCCGCGGCGGACCGAGGAGGCAGCCCAGCTGCTGCGCGACCTGGGCACGCCGCTGCTGATCCACCAGCCGTCCTACTCGATGTTCAACCGCTGGATCGAGCCGGAGCTGCTCGACGTGGTCCACCGCGAGGGCGTCGGCGTGATCGTGTTCTCACCGCTGGCCCAGGGGCTGCTCACCGACCGTTATCTCGACGGGATCCCCGAGGACTCCCGGGTGCGGCGCGGCAACTACTTCTCCTCGGACCTGCTCACCGACGAGAACCTCGAGCGGGTGCGCTCACTGAACGAGATCGCCAAGCGCCGCGGCCAGTCGCTGGCGCAGCTGGCGATCGCGTGGACGCTGCGCGACGAACGCGTGACCTCGGCGCTGATCGGCGCGTCCAGCGCCCGCCAGCTCGAGCAGAATGTCGCCGCGTTGGAGCGTGCCGACTTCGATCCCGGCGAGCTCGAGGAGATCGACCAGTACGCGGTCGACGGCTCGCTGAACATCTGGACGCAGTCGAGCAACGCTTAGTCGCCTCCGGCGCCCCCGCCAGCTACTTCTTGACCACCACCTTGCCCGAGGCGGTCACGTAGGACTGCTCGGGCTTGCTCTGGATCGTCACCTTGAACGTGCCCTCAGGCGCGGATCCGTCCGCGAGCACCGCCTTCGCGTTGCCGTTCAGTCCAGCTGCCACCTGCCAGGCGACGACGTGCCGTCCCGACGTGACGGCGGTGACGGCCCACCGGAACTTGGCGGTCGCGCCCGGCTTGAGCTGTCCGAGCGCCCACGTGTTCGAGTACGCGGTCACGGCGCCGCCCGGACCGCCGGACTTGCAGACGAACCGGCATGGGCCTGGCGGTTGGTCGACGATCCAGATCGGGCGTGAGGCGCTGGCCAGATTCGCCTGCTGGAGGTCCTGGGAGAACGCGGCGGCGTCGGTGCCCTGGCCCTTGGGCGACGGGTACGCGCAGGTGACGTTGCAGATCGTGACCGCGACGTTCGGGATCGTCTTTGAGCCGCTGTTGCGGACCGCGATCGTCAGGTGAGTCTGCTCGGCCAGGCGCTGCGAAGCCGGGAATGTGGCGCTCGCCACCTGGACGGGAAAGTTCCCCGTGGGCTCGGACGCGCTCTGATCGCCGCCGCCTCCGCCGCACCCGGTCAGCGCCACCGTCGCCGCGATCGCGGCCAGCGCCCCCGAGCTCCTCGTCCTCCACCGCCTCACAGCCCGCCGAACATACCAGCTGAAATCTTCCCGGCGCAGCGGCTTGGAATCGGTTAGCGGCGCCGGTTGCAGGTTGGTCCTCGCGGACCCGGTGGCGTAGGCTTACCAGCGCAGTCGCCCTATGGCGATGGATGGCCGACGGGGAGAGGACAGTGCAAGCTTGATCAGAACAGTCGCCGAGCGAACGTTCCTGCCTACCAAGAACGTGCTCGATGAGGTCGGGAACATGATGATCCTGACCGGCAAGACGCTGGCATCGGCGATCCGCCCGCCATACCCGTACGGGAGCGAGTTCGTCGGGCAGTTCCTGTTCGCGATGAAGCTGTGCTGGTTCCCGCTGCTGGTCTCGACGGTCGCGTTCGGATACGGCGCGCCGGGCCTGCAGGCCGCCAACTTCCTGGTGCTGTTCGGGGCGCTGGACCGGCTCGGGGGGTTCTTCGTGCTGTCGTCGATTCGTGAGTTCGCCCCGTTCGTCGATGCGATCGTCCTCGCCGGCGTGGCGGGCACCGCGATCACCGCCGACCTCGGCGCGCGCAAGATCCGCGAGGAGCTCGACGCGCTCCAGGTGCTCGGGGTCGACCCGATCAAGAACCTCGTGGTCCCACGGTTCCTGGCGCTGATGCTCGTCACCGGTCTGTTCGACATCTACGCGCTGCTATTCGGGATCTTCGGCGGGATCGTGGCCACGCTCGTCAACCACGCCCCGCTCGGTCCGTTCTGGGCCACGTTCTTCAACAACGCGTCGACCACCGACCTGTGGGGATCGGTCGTCAAGACGACGATCTTCGGGGCGATCATCGCGATCGTCTGCTGTTACAAGGGCATGACCGCCTCGGGCGGCGCCGAAGGGGTCGGCCGCGCTGTCAACCAGGCGGTGGTGATCGCGTTCCTGGGGATCTTCGCGTTCAACTACGCGTTCACGCAGACGCTGCTGGCCACCCACCCCGAGATCACCACGATCGTCAAATGATCGAATCGGTGCGCTGATGGAAGCTCTGCTGGCAACTCCCCGCGGCTGGATCGAGTCGTTCGGCGACATCGTCAAGTTCACCTCCCGGATCGTCGGCGAGGTGTTCCGGCTGCGGGTGTTCCGCTTCTTCGGCGAGGCGCTGCGCCAGTCCGGGATCCTGATCGTCTCCTCGACGCTGGTGATCTGGGGCCTGGTGTTCATCATCGGCCTGGAGTGCGGCGTGGAGGGCGCGTACTTCGACCGCGCCAACGGCGTGCCCGCGTACGCCGGGGTGTTCTCGGCCTGGTGCGACCTGCGGGAGCTCGTGCCGTACGCGTTCGGGTACATGATGGCCGCCAAGGTCGGTACTGGGATCGTCGCTGAGCTCGGCTCGATGCGGATCTCCGACGAGATCGACGCGCTCGAGGTGATGGGGATCAGCGGCGTCACGTTCCTGTGCGCGACTCGGCTGCTGGCCTCGTGGATGGTGCTGCCGTTCGTGTACCTGTGCTCGATCGGAGCCGGCTTCTTCGCCAGCTACCTTGTCGTCGTCCAACAGATCGGCGACGTCTCCTCCGGCGGATTCTTCCTGATCTTCTGGCAGTTCCAGAACCCGCCTGATCTCTTATATAGCTTGATCAAAGCCATGGCGATGGCAACCGTGATCGTGCTCGTAGGCTGCTATTACGGCTATAACGCGAGCGGCGGACCCGTCGGGGTCGGTACCGCTACGGCGAAGTCGATGGTCCTCAACATCGTGGCTGTACATCTCATCGGAATGCTTGGAACGCAGCTCTTCTGGGGCGCCAACCCGAGGGCACCAATCGGAGGCTGATCATGGAGCGCTTTAGCGAAGACCAGGAGCGAGAGCGTGACCCGCGCGCTGACGATCTGCTCGAGTCCGCTGGGCCCGAGCACAGCGAGCCGATCAGCGAACGCCCCACCGACGCGGGCGCTCGCCCGCCTTCACGGGTGTCGGTCGTCGATGAGCAGCCGCCTCGCCCGGCGCCGCCACGCGGGGCCACCGAGGAGGAGTACCGGTGGCACAGCTACAAGGTGTATCCGTCGGGCCGCCCGGACTCCGTCGAGTTCATCGACGTCTACAAGGCGTTCGGGCGCGCGCGGATCCTGCGCGGGCTCAGCATGGGGCTTCCCGAGGGGATGGTGTCGATGATCATCGGCCCGTCCGGGACCGGGAAGTCGGTGTGCATCAAGCACATGGTGGGTCTGCTGTATCCCGACCAGGGCGACGTGATCGTCCATGGCGAATCGGTCCCGAACATGCCCGACGACCAGCTGTTCGAAATGCGCAAGAAGTTCGGGCTGCTGTTCCAGGACGGCGCCCTGTTCGGTTCGATGAACCTGTTCGACAACGTCGCGTTCCCGCTGCGCCAGCACACCGAGAAGGGCGAGGACGAGGTCGAGGACATCGTGATGCGCCGCCTCGGCGAGGTCGGGCTTGGCAACTCGCGCGAGAAGATGCCCAACGAGTTGTCGGGCGGGATGCGCAAGCGCGCGGGGTTCGCCCGGGCGCTGGTGCTCGAGCCCGACATCGTCCTGTTCGACGAGCCCGACTCCGGCCTGGATCCCGTCCGCACCGCGCTGCTGGGCGAGCTGATCCTCGAGATCCACCGCGACATGATGGAAGAGGCCAAGGCCAAGCAGAAGCCGCACCTGCCCACGTTCTGCGTGATCACCCACGACATCCTCACCGCGCGCCGGGTAGCCGACTACATCAACGTCCTGTGGAAGGGCCGGATCGTCGAGGCCGGACCGGCGGAGGACATGCTCAACTCCGAGAATCCGTTCATCCGGCAGTTCTTGTCCGGCGAGTCGCAGGGCCCGCTGACGATGGACTGAGGACCCCATGAGGCAGAGGTTCGAGCGGGTGGCGAGGGCCGCCGCCGGTCGTCCGTTTGTCACGCTGGGACTGCTCGTGGCGCTCGCGCTGGCCGGAGGTGGGCTGGCCCGGTCGCTCAGGCCCAACGCCGGCAGCGATACGTTCGTCTCCTCGTCCTCGGCGAGCTACCGCGCTACCGCCGACGACCAGCGGCACTTCGGCTCAGACGCGGTCGTGATCCTGGTCCAGGAGAAGCTCAGCGACCTGGTCGCCACCCAGGACCTGACGACTGTCAGCAAGCTCGAGGCGTGCCTGGGCGGCCAGGTGCTGGTCAACAACTCCCAGCTCGCGTCGCTGACGCCCGCGAAGGCCGGATCCAAGCCCGCCTACGGCGGCAGCGCCAGCGCCTGCGGGCAGCTGATGAAGCACCAGCCCGTGCAGGTGGTCTACGGGCCGGGCACGTTCCTGAACCGCGCCGTGGCCGCCGTCAACACCCAGGTACGCACGCTGGTGACCGGCGCGCAGACCGCGATCACCACCGCCGAGACCCGGGCGTACAGGCTGGCCACCAGCCGTGGATTGAGCAAGGCTCAGGCCCAGCAGGCCGCGACCGCGGCTGGCGCGCTGCAGCGCCAACAGGAGCTTGCGCAGCTCGAGCAGCTGTACCTGCAATCGGGTATCTCCGGCACGCCGTCGATCAACGATCCGCAGTTCATCCCCGAGATCGTGTTCGACCAGACGCGCGGTGTCGACCAGCCCAAGGCGCGGTTCGCCTATCTGTTCCCGAACTCGGACTCGGCGCTGATCCAGGTCCGGCTGAAGGCCTCGCTGTCCGACGCTCAGCAGCGGCAGGCGATCGGCTGGATTCGCCAGGTGGTGGGGATGCCGATGTTCCGCCTGGCCAACGGCGGCACCTACACGGTCAGCGGCGTCCCGGTCGTCACCAACGACCTCGCCACCGATATCACCGGCTCGATCTCCAAGCTGCTGATCGCGGCGCTGCTGGTGATGGCGGCGGTGCTGCTGCTGGTGTTCCGCAGCCGCCTGCGGCTGCTGCCGCTGGCGATCGCCCTCGCGGCGGTGGGGATCACGTTCGGCGTGACGTCGCTCGCCGGTGCATCGCTGACGCTGGCGTCGATCGCGGTGCTGCCGATCCTGATCGGGCTCGGGGTCGACTACGCGATTCAGTTTCAGTCGCGCGTGGAGGAGGCGCGGGCCGAGGTGCCGGCCGGGACGGGCAGCGTCGTCGAAGCCGTGGCGCGCGCGGCGGGAAAGGCCGCCCCGACGATCGCCACCGCGGCGCTGGCCACCGCGACCGGCTTCCTGGTGCTGCTCCTGTCGCCGGTGCCGATGGTTCGAGGATTCGGGGTGCTGCTCGTCGTGGGGATCGCGATCGCGTTCGCGTGCGCGCTGCTCGCCGGGTCGGCGGCACTCGGACTCACCGGCCGCAGCGGCGGGGTGCTGGGCGCCTCGGTTCGCGGCGCCGGGGCGATCATCGGGGACGCCACCGGGGCGGTCCGCCGGCCGATCTCGAAGGCGATCGGCAGCGCGCCGCGACCGCCGGCGCGTCGTCTGCTGTCTGGCATCGTGGCGCACCCGGGTCGCGTACTCGGGGTCGGGATCGTGCTCGCTGCCGCCGGATGGTTCGCCGACACCCAGACCAAGGTGCAATCCGACGTGACCAAGCTCGTGCCGTCGAACATGCCGGCCCTGCAGAACCTGCGCACGCTCGAGCGGGTGACGGGCGTATCGGGCGAGATCGACGTGACGGTCCGCGCCGACAACGTCGCGACCCCGAGCGTGATCGGGTGGATGACCCGGTATGAGAACTCGCTGTTGTCGCACTACGGATACGTCGAGGCGAAGGGTTGCGCGAAGGCGACCCTGTGCCCCGCGCTGTCGCTTCCCGATCTGTTCTCGGGCGGCACCGCCAAGGCCGGCCCACAGGCGCCTCCGAGCGCCGCGGCGATCGATGGCTTGCTCAAGGCGGTTCCCGGCTACTTCTCACAGGCGGTGATCACGCCCGACCATCAGGAGGCCGCGCTTGCCTTCGGGATCCGCCTGATGCCGCTGGCGCGTCAGCAAGGCGTGATCGACTACATGCGCTCGCAACTGCATCCGCCGCCGGGGGTGAGCGCGCAGCTGGCCGGGATTCCGGTGCTGGCGGCCGAGGCCAACTCGGCCCTGTCGTCGTCGACTCGGCGGCTGCTGACGCTCGTGGCCGGGCTGGCCGCGGTCGGCTTGATCCTGCTGGTCGTGTTCCGGCGGCCGCGGCGGGTGATCGTGCCGCTGATCCCGATCGCGCTGGCGACCGGCTGGTCGGCGCTGATCCTGTTCGCGATCGGGATCCCGCTGAACCCGATGTCGGCCGCGTTGGGGACGCTGGTGATCGCGATCTCGACCGAGTTCAGCGTGCTGCTGTCCGAACGCTTCCGCCAGGAGCGCCTGGCCGGCCACCAGCTGCGCGAGGCGCTGGCCCGGACCTACCGTTCCACCGGCCGAGCGGTGCTCGCCTCCGGAATCACCGCGATCGCCGGGTTCGGCGTGCTGGTGCTGTCGAACATCACGATGCTGCGCGACTTCGGGTTCGTGACGCTGATCGACCTGTCGGTCTCGCTGGCCGGCGTCCTGTTGCTGCTGCCGTCTGTGCTCGCGCTGTCCGAGCGCGACGATCTGTTGGAGGCCGCCCGCGCCCGCATCCGCCGCGCGGTCTCCGGATTGCCGCGGCCGGGCCGCCGGGCCCGGGTCGCGTGAGCTCGTCGACGCCTCCTCATCGCCTCGACCCGGATCGGGCCGCTGCCGCTTCGGCACCGCCGGCGCCGCCCTCTGAGCAGCGTCCCCCGGACAGGCCCCCGCGCGTGCTCGACACTCGGCGCTACCGATGGATGATCGGGATCTTCGGGCTCGTGCTGGTCGTCGTGATCTCGGTCTGGCAATTCGCGTCGCACGGCACCGGAACCACCGGCGTCCCGGCGGGCCAGAAACTGCACTACTTCGCCGCGCCGCTGGCCACGTCCACGCTCAACGGCGCCGCCAACACGAATCCGCCCTGCACCGAGGCCGACCACGACCCGAGAGCGCTGAACATCTGCCTGATCTCCCGGCGCACGCCGCTGGTGCTGGCGTTCTTCGTGACCGGCTCGTCGAACTGTCGCCGGCAGGTCGACACGCTGCAGGCGGTGTCCCGCCGGTTCTCCCCCGACCAGGTGCAGTTCGCCGCGGTCGCGGTCGGGGCCAGCCACTCCAAGGTCGCCGCCGAGGTCCGCCAGCACCACTGGACGATCCCGGTGGCGTATGACAGCGACGGCCGTCTCGGCTCGCTGTACGGCGTCGAGATCTGCCCGCTGGTCGAGCTCGCTCAGCGGGGTGGCGTGGTGGCGGACCGCCTGATCGGCAATCACTGGCTCACGTCAGACGCGCTCGCTGCGAAGGTCCGGGCGATGGTGGGCCGGTGAGCCCGGCCGGCGAGGAGCTGGAGCTCCGGCCCGCCCCGGGGTTCGTGCAGGAGGCGCTGCTCGCCGAGTTGCCCGGCCTGCGGCTGGACTGGGTCACGGTGACCGGTGCCAGGCGCTCCAGCCCTCCGGAGGTGATCGCTCGGCTGCGCCACCTGTCTGACCGCTATCGGGGAGCAAGCGTGATCGCGATGCGGACCCAGCCGATCCCGCACGCCTACCGTGCGTTCTACCGCCAGATCGGCCTTGACCCCGACGTCGATCGCATCCCCAGCGAGCACGTCGCGGTCCAGCGGCTTCTGCATGGAGAGTTCCGGTCCGGCGGCGCGCTCGAGGACGCGCTCCTGATCGCACTGGTCGAGACCGGCGTGCCGGTGTGGGCGCTGGACGCCGACCTGATCGATCCGAGCGGTCCGGGGATCAGGACCACGGGTCACGGCGAGCAGCTCGGCGCCGGCGAGCGCGGCTGTCCGCTCGGCCCGGATCGGCTGGTGGTAGCCGACGCCGGGCGCATCCACGGGCTGCTGTTCGGCGAGCTCGCTCCCGGCCATGCCGCGACCGCGCGCACGAAACGGATCGCACTGTTCTCGGTCGGCGTCGCGGGCGTGCCGGCGATCCATGTCGAGGAGGCGCTGTGGGTGTGCGCCGAGGCGCTGGGATGCCTGTAGTCGGTGCCGGAGGGCGGTGGTAAGCTCGGCGGGCCGCAGGATGAGGCGAGGATGGAGCTGCTAGATCAGGCCAGGCGCAGTGCGCACGTGACGGTTACGGCGACCCCAACGGTCGCCGACGATCGTGAGCGGGCGGCGCGCCGGGCGTTGCGCGCCCAGATCGTCCGGCTCGAGCGCGAGCTCGCCGACGCGTTCGTGACCGCGTTCCCGATGGGCGGACTCGAGTTGGGGGCAGAACGTCGCGGCCACGGTGCCCGGCTGCTCGACCTCGGTGAGCTCGAACGGGTGCGTGACGATCTGGTCGAGCGCCTCGGCGCCGCCCGGGTGACGATCGCGGAGCGTGCCGAGGCTCAGGCAGCGAGCCGGCTGGCGCTCGAGCGGATGTTGCTCGAGCCCGGTAAGCATCGGTTCGAGCGGATCTCCTGCCGGGAGCTCGGACAGCCGGGTTGCGGCGTCTGGGAGGTAAGGCCGCGACTGGGCCTGATCGGGATGCTGATGGGCTGGTGGCAGGTCAAGCTGTCCTCTGGCTGTCCGTTAGCCCGGGGCCGCGGCACGAGCCGTGGCCCTGCTGAATCACCTGTAACGGCGGGTATCCTGAGCGACGATGCGCGCATTGCTGAGGACTGGCGGCGGCGCTGCGCTCGTCGTGGCGATCATGATCATCGGCAGCCTGGTGCTGTGGGTGGGCACGCCGCTGCTGTGGCTGTGGATCGGCTCTCAGATCCAGGGCGCGACCGCGTCGCTCGGGGCCGCCCTGGGGGCGATGATGATCGGAATCGTGGCGACGATCGCGTTCCTGGCCGCGCTCCTGTCAAAGCTCTCGAACGTGTATCGCGCCAACTGCCTGGCGCGGGGCCACGACGATCCCGGTCACTTCGTGCTCGAGAGCGTGCTCGTGGTCAGTGCCGGGATCACGCTCGCGGTGTTCGCCGTGTGGTTCCTGCTGTTCGCCGGAGCCAGCCCGGTCCCGATCGGGATCCAGCTCTAGGGCGTCAGTCCGCCACGACCGTTGCCGCACGACCGGCGGTCCTGCGTCGCCTCTCGCGGACGACGCAGGACCGAGGTCGGGGGCACGCGTTAACCCACCAGTTCCAACTCACGAGACACGCACGTCTTGAGCTGGCTGGCGAGCAGCCGCCGTTGACGATCGGTGAGCGCACCCACCGCCTTGGTCTCGTTGATCTGGCAGCGCGAAAGGAACTTCGTGCATCGGGTGCTGCCCCAGCGACGCTGACTCATCAGCAGCTCGCCCAAAGCCCAAGTGCTCGCTTCCAGCGGCGGGGCCAGGATGACGTCAGCGGCCGACACGTCCCCGTCGGCGATCCTCCGCTTCAGTCCAGCACGCGCGAGCCTGATCTCATTGGCTCGCCCCAAAGCACGCATCCGCTGCGGCTCCGGGGTCATCATGGCGGTGTCCGTCATGTAGTGGTTCTCTCCCTGCGTCCTGTCCGCCCAGGGGCGGACGTGGTTGAGTGTGCACGACCACGCTCACGGCGCCGCGAGACGTCGCGCCCGTGGGTTCCCTGTTAAGTCGCCGAGCCTGCTCGGCTCCTGTTGTCGCCCCTGCCGCGGAGGTCCTCCTCCACCCCTGGAGGGCCCTGTCGCCGCTCGGCCGACCACCGTTCGACTGCCGTTCAAACTACGACAACGGGCCGGTCACAGCAACGTCACATCCGGCGGACCATGCGCTTAGAGCGCGTTTTTTCTCGTTCGGGACATTTGTGCGCATGTGGACAAACTGGCGGCGTGTAACTAGGTCGTGATTAAGCGGCGACCGCGCGGATTCGGTCGCATTCGACCGGATTTAAGGGCCGACGACTAGGCGCCGGGAAGTGGTCCGTGCTCGGCCTCGAAGGCGCGTTTGGCGGCTCCGAAGATCTCCAGTGCCTGGTCCAGCGTGGCGTGGTCGTGGGTCGCCATCACGCTCGTTCGCAGCAGCGCGCCGGCCGGCGGGACCGCAGGATGGATCGCCACGTTCACAAACACGCCGGCCTCGTAGAGCGCCTTCCACAGGAACACGGCCTTCCAGTCGTCCCCGACCACCACCGGCACCACCGGGGTGACGATCTCGGTCCCGTCCGCCAGCCGGGTCGGCTCGACTACCTTGAAACCGAGCTCGCTCAGCCCGCGGTGCAGGTAGCGGGCGTTGTCGAGCACCCGCGCGAACAGCTGCTGGCCCTCGTCCGAGCGGCAGATGCGCACCGCGGCCAGTGCCGCGCCGACCGCCGCCGGAACCGCCGAGGCGGTGAACATGAACGGCCGCGACTGGATCCGCAAGAACTCGATCACGTCGGCCGGACCGGCGATCACGCCACCGCACGAGGCAAGCGACTTCGAGAACGTGGCCATCCGCAGGTCGACGTCGGCTTCGACCCCGAACAGCTCGGCGCTTCCCGCGCCACGCGCGCCCAGCACGCCCAGGGCGTGCGCCTCGTCGACCATCAGCCGCGCGCCGAACCGACGGCACAGCTCGACGATCTCGGGTAGCGGCGCGACGTCGCCCTCCATCGAGAACACGCCGTCGACCACGACCAGGACGCCGCCGCCATCGCCGGCGGCCTTCTCGAGCGTGCGCTCGAGCCGATCCAGGCGGTTATGCCGGAACGCCCTCAGCTTGGCCCGCGACAGGATGCAGCCGTCGAGGATCGAGGCGTGGTCGCCGGAGTCGGCGACGACGGTGTCACTGGGGCCGAGGATCGTGCCGAGCGCTCCGACGTTGGCCTGGTGGCCGGTGGTGAACACCAGCGCGGCCTCGGTGTCCAGCCAGTCGGCGAGCTCGCGCTCGAGCTCGAGGTGAAGATCGATCGTGCCGTTCAGAAAGCGCGAGCCGGTGAGGCCGGTGCCGTAGCGGTCGAGCGCATCCAGCGCCCCCCGCTTGACGCGCTCGTCGCCAGTCAGCCCCAGGTAGTTGTTGGAGCCGAGCATGATCCGGCGATGCCCTTCCATCTCGACGACCGGCAGCGTCGGGCCTTCGAGCACTCGGAAGTAAGGCAGGGCGCCGAGCTCCCGGGCGGCCCGCAGCTGCTCCAGGCGCTCGTGCTCACGGGCCTTGGCGAAGACGTCGATTGAGGTCGGCATTCCCTCCGTGGCCTGTATCGTAAGGCACCGCCCGCGCCGAGACGGATAACGAATGACCGAGCGCGGTGACAGGATGTCTCATCCATGAACGACGAGCCCAGCATCCACGGCGACGAGCTAGAACCCGACGAGGAGGTCGTCGACGGCCTGCCTGTGCTGGCCGAAGTCCGCGCCGTCGAGCGCGCCGCGCCGGCCCAGCTGCCGGTCATCCAGGCGGCCGCGGTGGCCGCCACCGGGTTCGTCGCCGGCGCCGCGACGCTGGCGCTGGTCAAGCGCCGCAGCGCCCGCAAGCTCGCCCGAGGGCGTGGGTCGCGCCGGGCCGTGCAGATGCTGCCGATCGTCGGCTAGCCGCACGTTCGTGGTCGACGTCCACCTGGTCGGCAAGCCGGGCGAGTGACCGGAGAGGTGGCGCGCGCGGAAGTGCGCCCGCCGTGGGCGTTCTCGCTCCCGTTGCGCAACGGGATGGACGGAATCACCCGAGCGCGCCGTGGCGTGCTCGAGCGGCTGCTCCACCGCGCCGACGAGCCGGTGCTGGTCCGAGTCGCCCAACCCTCCCGCGATCGGGTCGTGTTCGTGGCCCGCGCCGGGAGCCGCGACGCAGCGGAGTGGGGGGTCGAGCGGATGCGGCGGTCGCTCGGCGTCGACCAGGACCTCAGACAGTTCCACGATCGGTTTCGATTCGACCCGCTGATCGGGCGTGCGGTCCGCTCCGACCCGGGGTTGCGAGCTCCGGGTCGGCCCGAGCCGTTCGAGGCGCTCGCCTGGGCGATCTGCGAGCAGCTGATCGAGTTCGAGCGCGCCGCCGCGATCGAGCGCCGGCTGACATGGCGGCTCGGACGTCGGTGCCCGGAGACCGGGCTGCGCGACTCTCCCAGCGCCGCCGTGCTTGCCGGTCAGGCGCCCGCGTTGCTGGCCTCTTTCGATCTGTCCGAAGGTCGGGCGAGCGCGCTGGTGCGCGCTGCACGCGAGGTCGCCTCCGGTCGGGTCGACCTCGACGATCCTGACCACGAACGCGGCTGGCGGCGCCTGCGCGCGATCCGCGGCATCGGCCGCTGGACCGTGCAGATGCTGGCGCTCACCGGCCAGGGACGGCTCGACCAGCTGCCGGCGGCCGACGTCGGATTCCTCAAGCTGGTCGGCAAGCTCTCCACCGGTGACCCGCGCGCCCGAGCCACCGAGGAGGAGGTCGTCGAGCGCTTCGCCCCGTACGCGCCCTGGTCTGGGCTGGCGGGCCTGTACGCGCTGCGCGCTCAGGGCAAGAAGCTGACCCCCGCGCGGTAGCGTCGCGATAGTGTCGCGGTCTCTTTCGACCGCCGGGGAGGTACCGAATGCCATACGCCGAGGTGAACGGCCAGCGACTGCGTTACGAGGACACCGGAGGCGACGGACCTCCAGTGATCTTCTCGCACGGCTTCCTGATGGACCGGGACATGTTCGCCCCGCAGGCCGCGGCGCTCGCGCCGGAGTTCCGAGTGATCGCTTGGGACGAGCGCGGGTTCGGCGAGACCGAGTTCGACGGCAAGCCGTTCACGTATTGGGACTCGGCGCGCGACTGCTTCGGGCTGCTCGACCACCTGGGGATCGAGCAGGCCGTGCTGGGAGGGATGTCTCAAGGCGGATTCCTGTCGATGCGCGCGGCGCTGCTCGAGCCCACGCGGGTCCGAGCGCTGGTTCTGATCGACACGCAGTCCGGCGTCGAGGACCCCGAGCGACTTCCGGTCTACCGGCAGATGGCGGAGACGTGGCTGCAGGTGGGGCCGGTCCCCGACCTGGCCCAGGCGATCGCTGCCCTGATCATCGGAGACCCCGAAATCGGACCGGTCTGGATCGAGAAATGGCAGCACCTGCCGCGGGAGAACATGCGAGAGGTCAGCAACACGCTGTTCGACCGCGACGACATCACCGACCGCGTGGGGGAGATCACCTGCCCGGCGATCGTGTTCCACGGGACCGAGGACCAGTCGATCGAGATGGAGCTCGCCGAGAACCTGAACGAAGGGCTGCCGGGGTCCGTCGGGCTGGTGCGGATCGAGGGCGCGGCGCACGCCGCCAACCTCACCCACGCCGACGCGGTCAACGGGCCGCTGCTGGAGTTTCTGCGCTCGTTGTAGCGGGGCAGAGCTCGAATTCGACCGTCTCCCACGGGGCGATCGCCAGCGCCGCCCGGAGCTGATCGTCGTCGCCGTACGGACCGCGGAGCCGGCGGCCCTCGCAGCGGACGATCAGGCTGCCAGGCTCGAACGGCCATGGGTCGAGCGACAGTCGCCGCGGCTGCCCGGCGGGGTCTAGGCGGATCGGCACGGCCTCGTCGGGCGGTCGGCACGTCGGCGGCAGTGAACGGCGCCCAATCCAGGCAGATCGCCAGCGACAGCGAGTCCCACGTCCACACCAGCTGGCTGTTGCGCGCCGACGGTCGGCTCGCGGGAGACCTCGGCTGTCGCCGGGTCGGCGCGCAGTGACGTCGAGCAGCTTGTCTTGGAACTCGGCGCTGGACGGCGAGGAACTTGCGCACTGAGTCGGCGTCTGGCGGGCGCGAGCTTGGACACGTCGCGGTGCTCGTACAGCCGGTAGCCGTGGAGCGACGCGAGCAACGCCGCGTATCTGCTCTGGGCCACCAGCCGGCGCGGACCGACCGTCCACAGCTCCAAGTGAGTGCCGATCGGCATCTCCATGAACGACCGCGGCAGTCCGCTGTCGGGGTTGCGGCCCGGTGCGAGGTCCCAGTCGGACATCCCGTTGTCGTGCTGCTCGGCCCCTAGACACACCTCGTCGTACGGCTCGACAGCCCCGAACTGGGTGTTGCCCCACGCCCGCGCGAGCTGGCCGGATACCCACGCGTGCGACGGTTGGCCGATCGCCACCACGCCGCGGTCATCGGTGCGCAGCAGCACGCCCGCTACAGCCGGGCCGGCCCTCGGAGGCCGGCCAGCAGGTGCGAGACCGTCTGGCCCATCTCCGCGCGGGCGACGATCGGGTCCTCGGCGCGGGCGACGACCATCGCGGCTTCGTCGAGCGCGCCCAGCAGTACCTGAGCCACCGCCCGGGCCGAGCCGGGGAGTAACTTGCCGTCGTCCATCGCCGCCTGCACGGCTGACTCGAGCAGTCCCAGCCCGTGGTCGGCGTCGATCGCGCGCCACAAGTCCCAGCCGAGCACCGACGGGCCGTCGATCAGCACGATCTGCTGGACATCGCGGGTAGTGCAGACGTCGAGGAACGCGTCGATTCCGGTGACGAGCTCCTCCCACGCGTCCTCGGCCTGCGACGCGCGCTCGGCGACCGCGCGCATCGTCTCGGCGCTGACCTGGACGAGCACGGCCTGAAACAGTTCCTCCTTGCCGCGCCGAAAGTGGTGATACAGCGCGCCGCGAGTGACGCCGGCGCGGCGCACGATCTCCTCGGTCCCGACCGCCGCGTAGCCGCGCTCGGCGAACAGTTCGCGCGCGGCAGCGATCAGCGCGGCCGTGGTCTCCTCGCGCTGCTGGGCCTTAGTGCGAGGCGTAGTTGACATACATACCGTTTGTATGTGAAGATGCGTACACGATGTATGCGAACTCTAGTGACGAGGTACCACCGATGCGCGACACCACGTATCCGATGCCATCCGCTCAGTATCGCCAGGCCCGGCTGATGCCGGGCGTCCTCCAGTATCGCGACGTCGGCGAGGGACCAGCGATCGTGCTGATCCATGGCCTGCTGGTCAACGGCCGGATCTGGGACCGGCTGACTTCGGCGCTGGCCCCACGCACGCGTTGCATCGTGCCCGAGCTGCCGCTCGGCTCGCATTCGATCCCCCTCGGAGAGGGTCAGGAGGTGAGCCCGGCCGCTGTCGCCGCGCTGATCGCGGAGCTGCTCGAGCACCTCGAGCTCGAGGACGTCACGCTGGTCGGCAACGACACCGGCGGCGCGATCTCACAGCTGGTTGCCGCCGACCATCCCGAGCGCGTCGGCGCTCTGGTGCTCACCAACTGCGACGCGTTCGAGCATTTCCCACCCCGCGCGCTGAAGCCGTTCGTGAGCGGACTGGCGCTACCGGGTGTGGCCGCCGCCGGCGGCATGCTCGGGAATTTCCGCTGGGCCCGGGGTCTGATCTCCAAGCTGCAGCTGACCGTGCGGCCGATCGATGACGACGTCGTGCGCTCGTGGATGGCGCCGATGCGCGACGGGCGAATCCGGGCCGACCTCAAGCAGTTCGTACGCGCGATCCCCGACACCGACATGGTTGCCGCGTCCGAGCGCCTGCGCGGATTCGACCGCCCGGCGCTGCTCGCGTGGGCGATGCGCGATCCCTACTTCACGGTCGCGGACGGCGAGCGGCTGGCGGCGGTGCTACCGCAGGGTCGGCTCGAGCAAATCGAGGACGCCAGCACGTTCGTGCAGCTCGACGCCCCCGGCCGCCTCGCCGAGCTGATCCTCGAGCAGGTGCAAGCGCGCGGGGCTACAGCCCCTGTCCCGCCAGCAGCTCGTTAGTCGAGGCGTCCGCTACCGCCTGCGGGTTCGAGATCAAGTGGTTATCGATCATCCAGCGTCCGTAGGCGTTCCACTGGCTGGCGCCCTGCCAGCCCCACGGGTGGTTCGGGTCGCTGGGGAAGAACGCCGGCAGACTGGCCTTGACGCTGGCCAACTGGAAGCCGGCGTCCAGGCCGGGGTTGGCCTTGACCAGGTTGTCGACGCCGGTCTGGGGGTCCTTGCGCACCGCCTCGTAGCCGCGCGCGAGCGCCTGGACGAACCGGCGGATCACGTTGGGCTGATTGACGACTGTGGCCTTGCGGGCGACCACCACGAGCTCGTCGTAGGTGGGGACGCCGACCTGGTCCATCCGGATCACGCGGGGCTTCTTATGCATCCGCGCAAGCTGGATCGCCTCGACGTTCCAGTACGCACCGAGCGTCGCATCGACGCGACCCGACACCATCGCCGGCACGAGATTGGAGCCGACGTTGACCTCCTTGACCGAGCCCACCGGCACGTGCGCGCGTTTGAGCACAGTCGTCAGGTAGGCGTGCTGATAGGGGATCCCGGCGTCGCCGACGGTCTTGCCGCGTAAATCGGCGACCGTCCGGATCTTCTTGGAGCCAATCGACACGATCGAGGTCAGCGGCCGCTGCACGATCGCCGCGACCGAGACGAGCGGTATGCCCTGGTTGCGGGCCAGCAGCACCTCGGGCTCGTAGGAGATCGCCAGATCGGTCCTGCCGGCCTGCAGCAGCTTCAGCGGCGTCGCCGGGTCGGACGGGACCTGGACGTGGACGTTGAGCCCGGCCTTCTCGAAGCTTCCGTCGGCCAGCGCCTGATACAGGCCGACGTGATCCGCATTGGGGAACCAGTCGAGCATCAGCGTCAGCGACTGCCTGGCTCCCGACGACGACACCGACTCCTTCTTCTCTCCACAAGCCGCCAGACCGGGCAGCAGGGCCAGGCCGGCGATCAGGATCAGAGCCCTTTTGATCACGGGCGCTCCTCTCTTGGTCGATAGGCCCAGGGCAGCACCAGCCGCTCGGCCAGGGTCAAAAGCGCGAACAGCGCGATCGCGAACACAGACAGGATCACCACGGCGGCGTAGGCGCGGGCGGTCTCGAACTGCGGGAGCGACTGCTCGAACAGGTATCCGAGGCCCGCGTTGGCACCGGCCAACTCGGCGAACACCGCGCCGATCACCGCGACCACGACCGCGATCTTCGTGCCGGTGAACAGGCTCGGCAACGCCGTCGGAAGCTCGACGTGGCGGAACGTGGTGGCGCGCGAGGCGTCGAACGTGCGCATCAGCTTGATCAGCCCCGGGTCCACCGACGCCAGACCCGCGAGCGTGGTGACCACGATCGAGAAGAACGACACGATCGCGATCACCACCAGCTTGGGGAAGATCCCGAACCCCAGCCACAGCACCAGTACCGGGGCGATCATCGGCACCGGGACGGTCTGCGACGCGACCAGCAACGGGTACAGCGCCTGGCGGAGCGTTCGCGAGAAGTGGAGCGCGATCGCGCAGGCCAGCCCGACGACGACCGCCAGCATCATCCCCAGCAGCACCTCGCGGGCGGTCACCAGAAAGTTGCTCCACAGCAGCGAGCGATCCGTGTAGAGCGCCTTGGCGACCGCGTGCGGCGCCGGAAGGATCAGCGGGTCGGCGCCGCCGAGGTCGACGTATAGCTCCCAGGCGCCGATCAGGATCGCCAGCACGAGCAGCGCCCGCCAGGCGAGCGTGGGTCGCCAGGGGATGGCCGCGACCGTCATTCGCTGACCCCCAATGTCTGCAGGACGCGCTCACGCAGGGTCACGATCGCGGGGTCGGCGCGGCGCCGCGGGCGGGGCAGGGCGATCTCGAGTTCGGTCACGACCCGGCCCGGGCGCGGCGACATCACCAGCACGCGGTCGGCGAGGATCACCGCCTCCTCGACGTCGTGGGTGACCAGCACGACCGTGCGCGGCTCGGCCTCCAGCACCTGGGCGAGCCACCCCTGCATCTCGCTGCGGGTGATCGCGTCCAGCGAAGCGAACGGCTCGTCGAGCGCGAGCACCGGCTTGCCGGCCAACAGCGTGCGCAGAAATGCGACGCGCTGGCGCATCCCGCCCGACAGCTCGGCCGGGCGAGACCGCTCGAATCCGGTCAGGCCGAAGCGCTCGAGCCACGGCTGCGCGGCCGCCCGCGCCCGGTCACGCCCGATCCCTTTGGCCCGGAGCGCGAGCGCGGCGTTATCGACCGCGGTCAGCCACGGCAGCAACAGGTCGCGTTGGGGCATCAGTGCCGCCGGCGCCGCCGCGACGGTCCCGGCGTCGGGCGTCTGCAGGCCACAGATCAGCTCCAGCAGCGTCGACTTGCCGCAGCCGCTGGGACCGACCACGGCCACGATCTCGCCGGCGCCGGCGGACATCGAGACGCCGTCGAGCGCTGTGACCTCGCCCCGCCTGGTGCGGAACGTTCTGCTCACGACCTGGACCTCTACGCCTACGGGGCCCTGAAGATCGCGAGGCTCCTTGACGGGAGCCTCGATCATCCGCTTATTGCTCCCTCCGCGGGCATTACCCCACAGGTTCGAAGGGTCAGCGCCGGGTCGCTCTCGTAGCGTGGGGCGCTATCTCAGCCGGCTTTCCCGCCAGCCCCCCTGGGTTTTCAGATACCGGTGTGATGGTATCGCCAGTGAGGCTGCGGCGGGATGCCTACGCCTTGATGGGTTGCGTCAGCGCCTTCACGAACTCCTCGAGCTGGTCGGTGCGCCAGCACTCAAACGCCGTGCAGTACTGCTCGTAGGCGGCGATCACGGAGTCGCCGTAGTTCCAGTACAGACGCGGCTCGGGGTTCAGCCAGAACGTGCGCCCGGCCTTGGCGGTGATCGCCTCGAACACGTCGTCGCGGGGCGGGCGGCCGTTGGTACGCGCGTCGCCAAGCACGATCACGGTGGCGCGTGGGTGCAGCTCGTCCTCGATCAGCGCCAGGAACTCGGTCCAGACGCGCCCGTAGTCGGTGTAGCCGGAGATGTCGGCGACGCCCGCATCCTTGGAGATCGCCTCCGACGCGGCTCCGAAGTCACGCTCGCGCTCGAACACCTCCGTGACCTCGCTGATTCGCTCGATGAACACGAACGAGCGCAGCTTGCGAAACGCGTCGTGGAGCGCATGCAGGACGCTGAGGAAGAACGTGCTCGCGCTGGTGACGCTGGTGGACACGTCGCACAGAACGAAGATCTCCGGCCGGCGGGGACGCTGGGGGCGGTACTTGAGCACGATCGGGACGCCCCCGGTCTGCAGCGACGCGCGCATCGTGCGCCTGAAGTCCACGTGGGCGTGGCGCTTGCGCCCTCTCAGCTCGTGGCCCTGAGTGGCGAGTCGGCGCTTGAGCTGGGCGACGACTCGGTGCACAGCGGCGAGATCCTGGATCGGACCGGTGGGGAGCGCGCGGTCGAGCTCGTTCAGCGGACGCTTGGGCGGAAGCGAGGACGTGCGCTCGATCAGGTCGCGCTCGAGCTCGCGACGCAGGTGCTGCTCGAACCGGCGCAACTGGTCGCGGGGCAGCCCGTCATGCCGCGGGTCGTCCTCGGGGAGGTCGGGCTGAGGCTCGGGGCGCAGGCCCAGCGAGCGGCGGATCCGCTGCACATCGACGCCGAGCACGCCCGACCCCTCGCCGCGGCCGAAGGCGGCGATCGCCAGCCGTGCCAGGTCGCGCAGGGCGGCCTCGTCGCCGTCGCGCAGGGCGGCGGCGATCTGCTGGCGCAACGTGTCGAGGTCGATCTCGCCCTCGCCCTGACCCTCGGACGGGTCGCCGGCGTTCATCCCCTGGCCCTCGGTGACGCCCCGGCGCGACGCCGCGGCCTCGGCGGCGCGGAAGAAGAAGCGCTCGAACACGAGGTCGAACACGCGCCGGTCCTCGGGCGACTTGGCCAGCGTGGCGGCGAGGGCCTCCTTGAAGTCGGCCGAGCGGGTCCAGGCGACCTGTCCGAGCGCCTCGAATGCGTCGAGGATCTCCGAGGTCCCAACCGCGACCCCCTCCTCGCGGAGGTCCTCGGCGAACAGCAGTAACTGGCCGTCGAACCCGTCGGGGCCCTGGTGGGGGATCCCGGCGTAGCCGCGGGCGCCGTTGTCAGGCCGCGGGGCGGGCATCTGCCAGCTTGACGCCGACCCGCGCGGCGACCGTGTCGAGGTCGGTGCGGTGCTTGACGATCACGCTCATCGTCTGGCGGAAGGTGGTGTCGTCGATGTCGTCTGCGCCGAGCAGCAGCAACGCCCGCGCCCAGTCGATCGACTCCGCGATGCTCGGCGGCTTCTTCAGGTCCAGGTCGCGGACCTCTTGGACGATCTCGACGAGCTTGCGGGCGACCTGCTGGTCGAGGTCGGGCGTGTGCAGGCGGACGATCTCGAGCTCGTGATCGACGCTCGGGTAGTCGAGCCACAGGTACAGGCAGCGGCGCTTGAGCGCCTCGGTCAGCTCGCGGGTGTTATTCGAGGTGAGCAGGACCACCGGCTGGGTGGTCGCCTCGATCCGCCCGAGCTCGGGAATCGAGATCTGGAAGTCCGAGAGCAGCTCGAGCAGCATCGCCTCGAACTCCTGATCGGTCTTGTCGATCTCGTCGATCAACAGGACCACCGGCTCGGCGGAGGCGATCGCGGTCATCAGCGGGCGGGGGAGCAGGAACTCCTCGCCGAAGATGTCGTCCTGGACGTCGCGCCAGCTGGCGTCGTCTGACTCGGTTTGGATCCGCAGCAGCTGCTTGCGGTAGTTCCACTCGTACAGCGCCTTGGCCTCGTCGAGGCCCTCGTAACACTGCAGGCGGACGAGCGTCCGGCCCAGGTAGCGCGACAGCGCCTTGGCCAGCTCGGTCTTCCCGACGCCTGCCGGGCCCTCGACCAGCACGGGCTTGCCGAGCTTGGTGGCCAGGTAGGAGACCAGCGAGGTCGAGTCGCCCGGCAGGTAGCCCACCGATCGCAGGCCGGTCGTCAGCTCGTCGACTGAGTCGGGTTGGGTCATCTGTTGGCTGAGGTCGCTGGGCGGGGTGGGCTGGGCACGGGGCGGCTGGACACTGGGCGGGCTGCTTCACTCGGTATCGGCGGGGACGTCAAATATAGGGTTTCCCGCGTGCTTTCCCTGTCCACCGCCGTTCGCTCCTCCCACCTCGGCCTGTTCGCCGCGCTGATCGCTCTCGGGTTCGTGATCGGCGTGTTCGGGCACATCATCAAATCCCGGCCGCTGATCCTCACCGGAATCGTGATCATCGGCGCCGTCAGCGCCTACTACGTGTTCGCGCTGCAGCCTGCGGGATAATCCACCCCGGGGGCTCCGAGGTGTCACAGGACTGCAAAAAGTCTGTGACAACCGTGTCGCGCGGGCGGGCTTCTGGGGTTCGCGGTGGGATGCTGGTGCGCGATGGCCGCGGATTCGCATGATCAACGTCCCACTCGAGCCTCGGCGATCGAACCGTGGGACGTTCGTCACGTGGGGGGTGACCAACGTCCCAGGGTGACGGGTGGGGGCTTCGAACGGGTCGTTAAGCAGGTGGTTGGGTGGCCCGACCGGGAGATCGCGGCGATTGCGGCGGCGCAACAGGCGATCATCACCCGCGAACAGCTGCTCGAGCTCGGTCTCGGCCGGGGAGCGATCAATCACGCGGTCGACCGCGGGCGGCTGCACCAGCGCCACCGCGGCGTGTACTCGTTGGTGCCGTCTCGGGCGCTCCCGCCGCTCGCCATCGAGCGGGCCGCGCTGCTCGCATGCGGACCGGGGGCGCTGCTCAGCCACCACTCCGCGGCGGCGGTATGGGGTATCCGCCCGCGGATCCATGGTGACGTCGACGTCACCGTGGTGGGCGGCGACGCGGGGCGACGACGGGCCGGCATCTGCGCGCACCGCGCGGCCGTCCTTGATCGCCGCGACGTCCGCTCGCGCGCCGGCATCCCGCTGACCTCGGCGGCCCGCACGCTGCTCGACATCGCGCCGCGCCTGTCCGGTCGTTCGCTGGAGCTCGCGTTCGACGAGGCGCTGGTCCGTGGCCTCGCCACGCTCGAGGCGATCTCGGCCGTGACCGCCCGCTACCCGAAGCGCAAAGGCGCCGCTCGACTGCACGCTCTGGCCCGCCCGGACCGGCCGACGACGATCACTCGGTCCGCAGCGGAGGAACGCTTCCTCGAGATGATCCGCCGCGCCCGGCTGCCCGAGCCCGAGGTCAACGCAAGGCTTGGCCGGTTCGTCGCCGACTTCCTGTGGCGTGACGAGCGGGTCGTGGTCGAGATCGACGGCTACGACTACCACCGGAGCCGCACCGCGTTCGAGCGCGACCACGAACGTGACGCCGAGCACCAGTACGAGGGCTACACGGTGATCCGCGTCACCTGGCGCCAGCTCGAATCGGAGCCCGAGCTAATCCTGGTAAGGGTCGCGACGGCGCTTGAGCGTCGCCGCCTCCGAGCCGCCTGACTGCGGCCGGGAGTAGCGGTCGGGCCGCGCCGGGCTCGCGGGCGGCGCCGGGCTCGCGGGCCGCTCCGAGCTCGCGGGCGGCGCCGGGCTCGCAGGCCGCACCGGGGCCTCGCCCGGCAGCGGCGGCTCGGGCACGTGCGCAAGCCGGATCCGCGAGCCCGCGTACGCCAGCAGCGCAGCGACCGCGAGCGCGGCGAGGATGCCCCACTCGATCCCGGAGTTGGTCGCGAGCGCCCCGTGGCTGCTGGTGCCCTGCTTGTCGAAGATCCTCCAGGTGACCAGCGCGCAGGTCCAGAACCCGGCGGCCATGATCACGCCGCCGTCGCCGCCGGGGATGTGGAACGCCCGGCCCTCGGCGCGCTGATAGAGCAGGACCAGCACCGCGCCGGCCACCAACAAGATCGCCGCCTCCACGAAGGAGAACGCGCCCCACCCGGTGAGAGAGGCGCTGGCCGACTGCAGGTTGCGCGCCGGCCCGGGGGCGATCACGGTCTCCTGGTACCAGGGGAAGAACAGCGTGACGAACAGCAGGATCGCGGCGATCGCGGCCAGGCGGCGCTCAGAGGGGAGCTTGCGCCAGGCGTCGCCCAGGCGAGGGGCGCTCATGCCGGTGCGCCCGCCACGGCGCTGAGTCGCTCGGCGAGGATCCAGGTGCGCGCCACGACCTCGATTCTAGGCTCGGCCCTGGAGGGGTCCGCAGGACCCGCCCGCCCCGCCGACCCAGCCGGAACCACCGGAGCTCAGAGGATCGGGATGTCCTGGACCTCGGCGGGCTGGCTACGGGGGCGCTCGAGCCGCTCCAGATACCAGTCCAGCAGCGCGCGGATCGCCTCGAGCAGCTCGCGCAACGCCGCCACCAGCCGCTGCTGGAGCTCGGGCGGGATCCGGTCGCGCAACGAGCGCAGCAGCGCCATCAGCGCATCGAGCTCGTCGTCTCGTGCGTCATCTTCGGAGTCTGGAATCTGCCAACCAGCCGGCGGCGGCTCGCGATCCGCGGGACCTGGACCGGTCGCGGCCGAAAAAGCCGCCTCGGCCATCAGCCGCTCGGCGGCAGCCGACGCCCGGTCCAGCCGCTGTTCGAGCCGGCGCAGCCGCTGTTCCTCGCTGGCCATCAGCTCCGACCGGCCCCGTCGAACGTCACCTCGAGCGCTCCGTCGTCGAACCGGGCGGCGGTCGGGTTGAAGGCCGCCAGCGCCGGCGGAAGCATGATCGTCCGCTTCTGCCCGTCCACCCGGACGACCAGTTCCAGCCCGATCTTCTTCAGCGAGATGTCTCCCTTGCGTGCGAACGGCAGCGCGAGGCGCAACCGCGCCTCATCCTCGGACACGAGCAGCTCCTGGGTGACCGCGTCGTACAGCACCATCGCCGGATCGAGCGCGTCGGGGGCGAACAGCGCCTCGCTCAGCCGGTCGAGCATCTCGGGCCCGACGACCTCTTGGTCGTAGTACGGCGCGCGCAGCACCGGCACCGGCGCGAACGCGGTCTCGACGAGCTCCAGATGCTCCTCCTGCAGCCGCCGCCAGCCCGCGAAGTAGTCGCCGACTTCGGCCGGGAAGATCCGGTTGACGATCACCGCGTCGGTCAGGTACCCGTACAGGTTGAGGTAGGTGAACGTCCGCATCGCTTCGCCGATCACCATCTTGTCCGGGTTCATCACCAGCCGGATCGTCGACCGCTCGCGGTCGCGGAGGATCTCGTTCATCTCGATCAGGTTGCGCGAGAGCCGCTGTACGTCCGCGAACACCGCCTGGGTGGGGAGCGGGATGTCGAGCAGCGAGCGCGCGATCGGCCGCGCCGCCGCGAGGATCTGCCGCTCGACCGGGAACACCTTGTCGATCCACCAGCGCGCGACGTCGGGAAACGACAGCAGTCGCAACGTCTCCCCGGTGGGCGCGCAATCGACCACGATCACATCCCACTCTCCGGAGTGGTGGTGTTGCTGGAGCACCAGCAGCGAGAACAGCTCGTCCATCCCCGGCGGGACCGTCAGCTCCTCGGCCGAGATCCGATCGACGCCGCGCTCGAGCAGCAGGTCGCCGAGCCATTCCTGCACGCCCGACCAGTGGCGCTCCATCTCCTCCTGGGCCTTGACCTCCTGACCCCATAGGTGCTCGCCTGCGGGCAGCGGCTTCGACCCCAACTCGGCGCCGAGTGACTCCGACAGGCTGTGGGCCGGATCGGTCGAGATCACGAGCGTCCGCAGACCCTGCGCGGCACAGCCGCGAGCCGTGCACGCCGCGACCGAGGTCTTGCCGACGCCCCCCTTGCCCGTGTACAGAATCGTGCGCGGCCTCATGACCGCGCGAGTCTAATCGGCCCCTACGAAACCCGGATCGCGCTGACGATCCGGCCGAAGTTGCCCGCGAGGTCGGTCGCCGCGAGTCGCACCTGATACTGGCCGCGCTGCGACAGCGCCGGAATCGCAAACGAGTGCGCGCCGTAGGAGAAGGTCGCGCTGGTCTCGAACACGGTCTGGTTCCCGCGTCCGATCACGATCCCGACCTTCGAGATCTTCGACAGCCGGAAGCGGATCGTCGAGGCCCGGCGCAGCTTGAGCTGGCGGGTGAGCAGCGTCAGCGCCGGCGGTGTCGTCTCGTAGGCGGCGAACCGGTCTGCGGTCGTGCAGTAGGCGATCGCCTTCGTGCGGCTGCACAGCTCCTGCAGGAAGCCGGTGACCAGCTGGTGGTAGCTGAGGTCGTCCTCTTCGCTCGGCTGATACAGCGACCAGGCGCCGGTGTCGAACTGCGGCAGCTCAGCCTGGGCCTGGGCGTCGCCGGCAGCGAACAGCCGCTTGGCCGACTTGTTGGCGCTCACCGACGCGTAGTCGTAGAGCCCGATCAGCGACTGCAGGAACGCGTTGATGATGTCCACGCCCGGCGCAAACGAGTACTGCAGATAGCGAGCACCGCGAGGCGTCCGCTCGCGAACGCCGACCCTGGGCCGGCGGTAGAAGATCGACAGCGCCCGATTGGCCACCTTCAGGTAGGAGCGGTCGCCGGTCGCCTGATAGGCGCGGGTGAGCGCCTCCAGTCCGGTGCCCTGCGACATCGCGCTGGTCCACGGCGGGATCCCGCCGTCGAACCTGAAGTAGTACTCCCAGGTCAATCCGCCTCCGCGCCGGGCGGCCAGCGGGATCATCTGTCGCAGCAGTGCGACCAGCTGGGGGTAGCTGGCGCGGCCGGCGGTGTACAGGCCGTCGGCCTTGCCGAACGTGCCGAGCACCTGGAGCTCGATTCCCTGCCCGGGGTAGTACTGCCACACGAGGTTTGAGCCGGTGAACTCGACGCGCTGGCCATAGGTCAGCAGCGGACCGGTGGTCCACCATTGCCGGTTGCGGTCGAGCGTCTGGAACAGGACGGGCAGGCGCGACGGGATCAGCTTCCCGGAGGCGGCGATCTGGTGGAGGTTCTCGATCACCGCATCGAGCTCGATGGCCCGAGTGCCCGACAGCTTGCGCTCGGTGTTCAGCGCGGCGTTGAAGCTGGTGCCATAGCGTCGGTAGGCGCCCGCCGTGATCGCGTCCGATCGCCGCAGTCGGGCGAGCTCGGAGCGCACCGTGCGATCGCTGCCGCGGGCAGCCGCGGCACGGGCGGCCGGCGCTCCGATCGGCGCAGGCGTGATCGCCGGCCCGGTCAGATACGGGTCGTCGCGGTGCACCGCGTGGCCGCCGGGCGTCATCACCAGCACCGGTGCGGCCCCTGCGGCGGACGGAAACAGAAGAAAGCCTATGAGCAGGCCAAATAGGCGCCCACGCACAAGTGTCCCGATCGATCGCGACACCGCGCCGATGCTACATTCGATGCCCAATCGGCGCCATCGCTGAGGAGGATCTCGCAAGATGCATCACAGGATTCGGTGGTCAGGGGCGCTCACCACTTTGTTGCTCGTCTGCCTGGCGTCGGTGGCAGTCGCGGCGTGCGGGAGCAGCAGCGGCAGCTCCTCTGAGAACGCCTCGAGCCTGCTCAAGGACACGTTCGAGGGCAACCATAAGATCGACAGCGGCAACATCAATCTGGCGCTGACGATCAACCCCACCGGATCGAGCAGCATCAGCGGCCCGGTCAAGCTGAGCTTTGGCGGACCGTTCCGGTCGGGCGGCAGCGGCAAGCTCCCGCAGTCGGACTTCAACGTCACGATCAGCGCCGAGGGGCAGTCCGGGTCGCTCGGGGTCATCTCGACAGGCTCCAAGGGGTATGTGACCCTGCAGGGGACCGGCTACCAGCTGCCCGCCGATACGTTCAAGAAGCTCGAGTCGAGCGTCTCGGACGTCGGCAACAGCGGCAGCTCGTCGAAGAACTCGACGCCGCTGTCCAGCCTCGGGCTCAAGCCGCTGGACTGGCTGAAGAACCCGACGGTCGTCGGTGACGAGACGGTTGCCGGCGACCAGACGACGCACATTCGCGCGGCGGTCAACGTCCAGGGGCTGCTCACCGATCTCGACACGCTCCTGAAGAAGGGCTCGTCGCTCGGGGGCTCCAAGACGGCCAGCCTGGACAACGGCCTGTCGGCCTCGACCAAGGCGAAGATCGCCGACGAGGTCCGTAACACCAGCTTCGACGTGTGGACGGGCAAGGACGACAAGATGCTGCGGAAGGTCTCGATCGGCACCACGGTGCCCGTCACCGGCCAGACCTCCACCCAGCTCGGGGGCATGACCTCGGCCGCGATCGCGCTCACCGTCCAGTATTCCGACCTCAACCAACCCCAGACGATCGCCGCTCCCCAGACCCTCCGTCCCTATAGCGAGTTCTCGAGCAAGATCGACTCGCTGATACAGGCGCTCGAGGGGGCGACCGGAGCGTCGGGCAGTTCCAGCAGCTCGAGTTCGAGCAGCTCGGGATCGGGCCTTGCGGGCGCGACCACCAGCGTCAAGCGCTACAGCAAGTGCGTCTCGGACGCCGGCAACGACATCTCGAAGATGCAGCGCTGCGCGTCGCTACTGAACGGCGGCTAACGGGTCCGTCGGCGAGCGCGGGTCACTCGCGCTCGGAGGCGGTGGGCTCGTCCTCCTCGCCCTCGTCGAACGACTCCTCTTCGTCGTCGTCTCCCATCGGGGCGGGGTGGAGCTCGCGCTGGAACGCCTCCAGCAGCTCGTCGCGCCGACTCTCTTCGATCGCCGACTCGTCGGAGATCAGGACCCAGTCGGCGCCTTCGTACTCCTCCATGTTGAAGATCTCGGTGTCGAGCTCGGGGGAGTCATCGACCGACACGAGCACCTCGGTCTGAGGGTTGAAGTACGTCCCGGGACGGTTGACCAGCTCGTCGAGTTCGAAGCGGCGTGGATCTGCCATCGGGCGGCAGAGTACAAGCAAGCCGCGCCGGAGGTCACGCGGCCCGTCACAGGTCCTTGAGCCCGGCGATCTCGCGCTCGATTTCGGCCTCGACGTCCAGCGGGGGCTTGCCTGCGCGGGCGCGACGGAGGTTGCGGGCGATCACCAGGTCGCGGATCTCCTCGCGCAGCGCCGGATCGATCGACGGAGCCGTCAGCCGCGCGAGCTCCGCCTCGACGTCGAGCGGCGGCTCGCCGCGGCGAGCGCGCAGCGCGTTGCGGGCGTCGAGCAGCTCGCGGATCTCGGTGTCGCGCTCCTGCGCGGCCGCGGCCGAGCCGGCGGCGGCCCCGCCGGGGGGTTCGCGCTCCATCAGCAGGTGATCGCGGCCGTAGTCCTCCCACGCGCGCCGGCCGGCGACCAGGGCGATCACCGCTCCGAGCACGCCCAAGCCAACGACGATCCAGATGACCGTGCCAAATGCGTGCTGCACGACGTTAAGTGTTGCGTACGCGCTGGTCCAAGCGCTACCCTCTAAGTCATTGACTGACTAGTCAATCTATGTTCACAAGGGAGACATCAAGTGGTTGACTTCACGCTCACAGACGAGCAGAAGGCGATGCGCGAGATGGCGCACGAGTTCGCCGAGAAGGAGATGCGCCCCGTCGCCTGGGAGTACGACAGGGACGGCACGTGGCCCGGCGAGATCATCGAGAAGGCCTGGGAGCTGGGGCTGATGAACGGCCACCTCCCGGTCGAGTACGGCGGCCCGGGTCTCGGGTTTCTGGACGGCGCGATCATCGAGGAGGAGATCGCGTGGGGATGCTCAGGCATCGGGACTTCAATCACCTGCAACGGGCTGGCGACCGCGCCGGTCCTGATCGGTGGCTCGGAGGAGCTCAAGCGGCGCTACCTGGCCCCGATGAGCGAGGAGCCGCTGCTGGCGTCGTTCTGCCTCACCGAGCCCGACGCCGGCTCGGACGTATCCGCGATGAAGACGACGGCCACTCGCAAGGGCGACAAGTGGGTGATCAACGGCTCCAAATGCTTCATCACCAACGGCGAGTACGCCGACTGGTACACGGTCTACGCCAAGACCGACAAGGAGGCCGGGCACCGCGGAATCTCGTGCTTCGTCGTGCCACGTGACGCTGGCGTGGTCGTCGACAAGCACGAGGACAAGATGGGCCAGCGCGCCTCCAACACCGCGACGATCACGTTCCCGGAGGTGGAGATCCCGCTCGAGAACCTGGTCGGCGAGGAGAACAAGGGCTTCAAGATCGCGATGATGACGCTCGACCGGACCCGTCCGGGTGTGGCCGCGATGGCCACCGGCGTTGCGCGTGCCGCGATGGAGCTCGCGATCGACTACTCCAAGGAGCGCGTCCAGTTCGGCGTACCGATCGCGATGCACCAGGCGATCCAGTTCATCATCGCCGACATGTCGACGAAGGTGCACCTGGCCCGGCTCGCGACGTGGAACTCTGCAGTGCTGCTCGACCAGGGCAAGCGCAACACGATCGAGTCCTCGCACGCCAAGCGGTTCGCGGCCGACACGGCGATGGAGGTCACCACCGATGCCGTCCAGGTGTACGGCGGCTACGGCTTCATCAAGGAATACAAGGTCGAGAAGCTGATGCGCGACGCGAAGATCCTGCAGCTGTACGAGGGCACCGCCCAGATCCAGCGGCTCGTGATCGCCCGCGAGACGCTGCTGCCGCGGCGCGCCGAGGCGCCCGCCACGGCGACCGTGTAGCTGCTGAACGATCCGGCCCCGGGGTCGAGGCTAATCCTCGGCCCCGGTGTCCCTTCGGCCGATTAGATCCAGCGGGTCGGGAGGTCTGACCGGCTCATCCTCAGCAGGGCGCACGCTCTGACCGCACTTCTGACAGCGCGCGTCGAGGTAGCCGTTGACCCATGCGCACTTCGGGCATTGCCATTGCGCTCTGTTGACCCACCGCCCTGTCGGATCGGGCATCAGATCACTACTTCTGCGTCATTGCGTAGATGCCGATCGCGATGATCGCGAGGCAGGCCAGACCGCACAGCCCCGCCAGCGCATAGCCGCTCAGCCGCGCCCCGCCGCCGGCCTCGGTGCCGTCGGTCGAACCCACGCTGGCGAACTTGAGGCCGAGCAGCAGGAACCCGAAGATCACCACGGTGCCGGCACCGGCGGCCAGCGCCACCAGGCAGATCTTCCAGATCGCGCTCCAGTCGACGATTGGGGTGGCGACGACGAACATGAGCGGTTAGGCGAGTGCCGGGGCTACTTCGGCGCGTTCGGCCTCGAGCTCGGGCGTCACGCTCGTGCGGTCGAGATCCCGGGCGGTGATTGCGTTGCGCTTCGAGAGGATCCACAGCCCAGCTGCGATCGCCGCCGCCAGCAGCGTGATCACGATCGCCCCGGCGTTCGTGTTCGTGCCAAAGATGTCTGAGATGTGCCACATCGCAAACGAGACGATCGCGGCGGCAGGCAGCGTGATCACCCACGCGGTTGCCATCTGCCCGACGACGGGCCAGTGGACGACGCCGCCCCGCTTCCCGAGGCCGGCGCCCATCACGCCGCCGGAGACGATCTGCGTGGTCGACAGCGGGTAGCCGTAGTACGACGAAGCGAGGATCGTCGCGGCGCTGGATGACTCGGCCGCGAACCCCTGGGGCGACTCGACCGTCGTGATCCGGTTGCCCATCGTGTTGATGATCCGCCAGCCGCCGCTGGCGGTGCCGAGAGCCATCGCGGTCGCGCACAGCAGCTTGACCCAGATCGGGACGGTGAAGTGAGCCGCACTCAGGTGGCCGGTGGAGATCAAGGCGAGGGCGATCACGCCCATCGTCTTCTGCGCGTCGTTGGTCCCGTGGGCGAGGGATACCAGCGAGGCGGAGCCGATCTGGCCATATCGATAACCGCGTCTGGCCTCCTCCTGACCCAGCCGGCGAATCAGCATGTAGGCAGCCGTGGTGGCGAGGAACGCGACGATCCCGCAGATGAAGATCGCCAGGACGCCGGGAGCGACGACCTTCTCGACGATCCCGCGGGCGCTGACCGCCTTGGAGCCCACGTCGGCGATCGCCGCGCCGATCAGACCGCCGATCAAGGCGTGGCTGGAACTCGACGGGATCGTGAAATACCAGGTGATGAGATTCCAGACCATCGCCCCGATCAACGCCGCCTGAACGACCGCCAGCCCGTCCACGCCGTTGGCCACCGACGGCTCCACGATCCCCTTGGCGATCGTGGCCGCGACGCTGATCGAGATGAACGCGCCGATGAAGTTGAGCGCCGCCGAAATCAGAACCGCGACCCGCGGCTTCAGCGCGCCGGTCGCGATCGAGGTCGCCATTGCGTTCGCCGTGTCGTGGAAACCGTTGGTGAAATCAAACGACACGGCGGCCGCGATCACCAGAACCAATACAAGTGTGGAACCCATGGCGCGGGGCACATTCTCAGATGCCCCGCCACAAGATGTGAACGAGTCGTGAACATCGAGAAACCGGGTTGATACCGGCTACTCCGTAGCGCTGAACTCCCATATCGCGATCCCGAGCATGATCAGCCCGAGGATCAGGATCACGGCGGCCTCGAGCAGCGCCGGCACGTGCCAGCCCCACCAGGTGACGCCTGGGTCCAGAGCGGTGCGGGCCGCGGGTGAGATCGACAAGTGGCTGAACACGAGGCGACGCATCGGGTCGACCGCGTAGGTGAGCGGGTCGATCCGGTTTAGCACCGTTAGCCAGGCCGGCAGGCTGGCCACCGAGAACAGCGCGCCGGAAATAAAGAACATCGGCATCACGATCATCTGCATCACGCCCATGAACGACTGCATCTGCTTAATGCGGACCGCAACCATTACGCCGAACGCCGTGATCGAGAACGCCAGCAGCAGCTGCAAGCCGAAGATGCCGAGGATCAGAAGCGGGTCGTAGGGCACGTGCACCAGACCGGCCAGGCAGATCACGATCACGCCCTGGATCGATGCCACGGTGGCGCCGCCGAGGCACTTGCCGATCACGATCGAACTGCGCCGGATGGGCGCGACCATCATCTCGCGCAGGAACCCGAACTCGCGGTCCCACACGATTGAGGCGGCAGAGAACATCGCGGTGAACATCACCGCGATGCACAGGATGCCCGGGTAGATGAACGTCTTCAGATCGACCCCGTGGGTCCCGAACTTGGCCAGGCTCTGCAGACCCGATCCGAGCACGAACAGGAACAGCAGCGGCTGGATCAGCGACGTGATGATTCGCAGCCGGTCTGACTTGAAGCGGATCAGCTCCCGGCGCCACACGATCCGGATTGCGCGCAGCTCGGACGCAACACTTCGCTTGGGGACGCTGACCCGAACGATCTCGGGTGGCGGGGCGTCGGTGGGCGCGCCCTGTCGGGCACGGTCGACGGTGGTGCTCATCGCCTACCTCCGGTCATCATCTGCATCATCACGCGGTTGCGGTGCCGGCTCTGGTCCTCCTCGGCGTCGCGGATCGTGCTGCCGGTATAGGACATGAACACGTCGTCGAGCGTCGGACGCGAGACGTTCACGGACTTGATCGGCATTCCGAGCTCGGTGAACAGTCGCGGCACGAACTCCTCGCCGGCTGGTACGCCGAACGTGACCAGACCCTCCGAGATCCCGGCCTCGATCCCGAACCGCTCGCGGAGGGCCGCAATCGCGGCCTCGTCGTCATCGGTGTGGATCATCACGCGGTCGGTGCCGACCCCCGCCTTGAGCGCCTCGGGAGTGTCGAGCGCGACGATCTCTCCGTGATCCATGATCGCGATCCGGTCACACCACTCGGCCTCGTCCATGTAGTGCGTGGTCATGAAGATCGTGATCTCCTCGCGCTCCTTGAGCTCGCGGATGTAGGTCCAGATCGAGCGGCGCGTCTGGGGGTCCAGCCCGATCGTCGGCTCGTCGAGGAACAGCACCCGGGGCGAGTGCATCAGCCCGCGCGCGATCTCCAGCCGGCGGCGCATGCCGCCCGAGAACGTGGCCACGGCGGAGTCCTTGCGGTCCCACAGGCCGACCATCGCCAGCACCTGATGCATCCGGGGCGCGACGAGATCGGACTGCACGCCGTAGAGGTCGGCGTGCAGTCGGAGGTTCTGCTCGGCGGTCAGGTAGCCGTCCAGCGTGGGATCCTGGAACACCAGGCCGATGTTGCGGCGGACGTCGTCGCGCTCGGTGACCACGTCGTGGCCGGCGACCAGCGCCGAGCCGTCGGTCGGCTTAGCCAGCGTGCACAGCATGTTGATCGTGGTCGTTTTACCGGCGCCGTTGGGGCCGAGGAACCCGAACACCTCGCCGGTCGCGACCTCGAACTCGACGCCGCGCACGGCCTGTATCTCGTCGTAGTTCTTGACGAGGCCCCTTACCTGGATCGCGTGCCGAGTCTGATCGAGCTTCGTTGCCATCGCGTCCGACAACGTTACGCCGTCAGCCATCGGCACCCGCCGGCGGCACGTCGTCCTCGGCCAGGATCCGGTACAGCGTCCGCCGCGTCTCGGTCAGCGCCTCGCGGGCGCGCCGCATCTGGTCCTCGTTGCCCGAGCCGACCACCTGCATCGTGGCCAGCGCCAGCTGGTGGATCAGCGAGCGGAACTCGCCGGCCGCCTCGAACGCGGGGTCGTCCTCCATCTCCCACGGGGGCGCCTGGCCCTCGCGGTCAGCGATCTGCGCTCGTCCCGCGTCGGTGATCTCGAACAGCTTGGCGCCGTCGCGCTCGGTCGAGCGGATCAGGCCCTCATCCTCGAGCTGGGACAGCGCGGGATAGACCGAGCCGGGGCTGGGCCGCCACCGCCCGCCGCTGCGCTCCTCGATCGCCTGCATCAGCTGGTAGCCGTTGCGTGGCTCCTCGGCGAGCAGCAGCAAGAGCGCCGTGCGGACGTCGCCGCGACGGCGCCGCCCGCGCCCGCCGCCGAACGGCCCGCCGCGGCCGCCGCCGAACGGTCCGGGGCCGCCGCCCCAACCGGGGCCGCCCGGACCGCCGAACGATTCGGCCAGGTGCCGGAGCGCCGCGAAGCGCTCGAGGTGCTCCGCCCGATGGCGGTCGCCTTTCATCATCCGGATGCCCATCGCCCCCCAAGGCAGTGTGTGCGCGTGTGTCATCGAAGATGCCTCCTTGAGTACTAACGTCGAGCAGTAACGATATATCGCTACTGTGTCGCTGTCAAGCGACCACGCGCGATCGGCTGATCGAGGGCGGCTATATGCCGTAAAAGGTCGACCGCATCGCTCGCGGCCGGGGCGAACGAGCGCCGCTGCGGTCAGCTCTCGTCGTCGGACGGCGGACCGCCGCCACCCTGGCGGTTACGGATCCAATCCGCCATCTGATCGGCGACCCCGCCGATCTGCGAGCCGGCCTTGGCCAGGTTGTCGCCCGCCTCGGCGAACACCCTGCGAAATCGCTCGGCGTAGAACTGGACCGCGTCGGAGGCCTCCTCGCGCACGTCGGTCTGGTCGTCGCGCCGCCGGTACTCGCCGCGGACGATCCGGTCGTACTCGCCGGCCTGAACCCACTTCATCACCTCGGAAACGCGCCGGACTGCGTAGGTGTGGTCCTGACCGATCTCGTCGAAGAAGCGCCGGACCCGATCCGACGGGTCATCCCAGGCCTCGTACTCCATCGCCTGGGCCATGAACGCGTCGAGGCTGAGCCGGTCGGCGGGCATCGCGCCCGCGGTCACCATCAGCGTGCGGCACACGATCCGGGGATCGCGGACTGCAATCGTGGCGGCGCGATCGCAGCTGAGCTCCGCCGCCCGGTACCACTCGAGCAGCACCGCGCGGACGCCCCGAAACGGGATCCCGAGGAAGAACGGCAGCGGGCTGGCGACGCTCAGCAGGATGTTGAGCGCGGTCATGTACATGACGTGATCGGACAGGATGTGCCCGAGCTCGTGCGCCAGCACCACGCGCTGCTCGCCGGGGCCGAGCCACTGCAGGACCTGCGAGTCGACGACGACCATCGGCTTGCCCGACCCGACAGCTTGGGCGCCGCCGCGCACGCCCCAGCTGACGTACAGGTCATACGTGTCCATGTCGAGGATCCGGCAGACGCCGCGATGGGAGGTCCACAGATCGGGCAGCTGGTGCTCGCCGACCTTGACCGAATTGCCGAGGTAGAACTGACGCAGCGCGCGCTCGTAGCGCCATTCGACGAGCTTGCGCACCACCGGGTCGAGCATCGGCACCGCCTTCAGTGCCGCGGTCGCCGCCCGGTCGGCGGGGTGCTCATAGGCCTTGGACGAGATGTTCTCGTAGGGCTCGATGCTCTCTGGCAGCGCGTCGGGCATGCCCGATTGAGCCTACTCGGTGGCCTGAGCGGGCGATAATCGCTCCCCGGAGATGCGAACGGTGCGGGCAACTCAGACGGTGGCCGGCACCGTCGACGAGGTGGAGCGGCGCTGGTACGACACCGGCCGGTGGGCCTCGTGGGTGGACGGGCTGGAGCGGGTCGTCGAGGTCAGCGGGCCGTGGCCGGACCCGGGCGCGGTCGTGACCTGGCAGTCGGGCCCGGCAGGCCGGGGCCGCGTGGTCGAGCGCGTCGTCGAGCGCGAGCCGCTCAACGGACAGACGACCGAGGTCAGCGACCCGTCGATCAGCGGCCGCCAGAGCGTCGCGTTCGCGCCGGTGCCCGGCGGCGTGGAGGTGGAGCTCACGCTGTCATACCGGCTCCAGCGCCGCTCGCCGGTGACACCGGTCGTGGACATGCTGTTCATCCGCCGGGCGATGGCTTCCTCGCTCGAGACGACGCTGGCGCGGTTCGCTCACGAGCGGGACTCCGAGCGGGGCTCCTAGACTCAGCGCGGATGTCCACGACCGACGAGGCGACCCATCTGGCCGAGCTGGTCCGCGCCGCCGACTCGGTGGTCGCGCTGACAGGTGCCGGGATCTCGGTGCCATCCGGAATCCCAGACTTCAGATCACCGCGCACCGGCCTGTGGGAGAACGTCGACCCGATGGAGGTCGCGCACATCGACGTGTTCCGCCGCGATCCGGCGCGGTTCTGGCAGTTCTACGGCCAGCGCTTCCAGACACTCGAGCACAAGCGGCCCAACCGCGCCCACGAGGTGCTGGCCGAGCTCGAGCGGGCCGGGTTGCTCGACGCGGTGATCACCCAGAACATCGACCGGTTGCATGCGGAGGCCGGGTCGACACAGCTGATCGAGGTCCACGGGACGATCGCGCACGCCTCGTGCCTGCACTGCGGCGCGCGCTACCCGCTCGCCGAGGTCCGTGACCGTCAGGTGGGAGATGCCGACGGGGTCCCGCGCTGCGACTGCGGGATGCCGCTCAAGCCCGACGTGGTCCTGTTCGGCGAGTACCTGCCGTTCGACGCGCTCGAGCGCGCCCAGAGCCTGGCCGGTCGCGCTGACCTGATGCTGTGCATCGGGTCCTCGCTGGAGGTCCATCCGGTCGCTCAGCTTCCCGAGATCACGCTCGGATCCGGCGGCTCGCTCGCGATCCTCACCCAGGGACCGACTCCGTTCGACCGCCGCGCCGCGGTGCGGATGAACGGCGACGTGGTCGACGAGCTCGAGGCACTGGGCGCCGCGCTCGGGCTCGCTCCCCACCCGCGCGCCTAGGCGTCCCGACACTAGGCGTCCGCCGCCGCGCGAGCTCTCAGCGCCGCCTCGATCCGCTCGAGCGTCGAGCTCACGCTCTCGAGCTCAGACGGCCCGAGTGGCCCGGCGAGCGCGGCCTGTGCGGCGGCTGCGATCGGATCGCGACGGCTGCGCAGCTCGCTCAGGCGCTCCCGGAGTGCGACCGCATTCGGATCTCCGGGCAGCTCGGCCAGCGCGGCGTCGAGAGCGACCAGCACCTGGAGCGCGGCCGCGCGGTCGCGTCCATGATCGAGATCCAGCCGGGCGCGCAGCGCCAGCTCCTCGCACACCAGCACGCGTTGGCGTCCGCTGAGCACGGCTGCAAGCCGGGCCTGAGGGCCGAGCACGGCCGTGCGGCGACGGCGTCCGGTGGGGACGGTCAGCTCGCGGGCGTCGGTCCACAGGCCATCTGCAACCTGCTCGCCGGCGCCGTATCCGATTCGCGCGACCAGCGCCTGGCTGCGGCCGACCGGATTCTGGTACGGGTCGGCGGAGACCAGCCGAAACGCGTGCAGCGCCCGGTTGAGCACCTCGAGGCCGGCGGCCAGCTCCGGTTCGCCCGCGGCCTGTAGCCACGCTCGGGCGGCGGCTTCGTTCGGTAGCTCCTTGCCGACGTCGATGACCGTCGCCCGGCCGGTGGATACGGGCGTAGGCTCAGGCTCAGGTTGAACATTAGACTTGCGGCGAGCGGGCCGCAGCAGCCGGCGCTGCACGGACCCGAGGGTCGCGATCACGATCACATGCGTCGGCGGGGCGTCGGCTGGGTCGCTCAGGGCGCGCACCAGGTAGCGCCCGTCGGGCGGGCCGACCGGCCACGGCAGCTCGACCTGGCTGAAGCGAAACAGCCGCGGCCCGGCGACTAGTGGCCGGCCGCGCTCTTGACCTTGATCGCGTACTTGCTCGGCGCGATCGAGACGATCGGCTCGGGGATCTGACTGAGGTGGTTGATCAGCTTGATCCATTGGCCGGGCTGAAGAATGCTCTTGACCTCGGCCGAAACCTTGTCGTTACGGCCGAACAGCGGTGTGAAGGCAATCTGGATGCGGTTGCTGTGGTCCGGGAGCGAGAGCGTGTTCGACTGGCCTTTGTAGCTCATCAGCGACACGATCTCGTCCGGCTTCATCGCACCCTGCAGCGTCAGCAGACGGCGGATCGCCAGATCGGTGATCGAGCCGGGGCCCTGATGACCGTCGACCGAGATCCCGTTGATCTTCGAGATGTCCATGCTGGAGCCCGTGCCACCGGCCTCGTCGACGCCGGTGGACGCGCTGAGGCTGTGCCCGCAGTCGAGGCCGCTGACCGTGGGCGACAGGCCCGAGGCGGACAGGAACTCGATCACGCCGAGGATCCGCCGGTCGATCAGGCCGGCCTCGATGTCGCGGCGTCCGCAGGTGTAGATCTGCACATGCGGGTCCTCGAGCACCCGGGTCTGCAGCTGCTCCTTGGACATCAGCAGCACCTGGCCGACCGACGCGTTCTTGGCTCCGGGGCCGTAGAACGGATCGACGCCGGCCGCGCGGTACACCGCGGTCGCCTGCAGCAGCTTCCATCCGTCGAGGATCGGCTTCGGGTCGATCTGAGGCGCGTTCTTACCGGCCGGGCGGACCATGAACTGCAGGTGTGAGGCCGATGTCTTGGTGTTCGCGCCGATGCGGCCGAGGATCGTGCCGGCAACGACGACGGCGCCCTGCTTGAGCGGCTGCAGCGTGTACTGATCCTTGGCCAGGTGCAGGACGTCTGAGAAGTAGTCGCTGAAGTTTGAGATCTGCGACTGGCTGCTACGGATCTGCAGCGCGCCGCCGGCGCGGAAGGAGTTCGGCCGATGCGGGTCGGCGAACAGCCGCTCCTTGACCATCGGGGTGGCGATCGACGATGTCTCCTGGCTGGCGGTGGGCTGCACGGCCCCGCGCTGGGACCCGGACCGGCTGCTTGCGGTGGAGGTCTTGGACGAGGCGGCGATCTCCTGACTGGCGTCGGCGGACGCCGGAGCGGCCGAACCCTGCTGCGAACCGGCGCTGGCCGGCGCGGTCGGAGCCTTCGCCGGCTTGGAGCTGGACTGGGCCGCGAGCTGCTGGGAGATCTGCTTGGCGGTGACCTTGACCGGCTTGGGCACCGGGTACATGCTCGGGATCGATCCGAGGTTCGCGTACGTGTAGACGTTGCCGGTGGCGTCCTGGAGCTCGAGGTAGCGACCGAGCTGGGCGCTCTGGCCGATCTTCACGACCTTGCCGTCGTTGACCGCGATCACCGGCGAGTTCTGCTTGGCGTAGATCGAGACGGCCGTGGCGGTGGGGTCGGACTCGATCGGGACGGCTGCGTTGCCGCTCTTGACGCGCTGCTTGGCCAGCTTCTCGACGGCGTCGTCGGCGTACTTGGACGCAGCGGCGACGGGGAAGTGGCCCTCGACCAGCCCGGTCAGCGCACCCACCAGCTGGCTGGGCATCCCGCCGATCAGCTTGGCGCGCAGGAGCACCGACTGGACGTACCAGTCGGCGTGGTTGTAGGCGAAGATCGCCTGCGAGAGATCCTTGGACGCGCCCGCTGCATGGAGGTACCTGGCCGCACTGAAGATTGCGTCAACCGGGTTGTAGGGATCGGCGACACCGTCACCGTTGGCGTCGATCCCCCACTGCTTCCAGGTCGACGGCAGGAACTGCATCCACCCGACGGCGCCGGCGCTCGACACCGACAGGTTGCGTCCGTAGTCGGTCTCGATCTCGTTGACCGCGGCCAGAACCTGCCACGGGACGTCGTACTGGATTCCGGCGGCCTGGTAGATCGGGAGCAGGAACGGCGGGATCCGGAAGCTATCGATGAAGAAGTTCGGGACCCCCATCGGCGGCGCCGTCGGAAGCGTGATCGTCGACGACGAAGGCGGCGGCTGTGGCGGAGCGGCGGCGGCGTGGTGCTGATGGTTGTGCGCGGGGTGAGACGGCTTGGAGCCGTGCTTCTTGGGCTTCGACTTGGCCTTCGGCTTCGGCTTGGGCTTGGGCTTGGGCTTCGGCTTGGGCTGGTTGCCGGTCGGTGACGACGAGTGATTGGACGGAGGCTGGGACTTCGGCTTGCCCTTGGGCTTGGGCGGATTCGGGGTCGTCGTGGTCGGCGATGTGGGGGTCGTCTTCGTCGTCGGGGTCGTCGGTGTGGTGGGCGTGGTGGGTGTCGTCGGGGTGGTCGGCGACGTCGGCGTGGTGGGCGTCGTCGGGGTGGTCGACGTCGTCGAAGAGCCCGGCGGACACCACTCCGACAGGACCCGCGTGCCCGCCGGCAGGTTCAGCGTCGAGATCTGCTTGCCGGCGTCGAGGTCGTACGTCTTCAGCTTGCCGCTGGGCAGCCGGACGGTCACCGTGCACCGGGGCGTGGCTGAGGCCGCCGGCAGGGCAGACGGGCCCATCACGACGGCGATCGTCGCGATCATGCAACCCGCGACTCGAAGCTTGCTTCCAATCAACACTTTTGGGGTTGGTCCTCCGCCCGCTGCACGCACGAAAACAGGGCCGCCCTGGGTCTTGCGGCTGGGGTGCAAGCTACTGGTTGACCCGGCGCTTTGCAACGGCGAAGGCGCCCTACATCCGTGCGTTTTAGGTTGCGACATCGCTGCAAATCGGCGGAAAGCTGATGAAGGTGCACCAGTCCCTTATCGGCAAGTCGTTCACATGACCGTAACGGCCACCCTCAGAGTGTGCGCAATATAAACCTCGACTTCAGCCTGAATCTTTCGATGTCCGACTTCCCGGGGCCGCCCACACCGGCTCCCGCACGCGGCCGCGGCCCGTTACAGTGGGCTTCAATGACCGAAGACAAGGGCCTGCGCCAGCGGGTCACACGCCAAAGCGAGGAGGCGATCGGCAAGCTCGCCTCCGGAGTACTCGAGCACCCGGTCGTAAACGGGGCGGTGAGCGCAGCGTTCGAGACCAAGCAGAAAGCGACCCGCGCCCAAGAGGCCGCGATGGGGGCGCTGAACCTGCCGTCGGCGAACGACATCGAGCGCCTGACCCGGCGTCTGCGCGGCGTCTCCCAGCGGCTGGAGGGCATCGAGGACGGCCTCGACCGGGTCGAACAGCGGATCGACGGGCTCGGCACCGATACCGCGCTCGACCGTCGTCTGACTGCGATCGAGGAGCGGCTGGAGCGGATCGAAGCCGCCGTCGCGGGTAGCGCCGCGGCGAGTAAGCCCGCGATCGGCTAGCCCGAGCCGCTGCGGGCTCGCGCGCCGAGCGCGTGCAGGGCGGTTTCGCCCATGCGGCGTTCGCCCTCGTGCAGCGCGTCCTCGGCGATCCTCACGCGCGCGGGAAACAGGAGATCGGTGACCAGCAACAGCGTCGCCGCGCTGACCCCTCGGATCCCGGCCAGCGTGAACAGCGTCGCGGACTCCATCTCGACGGCGGCGGCGCCGTCCTGCATCCACCGGCGTTCCTGGTCTGGCCGGCCGTCGTAGAACAGGTCGGTCGAGACGACCGTGCCCGTGCGGGTGTCAGCGGTGGCGATCAGCGCGGCGAGCAGCTCGGCATCGGGCGTCACGCGCGCTCCGGCTCCGAGCGCCCGGCTGGTCCCATCGGCCACGATCGCATCGGTCGCCACCAGCAGGTCTCCGAGCTCCAACCCCGGCTCGAGCGCGCCGCACGTTCCGACCCGCACCAGCGTTCCGGCACCGAGGTCGACGAGCTCTGAGATCACGATCGCGGCGCTGGGGCCGCCCATTCCGGTGCTCTGGATCGTCAGCGCCTCACCGTCGCCGGCGCGGCCGGTGTAGCCCCATAACCCGCGGTTATGGTTGAACATCATCGGCGACTCCAGCAGCGACTGAGCCAGCGCCAGCGCCCGGCCCGGATCGCCCGGCAGCAGCACCCGCTCGGCGAGCTCGGCGGTGGGTTTGATGTGGATCGGTTCGCTCACCGACGCTGAGGTTGACATACGTAGCGAAGGCGAGTAGACCTAATGATTCCAAGCAGGCAACAGGCCGGAGCGTGGGTGTGCTGCCGACGGTCAGGCTTCACGCGCGCGAGGCGCCGCCGGAAACGTGACGAGCGCCAACGGCCGACGCAGCGGGCCGTAATGTCCGCGGGCGGCGAGGGTCCGGCCTCTCACCGGGCTCCCGCCGCCGACTGATGCTCCTGGAGCACCCCCGCGGTTTGCAGGACAATCAGGCGCAGTGAGCGGGTCTGACGCCGACGAGATGCTCGATGCCGTGGTTGCCGGCGGGCTGCTGGCTGCCGGCCGTCCGGTGATCGTGCTCCTGTCAGGTGGCCGCGACTCGGTTTGCCTGCTCGATCTTGCGGTCGAGATCGCCGGCCCCGAAGCTGTCGTGGCGCTGCTCGTCAACTACGGCCTGCGCGACGCCGCTGACGCCGACGAGCGCCATTGCGCGCAGCTGTGCGAGCGTCTCGGGGTGGAGCTGCAGGTTCGCCACCCGCGTCGGCCCGACCGCGGCAACCTCCAGGCATGGGCCCGCGACGAGCGCTACGGCGCGGCCGCGACCCTCGCGCTCGCACGGGAAGCCGACGTCGCGGCGGGCCACACCGCAACCGATCAGGTCGAGACGATCCTGTACCGGCTCGCTTCGTCGCCCAGCCGCCGGGCGCTGTTGGGAATGCGCCCCCGTGAGGGCGTGCTCGTGCGCCCGCTGCTCGGTCACACGCGCGAGCAAACGCGGGCCTACTGCACCGCACATGGCCTGAGCTGGCGGGAGGACGAGAGCAACGACGCGGACACCTACGCGCGCAACCGGATCCGTGCCGGGCTCCTGCCGGCGCTGCTCGAGGTCCACCCGGGCGCGCTGCCGAACGTGCTCGCGGTGGCCGAGATCCTCGCCGACGAGGGCGCGGTGCTCGACGGGCTCGTCGACGAGGCCGTTCGGGGACACGGCGAGATCGGGCTGGCCCGCCTGCGCGAGCTGCCGCGGGCGCTCGCTCGGCTGGTCGTACAGCGCTTGGCCGACGACGCCGCCGGTGGGATCGCCCCAGGCGTCGCCCGCCGCCTGGACGACGTGACCGCGCTGCCAGACCGGGGCACGGTCGAGCTGGACGTCGGGTCTGGGGTCCGCGCAGTGGCCGAGTACGGGGTGGTCCGCTTCGAGCGCCTCGCCGCGGGCGCGGCCGACCCGGGGGCGCCCGCCGCGGTGCGGTTGCGGATTCCGGGCGCGGTCCGCTTCGGCTCCAGCGAGGTCAGTTGCGAGCTCGCGGCTCCCTCCCGCGAGCCGGGAATGCTCGACAGGGCCGCGCTCGGCGACGAACTGGTCGTCCGCTCCTGGCGTCGCGGCGACCGGATGGCCCCGCTCGGCTTGGGCGGCAGCAAGAGCCTGCAGGATCTGTTCACCGCCCGCAGGGTTCCGCGACGCCGGCGCACCGCGGTCGCGGTGGTCGAATCGGGCGGCGAGATCGCGTGGGTGGACGGGGTCGCCACCTCCGAGCACTTCAAGGTGACGGAGTCCACGCGCGAGGGCGTGCGGCTGAGCGTGCGACCCGCACAGGCCCGCGCGTCTAGGATGGGCTGACGTGGACGACGACGCGATCGGGGAAATCCTCGTTGGCCCCGATGAGCTCGCGCGGCGGGTGCGCGAGCTGGCCGACGAGGTCTCACGCGACTACGAAGGACGGGACCTGGTGCTGGTCGGCGTGCTCAAGGGCGCCGTGTTCTTCCTGTCTGACCTGATGCGCCACCTGACGGTCCCGTGCGAGGTCGACTTCATGGCGGTGGCCTCGTATGGCTCGGCGACCAAGTCCTCGGGCGTGGTTCGGATCCTCAAAGACCTGGACGCGGTGATCGAGGGCCGCGACGTGCTGATCGTCGAGGACATCGTCGACTCCGGCCTGACGCTGCAGTATCTGCTGCGCAACCTGGCCGGTCGCGACCCGCGATCGCTCGAGGTGTGCGCGCTGCTGATCAAGCCGGCCCGGCGAAAGGTCGATCTCCGCACGCGCTACGTTGGGTTCGAGATCCCGAACACGTTCGCGATCGGCTACGGCCTCGATCACCAGGAGCGCTACCGCAACTTGCCCTATGTTGCGGCGTTGAAGGAATGAGCCCTTTACACCCAGAACACCCTGGCCAGAGGGCCAAACCCAGGTGCTACGCTTGATCCGTCTAGCTCCCAAGCCGGCGCGACGCATGCGCGGAGTTTCTCTATGAGCAGGTTTTTCAAGAGCGCAGCTTTCCCCATCCTGATCGTGGTTGTGCTCGCCTTCTTCGCTCAGAAGCTGATCGGCAGCTCGAGCCATTCGACGCACTACTCGTTCGGGAACCTGCTTACGCAGCTCTCAGACCAGCAGGTCAAGACCCTCACGCTCAAGGAGAAGGACAACACCGCTTCGGTGACGCTGCTTCCGCAGTACGGCGGCACCAAGTACTCGGTCGGCTACCCGGACCAGTACACGCCCGAGTTGATCACCTCGGCGCATAAGAACATCTCCGACCAGAGCGAGTTCGACATCCAGGGCAAGGCCAGCAACGGCTGGCTGTCGCTGCTGACCTACATCCTGCCGTTCGTGATCTTCATCGGGTTCTGGATATTCCTGATGAACCAGGTGCAAGGCGGAGGGTCGAAGGTGATGTCGTTTGGCAAATCGCGCGCCAAGCGAATGTCGGTCGATTCGCCCAAGATCACCTTCCGCGACGTCGCGGGGGTCGACGAGGCCGTGGAGGAGCTTCACGAGATCAAGGAGTTCCTCGAGAATCCGAAGAAATTCCAGGCGCTTGGGGCGCGAATCCCCAAGGGCGTGCTCCTGTACGGGCCGCCCGGAACCGGTAAGACGCTGCTGGCCCGCGCCGTCGCGGGCGAGGCCGGCGTTCCGTTCTTCTCGATCTCGGGCTCGGACTTCGTCGAGATGTTCGTCGGCGTCGGCGCCTCGCGCGTGCGTGACCTGTTCGAGCAGGCCAAGCAGAACTCCCCCTGCATCATCTTCATGGACGAGATCGACGCCGTCGGCCGCCACCGCGGTGCGGGTCTCGGCGGTGGCCACGACGAGCGCGAGCAGACGCTCAACCAGCTGCTCGTCGAGATGGACGGCTTCGAGATGAAGGACAACATCATCCTGATCGCCGCCACCAACCGGCCTGACATCCTCGACCCCGCGCTGCTGCGCCCGGGTCGCTTCGACCGCCAGATCGTCGTCGACCGCCCGGACCGCAACGGCCGCAAGAAGATCCTCGAGGTCCACACCCGCGGCAAGCCGCTGGCGCGCGAGATCAACGTCGACGCGCTGGCTGGCCAGACCCCCGGCTTCACCGGCGCCGACCTCTCGAACCTCGTCAACGAGGCGGCGCTGCTGGCGGCCCGCAACGGCAAGCGCGAGATCACCCAGGACGAGCTCGAAGAGGGGATCATGCGCGTGATCGCGGGTCCCGAGAAGAAGACCCGGGTGATGAGCGACAAGGAGCGGCGGATCACCGCCTATCACGAGATGGGCCACGCGATCGTCGGGCACTACCTGCCGCATTCGGACCCGGTCCACAAGATCTCGGTGATCTCCCGCGGCCAGGCACTCGGCTACACGATCTCGCTCCCCACCGAGGACAAGTTCCTGACCACTCGCGCCGAACTGCAGGACACGATGGCGATGACCCTGGGCGGCCGTGCCGCCGAGGAGATCAGCTTCGGCGAGGTCACGACCGGTGCGTCCAACGACCTCGAGAAGGTGACCGCGACCGCCAAGCAGATGGTGATGCGCTTCGGGATGTCCGAGAAGCTCGGCCCGCGTGTGTTCGGCCACGACCACGGTCAGCCGTTCCTCGGTCGCGAGTTCTCGGCCGAGCCCGACTACTCCGACGAGATCGCGCGCGAGATCGACGACGAGATTCGGCGGATTGTCGAGGCCGCGCACGTCCAGGCCAAGGACATCCTCAGCCGCTACAAGGCATCGCTCGAGAAGCTCTCGGAGATCCTGGTCAAGCGCGAGACGATCGAGAAGGCCGAGTTCGAGGCGCTGCTCGACGGCGGTACCGAGGAGGAAGTGTTCGGCGCCGAGGCGCCGCCTCCGCCCGAGGTCCCGATGCCACCCGCCGCGGGCGAGCGTGCCGGCCGCGACACCCCTCGTCCGCTGCCGCGCCCCGGCTTGGCCGGCGGCACGGCGGAGTAGCGACCGCTCGTACTAGACCCCCGCCGGGAGCGGCGGTCTGAGGCCGTGGGCGTGGCAGGCCGCGATGCCCGGTGCCAGCGCCGGAGCCGCTGCCAGCCTGGGCGGCTTGGCGAACGTCGGCTTGCGGAAGTCGAAGTAGTCGGTCATCGGGTGCGCGTTGGCATCGCGCAACGTCATTGCCGGAAGGTTCCACTTGCGCTCGACGAACGCCAGCACGGACGTGTGGTCCTGGACGATGTTCGAAACGTAGTTCGCCCTCGCCCACGGCGAGACCACGAACAGCGGCACCCTGAACCCGTAGCGGTCATAGGAGCCCTTGACGTCGTCCGGTCCGAGGATCGGCTCGATCTTGTCTGGCTTGATCGCCCGGGGCGGCGGCACGTGGTCGTAGTAGCCGCCGTGCTCGTCGTAGTTGATGAACAGCGCAGTGTGCTTCCAGGTCGGCGCCTTCATCAGCGTGTGCACGACCTGGGCGATGAACCGCTCGCCGACCTGGATGTCCTGGGGGTTCTCCTCGGAGGTGGTGTCGTAGTTGGGGTCGATGAACGTGAACTGGGGCAGGCGGCCGGCGGCGACGTCGTCGGCGAACGTGTCGAACTTGCGTTGGCGCGACCCGCGGGCGGCGGTGAACGAACCCGGGACGATCAGCCAGCTGGGAGCGTTCTGGTAGTAGATCCCCCAGTCGATGTGATGGGCGTCGAGCCGGTCCCAGATCGTGCCGTGGGCGGCCGGTATCGAGAACGTGGTGTCGTCGGTGGCGATCGTCCCCGACGCGGTGCCGGTGAACATGAACCGACGGTTGGGATAGGTCTGCGCCAGCACCGAGCAGAAGTACCGCTCGCCGATCGGGAAGTACCGGGCCAGCGAATAGGTGAACGGAAGGTCCCGCTTGTCCCAGATGCTCATCGCGATCGGCCCGCTGGCACGAACGAATCCGTCGTTGCGGCCGTGGTCCCAGGACTGGTGGCTGGCGTTCCAGCTCTGGGTCGGCTGGCGCTGAAGCTGGCACGGCGTCGGCGCACGGTTGGCGACCACGCGGCGGCCGTTGGCGTCTTGGTTGAAGTCGGTCAGCTTCCCGCGCCGGACGCTGAGGCCGTCGACCCCGGCCCGGCCGGGCACCTCGGAGGGAACCATCCCGAGCAAATTGTCGAACGAGTGGTTCTCCATCATCAACACGACGATGTGCTTGATCTGGGGCATGCTCGCGTGACCGGCGGGCAGGTGGGGGAACGGCAGCGTGTCCGGCCCGCGGACTCCAGCGATGTCGGCGATCGGCTTGGCCCACGCCGGCAGTCCGCGGGTGGCGATGAGGGCGCCGGCACCCGCGGCGGCGCCGAGCAGGGAGCGGCGCGTCAGGCCGCCGGCGGGCGCTGGGCCGGAGAGGGCTGTGTGGTTGTCGGGGAGGTCGCTCACGGCGCCGGAAGATATACGGCGGCCGCTAACGTCAGCGCCATCAGCGCCAACGCTCCCCGCCGACCGATCAACGAGGACGCCCCGCGAGGCCGCCCGATGCGGCTGCTGCTGGTCGCCACCCGGGTGTGGCTACCGCTGGGAATCGCGGTCGCGGGCGTGGTCCTGATCGTGATCGGCGGCCCCGGATCGCACCACCACAGCCCGACCGCCGCCGCCGCCGGGGTGGCGCTGCTGATCGCGGCGCTGATCGTGTGGATGGTCAACTGGTTGTTCCGGATGAGCGTCCAGAGCAACCGGGAGCGCGACGAGGAAGAGCGCGCCCGCGAGTACTTCGACATCCACGGCCATTGGCCCGACGAGGAGCCCGGCGGGGACGCGTAGGGGCCGATGACCGACTTCACGCTGATGGGGATCGTCAATGTCACGCCGGACTCGTTCTCGGACGGCGGGCGCTACTTCGAGTCCAGCGCGGCGATCGCCCACGGGCTCGAGCTCGAGCTCGAGGGCGCCGCGATTCTCGACATCGGAGGCGAGTCGACCCGGCCCGGCGCCGATCCGGTCGGGGCCGAGGAGGAGCTGCGCCGGGTGCTGCCGGTGATCGAGGGGTTGGTGGCCGCCGGCTGCAAGGCCCGCATCTCGATCGACACCTCGAAAAGCGAGGTCGCGGCGGAGGCACTTGCGGCCGGCGCCTCCTACGTCAACGATGTGACCGCGTTCCGCGGCGATCCCGAGCTCGCTGACGTGGTCGCGAGCGCCGGCGCTGACTGCTGCCTGATGCACATGCTCGGCGACCCCCGCACGATGCAGGAGAACCCTCGCTACGACGATGTCGTCGTCGACGTCCGGGAGTTCCTCGAGGAGCGGATGGCGTTCGCGTTCGGTCGCGGGATCGAACGCGAGCGGATCATGCTCGACCCTGGGATCGGGTTCGGCAAGACGATCGATCACAACCTCGAGCTGCTCCGGCGGCTCGATGAGCTGGTGGCGATCGGTCGCCCACTGGTGATCGGCACCTCGCGCAAGTCGTTCCTGGGCCGGATAACCGGTCGCGAGCCCGACGAACGCGTCGCCGCCACCGTGGCCACCAACGTTCTCGCCTACGAGCGCGGCGCCCGCGTGTTCCGCGTACACGATGTGGCGCCCGTCCGCGACGCCCTGGCGGTGACGGCTGCTACGGTCACCGCCCGATGGCCGACGCCGACGATTTCGACGACGTAGACGACGAGGACGAGGGCCATCCCGAGCCCGAGGTCACGATCGAGATCAGCGGTCTATCGCTGTTCACGCACGTCGGGGTCACTGCGGCCGAGCGCGAGGTCGGCCAGCGGCTGCTCCTGGACCTGAGGATCGACGTCGGCGACGCCGATGCCACGGTCACCGACCGCGTCGAGGACACCGTCGACTACGCCCAGGTCTGCGACCTCGCCAACCTGATCGCCCAGCGCTCCTACAAGACGCTCGAGCGCCTGTGCGCCGCGATCGCGGACCGGCTGCTCGAGCAGTACGAGGTGCAGGCCGTCTGGGTGAAGGCCGCCAAGCCCGAGCCGCCCCTGCATCTGCCCGTGACCGAGGTCTCGGTCGAGGTCTGGCGCGAGGGGTAGTGCGCCGGACGGTCCACTGATGACCGGCGTTCGCCCGGGCTACCTCGGACTGGGCTCCAACGTCGGCGATCGCCGCGGTCATCTCGAGCAGGCGGTCGCCGCGCTGCCGGCGCAGGGCGTAACCGTGCTGGCCTCCTCCTCGGTGTACGAGACAGAGCCAGTCGGCGAGGTGCTCGACCAGCGGGACTTCTTCAACGCCTGCATCCGGATCGAGACCACGCACGATCCCGAGCAGTTGCTCGACGCCTGCAAACGGGTCGAGCGGGACCTGGGCCGCGAGCCCGGCGGCGTCCGCCATGGCCCGCGGCCGATCGACGTCGACGTGCTGCTGCTCGGGTCGCTGGAGCACAGCTCGCAGCGGCTGACGCTGCCCCATCCCGAGGTGCTGGCCCGCCGGTTCGTGCTGGTGCCGCTGCTCGAGCTCGACCCCGAGCTCACGCTTCCCGGCGGCAAGCGCGCCGCCGATGCGCTCAGCGGGCTTCCCGAGGGCCAGGCGGTCCGCCGGGTGGGCGAGCCGCTGCTCGGCACTGGATAGGGTTGCGCGATGCTGCTGGTCGTAGACGTCGGCAACACCCAGACGCACTTCGGCGTGTTCCCCGCCGGCCACGCAGAGATCTCCGAGCACTGGCGGTTTGCGACCGTGCGCGAGTCGACCGGCGACGAGCTCGGGGCCGCGCTGTCCAACCTGCTGGCGCTTCGGGGACTGTCGCTCGACGCGGTCGAGTCCTCGATCGTCTCATCCACGGTCCCGCAGCTGGCCGAGCAGTGGACGCTGATGGCCGAGCGCTACCTGGCCCAGCGGATGCTGGTCGTCGGGCCGTCGATTCGGACCGGGATGCCGATCCGGATGGACAACCCGTACGAGGTCGGCGCCGATCGGCTGGTCAACGCAGTCGCCGCCTACGACCACGTCAAGGGACGGTGCGTGATCGTCGACTTCGGCACCGCGATCACCTACGACGTGGTGTCCGAGAGCGGCGAGTACCTCGGCGGGATCATCACCCCGGGGGCGGAGATCTCGATTGACGCGCTGTACGACCGCGCCGCCAAGCTGCCCAAGGTCGAGCTGGCCGAGCCGCGCTCGCTGATCGGAAAGTCAACCGTCGAGGCGATCCGCAGCGGGATCGTCTACGGGTTCGCCGGACAGGTCGAGGGGATCGTGCGCCGGCTTCGGGCCGAGATCGGAGCCTCGACCACCGTGATCGCGACCGGCGGGCTGGCCGGTCTGCTGGTGCCGTTCATCCGCGAGACGATCGACGAGGTCGACGACCTGCTCACGCTCACCGGGCTGCGGCTGATCTGGCAGCGAAATTCGCGGAGTAAGCGCACACGTGATCCCGTCCGAGCCGGTCCGGCGTCGGGCCTCGGACGACTCGCGCAGCACGTCCTGCGCCGGAACCGGCACCTCGGGGGTGCGGGCGACCGTCGCGGCCAGGATCAGGAACGTGAGCCGGCGTCGGTTGTCGGGCTCGGCGACCGTGAACTCGTCATAGGCGTCGAGCAGCGAGCGGATCGCGGCGAAGATCGGCGCATCGTCGATGTCGTCGGGCACGTCACAGGCGAGCCGTGCCAGCGCCAGCATCTCGGTCGCCGCCTCCTGGCTCTGGCGCATCGACGCGATCGCGCCGAGCAGCACGAACTCAGAGACGCGATCGAGCAGTGCGTGCGGTGCCCGCTCGTGTTCGCCGACCGCGGGTCCAGCGGGGTGCAGCGGCTCGCCGGCGGCAATCCGCAGCGACTGGCCGGACGCGATCGACCGGATCTGCTCGGCCGACAGGCCGACCTGCAGCGCGGACCGCAGCTGGAACGCGGCCGACACCGCCGTCGACCCGTACGGCGCGTCGCTCGCGAACACGATCTGTCCGGGTGGCACCAGCGAGAACAGCGACAACATGTCTGCCGGCATCCACCAGGCGGTGTCGAACAGCAGGTTGGGGTGGTCGGGTGCCACGCGCCAGATCCACGACAGGTCACAGATACCCGCGTGCGCGAGGATCAGCCGCGCGTTGGGGAACTCGCCGGCCAGCTGCACGGCGTGCAGGCCCAGCGCCGGGATCCCGCGCCCGGCGTGGATCAGGACCGGCAGCCCTCGCTCGTGGGCCAGCGCGACCAGCGGCCGAACGCCCGGGTGGTCGAGCGTGAACTGCTCGGCGCGCGGGTGCAGCTTGATCCCGCGGGCGCCCGCGTCGAGGCAGCGTTCGGCCTCCGCAAGCGCGCCGTGGTGCGGGTTCACGCGGCAGAATCCGACCAGCAGGCCGTCGGACCGCTGCGCCGCGGCGAGCACCATGTCGTTGGGCTCGGGGTACCCGTCGGGCTCGTGGAACGGGAACATGAACGCGCCCACCGCGTCCGCCTGCCGGAGCGCCTCGGTCAGCTCCTCGGGGCTCTGGTGCATGCCGTCCGGGTCGTTGTACCCGACGTGCGTGTGGGCGTCGAACAACCGAAGATCCGGGACCTGGTCGGTGATCACGGCCGTCCAGGGGGCGAGGGTCTGAACGAGGTCCATCAGCTGGATTCGTACCATGAAACCCTCGTGACCCGAGCTCTCACCGACCCCTGGACCCTGGGCGGCGTTCGCGTACCCAACCGGGTCGTGCTGGCGCCGCTGGCCGGGATCGGCAACTGGTTCGTGCGGCTTCAGGCCAAGCGCTACGGAGCCGGGCTGGTCGTATCGGAGATGGTCTCGAGCTTCGCGGTCCACTACCGCAACGAGCGGACCTGCCGCGAGCTATTGCGGATCCACCCCGACGAGCACCCGGTGTCGGTGCAGCTGTTCGGGCACGACCCCGACGTGATGGAGTCGGCGGCCGAGACGGTCGCGTCGGCGGGCGCGGACCTGATCGACATCAACATGGGCTGCCCCGTCCCGAAGGTCTGCAAGACCGGCGCCGGAGCGGCGCTGCTCGACGACCCCGGCCGCGCCGTGGAGCTGGCCCGGGCGGCCGCCCGGGGCAGCGGCCTGCCGGTCACCGTCAAGCTGCGCACGGGGCTTCGGCCCGGCGACCGCAGCGGCGTCGAGACCGCTCGCGCGCTGGCCCATGACGGTGGCGTGGCGGGCCTGTCGATCCATCCGCGCCATGCCTCCCAGCGGCACAAGGGCGCTCCCGACTACGCGCTGGCGCGGACGCTGGTCGACGAGCTGCCGGTGCCGGTGCTGATCTCCGGTGGACTGCACAGCGCCGAGCAGGCCCGCCAGGCGTTCGAGCAGACCGGGGCCGAGGCGGTCCTGCTGGCGCGCGGCTCGCTCGGCAACCCGTGGTTGTTCGGTGAGCTGCTCGGGTTGCGCGACCGCGAGCCCGGGCGCGAGGAGATCCTCACCGAGTTCGACTGGGTATTCGAGTGCGCCCGCGAGCACCTGGGCGACGATCGCGCCACCCGCTACCTGCGCAAGTTCTACCCGTGGTACGTCGAGCGCCTGGCGCTGGCGCCCGCCGTGGCCAAGTCGCTGCAGGCGGCGCTGCAGACCGCGCCGACGATCGCCGGCTCCAGGGAGCTGTTGCGCCGGGCCGCGGGGGAGCCGGTGAACCCGGACCTGGCCCAATCGCCCCGTTGACGGGGATTTGCAGGGCGAACAACGCGCATGTCTATACTCATCCGCCCACGGCACACGGAGGCTGCGTGACCCCCCGCTCCCACGGCGGGTTTTTTTCGTCAAGAACGCTTCAAGTACAGGTCATACGCAATGCCTAAGGACGTCATCCTCACACCAGAAGGACTTTCCAACCTCAAGTCAGAGCTCGACCACCTGGCGACCACTCGCCGCCGCGAGATCGCGGCGCGGATCAAGGAGGCGCGTGAGTTTGGGGACATCTCCGAGAACGCCGAGTACGACGACGCCAAGAACGAGCAGGCGATGCTCGAGGCGCGGATCGCCCAGCTCGAGGAGAAGCTCCGCTCAGCGACGCTGATCGACCAGACCGACCTCAGCACGGACGCGGTCCGGGTGGGGTCGGTGGTGCACGTCAAGGACGAGGGCGGCAAGTCCACCAAATACACGATCGTCGGCTCGGCCGAGGCGAATCCCTCCGAGGCGAAGCTGTCCAACGAGTCTCCGGTCGGCAAGGCGCTGCTGGGCCGCAAGCGGGGCGAAGAGGTGATCTTCGCCACGCCTCGCGGCGAGCGCAAGCTGAAGATCACCAAGATCGACGTCGCCCACTAGGGGCCCGAGAGACTGGGGTCGGCCCTGGGCGAGGAACCCGCAGACGTCTTCGCCACCCGCCGTCGCAAGCTCGACGAGCTGCGCGCGGCCGGGGTCGATCCGTTCCCACACGAATTCGGAGGCGTAGAGCCGATCGCGTCGGTTCGCGCCGCCCACGGCGATCTGGAGGCCGGCGACGAGACCACGGTCGCCCACCGCGTCGCCGGCCGCCTGGCGGCACGCCGCGGTCAGGGCAAGATGGCGTTCCTGGACCTCGTCGACCGCTCCGGGCGGATCCAGCTGCAGGCTCGAATCGACGACCTCGGCGCCGACGGGATGGCGCGGCTGCTGGACTTCGACCTGGGCGACCTGATCGGGGTCGACGGCATCGCGTTCGTGTCGCGCCGCGGCGAGCTGTCGCTGCGGATCCAGTCGTTCGTGCTGCTGGCCAAGTCGCTGCGCCCGCCGCCCGAGAAGCACCATGGCCTCAAGGACGTCGAGACCCGGTTTCGCCACCGCGAGCTTGACCTGATCTCCTCCGAGGAGGCCCGCGAGCTGTTCGTTACGCGGGCGCGAATCGTCTCCGCGGTGCGCCGCTTGCTCGACGCAGAGGGTTTCATCGAGGTCGAGACCCCGGTCCTGCAGCCGCTCTACGGCGGCGCCGCGGCGCGGCCGTTCATCACCCACCACAACGCGCTCGACCGCGAGCTGTTCCTGCGAATCGCCACCGAGCTGTATCTGAAGCGGCTGATCGTGGGAGGGCTCGAGCGCGTCTACGAGATCGGCAAGGACTTCCGCAACGAGGGGATCGACACCACCCACAACCCCGAGTTCACGATGCTCGAATGGTATGAGGCCTACGCCGACTACAACGACATCGCCGCCCGCTGCGAGCGGCTGGTTGCCGATGTGGCCTCCGACATCGGGTATGACGGCGAGATCGACTTCACGCCGCCGTGGCGACGGGAGACGCTGGCGGGAGCGATCCGCGATCGCACCGGGATCGACGTCCTGGTTCATCGAGACCGCGAGGCGCTCGACGCGGCGATGCGCGCACACGGGATGCACCCGGCCGAGGACGACGGCTGGCCCCGGCTCGTCGACGAGCTGCTGTCAAAGCACGTCGAGCCGACGCTGACGCAGCCCACGTTCCTGATGGACTTCCCGGTCGAGCTGTCGCCGCTGGCCAAGCGTCACCGCTCCGAGGACGGTCTGGTGGAGCGCTTCGAGGCCTATGTCGGCGGATTCGAGATCGCTAACGCGTTCACCGAGCTCAACGATCCCGACGATCAGCGGCAGCGATTCGAGCAGCAGCGTGCGCTGGCCGCGGCCGGCGACGAGGAGGCTCAGCCCTACGACGAAACGTTCATCCAGGCGCTCGAGCACGGGATGCCTCCGACCGGTGGGATCGGGATCGGGATCGACCGGCTGGTGATGGTCCTGACCGGGCTACGGTCGATTCGCGAGGTCGTCCTGTTTCCCGCTATGAGGGACTAACCGGCGCCCGGCCTGGGGGGTTCTTACGGGGTTCGTCATCGGTGGCGCTAACGTAGGTCGCGATGACGCTCGCTGATCGTCATGTGCTTCTGGGACGCTCGGGCATGCCCGCAGTGGCCTGGAGGGGTGCTGGTAAACTGGGGAATGGCCACAGAATTAACCGCTTGCGCTCAACTATTGCGGCCGGGAGGCCGATCTTGGTGAGTAGAGCGGCGCTGAAGCCATCCCGCAGCCGGCTGGCATCGACAAATTTGGCAGCGTAGAAACCAAGTCCAGAAATCGCACCGACCGACCTTCCGAGCACCCGCCACATCGAGAGAGAATCATGTTCGAGCGATTTACAGAGCGAGCCCGCCAGGTTGTCGTCCTGGCGCAGGAAGAGGCACGGACGCTCAAGCACAACTACATCGGCACTGAGCACATCCTGCTCGGCCTACTCCGTGAGGAGGAGGGCCTTGCGGCCCGGGTGCTTGAGTCGCTTGACATCACAGTCGAGCGTGTGCGAGCCCAGGTCGTGCGAATCGTCGGCTCGGGCGAGGAGGTCACCTCCGGCCAGATCCCGTTCACGCCGCGCGCGAAGAAGGTCCTAGAGCTGGCGCTTCGCGAGGCCCTGAGCCTCGGGCACAACTACATCGGCACCGAGCACATCCTGCTCGGCCTGGTGCGCGAGAACGAGGGCGTGGCCGCCCGGATCCTGCTCGACTTCGACGCGGACTCCGAGAAGATCCGCAACGAGGTGATCAGGATGCTGTCGGGTCCCGGCAGCCGCCAGCGTTCCGGCAGCGCCGGATCGGGCGCGGGTGCTGCGGCCCCAGGCGAGGGCAAGAAGTCCTCGAAGCTGCTCGACCAGTTCGGCCGCAACCTGACCAAGCTGGCCGCCGAGAGCAAGCTCGACCCGGTCGTCGGACGTGAGACCGAGATCGAGCGGATCATGCAGATCCTCTCGCGCCGCACGAAGAACAACCCCGTGCTGGTGGGCGAGCCGGGCGTCGGCAAGACCGCCGTCGTCGAGGGGCTGGCGCAGCGGATCACCCACGGCGACGTGCCCGAGCTGCTGAAGGGCAAGCAGATCTACACGCTCGACCTGGCCGCGCTGGTCGCGGGCTCCAAGTACCGCGGCGAGTTCGAGGAGCGCCTGAAGAAGGTGATGAAGGAGATCACCCAGCGCGGCGACATCATCCTGTTCATCGATGAGCTGCACAACCTCGTCGGCGCGGGTGCTGCCGAGGGCGCGATCGATGCCGCTTCGATCCTGAAGCCGGCGCTGGCCCGCGGCGAGCTGCAGACCGTCGGCGCGACCACGCTCGAGGAGTACCGCAAGTACCTCGAGCGCGACTCCGCCCTGGAGCGTCGCTTCCAGAAGATCACGGTCGACCAGCCCAGCACCGAGGAGACGGTTCAGATCCTCAAGGGCCTGCGCGATCGCTACGAGCAGCACCACAAGGTCCAGATCACCGACGAGGCGCTGGAGGCGGCGGCCGACCTGGCCGACCGGTACATCTCCGACCGGTTCCTGCCGGACAAGGCGATCGACCTGATCGACGAGGCCGCGTCGCGGATGCGGATCAAGTCGATGACCTCCCCGCCGGTCTACCGCGAGCTCGAGGACGAGATCGAGGAGACCCGGCGCGCCAAGGAGGAAGCGATCGAGTCCCAGGAGTTCGAGAAGGCGGCGAACCTTCGCGACAAGGAGCGCAGGCTGAGCCAGCGCAAGCGCGAGCTGGCCGAGCAGTGGGAGGCCGGCGAGTCGACCGAGCGTCCCGCCATCGGTGAGGAGGAGATCGCCGACATCGTCTCGATGTGGACTGGCATCCCGGTGTTCAAGCTGACCGAGGCTGAGACCGCGAAGCTGATGCGCATGGAGGAAGAGCTCCACAAGCGCGTGATCGGGCAGCACCCGGCGATCGAGGTCGTCTCCAAGGCGATCCGGCGCTCGCGGGCGGGTCTGAAAGACCCCAAGCGCCCGACCGGTTCGTTCATCTTCCTCGGCCCGTCCGGCGTCGGTAAGACCGAGCTGGCGCGCACGCTCGCCGAGTTCCTGTTCGGCGACGAAGACACGATGATCCGCATCGACATGTCCGAGTACATGGAGAAGCACGCGGTCTCGCGGCTGGTCGGTTCGCCTCCGGGCTACATCGGCTACGACGAAGGTGGTCAGCTGACCGAGGCGGTGCGGCGCAAGCCCTACAGCGTGCTGCTGCTCGACGAGATCGAGAAGGCCCACCCCGACGTGTTCAACATCCTGCTGCAGATCCTCGAGGACGGCAGGCTGACCGACGCACAGGGGCGGACCGTCGACTTCCGTCACTGCATTGTGATCATGACCTCGAACATCGGTGCATCGGAGATCGCGCGCAACACCCCGCTGGGATTCGCGGTGTCCGACGACGAGACCGGGATCACCTACGACGACATGAAGAACCGGATCATGGGCGAGCTCAAGAAGGTCTTCCGGCCTGAGTTCCTCAACCGGATCGACGACGTGATCGTGTTCCACAAGCTGGCCCGGGACGAGATCAAAGAGATCGTCGAGCTACTGCTGCTGCGGATCCGCGAGTCGATGGCTGAGCGCGAACTGCAGCTCGAGCTGTCCGAGGCGGCCAAGGACCTGCTCGTCGAAAAGGGCTGGGATCCCTCGATGGGAGCCCGTCCGCTGCGCCGGGCGATCCAGCGCTACATCGAGGACCCGCTGGCCGACTTCGTGCTCCGCTCGCAGGTGCCGTCCGGATCGACGGTGCTGGTCGAGCCGAACCCAAACGGCGAGAGCAGCGGCGACTCGGCGGAGCCGGACGTCAAGCTGTCGGTGATCGAGCCCGCGCCGAAGCCCACGCCGGTTGGCGTCGGCGCCGAGGGAGGCTCGGGCGAGGGCGGCGAGGAGGAGGCTCCCCAGGAGCCGCCAGCCTCGGACGCTCAGTCTGATTCCGAGTAGCGCTTCGCGACACACGCTTTACGTCGGGCCCGGGCATTAGCCTGGGCCCGAGTCGCTTAATGCCACGTGCCACCACGATCCATGTTTGTTCGGCCTGCGGTCACGAGACCCCGCGGTGGGCGGGTCGCTGTCCGGGGTGCGGCGAGTGGAACACGATGTTCGAGCAACCCGTGGTCCACTCGGCCTCGGCCGCCGCGGGCGCAGGCGGGCGTCGCGCCGGGCGCGCGGCCGCGGTCGCCCCGGTCACGCTCGGCGAGGTGGTCTCAAACGAGCAGCGGCGTCTGAGCACCGGGATCGGCGAGCTCGACAGCGTGCTCGGCGGCGGGATCGTTCCGGGCTCGCTGATCCTGATCGGCGGCTCGCCGGGGATCGGCAAGTCGACGCTGACGACGATGGCGCTCGCGAACGTGCTGACGGCCGGCCACCGGACGCTGTACGTGTCCGCCGAGGAGTCACCGGCGCAGATCCGGTTGCGGGCGGAGCGGTTGAGCGGCGACGGGGCGCTGCGGATCCCGGTGATCGCCGAGACCGACCTGCAGGCCGTGATCGCGACGATCGAACAGGAAAGACCGGACGTGTGCGTGATCGATTCGGTGCAGACGCTGCATTGCGCCGACCTGTCGGGCGCCGCCGGCTCGGTCGCCCAGGTCCGAGAGGTCGCGGGCGAGCTGATGCGGGTGGCCAAGGCCCAGGACACCGCGGTGCTGCTCGTCGGCCACGTGACCAAGGACGGCGCGCTGGCCGGCCCTCGCGTGCTCGAGCACATGGTCGACTGCGTGCTGCAGTTCGAGGGCGAGCGCGAGCGCACCTACCGGACGCTGCGTGCGCTGAAGAATCGCTTCGGGCGCGCCAACGAGGCCGGCGTGTTCGAGATGCGCGACCACGGCCTGGTCGAGGTCCTGGATGCGTCCGCACGGTTCGTCGGCGAGGCCACGCGCGCTCCGGGCAGCGTGGTGCTGTGCGCGATGGAGGGGTCGCGGCCGCTGTTGGTCGAGGTCCAGGCGCTTGTGTCCCGTTCGGAGTTGGTGCCGCCGCGGCGGGTCGTGTCCGGACTGGACCGCAACCGAGTGGCGCTGGTGCTGGCAGTGCTGGGCCGTCATGCCGGGATCGGGCTCGGCACCGCCGACGTGTTCGTCAACGTCGTCGGGGGGGTCCGGATCGACGATCCGGGCGCAGATCTTGCGGTCGCACTGGCTGTCGCCAGCGCGGTGCGGCGATCCGAGCTCACCGACGCCGGGGGCCAGCACCCGATGGCCTGCTTCGGCGAACTCGGGCTCACCGGCGAACTGCGCTCGGTCGCGCATGGCGATCGTCGCCTGGCCGAGGCACAGAAATTCGGTCTGACTACGGTTATCGAACCTGAGGCCCACCGGACGCTTCGCTCGGCGTTGACCGCCGCGATCAGCGCCGGTGGCGAAGCGGCCGCGCTCGCCGCCTGAGGGCCAAACCGCAGTCGCTGCGGCGTGATGCGACGCGGGCGCTCTGGGCCGCCTCCTGGGATCGATGCACCGGGGGTCTGGAAATCGTCAATAAGAGGTAAAATCAGCTGTGATGCCGCCGCGTTCCGGGGAAGAGCTCAAAGAGGAGCTCGAGTCGCGACAGGACTCCCGGATGGTCCGGGCGCTCGAGATGGTGGCGCCCGGCACGGCACTTCGAGAGGGCATCGACAACATTCAGTCAGCGCGGTCCGGCGGGCTGATCGTGATCGGCGATGCAGAGGAGCTCGCGTTCCTGTTCTCGGGCGGGATCAAGCTCGACCTCGACTACTCGCCGACGTTCCTGTACGAGCTCGCGAAGATGGACGGCGCGATCGTGCTGAGCTCCAATGCGACCAAGATCGCGCACGCCAACGTGCAGCTGACGCCCGATCCCACGATCCTGACGCTCGAGACCGGAACCCGGCACCGGACCGCCGAGCGCGTGTCCAAGCAGACCGACGCCCTGGTCGTCGCGATCTCCGAGCGCCGCGAGGTCGTGTCGCTGTACGTCGATGGGATCAAGTACATCCTCGAGGACATCCCGGTCGTGCTGGCGAAGGCCAACCAGGCGCTGGCCACGCTCGACAAGTACCGCAGCCGGCTCGACCAGGTCTCAACCCGCCTGACCGCCCTGGAATTCGAGGGCGGAGCCACGTTGCACGACGTGCTGACGGTGTTGCAGCGCGCCGAGCTCGTGACCCGGATGGCGGTCGAGATCGAGCGCTACATCGTCGAGCTCGGAACCGAGGGCCGGCTGATCGAGATGCAGCTCGACGAGACGATGGTGGGCGTGTCCGCCGACAAGGCGGCGCTCGTCCACGACTACCTGGTCGAGGACGCCGACCACGTGTTCGCGACGGCGTTCGACCAGCTGGTGCGACTCCCTCACCAGGACCTATTGGACTTCGGTCGCCTGGCGGAACTGCTTGGCCACGACCGCAAGCTGAACACGCTCGACTATCCGGTGTCTCCGCGCGGTTTCCGGATCCTCGGGCGGATACCGAGACTGCCCAAGCTCGTCGTACAGAGGATTGTCGACGAGTTCGGGGGTCTCGAGGAGCTCCTGGCCGCCACGGACAGCGAGCTGGAGACCGTCGACGGAGTCGGCGAGATCCGGGCGAAGGACATCCGCGAGGGGCTTCGCCGACAGCAGGAGATCAACCTAGTGGATCGGTACCTGCAAACGTAGTTCAGGCCAACGACGAAGTAATCCGCCTGCGGTGCTTCGGCCCCGTGAGGCTGGGAGATAGGAGGACATCATCACCGAGCTAATGGACGAGCACCTCACGGATCTCGACAACATCGAACCACCGCCGCATATCGAGTTCGAGATCGGCGACAACGTCGTATACCCGCACCACGGGGCTGGCAAGGTGCTGCGCAAGGAGGTCAAAGAAGTTCTGGGGGAGAGTCGGGAATACCTCACCATCAAGATCCTGCATAACGACATGACCGTGATGGTTCCGACCGAGAACGCCGCGCTGGCGGGGCTGCGCCGCGTCATCGACGAGGAGACCGTCAAGAAGGTTCTCGCGGTGCTGCAGGACGAGTGCTCGGAGATGCCAAAGAACTGGAACCGCCGGTTCAAGCACAACCGCGACAAGATCAAGACCGGCGACATCTACGAGCTGGCCGAGGTGGTGCGCAACCTCGCCATCCGTGAATCGCAGAAAGGTCTGTCGACCGGCGAGAAGCAAATGTTCACACGCGCGAAGAAGATCCTCGCGTCGGAGCTGATGTACGCGCTCGAGCTCGACGAGGACGAGGTCGAGGAGCACATCTACGGGCTGCTGGCCGAGTCCTCCGGCCCGAAGAAGACGGCGAAGGTGGCTGTCGCCGCGAAGTAGCGGCGAGACCGAGATGGCGGTCGCGTTGATCGTGGCCGCGGGACGTGGAGAGCGCCTTGGATCAGACCGGCCCAAGGCGCTCGTCACACTTGCAGGCAGGCCGATGCTCGAGTGGAGCATCGATGCGCTGCAAACCGTTGCGGCGGTCCAGGGGATCGTGATCGCCCTCCCGGCGGGCGTCGAGCTCGATCGGCTGCCGGCGGATGTCGTGACCGTGACCGGTGGGCGCACCCGGTCTGAGTCGGTCCGCGAGGCGCTGCAGGCTTCCGGGGACGGCGATCCGGTGATCGTGCACGACGCCGCCCGCCCGCTCGCCCCGCCCGAGCTGTTCGAGCGGGCGCTGGAGGAGCTCGAGCGCACCGGCGCCGACGCGGCGATCGCCGCGGCCCCGGTGTCGGACACGATCAAGCAGATCGCCGACGACGGCCACACCGTCGAGCAGACCCTCGACCGCAAGCGCCTGTGGGCGGTGCAGACGCCGCAGGTGTTCCGTCGCCGCGCCGCTCGAGCGGGTGCTGACGGACGCGTCGGGCGAGGTGTTGGCGCTCGCCACCGACGACGCCTGGCTGATCGAGCGCGCGGGCGGCACCGTGCACGTGGTGAGGTCTGACCCGCACAACATCAAGGTGACCAGCCCGATCGACCTCGAGCTGGCCGGGCTGATGCTGTGCGAGCGCGGGCGATGACCGTTCAAACCGGGATCGGCTACGACTGCCACCGGTTCGCCTTCGGCCGGCGGCTGGTGCTCGGCGGCGTCGAGCTCGACGCCGAGCGCGGGCTGGCCGGCCACTCCGACGCCGACGTGCTCACGCACGCGATCATCGATGCCCTGCTCGGAGCCGCCGGGCTGCCCGATATCGGCACCCAGTTTCCCGACACCGACGAGCGCTACGAAGGCGCCGACTCGATCGAGCTGCTGCGGACCACGCTCGAGCTGCTGCGCGAGCGAGGAGCGTCGGTGGTGCACGTGGACGCGACCGTGATGCTCGAGCGTCCGAAGCTGGCCCCGGTACGCGAGCGGATCCGCGAGGTTCTCGCCGGCACGCTCGGGATCGAGATCGATCACGTGAGCGTGAAGGCCACGCGAGGGGAGGGGATGGGCTTCGTCGGCCGCGAGGAGGGCGCGGCGGCGCTCGCGGTCGCGACGGTCGAGGTCAGCTAGGCCTGCGTCGACCGGGTGGCCCGCGCCGACTGGGCGAAGCGCCCGACCGCCACCGCCGCGCCCGTGGCCAGCACCGCGGCCACCGTGGCGGCCACGAACGCGGGGCGGGCATCGCCCCGGTGCTGGACCAGCGCTCCGGCGATCGCGCTACCGGCGCCGGTGCCCCCCGCGATACCGGTCGACAGCCAGCCGAACGCCTCCGACGCAGACTGTCCGGTGAGCTCTCGATCGACCAGCAGCGATAGCGTGGTCAGCGCCGGGTTGACCCCGAGTCCGGCGATCAGCAGCAGCAGCCCGAGTACCGGCAGGCTTGGAGTCGTGATCATCAGCGCCACCGCAGCCGCCACGACGCCCAGCAGGGCAATCAGCCGCGCGGCCGGCTCGGACACCCACCGCCGCGCCCCGTAGGTCACGGCCCCGATCACGCCTCCGACAGACAGCAGCGCGATCAGCACTCCGGTGACCGCCGGCGCACCATGGGCGATCGCGAGCGTGGGCACGCCGACCTGCAGCGAGCCGATCACCGCTCCGAGCAAAATCGCGGCTCCCAACAGACACCGCATCCCGGAGCCCGCGAGCACGTGCCCGCCACGCTCGCGAGGCCCGGCCACTGCCTGCCAGTGCGCCGCGCCCACCGACAGTGCGAACGCCACCGCGCCGACTCCCGACAGCACGGCGATCGCGGCGAGCCCGGCTGCAGCCGAGGCCGCCGCGGTGATCACCGAGAACAGCAGCGGTCCGCTGAGAATCGACAGCTCCTGGGTGAGGTACACCATGCTGTAGGCCGCGGTGCGGTCCTCGATCGCGACCGCGGCGCCCCACGCCACCCGCATCGCGGTCGACACCGGCGGCAACGCCAGACCCGCAACCACGCCCAGGGCGAGCAGCAGCACGGCGGGCGCTCCGGCCAGCGCCGAGCCGACGATCCCGCACAGCGCGGCCGCGTGCACCAGACCGCAGACGATCATCACGACGCGGACGCCGCGCCGATCCATCAGCCGTCCCTGGGGCGGACGCGCGATCCCGGCCGCAATCGACTCAGCTCCGGCGACCGCTCCCGCGAGCGCAAGCGAGCCGTCGTGCTGGTGGATGACCAGCACGATCCCGATCGCGGTCACTCCCTGGCTGAGCTGGGCGACGAGCCCGGCGACGGCCTGAAGGCGGGCGCCGGGTGCGTTGAGGACGCTGCGCGTGGGGCTGGCCAACGCGCTCCAGGCTACCCGCGGCCACGGCCGGCGGCGGTCAGGTGTCAGAGCGCGGCGCGGCGGGCGGCGGCGCGCTCGCGCAGCTGCTCGTGCTCGGCCAGGCGCTTGAGCTGGGCGAGCGTGCGGCGCACGTGGCTCGACACGGTCGGCGCAGCAACGCGCTCGGCGATCCACCCACTGAACCCGGACCCGACGACGCCGTAGGCGAGGCGCAGCTCGGCGTTGGTGCGGCCGTTTCGCTGCTCGCGCAGCCGCCAGCGGCCACGCTGGTCGACGCCGGTGACCGACGTCCACGCCAACTCGGTCGGCACCGACCACTCGACGACCTCGATCAGCCCGCCGACCTCGGCGGCTCCCACCCGCAGCAGCATCCGGTAGCGCGCCCCCAGGCCGGTGGGGACAGGGCCGGCAGGCTCCCAGCGCGTGACCCCGGACATGAAGCTGAGCACGCGCTCCGGATCCGAGACGATCGACCACACCTGCTCGATCGGGGCGTCGACGACGACGCTCGAGCCGACCCTCATCCAATCACCGGCAGCCGCCGTTCGGCCGCGAGCGCGTCGAGCGTGTCCTGCATCAGCCGGGTGATGTGGTCGTAGATCTCCCTCGGGTCGGGATCCGGGCCGAACTGGGCTCGCAGGTCGATCGGCGCCAGCGCCTCGATCGTGATCTTCGCCGGGAGCGGCACGTGGCCGAGCATGTCGCCGACGTTCAGGCCCCACGGCATCGCCAGCGACACCGGCAGCACCTTCAGCCGGAGCAGGCGGTCGAGCGCCAGCAGCCGGGCCAGCCGCTCGCCGCGCGTGAGGAACAGCGCGGTTTCCTGGCCGCCGATCGCCACGATCGGAACGATCGGGACCCCACGCTCGAGCGCCACACGGATGAACCCCTGGCGCTGACCGAAGTCGACCCGGTTGCGTTGCCGGGTTGGCCGGTGCACCTCGTAATCGCCGCCGGGATACACGAGCACCGCCGCGCCGGACTCGAGTGCACGAGCGGTGTTGTCGGGGGACGCTGCGACCGTTCCAAACCGGCGCAGCCATCGCAATGCCGGCATCGCCAGCACCAGGCTGTGAGCCAGCTGATAGAAGGCTCGCTCGACGCCGAAGTAGGTGCTGAACGCGAGCGTGAAGATCACCGTGTCCGGGGTCATGTTCCCGCCCGAGTGGTTGCCGACGAGCAGCACCGGGCCCGAGTCCGGGATGTTGCCCAGTCCGCGGACCTCGCCCCGGAACCAGAGGCTGGCGATCAGCCACATCAGCGGCAGCCGCTCGCGGATGAAGTCCGGGTCGCGCTCCTCGAGCTCACCCCGCGGGATGCGGCGCTGGACCTGGCTGCCGAGTCCGCGCAAGATCCGACCGGGGAGCGCGCTGAGCGCGCTCGCGGTCAGGCCGGATCCAGGCTCCGGTTCGGACTCGGGCAGGTGGCCGTTGCGCTGGGCTGTGTCGGCGACCTCGGGCGTCATCTCACTCGTATCGCGCCTAGGCGGCGCGCACCTGCGCACGGCCGGCGCGGTCGAAGAACTCGGTGAGCAGCTCGTTGGTGCGCTCGGACTGCTCGACTTGGGGGACATGGCCGCAGTGCTCGAGCGTGACCTGCTCAGCCTCGGGGAGCCACTCGCGGACGTGGCGCCCGAACGCCGGCGGGACGAGCGAGTCGTTGGCACCCCACACGAACAGGGCCGGAGGGCGAAGCTGCGCCAGCCGCGGATAGAACCCGGTTTGCCCGAACGGCGCTTCCAGATAGATGTTGCGGGCGCTTGACCAGAACGCGTACCTGGCCGCAGGGCTCTGGTAGATCCGGCGAAACTCGTCGACGACCAGGTCGGCCACGTCCGGGTCGATCTGATCGCGTTCGTGGAACATCCTGCGCACGTGCGAGGCCACCAGCGAACGGCGGAACGCGTGCGGCAGCATCCCGACCTCGGGGCGTATCAGCCGCACCAGCGGGTGCAGCGAACGGCGGATCCACGCCACCGCTGGGCACAGCAGGCCGAGCGCGGCGGTGCGCTCAGGTGCGATCAGCCCGATCTCGATCGCGATTCGGCCGCCCAGCGAATTGCCGACGATCCGGGGCCGCTGGATCTCGAGCGCGTCCATCAGCCCGAGCATGCTCTCGGCGAACCAGCGCGCGGAGTAGGCGCCCGAGGCGGGCTTGGACGACGAGCCGAATCCGGGCAGGTCGGGAGCGTGGACCGTGTAGGCCGGGCTGAGCGCCGCGGCGGTCTCGAACAGCGAGGCGCGCGTGCTGCCGAGCCCGTGCAGCAGCAGCAGGTCGGGGCCCGAACCCATCGTCAGCGTCGAGATCCGGTGGCGCCCGACGGAAACATGGCCGATCTTCAGCAGCGGCGGCCGCCCGTTGGGAAGCCGGAACAGCCCCTCGAACGCGATCGCGTAGTCGAGGTTGCCGCGGACGCCGAGCAGCCTACGGTCAAACGCTTCGACGCCCGACAACCGCCCCTCGCGCAGCGCCATCCACGTGTCAGAAGTCGTGTTGATCGTCACGTCGGGGCGACGGCGGGTGCCACCCTTGCGCACGCGGGCACCGTGGTGGGTGCACCGGACCTCCCAGGTGCGCCCGATGTCGCACAAGCTGACCTTGTAGGTGGCGTCAAAGCCGACGTCGGCTCCGAGGTAGCGATCGGGCAGCGAGGAGAACGCCTCGTCGATGGCCGCGAGTCGCGCTACCGGTCCAGGCATCCCAGCCACCGCGCACACCCTACCCGGGGTGGCGGGCGGAGCGTCAGGTGGCCGGTCGGTCAGCGGAGACCCCCGCGATTCGCGCGCCCGGCCCGCAGCCCCCTGGACGCTAGGGTTGCCTGCGAGATGCGCGAGATTCGCCTGCACGACACCCGTACCGGCCAGGTGCGCCCGCTCGAGACGCGCGAGCCCGGTCGCGTCGGGATCTACGCGTGCGGACCGACCGTGTACGGCCGGATCCACGTCGGCAACGCGCGCCCGTTCGTGGTGTTCTCGCTGCTCAAGCGGTTCCTCGAGCACGAGGGCTACGCGGTCACGCTGGTGATCAACGTCACCGACGTCAACGACAAGATCTACGCGGCCGCGCGCCAAGCGGGCGTCCCCAGCGACCAGCTCGCGCGGGAGATGACCGACGCCTACTTCGCCGACACCGACGGGCTCGGGCTGGGGCGGCCCGACCACGAGCCGCGGGCCAGCGAGACGATTCCCGAGATCGTGGCGATGATCGAGAGCCTGATCGAAGGCGAGCACGCCTATGCCGCCTCCGGGGACGTGTACTTCCAGGTGCGCAGCTACCCCGAGTACGGAGAGCTCTCGCACCGCCGGGTCGACGACATGGACCAGGGCGAGGGAGTCGAGGGCGCCGAGCTCAAGCTCGACCCGCTCGACTTCGCGTTGTGGAAGGCCGAAAAGCCCGGGGAGGACACTTCCTGGGACGCGCCCTGGGGCCCCGGCCGGCCGGGCTGGCACATCGAATGCTCGGCGATGGCCGAGAGCCTGCTCGGGCTCGACTTCGAGATCCACGGCGGCGGCTCGGACCTGATCTTCCCCCACCACGAAAACGAGGCCGCGCAGACGTTCGCGGCGCGCGGCGAGCCGCTCACGCGCCTGTGGATGCACAACGGGATGGTCCGGCTCGGCTCGGACAAGATGTCCAAGTCCGTCGGCAACATCTTCGTCCTGCATGAGGCGCTCGAGGCCTACGGCCGCGACGCGCTGATCATGTACTTCTGCGGCGGTCACTACCGCCAGCCGGTCGAGTTCGACGACGACCGCATGGAGGAGGCCGCCGCCCGGGTCAGGCGGATCCGCGAGGCGGCCCGCCGGCTGGGTCCCGGGCCGTCGCCTGAGTGGTCGGCGCCGCTGCGCGATCGCTTCTTCGACGCGTTGGCCGACGACTTCAACGCTCCCCGCGCGCTGGCCGCGGTGTTCGACTGGGTTCGCGAGTCCAACCGCTCCCAGCCGCCGGTGGGCGACGCCGACCTGCGCGAGATGCTCGAGGTGCTCGGACTCGACAACCTGCTGGAGTCCGAGCTGGTCGCTGTCCCCGACGACGCCCGTGAGCTTGCGCAAGCCCGCGAGCGGGCTCGATCCGAGGGCGACTACGCGGCGGCCGACCGCCTGCGCGAGCGGCTGCGCGAGCTCGGCTGGGAGATCCGCGACAGCCCCGACGGTCCGGAGCTGCTGCCCGCGCAGTGATCGTCTACGGCCGCAACCCGGTGCGCGAGGCGATCCGCGGTCCACGGCCGGTGTACCGGGCCTGGGCGACCAAGAACGCCGCCCGGGAGCCGTGGCTGGCCGGTGCCCGGGTGCCGATCGACACGGTCGCCGCCGACGAGATCGAGCGGCGCTGCGGCAGCGCCGAGCACCAGGGCCTGTGCGCGGAGACCGGCCCGTACCGGTACGCCGAGCCGGAGGCCGTGCTGGCGGCGCCGCGGCCGCTGATCGTCGCGCTCGACCAGGTCCAGGATCCGCAGAACCTGGGGGCGATCTGCCGCAGCGCGGAGTGCGCCGGGGCCACCGCGGTGGTGATCCCCGAGCGCCGCTCGGCGGAGGTCACGCCGGCCGTCTGCAAGGCGTCAGCGGGCGCGGTCGAACACCTGCAGATCGCGCGCGTGCGCAACCTCGCCGACTTCCTCACCGACGCCAAGCAGGCCGGGATCTGGTGCTACGGCGCCGATGGAGATGCGCCGCTGGGCTATGACGCCGTCGACTTCGACGGCCCGGTCGCGATCGTGCTCGGCTCCGAGGGAAGTGGCCTACGCCCGCGGGTGGCGGCCGCATGCGACGCGCTTGTGTCGATCCCGCTGCGCGGCCGGATCGAGTCGCTGAGCGTCGGCGCGGCCGCGGCGGTGCTCCTGTACGCAGCCGCCGGGGGTCCCGCGTAGGCGCGCCGCCGAGCGGGTAGCGCGGTGAGCGGATGACCTCCGAACCGCTGTGGATGGGGTTCGATCTGGGCACGCAGAGCGTGCGTGCGCTGGTCGTGGACGGCAGCGGCGAGGTCGTGGCCGCCGCGTCGCGGCCGTTGCGCAGCCAGCGATCCGGCGAGCGCCACGAACAGGATCCCGAGAGCTGGTGGAGCGCGACCGCCGATGCCTGCCGCGAGGCTGTCGCCGGCATCGAGGCGGATCGGATCGCAGCGGTGGCCTGCGACAGCACCTCGGGCACAGTCCTGCTGGTCGACGGCAACCACCGGCCGGTGTCGACAGCATTGATGTACGACGACTCGCGGGCTGCCGAGGAGGCCGGGCGGGTCAACGACTGCGGCGCGGACCTGTGGGCGGCGATGGGGTACTCGATGTCGGCGTCGTGGGGCCTGCCGAAGCTGCTGTGGCTGCTGAGCAACGTCGACGATCCGGGTCCGGACGTCACGCTCGCCCACCAGGCCGATCTGATCAACCGCAGGCTGACCGGCGAGCGCGTCGCCACCGACTCCAGCCACGCGCTCAAGACGGGGTATGACCTGCTCGCCGAACGGTGGCCGACCGAGGTGATGGCCGAGCTCGGCGTGCCGGAGACGATCCTGCCGCGGGTGGTCCGCTCGGGAGAGCGGCTGGGCGACGTCGGCGGCTCGGGCGCCGAGGCGACCGGACTCGCCGCGGGCACCCCGGTGATCGCGGGCATGACCGACGGCTGCGCCGCGCAGATCGGCTCCGGCGCACTGCAGCCCGGCGAGTGGAACAGCGCCCTGGGCACGACACTGGTCCTCAAGGGGGTGACGTCGGAGCTGCTGCGCGATCCCTCCCGGGTGATGTACTCGCACCGCTCGCCCGACGGCGACTGGCTCCCCGGCGGCGCCTCGAGCGCGGGCGCCGGGATCCTGTCCGAGCGCTTTGCCGGACGCGATCTGGCGCAGCTCGACGAGCTCGCCCGCGACCGCGAGCCAGCCTCAGTGATCACCTACCCCCTGGTCGCGCGGGGCGAGCGGTTCCCGTTCCGCGCCGGCGACGCCCGGGGATTCGAGCTCGGTACGCCCCGGGATGAGGCCGACGGATATGCCGGTCTGCTGCAGGGAGTGGCGTTCGTCGAGCGGCTCTGTTTCGACTACATCGACATGCTCGGCGCCCCGGTGCGCTGGCCGCTGAGGCTCACCGGCGGCGCCGCCCGGAGCCGCTACTGGTGCCAGCTTCGGGCGGACGTCCTCGATGGACCGGTGGTGCTGCCCGAGCAGAGCGAACCGGCGCTGGGAATGGCGATCCTGGCCGGAGCCGGCGAGCGTCCGGTCGCCCAGGCGGCGCGCGAGATGGTCCGGCTCGGCGAGACGATCGAGCCCCGGGCCGGCCACCCCGAGCGACTGTGCGAGCCCTACCTGCGGCTGGTCGACGAGCTCGAGCGTCGTGGCTGGCTGGATTCCGAGTTCGCGTCCCATTCCCGCCGACGGGTGCGGCCGTGACCGATCTGGTGATGGTCCGACACGGTGAGACCGAATGGTCGGCCAGCGGGCGCTACGCGGGAGCCACCGACGTGGCCCTGAACCAGGCCGGCCGCGATCAGGCGCTCCGACTGGCCGGTTGGGTGAACGACGCGCGGCTTGCCGCCGTGTGGTGCAGCCCGCTGCTCCGCGCCCGCGAGACCGCCGAGATCGCGATCGGCGACACCGGCCTGCCGCTGCGGATCGATCCGCGACTGGCGGAGCTGGACTTCGGCGAAGCGGAGGGGCTGACGTCGGCGCAGATGCGCGAGCTGTTCCCCGACGCCCGGGCGGCGTTCGAGAGCGATCCCGCCGCGCACCCGCTACCCGGCGGTGAGCGGCCGGGCGCGGCGCTTGCACGAGCGCTGGGCTGCCTCGACGAGATCTCGACCGACAATCCCGCGGGCCGCGTGATGGTCGTGGTCCACACGACGCTGATCCGACTCCTGGTCTGCCATCTGCTCGGGATCGCGCTCGGCGACTATCGCCGCCGGCTGCCGATCATCGACCACGTGGCCCTCACCGAGCTGCGGTTGGACGGCGGCCAGGCCGCGTTGCTGCGGCTCAACGCCCCGCCGGCGCGGGACGGCTTCCGATGACAGGTCCGGTGCTGGCCGTCGGCGACGGGTTCGTGCTGGTGTCGCTGCTGCGCGACGCGCTGCGCGAGCACGTCGCTGGCGAGCTGGAGATCCGCGAGCACGAGCTCCCCTGGCCCGAGCAGCCGTTCGCTGACGTCGGCGAGGTGCACGAGGCCAGCGGCAGCGAGGACGAGCTGATCGACGCGCTGGGCGACGCCGCGGTCTGCGTCACCCAGCTCGCCCCGATCACGCGGCGCGTGCTGGAGGCGTGTCCTGATCTGCGGTTCGTGGGGGTCAGCCGGGGAGGCCCGGTGAACGTGAACATCGAGGCGGCGACCGCGCACGGGGTACTGGTCTCAAACGCTCCGGGGCGCAACGCCACCGCCACCTCGGAGTTCACGATCGGCCTGATCCTGGCCACGTTACGGCGGATCTGCGAGACCCACGGGTCGCTGTCCAGTGGCCACTGGCGCGGCGAGTTCTTCCGCTACCCCGAGACCGGGATCGAGCTCGAGCACGCCACCGTCGGGGTGCTCGGATACGGGACCGTTGGTGCCCGCGTGGCCGGGTTGCTGGCGGCGTTCGGCGCCCAGGTGCTCGTGTATGACCCGTATGCGGAGGCGCAAGCACCCGGAATCGTCCAGGTCGACGAGCTGGCCGAGCTGCTCGCGCGTGCTCAGATCTTGACCCTGCACATGCGGGCGGGCGAGGAGACCGAGCGGATGATCGACGCCGACGCGCTCGCCGCACTGCCCGACGGCGCGGTCTTGATCAACGCCGCTCGCGGCTCGCTGCTGGACTACGAGGCGCTGTTCGACGCGCTCGAGTCCGGCCACCTTGCGGGAGCCGGGCTCGATGTCCATCCCGCCGAGCCGGTCCCGGGCGACTCGCGCCTGTTCACTGCGCCCAATGTCGTGATGACCCCGCACGTGGCCGGTGCCAGCCGCCAGGTGGCCCACAATGCGGCGCGGATCGTGGCCGAGGAAGTGGCTCGCTTCGCCTCCGGCGAGCCGCTCGCCCACTGCCAGAACCCCGAGGCCACCGGGTCCAACCCAACCGCCAGATGAGGAGAGAGCTATGGCGTCTATCTGCCTGGACGTAGGCACGTCGCTGATCAAGGCCGTGGCCTTCGACGAGGACGGCAACGAGCTGTCGGTGGTCCGTCAGCCGACCGAGGTGCTGCGCCCGCAGCCCGGGTTCGCCGAGCAGGACATGGGCGCGGTGTGGGAAGCGGCCAGCGGGGCGGTGAAGGAGATGACCGCCTCGCTGGACGAGAAGGTGCAGCTGCTCGCGTTCACCGGACAGGGCGACGGATGCTGGCTGGTCGACGAGGACGCCCGTCCGACCGGCCCGGCCGTGCTGTGGAACGACGCGCGCAACGCGGCGCTGGTCCAGAAGTGGGAACGCGACGGGACGCTGCAGCGGGCGTTTGAGATCAACGGATCGCTGGCGTTCCCGGGACTGCCGTGCGCGGTGCTGCCGTGGCTGCGCGAGCACGAACCCGAGCGCGTCGAGAAGGCGTACCGCAGCATGTTCTGCGACGGCTGGATCTTCCTGCGGTTGACGGACCAATTCGCGATCGACGAGTCCGACGCGTCGGTGCCGCTGCTCGACATCCGCAGCGGCGAGTACTCCGACGAGCTGCTGGCGATGTACGACCTCGAGTGGGCACGCGAGCTGCTGCCCGACATCCGCCGTCAGGGCTCGCGGGCCGGCGAGCTCTGTGCCGACGCGGCCAAGCAGACCGGGCTGCCCGAGGGCCTGCCAGTGGTGATGGCACCGTTCGACATCGCGGCCACGTCGATCGGCTGCGGATCGGTCGACACCGGGCAGGCGTGCAGCATCCTCGGGACCACGCTGTGCACCGAGATCGTCGTCGACGAGGTCGACACCTCCGATAATGCGGCGGGGTTCACGATCTCGATGGGAGTTCCGAGCCGCTACCTCCGGGCGTTCGCGGCGATGGCCGGGACCGACGTGATCGACTGGGCGGTGGCGACGCTGGGCGTGTCAGACCCGCCCGAGCTCGGTCGGTTGGCGCAGGAGGCCGCGCCCGGCGCAGGCGGTCTGTCGGTGCTGCCGTACTTCTCGCCGGCCGGCGAGCGCGCGCCGTTTCTGGACCCCGGCGCCCGAGGAACCGCGTTCGGGCTCACGGTCGAGCGAGGCCGGGACGACATCGCCCGGGCGGTGTTCGAGGGGCTCACGCTGGTGGTGCGGGATTGCCTCACTGCCGCGTCGACCGAGTCGACCGAGTTGCGGCTGTGCGGCGGCGGCTCGGCCAGCGACTTCTGGTGTCAGCTGATCGCGGACGCCACGGGGCTGGTCACCCGCCGCTCGGCCGACTCCGAGCTCGGCGCCAAGGGCGCGCTGATCACCGCCCTGGTCGAGACCGGCAGCGAGTCGGGGTTCACCGACGCGGCGGCGCGACTTGCCAAGATGGGGGACGAGTTCACTCCCGACGATCGGGCCCACGAGGCGATGTCCGAGCGCTACGAGCGGTTCCTGGAGCTGCGCGAAGTCGCCGAACAGTCCTGGCGGACGCTCGAAGGGGGCGAGCCGGAGGCTTAAAGCAGCGAAAGGAGTGGGCAAATTGGGACTGCTGCGCAGACACAAGGAGCAGCCGGGCACGCGGTATCAGATGCGCGAGAAGGTGTTCGCAATCGGAGACGACTTCTGGGTGCAGACAGCCGACGGCGAACGCGCGTTCAAGGTGGACGGAAAAGCACTGCGGATCCGGGAAACGTTCATCCTCGAGGACCCGTCGGGAGAGGAGCTCTACAAGATCCAGGAGCGCAAGCTCCGCGTCCGCGACACAATGGAGATCGAACGGGGCGGCGACACCGTGGCCACGATCAAGAAAGCGCTGATCACGCCGCTGCGCGATCGCTTCTCGATTGCCCTCGAAGGCGGCGGCGAACTCAGCGCCAAGGGGAACATCGTCGATCACGAATACGAGATCGAGCGCGACGGCGACAAGATCGCCGAGATCTCCAAGCGCTGGTTTCGCGTCCGCGAGACATATGGCATCGAAGTCGCTGCCGGCGAGAACGACGCGCTCGTCATAGCCACGGTCGTGTGCATCGACGAGATGGCCCGACGCTAGCGGGCACGAGCGGGCCGCTCAGCTCGTAAGACCCACGATTCCGTTTCGCAGCAGCGCCAGCGCGAGCAGCACGACGATCACCGCGGCCATCGTCCGGGCGTGACGCTCCAGCCAGCCGCGGATCAGCTCGAGCCGGGCCACAGCGCGGTCGTGGGAGACGACGATCGCGATCAGCGCGACCAGCAGCGGGAGCAGCGACACGGTCGCGAAGGCCACCCAGAGGACGATGTAACCCCCCGCGCTCGGCTTCAGCTGGGAGACGTCCTTAAGCGCGATCGGGATGAACCCACCCGGGTTCGCGAGCGTCGCGCCCGCCGCGACGATCGCGATCGCCGGCGAGGACGAGAGCTTGCTCATCTTGGCGATCGCGTCTGCCATCCGCTTGGGATTGGGCGGCCGCCGCAGGGCACGAATAACCAGGGCGATCAGCGCCACCCCTGCGACCACGTCGAAGATCGCCACCCACGTCTTCGGGGTGCTCGAGTGATGGGCGGACGCTGCCGCGTCGCCCAGCACGAATGCGGCCACCACGCCGATGATCAACGTCATCCCGAATGCGCCGAGGAAGAACCAGGTCCCACTCCGGCCAGGCCGCTTCGAGAGGACGAGTACCAGCACGCAGAACGTCAGCGTCGTCGGCGACAGCATCGCCGCAAGCGCGGTCAGTCCGAGTTCAACATCGACGGAGGTCACTTCAACGGTCCCTTGGAGGGGGCCAGCATACGACCGCCGACGGATCGAGTGTGCATACCGCGTCAAATCCGGCCCAGGTGCGCGGCCCGCTGGGACGGTCCCAGTCGAGCGGCGCCGGAGCTCAACGGCTCAGTCGCTGGCGCCGCGCCCGCTCGTCCTCGCGGCCGTACAGGCGCTTGGCCTCGCCGTCGGGCAGGAACCGGAGCTTCCCGGCAGCCAGCGCCCCGGAGCGGACTCGCGCGGCCTTGACCGCCATCGCGGTGATCGCCGCCGCCTCGGCGCCGCTCGAGCCCAGCGCAAACAGCCCGTGGCTGAGCAGCAGCACCACCCGCGGCGGCTCGCCGTGGCGGGCGACGAACGCGTGCAGGCCGTCGAACACGACCCGTCCGAGTTCGAGGCCTGGGGCCGCGTATTCGACGAGCAGGGGGCGCGGGCCGCACATCACCGCCTCGTCGGGGAACACCACCCCCTCGTAGGCCTCGTGCGCTCGGTCCGAGCACAGCAGCGAGTTCATCGCGGTCGGATGTGTGTGGGCGACGAACGTGGCGCCGCCGACGTGCAGGCAGGCGGCGTGTACGAACGTCTCGATCGACGGCGACCGCGCATCGCCGCCGTCGACCACCGCCTCCCGCAGGCGCTGCCTGACCTCAGGCTCGCTCAGCTCCTCGCCGGAGTCCAGCGTGTCGAGCAGCGGCGCGATCCTCACCGCCACGTAATCGTCAGGGTGCTCGGCGCGGGTCAGCGACGTGCCGCTGGCCTTGACCCAGAACGAATTGCCGTCGATCCGGGCCGAGGTGTTGCCTTCGGCCAGAATCGCCAGGTCCCGAGCCGGATCGCCCAGCTCGAGCGAGAGCGCCACGAGCTCGTCGAGCCGCTGCGGGTCAGCCGTGCGCGTCACCGCGCAGCGCGTCGCGGAGCTCTCCGAACAGCTCCTGATTGCGGGGATAGATCTCTCGGTAGACGGAGAACAGGCGGTCATAGCGAGCGGCTGCGCGCTCGTCCGGCTCGTGGCGCGCGCCCTCGTCGGACATGGCTGCTGCGGCCTCGGCGATCGAGTCATACCAGCCGACCGCCGCGGCGGCGTGCATACCGGCGCCGAGGCTCGTGGTCTCGATCTCTCGGCAGGCCACGACCGGCCGTCGGGTCACGTCGGCAATGATCTGGCGCCAGAGGGCGCTGCGCGAGCCGCCGCCGAGCACGTAGAGGGTCTGCACCGGGTGTTCCAGCGCCTCATCCAGGCCCTCCAGCTGCAGTCGCTGCTCGAACGCGATCCCATCGAGGATCGCGCGGAAGATGTGGCCCTTGCCGTGGTGGTCGTCGAGTCCGAACAGCACGCCGCGAGCGGCCGAATCCCAGTAGGGCGTCTGCGAGCCGGCCAGGTAGGGGATCAGTAGCAACCCCTCGGCTCCCGGCCCGGCCTGCGTGGCGGACGCCTCGAGCAGGTCGAGGTCCTGGAGATCCAGTCCCAGCCGAGTGGCGTCGAGCGTGGCGATCCGGTCCTGAAACCAGCTGACGGTGAGCGTGCCGCCCTGGATCAGCGTCTCCAGCGTGTACGTCTCGGGAATCGGGCCTCCGAGGGTCCGGAACGCGTGTCCCCAGTGGTAGTCGTCGCTGTAGCTGCCGGCGACGACTGCGGTGCCGAGGTTCAGATACGAGCGACCGGGCTCGGTGATGTTCGCGCCCAGGCCGGCCGACTGCCCGTCGCCAGCGCCGCCCACGACCGGTAGCCCGGCGGGCAGCCCGATCGCCTCGGCGGCCTCGGCCGACAGCTCGCCCATCACCGCTCCCGGTGCGTCGAGCTCGGGCAGCTGGCCGGTGTCGAGGCCGACGGTGTCCAGCAGCGGCTGCGACCAGGTCCGCGCCTCCATGTCGACCAGCCCCAACGGGTCCGCGCACGACCACGTCGTCCTCCACTGCCCGGTCAGCCGGTGCACCAGGTACGCGTGTACGTCGGCGACGCGACGGGTGCGCTCGAGCACCTCCGGCTCATGGTCCGCCAGCCACAGCAGCTTGTAGAACGCGGGCGTGGTGTCGGGCGGCTTGCCGGAGATCCGGTGCACGTCCTCGGAGCCGTGCTTGTCGACCTGCTCGGAGGCGCGCGCGTCCATCCACAGGATCGCCGGGCGCAGCGGCTCATCGCCGCCGCCCAGGCAGACGAATGTCTCACGCTGGTGGGTGATGCCGATCGCCTCCACCTCGGACGGATCGACCTGGCGTACGGCGTCGCGGAGCGCGGCGACCGTGCTCCGCCACCAGTCCTCGGCATCCTGCTCGTGATATCCCGGCGCCGGCTGTTGCAGCTCGAACTCCGCTCTGCCCTCGGCCAGAGCGCGGCCGTCGCGGTCCCAGGCGACCGCTTTGGTCGCGGTCGTCGAGGAGTCGATGCCGATCACGCAGGCCACCCCCTTCGTGTACCCAGATGCGGCCCCGGGTATCTCCCGGGCGTGCCCGATCCCCAGTCGCCGCAGCGCCGTCCCGAGGAGATCTTCGACGGGTACGTGTTCGATCTCGACGGCACCCTGTATCTGGGCGATCGACTGCTCCCGGGGGCGGCGAGGGTGATCGAGGCGATCCGCGAGTTGCACCGGCCGGTCGTGTTCGCTTCCAACAACCCGACCCGCACCCCCGCGCAGTACGTCGACAAACTCGCCGGCCTCGGGATCGGGGCGGACGAGCGCGAGGTGGTCAACTCGCTGGAGGTGACGGTCGACTGGGTGGTGTCGGAGTGCTCGCAGGCGCGGGTGTTCGCGATCGCCGAGCAGCCGCTGCTCGCGGCCCTGCGCGACGCCGGCGCAGAGCTGTCGGACGACCCCGCCCGGATCGACCTGGTGATCGCGAGCTTCGACCGCACGCTCGAGTACCTCAAGCTGCAGATCGCGTTCGACGCGTTGTGGCGGCGTGAGGACGTCCGGCTGGTGGCCACCAACCCCGACCCCTACTGCCCGACCCCGGCAGGCGGCGAGCCCGATGCCGCGGCCGTGATCGCCGCGGTCGAGGCGTCGACCGGCCGCCGCTGCGAGCGCCACTTCGGCAAGCCCGGCCGGGCGATGATGGACGCGGTGACCCGCCGGCTGGGGGTCGAGCCGGAGCGCTGCCTGATGGTCGGCGACCGTCTGTACACCGACGTCGCCGCCGCCCGCACCGCCGGGATGCACGCGGGACTCGTGATGAGCGGCGAGACCAGCCCGGAAGCGCTCGCCGCCGCCCGGGCCGAGCAGTCGCCCGACTATGTGCTCGACCGTGTGGATCAGCTGCTGCCCGACGCCGAATGGAAGCGCCGCGGCTGGGAGGTCCGGGCATGAGCCCCGCCCGCTTCGCGCTCGACCCGACCAAGCTCGACCAGCTGCTTCACACGGTGCGCGGGTGGCCCGGGGCCGACGAGTACCCGCCGCTCGAGCTGCGGCGGGTAATGATCGAATCCGGGGCGCTGGATCGACTCGGCGACGTCGTCTCCGGGCTCGCGCCTGAGGCTCGGGCGGTGCTGGTGATCCAGGACGACACGCCGATGCGCCGATCCGGCCGGGACCTCAAGCGCGCAGTGGCCGAAGTGCTGGTCGCCGCCGACTTCGAGGTCGAGGTGTGCGAGCTTCAGGCCGGCGCTGACGGCGCCGTGCACGCCGACTTCGATCGACTCGACGAGGTGGCCGCGCACCTGCGACCGGGAGTGCCCGTGGTCGCGCTGGGCTCGGGGACGATCACGGACCTGACCAAGCATGCCTGCTTCACCTACGAGCAGCGCAGCGGCGAACACCTGCCGCTGGTGTTCTGTCCGACCGCGATCTCGGTGCTGGCGTTCAGCGCGCGGATGGCGGTGATCGCCAAGGACGGGGTCAAGCGGACCTGGCCATCACGGCTGAGCGAGGCGCTCGTGTTCGACCTCGAGGCGCTCGCCTCCGCCCCGCGGCACCTGACGCTCGCCGGATTCGGTGACCTGGCGCCGATGTTCACGTCGTTCGCCGACTGGCGGCTGGGGGCAGAGCTTGGTCTGGCGCGCTTCTTCGAGCCGTCGATGCGGATCATCGACGACGTCCGGGTGAACTTCGCGCGGACCGCGGAGCTTCTGCGGGCGGGCGCGCTCGAGGGATTGGAGCTGCTGGCCAAGCTGAACGTGCTGGGCGGGCTGTCGGCGACCCTGGCCGACGAATCCGCCCCGCTGTCGGGCTATGAGCATGTCACCGGCCACATGCTCGACATGGGCTCCGGTCACTTCGACCGGGGACTGGCCGACCATGGCGCGCAGGTCGCGGTCGCGCTGATTCCGCACGCGATCGCGTTCGAGCTGCTGGTGGCAGAGCTCGAGCCCGAGACGCTGGAGCTCGACCGCTGTTACCCGACCGCGCAGAAGATGGAGCGGGTCGTGCACGAGACCTTCGCCGAGATCGACCCGTCGGGGCAGATGTCCCGTGAGTGCTGGTCTGACTACTCGGCCAAGCTCGACGCCTGGCACGCGGCGCGCCCCCGGTTCGAGGCGTTCCTCGCCGACTGGGGAAATCAGCGCGAGCGCTTACGGGAGCTGCTGACCCCACCCGATGCCGCGGTCGCGATGCTCGCGCAGGCCGGTGCGCCGCTGCGGTTCACCGAGCTCGAGCCGCCGGTCAGCGAGCGGGAGGGGAGGTGGGCATTCGAGCACGCCCACCTGATGCGCAAGCGCTTCAGCGCCGGGGACCTTTACTACCTGCTGGGGTGGCTGGACCAGGGCTTCGCCGACCGCGTGTTCGCCAGGCGCGACGAGCTGGTGGGCACGACCTGAGGCAGGCTCAGTCGGCTCCGCCGATCCGATGCGTGGTCCCGTAGGACCGCTGCTCGATCGCGGCGATCACGTCGTCCTGCTCGGCCTTGCTGAGGGTCTTGGGAGTCCCGATCGCGGCAGCATGCCAGTACAGGTTCGAGACCCATTCGAGCAATCTCGTACGGTCCGCAGCGGCAGCCAGGTCGTCGCCGTAGGCGAGCGTGCCGTGGTTGGCCATCAGCGCGGCCGTGTGGCCCTCGATCGCCTCGTGGACCGCATCGGCGAGCTCCTGGGTCCCGAACGTCAGGTACGGGGCCACGGGCACCGAGCCGCCGAGATCGACCATCAAGTAGTGCACACAGGGCAGCTCGTCGACCACGCATCCGACGGCGGCCGCCATCGGCGCGTGGGTATGCACGACCGCACCTGCGGCGTAGCGACGGTACATGCCGAGATGCAGGTTGATCTCCGAGCTCGGCTCCAGATCGCCGTCGATCACGTCGCCCTCGAGGTTCACCAGCGGGATCTGGTCGGGATCGAGCCCGCCGAGCTCACCGCCGGTGGGGCTGATCAGGACGCCGTCGCCCGCGCGGCAGCTGAGGTTCCCGGAGGTGCCGGTGACGAGGCCCTCGCCGGCGAGCTCACGGCAGGTGGAGGCGAGCTGGTGGCGAAGCTCGGACACGGTCTGAGTGCTGGAGGTCATGCGGCCATGGTTCCCCACCACTCCAAGGGCCAACCGGTAGTTCTCGCCCAAATCGGCTCGTGTACTTGACAGAACCCCCGCACTATGTAAAGTTCCGGCGCGGGAGATAACCGTCGATCGCAGCCTGAGGCTTGGGGTTCAGGAGAGAGAGACGTCGTAGCGCCCGGTTAACGATCACCGGACAACGCCTTACAACTTATGCGGCGCGAGGGGAGGTACCGCGCCACGACTCCGACCGAGCGGCCGGCACGCGGCCAGCTTGAGAAGGGACCATTCGTGGCTCGACTCTCAGCAGGATCTAATTCTCAACCTCAGGTTGAGGATACGTACTTAATCGCCCTTGCCAAGCAGGGGCACCCGGAGGCATACGACCACATCGTCCGCCGTTATTACGGATTCGTCCGGCTGAAGGCGTCCTCCTACTTCCTGGCTGGCGGCGACGCCGACGACCTCATCCAGGAAGGTCTTGTGGGGCTCTACAAGGCCGTGCGCGACTACCGCACGGACCGCGAATCGAGCTTCCGCAACTTCGCGGAGCTGTGCATCACCCGCCAGATCATCACCGCGGTCAAGACCGCGACCCGGAACAAGCACACTCCGTTGAACCAGTACGTGTCGTTCTCGAGCACCCCCGCCGGGTCGGCGGGCGACAACGAGCCCACGCTCGACGAGATGCTCCCCGGCTCGCCGGTCCACGATCCGGTCAACCAGGTGATCTCGTCCGAGGAGCTCCAGGCGCTGGTCGGGTGCATCTCGACCGCGTTGTCCGAGCTCGAGTCAAGGGTGCTGGCCCTGTACCTCGACGGCCACTCCTACGAGGAGGTCGGCCGCCGGATCGGCTGCGACTGCAAGACCGTCGACAACGCTCTGCAGCGGGTCAAGCGCAAGGTCGGCCAGCACCTGGCCGAGCGCGAAGCGGTGGCCGCCTGAGCGCCTCAGCCGCCGATCGGCCCGAGGCGCGGCTCGCGGCCGAACAGCTCGAACGCCCGAAACTGGGAGAACTCCCGGTGCCCGGGGCCGTGAAAGTCCGATGACCCGGTGATGAGCAGGTCGAGCTCGTCGCAGCGGTCGGCGAGCACCTCCACCTGCTCGGGGGTGTGGGTCACGTAGAAGCACTCGACGCCGTCGATCCCCGACTCGCGGAAGTCCTCGAGCATCTCAAGCACGGTGTCGGGCTCGGAAATCGTCCAGAACGGGTGCGCCCAGACGGCGACGCCGCCGGCCTCCTGGATCGCGTCGATCGACTCCGCCACCGACGGGATCGTGCGCGAGCGAAACGCCGGCTTGCCCTCGATCAGATACTCGACCAGGAACGCCGACGGGTCGGTCAGGCCCTCCTCCTGCAGTCGCGCCTCGTTGGCGGGATGTGACACGGCGGCCCGCGCCAGATGGGGGCGGCCGATCGACTTGCCGTCAGCTGCCCGGGCCCGCAACGGGGCATCGTCGAGCTCGTATCCGAGCTCGCGAAGCGCCTCGGCCATCCGATCCGCCCGGCCCTCGCGGTCCAGCCGGTAGCTCTCCAAGCGCTCGGAGAGCACCGGATCGTGGTGGTCGATCATGTAGCCGAGGATGTGCTGGTCCTGGTTGTCCTGGTCCAGCGCCGAAATCTCGACGGCCGGGGCCAACCACAGCCCGAGATCCGCGGCCGTTTCGGCGGCCTCCTGGACGCCGTCGACGCTGTCGTGGTCTGAGAGCGCCAGTAGCTGCACGCCCGCCTCGGCGGCCGCGGCGACCACCTCGGCAGCGGGCAGCAGGCCGTCCGAATGGACGGAATGACTTTGGAGGTCGAAGATGGGAAGATCACCGCTCACGCACCTGAGCCTAGACAACAACGACACCAAGGAGCTCCGAGGATGAGCGCTGACCCACACGCCCACAGCGGCCCCGGCTACGCATCGCCCGAAGTCGCACGCGCGCAGGAACCGGAGAAGATCGTCTACGTCGCGTCGCTGTACGAGGGGACCGGGATCGATCGCCCCGACTTCATCGCGGTGGTCGACGTGGACCCCGCGTCGTCGACGTTCGGCCAGATCGTGGGGCGCACCGACATGCCGAACGTCGGCGACGAGCTGCACCACTTCGGCTGGAACGCCTGCTCTTCGGCGTGCCACTCGCAGCTGAGGCGCGACACCCTGGTGGTGCCGGGATTCCGGTCCTCGCGCATTCATCTCCTGGACGTATCGGACCCGCGCTCGCCCACGATCAAGAACGTGATCGAGGGCGAGGAGCTCAAGGAGAAGCTCGGGCTCAGTGCGCCGCACACGGTCCACTGCATGCCTGGCGACATCATCACGATCTCGATGCTGGGCGATGCCGACGGCAACGCTCCCGGCGGGTTCGCGGTACTCGACGCGCGAGATTTCACGGTCGCCGAGCGCTGGGAGCGGGAGGCCGACGGCTTGGAGTTCATGTACGACTTCTGGTACCAGCCACGGCAGAACACGCTGATCTCCAGCGAGTGGGGCGCTCCGAACACGTTCCAGGACGGCTTCAACCCTGCCGACGTGGCCGCCGGCAAATACGGGCGCAAGCTGCACTTCTGGGACCTGGAGCAGCGTTCCATGACCCAGACGATCGACCTCGGCGACGAGGGCCTGATCCCGCTCGAGATCCGCTGGCAGCACGACCCCGACTCCGCCGAGGGCTTCGTCGGCGCGACGCTGTCGAGCAACATCATCCGGTTCGCCCGCGACAACGGCTCGTGGTCGGCGGAGAAGACGATCGATGTCGCCAACGAGGAGCTCGAGGGCTGGCCGCTGGAGGGCGGCGTGCCGGGGCTGATCACCGACCTGGTGCTGTCGCTCGACGACAAGGACCTGTTCTTCTGCAACTGGCTGCACGGCGACCTGCGCCACTACGACGTGTCGGACCCCCGCAACCCGCAGCTGCGCTCGCAGGTGTGGCTGGGCGGACTGCTGGGCCGCGACGGCGGGCACCCGAAAGCGGCCGAGCCGCTCAACGGGGGGCCGCAGATGATCCAGAACTCGCTCGACGGCGACCGGGTGTACGTGTCCAACTCGCTGTACTCGACCTGGGACAACCAGTTCTATCCGGGACTGAAGGGCTGGCTGACCAAGCTCGACCGCCAAGCCGACGGGACCTACGCGCTCGACCCCGAGTTCTTCGTCGACTTCCACGAGCAGGCCGACGGCGCCAGGCCCCACGAGATCCACCTCCCGGGCGGGGATTGCACGACGGAGATCTTCCAGTAGCGAGCCGCGCCGAGCGCCGATGTACAACCCCGAGCTGCTGCGCGACCGGCCCCGGCCGGTGCAGATCGTGGTGGCCGGGGTCATACCGACTGCGCTCGGCGCCCTCCAGGGCGTGCTGATCGGCGCCTCGGCAGCCGCTTACTGGGCGGTCGCCATCGTGGCGCTGATCGGCGCGTTCGTGTCGGGCTTCGAGCACCGCGACGGGTGGGGAGGGGCCGATCGGGGCTTTTTCGGCGGGCTGTTCTACGGAATCGCGCTGCTGGTCGTGCACAAGCTCGTCGGCACGTCGGCCAAGGTGTCGCTGGGGAACTTCCCGCCGCTGCTGGCGGTGCTCACGGCGCTGATCGGGATGCTGGCCGCGGCGGCCGGAGGCAGGCTGGCTCGGATCAGGCGCGAGCGCGCGGGGCTGCAGGCTCCGCAGGAGGGGTCCTTCTGGGAGACGTGAGCCCCCATGGGGCGCTCACGAAATCGACATCGTCTCTCGCGACAGATAGAGCCGAGCCGCCCACGAGACCGGGTCGCGGGCGAAGTCACGTTGCAGGGCGCCGTGATTCAGGGCGTCGTCGATCGCGGCCATGATCATCGACTGGTCGAGTACCAGCCGGCGGTGCCCGACCGACCCGGTCTTCGGATTGACGGCGTCGTAGAAGCCGCCGTCGGCGGTGTAGACGTCCGGGTACAGCCGGCGCAGCGTCGCGAGATTGTCAAAGGCTTTGCGCGGAGTGACCGGCAGCGCGATCGCCGACGCGTGCGGCGAGACCGTGGTCTCGGTGGCGCACGTCGTGCACAGGGCGAGGCCCTGGCCAGGCGGGAAAGCCTGGCCCTCGACTCCGAACCCGCCGTAGCCCCCGGTGTCGTCGGCGGTGCTCGACGGCGACAGGCCCCACACCGGGAAACCGAGCGCTTGAGTCGCGTAACGCTGCTGCACCTGGGCCCAGCGCAAGTCGTCGAGCCCGAAGCTGCGCGTGCCCCAGGTCGTCTCGGGGACGACCAGGTTCGCCATCAGACCCTCGAACATCCCGCCGGCGAACGTGGGCACGAACGTCAGCGAGCTACCCGGGTAGGCGTAGTGGCCCTCCCACACCCTGAACCGCTTGCCGGACACCGGATCGGTGTACACGCGCCAGTAGCCGGGCACTGGCCACTGCCCCTGGGTGGAGAAGTCCGGATCGGTGGCGCACTGCTTGGGTGGCAGCGTCCGCCACGACCGCCACCAGACGTCGCCGGGCATCTGGCGCCGTCCCATGCCCATGTAGATCGCGATCCGCGGGTCGCTGTAGAGCGCGCTGTTGTGGTAGCCGGCCGGGCCCTGGTCGACGTAGTAGCCGCCGTACATCTGCCCGGTGGGCTGGTTGCCTGGGATCGCCAGGTTGGTGTTGCAGGCGGTCTGTGCGCGGTTGTCGTAGAAGATCGAGAAGTCCATCGGGGCGAGCAAGGCGTCCGCCTGCGCCCGTAGCCGCGGCAGCGCCTGGCGGACCTCGACCAGCCCGGACGCGTACCACCCGTTGTCCACCGCCGAGATGAACCAGCAGTTGTCCTGCGCCGGGGCGGTCTCGGCGCAGTCGGGCTGGCCCGGGTTCAGCAGCACCCGCCCGTTGGCGGTGTCATACCACTGGTACAGGAACCCGTCGAAGCGCTTGAGCTGGCGCACCTCGCCCAGCGTCGCCGACACGAGCCGGTCGGCTCGGGCGGTCGAGATCAATCCGAGGTCGCGGGCAGCCACCACCGCCCACAGGTACACGCCGACGTTGGCCGCCGACGTGTACGTGCCACGGGTGGTTCCCGGACCGATGTTGTCGAGCGGCAGGTGAGTGCCGGGGTCGACGTCGGTCCGGTAGAAGCGCCAGGTGTCGGCGGCGATTCCGTGCAGCACCGAGCGCTGGTGGGCGTTCAACGAGGGCCCCGGGATCGACACTGCCGCCCGCGCCGAGGACGCCAGCACCGCCACCGCCACCAGCGCTGCGATCCCCGCGACCGCGGCGGCGCGGATCGCTCCGCGACCGCCGCAACCACGAGGCAGGACCCACGTCGGCATCTGGCTACCCGACGTTGAACGTCGCGTGCTCGCCGCCGACCGAGCTGTCACCGACCCAGACGTCGAACGGTCCAGGCTCGACGCCGAAGTTCCCTTCGGCGTTGTAGAAGCCGAGCTCGGAGCTGTCGAGTGTGAACTTCACGTGCCGGGTCTGGCCGGGATTGAGTGTCACTCGCTTGAACCCCTCCAAGCGGCGCACCGGCTGCAGTACGCTCGTGTCACTCTCGTGCAGGTAGAGCTGGGCCACGTCATCGCCCGCCACCGAGCCGGTGTTGGTGACGTCGGCGCTCACCGTGAGGAAGCCGTTGCGCGGCACGCTCTGGCTCGACAGGTGGAGGTTCGTTACCGAGAACGTGGTGTAGGACAGCCCGTATCCGAACGGATACTGCGGCGTGTTGAGGACGTCCAGGTACTTGGACGTGTACTTGTTATTGGGATCGAACGGCCGCCCGGTGGGCAGCTCGTTGTAGGAGATCGGGATCTGGCCGACGTTGCGCGGGAACGACATCGGCAGCTTGCCGCCGGGGTTGACCTTCCCGAACAGGACGTCGGCAACCGCGTTGCCGCCCTCGGTGCCCGGGAACCACGCCTCGAGCAGCCCGGGGGCGTTGTCGGCCAGCCACGGGATCGTCAGCGGACGGCCGTTCATCAGCACGACCACGTAGGGCTTTCCAGTGGCCGCGATCTGCTGCACCAGCGCCAGCTGCTGGCCGGGAAGGCCGATGTCGCTGCGCGACGACGCCTCGCCCGAATCCGCGGCGGGCTCGCCGAGCACGACGACCGTGACGGCCGCGTTCTGGGCCGCGGTGACCGCGGCGGAGAAGCCGCTGGTCGAGGTGCAGTTAGGGTCGCTCGGATTGGTTGGGTCGCTTGACTCGCATCCTGGCGCGTAGGAGACTTTCGCATTCGGGGCGGCCGTCTTGATCCCGTCGAGGACCGACACGACCTTCCCCAGCTTCAGGTCGTAACCGATCGGCTGGTCGGGCCCAAGCTGGTCGGCGGTGTTGTCGGCGAGCGGGCCCACGACCGCGATCGAGCTCGTGCTGGTGCTCAGCGGCAGCGCCTTGTTTTTGTCGTTGAGCAGCACCATCGAGCGGTCGGCGCTGGTCTTCGCGGCCTGGAGGTTGGCCGCCGTCAGCTCGGCGTGGTTGACCCGGTCGGGGTTGGTGTAGGGGTGATCGAACATGCCCGCCAGGTACTTGAGCGTCAGCACGTGTCGGACGTCGTTGTTGACCTGAGCCATCGAGATCTTGCCCTGGCGGAGCAGCTGGGGCCCGAAGTTGTCGTAAGTAGAGAAGTCGCTGGGGACCTGGACGGCCATCTCGATGTCGACCCCCGCGGTCAGCGCCAGCCGCGCGGCGTCGGCGCCGTTGCGCGCGAAGCCGAAAGCGATCAGCTCCTGGATCGCCTGGTAGTCACTGATCACTGTGCCGCCGAAGCCCCACTCCTGGCGGAGGATCTGCGTAAGCAGCTGGGGGTTGGCGCTGGCCGGGACCCCGTTGAACGAGTTGAACGCGCTCATCACGGTGGCGGCGCCAGCGTCAACCGCCGCCTTGTACGGCGGCGCGTAGTCGTTGTCGAACTGCTGCAGCGACATGTCGACCGTGTTGTACTCGCGGCCTGCCACGGGCGCGCCGTAGCCGGCGAAGTGCTTGACGGTCGCGGCCATCTTGTTCGGCTGGCTGAAATCGTTGCCCTGGTAGCCGCGCACCTTGGCGGCGGCGACCGCCGAGCCCAGGAACGGATCCTCGCCCGCTCCCTCGACGACGCGGCCCCAGCGGGCGTCGCGGCTGATGTCGACCATCGGGTTGAATGTCCACTTGATCCCGTCGGCCGTGGCCTCTCGGGCCGAGACTGCCTCGTCCTTCTGAACCGTGGCCGGATCCCAGGTGGCGGCTTCGCCGAGCGGGACCGGGAACATCGTCTTGTAGCCGTGGATCACGTCCAGCGCGAAGATCAGCGGGATGTGCAGCCGCGACTGCAGGGCGGCATGCTGGGCCTGATTGATGTTCTGGACGCCGACCAGGTCGAGCACCGATCCGATCGTCCCGTTCCGGGCGCCGGCCAGCAGCTTCGGACCGGGGGTCCCGTTGACGCCGTCGGGGCCGGCCTGCGTCGAGCTGGCCGAACTTCTCGGCCACGGTCATCTTCCTGATCAGCGCGTTCACCTTTCCAGCGATCGCCTGAAGCTTGGGGTCCGCACCTTTGGACCCGACCGTCTGCGCCGAAGGCGCCCCGGTCGACAACGTGACGGTTAACAGCACCGCGGCGGCGAACAAGCCCGCCAGCGCGACGCCGAATCCGATGCGGCGACGGGGCTCTGCCCATACGACGCGGACCATACGATCTGCCACTTGCCTCTCCTCTCCTGCGCTGACCCTGCCGCGCGGCGGCTACCCGCTCACGCCCAGCGCCAAACCGGGAGGGACGATGAGTGACGTATCTGTGAAGGAGAGCCGCCGCTAACCGTCAGCAGAAGTGAGGCCGTGGCCGAGCCGTTGGACTCCTCGGATTGCACCGCAAGCTCACCGTTGTGAGACCCTGTCGCGGACGCCATGGCCAGCCCTGATCGCACCGACGCGCTGCTGCCCAGCGGCCGCAGCGAGGCGCTTGACCGGCTGCGCGTCCAGCTCACGGAGGCTCAGTCGAGACTGGCGAGCGCGCACGCCGCTGAGAACCCTCGCGCGGTGGCCCATTGGGAAGGGGTGATCGAGCGGATCGTGCAGCGCGGACGCACGCTGCCACCCGGGCGAGACCCCTCGGACGAGGCGCGACCGGCGCCGAGACCGCCCGATATGCAGGCGTTCATCCGCCGTCAGCTCCGAGGGCGCTAGATCTCGAACAGCCGAGCGTAGCCCGGCGGCCGCCCCGTACGCGCATCGCGCTTTTGCGGTTGGTCCGCCGCACGCTGCAAACGCTAACCGCCCGGCTGCCTCGTGCGCAGGCTAGCCTCAGTAAGCCAACCAGCGACCGGGCCGAGGAGGAGACCGCACATGAGCCGTGAGCAACTTCAGGCGGTGCAGACGCCGCTCAAGGAGCGCTACCGGGAGGATCCCGATTCCGCGATCGTGACGCTGACCGCAGCGGGCGACCTCGAGTCGACGGCGGTGTCCTGTTCGGTGCAGACCGGACGCGCGCTGGTCGAGGCGGGGCTGCATCCCGCCAGCGGCGGCGACGGGACGCTGGCGTGCTCAGGCGACATGCTGCTGCAAGCGCTGGTGGCGTGCGCCGGAGTAACGCTCAAGGCCGTGGCCACCAACCGCGACATCGAGCTCGACGGCGGCCGCATCGTGGCCGAGGGCGACCTGGACTTCCGTGGGACGATGGGCGTCGACCGCGAAGCTCCGGTCGGGTTCCGCTCGATTCGGCTGCGGTTCGAGCTGCCTTCGGTCGACGGGGAGCAGCTCGAATCGCTGCTCAAGCAGACCGAGCGCTACTGCGTCGTCTACCAGACGCTCGCCCGGGGCGTCCCGGTCGAGATCGACGCCGGCTAATCGCCGGCGGGCCCGTCGAACTTCGGATCGGCGACCGTCTGGCGCTCGCGGCGGATCAGCGCCGGGTACACGCGGGTGAACTCGTCGACGATCTCGTCGAGAGGTAGGTCGGCGAAGCTCCCGCGCTCGCGGACGTACTCCATGTAGCGGTCGCCGTCGCCGGTGAACGGGTGCAGCATCGCGTCCTCGGTGCCGTCGAACTCCAGCGGCGGGACCCCGAAGCGCGCGCACAACGAGGAGTTGAACGCCGAGGTCGCCTTACGCCAGTGACCGTCTACGTTGAGCTCGGCGTAGCCGTGGTAGGCGAACACGTCCGAACCGCCCATCAGTTCGCGCAGGCGGTCGGAGGTCAGGTGGTTACGGACGTCGGCGAACCCGAGCCGGGCCGGGATCCCGAGCGACCGCGCCCCGGCCACGAGCACAACGGATTTGGGGATGCAGTAGGCGCCGGCGCGGCCGATCACGTTGCTGGCGACGTAGTCCTCGGGGTCGTCGGTAGCGGTGTACGGGTCGTACCGGATTCCGTCGCGCACGGCTCCGAACAGGAGGCTGATCCGCTCATGCGGGTCGTCCGCATCGCCGACTGCGCGGGAGGCGAACTCCGAGACGGCCGGGTGGTCGGAGTCGATGAACGGCGTCGGCTCGAGGTGCTCGGACCGAACCTCGTCTCCGGTGTCGGGCTTCACGGGCGCCCCGCTCACGAGTGTCCTGCGATCGCGTGCGGGACGTATGGCTCTTCGAGTCGGGCGACGTCGCCCTCGCTCAGCTCAAGGGCCTCGGCGGCGAGCGCGTCCTCGAGGTGCTCGAGCTTGGTCGCGCCGACGATCGGCGCGGTCACGCCCGGCCGCTGCAGCAGCCAGGCCAGCGCGACCTGGGCGGTCGGCACCTCGTGCTCCTGGGCGACCGCACCCGCCCGGTCGATGACCTCGAAGTCGACCTCGGGCTTGTACAACGAGTCGCCGAACGTGTCGGTGTTCGCGCGCGCGGTGAGTCGTTCGCCCTGGCGGTTGCGGTTGCCGGCGAGCATCCCGCGCGCGAGCGGGCTCCACGGAATCACGCCGACGCCCTGATCGATGCACTGCGGGACCATCTCCCGCTCCTCCTCGCGGTAGATCAGGTTGTAGTGGTTCTGCATCGAGACCAAGCGGGTGGCGGCCACCGACTGGGCCTTGGCGAACTGCCACGCGTACATGCTGCTGGCGCCGATGTAGCGGGCCTTGCCGGCCTTGACCACGTCGTGCAGCGCGTCCATCGTCTCGGCGATCGGCGTCGTCGGGTCCCAGCGGTGGGTCTGGTACAGGTCGACGTAGTCGAGTTCGAGCCGCTTCAGCGACGCGTCGATCGAGGCCATTATGTGTTTGCGGGACAGACCGCGGCCGTTCTCGCCGGGCATCGTGCGGCCGTGCACCTTGGTCGCGACCACGTATTCCTCGCGCATCCCGAACAGCTTGCGCAGGAGCTTGCCGGTGATCACCTCGCTCTGGCCGCCGTTGTACACGTCGGCGGTGTCGAAGAACGTGATCCCGCCTTCGACCGCGCGCTTGACGATCGGCTCGGCCTCCTTCTCCTCGAGCGCCCATTGGCGGCTCTCGTGCTTGCCAAAGCTCATCATTCCCAAGCAGATGCGCGAGACGCGAAGCCCCGTCTCGCCAAGGTTTACGTATCGCATTGGGCTGAGCTTAGGGTCCGTGACGGAATAAGTGGCGGGAGCCGGCGAGTGGCTGGGCGTGACTGGCGGCGCACGCGGGATGAGTCGATGCGAGCATCGGCGAGTCCCGCGGGTGGCGTCGGGCGCGTCCAGACGCCGTCGGAACCGTCAGTTATTCCTGTCACGGGCCCTTACGTCACTGTCTGCACCGCTTGACTGCCGCCGTCGCGGCCGGCGCACGCCCCCACGGGTGGGCGCGGTGGTGGCGTCCAGGAACACCTCGGTGACGTCCGGGACGGCGTCGCGCAGACGCTCCTCGATCCGGTCCGACACCTCCTCGATCGCGCTGTCGTGCAGCCCCTCGGCGAGATCGATCCTGGCCGCCACCAGCAGCGAGTTGGGGCCGAGCGCCATCGTCAGCAGCTCGACCACCTGGTCCACCTGCTCGAACTCCATTAGCGCGCGTTCGAGCGCCTCGCGCTCGTCGGGGCGCGCCGCTGCACCGATCAGAAGCTCGGAGGTGTCGTGTCCCATCCACACTGCGACCGTCACCAGCAGGCCGCCGATCGCGATCGACGCGGCGGGGTCGAACACCGATGCGCCGGTCAGCTGGTCGAGCAGGATCCCGGCGAGCGCGATCACGATCCCGATCAGTGCCGCCGTGTCCTCGAACAGCACCATCTTCACGTTGGGATCGCGGCTGGAGCGGACATACACGCGCGGCGGCAGGCCCGCCTCGGCGGCCTCGTGCCGGATCTGGCGCCGCGCACGCAGCCACGAAGCGCCCTCCGCGACCAGTGAGATGCCGAGCGTGATGTACGCGGCCAGAAACCCGGTCGACTCGCCGCCGGCCAGCAACTGGTAGACGCCGTAGCCGACCGCGAAGAACGCCCCGGCGATGAACATCGCGACCGCCGCGATGAATGTCCAAAGGAACCGCTGACGCCCGTATCCAAACGGCTGCTCAGGCGTCGGCTCGCGGGCCGCCAGCGAGATCGATACGAGCAGGAAGCCCTGATTGCCGGTGTCGGCGATCGAGTGCGCCGCTTCCGCGAGCAGCGCGGCGGATCCGCTGATCAGCCCGCCGATGATCTTCGCCACCGCCACGATCGCGTTGGCCGTCAGCGCCACCAGCACCGTCCGCCGACTCGCACCGGCCGTCCGCTGAGTGCGGACGGCGCTGCGCCGGCTAGTCCAGGTGGTCGGTGAGCCGCTCAGTCGACGACGTGGTTGGCGACGAACAGTCCGTCGGGGTCGTAGGAACCCGTCACCGAGGCGAGGCGGTCGGCGACGGAGCCGGTGAATGCGCTGCGCAGGCTCCGGCCCCGCTCATCGAAGGTCAGCAGCGAGCTCCGCTCACCGATCCACGGCGACAACCGTTCCCGCAGCGCTTCCTGGGCGCTATGCAGCGCGGCCCCGGCCTCGGCGTTGACCGGGACGCCGGTGGCGAACACCAGCGCCTCCTCGGTCAGCGGCCCTGCTGCCCCGGGGTCCGGAGTGGTGCTCGTCAGGGCGCCGCCGAGCTGGCGGATTTCCAGCGACAGGAACGGTGTCTGCACGCCGGGGCCGCCCAGCTCGAGATACGCGTCGGCGGTGTCGCCGGTGAACCGCTCGAGCAGCAGGCCGTTACCGATCGCCGGACCGGGATCCTGAGGATCCCCGGAGATATCGCCCAATGCCGGCGCCGGGATCGTCGCCAGCGTGTCCATATACGGGCTGCCAACGGCCCGCAGTGGCGCCACGAGCTCGTTGCCGTCGGACTCGCTGCCGCAGTAGGCGAGCGTGATCGCGACCAGCTCGCGCCCCCGCAGCGGATCGGGGATCTCGGGGATTGGCGGGAACCGGTACAGCCTGATCGTCGACGTCACCGCGTCGGGCGTGGTGAGCGTCCATTCGCGGAAGGCGTGCACTACCTCGCGGGCCGCGTCCAGCGGCCACATCAGCGCGCCGGCGAACGCCTCGCGCAGCTCGAACAGAGCGATCTCCATCGAGGTGACGACCGCCGGTCCGCCGCCGCCCCCGCGCAACGCCCAGAACAGCTCCGGCTCGTTGTCGGCGTCGACGTGGCGCTGCTCGCCGTCGGCGGTCACGACCTCGAGCGAGTTGATGTGCGTGGAGGCGAGCCCATGCCGTCGCGACAACCAGCCGATGCCGCCGCCGAGCGCGTAGCCGGTCACGCCGACTCCGCCTGACATGCCGTGCAGCCCGACCAGCCCGTGTTCGGCGGCGGGGCCGATCACGTCGCGCCAGGCCGCGCCGGCGCGGACGGCGGCGGTGCGCCGCTCGGGGTCGATGCTCACTCCGGTCATGCCGATCGTGCGCAGTAGGACCGTGCCGTCGAGCTCGCCGAGGCTGGCCGCCCCATGGCCGAAGCACTGCGGTGCGACACGCAGCCCTGAAGCCGCCGCGAACCGTACGGTCGCGGCCACGTCGTCGGCGTTCGTCGGCCGCACCACCAGCGCGGGGCGCTGGTCGGCCGCGAGATTCCAAGCCTGGCGGGCGTCGTCCCACACTGGGTCCTCGGGGGCGACGACGCCGCCCTTGATCTCGGCGCGCAGCGGCCCGGTATCGATGCTCGGCGAAGTGCTCATGCCCGTTTTGTAGCTGATTCGGCGCCGTGCGCGACTACGCGGTCGGGCTTGGGCAGCGATGTCCGGCGACGCTCGGCTCCGAAGATCGCCAGCGCCAGCTCTCGCGCAGCGGCCTCATCGGGGCCCTCGAGCTCGTATACGGCGGTCAACGTCTGCCACACCGGGGGCATCCCTGGGCCCTCCTCGAACACGTGCTCCACCGCCGTCGTCTGCCACGGCGTACCCGAGAAGCGATCCATCAGGTCGTCGCTGGCGGGATAGCGCGCGACGACTCGCACGCGAAAGCTGGGCATCTGGTGCCGGCAAGGTAGCGCTCGAGGCTGCGCATCACCTGCTTAACGCCCCGTCCGACGCCTCCCGGCCGAACCGTGGGACGTTGACCACGCGTCACGTGACTAACGTCCCACGGTCCCTCGAAAACGGCTCGAGTGGGACGTTGGCCTGGCCGCGGACGCTGCCTGCGCTACCGACCGGCGAGCCGCCGTCCGCAGATGATCGACACCGGGATGAGCCATATCGGCTTTCGCTGCGCCCGAATCGATCCGCCGCGGACACCCAGCCGCTGGTCACGAACCGGCCGTACGAGCATCACCTGGGCGGAAATTTCACCCGGCCGATGTCCAATCGGCCGCCGCCAGCTCGCGGTGGGCGACCGGCGCGTCGGCGAGGAGGCGGTCGATCGCCTGGAGCACTTCGAGCAGCGTGAGGTCGCGTAGCTCCGCTGGGCGCCGCGGGATCCTGACCCCGAGCACCGCGGTGTACTGCTCGCCCCACGGCAGGCAGTACAGCGTCGGCCACCTCGGAAGCGCGTTGTAGTCGTTGCAGATGCGGTGCCCGAGATCCCGCCGATCGTCGGCAACAGCGCGCACCGGGCACAGAGCGCGCACCACGTCTCCCTCGACCACGATCCACACGTACCAGACGGTTTGGCTGGGGTCGTCTGGGTGGACGAGCTCGCGTGACTGCACCTGCCCGTCGCCGCCGGCCGTGATCAGCGTGGCAGCCCCGGGGGCGTAGCCGTCGAGCTCGTCCTCCCGGGCCGTCATCGCTGCGCCGGCGGTACGTCGCGCAGCCGGTCGCTCAGCTGCGCGATCTCCTCACGCGAGTACCGGGCTCGGCGGCGCTTGGTATCGGCCGGATCGTTCGCCAGCCCCGTCCCAGGTCGCCACGCTTCACGGGGCCGGATCGGGCGGGGCACGAAACCGCCGCCGCAGTTCGGGCAAACGTCGTGGAGCACGTCGTCGACGCAGTCAGCGCAGAACGTGCACTCGTAGCTGCAGATCCGAGCCGACGGCGAGTCAGGCGGAAGCGAGGCATCGCATAGCTCGCAGTTCGGGCGAAGCAGGAGCACGGGCCGATGATCGCATCCCGCACACTCGCGAGCGCGATTGAGTTAGTGGACAGCGACTAGGCGAACAGCCACCGGGCGGCCCGGTCGAGGACCTGCTCGCGAGCCTGGGATCCGTGCTCGGCGGTGATCAGGTGGTTTCCGATCAACAGCGAGAATGCGAGCAGAGAGCGCGCTTCGACGTCGTCCTCGCCGGCGCCGATCGCGCGGAACTGGTCGCGCAGGTAATCCATCCGGCGGTTGTCGACGCGTCGAAGACGCAGCGCCACGGTCGGGTCGCGCCGGGCCCAGTCGCGCACGGCCAGGTCGACCGGCAGCAGTTCGTCGCTCAGCGTCAGCGCGCCGGCGCGCCGCGCCTTGGTCTGAGGGTCGCCGCCGCGTCGCTCGACACGTTCGAGCACCTCATCGATCGCGGCACGTTCCCAGGCCTCGAGGATCTCGTCCAGCAGCGCCTGCCGATCCTCGAAGTGCCAGTAGAAGCCGCCGCGGGTAACGCCCAACGCCTTTGCCAGCGGCTCGATCCGCACCGCGTCGGGGCCTCCGTCGGCGAGCGCCTGCATGCCGACCCGGATCCAGGTGTCGCGGGGGGTGCGAGTGGGGGCGACCATCGTCTATCCTCAACCATACACAACTGTATGGATGGAGGTCGAGATGGTCGAGACGATCGCGGTGCAACGCCACGTCAATGCGGGACGTCGGGTGCGGGAAGTCGCTGTGCCCCCGGTAGCTCGCGCGCTCAGCACGCTGCCGCGGGTCGACTATGAGGATGGGTTCGTCGTCGATGGCGACCCGATCCCCGGCGGCAGCTGCGAGCGGTGGGCGCGGGCGGTGCTGGAGGACACTCCGCTGGCGGTGAGGCTGAAACTGCTGGGCGGCTGGTGGGCGCTCGGCCTGAGAGTGGGGTCGCCGTGGTCGCCGCGTCGGGTGCTCGGCTGGGAGGTCCGCCGCGAAGAGTCCGACTACGTGCTGCTCGGGGCCGGATCTGGCCTCGGCCTGTCGGGTGAGCTGCTGTTCAAGCGCGAGCCCGAAGGGATGCTGTTCGCCACGTTCGCGCGGCTGCACAACCCGGCGGCACGCGCCGTCTGGGCAAGGACGGAGGCCAAGCACCGTGCGGTCGTGCGCTCGCTGTTGGGACACGCCGCTCGCCGCTGTGATCGAATGCCGGCGTGACCGGGTTCGAAGCGCTGCTGGAGAACTGGGACGGCGAGACCGCGGTGATCCGTCGCGACGTGCAGACCGATGGCTGGATCTTCGTGTGCATCCATTCAACGCGCCGCGGTCCCGCGGGTGGCGGCACGCGGATGAAGGCCTACGAGGCGCCGAGCGACGGCCTGGCGGACGCGATGCGCCTGTCGGGCGCAATGACGCGCAAGCTCGCGGTGGCAGGGTTGCCGTTCGGCGGCGGCAAGGGCGTGATCGCGGTCCCCGAGCTTCCGACCGGGCAGCGCCGCCGCGAGCTATTCGAGCGCTACGGCGACCTGATCGAGTCGCTCGGCGGCACCTACCGCACGAGTTCGGACATGAACACCGGCGAGGCGGACATGGACGTGATCTGGGAGCGGACCCGATACGTCTTCGGTCGGTCCGTCGGCGCCGGCGGCTCGGGAAGCCCGGCCCGTCCGACCGCGGTCGGGGTGTTCCACGGGATCCGGGCGAGCGTCGCCGAGGTCTATGGCTCGGACGACTTGAGTGGGCTGTCGGTCCTGGTCCAAGGCGCGGGTGGGGTTGGCTCACACCTCGCCGGGTTGCTCGGCGATGCCGGGGCATCGGTGATGGTGGCCGACGTCGAGCGCGATCGGGCTGAGGCGGTGGCGGCGCGCGTCGAGGGTGAGGTGATACCGGCCGACCACGTGCTCCAAGCCGCCTGTGACGTGTTCTCGCCCTGCGCTGTCGGAGGCTTGCTGAGCAGCGGCACGGCCGATCGACTGAACTGCCGGATCGTCGCCGGCTCGGCCAACAACCAGCTCGTCGACCCCGGGGCCGCGGAAGCACTTCGCGAGCGGGGGATCCTGTACGCGCCCGACTTCGTCGTCAACGCGGGCGGGGCGATCGCGGTCGTCGGGCTCGAGCAGCTCGAGTGGAATCAATCCGAGCTCGACGCGGCGCTCACCGGGATCGCCGACACGCTGCGCGAGATCTATCGCGAGGCCGATAGGCACGGGACATCCACCGACGCTGCGGCTCAGGCGGTGGTGGAGCGTCGGCTGGCCTGAGCGGCCCGATCCGCCCGGATTTCGTAGCTCAGGGTGCGGGGCACGCATCGCGGGTCACGTTATCCGCGGTATGCGCGGGGAACGTAGCGCCGGGTGATCGGATCCCGGCGAGGGCTACGAAGTCGGCGCCGGCGCGCGCCATGTCACGATCACGGCGATGGCAACGAAGCCGGAGCCCAACGAGGACGCGGTCACCGAGCGGGCGATCGCGTTCCTGGAGGCCGAGGGAGCCGGCGCGCACGGCCACGGACCCGGCCGCAGCCTGCTCGATCACCTGCGCGGAACCGCGGCGCTCCTCGATCGATGGGGACAGCCGCCGTGGCTGCAGCACGCGGCGTTGGTCCACAGCGTGTACGGCACCGAGGCCCGCAGGCGCCGGCTGATTGCTCCGGCGCGCCGCGCGGAGGTGTCTGGGCTCGTAGGCGAGCGCGCCGAGCGGATCGCGTACCTGTTCGCCGTGATCCCGCGCCGCCGGCTGTCGGCCGGAACCCACCGGTGGGCGCCGGGCGCGGTCATGCCAGGAGCCGCTCGCGAGGAGCTCGACGCGGTCTTGATGCTGCACCTGGCGAACCTCGCGGATCAGGCTTGCGCGCCAGACCGCTCACCGGGAGCGTGGCTGGCGATCGCCGCGCGGATGGCGGAGCTGCTGGAGGGCAGCCCGGCGATCGCGCTGCCCGGGTTTGCCGGCGCGCTCGCGGAGGTGACGCCCGATGACGAGGCGTCCGGCCTGCGGGCCTACCGCGAGGGCCTCGCGGCCACCGATCCAGTCTCCCGCGCCGACCGTCTCGCCCAGGCCGCGGTCGCGTTCCCGGTGGCCGGCGAGCCCTGCGTCTGGCTGGCCGACGCTGCGTGGCGCCGGGGCGATCCCGAGACGGCGCGAGCCTGGGCGCAGCGCGCGCGGCAGCGGCTCGAGCTGTTTGCGGTCGCCTGGGACAAGCGCTTGCCCAACCAGCGGTGGCTGGCGCTGACCGAGCGGCTTACCGGCGACCCCGGTGAGCGGGGGCCGATCGCGGCTGCCGACCCGGTCGCGTTGAGCCAGGAGCTCTCCGGGGGCGGGTCGGTCGCCGTGCCCGCGACACGGCTCGAGCCCGCCGCGGCGGAGCGGCGATTCGCCGGGTACATGGATGCGCTGGCCGACGCGCCGGGATCGTCGAGCCGGATCCTGTACCCCGAGCTGGACAGCAGGCCGTGGTTCGAGCCCGCGGGGTTCCGGGTGGCCTCCGAGCTGGAGCGAAACTTCGAGTCGATCCGCACGGAGCTGCTTGCCCTGGACGCGTCCCTATTTTCCCCGGAGAGCGAGCGGATCGAGCGCGGAGGAGAGTGGGACGTCATCTTCCTGTACGAGCGCGGGCGCCGCCACGACGACGTGTGCGAGGCGTGCCCGGTGACCACGAGCGTGATCGAGGGCGACGGCGCGATGCGGACCGCGGCCGGGTTGATCTACGTCTCGCGGATGCGGGCCGGCACGCACATCGCCGCCCATCGCGGGCCGACCAACCTGCGGCTTCGCTGCCACCTCGGGATCGCCGTGCCCGAGGGCGACTGCGCGATCCGGGTCCAGGACGAATCCCGCCGCTGGCGAGAGGGACGCTGCCTCGTGTTCGACGACTCCTACGACCACGAGGCGTGGAACCACACTGACTCGGACCGGATCGTGCTGATCGTCGATCTCTGGCACTCCGGGCTGACGCCGATCGAGGTCCACCGGCTGGCCGGGCTGCACCGATACGCCGCGGCGTACGCCGGGCGGCTGGCCGGCTACTGGGCGGTCAACGAGACCGCTCGGCGCGGCGCCGCGCCGCTCGGGGCCGACCACTAGCACGGAGTTCCACCACGCCCGGGTGGGGCTGCTCATATCATCCGCAACGTCATGGCAAGACGGCGGATGGACGGGCTGGAGCGGGTGCTCGGCGTCAACGGTCATCGAGCAGGCGCGACTCCAGGGCGGCCGTCGCGTGTCCGGCCACGTCGAACGCGTCCGCGTCGGGCAGGCCGGGCGCCGCATCGTTCAGGCGGCCACCGACATACACGCCGCTGCGATCGTCATGCCGCTTCCGGAGCGCGGTAGCGGCTCATCCCTGTTCGGTAAGACGGTGGAGAGGTGCTCGCCGCGAGGCCGTGCCGCGTCATCATCGAATCGTCGGTCAACTAGCGGACCCACAGACACGACCCGGAACCGGGCCGGCCTCACAACCAGCAGCTAGAAGTCCCCGCCTCCGAAGTCGCCGCCACCATCCCCGAAGCCGTCGCCGCCTCCATCGCCCCAGCCGCCATCGCCGCCATCGCCTCCGTCCCCGCCGTCCCCTCCATCGCCTCCATCCCCGCCGTCCCTCCCCCTCCGTCACCGTCCCCGAACAGACCGCCGACGACGTCCTCACCGATACCGATGCCAGCGCCCAGCACCGAGCCCATCAGCAGTGTGTTGAGCAGGCCCCCGCCGCCGAACCCGCCGAAGTATCCGCCCATCATCGGGCCGTAGTGGCCCGGCGCGTTCCAGTAATCGGTCTGGCGCCCGTCGACGCTCACCTGGCGCCCGTGGGGGGAGAACCCCTCCTTGACGCGCAGTGCGTCCGCCGCGCAAGCCGGCACCTCGCGCAACGAGCCGCCTGGCGGCGCCCACTGGACGTCCTCGGTCGAGGGACCGTGGCGCGGATCGAAGAAGCAGGGGGGCCGTCGCTCGGGCGGTGGCTTGCCCTCGAGTAACGCCTTCGTGTAGGCCATCGCGTACCGGCCCTCTTCCAGCGTTTCGGTGACCGGCGCGAGGTCCTGCGGCCGTTTGGCCCGATCGAAGATCTCGCTGGCCCGCTGGTAGGCCTCCAGCGCCTGCTCGTAGCGCTGGCGCGTCTCCTCGGTGACATCGGGCATCTGGATGTCGACGTCGAGCGCGCGGATGTCGTCGCCGAGCGCCACGAGGTCGTCGCGAGCCGAGGCCTGGACCTCGTCCCATTCGCGTTCACGCTTGAACTTGTGACCCAGGAACGGCACGGGCTGCACCTTACGCGGCCGCCCCGACGAGCGCCAGCCTCGACCAATTCCCAACAAGGAAGTTCGCGTCAGGGGTCGAAAGCCTCATCGGTGGAGAGCGCACAGCAACCGCCGCCCGGCCCGGGCGATGCGGTGCCGCCGAGCGGGAGTCACAACTACCCATTGACGTTTGCGGTCGATTACCCCGACCGCAAGCTCGATCGGCTCAGCACCGCGCTTCGGATCTTCTGGATCATCCCGATCGCGATCCTCGCTGCGACCCTGGAGGGTGGCGGCTTCAGCGGCCAGGGGGGCTCCGAGGGCGTGCGCTACATCGGCGGCGGGATCGGAATCCTATTCATCCCGGTGCTGCTGATGATCCTGTTCCGCCAGAAGTACCCGCGGTGGTGGTACGACTGGAACCTGCAGCTGTCGCGGTTCAGTAACCGGATCGGCGTGTATTTCGCGCTGATGGACGACCGTTACCCGTCCACCGACGAGGAGCAGGCCGTTCACCTGGATTTCCCGTACCCCGATGTCGAGAGCGACCTCGCCCGGGGGATGCCCCTGATCAAGTGGCTGCTGGCGATTCCGCACTACATCGTGCTGTTCTTCCTGTGGATCGGCGCGCTGGTGTCGGCGATCATTGCCTGGTTCGCGATCCTGTTCACCGGTCGCTACCCGCGCTCGTTGTTTCACTTCATCGAGGGCGTGTTCCGCTGGCACAACCGCGTCGTCGCGTATGCGTTCCTGCTGATCACGGACCGCTACCCACCGTTCAGCCTCGAGCCTTAACCGCCCCGGCAGCTCCCCAGAGCGCTGACGCGCGAGACTGGGACGGCGCTCCGCCACGGCCTGGTTGTAGCTAACCTGCATCTGCCGCGGCTATGGATAGCCGGCGCGCGTGGGGCCGCGCTCCACGGAGTTTGCACTTCCCGACCGTAGGAGAGTGTGCCCATGCCCATTCGTCGTCTGATCGCCTGTCTCGCCAGCGTGGCCGCGCTGGCGGCAATCCTGGCGCCGATCGGGCGGGGTGCGCCGCCGCCCACGGCCTCGCTACCAGTCACGTGCCCGGGCACCTTCCAGGTGCTCCACAACGATCACATCGGCAAGCTGTCGCTACCGGCGGGTCCATACGTGATCCAGGTCTCCGGGAAGCTCAGCTGCACTCAGGCGTCATCGCTGTTCACGTCGTTTTTGAACGCATGGACCGGAAAGCTGCCCGGCGGCTGGTCGCTCGACGGCCGCGGGTTCCGCAAGGGCACGACGAGCTTCACCGTCACCCCCACGCACAAGAAGCCGCCGATTCCGCCCCCCATACCGTCCAGCCGCACGTGCCCGGGGACGTTCAGCGTGCTCAACAACACACTGGTCGACAAGACCCCGTTCAGCAGGGGCAACTACGTGATCACGTTGCTGAAGAGCTCGTCGGCATTCACCTGCCAGGACGCCAGCCGCGAGTTCGCGCTGTTCCTCGACCGCTACTACGGCAAGCCGCTCCCCAGCACCTGGTCGCTGAACTCGTCGAAGAAGATCTTCGCGATGAAGAACGGCCTCGGCTTCCAGACGACTCCCGCGGTTACGGGACTCGGCGGCGCGCGTAACCCGACCGCCGGCGGTGGCGTGACCGAGGGGACGCTGTGTCCGGCCACCCTCACCGTCATCAACCGCACCACCAGGCTCGACAACGTCCTGCTGGTCAAGGGCAACTACTCGGTGTGGACCATCGGTCAGCTGTCGTGCCGCCAGGCACTCAGGGACATCAAGCGGGCGGTCGCGCTGCGGACCTCGCTGCCCAAGGGGTGGAAGCACAACGTCCGCGATTCGGTGATCACCGTCGGGCACAAGCAGGGCTTCCGGATCAAGCTCAGGTCCTGACGGTGTCCTAGACGACGGCCGCAGACGAGCGGTGCTCGGCCAGGCACCGCTCGTACACGGCTCGAAAATACGGCTCGAGCTCGCGGGCGTCCTGTTCGACCAGCGCGTGCTGCCTGAGGTAGGCGTCGAGCACCTGGCGGGCCTCGCGCAGCACCGCGACCTCGTCGATCTTGGTGCAGCGGCCGTCCTCGACCACGACCTCACCGTCGACCATCACCAGCCGCACCGATGAGCCGTTCTCGGCGTAGACGAGCTGGTTGGCGACGTCGTTGAGCGGCACAAACGCAGACGTACAGAGGTCCAGCGCGACGAGGTCGGCCTTCTTGCCCGGCTCGATCGAGCCGAGCTGATCGTCCAGGCCGACGGCACGCGCGCCCCCCCGCGTCGCCGCGCACAGGATCTCGTAGGCGGTCGGCCACTCGTCGTAGTCGTCGGTCGAGATCGTATGGACGATTCCCGCCGTCTTCATCACATCGAACAGCCGGCAGCTGTCGTTGCTCGAGATCCCGTCGGTGCCGAGCGCCACGTTGACACCCGCGCGCAGGAGCCCGCGCAGCGGCGCCACACCGGAGCCGATCCGAAGGTTGCACACCGGATTGTGAGCGACCGACGCACCCCGCCCGGCGATCACCTCGATGTCCTCCTCATCGATCCAGATCGCATGGGCGATGCTCGTCTTCTCGTGCAGGGCGTCGAGGTCGGCCATGAGCTTGATCAGGCTCTTGCCGTACAGGCGCGCGCCCGTTACGCGCTGCACTCGAGTCTCGAGCACGTGGATGTGCATCGGCGTGTCAAACCGCCTTGAGAACTCTGCGACGCGCTCGAGCAATTCCTCGGTCACGCGCTGCGGGCCCGACGGCGCAACCACGTAGCGCAGCCGCCCGTCGCCGGTGCCGTGGAAGCGATCGACCGCAGCGCCGCAGAAGTCCATGTACTCGTCCAGCCCGATCGGCGGGACCCGCAGGAACTTCTCCTTCAGCCGCTCGGGCAGCGTCTCCTCGAGATACGGGATCGTCTCGAAGAACGGCCGGTTGATGACGTGGCCGGAGATGTTCGCGCGCATCCCGATCTGCTCGTAGGCGCCGAACACGGCACCCAGCTGGTCGAGTTCCTGGCGCGGCACTTCGATCACGTCGTCGAGCACCGAGGTGACGCCGCTCTTGAGCGACTCGATCCCGGCGAGCAGCGTCCGGTGGTGGATCATCTCGGCGTCCATCGGGCTCGCTCCCGTGAGCGGATAGGCGTACAGCATCAGGACCTCGAGCGGCAGGCCCGGATAGCGGCCGCGGAACGTGTTCTGCTCGGTGTGGATGTGCGCGTTGACCATCCCGGGCATCAGCAGCAGGTCATCGCCATCGATCACCCGGTCGGCGTCCGCGGCGTCAAGCTGCTCGCCCACGGCGGCGATCCGATCCCCGTCGACCAGCACGTCCGCCCGGCTCGCCTCCGCCGGGTTGCGGTCCTTCATCGAGAGCACCATCCCGTTTCTGAACAGGGTCTTCACGATTCACCTCGCCTTGGTCGCCTTGCCTGCTGTCGCGCGGCCGAACTTGAACACCAACTGAGAGCTCCTGGTCTGCCCCAGGTACTGCTTGAGCAGGATCACGTACTCGGCACCATTGTCGGAGAGGTGACCTTGTCCAAGCACGTGTTTGCCGAAGGTGCTGCCGGGGGTCGCGGCGATCGACTCGAGCTGCAGGTTGGGGTGACTGAGCTTGATCACCAGCTTGCGATTATGAGTTCCGACCGGGACCGCCAGCGTCGCTTTGCAGGATGTGTTGTTGCCCTCGCAGGTGATGTTGTTGACCTTCGGAGGTGAGGCACGGGTCGGGATCGAGAACGCCCCGCCTCTGAGGAAGATCCGATCGCCGGTCAGCAGGTTGGTGAGCGCCACCGCCGCCCCTTTGGGGACGGTTGCGATGCCGGTCACGGTTTGACCATCGGCGACCATGCCCTGACGGAACGTTCCCGGCAAGGGGTCCGGTCCGGCGGATGTCACGCTGAAGCTGGCCGGACCGAAGACGACGGTGCCGATCGAGCCGGCGATCGTCGTCGCCTTGGCCGACCGCCCTTCGACCTCGCTGGTGAACGAGATCGAGACCTGCTGATTGGCCGGCAGATCTCCCACCAGATACTGGAACAGCACGCCGACCGTGGGCTGCGCCGCGGCCGTCGCGCACTGGGTTGCCAGGACGATCGTCAGCGCTGCCACCAGCGTGAGCACGGGCCTTCCGATACGAGCATGTCGACTCCCTCGTGACCGCCGCCGCCCCCGGTGGGCAGCAGCACCTTGACCGGCGCTCCGATCCTAGCTACGCGGGAATGCTGCCGTGTGCGATTCCAAGCGCGACCAGGTCCTCGGCCGGTGGCATCCCCTGGTGGTGGATGATCGCCGCGGCGAATGCCTCGAAGTACGCCTCAAAGCCCGCCGGGGTGACGATCACGAGCGCATGCGCGGGCTCGCTGGCGGAGTTGGCGAACGTGTGCGGCACCCCGCGCGGGATATGGGCCACCGCACCGGGCCCGGCCTCGCGCGCCTCGTCGCCGACGCGGAACACGAGCGTGCCCGAGAGAACGTAGAACGTCTCCTCGAACCCAGGGTGGACGTGGAGCGCGGGCCCGGGAAAGCCGGAGGGACGACGTGCTCGGTCATCCCCATCCGTCCGTCGGTGTCGTCCGCCGCGGACCCGGATCGCGATCGACCCGCCGGGCAGTTCGGTTGCGTCCGCCTGCTCGAATGACTCGATGAGTGCGGTGGAGGTGAGCGGTATGTGATTGGTCATGGCGTGATCGTGCGGCCTGCCGGGTCGGGTGGCAATCCCACAGATCTAGGGATTGTCAGGCCGTCGTGCGGCTGGGAGACTGGACCCGATGCAACCCCGCGCCAAGGACTACGCACGAGCCACGCGGAGCGTCGACGCGGCACTGCAACGGAATGCGGTGACGCCCGATGCGGTGATCCGCGAGTTCCTGTCGGCGTCTTGGGATCTGCTCGGGACGTCGAGCTCTTGTTGGCATCAGCCGACCCGGCCTCGGGCCTGCCGGTGTCGAGCGCCGTGGCCGGCGAACCCCCGGGCAGCCTCGAGTGGTCGCTTGAGTTCGAGTATGCGCGCCCCGACGTCAGCCGCTTCTCCGACCTGAGCGAGCGCCGATCTCCGGTGGCCGCGATCTCGACCGAGACCGGCGGTGCCCGATCATCAAGCGCCCGCTTTCGCGAGATGATCCAGCCGGCCGGAGCGGCCGACGAGCTGCGCATCGCCTTCCGCGACCCGTACGGCGTCTGGGCGACGCTCGTCGTGTCCACCACGCGCAGGATGACCGCGGAGGATCTGAACTTTGTCTCGGCAGCCGTCCCCCGGGGGACGGCGGCGCTGCGGGCGGCAACGGCGTACGCCGCGTTGGCCGCGCCGGCCGCGGCGTGCGCTCCCGATCCGGGCGGCCCGTCGGTGCTGATCCTCGACGCCGGCGACGGCGTGATCGCGGCCGACGCCACCTCCCGAGCCCGGTTGAGCGTCCTGCCCGAGGAACGCGCCGTCACGATCCCCGGGGTTGTGTCGGTGCTGGCGGCTCAGGCGCGGAGCGGCCGGGCCGGCGCGCGGGCCAGCGCTCGCATGCGCGGGCTCGACGGCCGATGGTTGGAGCTGGATGCGTCGGCGCTCGAGGATGACCCCGGCAGCGTCGCCGTCGTGATCCAGCCCGCCGCCCCCGACCGCATCCGCGACACGGTGTGGCGCGCGCTCGGGCTGACCGCCCGCGAGCGGCAAATCGCACTGCGCTCGGTGCACGGTCAGTCAGCCAAGGAGATCGCTCGCGAGCTGCAGATCTCCCCGTGGACCGTCCAGGATCACCTCAAAGCCGTGTACGCCAAGACCGGCGTCAACTCCCGCTCGGACCTGAGCGCGCTCGCGGGGCCTTCGGCCGCGTAGCCGCCATCACGATCGCCGGTGCACGCACCCCACGGAGGCCTGGCCTTGCGCTGGTTATCGGATAGCGATATCGTACAACGATATCTTGCCGTCGTAGTAGAGGAGGAACCATGCAAACGGCAACCCAGGACCCGACCGCGGGCGAGACGGCTCGGCGACGAGGCTCCTACGTGGAGCAGGCCGAGCAGGTGGGAGACCCGACCGATCCGAGGTTTCACGACCAGCAGTTCGGCGGGCGATCCCGCGACCGGCGGCTCGCGCGCGAAGCGGCCGAGATCGCTTCACCGCCGGTGGCGTCCCCGACGATCGCGCGGCCCGGGCCACGCATTCCGGCGATGCCCAAGCCCACCGACCGCCCGCTCGGGTCGACCCATGACCATCTCGGCGCAGCGTTCCTGCCGGCTGATGTGCTCGGAGACCCGCTTGCCGGACACGCGCTCGGTCATTCGCGCGAGGCGATCCTCAGCGACGGAGCGGACGCCGACGGCCGGCCTGCTGGGCATGTGCTGGGTCGCCGATCAGGCCAGCAGTTGCCTCCAGGCTTCGGCCGGCACGTCGTCGGCTACGTCCTCGGCCCCATCCCCGGTCGTGCGGAGTGAGTCTCGACCCGGAGGACTTCGAGCATCTGCTTCAGCTCCGGACGCGTCTGCGGCGCTTCCTGCGCTGGAGCGAGGAGCAGGCCAGGGCCGCCGGCCTGACGCCGGCCCAGCACCAGTTGCTCCTGGCGGTCAGAGGTCACGTTGACCCGCAGGGACCCACGATCGGGGAGCTGGCCGAGTACCTCGTGATCAGGCACCACAGCGCGGTCGGGCTGGTCGACCGCGCGGTGGGGGCCGGCCTGGTGCGGCGGGGCCCCGATCCGGCTCACAACAGCGCCGTCCGCGTGACCCTCACCAAGGCCGGCACGGCCAAGCTCGACGAGCTCACCGAAACACATCTACAGGAGCTCGCTCACCTCGGACCCACGATCCGCATTCTGTGGGAGGCGCTCGAGCACGGGGACGGCGACACGCCGCATCCCGTGACGGCGCCGCCTAGGACCGTTCGTTGAGCTGAGACTCGAGCTCGACGACGCGCTTTCGCAGCTCGCGGTCGGCGGCGTGGCGCTCGGTGACATTGCGGGCCATCGCCACAGCGCCGAGGACATCGCCCGCTTCGTCGGTGACCAGCGCGAAACTCAGATCGAGGTACAGGTCGGCGCCGTGCTTGGTCATCGACTTCGTCGTCAGCGCCTCACGCCCATATTTGGTCTGCCCGGTGGCCACCGCCCGGTCAAACGCGGCCCAGTGCGCGGCGCGAAAGCGCTCCGGGATGATCAGGTCAAGGCGCTGGCCCAGAGCCTCTGGCTCGGTGTAGCCGAAGATGGCCTCCGCGCCAGGATTCCAGACGCGAATGCGTCCCTCGCGGTCGGCGAAGATCAGGGCGTCCGCTACACACCGGACGAGGGCCTGGGACGGATCTGGATCCACGGACGGCACCGATCCTGACACGATCGGCGACGATTGGGCACGGCATCCTCGTCGACAGCCGCCGGCTGGGCCCAGGAGCAGGTCGCGATGGTTCGAGACTCTCCGCCGGGCCGACGCGCGCTGGCGCAACGAACCTACGAAGGCTCGACGGGTCACCGTCGCTCGTTCCGGCGCGCCGAGCTCGCGTTCATCGACTGGCAGTTGCGCCGCGGGGTGCTGGAGCCGATGGGAGGGGAGAGGAGCGGCAGCGCCTGGTGGCGCGCGTGCAACGAGCGGTTGCTGTGCGACGGATTGGAAGCCGTGGCCCGAAGCGCCGGCCGACGTGGGCCGCCGGCGTCGCCGGCGAGCGAGATGTGGACGCAGTTCATCGACGAGCCCAGCGCCAAGCGGTGGTACCGGGCGCATAACGCGAGCATTGTCTCGGCGTACCTGGCCCATCGCGAGCTTGCCGAAGGCGAGAACGAATCCGAGCGCTTCTTCATGAACGTGGTGCTGCTGCGGGTGCTGTTCGCTCACGCCATGGTCGCCGCGCCGCGACTCGCCACCGGGGTGCTGGCGCCGCTGGCGCCGGCGCTCGGCGATCCGCGGGTTCGGATGACCGGCCTGTTCCTGTCGGTGTCGCGAGTGCTGCCCGAGCGCTACCCGCTGCAGCGCGAACCCGCCGTGTACGTCACGGAGGAGCGCCACGTGGCCCGCTTACTTGACTACGGGATCATCGGCCCACGGCTGGAGGCGATCTACGCCTGGTCGGCCGAGGTCCTCGAGGAGCCGCGGGTGGTGTCTCTGATTCAAGCCGGGAGCCCGTGCTACGCCTGGCCCGTCGCACCGGAGGTGTGGCAGCCGTCCCGTCCGGTCCGCTCGGTGCGCGCGGTGCGCCGGCTGTTGCCGGTCTCGGGTCACTCGGCCACGCGATAGGCTCGCCGGCATGAGGGCGCTGATGCTGATGTGGACGGCGACCGATGCCTCCGGGGGAGATGCGGCGGACTTTGCGGCGTGGGCAGACTTCGAGGCCGAGGCACGCGAGGCCGGCGTCCTGATCGAGGGCGCCCGGGGTGCGCTCGAGCCGCCGGCGAAGGCGAAGCTCGTCACTCCGGAGATCGCAACCGGCGCCGCCAGCGAGGTACATGACGGCACATTCGCGGACACAGACGAGCAGATCCAGGCGTTCTACCTGCTCGATGTCGCAGATCTCGACGCGGCGCTGATGTGGGCGGGCAAGCTGCCTACCTACGGGCGCGTCGAGGTCCGCCCGATGCTCGAGTACTGAGGTTCCACGGCCGGGACAAACCGGGATCACGCTAGACCGACAGCAGCCGGCGCTCGCGTACGGCCTCACGCACGTCGCGCAACAGCTCGGCTGACTGCGGCGTGTCCCCGAGTCCACGGGCGATCAGCACCGCCCCGACGATCGCGCTCAGCGTCACCGTCGCTTGACGGCGGGCGTCGGCGTCGTCGCCGCCGAGCAGCGTCTGCAGGTGGCCGATGTAGCGCTCGACCTGAGCGCGGTAAGCGTCCTGGGCCAGGCCGCCGACGCGGCCTACGTCCGCCCCGAGAGCCACCACCGCGCAGCCGGCCGCGGGGTCGTCGCGGTGGGCCGTGGAGACGTACCAGTCCGCAAACGCGCCCAGCGGGTCGGCGGCGTCGGCGGTGATCTGCTCGATCAGCGGCTCGTTGTCGGTGAGCGCCCGGCCGACCGCCTCGTCGATCAACTCGTCGCGCGAGCCGAAGTGCTTGTAGAACCCGCCATGGGTGAGGCCGGCGGCGCGCATGATCTCGGCCACACCCGGCTGCTGAGTGCCGTTCTCGCGGATCTGTGCGGCCGTGATGCCGACGATCCGCTCGTGGCTGGCTGCCTTCTCGTCTCTCGAATGGCCCATCGCGATTTAGATGATAGCGATCATCCATATACGGTAGGATGACGTACATCATCCAGATCTCGGCCACTCAGGAGGCAATCATGCAAGTCAACGGAACCGTCGCGCTCGTCACTGGCGCCAACCGCGGGATCGGCAAGGCGATCGCCGAGGAACTGCTCGCGCGGGGGGCCGCAATGGTCTACGCAGGCGTGCGCGACGTGGCGAGCGTCACCGACCCGCGACTGGTGCCCGTCCAGCTCGACGTAACCGACGCCGATCGCGTGGCGGCGGTCGCGCGTGAGCTCGACGACGTGCAGCTGGTCGTCAACAACGCGGGAGTCGGCCAGGCAGGCTTCCCGCTCAACGCCTCCCTCGATGCCGCGCGGGCACAGCTCGAGACCAACTACCTCAGCCTGGTGTCCTCCACGCAGGCGTTCGCGCCGGTCCTGGCGCGCAACGGCGGCGGCGCGTTCGTCAACGTCCTATCGGTCGTGTCCTGGGTCGGGCTGCCGCTGCTCGCCACCTATTCGGCGTCCAAGGCCGCGGCCTGGAGCTTCACCAACGCGGCGCGGATCGAGCTCAAGCAGCAGGGCACCGAGGTGGTGGGCGTCCACGTCGGCTTCGTCGACACCGACATGACCTCGGGGCTCGACACCGACAAGATCGCACCGGAGAGCGTCGCCCGGTCGGCGCTCGACGCGCTCCAGGCAGGCGAGCCCGAGGCCGTAGTCGACGACTTCAGCCGGGCGGTCAAGGCTGGGCTGAGCGACGACCAGCGCGCGCTGTACCCCCAGGTCGAGCAGGAGTTCCTGGCGATGGTGAACTGACCCGTCGGCGCCGCCCCGGCCCAACGGGGATACTCAGATCCCCAATGGCCACGCGTTCGACCCCTGACTCAGTTGACGCACACAACGACCTCGCCGCCGAGCTCATCGAACGACGCGGCGAGGCGTTGGCGTTCTCACGGCACTGGCTGCCGCTGCTTCAACGGGGAGGCGTCTGCCTGACCGTGTGCGCGGTGAACGTCGTCGACGCTCCGCGTCCCGTCGAGACGCACGTCACCTTCGCCCTGCAGGAGATCGCGACGATTCTCGCCGCGGTGGCCGAAACCGATGGCAGCGTGGTTGCGGTCCGCAGCGCCGAGGACATTCGAGCGGTGGGCGCTGAGGCCGGCCAGATCGGGCTGATGCTCGGGCTCGAGGGTTGCGAGCCGCTGGGCGACGACCCGCAGCTGGCGCACGTGTTCTTCGAGCTCGGGGTCCGCTGCTTCGGCCTGACCTGGAACGCCCGCAACGCGTTCGGCTGCGGGTTGGGCGCGGACGTCGACGACGGGCTGAGTCCCGTGGGGCAGGAGCTGCTGAGCATCCTGTCGGGACTGGAATGCGTCGTGGACCTGTCACATGCGTCAGCGCAGACGGTGAGCGACGCGCTCGAGCTGCTGCCGCCGGGCCGGGCGTTTGCCAGCCACTCCGGGTGTCGAGCGGTCTACGAGACGCCGCGCAACCTCAGTGACGAGCAGCTGCGAGCGCTGGGGGATCACGGCGGCGTGCTTGGGGTGCTCGGACACCCGGTCGGCGTCGACACCAGCGAGCCGACGATCGCTCGGATGATCGACCACATCGACCATGCCGTCGAGGTGATGGGCCCCGATCGTGTGGGCATCGGGCCCGACTTCTTCCGGCGCATCGCCCGAGCGCGGAACCTGGCTGCCGGAGAGGCCGGTCTGCCGGCGGATCTGCCGGCGGACGCCGTCATCGACGGATTCGAGGGACCTGAGGCATATCCGAACCTGGCGGCGGAGTTGCGCAGGCGCGGGTACGACGAGGATCAGGTCGCCGGGATCTGCGGCGCCAACATGCTCGAGTTCCTCGCCGCCGCGATGTAGCTCTTCGCTCGAACCTGGCCGTGTTGCCGGGACCTCCTCAGCGGGCGCGGAGGGGGAGCGCGATCGGTCGCATCGGCGCGCCGGTCGCGCCGCGGAGCCTCATGCACGCGCCGATGAACGCGAACTCATACAACCCCTCCGCTGCCAGCTCATCGAGGCGGACTACCTCGAGGATCGGCACCCCTGCTTCGGCCAGCAGGTATGTGTGCACCGCCTGAAACGACTCTGGCTCGAGCGTGGCGGGAGTCGCTTCGAGGCCGACGTTGTCGGCGCCGATCATGATCGCGCCGGCCTCGGCGAGGAAGCGCGCGCCGTCGAGGTCGGGTCCCGGCTCGGCTTCAACGAACAGGTCGGGGTCCGGCCACACCGACATCCGCCCGGTGTTGACCAGGACCACGTCGCCGGCTCGGAGCTCGATTCCCTGCGAACGCAAGACGCTCCGTAGCTCGTCGGCGCCGATCGCGTAATGGTCGGGGAGGACGTCGACCCCGTGAGCGCCGGCGACATCGATCAGGACGCCGCGGGAGATGACCGGCGGGTGCTGCTCGGCGCCCGACACATGCCAGCGCTGGGAGCCCAGGTGCTCGCGCATGTCGAAGCAGTTCCACACGACTCCGTCGTAGCCGAAGTGGTTGAGCGTGTCGACGTGCGTGCCGGTGTGGGTGAACATCGACACCGCGTCGGACGCACGGGACACCCGCCGCATCGTCTCGGCCCCGATCCCGGCGACGTCGTCGACGGGCCCACCCGCCGGGGTCGCGGTCATCCAGATCGCGAACGGCGGATCGCCCCAACCCGTCCACCCGGGCATCCCGTGGAAGTAGTCGACCGACAGGTCGAACAGCTTGTGGGCATCGACCTCGGTGAGCACGCTCGAGATCGACTCGGGCGTCACGAGGTTCAGCATGCCGATCTGGTCGTCCGGCCCCCAGGGACTGCGACTCGCCTGTCCGGCCGTGGCTTGGCGTGCGGCGATCACCGGCTCGGTCTGTTGGTCCTCTGAGGGCGGGCACATGGCAGCTCCTTTCATCGGTCTGGTCGACGTCGCGTCCCGGCGCGCGGCATATCGTGCCCGAGACCGGCCGGGCTGTCACAGACGAGGTTCCTGTCCTGTCTAACGGGTGAAGCTGATTTCGATCAAGGAGCCGATGATGAGAGTGTTTGTGGCCGGAGCCACGGGAGCGATTGGCGCGCAACTGGTACCGCGTCTGGCCGCTGCGGGCCACGAGGTCCATGGGATGACGCGGAGCGCGTCAAAGCAGGCGATGCTCTATGACCTGGGAGCGGTGCCCGTGGTGGCGGATGCGCTGGATCCCGACCAGGTCGCGGACGCCGTCGGACGGGCCAAGCCGGACGTGATCGTTCATGAGCTGACCGCGATCGGGTCGATCGACACTCGTCACATGGAGCGTGCCTTCGCGGAAACGAACCGGCTGCGCACCGAGGGCACGGACCACCTGCTCTCGGCGGGCCACGCCGTCGGGGTACGGCGGTTCGTGGCCCAGAGCCATATCGCCGCCTACGATCGCACCGGCGCGCCGGTCAAGACCGAGGAGGATCCCTATGACCCCTCACCCGCACGCGAGATGCGTGCCAACCTGACGGCCATGCGTCACCTCGAGTCGGCTGTGCTGGGCGCAGAATGGACCGAGGGAATCGTGCTCCGCTACGGCTGGTTCTACGGCCCCGGAACCTCGATGGCGCCGGGCGAGGAGTCATTCGAGATGATCCGCCGGCGCAAGTTCCCACTGGTCGGAAAGGGCAGCGCCGTGTGGTCGTTCGTCCACGTCGCCGACGCCGCCGAGGCGACGGTGGCAGCGATCGAACATGGCAGCCGTGGCATCTTCAACGTGGTCGACGATGACCCCGCCGCGGTCGCGGAGTGGCTGCCGGCGCTGGCTCAGGAGCTGGGGGCCAAGAAGCCGATGCGGGTGCCCCGGTTCGTCGGACGGATGTTCGGCGGCGAGGCGGGCGTGGTGATGATGACCGAGATCCGCGGCGCATCGAACGCCAAGGCCAAGCGCGAGCTGGCGTGGCGACCCACCCACCCGAGCTGGCGCGAAGGGTTTGCAGCGGCATGACTGATCGCGAGCAACTTCTCGACGAGCTGCGGCCGGTCGCGTTCGGGATCGCATACCGGATGCTCGGCAGCGTGTCCGAGGCCGAGGACGTGGTGCAGGAGGCGCTGCTACGGGTTCATCGATCCCTCGAGGCCGGCGAGCAGATCGCCTCGCCGCGAGCGTTCGTCGCCACCGTGACCACCCGGCTGGCGATCAACGAGCTTCGCTCGGCGCGCGCCCGACGCGAGCTGTACGTCGGCGAATGGCTGCCGGAGCCGATCATCACCGACGGCATCGATGATCCGGCGCGGCACGCCGACACGGCCGACTCGCTATCGGTGGCCCTGCTGGTGCTGCTGGAGAGCCTGTCGCCTGAGCAGCGCGCCGTGCTGCTCCTCCACGACGTGTTCGACTACCGCTACCACGAGATCGCGGAGATCGTCGGCAAGTCCGAGGACAACGTGCGCCAACTCGGCACCCGCGCCCGACGTCGCGTCGAGCAGGGCCGGCCGCGCTTCCAGACGACCCGCGAGCAGCAGCACGAGCTGGCGCAACGCTTCTTTGCCGCGGCCGAGCAGGGCGATCTCGCCGGGCTTGAGGCGTTGCTCGCCCACGACGTTGAGCTGACCGGTGATGGCGGCGGCAAGGTGCCGGCGGTTGCCCGGACGGTGCGGGGACGCAGCCGCGTGGCCAGCATGCTGATCAAATGGGCTCGCCTGGTCAACCGGCTCCCGGAGGTCACGGTGCGTCCGGTCGAGGTCAACGGCGGGCCGGGAGCCCTCTACCTGGACGGCGAGGAGCGTGTGCTCGGCGTGATGGCGGTGGACAGCGCCGGCGATCAGATCACTGAGATCAACGCGATCGTCAACCCCGACAAGCTGACGCACCTGGGGCCGATCGCTGACTATCGAGCGCTCCTGAGGTCCGCCGTTCGCCGCTGACGGTTAGCATCGCCGCGTGGCGCAACGCGTGATCACCGTCCAGCACGCCGTACTCGCCGACCGGTTGTCGGTGATGCGAGACCGCGACACCCCGCACGGGGTGTTCCGCCAGGCCGTGTACGAGGCGTCGGCGATCATGGCCGTGGAGGTGGCACGGGACCTGCCGCTCCGCGAGATCGATATCGAGACGCCGCTGGAGTCGACCCGCGGCCACCGGCTGCGGGACGAGATCGCGGTGGTTCCGGTGCTGCGAGCCGGACTGGGGATGGTCGAGGGGTTCCTGCGCCTGCTTCCCGACGCCCGCGTCGGTCACCTCGGCATCCAGCGCGACCACGAGGAGCTGGTGCCGATCGACTACTTCCAGCGGCTTCCGCCCGGGCTCCCCGGCTTGCCGGTCTACCTGCTGGACCCAATGCTCGCCACGGGGGTCAGCGCCGTACGTGCCCTGCAGCACCTGAAGGAAGCCGGCGCCCGGCACCTGGAGCTGGTGTGCCTGGTCGCCGCCCCCGAGGGTCTGGCCGCGCTCGAGGCTGAGCACCCGGACGTTCCGGTCTGGACTGCGGCGATCGACCGCCAGCTGGACGAGAACGCCTACATCCGCCCCGGCTTGGGCGACGCCGGGGACCGGGTGTTCGGCACGCTCTGATCGTCGAGCCACTTATCCCGAGGCTCGTGCTGAGAGCTCGCCAGCGCGTCGAGCAACGCGGCGGGTAGGGCGTCCACCAGCAGCATGTCCCGATACTCGGCACGCAGAAACCGTTCGGCGACCATGTGGTCCAGCAGCCCGAGCAGCGGCTGCCAATAGCCGGCCACGTCGAGCAGGCCGATCGGTGCTCGGTGCAGGCCGAGCTGATTCCAGGTGAACAGCTCGAACAGCTCGTCGAGGGTTCCGCTGCCGCCCGGCAGCGCGATCACCGCGTCCGCGAGCTCCGCCATCAGCGCTTTGCGCTCGTGCATCGAGGAGACCTCGCGGAGCTCGGTCAGCCCCGGGTGGGCGATTTCCCGCTCCACCAGCCGCCGCGGAATGACGCCGATCACCTTCCCGCCGGAATCGAGCGCGGCGTCGGCCAGCGCGCCCATCAGCCCGACAGCGGCGCCGCCATAGACCAGCTCGAGTCCCCGCCCAGCGAGCAGGCGGCCGAGCTCGGCGGCGCGCAGGGCGTAATCCGCCCGCGCACCCGGGCTGGACCCGCAGAACACCAGGACGCGTTGCATACCGAACGCCCAGGTTAGTCGGAAGGATCTGGCCCTGGACTCCGCCGGCAGGATCGTGGCCGTCGGCTACACGGCTGACGCCCCGACACGCAGTTCGCGCTGATGCGCGCCGATCCCTAGGTGATCGCGGGCGCGGGTCGGCAGATGCGGACGCCGGGCCCGAGCGTCACATCGGCCGGTCAGCGCTGTGAGTGGTACGGTCGGCTCCACCTTCGATTCGGATGTCTACAGGGGCGGCGCCAACACTTGCGGGGAGGATTTCCCGCGTCGATCCGAACGCGGTGCTGGCGGTCGTCGCCGTCGCCCAGTTCATGGTCATCCTCGACGCGAGCATCGTCAACGTCTCGCTGCCGACGATCAGGCGCGACATCGGGATCTCGCAGGCGAACCTCGCGTGGATCCTGAATGCATACACGCTGACGTTCGGTGGTTTCCTGCTGCTCGGGGGCCGGCTGGCGGACCGGCTCGGCCGGCGCCGGATGTTCATGGTTGGCATCGGGGTGTTCTCGGCCGCATCGCTCCTATGCGGGCTGTCTCACTCCGAGGGCATGTTGCTCGCGGCGCGGGGTCTTCAGGGGCTCGGGGGGGCGATCGTGTCGCCGGCGGCGCTTTCAGTCATCCTGACGACGTTCGACGAGGGGCCGGAGCGTAATCACGCGCTGTCGGTGTGGGCGGCGGTCGCCGGCGCCGGAGGCGCCGTCGGCCTGCTCCTCGGCGGCATCATCGTGGACGCGCTCGGCTGGCGCTGGGTGTTCTTCGTGAACGTGCCGGTCGGGGTCACGATGCTGGCGCTGGCGCCCCGGATCGTCCCGGAGAGCAGAACCGAGGCGGCTGCCAAGCACGGGTATGACGTCTGGGGTGCGGTCACGATCACGCTTGGAACGATCGCGTTGGTGTTCACGCTGATGAATGCCGATCGGTGGGGCTGGACGTCGGGACGTGCTATCGCCGGCTTCGTCGTCTCGATCGCCCTGATCGCTACGTTCGTCGTGATCGAACGTCGTCATGAGGATCCACTGGTCCCGTTGCGGATCTTCTCCAACCGCCGCCTATCCACCGCCGACGCGACCCTGCTGATCATGGCCGCTGCGCTGTTCGGGATCTACTTCTTCGTCACGCTGTACCTGCAGCAGGTGCTCGGCTTCAGCGCGTCCGAGACCGGGGTCGCTTTCCTTCCGCTGAGCTTGACGATCATCGGCGCATCGGCCGTTGCGTCGCACCTCGTCGACCGCTTCCGCCCCAAGCCCGTGCTGATAGCAGGTCTCCTCACCACGGTCGGCGGGTTTCTCGTTCTTGCCACGCTGTCCGGCCACGGCGACTATGGAAGCCGCGTGGTGCCCGCCATGATCCTGCTCGGAGTCGGACCGGGAATATCGTTCGTCCCGATCACGATTGCCGGGACCAGCGGGGTGGCGCCGGGGGACTGCGGGCTGGCATCTGGGCTGCTCAATACGACCCAGCAGATCGGTGGCGCGCTCGGCTTGGCAATCCTCTCCACGGTCGCGACGCACCGTACGTCGAGCGCGCTGCATGGCGGTATGGCGCTGGAGCCCGCGCTGACGCAGGGATTCAAGGCCGTCTTCTTCGTCTCCGCGCTCCTGATCGCCGCGTGCGCGGTGCTGGCGATCGCGCTGCTGCCGGGCCGCAGACACCAACGTCCGCACGAGCACGTGCAAGCCGTGGCTCTGTCGTTCGCGCGCTTCCCCGGAGCACCGCACTGGGGGTACCACGCGCGCGTGGTCGCCGTCGCCTTCGCCCGCCGCCTCCGCGGCGGCGGCGCGCGCCCCTAGTTCCGAAGACGGGCGGTTGTCCGGTTCACGACAGGTTGCCGGCGATCAGTACATCATCGCCCACAGCGTGAACTGCCCGCCCGTGTAGTCGCAGACTGGAGGCGACGGACGCCGTGTTCAGCTCACCCACGGCGTCGGTCCCCGCCCCGAGGATCGTCGGTGCAATTCCCACGATCACGCGGTTGACCAGTCCCTCCCGCAGGAACGAAGTGATGACGGCACCGCCGCCCTCCACGAGCAGCGCACGCACCCCCCGCGCGCGCAGGAGTCGCAGCGTCGTCTCGAGGTCGACTCCCCAGGGTGGCTGGGCATCGACGACGTGAACGGCGACGCCGCGGGCTTGAAGCGCCTCTCTCCGCGCGACGTCCGACCGCTCCGTGGTGACGACCATTGTGGGCGCAGCGTCGGCGAGGATTTGCGCGTCGGGGGGGAGGCGCAGCGTGGTGTCGAGGACCACCCGCAGGGGCGAGGCTCCAGGCACGAGGCGGACCGTGAGCTGGGGATCATCGGTGAGGACGGTTCCCACGCCCACGAGGACGGCGTCGCACGCCGCGCGCAGCGCGTGCGAAGTGCGCCGCTCGGGCTCGCTGCTGATCCATTTCGAGTCGCCCGTGTGGGTGGCGATGCGGCCATCGAGCGTCTGTGCGTACTTCAGAACGACGTACGGCCGTTCGTCGGTTGCCGACACGGTGCCGAGCAGAGCGCTCAGGTCCGTGACCTGGGGGAGCTGCTCGTCGAGTCCCTCCCCGGCCGGGGCGGTGTGCTGCATGCGTTGCTGCTTGGTATGCAGGTAGTCCCGGTTGCGCACGTGTGCCGAGGTGGGTAGGCGGACGACATCGTCGATCGCGACGCCGGCGCTCCGAAGGCCATCGACCTTATGCGGATTATTGGTGAGCAGGCGCAGCGACTGGATCCCGAGCGCTCCGAGGCAGGCGGCGGTCTCGCCGTAATCGCGCGCGTCGGGAGGGAAGCCGAGGTGCACGTTTGCCTCCACCGTGTCGAGGCCGTCTTCCTGAAGGGCATACGCGCGCAGCTTGTTGACGAGACCGATCCCACGGCCTTCATGCCCAGTCGCGTAGATGAGAACGCCTCGACCTTCGGCGCTGATGGCCCGCAGTGCCGTGCGCAGCTGGACTCCGCAGTCGCACCTCAAGGAACCGAGGGCATCCCCGGTCATGCACTCCGAATGCACGCGCGTCAGCACGCGATGCCCGTCGTCGAGTTCGCCACAGACGAGCGCGAGGTGAATCGCGCCCGACGGGCACTCGAACGCGCGCGCCGTGAACTCGCCGGCCGATGTCGGCAGCAGCACGCGCGCCACCTCCCGCGTGGAATCTGGCTCGGCAGCTGGCAAGCGTGTCATGCTAACTGGATGTGGGGGTCGCCGCAGCGGTGGGTGAGCCAGCGCGGTGATGCTCGGGCGCAGCCCTAGCTGTCCAGAGCCGAGCGGCCCGCCGTTGGCGAGGCGAGCGGTATGTGATGCAGCCGGCAGTAGTATGCGAACTGCTTGGGGGTCAGCATTGCCGGGATCCGCACCGACCCATACGCTGACGAAGCGACCTCGAATCCACCCTGGTCGCTCACCGACGCGCGAGCTTGGGCGGCCGTGGGACTTCGCACCACTTGGACGGCAGCCATCATCCCGTGGTCCTCGTGGAACGTGACGTGGCAGTGCATGACGAACTTGCCCGTGTAGTCCACCGGGTGTTGAAGGATGACGACCTTCGATTTGGGTGGCAGCGCGACGTTGTCTTCGTAATCGACGTACGGCACCCGCTTGCCGGCGACGCTGACCACCTGGAAGTCATTGATGTGGATGTGGAAGGTGTGCCACTCGACGTTGGTGTTGACGAGGGTCCACCGCTCGACTGAGCCGAGCTTCATCGTCACGGCGATCTTGTTCGGGTTGAACATCTGACCGTTGAGCAGGTAGTTCGTGTTGGTCGGGCTGGTCTGCATCTCCGAGAACACGATCGTCCGGTTGCGGTCGACGTGCTTCGTGCGCAGATCGGTGAAGTAGGGAGGATGCGGGAGCTTCCCCGTCGGGAAACGATCGTGAGCCACCCGACCGGTCGAGCGGACCGTGAGGAGGGTCTGGTTGGGCCTCTACCCACCCTTCTTGACGTTGTTGGCGCCCGGGAACTGCTTGAACGGGAGCGCCTTCAACGTGTACTTCCCGGGCCGACCCCCGCGCACCAGGACGTCGCGCCGGGACCCGGGAGCCGATCAGGAGCTGGCGGACCGTCCGCGCGTGAACGAGCGTGTCGGCGTCCTGGGCGAGCACCCGGAAGGGCTGGCCGGCGAGCCGCAGTACCACCATGCGGTCGGCGTTCGCGTTGAAGATCCGCCACCTCTGGATCTGGCCGGGACGAATCTTGGCCGTCGGGTTCAGGTCCCCGTTGACGTAGATCGGCGTCTGTGGACCCTGGGCGCTACCGACGGGAACGGTCTTGCCGTCCTTCACCTGCGTGCTCGTCAGGAAAATCCAGCGCTGCGGGAACTTGCGCAACGACGGCGCTTTGTCGAGACCACCCTCGATCACGATCGGGCCGGCCAATCCGGCGAAGATCTGTCCCTCCACGAACATGTGGAGGTGTGGGTGGTACCAGTAGGAGCCTGCCGGGTTGTCCTGCGGAAGCCGGTACTTATAGGTGAAGTGCTGCCCCGGATTGATCTGCAGGAACACGTTGTCGTGGTTCGCCCTCGGTGAGACGTGAAATCCGTGTGTATGCAGGTTCGTCGGCTGCGGAAGGTCGTTGATCAGGTGGACCGTGAGCAGGTCCCCGTCGCAGATCACGAGCGCGGGCCCGGGGTAGCTTCCGTCGTAGTTCATCGTGACGACACGGCGGTGGTTGATCTGAACCGGGCCGACCGAGGCACGCAGAGTCGTGTTGAGCTGGCCGTTGCGGCTGTAGCGCAACGGCGGCTCGGGGAAGCCGTCGTGGAGCAGTCGCGGGACGTTCTTATGGCACGACGACCGGGCGGCCGCGCTCTTGGCACTGGGCTTCGCCGCGTCCCCGGCCGCGCTGACCCCCGCGCCCACCAGAACGTATCCCAGGGCCGCAGCCAACACCACGCCTACCAACCACGATCTCGAGCCGCCCCTCACGATTTCCTCTCCCTTGGTCGCGGACATCATATCCACTCCTACGACGTCTGCGTCAAGGCCTCAGGGGCGATTGCACCGGTCACAGAACGCGCAAAGCGACAATGCCGGCACAGACCTGCCTATCGCGGCTTGTCCGCGACGATCGCGAGCTTGCGAACCCTTCCATCCCGTAGCCAATCGCTCCAGAGGCGGTGGGCGGCTAGTAGTTCGTCGACCGCCTGGCGTCCGATCTGGGTGGTGATGGCGGCGGCGTGGCACGCGAACGCGTCGACCAGGGCGTCCGCCATCTGCTGGTGGGCCTGGCTGAGGTCATCCTGCCAGCCGACGAGCAGTCCGGCGCGCTCCAGGTAGGTCCGCATCTCCTCGAGCGGCGTGAGCCAGACGGTGTCGGCATCGGGCACCCGCGCCCGCTCGGCTTGAGTGAGCGGTTCACCCGCCTCGATCGTGAACGCGAGCCGCCCGCCGGGCGCGAGCGCAGCGGATATCCCGTGGAGCAACGGCTGCTTGTCGGCGAACGCGAGGATCGTCTCGAACAGGAGCACCACATCGAACGGCCCCGGCGGGGTCGGAGGAATCCGCGCGACCTCGAAGCGACACGGCAGCCCACTGGCGCGCTCACGGGCGATCTCGACCGCGCTCGCACTGAGGTCCACGCCCAGGTAGGAGCAACCCAGCTCGCGGGTGATGAACCGGCCCGGACCGGCGACGCCGCAGCACAGATCGAGCACCGACACGCCTGGCCCGATACCGGCTCGGGTGGCCAGGGCGCGAATCTCCCCAGCCCGCATGAAGCTCTCCTGCTCGACGAACTCGCCGGGGGCATACGCCGACACCCGAGCCTGCTGCAACGCCCGGTCGAATGCGGCTCGCTCGTCCTGCCTCACGCCACGGAGGATGTCACTCGTGGCCGGGAAGTCTTGGTCATGCGCGGGCGTCATGGATGGGCATGAGGACAAATGACGGAGCAGCCGCTGCAATCGCCTTACCCGTGGCGGCGCGCGCCGAGTGGCCCGCTCCGGCCGACTGGGTGACGCTCGCTCGGGCCACGCTCGTCGTCGGCATCGCGGCGCTGATCGCCGAGTCGTTCCGTCAACCGATACCGGTGACGCTGCTGGTGTCGCTCGCGGCATTCGCGCTGGTGCTCGACGCCGCCGACGGATGGGTTGCACGCCGGACGCGGGCAACGATCCGGGGGGCGCAGTTCGACGCCGAGGTGGACGCACTGCTGATCCTGATCCTCAGCGTCTACGTCGCCGGCTCAGTCGGCCCCTGGGTGTTGGCGATCGGCGCCGCGCGCTACGTCTTCCTCGCCGCCGGCTGGGCCCTGCCGTGGCTTCGGGAGCCGCTGCCGGCGCGCTATTGGCGCAAGGTCGTCGCGGCGACACAGGGAGTTGTGCTGACCGTCGCCGCCGCGGACATCCTGTCGCCGGCCCTGGCCACGGCTGCGATCCTGGTCGCCGGGATCCTGCTCGCCGAATCCTTCGGCCACGACGTGTCGTGGCTGCGAGGTAGCCGGCACGGCACCGGCCCGCTGCTGCCCGCGGGTGAGGGCCCGGCCTCCGGTCCACCGGCCGATTCTCCGTCCGCGCCCGACCCTGAGTCCGACTCCGCGCCGGGACCCGCGCGACGCGGCCTTGCCGTAGTCCTGACCGTCCTCGCCGCCCTGCTCGTATGGGCCGTCCTGGTCGCTCCCGACCAACCCAAGTACTTCACGGTGACCGGATTTCTCCGGCTCCCGCTCGAGGGCCTGGTCCTGATCGGGCTCGCGATCGTGCTGCCCGCCGCCGGTCGTCGCGTCGTGGCTGTGATCGTCGGACTGATCCTCACGCTCGTGGTCGTCCTGAAGGTCATCAACTACGGGGTGTTCACGACGTTCGACCGGCCGTTTGATCCGATCGGGGACACGAGCCAACTCAGTAACGGGCTGGAGACAATGCGGTCGCTGGTCGGGCGGACCGAGACCAACCTGATCGAGATCGCAGCGGTCGTGGGCATCGTCGTGCTGCTCGCGCTGGTGACCCTCGCGATGCTCCGGCTGACCCGAGTGGCGGCCGCCAACCGCCACCGGACCGTTCGAGCGATCGCCGCGCTCGGCGCGGTATGGGCGCTGTGCTGGGTGTTGGGCGCGCAGCTGATCTCTCACACGCCGGTCGCCTCCACGCTGGCCGCCGGCCTGATCGTCGACAACGTCCACGCGCTGCAGGCCGACATCCACGACCGCGGCGTGTTCGCCAAGCAGATCAACCGCGATGCGTTCCGTAACACTCCGACCAACCAGCTGCTGACCAGCCTCCGCGGCAAGGATGTGCTGCTCGTGTTCGTCGAGGCCTACGGGCAGCACGCAGTGCAGGGGTCCTCGTTCTCGCCGGAGGTCGACGCCGCCCTGGCCCAGGGCGACAAGCGGCTGCAGAGCGCCGGCTTCTCCGCGCGCACCGGTTTTCTCACGTCGGCGACGTTCGGCGGCATCAGCTGGCTCGCGCACTCCAGCCTGCAGTCAGGACTCTGGGTCGACAGTCAGCTCCGCTACAACCAGCTGATGTCGGCTAACCGCTTCACGCTCGCTGACGCGTTCAAGCGGGCCGGGTGGCGAACCGTCGACGACGTGCCGTCAAACGACCGCTCGTGGCCGCAGGGTGAGAAGTACTACCACTACGACAAGATCTATGACCGCTATCAGGTCGGCTATCACGGCCCCAGCTTCACGTACGCGACGATGCCCGACCAGTACATCTTCTCGGCGCTGCAGCGCCTGGAGCTCGGCAAACGTCACCGCCGCCCGCTGTTCGCCGAAGTCGACACGGTGTCGAGTCACATGCCGTGGAACCGCATCCCCGAGGAGATCAGCTGGAACAAGGTCGGCAACGGGTCGGTCTACAACCACACCGCGATGGATCACGAGACCGGCGCGTTCTGGAGTAACCCGACACGGGTGAAGGCGGCGTATGGCCGGTCGATCGTGTACTCGCTGAACACGCTGACCTCGTTCGTGAAGAACTACGGGGACAAGAACCTCGTGATGGTCGTCCTCGGAGACCATCAGCCGTTGCCGATCGTCAGCGGGCAGAACTCCAATCACGTCGTGCCGATCTCGATCATCGCCCATGACCCGGCGGTGTTGAAGAAGATCAGCGGCTGGGGCTGGAACCCGGGACTGCGGCCCAAGCCCAACGCGCCGGTATGGCCGATGAACGCGTTCCGCAATCGGTTCCTCACCGCGTACGACTCCAAGCCGTCGACCCCGTAGCTGGTCATGGACTCGGATCTGCACGGCCCCCGGCGCCAGCGGTTGGCCGGTCTGGACGGCATCCGGGGCCTGGCCGCGCTGTACGTCGTGATCAACCACGTGTTCCTGCGAGCGTTCCCCGGGTACCCGGTCGACCACGCGCCGTTCTGGGCGGCCTGGCTCATCTACGGGCGGTTCGCAGTCGTCGTGTTCATCGTGCTCTCGGGCTTCTCGCTGGCCCTGTCACCGGCGCGCCACGGCTGGCGACTTGACGGGATCGCCGCCTTCGCGCGCCGCCGCGCTCGGCGGATCCTGCCGGCGTACTGGGCTGCGCTGGCGTTCAGTCTCGCGGTGGCGTGGCTGATCGTCGCCCAGCCGGGACGGGGCGTACCCGACGTGAAGTCGGTTGTGGTCAATGGGCTGCTCGTGCAGAACATCGACGGCGCCCCGAGCCCCAACGCGGCGTTTTGGTCGATGGCGGTCGAGGCTCAGCTGTACGTCGTGTTCCCGCTGTTGCTGCTGACGGTTCGCCGCTGGGGCGCGGTCGTGATGCTCGGCGCGGTCACGCTCGTGGTGACCGCGGTCGGGATCTTCGGCCCGCACATCCCGCACCTGGACGTGTTCGTGATCCAATCCCCGCCTGATCTCGCGGCGCTGTTCGCCGTCGGCATCCTGACCGCCGGCATCGTCGGTGCCGGCCGCGCGCGACAGTCGTGGCCGTGGGGTTGGCTTGCGCTGGCCGCGACCGCGCCGGTGCTCGCCACGATCTGGTGGCAGGGCTCGGTGTGGACGCTGCAACACCTGTTCTGGGTCGACCTCTCGCTGGGCCCGGCGATCGCGTGTCTGCTGGCCGGTCTCGCCGTCGGCCGTCTGGATCGGCTCGTGCGGGCGCTCGACGCGCGGCCGATCCGCAACCTCGGCTCGTCGTCATACAGCCTGTACCTGACGCACGCTCCGATCGTCGTGATCGTCTATGAGCTGGTCGTGGCCGGCCGAGTGCATCAGGGCGTCCCGGCGTTCGTGGTGTCACTCGCGCTGGTGCTGCCGCTGACGATCGTGTTCGCGCGGCTGTTCGCCTCCGTGTTCGAGGCGCCGTTTCGGCAGCGGCGCGCTCAGGGCGCGGCGGCGCCGGCGCCACTCGCCCGAGCCCAGGGGGTGCCGGGATGAGCCGCTGGCTGTGGACCTGGGGCCGGATCCTGGGCCCGGCCGTGGTGCTGGCCGTCCTCGTCTGGCGCCTGGGCGCGGGTCCGTTCATCGACGGCCTGCGTACCGTCGACGTCTGGGCACTCGCGGCAGCGGCCGGGATCGCGGTGCTGAGCACGCTGTGCTGCGCTTGGCGGTGGAAGCTCGTGGCCGGTGGCCTCGGCGTCAAGCTGTCGCTGCGTACTGCGGTGGTGGCGTATTACCGATCGCAGTTTCTGAATGTGACGCTGCCGGGCGGAATCGTCGGCGACGTCCATCGTGGCATCAGCCACGGTCGCGACGTGAGCGATGTCGGCCGCGGGCTGCGGGCGGTGGCGTGGGAACGGTCGGCCGGACAGGTTGTGCAGGTGATCCTGACCGTGATCGTGCTGCTCGCGCTGCCCTCGCCGGTGCGCTCGTCGATGCCGCTCGTGGCCGTCGGGGTCGTCGTTGCACTGGTCTGCGTCGGGCTGGCACTCCGGGCGCGGACCGACGGCGGCCGGTCGGTCCTGGCGAGGATCCGCAGCGCAGCGGCTCGTGACGTGCGCGATGCACTGCTAGCCCGGTGGGCGTGGCCGGCGATCGCGCTGACGTCGGCGGTGGTCGTCTGCGGACACGCGATCACGTTCATGATCGCCGCCCGGACCGCCGGCGCGACCGCGTCGCCGTCTGAGATGCTGCCGATCGCGCTGCTGGCGATGATGGCGATGGTGCTCCCCAGCGCAGCCGGCTGGGGCCCGCGAGAGGGCGTGACGGCGTGGGCCTTCGGCGCGGCCGGCCTGGGCGTGCAGCGAGGGGTCACGACCGCGGTCGTCTACGGCGTGATGGTGCTCGTCGCGAGCCTCCCGGGCGCCGCCGTGCTGTTCGTGGGCTGGTTGCGCGGTACCCGGCTTCCGGGGCGGGCAGACCCGCCGCTCCGGGAGCGGCCCGCACATGCCTGATTGCCGGTACACCCTGCTGGGCTACTTCAGCCCGGTAGCGCCAGCAGGTCCGCGTGGTCGACCGTGACCGCGAGCGCTCCGGTCGCCGCCTGCTGCAGGCGCCGGCGAGCGTAGGCCGGAGTCTGCGAGGCCAGCTCGACGTGGTGCGCGGCCGCTGCACCGACCCAGCCGCTGAACCACTCGGCCGTCAACTGCGCCCCGTCAGGGCCCAGGCACCACGGGCTGGGGCGGACGACGACCTCCGATCCCAGGCGGGCGAACTGCGTCGCGGCAAGCTCGACGGCGTCGGGGCCGAGCAGTCGGCCCCGCTCGGTCGGGCGGCGCTGATGGGCATCGAAAGCGGCGGCCACGCGCCGGTCCAGCGGATCGGCGGGGGTCAGACGCACCCGTCCGACCACCGACAGCGTCAGCAGAGTCGGGCACCCAGCGCCGGCGCAGACCGCGACCAGCCCGGTCAGCTCATCCGCGGTCAACATGTCCAACAGAGCCGAGGCGGTGACCAGGGTTGCACCCGCGAGATCACCCGGTTGCAGGAGGTCAAGGTCTGAGCGCCTGGTCTCCACGGTGACGGCGGCTCCGTCGGCGGGCGGGCCCGGAGCGCTGGCGCCGGCCACCTCGAGCAGGACTGGATCGCGGTCGTGCAGCACCCAGTGCTGGGGTCCGGACAGCAGCGGCGCGAGCCAGCGCCCCATCGAGCCGGTCCCGCAGCCGAGGTCGTGGATCAGCCATCGGCCTGTCGACGGCGGGCGCCGGGCCAGGCGCTGGGCGAGCTCGAGTGATCGGGCCACGCCGTCGGCGGGCTCGCGCAACGCCAGCCACCCGCTGCTCACCCGGGGATCATCGGCGGTCATCCCGACGCCCCCGACAGGACCGCCGCGACGCCGGCCGCGGTGGTCGACCAGCTCGGCAGCGACTCGCGGCGCTCGCGGGCGGCTTGACGCAGTTGCCTTCTGAGCTCCGCGTCGCCGAGCCAGGCACGGAGCGCGCTGGCGAGCGCCGTGGCGTCGTCCGGCGCGATCAGCACCCCGGGACGGCGCCCATCGGCGCCGTAGCCGAGAGCCTCGGTGACTCCACCGACGTCGGCCGCCAGCACCGGCAGGCCCCGGGCCAGGGCCTCGGTCACGACCATCCCGTACGTCTCCGCGCGCGAAGCCAACACCGTCAGGTCCGCCGCGGCGTAGCTGCGGTCCAGATCTGGTCCGGTCAGAGGTCCCCGGAACTGCACGCGGTCGGCGATTCCGCCGGCTGCTGCGCGGCGCCGCAGGCCGTCCACGAACGCCGGTTCGCGGTCGAGTCGGCCGACGCACACGCAGTGCCAGGAGAGGTCCGAGATCGCCACCAGCGCATCGAGCAGCAGTTCGTGGCCCTTGTCGCGCGTAACCGCGCCGACGCATAGCAGCGCCTCGCCGCTCGGGGTCCCGGGCACGATCTCGGCGGCGTCGACACCGGGGCGGGCGACGTGCACCCGGTCGGTGGGCAGTGGGTACAGCGCCAGCAGGCGACGGCGGGCCCAGCCGCTGGTCGTGACGATCGCAGCGGCGGCCGACAGGACATCGCGTTCGCGCCGCCGGCTCGCGGCATCCTGCGGACGGTCGCCGAGCGGCATGTGCACGAGCACGACCAGCCGCAACCGCCGCGCTTGTGGCAGCAGCACCTCGGGGGCCGTCGACGCGATCAGTCCGTCGATCAGCACGACCGCCTCGGCCGGGATCCGGTCGAGGGCGGCGGCCAGCGCGGCGAACGACGCCGTGTCGGGTTGCGTCCAGAAGCCGGGGACGGCGTGCTCGTGCACCGACCACCCGAGCGCGACGAGTTCGTTGCACACATGGCGGTCATAGACGTTGCCTCCGCTCGGCCGGGCCGGATCGTCGATGCCGTCGGGGACGACGGCATCCACCGTCATCACAGCGGTCGCTCGTAGCTCGCCCAGGCGATGTGTGACTCGTGAAGCGTGACGATCAGTCCGTCGAGCCCACGGGCGCCCTCGCCCAGGGCACCCGCATGCACCCGGTCGGCGAGGCGATCGGCGATCACCTGGGCCAACGCCTCGGTGGAGGTGTTGACGCCGGCGAACGCCGGTTCATCGTCGAGGTTGCGGTAGGTGAGCTCGGCCAGCACGTCGTGCAGCTCCTCGGACGCTCGTCCGATGTCGACGACGATGTTGTCGGCGTCCAGCGCCTCACGCCGGAATGTGGCGTCGACCACGTAGGTAGCGCCGTGCAGCCGCTGCGCGGGCCCGAACACGTCGCCGCGGAAACTGTGGGCAATCATCATGTGATCTCTGACCGTGACGGTGAACATTGCCTAATCCTCGTCGTAAGTGATTGTGTGACACAGCGCCGGCAGACTTCCCTCGGCCAGCCGCGCCATCACCTCCGGAAGTTCACGGAAGTGCGACTGCCCGGTCACGAGCGCGTCGAACGCCGGGTCGCGCAGCAACTCGAGCGCGAGCGCGAGCCGGTCGGCGGTGCTACGTCGTCCGCGGCGAGCCGGAGCGACCGCGCCCACCTGGCTGGCGCGGATGCCCAGGCGCCTCGAATGAAACGCGCCGCCCAGCGACAGCTGCACCTCGCGATCGCCGTACCAGCTGAGGTCGATGACCGTGCCCTCCGGTGCGAGCCGGTCGAGCGACAGCTGAAGCCCGGCCGAGGTCGCACTCGCATGGATGACGAGGTCGCGGCCGTCGGCGGCGTCCGCCGGTAGGGCGAACTCGACCCCGAGTGCGGCCGCGACCTCCGCGCGGCCAGGATCGACGTCCACGAGCGTGACCTGGATCGCCGGAAACCGGCTGAGCAGCCGCGCGACGCAGCACCCGACCATGCCGGCGCCGACGACCGTGACCCGGTCGCCGACCAGCGGCGCGGCGTCCCACAGCGCGTTGACCGCGGTCTCGACCGTGCCCGCCAACACCGCGCGCGCCGGCGGGACGCCGTCGGGCACGAGCGTCACCGCGCCGGCCGGGACCACGTACTCGGTCTGGTGCGGGAACAGGCAGAAGATCGTGCGGCCCAGCAGCTCGGCCGGGCCCCGCTCGACTGCGCCGACGCTGAGGTACCCGTACTTGACCGGCCCCGGAAAGTCCCCCTCCTGAAATGGTGCCCGCATCGCGGCGTACTGGGTCGGCGGCACGCCACCCCGGAACACCAACGTCTCGGTTCCGCGGCTGACGCCGGACCGCAGCGTGCGCACCAGCACGTCGCCTTGACGTGGCTCGGGCAGGCTGACCGGCCGGATCTCGCCGCGTCCAGGCGCGCTCAGCCAGAACGCGTACGCAGCCGACATGCCTACATGGTATTTGTCAGCGCGCGACGACGGTGAGGTCCAGCTGCCGCAGACGGGCGGGGTCCCGGAGGATGTTCATCTCGACGATCCGGCCGTGCGCGACCGTGAATCCGAGTACCGCCACCGGGTCGCCGCCGGAGAACGTGACGGTTCCCGGGGCGCCGTTGACCAGCGCCCGCCGAGTGTCGAGCCCAAGCTGGTTGAACATGACCGCACCCGACGCCACGGCTTGAGCGCCGCGTCGGATCAGCGCTCCGACCGGCTCGGCCGCGCCGGAGTCAGCTCGTAGCACGACGTCGGGGTCGAGCACCTCGAGCAGACCCTCGAAGTCGCCGTCGCGAGCGGCGGCGAGGAACGCGTCGACGAGCTCCCACTGCTCGGCCAGCCTCGCGTCCGGAACCGGTGTCGCCCGGACTCGGCGCCGGGCGCGGCTGGCGAGCTGCCGCGTCGCCGGCTCGGAGCGATCGATGATCGGGGCGATCTGATCGAAGGGGACGTCGAACACGTCGTGCAGAACGAACGCGAGCCGTTCGGCGGGGGAGAGGGTGTCGAGCACGATCAGCAGCGCGAGGCCGACCGAGTCCGCGATCAGCGCCTCGTCCTCCGGATTGACCGCGTCGGCCGCCGAGGAGACCACAGGGTCGGGCACGTAGCCGTCGATCGGGTCTTCGCGCCGGGCCGCACGAGAGCGCAGAGAGTTGAGGCAGATCCGCGCCACGACGGTGGTGAGCCACGCGCCAAGGTTCTCGATCCGAGCCGTCTCTGCGCCGCTGAGCCGTAGCCACGCCTCCTGGACGGCGTCGTCGGCCTCGCTCAGCGAGCCGAGCATCCGGTAGGAGACGGCCCGCAACCGGGGTCGGTGCTGCTCGAAGTTCTCAGCCAGCCAATCTTGCTCGTCCATGTCACATCCCTCGCTCGGCGCGTGTCTCCTAAGTAGACCCACCAGCCGCCGCGTATGTGACCAGACATCGCGGGGCGCTGTGGAGCGGACGAGAACCCAAGGAGTCCCAAGTGTCAACGATCCAGCAAACCAGTAACAAGCAGACGGTCAGGCGGTTCTGCGACGCCATGAACAGCGGTGATCAGCAGCTGATCTCGCGCATGATCGACGAGCTCGTCGAGCCCGACGCGCTGATCCGCACGCCGCTGCCGCTCGAGGCGACCGGAGCCGAGAAGCTCAAGGAGGTGTTCCGGCGGCTCCACGGGGCCTACCCCGACCTGCACATCGAGATCCAGGATCTGATCGCCGAGGGAGACAAGGTGGTCGACCGGAACACGGTCACCGGAACGCATCAGGGCGAATACATGGGCCTGGGGCCGACCGGCAAGTCCGTCACCTACGACGAGATCTTCGTGTTCCGGTTCGTCGACGGCCGAATCGCCGAGACGTGGGGCGTCGTCGACGTCCTGTCGCAGATGCGACAACTCGGCGTGATCGACCAGCGCAGGAGGCAGGGATGAGCATCATCGACTACATCCAGCTGCACGACGAGGCGATCAGCGGCCGCTGGCAGCTCGACCCGGAGCGCTCGAGCGCGGGGTTCCGCGTCAAGCTGTTCTGGGGCCTGTCGACCGTCAGGGGCCGCTTTGACAAGCTCAGCGGACGGCTCGATTTGAGCGCCGACCCGGCAATCGAGCTGACGATCGACGCGGCCAGTGTTCAGACCAAGAACGCCAGGCGCGATCGGCACCTGCGCTCGGCTGATTTCTTCGATGCCGAGAACCATCCGCGGGTGCGGTTCATCTCGGATTCGCTCGATCTCCAGGGCCGCACGCTTCGGGTGCGCGGTCGACTGTCGGCTCGCGGTAGTTCGATCCCGCTCGAGTTGGAAGCGCAGCTCCACGAGGTCGACGACGGGCTCGAGATCGAAGCGACCACCACCGCCCCCCACCGCGACCTCGGAATGACGTTCAACTGGCTCGGGATGATCCCGCCGCGCAGCACCGTGGTCGTCCGGGCGCTTCTGGTTCGCGCCTGAGCTGATCCAGGTCTCCCTCGGAGAGGCCTGGCAGCTGACCGATCTTCACCTTCGGGTCGTCGCGCACCGAAACAACTCGGACCTGGCAACAACTCGGCCCGACAAACGGAGGATTCCTCCGCTATCGTGAGCGGAGGCTTCCTCCAGATTGTGAAGGCCGTCTCCCTCCGTTGCTCTCACCGAACCCCCGACAAGGTGAAATGAAACCAGCATCCGCCGCTTCTCGCTCGTCCAGCCACGGTCATCGGGAGGTTTCCTGATGCGACAAGGACCCCTTGCCGGCCGCTATCCCGCGGCCGCGGCGATGGTGATCTTCGCCCTGGTGCCGTATCTGGGGCTCTCCGCCGCGCTTCAGCCGTTGACCCCGATCATCGGCCAGCAGCTGCACATGAGCCAGCAGGCGATGAGCCTGAGCTTCGGGCTGGGGAACGCCGGGTACGCGGTCGGCACGGTGCTCGCCGTGCAGTTCGCCCAGCTGCTGCCGCAGCGACGGATGATGGTGCTGTACGCGCTGTTGCTCGTGATCGGGTCGGTGCTGTCGGCGGCGGCGCAGGGCCCAGCCATGTTTGTCGCCGGCCACGTGATCCAGGGTTTGTGCACGAGCCTGCTGCTGATCGCGGCCGTGCCGCCGCTGGCGCTCGGTTTCGGGCTGTCGAAGATCCGGTCGACCGCGGTGATCATGAACGTCTGCATCTTCGGCGCCGTGGCACTTGGGCCCACGATTGGCGGTATTCAGGCCAGCGCCCACGCCTGGCGGCCGCTGTTCTGGGTGATCGCCGCGATCTCGCTGGCCGCCCTGATCCTGTCGCTGCTGACGTTCGAGGACTCCCCGCCCGCTGACCCGGACGCGCCGGTTGACGTGGTCGCGCTGAGTCTCGCCACGGGAGGCTGCGTGGCCGCGTTCTACGGCGCCTCGGAGCTGCTCACCCATCCCTTCCTCGACGTCCAGACGATCGTGCCGCTGGTAGTCGGGCTGGGACTGATCGTCACGCTGGTGGTCAACCAGTACCGCGCCAAGCACCCGCTGCTGACGATCCGCACAATGTTGACCAGCACGGTGCCGGTGGCGGGCGTCGTCGTTGCGCTGGCGGCGGCGGCCGCCTCGGTGACCGCGACCGATCTGACCGCCGGCGTGCTTGCGCCGCACTACTCGCCGCTGCACCTCGGGCTTCTGTTCCTGCCCGAGCTGGCTGGCGCGCTGATCACCGCTGCGGCGCTCGGGATCGTGATCAGCCGACGCGAGCTTCACTACCTGCCGTTGGTCGGCATGGCGTTCCTCGCCGCTGGAATCGCGGTCTTTCGGATCCAGGTGCCGCCCTCGCAGGCACTCACCCTGATCGGCTCGGGCCTGACCGGCGTCGGGCTCGGTGCGGCGGTCGCCCCGGCGCTGTTCGTCGCCGGCTTCTCGCTGCCCGCGATGAACCTGCAGCGGGTGTTCGCGATCGTCGAGCTGTTGCGCGCGGTCGCCGCGTTCATGGTCGCTCCGGTGTTCGCGCACGTGGCCGTCACCGTCGGCGGTAGCCCCACGGCCGGGACCAGCATCGTGCTCTGGATCGGTCTCGGGATCGCAATCGGCGGCGCCCTCGTCGCGGTCGGCCTGTACGCGCTCGGTGGTGCACGTGCCCGTACGCCAGACCTCGCGCGGTTCTTGGACGGCGATGGCCCGGCTTGGTACTCGCCACCGTTGCTGGCCGCCGTTCGTCACGGCTCGCGCCACCCCGCGCTCGCTGACGAGCCGGCTCGATCGTGAGCGCCGAACCCGGCAAGCATTCCCGCGGGCCGGTCGTATTCGCCTACGACGGCTCGGACCTCGCAAAGTTCGCGATCACCGAGGCCGGACGGCAGCTGGGCCCAGGACGCGAAGCGCTCGTGCTCACCGTGTGGCAGCCGTTCGACATCGGGTTCCTGCCCTCCGGTGGACGGCACCTCGACGCGGCGGACATTGCCCACGTCAGGGAAGCGGCCGAGCGGACCGCCGCCGAAGGGAGCTCGATGGCGCAGGCGGTGGGCTTCAACGCGCACGGCGCACAGATCGAGAACGCGCCGACCTGGAAGGGGATCGTCAAGGTGGCCGACGAGCACGACGCGAGCCTGATCGTGCTCGGATCACACGGACACAGCGGGTTCGGCGGCGTGCTGATCGGAAGTGTCGCGCAGGCCGTCGCCGCCCATTCGCGTCGCTCGGTGCTGATCATTCACCGCGGCGACTCGCCGGCCTAGCCCAACCCGCGCGGCTTGCGACGGTCGCGGCTCAGCCTACGATTCCCATCACCGTACGGTCGATCGGGCGGCCCTGTTCCATCTCCCACTGGACGCCCCACGGATCGATCCAATAGAAGAACTTGGCCCAGCCCCGCGTGCTTCAGGAACCGGACATGCAGCTGCAGCTGTCCGTCGTCAAGCCCCGCATTGCGGGCAAACGAGGCCAGATCCACGCCCGGGTGATCCATCGTGCCATCGGCGTTGGCCAGCTGCTCCAAACCGAGCACGGTGCCGTAGAACTCGGTCGCGACCTCGATGTCGTCGACGACGACGTTCAGATGCGAGATCGCCCGGACATCTCTTCGCGGGTCGAAGGAGGTCATGGTCCCGCTGCACAATCTAGTGCGCTTCGGTCTGGCGCTGCCGTTGTTGGACCGTGAACCCGAGCCTTCCGAGCACCTTTCCGGCCCCGGCCTTACCACCTTCGAAGTCACCCGACGCCAGGCGGTCGCCGGTCGCAATCTCATACGCCGTGCCCAGGATCGCCTTCGGTGGGTACCGGCGTCGGTTCCAGACGACGTCGTAGGTCGTGGTCGGAGCGAACCCATGCTCGGCGAAGAACTGGTCGGGCCCGAGCCGGTCGTATTCGTTGAGGGCGCGGACTACGTCCTCAGAAGTCACCTGCTCCCACGCGATCGAACGTGGCATGTCGTCCTCCTCGGTGTCGTACTGGGGGTATCCGCATATGAGACCGGCGAGACGTTCGTTCTTACCGGTTCTATGGCTACCGGTCGACCGCAGGTAGCGTTCGCGGCGTGCATCGCCGCCGCTTCAGCTTTGTCGCAGCCGCCTACGCGCTGACCGTGACGATGATCGGCACGACGCTGCCGACCCCGCTGTACGGCCTCTATCGGGACAAGTTCGGCTTCTCGGAGCTGATGGTCACGTTGATCTTCGCCACGTATGCGGTGGGAGTGATCGCTGCGCTCCTGCTGTTCGGGAGCTTCTCCGACGTCGTCGGCCGCCGTCGAATGTTGCTCCCCGGCCTGGCGGTCTCGGCGCTCAGTGCCGTCGCGTTCATACTCGCCGAGGGCCTTGCGCCGCTGCTGGTCGGCCGCGTCCTCTCGGGTCTGTCGGCCGGCGTGTTCACCGGGACCGCGACCGCGACGCTCGTCGACCTGGCCGCCGATGAAAACCGTGGCCGCGCGACGCTGGTCGCAACGATCGCGACGATGGGCGGGTTGGGTCTCGGACCACTGATTTCGGGAGTTGTGTCCGAGGCATTCGGCTCGCCGCTGCGACTGGTGTTCTGGGTCGACCTGGCCCTGATCGCGTCGGCGGTGGCACTCGTCTGGGCGATGTGCGAGCCGGTGGATACAAGCCGTCCGGGGCGCCTGTCCGTGCAGGGCCTGAGCGTTCCTGGCGAGGTGCGGGCGACCTTCACCCAGGCGGCGATCGCGGCGTTCGCCGGGTTCGCCGTGCTCGGTCTGTTCAGCGCCATCGCGCCGGCGTTCGTGGTCGAGCTCGGATACACCAGCCGGGTCACGATCGGTCTCGTCGTGTTCGCCGTGTTCACCGCCTCGACCGCCGGCCAGCTGGCCCTCGAACGAGTGCCGGGCGAGCTGGCGCTTCCGGCGGGATGCGGTCTGCTGATCCTCGGGATGCCGGCGCTGGCCGCCGGGCTCGCCGTGTCATCGCTTGCGGTGATCGTCGCCGGTGGTGTCGTCGCGGGATTCGGTCAGGGCCTGACGTTCCGCAGCGGCCTAGCCGCGATCAACGCCCAGTCCCCGGCGCAACGCCGAGCTGAGGTCGCTTCGAGCTTCTTCGTCGTCGCCTATGTCGCGCTCTCGATTCCGATCGTCGGCGCCGGCGTGCTCGCGCAGATCGCGGGACTCAAGACCGCTGGGTACGTGTTCGCGGGAGTTGTCGCCGCGCTCTCGGGCGTGGCGCTGGTCCTGCTCGCTCGGTCTCGATCGCGGATCCCTAGACCGTAACCCTGGGGTCGGTTCTCTAGCGACGCCGCGGGTCCGGTGTCAGAGAATCGATCTCATGTCCGGCCTGCGAGAACTTCACGAGCTTGACCCGAACTCGCTCGCGGACCATCTGGACGTGCTCTATCGCGTTGCTCGGAGGTTGTGTGGGTCACACGAGGACGCCGAGGATCTCGTGCAGGACACACTGGCCGCGGTACTGAAGCGCCCGCGTCTGCTGCACAACGACGACGCTCGGGCCTACCTCCTGCGCGCTCTGCGAAACACCCAGGCCACCCAGTACCGAGCCGCCATGTCCCGCCCGACAACGGTGCCGCTGCTGGAAAGCGATTTGGACGAGCACATCACACAGGATCCTCCGATCGGGGCCCGCGAGCTGATGGAGGCGATCTCGAGCGCTCCGAAGCTGTATCGAGACGCGGTCCTGGCGGTCGACGTCGTGGGTCTCTCATACCGGCAGGCAGCTCGCTGGTTGCGCACTCGCGAGGAGACGATCACATCGCGGCTGCACCGCGGACGGCGCCACGTCCGGCCCCTGATCACGAGCGCGATCGTCACTGGCGCACGGTAGGCCGGTCCGCTCGACCGGGTGAACCTGAGCCGACGAGTCGGCCGCGGTCAGGGCCGGAGTCTTCCGGCCGCATGTTCATGCGTAGATGCGGTCCAGCAGCCGCCCGGCGATTGACTGGGCGGGCGGGAAGCCTTGGGGTGAGGCCTTCAGGTTCGTCCACACGATCAAGGTCAGTCGATGCACCGGGTCGTAGCCCATGAAGCTTTGAAATCCGGTTATCGACCCGCCGTGCCCGTACACCGCGCCCCGCTTGGCAATCCCCAGGCCGTAGCCGGAGGCCCCCGGGTTGGATGGGTCGGTGGATTGGATGCTGTCCAGGCGCAAGCGCTGCCAGCGTCGGTTCAGCAGCGAGCCGTCGCAAATGCCCCTGGCGATCTTGGCGAGATCCTCGGCGGTGGAGATCGCCGCGCCGGCCGCGCCGGCCCAGGACGGGTCGATGTACGTCACGTCGCGTGGCTTGAGGCGTCCGGCCTCGGCAGCAGCGAGCTGGCGAGGAGGCAGCCGGTCGGTCTCGAGCGTCGACGCGTTTGTACCGAACATGTACCCGCGAGTGTGCGGGTTGGGGATCGTGGTCGTCCGGGGCCCCGGCATCGACGACGTTCGCATCCCCAGTGGCGCGAACAGGTGATGTTGGAAGATCTCGCCGAGCGATCGCCCATACACCTGTTCGGCGATCAGGCCGAGCAGGATCGTGTTCGTGTTGCAGTACTCAAACCGTTCGCCGGGGCGCGGGTGCGGCCTGGCCTCGTAGGCGATTCGCAGCAGGTCCCGGGGTCTGAACAGGTGCCGCGGGTGCCTGTCCATCATCCGGTTCAACGCGAGCGACTGCGAGTAGTTGTCCAGTCCGCTGCGCATCGACAACAGCTGCGCGATCGTGATCTCGCGGCCGTTGGGCACTCCTGGTCGAAACCGCGAGACCGGGTCGTCGAGCCGCAGCGCACCCCGCTGGGCGGCCTGCAGGATCACAGTGCCGGTGAACGTCTTGGTGATCGAGCCGATCCGGAAGCGATCAGCCAGCTTCAAGCGCCGAGACTCGCCCAGCACCCCGGTGCCATAAGGCACCACCAGCTCGACTCCCGGAGCTCGCAACAGCAACAATCCGCCCGGAGTGACCATGCTCTTGGCACCGCGGACAAAGACCCGCCGGATCGCTGCCTCGTCGATCCGCGGCCCCCGACCGCGAGCGGCCCAGCCAGGTCGCGCGCCGACCGAGTAGGCCGCGGCCAGTGCGCCGGCGCCTGACTTGAGCAGCGTCCGTCGGCTGATATCCATCAACATTCACCGCCTCAGCTCGGGTCAGGCAAGCATCGAACCTTGACGGCTGCGGCGCATCGTGGGGAACCCCTAACTTGCCCCCCAAGATTTCAGCCGCCACCCTCGCCGGACCGCCACACGCGCGGCAAGACTTCGCCGGTGAGAGCGTTCAGGCGGCCGGCGCGGCGGAACCGCTGCGCGCCCGTCGGGCCAGATACACGGCCGTGACGATTGGGCCGATCAGCACGAACGCGAGCAAGGCGATCTCCAGCGCGCTGGTCCCCGCGCTCGGCCCGCCGCTGGGTGTGCACTGCAAGTTCGTGTGTCCGACGGCCGTCGTGAACCCGGTGCAGTGCCGTTTGGTGGCCGTCACCACCACGACGAGAAGCACGGTCGCGATGCCACCGGGGACGATCAAGGTCCCGATCACCTTGTCGCGAGTCGTCCACAGCCGCGAGCTCCACAACAGGACCAGCCCGACCAGCCAGCCCACGCCCAGCGCAAACCCGCCGAGCGGGAGCAGGACCACCGCAGCCCACTCGCGCCAGCTGCGCCGATCGGTGGGGGCCGGGAGGGGAGATTGCTCGGCTTCGATGATCTCGCCGGGTGCACCAAGGCGCTCGAGCACTGTGAGTGCCTCGTCATCGGACGCGTTCGCAGGGATGGCCTCGGCCAGGTATCCCTCGATCTCGGCGACGAGCTCGTCTCGTCGCTCCTGCGGCAGCTCACGGCCGGCCTGCCGCAATCGCACTAGGTAGCCCTCTGCGAGCGGGTGCAGCGAGTCCGGGCTCATGCGGTAGCCCCCTGGTCGATCAGCGTGTCGACGGAGTCGCGAAACCGCTCCCACTGGCTCGCGAACGCCCGCAGTGCGGCGTCTCCGTCCGAAGTGATGCGGTAATACCGGCGGGGCGGTCCCGACGCTGACTCCCGCCAGTTGCTCTGTACGAGGCCCTCGCGGCGCAGGCGCCCGAGCAGGGGGTACAGCGTCCCCTCGCTGGTGACCAGCCCGTCGGCATCCCCCAGCGCGCGGACCAGATCGAAGCTGTAGCGCTCGCCTTCGCGCAGCAATGCCAGCACGCAGAACTGCAGCACACCCCGCCGCAGCTGGGAGATCAGTGTCTCGGCTCGCGGTGCCATGCGACACAAGGTAGCTGGTAGAACCAGCCCCGTCAAGCGTGAGGTGCTCGCCCGTGCGGGCTAGGTGCGGCCATCAGGCCCGGGAAGCCGGAAACGTCGCCCAGGGCACCTTTCGCTCGCCTTGGGTCACGAAAACCGCGCTGAGCGCGGAGAACGTAGCCCAGGGCGAGCGGATGATGCCGTGGGCTACGAAATCGACCGCCGGCACCGCGAGCGTGCGCCACCAGCTAGCGTCCGAGCGATGCAGTTCAGCCGCGAGTTGCGCAACGGCGTACTGGCCGGCGACATCACGCTCACGGTCCGGTTGTGGGCACGGCCACAGGTCAAGGAGGGCGGGCGCTATCGGGTGGGCCCGGGTGAGATCGAGGTGGATGCGATCGAGACGATGCCGTTCGCCGCGGTCACCGCGGAGGACGTCCGGCGTGCGGGCGAGCCCGACCGTGAGACGCTTCGCCGGCGCGCGGCACACGCCGGTCCGATCGACGACGACACGCTCGTGTACCGGATTGAGTTTCATGCGCTGGGGTCGAGAGACTGAGCGCATGGCGGCGTGGCGAGACGTCGAGCGTCAGCAGCCGGAGTTCGCGCAACGCGTCCGGCAGCTGTTCGACGCTCGCCGACACAAGACGATCGCGACCCTCCGAGCCGACGGGTCGCCGCGGATCTCCGGGATCGAGGCGGCGTTCGAGGATGGCGACCTCGTATTTGGCTCGATGCCGAACGCGCGCAAGGGCGCCGATCTCCATCGCGATCCGCGGTTCGCGCTGCACAGCGCCACGACCGACCCGATCGAGGGTTCCGAGGCGCGGTGGCCGGGCGAGGCGAAGATCTCCGGTCACGCGATCGCCGCCCGACCAACCGCGGAGGGGTCGGACAGCGATCGCTTCCGCGCCGACATCGCCGCGGTCGTGCACACGCACCTCGACGAGATGGCCACGACTGCTCGTCATCGACTGGTGGACGCCCACGCGGGGCCTGCGGCGCATCGAGCGCGATTGAGCGGGACTCAGTGCACGGTCTGCAGCGAGTTCGCGGCCGTCGCCGCCACACGCTCGAGCGCGACAATGACTGTCACCCGTCCGCGCAATGGAGGTGTGCGTCAAAGCTGCAGAGGATGCGCCCGGTGAGTGAACGCGGGTCTTGACACTTCGTGGAAGGCTAGTTACTTCCAAAATCTGTACAGTCCGTCGAACCGAATCGGGTCGACGCTCACAGGGCCACTCCGGCGATGCGCCGCCTCGCGATCTTGAGGGAGGCCCATGCTTCGTGCTCTCGCGCGTCATCTGCAGCACAACGTAATCGGCTACCTGGCGCTGTTTGTGGCCATCGGCGGAACCTCCTACGCCGCCGTTAGCCTGCCTGCCGGCAGCGTCGGGACGCGACAGCTGCGCAACCGAGCCGTCACCGCCGCCAAGGTGCGCACGCATTCGCTGCTGGCGAGTGACTTCGCTCGTGGGCAGCTGCCCGCCGGGCCGCGCGGTGCCACCGGACTGACTGGGAGCCGCGGGTCCCAAGGAAACCCGGGAGCCACCGGGCCCGCGGGACTGCAGGGCGCTCCCGGTACGCCTGGTAAGGACGGGATCCCCGGACACCCAGGCACCAACGGCAAGACCGTGCTCAACGGCAGTGGCCCACCTGACGACAGTTTGGGAACCGACGGTGACTTCTACATCGACACCAGCGCCAGTGCGATCTACGGTCCCAAAAGCTCAGGCACCTGGGGTAACGCGACGAGCCTGATCGGGCCCCGGGGGCCCTCCGGAACCGCGAACGTGGTCACCAAAACAGGCATGGTGATAGTCCCGGCCAACGGGCAATCGATGGTCTACGCCGACTGCCCTGCCTCCTCGACGGTCACTGGCGGTGGTTTCGCCGCCGCGGGGTCAGGTCTCATCGTCACCGAGAGCGTACCCACCGACCACAACGGGACCCAGTCCTGGGTCGTCGAGGCCACTAACACCTCTACGACGACCGCCATAGAACTCGTTGCCCAGGCGCAGTGCGCTTCCTGACCGGTTGCGAGGCCGCGCTCAAGCTCTCCTAACACCACGCTCCCTCGTTAGCAGATACTCGAGGTTCCAACCTCGATCCAGCAGTCTGCGCCGCCAGCCGGAGGGCAAGGTGCTCGCGCGAACGGGACAGGAGCCTCCGGAGCACAAGCGCTGCGATACTCGTCCCGTGACGGGTAGCAACGGCCCCCAGCTGGGTCGTGATGAGACGGAAGCGCCGCACCCGGTTGGCGAAGACCGCTCCCCGAGCTACCGCGCGCGTGCAGCTTGCCGGTGCTCGCCGTCGCTACGAGGGATCCTGGGCCGAGGACGTCGTCACGCAACTGAGGGCCCTTGACCTTGGAGAGTGGACCCTCCTGTTTGGAGCCGAGCTGCTGTGGTCGGTGCTTCCGCTCATTATTCTCCTGAGTTCGCTGGCGAACGAACGGATCGACGACGATCTGAGCCGGCACATCGGGGCGAGCGGTCAGGGCGTCCGGGTCATCAGGGAGTTGTTCCGCAATTCGCCGACCTTTTTGGTTGTACCCGTCCTGACCGGGCTGCTGTTCGCTTTCGTCGGCACGATCACGGTGGCCCATTCCGTTCAGGTGCTCTATGAGCGAGCCTTCGATCAGGAACCTCATGGGTGGCGGGATATCCCTCGTTCCGTTGTCTGGCTTGTGGTCCTTCTCGGCGCCTTGGTCCTCGAGAGCACCATCAGCCATCCAGTGCGGACCACGACGGGTCCGGTGATCGAGGGGCTAGTGAGGTTTTCCGGCGCGCTGCTCTTTTTCTGGTGGACGATGCACTTTCTGCTGGCAGGACGGGCACCGTGGCACGCCTTGATCCGGCCCGCCCTGGTGACTGCGTTCCTCTGGCTCGCTCTCGCGGTCTTCTCTTCGATCAGCCTCTCATCGAGCATCGTCTCGGACAGCAAGCTCTACGGAACTATCGGCGTCGTCTTCACTCTGCTGACATGGTTCATCCTGGTCGCCGCGGTCCTCGTGCTCGGAGCTGCCTTCGGCGCGGTTTGGCAAAAGCGACAAGGCCAAGGATTCCGCCCCGCCCACCGGATGCCCGTTCCATCGAGGTCGGCGAAACCGAACAGCCTTAAGGGCCGAACGCGGTCTAGGACTGCCGCCGCGTCAGTCGATCACCCTAACGCCGGGCCAGCGTGATGCTGGCCGCTTGCGCGCCAATCGCCGCTCGTACTCCCGGACCGCGACGCGCGTCGGATTGCGTCGCCAAACGCCATCGAGGAGATCGTCCAGACCGTGCGGCGCGCAGATCTCGATCGCTCCGCGCGATGCGAGCCGCGCAGCGACACAAACCGCGTATTCCGGCCATGTCGCGACCGCCTCGGCCACTGAGCCGAACGGCGGGACGTGCCCTCCGAAACGGTCCGGGTACCACACGTGAACGGCTGCCTGATTCTTCGCGTCCCAGGCGACGTCGGGTCTGCGTCGATGTAGCTCGCTCTGGACCAGCTGTTCGCGCTCACGGCTGAGATCGCCGCCGTCGAAGAAAGCGACGTCGACGTCCGTGGACCGGAGCTCCGCAGCCGCTGCGCTAAAGCGCCGCTCCCAGACAACATCGCGGATCACCCCTGCGCCGATCCACCAGCCGGGCGGGCCCACCTCTCGCACGGTCTCGAGCACGCCGACGAACCACGTCGATCCGCTGAGTATCGGGCGCAGCTCGGCCGATCGCGCGGGCTCAGCGGTCTCGGGGCTCACTGGGACGAGTATGGCTTGCATCCAGCGCGATCAGGACTCCGATGCAGCAGCGCAAGCTGGGAGGCCTTGGCGGTCGCGCTCGGTCATTGACAAGGGTTCCGGCTCAGGAGACCATTCCGGCAGACTCCAACAACCGGGAATGGAGGTCGATTGTGCAAACGCTTTCGGGAGTTGGCTTAGCGGACGTCCAAGCGGTCTACGACGGCGCTGAGGGCGATCTGTGGGAGCTGGTGATGGGTGAGCAGATCCACATCGGTGGGCTGAGCGCGTCAACGGATCTCGCCGGCCGGGCAAATATCGAGGAGGGCGGCGACGGAGTGGATCTGTGTTGTTGTAACGGCGCCGGAATGCGGTTCCTGGTGCGTTTTCGCAATGTCGGCCACATGACCGGCGTGGACGCCACCGAGCGCATCGTTGAGCGCGGCCGCCGCAGGACCGAAGACGAGCAACTGTCTGACCGGATCGACTTCGTCCTCGGTGACGCTTCAGACACCGGGCTGCCCGACGAGACTGCCGACTTCGTATGGGGCGAGGATGCGTGGTGCTATGTCGGCGATAAGGCGCGGCTCATCGCCGAGGCGGTGCGCATCGCCCGACCCGGCGGAACGATTGCGTTCAGCGACTGGCTGGCCGGCCCTGAGGAGATGAGCGCGCAAGAGGCCGAGCGCTTCTTGCGGTTCATGAAGTTCCCCAACATATTGGAGGTCGATGAGTACCGAGCGTTGCTTGAGAACTGCGGTTGCCGAGTCGAGACAGCCGAAGATACGGGCCGCTTTGCGCCTTACGTCGACCTCTACCTCAACATGCTCAACATGCAGCTGACCTACGACGCGCTCAAGCGCATCGGCTTCGACATGGAGCTCATGCAGGCACTGGGCGGCGAGATGGGCTTCATCCAGCAGCTCGCACATGACCGCAAGATATGCCAAGGAATGTTCGTAGCCACGAAGCCTGATCGCGCTCTCTAGGTCCAACACCCAGCAGGACTTCGCGGCGATGCCGCGCCCCGTCCGGCCACGGTTCTGCATCGTCGCCGTAGCGGGTATGCCCGGCGGGCTTCTGCTGATCGCTTCGTGCGAGCAGCGGTCAAGACCGGGCTCGCTGCGCTGCGAGGCTGGTGAGGGCCCTGAGGAGCCGGTCGACCGAGTCCTCTGCTTTGTGGCGTGCGGCGAGCGATCGGAGGGCGGGCTCGTTGGTCGGGTAGCCGTCTCGTTGGCCGCGCGGGAGCGCGACGGGGAGATCGTCGACTGGGCGCGCGACGGTGATCGCGGCCCGGAGGTACTCGCGATCTGCTGGTCGCAGTGGGCGGTCGCGCAGCACACCCTCGATGTCTCCGTGGCGGCGGATCATCGCCGCCGCGGTCACGGCGCCGACGCCTTTGAGCCCGGGAAGTCCGTCGGAGGGATCGCCGCGCAGGATCGCGAAGTCGGCGTATCGACGGCCTGGGATCGCGTAGCGGCGCGTGATCTCGGTTTCGTCGATTACCGCCAGTCCTGACCGCTCCGGATACAAGACGCGCACGCGCGGATCCTCAACCAGCGCGAACAGATCTCGGTCACCGCTGGCTATCTCGACCGTCTCAGGGGCGAGTCTGGCAAGGGTGGCGATCACGTCCTCGGCCTCGTAATCGGCGACGCCGACGACGTCGATCCCGATGTGCTCAAGCAGCTGGGTGATCACGGGAAGATGCGCCACCAGGCCGGGTGGAACCGGCTCGGAGGCCCGGTGGGCCTTGTAGTCAGCGATCAGGTCAACGCGCCACTGGGGTCGCCATGCCCGGTCCTCGGCGATCACCAGTCGGCCGGGCCGGCGGTCGGTGACCAGCCGCGCGAGTCTGTCCAGGAAACCCCCGATCACGTTCCCGTCTGACCGCGACGCGCGCGCGCTGGCCAACGCGCCGTAGTAGGCGCGGAAGATCAGACTCGAGCCATCGATCAGCAACCACTCGCACGGCATCCCCGCGCCATTCTGCCGCGCCGGTCTGGCCAGCCGCGCTGAGCTTGCGACTTGCGCTTCCTGAGCCCCGACCGGTCTTCGGCCCCGGGAGCGCCATCTCAGCGGCATTACACCTCATCGAATGGCCCAACTAGCTGTCAAAACGCACACCGCTCGTCGACCCGCTGCCGCGCCCCACGACGGCGGCGACCAACCAGAAAGGGTCAGCCCGAAGCCGCCAAGGACGACCCACCACGGGCGCCAACCGCAAAGTGGTTGACCGAACTCTTGATGCTTCTGATGGAATGGTCACATGGGCGACGAGCCGAGCTTCTCGGCTGCATCGGAGCCAGCGAAGGCTATGGCCGAGCCCGTCACGCAGCCTCACGCGCCCTCGACGTGGGTACCGTCACGCGGTTCGGCTCAGGGCAACATTCTGTTTCTGCAGCGCCACGCTGGCAACGCTGCGGTGGTGCGCATGCTCCAGCGCTCGGTCCAGGACGAGGGTGAGCCCGGCCGGCGCCCTAACCTCGACGTCGGCGACAGCGGCCCCGGCGTCGTGATGCTCCAGCGCCTGCTCGGCGCTAATCAGACGGGAGCGTTCGACGCGCAAACCCGACGTGCCGTAGACCGCTTCCAACGCCAGCAGGGGTGGGAGCCCAGTGGCGTGGGCCCGATGACGTGGGATCGGGTTGACAATCACGCGGGCGCGCCGGGCCGGCGCCCCAGCCTCGTCGAGGGCGACCGCGGCCCCGGCGTAGCACTGCTCCAGCATCTGCTCGGCGTCGCAGAGACCGGCTACTTCGACTCCGCGACGCGTAAAGCTGCGGACGCTTTCCAACGTGGGCAGGGGTGGGATCCCAGCGGCGTCGGACCGATGACTTGGGCGGCGCTCGACGGAGTCCCCGCGCAGGCGCCAACGACGACCGCAAGCTCGGCGCAGCTCACCGTGGGGGGCGTAAAGATCCTCGACCAGGGCAACATCGATCTCGGCGGTCCCGGCTTCGCCGCCGCTGGGCTGGCCCCGCTGCTGAGCGACGGCACGCAGCTTGCGACCGGGCCGGCGACTCTCGGGACAGCGCCGGTGGCCGGCGGCGCCGAGGTGCGCGCGATCAAGGTCGCCACCGAGGTCGGCAAGGACGTCATTTCCAAGAGCCCACAACTGTGGCGCGAGGCCCGTGCGCTCCAAGGCGCAATGCAGGCCGGGCGCGTCGCCACGCAGGCCGCGCCCGTCGTGGCGGGGGAGGGGGCGGCCATCGGGGTCGCCGGCACGCTGGCGGTGGTCGGGTTGGTGTGGCTAGCTGAGGCCGCGATCATTCTGGTGCTGAACGAGGCCTTCCTCGCCGCCGGGCGCCCCAGTCGCGAGGAGCTGCCCCAAGGGGGCACGCCGGAGCCGATGCAGGCGCCCGGGACTCCCGTGCCCGCGCCGGTGACCGACCCCAACGCCGTGAACCCCGCGATTGCGCCGGGGACGGACGTCACTGGCCCGGCGCTCGCACCGGGTAAGGACCCGCCGACGCCTGCGACGGCTCCCGGCGTGTCCGACGAGGAACTCGAGCTCAAGGTCCCCGATCCGGTTCCGATCACGCGGCCGCAGCAGAACTGGTGGCCTGAGATCTCCGCCGTCGCACCGGACTGGGGCCAGAAGGGCGCGCACATAAAGATCAACAATGTCGAGCTCGCGGTCCGACCCGTCGGCCCAGGGATCGTGCTTCCGCCGGTCTTCAGTCGCGACGTCGGAACCGAGGACACCGCCGGAGCGCAGCGCGCCGCCACCGACGCGATCCACGAGCTGGGCTTCCGGCAGCGGCTGTTCAACGCCTGCGTCCGGGCGATCCAGCTGTTGCGCAAGGGCAGCCAGATGGACCGGGCGCGCTCGGGTGAGCTGCGCCATCTCCTGCGCGAGCTCGAGGCGCTGGGACTCTAGTGAACCCCGACGCGCTCGAGTTCCTGCGCACCGGCGCGCTCGACGGGATCCGCGTCGGGGCGCCGCTGGACGCAGCGCTGCGCGCGCTCGGCGACACCGGCGACCGTGCACAGGTTGACTCCCGAACCGAGATCCTGCGCTACCAGGGGCGCGAGCTCACGGTGACCGACGGACGCGTCGCGGCAATCACAGTAACCGAAGTTGACGGCGACACCACCCCGCAGGAGGTGGGCGCGCTCCTCCTCGACGCCGGGATCGACTGGGGAGTCGAGCGCGACCTGACCTTCGACAAACAGCTGTGCCTCCGCGCCGCCAACGGGGTGCTGGCCCTCTTCAACCTCGAGCGCGGGACGCTGCAGCGCCTATTCACCGAGGCCGCCCCGTAGCAGCGAGCTGGAGCAGCTACTGCTGGCTTGACTGCCGCGATCACCGCTCCCTGCTGGCGCAGCCTTCGATGAACCTGCGAAGGCGGTCGCTGAAGCGCTCGAGTTCGGCGAGGTGCACGAAGTGCCCGGACCCGGGCCACTCTTCGATCTGGACGGTCGGGACCCGCGTCGTCATGTGCGCACGTTCGGGTTGCTCGAGCCCGCGCCCGAACACTGCGAGGTAGGGGCAGGCGATCCGATCTGCCTCATCGTCGACCCGTGCCTGCATCTCCGCTGGATCAGTTCTGAGCATCTCCTCCCAATAGCCGATGACGATGTCTTTACGAACGCGCTGGCCGGCCAGCACCCGTGAGCGCAACGGCTCGGGCACCCGGTCAAGTCCCATGCTTTGCTGAAAGGGCCGGAACGCCTCGGTGAAGTTGGGTCCGCGAAGGGCTGGTTCCAGGCGATGCAGCAGCTGCGCGAGCGGGCGAATGTCGGTGGACTGGTCGATGCTGACCACGCCTAGCGCCGGGTATGAAGCCCCGTAGATAGAGGCGATCCCGCTGGACATCGAATGGCCGACGATGATCGGACGTTCAATCCCGATCGCGTCGGCCAGATTGTGGACAAGCGCCGCGACCTCCCACAGCGAGCGCGGACCGCCGCGGCTGTCGCCGTGCCCGGGCAGATCGACCGCCACAGTGCGAACGCCGTCACCGAGACGCTCGACGATCGGCGCCCAGGTGGCACGGTTGAACGTGAGCCCGTGCAGCAGGATCACCGGCACCCCCGATCCCTGGTCGTCGTAGGCGAGCTGCGTCGTGTCAATGCTTATGGTCATTCATCCTCCAAAGTTTTGATACGACGTACCGTAACGACGTTACGTTATACTGTCAACCTTGGGAAGGCCCCGCGAGCACGACGAACAGACCGCGACAGAGTTGCTCGCGGCGGCGGAACGACTGGTTGAAGTCGGCGGCACGGACGCCGTTTCGATCCGTGCCGTCGCCGGCGAGGTCGCCACGACGACCCGTGCGGTCTACAGCCTTTACGGGTCCAAGCAGGGCCTCATGGACGCGCTGGCCGCCCGCGCGTTCGAGCTGCTGCGCGACGGCGTCGGACGGCTCCCGACCACACCGGCGCCGGTCGACGACCTCGTCGAGGCCGGACAGATCTTCCGGCGGTTCGCCGTCGAACACCCCTCGCTGTTCAGAATCGCCTTTGGCAGCACGCGCGAAAGCCCCATAAGAGCCCGCCCGATCGTCCGCGACGCAGCAATCATCGCCCTCGACGTCCTGAAAACCAGGATCGCTCGACTCGCAGACGCCGGGCTGATCGACAGCGACCGCATCGACGAAGTCACCCTCCACTTCGACGCGGTCTGCGAAGGCCTCGCTGCGGTCGAACTACGCGGCACCTTCCCCCCCGAGGCCGCGGAGCGCCTGTGGACAGACGGCCTGACCGCGATCATCCGCGGCCTCGCGAACCGAGACATTCCTCGCCCAACACACGCCGGTCCCGCCTTCGCGTGGACAGCTACTCGAGTATCGGACCCGCCGGAACCCGGCAGCGCGGCAAGCCCACACCAACCACGCCAAGCGCAGAAACACCACACCTGAGGCGAAATTCCAGCAGCGGGCGTCGGCATTGTCATAGCAGGGTCAGTACCTCCGCGAGAGAGCAAGAGGTTCGCGGGAAGGCGAAGGCCCTCTCCGACGCCGGCGTGCTCGTCGGCGCTCCGACGGGAGCGGGGCGAAGCGTTTACGGCACGCCTGACCGGTCCTGGGCCGACCCGACCCTGTGGCGGCCCTCTATGCGGGTTCGTTGAGCTCGAGGAGGAGCGCTTTGAGCTGGGCGAATCGGTCTTGTCCGAGCTGCGTCTGCCAGTCTCGCTCGACGTCCCTAACAGCATCGCGGATCGTGTACGCGGCCCGCTCGCCTCGGTCGGTCAGAGCGATGCGCTTCGATCGCCCGTCGCCGGCGTCGGGCTGGCGCTTGAGGTACCCGAGCCCTTCGAGCTGGCCGAGGAGGTAGTTGGCCGCCTGCTTGGTGATGCCTCGTTGGGCGGCGAGCTCGGAGGGGCGGGCGCCTTGCGGGCCGGGGTAGAGGAGGAGGTTCAGGTGGGCCATGTCCAGGTCCTCGAATCCCTCCGCGTGCAATCGCTCGAGCATGCGGCGCACGACTCGCTCCCACGGCATCCGCAGGAGCGCCCCGATCATCGGTGGGCCGAAGGCCTCGCGCGAGTCAGTAAAGGCGCTTGACTTGTTTCGGTTCGTCATTTACAGTCAAGGCACTTTACCACTGTGAGTCTTGGAGGACGCGATGACGACGAGCACCCACGAGGAGATCCTGGTTGGCGAAATGGCGATCCGCCCCCGGCTAGAGCCCGCCGAAAGCGACGGCGTGATCGCGATCCACGAATTTGACGTCCCCGCCGGCGCGAGCCTCCCCGTCGCTCACAGCCACGACGCCTACGAGGAGACGATCTACGGCGTCAAGGGAACCGTCACGTTCACCGTCGAGGGCACGCCCCACGACATCGCGCCGGGCGCGACCCTGTTCATCCCCCGCGGCGCGATCCACACCTTCGCCAACACAGGCGACGCCGACGCCACCGCGCTCGCAATCATCACCCCCGGCCTCCTCGGCGCCGACTACTTCCGCGAGGTCGCGGCGGTCTTCGACGCCGCCGCGGACGGCCCACCCGAACTCCCCGCGATCGGCGACGTGATGCAGCGCCACGGCCTCACTCCGGCCATCTAGGACTAGGACTCGCAGGCGATGCCGTCGTGGTCGCGGTCGAGATCTGGGTTGGCGGCGTAGTCGGGGGTGCCGCGCAGGATCGGTGTGACACCGGCCGCGCGAGCCGCGGTGCAGTTGGCGTACACGTGTCCCGCGCGCGACCTTCGAGTGTCGCTGGTTGTGTGGTGGTTGGGAATGGCGGGTGGCGTGCGGGTGACGGTCACCGGAATGGGCGCGCCCGGCGCGGGGAGCTTCTGGCCGGGACAGGTGGCGAGCACGCGGCCGATCGCGTCCTTCTCCGCTTGGGTGACCCACAGTCTGTACTTGGTCTTGACGGCGACCTGGCGGGCTACGTAAGTGCAGCGGAACGGCTTATTGGGGGGCAGCCAGGTGGCGGCGTCCCCGTCGCCCTTGGCACGGTTGGTGTGCGCGTCGACGGCGAGCAACTCCAGCGGGTCGTTGGCGAACGCGACCCGCGTCGCCGGAGCCCACTGCTGGGCGCCCTTCTGCCAGGCGTCTGAGAGCGCGACGACGTGGTCGACGTCGACCTCGCTCGCGCCGCCGCGGGTGTAGTGGACGAGCTCGCCCGTGTAGGGGTCAGCTAGCGTGCCGGACTCGACGCGGCAGTCGTCCAGGTAGGACTTGGCGGCCAGGTCGCGGGTGAGAATGCGGTCGCGCGTGTCGCAGCCACCGGAGTCGATCCACCCATCCCCGAACTGCTCGCGGCTGTAACCGGTCTTCGGCGCGCGGCCCTTGACCAGCAGCTGGGCCAGGGCACCCGCAGCCGTGCCCCTCGCGTTCCTAGCGGCCGTCGCCGCGGCGCCACGCTTGGCCTTCGCGGCGGTTCGCTCGTGAGCGTGCCGCTTGGCCTTCGCCCTGGTGGTGTGTCGGTGCGCGGCATGCGTGCTCGTCGGCGCCGCGGTGCTGACGGCGTGTGTCGTCGTCCCCCCGCAACCCGTAGCGACCAGCGCGGCCGTCGCCAGCGCTGCGGTCACGATGGGGCGGCGGGGCATCGTTAGAAGATAAGGCGCGACATGGGCCTCGAACGCGAACACACGTTCGCTACAATAAGTACATGCGCGAAGAAGATGTCAGAGCCACCGACATCGGCATGGTGCCGCTCGGCTACGGGCGGTTTGTCCGCGCCGACGAGATCGTCGCAGTGCTCCCGATCGAAGATGGGCGAGGGAGCGGACGGCGGACGTACGTTCACGTCGCAGGGATCGCGACGCCGATTGTCGCTTCGAGATCGGAAGCGGCGATCCTCGCCGACATGAAGACCGCGAGCGGTCCCGGCCGCCTAGGACCGCAGTCAGACAACCACCGTGGCCGGCCCACGCTCGCTGCGCCACATCGCCGAAGTCGCTTGGGCTTCGGTGCCCGACGCAACTAACCGGGACCGAGCGTCACCGGTCGAATGGCGGCGCCGGCGCTGCTTGCGGTTCTCGACCCCGACCATGATCGTGGACTGGGCCAGGATGCGCGGGGTCTGCGCGACCTGCCGTGAGCAAAGGAAACGACCGCGAACTAGCGGAACGTCGCGTTGACCCGAGTAGCGGGCGCTTCGTGTTCGCTTTCCGGATCTACACCAGCTCAGTTGAGTTGAGCACTTTCGATGCGCGTGTCGTGACCCCGTCTTCCTGTCGAAGGGTCCGGACTAGCGGCACGAGAATGAAGAGTTCATGTTCCGACCAAAACAACTCGTGCAACTTCATTAGTCCGCGACTCAGGCTCTCGCGATCTTCGGATGTGACTGGATCCTGCTGCGCCGCAGCGATACCCGCGCCGAGCGCGCGAAAATCGGCTGGAGGGAGAAAGATCGCCAGCGCCGACCGCTGTTCGTCCCAGGTAGATCGGAGAGTCCGACCTCCTGCCGGACTCAATCTTCCTGGATCACCCGCTTCGAGAAGCACCTCAACGAGTGTGGCTGCGGCGACCACAGCCGCACCGAGTTCTGTCCTACGAGTGGCCCAAAAGGCATAGCCGCTACCTGCGGCAAAGCCGATGAGCGCGCCCAGGATGCCCAGGATGGCTGCCAGCATCGCAAGAAGTTCACCATCACCTTCGGTCGGCGCATTGACCGGTCAGGCTCGAGCGTGGCTAAGACTCGAATCCGGTCTGTCGCCAAGCCTCCTTGTCGTAGCGTTGAAATGTCGTGGTGCCGTGGGATGAGTAGAGCGTGAGTCGCCAGTCGTGATCGGGGTCAGCCTCAGCGCGGCGTTGGATCTCGCCGACGATGAACCGCTCGAGCAGGGCGCGATAGCCGCCCGGCTCAAACCAGCCGCTGTTGAGCGCTAAGCCTGCGGTGCGGGTCAGCGGCGCAGAGAAGCTCGACTCGGAGGGGTATTCGCAGAATTCCACCCACCACGGAGGCGCCTCGCCATCACGTGTTACCTGGAGCAGGCTTTGGTCCGGGTCGCGCTCGAGGGTGCCTGGGCCAGCTGGCCGCTCCCACCCCTCCTCGAGAGGCCAGCAGCGGCATTGCTCCGCGTCGGCCGCGATCCTACGCTGCCCGTGACGCAACCTCGTGTAAAGCCGTTCGACGACGACCGCGGCGGCGCACGTGGTGGCGACGCCGATGGCCGCCCCGACCGCGCTGTCTCGGATAACAGAACGACTTACGGGGCTACGACCGACGGCCCGTGGATACTCTCGCCAGCTTGTCGAAGCCCCCGCGAGCTCGGACAGTTTCGCGCTTGCGGGCGTCTTTCGAGTTGTCATAGCCGTCGCCAAGAATATGGGACTTTGCAGGACTATTCTACATAACGACGCCGGTACGATCGCTCAAAGACATCACCCAAACCCAAACGGACGAGGTCGCCGCGCTGCTCGACGGACGACCCCGCAAACCGTGGGATCGCCTCCCGACCCATGACCTTGGTGGTGCTAGTGGTGGCGGTTGGCCGAGGGTGGTTAGCCAGGCCGGTCGCAGGGATGCTGGCCTCGCCATCGAATACGCAACAGGCCGTGGTGCGATCAACGGCGTGGTTGCGCGTACGCCGACGGACTCTGTGTCGACCATGCCCGATTGACCTTGGCTTCGACGGCTTAACGAACCGAACCCGGGAGGAGACTCGATGGCCCTTACCCAGACCCAGGTGGTGGCGGCGGTCGCGGATCGCGCGGAGATGAGCAAGGCAGACGCCAAGCGAGCTTTGGCGGCGCTGGAGGAGGTCGTGCTCGAGGAGCTCGGCAATGCGCAGAAGGTGCGGTTGGCGGGGGTGGTGCAGTTGACGGTGCGGGTCAAGCCCGCGACGAAGGCGCGCAAGGGGCGCAATCCGGCCACTGGTGAGGAGATCACGATCGCCGCTAAGAAGGCCAGCGTCGACGTTCGTGCTCGCCCGCTGGCTAAGGCCAAGTCGGCGCTGCCCTCGGTCCAGAAGGCTCGCCGGCGGCTGGCCGCCTAGCTCCCACCCGACACACCCGCTCGCTAAATCCCGGCACCGCCGGGACAGGATCCCGAACGCGTCGCACTAGCGGGCGCTGTACTTCCACCCTGTCGGATCCGCGAACCCCCAAATGTTTGTCTGCGCGCTGAGACCTCAGCTCGTCGCTAACGGCATCGGTCCCGTGTACCAGAACCGTGGTGAACTAAGTCGATAGGCTTGCACTTGTATGCCGCTGTCACTGCAGACCCTGGTCGACCCGGCCGCGTTATCCGAGCATCTGCATGCCCCTGACCTTCGCCTTTACGACGCCACTGTGGAACTTGTGCGTCCGCCCGAGGGCGGACCGTACACGGTGCGCAGCGGCCGGGCTGGCTATGAGCGGGCGCACATCCCGGGCGCCGTGTTTGCCGATATTCCGGGCGAGCTGTCTGACCCCGACTCGCCGTACTCGTTCACGCTGCCCGCGGCAGGGCGGTTCTCAGCGGCGGCCGGTCGCCTCGGCATCGGGCCGGGCACGCATGTGGTGGTCTATGCCCAGGACTCTCCGATGTGGGCCACCCGGCTGTGGTGGCAGCTGCGCTTCTTTGGCTTTGACGCCGTCAGTGTGCTCGACGGCGGGTTACCGGCTTGGCGCGCGGCGGGTCTCCCGACCGAGTCTGGCTCGCTCGCCTACGAGCCGGCACAGTTCACGGCCACTCCTCGCTGGGATTGGCTGGCCACTCGCGCCCACGTCGAGTCTGTGGTGGCGGCCGGCGACGGCACCGTCTGCCTCGTCAACGCGCTGACCGCGCCGGTGTTCCGGGGTGAGGGCCCCAGCTCTTACAGCCGGCCCGGACGCATACCAGGGAGTGTCAACGCGCCGTGGACCGAGCTGATCGATCCAGACACGAATCGGTTTCGGCCGCGTCAGGAGCTCGAGCACACCCTCCGGGCGGCGGGGGCTCTCGGTGCCGAGCCGGTGATCGCCTACTGCGGCGGCGGCATCTCGGCGACCGTCGATCTGTTCGCGTTGGGGCTCGTCGGACGTGAGCAGGCCCGGCTCTATGACGGCTCGCTGACGGAGTGGACGCGCGACGAGAAGCTGCCAGTCGAAGTGGGTTAGAGCCCTCGACGACCAAATCAGGGGAGGCGCAGCAGCGCTAATTTGTTGGTCGCCGGGGCTACGTCCAGCCCTCCCCGCGCGTCTGGTGAAACTCCGTGTGACCGCAATCTCGTTGCTGTGCTTGATCCTCGCCGGATGCGGCGGCGTGGGTCACTCAACGGGCACGCACCCTGTAAAAGCCAGGAGCCATCCTGCGGCCGCGGCGAGCGGTCCGGTCGTGCTCGGGGCGAAGAGCTTCGTCGTCTGGGGAGGAATCGGCTTCGGAACGGCTCACCCCACCAAGCTGGTCGTCGGCGGCGATCCCTCGGTCACGATCACTCGCATCCGGTGGCACGACTGGGGTCGCCAGCGGGCGTCGGGAGTCGGGCGCTACGCGATGGTGCATTACGGACGCGGCGGGAGCTATTACCGCAAGCTGTTTCGTGCTGACCTGCGGGTGTCGGGCATCGGCAGGTGCCGCCCGACCGGCCCGCGCACCTACATGGCGCTGAAGGTCAGGGTCGCGCTTCAGCCGGACCAGCGCCCAAGCTGGTATGAAGCGGACGGCAGCCACGGGCTGTGCAGCTATCCCTAGGCGCGCCAGTCAATCAGCGCTCGACGGCGCGGGGATCAGGCCGTGGCGGCGCATCACCGCGCCGATCGCCGCCGGATCCGGCTGGCCCTCGGTGGCTGCCAGGACCTCGCCGATTTCGCGGAAGTACGCGGCCCCCATGATCGCCGGGGTCGCGATTGCCAGGAACACTGCATCGATTGCGCCGTGGTTCTCAAACCCGTGGACCTGGCCGCGCGGCACGCAGACCGCCTCGCCGGGTCCGATTTCGACAGTCCAACCGTCAATCGTCCACGTTGTAACGCCCTCCAGCCCGTAGATCGTTTCTTGGAAGCCGGGGTGGCTATGCGGCGCCGGCATCCTGGCGCCGGCGGGGACGTAGCATTCGAACATCGACGCGGCCCCATTCGAGTCGGCGCCTTCGATCAGGACGCGGACGCTGAGCATGCCAACGGTGATCGTGTCGTCGCCGGTGGCTCCGTACATGCGCGCCATACTGCGCCACCTCCGCCGCGGCGTCATCGGCCAAATGTCCGATCGGAGGGGATGACTCGGCCTGGTGTGAGAGCGGCGGTCCGGCTGTCCTCCAGGACCTAGCTTTGGTCCGCAACCCATCCCGCGACTTCCACGCGAGAGGACAGGCCGAGCTTCGTGAGGATGTGGGAAACGTGCGTCTTTACCGTCGCCACCGACAGTGCGGGATTTTTCCGCGACGGTCCAAACCCAAAGCGGCGCATGATCCGGCCGCCGACGCCCCCATACGGCGCGTGACAGAGGCGGCATCGCGGCTCGCTCGGCAGCGGCGCATCACCGCGCTGAACGCCCGCGGCAGGTGGCTATCCATCAATTCAAAGAACGCCACGTCGTCGGCCTCGCCTTGCATCTGAAGTCGCCGCTCGCGTTCCATCGCTGGTCGCCCACGGCCGATCGTACCCGCTGCGGTCACGGGCGGCCGGTACGGTGCGCGTGTGGACCGGCCGCAACCTGCATCGAACGGAAAACCAATGGTGGGCGAGGACCGCTCACTCGAGCGGTTGGTCAGCGGTGCGGCAGCGCGGATCACCCGGTGGGAGGCACCTCAGGCGTTCTCGGCCTGTGGCGCCGACGGAATGATCATCGACATCCGCTCGCAGGACGCCTGTGACCTACATGGCGTGATCCCGGGCAGCGTGCACATCCCGCGCACGGTGCTTGAGTGGCGGATCGCGCTGCACAGCCCGTGGCGCAACCGCCACCTTGGCAGGCTCGACCAGCAGCTGATCCTGATTTGCGACCACGGCTATTCGTCGATTCTCGCCGCGAGCAATCTCGTCGAGCTTGGCTTCTACCGAGCCGGTGATGTCATCGGCGGGTTCGAGGCCTGGATCGCCAGCGGACTCCCGATCGCGCGATACCAGCGTCGACTCGTCGGGGTCGGGGCGCTACCTGGGATGGGCCCGCCTGTCCCGGCCGTTGGTTGAGGTTCCTCAGGGAAGTCCCTCGACCGCGACCATGTTGAAGCCTGCGGCCCCCTCGCGCAGCCGCTTCGCATCCTGATACTCGGGCGATTCGTAGAACCGCTCCGCCGCCTCCATATCCGGGAACTCGAGGAGCACAATGCGCTTGGGCTGCCAGTCGCCCTCCAGCACCGTGAGCGCGCCGCCGCGGGCGATGAACCGGCCTCCGCCGGCTGCCACGGCGGCGGGCGAGGCCTGCTTGTAGAGCTCGTACTGCTCAGCGTCATGGATGTCGGTCTCGACAACGATGTAGGCGGGCACGGACACTCCTCTCAACTCGGGATGAGCAAGGCTCTCATACGCTTGAGCCGCCGTGGCCCGGGCCGCTGGACCCGGCGCGCCGAGGGCTATAACCTCGCTCTGAACGCAAGCCTGCGAGCGCCCGAAGGACGGGCACGCATCAAGCCAAACGGGGAAATCACAATGATCGGCGTGAGCGTCAGCTTCCAATACGACGACGACTTCGATCGCGCCCGCGTGCTCTCGATCGCGGAGAACGCCCGCGGGACGTTCGAGGGCATGTCCGGGTTGCGGTCCAAGGTCTTCACCGTCGATGACGCGCGACGGCGCGCGCTCAACTTCTATGTCTGGGAATCGGAGGACGCGGCGAGAAGCTTCTTCTCACGGGAAATGCGCGACCGCGTGACCGGCCTGTACGGCGTCGAGCCTACGATCGACTTCCTCGAGATCGCTCAGGTCGTCGACAACTCCAAGGCGTCAACCCAGGCGTGACCTGGGACGACGCGCGTCTCGGCCGTCAGCTCTTGCGTCAACGCCGCGCGAAGTTCCGGGACGCTGCCGAGCCTGCGCCGATCTCCTGAATGAACTCACCGGCTGCCGCGAACGCGTCGGCGGCCTCGGGAAGGAACGACCAGAACAGCTGGAACGCGTGGGCATCCACCGGGTAGAGCTCCAACTGCACGTCGACCCCCTGTGCGCGCGCGCGAGCGGCCAGCGCCTCGGCGTCCGCGACGCGCGCGTCGCCCGTCGCCGCCTGCACCAGCATCGGCGACAGGCCCGCGAGGTCGGCTGCCAGCGAGTCGACGATCGGGTCGTCGAACGGGTGCCCGTCGAGGTATGCCCTGGCGCAGCGGATCACCTCCGCTTCTGTCGCCATGGGGCCCTCCACGGGTTCGGCGGGGGCCGCCCGCTCGGCGTGGCGGAGCCCGATGTCCAGCCAGGGACACAGGAGGACGGCTCCACCCGGTGCGGGCCCGTCGTCGCGCTTGAGCGACAGCAGTAGCGACATCACAAGTCCCGCGCCGGCGGAGTCGCCCGCAATCGTCACGCGCTCCGGCGCAACTCCCTGATCCAGCAGCCACCGGTACGCGCTGAGCGAATCGTCAAGCGCCGCCGGGAATGGATGCTCGGGCGCCAGGCGGTAGTCGACAACCAACACGCCGGTCTGCGCCGCGGCTGCGAGCGCGCCCGCGTGCGACTGGTAGCCGAACGCCGACCCGAGCACATACCCGCCTCCATGTAGATACAGCACAGTCGGCTCGGGCTGGTCGGCCGGGGACACGACGAGCGACGGCACTCCACCGGCCGTGACCGGCCGCACGGCGGTTCCCGGCGGCGGCGAGAACTCCGCCTGCAGGCGCTCGAACGCTTCCCGCGCCTCATGAAGGCCAGCTTCTTGGGCGACCAGCCCGGAGAGCGGCTGGAGCAGTCTGATCACGCGCCCGAGCAGCTCTCCTCCAACCGCCAGCGCCTCAACGACCGCCTCGTCGACGTCGCGCAGCAGCTTGCGGGCTCGATCGAGCAGCGCTTCTCCGGCGACGGTGAGCTCGACGCGGTGAGTAGATCTGCGCAGCAGCTCGCAACCGACGAACTGCTCGAGCGCACGTATCTGCCGGCTGAGGGCCGGCTGGGAGATGTACAGCCGCTCCGCCGCTCGGCCGAAATTGAGCTCCTCCGCAACTGCGACGAACGCCCGCAGGTGACGGAGCTCAATGCCGTCCGGCGCCTGGGGGAAGGGGAGGAGACGTCCGCTTTCAGGCACGAACCAAGTATGGCTGCCCGGAGCGAGAGTGGTTATGCCGATCACGCACAACTGCATTGCAGGATCGGCCTTTCCCTTTCACGCGCGTCGTTGCAACCCTGGCGATCGTGACGTTGCTCGCGGATTTGAAGTTGCGGTTTGGACCCATGCGGCTGCCGGCACGCGTCTACCTGCCGTCCCCGACCGCGGCCGCTCCGGCCGGTGCCCCGCTCGTGCTGTGGCTGGCCAGCCGGAGCGCCCGCGATGTCCTCTGCCAGGAGCTCAGCGCCGCCGCAACGGCCGTTGTGATCGAGCTGGGAAGCCACGGCGGGAGCTGTAGCGACGGCTACGAGATCGAGGCGCTTGGTTGGGCGGCCGAGCATGGCGTCGAGCTGGGCGCGGAGGCGGCCCCGGTCGTCGTCGCCGGTCAGCTCGCCGGCGCCGCCCGGGCGGCTCGGCTCGCGGTCGAGGCGCACAGCCGCGGGTGGCCAGCCGTTCGCAGGCAGGTGCTCGTGCGACCCGCGTTCTCGGGTCTGTGTCCAGCGCCCTCCACGGTCGACGGCGCACCGCCGGCCACGATCGTCGCCGGCAGCGCGCGGCGCGACGACGGACGCCGGTACGCCGCCACGCTGCGGGACGCCGGTATCGAGGTGCGGGAGCTCATCAGCGACGCCCGCCGGGCACTCCCACTCCACGAACTCGTGCGAGCGATGCGATGACCGCCACGTCGGGTGCGGTGCAGGTCCGCCGGACCGAGGATGACTTCGAGCAGTACCGCGGCGCGCTGATCCGCCGCTGCACTCGCATGCTCGGTTCATGGTCGGACGCCGAGGACGCCGTCCAGGAGACGATGTTGCGCGCATGGCGCAACTACGCGCGTTTCGAAGGGCGCTGCCAACTGGACTCCTGGCTGTACCGGATCGCGACCAACGTGTGCTTCGACATGCTCAATGCTCGCACCAGGCGAGCGGAGCCCGTCGATCCGGTCGCGCTGCAGCAGGCGCCGTTCGAGAGCGCTGCCGATGGCGACCCCGCCGAGCGCGTGCTGAGCGATGAGGCCTTCCGGCTCGCGTTGCTCGTAGGACTCGAGCGGCTGCCGGCACGCCAGCGCGCGGTGCTGACGCTCCGCGACGTCTTTGGCTGGAAAGCGAGCGAGGTCGCCGAACTGCTCGGCGTCACGGTCGCGGCGGTCAACAGCATGCTTCAGCGCGCCCGGGCGTCGCTCGATCCAGCCCGTCCGGGCACCCGCGACCTCGCAACGATCACGGTCGCGCACTCGCGCCGAGACCTGATGGCCTCATATCTGGCCGCGTTGCGGTCCTCTGAGGCCGATCTGCATCGGCCCGTGGCCGTCGTATCGGCCTAGCTGGGTCGAGTCACATGTGCCTCGATACGGCGGCTATTGTGTCCACCATGACCGGTGATCTGACGTGCCAATACGATCGGGGTCGACGGTGACCCCGTTGAAAGTCGGGGGGTTGACTCGCCGTCAGGCGCTCGACCGGGGAGGGCGACTCCTCGTCGCGGCGGCCGGGGCGCAGGCCGGCGCAACCTGGGTCGGGGCCGGCTCCAGCAGCGCCAAGCGCCCGCATGCGAGTTGGCGTGTGCTCGCGCGAAGTCTCCGAGGCCCGCTGCTTCGCCCAGGGGATGCGGGGTTCCGCGCCGCCAGCGCCGCGGAGAACGATCTGTATGCGAGCGTCGTCCCGGCTGGGATCGCGCTATGCGAAGGACCGCGGGATGTGCAGACCTGTGTGCGATGGGCTCGGGACAACGGGGTGCCATTGGTCGCGCGCTCGGGCGGGCATAGCTTTGGCGGATATTCACGCACGACCGGTCTGCAGATCGATCTGAGACGTATGAAGTCGGCGATCGTCGACCCTGATGCTGGAACGCTGCGTGTCTCCGGGACCGTCCGATTCGCGGATCTCGATCGCGTGCTGAAGAAGTACAACCTGTTCATTCCGGCCGGACAGTGTCCGTCCGTGGCAGTGAACGGGTTCACGCTCGGTGGGGGCTTTGGCTTCTACTCGCGTGCTCACGGCCTCGCCGTCGATCAGCTCAAGCGCACCGATGTGGTAATCGCAAGCGGACATAAGGTGACGGCGGGTCCGTCGCGACATTCCGATCTGTTCTGGGCGTGCCGTGGCGGCGGGGGCGGCAACTTCGGGATCAACACGTCGATGACCTTTTCGTTGTTTCCGGTCGGGAACGTCAGCGTCTGTACGTGCGTGTGGTCATCGAAGCTCGAGGATGTCCTGAATGAGTTTCAACAGCTCTTTGGGCGTGCTCCGAACACGTTCTCGTTGATAGTTAGGATTACTCCGGCGACTGGTTCAAGCCCGATGACCGTAACCGCTTTGGGTCATTACTTCGGGCCCAGCGACGAGCTTCGCGACATCCTGTCGCCCGCCTTGTCGGTGGCGCCGACGTCGCAGCAGCAGTTCTTGGATCTCGACTTCTGGAAGGCCAGGGACTACCTGGCCGACACGAATGGCCCGCCGCATTCCTACGTCGAGCGGTCCGCGTACGTAGCCGGACCGATGTCGAGCGCCGGGATCGCCACCGTCCTCGATCATACGAGGCGCTGGCCGGGCGCCGGCTTGACTGCGGGGCGGCTTGACTTCTGGCTATGGGGCGGCGCGATGAACAAGCCGCGTCCGCGCAGCACGGCGTTCGTGCATCGATCAGCTCGGTCGCTGTTTGCGGTGGGAGCAACCTGGCCAGCCGCGATGCCTCGCCGCCGAGCCCGACCGCTGATCCACTGGGTCAACGGTGCTTGGACGGCCATCGGTCGCCACGCAACCCCGTACGCCTACCAGAACTTCATCGATCCCGCGCTCACGGATTGGCAACACGCCTACTACGGAGTGAACCTCCGCCGCCTGATCAAAGTCAAGCGCGCATACGATCCCGACGACCTGTTCAAGTTTCCGCAGAGCATTCCCACCTGAGGTCGTCTACCAGCCCTCGGTGACTTGGATGATGGTCTTGCCGGAGCCACGCGGCGCGTCGGGGCCGAAGGCGGCGGGGACTTCGGCTAAGGCCCGCACGGCCCCCACGTTCGAAGTCAGTCGTCCGTCGCGCAGCCGCTGGGCGAGCTCGGCCAGCTGGGAGCGGTCGGCCTCGCCGACGTCCTCCAAGCGGTCCGTGTCCAAGTCCACGAACTGATCGACGCCGAGACCGAGCGCACGGTCTCTGTCAGCGGCCCGGCCGGTTCCGATCACCCGGGAGCCGACCTGACGGGCCAGCTGCACGGCGATCGAGCCGACGCTGCCCGCGGCGCCATGGATCAGCACGGTCTGCCCGGCTCGGAGCCGGGCATGGTCGAACAGCGCCTGCCATGCCGTCAGTCCGGAGATCACCGCGCCAGCGGCGGCGGCATGGTCGACGCCAACTGGCAGCGGCGCAAGGGGGGTACGGCAAATCCGTCAGCGACAGCCCGGCCAGACCCGCGTCCCGGTCGCGGGCGACGATTGCTTGCATAGCACCTTCCTCTCTGGTGGCGGAGCTTCCGTGCCCGTGGGTCAAGTTCTCGCGGCAGTGCTCCAAGCAGTTTGACGCTCCCGAGCCGGCGAGCGCCACTCCGGCGTCGTAGAGCACGTCGCGCCGAGGTACGCTTGCCTGGCATGTCCGACGTGATTGAGATCGAGCCGGTGCCGGGGTGGAAGGGCCGGGTGCGTCACGGCCAGCGGATGACACTCACGACCTACGAGATCTCAGCCGGGGCACCGGATGTGCACGAGCACCAGCACACCGAAGAGGAGGCGTGGACAGTGGTCGAGGGTCGCCTCCTGGTGTGCGTCGAGGGTCGCGAACAGGTGCTCGGTCCCGGCGACTGCGCGATCATCCGCGCCAATGCGCGCCACTGGGTTCGCGGCCTAGAGCGTTCACGAGCGCTTGTCGTCGACGCACCTGCGCGGCATCAGCTCCCAGGCGCGGCGTAACGCTCAGGGGCAGCCGAGTTGGCGCATCTGGGCCTCGACGTCGGCGATCTGCTCGAGGATCGAGATCTTTTCCTGTCCGGCGGCTCGGTGCAGCTGCTTCTGTAGCCCGGTGAGCTCCTTGGCCAGCGACGCACACTCCGGTGGTGGTGGGGGAGGTGGCGGTGGGGACGGAGAACCGAGCGTCGGGAAGTTGACATCCCGTCGGGTCGGATCGCTGCCGCTGTAGTCGCTTCGAAAGATCCCGCGAATCGGGTGCGGGTGGGTGAATCGGCTTTGGATCTGCGGCGCGCTGATTGTGATCGTGTGGGCGGGATTGGCGATGTTGAGGCTGATCGTCGAGCTGTCGTTGTCGTGGTCGTTGCAGTCGTAGACAGTGAGGGTGAGGTTGCTGGCGTCGTCAAGCGAGTAGGCGTAGGCGACCACCTGGTGGCTGTGAGAGAGCGCGTCCTTGATGCCGGGGATGTCGCCGACGCCGGACTGCGGGCCCATTACCAGGTAGAGGGGCGAGGGGTTGCCGGCATCGATGTCGGCCTTGATCGCCGGCCATTCCTGCTCGACCATCCTGCGCGCGAGGCCCGGTCCCTCGATCGGGATCAGGACATCATGGTCGGGCGTCTGCGTCCAGGCGAACGCCTTGACGCCGTTGTCGTATCCCGGTGGCTTGCCGAAGCTGTCATCAAAACGCGACGTCAGGTAGGCATACAGCGGCGTGTTGGGAGTGAGATCTGCCGTCTGGCTCGTCGGTAGCAGACGAGGCTGATGGTGAAAGAGATCCAGCGCGGCGAACACAAAGCCGCCACAGATCCCGCCGTCGGCGTCGGCAGCAACGGTGCCGACCACCGGGATATCCACCGTGAACTCGGTACCGGGCGGGAACTTGTTGTCAAAGTGAAAGCCGTTCGTCGACGGCCGGAAGTCCGCGACGCGGCCGCTGGCGCTCATCCCCACATTCTGCCGCGCTCAGCTTCGGACCGCGCAGCCGGCCGCCGGGACGCGTCGAGTTCACGACGGTGGGGAGCGGGTAGCGTCAACGCATGGAACCTTTGCGAGGAACGCCAGCGCCGATCACTCCGCCCGACAGTCCGGGTGACCCTCCGCCGGAGGAGTTGCCCGTGGGGCCGGAGCCGGGGATTGTGCCGGACTATCCGCCGCCCGAGCAAGAGCCGCAGCCCGCGGTGATCCCGGATCAGCCGCACGAGCCGCTGCCCGCGGAGGACCCGCCGCCAGTCGAGCCCGAGCCCGAGCCCGAGCCTGTCCAACCGCCAGGCGAGGATCCGGTTCCGGCGTAGACGATCCTCGGCGGTGTCAGCGGCCGCCGCCGACTCGATGTGACTTTGCTTGATTTGCCGCCGGAGTTCTCGCCGATCAGCGAGCGTTGGCGTGCTTTGCGGTTGCGGACTTGCGTGGGCTGGATGCCGCCGGGGCGTCGGTGCTCAGGGCGCGCTTGGCGCGGCGCTCCGCCGCTTCGCGCTTGAGCTCCGCTTGCTTGTTCGAGACCATCGCCATCTGCGCTGCGCGTCGCTCGGCGGAATTCGGCCGGCGCGCCGTCGATTGCATCGATACGGTCACCTTTTGCTTGACTGCCATTTGCTGTCTCCTTTGCAAGCTCGGTAATCTCTGCCGATCACGGCATCCGCGGCACGCGCATCTGTCAGCGTCGCGGTCAAGGTCGCTAGCCGATTCCGCTCGGCAGATAACCGCGATCTCCTCGCTTCCACCGAGCCGGTGGGGTAAACGCCTAGAAGTACGGCACCGGCCCCGCAGTCAAAACCAATGGCCCACGCCTCTCGCCTTGTGGCGCACATTGCGCCGTCGGTGGCATTCGGGCATGGGACGAGAATTCTGGCCGCAGGGCCAGCTCATCTACGACTGTACTCCGATTCGAGGGGATATGGGCAGCCAAGCTCAAATTTTGCCCGGCAGGTCGCGGCAGCACATCACCTGCGGATCAGGCGCCGCGGGCGCCGGCGGCTACGCGCCACGCGCAAGTGCTGGACCCATGACCGTCGCCTTGGGTCGCAGACCAATAACGGTGAACATGACCCTTAATGCTCTGTAGGTCAGAGTGTCGTGCGGCGGCGCTCATTTGCAGTCCCCAGGGCCGGACTTTCCTATTCCCATCAAGGAGGGTAAGAAAGTGATTCTCGCTTACCTGTTGCAGGTTAAGCCTTCACGGCGACGGGCTGTGGCTACCACAGTCGCGACGGCCGTCATGGCTGCAGCTGCCGTGCTGGCCCTGAGCCTCGCGTCGGGCGGCGCAGTGGCGCAGGGGGCGACTGCACCCCCGCCCGCTGGCTGCAACGCGGGCACGTTGGTGACGACGAACATAGGGCCGGTCTGCGGTACCTCACAGATCGGCTTCAACCAGTGGCTTGGCATTCCCTACGCGGCCCCGCCGGTCGGGAGCCTTCGTTGGAAGTCGCCAGAGGCGCACGCGAAGTGGACGACGCCCCTGGCGGCGGTCACTCAGGTACCGGGCTGTCCGGGATCGGGCACGTCCACGGCGTCTGAGGACTGCCTGCAGTTGGACATCACCACGCCAACCGGCGCCAATGTCCCCTCAACGGGCAGACTCCCGCTGATCTTCTACATCCACGGTGGAGGGTTCACTGGCGGCACTACCTCGAGCTACCCCGAAGACACGCTTGCCATGAGCGGGCCGGTCGTCGTCGTAGGCATCGAATACCGCCTCGGCGTCCTCGGCTTCCTCGCCGACAAGTCGCTTGGTACGCACTCCGGTGACTACGGTCTGCAAGACCAGAAGTTCGCCATGAGGTGGGTCAAGCAGAACATCGCGAAGTTCGGCGGTGACCCGTCGAACATCACGATCATGGGCTCCTCCGCAGGCGCGTCGAGCGTCTGCGACCAGATCGCTTCCCCCGCTGCCGCGGGTCTGTTCCAGAAGGCGATCAGCATCAGCGGTGAGTACAACTCGCTGTTCGGAGCTCCCACCTCGCTGCAACCTCAGGACTGCAAGGCACAGCTTGCGACCGAGCAGCAGGCTCAATCGACCGGCGCAACCTTCGCGGCGAGCGTTGGCTGCGGCAACGCAGCCAACGTCGCGGAGTGCCTCCGCGCTGTGCCCGTGGCGGCGCTCGAGGCAGCCCAGGCGAAGGGCGGAACGAACTCGCCGATCGTCAACGGCACCACGCTCAAGGAGCAGCCGCTGGAGTCGTTTGCGACGGGTAACGTCAACCGCGTGCCGGCGATTCTCGGAGTCAACCGTGACGAGGATCTGACCGGCACGGCGGAGACACCGGCCGCTTACGCCGCGCTGGTCAACAGCCAGTACGGGCCGCCGTTCGGAACCCACGCGGCGCAGGTGCTCAAGCGGTACCCGCTCGCTCGGTTCCCGACGCCGTTCATTGCGTCACGTACGGTCGCCGCGGACTCGAACACCGTGTGCCCCGCGCTGACACGGGACGGGTTCCTGTCCAAGGTGATGCCGGTGTACGCGTTTGAGGGCGACGTTCCGGACATGCCGCCATACAGCACGACGTCCACCGCGGACCCAGCAGGCTCGAAGCACGACTTCGAGCCTGGCTACCTGTTCCCCACCGCGATGGGCATCCCGGTGCTTCTGGATGCGAACCAGGCGACACTGCGCACTGAGATTGACGCGCAGTTCACTGACTTCGCGGCGACAGGTAGCCCGAATGGAGACGGGATCCCGACCTGGCCGACCTACAGCCAGTCGTCGGGCAACCTGGTGATGTCGCTGGAGCCGGCTGGGGATGACCAGCTGCTGTCCAAGGCAGCCATCTCGTTTGACCACCAGTGCGGCTTCTGGAACGGCATCAGCCCCGCGCCGCAGCCTAACTGAAGTAGCGCGGGTGCTGAGCAGGTAAGGCGTCACGGCGCCTGACCGGCACGGGAGAGACGATCTGGGCATACACCGCCCAGATCGTCTCCCGGCCGGCGCGCCGACTTGATCACGCGCCGCGGCCGAGCTCGTCGAGGAACTTCGCGATCAGTGGCCCGTCGACCGGTCCGCCGTCGGGTCCGCCGGTGTCGTGGGTCACGATCGCAAACGCAATGTCGCGGTAGTAGCCCATCAGCCAGCCGTCAATCTTCAGCTGTGATTCCGCTCCGGTCCCGTACTCGGCGGTGCCGGTCTTGGCGTGTGTTCCGGCCGGTAGCCCCGTGCCTGCGGCGGTGCCGCGCGTGGTGACCTGGGCCATCATCGCTCGCAGGTCCGCGAGCAGGCCGGCGGGCAGCCGCGACGGCGCCCGCGTGTCGTCGGGCGCACCGTCCACGAGCCGTGGTGCGCGCACGACGCCGCTGTCGATCGCCGCGGCGACCTGGGCCATGCCGAGCGGCGAGAACGTGAGCCGTCCTTGTCCGATCGCGTCCGCGGCGAGTTCGGTCCGGCTCTTGGGTCCAGGGACGTTGGCCGAGAACGCCGGCAGACCGAGCTGCGGGGTGCGGGCCAGGCCATATTGCTGAGCCGCCGTCGGGTAGTCGGCGGGCGACAGATGGGCGGTGGCCAGGTTGATGAACGCCGTGTTGCAGGACTCGGTGAAAGCGTCGGCGATCGTCGAAGCCGGCCCGACACCCGGCGCGTTGTGAAACGGCTCGCCGTCGACTGTCACGGTCGACGGGCAGCTGATCGGAGACGAAGGTGCCAGCCCGTGCGCGTACACCGCGGTGAAGGTGAGCACCTTGAACGTCGAGCCGGGCGGGTAGGCGCCCTGGAGCGCGGTGTCATACGTGCTCAGCGGGTTGGCGACGACCGCCAGTACCTGGCCCGTTGAGGCTCGTATGGCCACCATCGAGACGTCTGGGCGCGTGGACTGCGCGAGCGCCGACTCGGCGGCACGCTGGACGCGAGGCTCGATGCTCGTACGTACCACGGCCCCTCGCCGTCCTCCGAAGCTCGCGAGCAGCTTGATGGGGCTTCCGGCCGCGTTCTCCACGTCGACGTGCGTGCTCGGCCCGCCCGCCAGGGTGCGTTCCTGGCTGGCCTCGAGCCCGGTCTGACCGACGGTCGAAGACGCATCGTATTGAGCGCCTAGCGTGTGGAGCTGCTGCGCGGTGATCGGTCCCAGCGAGCCGACGACGTGGGAGGCCAACTGCGGAGTGATCGCGGCCCGCGCCGAGGTTCGCGTGAACTCGGTACCGCGCACCGCGTACACGTTGTGCGCCGCCGGCTGCGACTTCAGCCGATCAAACGTCGCCAGCGGGACGGTGAACACCGGTTCGAACTCGGTCGGATGGGCGGCGGACTGAGCCAGCGCTCCGCGGACCTGGGCGCGGGTGGCACCCGCAGCCAGCAAGTCTGAGCGCACTGCGCCGGCGTCCTTGATCCGCCGGCCGACGACGCCGACAACCACACGCGGGGCAGGTCGAGTCAGCGCCGCTCCGCCGGTCCCGACGATCTGCGCCCGCGGTGGCCATACCTTTCTGACCGCGAGCCTGTCGCCGGCCTTCAGCGACGAAATGACTGTCGCCGGTGACCACTGAACGTGCCACGCCCCGTTACGTTTGACCATGTGGACCGTGGTCACCGGGGCCCAGACGCCGACGCGCGGCAAGCTGAAGCGCTCGGTCACTCGAGCGCTGGCCGAGTCCTTTGACCGCGCGACCGTTAGGCGACCTGCGGCAAACGAAGCGTGGGAGATTCCGAGCGCGCGGAACGCCTGGGAGTTGACGGTCGCGAAATCGGCTGGGGCGAGGAGTACCTGGGAACGCATCGCCGCCCAATCGCCACGACTCCAGGCTGCGAGATAGTGCGCCAGCGTGGTGTTCGGGGTGGCCGGCGAACCGCCGCACCCGCCGATAAGCAACGTGACCACGACCCCGACGACCGCCGGCCAGATCACGCGGGCCGCCGAGCGGACAGCGCGAGGATCATCGGTCGGCGCGGCTCCGCCCGACGGCGAGCCGGTGTCACGATCGGGGCTGGATTGATCACGCTGAGCCCGGACCCACGCCGTGAACGTCTCGATGCCGTCGATCACGCGTTCGAAGCGGACGGAGCGCAACAGGTCGAAAGAGTGCTGTGCCCCGGGCAACTGCGCGTAGACGACCGGCCTCGACGAGACGCTGCGCAGCGTATCGGCGAAGCATGCGGCCGACGCTGCCGAGACGAAGCTGTCCTTGTCGCCGTGTGCGACGAAGAATGGGGGCGCGTCTTGGCGAATGTATGCGCGCGGCGACGACGACAACTGCCTCCCGCGACCACGGTTTCCGTAATAGCCATATAGGCAGATCGCGGCGGCCACCGACGTGTCCACAGGCTCGAAGCCGGGCTGGAACGCCGGGTCGTTGGGCGTCAGCGCGGACATCGAGGCCAGGTGCGCGCCGGCGGAGCTTCCTGCCACGACCACCACCGAGGGGTCGGCACCGTAGGCGGTCGCGTGTTCGCGTACCCACGCGATCACCTGCTTGGCGTCGATCAGCGATGCCGGAAAGCGGCCCGGCGCGCGAAGCCGATAGTTGGCGCTGACGCACACCCATCCCCGTTGGGCGAGCCGGTGGAACAGAGCTCGCGCCTCGCGGCTCTTACTGCCCCTGCGGAAGTGCCCGCCGTGGAAGTGGACCAGCACCGGGGCGCCGACGGGATGCGACCGGTGGCGATACAGATCGAGTCGGTGGTGCCGCCCCGCCTCGCCATAGCTGATGTTGGCGACTCGCTGTACGTCGCGCGGGCGGATCGGCAATGGCCAGAGCACGGCTCGGGCCGACGCTGGCCGATCGAGCGACGAGCCGGCTGGCCCGAAGTCACCCCCAAGCCCGAGATCACGGCCGACCGCGTCCGCGACGGCTGGGCCCGCCTGCAGCGCCCGCCGCAATACGAGCGCGAGGCCGCCCGCGGTCAACCCGGCCAGACCGAGAACCGCCAACCCGCCCGGCGAGCCGAGGCTCTGGTTCAGTAGCGCGAGCACCGTCGCGGCCACCAGCCAGCAGAACGCCAACAGCGGAAATTCGTTGACCAGATAGCCGAGCCAGAAGCCCGCGGCCGCGGCCAACCGCGGGCGCCGCGGCGGCGTCAGCGCGGCGACCGTGACCAGCGTGACGGGCGCGACCGTCCAGACGTGGCTCATAGCGATCCCCCCTGCTCACCAGCAGATGCGGCGGTGGGGGCGGCGGTGACCGGATCGATCTGTCGTCGGAAGCTCATCTTGTCCTTGTTCGGTTGGTGGAGTCCGGTCCGCTGCGCATGGCGTGGTCGAAGAGATGGCCGAGCTCGAGCGCGGCGACGCGGAGGTCGAGCTCGGGTCCGGTGGCGATCTCGTACGCGATCGCGTCGATCGCAGCGCGGATCGCAAGCGCCATCACACGGGTGTCGAATCGGCGCAGCTCCGTGCTGCGCTGCCCGTCGCGCATATAGCGCTCGAGCTGGGCGATGCCTCGCTCGTGTAAGTCGGCGTAGGGCGCTGGCTGCCCGGAGCGTTCGCGCGGCAGCGCGGCGAGGACGTACGCGACCGCGGTGATGTGCTCGGTGTGAGTGGCCATGAACTCGATGTTCGACTCGATGTAGGCGCGCAACTTTCCACGCGCGCCTTCGGCGGCGTCCACGCGCGGCGTCTGGTAGGCCTGTCCGGCGGCGACCACCTCAGCGACGACCTGTTCAATCAGCTCGTCCTTGCTGTGGAAGTGGTACGAGATCAGCCCGGTGCTGGACAGGCCGGCGCGCTTGGCGATCTGGGCGTAGGACGCATTCGCGTACCCAAGGTCGGCGATTGTTTCGATCGCGGCCTGCACGATCTGGGCGCGACGGGCCGTCTCGATGAACGTACGATTTGCTTGGATGAGCAAAATTTAGCATGATCACGCTAATCGCGAGTTCAAGTCCTGTGGGTTACCGCCCACGTCGGCGCGCACTGGACCCGGTCGAGGTGGCATGGAGGTGTTAGACTTCGCGCGCGGGCGGGGTAGTCAGGTGACGCGCCCGAGACTGACTTGCATTGAGCCCGGCGCAATCGGAGGGGCGATGTGGTGCGCGGATGACGGAGAGCGTTCCGGCGGCTTCGAGGAGATCCGCCGTCAGTCGCGGCGGCGGGGTCGGCGAGCCCGCAACTGGTGGCATATCCCGCTGGCGACAGTGGTGCTTGTGCTCGCAGTTGCAGTACCGGCGCAGGCGAACCCGACAGTGTATGTGGGTGGCAGCAGCGGCAACGTCTTTCAGTATGGGGTCAGCCCCGTCGACGGCTCGCTGTCCCCGTTGAGTGACCCGACGGTCGCCACAGGCCAGCATGCCGACCACGTCGCGGTCAGCCCCAACGGCCAGTCGGTCTACGTAACGACCTCCGGGGGCGTTGCGCAGTACGACGTCTCCAATGCGGGACTTCTGTCGCCCAAGGTCCCGGCGACGGTGCCGGGCGCCGCGGTACCGATGGGCATCGTAGTGACTCCCGACAGCAATTCGGTGTATGTGGCAAGCGTCGACGGCACGATCTTCCAGTACGACGTCGGCGCCGGCGGTGGGCTGTCACCCAAGAATCCGGCGACCGTCCCCACGATCGCTGGAGCAACCGGGCTGGCAGTCAGCCCCGATGGCAGCTCGGTCTACGTCTCGATCACTGGCACTGGGGCCGCGGTCTATCAGCTCAGCGTCGGTGCGAGCGAGACACTCTCGCCGAAGAACCCCGCCACGGTCGCGGCGGACGAGGCTCCGAGTTCGGTGACGGTCAGTCCCGACGGCAACTCCGTTTACGTGACCAACCGCGATAGCGACACGATCTCCCAGTACGACGTCGGCTCGGGGGGTACGCTCGCTCCGAAGTCGGCGGGGGAGGTGGGCACCGGCGAAGAGCCGTCGGCGCTGGTCGTGAGCCCGGACGGCGAGTCGGCCTACGTGATCAATGCCGGGGACGGTTCGGTCTCCCAGTACGGCATCGGGGCTGGTGGAGTGCTCGCCCCGAAACAGCCCAACAGCGTCTCTGGGATCAGCAACCCCGCCGGAGTGGCCGTAAGTCCCGATGGTGAGTCGGTCTATGTGACCGGTCAGAGCTCAGGCGGCGGTGCGGTCGACCAGTTCGATGTCGGCGGCAACGGGACGCTGTCGCCGAAGAGCCCCGCGTCTGTGGCCACCGGTACCGCGCCGACCGGGATCGCGGTACGCCCTTCGTTCGCGACGACGACGGTGAAGTTCGCCTACACGGGCGCGGTGCAGTCGTGGACCGTGCCCGCCGGGGTGACGAGCGCGACGTTCGACGTCTACGGCGCGCAGGGCGGTTCCTCCTATCCAAGCACGCAGCTCCGGCGGCGGTGCGGCCGCGGGTGGACGCGGAGCGCACGTCGAGGCGACGTTGGCGCTGACGGGCGGGACGAGGCTCGACATCCGGGTTGGGGGAATGGGCATCAGCGGCTCGCAGTGGGCTCAGAACGGCCCCTTTAACGGAAACGGCGGCTTCAACGGCGGCGGCGGCCTCGGCACAACTTCGCACTATGCGTTCCCGCAAACGCCGGGTGGCGGCGGCGGCATGTCGGACGTACGCGTGTCGGGCGCCCAGATCCCCAACTTCCTCTTGGTCGCGGGTGGTGGTGGTGGCGGCGGCGGCGCCGGGACCGCCCCGAGCGGCAACCGCGTCGGCGGCCCCGCCGGCGGCGCGGGCGGCGCCAGCGGGACGGCCGGAACCGGCGGTGTGGGCCCGTACAGCTTCTTCCCGGGCGGCGCCGGCGGCGGCGCGCCGACGGCCGGCCGTCCCGGCACAGGGCGGCGCCGGCGGCCAGGGCGCGAGCAGCATCGACACCGGCAAGACCGGAACCGGCGGCGGTCTCGGCCGGGGTGGCGCCAGTGGCCTTCACCCTCTTGTCCCGCTGTTTGGCGGGGGTGGTGGCGGCGGCGGCGGAGGCTTCTGGGGTGGCGGTGGTGGTGGCGACGGCGGCCTGGTGTTCAATCAGTCCGGTGGAGGCTCGGGTGGCGGTGGTGGCGGCGGCGGCTCGAGCTACGCCGTCTCGTCGGCAACGACGGTAAGCACCGAGAACGGTGTGGAGACCGGAAATGGAGAGGTGACGGTGACCTACTTTGGGGCAACGACGGCCACCTGTCTCGGCCGGTTCGCGACGATCGTCGCCAAGGGCGGCGGCCTCACGCGCGGAACGCCGCGCGGCGACGTGATCGTCGGCAGCAAGGCGCCCGACCGCATCCTCTCCGCCGGCGGCAACGACCGCGTCTGCAGCGGCGGGGGCAACGACGTCGTGAGCACGGGGAACGGCGCCGACCGGGTGTCGGCCGGACCCGGGAACGATCGCGTCTGGACCGGCAGAGGAGCCGACGTCGTCTTCGCGGGCAGCGGCCGGGACCGGATCATGACCGGCCCGGGCAAGGACGTGGTATGGGTCGCCGGTGGCGGCCGCGATCGCGTCGATTGCGGCGCGGGCATCGACCGCGTCCACCGGGACAGGCATGATCGGATCCGTAATTGCGATCTCCACCCGCGGCGCAGTTCATGAGGTCCCGGGCTTCGACGACAAGGGGTCGCACGGCGCGCTGGATCTCGGCTGCGCTGACCGTGGTCGCGGTCGTGCTGGCGGGGGTGGCCGCCGCCCAGGCCGCCACGTACGTCTACGTGACGAGCTCTGCCGACAACCAGGTCCTCCAATTCGGCGTCGGCAGCGCCGGGGTGCTCTCGCCGCTGACGCCGCCGGCCGTTACGGTGAACAACCTTTCCTCGGGCGTGGCGGTGAGCCCGAACGGCCGCTGGGTCTATGTCACCACGTTCGCCGGCGTGGCGCAGTTCGACCTGGGGCAGGGCGGTGTGCTCACCCCGATGACACCGGCAGCGGTCGCCGCAACCGGGGCCGTGAGTGTCGTCGCCAGTCCAGACCGCCGCTCGGTCTACGTGTTGTCGGTACAGGGCGCGATCTTCCAGTTCACCGTCGGAGCCGATGGGTCGCTGTCCCCCAAGAATCCTGCGAGCGTCTTCCTGAGCATCCCTCCTCCGTTTGAGGCGGCGGGGCTCGCGATCAGCCCGGACGGCCGGTCGGTCTACGCCGTGAACGCCGGCACGGCTGCCAACCAAAGCAACCTCGTCTACCAGTTCGACGTCGGGCGAACGGGACTCTGTCACCCAAGAGCCCACCCACCGTGGCCGCGGGCCAGCAGCCGGGCGCGGTCGCCGTGAGCCCCGATGGCCAAACCGTCTATGTGACCAACAGCGCGAGCGATACCGTCTCCCAGTTCGGCGTCAGCGCCAACGGGACACTCTCCCCCAAGCGCGCGGTGGGCGCCGGCGACGGACCGGTGGGGTTGGCGATCAGCCCCGACGGCGGGTCGCTCTACGTGACCAATTTCGGCGACATAGTCGCGGGCGGGGGCTCGGTCTCTCAGTACGACATCGCCTTCGACGGAACCCTATCCCCCAAGCAGCCCGCCACCGTGCTCGCCGGCCGCAACCCGGCCAGCGTGGGCGTCAGCCCGGATGGCAGCTCGGTATACGTGACCGACCACGGCCCTCAGTCGGGCGGCGGCGCGCTTTACCAGTTCGACGTCCGACAGGACGGGACCCTGAGTTCCAAGAGCCCCGCCTCACTCAGCGCCGGCAACAATCCGAGCGGGCTCGCAGTCAGCCCCGCGTTCGCCACAGCCCTCGACGACGTCCTGGTCGGCACCCCCGGGAACGACGTCATCTGCGGGTTGGGCGGCTCGGACACGATCCGGGGTCTCGGTGGCAACGACGCGTTATACGGCGACAGTTGCCCGGGACGGGCGCGCGCCAGCGCCGCCCAGGGTCGCTCCGCCGCGGCGGCGCGCGCGGGCAACGACCGTCTTATCGGGGGTCGCGGTAACGACCGGCTCTACGGTGGCCCCGGCAAAGACCGGCTCTTCGGCGGCCCGGGTAACGACCGGCTCTACGGGGGCCCAGGCAGTGACCGGCTCCTCGGCGGTCCCGGTAAAGACCGGCTGTACGGCGGCCCGGGCAACGACCGAGCTCTACGGCGGCCCGGGAAACGACACGATCGATGTGCGCGGCGGCGGGCGCGACCACGTCGACTGCGGCGGCGGACGTGACACCGTCAGGGCCGACAAGCGCGACATCGTGCGGGCCTGCGAGCACGTCATAAGGCGCTAGGCCGTGTAGGCCGTGCGGGTCGTGTCCCGGGTCAGAGCACGAACGGAATCAGCATCTTGGTGTGCGCTTTGTAGCTGGCGTACTCCCCCGGGAAGGAGGTCGTCATCAGCCGTTCCTCGACGGTGGCGCTGTAGATGAAATACGCGCCGAGGCACGTCAGCACAATCAACCAGTAGAGGTTGGTGGCGAGCGCCGTGCCGAGCAGGCCCAGCAGGATGCCTGAATAGATCGGGTGGCGGACGAAACTGTAGGGGCCCGACGTGACGAGCTCGGGCTCGGCCCTCTCGCTCATCGGCATTCCCCAATTGCGCCCCAGGTTGATCCGTGCCCATACCGCTAGACCCAGACCGGACACGAACAGGATCACCCCTACGACCTGCAGGATCGGACTGCTCACAGCCAGGGTGGCTGGCCTGAACAGGCGCAACAGCACAACCGCTATGAGGACCAACAGGCCAGGCCCGCGAGATCGCGAGGTGCGAACGCTGCGCTTGGCACCGACGGCTGCGATCAACCAGCAAATCCAGAACACCCCCCAGACCGAGAACAGAACGGTGGTCAGGGTCATGTCCGTGAAGCGTCTCTGGCTTGGGCGACGGGCATGACGATCAACCTACGCGCGCCCGGTGCCGAGCGTAAGTGGCGTCCGGCCGAAATCGACCATGACATTTGTCATCGGTGCTCGGCGGAACCAGGAGCCCTTCGGGAGACTCGCACCCCCAACCGCTTGATTACAAATGGCTCCGAGTGACTTCAGACGTCGCTATGCGAAGCTCCGCCAGACTCTGATCGTTCCGTTGAATCCTCCGGCGGCGAGTGTCCGCCCGTCGGGGCTGAACGCCACGCTAAAGACGTTGCCGGTGCCGCCCTCTAGCGTCTCGATCTGGTTGTCGGCTGGCAGGCCCCACAACTGGACCGTCCCGGTGACGCTGCCGGTGGCGAGAATCCGCTTGTGGGGGGCGAACGCGACGCTGTTGACGGGGCCGCTATTGCCGGTGCGCAGGGTTCGGAGCAAGCGCTGAGTTTGCGCGTCCCAGAGGCCGACCGTCCCGCGGTCGCCATTTCCGACGGCGAGCGTCCGACCGTCGGGACCGTAGGCAACGCTGTTGACAAGGTGATGGGTCTGCAGAGGTACTCCGAGCCGGCGGCGGTGTTGCACCGCCCACAGCACTACGGTTCCCTGGATGTCACCGGCGGCGAGGGTGCGCCCATTGGGACTGAACACGAGGCTGCTGATCGCGCCGGCATGATTGTTGAGCTGTCCAAGCAGCCTGTGGTTGTTCGCGTCCCACAACTGGACCGTCCCGTTGGCGCTCGCGGCCGCGAGCATGCGTCCGTTCGGGCTGAACGCGACGCTGTAGACCGACCCCGCGTGCGCCCTGAGCGCCGCTCCGAGCTGCCTGCGGCTTGGTGCGTCCCACAAACGAACCACGCCACCTCTGCTTCCAGCCGCGACAGTGCGTCCATTTGGGCTGAACGCGACACTATCGACGATGTGGACGAGGCCCCTGAGCGTCCCGACCAACCTGTCGCGACGCATGTCCCACAATTGAACCGTCCCGTTTTCGGTAGCGGCGGCGAGGGTGTGCCCGTTGGGACTGAACGCGATGCTGCTGACCGGCCCGGCGTGACCGACCAGAGTTGTCCCAAGCCCGAAAGGCCCCGCGCTGGCGAACGCCCGACCACTGCGAGCAACCGCAAAGCCAGCAGTAACGGACACGGCCACTGCCCCGAGTATCAGCGCTCGTTTTATGTGCACACCGTCGATCCTGGTCGAAGCGCTTCCGCCTAGAAACCCGATGCTAATCCCGCCCCTCCAAGTCGTCAAATCACCGCGCGAAACCGGTCTCTCCAAAGCCGCGCGACGACTATCCACGGCGCCTATCTCAGACCGGCAGCCCGGTCCGAGCCTACCTAACCACTACGGAACGTGGCGATTCGGCCATCGACGAAGCGCTATGCCCTTCCTGGCAAGGAATCGCCCCGCGGCGACCTGGCGCGCGATCGCTGTGCTGTCGAAGCACTCGTCCTGGTTCGAGCGAGCAGACGATGAATGCGATCACCAGGTCGGCGAGCGCTGAGGCACTCCCGCAAGGGCTTTGTGAGCGTCGGATTCACGCGATAGCGCTCACCAGGGCCGTTAGCGCGGATTGAATAGGCGCCGCACCCCTCGCGCAAGGGTGCGTCAGAGTGTCGGTAATTCGTGAAAGCGGGTCTCTTGATGGTGTGATCGAGGTCGCCCATTCGCTTCTGCTTTTGGCGACCGATGAAAGTCAAGGGCCCGGTTCTGCCTTGTTGGGGGACTGGATGGGTCGGGGGCGGTTCGTGCAGGGCCTTAGAACGCCTCCTGTGAGCTCGGTCTGCGCCGGCGCCGGTCGGAGTGGCCGCCGGATGGCCGCTATTTGCGCTGCGGGCGTCCTGGCCGGGGTTGTCGGCGTGGTCGCGACGGGTTAGGTTGTTGGTGGGCGCGGGTGACTGACGTAGCGAAGCGCAGACGTCAGGAGCTTTGAGTCTGCCGCGCGGCTTTGCCCTTCGAGGGCCTAATTTATGCGCGCTCCGGTGTCGCGCTCGCGCCCACTTTCTTGGCCGGTGCTCCAGCTTGCTGGTCTTGGACCATTCGCTTGTAGGAGATCTCGGCTTGTTCGGCGAGCTGCTTCTCGGCTGCCCGCATGGCGGGATTGACCGAGAAGATCCCGGCGGCGGCCTTGGTGTGTCTCGGGGCGCCGGCTTTGAGTTCGAGCTTGCGGAGCTTCTTGGCGGTCAGCGAGGGTTGTTGGTGGGCGTAGTCCTCGCCGCGGGTGAGCATGCACCAGAACAGCACCGCGAGCTTGCGGGCGCTGGCGACGATCGCTTTGCCGTGGCCCGCGCCGGCCGCGGGTTCGCTCGTAGAAGGCGTGCAGCGGGCCGGGCTGGCGGACGGTCGTCCACGCGGCCTCGACCAGCGCCCAGCGCGCCGACGCCGAGCCGCGCTTTGAGATCCGGCCCGAGCGTGCCGGGGCCTCGCCGGATTGGCGGACCTTCGGATCCAAGTCCAGGTAGGCGACGAGCTTGCGGCTCGTCATGAACCGGTTCACGTCGCCGATCGCGGCCATGAAGCTCGCGGCGCAGATCAGGTTCACGCCCGGGACGGTCATCAGCCGCCTGATCTCCGGCCAGCCCACCGCCTGCTCGGCGATCAGCCGCTCGACCTCGGCGATCTCATCGTCCAGGAAGTTGACGTGGCGCAGCGCGGCGTCGACCGACTCGCGCTCCTCGAGCGGAAGCTCCAGGCCAGCCAGCCACTGGCGACCCTTGACCCCGAACAGATCCGAGCTCGGCGGCTTGCCCTGCAGGCGGCGGTGCAGCACGGCGTGGACCTCTTGCTTGGCGCGCGTGCGGGCGTGGACGAGCTGCTCGCGGCGGGCGAGCCGCCGGCGCAGCACCCGGCAGCGCTCATCGGGCCTCCACACCGACTCAAGCTCCCCCTTCCACAACAGTCTCGCCAGAGCGCGAGCGTCAAGCCGATCGGTCTTCGCGCGCGCCTGCACGATCCCGGTGTCATCCGGGCTCACGACGATCACCCGCTCCACGTGCGGCTCGAGAATCCGCGCGACCTCCCACGCGCTGCCAGTCACCTCCAACGCCACCCGATCAGACGGCTCAAGGCTCTCCGCCAGCGTCTTGATCGCCTCCGGAGTGCTCGGCACCCGACCAGCGGAGCGGACCACCCCGTCCTCGCAGATCGCGATCACGCAGAAGTCACGGTGAACATCCAGACCGATCGCCCGACCGACCCACCTCAGCAACGACACGTCTCACCTCCACCTCGTCGACAACGAGCGGGAGAACCAGCGGGACAACGACACAGACCGATACGAGCTCGCAGCTCAATCCAGGCAAGTCGCAGGGGCGGCCGAACGAATTGCCCGGGCTCGAAGCCCATCGCCAAAAACGGCCTACCCGTCTGCGTTCTCCCAAGAAGGCCCCTGTCCCGGATCACCCGACGCTACGGCCGGAGCCGGACGGACCCTCCGAGAGCATTTTCATGCCGCGAATTGCGGGACGCGACCCCGTCGGCGGGTTGCGTCCTGCTTTTGTCGTGCCACGGGTCTGCGAAAGGCGGCTGACGCGCGTGACTTGGTGTGCCTCTGGTTCGCACCAAGCGCGGCCATCGAAACCTTTCGGTCGAGCTTGATGGCGCTGCATTGCCCGACGCGCAACAAGCGCGGCGGGCGGCGTGGTTCAGCAACGCGAGCCTTTCGCTTAGAGCTTCGAAGAACTTCGCGGCTTGCTCTTGCCGTGAGCCTCGGTCAAGGCCGTGTAGCCGGCGATGTCGGCGGACGGCAACGTGGCGCTCGCCGCGTCCACGGCGGGGCTCCGGCGCTCATCCGTGTGCAATCGCGGTACCTGTCATCGGCTCCGCGGGGCTAGGACTGGTGGGGTGCAGTCGGGTGGGTCATCAGGCCCCCACTAGGATTGGGACCTGCGGCGATGCATCGTGGTCTGCGGACGATGCGTCTTCGTCTTTGGTGTCGACGCAATCGTCAGGCTGTGCGCACCAGCACGAGGCGCACGCGCAGGCCGTCAGCAGCGGGGCGTCGGTAGCGGTCTGGATACGCTCGGTCCGCGGGGTGCGCTTGATCGCAAACGCAGCGACAGCGCCGACCGCGACGAGCGCCGCGCCGATCATTACGGCGGCGTTCATGCCGTCGACGAACTGCTGGCCGGACTGGTAGCTGCCGTTGGCGGTGAACACGGCGGCCAGCACGGCCACGCCGAACACGCCGCCAAGCTCACGGATCGCGTTGTTGGCCCCGGATGCTTGCCCTTCCTCGTGGGGCCGGACGGAGGACAGGACCACGTTGGCGACGGGCGCGAAGAACAACGCCATCCCCAGGCCCGAGATCGCGAACGCGCCGACGAAATCAACGTATGGCGCGCTTGGCGTCGCCACGAGGGCGATCCAGGCGAGACCGATCGCCTGCAAGGTCAGCCCTGCTCCCATCAGCCGCTGGCCGCCGATGCGGTCAGAGACTGCGCCCGCGATCGGCGCGACGAGCATCGGCATCGCCGTCCACGGCAGGATCCGCAGCCCCGACTGAAGCGGCGAGAGGCCCTGCACGGTTTGGAAGAACTGCGCGATGAAGAAGATCGAGCCGAACATTCCGAAGAACATGAACAGGCTGGCGACGTTGGCCAGCGCGAACGTGCGGTTGCGAAAGAAGCGCATCGGGAGCATCGGATGCTCCGCGCGCAGCTCCCATGCGACGAAGCACGCAAGCAGCGCGCAGCCGAGGAGGAACGCGCTGATGATCTGCGGGGAGGTCCAGCCGGCGTCGTTGCCGCTGACCAGAGCCCACACGATCCCGACGAGGCCGGTGCTGGCCAGGGCCAGGCCGGGCAGATCGAGCTTGGACGCCGGTCCGCGCGTCTCCTCAAGACGCAGCAGGATGAACGGCACGAGCACGAGCCCGATTGGCACGTTGAGCCAGAAGATCCAGTGCCAGGAGATGCCGCTGACGATCGCGCCGCCGACCAGCGGCCCGAGCGCGACTGCGAGACCGCTGATGGCGCCCCAGATGCCGAGCGCGACCCCGCGCCGAGCTGCTGGCACCGCGGCGGAGAGCACCGTCAGCGTCAACGGCAGCACGATCGCGCTGCCCACACCCTGCAGTGCGCGAGCGACGTCGAGCGCAACGATCGACGGAGCCAGCGCGGCTCCGGCGGACGCTGCGGTGAAGATCGCGACCCCGATCGCGAGCAGCCGCCGGCGCCCGAAACGGTCGCCCAGCGCCGCCCCTGTCATCAACAGCACGGCGAACGTCAGCGTGTAGGCGTTGACCGTCCACTGCAGGCCGCTGAGGCCCGCGTGCAGGTCCTGTCGAATCACCGGGATCGCGGTCGTCACGACGAGGTTGTCGAGCGTGACCATGAACACCGCGACCGAGGTGATCGCCAACGCCCACAGCGCCTTGGGCGTCATCCGCTCCGCGACCCCGGCCGCGCGGAGCGGGCCGGGAGCAGCCACCGCGCTCATGGCGTCACGTTGAAGGAGAACATCATGCCGCTCTCGTGGTGTTCCGCGATGTGGCAGTGCGCCATCCACAGGCCGGGATTGGTGATGTCGAGCAGAATGTCGACGGTCTCGCCGGTGCGAACCAGGACGGTGTCGCTCCAGACCAGGTTGGGCTCGACGACGGCGTCCCGGGCGAGGATCAGGAAGCGGCCGGCGCCGTGGATGTGGAACGGATGGTGCATTGGGTGGTCTGAATCCATCTCGTTGACCAGCCTGATCTTGACGCGATCCCCGACCTTGAACTGCCACTCGATCGCCGTGTTCTCGGCGCCGGTTGCTCGGTCGATGAGTATCCAGCGCATGTTGGCCGGCGTGGTCAGCTTGTTGACCTCGACCATGTCGTCCTCCCACTCGATGCCTCCGGCTGCCTCGTGGGCGTGCGCGTGGCCCTGACCGTGATGCTCGTGGGGATCGGCGTGTTCTGACTCGGCTGCTGAGACTTCGTCGGCCGCCGGCTGATTCACGAGCGCCGCGGGCACGAGCTTCATCCCGCACTCGGGGCAGCGGCTGGGCTCCTCGCTGACGACCGCCGGATGCATCGGGCAGGCGTAGCCCGTCGCTGCGCCGGGGGCTTCGCTGGCCAGCAGTTTCATCCCGCAGTCAGGGCAGCGCCCGGGTTGCTCGCTGGCGACGTCCGGGTGCATCGGGCACGTGTAGATCAGCGTGGCGCCGGGCGCCACGTCGGGCTCACCCATGTCCATCTCGGCGACGAACGCGAGTGTCTTGTCGGGCGCAGCGTGCAGATATGAGTCGAGTCGCTGACGTTCGGACGCAAGGTCCGAGTCGCTGCGCAGGATCTCGAACTGCTCGCGCAGGGCTGGTTCGACCGGGTCCTCGGTGACTGTAATCGCGGCGAGCGGATAGGTCCGGTCTGGGGTTACGTGCTCGAGCGTCAGCTGACCGCTCTGATCGAAGAGCGCATCGAGAATCGCGCGCTCGGACGGCGCGAGCACGACGGCCTCGACGAACTGCTCGTGCTCGACTCGGCCGCTGTCGCCCCCGACAAGCTTCATCCGCGCGCCGGGCAACCGCACCTTGAACACGCGCGTGTTGGCGGTGTTGGTCAGATACAGGCGCACCACCTCGCCCTGCCGTACGGTGAGCTTGAGGTCCGGCTCGCCGGCTACCAGCAGCACGTTCCCGAACCTGCCCATCGCCGTGTGCGTCGTCTCCGAGCGGCTGAATGGTGCGACCTTTCCGTCCTCGATCAGGATGTCGTCGAGCGTGAGGAGAACCTCGCGATGCACCGGCGCCCAGTAACCGGGATCGGACGGAGCTACCAGCACGTTGCCGTAGAGGCCCATCTCCTGGCCGTAGTCCTCGCGAATGTGGGGGTGATACCAGTACAGGCCAGGGTCAGGGAACGCGACGCGGGACGGCGTGCTGGCGCCTACCTGGATTGGCTCTTGGGTCTCGTGCGTCCCGTCGTAGCGGTTCTCCAGACGCAGACCGTGCCAGTGGACCGTTGCCTCGAGGTCGCCGTCGTTGATCACGTTGACCTCGATGTCTGATCCTTGCTGCACCTTCAGCGTGGGGCCTGGGATCGAGCCGTTGTAGGCGAGCATCCGCACCGTCGCGTCACCGACCTCCTTTACGACGGGAGCGATCCGCAGGTCGAACGCTTCACCGTCCGAGAGGTCAACGAGCTCGCAACGGTCGCACCCGGGCAGGTCCGAGACCGCTGTGGGGAACTGGTCGTTGGTCGGAGTCATTGTCGGTCTCCTTGTTTCAAGTGATCGCCGGTAGGTCGAGATTTGCTGCGCGAGATAGTGCGCGTCGTCCTTGACCCAGCCGAGCAGCGCCGACCCCCTGGTGTGCTGCCAGGGCAGACCGAGGAAATACAGGCCCGGCGTGGCCGTCACGCCGCGCTCGTGCACGACCTTGCCTTGACTGGCGAACACGGGGAGGTCAACCCAGGTGTGGTCGAGGCCGAACCCGGTGGCCCAGATCACGGCGTCGACTGACAACTCGGTCCCGTCCGCGAAGCTGACGGCGCGTCCCGAAGCGTCGGTCGTCCGCGGTTTGATCTGCACTCCACGGCGCTTGACAGCACGAGGGTTCGAGCCGATCAGCGTGTCGCGGCCGCTCAGCTTCTGCCCGAGTCGCGAGTCGACCGTCGTGTTTAACAGCTTGGTCGTCTCAAGCCACCAGAACAGGTCGCGGCCGGCAAGCTTCTGCGGTAGCGGCGTTTGGCGTGCGCCGATGGCGAGGTGGACGTGATGCGTGGCCGATAGCTCGGTTGCGATCTGGTAGCCGGTGTTGCCGCCACCAACAACCACGACCGTGCCGTCGGGGACGTCGCTCGGCCGCCGGTACTCAAGGCTGTGCGCCTGGAACACTTCAGGTACGAGCTGGCTGGCGAAGCTCGGCACCCGCGGCGTCTGAAACGGCCCGGTTGCGATCACGACCTGGTCGGCCTCGATGCTGTGGCCGTCGAGCTCGAGCTCAAACGCCCGGCCATTCTTGGTAAGTGAGCGAACTGTGCTGTCAAGCTGGACCGGGAGCTCAAACGTGCTCGCGTACTGCTCGAGGTATGCGACGACCTCGTCGCGCGTCGGGTAGCCGTCCGGGTCACCAGGGAAAGCGAGACCTGGGAGGCTGTCGTAGCGGCGCGGTGTGAACAGGACCAGGGAGTCCCAGCGATCGCGCCAGGCCGCTCCGATCGAGTCGGCGCCGTCGACGATCACGAACCGTGGGTCCTGCCGGGCCAACAGGCAGCCGATCGCAAGGCCAGCCTGCCCGGCTCCGATCACGGCAACGTCGAAGTGTCCGGGTGATCCGCTATCCGGCATCTGAGTGATCGTCCTGAACCCGCTAGTGGTGAAAGTGAACGCCGGCTAGGATCTCGACGGCGATGATCGCGGCGGCCGTCCAATCGACTACCAGGCAGAACGGAGGCCACCAGCGCGTATTCGCGACAAACTGCCGGCGGTGCTGCCAAAGATCCTTGAGCCCATGGCCAGCGAGACCGAGAACGAGTAGCCATGGCGATCCCGTCACCGCGGCCGCGGCGACGACGACGAAGAGCCCAGCGACACCGCTCTCAACTGCGATCACGGCCGGGCGTCCATCGGCGACCGCAAAGCCGATGTAGACCGACGCAATCAGCGCCAGACCCATGGCGTAAACCGTCGGCGAGTCTAGCCACCAGAACGCCAAAGGCGACGCGGCCTGGAGCCCTCCAAACACGAGCCCCCACACCACTGGACCCCGCAGCGACGTGCCGTGCGGCCGTTCGATCGCGGCGACAGCCGTCAGAACACCGGTCGTCAGGTCGCCGGCGCTGGCATTGGCGGCACGGTGTCGAGTGCGCTGGCGGTCGGCGGCTCGTCTCCGCCCGGGTCGAGCCGGAATGGCGGATATGAGTCGGTCATCAGCGTGGCGTAGGCGGCGACGCGGAAAACCCAGCGGTTCATCCCGAGCACGAAATCGTACAGGGACTTCGGATAACGGCCCGTGAAGAGCAGCACGACGCCGGCGAAAAACACCAGCAGGCCGACCAGGCCGCCCGAGCTCCAAATCCACTGGCTGCCCGTCCCCGTCCACGTGGCCCAGGCGCCGCCAGTGAACACCGCGACGATCAGGTATTGCGGCAGCGCGAGCAGCCACCACTTCACGAGCACGAGCCCGCGTGAGAGCGATTCGGGGTAGGTGACCTCAAGCCGGGCCGGGTAGTCGCTCACGTCCTTGAGCGTGAACGGTGGATAGCGGTCGGTGCCAAGCGCGCTGTAGGAGTAGAAGCCGACACGCCACGACCAGCGCAAGACGCCGACGTTGAACTCGAACAGCCCTCTCGGGTAGCGGCCGGTCAAGAGGATCGCGAAGAACGCGACCACGCTGACAACAACGAACGCGATCCAGAGGAAGAACAGCACGATGAAGTGGGGGATCGCCAGCAGCCACTTGACGAGCCAGAGCCCGCGGCTGAGCTGCGGCGAGAGCTCGCCCGTGAGTCGCAGCGGATACGGGGAAGGGTTGGTTTCCATTGCAGAACCTCTCTCTCGCCCGAATCAGGCGACGGTCAACGCTCGGGCCACGGGAATGTCCTCGCGCGCGGCCAGCGCAGTCGTTGGGGTTGCAGCAGCACGAGGCTGCCCTATTGCGGTGGCCATGGCCGACCGCCTCTCTGCCCCTCTGACGAAGACGTCGCGCGGAAAGCGAGAAGAGCCGAGGCTTACCGGGCGGCCTACCACCCTACCACAATTCCGACCACCCAACTCGGATTTCGCGGGAGTAAACCACGGGCACGGGCGCCAAGCGCAAGGCCGCCGTCAAGAATTCGAACCCGAGCACCACTGGCAGCCCCGGCGGCGAGGTCGTCCGATCTCGCTTTGAGGGGACGACGAACATCTCGAGTTCGTCGAGAACGGCCCCGCACTGCCCGGCAAGCAGGTCTCGGCCGCTGGGAGCGCGATTACCGCTGATCAATTGGTTAGAGCGGTGATGTGACTCGGATCGCGACAACCGACGCCTTCGGGCCGGCGAGAACTACGCTCGCGTCATGCCGAGACCGATCGCCCCCCTCACCGAGACACATCTCAGCTACCGGTCGAACTGGCTGCGCGCGGCCGTGCTTGGCGCCAACGATGGGATCCTGTCCACCTCAAGCCTGCTGCTTGGTGTCGCGGGCTCAGGCGCCGGACGCACCGCCGTCATCACGGCGGGTGCAGCGGGCCTGGTCGGCGGGGCGCTGTCGATGGCCGCGGGGGAGTACGTATCGGTCAGTTCCCAGCGGGACACCGAGAACGCCGATGTGGTCCTCGAACAGCGGGAGCTCGCCCGCAACCCGGGCGGCGAACTGCGAGAGCTCACTGAGATCTACGAGGACCGCGGCCTGAGCCCAGAGCTTGCCCGCCAAGTCGCGGACGCCCTGACCGCTCGTGACCCGCTCGCCGCCCACGTCCGGGACGAGCTCGGGATGGCGGACGATCGCCGTGCTCGACCACTGCAAGCCGCCGGATCGTCCGCGCTGGCGTTCGCGTCCGGGGCGATCCTGCCGTTACTGGCGGCGATCGTCGCGAGCGGATCGCTCCGCACGCCGGCGATCGTGATCGTCACGCTGATCGCGTTGGCGGCGCTCGGACTGACCGGCGCACGCCTGGGCGGCGCCAACCAAACGCGCGCGACTGTGCGCGTCACGGCTTGGGGCGCTATCGCGATGGCTGTCACCTACGGCATCGGAGCACTCGTCGGCACCGCGACCTAACGAGCAGCACGTCGGCAGGGCGACGCAACCGTGGTAACCAGCGAGCTTGCTCGCCGACGAGTTGCCGCATCCTGACGACCAACTATCGCGACCTTCGCCTCACTGCCTCGCTTGGCGCAGACAGCGAGTCTCTGACCGAGCGAGATCCTGAGAACGTCCGCAGCTGAGTATCGACCCGGTCCGGTCGTGAGAACCTTTGCTCGGATGACGACTAACGACATTGAGCAGTCGAGTACCGGCCGCGGTGAGTCCGTTGCTGGCGTCGATCTGTACTGGTTGCCGTTGGGGGCGGGTGGCCATTCCGTGCGTCTCAATGGTCGCGTGTTCGAAGCGGTGGTGTCGCGGCTCGAGCATCGGCCGGCGTGTGATCTCTACCACTCCGCGCTTGAGGTGCGCGTGCCGGAGGGGCGCTTCGTGATTGAGCAAGCGCCCGTCCCGGGCGGTGACGGAGCGCGGCGTGGCGTGGCCGCTGGTGGCGCGGTTGGCGCGCACTGGGCAGGGCGCTTTCGGATCTTCCGCTACGAGGTGCGTCGCTGGCGCGATGGTGTCATCCCGGATGTCGGCGAGGCCGTCGATAGTCCGCGGCGGTTGACGGATGACGCAGAGTGTGCACGGCGATTGCTTGACTTGGTGCCCTCCCTCCCGACGCCGGTTTGGGGCCGGGACGAGTTGGCCACCGGCGAGATGTGGAACTCCAACTCGGTGATCTCGTGGCTGATCGCCAGCAGCGGCTTGAATCCGGAGTCGATCCAGCCACCAGACGGTGGCCGTGCTCCGGGCTGGAACGCTGGGCTCGTGGTGGCTGGCCGACTGGCGGCGCAACGAAATCCCGCTTGATCGCTAGCTGCCTGACGTCGCACGCGTGGCTTCTCCGTCCGTGGCCGGCGGGGAACTGCGGATGGCGAGCAGCTGTCCGCGTCGTAGCGTTGGGTTCCAGCTACCAAGGAGGTTCGGATGACGATCGAGGATCGGTCAAGCCCCCTCGACCGAGTGGCAGCTCAATCGACGACCGGCGACTCGACGGCCGGCGAGCCGATGCTGATTGACCGCTTGATGCCCTGCTACGACGCGGTCCGCGCCGAGCACCGGATCGTTTCGGGTGACATCGCGACCGTATACGCCGCGACTCGCCGCGCCGACTTCATCCGCGCTTGGCGGGAGTCCGTCGCCGTCCGGCTGCTGTTCGCCGCCCGCGGCCTGGGTGAGCGGGCCGTCTCACTGATCGCTCGGCGTGAGCATCGCGAGCCACCGCCACCGGAGTCCATGCGACTCGCCGACATGCCAACCCACGGTGACTGGGTGCTTCTCGGCGAGGACCCACCCCGCGAGATCGCGTTCGGCGTTATCGGACGCTTCTGGGCCGGAGAGACCGTCTGGGCGCAGATCGACGCCGCCGACTTCGAAGCATTCGCAGAGCCCGGTTTCGGAAAGATCGCCTGCAACTTCTCGCTGCGCCCCTACGGCGCCGACCGGACACTCGTGACCTACGAATGCCGGACCCTCGCGACCGATGAGACCGCCCGCCAGGGATTCATGCGCTACTGGCGGCCACTGGCGCCGTTCATCGGCCTGGTGATGCGCTCGCAACTGCGGGTAATCGAGGCGGAGACCACCGGCCGCTGACCGAGCGGGTGCACATACGGTGCGCCGGTTCGGCGGACCGGCAGGGATCCAGAAACAGTCGATCAACCGCCCGCGCAGCTTCCCTGCTTCCGACACGGCGCGAGACTCGTCCCGCGCAGGAGCTCAGACCCCCAACGCGCGGACACCAAGAGCGCCCGCAGCGTAGCGGGGCAGTCCCGCGCTGCGGTGGCGGCGGCTCGGTTCGAATGGCAGCGCATCGTCAACCGCCCCACCAAGGGAGGATTCATGGAATCCATGCTGCTAGACGTCGCCGGCCACCGCCGCTCACCCGCGACCATGCCCGGCTACCACCGAGGCCGTCCACCCCGAAACAAGGGCGAGCAATACCCGGCCGATCCGCCGACGGTCGAAGAGATCGTCGCTGTGATGAGCGCGGTCGGTGACCGCGCCGACGGCCACCGACTCCGGGCGCTGATTGTGCTGCTGTGGCGTGCGGGACTGCGGATCAGCGAAGCGCTCTCGGTCCAAGAGAGCGACCTCGACCGCACCCGCGGCGCTGTGCTGGTCCGGCGTGGCAAGGGCGGCAAGCGCCGAGAGGTCGGGATGGACCGCTGGGCATGGGACCAGCTCGACCCCTGGCTCGAGGTCCGCCGCGAGCTTCCGATCGGCGCGATGCTGTGCGTGATCCACGGACCGACCGCTGGACGACGTTGGGAAGCGTCGGCCGCGCGAAAACAGCTGCATCATGCGGCCGCGGCCGCCGGCGTGAGACGGCGGTTCGCGCCACACCAACTACGACACGCTCACGCGGTCGAGATGGCGCACGAAGGCGTCCCGCTCGTCGTGATCCAGCGGCAACTCGGACACGCGCACCTCGGCATCACGAGCATCTATCTGCAGGGCATAGACAGCAGCGAGATCATCGGCACGGTCCACGGACGGCCATCTCGCACGATCTCCGCCAGCGCCGGTCTCCAGATGAAGCGATAGATCGGAGCACGACCGGGTCGGCCTCGGCTTCCGCCGGGCCGACCCAACGCCCGCACCCCGGCTGGCGAATTGGAGGTGCGCGTCTCCGCGCGGGCCGAGACTCGCTTTCACTTCCGCACGGGTATCACGAGCGTGATGCCGTGGCCGGTTGTGTCCCGCAAGCAGAAGTGTTGTGAACACTCGACGGCGTCGGGGGAGTGCTGCTGGTTCGTGAGACCAGCCATCTCGAATCAGCTGGTGTGACTTCTGCCGCGCACATGGAAAGCGTATGTGGCGGGTCCACAACGGGACCCGCCACTGGCGCACCGGCATCATGCCGACTGGTTCAGGCGATCCCTGCTTATTGGAGCGTCACGCGTGCGTAACGAGGCTCGGTCTCGGGCTGGTCGCCTTCAACGCGGCGAGAATGACCTCGGTGACGGCGTCTGGCTGAGAGATCATGACCACGTGTGAGGCGCCGTCGATCTCGGTGATCGTGGCTCCCGCGCGTTCGGCCATGGACCTGACGATGTCAGCGCCGATGGCCTTGTCTTTAGTCCCCACTGCCGCCCATGCGGGTAGGTCCTTCCATCCCGGGTGGGCGTTCTTCTCCGCGAACGCGCCCTCCGCGACGGGGCGCTGGGAGAATGCCAACACGTCGGAGTCGGACTGCTGCAGATCAGCGGTGAAGACCTCGTGGAACTTGGCGGGGTCGACGATCACCTCGCCCGCCGTCTCTGTGCCCTGGCCGGTCGGGTACTGGCTCTCCAGCAGCGCCGGGTAGAGGATGCTCTCCTTTGAGGTGGACAGGACCTCGCCGAGTGTCTCGCCCTCGTCGGGGGCGAAGGCGGCGACGTAGACCAAGCCGACCACGTTCGCCGTCTGGGGAGCGGCGTTGGTGATTACCGCCCCGCCGTAGGAGTGCCCGACGGCCAGCTACCGGACCGGGGATCTGGTTGATGGCGCTCGCCACATAGGCCGCGTCTGAGGCGACGCCGCGCAGGGGGTTGACGATGGCGCAGACAGGCACGTCGGCCTCGAGTAGCCGTTCGGTGACACCAGCCCAACTACCAGCGTCGGCGAACGCGCCGTGAACGAGAACGACCGTCGGGTGAGCGACCTCGTGGGATGAATCAGTCATAGCGTGCTCCCTTTCTAGGTCACGCGAAATGTAAGCCGGAGGACGCCTAGACGCGCTGGAGCGTGCGGCGATTGGCGGCACAACCCTTCGTCCTTCGGCCGCTTCAACATAGCATCCCATCCACGTCCACAACGGCGTTCGCAGGTCGGATTTCCCAGAGCCGACGCGCGGGGCCGCACACGTGCGCCGCTACCGCCTGGACAATGAGCAGCGGGTGATAGCCCCACGCACCAGGCTTCCGCAATGGCGCCCACAGGCCGGTGTCGCCCAGACTGCTCCTCAACGCGCGCAGCGGAAGGCGCACCGGGATGAGCGGTTCAGGCGTGGCGCACCCACGCTCGATTCGACTCGCGACGGTGGGCGAAGACCTGCATTCGGTTTCGGACGCCCATCTGTCCGCCCGCGCCGACAGTCTCGGAATCCACTGAATACGAGGGCGATGGCGTGTCACCTGCGGCCAAGTCGCAGCACGCGACGCGAGTTTGGCGAAGAGCAGAGGTGAGTTTGGGCCGCGGCGGGCTCCTGCTTTCCCGTCGCCGGGTGTCCGCGCACGGTGATGACGAACCTGTTGCCGGATCAGCTGTCGAGCTTGGTCGCCAGCAGCGTGAAGAGGATCGGGAGGGGCTGTCCGTCGAGGCGGAGCCGGTAGCGGCCGTCGGCTTCGCGCGGAACGATTGGCGGACGAGGTGATTTGCTCGTCTCCACGTGTTCGGTGAGGGAGTCGATCCGCAAGCCAGCTTCGATCGCCGCGGTGATGGTCTCGCCGAGACTGTGGGCGAAGTTGACGGTCTCGCTCGAGGGAAGTTCGGCACTGGGGTCGGCATATGTGCCTGGCTCGTTGAAGCGGTGCGGTCCGTCGAACGAGTAGGGGAAGTCGAGTGAGAACGGCTCCCGCTCGGCGACCATCGTGAGAAGCGGATGGACCTCAACGAGCACAAGGCGCCCACCGGGCCGCAGGGTCGCCGCGACGGCGTGCATCCAGGCAGGGAGGTCTTCGATCCAGCTGATCGCGCCGATCGTCGCGTACGCCAGATCGAAGCGCCCGTGGAGCTCGGCGGGAATGCGGGCAGCGTCGGCTTGCACCCACGTGGCTTCGACGCCTGAGCGTCTCGCCAGATCCTGTGCCTTCGCGAGGGCGGCCGGGGAGAAGTCGAGGCCGGTTACCCGCGCGCCCCGACGCGCCAGCGAGATCGTGTCGAAGCCGATGTGGCATTGCACATGGATCACGTCCAACCCGTCCACACTGCCGACCGACGCGGTGAGCGCCGTCTGTTCCTCTTCGCCCAGCCAGTCGGCGCCGGCAATCAAAGCATCGATGTCGTAGATCGGATCGTCGCCGTGGATCGCAGCTGCCCCGTCCCACCACGCGCGGTTTATCTCCAACGCATCGCCTTCCACGCGCGTATTGTCGTCGAGGATCCGTCCCAGGAGCAAGGCGCCAGCTCCTCGGCTCGCTGCGCACGATCCCCGTAGCACTTGACAGCGGGGCCGCGATGTGTCCCGACATCGACAGTCTGCGGGCACACGTGGCAGCCCTGCTCTCGCGATTCGTCGGGTGTCCCAAGGCAGATCGGAGGTGACGCTCGAGAATTGCGGTGCAGCGACGTGGCCCTGGTCCTGCAGAAGGTGGCACGGACCGCGCCTTCGAATCCCGTGGCTTACTGGCCACACTGGGTTCGGCCACGACTCGCGACTTTGCACGTTCAGCCACCGATGCACCGGGTGCCGCGCCGTCCACTGCGCGTTGGCTGGCTGGCCTCTCTCGAGAAGGAGCATGTGCTCGATGATTGCGTCGGCCGCCCCGTCTAGTCCCATTGCATGTCCTGCTGTTTCGGCAGCATTCCATTGCTGAGCATCGAGTAGGGTCCGAAGCTGGTCAAGGTGCGCTTGCGGATCAAGGGCTCAGCCTCGCTTGATTCCCCTGACGGATCGCTGGTCGCGGCAGTTGCGAGGCGCAGCGCCATCTCCTGTTGCCCGGTTTCTGCACAGACGGCGGCGATCCCAACGATGACTCGCGCATCTGCGAGGTGTCCCCTACGTTGCGGGAACATTCGAGGGCGTCTAGGAACGATTCCTGGCGCTTGCAAGGTTGCCTTCAAACAGATCCAGTAGCGCGAGATTGCCCTTGATCGTCGCCTGATTCGAAGCGCTCCACACGCTCTGCGATAACGCGAGTGCCTCCTCCAAGAGGCTTCGGGCACGGTCGAAATTGCCGTGAAGAAAGGCCCAATAGCCGCTGTTGTTTAGGAGGTCGATCTCCGAGATGCGATCGCCGAGCGACCGTAACAGGGCAAGGCATCGCTCTGCACACCCTCGACCTCCTCCTCGCCACAGATGCCGGTGCTGGCGGCCATTCTCAGCACGTCGGCGAGTAATAACTGGCTTCCGCTCGTCACCGCGATCGAGTGCGCGCGGTCGTAAGCCACGCGGGCCCGCTTGTAGTGGCCGAGAGACGTTTCGGCCCAGGCGAGTTGAGCTAGGCAGCGGGCAAGTAACGTCCGATCGTCAAGCCCTTCAGCCAGCACCAGACACGAGTCCACAAACGACCTGGCATCGGATGCCTTCTTGAACTGCCCCGCGAGCATGCCGCCGGTCAGCATCACCTTCGCCCGCAGCGCCGGACTGTCGCATGATCGCGAAAGCGCGTGCACGATCCAGCCGAGGATCTCGGGGACCTGTTCGCGAATTTGCCAATAGGTCGTGAGCGCTCCCGCGATTCGCAGTCCTGGTCCACAATCTGCGCTTGCGAGCGACCAGTCGAGCACGGCCCTGAGATTCGCGAGGTCCGCGTCCAGCCGCGCGAGCCAGGCAAGCTGGCCGGCACCACGCAGCTCAACCTCAGCCTGTTCGGCCAGGCGGGCGTAGTACTCGGCATGACAGCGCCGGAGCTGGTCCGCATCCTCAGCGGCGTCAAGCTGATCCTGCGCGTAAGCGCGGATCGTCTCCATCATTCCGAAGCGATCCTCACTACCCTCGGTCCGCGCGCGGGCGAGCAGGCTGCTGTCCAGCAATCCGGTGATTGCATCGACTACTGCGACCTCAGACAGCCTCAGCCCGCAGACAGCGACGGCTCCGTCAAGGGCGAAGCTCCCGCGAAAGACGGCGAGGCGTGCGAAGACCGTTCGCTCGATCGTCGACAGGAGGTTCTGACTCCATTCGATCGTGCTGCGTAGCGTGTGGTGTCGCTCCGGTGCGTCGCGCATGCCGTCAGAGAGGTCGAGCAAGCTGCGCTTCAAGTCCGATAGCAGCACATCTGGTGCAAGGACCCGCGTCCGGCCAGCTGCGAGTTCGATCGCGAGCGGCAGTCCACCGAAATACCGGCAGATGTCGGCGATAGATGACGCGTACTCATCCGTGAGCTCAAATGTCGGGTCGACGGCGCTTGCGCGCTCGATGAACAACGCGCTGGCAGGACACTGTCGCAGGGCGTCGACAGAGCGTTCGTCATCGGATCCAGGAACGGCGAGACCTCTGACGTGGAAGACTCGTTCGAGAGACACGCGCAGCGGCGCGCGGCTGGTGACCAGCACCTTCAGATGCGGACACCAGGCGAGCAGCTCGGCGACCGCCGGAGCGGCGGCGAGCACGTGTTCAAAGTTGTCAAGCACGAGCAGTCGTTGCTGCCCGCGCAGGGCGCGCGCGATGGTCTGAAGTCCGGACTCATGCGCGGAGAGCTCAATCCCGAGCACTCGCGCCAGCTCGGGCACGAATTGGCATTCCTCGGTGATCGATGCGAGCCACGCGACTGGGACGCCATCCGCGAAACCCGCGGCGACGCGCCGCGCTGCTTCCACAGCGAGAGTTGTCTTCCCGGTTCCGCCCGTGCCGGTCACCGTCAACAGCGGAACGCTTGCATCAGCGAGTAGGCGCCCAGCTCTTCGAGTTCCCGCTCACGTCCGATCACGCTCGGTCCCCGTGGCGGAATCTGCGCCAGCAACGGCACGGCCAGCGCTGAACGGCTCAACCGTTCGTCAGGCGGCGCCGTGCGCGTGAACGCGAGCGACTGGTCGTGGCGCAGGATCGACTGCTCGAGCTCTCGGAGTGCGGGGCCGGGTTCGAGGCCGAGCTCGTCCTGAGCCAGCTCGCGCGCGCTCGGCGGTAGGTCTCGAGCGCGTCGGCCTGGCGACCCGATCGGTAAAGCGCCAGCATCAGCTGGCCGACCAGTCGCTCACGCAACGGATGCTCGCGGACGAGCGCCTCGAGCTCCCCCACCAGCCGTGCGTGCTCGCCGAACGCCAGCTCCGCGTCGATCCGGTCCGCGAGCGCAGCGAACCGGGACTCCTCCAACCGTGCGATCTCCGCTTGCGCGAACGACTCGTACGCAAGATCCGCCAGCGGCGGGCCGCGCCACAGCCCCAGTGCGTCCCGCAGCCGCGCGGCCGCAGTTCGCGCATCACCGCTCCTGCAACGCCCGTCGACCTTCCGCGACAAGCGACTCAAAGCGGTCCAGGTCCGTGCTGGCCAGGCTCGGCCTGCAGGAGATATCCGCGCCCGCGGTGACCAGCAGCCCGTCACCGAGCACCCTGCGCAGGTTCGAAACGTACCCCTGAACGATCTTGACCGCGCTCGCGGGCGCCTGCTCCCCCCACAGCGCATCGACCAGACGATCGGAGGAGACCGACTCGCCGCGATGCACGAGCAGCACCGCCAACAACGCCCGCTGCTGGGGCCCGCCGAGTGCTACCGGTCGATCTCCTTCGACCACCTCAAGCGACCCCAGGACTCGAAACTCGATCACGTCTATGCCCCGCCGTCAACGCTACCACCGGTCCCTAACCCGTCAAAGCCTGCTCTCACCGGGTCGTTTACCAACCGTTGACCGACCATCGACCGCTTCTCGACCAGCGGAGCTGATGGTTCCTCGACATCGGATCGCAGACCGCGACCGACAATCCGAGGAGGCAGCACGCATGACCACCACCCACCGCATCACCATCGGCGTCGTGCTGGCGCTCGCGCTCGCGAGCGCGCGTCAGCCTCGGCAAGGCAGGTCGATCTCAACGCCAACGGCTCCGAGGTCCCAGCAGCTACCGCCAGCACGCAGACAGCCGCAAAGGACACCACGAACGCCGCAACTCCCTTCGTCCTGGCCGCCAGCGGCCGAGTCGCGCACCAACTCGCAGCACGGGACGCCGTACGTGACACCGCAATCGTGAGCACTAGCCCGCACTCCGAAGTCATCGACAACGGTGGCTACGGCCCCCGAACGCCCCGCCGGTCGTGCTGGGTGTGACCGCGGGTACCAGCGGCTTTGACTGGGGCGACGCGGCCATCGGCGCCGCCGGCGGCATCGCTCTCACGATGATCGGCCTCGGCTGCAGCGCTCGCCGCCTCCCAGCGTCGCACCCGCCGCGCCAGCCGCGCCACCGCCCTAACCAGCTGACCGACATCGACCCGCCCACGACGCACGCCTCCGAAGCGGAATTCAGATCATGACCGCCCGGCCACAGCGACCGGACACCACAAGCCAAGCTCGGCAGAGGCGGCCGGAATCGGCGCGGTCGTACTCGGCGCCCTCGTGGCGGTTGATGTAGCCGCGGCTGCTTCCTGGTCCTCAACGCGCGCAGAACGAACCCATCGCCTGGCCTGACCGCGCGGCCTGACCAGGCCAACACCGACCCTATCGAAGGAGAAGAGATGAATTCGAAATGCATTTAGGCGCTTCTCGTCGGCGTCCTCGGTAGCGCGGTATATGCCGGGGACGTCCTGGCCACAGCGCCAATCACTCCGCCACGACGATTCTCGGCCAGGCTCGGTTCGATTCGTTCCGCGCCGATGCCCGCCAATTAGCAGAACAAACGACCCCGCGTAAAAACACAAAGGAAAGAGGAGAAATGAGGAAGAGGAGAGTTCAAGTCAAGTCGCTGTTCGTCTTGGTGGGCACCCTCGTGGCACTCGCTTCGGTCCTCCTGTCGGCGGCCTCGGCGAAGCCACAAGGGCCAGCCGGCAAGCCCGCTGACGCGGTGCTGATCTGGAACGCGAACGCGGTCAAAGCGGTACGCGCCTCAACCCCGACGAAGGTCCAGACCGACGGCATGGTCTACATGTCGTACGTGCAGGCGGCGGTATACGACGCGGTGACAAAGCTCAAGGGCGCTACGAGCCCTATCACGACTTTGCGTTCGCCGTCGTCCCGGGCGCCTCGGTGCAAGCCGCAGTGGCGGCGGCGGCCCGCACGACCCTCGACTACTACCTGCCCGACCAGCAGCCGACGGTCGATGCCGAGTACAGCACATACATCTCAACGCTGAGCGGAGACGTCGCCGACGGCGTCGCACTCGGCGAGGCAGCGGCACACGACCTGATCGCCTTCCGCGCCGGCGACGGGCTTAACGCGGCGACGCCCAGCTACGGAGGGATCGGGCCGATCCTGCCCGGACAGTGGCAGTTGCAGCCCGGTCAAGCAGTCCAGACTCCCTGGCTCGCGACGATGCGCCCGTTCCTTCTCGAGCAAGCGTCGCAGTTCCGGGTCGGACCCCCGCCGGCGCTGACAAGCAAGCAATACGCGAAGGACCTGAACGAGACGAAGGCGTACGGCGCCCTCAACAGCAGCGTCCGAACGCCCGAGCAGACCGCGATCGCCTACTTCTGGGTCGGGAACAACATCAACCAGTACAACCAGACGATGCAGAACGTCATTGCGCAGCACAATCTGGACCTCGTCGACGCCGCGCATCTACTTGCGATGGGAGAGATCGTCACGACCGACGCGGGGATCGCGTGCTTCGACTCGAAGTTCTTCTACCAGCTCTGGCGGCCGATCACGGCCATCCGGAACGCCGACAACGACGGCAATCCAGACACCACAGCTGACCCGTCCTGGCAGTCGCTGCTTGGGGTGCCGGGCCATCCCGAATACCCCTCCCAGCATGGCTGCTTCACTGCCGCCTTCACCGACGCGCTCGCGGCAGCGCTCAACACAAATCACCTCGATGTCACCATGCCGGGAGGAGAGAACGGGAGCAGCCTGCTCACGACCACACAGCACTTCGACACGGTCGCCG
>CAVPMQ010000006.1:0-459967 GCA_963706565.1 uncultured Solirubrobacterales bacterium | reverse complement strand
CATCGCCTCCAGCCGGGAGATCATCGCGGCGGTCGAGTCGTTGACCTTGCCGACGTCGGCGTGGGCCTGCTCCTTGGCCTGCTGGCGGATCGCGGCCGCGTCGTTGCCGGCGTCGGCGCGGATCCGGTCGGCGTCCTCAACCGCGTGGCGCTGGATCTCCGCCGCGCTGGTCTCGGCCCCCTCGACGATCGCGCGGATCCGGTCGCTGGCGGTGTCGGCCAGCGACTGGCTGCGCTCGCCCGAGGCCTGCTGGAGCTCCTCGACCTGATTGGCGAGCTGGCTCAGGTGAGCATCGACCGCCTCGCGGTCATACCCCCCGTCCCCGACGGGAAAGTCCTGCTTCTGGATGCTGTCTCGGTCAAGCGCCACCTGCGCTACCTCCGCGTCGGGGGGATGGGGTGAGATCCGCCGGGCCAGCGTACCGAACCGGGGAATCAATCAGCCCTGCATAACGTGACAAATCCGACCGTCCGGGCGGGCCGCGTCACGTCACGCATGACATTCGTGCATGCCTTGACGTGCCTCCCAGATCAGGGTGGATTTGTCATCGCCTGCATGCCCGGCCGGCGTCCCGCGATCCGGGCCGCGACCGCCCTCAGCTCGGAGCCAGCCCGCCCTCGGCCACGGCGACGTCGAGCTGACGCTTGAGATCGCGGATCTCGTCGCGCAGCTTGGCCGCGTACTCGAACCGCAACTCCTCCGCCGCAGCCAGCATCTCCTCCTCCAGCTCGACGATCGTCTTCTCGATCTCCGCCGGCGGCATCGCGTCGACCTGACGGCGGCGCCGGCGCGAGCGCGGCACCTTGGACTCGCTCTGGAGGAACTCGGCGATGTCCGAGATGCCCTTGACGATCGTCTCCGGGGTGATCCCGTGCTCCTCGTTGTAGGCCCGCTGGATCGCGCGTCGGCGGTCGGTCTCGTCGAGCGCGGCCCGCATCGCCGCGGTCTCCTTGTCGGCGTACATCAGGACCTTGCCCTCGATGTTGCGCGCGGCTCGGCCGATCGTCTGGATCAGCGACGTCTCGCCGCGGAGGAAGCCCTCCTTGTCGGCGTCGAGGATCGCCACCAGCGAGACTTCGGGAAGGTCGAGGCCCTCGCGCAGCAGGTTGACCCCGACGAGGATGTCGAACTCGCCCAGGCGCAGCTCGCGGATGATCTGGATCCGCTCGAGCGTGTCGATCTCGGAGTGCAGGTATCGCACCCGGAAGCCCATCTCGAGCAGGTAGTCGGTCAGGTCCTCGGCCATCTTCTTGGTCAGCGTGGTCACCAGCGTCCGCTCGTCGCGATCGACCCGGCCGCGGATCTCGTTCATCAGATCGTCGATCTGGTTGCGGGTCTCGCGGACCTCGACGTCGGGATCGACGATCCCGGTCGGGCGGACGATCTGCTCGACGATCCGCGGGGAGTGCCGGCGCTCGTAGTCGCCCGGCGTCGCCGACACGAACACCATCTGGGGGGTGATCGACAGGAACTCCTGGAAGGTCTGGGGCCGGTTATCGAGCGCGCTGGGAAGCCGGAACCCGTAGTCGACGAGCGTCTGCTTACGTGACCGGTCGCCCTCGTACATCCCGCCGATCTGCGGCACCGTCTGGTGGGACTCGTCGATGAAGCACACGAAATCGTCGGGGAAGTAGTCGAGCAGGCAGTAGGGCCGGTCCCCGGCGTTGCGGCCGTCGAGGATCCGCGAGTAGTTCTCGATCCCGGAGCAGAACCCGAGCTCGCGCAACATCTCCATGTCGTACTGGGTGCGCTGGCGCAGCCGGTGGGACTCGAGCAGCTTGCCCTGGGCGTCGAGCTCGGCGCAGCGCTCGTTGAGCTCGCGCCCGATCTCCGCGACGGCGTCCTCGATCATCCCTTCGCGCACGTTGTAGTGCGAGGCCGGCCAGATCCCGACGTGCTCGAGGTTGTCCTCGAGGATCTCGCCGGTGACGCGGGTCGAAGTGCTGCAGGTGCTCGACCTCGTCGCCGAACAGCACGATCCGGAACGCGGTCTCGGCGTAGGCCGGGAAGATCTCCAGCGTCTCGCCGCGGACCCGGAACGTCCCCCGGCCCAGCGCGGTGTCGTTACGCGTGTACTGGATCGAGACCAGCTTTCGCAGCAACGCGTCACGGTCGATGTACTCCCCCAGCCGCAGCGTCTGCAGGTTCTCGTCGTAGACCTCAGGCGATCCCAGGCCGAAGATGCACGACACGCTGGCCACGATCACCACGTCGCGGCGGGCGAACAGCGCCGCGGTCGCCGAGTGGCGCAACCGGTCGATCTCCTGGTTGATCGCCGAGTCCTTCTCGATGTACAGGTCCTTGCTCGGGACGTAGGCCTCGGGCTGGTAGTAGTCGTAGTAGGAGACGAAGTACTCGACCGAGTTGCGCGGGAAGTACGTGCGGAACTCGTTGCAGAGCTGGGCGGCGAGCGTCTTGTTATGCGCGATCACGAGCGCCGGCTTCTGCACGGCCTCGATCGTCGCCGCCATCGTCAGCGTCTTGCCGGTTCCGGTAGCTCCGAGCAGCGTCTCGCACGGCTCGCCGGCGTTGATCCCCTCGGCCAGCGACGCGATCGCCTGAGGCTGATCGGCGGTGGGACGGTAGGCGGCTTCGAGCTCGAACTGCGGCATAACGACGGACCTATCAGCGTAGCGTCTGCGTCGGACGCTGCCGGGGTGCTAGGCGCCGTTGCGAGCCGCGTGCGCGCCGTTGCGGCTGACCATCGATCCGTCGCCCACCACCGTCTCGCGCGAGTAGCCCGATACGTACTCGGGGACCGGCAGCGAGCACTTCTCGTCGGTCACCGGCTCCCCCACGGTCATCGCCAGCGGGATCTCCCCCGCCCACACCGGCAGCTGCATGTCCGCGGCGGCGTCGCCGGGCGGCCCGGTGCGGATCTTGGCCGAGGCCTCGTGGATCGTGAGCTCGATCACCTCGGTGGCCTTGAGCTCCTTGGGGCTGGGGCCGCGAGCCTCGTCGGAGCGTCCCGGCACGATGTGCTCGACGATCTGGCGCAGGGCCCGGTCCTTGTGCTCTGGGTCGGTTATCTCCCGCGCCTGGCCGAGGAGCACGACCGAGCGGTAGTTCATCGAGTGATGGAACGCCGATCGGGCCAGCACCAGCCCGTCGAGCAGTGTCACCGTCAGGCACATCGGCACCGCCCTCGCCCAGCCGGCTCAGCAGCCTGCTGAGCGGCGACCCGTGCAGGTAGACCCGTTCGCCGTCGCGGGCGTACAGCACCGGGATCACGAACGGCTGGCCATCGTCGGAGGTGACGCCGACGTGGGCGATCATGCCCTCGTCCAGGATCTCGTGGATCGTCGTGCGCCGGTAGCTGCCGCGCCCGGCTCGGCGGCGCAGCTTGCTTCGTTCGGTTTTGTTATAGTACGTTGGCATGGCTGAGGCAGAACAATATCAGCCACAGATCACGGGCGCCACCGCCCGCGAGATCGCTGCCAGCGCCGAGGCCGCGATCCGCGACGGCTCGCTCGACGCCGGCGATTCGCTGCCCACCGTCCGGGCGCTCGCCGGGCGCCTCGGCAAGAGCCCGGCGACCGTCAACGCCGCCTACCGGATCCTGCGCCAGCGCGGCCTCGCCACCGCCGACGGGCGTCGCGGAACCCGGGTGGCCCCTCGTCCCGCGCTGCGGACTCCGGCCACCGCGCGCCGCGAGAGCCACCCGTGGCATTCGCCACCCGGCCAGCCCCAGCGCCGGGACCTCGCCGCCGGACTCGCCGACCCGGCTCTGCTGCCGCCGATCGGCCCCGCGATCGCGCGGATCGATTTCGAGTCCAGGTTGCGGGCGACCGAAACCGACGCGGTCGACCCCCGCCTGCTCGAGGTCGCGAGCGCCGCGTTCGCCGCGGACGGAATCGCCACCGACGCGATCACGGTCGTGTCCGGGGCGCTGGACGGGATCGAGCGGGTGCTCCAGGCGCACCTGAGACCGGGCGACCGCGTGATCGTCGAGGACCCGTGCTATCCCCCGACCCGGGACATCCTGCTCGCGCTGGGGTTGGTTGCGGTACCGGTCGCGATCGACGAACGCGGCCTGATTCCGGACGCCCTGGAGACCGCACTCTCCCGCGGGGTCGAGGCTGTCGTGACAGTCCCTCGAGCCCAGAACCCGCTGGGCGCCGCCGTGGACGCCGAGCGCGCGGCCGAGCTCGCCACGCTGCTGGGTCGCCGGCCCGACCTGCTGCTGGTCGAAGACGACCATGCCAGCGTCGGTCGCGGGCGCCCCGTACGCCAGCATGATTGGCGCGTCATGGCCGCGCTGGGCGGTGATCCGGGCGATGTCGAAGATCCTCAACCCCGACCTGCGCGTCGCGCTCGTGGCCGGCGATGAGACCACGATCGCGCGAGTCGAGGGCCGGCAGGCGCTGGGACCGCGATGGGTCAGCCACATCCTCCAGGCGACGACCGCCGAGCTGCTCGGCGACCCCGCGTTCGAGCGGATCTCGGCAGACGCCCGTGCCGCCTATGCAGCCCGCCGCGGAGCGCTGATCGGGGCACTGCAGGAGCGCGGCGTCGCCGCCCTGGGCGCATCGGGGCTGAACGTGTGGATCCCGGTCACCGAGGAGGCCCCGGTTGTGCGCGGGCTGCTGGACGCGGGATGGCTGGTGATGTCCGGCGAGCGGTTCCGGCTCCGGGCGCCACCGGGGATTCGCGTCACGACGGCCACGTTGCGGGAGCACGAGGCGGCGGCCGTCGCCGAGGTGATCGCGGTGGCCGAGCACGCCGCGCGCCCCCGGCGTGTCTACTGATATCCCAGCTGGCTCGCGTACTTGGTGCGGTAGTCGTGCTCGGCGCCGAGCACCTTCTTCACGTACGCGCGCGTCTCCGGGAACGGGATCCGGGCGATCGTGAGCTTGTGTCCCGATTTATCGGCCTGCGCGACCCAGCGGTCGGCGTTCGTCTCCCCGCCGTTGTAAGCAGCCAGCGCGAACACGACGTTGCCGTGGTAATGGTCGAGCAGATATCGGAGCAGATAGCTCCCGTATGCGATGTTGACCTGCGGCGTCGACAGGTCGGAGACCTGGAACGTCTTGGCTCCGGAGCGCTTGGCCAGGAACCGGGCGGTCTCGGGCATGATCTGCATCAGGCCCTGGGCGCCGGCCGGCGAGGTGCGCGCGTCGAATTTGGTCTCGGCGTAGATCACCGCCGCAATCAGGGCCGGCTGGAGGTGCTTCTCGGCGGCCTGCTGACGGATGATGTCGGCGTGCTTGAGCGGCAGTGTCAGTTCTGTGACCGCCTTACGGAACAGAGGCAGTGCCAGCACCACCGCGACCGTGAGCAGCACCAGCGCGGCCGCCGCTAGCGTCAGCCGCCGCCGGGCCACCGTTTTACGGCGTGCCTTGGCTCTGCGGATCTCACGCGATGTAGCGCTCCGCGTAACAACAGGTTGCGCCACGGCTACTGGTCCGTCCTCACTGCTCAGCACTCCTCACGCTCAGCTGTTCAGCTTCTCAAGAACGGCCGACAACTTCGACTCCAGAGCGTCAACCGTCCCATCGTTAACAACTACATATGTCGCACGTTGTGCCTTTTCCTTCTGCGACAGCTGGCGCGCGGACCGCTCGGCGAGCGCTTGATGGCCGCGCGAGCCGGCTCGGGCGGCACGTATCTGTTCGTCGGCGATCACCGCGATCGTGGCGTCATAGGCGTGCTCCATGCCCGCTTCGAACAACAACGGGACCTCCACGATCGCTGCGCGCGGGGTCGGCGATCGCAGCTCCAGACCCTGGCGCCAGTCGCTCACCCGTTCGCGCACGCGCGGCCACAGGAGCCCTTCGAGCCACCGCCGATCCTCATCGGTGGCAAACGCGCTACGCGCGAGCGCGGCCCGGTCGACCACGCCGTCCGAGAGCACCGCGTCGCCGAACCTGTCGCCGACCGCGGCCTTCACGTGTTCGTCCTCGTAGAGCTCGTGGACGACGCGGTCTGTCGAAATCACCGCCGCGCCGAGCCGCTCGAGCGCATCGAGCGCCGTCGACTTGCCGGCGCCGATGCCTCCCGTCAGCCCAATGAAGGCGATCACGCCGAATGTCGTTCAGGCGTCCGGCGTCGCCTCAGATTCGGCTTCGGGCCCAGGCTCGGGCTCTGACTCGGCAGGTGCCTGCTGTTCGGCGGCCTCGGGCTCCGCAGGCGCGGGCTGCGCCTCGACCGCCGGAGCGGCCTCGGATTCCACCACCGGAGCGTCCGCCTCGAAAGCGGTCGTCTCCGGAGCGTCCGCCTCAAACGCGGTCGCCTCCGGAGCACTCGGCTCGGGAGCCTCCGCCTCAAACGGGGTCGCCTCCGGAGCACTCGGCTCGGGAGCCTCCGCCTCAAACGCGGTCGCCTCCGGGGCGTCCGCTTCGAAGGCAGGCGCCTCGGGGGCGCTCGCCTCCGGCGTGGAACCCGCCGGGGCAACGTCGTCGACGCCGGCGAACACATCCTCGGACAGCCCGAGCTCGGGCATGTCGTCGAGGTCGCCCGCCGCGTCCGCGCCCGAAGGCGGCACGATCGGCCGAACCGGGAGCACCTGGCCCTCTACGCGCTTGATCGACAGCGACAGGCGGCGGCGCTCGGAGTCGATCTCGAGGATCTTGACTCGCACCGGGTCCCCAGGCTGGATGATCTCGCGGGGGTTCTCGACGTGATGCTGGGCGAGCTCTGAGATGTGCACGAGCCCCTCGACGCCGTCGAGGATCTCGACGAACGCGCCGAACGTGACGACCTTGGTGACCGTCCCCTCGAGCTCGTCGCCGATGTTGTAGGTGTCGACAACCCGCTGCCAGGGGTCCTCCTGGGTCTGCTTGAGACCCAGCGAGATCCGCTGGCGGTCGCGGTCGATGTCGAGCACCTTGACGCTGACGGTGTCGCCGATCGAGAGGATCTCGCTCGGGTGGTTGACGTGCGACCAGGACAGCTCGGAGATGTGGATCAGACCGTCGATCCCATCGAGGTCGACGAACGCGCCGAAGTCGACGATGTTCGAGATCGTGCCCTCGACGACCTGGCCGGGCTGCAGCCGGTCGAGGATCCGCTCGCGGTCCTCCTTTCGCTGCTCCTCGAGCACCGCGCGGCGGGACAGCACGACGTTGTTACGGGACCTGTTGAGCTCGATCACCTTGCACTCGATCGGCTGGCCCATGTACTCGTCGAGGTTCGGGACCCGGCGGATGTCGACCAGCGAGGCGGGCAGGAACCCGCGGACGCCCAGGTCGATGATCAGACCGCCCTTGACGACCTCGATCACGGAGCCTGCGACGGGCTCGCCGGACTCCGCGGCGGCCTCGATCTTTCGCCAGGCCTTCTCAAATCGGGCGCGCTTCTTGGACAGGATCAGCCGTCCGTCCTGGTCCTCCTTGGTGAGGACGAGCGCGTCTACTTCCTCGCCGAGCGAGACCTCGTCAGAGGGGTCGACCGACTTGCGGATCGACAGCTCGCTGGACGGGATGACGCCTTCGGACTTGTAGCCGATGTCGACCAGCACCTCGTCGTTGTCGATGCGGACGACGTGGCCGGTGACGACATCCCCCTCCTGGAACGGATGCAGGGTGGCGTCGTAATTGGGGACTATCTGGCCATCGATCTCCAGCAGGAGCCCGTCCGAGCCCTCGACGACTCGGGCGTTAGGCTGTTCGGTGGCCGGCAGCAAAGGTGTAGTTGTGGACATGCGTCTTCGGAGGATAGCCGCACAGGGCGTGTGGAGCGGCTCCACATCACGATTTCCTAAAGGGGCCGTCAACGACGGACCGTCGGTATTCTCGGACGCACCCTATGCCCCAGCGAGCGACCAAGCGCGGCGAGGAGCGCACTCCGCTGCGGCAGGACTGCGACGTACTGATCTGCGGAGCCAGCTTCGCGGGCCTGGCGGTGGCCCGGGAGCTCGCCGGCAGCGGTGCCGACGTGCTCGTGATCGACCGCTACGAGATCGGCGAGCGTCAGACCTCCGCATGCGGGATCCCAACCGACTGGCTGCACGCGCTCGAGCTCACCGAGTCGCTGCAGCAGACGTTCGGCGAGCTCGTGGTCCACACCCCGCACGCCACCGTCCGCTACGACCTGCCGTGGACGTTCTCGACGTTCGACTACCGGACGCTGTGTGGTCTGCTGGCCGCGCAGGGGTCGTTTGAGTTCGAGACCGCGAAGGTCGACGGGCGGACCGGCGACGTGGTCCACACCGACCGCGGCGACGTCCGCGCGAAGTTGATCGTCGACGGACTCGGGTGGCGACGGGTGCTCGGCGTCGGCGACAACGTGCAGCCTCCCGATGCGCTTCTGTCCCGGGGCCTCGAGGTCCACCCGCTTGGCTCGGGCACCGACATGGAGGTGTGGATCGACCGTTCCTACGTGCCGGCCGGGTATGGGTGGAGCTTTCCCGCCGAGACCGAGATCAGGATCGGCGTCGGCTCGTTCGATCCCCGGTTTCACGTGCGCGAGCCGACCGCGCGCCTGGCCAGCGACCTGCAAGCCGAGACCGTGCGCTATCAGGGCAACTGGATCCCGCACGCACTGCGCGACGGCACCGAGGACGGCGTGTTCTTCGTCGGCGATTCCGCCGGTCACTGCCTGCCGCTGACCGCGGAGGGGATCCGCACCGCGCTGTACTTCGGGATCGCGTGCGGGCGCGAGCTGCGCGCGGTGATCGAGGGAACGCAGACCAAACAGCAGGCGCTGACCCGCTACCACGCGTTCTCGGCCAGCCACGCGGCACCGTTCCGATGGATGCTGCGGCTCCAGCGCCTGGTCCCGCGAGTCGCGCCGCGCGTACTCACCCCGTCGCTGCAGGCGATTGGCGCTAAGCGCTTCACCGACTGGGCGTTCGGCCACTACCTGAAGATCGCGCATCCGGACTTCGTCGGCGGGGGCGCTCCCGCGCGGGCGCTGACGCCCGCTTAGCGGGGCCCGCTAGACCCTGACCGAGGCTACTTCGCGTTCAGCCAGTCGGTGCCGATGCCGGCCTCGACGGCCAGCGGCGGGTCCATCTCGAACGCCCCGCTCATCTGCTCGATCGCGATCTGCTTGACCTGTTCGGCCTCGTGCTCGGGACCTTCGAACAGAAGCTCGTCGTGGATCTGCAGGATCATCCGCGACTTCAGCCCGGCCTGCTCGAGCGCTTGCTCGCAGCGGACCATTGCCACCTTGATGATGTCCGCCGCCGTGCCCTGGATCACCATGTTCACCGCGAACCGCTCGCCCTGTCGCCGCAGCTCCCATCGACGCGCCCGCAGCTCGGGTACCTGGCGGCGTCGGCCGAACAGCGTCGACACGTACCCGTGCTCGGTGCCCTGGGTGATCGTGTCCTCGATGAACCTCGCCACCGCCGGGAACCCAGCCAGATAGCGCTGGATGAACTCCTCGGCCTCCTCCTGGGGGATGTCGAGCCGGTCGGCCATCCCCCACGCCGATAGGCCATAGACGATCCCGTAGTTGATCATCTTGGATTTCGAGCGCATTCCGGGGTCGATCTGGTCCGGGGTGACGCCGAACACGCGGACGGCGGTGGCGGTGTGGACATCCTCGCCCTTGCGGAAGATCTCCTTGAGCACGTCCTCGCCGGCGATGTGGGCCAGCAGCCGCAGCTCGACCTGCGAGTAGTCCGCTGAGACCAGCAGGTTGCCGGGCTCGGACACGAAGCAGGAACGGATCTCACGGCCGAGCTCGGTACGGATCGGGATGTTCTGGAGGTTGGGGTTGTTCGAGGACAGGCGACCGGTGGTGGCGGCGGTCTGGTTGAACGTGGTGTGCAGCCGGCCGTCGGAGCCCAGCAGCTGGGGCAGCGCGTCCAGGTAGGTCTGGGCCAGCTTGGTCAGCTCGCGCCAGCGCTCAATCTTGGGGATCACCTCGTGCTCTGAGCGGATCGCCTGGAGCACGCGGGCGTCGGTCGAGTAGCCGGTCTTGCCGCGGCGCTTGCGCGACAGGCCGAGCCGTCCGAACAGGACCTCTTCGAGCTGGCGCGGCGAGCCGAGCATGAACTCGGTCCCGCACAGGTCGAAGATCTCGCGCTCGAGCTGGTAGGCCTCGTCTTTGACCCGGTCTGAGATCTCGCGCAGGCGACTCGTGTCGAGCTTCAGACCCGACTTCTCCATGTCGCGCAGAACCCGGACCAGCGGCAGCTCCACCTCGTTGAGCAGGCCGATCAGGCCGCGCCCGCGGATCTGCTCGCGCTGCCAGTCGGCGAGCGCGTGGGCCAGCAGCGCGTCGGCGGCGACCTCGCCCTCGACCGCGGCGGCGAGGCCGCGCTCCTCGCACAGCTCGCGGAACGGGTATGCCCGCCGGGCGGGCTCGAGCAGGTACGCGGCGACCTCGGTGTCGTGGGCGAGCACCTGTGGCACGTCGCCCAGCGCCTTGGCGTCGTGGGCGATCACCGGCCGCTTGCCGAGGTGGGCGACGAGCTCGGCCGGCGTCTCACACGGCCCGGTCAGCACCTGCGAGCCGGGGTCGCTGTAGACCCCGAACATCCAGGTCGCGTCGGCCGAGAACAGCGCGTCCTCGGGGACGTCGGGCGGGCGCACCGCGACCGCGACCTCGGCGTCGGGCAGCTGCGACACGTCGGCCACCTTGGCCTGGCGCACACGGGCGGTCAGAGACTCCTCGGCCACCGGCGCAGGCGCGGCGGCATCCGCCGAGCCGAGCGCCTCCTCCAGGCGCCGCAACGGCTCGCGCAGCTCGTACTCACGGAACGTGTCGCGCAGCGCCGAGCGGTCGGGGGCGACGGCGACGAACGACTCGAGGTCGAGCTCGATCGGGATGTCGCGCTTGACCGTGGCCAGTTGCTTTGAGATCCGAGCGTCGTCGGCGTGCTCGGTGAGGTTCTGCTTGCGCTTGGCGCCGCTGATGTCGTCGATGTGGTCGAGCACGCCCTCCAGCGAGCCGAACCGCTGCAGCAGGTCGGCGGCTGTCTTGTCGCCGATCCCGGGGACGCCCGGGATGTTGTCGCTGGTGTCGCCCTTGAGCCCGATGAAATCCGGGACCAGCTCGGGCGGGATCCCGTAGCGGTCGACCACGCCGTCGCGGTCGTACACCTTGGTGTCGGTGATTCCGCGCGAGGTGGTCATGATCTGGACCCCGTCGCCGACCAGTTGGTAGGCGTCGCGGTCGCCGGTCACCACCATCACCGGGATCGAGGGCTCCGAGCCGCGGGCAAGGTCGACGATCGAGGCGATCACGTCGTCGGCCTCGTATCCCTCGACCGCGAAGTTCTGATAGCCGAACGCGGCCACCAGCGGCTCGAACGCGGGCCACTGCTCCTTGAGCAGGTCGGGGCGGGTGCTGCGCTGCGCCTTGTATTCGGGATACACCTCCTTGCGCCCGGTGTAGCCCTTGTCCCACACGACCACGGTCGCCTTGGGGCCGTAGTCGGTGAGGATCTTGACCAGCATCGAGGCGAACCCGAAGATCGCATTGGTCGGCACCCCGGTGGAGGTTGCGATCGACTCGGGCAGCGCGAAGAACGCGCGGTAGGCGAGGCTGTTGCCGTCGATCAGGAAGAGCTCGTCGGGCATCCAATACTGAATCTAGCTTGCGCGCGGACGGTCTGCGGGCGACCGGCGGCGCGGGCGCGGCGCGGTCCCCGCACCGTGCAGAACACGACAAATCCCACCTCCGCGAGGGAGGCTTGCCGTGTGGTGCATGCATACCGTGCTTGACGCGGCAGGGCTCACGGAATCGTGCGGATTTGTCGTGAAATGCACGCCCGCGCCGGCCGCGGTCGCCGACCCCGGTCGATGGTCGCCTGACGAGCCCGTAGCATCCCGGCGGGATGAGCACAGGCGAGGAACGCGGGCTCGAGCTGCCCGCGGGTGCTTCAAAGAATGGGGATGGCGCGGATTCGGGATTCCAGACGGAGATCCGCGAACGGCGCCTGGCGAAGCTCGACGGGCTGCGCGGACGCGGGGTCGAGCCCTACCCGGTCCGGTTTGATCGCGACGTGACCGCCGCCCAGCTGCAGCGCGAGTACGCCGGTCTGGCTCCCGGCACCGACACCGGCCGCGTGGCTCGGCTGGCCGGCCGGATGCTGGGCGAGCGCCGCCATGGGGGCCTGGACTTCGCCGACCTGCGCGACGAGACCGGAGCGATCCAGCTGCTGATCACGCGCGACGAGGTCGGCGAGCAGGCGATGAACGACTTCTCAGACCTCGACATCGGGGACTGGATCGGAGTCGAGGGGACCGTGGTGGCCTCGGATCACGGCGAGCTGTCGGTCCGCGTCAGGGCGTTCGAGCTGCTGTCCAAGAGCCTGCGGGCGATGCCCAGCGTCCGCCACGGGCTGGCCGATCCCGAGGCCCGCTATCGCCGCCGCTACCTGGACCTGACGCTGAGCGAGTCGACGCGGCGGACGTTCGCGATCCGATCGGCGGTGATCGCCGCCACCCGCCGGGTGCTGACCGAGCGCGGCTTTCGCGAGGTCGAGACGCCGGTGCTCCTGGGCCAGGCGGGCGGCGCCACCGCGCGGCCGTTCATCACCCACCACAACTCGCTCGACATCGACATGACGCTGCGGATCGCGCTCGAGCTACCGCTCAAGCGGCTGATCGTCGGCGGCATGGATCGGGTGTTCGAGATCGGCAGGGTGTTCCGCAACGAGGGTCTGGACACGCGCCACAACCCCGAGTTCACGTTGCTGGAGGCCTACCAGGCGTTCGGCGACTACCACGACATGATGGACCTGACCGAGGCGATCATCGCCGCCTCCCTTGACGAGGCGATCGGCACGACCGTGGTCAAGATCGGCGGTCGCGACGTCGACCTCAAGCCGCCCTACCGGCGGGTCACGATGGCCGAGCTGATCCGCGAGAACGTCGGGGTCGAGATGCATCCGACGATGCCCGTCGAGGATGCCCGCAAGATCGCCGACGAGCTCGGGATCGAATGGCTGAAGGCCTGGGGCTCGGGCAAGATCATGAGCGAGGTCTACGACGAGAGCTCCGAGCACACGCTGGTCGAGCCGACATTCGTGATCGATCATCCGCGCGAGGTGTCGCCGCTCGCCCGCGCCCACCGCGACGACCCGACGCTGACCGAGCGCTTCGAGCTGGTCGTGGCCGGGCGCGAGCTCGCCAACGCCTACAGCGAGCTCAACGATCCGGTCGACCAGGCGGCGCGCTTTCAGGATGAGGCGCGCGCGAAGGCCGGCGGGGACGACGAGGCCGAGCCGGTCGATTTGGACTACGTCGAGGCGCTCGAGTACGGGCTCCCGCCGACCGGCGGCCTCGGGATCGGGATGGACCGCCTGGTGATGCTGATCGCCGGCCAGGACGCGATCCGCGACGTGATCCTGTTCCCGACGCTACGCCCGGAGGGACACGAGGGCGCCGACGGGTCGGCCGCGGTATCCGCCGAGGGGGCGCCGACCGCCGCCGACCTCGGCGCCCCGGCCCCCGCGCGCGCCGGAGACGGCGCCGAGGCGACCGCCCCGGTCAGGCTCTCCCCCACCCGCCGCCCGCGCTCGCTGCGGCCGCTGGCCTGGGCCAGCGTGATCGTGGCGATCTTCTCGGTGCTGCCGACGGCGACCTCGTTGCGCTTGTCCCTTGACAGCTTCAGCTTCGTCTCGACGACCACCCGCGCGGGCGGCGCCACCGCGTCGGTCGTGATCGGGCTCGTGCTGATCGGCGTCGCCCGCGGGATCAGCCGCGGCAAGCGCCGGGCATGGACGATCGCGATCGCCGGGTTTGCCGCCGCTGCGATCGTCAACGTGCTTCGCGGGCCGGATCCGCTCGCGGCGCTGCTGGCGGCGGGGATGCTGCTGGCGCTGATCTGGTTCCGGGACGACTTCCGCGCCCAGTCGGACCGGGGGTCGCTCCCCCAGGCGCTGGCGTTCGTGCCCGTGTACCTGGTCGGCGTGTTCCTGTTCACGTGGATCACGTTGTGGGCCGAGCGCAACCACATCGATCCCGACCTGACGTTCTGGGGCGTGTTCAAGACCGCCTACGGCGGGATGGTCGGTCTCGGCAACCCCGGTCCCTACATCTACCACCACGAGGGGTTCCGCGACTTCATCAACGCGTCGCTGATCGTGCTCGGGATCGTCGGCGTGATCATCTTCATGTACCTCGTGCTGCGCACGTTCGTGCAGTCCCAGCCGCCCACCGCCGAGCGCCGGGACCGCGCCCGCAAGATCGTGCGGACGTGGGGCGACGACACGCTTGACTTCTTCGCCCTGCGGCGCGACAAGAACTACTACTTCTCAGACGACGGCCGGTCGCTGGTCGCCTACGTGTACGTGCGCGGCACCGCGATGGTCGCCGGCGACCCGGTCGGCCCGCCGGAGGACACGGCCAAGACCATCGACGAGTTCCTCGCGTTCTGCGCCCGCCGCGGCTGGCGGGTGGCGTTCTTCGCGGTGCGCGAAGCCGACGCCGCGCTCTACCGCGCCCGCGGGATGCACGCGATCTATCTGGGCGACGAGGCGATCCTGCGCTGCCGCGAGTTCCACCTCGAGGGCGCGGAGATGAAGGCGGTCCGGTCGGCGGTCAGGCGGATCGACCGCGACCACGACTTCGAGCTGATGTCCGAGACCGACGCCAAGCCCGAGCTGATCGCTGAGCTCAACGAGATCAGCGCCGAATGGCGCAAGGGCGCGCCCGAGCGCGGGTTCACGATGGAGCTCGGCCAGGAGGTTGAGGGGACCGAGCCCGACTTCGTGATCGCGCTGGCCCGCGAGCGCAGTGGACGCATCGGCGGCTTTCTGCGATTCGTGCCGGTGTACGGCGACCGGCCGGGTTACTCGCTCGACCTGATGCGCCGCCGCCCCGACTCGGCCAACGGGATCACCGAGTACCTGATCGCGCGGGCCGCGCTCGCGCTCGGCGCACACGGCTTCTACCGGCTGTCGCTGAACTTCGCCGCCTGGGGCCGACTGCTCGACAGTGCCGAGGACGCGGGCCTATCGGGGCGGGTGCAGCGGGTGATGGCCAAGGGTCTGAATCCGTTCTTCCAGATCCAGTCGCTGCGCGACTTCAACGCCAAGTTCGGGCCCGACTGGGTGCCGCGCTCGGTGGTCATCGACGACGTGTCCGATCTGCCGCGGATCGCGCTGCTGTACGCGAGCGTCGAAGGCTTCCTAGACGTGCCGGTGGTCGGCAGGGTGCTGGAGCCGCCGATCCGCCAGAACGTCGAATCGGTTACGTAGCGGCCGAGGGTGCGAAAGTCGGTGAGTTCCATGCAGGCGACGCTAACGCCGGGTGGGGAGCCCAACCAGACCGGGTGAAGGGTGGTACCGGCGGCACCAGGATCTGGGATCACCCGGCGACTCGGACAGGACGAACGACCCGCCGAGTCCAGCTAGGCGCTCAGACCTGCGGCCGAGTGCGCTTGTCGCGCTTGGGAATCGGGCCGTCGAGCTTCCACTTGGACCCGGGACGGCCGGGCAGCAGCAGCACGATCACGAGCCCGATCGCCGACAGCAACAGCCCGAACGTCAGCCCGACGCGCTCGCCGTAGCCCTTGCGCTCCGCGAGCCACGCCGCCCCGGCCGCGGACAGCAACCAGATGAACAGCAGATACAGGCCCTTGGCCCCGATCAGCGCGAAGACAGTCATGTACCCAGGTAGGCCCTCTGGACCTCGGGATCGTCGCGCAGCTGCGCGGACTCGCCACGCAGGACCACGCGGCCGGTCTCGAGCACGTATCCGCGCCGGGAGACGTCCAACGCGTAATTGGCGTTCTGCTCGACCAGCAGGATCGCCACGCCGGTCTTGTTGATCTCACCGATCGTCTCGTAGATCCGCGCAACCAGGATCGGCGCGATCCCCATCGACGGCTCGTCGAGCATCAGCAGCCGCGGGCGGGCCATCAGCGCTCGGCCGATCGCGAGCATCTGCTGCTCGCCGCCCGACATCGTCCCGGCCTTCTGGCGCTCGCGCTCCTGCAGCCGCGGGAACAGCGTGAACACCTGCTCGAGGTCGTCGGACACCTCCTTGCTGCGAGGCCGACGGTGCGCCCCGAGCTCGAGGTTCTCGCGCACGGTCATGCGCGAGAAGCAGTGCCGTCCCTCGGGCGACAGCGCGATTCCGCGGACGACGATCTCGTGCGCGGGCACGCGGGTGATCTCCTCGCCGTCGAACGTGACCATGCCCGAGCTCGCCGGAGTCAGGCCGGAGATCGAGCGCAGCGTCGTCGACTTCCCGGCGCCGTTGGAGCCGATCAGCGTCACCACCTCGCCCTCGTCGACGGTCAGCGACACGCCCTTCAGCGCCTCGATCGAGCCGTAGTGGGCGTGGATGTCTGAAACCTCGAGCAGCGGCATCCTCAGTCGCCGTCCCCTTCGTCCTGCTTGCCCAGGTAAGCCTCGATCACGCGCGGATCGTTGCGGACCTCGGCGGGCTCGCCCTCGGCGATCTTGGTGCCGTGATCGAGCACCGTCACCCGTTCGGACACGCCCATCACGACCTTCATGTCGTGCTCGATCAGCAGGATCGTGATCCCCAGCTCGTTGCGCATCTGGCGCATGAAGTTGGTCAGCGCGCCGGACTCCTGCGGGTTCATGCCGGCGGTCGGCTCGTCGAGCAGCAGCAGCTTGGGCTCCGAAGCCAGCGCCCGCGCGATCTCCACCCGCCGCTGGTCGCCGTAGGACAGGTGCGAGGCCACCTGGTCGAACACCTCCTCGCGCAGCCCTACGTACTGCAGCAGCTCGCGGGCACGGTCGCGCACCTGGCGCTCCTCGCGCCGGACCCACGGCGGGCGCAGGATCGATCCGAACAGGCTCGCCTTCATCCGGGCGTGGCGTCCGATCATCACGTTCTCGACCGCGGTCATCGCGCCGAACAGCCGGATGTTCTGGAACGTGCGCGCCACGCCGAGCGCGGTGATCTTGTCCGGTCGCGACCGCGTGATGTCACGACTGCCGAGCAAGATCCGGCCAGCGGTGGGTCTGTAGAGACCGGTGAGCATGTTGAACAGCGTCGTCTTGCCGGCCCCGTTGGGTCCGATCAGCGACACGATCGCCTGCTCGGGGATGTCGAGCGTGACGTCGTCGACCGCGACCAGCCCGCCGAACTCCTTGGTCACCCGGTCGGCGAGCATCACCGCCGGCGTGCTGGGGGCCTCGGTGGTGGCGCTCATCGCGCCGCTCCAGCGTTCACGGCGCCGCTCCCTGCTGCTCGACCAGCTGGGCGTCCTCGGCCGCAACCTCGCCGGTGAGCTCGAGCCTGCGTCTGCGCTCCGGGAACAGGCCCTGCGGGCGCAGCACCATCACCAGCACCAGCAGGAACCCGAAGATCCCGAACGACAGCTGGGTGAGGTCGAAGCTCAGCCCGAAGGTCCGCGGAAGCGAGTTGAGCACATCGGGGATCAGGTAGTAGTTGATGTAGGACAGCATCAGCGCGCCGAGCACGGCTCCCCAGATCGATCCCAGCCCGCCGACGATGATCATCGCGAGCACGAAGATCGAGAACGCGAACGCGAACTGCCCGGCATTGACGGTCGTGAAGTAGGCGCCGAGGAACGCCCCCGCGATCCCGCCGAACGTCGCGCCGATCGCGTACGCCAGCAGCTTCGTGCGCACCAGCGGGATCCCCATCGACACGGCCGCAACCTCGTCCTCGCGCAGCGCCACCCAGGCGCGGCCCAGGCGCGAGTCGCGCAGGCGCAGGTTGACGAACAGCACGATCAGCATCAGCACGAGGATCAGCCAGTACCACGGTCTGAGCTTGAGCAGATTGAACGAGCCGACGATCGGGAAATAGGGCAGGTCGACCGCAGGGATGCCGAGGTTGCCCGCCGTCAGCGTCGCTCCGCTCCCCAGGTGGATGCTCTGCCCGTTGACCGCGAACACCCGGACGATCTCGCCGAACGCGAGCGTCACGATCGCGATGTAGTCGCTGCGCAGCCGCAGCGTCGGCAGACCGATGATGATGCCGGCCATCGACGCGATCAGGACCGCCGAGATCACGATCAGCACGAAGTTGAAGTGGATCCCGGGCAGCGTCGACTGCAGATGCGAGACGCCGACGTGGACGTTGGCATTGGAGAAGAAGCCCGAGCCGAACCAGCCCACGGTGTATGCGCCGAGCGCATAGAAGGCCACGTAGCCGAGGTCGAGCAGACCGGCGAATCCGACCACGATGTTCAGGCCCAGGGCCATCACCACGTAGGCGAACGAGATGATCGTCGCGTTCAGGAAGCCGCTGGTCTGGCTGAAGAAGAACGGCAGGATGATCGCGATCGCGATCAGCAGCGCCGCCAGAGCGCGGCTCCACCACGGCGGCAGCCGCCGTTGAATCCCGTGCTGCCACTCGCGGATCTGCGCGGTGAGCTCGCCGCGGCCGTCGGGCGGAGTCTGCCGACCGTCCGCCGCGCCCGACTTGCCGGTGGGCTTGCCCTCGCCCTTCTGGACATAGACCTCGCTGCGGACGTCGTCGTTGCGGTCGTCGGTCATCCGGCCTCCCGCGTCTCCTCGCCCAGCAGCCCTCGGGGGCGCAGGACCATCACCAGGATCAGGTAGCCGAACACCACAGCCGGCGTCCACTGGGGTCCCAGACGGCCGTCGGAAAGCTGCTGGATGCAGCCGATGATCAGCCCTCCGAGGACCGCGCCTCGAATGTTGCCGATCCCGCCCATGACCGCCGCGGTGAAGGCGATCAGGCCAGCCTCAAATCCCTGGAAGTACCAGACATTGGTCTCATACAGCGCGTACACGATGCCCGCTGCACCGGCCAGCATGCCACCGATCAGGAACGTCAGCGAGATCGTATTGTTGACGTTGATCCCCATCAGCCGTGCCGCCTCGGGGTCCTGCGCCGTGGCGCGCATCGCTCGTCCAGCCCTGGTGTTTCCGATGAACCAGGTGAGCCCGATCACCAGCGGGATCATCACCGCGATCGCCAGCACATCGGCGCGGTGGACGATCACGCCGGAAATGTGGAACACGGTCTTGTTCTGATTGATCAGGTCCGGGACGCCGGTCGGCGAGCCGCCACGCCACAGCAGGCCGACGTTCTGCAGGATGAACGAGAACCCGACGGCGGTGATCAGCGGCGCCAGCTTCGGCGCCCCGCGTAACGGCCGGTAGGCCACCCGCTCGATCAACACGTTGAGCGACCCGCACACCAGCGCGGCGATGCACAGGATCAGCAGCAACCCGCCGATCAGGCCGATCGCTCCGGTGGTACTGCTCAGCCCGAACGTCCCGTACAGGCCCACGGACACAAACGAGCCGATCATGAACACGTCGCCGTGGGCGAAGTTGATCAGCTCGATGATCCCGTAGACGAGCGTGTAGCCCATCGCGATCAGCGCCCAGATCGAACCGTTGGACAGCCCGGAGACGATGTTGAACCCGAGCTGGCTGAGGTCGTGGTGGATGACCTGGTGGCCGTTTACGAACCCGGCCGAGTAGCCGTGGGTGAGGTCCCTGATCCCGTAGTAGACCGGCAGCGCCAGCAGCGCGATGATCAGGCCCCAGCGCCCGATGTAGCGACGCACGGCAGCCAGCGGCGCGGCCGCGGCTGCCGGCATCCTGGGCGTTAGCGAACTCGCTTCCACGGATTCGCAAAGAAGTATGGAGGGGGCGCCGGATGGGCGCCCCCTCCACAGAGCCTCCTATCGAGCGGCGATCAGGTGACCTTCGTCGGGGTCAGCGTCTTGAAGAACACCGGGACTCCGTCGGACCCGACCTTGTAGAGCCCGTAGGACTTCAGCGTCGTGTCGCCGTTCTTATCGAACCCGTAGGTCCCCAGCACGGACTTGCGCGCGGTCAGCGCGAACAGCGCCTTGAGCACGGCGGACTTGCTGTTGCCCTGAGCGCCCAGACTGGAGATCGTATCCAGGCCGAGCTTCATCGCCTCATACCCGTAGATCGCGTACGGGTCCGGGTCGGCCGTCCCGTACTTGGCCTTGTAGGCGGCGAGGAACTGCTTGCCGCCCGGGTAGGCGTCGAGCTTGAGCGTGGCGACCGTGCACTGGATGAGCGGGTCGATCGACGCGGGGACGCCGCCTCCCTTCGCCTGCGTGTAGGACGAGGTGCACACGCCGTCGCCGCCGAAGATCTTCGCCTTTGGCAGTGCAGCGTTGACGTCCTTGGTGATCTGCGTGGCGCCGTTGGAGACGATCCCGGCGAAGAAGAAGCAGTCGGCTCCCTGGCCCTTGACCGTCGCCGCGTAGGAGCGGAAGTTCGGAGCCGTGGGGTCGATGCCCGTGTTACTGACGACGTTGACGCCGTAGTTGCCCTTCTCGAGCTCGATCAGCGCGGCGAGTCCGGTGCCATACGCCTCCTTGTCGTTGGCCACCGCGACCTTCGTGCACCCGGCCTGCTTCATCGCCATCAGGTCGGATGCCGCCTGAATCGAGTCCCGCGGGACGATCCGCAGGTACGTGCGGTTCCCGGTCGGGTAGTACTTCTGCGGCTCACCCTTGACGCTCCCGGGCTCATTGGTGGTCAGTCCGACGTACGTGTTCGCGGGGCTCACCTGTGGCAGCCCGGCCTCGTTCAGGATCGGGATCGAGACCTCGCTCGCGCCCGAGTTGAACTCGCCGATGTAGTAGACGGCCTTCGAGTCCGAGGCAGCCTTGCGGGCGTCGGCGGCGGTCTGTCCGGGATCCCACTTGGCCGCGGCCGCCGTGGAATCGTCCAGGGAGGTGTACTTCACCGTCCATTGGCCCGCCTTGTTGCCCGCCTCTGAGAGCGCCAGCTTGATTCCGTTGACCATCGGCTGCGTCTGAGCCGACGACGCTCCCTGTAGCGGCAGGCTCGAATAGATGTCGACGGTCTTGCCGCTGCTGCTGCCGCCACTGCTGCTGCCGCCACCACCGGCGCTGCTGCTCGAGTTGCTGCTGCTTCCACACGCAACGATCCCGAACACGGCGCCCGCAAGCAAACAGCCTGTGACTGCCTTGCCGAGGTTTCGCATACTCCTCCTCTGGTTGATTCTCTCCCGGGGCTCCCAGCGGCCCACTTTTGCGCAGATTAGTGAGGGTGTCGGACCGCAGCAAGGCCCACGTGGTCCTACCCGCGCTCGCCTAACGTAACGGCAACGGCCCCTAACTCAAACGACCATGGCCCGCCAGAAGCGCAACTGGCCGTTCACGATGCGGTAGATCCCGTAGCGCCGCAGCGTCGTATCGCCGTCGTGGAGGATGTCGTAGGTGCCGACCGCGCCGTGCCGATCGCGGGTGGCGAAGATCTCTCTGCGCACGGACGATCGCACCGCCGGAAGGGTCCCGTCGTCGGTGGCCCGGGCGATCGCTGAGAGCATCAGGCTCATCGCCTCATAGCCGAAGATCGCGTAGGGCTCAGGATCGCCGTAGCGGACCTGATAACCCGTCCAGAAGGCCTTGCCGGCGGGCGGGGAGGCGCTGGGCCCGAGCGCGGCCATCGTCAGCGTGATTCGCGGATCGAGCGCGCGCGGGATCCCGCCGAGCTTCGGGTTCGCGTACGTGCTCTCGGCCAGTCCCGCGGTCCCGAACAGCATCGCGTTGGGCATCGCGGCGGCGATCTGCCTGGTCAGCAGCACCGCGTTGTCCTCGGTGATCGCGCTGATCAGCACGCAATCGGCCCCGGTTTTGGCCACCGCAGCGGCGAGCGAGCGGTAGTCCTTGACCCGCGGGTCGAACGCCTGCACGCCGGCCAGCTTCAGATGACCGGCCCTGGCGGCGAACTGGAAGCTTGCGGCGGCATCCTCGCCATCGAACTCGTCGTCGTCGAGCACATAGGTCTTGGTGCAGCCCGCGCTCTTCTGCAGGCGCACCTGCGCGGCCGCCTCGACCGCGTCGGAGGGAATCACCCGCGCGAACGTCCGGATCCCGGTGGGGTAGTACTTCGCCGGCTCGCCGGGGGCGGCCCCGACTGCCCCCGAGGTGAGGCCGACCGCGGTGCTGGTGGGGCTGATCTGCGGGATCCCCGCCCGGTTGAGCACGGGGATCGAGATCGCGCTGGCGCCGGAGTTGAACTCACCGATGTAGCCGATCGCCGAGTTGTCATCGGCGGCCTTGTGGGCGTTGACCGTCGTCTGCACCGGATCCCACGTCCCGCGCTTGGCGGTCGAATCGTCGAGCGACTTCAGCACGATCCGGTACTTGCCGATCCGGCCGTTGACGTCCGCCAGCGCCATCTGCTCGCCGCCGACCACGGCCTCGGCGCTGATGTTGGAGGCGCCGTGCAGCGGCACGCTCGAGTAGATCGTCAGCGTCTTGCCCGAGATCTTGTTGGCGACCGTGTGCTTGGACCCGCAGCCGCTCAAGGCCAGCAGCGACACGAGCGCACTCGCCAGGAGCGCTGTCCGCCTAGCGGAGCCCACTCGCCGCCCCCCAGACCGCCCGTCCGCCCGTCACCCCTGCGTCTGAGCGGTTTTGAACGGCACCAGCTTGCCCGCGACCACGCGATTGAGGATGAACGGTGCGATGCTGGTGTCGCCGTCGGCATTGATCGAGTAGGTCCCGATGACCGAGTTGCGGTTCTTCAGGGCGAAGAAGTCCTTGACCACGGTCCCGCGATCGTTCGCCGAGTTCCCGGCCTGGCGCAGCACCGCGAGCAGCGCCGACATCGCCTCGTAGCCGAAGATCGCCTGGGGGGCTGGCGTACGGTGATAGGCGGTCACAAATGGCTGCACAAACTGGGTCTTGGCGGTCGCGGGCATGTCGTTGGGCATGAATCCGGGCGACGACACGTACACGTTGCGCACCGACGGCGACAGCTGTGCGGCAAACGTGCTGCTGGCGAGCGCGGAGGGCGCGAACAGCTTCGTGCTCGGGCTGCTGGACGAGGTCGAGTCAAACAGCCGAGCCGCCGCCGCGGCCGTGGTGCCCGCGTACAGCACTGCGTCGGCTCCGGTCGCGCTCGGCTGGACGGTGATCGACGCCGACCCGGCGTCGGACCGGACCGACTGAGCCAACGCGGCCCCGTACTGCGTTCCGTCGGTGGCCACGTACAGCCTGGAGACGTTCATCGCCTGCATCTGCTGTACGAGCGCCTTTGCCTCGGGGACGGTCGTGGGAACGACCCGGGCGAACGTGCGGTGGTTGGAGCTCAGCGACTCGTAATAGCGATCCGGCGACTTTGGTACCGCCGGGCTCACCTGGGTCAGCGCCGCTGCCGTGTCGGTTGGCGTCACCTGGAGCACGTCCTCGGCGTTGGTGATCCCGAGCGAGTCCGCTGACAGCCCGGGGATCACCTCGCCCAGGTAGGCGATCGCGTCGTCGTCCTGGATCACCGTGCGCGCGTTATCGGACGCCTTGGCGGCGCCGACCGTGACCAGGCGGAGCTTGAAGTTCCCGATCTTGGCCCCGGACTGCTGAAAGGCCAGCTGTTCGGCGGCAAGCACGTCCTTGGCCTGCTGGCCTCCGGCCCCGCCGGTCGGCGCCGCCGCGTACACCACGAGCGTCCCGCCGACGTTCTTGTTGGAGGCGGGAGCGGTGCAGCCGGCGATCAGAGCCGCTGCGGCCCCGACTGCGCAAACGGTCAGCGCCAAGCGCCGAACCCGCGCGTCGTTACGCATTACCTGAGGAGCTAGTCCTGCCGGCCGGGCAGGTACGGGAGCAGGTTACGGACCCCGATCGCGACCACCACGATCGCGATGGCGATCAGGATCGCGTCAAAGCCAGAGACGCCGAGCGCCCACACGACGATCCAGAGACAGAGGCCAAAGGCGCCGGTGATGATCAGGCCCACGCCGAGCATCCTAACCGAGAGTCCGAACGCAAGCCGGATGCTGAGCACCGGGCACCAAAACGGAAATCCACCGCAAACAATCCGCCTACACCGGCGGTATCGCGGCTCGCGGCGCTACGTCAGCGCAGCGGAGAACTCGCGGATCAGCGCCTCGATCTCGGGCGCCGGGTCGCCTGCCTCGGCGGCGGCGCGGACCAGGCGGGTGCCAACGATCACCCCATCGGCGCCGGCGCCAGCCGCCACGGCAGCTTGCTCGGGGGTCCCGATCCCGAACCCGACCGCGACCGGAACGTCGGTGTGCGCCGCAGTCCGGGAGACGATGCCTGCGAGGTCGCCGTCCAGCCGCCGGCGCTCGCCGGTGGTGCCCGTGACCGAGACCGCGTACACGAACCCGCGCGCCTGGACGCCGATCCGCGCCAGCCGTTCATCGGTGGTGGTGGGCGCGACCAGCGGCACCAGCGCGATCCCGCGCGCGTCGCACACGCTCAGCATCGCCGGCGCCTCCTCCAGCGGGAGGTCGGGGACTATCAACCCGCTCGCGCCGTGGTCGATCAGCGCGTCGGCGAACCGCTCGACGCCACGGGCGTAGATCAGGTTCGCATAGCACATCACCACCACCGGGATCCGCCGGGCAAGCTCACGGCCGACCTCGAGCACGGCGGGTAGCGTGGCCCCTGCGCGCAGCGCATCGGTCCCCGCCGCGTGGATCACCGGGCCGTCGGCCAGCGGATCCGAGAACGGCACCCCGAGCTCGACCAGGTCAGCCCCGCCGTCGGCGTAGGCCAGCCCGATCCGGGTCGATGTGTCGAGGTCGGGAAAGCCGCCCATCAGATACGGCATCAGCGCCGCCCGCCGGCCGTTGGCCCGCGCCGCCGCGAACGCCTCGGCGATCCGCTCGGTCCCGCTGGTGGCCGCCGCGCTGCCGAGCCCGGTCATCGGCCGTCGGCGCGCTCGAGCAATGCCATCGCCTCCGCGAGGTCCTTGTCGCCGCGACCCGACAGGCACACCACGTCGAGCTCTGAGTCGCGGTTCAACATCACCCACGCCAGCGCGTGCGAGCTCTCGAGTGCCGGGATGATCCCCTCCAGCCGTGTGGTCGCCGCAAACGCCTCGAGCGCCTCCTGATCGGTGATCGCGGTGTATCGGGCGCGGCCCGAGTCGCGCAGCCAGGCGTGCTCGGGGCCGCTGCCGGGGTAGTCGAGCCCGGCCGAGATCGAGTGCGCCTCGAGGATCTGGCCGTCCTCGTCCTGCATGATCGCCGAGTAGGCGCCGTGCAGCACGCCGGGAAGCCCGGCAACCGTCAGCGGCGCGCCGTGGCGCCCGGTGTCGAGCCCGTCCCCCGCCGCCTCGACGCCGACGAGCTCGACGCCGGCGTCCTCGACGAACGGAATGAACATCCCGATCGAGTTCGAGCCACCGCCGACGCAGGCGATCACCCGCTGCGGAAGCCGCCCCTCGCGTTCGAGCATCTGCGCCCTGGCTTCGTCGCCGATCACCCGCTGCAGATCGCGCACCAGCACCGGGTACGGCGCCGGGCCGACGCAGGAGCCGATGATGTAGTGGGTGCCGCCCACGTTCGCAACCCAGTCGCGGATCGCCGCCGACACGGCCTCCTTCAGCGTCCGCGCGCCGGCCTGCACCGGCTCCACGCGCGCTCCGAGCAGTTCCATCCGGTCGACGTTGGGCTTCTGGCGGCGCATGTCCTCGGTACCCATGTAGACCACGCACTCGAGGTCCAGCAGCGCGCACGCGGTCGCCGAGGCGACGCCATGCTGGCCGGCTCCGGTCTCGGCGATGATCCGGTCCTTGCCCATCCGCTTGGCCAGCAGCGCCTGGCCCAGAGCGTTGTTGATCTTGTGGGCGCCGGTGTGGTTGAGGTCCTCGCGCTTGAGGTAGATCGGGTGACCTGCCCGCTCGCTCAGCCGCGAGGCCAGGTACAACGGCGACGGGCGGCCCACGTAGTCGCGCAGGAGCGCGTCGAGCTCTGCCCGAAAGCCGGGGTCCTCGCGCGCGGCCACCCACGCCTGTTCGAGCTCGAACAGGGCCGGCATCAGCGTTTCGGGAACGTACTGGCCGCCGTAGGGCCCGAACCGATGCGCGACTGTCGTCATCGCGCCGCCAGCGGAGTCTGCGCGGTGGCGGCGACCGCGTCGCCGAATGCCTTGAGCTTGTCGGGATCCTTACGGCCGGGGCTGCGCTCGACCCCGCTGGCGACGTCGACCGCGAACGGCCGCACCACCGAGATCGCCTCGGCGACGTTGTCGGAGTTCAAGCCGCCGCTGAGGATCAGCGGGATCCGGCCGCGGTGCACCCGGGCGATCTCCCACGCGAACGTCTCGCCGGTGCCTCCCGGGACGCCGCGCAGATGGCTGTCGAGCAGGTGAAAGTCGGTGTGGAACGGCGCCAGCGCCTGGATGTCGGCGCCGCTGCGCACGCGCGCGGCCTTGATCACCTTGCACCCGGTGCGCCGAGCGGCCTCGCCGCAGAACGCCGGGCCCTCGTCGCCGTGCATCTGCAGCATCGTCAGCCCGACCTCGTCGGCGGTGCGGACGACCTCGTCGAGCGTCGCGTTGACGAACACCCCGGCGACCTCGGCCCGGCGCTTGAGCGCGGCCGCGATCTGTGCTGCGTCGGCGAGCTCGCAGAAGCGGGGCGAGCGGGGCCAGAAGTTCAGCCCGACGGCCCAGGCGCCGGCGTGGATCGCCCGCTCCGCGTCCTGGACGTTCGTGATCCCGCAGTACTTGATCTTCGGGGTGTGGGGCACTCGCCCAATGCTAGTGTCGCGCTAGGGAGAGCTGGTAGGCGTGCCGCGCGTCACCACCTTGTCGTCAGGCCCCGGACGCTCCATCGAACGCCAGCCTACGTGCGCCGGCGGCTATTGCGGCGCGGCTTGGGAACGCCCGCCCAGCTTCACCGCGAACGTCTGCATGCGGCTCCGGCGCTGGGTCCGGATCGCGACCGTCTGCCCGGGCAGGTGGGCGTCGACGATCTGGTCGACGTCGGTGATCGTGGCCACGCGACGGCCCGACACCGAGATGATCTTGTCGCCGACCGCAAGCCCCGCCGTCGCGGCCGGGCTGCCCGGCTGGATGCTGCGGATCACCACGCCGTGCGACGACCCCGACGCGGCGATGCCGTCGGCGCCGAGGTAGGCGATCTCGACCTTGCTGCCGTGCTTGAGGTTCGGCATGAACTCCTTGGCGGTGTTGACCGGGATCGCGAACGCGATCCCGACGCTGCCCTGCCCTGAGCCGCCGCCGGTCTCGATCTGGGAGTTGATCCCGATCACGCGCCCGGCTGCGTCGAGCAGCGGTCCGCCCGAGTTGCCGGGGTTGATCGGGGCGTCGGTCTGGATCACGTTGTCGATGCTGAACCCGCTGGGAGCCTGGATCTGGCGCTGCAGCGCCGACACGATCCCGCTGGTCAGCGTTCGATCGAGCCCGAACGGGTTCCCGATCGCGAGCGTCGGGTCGCCGACCCGGACCGTCGTGGAGTCACCGAGGTCGAGCGGGTGGACCTGCGGCACGCCGGCCATGTTGACCTTCAGCAGCGCGAGGTCGTTGTTGGGATCCTGGGCGACCACGGCCGCGGTCCGGGTGACGTTGTCCTCGAACTGGACGCTGACGCCCTTGGACCGGTTGGCGCCTTCGATCACGTGGTAGTTCGTGACGATGTCGCCGGCGTCGTCGATCAGGAATCCCGACCCGGTCGAGGTGCTGCGCTCCTGCTCGGGGAACAGGTCGAACGGGTCCTGGACCTGCTGGATGATCTGCGCGCGGACGAACACGACGCCGGGCGCATCGCGCTCGTAGATGTCGTGCGGAGTCAGTCCCGCCTCTCCGCTCGACGCCGGCTGGGCTGCCACCGGCGACTCCTCGATGATCGTCTGCGTGCTGCGGTGCCCGGTCACGCCGAGCGCCAGAAACGCGCCGGCGACGACCACCCCGCCAAGCACCGAAGCCGCGAAATACGAGCGGATCGGAGAGTTCATCCAGACTTAGTCTGTGGGGGTGGGTGAAGTGGAGCTAAAGGCAGTTTTTGCTGTACCTATTCATCCCCGTTTGGCCAGCTGTCTACACGCCGCCTCGATGTCGCCCGCGCGCATCAGCGCCTCGCCGATCAGGACCGCGTCGACTCCGGCCTGGGCCAGCGCGTCGAGATCCGCCCGCGTCCGCAACCCCGACTCGGCCACCACCGTGGCTCCATCGGGCACCGCGGGCAGCAACTCGAAGGTGCGGCGCACGTCGACCTGCAGCGTGGTCAGGTCGCGGTTGTTGATGCCGATCAGCGCAGCGCCCACCGCCGCGGCAACGTCGAGCTCGCGCCGGTCGTGGACCTCGACCAGCACCGCGAGCCCGAGCTCGGTCGCGAGCTCCTGCAGATCGGCGAGCTGCGCCTGGTGCAGCGCGGCCACGATCAGCAGGATCGCGTCGGACCCGGCGGCGAGCGCCTCGTGGACCTGGTAGCGATCGACGATGAAGTCCTTACGCAGGATCGGCAGCTTCGAGGCCTCGCGCGCAGCCCGGAGGTCGTCGAGTGAGCCGTGAAAGCTCGGGCCCTCGGTCAGCACCGACAGCGCGCTGGCGCCGCCGCGTTCGTAGGCGCCGACCACGTCGTCGAGCTCGAGGTCGGAGCGGATCACGCCCGCCGACGGGGAGCTGCGCTTGTGCTCGGCGATCACCGACAGGCCGGGCCGGGCGAGCGCGTCGGCGAACGGCCGCAGCTGTGCGCGCCGCTGTTCGCCGGCGGCGATCAGCTGCGCCTCCGGGATCGCGTGCTTGCGCTCCGCCAGATCCTCGCGGGTGCGCGCGACGATCGGCTCGAGCGCGTTCACTTCGGCGCCAGGCGATGGGTGCTGGTCACGAACCGCTCGAGCGCCGCGGTCGCGGCCCCTTCGTCGATCGCTCGTTCCGCGACTCTCACGCCCCGCTCGAGCGTCTGCGCCCGACCGCCGGCGTAGATCGCGGCGCCCGCGTTGAGCACGGCCAGGTCCCGGGCCACTCCAGGTTCGCCGGCGAAGATGCGCCGCGCGATCTCGGCGTTCTCCTGGGGATCGCCGCCCGGCACCTCGTCGGGCGGCGCCCGGTGCAGCCCGACCTGCTCGGGCGTGACCGTGTACGTGGACAACTCGCCATCGAGCACCTCGACCACGAGCGTCGGCGCTGAGATGCTGAGCTCGTCGACGCCGTCCTCGCCGCTGACCAGCAGCGCATGGCGGGTGGCCAGCCGGGCGAGCGCGCCGGCCATCGTCTCGACGTACGCGGGGTCCGAGACGCCCACCAGCTGGCGAGTGGCGCCGGCCGGGTTGGTCAGCGGCCCCAGGAAGTTGAAGATCGTGCGCACCGCCAGCTCCCGGCGAACGGGGATCACGTACCGCGTGGCCTGATGGTGGGCGGGGGCGAACATGAACCCGAAGCCGGCGTCCAGGATGCACTGGGCGACCGCCGCCGGGGTCAGATCGATGCGGGCGCCGAGCGCTTCGAGCACGTCGGCCGACCCCGACAACCCGGTCGCCGAGCGGTTGCCGTGCTTGGCGACCGTGCAGCCAGCCCCCGCCGCGATCAGCGCCGCGGTCGTGGACACGTTGAACGTCCGCCGGCCACCGCCGGTGCCCGCGGTGTCGAGCAGGTCATCGCGGGCGACCCGGACCTGGGCGGCCTGGGCGCGCATCGTCTTGGCCAGCCCGGCCAGCTCATCGACGGTCTCGCCCTTGGTCCGCAGCGCGATCAGAAACGCGGCGATCTGCACGTCGGACGCGTTGCCGCGCATGATCTCCGACAGCACTGCGGCCGCGTCGTCGAGGGTCAGGTCCCGGCCCGACGCGACGGTGTCGATCGACCGCGTGAGCAGGTCGCCGGCGGCGCTCATCGGGTTCGGTGCAGGAAGTTGCGCAGCAGCTCGCGGCCCTGCTCGGTCAGGACCGACTCGGGGTGAAACTGGATCCCCTCGGCGGGAAGCTCGCGGTGACGCACGGCCATCACCACCTCGTCGGCGAACGCGCTGCGCTCGAGCGCGTCCGGGAGCGCCGGGGCAGCCACCAGCGAGTGGTAGCGACCGACCTCCAGCGGCGCCCGCAGCCCGCGGAAGATCGTCTTGCCGTCGTGCTCGATCTTGGTCGTGCGCCCGTGCACCGGCTGGTGCTGGATCACCTTGCCGCCCCACGCCTGGACGAGCGCCTGATGCCCGAGGCACACGCCGAGCGTCGGAATGCCCGCCTGCGGGAACCGCCGCGTGGTCTCGAGCGAGATCCCCGACTCGTCGGGCGTGCACGGCCCCGGCGACACGATCACTCGGTCATAGCCGCGGATCAGCAACTCGTCGACGGTGGCACGATCGTTGCGGACGACCTCGATCTCGGAGCCGAGCTCTCCCAGGTACTGGACCAGGTTGTAGGTGAAGCTGTCGTAGTTGTCGACGACCAGGACCCTCACGGCCACTCCACCTGGTCGACGGCCAGCTCGATCGCTTTGAGCACGCCGCGGGCCTTGGCCTCGGACTCGCGGAACTCATAATCGGGCTTGGCGTCGGCGACCGTGCCGCCGCCGGCCTGGATGTGAGCGACGCCGTCCTTGACCACGACCGTGCGGATGTGGATGCACGTGTCGAGGTCGCCCGCATAGCTGACGTAGCCGATGGCACCGCCGTAGCCGCCGCGCTTGACCGGCTCGAGCTCGTCGATGATCTGCATCGCGCGGACCTTGGGGGCGCCGGACAACGTGCCCGCCGGCAGCACCGAGCGCAGCGCGGCCAGCGATCCGATCCCCTCGCGCAGGGTGCCGACGACGCTCGACACGATGTGCATCACGTGGCTGTAGTTCTCCACGATCATGAAGTCCTCGACCTCGACGCTGCCGTACTCGCACACCCGCCCCAGGTCGTTGCGGCCGAGGTCGACGAGCATCACGTGCTCGGAGCGCTCCTTGGGGTCGGCCAGCAGCTCATCGGCGATCCGGAGGTCATCCTCGGGGCGCGGACCGCGCGGGCGCGTGCCGGCGATCGGGCGTGTCGAGACGGTCCTGCCGCTGACCGTGATCAACGGCTCCGGGCTGGCGCCGGCGATCTCGAAGTCGCCGAAGTCCAGGAAGTACATGTAGGGGCTGGGGTTGACCGCGCGCAGACCGCGGTAGATCGAGAAGGCCTCGACCGGAGCCGGCGCCGACCACCGCTGCGAGGGGACGACCTGGTAGGCGTCGCCCGCGCGGATGTACTCGATGATCCTCGCGACGTTGGACTCGAACCGCTCGCGTGGCATGTTCGCCTCGAACACGGGCATCTCCCGACCGCGCCACGGCGGCCGGGGCGGATGCGGGAGCGGGCCGTTCAGCCGCCAGCGGACCTCCGCGATCGTCTCCAGCGCCCCCGCGTAGGAGGCCTCGAGATCGTCGTCGGCGTACACGTTGGCGAGCACGGTGACCGTATGCTTCATGTGGTCGAACACGACGAGTCCGTCGGTCAGCATCAGCGCGAGGTCGGGCGTGCCGATCGGATCCGGATTCGGCTCGCCAAGCGGCTCGACCGTACGCACCAGGTCATAAGCGAACACGCCGACCGCCCCGCCGGCGAACGGCGGGAGGTCCGGCAGCGGCGCGGGCCGGAAGCGGCTCAGCTCCGCGGCCACGAGCTCGTACGGATCGCCGGCGTCGCCGAGCGACCACCGCAGCACCTTTCGGGGGCGATAGCCGATGAACGAGTAGCGCCCGAGGCGTCCCTGCTCGGCCGATTCGAGCAGGAACGCGGGACCGCGTTCCCGTAGCTTCAAGAACGCCGAGACGGGCGTCTGGCAGTCGTCGATGAACGTCTCGCGGACCGGGATCAGGTTGTGGGCGCGCGCCAGCGCGCGCGTCTCCTGAAGCGACGGGGTCACGCCGGCCGGAGCGGTGTCAGGGCTGGCGACGGTCATCCAGAACCCGTTCGGCGTCCTCCAGCGACAGCCCCCGCTTTCGCAGCAGCACGGCCAGGTGATAGATCACGTCGGCGGCCTCCTCGGCCACGCGCTCGTCCGATTCCTCGCGCGCGGCGCGGGCCACCTCCTCGGCCTCCTCCTGCACCTTGGCGCCCGCCAGCTGCTCGTGGGCCAGCAGCGTCGCCGTGTAGGAGTTGTGGGGTCTCGTGTCGGCCCGCTCGGCGATCGTGCGCTCGAGCATCGGCAGCGCCTCGTGCGGAGCGGCGGGCTCGAGCTCGCCGCGGTGAAAGCAGGTCCGCTCGCCGGTGTGACATGCCGGGCCGGTGGGCTCGACCAGCGCGAGCAGCGCGTCGCCGTCGCAGTCGTAACGGATCGCCCTCACCTGCTGGGTGTTACCCGAAGTGGCGCCCTTGTGCCACAGCTCCTGGCGCGAGCGGCTGAAAAAGTGGGTCTCGCCGGTCTCGCGGGTCAGCCTCAGCGACTCCGCGTTCATGTAGGCGAGCGTCAGCACCTCGCCCGTGCGCCAGTCCTGGACGATGCACGGAACGAGCCCGCGCTCGTCGAATGCGATCTGAGAGTCGTCCACCGCGTGGCGGATTCTACGAGCGGGTTCCGCGCGGACGGTTACTCGATGCCCAGGCGGTCGAGCAGACGCTCGTCGGCGCGCCAGTGTCGGCGGACCCGCACCGACAGCTCGAGGTGCACCCGGTCGCAGAGCTCGCGCTCGATCGCCCGGCGGGCAGCAGTGCCGATGCCCTTGATCATGCGACCACCTGCGCCGATCAGGATCCCCTTCTGGGATTCGGTCTCGACCAGGATCACGGCCTCGATCCGCACCAGATCAACGCGGCGGCGGTCGATGTCCTCGATCTCGACCTCGACCGCGTGCGGCACCTCCTCGCGGGTCCGAGAGAGCACCTGCTCGCGCACCAGCTCGGCCAGCACCACCGGCTCGGTCTGATCTGAGTGCTGCATCCGCTCGAAGTAGAACGGCCCCGCTGGCAGCAACGAGACGATGTGATCGACCAGCGGGCTGATGCCGGCGCCGGTGCGTGCCGACAGCGGGAAGATCTCGTCGCCGACCTCCAGATCGGCGGCCGCCTGCAGAACCTCGGCGGTCTTGGAGCGGGCAGCGCAGTCGATCTTGTTGACGGCGATCACGACCGGGACCGGCGCGGAACGTAAAAGTCCGGCGATGAACCGGTCGCCCGGCCCAACCCCCTGTTGCGCGTTGAGCACGAGCAGGCAGCCGTCGGCGTCTGACAGCTCCTGCTCGACGCGCCGCTGCATCCGCTCGGTGAGCGCGTCGCGGGGCCGCTGGATGCCGGGCAGGTCGACCAGCACCAGCTGCCAGTCGGGGCCGGTGGCGACGCCGCGGATCGCGCGCCGGGTGGTCTGGGGCTTGTCGGAGACGATCGCCACCTTGGCCCCCACAATCGCGTTGGCGAGCGTCGACTTGCCCACGTTCGGCCGTCCGGCCAGGGCGATGAATCCGGACCGCGTGAGCTGCTCGGTGCCGGGCCCCGTACTCAGTGTGCCGTCCCGTGGTTAGGGTGCATGGAGCGCGAGGCCCGGGGGCCGGCAGGCAAGGACGCAGAAGCCGAAGCGCGGCGGGGCTGCGCGAGGGTTCGAGGACGCCGCCTGACGGTCATCCGGGGCCGCGATACATGTGCCCTAATCGCCGGACGGTGCACTAATTGACCCAGCGCATCAGCTCGGCCTGGAGCGCGAGCATCTCTCCCTCATCGGTCTCGTGGTCCATCCCGCTGAGGTGCAGCGCGCCGTGCACGATCGCCTCTCGCAGGTCGGCCGTGTGGGCCGGACAGATCACGATGTCACCGAGCTCCCTGGGGCCCGCCGGGTCGCCATCCTCGTCGATCCCGAACGACAGCACGTCGGTGGGCTCGTCGATTCTGCGGTAGTCACGGTTGAGCTCGCGAATGCGCTCCTCGTCGACGAACTCGATCGCCACGTGGCCCTCGGCGATCCCCGCCGACGACAACGCCAGCGAGCACAGCTCTTCCATCTCGGCGACGGTGGGATCCGCGGGAGCGATCGCCTCGATCCCGATGACGTCCACTTCGAGCATCTGTTTATGCGCGCTGACGCGCGCGTAGATCGGGCGCCAGCCGCTGGGAGTGATCGTTGTAGGCGGCGACGATCCGCTGCACGAGCTTGTGGCGAACCACGTCCTCGCCGCCGAAGCGGACGAAGTCGATGCCCTCGACCCCGTCGAGCACGTCCGAGACGACGACCAGCCCGGAGTCGTGCTCCCGCGGGAGGTCGATCTGGGTGATGTCCCCGGTCACGACCATCTTGGAGTTGAAGCCGAGCCGAGTGAGGAACATCTTCATCTGCTCGGGTGTGGTGTTCTGGGCCTCGTCGAGGATGATGAAGCTGTCGTTCAGCGTGCGGCCGCGCATGAACGCCAGCGGCGCAACCTCGATCACGCCACGTTCGAGATGCTGGCTGACCCGCTCGGGCTCGAGCATGTCGTGCAACGCGTCGAACAGCGGTCGCAGGTACGGGTCGACCTTGGCCATCAGGTCACCGGGCAAGAAGCCCAAGCGCTCGCCGGCCTCGACGGCCGGGCGGGTCAGGATGATCCGGTTGACCTCGCGGCGGCTGAGCGCGGCGGCGGCCAGCGCCACCGCCAGGAACGTCTTGCCGGTGCCGGCGGGTCCGATCCCGAACGTGATCGTGTTCTGACGGATCGAGTCGACGTAACGCTTCTGGTTGACCGTCTTGGGCGCGACCTTGGTGGCACGGTGGCGCCACACGACATCCTCGAGGATCTTTGACGCCGACTCGTGCTGATCAAGTGCCCGGGTCACCGCCTCGATCGTCCCGGCCGCGATCTCGTGGCCCTGGCCGATCAGCTCCGACAGCTCACGGACCACCGCGCTGGCGGCTTCGACCGCGTCGGCGTCGCCTTCGAGCGTGAGCACGTTGCCGCGCAGATACACGTCGCAGTCCAGGTGGCCTTCGAGCGCCCGCAGGACCGCGTCCTCGCTCCCGGCCAGCTCGGCGGCGACGGCGTTGTCTAGCTCGAGCTGCTTACGCGCCAAGAGCCTCTCGCACCTTGGCCGATGCCTGTTTACCGTCGGCGCGGCCCTGGGAGCGGGCCATCACCGCTTTCATCACCGCGCCCATCTCGCGGGGGCCGCTGGCGCCGGTCTCTTCGATCGCGGCAGCGATGATCTCGTCGAGCTCGGCGTCGCCGAGCTGGGCCGGCAGGTAATGCTCGATCAACGAGGCCTCGGCCTCCTCCTGCTCAGCGAGCTCGGGCCGGCCGCCGTCGCGGAACTGGCTGGCGGCCTCGAGCCGGCGCTTGCGCTCGCGCCGCAGCACCGAAAGCTCGTCGCCGTCTCCCTCCTTGGCGGCCTTCTGGAGCTCGGACAGCACCAGGCGCAGCGCGCCAACTCGCTGCTTCTCACCAGCCTTCATCGCGCTGGTCATGTCAACACGTACCTGCTCGGTGACCGTCACTGGCTTCAGGATAGCTTCGCCGGGGGCGAAACCCGAGGGTTCAGAATTGCCCCGCGATCTGGCAGGCGATCCCGTCGGCGTGCAGCTCGACGCACTCGACGTCGACGATCTCGCCGCGCGCGCCGGCGCCCGCCGGGAGATAGCAGCGGGTGTAGTCGGCCGTGTAGCCAGAACATTGGGTCTCGGCCACCTTGTCGATCAATACGCGTTCGCGGGCGTGCAGCTTGGTGGCGCGGTGATGGCGCGAGCGGACCTCCGAGTGACCGCGAAGCTCGCGCGAGCGGCGCTTCTTGTCCTCGGGGGCGACCAGGTCGCCGAGCGCCTCGGCCCGGGTGCCCGGCCGCGGCGAGTACGAGAACGTGTGCACGCGGGTGATCCCGGCGGCGTCGACCGCGTCCAGCGTGCGCTGGAACGCGGCGTCGTCCTCGGTCGGGAAGCCCACGATCACGTCGGTCGTCAGGTTCACGTGCGGCGCGGCGTTGCGCAGGAGCTGGATGTGGTCCTGGTATTCGGCGGCCGTGTAGTGGCGGCCCATGTCGTTCAGGACCCGGTCGTCGCCGGACTGCATCGGGACGTGCAGGTGGGGGCACACCTTCGGCTCGGAGGCGAGCGCCCGAACTAGCGAATCCTTGACGTGGATCACCTCGACGCTCGACAGGCGGACGCGCTCGACGCCGGGGACCTGAGCGACCTCGACCATCAGGTCGCCGAGCTCGAGGCCGCGCTCGGGGTCGCGGTAATCGCCGACGCTGATCCCGGTCATCACCATCTCGGGCTGTCCCTCGGCGACACGCCGGGTGGCTTCGGCGAGGATCGCACTGGCCGGTCGCGAACGGGCGGGGCCGCGCACGGTGGGGATGATGCAGTAGGCGCAGTGGCAGTCGCAGCCGTCCTGGACCTTGACGAACCCGCGGGTGCGGGCGGCGGGCGCGATCGGGTCCCGCGCGAGCACGTCGTGCTCGAGGTCGGCGCACGCCCCCAGGTTGGCCGACATCGACTCGGCGACGTCCTCGGCGGTGCCGACGAACGGGGTGACCCGCTCGTCGATCTCAGCGAACTGAGCGGCGCGGAGGTTCGTCGCACATCCCGCCACGAACACCCTGCGGTTGGGGGCCTGCTTGAGCGAGCGGCGGACCGATTGGCGCGATTTAGCCTCGGCTTCGCTGGTGATGCAGCAGGTGTTGATCACGTGCAGTTCGGCCTCTGTCTCGGGCGCCTCGGCGTGGCCGGCGCTGATCAGCGCGGCGCGGGCGAGCATCGCGTCGGCCTGAGAGACCTTGCAGCCGAGGAACTTGACCGCGAACGTGGTCACGGCTGGTGACGGTACCGAAGGGCGGGTTAACGCCGAGCGGCCCGCGGGTCCCCAGAACCCACGGACCGCTGGCATGCGTGTGTGGAGTTGACTCGCGAACGGGCCTGACCGTCGTGCTCCCCGGCCGTCAGCCTGACTCGTGTCCTCGAGACGGCGCGCGGTGAGAGGAGAGAGGTTCGCCATACGCAGTTCCAGCCCGAGGCTTGGGTCGCGGCGCGACGACGTCGAGGAGCAGGCCACCGATGGTCACGCCGATCGCGAGTGGGTTGAGCATTCGCACCTCCTTTCCTATGCCCGATCGCAAGGTCCCGTACAGGATCGGTCGTGCGGCCGGTTCTCGCTTGGGCCGTCTGGACAAGATTCGAGGGCCGCTCGTTGTCCATGCGCGCCGGGGAGTGAGGTTCGTTACATGCGGCGTCGCACCCGCACGGATTTCGTGACCCCGGGCGCGCCCAGCTCATCCCGGGCTACGAAACCCGCGCATACCGCGGAGAACGTCGCCCGAGACGGCGAGCGATCACCGTGGGCTACGAAATCCGCGCTCTTGGTCCGGATCTCACCGCACGAGCAGCAGCGCCGCCCACTCCCCGGACTCGAGCCGGCGCGCCTCGCGCAACCCGGCCGCCCCGAATGCCGAGACGATCCCGTCGGCCTCCGCGACCAGCAGCCCGCTGGCGATCAGGCGCTCGGGCACCGGCTCGGATCCACCCGCCAGCCGCGCCGCCCACTCCCGCAGCAGCGGCCCGAGCAGGTTCGCGGCCACGGTCCGCGCCTCGGGGACAACCGCCCCCGGGGACCGGAGATCGAAGCGCCGTACGGAGACCTCCACCCCATTGACCAACGCGTTCTCACCGGTCGCCAGCACGCTCGCCGGGTCGAAATCGAGCGCCACCACGGGCGAATACCCCAGTCGTCCGGCGCCGATCGCGAGAACCCCCGATCCGCAGCCGAGGTCGACGAACCCCCCGCCCGCCGGAAGCTCGAGCATCAGCTCCAGGCACAACCGCGTGGTCGCATGCGCGCCGGTCCCGAACGCCTGCCCCGGATCGATCACCAGCTCGAGCTCGCCCGAGCCCGCCGGCTCCCACGGCGGACGCACCACAAGCCGTCCGTCCCCGACGACCACCGGCCGGTGGAACTCCCGCCACCGCTCGGCCCAGTCATCGGCGACCGACGTGGTCACCACATCGACCAGCGCCCCACCCGCCGACGCGCGCACGTCGGGCAGCGCCGGCAGCTCGCCCGGCGCGCCGTAGACCGCGTACTCGACCACGTCGGCATCGACGTCGACCTCCTCGACCCCGGACGGGACCAGCGACAGCAACTCGGCCAGCACCAGCTCCGCCTGCTCGCGGCGGACGCGGACCGCCAGCCGGATCAAGCCGGTCAGCGGATTACCGGCCGCCGCCGAACGCGCGCTTGAGCTTGCTGAACACGCCGTCCTCGGTGCGGAGGTTGTGTTCGGTCAGCGACTCAGACAGCTGCTCGAGCAGCTCGCGCTGATCGCGGCTCAGGTGCCGAGGGATCACCACGTTGACGACCACTCGCAGATCGCCGGTGCGGCGACCCCGCAGCGCCGGCATCCCGGCGCCACGGATCACGAGCGTCTCGTGGGGCTGGATGCCGGCGGGAATCTCGAGCTCGGTCTCACCCTCGACCAGCGGCACGGTGATCGTCGTCCCCAGCGCCGCCAGCGGCGCAGCGACGTCGATCGCGGTCACGAGGTCGTCGCCATCGCGCATGAACCGCGAGTCCTCGCGCACGTTGACCAGCACGTACAGGTCCCCGGGCGGCCCGCCGCGCTCTCCGGCGTGCCCGCGGCCGGTGATCCGAACCCGCTGGCCGTCGTCGATCCCGGCGGGGATGTCGATCGAGACCTCGGTCTGATCGACCTTGCGGCCGCGGCCGCGGCACTCCTGGCAGGGCTCGCGGGCGATGCGGCCGTCGCCGTTGCAGTTGTCGCAGACCGCGGTGCGCATCACCTGGCCAAACGGCGTGCGCGCCACCGTGCGCAGCTGGCCGGTCCCCTGGCAGGTCGGGCAGGTCTCGATCGGCGTCCCGGGCTCAGCACCGTTTCCGCGACAATGCTCGCAGGTGGTCACGGCCTCGTAGCCGACCTCGACCGTTGTTCCCTGCTGGGCCTCGGCCAGCGAGATCTGCGCCGAGACCGCGACGTCACCGCCCTGGGCCGGTCCGCCCGGACGGCCGCCACCCCCGCCGAAGATGTCGCCGAACGCGCCGCCCCCTCCGAAGAACGCCTCGAAGATGTCCGAGACCGAGCCGAACGCCTCGTAGTTGGGCGCCCAGCCGCCGCTGCGCAGCCCCTCGTGGCCGTAGCGGTCATACGTGGCGCGGCGGTCGGGGTCCGACAGCACCTCGTAGGCCTCGGCGCACTCCTTGAACTTCTCCTCGGCCTGGGGATCGTTGGTGTTGACGTCGGGGTGCAGTTCGCGCGCCAGCCGGCGGAACGCCTTCTTGATCGTGGCGTCGTCGGCGTCGCGCGAGACGCCGAGCACCTCGTAATAGTCGCGGGTGGCGCTCATCGCTGGTCGTAGACGTCGACGACGAAGCTCGAAAGCTGGTGGGCGGCCTCACGGACCGACCTGATCGCGCGGCCGTAGTCCATCCGCAACGGCCCGATCACCGACACCGCGCCCAGGTGGCGCTGCGGCAGCCCATAGCCCGCGGCCACGAGCGCCAGCGAGCGCAGCGCGGGCGTGTCGTTCTCGGTGCCGATCCGGACCAGCACGTCGCGCTCGGCGAGCGCGAAGCTGAGTACCCCGAGCAGGTTGAAGCGGCGCTCGAGCATGTCCATCAGCGCGTTGAGGTCGGACACTTCGGGGACGCGGTCGCCGCGCAGCAGCCTCGAGGTGCCCTCGACGTACATACCGTGCTGGGCGGTCTCCTCCAACTCGGTGAACACCGGTGCGAGCGCGTCGAGGAACTCGAGCTCGGCGGGCGACAGCGACGGGTCGTGAAGTCGCCCGTGCAGCATGCGCGCGCCCAGTCCCAATCCCACAAGCCGCTCGTTCAGGTAACTGGCCGCCCAGTCGGCGAGCCCGGGATCGATCGAGCGCGAGAACGTGAACAGGCGCTTGGTCACCCCGCCGGTAGACGTGATCACCACGACCATCAGCACCTGGGGCTGCAGCAGCAGCACCTCGATGTGGCGGATCGTCGAGGTCTCGATCGGCGGCGCGGTCACGATCGCCAGCAGGTTGGTCACCTGCGACAGGGTCTCGGTCGTGATCCGCATCGCCTCGTCGAGCTCGCGGCGCACGAGCGACAGCGACAGCGGCGGGCCGGTGTCCTCGGTCGGCAGCAGCCGATCGACGAAGTAGCGGTAACCGGCCTCGGTGGGGACGCGCCCGGCCGACGTGTGCGGGTGGGCCAGAAGCCCCAGCTCCTCGAGGCAGGCGAGCTCATGACGGATCGTCGACGGGCCCCATTGGACGCCGGCGGACAGCGCCTTGGAGCCCACGGGCGACCCGGCGTCGAGGTATCCCTCGACGACCATCCGCAGCACCATTTCCTGACGTTCGGTCAGCACGGGAACTGATTGTAGGTAGGCCGCCCACGGCCGGGGAACGGCTCAGATCGAGAGCTTGGCCACGCCCCGCCGGATGATCCGCTGCCCGGCCTGCTCGGCTTCGCAATCGACGGTCGCGGTGTCGCCGTCGGCCTCGCGCACGCTGCCGTTGACCGTGATCTCCTGCTCCATCCGGCCCATCCCGCGGAACTGCACGCTGAGCGACCGCAGGCTCTCCGGACCGCCGCCCGCGTCGGTGTGGGCGCGGGCGACCTGAGCCATCGTCCACAGGCCATGGAGGATCCTGCCCGGCAGCCCGACGCCGTGGGCGAACTCCTCGTCGATGTGGATCGGGTTGAAGTCGCCCGACGCGCCCGCGTAGCGGACCGTCACGTACCTGTCCGGCGTGACCTTGAGCTCGATCGGGTCGCCCTTGGAAAGGCTCACTCCGACCCCCTCACGATGTTCGTCCAGATGCCGGTGCAGACGGTCTCGTCGCGCTGGTTGCGCGCGACGGACTCGAAGATGTAGAAGCCCATCCCGCCCCGTTCGGAGATGTCCTTGATCGTGGCCTGGGTCGAGATCTCGTCGCCGGCCACCACCACCGGCCCCCACTCGAACTCCTGAGCGCCGTGGACCAGCATCGAGAAGTCCAGGCCGACTTCGGGATCGTGCACCGCGGGCCACACCGCCCGGCCGCTGTAGACGACCGCGAACATCGGAGGCGCCACGACGTCGTCGTAGCCGGCCGCGCGCGCTGCCTCGACGTCGAAATACACGGGGTTGGTCTCCCCCACCGCGTAGGCGAACTCGCGGACCTTCTCGCGCCCGACGGCGTAGCTCACCGCCGGATAGGTCTTCCCAACCGTGCTCGTGTCGACCGCCACGGCGGCCACGATACCTAGTGCTTCCGGCCGTAGGTACGGTCACACCGAGAGTGGTGCCGGGCGGATGGATGGCGAGGACGCAGGAGGCGTGGCGCAGCGGAGCTGCGCGAGCCGACGAGGACGAAGCCAGACGCCGGCCGGTGCCGCTCGAATGGGACCATATCTGCGGCGGGGAGCACTCAGATGATCACGGGCACGGATCCGCCGTCGACCGACCAGGCGGCGCCGGCCACGTTGGAGGCGGCCTGCGAGCACAGGAACACGATCGCGGCGGCGATCTCTTCGGGCTCGGGGAGGCGCCCGAGCAGGTTGCGCTGGGCGGTCGTCTCCAGCGCTTCGTCGTGGCTGATCCCCTCCGCCGCCGCGACCTGGTCGGCCATTCCTCCGGGCGCGGTCCACAGCTCGCTGGCCACAACTCCCGGTGCGACCGCGTTGACCAACACCCCCTGGCCGGCGTATATGTCCGCGAACGCGCGCGACAGCGACAGCTCCGCGGCCTTGGTCACCGAGTAGGCCATATTCGTCCCCGAAGGCCGCTTGCCCGACGACGAGCAGACGTTGACGATCCGGCCCCACCCGCGGATGGCCATCTCGGGCGCGGCCACGCGCATCAGCCGCATCGGCCCGATCACGTTGAGCTCCCACTGCTGCTGCCAATCCTCGTCGGTGAGCTGGTGCAGCGTGCGGATCGCGCTGGTGCCGGCGTTATTGACCAGCGCCTCGATCCGACCGAACCGCGCCAGGCACGTTTCCACCAGGCGCTCGCCGGCGTCCTCAGCGGTGACGTCGAGCGTCAGCGTCTCGGCTCGGGCGGCGCCGGCGGCGCCACACGCCCGGGCCACCTCGCCGAGCGGACCCTCGCGCCGGCCGACCAACAGCAGCGAGGCGCCCTCGCCGGCGAGTCCGACCGCTGTCGCACGGCCGATCCCACTCGAGGCGCCGGTCACCGCGCACACGCGATCGGACAACCCTAGGTCCATGTGCCCAGAGTACGCGCGAGGGCCCGACCGAGCAGATCGACGCCACGGTCGATCGCCTGCAGCGACAGGTTGCCGTAGCCGAGCACCAGCCCGGGATCGGCCGCGGCGCCACGAACCTGGGCGCGGTGCCATGACAGCGCCTCGACGCCCACCCCCTCGGCCGCAGCCGCGCTGACCAGCGCGCCCTCGTCGACGGCGTCGGGAAGCGAGACCAGCACGTACAGGCCTGCCGGCACGCCGATCGCCCGGGCGTCCGGTACGGCCTGTGCGAGCGCGGCCAGCAACATGGATCGCCGCTCCCGTAGCCGCAGGCGCGTCCGCCGCAGGTGCCGGTCGAGCTCGCCGCGCGCCAGGAAATCGGCCAGCGCCAGCTGGTCGAGCACCGGCGAGCCGCCGTCGGCCAGGCCCTTCTCATAGGTGAGCGCGCCGCTCAGCCAGGACGGCGCGAGCATCCAGCCGAGGCTCAGCCCGGGTGCCAGCCGCTTGGAGACCGAGCCGATGTGGCACACCCGCTCGGGGGCCAGGCCCTGCAGGGCTCCGATCGCGACCCGGTCGAACCTCAGCTCTGAGTCGTAATCGTCCTCGACGATCAGTCCGTCGCGCTCCTCCGCCCACTCCAGCAGCGCCGCTCGGCGCTCGGACGCGAGCACGACCCCGGTCGGATACTGGTGCGCCGGCGTCAGCACGACCACCTCGCAGTCGCTGGCGGCCAGCCGCTCGACGTCGATTCCGAGCTCGTCGACCGCCACCGGCACCGGCTCGAGGCCGGCCCGTTCGGCGATCAGCCGGTGGCGCGGCCAGCCCGGGTCTTCAACGGCGATCCGCTCGACGCCGCGGTCGCGCAGGACCCGACAGAGGATCGCCAGACCCTGGGTGAAGCCGGCGCATATCAGCGTGTGCTCCGGCTCGGGCGCCGCGGCACGCACGCGCGCGAGGTAGCTCATCAGCTCGTTGCGGAGCGGCGGGACGCCGCGCGGGTCCCCGGGGCCCAGCTCGCCGAACGGCACCTCACGCGCGGCCGATCGCAGGGAGCGGATCCAGCCGTCCGCCGGAAACGCCGCCAGATCTGGCGTCACCGGCCCGAACTCCAGTGCGTGGCGCTGGGTGAGCGAGCCGGCGGGCAGCGGCGGGCGCTCGCCCCCGGCGGTGGTGGCCACCCGCGTCGGGGCACCCTGACTGGCGGTCAGGTAGCCCTCCGCGGTCAGCTGCGCATACGCCTCCAGCACGACCCCGCGCGAGACGCCGAGGCCGGCCGCCAAGGCGCGCGACGAGGGCAGCCGCGACCCGGCGGCCACCCGGCCGCTGCGGACGTGCTCGCGCAGCCGCGACTCGAGCTGGGAGTGAAGCGGCGTGCCGGACTCGCGATCGACGTCCAGCAGCAGCTCCGGACCGACAACTGGCTCTTTCCGGTCGTCCACAACTGGACCTTAACGGCGAGCCAGTTGCCGCATAAGGTTCGCTCGCGAGTCACCGACCAGACCAACTGGAGGACCAAGTGCAGGAGATCACGATCGTCGGCGGCGGCCTGTCGGGCCTCACGGCCGCCATCGCATGTGCCGAGCAGGGCGCTCCGGTGCGCCTACTCGAGGCCCACGATGAGCTCGGCGGTCGCGCCCGCAGCACCGATGGGCCCTACAAGGTGAACCTCGGCCCCCATGCGCTGCTGGCATCCAGCCCGCTGTGGTCGTGGCTCGGCGAGCGCGGCCTGATCCCGCCGTACGCGCGTCCTCCGCTGTCCGGCGTTCGCTTTCGCTGGAAGGACGACATTCGCCGGGTGCCGGCGGTCGGCGCCACGGTCGCCGCGCTGCGTCTTCGCGGCCGCGCCGCGCCGGTCGATCAGGACTTTCGGTCGTGGGCGGCCGAGACCGTCGGCGACGAGGCGGCCGACGCGCTGTCGCGCAGCGCCGGGATCCTCACCTACCACCACGATCCCGGAGTGCTATCGGCCGCTTTCCTGTGGGACGCGGTCGTCCGCGGGCTGCTGTCGGCACCCCCGACCGCACGATTTCCGATCGGCGGGTGGTCGCGGATCATCGCTCAGCTCGAGACCCGGGCGCTCTCGCTCGGCGTGCGGATCCAGGCGCGAGCTCGGGTCACATCGCTGCCCGACCCGCCGGTGATCGTCGCCACCGAGCTCGCCGATGCCCGCGCGCTCCTGCAGGACGAGTCGCTGACATGGCTGAGCGGCAAGGCGGTGTGCCTCGATCTCGCGCTCGAGCATCGCCGTGGCGACCCGTTTGTGGTCGTCGACCTCCAGGAGACCGGCTGGGTGGAGCGCTACACGGCGTCTGACAAATCGCTGGCCCCGGCCGGCGAGGAGTTGATCCAGGCCCAGATGCCGGTACGTCCCAGCGAGCCAACCGAGTCGGCCTCCGAGCGCCTCGAGAGCCTGCTCGACGTATCGTTCGCTGGTTGGCGCGACCGCGTCACCTGGCGCCGGCGTCAGCTGATGGACGGGCGCACAGGAGCGCTCGACCTCCCCGGAAGCACCTGGCGCGAACGCCCCGCAGTCGATCGCGGCGACGGCGTGTTCCTGGCGGGCGACATGGTGGCGGCGCCGGGTTGCCTGTCGGAGATCGCGTGGGGCAGCGCGATCGAGGCCAGCCGACTCGCGATCGCGGCTGCCGGTGGCGCCCAAGCGCTTGAGCCCGCGCTCCGGTCGCGCTAGCCTCCAGTCTGTGGCACGGAGGGCGACCCTGAGGGCTTCGGACGCAGACCGCGATGCGGTGGCGGAGCGCCTCCGGCACGCCACGGCCGAGGGGCGGCTGCTCGCAGAGGAACTCGAGGATCGACTCGATTCGGTGTTTGCCGCCCGAACTTATGGCGACCTCGACCGGCTGACGGTGGATCTGCCGCCGAAGCCGCCCGCACGCCGGCACCAGCCGACGTTCAGCCATTGGCTCGTGCCGGTGGTGCTGATCGCGGTGATCTTGCCGGTCGTGATCGCGATCGTGGTCGCGGCGGCCGTGTTCCTGCTGACCGGCGCATTCACGGTGTGGCTGGTGTGGCTCGTGGCCGGGTGGTGGTTCTTCGGACATCGCCGCCGCTACTACCCGCGCCGTCACGTCCACGTGCGCCGGGTCGACTGGACGCGGTTCTAGCCCTTCTCGCCCAGTTCGAGCACGGCCAGGAACGCCTCCTGGGGCACCTCGATCCGCCCCACCTGCTTCATCCGCTGCTTGCCCCGCTTCTGCTGCTCGAGCAGCTTGCGCTTGCGGCTGATGTCGCCGCCGTAGCACTTGGCGATCACGTCCTTGCGATAGGCCTTGATCGTCTCGCGGGCCACGATCCGCGACCCGATCGCGGCCTGGATCGGGACGTCGTACTGCTGGCGGGGGATCGTCTTGCGCAGCCTCTCGGTGAGCGTCCGTCCGGCGTCGTAGGCCTTGCTCTTGTGGACCAGCATCGACAGGGCGTCGACCGGGTCGCCGGCCAGCAGGATGTCGAGCTTGACCAGGTCGGATTCGCGCATCCCGATCAGCTCGTAGTCGAGCGACGCGTATCCGCGCGTGCGTGACTTCAGCTGGTCGAAGAAGTCGAGCACGATCTCGGCGAGCGGCAGGTCGTAGGTCAGCTGCAGCCGCTCCGACGACAGGTAGTGCATGCCGGCGTGGTCGCCGCGCCGCTCCTGGCACAGCTCCATGATCTGGCCCACGAAGTCCTTGGGCGTCAGGATCGAGGCGCGGATGTAGGGCTCGCGGACCTCAGCCACCACGGTCGCGTCGGGCATATCGGTCGGGCTGTGGACCGGCAGCACGGTCCCGTCGGTGAGCGTCACCTCGTACTCGACGCTCGGCATCGTCGCCAGCAGTTCGAGGTCGTATTCCCGCTCGAGCCGCTCGCGGACGATGTCCATGTGCAGCAGCCCGAGGAACCCGCAGCGGAAGCCGAACCCGAGTGCGTCGGACGTCTCGGGCTCCCAGCTCAGTGCGGCGTCGTTGAGCGACAGCTTCTCGAGCGCGTCGCGCAGGTCCGGGTAGTCGTCGGAGTCGATCGGGAACAGGCCGCAGAACACCATCGGCTTGACCTCGCGATAGCCGGGGAGCGGCTCGGCCGCGCGGTTGGCCTTGGCGGTCAGCGTGTCGCCGACGCGGAGCTTGGTGACGTCCTTGATCCCGGTGATCAGGAACCCGACCTCGCCGGGACCGAGCGCGTCGGCGGAGGTCATCTGCGGCGTGAAGAATCCGATGTCGTCGATCTCGGCCTCGATCCCGGCCTGCATCGCCGTGATCGCCTCGCCCTTGCGGAAGCTGCCGTCGACCACTCGGATGTACGCGATCACGCCTCGGTACTGATCGAACTCCGAGTCGAAGATCAGCGCCCGCGGCGGCGCCTCGGGGTCGCCCGCAGGCGGCGGAACCCGGGCGATCAGCTCGTCGAGCACGTCGGTCACTCCCTCGCCGGTCTTGGCGCTGATCCGCAACACCTGATCGGCCGGCTCGCCGAGCAGCTCGGCGATCTCTTCGCCGACGCGCTCGGGGTCGGCCCCGGGGAGGTCGACCTTGTTCAGACACGGAATCAGCTCGAGCCCGGCGTCGATCGCCAGGTAGGTGTTCGCGACCGTCTGCGCCTCGACCCCCTGCGCGGCGTCGACGACCAGCAGCGCGCCCTCGCACGCCGCCAGCGACCGCGACACTTCGTAGGTGAAGTCGACGTGGCCGGGCGTGTCGATCAGGTGCAGCTGGTAGGTCTGGCCGTCGCGCGCGGACTCATAGAGCACGCGCACGGCCTGTGCCTTGATCGTGATCCCGCGCTCGCGCTCGAGCTCCATCGAGTCGAGCAGCTGCGCGCGCATCGAGCGACTGTCGACGGTGTGGGTCAGCTCGAGGATGCGGTCGGCCAGCGTCGACTTGCCGTGGTCGATGTGGGCGATGATCGAGAAGTTGCGGATGTGCGCCTGGTCAGACATGTCCTGCTTCAAGGGTATTCGCGAGCGGGCTCGACAACTATCGGCCGCGGAGCCGGCTCATCAGCAGCTCCTCGATCTGGCGCGCTTCCGGGATCCGCATCGCCAGCACCGCCTTGGAGTACAGGTACAGGCCGACGGCAATCGAGACCCCGACCGACACGATCTGTGCGGGCAGCGACCGGCCCAGCAACGAGTTCAGTCCGCTCCAGATCACCCACGACACCACCGCCATCAGCACCGACGCCACCAGGATCCGCGCCGTGATCATCACCGTCTGCGGTCCCTCGAGGCGGCCGTTGAAGCCGATCCGCAGCCGGTGCCACTGCAGCACGGTCATCACCACGTTGGCGACCGCGGTCCCGATCACCAGGCCGGCGATTCCGAGCGGCTTGTACAGGAGCAGGCTGACGATGATGTCGACGACCATGTTGATCGCCGCGAACTTGGTCGGGATCCACGGCCGCTGAAGCGCGAAGAACGTCCGCGTCAGCAGCAGGTTCAGCCCGCCGAACGGCAGGCTGAACGCGAACCAGAACAGCGCCATCGAGACCAGGTGGGTCGAGTGCGCGTTGAACTCGCCGCGCTGATAGACCAGCCGCGTGATCGGCGTCGCCAGCACGATCAGCAGCGCCGCCGACGGGATCAGCAGTAGGTTGATCTGGCGCATCCCGTTCCCGAGCGTGTGGCGCATCTCGCCGGCGGCGCCGCGCGCGGCCTGCCGGCTCAGCGTCGGGAACAGCACGGTCGCGACCGCGACGCTGAACATCCCCTGGGGCAGCATGTAGATCCGGAACGCCTGGTCGATCGCCCGCGGCGCCTGGTCTGAGACGAGGCTGCCGAACACCGAGTTGAGCAGCTGGTCGAGGTTGACGATCCCGAGGCCGATCGTCACCGGCAGCATCAGCAGGAACACCTGGCGGACGCGGGGGTCGTGCCAGTCGATCGTGAACGCCAGGCGGAAGTCGATCCGGCGCAGCGCCGAGGCGACCATCAGCATCTGCACGACGGTCGCGATCAGCCACGCGACCGCGTACGCGTAGATCGACGGGTGAAAGTGGTGACGGAAGGCGATCAGCAGGACCAGGATCACGAGGTTCCACACCGCCGGCGCGATCGCCGGGATCGTGAACTCGTCGTAGGACTGCAGGATCCCGACCATCAACCCGGTCAGCCCGAGCAGCAGCACCACCGGGAACAGGATCTGCGCCAGCACCGCGGTGACGTGGTTGGCGGCGCTCGAGAACGTGTCGCCCGTGAACAGGGGCATGATCACGCCGGCGAACAGGATCCCCAGCGCGGTCAGCGCGCCGAGCACGATCAGGATGATCCAGAACAGCGTCGAGGCGAGCTTGAACGCCTCGCGCTTTCGCCCCTGCTGCAGCAGATCGGTGAACACCGGCACGAACGCCGCCGACAGCGCCGCCTGCGCGAACAGGTTCGACATCAGGTTCGGGATCTGCGACGCGATCGTGAACGCCGAGGCGTTGACGGTCGTGCCGAAGAAGCTCGCCGCGACGATCTCGCGCGCCAGCCCGGCGACGCGCGAGAGCGCGGTCGCGAACGCGAAGATCGCAGTGTTGACGCTCAGCCGGCGTCGGGGCGGGTCGGCCGTCATTGCCGTGGTCTCGTCTGCCACTGGAGCAACTATGCGGGCCGGCTCGGCGGCAGCGAGCTCACGGCGAGGGAAAGCAAGGGCGCTATAGTACGGACGCGCCGCGGCAGAACGTCCGCGGCGTCTGTCTGTACCAGCCCTATGGCCAACATCCACTCACAGAAGAAGCGGATCGAGCGCGCCTAACGCGAGCGGCTCGAGAACCGCCGCTACACGTCGCAGATCAAGACGTACTTCCACCGGCTCGAGCGGCTGTCGCCGAGGGCGACGACGAGCGCGTCGAGTCCGAGCACCGCGCGCTGGTGCGGACGATCGACAAGGCCGTCAAGCGCGGCGCGCTGCACCGCAACACCGGCGCTCGCAAGAAGTCCCGCGCCGCCCGCGTACGCCGCGGCGCCGCGTAGCGGACGCCCCATCCGGGTAACTCCTCTAGAGAATTCGACAGCTCCGGTTCACCGGACGAGGGGTCCGTGCTAGACGCCGGCTGCGGCGCGCTCCGTCGCGACAAGGCCGGTACCGCAGGGTCGAGGGAGGACGGGTGAGAGGCGCAGCGGGAGGGCGCCTCGCCACCCGGCGCGGCGCTACTCGATGGCGATCGCCTGGATCGTCCGCAACGCCGCCGTGTCCTCGGTCATGGCCCCCGCGCCGCCGCCGCGCGAGGTGAGCTCGAGGTCGGCCAGCTGCTCGATCGCGGTCTCCAGCTGCTCGGCTCCGGCCCGCCGAGCGTCGGCGATCAGCCGATCGGCGGCGCGCGAGGGCATCCGCAGCCCGCGCTTCACCTGCGCCACCGAAACGCCGCGCTCGAGTGCCTCGGCGATCTCGTGCGCGGTTCGCACGCGCTGGGTCATCCAGTACAGGAGCCCCGGCACCCGTTCGCCCTGCGCCCGCAGGGCCAGGTACATCCGAGTGGCGGCCTGAGCGTCACCGGCGACCAGCGCGTCGGCCAGCGTCCACGCCCGGCGCTCGGCGGAGGCCGCCGTAAGCCGGTCGACATCGGAGACCTCGATCGTCGCGCCCGGCTCGGACCCGAGCGCGAGCTTTTCGAGCTCCCGCAGCAAGCGTTGCTGGCGGTCACCGACGTGGGCGATCAACTCCTTGGCCGCGTCGGGGGCCAGCTGCAGGTCGAGCTCGGTGGCGCGCGCGATCACCCACTTGGGGAGCTCCCAGGGCTTGACGTTCATGACCGCGCTGACGTCGCCACCGGCCTGCTTGACGGCGTCGTGCAGCCGCTCCGGGGCCTTGGCCCGATTCTCCTCGCGCGCGAAGAACGCCACCGTCGTGTCGGGAGCGATCCCGCCCACCGCGGCCTCGAGTGGATCGAGCTCGCGCTCCTTCCAGCGCTCGACGCCGTCGACGATCACGAACCGGCGCCCGATCGCGAACGTCATCGCGTTCAGCGCGGCCGCGATCGCATCGGGCGTCGACGCCTCGCCTTCGAACAGCTCCACGCCCTCCGCCCCGCTCTCGGTCTCGGCCAGCTCGCGCAGCCGCGCGCGGCGCTCGGCGATCCGGCCGTGGTCGTCGCCGTGGATCAGATATGCGGGCTTGAAGGTGGGCATCTCGTGGTGGTCCCCGGCGTCAGTCTAGGCGGCCGCCCAGCGCCATCCCGACGGCCTCGGCGGGGGTCTGCGCGCGGCGATCCCATCGATCTCCCAGCTGCCCAGTCCGATGACCGCAACCCCGGTCTTCAGCGCGAGTGCGATCTCCGAAAGCGTCCCATAGGCGCCGCCCACGGCCACGACCGCGTCGGCCGAGCGGACCACCAGGGCGTTGCGCATCTCCCCCAGACCGGTCGCGATCGCGACTCCCACCCACTCGTTAGCGGCCGACCGATCGACGCCCGGGAGGATCCCGACCGTGATGCCGCCGGCGGACGCGGCGCCGCGGCAGGCCGCCGCCATCACCCCGCCCAGCCCTCCGCAGACGACGACCGCGCCGCGGACGGCGAGCTCGCGGCCGACAGCCTCGGCGACCGCGAGCTCGCGCGCTGACGCCTCCCCTGGACCCACCACCGCGACATACGGCACGCGCGGTTGCACCGCCGCCTATCGGACGACGACGTTGACCAGCTTGTCGGGCACGACGATCACCTTCGCGATCTCGTGCCCGTCGATGTGCGCCTGCACCCCGCGTGACTCCAGGCACAGCCGCTCGAGCTCCTCCTTCGGGGAGCCGGTGGCGGCGGCGACACGGTCGCGGACCTTGCCGTTGATCTGGCACACCAGCTCGAACGTGTCGGACTGGAGCATCGCCGGGTCGACGTCCGGCCACGGCTGGGCCCACACGCGCGCGCCGGTGATCAGCTCGTAGACCTCGGCTCCCAGATGCGGGGCGAACGGGAACAGCAGCGAGGCGGCGCTGGCGGTCGCGTACCGCCGGGCCTCCTCGGAGGCGCCGGAATGCTGGTAGATCGTGTTGACCAGCTCCATCACGGCGGCGATCGCGGTATTGAACGTGAACCGGCCGGTCATGTCGTTGGTGACCTTGTCGATCGCCCAGTTGACCTTGCGGACGAGCGTCAGCTCGTCGCCGGTGGGATCGACCGGCGCCTCGGCGAAGCCCGGGGCTGGGCCGGGCGGGACCGATAACGTGTCGCCCAGGCGCCACAATCGAGCCAGGAACCGGTGCACGCCCGCCAGCGAGTTCTCAGACCAGGCGGCATCCTGATCGGGCGGGCCGATGAACAGGATGTAGCAACGCGCGGCGTCAGCCCCGTAGGTGTCGACGATCGGCATCGGGCTGATCACATTGCCGCGGGACTTGGACATCTTGTGGCCGTCGGGGCCGAGGATCATGCCCTGGGTGAACAGCCGCTGGAACGGCTCCTGGAAGCTGAGCAGGTCCATGTCGGCCAGCGCCTTGACGAAGAACCGCGAGTACATCAGGTGCAAGATCGCGTGCTCGACGCCTCCGATGTACTGGTCCACCGGCATCCAGCCGTCCAGCACTCGCCGGTCCCACGCCGCTTCGTCGTTGTCGGCGTCGCAGTAGCGCATGTAGTACCAGCTGGAATCCACGAACGTGTCCATCGTGTCGGTCTCGCGGCGCGCCGATCCGCCGCACCGCGGGCACTTGACGTTGACCCAGTCCTCGGCAGCGGCCAGCGGCGAGCGACCTTGCGGCTTGTAGTCGTCGATGTCGGGCAGCCGCACCGGCAGCTGGTCCTCGGGCACCGGGACCATCCCGCAGTCGTCGCAGTGGATGATCGGGATCGGGCAGCCCCAGTAGCGCTGGCGCGAGATCAGCCAGTCGCGCAACCGGTAGTTGACAGACGGCTGGCCGATGCCCTCGCGATCGAGCCACTCGATGATCGCCTGCTGGCCCTCGACCGCGTTCATCCCCGAGAACTGCCCGGAGTTGATCAGCCGCTCGTTGGCGGTGTGGGCCGAGAACGCCTCGCCCTCGGGCGCGTCGCCATCGGCCGGAGCGACGACCTGGCGGATCGGCAGCCCGAACGCGACCGCGAAGTCATAGTCGCGCTGGTCGTGTGCGGGCACGGCCATGATCGCACCGGTCCCGTATTCCATCAGCACGTAGTCGGAGACGAACATCGGGATCTCCCCGCCGGTCACCGGGTTGGTGACGGTACGGCCCAGGGGAACGCCGGTCTTGGGCTTGTCGGCCGCGCCACGGGCCTCGACAGACTCGGTCAGTGCGCTGTTGACGTAGTCGCGGACCTGCTGCTCGTACTGGGTACCGGCGGCGAGGCGCTCGACGTCAGGGTGTTCCGGCGCCATCACGAAGAATGTCGCCCCGAACAGCGTATCCGGGCGGGTCGTGAACACCGGGTAGTCGATCGGTGCGGGATCCAAATCCTGGCAGCGGAACGTGACCTCGGCGCCGATGCTCCGGCCGATCCAGTTGCGCTGCATCGCCACGACGTGCTCGGGCCAGCTGATCGTCTCCAGGTCGTCGAGCAGCCGGTCGGCGTAGTCGGTGATCCGGAAGAACCACTGCTCGAGCTGACGGATCTCCACGACGTGACCGCAGCGCTCGCAGCGGCCGTCGATCACCTGCTCGTTGGCCAGCACGGTCGCGTCATGTGGGCACCAGTTGACCGCGGCCTCCTTGCGGTAGGCCAGCCCGCGCTCGAACAGCTTCAGGAAGATCCACTGGGTCCAGCGGTAGTAGCTCGGGTCGTCGGTCTCCAGCTCGCGCGACCAGTCGATCGAGATCCCCCAGCGGTGAAACGCGCTGCGGAACGCCTCGATCGAGGCGTGGGTCGAATCCCGGGGGTGCTCGCCGGTGTTGATCGCGTGGTTCTCGGCGGGCAGGCCGAACGCGTCGTAGCCCATCGGGTGCAGGACGCGCTGGCCGGTGCGCCGCCGGAAATGGGCGATCGCGTCGCCGAGCGCGTAGTTCTTCAGGTGCCCGATGTGCGGCTCGCCGCTCGGGTAGGGGAGCATCTCGAGCACGTAGGACTTGTCCAGCTCGCCGGGGGCGACGGCGTTGTCGACCTCCCAGGTGCGCTCGCGAGCCCACAGTCCTTGCCATTTGGGCTCGATCTGACCTGGTTGGTAGCGCCTGTCCGCCATGCTCTTACGAGGTTACTTGCGCCGAGGCCGGGGCGTCCGTGGGCAGCGACACCCGCGCTTCATGTATTACCCTTGGCCATAGACCTTGAAGTGCACGGGGCTATAGCTCAGCTGGGAGAGCGCCTGAATGGCATTCAGGAGGTCGCCGGTTCGAGCCCGGCTAGCTCCACTCGAAAAGCCCCGCTTCGCGGGGCTTTTTTGTCGGCCGGGTATGCAATGCGCCATCCTCGCAGCGCGCATGCATCACCCGCATTGGGCGATGCGTGGCGGGAGAGACAAGCTCATCCTGCGCCGATCGTGGTTTGCGAAGCTCAGGGGGTGTGAGCGGTGCCCGAGGGGCTATCGGCCGGCGAGGTGGGCAAGGAGATAGCGGAGCATAGGAAGCACGCTTCTGTCGACCACGACGACGACCACACCCAGGACGGTCATGATCGTTGGCTGTCGATCATCGAGGCAGTGCTGCTGTCGATCGTGGCGGTCCTGGCTGCTTACTCCGGCTACGCCGCCGCTAAGTGGGGCACTGAGTCCTCGGTCACGCTCGCGAAGGCTTCGGCTTATCGCACCAAAGCCAACCGCTCCGATCTCGAAGCGCTCGTGATCCGCGCCGCCGATTCCGCTTCGTTTAATACGTGGTTCACCGCGTTCACGGCCGGAAACGCCAACGCGGAACGGCTGGCAGCCAAGCGGATGCGTCCCGGCTACCGCCCAGCGTTCAACGCCTGGCTGGCCACCGATCCAGCGCACAACACCCATGCGCCCCCAGGTCCGGCCTACATGCCGCAGTATGTGATCAGTCAGGATGCTCAGTCCAAGGCGGATGACGCCAGCGCCGACGCCGCGTTCACGGAGGGATCGGATGCGGGCGCAAACGCCGACGACTACATCCGCGACACCGTGTTCCTTGCGACCGTGCTGTTCCTAGTTGGAATCAGCGGCCACTTCCGGGTGCGCTACGCACGTCTAGGGCTGATCGGCATCGGAGGACTGATCCTGATCTTTGCGGTGGTCCAGCTGCTGGGCCTACCCGCACCCCCTTCGTGACCCGAAGCTCCGACTGTGTGTGACCAGAGTCAGCCGCCCAGCGCGCTGACCCTCCTGCTCAGCGCCCTCTGGCCGGCCTTGAGCTGCGCTACCTGAGTTTGGAGCTTCCGGACGGTGGAGTTCAGGCCGTCGATGTTCGCGTTGATCTTGTTGACGCTGTTCTGGAGCCCTTGGATGTTGGCTCGGTTGGCGCTCACGCCGGTCGCGTTGTTCTTGACGCCCGCCGCGTTGGCCCTGGCGGCGGCGGAGTTGGCTCGCAGGTCCCGTCGAAGCTGAGCGTCGGCGCGATGCGCCTGCCCCGACGCTCTGTTCACATCATTCAGCACCGTCGAGGCCGCCGACGCGTCGCGACGCAGCTTGGCGTCGACGGCGGCCACCGCAGTGGCCGCCTGGGCCTGGAGCTGCTTGGTCGTCTGCTTGTTATTGCTGGCAGTGCTATTCGCCGAGATCGCGATGACCAGGGCAACGATCGCGATGACGATTCCGAGCCCGCCGGCGATGGCCAACCACCCTGCCCGACGATCCGTCTTGGTCCCGGCGCCCCGAGTGCCCGGCGCGCCGCCCGGTCCGACCGTGTCGGTCTCGGCCTCCTGCGTCATGTCTGCTCCCCCGTCGGTTTCCGGACACACCAATCATCAACGCCAGACCGCCTGCTGAGCCCCGCCACAGCCGTGATCAAGTCACTCAGCGCTTGCGGTGAACGCGGTCGGAGGCCGCCATGGCCCCGGGGGCGAGCTCGACGCTTCGCATTCGTCCCTGGGTGTCGTCGGAGCGCATCGGCGCCACGCCGACCTTCACCTCTACGGAAGCCGGGACATCCCGAACGATCACCCTGTGGTCTCGACTGGGGAGAACGTCGAGCAGCCGGCGGCCATCGCTGAGGTTGATGTCGACGTTGTAGTCCATCGGCTTAGCGGCTCGAATCGGCGCCGTGCTCGGCTTGAAGCCGATCGAGATGCCCTCCGGGACGCGGCGAACGTCCAGTTCGGGAATCTCCCCGGGCATCGGTTCGCGCGGGGCGTCGTACGTGGCCACGAGCTGCTTGTCGGTGACTTCTCCGTTCATCGTCGTAACCGCATAGATCCGGCGCGTCCCACCGGGCCCGGCGGCCGGCGTGAAGTGGATGTCTCCACACTCGGGCACGTTGGGATGAATGTGCTTGACGAACCCGCACGTCTTACCATGAGCGACGCCGAGCTCCTGCTCGTAGTTAGCGCCCTCCTCGACGAACCGGGTGCTGTGATCCGGGTCAGGTTGGTAGCTGTAGCCGAGCACGCGATGTTCGCCCTCCCCACCGACGCCGGCGTCTATGTGCGGGATGGGGTCGACGGTCGCCCGGCTGACCGAGGTGATCTTGTCACCCTTCTCGGACTCGATCTTCCACTCCCCGGCGGCGGGGTGAGCGATCATCACGTCGGTGGCTTTCGTCCGCGGATCCCTGGCGATCATGTCGCGACCCGGCACGATCGACGCCTTCTTGGGTGAGTCGTAACGGGTCCCGTCGGGACCGACGATCCGCAGTGCCGGCGCGTCGCCCTGGCCCTTGACCTCGAGCGTCAGCGCGGTGGCGCCCGCACCGACATGCACGGTCCGCACGGCGACCGCGGCGGCGCTGGCGGACTTCACCGCTCGGAACGGGCTGACGTCACAGGAGTCGCCCATGAGCTCCACGTTGCCGGTGGCCCAGTGAACCCCAGCACCGGCTCGCAGCCGCCAGTGACGCAGCTCCCAATGTGCGCGCCACAGCGCCCACCACTCCCAATCGGGATCCTTGACGTACTCCCACACATCGCCCTCGAGAACGGTGACGCAGGCCGCCAAGCCGTCGGAGGATGCGGTCACCTCGCCGCTGATGCAGGCAACGCTCAGAACGCATACCTTGCCGCTGCCGTCGACGTTGAAGCGGAACGGATTACGTGCCTCGATCCACCCGCTGAGCGACGCCTCCACCGAGGCGACCTTGAAATCGAGGGCTGCATGGAAGCCGAAGTCGATCGTGTTGTCCGACCGATAGCTGATGAAGCCGTCGGCGACCTTATAGCCGAACAGCTCCACGTCCCCCTCGGCCTTGAGCAGCCACGGGCGCGTGTCGTCGTACTCGATGCTGCCGTTGATCGCCACCGGAGCGGTGCCGCCGACCTGTGGGCCGATCGTGATGCCCATCGCGCCCTTGAACTTGATCGGTGGTGGCGTCACGCATAGGGCCAGCCCTACCCTGTCGAGGTAGACGCCCGTCGCAATCGGCACCGACGTGCCGAGATGCGACGCCTGGCCACCGGCGTAGCTGAACATCCCGTTCTGAACTCCGGCCCAAACGCCGATCGAGGGCTTGTCGGCGGTGGGTAGGACGATCTCTGCGCTGCCATCCCAGCGGTCGACGTTGCCAGGGCTCTCGCACGTGAGCAGCGGCTCAGCGCCGTTGCTCGGGGGCGAACAGGGTGCGGTGGTGCTGCCGGCGCTCACGAACGACAGGCACAGATGCTTGACCTGCAGCGTGCCGATGTAGGCGTTTGACACCTCGGCCTTGACCGTGTCCGCATGCACCCCGAGAGGATCGACTCGGAGCCCGACGGTGGCGGTGAGACCCCCGGCTTTCTCCTCGGGCCCGTTCTTGAACACGCTCGGTAACGCGAGGTTGGCCTTGAACTTGACGTAGTGCAGGTCGTTCTTGGCGTCCCAACCGATCCGGATCTCGGCGGAGCCGGAGATGTCAAAGCCAAGCAGCTTCTGACCGTTGAGGTTGCCGGTCGAGACGACCTGCTTCTCATCGCCGCGCCCACCCGTCGGCAGGTCCCAGTTCAGCTGCCCGCCATCGAACCTGACGCCCTCCACGTCGATGTCAGTGCGCACGGACAGTCTTCCCCCAGGGGAGGTTGCCGTCGGCGCTTGCACGACCAGCCGCGTTCCCGCCGCCGGCGTCAGCGAGACGCCGTTGAGGCTGACCGTGTCACTGGTCTCCCACGTCCCCGCGGAAACCTCATCCAGGCAGCCCGAAGTTGTCACATCGATGAGCGCAAACGCGACGTTCGAACTGCACTGCGCGTCCGCGGCGAGCGTGCGAGCAGGCGCCGCCGAGGCGAGCGACGGACTGACTGCAAACAGTCCGACCAGAACCAGCAACCACCAATGTCAGAAGTCCGCGCACGCCAGTCGCCGCAGTTCCCCGTCCACGCCCCGTCGCCATCTGCTCCTCCAAACCTGCTTAAGGTTTGGGATCCCTCCCGAAGTCTCCGCTTCCGCTATGTGCTCCCCACGAGCCGACCAGACACTTTCGCATTTGGAAGGAAACGTCAAGGGCCGTGAGGCAAAGTCACCCGGGTGATTTCGCCGTCGCCTCGCGTCCTCAGAACTGCAGGAACGTGCTCCCCTCCGTGATCGCGGGCGGGTCGACCGCCGTACTGAAACTCTCCTTGACCCACGCGGCCGCCCGCCGCGAGGACTCGTCGGTGCCGGTCTTGTCCTCGCAGACCGTCACCGCCACCCCGCCGCCCTCGGTACGGAAGGCCGCGAAGCTGACGAACCCAGGCACCTCGCTGATCACAGTCTTGAGCTCGTCCGTCCGCTGCCCGGCGAGGTCGAACAGCTCGGACGCACCCTGCCCGGAATAGCTCCTGATCACCACGTGCATCACGCGCCCCTTTCCGTGGCGGCGGCTGATCGCCGGGGGTGGTGTGGTGCGCGGGCGCGGATGACGGTTTCGCAGTGGCGGGTGCGGTCGAACCGGTCGACGATCGCCACGTCGTGGCCGGGGCCGCAGTCGATCACATCGCGCTGTCCGTCGACGCTGAAGATGCGATCGTTGCCGGGCCCGCCGAAAATGCGGTCGCGGCCGGGCCCGCCGATCAGCCGATCGTCACCGGGGCCGCCGAACAGGCGGTCATTGCCCGGCGCCCCCGCGCAGGGTGTCGCGACCGGGGCCGCCGAACAGGATGTCGTTGCCGGCCTGCCCGAGCAGGCGATCGTTGCCCCGCCCTCCGGCGACGCGGTCGTTGCCGGGGCCGGCACACACCAGGTCACTTCCGTCGCCGGCGCGGATGCGGTCATTTCCCGCGCCGGCGACGATCACGTCGCTGCGACGGGTGCCGGCGAGCCGGTCCGCGCGCGCGCTTCCCACGATCGTCGCCGCCCGACACGGCGAGCTCGGCGCTCCGAAGCTGATCGTCACCTCGGGCGGCAGGCTGCTTACGTTTGGAGTGACCGACCCGCCCTGCGAGACGAGCGACGAGCCACCGCCGCCACCACCACCAGGCCCCGAGAGCTCAAACGGGGATTGTGTGGCGAAGGCGCCGCCTCCGCCGCCACCACCGCCGTTCAGGCCGCCGCCACCGCCACCGCCGCCGCCCTGGGTCGGGAACGTGACATCCGCGGCTCCGGCGCCGCCCGTCGCCAGCGCTCCGGCGTTACCGCTGGCGCCGGTGCTGCACCCCGTGACGTTTTTCGTGCACGTAGGTCCCGGCACCCCACCGGAGCCGCCGCGGCCGCCGCTGCCGGCTACGCCCGGCTGACCACCGCCACCGCCGGTCAAGTCAAAATCGGCGCCGTTGCCGGCGCGCCCAGCGGCGCCGGCCGAACCTCCCTGACCGCCCGCAGTGTCAGGGTGCGGGTCGCGGGACGCATCCCCGGCACCGCCACCTCCGCCGGCGATCAGCACCCGCGGGTCGGGCTTGAGACCCGCAGACCGGGGAGCGGTCCGTAGATCGGTTGCACCTCCGCCACCGCCAGCGAAGAGCGCGCCTTGGCCGCCACCGTTGAAGCCGGCCGCGCCCTGGCTCCCGAAGTCACCACCCGCGCCACCGACCTCGATGTACAGGTTCTTGTCGCCGGTGACCGTCAGCACGTCCGACACGACCGCGCCTGAACCCCCCGGCGTGGTGGCAAAGACCGGATCCTTCACGCTGCCCCCGGGAGCGCCGACCGCCATGACAATCATGCTGCTGACGCCCGCCGGCACCGGCAGCGTCTGCTCGGCGCCCGTGGAGAAAAAATGGCAGGTCACGATCCCTGCCACCTCGTTGCAAGCGGACGCGCGCGCCTGCCCCGCGCCTACACCCGCCGCCGCCAGCACCGACACGAGCGCGATCGCCGAACTCCGCCTAATGGTCATAAGCCCCGGAACCCCTCCTCGAGCCGACACAGCCTCCGATCAGGCAAGCCTCTCACAAATCACACACCAGCACTAGCCCCGGCGCCCGTTGCCGAGGGTGAAGTGCGCCCACGGACCAGTCACGCGCTGTCCGGCTTACCGACCTCAGCGCTGCGTGGTCAGGTGCGGGTGGAGGTGGTCTTCGGCCATCCGCTTGAGACCGACGCGATCGACCTTCCCGGTCGGGTTGAGCGGAATCTGCTCGAGGAAGATGACCTCCTCGGGAGCCTTGTAGCCGACGCGGTCGCGACAGAACAGGATCACCTCGGCGCTCGAGGGCCGCTCTGCGCCTTCGCGCACGGTCACGTACGCGCGCACGTTCTCTCCGTGCACGGTGTCGCGGACGCCGACCACGCCGGCCAGGGCGATCGCGGGGTGCTCGACCAGGGCGCTCTCGACCTCGAGCGGAGTGATGTTGGAGCCGTCGTGGACGATGATCTGCTTCTTGCGGCCGAAGAACCACAGGTACCCGTCCTCGTCGGCGTGGGCGAGATCGCCGGAGTCCAGCCATCCGTCGCTGAGCACCTCGTCGGTCGCGGCGGGCGCGTTCCAGTAGCCCGCCATCGTGCTCCGCGAGCGGATGAAGATGCGCCCCACCGTTCCGGACGAGACCGGGTCTCCCGTGTCATCGCGGATCGAGATGCTGTAGCCGCTGACCGGCGGCCCGATCGATCCCGGCTTGTGGGGGCCCGACGGGGGGTTCAGGGTGGCCGTCCCGACCTCAGTCATCCCGTACGCCTCCGTGATCGGGAATCCAGCGGTGGCGGCGAATTCGCTGAGCAGTTCGGTTGAGGCCTTGTCCGATGCCGAGCGGCACACACGCAGCGAGGCGAAGTCGTGGGGTGCCAGATCGTGGTCGCGGACCAGGGCGGTCAGCGCCGCCGGGAGCATCGAGAGCACCGTGGGCTGCTGCCCGCGCAACAGCTCCAGCAGCTCGTGGCTGTCGGTGCTCCGGGCCACCACCACCCGGCCGCCGACCGACAACGTCGCCAGCGAATACAACCACGCGCCGAGGTGCGACATCGAGGCGCCGGGGAGGAACACGTCCACGGCTCCGAGCTCCAGCGCGGACGCGGCGCTGGCGATCATCCACCGCACCGACTCGCGCGTGTGGGTGACGCCCTTGGCGGGGCCGGTGCTGCCCGAGGTAAAGAAGATCACCGCCGGGCTCGCCGGGTCCGGGTCGGGGTCGCTGACCAGCGGCGCTGACTCGCTCAACGCTTCGAAGCGATGCGGCCAGCCCGGATCGGCGGCGTCCTCGAACTCCGGGTCGCGGAAGGCGATCAGCCCGCACTCCAGGTCGCCGGCGAGACGGCTGGCGGTCAGATCCTCGACGCGTTCGACATGCCCCAGCAGCGCGCGAGCGCCGCTGACCTCCAGGGCATGATCGATTTCGCGAAACGTGTAGCGATAGTTCAACGGGGTCGCCACCAGGCCCGCCTTGAAGCAGGCCAGGTAGTGAACGAGCAGATCGATGCGGTTGGGCATCAGCGACGCGATCCGATCTCCCGGCGCCAGACCCAGGCCGCGGTAGCCGCCGGCCAGCGACGCGCTGGCCCGCTCGAGCTCGACCCAGGACATCGACCGCACGAGCGACACCAGCGCGATCTCATCAGGAGCGGCCTCGAGGCCCGCTCGCAGCAACTCGTTCAACGGCGCACACGGAGACGCGAGCGGTGCACCCTCGAGCTGCATGGGGCGATCGTATCGATCGCTCGTCACCCCTTGGGCGAGGCTAGCTCCATTGGTAGGAAGATCGACGGCCGATCATCAACCAGGGGATCGTCTGGTGGGTGATCAGCCCGATCGATGCGGCGTACACGACCGTGCCGATCCCGACGGTCCCGCCGAGCAGGAACCCGACCAGCAGCACCGTCGCCTCGATGCTCGTGCGGACTACCCGCATCGAGTAGCCGCGCCCGGCGATGCCGGTGCTGAGGCCATCCCGCGGGCCCGGGCCGAGCCCGGCGCCGATGTACAGGCCGGTGGCCAGCCCGTTTCCGGCGACTCCGCCGATCAGCAGCGCCCACCGCGCCCAGATCGCATGCGGCGAATGCGCCAGCGAGAGCACGAGGTCGATCACCAGTCCGACCGTGAGCGCGTTGGCCACGGTTCCCACGCCCGGCCGCTGGCGTAACGGCCACCAGGCCAGCAGCACGAGCACGCTGACGATCACTGCCCACGTCCCGATCCCGAGCCCGAACGTGCGCGAGAGGCCCTGATGGAGCACATCCCACGGGTCCAGCCCGAGCCGCGCGAGCACCAGCATCGACGCCGTGACGCCGTACAGGATCAGTCCGGCGAAGAGCTGGGCGAAGCGGCGGCCGCGACGGTCGGGCGGGAGTGGAGCGAGAGGACTTTTGATCACACTGGGCGCAAAGCATGACCGGAGATCACGCGCCTCGCCTCCGCAGGGGTCGACGCCTACGCGGCGACTGCGATCTGCCGGATCGCCTCGGCGGCGGCCTCGAGGCCGCGCCGGGGCTCGTCGGCGACACGCAGCACCGCATGCTCCAGGCCGGCCTGCTCGTATGCGTCGAGGTGTTCGGCGAGACCCGCCGGCGTGCCTGCGTACGTGGCCTGCAGCGCGGAGATCACCTCGAGCCGCCGGCGGTACCAACGCTGGAGCGTCGAGCGCAGTCGCCGTCGAGCCACGTCCTCGGAACGGTCCAGCGCGACCGTCAGGTACAGGCCGGCGGTCGGCGATCGCGTCCTCCCTGCCGCGTCGGCTGCCTCCCGGACGCGCCGCAGCCCGTCGGCGTAGGCCCCGGCTGTGTTGAGATACGGCAGCCAGCCGTCGGCGAGTCGCCCGACCCGCCGTTGCGCGCGCGGCCCGGCGCCTGCCAGCCACAGCTCCGGACCGCCGGGACGCACCGGCGCCGGCGACAACGTCAGCCCGTCGACACGGACGTGGGATCCCGCGTAGGTCACCGGGCGGCCGCCGGCCGCCCACAGCTCCCGCATCAACTTCACGGTCTCCTCCAGCCGCGCCACCCGGGAACCGAAGTCGGCGCCCGCCGCCGCGAACTGACGCTCGGAATCCGGCGAGGGGAAGCCCGAGCCAAGGCCGACGCGCAGGCGCCCACCCGACAGCGCGTCGAGGCTGGCCAGCTGCTGGGTCAGCATCGCCGGCTGTCGCAGGCCGGCGAGCAGTACGCCAGTGGCGAGCGTCACGCGCTCTGTGCGCGCCGCGAGCGCCGACAGCACCACGAGCGGGTCGGGGACCCCATACTGGAATGGGCTGTCGGGCACCCAGACCGCATCGAACCCCAGCGCCTCGGCCCGCGCCCCGAGCTCGACCAGTGAGACCAGCTCGCGACCGGCGGCGCCCGAAGCCTCCTGGGTGCCCAGCAGGTAACCGAACCGCAGCGCGCTCATGACTCGATGAACTGGTAGTCGAAACGGATCCGGCCACGCACGTCGAGCACCAGGAACTCGAGGCCAGCCGCGGCCGGCGCACCGTCGCCGGTGCCGACCATCTCCCACCGGAACTTGACGACGTCGGCCAGCCGTGCGGCGCCGTCCACGGGGCGGAAGCGGTACTCGCCAGGGGCCACGAACTCGGCGTGGGCCCGCGCGACCCGCGCCTCAAGCTCCCGATGCCCGCGCGCCTGCAGCGCCGGCGTCGCAAAGCCGATCGCGGCCGCGCTGTCGGCGATCTCCTGAGGCGCCTGCAGCAGCTGCGCCCCGTCGTCGGCCCACAGTTCTCGGATCAGGTCACGGCGAACGGCCGGATCGGGCTCGTTCCACACCGCCACGTAGCGCTCTATGAGTTCGTTGAGTTCGGACATCTCGTTCCTCTCGTCGGTGATCTCGAAGTCGGAGCCGACAGGATCGGACGCGACCGACGCTCGCGCAATTCCCCGCAGGGAATCGCGCGTCTGCACTGCGTGCGCTACCAATTGCCGCGATGAGCGCGTACCCGCCGAGCAACGGGATCGCCGCGGCGCTACGCGACTGGCGCGAGCGCCAGCGAGTCAGCCAGCTCGAGCTGGCGCTGCGGGCCGGGACCACCCAGCGCCACGTGAGCTTCATCGAGCGCGGGCGCTCGCTTCCGGGCCGCGCAATGGTCGTACGTCTGGCGGAGGCGCTGGAGGTGCCGTTACGCGAGCGCAACACGTTGCTGCTGACCGCCGGGTATGCGCCCGCCTACGCGCGGGAGCTGGTGACCACGCTCACCCATTTCGCCACGGCCGTTGACGTCACGATCTCCGAGCTGACGCTCGAGGCGTTCCTCCCCGGCGACGCCGAGACCGCGGCGTACTTCACCTCCGGCTCCGGCTAGCCGGAGGCGCGCGCCAACACCAGCGGAATCCAGTGCGGCGGGAGCGCCGCGGGGATCGTCGGATACTCGCCGACCAGGGCCCGCACGAACGCCTCGGACGGCCGCCCGGCGACGAGCCTCCCGACGTCCTGCATCGCCAGGAGCATCCGGACCGATGCCGCGATCTGGTAGTCGGCCGCGCCCGGCTGCTCGCCGCCGATCACCTCGGCCGCCAGCAGCCGATCGACCTCGTCCAGCAGGCCCGGGAGCTCGGCGAGGTCACGCTTGATCTGCTGGTCCCCGGCCCCGACCTGCCGTGCGAACACCGCGGCGACCGGCGTCAGCAGCGCGCCGGCGATCGCCGGGGCCGGGAGCGGGCTGGCCACGTCAGCGAACCACCGGCGTTGGCTTGGCACGTTTCGCAGGCCCCACCGGATCAGCCGCCGCGGCACCGGCTGGAGTACGGCTTCACCCCATCGCTCGGCTCGCTGAGCCCGTTCGCGAGCCCCGGCGTCGGCCGGGTACAGCGAGGGGTCTGGTACGGCCCGCTCGAGCGCCTGGGCGATAGCCAGTGAGCCCTGCACCCGCCGCCCGTCGGGGAGCCTCAGCGCCGGCACCGTCGAGCGGCGGAAGCCGAGGGCCCACAGGCTCGGTGGGTGTGCTCCGGCGAGCAGCTCCACATACCGGTACGGCATCCGCTTGCGATCGAGCATCCCGCGCACCGCGATTACCGGGTGCGACATCGGGATCCCGTACAGCCTGGCCTCGCGGTCCGCCATCGCGCGAGCGTAGCTGGGCGGACCGGTCTGCGAGCCGATGGTGACGGTATCGTCTGCTGATTGCGCGAGGGCGATCCGGGGAGGACGGTGGTGGCGAGATGAAGCGTCTGCTTCTTGGGGCAGTGGCAATTGCGGCGCTGGTAATGGTGCAGTCCGGTGCGGCCCAGGCGGCGCAGCCGCGTGTGACCGGCTCGAGCATCCAGCGCGAGATGCGCACGCTCACGCGGATGCGCGGCGCCCCTCCGGGCGTGATCGCGGTGGTCCAGCGCCCGGGTCGGCGTTCGGTGATCACCGCCGGCGTCGGCGACGTCAAGACCGGCGCGCGGATCCGGGCGACCGATCACATGCGGCTGGCCAGTACCGCCAAGGCGTTCAGCGGCGCCGTCGCCCTGTCGCTGGTCCGCGAGGGCAAGCTAAGGCTGACCGACACGATCGGGAGGCTGCTGCCCAAGCTTCCGCGCGCCTGGCGCAAGGTCACGCTCGCGCAGGCACTTCGGCACACCAGTGGCCTCCCCGAGCTGATCAATGGTCCGGGCTTCCTCGACTACGCGCGCGCCCATCCGCGCGGCACGCCGTCGCCGGCGTTCATCCTGTCGTTCCTCTCAAAGAAACCGCTCGTGTTCAGGCCCGGCTCGCGCTACGAGTACTCGAACACGGACAACTTCGTGGCGGCGATGATGGCCGAGTCGGTCACCCACCGCTCCTATAACCAGCTGCTGTCGTCGCTGGTGTACCGGCCGCTGCGCCTGAAGCAGACCAGCCTTCCGCGCGGGCCCGCGATGCCGCGACCGTTCATGCATGGCTACGTCACGTTCCCACCTCCGACCGAGGACGTCTCGACGGAGCTGAGCGCGGCTTATGGCTGGGCCTCGGGCGGTCTCGTGTCGACGCCGTCGGACCTGACCAAGTTCATCCGCGGCTATGCCGGCGCGAGGCTGTTCGGGCGCGCCGTTCAGGCCCAGCAGATGCGGTTCGTGGCCGGCAACTCGGAGCCGATCGGACCGGGGGTCAACAGCGCCGGACTGGGGATCTTCCGTTATCAGACGCGTTGCGGGACGGTTTACGGACACACCGGGAATATCGCCGGCTACACGCAGTTCATGGCAGCCACGCGCGATGGACGGCGATCGGTCACCGTGTCCGCCACCGCTCAGATCACCAATCGTTCGCCGGAGCCCCAACGCGCTGCGTTCGCGCAGCTGCGCCGGATCTACGGCGATGCCGTGTGCCTCGCGCTTTCGTAGCGCGAGGCCGACGGCGTCAGGAGACCTTCGAGCTGCGCGGCGGCCGGCGCAGAGCGCCGGGCCGGTCGCCGGCGCGCGCCGTCCGGCGGGCCGCGGCGATTCGCTCGGCGTGCGGCTTGAAGTTGGCGATCTGACGCCCCGCCGACAGCGACCGCAGGTCCAGGCACGGCTCGCCTGGCTCGACGCCGCAGCGCGGGCAACGAACCGACTCGAGCTCGCTCAGCTCCATGACCACACCGACCCAAACTTCGACACTTCAAGCGCCTCCCACGGCAACCTGACTCCCGTCCACACCCCCTCTGCCCAAACACCGTGTGGACGTCTGTTGAACGACGACCCTATAACAGCGCCGTCCGCGCGGCAAGTGTGGCGACCGATGCGGCGACCACAGCGGGCGCCTCGACCACCACGAAGTGACCCGCGCCCGGCACGGATGAGAACGACAGATCAGCGAAGAACTCCTCGAGCCGGTCAGACCACTGCAGTGGAAACAGCGGGTCGTGCTCGGGCCACAGGACCTGCGTCGGGGTTGCGAGCCGGTCGTCCGGCGCAGGCGCGGTCTCGGCGAGGCTGCGCGCCACCGTGCCCGAACCGGCTCGGTACCAACCGATCGACGCGGTGAACGCGCCGGGCCGGCAGTAGAGCTCGGCCAGGCGGTCGAGGTGATCGGCGTCCGGAGTGAACGCGGGACCTGACCAGTGGCTCCAGAAGTGATCGAGATAGCGGCGCGCGGCCGCCCGATCGCCATCGATCAGCTGCTCGGCGAGCGGGAGCTGATGAAACGACTGGTACCAGAACTCCCGCTGGGCGGACTCGTCCAGCACGCGCCGGCCGACGCCCGGAAGCGGCGGCGTCACCACCAGCCCGCGGATACGCTCGGGAGCGCTGCGGGCGAGCGTCTGGGCGACGCGGCTACCGACGTCGTAGCCGACGACGAGCACGCGCTCGAGCCCGAGCTCGTCGAGCAGCCCGAGCAGGCTGGCCGCCTGGCCCGCGGCCGAATAGAACTCGGTGGGGTCGACCAGATGCCGGTCGGAGCCGCCGAAGCCGCGCAGGTCGGGCACGATCGCCTCCAGCCCGTCGCCGAGCGCGGGCACCAGCAGCCGGTAATCCTCGCGGGTCCCGGGCCAGCCGTGGAGCAGGAGCACTGGCTCGCCGGAGCCGTGGCGCTCGTAGGCAAGCGAAAAGCCGTCGACCGGGGCGGAGCGCTCCATGGCCCCGCCGACGCCTACACAGCTCGACGGCCTCGACTGTGACCTCGCCCGCACCGCCGGCGAACTTTAACGCCTGAACGATCAGGTGTTCTCGGGGGCTGCGGTCTGGCGGTCGTCGGGGCTGGAGCGCTTGACGCCCCAGACGACGAGGGTGATCGGGATCACCCAGTTGAAGATCACGTTGGTGGGGCGTTGGTCGATCGCCCCGGCGATGACGTGCGAGGCGGTTATCACGGTGAACACGCCGCCCCACATCGCGGTGAGGTTCCGGTTGATCTGCTTGAACCGCGGTCGGTTCCAGTACTCACGCGGGACCGTCTCGCGAGCGTACTCCTCGGTGAACGGGACGAACAGCAGCGACCCGAACACGAGCAGCGCGAGCACACCGGCCGCGATCGCGCGCGCGTAGCGGGTCAGGAAGTGCGTGAGCGACGGATCGGCGATGAACGCCACGACCGTGAACACGACGAACGTGGCGACTGCGGCGAGCTCGAGCATCTTCGGCCGTCCACCGCCGCGCGAGGAATACACGCACACGCCGACGGAGATCAGCAGCGCGGCGATCGAGGCGAGCTTCAGCGTGCTGTGATCGGCCACGACCGTGAACAGGACCCACGGGATGAGCGCGATGAAGATTCCGCCGCCCGCGGGCTTGGGAGCTGCGGGAGTAGCGGGCGAGGTGTGCGACATAGACGGCCTCTCCTTGGACGTGTGGAGCGTATACGGCGACCAGGCGCCACCCTCCCGCCCCCGGACCATGTCGTGCGGGCCGGCTAAGCAAGCGCGCCTACCCTGTAACAACCGCACCGGTTGCGGGACTGATCTCTGGGGACCGCAAGGTGTCCGCAGATCATCAGCTCTCGAGGCGCGCCAAAGGAGGCAGCCATGCATTACCAGATCGCGGTGACCAGGACGGTTGACGGAGCGGCCGGCTAAGCGGCCGGTTCCGGGTCGGCGCGCGAAACGCCCGCCGCCCACCGGCCCGCGCGATACGTTGTCCCCGGTGCAGGACGACCCAGCTCTGCTTGCACGGCTGAGGACCGGAGAGGAATCGGCGTTTGAGACGCTCGTCAACCGCTACGACGCGGCGATGCGTCGCGTCGCCCGCAACTTCGTGCGCACGCCGGCGACGGCGGACGACGTGGTCCAGGAGACCTGGCTGGCCGTGATCCGAGGTCTCGACGGATTCGAGGGGCGGTCGTCGTTGAGCACCTGGATCTTCCGCATCCTGGTCAATCGCGCGCGCACCCGGGCATCGCGGGACGCCCGCAGCGTCCCGTTCTCTGCCCTCGAGAGCGATGACCGACCAGCCGTCGACCCCGAAGCGTTCGGCGGCGACGGGCGGTGGCGCAGCGCACCGCCGCGGCTCGACGCGGATCCTGAGGCAAGCCTGTTGAGCGAGGAGCTGCGCTCCCACCTGGTCGAGGCAGTCGAGCGCCTCGCGCCGGCGCAGCGGGTCGTGGTCACGTTGCGCGACCTGGTCGGGCTCGACGCCGATGACGTCTGCTCGCTGCTTGAGATCAGCGATGGCAACCAGCGGGTCCTCCTGCATCGGGCCAGGGCTCGGATCAGGACGGAGCTGGCGCCGCTGGTGGAGGTCGAAAGCTGATGCGTTTCCTGCGCCGCCGCCGGCGGGATCCGCTCGTCTGCCGGGAGTTCGTCGAGCTGGTCACCGACTACCTCGAGGGCCGGCTGAGCGACACAGACCGGGCCCGCTTTGAGGCTCACCTGGCCGAGTGTGACGGATGCGACGGCTATCTCGAGGACATGCGGCGAATGGTGAACTCGCTGCACATACTCCCCGAGCCGCCCGCTGATCAGGCGACGCAGGCGGCGCTGCTGGCCGCGTTCCGGGAGCTCCGTGGATAAAAAGCGGTCGCGCCGGGCGTAACAAACGCCTTCCGGAGGGGACTGAACACGCGACACCGTTCGTCGGACCGTCGGCCGTCGGCGAGACGAATCGAACCATGTAATGCGAACGCAAGATCTTTAGCATTACATATGACGTGTAACTGACACGTTTCACCATCCGAAAGGACGCATCACATGCGCGTGTTTTCACGAGCAGCGGCGACGCTCACGGTGAGTGCGGGCCTGCTGCTCGCACCGGCGGTGGCCTCGGCACATCCGTCACACCACCCGTCGCGGGGTTCCGGCTACGTCTACGTCAACGACAACACCGCCCCCGGCAACGCGGTGGCCGGATTCCGCCGCCGCGGCGACGGAGCACTGACGCCGTTGCCGGGTTCGCCGTTCCTGACCGGGGGCGCCGGCACCGGGGCCGCGATCGGGTCGCAGGGCTCCCTGCAGCCGGCGTTTGGCGGACGCTACGTGCTCGCGGTCGACGCGGGCTCGAATCAGGTCTCGGTGCTCGCCGTCCGCGGCGACGGCTCGCTGCAGCCGGTCCGCGGCGGCACCGTCAACTCGGGTGGTAGCGAGCCCGTGAGCATCGCCGTCCACGGCAACCTCGTCTACGTCGCCAACGCAGGCGCCGGTGGCAGCAATTACACCGGCTTCGTGCTCGGCTTTGACGGCGTCCTGCACCACCTGCCCGGCTCGACCGTCACGCTGCCCGACAACGCGCAGCCGGGCGACGTGCTGTTCAACGGCACCGGCACCCGCCTTGCTGGCACCCGCGTCGGGACCTCGCTGATCGACAGCTTCGTCGTCGGCCGTGACGGTCGACTGCGCGCGGCGCCGGGCTCACCCTACCCCGCTCAGGGCCCAGGGCCGTTCGGCAGTGAGTTCCGGCCCACCGACCCAAGCCAGCTGTATGTGTCAAACGCCCACGGGGGCGCCGGGCAACGGCACCGTGTCGGCGTTCCGCGACGGCTGGGACGGGCGGCTCACCTCGATCGGCGCGTCGCCGTTCGCAGATCACCAGACCGCGCCGTGCTGGGTGGAGATCTCACACGATGGCCGCTACCTGTTCACGGTCAACACCGCGCAACCGAGCATCTCCTCATACGCGATCAACCGCGACGGGTCGCTGACGCTCCTCGGCAGCACGCCGTTCAAGAACCCGACCGGCTTGGCCCCAGTCGATGCCCGCCTGAGCCCGGACGGGTCGACGCTGTCGGTTGTCGACAGCGGAACCCATCAGGTCAGCAGCTTCCGCGTCCGCGGCGGCGCGCTGACCGAGCTGCCGTCGTCTCCGGTGGCGCTGCCGACGGGCTCGGCTCCGTTCGGGATCGTCACCGGCTGACCGCGGGCGCACGGATGGCGGAGCGGCGGCCCGTAGGATTGGAGCACGATGCCCGGGCCGCCGACTCCGCCGCCAGCGCCCGGCGAGGATCGCTCGGTTGCGCTGGCCCTGGTCAACACCGAGCTGGTGCGCCGGGGCGATCGCGTCGACCTGCTCGCCGACGGTCCGGCGCTGGCCCGGTGGCTGCGCGGGCACGGGCTGCCCAGCACCCGCGCCACCGCGATCGAGGCGCCCGATCTGCACCGGTTCCGCTCGTTGCGAACCGCCATTCGCCAGGCGTTCACCGCGCGCGCACACGGCGGGCGACCCGGCAGTGGCGCGCTGGCGCAGATCAACTCGGCCGTCGCGCTCGTCTCCCCCGCCGACCGCCTGACCTGGGCGGGCGATGGCCCGACCGCCAGAACAGTGTGGCCCTCCGGCGCACCCAAGCTGGACGTCGCGCTGGCGACGATCGCCCGCGATGCGATCGCGACGCTGCTCGGCGACACCGGAGCTCGGCTGCGAGTGTGCGAGGCGCACGGTTGCGTTCGGCTGTTCATCCGGGAGCACGCTCGGCGCCGCTGGTGCTCGAAGACCTGCGGTGATCGCGTCCGAGTAGCCCGGCACTACCGCAAGGTCCGCGGAGGCCGCCCACCGGCATCCCGGTGATCCAGGTTGCGTCGCATAACGCTATCCGAGATGAAAAACCATTAGCCTCTGAAACGACGATGAGCGACCCGACCGCGACCGAGGCGCGCCTGCTGTCCGTGAACGTGGGGATGCCGCGAGACGTGGAGTGGCAGGGCGAGACCGTCCACACCGGCATCTGGAAGGAGCCGGTGAAAGGGCCGCGGATGGTCAGGCGGTTGAACGTCGACGGGGACGGGCAGGGCGACCTGCAGGGGCACGGCGGCGTCAACCGAGCGGTGTTCGTCTACCAGATCGAGTCGTACGGCTACTGGAAGCAGCACCTGGACCGCGACGACTTCGTGTACGGCCAGTTCGGCGAGAACTTCACGGTGGCGGGGATGCCCGACGACCAGGTCTGCATCGGCGACCGCTACCGGATCGGAGACGCGATCTTCGAGGTCAGTCAGCCCAGGGTCACCTGCTATCGGCTCGGGCTCCGGATGAATGAGCCGCGGATGCCCGCGCTGGTGGTCGCCCACCACCGCCCCGGCTTCTACCTGCGGACGATCGAGGAGGGTCATGTGCGGGCCGGCGACCGGATCGAGAAGCTCGAGACCGGGCCGCAGGCGATGACGATCGCGGAGATCGACGGGCTGCTGTATCTGCCGCACCGGTCGCCCAAGTCGCTCGCGCGCGCGCTGACGATCCCGGCGCTGAGCGAGGGCTGGAAGGGGTCGTTCCGCGAGCTCCTGGAGCAGAACGGCGACGGGGACCGAGCCACCGTGCCCGCACTCGCCTGGCAGGGCCTGAAGTCGCTGCGCGTGGAGTCGATCACGCCGGAGAGCACCGACGTGATCTCGATCCGGCTCGCGACCGACGGCTTCGAGGCCACCGAGCCGCCGCGGCCGGGCCAGTTCCTCACCGTGCGGGTGCGGCCCGGGCCGGGAGCCGCCCCGCTGCTTCGTACCTACTCGTTGTCGGGAGCACCCAGCACGCGTGAGTACCGCATCAGCGTCAAGCGCGAGTCACATGGCGCCGCCAGCGGCTACCTGCACACGGTGCTGCGTGTCGGCGACGTACTCGACGCCGGGGCCCCGAGGGGCGCGTTCGTGCTCGAGCCCAGCCGCCGGCCGGCGGTGCTGATCAGCGCCGGCGTCGGCGCTACGCCGGTGCTGGCGATGCTCCACGCACTGACGACCGAGCCCGCCAGCCGACCCGTGTGGTGGCTGCACGCCGCCCGCGACTCGAGCCGGCACCCGTTCCGGGCCGAAGTCTCCGAGCTGCTGGCGGAGCTGGCCGATCCCCATCGGCTGGTTTGCTACTCGCGACCGATGCCGAGCGACCGGCTCGGCGATGCCTACGACGTCGCCGGGCACCTGACCGGAGCGGTCATGGACGAGCGAGGCGTGCCGGTCGACGCCGACTTCTACATGTGCGGCCCCGAGCGGTTCATGCACGACGTCGGAGCCGCGCTCGCCGCGCGCGGAGCCGCCCCCAACCGGGTGCGCAGTGAGATCTTCGGCGCCGAAGACGCGATCACCCCGGGCGTGGTCAAGGGCGCGCCCAAGCCACCCCCGCACCCGCCGCCCGGCGATCCCGGATCGGGAGCGCCGATCTCGTTCGCGCGCAGCAACCTCGCGGTGCCGTGGGACCCGGCGTTCGGCTCGCTGCTCGAGTTCGCCGAGGCCTGCGACGTGCCCGTTCGGTGGTCGTGCCGCACCGGTGTCTGCCACACGTGCGTGACCGGGCTGGTGTCGGGCGAGGTCCGCTACGACCCCGAACCGCTCGAGCCACCCGACCCCGGCGACGTCCTGCTCTGCTGCTGCCAGCCCACGGGCGAGCTAGTGCTCGACCTCTGACGCGCGCACGGCCTCGACGACCGAGCCGACGAACCGCTCGAGGTGGGCCGCTCCGCGCTCCGCGCTCGCCGCCCGCAGCTCGGCCGAAAGCTCTGGGCCGGCGGCGTCGGCGTCGACAAGCTCGGGGCACAGCGACAGCATCACCGATGTCAGCCACCGTCCCGAGTGCCGACCGGGGTCGGGTCCAACGTCGCCTTCGGGAGCGCAGGCCACGCCACGAGCGAGCCGCTCGTTGAGGAGCCCGGCCGCTACGCGCAGCGGCGCCCGGTTGCCACCGTGCGTCGAGACCAGCGCGATCACTCCGAACCCGTGCGCGGCCAGGCTCTCTCCAAGGTCCACGGCCGTGTCTGCGAGCGTGCGCTCAGAGACCGTGAGCGTGCCGATCAGCGCCATGTGCGAATCGGCATAGCCGACCCGCACTGTGGGCACCAGCACGCCATCGAGCGCGGCCGCGACGGCCCGGCCGACGTGGTCGGCCAGGATCGCGTCGGCGCCAAGCGGGAGGTGGGCTCCCTGATGCTCGATCGAGCCGAACGGGACGACAGCGGTCCTGACGCCACGCTCGAGCAGATCCGCCAGCTCGGGCGCGCTCAGTCGCTCGAGCTCATGCATGGCTCTCGGTCACGTCCGGAGTCGCCGGGACGGCAGGCCCGGCGCGGGCGCGGCGCCCGAATGCAGCCGCGATCGGCCCCGCGCTGAGTCCGTGAGCGACCACGCTCATCAGCACCGTGATCACCATCACCTGCGCTGCCAGCGAGCTCTGGTCCCCTTTCAACGCGATCACCGCCAGCAGCCCGAACACCAGTGACGCGAGCCCCCGCGGCCCCATCCAGCCGATGAACACCGCCTCGACGCGGCTGATCGTCGTCCCGTGCAGGGCGATCATCACCGGCACGACCCGCACCACGGTCAGCGCCAGCGCCGCGTATGCGACCACCTGCAGGCGGACACCCGCGCTGAACACCTCGTTGACCGCTTCGCCGAACACGAACCACACGCACAGCGACAGCAGCGCCCCGACGTCCTCGGCCAGCTGCAGCGACTCCGGCGGCAGGCCGTAATCGCGCACCGCGAACACGATCCCGGCGACGAACGCGGCCACGAACCCGTTGCCGTCCACAGTGATCGCCACCACGTAGGTCATCACCGGCAGCACCAGCACCCCGAGCCGCAACGCCGACGGCTCGGTCCACTTGTGCTTCCACGACCAACCCAGCGCCATCCCGCCGAGCAACCCGATCACCCCGCCGACTCCGATCGCGATCGCGATCTGCGGCACCGCGTTCTCAAGTGCCTCCGCCCCGGGCGTGTGCTTAGCCGTCGCGCCGGCCAGGCAGAACAGGAACAGGGGCGCGGCGAAGCCGTCGTTGAGCCCCGCCTCGACGTTCATGATCTCTCGGAGCCGCTCGGGGACCCGCCGGTCGCGGAGGATCGCCACCGCCGGCGCCAGGTCGACCGGCACCACGATCACCGCCAGCACCGCCAGCAGCCACGCGTCGTGCTCGGAGAACAGGGCGAGGCCGGCGAGCCACGCCAGGATCAGGCTCAGGGGGAGCGCGATCACCAGCAGCCGGGTGAGCACGTTGCGCTCGCGCGCCAGGATGCCGCCGGGGACCTCGGTGGCGTCGATGAACAGCAGGATCGCGAGCACCAGCTCGACGCCACGCTCGATGATCTTCGTGTCGAGGTTGATGATGATCACGGGGTTCTTGCCCGCGGTCAGCACCACACCCACGATCGTGACCGCGATCGCCATCGTGATGCTGAACCCCGCCAGCCGGCGGGCGACCAGCGCCCACACCAACACCACGAGCAGCAGCACGACGATCCCGAGCACACCGGGATCCTGACAGTGAAGCCGGTGCTCCAGGGCCGTGGGGCGACACGTCGCGTGTACGATCGCCCGGGCGGCTCGGTGCACGATCGGGAAATCATCGACGCAGGGACGCGAGGCAACGACGCATGAGCCTCGCCGTCGCGATCCCTCTGTTCGTGCTGTTCGTGGTCACCGTGGGCAAGCTCACCGGACGCCTGCTCGGGATTCGCCTCGGCCACTGGCGCGGAGCCCTGGTCGGGATCGTCGGGTGGCTGGGCGGGTTGCTGGCGGCGGCGTACACGATCGGCGAGAAGACCGCCGACGGCGGGCGCACGATCCAGGCCGACACGGTCGGGCACTGGCTGCAGGGCGCGGCGGTCGTGATCGTGTTCGGCGTGCTGGCGGCGATGCCGGTGGCGATTGGGATCGACCTGATCACCCGCAGCGGGCGCGTCCGTCCGCCGCGACGCCGGCGCCGCAACCTGATCCACCCGATCCGCGCCGCGCGGATGTCGCTGGCGCCCTACGGGCGGCTGAGCGAACTGGTCTCGAACGCCCGCCACGAGAACCTGCTGCACTTCCGTTACGCGTCGCGCTCCGCGCTCGACTCCCCGGACTTCGCGCGGCGCGTGCGCGGGGTGCTCGAGGAGTCCGGCGGCATGTTCGTCAAGCTCGGACAGATCGCCTCGACCCGGACCGACGTGCTGCCCGACGGGCTCACCGGCGAGCTCTCGAACCTGCGCGCGGACGTGCGGCCGGTCCCGGAGTCGGAGATCCGCGACGTGGTCGAGCACTCGCTGGGAGAACCGATCGAGCGGGCCTTCGGCGGGTTCGAGCGCGAGCCGCTCGCAGCAGCGTCGATCGGCCAGACCCACCGGGCGGTGCTCACCGACGGAACCCGGGTGGTCGTCAAGGTCCAGCGCCCGGGGATCGACGAGGTCGTGGCGCGCGACGCCGCCGTGCTGCGGCTGGCGTCGGCGCGGCTCGAGCGCCACGTCGAGATCGCCCGCGAGGTCGGGCTCAGCGGATTCAGCGAGGAGCTGATCGCCGGGCTCGAGCAGGAGCTCGACTATCAGCATGAGGCGTCGGTCGGCTCCGCGCTGCGTGAGAACCGCTCCGGCGACGCCGGGATCGCGATCCCGCTGGTGCACTCGACGCTGTCGACCGACCGCGTGCTGGTGATGGAGGAGGTCGTCGGGCGCTCGATCGCTGATGCGGATGCGATCGAGGCCTCGCCGGTTCCCGCCCACGAGCTGGCGTCGCGTCTGCTGTCGTCATTCCTCGGACAGGTGCTCGAGGACGGGCTGTTTCACGCCGATCCCCACCCCGGCAACCTGCTGATCGACGACGCGGGGACGATCTGGATGCTCGACTTCGGGTCGGTGGGGCGGCTGGACGCGCGGGCGCTCGACGGGCTGCGCGGGATGGCGCTCGGGGTCGCCACCGGCGACGTCAGTCTGCTGGCCCGCGCCGCGCGCGACATGTCGGGCAACCTGAACGCCGACCTGCGCGCGCTCCAGAACGAGCTGGGGACCCAGCTGTCGGCCCTCGGGGCGGCCGGCGGCCTGGACCCGCGGGTACTGGCCGGGGTGCTGTCGGTGATGCGACGGCACCGGATGATGCCGCCGCCGTCGATCACGTTGCTGGCCCGCTCGATGTTCACGCTCGAGGGGACGCTCAAGGCAATCGATCCGGGCTTCAGCTTCGTCTCGCAGAGCCGCCAGATCGTCAGCACCGATCACCGGGACGCGTTCGGCACGCCCGAGGAGATCGCCAAGCGAGAGCTCGTCCGCGCGCTGCCGTCGCTGCGCACGCTGCCCGAGCACGCCGAGACGATCGCCAACCAACTGCGATCCGGTCGGATGACGGTCCGCACCGAGCACTTCTCGGGCGAGGACTACAAGGCCGTCGACTTCTGGGTCGACCGGTTCGTGATCGCGCTGATCGCGGGCTTCTCGGTGGTTGCGTCCGCGGTGTTGCTGCTCGCCGCCGGAGCCACCAGCAACCACGAGGTCAGGTCGGCCCTCTGGATCCTCGGGTTCACCGGGCTCGCGTTCTCGACCACGCTCGCGATGCGCTCGGCGGCGCGGTCGCTGCGGCGCCACCTCGAGCGGGTGGAGTGATCAGGCGCGCTCGAGCTTGCGCTTGGGACGGATCCGGCGATACAGCCACAGAAACAGCGGCCACTCGACGAACTGCAGCGCGGTCCAGGTGAACGCCTTACGCCGCGGGAGTCCACGTGCCTGGGCGTCTCGCAGCACCCAGCCGGCGGAGAAGCCTGCCGCGATCAAGACCGCGAACAAGATCACGTCGCCGATCACGTTCAGCATTGATCAGCGCTCCGCGTGCGTGTCACTGGTTGCGGCCCCAGCGGAAATACACAAGCGGGCCGACCGTGTTGGTGAGACAGGCCAACCGCCACAGCAGTTTCGGGCCGCGGACCTCGTCGTGCGGGCGGTGCTGAAGGTCGCGCTGGGCGGTGAAGATCAGCCACAGGTTCCACGCGGTGACTCCGACGATCGCCGCCTGGGCGACCGGCGACAGCTCCTTGAATCGGGACAGCGCCTCGTTCATGCGCCTTGGGGTCGGGGCTGGGAGCGCGCCGGCTCAGGGCGAGCTGAGGTCTGACGGCCTACCCCCGCCATGTCGGCCAACTCGGTGACGATGTCCTGCAGCACCGAGGTCTGCAGCGAGTAGATGATGTTGCCGCCCCGGCGGCGGGAGCTGACCAGGCCGGCGGACTCGAGCACCCGCAGATGACGCGACACCGACGGCCAGGAGATCTCGAAGCTGCCGGCAAGCTCGCCCGCGGGCATCTCGCCCTCGCGCAGTAGCCGCAGGATCTCCCGGCGGGTGGGGTCGGCGAGTGCGCGATACCCGTTCGCTTTCGTCATCGTTAGCAAATTAGCACAAGTGCTAAGCGGGCTGCGTCCACCGATGAATCATCGGCCCGGGGCCGGTCTGATCCTCAAACACCGCTAACGACCGGAGGATCCCGATGCCCCAGCTCGAGCGCCGCGAGGCGCAACCCTACGTCGCGCTCGCGCGAGCGACGACAATGGACTCACTCGCCAGCGCGGTCGACGAGGGGTTCCCCGAGATCTTCGGCTGGCTGGCGGCCCGCGGTGCCAAGCCCGCGGCCGCGCCGTTCGTCCGGTATCAGTCGGTCGAGGCGGGCGGCGCGCTCGAGATCGAGCTCGGCGTGCCCGTGGCGTTCGAGCTTCCCGGTGAAGGCCACATCCGCGCGGGCACGCTCCCCGCGGGCGACTACGTGACGCTGCTGCATCTCGGCCGCTACGACGGCTTGGTCGCCGCCAACGCGGCGCTCCAGGACTGGGGCCGGGAGCACGGCGTCACCTGGGCTCGCGACGGCGACTCGCGCTGGCGGGCCCGCGTCGAGCACTACCTCACCAACCCCGTCGAGGAGCCCGATTCCGCGAAGTGGCAGACGCTGGTCGCGTACCTCACCGACGGCGAATGACGGCGGTCAGGTGGCCAGCCCACCGGCCGGCCGCAGACGCGTCAGCGCGACCTGGGCGTTCGCCTGAAGCCGCGCGGCCTCGTCGGCCAGCCGGGCGCCGCCCGTGGGGGTGAGCCGGTAGTAGCGGCGCAGGCGGTTGTCGACGATCTCCTCCCGGTCGACCGCGATCAGATCGTCCGCGCGCAGCCGATCGAGCGCGGTGTACAGACTCCCCGCCCGGAGCCGAACCCGCCCGCCGGAGATCTGCTCGACGTCGGCGATGATCCCGTAGCCGTGCTGGCTGCCACCCGCCAGTGCGGTGAGGATCAGGAAGCTCGTCTCCTGCATCGCGCGCTTGCTCATACGAGCAATATATGCAGTTGAACTAACTAACGTCAAGCGGCGCCGGCAGCGCGTACCGCGATCGTCAGCCCTGCTTGCGCGGCACGAGCAGCCCGCGGTCGAACGCCTCCCCGACCGCCGCGGCGCGGTCGTTGACCCCGAGCTTGGCGTAGATGTGCATCAAGTGGGTCTTGACCGTCGCCTCGCTGATGAACAGTCGCGCCGCGGCCTCGCGGTTGCTGGCGCCGCGGGCGATCATCTCGAGCACCTCGAGCTCGCGCTGACTGATCGGCTCCGGGGCCGGCGCTCGCACCTGGCCGACGACGCGGGTGGCGACCGACGGAGACAGCACCGCCTCGCCGCGCGCGGCGGCCCGCACCGCCCGGAACAGCTCGGCCGGCGGCGAGTCCTTCAGCAGGTATCCGGTCGCGCCGGCTTCGATCGCGGACAGCACGTCGCTGTCGGTGTCGTATGTCGTCAGCACCAGCACTCGCGCGCGTGAGCCCGAGCCGGTCAGCTGCGTGATCGCGCTGACGCCGTCCATCTCGGGCATCCGCAGGTCCATCAGGATCACGTCGGGGTCAAGCGACTCCGCGCGGGTCACGGCCTCAGCGCCGGTGCCGGCCTCGCCCACGACTTCGAACTCCTCGCTGGCGGCGAACATGCCGCTGAGGCCGTTGCGGACGACCGGGTGGTCGTCGACGATCAGAAGCTTGATCGGTTCGCTCATGTCGCCGCTCCCGCCGGGATCGCCGGGACGCTGGCGGAGATCGCGGTGCCGGCCTCGGGCTCTGACTCGACCTGCAGGGTTCCCGCGACGCCTTCGACGCGCTGTTGCATCGCCGCCAGCCCGAAGCCGCCGGACTGGCCATTGGCGGAGGACCCGTTGCGGGGCCGATAGCTCGGGCGCAGCTCAAACCCGACGCCGTCGTCGCGCACGTCGAGCGTGACCAGGTCCTCCATGTAGGACAGCGTCAGCCCGACGCGGGTGGCGTCGGCGTGCTTGGCCACGTTGGCGAGCGCCTCCTGAGCGGTGCGCAGCAGCGCCACCTCGATCTCGGGCCGCATCACCCGCGGCGTGCCGGTGGTGGTGACCGCGACCGGAACCCCGTGGAGCGTTGACCATCGGGAGGCGACCTCCTGCATCGCGTCGGGCAGCCGAGCTCCGTCGAGCGGCTCGGGCCGCATCGCCTCGACGGATCGGCGCGCCTCGGACAGGCTCTCGCGCGCGAGGTCGACCGCGGCCTGAAGGTGCTTGGCGCCCGGGCCGCCGCCCGAGCCGCTGCGCTCGGCGGCCTGCAACTGGGTGATGATCCCGGCCAAGCCCTGGGCGAGCGTGTCGTGGATCTCGCGTGCCATTCGCCCGCGCTCTTCGGCGACGCCCGCCTCACGTGCGCTGGCCACCAGCTGCTGCTGGAGCTCGGCGTTGCGCTTGACGCTCTCGGCGAGCCGCTCGTTGGCCTCGGTCAGCTCGCTGATCAGCCGCATGCGGCGATCCTTCTGTTGCTGACCGACCCACGCGAACCAGGTGAAGAACCCGGCCACGCCGGCGTTGATCAGGAACACGCCGGCGAGCATCGCGATCGACCCGGCGGTGTGGTAGGGGCCGGATCCCGTCTGGGCGATCGCCGACAGCATCGCCACCAGCGCCAGGCCGACCAACCGCAGGCGCGGGTTGGGCGAGAGCGTCCGGAACGCCCAGATGTAGCCGGTGAACGAGTAGAAGCCGTAGACCGGCTGGCGGATCACCAGCGCCGCCGACAGGGCGATCAGGACCGCGAACATCGCGGCCTGCACGGCCGGGCCGCCGTCGTGGCGCTGGACCAGCTCGATCGCGATCATCCAGACGAGGCTGGCGGCGGCGATCGCCACGTCGATCAGAGCCTGGTCGGTGAGGCCGCCCCGGCTGGCGATGTCCAGGGCGACCGCCACGACCAGCAGCACGTAAGGCAGCACGTGCAGGGACCGGCGCTCGCGCTCCTCCCAGAACTGGAGCCGATCGCCAGGCGCGGACTGAACTGCTTCGGTCATCGATCCCAACGGAAGAACCTACTCGCCGCCAGGCACAGGACAACTGCCCAAACCAGGAGCACCAGCAGCCCCACCGGATGTGGCCAGTTGCCGGCGGTGGCCCGCTGGACGCCGGCTACGGTCGCGCCCAGCGGCGTGTAGTCGCTGATGTGGCGCAGCACGGCGCCCATCTGGGCCCGGGGTACCCAGAGCCCGGCGAAGAACATCATCGGGAAGAACAGCAGCGATCCGATCAGGTTGGCGGCTCGCTGGTTGGGAGCCAGCGCGCCGACCAGGGTTCCGAGCGCCAGCATCGCGATCGCGCCCAGGGCCAGGGCGATCAGAAAGCCGCCCACCTCGGTGGGAAGCGACACTCCGAATGCGGCCGCGCCCACGACCAGGATCACCAGAACCGCGCAGGCGGCGATTCCGAGGTTGATCAGCAGCTGCGCCGCCAGCAGTCTCCGGGCTCCCATCGGCGTCGTCGACAGCCGGCGCAGGTACCCCTTGTCGCGGTAGCTCGCCAGCGTCGCCGGTACCGCATTCAGCGCCAGGATCGCCAGCACGAACGTGCACAGCACGGGCACGTACACGTCGATGAACGTCAGCCCGCCGAGCGACTTCTGATGGTGGTTGTGCGTGGCCAGGCCGATCACGATCAGCAGGACCAGTGGAAACAGCGTTCCCCAGAACACGGCCAGCGGCTCGCGCATCAGCAGCTTGAGCTCGGTGACCATCAGCCGCGCGAACGGACGCGATCTGCGGTGGCCGGCGGGAAGCGCGGTCGCATGTGTGGTCGTCGACATCATCGAACCTCCTGGTGCTCGGGTTCGGCTTGCATCTGGTCCTCCGCGGCGACGTCGTCGGCGGTGAGCGCGACGAACGCGTCCTCGAGGCTGGTCTGCTCCACGCGCAGGTCGTCGGGCGCGATCCCGTGGGCGATCAGCACCCGGGCGACCTCGCCGACGAGGTTGCCGGTGCCGGCGATCTCCACGCGCTCGCCGTGGTGGCTGACGTCACGGACCTCGGGCAGGGCGAGCAGCCATTCGTCCTGTAGCGGCTCCGAGGGGATGAACCCGACGCGCTGGTCGGTGCCCGAGCGCGACGCGAGCCCCGTCGGGGTGTCGACCGTGACCAGGCGCCCGCGGTTGAACAGGGCCACGCGGTCACACAGCCGCTGAGCCTCCTCCATGAAGTGCGTGACGAGCAGGATCGTCACGCCCTGATCGCGGACGCTCTCGATCAGCTCCCAGGTGTCGCGGCGGGCCCGCGGGTCCAGGCCGGTGGTGAGCTCGTCGAGGATCGCCACCTGCGGTCGCCCGATCAACGCCAGCGCGATCGAAAGCCGCTGGCGCTGACCGCCCGACAGCCGAGCGAACCGGTCGTTGCGCTTGTCGCTCAGACCCAGCAGGCCCAGCAGCGAGTCGACATCGGCCGGCTCGGCGTAGAACGAGGCGAACAGCTCCAATGCCTCCCCCACCTTCAACTTGTCGGGAAGCTCCGACGCCTGCAACTGAATCCCGACGACCTCGCGGAGCTGCTCGGCGTCACGGCCGGGGTTTAGGCCCAGAACGCTGATCTGGCCGCTGCCCGGCGGGCGGAGGCCCCCGATGCACTCGACGGTCGTCGTCTTGCCGGCGCCGTTGGGTCCGAGAATCCCAAAGATCTCACCCTGGCGTACGGAGAAGGAGACGTCATCGACTGCGATCAGATCGCCGTAGCGCATCCCCAGGTGTTCGACCGTCACAACATCCGGCGCCCTTCCGTCGCTGGTGGTGTGATGTCCGTTGTTGTTCATGCCATCAGGATCGCGCGTATCGACCCTGGGCGCATCGGCTGAAGGTCTCGATCTGCGGTGGGTCCGAGGAGGATCTTGCGGCTCCACCAACCGGCGGGCGGGATCCACCGATCGGTTGATGGCGGTCGCCGGTCAGACGTCGCGCGACAGCGGCTGGGTTGCGGCGATCGTCCCCGCGGCGACGACCAGCCCGATCGCCTCGCGCGTCTGCTCGCCGCCCGCTTCGATCAGCAGCTGGGCGGTGGCGAGCAGTCCATCGACCCGCTCGAGCGTGGCCCCGACGTCCCCGGGGTCGGGGTCGCGGCACACCGCCCGAGCGAGGTTGATGAACTGCAGGGCGCGCTCGAAGTTGGGCGGCGGCCCCGAGCCGATCGCGGCGGCGAACGCCATCATCACGTACCCGTTGAGGCGAGCCAGGCGGCCGCTGATCAGGCGGATCTCGGGCACTCGTGGAGGCTTGGGGTCGGTCAGCCGCCGGCCTTCGAGCACGTCGAGCATCGTCCCGCCGACGAGCCTGACGCGGTCGGCGTCGTCAAAGCCGGCGTAGGCGGCCATCCGCAGGACTGTGTGCAGCGCACTGATCGGCCGTCCGTAGGGCACGTCTGAGGCGAACACGATCCGCTCGGCGGGGACCCGAGCGAACAGCTCCAGCTGATCGAACACCGAGAACGTCGAGGTGTCGTAGAGGATCCCGGGGTGGCCGCGCAGCCGGGAGGCGAACATGCCCTGATCGGCGATCGCGGCGTGAGCCAGCACCAGCACGACGTCGGGGAACCGCAGCGCGAGGTCGGCGAGCGGATCCATCGGCGGCATCCCGCGCCCGGCGTGGATCAGGATCGGCACCTTGGCCTCGTCGGCGACCCTCCAGATCGACTCGGCGGCGGCGTTGCCGAACCCGAAGGCCTGTGCGCGGGGGTGCAGCTTGATCCCGCGGGCGCCGAGCGCCAGGCAGCGCTCGGCCTCGGCCGCGGGCTTTTCGGCCGGGTCCAGCCGGCAGTAGGGATACAGCCGGCCCTCCGATTCCTGTCCCCACCGGAGCACCCGGTCGTTGGGCAACCGGTAGGCGGGGGACCGCTCGGGATCGTGGAACGGGAACGTGCACGCCCGGGCGTCGGGCCTGACCTGGTCCAGGAACTCCAGCAACTGCGTCCGGGGTCTGGGACTGGCCGTCCTCGTCGCGACCCAGATGGGTGTGCGCGTCGACGACGATCGCGTCGGGCGGGAGCAGGTCGTCGACCTCGACCGCCAGCGACCGAAACGCCGCTGCCGGGTCGGCTGGTCTGCTCGCGGAGGGTGGCACTAGTGCACCCTAGGAAACGATCTGAAGCTCGTGGCCGGTGCTGTTCAGGCTGCGTCCGCCGTCCTCGGTGACGGTGACGATGTCCTCGATCCGCACGCCAAAGCGCCCGGGCAGGTAGATCCCTGGCTCGATCGAGAAGCACATCCCGGGCTCGAGCGCGCTGGTCTCCCCCTCGACCATGTACGGCGGCTCGTGGCCCATCAACCCGATCCCGTGACCGGCGCGGTGGATGAACCGGTCGCCGTAGCCGGCGTCGGTGATCAACCGTCGGGCGGCCCGGTCGATCTCCTGGCACGCGGCTCCCGGGCGAACCGCCTCCAGGCCGGCCGTGTACGCGCTTGAAACCACTTCGTAGACCTCGCGCTCGTCGTCGGTGGGCTCGCCCACATGCACCGTGCGGGTGATGTCGGACGCGTAGCCGCCCTTGATGCCGCCGAAGTCGAGCACGACCATGTCGCCCTGCTCGATCTCGCGACCGGAGACCTGATGATGCGGGTTGGCGCCGTTGGGCCCTGAGCCCACCAACGTGAACTCGACCTCGGAGTGGCCGTGCTCGCGCAGCAGGTCGGCGAGGTCCGAGGCGACGTCGAGTTCGCTCCGCCCCGAGAACCGGATCCGCAACAGGTCGTGAAACGCAGCATCGAGCGCGGCGGCGCCGGACGCGAGCAGCGCGAGTTCGTCCCCGTCCTTCACCGCGCGCAGCATCGGCAGTGCCGAGGTCACCGACACATAGCTCGAGCCCGGCAGCCGCTCCCGCAGTCCGAGCACGTGCATGGCCCAGGCCGAGTCGGAGATCGCATAGCGGCCGTCGGGGTCGAGCAGCTCGGCCGTCGCCGCGTACGGGTCCTGGCCGTCGGTCCACTCGGTCACCGACAGGGCGCCGGCTCCCGGCGCGGCCTCGGCGTCGGGGCGCTCGATCACCGGGACGATCATCGCGGGCTTGCGACCGGCCTGGATCGCGAGCATCGTGATCCGCTCGGTGATGGCGATCGGAGCGTATCCGGCGAAGTACTGCAGATCGGGCCCGGGCGTCACCAGCAGGCCGGTCAGCCCGGCCCGAGCCGCCGCCTCGGCGGCGCGCGACATACGCCTGGCGTAGTCCTCGATGGTGAACGATCCCGGCGAACTCACGGCGCTCAAGAATAGAGTTCGCAGCCGTGATCGACACCCACGTGCATCACTTCGACCTGCAGCGGTTTCACTACCCGTGGCTCGACGGTCCCGATGTGCAGGAGCTGCGCCACGACTACCTCCCGGAGCAGTTCCGGGTCGACGTCGGCGGCCTGCACCTCGAAGGCTGGGTCCACGTACAGGCCGAGGTCGACCACGCGGCCGACCCGGTGCTGGAAACCGAGTGGATCTCCGACCTGGGCCGGCAGGCGGGCGCGGCCGACGTGACCGGGCCGCTGGCCTGCGTCGTGTTCGCCGACCTGCGCAGCGCCCACCTCGAGCGCGTGCTCGAGCGCCAGTGCGCGCATCGGCTGACCCGCGGGGTCCGGCAGGAGGTGTGGTGTGACCCCGAGTCGACCCGCGCCGACATCCCGCGCGAGGACATGCTGAGCGATCCGGCCTGGGTGCGGGGCTACCGCCGGCTCGCGGACTTCGGACTGTCGTTCGATCTGCTGGCGTTCCCCCGACAACTGCAGCAGGCCGCCGAGATCTTCGCCGACATTCCCGACGTGCCGGTCGTGCTCGACCACTTCGGCGTGCCGGACCCCGACGGCGATCCCGGGCTGGAGACATGGCGCGCCGGCACGGCCGCGCTCGCCGAGTTGCCGCACGCGCACGTGAAGCTGTCGGGCCTGAGCATGCTGGGCACGCCGCGGACCGCCGAGCGCGCGCGACCGGTGCTCTCGGAGCTGCTCGAGCTGTTCGGCCCCCGCCGCTGCATGTTCGGCAGCAACTTCCCCGTCGAGCAGCCCGCCGGCGACTACCCGAGCATGTACGAGGTGTTCCTCGACGCGCTCGGCGATCTCTGCGCCGCCGACCGCGAAGCGGTCCTGTCGGGCACCGCGCGGCGGTTCTACCGGCTGTAGGTCACGAGCGCACCCGGCTGGCCGGCAGCAGCTCGCGGAGCTCGCCGATCGTGTCGGCCTCCCCGGCGGGCTTGTCGGGCCGGTAGCGCTTGACCCTCGCGAACCGCAGCGCGACTCCGCCGGCGTATCGCGTCGAGGACTGAACGCCGTCGAGCGCGATCTCGACCACGAGCTCGGGGCGGACCATCACCGCGATCCCGCGGCGCTCGGTCTCGAGCTCGAGCAGCGCCTTGGTCTGCCATTCCAGCAGTTCGTCGGTGAGCCCCTTGAACGTCTTGCCGACCATGACGAACTCACCGGTGCCGGGTTCGCGAGCCCCCAGATGCAGGTTCGACAGCCACCCCTGCCTGCGTCCGTGGCCCCACTCGGCGCCGAGCACGACGAGATCGTAGGTGCGAACAGGCTTGACCTTGCGCCAGGCCCCGCCGCGCCGCCCGGCGGCGTAGAGCGAGGCGGCGTCCTTGACGACCACGCCCTCATGACCGGCGGCCAGCGAATCGTCCAGGACGCGCTGGGCCTCGACCGGGTCAGACGTGATCACCCCGGGGATCTTCAGCTGTGGCGCCAGCGCCTCCAGGCGCTCGGCGCGTTGGATCAGCGGCGTGTCGAGCAAATCCTCGCCGTCGAGATGCAGGAGATCGAACAGGAACGTCACGATCCCCTCCGGCGGCGCGTCGCTGTCGATCTGCGAGACCGTGTCCTGGAATGACGCCGGACCGTTTGCGTCCATCCACAGTGCCTCGCCGTCGAGCACGACCTGGGTCAGCGGCAACGCGAGCACGGCTTCCTTGATCCCAGGCAGCGATGGCGTGATCTCGTTCAGGTTGCGGGTGTAGATCCGGACCTCGTCGCCGCGGCGGTGGATCTGGATGCGGATCCCGTCGAGCTTGCACTCGACCGACGCTCGCTCCAATCCCGCCATCGCCTCGTCTACGCTCGCGCCAGTGGCGGCCAGCATCGGGAGGATCGGCCGGAAGATCTCAAATCCGATTTCGCGCAGACCGGCCTCGCCCTCGGTGATCGCCAGCTCCGCCATTCGCGGCAGGTCGCCCGACAGCATCAGCGCGCGCCGCGTGATCGGTCCGGGCACTCCGGCCGCCTTGGCGACCGCGTCAGCCATCAGGCCGGCGAGCGCGCCCTGGCGCAGCTCTCCGGTGAACAGCCGCCGCAGGAACTCGGCCTCCGGCTCGGTCGCGCGCCCGAGCAGCTCTGACAGCAGCCGCTTGCGCGTCGCCGCCGACCCGCTCCCGGTCGCTGCCTGCACCTCGCCGATCGTGCGATCGACATCGGCAACGTTCAGTGTCGGCTCGGCCGCCGGATCGGGCTGGACGCCGTAGGCGGTCGCGTAGCCGATCCCGATCCGGCCCTGGCGGGGAACGCCAGACAGAAATCCCACGCAGACCCCGATCTCGCCGGCGTCCAGCCGGCCGAGCAGCCCGGCCAGGATCGCGATCTTGCGCGAGCGTGAACTGGTGACCGCAACCTCCGAGGAGGCAGCGACGACATCGGCGAACATCGTCATGTCAGGGCAAAGTGTCGTTCGAGCTCGTTGGCGTAAACCGCCCCCAGCAGCCCGCTGCCGGCCAGCCAGTCGCTGAAGGAGATCCTCCCCAGCGCGGGCGCGTGCGACACGAGCAGCCCGGCCATCAGGCCCTTGATCTCGTCGGTCGTGAGCACCACGTCGCCGACGAGCAGCCCGAGGCCGCGCGACGCGGCGGCCATCATCACGGCGGGGACGTGGACGATCGGCGCGCGGCTGCCGACCGCCTCGCGGATCAGACACACGAGCTCATCGAACGCCATCGCCTCGGGCCCGGCAGCGTCGACAATCGCGTCGGGCCCGGGAGCGGACTGCTCGATCGCGATCCGGGCGAGGTCGTCGACATGCACGGGCTGCACGCGGTAGCGGCCATCGCCTGGGACCGCGAACACCGGGGCGCGGCGGAGGATCCAGGCGATGTTGTTCGTGAGTACGTCGCGCTCGCCGCCGAACACGAGCGTCGGGCGGATGATCGAATACGGGACGCCGACCTCGGCCAACGCCCGTTCGACCCGGGCCTTGCCTCGGTAGTAGGGCAGCGGCGACTCGATCCGGGGATTGGCGATGCTGACGTGGATGATCCGCTTCACGCCCGCGTGCCGGGCGGCGAAGAACAGCGCGCGAGAGTTCTCGACCGCGTCGGCGAATGTGGTCGCGCCGTGGTCGAAGCGGACCCAATATGTGTTGTAGACGTGGGTCACGCCGTCGAGGCTGTCGGCGAGCGCGGCCACGTCCCCGAAGCTGTAGAGCCGGGCTTCGACGCGGTCGCGGAGCGGGTGCGGTCGGTCGGGGTGAAACGTCAGCGTCCGCACCCGGCGACCGGCCTCCAGCAATTGTCTGGCGATGTGACTCCCCGAGTAGCTGAACGCTCCGGTCACGAGGTCGAGACGGGTGTCGGCGGTCATCGGCTCTGCCCCGGTCCGATCAGCGCCTGGACGAGCGCGGCGTTGCCGACCGCGACGCCGAGCAGCGACTCGGCCGCCGCGTGGTCCCCCTGCAGATGGCTGAGCATGTCGATCCCGAGGTACAGGGCCACGATCGCGAACGCAACATCGCGCGAGCGCACCAGCGACTTGAGCGCGCTGCCGGCGAGCAGCTCGTCGAGCTTGTGCTCGACGAGCTCGATCCATGGCTCGATCCGTGCGAACACCTCGCGCCCCAGCTCGGCATCGGACACGCCGCCGGCGACGAGTTCGCCCAGCACGGTCACGTAACCCTGCTCGAGATCGGCGGCGTAGATCTCGCGGGCCAGCGCGGCCAGCTCGGGGACCGTGCGAGCCCGCGAGAACGCCGGTCCGTAGGCGGACATCCGCCGCTCGCTGACCAGATCGAGTCCCGCCAACAGCAGCTTTCGGACGCTTCCGAAGTGGTAGAAGATCAGCGCCTGGTTGACGCCGCCGACGCTCGCGATCTCGCGTGCGCTCGCGCCGTGGTACCCCGAGCGCCGCAACGCCTCGAGCGCCGCCTGCACCAGCTCGAGCTTGGTCCCGGTGAGTTCCTGGGCGGCCATCGGTGCTGCCTATTTTAGCGATCGCTCAAAGCGCCCGCTCAAGCGATCGCCGGGATTAGTATCAGCGGCAGTGCTGACCGACCTTCCCGCCGCCAGGACCTGGACCAACTGGGTCGGCAACCAATCGTTCACGCCGGGACACAGCGCCGCCCCGCGCGACGAGCAGGAGGTGGCCACGCTGGTCCGCGACGTGATCGACCTCGGCGCGGGGGTCAGGGTCGCGGCCGCCGGGCATTCGTTCACGCCGGTGGTGGCCACCGACGGGCTGCTGCTCGACCTGTCGGCGATGAGCGGTGTCGTCGCTACCGATCGCGAGCGCAAGCGGGCGACCGCGCTGGCGGGCACGCCGATCCACGGGTTCTACGAACCGCTGTGGGCTGAGGGCCTGGCGCTGAAGAACCAGGGCGACATCGACACCCAGCAGATCGCCGGCGCGGTGGCGACCGCTACTCACGGGTCGGGAATCCGCAACACCTGCTTCTCCGGCGTCGTGCGCGGAGTCCGGCTCGTCACCGGGACCGGCGAGATCCGCGAGATCACCGAGCGCGAGCCCGAGCTGCTGCGTGCGGCGCAGGTGTCGATCGGGATGCTCGGGGTCATGACGCAGCTCGAGCTCGAGGTGACCGACTCCTACCGGCTCAGCGAGCAGGTCGACCTGTGGCCCTGGCAGGAGGTGCTCGAGCGGTGGGACGAGCTCGTCCACGAACATCGGCACTTCGGCTTCTTCTGGCTTCCCACCGAGGAATCGGCAGCGCTCTACAACCTCCACGGCGACGGGCAGACGATGGCCGACAAGTGCTACGTGAAGATCTACGACGAGCCCGCCGACGACCAGCCCGACGACGACACCCCGGGCCGCCGGACTGACCGCTGCTACCGGATCTATCCGATGATCTACGACCCCAACTTCCACGAGCTCGAGTACTTCGTGCCGCTCGATCGCGGCCCCGACGCGCTGGCGGCGATGCGCGAGCTGATGCTCCGGAGCCTCCCGGACTCGGTGTTCCCGCTGGAGGTCCGCACGGTCGGGCCCGACGACGCGTATCTGTCGCCGAACTACGGCACGGCCACGACCGTGATCTCGGTGTCGGGGATGCCGGGCACCGACTACTGGGACTACCTGCGGTCGGTCGACTCGCTGCTGCAGGACTTCTCGGCGCGTGTCCACTGGGGCAAGCTGCACTTCCTCACGCCCGAACGGCTTCGACAGCTGTATCCCGGAGCCGACGAGTTCATCAGGATCCGGCGCGAGCTCGATCCCGAGGGCGTATTCCTCAACGATCACCTCCGCCCGCTGTTCGCCTGACCTGAGGCGGCGAGCGTGAACGCCGCCCGGATCGCCGACTGCAGCACCTCGGCCGCGCGGGTCTGGTTGATCGCCTTGCGCCGGTTCTGAGCGAGCACGCCGACGAAGTAACTGTGCCCGCCCCGGGTGGTGGCCAGATACGTCAGGTTGAGGACGCCGGGCTCGTCGCCGCCCTTGAACCACGTGCTCTTCCAGCGCGAGCTGTCCAGGTTCAGGCCGCCCGGCTCGATGTTCATCGCGTGCGCGATCTCGCCCAAACCGGGGCGTCGGGACATCGCCTGCAGCGACTCGTACGCGCGGCACAGGTTCGCGACCGACGAGAACCACTCGATCCGGTTGTCGTAGCGCGGCTGCCGCCACGCCCCCCACGGCCGGAACGCCTCGCGCGTGGTCAGAAACGGGCGGTCGCGCCACAAGTCCTCGGCGCCCGCGGCGGCCATCGAGCTCACCACCGCCGAGCGGCCGAGATCGTCGGTCAGCATGTCGGCGGCGGTGTTGTCGCTCAGCGAGGTCATCTTGTCGGCCACCTCGCTCACCGCCACCCCGTCGGGGAGGTCTTGGAGGTCGCCACTGGGGAGGCTCCGGTTCGCGGAGGTCACGGTCAGCAGCTGATCCCAGCCGAGCTTGCCCGCGGAGACGGCCTTGCCGAGCGCGTCGAGTACGTAGAGCTTGAACGTCGACGCCAGTGGGGCGTCGGCGCGGGCGCCGAGTGAGTCGATCGGCGTGCAGCCGCCGCGGGTGGTGTCGGCGACCAGCCACCGGACGTCGGGCGCCACCGACCGCACCGCTGCGTCGATCGCGCACCAGTTGGCGGCGACATGCGGCACGTAGGGCTTGAACCGCAGTCCGTCGATCAGCCCGTGGATGTCTACGTCCAACGAGACCACGATCAGCGGCGGGCCCGATCCGCGGGACAGAGCGGCGACCAGGCGACGCGGTGTGTCGGTGGTGATCGACTTGAGCTGTACCGGACCGGATCCCTGGAGCTGGCCGCCAACCGCGGCCAGCGAGGCGTTCAGCTGCGCCGGGTTCACGAGCCTGATAAAGCGGCCGTCGAAATGGGCGGCGACATCCGCGCCGGAGATCGGCAGGTGCCGGGCAGCACGCAGCAGCCAGCCGGCCTGGATGCCGGCGGGCGTCCGCGGCGGCGGGGACCCGCAACCGGCGAACAGGATCGCCCCGACCGCGATCAGCCCGGCGAGCAGCGATTTGATGAGGGGGTGCGCTGGGATCATGGCCGCAGCGTCCCCGGTTCGGCGTCGAGGCGCGACGGGTAAAGGTCCAGCAGAGCATCGACTTTGGTACGACGATGAATGTCCGTTGGTCCAGTCCCGTGGGCGCGATCCGGCCGTACGCTGGCGGTCGATGAATACAGACGGCTCCCAGCTCTCGCGCGCCGCACGAGCATCCAGAGCGTGATCTGGACCCCGGCTGGGTACTGATCGCCACCGCGATCGGCGCCGTGACGATCGCGTCGGTGTGGCCAAAGCACGATCCGGGGCTGGGAGTCGCGCAGGTGGCCTGCGGACTGGTCGCGTGCGGGGCGCTGATCCTCCGCCGCCGCCATCCGGTCGCCGTGGCCGTGGTCGCGATCTCGACCTCGCTGCTGTCGCCGATGTCGATCGCCGCCGCGGTGCTGGCGATCGTCAACGTCGCCGTCACCCGCTCGCTGCGGACCTACGCGGTGGTGTCGGCCTACGCGGTCCTGGTTGCCGCGATCCACGGCGCGCTGTATCTCGAGCACGTCGGGTTCCCGTTCGACCAGCTGACGAACGTCATCATCCTCGTGCCGGTGGTCGGCCTCGGACTGTTCGCCAGGACGCAGCGCGCCCGGACCGAAGCCGAGCAGCGCGAGCGCGTCGAGCAGGCACGCGCGTCGGAGCGCCGGCGGATCGCGCGCGAGATGCACGACGTCCTGGCCCACCGGATCTCGCTGGTGAGCGTGCACGCCGGAGCCCTGGAGGTCCACCCCGACGCCCCGGCCGAGGACGTCGGCAGGGCCGCTGGCGTGATCAGGTCTAGTGCCCATGCCGCGCTCGGCGAGCTGCGCGAGATCGTCAGCCTGCTGCGTTACCCGGCCGACCACCCCGATGAGGGCGAGCTCGCGGCGATGCGGCGGCCGCAGCCGACGCTCGACGACGTCGCCACGCTGATCCTGGAGTCCCGTCAGGCCGGTACGTCGGTGGGCTTCGACATGCGGCTGGCCCGGCGCGATGCGGTCCCCGACGCCACCGGGCGCACGGCCTACCGGATCGTCCAGGAGGGACTGACCAACGCCCGCAAGCATCAGCCGGGAGGCACCGTCGACGTCGAGATCGACGACGACGGATCGGCGCTGACCGTCTCGATCGTGTCCCGGCCCCCGGACCGTGACAGCTCGCCCGCCGGCGCCCGCCGCGCTGGTGCAGCGACCGCGCTGGCACAGACCCCCGGCACGGGCACCGGGCTGATCGGACTGGCCGAGCGCGTCGCGCTCGCCGACGGCGCGCTCGATCACGGCCCGACCGCCGACGGCGGCTACGCCCTGACCGCTGCGCTCCCGGTGGCCCGGTGACAGCGCCGGTGCGGGTTCTGATCGTCGACGACGATGCGCTCGTCCGCTCGGGGCTGCGGATGATGTTGTCGGGCGGGGACCGCGTCGAGGTCGTTGCCGAGGCGGCTGACGGCAGCGAGGCGCTGGCGGCGGTCGACGCGCATCGTCCCGACGTGGTGCTGATGGATCTGCGGATGCCCAAGGTGGACGGCCTTGAAGCGACTCAGCTGGTCCGCGGTCAACCGTCGCCCCCCCACGTGCTCGTGCTCACGACGTTCGATGCCGATGAGCTGGTACTCCGCGCGCTCCGAGCCGGCGCTGACGGGTTCCTGCTCAAGGACACCGAGCCGGCGGAGATCCTCCGGGCGATCGAACTCGTCTCGGTCGGCGAGGGGATCCTGTCGCCGACGGTGGCACGGCAGCTGATCGCCCACGTCGCCGGCGAGGGCAACGGCGCCGGCGATCGCCGCAGCGACGCGCGCCGGCGTCTGAGCGAGCTGACCGAGCGCGAGCTCGAGGTTGCGCGCGCGGTCGGGCAGGGCAAGAGCAACGTCGAGATCGCCAACGACCTGTACATGAGCGTGTCCACCGTCAAGGCGCACGTCACCCACGTGTTGGCCAAGCTCGAGGTCGACAACCGCGTCCAGGTCGCGCTGCTGGTCAACGACGCCGAGCGCTGACGGCTGCGGTCCGAACGGCTTCAGCCGGTGACGGCTGGGACGGCGATCCCGATCACCTTCATCCGCCGAGCCAGCGCCCGGTAGGCAAACTCGCTTCGGTCCGCCGGGGTCGCGCCGAGCAGTTCGTACTCGGCGTCGGCGTCCAGACCCGGGGGAACGATCACGCCCGCGGCTGCCGGCAGCGTCGCCCGCAGCTTGTCCCGGACGCGCTTGGCGAGCTCGGGATCACGCGCCCTGCGCTGCAGATACCAGGTGCCGTAGGCCACGTGGCGATGCTCGTCCTGGGAGATCCGCCTGAACGCCTGCAGGTGCCCGGGAAGCACCCCGCGACGCTCCAGCCGCATCGTCTGAAAGTGCTGACCGGTGAGCGCCAGCGTCCCCTCGATCACCATGTGGTAGGTCGTGATGAAGTCGAGCTTGCACTCGACGCTGGTGGGGTCGGCGAGCAGCTTACGGTGGTCCTCGACCAGGTGTCCGTCGAACAGATTGAAGAACGCGTCGCTGAGGTACGCCCGGGCGCGCTCGAGCCGGTCCTCGAACTGGCCGTCGAAGTCGAGCACCTCCTCGTAGAGGCGGTTGAAGTGCTGGGCGTGGCGCGCCTCGTCGACCTGCTGGGTGAGCAGAAACGCCTCCTCGTGCTTGTCCTCGGCGGCCAGCACCAGACCTGAGAACTGGTTGGTGACGCGTTCCTCGCCCACGAAGAACGCCGACAGCCCGTACATCATCTGCTCGCGCTCGTACTCGCTCAGCGCCGCCCAGTCTCGGCGGTCGGCCTCGAGATCGATCTCGTGCGAAGACCAGTTCTGGCGCTCCCACAGCCGGTACAGCTCGAGTGGCGTCATCAGCTTGACCTGCGGCAGCATCGACTCGTCGCTGATCGTCGCCACATCGCCCTGTACGGTCAGATCCAGCAGGCCCGCCACCGCGTCCTCCTCGGTCGAGTGCTGCGACTCTATCCCCCGGGGAGATCGCCGAGAAGGGCGAGTCCGATCTGCGCCAGCAGCGCGCCCGAGAACCCGCAGGCCTGCTCGGCGCGACGGGGGTCCTTGACGGCTCGCAGCCCGAGGTTGCGGCGCCGGGCCAGGGGGCGGGCGACGCCTCCGACCCCGCTTCCCAGCCACACGCCGAATGCGCTCAGCATCCAGCCCGCGGGCCGGTGATCGAGTCCCTCGAGTCCCGCGTCGAGCTCGGCGATCGAGTCTGTCGCGTACTTCCGGCGGGCGTCGGGGGAGGACAGCGGATCGAGCAGCCCGTCGGCGAGCTCGCCGGCCAGGTGGCGGATCTCGGAGGCGTGCTCGCCCGGCCCCCAGTTCGCGCGCGGCGGGTTGCGGTCGGCGTGTGCGATCAGCCGGTCGCCGCCGACCCCCGCGACCAGTCCGGCCCACAGCAGGCCCACACTGAACGACGAGTCGGGCCGACCGCGCGACCCCGGCGGCGACAGCTGATCGGTGCTGCGGGCGATCTGCACGCCGGTCAGCAGTAACGCCCACCCCGCGTGAGCCCGGTCGAGCTCGCCCAGCGCCTCGAGGCACTCAGAGACCCCGACGCCGGCGAGCTGTTCGGCGGTCTCGATCGGCAGGCGCAGCCGACGCTGCATCGCCGGCAGCGCCGCCTCGTGCAGTACGCGGCGCGCGGCTGTGACCTCCTCGGTGGGCGTGAGTGTCACCATCGTCCGCGCAGTGACTGTATGGGAGGATTGACCATGGGCTTCTTCCGGCGCGACGGGGACCGTGACCGCGAGCGGGCCGCATCACTGGCGCGGATCGAAGCGGGAGGCATTCCGCCGCTGGCGGCGGAACGGCTGCGGACGCTCTCGACCGAGGGGACGCTGTTCACCAGCGGGCTATCGGTCAACGAATTCGCGCTGCTGGGGCGGCTGGGGCCGCAGCCGCTGGCTCAGGTGATGGGCGCGAGCGTGATCCGCACCGGGTGGCAGTACCTGCCGGCGCTGCAGCCGGGGAACGTCGTGGTCGCCGGCAACTGGTACGCCCCGACGAACACCGGACAGGCGCTGAAGAACCGGCTCACGGAGGCCTCGTGGTCGCAGGTGCGCAACTACCAGTGGCACGCGCCCGTCGTGTGCGAGCTCGACACGCTGACCGACGCCTGGAACCTGGCGCGCCGGCGGGCGCTCGACCGGCTGGTCGAGGAGGCGCTCCAGGTTGCCGCCGACGCGGTCGTTGGCGTGCATGTCCGCCGGAGCGACCGCGACCTCGGCCGGGGCACGATCGAGTACGTCGTGACCGGCACGGCGATCAGGCACCCGGACTCGACGGGAACTCCGTGGCCGCTGCTCACCGACGTGTCCGTCCAGGACTACTGGCGGCTGCGCAGCGCCGGGCACGAGCCGGTTGGGCTGATGGCCGCCAGCGCGGTCGTGTTCGCCTCCGCCGCCCGCGACACTCGACTGAGCCGAGCGCGAACGATGCATAGAAACCAGGAGCTCAGCGAGCTGAGCCGCGGCTTTCATGACGCGCGCGAGATCGTCCGCGCGCGTCTGCTCGGCCAGGTCTCCGACGCCCGCGCTGACGGGACGGTCGGGGTCGATCTGTCGCACTCCGTGCATCGCGAGAAGTTCTCGCTGGCCTCGGCGATCAGCTCCGCCGCCCATCGCGGCTGGAATCGCGGGCGGCTCGGCCTGCCGTACTACGTCCGGGGCCGCGCCGAGGCCGAGCGCCGCGGTTGGGTGATCACGATGCACGCTGCCGGCACCGCGATCCGCCATTCCCTCGAGCCCGTCGATCCGCCGGTCAAGACTTCGATCCGCCTGGGAGGCCGATGAGCGACGACTATGACCCGCATTCGCTGGAAGGGATCCCCGAGTCCGGGCGCGAGCGCCTGGCCCAGAACCGGCAGGGGCTCTACACCTCCGACCTGAGCGTCAACGAGTTCCTGCTGGTCACGCAGGCCGGGTTCGATCCGGTCGGGATGGTCGTCGGGAGCTCGATCTTCCACATCGGGTTCCAGGTCACCGGCCTGACCACGAGTCGCGAGCTCAACGTCCTGTCCGAAGCGATGTACAGCGCCCGCCACCTCGCGATGACGCGAATGGAGGAGGAGGCCGACCAGCTCGGGGCCGACGGGATCGTCGGGGTGCGACTCGAGATCGGCCGCTACGAGTGGGGGCCGAACATGGCGGAGTTCATCGCTATCGGCACCGCGGTCAAGCACCGCGAGGGCGTCCTGCATCGCGCGCCCAACGGCCGGCCGTTCCAAAGCGACCTGTCGGGCCAGGAGTTCTGGACGCTGTTGCGCACCGGCCATCGCCCGGTGGGCATGGTGATGGGCAATTGCGTCTACCACGTGGGACGCCGCGGGCCGCTCCGGACACTGGCCCAGAGCGGCCGCAACGTCGAGCTTCCCAACTACACCCAGTCGCTCTACAACGCGCGCGAGCTGGCGATGCAGCGGATGCAGACCGAGGCCCAGGACCTCGCGGCCGAGGGCATCGTCGGGGTGTCGCTGTCAGAGCGAAGCCACGGTTGGGGCAGCCACGTGATCGAGTTCTTCGCGATCGGGACGGCGATCATCCCGTCCGAAGAGCGGGGCGAGATCGAGCCGCCGATCCCGGTGCTCGACCTCAACGACCGCTGAATCAGGCGCTCTACGCGTCGGAGTGCTGGTCGGTGTCGCCGAACGCCGAGTCGTCGTCCGACGGCGCGCCGGGGAGCTTGTCGGCGGAATCGCTCTGCGATCCCCCCTCGGCGCCGGGCTCGTCGGGGTGATCCTCGGGCGCGGTCGGCTCGGTCCTGTCGTTCTCTTTGGGATCTGACTGCGGGTTCATCGGGCTGCTCCCTCCGATTTTGAATGCGGTCCTGTTCTCGTACCCGCGTACACGTTGAGAAAACCTGGATCGCTTGTTCAGGTGACCCGGGCTGCCAGCGCGTGCGCGGCGGTCCGATCGCGGCGGACCGATCGCGGCGGACCGATCGCGGCGGACCGATCCCGGCGGACCGGCTAACGCCCCACTCGAGCCGTTCCCCGGGGACCGTGGGACGTTGGCCATGTGGGACGTGACTAACGCCCCACGCTTCCTCCGACACCCCTCGAATGGGACGTTGATCATGCTATTCGGCGATCATTGGCCGATGCTGACGGCGGACCTACTCGCGTTCATCAGGGCGTCGCTGCCTCCGCCTCCCGCGAGCGTGCTCGAGGTCGGAGCCGGCAGCGGAGAACTCGCGGTCGCCCTCTCGCGAGCCCGGTATGACGTGACCGCGATCGACCCGGCGGCCGACCCGGGCACCGTCGTCGAGCAACGACCGCTGCTCGACGTCCGCGGCTCGTTCGACGCGGCGGTCGCCGTCGTCTCGCTGCATCACGTCGAGCCGCTGCAGGAGTCCTGCGATCACCTGGCGACGCTGCTCTCCCCCGGTGGCCGCCTGGTGATCGACGAGATCGACATCGATCGGCACGACGAGCGGGCGGTTGGCTGGTGGCAGTCACAGCGTGCGGCGCTCGGCTACGAGGACCAGGCGCGCGAGCCGGCGGACATCATCCGCGAGCTCCGCCATCACGTGCATTCGCTCGAGCAGGTGTGTGCCGCGCTCGCGCCGCACTTCGACGTCGGCGCCCCCGTCCGCGGTCCATACCTGCACCGCTGGGAGTTGCGGGCCAGCCTGCGCGAGTTCGAGGTCGACCTGATCGCCGACGGTCTGCTGCCCGCGATCGGCGCGCGCCTGATCGCGACGCGCCGCGGCGGCTAGCTGCGACGCCGTCAATGAGCTGCCGCTGATCACCGGACCGTTCTTCAGATAGCCACTGCCGTGCCTGACGTCCGGTGCGCCCGCTTGGATTCAGCGGTTGCACATGGAGTCGTCAAGGGCATCTCTTGGACGCCAGTTCCGTTGGCTTTGGGCCGCCTACGCGGTCAGCACGTTCGGCACCTGGATCGCGTTCGACGCGTTCTCGCTGGTCGCGATCCTGGTGCTGCATTCCGGCCCGGCGGAGGTGTCGCTGCTGGCTGCGGCCGGGCTGACGGTGGGTGCGGTGGTCGCGATTCCGCTCGGTCCGTGGGTCGAGTTCCGGCGCAAGCGGCCGGTGATGATCGCGATGGACCTGGTCCGGTTCGCGGCCCTGATCACGATCCCGGTCGCTTTCGCGGTCGGCCGGCTCAGCTTCGTGCAGTTGCTGGTCGTGTCGATCGTGGTTGCGGCGGCCGACATCGCGTTCAAGGCCGCGAGCGGCGCGTACCTCAAGTCACTCGTCCGCGGCGAGCAGCTGCTCGTGGCCAACGGCCGGTTCGAGGCGACGATGTGGACCTCGACGCTGCTCGGACCACCGCTGGGCGGAGTCGCGATTGGGGTGCTCGGTCCGGTGACGACGATCGTCGCGAACGCCTTCAGCTTCGTGTTGTCAGCCGCGGGCATCCGCGCCATCGGCGCCACCGAGCCGGGTCCGGCCCGTGCGGACGCGCCGAGGATGCGGTCCCGGGACCTGGTCGCGGGCTGGCGGTTCATCCTGGGCAATCCGGCGCTGCGCCCGCTGTTCGCCAACACGTTGCTGGTCAACGCGCTGATCATGGCCCCGGCACCGCTGCTCGCGCTGCTGATGCTCGGTCACCTCGGGTTCGCGCCGTGGCAGTACGCGCTCGCGTTCGGCGGTCCCTGCATCGGCGGCCTGATCGGGTCCCGGCTGGCCCGTCCGCTGGTGGCGCGCTTCGGACAACGCCGGGTGCTGCTGACCTCCGGAACCCTGCGGGCGTGTTGGTCGATCGGGCTTGCGTTCGTCGGTCGCGGCGTCGGCGGGCTGGCGCTGGTGATGGCGGTCCAGTTCGGCCTCGTCACGTGCGTCGGGGTGTTCAACCCGGTGCTCGCCACCTTCCGTCTGGAGCAGACCTCGGCGGACCGGGTCACTCGGACGCTCTCGGCTTGGTCGGTGAGCAGCAACGCCACGATCGCCCTCCTCACCCTGTCGTGGGGTGTGCTTGCCGCCGCCACTAGCCCGCGGACCGCGATTGCGGTCGCCGGCGTCCTGATGCTGGCCACGCCGCTGCTGCTGGCCGGACTTCGCGATCGGCGAGACTGAGCGGCGTCTCAGTCGACCCGCAGGCAGGCGGTCCCGAGCATCAGCTGATCGCCCGGCCGCAATTGGCACCGACCGACGCACACGCCGTTCACCGTCGTGCCGTTGGTCGATTCGAGATCTTGCAGCACCCAGCTGCCGTCGCGGAACACGAGCCGGAGATGTCGGCGGGATACGCCCGGATCATCGATCACGACGTCGCAGCGATGGCTGCGGCCGACGATCAGCTCGGGCACCGCGCCGGTCCAGTCCAGCGCCAGCAGATCCGCAGGATCGTCGAGCTCGCTGGTGGGCGGTTCGCGAATTCGATCGATCAGCGCCAGCAGCCGAGCCCGCAGGCCGCCCACCGGCGTTCGGGTCATCAGGTCCCCGACCAGCCCGCGCGCGTCGATCTGCCCGGCGCCCAGTGCCTGGTCGAGACGGTGCAGGAACGTGTCCTCGCTCAGCAAGCCCTCGCCGTAGGCGGTCGTCAGCGTCTGAGCGATCTGCCTTCGTGACGCGCCGGATCGAGCCACGATTCCGATTCTCGCGCCAAACCGCGCCCGTGTCGAGCCGCGCATCCGCGGTCGGGCGGTCAGCTGTGGGCCGTTGTCAACGACGCCCCGTATCGGCTCACGCGATACTGAGCCGATGGATGAGACCCCCGAACCGTGGATCACCGGCGGCTGCCTGTGCGGCGCGGTGCGCTATCGCGTCACCGGGCGACTCCGAGACGTCGAGGTCTGCCATTGCAGCCGGTGCCGGCGCACGCACGGCCACGTCGGCGCCTACACCGAGGCGCCGTTGACTGCGCTGACGCTCACGGCCGAGCGAGGATTGCGCTGGTACATCGCCGACGGCCGCGAGCGAGGTTTCTGCGCCGAATGCGGCGCGAGCGTGCTGTGGCGGCGAAGCGGCGCCGATCACATCTCGATCGCCGCCGGGACGCTGGACCCGCCCACCGGCCTGCGCACCGCGTTTCACATCTTCACCGACAGCCGCGGCGACTACTACGCGATCACGGACGACCTCCCCCAGTACCCGGCGGGCGAGCAACAGCAGCCGCCGCGTTAGTCCGACGGCAGCGGGTCCGGGCCGAGCAGGTCGCGCAGCAGCCCGGTTAGCTGCCGGCGCTGCCTCGGCGTCAGCGGCGCGAGCAGCTCCGCCGCCGGCTGGGCGAGCGCGCGCTCGATTCGCCGAATCAGCTTTCGCCCGTCGGGCGTGATCGCGACGCGAATCGTGCGGCGGTCCTGAGCGCCTGGCTTGCGGATCACGAGCCCGCGCTGCTCGGCCCGGTCGATCAGCCCGCTGGCGCTGGATTTCTCGAGGTGCAGATGACGGGCCAGGTCGAGCATCGTCGGCTCTCGGTCGCGCAAGATCCCGAGCAGGCGCAACTGGGTCAGCGACAGCCGATGGCGATCGGCCGTCCGCCCGAGCAGCCCCTGAACCGCGAACGACGCCTCGACGAGGGCGTCGAAAGCCGCCCGATCCGTCGCCGGCCCGTCGCTGGACTCGTCGCTGGTCATCGCCGCATCGTACTTGACTTTGGTTCGCGACAAGAACTAATATAGTTCGTATCACCAACCATGTATCCCGGGGGAAGTCCAATGAACGCGGCCGTCGTCACATCGTTTCAGCAGCCGCCCCGTTATCAGCGCTTCGAGGATCCACCCGCGCCTGGAGACCACGAGGAGGTCGTGCGGGTCCTGGCCGCGGGTCTCCATCCCCGGGTGCGCTCGGGGGCCGACGGCTCGCACTACGCCAGCACGGGGACGCTGCCCTTAATCCCGGGCATCGACGGGGTCGGCGAGACCGGCGGTGGCGAGCTCGTGTACTTCCTGCTGCTCGACACGACCCGCGGCAGCATGGCCGAGCGGGTCGCCGTCGACCGTCGCCGCAGCGTCGTGCTGCCCGGCGACGTCGACGTGGCCAGGGTCGCGGCGGCGATGAACCCCGGGATGTCGGCGTGGGTCGCGCTGCGACGGCGCATCGACTTTCAGCCGGGACAGAGCGTGCTCGTACTCGGCGCAACCGGGAGCGCGGGTCAGATGGCGGTTCAGATCGCCCGGCACTTCGGCGCGGCCTGGATTGTCGCGGCCGGTCGCGACGCGGACCGGCTGGCCACGCTCCCCGAGCTCGGCGCCAACGAGACGGTGTCGCTGCTTGGCGAATCCGACGCCGTCGATCGAGCGCTCGGACAGGCGGCGCGCGATGTCGACGTGGTGATCGACTACACGTGGGGGCCGTCGACGCAGCGGGGTCTGCCGGCCGTCCTCACCCACCGCGAGGACCGGGCCAAGCCGCTCACGTGGCTGCAGATCGGCGCGACCGCGGGTCCGACGATCGAGCTCCAGTCAGCGTGGTTGCGGGCCGCTCGCGTCGAGATCCTCGGAAGCGGCCAGGGCTCGGTGCCGACGCAGGCGTTCGTCGAGGAACTCTCCGCGCTCGCGGCCGAGGTCAGCGCAGGCACGTTTGAGGTCAACGCGGTCCCGACACCGCTGAGCCGGGTCGAGGCGGCCTGGCTCGCGCCGACCGCGCCCGGAGAGCGGATCGTGTTCATGCCGTGAGCCCCCGGCTCACGACCCTCGCAGCCAGGAGCGAAACCGCCGCAGCAGCGGCCGGCGGCGCCGGGAGGAGGCCCACCCGGGCCGGGTCCGCCATCGCTCAGGCCGCCGACCCCGCCGTCTGCCGGGCCCGCATCTGCGCCTGCTCCTGCTCGTAGGTGACGACACCGGCCGGCAGTACCCAGCGACGCTGCGCAGCGGGCTCGTCATCGGGCCACTCGCCGTGCTCGTCGAAGTACGTGCGCGCGCGCTCCTCCTGCTCGCGGTCGTTCTCGCTGCTGAGGCTCAGGCGAAACAGGGCGTTGAACAGGACGACCGACAACCCGCCACCCGCGGCCATCGCAAAGCCGTCGACGCCGAGGCCGCCCGGCGAGACGATCAGCATCACCACGCCGCCGAGAATCATCACCGCGCCCAGGCCGTAACGGATCAGGAACGCGCCCACGGAGACGTCGGCGGGCGGCGAGGTCGGCTGGTCGGCGTTGAGCGTGGTCATTGGGGGTCCCTTCGTCTGGAGCATCGCGTTCTGAGATCAGTACGAGGATCGCTCGCCGAGCGACCCGAGTCGACCCGGCGGGCTCCCTCGCGGCGGCCGCGGACCCGATCGGCGATGTCCGGTTAGCCATACCCCCACGCGATAGCGTTGCCCGTCGTGCCGCCCTTGCGAGTCGTGGTCGCCGAGGACCAGTTGCTGCTGCGAGAGGGGCTCAGCCGCCTGCTAACCGACGCCGGCTTCGAGGTCGTCGCTCAGTCGGCTGACGCCGACGATCTGCGGCGCAAGGTGGCCGCCCACCGGCCCGACGTGGCGATCGTCGACGTGCAGATGCCTCCCGACCACACCGATGACGGTCTGCGTGCGGCGATCGAGATCCGGCGTACCCATCCCGATACCGGGATCCTGATGCTGTCGCAGTTCGGAGACGAGGCCTATGCGCTCGACCTGATCGGCGAGAATGCGCGGGGCGTCGGCTACCTGCTCAAGGACCGGATCGCGGACGTGGATTCGTTCGCCGAGGCCGTGCGCCGGGTGGCCGAGGGCGGATCTGCCCTCGACCCCGAGATCGTCGGGCTGATGGTCGGCCGGCGACGCAAGCACGACCCCCTGGAGGCGCTGACGCCCCGGGAGCATCAGGTGCTGGTGCTGATGGCCGAGGGCAAGTCCAATCGCGGGATCGCCCAGTCGCTCCACGTGACGCTGGCCGCGGTGGAAAAGCACGTGGGCCGGATCTTCGCCAAGCTCGGGCTCGCCGACGAGCCGCTCGAGCATCGGCGCGTGCTGGCCGTGCTCACGCTCCTTCGGGCTCGCTGACGGCGTCGCGCAGCGACAGTTCGGCCACGATCCGGGTCCCGCGCCCCGGAGGCGACTGCACTTCCAGGGTGCCGCCGATCGCCGCCAAGCGATCCGCGAGACCGGCGAGCCCGGTGCCGCCGCCGACCGCCGCGACGGCGCCGCCGCGGCCGTCATCGGTCACGGTGACGACCAGCCGACCGGAGCCGGTCTCGATCGTCACCGAGGCCTCGGTCGCGTCGGCGTGCTTGGCGACGTTGGCCAGCGCCTCGGAAACGACGAAATACGCCGTGCTCTCGACCAGCGGCGTAAACCGCCCCTCGGGCAACTCGAGCGCCACCGGCACCGGCGTGCGAGCGGTCAGCGACGTGATCGCGGCCGCCAGCCCCCGGTGGGCGAGCACCGACGGGTCAAGCCCGGCGCCGAGGTCGCGCAGGTCGCGCACCGCGAGCTGCGTCTCCTCCAGCGCATCGGCAATCGCGCGCTCCGTGGTCGCGTCGCCGGCCGTCCGGCCCGCTGCCTGAAGGGCGAAGATGATGTTGATCAGCCGCTGCTGAGCTCCGTCGTGCAGGTCCCGTCCCAGCCGCCGGCGCTCCTGCAGGGCCGCCTCGACGATTCGCGCGCGCGAGGCGTGAATCGCGTCGGCACGCAATCGCTCGGCCTCGGCGCGGTTACGGTCGGAGATGTCGCGAAACACCACCACGGCTCCACGGCGACGCCGGAACGTCACCGGTGCCGAGGAGTACGAAATCGGGACGAACGAGCCGTCGCGGCGAATGAACCAGTCCTGATCGACGCGGACGGCCTCACCGGTCTGACGGGGCGCCAGCAACGGGCAATCTGCCTCGGGGAACGGCCGACCGTCAGGGTGGCGGTAGTGGATCGTGGCGTGACTGGGACGCCCCACGAGGTCGTTCTCGGAGTCGTAGCCGAGGATGCTCACCGCCGCCGGGTTGGCGAACAGGACGACGCCGGCGTCGTCGACCGCGTACACCGCGTCGGCCATGCTGGCCATCAGCGCGCCGAGCAGCTCGCCTTCGTCGGAGCCCAGCCGGCTGGCGAGCTGTGGCGGGGTCGGCATCGCCTCAATCCTCTCACCGCACCGGCAGCTGACGGTTCGCTACCAGTCGGTCGCGACCGAGCCGTTCGTCGCCCGGACCGCCGCTCGGCCCAGCGCGTTGGCGTACGTCGGAAACGAGAACGGGACCAGCGCCAGCTGCTGCACGGTCATCCCGGCGGCGATCGCCACCGCGGCCAGCTGCGCGAGCTCGACGGCTCGCTCGCCGACCACGTGGCACCCCAGGATCGCGTGCGTGTCGGCGTCGGCCACCAGCTTGCAGAAGCCGGTGGTGCGGTCGTCGATGATCGCGCGCGGGAGCGAGTCGAGCCGCTCGATCCCGACGACCACGTCGTGGCGCTGGCGGGCGTTCTCCTCGCTCAGGCCGACCGAGGCGTACTCGGGATCGGTGTAGCTGCCGATCGGGCACACTTCCGCGGGGAGCCCGGGTGCTTGCCCGGCGACGGCGTAGCTCGCCGCCAAGTACCCCTCGCGCGTGGCCTCGTGGGCGACCAGCACGCCGCCGTTGACGTCGCCCGCCGCGAAGATGTGCGCGGCGGTGCTACGCAGCTCGGAGTCAACCCGGACGAACCCTCGATCGTCGAGCTCGACTCCCGCGCGGTCGAGCGCGAGTCCGGCGGTGCTCGCCTGCCAGCCAACCGCCACGACCACCAGCGCGGCTTCCCGTGGCCGCTCGCCGCCGTCGCCGTCGAGTACCGCGCGCACGCCGGCGTCGCAGCGCTCGAATCGCTGGATCGATCCGGCGCCCTCGATGACCGAGATCCCGGTCTCCTCGAGGGCGCTCGCGACCGCGCCGGCGACGTCCGGGTCCTCGGTCAACAGGATCCGCGGTGCCACCTCGACCAGCGTCACCTCGGATCCGAGCGCGTTGAAGATCGAAGCGAGCTGAACTCCGGTGGCGCCGGCGCCGATCACCACCATCGTCGGCGGGACCGAGTGCAGGCTCCACGCGTCGCTGTGCGTCGCGGTCAGCTCGAACCCGGGTATCGGAAGCGGTCGGGGCGCGCCTCCCGTGCAGATGATCAGCCTGTCGGCCTCGAGCCGTGGCCCGTGCTCGCTGACGAGCGTGTGCGGGTCATCGAAGCGGGCCGTGCCGGCGTGCTCGTGGATCGTCACGCCCGCGTCCTCCAGCTCCCCTCGCAGCAGCGAATGCGTGCGGACGTCGTGGGTCACTTCGGTGACGCGCTCGAGCAGCCGGCCATAGTCGAGCTCGGGCTCACCGGTGACGACCCCGTAGCGCGGGAGTTGACGCGCCTCGCGCATCAGCCGCGCGGCGTGCGCGAGCGTGCGAACTGGGACAGGCCCATCGGCGGCGGCCATCCCGCCGAATCCGTCGTGCGTGATCAGCGCGGTGTCGGCTCCGAGTCGCGCCGACCGCAACGCGGCCACGACCCCCGCGGGCCCGGCCCCGATCACGACGACATCCAGCCGCGACGAGGAGCGCGAGGCCATCGGCACATGGTCGGGCAGATCGCGTGGCTCGCCTCACCCGGTTCGGGTGAGGCACCGTCAGACCTCGCTGCCAAGCTGTCTGCGTGCTCGCGATGACCGTCGCGCCGGGCCGGCCGGGAACCGCCGCCGCGGAGGAAGTCCCCGATCCCGCCAGGCGGGACGGAGAGCTACTCGTTCGCGGACGGCTGATCGGGGTGTGCGGCACCGACCGCGAGATCGCCGACGGCGCCTACGGGGAGGCCACGGCCGGCGCGGACCGGCTGATCATCGGGCACGAGGGGCTCGGCGAGGTGATCGAAGCGCCGCCGCGGTCGGATTTCAACCCGGGCGACCTGGTCGTCGGCATCGTCCGGCGCCCCGATCCAGTGCCGTGCCCCGCGTGCGCGGCGGGCCACTGGGACATGTGCCGCAACGACCAGTTCGTCGAACGCGGAATCGTGCGGGCCGACGGTTACGGAAGCCAGGTGTGGACGGTCGAGCCGGAGTACGCGGTCCGGATCCCGGGGCAGCTCGGCGACCTCGGCGTGCTGCTCGAACCGACCTCGGTCCTGGCCAAGGCCTGGGACCAGGTCGACCAGATCGCCAAGCGCGGGTTCGCTCGCCGGGATGCCGCGCTGGTCACCGGCGCCGGCCCGATCGGTCTGCTCGCGGCCCTGCTCGGCGCACAGCGCGGGTACGAGATGCACGTCGTCGACCTGCCGGAGGAGGGTCCCAAACGCGATCTCGTCGAAAGCCTCGGCGGGATCTACCACTCTTGCGACGCCGCCGCGGTCGATGCTGAGGTGGACGTCGTGATCGAGTGCACCGGCATCGGCTCCGTCGGCCGCGCGGCTGCGAGCCGGCTGGTCAACGGCGGCATCGTGTCGCTGACCGGGATCACGAGCGCCGGCACGATGCAGGAGGTCAACTCCACCGAAATGAACCGCCGGATGGTCCTGCGCAACGTCGTCCTGTTCGGCACGGTCAATGCCGGGCGCCGCCATTGGGAGCAGGCCGCGGACGCGCTCGCGGCCGCCGATCCGGCGTGGCTGTCGCGGATGATCACTCGCCGCGTGCCGGTCGCCAGCTGGACCGATGCGCTCGACCGCCAGCCCGACGACATCAAGGTCGTCGTCGACCTCGCGGCCGGCTGAGCTCGAGCGGCCGAAGCAACTCAGCCGTAGATCGAGGTGCCCGCCCCGGCGCGGGCGTTGGGCGGGTAGGGCTCGAAGTCGTCGACGAACCCGGGCAGCGCGCGGACACGATCGAGCCAGGCGGCGACGGGCGGCCAGGCGGTCGGCTCCAGCTCGATGTCGCCGGCCCGGCTCGCGTAGGCGAACACCGCCACGTCGGCGATCGAGGGTCGATCCCCGACCAGCCAATTCCGTCCGGACAGGTGCGCGGCCAGCACGTCCAGCGCCTCGCGCGCGGTGGCGAGCCGACCGCCGATCAGCGGGTCCTCCGCGGTCGCTCGCCCGGTGATCAGCCTGAATCTGGCTCCGCCGATCCCACCCATCACCCGCTCCTGCTCGAACGCCAGCCACTGCACGACCTGCGCACGCTCGAGCGGCGACCCCGGGAGAAACGGCGTCCCCTCGGCCAGGAACCACAGCACCGCCGGGGACTGGGTGATCACGGTGCCGTCGTCGAGCTCAAGCACCGGAGTCTCCCGAACCGGGTTCAGCGCGGCGTAGGCGTCGGTCAACGTGTCTCCGGCGAACAGGTCGACGGGCACGCGGTCATAGGCCCGGTGCAGCAGCGCGAGCAGCAGCCGGGCCTTGTAGCAGTTGCCTGAAGCGGCGTAGTCGTAGAGGCGCATGCGGGCACAACGCTACGCGGTCAGTGATCCGTTCGCCGCCGGGCCGCGAAGTAACGGAATGAACCGGGGTCTGAATCGAGCTATGGCAGGGGGACGGGAATCCGTCGCAAACGTGGCCGAGACGTCGATGTACTCGCCGATGAGGACCTGATGGCGCTGGTCGGAGCCGGCGACCCAAACGCGCTGGCGGCGATCTTCGACAGACACAGCAGTACAGCGTTCTCGCTGGCCTACCGGATGTGCGGCCGCCAAGCGATGGCCGAGGACATCGTCCAGGAGGCGTTCATCGCCCTGTGGCGGACCGCGGGAACCTACGATCCCAGCCGCGCGAGCGTGCGCTCGTGGCTGCTCAGCGTGGTGCGTCACCGTGCGATCGACGCGTTCCGGCGCGACGTGCGCGCGAGCCGGGACGTCAGCGACGCGGGACTCGCGGAGTGGTTGTCCGAGCCGAGTCTGACCGAGCGCGAGGTCGAGCGACGAGAGGAGGCCGAGCACATCCGCGGTGCTCTGCGGGCGCTTCCCGACGAGCAGCGGCGGGTGATCGAGCTCGCGTACTTCGGCGGGTTCACCCACACCGAGATCGCGACGATGTTAGAGCTCTCGATCGGGACCGTGAAAGGCCGGATGCGGCTCGGGCTGACCAAGCTGCGGGTCAGCTTCGGAGCCCCGGCGAGCAGCGACGCAGGGGATCGAACCCATGGCTGACCAGCGTTCAACCGGCATCGCGGACGTGTGCGGCGCCGACGTCGCCGCGTTCGCGCTGGGGGCGCTCGAGCGCGCCGAGGTCGAGGGGTTCGAGCGCCATCTGCACGGGTGCGTGGTCTGTCGCGACGAGCTTGCCTCGTTCCAGCAGGTGGTGGACGTACTGGGCGCGGCTGCGAGCCGTCGGGCGGTCCCCAGGCGCTTACGCCGCAGGGTGGTCAGCGAGGTAAGCCGCGCTGCGCGCGCACAGCGCCGCCGTCGCCGGTGGGAGTCGCTCGGGATCGCCCGCCGGGCGGCGATCGTGGCGCTGGCGGCGATGCTCTTAGCGGTCGCGATCGGCGTGGGCATCCGCGAGCTGGGGACGGCGTCCTCGCCTCCGACCCGGGTGTACGCCGCGCGGGTCACCGGCTCGGTCGGATCAGCCGAGGTCCGCGTTCGCGAAGGTCAAGCGGACCTGGTCGTGCGCGGGATCGCGGCGCCCCCTGGCGGTCGCATCTACCAGGTGTGGCTGGTGCGCGGCCGGCGTCCCCACCCGACTCGGGCGCTGTTCGGCGTCACCGCGGCGGGCGATGCCGACGTCGATGTTCCGGGAAATCTGCGCGGCGTGCGCAAGGTCTTGGTCACGACCGAACCGGCCGGCGGCAGCGCGGCGCCGACGCACGCTCCGGTGATCACCGCCGTGCTGGGCTGATCAGCGCGCCGTCGTGGCGAGCTTCGCGCTCAGCAGCACGAACGATCCGGCGAACGCCTTCCGGATGCGGAGCACGATCCGCGGGCGATCGATCAGGTGGTGACGGACCGCGGCGGCGAGCACGCCGTACACCGCGAACACGACGAACGTCATCGCCATGAACGCGGCGCTGAGCGTGAGCATCGTGCCGAGCTGATCGGCGGAGTGTGCCGGGACGAACTGCGGCAGGAACGCGAAGAAGAACAGCGTCAGCTTGGGGTTCAGCAGGTTGGCGAGGATCGCCGACACGACCACGCGCGGCGCCGACCTGGGGTCGCTGTCGGTGTCGAGTACGAGCGGACGCTTGTCCCGCCAGGTGGTGTAGGCCATGTACAGCAGGTAGGCGACGCCGAGCGCCTTGAACGTCTCGAACGCGACGCCACTGGCGCGCAGCAGGGCCGCGGTCCCGGTGATCGCCGCGATCAGGTGGGGCACGATCCCCAGCGTGCAGCCGGCCGCCGCCACCAGCCCCGCGCGGCGGCCTCGAGCCAGCCCGGCCGACACGGTGAACAGCGCCCCGGTGCCCGGGGTGGCCACGATCACGAACGCGGTGATCAGGAACGTCGCGCTCATCGGCCCACAGCCTACGCTGGCCGGTTTCGCTGATGAAAAAGCGGTGTATATGGACCGATTTTCATCACAGAGCTCATGATCCGTCCGGGCGCGGCCGACGAATCAGGGGTATGCCAGGTCTGCGATCGCTCGCCCGCCAGGCGCCGATCGCATTGGGCGTCGCCGCGTTGCTCGCGGGATGCGGGTCGGCGTCGATGGCCAGCCCCGACCCGCCGGCTTCCCCCAAGCCGGCCAAGGCGGCCAAGGCCATCGCAGTCGCGGCCCTCCCGCAGCGGCCCCGGTCGGGTCACGTGACCGTGTCGGTCGACGACTACGCCTACCACCCCCGGCGGCTGACGGTAACGCCGGGGACCGCGATCACGTTCGTCAACCACGACCAGCAGCCCCACACGGCCACCTTCCAGCGGGCCTCGGTCGGCGACAAGGCGATCACCTCGGGTGCCAGCGCCACGATCACGCTGTCACGGCCCGGCACCTACCGCTACTACTGCGCATTCCACGCGTTCATGCGCGGCACGATCGTGGTCACAACCCACAACTGACGCGCACCAGCGGCGCCGGCATACGCGTCAATCCGAGCTCGACGCGCATCTAGCGTCGGTGGCCGTGAGCAAGCGGGCAGCGGCGCGATAGGCATCGATTACCTCAAGCGGTGAACTGCTCATCGGCTCGCGGACTCCGGCGGCGAACGATATCCGGGCTTGACTGCGATGCCGAGGATGTGCGGGATCGCCGGCTCAAACCACGCCGACCTGAAGTTGAACCGGTCGCTGCGCTGAACCTCGAAACCCGCGCGAGCGATCGCGGCACCGGTGTCCCTGGCCGGGTGGCAGCCGCCCGCGATCCTGGGCCACAGGGTGCTGCGGTCTGCGGTCTGCAGCAGCAGGCGCTTGGGCTGAGAGAGCGCGACCACGTGCTCATAGAACCGAAGCTCGCCGCCGGGGCGCAGGACCCGCCGCAGCTCCGCCAGCGCCCGGTCCTGGTCGGGGACCGAGCACAGCACCAGGCTGGCCACGGCGGCATCGACGCTCTCTGCGGCGAGCGGCACGGCGTCGGCCACCCCCGCAACCACGCGAACCGGAACCGCGACAGCCTCAGCCGCCTCCGTGGCCGCGGCGCGCATCGTCGGCTCGGGCTCCACCGCGATCACCTCGGTGACCTCGGCCGGGTACAGCGGGAAGTTGAGTCCGTGGCCGGCTCCGAGCTCGACGACCGAGCCCGACAGCCCGTTCAACAGCCGCCGCCGATGCCCGGTGGCGCCGCGCCGCTCTTCGTTGTTCGACATCCGCATGTAGGCCCGGGCGAACCGCGGGTGCTTGACGTCGCTGCCGGACTTGTCTCGGTCTCTCATCCTGAACTCATCATCGTCGAGGACGCTTCCGCCGGGCTCGCTCGCTCGGGCGCGGAGCGCGTGGGCCGGGACGTCTGTCCTCGTTTCCTACCAACTCCCCATATATGCATACATCGACGCGACGCACCGCGGCGCTGGTCAAGGTGCCCGAGGTCACTGCGCTGTTCTGGCTGATCAAGGTGCTCACCACCGGCGTCGGAGAATCCACTTCCGACTTCCTCGTCAAGGAGATCGGGCCGGCCGGCGCGGTCCTACTGGCGGGGCTGGCTCTGGCCGGCTCGCTGATCTGGCAATTCCGGTCACGACGCTATACCCCGACGAACTACTGGCTCGCGGTCGCGATGGTCGCGGTGTTCGGGACGCTTGCCGCTGACGCCGTGCACATCGGCCTCGGCGTGCCGTACTACGTCTCGACCGCGTTCTACGCCGTGATCCTGGCCGCGATCTTCCTGGCGTGGCACCGCAGCGAGGGCACGCTCTCGATCCACTCGATCGACACGCGTCGGCGCGAGACCTTCTACTGGCTGACGGTGCTCGCCACGTTCGCGCTCGGGACGGCGGCCGGCGACATGACCGCAACCTCGTTCGGGTGGGGATACCTCGCCTCGGCGGTCGTGTTCACCTGCGTGATCGCGGTCCCCGCGATCGCCTACTGGCGCTCGGACATCAGCCGGGTGCTGATCTTCTGGTCGGCATACGTCGTCACCAGGCCGCTCGGAGCCTCGATTGCGGACTGGCTCGGCAAGCCCCACTACAAGGGCGGGCTCGGTCTCGGGGACGGCGCCGTCAGCCTGCTCGGCGCCCTGGCAATCGTGGCGCTGGTGAGCTATCTGGCGCTGACCCAGCGCGACCTCGTTGCCGAGCCCGCGCCCCAGCCGGTGGAGTGAGCGACCGCGGTCTCGACCTAACATCCGGGGCATGGATGCCGGGCGCACCGACAGCTCACCGACGCGCGCGCAGACGTTCTTCACCGCGCTGCTGCGCCGCGACGCCTCTGGGCGGACCTGGCTCCCCGAGCTGCTCGCCGCCACGCCGAACGGGAATGAGAGCCTGGGAGAGCTGGTCGAGCGCCCCGGTTACCTGGCCACGCCGCTGGCGGTGCCGACGGTCAGCGGGCTGCTGGGCGCATTCGACTACCCGGTCGCGCCGCCGCGAGAGCTGCTGGCCTGGTTCATCGACCACCCCGAGCGGCTCACCTGGCCCGAGCGCGAGGTGCTGTCGCCCGAGACCGTTCGCCTGCGTCGCGCGCTGCTGCTCGACGATCCGCCCGGCTCGCAAGCCAGAGCGCAATCGAGAGCTCGAGAGCTGCTCGCGGCAGGGCCTCCGCTGGCGCCGGCCTGGTGGCGGTTCGAGGAGATCGCCCAGCTCGAATGCGTGCTGATCACCGACCGGCTGGTGGTCACGATCGCCGGCAAGCCGCTCGCCCCGGCGACCGATTGGTATCCGCAGCGCTCAGCGCTGGTGCGCAACCTGGAGGCAGCCAGGCTGCTCGCTCAGGACCGTAGGTGGGCCTCGCTGGTCGTTTCCGACGAACCGTTTGCAGACGCCGACCGCGGGCACCTGGCGCGGGTTCTCGCCGGTGCGGCGCCGCACCTGGACGCTGCCGGACGGACCGCGTTGCTCGCGGCCTATCTCGGCAACCTGACCTGGGACCGAGCGGCGGCCGCCGTCGGCCTGCAACCCGGGCAACCCATGATGCCCTCGACGGGGACGAGCTAGTCCGACCGATGTCTGATGTCGAGCGCCCGCCGGGGTGGCTCCCCGAGGAGGAGTTCCACGCGATCTACCGCCGCGTGCCGCGGCTGTGCGTGGAGGTGGTGATCGTCAGCGCCGAGCGCGGCGTGTTGCTGTCGCTGCGCGACATCCCGCCGAACATCGGTGCCTGGCACATCCCGGGCGGCACGGTCCTGTTCGGGGAGTCGCTCCGGGCGGCCGTCCAGAGAGTGGCGCGTCACGAGCTGGGCATCGACGTCGGCGTGGGCGAGCTGCTGGGCTACATCGAGTACCCCAGCCACCACCAGAACGGGCTCGACTCGCCGGTCGGGCTCGCGTTCGGGGCCGAGCCGGTTTCCGCCGCTGCGGCTGACAGCAGCCTGCCCGAAGGCATCGGGTGGTTCACGCAACTGCCCGACGGCCTCTACGAGGAGCAGCGCGAGTTCCTGGTCAGCCGGCTGGGCTTCGCCGGCCGATGAGAGCGCTGCATTGACCGGCGCTCAGCGCCACGCCTCGCGGGGCAGCACCACGTAGCTCGCGTCCCCTCGCCCGAACGACCAGTCCTCGCGCGCGTTCTCGACGAGCACGATCGCCACGTCCTCGGTGCGGATCCCGATCCGCTCGTGCAGCAGCTGGGCCAGCCGGGAGTAGAACGCCTGCTTGGCCTCGGTCGAGCGGCCAGCCGAGAGGTTGATCCGGATCAGCACGAACTCCTCCGTGCGGTCGATGTCGAGGTATCCGCGGTCGAATCGCAGCGAGCGGGGCGTGTGCTCGGCGACGATCTGAAACCGGTCGCGTTGGGGCACGTCGAGCTCGGCGGTCATCGCCTCATGGACGCAGTCGCTGATCCGGTCGATGTCGTCGTCCGACCGGCCTGCCAGCAGGTCGATGTTCACCAGGGGCATTCGGCGCTCTCCTTGTTCGGGCTGTGGGCATAAGTTCGCACGGCCGATCGCCTTGCGTGATCGCTGGAAAACGCACCCGTTCTTGACGCGATCCAGTTCCGCTGGTAAGCACCGAGCCCGAACGTGATGTAGCGAATTTCTACTCATGTTGTGTAAGGAGGCGAGGCATGACGAACCAGCCGGCTGACACCCGGGCTGCCACCCCCCAACCCCTGTTTCGGCTGATCTACAGCAGCCACAGTCGAATCGCTCCGGACCAGACCCGGTCCGGGCTGGGCGAGATCTTCACCACGGCCCGGCGTAAGAACAAGGGCCTGGGCGTGACCGGCGCGCTGGTGGTAACCGACGACTCGTTCGCACAGGCGCTCGAGGGGGACGAATCAGTCGTTCGAGGGCTCTACGAGAGCATCAGCCACGACGCCCGCCACGAGCGGGTGACCGTGCTGGAAGCGCAGTCGGTCGACGAGCGCACGTTCGGTCGCTGGGCGATGGCGAAGGTGGCGGCGGACGGCGGGGCGGACATCCGCCTGCTCGCCAACGCCCAGAAGGGGACGATCGTGCCCGCGGGCCAGGACGGTCACGTCTCCTCCGAGCAGGAAGCGGTGCTGTCGTTCATGCGAGACTCGATCTCGCAAGGGAGGTAATCCCCACAGCAGGGACGGTGCTGCATGCGAATACGTGTGGAACACTCGCAGCTGACGGCACAGGCGGCGCGCGGACGACAGACGATCCCGAGACCGGGCACGCGCCGCCCGACCTCTCCCCGTACGCGACCATCCGATGAAGGCGATCCAGTTCAGCGAGTTCGGCGGCCCCGAGGTACTGCAGCTGGCGGAGCTTCCCGACCCGCACCCGGCGCCAGGCCAGGTCCGTGTGGCGGTCCGCGCAGTCGGCGTGAACCCGATCGACTGGAAGGTTCGCAGCGGGATGATGGGCGGCGAGCTGCCCCAGACGACCGGCCGCGAGGTGGCGGGCACGATCGACGAGGTCGGCGAGGCGGTCGGTGACGCGTCCGTCGGTGACCCCGTGTTCGGGTTCGCCACCGGAGGCGCGGGCGCGGCGGAGCTGTCGCTGGTCGGTCCCTACTTCCCGATCCCGTCCACGCTGACGTTCGTCCAGGCAGCCGGCCTTCCGGTCGCGGTCGAGACGGCAGCGCGGACGCTCGACCTGCTCGGGGTCCGGTCCGGAACATCGCTGCTGGTCAACGGCGCGGCCGGCGCGGTGGGCAGCTCCGCGGTGCAGCTCGCAGTCGCCCGCGGTGCCCGCGTGATCGGGACCGCCAGCCAGTCCAATCACGAATACTTGCGGACGTTGGGAGCACAGGCGACCGTCTACGGCGACGGACTGGCCGAGCGCGTCACCGAGCTCGCTCCCGGCGGCGTCGACTTCGCCCTGGACGCGTTCGGGGGCGGGGCGCTCCCCGAGCTGGTTTCGGTAACGGGCAATCAGGAGCAGGTGATCACGATCGCCGACTACCAGGGGGCGCAGGAGACCGGTGTCAGGTTCAGCGGCGGGGCGGGGACCGCCCGGGCGCTGTACGCCCTCAAGGAGATCGGCAAGCTGATCGAGTCAGACAAGTTCTCGCTTCCGGTGCAACGGACGTTCCCGCTCGAGCGGATCGGCGAGGCCCACGAGCTCAGCCGGGCCGGCCACGTCCGCGGGAAGCTCGTGCTGGTAGTCGGCTGAACCGCGGCCGCGTCAGCGCGTAATCTCCGTTACCCGTCGCCTGCCCTTCCCGAAAAGGGTGGCGATGGAAACCCGGAGCCGGGCTTGGCGCACGCCGGGCTCGGCTCCCTTTGTCAGCGACCGGATCGATTCTACGGGGTGAGCACAAGCTTGCCGCGCAGGCCGCCGCGCTGCAGACGCTCGAAGGCCTCGCGGTAGCGCTCGAACGGCATCACGTCGGCGACACGTGCGGTGAGCTCGCCGGCGGCGGCGCGGCCTGCCAGCTCCTCGGTGGCCGCCGCGTCCGGCTGGACCTGCACGGTCTCGATCGTGATCTCCCGGGCGGCTTCGGGCAACGCGGTCGGCACCGAGGTCACCAACCGGCCACCGTCGCGGACGCACACCAGCGCGTCGGCGCCGAGCCCGACCGTGTCGATGCACGCATCGACACCGTCCTCCCATTGCCCCCGGACCTCGGCCTCGAGCTGATAGCCGGTGTCGAACGCAGCCTCGGCGCCCAGGCTGCGCGCCTCGTCGACGTCAGCGTCGCGCACTGCCGCAGCGACGCGCGCGCCGCGGCCACGCGCCAGCTGCAGCGCGAATCCGCCAACCATTCCAGCGGCGCCGGTGATCAGCACGAGGTCGTCGTCGTTCGTCACCGCGGCGTCCACCAACAACTTTGCGGTGAGCGCACACACCGGGATCGCGCTGCCGGCCTCGAATCCGAACGAGTCCGGCAACGACGCCAGGATCGCCGAAGGGACCGCGATCCGCTCGGCCAGGGCGCCGACGCCCATCCACGGTTGCGCGACGAACCCGAGCACTCGGCGGCCGTCAGCGGTTTCGCCGGCAAAGTCCCAGCCGGCCACCTGCGGGAAGTCGCTGGAGCCGCCGATCGCGGTGAACGCCCCGCCGGCTGCCGACAGATCCCAGGGTCCGAGCGAGGCGGCGCGGACGGTGACCACCTCCTCGCCGTCGCCGGGCGTCGGCTCCGGCATCTCGGTCAGCTCGAGCCCGTCGACGCCGCCGAACGACGTCATCACGATCGCGCGCACGCGCCGCAGTCTCTCACACGATCGGCGGCGGATCGTCGGTTGCGCGGCGGCCGGTGGCGATCTCGTGCGTCTCGGTTTCGAGCCACACGCGCAACAGCAGCGCGCACCACGATCGGAACGGACGCCAGGCGTCGGTGATCGCTCCCAGATCGGCATCGGCGTCGAGCCCGTAGGCAGCGCGGATCGCCCGCTCCACCCGGCGCTCGTTGGCGGGGAGCGCGTCCGGCGCGCCGACGCCGCGGATCATGATCAGCTCGGAGGAGAACGGTCCGATCCCCGGCAGCCGCTGCAGCTCGGCGACCGCGTCGGCGTAGCCGAGCTCCCGGAGCCGGTCGCGCGCGAGGAGCCCGGCCCCGGCGGCCTCACCGAGCGCGCGCAGTTGGTCGATCTTGCGGGCGGTGAGCCCGGGCTGCGGCGCGGTGAGCTCGGCCAGGGCATCGGGAGCGGGGAACGCGCCGCGCTCGCCGAGCTGATCGCTCAGGCGGCGCTTGATCGCGGCGGTTTGCCGCATGCGGATCCGCTGGCCGAGGATCGTCCACGCCGCGGCCTCGTAGGGCGAGTAGAACAGGACCGGGCGCAGCCCGCCGAAGCGGCGCTGCAGCTCGCCGATGAGCGGGTCCCGTCTGCCGACGTGCTCGAATTCGGCGCCGTCGACATCGACCGAGAAGATTCGCTCGACGTCCCTGCGGGCCTGGCGGGCCAGGTCCTTGGCCGGCGCGCCCTCGAGCTCGCCGTGAACGTTCTCGCCGCGTTGGCTGAGTCTGACGACCACCACCCTCCAGTCGCCGTCGACTGCCCAGGCGAACCGCAGCTCGCTGGGCTCACGGTCGGCGTCGGTACCGGGGAACCCCTCGGCGAAGGTTGCGGCCGCCGTCAGTGAGAACCGGCCGCGAGGGTGCAGCGTGAACGCGGGCACGAGCATAATCTTGCCGCGTTACGATCGCGCCGTGAGCCTCGAGGACTTCGACCGCGTCGAGCTGCTGTTCGGGCCATCGCCGGTCCACCGACTCGAGCGCCTGAGCGAGCAGCTCGGCGGCAACGTCGAGATCTGGGCCAAGCGCGAGGACTGCAACTCGGGCTTGGCGTACGGCGGCAACAAGGTTCGCAAGCTCGAGTACCTCGCCGCCGACGCGCTCGCTCAAGGCTGCGACACGCTGGTTTCGATCGGCGGCGTGCAGTCCAACCACACCCGACAGGTGGCCGCGGTCGCGGCCCGGCTCGGCCTCGGGTGCGTGCTCGTCCAGGAGCACTGGGTCGACTGGGAGGATCTGGGCTATGAGACCGTCGGCAACATCCTGTTGTCGCGGATCATGGGCGCGGACGTCCGGCTGGACCCGGCCGGGTTCGACATCGGCATCCGCCGCAGCTGGGAGCAGGCGCTGCAGTCGGTGCGCGACGTCGGCGGCAAGCCGTACGCGATCCCGGCGGGGGCGTCTGACCACCCGCTTGGCGGATTGGGTTTCGCGCGCTGGGCGCGCGAGGTGCAGGCGCAGGAACGCGAGCTCGGGGTGTTCTTCGACACGGTCGTGGTCTGCTCGGTGACCGGGTCGACGCAGGCGGGGATGATCGCCGGGTTCGCCGACGAGCCCGAGTCGCGGCGCGTGCTCGGGATCGACGGCTCAGCGACCGTGCAGCAGACCTGGGATCAGATCGCCCGGATCGCTCGGCGCACCGCCGACGCGATCGGGCTCGGGCGCGAGCTCGCCGACGACGAGATCGTGTTGCTCGAGGAATGGCACGCGGGGACCTACGGGATCCCCGACGCCAAGACGATCGATGCGATCCGCCTGTGCGCGCGGCTTGAGGGGATGCTCACCGATCCGGTGTACGAGGGTAAGTCGATGGCCGCGCTGATCGACCTGGTGCGCTCTGGCCGGATCGAGCCCGGGTCACGGGTCCTGTATGCGCACCTCGGCGGCCAGCCGGCGCTCAACGCCTACTCGAGCGCGTTCACGGGCTGAGTTCGCGGTCGGCCGGTTCGCGCGCTCAGCCGCCGAGGCCCTTGACCGACTGCCACTTGCCCCAGGCACCGATCACGAGCAGGGCGACACCGCGGATGTCCTCCGGGTCCTGCACGAACTGGGGCACCGAGAACTCCATCACCTCCTCGCCGTCGTGGTGCAGCGGGATGTGTAGCGAGTCACCCTCGTATTCGTGGCGGAACGGCCCGTAGGTCCAGCCGTCGGCGCCGGGAATCGGCGCTACGTTCTGAGCTTCCATTCGGATTGGCTACCCGGCTGACGGGGCGTTCACCCTTGTCTAGAGTAGGTAACGCGCGCCTCGGTGAGCGCGCCCGGCTCGCGGACAGGGCCCGAGGCCCGTCGCCTTTGATTCGGTGGTGACCGCTTCGTGTTCGCGATCCGATCGGGCGTGCCGGGATGCGAGCACCCGGGCGCCAGTGAGGAGATCGTGATGCAGATCGACCTCGGTCAAGCGCGTCGGCGCGCCAAGGAGCTGCTGGCCGCGGCTCGGGCCGGTCACCCGGATGCTCGTTCGCGGCTGCGGGCCGACCGCGACCCGCGCCTGGCCGATGCCCAGCGCGCGGTGGCCGCGGACCTTGGTTTCTCCTCGTGGCCGGCGCTCGTGGCCGCGTCCCGGGGAGCTCAACCGCGCTCCGGCGAGGTGCGAGAGACCGAGCTCTCCTACATGCCTGGCCGGCCCGTCCGGATCAGCGTGCGGCGCCGATCACACCGTTACGACATCGACGACATGGGCGTCGCCGTCGAGCTCTCGGGGCGGCCGCCCGGCTGGCGCGCCGCGGCCGAGCGCACCGTCCGCGAGATGGACTGGAACATCAACCGCGACGGCGTCGTGCAGATGCAGACGCTCGAGGGTCGAGACGTCGACTGGTTCGTGCGACGCACGGGCGAGGTGTCGCTCGCGGTGCTCCAGGCGATCCTGGACGTCGAGGAGTAACCGGCGCACTCGTGCGCACCTGATTAACGTCCCACCCGACCCGTCGCCAGTGGACCCCGGGACGTTCGCCACGTGGGAGGTGACTAACGTCCCACGGTCGCCCCCGGACCCCTCGGGTGGGACGTTAAGCAGGTCCTCCGCGGCGGCCTGGGGCGTTCAGCCCGCGCCACACCTGGTCCAATCGGGCGCTAACTCGAGCGCGGCACGGCCAGGTCGGCCTCGGCCTGGCGCTTCCATTCGGGCTTCTCGGCGCGCCACTCCTCGTCGGTGCGGCGCAGCTTCCAGTAACCCGATACCGACAGCGCCTCGAGCGGCATCCCGCGCTCGAGCAACAGGTGGCGGCGCAGCAGCCGGACCGCGGTGGCCTCGCCGTGAACGAACGCGTGGCCGCGTCCGTCGGGCAGCGCCAGCGACCTGACCGCATCGAGCTGGAGCTCGGGCTGCTCGCCCGGGCCGCCAACGCGGTGCACCCACGAGATCCGCAGGTCGCCCGGTGACGTGAGCGGCTGTTCGTGCTCGGGACCGTCGACCTCGAGCACCGTGAACACCGGCACGCCGGCCCGAATCCGCTCGAGCGATGCCGCGATCGCCGGCAGCACGGCGTCGTCGCCGACCATCAGGTGCCAGTCGGCATCGGGGTCCGGGGCATACGCGCCACCGGGTCCCATCAGCTCGAGCGTGTCGCCGGGCCTGGCGCCGGCCGCCCAAGGGCCCGCGAGGCCGCGGTCGCCGTGCACGACGAAGTCGAGCGTCAGCCGGCGCTGCACCGGGTCGAACGCGCGGACCGTGTACGAGCGTGTCTTGTCGCCGAACCGGCACTTGACGTAGTGATCGGTGAACTCCCCGACCGGGAAGCCATCGAGATCCGTGCCCTCGACGACGACCCGGACCATCCCCGGCGTGAGCCAGACAGTTTCGGTGACCGTGGTGGAGAGGACTCGGCGTTGAGGCATCGGCGCATTCGAGGATACGACGCCCGCTACGGTATGATCTGAAAGAGTCTTTCAGATCTCCACGAAGCCAGCAGGCGACAGGAGCGCCCATGCCACGTGAAGTCAGACGCAGGATCGCCGAGCCGGAGGCGCTCGAAGCGCTCGCCCACCCCGTGCGCCTCGAGCTGATCAACCACCTGATGTCGGCCGGCCCCGCCACCGCGTCGGCGTGCGCCCGCGCCGTGGGCGACACCCCGTCGAACTGCAGCTACCACCTGAGGGTGCTGGCGCAGGTCGGGCTGGTCGGCGAGGTCGCCTCCGCCGACGGCCGCGAACGCCCGTGGGAGGCGCTGATCACCGGCTTTGACACCGACTCAGACAGTTCGGGCGAGCCGATGACCGCGCAGGAGTCGAGGCTGCTGGCGGTCTCGCTGCAGCGCGATCAGCAGCTCGTGCGCGACTACATGATGAGCCGAGCGAGAGAGCCGCGCGAGTGGCGCCGGGCCGACTTCTACGGGACCTACACGCTGTCGCTCACGCCGGCGGAGCTCACCGACCTGACTGCCCGGCTCGACGCGGTCATCCGGCCCTACATCGCGGCGACGCGCGAGCACCGCGCATCCGACTCCGCGCTCGTACACGTGAACCTGCACGCGTTCCGCTCTCCGGCGACATGACGGCGCTGCAGAGCCAAAGCTTTCGGAGGCTATGGCTGGCCGGGCTGATCTCCGACACCGGCGACTGGCTGCTGCTGGTCAGCCTCCCGATCCTCGTGTACCGCTACACCGGCTCGGCGCTGGGCACGTCGGTCGCGTTCCTGGTCGAACTGGTTCCGCCGGTGGCGCTGGCGCCGCTCGCGGGAGCGATCGCCGACCGGTTGCACCGCCGCCGGACGCTGATGCTCGTCTCGGTCGCCCAGGCCGCCGCGCTGACCCCGTTGCTGCTCGTGCACGGCCGCGCCGGGCTGCCGATCGTGTACCTGGTGGTGATCGCACAGGCGGCGCTCGCATCCGTGTTCGACCCCACCAAGAACGCGCTGATGCCGACCCTGGTCGAGCCCGACAAGCTGGTGTCGGCGAACTCGCTGGTCGGGCTCAATCAGAACATCGGGAGGTTGATCGGGGCGTCGCTCGGCGGCGCGTTGCTGGGGGCCGGCGGTGGCCTGCCGGCGATCGTCGTCGCCGACCTGATCAGCTTCGTGACCGCTGCCGCGCTGATCGCCACGCTCGCGAACGCCGCAGGCTCACAGCGCCAGGACCGACACCCGATGGCCGACACCTCCACCTGGTCGGGCACGCTGGCCGGCCCCACGGTCAGGGGCGGGCTCGCGGTGCTCGCCGTCGCGAGTGTCGCGCAGGGGATGTTCGTCGTGCTCTCGATCGTGTTCGTGGTGAAGGTCCTGGACGGTGGTTCCGGCGAGATCGGACTGCTGCGCGGCGTCCAGGCGATCGGCGCGATCGCGGCCGGCCTGGCGCTGTCGGCAACCACTCGAATCCGGGCCGGGACGGTCACCGCGTGGGCGCTGGCGAGCTTCGGGGTCCTCGACCTCGCGATCTGGAACGCCCCCGAGCTGACCCGCGCCGAGCCGCTGTACGTGGCGCTGTTCATCGCGGTCGGAGCCCCGGGGCTGGCGCTCGTGGCCGGGCTCACCACAGCGATCCAGCACGCCACCGGCGACGGCCAGCGGGGGAAGGCATTCGCGGCGATGGGCGTGTCGATGGCGGTCGGCCAAGCGGTCGGGATCGTGATCGCGGGCGCGCTGGGCGACTCGGTCGGGGTCGTGACGCTGCTCAACATCCAGGGGGCGCTGTACCTGCTGGCCGCAGCGATGGCCGCCCGCTGGCTACGTCCCGGCCGGCAGCGACAGCCCGCTTGCGCTCCCGGCTTGACAACGCCATAAGTAAGTCGTAGCTTACCGTTAGTCATGGCGAACGGAGCCGAGATGATGACGGCCCTGGGAGACCCCACCCGGCAGGCGATCTTCGAGCGCCTGTCGGTGCAGCCGTCCCCCGTCGGGGTGTTGGCGGCCGAGCTTCCGGTCAGCCGGCCGGCGGTCTCCCAACACCTCAAGGTGCTCAGACAGGTCGGCCTCGTGACCGACCGCCGCGTGGGAACGCGACGGATCTACGAGGTCGACCGGGCGGGTCTGGCCGTCCTGAGGTCGTACCTTGACCAGTTTTGGAGCCGTTCGCTCGAGTCGTTCCAGGACCACATCGAGCAACAGGAGGCACCGCACGATGATTGAGACGATCGAGGCGATCCGACGGCACGTGACGGTGCCGGCGGGCCAGCGGCGGGCGTTCGAGGTATTCACCGCGGAGATGACGAGCTGGTGGCCGCCCGAGCATCACATCGGCAGCGCGCCGATTCAGGAGGTGATCATCGAACCTCGGGAGGGCGGGCGCTGGTACACGCGCCATCAGGACGGGTCCGAGACGTCGACCGGGTACGTGGCGACCTGGGATCCCTACTCCCGGCTGGTGCTCACGTGGCAGATCGGAGCCGACTGGAAGTACGACCCGAAAATGCGCACCACGGTCGAGCTGCGGTTCCTGGCCGAGGCCCCCGACCGCACCCGGGTCGAGCTCGAGCACCGGGATCTCGAGGCGTTCGGACCCGACGCCGAGCGCATGTACCAGCTGTTCCAGCAGCCGGGTGCGTGGCAGACCACGCTCGACGCGTACGCCGCACAGGCTGGCGGCGAGTGATCGCCTCCATCACCTGAACCCACATCAATCCAACAGGAGGATCACATGGCGAGTCAGCTTGTCTGGTTCGAGCTGCCCGTGGCCGACGTCGACCGCGGACAGAAGTTCTTCTCCGGCCTGATGGGCTGGGACTTCCACGCGTGGGACGGCCAGCCCTACCACATGGTCCAGGGCGCCGAGCCCGGCGGCGCGATGCTGCCCGGTGAGGGCCCGCCGGTCGTCTACTTCTCCACCGAGGACATCGACGCCGCGGTCGCGAAGGTGGGTGAGCTCGGCGGCACCGCGCAGGACATCCAGGAGGTGCCCGGAGTGGGACGGATGAGCGCGTGTCGCGACGACCAGGGCACGCCGTTCAGCCTTTACCAGCCCGCCGCCTAGACACCGACGTGTATCACGTCCGCTTCTGCCGGTCGGCAGACGACGTCGCGCAGCGTGCGCCGGAGCTATCCGGCGCACCTCGCGCGCTGCCGGGAGTTCACCGCGCGCCGGGCGCTGATCGCCTACGGCACGTTCGGAGATCCGCAGCCGGTCACGCCGGCGGCGCCGCGCTGGGGCTGCCGGCCACCGCCGCTTTGAGCAGCTCGACGCCGTCGGGCTCGAGGTGGTGGCGGACGAGCGCCCGCCGCGTGGCGCCAGCACCGAGATCATCGCGTCGACATCCGCGGCCGGTGCCAGCAGCATCACCGCCGAGGAGCCTTGCGGAACCTCGGCGCGGACCTCGTCGAACAGCGCGCTGCGCAGCCGCGGTCCGGCGTGCTCCTCGGCCACGCTTCCGGCGATGCCGCCGCCGAGAAAGCCCGCCACCAAGCCCGTCGGGCCGAACAGCGCTCCAGCGGCTGCGCCGCCCAGCGCTCCCTGCACCGACCGAGACCCGATGAACTGCTCGTCATCGTCGGCGTCGACGTAGCGCCCCGCGAAGATGCCGCGGACGACGATCCGGTCATGGTGATGATGCTCGACGAACGCCACCTCCTGCGCCCAGCGGATCCCGTCGGCGGCCGGCGGCGCGTCGGCGTAGGCGCGCTCGGCACCACCGGTGCGTCCGAACACCATCAGCGCGAAATCAAGCCCGGCCGCTTCCATCGCGGCGGGAACCCTATCGCAGGCCGCGCCGACGGCGGTGGGCCAGGTAGCGCCAGCCGATCGCCAGCCAGATCAGCCACACGAACGGGCCGACGCCAAAGCCGCCACCGTGGTGCTCGCCGTGGCCGTGGCCGACGGCGAACGAGATCGTCGACAGCAGCACGAACGCGAGCACCAGGGCGATCGCGACCGCAACCCCCGGCTTCACACCGCGAGCGGCCTCCCGCGGGCGCGGCGCCGGCGGGGCCGGCAGATCCGACACAACCCGGTCGAGCTCGCCGTAGGTCCGGGCCGAGAACGTGGACGCCAGCCGTTCTTCGAATTCGTCGTCCTGCAGCCGTCCCTCGGTTGCAGCCACCCGGAGGCGCTCCGCCACCTGCTCTCGATCGGCATCAGAAGCTCGCCAGCCCGCTCGCCCGGTCACGGTGCCGATACTCCTCGATTACCGCTTGCCCATATCACGTCCACTCAAAGGGTACCGACCTGTCCAGCCGGCCGGACCTTTGGCGTCAGCGGCCGAATCGCAGCAGCAGCTTCTGGTCGTAGAAGTAGTCAAGCCAGTCCAGCGTCCGACCACGCTCGTGATGCTGACGACCGTCGGCAGGGATGAACGTGATCTTCAGCCGCGCCACGGCCACATCGAATCCCTCCGCCTCGAATACGGCCAGCACCTCGTCGATGTCGCGCAGCGGTGGCATCCCCAACGCGTGGGCGTTGTCGCGGTGAAACTCGGTCATCAATCGGCTGCCCGCATGCACGCCCATGACCGCGTAGTAGACGCCGCCGGGGGCCAGCGCGCCGTGAATCCCGCGGGCGTGAGCGGACAGGTCGTGCACGAGATACAGGACCTCGTGACTGAAGGCCAGGTCGAGCCCCTCCCATCCGCCAGGCACGTTGTCGGATGCCTCGTAGGTGAGCGGCCGTGTGCCGGCAAGCCGCCGCGCGTCCTCGATCGCTCCGGACGCCGGGTCGTATCCGAACCCCTCGGCAACCCCATGGCGATCGACCAGTAACCGCAGAAAGCCGCCGCGGTTGCAGCCGGCGTCGAGCACACGCTGGCCGGCCACGTCAGTGTCGATCGTGTCCAGCATCGCCCGCCACACGAACGCGTGCTCATCCTGCATCGCCTCGTCTTCGGCGGCGCTCTGCCAGTACGTGGCGCTCATCGTCAGCGCATTGCCCGGTAGCGGCGGATCAGGGCATTGGTGGAGCTGTCGTGCGCCAGCTCGGTCTCGGATTCGAGCTCGGGGATGATCTGCTTGGCCAGCACCTTGCCCAGCTCGACTCCCCACTGGTCGAAGGAGTCGATCGACCAGATCGTGCCCTGGGTGAACACGCTGTGTTCATAGAGCGCCACGAGCGAGCCGAGCAGCCGCGGGGTCAGAACTTCTGCCAGCAGCACGTTCGTGGGGCGATTCCCCTCCATCACCCGGTGGGGGACGACCTCATCGGGCGTGCCTTCGGCCCGGACCTCCTCCTCGGTCTTACCGAACGCGAGCGCTTGCGCCTGGGCGAATACGTTCGACATCAGGATGTCGTGGGCGTCGCGGAGCGGATTGAGGTTCTTACCGAAGCCGATCAGGTCCACCGGAATCAGCTTCGTTCCTTGGTGGATCAGCTGGTAGAAGCTGTGCTGGCCGTTGGTGCCGGGCTCGCCCCAGTAGACCGCGCCGGTCTGATAGTCGACGTGGCGGCCGTCGATCGTCACGTGCTTGCCGTTGGACTCCATCGTCAGCTGCTGGAGGTAGGCCGGGAAGCGCTTGAGGTACTGGCTGTAGGGCATCACGCCCACGGTCTGGGCGTCAAAGAAGTCCCCGTACCACACGGCCAGCAGCCCCATCAGCACTGGCAGATTGCGCTCCGGTGGCGTGGTCCGGAAGTGCTCGTCCATCTCGTGGAACCCGGCCAGCATCTCGCCGAACCCGTCGGGACCGATCGCCAACATCGTCGATAGACCGATCGCGGAGTCCATCGAGTAGCGGCCGCCGACCCAGTCCCAGAAGCCGAACATGTTGGCGGTGTCGATCCCGAACTTCGACACCTCGTCCGCGTTGGTCGAAACCGCCGCGAAATGTCGCGCGATCGCCGCCTCGTCGCCGAGCCCAGCCAGGCACCAGTCGCGCGCCGACCGCGCGTTCGTCATCGTCTCGAGCGTCGTGAACGTCTTGGAGGAGATGATGAACAACGTCTCCGCCGGGTCGAGATCGCGGGTCGCCTCGACGAAGTCGGTCGGGTCGACGTTGGACACGAATCGGCACGCCAGCTCGCGCTGGCTGTAGTCGCGGAGCGCTTCGTAGGCCATCACCGGCCCGAGATCGGAGCCGCCGATACCGATGTTGATCGCGGTCTTGATCGGCTTGCCCGTGTACCCCTTCCACTCGCCGCTGCGTACGCGCTGGGCGTATTCCCCCATCCGGTCGAGCACCTCGTGCACCTCGGCCACCACATCGGTGCCGTCGACGATCAGCGAGCTGCCCTTGGGCATCCGCAGCGCCACGTGCAGCACCGAGCGGTTCTCCGAGACGTTGATCCTGTCGCCGCGGAACATCGCCGCGGTCCGCTCGCGCAGACCCGACTGCTCGGCCAGCTCCAGCAGCAGTCGCAGCGTGTCGTCGGTGATTCGGTTCTTGGAGTAGTCCAGGTACAGGCCGGCGCCCTCGGCCGTGAACCGCTCGCCGCGCTGCGCGTCGGCGGCGAACAGCTCGCGCAGATGAACATCTCGGATCTCGTCGTAGTGCTGCTCAAGCGCGTTCCACGCGGGACGTTCGCGTAGCGGCGCAACCGGGTTCCTCGCTGTCGTGCTCATGCCTTGGATCATCCCACCAACCGCGAGTGTGAAACTGCGCGGTGAAACCTGCGTGGCGACTAGGTGGCGACGCGGCGCCACGGAAGCGTCACCACATACACGACGAGCGTGCGCTCGGTCCCGGCCCGATCGGTCTCGATGCGCGGCGGCTCGCGCCGCACGGCGCCGATCCGCTCGGCCAGCCGCACGGACGGCCGATTGGACGGTTCGATGTCAAGGACGGCGCTGCGCAGCCCCAACGGGTTGACGACCGTCTCGAGCATCAGCTCGACCCCGGCACGCGCGAGACCCCGTCCGCGCGCGGCTGCGAGCAACCAGTAGCTGAGCTCCCCCGCCGGCTGGTCGGCGTCGGTCATCCCGGCCGCGGTGACGGCCTCCGAGGCGTGCTCGGGCGGGCGGAACGCGACTCGCCCCAGCGCGCGATCTTCGCCCGCCACGCAGATCGCGCGGGTGGGACCGTGCGCCTGCGTGACCTCCCTCGCCAGCCAGGCATCGACGTCGTCGCCGAGGGTCGACCAGCGACTGACGTGCTCGTCGCCCACCATCCGGGCCACGTCGGCCGCGTCAGACGCCCGCCATGGCCGTAGCCAGACCTCGGTCACCGGCGCCGGCTTACTCGTCGGGCCCGCTGGTGTCAGCGAACGAGTGGTGCTCGTGGGCGACGATCCAGCGACCGTCTCGCTTGCGCAGACCCAGGGTCAGCCGCAGGCGGGTCTCGGGCCTGGACTCTAGCTCGGCAGCGGTGCCGCACAGCAGCAACGCGTACGCGTACGCGACGCGCTCGCCGGCGACCACGTCTAGCGACACGATCTCGAACGAGGCCCCAGACGCCTGCCAGTCAAAGAACCCCGGCCATGTCTCCCGGTAGGCGTCGATCCCTCGGACGCCGTCGTGCGGCGGCGGCACGTCGAACATCACGATGTCGTCGGCGTGGTCGGCCAGGACACCGGCCAGGTCGCCGGTGTGCACGGCGTTCGTCCAGTCGGTGATCAGGGTGCGGATCTGCTGTTCGTCGGTAGTGCTCATGAAGGCTTAGACGAACCTCTGCCCACAGGCTAATCGGTGCGATCCAGTCGGGCTCCGGTTCCCGGTCATTTTTGTGCAGGGGCTGCGAGGCGAAGGTCGAAAGGACCGGTGAGGATGTCACCGGAGCCTCCCAAGTCCACCGCATCGTCGCCGTGGCCGGCCAGGGCGGAAGCCTCCGCCAAGCTCGTCCAGGAGTGGGTGACCCGGCCGCGCGTGACCCTGTGCATCGTGGGGACCGTGCTTGTGCTCGGCGGACTCCTGTTCACCAACTCCGTGTGGACGATGCCGCTGATGATCCTTGGTGCCGTGATGGTGTTGGTCGCCTGGATCGGGCACCGACTCGAGGGCCGCTTCGCGGTCGAATGGGGCAAGACCGGCACCGAGCTGGCGTTCCGAGCGACGGTCAAGCCGGCCCGGCCGGAGCTTGGGGTCGTGGCCGCGTCGGCCACCGGGCCACAGCCGCGGGTCGCCGCGGCTGCGCCGGAGTCCGAGGAGCAGGTGATCGAGGGCGAGGCCCACACGGTCGAGGTCGACGTCGGCGAGCTCAAGGCGCTGATCGCCGCCGTCGAGGCGGAACCCTCCGCGGTCGCGACCGAGCAACAGCCGCAGGACATCTGGATCCACCGGGTCGTCAACGGCAACGGGCACGACTCCTCCAACGGCGCACACTGAACGCTTCGGTTGGGCCGCCGGCTCACGGGTAGTCCCTCGCCGCGATCATGTGGGAGCGCGCCCGCGCTCCGAGGCGACCTGTGAGCCAGACCGAGCCCGACCCCAACCGGTGGAAAGCCCTAGGCGTCTGCCTCGTGGCCGGGTTCATGACGCTGCTGGACGTGTCGATCGTCAACGTCGCGCTGCCGACGATCAAGTCCGGGATCCACGCCGGTGACAACGACCTGGAGTGGATCGTGTCCGGGTACGCGCTCGCGCTCGGGCTGTTGCTGGTGCCCTCCGGAAGGCTGGGCGATGCCCGCGGGCGCCGCACCGTGTTCATGACCGGAGTTGCGCTGTTCGCGCTGGCCAGCGCCGCCTGCGGAGCGGCGCCCTCGGCCACGTTCCTGGTCCTCGCCCGCGTCGTGCAGGGCTTCGCCGGTGGGTTGATCACGCCGCAGGTCAGCGGCTTCATCCAGACGCTGTTCGAGGGCGAGGAGCGCGGTAAGGCATTCGGCTACTTCGGCACGACGGTCGGCGTGTCAACCGCCATCGGCCCGTTGCTCGGCGGCCTGCTGATCGCGCTGTTCGGCAATCACAACGGCTGGCGGGCGGTGTTCTTCGTGAACCTCCCGGTGGCGGTGATCGCGCTGATGTTGGCGCGCCGCTACCTCCCACCACCGAATCCGCAGCCGGCCGACGGCCAACGGACCGAGCTCGACCCGATCGGCGTGTTGCTGCTGGGACTGACGGTGATCTGCATCCTGGTGCCGTTCATCGAGCAACGGACGTGGCACAGCACGCTGCGGCCGCTGCTGTTCGTGGTGGCCGCGGTGCTGGCGGTCATCTGGGTGCTGCACGAGCGGCGGTATGGGCGCACCCGCGAGCCGGTGGTCAGCCTCGATCTGTTCAAGATCCGCTCCTACGTGCTGGGCGCCGGCGTCGGTCTGCTGTTCTTCGCCGGCTTCACCGGAACGTTCTTCATCCTCAGCCAGTACCTGCAGATCGGGCTCCACTACTCCCCGCTGCAGTCGGGCCTGACGTCGACGCCGTTCGCGGTGGGCGGCGCGCTGACCGCCTCCCTGGGCAGCCGCCACGTGCTCCGTCAGGGCCGAAAGCTCGTCGCGTTCGGGCTGGCTGTGGTGATCGCGGGCCTGGCGCTGGTGTGGGTCGCGGTGCACGCCGCGCCGGGTCGCAGTGTCGGCTTCTATACCGCGCTGCCGCTGCTGATCGCCGGGATGGGCGGCGGCTTCGTGATCTCGCCGAACCAGACGCTGTCGCTGTCGGAGGTGCCCAACCAACGGGCGGGCAGCGCCGGCGGCGTGCTCCAGACCGGCCAGCGGATCGGCTCGGCGGCGGGGATCGCGATCACCGGGAGCGTGTTCTACTCGGTCCTGGCCGACACCCGCGGTGATTGGGCGCTCGGGTTCCGGCACGGGCTGATCGTGATTGCGTCGTTCTGCGCCGCGGCGCTGGTGCTGGCGCTGGCCGACGCGCTGACCACACGCAACGTGTCGCTGCATCGGATGGCGACGATGCACGGCGGTCAGCGTCACGACTAACCCATTCGTCGCCGTGTAAACCCTGTGTTACGCTGGCTGCGCTTGGGTCCGGCCGGGGACCATAAAGGGGCGTAAGAAAGGACATCTCATGTGGGGACGTACTGCGGCGATCACCGCCGCAGCAGTCGTATCTACCGGGGCGATCGCCAGTACTGCCGTCGCCGCGGGGGGGCCGCCCCCGCCGCCGACCGGCGTCAACGGCGCAAAGGTCAGCCTGTTCGCCAGCGGCGTGCGCACTCCGACCTCGTTCGCGTTCGGAGCCGGCACCGTGTTCGCGGGTGATGGTGGCAACAAGGAGAAGGGGCTCCCCAACGGCGGGATCTTCGTGCTCAAGGGCGGCAAGGCCACGCTGTTGAAGGGTTCGCCGCCGTTCGTGGCCGGAGTGACCTGGCACAAGGGCGCCCTGTATGTCAGCGGCGGCGTCGTCAGCAAGAAGGGAATCGCCTGGCAGCTGCAGGCGTGGAGTGGCTGGAACGGTAAGAAGTTCGCGTCAAAGAAGGTGATCTGGACCGCGCCGAAGGGGCTCGACGGCCTCAACGGGATCGCGTTCGGGCCCGACGGCCGGCTGTACGTCGGCGTCGATGTCGGCCTGACGAACAACAACGACCACGGTCCGGCCAAGACGCCGTACGTCTACAAGATCCTGTCGCTCAACGCGAACGGAACCGGCCTGCAGGTGTTCGCGTCGGGGATCCGGCAGCCCTGGCAGTTCGCGTTCGCCAACGGGTCGTCGTCGCCGTTCGTGTCCGCCCTCGGTCAGGACAAGGGCGCCAAGAACCCGCCCGACTTCGTGCTCAAGGTCAAGAAGGGCGATAACTACGGCTTCCCCAAGTGCAACTGGATCGATAAGTCCAAGTGCAAGGGCTTCACCAAGCCGTGGATGTTCTTCCCGCCCCACACCGACATCATGGGGCTGGCGATCATTGGTCAGCGGCTGTACATGACCTCGTTCGCGGGCCCCTCAGGCGGCGGCACGGTCTACTCGATGCCGCTCAAGGGCGGCAAGTACTCGCCGGTCGTGACCGGCTTCGTGGCTCCGACCGTCGGACTCGGCGTGCACAAGGGCACGCTGTACGTCGGCGAGCTCACCGGCCAGGTCTTCAGCGTCAAGCCGTAGACCGCGGCCCAGGTCATAACTGACACGCGATCGCGCGGCGTCCGGGCTCTCACCGGGCGCCGCGTTTCGCGTGGTCGCTAGATTCCGAGCGGGCAAGGGCAATGGGGCACGTTCCCGATCACATCGTCGCTCGACGCGCTCGCAACAGGGCACGACAACGCCAGCGGAGGGCTGTGGCGCTGGGTGGACTGCTGCTACTGGCGATCGTGGTCGTGGCGGCGGTGGTCGTCTCGAGCGGCGGCGGGGCCCCCAAGCACAAGACGCAGGCGGCAGCCGCGCACCATGCGGTGTCAGCGCCCGCGCCCAAGCCCAGCCAGAAGCTGGCCGCACTCCAGGCGCGCGGCAACGCCACGATCCGGCGGCTGGCCAAGTTCGCGCTCCCGGTGTATTGCGGAGGCCCGCGCGGCCACGAGCTCGCATTCACGTTCGATGACGGACCCGGCGTCTACACCCACTATGCGCTCAAGAAGCTCGAGCAGGCCCACGAGCGAGCCACGTTCTTCGTCGTCGGCAAGTCGATCGAGGCCTGGCCCGGCTGGATCAATCGCGAGCTCAAGGTCGCGACGCTGGGTGACCACACGTTCACGCACTCCGACCTGCTCGAGATGCCGCTGAGCGAGGTCGACACCGAGCTCCAATCCAATCGCCGCCTGATCGAGCGCGACTCCCGGCAGTCGGTCGATCTGTTCCGCCCGCCCTACGGGGCTCAGGATCGCTCCGTCAACCAGGTGGCCAGCCATCTCGGGCTGCTGGACATCATGTGGTCGATGGACTCCCGCGACTCGCTGGGGGCCAACTGGGCGGGGATCATCAAGAACGTGGAATCCGACCTGCGACCGGGCGCGATCATCCTCATGCACGAGAACCGGGGGCAGACGATCCGGGCGCTGACCACGCTGCTTCCGGTGCTCCACAAGCGCCACCTCAGGTCGGTCAGCCTGCCCGAGCTGTTCGCCACCGACCCGCCCACCCCGGCGCAGCTGCGCCGGGGTGTCTCGGGATGCGGCAACGTGCCGGGTTCGACCGACCTCACCGGCAGCTGACCGTCGGTCATCGGGCCGGCACGTAGGTCAGGACCACCACCCCAGTCCCGAGTGTCCGGGTGCCGGTCAGCTCAAGCGTGGCGATCGCACCGTCGCGCCGCAGCGGCGTCCCGCTGCCCACGAACACGGGATGCACCGCGAAGCTGAGCTCATCGAGCAGGCCGTGCTCGAGCAGCGCCTCCCCCACCGGCCCGTGGCCGTACATGACCAGGTCTCCGCCGTCCTCGCGCTTGAGCCTCTCCGCCTCGGTGGCTACGTCACCCCGAACGACCGTCGTGTGGCTCCACTCGGGGTCCTCGAGCGTGGAGGAGAAGACGTACTTTCGGATGCCGTTGACCGCGTCGGCGTAGTCGCCGGACTGGCGTGGCCACAGGCCCGAGAAGATCTCGTAGGTGCGGCGGCCCATCAGCATGCCGCCGCTGGCCAGCAGCTGAGCCAATGCCGAGTCGCGAGCCTCCTCGTCGAAGCGCTCGGAGGCCCAGATGTGAGGGTCGCCGATCACCCCGTCCAGCGACAGCAGCGTCGATTCGATGATCCTGCGCATGACGGTACCTCCTCACACCGCGCGCTCGGGCGTGCTCTGATACGCGGCCACACGCCAGCCGTCATCGCGGCGAGACAGAATCCAGGTCTCGCGCGAACGGGTCTCGGCCGAAGGCTCGCCGTAGCCGGCAGGGGCGATCGAGCCGATGCTGTGGACGACTGCGACGTCGTCGTTCAGGAAGCGCACGCGCTGTATGTCGGAGAACCCGCGCGAGCCCTTGAGCGGACCGGCGAACACCTCGGTCATCGTCGCCCGAATCGCTTCCCGGTCGGGAAGGTGAGAGCCCAGAAGGGTCGCGGTTGCATCGGGCTCGTAGCGCTCGACGAATGCGTCCGGGTCGTGGGCGGTCCAGGCCGCCTGGACGTCGTCGATCACGGCCGTGACCGCGGACTCGCTGCGTTGCGCGGTGGTTGGGGGCTGGTTGGTCATGTCGTTCCTCCTGTCGGATCGCGACCGCGAATCTGCGGCCTCGTCAACACGACGCAGCAGTCCGGGCTATTTGGACAGGCCCGCCAGTCGACGCTCGAGCTCGGCCCGCTCCACCTGGTTGTCGGTGAGCTCGATCGCCCGGCGGTACGCCCGCGAGGCACCGTCGGGGTCGCCGCTGCGCGCAAGCAGCTCGGCGTGAGTCGCATGCAGCGGCTGGTAGTCGCGCAGAGCGCCGTCGCCGAGCAGCGGCTCGAGCAGGTTCAGTCCTGCGCGCGGCCCGTGCGCGAACCCCACAGCGGCTGCGCGGTTGACCTCCACCACGGACGACGGGGTGATCTTGGCCAGCGCTCCGTAGAGCACGGCGATCCGGTCCCAGTCGGTCGACTCGGCATCGGGAGCCTCCAGATGCGCAGCTGTGATCGCGGCCTGCAGCTGGTACTGGCCCGGATGGCCCAGCCGGAACGCGCGCTGGAGGATCCCCAGCCCTTCCGCAATCAGGCTCCGGTCCCACAGGCCCCGGTCCTGCGCGGCGAGCTCGACGTAGAGGCCGTCGGCGTCGACTCGCGCGGACCGCCGCGCGTCGTGCACGAGCATCAGCGCGAGCAGCCCGAGTGCCTCAGGATCGTTGGGCATCAGCTGTGCGAGCAGCCGCCCGAGACGGATCGCCTCGCCGCACAGCTCCTCGCGGACCAGCCGGTGGCCGCCGGTCGCCGAATAGCCCTCGTTGAAGATCAGGTACACGACCCGGAGCACGCCGCGCAACCGGTCCGCAAGCTCCTCGTCGGGCGGCACCCGGTACGGGATGTGGGCGTCGGCGATCTTGCGCTTGGCCCGCACGATCCGCTTGCCCATCGTCGGCTCGGCGACCAGGAATGCGCGCGCGATCTCGCCCGTCGTCAGTCCGCCAAGCATCCGCAACGTCAGTGCGACCTGGGCCGACTGCGCAAGCGCCGGATGGCAGCAGGTGAAGATCAGCCGCAACCGGTCGTCGACGACCGCGCTGGGTTCGGCCGTGGGCTGGTCGCCCTGCTCGGGCGGCGGCGTCAGCTCGGCGAGCCGAGCCGCGCGGTAGGCCAGCGATCGGTCGCGGCGCAGGCGATCGATTGCCCGGCGTCGCGCTGCCACGGTGATCCACGCCCCGGGCCGGCCGGGCAAGCCGTCCCGCCGCCACGCGGTCACTGCGTCAGCGAACGCATCCTGGATCGCGTCCTCGGCGAGCTGGAAGTCGCCCACCTGCCGGATCAGCGTGGCCAGGACGGCTGGACGCTCGTCGCGGAACGCCTGGGCGATCGCGTCCTCCAGACCGCGCGGCTGGTCGTGCTTACTCACTCCTGCTCGGACGCCACCTCGCCGGGGGCGGGCCCGGCGCCCATGTCCATGATCGGCCGGACCTCGATCGAGCCGTAACGGGCCATCGGCAGGCGCGCGGCGGCCGCCGTCGCCTGGTCGAGATCGTCGCAGCGCAGGATGTAGTAGCCGGCGAGCACCTCCTTGGTGACCGCGAACGGCCCATCGGTGAGCTCGGTGTCATCGGCGCGCACGCGTACGGTGGTCGCCGTCTCGGGGCCATGCAGCGGGCTGTTGGCGACCAGCAGACCGGCGTCGCGCAAGCTCTCGGTTACCTCGTTCCAGAGCGGCAGCTCGCCCCAGCGCCGGGCGCGCTCAGCCTCGTCGCCGTCGGGTGCGTACAGCAGCAGCATGTAGTCGGCCATAGCCATCTGTTCTCCTAGTGGTCCGATACCGGGCCACGTGCTCGTGCCAGGCACGATACGGGCCTCCTTATCGACGACGCACCCAGCCCCTCGATTTGGACGCAGACCCCCAGTGTCGGGACACTAGCCTTCGCTCGCATGTCACCGAGCCTCAACCACCGGGTGTCCCGGATGACCGGCCGCGATCCCGAGGAGCAGCATCGGGCCTCGACTCCCTTGGAGCTGCTGTTCGACCTCACGTTCGTAGTCGGCTTCGGCACTGCGGCGGACGAGCTCGCGCATTGTCTGTCGATCGGGGAGGTCCGGACGGCCCTGATCGGCTTCTGCTTCTCGGTGTTCGCAATCACCTGGGCGTGGATCAACTTCTCCTGGTTCGCGTCGGCCTACGACACCGACGATTGGGTGTTCCGGCTGCTCACGCTGCTGCAGATGGTCGGGGTGCTGGTGCTCGCGCTGGGGATCGCCGCGCTATTTGACTCGATCGCCAAACACGAGCCGGTGGCCAACGGCGTGATGGTGGGTGGCTACGTGGTGATGCGGGTGGCGATGGTCGCCCAGTGGGCGCGCGCGGCGAAGCAGGACCCTCGGCGCAGCAGCGTCGCGCGGGCCTACATCGTCACGATCCTGGTCGCCCAGGCGGGCTGGGTGGGACTCGTGATCACCCACGTGCACATCGGCGCAATGCTCGCCCTGTCAGTCCCACTGGTGGCGATCGAACTGCTCGGCCCGCTGATCGCCGAGACCAGGCTCGGGGGCACGCCCTGGCACCCCCATCACATCGCCGAACGTTACGGGCTGCTGGTGATCATCTGCCTCGGCGAGGCGATCCTCGGGACCGTCGCCGCGCTCGGCGCGGTGGTCGGGCCCGGCGGGGACGGATGGTCGGTGAAGGCGGCCGTGATCGGCCTCGCCGGCGTGACGTTGACGTTCGGGATGTGGTGGATCTACTTCGTCGTGCCCTACGGCGAAATCCTCGCCGGCCGCCGCCATCGCTCGTTCGCCTGGGGCTACGGGCACATTCCGATCTTCGGTGCGGTGGTGGCAACCGGCGCGGGGCTGCACGTCGCGGCGTATTACGTCGAGCACCACACGAGATTGTCGGCATTCGACTCGCTGCTGGCGACCGCGATCCCGCTGGCGATCTACGTGCTTGGGATCTTCTTGCTGTACGCGTACCTGACCGCGACGATCGACCCGTTTCACTACAGACTGATCGCGGCGTCGGCGCTGGTGCTGGCGGCGTCGGTGGCGATGGCCGCGACCGGGGTCGATCTGGAGTGGTGCCTGCTCGTTCTGTCACTCGTGCCGTGGGTCACCGTGGTCGGGTACGAGACCGTCGGCCATCTCCACAACCAGCAGGTGCTGGCCTCACTCGAGGAATCCGGTGGTGGCGGCGGGCGGTTGCTCTAGGCTTGCGGCGATGAGACGGCGGGGCGACCGATGAACGTCTCGATCCCGACCACGGCGGCTTCCACGGTCAACAGCGAGTTCCTGTATGACCTGTCCCAGCGTGCAGGCTTCATCCTGCTCGGGATGTTCCTGCTGTCGTTCCTGTTCATCCGCACCAGCGCGCGACTGATCCGCAACCCGAAGGTGACCTGGTGGCCGGGGAACGTCGAGACCACCGGCGGGCTGCACCTCCATCACGTCGTGTGGGGAATCTCGCTGCTGCTGATCTCAGGCTTCCTCAGTTTCGTGATCAACCAGGGGAGCCCCCAGACCGAGATCCTGGCTGGGATCTTCGGCGTCGGTGCCGGCCTGACGCTGGACGAGTTCGCGCTGTGGATCTACGTGAAGGACGTGTATTGGGCCGACGAGGGGCGGGTCTCGTTCCGGGCGGTGGTCGTGGCCGCGCTGCTCGCCGGACTGGTGCTGCTGGGCGCCGCCCCGTTCGGCGGTAGCGCGAACGGCTCGTCGATTTCGGGATGGGCGATCACGATCACGATCGACATCTTGTTCTCAGCGATCGCGATCGTGAAGGGCAAGCCGCTGGTGGGGCTGTTCGGCGTGTTCATTCCCCTGGTGTCACTGGTGGCGTCGATCCGGCTGGCCAGGCCCACCTCGATCTGGGCTAGGAAGTTCTACAAACCGGGCAGTCGCAAGCTGGAGCGCGCGCAGGCGCGCGCCGAGCGCGTGCGGGCCCGCCGCCGGCGGCTGTCGGACCTCGTCGCAGGCGCGCCGGGAATCCCGAACGTCATGGCCAAATCGAGTGAACGTAACGAGCAGGTGATGGCAAGCCAGGCCAACGACGACTGACGCCCGGCGCACACCGGCGGCGGTCGCGGGACCGACCTGTAACAGGAGGGAGTCTAGTGTCAAGAGCGGGGCAGGTGTTCACCAATCCAGTCAGCGGTGAGCGGGTGGTGGTCCTCACCGACCCCGATGCTCACCCCGAGCGTGTGCTGGTCGGCCATCTGTTCGTGCGGCCGGGCGGCCGGGTCGCGGCCGAGCACTATCACCCGACGATCACCGAGCGCTTCCACGTGCTGCAGGGGCGGGTCGGATTCATGATCGACGGCAGCGAGCGGACGCTCGAGAGCGGAGAGCGCGCGGAGGTGCCGTCCGGCGCGCCGCACGATTGGTGGCAGGTCGGCGAGGATCAGGCTCAGGTGGTGGTCGAGGTGGCTCCCGGCGACCGCTTCGTCGAGATGGTGGGGACGATGTTCGGACTGGCCCGCGACGGCAACGTCGACAAGCGCGGTCTCCCCCACCCCCTGCAACTCGCCGTCACCGCGTCGGAGTACGCCGACACGCTTGTGCTGACGTCGCCCCCGCTGTGGGTGCAGCGAGCGATGTTCGGAGCGCTGGCGCCGGTCGGCCGAGCGCTGGGTCGGCGTCCTTGCTACGAGCGCCACCTGAACTCGTCGGAGGTGGTCGACCCCGACCCGAGGGCGCTGGCGATGCTGAGCCCCGACGGCCGGCTGGCGTTCGACACCGGCGCGGCCGTGTGACCCGTATCGTGTGGGAGCGATGAGCAGCATCGGCGACGGAAGCTTCCATAAGGGCGAGGCGATCTGGGTGATCCAACCCGACGGCTCTCAGCGCGCGGCCGAGTACGTCGGCGAAGGCGAGCTGAGCGCGTGGTTCGGAGGCCCTCCCTCGGTGTTCGTGGTCTATGAGGACACCCGCGACGGCGCCGCCGTCGAGATCGACCGCGTGATCCCGCGCGACGCCTGACCCGGGTCGGACCGATCAGCCGTCGACGACTTCGTCGTCGCGGAGCGCCACCGTGCCGGCGATCCGCCGCGACAGCGCGGCCGGCGCGGTCACGGTCGCCGGCGAGCGGTCGGCGGCGACCCGGGCGCCGACCCGGTCCAGATCGGGGAGCTCGACGCCGGCGATCAGGACCGAGTTGCCCGCGCGCCCGCCCAGCCCCCAGACCACCGGATACGTGGCGGTCATTGCCGCGGCCACCACGCGCAGCTCACGCGCGGCCCGATCGTCGACGATGTTGACCAGCGCCAGCGGGGCCGCTCGGGCGACCAGCGCCAGCGCCTCGACGGTGATCAGCGACCTCGGGATCACCGCTCCGATGAACGCATCGATCACGACCGCGTCCCAGGTGCCCTGCGGCTGACGCTCGAGACACGCGCGCCCTTCGGCGTGGCGCACCCGCAGGCCCGGGCCCCGGCGCAGCCCGAGATGCTCGCGAGCCAGTGCGAGCACGCGTCCGTCCACTTCGCACACCAGCTGCCGCCCGGACGGGTCCTCCGCGGCGAGCGCCCGCGCCAGCGCGCAGCCGCCGCCCCCGACGTGGAGGACCCGGCGCGCCCGGGCCGCGCGCAGCACGATCCGCATCCACCGCATGTAGTCGAACTCCAGGTGCGACGGGTCCGCCAGGTCGACGTACGACGCCTCCATGTCGGCCTGGCGGAGCAGTCGCCCGGTCGGCCGCCGCGAATCGCGCTCGACGATCAGGTCGCCGTCGCGGGCAACCACTTTCGGAGCGGCGGCGGACCGGGCCACGTTCAGCTGAGCTTGAAGATGAAGTCGTACTCCTTTCCGCCGTTGCGGGACTTCAGGACCATCTCACCGCGGGCGTGGCGGTAGGCGCCGGTGCCGCCGGTGATCGAGAGCACGCTGTTACGCGTGTCGTAGAACGGGCCCTGGACGGTGATCTGGCCGCCCTTGAGGAACGTCGTCCACAGGCACTCCCAGATGCCCTGCGTTACGTCCAGCCGCGTGCAGAAGCCCTCGTCGTGTCCGACGCGCTTGTGGTCGGTCGCGTCGAACACCGGGTTGACGAACGTGAGGATGTTCCCCTTCACGTCCTTGCCGCCACCGGTGGGGATCTCGTCGTCGGTGATCGCGTGCTCGACCACGTGGACGGTCGTGTTCCCGGCATGAGCGCGGACATGGCCCCGGGCGGGCTTCGCCGAACCCGCCGAGGCGAACAGGGCGCCGGCGGTGAGCGCCGCCGTCGCGGCCAGCGTGGCTGTCTTGAACTTGGACAAGGCTCTCCCTCCTCGTTGGACTGCAGTTCCGCGGATTCTGACGCGGCGCTCAGCTGCCGGGGGTCGCCGCCTTGACGAGCTTCATCGTGAACTGCGAATTGATGCGCCCGAGACCGGGCAACTCGGCCAGCTCGGACATATAGAACGCCTCATACGCGTCCTTGTCGGCGACTGCCACGCGGATCGCGTAGTCCGGGACCCCGAACATCCGCCGGCACTCCACTACCGAATCCATGGCTGCGATCCGGCGCTCGAACTCTTCCACGGTCCGGCGGTCCTGCGCTGACAGCTCGACCAGCACCGACACCTCGAACCCTCGTCCGGCGGCGGACGGCTGGACGTCGGCGTGATAGCCGCGGATCACCCCGGAATCCTCGAGCGCGCGCACGCGGCGAAGGCACGGCGATGGCGACAGGTTGACGCGCGCGGCCAGCTCCACGTTCGACAAGCGGCCATCGCGGGTTAGCTCGGCGATGATTGCGCGGTCGACCTTGTCCATAGCAGTATGTTGCCAGATAGATCCGTCCGCAGGTGTAATTGGCAGCCATCTGCCTTCGATTTCGCGCGACAATGCCAACCGCGATGTTGAACGATTCGGTATTCAGGAACGCGCTCTCGATTGGAATTGCCACGGGCGTGTACGCGGTTTCGTTCGGCGTGCTGTCGGTCGCGGCCGGCCTCAGCGTCGCCCAGACGTGTGTGCTGTCGCTGGTCACGTTTACCGGGGCATCTCAGTTCACGTTCGTGTCGGTGATCGGGGCGGGCGGAGGCATCGTCGGCGCACTGTCGCCGTCGATCCTGCTTGCGGGGCGCAACGCGATCTACGCCGTCAGCCTGAAGTGGGTGCTCTCCGGCGGCCGGTTTTCGCGGGCGGTGCGCGCTCATCTCGTCGTCGACGAGACGACCGCAATGGCCCACGCACAGACGACGCCGGACGACAAGCGGCGCGCGTTCGACCTGACCGCGCTCTGCCTGTTCGCCGCCTGGAACCTGGGGACGCTGGCCGGAGCGCTGGCCGGCTCGGGCCTGGGTGACCCGAGGACGCTCGGCCTCGACGCCGTGTTCCCGGCGGTGTTCCTGGCGTTGCTGGCTCCGCAGCTGCGCCGGCCGGGCGCGCCGCGCGCAGCGGTGACCGGAGCGGTGATCGCTCTCGTGCTGCTGAGCGTGACCCCCGCCGGAGTTCCGGTAGTCGCCGCGGCGCTTGGTGCGGTGCCGGTGCTGATCGCCGCACGACGCCGCGCACGGGTGGGCGCATGAGCTGGTGGCCGGTGATCGCGCTGTGCGCGGCCGCGTACGGGCTCAAGGCCCTCGGGCTGGTACTCGGCGATCGGATCGAGCCCGAGACCGCCGAGCGGTGGTCGCTTGACCTGCTCGTCGTCCCAGTGCTGGCTGCGCTGATCCTCGTCCAGACGTTCAGCACCGGTAACCGGTTCGTGCTCGACGCCCGAGCCCCGGCGCTACTCGCAGCGGGCGTGCTCGTGTGGCTGCGCGCACCGTTCATCGTCGTCGCGCTGGCCGCCGCGGCCACCGCGGCCGCGTTCCGGCTGGTGTTCTAACGGAGGATCGAAGCCGTCAGCGCGGGTCGCCCGTGGCCGAGGAAGAAGATCCCCGCCAGACCGGCGGTGTGAAACCCGGCGTTGGGGTTGTCGTCCAGCGTGCTGTGGGAGATCGACATCGTCCCGCTGCGATCGTTGGACACGTAGAAGATCGCGCCACCGCCCTCGCGGGCGCGGTTGTGTTCGATCAGCGTGCCGGCGACCGTCAGCTTCATTCGGTCTCCGTCGTTGTAGATGGCGCCGCCGCTGCCGCCGCCCGGCGTTCCCGGCCGAGCCGGGTTGGCGCCGCGGCCGATTGCCCGGTTACCCGTGAACGTATTGTTGAGCACGGTCCATGAGACCCCGATGCTGCTGAGCGCGCCGCCGTTACTGCAGAAATTTCCGGTGAAGCGGCTACCGGTGACGTACACCGGCAGGCCGTGGTACTGCGACAGCGCCCGGACCGCTCCGCCGCCGAGGTCGGGACCGTCGGTGTCACAGTGATTGGAGGCGAACTGCGAATTGATGATCCGCAGACGGCCGCCCCGGTCGAAGATCGCTCCCCCGCCGCCGCCGTCGAAGCGCTGGCCGGTGGAGTTGCCGTCGACGAACCTCAGGTTCTGGACGATCAGCTGGGGCTCGGCCTGATCCTGGCAGTGCGAGGTGGTCCACGTCTGCGCGCGGTCGCAGGTGTCCATGTACAGGATCCGCCGCCGTCCCTCGCCGCTGAGCGTCACCAGGCCACCACCGTCGAGCACGACGCGATGGCTGGTGTTCGACACCTTTGCGGTCGCGTTCATTGCGATCACCACTGGCTTTGGCCCGCACGAGAACCGGATCACACCGCCCGCGCGCACCGCCGCGATCACCCTCCGGGAACTACAGCTGGCCGCAGTCCCGTTTCCGATCAGGTGATCGGCGTGCGCGGCGGTCACCGCTCGGGCGCCGGCGGGCACGCGGACGTGCCGGACACCGCGGCTCGGCGCGGCGGCGACGGCGGGAGCGGCCAACAACACCGCCGACATGGCCACCGCCACCGGGCCGTTCACGGGCCCTACGCCTGCCGGTCGGTCGGGCCGGTCTGCTCAGGCTCGCGCTCGGGCGGCTCCTCGAGGCGAGGCGGCATCGAGTCCGGGATCGCCGGCGGAGCCCCCTGGCCGGGCAGGGGGTCGGCGTCCGTCTGCCACACCCGGTTGAGGTGGTACTGGAGGTACGCCGGGAAACCGAGGCCAAGAACGAGGTACAGGATCAGCGCGATCCAGCCGTTGGGGGGCTCGGTGCGGGCCAGGCGGGCGGCGCCCTGGATCCGGTGGGTGCCACGCCAGTAACTGATCAGCGGCGGAAAGATGATGAAGCCGCCGGGGAACAGCGCCAGCAGTGAGTTGGTCGGGCTCTGACCGAGGTCGTAGCGCTTGGAGTCACCGTAGTCACGCAGCTCGCGGTTGATCTTGTACCACCACACCAGGAGGTAGATCCCCAGCGTGATGATCGGAAGCAACGCGACGGCCCAGACGCTGCGGATCTTCGCCCGCCCCGGACTGTTGCGGATCTGCATCTCGTACGCCATGCCACCCTGCCTCTCTGGGCGCCCCGCCCATTTGGGTTTGAGAAACCGTATCCGACGGGCCAAACCGTGCCAAGAGGCATGCACAGCGCCACGCGACTGGCTTTGACCGCAGGTGATGCAGGACCTGCGAACATCCCGCGCCATGCAAGAGGGAATCTCGCAGACAAGCCTTCAGCCCGACGCCGACGAGCAGTTCGTGTCGCTGCGCCGGCCGCTCGGGGTGACCACGTTCGGGATCAACCAGATCACGCTGGCGCCCGGGCAGCGACTCCGGATCCACCGCCACGCCCGCCAGGAGGAGGTGTACCTGGTGCTCGAGGGTCGGCTGACGATCGCGTTTGACGACGAGCGCACAGAACTCGGTCCCGGCGAGCTGCTGAGGGTCGCGCCAAGCGTGCGCCGCCAGCTGATGAACCGGTCGCATGAGCGCGTCCTGCTGGTCGCGCTCGGTGGCGACGGCGAGCACCGGGGTCGCGACGGCGAGGCGTTCACCTCGTGGGAGCAGACCACCGGAGCGCCGCCCCAGGAAGTGCCGTTGCCCGAAGATCTGCCCGCATCCGAGTTGGGCTGACGCCGAGCGACCGTCCTGGGAACGTGAACGAGTGACCCGGGAACACCAGCGCGAGCACCGGTTCGGGACCGGAGACCCGTTCTCGATCGGCGTCGAGGAGGAGTTGTTCCTGGTCGATCCGGCCACCGGGCGGCAGGCGAACGCATCGGCGGCGGTGCTCGATCGGCTCGGCGACGTCGGCGGCACCGTCGAGCGCGAGCTTCACGCCTGCCAGATCGAGCTGATCACCGGCGTGCACGCCAACGCCGGCGCCGCGGTCGACCAGCTGGAGACGCTGCGCCAGGCGGTCCTGTCCACCGGCGCCGGCCTGTTGGGGTCCGGAACCCACCCCACGGCGATCGAGGGAGACGCGGAGATCACCGACAAGGAGCGCTACGAGCGCATCCACTATCTGCTCGGCGATGCCGCGGTCACCCCGGTCGCGGGGCTTCACATCCACGTCGGGATGCCCGACGCCGAGACCGCGATCCGTGCGTTCAACGAACTGCGCCGGGATCTCCCGTTGCTGCAGGCGCTGGGCGCGAACTCGCCGTTTCGGCACAGCCGTGACACTGGTTTGGCCTCAGCCCGAGAGGTGACCGTCCGCGGCTGGCCCCGTTCTGGGGCGCCGCGAGCGATGCGCGACTACGAGGACTTCTGCGAGATCAGCGGCCTCCTGTCGCGCGCGGCAGACGTGCCCGACTACACGTGGTTCTGGTGGAAGCTGCGGCCACATCCGCGACTCGGCACGGTCGAGATCCGCGCGCTCGACGCCCAGGCGTCGCTGCCGTACATGGCATCGCTGGTGGCGCTCGTCCACTGCCTGGCCCGCGACGCGGCCGAGGCAGGCCCCGCCGTCGATCCTCCGGCCGAGCTGCTCGAGGAGGGCATCTTCCGCGCGGCCCGGTTCGGCGTGGACGGCCAGCTGCCCGGACCCGACGGGCATCTGCGCTCGGTCACCGAGCTGCTGCGTGACGCGATCGCCCGAGCCGGCCGGCACGCCGCCGAGCTTGGCTGTGCCGAGGAGCTGGCGGGCCTGGCGGAACTGGTGGCGCACGGCGGTGGCGCCGGCTTCCAGCGTGCCGCCAATGCGATCGCCGGAATCGACGCGGTCGGCCGGCAGCTCACCGAGCTCACCTCCGCACAGCGCGGTCTTTAGCGCCACCTTTGGAAAGTTCGCGCGCGTCAAAGGCGCCCCGGGCGCTTGACAAGCTGTGGTTCATAGTTATAAGCTACGGACCACACCTTAGCCGCAACGCAAGGGAGTCACGATGAGCAACCTGACGGGCGCGGTCGGGCCGGGACCGGTCGCCGTGATCGGGGCGGGGCCCTCCGGGCTGACCGCCGCCAAGCACCTGATCGAGCGCGGAATCGAGCCGGTCGTGCTCGAACGCGCAGACGACATCGGCGGCCAGTGGAACGTGGGCTCGCCCCACAGCGGAGTGTGGCCGGGGATGCGCACCAACACCAGCCGGACGACGACCGCGTTCTCGGACTTCCCGCTCGGGCCCGGGGTGGCTACGTTCCCCCGCGCCGAGCAAATCCACGCGTACCTGCGCGAGTACGCCGAGCACTTCGGGGTCGCCGAGCGCGTCCGGACCGGAGCGCGGGTCACCGGAGTGCAGCGCACCGACCAGGGATGGATCGTCCGCTGGAGCCAAGCCGGTGCGCAGCGCGCCGACCGGTTCGCGGGCGTCGTCGCCGCCAGCGGCCGCTTCGGCGCGCCGCGCTTCCCGGCGACGCCCGGGCTGGCGCGGCTGCGGGTCGATGGCCGCGTGCTGCACTCGTTTCGCTACCGCGGCCGCGACGAGTTCCGCGGCCGGCGGGTGCTCGTCTACGGCAACTCGATCTCGGGCGTTGAGATCGCCTCAGACCTCGCTGCCGACAGTACGATCGAGGTGATCTCCGCGTGCCGCCACCCGCGCTACGTACTCCAGAAGGTCGTCCGCGGGATCCCCACCGACTGGCGCTGGTTCAACCGTTTCTCCGGCCTGCTCGGCGCGGCGCTGCCTCCCGAGCGCGTTGCGGCCGGGATCCGTGACGGCGCGCTGGCCGAAGCGGGCGACCCGGCCCGCTATGGGGGTCTGGCCGTCGACCCGGATGCACCTCCGAAGCTGTCGATGAGCCAGGAGTACCTCGCCTACGTGGCGGAGGGGCGAATCGCAGCCCGCGGGGCCGTGGAGTCGTTCGACGGCCGGGTGGTGCGGTTTGCCGACGGCGTGGAGACCGACGTCGACGCGGTGATCTGCGCGACCGGGTACGACCTCGACCTCCCGTACATGTCGGCGGATGTCAGGCGCGTACTCGGCGACGACCGGACGCACCCCGATCTGTATCTGCGCACCTTCAACCCCGAGCTTCCGGGGCTGGCCCTGCTCGGGCAGTTCCTGCTGATCGGTCCGCAGCTCCCGACGGTCGAGCTGCAGGCCCGGTGGGTGGCGGCGGTGTGGTCGGGCGCGCTGGCGCCACCCGCGTCCGAGCGCATGCACGCCGGGATCGCCGAGCACCGCGCGGCGCGTGCGGAGATGCCGTTCGACATGTATCCGCAGCTCGCGGCGATGCTGGCCGCCGAGCTCGGCGTCGAGCCCGACATCGACCGATACCCGGAGCTGGCCCACGGCCTGCTGTTCGGCCCGCTGGCGCCGGCTCGCTGGCTGCTCGAGGGACCCGGGGCGCGGCCCGAGGCCGAGCGGCTGCTGGCCGCCGCGTTCGGCGAGCTCGGCCCGCTGCCGCCGGTGGCGGCCGACCAGATCGAGACGCTGCGGATGATCGCCGGTGCACTGGACGATCCGGCGCTGGCGCAGGCCGCCGACCGCCTCCAGGCTGCGGGTGCGGGCATCGCCTACGCTGGCGGGTGATGCCCACTCAGGTCCGCGATCACTGCCTCGCGCCCGAGCGCATCGACGCCTCGCTCGACGGCGCCAGTCGGTACGGCCGGATGTTCGAATTGCCGGCGCTCGAGGCTGACGATGAGCTGCTGCACCAGATCGGCGGCGCCGGCGGGTTCTGCGACGGCGCCGACAGCGAGGACGAGTCGGCGGTCGAGGCCGGCTGGCCGTTCTTCGGCCAGTATGTAGCCCACGATCTGACCGCCGACCGGTCGCCCTTGCGGGCGCACGCCGACCTGGAGGCGCTGCGCAACGTGCGCACCCCGCGGGCCAATCTCGAGGTCCTGTACGGCGGCGGACCGGTCGGGTCGCCCTACCTGTTCTCGCAGGCGGACGCCGCCAAGCTGCTCGCGCCGGACGGCGACGTGCCCCGCAACCAGGAGGGCGTCGCGCTGATCGGCGACCCCCGCAACGACGTGCACGTATTCGTCAGCCAGATGCAGGTGGCGTTCATCGCCGCGCATAACCTGCTGGTCGATCGCCTCCGCGAAGACGGGGTCGCCGAGGCGGAGCTGTTCGACGAGGCCCGCCGGGCGCTCACCTGGCACTACCAGTGGCTGATCGTCAACGAGCTCCTGCGCGGGCTTGCCGGCGACGAGCTCGTGGACGCGCTGCTGAGCGCGGGACCTCGGTTCTACCGTCCGAAGGGACCGCCGTTCATCCCGCTGGAGTTCGCCGACGCCGCCTACCGCTATGGCCACTCCCAGATCAGGCAGCTCTACCGGATCCAGCCTGACGGCGAGCCGCGACCCGTGTTCCCCGACCTGATTGGCTTTGGGCCGATCGGCGACCGTCGCGTCGACTGGTCGGTGCTATTCGATGTCCCCGGGCGCCCCGCCGCCCAGCGGTCCACTCCGATCGACGGCCGGCTCCCGCGGTCGCTGATAGAGCTGCCGCGGGCGATCACGGGCGACGTGGAGCTCGATGCCTACCGGTCGCTGGCGGCGCGCGACCTCGAGCGCGGTCAGGGAACCGGGCTGCCGTCCGGGGAGCTCGTGGCACAGCGGATCGGCGCCATGCCGTTGACCGCCGACGAGGTTGGCCTGGCCGAATCGGGTTGGACCGCCGAGACGCCACTGTGGCTGTACGTGCTGCGGGAGGCGGCGGTGCGCCACGACGGCGACCGGCTCGGCGAGGTCGGCGCGACGATCGTTGCCGAGGTCCTGATCGGGATCATCGAGGCCGACCCCGAGTCCTACCTCGCGCTCGAGCCGGAGTGGACGCCCACGCTGCCGGCGCGCGGCGAGCGCTTCCGGCTCGTGGACCTGTTGATTGGAGCCTGAGCGCCCTAACGCTGGGAGCTGGCCGGACCCGCGTCGCCGATCGCGTAGAACTTCCCGCCGCGGGCGCCGACCCACAGCATCCCGCGCCACACGGCCGGCGTCGACTCGATGCAACCGTCCAGGTGGACGGTCCAGAGGACCTTCGGACGCACAGTCGGGTTCGAGATGTCGTAATCGTGAAGACCGCCGGTGCAGTCGCCGATCACCAGCTGGTTGTCGATCGGCACCGGGGAGCCCCACGTCTGCGAGTTCTGGTTGATCTGCCAGTAGACGTGGCCGGTCTGCTGGTTTACGGCGGCCACAAGGCCGCTTTCTTCGGCCGCGTACACGACCCCCTTGTAGAGCGCGGGGGTCCCGAGCAATCCGTCGTGGGGCCCGTAGCCGCCGATCTGCACGCTCCACACCACCGGATGGCTGGGGTGGTGGGGGTTCAGCTTCATCAGGTCGCCGAGCTGCTGGTCACGCGCCAGCGTCTCGGGGCGAGGCTCGTTCTCGTCCATGTGCCGAGCCACGTACAGGTAGCCCTGCTGGTCGATCACCACCGACGCGTCGGTCTGGTCGCCGTCCCAGAAGCGGAACACGCGCTTGTAGTGCGTCCCGCCCCGCAGGATGTCCGAGATGTCCCAGCCCTGCACCAGCCCGGCCGAGTTGGAGAAGTAGACGACGCCCTTATAGTACGCGACCGAGTTTTCGATCGAGTAGTCGTCGTCGGTGACCTCCCGGTGCAGCTCGGCGTCCCACCCGGGGACCAGCATCACGATCTTCGGTTTCACCTGCACGAGATGGTTGGCGTCGTAGTGGCGATGCAGACGGATCACGTAGAACCACGAGTTCTCGCCGCCCTCGAGCAGGTAGTCGCCGATCTCCAGCGGGGCGCCGTCCCAGTCGTCGTTCCACACCAGGTGGGGGACGTCGTGGGCGTTGGTCGACCACAGCACGGTCGGCTTGGGCCGGTCCATCGCGATCACGCGGAGGTTGTTGTCCCGGGATCCGGCGTAATACAGCGGGTAGCCCTGCGCATCGCTGGTCGCCGACCCCTTGGCGAGATCGCCCGTGTGCAGATCCGGGCGCATCGGCTTGCCGGTCGCGCCATCGAAGAAGTGGTAGTCGTCGTCGTAGGCGCCCTCGCGAATCTCGATCTTTCCGTCCTGGTGGACGATCACATTCGGTTGGCCGGTCCAGCCGGTGCCGCACCACTGCTCGGTCCCGAACAGGTCGCTCGACGTCGAACACATGCCGCCTGACTGCGGGTATTGCCAGATGATCTGCGGGTGCTTGGGGAGCGGTCCCTCGCCGTAGTAGCTCCGGGTCGCGTTGCCGCGGAACGTGGTCAGGCCCCGGAAGCTCGTATTGATCGGCCCGGGCTGGCCGGGATACTCGGTCCCAGGCGTGAGATGGGCGTCCTTGGCCGCGGCCGTTCTGTCCGCAGGTGCGCCGTGCGGCGCGTCACCACCCGAGCCGGCGAGCCCGAACGCGTCGGTGATCGCAGCGGTCGCGATCAGCACCGCGACGAGCGCGACCGCTGCGGCGGCCGCGGCCCGGCGCCGGCGATACACGGCCGGGGTCGGCCTCCGGCTGCGCGCACGAGAGCGCGCTCGCGGGTCCCGGGCCGGTCGAGACGACGTGGGCAAGCGTGGAACTATGACGTCCGGCGCCGGATCGATGGACTTTTTATCGGGGCGACGTGCTCCGCGCCGCCACCACGAGCCCGACCAGGATCGCCACCGCGATCCACACGAGCGGGCTGGTCAGCGATAGCTGTTGGGCGCGCGAGCCCAGGTAGGTCACCGCCACGGTCAGCGGCAGAACCCAACGACCGTCGTCCAGGCGAATCGCCACACGCCGATGCGGACCGCCCCGGCGGCGTAACCCATGAAGCTGAACGCGGTGGCGGCGGGTGTTCGCGGCGCCCATGTCGCAAGCGTGAAGCCGAATCCTCCGCCGCTTGTGAAACCTGGATACGGCCGCCGCGCGGCTCAGTCGATGCCGATCCGGGTCTGAAAGCGGTCGCGACCGGTGTGATGCGACCACAGCGCTTCGGCGATGTCGTCCGGCTCGTGGTCCTGCCCGGGCGCGATCCGGCCGGCGATCGCCATGTGGGCCACGTGCACTCCGTCGGGCGCGAGCTGCTCGTGGAGCATCCGCGCGTATGCGACCTCGGCCGCAAACGAGATGCCCACTCCGGCCCGCGCCGGATACGGGTCGACGGCGGCTCCACCGGTGGTGAACAGGATCGTGCCCCGGCCGGCCTCTCGCATCGGGCCGACAACGGTCTGGACGGCCGCGACCGCGCCCAGCACGCTGAACTCCAACGGCCCGCGAACGTCCTCGACACTGGTCTCGAGGATCGGCTTCATGAACTCGCGTGCCGGAAGCGGCGAATACTCGAGGACCTCGACCGGCCCCAGCCTGTCCGCCAGCGCGGTGATCGCGGCGCCCAGCGCATCGGTGTCGCGGATGTCGGCGGCGGCCCCGGTCAGTGCCACGCCGCCCCGGCGCAGCGTGGCACTGAGGTCCCGCTCGAGCCCCGGGTCTCCTGGTTGCACCCCCGGCGCAGCAAGCTGTCAACATGGAGCACGAAAGATTGTTTGGCCCGATCGGTGAACCGTCAAGAGCTCGGGCCAAATATCACCCGGGTGATATTTGCCGGCGCCCAATCGGTTTTCGCCCGCAGGAGGTCGGCGGTCGGAGCGTTCAGCCCGCGGCCGCCGCCACCGACAACGCCGCCGCGCAGCCCAACGACGCGAGCGTTCGGACGTGGTTGAGCGCCGTCCACTCCGACACGTACCGGCGCCACGTCGGCTCGGCGTCACGCGCCCGCGGGTCGACCGTCGCCAGCGCCAGGTTGCGCGGCTGATGGAACGCCGCGGTCAGCCCGATCGATCCGGCCAGGTACAGCGCCGCGCCGGCGAGCAGCCACGGGCTCGCCGAACCGTGCCAGTCGACGATCGCCCACGCCGCCAGGCCCCCGCATCCGGCGGCGGTGCCGAACAGCGTGGCCATGAACACCGGCGTCAGCACCGTGACGTTGATCGACTGCATCGCGGCGATTCCGTCCGGCGCCGGAAGCCGCTCCAGGGCTCGCATCACGAAGCTCGAGAACGCGAAGAACACGCCGGCGTTCAGCGCCGCCGCGAGCGCGACCACCACGGTCGCCGCAACTAGGAGACCGGGCATGGCGCTGCCGCCTCCATCGCGATCCGCGGCGCCCGCCGGAGCCGCGCGACGAACACCAGCGGAGCCAGCAGCAACCGCTGGAGGTGTACGTTCAACCACGGGGCGTGGGCAACCCGGTCATACCGGCGAGCCAATGCGGCGAGCTCGATCGGATTCCGCGGCAGCCCCTGCCGGGTCATCCGTCCGGCCCGGGCGATCTCGACCACCTCGGCGAGCATCTCCTCCATGTCGAGCGCCGGGCGGACCTCGACCGAGAGCCGCGCCGGGTCGGGGCCCGCGTTGGCGAACCCGTGCACGACGCCGGGCGCCACCTCGACCACATCGCCGGGCCCGGCCACGACGTGGCGCATGCCGATCCGGAACCGCATCCGCCCCGCCACGACCTCGAAGCGCTCGGTCTGGACCGGATGCTGGTGCGGGATCGGCACCGCTCCGCCCGGGCGGAGCGAGAGCTCGAACGCGAGCAGCTCGCCGTCGGTGGTGTCCGAGGTCTCGGTGAATCTGAACCGCTCGCCGGTGATCGGGTTCTCGAGCGTCTCTCCGGGGGTGATCATCGCTGGCTCCTCACTGGGATCGCTTGGTGATGAGCGCAATAAACACCCAGCGAGTGAGACTGTCCATGGTCCAGAACGGCAAATCCATACGTATTCGTCTACGATGTGGCGATGGACGCTGTCGCTGGCCTGCTCGACGGTCCCCGTGCCCGGGGCGCGTTCCTGCTGCGCTCGCTGCTCGAGCCGCCGTGGTCGATCCGGATCGAGGACCGCGCTCCGCTGTGCCTGGTGGCGATCACCCACGGGGAGGCCTGGCTGTTGCCCGACTACGGCGAGCGCCGGCGGCTGAGGCCCGGCGACGTGGCCGTGATCCGCGGGCCCGAGCCCTACACGGTCGCCGACGACCCCGCGACGCCACCGCAGGCCGTGATCCATCCCGGCCAGCGGTGCACGACCCCAGACGGCCAGGAGGTGTCGCTTATGCAATACGTCGGCACCCGGTCTTGGGGCAACAGCTCCGAGGAAGGCTCGACGGTGATGCTCAACGGGACCTACGAGCTCGCCGGCGAGGTCTCCCGCCGACTGCTTGCGGCGCTGCCGCCGATCTTGGTGCTGGGCGCCGACGAGTGGGAGTCGCCGCTGCTCGACCTGCTGGCTCGCGAGATCGTCAAGGACGATCCAGGTCAGGAAGCGGTGCTCGACCGCCTGCTCGACCTCCTGCTGATCTCCGCCCTGCGGGCTTGGTTCGCGCGTCCCGACGGCGACGCCCCCAGCTGGTACCGCGCCTACGGCGACCCGGTCGTCGGACCCGCGCTGCGCCTGATCCACAACGACCCCGGACATCCCTGGACGGTCGCCGAGCTCGCCGCCCACAGCGGCGCCTCCCGGGCGGCACTGGCGCGGCGGTTCACCGAGCTCGTCGGCGAGACGCCGATGGCGTTCCTGACCGAGTGGCGCCTGGCCCTGGCCGCAGATCTGCTGCTCGAGCCGGGAGCCACGATCGGCTCAGTGGCCGCGCGGGTCGGCTACGGCAGCCCGTTCGCGCTCAGCGCCGCGTTCAAGCGCGTGCGCGGCGTCAGCCCTCAGCAGTACCGACTCGCCGTCGCGAGCTGAGGATCGCGATCACAGCAACCCGCGCGTCCGTGCCTCCGAGACCGCCTCGGCTCGCGTCGAAGCGCCGAGCTTGCGTCGCACCCGGAGTGCGTGGGTGCGGACGGTGTTCAGCGAGACGTACAGTTGCTGGGCCATCTCCCGATAGGTGAGATCGCCCGGCAGTAAGCGCAGGACCCGCAGCTCGGCGTCGGTCAGCGCCTCGCCATCTCCGATCACGGCCGCCGCGGTCGGCTGTCGGTCGCCCGTCGGCGCCAGCGCCAGCCTGCGCACGAGCGCTCCCATCGCCGTCTGGCCGAGATCGGGTACGACCTCGCGCGCGGCGCGGAGCGCGTCGGCCGCGCCCTCCGGGTCGTCCTGGAGCACGCGCAGCCGAGCCATCCACAGCAGCGCGTGGGCGTATTCGAGCTTGTCACCGCCGCGCCGAGCGAGACCGACCGCCCGCTCGAACCGCTCCTCCGCGGCGTCGAGCTCGCGCTTGGCCAGGAGCGGGAGACCGAGCGCCAGGTACACCTGCTCGGTCGGCGGATACTCCTCGAGCCCCTGGCGGCGGGCTACCTGCATCGCCTCGCTGGCGAGCTCGGATGCGGAATCGATATCTCCGTCGAGCGCGTTGACTTCGGCCAGCAACGCCATCGCGTAGTACCGGCGCACATCCTGCTCTCCGTCAGGAATCGCGTTCAGGAAGTCGCGTAGCAGCGGTCCGGCGGCGGCCGGGTCGTCGTAGAACAGCGGCATCGCGAGAAAGTAGCGGGCGATCGCGTATTCGGGCGTGCCCGTGTCGGTCTCGAGCTCCACCCCGCTCCGCGCCGCGGTGATCGCTCCCGGGACGTCCCCAAGCGCGAGCCGATACAGCGATCGCGACAACGCCGCCCCGGCGGAGATCGTGCTCGCCCAGCCGGGGGCGGGCGCGTCGGGCGCGCCCTGTTCGGCTCGCTGCAACCACGGCTCGACCTCGTCCATCTGCCCCAGCGACCGGGCGACCCCCGCCCGGGCCAGGGCCAGCACCGGATGGGCGACGATCGCCTCCTCGGGCAGCCGGTCGATGAACGACAGCAGCGCGGTGGCGTGGCCCGAGGAATAGAACTCGACCCATCGCTGCTCGAGCTCGTCGGCCGCGTAGTGGACATCGCCGGCGGTGATCGCGTGGTCGATTGCCTGCACCATGAAGTCGTGGGCCGCGTACCAGGTGCTCGCCCGGCGGTGCAGGTCGTCGATCAGGTCGGGGGCGAACCGCTCGAGCTGCCCGAGCAGCAGGCTGCGGAACAGGTGGTGATAGCGAAACCACGAGCGGTCCGGATCCAACGGGACCACGAACATGTTCACCCGCTCGAGCTCGCGCAGCATCTCCTTGCCGTCGTCGCGCTCGGAGACCGCGTCGCATAGGTCGCCGGTGAGCCGCTCGAGGATTGCCGTGCGCATCAGGAAATGGCGCACCGACCGAGGCTGTGCCAGCACCACCTCGTTCCACAGATAGTCGACCAGGAAGCGGTCGTCCGCCGGCAGCGCATCGAGGACCCGCCCACGGTCAGGACCGCGCTTGAGCGACAGCGCGGCCAGGTTGAGGCCGGCCACCCAGCCCTCGATCCGCGCTTGGACGGTCGCGATCTCGGTCGCATCCAAGTCGAGACCATGGACCTCGTTGAGCAGCAGCGCGGCCTCCTCGTCGCTGAACCGCAGCTGCTCACCGCGGACCTCGGCGAGATCGCCCATCGCCCTCAGGCGTCCCAGCCGCAACGGCGGGTCGGCCTGCGCGGACACGACGAGGTGCATGTTCAGCGGCAGCCGGCTGAGCAGATATCCGAGCTGCTCGTGGATCTCGGGGTCGGTGATCATGTGGTAGTCGTCGAGCACCAGCACGAGCGGGCCGCGCAGCTCCGCCAGGTCGTTGACCAGCACCGGCAGGATCTCCTCGCCGATCGACACAACCGGCGCCCCCAGCCGTCGCTCGGCCGTCGCAGCCAGCGCCGGCTCGATCGAGGCCAAAGCGGCCACCACGTAGCGCCAGAACCGCAGCGGGTCGTTGTCGCCGGGGTCCAGCGAGACCCACGCAACCGGACCGCCGCCTCCGGCGACCCACTCGGCCAGCAGGCTCGTCTTGCCCCATCCGGTGGGTGCGGACACGAGCGTGAGCTTCGCCTCGCGGACCTGCACCAACGCCTCCAGTGTGCGCGGACGCGGCACCATCTGCGAGCGCAGCACGGGGATGGCGAGCTTCGAATGGACGATGACCAATGGCATCTTGGGCGATCCTGGCTGGTGCCTTCCCCGACGGCACTCGCGATTATTGTCCAACCCCGGCAGGCAGCGTCGCCCCGGTAATGCGGAGCACCGGGCGATAGGCTCCGAGGGAAGCCCGATGGCGGAGATCAAGCTCACGCTCGACGATCACGGCGGCGCCTATCTCGCGCTGTCGGACGGCGAGATTCGCGAGTCGGTGTCGCTGGACGAGCTCGAACAGGCCGACGGGATTCCAGCGCTCGAGGCGCTCGTGCTCGACTTCGACTTCTATGGCCGGCTGGCCGGGATCCGGGTGCTGAGCAGCGCCGACTCCGCCCTGCCGCCTCGGCTGCTCGGCGAGGCGCAACGCGGCTGACATCCTGGCCCTGGGTTTGCACCGCTCTACGCTTGGAAGCGATACAGAGGTGCTTGGTGCTCGCCGGAACCTTCACATTTGCGACGAATTAGCTGGGAATGGCCTCCTCCAACCAGGAGTGGCGGCGCACCACCAGGATCCTGGAGAATCTTCCCGACGCGGTCGTGGCCTGCGGCCGTGACGGCCAGATGCTGTTTGTGAACGCGCTCGCCGAGGAACTGTTCGGCTACCCGCGCGATGAGCTCGTCGGCGAGCCCGTGCAGATGCTCTGGCCCGAGCGCGTGCGCGAGCGCTACACGCACAACATGTCGGTGTTCTTCGCCAACGATGAGGCGTTGCGGTTTTCGACCGAGGTGTGGGGGTTGCGGCGCGACGGCACGGAATTCGCGGGCGAGATGAGCTGGGGCGTGGTCGACACGGTCGCCGGGCAGGTGCTGCTCGCGATCGGCCGTGACATCTCCAGGCGGCTGACCGCCGAGGCCCGCCTGCGGGCGGTGGCGGCGATCAACGAGCGCGCGCTGGGGGGCGCGTCGCTGTCGGATCTCGCGGTCGAGGGCGTCGAGTTGCTGCGGGCCACGCTGCCGATCGCGGGGGCCGAGGTGAGGCTCGGCGACGGCGGTGTGCTCGCCTCCCGGGGCGAAGTCGGCGGCGCCGGCGTGCACCTGGCGATCGGTGCCTCCGACGAGCTCGTGCTGACCGCGCGATCCGAGCTCGACGACGAGGAGATGGGCCTCGTGCACGCGATCGCGAACACGCTCGCCACGGCGCTCGCCCGCTGGCAGGGCGAGGAGCGGATGCGCTATCAGGCGCTGCACGACCCGCTGACCGGCCTGCCGAACCGGACGTTGCTGCGCGACCGCCTCGAACATGCGCTGGCGCGTTCTGAGCGCGAGTCCTGCTGCACCGGAGCGCTGTTCATCGACCTCGACAACTTCAAGTCGATCAACGACACGTTCGGCCATCGTGCCGGCGACGCGGTGCTGGTGGAGCTCGGCGGACGGCTGCTGCAGAACGTGCGCGCCGTGGACACGGTGGCGCGGCTCGGCGGCGACGAGTTCGTGGTTATCTGCGAGGAGATCGATCCGGAGCTCGCGGTCGCGCTGGGCAACCGGCTGCAGGACGCGATCAGGCCGCCGCTGACGGTCGACGGCGTCATCCATCGGGTGTCGGCCAGCATCGGGATCGCGCTCAGCCGCACAGACCCAGACGCGCTGTTGGCGCACGCCGACGAGGCTGTCTATCGCGCCAAGGCCCACGGCGGCGGGCGCGTCGAACTGTTCGCCTGAAGCCACGCGCCCGGCGGCGCAGTCGGTCGGCATAGACTCCGTGGCATCCTGTTCGAAGGCTTCGAGACCCGGGACGTCGACACGCCACGCGGACGGATCCACGCCGTGGTGGGCGGTTCGGGGCCGCCGTTGCTGGTGCTGCACGGCTATCCCGAGACCCACTTGATGTGGCACGCCGCCGCGCCGTTGCTGGCCCGCAGCTTCACGGTCGTCGCCGCCGACCTGCCCGGCTACGGCGACTCGTTCCGGCCACCGGTGTCCGACGATCACGCCGCCTACGCCAAGCGGGCACTGGCAGCGGATCTGGCGGCCGCGATGGCGGCGCTCGGGCACGAGACGTTCGCGGTCGCCGGGCATGACCGGGGCGGGCGCGTCGCCTACCGGATGGCACTCGACAGCCCAGCCGCCGTGACCCGGATCGCCGTTCTCGACATCGTTCCCACCGCCGAGGTGTGGGCGCGCGCCGACGCGCTGTTCGCGATGGGCTACTGGCACTGGCCGTTCCTCGCCCAGCCCGCGCCGCTGCCCGAGCGGCTGATCCTCGGGGACCCCGATGGCTTCTGGCTCGCCGCCGAGCGCATCGGCCTTGGCGTGGCGGCGGGCAGATACCCCCAGAGCGTGCTCGACACCTACCGCGCCCAGCTCGACGACCCCGAGATCGTGACCGCGATCTGCGAGGACTACCGCGCCGGCGCGACGATTGATCGCGCGCTCGACGAGGCCGACCGAGGACGACGCACGATCGCCTGTCCGGTGCTGGCCCTATGGGGAGCCAACGGCGCGCTGCCGCGGTTCTACGCGGACCCGCTGGAGCTGTGGCGACCCTACGCGCCAGACGTGATCGGCCACGGCATCGATGGCACCTCGCACTTCCTGGTGGAGGACGCGCCGGAGGCGGTCGCGGCCGAGTTGGCCGAGTTCCTCGCCTAGTGGGTGGCGGGGGAGACCGCGTGTACAACGTCCCATTCGAACGCTCTGGACCGCACCGTGGGACGTTCGCCACCTGGGACGTGATCAACGTCCCAAGCTGATCCGCGAACGCCTCCAACGGGACGTTGAGCAGGTAGGCCGCCCGAGCCACGGATGAACAACCTGCTCAGGATCCGCAACTAGCCGGCCGTTTTTTGCGCGATGTTGCAAATCCCGCGCGGTCGACGGTAGGTCGAGGCGCTCGTGGGTAACCCAGGAGCGAACGTTTCGATCGAACGCTCAAAGGAGCTACCCCGTATGACCGACGTAAAGCGCCCGACGACGACTGATTCTGGGATTCCCGCTACCAGCGACGAGTTTTCGGCGACAGTCGGCCCGACCGGGCCGATCCCCCTGCATGACCACTACCTCGTGCAGAAGATGCAGCACTTCAATCGCGAGCGGGTCCCCGAGCGCGTGGTCCATGCCAAGGGCGGCGGCGCACACGGGTTCTTCGAGGTGACCGAGGACGTCAGCCAGTTCACCAAGGCCAAGTTCCTGCAGCCGGGAGCGCGCTCCCCGGTGTTCCTGCGGTTCTCGACGGTCGCCGGGGAGCAGGGGTTCCCCGACACGGTCCGCGACCCCCGCGGATTCGCGATCAAGATCTACACCGAAGAGGGCAACCACGACCTCGTCGGCAATAACACGCCGGTGTTCTTCGTCCGCGACCCCACCAAGTTCCAGGACTTCATCCACTCCCAGAAGCGCCTGCCCGACACCGGGCTGCGCAGCAACGACATGCAGTGGGACTTCTGGACGTTGTCGCCCGAGAGCGCCCACCAGGTGACGGTTCTGATGTCAGATCGCGGCACGCCGCGCACGTGGCGCCACCAGAACGGCTACAGCTCGCACACGTACTCGTGGATCAACGCGGGCGGCTACGGCTTCTGGGTCAAGTATCACTTCAAGACCGTCCAGGGCATCGAAAACTTCACCGACGCCGAGGCCAAGGCGATGACCGCCGAGGATCCCGACTTCCACCGTCGTGATCTGTTCAACACGATCGCTGCCGGGGACGCGCCCGAGTGGCGGCTCGAGATGCAGATCATGCCGTTCGACGAGGCGCCCGACTACCGCTTCAACCCGTTCGACCTGACCAAGGTCTGGCCGCATGAGGACTACCCGCCGATCCAGGTCGGCCGCCTGGTGCTCGACCGCAACCCGGAGAACTTCTTCGCCGAGGTCGAGCAGGCAGGGTTCTCCCCCGCGAACCTCGCGCCCGGCACCGGTCTCAGCCCCGACAAGATGCTGATGGGCCGGATCTTCTCCTACCACGACACGCACCTGCACCGGATCGGCCCCAACTACGAGCAGCTGCCGATCAACTCGCCCAAGTCGCCGGTCAACTCCTACAACAAGGACGCGGCGATGACCTATCACCACGGCGGCAACCAGCCGGTGTACGCGCCTAACTCCTACGGCGGCCCTCAGGCCGACCCGGCCCGGGGCTCCGATCTGTTCTGGCACGTGCCCGAGGGCGAGCTCGGCCGGTTTGCCTACGACAAGCACCCGGCCGACAACGACTTCGTGCAGCCGGGCAACCTGTACCGCGACGTGATGAGCGAGACCGACCGCGCGCATCTGGTCGACAACATCGTCGGCCACGCCACCCAGGACGTGACCGCTCCGATGCAGGAGCGCGTGATCGCGTACTGGTCCAACGTCGACGCCGACCTCGGCGCCCGGGTCGCGTCGGGCCTCGGGCACGGCAACGGTGTTTGGAGCAACGGCGCCGGCACCGAGGCGCGAGAGCTGCTTGCCGCCCGCGCCAACCGGGCCTAGCCCGCTTCGTCTGAGAGCCATCGCCGCCGTGTCGAGCCGGCGGCGATGGCCCGATTCTGAGCCCGGAGCGGCCGGACTCAGCCCAGGTGGGTGAGCTTCAAAACCTCGCCCGAGGGCGTCGCGGCGCCCGGCGAGGTCCCGTGGTTTGAGATGTACACGGCATCGTGATGCCTGCCGCCGACGGCCAGACCGGTCGGGGCTGACAGCCCATTGACCGGCAGCGTCTCCACGGCGAGCGCCCGGTGGTCGCGGAACGTGACCCGCAGCAGCGCGCCGGGGTTGGTTTCGGCGCCCAGCAACCCGCCGGTGTTGAACTCGAGCACCAGCAGCCGGCCCTCGTGGTCGAACGCGACGTCGGTGACCGCGGTCAGCCCGGTCACTGCCGCCACCGGACCGCGCCCGGGGACGACCCGGAACACGTCCGCGGTACCGGGCAGCGACGGGACGCCCCGCAGCGTGCCCACGTACAACGCGCCGTCACGCCCGACGGCGATCGAGGTCGGCACAGCCTGGGCGTCGACGTCCATCGCGGGCGAGCCCGGACCGAGCGCGCCGGCGGGAATCGTCTCCGGCGTGGTCGGGAGCCGCGCGAGCAGCGACAGGTGCCCGCGCGGACTGAGCCACAGCACCGAGTTGGCGGCGGCGTCGGCGATCGCGTAGCCGCCCCGATAGGGCACCACGTCGTAGGGATCGGAGTCAAACGTCGTCTCGCCGAGCCCGCCGAGCGTGTCCGGCGACTGCGGGTTGGCGGATGCGAACGCGGCGACGTCGGCCAGCACCGGCCACGACGGCGAGAACTGCGGGCGAGTGGCCAGCATCAGCTTGCCAAACGCGTCGGGCGCCCCTCCGGGGACCGACGTGGTGCCGTCCTTGTTGACGAGCACGTCCTGGAACAGGACCGCCAGCCGTGGGTCAAAACGGCTTCCGGCGAACGTGACCGCGGACGGACCGAGCGTCTCCTGGTTGTCCTGTTCGGTCACGGACGGCAGTCCGGTGAGCACCCTTCGCGAGCCCCGGTGGGTCAGCAGCGAGATCGACCCGGTCGGTCCCTCACAGAACGTCGTCGGCGCGCCCTGCGTACCGATCGCGTTCACACAGTCGGGTCCCACCGGTCCGCCGGTGCCCGACTCGGCGACGTACAGGCCGCCAGGGCCGAACGCCAGGTGCTTGGGGTTGTTGAGCCCACTCGCGACCACCCGCACCTTCGGTCCGGCATGCCCATGCCGCTTCCCGTGCGCCCCCGCGGGCGCCACTCCCACCGCTAGTACTACCGCTGACCAGGTCGCCGCGATCGCGGCGGCGCCAACAGTTCGGCGCATGTACAGACCCCTTTCACGGCCGCCCACCCCGGGCGGCGCAACGCTTGATCGCGCAACTCTATTTGGCCCGAGGTGCCGAAGGTTAATTTCTGGGGGGCAGCTAGGTCTGCAGATCGAGGATCGCGTCGCCGAGCCAGCGGGCCTCCTGCGCCCACGAGCCGACCGGCTCCAGCGGCCTGACGACGAACTTCGAGAGGCCCGCCTCGATGTAACCGGCGATGAATGCGCGCAGGCCGTCGGCGCCGACCGGTACGAGCTCGAGCTGGTCGATGTCGGTACGGCGTCCTCGGGTCTGGTGGAGCGGCGCCGCGTCGGGCTCGGCGTGGGCGTAGGCGATGCTCATCCCGAAGTGCTCGGGATCGAATTCGCGGCCGGCAGCCGCGGCCGCCGCGTGGATGCGCTCCCGGGCGGTCCCGGATTCGTGAGGGGTCAGCTGGGCGCCCAGCCAGCCGTCGGCGATCCGCCCGGCCCGCTCGAGCGCCTTGGGGCCGCGTCCGCCGAGCCACACCTCGAGCGGCTCCTGGACCGGCCGAGCTGCCGCCGGGAGCTGGGTGAACGTCAGCTGCTCGGAGCTGTGGTCGACGGTCTCGCCCGCCCACCATCGCCGCACCAGCCCCAGCGCCTCCTCGAGCGCGTCGTTCTTCGTGATCCCGTTGAGACCGAGCGCCTGGGCCTCGGCGGGGCCGCCCAGCCCAGGGACGAAGCTCAGCAGCAGCCGGCCCTCGGTCAGCTGGTCGAGCTGGGCAAGCTGCTTGGCGAGCAGGAACGGGCTGCAACCGAGCGGGACCACGTTGGCCCCGAGCCGCAAGCGCTCGGTCCGCCCGGCGACCATCGCCAGCGCGAGCAGCGGGTCGAGCACCGGCGCAGTCGGCAGATCCGACAGCCAGATCCCGTCGAACCCGTTGGCCTCGACGCTGTCGGCGAATCCCAGCAGGTCGTGCGCCGACAGCGAGCCACCGTGCGGGCCGACCGCAAACCGAACCTTCATGTCTGCATCCTGTCAGTGGATGTGGGCGGGCACCGGATAGACCATGTGCGGGATCCGGCCGACGGTCGTCGTCGTTCGATAGTAGGAGCTGCGCAGCACGTCGGCGGGCGCCTGATGCCCGGCAAGGCCGATGCCGATCGGGATCACCGTGTAGTCGGGGCGCCGGTCCCAGGTCGGGACGTAGGTGATGCTGGCCACGTTCGCGCGCTTGCCGCGCACGACGATGTGGAGGAACACCATCATCCCGTCCTCGGTGTTGACCGGGCAGCACTCCGAGCTCTGGTTGGACAGCAGCTGGCCCTCTCCGAACACGACGAGCTTGCCGTGCACCCGCTCGATCGGCTGGACCACGTGCACGTGCTGCCCGACGATCGCGGTGATGTCGGGGTCCTGGGTCAGGGCGTCGGCCACGCTGCGTTGGAACGCGCTCGGCTCCGATACGTATTCGTCGCCCCAGTGGAAGTTGACAATCACCACCTGCGCGCCCCGCTTGCGCGCCAGTCGTGCGGCCCGCTCGACTGCCGCCACATGGGCGAGGTTGACCGACCACGGGTGCGGCAACGGGATTCCGTTGGTCATCTCCGCGTAGGCCAGGAACGCCACCTTCACGCCCTTCACGGTCACGATCAGCGTGCGATTCTGCGCGGCGCTCGAGCCGAACGAGCCCGTGTGGAGGATCCCGGCGCGATCCAGCGCGCGCCCGGTCTGGTCGATCCCGTACTGGCCCTGGTCAACTGAGTGATTGGAGGCGGTGTCGCAAATTCTCCAACCCGCCTTCTTGATCGCTCGGGCGAGCTGCGTGGGCGTGTTGAACACCGGATAGCCCGACGGCGGCCGAGGCGTGATCGGCGTCTCGACGTGGCAGATCGCGAGATCGGCGCCCTTGATGAACGGGGTGATCTCCCGCAGCATCGGCGAGAAGTCGTAGTTGCCGTGGCCGTCGGCGAACGCGCGCTCCCAGACCGGCGAGTGGATCAGCAGGTCGCCGTTGACTTCGACCGTGAGCTTCACCGTCGACGGGCGCTTGGCCGCGGCCGGCCGGTTCCCCGAAGCCCCGGCGGCCAGTAGCACCGGTCGCGCCTGGGAATGATGAACCTCCGCGCGCGTGGTCGCCGGCGCGCCCGCGCCGCCGGCTCCACAGCCGACCACGACTCCTGCCATCACTCCTGTCACGAGTAGGGCACCGATGCTCCGAGGTACCCGTCTCGGTAGCCCACACCGCACTGCCATGCCGCTAACGCTAGCCGTGGGCCCCGACAGATCCTCTCGGACCCCCGACCCTGGTTGAATCGGGGGGCCTAGCGAGCTCACAGGAGGCCTGATGGTCAAGCAAATCGAAGGCATGCCGGAAGGGACGATCGGGTTCGAGTCGTCCGGGAAGCTCAGCCGTGCTGACTACACGGACGTCCTCGAGCCGGCCCTGCGTAAAGCGGCCGAGTCCGGCGAGATCCGGATGCTGTTCAAGCTGGACGATTTCCAGGGCCTCGAACCCGGCGCCTGGTATCAGGACGTGAAGACCGGCCTGGGCCTCGGCTTCGGGCACCGCTCGGCGTGGAAGCGATCGGCGATCGTCACCGACATCGACTGGCTGCGCAAGGCGTTCGAGGTCTTCGCGTGGGCCACCCCCGGCGAGGTCCGGCTCTACCACCTCGACCAGGTCGGCGAGGCTCGGACCTGGGTCGCGGGCTGAGCCGAACCCCCTCGGCATGTGAGACGACGGGTCCGTGTGCGTCGCGCCCTACTATCGGCGCATGACCATCGACGAACTCGCCAACACCATCCAGAACCGGATCGACGCCCTCCACGGGGAGATCGCCACCCTCGAGGCCGCCCGCAGCCAGCTGCACGCCAACGGCTCCGGCCCCGCGGCCATCGCTAACGGCTCAAAGCCCGCCCGCGCCGCCGCCAGCAGCTCGGAGTCCGCCACGCGCCGTCGCCGCGCCAAGCCGAAGCCCAGCGCCGGGACCGACGTCGTGCCCGCGGGCAAGCTCGAAGCCGTGCTCGCCCAGCATGACGGGATCACCACGGCCCAGCTGGCCAAGCTCACCAACGGCCGACCGGACCAGGTGCTCACGCTGATGCGCGAGATCGAGGCCGCGGGACGCGCGCGCCGTACGGGCGAGCGACGCGGAACCCGCTGGCACGCGGTCACCGACGAAGACCGGATCCAGGCGCGCGCGGCCGAGCTCGAGAAGCAGAGTCGCCGAGCGCGCGCGCAAGCCCGAGCCGAAAAGGCCGCCTAAGGAGAAGGGAGCCACCAGCCCGGCGCGCGATGCGCGTCGCCGGGCCAGGCGACTTCCGCTCAGCAACCCCCGCGGTACCGCTTGGTGAATGAGCCGGGCGACAGGCACGCCTTCTGGCTGGCCGGCGCCCGCTTGTCGGCGCGAACCTCGACGATCCATGTCTCGCCGAACGTGTTCGGCTCGGCGACGCTGATCTGAACCCGATCGCCGACCTGCAGCCGCCGGTGACGGAACGGGTTGGTGAGGTCGACCGTGTGGCCGGCGCCCTTGCCGAGAACGTGAAACGCGCGGACGACAAACGGGCAGCCGCCACCGTGGCACGTCACCCGAACCGTGGCCTGGGCCGGGACCCTGGAGGCCACGAGCGACGTCAGCCGGGTGTACGCGGCGTGGGCGTCGTAGCCCCAGGCCGCCAACGTCTGGATATGCCCGAGCACGTGGTAGCGACATCTCACTGCGGTCGCGTTGCCGGCGTTGTCGCGCCCGGTCAGCGCCACCAGCTTGCTGCCGGTCGAGCCGACGCGCGCCGCCGCCGAAACCACCGAGCTGCCCGGACCTGACGTCCGGTCTGAGACGACCGCGGTCACGCGTTCGTCGGATCCACCCGTGACGAAGGTCGGCGCGGTCCCGCAACTGACGGTCGGCGGCGTGGCGTCGATCGCGAACGATGCGCTGGCGACCGGAGCTTCCTGCTCGCCGGCGGCGTTCTGGCTGGCGGCGAACACGGAGTGCTTGCCGTCTGCGTCGATGGTCGCGCCGGCGCCCGCGAACGGGCAGGCCGCGGGCAGCCCACCGAAGGACGGCGGAGTGCTGGCGGGATCCAGCGCACAGCGCGTGTGGGTAACGGGCACGCCGAGCCCGTCGGGCACCGCGCTCACGCGCACGGGGCCGCGGTACCACCCGTTGGCGCCCGTCGGAGCGGCCGGCGACAGCACGATCCGGGTGGTCGGGGCCGGCGGAGCGCCCACCTGTACGCGGCTGTGGATCGTCGCCGTCGAGCCGCCGCCATCTCCGATCGTGACCGTCACGATGCCGGTCTCGATTTGGGAGAACGCGTGCGAGCCCTCGACCTGGAACCCGCTTGCAATTGCGTTCACGATCCCCGAACTCGTGTGGCCGTCGCCCCAGTCGATCGTCGCGCTATAGCCGGCTGCGGTGGCGAACGGGTTGGCGTCGGTAAGCGTGCCGACCGCGCCCGCGAACGTGACGTCTTGCAGCGCTGTGATCGCAACCGGCGCTCCGCTGAGTGCCGCGTCCTGCACTGCCGCCGAGCTGCTCATACTGACCGAGCCGGCGGAGTTGCTGACCGTGATCCGGACCGGGTAGGTGCCGTAGCGGTGGTAGGTATGGGCACCGGACACGGGGAACAGTCCCGCGGTTGCGGCGCCGACGGTGCCGCTGCTGCTGGTGCCGTCACCCCAGTTGACGGTGACCGAGAAACTGCTCGCGCCCGCCGTCGAGGTCAGGTCGGTGAAGCTCCCCAGCGACCCTGAGAACGACCGTCCCTCGACCGCGGTGAACGACGTGGCCGCGCCGTTTGCCGGCGGCGCGTCGCCGAGGCTCACCGAACCGCTGACGGTGGTGGCGGCGCCGTGGGTGTCCGAGACGCTCACCGACACCGGCACCGAGCCGCTCTGCGTATACGTGTGTGAGCCCGTGACCTGGAATCCGCCGCCGACCGCGGCCACGGTCCCCGTGCTGGTAGGAGAGCCATCCCCCCAGCTGATCGTGGCCCTGAAATCGCTGGGGACGGCGAATGGGTTGCCGTCGCTGAAGGTGGCGACCCGGCCCGAGAACGGCACCGTCTGGTGCGGGACGGGCGCGAACGACACCGATCCCGGGAACAGCGGCGGGTCGGTGACCGTCGCCGTCGAGCTCACCTGCTCGGCGAGTTCGTCGTTGAAGGAGATCGTGACGTGATAGGTCCCGGGCTCGTGGTAGGTGTGGGTTCCGGCCACCGAGAACTGCTCGACCGCGCACGCCACCGGGTTTCCCGGGTCCCCACCCGTGGAAGCTTCCCGATGGGTCGTGCCGGTGCTCGAGCTGCCGTCTCCCCATGCGATCGTGACACCGGAAACGGGCGGGTAGATGCAGGCGCCATGGACGTTCTTGTCGCCGTCGACCCCGAAGCCACCGACGGTGCCCGAGAACTGCGTGCCCGCGGTCGCGCTGAACGCGTCAGGCACCGCCGCCGACGCGACCCGGGTGAGCAGAACGGTCGTGATCGCGAGGGCGATCGCCACGCCGGCGAGCAGGCTCGTCAGACGCCGGCCGGTATGAGCCTCTAACAAAGTTTGCATCTCTCTCTCCTTCGGTGGACGGTGCGAAGCAGCGAGGAGTCTGCGCCGGGCAGGTCACCACCCGATCACCAGCGATAAACGTCGGCGGGTAAGCCGCGACACCGGTCGCTGGCCGGACGCCGCCCGTTAGTGCACACTGAGTCGTTCAACCGCAGCGCCACCGTCTACCGAGGAGGGCATCGCATGAAACGCTTGGCTGCGCTGGCCGGTTCAATCCTGCTGATCGGGGGGCTCGCAGTTGTCCCGGTCGCGTCGGCCGCGCCGATCTCAAAGACGACCATGTTCCGCGCGCTCAACGGCCGGGTCATGTGCGGAATCGAGATCCACAACCCCAACCAGAAGCCGAAGTGGATCCTGTGCGCGGCGGGCGGGATCCCCGCGCCGAAGCACGGCGGGATCGGTGACTCCGGGTTCGTTCAGCTCAGACTGCTCGGCGGACCTCAGACGCTGAAGCTCAGCCAGAACTCGTTCGTCCATGGCTCTTCGGCCCGGCTGGGTCGTGGCCGGCTGTGGAACCAGCTCGGCGTCACCTGCCACGTGGGGGCGTCGACGGTGCTGTGCCTCAACGGGGCCAATCGGGGGTTCGTCATCGGCAACGGTAAGTACAAGACGTTCTGAGCCGCTACGGCAAACGAGGGGACCTGCTCATCCATGAGCAGGAGCCGTTCAACGCCGAGACCGGGCCGGCCGCGCTGGCGGAGGGCCCGGTCACGGCGACCGATGCGTTCTACGTCCGCGGGCACGCGCCGGTGCCCACGATCGATCCGCTGACCTGGCGGCTGCGGGTGTTCGGAGCGGTGCAGCGAGAGCTCGAGCTCTCGCTGGAGGCGATGCGCGAGGTGTTCGCCGAGCGCGAGGTGACCGCCACGCTGCAATGCGCGGGCAACCGCCGCGCGGGGCTGATGGTGATCCGTGAGATTCCCGGCGAGGCCCCGTGGGGTCCGGGCGCCACCGGCACCGCGCGGTGGGCCGGAGTCGCGCTGGCCGACGTGCTGGCGTTGGCTGGGCCGCTGCCGCACGCCGCTCACGTCGCGTTCGATGGCGCCGACATGTGCGAGGAGGCCCAACCGTCCCAGCGCTTCGGCGGCTCGATTCCGATCCAGAAGGCGTTTCGCCCCGAGGTGTTGCTGGCTTGGACGATGAACGGCGAGCCGCTGCCGCCGGTTCACGGTGCGCCGCTGCGCGTGGTCGTGCCCGGTTACATCGGCGCCCGCAGCGTCAAATGGCTGCAGGGGATCGAACTGCGCTCGCAACCTTGGGACGGCTACTACCAGCACGTCGTCTACCGGCTGCTGGCCGAGGAGGAGCGGCCCGGACCGGGCGCCGGGATGCCGCTGGGAATCGTGGCGCTGAACTCCGATGTGCTGTCCCCCGCCGATGGCGCAAGCGTCCCCGCCGGGCCGGTCGAGGTGCGCGGGTACGCGTTCGCCGGGGGGAGCGGTACGTCGCCCGCGTCGACGTGTCGGTCGACGGAGCGGCGAGCTGGGCCCACGCCGAGCTGCTCGACGATCTGGGCCCGTGGGCGTGGCGCCATTGGCGGATCACGCTCGACCTGGCGCCCGGCGACCACGAGATCGTCGTCCGCGCGTGGGACTCGTCGGCTGCGACTCAGCCCGAGAGCGAGGCGGGGCTGTGGAACCCGAAGGGCTACGTGAACAACGCCCGACCGCGGATCCGGCTGACCGCGGTGGACTAGCGTCTCGCTGGACGATCCGCTAGGCCATATTCACGGGTGGCGCAGCCCCCGAAGAACGCAGTCAGCGCCTGCGCGTCGAGCCCGTCGAGCGCGCCGAGCAATCCGTCGACCAGCCGATCGAAGCGACACAGCAGGGCGTCGACCGGGAAGTGCGAGGCGAACATGCAGCGCTCCGCGCCGAAGATCTCGACCGCCGCCCGAACCCACGGTCCGTGGTCGTCGGCGGATGGTCCGAACAGCAGCGCCAGGCCCTGGAGCTTGAGCGTGACGTTGTCGAACTCGCTGACCGCCCCGATCCGCTCCTGCCAGCGCCGAAAGCCGTCCGGGCTCAGGTCCAGCGGCCAGCCGGTGGCCTCGAGCACGAACCGCGTTTCGGGGAACGCGCGGATCAGCTCGTGGGCCGAGGGCAACTGCTCGTCGTACACCAGCAGGTCCCAGACCAGGCCCTCCTCGGCAACGCGCTCGAACCCTCGCAGCCAGCCAGGGTCGACGAGCAGGTCGGGGCGCGGACCGAGCCGCAACAGCGGATCATCGGCCCAGTACAGGGGCTGCCGGACCGCGCGCACTACCGGGAGCTCGCGGTAGCTCGCCAGCACCTGGCCGAGTGACGGTGACGCCAGGTCGACGGCCCCGATGAATGCGTGCGGGAATCCGGTCCGGTAGGACTCGGCCTGCACCGATTGCGCCTCGGCGACGGGATCGTCGGCGCCAAACTCGCACGCGATCGATGCGATCAGACGGGAGTCGCCCACTTGCGTCAGATAGTCGTCGACGTCCTGGTCGTGAGCGATGTCGTAGTAGTTGACCAGCAGCGCCTCGAGCGCCGGTACGCGCCGCCGGATCCACGGGTAGGGGTTGCTCCCTGATCGATCAGGTGATGATGGGCGTCGACGACCGTCAGCGGCTCGCGGCTCGCCATAGACCCACCAGCTCGCCGTCGGGGCCGCCGACCGGATCTGTCGAGGGCAGCGGTACCGCGCGGATGTTGGCCACGACCTCGTCGTGCTCGCCGGGGTCGCCGCGCCGCAGGTCCCACGACATCCCGTCCGGGTAGGCGCCGATCACCAGCAGGTCGTCGCTGGACCCGTTGTTGAAGTGGCCGGTGCCGGCCGGTAACACGAGCACGTCGCCCCGACGCACGTCGAACGTTCGTCCGCCCGGGCCGCCGAGCATGACCGACGCCGAGCCGCGCACGATCCCGAGCACCTCGTGCGAGGTCGAATGGAAGTGGTGGAACGAGTAGATCCCGTTGCGCCAGGACCCCCGCCAGCCATTGTGGGCGAACAACCGCTCGCACGTTGAGGCGTCGGTGGCGGCGTCGATGTCGTGATAGATCAGCACCGCGAGCGGGGAGTTGGGGATTCCGCCGTCGTCCTGGAATGTGTAGGTCTCGGGGGTCATGGCATCGAGCGTGGGCGATCGTGACATAGATTGCGCGGCCACGACCGAGGAGGAACATGGCGAGCACAACCGGCTGGGTGTGGGACGAGCGCTACGCGTGGCACGACGCGCGCGGGATGATGGACACCGTCGGGCCCGAGGCGATGTTCGAACCCGAGCCCAGCCTCGAGAGCGGTGTGATCAAGCGGCGGATGCGCAACCTCCTCGACGCCAGCGGCCTGCTGGGGCAGCTGGTGTCGATCGCGCCGAGACCGGCGACCGAACCGGAGCTGCTGTGGCTTCACGACCGCGAGTACGTCGAGGCGATCCGCGCCGCCAGCGCCGGGTCCGGCGGCGACGCGGGCCGATCCACGCCGTTCGGACGCGGCACCTACGAGATCGCGGCGCTGGCCGCTGGCGGCTGCATCGAGGCCGTCGACGCGGTCATCGACGGCACCGTCGACAACGCGTACGCACTGGTACGCCCGCCGGGCCACCACGCCGGGCCGGCCGGCGGCTGCGGCTACTGCGTGTTCTCCAATGCGGCGCTGGCCGCCTCGCACCTGCGGCGCGTACGCGGACTCGACCGGGTGGCGATCGTCGACTGGGATGTCCACCACGGCAACGGCACCCAGGACAGCTTCTGGACCGATCCGACGGTGCTGACGATCTCGCTGCACCAGGAGGACCTGTTCCCGCCGCGCAGCGGGCTGCTCGAGCACACCGGCGACGGCGACGGCGCCGGCGCGACCGTCAACGTGCCGCTGCCCGCGGGCTCGGGCCGGGCTGCCTACCTGGTCGCGCTCGACCGGGTGGTGATCCCGGCACTGGAGCGATTCAACCCGTCGTTCGTGCTCGTCGGATGTGGATTTGACGCGAGCATGAACGACCCGCTCGGCCGGATGAACTTGACCAGCGAATGCTTCGGGCTGATCACCGAGCGGATGCTCTCGGCCGCCGGGTCGCTGTGCCACGGGCGGCTGGTGCTGTGCCACGAGGGCGGATATTCGAGCGCGTATCTGCCCTACTGCGGGCTTGCCGTCGTCGAGCGCCTGTCGGGAGTCCGCACCGAGGTGGTCGACCCGTGGCTCACCGACGCGCGCCGGGTGCGCGAGCTGCCGCTGCGCGCGCATGAAGCGCACGCGATCGAGGCGGCGGTCGCGATCGCACGGGCTTGGCTGAAGCGGCGCGGCCGGCAGGCGTTGGCCGGCCCGGGTCAGATCTTCTTCTTCAGCAGCCCGAACACGCCGCGCACGACCTGGTTGGACAGCTGCTTGCCCTGTTTTGACTGCAGGAACGCCGTGACCGCGGCGACGCCGCCGCCGGCCGCCTCGGCCGCCTGCTTGTGGTCGGCCTTCGGCTTGGGCGCGGCTGCCTCAGCGGCCGCGTCGTCGCTGGCGGCCTGCGCCTGGGCAGCGGCTGGCGGTTGCATCCGAGCCGCCAGCATCTCGCGGGCGCTCTGGTTGTCGACGCGTTCGCCGTACTTGGCCCACAGCGGCGAGGCCTTGCCCGCCGCCTCGACGTTGTCGGCGGGGCCCATCCTCGACAGCGGCGGCGAGATCTTCGTGTCCACCACCGGTGTCGGCACGCCGCTCTCGGACAGGATCGTGACCGCCGCTTCGCCGATCCCCATCCCCGTCAGCAGGGTCTCGAGGTCGTAGAACTCGGACTTCGGGAACGTCGAGACGGTCGCCTTGAGCGCCTTGGAGTCCTCTGGCGTGAAGGCCCTCAGCGCGTGCTGGACGCGGTTGCCGAGCTGACCGAGGATCTCGCCGGGTACGTCCTTCGGCGTCTGGGTGACGAAGTACACCCCGACGCCCTTGGAGCGGATCAGCCTGACCGTCTGGGCCACCGAGTCCAGGAACGCCTTGGTGGCCTCGTCAAACAGCAGGTGGGCTTCGTCGAAGAAGAACGCCAGCTTCGGCTTGTCGAGGTCGCCGGCCTCGGGCAGCTCCTCGAACAGCTGGGCCAGGAGCCACATCAGCGCGGTCGAGAACAGCTTCGGCTTGTCCTGGACCGCCGGGAGCTCCAGGCAGGAGATCACGCCACGGCCGTCGTCGGCGGTGCGCATCAGGTCCTTGACGTCGAGCATCGGCTCGCCGAAGAACTCGTTGCCGCCGCCGTCCTCGAGTCCGACGAGCGAACGCAGCAGCACGCCCACGGTGGCCGACGACAGCCCGCCGATGCCGGCGAGCTCGGGCTTGCCATCGTCGGAGTCCAGGAACGCGAGCAGCGCCCGCAGGTCGGACAGGTCGAGCAGCGGCAGCCCCTTCTCATCGGCGTAGTGGAACACCAGCGACAGCGACTGCTCCTGGGTCTCGTTGGCGCCGAGCACCTTCGCGAGCAGCTGTGGGCCGAAGTCCGACACGGTCGCGCGGACCGGGATTCCCGGGCCGATCCCGCCGAGTGACAGGAACTCGACCGGGAACCCGGTCGGCGCGAACGGGACTCCGAGCTCGCCGGCTCGCTTCTCGGCGGCGCTCCCGGCCTCGCCGGCCGCGACCAGCCCGGACAAGTCGCCCTTGACGTCGGACACGAACACCGGCACGCCGGCGGCCGACAGCTGCTCGGCGATGCCCTGCAACGTCTTGGTCTTGCCGGTGCCGGTCGCGCCCGCGATCAGCCCATGGCGGTTGACCATCCGCAGCGGGAGCTTGACCACGGCTTCCTTCGCCACCGTTCCATCGTGCACGCCGCGCCCGAGATCCAGCGCCGGTCCCTCCGACGCGTAGGCGGTGGCGATCGTCGTAGCAAAGTCAGCCATGTACCCCCCTCAGCCGCGGATGTGATCCGCAACCTTAGCTACCAGGAAAGCCCACCGAACAGTCGGTAGTTGACGGTTGCGGTTCCCAGCACCAGGCCCTTGGTGAAAGCGGTGACGCCGAACGCAGAGTTCAGCGCGTCCGCCGCCGTCTGGGTGAGCCTGGCGGTCACCGGACCGAGCGTCAGCACTCCGCGGCTGACGTGCGCCCGGGCGCGGGACAGGTCGAGGCTGAGAATTCTGACGCGGGCGCCGCCGACCTCAGCGCTGAGGTTCGGGCGCCCAATCAGGTTGATCCAGAAGTCGGTCAGGTCGACCTGGGTGGAGCCCGCGGTAAGCGAGATCCCGCCGGAGTGGGTGATCGTTCCGGTGTGCAGCGCGCGCAGCGGCGAGTCGGTGATCGGGAAGCTGAGTCCCGCGCTGGTGGCGCTCGCGGGAGCGATCACGCCCGGAGTGACGCCGAGCGAGGTGAGCGCGGCCGCGGCGCCGGGGTCGAGCTGCAGGGTGGTGGCGCCGTAGGTGCGCACGTGAGCGCCGGCGACGGCTGGTGCCATCACCGCGATCGCGACCGCGGCGGCGATCAGGCCGATCAGGCGGCGGACGGACGGGCTTTTCAACATCGAGGACCTCCTCCTCGTAGGGGTGCTTAACCCGTCTACGAGGTGTGGCCGTCGCCCGGTTGGAAATCGTTGGCTCGGTGAGCGCCGCCCGGAGGCGGGACGTGAAACGTCCCGTATACGGACGTTTCACGTCCCTCGGCTGCCGCTAGGGCTTGAGACGATCGAGGATCTGTTGCTCGGCGGCGTGGAGGATCGCGGCTTGGACCGCCGAGTTGAGCTGGCTCGGGTTGTTGAGCTGATGCAGCAGCTGCGCGACGTCGAGTTCGTCGATCGTCCGGTGCAGGAGCGGCGCGGTTGGGAGCGCCTTGTCAACGACCCCGGCCGGGATCGCCTCGATCAGCGTCTTAGCGATCCCGGGCAGACTTGACTGGTCGAGCGCCTGGGGCAGCAGCTGGGACACCTTGGGCAGGCGGCCCTCCCGGTCCAGGCGGTCGACCGCGTCGCCCAGGCCGGCCTTGAGCGCGGCGGGCGCGCGGGGGTCGAGCGAGCCGCTGCCGGCGAGCGCGAGCACGAGGCGCTCGCGGGAGATCCCGAGCTGACACGCGGCGCTGTCGAGCCCGAGTAGCACGACCTCTTCCGCGAGCGGTTCGAGCTGCGCCTGGATCGCCGGGACCGGACGCGAGACGCACGGGTTGGCGGGCCGTCGCGGCACGTAATCGCCACCGCCCGCCGCGACCTGGACGCCGAGCACCAGCCCCACAAGCGCCACGGCGATGGCGGGCAGCGCAACCTTCTTCATGAGCGCCGCCGGTCGGTCAGGGCAAGCGCGGGCACCAGCGCCAGCAGCGCCAAGCCGGCGGCGACGAGAAACGCTGTGCGGAACGCGCGGGTTGCGGCGCGCTTGAGCTGATCGTCGAGCGCGACCTCGAGCGCCTGGGCGGTGGCCGCCTGCGGCGCCGGCAGCCGCAATCCGGTGAAGGCCGGCCGAAGGTCGGGGATGCGGCCGCTCTCGGCGTTCAGGCGGTCGCCCAGCCGACCGGCGAGGTCGAGCTTGGCCGAGGCGGGAAGCTGCGCGTCTAGCACGAGGCTTGCAATCGCCTCCTTCGCCGGCGTCTCGGCATGCCGCAGGTCGGCAGTGAAGATCGGCGTCAGAATCGCCAGGCCGACGACCACGCCGGCGTGCCGGGCGGAGATCGTCCAGCCACCGTGGAGCGCACGCGGGACCCGGTCGCGCAGCGCGGCCACGGTCAGCGAATCCACCGAGAGTCCCAGACCGAAGCCGACCAGCACCTGCGGCGCGAGCGTCCAGGCCAGCCTCGCGCTGGGCAGGAGCGCCAGGCCGATGAGGCCGCCGGCGATCAGCACCGACCCCGCGACCGCTTCCGAGCGCGTCCCGTTGCGCAGTCCCCGGAACAGCGGCCCGGCCACCAGCGCTGCCACCGGCACCGCCGTGACCGTGAGCGCCGCCACCGCAGGCGAGTACCGCCAGCCGTCAACGATCAGCAGCACCAGCAGGAACAGCGCCGCGGTTAGCGCCGCCGATAGCAACGCCAATGCCAGATTCGCCAGCAGATGCGGGCGATCCGGCGACACGTCCAGGTCGGCCCGGTGCCGCAGCGCCCGATCGCGCAGCGCCAACGCCGCGGGCAGCGCCACCAGCACCACCGGGATCTGCACCACGAAGATCGCCCGCCAGGAGAACGCCGATGTCAGCAGCCCGCCGGCGACCGGACCGAGCGCTGCTCCGCCGACCCCGGCCGCCGCCCACCTCCGCGCACCCACGCGCTCGGACCCGGACGCGGTGACGAGGAGCTCGAGGCCCCCCACGATCACCAGCGCGCCGCCTGCCGCCTGGATCGCGCGCGCCGCGATCAGCACGCCCAGCGACGGGGCCACCGCGCAAACTGTCGTCGCGGCCGCGAACACGATCATGCCCCCGACCGTGGCCACGGCCGGATCGCCGCGGACGCACACCCGGGCCGCCGGCACCGCCGCCAGGGCGAGCACCAGGTTGAACGCGATCAGTACCCAGGCGACCCCTCCGACGCCCGCGCCGAAGTCCCGCAGGATCTCCGGCAACGCCAGCGTCACCACGCCCGAGTCGCCCAGCACAACCCCGACGACCAGCGACAGCACGACGACGGCTCCGGTCAGTCCCGGCGCCTGACCAGTCGGCGCGTCCGCGCGATCCGGGCTCATGACGGCACGGTCGGCGCCGCCAATCTGCGGCGAAGCCGCTCGAGGTCAGCGTCGCTCAGGCCCTGGCCCAAGAGCCACGCCGCGGACCCGCCGAAGCCTTCGTCGAGGAGCTCGAGCACGCGCTCCATCGCGCCCGGGACGGGTGCATGTGCCCGGGGGTCGTGGCCCTCCAGCTCTGGCCGGTACGTCGGGGAGCTCAACAGTCGGTCCATGATCGCGTCGATGCGCTGGCCGGTGGCGAGATAGTCGCTGACGATCGTGTCGCGGTCCACTCCGGCGGCGTCCAGCGCGAGCGCCACCACCACGCCGGTGCGGTCCTTGCCCGCTGCGCAGTGGACCAGCACCGCGCCGCGGGCGTTCGCAATCGTTCGGATCGACGCGATGATCGACTCCGGACGGGCGGTCGTATAGCTGAGATATGCCTGCACCACCTGCGGTTCATCCGGCCAGGCGCCGGAGCCGGTGGGCGGCCACAGCTTGACGGTGTCGGCGTCGAGATCCGTGTTGCCGCCCGAGCGCGGATACAGCGATCGATGCTCGATGCGGACGCCGGGGTGATGGGTGAGCGGCCCGGGGCCCTCGAGCTGCACTTCGAGATCCGTCCGCAGGTCGAGCACGACCTCTAGCGCCTCCCGCTCGACGAGCAGGCGCACGTCGCTCGGCGTCAGAGACTGAAGGTTGTCGGAGCGCAGCAGCGCCCCGGGCACGACGACCCGCGCGTTGGCGGCGCCGTCGAGGGCGAGCCAGCGGACGTTTCCGTTCTCCAAGCTCATGGCCGGATCGTGGCAGGTCGACTCGGGCGCGACGAGATCCGTTAGGAGGTTCGCACGGATGTCGCCACGCTGCGACCCGCGATTTGATCGGCTGATCCGGGCGCGCGCTCAGGCCGCGGGAGCCTTGCGGTTCCACTCGGCCTTGTGGACCCGCTTGGTGGCCTGGTAGTCGGCGAGCGCCTGGGGCGAATCGACGTCGCCCAGCGTCGGGTGCCACGGAACGAGTTCAGCGGCGGCCGCCACCCCGAAGCGCTTGGCCAACACCGCTCCCAGCGCCTTGATCTTCATCTCGCCGAACCCCGGCAGCGCTCCGAGGTTGGCGCGCAGCTCGTCGCCGTCGTCAGCGTCGGTCCACACGCGCTCGGCATCGCCGCCGTACTGGTCGCGGATGTACACCGCGAGGTCGTGGACCCGTCCCGCCATCGATCCGGGAAACCGATGGATCGCCGGGCGCTCGCGGAAGATCGGGTCCAGATCGGCCGCTGCGATCGCAGCGGCGTCGAGCGTCCCGAGTCGCTCGCGGAGTGCCAGCGGGCCGTAGAACGCCTTCTGCACCGGCACCTGCTGGTCGAGCGCGAAGCCGATCAGCAGCGCCATCGGGTCGGTGGCGATCAGCTCGTTGGCCTCGTCGGAATCGGTGAAGTACAGGCGGTCGGGCAAGGCCGATCGATCATACCCGGGCACCGGATCCGGCCGGGCAACGTCTACGTCACGGCGCCCGCGAGCCGGTGATGCCGGATCACCTCAGGGGGACTTCCACGCAGTACCCAGGTGCGGTCGTCCCGCCGGCTGACCGCACCCGACTTGACCAGCTCGCCCATCGCGGTGGTCACCGACGGGCGGTGGGCGCCGATCAGGTTCGCGAGCCGCTGGTGTGACAGCGGCAGCGGCACCGCAATCCCGTCGGGGGCGACACGTCCCCAACGCTCGGCGAGGTGCCACAGCGTCAGCATCAGCCGGTCGTCGACTCGCTGGTGATGAGCGATCGCGAGGGCAACCGCCAGGTAGTGGGCGCGACGTGTCCCCCGAGCGAACAGCTCCAGGCCGAGCTGCGGCCAGGGACTCATTCGGGTGACGAGTCCATGGTCGAGCACCGCCAGTCGCGTGGGCTCGAGCACCATCCACCCGACCTCGGCCTGGACATGCGAGCCCTCGGTATCCCAGCGCCACGGTCGCAGCACGTCACCGGCGCCGAGGAGTTCCACGCAGTCGCGGCCCATCACGGTCACGTCGCGAGAGATCAACCCGTCGATGATCAGAAACCCGCGATGGTGCGTATCGGGCTCGATCGCCCCAGCGGAGTCCCAGTCGCCGGGCGCCAGCCGGCGCTCGCGCGTGAGGGCCTCCCGGCGAGCACGGGCCAGTTCCTCGCCATCGAGCAGGTCGGCGAGATCCGGGTCCGCATCGACGATGCTGATCAGGTCGGTGACAGATGCCATGTTGAGTACGACGACGTCTGGGCGGCGGCCCCGCCGTCTGTCCCAACGTAGCTACCCGCCCCGCCACGGACCTATCGCCGCGCCGGCAAACAACTGCCGGCGCGGCGCCGGTCCCGCTCAGCGTCGGGTGATCCGGACGACGAGATCCGAGTCGTTGCCGCCGGGGATCTCCTTGTTACTCAGAACCCGGCCGGTCGCGCCCTGGTAGTCGCCGGTGGCGCCGACGAGCTTGTTGCCGTCGAACACGAGCAGCGAGCCTCCAACCGCGACGTTGCTGATACAGGCCGGAGGACCCTGGTGAAACGTGCAGGTGAGGTGCGTACTGATCGTCCACATGCGCGCGTGGTGCGAGTGGTTGCCGACGTAGTCGAGCGAGTACACGTTCAGCACGTCTCCGGCTTGAGCCTGGGGATATGGCGGGTGACTGATCACCTTCCCGCTGGCCGTTGTCAGCGAGATGTTCACCGGCCTGTCGAAGAGACGCAGCGTCTGACTCCTCGGGCCCGATTTATGAGCGGCGGTGATCGCCGGAATCGCCGCCCCCACCCCGATTGCCGCCACCGCCATCGCCGCCAGAGCTCGCTTGTGGATGTTCACTGCCGACTCCTTTGGTTGGTTGAACATGACACTCAGTCAACCGTCGGCGCGGCTCCTGATCATCATCCTGAGAGGCGAACTGTGAGTCACACCCCGGAGGTAGACGACCGCCCGTCCTACCTCAGGCGGGGGTGGCGGCCACGGTCAGCGGCAGCCGCGCTGAGAGACACCAGCCGCGCCCCTGTCGCGGGCCGGCCTCGAGCGTGCCGCCGGCGGATTGCACACGCTCGCGAACGCCGACCAGGCCGAGTCCGGCGCCGGTCTGAGCCAGCGCCGAGGCACCGGTCCCACCGTCGTCTGACACCTCGATCTCGACGTCCGCGTCGCCGATGACGAGGCGCACGCTGACCCGTGCGCGGCGAGCGTGCTTGATCGCGTTGGTCAGCCCCTCGCGAACGATCCGGTAGGTCGTGTCGACGACTTCGGGTGGGAGCACGAGCTCGGGCGCGGCCGGCGTGATCTGGACGTCGAGCCCTGCGGCTCGAGCCTCGGCCACCAATGCGTCCCAGCGATCGCTGAGGGCGTCCGTGAGCGTGTCCCCGGCGTGGAGGATGTCGACCAGCCGAGCCATCTCGTCCAGCGCCTGGTCGCCGGACTGGCGGATGGCGGCAAACCGTTGCGCCGTGCGTTCGCTTCCCGGTGAGCCCGCTACGCGGCCCGCTCCGGCCTGGACGACGATCACGGCGAGATGGTGGGCCACGATGTCGTGGAGCTCACGGGCGATTCGCGCCCGCTCACGGCGCACCGAGAGCTGGGCGAATGCGTCGTGCTCGTCGTGAAGCTCGCGCGTGCGCTCGGCCAGCCGGGTGACCACCGTCGTGCGCTGGCGGACCTGGTAGCCGACCCAGAACGGTCCGACGGTCGCAAACGCGATCTCGATGTTCGGGAACTCCGAGAATCCCATCCCGACCTGCATCGCCACGATCAGCGCTGCGACCGCGACCCCACCGTCACGCAGCGACGCGTGGGCGCCGCAGGAGTACGCCAACGCGCAGACGACCAGGTCGCCCGAGAAAGTCGGAAATCCGTCGACGCGACGCACCACCAGTAACAGCACCACGGTCACACCGGTGCCGGCTACCGGGTGAGTGCGCAGCACCAGCAACGGCGCGCAGAACAGCAGCACTTCGACCGCGCTGAGTCCGAGCCCTGTGCCGTCGGAGGTGATCAGCAGCTCGGTCAGGCACATCACCGCGAGCACGCCCGCGATCGCAGGGTCCGAGCGCGGCTGTTTCAGGTAGCGCCACACACGCCGGGCGCGCTCACGCATAGGCCACCGCGACCGGGAGGGTTGCCCGCAACACCCGCCGACCCGCGGGGCTGTCGGTGGTGAAGCTGCCGCCCTGGGCGACGATCCGCTCTCGCGCCGCCGCCACCGCGGCATCGGCCCAGGCGTGCGTGCCGGGGGTGCCGCTGATCTCGAGCTCGAGCGCGTTGCGCCGATACCGGAGCGCGACCGTGGCTGGATCTCCGGGGGCGCTGCCGACCGCCACCAGTCCGTGCTGCAACGCCCGGTACGTCGCGAGCTCGACGCCCGGCGGCAGTGGCCGGCGATCTCCTTCCAGCTCGAGATCGACGACGCGTCCGCCCGCCCGGGCTTCATCGAGCAGCGAATCGATCTCCGCCAGCGTCGGGCGGGGCGCGCGGGAGCCACGCTCGTCGCTGCGCAGCACGCCGAGCAGTCCGCGCATCTCGTTGAGCGACTCGCGGCCCATGCGCTCGATCCGGGCAAATGCCGCCCGCGCCCGGTCCGCGTCGGCAGTCAGCGACAGCTCGCCACGCTGAGCCAGCTCGATCATCTCGCGCACGCGTGCGCGCGCCGCCATGTCCAGGTCCGACGCCAGGCGAGTCCGCTCGACCTCGACGGCGAGCTCGGCCGTACGCTCGCGCTGGCTTTCGAGCAGCTCGGTCTGCGCCGCCAGCTGCTCGGCGAGGCGGTCGCGCGACCACGCGGCACGGCCCGCGCCCCAGGCGACCAGGCACAGCGGGAACGAGAACAGGACCATCTGCCCCACCCCGCCGATCCCCTGCAGCACCCGGTCAGTCGCGCCGACGAACACCATCGAGGCCAGCACGAATCCCAGCCCCACCAGGGCGCGGCGCCGGTCGCACCGGCTCGCCACCGAGAACGCGATCAGCATCCCCGCCGGCGCCACCAGCGCGAGCCGGAACTGATCGAACGTCGGGATGCCGCTGATCACGGCGCCGGCCAGCAGTCCGACCGCGGCTCCCAGCGGCCACCGCCGGCGGGCGAGGATCGGCAGCACCACGATCGGGAGCAGCAGCGTGTCGACGCTGGTGCCGTTGGCCAGATCCGAGCTCGAGTCGACGCTCACCCCGAACGCCACCAACACGACGCAGATCAGTACGTCGACTCCCAGCACGGCCCAGCGCCGGCCCCCGTTCACGCGCCGATCGTAACCCGAGATTCGATGCCTGTACACCCGTCCTGACGCTACGGGCGCACGACCCGCCCGCCATCATCCCGCGGGATGATCCGGCGGTGATCCCGCGGGGTGATGCGCGGCGCGAGCGCCAGCGGATACGGTCCGCCCATGCCCGAAGGCTCCGACGCAGTCGAGGACGCGGTCGCGGTTCTGATCGCCGACGATCAGGCGCTGGTCAGAGCCGGCTTCAGGGCGATCCTCGAGGAGCAGCCGGGCATCCGGGTAGTCGGCGAAGCCGGCGACGGACGGGACGCGATCGACCTCGTTCGCCGACGTCACCCCGACGTCGTGCTGATGGACATCCAGATGCCGGACATCGACGGGCTCGAGGCCGCCCGACGGATCCTCGCCGACGCCGATGACGAGCATCCCGTCGCGATCCTGATGCTGACCACGTTCGACCTCAACGAGTACGTGTATGACGCGTTGCGCGCCGGGGCCAGCGGCTTCTTGCTCAAGGACGTGCTGCCCGAGCAGCTGATCGCCGCTGTGCGCGTCGTGGCCGCCGGTGACGCGCTGATCGCCCCGACGATCACCAAGCGACTGATCGAGCAGTTCGCCCGGGCGGCTCCGCCCCGGGTCCGCCCGGCCGCGCTGCAGGAGCTCACCCCGCGCGAGCTGGAGATCCTGATCCTGGTGGCCCGGGGCATGTCCAACGGAGAGATCGCCGAGGACCTCGTGCTCAGCCAGGCCACCGTCAAGACCCACGTCAAGCGCGTGCTGGCCAAGCTCGACCTGCGCGACCGGGTGCAGGCGGTGGTGCTGGCCTACGAGGCCGGCCTGGTGGCTCCGGGAGAGTCCGCGCGACGCTCCTAGACTCAGGGGTAGAACCGACACTGCCAAGGAGATCATCATGTCGATGACCAAGGAGCAATTGACCCCCGGACCGGATCATCCGATCACGATCGAGCCCACCGGCCGACAGGTCACGATCGCGGCCGGCGACCAGGTCATAGCCCGCAGCGACAACGCGCTGACGTTGCGCGAAGCCAGCTATCCCCCGGTCCAGTACGTCCCGATCGACGACGTCGACCGCTCCGCGCTGCGTCCGACCGACCACGAGACCTACTGCCCGTACAAGGGCGACGCCTCGTACTTCACCCTGACCACGCCCGACGGCGAGCTCGACAACGTGATCTGGACCTACGAGCAGCCCTACAACGCGGTCGCGGAGATCAAGGACCACGTCGCGTTCTACGCCAACCGCGTCGAAGTCACGGTCGGCGACTGATCCAGCGATTCACACCCACGACGAAGCGGTGAACCTGATCGAAACCGCGGCGAAAGTGGTCGCCGCCGGCTAGCAGGTTCATTACCCTAGCTGGGTGACCGTTGGGGACCGGGAACTCGCCGAGCAGCCGCCGGGAAAGGCCGTCTCGCAGCGAAGGGCGCGCAGCCGTCCCGGCGGCGCAGCGTCCGTGGTGGCGCTCAACCGGATGGCCGGCAACCGCGCCGCCACCCGGCTGCTGCGAAAGCCGGTCGACACGCAGGTTCCCGAGGAAGTCGACACGGGCCCGCGGCCACTGCCCGCGGGTTCCTCGGGCGGCGACTACGACCCGACACAGATCAAGGAGGACGCAAGCCTCGGGGGCGGCTGGACCGACGCCGACGGCACCACGACGGCCTCGCAGCGGGTCGGCGGCATCGACCGGGTCCTGCTCGAGGGCCTGAGCGGCCATCAGGGCGCAAAGTCCTGGGGCGCCGGAGCGCAGGCGAAGGATGGCTACGCCGCCGCTGCCGGCCCGGCCGGTAAGAAGCGAGGCCGGGCAGTGGCGCTGGTCCCGCATGCGATGAAGCGCCAGGGAGGCCCGGTCACGGTGGTGGTCCACCTCCACGGGATCGACGCGTTCGGGTACACGGGCAGCTCGGGGATGCGGGCCCGGGGGGCGGCCACCGAGGACATCAAGGACTTCCGCATCCCCCAGCAGCTCGAGTCGTTCGCCAAGCACCATCCCGACTCTCGGGTGGTCGTGCTGATGCCGCTGGGAGCGACGCTCAAGGGCAGCGGCGGCTACACGGTCGACTTCGGGATCGACAACTACGACAAGTTCGTGGACGAGTCGCTGGGCAAGCTCGGGATCAGCGCTTCCGGCGACCCACCCGGGAGCGTGTACCTATCGGCGCACAGCGGCGGCGGGATCACGATCTCGGCGCTGTCCAAGCACCCGTTCCACAAGTACCGGTTCGGAGGGATCTTCGCGTTCGAGAGTTTTCATGCGTTCGACATCGAGAAGTGGCGCAGCCTCGCCCAGGATCACCTCAGCGAGGACCTCGCCGAGCTGCAGCGGTTGCGGGCCGACGGTCACGGCGAGCAGGAGATCGCCGCGGCGCAGGTTGCGTTCCTGCGCGACCAGGGCTTTCGGCTGGTGGCATTCGGTGGCTTCGGCGGCTACGCCGACCGTGTGCGTTCGATGCGTAGCGCGATCCTCGACTGGTTCGGCAAGCACCACCGCGAGCTGATCGCGGCCACCGGCGGAAAACCGGAGCTCATCGACCTGCTGTGGCGCAACTACCAGGCGAGCTACGCCAAGGAAGACCACATGGCGGCTCTGTCGAAGGACAACCACTTCGAGAGCGCGCTGGAGTCGCTGGTGGATTCGGGCGCGCCGGCGGCCGCGACGTCGCCGCCCGCCTCGGGGTCCTCCGCCCCACCGACCCCGACCAAACCCAAGCCCAAACCCGCGCCGGCGCCGAAAGCGAAGAAGCGCCGGGCCAAGGGCCAGCACAAGCCCACGACCAACAGCGGCGCGGGACACGTGCATCACAAGCAGGCCGCTGAGGACGAGCATAAGGGCGAGCCGCAGCCGCCGAAGCAGCAGGCCAAGACCGAGGACGTCGCCCCGACCTCCTCCAGCGATCCCGGGAGTGGCGGCGCAGCCCCGGGACAGAAGCCGTTCAAGTACGTCAAGTGGGGGCTGAGTGACGACACGATCGAGGTGATCAAGAAGGATCAGGGTCACCTGCGCTCGGCGTATGGCGTGCCATCGCAGTTCCTCAACGAGATCCTCGAGAAAGCCGGCGTGAAGAACCCCGACGACTGGTGGTCGCGCTTCGTCAAGGGGATGACGTTCCTCGGTCAGCCGATCTCCCCGCCGATCCACGAGCATCTGGCCGAGCACCTGCGGACGGTCGAGACCGAGCTGGCCGAGAAGTTCGGCGGGCCCAACAAGGATCCCAAGGTCGCCGGCGACAACCTGCACCTGAACGTCAACGAGGACATCAAGGGCTCACGCCAGGTGAGCGCGACGGCCGCCGTGTCGATGCACATGTTCGGCCTGGCGATCGACATGAACTACACGCATAACCCGTACCTGCTGTCGCGCGGCGCGCCGCCCCAGGACGTGTTCGAGCGCGCGGGCCAGCTGGTCAAAGGCGACCAGCTCAAGAAGCGCGAGAAGGTGTCCTACCAGTTCGGCATGTACAAGGACATCAACGCCGAGTACAAGATGGTGTCCGACGTCAACGCGGTGATCGTCGAGTACTTCTCGCTGGCCGACCCGGCCAACGAACAGAAGCTGACCGACAAGCTCGAGCACGCGACCGGGAAGTGGAAGAAGCTCGACGTCGCCGCGGCACGCAAGCTGATCGACAAGGACGTGGCGCACTTCGCCGCCAAGCTCGCCCGCGCGGGCCACGCGAAGATGATCAGACAGGGCGGGTTCCTCGAGCTCAACGAAGCGCTGATCAAGGGGCTGAAGCTCAACTGGGGCGCCTGGTACGGCGACATCATGCACTTCGACATGCGCACCGACGGGGACGTCGGGCAGAAGATCGCCGACCAGGTCGGCGCGTATCTGGCGAAGATGAAAAAACAGGCCGATGCCCCCGATCCCGCTGGCTAGCCCGCCACGCCGTGCTCGCGTTCAACTGAGGTCGAACGCGTACTCCTCCCAGTCGGCGATCCGGCGATAACCGACCTCGGCGTAGATCTTGTTCGAGGTCGGGTTGGCGAGGTCGGTGAACAGCATGCACCGGCTGGCGCCGCCGGCCAGCGCCCGGCGGCTGACCGCGGCGACGGCGCTGCCCGCATAGCCGTTGCGGCGGTACTGGAGCGGCGTGTACACGGGGCCGATCCGGACCACGCGCGCTACCGGTTGCGTGATCCCGAGCATCGACACCGGCCCGAGGTGGTCCCAGACCAGCAACGACTCCCGCGCCATCCGGCCCTCGACGATCCGCGGGGCGAGCTCGACCCGGACAGTCCGGCCTCGAGGGTGAACTCGCGCATCCACTCGATCAGCACCCCGCGGTCGGCGGGTTGCGCCAGCCGGAGCCTGCCGCTTGCCGGCCGCGGCGGATCCTGGACCTCCTCGAGCACGTGCATCGCCTCGCGCATCTGGCACCTGGTCGCGCCGCCGGTCGCCGCGCTCCAGGCGTCGGCGATCGCGCGCGAGGTCGTGGGGACGCCGCCGACGCCGGGCAGCTCCGGGTCGACCGCGAGCCACGCGGAGATAAGGTCCGGCGCCGCAGAGGGCTCGAGCTCGGTGGTCAGCATCGGCCAAGGCGGCGTCCGCATCGCGGCGAACCGGGTCTGGTCGTCCTCGTCGATCCCCCGGGCGAACAGGGGCAGCGCGTCCGAATAGTCGCCCTGCAGGACGTTCGACAGCACGGTCGCCAGCAGGTTGCGCTCGATCCGCTGCTCGAGCATCGCGCCCGCCAAGCGGGTGAACTCCTCAGCGTCGCGGGTCAGCGCGATCCTCACCCGCCCATCATCTCCGACTCAGCGACGCCTGAGTTAGTTCCAACTCTGTGAAATCTGGCCCGGGCGCGGGCGGGCGGGCCGATACTGGCGTTCGATGACCCTCGCCCGACCTGCACCCTGTGACAAATCCGGCGCTCACCCCGAGGCTCGTCAGACCATGCATGAAACACGTGCATCGTGTGACGCGGCCCGCCATCGGGGCCGGGTTTGACAAGCCATGCATGCCCGCGAGCGAGCGATTGCGGACCTGGCGGGCAGCCAGGACAACCTGGTCACCCGCGACCAGCTGCTCGCCATCGGGCTCGGTCGCGGAGCGATCGCCCACCGCCTGTCAACCGGCCGCTGGCAGCGCGTGCACCCGGGCGTGTTCCTGGTCGCTCCGGCACCGCTGGATCCACGCGCTCGCGCGCGGGCGGCGCTGCTCGCGTGCGGGGCGGACGCAGTTGTCAGCCACACGACCGCGGCCGGGATCTGGGACATCCTCCCGGACGACGAAGCGGTCCACGTGACCGTACCCGGGCGTAACGCCGGCCCGCGCCAAGGCGTGTGCGTCCACCGCACGGCCGCCCTGCACCACGAGGACACCGCCATCCGCGACCGACTGCGGCTGACCTCGCCGGCGCGCACGATCTGCGACCTTGCGGGAATCGTCACCACCCGCGAGGCCGAGGCCGCGCTCGCCGAGGCGCACGTACAACGGCTCGTCACCGACCGCCAGCTTCACGCCGTGATCGAGCGAACCCCGACGCTGAAGGGCTCGGCGGCGATCCGGGCGCTGCTGCGCGCCGAGCTCGAGACCGGCTACACGCGTTCGCGCGCAGAGCGCGCGATGGTGCGGCTGACCCGCGCCGCAGGGCTCCCCCGCCCCCTGGTCAACCAGCGACTGTTCGGCTACCTCGCCGACTTCGTGTGGCCGCAGCATCGGCTGGTGGTCGAGGTCGACGGGTACAGGTACCACGGTCACCGGGCCGCGTTCGAGCGCGACCGCCGCCGCGACCAGGTGGTCGTCTCGTCCGGGTACCGGGTGCTGCGGATCACCTGGCGTCAGCTCCGCGACGAGCCGCTGTTTGTGATGGCCCGCCTCGCCGAGGCGATCGCGCGCGCCGGCGCGCCCATACCGAGGACGTCGCGCAGCGCGACGTGAGTCCGCGATCCGGAGATCGCGTGGCGCGTAGACCGCGCGCTACGTACGGCCGCGTCTGATCGCTTCCGACCCCCGGCCGGGGGGTATCTCCATAGCCGGGCGCATAATCGGACCGCGCCCGTGAGAGGATGAAACCCAGATGACACCGGTAACCGAACAAGAACGCACGCCCCGAGTCGCCCCGAAGCGGGCGCCGCTGCCCGTCGACCATCACGAGATGTCCACGGCCACGCGGATCGCGAACCTGTATGGCGTGGTCGTCCCGTTCGCGGGCGTGATCGCCGCGATCGTGCTCCTGTGGAACTGGGCGGTCGACATCAACGCCCTGGCGATCATGGCCGTGATGTACCTGATCACGGCCGCCGGCGTGACCGTCGGCTTTCACCGCTTGCTCACCCACCGCGCATTTCAGACCTACCCGTGGCTGGAGCGGACGTTCGCCGTGATGGGATCCCTGTCGGTTCAGGGATCGGTGATGGACTGGGTCGCCGACCACCGCAAGCACCACGCCCACGCCGACAAGGAGGGCGACCCGCACAGCCCCCACGTCGGCCACGGCAGCGGGCTGCGGGGTCTGTGGCACGCCCACACCGGCTGGCTGCTGGAGACCCAGGGCCAGGCCGATTGGAAGCGGTATGCGTCAGAGCTCTACGAAGACCCGAAGATGCGCCGGCTCGGCCGCAGCTTCCCGCTGCTGGTGCTCGCATCGCTGCTGATCCCGACGCTGGCCGGGTTCGTGCTTGGCGGCTTCAGCGCTCGCGGCGCGCTGCTCGGGTTCATCTGGGGCGGCCTCGTGCGGATCTTCATGGTCCATCACGTGACCTGGTCGGTGAACTCGATCTGCCACTTCTTCGGCCGTCGCCGGTTCGACATCGAGGACCAGTCGACGAACGTAGCTTGGCTCTCGCTGCTCTCCCTCGGCGAGTCCTGGCACCACAACCACCACGCGTTCCCCCGCTCGGCGTTCCACGGCCTCAAGCGCTGGGAGATCGACCCGTCAGGGCTCTTGATCTCAGCGCTGGAGAAGCTGGGATTGGCCTGGAACGTAGTCCGGATCACGCCCGAGCGACAGCTCGAGAAGACGTTCGCGGCTCCAGCCCACTAGTGGGCGCACCCGGTCCGGCCTCGCTGCTGGACGAGACCCGCGCGTTCAACGCCGAGCTCACACGGCAGCTGGCGACGATCCCGGCGGTCAACGAGCTTCCGCCAGCCGAGAGCCGGCGGATCCGGCGGGAGGGGCTGGGGATCTTCCCGGCGCCGGTGTTCGTGCCGCACGCGCGCACGCTTGAGATCAACGGTCCGCGCGGCCCGATTGCGCTCCGGGTGATCGCCCCCGCGCGCGACTTGACCGGCACGTTCCTGCATATCCACGGCGGCGGCTGGGTGGTCGGTGGCGAGGATCTGCAGGATCCGAGACTCGACCGCCTGGCCCATGACACCGGGCTGACCGTGGTCAGCGTGGGCTACCGGCTGGCGCCCGAGGACCCGTATCCCGCCGGGCCTGACGACTGCGAGGCAGCCGCGCTGTGGCTGCTCGGCGACAAGGCCCGCGATGCGGTCGGAGTCGGCGGGCCGCTCGCGATCGGCGGCGACTCGGCGGGTGGCCATCTCGCAGCGGCCACGCTGCTGCGGCTGCGCGATCGTCACGGGATCACGGGAGCGTTCGCCGCGGCGGTGTTCCAGTACGGCGCGTTTGATCTCTCGATGTCGCCGAGCCAGCGGCTGTGGGGCAAACGCAACCTGGTGCTGTCGGCACCGATCATCGCCTGGTACCTCGACCAGTTCCTGCCCGGGCGCGACGCCGAGCAGCGGCGTGATCCCGACATCTCTCCCCTGTTCGCCGACCTGAACGGGATGCCGCCGGCGGTGTTCACCGTCGGCACTCAGGATCCGCTGCTGGACGACACGTTGTTCATGGAGGCCCGCTGGCGCGCGGCCGGCCACGCGACCGAGCTGCGCGTGTGGCCCGAGGCGCCGCACGGCTTCGTGGCGCTGCCGATGAGCGTCACCTCGCCCGCGCTCGGTGCCGAGCACGAGTTCCTGCGCCGGACGCTAGGGCTCGACTAGCCCGCGCCGGATCGCGTATCGCGTCAGTTCGACGCGGTCGTGCATCCCCAGCTTCTCGAGGATGTTGGCGCGGTGGCGGTCCACCGTCTTCTCGCTGATCACGAGCTCGTCGGCGATCTTCCGGGTGCTGTAGCCCTCGGCGATCAGCTTGACGACCTCCTGCTCGCGCGCGGTCAGCGGCTCCTCGCGCAGCGGCTGATCGGTCCGCGCCCGGTGCAGGTACTCCTCGATCAGCGGCGTCATCGCCCCGGGGTAGAGGAACGGCTCGCCGCGCATCGCCGCGCGGCAGGCTTCGACCAGGTCGCGATCGGCGACGGTCTTGAGCACGTAGCCCGACGCGCCGGCCTTGAGCGCCTCGTACAGGTACTGCTCGTTCTGGTGCATCGACAGGATCAGAATGCGCAGTCCCCGGCGCCGTCGGTGCAGCTCGCGCACCGCCTGCAGCCCGGTCATCCGCGGCATCGAGATGTCGATGATCGCCAGGTCGATGTCCTCGACGACGGCGCGCTCGACCGCTTCGGCGCCGTCACCGGCCTCGGCGATCACCTCCAGGTCGGGCGCTTCGTCGAGCACCAGCCGCAGCCCGCGACGGACGACCGCGTGGTCGTCGGCGAGCAGGATCCGAGTCTTCAGGGGGGTCGGGCTCATCGCTAGCGCTCCTGCTCCTCCAGCGGGACGTCGAGGCGGACCTCGCAGCCCTCGCGCTCGGGGCTGCTCGTGACGTCAGCGTAGCCCCCACCAGCGCCGCCCGTTCGCGCATTCCGCGCATCCCGGCGCCGGGGGTGTAGCCGGGCGGCAGTCCGCGGCCGCGATCGGTGACGGTCAGCACCAGCCGGCCGTCGTGCGAGATGAGGTTGACCTCGGCGCGGTTTGCGCCCGAGTGGCGGGCCACGTTGGTCAGCGCCTCCTGGGCGACGCGATAGACGACCAGCTCGGTGTCGGGGCTGAGCTCGGGCACGTCGGGCGCGATCCGCTCGACGACGTCCAGCGCCGAGCGCTCGACTAAGCGCTGCCCGAGCACCGCCAGCGCGCTGATCAGCCCAAGATCGTCGAGCGCCTCGGGCCGCAACTCGACCGCGATCCGGCGGACATCCTCGAGGCTGCTTCGAACCTCCTCTTGGATCTCGGCCACGTCGTCGCGCAGGCTCTCCGGAACCCGGTTCTGCAGCCGCGATAACACCAGCAGCACAGCCGTCAGCTCCTGGCCCACCTGGTCGTGGAGCTCCTGGGCGATTCGCAGGCGCTCGGCCTCCTGCCCGGCCAGCACTCGGCCGGTGGCCTCGCGGCGTTCTGACTCGAGTCGGTCGAGCATCTCGTTGAACGTCAGCGCGAGCTCGCCGGCCTCGGACGTCGGCTGCGCTCCGGGCATCCGCTCCCCGGGGTTGGCGAGGTCGACCCGCCGGGCGAGGTCGGTCAGCGCCTGCAGCGGACCCACGATCCGGCGCAGCAGGAGCAGGTTCGACCAGCGCCATCAGCAGCAGCGCCGCGATCAGCACCGCGACCTCTTTGGCGGCGAACGAGGAGATCCGGCGCGGCTCGAGCACCAGGATCGTGACCACGACCGCCGCGATCAGCAGCAGGGCGTTGACGCCCGCCACCCGCACCACGAGCGGCACGTAGCCGCCGCGGGTCCCGGACTCGCGGGGCTCACCGTCGCTCTGGCGCGACGGCGACGTCGGCGCCGGCAGCGATCCGACGTTCATCGAGGTCTCCAGTGATCTGACAGCGTCGAGCATCTCACCGGACCTCAAGGATCGCAGCTGAAGCGACTGCGAGACAGGAGGGCGGCCGGCCGCGATCGACCGACTCAGCGAACGCGACCGGCCCTCCCCCGGTTCCGCGCCCTCGGTTCGGGGTCAAGATTCTCCAGCTTGCGCAGCATCTCCCACAGGCGCGACTCCAGCTCTGCCGGTGAGAGTCCGAGCGTCTGGGCGATCTCCGCGGGCGCGATTCCAGCGAGTGTCATCCCGAAGATGGCCTGTTCCTCGTCCTCCAGGCGCCGACGCATGGTCTCGGCCAGCTGCCACGGAACCACGGGGAACGATGACCGTCCGCCTGCGACCGTGCGAACCGCTTCGCACAGCTCTGCCCCCAGCCCACCCTTGCTCACGAGGCCGTCGGCCTCCGCGACCACCGCGGACGCCGCCAGCACCCCGTCGTAGTACGCCGAGTAGATCAGCACGCGCGGAGGGTGCGCCAGCCGCTTGAGCTTGCGGCTCACCCACAGCCCGTTGCGACCCGGCAGCTGATAGTCGACGACCGCCACGTCGAACGACCTCGCGCTCGGCCACCGCCATCGCGTCCTCGGCCGTCCCGACCGCGGCGATCACCCGGAAGTCGGGCTGATCCTCGAGCAGCTCTGACAGGCCGCGCCTAACGGCGGGGTGGTCGTCGACCACCAGCAACCGGATCGGCGCAACGGTGGCGAGCGCGCCGCCGTCATCGTCGCCTCGGCGGGCCGCTGATTCGGTTGCGGTCGTCGTCGTCGTTGCAATGTCGTCCACGTTCAATCTGAAACTGAGGATGGCGTTCGGAGGCGCCCGCGGGTATGGGTGGACGCCCCCATCTTCGCGACGACAACCGTCCAGAAGTCCGCTCAGGAGTCGAGACCAAACTGCCGAGCGCGGGCGGCTGCCCGACGCCTCCGACAAGAGTGACTCGAGGATCGCGAGCTCGTTCCCGCGCTCGAGTAATCCGGCGGCTACCCCTGCCGGAGCTCGTCCGAAGACCGGCATCCGTCCATCATGCCCGGCGGTCACGAAGCTTTCAAGGCGTCGCCAACGCTCCGATCACTTCGCGCCACCAGGCCTGCTCGGCGTCGGTCTTGGCCAGACGGAGCCGGCGACGCGCCGCGTCCTGCAGCTGACCAGCCGAACCAGTGGCGGTGACCGTGCCCGTGTACGCATAGCGCCCGTCGGCCAGCGCGACCAACGCCCCGGGCTGGTCGCGGCGGGTGCGCAGCTGGTCGACGACCTCGACCTTGCCGACCGTCGAGGGCCGCGATGGATCGCCGTCCACGTCGCGCCAGGGCCGGCTGCTGAAGATCGGCGCCGTCGCGCGCAGCGGGGGCCGCTGTCGTGGAGGCGGCCCGACGGGGCCCTCCCGCCACCGGTGGAGCAGTCCGTCGAAGTCGACCGCCGCCTCCTGACGGACCAGGATGTGCAGGTGATCGCCGGGCTCGATCCGCGTCGATCCGCGCGGCGGGAGTGCCTGGTCGCCGCGGATGATCAGGTTCAGCAACGCGTCGCGGGGAAGGCCGAGCTCGCGGACCCGATGACCGGCGGCCGCGTGGTCGGGTTCGACGACGAACTCGACCACCTCGGCCCCGAGTCTTCGGATCGCTCCTGTCTCGATCAGCGGCAGCGGCAGCGCGGCCTCGGTCGTGGTCACGCCGAGCCAGCGCGCCACCGGCTGGAACGTGGTGCCCTGGATGATCGTCGACACCAGCACCGCGAAGAAGATGATGTTGAAGAACTGGACGCTGTGGGCGACGTGCTCGATCACCGGGAACGTGGCGAGCACCACCGGGACGGCCCCTCGCAGCCCGGCCCAGCCGAGCACCGTCCGTTCGGGCATGCTGAAACCCTGGAACGCCGTGGCCAGGAACGCCGCCGCCGGGCGTGCCACGAGCGCGACGATCAACGCCAGCAGCGTGCCGTTGACCGCGACCGATCCCAGGTGGTCGGGAAACACCAGCAGGCCGAGCACGAGGAACAGCACCAGCTGGGCCACCCACGCGAGGCCGTCGTGGAATGAAGCGATCGTGCGTTGCGCGGGCGAGGGCGAGCTGCCGATCGCCAGGCCGGTGAGATACACCGCAAGGAACCCGGACCCGTGCAGCACGTCGGCCAGCCCGTAGGCGATCGCCGCAAACGACAGCGACGCGACCGGGTACAGACCGGCCGACGGCAGCTTCACCCGTTGCAGGATCACGACAGACGCGGCCGCGACGAGCAGCCCGACCGCGGCGCCGATCCCGATCTCGCGTACGAACAACAGCGCCAGGTCGAAGATTCCGTAGTGCTCGTGCGTGATCCACTCCATGAACCCGAGCACGAGCACGACCGCGACCGGGTCGTTGAAGCCGGCCTCTCCCTCGAGCGTGCGAGCAAGGCGGCGGCGCAGCGTGGACCCGCGCAGGACGGCGAAGATCGCCGCGCCGTCGGTCGAGGCCAGGATCGATCCGAGCAGCAGACCCTCGAGCAGCGTGAGGTCGAACAGCCCGGCCGCGGCGAGCCCGGCTATCACCGCAGTGGCGATCGTACCCACGACTGCCAGGCTGGCGGCCGATCCGAATACCGGGCGGATGTCGGACCACCCTGCCGCGAGCCCGCCCTCGAACAGGATCAGCGACAGCGCCACGATCCCGATCCGGCGTGCCATCCGATAGTCGTTGAACGCGATCCAGCCAAGGCCGTCGGAGCCGATCGCCATTCCCAGCCCGAGTACCAGCACCAGACCGGGCACGCGCAGCTGCCCGGCCAGGAGCGACACGGCGAGACCGCCGGTGAGCAGCGCACCGGTGATCAGCAGGATCAGGCCATCGCTCATCGCCGTAGTGTTCCGTGCCGGCGAGGACCGTGCCGGCCGCTCGAGCGAGGCGACACTAGTGCGCCGACACTAGCCGGGGGACTGCACCGGCTCGATGACCCCCTGGGCGGCGGCGATCACGTGGCGGGCGACCCCCTCCCACGACCACCGCGCCGTGACGGTCGAGACCAGCGACGCCCGCGTGAGCTCACGCACGTCACCGGGCGCGAGCATCCAATCGCTCAGTCGCTGCGCGATCGACCGCACGACCGGACCCTCGAGCGAGAACGACAGCAGCGGGCGGACCTGCTCGGGCACCTCCTGGGCGAGCGCCTCCGAGACCTCCGCCAGCCCGGAGTGCGCGGCGCTGACCGGCAGCGCTCCGCAGGCGGCGGCCTCGGCAGCGACCATCCCGAACGCCTCAGGGAACGTGCTGGGAACGACCATCGCATCGCACAACGGCAGCACCTCGGCCACCTCGGAGTGCTCGAGCCGCCCCGTGAGCACCACCCGCTCGCGCATCCGCGAGGCTGCCACGAGGTAGCGGTCGCGCTCGGCTGGTTGCTGATCGAGCCAGTCCAGGAAGTCGGTCAGCAGCCGCAGCGGTTCTCGGGGTCCACCCTCGGCCGCGCGTCCCTGGGCCGCGATCTCACGCACCGCGGCGAGGTCACCGGAGCCGAGCAGCTCGACCAGCCGCCGGCAGGTGTCGGCGTACGCGCCGAACCCGACCACGACCAGGCGCGCCTCGGGCACCTCGGTCAGCACCAGCGGCCAGCAGCACAGCAGCAGGTCGATCCCCTTGGAGACGATCAGCTTCCCGACGAACGAGACCAGCCGGTCCTCGGGCGAGGCGTCGAGCAGCTCCTGCAGTGCGCCCGCGGCTACGGCGTCGTCGCGCGAGAACGCCGACTCCTCGACCGCATCGGCCGCGGCTTGCTGGGAGGCGGCGTCGCGGGCGATTCGCTCGGTGACGGCGCGCAGGCGCTCCAGCGCCGGGCCGCGCTCGCGGGGTCTGAACAGGGCGACATCGACTCCGGGCGGCGCCAGCCCGGTGCGCGCCGGCAGGCCCGGATCGGCGAGCGCTGCCCACATGCTCTCGGCGGTGTGGTGCGAGCCGGTGAGCACGCCCTGGGCGCCGTCGACGCCCTCGCGCGCGTAGGGCAGGAACCGCGGGTATGGCTTGACCGTGTACTCCAGCGCCGAGCCATGGACCTTCACCGCGTACGGGATCCCGGTGCCCTCGAGCGCCCGCGCGAGGATCGCCGGGCCCATGATCAGATGGTTGGCGAGCGCCAGGTCCGGGTCCGTGCGAGCGGCGACATCCGACACGGCGTCCACGTTGTCGGCGATGTAGCGGTCGAGCTCGGCGTCGCTGAGGTCCTGGAACGGGCGCGCCTCCATGTCCTCATAGCGGTCGGCCACATACACGGGCAGCAGTCCGCCGATGTCGGGCCGGTAGACGGTTGCGCCCGATTCGCGCAGTCGTCTGACGACCAGCTCGCCGCTGTCCCAGTCACCCACTGCGCCGACCCACTCGAGCTCGTCGGCGTGGCGGTCCTGACATACCAGCTCGACCTCGTGGCCGAGCCGGATCAGCGCCGCGGCGAGCTCAGCGTTGTAGACGTTGGAGCCGGTCCCGCGCAACAGGTAGCCGTGGAAGATGAGGATGCGCACGGCGGGAAGGGTATGCCCTTCCCGAGGGCCACCTCGCAACCGCACGCGGTCGATGCCCAGGTCCCCGGCAACCGGGGATAATCCAAGCCCTCGTGGCGACCGTCTACGTAACCGGCCATCGCAACCCCGACGCTGATTCGATCGCGTCGGCGATCGGCTACGCCGAACTCCGGGGTCGGCTCGATCCCAACGACGAGTACGTCCCCGTCCGACTCGGGGACGTCAACCCGCAGACGCGGTGGCTGCTGGACCGCAGCGGCGCCACCGAGCCAAGGTTCCTGGCGCACGTGTTGCCCCGGGCCCGGGACGTGATGCACACCGACTTCCCGGTGACGGCCGAGCAGGAACCGATCCGCGAGGCCGGGCTGACGATGGCGCGGGCCGAGGTCGAGCTCGTCCCGGTGGTCGACGACGGCGGCGCCCTGGTCGGGGTGATCACCGAGCGTGCGCTGGCCCGCCGGTACGCGCGCGAGTCGCGAGAGACCTCGACGTTGCAGGAGGCACCGACCTCGGTGCGCGCGATCACCGAGGTGCTTCAGGGAGAACTCGTCACCGGCGACGACACGGTGCTTGCCGGACGCGTGTGGGTGCACTCGATGGATGTCGACGCGGCCAGCGGTATCTCCGACGGCGATGTGGTCGTGGTCGGTAACCGGGCCGACGCGCAGCGGCTGGCGATCGATCTCGGGGCAGCGCTGGTGGTCACGTCGAACCACTCGCAGCCGTCCGACGAAGTGCTTGCGATCGCTCGGGAACACGACGTGGCGATGGTCGTGTCGCCCTTGGATTCCTACGTGTCGGGCCGAATGATCACGCTGGCTGCCCCGTGTGGCGCGCTGATGGAGAAAGAGCCGCTGACCACGACCACCGACGCGCTGGTCGCCGACATATCCGAGCAGATCCGCGAGAGTCATTACGGCGCCGTCGTCGTCCTGGACCCCGATCGCCGACCGGTCGGCATGGTCACGCGCTCGGACCTGGTCTCTCCCGCGCGCCGGCAGGTGATGCTGGTCGATCACGCCGAGCAGGCACAGAGCGTGTCCGGAATCGAGGAGGCCGAGATCCTCGAGATCCTCGACCATCACCACATCGGCTCGATCGAGACGCGGATCCCGGTCAGAGCCACGTTTGACCCGGTCGGCTCGACCGCCACGCTGGTGGTCGAGCGCTTCCGCCACAACGGGATGGAGCCGAGCCGGTCGACCGCGACGATGCTGCTGGGGGCGATCCTCTCGGACACGGTGATCCTGAATTCCGCGACCACGACCGACCGGGACCACGCGGTCGTCGAATACCTCGAGCGGGTGCTGGTGATCGATGCCCAGGAGCTCGGACGGGAGATGTTCGAGGCCACCTCCGACGTGTCCGGGGTCAGCGCCGAGGAGATCATCTCCCGGGATGCCAAGCAGTACCAGGTGGCCAGCGGACACACGATCTCGATTGCCCAGATCGAAGTCGTCGGCGACTCGCTGCTCGAGCGCAAGGACGAGCTGCTGGAGGCGATGCGCCGGGCGCGGGAGAACCGGGAGCTGCAGATGTATGCGCTGATGGTGACCGACGTTCTCACCAAGGGAACCGAGCTGCTCGTGGCCGGCGATGCGGCGCACGTGGCCCGCGCGTTCCGAGCCGACGTCCACGACAGCCAGATCGAGCTTCCGGGCGTGATGAGCCGGAAGAAAGAGGTCGCTCCGAAGCTGCTGGCTGCGCTGTAGCGGACGTCCGCAACCTGACCGGGTAACCGGCGCGCCAATGTGCCGGAAAGTGATTGAATGGCGGCCGCCACGCAACCGGAGAAAGGGGATTAGTTGCTACAGCCCAACCAGTACCAGAAGGCCTACGACATGCTGCCGTTGTACCGGCAGGGCCTGACCGGCAAGGGCAAGACGATCCTGATCGTCGACTCGTTCGGGTCGCCGACGATCCAGAACGACCTGCAAGTGTTCGACCAGTCGTTCGGCCTGCCGGACCCGCCGTCGCTGAAGGTGATCCAGCCCGCGGGCGCGGTGCCGCCGTTTGATCCGACGAACTCCGACATGACCGGCTGGGCCGAGGAGACCACGCTCGACGTCGAGTACGCCCACGCGATGGCCCCGGGCGCCAACATCGTGCTGGCCGAGACGCCGGTGTCCGAGACCGAGGGCACCACCGGACTGCCCGAGATGATCCAGTCCGAGAACTTCGCGATCAACCACCACATGGCTGACGTGATCACCCAGAGCTTCGGCGCGACCGAGGCCACGTTCCCGAGCGTGCGCTCGATCCTGAACCTGCGCAGCGCGTACTTCAACGCGCTGGCTCACCGGGTGACGGTGCTGGCCTCCTCGGGTGACGCCGGCCCGACCGACGCGACCGACAACCTGTCGGACTTCTTCCCGTTCCGCGTGATCAGCTGGCCCTCGAGTGACCCGCTGGTGACGTCGGTCGGCGGCACCCAGCTGCACCTCGACGCGACCGGTAACCGCACCGCTCCGGACAACGTCTGGAACGACACGTTCGACCCCAACGTGGTGGGCGACACCCCGTCGCCGGCCGCGAGCGGCGGCGGCACGTCGGCGGTGTTCGGTCGGCCGTTCTACCAGAACGGCGTCGGCAGCGGACTCGGCCGTTCGCGCGGCACGCCGGACATCAGCATGAGCGCGGCGGTCAACGGCGCGGCGATCCTGTACTTCAGCTTCGTCGCGCCCGGGTTCCACCTGGTCGGGGGGACGAGCGAGGCGTCGCCGCTGTTCTCGGGCGTCGTGGCGGTGGCCGACCAGGCCGCTCACCGCGACCTGGGGCTGCTAAACCCGACGCTGTACGGCCTCGGCGACCGCGGTCGCTCGGGGATCGACGACGTCGTCGGTGGCAACACCACCGTGCAGTTCACCAACACCGAGCTGTTTCCCGGAACGCACACGGTGAAGGGCTTCAGGGCCGATCGCGGCTACGACCTCGGCACGGGTCTCGGCACCGCCGACGGCCAGCGCCTGGTCGGTCAGCTGTCGCGAGGCGGCAGCTTCTAGATCAAGCCTGATTCCGTCCCGGCCGTCGCCCGTCGCGGGCGGCGGCCGGAGGGATCAGGAAGTCCCCACGCCCACGGCCCGCACCGGGGCCTCGCCCCACAGCTGCTCGAGCCGGTAGTACTCGCGCGTGTCGGGCGTGAACACGTGGACGACCACGTCGAGGTAGTCCATCAGGATCCAGCGTCCCTGGGACTGGCCCTCGACGCGTCGCGGCAGTCGGCCGTGGTCGGACTTCATCCCCTGGTGGATCGCATCGTGGATCGCCTTGCACTGCCGGTCGGTGCGGCCGGTGCAGATCAGGAAGTAGTCGGTGTAGCCGATCATCCCGCGGAGGTCGAGCTCCACGATCTCGAGCGCCTTGCGATCGGACGCGTACTCGGCGGCCGCGGCCAGCAGCTCCTCTGGCGTCAGCTCGGGACTGTCGGGCGTCATCGCTGGTCACCGCCCTGGTAGAGACTGTGGCGGTCGATGTAGCCGACGACCGCATCTGGGGTCAGGTACCGGATCGGCCTGCCCTCGCGCACCCGGTTGCGCAGCATCGTCGAGGACACGCCGATCTCGGGCATGTCGAAGAACGTCGCGCGCTCGGCGCCCGCAAGCTCGCCTAGCGCCCGCTCGACCTCGGAGCGCTTAGTCCCGGGGCGCTCCGCGACCGCCAGTCTCGCGAGCGACAGGACCCTCTCGGGCTCGCGCCACTTGGGCAGCCCCGCGGCGATGTCCGCGCCGACGATCAGATGCAGCTCGCTGTCTGGGGCTCGAGAGTGCAGCTGCTGGAGCGTATCGACCGTGTAGGACGTACCTGTTCGGCGCACCTCCAGATCTGACACCTGAAAGCGTCCCTCGTCGCCGGCGAACGCCAGCCGGCACAGGGCCAGGCGGTGGTCGGCGCCGGGCTCGTCGTCGACGGGCTTGTGCGGGGGAATCGCGGCAGGCATGAGCATCACGCGATCGAGCTCGAGCTCAAGGTACGCCTCCTGGGCGCAGACCAGGTGACCGAGATGTGGCGGGTTGAACGTCCCGCCGAGGATGCCGATGCGCACCGGGAATTCAGCGTAGCTGAGCGGTCACGACCGGACGTGGCCGTCACCTTCGACCAAATACTTGAACGTGCACAGTTCCCGCAGGCCGATGGGGCCACGGGCGTGGAGCTTCTGGGTGGAGTTGCCGATCTCGGCGCCCATCCCGAATTCGCCGCCGTCGGTGAATCGTGTCGATGCGTTCACGTACACGCAGGCCGCGTCGACGCCCAGCTGGAACGCCCGAGCCGCTTCGGTGTCGCGGGTCACGATCGCCTCGGAGTGGCCGCTGCCGTGCTCGTTGATGTGGGCGATCGCCTCCTCGGCGCAGTCGACCACGCCGACCGCGAGCTCGAACGCCAGATACTCGGTGTCCCAGTCGTGCTCGGTCGCCTCCTGGAGCTCGATGCCGGCAGCGGCGGCCCGTGCGCGGCCGTCGCCGTGCAGCGTGACCCCGGCGTCGGCCAGCGCTCGCAGCGTCTCGGGCAGGAACGCACCGGCGACGTCGCGATGGACCAGCAGCGTCTCGGCCGCGTTGCACGCGCTGGGCCGCTGGAGCTTGGCGTTGAGGATGATCGTACGGGCCGCGTCGAGGTCGGCGGTCGCGTCGACGTACACGTGGCAGTTGCCTGATGCGGCGTAGATCACCGGGACCGTGGCAACGCCCTTGAGCGCGGCCTTCAGGCCCTCGCCCCCGCGCGGGATGATCAGGTCGACGACGCCGGTCTGGGTGGCGAGCTCGGCGAGTTCCTCGCGGCCGCCGCCGGCCACCAGTGACATCGCTCCGTCGGGCAGGCCGGCCGCGGTCGCGGCCTCGGCGGCGACGCTGGCCAGCACGGCGTTGGAGTGCGCCGCGGAGCTCGAGCCGCGCAGCACGACCGCGTTGCCCGACTTCAGGCACAGCGCGGCGGCGTCGATCGTGACGTTCGGTCGGGCCTCGTAGACCACCGCAACCACGCCCAGCGGGACGCGTACCTTGCGTATGTCGAGCCCGTTGGCCAGCCGCGAACCGTCGATCACCTCGCCGACCGGGTCAGGCAGCGCGGCGATCTTGCGCACGCCGGCGGCCATCCCCTCGATCCGCGAATGGCTGAGCGCGAGCCGGTCCATCAGCGCGTCGGAGAGACCGTTCTCGCGTCCGGCATCGAGATCGCGCGCATTGGCCTCGAGGATCTCGTCCGCGCGCGCGATCAGGGCATCGGCGATCGCATGCAGCGCCTCATCCTTGACCCCCGACCCGAGGGTGGCCAGGCGACGCGAGGCCCGCTGGGCGGCGGCACAGATGTCGGTTACGGAGACTGCGGTGGTGGCCATGCCCTACAGGTTATCGACGTGAGCCCGTTTCAGACCAGGCTCAGGTCTCGACGCTGAGCGGCCATTGGAAGCGCTGCGGCGACTCGGGCTGGTAGTCATCGATGAATCCGGCGAGTCCGTTGCGCAGCTCGATCAGCGCCCGATTGCGCGGGCTGCGGCGCCCACCCGGGAAGAACAGGTTTGCGTCGACGCCTCCGAACGGGATGAACGGCTCATACGGCGTCGAGAACGCGAACGTGAAATAGAAGCCGACCGCGCCGGCGATCGTCCGGGTGTTCGGCAGGTAGCCGAGCAACGCTCGGGTGCTCAGGCGCGCGCGAGGATCCGGAATCGTGGCCCGCTGCAGGCAGTGCGGAAAGTTGGCCACGAACGTCAGCGCCGGGTTCGAGCTCGACTCCAGCCGCGACACGCCGTGGACGGTGATCCTGTACAGGAAGCTGGTGAGGACCCGCTCGAGCGCCGACCGGCTGGTCGGCCTCGGCAGCCCACGGACGTTGCCGACCCCCGGCGCCGAGGAGGCTTGGATCCAGGCCTGTAGCTGCCGGTCGCCGGCCACGGCCGCATCCGAGGCGTAGGTGGCGCGCACGCACGAGCTCACGTAGGTGGCGACGAGATCCCACACCGCGAGCAGCCGGCCTACCAACGGGTACTGGTCCCAGGCCGTCCGCCGGCTGAAGTCGGGTTGGCGAAGGCCCAGGTGGTCGAGCATGGCGCGGGGGTCGTCGTCGAAGAACGACCGCCCCTCGGCGTATCCGTTGGCGAGCGCCAGGAACTGATCCGAGGTGGCGATCGACGTCGGCGGCGCGATCTGCGACCAGAACCGCAGCAACGCGTCGTCGAATCCGATCAGGTACTTGGACTGCGGCGCGAGCAGCGGATAGAGCGGGTGGGTGGCGGGCAGCGTGTTGAGCATCGTCATCTGCATCGCGGCGGTCACGATGTGCCAGTGGTAGACGTGGCCGAGCCAGATCCCGAACACCGTGATAGACGTCTTGGCGGCCTGGAGCGCGTACAGCCAGGCCCCGTCGCTGGCGTTGGCCCGAGTGAACACTCTGCGGCCGCGCCCCTGGTAGCCCGCGACCTCGATGGCGAGCGGCGTGAGCGTCTTATGGTGCGGGTCGCGATGCAGCAGCGTGACGGTGGCCGGGGTGAAGCGCACGTCACCGTCGACGGTCTGCGGCGTCAGCGCTTCAAACCGGCTCATGTCGATCGCGTAGAGGTTCCCGGCCGCGTTGGACCGGCGCAGGTCCTGGTTGAAGTGGATCCCGAAGCGCCGCCGCAGCTCCCTGGCCCGTGCCGCCGTGACCCGCTCGGGAACGATCAGGTCAAACGCGGTCCCGTGCCGGGCGATCATCGGCCAGAACTGCCCGGTTGCGGCGTCGGCGTCGGTGAGTGAAGCCGACCAAGCCGGGAGATCCGGTGCTCCCGAGGAGTACACGTCCGGGTAGGTCGTCCACGACATCGCGAACTGCTCCGGATGCTCGAGCGAGACCGGCGCCCTGCCGCCCAGCAGGAACGCGTAGGCGGTGGCGGTGGCGTCACCGATCCTGTACTTCCGGGTCAGCCCCTGCTGGGCCTGCATGACCTGCTGAGAGCGCACCTGCAGCTTGGCCAGCGTGTCCAGCAGCGCGCCGGGGTCCTGCGGGATCGCCGGCAGATGCGGATACGCAGGTGACACGGCTTTGCGGGCGACCGGACCGCCGGCGCGCCGTGTGGGTGGCTTTGACCGGGCCGCCGTCGGGAGCACGAGCGCGCCCGCTCCAGCCAGACCTGCGCCGATGAAGCCCCGCCTTCCCACGCGCGGCCTACCGCTTTCGCCTCCTCCTGCCACGGACCGGTCGCCCATCGGCGCAATGTATATGCAAGCCGACCCGGAACGTCAATGGTCATGAAGCTGTCTACTGCACTAGACAGATGCGGATGCTGTCTAGTACGGTAGACAGCATGATGCTGATGACGCTGGACCCCAGGATCCTGTCCGATGCCAAGGCCGCCCGCGAGCGCACGCTGGAATCCCAGCACCAGCTCGAGCGTGCCCGCGCGGATTTCAACCACGAGATCCGACGCCTGCACGCCGCCGGAGGCTCGATGCGCGAGATCTCCGAGCAGCTCGGCGTGTCGCACCAGCGTGTGCACCAGATCGTCGCCGGCGGCGCCCCCGATGACCCGCTGCTCAAGCGCCTGGGCGACCGTCTTCAGCGCGGCCTGGGCGGCTTCAGCCGGTTCGAGGGCGAGGCCCGCGAGGCGGTGGTCCGGGCCAACAATGCAGCGCTCGAGCTGGGGTCGGGATCAGTTCGAGCCCGAGCACCTGCTGCTCGGTCTCGCCGCGCCCGAGTCGGGTGTCTCGGCCCAGATCCTGCGCGACGCCGGCGTCGAGCGCGATGCGCTGCGCGCGGCGATCGAGCAGGCCGGCGGCCCCTCGCGCAAGCGCGGTGCCAGCGGCCGGACCCCGTTCTCGCCCGCCACCAAGAAGGTGCTCGAGCTCGCGACCAAGGAAGCGGTGCGGACCGGCCAGGATCGCGTCACCGTCGACGCCCTGCTGTGCGGGCTGCTCGACGCCGACGCGCCCCGGATCGGAGCGGTGCTGGCGCCGCTCGGCGTGACGCCCGACGCGATCCGCCACGCGCTCGGTTAGCGCATGCGCTAGGCGAGCACGAAGTAGTCGCGATGCACGGCCTCCTCGCTCGCGCGCGGGAGCACGCCGCGGACGTCGGTCGACTTCAGGCCACGGACGCTGCGCAGCTCGTCGGCCGAGTAGTTGCAGATCCCCTTGCCCACGACCTCGCCGTCGTGGGCGATCTCGACAGCGTCGCCGGGGTCGAACTCCCCGGACACGTCGACGATTCCGACTGGCAGCAGGCTGGTCCCCCCCTCGCGCAGCGCTCGCGCCGCGCCAGCGTCGACGACGACCCTGCCGCGCACCGGCTTGGCGTATTTCAGCCACAGCTTGAAGCTCGAGTACCGCCCCGAGGACGCCGCGAACGTGGTGCCGACGTGGCCGCCGGCCGCGGCCGACCGGATCGTCTGCGGGTCCAGCCCGCTGCAGATCACCGTCGGGATCCCGGCAGCGGTGGCCATCTCTGCCGCCACCACCTTCGAGCGCATCCCGCCGGAGCCCAGCGGTGAGCTGGCGTAGCCGATGTCGAGGCCGTCGAGCTCAGCGAACTCGCGGACCTCGGAGATCAGCTCGGCCTCGGAGTTCGCCCGCGGATCGGCGGTGAACACGCCCTCGGCGTCGGTCAGCAACAGCAGTTGCTCGGCGCTGAGCAGGATCGCCACCTGCGCGGCCAGGAAGTCGTTGTTACCGAACGAGATCTCGTCGGTGGTGGTCGTGTCGTTCTCGTTGATCACCGGGACCACCCGCCACTCGAGCAGCTTGCGCAGCGTCTGGCGAGCGTTGAGATAGTGGGTGCGGGCGCTGATGTCGAAGAACGTCAGCAGCACCTGGGCGCTCGGCACGTCCCGGGCCCGCAACAGCTCGTCGTAGACCTGGTAGAGCTTGCCCTGGCCGACCGCGCTCGCCGCCTGCAGCTCGTCGACCGCGCGCGGGCGCAGCGGGATCTCCATCACCCCCATCCCGCGGGCGATCGCGCCGCTGGTGACCACGACGAGCTCGCGCCCGGCGTGGTGAAGCTCGGCCAGCTGATCGCAGATCGCCGACAGCACGCCCGAGCGGACCTGGCCCCGACCGTCGGCGACGATGCTCGATCCGAGCTTGATCACAAGACTTGACATGCGCAGGAGATTAGTGTCGGGCTCGCGAGCTTCGAAGACTCAGATACCGGGATCCAGATCAAACAGCACGCCCGCGATCTCGACCTCGTCGCCGGGCTGAAAGCCCTTGGACTCGAGCTCGGCGATCACGCCGATCCCGCGCAGTCGCCGCTCCAGATGGGCGAGCGCGTCCTCGTTATCGAGGTCGTAGCGGGCCACCAGGCGTTCGATCCCGTTTCCGGACACTCGGTAGGCCCCCTCCCCCGTGCGCCTGACGTTGAAGCTGCGGTCGCCGCCGGGGCGAAACACACGGTGTTCGGCGAGCTCGCCGTCAGCGGCATCGGCAGCGACGCGCTGAGGTGAACCGGCGTCGGGCTCGGCCGGTCTGGCCGGGATCCGCCGGATCAGCTCCCGGGCCAGTTCGTCGAGGCCGATCCGCGCGACCGCCGAGGTGATGATCACCGGCACGTCCGGGCCGAGCCGCTGCGTCCAGCGGTCGCGCTCGCGCTCGCGCGTGGGCTCGTCGACCAGGTCGGCCTTGGACAGCGCCAGGACCCGAGGCAGCGCCGCCAGCCGCGGATCGTGCAGCGCCAGCTCGTGCTCGATCGCCGCGAAGTTGTCGACCGGATCGGAACCGTCGAGCGGCGCCAGGTCCAACACGTGCACCAGCAGCCGGGTGCGCTCGACGTGGGCCAGGAACTCGTGGCCGAGTCCGGCACCGGCGCTCGCCCCTTCGATCAACCCGGGGATGTCGGCGATCACCAGCTGACGATCCTCGCCGTCGAGCGTTCCCAGCGCCGGCTCGAGCGTTGTGAACGGGTAGTCGGCGACCTTCGGGTGCGCTCGCGTCAGCCTCGACAGCAGTGACGACTTGCCCGCGTTGGGCAACCCGATCAGCCCGGCGTCGGCGAGCAGCTTCAGCCGCAGCGTCACCCACGACTCATCGCCGGGCAGGCCGCGCTCGGCGAACCGCGGCGTCTGGTGCGTCGGCCCGGCGAACCGCTTGTTGCCGCGTCCACCGGGACCGCCGCGGGCGATCACGGCGCGCTGGCCGGCGAGCACGAAGTCGTGGCGGGTGCCGTCGGCCTCGACCAGCACCTCGGTCCCGGGCGGCACTTCGATCTCGAGCGCCTTGCCGTCCCGGCCGTGGCGGAGCGCGCCCTCACCGTGACCGCCGCGCCGGGCCTTGAAGTGCGCGCTGCGGCGGAAGCGCTCGAGGTCGCGCAGCGAGTCGTCGCACACGAACACGATGTCGCCGCCCCGCCCGCCGTCGCCACCGTCCGGGCCGCCCTTGGGCACGTGGGCCTCGCGCCGGAAGCTGAGGCAGCCGTCGCCGCCGGCGCCGGCCGCAACGTGGATGCGCGCTCGATCCTGCATGTATCTATTGTTCCGCCGCGGCGCACTCATGTCCGTCTCCGATCCCGTCATTCCTGATCACCGGTGCCTCCAGTGGCATCGGCGAGGCTACGGCCCGCCTGGCCTCGACGGCCGGCTACCGGCTGGTGCTGAGCGCACGCTCGACCGACCGCCTCGAGGCGCTCGCAGCCGAGCTCGGCGGCGAGGAGCGCGCGATCGCGGTGACGTGTGACGTGACCGAATGGGATGCGCAGGAGGCGCTGGTGCGGGCCGCCCTGGAGCGCTACGGCCGCATCGACGTCGCGTTCGCCAACGCCGGCTTCGGCGCCAAGCGAGGATTCCTGAACGAGACGCCCGAGTTCTGGAAGTCGATGGTGTTGACCAACGTCTACGGCGCCGCGCTCACGATCCGGGCGACGATGCCGGCGCTCAAGGAATCCCGCGGTCACCTGCTGCTCACCGGGTCGGTCGCGGGGCGCCGTGCGCTGCCGGGCTCGCTGTACTCCGCCACCAAGTGGGCGGTGACCGCGATGGGCGAGTCCGCCCGGCAGGAGTTCAACGACACCGGCGTGCGCGTGACCCTGATCGAGCCCGGGATGGTCGACACCCGCTTCTTCGACGACGGCGCCCCGCCCGACGCGCTGCAGGCCGATGACGTCGCCCGCGCCGTGATGTTCGCCGTCTCGCAGCCCGCGCACGTCGACGTCAACGAGATCCTCGTCAGGCCCACGGCACAGTCGTGATCAGCGGCGAGGCGCCGGCTGCTGCCGGCGCCACCGCGTGAGTCTTCCGGCCGGCGCGCTACTCGGCGCTGTCGGGCGTGCCGGCGCTGTCGGGCGTGCCGACGCTGTCGGGCGCGATCGAGATCACGCGCCCGCGGCGCCCGCGGCTGAACTCCACGGTGCCCGCGGCGCGGGCATAGATCGTGTCATCCCTGCCGATCCCGGCGCCCTCGCCCGGCTTGAACCGCGTCCCCCGCTGGCGGACGATGATCTCGCCGCCGGTCACGGTCTGACCCGCGAACACCTTGACGCCGAGGCGCTTGGCGTTGGAGTCGCGGCCGTTGCGGGAAGAGCCGAGGCCTTTCTTATGCGCCATCGCCTGCCTCCGAAGTCGTGGCTTTCGCGCCCGCGCCCGCGGCCAGCTTGATGCCGGTGACCTCGAGCCGGGTGAGCTCCTGGCGGTGCCCGGTGCGCCGCTTGTAGCCGCGCTTGGGCTTGAACTTCACGACGCGGAGCTTGGGGCCGCGCTCGTGAGCGACGACCCGGGCCTCGACGCCGACGTTGCCGATGTCGTCCCCGTCGACGACGTTTGAGCCGTCGACGTACAGGAGCGGCTTCAGCGACACGCTGCCGCCGACGTCGGCGGGCAGGCGCTCGACCAGGAGCGACTGGCCCTCCTCGACGCGGTATTGCTTTCCGCCTGTTTTAACGATTGCGTACATATCTAATCCGATGAAGATGTGGCCGAGCCGGACTTGGCCCGAGCACTCGAACGGCGTCGTCCGCCTCTGCGGCCACGACGCCGATTCCCTGATTCTAGGACATCGTCGGAATCTCCCTGGTCAGAGCCGTTCGAGGACGCATCCGGCTGCACGTCGACCAGCGACGCGACCGCGGTCGTGCGGCCCGCCTCCTCGATCCTGACCAGGTGCTTCTCGCCCACGTACGGGCCACCGCCGGTGATCGAGATCAGGTAGCCGTCGACCTTGGCGACCGCGTCCCCCGGGCTGTACATGTGCGGCTCGACGATCTCGACGTGCACCTCCTCGCCCTCGCGGAACGGGACGGCGCGCTCGAGCACCTCCTCGCGCTTGCCCTCGAGCACGACCGCGAAGTGCTCCAGCGGCAGCCCCTCGGAGCCCTCGAAGTGAAACCACTTGCCGGTCTCCTCCTCGATCGCGTGCAGCACCCTGGCCTCGTTGCCGGTGAACTCGGCGCTGACCCGCGGATTCATCTGGATCAGGAGCGCCTCGGCCTTGCTCTGCTTGGCGATGTCGCGCATCCGCCGTTCGAACTCGATCGCGATCGTCTCCTCGGACTTGATCACGCCGACCCCGTGACAAGTCGGACACGGACGGGTCATGATCTCGCGAACCCCGTCGGTCACGTTCTGGCGGGTCATCTCGACCAGCCCGAGCGGCGAGATCTCGACCACGAACGTCTTCGTGCGGTCCTCGTCGAGCGACTTGCGCAGCGACTTGAGCACCGCGTCGCGGTTACGGGCGCGGGCCATGTCGATGAAGTCGATCACGATGATCCCGCCGATGTCCCGCAAGCGCAGCTGCCTGACGACCTCTTCGGCGGCCTCGAGGTTGGTCTTGGTGATCGTGTCCTCCAGACGCGCGCCCTTGCCGCGGCCGGTGAACGATCCCGAGTTGACGTCGATCACGGTCAGCGCCTCGCCGTAGTCGATCATCAGGTAGCCGCCGCTGGGCAGATCGACCCTGCGCGACAGCGTCGACGCGAGCACGTCCTCGACTCCGAACGCCTCGAACAGCGGCCGCGCGTCATCCCAGAGCTCGACGTGGTCGACGAGCTCGGGCGCGGTGCGCGAGAAGAACGACAGCAGCCGGTGGTGCTGTTTGGGATCGTCGACGATCGCTCGCTCGAACGAGGCGGAGAAGATGTCGCGGACGACCCGCACCGAAAGGTCGGCCTCCTGGAACACCAGGGACGGCGCCGGCGACTCGGCCACGCGCTTCTGGAGCACCTCGTTGAGCTTGAACAGGTACAGCAGCTCGCGCTCGAGGTCGGCCCGCTTGGCCCCCTGGGCCGCGGTGCGGATGATCGCGCCGGCGCCCTTGAGGTCGAGCTTGGCGGCCTCCTTGCGCAGCCGGTCGCGCTCTGAGTCGTCGAGCCGGCGCGAGACGCCGACGCCCTCTCCGAACGGGGCGTAGACCATGTAGCGGCCGGCGATCGTAAGGTCCATCGACAGCCGAGCGCCCTTGGTCTTCAGCGGGTCCTTGACGACCTGGACCACGATCTCCTGACCGGGCTTGAGCATGTCGGTGATCTGCCGGTTGTCGCGGCCGGTGCCGCGGCCGCGACGCGGCGCCTCGACCCCTGGGAGCACGATCTCGTCGACGTGCAGAAAGCCGTTCTTCTCCAGGCCGATATCAACGAACGCTGCTTCGAGGCCGGCGAGGACGTTGTCCACGCGGCCCTTGTAGATGTTGCCGACGATCGAACGCGCGCCGCGGCGCTCCAGATAGAGCTCGGCGACGTGATAGCCGGCGGCCGGGTTCGAGCTCTTACGCCTGCGGCGAGTGCTGCTCGAGCCCGGCTTGCGCGAGGCGACCGTTCCGGACGCCTCCAGCAGCGCGACCCGGGTTTCTCCGCGGTCGACGCTGACCAGTACTTGCTTCTTCAATTGTCATTCAGTCCTTTTGTGAAACCTTGTGCCGCGCCGATGGGGCGGGCGGCGGCTTTACGAAACTAGTGCTCGGCTCTTTCCGGTTGCAGCCATCCGAGCTTGGATGTGGATCGACTGCAGGAGGCCGATGGCGATGAACGTGACGAGTACCGACGAGCCGCCGTAACTCATCAGCGGCAGCGGTACTCCGGTGATCGGCATGATCCCTATCGTCATGCCGACGTTCACGAGGACCTGGAACATCAGCATCGCGAGGATGCCGCCGGCAATCAGCGTGCCGAACAGGTTCTTGGCCATCGTGAGTATTCGTAACGCGCGCCAAATCAATAACGCATATAGCGATAGCACGAGTGCTGCACCAACGAAACCGTACGTCTCGCCGACGACGGCAAAAACGAAGTCGGTCTGATTCTCGGGCAGGAAGTGCAGATTGGTCTGGCTTGCGTGGGCGACGCCCCGGCCTGTCTTTTCGCCGGAGCCGATCGCGATCAGCGATTCGGTGATGTTGTAAGTCTGATTTCGAGGGTCGTGGGACGGGTTTAGGAATCCGGTCAGTCGCTGCACCTGGTAGGGCTTGAGCACGTGCACGCCGATCGCGGGCGCGCCCGCCAGCACCAGCGCCACCGCCACGCCGAACATCGCGATCAGAGCGGTCATCTGCTTCCAGGACGTGCCGGCGAAGAACAGCACCGAGAACCCCACGGCCACGTACACCATGCCGGTCCCGAGGTCGGGCTGGGGGATCACGATCAATGCCGGCAGCAGCGCCAGCAGCATGACCCTCGCCGTGGTGCGCCACTCGTACAGGCGCCGTGAACGCTCCACGGTGAATGCCGCCAGCGACAGGATCAGCAGCAGCTTGCCGAACTCGGATGGCTGGAACTGGAAGAACGGCAGCGGGATCCACCGGTGCGCACCGCGCACGGCGGGCGCCCCGAACACGATGATGTTGAGCCCGATCAGCAGCCCGTACATCACGTAGCGGTAGCGGCGCAGCGCGGAGTAGTCGATCCGCGACAGCACGATCGCGAGCACCACGCCGATCCCGGCGTAGACCGCCTGGCGCTCGACGTAGAACATCGGGTGACCCGGGTTCGTCGTCTTGGTGGCGCCCTTCAGCGTGATCAACGAGCAGGCAACCAGCCCTAGCGCCGCCACCATCAGCAGCGGGTCGAACCGCAGCAGCGTGCGCGGGGCGGGCTCGGCCTGGGGCTCGACCGTGGTGAGGGGGGTCGCGACGCTCACAGTGTCTTGGAGGTCCCCGCTTTGAACGGCCCGCGCCGGCCGTAGAACCACTGCGACAGGATCTGGCGGGCCGCGGGCGCTGCGGCGGCGGCGCCGAAGCCGCCCTGCTCGACGGTGACCACGACCAGGATCGGCTTGTTGGTCGCCGTGTTGGGCACGAAGCACGCGTACCAGGACTGATCGGCCTGGCCATTTCGCTGGGCGGTGCCGGTCTTACCGTAGACCTGCTGGGGGAAGTTGCCCATCACGTCGTAGGAGGTCCCGCCCGCGGTCTGGGCCGCGGCGTGCAGGCCCTGGCGGATCGTGTCGAGGTACTGCGGGTTGATGCTGAGGTGGCGGCTCGGGGGCGGCGAGATCTTCTGCAGCACCGTGCCCTCGGACGAGTCGATCTCGAGCCCGAGGTGCGGTCGCACGACCGAGCCGCCATTGGCGATCGCAGAGTAGGCGACCGCGAGCTGCAGCGGCGTCACCAGCACGTCGCCCTGCCCGACCGCCAGGTTGATGTTGTCGCCGACCGACCAGGTGCGGCCGTCGGCGATCCCGCAGCTGGGCACGTGATGCTTGCGCTCGCACCGGCGCTCCTCGGCGTCGATCCGCAGACGCCACTTGGGCGTGGGCAGGTTGCCCGCGGTCTCACCGCCGAGGTCGATCCCGGTCTTGCGGCCGATTCCGTACGCGCGAGCCCATTGCTGAAGCGCGCCGCCGTTGGGGTGCGCGACCGGGTCGACGTTGAGCTGGGCACCCAGGTTGTAGAAGAACACGTCGGAGGAGACGCGCAGCGCGTCGGTGAGCGTCAGCACGCCGTAGGTCGCGTTGCCGGAGTTGTGCCGGCACTCCTGGTCGACGCAGAACTGACCGGTGTCGTCGTAGGTCTCGTCCGCGCTCCAGGCGCCGCTCTCGAGCGCCGCGGTCGCGGTGATCGGCTTGAACGTGGACCCGGTCGGATATGCGCTCATGATCGCCCGGTCGATCAGCGGATAGTGGCTGTCGGCGTTGTTGAGCGACCGGTATGTCGTCGCCGACACCGGCTTGGCGAAGATGTTGGGGTTGAACGTCGGCAGCGACCCCATCGCGTAGACCTCGCCATCGTCGGGGTTCAGCGCCACGAACGCGCCCGCGGTCGACGGCGGGTTGTCGTTGATCGCCTGCTGCAGCGCGTCCTGCCCGGCCTTCTGCAGCGACATGTCGAGCGATAGTTTCAGTGAGTGTCCCTGCTGGGGCGGCGTTTCTCCGACGTTGCCCGCGGGGCGACCGAGCGCGTCGACCTGGACTCGCTCGGTCCCGTCGACGCCGCGCAGGTAGCGGTCGTAGTACCACTCCAACCCGGACTGGCCGACGATCGAGTTCTGCGAGACCCCGTGGTAGCGCGCGTCGTGGATCTCCTCGGAGGTGATCCGCCCAACGGTCCCGAACAGCTGAGCGGCCAACGTGTTCAGCGGGTAGCGGCGCAGCCAGATCCGGTCAACGCTGACGCCGGGGAACTGGGCCTGGCGCTCGGCCAGGTAGTACTGGACGTCCTTGGAGACGTCGGTCTTGATCGTAACTTCCTGGTAGGGCAGCTGGGCGTAGCCCTGGGCCACCGCGCAGGCGATCGGGGACAGGTGAGCGACGCCGTAACCGTCGATCTTGCACCGCTGGCGCTTGGTGGGCATCCCCAGCACGTGGGCGAGCTTGTTATAGAGGCCCGTGTCGCGGCGCGGCGTGTGCGACAGCATCATCGGTTGCAGCGCCACCGGCAGCTGGGACGGCGAGATCTGGACCGCGATCCCCGGCTTGGAGTCGACCAGCACGTTGCCGCTGCGGTCGATGATCTGGCCGCGAGGCGCCGGCACGTCGATGTCGCGGACGCGGTTGACCTTGGCCTGGGCCAGATACTGGTTGCCCGACAGCACCTGCAAGAACCACAGCCGGAAGAACAGGATCGCGAACAGCGCCAGCGCGACGCTGGCCACGACCGCCACTCGGAGCGCGAGCTGCGGGGTCAGCGGGGAGCGTCGGTCCTCGGGTGGGTCAACCATCAGCTGGGTAGGCCCTCACGAGCGCGTGATCGGTCCGAGCCGCTCGGATGGCCGCTGGAGCGGGCTCAGTCCGCCGGTCGTGTAGGCGCGGCGCCGGCGGCGGCGCGGATCGTCGGGTAGTGAGGGGCGGATCAGCCGGCGCACCAGGGCGTACACCGGCAGCGCCAGCAGCGTGTTGACGAGGACCGTGACGAAGATCTGCTGCAGCAGCAGCACGCTCACCGGGGAGTTGACTCCGAGCAGGAACTGGATCAGCGCCATCCCGACGCCGGCGAACGCGGTCGCGGCCGCGCCCATCGCCAGCGGGACCAGGCCGTGGGCAGGGTCGCGCACCTCGCGCAGGCGACCGCAGCCATAGCCGATCGCGATGTACAGCAGCGAGGTGACGCCGAGTGTCTGGACGAGCAGCAGGTCGACGAACAACCCGATCCCGAATCCCATGATCGCGCCCGCCAGCGATCCCGCCAGCAGGCCAACCGACATCACCACGAGCGGCCCCAGGTCGGCGCTCACGCCGAAGATCGAGATCTGCGACACCGCGGCCTGCTGGATCACGACGGTGGCGAATCCGAGCAGCACGAGGCGGACGATCAGGCGGACGTTGATGTTGACGTTGACGCTCACGGCACCTGGGCACGTTCGGTGTTGTTGCCGTGGGGCTTGGTCAGGACCTGAACGGCGTCGAGGTGTCGCAGGTCCACCAGCGGATCCACCTTGACCTGGCCGGTGTTGAGCAGCTTGCTCTCGCTCGCGTCCGACACGGTCCCGATCGGGATCCCCGGCGGGTACAGCGACTGCAGGGTGCCCGTCTTGAAGCCGGCAGTGACCACCTGCTGGCCGACGTTCTCCTTGAACGGGCCGGTCTGCGGCAGGTCCTGGACGAGCAGTTGGTTGGGGTCGCCGACCGCCGGGACCAGCACCCCGGTGTCGCCGGCGGAGTCCTGGATCTGGGCCGCGACCGCCATCGAATGGTCGGTGATCAGCGTGACGATCGAGACGGTCGGATCTACGGTCGAGATCCGGCCGACGAGACCCCCGTCGCCGATCACCGGGTTGTTGACCCGGACGCCGTCGTCTGAGCCCCTGTCGATCTCGATCGTCGCGTACCACAGGGTCGGGTCTCGGCCGATCACGTGCGCGCCGACCGAGTGGTAGGCGTCGATGCCGATCGAGTTGTCGAGCCCAACCAGCTTGCTCAGCTGGCGGTTCTGCAGCTGTGCCGCCTGGGCGCGGGCGAGCTGCGCGGTGAGGCTGTTGACCTTGCGCTGCAGCTGGTCGGCCCGCGACTTGGAGGCGAACGTGTCAGAGAACCAGCCGGCGACGTCACGCGCAGGCTTCAGCGCCGTGCTGGCGCCCTTCTGCACGGGCGAGAGGACCTCGACGACACCGCGCTGGACGGTGTGGAGCGGACTGCTGGAAGACTCGCCGAAGTAGGCGGTGAGCAGGATCAGGGAGACGCCGACGAGCAGGCCGAGCACCAGCCGTCGCCGCCGAACTTGCTTGTCATGCACGAGATGCGTCTCTCCAAGAGTTTGCTCCGCGCCATCTCAGTACCAGGTCCCCAAACCTAGTAGCGCTGGCGCCGGTTGCGTGAATTCTTGCTGGAACGATGGATCGCCTCGAATTCCTCCAAGGACCTTCCCGAGCCGACCGCCACGCACGTGAGCGGTGACTCAGCCAGATGAGCGGGCATCTGCGTTTCGTGACGCAGCCGCTCCTCGAGCCCCTGCAGCAGGGATCCACCTCCAGCCAACATGATGCCACGATCCATAATGTCGGAGGCGAGCTCCGGGGGGGTCCGGTCGAGCGTCTCCTTGACGGCATCGATGATCTGGGAGACGGGCTCTTCGAGCGCGCCTCGGATCTCTTCGCTCGTCAAGACCACGGTCTTGGGCAGGCCGGACACCATATCGCGGCCCCGGATCTCCGCCTGGACCTCCTCCCCCATCGTGTATGCCGAGCCGATCTCCAGCTTGACCTCCTCGGCCGTCTGCTGGCCGATCAGAAGCTTGTACTCCCGCTTGACGTAGCTGATGATCGCCTCGTCGAGCTCGTCGCCGCCCACCCTGATCGACTGCGACACGACGATCCCGCCGAGCGAGATCACCGCCACTTCGCTGGTCCCACCGCCGATGTCGACCACCATCGAGCCGGTCGGCTCGCCCACCGGCAGCCCCGCCCCGATCGCTGCCGCCATCGGCTCCTCGATCAGGTAGGCCTGGCGAGCGCCTGCCGACAGGCAGGCCTCCTCGACCGCGCGCTTCTCAACGCCGGTGACGCCGCTGGGCACGCACACCACGACCCGCGGGTGAGCCCAGCGGTTCTGGTGGACCTTCTGGATGAAGTGCCGGAGCATCTCCTCGGTCACCTCGAAGTCGGCGATCACGCCATCCTTCAGCGGTCGGATCGCCGAGATCGTTCCCGGGGTGCGCCCGAGCATCCGCTTGGCCTCGATCCCGACGGCGTGGACCTCGCCGGTCCGCGAGTCGACCGCGACAACGCTCGGCTCAGACAGCACGATGCCGCGGCCGCGCACGTACACGAGCGTGTTGGCCGTGCCCAGGTCGACCGCCATGTCGCGGCCGCCGAAGCCCGTCAGATATGCGAAGAAGCCCATGCGGGGTGGTTCATCCCACCCGGTGGGCGGCGGCGGGCAACGGTTCGCGCCCGCGAAGCGGTGAGGGACTGTCGGGATGAATCACGGCAATTGCGGAGGTAGGGGCCGACGGCGGACGGCGCTGCGGGTTATGGACCCCACGCCCAAGCCGCCGTCCATCCGAGCGCAGTGTAGCCGAAGCCCCGTTGCGGTTACGTGCCCGTCGGCGGATAAAAAGTGGCGAAATGCGCCGAAAACACAGGTCCGGACGAAGCCGTCCAGCAGCTGGCGGACTTTCGCCCAATGCGCGCGATCCCAAGCGCTAATCCGCCGCCAACAACCAGGGCGCCAGCGCCAGCAGGGTGGGCACGGGGAGCCCCACGACATTCGTGTAATCGCCCTCGATCGCCTCCACCAGCGCGGCGCCCCGGCCCTGGATCGCGTAACCACCCGCGCGCTCGCGCCACTCGCCGCTGGCCAGGTACCACTCGATCAGCCCATCGTCCAACTGGCGGAAGTCGACCAGCGTCGTCGCCGCCGCGCTCCGCCGGGCCCCGTCGGCGACGAGGCATACCCCGCTGAGGACCGCGTGGCGACGGCCGGCCAGCGCGCGCAACGTGGCCGCGGCCTCACCGGCATCGGCGGGCTTGCCCCAGATCCGCGTGCCGATGCTGACCAGCGTGTCGACGCCGAGCACGGCCTCGTCGGCGGCGTCGGATCGAGCTGCCGCGATCGCCGACGCCTTGCGGTACGCGTTCTCGACCACAACCTCCTGCGGAGGACCCTCGGTCAGCTCCTCGACGTCGGGCACCTGGACGGTGAACGTGACGCCCAGCTGCTCGAGGATCGCCCGGCGCTGCGGGGAGCGCGAGGCCAGGATCAGCTTCACCGCAGCCGGCGGTCAGCCGAGCTCTGCGAAGAACAGCCCGACTTCGCGCGTCGCGGACTCGTCGGAGTCTGAGCCGTGGACCATGTTCTGCCCGACCTCGAGCGCGTAGTCACCGCGAATCGAGCCGGGCGCCGCCTTCAGCGGGTCGGTGGCGCCGATCACCTGTCGCGCCGCCTCGACGGCGCGGCCGCCCTCGAGCACCATCGCGACCAGCGGGCCCGAGGTGATGAACGAGACCAGCTCGCCGAAGAACGGCTTCTCCGCGTGCTCGGCGTAGTGGCGCTCGGCCAGCTCGGTGGTCATCGTCATCTGCTTGAGCGCCGCGAGCCGAAGGCCCTTGCGCTCGAACCGGGCGATGATCTCGCCGGTCAGATTCCGCGCGAACGCGTCGGGCTTGACCAGGATCAGCGTGCGCTCCATGGGTGTTCAGGGCTCCTTTTCGGGATCTCGGTCGCGGACGCGATCGCGCCGCGGGAGGGCTAGCGACGCGTGAGGCTAGCTACCCGAAGAGCTGCCGGCTTCTCCGGCAGTACCCGCGGTCGGAGCGACGCGCTCCTCCTCGGGCGGCTCGCGACGCCGGCGGCGGCGTGGGGCGGCCTGGATCTGCCCGACCTCGGTCTCGCAGAACGGGCACAGCTTCCACATCGGGTCAAGCGGCTTGCCGCAGGCCTTGCACGGGTCCTTGAGCTTGCGCTGGCAGTTGGGGCAGCGCAGGAAGTCCTTCTCGACCTCGTAGTCACAGTGTGGGCACAGGTGGTAACCCAGCTCGGCCAGGCGCGCCTCGGCGGCCTGCATCTCGAGCTCGCGCTCGCGGACGTCGTCGAGGTACTCCGGGGGCCGGACGATCATGTAGACGATCGTGCCGACGAACGGGAACAACGAGGCGGCGGTGGCGCAGCCCACCAGCAGCGGGTCGGCGATGCGGCGGCGTGCGTCGGCGTAGGTCCAGTACACCAGCGCCAGCCACATCACGACGAGGAACAGGATCACGAGGTCGACGACCAAACTGATCGTGTTGTTCTTGATCCCGAAGGCGCCCAGTTCGAAGAGCATTAAGGTCGCGAGTGTAGTGGTCGGAGAAGGTTGGCAGTCTCGATGGTTTCAGACAAGCGGTTTTTCGTCGCCGCTCGCCAAAGTCCTTGAGCGGTTGGCAGCAGTCTGCCCGCGAGGATCATTCCGCCTGCAAAACGCGACAGTGGCCGCGCGATCGGCGAAGGGTGTCGTGAACCGCACGTATCTCAATCAGTTTGCGACAGGGCTCCGGGATCCGCCGCCGAGTGTCGCGTTCTGCATGACGCGCGGACTCGCAGCTCGACGACTACAGGAACAGCCGCCCGAACAGGTACCCGATCCCGAAGAACACCAGGATCACCACCGCCACGATCAGCGCGACCAACCCGATCATCGTCAGGAAGCTCGGCTGATCGCGCCGGTTCACAGCATCGACGCGCGTCCCCTGCCGGACGGGCGCACCAGGTCGGCGACGAGGTAGATCGAGCCGGTCGCGAGCACAACGCCGCTCTCCCCCGCGAGCTCGCGGGCCCGGCGCACCGCTGCGTGCGGGTCGCGGACCACCTCGGACGGGGGTCCGTGGAGCTGGCGAGCCAGTGACTGCAAGGTGGGAGGCGGCAACGCCCGAGGATTGTGACTGCTGGTGAAGACGACAGCGTCGCAGCGGCGGATCAGCGAAGCCAGCATCGCGGCGGCGTCCTTGTCGTCGAGGATCGAGACGACCGCGACCACGTGGTCGTGCCCGGCCGCGATCTCGGGCAGCGACTCGACCAGAGCCGCCATCCCCTCCGGGTTGTGGGCCCCGTCGAGCAGCGTCAGCGGATCCTCGCCGACGATCTGCAGCCGCCCGGGCACGCGGATCTGGGCGGCGGCAGCGGTAACCGCGTCCACGTCCAAGCGGCCCAGGTACGCCCGGGCGGCGGCGAGCGCCACGGCGAAATTGCGCCGCTGGAACGACCCCAGGGCGCCGACCTCGACGCCGGGATCGTCGCCGGCCTGGACGATCGTGGCGCCGCGCTCGGCAGCCACTCGGTGCGCCTGCTCGAGCGCGTCGGGATGCAGGTCGGGTCCCAACACCAGCGTCGCGCCCTGCTTGACGACCGCGAGCTTCTCGCTGGCGATGTCGGAGATCGTCGGGCCCAGCCAGCGAGTGTGCTCGAGGCCGACGCTGGTCAGCACCTGGACGCGAGACGGGATCACGTTGGTGGCGTCGTAGCGGCCGCCGAGACCGGCCTCGATCACCGCCACCTCGACCTCGCGCCGAGCCAGCTCCCAGTAGGCCGCCGCGGTCAGCGCCTCGAACTGGGTGACCTGGTCGTCGGCGCCCAGCGATCGGTCGACGAGCTCAGCGGCGTGCTTGGCGCGTTGTACGGCCGCGGCGAACGAGGCCGGCTGGAGGTCGCGGTCGTCGATCCGGATCCGCTCGCCGAACGACACCAGGTGCGGCGACAGATAGGCGCCGGTGTGCAGACCGTGGCGAGAGAGGATCGCGGCGATCATCCGCACGGTCGAGGACTTGCCGTTGGTCCCGACCACGTGGATCGACTCAAACCGAAGCTCGGGGTGGCCGAGCGCGGTCATCAGCCGCTGCATGCGGTCCAGCCCGAACCGCATCCCGAACAGCTCGAGCGACAGCAGGTACCGCTCTGCGTCCTCCGGGCTCATCGTCGTAACGGTTCGGCAGCGCTCACAGCGCCTCCAGCTCCGCGCGCAGCCGCGCGAGCTTGTCGCGCTCCGCCGTCACCACCTCGGTCGGCGCCTTGGATACGAAGCCCTGGTTGGCGAGTTTGCGCTCGCTGCGCTGCACGTCTGACTCGAGCTGCCCGCGCTTGGCGGCCAGCCTGCGGGCGGCGGCCTCGAGGTCGAGTCCGTCGCCGCCCAGGATCTCGACGGTGCCGCCGGGAATCGCAACCGAGGCCGCGGTCGCAACGTCGCCGTCGCCGTCGGCCAGCGACAGCCGCGCCATCCGGGCGAGCTGCGCGTCGGTCTGGTCATAGCCGTCGGCGACCAGTCGTGCGGTGAGCGTCGCTCCCGCCTTGACCGAGGCCGAGTCGCGCCAGGCGCGCAGCGCCTGGACGGCATCGATCAGCCGGCCGAGGGACAGCTCGGCGTCGTCGTCGGTCTCGGTGCAGCGGTCCGGGATCCCGGCGGCCAGCATCCCTTCGGCGCCGGGCATGTAGCTGTAGATCTCCTCGGTCACGAACGGGATGATCGGGTGGGCCAGCGCGAGCGTCTGCGTGAGCACGTGCAGGAGCGTGCCGGACACCTCCGGCTCGCCTGCGCGCAGCCGCGGCTTGACCAGCTCCAGGTACCAGTCGCACAGGTCGCCGTAGACGAAGTCGTACAGGCGCAGCGCCGCGTGGGAGAAGTCGTAGCGCTCGATCCGCGAATGGATCTCGTCCTTGGCTCGCTGCAGCCGCGACAGGATCCAGCGGTCTTCGACCGTGATCGGCAGCACCGCCGCCCGCGCCTCGGGGCCGACGCCGAGCAGGATCAGCCGCGAGGCGTTCCACAGCTTGTTGGTCAGCTGCTGGGCCTGAGCGACTTTGTCCTCGGAGAACTTCACGTCCTGGGCCGAGGACATCGCGAGCAACCCCCAGCGGACCGCGTCGGCGCCGTAGGCGGGGAACTCGCCCGGGGGCTGGTTGCCCTCGGCGAACACCGGCGGGCGCTCGCCGCCCTCGATCAGGTCCATCGGATCGATCCCGGTGCCCAGCGACTTCGACATCCGGCGGCCGTCGGGCGCCTGGATGATCGAGTGCACGTACACGTCCTGAAACGGGATCTGTCCGGTGAACTCCAGCCCCATCATGATCATCCGGGCCACCCACAGGAACAGGATGTCGCGGCCGGTGGTCAGGGCGTCGGTCGGATAGAACGCGTCGAGCTCCGGGGTCTGCTCGGGCCAGCCGAGCGTCGCAAACGGCCACAGGGCACTCGAGAACCACGTGTCGAGCACGTCGGGGTCGCGCTCCCAGCCGGGGCCCTTGGGCGGCTCCATACCCACGTAGATCTCGTGGGGAGGCTGGGTCCGATACCACACCGGCAGCCGGTGGCCCCACCACAGCTGGCGCGAGATGCACCACGGGCGGATGTTGCGCATCCAGTCGAGGTACACGCGGCTCCACTGCTCGGGCTGGATCCGGATCTGGCCGCTGGTCACCGCCTCGATCGCGGGTTCGGCGAGCTCGTCCATCCGCATGAACCACTGCAGTGAGATCAGCGGTTCGATCCGTTCGCCGGAGCGGTGCGAGAACGGGACCGTGTGGACGAGCTCCTCGGTACGCGCGATCAGCCCCTGCTCGCGCAGCTCGGCCAGCACCGAATCCTGGGCCTCCGGCACGGTCAGCCCGGCGAACCGCTCGGGAGCCTGGTCGGTGATCCGGCCGTCCTCGCCGATCACCGAGATCTGCGCGAGCCCGTGGCGCTGACCGATCTCGAAGTCGTTGGGGTCGTGCCCGGGGGTGATCTTCAGCGCGCCGGTCCCGAACTCGGGCTTGACGTACTCGTCGGCGATGATCTTCAGCTTGCGTCCGACCAGGGGCAGGATCGCCTTCTCGCCGATCAGCCGCGCGTAGCGCTCGTCGTCGGGGTGCACCGCGATCGCCGTGTCGGCCAGCATCGTCTCGGGGCGCACCGTGGCGACGGTGATCGCGCCGCCGCCCGACGCGAGCGGGTAGTCGATGTAGTAGAGCGTGTCGGTGACCTCGCGGTCCTCGACCTCGAGGTCGGAGATCGCCGACCGGCTCCCAGGGTCCCAGTTGACCAGGTACCGATCGCGGTAGATGTAGCCCTTCTCGTACAGCGACACGAACACCTGGAGCACGGCCTTGACGTACGCGTCGTCGAGCGTGAACCGCTCGTCCTCGAAGTCACAGGACGCGCCCAGCCGCTTGAGCTGGTCGATGATCGTGCCGCCGTACTGCTCGCGCCACTCCCACACGCGCTCCACGAACGCTGCGCGACCGAGCTGTTCGCGGCTGGACTTCTCGGTGACCAGCGCGCGTTCGACCTGGGTCTGGGTGGCGATCCCGGCGTGATCGGTGCCGAGGATCCACTTGGTGCGAACGCCGCGCATGCGGCTGTGGCGGATCAGGCAGTCCTGGATCGAGTCGTTGAGCGCATGGCCCATGTGCAACGCGCCGGTGACGTTCGGAGGCGGGATCGCGATCGAGTAGTTCTCGTCGGGGGTGCCCGCCGGCTGGGGTGGAACAACCCCGATTCCAGCCAGCGCCTTTCGATCCGCGGCTCGACCTCGCTCGGGTCGTAGCGGGTCTTCTCCTGGAGGTCGGTCATCGGGCCCCGAGTCTAGGTCCCGGGGCGAGCGAACGCTTCGGGGCTTAAGCCGCCTCTTCCTCGGGCGCCGCCACGGTCACGAGCGTCGGCGCCTTGCCCTTGGCGATCGTGTCGCGGGTGACGACGCACTTGCGTACGTCCCGGCGCGACGGCAGCTCGAACTGGACCTCGAGCAGGACCTCCTCGATGATCGAGCGCAGCCCGCGGGCGCCGGTCTCGCGCTCGAGCGCCTTGTCGGCGATCGAGGACAGCGCCTCGTCGGCGAACACCAGCTCGATCCCGTCGAACAGGAAGAAACGCTGGAACTGCTTGGCGAGGGCGTTGCGGGGCTCGGTCAGGATCTGCATCAGCTCGTCGCGCGAGAGCTGGTGGATCGCCGACATCACCGGCAGGCGGCCGATGAACTCGGGGATCAGTCCGTACTGGATCAGGTCCTCGGGCAGGCAGTGCTCGAAGATCTCGCCGGTGTCGCGCTGGTCCTTGGACTGGATCGCCGCGCTGAAGCCGACGCCCTGGTGGCCGATCCGCCGCTCGATCACCTTGTCGAGGTTCGCGAACGCACCGCCGCAGATGAACAGCACGTTGGTCGTATCGATCGACAGGAACTCCTGGTGCGGGTGCTTGCGGCCGCCCTGCGGGGGCACGCTGGCGGTGGTTCCCTCGAGGATCTTCAGCAGCGCCTGCTGGACGCCCTCGCCCGACACGTCGCGCGTGATCGACGGGTTGTCGGCCTTGCGGGCGATCTTGTCGACCTCGTCGATGTAGATGATCCCGGTCTCGGCCTTCTTGACGTCGTAGTCGGCCGCCTGGATCAGCTTGAGCAGAATGTTCTCGACGTCCTCGCCGACGTAGCCGGCCTCGGTCAGCGCGGTGGCATCGGCGATCGCGAACGGAACGTTGAGGATCTTGGCCAGCGTCTGGGCGAGCAGCGTCTTGCCGCAGCCGGTCGGGCCGAGCAGCAGGATGTTTGACTTCTGCAGCTCGATGTCGTTCTCATCGGACTGCATCATCTGGACGCGTTTGTAGTGGTTGTAGACCGCTACCGAAAGCGTGCGCTTGGCCTGCTCCTGACCGACCACATACTCGTTGAGGACGTCGTAGATCTCCCGCGGCTTGGGGAGATTCTCGATGTCGAAACTCGGGGGAGCGGTGAGCTCCTCATCGATGATCTCGTTGCAGAGGTCGATGCACTCGTCGCAGATGTAGACGCCTGGCCCCGCGATCAGCTTCTTGACCTGACGCTGTGACTTGCCGCAGAAGCTGCAAAGGAGCTGTTCGTTGGAGTCGGTGGGACGTGCCATTCAGTTGCCCTCTCCGGAGTTCGGCTCGTCTTCGCGCGTCAGGACACGCGTAAGCCTAGCCCCTCAGTGCTGCGAGATGACGCGGTCGATGATTCCGTAGTCCTTTGCCTCTTCCGAGCTCATGAAGTAATCGCGCTCGGTGTCCTGCCGGACCTGATCAAGATCCTTGCCGGTGTGATGCGCGATGATCTCGTCGAGACGGCGGCGAACATCGATGATCTCCTTGGCGTGGATCTCGATGTCGGTCGCCTGGCCCTGGAAGCTCGACGACACCTGGTGGATCAGGATCTTGGCGTTGGGGAGCGCCATCCGCTTGCCGGTGGCACCGCCTGCGAGCAGCAGCGCGCCCATCGACATCGCGATCCCGACGCAGATCGTCTGAACGTCGGGCTTGATGAACTGCATCGTGTCGTAGATCGCCAGACCGGCGTAGACCGATCCGCCGGGCGAGTTGATGTAGACCGAGATGTCCTTGTCCGGATCCTCGGATTCGAGGTGCAAGAGCTGCGCGACGATCAGGTTCGCGATCTGGTCGTCGACCGGAGTGCCGAGGAAGATGATCCGCTCGTTGAGGAGACGGCTGTATATGTCGAACGCCCGCTCTCCACGGGATGTCTGCTCGACGACCATCGGTACGAGTGGGCTCATCGTCCTCGCTTCTTTCGCTTACTCAGGCGGATTCCTGCCGAATGTAGCAACCGCCACCGGGTCCCCCGTGTGGTGGGGTCCGCGACGTCGCGGGCCCTAGCTGCCGGGTGTCCAGAGCTGCCCCGACCCCTGCTCGGCGCCCTCGCGTTCGGGGGTCCACAGCTTCTCGCGCGCCTTGGCCTGCTCGACGCTGATCGGCTTGGCCGCATCGACCAGCAGCTCGACCGCTTGGCCGGACGCCACGTCGGCGCGTACGCGATCGAGACGGCCGCTTGACTGCAGGCGGTCGAGCAGATCCTGAGGCGTCACGCTCTCGCGCTCGGCCGCCGGGCCAAGCACCTCTAGCACCTGCTCGTCGGTCGGGTCGATGTTCTCGGCCTCGACGATCGCGGCCAGAACCGCCTCGCGCCGCAGCGCCTGGGCGGCCTCGGGCTCGGCCTCGTGGGCGAGCGTCTCCTCGTCTTTGCCGGCGATCTGCAGGTAAGCGTCGCGGGAGATTCCGCGCGCGGCCAGCGATGACAGCGTCTGCTCGAGCAGCTCATGGGCCTGGGCGTGGATCAGCTTGTCGGGAAGCTCGACCGTGGCCTCCTCGACGGCCGCGTCGAGCACGGCCTGCTCGAACTCGCGCTCAATCGACTGCTCCTCGGCCTCGGTCAGTCGCGATCGGATGTCCTCGCGCAGCTCGTCGAGCGTGTCGAACCCGCCCGCATCCGCCGCGAACTCGTCATCGGGCTCGGGCAACCGCTTGGCCTTGACCTCGTTGACCGTGACCTCGAACACCGCGGTCTGGCCGCCGAGCCCGCCGGGGTATTCCTCGGGGAACGTGACCTCGACGTCGCGCTTCTCGCCGGCGCCGGCGCCCAGCAGCTGCTCCTCGAACCCCGGAACGAGCCGTCCCGACCCGAGTTCGAGCAGCTGGTCGCGGGCCTCGCCACCCTCGAACGGCGTCCCATCGACGCGGCCGATGTAGTCGACCACCAGGTGGTCGCCGTTCTCGGCGGGCCGGTCGACGGTGTCGAGCGTGGCGAAGCGGTCGCGCAGCGCCTCGAGCTCGCGGCCGATCATCTCATCGTCGACGTTGGGCTCGCGCCGTCCGACCTCGAGTCCCTTGTAGTCGCCCAGCTGCGCGCGCGGACGGACTCCGATCTCGATCGAGAACTCCAGTGGCTGACCTTCCTGGGGAAGGTCGCCGACGTTCAGATCGGGCTCGCCGATCGGCGAGATCCCAGCCTCGTCGAGCGCGTTGACGTACCAGCTTCCCAGTGTCTTGCGCAGTGCCTCGTCGAGCACCGCCTCGCGGCCGAGACGGCGGATCACGACGGGTGGCGGAACCTTGCCCTTGCGGAAGCCGGGCACGCGCATCTGGCGCCCGAGTTCACGGGCGGCCTGCTGCACGCGGCGTTCGACTTCCTCCGCCGAGACCTCGGCCTGAACCCGAACTCGAGACTCCGGGAGTTCGGTGACGCTCGTCTTCACAGGGCTCATGTCTACAGGACGATAGCTTGGCGGCGTGGTCGTCGCCGTAAACACGGTCGCACCGAGAGGCAGCACCGGTGGATGGATCGCAAGGACGCAGGGCCGAAGGCGTAGCGGAGCTACGTCGAGGCCCGAGGACGCAGCGAGACGCCACCGGGGGTGACTCGAATGCGGGCATGTTTACGGCGACGACCACTCGTGTTGTGGCGGCTCTCAGCGCGGCTCGTGACCGGCCCGGCGGCGTTTCTGGCGGCGTTCGCGATCGATCTGGCGGCGTTTGCGCTGCAATCGGCGCGGACCCGGGCGCGGGCCGCGCGCCCCGGCCGCGCTCGACGTTAGTCGCCCCGCCGGCGGGCGTGCGCGACCGTTTGGGCGGGGTCAGCGCCGTTGGTGTGGGCGTCGCCGAGCTCGGCCTGCGCCCCGGCCACCCTGATCAGGCTGCGCACCTCGCGCAACGCAACCGGCAGCGTCGTCGTGTCATACACGCGCGAGGCGTTGATGTCCGAGAGCATCCCCAGGCAGCGCTGCACCGCGACCGCGTTGTGCTCGGTCCAGGCGTCGATCGCGGCCTCGGCATCCGCCTCGGCGCCCGCGGCTTCGAGCACCTCCTGGGTGAGCAGCCGGTGGACGTTGTACAGGTCCTCGCGCAGCGCCGCCCGGGCCAGCGCCTGCCAGCGGTTGGCCCTGGGCAGCTCGATGATCCGGTCGCGCAGCCAGTTGAGCTCGAGCCGCGATCCCAGCCGCGCGTAGGTGGCCATCACCATCGCCTGGGCACGACCGGTTGAGGCGGCGACCTCGACCACGTCGAACACCGAGATCATCCAGGGCATCGCCGCCACCCGTGTGGCGAGCTTCGCCGGCACGTGGGCCTTGCGCAGCTCCTTGGCGCGCTCGTGGAAGGTGTCGGAGTCGTTGCCCTCGAGCACGTGGGGAAGCGCGTGCCCGAACGCCTTCGCGCCCGGGCCGAACGCCCTGATCGCGGCCTCGATGTCGATCGTCCGTGGATTGGCGCGCACCAGCCAGCGCGTGGCCCGCTCGACCAGGCGACGGCCCTCGATCAGCATCTCGAGCTGGATGTCGGCCTCGACCTCGTTGTCGAGGGCCTCGACCGCGATCCAGAACGCGCGCATGTCGAACACCTCGCGCGCGGCCGCGTAGGCCCGCGCCAGCATCGACGGTGGCACCCCGGTCTCCTCCCGGAGGCGGAACGCGAACGATGTGCCCGCGCGGTCGACGAGCTGGTTGGCCACGACCGTGGAGATGATCTCCCGGGCCAGCCGGTGTGACGGCATCCGGTCGCTGTAGCGATCGGGCAGCGGCGGCGGGAAATAGCGCTCGAGATCGTGGGACAGGTATGGATCGTCGGGCAGGTCTGACTCGAGCAGCTCCGCGTACAGCCAGATCTTGCAGTACGCCATCAATACCGCGAGCTCGGGTGCCACCAGCCCGTCGTGGGCGCCCTTGCGCTCGGAGATCGTCTCGTCGTCGGGCAGGAACTCGAGCTCGCGGTCCAGTCCGGTGACCTGCTCGAGCTGGTGGATCATCCGAGCGTGGACGTCGACCATCGACGCCGCCTGGGCGAGCGAGATGCTCATCGCCTGAGTCTGCGTGTAGCTGCCGTACAGCACCTGATCGCCCACCGCCTCGGTCATCTGGGCGAGCAGCTGATTGCGCTCGTCGCGGGTCAGGTCGCCGTCTGCGATCAGCGAGCCGAGCAGGATCTTGATGTTGACCTCGTGGTCTGAGCAGTTGACGCCGGCGACGTTGTCGATCGCGTCGGTGTTGATGCGCCCGCCGGCGAGCGCGTACTCGATCCGCCCGCGTTGGGTGAAGCCGAGGTTGCCGCCCTCGCCGACGACGCGGCAGCGCAGGTCGCCGCCATCCACCCGCACGCCGTCATTGGCCTTGTCCCCCACCTCGGCGTGAGTCTCCTCGGACGCCTTCACATACGTCCCGATGCCGCCGTTCCAGAACAGGTCGACGGGCGCGCGCAGGATCGCTCGGATCAGGTCGTTGGGCGACAGCGTGCTCGTCCTCGATCCCGAGTGCCTCGCGCGCCTGAGCGGAGACCGGGATCGACTTCGCCGTACGCGGGTACACGCCGCCGCCGTCTGAGATCAGCCCCTGGTCGTAGTCCGTCCAAGACGACCGCGGCAGCTCGAATAGCCGTTTTCGCTCGGCATAGCTCGCGTCGGGATCGGGATCCGGATCAAGGAACACGTGCTGGTGGTTGAACGCGCCCACCAGCTTGATGTGGCGCGACAGCAGCATCCCGTTGCCGAACACGTCGCCCGACATGTCTCCGATCCCGACCGTCGTGAAGTCGGTCTGCTGGATGTCGCGGGCGAGCTCGCGGAAGTGGCGCTTGACGGACTCCCAGGCGCCCCCGGCGGTGATCCCCATCGCCTTGTGGTCGTATCCCCGTGAGCCCCCGGACGCGAATGCGTCTCCCAACCAGAACCCGTAGGACTCCGACACCTCGTTGGCGATGTCCGAGAAGGTCGCGGTGCCCTTGTCGGCGGCGACCACCAGGTACGGGTCGTCGTCGTCGTAGCGGATGACCCGATTGGGCGCCACCACCTCCCCCCGCACGATGTTGTCGGTCACGTCGAGGAGCCCGGACAGGAACTGTCGGTAGCAGGCGATCCCCTCCTCGAGCAGCCCGTCTCGGCCGCCGTCGGCCGGTGGTCGCTTGAGCACGAACCCGCCCTTGGAGCCAACCGGGACGATCAGCGCGTTCTTGACCATCTGGGCCTTCATCAGGCCGAGGACCTCGGTGCGGAAGTCCTCGGGCCGGTCTGACCAGCGCAGTCCACCGCGGGCGACCTTGCCACCGCGCAGGTGAACGCCCTCGAAGCGCGGCGAGTACACGAAGATCTCGAACTTCGGGCGCGGCGCCGGGAGGAACGGGATCTGCTCGGGGTCGAGCTTGAACGAGAGGAACGGTCGCGGGGCGTCGTCCTCGTCGACCACGAAGTAGTTGGTTCGCAGCGTGGCGCCCACCACCGTCTGGAAGCTGCGCAGGATCCGGTCCTCGTCGAGGCTGGTGACCGCGTCGATCGCCTCGCCGATCTCGGCGGTCAGGTGCTCGGCCCGCTCGGGATCCCGGTCGTCGGGATCGAACCGCGCGCAGAACAGCTTGACCAGCAGCCTCGCGACATCGGGATGGCCCAGCAGCGTGCGCTGGATGTACGCGTCCGAGAACGCGATGCCGGCCTGGCGCAGGTACTTGGCGATCGCGCGGATGATCGTGACCTCGCGACCGCTGAGCGCGGCGCGCAGTACCAGTCCGTTGAGCCCGTCGTCCTCCAGCTCGCCCCGGCGCGCCGCCAGAAACGCCTTCTGGAACATATCCCGCACGCGCTCGATTTCCTCGGCGACGCAGCGCAGCCCGAAGTCGTAGATCCACGCCTTGGTTTGGCCCGACGGCGAGATCTCGTACGGGCGCTCGTCGACGACCTGCGCACCCATGTGCTCGAACGTGGGCAGCACGTCCGACAGCGACACCACGCCGGGGCTGAACAGCTTGCAGCGCAGCGTCCCGACCTGGCCGGAGAGTGGCCGGTACAGGCTCATGATCGGGCCGCTGCCGGCCGACAGCTCCTCGATCCTGTCGATATCGGAGACCGCGAAATGCGCGGGCCAGTCGGCGCGGTAGCCGGGCGGGAACGCACGCTCGTAGCGGCTGGCCAGCTTTAGCCCGCGATCCTCGCCGTGCTCGGACACCAGCGCTGTGCGCAGATCGTCGGCCCACGCCCGGGTGGCATCGCTCAACCTGGACTCGATCGCGGCGACGTCGTAGTGGTCGGGAGTCCCGTCGGGCGTGTGGATCACGTACAGCACGCGGGCGAGCACCGACTCCGACAGCTGCAGCGTCCAGTCCAGGTGGTTGCCCCCGAACGCCTCGAGCAGGATCGAGGCGACGCGTTCGCGGTTCTCGGTGTTGAACCGGTCGCGTGGAATTGTCACCAGGCACTCGACGAACCGGTCGAGCGGATCACGGCGGACGAACAGCCGCACTCGCTGGCGCTCGCCGAGCCCGAGGATCCCCATTGCGATCTCGAACAGCTCGTCGCTGTCGGTCTGAAACAGCGAGTCGCGAGGGTAGGACTCGAGGATCTCGATCAGCGCCTTGAGGTCGTGACTGGCCGGCGGGAACCCGGCCCGCTCGAGCACGCGCTTGACCTTGTTACGCAGGAACGGGATCTCGAGCAGGCTCGCGTGGTAGGCCGTGGATGTGTAGAGGCCGAGGAAGCGCCGCTCGCCGATCACGTCGCCCTCGGGCGAGTACTGCTTGACGCCGATGTAGTCGAGGTACGCGGGGCGGTGGACGGTCGAGCGCGAATTGGCCTTGGTGAGGACGAGGCTGATCGGCGCCAGCGCAAGTCGGACCGCCTTGGGCCCCAGACGGTTGAACGGATGCTCCGGCGGCCGGCGGAGGATCCCCAGCCCGGAGTCGGGACGTACCTGCAGGCCCGCGCCGTCGCGATCGATCGCCAGGTCGTACTCCCGGTAGCCCAGGAACGTGAAGTGGTCATCGACCACCCATCGCAGGAACGACTTGACCTCTTCGATCTCACCCGGGTCGACCGGAGGCGGCCGCTCCTCGAACTCGTCGATCAGCTGGTTGGCGCGATCGCGCATCGGTCCCCAGTCCTCGACCGCTGCGCGAACCTCGTCGAGCACTCGCTCGACGCCGGCGTGCAGATCGGCCAGCTGCTTGGGATCGCGCTCGCGGGCGATCTCCGCGTGCAGGACCGACTCGGCGATCGCGTCAGGGGCGTCGGCATCTGGGTCGAGCACCTCGAGCAGGTGGCCGCCGGCGTCGCGCCGGACGCGTAGAACCGGATGGATCACCAGGTCGATGCCGTAGCTGCGGCGGGCCAGGTCCATCGTCACCGAGTCGACGATGAACGGCATGTCGTCGGAGACCACCTCGATCACCGTGTGGGGCGACTCCCAACCGTCGCGGCCGGGGTCGGGGTTGTAGACGTTGACCTTGACCTCGCCGGAAGCCCGATCCTGAGCCAAGTCCCACATCGACAGCGCGGCGCCGTACAGGTCACTGCGGGTGCGGTCGGACAGGTCGCCGGGAGGGACCCATCGGTAGTACTGGCGGATGAACGACTCGCCTTGGGCGCGTCGCGCGTCGGGGAGTCGCTCGCGGACCCGCTCGCAGAGCGAGTCGACCAGCTCCGACTCGGGGTCAGACGCTCTCACCGCGATGTCGCTACACCTCCTTGTCCAAACTGAGCCTACTCCTCGGTGGCTCCGAAGAAGTAGCTCACGTCAGAGGTGTCGACGAGGTCGGGCGCGGTCCAGCCGTCGAGGTCGTACTCGGCCATGCACTGCTCGGCGAACGCCTTATAGCCGTCGGCCTGGCCGCTGGCCATCGCCGAGAACAGGACCTCCATCCGGATGTTCTCGGCGTTGCCGCTGTAGTTGCGCTCGTACAGCTCGTGGCGGCCACCGAACTCGCTTCCGGTGGCATCCCACAGCAGCTTCATCAGCTTCACGCGCTCGAGCGCCTCGATCCCGCCCGAGCCCCGCACGTAGCGCTCGAGGTACTTGCGGATCTCCGGGTTCTTGAAGTCGCGTGCGTTGGAGTTGACGTAGATCAGCCCACTCGAGACCGTCTGCTGGATGATCTCCTTGACGCGCGGATAGCCGATCGTCGAGAACAGCCGGTAGGCCATCGCGTAGTCCATGTTCGGCAGCACCGCGTCCTGCTTCCACGGCTGCGGTTCGCGCGCCATCGCGCTGGCCAGGCCCCACAGCAGGTTGCGCCAGGCCAGGACCTCCCCCACCTGCGCCTGCACGCCGCGGAAGTCCTTCGTGCCGGTCGTCTCGACGGCCTTGATCAGCAGCCCGCCGATGAAGTCGAGCTTGACCGCGAGGCGGATGCAGCCGTGAAAGCAGAACCTGGGGATGAAGCCGGTCTGGGGGAAGAAGTTGTTGGCCTTCTCGATGTCGCCGTAGACGAACACGTTCTCCCACGGGACCAGCACCCGGTCGAAGATGAAGATCGCGTCGTTCTCGTCCAGCCGGCTGGTGAGCGGGTAGTCGAACGGGCTGCCCATCACCTCGGCCACCATCTCGTAGGAGGGTCTGCAGATCAGCTTCACTCCGGGCGTCGCCATCGACACCGCGCACACGATCGCGAACTCCTTGCGCTGCACCGGCACCGGCCCGTAGTGCGCGATGAAGTTGTAATGGGTGAGGGCCGACCCGGTGGCGACGACCTTCGCGCCGCTGACGACGATCCCGTCGTCGCGCTCCTCCTCCACGTGCATGAACACGTCGCCGACGTCCTCCAGGGGCCGGTTGCGGTCAACCGGCGGGTGGATGATCGCGTGGTTCCAGTACAGGACCCGCTCCTGCGCGTCCTTGTACCAGCGCCGGGCGTTGTCCTGGTAGGGCTCGTAGAAGTCCGCGTTGGCCCCGAGCGTGGCCAGGAATGCCGCCTTGTAGTCGGGGCTGCGTCCCAGCCAGCCGTAACTGAGACGTGCCCACTGGGCGATCGCCCCCAGATCCCCGACGCAGTCCTCCGGGCCGCGCGGGTAACGGAAGAACCTATGAGTGCGCCCGCCGCTGCCCGTGTCGGTCTCGGTCGTGATCACGTCGCGGGTCGCGGGATCGTGCAGCGCGCTGTACAGCCTCGCGATCGACCGGGCGGTGTTGCGAAACGCCGGGTGCGTGGTGACGTCCTTGACGCGCTCGCCGTAGACGTACACCTCTCGGCTGTCGCGCAGGCTCTCCAGATACTCCTCGCCCGTGAGTGGCCCGGGCGTGGTCGCTGTGGTGTCGGGCATCTGAGTCACCGCTCCTCGGTCGCTGTGTGGCCGGTCCGGCCTCCCCGCCAACCCTGACAGCGGGCATAGAATTCCTCAAGATGAGCACCCGCAACCTCACCGACGAGGCGCTCACCCAAGCGGTTCTGACCAGCTTCGGAGACAGTCGGTCCGGGCGCTTTCAAGAGGTGCTGCGCAGCCTGGTCTCACATCTGCACGCGTTCGCATCTGAGGTGGCGCTGACCGAGGACGAGTGGTTCGCCGGAATCGACTTCCTCACCCGGACCGGCCACATCACCGATGACAAGCGCCAGGAGTTCATCCTGCTGTCAGACGTTCTCGGGCTGTCGATGCTGGTCGTCGGGCTCAACCACTCACAGCACCCCGACGCGACCCCATCGACGGTGTTCGGGCCGTTCTTCGTCGACGGTTCGCCGGCGTTCGCCAACGGCCACGACATCTCCAACGGGGCACCCGGCGAGCCGTGCCTGGTGAGGGGACGGATCCTGTCGGTGACCGGCGAGCCCATTGCCGGCGCTCGGATCGAGGTGTGGCAGGCCGACGACGACGGCTTCTACGACGTCCAGCACGAGGGGCTCGACGAGCCCCGCGGGCGTGGACATCTGTTCTCGGAGCCCGACGGCCACTTCTGGTTCTGGTCGGTCAAGCCGCAGTACTACCCGATCCCCTCCGACGGGCCGGTCGGCGAGCTGCTCGGCGCTGCCAACCGCTCGCCGATGCGCCCGGCTCACGTGCACTTCATGGTCACCGCGGACGGCCATGAGACGGTCACCACGCACGTGTTCGCCGATGGCGATCCGTACCTGGACTCCGACGCCGTGTTCGGCGTCAAGAGCGAGCTGGTCGCGCCGGTCGTCCGTGATGAGCCGGGACGCGCGCCCGACGGGCGGCAGCTCGACGACCCGTATTGGAGCATCACCTACGACATCGTGCTCGCGCCCGCGGCGTCGTAGCCAAGACCCGGGCGCAGAAAGGAACCAACCCGGTGCTGACCACCAACGTGATGACCGACGAGCAGCGCAAGTCGGTCGCGCTCGAGTACCTCAAGGCGTTCGATAACGGCGGCGTGACATCGACCGGCGCGAGCATCCTCGACCTGTTCGCCGACGACGCGCAGGTGTACTTCCCCAAGTGGGGCCTGGCCAACGGCAAGGAGGAGATCGGCCGGTGTTTCACCGACGTCGGCGGCACGGTCATCTCGATCCGTCACCACTATGCGGAGTTCAACTGGATCTTCTCGGGCAGCGACGTGATCGTGTGCGAAGGGACCAGTCACGGCGAGCACCGCGACGGGGCGTGGCGGGCCGGCTTGCCCGAGTGGCAGGCGGGGCGCTGGTGCGACGTGTTCGAGATCCGCGACTGGAAGATTCAGCGCTGCTTCATCTACCTCGACCCCGATTACGCGGGCAAGGACACCGAGCGATACCCGTGGCTGGCCGAACGGACCCAGCCGGTGAGCGCGGCTAGCGACTCCTAGCCGTGACCAGCATCGTTCGGTAGGCCATCTCGAATGAGCCGCCGAGCGAGTTGAGCTCCGAGCCGACCGCGTCGAGCAGCGCGTCGAGCCGTGGACCCACCAGCGCGTGATGGTCGCTGTGGGTCCCGACCACGTCGATCCACTCGGCGGTCGTGTAGGTCTTGCTCCAAGGAAAGCGGCAAAGCTCCACATCCTCGAAGCGCCCCGAAGCCGTCAGCTCGCGTTCGGCAACCTCGAGCCGGTCGGTGAAGTGGCCCAGCGCCACCGAGCGCCCCTCGAGCTCAGGTGCCAGGCGCCGGTAGACCGGCCTCATCACTTCGCGGAAGTCGGCCGGCGGCTCGCCGAGGTTCCAGAAGCAACCGATCCGGCCGCCCGGCATCAGCACGTCGGCCGCCTTCAGCGCTCCGAGCCGCGGGTCGATCCAGTGCCACGCCTGGCCGCAGGTCAGCAGCTCGAAGCGCCGACCGCGGTCATCCCAGTCCTCAAACGCGCCGACCTCGACCGCGACCCCCTTCGTGCGCGCGACCTCGGCCATCCGCTCGTCGACCTCGACCCCGAGCACGTCGCACCCGCGGGCCGCCAGCAGCGCGGCCACGATCCCGGTCCCGCAGCCGACGTCGAGCGCCGTGTGGGCACCGTCGCCGAGCAGGCCGTCCAAGAGCTCCGGCGGGTACGACGGGCGGGCGCGGTCGTATGCGTCGGCGACGTCGCCGAACGATTCGGCCCGGGAGCGATCTTCGAACAGCATCGACATGGCGGCAGGTCAGTGATGCTAATGCGGGCCCACCAGGTGGGTGCCCGCCACGAGCGCCGCGATCATCGGGTCCGTTCGAGCCCAGGACGCTTGCGCAGGCCCCCGTGGTAGCCGTATGGTCGCGGCAGTGAACGCCGAGCAGATCGTCGCGCGAGCGGAACAGAACGATCTCCGCCTGGTCCGCTTCCTGTGGTGCGGCAACGACGGCACGATTCGGGCGAAGGCGTCCGCCCGCCACGGACTGCGCGGACGGCTGACCGCGGGGATTGGGTTGACGGTGGCGATGCAGGCGATGAACTCGCTGGACCAGCTGCAGCCCGTCAGCGACATGGGCGCGATCGGCGAGGTGCGGCTGGTGCCCGATCCCGAGACGTTCCGCGAGCTGCCCTACGCGCCGCACGCCGGCGTCGTTCTCACCGACCACATGGGCCTCGACGGAGCTCCCGCGCCGGTCTGTCAGCGCTCGTTCCTGAAACGGATGGAGCGTCGTCTCGCCGACCGCGGCCTCGCGATGCGGGCGGCGTTCGAGAACGAGTTCTCATTGGCCCGCATCGTCGACGGAGCTTACGAGCCGGTCAACACCGCGCTGTGCTTCGCCACGATCGGAATGACCGGGGCCCAGGACTACATCGACGAGCTGGCGGCGGCGCTGGAAGCGCAGCGGATCACGCTCGAGCAGTACTACGCCGAGATGGGCGACGGGCAGCAAGAGATCTCGACCGCACACGCGCCCGCGGTCCAGGCCGCCGACGAACAGCTGCTGGTGCGCGAGACGATCCGCGGCGTCGCCGCCCGTCAGGGGCTGGTGGCGTCGCTGGCCCCGAAGCCGTGGCCCAACACCGCCGGCAACGGTTGCCACGTGCACTTCTCGCTGTGGGACGGCGACCACAACCGCTTCTTCGACGGCTCGCGTACCGACGGCCTGTCGGACGCTGCCCGAGCGTTCATCGCCGGCGTGCTCGACCACCTCCCGGCCCTGTGTGCGGTGACCGCGCCGAGCTTCAACTCCTACCACCGGATCGTGCCCAGTTTCTGGGCCGGCGCATACGTGTGCTGGGGTCCCGACAACCGGGAGGCGCCGGTGCGGGTGGCCTCGGCCTTCCGCGGCTCCGAGGAGCAGTCGACCAACGCCGAGCTCAAGGCCGCCGATGCCAGCTGCAACCCCTACCTCGCGCTCGGAGCGCTGATCGCCGCCGGCGTCGACGGCCTGCAACGGGGGCTCGAGCCGCCCGAGCCGATCACGGTCGACCCCGCGACGCTGACCGACGCGGAGCGCGCGGAGCGCGGAATCGTGCGGATGCCGACCACCCAAGCGCAAGCGCTGGACGCGCTCGACGCCGATCGGCTGCTGCAGGACGCGATGGGTGAGGTCCTGACCAACGCCTACCGGGCCGTGCGGCGGTCCGAGTGGGACGCGTATTCGGCGGGAGACGCGGAATTCGAGCATCAGGGTCACTTCGAGAAGTACTGAGCGATACCGCGCTCGTCGATCATCACGCGCACGGGATCATCCTCGAGCCTCCGGCGACGCTCGACGAGTTCCGGGGGCTGTTCTCCGAGAGCCCAGATCCGCGGCAGTGGCCGCACGTCGCCACGGCGATCACGTACGTGCGGGCGATCGGGGTGCTGGCGGCGCACCTCGGGTGCGAACCGACCGAGGAGGCGGTGTATCAACGGCGGGCGTCGACCGAGCCCGCGCAGTACGCGTCGTCGATGCTGCGGGCGACCGGGACCGAGCTGCTGTTCGTCGACGAGGGGTTCCCGTCCGCGGATGTCGGCACCGGATGGGGGGAGCTGGGCGAGCTCGCGGCCTGCGAGTCGCGGCCGGTGATGCGGATCGAGATGGCCGCCGAGTCGGTTCGCGGAGCCCGGGATCGGCTCGACGCGGTGGCGGCCGCGGTGACGAGGGCGCGCGCCGACGGCTACGTGGCGCTCAAGACGATCGTCGCCTACCGGGGCGGCCTGGACCTTGACGCGCTGCCTGCGCCGACGAGGTCTGACCGGGTCGAGGGCGAGCCGCTGCGCGACGTGCTGCTGACCGCGTTGGTGGCCAACGAGGCCACGGGCGATCCCCTGCCGGTTCAGATCCATACCGGCTTCGGCGACTCCGATCTGCTGCTGCCGGCCGCGGACCCGGGCCTGCTCAAGCCGGTGATCGAACGCTTCAGCGACACCACATTCGTGCTGCTGCACTGCTATCCGTTCGTCCGCGAGGCGGGCTGGCTCGCGCACGTGTACCCGAACGTCTACTTCGATCTGTCGCTGACGATCCCGCACGTCTCCCAGCCCGCCCGCGCGCTGACCGAGGCGCTCGAGCTGGCCCCGGTATCCAAGCTGCTCTACGCCTCGGACGCTTCGCGCGCCTGTGAGCTGTACCTGCTCGCGGCGACGTGGTGGCGCGATGCCCTGGAGCGGGTGCTGCCGACGCTGCTGGCACCGGATCGCGCCGCCGCGGCAGCCAGGATGATCCTGCGCGACAACGCGCTCGCCGTGTACCGCACCTGACCGCTCACCCGCGTCTACCGGCGCCGAGGTCACCCGCTCACGCTCCACTATGCGTGATCGTAGATGCTCACCTCTGCCTGAATTGTGTCTCAACTCTTAGAAACGATCTCCGCGTAGACGGCGTCTGTAATAGTGAACCCAGATTTGCCGCCCCTCGCCTGGTGTCGTAGCTCAGCCACCGGCAGCGGAGGCCTAATTCCAAGGAGCAACAATCATGACTCGTACACGGCTGCCATTTATCGGAGGCATCTTGGCTATCGCCGCGATTGCGGCGCTGATCATCGCGCTGAGCGGCGGAAGCACCAGCGCCAAGCAGCCCGTCGCCCCGGGATCCGCCGTTTCGCTCAAGCAGACTGCGATCGGCAAGACGCTGGTGGACGCCAACGGCCGAACCTTGTATCTGTTCGCCAACGACCAACGGAACGTCAGCACACTGTCGACGGCCGGGCAGGCGGTGTGGCCCCCGTTCACCGCTGCTGTCAAGCCGAGAGCGATGGGTGGCGCGCTCGCTTCGCAGATCACCGTCATCAAGAAGGTTGATGGGCGTCCGCAGATCGCATACAACGGTCACCCGCTGTATTACTACGCCGGGGATCAAACGCCGGGCCAGACGGCGGGGCAGGGTCTGAACCAGTTCGGGGCGCGCTGGTACGTTCTCGGCGCCAAGGGCGCGGCGATCACGGCTGTGGCCAGCTCGCCTGCACCGTCGACACCGAGCACGGCTGGGTCGAGCTACGGCTACTAATGGCTCCCCGAGCGCGCCCGGCCAAGATCTACGATGTAGCATAGTAGTATGCTACATCGTAGATCGATTCAACGCACGATCGTTCGGCTGCGGTCTAACCGGCGGCTCGGATGGTTGGCAATTGCCGCCGTCGGCGTCGCCTTCTTAGCCGTGCCGGCGGTCGTGCGGGCGCCTGGGCGGCTGACCGCCGGATGCTCGACATGGATCGTCCTCGCGGGCGCCCTCGAGCTGCTGTCGATCTGCGGCTTCGTCGTGGTGTTCAAGCTCGTCTTCGCACCGCAGCGGAGCTGGCGCGAGAGCGTGGCCGCCGGCCTGCGGGCGATCGGTGCCACCACGATCGTGCCCGCCGGGGGGTTGGTGGGGCCCGCGATCGGAGCGCGCACGGCAAGCTCACGGCAGCCATCACCCACCGCCACGGCCCGCTCCGCGATCGCGTTCGCGATGGTTACGAACGTGCCGGAGGCGATCGCGGTCGTGGCGATCGGCTTGAGCCTGTGGCTCGGTTGGCTCGGTGGCCCCGGCGGTGCGGCACTCACGTTGCTGCCGGCGGGCGCGGCCGCGGCCGTCCTGGCGGCCGCGTGGCTGGTGTCGCGGTGGCTGCCCAGGGCCAACGAACGGCCGCGCGCGCGCTCATCGAGCCGGCTCGCGCCGCGGCTCGCCGCCGCCGCCCAGACCGTTCCAGCCGGGCTTCGGGAGGGGTGGCAGCTGCTGGGCGCGCGGGATTGGAAGCTGGTCGGCGCCGTGGGCTATTGGGCGTTCGACAATGCGACTCTGTGGGCGGCCTTTCGCGCGTACGGCCACGCACCCCCGCTGCGGGTCGTCGCGATGGGTTACCTGATCGGGTCGCTGACGACGGCACTGCCGCTGCCGGCCGGGCTGGGCGCGGTCGAGGGCGGACTGATCGGAGCCCTCGTCCTATACGGAACGCGACCGGCATCTGCAGCCGCCGCAGTGTTTCTGTACCGCGGAATCAGCCTACTGCTGCCGGTCGGCCTGAGCGCGTTTGGCTGGGCCGCCCTGGTCCGGCCCGAGATCCGCCTGTTCGGTGCGCGCGCTCGACGTCGTCAGCCCGCGTAGCTAGCGTGCGCGTGTACGTGTTGGGCAACTGTTGGGCGACGGCGAAACGAGGACCGGATGATGTTGATGGAGACGATGACCTGGGAGGAGGTCCGCGACGCCGCCGCCGAGGGGCGGCCGGCGGTGATCTCGATCGGCTCGACCGAGCAGCACGGTCCCCACCTTCCGCTGTCGACCGACTGCCTGATCCCCGTCGGGATCGCGCTTGCGGCGGCACAGCGGGTCCCGCTGGTGGTGGCGCCGCCGATCCGGTTCGGGGCGCGGTCGCGCGCGCTCAGCGGTGGGGGCGAGACGTTCCCCGGGACGCTTTCGATCCGCGGCAACACACTCGTGGAAACGCTCAAGGACGTGCTCGTCGCGCTGCGGCGCAGTGGCTTTGAGCGGTTGTGCGTCCAGAACTGGCACTACGAGAACGCGGGCTTTCTATGGGAGGCCTGCGACCTCGCGGTCGAGCTTGCGCCCGACGTCCGGATCCTGCTGATCGAGGAGCCCTGGCCGGCATTCAGCGAGGCCGAACTGGCCGAGCTGTTCCCTGGCGGCTTTCCCGGCTGGGACGTCGAGCACGCCTCGATCATGGAGACGTCGTTGATGCTCGCCCTGCATCCCGACCTGGTCCACACCGACCGGATCGTCGACGACGAAGCCGAGCGCCACCCGTCCTGGGACGTAGTGCCCGCGCCGTCCGAGTTCGTCCCTCGCAGCGGGGTCCTGTGGCATCCGTCGGTGGCCACCGCCGAGTTCGGAGAGCGGTTCCTGGAGGCGGCGGCGGGGCGACTGGTCGAGGCGCTGCAGACCGAGTTCGGGCTCTGAGCGCTCGGCGATCACCTGGCTCGGACCACGAACCGCAGACCGCCTTTGGGCCCGAGCGTCGGCGTGGTGATCACGCGAGGATCGTCTGACGACAGCGGCTCCAGCCGCATGCGCCCGAACACCACGGCGGCGATCGCCCGCAGCTCGCACTCCCCAAAGCGCTTGCCCAGGCACATTCGAGATCCTCCGCCGAACGGCACGTAGGCCCCGCGAGGCAGCGCTGCCTCGCGCTCGGGCCGGAAGCGGTCCGGGTCAAACCGGAACGGGTCTGGGTACAGCTCGGGCAGGTGATGCGTGACCCACGAGGAGTAATGCACCCCGATCTCGGCCGGAACCGACACCCCGCCGAGCGTGACGTCGCGGGTGGTGCGGCGTGGCCCCACCCAGGCCGCGGGATAGCGCCGGAGCGTCTCCTTCAGGGACCGTTCGAGTACCGGAAGCGCCTGGCCGTCGAGCTCGGCCCCGGCCGGATCGCGCGATCTCAGCACCCGATCGAGCTCGTCCTCCACCGCCCGGCGGGCCGAAGGGTTGCGTCCGAGCTCGTGAGCCAGGAACGTGAACGTAGTGGTGGTGGTGTCGTGTCCGGCGAACAGCAGCGTGACCGCCTGATCTCGAACCACGCCGGCATCCAACGGGGCACCTGAGTCGTCGGTGGCGCTCAGCAGCAGGCCGAGCACGCCGCGTCCGGGGTCGCCGCTGCGCCGGCGGTCGGCGATCTCCGCCCGGACGACTCGGTCGAGCGCGCGGCGGGCGTTGATCGCCCTCGTCAGCGGCGTCCGGGGTCCCGGAAGCATCTGCACCAGGACGGGCTCGCCGTGGATCGCCAACGAAGCCTCGAACGCGGCGGCCATCGCCCCCTCTCGCTCCTCGGCCGCATCCATCCCGAGCAGTCCGCGCAACGCGATCCGCAGCGCCAGCGCCCGAGTCCAGCGGTAGATCTCCACCTGTTGGCCGTCGCGGAGCGCGTCGGCGGCGGCCACCGCCTGCTGGATCATCGTCTCTGCCACGGCCGCGACGGACTCCCGATGGAACGCCGGGAGCAGCAGCATCCGGAAGTCGCGGTGGTAGTCGCCGTCGGTGTTCAGAAGGCCGTCGCCGAGCAGCGGCCAGAGGTCCGCGAACCGGCCCTCCCGCCACTGGAACGCGTCGAACTCACCGACCAGGATCTGGTGGTTGACGTCGGCGCCGATCGCCCACACGATCGGCTCGTGAAGCAGGCGGATCGTGAACACCGGCCCGTAGCGGCGGCGATGCTCGAGCAGCAGGTTGAGCGGGTCCGAGATGATCCGGCTGGTGTGCGACCAGCTGGGCGCGGTGCTACCCGGCGGCAGCGTCCCCCGGCGCCGGATTCGCCGTTCTCGGCGCACGTCGCTCGCGATCCGCGCGACCATGCCCAGCTCCATCGGCCCCGGACGGGCGGCGCGGACGGTGCGGCTCGGAGTCAGGCTCTGGATCGACATCGGACGGCGACATCAACGCTACCGGCCCGCGGGCGGCGCGCGAATGTACTCTGCTCGGCGATGGAGCCGGCCGCCGACCACGCCGAGCCGCCCGCGCGGTCGCGCGTGCTGGTGGCTGAGAACATCGGCGAGCCGGGCATCGCCCTGCTCGGGGAAGCGTTCGACGTCGAGCTCGGGATCGGCTGGACCCGCGAGGAGCTCGTGAACCGAATCGGCGACTTCGACGGGATCCTGATCCGCTCGGCCACCAAGCTGGACTCCGAGCTGCTCGGCAGGGCGGTGCGCCTCCGGGCGGTCGGCCGCGCGGGCGTCGGTGTCGACAACGTCGACCTGGAAGCCGCGACCAAGCGCGGGATCGTCGTCGCCAACGCTCCGGAGTCAAACGTCGTGACCGCGGCCGAGCACACGATGGCGATGCTGCTCGCGCTGGCTCGCAACATCCCTCAGGCACACGCCTCGCTCAAGGGCGGAGCGTGGGAGCGCAGCAAGTTCTCCGGGGTCGAGCTGTACGAGAAGACGCTCGGGATCCTCGGGTTCGGCCGGATCGGCCAGCTGGTCGCGCGTCGCGCGCTCGGTTTCGGAATGCACGTCGTCGCGTTCGACCCGTTCGTCGGCTCCGAGCGCTATCGCGAGCTCGGCGTCGACGCCGCCAGAACTCCCGACGACCTGTACGCGGTCGCGGACTTCATCACGTTGCACCTTCCAAACACACCCGACACACGAGGCTGGCTCGACGCCGAGGTGCTGGCCAAATGCAAGCGAGGCGTCCGCATCCTCAACGTCGCTCGGGGTCCGCTCGTGGTCGAGCAGGATCTGGAGGCGGCATTGGCGTCCGGACAGGTCGCGGGAGCCGCGCTGGACGTGTTCGGGTCAGAACCGGCGATCGACCACCCGCTGTTCGCTTACCCGAACGTGATCGTCACGCCCCACCTCGGTGCCTCGACCGCCGAGGCCACCGATCGCGCCGGTCACCAGGCGGCCGAGCAGCTGCGGTCCGCGCTCCAGGGAGGAGTTGTCACCAGCGCGGTCAACATCCCGGCGATCGCGCCCGAGGACATGGACGTGCTCGGGCCGTTCGTCCCGCTGTGCCGATCGCTGGGCCGGATCGCAAGCGCGCTGGCCGAAGGCTCGACGATCGACCGGATCGAAACCGAGTTTCTGGGACGGATCGCCGACCGGGATACGCGGCTGCTGTCGATCCAGACGATCATCGGCGTGCTCTCCGGGCACACCGAGGACGACGTCAACGCGGTCAACGCCCCGGTGATGGCGCGCGAGCGAGGAATCGACGTCGGCGAGACCAAGCGCGGCGGCGCCGGGGACCACTCCGATCTCGTTCGGGTCACGCTCGCGTCCGGCGGCCAGCGCCTGCGCGTGGCCGGCACGCTGATCGGCCCGCGCAACCGCCCTCACCTGCTCGAAGCCTGGGGCCAGCGATTCGACCTGCAGCTCGAAGACCACCTGTCGGTGTTCCGCTACAGCGACGTCCCCGGGATGATCGGCCGGGTCGGAACGATGATGGGCCGGCACGGGATCAACATCGTCTCCGCGGCGGCCGGACGCACCGACGACAACTCCCCCGAGGACGTCCACCTGCAGGTGATGGTGGTCTCCACGGATGCCCCCGTGGACCCGGGACGTGATCGAGCAGATCGCCGCCGGCGACGGGTTCTTCGCCGGGCGCACCGTCACGCTCTGACCGCCGGGCCCGCATGGTCACGCTCTGACCGCCGGGGCCGGGGCCGGGGTCGCGCGACCGCGAAAATGTCTGGGATGAGGGCCTGGGCCCACGACCGCTGGACGTTCCCGGTGCCAGCGCATCACCGTTACCCGGTGTCCAAGCACCGGTTGCTGCGTGCCCGCCTGCTCGCAGAGGGCATCTGCTCCCCGGATGAACTCCTCGAGGCCCCGCCGGCGACGTGGTTGGCACTCACTCGGGTTCACGACCCCGCGCTGGTGGGCCGCATCCGCCGGGGCCAGCTCAGCACCCGCGAACAGCGAGGGCTCGGGATTCCGTGGTCTGTGGAGCTGGTTCATCGGGCCCGCCGGGTCTGCAACGGGACCGTGCTCGCCGCGCACGAGGCGCTGCGAGCCGGCGTGGGGATCAACCTCGGCGGCGGCTCGCACCACGCGGGTCGGGACTTCGCCCGCGGCTACTGCCTGTTCAACGACATCGCACTCGCGGTCGACGCCCTGCGCGACGCCGGCCTGGCTCGGCGGGTGCTGGTGGTCGACTGCGACGTCCACCAGGGCGACGGTACAGCCGACCTGCTCGGCCCCGACCCGCTCGCGTTCACGTTATCGCTGCACGGCTCGCGCAACTACCCGTTCCGGCGGATCCCATCCGACCTGGACGTCGATCTGGCCACGGGCACGGGCGATGCGCAATACCTTGCGGCGCTCGACGATGCCCTGGCCAGCGCGCTGTCCGCCGGGGGCTACGACGTCGCGTTCTACCTGGCCGGGGCCGATCCGTGGCAGGGCGACCGACTCGGCAGGCTCGGGCTCAGCAAGGACGGTCTGCGCCGGCGCGATGCGGTCGTACTCGACACGTTGCGCGGTCAGAACCTCCCGGTGTGCGTGACGCTCGCTGGCGGCTACGCGCCCGACGTGCACGACACCGTCGACATTCACATGTCCACAGTGACCGCGGTGGCGGCGCGTACGGTGGTGTCGGCGGGCGACACGGAGACTTGCCGCTGATCGCGGCGGCCATGCGGGTTGGGCGGCGTCGGTAACAAAAACCACAAGATTGTGCGTCCGGGCAGCGCCTGGCGGGTACTGTCTGAGCACGACCTGTAGCCGGCGGTCATCGACCACCGTTGAGGTTGTGCGAACAGACACGGGACGATTACGGCGAGCGCATGTCCGATCGCCGCCCTTGGTCCGTCAGCAAGACAAAGAGGTTGACGGTGCTTGTCGGGAGTTGTCCATGTGTGAATCAGCGTTGGTGACGGCGGCAAGTTGCGAACCGGACCAGCCGCGAGCACGCCCAGAGACTCGTACCGCGGTGCAGCCGGCGGCCCGCACGATCTTCGGCCCCTCGTCAGCTTGAGTCCATGACCGCGAGCGGCAACGGGCGATGGTCATCGCAGAGCGACAGCCGTGTTGGGCTATCAGGAACCGCACAAGCGACCTGGCCTCGGGTGCTGAAGCTGGCGGGGGGTTCCGGCGCACCCGCCCGGGCGCGCCACTGGGCGCGCTCGTGTCTGGCCGGGACACCGCTCGGCATCTCTTGGGATGACCTGGCCCTGATCGTCAGCGAGCTGGTCACCAACAGCGTGGTGCACGCCCGGGTCGATGCGTCCCGCGAGCTCACGATCACAGCCGCGTCACGGCCCGGCGGCTGGCGGATCACCGTCAGCGATCCTGGCTCGGAGACTGAGCCTCGCCTCCGCGCTCACGAGCCAGTATCTCCTGCGGTCATGGGTTGCAGATCGTCGACCGGCTCTGCACGGACTGGGGGTCGTTTCGGGATGTCGATCGCGCCACGCACGTGTGGTGCGATGTTCCCCGGCTACCGGGAGCGGCGGGCTGACGAAGCGCGACGGATGCAGTTCTCGCCTCGCTGATGCGGATCGCCAGCCCGGCAAGGCGCTGCCTCAATGTTCGACCGACGCGCTGCCATCACCCCGAATCAATGGCCCTCGCAGCGCATCGTCAAGTGTTGCGAGGACTTCGACGTGGCGCGGCAGCCCAGTGAGGCGGAGCGCATCGTTTGACGGAGAGGTCGAGGGAATCACGAGCTGAAGGACCTGGCCGCGAGCCCGGAGGTCCTCTCGCAACTGGTAGATCAGCTGGATTCCCGCGCTGTCGAAGAAGTCGACCCGACTCAGGTCGAGGATCAGGACAAGCAACTTGTTTGACATCGCCTGAGTGACAACCCGACGGATGCTCTGGGTGTTGGAAAGGTCGATCTCGCCGGTCACGGTCGCGACTTCTGCGTTGCCGTGATCGGTGCAATGAATGTCAGCCAGCGTCATCCTCGTACCCGTTTTCTCATAATGAGTTTCGTCCCGCCGACCTCGGAAGTCACCTCGAGCTCGCCGACCGCCGCTTCGATCATCGACAGCCCTCGTCCGCGGAAAGGTCCTCGCGGTTCGCGCCATTTGCCGCTGTCACTGACAACGATCGTCACCTCCCCGTCTTGTGCCGTCGCCCGCACTTCAAACGCCGCGGGAGCTGGCGAGTAAGCATGTTCGATCGCATTGGTGCACGCCTCGTTCACGGCGAGCGTGACCTGCGCGATGTCACGGTCGCCGGCGCCGCGGTCGCGTAGCCACCTGCGCAAGACGCGTCGAACGTCGGCCAGCACCCGGGGCTCGGCACTGAGCTGCAGGTGCAGATTCGACCCAAGCTCGGTGTGCTGCATCGCGACGATCGCGACGTCGTCACGCAACCCTTCGAGCGGGACCAGATTCTCGACCGCGCTCTGGCATGCTTCCTCCGCCGATGACGCCGTAGCGACCGCCTCAACAAGCTCGCTGATGCTCTGCGTCAGCGAGACCTTGGGGCGCTCAACCAGCCCGTCGGTGTAGAAGACCAGCGTCTCCCCTGCCGCCAGCGACATCTCGTGCTCGCGACAGCTCCCGTACGGAAACGCGCCGAGCGGCGGCGCGGGCTCGATCTCGATCACTCGTGCCTGTCCGGCGCCGATTACGATCGGCGGGAGATGGCCCGCGCTCGCCAGGCGCAGGGAGCCGTTCTCGGGATCAAGAACGGCGTAGGCGGCGGTGGCGATCGCGTAGCCGGGCATCGCGGCCAGGAAGCGATCGACGAACTCCAGCGTCCGTGCGGGACCGTGGTCCTCGATCGCGTAGGCGTGCAGTGCCGTGCGCAGCTGCCCCATCAGCGCGGCGGCCTGCACGCCGTGACCGACCACATCGCCGATCGCGATCCCCACTCGGCCCCGCGATAGCTCAAACACGTCGTACCAATCCCCGCCGACCTCGTCACTGGCCGGCCGATAGCGAGCTGCGGTCGAGACCCCGATCACATCCGGCAGGTGCCTGGGCAGCAGGCTGCGCTGCAGCAGCATCGCCACGCGATGCTCGTGCTCAAGCTCGGAGAACAGCCGCGCCCGCTCGATGCCCGGCGCGGCGCGGGATGCCGCGACCTGCAACACCGCGAGATCGACCTGTCCGAAGGTCCTTGGCTTCAGCGAGCCGACGTGCATCACACCGATCAGATCGCCCTCGACGATCAGCGGCACCCCGAGTAGCGATCGGATCCCCTTCTCGCGGAGGATCGGATTCAGAATGTCGGCGTGATCCACATCCCCGATGAAGATCGCGACGCGCTCCGCGGCGATCCGTCCGGCGAACCCGAGACCAAGCGGGATCCGAACGCCACGCTCGACCTCTTCCTCGATCCCCTTGGCCGCTCGCGCCACCAACTGCTGCGTGGCCGGATCGAGCAGCAGGATCGCGACCGTGTCCACCGACAGGGCGTGGCGGACGCGGACCAGGAGCTCGTCGAGGAACTCGTCGAGGCCGAGCTCGGACAGCGCCGGATCGCTGAGGCGATAGAGAGCGCGTGCCCGATCCGACGGCACCAGATCCGCGGGAGCCGGGGTGAGCACGATCTGCCCAACCCGCGGGTCGACTCTCGGCGCCTGCGTCGGCGAATTCTCCAAGGCCATCTCCCCTGCAGTCTGCCCGCTGTGGAGCAGCGGACAACATCGGCGAGCTTCGCCAGATCAGGCCTCCGCGCAGGCGCCGGCTTCGCCGCTCGTCTCAGGCCGACCGCGAAGCGGCGTAGCCGGTCAGCCGGTCATGGCGGGAGCGGCCATCTTGGCGGGACAGGCCACGCCTGAAGCTGAACGCCGCCAGCGGCATCAGAACCAGCGTCGCGATCGCTTCTACCACGATCGCGTCTACGATCACGGCGCGGTAGGACCCAGCCTCGGAGAAGCCGAACAGCGTCCCGCTCTCGCTGATGAACAGCGCGACGAGTGAGCCGACCGCAATCCCGAGCCCACCGACGGCGAGCACGCCGACCGCAAGCTCGCTGCGCTGGTCGCCGAGGACGCGTTTGAACGGGAGCAGCAGACCAACGCCTACGATCCCCGATGCGATCGCGTTGAGCAGAAACAGGGTTCCGATCGTCGGAATCGCGGAATAGCCGCCGCTGGAGTACTGCTGCAGGTGCAATGCGCCAACGGCGAAGATCGAGAGCGCGCCGACCAGGCGCGTCACACGGATTGTCATTTCGAACTCCTTGACGTTTGCTTGCGAGTGCAATGTCCTACCTACTCCGACTCGCAGGCAGTCCGAAGCTTCCCGGTCTTATCCGTCTCTTCGCCGCTACTGACGGTGATCTTCGAGGCCGGTATGCACTGGGCTCCCGAGCCCGAAGCCAATCAACGCGCAAGCCGCGAGGATCAGGACATACCCTGGCGCCGGCGCGAATACGCCTGACAGCCCGATCAGACCGAGGGCGATGCTCAAGCACAACAGCAGCGGCCGCCATCCGTGCCGGCCCGATGCCACGTGCTTCGGCGGCGGAGGTTTCAGGCAGACGCTCGCGCCCCGTTGCCTCGTGCGCGTGGCGGAGCGCGCCCGGGGTGGCGCGCAGGGGCAGTAGCTCGATGACGTCGGCATCGATGCTCGCGACTTCGAGCGCGCGGGCTACGGAGACGCGGTGATGTCCATCGATTACGAAATGCCGCCCGTGGAGCCGGTACACCGAGATTGGTGGCAGCGACTGTCCGCGGCGACCGGCCATCCACATCAACTGCCAGCGACCCTGCGACCAGCTCGGCGGTCGAAAGGCACCATCGAAGATGACCGCTTTCTCGGGGTCGACAGTTCCTGTGATCGAGTTCAGTGCAATCGGGTGGACACCCAGATGACGCCGACTGGCTGTTCCCGCAAGCTCATCGGGAAGAAGCTCGAGGTGACCGTCGTCCTGACGTCGTATCCGCCTGCCCAATTCCCGCGCCGCCGCTGCCAGACCACGCGCTGGAAGGCATGCTCGGAATCGGCGCGTAGAAGCCCGGTGCCGGGAAACAGGGAGTCGACGACCAGCGCCGCTGCGACGAACGCCGTCACCAGCGCCAGGAGTGGCGCGCCCAGGAGCGCAGCCGCGGCGGTCAGGCCGGCAAACAGCAGTACGAGGAACGCGCGCAGTGCCACGTCACAAAACGACGGTGAAACGAACCTTCAGCCTACCGCCGTGGCCATCGTATGTCAGCACTCCAGTCAATCCTCACAGACCAGGAACACAGGCACGCGGGCGCGACGACGCACATGCTGGGGCTCCTGGGACCAGAGCAGATCGCCAACCAGTCGGCTGCGAGTCCGATCAGCTGTCATCACGATCGCCCCACAGCCATGCTCAATCGCCTGATCGCAGATCTGGCGCGCCGGCTTACGCGTCGCCACCACATCACCGTCGACATCGACGCCCTTGCCTCTCAGTCGCTCGACTGCGTCAGCAACGATCGTCCGCTGCCGCCCCCAATCTCTCTCGGTCGGCAACGCCCCCGTGTGACCGTAGACGCGAACGATCGAGAACACGCGCACGCTCGCGCCCCACGACGGAGCGAGCTCGAGCACCCGCGCGATCGCTGCATCCGAGATCGGACGTCCGTCGGTCGCGAGCAGGATCCGCGCGAACCGACGGTCGATCGGCGGAGCCTCCCTCTCCGAGCGGTGGGCGCGCCGAGCTGCCCTCATGAGCCTTTGTGTTGCGGGCAACCTTCCACGCGTTTCGTTAGGGGTGAGCGACGGGATTCGAACCCGCGACCGCCTGGACCACAACCAGGAGCTCTACCAGCTGAGCTACGCCCACCGTGCAGGGTCTGAATCTAGCAACGCACCCGGTGTCGCGGAAGCACCCGGCTTCGGGTCGATCGGCGAGTTGGGCGCTAGCGTCGCGGGCGGGTCTCGAACCGCCGGATATCGGTCAGGACGGCCTGAAACCCCTCGCGGTAGCCGCGGAGGTAGTCGTTCTCGTCCTGCTCGTCGAGGAACCGCCGGGGCTTGAGCGACTCGAGGCAGTAGCGCCGCAGGTCATCGAGCGTGTGGTTGTGCCGGGCCGCGTACTGCTGGGCGCGCCACAGCGCCGCGCGGCGACCGCTGGCCAGCTCGTTGCCGCGCTCGCCGTCGAGCTCGGACAGACGGGTGCGGATCGCGGGAATCAGCTCCATTGCCAGCATCGGACCTCCACCCAAAGGCTAGCCCGCGGTATGGCGCCCGCCCGGCCAATGTCAGCGGATCCGTACCGTGTACGAGCGCCATGGTCCCGGCGGTCGCCGACATCGCGATCGAACCCGAGGCCTGCGTCAGGGGCAGCGGTTGCGTACCCCCCGCGGCCTTGGACTCGCCGACCAGGTACAGGCCATGCGCCGGGATCGAGCCCGACAGCGTCGTCACCTGCCAGCTGCCGGTCGCGCCTGACGAGTGGTACTGCACCGACCACCCGTCGACGCTGACCGCCGCATCGCTGCGGTTCGCCAACTCGATGAAGTCGTTCGTCAGCGTGGCGCCGCTGTTGCCTCCCCCGCCGTACACCTCGTTGATGACCAGCGTCGAAGATGGCGTCGCCGACGCCGCGGCGGCGCTCAACACCGTCGCCGCGATCGCCGCCGTTGCGGCGAGCACCACCACCGTCTTTGACCCGTGCCATATCCGGGCACCCCGCATCACTTTGCCTCCAATGTCGTTTCCCCGCCCGGTCGGCCGGGCGATAGCCGCGTCCCTTCCCGCGCCGCGCAGGTTCGCCCACGGCCGCCCGGAGCATGTGAAGATCTCGATCAGTCGAGGTGAACACGCCGTGGGGCCGCTGCCGCCTCACGTGCGGCGGCCCAGACGCGCGGCCCTAACGCACAGCAGCACCCCGGCCGGCACTGGCTACGGCGGCACGGGCCCGGGGGCACGGGTCTGAGCGGCACGACACGCCCCCGGCAGGACTCGAACCTGCGACCCACGGCTTAGAAGGCCGTCGCTCTATCCAGCTGAGCTACGGGGGCCCGCGGCAAAACTGTAGTCCGATGGGAGGCCGGGTTCGCCAGCTTCTGTTGCCGGACCGCCGCGGCGCACGAATGCGCCGCGCGGCCCATAGACAAAGGAAGCGACCCCGGTGTGGCCGAGGTCGCTTCGTGAGAAAAGCCCAGCCATACCCGCAGGCATCCACCCCAGATGGGGTGGACGAAGTCCCACGGTCTGGAAGGGTCCTGCTCGAATAACACTTACCAAACCAATCCCTGCACAAACCAGCCGGTCGCAAAATGCGAGAAATCGTGCGGGCGGCGACGCACGGCAGCCTGGAATAGCGGGTGATCGCAAGCATCAGTGCGTGCGACCACCGGTTCCTGCATCGGGGCGGCCGGATTCGAACCGGCGAAACCTCTCGGCCCCAAACCGAGCGCTCTACCAGACTGAGCTACGCCCCGGGGTGTTGTGAGTCTAATCACCAATCCCCCCGCACGCGATCCATCCAGGCCTGCAGCTTCGCTCGCAGCAGCGTCTCGTCCGCGGTCACGGTCAGCACGCCATGCCGGGATCTCCATCGCCGCCCGACAAGCTGGCCGCTGTTGGACTTTCGCTGCAGTTGGATCGAGGCTTCGTCTACGTCGAGCGTGGTCCCCCAGAATTGGCGGAGTTCGTCGAGCTTCTGGTCGACGTGGTACTGGACTGCGTACCGAAGGGGTCTCTCGGCGAATCGCCGAAGCCAGCTCACTGAGAGCGCCACCGCGCACGCGTCCGAATTCCCGATCGCCACCCGATTCCGACTGCGCTTGTACCGCTCCGCGATGTACAGCACCACGAAGTCCCGGAACGTCGGCTGAAGCACGAGCTCGTCGTACTCGGCCCAGCCCTGTTGGTAAGCGCCATCGCGCAGGCGGCGGTACTTCCGCTGCATCGCAGCCGTCCCGTGCTGCGGAGACTCGCGACGCTCCCGGCCCAGCGGCAGGTCCCGCACCCAGTAGTAGATCGTCGTCTTCGGCAGCGCCAATCGCTCGGCCAGCTCGTCGATCGAGAGGTGCTTCTGAATCCGCAGCTCGCGTGCCCGGTCTCTGAGGTATCTCGGGTAGGTCATATCTGATCGAACGTATGTTCGCATATGGGTCGGACGGAACTTCCTGTAAATCGCCAGTTTTCGACCGTCAGCCGGTCGCCGGCAGACGCCCGCGCATGCGAAGCCACCGACCCGGACAACAGCCGGCCGGCCGCGTCGAGTAGGCTCGGCCGCCGTGGCCGAGATCGAACCGCTGCGGGCGCTCCACTACGAGCTCGAGAAGACCGGGGGGCTGCAGCCGGTCGTGGCGCCTCCGTACGACGTGATCGACGCCGAGCAGCGCGCCGAGCTCGAGGCTCGGTCCCCCTACAACGTCGTCCGTATCGATCTCCCGGTTGGCAACGACCCCTACGCAGAGGCCGGCCGCCTGCTGGCGCAGTGGCGCGAGCAGGGCGTGATCGCCACCGACGACCGGCCCGCGCTGTGGGCGCTCGAGCAGGACTACACCGGCCCCGACGGGCAACGCCGGCAGCGCCGCGGCTTCCTCGCGCGCGTGCGCGTGGAGGAGTACGGCGCCGGCCGGATCCGGCCGCACGAGCGCACCCACGCCGGACCGCGCGAGGACCGGCTGAAGCTCACGCGCGCCACCAAGGCGAACCTGTCGCCGATCTTCTCGCTGTTCTCGGATCCCGACCGAGCAGCCTGGGCGGCGCTGGCGCCCTTCGTGACCGGTGCCCCGTGGGGAGAGGCGACCGACGACGACGGCACCGTCAACCGCCTGTGGCACGTCGCCGATCCCGCGGCGCTCGACGCAGTCACGCAAGCGCTTGCCGGCGCCGAGCTGCTGATCGCCGACGGCCACCATCGCTACGAGACCGCGCGGGTGTACGCCGAGGAGGTTGGCGGCGAGGGCCCTCAGCGCTACGTGCTGATGTGCCTGGTCGCCCTCCAGGACCCTGGCGTGACCGTGTTTCCCACCCACCGCCTGGTCCGTGGCCTGACCTCCGACCAGCACGAGGCGCTCGCGCAGGCCCTGCGCCGCGACTTCGAGATCGAGCCGCTGGGCTCAAACGCCCGGCTCGCCCCCGAGCATGGCGACAGCGTTCGGATCGGCTACATCGATTCGCACTTCCGACGCCCGTACATGCTGACGCTGAGGGATCCCGCGATTGCCGACGACGCACTGCCCGACCACGGCGACCCGTACCGGCGGCTGGACACGGCCGTGCTCGAGGCGCTGATCCTCAAGGGCGCGCTCGGGAAGACCGACGCCGCGATCGACGAGCTCGACGGGCTCCGGTACGCGCGCGATTTCGACCAGGCGCTCGAGCTGGTCCAGAACGGTGAATACGACGCCGCGTTCTTCATGGCGCCGACCCCGATCGAGCAGGTCCAAGCCGTCGCCGAGACCGGTGAGAGCATGCCCCCGAAGTCGACCTACTTCTACCCGAAGGTCCCGACCGGTCTGGTTTTCAACTCACTCGTCGGGTAACGCCCAGGTGCGGCGCTACGATGGCTCTTAGAGGCTCCCGCAAATACAAGGAAATAGGATGAAGGCCACAGCTCGACGGACCGCACGGACTGCGTTCGCTCACCGGATCGACATTCGCCAGCACCAGCTGAGCGTCGACGAGCCCAACGAGCATGGCGGCGACGACGACGGGCCGAGCCCACAAGAGCTGCTGGCGGCGAGCCTGGCGTCCTGCACGGCGGTGACGATCGAGATGTACGCCAAGCGCAAGGGATGGGACGTCGGTCAGGTGGAGGTCCAGTGCGACTACCAGCCGGCGGAGCGCGGCTGTCCGACGAACTTCAAGACCGTTCTGCGCCTCCCGGCCGACTGCCCGCCCGAAATGGTCGAGCGCCTCAGCGTGATCGCGGCGAAGTGCCCGGTGCACCGCACGCTCGACGGCGAGGTGATCTTCACCGAGCGCATCGAGCTGGTCGAGCCCGCGACCACCTGACGGACCGCCCCCACCGGCGGCGAGCGAGGCCACCCGACTCCAGCTACCGGGGGTAGCTGCCCCCGTCGATGAGCACCACGTGGTTGGTGACGAACGCGTTTCGTAACGTCGCCACCGCCAGATCAGCGACCTCCTCGGGCCTGCCGATCCGCCCCGCAGGCACCAGCTTGGCGAGCTCCTCCGGATCCCCGGGGAGCATCTCGGTGTCGATGAACCCGGGCGCGATCGCGTTGACCGTGATCCCCTCGGCCGCCAGCTGCGCCGACAGATAGTGGACCATCCCGTGCAACCCCGACTTCGAGGCCGCATAGTGCGCGCCGATCGGACCGCCCCGGAACGCCGCGGCCGAGGACATCAACAGGATCCGTCCGAAGCCGCGGTCGCGCATCCCGGGCAGCGCCGCCTGGACGAGGAAGAACGGCGAGCGAAGGTTCACCGCGATCGCCTGGTCGAATACCGCGACGTCGGTCTCGCCGAGCGGTGAGATGACCCCGACGCCGTGGTTGGCGACCAGCACGTCGATGCGCCCGAACGCCCGCTCGACATCGGCGACCAGCCGCTCGGGCTCTCCCTCCTCCCCCAGGTCAGCGGCGAACGTTCGAGCATCCCCGCCGTCGGACTCGATCTGCGACGCCACCGCCTCGGCTTGATCCGCGCCGCTGCGATACGCAACCGCCACCGCGGAGCCCTGCTCCGCGAGCCTGCGGCAGATCGCGGCGCCGATCCCGCGGCTGCCGCCGGTCACCAGCGCGACCTTGCCCTGAAGGTCAGTCGACAACCTGCACGCCCGCGTCGATCAGCTCCTGCACGGCTCGCTCGCCGTCCCCCGGCTTGACCTCGACCGGGCGAGTGCCCTCGCGATGGACGACGACCTCGAACCCGGCTCGCTTGGCGTCGAGCGCGGTCTCCTTGACGCAGTAGTCGAGCGCCAGCCCGACTACGTGGACCGTGTCGACCCCACGGTCGCGCAGCAGCTGCTCGAGCTCGGTTTCCTCGAACCCGGAGTAGCCCTCGAGCTCGCGGGTGTAGCCGCTGTCGACGATCGCGTCGATCTGGCCTGCGTCAACGTCGGGATGGAGCTCGGCACCCTTGCTGCCCTGCACGCAGTGCACCGGCCAGATGCCGCCGTTGACCTCGAAGGACGCGTGATCGCGCGGATGCCAGTCCCGGGTGGCCACCACGAACGGGGCCTCGGCCGCCAAGCGGTTGACGGGCCCGATCACGTCGTCGCCACCGACGACCGCGAGCGCGCCGCCCGAAGTGAAATCGTTCTGCATATCGACGACGATCAGAGCCTCCATCCTCGCCAATATAGTCATGCGATGGCGACCCCCACCGAGACGATCGGCGACCGAATCAGGCCGTCACTGCTGACCGTCGAGGACGCGGTGACGATCGACGTCAGCGGACGCACGGACGCCGCCGTGCTGGTCCCGCTGTACGAGGCGCGAGGCCAGCTGCACGGCGTGTTCACCAAGCGACGCGACGACCTCCGCCGCCACCCCGGCGAGATCTCGTTCCCGGGCGGACGCCGCGACGAAGGCGACGCCGACCTGCTGGCAACGTCACTGCGCGAGGCCGAGGAGGAAATCGGACTTCCGGTCGGCGCCGTCGACGTGCTCGGCGCGTTGCAGCCGACACCCACGATCGCCACCGGCTACGCCGTGTACCCGTTCGTCGGGATGATCGATCCCGGCCGTGAGTGGACGCCGAGCGCAACTGAGGTCGCCGAGGTGATCGAACTGCCGCTGACCGCTCTGCAGGCGGGCTACGGACGCCGCCGTCTGGTCCGGCGCGGTCTGCCGATCCGCACCGACACGTACCTGGTCGGCGAGCATCTGATCTGGGGCGCGACCGCCAGGATCCTTGCCGACCTGCTCGACCGCGTCGGCCCGCTGCTCGGGCAGCGCCGATAGATCCTCGAGCGAGCTCCGCCGCCCAATCACCCTGGAGAGGAGTGCAGGATGCAATACGAGCAGATAGTCACCGACGTCGTCGACGGGGTCCTGACGATCACGCTGAATCGGCCCGACCGGCTGAACGCGTGGACGGCGACGATGGGCGAGGAGCTGATTGCTGCGTTCGACGAGGCCGATGCCGATGACGCCGTGCGGGCAGTGATCGTCACCGGCGCCGGCCGAGGATTCTGCGCTGGGGCGGACCTTGCCGGCGGGGAGGCCACGTTTGACTATCGAGAGCGCGACGCCGAGGGCCCGGTGCCGCGAGACGGGGGCGGCCGGCTGACGTTGCGGATATTCGACTCGACCAAGCCGGTGATCGCCGCGATCAATGGCCCCGCCGTCGGCGTCGGCGCGACGATGACGCTCGCGATGGACGTGCGCATGGCGGCCGAGGAGGCCCGGATCGGGTTCGTGTTCGCGCGCCGCGGGATCGTTCCCGAGGCATGCTCGAGCTGGTTTCTGCCCCGCGCGGTGGGGATCAGCCGCGCGATGGAATGGGTGGCCACGGGCCGCGTGTTTCCGGCTCAGGAGGGACTGGAGGCCGGGCTGCTGCGCAGCGTGCACCCCGCGGGCGAGCTGCTCGACGCCGCCCGCGCACTTGCCCGCGAGATCGCCGACAACACCGCCCCCGTATCGGTGGCGCTCGCGCGGCGCATGATGTGGACGATGCTCGGCGCCGGGCACCCGATGCTGGCGCACCGAGCCGACTCGCGCGGGATGTTCTACCGCGGCCAGTCGGCTGACGCCGCCGAGGGCATCACCGCGTTTCTGGACAAGCGCCCGGCCGAGTTTCCCGATCGGGTGAGCGACGGGCTACCGGAGATCCTGCCGGGCTACAGCGCGCCTGAGTTCCAGTAACCACCGAAGCCGCGCCCCCAACCCGATTCTGGGGATCGCTCGTCAGTTCAATCCGATCGCGCCCGGAATGTGTTGCCCCAGGTAGTGGGGAACATCTCGACCGAGCCCTCCAGCGGCCCCGGCCGCTCCGGGACGCCGACGCGACCCTCAGCTGCCTCGGTCCAGCACCCGTTCGACCGCGTCGGCCGCGTCCGCCGGCCAGTCACCGGAGGCGGACTCCGACAGCAGCGCGTACGGAATCCGCGAGTCCTCGCAGAACCGGCGGACCAGCTCTCCGCCGGCCACGAGCAGGTCGGCGTCGACCGTCCCCGAGACCTCGTACACGACGCCCCGCACGGTCGTGTCGAGCATCCGCAACAGCAGCATCTCCAAGCGGGTGGAGTGCAGCGCCGCCACCGCCTCGTCGGCGCCGGTCGCCGACCCCAGCAGGATGCAGCCGACCGCGGTGTGCTCCAGCGCCGCGACCAGCGTCGCGATCCGGTCCGGATCCGCGACCACGGCCTCAGCGCCGGCGGCCTCGATCTCGGCGGTGCGCGCGGGGTCGCGCGTGGTCGCCCGCACGGCATGGCCGCGGGAGATCAGCTCCCGGGCCAGCTCGAGCCCGCGGCAACCGCAGCCGATGATCAGACACCGGGCCAAGCGCTCAGGGCCGCGTCAATTCCGTCAGGACCCCGTCGTGCTTCCGGGGCCGAACTCCTCGCGGGCCTGCTCCCGGGTGCGCTCGGGCAGACCCCGCTTGCGCCGATGGGCGTTGGTGACCTCGAGCAGCTCGTCGAGCTCGCGGTCGGCCAGATACTGCTCGCGCCTCCGATACTGGTCGTGCATGTCGTGGGTGACGCCCAGCTCGTATTCGGCGGCGGTGACCTCCGGCTCGCCCTTGGCCCGGCGCCGGGCGTTGTGGGCGGCGATCATCTGGTCGAGGTCTTCGGCCTCGAGCGCCTCACGGGTCTCGGTTATCTGGCGCGCGGACTTCAGGCCCACCTGATCGAGGCCGTTGCCGGGGTAGTAGCGCGCGAGCAGCCACATCCACAGGCCCAACGCGACCAGAGCGCCCAGAAGCACGAGGACAAACGAATCCACGGCGTAGTCAGTCTATTGGCGGCCAGCGTCCCTGTCGAGCCGCGGCGAGATGCTCCGGGGGCGGTCGGGGGGCATGCTCCCGGTCGTCAGCAGGGGCCCGCTCGCGACCGCGAGGAGACGTTTACCGAGGATCCACGGCGTGCACTATGGTGGGCGCCGACAGCAGCGCAGGCGCACGAGTCCAGGTGTTCCATCCGCAAACCGCACCCACGGTCGACGTCATTGGGAACGTGACCATCCACGCCCGGCCCACTACCCGCGATCAGCGCTGGGGATTGCTCGGGGCGCGCGGAGGCACGGTGTGGTTCACCGGTCTGCCGGGAGCGGGCAAGACCACAATCGCATCGGCGCTCGAGCTGCGACTGCTGCAGCGGGGCCGCAGTGCGTACCTGCTGGACGGCGACAACCTGCGCCGGGGCATCTGCTCCGACCTCGGCTTCACCCGGGCAGACCGCGACCGCAACGTCAAGCGCGTCGGCGAGATCGCTCGGCTGCTCGCCGACGCCGGGACGGTCGCCGTGGTGGCGCTGGTTTCACCCTACGAGGCGACCCGCCGGGAGGTCCGCGAGCGCCACCAGGCCGACGGCCTGCCGTTCCTCGAGGTATTCGTCAACACTCCGCTGGACGTGTGCGCCGAGCGCGATCCCAAGGGCATGTACGCGCAGGCCAACGCCGGCCAGCTCGACCACTTCACCGGCATCGACGATCCCTACGAGCCCCCGATCTCGCCCGACATCGAGCTGTCGCCGGGGCTGACCGTCGACAACGCGGTCGAGACGGTCATGCGGGCGCTGAGCCCCCGAGACTGACGGGAGGAGTGCCACCCAGATGCAACTGATCGGCGCCGGACTCCCGCGCACCGGAACCCTGTCACAAAAGGTCGCGCTCGAAATGATCGGGCTGGGCCCCTGTTACCACATGGTCAACGTGCTGTCAGACCTCCCGCAGGCCGACCTCTGGCTGGAGGCGCTCGACGGCCGCGCGCAATGGGATCGGATCTTCGGCGGGTTCGAATCGACGGTCGACTGGCCCGGCGGCTTCTTCTACCGCGAGCTGATCGAGGTCTACCCGGACGCCAGGGTGCTGCTGAGCGTTCGCGATCCCGAGTCGTGGGAGCGCAGCATGCGGGACACGGTATGGGCGGTGCGCCACGGGGAGTCGCTGCTGCGGCTGCTGTCCAGCGCCCAAGCGCACGTGTTCGGGCCCTGGGATGCGTATCTGCGGATGGTCGATGGGATGCTGTGGAAGGACCGGGGCACGTTCGCCGGCGCCAACGCCGAGCCGTCGCAGATGATCGAGCGCATGCTCAAACACCACGACGAAGTGCAGCGGACGGTGCCTGCCGATCGGCTTCTGGTATGGAGCGTCGCCGACGGCTGGGAGCCGTTGTGCGAGTTCCTGGAAGTGCCGGTTCCCGACGCCCCGTTTCCGCGCGTGAACGACACCCGCACGTTCATCGACAGGGTGATCGACCTGTCGCTGCAGCGGCTCAATGAATGGCACTCGGCGCGGGCCGCCGAGGCCGGCGCCGAACCCGCTCACTGACGCCAATGCAGAGCGCCGGTCAGCTACCCCCTGACGGCCCGTAACAAACGGTCCCGCTCGCGAAAGCTCAGCGGTTTGTAAGGCCGCCGACCGGCACCGCAACTTTCTCGCGCAACGCAGTGTTGAGATGGGCGCAACCAGCCTCACAGATTGCTGGCCGGGCAGTCCGAGGCTTCATCTACCACGCTGGGAAGGAGGGCCCTAATGCGCCCACGCTTTGTCGTGCTCGCATCGCTGCTGGCCGCGCTCGTCGCTGTGTCAGTTCCGGCCATCGCCAGTGCCGCCCCGCGGCACAACCGAGGCCTGACGATCAACGCCACACCGAATCCGATCATTGCTGGAGATGGGGTGTTGATCTACGGTCAGTTGAGGGGATCTGACATCGCCAACAAGCCGGTCGTGCTGTACCACCGGCTTGCCACTCAGCCCCGGTTCACCATCATCGGAGTCACCAGGACCGACTCGCACGGCTTCTACGAGTTCACCCGTGCCGAGGGCGTGGTGCTAACCAACCGCAGCTGGTTTGTGAGAGGCCCGAGGGGTGTCCATAGCCGGACCGTCCGCGAGCACGTGTCGGCGCTCGTCGACCTGGCCGCCAGCGCAACGTCGGCCTCGACCAGGCAGCCGATCACGTTCACCGGTCACATCACCCCCGATCACACGGGTCAGATCGTCCGTCTGCAGGCCCAGAAGGGCGGCAGCGACAACTGGCACACGATCAAGACCGCTCGTACCGACGGCGGCTCGAACTACTCGATCAGCTACCGCTGGCCGGTCCCGGGAGTCCGCGACGTCCGCGTCGTGTTCCCGGGCGACGCCCGTAACGACCGGGGCGTGTCGGACCCGGTCACGGTGACGATCGAGCAGGCTCAGATCCCGTCGTTCACGATCAACACATCGACGCCGATCATCAGCTACGGCCAGACGGCGACGATCTCGGGCACGCTCGACAAGGCCGGCACCACCACGCCGTTGCCGAACACGCCCGTGACGCTGTGCGGCCGCACCGCCACCCAGACTGCGTTCACCTGTAACGCGGCGACCACCACCAACACCAGCGGTGGCTACGCGTTCTCGGTCAACCCGACCGTCAACGCGGTGTACATCGTCCGGACGACGCTCCCGCCGCACCGTCACAGCGCGGCGCTGTTCGAGGGCGTTCGTGACCTACTGACGATCACCCCGAGCTCGACCAGCTCGGCCGTCGGTCAGACGATCACGCTCAGCGGCGTGGTCACCCCCGACAAGGCAGGTGACGTGATCTACCTGCAGCGCCTCGGCAAGGACGGTAACTGGCACACGGTCGAGGTGCGCTCGGTCAGGCACGACTCCAGCTACCAGTTCGGCTGGCGGTTCGGTAACTCCGGCAACGTCACGTTCCGGGCCCGGATCCCGGGCGACCCCGACAACGTCGGCGCCGCCTCCTCGGCCGTGACGATCGCGGTGGCGCCCGCCCCGGTGGCGTCGCTGCCGCCCGCCTCCTAGGACATCAGGTCAAGGAAGGGCCTGCGGTCGGTCCCGCTCCCGCCGCCTCGCCGCGGCGGGAGCGGGCGACCCGCCTTCAACCTGCCACCGCCCACAGTCGCCACTGTCCGGGCACTCCGCGCAGCTCGCGCTCGCCGCGATCCTCGAACTCGATCCCGGACCCGACGACCAGGTCCTTGACGGTGCCCGAGACAAGCACCTCCCCGGGCGACGCGCTGGCGCCGACGCGGGCCCCGATGTGCACGCCGATCCCGCCGACGTCAGCGCCGATCAGCTCGATCTCGCCGGTGTGCAGTCCACTGCGGACCTCCAGGCCGAACTGCGCGCGGATCGACTCCCGGATCGCGGTCGCGCAGCGAATCCCGCGCGCAGGTCCGTCGAACGTGGCCAGGAATCCGTCGCCCAGGGTCTTGACGGCGCGGCCGCGGTGGTTTGAGAGCTCGCGGCGCACGGCCTCGTCGACCGAGCTGAGGATCTCGCGCCAGCGACGATCGCCGAGCTCGGCGGCGGTTCGCGTCGAGTCGACGATGTCGGCGAACATCACGGTCGCCAGCACTCGCTCGGGACGCGGCGCCTTGCGCATGCCGGTGAGGAACTCCTGGACCTCGTCGAGCAGCTCGTCGCCGGAGTGTGTGAACGAGAACACCTCGGACCCGGGCAGCTCGACATAGCGGGCGCCCGGGATGTGCTCGGCCAGATATCTCGAATGCCGGATGTCGATGAAGTGCTCCTCGGCGCGGTGCAGCACGAGCGTCGGCACCGCGATCGAGGGCAGCACGGCCCGCACGTCGACCTCGGCGTTCATCATCTCGAGCTTGGCCGCGGTGCCGGGACTGGCGGCGAGCCGCTCGAGCCGTCCGAACCAGGCCACGAGCCTGGGATCGGAGGCGGCGCTCTGTGCCAGCGGCAGGATCCTCGCTCCCTCGCCCCACGGCACCTGGCCCATCCGCGCCTCGCGCTCAGCGCGCGTCGGCGGCCAGTCATAGTCGGGCGCCCACGACATCCGCGGCAACCCCTCGTAGAGCACCAGCGCCCGGGTCCGCTCGGGATGCGTGGCGGCGAACAGCGCCGCCATCGCGCCACCCTCGACCCACGCGAACACGGCCGCGGTCCGCGAGCCGACGGCGTCCATCACCGCAACCACATCGTCCATCTGCTCCTCGAGCGTCGGGGCGCCCGGGACCGGGTCCGACAGGCCGGTCCCGCGGCGATCGAACATGATCAGCCGCGAGAACGAGGCCAGGCGCTCGAAGTACGTCGCCACCGACGGTTCCTCCCAGTAGGCCTCGACCTGGGAGATCCAGCTCGGCACGAACACGAGGTCGATCGGCCCCTCTCCGAGCATCTGGTAGGCGATGTGGACATCGCCGTTGCGCACGTATCTGGTCCGCGGGGGCATCAGTCGGGCAGCGATGACCGGTGAATTGTTCGACGGAGATCCACTGGCGAGGTGAGCCTACTGGCGCTGCGCTAGCGTGCCGCGCCATGGACTTCGAACTCACAGACGAGCAGCAGCTGATCCGCGAGACCGCGCGCGACTTCACCGACAAGGAGATCGTGGACCGCGCGCGCGAGAACGATCGCAACGAGCACTTCGACCTCGACCTCGTGGCCAAGATCGCGCAGCAGGGCTACCTGGGCGCGATCGTCCCGCGCGAGTACGGTGGTGCCGGCCTCGACTACCTGACCTACGCGCTGATCGTCGAGGAGGTCGGACGCGGTTGCTCGGCGATGCGCACCGTGATCTCGGTCCAGACATCGCTCGTCTGCTCGGGCATCCTCCGGTGGGGGACCGAGGAGCAGAAGCAGAAGTACCTGCCGAAGCTGTGCTCGGGCGAGTGGCTCGGCTGCTTCGGCCTGACCGAGCCCGACACCGGTTCAGACGCCGCCAATCAGAAGACCCGCGCACGCCGGACCGACTCCGGCTGGGTGATCAACGGCTCGAAGATGTGGATCTCGCTCGGCAACAACGCCAAGGTCGCGATGATCTTTGCCCAGACCGATCCCGACAAGGGACACCGGGGCCTGGCCTGCTTCCTGGTCGAGACCGATAACCCGGGTTTCCAGCCCCAGGTCATCCACCACAAGATGGGCCTCCGCGGCTCAGACACCGCGTCGATCTCGCTCGACGACGTCGAAGTGCCCGACGAGGCGCTGATGGGGCAGGTTGGCGACGGCTTCAAGATCGCGATGAGCTCGCTGGACTCGGGCCGCTACAGCGTCGCCGCCGGCTGCGTCGGGATCTGCCAGGGGTCGCTCGACGCCTCGGTCCGGTACGCCAAGGAGCGCGAGCAATTCGGGCGGCCGATCGCGGCCTTCCAGCTCGTCCAGGAGATGATCGCCGACATCAAGGTGCAGACCGATGCGGCGCGGATGCTGGTCTGGAGGGCGGGCACTCTGAAGGACGCCGGCAAGCCGAACACGACCGAGACCTCGATCGCCAAGCTGTACGCGACCGAGGCCGCGGTCAGCTGCGCCAACACCGCGATCCAGGTGCACGGCGGCTCGGGCTACGTGGACGATTACCCCGTCGAGCGCTACTTCCGCGACGTCCGGGTGACGACCCTGTACGAGGGGACTTCGCAGATCCAGAAGCTGATCATCGGCCGCTCGCTGACCGGCGTCAACGCGCTGGTGCCTGCCTGACCACCGACCGGAGTTGACTCAAGCTCCCGACACGATCGGCGTCGCCGGCGCCGGAACGATGGGCGCCGGGATCGCCCAGCTCGGGTGCCTGGCCGGCGCACGGACGCTGCTGCATGACCCCGTGCCGGACGCCCTGGACCGCGGGATCGAGCAGATCGGGCGTCATCTCGAGCGCGGCGCTGCGCGTGGGCGTTGGTCGCAAGCCGATGCGGAGGCAGCTGCGCAGAGGCTGCACCCAGCGCCGGCGCTCGGGGATCTCGCCCCCTGCGGGCTGGTGATCGAGGCGGCGCCCGAGCGGCTCGAGCTCAAGCGGGAGCTGTTCGCAAAGCTGTCGGCCGAGATCGTTCCCGAGGACTGTGTGCTGGCCAGCAACACGTCCTCGTTGCTGGTCACCGAGATCGCCGCGGCGGCCCGGCGGCCCGAGCGCGTGGTCGGGATGCATTTCTTCAATCCGGCGCCGCTGATGGCGCTGCTCGAGGTCGTCGCCGGGGATCAGTCCTCGCCGGAGGCGATCGCGGTGGCGCGCGCCACCGGCGAGGCCATGGGCAAGCACGTGATCGAGGCCCGCGACGGACCGGGGTTTCTGGTCAACCGCTGCAATCGCCCGTTCGGGCTCGAGGGCCTGCGCCTCCTGCAGGAGCGCATCGCCGAGCTGGAGGAGATCGACCGGATCTGCCGGCTCGGCGGCGGCTTCCGGATGGGCCCGTTCGAGCTGATGGATCTGGTCGGTGTCGACACCGGCCTCGAGATCTCCCGATCGTTCTACGAGCAGAGCTTCGGCGAGCCGCGGTGGCGCCCGTCGCAGATCGCGGTTCGGACGGTCGCCGCCGGCCGGCTCGGGCGCAAGTCGGGACGGGGTTATTACGACTACGCGGGCGACGGGACCGACTACCGGCCGCCCGACCCCAAGCCGCCCGAGATCGGCGGCGGTGACGGCGTGATCGTCCTCGCCGGCGACACCGAGCTGACGCTCGAGCTGGGCGCCGCGGCAGCTCATGCCGGATGGGACGTGGCCGGTCCCGACGACGCCCGTGAGCTCGACGCTCCGTTCCTGATCCTCGATCTGACCGGCCGGGACGAGCCCGCGGCGCCGCTGCAGGGCGGCCCACAGGCGATCTGCTGCGCGGCCGGTTCGCTGGCCTCGCTGGACCCGGGCGGAGCCGCCGTCGGCTTCCACACGCTGCCCCCGCTGGATCGGTCATCGCTCGTCGAGCTGACCCGCGGCCCCGACACCGCCGCGTCGGCCGCCGAGGCGGCCGAGCAGTTCTTCGCCACGCTCGGCAAGCACACCGTCTGGGTCCGGGACGCGCCGGGCCTGGTGCTCGGACGGATCGTGTGCCAGATCATCAACGAGTCGGCGTTCGCGCTCGGCGAGGGCGTCGGCAGCGCCGCCGACATCGACACCGGCATGGTGCACGGGCTCAGCCACCCCCGCGGACCCCTGTCGTGGGCCGACGTGATCGGGATCGACCACGTTCTCGGCGTGCTCGACGGACTAGCCGACGAGTTCGGAGAGGAGCGCTACCGCGCCGCGCCGGCGCTGCGCCGCCTGGGGTGGGCGGGCAAGCTCGGGATTCAGACCGGAGAGGGCTTCTACGCCTACGAGGAGGCCGAATGAGAGCCGTGACATACCAGGACGTACGTGAGGTACGCGTCGAGGAACGACCCGACCCCGAGCTGAAATCGGCGGACGAGGCGATCGTCGCGATCAGTGCCAGCGGGATCTGTGGCTCGGACCTGCACATCTACCACGGGCGCGTGAAGATCGAGCCCGGGTTCACGATCGGGCACGAATTCGTCGGCACGGTGCTCGAGGCCGGCGCCGACGTGACCCGGGTCGCGCCCGGCGACCGCGTGCTCGGGTGCTTTCACTCGGCCTGTGGGACCTGCTTCTTCTGCATGCGGGGCGCCTACCAGAAATGCGAGCGGGCCCGACTGTTCGGCCACGGCTCGGCGATGGGCGATCTGCAAGGGACCCAGGCCGAGCGGACGCTGGTGCCGATGGCCAACATGACCTTGCGTCAGGTCCCCGACAGCGTCGCCGATGACGTGGCCCTGTTCGCCGGTGACGTGATGGGCACCGCCTACCACGCGATCGACGAGGGCGGCGTGCGACCTGGCGACAGCGTCGCGGTCCTGGGCCTGGGTCCGGTCGGCCTGTGCGCGGTCCAGGTTGCGGTGGCCGCGGGCGCGCAGTCGGTGTTCGCAATCGACACCGTAGATGCGCGCCTCGACGTGGCCCGAGCGTTCGGGGCGACCCCCGTGCACCTGAACGAGCGCAAGCCCCGCGACGTGATCAGGGGAGGCCACCGACGGCCGGGGCGTGGACGTCGCGATCGACGCCGTCGGCCATCCCGATGCGCTCGGTCTGGCGATCCGCCTGGCGCGCAACGCCGGAACGGTGGTCGCGATCGGCGTCTATGCCGAGCCCGTGGAGCTGCACATGGGCCTGGTCTGGATCAAGGCGCTCACGCTGAAGTCCGGGCAGGCCAACGTGATCGGGCACGTCGACCGGGTGCTGGGAATGCTGGCGGCGGGATCGCTGGACCCGACGCCGCTCGTCACCCATCACCTGCCGCTGGACGACGCCCCGGAGGCCTACGAGGTGTATGACCGCCGCGAAGCGCTGAAGATCGTGCTCACCCCGTAAACTCGACGCCGCGATCCTTCCCCGTTTGAGAGCTTCGATCGTCGCGGTGGTTGCCGCCGCAGTGGCAGCGTTGGCCATCGCGGTGCCCGCACAGGCGGCCCACGGTTGCGCACACGCCGACCGATCCGCCGCCTCGGCACCAATCGGACAGATGCGTGCCGCGGTGGTGTGCCTGGTCAACCACGAGCGCGCGTCCCGGCACCTTCCGGCGCTGCACGCCGATCACCGCCTCAACCACTCCGCCCAGCGCTGGAGCGACGCGATGGTCGCCAACCATGCGTTCACGCACGGAACCAACTTCGCCGGCCGCATCTCAGCGGCCGGCTTCAAGTGGTCGGCGGCCGGCGAGAACATCGCCACCGGCTATCCGACGCCACGCCTGGTGGTCGCGGGCTGGATGGCCAGCGCGGGGCACTGCGAGAACATCCTCAACCCGACCTATCGCGCCGTCGGCACCGGCGTCAACCGTCGTCCGGTGGCCGGCTACGCCAGCGGGCCCGCCACGTGGACGCAGGACTTCGGGCTGTCGATCGGCAGCCGCGCGCCTTCGCGCAACTGGGGCCCGGCGCACCACTGCCCGTACTGACGAGCTGTCTCTACGAGGCCGCGGTACCGGCTACGTCCTCGGCGCGGGCCTCGGCGTCAAAAGGGGCCGGGTTGTCGCGCAGGTACCACTCGGCGTCCAGCGCCGCCTGGCACCCGGAGCCGGCCGCGGTCACGGCCTGGCGGTACGTGTGATCGACCAGGTCGCCGGCCGCGAACACGCCGCGCAGGTTGGTCAGCGTCGACCGGTCCTGAGTGACCACGTAACCGTTCTCGTCGACGTCGACCTGACCCTCGACCAGCTGGGACTGGGGCACGTGGCCAACCGCAATGAACGCTCCGGTGATCGGCAGCTCCTTGGTGGAGCCGTCCTCGGTGTTCCGGAGCTTGGCGATCCCGAGCCCGGCGCCCTGCGAAGCGGTGGAGAACTCGGTGATCTCGTACGGCGTGATCCACTCGATGTTGGGGATCTCTCGCGCTCGCTCGAGCATGATCTTCGACGCGCGGAACTCGTTGCGGCGGTGAACGATCGCCACCTTGGAGGCGAACTTCGACAGGAACATCGCCTCCTCCATCGCCGAGTCGCCGCCGCCGACGATCACCGTGGCGGCGTCCTTGAAGAACGCGGCGTCGCAGGTCGCGCAGTAGCTGACTCCGCGGCCGGAGAGCTCGTCCTCGCCGGGGACGTCGAGCTTGCGGTGCTGGGCACCCATCGCCAGGATCACTGAACGAGCCAGGTGCAGGTCGTCTCCGATCCACACCTTGTGCGGGCTGCCGTCGTGCGACAGCTCCACCTGGGTGACGTCGTCGGTCTCCAGGCGCGCGCCGAAGCGCTCGGCCTGGTCGCGGAAGTGCTGCATCAGCTCAGGACCCATGATCCCGTCGCTGAAGCCCGGGTAGTTCTCGACATCGGTCGTCTGCTGGAGCAGGCCACCCCAGGCGAAGCCCTCGATCACCAGCGGCTCGAGGTTGGCACGAGCGGTGTACAACGCAGCCGTATAGCCGGCGGGTCCGCTGCCGATGATGATCACGTTCTCTACGCGGTTGTCGGTCACTTCACAAAGTATAGCTACGGTTGGGGTCCATGGGATTCCATCACGACGCTCGCCCCGATGCGCTGCTGAGCATCCCGCCGGCGCCCCGCGCATCCGCGGTCGGCTCCTCCTCCCAGCGATGGACGGTCCGGCGCAACTGCAGGTAGGCGATCGCACCCGGGAGCGTCGGCAGCCAGAACGAGAACGCCCGGTAGGCCAGCACCGACACGACCGAGACCTGAACGCCCACGTCGAACGCCGTGAACGCGCCGATCATGCCTCCGTCGACGCCGCCGATCCCTCCTGGCAGCGGAAGCGTGTTGCCGAACTGGCCGATGAAGTAGGCCATGATGATCACGCCCTTGGGTGGCGACGCGCCGAACGCGTGAAAGCACGCCCACAGGACCGCGATGTCGAAGCCCCACCAGGCGATCGCGCCCAGTAGGTACGGGTTCTTGGAGCGGACGAGGTCGATCGCGGTGCGGATACCGGTCGCGGCCGTGGCCGGCACCGTGGCCAGCCGCGCGGTCATCCGGCCAAACCTGCTGTCGCTCGTCCACCGCTTGACCAGCCGATCAAAGTCGCCGGGCAGCAACGAGACCGATAGGAACAGCGCGATCACGATCGCGCCGAACAGTGCGGGCACGACGGTCAGCGCGAACGATCCCCCGCCCGGGATCACCCCGATGTAGAGCCCGAGCCCAACGACCACCAGCGAGGTCATGAACACCCCGTACAGCAGCGCCAGCTGCGCGACCATCCGGCAGCCGACCACGCGCGGCTCCATCCCGGACCGCCGTAGCGCCCACGCGGTCAGCGCGATCCCGCCGGCGCCGGCGGAGGCGAACAGCCGCGTTGCCGCCAACCCGGACATCGTGATCTGGTAGCTGGCACGCCAGTCGATCCGCGATTTGCCCCGGACGAACACCGCCCGGAACAGCGCGATGTAGCCGAGGAACGAGCAGACCTCGAGTACGGCGGCGAACGCCAGCCACCACCCGTTGCCGTGCTGAATGCGATTCCACGTCTCCTTCAGGCCCAGCAGGCGGGGCAACACGAAATACAGAAACGCGACCGCGGAGGCGACGAACAGCAGCGAGATCAGCAGCCGCCGCCGCGTGAGCACGACCCGCGGCATCTCCTCGTTGGAGTTCTCCTGCGAGTCCTTGCGCGGCTCCACGTCGGCCTCGGTCGGCCGCATCTGGGCTGGCTGGGCCTCGGACGTGCGCCGCTCGATGGGAGCGTGCTCAGACACCCCGCCCCCCTATGCGCTGACCGTTTTGGCCTCGACCGCTTGCAGCACGGATGACAGGCGCCTGACCAGCGGCGCAGCCCGGGGCGCCCCGACTCTGACGGTCTCAGCCAGCGCGGCGCCGGCGATCAGATCGACCGCGTAGTGCTCGCCCAGATAGACGAGCGCAAGCCCGAGAATCCCCGCGTAGCTCCACCCCACGGCGCCTGCCACCGGCCCCACCTCCGACAGCAGGTGGGCTGCCATCAGAGATGTAGCGAAATGCAATGACGGCATGGCAGCGAGCGGATTACCTCCAAAGACATCGTAGAGATCATTCCAGCGATCGCCCCAGAACTGCTCCCCGTACTCGATCATCATCCGGCGCACGGCCGCCGTGCGGCCATCGTCGAGCCGACCCGCGCCGGCGGCGTACCACGGTGGCGCCGTAGGCACCGACCAGTAGAACACCGCGCCGAGGTCGAACACGGCGTACATGCGCGCGGCAGCTCCCGGGAATCGGTCGGGATCGCGCCACAGCACGTAGGCGACGCCGACGTGCGGAACCGCGAACCAGATCCAATGCGAGAACACCAGCAGCCGCTCGAAGCGGTTGACGTGGGCGGGGCGGGCAAAGCGCCGCTGCAGTCGCTGCGTGGGCGTGACGCCGAGCCCGAGGACGCGGTCGACCGCGATCGGATAGTCGACGTGGACCCGCCCGGCCAGCCGCTCGGGCCGATCGTGGGGCATCTTGTAGGCGGCCAGATAGCCCCACATGTTCATCCCGCACAGCGCGATGTCACGCGCCCGGCTGCGGGGGACCACCGTGCACAGCGCCACCGGCGCCGCCGCGGCCAGCGGGAACACCACTGCCGGGTGCAGCCGGCGTCGCAGCGCCGGCGCCGCGAGTCCTGCCGCGACCACGGTCCACGCGGCCACTCGGATACCCGCGGACGATCGCAAGGCGGGCCAGTATAGGTTCGGGGCCCCGGCCCGCACCGCGACGCTCGCATTTGCCGCAACCCAGGAGTCGCCGGACCAAGCGCCCTCTCTCCTGAATAGAATGCGGCGCCGTGCGCCAAGCAGTTACCGACGCAAAGCCCCGCCGCGCCCGGCCGCGGCTGAGGCGAGTGACATTGGCGCTGGCGGCCGTCGCCGTCGTTTCGCTGCTGGTCGCACCGAGCGCCTTGGCGAACTTCATCACCCCGAAGTCCGGGGGCTCGCCCAACGCCGATCAGATCGCCTCGCTGTACAAGGTCGTGCTCTACATCGCGGCGGTCGTGTTCGTGATCGTCGAGGGCGCGCTGTTCTATTCGATCTACCGGTTCCGGGCCAAGAAGAATCGCTGTCGCGGCCCAGATCCACGGCAACACGCGCCTGGAGATCGGCTGGACCGTGGCCGCGGCGCTGATCCTGGTGGTGCTGACCGTGATCACGTTCGTCAAGCTGCCGGCGATCATCAACCCGCCGAACTCCAGTGCCAACGGGCTGGTGCTGTCAGCCTCGGTCACGCAGCCCACCCCGCCGAACGGCAAGGCGGTGACGATCTGCGTTCAGGGGCGCCAGTTCATCTGGCGCTACGTCTACGGCACCAACTGCCTCAACAACGCGTTCTCGGAAAAGCTCCCGTACTCCTACCAGGAGATGTACGCGCCGGCCAACACGACCGTGATCCTCAAGATCCAGTCGACCGACGTGATCCACTCGTGGTGGGTGCCGTCGCTGGGCGGCAAGGTCGACGCCGTTCCCGGCTACACGACCTATACGTGGTTCAAGGCGCCGAAGGCCGGCGCGCTGTTCCATGGCCAGTGCGCCCAGCTGTGCGGCCGCAGCCACGCGGCGATGACTGCGCTCGTCCAGGTGCTCAGCCCCGCCGACTACAAGGCATGGCTGTCCCGGCAGAGCGCGCTGATAACCCAGGCCAACGCGCAGGTCGCCCAGCTGCGCCAGATCCTCAGCGCCAGCGGAAACCTCTCGGCGGGCGGAAACTTCTAAGGAGACCTCGATGGCCGTCACCGAAGAGCCCGCCACCACTCAGCGCGTCGACGTCCCGGTCCCGCAGGTCGTCACGCACAAGGTGACGCGCCCGCGCACGACCAAGAAGTGGGTCGACTGGGTCACGACCACCGATCACAAGAAGATCGGGATTCTGTACCTGGTCACCACGTTCGTGTTCTTCATGCTGGGTGGGGTCGAGGCGCTGCTGATGCGCGTCCAGCTCGGCGTCCCGAACAACACGCTGCTGTCGGGCGAGATCTACAACGAGCTGCTGACGATGCACGGCACCACGATGATCTTCCTGTTCGTGGTGCCGGTGATGGCCGGCTTCGGCAACTACTTCCTACCGCTGATGATCGGCGCCCGGGACATGGCGTTCCCGCGCCTGAACGCGATGTCCTACTGGCTGCTGGTGTTCGGTGGGATCGTGTTCTACGCGACGCTGTTCTTCCACCCGCCGGAGGCCGGCTGGTGGAGCTACCCGCCGCTGTCGAGCATCCAGTACTCGCCCAGCGGCGGTCAGGACGCGTGGATCTTCCTGATCCACATCACCGGTATCTCCTCGCTGATCGGCGCGATCAACTTCTACGCGACGATCGTCAACATGCGCGCGCCCGGGATGAGCTGGGGTCGGCTGCCGCTGTTCGTCTGGGGCCTGCTGGTCTACGCAGTGCTGCTGATCATCGCGCTTCCGGTCGTGGCCGCGGCGGTGACGATGCTGCTGACCGACCGCCACTTCGGCACGCACTTCTTCGACCCCACCGCGCACGGCTCCCCGGTGTTGTGGCAGCACCTGTTCTGGTTCTTCGGCCACCCCGAGGTCTACATCATGATCCTGCCCGGGTTCGGGATCATCTCGGAGGTCATCCCGGTGTTCTCGCGCAAGCCGATCTTCGGCTACAAGGCGATCGCCGCCTCGACCGCTGTGATCGCGTTCCTGGCCACGCTGGTGTGGGCCCACCACATGTTCGCCTCGCCGGTCCCGATCGTCGTGCTCGGGTTCTTCATGCTGAGCTCGTTCTTGATCGGGGTGCCCACCGGAGTCAAGATCTTCAACTGGATCGCCACGCTTATGGCGAGGATCGATCGTGATGACCACCGCGCTGTACTTCTCGGTCGGGTTCATCGCGATCTTCGTGATCGGCGGGATCACCGGGATCTTCCTGGCGGTGTTCCCGGTCGACTGGCAGCTCAACGACACCTACTTCGTGGTCGCCCACTTCCACTACGTGCTGATGGGCGGCTCGGTGTTCACGGTGTTCGCCGGCATCTACTACTGGTTCCCGAAGATGACCGGTCGGTTGCTCGACGAGAAGATCGGCAAGACGTCGTTCTGGCTGATGTTCATCGGCTTCAACCTGACGTTCTTCGTCCAGCACGCGCTCGGGCTGTCGGGCATGCCGCGACGGATCTACACCTACCAGCCGGGACTGGGGTGGTCGACCTACAACCTGATCTCGACGATCGGGTCATTCATCCTCGGCGCCGGGGTCCTGGTCACGATCGGCAATGCCTGGCGCAGCTACAAGCACGGCCCGCTGGCCGGCCCTGACCCGTGGAAGGGCAACACGCTGGAGTGGTTCACGTCATCTCCGCCTCCGGTCAACAATTTCGACGTGATCCCCCGTGTACGCTCGGTGGAGCCGATGCGAGACATCCGGCGCCAGATCGAACGCCAGACCGGCGTGCAGCAGCGAGCCGGCGGCAGCGAGCAGTTCACACGGGTGTGAGGCGGTTGTCCTGAACGCTTCGACGGGAGCAATCGGGCGGGCCACCGCTCTTTCCAGCGCGAGGCAGACGCTCGCCGACTACTTCGAGCTGACCAAGCCGAAGGTCCAGACGCTGCTGCTGTTCACGACGGTCACGACGATGGAGATCGCCGGCAGCCCGACCGTCGAGAAGATCGCGTTGACGTGCCTGGGCGGATATCTGTCGGCCGGCGGCGCGGGTGCGGTCAACCACTACTTCGACCGCGACATCGACGCCCAGATGAAGCGGACCGCGACGCGCCCGATCCCGGCGGGAAGGATTACTCCGCGGGCGGCACTGATCTTCGGCTTCGGGCTCGCCGCCCTGTCGTTCGTGCTGATGTCGCTGACGCTCAACGTGCTGGCGGCGTCGCTGGCGCTGGCCGGGTTCGTCGGCTACGTCGGCGTCTACACGATGTGGCTGAAGCGGCGCACGCCCCAGAACATCGTGATCGGCGGGGCGGCCGGGGCGATCCCGCCGCTGGTCGGCTGGGCCGCGGTGCAGGGGCACCTGGCCTGGACCGCCGTCTACCTGTTCGCGATCGTCTTCTACTGGACGCCCCCGCACTTCTGGGCGCTGAGCCTGCTGATGAAGGACGAGTACGCCAAGGTCAACGTGCCGATGATGCCGGTGGTCCGCGGCGAGCACGAGACCCGCAAGCAGATCCTGCTCTACACGCTGCTGCTGTACGCGATCTCGCAGCTGCCGTTCTGCGCCGGCGAGTTCGGCGGCCTGTACCTGGTCGCGTCGATGGTGCTCGGACTGCTGTTCGTCGGCGGCGCCGTGGTGCTGTACCGGCGGGCCGATCGCCGCACGGCGTTGCGGCTGTACCTGTTCTCCCTGTGCTACCTGGCGCTGCTGTTCGGGGCGATGGTGGCCGACGTCAAGCTGTAGGATCAGCGCGCCGGTATGGATCGCAAGCTCGCCCGTAAGAACATCCGCACAGGCCTGATCGCCGGCGCGGTCTGCGTGTTCATGTTCGGCATGACGTTCCTGGCAGCGGCGATCTACGTGCATCCGTGAGCGAGCACGGCGATCCGGCACCGCCTTCGGGCGAGCAGATCCACCTTCCGGGGCCGTCAATCATCCCGTTCGCGATGGCGATCGGGATCACGCTGATCGTGATCGGGACGACGCTCAGCTGGTACATCTCGATCATCGGCGGGATCGTGTTCGTGTGGACGCTGATCCTGTGGGTGCGCGACACCCGCCGGGACGTCTCAGAGCTGCCCGACGAGCACTAGCCGGCGGTCCCCGGAGGCCGGATTTCGTGTCATACGGCGCGTCCGATGCGTCGCGGGCCACGTTATCCGCGTCAGGCGCGGGGTTCGTAGCCCAGGGGGCACGGCATTCGCCCTGGGCGACGTTTTCCGGGTCAACCCTCAGCCCGCCGCCGCCGACGGCACCTCGCAGCTGGCCCCGTCCCCGGTCCAGCAGCGCACGATGTCGCGCATCGAGAGGATCCCGGCGAGCTCCCCGCCCTCGACCACGACCAGGTGGCGGAACCCGCCCCGGACCATCGCCGCCGCGGCTCGCTCGAGCGACCATTCCGGCGTGGCGAACGTCAGGTTCGAGGTCAGGTGATCGGCGACCAGCTCGGTGTCCGGATCCTCGCCCGCGCCCACCGACAGCAGGACGTCGCGCTCGGTGATCACCCCCGGGCCGGGGGCATCGGGATCGAGCACCACGGCCGCCCCGACCTTGCGCCGGCACATCGCCGCCGAGACGTCCCGCAGCGTGTGTCCGGGGCCGACGGTAAGCACTACGCGGGTCATGCCCTGTCGTACTTGCATTGCGCCTCCAGGGCCAGGTGCTCCCGCCGCGAAATTCGCCCAGGAGCACGGACTTTGCAACGATTGACTCAATCATAGGTTGACCGCGCGCCCGCTTCAAGACACCCCTCCGGCCTGGTGCCATTCGTCGCCGAGAAGGCATAGGATGCGGGGCGGAGTGATGCTCGAGGGCCACGTACACGGAGACCACCGCCGTGCGTAATCGACCGATTCTGCAGATGGTGGTGATCGGCGTGATCGCATGCGCGATCGCCATCCCCGTGGCGCTGGCGATCCCCTGGTTCCCGACCGACGCGTCGCGCCAGGCGCACAACGTCCACACGCTCTACGACGTGCTGCTGATCGCGTCGGTGCCGATCTTCGTACTGGTCGAGACCGTCGTCCTGTTCTCGGTCTTCAAGTTCCGGATGAAGCCCGGCGAGGAGGAGAAGGACGGTCCCCCGATCCACGGCAACACCCGGCTCGAGGTCGTGTGGACCGCGCTGCCGGCGCTCCTGATCGTCGGCCTGTGCACCTACGCCTACACGGTGCTGCGCTCCAATGAGGACTCCAAGGCCAACGAGCAGACGATCAACGTCACCGCCCGCCAGTTCGCGTTCGAATTCAGCTACGCCGGCCCCAGCGGCAAGCCGATCAACTCGTCGGTGCTGTACCTGGCCAAAGGCCAGCCGGTCGTGTTCAAGCTCCACGCGCTCGACGTGATCCACAGCTTCTTCGTCCCGAACTTCTCCGAGAAGCTCGACGCGGTGCCGGGGATCACGACCACGGTCCGCGTCACCCCCACCCGCACCGGCACATATCCCGTCGAGTGCACCGAGCTGTGCGGCCCCGGGCACTCGCTGATGCGCGCCCAGGTCCGAGTTCTGACGCCGGCCGCCTACCAGACGTGGTTCCGGTCGGCCAAGACCAACACGCCGCCGCCGGTGGGGACGCCGCCGCCGAACGCGTCCGCCCGCCGGCATCCCCGGCGCGGGCAGCGCGAGCTCCGAGCTCCAGCTCCGGGTCGAGCTCCTCGGGATCGAGCTCTTCGACCACCGCCGCCGCCGGCAAGGCCGTGTTCACCGGATCGGCCGGTTGCGGCGGCTGCCACACGCTCGCGGCCGCGGGCACGACCGGCACCACCGGCCCCAACCTGGGCACCTCGATCGTCCCCAGCGCCAAGAAGGCCGGGATGGCGCTCAAGCCGTTCATCCAGGAGTCGATCGAGAAGCCCAACGCGTTCATCGCGCCCGGGTTCCAGCCCAACGTGATGCCCCAGAGCTTCTCGCAGACCTTGTCGTCGACCCAGATTCAGGCTCTCGTCAACTTCCTCGCGAGCGTGACAAAGTGAGCCGTGCATGAACCAGTCAGTGGAGGTGTCGTGATGTCAGTCGCTGCCAAGCTTCGTGCACCCGGGTGGTACCGAGCTGCGCTGTTCGACTGCCTCGGGTTCGCTTTCGCGTTCGGGCTGACCGTGCTGATCCGCTGGCTGATGCACGAGCACCCGGTGATCGACGGGAATGCGATCACGATCGTGGCGCTGATCGCGGTGCCGCTGTTCTTCATGGTCGGACTCGGCGCGTTTGACTACTGGTTCTACTGGGCGGCGGGCCGCCCGACGCGCCCGGAGGACCACTCCTCGCACGGCGCGCACAGCTGGCGCGACTATTTCCGCGTCAACACCGACCACAAGGTGATCGGGGTCCAGTACGTCGTCACCTCGTTCTTCTTCCTGCTGGTCGGCGGGTTGCTGGCGATGCTGATCCGCGCCCAGCTGGCCAAGCCCGGGATGCAGTTCCTCACCCCCGCACAGTTCAACGGGGTGTTCTCGGTTCACGCGACGCTGCTGATCTTCCTGTTCGTGATCCCGGTGTTCGCGGGGCTGGCGAACTTCGTGCTGCCGCTGATGATCGGCGCTCCGGACATGGCGTTCCCACGGCTGAATGCGCTGTCCTACTGGATGCTGCCGCTGGCCGGGCTGATGATGCTGATGAGCTTCCTGGCTCCGGGAGGCTCGTTCGCGTCGGGTTGGACGGCGTATGCGCCGTTGTCGACGACGATGCCGCTCGGGCAGTTGTTCTTCACGATCGCGGTGCAGCTGGCGGGCGCGTCATCGATCGCGACCGCGCTGAACTTCCTGGTCACGATCATCACGATGCGTGCGCCCGGGATGAGCTTCTTCCGGCTGCCGCTGCTGGTGTGGGCGAACTTCTCGACCTCGCTGCTGGTCGTGATCGCGACCCCGTTCATCGCCGCATCCCAGTTCTTCGTGCTGCTGGACCGGGCGCTCGGCTTCCACTTCTTCGACGCGTTCGTCGGCGCCGGCAAGAACGGCAACGTGATCATGTACCAGCACGTCTTCTGGTTCTACTCGCACCCGGCGGTCTACATCATGATGCTGCCGGGCTTCGGGATCATCTCCGAGATCATCGCGGTCAAGTCCCGCAAGCCGATCTTCGGGTACCGGATGATGGCGTTCTCGCTGCTGGCGATCGTCGTGCTCGGGTTCACGGTGTGGGCCCACCACATGTTCGTCTCGGGCATGCAGCCGTGGATCCGGATCCCGATGATGATCACGACGGCGATCATCGCGATCCCGACCGGAATCAAGATCTTCTCGTGGCTCGCGACGCTGTGGCGAGGGGTGCTGCACCTCGATACGCCGATGCTGTTCGCGCTGGGCTTTCTGACGATGTTCACGCTGGGCGGGATCAGCGGCGTGATGCTCGCGATGATCCCGTTCGACATTCACGTGAGCCAGACGTACTTCATCGTCGCCCACATCCACTACGTGCTGTTCGGCGGCTCGCTGTTCACGATCTTCGCCGGCGTCTACTACTGGTTCCCGAAGATGACCGGGCGAATGTTCGACGACCGCCTGGGCAAGCTCCATTTCTGGATGACGTTCATCTTCTTCAACCTGACGTTCGCGCCGATGCACCTGATCGGCCTGCAGGGGATGCCCCGCCGCGTCGCCGAGTACGCGGACAAGTTCGCCGCCTGGAACCTGTTCATCTCGATCTCGGCGTTCATCCTCGGGCTGAGCACGCTGATCTTCCTCTACAACATGGTCGTGAGCTGGCGCGGCGGCCCGCGCGCGGCGGCCAACCCATGGCGGGCGCTGACGCTCGAGTGGCAGGTGTCCTCGCCCCCGCCGATCTTCAACTTCGACGCGGTCCCGACGGTCGTCGGTGGTCCCTACGAGTACGGCGTCCCCGGCGCCGTCCACGGGATCTTCAAGCCGCCGGTCGAGGCCAAGCAGTCGGTTGCGGCAGGTGAGTTCACGACGCCGCCCAGTCAAGAGAGCCATACATGAGGACCGTCCTTGTAGTCGCCAACGAGACGCTCGGCGGGGGCGCGCTGCTCGCCGCCGTCCGCGAGCGCGCGACGGAGGGCGACGTGCGCTTCGTGCTGTGCGTGCCCCAGAACAAGCCGCGCGACGGCCTGGTGGTGTACGACGACGCGGTGTTCGACGCCGCCCAGGCGCGGGTCGACCTGGCGCTGGAGTTCGTGCGGTCCGAGCACATCGAGGCGATCGGCGAGGTCGGCGACCCGGACCCCTACACCGCGACGATCGATGCCGTCCACGAGTATCGCCCGGACGAGATCATCATCTCGACGTACCCCGAGACCCGCTCGGGGTGGCTGCGGCGCGACCTCGTCGAGCGCGTGCGGCAGGCCTCGGGAGCTCCGGTCGAGCACGTCGTCGCCGATCCGGATACCGAACGCCCTCCGTTCCATGTGACGCTCGCGATCGCCAACCGCACGGCCAGCGGCGATGAGCTGCTCGAGGTCCTCAAGGAGAAGGTGGCGCACAAGGAGACCGCTTCGTCGGACCAGCCGGACCGCCTGGTGCTCGTCGTGGTCCCCCTGGAGGGCGGCGACGGACAGGCCAGTCGCCGAGCCCGCACCCGCCTCAAGCTCGTCCTGAACCGCCTGCACCAGGCCGGCGTCTACGCCGCCGGAATGATCGGCGACCCCGATCCCTACACGGCGATCCTGAACGCGCTGCAGTCGTTCCGGGTCGACGACATCGTGATCTCGACGTTCGCCGAGACCAAGTCGGGCTGGCTGCGCGCCGATCTGATCGATCGGGTGCGCCGCACCACCGGCAAGCCGGTTGAGCACGTCGTCCAGCAAGAGCCCACCGGCACCGCCGCCCAGTAGGAGAGGACAGAGTGGAAGCAGCCTCGATCGCTCACGAAGAGCACCACGGACCGCCCCCAGCGCACCTGTCCTCGCGGGTCCACGCCCCGACGCTGGGAATGCTGCTTTTCATCATGTCGGAGATCATGATCTTCGGCGCGTTCTTCACGGCGTACTTCTTCATCCGGATCGTCAACCACAACCCGTGGCCCGCGGCCGGCACCGAGCTCCCCAAGGCGGTGGCGGGGGTCAACACCGCGATCCTGCTGTCCTCGTCGCTGACGATCCACTGGGCGCTCGTCTCGATCAAGAACGGAAACCGCTTCGGCCTGAAGGCCGGAATGCTGACCACGTTCCTGCTCGGCCTCACGTTCCTGACGATCCAGATCAACGAGTACATCCACATCGGGTTCGCCCCCCACGACTCCGCCCAGGCGACCGTGTTCTACGCGCTCACCGGCCTGCACGGCTGCCACGTGTTCATCGGGCTGTGCCTGCTGTTGATGGTCACGATCCGGGCGTTCCGAGGGCATTACACGCCCGAGGCGCACTATGGGATGGAGGTGCCAGGGATCTACTGGCACTTCGTGGACATCATGTGGGTGATCGTCTACACGACGGTCTACATCCTGTAGGGCGATGAGATGCCAGACGGGCGGCGGTTCAACCCTCTCAGGTACGAGGGCGACGCGTTCCGCGTGCTCGTCTGGAGCGTGCTGGTGATCGCCGCGATCGTGGCGATCGTGCTGTTGATCAGAGCGCTTACGTAAGTGGCACCATTGGTCGAGTGCAGTTGCAGTTCAGTCTGACCACGCTCGCCGCAGCCGGCCCCGCGGACGGCGTGTTCCTCCCGGTGTTCGCGCTGGTGTGGTGGATCCCGTACCACGCGCGCGTACGCAAGCTCGCCAACGAACGCCGGGCGGTGCCGGGCTGGCGCCAGGCGTGCTTCGCGTCTGGGCTGATCGTGCTGGCGATCGCGCTCAGCCCACCCGTCGACACGCTGGCCGACCAGCTCCTGGTCGCGCATATGGCCGAGCACCTGTTGATCGGCGATTTCGCGGCGCTGCTGCTCGTCCTGGGCTTCACCGGCCCGCTGCTGGCCCCGATCCTGCGCAACCGCTATCTCGGGCGCCTGCGCGTGCTCACCCACCCGGTGGTCGCGTTCGTCGTGTGGGCCGTCAACTTCTACGTCTGGCACCTGCCGTTCATGTATCAGGCGGCGATCCGTCACGACGCGCTTCACGCGCTCGAGCACGCGACGTTCCTGGGCTTCGGGATGGCGATGTGGATGGCGCTGCTGGGCCCGCTGCCCAAACCCGCGTGGTTCACCAACGGCGCCCAGCTGTGCTACATCGTCGCGGTCCGGCTGACCGGGACGGTGCTGGCCAACGCGATGATCTTCTCGGGCACCGTCTGGTACCCGATCTACCGCTCCGGCGACGCCCATTGGCACATCAGTGCGACCGCCGACCAGGTCAGCGCCGCCGGCGTGATGATGGTCGAGGAGAGCATCCTCACGATCTGCCTGTTCTGCTGGCTGTTCTTGAAGGTGGCCCGCCAGAACGAGGAGCGCCAGGAGCTGCTGGACTACGCGGCCGCGCACGGCGTCGAGCTCGACGAGCGCCGGGCGGCGCGGGCCGTCGCCGCGGGCCGGGGAGCCGAACTGTGGGAGCGGGTGCGCTCGCGCGCCGCCGCTACTTGACCGTCAGCGTCCCTTTCATCCCGGCGGCCTCGTGGCCGTCGACCGTGCAGTAGAACGTGTAGGTCCCGGGCTTCAGCGAGGTGCTCACGGTCGAGGTGCCGCCGTTGGAGACGATCTTGCCGGCCTCGGTGACACCGTTGCCCTTGATCGCGATGTCGTGGGGAACGGTGGAGGCGTTCTTCATATCGATCGTGACCTGCCCGGCGGTCGCGCTCGCGCTCGAGGCCAGGAACTTCAGCTGGCCGTTGGGGTCGGCGTCGATCTGGAGCTTGCCGTTCTTCTCGACCGCGGGCTTCTGCTTGACCGACTGGACCGCGGTGGCCAGCTGGCCGCTGTCCTGGCCGGGAATCGCTGCGACCTTGGCCACGTAAGCGGCCACGTCCTGGGCGTCCTGGCCGTCGACGATCTTGGCCGGCATCACTCCCTGGCTGTTCGGGTAGCGGATCCAGTAGTCGACCAGCCCCTGAATCGAGGTGCTCTTCACGCCGTCAGCGCGGTCCTGACGGAACGCGTCGTCGAGGTTGGGCCCGACCTGCCCCTGAGTGGCCGCGTGGGCCAGCGTGTGGCAGGAGCCGCATTTGGACACGAACAGCTGCTTTCCGTTGACCTCGTCGGCCGTCGGATGCTTGACCCCGCACCCGCCCAGGACGACGACCATCATCGTCCCGGACAGCAGACCCAGAGGGCCCCGTAGCTTGCGTGCAAGGGCGCTGACCATACGTTAGGCGCGCCACTCTATCCGAGCGTGCGGCATCGATGTCTCGCCACCCGACCCGGGCGCTGGCGCCCCGGGCGGCGTCCCGACCCGCTGGTAGCATGGCCGCGATGAGGATCCACCAGAAGTACCGCATGCGGGCGCCTTCCAGCGGTCGCGAGGTCATTATCGAGGCTGAACCGGGTGAGGTTTATCTCGACCGGGACACGGGCGAGGAGCTCGAGGTGGTCGGCCAGCTGCTGCCGCTCGCTCCGACGGGGTCCGAACTTCCCTGGTCGGTGGAGAACCTGCGCTTCTGCAACTGGTGCGACCAGCACAGCCAACGAGACCTCAACGACTGCCCGCACTGCGGCAGGCGTATGGAACCCCTCGACTGATTCCTCCTCGGGCCAATGAAAGCTCTCAGCCGTTCACGCACTAAGAACTACGTCGCTGCCTTGATCGCGGGCTCCGCGCTGGCGGTCGGCGTCGCTGCCTGCGGCGGCGGCTCAGCCTCCCCCGACACCGCCGACGTTCCGCCGTTCACGGTGCCCACGGCGACCGCCGTGGCCAGCGCTGCGGTGTCCACTGGCACGTCGAGCACGCCCTCGACATCGACCACGACCACCCCCACGACGGACACCACGAGCTCGTCGACCAGCTCACCGTCGTCCTCGTCCTCTGGCTCGTCCTCGTCGGGCGACTCGACCGGCGGGACCTCGGCATCGAGTGGCTCGGCTTCGTCGGGCGACTCGGGCGCCAGCTCGGGTACGGCCACGCCGTCTCAGCCGGCCGCCTCGTCCGGGCCCGCTACCGGCGGCGCCGGGACCGGCAACTCGACCGGAGGGTCGGGCAGCACCGGCGGCGGCACCAGCGGCACCAGTTCGGGCGGCGGCTCCAGCAGCGGCGGCGCCGGGCTCTCGTCGGCGTTCTGCCAGCAGAACCCGGGCGCCTGCTAAACCGGCGCCGCGAGCGTCAAGGTCACGCGGCGCCGGGCGTTGCGGTCAGCGCCGGGGCGCGTGGATCGGGTTGACCGACACCGGGTTGGTGACCTCGGTCGCGGTGTACTCCACCCGTGTCCCGGGATAGTTGCACTTGTAAGTCCCGGTCTTCTTCAGCGCCTGAACCTGAGAGCTGGTCGGCGGGGCGGCGCAGTTACGCGCGCGGCTCTGCCGGTAGGCGAACTTCGAGGTGGGCTGCTGGATCGACAGCACCGGCGCCCACGTCGGAACCGAGAGGCCGACGACGTCGCCAGCCTTGACCGGCAGGCTTGCGGGCAGCGGGATCTGGACCACCTGGCCGAGGTAGGGCTGCAGGTGGATCACCGCGCTCTGGCCGACCACGGTCCACTTGAAGTTCTTCTTGGGGCCGCTGCGGCGAAGCACCGTGACCGAGGCCCGAGTCGTCCCGCCGTACGTCTGGTCGAGGAAGTGGATGTCGTTGTGCGCCGTGGTCTTGTCGGTTGAAAGCCGCGACAGGCCGACCGTGAAGGCAACGATCGAGCCGGCCTTCTTGACCGTGGTCGGATACGCGATCCCGTCGCGGATCGTCTCCAGCGCAGTCACCTGGGTGAGGATGATCGTGCAGTTGGCGGCGGTCACGCCGGGTGGGCACGTTGGCGCCACCAGCGGCGTCTTGGTCGCGCCGAGCTCGACGACAGCTGCGTCGGCGAAGGCCGGCACGGACACCGCTGCGAACGTCGCGACTGCCGTTATGAGCATGCAAAAGCGTTTCATTTCCAGCATTGAACACGACTCCGCCGCGGCAGTTGCGCCGCGGTCGCGCGAATCTCAACCGTCAACGCAACGGATGGCGGCAGCCGAGCCACCGTTTTCGACCGGCGAGCCGGCCGTGGTCTGAGCTGCCGCGTTCCGCCTAGATCTTGGTGACTTCTATTGCCTTGGGACCCTTGGGACCGTTCTCCTCCTCGTAGGACACCTTCGCGCCCTCCGAGAGCGAACGGTAGCCGTCGCCGTTGATGCCGGTGAAATGGACGAACAGGTCACGCCCACCATCGTCTGGCGTGATAAAGCCGAAGCCTTTGTCGTCGCTGAACCACTTCACGGTACCCGTTGCCATTAACTCCCCTTTTGCTGCATTTGGACATCGGGCTTATGGCTCCCGAAGCCCCGACCAGCCGGGAAACGTAGCAGGCACAGCGGATTTGCGGGGGCTCGGGCGCCCCAGCGGCTCAACGAAGCTCAGTTGCCGCGGCTGAGATCTCGTCCTGATCGCCGGGCGCGGGAGTCCACGGGAGCACCAATGGGTCGTCCTCGTAGCGCGGGATCACGTGGATGTGGAAGTGGAACACGGTCTGCCAGGCGGCTGCGCCACACGAGTTCAGCAGGTTGACGCCCGCCGCCCCGAGGCGCTCGGACACCCGGCCCGCCAGCCGCTGCGCACCCCGGATCGTCGCCTCCAGATCCTCCTCGGAGATCTCGAGCAGGTCGCGGCTGTGCGCACGCGGGATCACCAGCGCATGGCCGCGCGTGGCCGGGTTGATGTCCATGAACGACATCGTGCGTTCGTCCTCGTCGACGATCGTGGCCGGCAGCTCACCGGCGACGATCTTGCAGAAGATGCAGTCGGGATCGGTCACCGGCGGGAGCCTATCGAGCCGCCTTCCAACAGCTCCCGGGCAAGCTCGATCGCCTGCTCGCGAGTGGCGATCTCCCCCGCAAAGCTGGCCTCCTCGAGCTCGCCCAGCAGCCGTCCGAGCTCGGGCCCGGGAGTCAACCCAACCGCCTCGGCCAGCTCGTCGCCCCGGACCGGAGGCTTCGGGCGCCGAGCTCGCCAGGCGAGGGCCTCCCCCGCCATCTCCCGCGCCAGGCTGAGATGTCGGGCGACCGCCTGGTCGGCGCCACGCCCCCGCGTGGCCAGCCGGTCGGCGACGCTCAGCGCGGTCACGTCGACTTCGACCGGCTCGCAGGTCCTCAGATACCGGTAGACGGCCCTGCGGCTGAGCGGCACCTCGTGGACCAGGAAGCCCAGCCGCAGGTGGTTGCGGGTCAGCGCTGCCACGTAGTCGGCCAGCTTGTCACTCGCCCGCAGTCTTCCCAACACCTCGATCGCCACCTGGGCGCCCGCCGCGTCGTGACCCATGAACGTGACCCGGCCCTCGCTGGTGACGTCGCGGGTCTCGGGCTTGGCGATGTCGTGCAGCAGGGCCGCGAACCGCAGTGCCTGGCCTCGGCTCAGCTCGTTGGCCAGCGGCTCGGCTAGCACCTCGACGACCTCGCCGGCCCGGTCCCCCGCCCACTCCTGCTGCTGGCGCTCGAGCTCGATCGACGCTCCGAGCACGGCCTGTGTGTGCTCGTAGACGTCGAGGTGGTGATACGGGCTCTGCTGGACTCCGCGCAGCCGCGCGAGCTCCGGGAGCACGGCCGCGGTCGCGCCCAGTGAGTCCATCAGCGCCAGACCGGCCAGCGCACGGTCGGCGATCACGATCCGCTTGAACTCGGCAAACACCCGCTCGGCGGCGACGCGTGCCAGCGCGGGCGCACTCGACCTCGCGCGCTCGGCGGTACGCGGGTCGACCTCGAAGTCGAGCTCGCATGCCAGCCGGGCCAGACGCAGGGTTCGCAAAGGGTCGGCCGCGAACGCGTCCGGCGAGACCATTCGCAGCCTCCGAGCGTGGAGGTCCTCGACCCCGCCGAACGGATCGACGTATCCACCTCGGGCCAGCGGCTCGGCGATCGCGTTGATCGTCAGGTCGCGCCGGGCCAGGTCGGCCTCGATCGTGTCGCCTCCGAGTGGCAGCAGGTCGATCTGCCAGGCCCGGTCGCGGGCGGTCACCCGCCAGGCCCCGAACCGCTCCGAGAGCTCGAACACGAACGCTCGGGTGCGCTTGGCCAGCGCGCGCGCAGTCGCCTCCGCGGAACCGTCGAGCACCACGTCGTAGTCGGTGGTCGGGCGCCGCAGCAGGCGGTCGCGGACAGCCCCGCCGACCAGCCAGCCGGCGCCGGCCAGCTGCGCCAGCGAGTCGATCGGGCTGTCGCTCATGCCGGGCGCCCGTCCCGGTGATAGACCCGCGGCACCCGGCGCGAGATGCCAGTCAGGATCTCGTAGTTGATCGTCCCGATCCGCGCCGCGAGATCCTCGGCGGTCTGGCGCTCGGCGCCGTCGCGGCCGATCAGCGTCGCCTCGTCGCCGACGGTCACCCCAGTCTCTGGGCCGGCGTCGACCGTGATGTTGTCCATGCTGACCGTCCCCACCAGCGGGTGGCGGCGTCCGCCAATCAGCACGTCGCAGTTGTTGGTCAGCGCCCTGCGGACCCCGTCGCCATAGCCGATCGGCACCGTGGCGATCCAGGTCTGGCGCTCGGCGATGAACCGGCGGCCGTACCCGGCGCTGTCCCCGCGCGCGGCCGGCTTGACCGCGGCGACGTAGGAGCGCAGCTCGAGCGCGGGCTCGAGCTGGTGGGCGGCGGGATCCTCATTCATCGGATCGCAGCCGTAGATCGCGATCCCGCAACGCACCATCCCGAAGTGGGTCTCGGCCCCACGCAGCGCCGCGGCGCTGTTGGCGGCATGGATCACCAGCCGCGGCGATCGCGCCGGCAGCCGCGCCACGAACGCGCCGAACGTCTCGAGCTGCCCGCGCATGAACTCGGGATCGTCGTCGGCGGTGGCGAAGTGTGTCATCGCCCCGGCCAGCTCCAGCGCCGGTCCCCCCTCCGAGATCCGCTCCGCCACCGCCAGCGCCGCGTCGGCGTCGCGCGTGCCCAGCCGGCCCATGCCGCTATCGAGCTTGACGTGCAGACGAACCGGGCCGCCAGCGCCCGCCGCGCGCGCCACCTCGTCGACGAACCGCTGATCCCAGGCGACCAGCTGCGCCCCGGCCGCCAGCGCCACCGGCAGCTCCTGGGAGCTGACCGCGCCCATCACCAGCACGGGCGCCTCGATCCCGCCCGCTCGCAGCTCCGCCGCCTCGTCCGCGGTTGCGACAGCCAGCGAGCCGGCGCCGCCGTCGAGCGCTGCCTTCGCGGCCGGAACCGCGCCGTGGCCATACCCGTCGGCCTTGACCACCGCACACAGCTCGGCGCCCGGGGCCAGATCCGCCTTCAACCGGCCGGCGTTACGCTCGATCGCCGACAGGTTCACCCGGGCGATCGCACGTAGCGGCATGGCGCTGAGCGTATTACGCGCCGCCGCCGGCGTCGCTCAACGCCCGTGGCAGCGTCTGGATCACGTCCCCGGCGATCACTCCTTCGGGGCCGATCTCGCGAGCCAGCAGCTGGCCGGCGCGAGCGTGCACCAGCGCGCCGGCGCACGCCGCGGCAAACGGGTCCATCCCCTTGCTCAGATAGGCGCCGATCAGTCCCGAGAGGACGTCGCCGGTGCCTGCGGTGGCCAGCGCCGGCGCGCCACCACGATTGACCCCGACCCGACCGTCGGGGTCAGCGACGAGCGTGTCGTCGCCCTTGAGCAGGACGATTGCGCGGGCCTCGGCGGCCGCCCGCCGGACGCTGTGCAGGCGCCTGGCGCCGACCGAGGCGCTGTCTGACTCCAGCAGTCGCGCCAGCTCGCCGGCGTGCGGGGTCATCACGGTCGCGGCGGGTCGTCCAGCCAGCGAGGGCAGCCGGCCGGCGTGCGCGTTGAGGCCGTCGGCGTCGAGCAGCAGCGGCAGCGGTGCCTTGGCCGCGACGGTCCGCGCGAACTCGATCGTCCCGTCGTCGCGGCCGAGCCCTGGACCGAGCACCAGGGCGTCGGCGCGCTCGGTGCGCTTCAGGACGGTCTCGGCCGCTCGCGGAACCAGCGCTCCCCCGTCGTCGGCCAGCGGCACCGTCATCACCTCGAGCAGTCGCGTCTCGAACACCAGGTTCAGCGACCCCGGGACCATCGCGGTCACATATCCGGCTCCGCCGCGCATCGCCGACTCCGACGCCATCGACGGCGCCCCGGTGAGGCCGAGCGACCCACCGCAGACCAGCACGCTGCCAGCCGCAAACTTCGTCGACTCGCTGCCACGACGCGGGATCTCAGCGGTGACGTGGTCTTCGATCAGCCCGACGTGCGGATCGCCGGGCGCCCCCGCCGGGATCCCGATCTCGATTACCCGTACCTCGCCGGCATGCGCCTTCCCCGGTGCGATCCACAGTCCGGGCTTGCCCGCGTGGAACGTGCCGGTGGCACGGGCGCGCACGGCGTCTGCGGCAATCTCGCCGGTCGAGGCGTCGACCCCGCTGGGGACGTCGCAGGCGAGCACGACCGCGCCGCGCGCCCCGGCTTCGTTGATCGCCGAGATCGCGCCCGCGGCGGGCTCCCGCGGAGCGCCGGAGAAGCCTGTCCCGAGGATCGCATCCACGATCGCCGCGGAGCCGTCCAGGCCGCCCGCCTCGAACTCGCGGGGCGGCGCTCCCGGCAGCCGCTCGCAGTTAGTGGCGGCATCGCCCTTGAGCTCGTCCGGGGACCCGAGCAGGATCACGTCGACGTCGTAGCCACGCTGGCGCAGCAGGCGAGCGACGACGAACCCGTCGCCGCCGTTGTTGCCCTTCCCGCAGACAACCGCGATCGTGCCCCGGGGAGCCAGCTCACAGACCAGCTCGGTCAGGCCCAAGCCCGCGTGCTCCATGAGCTCGAGCCCCGAGACCCCGCGCTCGTGGATCGCCCACTCGTCGGTCGCCCGCTGCTCCTCGGCCCCGGGCAGGGGCGTCAGCCAGCCCGGAAGCGTCACAGCGCGATCGCGACGGCTGCGGCGTCGCGGCGCCCGTGGGTGAGCGACACCCTGACCTGCACGCCCAGGGCCTCGGCGCGGGCTGCCACGGCCCCGTGCAGGCGGAGCTCCGGGGGCCCGTTGCGTCCCAGCACCTCGACCTCGCGAAAGCTCCAGCTCTCAAGTCCAAGCGCCTTGGCAACCGCCTCCTTGGCGCAGAAGCGGGCCGCCAGATGCTGCCCGGGACGGCCCCGCGCGGCGGCGTACTCGCGCTCGGCATCGGTGAACAGGCGATCGGCCAGCCGCGGGCGGCGCTCGAGCGCCTGCTCGAGCCGCTCGATCTCGAGCAGGTCCATCCCGATCCCGGGCGCCCCGGTCGGCAACGCGCTCACTCCACCGTCACCGTCTTGGCCAGGTTGCGCGGCTGGTCGACGCTGCAACCCCGCTCGGTGGCGATGAAGTATGCGAGCAGCTGCAGCGGGATCACCGCCAGCAGCGGCGCCAGCATCCAGTCGGTGGCGGGGATCGTGATCACCTCGTCAGCGTGCGGGACCACACGGTCGTCGCCCTCGCTGGCGATCGCGATCACGCGGGCGCCGCGGGCCCGGACCTCCTGGATGTTCGAGATCACCTTCTCGAGCACCGGCGAGTCAGTCGCGACCACCACGACGGGGGTGCTTTGGTCAAGCAACGCGATTGGACCGTGCTTCATCTCGCCGGCGGCGTAGGCGTCGGTCGCGATGTAGGAGATCTCCTTCAGTTTGAGTGCGCCCTCGAGCGCCACCGGGAGCCCCACGTGGCGTCCCAGGTACAGGAAGAAGTCGGCGCTGTGGACGTCGTGAGCGATCCCGCGCAGCTCGTCGGTGCCGTGCTCGAGCAGCAGCGCGATCAAGTGCGGCAGGTTCTTGAGCTCGGTCACCTTCGCGGTCAGCTCGGCCGTCGACAGCGTCCCGCGGAGCTCCGCAAGCCGTAGCGCGAGCAGGTAGCAGGCGGCCACCTGGCTGACGAACGTCTTCGTCGCCGCTACCCCGATCTCCAGCCCGGCTCGGGTGAACAGCACGCCGTCCGCGTCGCGCGTGGCCTGGGAGCCCATCACGTTGGTGATCGCCAGGACCTTGGCGCCCCGCTCGCGGGCGGTCCGCATTGCGGCGAGCGTGTCCGCCGTCTCTCCCGACTGGGAGATTCCCACGACCAGGACTCCATCGCCGACCACCGGATTGCGGTAGCGGTACTCGGAGGCGATCTCGACCTCGACCGGAACCCGCGACCACTCCTCGATCGCGTAGCGGCCGATCAGCCCGGCGTGGTAGGAGGTCCCGCAGGCAACGACCACGATCCGGCGGACCTCGTTGAGGAACTCGTCATCGATCGTTCCGAGATCGCCGAGCTCGATGCCGTCGTTGTGGGCCGCCCGCTCTCCGATCGTCTCGGCGACGGCGTCGGCCTGTTCGTTGATCTCCTTGAGCATGAACGTCTCGTAGCCCTGCTTCTCGGCGGTGTCGGCGTCCCAGTCGATCTCGACCACGTCGCGCTGCAGCGGCTCGCCCGACGCGGTCTCGAACTCCACGCCGTCGGGCCGGATGATCACCAGCTCGTCGTTCTCGATGTACTGGACCTGGCGGGTCTCGCGCAGGAACGCAGGGATCGCGGATGCGATGAACTGCTCGCCCTCCCCGCGACCGATGATCAGCGGGCACTCGTTCCGGGCGCCGACCAGCAGGCCCGGCTCGTCGGCGCTGATCGCCACGAACGCGTAGTGGCCGCGAAGCTCGGCGTACGCGGCACGGACGGCGGCGACGAGGTCCCCGTCGTTGTGATCGGCGACCAGGTGCGCGATCACCTCTGCGTCGGTCTCCGAAGTGAACACCGCCCCGTCGGCGAGCAGGCGGTCCTTGAGCTCGACATAGTTCTCGACGATCCCGTTGACAACGATGTGGACCCGGTCTGAGGTGTCGAAGTGCGGGTGGGCGTTCTCCTCGGTCACCCGACCGTGCGTGGCCCAGCGCGTATGGCCGATTCCGGTCTCGGGCTGAGGGCGCTCGGCCAGCGCTACGGGCGCCTGAGCGGCCTCCTCAAGCGGTTCGTGCTCGGCCAGCGCTCCCCGCAGCGCGCTGAGGTTGCCGACGGCACGGACGGCGTCGATCCGATCGCCTTCGAGCACGGAGATGCCGGCGCTGTCGTAGCCGCGGTACTCGAGGTTCTCGAGCCCGGTGAGCAGCAGCGCCCTTACTTCGCGAGGGCCGACGTAGCCGACGATTCCGCACATATGCGACATCTCCCGTTTCGGTGGATCGGACTTCCAGCGGTCGGACCGCACCGGCGGCCCGCGCCCTGCATCTACCCGCAGCAGAGCGAGCCTGTGATGTTAGTCCTGACCCACCCAACGTCAAACCGGCGGGTGGACTTGCAGCGGTTGGCTCAGGGCGTGGCGCCGGCGAGCACTCAGGCGGCGGCGGCGGCCGGCTCCGGAGCGGGCGCCTCGTCGGCGACCGGCGGCTCGCCGCCGTCGCCGGACGGACGAGTCATCAGATACGAGCCCACAACCCCGCCGCCGAGCGCCAGCGCCGCCACGGCCGGGCCCTTGACCTCGATCCCCAGCGAGTGGTCGATCGAGAACTCGCCCGGGCCGAGATCGGCCAGCGCGACCATGACCGCGATCAGCACGAGGTTGTACTCATAGCCGCCCTCGCTGACCCAGGGGCCATTCTTCATGTGCACCTTCTCGATCGCGGTCGACATCACGCCGATCAGCGCGGCTGCTGCGGCGGGCGTCAGGAACCCGAGCGCAACCAGCGCGCCGCCGCCCGCCTCGGCCGCGCCGGCAGCGGTGGCGTGGCGCCGTCCCGGCTTCAGGCCCAGCGACTCGAAGAACCCGGCAGTGCCCTCGATCCCGTGCCCGCCGAACCATCCGAACAGCTTCTGGGTGCCGTGCCCGAAGAACAGCGCGCCGATCACGACGCGGAGCAGCGTCAGTCCGAGCTTCATAGGTGAATCCTCCTTGGACGAAGCGTTTGCGTCGTCAAGTGCTACCCGGAACCCACGGCTGTCCGAACCACTTCTGTCAGCCGCGCGCAAACCTGCTCGGTCTCCTCGCTGCTCGGCGCCTCCACCATCACCCTGATCAGCGGCTCGGTCCCCGACGCGCGGACCAGCACGCGCCCGCGTCCGCTGAGCTCGGCGTCCTCCCGCTCGATCGCGCCCCGGACGGCCGGGTCCTCCATCGCGCTGGTCAACGCCGCCCGGTCAGAAGCGCGGATGTTGACCAGCTGCTGGGGAAGCTTGCGCATCGCGTCGCGCGCTGCCAGGTCCCGGTCGCCCAGCGCCTCGAGCGTCAGCAGCGCGCTGGCGATGCCGTCGCCCGAGGGCCCGAACGCGAGGTTGATGATGTGCCCCGACTGCTCGCCGCCCAGCGCCCAGCCCCGGCGCCGCAGCTCGTCGAGCACATAGCGGTCGCCGACCGATGTGGTGGCGACCGAGATCCCCGCCTCCCCCATCGCGGTGTGGAACCCGAAGTTCGTCATCACGGTGACTGCGACCCCACGGCCCGGCAGCCGGTCGCCCGCCTGCAGATGCAACGCCGCGAGGGCCACCAGCTCGTCGCCGTCGACGACGGCTCCGTCGCGATCGATGGCGAGCACGCGGTCCCCGTCGCCGTCGAACGCGAACGCGATCTCGTGCTTGCCCGCGGCCACGTGCTCGCGGATCAGGTCCAGGTGGGTGGACCCGCAGCCGGCGTTGATGTTGCGGCCGTCGGGCTCGCCGGCCAGCACCTCGACTTCGGCACCCAGGCGCCTGAAGATCTCCGGAGCGGCACGATAGGTGGCGCCGTTCGCGCAGTCCAGCAGGATCCGACGCCCCCGCAGGTCGAGTTCGGAGAATCGCTCGTGCAGCTCTCGCAGGTAGTCCTCGAGCGCGCCGTGGAAGCGACGGACGCTGCCGATCCGCTCGGGCTCCGGAGGCGGCGCGTCCAGCTCGGCCTCGATCTCGTGCTCGGTGTCATCGTCGAGCTTGAACCCGTCGGCGGCGAACAGCTTGATCCCGTTGTCCTCGTAGGGGTTATGCGACGCGGAGATCACCGCCGCCAGCGACAGCCCGTGACGGCGGACCAGCAGCGGCGCCGCCGGCGTCGGCAGCACGCCGGCTAGCAGCGCGTCACCGCCAGCGGCAGTGACGCCCGCGGCAAACGCAGACTCGAGCATCTCGCCCGATTCGCGGGTGTCACGGACGATCAGGACCTGAGGGCTCTCGACGCCGCCGTGCGAGACCGCGGCGCGGGCGAGCGACAGCGCCAGGTCGGCCGTCAGGAATGTGCCCGCTCGGCCACGGACCCCGTCCGTGCCGAACAACTGTCGTGCCATACGTTCAGCCAGCCCCGGCCGGGGCCGGTTAGCGCTTGGAGAACTGCGGCCGCTTACGGGCCTTCTTCAGCCCCGCCTTCTTGCGCTCCTTCACGCGCGGATCACGCGTCAGGAAGCCGCGGCGCTTGAGCTCGCCGCGCAGGTTCGGGTCAGCCTCGATCAGCGCCCGCGAGACGCCGTGGCGCAGCGCGCCGGCCTGCGCCGATACGCCTCCGCCGTGCATCCGGGCGATCACGTCCATGCGGGAGTCGTAGCCGACGGCCTCCAGCGGCTGGCGGATCACCCGCTGCAGCGTCTCGCGCGGGAAGAACGCCTCGAGCGACTTGTCGTTGATCGAGTACGTGCCGGTGCCAGGCTTGAGGATCACCCGGGCGACGGCGGTCTTGCGCTTGCCGGTCGCGGTGTAGCGGGCGCCGGCCGCAAGGTCGATCGCCGCGTCGGCGATCGGTTGCGCCTGCCCGTCCTCTGACTCCTCCGCGGCGCGGGCCGCTGCTGCCTCCGCCTCGGCCTCGGCGGCAGCCTGGGCCTCGGCGTCGAGCAGCTGCGTGCTCTCGGGAATGATGTCGGGCTCGAGGTCGGCGCCGGGGATCTCGGGCTTCGCGCGCGGGGTGAGCTCGAGCTCCTCCTCCGCCGCCTCCGCCGACTCCACGCCGGCCTGCGGGGCCGACCCGGTGGCTGTCGCCGGGGGTGCGTCGGGAGTCGCTGCCGGAGTCTCGGGCTGCTCGACCGCGGGAGCCTCGGGCTGCTCGGCTGCAGGAGTCTCGGGCTGCTCGGCTGCGGGAGCCTCGGGCTGCTCGGCTGCGGGAGCCTCGGGCTGCTCGGGCGTCGGAGTCTCGGGTTGCTCGGCCGCGGGAGCGGGAGCTTCCTCGGGCTCGGGCTCGGGCTTGGGCTCGGGCTCTGCGGGAGCCTCGGCCGCCGGCTCTACCGGCGCTTCAGCGGCGGGCTGGGGCTCATCGGCATCCGGCGCCGGAGCCTGGGGGTCTTCTTCATTGCGAGGCTCGTCCTCAGGGATGTCGGTCACTCAGCGATCTCCATCGGTTGCGGCTGCTGTGCGGCGTGCGGATGCTCAGGACCGGCATACACCTTCAGCTTGGTGAGCTGCTTGCGGGCGAGCCGGTTGCGGGGCATCATCCCCTTGACCGCGCGTCGGATGACCTCCTCGGGCCGGCGGTCCAGCATCTCCTGCAGGGTGCGGGACCGCAACCCGCCCGGATAACCGGAGTGGCGGTAGTACAGCTTGGCCGAGCGCTTGTTGCCGGTGACCGCGATCTTCTCGGCATTGACCACGACGACGAAGTCCCCGGTGTCGATGTGCGGGGTGTACGTCGGCTTGCGCTTGCCGCGCAGGCTGTCGGCGATCTGGGTCGCGAGCCGCCCGAGCGTCTGGCCCGAGGCGTCGACGAGCAGCCAGTTGCGCTCGCGGTCGGTGGGGGTGGCAACGTAAGTCTTCATGGCACACATAAAGCCGCGCGGCTGTCGCGCGGCTCTGGGCAATGTTAGCGAGGCGGGCCGGGTTAGACGGTCCGAGCTTTCACGGACGTCCTACGCTGCTCTCGTGAGCCTCTCGATCCGGCTGCGGCGACTTGTGTTCCGCTGCGCATATCTCGTCCTGTGGGCCTATCGCGTGATCGTCCGCCCCGAGGTGTCGGGCGTCAAGTGCGTGCTCACCGACGGCGACCACGTGCTGCTGGTGCGCCACACCTACGGTCCGCGTGAGTGGGACCTCCCTGGCGGCGGAATCAAGCGCGGTGAGGGCCCGGCGACCGCGGCGCGCCGCGAGATGCGCGAGGAGCTCGGCGTCGACATCCCCAATCTGCGCGATGCCGGCGAAGTGCTGGCGGCGCTGAATCGCTCGCGCGCCACCGTGTACTGCTTCGCGGCCGAGCTGCGGAATCCCGAGATCACGATCGAACGCGGAGAGATCGGCGCGGCACGTTGGTTCGCCGCCGACGATCTGCCGGCTCGGATCGGCCGGCTGACGCTTCCGGTGCTCAGGCGGGCGGGCGCACTGACGCCTCGAGGCGGTCCAGGAGCTCCCCCAGCTGCTCCGTCTCGGCAGGCGTGAGCTCCGCGCGCAGCCGCTGATCGTGCCTTAGCGCGACCTCGCGCAGCCGCAGAAACAGCTCGATTCCGGCGTCGGTCAGCTCAACCCGCTGGACCCGGCGGTTGCTGGCCTCGCGCCAGCGCCGCACCAACCCCCGCTCCTCCAGTGAGTTCAGATGGTGGGTCAGCGTCGCGCCGGTGATTCCGAGCCGCTCTGCCATCGCCGACTGGGTTCCCCAGTTCTGAGAGCGCACCAGCAGCAGTACCTGCCACGTCGACGCCGAGCCGCCCGCCTCCGCCATCACCCGGTCGAACGCCTGACCGACCACGCGCGCGGTACGCGCCAGATGCAGCCCGATCGGAGTGGTCGCGGGCGCAGGGGTCATCGACGGCAGCTTACCAGATCACTTGACATCTAAGAATTCGATATCTAAGCTTTAGACATCAATGTCTTATCGGAGACCCCAGAGAGCGAGGCCTCGATGACCACCACCTCCAACGACCTGAAACTGCTGCCCGGTCACATCCGCGTCGGCGACGCCGACCGGGCGGCGTTATCCGAGCGGCTGTCCGCCCACGCTGCGGCGGGCCGGCTGACCCTCGAGGAGCTCGAGCAACGTCTCGAGCTCGCCCACCGGGCCGTGGTCGTCTCCGAGCTACGCGCGCTGGAGACCGACCTGGCGCCGCCGGTCCAGGAGCGCGGCGCCATGCCGTGGCCACCGCTGCTGGCGATCGCAGCGGCGCTGCTGGTCGCCGGCGTCGTCGGGTCGTTCGCCGTCGGGTTTCCGATTCCACCCGTGTTCATCGGCGCGTTCCTGCTGTGGCGCCTGGCGGCTTGGCGCCGCGGCTCCGGGCCGGCTTACACGCGCATCGCACCACGCTGACCGAAGGGACTGACCGATGACGTCAACCTCCGATCACAACCTGTCCGCGAGGATCGCGTTCGCCGCGATCGTGGTCGCGATGCTGCCCGCGGTGCTCGACCAGACGATCCTGTCGACGGCGCTGCCGACGATCGCCAGCGACCTGGGCAGGCTCGCCGACGTGTCCTGGGTGACGTCGGCCTACGTCGTCGCCGCGGCTGCCAGCACCCCGTTGTGGGGCAAGCTCGGGGATCGTCATGGGCGCAAGCGCCTGCTGGAGATCTCGCTGATCCTGTTCCTGGCGTCGTCGGCCGTGTGCGGCGTGGCCCAGAGCATCACGTGGCTGATCGCCAGCCGCACGGTTCAGGGCATCGCCGCGGGTGGTCTGATGACGCTCGCGATGGCCGCCGTCGGCGATCTCGTGAGCCCGCGCGAGCGCGGCCGCTACCAGGGCTACATCGCCGCCACGTTCGCGGTCGCCACCGTCATCGGCCCGCTGCTGGGCGGCCTGCTCGTCCAGCACGCAAGCTGGCGCTGGGTGTTCTACGTAAACCTCCCGCTGGGCGTGGTGGCGCTCGCAGGGTTGCGCACGGCGCTGCCCACGCCCGAGGTCGAGCGCGGCCACAAACGCCTCGATGTCAGCGGCGCCCTGCTGCTGGCGGGCGCGACGGCGGCCCTGATGCTGACCTGCATCTGGGGCGGTGACCGGTACGCGTGGTCGTCGGCGACGATCCTGTCGCTGATCGCCGGCGCGGTGCTGCTCGCCGTCGGGCTGGTCGTGCGCGAGCGCCGCGCGGCCGACCCGATTGTGCCGCTGGACCTGATGCGGACCCGTCCGGTCGTGGTCGCGAGCGCCGCGCTGTTCCTGACGACGGCGGCGCTGTTCTCGATCACCGTGTTCGTGCCGCTGTACCTGCAGACCACCACCGGTGCGACGCCGACCGAGGCCGGGCTGCTGCTCGTCCCGATGATGCTCGGGATCACGCTGTCGACGAACCTGGCCGGGCGCGAGATCTCCCGCACCGGGCGCTACAAGCGGTACCCGATCATCGGGCTGGCGCTGATGACGATTGCGCTCGCGCTGATGGCCGTGGTCGTCCGGCACCCGTCCCAGGCCGTCACCGGCGTCGTGCTGGCGGTGTTCGGGTTCGGGTTCGGGATGGTCGGCCAGGTCCTGATCGTCGCTGTGCAGAACAGCGTCGACCGCCGCCGCCTCGGAATTGCGATGGCCGACGACCAGCTTCTTCCGGGGCCTCGGGGGAGCGGTCGGCGCCGCGGTCCTCGGCGCCGTGTTCGCGGCGCGCGTGGGCACGACCGCCGGTGGGCTGTCGACGCTTGGCGCGGCGGGCCGCTCGGACATCATCGACGGCGCCCAAGCGGTGTTCCTGGTGGCGGCTCCGGTCGCGGCGATCGCGCTGTTGATCACGTTGCTGCTCCGCGAGGTACCGCTCCAAGGCGCCTCGCGCAGCCAAGCCGCCGGCCAGGCGCCACGCGGACCAGAGAACGGCCCGTCGCGGGCGATGAGTGATCCTAAGGTCGAGGGTTAGAGTCGGTGGTGCCGATCATTCGAGGTTCTCGACGATCTCGTTGGCGCGCGACCACTGGCCGGGCGGAACCACCAGGTACACATCGCCTCGCCCAGACCGATCTAGCGGATGATCGGCCACGCAACTCGCGTCCAGCCCGGCCTCTCGCAGATGGTCTCGCCACGCCACGGCCGTAGCCTTGTCCTCGAGCATGCTCACGGTCTCCCAGCCTTCGAACCTGGGGTCGCCGATCGAGACAGCCGGCTCCTTGGCGATTCGGCGCCTGCGCCATCTGGGGAGCGGCATCGGTCGAGCTTACGCCCGCGCGTCGGCGACCGGCGGTGCGTCCGCGATCAGGGCCAGCTTTGCCCGCCGGGGCAGGCGCTTGATCCGCGCCTCCTCCCGTCGAGCGGCCGTTCGGTCGTCCATCGGCATCGCCAGCGCGAGCTCCACCGGCAGCCGACTGGCCGTGTACCGGCTGGCCACACCGGCCCGGTGGCGGGCCACCCGGCGGTCGAGATCGCTGGTCCAGCCCGTGTACAGGGAGCCGTCGCGGCAGCGCAGCAGGTAGACCCAGGCGTCAGGCATGGTGTCCGACCGAGTTCTCCGGGCCGGTCTTGGCTCCTGCCCGGCCCGCGCCCCGCGCTATCGCGCGGTTACTCCCATTCGATCGTGCCCGGCGGTTTGCTGGTGATGTCAAGCACCACTCGGCCCACCGGACGGATCTCGCCGGTCATCCGCGAGGCGATCGTCTCGAGCAGGTCGTAGGGCAGGCGGGCCCAGTCGGCGGTCATCGCGTCGTCGCTGGTCACGGCGCGGATCACGATCACGTTGCCGTACGTGCGGCTGTCGCCCTGGACGCCCACGGTGCGGATGTCCGGGAGCACGCAGAACGACTGCCACAGCTGGCGGTACAGGCCAGCCTTGCGGATCTCCTCCTGAAGGATCGCGTCAGCCTCGCGCAGGATCTCCAGCCGCTCGCGCGTCGCCTCACCGCCGACGATCCGGATCGCCAGCCCGGGCCCTGGGAACGGCTGGCGCCAGACCAGCCGCTCGGGCAGACCGAGCTCGGCACCGACCGCCCGGACCTCGTCCTTGAACAGCGCTCGCAGCGGCTCGACGAGCTCGAACTCGAGGTCGTCGGGCAGGCCGCCGACGTTGTGATGGGACTTGATCGTCGCCGCTCCGGTGCCGCCTCCGGACTCGATCACGTCGGAGTACAGCGTGCCCTGGACCAGGAAGCTGACGTCGTCTAGCTCGGCCGCCTCCTCCTCGAACACGCGGATGAACTCGGCGCCGATCCGTTTGCGCTTCTCCTCGGGGTCGGTCACGCCCTGCAGGCGCGCCAGAAAGCGCTCCTCGGCGTCGACGGCGACGAGCGGCACGTGGAAGTGGTCGCGGAACGCGGCCACCACCTGGGCGCCCTCGTTCTTGCGCATCAGGCCATGGTCGACGAACACGCACGTCAGCCGGTCGCCGATCGCCCGGTGCACAAGCAGCGCGGCCACGCTCGAGTCGACGCCGCCGGAGAGGCCGCAGATCGCGCGTCCGTCGCCAACCTGCGCGCGGATCCGGGCGATCTGCTCCTCGATCACCGAGCTCGCGCTCCAGCTGCGGTCACATCCGCACACGTCCTCGAGAAAGTTGGTCAGCACCGTCTGGCCGTATGGGGTGTGAACGACCTCGGGGTGGAACTGGATCCCGTACACGGCTCGCTCGGTCGACTCGAACGCGGCCACCGGGGACGCGGTCGAAGACGCCAGCGCGGTGAACCCGGGCGGCGGCGCGAACACGGTGTCGCGGTGCGACATCCAGCAGGTCTGCTCGGGCGGGGTGCCGGCCAGCAGCCGACCGGTGTCCGCCACGGTCAGCTGCGAGCGGCCGAACTCGCCGACCTCGGCGCCCTCGACCTGCCCGCCGAGCTCGCGTGCGAGCAGCTGCATTCCGTAGCAGATGCCCAGCACCGGGACGCCCAGGTCGAGCAGCTCGCGCTCGAGTCGCGGGGCACCGTCCTCGTACACCGAGGCCGGTCCGCCGGACAGGATCACGCCCTTGGGCCGGCGCCGCGCAACCTCGGCCGCCCCGACGTGGTGGGGCAGCAGCTCGGAGAACACGCCGCACTCGCGGACCCGGCGGGCGATCAGCTGCGAGTACTGCCCGCCGTAGTCGAGGACCACGACCTCCTCGGTGGCAGCGGCCGGGGTCTCCGGGCTCACGGAGGCCGGGTCGCCCTCGGGAGTCGTGGCACCGGCAGGGGCTGGGGCTGTCTGGCTGACCTCGGCGGCCGCCGTCTCGACGGCGTCGAAGCTAGTCGGCGACACCGACCGTCGCTGCCGCGCCGGTTGCGCCCATGCCCACGCCCTGCTCGCGCTGGAGCTGCTTGCCCTCGGTCTGGAGCGCGGGCGCCACCAACAACTCGGCACGGTTGAACTCGGCGATGTCGCGGTAGCCGCACGTCGCCATCGACGTCCGCAGCGCGCCCATCAGGTTGAAGGTGCCGTCGTTCTCGCGGGCCGGGCCCTTGACGATTTCCTCAATCGTTCCGTTTTGGGTGGTCGCCACCCGGGCGCCGCGTGGCAGCGTCGGGTGGAACGTGGCCATTCCCCAGTTGTAACCGCGGCCGGGCGCCTCGTAGGCGCGTGCCAGCGCGGATCCGAGCATCACCGCGTCGGCGCCGCAGGCAATCGCCTTGGCGATGTCCCCGCCGTTACGCATGCCGCCGTCGGCGATCACCTTCACGTAGTCGCCGGTCTCGAGCATGTGCTGCGAGCGAGCCGCTGCGACGTCGGCGATCGCCGTCGCCTGAGGGACGCCGATCCCGAGGACTCCCCGGGTGGTGCAGATCGCGCCCGGGCCGACGCCGACCAGCACGCCGGCGGCGCCGGTGCGCATCAGGTGCAGACCCGTGTGGTAGGACGCGCAGCCACCGACGATCACCGGTGTCGGAGCGAGTTCGCGGATGAACTCCTTCAAGTTGAGCGGCGGACGCGTCTCATCCCGCGACACGTGCTCGGCCGAGACGACCGTGCCCTGAATCACCAGGATGTCGAGCCCGGCCTCGAGCGCGACCTCGTAATGGGTGCGCACCTTCTGAGGGGTCAGCGAGGCCGCGGCAACCACGCCCTGCTCCTTGATCTCGCGGATCCGCTGGGCGATCAGCTCTGGCTTGACCGGCTCGCGGTAGATGTCCTGCATCTCCCGCGTCGAGATGTCCTTCGAAAACGTCGAGATCCGCTCGAGCTGCTCGTCGGCGTCCTCGTAGCGGCAGAAGATGCCCTCGAGGTTGAGCACCGCGAGCCCACCGAGCCTGCCGATCACTCCGGCCGTCTCGGGCGACACGACGCCGTCCAGCGCGGCCGCGAGGAGCGGAAGCTCGAACCGGTACGGGCCGAGCGTCCAGGAGATGTCGATGTCATCTGGATCGCGTGTCCGGCGGGACGGAACGATCGCGATGTCGTCGAAACCGTACGCCCGACGAGCCTTCTTTCCGCGTCCGATCTCTACTTCCATTACGGCATCGTATTCCTCGGCGCGGACGGCGGCGAGGAGGTCGTGGAGAGCGGTGAGAGAGAGACGATCAAGTCGGTGGCGGCGGCCGAGATCAACGTCTCCTCGATCGTAGCAGCGGCCATCTGGCGGCCAGCCGGGGTGATTTCGCTACGTGCGAGGTTCGCCGCGCTGGCTGTCGCTAACCGATCTCGGCGCGGATTTCGAGCCGCTCGGCCTCGACCTCGGGCAGCAGACGGTCGACCTTGAACGGGTCGAGCAGCCCCGCGCCGAAGTGCTGGATCGACTCGGCGCCGCACGCGACGCCGTAACGCAGGCAGTCGACCGGCGAGCGGCCGAGGTAGCGCGCGGCCACGTATCCGGCCAGGAACGCGTCGCCGGAGCCGATGCTCGAGCGCGCCTCCTGCTCCTCGACTCGGACCCGGTAGAGGGTCGGCGCGCCGTCCTCGCGGACCTGCGCATAGCAGCCGTCGGCCACGGTCATGATCACCTCGGAGGCCCCGAGCCGGCGCATCTCGTCGACCGCCTGGGCCCGGTCGTCGATGTCGTTGAACTCGTGCCCGACGAGCTCCTCGGCCTCGAGCTCGTTGGGGCAGATCACCTCGGGCTCGGCGCGCACTGCCAGCCGCAGCGGGTCGCCGTCGGTGTCGACGATCGTGGTCACGCCGAGCCGTCGCACCTCGCGGATCAGCCCCGCGTACACGTCGGACTCGATCCCGCGCGGGAGGCTGCCGGCGAACACGCACATGCTGGCGCCCTTGGCCAGGTACAGGAGCTTGTCGCGGAACAGCTCGAGCTCCTGCGGCGAAACGGCCGGCCCGCGCTCGTTGACCTCGGTGTGCTGGCCGGTGGTCGGATCGAGCACGGCCGTGTTCGTCCGGGACTCCTCCCGGATCCGGGCGAAGCCGTTGAGGATCGCTTCGTCGTTGAGCGCCTCGACGATCCGGTTGCCGGTGGCTCCGCCCGCCAGGCCGGTGGCGATCACCGGCTGGCCGAGCCGCTTGAGCGCGCGGGCGACGTTGACGCCCTTGCCGCCCGGCATCGTGGTCTGGTCGACGGTCCGGTGCCGGCGCCCAGGCGTGAAGTTCGGCACCTCGAGTGTCTTGTCCAGCGCGGCGTTGAGGGTGACGGTGATGATCATGCCGGCTCGGCGCGTCTTCCCCGGACTCGTGCGCGCCGAAAGATCGCCAGACCGATTAGGGCTGCAATCAACACAACGACCAACACAAGCGTAAACGGTCGCGTGATGAAATCGAGGGCACTTGTCACAGGAGCGGGTGCGGGGACCGCCGCGTCGAGCACCAGCGGGATCCTGCGCACGAGCTTGTGGCCGTCCATCACCGCCACCGAGCCGACGACCGCGTCGCGCTCCAGCGGCCCGTTGACCTGCTGGCGGGGCGGTGATCTTCAGGTGGACGCGTGCCCCCTTCTCGAACACGTGGTTGTAGGTCAGGTCGGCGACGACGCGCGCCCGGAGGTTCTTGCGTCCCTTGACGGTCGGGCGAGCCAGCACCTGGCCGGCGCGTACCGGAGTGCGCATCCGGAAGTTGCCAAAGCCCCAGTCCAGCAGCGCCAGCGTGCTGTCGTCGCGCGCACCCTCCGAAGGTGTCCCGAGCACCGCGCTGAGCAGCGTCATCCCTCGCCGGGTGCCCGATGCCACGAGCACGTAACCGGCGTCGTTGGTGTGGCCGGTCTTGACGCCGTTGATCCAGTGGTAGCGGCCGACGAGGTCGTTGCGGTTGTCGACCACGCGGACGTGATTGCCGGTGTGCAGGACCGCCCTGGGAAGCGCGACCGCTCGCCGGAAGAACGACGAGCTATGCATCACGTAGAGCGCCAGCTTGACGAGGTCCGAGGCGCTGGAGTAGTTGCCCGGGGTGTCGAGGCCGATCGGCGTCGAGTAGTGCGTGTGGGTGAGTCCGAGCGAGCGCGCGCTGGCGTTCATCATCCCCACGAATCGAGCTATGGAGCCGTGGCCGACGTTGTAGGCCAGATCCTCGGCGGCGTCGTCGGCACTGGGCAGCAGCATCGCCAGCATCAGGTCGTGCACGCTCATCCGCTCGCCCGGCACCAGCCCGATCTGCGAATCCTCCGCGGCCGAGACATAGTCGTTCTGGGTGAACATCCGACCCAGGTGATGAACGTGCTCGAGCGTGACCAGCGCGGTCATCAGCTTCGTGGTGCTGGCGATCGCGCGACGGCTGTAGGGGCTCTCGCCGAACAGCTTCTGCCCGCTGTCGGCGTCGATCAGGATCGCTGCCCGGGAGCTCAGCTGCGGCGGCGCGATCGCGCGAGCGCGCCCCGGCGCAAGTGCCAGGACGGCCATGGCGACGAGAGCCGTGACGGCAACCGCCGCCACCCGCGTCGCCCCGGACGCGGGTATCAGGCGCGATCCGGACATCTCAACGACGCAGCTTCAGCCGCTGGGCAGCTTGGAGGCTGTTCGGGTCCACCAGCTTGGGGTTTAGCGCTTCCAGCGTGGCTACCGACACACCGGTCTTCTGGGCGATACTCGACAGTGTGTCTCCGGACTGCACGACGTAGAACTTCGCTTTCTCGGACTTGCCCCGTTTGGCGGTGGTGGTGGCCCGGCTGGAGACGTGCGAGGTACTGGTCGACGATTTGTGCGTCAACCCCGCGTGGACGATCAGATATGTCCCTGCGACCGTCGCAGCAAGCGCGAGTGGCGCCAAATAGCGCCCAGGACTCCTCCGGGCCATGGGTGGCCGATAGTACAGCGGTAAACGGCCAGGTCTGGTCGTGTTGTTGCGGAATCGTGAGGATCGTGCGCCGGTTGGGGTGCCTCAGCCGCCCAGCTGCCAGGCGAGCTCTCGCAGTCTGGCGGCCTCGTCGGCCGCCGCCGCCGCCGGATCGCCGCCGTTGCGGCGGTGCGCATCGACGATTCCCCGCGACGCCGAGACCAGGCCGCCAGCCGGGCCCGGGGCGAACGCAGCCGCAAGATCCTGCACCCGGCCTCCCTGGGCCCCAACCCCCGGGAGCAGGAATACCGTCGCCGGCATCAGCTCGCGCAGCTCCTCCAGACGCTCTGGCGCGGTGGCCCCGACGACCGCGGCGATGTCGCTCAGGCCCGCGGCCCCGATGCCGGGACGCCCGAGCTCGGCGATCAGAGCCGCGATCCGGTCGCTGACGATTCCGCCTCCCTGCACCGGAAGCTCCTGGATGTCGGCCGCTCCGGGGTTCGAGGTCCTGGCCAGCACGAACAGGCCGCCGCCGCACTCGCGGGCGGCGTCGATGAACGGCTGCAGCGAGTCGGCCCCGAGCAGCGGGTTGACGGTGAGCGCGTCGGCGCCGATCCCGTGAACGGGCCCGTAGACGGTGGGCGTGGATCCCAAGAACGACTGCGCGTAGGCCCGAGCGGAGACGTCGATGTCGCCGCGCTTGCCGTCGGCGATGACGATCAGCCCGGCGTCGCGGCCGCGATCGATCGTCTCCTGCAGCGCGGCCCAGCCGGGAGCGCCGAGCCGTTCGAAGCAGGCGACCTGTGGCTTGACTGCGGCGCAGTGGGCGCCGGCCGCCTCGATCGCCAGGGCGCAGTGCGCGGCTACCGCGCGGCCGATCCGGATCGGGACCGGGTCGCTGCCGCCGGCCGCGTCGGCGAGCTCGATCGCCTGGGGCCACAGCTTCGCTGGATCTGGATCGAGCCCGAGCACGAGCTGGGAGGACCGCGCCGCGACCTGGGCTGCGACGCGGTCTCCGAAGCTCTGAACGGGCGGCGCCTCGCGCTCTACTGAAGCCTGCGGATCAGACACGACCCGGTCCGCGGAAGGCGCCGCCGCCGAGGAATAGCCCGCACGCTCCGCCGCTGTGGAGCGGCTCGAGCATGCGACGCGCCCCTGGCCGCTAGTTGACGGCCTTCTTGAGGCCCGCACCGGCGGTGAACTTCGGGACCTTCGAGGCCGCGATCTGGATCTTCTCGCCGGTAGCGGGGTTACGTCCCTCGCGGGCGCTCCGCGCCGAGACACTGAACTTGCCAAAGCCGGAGAACGTCACGTCGCTGCCCCGCTTGAGCGCATCTTCAATCGTGTCCAGGACCGCATCCACGGCGTCCCCAGCATCCTTCTTGCTCAACCCGGCGCGATCCGCGACCTGATCGACAAACTCGGACTTCGTCATTAGGCGGCCTCCTTCGAGGTGGTAGGAAAGTTCGACGCTAACAGGGGCTGCGGACGGGAATCGCCCGTGGCACCTGGGTAAGAGCCCATTCTTTCCGCTGAAGGTAGGGTGCTAGCGCGACTTAACCATGGATTTCCGCAATTTGCGAAGTTCATCGTCCATGATTCCAGGGTAAGCCGCTCGCCCAGCCTGCTTAAAACCAGAGTCCGGCAACAAGTCGGGGTGGGATCGTCCGGGCATTCCTGGGACCATGGGCTGGACGCCGAGCCCCTCAAAAACCGTGCGCAACCCCCACTCCGAGACCGATATGGCCCCGAGCAACACGTCCGAGACGACCCCCGCGGCAACCCCCGTGCGCGACCGCGCCGCGGACGACGCCGTCCCGGCCACGCCGCCCACCGACATGCCGCCGGCTGAGCCGACCGCCGAGAGCGATCCTGACGTCGGGCGCGAGGGCGACAATGGAGCGGTGGGTCTGGCCCGCATCGCCTGGCTGGTGACCGTCCTCGCCTGCGTGATCACGATCGTGATCCTGATGGTCGAGGGTTACTACGGCTACGCGCTGGTGACGCTCGCGGTCGCGGTCTCGGCCGGGATCAACCTCACCTGACCTGCAGCCATCTCACGAACGCCGCCAGGGCGCGGCCGCGGTGGCTGATCCGGTCCTTCTCGTCGTCGGTCAGCTCGGCCATCGTGCGGTCGTGTCCGTACTCGTCGGGCAGGAACGCCGGGTCGTAGCCAAAGCCGCCAGATCCCCTCGGGGACTCGGCCAGGACCCCCCGGCTGTCCCCCAGAAACACGTGCTCCTCGTGGGTCCTGGGATCGACGTAGGCGACCGCGCACACGTACCGGAGGCCGCTGCCGGCTGGCGCCTGCGCAAGCAGCTTGTCGAGGTTCTGCTGGTCGGTCGCGTGCTCGCCGGCAAACCGGGCCGACCGCACCCCGGGACGGCCGCCGAGCGCGTCTGACTCGATCCCCGAGTCGTCGGCGATCGCTGGGCGGCCGGTGGCCGCGGCGGCGGCGCGGGCCTTGGGCAGCGCGTTATCGAGGAACGCGTCGCCGTCCTCGGGCGGGAGCGTCACCTGGTCTGAAAGCGGCTCGACGGCGATCCCAGCCGGAGCCAGCAGCCGGCCGAACTCCCTGAGCTTGTGGGGGTTACGGGTTGCGAGGACGAGCGAGTCGACCCGCTCGGGCGGATCCCCCACGGCCGGCCCGCCTCAGACGGCCGCCGCGGCGACGGCCTCGTCCTGGAAGGACCGAAGGGTCTCGATCCCCTGCGAGGCGAGGAACAGCAGCTCATCCAGATGCGTGCGCGACAGCGGAGTTCGCTCGCCCGTGGCCTGAACCTCGATCAGCCCGCCGTCGCCGGTCATCACCACGTTCGCGTCGACCTCGGCCGAGGAGTCCTCGCTGTAGTCGAGGTCGAGCAGCGGGACGCCGCCGACGACGCCGCACGAGACCGCCGCAACCGAGCCCGTCAGCGGCGAGCGCTCCAGCAACCCGCCGGACACGAGCTTGTCGCAGGCCAGGCGCAGAGCCACCATCCCGCCGGTGATCGACGCGCAGCGGGTTCCACCGTCGGCCTGCAGCACGTCGCAGTCGATGTAGATCGTGCGCTCGCCCAGCGCCTCGAAGTCGATCACGCCTCGCAGCGAGCGACCGATCAGCCGCTGGATCTCGACCGTGCGACCGTCGGGTCGGCCCTTGCTGACGTCGCGCTGCTTACGATCCCCGGTGGACGCGGGGAGCATCCCGTACTCCGCAGTGACCCAGCCCCGCCCCGCCCCGACCAGCCAGCGCGGAACGCCCTCCTGGACCGATGCGGTGCAGATCACCCTTGTCTCACCGGCCGAGATCAGCGCCGAGCCGGTCGCGGTGCGGACGAATTCGGGCAGGATCTCGACCGGGCGCAGGTCGTGCGGCGCACGGCCGTAGCTGCGCTCCGGGGTCACGCGACCACCCCGGCCGTGACGTCTACGTGGACGACCTCGCCGAGCGGCATCTGCAGGAAGCGGGTGCCCAGCGCGGTGAACGACTCGGCGTCGGCGGTGCAGCGGAAGCTGTAGCTGCCCTCGCCCGTCCGCGGGTTGAGCAGATCACGCGACGCGAGCGCGCGCTCGACGCTGCGGGCGATCCCGGCGCCGGCGGAGATGAGCGAGACGCCGCGGCCGAGCATGCGCTGGAGCATCGGCGCGCACAGGGGATAGTGGGTCGAGCCGAGGATCACCGTGTCGACGTCAGCTTCCCGCAATGGCGCGCAATACCCGCGGACGATCTCCACGACGCGCTCATCGAACGGGAACCCGCCCTGGATGATCGGCGCCAGGTCAGGGCAGGCGACGCTCTCGAGATGGACGTGCGGGTCGGCGGCGGCGACGGCTCGGTCATAGGCGCCGCTGGCCACCGTCGCCGGCGTCGCCAGCAGGCCGATCCGGCCGGTGTGACTGGCCACCACCGCCAGCTGCGCAGCGGGGCGCAGCACGCCGATCACGTCGATCTCGCGGCCGGAGTCGTCGAGGTGGCGCTCGATGGCATCGAGGGCGACCGCGCTGGCCGAGTTGCAGGCGACGACGATCAGCTTCGCTCCGGCATCGACCAGGTGCTCGACGATCTCCACGCCGAACCGCCGGAGCTCGTCGGCGCTGCGCGCGCCGTATGGAAAGTGGACGGTGTCGCCGAGGTACAGGTAATCCTCGGACGGCAGCGAGACCAGCAGCTCGTGCAGGACGGTGAGCCCGCCGACGCCGGAGTCGAACACGGCCACGGGCTGCTCTGGATAGGCGGTCATCGCCGTTGATGGTTGCAGACGGTGGCGTCGCCGCCGTCGGGGCCTGCCCGCCTATGTCGCGTTCAGGGCAGGTAGGCTCGCCCGAACCGTGCGCGCGTTGGTGATCACGAACATGTATCCCTCCCGGGCTCGACCCGCCCTGGGGAGCTTCGTCCGCGACCAGGTGGAGGCGTTGCGGCGGATACCTGACGTCGACGTCGAGATGTTCGCGTTCTCTCCCGGGAGCTATCGCGCATACGGGCGCGCCGGGCGAGCGCTGCGCCGCCGCTACGGCGGCGATCGGTTCGACGTGGTCCACGCCCACTTCGGGCTGACCGGGTGGCCGGCGCTGGCAGTGCCGGCGCGTGCACACGCGGTCACATTCCATGGCACCGACCTGGCCCATCCTCGTTCGCGGGCGATCTCGCTGGGCGTGGTGCCGTTACTCGACCTCGTGGCGACGGTGTCCGAACCGCTGTCGCGGGAGGTCCCGGCCTGGGCGTCGCGGTTTGCGACGACCGCGGTGCTGCCCGCCGGGGTCGACCTGCACCGGTTCCGGCCGATCCCCCGCGCCGAGGCGCGCTCGGCGCTGGGACTCGATCCGCGGGCGCCGTGCCTGCTGTTCCCGGCGGACCCGCGGCGGCCGGAGAAGCGCCACGACCTCGCGGTCGACGCCGCGGGTACGACCCCGCTGCTGACGCTCGGCAACGTCGAGCCGAGCCAGGTGCCGCTGTGGGTCAATGCCGCCAACGCCGTGCTGGTCCCGTCGAGCCGTGAGGGCTATGGGCTGGCGGTGCTCGAGGCGCTGGCCTGCGACGTGCCTGTGCTGGCGACGCCGGTGGGGATCGCGCCGGAGGCGCTGGACGGGATCGCGGGGGCGTATTGCGGGCCGTATGACCCCGAGACGTGGCACGGCGCGCTGCAGCCGCACCTGGCCGCGGCCGACCCGCGGATCGAGGGGCGCGCCAGGGCCGAGCGCTACTCGACCGATGCGATGGCCGCACGCGTGATGACGGCCTGGCGCGAGCTGCTCGGCTGAGCGACCCGGCGCCGTCCTGCGCGTGCACGACCTGCACCACCTGACAAATCCGCCCCCCACACGCAGGCCGCGTCACGCCATGCACGTATTTCATGCCTGTAGTGACGCGGCCTCGGATCGGCGGTGGATTTGTCACACCATGCAGGTCCGGGGCCGGGGCCGGGGCCCGTCGATCAGCGGTCGGCGGGTCAGCGGGAGGTTCGTTCCGCTCGGCGTTCCCCGGTCATCGAGGCGAACGTTGTTCCCGCTCAGCGGCAGGTTCGTTGCACTCGGCAGTCGGGCGACGTCGAAAGGAACGTTATTCCCGCCCGCCTCGCCCGCCTCGCCCCCCGCCCGCCTCGCCCGCCTCGCCCGCTAGGCGAGCACCGGCCACCACTCGGCCAGCCGCTCCCGCGCCGCGAGCGCCGGCGCGAACACCTCGACCTCTTCGTCCGCGGGCCTCACGGGCTCGGACAGCGCCTCCAGCGTCGCGGCCACCGACCGCCCCAGGGCATCGAGCGCATAGCCACCCTCGAGCACCGCGCCCAGCGGCGCCCCGAGTCCCTCGCAGCAGCGCCGCATCGATCGGGTCATCTCGGCAAAGCCGTCCTCGGTCAGGTCGCAGGTCGCCAGCGGGTCGTCGCGGTGGGCGTCGTAGCCGGCCGAGATCAGCACCAGCTCTGGCTCATATGCGGTCGCCAGCGGGACCGCCACGTGGTCGACGAGCGAGCGGAACAGCTCGTCGTCGGCCCCGGCCGACACCGGCAGGTTGACCGTGTAGCCCCGCCCGTCGCCGGTCCCCAGATCGGCCGCGTGGCCGGTCCCCGGATACAGGGGCGACTCGTGGATCGAGATGAACAGCACCTCGTCGGAGCCGTGGAAGATGTCGTTGGTCCCGTTGCCGTGGTGCACATCCCAGTCGAGGATCAGCACCCGCTCCAGACCGCGCACCCGCAGCGCGTGGGTGGCCGCGACGGCCACGTTGTTGAACAGGCAGAACCCCATCGCCCGTGACGCCAGCGCATGGTGCCCCGGAGGCCGGTGGCAGCTGAACACCGCGTCGGCGCGGCCGTCGAGCAACAGGTCGACCAGCTCGACGGCGCCACCGGCGGCGTGCAGCGCCGCCTCGTAGGAGCCCGCGCTGGTGACCGTGTCGGGGTCGAGGTAGCCCCCTCCCTGGGCCGAAATCCGCTCGATCGCCTCGACGTACTGCTCGGGATGCACCGCGGTCAGGTCGGAGTGATCGACCGCCGGAGACTGCACTCGCTCGAACCCCAGCCAGTCGCGCCCGGACAGCTCGCGCTCGATCGCGCCGATCCGAGCCGCCTGCTCGGGATGCGAGCCGGTGTCGTGCTCGAGCGAACTCGGATGCTCCAGGAACAGGGACGTCATCGCGAGTACCGTACTGCCCGGTGGCGCCCGCCGAATCACAACTCAGCCCGGCGCACGTCGCGGTGGTCGGGGCCGGCGCCGCCGGGCTGTACACGGCGCTGTGCGCGGCCCGTGAGGGCGGTCGGGTTCGCCTGATCTCGGCCACGCCGCTGGCCCAGTCCTCGAGCTGGTGGGCGCAGGGCGGCCTCGCCGCCGCGATGTCGAGCGACGACAGCCCCGCCGCGCATCTGGCCGACACGATCGCGGCCGGACGCGGCGCGGTCCGCGAATCGGCCGCCCGGGTTCTGTGCGAGGAGGCGCCGCAGGCGGTCGAGGACCTGGCCCGGCTCGGGGTCCGGTTCGACGCGGACCGTCACGGCTCGCTGTCGCTCGGTCTGGAGGGAGGCCACCGCGCCCGGCGGATCGTCCACGCCGGCGGCGCCGCCACCGGGCGCCGGATCGTCCGGCAGCTGAGCGCGCTGGTCGCCGAGGACCCGCGGATCGAGATCGCCGAGGGCGCGCGCGTGGTCGGCCTGGTCACCGCCGACGGCCGCTGCCGCGGGATGCTGCTCGACGACGGCTCGGTGCTGGCCGCCGGAGCGGTGGTGCTGGCCACCGGCGGCGCGGCCGCGATGTGGTCGCGCACCACCAACCCTTCCGCCGCGATCGGCGGCGGCCTGCTGCTCGCCCACGCTGCGGGCGCGACGCTGGCCGACCTCGAGCTGATGCAGTTTCACCCCACGGCGGTGTCGGCCCCGAACGGCGCCGACGGGTTCCTGGTCACCGAGGCGGTGCGGGGCGAGGGCGCATTGCTGCTCGATGCCGCCGGGGAGCGGTTTGTCGATGAGCTGGCTCCGCGCGACGAGGTCGCCCGCGCGGTCCAGCGCCAGATGGCGCTGAGCGGCTCGAGCGCCGTCGATCTGGACATGCGCGCGGTCGACCCGGCGCTGTTCCCCAACGTGGTCACCGCGCTGCGCCAGGCCGGGATCGACCCCGAGCGCGAGCTCGTGCCGGTCGCGCCCGCGGCCCACTACATGATGGGCGGGATCGCCACCGACGTCGACGGCCGCGCCACCTTGCCGGGCCTGTATGCGGTCGGCGAATGCTCGTGCACCGGGCTGCACGGAGCCAACCGGATCGCCTCGAACTCGCTCACCGAGTGCTTCGTGTTCGGCGCCCGGGCCGCCCGCGCCGCGCTCGCGCAGGAGCCGCCTGCCGGCGACATCCCGGCGGACGCCGGCCGCCATCGGATCGGCTCTCCGGTCCCCTCCCGCGCCAGTCGCGAGGCGCTGTGGACCAATGCCGGCATCGAGCGAGACCGCGCGGGGCTGACCGCGCTACAGGCCGACCCGCACCCGCTGGTGCGCCTGATCGCCGCCTGCGCGCTGGCTCGCGAAGAGAGCCGCGGCGCCCATCGCCGGCTCGACTTCCCCGAGCTCGACCACGAACTCGACGGCCGGCACGTGACCGTCGGCGCGGACGGCGAGCCGGCGCTGCAGACCTGGGTCTGAAGCGCGCCCGCCCCGGCTCCGGTCTACTTAATGTCGGCTTAATAAAGCGTACGTCGTGCGCTTCACACACCCGGGGTAGACCTCGACGCGCCTACACGGATGCGCCCTGGCAGGGGACCGAAAGGAGTGGTGTGCATGTACAGGTTCAGCCGAGCGATTTACCGAGAGCTCGCTGACGAGATAACCGAAGATCCGCACGGCGCGCGGCACGCACACCAATCACGCCAGGGTGCTGCGAGCGTGTGAGGCCGCCGTCGAGCGACTGGCCACCGACCGCCACTACTTCGCGAGGCCGGCACGGACGCTGTTCCTCGACATCCGGGCGTACTTTCCGATGAGCTCGCAGCTGCGGGTGCTGCTGGTCATCGAGCGCTACCTCGCCTACGCGGACGAGTTCCTGCGCCGGCTTCCCCAGAACGGGTTCGACGCCTACGGCAACCCGCTCCAGTGCCGCGCCAGCACGCGCAAGGGCACCCCCTGTCAGCGCGCCCCGCTGGCCCACAACGGCTACTGCCCCTCCCACCAGCACCTGGCCGAGACCGAGGAACTCGACTCGTCGCTGGCGGCGTAGCGCTTCGCCCCTCGCGGAGCGGCGCGGTCGGTGTAGGGTCGCGCGATGCTCCTGGGAGTCGATGTCGGCGGCACGTTCACCGACGCCGTGCTCGCGTTCGACGGACAGGTCGTCACCGCCAAGGCGCCGACGACCCCCGACGACCAGTCCGAGGGCGTGATCGCCGCCGTCAACGCTGCGCTGGAGAAGGCCGAGCGCAGCGCGAGCGAGGTCGAGACGTTCTCGCACGGGATGACGGTCGCGACCAACGCGCTGCTGCAGGGTCACGGGGCGCGCACGGCGCTGCTGGCCACCGAGGGCTTCACCGATCTGATCGCGCTCGGTCGCCAGACGCGCGCCGAGCTGTATCGCCTGTGCGCCAGGCGCCCCGCCCCGCTCGTCCCCGATGAGCTCCGCTTCGGCGTACCCGAGCGGATGACCCCAGACGGTCCGCTGCAACAGCTGACCCCCGAACTTGCCGACACGGCGGCAAAGACAGTCGCCGACGCCGATGCCGAAGCGGTCGCGGTCGTACTGCTGCACTCCTACCGCCACCCCGAGCACGAGCAGGCGCTCGGCGACGCGCTCAATCACACCCTCCCCGACGCCCACGTGTCGCTGTCGCATCAGGTGGTTGGCACCTTCCGGGAGTACGAGCGCGCCGCCACCACCGAGATCGACGCCGCTCTGTCTCCCCTGCTGGCCTCCTACCTGCGCAAGCTCGTCGACAGCGCCCGCGACGCGGACCTCCCCGAGCCCTCGATCATGCAGTCCAACGGAGGGTTGATCGACCTCGAGTCCGCCGCCGGCCATGCCGCCTGGACCGTGCTCTCCGGTCCCGCCGGGGGCGCGGCCGGAGCCGCGTTCGTGGCCCGTGCCGTGGACTCTCCGGATGCGCTGTGCTTCGACATGGGTGGCACCTCGTGCGACGTGTGCGTGATCGACGACGGCGCCGTGCAGGAGCGCAGCGCCGGGGAGGTCGCAGGACGGCCGCTGGCGCTGCCGATGCTCGCGATTCACACCGTCGGTGCCGGCGGCGGCTCGATCGCGTGGCGGGATCCCGGCGGCGCGCTGCGCGTCGGCCCACAATCCGCAGGTGCCGACCCGGGTCCGGCCTGCTACGGACGTGGCGGCACCGAGCCGACCGTCACCGACGCCAACCTCGTGCTCGGGCTGCTGTCGTCCGACGCGCCGCTGGCCGGCGGGGTCGAGCTCGACGTCGATGCGGCCAAGCGGGCGATCGGCTCGCTGGCGGACGAGCTCGGGCTCGGACTCGAGGAATGCGCCGAGGGCATCAGAAGGGTGGCCGGCGCCGAAATGGTCCGGGCGCTTCGGGTGGTGACCGTGCAGCGGGGGATCGATCCCCGCCGGTACGCGTTGCTGCCGTTTGGGGGCGCCGGGCCGCTGCACGCCACCCAGATCGCCGAGGAGCTCGGGATCGATGCGATCGTCTGCCCACGCGCCTCGGGCGTGCTGGCCGCGCTGGGATTGGTCGTCTCGCCCCGCCGCCGCGACGTGCAGCGGACGCTGCTGCTCGCCGGTGACGAGCTCACGGCCGATGCGATCGCCGAGGCCGTCGCGGAGCTGGGCGAGCAGGCGCGCGACGCCCTCAGCGCGCCCGAGGCCGACCTCGGCGTGACCTACGAGCTCCGCTACCAGGGCCAGGCGTTCGAGCTGGCGATCGCCGGATCGGCCGACGCCCAGCCCGAGGAGCTGCGCGAGGCGTTCGAGGCCGAGCACGAGGACCGCTATGGGTACAGCGACTCCGACCAGGTGCTCGAGCTGGTCACGATCCGCGTCACCGCGACCGTCCCGGGCGCCGAGGTGACGCTGGCCGCCGACGGCGAACGCCCCCGACGGCGAACGCCAGAGCCGCCGCCAAGCGATCGTCGATGGAGAGCAGATCGACATCGAGATCCTCCGCGGCGACCCGGCGCCCGGGAGCGAGCTCGAAGGTCCCGCGATCGTCGAGCTGGCGGAGGCGACGCTGCTGGTCGCGGACGGCTGGTCGGGCCAGGTCGACGACACCGGCACGATCCGCCTGGAGCGCAAGAGCTCGTGACGATCGACCCCGTCGAGCTCCAGGTTCTGACCGGCGCGTTGCGCGCGATCTGCGAGGAGATGGGCGCGGTCCTGATCCGCTCGGCCCACTCGGCGAACATCAAGGAGCGTCGAGACGCGTCGACCGCGTTGTTTGACACTCGCGGCGAGATGGTGATGCAGGCCGAGCACATTCCGGTCCACCTGGGGGCGATGCCTGCGGCGGTCGCCGCGGTGCTCGACGAGCAGCACGAGCCCGACCAGGCCTGGATCCTCAACGATCCCTACCGCGGCGGCACCCACCTCCCCGACATCACCGTGATCACGCCGCTCTACGCCGACGGCGAGCTGATCGCGTTCGCCGCTAACCGCGCCCACCACGCCGACGTTGGCGGCCCCACCCCGGGCTCGATGCCGGCCGACAGCACCCGCCTGGAGGACGAGGGCGTCGTGATCGAGCCGCAAGTGCTCGACGAGGCCGCGATCAACGAGCTGAGCGAGCGGATGCGCCAGCCCGCCCAGCGCCGAGCCGATCTGCGCGCGCAGCTGGCGGCCGGACGGGTGGCCGCGGTTCGCCTCGAGGAGCTCCACGGGCGCTACGGCGCCGACAAGCTCCAGGAAGCATTCGCCGAGGTGCTCGACTACGCCGAGCGCCGGACCCGCGCCTGCCTGGAGGATCTCGAGGACGGGCCGCGCAGCGCCACCGACGTGCTCGAGGCGCGCGAGGGCGATCTCGAGATCGTGCTCGAAGCGACCGTCGAGGGCGACTCGCTCAAGCTCGACTTCACCGGGACCGCCGACCAGCACGAGGGCAACCTCAACTGCCCGGCCGCGGTGACCCGGTCGGCCTGCTATTTCGCGATTCGGGTCCTGACCGATCCCGACATCCCGCCGAGCGCCGGCGCCTACCGGCCGATCGAGGTGATCGCCCCCGAGGGCTGCCTGCTCAACGCCCGCTCCCCGGCCGCGGTCGCCGCCGGCAACGTCGAGACGTCGTCGCGCGTCGCGGACGTCGTCCTGCGGGCGTTCGGGCGAGCGGTCGGCCAGGGCACGATGAACAACGTGACGCTCGGCAGCGACGAGGTCGTGTACTACGAGACGATCGGCGGCGGTCAGGGCGCGTGCCCGGACGCCGACGGGCCCAGCGGAGTGCACGTGGCGATGAGCAACACGCTCAACACTCCGGTCGAGGCGCTCGAGCTCGAGTTCCCGATGCGGATGGTCGAGTACTCGCTGCGGCGCGGATCGGGCGGTGACGGTAAGCACCACGGCGGCGACGGAGTGGTGCGAGAGCTCGAGGCGCTGTCGGACCTGAGCTACTCGCTGATCACCGAGCGCCGGCGCCACGGTCCGCCCGGCGCCGATGGCGGCGAGCCGGGGGCGACCGGCCGCAACCTGATCGACGGCGACGAGATCGGCGCAAAATCCCGCGGCGAGCTCGCCGCCGGCCAGAGATTACGCATCGAAACCCCGGGCGGCGGCGGATACGGCAGCCTACCTTCTTAACTAAAATCCGTGATTTGCAGCGACATTTGGGGATTTCGAAATCCTCGCGTACAATCCGGATTCTCCTGTTGCAGCGGTTCACACGGTTTAGGACAGCGTGTGCGCGCGCAGGATTGATACGTAAATACCCCCGTCTTCCCCCAGAGATATATGCCGATTGCTTTTAAAGAATGGGCCGTGACAGTGCGGGCCCTAGCCGAAGGTGAGCAGTTGCTCACCCTGCGCAAGGGCGGCATCCGCGAGCCCGGTAGGCACTTCAACTTGGAGTACGAGCGCTTCTTCCTGTACCCCACGTTTGACCACCAGCGGGCCGACCTGGTGCGTGAATCGCACCAGCCCGAGCTGTCTCGCGCCCTCGAGGAAGGCGTCTGGAGCGACGGCGAACCGCCGCCCCATGCGCTGCACCGTGCGGACGAGATCACCCAGCCCGACCGCGTGCGGATCCGCGCTTGGGCCGAGGTCGCCGCTCACTACACGATCACCGACCGCCGCGCCGTCGACGCGCTGGCGCCGTTCTACGTATGGACGACCGACTACGCGGAGAAGCGGCTGGCCTGGAAGCGCCGGCACCCGCTCCACGTGATCCTGCTGCGGACCTACCGGATTCCGCGACCGGTGACCGTCAAGGTGCGCGACGAGTACCACGGCTGCCGGTCGTGGCTCGAGCTCACCCGCGACCTCCCGTTCGAGGGCACGCCCGTGCTCTCCGACGATGAGTTCGAGCGCGCATCTGAAGAGATCGCGTCGATCGCCTCGGACCGCCAGGTCGTGATGGCCTGAGCGCCTCGGGGCGGTCTGGCCCTAGCGCAGCACCTCAGCGACCAACCATACGATCGCGGCTCCGATCGCGACCGCGATCAGCAGACCGATGAGCAGCCGCCCGGGCCTGACCACCGCCGGGCGGCTCGCCTCTGGGGAGATCAACTCCGCCTCCAGCAGAACCTGACGGGCCGTGTCCACCCCGGACTGCGGCACGAGGATGTCGCGCGGGCCGGCCGCCAGGAAGTCCGGCACGTCGAAGCCGGCGCTGCGGCGCAGCATGCTGGGAACGCCCTCCTCGAGCAGCATCCCCTGGATGAACTCGGCTTCGGCCTGGTTGCGGGCCCCGGCGACGCGCACCACGTCACCCTCGGCCAGCTGCGGCTTGATCTTGCGCGCGGTCGCGTGGCGCTCGGAGACCGGCTGCTCCTCGCCCGCCGCCTCCGGGTAGGTCAACGGCACCCGGCAATCCGGACAGAACCGCTCCGACGTCGGGTAGGAGCGACCGCAGTTGGGACACACCAGGTTGTCCGTATGGCCGGGCGCCCGGGACATCACAGCACCGCCAGCTCGGCCTCCGTCACCTGACCGTCGCGGATGAAGTACGAGCGCACGTCGGGCTCCTCGCCCGCGAGCCCGACGATCACGTAGATCGCATCCGGATAGAAGGCCAGGTTGATGTCGGTCTGCGAGGGGTACGGCTCGCTGCGAGTGTGGGAGTGATAGATCGCGCCGAGGTCGTGGCCGGCGTCGTCGATCTCCATCTGGATCCGGTACTGCTCGGCGCCGTCGATCTCATACCGCAGGGGGCTGGCGGCCGCGTTCTCCGCCGGGAACACCCTGACGGCCTGGTCTCCGTTGGAGGACACCATGCCGCAGCACTCGTTGGGCGCCTCGGCCCGGGCGTGATCGATCATCTGGTCGTAGAGCCCGCGTGAGATCTGCATCGTTGATCAGGGTATTAGCTGTGCCCCTGGACGAACGCGCTCGGCACCGCCTTGTCGATCTCGCCGGGGTGCAGCAGGCTTCCCAGCACCGTGTAGTGCTGGCCCTCCGCGGCCAGGATCGACGCGCACACCCGGGCCAAACGCCCATCGGTCAGCTTCGTGAGCGAGTGGTAATAGGCGCCCTGGGCGACCTGCTCGGCCCCTTCGAGCAGTCGCAGGCAGTCCTGTTGTGAGTGAAGCGCGGTGAGGCTGCCCGATGCGTGCAGCGCTTCGAGCTCGTCGTCGGCCGCCGGCACGCCGGTGGGCGGCGAGGGCGGCAGCTGGCCGAACTTGGCCAGCTCGTCGGTCATCACGTCGATGTGGGTCTGCTCCTGGCTGAACAGGTGCCGGATCGCCGGCACCGCGTCGGGGGCCAGCGTCTCGGACTGGAGCACCTGCTGGTAGCAGAACACGAGCAGCAGCTCGACCGACAGGATCGCATGCAGCAGATCGGAGTCGGTCTCGGCTTCCGCCACGGCGTCGGAGGCGTCGAGCGCTGCGGCGGCGATCGAACCGGCGGCGATCACGGCGACGGCGCCGCCGAGGAGCTCACGCCGCGTCGACAGGTGACCCGGTGCGGGTTGCACGGCTCCGGCCCCTACTCGTGACCGGTGACCAGCGCGGTCGGGACCGGCTGGCGTCCGAGCTGTGAGCGCAGCACCGAGATGTGCTGGGCGTCGTTGGCCATCACCGCCGCGAGCGCTGCTCGCGTCGATGCCAGTGAGACCCTTGGGATCGCCTGGAGGTAGGCGGAGATCTGGGAGCGCTCGAGCTCGTGGAGCAGCTTCAGCACGTCGTCGCCGTTGCGCGGGTGACCCAGGTCGTAGCCCTCGCGAGCCTTGATCGCGACGCCGCCGGCCTGCCTGACCAATCCCGACAGCTCACCCGCGTGCGACAGCTCCTGGGTCAAGAACCTCTGGCTGGCCATCCGGTCGGATGGCGCCAGCAGCGGGATCCCGCCCGTGTACGCCGCCGCCGTCATGTGCTCGAGCTCGAGCAGGTGGTTGAGCAGGTCGACGTCGCGGCTGTGGAACTCGGGGGTGGTCGCGGTGGTGGTCGTCCCGGTCTGGGCGCTGACCTTGTGGGAGCCGCCGCATGCCGCAATCATGATCGCTGCCGCGCCGCCAGCCGCCGCGCCGGCGCTTCTCAGCAGCCACCGACGTGAGCCCTCGTCGGCGCGCGCCGGCTCGCTCACCACCAGACTGTGGCGTCCAGATTCTCGATCTCGTCTACTGGCCGCGTGTAGATCCCCGACGACAGGTATTTCCAGCCGTCGTCGGCGACGATGAACACGACGTTCCCCTCATCGAGCTCGTTCGCGATCCGGACCGCGACTCGAGCGATCGCCCCCGAGGAAACGCCGGCGAACACGCGCTCCTCGTCGAGCAGCCTGCGGGTGAACACGATCGCGTCGGTGTTGGTGACGAAGATCTTGCGGTCGAGCACCGACAGGTCGATGATCGGCGGGATGAACCCGTCCTCCAGCGACCGCAGGCCCTGGACCGGCTCGCCCTGCATCGGCTCGGCGGCCACGATCTTGATCTGGTCGCCCAGCTCCTCCTTGAGCCGGCGCCCGTTGCCCATCAGTGTCCCGCCCGTGCCGAGGCCGGCCACGAACGCGCTGACTTCATCGAGCTCCTCGAGGATCTCGAGCGCGGTCCCGTTGTAGTGGGCCATCGGGTTGGCCTGGTTGCCGTACTGGTAGGGCATGTAGTAGGAGGCGTCGCGTTCGGCCATGTCGAGCGCCATCTCGACGGCGCCGTTTGAGCCCTTGGCGCCCTCCGAGTAGACGATCTCGGCGCCGTACATCTGCAGCAGCTGGGTGCGCTCCGGGGTCACGTTCTCGGGCATGATCACCTTGAGCTTGTAGCCCTTGCGGCCGCAGATCATCGCTAACGAGATGCCGGTGTTGCCCGAGGTCGGCTCGAGGATCGTCTGACCGGGGCCGATCAGGCCCTTGTCCTCGGCGTCCTCGAGCATCGAGCGCGCAACCCGGTCCTTGATCGAACCGGTCGGATTGCGCGACTCCAGCTTCGCCCAGATCCTCACCCCGGCCTTGGGGCTGAGGCGCTTGAGCTCGATCAGGGGGGTATGCCCAATCGCCTGGACGATGTCGCCATAACGGCCCCCACAGGGCTTGTTCTGGAGGCGCTCGGCCATCGCTTCACGAAGTATAGCGACGGCCACCGGGCCGCCGCTGAGGTTCTGGCACCCGCTGTCGCCAGTCGACGACCGGAGCCTGACGCAAACGGAGAGGGCCGCGAGCCCCTATCCTCATGGGCTCGCGGTCCTCACCATTAGCCGATTTCCAGCCGGGGGGTTATAGCCGGTCGTCGGCTTCGAATTGGGCTGTCTGTCGCCGAAGGTCGGGGCCGGCGGCTAGTAGCCCGGAGGAAGCGGGGGGTTGGGGTTGCTCGGGGGCGCCGGCGTTGACTTCTTGGTCGACACCGTGAACACATGCCACGTGCCGCCAAAAGCGACGATCCCGTTGCCCTGAGCCTTGCCCTTCTTGTCGGGGGCGAAGTTGTAGAGCGGGTGGCCGTTCAACGTGACCTGGAACTTGTTGCCGCGCTTCAGCGTGCCGATCTTGCCCTTCACGCCGGGCCCGGCCGTGAGCTTGGCCTTCGCCGAGGACACGGTCACCAGCGGCCAGTTCGCGAGGCACATAGAGCTCGTGCACTTCAGGTGACCCTTGCGGTCGCCCGAAAGCATGTATACCGCTGCGCCCTTCGTGTTGACGACGATCGACTCGGTCTTCGTCCCGGCGCTGGGCTTGGTCAGGTTCGAGACCTTGATGTTCTTACCGGTCTGAAGCGTGAACGACGTGGCCAACGCGAACCCGGCGAGTGAGGCAAGGGCCAGGCCGGCGACGGCGAGCGCCATCGCGAACCGGCGGCTCGCGCGGGCCGGCCTAAACGGACGATGCATGCGGCTCCCTTCGATGGTGAACACTCGACCCTCTAGACGCCGCCGGCTACCCAAGCCTTCCCGGGTGAGACGGCGTGTTCGCCGACCCACGCCTCGGGGCGATCATCCGGAGGGCCCGAATCCAGAGGTAAGCAGGTGCGCGCCCCGGGCGCGCCGCAGCGGGGCCGGCGCTAGCGCGCCCCGCCCGCCATCGCGGGCAGGATCACCAGGGTGTCGCTGTCGCCGACGCTCGTGTCGAGGCCGTCGAGCACGCGCACGTCCTCGTCGTTGAGATAGACGTTCACGTAGCGGTTGAGCTGGCCGTCGGCCGAGAACAGCTGCGACTGCGTGTCGGGGTACTCGTCGGCCACCGACTTGAGGATCTGGCCGACTGAGGTGCCCTCGGCGTCAAGCTGCTTCTCGCCGCCGACGTAGGGCCGCAGCACGGGTGGGATTCGAATCGTCGCCATGTTCAACGGTGAACCCTAATGCGCCCCGGCGCAGAACGCTTCGTAGTCGGGGAACACGCCGAGCTCCTCGTCGGAGATCGAGTCCGGCTCGCGCGAGCAGATCGGACAGTCGGGGTCGCGGCGGACCTTGACCTCCGAGACGGTCGCGCCGAGCGCGTCGTACATCAGCAGCCGGCCGATCAGCGGGTCGCCTTCGCCGAGGATCAACTTGATCACCTCGGTGGCCTGCAGCAGGCCCATCGTGCCCGGGAGCACCCCCAGCACGCCATTGGCGCCGCACGAGGGCGCGAGCTCGGCGGGCGGCGGCACCGGGAACAGGCAGCGGTAGCACGGGCCGTCGTAGGGCTTGAACACCGACAGCTGGCCCTCGAAGCCGAGGATCGCGGCCGACACGACCGGGATCCCGAGCCGCACCGAGGCGTCGTTGAGCAGGTAGCGGGTGGGGAAGTTGTCGAGCCCGTCGACGACGATGTCGTAGCCCGAGATGATCTCGACGATGTTCTCGGGGCCGAGTCGCACGTCGTACTTCTCGACGTTTACGTCGGGGTTGAGCTCTGAGATCGTCTGCTCGGCCGAGTCGACTTTGGACACGCCGATCCGCTCCGTGGAGTGGATCACCTGACGCTGCAGGTTGGACAGGTCGACCTCGTCGTTGTCGACGATCCCGAGCGTCCCGACGCCGGCGGCGGCCAGGTACAGCGCGGCCGGCGAGCCCAGTCCGCCGGCGCCCAACAGCAGCACCTTGGCATCCAGCAGCTTCTGCTGACCCTCGGGCCCGACCTCCGGCAGCAGCAGGTGGCGCGAGTAGCGCTCGCGCTGCTCGGCGGTCAACGTCCGCGGCATGTCGACCTCGTAGCCGCGGTCCTTCCACAGCGTGAATCCGCCGGTCATCGACTCGACGTTGTCGTAGCCGAGGTCGTCGACCATCGTGCGAGCCGCCCACGCCGAGCGGTTGCCCGACGCGCAGTACAGGATCACGTGCTGGGAGCGGTTCGGGACCGCGCCCTCGATCCGGGATTCGAAGTAGCTCTTGGGGACGTGGACCGCGCCGGGAACGTGGCCGGCACCCCACTCCTCGGGCTCGCGCACGTCGATCACGACCGCGCCGTTGGAGACCTGTTCCCGCACAACGGCGGGATCGACCTCTTCGATCCTGCTCTTGATATCGCGGAGAACTTCGGCTCCAGACGGACTCATCGAAAACTCCTCAAAGGCAGTAAGGATTCAATACTTCACCGAGTATAGCGGCGGCTCGCGAACGTGTGGACGAGTATTCGATACCCGGATTCGACGGGTATCCTCCGCGCTGCGATGACCACCGGGAAGCTAGATCATTGCGTGATCCACGTGTCCGAGTGGGAGCGGTCCAACCGCTTCTACACGGCGGTGCTCGGCGCGGAGCTGGTCGAGCGCAACGGCGCCTGGGCCTACCGGTTCGGCACCGAGCAGCTCAACGTCCATGGACCCGGAGTGAGCCCCGACCCGGTCGCCAGGGTGCCGGTCGCGCCGGGCAACAGCGACCTGTGCTTCGAGTGGGACGGGCCGATTGACGCCGCGGTTGCGCACCTGCTGGCCTGCGACGTCGAGATCGAGCTCGGGCCGGTCGCCCGCAAGGGCGCCAAGGGCGACGGCACGAGCGTGTACTTCCGCGATCCCGACGGCAGCCTGATGGAGTTCATCTCCTACCGCTCCTGACCGCGTCGGTCGCGTCACTACCATCGCCCGGGGTGCGCGCTCCCGTCGATCACATCGCCGCTCCCCCGTTCCCCCGCGGGGTGCCATGGATCAACGTCGCCCCGCTGCGGATGGACCAGCAGCTCGGCCACCCGGTGCTGATCGAGTTCTGGGACTTCTGTCGGGTCAACTCGATCCGGACGCTGCCGTACATGCGCGCATGGCATGAGCGCTATCGGGACGCCGGACTTCGGGTGATCGGCGTGCACGCGGCGGGCTTTCAGCCGTCATCCGACCCGGACGCGGTCCGCGACGCGGTCACCCGTCTCGACGTGCCCTACCCGGTGGTCGTCGACGTCCAGCTCGAGATCTGGGAGGAGTACGGAAACCTGGGCTGGCCCGCCCGGTACCTGTTCGACGGGCGTAGCCGCCTGTTCGAGTACCACTACGGCGAGGGCGGCTACGACGAGACCGAGCGCGCGATCCAGGAGCTGCTGGGGATCGACGAGCCGGTGCTCGAGCCGATCCGCCCCGAGGAGGATCCCGACGCCCAGCTGGTCGTGCAGACCGACGACGTCGAGGGCCTGTATTCGGGGCCATATGAGGCCGGCGGCGTATGGGCGGTCCTGGGCGGCACGGGATTCGTGGTGGCCAACGGCGAGCGCCTCGAGGTCGACCACCCGGGTTGTTACGAGCTGATCTCACATCCCCGCAGCACCGCCGGTGAGCTCGAGCTCGAGATCGGGCCGGGGGTCACCTGCCACGGGGTGTGCTTCACGCCCGGGCTGGCGTAGGCGCGAGCTCGGCCGAACCGACGACACCGTCGAGCAGATTCGACAGCCGCGGCGCCCCCTCGTCGCCCACCGCCACGGCGAATCCGGGGCGGTACGGACTGGTCGACGGGGCGCTGCCGACGTGCGCGGGCTCATACACCCAGCAGCCGCTGTTGATCAGCTCCGCGCCGGTCGGCGCCCGCCACTCGAGGCGGTCGTCGTCGGGCAGCGGGCCGGCGCGGTGGGTGTGGCCGAAGATCACGTGTCGGGCATGGACGTCGAGCCGGTCCAGCGCGGTCCCGAGCGCGAGCAGGCCCGCGCGACGCAGCTCCGGCGCGGAGATGTCGGCGTGGAGCGGCCCCAGGCCGGCCCGGTTCAGCCCGGCCACGATCGCGGGAAACGCGATCACCAGGCCGCGGCGGCGCAGGCTGCGGTTGCGTCCCGAGCTCGACAGCGCGCGCCAGGCGCGCGTCGAGGCACTGTGGGTGCCGCGACCGACCCGCCCGTCCTGGCTCTGCGCAACCGCGTGCAGCCACGCGTACAGCGGCGACAGCGTCACCTCGTAGTCCTCGATCCGGGCGCGAGCCGGCCGCCCCAGTGAGTCGCGCACGACCCTGGCCATGACGCCCGCCCCGAGCCGCTCGAACATCGGCACGGTCGTGTGGCGGTCCGCGTAGTGGCCGTGCATCGCATATACGTCGTCGCGCAACCACACGCCCGGATACGCGGCCCGCACCGTCGCCGGCGACAGCGCCGCGGCGACCGCCGCGAGCGTCTCGCTCCGCTCCCAGTCCAGCGCGGACTCGAGCTCGAGCGGCGGCGGCTCGGAGTCCCGAGCCCGACGGGCGATCCAAGCCTCGGCCAGATGGTGGTCGTGGTTGCCGGGGACGATCACGACCTCGCGGCCCGGGCCGAGGGCAGCGCCGAGCTCGCCGAGCACCGGCGCTGCCGCCGCGATCGCCTCACGCACCGGGCCCTGGCGCAGCTCGATCAGGTCGCCGAGCAGGACCAGCCGATCGACGCCCTCGAGCGCGTTCAGGAGGGCTCGCCGGGGCGCCTGCCGCCGCAGGACGTCCTTCTCCGCCCTGGCCCCGAGGTGCAGGTCAGAGACGACCAGCGTGCGCAGCGCGGCGGCCTCTCAGCTCCAGTGGGGGTCCACTACGCCGACCCGGCCGCCACGGCTTCGCGGATCTGCTTGGGAAGCATGAACCGCACGTCCTCGCGGACGACCTCGAGCACGCCGATGTCGGTCGTGCCGCGCTCGCGGAAGAACTCGATCAGCCGCTCGACGAGGTCGTCAGGGGCGCTCGCGCCCGAGGTGATCCCGACGACCCGCTTGCCGTCCAGCCAGCGCTCGTCCACCTCGGTCTCGTTATCGATCAGGTGCGAATCCGCGCCGTACTCGCGTGCGACCTCGACCAGCCGGTTGGAGTTGGACGAGTTGCGCGAGCCGATCACCAGCACCAGGTCGCATTCGCGGGCGAGCTGCTTGACGGCGGCCTGGCGGTTGGTGGTGGCGTAGCAGATGTCGTCGGTGCGCGGCCCCACGATCTCGGGGAATCGCTGACGCAGCCGCTGGATCACCGATTGCGTCTCGTCGACCGACAGCGTGGTCTGCGAGATATAGGCCATCCGGCTCGGATCCTCGACCTCGAGCTCGTCGACGTCCTGCTCTGACTCGACCAGCACGATGTTTTCGGGCGCCTCGCCCATCGTGCCCTCGACCTCTTCGTGGCCCGAGTGGCCGATCAGCACGATCGTGTAGCCCTGGGCCGCGAATTTCTTGGCCTCCACATGGACCTTGGTGACCAGCGGGCAGGTGGCGTCGATCGTCTTCAGGCGCTGTTTGGCGGCGTTCTCATGCACGCCCGGGGCCACCCCGTGCGCCGAGAACACGACGGTTGAGCCGTCGGGGATCTCGGTCTCGGACTCGACGAAGATCGCGCCGCGCTCGCGCAGCTGAGCCACAACGTGCTTGTTGTGGACGATCTCCTTGCGCACGTACACCGGAGCCCCGTAGAGCTCGAGCGCGCGTTCGACCGTCTGGACCGCCCGGTCCACGCCCGCGCAGTAGCCGCGCGGCGCGGCGAGCAGCAGTTTTTCGACAGGAGCGCCCATGACCTGAACGTAGTGTAGGGCGGCGGCGACGCGGCTCAGTCGTTGGCGGTGATCGTCTCGAGCAACTCGGCGAACTGAGCGCGCGCCGCTTCTCGCCGGGTGGGCACGTGCTCGCTGGGAACGCCGTTCGCGGGCGCCTCGTATCCGCGCAGCACCCGCCGAGCCACCGACGACCGGTGCACCTCGTCGGGGCCGTCGTAGATCCGGGCCGCGCGGGCGAACCGGTACATCGCCTCGAGTGGCAGATCGGTCGAGTAGCCGAGCGCCCCATGGGCCTGGATCGCCCGGTCGACCACGTCGTGCAGCACCTTGGCCCCGTAGAACTTGATCAGCGCGATCTCCTTGCGCGCGGCGGCGACCCCTTCGGTGTCCATCATCCACGCCGCGTGCAGCGTCATCAGCCGGGCCGCCTGCATCTCGGCCTCGGAGTCGGCGATCCAATTCTGGACGGTCTGATGGGAGGACAGCGGGCCGCCGTGGACGTGGCGATACAGCGAGCGCTCGCACAGCATGTCGAACGCGCGCCGCGCCACCCCGAGCCACCGCATGCAGTGATGGATCCGGCCCGGGTACAGCCGCTGCTGAGCGATCAGGAACCCGGCCCCCTGCGAGCCCAGCAGTGCTCCGCCGGGCACGCGGACATCCTCGTAGAGCACCTCCGCGTGGTTGCCGTAGCGGCCGAAGCTCTCCCACGGATGTTCCATCGTCGCCACGTCGCGCACGATCCGGACGCCCGGCGTGTCGGCGTCGACGATGAACATCGAAGCCCGCTGGTGTGGCCTGGCGTCCGGGTCCGAGACCGCCATCACGATCAGGAAGTCGGCGATCGACCCGTTGGAGGTGAACCACTTGTGCCCGTTGATGACCCAGTCGTCGCCTTCCCGAACCGCGCGCGTCTGCAGCAGCGTCGGATCGGAGCCGGCGGTGTCGGGCTCGGTCATGCTGAACGCTGAGCGCAGGTCGCCCGCCAGCAGCGGATGGAGGTAGCGCTCCTTCTGCTCGGGCGTTCCGGCGAGCGCGAGGATCTCGGAGTTGCCCGAGTCGGGCGCCTGGTTGCCGAACGCCAGCGGCGCGATCGGGCTGGTCCCGAGGATCTCGTGCATCAGCCCGAGCTTGACCTGGCCGAAGCCCTGGCCGCCGAGCTCGGGATCGAGATGGGCTGCCCACAGCCCCTGTTCGCGGACCTGGTCGGCCATCGGCGCAACCGCTCGCGCCAGGCCATCGGTCCCGAGTTCGTCGATCAGCGTCTCCAGCGGCCAGATCCGCTCGCGCACGAACTCGCGCATCCAGTGCAGCTTGGCCTGAAACTCGGGCTCGGTCGAGAAATCCCAGGGCATCGAGGTCGCGGAGCACACTACCGAGCGCGGGCTCTTCCCAGGGCGCGGGTGGGGAGGCTAGTCTTGACCACCATGTCCCAGCAGCACCTGGATCGCCTCAGCTCGATGGACGCGTCGTTCCTGCACCAGGAAGGTGAGAGCTCGCACATGCACGTCGGCGGCCTGCTGATCTTCGAGGGCCCGCCGCCAGCATTCGACGACTACCTCAACCACATCCGCGGCCGCCTGCATCTGGTCCCGCGCTACCGCCAGCGGCTGGCCACGCCGCCGCTCGAGACCGGGCGACCCGTGTGGGTCGACGACCCCACCTTCAACCTCGAGTACCACGTGCGCCACACGGCGCTCCCCTCGCCCGGTAGCGAGGAGCAGCTGTTCCTGCTGACCGCCCGGATCGCCTCCCAGCAGCTCGATCGGGCCAAGCCGCTGTGGGAGAACTGGCTCGTCGAAGGGCTGGAGGACGACCGCTTCGCGCTGATCTTCAAGACCCATCACTCGCTCGTCGACGGCGTTTCCGGGGTCGACCTGGCCACGGTGCTGTTCGACCTCGAGCCCACCCCCACTCCCCCGCCGCCGGACCTCCAGCCGTGGCGGCCCAAGCCCGAGCCCTCCTCCCTGGACCTGGCGTTCGCGGGCGTGCGCGGGATGGTCGGAACGAGCTTGCACCTGGCGACCCGGGCGGCCACCGCCGCCGTACACCCGCTGGCCACCGCATCGACGATGCGCGACAGCGCCGAAGGCCTCGGCGAGATCGTGTGGGCGGCGCTCAACCCGGCGCCACAGACGCCGCTGAACGTGGAGATCGGCCCCTACCGCCGCTTCACCGTCGTCCGCCAGGAGCTGAGCGACTACAAGACGGTCAAGAACGCCCTCGGCGGCACCGTCAACGACGTCGTGCTGTCGGTGGTGTCGGGAGCGCTGGCCGAGTGGTTGCGGTCGCGGGGCGTTCGCACCGAGGGCGTCGAGATGCGCGCGCTCGTGCCCGTGTCGGTGCGCGGCCAGGATCAGCGCGGGACGCTCGGCAACCAGCTGACCGTGATGCGCGGGCCGCTGCCGGTGTACATCACCGACGCGGTCGCGCGGCTGAGGTTCGTCAGCCGCGCGATGGACGGGCTCAAGGAGTCCAAGCAGGCAGTCGGCGCGGCCACGCTCACCGCCGTCAACAACCTGGCGCCGCCGACGATCCTCGCCCAGGCGTCCCGCCTGAACTTCTCGACGCGGCTGTTCAACCTGCTCGTCACCAACATCCCCGGGCCGCAGCTTCCGCTGTACGTGCTCGGCCGCAAGCTCGAGGACCTGTTCCCGGTCGCGTTCCTGCCCGAGAACCACGCGCTGGCGATCGCGATCATGTCCTACGACGGCGGCGTCGACTACGGCCTGCTCGGTGACTTCGACGCGCTGCCGGACATCGACGTGATCGCCCGGGGAATCGACGACGCGCTGACGGAGCTGCTCGACGCCGCCGCGGAGGCGACCGCCGAGCGGCCCGAGCCGTCCGGCGCGATCGAGGCGGTCGAGGAAGCCGAGGCGGATCAAGAAGCCGGGGCGGACGACCAGACCCAGAACGGTGTGCCCGTCCAGATCGTGCCGCTCCCCACGGGGCGCGGCAAGCGTGGCCCGGCCGCGGACATGCGCGCCAAACGCGGCTTGCGTCGCCCGCGTCCCGGGCGGACGGGGTCCGAGCCGACCGACGGTTAGCCGGACCCCGGCGGCGACCTGCTCAACGTCCCACCCGAGACCTTCGGCGGTCAGCGTGGGACGTTGACCACGTCCCACGTGACTAACGTCCCACGGTGGCGCTGAGAGTGCGCGAGTGGGACGTATTACACGCGATTTTTCGCTGTGTTACCGGAGCGGTCGCTAGCCGGCAGCGTGGACGATCACCCGCACCGGCTTGGACTCCCGGTTGCCGGCGCGGTCCACGGCGACGGTGTAGAACGAGTAGCGGTGCCCGGCGTTCACGGTGAACGTCAGCGAGTGGCGGTGTGAGCGGGCGATCCGGCGGGGCTTACCGCCGTCGATCGCGACGCACACGTCGTAGTAGGCGATCCCGGAAGTGACCAGGCCGCGCCGACGGCGGTCGTGGCCGGACCACCTGAGCACGATCTCGTGGCCGTCGGTGGAGCGGCGCGCGGTCAGGCGTGACGTCGGGGCCAACCGGTCGAGCCGGCGGATCGCGTCGACCGCCGCGCCCGCGTCGAGCACGCCCCAGCCGAGCGCCGAGCCCCACGTGGCATCCCTGGGCCGCTGGGCGGTCCGCTTCAGCGTCTGGATCACGTCGCTAACCGACGCGTACGGGTTCAGCGCGCGCATCATCGCCGCGGTCGCGGCCACCTGCGGGGTCGCCAGCGAGGTTCCGGCGACGGTGGCATACCGGCGATCGCCGTCGAGCGTCACGCGGCACGCCGACGGATCGGCTGGCGCCTCGAGCGTGGTGGCGTTGGAGGGGAACGCGGTCAGGATCCCGGTCGTCGGCCCCAGACATGGAGCCGGACCGATCGCGGACGGCTCGAACGCGCCGTAGGCGGCGAGTGAGATCTCGCTCCCGTACCCGGCGAACGGCGCCCGGGAGCCACCCCACTGGGCCGCGGTGACGTCGAGCCCGAGGCCCTTGGACATCCGCGACCCGCTCCCGGCCGGCTGAAGCACGTTTGCGGGATCGCCCTGCTCGTCAGTCGGGGCGTCGGCTGCGGCCGCCACCACCACGACGCCGTGGGCGGCGGCGTAGTGCAGCGCCCTGACCTCGGCGGCCGGCGCCGGGGTCGACGCGTCCTGCGGGTCGGGGCCGAAGCTCAGGTTGAGGGCATCGACGTGGTGGTCGGCCGCGTCGGCGATCGCGGCGTCGATGCTCGAGTCGCTGAAGTCGGTCTTCTCGATCACCAGCCCGCAGTCATCGCCGGCGCCGGCGATCCCGATCCCGTTGCCGGTCGCTGCGCATGCGACCGAGGCCACGGCGGTGCCATGTCCGAGCTGATCGGTGTCGGCCGGACCGGTGGAATCGAGGCCCTGCTGATCGACCGGCGGGATCGCCAGCTTGGAGCTCAAGTCGGGGTGCGACGCATCGATCCCACTGTCGACCACGCCGACGACCGCGTGCCCGCCATCGGTGATGTCCCATGCCCGGGGGAAGTCCTCGGCCGTCAGGTACCACTGCCAGGGGATGCCCGCCGAGGGGTCCGTCGTGCTCAGCCCCGGATCGTCGGGCAGCGACCGTGGCACGTATCGCCGCTCGGCCGCCACGGACGCGACCCCCGGCAGCCCGCGCAGCCGCCGGGCGAATGCCGCGGTCGAGACCCCGGGGGGCGGACGCACGGTGACCAGCCCGATCTGCGGTACCGATCGCCCGGCGGGCCTGGCCCCCAGCCGCGCGATGTCGGCGCGCACCGGGGCGGCGGCCGCGGCGGTGGCCCGCGAACGGTCCAGCAACACGAGCAGAGCCCCGGTCCGGCCGCCGGCGTGCAGACCGGCGTCAATTCGTGCCGCGGCCACCGGCGGCGCAGCGATCATCACCGCAAGCCCCACGAGCAGAGCACACCGGCGCACGGCCCCAAGCATAGGCCGATGGCTTCGCCGGGACGCCGCCATCAGCGCCTCTCAGCTAGCTTTCCCACCTGCGATGGCCGATGACCTGATTCAACCCGGCGAGACCGCGTACCACCTCGACCTCACCGCCGCCCAGCTGAAGATCGTCTACACGGCGCTGAAGTCGCTTCGCGACGACCTGGGGCGGCACGAGCGAGATGTCGCGCACGTCGTGCAAGAGGTGCTCGACAAGCTGCCGGGCGAGCACGACATCCGCGCGATCGACCTCGATCGCGAGCTCGGCGAGCGCTCCTAGCCGTCCGCTGGCTAGTGGACCCCAGCGGAACGCTGGAGCCCACTAGAAGCCGAGCGCGAACTTCGCGTCTTCGCTCATCCGCTCCGGCGTCCACGCAGGCGAGAACGTCATCGTCGAACGGACATCGTCGACGCCGTCGAGCTCTGACACGAACTCGACCATCTGCTCGGACACCTGCGGGCCGATCGGGCACCCCGGACTGGTCAGCGTGTAGGTGATGTGCACGTTGCCGGCGTCGACCTCGACGTCGTAGATCAGGCCGAGCTCCACGAAATCGAGGCCCAGCTCCGGGTCGATCACGTCTCGAAGCGCGTCGGTTACTTCCTCAACAGTCGCCATGGCGCTCAGTGTAGGCGAGTCGCCGAATTTCGCTTGCGACCAACGCGCAGATTTCGGTAGGTTGCCGCAATCGTCGACTACAGCGAACAACCGGCGACGCTGTGCTGCCGTGGGGACGAGGACAGGTCCACTCAGGGCAGCCGACGACGAGCTTTCGTGCGCGCGCTGCGGGCGCAGTCGGACGTCATCGTCGACCTCAGCGGGCTGGTGTTCGCAGATCCGTCGCTGATGCTCGACCTCGCCGCGCTGGCCCGTCGGCTTCGATTTCGAGACCGCGTGGTCCTGCTGCGAGGCGCCCAGCCGCAGATCGTTGCGCTGATCCAGGAGGTAGGGCTGCACCGGCTGCCCGGCGTCCGGCTCGAGGGGCCCTCGCCGGCGCTCGCGTAGCGCCCCCCAGCCGGGGCGTCGTCGAACGTCAACGGCGGAGCTCCGAGGCGCCGCAGTAGCCTAGAAGGCAATGTTGATCGCGCTCGTACTCATGATCCTGTGGCCGGTGGCCGAGCTGCTGGTCGCGATCAAGGTCGCGCAGCTGATCGGCGTGCTCAACACCGTGCTGCTGCTGATCGTCACCTGGCCGGTGGGCGTGTGGGCGATGCGCACGCAGGGCCGGGCCATCTGGCGGCGGTTTCAGATCGCGGTCTCATCCGGGCGGCCGCCCGGCCGCGAGGTGCTCGATGGCGCGCTCGTGTTGATCGGCGGGCTGCTGCTGATCCTGCCCGGATTCATCGGCGACATCGTCGGCGCGTGGCTGCTCGTGCCTCAGACCCGGACCTTGGTTCGCCGGCCGATGACCCGACTGCTCCAGGCACGGGTGCTGCGGCGGGCCGCCCGCGCGGCGCGCGGTCCGCGGCGCGCCTACGACGTCGACTCGACCGCCACCGACATCGAGCAGTCTCGGCTCGGACATTGAGCGACCGCGGCTCCACCCCCCTTCGCACGGTTGCATTCGCCGAGCTCGACGCTTCGGTCTGGGGCGCGGCGTGGACGCCCGGCCCCGATGAGAACGGGTTCATGGCCGTCGGCGGCGGCGAGCGGTCCGGTTCGTCCGGCGCCACCCTGCGAGCCGGTGACGGCGATGCCGAGTGGCTGCTGGAAGGCGACGGCGTGCAGCTGACCGCGTCTCCGGTGAGCGCGGCGGTCGCCACCGGGATCGGCTCGGGCTTTGACCAGCTGTGCCGCGTGCACGGCCGCGCGAACGTCGATGGCGCCGAGCGTGAGATCGACTGCATCGGTCGACGCGGCGGCCACGGCGACGGCGTCAAGCTCGAGAAGTTCGACTCGGTCCGCGACGTGTCGGCATGGTTCGCGCCCGAGGACGGCCTGGCCCTGGTCGCCCTGCGTCCTCGCAAGTCCCGCGGCCAGGACTCCGACCTGCTCGAGGTCGCAGTGCTGGACCCCGAGACCACCTCGCCGGTCCAGGAGCCGCGGCTGTCGACCACGTACACCGACTCCGGGCAGCCGCTGCGCGCCGGCTTTGAGCTGTGGCTCGCCGGCGAGGACGAGGACAGCCAGTACCCGCGTCGCGCCGCCGGCGAAGCCGCGGGGCTCGGCGCGCGCTCTCGGTGCGGCGGCTTCAACGTCGTCGCCCAGCCGTTTCGCTGGCGCAGCCGAGGCCGGGAGGGCGCCGGCGTGTATCTGGTGGCGCAGCGCGCATGACCAGGATCGAGGCGGTCGTGAGCGACTTCGGCGGCGTGCTGACGTCGCCGCTGCTGAATTCGTTCGCGGCGCTCCAGGATTCTTCGGGGATCTCCCTGGAGTCGCTGGGCCACGCGATGGGCGCGATCTGGGAGCGCGACGGCGCCCACCCCCTGTTCGAGCTCGAAACCGGCCGGATGAGCGAGGCCACCTTCCTGGCACAGCTCGGCGAGGAGCTCAGCCGCCAGCTCGGCCGTGACGTCGAGATGCACGGCTTCGGGGAGCGCTACTTCGCTCACCTGGACCCTAACCAGCAGCTGATCGAGTACATGAGCGGGCTGCGCGACCGCGGCTACAAGCTCGCGATCTGCACCAACAACGTCCGCGAATGGGCCGACCGTTGGCGGACGATGCTGCCCGTCGACGAGATCTTCTCGGTGGTGGTCGACTCCGCGTTCGTCGGCGTCCGCAAGCCGGAGCGCCAGATCTACGAGATCACGCTGGAGCGGCTCGGAGTATCCGCGGGCGCCGCGCTGATGGTCGACGACGTCGAGCTCAACTGCGACGGGGCTCGTGAGGTCGGAATGAGCGCCGTGTGGTTTCGGTCGACCGAGCAGACGATCGGCGAGATCGAGGCCGCGTTGTCGGCGTCCGGCAGTTAGACCCGGTCAGTTCGCGACGCCGAGGCGATCCCAGCAGTACAGCTCGAGGCACTCGCGCGCGAGCTCGGTGCAGCGCTCCTCCGAGAGCCACGGGAGCACCGTGTCGAACGCCTCCTCCTCGCCGACGCCGGCCTCGAACGCCTCCTCGCCGCGGAAGCTGGCGGCGATCTTCAGCGCCTCGCGCCGGTTCTCCCCCAGCGACGGGAACACGTTGACGAGGAACTCCTTGTTGGCCACCGGGTGCCCGACCTCGAGCGACGCATGCCACGCGGCGAGCAGCGACAGGTCGTGTTCGTCGAGATCCGCCACGGCCTTGGCGTAGTGGGACTCGAGCTCGGAATCGGGGATCTCGTCCACCCAGGCACGCACGACCTCGCCCAGGATCTGCCGACGCGCCTCGCGCCCGACGGACTCGGCAATGACTCGTATGGCGTTCTGAGGTTCGATGAAGCAGAGTGGCATCGCGGCTCCGTCTTGCAGAGATCGGGACGCCGCAGAAGGTAGGCGGTGGTGCGGACGTAATCGCCCGCGGGCCCGGCCGGCGCCGCCGGCTACAACCCCAGCGCCGCGCGGGTGGTTCGCAGCGCCTCCGGATCGGGCTCGGTGTCGGGCGCGAGCCCGAGCGTGGCGCGCTCGCCCCGCTCCCAGTTCGACAACCCCAGATCCAGCGCCTCCAGCGGCAGCCCGCAGGCGCTGGCCAGGTCGGCGGCGCGCCGCTCGAGCAGCAGCGGATCGCCGATTCCCAGCGCGCGCTTGGCCGCGACCGTGACGTTGTTGGAGCCCTTGAGCTCGAGCGCTCCAGCGCTGAGGTCGTAGACGCCGAGGCGGCCGAGCGTCACCAGCAGGTCGAACCGGGCGCCGCGGTGAAACCCAGGCAGTGACAGGCGCTCGAAGATTCGCGAGAACCGCCGCTCCGGGGTCCATCCGGCGTCGCCGGTGAACGTCGCCGCCTGCGAACCCGCACGCGCGACCCACGACCGATAGGCCTCGATCGTGCGCGTGCCTCGCGCCGGGTCGTGCGCGGTGCGCGGCCCGAGCTCGATGCCGTCCAGGTCGGGCGGCTGGGCCTCGGTCCAAGGAGTGGCCACGTGGCGGATCGCGGCGAACGGGTCCTCGCCATGGGTGGGTCCGAGGTAGGCGATCAGGAACGCCAGCCAGGTGCGATCCTCGACGTCCTCGCGTTCATCGGCCACGTCGGCGTACAGCCCCGGCGGGTCCTGCTCGAGCCGGGCCAGGCGCGCCGGCCGCGAACGCCAGCTCCTCGGCGAGACGTTCGGCGTCTGCGCTCGAGCGCAGACCGGGCGCCATCGAGGAGCTGTAACCGTCCTCGGCGCCGCGCGCCAGCCGGCGGACGGTGACGCCACCGCGCGGGCCCGACTGGGCCGAGCTCCCGCGCGAGCGGGTCGAACTCGTGGTGGCGGCCCGGGGCTGGCTGGTGCGGGGCGCGCTGGACGAGACGACGGGGCGAAGCTCGATCTCCTGCTCGCGCGAGCAGATCGGGCAGTTCTGAACCATGCGGTTGTGGCGGCAGAAGGTCGGCACTACTCATTCATCCTTGCACGTCGGCGAATCGATGCACCCGCGACCTCGCCGGTTGCCCGGCGCTCGCGATAGGAGCGGGCCTTGGCCCGGTTGCCGCACACCTCCATGCTGCACCAGGCGCCCGAGTGGTTCTTGGTGCGGTCGTAGAACGCCCACGCGCAGCCGTCCTGGCGGCACGCCTTCAAACGCTCCCAGCTACCGGTCTCGATCGCCCGCTGCACGATCGCCAGCAACCTCCCAAGCGCCCCATCCACCCCGCTGGCCTGAGGCTCCAGCGCCGCCCCGCCGTCGCGATCAAACCGTAGCCGCAGCCGCGATCGGCAGGCCACCACATCGAGCTCCATCGCCGCCCCGGTGGGGACCGGCTCAGACTCCACGTGAGCCAGCAGGATCGAGCGCAGCGCCTCGCGCAGTCGGATCGCGTTCTCGAGATCGACGGTCCGGGCCCGAACCGACTTGGTCGCGGTCAAGCCGTGGTCCGACAGCCACGCGGCCAGCGCCGCCGGGCTGACGAGCTGCTCGTCGTCCTCCTCGACGTCGAGCGTGTTCACGAACGCCTGCACGATCCCAAGCTCACCCGGCGCCTGCTTCTTGTCGGTCATCACCATCAATCGTAGTTGACAGGTGACGTAACCGGCTAAATCTCTTGACGGGTTACCTAACCTTCAATATCCTGTAGTTGGTTATGAGACGCCGCCGTCGATCATCTCCGCCTGCCGACACCGGCGACTCGCCGGTCACCCGGGTCACGCTCCGCTATGCGGCCGCGGCGGACGCCGCCCGGCTCGAGCTGCTGGCGGCGCTGGACTGCGGCGCCCCGCCCGACGGCCCGGCACTCGTGGCCGAGGTGGACGGGCGGCTGCGCGCGGCGCTCCCGCTCGATGGCGGACCGGCGATCGCCGACCAGTCGCACCGTGGCTGCGAGCTACTCGACCTGCTGCGGCTACGGGCGCTGCAGCTCACCTAGTGTCGCGACACTAGCGACGCGGCCGCCACCGTCTCCGCGGGCCGGGTCAGGCGCTCGATGCCGCCCAGGAACAGCTCGGTGGCAAACCGCGCCGCGCCTGCGGGATCGGGTGGGGACCGCTCGGCCATGCGCACTCCAAGCTCGAGTGCCGCGCCCGCCATCGCACCCGCCATGTAATCGGCGTCGTGGGCCGGCAGGTCCCCGCGGTCGATTCCGGCTGTGAGGTCCTCATAGAGTTCCTGGACGCCCGCGCCCATGATCGGGTCGCCGAACAGCGCCCGGATCGCGCCGGTGTTGCGCTGCATCAGCTCGAACATCAGCTCGTCCTCGACGAGGAACTCGAACCACACGCGGTAAGCGTCGCCGACGAACTCATCCAGCGTCGAGGCACCGCCGCGAACGTCGAGCAGCCGCCGGCGGATCTCCTGTGCGCTCTCGTCGACGACCTCCCGGAACACCGCCTCCTTGTCCTCGAAGTAGTTGTAGAACGTGCCGGAGGCCAGGTCGGTGCGGCGCATCACGTCTCGGACACCGGCGGCGTCGTAGCCGAGCTCGGCGAACACCTCGCGGGCGGCGACGATGATCGCCGACCGGTTCTGGGCCTTGGTGCGCTCGCGCTTGCCGTTGGCCGCGTCGGTCACGCGGCGGCCGCTTCGCGGACCTTCGCCCGCGGCGGGACCGGCAGGGCAAAGCCCGTCGCTCGGGCCCGCACGGCTCCGGCCTTGAGCTCCTTGCCCAGGTCGTGGAGATAGTTGTCGTAGTCGACCTGCATCGTGTGGCGCTTGGAGGCCACGTAGCGCCGGAACATGCGGTCGCGCTCGGCCTTGATCGTGGCCTCGACGTCGGCCTGTGGCGGCAGGCGGTACTCGCCGCGCAGGTACGCCGCAACCCAGCGCCCCTGGGCCTCGGCCAGCGGCATGATTGCGCCGAGCGGCTGCAGCAGGCCGATGAACGCGACGTTGTCGACGTCGGGCTTGAACACGCGCTTGAACAGCGGCAAGTCGTTGTCGGGCGCCGAGATGAAGTCATCGTCGAAGAACGGGAACGTGACCTTGTAGCCGGTGCAGTACACGATCACGTCGATCTGCTCGCTGGTGCCGTCGTCGAACGCGACCCGCCCACCCGCGAGACCGGCGATGTTCGGCTTCCAGGTCATCTCTCCGTGGGCCAGTCGGTTGAGGAACTCGGCCGAGATCGTGGGATGCGCCTCGCCCAGCTTGTGGTCGGGCTTGGGCAGGCCGTAGTCCTCGACCTTGCCGACTCCGAGCCGGTACAGGGCGGTGAGGATCGTGCGCCGGAACACCCAGGGCATCATCGGCGTCAGCGCGTTGACGCCGATCTGGTCCAGCGGGCGACCGAACAGGTACTTGGGGAGCACGTAGGCGCCGCGGCGCGAGGACAAAAACGTCCTGCGAGCCACGAAGCTCGACTCGACCGCGATGTCCATCGCGCTGTTGCCGATCCCCACGACCAGCACGTTCTTGTCGCGGAAGCGCTCGTTGTCGACGTAGTGATGAGCGTGGAGCTGCTCGCCGTCGAACGTGCCCGGGAACGCCGGCTCGGGCCAGCGCGGGTTCCAGTGGTGGCCGTTGGCGACGAGCAGCGCGTCGTAGGCCCGCGTCTGGCCGTTGTCGAGCGTGATCGACCAGACCCCGTCGCGACCGCGCTCCGCGTGCTCTACCCCGGTCTCGAACACGATCCGGTCGCGGAAGCCGAAGCGGTCGACGTAGTCGTTGAAGTACCGCGCGATGTGGGTGTGATGCGGGAAGTCCGGATACGACTTGGGCATCGGGAAGTCCGAGTACTGCATCCGCTCGCGCGAGGTGTTGATGTGCAGCGACCGGTACGCCGACGACATCCCGTTGCGGTTGCCGTACACCCAGTTGCCGCCCACCTGGTCGGACTTCTCAAAGCAGTCAAACGGGATTCCCCGCTGATGCAGAGCCTTCGCCGCCGCGATCCCCGACGAGCCAGCGCCGACCACGCAGACAGAGGGCAGCGATGTCCCGCCAGAAGCCATCAGGCCAGGGTACAAAAGATGACGGGGGGGTCAGGTTTGAGATTTGTCACACGTCGGACCCCGACCGCACGTGCTTAACGTCCCACGCGAGCGGTCTGAGCCGGACCGTGGGACGTTGAGCACCCCCCACGTGGCCAACGTCCCACGGTTGTCCGCGAACAGCTCGAGAGGGACGTTCGTCATGCGCCCTCAGCCGACCTCGGCCCGACCTCAGCCCGACCTCAGCCCGACACCGCGACATCGGGCTCGCGCCGGCCCGCCTCGCCTGCCCGGTGCTCCTTGCCCCGCTGGATCACCTCGCGGAAGCTCTTGAAGCGGAAGATCAGGACCAGCGCGGCGAAGCCGAGCATCGCGCTGAGTACTGCGGTGGCGATCTGCTGGCCAACCGAGAATGAGGCCACGTACGGGCTGCCCGAGAAGATCGCCAGCAGCAACGCCTGCTGCACCCCCAACCCTCCCGGGGTGAACGGGAACACCGATGCAACCACCTGGACCGCCAGCACCAGCAACGCGTTGCGCAGTGAGCCACCGATATGGAACGCCTCCAGCAGCGCCCAGTAGGAGCCCAGCCGGAAGAACCAGCTGGCCAGCTGCCAGCTGCACATCTCCCGCAGGTAGCGGCGGCGGTCGCGGAGGATCGCAAAGCCCTGGCGCACCCGGGCCCAGAACGCCCGCACGGTCGCCGACAGCAGCGCGAACGCGACCACGAACGCGATCGCCAGCACGGTCACGAAGAACAGCGTGAACCGCGGGTGCGACCCGAAGAAGCTGATATCGAACGCCGGCAGCTTGGAGAAGTCCGGCGGCTTGGGGAACACGCCCTGGGTGAACGCGAAGCACATCACCAGCAGCCCCATGAACCAGTCGAAGATCGTGCCGGTCCACAACGCCGTGGCGACCGTGGGATAGCTGCTCGGCGGGATCGAGATCCGGGTCAGGAACAGCTGCGCCAGGTTGCCGCCACCGAGCGGGAACACGGTGTTGACGCCGTAGCCGACCATGTACGCGCCCCAGACGTCGCGCCAGCGCACCTCAACCCCCGGATATGCCGCCCGCACCGCGTTGAACAGCGCCCGCGAGCGCAGCAGCAGGTAGACCGCGTACAGGCCCAGCGCGAGCAGCAGCGGCCCCCAGCTCAGGTTCGACAGCTGCGAGAAGAAGTTCCCGGCCGCGTCGAGCACGTTGGTGATCGTCGAGCCGACCGATGTGGCGGTGTACGCCATCGAATTAAAGTTGGCACACGATCGTGACGGGGCCCGTGAAGGGCTGCTTAAAGAGCCCGGGGGACCCAGATCCATCTGGGTCCCCCGGAGAGTCAGGGAAGTGGGGGCGCAGTTCCCTGACCGACAGGGGCGAGTTTCCCCGTCCCAAGCCTTCAGTAAACCTCAAATTCTTTGATCGCGCACAGTGCTCGTCGCGAATCGGAGGCCCCGGTGTTCGATTAAAAGTAGCATTCCCCTTGCGTATTGATCGCAAACTTCTAGTTGGTTTGCACCGGGTTTGTCCCGGAAACTGCAGGGTTTGGGAGCTATCTGAGCGGACTCGCCAACCGCGAGCACAGCTAGCGGTCGCGGGTGCCCGGGCCGCTGAAGAATTCCTCCCCGGGGCGCACGGTGCCCGCCGCCTCGGCCTCGTGTCGGAGCGTCCGATCGGCCTCTCCGCTCCAGGCTCCGATCGCCAGCATCTCGCGGTCGGCATCCATCGGGCTCCCGCCGAGATCCTTGTTGACGATCCGGGCGCACTTTCGGCCCTCGGCGATCGCGGTGACGATCAGCGACTGGCCGATCCGGGCGTCGCCGCAGGCGTACACGCGCTCGGCGCTGGTGCGGTAGGTCATCCGCGTGCGGACGTTGCCCTTGCGATCGGTCTCCAGATCGAGCTCGTCGACGATCCCCTCGTGCTCGGGGTGTTCGAACCCGATCGCGATCAGCACCAGGTCGGCCTCGAGCACGAATTCGCTGCCGGGGACGGGCGTGAGGTCCCGGGACGAGCTGCCGGTGACCTTGCGGGCGTACAGATGGCTGATCTTGCCGTCGATCCCCCCGAAGCCGGTGACCTCGGTGCCCCAGCGGCGCCTGCCGCCCTCCTCGAGCGCGTACGTGCTCGGAGTCCGCTTGGGCGGCAGCGGCCACGGTGCCCGCGGGTCGGCCCCGTCTCCCAGGTCCTCGTAGACGTCGAGCATCGTCACGCTGAGCGCGCCCTCGCGGTGTGAGTTCGAGATGCAGTCCATCCCGGTGTCGCCGCCGCCGACGACGATCACGCGCTTGTCGGCGGCCGAGATCTCGGTCCCGGGCTCGGGCGCGCGGTAGGGCCGTCCCTCCTGCGCCGCGACCCACCGGTTGCGCTGGTAGAGATAGTCCATCGCGAAGTGGATCCCCGGCAGCTCCCGCCCAGGCGCGTCGATGTCGCGGGAAACCCTCGAGCCGGTGGCGATCACGACCGCGTCGTAGCGCCCCGTGAGCTCGACCGCGGTGATGTCGCGGCCGACGTCGACGTTGTAGACGAACTCGATGCCCTCCTCCTCGAGGATCGTCACCCGGCGGTCGATGATGCGCTTCTCGAGCTTGGCGTCGGGGACCCCGAAGCGCATCAGCCCGCCCGGTCCCTCGTCGCGCTCGTACACGGTGACCGTGTGGCCGCAGTTGTTGAGCTCGGCCGCAACCGCCATCCCGGCCGGTCCCGATCCGATCACCGCCACGGTCTTGCCGGTCCGCCGGCCGGGCGGCTCGGGAACGACCCACCCGGACTCGAACGCGCGCTCGACGATCGCCAGCTCGATCTGCTCGATCGTCACCGATTCATCGTTGATCGCCAGCACGCAGGCCGACTCGCACGGCGCCGGGCAGATCCGGCCCGTGAACTCGGGGAAATTATTGGTCGCGTGCAGCCGGTCGATCGCGTCGCGCCACTTGCCCCGGTACACGAGGTCGTTCCAGTCGGGGATCAGGTTGCCCAACGGGCACCCCTCGTGGCAGAACGGAATCCCGCAATCCATGCAGCGCGCGCCCTGGCGCTTGAGCTCGGCCTCGGGCTGGAGGCGGAAGTACTGCTGGTAGTCGTGGATCCGCTCGTCGGGGTCGCGCTTGTCGAAGCCGACACGGTGGATCTTCAGAAATGCTCCGAGCTCGCCCATCGTCGCCATCCCGCGGTTAGACCGCTGCGGCCTCGGTCTCGGAGCGCTCCGCCAGCGCTCGCTTGTAGTCGCGCGGCATCACCTTTACGAACCGGTCCCGGGCGCCGCGGTCCCATGACGCGAGCACGTTGCGGGCCACCAGCGAACCGGTCCGCGCGATGTGCTCGGAGATCAGCGCCCTGACCTCGTCGGCGTCGGCGTCGGTCAGCTCCTCGAGGTCCACCAGGCCCTGGTTGCAGCGGGTCTCGAACAGCCGGTCGACGTCGTACACGTAGGCGACGCCGCCGCTCATCCCCGCCGCGAAGTTACGGCCGGTGCGGCCGAGCACGACCACGCGGCCGCCGGTCATGTACTCACACCCGTGGTCGCCGACCCCCTCGACGACGGCGTGCACGCCGGAGTTGCGCACGGCGAACCGCTCGCCCGCCAGGCCGCGGAAGAACGCCCGGCCGGCGGTCGCGCCATAGAGCACGGTGTTGCCGACGATCATGTTCTCCTCAGCGCGGAACCGGGCTTTCTCGGGCGGGCGCACCGACACGATCCCGCCCGACATGCCCTTGCCGGTGTAGTCGTTGGTCTCGCCGCGCAGGCAGAAGGTCACCCCGGGGGCCAGCCAGGCGCCGAAGCTCTGCCCGGCCGAGCCCGAGAACGAGATCTCGACCGTGCCCTCGGGCAGTCCGTCGACACCGTGACGCCGGGCGATCTCGCCCGAGAGGATCCCGCCGACCGTGCGGTTGACGTTGCGGACCGGCACCGGCCCGAGCTTCACCGCCTCGCCGTGCTCGATCGCGGGCGCGCAGTTGCGCACCAGCTCCCAGTCCAACGCGTCGTCGAGTACCGGCACCTGCGGCCGGGCGCGGCGGCGAGGAGCGCCGGCGGGCAGCTCGGGCATCTCCAGGACCATCGACAGATCCACGTGCTGGGTCTTCCAGTGGTCGATCGCCGCGTCCATGTCGAGTAGGTCGGTGCGGCCGATCATGTCCTCGAAGCGCCGGATGCCCAGCGCGGCCATGAGCTCGCGGACCTCCTCGGCGACCAGCATCAGGTAGTTGACCACGTGGTCGGCGGTCCCCTGGAAGCGCTCGCGGAGCACCGGGTCCTGGGTGGCGATCCCCACCGGGCAGGTGTTCAGGTGGCAGACGCGCATCATGATGCAGCCCATCGCGATCAGCGGCGCGGTCGAGAACCCGAACTCGTCAGCGCCAAGCAGAGCCCCGATGACCACGTCGCGGCCGGTCTTCATCTGGCCGTCGACCTCGACCGTGATCCGCGAGCGCAGGTCGTTGAGCAGCAGCGTCTGCTGAGTCTCGGCCAGCCCGATCTCCCAGGGGACGCCGGCCGACTGGACCGAGGACTGCGGCGAGGCGCCGGTGCCGCCGTCGTGGCCGGAGATCGTGACGTGGTCGGAGTTGGCCTTGGCGACGCCGGCGGCGACCGTGCCGACCCCCACCTCGGACACCAGCTTGACCGAGACCGAGGCCGTCGGGTTCGCGCACCGGAGGTCGTAGATCAGCTGCTTGAGGTCCTCGATCGAGTAGATGTCGTGGTGCGGCGGAGGCGAGATCAGGCCCACGCCCGGAGTCGAGTTGCGGATCCGGGCGATGTAGTCGTCGACCTTGTGTCCGGGCAGCTGCCCGCCCTCGCCGGGCTTCGCGCCCTGGGCCATCTTGATCTGCAGCTGATCGGCGTTGACCAGGTAGTGGATCGTGACTCCGAACCGGCCCGATGCGATCTGCTTGATCGCCGACCGGCGCTCGTCGCCATTGTCGTCGGGCGTGTAGCGACTCGGGTCTTCCCCGCCCTCTCCGGTGTTGGACTTCGCGCCCATCCGGTTCATCGCGATCGCCAGCGTCTCGTGGGCCTCCCGGCTGAGCGCCCCCAGGCTCATCGCGCCGGTGGTGAAGCGCTTGACGATCTCGGTGGCCGACTCGACCTCTCCGAGCGCCACCGGCTCGGACGCGTAGCGAAGCGCCATTAACCCGCGCAGCGCCGATTTGCGGGTGGCGTCCTCGTTGGCCAGGCGCGCGAACTCCTTGTACGTCGTCGGCCCGTCTCCGTTCTCCTGGCGCACCGAGTGCTGAAGCTTGGCGATCGTGTCCGGGTTCCAGATGTGGACCTCGCCGTCGCGGCGCCACTGCAGCACGCCGCCGACCGGCAACAGGTCGCGCCCGGTGCGCGGATAGGCGCGGAAGTGGCGTTCGATCGCCTCGGTCGAGAGCTGCTCGAGCCCGACCCCGCCGATTCGCGATGCGGTGCCGGTGAAGTGCTTGTCGATCAGCGCCGGGTCGAGGCCCACGGCCTCGAACACCTGGGCACCACCGTAGGACTGGATCGTCGAGATCCCCATCTTCGAGATCGTCTTCATCAGGCCCTTGCCGATCGCCCTGACGATCCGCTTCTCGGCCTCCTCGCGCTCCAGGTCGCGGGGAAGCAACGTTCGCTCGGTGAGCTCGTCGAGCGACTCGAACATGACGTACGGGTTGATCGCCGCGGCGCCGTAGCCGATCAGCGTCGCCATCGCGTGGATGTCGCGCGGCTCGCCGGATTCGATCACCAGCCCGGTCCGCAACCGCGTCCCGCGCCGCACCAGATGGTGGTGCACGGCCGCGACCGCCAGCAGCGACGGCATCGCCACCCGCTCGGGCCCCAGGTTGCGGTCCGACAGGATCAGGATGTTGGCGCCGTTGTCGACGTAGCGGGCTGCCTCCTCGCACAGCGCGTCGAGGCGCACCTCCATCCCGGCCGTGCCCTGCTCGATCGGCCAGGTGATGTCGACCGTGGCCGCGTCGAACACGTCGTGGGACACCTGCCGAAGCTTCTCGAGCTCGCCGTTGCGGAGGATCGGCTGGTCCATCACCAGGATGTGCGCCTGCTCGGGCGACTCGATCAGCAGGTTGACCTCGGCCCCGACGCCCGCCTGGAGGCTCATCACGACCTCTTCGCGGATCGGGTCGATCGGCGGGTTGGTGACCTGCGCGAACAGCTGCTTGAAATAGGAGAACAGCGGCGGCTGACGGTCGGACATCACCGCCAGCGCGGCGTCGTTGCCCATGCTGGCGACCGGCTCCTCGCCGTTGGCGGCCATCGGCGCAATCACCATCCGCAGGTCCTCCTGCGAGTAGCCGAACGCCAGCTGCTTGGAGCGCAGCGGTTCGATCCGCGGCGCGCGCGGCTCGCGCTCGGGGAGGTCGTCGATGTGCACGACCGAGCGCTCGTACCACTCCCCGTAGGGCTTGCGGCGGGCGATCCGGCGCTTGACCTCCTCGTCCTCGACGATCCGTCCCTCCTCGAGGTCGACGAGGAACAGCTTGCCCGGGGCCAGGCGGCCCTTGCGCTGGACGTGCTCGGGCGCGACGGTCATCACGCCCGCCTCGGAGGCCAGCACCACATAGCCCTCGGTGTCCTGGATCCAGCGGCCCGGGCGCAGGCCGTTTCGGTCGAGCACCGCTCCGGCCAGGCGGCCGTCGGTGAACACGACCGCGGCGGGGCCGTCCCAGGGCTCCATCAGGCACGAGTGGAAGTCGTAGAAGCCCTTGACGTCGGGGTCCAGATCGGTCCGCGTGCGGTAGGCCTCGGGGACCATCATCATCACCGCATGGGGGATCTCGCGGCCGCTGAGGACCAGCAGCTCGAGCACGTTGTCGAAGATCGCCGAGTCCGAGCCGTTGGCGCGGACCACCGGGATCACCTTCTCCAGGTCATCGCCGAACAGGTCCGACGCGAGCTGAGACTCCCGCGCCCGCATCCAGTTGATGTTGCCCCGGAGTGTGTTGACCTCGCCGTTGTGGGCGATCATCCGGTACGGGTGGGCCAGCTCCCAGCTCGGGAACGTGTTGGTCGAGAACCGTGAGTGCACCAGCGCCAGGCGCGAGGCCAGCCGCGGGTCGCGCAGATCGGTGAAGTAGCGCGGCAGCTGCGGCGCGGTCAGCATCCCCTTGTAGACCATCGTCCGGCTCGAGAAGCTCGGGAACGACACGTCGGGCGCCGGCGGCCTTCTCGATCACCCGGCGGAGCACGTACAGCTTGCGCTCGAACGCGTCCTGGTCGGCGATCTCGTCGGCGGCGGCGATCAGAACCTGCCGGATCACCGGCGCACACAAGCGGGCCGTCTCGCCGACGTGGCGCTCGTCGATCGGCACGTCGCGCCACCAGATCGCCCGCTGGCCCTCGGCCTCGATCAGCTCCTCGATCAGCTGCTCGAGCGCCAGCCGCCGCTCAGCGTCGGCGGGCAGGTAGCAGACGCCCACGCCGTAGCGGCCCGGCGGCGGCAGCTCGACCCCGGCCGCCGCCCCGCGCAGGAACGCGTCGGGGATCTGCAGGAGGATCCCCGCGCCGTCACCGGTGTTGGGATCGGCGCCCTCCGCCCCGCGGTGCTCGAGGTTCTCCAGCGCGTCCAGGGCCTTCTCGACGACGGCGTGGGTCGGGTCGCCCCAAAGCTTGGCGACAAGCGCGATCCCACAGGCGTCGTGTTCGTTGACGGGGTCGTAGAGGCCGTTGGCCCCGGGCGGACCAAAGTGAGTATTCATAGGTAGAGGAGGGGTTTGGGGTCCCGGAAGCGAGGACCCACGCAGCGAAGAGGACCCGGAAGGGTACCAGCGCTTGTTAGCGGAGAGTTAGTCCCGGGGGCCTAATTTTTCACCAGAACTTATGAACGCCCACGAGTGCCGGCGGCCGCCCCCGCCGGACGGCTCACGCCTTGGCCTTCGCGCGGCGCTTGCTCGACGCGCCGTCAGAGCCTTCGGACTTGCTCTTTCGCTTGGGCTTGGGCGATTCTGGCTCCTCGTCGCCGACCGCCGCGAGGCTGGCCTCCAGGGCTGCCATCAGGTCCGGCGCGGCAGCGGGTTCCTCGGCCTCGGGCAGGATCGCGATCTCCTCGCCGGCGGCCTTGCGCTCGATCAGGTCGAGCACGCGCTCGCGGTACTCGTCGTGGTACTTGGTGGGCTCGAATTCAGCCGACAGCGACTCGATCAGCTGCTGGGCCATCGTCAGCTCGCGCTTGGTGGCCTCGGCCTCCTCGACTCCGTCGAGCTCGTCCAGGCGATCGGGTGCGAGCACCTCGTCGCCGAACAGCATCGTGCTCAGCGTCAGTACCCCGCCGGTGGGCCGCAGCGCACACAGCTGCTGCTTGGTGCGCAGCACCAGGCGTCCGATCGCCACCTTCTGGGACTCGCGCATCGCGTCGGCCAGCAGCCGGTAGGCCTTGGCGCCGCCGGCGGCCGGAGCCAGGTAGTAGGAGTGATCGAAGTAGATCGGGTCGATCTCGGCCAGATCCACGAACTCCTCGATGTCGATCGTCCGAGTCGCCTTCGGGTCGAGTGCCTCGAGCTCCTCGCTCGAGATCAACACGTACTGCTCGGGCGTGATCTCGTAGCCCTTGACGATGTCCTCGTAGGGCACCTCTTCGCCGGTCGTGGGATCGACCCGCTTCTGACGGATCCGAGCGCCCGTCTTACTCGAAAGCTGGTGGAAACGAACGGTTTTCGGGGATGTCGCGCTGAACAGCTTCACGGGCACGTTGACGAGCCCGAAGCTGATAGCGCCCGACCAGATTGCTCGCGCCATATGAGCTTTGTATAGCGAATGGGCGAGTCGTTGCAAACAGCGAACGGAGTCTTGCCGGCGCTCGCGCCAAGATCTCACGTGATGCCACCGCGCAACGTTTCATCGTCAGTGGAACTCCCCCCATTCCAGACGTTGATCGACGAGCACGGGCGCGACGTGCACCGCTTCCTGAGCGCGACCGTCGGGCACTCGGCCGCCGACGACTGCTACCAGGAGACGTGGCTGGCGGCACTGCGGGCGTACCCGCGCCTGCAGCACGCCGACAACCTGCGCGCTTGGCTGCTGACGATCGCCCACCGCAAGTCGATCGATTACGTCCGGGCCCGTAACCGGCAGGCCGTGCCGGTCGCGGATGTGCCCGAGCCGGCGGGCGGATCCGACGCCGCCCCGCTGATCGCCGACGGCGAGGACGAGCTCTGGATCCTGGTCCGTCAGCTTCCGCCCAAGCAGCGCACGGCGGTGGCGCTCAGATACGTGTTCGACACCGCCCACGCGGAGATCGGATCGGTGATGGGCACCAGCGAGGAGGCGGCCCGGCGAAACGTCTACGAAGGGCTCAAACGACTGCGATCGGAGTACGAGTGATGACCGAAGACCGCCTCGAGCGGGCGCTCGCGCTGGGCGCGGGCAATGACGACGAGCGCCCCCTACCCGACATCACCGATGCCGTCGCCGCGGCCGGCCTGCTCGACGTCGCCTACGCGACCCTGGATTCGCCCGTGGGCACATTGCTGCTGGCCTGCACCGATCGCGGCCTGGTCAGGCTCGCCTACCTGGGCGACGAGGCCGAGGACGAGGACACCGTGCTCGAGCAGCTCGCCTCGGCGATCTCGCCGCGTGTGCTCGCGTCTCCGCGCCGGCTGGACGACCCGCGCCGCGAACTCGATCAGTATTTCGCCGGCGCCCGCCACGAGTTCGAGCTGCCGCTGGACTGGCAGCTGACCCACGGCTTCGGCCGCCGGGTGCTGCGAGCCACCGCGCGGATCCCCTACGGAGCGCTGTCCAGCTATAAGGAGGTCGCGACCGAGGCAGGCAGCCCCCGCGGATTCCGGGCCGCGGGCAACGCCCTGGGCTCGAACCCGATCCCGATCGTGGTCCCGTGCCACCGGGTGCTGCACTCGGGTGGCGGTCTCGGCGGCTACACCGGAGGCCTTGACCGCAAGCGCAAGCTGCTGGCGGTCGAGCAGAGCTCGCGATAGCCCTACGGTATGTGAGCGATCTCACACAGCCGGTCCGAGCGGATGCGAGCATGTAGCGTCCCGCTCCAGCGCGATCAAGGGAACGACGTGGGCAAACGCGATCTGAGGCTCCTGCTGCCGCCGGGGCCGACAACTCCGTCCGTGATCCAGATGGTGGCCACGTGGACGCGGCCGGCGGCCTCGGTAGAACGCCTGCGCCGGCGCTACGGCAAGCGCTTCACCGTGCGGCTGCCGTTCCAGCCCCCGTTCGTGATGCTCTCCGATCCCGATGAGATCAAGCAGCTGTTCACGGCCCCGCCCGACGCCGTCCACCCCGGCGAGGGCGCCGACGTGCTCCAGCCGTTGGTCGGGCGCAACTCGGTGATCCTGCTCGATGAAGACGTGCACATGGAGCAGCGCAAGCTGATGCTGCCGGCGTTCCACGGCGAGAAGATGCGCCGGCTCACCCGGACGATGACCGAGCTGGCCGAGCGGGAGGTCGCCTCCTGGCCGCTCGAGCAGCCGGTCGCGCTGCACCCGCGGCTGCAGGCGCTGACGCTCGAGATCATCCTGCGCGCGGTGTTCGGGCTGGAGCCGGGCCCCCGCCTGAACGAGCTGCGCGACTCGCTCACCGGCGTGCTGGCGTTCAGCGAGAACCCGCTGTCGCTGCTTCCGTCCGTGCAGCGGGTGGCCGGCTGGACACGGCCGATGCGGACGTTCGCACGGCTCACGCGACGCACGCACGAGCTGATGTCCGAGCTGGTCGCCGAGCGGCGGGCGGCCGAGCAGGCAGGCGAGGCCGGCGGCGACGACGTGCTCGCGATGCTGCTGCAGGCGCGACACGAGGATGGCTCGCCGATGTCGGACGCGGAGCTGCGCGACGAGCTGATGACGGGTGTCGTCGCCGGCCACGAGACGACCGCATCACAGCTCGCGTGGGCGTTCGAGCTGCTCGCGCGAGAGCCCGCCGTCACCTCCCGGCTGAACGCCGAGCTCGACGCGAGCGACGGCGATCGCTACCTGACCGCGACGATTCACGAGGTCCTCCGCCACCGGCCGGTGCTCCCCAACGCCGAGCCCCGGCTGACCAAGCGCCCGATCACGATCGGCGGCGTTGAGTACCCGGCCGGCGTGTCGCTGGTGGCGAGCGCGTACCTCGTCCATCACGACCCCGACATCTATCCCGACCCGTACGCGTTCCGGCCGGAGCGGTTCCTGGACCGCAACCCGGGCACGTATACGTGGATCCCGTTCGGCGGCGGACGCCGGCGGTGCCTGGGCGCGAGCTTCGCGCTGCAGGAGATGAAGATCGTGCTGCGCGCGGCGCTGTCGCGCTGCGAGCTGCGGCCGGCCGGCGACCGGCATGAGCTGACCTCGCGGCGCAGCATCACGTTCAGCCCCGGCCGCGGCGCGACCGTGATCCTCCGCGCCCGCGTCACCGCCGCGGCCGATCCGCCTCCGCCGGCCGAACCGATCGCCGCCGTTGCCTGAGACTGAGCCTGAGCCTGAGAGGGCCGGGTTTGCAGGCATTCCTGAGGTGACAACGGATCGCGCCGGGTAGATTTCGGGCGTGGATCTCCTGCGCCCGATCCGCGCCTTCGATCGCGGACAGCGGAAGCACCCCTGGCTGGGGTTCCCGGTCGCGGTGTTCAAGAAGTTCGCCGACGACCAGGGAAGCAGGCTCGCCGCACTCGTGGCCTACTACGCGTTCTTCTCGCTGTTCCCGCTGCTGCTGATGCTGGTGACGATCCTCGGGTTCATCCTGCAGGGCAACGCGGAGGCGCAGGAGTCGGTCAAGAACTCGGTGCTCGGGCAGTTCCCGGTGATCGGCGATCAGATCAAGGTCAACGCGCTCACCGGACACACGGCGGCCCTGGTGATCGGGCTGCTCGGCTCGCTGTGGGGCGGCCTCGGCGTGACCCAGGCGATGCAGGGGGCGTTCGACCGGATCTGGGCGGTGCCGTTCAAGAACCGCCGCGACTTTCTGCGCTCTCGGGTCCGGGGCCTGGTGTTCCTGTTCACGCTCGGCGCGCTGTTCCTGATCGCCTCGATCGCCTCTGGCCTGGTGATCGGCGGGCTCGGCGGGACGCTGGTGAAGATCGCCGGGATCGCCTTCTCGCTGGTACTGAACTTCGCGCTGTTCTTCCTGTCGTTCCGATTTCTGACGTTCGATCACATCCCGACCCGGCAACTGATGATCGGCGTGACCTTGGCCGCCGTCGTGTGGGAGCTCCTGCAGCTGGTCGGCGGCTACTACATCGGCCACATCTACCGGCACTCGAGTGACACCTACGCGCAGTTCGCGCTGGTGATCGCGCTGATGGTGTGGCTTCACCTGGGAGCCCAGATCACCGTTTACGCCGCCGAGGTCAACGTCGTGGTGGCGCGCCGGCTGTGGCCGCGCAACCTGCTGGGCCCACCCGACAGCGCCGCCGACGAGGCGACGTTGCGGGCCCTGGCGCAGGTCGAGGAGCGCTCCAAGGAGCAGCACGTCGACGTGCACTTCCACTGACCGGCTCTGTCAGAACAGCGTGTCGGGCGCGTCCCGCCGGGTCATCTCCAGCGGCCACGAGCACAACCCGCCCTCGGCCGGGCAGCCGCGGCAGATCGAGCGCTGCGGCTCATCGGTGACCGGGAACTCGCGCGCCAGCACGCCCCCGGCGAGCGCGGCCAGCCGGGCCTCGAGCTCGGGCTGGCGCACGGCCGGGTAGGAGACCGTCACCGGCTCGCCGGGGAGCTCCAGGAACACGTGGGCGACCTCGACTTCGGTCGCTCCGGCGCGCAGCGCGGCGAGCGCGTACACAAGCCGCTGGGTCCCGTAGGCGGCGCCGGCGAGCTCGGCGGGGTCGGCGCCCTCGAGCCGGTCTGACTTGTAGTCGACGACCAGCGCGCGCCCGCCGGGCTCGCGAGCGAACACGTCCATCGCGCCCACGATCAGCACCTCGCCGGCGCCCTTTCCCAGCGCGAACGCGAACCGCTCTTCCCGGGCCACCTGGGTCGCGCGTGCCAGCCGCGCGCACAGCTCGGTCGACCCGAAGCGCTCGACCAGGCCCGCGATCTCCTGGGCGTCGGGGTCACGGATGCGTTCGGGGAGCCCGGCCCGCTCGCGGGCGGCCTCGATCAGCGCGTTGGTCGGCCGCACGGGGCGCCGGAAGTCCAGCCGCTCGAGCAGCTCGTGCACGAGCACGCCGCGGTCGGTCGGCGCGAGTCCGCCGCCGACGGCGAGGTCGGGCTCGCCCGGCCATCGACTGTCATCGATCGGGGGAAGGCCGAGCACCCGCTCGGCGTAGAACCGGTACGCGCAGCGCTTGTACTCCCCCAGCGAGGAGTAGCTCAGCGCCGCCACCGGAGGCGCGGGCTCAGCCGCCGGCGCCGCCGCGGGGGCCGCGGCAGCGGCCGATGTCTCGACCGGCCGATCTTGTGCCGCTCCACGCGGCAGTGGATCGACCAGCGCACCGGCATCGCGCACGAACTGAAACCGCACGCCGCCGTCGGTGACCCCGGTCCCCTGCTCGATCGGTCCGCTGACCTCGCCGAGCACCGCGGGGCCGATCCAGGCGATCGGGCCGCCGCCGTCGGCCGGCCACTGGTCGAGCTTCGCGGCGCCGCTGAGCACCAACCGCTCGCGGGCGCGGGTCATCGCCACGTAGAACAGGCGGCGCTCCTCGCGTGCGTCGGCCTCGGCCTGCTCGTCGCCGAGCTCGCGATAGTGCAGCGCGAGCTCGCGCTTGGCGGTCCCGGGGGTGCCGAGCCGCAATCCGAAGCGACCGTCGCGCCCGACCCGCATCAGCTCGGCGCGCCAGCGCGGACCCCGGCCCAGATCGGCCACGCACACAATCTCGAACTCGAGGCCCTTGGCGCGGTGGATCGTCATCAGCCGCACCGCGTCGAGCGCCTCGCCTTCGACCGGCGCCTCGCTCTCGCGGGTCCCCGCTCGGCTCCATTCGCCCGACCGGACGGCGACCTGCTCGAGGAACCCGCGCAGCTCGGCGCCCGCGGACGCCTCGTGCTCGCGGGCCAGCCGCATCAGCTTGCGGACGTTGGCCAGGCGGCGCTGCCCGCCCGGCATCGCCAGCACCGCCAGGTCGTAGCCGGTGATCGCCATCACCCGGTCGATCAGCTGCTCGATGCCCAGGCGTGCCATCGCGTCGCGCTCGCCCGCGAACCACCGGGCGAACTCGGTCAGCTTGCGAGCGTCATCGGCGGCCAGCTCGCCGAGCCGACCCTCGGGCTCGCGCAGCACCCACCAGGGGTCCCGGCCGCTCGAACGCGCCGACGCGGCGACCGTCACCAGCGCATCGACCGACGCCGCAACCATCGGCGAGGCCAGCACCGTATACACCGCCTCCTCGTCGCGCGGGTTGGCCAGCGCCCGCAGGTACGACAGCATGTCGACCACCTGCGGGTGAGACCAGTAGCCGCGACCGCCGATCACATAGGTGGGAATTCCGCGCTCCTCGAGCGCTCGCTCGTAGGCCCGGAGGTCGGTGGTCGCCCGCGTCAGCAGCACGATCTCGCGAGCGCTGGCGCCGCCGGCGATCAGCTCGGCGACGCGGGTGGCCAGGATCCGCGCCTCCGCGATCCGCCACGGCGAGGCGACGCCCTCGATCGCCCAGTCGGCGCCCTTGTCGGCGACCAGCAACTCGACCCGCGGGTCATCGATGACCGGCGCGACGTCAGAGCGTCCCGCCACCAGCGGCCGGAAGTGGTCGCCGAGCTGATCCTGAAACGCCGCGTTGAGCACCTCGAGGATCTCCGGGCGCGAGCGGAAATTGGTCTGCAGGGTGGCCCGCGCGCCGACCTGCGGCGAGCCGGGCGCCGCGCTGCGCAAACAGCTCGACGTCAGCGTGACGGAACGCGTAGATCGACTGCTGGGCGTCGCCGACCGTGAACAGGTTGTCGCGGGCCAGCAGTTCGATCAGCTCGAGCTGGACCGCGTTGGTGTCCTGCAGCTCGTCGACCATGATCCGCTCAAACCGTGTCCGGTAGCGCTCGCGCAACTCGGCGTTGGAACGCAACAGACCACGCGCGAGCAGCTCGAGGTCCTCGAAGTCCAGCGCGGACTCCTGGCGCTTGCGGCGCTCGTACCCCGCCCCGAACGCGCGCAGCAGCCGGTCCAGCAGCCCGTGCGCACCGTCGGCCCAGACGCGCTCGGACGCCGCCCGCATCCGCGCCAGGGCCTCGCCGTAGACGGCGCACGCCTCGGTGGTCAACGCCGCTCCGTTGCCGCCGGGAAGGCCGAACGGGTGCAGCGATCCCGGCCACGGCGGTTCGTCGGTGTCGCCGAGCGCCGTGGCGCAGCGTGCCAGGCGGTCGATCGCCTGCTGTACCCGGACGCTGGGCTCGGCGATCTGCCCGAGCTCCTCCGCGACCACCGAGGCCGCGTCCAGCAGCTCGTCGCGCGCCGCCGGGAGCTCGTCTTCGTCCAGCGGCGGCAGCGGCGGCAGTGCCGGCTGGAGCTCGCCTCGGGATCGCAGCTCGGCATGCGTGGCGATGATCCCCGAGCGCAGCATCCCCGGGCTGTAGCCCGCGATCAGGTCGACGCCGCCGGGTGCGTTGCGAGCCAGGTCCTCCAGCGCCTCGTCGAACGCGGCGTCGGCGAGCGCCTCGGCGTCGGGTTCGTCGAGCACCGCGAACAGCGGGTCGATCCCGGCCGCCAGCGCGTGCGTGCGCAGTGCCCGGGCACAGAAGCCGTGGATCGTCGAGATGAACGCGCCCTCGGTGGCGCGCGCCGCGGCGTCGGCGCCCAGGTCGCGAAGGCGCGACCGGATCCGGTCGCGCATCTCCGCGGCGGCCTTCTCGGTGAACGTGATCGTCAGGATCGCCGTCGACCGGGACTTCGTCCTCGAGCACCGTGCGGACGAATCGCTCGACCAGTACCGAGGTCTTGCCGCTACCCGCGCCGGCATCGACCAGCAGGTCGCCCTGGCGACGCTCGATCGCGGCGAGCTGCTCGGGCGTCCAGGCGCGAGCGCCGTCGGGCACCGACCCCGTCTCCTCGTCGCAGGCGATCATTGGCTGCGGCAGATGCCCGGGAACCGGCAGCCGTCGCGCGAGCAGGTCGTGGGGTTGGGAGTGAGCTCGCCGGCGCGCAGGCGGGCGGCCAGCGTCACCGCCCGGGCACGAGCGTCCTCGAGCGCCTCGTCGAGCGACTCGGGATCGCGCGCGTCGGTGGTGACCAGCCGGGTGCCGGCCTCGGCCGTCCTCGAGGAACACGCCCCGGGCGCGCAGGTCGTTTCCGGTCAGCGGCTGGTACAGGCCGGCGACGGGCTCGAGCCCCATCAGATCGCGCACCGCGAGCATGTACAGCGCCACCTGCAGTCGGCGCTCGGCGCGCCAGCGGGCGCCCTGGTAGTCGGGCCGAGAGCTGCCGCTCTTATAGTCGCGAACGATCGCCCGGGTCTCCCCGGGGTCGACATCGACGCGGTCGATAGCCCCGCGGACCCTGACGGTCCCAGGCTTCTGAGCCAGCTCGAGCGCGGGCAACGAGCCCTCCTCGCCCTCGAACCCGAACCGCAGCTCGAGCGCCTGGGGTTGCCACTCGTTGCCGTCGGACGCCTCGTGCTCGAGGTAGCGGCGCAGGTCGGCCTCGATCGCCCGCAACGCCGCCTCCCGGACGCCCTCGGGCCGGCCCGCCGCGATCCGGGGCGAGGACTCGGCCAGCACCTCGTCGAGGAACTCGAGCGCATCGGGCAGCGACTCGGGCGTCACCGCTCGGCCGAGTCGCTCGACCACCTGTTCGAGCACGTCGTGCATGTGGCTCCCGCGCACCACCGGGTCGGGTTCGGGCGCGATCGGCGCCGGTTGCAGCTCGCGCTCGACCAGCCACTTCATCGGGCAGTCGCCATAGGCCTCGAGCGCGCCGCCGGACAGGATCTCGCTGTGGCGGACGTGGCGCAGCGCAGTCTGCGACAGCGACCGCACAGGTATCGGAAGCTCACCGGCCAGCGGCGCGCACGCGGCCGCCTCGGTGCGCGCCAGCTCACGCGCGGTCGGGGCCTCGCCGGGAGGCCAGACGACGTCGGCCAGCAGCCGCTTGCGCCGGTGCTCTGGCCAATCGGGCTCGAGCAGCTCGGCGACGTCGGCGATGAACGGCGACGGCAGCGCGAGGTTGCCCTCCTCGTCGGAGCTGCAGTAGCTGAGCACGACCACGCGCGTGGCCCGCGAGATGCACGCGTAGAACAGGTAGCGCTCGCGCGCGAGCCCGTCGTCGCTCGGCGCCAACCGCAACCCGCTGCAAGCGGCCAGCTCGCGCCGGCGGTCGTCGGACAGGAACGGCTCGGGCGTGCTCGCCCGCGGGAACTCGCCCTCCTGCAGCCCGCACACCAGCACCGCCTGAAACCGGCGCGCCCGGATCGCCAGCGGCTCGGAGATCAGCACCGCGCCACGCCGTGCCGGTGCGCGGTGGGGCACGGTCGAGTCCCTCGAGCAGTTCGATCAGGTCCTCGCCTTCGACGCGCTCTCCGAGCTCGTCGAGCTCGGCCAGCGCCCGGAGCATCGCCGACAGCGCGCGGGCGTCCAGCTCCTCGGCGGCGCCGAGGACCGGCGCCGCTCCCCGGTGCGGAGAGGCGAACAGGCGGCGTGCCTGGACGGCCAGCTCGGTCGCCGGGTCGGCTGCCGTCGCGATCGCGTCGATCTCGCCGAGCGTCCAGCCGAGCTGCTCTCGCGCCTGAGCGGCGGTGCGCACGCCCTCGCGCCGGACGTCGGCCTCGAGCCCGTCGGCGAGCTCCTGGCGGTCCAGGATCCCTGGCGAGCGCAGGTAGTCGAGCAGGTCTTCGGCGCGAGCTCGCTCGCCGAGCAGCGCGCAGCGAGCGAGCGCCAGCAGGCCGCGGCCCAGCGAAGTGTGGCCGAACGGCGCCCGGCGATCGATCGCAACGTCGATCCCGTACTGCTCGAACACCCGCTCGATCGCAGGCCCGGCTGTCGTCGGCGAACGGTGGACGACCACGATCTCCTCGCCCGGCACCCCGGCGCGCAGCAGCCCGAGCACCTCGGCCGCGACCAGCTCGGCCTCGGCGCGGTCGCCGCCGGCCTCGAGTAGACGGACCGCGCCGTCGGCGGAAACTCGACCGGGCGAGGGCTCGAACAGGTTGCGCTCGAGCTGGTGAAGCGCCGCCCGCGAGGCCTCGTCGTAGTGGGCGTCGAGCGCGGGCAGCTCGCGCACGCGCTCGGCCAGCGGGCGCAGCTCCTCGACCACCTGCGCCCGGGCGCCGAGCGCGCTGCGCCCGGCTTCATAGGTCAGTGACACCGTCACCGGCACGCCGACCACGCGCGCCAGCGTCTCGACGGTGTCGCGCTCGAGCTGGTGCAGATCGTCGAACCCGTAGAAGAACACCGGATCGTCTCCCCACCGCCCCGGCGCTTCCCGCAACGCATCCAGCGCCCGCCACGCGTGCAGGTCGGCGTCGGCCCGTCCCAGCAGGCTGAGCTCGCGCGCGTAGGCCTGATAGATCGCGGCCACGTCGCGCGCGTACGGCTCACGGCGCCCGTCCTCCGCGGCCCAGCTGCGCATCGCCGCCGCAAACCGCTGAGGGGTGACCAGCGAACGCTGCAGCTCGGCGATCAGGTTGCCGGCCGCCTCCACGAATCCGAACGCCTGTGCGGCGTCGCCCAGCGCCGGCAGCGAAACCGAGCGCACCACTCGGCGCAGCACCCGCTCGCGCTGCAGACCCGACAGCCGCCGCTCGGAGTACCCGGCCCGGCGGGCGATCTCGCGCGCCAGCCCGGCGAACGTGAGCACCGACCCGAGCACGGTCCCGTCGCCGGCGAGCTCGCGGGAGTAGTGAGCGGCATCGACGGCGGTGGGGACGACGAGCAGCGCGCCGCGGTGGGCGGCGGCGGCGTAGGCACCCAGCACCTCACCGGCCTTGGCCGAGTTAGCGGGTCCCAGGACGAGCTCGAGCGGCATTCCCGACATGGTGCCGATCGCACCCGACGGGACCGCGGAGCCGCCCAGCTATGCGGCTTCGGGCTGCTCCTCGGCCGCGCCCCGGGACTCCTGCGGCTCCTCGGTGTCGGGCGGCTTAGCGCCCTCCTTGGCCCACGGCTCGTCGAATTCGACCCGCCACTTGCCGTCCTCTGACTGCTGCAGCGCGAGACGGGCCCGGAAGCTTCGGCCCGAGCGGCCCTTGAAACCGGTGACGGCCTTCGCCGTGCGGCCGGTCTTGACCAGCTCGGAGGCGACCGACACCGGCAGCTGCTTGCCGGCCTTGGACTTCCAGATCACAAACCCGCAGCCGGGATCCTCGCGCGACCAGCACGAGTAGCCCTTGCGGTTCTCGTTGATGTCGCGGCCGCAGACCGGACACGGACCGAGGTTGGCCCGCGGGATCCGCACGTCCTTGAGCTTGGCGTCGAGCTCTCCGACCGTCGACTCGGTGAACTTGACGATGTCACCCATGAACGCCTCGCGCGAGTCCTGGCCGGTCTCGATCTTGGCCAGCCGGTGCTCCCAGTCGCCGGTGAGGCCGGGCGAGGTCAGTGGGTGCCCGCCGAGCAGGCGGATCACGTTCAGGCCCTTCTCGGTGACCACCAGGGCGCGGCCGTCGCGCTCGATGTAACCGACCTGGATCAGGCGCTCGATGATCGCCGCGCGCGTGGCCGGGGTGCCGATCCCGGAGTCCTTCATCGCCTCGCGCAGCTCCTCCTCGTCGACGAGCTTGCCGGCGGTCTCCATCGCGGCCAGCAGCGAGCCCTCGGTGTAGCGGCGAGGCGGCTTGGTCTCCTTGGCCTCCGAGCCGACCTCCTGCACCTGGACGCCCTCGCCGCGCTCGAGCCTGGGCAGCTGCTGCTCGCGGCCCTCGTCGTCGTCGCGACCGGCGCCGTCGGTGTCGGCCTCCTCGCCGTAGACGCCACGCCAGCCCGGGACCAGCATCAGCTTGCCGCGGGTGCGGAACACGTGTTCCCGAACGGTCGTCTCCACACGAGTGTTCTCGAACACCGCGTCGGGGTGGAACACCGCCAGGAACCGCCGGGCGACGAGGTCGTAGATACGACGGTCGTCGTCGTTCATCTTCTCGATCGGGTGATGCTCGGCGCGGGTCGGGATGATCGCGTGGTGGTCTGTGACCTTGGCGTCGTTGACCACCCGGCCCAGCGGGAGCACGTCGAGTCCCTGGACGTAAGCGGAAGCCCGCGCGTACTCCTTGTGCTCGCCCACGATCTTCGCGGTCGGCTTGATCTCGGCGACCATGTCGCCCGTGATGTAGCGCGAGTTCGTGCGCGGATACGTGAGCGCCTTGTGCTCCTCGTAGAGCCGCTGGGCGGCACCCAGCGTCCTGCGTGCGGTGAACCCGAAGCGGCTGTTGGCGTCGCGCTGGAGCGAGGTGAGGTCGTACAGCATCGGCGGGCGCTCCTTGCGCTCGCTCTTGTCCAGCTTGGTGATCTCGCCGGTCTGACCGTCGCAGGCCGAGACGATCGCGGCGGCCTCCTCGGCGGTCTTGATCCGAGGGTTCGCGCCGGCATGGAAGCGGCCGTCGTAGCGGCGGGGGCCGTCGTTGACGGTGTCAAACGAGGCGTCGACGACCCAGTAGGGCTCGGGCTTGAACGCGCGGATCTCATCCTCGCGGCGGGCCAGGATCGCCAGCGTCGGGGTCTGCACGCGACCCAGCGATACCGCACCGTCGAACGACGAGCGCAGCCGGATCGTGGCCGCCCGGGTGGCGTTCATGCCGACGATCCAGTCGGCTTCTGACCGGGAACGGGCAGCGGCCTCGAGCGTGGCCAGGTCCGAGCTGGGGCGCAGTCGTGCGAACGCGTCGCGGATCGCGGCGGGTGTCATCGACTGCAGCCACAGTCGTTCCACGGGCTTGCGCGAGCCCGACTTCTCGTAGATGTAGGCGAAGATCAGCTCGCCCTCGCGACCCGCGTCGCAGGCGTTGACGACCGTGTCGATGTCGTCGCGGCCCAGTAGCCGTTTGACGACGTTCATCTGCTTCTTGGAGCGCTCGTCGCGCACGACCAGCTTGAAACGCTCGGGCACGATCGGCAGGTCGGCCATCCGCCAGCGCTTGAAGCGGTCGTCGTACTCGTCGGGATCGGCGAGCTGGACGAGGTGCCCGACGGCCCACGTGACCACGTGATCGTTGCCCTCGAGATATCCCTCGCCCTTGTTGAACGCGCCGGGCAGAACCTTCACCAGGTCCTGGCCCACCGACGGCTTTTCGGCGATGACCAGCGTCTTGCTCATGGACCCGGTGAGGGTAGCGACCGTTGCAAGCCTGGCTCATCACCGGCCATTTCGCGGGCCCTGCGGGCGACATCTTGCAGCCCCAGCCGCGCGGCGGTGCGCGCCGCCTCCGCCGCCAGCTCGCGTGCGCGCGGCCCCGGCCCGAGCGCCCGGGCGTAGTCGAGCTGCGTCCGGGCCACGCACACCGGTGCCTGCAGCGCCTGGTTGGCGACCAGCGCGCGCTCGAAGTGCTCGGCCGCCTCGCGGTCGCGGCCGATCGTCGCGGCGAGCTTGCCCAGGAACGTCTCCGCCGAGCCCAGGCAGATCGCGGCGAGTCCGATGACCACCGACCGGTCTCCGTATGGTTTGAGCTTGTCGTACAGCAGCGCCGAGCGTGGGACGTCCCCGAGGCCGGCGCTGACCTCGGCCAGCAGGGCCATCGCCGTCAGCCAGTCGCCGTCCGGCGTGACGTCCTCGAACCCGTGCGCGGCGATCAGGTCGAGCTCCTGCTGGGACTCCGCATGCCGGTCGGTCTCATACAGCAGTAGGGCCAGCGCGATTCGCCACCCGGGCCGATCGGGACTGACCTGCACGAACTGGCGGGCGGCCAGCTCCAGCGTCTCCATCTTCGCCTGCTCCCGGCGGATCCCGAGCATCTGGATCGCGAAGTACTGGTGCGCGGTGCTCGCCTCCGACGGCCCGCCGGCGGCGAGCGCGTCGGCCGCCAGCGCCTCGGCGCGATCGAGCTCTCCCGCCAGCAGCGCCTGCATCGCCCGCCACAGGGTCGAGTTCCAGGTGAACAACGGCTGGCGAAGCCGCTCGGCCCCGGACGTGAACGCCTCCATCTGAGCGTCGACCGCGTCGCGATTGCCCTGTTCGAGCAGGTCGACGGCCAGCCAGGCATGGGCCTGGAGCTCGAGCTCGATGCCGCCGGCCGCGCGCGCGCAGGTCAGCATCTCGGTGGACGCCTCGATCCGCTCGGGAAGGTGCCCGGCGTCCCACAGCGCCCGGCGCCTGGCGGCCCAGGCGTACGTCAGCGCCTCGGCGTCGGCGAGCTCGCGCGCGAGCTCCATCGCCTGCTCTGAGAGCTCGTGCATCCGGTCTCGTCCGGCGCGAAGTAGATCGCCCCGCACAGCCGCGCCAGCAGCCGCACCCGGGTCACGGTCCGGTCGCCGGCGGTCGCTGCGAGGGCCCGCTCGAGCAGCGCGATCAGCTCGGGCTCCACCATCCCGGGCTGCTGCACATAGCGGCGCGAGGCACCGATCGCAGCCCGCGCCAGCGCGGCGCTGTCGCCCCGCCGCTCGGCCAGGTCGGCCGCCTCTCGGAACGTCGGCCAGGCGGTGCCCCGTTCCCCCGCTCGGACCAGCGCCTCGCCCAGCAGCCAGCAACAGTTCGCCGCGGAGCTCGAGCGCGTCCGGATCGGACCGCTCGAGTACGTCGAGCGCGCGCGAATAGTGCTCGGCGGCCTCCTGGTGGGAGAGCACCGCGGTGGCCTGCTCGCCAGCTCGGCGCGCGTACGTGATCGCCTTGTGGCCGTCATCCGCCGTCGCCGCCCTGGTGAAGTGATGGGCCAGCGCGTTCAGGTTGCGCTCATCGGCGCCGCCGGCTTCGAGCTGCTCCCCTACGCGCCGATGGATGCGGGCGCGCCGCGGGGCGGACATCGCCTCGTACAGGCTCTCCCGGATCAGCGCGTGGGAGAACGCGTAGCGGCCGGCGTTGGGCATGCTCTCGACCACCACTCCCGCCGCCAGCACCTCGTCGAGGGCGTTCAGGAACTCGTCCTCGTCCAGCGACAGCACCCGCTCGAGCAGCCCGGCGTCGAAGTCGCGCCCGATCACCGCGGCCACCCGCAACCATTCGGTGGCCCGCGCACTCAGCCGGGCGACGCGGCGGGCGATCAGCTGCTTGACGCCCTCGGGTAGGCCGACCCGCTGCAGCTCGCCGGCTCCAGCCTCGCTGACCCGGACGCCGGCCTCGGCGAGGTTGCGCACGATTTCGGTGACGAACAGCGGATTGCCCTCCGTCTCCTCGTGCAGCGCCTTGGTCAGCGCCAGCGAGGGCGCCTCGCCGGTCAGGACCCGCACCAGATCCGAGGTCTCGCGGTCGGTCAGCCCGTCGATATCGATCTGGGAGATCATCCGCTCGCGCCGCAGGTCCGCGAGCGTCTGGGCAAACGCCTCGTGGGTCGACTCGGTCGAACGGTAGGCGCCGAGGATCAGCAGCCGCGAGGGATCGGGGGCGCGCGCAAGGTGACGCAGCAGCAGCAGCGTCGGTCGGTCGGCCCACTGCAGGTCGTCGAGCACCAGCAGCACCGGCGCGCGGGCGGAGATCGCGCTGAGCAGGCCGACCACCGCCTCGAACATGCGGTAGCGGTCGGTCTCGGGCTCGGCCGCCGGGGCCGGCGGCAGGTCGGGCGCCCGGCGACGCAGCTCCGGGATCAGCCGGGCGAGCTCGGAGCCGTACTCGCGGGCGGTCAGCTGCAGCTCTCCGGACGGCACGTTGAGCAGGTAGTGGCGAAGCGCCTCGATGAACATCTGGTAGGGCACCAGCGTCTCCTCGGGAGCGCGGCCGGCCAGTACGCATGCTCCGTGCTCGTGGGCGTTGCGGGCGATCTCGGCGGCGAGCCTGGTCTTCCCGATCCCGGGGTCACCGGCGAGTACCACGATCCGTCCCGGCCGGTCGCCCTTCTCCTCGCCGCGGGCGATCGCCCACAGCCGCGCCAGCTCCGAAAGCTCGCGAGTGCGACCGATCAGCGGGGCCTCGGCGCCCGCGGCCAGCTCGGCGGGGAGCGCGACCGAGGCTGCAGGCGCTGACCGGCCCGGGGCGGCCGCGGCGACTGGCGGGGTGCTCGGCCGAACCAGGCGCTCGTGGACGGCGATCGTCTCGGCCGAGGGCATCGTCCCGAGCTCGTCGCGCAGCAGCGTCCTCAGCCGGTCATATACCCGCAGGCCCTCGGCCAGGTTGCCCTGCAGCGCGAGCACCTGCATCAGCAGCGCGTAGCCCGACTCGCGATACGGCTCGGACTCGATCAGGGTGCGCGCCGCGCGCTCGGCAGATGCCAGCTGCGTCCCTCCCATCGCCAGTCCGGCCCGGCCGATCACCTCGAGCGCCCGCAGCCGCACGTCCTCGAGCTCGCGGCGACGAGGCTCGAGCCAGCTGGCCTGGGTGCCGGGCAGCAACCCGCGCCCGGCGATGTTGAGCGGTACCTGGGCCAGCGCCCAGGCGCTGCGCACGTCGCCGCGGTCGAGCGTCAGCTGGGCGCGCTGGACCTCCTGGACCGCGGCCTCGAGATCGATCCACACCGGTTCGGGGAGCGTGAGCATCAACTCCTCGCGCCCGGCGAGCGCCGACGTGCCCAGCGCGGACCGCAGGCGCGACAGCAACGTGCGCAGTGCCGCGTCCTGCGACCTCGGCGCGTCAAACGGCCACAGGGCCCCGATCAGCTCCTCGCGCCCGAGGTAGCGATCCCGGTTCAGCACCAGGTAGGCGAGCAGCAGCGGGACCTGGCGGCCACGCAGCTCATGCGCCAGCTGCGACCCTCCGATCTCGACCGAAAGGCGTCCGCAGAGCTGGATCCGCGTCCCCTCAGTGACGTTTCGTGCCAACGGCAACGTTATGGAAACGTATCTACAACGCGGCCTGAGCACCCTGCAACCAGTGGACACCGGGGCACTTCCATTCGACGCCCTCGGCGGGGCGCTTGAGGTGCAACCGGGCCGCGACGACGACGGCACCATGACCACAGTCACTGAAGAGTTCAGCCGGATCGCCCACTGCGAGTGCGGGGCGCGCCTCGCCGGCGATACCGAACAGGAGCTCTTCGACGCGGCCCAGCGGCACCTCGCACATCACCATCCACGTCTCCTCGGGGCATTGGGGCGGGAAACGGTGGTTCAAATGGCCGAGGACGTCGGGGGGCACTGAGGCCCACGGACGCCCGGGGGCAACAACCTGGGGGCGGGCGGTGTGCAGACCACCGCCCGCCCAGAGGTTGTCCTCGGCGAACTCCGGCTCCGGCTCTGTCCGTGGGCCGAGCGGGTCCGACCGGTCCGACCGGTCCGACTGGTCGTGCATAACGCGACAAAGCCGGCGCGAACCGGGAGGGTTGCCGTGGAGTGCACGTATACGGTGCACGGCGCGTCACGGCTCGCATCTCCCGGCGGATTTGTCGTGATCTGCACGCTCCCAGGCCGCCTGCCGCCGGTCCCGACTAACTCGTGCAGCCCTCGGTGCTGACCGCCGCGGTCCGCCCCCGCCCAACCGCGAGCTGGCCGCGCACCAGCGCATTGGGCACGGCGAATCCGCCGCGCTCCTTTGAACCCTGGGCGCCGGTGATCGCGGCGAACACGGTCGCGACCACCTGGCCGCCCGAGTCGACCATCGGCCCGCCGGAGTTGCCCGGTCGCACCTTGCCGCGCAGCGAGGTGATGCTGCGCTGCACCGGTCCCTTGCCGTAGGCGTCCTCCGTGTTGACGACCTGCGTCTGACCGATCCGGGCCGGCTCGGCGTCGAACGGCCCGTCGAGCGGATATCCCAGCACCGCCGCCGCCGTCCTCGGCCGGGGGTCGGCCGCCATGCGCAACGGCCGCAACCTCAGCCCCGCCACGCGCAGGACCGCGACGTCGTCGTGGGGATCGAACGCGACCACGTGTGCGGGCAGGCCCGGCGCCACGCCGCCGATCTGCACGACGGTGTCACTCTCCCCAGCGACCACGTGCGCGTTGGTCACGACCAGCCCGGGCGCGCCGACCCAGCCGCTGCCCTCGATGCCGAGACCACAGGCGGTGCCCACCACCCTGACCACGCTCGAGCGGGCGGTGATCACGCCTCGGGTCGAGAGGATTCCGCGCCGCGGCGGCGGCACGTCGGCCGCCGGTCCGCGGACCGACGGCAGCGGGTCAAACCGCGACAGCGCGTTGAGGATCGGGCCCGACGGTGGCAACAGCTGGTTGAGCCCCCGCAGGATCGCCGAGCGCTGGATGTCCGCGCGCAGGTTGTACGAGCCCGACGATTGCACGGCGATCGCGCCGATGATCCAAGCGATCCCGAGACCGACACACGCCGTCAACGCGGCTCCGAGCATCCCGTCGACGGTCCGCAACCCCGGCACCCGCAGCAGTGAGCGCGCGTGCACGGCCAGTCCCTCGAAGCCGCTCGCGAGCACGCCGCCCGCGAGCAGCGCGCCCAGCAGGCCGAACAGCGGCGCGTACTGGGAGTGCGACCCACCCGGGAGGATCAGCGGCGCGACCCGCGTGCCGATGAATGCCCCGATCGCGAACCCGGCCAGCGACAGCGCCCCCACGATGAACCCCTGCATGTACCCGTACAGCGCGAGCAACACGATGAAGGCGACGATCACCCAGTCGATCGAGGTCACGGGGAGAGGTTATCCGTGCGACTGTGGCTGCTTGAAGCGCGCAAGCCTGCAACCACTTCTCGAAATGGGCAAACCAGAGTACTTTTATTGACGGTGGCGGTATTGGGGACTCGTAGTCCGGTGGGCGCAGGGCGGGGCAGGCGTTACAGGCGCCGGCGTCGGTTGATGACGCGCGCGGTGCCGATCGGCGTGATCGCGATCGGCGCGCTGGCGGCGGGCATCTTCGTCGCCACCTCACCCGGACGCGCCGAGCGAAAGGTTGTGAACCAGTTCGTTCAGGCCTGGCAGCACGGCGACTACCAGCGCATGTACGCGCTGCTCGACGAGGACTCGAAGTCGAAGCTGTCCGAGAAGCAGTTCATCGCCGCCTACCGGAAGGCAGCCGACACCGCGACGCTGATCGCGGTCACGCCGGTCAAGGTCGGCAACAAACAGCACGACGCCTACCCGGTGCGGATGCGTGTCCAGACCCGGCTGTTCGGAACTCTGTCGGAGACGATGGGGATCCATGTCAGCGGCAGCGGCTCGCGCGTCACCGTCAAATACAACAGCGGGCTCGTGTTCCCGGGCCTACGTCCCGGCGAGAAGCTCGAGCACCGTGTGCATCTGGCTCCCCGCGCGGCGCTGCTGGCCAGCGACGGCACGCCCCTCGCCGAAGGCCCGGACCGCACTACTCCGATCCCCGACGTCGCCCAGCAGATCGCGGGCACCGTGGGCAAGATCCCGACCGCCGAGGTCGACAAGTACGCCACCGAGGGCTATCCGCATAACGCCCAGGTCGGACTCGACGGGATGGAGAAGATCTTCCAAGACCAGCTCGCTGGGACCCCCGGCGGCACGCTGCTGGCCGGGCATCGCAAGCTCGCGTCGACCAAAGCCGTGGCCGGCCACGACATCCATACCACGATCAACCCGTCGATCGAACGGGCTGCGATTGCCGCCGAGGCCGGCCGCTACGCCGGGATCGTGGCGATGGATCCGCGCACCGGCGCGATTCTCGGCGTCGCCGGAGTCGGATTCTCGGCGCTGCAGCCGCCCGGCTCGACGATGAAGATCATCACCGTGACGAGCGCGCTGGAAGCCAACGTGGCCAAGCCGAGCAGCACCTACGCCGCGGCAAGCTCGGCCGACGTCGGCGGATACACGCTGCACAACGCCGGCGGCGAGGTCTGCGGCGGCACCCTGATCAACGCGTTCGCGGTCTCCTGCAACTCGGTGTTCGCACCTCTTGCCGTCAAGGTCGGGGCCAAGAAGTTTGTCGACACCGCGGAGAAGTTCGGGTTCAACCAGCAGCCGTCGATCTCGACCGCGGCCGAGAGCTCGATCCCCGCCGCCAACAAGATGGGCGGCGACGTCGCGCTCGGATCCTCGGGCATCGGCCAGGACCGGGTCCAGGCCAGCGCGCTCGAGATGACCGACGCGGCGGCGGCGATCGCGATGCACGGCAAGCGGCCACTGCCCACGCTCCAGGCCCACCAGCCCCCGCATTTCGTGCACGTGACCAGCGCCCGGGTCGCCGGCCAGGTCGAGAAGATGATGGTCGCGGTCGTGCAGTACGGGACCGGAACCCCGGCCCAGATCCCCGGCGTCGAGGTCGCGGGCAAGACCGGGACCGCCGAGCTGCGCAACACCGACGCCCCGGGCAACGATTCACCTCAGAACACCGACTCGTGGTTTGTCGGATTCGCGCCGGCGGGCAAGCCGAAGATCGTCGTCGGCGCACTATTCCCCGAACAGGGCGCCGGAGCCCAGACGGCGGCGCCGGCCGTCCAACAGGTCCTCCAGGCCGCGCTGCACTGACGCCCCCGACGGCGTCAGGGCTTGAACTGGGCGCCGATCACGCTCTGGGCGAGCGTGCCCTGCGTCCACACCGCCAGTGCGGCGTTGGTGGGGCCGAAGCCGAGCGTCAGGTCGGCGGCGAAGTTGGTTGCGGAGACCTCCCGGGAGGCCGCGAACCGCCGAGCTCCCCTCCCCCGCGCCGCCGCCATCACGTGCCCGCGATCGACCCAGGCCACGAGTCCGACGTCCCGCGACGAGATCGCGGCCACCGGCGGCTGCGAGGCGTCGGCGGGGCCGAGCCGAACCGGCGACCCGAAGCGCTTGCCGGAGTCCCTGGCCACGGCCTCGACGCTGCAGGAGCCGCTGACGTCACAGACCTTCCAGGTCAGCAGCTGGGCGCCGGCGGCGTTCGATGCCAACGACACTCCTGAGGCCAGCTGGCCTGCGATCGCGAACGTCGTGGCCCGCGGCGACCGGGTCAGGTCGGCGACCGAGACCTGCGAGTGCAGCAGCCCGGCCGCGTCGTAGAAGCTCTCGACCCACGCCGCCGTGGCGCCCGACCGCCCGCGTCCGAGCGCGAGCTCATCGATCTGATCGCCGGCCGCGACTCGCACGGCCAGGTGAGGGCCGTGCGGAGCCCGCGTCGCCGAGCCCTTCGCGACCACGATCCCAGGCGGGGGCGCCGGGGCCGGCTGGGCCGCGGCGGCGGTCCAGGCGACCAGCGTCCGGTTGCCCTTGAGCAGGGCGGCCGACAGCGTCTGGGGCACCGCGGGCTCGGGCGTCAGCATCCGTGCCGGAGCCGGCCTGCCCCGAGGTCCCGCGAGTTGCACCCACACTCCCTCGGTGGTGGCGATAGCCGACATCAGCCTTCCCTTGGGCAGCGCCAGCAGGTGTCCCACCGACTCGCCGACGAGCTTGGTGGTGATCACTCGCTGCTGCGGCTTGCCCTTCTGCACCTTGACCAGCCGGGCCGAGCTGCAGCACAGGGCGTTGCCGGAGGCACTCCCGGTCAGCAGCGACAGGTCCTTGCCGTTGTAGGTGAGGTCCAGCGCCTGGCGAGAGGAGGCGATCGAACGGGCCTTGACGATCCGGCCCGCGGCGCGCGCGTGAGCTCGTAGGCCTGAGAGGTCGAGGGATGATCCTCGTTCTGGACGCCGAAACCAATCGCCGCCTGGCCACCGGGGCCGAACGCCAGCTGCGCCGGAAGCACGTCCAGCGCGTACGGGCCGGCCAGTCGTTGCGGACGATTCCACCCCGCCTGCGCGGGCACCGCCGCCGCCAGTGCCAGCGTCAGGGCCGACAGCGCTACAGCTGCGGACCGCGCCATACGCGGCCGTCGCGCCGAGCGACCCACACCCCGACCGCGATCCCGAGCACCAGCCCCAGCACGATCCCGAGCGCGATGATCGCCCCGTTGGTCCCGGACGGGCGCGTGTAACCGATTACGACGAGCGGGATCGCCACTGCGGCGAACACGCCGAGAGCCGTCGAGAATGGGTCGAAGCGCAGGCTCGGCGGTGCCGATGGCCCGTGCGATGGCGGGTCGCTTTCTCGCCAACCGTCTTCGTCGTCGTTCACAGGTCGAGTGAGATCGACGCGGTTTGGCCGTGCGGTGGGTGTATGTAGAGCGTGAGCGGGCGGTTGGAGTAGACCGCGTTATTGAGCTTGAAGAGGAGCAGACCACCCTGGGTGGGCCCCTCGATCATCGTCGTGTTCAGCGAGGGTTCGGTGCCCGACGGCAGTAGGTCCATCGGGCGCCACACGTACGGGTTCAGCGCCGGGTCGACCTCGATCGGCTTATAGACATTGCCCTGGGTGTCGCGGATGTCGAACGTGTCGGCGACCGGCTGCGGCGAGTCCGACTGGTTCTTGGCCCAGAGGAACACGCCGTACCAGAGCTGGTCGGGCGTCGGCGGAAGCGTGCCGGCGGGAAGCCCCTTCAGGTACTGGGAGTCCTCGACGCTGTACTGGTTGAGCTGCCGGGAGATCTGCAGCTGATAGGTGACGTTTCCGGCGTCGACGTAGAAGCCGTCGTTGTCGGCGTCGGCGAACGTAGGGTGCGCCTCCTTGCCACATGCCGACAGCCCCACAGCCGCCGCCACCAGGCAGATCAGGATCCAGAAACGACGTGAGCGCACGAGCGGAATTCTAATCGGTCAGCTGGCCGCAACCGAGGCGCGGCGGCCCCGGGCACGTCCCTCTTCGAGGATCAGTCGCAGCCGGCGCAGCGCCTTGGACCCCTGTCGCTTGTTCCATGATCGGCCGCCGAACATCTCCATCAGCCGGTCGGACAACATCACCGGAACGGTCTCGATCGTGTACTCGAGCCTTGTGCTGTTCGCCGCACCCGGCGAGAGCGTGTAGGTGCCGACCATCCTGATCCGGTTGTACTTGCCGCCCCGTCCGCGCTCGAGGATCCGATACGGGGCCTGCACCTCGGCGAACGTCACGTCGGCCCAATAGAACCGGCTGAACGGAGCCTTGACCCTGAACCGTGCGCCGGCACCCTCGCCGTAGGAGTCCACGCGCGTGAGGTGCCAGTCGGTCAGGTAGTGGTCGGTGAACTCGGCGTGGTTGGCGATGTCCGCCAGGTACTCGAAGACCTCCTCGCGAGGGCGGGAGATCGTCGTCGAGACCGTGATCGGATCCACGGCGCGGATTGTATGTGGGGGCTCGACGACGCGGCGTGCGCCCGGGGTCCAGCGGGCTGGTGGTCGTCCCCGTAAGTACGGTCGAACCGAGAGGCGCCACCGGTGGATGGATCGCAAGGACGCAGGACCGAAGGCGTAGCGGAGCTACGTCGAGGTTCGAGGACGCGGCGAGCCGCCGCCGGGGGTGGCTCGAATGCGAGCGTACTTGCGGGGACGACCACTAGGCGGCGCGCCGGTCGGCGATCCGGATCGTGTGCCCGAACGCGGGCCCGTGCTTGAGCCCTTTGCTCAACGGCGGCTGGTGCTCACGCTCGCGACACAGCTCGCACAGCATCGTTCCGCCCTCGTAGAAGTAGATGCTCTCGCCGACCAACGGCGTACGGCGACAGCGCCCGCAGCGCTCGGATTCCGCGACCCGCTCGTCGACTCCGCGCCGCAGCAGGGCGAGTTCCAGGTCCTGCGTCTCGCGCACGTTTGTAGTCATGATTCCGAACTTCGGCGGCGGGTAGCAGGATCCTGCTGAGGGACTCGCCGAGGGGCTCCCGCCCACTATCAAAAAAGGCTCCTCGTGTGAACACAATCTTTACCGGCGCTTTGACGCAAGGGATATGATGGCCTGGCTGGGTTGGCCAGCCTGGCAGTATGCAGCCCGTAACAAGGAGATGTGCCCCAATGAAAGCTTGGATGTCGGGCAACGTTGCGGGGACCGGAACGTTTCGATGCACGGACTGTGATTACCCCGTCTCGCTCGATGCGGTGGACGAATTGCCCACCTGCCCGAATTGCGGCGGAACCGAATTCGTTCGGGCTTCGCTGTTCACAACCGCCCAGACCAGCGTCGTCGAAATGGCCCCCGACGTCGACGACCAGGCCTGGCTGGACGAGCTCCGGGAGAGCCTGATCGAGCCCGGTCAGTACCTCTGCTATCGCAATGACGACAGCGTCGTCGGGTTCGCGCTCCAGCGCGAATGGACCCGGATTGGCCGCAGCCTGGCTGCTGACATCCGGTTCGACGACCCGACGGTGTCCCGGCGCCACGCGCTGATCGTGCGCCAGCCAGACGGCTTACGGGTGCTCGACGACCGCAGCCTCAACGGCGTGTTCGTCAACGGAGAGCGCGTCGAGTGGAGCACGCTGGCGGACGGTGACGAAGTCGTGATCGGCCGCCACCACCTCCACTTCGTGGACATCCCCGCGATCTCGGGGATGCGCTACAGCCACAGCGGCGACCGGGAATCCGGCACCGCGGCAATCTAAGCGCCCGAGTCGTGCTCGCCCGCGGTCGTTCACCCGGCCGCGGGACGCTCGGCGCGGCGATCGCCGGGCGGTCCGCGTGGCCGTGGCTCCGGGGCGCGTGAGGGCCTTATAGTCAGCGCGCATGGCCTCGACGATCGCAGTCCTGTCGCAGAAGGGCGGCACCGGCAAGACGACGGCGGTGCGGACCCTGACCGACGTGTTCCGGCGCTTGGACCTGCGTGTGCTGGCCGTCGACCTCGACCCGCAGGCCAACCTGTCGGACTACCTGGACGTCGACCCCGAGGCGTCGCCGACGGTCGGCGACATGCTCGCCGGACGCGCCACCGCCCGGCATGCGATTCACGACGGGATCATCCCGGCGAACATCAGCCTCGCCGAGGCCGAGCTGATGCTCGGCGGCAAGATGGGCCGCGAGCTGACCCTGCGCAAGGCGTTGGACGAAGTCCGGGGCGACTACGACCTGATCCTGATCGACTGCCCGCCCGCGCTGGGGCTGCTGACCGCCAACGCGCTCGTGGCCTCCGACTACGCGCTGCTGTCGGCCGAGGCACAGTACTTCGCGCTGCAGGGTGTCGAGCAGGCGCTCGAGGTCATCGAACTCGCCCGCGACAGCCTCAACCCCGGCCTCCGCTGGCTCGGCGTGGTGCTGAACATCGCCGACATGCGCACCCGCCACTCGCGCGAGGCGTTTCAGTCGCTGCAAGAGCACTTCCCCGAACAGCTGTTCCAGACGACGATCCGGTCGTCGATCGCCTACGCCGAGTCCGCCGAGCGGGCGGTGTCGATCCTCGACTATCGCCCGGATCTGGCAGTCGACTATCTGGATGTCGGCGAGGAGATGTTGCGGCGGCTCGGGCTCGAGGACGCTCGGCGGCGGCTGGCTGCGATCGGCGGTGGCACCCGGCCGGCGCGCGCCAGCGCCTGAGGCCTACAGGGCCCGGACGTCGGCGCCCTGGGTCTCAAACGGCGCCCGCAACACGTCGGCCCACCCTTCCGTGCGGTCCCGGAGCGCGTCTATCAGGCGGCCGGTCTGCTCGTAGTGCGACCACACCAGCACGGTCGGACCCGCGCCCGAGATCGTCGCCCCGAGCGCGCCCAGGGTGGTGGCCTGCTCCAGCAGCTCGGCCGAGCGCGGATACAGGCGGGCACGGTAGGGCTGGTGCAGCCGGTCCTCTAGCCCCGCGGCGATCAGATCCCAGTCCGAGGTGGCCAGCCCGAGCACCAGCGTCGACGCGCGAGCCACGTTGAACGCGGCATCAGTCATCGGCACCGTCGACGGGAGCGGTGCCCGGGCCTGCGAGGTGACAACCGGCTCGTGGGGCACGACCAACACCGCCTCGAGCCCCATCGGCGGGTCGATCCGGTGGACGCTGGCGCCGTCGCAGATCACGAACCCGCCCTCGATCGCCGCCGCCACGTTGTCGGGGTGACCCTCGATCCCGATCGCCAGCGCGAGCACGTCGGCGTCGAGCTCGAACATGTGGTCGGCGGCCATCAGCCCCGCGACGATCGCCGCCGCGCTCGACCCCAGACCGCCCGACAGCGGGATCTCGGACTCGATCCGGAACTGCAACGTGTCGGCCGGGTGTAGCTGCTCGAACGCCCGCACAACCAGGTTGCTGCGATCTCGCGGGACTTCAAGCGACGTGTCGACGGCGAACGACCCGGTCTCGGACACCTCGAGCTCGAGCGCCGGAGCGAGCGCAGCGGCCAGGACGTCAAACCCGGGACCGAGGTTGGCCGAGGACGCCGGGACGCGGACCACGCGCCGGCGGCCTAGCGCCGCTCCGGTCACCCCAGAACCGCCCGCTCGATCGCGCCCAGGTCGGGGTCGCAGGGCACGACTGCCCCGGCACGCTCGAGCGCGGTCTGCGGGTCCTTGAGCCCATGGCCGGTGAGCACGCACACCACCCGGTCGGCGTCGCGGGCGCCATGGACGAGCAACCCGGCCACGCTCGCCGCCGACGCCGGCTCACAGAACACGCCCTCGCTCGAGGCCAGGAACCGGTAAGCGTCGAGGATCTGGTCGTCGGTGACCGCGGCGACCGCGCCGCCGGAGGAGGTCATCGCGCCCATCGCCTGCTCCCACCGAGCTGGATTGCCGATCCGGATCGCGCTGGCGATCGTCTCGGGCTGCTCTACCGGAGCGCCATGGACGAGCGGGGCCGCGCCGGCGGCCTGGAAGCCGAACATCCGGGGGCGCTGGGCGGGTGGGACCGATTCCGTGAAACCCTTCCAGTACGCGGTGATGTTGCCGGCGTTTCCCACCGGGATGCAGAGCGCATCGAGCTCCCCGTCGAGCGCATCCAACAGCTCGAACGCGGCGGTCTTCTGCCCCTCGATCCGGAAGTCGTTGACGGAGTTGACCAGCGCGACCGGATGCCGACGGGCTAGCTCCCGGACCAGCCGCAGGGCGTCGTCGAAGTTGCCGCGCAGCGCGATCACGCGGGCGCCGTGCATCAGCGCCTGGGCGAGCTTGCCGGTGGCGATCTTGCCCGCCGGGACGATCACCGCGCCTCGCAATCCCGCACGCGCCGCGTACGCCGCCGCCGACGCCGCCGTGTTCCCGGTGGACGCGCAGACCACCGCCTGGGCGCCCTCCCGCACCGCCGCCGAGACCGCGCAGGTCATCCCGCGATCCTTGAACGAGCCGGTCGGGTTGGCGCCCTCGAGCTTCAGCCACACCTCGGCCCCGGCGCGCTCGGACAGCCGCGGCGCGAGCACGAGCGGGGTTGCTCCCTCCCCGAGCGACACGATCGGGTCCTCGGGGGCGAATGGAAGCCGGTCGCGGTAGCGCTCGATGATTCCGGGCATTGCGGCGGCGGCGGTGGTTAGTCGAGCTCGAGTACGACCTTGCCGGTCGCCCCGCGCCCCTCGATCAGCTCGAGTGCCTCGCCGGCGCGCTCGAGTGGGAACGCGGCACCGATGATCGGACGCACCGCCCCCCGCTCGATCAGCTTGTCGATCCCGCCGGCGATCTCGTCGGTGACGGCCGGCTTGCCGATCACGCCCGATCCCCAGCCGGCTCCGACGACCTCGATGTTGTTCAGCAGCAGCCGGTTGACCTTGACCTCGGGGATCGAGCCGGCGGTGAACCCGACCACGATCGCCCGGCCGCCCTCGCGCAACGATCTCAGGCTGTCGGTGAAGCGCTCGCCGCCCACCGGGTCGACCACGATGTCGACGCCGCCGCCCGAGAGCGCCTTCGCCTGGTCCTTCCACGGCCCGTCCGTGCGGACCACCTCGTCGGCGCCCGCCTCGCGCGCGACGCGCTCCTTCTCGTCGGTCGAGACGACGCCGATCGTCTCGGCACCGAGCCCTTTGGCCACTTGCAGCACGGCGGTGCCGACGCCGCCCGCGGCGCCGTGCACGAGCACCGTCTCCCCTTGCTTGAGCCGGCCGCGGAGCACGAGTGCGAAGTAGGCGGTGTGGTAGTTGAGGACCAGCGCGGCGCCCTGGGCGAAGCTCAGCTCGTCGGGCAGCGTGAAGCAGAAGAACTCGGGCGCGATCGCGACCTCGGCGAAGCCGCCGAGCATGCAGAACGCGGCCACCCGGTCGCCGGGCGATACCGCTGCTGCCTCGGGCGCCGAGCGGACGATCCCGCCAACCTCGCTGCCGGGGACGAACGGGAGATCGGGCTTGATCTGATACTCGCCGCGGGTCTGCAGCAGCTCCGGGAACGACACCCCGGCGGCCTGAACGTCGACGACCACACCGGTCCCGGGCGTCATCGCGTGCGACGCCTCGGGCTCGGGCACGTCGGCGAGCTTGAGGGCACCCGATGGCCCGCTGAGCTCGGTGATCTGCATCGCTCGCACGGCGCCGACCCTATCCGAACTGCTCTTCGAGCACCCTGATCGCGCGCGGGGGAGCGCGCATCACGTCGAGCGCGGCGATCAGCTCCATCGCCGCTTCGAAGCGCGATTCGAGCACCGGGTGGGCGACCATCACGAGCCGGGCTTGGTTGCCGAGGCCCTTCTGCACCACGGACTTCACCGACACGCCCTGGAGCGCGAGCACCTGCGCGACCTGCGCCAGCACCCCGGGCTCGTCGGCGACCTCGAGGTGCAGGTAGAACGCCGAGACCACGTCCTGGACGATCTCGAGCACCGTCTGCGTAGCGGGAGTCGAGGCCGGCGGGATCATCGCGCTGACGACGTCGCCGAGGACCGCACTGGCCGTCTGCGGGCCGCCGGCTCCGGGACCCGACATCGTGATCTCGGTGATCTCCTCGGACTCGACCGTGACCGCGTTGAACGGACCGCCTACCGATGCCAGCGGATGCCCCGGATACAAAAAGATCGGGTGCACCCGGACCGACAGGCCACCGTCGATCCGCTCCGCGGTCCCGACCAGCTTGAGCTCGAGCCCGAGGTCGCGGGCGTACTCGAGGTCGTCGGGCTGGATCTGCTCGATCCCCTCGTAGCGGACCTGATCGAGGTGAACCGGGGTGTCGAACGCCAGCCGCGCGATGATCGCCATCTTCGCCGCGGCGTCACGCCCGTCGACGTCCTCGGATGGGTCGGCTTCGGCATAACCGAGCCGCTGGGCCTCGGCCAGGGCCTGCTCGTAGGTCATCCCGGACCGGGCCATCTCGCTGAGGATGAAGTTCGTAGTGCCGTTGACGATCCCGTGGACGCGGTCGATCGTGGCTCCCGACAGCGACTCCTGGAGCACCCGGATCACCGGCACGACCCCCGCCACCGCCCCCTCAAAGCGCAGCTGGACGCCCTCGGCCCGGGCGGTCTCCCACAACTCCTCGCCATGCTGGGACAGCAGCTGCTTGTTGGCCGTGACCACGTGGCGGCCGCTGCGCATCGCGCGCAACAGGTACTCGCGCGCCGGTTCGATACCGCCGATCAGCTCGACGATCAGGTCCGAGTTCTCCAGCAGCTCGTCAAACGAGCCGCGGCTGCGGGTCATCACGCCCGACAGCTCGGGACGCAGGCCGGTGACCCGCGCGATCCGGTCGGCATGCGCCGGCAGCGCCTTGGCGAACGCGCTGCCCACGGTCCCGTGGCCCAGCAACCCGATCCGGAAGCTGTGTTCAGTCGACGTCACGCGCCGCCAGGTCCTCGTAGGTCTCGCGGCGAACCACCACGCGGACTGTCCCCTCCGCGCAGAAGATCACCGGTGCTCTGGGGACGCCGTTGTAGTTATTGGCCAGCGAGAACCCGTACGCGCCGGTGACCGGGGTTGCGATCACATCGCCGGGGGCGGGGTCGGGCAGCGCGACGTCACGGGCGATCACGTCGCCGGACTCACAATGTTTGCCCGCCAGCTTGCAGCGCTCGGTGCCGGCAGCGGTCGGGCGCTGGGCGATAAGCGCCTCGTACTGGGCGCCATAGAGCATCGGTCGCAGGTTATCGGACATGCCGCCGTCGACTGCCACCCAGGTCGACACGTTGCGCTTGACCGACTCGACCGTGTAGAGGGTGACGGTCGAGTTGGCCACGAGCGTGCGCCCCGGCTCAAACAGCAGCCGCTTGTCCGGGCCGAGCAGCTCGTGCGCGGTGGAGATGATCGTTTCGACGTAGTCCTCGACCGCCGGCGGGTGCTGAGCCGCGGTGTAGGCGACCCCGAGGCCACCTCCGAAGTTGTAGACCGGGAAGTCGCCGAGCTGCGCGATCGCCCGAACGGCCGCACGGAATGGCTCGAGCTCGAACAGCTGCGAGCCGATGTGGAAGTGCAAGCCGACGAGGTCGAGCTGCCCGGTGCCGCCCGCGGTGAGCCTGGCGATCGCCTCGCGTGCCCGCTCGGGGGACAGTCCGAACTTCGAGTCGGCCTGTCCGGTGGAGATCGCCTGATGGGTGTCGCCGGAGACGTCCGGGGTGACCCGGATCAGCACCTCCTGGCGTTGCCCGCGTACGGTCGCGATCCGCTCGAGCCGGTCGAGTTCGTCGAGTGAGTCGAGCACGATGTGCCCGACCCCCGTCCCGAGCGCCTGGTTGAGTTCGGCGTCGGACTTCGCGTTGCCATGCAGGTAGATCCGCGCGGGGTCGAACCCGGCCCGAAGCGCCAGGTACAGCTCGCCGCCGGAGGCGACGTCGCAGGCCAGCCCTTCCTCGGCGAGCACGCGATAGACGCCGGTGCACGGGAAAGCCTTGGAGGCGAACAGCACGTCGAAGTCCCGATGGCGGGCCGCAACCGCGTCGATGAAGCCCCGGGCTCGCGCCCGCAGGTCCTGCTCGGCGACCACGAACACCGGCGTCCCGAACTCGCGCGCGAGCTCGATCGTGTCGCACCCTCCGACCTCCAGGTGGCCCCGTTCGTTGACGCGCGTGCCCGCGGGGTACACGTGCGAAAGGCCTGAGGCGGTGAGGGTCATCGCGCGCGATCATGGCACGCGCGCGGGCGAGCTCGCGGGCTGACATGATCGCGCGATGGCTCGTTCGCGGACGATTAACCCGGTGGCGCCTGCCGAAGTCGCGGTCGCCGACGGGCTGGCGTACTCGCTGTGGCTGCCTTCGGGTGACTCCGGTCCTCGAGGCGGGGTGGTGATCCTGCACGGCGCCGGCTCGTGCAAGGAGAGCCACCACGACTACGCCCGCGTCCTGGTTGCGGCCGGGTTCGCAGCGCTCGCGTTCGACCAGCGCGGTCACGGCGCCAGCGACGGTCCGATGGACGGCCGCGCGATCTACGACGTGGTCGCGATGGCGCAGCTGCTGCGTTCGCGGATCGGCGGGGACGGGGCGCCGGTGGCGCTTCGGGGGTCGAGCATGGGTGGGTGCTTCGCGCTGCTGGCCGCCGGGCCTTCGAGCGCGCAGGCGGTGGTCGCGATCTGCCCGGCGAGCACCGGGGGCCTGCGCCGCGGCGTGCTCGACGGGACGCTCTCATTCGACGCCGACGCCGACGCGCTCGCCGGGTTGCTGGGGTCAGTTGAAGTGGACGACGCGGTCGTCGCGCTCGAGGTCCCGGTGCTGCTGCTGCACGCCGAGGGCGATGAGACCGTGCCGATCGAGCACTCGCGGGAGCTCGCGTCGCGGTTGGTGAACCCCGACAGCCGGCTGATCGCCGTTCCCGGCGGGCACCATCGGTCGGTGCAGCACGACGAGGAGCTTCAGGCGGTCAGCGTGCGGTTCCTCGAGCGGTCGCTGCGGGCCCAGGACCTAGGTGCTTAACGTCCCGTTCGACGTGGTTCGCCGCGACCGTGGGACGTTCGCCACGTAGGAGGATGACTAACGTCCCACGGTGGGTTCGGAAGGGCTCGACTGGGGCGTTAAGCAGGTGTCGAGCGGGCCGCGTGCGGGCCTCGACGTGCCGTGGGGGCCTCGACGGGCCGCGGGGGCCCTCGACGGCCTCAGACGAGACATGCAGCCGGGCTCAGGCCTAGCCGGGCTTGCCGCCGAGCAGGCCGCCGACCGCCTGTCCGACCCCGGACGCGGTTCCGCCCGCGGCCTCACTGGCGCCGCCGACGGTTCCGCCGAGCGCGTGAGTGGCGCCGGTGACGGTCGAACCCGCCGACTGGCCGGCGTTGTTGACCGCTCCAGCCGCGGTCTGGCCGGCATTGTCGACGGTGCCGCTAGCCGCGTTGGTGACGCCCCCAACCGGGGTGCCCTGGCCGACGCGCTTGACCACTCCCGAGACCCCGGAGCTGACCTGCGAGACGGTGTTGGATGCCCCGGTGGTCGTGCCCGCCACGGTCGAGCCGAGCTTGGAGCCGGTCCCGGACACCGTCGAGCCGAGCTTGGAGCCGGTCCCGGACACGGTCGAGCCGAGCTTGGAACCGGTCCCGGACACCGTCGAGCCGAGCGCCGAGCCGGTGCCGGAGACCGCACCGCCGGCGGACTTCCCGATGCTGCCGCTGATCTTGCCCGGCGCTCCGCCGCCGCGACCCGAACCGGCCGCGGTTCCAGCGCCGCTGCCGCCCGAGGCGCCCGGACGGGAGCCGAGACGCGAGATCGGTTCGCCCTGGGTCGCGCCGGCGCCGAATCCTCCGCCGCGGCGCGCGCCCGTGCCCGAGCGGCCGGAACCGCCGGTCCCCGCGCCAAACCGGCCGCGAGCCACCCGCGCTGCGGCAGCGCTCGACCGATGGGCCGCACCTGCCGAGCCAGTGGCGCGCACGCTCGCCCCGAGCGCCCGACCGGTTGCAGATGTTCCGCCGCCGCCACCGTCGCCGGACACGGTCACCGCCACCGGAGACGAGGGGGCGCCGACCTTGGGCCAGCCGGTGAACGAGACGATCGCGCTCGCGATCAGGAACAGGAGCCCGGCGCACGCCAACAGGCATCCGGTCGTCCCCAGACCCGCCAGATATGCGCGGAACGTGTGGGCTCTGGCGGCCAGACGCTCGGACAGGCCGCCCAGCGGCGTACGGCGTCGCTGTGCCAGCTCGCCCGCTGCGCCCTCAGAGAGAATCATCCGCACCGTGCCATTTCCCTGATCAGGAGCTACCCGTTAAGGGCAGCTTCATGCAGGTTTCCGGCCGCGAACGCTGACTGAAAGGTCTCTATCGCATCTCCTCGGAATCCTTGACGGTTTCCTTATCTCGTCTGCCAACATAGATGTCATGGCGCGCAATACATCATTTGGTCGTGACTCCGGGCTGCAGGCCCGGATGGTGCTGACCCTGTTCCTGCTCGGATTGATCTACGCGGTCCTCGTGGCCGTGCTGATTGCCTCCGGCGCCGGCGCGATCACGATCGCGGTGATCGCCGGCGGGATCTTCCTGATCCAGTACTTCACGTCGGACAAGATCGCGCTGCTCTCGATGGGAGCGCGCGAGGTCAGCCCGCAGGATGCTCCTAGGCTGCACGGCGCCGTCGAGCGCCTCTGCATCCAAGCGAACATGCCTAAGCCGCGGGTGGCGATCGCGAACCAGCGGATGCCCAACGCGTTCGCGATCGGTCGCTCGCCGAAGACCGCAACCGTTTGCGCGACCACCGGCATCCTCGACCTCCTGAACGACGCCGAGCTCGACGGCGTGCTCGCCCACGAGCTCACCCACGTCCAGAACCGCGACGTGCTGGTGATGACGATCGCGAGCTTCTTCGCCTCGATCGCCGCGTTCATCGTGCAGATGGGTTTCTGGTTCGGCGGCGCGTTCGACAACCGCGATCAGAACAGCGGGCCGGCGTTCATCGTCGTGATCCTGGTCTCGGCGGTTGTCTACGTGGTCTCGTGGCTGCTGCTGCAGGCGCTGTCGCGCTACCGCGAATTCGCCGCCGACCGCGGCTCGGCGATCATCACCGGGCGCCCGAGCGCGCTGATCCAGGCGCTGGTCAAGATCGAGGGCGGGATGAGCATGATCCCCCAGCGCGACCTGCGGGTCGCCAGCAACGAGCTGGCCGCGTTCTACATCTTCCCGCCCAAGGCGAAGGAGTCGGTGGCCAGCCTGTTCTCCACGCACCCGCCGCTCGAAAAGCGGATTGCGGCGCTGCAGCGGCTCGAGGCTCAGCTGCAGGGCACCGCCGGGTAGCAGCGAGCTCGAGGCTCGCCCCTCGCTCGCGGACCGCCACGCGCCCGGATTTCGTAGCCCACGGCGCGATCCGTGCATCGCGGGTCACGTAATCCGCGTATAGCGCGGGTTTTGTGGCCGAGGGCGCGGTAACTTCGCCCCGCGCCACGTTTTCCGGGCGGGGCGACCGCGGCTGCACCGCGCCGATCAGGCGCATCCGCCAGAATCGATGGTCATGGGGTTCCTCGACGTCCTGTTCGGCAAGCGCAAGCTGGATCAGCCAGCTCCGGACCGCCTGTTCGCGATGAGCACCGCTTACGTGACGATGGAGACCTCGCTGAACCTCACGACGGCGGGCAGCGCGGCGATTGTGTTCCAGCCCCTGTCGACGGCGGACTTCGAAGGGATCGTCCGCGAGATGGAGGAGGTCGTGCGCGGTACCGCGGACGACAGCGGCACCACGGTCGAAAGCTCAGACGACAGCTACGGCTTTCGCTGGCTGGTGCTCAAGGGGCAGTCGTTCGACGACCTGGTCGTCGGGATCAACGCGGTCTCGAGCGCGCTCGAGGCAGGCGGCTACGGCGACCGCACGCTGTGCGCGGTGTTCGCGTTCCAGGACTCCAACAAGCGCCCCATGTACTGGATCTACAACTACAAGCGGGGCGCCTTCTACCCGTTCGTCCCCGCCGGCGGCGAGCAGCAGCGCGACAGCGAGCGTGAGCTGGTGCTCAAGGCGCAGATCGGCTCAGAGCTGCCGATCGAGCAGGAGCTCGAGCGCTGGTTCCCGCTGTGGGGAATCCCGATTTAGCCGACCCGCGCGGTCCGGCCCCGGGGTCAGCCCGGGATCAGGCCCTCGCCGCTGAACTCCGCCCGAGCCTCCTCGAGCGACACGTCCGGCGGCGGGATGATCACATCGGATGGCCCCAGCTGATCCTCGGGGACCGGGGTGCCCTTGCTGCGGACGTAGTCGAGCAGCTGAGTGAACGCGGCGTGGAACTGCGCGTCGTCTGCCCCGTCGCACGCCGCCACCGCCTTGTTGTCGAGCTCGTTCAGCTCGGCGGTGTCGTCGTCGGAGAGCTCGTACTGGCCCTCCGTCGCGATCCGGACGATCACGGCTGCTGTCCCTGGCTCGGCGCCGCCGAGTCAGTCTGCGTGGCGGCCGAGCCGTCGCCGGCGCCGAGCTGCCCCGCCGGGCTGGAGGAGCCGCTGCCGAGCTCGGCCTTCATCTTGGCCAGCTCGTCGTCGACCTCGCTCGTGCTGGAGAGCTCCTTGAGCTGACGGTCGATGTCGTCCTCGGCCGGGCCAAGCGCGGTGAGGTCCTCGAACGTGCCCGCCGCCTCGAGCTCCTGGACCGCATCCGCCCGCGCTCTCATGTTCTCGGTCTTGTCGAGCGCCCGCTGCATCGCCAGGCCGACGTCCGCCATCTCCTCACCGACGCCGGTCGCGGCCTCGGAGATCCGCACCTGGGCCTCGGCCGCCGAGTACTGGGCCTTGATGACCTCCTTCTTGGAGCGGAACTGCTCGATCTTCGCGCGCAGCTTCTTCTCGGAGTCCGCCATCTGCTCCTGCTGCTGCTCGAGCTGCTCGACCTGCGCGTCGAGCGACTGCAGCTCGGTCTGGGCGACGTTCTTACGCTCGAGCGCGGTCCGGGCGAGCTCCTCGTTGCCGGCGGCCAGCGCCTGGCGGGCCTGGGTGTCGAGCTTCACCACCTGATCCTGCAGCTTCTGCTTCTGCAGCTGCAGGCGCTTCTTCGAGGTGACGACGTCGGCGATCCCCTTCTTGACGTTCTGCAGCAGCTCGATCTGCTTCTGGTAGCTGTACTCGAGCGTCTCGCCGGGATCCTCGGCGCGGTCGAGGAGCTTTGAGATCTTCGCTTTGATGACGGTCGACATGCGTCCGGAAAGGCCCGGCATCGCATCCTCCTTGGCGGGTGTCTGGACGAGCACTCCAAGCGTAGCGATGCAAAGGGCCCAGTGGGTTCCCTGAAACGCCGCGCGCTTTCGGCATCGCCCCGGGCGCGGCCATGCGCTGGGAGCGCGGGCTCGATCAACAGACCCGGATACCCCACGGGGCGGGCTCCATCCGCGTCGCCGTCCTGAGCCTGTCGCACTCCCGCGATCACGTCCCAGCCGGCCGCGGCCAGACGAGACCCCGTCGCCCGTCCGAGCTCTGGGACCGTGGAGACCGGTTAGTGGCCGATCAGTATCCGGAGGGGTGCCTGGCCTCGAAGCCGCCGGTCGAGCTCATGACCGGACGCCACCGCGGCCCCGAGCCCTTGGACGGGTGGGGGTCGCCCTCGGCCGAGGTGTCGAGCCGGATCCCCGCGATCTCGACGAACGCGTGGCTGGGGTTCGTGTACACCGTGATCCACTGGCCGAGGCCGCTCTTGCCCCAGCCCATGAAGTCGCTGGAGTCAAACGGCGTCTTCAGCAGCCCGGCGGCGTGCAGCACGTATGACACCGAGCCAGAGCAGTCGTAGCCGGCGGCCGCGAACGCGGCGTGACCGCCACCCCAGATGTAGGGCTTGTGGCGGATCTTGTTGCCAGCCCAGATCGCCTTCTGCACTCGGAGCGGGGCGTACGACGGCGCGTAGGCCACGCCGTTGACGATCTTGCCCGTCCAACCGGCGACGGTCGGCTTGCTGGAGGTGCTCGGCGCGGCCGGCGGCGCGCCAATCCCGGTTCCGCCCGTGGCCGCGGTGCCCGGCACCGAGGATCCGCTGGCGGCCAGCGCGCTGGGCGCCGCTGCAAGCGCGAGCGCGGAAACGGCAGGAAGAATCAGCTTGTTAACCCGCAAGGTCCTTTTCTCTCTCGTAGGCCTACGGGGTTAGCTGACGGGCTGGCGCTAAGGGAGCCTGCGCCTCCTGCGGATTACCGCGAGATTAGCCCCAATTACTGGGTCCCCCGTTCCGCGACTCAAGTTCGTTCGCGGATTCGGCGTGGCGGGAATATACACAGACTTACGGCGACGTGGTGCACCGATTCCTGCTTTCCTGCGCTTTGCAGGAGTTAGTGCTTGGTGCAATGTCTGGCCGAGAAAATGCGCAGCCTGCACCCCCGAGTGCTGGGATCGCTAACGTCAGCGCGGCGATGCGAAGGATTCCGTTGCTCGCTCTGCTCGGGGCCTGTCTGACGCTGGCCGCCTGCGGTGGCGGGGGCGGCGGCGGCGGTGTCACGGGCATCAGGACCGTTACCGTCCCGACCGCCGGCACCCCAAAGGCGGCCCAGCAACTGGGCATCCCGGTGATCGCCACGAAGAACACCACCCGGGTCGCGGGCGGCGACCCGATCGCCGACGCGGCCGGAGTGGCGCAGGCGGTGTATCCGGCGGCGGCGGCCGGCACGCACCCCACCGCGGTCACGGTCGCGCCCACCGACGACTGGCAGGGAGCACTCGCCTCCGCGGTGCTGATGTCGGCGCCGATCAAGGCTCCCGTGCTCCTGTCCGGCAAGTCGTCGCTTCCGTCGGCGACCTACGACGCGCTGACCACGCTGGCGCCCACGGGAGCCCGCGCGATCGGCGGTACGCAGGTGATCCGGGTCGGCGACGTCCCGCCGATCAAGGGCGCCAAGACCGCCGCGATCCCGGGCAGCGACCCCTACAAACTCGCCGCGGCGGTCGACCACTACGTGAGTGTCGCCGCCGGCAAGCCCTCGAGCGACGTCGTGATCGCATCGGCCAGTGACGACGACTCCGCCTACGCGATGCCCGCTGCGGGCTGGGCCGCCGAGAGCGGCGATCCGATCCTGTTCGTGTCGCACTCGGACATCCCCCAGGCCACCAAGCAGGCCCTCCAGGAGCACTCCAAGCCGAACATCTACGTGCTCGGCCCCACCAGCGTCGTGTCCGACGACGTGGTCAAGCAGCTGGGCAAGTACGGCAAGGTCAAGCGCGTGGGCGCATCGGACCCGGCGGCGAACTCCGTGGCGTTCAGCACCTTCCGCGACCCCCCGTGCCCGGCCAACCAGCCTTGTGCCCACATCCCGGGCAGCTTCGGTTGGGCGATGCGCAGCCCTGGGCACGGTTACGTGCTGCTCAACTCCAAGCGGACGCTCGACGCGGCCGCGGCGGCGCCGCTGTCGGCCAGCGGTAGCTACGGGCCGGTGCTGCTGCTCGACAAACCCGACGCGTTGCCGAGCTCGGTGCTGAACTTCTTCCTCGACTACGCCACCCCGGGCTACACCCAGGAGGGGCCGACCGTGGCCGTGTACAACCACGGCTGGGTGATCGGAGACGTGCCGGCCGTATCGGTCGGGGTTCAGGCCCAGATGGATAACCTTCTCGAGGCCGTGCCCCAGAAATGAGCCAAGCCGAGAACCCAGAACGCCTGAAGGCCGACCACGAGGTCACGATCGATGACGTCCGGCAGCTCATGGGCGCGTCGACACCGCACTTCGCCCTGCAGCTGCGAGAGCGGATTCGCGCTCTGATCCGCGGGCTCCCCGTAGGGCATCCGGCGAGGCTCGAGGGCGAGCGCGAGATCGCTCGGCTGGATCGGCTGGCGTTCGTGGGCGAGGTCCGCGGGCACCCGGCCGAGCCGGGACTGGAGCCGATGCCCAGCGTCACCGCCGACGCCGGCGACCACTAGCCTGCTCCCCGGAACCGACCGCCGCCGGCCGCCGGCGCTCGCGTTTGGGCCTCAATGAAGATCCGACCTGACCGCAAGTACGTTTAACGCTGCAGATGTCCTACGAGCGATCCATCTCGGTGATCGGCCTGGGCCGGGTCGGGCTGCCGCTTGCTCTGTCGTTCGCCGATCGCGGGATGCGCGTGCTGGGCGTCGACCACGACCGCGCGGTGCTCGATTCGATCCGCGCCGGCCGGATGCCCTGGAGCGAGGCCGGCACCCAGGAGCTGCTCGACCGGGTGTCCGCGACGGGCCGTCTCGAGCTCGCCGAGCGCGCCGCCGACGCGGCCGCCGCCGACGACATCGTGATCACGATCGGCACCCCCTCGTTCTTCCACTTCGAAAGCGACCTGCGGCAGGTACGCGCGGCCGTCGACGACCTGCTGCCGCTGCTGCGCCCCGGACACGCGCTCATCCTTCGCTCGACGATCGCGCCGGGAACGACCGAGTTCGTCGCCGGCTACCTCGAGAAGCGCCGTGGGCTGAAGGTCGGCGAGGACGTGTTCGTGGCCCACGCGCCCGAGCGGATCGCCGCGGGGCGCTTCCTGGAGGAGATCTCGACGCTGCCCTGCATCATCGGCGGCGTCGGCGACGCCTCGACCGAGCGCGCCGCGAGCACGTTCTCGGTGTTCGGCGCGCCGATCGTCAAGACCACGCCGGTCCAGGCCGAGCTGGCCAAGATCTGGACCAACATCCTGCGCTACGCGACGTTCGCGCTGCCCAACTTGCTGATGATGGACTGCGAGCGCTATGACGCGAACGTGTTCGAGGTGATCGACCTGATCAACCACGACTATCCGCGCGGCGGGATCGCAATGCCCGGGTTGACCGCCGGCACCTGCCTGCGTAAGGACTTCGTGTTCTCCGAGGAGCGTTCCAACGCGCCCGGGATGCTGCTGGCGGTGTCTCGTGTCCACGAGGCCGTGCCGCTGTTCTTGATCGAGGGCATCAAGCGGCGGCTGGGCAGCCTGTCGTCGCGCAAGGTCGCGGTGCTGGGGCTGACGTTCAAGCGTGACACCGACGACGAGCGCGACTCGCTGTCGCCGAAGCTGATCCGACTGCTCGAGCGCGAGCTCGCCGACGTGGCGGTCTGCGACCCCAGGGCGCGGACCCCGACTCAGCCGCTGGCCGACGCCGTCGCGGATGCGGACGTGGTGATCATCGCGACCAACCATTCGGAGTTCGAGAGTCCCGACACCGTGCGCGAGATCATCAGCGGAGCGTCCGACGACTGCCTGCTGGTCGACCCCTGGAACGCGCTCGGCACCGCCCAGGTGTTCGGCTACATGGCCGAGGCGGCCGCGATGCTGGGCGCCGCCGGGGAGGCGGCGTGAGCGTCCGCCGCGCGCTGATCACCGGGATCACCGGTCAGGACGGGTCCTACCTGGCGGAGTTCCTGCTCGATCAGGGTTATGAGGTCCACGGGATGGTTCGCCGCTCCTCGACCGAGAAGTTCGAGCGGCTCGAGCACATCCGCGACCGGCTGACGCTGCACCAAGGTGACCTGCTCGATCAGCGCTCGCTGGTCGACACGCTGCGAGCAGCGCTGCCCGACGAGATCTACAACCTGGCAGCGATGTCCTACGTGGCCGTCTCGTGGGTGCAACCGACGCTGACCGCGGAGTTCTCGGGCATCGGGGTCACCAGGTTGCTGGAGGCGATGCGCGAGGTGTGCCCCGAGGCGCGCTTCTACCAGGCGTCCTCGAGCGAGATGTTCGGCAAGGTGCTCGAGGTTCCCCAGAACGAGCGCACGCCGTTCTACCCCCGCTCGCCCTACGGCGTGGCCAAGGTCTACGGCCACTTCATCACGGTCAACTACCGCGAGTCCTATGGCCTGCACGCCACCAGCGGGATCATGTTCAACCACGAATCCCCTCGCCGCGGGCTGGAATTCGTGACCCGCAAGATCACCTGGCACGCCGCCGCGATCAAGCTCGGGCTCGACGTGCGCCTGCGGCTCGGCAACCTCGACGCCGAGCGCGACTGGGGCTTCGCCGGTGACTACGTGCGAGCGATGTGGATGATGCTTCAGCAGGACCGAGCCCGAGGACTACGTGATCGCTTCGGGCTCGGCGCACTCGGTCCGCAACTGCCTCGAGATCGCCTTCGACCACGCCGGTCTGCCGGTCGACGACCACGTCGAGATCGACCCCACGCTGCTGCGCCCGGCCGAGGTCGAGCACCTGGTCGGCGACGCCAGCAAGGCCCGGCAGCTGCTGGGCTGGGAGCCCGAGGTCAGCTTCGAGCAGCTGATCCGGATGATGGTGGAGTCAGATCACGCGCTGCTGCGCCACGAGCTCGGCGCCAGACTCACGCGAAGCTGAAGCTGCAGCCGCGCTGCTCCAGCTCGGAGAACATCTCGCCGGGCTCGATGCAACGCTCGGGTGGCTGCACCCCGGTCGCGCGCAGCGACCCGCGCGCCATCAGCCTGACCGTGGCCGCCGCTGGAGTCGCGGTCGAGACGATCGAGCCGCCCAGGCCGAAGTGCGGCCGGCTGATCGCCCGGACCGTGACCGAGCGGCCGTCGTCGCCGCGCACCGACACGAGGTGCACCGACACGGTCTCGTTTGACGGCGATGCAGCTTCGCGTGCGGCGGCGGCGATCTCCTCCGCGGACGCGTCGGCCAGCTGCTTGAGGCGCTCGAGCAGCGCGGGCGCCAGCGATAGCCGGAAGCTGCACTCGCGGCAGCCGAAGCTGTCGCCGAATGTGGCCAGCTCCGAGTGCAACGTGAAGATCGTGTCGGCCGTCCCGATCGGGTCGCCGTAGGCCACGGCGCCGCCGTCGGTCAGCGGCTCGATCTCGACCGGCCGCGTGTCGCGCAGTACCACCGGGGCAAGCGTGAGCTCGTCGACCAGCGTCTGCACCGCGTAGGGCGGGCGCAGGCGACCGTCGTCGGGGGCCGCTGGGTCGCGGCCTGCGGCCATCACCTCGATCGACTCGATCTTGGTGGCGCCGTTGCCCAGCTCGCGCACGCCGCGCGCCGCCATCAGGTTCGTCTTGCCCGGGCTCGAGCCGATTCCGAGCACCGCCAGCAGCCCGGCGCGCTCGAACTGGGTCCCGAGCTCGAGCTGGCGCAGCGTCATCCGGTACAGCCCGCCGAGATCGAGGTAGTTGCAGCCCGCGCGCAGGCAGGCGTCCATCGCCTCGAGGTTGATGCGGTAGGACGCGGTGTTGACGAGCACGGCGTGGCCCTCGATCGCTGCGGGCAGCTCGTCGCCGGCTCGGGCGTCGACGCGCGCGGCCGTCGCCTTGCCGTCGCCGTGCTCGCGGGCAACCTGCTCGGCGCGCGTGGCATCGAGGTCGAGCAGCGTCATCGACCCCACCTCGGGCGACTCGGCGAGGTCGCGGACGATCGCCGGAGCGATCGTGCCGCCCGCCCCGAGGACCGCTACGCGAACCTGAACGTTGCTCATGCGCGCCTACCCTACTGGCGCGACGCTTGGACATTCCGTATAAAGGTGTGGCAGGTTTGTGCAGCGTTGCGAGCTTGAGGTTCGCCGACGCTGCGCATACGTTTTGACCGGGTGAGGAGAGAAAATTGATTACGGACCAGCCGGCGGAGGCCATCGATCGGACTGCCCCTGGCAACAAGGGCCTGAAGACCGACGCGCTCGGGTACATCTCGAACCTGGTGATCGCGGTCGCGTCGACCGCGCCCGCCTACAGCCTGGCGGCGACGCTCGGCTTCATCGTCGCCGTCGCCGGGGTCGGCGTGCACGCGCCGGCGGTGCTGATCGTGTCGTTCATCCCGATCCTGTTCGTGTCGGTCGGCTACCGGTTCCTGAACCTGGCCGACCCGGACGCCGGCACCACGTTCGCGTGGGTCACGCGCTCGTTCGGGCCGCAGCTCGGGTGGATCAACGGCTGGGCGATCTTCCTGGCCGACATCATCGTGATGGCCTCGCTGGCGGCGATCGCCAGCAGCTACACGTTCCTGCTGTTCAGCTCCAGCGGGGCGCCGAACAACTTCTGGCTGATCGTCGGCGCGGTCGTGTGGATCGCCGTGATGACCTGGATCTGCTACCGCGGGATCGAGCTGTCGGCTCGGATCCAGACGATCCTGCTGGGCCTGGAGATCTTCACGCTGGCGCTGTTCGCGGTGGTCGCGCTGGTCAAGGTCTACGCCAACAACCCGGCCGGCTCGATCCACGTCTCCGCCGCCTGGTTCAACCCGTTCGACCTCAGCTGGGGCGCGCTGGTCGACGGGATCCTGCTCGGGATCTTCATCTACTGGGGGTGGGACTCGGGGGTCGCCGTCAACGAGGAGTCGCGCGATCCGACCCGCGGGCCGGGCAAGGCCGCGGTGATCTCGACCCTGATCCTGCTGCTGATCTACGTGGTGGTCAGCGCCGCGGCGCAGGCCTACCACGGAACGGCGTTCCTGTCCAACAACTCCGACGACGTCCTCAACGCGCTCGGCAAGGGCGTGATGGGCTCCAGGTCTGGACAAGCTGCTGATCATCTGCGTGCTCACCTCGGCCTCGGCGTCGACGCAGACGACGATCCTGCCCGACCGCGCGCACGACGCTGTCGATGGCGCGCTGGGACGCGATCCCCCAGGCGTTCGGCCGCGTCCATCCCGCGGTTCTTCACGCCGACGTTCTCGACGCTGCTGATGGGCGGGCTGTCGATCCTGTGGACGATCGCGCTGCTGGCCTTCAACCCCAACCAGGACGTGCTCGGCGACACGATCTCGGCGCTCGGTTTCGCGGTCTGCTTCTACTACGGGTTCACCGGGCTGGCGTGCGCGGTGTACTTCCGCCGAGACCTGCTCAAGAGCGTGCGCAACTTCTTCCTGGCCGGCGTGATCCCGGTCGTCGGCGGCCTGATGATGGCCTACGTGGCGATCAAGGCCTACGGCTACTACAACACCGCCGGCAACAACTACTCAAAGCCGGTGCTCGGGATCCAGACGCCGATCTTCGTCGGGATCGGCGGGCTGATCCTCGGCGTCATCCTGATGTTCGCGTCGTGGCCGTTCTTCCCCCAGTTCTTCCGACGCCGGTGGTTGCACGCCGCTGATCCGAAGATCCTCGAGGAGGACGCGACGTACCGGGCGACCTCCCGCGCCAGTTCCTGAACCTCCGCCGGTCCGGCTGATCGAGCCGCTACCGTCGGCGGTCCGATGACCGTCCCGCAGCCCGCCGCCGCAGGCCCTCGCGAGAGCAAGCTCCCGGGTCCGTATCCGGTCGGCACCTACGCCGCGCAGCTGCAGCGGAGGCTGCGCGAATTCGCCCGGGTGCAGCTCGAGGGCGAGGTCTGGGGCGTCCGGCTGGCCCGGGCGCGGGTGTACTTCGAGCTGCGCGATGCGGCCGGCGCGCTGCCGTGCTCGATGTGGCGCAACGACTTCGAGGCGCTGGCGATCGAGCTGCGCGATGGGATGCGAATCGTGGTCGGCGGCGGCTGCGACTACTACCCCGGGAGCAGCGCCTCCTCCCCGTCGTTCACGTTTGCGGTGTCCGAGCTGCGGATCGCCGGCGAGGGTGACCTGCTGCTCGCTCTCGAGCGGCTACGGAGGCGGCTGGCTGCCGACGGTCTGCTCGAGCCCCAGAAACGCCTGCCGCGTCCGCTGCTGCCGCGCACCATCGGCGTCGTCACCGGCGAGCAGGGCAAGGCGCGTGACGACGTGCTGGCCGGACTGCGCCGGCGGGGCTGGGCGGGTCGGTTGGTGTGGGCGTTCGCGCCGGTGCAGGACCGTCGGGCGGCGCCCGCGATCGCCTGGGCGCTGCGCGAGCTGGCGGCGATCGAGGAGGTCGAGGTGGTGATCGTCGCCCGCGGCGGAGGCTCGCTGGCCGATCTGTTCGCCTTCTGTGACGAGGCCCTGTGCCGGACCGTGGCGCTGCTGCGCGTGCCGGTGATCTCGTCGGTCGGCCATCACACCGACCGGACGCTGATCGACGATGTCGCCGCGGTGTGCGCCTCGACTCCCACTCACGCCGCCGAGGCCGCGGTGCCGATCGACTGCGCTGCCGCGCGCGATGATCTTGCTGCCCGCGCGCGGCGGCTGTCGCGACACGGCAACCGCGCGATCGTCGAGCGCGCCCGCGCGCTCGGGCACCTGTCGAGAGCCCCACGCCAGCACGTCAACCGCCATCGCCGCCAGCTCCACCAGCTCACCCGCGAGCTGCGCGCCAGCGCCCGGCGGGCGTGCGAGAAGGGCCGCGAGCTGGCCGACGTGCACATGCTGGTGCTGAGCCGGACCACCGCGCGGGCCCGGGGCTCCGACGCGGCCAAGCGCGGTCGCGAGCTCGAGCGTCTGGCGCTGGCGCTGGCGGCGCACGACCCCGAGCGCACGCTTGCGCGCGGATACGCGCTGGTGCAGGACCGGGCGGGGGAGCCGCTCGGATCGGCGGCGGCGGCCAGGGATGCGATTGACCTGCGGCTGCGCTTCCACGACGGGTCGGTCCGCGCGCGCGTGGACGAGGCGGAGCGCGAGTGAGCGACGAGCGCACGTACGAGTCCGCGGTCGCTCGGATCGAGGAGATCATTCGCCGGCTTGATTCCGGAGACGCGGGCCTGCGCGAGACACTCGATCTCGTCCGGGAAGGCCGCGACCTGGTGGAGTACTGCGCCGGCGAGCTCGATGCGGTCAGCCACGGGCTCGAGGAGCTGCGGCTCGAAGAGCTGGTCGCGCGGCTGGAGAGCCAGCGCGCCGGGGCGGCCGGCGACAGCTGAGTCCAGGCCCGTGTGGCCCTAAGCTCTCAGACGTGGCCACGTTCGACCTCCTAGCCGACCTCCCGCTCGAGGTCGACGGCTACCGGCTGGAGGGGCTGCGCGCCGAGGTGTCCAGCGGCTTCGAGCGCCGGACGACGTTGGTCCACCTCGACGGCGGGGGCGCCGAGGGCGTCGGCGAGGACGTCGTCTACCAGAACGAGGATCACGAGGCGCTGCAGAACGCCGGCGCGGTGCACGACCTCTCCGGGCGCTACGCGCTCGGCGAGTTCTGCGAGCGGATCGACTCGCTCGACCTGTTCCCGGTGGCGCCGCAGGCGGACGTGTCGCGCCTGTATCGCCGCTGGACGTTTCACAGCGCCGCGCTCGACCTTGCGCTCAGGCAGGCCGGCCGGTCGCTCCACGAGGCGCTCCAGCGCGAGGCCAAGCCGCTGACGTTCGTGGTCTCGCTGCGGCTTGGCGAGCCGCCGTCGCTCGAGCCGCTACAGCGTCGCCTCGATCGGTACCCGACCCTGCGCTTCAAGCTCGATCCCACGAGCTCTTGGACGCCCGAGCTGATCGCCTCGCTCGTGGACACCGGCGCCGTCGATTCGGTCGACTTCAAGAGCCTGTACCGCGGGACGGTCGTCGACCAGCCGCCCGACCCGGTGCTCTACGGCCGCGTGGTCGAGGCGTTCCCCGACGCCTGGATCGAGGATCCCGACGTGGTCACCCCCGAGACCGCCGAGGTGCTCGCCTCCGAGCACGACCGGATCACCTGGGACGCGCCGATCCACTCGATCGACGACATCGAGTCGCTGCCGTTCCCACCGCGGATGGTCAACATCAAGCCGTCGCGGATCGGTGGCCTGCCCAAGCTATGCGCCACCTACGACTACTGCGCCGAGCGCGGGATCGGCGCCTACGGCGGCGGTCAGTTCGAGCTCGGCCCCGGCCGCGGACAGGCCCAGTACCTGGCGGCGCTGTTCCATCACGACACGCCCAACGATCTCGCGCCGGTCGGCTTCCACGAGAACGATCCCGCTCCCGGACTCCCCTCCAGCCCGCTGCCGCCGGCGCCGAGCGACGTCGGCTTCCGCTGGGACTCGACCTGATGGCCGAGCGCCTCGACGGAACCGTCGCGCTGGTGACCGGCGCCTCCAGCGGGATCGGCGAGGCCACCGCCGAGGCGCTGGCGCAGCACGGTGCGTCGGTCGCGATCGCCGCGCGGCGGGTCGACCGGCTCCAGGATCTGGCCGGTCGGATCCGCGAGGCCGGCGGCACCGCGCTCGTGCTCGAGGCCGACGTCGGAGACGGAGCGCCAGGCCCGCGAGGCGGTGCAGCGGACCGTGTCCGAGCTCGGCCGGCTCGACACGCTGGTCAACAACGCCGGCGTGATGCTGCTCGGCCCGGCGGTCGGAGCGCCGCTGCAGGAATGGGACACGATGCTCCACGTCAACCTGGCGGGGCTCCTGTATTGCGCGCACGCCGCGCTCCCGCATCTGCTGGACGCGGCGCGGGACAGCCCGCGCAACGTCGCCGACATGGTCAACATCAGCTCGGTGGCCGGTCGGGTGGCGCGCAGCGGAAGCGCGGTCTACAACCTCACCAAGCACGGCGTGGGAGCGTTCAGCGAGGCGCTGCGCCAAGAGGTCACCGGCCGGCACGTGCGGATCTCGATCGTGGAGCCCGGCGCGGTCGCCACCGAACTCTCGTCCCATAACCGCCCCGAGATCCGCGAGCGGATCAGCCAGCGGTTCGGGGACGTCGAGCGCATGCACGCGACCGACATCTCCGACCTGATCACCTACATCGTCACCCGCCCCTGGCGCGTGGCGATCAACGAGGTCCTGATCCGTCCCACCGAACAGGAGGGTTGACCGAAATGCCGCAGACCATCGTCGTGCTCGGGGCCCGCAACCTCGGCGGCGCGATCGTCGACCACTTCCTCGAGCTCGGCTGGTCGGCGGCCGCCGTGGCTCGCAGCCAGGACACGCTCGACCGGGTCACCCAGCGCGGCGCGCTGGCACTGCCGGCCGACGCATCCGATCCGGTCGCACTCGCCGGCGCGCTGGAAACCGCCCGGAGCGAGCTCGGCTCGCTCGACGCGGTGGTCAACGCCGTCGGGGCCGCTCGCCCGACGCGACCTGGGCCGTTCGGAGGCGGCGAGCTCGCCGCGGCCGATCTGGAGGACTTCCGAGGCTGGACGGTGGCGGTCGCCGAGCAGGCGTTCGCGTTCGTGTCGGCGGGCGCTGCCGCGCTCAAGCAGTCCGGCGGCGGGACGCTGGTGCAGATCACCGGTGGATCCTCGGCGCGCGCGTACCCCGGCAAGGGGCTGTGGGCGGCCGGAGCGTTTGCCACCCGCGCGCTGATGCAGGCCGCCGCCCAGGAGCTGCGCGAGCAGGGCATTCACGCCGCGCTCCTGGCCGTCAACGCGACGATCGAGTCACCGAAGACCTCTGAGTTCACGCGCGACCAGCCGCGCGAGGAGCTCGCCGACATGCCCAGCGTCGCCGCCGCGGTGGCGTACCTGGTGGGTCAGGGCGCGAGGGCCCAGACCTACGAGCTGACCGTCACCCCTTCTGGGGATCGCTGGCTGCCGTAGGGGAGTCCGGCTCCTTGGCCACGGGCTGGCGCACCCGCACCAGCTCGGAGTTGAACTCGGCGCCGATCAGCAGGGCGATGTTCGTGATCCACAGCCAGATCAGAAATACGATCACCCCCGCCAGCGAACCATACGTCTTGTTGTAGGACGAGAACCCGGCCACGTACGCCGCGAACAACAGCGACGCGATCAGCCACACGATCACGGCGAACAGGGCGCCGGGCGCCACCGACATCAGGCTCGGGTGCTTGAGGTTGGGCGAGGCCCAGTACAGGAGCGTGATCATGAACGACACCAGCAGCAGCAGCACCGGCCACTTGGCGATGTCCCACGCCTGAACGGCCGAGTTGCCGACGCCGATCGTGTCGCCGACCGAGTGGGCGACACTGCCGGTCGTGACCACCGCCACCGAGCTGATCACGAGGATCGAGACCAGCACGATCGTGAGGATCAGGCGCCGCGCGGACAGCGGGATGAACTTGCGGGTCTCCTCCACGTCGTAGATCGCGTTCGAGGTGCGCATGAACGCGCTGACGTAGCCCGACGCCGACCACAGCGCCACCAGGATCCCGATCACCAACACGACCCCGCTCCCGCTGCTCTTCTGCAGACCGTTGACCGCGTTGGTGAAGATCGTCTGAGCGCTGTTGGGCAGCAGCTTGGTGATGCTGTCGACCAACGTCTTGGAGTTCGACTGGCCGACCAGTCCGAGGATCGACAGCAGCGCGATCAGCGCTGGAAAGATCGACAGCACCCCGTAATACGTCAGCGCGGCCGCCAGGTCGCCGGCGTTGTCGGCCTTGTAGTCGGCGACGGCACGCTTCAGCGCCGCAAACCAGCCGCTGGTCCCGGAAGGGGTCGCCGACGTGGCTTGCGCCGAGCCAGTTGCTGAGGCCCCACTCGTCGCCATATCGAGGCGTTTCCCGTCCAGAGGACGGCCGAAACCGCGAGCCTGGGGCAACTCACGTCGTATCGCTTCTGGGGTCACGTACTGTTGTCGAGCACTCGGGGCCAACCAGGACGACCGAATCCAAGGACCAGGAGCTGACTTGCAAGAACGACTCGGTATCGCTGGCTCGGGCGCAATCGCGTGCGGCCTGGCCCTGACCGCTGCCCGCAACGGCGGCGACGTGCTGCTGTGGGCGCGCTCGAACGCGTCGGCGGCACGGGCGCGGGCCAACGTCGAGAAGACGTGCGCGAAGTGGGCCGACGAGGGCGTAAACCCAGACCGGGTAAAGATCGTCGACGGCCTGGACGCGCTCGCAGGCTCCACGTTCCTGGTCGAAGCGGTAGTCGAGCATCACGGCAGCAAGTCACGGGTGTTGACCGAGTTGGCGTCGCACGCCGGCGCCGACGCGGTGTTCGCGACCACCACCTCGTCGCTGTCGATCGAGGAACTGGCGCGCGCCACCGGACACCCGGACCGGTTCGTCGGGCTTCACGTGTTCAACCCGGTGCCGCGGATGGAGCTGATCGAGCTGGCGTTCCCGGGCGAGGCCACCGTCGTCACGCGCGAGCGTGCTCGGGCGCTGTGTCAGGCGCTGGGCAAGACCGCGGTCGAGGTCCCGGACGTGCCCGGATTCGTGGTCAACCGGCTGCTGTTCCCGTACCTGTTCAGCGCAGTTGAGCTGATGACCGAGACCGGGATGCCGGCCGCCGACGTCGACCAGTGCATGACGCTGGGCGCGGGGATGCCGATGGGCCCACTCGCGCTGCTGGATTTCATCGGCCTCGACGTGTCGATGGCGATCGGCGAGGCGATCGGCGCGGACGTCCCCCAGGAGCTGGTCGACCTGGTCGATGAGGGCGCGCTTGGGCGCAAGAGCCAGCGGGGGTTCTTCGATTACGAGTGAGGTGCCCGGGCGCGAATTCGGGACTGATGCGGTTCCGAAGAACTATTTAGCGCCCGTTCAGGTCAGAGCCCCATCCTTCATGGCGCGACGTACCTCATAGCAGCACCTCCTCCCCAGAAGCACGAAGCCGGCCCGTCCCCAGCGGGCCGGCTTCCTCGTTAAGCGGCCGTTGCGAACCGGCGGGCAGACTCCCGCCCCGGTGGAACGTTTCGCGTGGGGTCCACGGATGGCGAAGCCGGCCCAACGTCGGGCCGGCTTCATCTCTCCTCTCAACCACCGGTATGGACGGCTGTCCTGCGACCTGAGCCGCTCCGGCCGTTGCCTTGCGCGGAAATGTAACGAATGATGCGAGGCCGTGCGTAAAAGTAAATATTTCGTAACCGAGCGCCAACCTCGGGGCCTCGGCGAAGGCTAGGCTGCGACCCGCCGCTGGCGGATCCGGACGGCCTCGATTCGGTTCTCGCGCACCGACTCCACCCGGATCGAGTAGCCGTTGGCCGAGATCGTGTCGCCGCGCTTGGGCAGCCGGCCGAGCTCGGCGAACACGAACCCGCCGACCGAGTTGTAGGCGTCGGTATCGACCGGCAGCTCGAGCCCGTAGTCGGTCAGGTCGCTCACCGCGACGTGGCCGCGCACGAACCAGTCGCCGTTGGCCAGCCGGCGGACCGCGCCGCCCGCCGGGTCGGTCTCGTCGGAGATCTCGCCCACGACCTCCTCGATGATGTCCTCGATCGTGACCAGGCCGGCGGTCCGGCCGTACTCGTCGGCGACGATCGCAAGCTCGGTGCGCTCGCGTTGAAGGTCGGCGAGCAGGTCGTCAAGCGGCTTGGTTTCGGGGACGATCGGCGCCTGCGCGCACGACAGTGTCGAAGTGGGCGTCCTCCCCGCGCGACATCAGCACCTTGACCAGCTGGTTGACGTGCACGATCCCCTTGACGCGGTCCTGGTTGTCGTCTTCGGTCACGACCAGCCGGGAATGCCCGGTCGACACGCACCGGCGCAGCGCGTCCTCGACCGTCTCCGAGACGTCGACGGTCACCACCGCCGGGATCGGCGTCATCACCTGCCGTGCCTCCTGCTCGTGCAGGTGGAACACGCCCGTGAGCATGCTCGCCTCGCCGACGTCGATCTGGCCGCCGGTCGACGACTGGGCGATCAGCCGCTTGAGCTCGTCCGGCGTCCCCTCCTCGGGCTCGGCGTCGGGGTCGACGCCCAGCCGCCGGAGCATCCAGTTCGAGGACACGGTCAGCAGCACGATCAGCGGGTGAAACAGGACGCGGAACATCTGCAGCGGCCTGGCGATCCGCCGCAACGTGCCCTCGGCGTGCTGGATCACGTACAGCTTCGGGACCATCTCGCCGAGCGTCGTCTGCAGGAACGTGATCAGCACGTAGGCGATCACAACCGAGATCGCGACCGCCAGCGTGTGCCCGATCGCGCTGCCCACCAGCGGCTCGAGGATGTGGGCGATCACCGGCTCGCCGACGGCGCCGATTCCGATCGAGGCCATCGTGATCCCCACCTGGCAGGCGGAGATGTAGTCGCCGATGTTGTCGACCTGGCGCAGCGCCAGCCGCGCGCCCCGGGCGCCCTCCTCGGCCAGCGCTTCCAGCCGGGTCCGCCGCGAGCGCACGAGCGAGTACTCCGCGATCACGAAGAACGCGTTGACCAGGACCAGGAACCCGGCGAGGATGAGAAACAGCGCGTTCACTTCGAGCGCGCGTCACACCTCGCCGCAGCCGTAGACCGACGAACGGGTAAAGCAGTCCGCCGCCCCTCCGGCGCGTTCCTGCCCTCTGCCCTGTAGTTACTACTTCGGGATGGGTCGTCGTCGTTCATGCAGCGACGGCAGGAACGGTAGCAGCAGCCGACGCGGATCTGGCCAGCCTGGTCGGAGTGCCGACCGGGCGCCCGACGCACGCGTCGGCCGGGCCGGACCGGCGGCAGGATCGGCCGCTCGGCACCGCCCCGGCCGACGGGAACCACGCCCCCTGGAAGGCCCCGACGCCACCCTGCCGTTGAGGCCCTGGCCTTTGCACGGCCCCGCCGATCAAGCTAGATCATCGGCCGTCGGGCGCGTGAACCCGACGTTGACGGCACGTGATCAGCTTGTGAATCGGCTATCCGAGCCCGTCGAACACCTTCGCCATCTCGAAGTCTGCCTCGGTGATCCCGCCGGCCGAGCGGTTGGCCAGTGACAGGCGGACCTTGTTCCAGCCGTGCACGAGGATGTCGGGGTGGTGGTTGGCTTCCTCGGCCGCCTCCGCCACCCGGTTGACGAATGCGATCGCCTCGTCGAAATCCTCGAACTTCCAGTCGCGTACGAGGTCGTCGCCCTCCCGATCCCACTCGACTTCGACCAACTTGGACTCGATCTCCTCCTCGCGCAACAGGTCTGCCATACCGCGTCTCTCCTTGCTCAGGTGTTCGCCTACCTGTAATCAGGTTGCCCTTGTGTCACGCTGGTACAAACAGCCGTGATGCGAATCGTCAGCCTCATCCCATCCGCCACCGAGATGCTGTTCGCGCTCGGGCTCGGGCCCGACGTGATCGCGGTCACGCACGAGTGCGACTATCCGCCGGCGGCGCGCGAGCTGCCCAAGATCACGCGCGACGTGCTGCCCGAGGGCCTCAGCTCGGCGGAGATCGACGCGGCCGTCAAGGAGCGCACGCTGGCCGGCGAGTCGATCTACCAACTCGACGGCGACGCGCTCGAGGACCTGCGCCCGGATCTGATCGTCACCCAGGAGCTGTGCTCGGTGTGCGCGGTCTCCTACGACGACGTCCATGAGATCGCCCAGCAACTCGATCCCCAGCCCCAGGTGATCTCGCTGGACCCACACACGCTGGGCGAGGTGCTCGGCGACGCCCGCAAGCTGGCCGAGGCCACCAACCGCCGGGATGCAGCCGTCGACCTCGTCCGCGAGGCGTCGGGCCGGATCGACCGGGTCAGGGTTGCGGTCCGCAAGGCCCGCAGCCGGCCCCGCGTGGCGGCGCTGGAGTGGCTGGACCCGCCGTTCGCGGCCGGCCACTGGACCCCGCAGGTGATCGAGTATGCCGGTGGCGAGGACGTGCTGGGGTTCCCGGGAGAGAACTCCGAGGAGACGACCTGGGAGGCGGTGGAGGCCGCTCAACCCGACGTCGTGATCGTGATGCCGTGCGGATACGACGCCGAGATCGCCCACCGCGAGGCCGAGATGCACCGCGACCAGCTGGCGGCGATCGGAGCCGGCGAGGTCGTGGCGGTTGACGCCGCCGCCTACTTCTCGCGCCCGGGGCCGCGGATCATCGACGGGCTGGAGCTGCTCGCGAGCATCCTGCACCCCGAGCTGTTCCCCGAGGCGCCCGGGCGGGCGCTCGCGGTCGACTTCTGACGCCGTCGTGTTGAGCGCCGTATGCGTGCATCCGACGGCAAGCCTCGACATCGCAGCCGGGTTTGACGGGTCTTACACGCCCGGCGCCAACCTCCCGACCGCCTAGGTGAAGCCGATGCCGTGCGGCGTCAGCCCATGGCTGCCGGCGACCGCGATCGCCGCGAAGAACGCGATCACCGCCACCGCCGCACAACCGGTCAGCGCCAGCGCGGGCCGGCGCCGGCGCTCGGCCAGCTGCACGTACAGCCAGCCGGTGATGAACCCTCCGACGAGGCCGCCGAGGTGCCCACCGATCGAGATGTTGTTCACGCTGAGCGAGAACACGATGTTGATCAGCAGGATCACCCCCAGCCCGCTCTGCCAGATCGGTATGTGCCGGTAGTAGGCGATCACGATCAGCGCGCCGAGCACGCCGAAGCACGCTCCCGATGCGCCGACCGTCGGAATGTTCGGTTCGAACAGCAGCGCGCCGAACGAGCCCGCCACCAGCGAGGCGAAGTACACCGCAGCGAAGTTCACGTGCCCGATCGCGGGCTCGAGCTGGCTTCCCATGATCCACAGGAAGAACATGTTGAACGCGATGTGGAGGACGCCGTCGTGCAGGAAGCCCGAGGTGACGATCCGCCAGTACTCGTGCTGGTGGACGATCAGCGGCCCGTACAGCGCGCCATGTTCGTAAACCGAGCCGGCGGCGCCGCCGCCACCCAGCGAGGCGCCGGCCGCAGTCTCGGCGATGAACACCAACACGTTGAGCGCGATCAGCGCCTGCGTGACCACCGGCGCGCTGGTGCCGGAGCGGACCGTCTTGACCTTGGTGCGGTCGCGCGCGCACTCCGGGCAGCGCATTCCAACCGGGGTCGGAGTCATGCAGTCCGGACAGATCGGCCGCCCGCAGGACGAGCACGAGACGCCGGTCTCGCGGGAGGGATGGCGGTAACAGACGGCCATTACAAAGACGCTATCAGCGGCCGCTTACGGTCAGATCAGGTGCGGCGAAGGGTTTCGCGCGGCGGCCGGGCTACCGCTTGGGAAGGATCCGGCGGGCTTCCTCGCGGACGTCCTGAAGCGTCCGACCAGCCAGCTCGAGCACGTTCTTGGACTGCTGCTTACGCGAGCGGTGGCGGCCCCTCACCCGCAACGCGACCAGCGCGGTTCCGGCGGTGACGCCGACGACGGCCGCCGCGGCAGGGCGTACCCAGTTGCGCGGATCGCGGATCGAGGACAGCTCCCAGGACTCAAGCTCGTCGTGGGCGAGCTCGGTCAGGCTGATCAGCGTCACCTCGAGCCGGGCCGCCAGGTCGGCCGGCGGTTCGACCGGGGTGAGCGCCTCGCGTAGGAGCGCCTCGAAATCGGTGGTGCCGCTGCTCACTTGCCCTCCTTGACCGTATCGGCCTCCGAGACGATTCCCTCAAGCTGGCGCACGGCTCTATGCAGCAGGACCTTGGTCGCTCCGTCGGTTCGGCCGAGCGCGCGGGCGATCTCGCGGTTATCCATCCCCAGCGCAAACCGCATGATCAGGGCCTCGCGGCGGTCGTCGGGGAGCTGCTGGACGCCGTCGAGGATCGACTTGAGCTCCTCGCGGCCCTCGACCAGCGACTCGGTCGTGTGTGGCGTCGAGATCATCCCCGCGTCCTCGATCGCCGATTCGGGCTTACGTGAGCGGTCGCGGTAGAAGTTGGCCGCCAGGTTATGGGCGATCCGGATGAGCCACGGACGCAGCGGCCGCCCGTTGGACTCGCGCAGCGCGCGCTCGAAGTGCCGATAGGCCTGCAGGAACGTCTGCTCGGTGAGGTCCTCAGCGTCATGGTGGTTTCCGACGCGGTAATAGCTGTAGGAGTACACGTCGCGCAGATGCGCGCGGTAAAGATCCGTGAAGCGTGCGTCAAGTTCTGCCTTGCTCTGGGGAAGCTCGTCCGACACGGGATGGGAGCGTACATCTGCTTATGCAGCACGGACAGGCGAGGAGCGACGCGGCCCCGACGGCTCGGTGACGCCGACCTTCCATTGATCGGCCTCGATCCGCCCCTGCACCAGCGCCGCCAGGCCCTCCAGCGTCGGCGTATCAACGTCCGCCTCGCGCGCGGCGCTAGCCAGCAGCGCGACCGATTCCTCGGCCTCTGAGGTCTGGCCGCTGGACCGCAGGCCGGCGGCGGTCACCTCGAGTCCGGCGAACGGCTCCGAGCTCGCCCCCCTCGCGCGCGCGAGCGCGTCAACCTCGGCCACCACCCCGTGGGCGGCCGCGTCCGCCGCGGCCTGGCCGGCGGTCGCCGCCCGCGCGGCCGCGAGTGCGGCGACATTGCTCGCGCAAGCGGCCAACTCGACGCCGGTGACGTCGGCGCTCGCGGTGACCTTCCAGCCCGCCGCGCGCAGGGTCTGCCGAAGCTCTCGGCGCAGCGCCCGGTCGACCGACGCAAGCACGACCGGCGCACGGCGATCGAGCAGGTCGGCAGCGTGCGTCGGACTCCCGAGCACAGCCACGGCCCGCGCGGCGCAATGCTCGGCGGCGTAGGCGGACGGGAGCGTTCCCAGCGGAGGCACGAGGCCCTCCGACAGCACCAGCACGGCCGAGCTGCGAGGAATGCTCCGGCCGTGGTTCTCGAGCACCGCCGGGAGCGCGGTCGCCGGCACGGCCAGGCATACGAGGTCGTGGCGCTCGAGCTCGAGCTCGTCGACGGACTTGACTCGGATCGCAGCCGGAAGCTCGACGCCGGGTAGATACCCGTCGTTGGTCCTGCTCCGGGCGACCGCGGAAGCCTGCTCGGCCGTCCGGCAGCCGAGATCGACCTCGAAGCCCGCCCCGGCCAGCGACACCGCGAGGCTCGTACCGGCCGTGCCGGCCCCCACCACCGCGGCGCGGCGGATCGGCGGTGCCCCGCCGAGCCACTCCCACTGGAGCATCACGCACGGCCAGATGCGGTCGGTCACTGCGCCGGCCAAGGACGGCGAGGCCTGTTCCACGAGGGGAAAGCGCAGCGCCCGGCCGGCGCGGATACGGACCTTTCGAGGCCTGATCCGCCAGCCCCGGCGGACATCCTCGGTGCCGATGATCGCCACCGGCACGACCGGCGCCCCGGTCTCGAGCGCCAGCCGCCCGACGCCGCGCCTGGGCGTGGCCAGCGATCCCGGCCGGATCCGGGTTCCCTCGGGGAACATCAGCACCACCCCGCCGCGATCCAGAATCCGCCTGGCGGTCTCGATCGTGTCGGCGTCGCCCGCGCCGCGGTCGACGGGAAACGCGCCCAGCGCGCTGAGCAGCCAGGTCACGATCGGATGGCAGAACAGCTCCTTCTTCGCGACGTAGTACATCGGCCGTCGCGCCATCGTCCCGATCATGAACGGATCCAGGAAGCTGCGGTGGTTGGCCGCGATGATCACCGGGCCCTCGTCGGGGATGTACTCCCGCCCGATCCGCGACATCCGGAGGTAGATGTGGAAGAAGATCTGCAGCAGCCCGCGGATCGGCCAGTAGACCAGGGGATTCACGCCCCGCTCGCGCGTTCGCTCGTGCAGACTTGAGTGATCCATCGCACATTGGCGTACCCGTCCCGGGCTTGCCCGTTACAGTGCGGTCCTTGAGCATCGATCGCACCCGAAGCCTGAGAGGCGCGGTCTGCGGTGCCGTCGCCGCCGCGGTCTGGGCGTTGCAGCAGCCGCTGGACAAGCTCGTGTTCTCTAGCCGCTACGACGATGTGGAGCTGCTCGGCCGTGCCGTCACCGATGGCGACGGCTTCTACCCGGTCGGGCTGGCGCTGCACATGGGCAACGGCGCCTTGTTCGGGGCCGTATACGCGAACATCGCTCCAGCGCTGCCGCTGCCGGCGACGCTCAAGGGTCCGGCCTGCGGGCTGGCGGAGCACCTGCTGGGGTGGCCGCTGGGTCGCGTCTCAGACCGTGCGCACCCGGCGCGCGACAAGCTGCCCACGCTCACCGGCAACAGTCGAGCCTTCGCTGTGGCCACCTGGCGGCACCTGGTGTTCGGATTCGTGCTGGGCGAGCTCGAGCGGCGCCTGAACGCCGGACCGGAGCCCGCCCCGCCTGAGCCCGAGGCCGAGTACTCGAGCAACGGCCACGGCTCGCTCGAGCACGCGCTGTCAGCCGAGCCTGGGTAGCCCGTCTGGCCGTGCGGGTCCTGATCACCGGGGCATCGGGGTTCGCCGGGCGGTTTCTGGCCCGAGAATGCGCCTCGGCCGGCGACGACGTCGTGGGGATCTCGCGAACCGGCGCGATCCCGGATGGCTGTGGACAGGGGTTGGCAGTCGATCTGCTCGACGCGGCGTCGGTCAGCGAATCGGTCGCCGACTCCGCTCCCGAGGTCATCTACCACTTGGCCGCGCTCAGCTCAGTCGGGCGCTCGTGGGAAGACCCCGCGAGGACGCTGAGCGACAACGTGGCGATGGCGGTCAACCTGCTCCAGGCCGCGCGCGAGCAGGCGCCCGCCGCCCGCGTGGTGTGGGCCAGTTCGTGCGAGGTCTACGGGCCTCCACAACGGCTGCCGCTGACCGAGGACCACCCCCTGGTGCCCGCAAACCCCTACGCCGTGTCGAAGACCACCGGCGACCTGCTTGCGGGCGTGTATGTGGACGCCCACCGCCTCGATCTGATTCGCGCCCGGCCGTTCAACCACGCCGGCCCCGGGCAGCGATCGATCTTCATCCTCTCGTCCCTGGCCCGCCAGGCCGCCGAGGCGATCGACGAGGGCGTCAGCCAGCTCACGATCCTCACCGGCAATCCCGACACCCGCCGCGACTTCACCGACGTCCGCGACGTCGTCCGGGCCTACCGGCTGCTCGCGCTGCACGGCGAGAGCCGGCCGGGCGTCTATAACGTCGGCACGGGCACCTCGGTGTCCGCGCGCGACCAGGTCGAGCTGCTGCGCGAGCTGATCGCTCCAGTCGAGATCGAGCACGTCGTCGATCCCGACCGTGTCCGGCCCCACGAGGTCATGGATCTCTACGCCTCGCATGAGCGCCTGACCGAGGGCACCGGCTGGGAGCCCAGCATCCCGTTGCGCCAGACGATGTCGGACACGATCGAGTGGTGGCGGCGTGAGACACTGAAGCTCGCCGCGCCCGCCTAGCTCAACTGGCAGAGCACTTGATTTGTAATCAAGCGGTTGGGGGTTCGAGTCCCCCGGCGGGCTCTGCGTCCGCCCTGATCCTTCCGCCCTCCGACGGGACACGTTGGGTGTTATCGGAGGTGAGCCAGGTGTTAGGGCTCGGCGGGATTATGTTCGGCGTGACCAGCATGGGGTTCGAGAGCGACAAGCGGGCCGTGTTCGCTGGATCGCGATGCTCGCTGGCGGTCGCGTGGCGTAGTTGGCGCCAGCCGGGCATGGTCGTTGGGTTGTTCGTGTTGCTAGTGACCGTGCTGGTGGTGCACGTTCCGGCGTCAGCCGGGCCAGTATCTGAAGTAGTCGGGGACGGGCGGGCGCCGGCGGTGCCGTCTGGGTTGGGGGCCGTTGTGCAGCGGGTGGTCGGGTCTGCTGATCGGCGATTCTGGCTCGTCGATCGTGGCGGCGTGATAGTCGCGCCAGAAAAGCAGATGTCGAGCGTGTTTAGCCGGTTTGGGCTCCGGGTGAGGGCCCAGGGCGGGGTGGTTGGCATGCGACTGGTCAGGTCTGCGTACGGTGCTCTGACGACTCGGCTTGCGGGGACGGTGGAGCCTGTCGCCTTCCGTAACGTCGTGCGCTATCGCCATCCCGGGTTGGTGGAGTGGTATCGCAACGGGCCGCTAGGGCTGGAACAGGGGTTCACGGTCTCGCGACGCCCGATCGGCCACGCGTCCGGCCCGTTGCAGTTAGCCCTAGCGCTCAGTGGAACGCTGAGGGCCCGTAGCCGGGGCGGAGATATCGAGTTTGTGTCGCGGGCTGGTGGTGTGGCGTTGCGGTATGGCCAGCTGCGTGTCCTCGATGGCTCCGGACGACCGGTGCGGTCAGCGCTGTCCTTGACTGGGCGGAGCCTGCTGCTCCGAGTGTGGGATCGCCGCGCGCGCTATCCCTTGGTTATCGACCCCGTGATCGAGCCGGGCGTGAAGTTCGTAGGTAACTGCACGCAATCCTGCTCAGGCCCGAACGGGACCGGCGAGACCACCGTCGCTGACACCGGCGGCGGCCAGTTCGGCATCAGCGTCGCTTTGTCGGGCAATGGCAGGACTGCGCTGGTGGGCGCCTGGGGCGACAGAGGTCTTCAGGGCGCCGCGTGGGTGTTCACCCGCTCCGGGTCGATTTGGAACCAGCAGGGCGCCAAGCTCGTCGGCGACTGCACCCACTCGTGCTCGGGACCTAGTGGTACCGGCGAGAGCGGACAAGGCGGATTCGGCGTCGCCGTCGCGCTGTCAGGTGACGGCAACACGGCGCTCGTCGGAGGCGACTCGGACGCCAACAGCGCGGGCGCAGTGTGGGTTTTCACGCGGTCGGGCACGGTCTGGAGCCAGCAGGGCGCCAAGCTCGTGGGCGACTGCGAGCAGTCCTGCTCGGGTCCGAATGGCACCGGCGAGGGGCTCGGAGGGGACTTCGGTGTCAGCGTCGCTGTGTCGCGCGACGGTGACACCGCATTGATCGGCGCCCGGGGCGTTAACGGCGATGACGGCGCAGCATGGGTTTTCACACGTTCGGCGTCCCTCTGGAGCCAGCAGGGCGCCAAGCTTGTGGGCAACTGCACGCAATCGTGCTCAGGGCCCAACGGCACCGGAGTGATTGAGAGTCCCAACGAACTGGGTGGAGTCGCGTTCGGCACACAGGTCGCGATATCGAGCGATGGGAGCACGGCGCTAATCGGCGCGCCGGGCGACAACAACGGCCGGGGCGCCGCTTGGGTGTTCACGCGGTCGGGCGCGGTCTGGAGCCAGCAGGGCGCCAAGCTGGTCGGTGACTGCACCCACGCGTGCTCCCGCTCACGCGGGATCGGCGAGATCAGCGCTCCCGAGAATGGCGGCGGCGCGTTCGGAGATAGCGTCGCGCTATCGGGCGACGCGAACACCGCTCTGATCGGCGCGCCAGGAGACAACAAAGCCGCCGGCGCGGCCTGGGTGTTCGTCCGCTCAGGGCCAGTATGGAGCCAGCAGGGCGCCAAGCTCGTCGGCGACTGCGACCACTCGTGCTCCGGGCCAGACGGTATCGGCGAGGTCGGCACGGGCGCGTTCGGCATCGACGTAGCGCTGTCGGGCGATGGTGATACAGCGTTGATCGGCGCGTGGTACGACCGCCACTACCGCGGCGCAGCGTGGGTATTTACGCGGTCTCGGTCCGTCTGGCACCAGCAGGGCGCCAAGCTCATCGACGACTGCACCCACTCTTGCTCCGGCCCAAGCGGCTCCGGCGCGATCGGCGCTGGCGGGTTTGGCTCAAGCGTGGCGCTGCCAAACCACGGTGACACCGTGTTGGTCAGCGCTCCCGGCGACAACCACAGCACGGGAGCCGCGTGGGCGCTGACGCGACGTCCACCAAACAACAAGTTCATCGTCTCCCGCATCCGTACCTACCACGACGGCAGTATCCGACTCGCGGTGACGCTTCCCGGCCCAGGGAGCGTCGACGTGCTCGAGACAGCCTGGAACGACAACCTCGCGAGCATTGCTGAACTGCCGCAGCCAGCGGCGCGCAGGTTCGCATTCGCTCGAGCGAACACCACGGCTCGCCACGCCGGCACGTTCGCTCTAACCGTCACACCCAACGCGCGCGGCCGACGCCTCGTTCTTCACCACACCTACCGCGTCACACTCCGCCTCTGGGTCACCTACCACCCACCCGGGGCTCGTCAACGCAGTCTCGGCTTTTACGGACTCCACCTCCCGTGAACTGACGCCGACACTGCCGGCCGAATGCACGACCGAGGGCGCCAACCGCAGGCACCTGAAGGCCGGCTCAGTCCCCAGACTCAGAATCTCCGCCAATGCAACCCGGCGCCCAGCCAGGACGGCTGCGATCGTCATCGACACGAATACGGGACAATCGGTTCGACTGCGTATCGCCCAAGCGGAACTGAGTCTCGCCTCGCCCCTAACTCGCTGGCCATGCACGCTGTGTCGCGCCTTTGCGATCACGCAGGATGAGGCCGAACTTGCGACTGCATCTCATGGCCAAGCGATCGCCCGCGGGCACAGGCCCGGCCAGCTGGTAGTTCATATACGCCCGTATCTGCGCGCCCGTCAGTCGAGCACCGAACTTCGCCTCGATTACCACTAGCGGCCGGCCGCGACGATCGTGACCCTCGAGATCCGGACGAGCCAGATCGTCGTGGACCGACTCCGCTTGAAGCGACGCCACCCCGGACAGGTCCGTGTCCCGTGAGCTGCCTAACACCCAACAGCGCCTCCCGGAGCGCCGCCTCCTCGAGCAGCATGCCAACGGCCTGGGTCGCGGCAACCTCCCCGTTCTGAGTGAACCAGCCCAGAGCCACGAGTCGCCCCAACAGCGCCTGGCGTCCCTGGCAGTCTGCCATGGCGCTCATTATCCAGCCCGCCAGCAAGCCCCGCGCATGTGCCCCTTCGATCAGCACCTGCGGGGTCGCAAGCCCGGAACTCGCGTCCGAGGCTGCCGCTCGATCGATTAGCAGCAGCCAGCCGCGCCGCGATTACGCTTCTGCTGAGTCGCCCGAGCGGCACTCTCGACAAGAGTGCCGCTTCCCGCCGATTACAGAAGATTAGGCTGCTCGTATTCGGGCTCGCGATCCCCTCCGTGGCATGGCACTCGCGGGAATCCCGCGCATCGGGCGAGCGAGATGTCGCCATTCCGATCGTACGGGCGGCGGCGTGTCAAGCGCGGAGGCGATCGTCCGCACGGTGCGCGCTTGCCGCGCAAACGGGGACGGTCGACGTTCCCGCGCGGATGCCCAGCCCGCGGACGAAGCAGGTCTCCGGCAACGACCGAAATTCAGGTGCGCCTCGATCGTTGGCGCAGCACGTAAATCGATCGCGGGAGAGGGTACGACCTCGCACCAGCGCGGGTTGGTGTCTATCAGCTGTTTACAAAGCGTCGGCTCTGTGGCCGCTGCCTACCGACGGGCCAAGCGACCGTCGCGCGGGCCTCGCCATCACGGCTCGTGCGCGCGCTGATGGTCGCTCCGCTTCGCGTCTGGGCTCTAATTTTCGAGCCGCTGGCGCTCAGCGCCTAATCGGCGGCGGTGCGTCCGCGTAGCGTCGATCGCGGCCCAGGAGTCGACCCACGACGCGTAGGAGGGGGAACACGACCGTGCGGACGGGTGCCGGTATCTCGCCCAGCCCGAACTCCGTCCGGTAGTGGCCGAGCAAGTAGGCGGCGTCGAACGGATTCGGGCGGCCGCCGCCGCGCCGCGTCGATGCGAACACCTCGGTGAGGTAGTACTCGAGGTTGTCCGGGGGACTCGCCCATCCCGAGCAGCGAAGCACTTCGGTGCCGGCGTTCCAGAAGCGATGCATCTGACCCGGTGCGAACGTGATCGTGTCTCCGGGTCCGGCGAAGCGGTCGGGCCCGCCAGCGAGCCGATAGCCCATGCGGCCCTCCTGCACGGTCAGGCTTTCTTCCTGGAGGTAATGGACGTGCATCGGCGGGCCGCTGCCCGGCTGCACCTGGTTTTCGACCTCGAGTAGCTGGCGACCGTCCGCGTCGTGTCGCACCCCGAGGAACGTCAGCAGCTCGCCGTGACCGTTATCGATCGTGCGCGGGTAGTGCGCGCTGGTTGCGCGGGTATTGCTGGTGATCGTGGATGACATGGTGCTCCTTTTTAGCTGATGCAGCTTCCAACTGCTAGAAGCTGATTCTAGCTAACGTAGTGCTATTCTGTCAAGCGTGCCCGCAGTGCGAATCGATCGCCGCGAACAGATGGCCCAGCAGACCCGTGGGGACATCCTCCGTGCTGCCCGCCGTCTGTTCGCTGAGCGTGGTTACGCCGCCACGTCCATCAACGACATCGCCGAGCAGGCTGGCGTCGCGATCCAGACGATCTACGCCCGGCTCGGCTCAAAGCGCGGCATGCTGCTCGCGCTCATCGACCTGATCGACGAAGAAGCAGGCGTCGAGCCCCTTGCTCAGGAGGTGACGAGTGCCCGGACCCCGCTCGCAGCGCTACGAGCGGGCGTGCGTGTGACCAGAAGCGTCCAAGCGCGATGCGGGGACATCATCGAAGCCCTCTTCACCGCCGTCGGCGCGGAACCCGAGCTCGCCGACGCCGTCGCCGAGGGACAGCGACGCCACCGAGAAGGAGCCCGCCTCACCATCGACCGAATCCAAGAACTCCACGGACTACGAAACGACGTACCACCCCAGCGAGCACAAGCGTTGTTCGCGCTCAGCACCAACCACGAAGCATGGCGAGAGCTCATCCGTGGCTATCAGCTCGGCTGGGACCCGGCCGAAGACTGGCTCGTCGACGCGCTAGCCCGGGCGCTCCTCGCCCGCCGGGGCAAGAAAAGCGGCCCACGCGAACTAGACGGCGACACGCCAACCACAGCAGCGGCCCGTCAGTGACCCTCGGCGCTCGCCCGGCCAAGCAGCGGCCCGTCAGTGACCCTCGGCGCTCCCCCGGCCAAGCCACGCCCCGACCGCCTTGCTCGCCCGACGCGCTACCCGGCCGGCGCCGACGCTGAACCCCCAGGCGCGGAAAGGCACCACCTCGCCTGACGATCGCTTCGACACACCACACGTCGCCGAGCGAACGATCGGAATGGCGAGAGGATGTCGCGTAATTACCGTGTCCATCCGGCGGGTTTTAGGGCCTATGAGGAGTACCGGGAGAACGGGCGTGACACGCAGGGCCGGCGGCTCGGGTCGCCGCCCGAAGTCGTGGGTCGCGCCAGCGCTGCCCGACGGGGTGGTGAGCGTGAGCGATCCCGATACCCAGCGGATGAAGGCCAGCCGCGGGTACGTGCAGGGCTATAACGCCCAGGCGGTCGTGGACGAGGGACAGATCGTCGTGGCCGCGGAGATCACCAACACCCCGGGTGATTTCTCCCACCTTGACCCGATGATCTGCGCGGCGCTCAGCGAGCTTGAGCGAGCCGGGGTCGGCGAGCGGCCCGAGGTCGCGCTCGCGGACGCTGGCTACTGGAACGAGCAGCACATGGACGAGGTGATCGCCAACAAGCACATCCAGGTGTTGATTCCCCCGGACTCAGCCGGGCGAGCGGAGCCCCGGCCGGGCTGGACCGGCGGGCGCTACTCATCGATGCGAACCGTCCTGGCCAACCACGGCAAGCTGACTTATCGAAAACGGATCCAGATGATCGAGCCCGTGTTCGCTCACACCAAACACAACCGGCTGATTGCTCGATTCCACCGAAGAGGCCGGGGCGCGGTACGGACCGAATGGCGGCTACTGATGGCGACACACAACCTGACCAAGCTGCACCGCCACCAACTCGCCGCAGTCGCGGCCTGAACATCCCTCACGACGAATAACACCGTCAACGTCGGGGACGCAGCTCATAGCCACCGGCCGCAGCCCGAAAAGGTTGCGCGACAGCCTCGCGACGCCTCGATCGCACCTGTCGCGCCGGACCGGACCAGTGGTTGCCGTGAATCGATGGCCGCGACCTTGCCGGCATTGTGGTCAGCGCGCTGCTCCGTTTCGTCCAATGCGATAGCGAGCACGACGGGTACGCGTCGGAGCTTTGCAGCCGGCGGTAGCTCCGCCGTTGGTCGCCACGCGACGGCGCGCCCAGCGGGTTGAACCTGCGTATGTATGCTGCGCACCGTGGAGGGCGGGTTGCGGATCGTGGATGAGGGTGGAGGGCGCCCGGTCGTGCTACTGCACGGATTCCCTGATCGCGCGGAGCTGTGGCGGGACGTCAGTCCTCACCTGCAGGCTGGCGGGCTGCGCACGCTGGCTTTGGACCTTCCTGGCTTCGGCGAGTCACCTGCACCCGCTGGGCGCGCCGAGTACGGGGTCGAGAACGTTGCCGGGCAGGTCCTGGGCGCGCTGGACGCCCTCGGTGTTTCGGGGCGGGTCGATGTCGTGGGGCATGATTGGGGCGCGGTGCTCGGATGGGTGTTGTGTCTGCGCCATCCCGACCGGGTTCGACGCTTCGTTGCGCTCTCGGTAGGTCACCCGCGTGCCTACATCAACGCCGGGCTGGAGCAGAAGCGCAAGGGCACCTACATGCTGAAGTGGCAGATCCCCAGGCTCGCCGAACACGGGCTTTCCGAAGACGACTTTCGGCGTCTGCGCGCGTTTATGCCCCGCCACCCCGACATCGAGCAGGTCGTCACGGACCTACGTCGGCCTGGCCGCCTCACGGCCGGCCTGAACTGGTACCGGGCCAACTATCTGCAGAACGTCTTCACCCGCTGGCCGAAGAGCACCACGCCGACCCTCGGCGTCTGGAGCAGCGAAGACGCCTATCTCGCAGAAGACCAGATGGTCAACTCCCGCAGGTACGTCACCAGTGACTGGCGCTACGAACGCCTCGACGGGATCGGACACTGGATTCCGCTCGAAGCCCCCGAGGTCACTGCAAGGCTGATCCAGGACTGGCTCGCTACGGCCTGACCAACGCCCGTCCGGCGGCCCAACAGATACGGCCGACAGGGCCATGCACTCGGACGACCCGCGCTGTCGCTTTCCATGCAAGGGGGCAGCCGTTGCGGGCTCAAGCGCGATCTTCGGCCGCCGGGGACAACGATCGCATTCGCGTTTTCGGTCCTGCGAACCTGATGATCGCGTTGGCGACCCAGCGATGGCCCCGGACCGCCTGGCGGCGTCATCGCTTTGCCACGATCTGGAGCGCGGACGGTCGGCTCTACCGTGCGCTCGCCGCGTGAATGCGCGATCGTGGCCGGCCCTAGATCCTGGCCCGAGTCGCCCTTCGTCCACGAGCGAGCAATCTGAGAGCTTGCGCGAGCGTTCACGCGCCGGCGATCCTTGACGGTCTTAACCCGAACATTTGAGTCCGCCGCTAATCACGCCGGGCGCCGCTGGTGTCGCCGGGCGGGCGTAGCGGTCTGGCCGAACGCCCGGGCGTGTCGGTTTGGAGGGAGTGGTGGTCGCGCTAGCCTTGACGTTGTGAGTGAGCCGTCTACGCGTGAGCAGATAAGCCGGTTTCGCCGCGGTCGGGCCGGGACCGATGTGCTGGTCGTGCGCGGTCCGCGGGTACCGTCCAACCTCGCCCGGAGGGGGGTCGGCCGGCTGGTCGGTTGGGGTGGGAGGCGTGTGGTGGGTGGGGTCGCGGCGGCGATCTTGGTGGGACTTTTGGTTGTTCCGGACGCGTTCGCGCGTGCTGGTGGCGGCAGCTCGAGCTTTGGCCGCGGCGGCGGCGGCGGCGGTGGCGTGGGCCGCGGGTTCGGTCGCGGGCATTTCTTCTTCATCCCGGTCGGCGGCGGCGGCGGGGTGTTGTTGTTCATCCTGGTTCTGGTGGTGTTGTTCTGGGCGCTGCCGCGGGTGCTGAGGTGGTGGCAGGGTCAGCAGAGCGCCGGGGTGGCCTCGCGCCGGCGGGTGGCTGCGCGTGAGCGGCGGGTGGAGCTGGCGGCGGCCGAGGCGACTGAGGACGACGCGGCGTTTGCGCCAGAGCGGGTTCGCTCGCAGGCGGCGAGGTTGTTCGTAGACGTCCAGTCGGCCTGGGACGCCGGCGATCGTGTCCGTCTACGCGGACTTGTTGCGCCGGACCTGTTGGCCGAGTGGGAGCGGCGCCTGGATGACTTTGATCGCAAGGGTTGGCGTAACCGGGTGCGGCCGATCGGCGAACCCTCGATCGAATACGTGGGGCTGACCAATCGCGGCGAGGATCGCGACGACCGCGTGGTGGTGCGGATCGAGGCGAGGCTTAGCGATTACGTCGAGGACGCCTACGGGCAGCGCGTCGGCCGCGTTGACGCCACCGGCGACACGATACGGGTGCGCGAGTTCTGGACGCTGGTCAAGCGCGACGGGCATTGGATTCTGCAGTCGATCGAGCAGGGCGCCGAGGGCGCGCACCGGCTGCGCGAAGGTCTCGTGGCCACCCCGTGGGGCGACGAGCAGGCGTTGCGTGACGAGGCGTTGGTGGAGGGCGCGGTGCAAGACGCCGTCCCCGACGGAACCAGGCTCGCCGAGGTCGCCGATCTCGACTTCGAGGGTGATGGGCGCGCCGCAGCGCTGGACTTGTCGCTGGCCGACGGGCGCTTCGCACCCGACGTGCTCGAGGTCGCGGCTCGTCGCGCCGTCGCCGCGTGGGCCGACGCCGTCGACGGCGACGACGCTCCCCTGCTCGCGCTCTCAGATCGCGACGTCGCGCGCGAGCTGCTGCATCCCGGCGACCCCAGCGAGCGCACCCGCCTGGTCGTGCGCGGCCTCGAGGTGCGTCACATCTCGATCGTCTCGCTCGACGCCGGCTCAGAGCCCGCCACGATGACGATCGACGTCGAGCTCGCCGGCCGGCGCTACCTCGAGGATCGCGACACCGCCGCGGTCGTGGCCGGAAGCCAATCGCGAGCGGCCAAGTTCACCGAACGCTGGACGCTCGCGCTCGACGGACCCGACGAGCAGCCCTGGCAGATAACGGCCGTCCGCGCACCCGCCGGCCGACCCTAGACGCCAGGTCCCCAATCACCGCCCCGACGTCGCCTGCCCACGACGGACCCGTATCAACTCGCCGCTGCTCCGCGTGAAAGCAGGGGCCGACGCGCTGGACCTCTCGCCGCGCGAAAGGGTCACGCGGCGCTCGGCACCGCGTCCGTCGTGTGGTGGTCAAGCAGGAGTCGCGGATCCGCACGATCGCTCTTGCCCGGTCAGCGTCTCGCCCGCCGCGATCGCCCCGGCGACGATCCGACGGCCGGACCGGGCCGGCTTGGTCGGAGCTTCGCGTCGCCGCCGCGAGTCTCGAGTTTGGCGGATCTCAGGACCGCGTCCCTCGTTGCCGTCCCGCCCTGCTTCCGCGACGCCGCGGGTACCGCGCCGGGCGACTGCTGGGCGATAGCGGGCGATCGGGATCGTGAGCGTTCGTGCAGCGGCGGCCTTCTGAAACGTGAAGGCGATCGCTCGGGCGAGCGGGCTCTCGTAACCGATCCTGGCAGAAATGGCCACTACGGGGCAGCGCCTCTTCGGCGCTGCGTCAACGGCGACGGAGCGTGGTGCCGGCCGAGCCGACACGACCGCCTTGCGCTTGTGCGTCCGGTCTGGGGATGTGACAGCGTCCGGCTCGGATCAGTCGTAGTGCGTCAAGCGGGGCCACAGCGTCGTCCACGGGCTGGTGACGTGGCAGAGCATGACCGGGAGGCCCTGCTCTTGGTTGTTGAGACCGACGCCGTTATCGACGGTGGCGAGCGTGCGGCATCGGTCGAAGTAGGGCGCGGCGTCTGCCGCGCTGTTGAAACCGGCCAACAGCGCGCGAGTGTCGGTGACCGGGGGGATCCGCCACTCGCTGAATCCGTCGTGGCCGCTGTACGCTTGCGGGAGCTTGAGTTCCGGGCCGAGGAGATCGATCGCGCCGGCCTCGCCGTAGTTGTACGTGAAGATCGCGGTGTGCCGGCGCTCGGAGGCTGGAATCTCCCGCCACGCGCTCGATACCGTGCCGACGAAGCTGGGCCAACCGACCGTGTCGCCCTGGGCGGAATTGAGCGCGATCACAATGCTCCCCTGAAGATCACGTTCGGGTAGCAGCGGCAGGGCGATGAGGCCGCTGACCGCGCCGCTGATCGCGATCGTCGCGGCCAGGAGCGGTGTGCGGTATCGGGCGCCGAGTGTCCACTCGGCTGTCGGGAGCGCACCGAGACCGAGCAGCAGTGGGTACAGGCTCGCGAGGTAGTACGCGTGCCCGTTGCCGGCGAAGTACAGGACGGCCATCACCGCGTACGTGATCGAAAGGAACCGCAACTGCTGCCAACCCGCGCGGCGGAATGGGGCGAGCAGGCCGGCAAGCCAGACCGGCACCAGAAACGGGCTGACCATGACAAGCTGGAATGGGAAGAAGCCGGCGCGTCCTCCCTCCTGACTGCCGGCGATATGGCCCGCGACGGTCACCTGCGGCCACCCGTGCTGCGTCTGCCAGACGACGTAGGGCGCGGCCAACACAGCCGCGGCGATCGCGCCCCCGACGGCCCACGGGGACCGCAACGGCGCTCTGGGACCAACGACCAGCAGCGTCGCCGCCATCACCGCGGCCACCAGGCCGACCTGCGGCTTGGCCTCCACGCCGACCCCCGCCACGATCCCGGCCGCCAGGAGCGAAGGGCCGCTGCCGCGGACAATCGCTCGGACCGCCAGCCACCCGAGCACGGTCGTGCTCAACAAGTCGGGGGTCGTGGTACTGACCAGATGCGCCACGGCAAGCGCGAAACCCGACACAGCAGTGCACGCCGCCGCGATCACCTGCGCGCGGGTCTCCCCGCCAAGCTCTCGCGCGATCAGCGCCGCGAGCGTCGTCGTCGCCCCGGCCGCCAGCGCCGAGGGAGCTCGCAACAGCACAAGCGACCCCGGGGCGAGCGCGTTCATCGCCCAAGACAGCAACGGCACCAGCGGAGGCTGGTCGGGATAACCGAACGCCGCATGCGACCCGGCCACAATGAAATACAGCTCGTCACGGTGATACCCGTACCGGGTGCTCGTCGCGACCAGCACCGCAACCTGCACGACCGCGATCACCCCAACCCAACCGGTCAAGGACGGCCGCGGCGACCGGAAAGCTGCGCCAGATCGACGATTCAAGGATCCGCGGATGACTGATTGATCGGCCACACGTCCACGCGTTCGCGCACTTCGCTCCGAACCAGGACCGCTGCAGGCACGCGGCAGTGACCACAGTCTGAACCTCTCAGCCCCCAATCAACAGCATCCCCGCGAGACTCGCCACCATCTCAAACGGCCCGCGAGCATCAGTGAGCGCAAAGCAACATACCCGGGCGCCACGCGGCAGCCCGCCCATCCTCTGCACCGACCGCCGTCAGGACGGCTTGAACGCCGCCAGTCCGGCCATCGGACGCTCGGCTGCCAGGCAACCGGTCCACGCCAGAAGCGGCCACCGGAGCCCGCCCACCAAGACGATCGCCTTCGCAGTTCAGGCGGCCGATATCGCACGAGCGCTCACAATCCCGATCGCCTGCACGACCGGACCTCCGTCCGGGTCGGGACCTCCGACCCTACTCGGCACCCGCCCCGCTTGGCGCGGATACGAGGGCGCCCACCAGCGGTCTACGCGATTGCGCGTGCGCCGACGAGGGGGCGTAACCGGAGATCTTCTTGATCGGCTGTTAGCTACGTCCGGTCACGCGTCGAGCGAGCCCGGTGACGAGTCTGCCCGCAGCGCGAAATGGTGCCGACAAGATGCGCGTTATCCGCATAGCGGAAGGCTATCGCCGGCGCGACGATCCACCAGACCACCACCGAATCGTCGGTGCGGTACCAACTGACGTGCTCTACGGTCCCCGACTCCTCGGGTTCGCTGCTGCTCTCGATCGCATAGCGGGAGGAACGCGGGGCCGTCGACCGCGCTCGCTGCTCCCCAAAAGCGCAACCGGATGAACGTTGCACCACCGCGCATTCCCAGGCGGGAGCAGTAGTCCGTAGAGCGCCGTGTCGGCCTGGTGCTGCTCGTCTTTTGGCGGGAGCGAGCCAGGTTCCCTCCGGAGTAGCCCGAATCGCGCCGTCGCCGTCGCCGTCGCCGTCCCGCGTCACGGTGGGCGGCCCATCCCGTCGATCTTGACGTCGACGGCCGTGGCGTCAACGCCTCTCCGGTGCCGGTCACGACACCTGAGGGGCGAGCTGCTCGACGTCGTGCGCCGCGACGATCTCGAGGCCACGCTCGCGTCAGGGCAGCCTTGACGCGGAGGATCGTCAGGAGTACCTTGACGCCATCGCGACGGGCCTGACACTCCAGCAGCTGTCCGCGCCGATCGAGGCCGACGCCGCAGCGGGCGTGCTCGATCGGCTCGGTGCCGCGGCCGCCGCCGCGAACGAGCTGCGCGGGCTGGGCGACGAGCTGCTCGACCGCTACGTCCAGGCCGCCCGCGCCGAGGGTCGCTCGTGGTCCGAGATCGGCACGGCGCTGGGTGTGACCAAGCAGGCAGCGCACGAGCGCTTCATCGACGCGCCGCTCGCTTGGCCCACGAATTTCAACCAGCCCGCGCGTGAAGTCGTCGCGCGCGCTCTGGCGGAGGCGCGCGCCTTCGGCCATCGCTATCTCGGCACCGAGCATCTCCTGCTCGCACTGACGTCGGACCGCGGTCTCGCAGGCGCGACGCTAGCGGAGCTCGGCGTCACAGAGCGCGCGGTCCGCGACTCGATCGAGCGGATCATCGGACGCGGCCGTTCGGGTGAGGGGGCCGCGCTCGGGATCACGCCACGCACGAAGTGTGTCCTCCAAGCGGCAGTTAAGGAGCCGAAGCGCGTCGGCCGCCAGCGCTGCGCCGACCCCGAGCACCTGCTGCTCGCGCTGGCGGCCAGCGACGGCGTCGCGGGCGACATATTGGCCGAGCTGGGTGCGGGGGAGGACATCGTGCGCGAGCAGCTCGCGTCACTGCTCGAGCGCGAGGCGCCCGAGATCGCCGCGATGCTGCGCGCCCCGAAGCGCCGCGGCGTCCGTCGGCGCTCGCGCGCATGACCGGCGAGGCGCACCCGCAACCTGATCCCGTTCGTCCATAATCGCCGAGGTCGCGCGCTCGATCGCCTCTACGAGCTACTGGATTCGAGCTCAAGGACCCATTAGCGCGCTGGGCGGCTCGACCTGGGCCGCGCTCGAGAGCAACACGACGTGCAGCTCCCTAACGCTTGCGCGCGCGAGCGCGCCAATCGAACGCGGACAAGCAAGCCCTGCTCTTCTACCTCGTCGTCGAGAACCTCGCAGCCCCGCGCGACCACCCCGAGGCGAACGGCGTCCCGGTCGGCGAGATCCGCGACGGCAGCCCCGGCCCGCCGCGCGACATCGGCTGCAGCGACCCCGATGGCTGGTGCCTGATGGTGGCCGAGATCGCGTAGCGCTTCCCGCTTGCCGCGCATCGTGCGCAAGCGTACGATCCCGGTCGTGCCCGGCTGACGCTGACACGCCGCCAGATCCCCGCTTCGCTTCCTACCCATGCGCGGACGCGCGCGAGCGCCGCCTTGTCGGCCTACTACCTGAGGCCGTTCGGTAACGAAGGAGGAATCATGAAGCGGGACAACATCGAATTCATAGTCGGCTGGCTCGACGCCCTGCGCCGTGACGACCGCGAGGCGCTTCTCGCAACGCTCGACCCGGGCATCGTCTGGCACGGACTCAAGGAGGAATGGGTCTGCAATGGACCGGACGAGGTCATCAGCGTCTTCACGATCCAGCGCGACGCCGCCCGCGAGCTCGACGCGCTCGAGCTGATCGGCGCCGATGGCCATGCAATCCTCCACGCGCGCGGCGCCGGACTGCTCGAGATCGAGCTCGACGACGGGATATACAACGTGTTCGCGATAGAGGAGCAGAGCATCACGCGCATCGACGACTACGCCGAGCGCCGGCGTGCGCTCGCCGCCGCGGGACTCAGCAGCGGATAGCGAGAACAGGCTTCAAAGCGAGCGCGGCCGAGCGCGTGCAACGAGGCGTCGTGGTTGGCGCTCGCGAGGCGCTCGGAACCGACGAGCAGCGCGAGTCCGGCTCGCCGCTCCACCGAGCGCCGCTTTCTGGCGGAGTGAAAGTGTTTGGAGGCCGATCGAGGCGCTCGAGGCTCTCGAATCGGAACGGACGCGAGCGCATCGCGGCTGATCGACCTGTCGCTTCGCCACGCGATCCGGAACTGTGCCCGCGACCGCTTCAGCAGACCCGCTCCGTTGTTGGCGCGGGCATCTTGCGCTCCGCTTCGGCGTCCCCCGTTTGCGCGGAAAGCGAGCAATATTGCGCCCACGTGCTAGCAGACCCCTGGTCGAAGCGGAACTCCGCCGCGCTCAGTTCTGGCTTCCGTTCGTCGCCAAACCAGCAGACATCAGCACCGCTGCCGGATCGGTCTAATTCCGACATTCTCGGAAACGACGGGAACTGCAGGTTGGGAGTCGGGACCGTTTGCCTCGGGCTTCATGGATGGCGCGCGCCGGGGTTGTTCGAGAGCCTGGCGGCCTCCGACATCTGCAAGGTGAGGCTCCGGCGGCCGTGGCCGCGACACCCGTGCTGAGATTGCTCAGGCGCCGAGCACCTCGAGCGGCCCGCGTCGCGGACGGACCTGTCGGGCAGGCCGTGGAGCCGAAGCGACCGCGACGCGAGGCGCTTCACTCGCTCGTCACCCAGCGACGCCTGATCGAGGTCTGCCGCGCGGTCGCTGAGTGGGAGCCACCGCAGCTCTAGCGAGAGGGTTTAGAGCGCGGTGCGTGTATGGGGCGGACGCACGAGCCGCTCCACCTCCACCGGCCGGACCGGTGGACGCCGGGCCGGGGAGTCCGGCGCGTCGGCTACTCGGCCGGCGGGGCCGGCGCTGACGAGGCGGCTTCTGATGGCGCGGCCGTGGGGGCGATGCGATAGCCGCGCTCGGCCTTGTGCACCTCGCCGCTCTTGGCGAGCTTGGACAGCGTCGTCGAGACGGTCCCGCGCGCCAGGCCCGTCTTGTCGGCCACCTGCCCGGCGGTCATCGCCTCGCCATCGACGAGCGCGGTAAGCACGGAGGCCTTGGTCGCACCGGGCGCCGTCCGGCGTGGGGAGCGAGGCGCCGGCTGGCTGGTTTGCCGGGCCGGCGCGCTGTTCGTCGCCGATACGGTGGGCTTGGACACGGTCCGCTGGGCAGGCTTGCGCAGCGGAGGCTTGCGGGTTGGCGCCGTGGACGAGCGGGGGTCGAGCGCGGCAAGCGCCTTGCGCAGGCGGTCGGCTTCGCCGGCGAGCTGGTCAAGGCGCTCCTGAATCTGTTCACGCAGACGGTCGATCACGCTGGCTCCATGTGGTTGCGGTCCCGGGGCGGGCGCGATCGTACACGTCCCAGCACGCCGCGCCGTGGTTCCGTCGTCGGTTTGAAGCAGGTGCAAAGACGTCAACCATCCCAAAAGGCGCCCGTCGCTTCAGAACGCATCGACGCCTGGGGGTCCCGAAAGCCCGGGGTCGGACCTTTTATGTCGCAGCGGGTCGCGGCGGGTACATTCCCTGCCTAACCGGTATCGGAATGACGGCAGACCTTACGTGTCCGAGTTGCGGCGAGTCAGTCCTCGATATGGGGAAGTACACGATCGGCCAACGTGACGTGCGATTCGAACGCGCAACCTGCCCGCAGTGCCGGGCCGAACTCGTGCGCCATCCCGACCTAGAGGACAACACGTGGAAAATTCATCGGTCCCGGCCGACACCGGACGAAGAGCTAGGCGGCAGCGGCTAGGCACGGCGCTCGATCCGCTCGCGGTTCGCCCGCCGCAGCTTCGTGCTCGCGAGAGACCCCGATATGTCGGGCGCCGACCTGGCGCGCGCCGCCAACACCACCCCTCAGGCGATGAACGGCGTCCTCGCCACGCTCAAACGGGAGGGCCTGATCTACAGACACCCCCACCCGACGCACGGCCGCATTCTCCAGGTAACCCTGACGCAGGAAGGCAAGCGACGACTCGACGCGGGGACCCCCAGCGTCCGAGCGCTCGAAGAGGCCGCTGAGATGGACCTCACTCCGGACCAGATGGCGGCGACCACGAACTGGCTCGTAATCCATCCGCCGGCACCCAACGGCGGAGCCGAGCAGGCGATGGACGGCACGGAAGCCCTCCCCGCCCTCCAGCTCCAAACCCCACCGGTAAGCGACCCAGAGCCGATACTGCTCGTTATCCACGGCCACGACCCTCTCCGCCGCCCGCCGCTCGGCGAGGAACCCCTAGAAGCCGTCGAAGCAGCCGACATCGAGGACGCTCGTCCCGGCGAAGTCCTCGGGCAGCCCGGCCACGCCGTAGCGATGGTCGCGTGCGGCGCCGGGCCTGTAGATCCCCTCAGCTAAGTTCAGCGCGAACGTATGAAACCAGAACGGCACCGCCTCGACCGTCGCGCGAGCGCGAGCCGGATCGACCTCGATCGGCAGCAGGTCAGCCACCCGCCGCTCAGCCTCCGTAACGACAAACCGCGCCCCAGCGCCACCCTGCGCCGACCCGGTCATCCCCAGCTACACGCCGCCTCTCGGCGAGCGGCTCGTCGCTCCGCCCCGACCTGTCCGCGGACGTCGCGCCAGGCAGGCTGTGTTGCCGATCAGCGCACACGCCCGCACACCCGTGACCGTCGGTCGGCGCGCGGGGATCGCTAGACCAGCTGTACGTTGACGGCCCTGGGACCCTTCTCTCCGACCTCAGCCTCGTAGGAAACCTTCGCGCCCTCCGCCAGCGACCGATAGCCCCCGCCGACAATCGCCGAATGGTGGACGAACAGATCCTTCGATTGGTCGTCGGGAGTGATGAACCCGAAGCCCTTCTCGTCGCTAAACCACTTCACCGTTCCAGTAGCCATCGCACCTTCCTCCCACGCCGTCACGTGCTGGGAACGCCGAGACTACTCAAAGCAACGCTACGACCGCTGGCCCCGCAAGCGTTGGGCAAACCGTTCACCCTGACCGAGAGGCCCTAGCAGCCACCCGCCGCTGCGATCACGCTGCTCCGACCGATCATTGCGCAGCCTGCCGGCTTCCGCGGGCCGCGGACTGCTCCACAGCAAACGGGATCACAAGCACGCCGATCGCGAGAGGGTCGAGGTCGTGACCGTGGTCGGCGACGCTGGTCGTCCGTGGCTCTCGGTCGCGGCGCCCCGGCAACCCCGCCGTGGCTGATGCCTTCCCCGAGCTGCTCGCGACAAACGTCGCGCTCGACCCGGCTCGGAGCACGGAACTCTCCCGAAACGAGCGAGCACTCCCACGCAACCGACGCGCCGTCGTAGGCAACCTGCCCGGTCACCCGTCGGCCTTGTAGATAAGCGCACCGTGAGCCCGGGACGTCAGTCATGAACCAGCGATCGTCAAGGCCATCAATCGACTGGATCACACAGACCCGAAGCGCTGTCGCCGTTGGGTAGCGGAAAGTTGCGACGTCGACGTTGGCCGGCACGCTTGGGAGACCGCCCATCGGACGGCGGTTGCTCGTCGCCCAGCGACGGCGCCTGCCGGACAGGCCCGGGCCGCCGTTCGGGGCTCGCCGGCCGGAACGCTCGATTCCTACGATGCCCCGGTCGGAGCAGCACAGCCATATAGGTGCTTGCGCACTTGATCACAGCTCTCCACTGACCACCGCAGACTGCTCTGCAAGGCCTCGATCAGACCCTCGGCTGACCGAACCGTCAGCTCGCCGTCAGGCTCGCCGAAGAGCAAGACATCCGCGGCCTCCAGCAGTTGCTGGCGCTCCCCGGCCTGCAGTTTGCTCGCTCCCCGGTGATCGATCAGGTCAACCAGCGCCGTGTAGTGAACGCCACGAGCAATCATCGGCTCTGCGGTCATCATCGCGATACCCACGTTAGCGACCCGTTCCCCCGCGGACGGTCGGATCTCGTCGAACAACAGGTTCGCGTCAACGACGCCGCACCACGGCTCAGATCCTAGCTGCGCAAACCCCTAGCTGGCGCCTCGGGTTACATCATCCCGCTCATGTCGGGCATGCCACCGCCAGGACCGCCGGACTCCTTGTCGGGGATCTCGGCGACGATCGCCTCGGTGGTGAGGATGTTCTTGGCGATCGACGCGGCGTTCTGCAGTGCGGAGCGCGTGACCATCGCGGGGTCGATGACACCGGCGGCGACGAGGTCGACGATCTCGTCGGTCATGGCGTTCAATCCGTGGCCCTTCTTGGCCTTGCGGACGTCGTTGACCACGACCGAGCCCTCGAGCCCGCCGTTGTCCGCGATCTGACGGAGCGGCTCTTCGAGCGCGCGCAGCACGATCTTCGCGCCGGTCTTCTCGTCCTCGTCCTCGAAGCCGTCGAGACGGATGGCCTTGGCGGCCTGCAACAGCGCGATGCCGCCACCGGGGACGATGCCCTCCTCCAGCGCGGCGCGAGTGGCCTGAAGCGCATCCTCGACGCGGTGCTTCTTCTCCTTCATCTCGGTCTCGGTCGCAGCGCCGACCTTCACCACCGCGACGCCGCCGGCGAGCTTCGCGAGGCGCTCCTGGAGCTTCTCGCGGTCGAAGTCCGAGTCGGTGTTCTCGATCTCGGTCTTGATCTGGTTGATGCGACCCTTGATCGCGTCGCTCTCGCCGGCGCCGTCGATGATCGTGGTGGTGTCCTTGGCCACGACCACGCGACGGGCACGGCCGAGCTGCGAGAGCTGCGTGTTCTCGAGCTTGAGGCCCATCTCCTCGGTGATGACCTCGCCGCCGGTGAGGATCGCGATGTCCTCGAGCATCCGCTTGCGGCGGTCGCCAAAGCCGGGAGCCTTGACCGCGAGACCCGTGAAGATGCCGCGGAGCTTGTTGACCACGAGCGTCGCCAGCGCCTCGCCCTCGATGTCCTCGGCGATGATCAGCAGCGGCTTGCCCGACTGGATCGTCTGCTCCAGCACGGGCAGCAGATCACGGACGGAGCCGATCTTCTGGTTGGCGATCAGGATGTAGGGGTCCTCGAGGGTGGCCTCCATCCGGTCCTGGTCGGTGACCATGTACGGCGAGATGTAGCCCTTGTCGAACTGCATGCCCTCGGTGAACTCGAGGTCCATGCCGAACGTCTGGCCCTCCTCGACGTTGACCACGCCGTCCTTGCCGACCTTCTCGATCGCGTCGGCGATCACGTCGCCGATCTCCTCGTCGCCGGCCGAGATCGAGGCGACGCGGGCGATCTGCTCCTTGCCCGAGATCTCCTTGGACTGAGCCTTGATGTCGTCAACGACCAGATCCACAGCGACCTCGATGCCCCGCTTCAGCGCGAGCGGGTTCGCGCCGGCCGCCACGTTCCTCATCCCCGCGTGCACAATCGCCTGGGCGAGAACGGTCGCGGTCGTGGTGCCGTCGCCGGCAATATCGTTCGTCGCGGTCGCGACCTCGCGCACGAGCTGCGCGCCCTGGTTCTGGAAGACGTCCTCAACCTCGATCTCACGAGCGATCGTCACACCGTCGTTGGTGATCGTCGGCGCGCCGAACTTCTTGTCAAGGACGACGTAGCGGCCCTTGGGGCCGAGCGTCACCTTGACGGCGTTGGCGACCGTGTTGACCCCGCCCTCGAGCGCCTTGCGCGCATCCGCGGCGTACTTCAATTCCTTGTGAGCCATGTGTCCTTGATCTCCTTACGCCTGAACCTTGGCGAGCACGTCAGACTCGCGCAGGACCAGCAAGTCCTCACCGTCGACCTTGATCTCGGTGCCGCCGTACTTGCTGTAGAGCACCTCGTCGCCCTCGGAGACGTCGAGCGGGACGCGCTTGCCGGTGTCCTCGCTGATCCTGCCGTCGCCGACCGCGAGCACCTTGCCCTTCTGGGGCTTCTCCTTGGCAGTGTCGGGCAGGAGGATGCCGCCCGCAGTGGTGTCTTCCTCCTCCATCGCCCGCACAATCAGGCGATCGCCGAGGGGCTTAGCTTCATGAATAGCCTCCAGTTGGGGCTCGAGTAAGGACCCCGGCACTCTCAGTATCAGAGTGCCAAGGTGATTCGACTCTAGCGCAACCACTGCGGCCGCTCAGCGGGTCCGCACCCACGGTCGCTGGGGCGAATGCAACGGCCCGGTCTGTCGAGGTCGCCAGTCCCTCTCAGGTGCGGCGGCCGTCGGCCGGCCCAGGCGGCGTCCGTCGGCATGCCCGATGTCAGCGGGCGGGTCGGACGTTGCTGCTACCACCACCCCACTTGGCGCTATCGGCCGCGGCGAGCGCGCTTCTTTGCTCAGTGCTGATGCCTGGCCGCCCCGCCGGGGGGTGGCGCAGCCAAACCTCAGCGCCTGCGAACTACTCCGATCCCTACCGGATACAGGGCGTCCAAGACACCGCGTTCGGGTAGACGCAGAACGCGTTGGCGTTCAGCCGTGCGTTTGCTTCAGGCGCACGGGCCCAAACGGCAGAGAACTCATACCAGTGAGCAGCACAGCATTGTGCACAGCAACACGAGGTCGGCGATGAGCGACGCCGGGCCCGATGATCGTGCCGTTCGGCCGCTCGCCGGCGGCAGGCTGCTGGCCGAGATCACCAACCGGATTGTTGCGTTCATGCGCGAGCACTACGGGCGGGGGCCGATCAAGGCCAAGACCTACGTGCTCGACAACCTGATCGTCTGCGTGCTGACGGACGGTGGGTTCACGGCGATCGAGCGCACGATGATGGAAGGCCACGAACCGGAGCGCGTGCTCGAGATGCGTCGCGACTTCCAGCGGATGATGAAGGAGCGCTACAGCGCCATGATCGAGCAGCTCACCGGCCGCGAAGTGCTCGCGTTCCTCAGCCAGGCGCACGTCGAACCTGACCTCACGATCGAGATCTTCCTGGTGGACGGGCCGCTAGCCGGATTCGGCGCCCTCGAGCTCGTCGACCCGCCACCGACCAGCCCCGGCAGCGGCGACAACTAACCGCACGCTCCAGCGCGCGGATACTGCCTTGAGGTCTGCTGTTTTCCTCGGCGGGAACGGGAGGAGTCGCGCACACGCTCCTGATCTCCGGTTGTGGGCGCGCCTCCCTGAGTAGTGGCCCACGTGCGCGGTCAAGAGGCGACCGATCCGCGAGGAGCAACGTTCGCACCGGCCGGCAGCCGGCCGAAGTATGCACGCGCGTGTGGCCTGCGGGCGTCCGGGGCGACGGCTCGCGGTTTCGGATGCTGCATTGGGGCGTTAGACCGTCTCGGCCGGCTCGAGCACGAAAACCTCGATTGCGAGGTCGGGGTCGATGTGGTTCTGACTCATGAATGCGATCACCTTGCGATCGAGCTCCCGCTCCACCATTTCTACGAGCTCGTCGCGCATAACGAGCTGGTAGTCGTGGCGGAGTTGAATGACCCGATCCGCGCGGCCGTTCTGGACGAGCGTGCGCTCGCCCGTCGTGAGCGTGTCGGCGAGCAGGACCGTCACGATGTTCTCATCGATCGTGGTCTTCGCCTTCGTCGGCCCTCGACCGGTGTGTTGACGCAGTAATTGGACCGTGGAGGTGGCGATCTTCGCCGAGGGCCCTTGGCTCTCTCGCTGCTGGTCCATGGGGAGACCTTTCAGGCGCATCCTCGAGCGGGTGTTGTGCACCACGAGAGGGAGAGGAAGCGTGGGAGCCCCGCAGGCAGCGTTGGACTTAGCCTACTCCTCCTCGGGCTCTGATCAGCGGCCGCGGTCGCTTTGTCGGCAAATTGCGCAGTCCGAGCTCGCGGAGCGGGTTGATCTGTGATAACCCGTGGTTCACCCAGCGGGACCAGCCGGCTGAACGTATGGGCAGCCGCGGGACCCAAGAAAGGAGGCGCGCCGATGAAAGCTCGCGCGCCACTGATCCCCGACCAAAGCCAGGAGCAGGTCGAGGCCATGATGAAGCGGGGCACGGCGTTCTCCCACGTCGAGGACGCGATCGACGCCGCCCAGCTATCAACCGACCACAAGGCCGCCCTGTGGCTTCTCGCCTGGTCGCTGCGTTCCCGCTCCCAACAGCGCCAGGAGGCGCGGTTCCTGCTGGCTGCTGTCAGCGCCGGCGGATGGGAAGGCCGGTGAGGCACCCGCTGTGGAAACAAGACAGCGCGAAGCCTCGCCCGCGGCTGAGTGTCGTACGAAGCGAGCTGCGGTTGCGCGAGTCGCGTTTGGGCTGCGAGCCCAGACGTCGCCTGCTCGCGCACCCACTCGAATGCGACGAGCGTGGCTTCCCGGTCAACTGGCCGCCGCCTACCGTGGCCGGGCGCCTGGGACGGCTCGTGACCCGCTGACCGGCGAGCCGACGAAAACGTCCGCCATCAGGCCAGCTTGGGCCGGCCGCCCGGGCCAATCGACTCGGTCAGCGATGACGACGAGCTCACAACCGGAAAGATCGCGCGGGCACACCTCAACGAGTTTCCGGACTACTACACGCGACTGGCGAAGATGGAAGCCGAGGCCCAGTACTGCGCCGAGCGCAAGCTGCCGCCAGATGCCGAGCTCCGCCGCAGATCGCTACGACGGCGGCGTCAGCCGTGGAGCTCGCGTAGGGCGTGGAGGCTGACGGCGAGGTCGATGGCCTCCTAGAACAGCATGCCGTCGACGGGCGACAGGTAACCGGCTGCTGCAACTGCCATCGCGGCAATGCTGAGACCCATGCCGGTTAGCACACATGACCCGCGGTCCCGGAGGAGACGGTCGCTCCTACCGCGCCCATCGCGATCCCGAGCGCCGGAGCGTCGTTGTCCCGTCAACGACCACGATCACCGGGCGCAGCGCCGCGTTGGCGTGGATCCGGCGGTGCCAGACGGGTTCGAACTGCGCGAGGCGATGACGCCGGCGCAGATCCGAAGGGCGGCGAATCGGTGCTGCCGAGGACCTGGGCACGATGGTCGATCAACCGGGCGAGCCCGGGGCTCGGCCTGGCTGACGTGACGCCGCAGCCGTTCCTAACGGCAGTCTGGTTGGCTGCCTCGGGCGCGGCTGCGACTGCCGCTTTTGCCTGCGTGTACTCCGGGGGACTCCACGCGACGTCCGTCGAGCTCGTGCTCGCCTGATTATGGAAGAGACCTTCCGCGTCGAGACGAGCTCTCTAGTCAAGCTCCGGCATCCGATCGCCGCTATTCGTGCGCCCATGCTCGTCGTCCGTCAGTGCTGAGGACGAGTGTCGACACCGTGGGCGGCGTGGGCGGCGCGCGGCGGTATTGAAAGGTTTGCGCGAGGGAGACCGGGCCGGGGGCTGGGGGCCGCGTGAAGCGACTCCTTCCCCGCAATGTGTTCGTTCCAACCGGCTGGGCTGATCTCACCCAACAGGCCGTGGCTCTCGTCGCCGATACCAGCTACGTCGACTGCCACGGCATCGATGGCCTGGGCGGCGTGCCGAACCCGCAGTCGCCCGACAAGACGATCCCGCCGCTGTCGGGTCCTGACTTCCGAAAGCAGTTCAACACCGACGAGAAGATCATCGCGGTGATTCGGTCGGGCAGCGTGATCGGGAAGGCGCCGATCGTGAGCATGCCGCACTGGGGCGGGATCATCCCGCAGGCTCGGCTGCAGGCACTCGTCGCCTATCTGAAGACGCTCAAGTAGTCCGTCAGTCTTCCCGCGGTTTCAACCCCGAGCGCCACCGGCGATCGGCTTGAGGTGGTGCTCGTGCTCCCGGGCGGCCCGATGGGCCCCGGTGCCACGGCGGCGACCACCAGGAGCCGCTGGCCGCGGCGCGCTGCGAGTTCGGTCCGCGACGCCCTGAGCGGCATCAGCGCCCCTGTAGCCAACGGCCGATGGTTCGCGATCGTCTTCCCAATCCACCACCCACAAGCCGTCTCGCACTGGCGCCTGGAGGCGCTCAACACCACCCGCCGAGTGATCGCCGTCTGGCTACCGCATGCGCCAGCTGGCAGGTCAGCTACGGATCCGTCGGATCGTGCTCGTCGGCATCTGCTGTCCTGAAACGTGGGGCCGATGAGCGAGAAGGAGCCATCAGCGGATGGACCGGATCGGCCTCACTGCCGCCGACGCGGTGATCTGGGCGATCGCTGAAGTCCAGATCGGGACTGCCGCATTCGTTCCCGAGCGCTACGGAGGGCAGGTCCGGCCGGCTGGCCGAGTTGACGCCGGTTTCTGAAATGGCCGATGAGGTGCGGAATGTAGCTCAGCCACCACCCGATGTCTCGCCGTAGCCGTGCCATGGCGCTGAGCCTACTGCCGCGCCCCGGGCAGTACGAGCCCAGGGGTCAAACTCCCCCCACTACGGCCTGACGCCGCTTGTGCCACCGCTGTTGTGGGGGGCCCCGATCGACAGGATTGTCGCCGTCGACCGTGCGGGCGCCCCACCAACGGGGCCCTCCGCGCGGCTGCGTCTTGTTGCCGCTCGCGGCAACTCGCTCTGGCTGGGGGTCTCGCTCGGGCGCTCCAGCCGGCAAGCGTCTGAGGCGCACTCACGGCAGCGCCGAGACCGATGCGATAACGGCAACCTCCGCAGAAACCAGTTTCGGTGGCGGGATCGTGCTCAGTGTGAGCGATGGAGTGGGCGCTGGTGTGTGCCGGGTCGCGCCGCCTCAATCGTGCTGTAGCCGTGTGATGCCCTTTTGATCTCCCCGGCCTTCGCGAGCTGGGTCAGGCGGGTCGAGACCCTCCCAGGATTGAGGTTCAGGCCCTTCGCGAGGTCACCCGCGGTGCTCTCGGGATGCTGAGCTAGGAAGTGGATGATGCTTGCCTCGCTGTCGCCCTGACGGTTGCGCGCGGTTGCGCGCCTTTTGCTCGCGCGCCGCGCCGTCGCGCGCCGCACCGAACGAGCCGGAGGTCCCGCGGCTGAGCCGCCATCGTGGGCGTGGGACTCCTTGATCGGATGCTGGGCGGCTACAAGCCCCCACCCCACGCGCTCAACGAGCTGATCAGCGTCATGCTCGTTGGCGGGCATCTCCGACGCGGCGTGCCCGGTGAGCGTGGCCTCAGGGTCACGTCCTGAAACCTCGGTTTGGACGTCAACGCGGCGCATATCCGCTCCTTTGTTCATCGAAATGCGGCATCGCTAAGACATGCTCAGTCGTGCGATTGCGTCAGGTCCGCGCGGCGGGGGTCGCGCGGACCGAGCGGGTCTGCTTTGCTCCGGGTGCCATTCGCTCGCCGCGCGTTCAGACGTCGCTGGGCATCCACCGCCTGGGAGAGCCGCCGCAATCCACGATCGCGATTGAACTCGCCTCGCCTGCGCGCCGCCAAGTTCTGTTGCGTGTTGGCCATGGTTCTTTGGCCCTCCCGTCCCTTCGTTGGGTCCGCACCGAATGAAAAGGGGCTAGAACCCGTGCGTCCAATGGATAGGGACGCGGCCACCAAGCCGGTGGTGTAACGCCGGTAGAGGTACTGCACCAGCCCCGCAGTCAAAACCACTAACCCACGCCTCGCGCCTCGTGGCGCAAGTAGCGCCGTTGGTGGCATTCGAACTTGGGTCGAGAATCCTGGCCGCAGGGCCAGCTCGTGTTCGACTGTACTCCTATGGCAAGCGCCTGTGTGGCACAAACCCCAAGATCTTCTCCAGCCACCCGATTCCGCGCCCGGGGCCCGAGATGCGAGCGTTCCGTGTCGCGAGGAGCCTCGGGCCGATCAGCAGCAGATACGTCGCCAGGAGCAAGCATGGCCGTTACGGGCGAGAAGCGACTGCTTGTCGGCGGGGGTGACGTGTATGGTGCCGGCGTGGCGTTGTGCGAGGTGGAGGGACGGGCCGGAGCCGGGTGGCAACGTCCGTTGGCGGGCTCGCTTGACCAGCTGACGGTGCATTCAGATTTGCTGGAGGGCAACCCGTTAGGGGATGCCGCGATTCGACCGCTGTATGTGTATCGACCCCCGAGTCCACCCCGGTCGGCGCAGCGGCTCCCGTCGGTGTACATGTTGCAAGGCTTCGGCGGGCAACTCGAGGAGTGGCTCGCGCCTCCTTCGGGAGGGCTGACAACGATCGAGCTGCTCGACTGCATGTTCTCGGCCGGCGAGTCCGCTCCCGCGCTGATCGTGTTCGTCGATGCCTCAACCTCGTGGGGCGGATCACAGTTTCTGAACTCGCCGAGCACCGGACGCTACCTCGACTATCTGTGCGACGAAGTGGTGCCCTTCATCGATATGCGCTACCCGACGCTCGGCGCCCGCGAGCACCGGGGTGTGTCGGGTAAGTCTTCGGGCGGTTATGGAGCGATGGCGGTCTCGATGCTCAGGCCCGAGGTATTCGGAGCGCTGGCTTCGCACGCGGGTGATGCGTTGTTTGAGTGCTGCTATCAGCCGTTGTTCCCAGTCGCGGCCCGGTTGCTGCGAACGCAATTCGGGGGCTCCTGGGAGACATTTGAAGATCAGGCAAGGAAGCCTGACTTCGACTGGCGCCACAGCGCCGCGCTGTTCGCTGCATACGGCACGGCGTTGGCTTACACCCCGGACCCGAACCGACCGGGCAAGGCGCTGGTTCCGTTTGATTCCGTGGGACGCCCGATCGATGAGATCTGGTCGCGATGGCTGGACCTTGACCCCATCCGCATGGCCAACCAACACGCACAGTCGCTGGCCAGCATGCGCGCGATCTACCTCGACGCCGGCCTCCAAGACGAGTTCTTCCTTGATCTTGGCGCGACGGCCCTCTCCAACGAGCTCTCTCGCCTCGGGATCCCACACTCCCTCGAACTCTTCGAGGGCAACCATGACGGCGTAGATGAACGCATGCCAGCCGCGATTTGCGAATTGGTGCACGCCCTGACCTAGCCAAGCGACCTGGCCCCTCGCTTCAGCCCACCGTCATTGTCCCAGGCGTACGCATGCATACGGGCCTGAGTCCTCGCGACCGGCGCAGAAACCAGGCATCGCCTCCGACGAAGCCAAAGCAGAACGCCACGACCGCGGCCCTCCCGGCCGCCGTCGCTGCGCGACCGGCCGACGCCGCACCACCACTCGGCTGCAAACACCCGCAGGAGCCAGCCAGTCCGGGGCGCAGGGTGGACTGGCGGTACTTGTGCGAAGCAGCCACCGTTCGACGCGACCGCTTGAGGCGTGGAGCAGCCAAGCTCGATTCGACTCGCGACGGCCTCGCGACGGTTGGCAAAGACCTGCATTCGGTTTCGCACGCGTATCTGCCCGCCGGCGCCGACAGTCACGGAATGCGCGGTCAGCAAGGCCGGGTGTAGGCGACGGCCGGGTGCTGCTGGTCCGCCGAGAGGAGTGGCGGCGATAGCGCCGGGTCAAAGCGTTGCGTCTCGATCACAGCGCAAGTCCTCCCAGTGTCCGGATCCAGCCTCTGCGTTTCGTCCAACGCGAGAGCAGCCCTTTGTCTTGGCGCTGGCCGATAACGTGACCGGCTGATGGCTGAGCGGGTCGCGCTTCTCGGCACCGGAATCATGGGCACGCCAATGGCGCGCAGCCTCCTGAAGGCGGGCTTCGTGTCTCGCGTGTGGAACCGCACTGCGGACAAGGCGCGGGTGCTGGCGGCCGAGGGGGCGGACCTCGCCGAGACGCCCGCCGACGCGGTGCGCGAGGCCGCGTTCGTGATCACGATGCTCACCGACACCGCCGCGGTCCTGGCGGTGATGGAGCAGGCCGCGGAGTCGGTGCCGGACGGCGCCGTCTGGCTCCAGACCAGCATGGACACCGACGCGGAGCGCGCGGCCCGGCTCGCCGGAGGACCACGGGATCACGTTCGTGAACTGTCCCGTGATCGGCACCAGGGAGACGGCCAAGCGGGGCCGGCTCGTCGTGCTCGCATCCGGACCCGCCGACGCCCTCGACCGGGCACAGCCGATCTTCGACGCGATCGCCTCGAAGACCGTCAGGCTCGAGCCCGAGACCGGTCGAGTGAGCCGCTTGAAGCTCGTGGCGACCGCCTGGACCGTGGGGCTCGTGGAGAGCCTCCGCGCCCAGCTGAGCCGCGGCCGATAGCGATAGCGGACATCTCGCGCTGAGCCGAAGGCGCGATCATCCGATCATCGGTCGAGACCAGATGCCAGCTTGGCTTGTTCCCATGCCGCCTCGCTGATCGCGCCCGCCAGCCGTCTGATCGGCCGTCTTGTCCACGAGCTTGCGGCCGGCGACCCTGTGGAGGAGACTGCTCACGGGGGTCGACCGACACACGGCGCACGAGAGGAGCAGACATGGCCACCCAGCCCGGCGAAAACAGACCGACGATCGTCCTTGTCCACGGTGCCTGGGCCGATGCGACGGGCTTCGACGCTGAGATCCGCGCTCTCCAGCGCGAAGGATTCCGTGCTATCGGGTTCGCCAACCCGCTTCGCGACCTCGCTCGCGACTCGAGCTATCTCGCCGAGTTCCTGCGGACGCTGACCGGCCCGATCGTGCTCGTCGGCCACTCCTACGGCGGGAACGTCATCTCGATGGCCGCGACCGGCAACGACCAGGTCAAGGCACTCGTCTATCTCAACGGGTGGATGTGCGACGAGGGCGAGAGCCAGCAGGAGCTCCTTGAGCGGTTCGAAGGCAGCCTCGTGGGGCCCTCGATCAGGCCCGTGCCCTTCACCAGCGCGGACGGGAGCGAGGGCGCCGACCTGTTTCTCGCCCCCGAGGCGTTCCGGGAGGCCTTCGCCGCCGACGTCGACCAGGCCACGGCGGACGTCATGGCCGCTGCGCAACGGCCGTACGCCGCTGCCGCGTTCGCCGGCGCGCCGTCGGGCCCGCCGGCGTGGAAGACACTGCCGTGCTGGTACCTGCTCGGCACCGAAGACAAGGCGATCCCGCCGGCGCTCCAGCGGTTCATGGCCGAGCGCGCGAACGCGACGATCGTGGAGGTGCCGGCCTCTCACGTTTCGTTCGTGTCGCAGCCCGACGCCGCGACCCAGCTCATCCTTCAGGCCGTCAACGCGACCATGCCCACGGCGAGTCGCACCTAGACAGTCCCACCCACGCGGTGACGTCCCGGCTTCCACTCGGGACGAAACCCAGCACGCCGTCCGGCGGGTGTCGGCGGCGCCTGCTCCACCGGGCGGAGCGGACGCCATGCTGTGGCCGCCGCGTCCACGGACAACCCGCACGTCAGGGCGGGCTGGACCTCCCTTCTTTCCGGCGGCGGTAACTCAGGTCCCTCCGCCGGTCGATGACCGCGCCGACGGTCACCGACTTCGTGTGCTGGTCGTGCTGCTGTGGCGTGCCGGGCTGCGGATCAGCGAACCCCTCTCGCTCCAGGAGAGTGACCTCGACCGCACCCGCGGTGCGGTGCTCGTCCGGCGTGGAAAGGGCGGCAAGCGCCGAGAAGTCGGCATGGACCGCTAGGCATGGGACCAGCTCGACCCGTGGCTCGAGATCCGCTGCGAGCTTCCGATCGGCGCACTGCTGTGCGTGATCCACGGACCGAACGCCGGACGACGTTGGGAAGCGTCGGCTCCGCGAAAACAGTTGCATCACGCGGCCGCGGTGGCGGGCGTGAGACGGCGGTCTGCGCCGCACCAACTGCGACACGCGTATGCGGTCGAGATGGCGCACGAAGGGGTTCCGCTCGTCGTAATCCAGCGGCAACTCGGTTACGGGCCTCGGATTGGACGGCCCCGACACTTCCCATGGTTTCGATGCGGGCGGGTGTGGAGTCCGCCAGGCGAGCACTACATCCTGTTTGAGGTGGCGAGCTACTGCGGCTTGATCCAGGCGGCTTCGATGATCCGGGCAGCGCTTTCGCTCTCACGCAGCACAAACCGTGTGAAGTCGGGCTGCGTCACGCTCATCGGTTCGCCACCGCGTTTCGCGAGCAAGGCGCGCCCGGCGGTGGCGGAGGCGGGCGTCCCCGGAACGTCGGGTAGTGCGCTTGAGCGCTGAGCGCTGCTCACGCCTAGCGGCAGGAGTCTGCCCGCGCGGATATGCGGCAGCGTGGTCGGGATCGGTGACAGCGCGTAGTCGGTGCGCCCGGCGATCGTGTTCGCGATCGTGTCGGCGATCGCATCGCTCCCTCGCGCCGGGACGTGGATGGCGTTGATGCCGGCTGCGAGATTGAATGTCTCGATCCCCAGGTGCGTGCCCGTGCCCACGCCGGTGGAGCCGAACCGCAGCTGCCCCGGCTTGGCCCTCGCTGCGCGATCAGCGCGCCGACGGTAGCGAGGCCTGTGGTCTCGCCCGCGACGAGCACGTAGGACTGAGTGGTGAGCGCCGCGACCACGACGAAGTCCGAAACAGGGTCGTAGGGGAGGTTCGTCACAACCGCCGCGCTGTACGCGTGCGCGTTGGTGTGGACGAGCAACGTATAACCGTCGGCGGGGGACTTCGCCACCATCGCTGGGGCCGCCGTGCTACCCGCACCAGGATGGTTCTCGACCGTCACGGGCTGACCCCACAGCTCAGCCAGCTTCCGACCGACCGCGGTCGCGACCACCTCTGGCCCACTGCCCGCGCCGAACGGTTCAATCATCCGCACGAGTTCGGTCGGATAGTCGGCCTTGGCGGTCGGAATCGCTGCTCGCATGATCTCCGCTTGGAGGAGCGAGGGTTGTAGCACGGCTAGCCCGCGGCGCTGATGGTTTCGAGCCTGTCGAGCAGTTCAACCGACGAAAGCCGTCGCTCCCGCTTTGACAACTCGACCAGCATCGGCAGGTCGTCGATGAAAGTCCCCCAACGCGCTCCAGCCAGCGCGCGGAGACATGCGACTGCGTGCTTCCACGAGGGCTGTTCGAAGCGATTGCCGCACACCAACGGCGCATGGCGAGAAGCGCGATGGCCACTCGCGAGCGAGGTCGTCGTCGTGGCGATCGAGGCAGAAATTCTGCTGAGCGGCGTGTTTCAGCGAGTCTCCAGCGATTCTCCAGCGGCCTGTCGTAGCTTCCGGCGTGTCAAACAGGATGGATCCGCGGGGCACGAGAGCGAGCACGGGTGAGGCGATCCTGCTCGGCGTACAAGAGCTCAACCGACCCCTGGCGATCCCTACTGGGCCAGATGTAGGACAGGAAGTTGGTGATGGCATGCGCGACACGCCCAAGTGACAACTCTGCGCGAGCAGACGGTGTGCACCCGTGGTGCCGCGAAGGACATGTGGCTGTTGATGGGACGCACTGTTTCACGATGCCGAGGACACCGACCTCGGCGCCCCGACAAAACTCAACCACAAGGATCAGCCGGGCCCGTTCGGCGACGGCTCCCGGCGAGAGGAGCAATCAATGAAGAGGTTAGTCACACCTGCGACGCTGATCGCGGTGTTGGTTTGCGCCACGGCGGCGCTCGCACACGGCTCGACCGTGCGCGTGTCAGGCATCCAGGCGCCCCCAGACGCCACAGCGGGCGCCCCGGGCGACCCGTGCGCCGTGTTGGATCCCGCGACCGGCGCGCCTGCCCAGGGCAACGTAATGGCTGGAAGCCTGATCGGCTGCTGGTACACCGACACCTTCACCCCGATCATTAGCACGCCGAGTGGGTTGATCGTCGCGACCGGCGCCGAGCATTTCGTCGGCTGTCTGGACGTCGATCGAACCGGGCGGTGCGCTCACCGCGATCCAACCGGCGTGCTCGCGTTCACCTATAAGTTCGAGGGCAGGTTCGACTCCACCGGGAACGAGATCGCCGGCCGCTGCCAGCACAAAATCGTGTCCGGCACCGGCGACTTCGCAGGAGCAACCGGCCGGGTCGACTTCAAAGACAACGTCACCAACAAAACCGCGAAATACCGCGGTCACATCACACTGACCGATAGGCACAGGGTCGCGGTCGCGAGAGCGGCCGCCGCCGCGGACGCAGCCGTCAGCCGTCCCAGCTCGATCTGCTGAGCAGTAAGGATGGCGCACCTGCGGGACGTGACGACCAGAGGGCGGGACGAATCGTCCCGCCCTCGGACGGTCGCTCGGATCTGAACCACGCCGCCTCGCGCACGCGTTCAGTCACGCCGTGAAATCACGACTGCAGCCCATCGGGCGGGCAAACACCCCTCGGCGACCGTATGGCGGTACTCGCCCCTGTCGGTAGCCGCTTTGCAGCCGAGCTTGACGATCCGTTAGCCACACGGCTGAGACTGGTCGCCGCCACTGGCGCAGAACGAAGCCCAACTGCGGTCGTCCAACCGCGAACGGAGCAAGTACAGCATGCACGTGGACACGCACCGCGGGCGAGGCGCTGAATAATGAGCGACGTCACCGTCATGGCGATCGTCGTTGCGACGTGCTCGAACAGCTCGAGGTCCGGCTCGAGCTGCGGTACAGCAACGATGAGCAGCGCGCAGCCACCGGCGCCGACGTCCGGGATGCCACTGAAGCTGCGCGTCTTTGCCGCTGATGTGCGGTGTTTCGACCGCTCGCCGTGTCCCCAGGGCGACGCCGCCGACCGGGTGACTCCGAGGCGGTTCGGCGAATCTTTAGTGGCGTATGCCACAATGTCTTTCGGGAGTTGCGGCCCGTCGGCCGCGACTCAGGGAGTGGAGGCACAGATGCCGCTGGACTATGGGGCCAGATCGGTGGGCCAACCGTGCTTGCGGTGGCGGTGACGCGTGTGGGTCGTGGCAATCGCGACCGCCGAGATGCCTGCCGAGGGGCGTGGGATCAGCTCGCGGTCGTCGAGGCCGCCGGCACGTGCGCGGTGCACGGTGGGCTGATCGGCGATCGGACAATCGCCTCGCGCGAGAAGATCGCGAGAGGCCCGATCTATCGCGCGGAAGGCGCCGGTGGTGGGCCCAGGTCGGCGAGGTGGGCGGGGTCGTCTCGGGAACGTGCACGGACCCGGTCAGGCGGGGCGACTAGGCCCTTCGCGGATGCCGCGGGCGTGCTGGCGATGGTCGACACCGGGACCGGGCGGGGCGTCTCGACGTTCTCCATCCCGAGCCTGATGCTGCGCGGCCCGACGCTGTCACGCGCGGGCAGGCGCCGGTTACACCGCGGCGCCGGCGTGCTGGCTGAGGGGCGGCGCGGTGCGCCGGGCCGACGCCCACCGGACCCTGCTTGCCACCGAGGGCTCGGTCGCAGACGTGACGCCTCAGGAATCGGTTGACGAGCCAGGGACGGAAGCAGCGATGACTCACGGACATCCACTCGAGGGCACCTCGGTCGGGATCTACGACGTGCGGTCCAGGATCGGGCGCGGCGGCATGGGCGAGGTCTATCTCGCACGCGATACCCGGCTTGGGCGCCCGGTCGCGCTGAAGGTGCTGCCGGAGCGCTTCGCGCTGGACGAGCGCTTCCGCGAGCGGCTGCTGCGGGAGTCGCGGCTGGCGGCGAGCCTGGACCACCCAAACGTGGTCCCGGTGTACGACGCGGGCGAGGCCGACGGGCGCCTGTTCATCGCGATGCGCTACGTCGATGGGGTTGACCTGAAGGCATTGCTGCGAGACACCGCACCGCTCGCACCCGAGCGGGTGATGAACATCGCCGACCAGCTCGCCGAGGCGCTCGACGCCGCCCATCAGCGCGGCCTGGTGCACCGCGACGTCAAGCCGGGCAACGTGCTGCTGGACCAGCAGGGCGACCGAGATCATGCCTACCTTGCCGATTTCGGGCTGACGCAGACGTCCGCGACTGCGGGTCCTGCGGATGGGCAGTTCATGGGGACGGTCGACTATGTCGCGCCCGAGCAGATCCGCGGTGACGTCGTCGACGGCCGGGCCGACCAGTACGCGCTCGGCTGCCTGTTGTTCGAATGTCTCACCGGGTCGCTGCCGTTTCGCGACCGCTCGGAGGTGGCGGCGATCTTCGCCCACCTCGAGGAACCTCCCCCGGTCGCGAGCGAGCGCCACGAGGCACTGCCGCGCGCAGTGGACGCGGTGCTCGCGCGCGCGATGGCGAAGGAACCGGCGCAGCGCTTCGACAGCTGCCGCGAGTTGGTCGCGGCAACGCACGACGCGCTCGGGCTGGCCCCGCCGCCGCGGCGGCGCCGGCGCTGGCTCGTGCCGGTGCTCGCCCTCGCGCTCGTTGTATCCGCGATCGCCGCCGTGGCGCTCGGCGTCGGCCGCGGGGCGCCGGCGAGCCCTGCCGGGCCGCACGGGACGCTGATGCAGATCGATCCGCGGACGAACCGCGTCCGCAGTGCAACGAGCGTGCCGGGCTATCCGCAGGCGGTCGCATCGACCGCTGGTGGGATTTGGATGGGCGACTTCCGCGAGGGGGTGCTGTGGCGCTACGACCCGAGCACGAGGATCCTGCAGCGGATCTCGTCCAACGGCGAGCCACGCGACATCGCCGCGTTCGGCGACCAGGTGTATGTGGCGGTGGACGACAATCTGTCCACCGGATCGGTCGCGCGTTATGACGCCGCTAGCGGCGAGCGGATTGACAGTGTCGGGTTGCTCGCATGCGCGTTGGCATCCGGCGATGGTGTGGTCTGGGCGGCGGGCTGCCCGTTCGTGGACCGACTCAGTACGGACACGCAGCGGTTGCGCACGCTGTTCCCGGTCTTCCTGCCTTTCCAGCCTCCCGGGATCGCGTCGACCTCGCGCGTCCAGTTCCGTGAGCTGGCGGTCGGCGCCGGCTCGCTGTGGGTCCTTGGAGACGCCCTCGACCGCCGCGTGTGGCGACTGGACCCCCGCCGCGGCACGATTCAGGCCACGATCGCGCTGCCCTTCCCGCCGCGGTCGGTGGTGGTAACGGAGGGGGCGGCGTGGATCACCGACGGCCTGCACGACACGGTTGTGCCGATCGACGCGCGCTCCAACCGGGTGCTGCCGGCCGTCGCGGTCGGCCGCGGAGCCGCCGGTGTCACGGCTAAGGCCGGCGCGGTGTGGGTGGCCAACGCGATCGACGGGACCGTTTCGCGGATCGATGCGCGAAGCCGACGGGTCGTCGCGACCATTCATGTGGGCGGGAGCCCGAGCGAAATCGACGCCGGGCCGAACGGAGTCTGGGTGACCTCGCATGCGCTGTAGGTGTGCTGGTTCGGCGCTGCTGGTCGCGCTGCTGCTCGCGGTGTCGGCGTGCGGCGGCGACACGCAGCCGCCGTTGCGAATCGGGGTCGTGGTCGACTGCGTCGGCGGGTGGCGCGCGCTCGGGGACGGAGAGCTCGCGGCGGCGCAGCTGCCGCTGATCGCTCGCGGCGCCCGCGCTGTCGGCGAGAACCCGAGCGACGGCGTCCGCGGCGCACGCGTGGCCGGGCGGCGCGTCGAGATCGTGCGTGGCTGCAGCGAGTCGGGCGAGTTCAGCACGCTCACGCAGGTCGCCCGCCAGCTGGTCGAGCGCGAGCACGTCGACGCCGTCGTCGCAGGCGGCTTCGATCCGGTCGACGGGATCCCGTTGCGCGAGGTCGCCCGCCGCTATCCCCACGTCCTCTTCATCGCTGCTGCCAGCGGGCCGCGCGAGGTGACACTCGATCGGTCCGCCGGCAACCTTTACCGGGTCGCGCCGGACTACGGCCAGGGTGTCGCAGGGCTGGCGACGTACGCCTACCACCGCCTCGGTTGGCGGCGCGTCGCGGTCCTGCCCGAGGGGTGGGCCGCAGGATGGGATGCCGAGACCGCGTTCGTGCGTGAGTTCTGCGCGCTCGGAGGTCGCGTCGCGAAGCGGGTCCCGCTGCAGGTCGGTGGCGAGCCGCCGTCCACGGTCGTGAAGAGCATTCCGCGCGACGCCGACGGCGTCGCCGTGCTCGGGTCGTGGACGTCCGTCACCCCCGATCTCTTGCGCGCGCTCGCGCGTCGGGGGAGCAACAGAGTTGTGCTCGGGCCCGAGGTGATCGGCAAACCCGACCTGCTTCGCCACGTCGCGGCGCTCTCTGGAGTCATCGGCGCGTCGTATTCGGCTCCGGCGCGGAGCTCGCCGGCCGTCCGCGCCTACCTGCGCGACTACGCCAAGGCGTATCCCGGCACGCCACCCGGCGAGCCGGGCGACGAAACCGTGATGGCATACCGCAACGGGGTCGAGGCAGTACTCGAGGCGTTCGAGCAAGTGCATGGCGATCTCTCAGACGGTCGCCGTCGGCTACGCGCACAGCTTGCGCGCCTCGATACGACGCTGCTCGGCGTTCCCGTCCGGATCGACGCCAACCGGCAGGCCGTGGTCTCAACGACGCTCGTGCGCCTCGGCCCGGAGTCGGCCTCGGGCGTCCCCGAGCTTCGCACGGTGCAGTCGGTGGCGGCGGTGGACCAGTCGATTGGAGGGCTGGTGCCGGCAAGCTATGTTCCGACCGCGGCGGGCGAGGCCTGCCGGCGGGCGGCACCACCGCCGTGGGCGAGGTAGTCAGCCCGCGATCGTCCAGGTAAAGCGCGTGCCTTCGTGTCGCGGCGAAAGGCCGCCCGGTCGCAGGCCGCGACGCACCAGGACCGTCGTGAGGTCGGGCTCGACCGCAAGCGCTGTGCGAGTCCGACCCAAGCCGGCCGTTCGCCAGCGATCCGGGAGGCCGACGACGACGACTCCCGCCAAGCGCGCGACCATCACCAGCGCCGGTGGCGAGGGCTCGACGATCAGCGGCTCCGCGGCGATACCGAGCCCCCGTTGCACCGCGAGCGACGCGTTGGCGAGCAGTCGGCTGGCGTCGCGCCCCTCGCTGCCAATGCTCGCGCCCGCGAGCTGCAACGGGCGCCCGTCGCCGCGCGCGAGCCAGGCGCCAAGTTCGACTGCCGCCCAGTCGTGCTCTGACCCCGAGAACGGCACCAGCACTGGCCCCGGGCGCGCTGGCCGCGCGCCGACCAAGATCGCGACATCGCATGGCGCGTTGTCGAGCAATGCGAGCAGGCGGGCGTCCTCGAGCAGGCCATCGGGAGCGTCGACAACAAGCAGCTCGACATCCTGCTCAGCCGCGAGGCGAGCCAAATCATGGCCGGGTGTGACCGACGTGAACGCCGCCGTGCGGGCCGTCACCCCCTCCTCGCCCAGCCGTTCGCGCATCTGGCCCAGACGCTGCACCGCGTCGCTCAGCTCGGCCGCGTTCGTGACCGGACTGGCGATGACGAGCTCGCGTTCCGCTTCGCCGGCCAGTTGCGCGCCGAGCGCGACCAAGGACGGCAGCGAGGCGTACCCGAACGCCGCCGCCATGACGCGACGTGGATCGTCGGCAATAGGTGCGCTCACTGTCGAATGCGGGCGCGCTGGCGCTAGCGCGGGATCCTGCTCGAGAATCGCGCGCTGTACGTCGCGCAGCGCAGCGCCAGGCTCGATGCCGAGCTCGGCCACGAGCGTCCCGCGCGCTCGCTGAAAGGCCTCAAGCGCGTCGGCTTGTCGACCACAGCGATACAACGCCACCATCTGCTGTGCCCGAAAGCGCTCGTGCAAGGGATGCTGTGCGACCAGCAGCTCGAGCTCGGCGACCAACTCGGCGTCCCGTCCGCACGCCAGGTCCGCGTCAATCGCGCGCTCCAGCGCCGCCAGGCGAAGCTCGTCAAGACGCGCCGCGACCGTCCGCGCGCCCGGCTGGTCGGTGAGATCCGTGAGCGCGGCCCCGCGCCACAGCGCCAGCGCCCCGCGGAATTCCATCGCGGCCACGCCAAAGCGCCCCTCGTCAAGCGCTCGCGCGCCCGCGCTCGCCCGGCGCTCGAAGACACGCAGGTCGAGCGCGCCCTCGGCCACCGCGGCGACATAGCCGCGCCCCCGCGTCGCGATCGCATCGCGGCCCAGAACCTTGCGCAGCTGCGAGACATACGTCTGAAGCACGTTTCCAGCAGTGACCGGTGGCTCCTCGCCCCAGACCTCGTCCACAAGCCGTGCGACGGGCACGACCTCGTTCGCGCGCACGAGCAGAAGGGCCAACAGCGCCCGCTGGCGCGGGCCGCCGAGGCGCGTCGGCGAGCCGTCGACAAGCGCCTCGAGCGGCCCGAGCACCCGAAACTCGAGTCCGAGCCCGGGCGAGCCTAACCCCTCCAAAGCCCCAGCAGCAACAACCCTCGGGGACTCACCGCACGCCGACGCCCCCCTCCCGGCGTGCGACCGGGGCTGTCTGCGTCGTCACCTCGTGACACCCCAGTCAGCGCGCACAGTGATCGACAGCGTCGGGCGGCCAGCGAGGAAGTCGACGATTGGTCCACCGAGCAGCGGCCACCACCATCGAGCTTCGCGAACAGGTGCATCCCAGCGATCCCCTGCGGATGGTTGCTCTATCGTTGCGCGCCTCGGGCGCGGCCAACACCGACCCTCCTGGCGCTGCGAGCGCGACCATGCTCAAGGAGGCGGACACCACGGATAACAACACGGCGGGACTGCCACGCGAGTCGGGGCTACCCTAAACACCACTGACGTTCGGCGCAAGTTCGCAAGTGATCAGCCCAGCGATGAGCATAGGATCGAGCGGATCGAGAAATGGCTGCCCGAGACCGAGCGCCGATATCACCCCGCGGACGGGAACTGAGTCGGTCGGAAAGTACGAGGGCGCCCGCGTTGCGCGTCCTCCCGGGCCGCTGCCGTGAAATGCGCGTTTGGCGAGAGCAGCCCGTGCGTCGCTGCCGCTTCCGTTGCGGCATGGTTCTGAGCCCTTCATGTCGGCGACAGGCGTGGACATTCCGGGGGGTCGTGTCGCGGCGGTGTTGTGGCGTTCAGCCAGGCTGTTGATCGGCGGCGGTCTTGAGGGCGTCGAGCATCGTGAGGCTGGCGGGGGAGCGGAAACCGTGAGCGCGGCGTGCGACCGAGATTTGTCGTACCGGCGGTGAGGCGAGGGTTCTGATCTGGACTCCGGGTAGGGGGTGCTGAACGGCGAGTCCGGGGATGACTGAGACGCCGGCGCCGGCGGCGGCGAACGCTTGCACCGCGAGGTAGTCGTCGGTGGTGAACGCGACGGTGGGTTCGAATCCGGCTTGGTGGCAGCTGTTGCGGACGATTTGAAACCACGAGCTGGTTGGTCCGCCGCCGATCCAGGTCTCGCCGGCGAGCTGCTCGAGCTTGATCGCGCGGCGGTTGCGAGCGAGCTTGTGCTGTGCTGGGAGGACCGCGTGGAAGGGGTCGTCGAGCAGGTGCAGGCGGTCGAGGTCGTCGTCTGGCTTGTGAGTGAGCGCGTCGTGGTCGTAGATCAGGGCGAGGTCGAGCTCGCCGTGCTCGAGTCTGGGGAGCAGTCGCTGTAGGTGGTCGTCGATGACGGTCAAGGTGACCTCGGGGTGGTGTTCTTTGAAGCGGGTCACGGCCGTGGGGACGAATGTCGTGAGCGCGGTCGGGAAGCTGCCGAACCTGAGCCGTCCGCGCCAGCGGCCGGCGATCTGCGCGAGCTCCTGCTCGGCGTCATCCAGTCGCGCGAGCACTACTCGCGCATGCTTTACGAGTGCGTGTCCGGCCTCGGTCAACCCGATCGGGCGGGTTGAGCGCTCGACGACCGGGAGCCCGACCTCGCGCTCGAGCGCGGCCACGTGTTGGCTTACGGCGGATTGTGTGAGGTGGAGCGCCTCTGCGGCGGCGGAGAATGATCCGCGCTCGTCGAGCTCGATCAGCACTTGCAACCGCCGCACGTCCAGCATTAGTCGTACTTATAGCACGACAGTAATAAGTATTGCGACTCATACGATGAGATCGGATACTGCGGCTGTGTTGGAGTCAGTCTCGATCGAGGTCATGGAGCTCGACGCGCGCGGGCAGGTTAGCCGCGCCGCCGCTCATACGGGCGACCCCGAGCACGGGCTGACATCAGCGCGCAGGGGTCCTCACCCGGACCACCTGAAGACACGAACCGCGCTTGCGCGCGCAGATCACGTTCCTCACCAACCCAACCAAAGGAGAAGCGCAATGCCGCTCATCAACGTCAAGCTGATCGAAGACGTGTTCACGTCTGAACAAAAAGGACAGATCGTCGAGCGCCTCACCGATGCGATGGTGTCCATCGAGGGAGAGAACATGCGAGGCGTCACCTGGGTCGTTGTCGAGGAGGTCCGCAGCGGCGACTGGGGCATCGGCGGCCAGCCGCTGAGCACCGAGGCCGTCAAGGCGCTCGCCGCCGGGACGCCCGCCTAACCACGATCAAGGCCGAAACCGCTGGCGCATGGCTCCGCCCCGTCGTGCGCCGGCGGTCTACCCATTCCTACCGACCGATCTCCGACTCGACGCAATGAACCCCCAGCTCAGCTACATGATCGCCCAGGAGCGCATCGCCGACCTAACCCGCATAAGCGCGGGTCGGGAGTCGCAAGCGAGGTGCACGCCGGGGGACAGCCCAATCCGAGCCACCCGAGAAATTCACGTCCGTGGAGGGATGCGAGGTCGGTGGACCTCGCATCCGCTGATGGAGTTGCGGACAGGCGAGGTCGTTGGCGGTGCTGGATGGCGGCGGCCGCGATCCTCGTTGGAGCAGGTTGGGGATCCAATCAGTTCACGCCAATGCTGCTGGTCTATCGCCACGCGCTCGGTCTGGGTGCGGGGTCGCTGGAGGCGATGTTCGGGATATACGCAGTGGGCTTGATCCCGGGGCTGTTTCTCGCTGGCCCGCTTTCGGACGCTCGCGGGCGCCGCCTGCCGGTCCTCGGCGCGGCGACGGCGTCGTTGGTGGGGAGCCTGTTGCTGATCGCCGGCGCTCGCTTGCCGGCGCTGTTGTACGTGGGCCGGTTCGTGGTCGGGCTCGGCAGCGGCGCGGCGTTCAGCGCGGGAACGGCGTGGCTGCGTGAACTGTCGCTGTTACAGCCCGGGAACGCCGACTCGGCCCAGGCGGCACGGCGCGCGGCTATTGCGATGACGACGGGATTCGCTGTGGGCCCGCTGGTGTCAGGGCTGCTTGCGCAGTGGGGTCCGGCGAGCCGGGTTCTGCCGTACCTGCCTCATGTCGCGTTCATGGTCGCGACGTTATTCGCGTCGGCCCGGCTCGCGCCCGAGACGATCACCCGGCGAACGCGGTTGTCGCTCGGCGCCGGGCTGCCGGCCGGGCAGGCGCGACGCCGGTTCTGGCGGTCGGTGGCGGTGATCGCGCCATGGGTGTTCGCGGCACCAGCGGTGGCGTTCGCATTCCTGCCCGCGGCGATCGGGGCTGACCGCCTGACCGGTGGAGTGGCAGTGACCGGAGCGGTGACCGCATTGACGGCGCTGGCGGGCGTGCTGATCCAGCCGGCAGGGCGAGCACTTGACGCCCTCCAGTGGCGTTGGTCGGTCGGGATGTGTCGGGTTGCTGATCTGCGCAGCGGGACTGGTGCTCGGCGCCTACGCGATACAGGTCGGTTCGCTGTGGCTGCTGGCGTCATGCGCTGCGGTGCTGGGTTGCGCCTACGGGCTGTGTCTGGTCTCCGGGCTGATCGAAGTCGGACGCCTCGCACGTCCTGAGGCAGTCGGATCGCTGACCGCGGTCTACTACGCGCTGGCCTATCTCGGGCTCACGACGCCATATCTGCTGACGCTGGCCGCGCCGCTGGCCGGCCCTGCAACGCTGCTACTGATCGCCGCGGCGGTCGCGCTAGACCAGCGCTGCTGTCGTTGCCAGCGCCAGCCGGCCACCGGCCGATACGCGCGCTCGGCGACCGTGCTCCTGAAGCTCCGCGCGTACAGCAGCGGCGCTCTCGGGCGGGACCGGACCGGCATACCCCGACCCGAGCAGCGGCGAGCGTGAGAGCATGGCGCCCGTCGGCCAACGAAGCGAGAGGAGAAGCGACATGGCTGCGACGCGTGAAGTCGTCACGGGCCCGGGCGTCCCGACAGGAATCGGCCCGTATTCGCCGGCGGTGCGCGCCGGCGACTTGCTGTTCGTCTCCGGTCAACCCGGGGTCGATCCTGAGACTGCCCAGCCGGTCGGCCCCAGCTTCAGCGAGCAGGCACGCCAAACGTTTCGCAACCTTGATGCCGTACTCCGCGCGGGCGGCAGCCGTCCGGAGCTCGTCGTCAACACCACCGTGCTCGTCGCCGACGCGAACGATTTTGCCGAGCTCAACGAGCTGTACGGGGAGTTCTTCGCGACAGACCCGCCGGCGCGGATGACGATGCAGGTGCCACTCCCGCGTGGGCTGCTGCTCTCAATCGGGTGCGTCGCGCTCGTCGAGACTGACCGCCACCGATCGCTTTTCGAGACCGGCTTGGAAGGATGATCGGATGGAACTCGGCGTGCATCTGCCGCTGATGCAGTTCGGCGCGCAGCCGGTATCGCCCGGTCGCGTTCGGCGCGCTGTCGACGCCGCCAGAGAGTGCGGGTTCGCCGGACTGTCCGCCAACGACCATTTCGTGTTCAAGACTCCCTGGCTGGACGGGCCGACGGCGCTGGCGAGCGTGATCGAGCGCTCCGGGGAGATGACGCTCGCCACGACGGTGTCGCTCGCGGTCCTACGAGGCCCGGTCGGGTTGGCCAAGATGCTGGCCGCGATCGACATTCTGTCCGAGGGCCGGCTGATCGCCGCGCTCGGCCCAGGGTCATCCGAGCGCGACTACAGACGCGATGGGCGTCCCGTTCGAGGAGCGGTGGAAGCGCTTCGACGAGGCGATCGCGCTCCTGCGAGCGCTGCTCAACGGCGACCCGCTCCCCGGCGATCTGCGCTACTACCCAGTCCCGTCTGACTTGAAGCTCGAGCCCGGTCCCGGACACGAGCGTTCAATCCCTCTCTGGATCGGCAGCTGGGGCTCGAAAGTCGGGCTCGCGCGCGTCGCGCGAGCCGCAGACGGCTGGCTCGCGTCCGCCTACAACACCACCCCCGATCGATTCTCCACCGCCCGCGACCTGCTGGCGCGCCACCTCGAGGACCGCGGCCGCGACGCGCACGCGTTCCCGAACGCGCTCGCGACGATGTGGACCTGGGTCACCGAGAGCCGAGCGGACCGAGACCGCGTCCTCGATGGCGTGCTCGCACCGCTACTGAACCGCGATCCCCGCGAGCTCGCCGACCTGCTGTGCGTCGGCCCAGCCGAGCACTGCGCCGAGCTGCTCTCAAGCTACGCCGACGCGGGATGCCAGCGCGTCTACCTCTGGCCGCTCGACGACGAGCAACAACAACTCGAGCTGATCGCACACCAGGTAGCACCGATGATCCCCGCTCGCTGAGACAGCAGGCCAAGACACCTGCTCTCGTCCTCAGCCGTGCATCCCGACAGCAGTCGGCCAGCTCATCTTGGGCGAAGGCTCAACGTCTGCTTGTCCCCTTCCAGGTTGGCCGGTGGGGTGGCACGATTCGTGTGTGTCGTCACCAGGTTCGTCGTACCGGCTGGATGAGTTGGGCTGGCTGCAGTTCGATCGCCTGTGCTCGCTGCTGCTCGAGGCGGACGCCGGTTTGAGCGACTTGCGCTGGCGCGGCCGTTCGGATGTCGGGCGGGTCGCGCTGGCCGACGAACAGGTTGTGTTGGCGAGCCCGCGGATACGACTTCAGGGGCCCGTGACCGTGGCGGCCATTTGGGTGCGCGACGAGCAGGATCTCGGATCGCGCCTGTCCGAATTCGGTGTGCGCCTGGCGAGCCTGCCAACCGGGCTCGAGGATCGGCTGCTCCTGCTGACCAACCTCGATCGCGCGGAGGCCGTCGAGGCTGTGCGTCGGCAGTCGTTTCTGCAGCGCAAGCGAGTGGTGGTGCTGGGAGCTCGGGAGATCGGGACGAGGCTTGATCGCAACCCGTGGCTGCGGGCGGCGATGCCCTCGGTGCTGGGGTTACGGGACCTGGGGCCGTTGATCGACCAGGAGATACGCGACCGATCCTCGCTCGACGTCGAACGCGCGCAGGAGCTGGCGCGCGTGTTCTGGCCGACGCGCGCGTACGAGCGCGCGCGGGACGTGCTCGGTCGGCATCGCTTCGTCGTGCTGACCGGCCCGCCCGAGATGGGCAAGACCGCGATCGCGCAGATGCTCGCGCTGGCGCAGCTGACCGACGGCTGGGAGGCGCACGAGTGCAACGACCCCGAGCAGGTGTGGCGCGTGTTCGATCGCGGCCGGCGCCAGCTGTTCGTCGCCGACGACGCGTTCGGCTCGACGGAGTACCGGCCGGACGCGGCCGAGCGCTGGGCCCGCGGGCTGGGTCGGCTGCTGGCGATGCTCGATTCCCGGCACTGGCTGATCTGGACCTCGCGGCCGGCGCCGCTGAAGGCCGGGCTGCGGCGGGTCCAGCGCGAGCGCGGCTCGGAGCGCTTTCCCGGCGCCGGGTGAGGTGCTGGTCGACGCCAGCGACCTCGATCTGGCCGAGAAGACGCTGATCCTGTTCCGGCACGCCAAGGACCACGGCGCTGCCGGGCACGCGCGCGCAGTCTGGTCCGCTCGGCCGGCGTGTCGATCGTCGAGCACCCGCACTTCACGCCCGAGCGGATCCGGCGGTTCGTGGCCGACCGGCTCGAGCGAGCTGTCGGGGCTTGCGTCGGCGGGCAAGGCAGGTCGTGCTGCTGGCTGGTCGAGCGCGAGCTGGCCTCGCCGACCGAGGCGATGCGCACCTCGTTTCGACGCGCTTGAGCGAGAGCATCGTGAGCTGCTGATCGCGCTGCTCGACGCGCCGGCGGGACTGATCGACGAGCGTGAGCTTGCTGCGACCGTGCGCCGTCACCACGCCGGCGGTCTCAGCCGCCCGCCTGGCGAGCTGATCGACCGCCTCACCGATCACTTCCTGCGCGATCACGCCGCTGGGGATCGGCTGGGTGCATCCGAGCTGGCGCGACCTCGTGATCGATGAGCTGCGCAGTGACTCGGCGGCGAGGCGGCGGTTCCTCGCTGCGTGCGGCGTCGACGGAGTTGTCCTCGCGCTCTCGCACGCCGGCGGCGCCAGCGGCGAACGGGCAATGCCGCTACTGATCGGCGATGCCGACTGGGACGTGCTGGGCGACCGGGTTCACGATCTGCTGCGCGAGCTCGACCAGCAGGACATCGCCCGCGTCCTGCTCGCGCTCGCCGACACGCTACGCGTCGTCACGTACGAGGCACAGGCGCGCGAGGCGCACAGCCTTGCCGCGTGCGTGCTTGGGACGACCAAGCGAGCATGGGACCAGCAATACCAGCCGCTGCCGGTGTTCTTGCTCGAGGCGTGGTATCTGGTCAACGCCAGATTGCATGAGTCGGTCGAGTCGCCGCTTCTTGGTCCGACTTGGGCTGAGCTGCATCCCGGGTCGCTCCTGCTCGAGGAGCCTGACCGTGCCGAGCTCGCCCGCGCTGAGGAATGGCTCGCGCTCGCCGAGATACTTCGCCGACACGATCCTGCCGCGCTCGAGGGACTCGGGTTCTTCGGGCGAGACCGCGTTCTGCTGGACAGTCTCATCGCCACGCTCGCTCGTGCCGCTGCAGGCGAGGAGCTGCGCTCCCTCTGCGAAGACGTCCTCGTGCGGATCGAGGGGTTAATGCCCGATCTCGCCGCCGGCGCACACAGCGCGATCGAGATCGGACGGCGTGTGGAAGGCCTGCGCAGCGAACGGTGGTGGGTCCCCGAGGACATCGTCGCCCCGCCCACCACAGAACCCGTCACCGAAGGCGATTTCAAACGCGAGGACATCGACCGCGTTCTCCGTGACCTGTGAACTCGTCGCCGAACGAAGTTGCGCCTCCGCGGCGGTACGTTCCGCGCAGCCGCTTAGCCCGAGCGCCGGCCAACCTGTGCGAGACGCACCTTGATCAGTTTCTTTACGAGCGCCCGCGGCAGAGGGCGGTCGACGGGAAAGTGCAGGGAGCTCTTGGTCATCGCGTATCCGTCGAGCTCTTCGGCAAGCTGCGAGAGGACCGAGCCGCTGAACGGCAGGTAGCTCAGGTGACTCTTGAAGGCGGCAAAGCCGGCGACCGTCTCACTGCCTACCCGGAAAGCGGGAACGCGGTAGGAGATCACTTCTTCCGCGTCCGGGACGATCTCAAGGATCGTGCGGCGCAGCGTCTGAAGCGTGCTGCGACCCGGCTCCTCGACACCACGCAGGTACTCGTCGATCTCGTCGGAAGACCCCGCAGCCCCCTCCAGGTGGCCGGAGGCGGGATCGCCCGGGTGAAACGACAGGCCGCGTTTCTGAAGCGCCTCGCGGAGGGCCGTGATCGCGGAAGGCCCCATGCCGTGCAGCTTCTTGAGGTCGCGCTCGGAGACCTGAGCTAGCTGATCGAGTCGCGTGTAGCCGGCGGCTGACAACGCGCGGCGTGCCGGCGCACCGAGCTTGGGAAAGGCTGCGTCATCGTCGTTGTCCACTTGAGTCCTCCAAATCGCTAGCCCGTGGTGCGGCCTTGGCCGCACATGATGAGACCGCGATCCAGAGCTACATTCATCGGCCTCAGATCGCCGTCCTAGGATGCTGGACGGATGCAGGCCCCGGAGTGCCAATCGTGATCCTTCCGAAGGACCGAGACCCTCGCTTCGTGACGATCCGCCGCGGTGGGACCCTCACCGACTCCGATCACCACCTCCTCGCTCTTTGGGCGGCATCGTGCGCCGAGCACATCGTGGGCTTGTTCGAGGCTGCTCGGCCTACGGACCCACGACCGCGTCAGGCGATCGAGCATGCTCGCGGCTGGGTGCGGGGCGAGGTCAAAATGACCGAGGCTCGAACGGCCGCCGGCCATGCAATGGCTGCGGCCAGAGACCTGCGTGGGGCAGCCCGGCATGCCGCCTACGCTGCTGGTCAGGCCGGGGTAGTTGCGCATGTCGCCGCGCACGAACTCGGCGCGGCTGCGTATGCGATCAAGGCCGTCCGTGCTGGCGCGCCGGAAGGCGAGCGCGAGGCAGCAGGGCGACGCGAGTGCCAGTGGCAGCGCGACCAGCTTCCGGAGCCGATTCGAGAACTTGTACTTGACGACCAGCGATTGCGGAACGACATCTGCTGGTCAGTGTTTGACTCCTGAGCGCACGTCAGGCGCTGAAGGAATGAAGCGGCAGCGTGAGAACTAGCGGGCAGACGAAACATCGTCGCGGGCCCCGCGCTCCATCACTCGGGCGACTTCGTGGCGCGAGGAGACGTCGAGCTTGCGGAAGATGCTGCGCAGGTGGGTCTCGATCGTCTTGACGCTCAGGAAAAGTTCGCGGGCGATCTCCGGGTTGGTACGCCGGTCGACGACCAGGCGCCCTACCTGGATCTCGCGTTGCGTGAGCGTCTCCAGACCGGCCCCGTGCACGTTCGCGGCTCGGGTTCGGCGGTGCACGTGTCGCCCGAGTTTGCGCAGCTCGCGCTCGGCCTCCTGGCGGTAGCGGACCGCGCCGCATGCGTCGAGCTGCTCGACGGCCCGCTCGAGTTCGGCCACGGCACGCGTCCGCTCGTCGGCGCGCCCGAGTGCGCGGCCTGCGAGCGTGCGCGCGCGAGCGGCCTCGACACGGGCGCCGACGGAGTCCGCCGCCATGGCGGAGGCCAGCGCGTAGTCGGCGGCGGTGGACGCGTCCCCTCGTTCGAGCGCGACCGCCGCCGCTGCGCGGCTTGCCATCGCGTTGGTCACTGGGAGGTCCAGCTCCGCGGCCAGGGCAGTCGCACGGCGCGCCACGCGCTCGGCCGCGACGGGTTGGCTGACTGCCAGCCAGCAGCGGGTCAGAAGCTCGAAGTAGTTCGCCCTCCAGCCGCTGGCGATTCGCGGCAGCTCCTCACCTCCGGCGGCCGTCAGCAGGATCTCGATGGCGCGCGCGGCCTCCCCGCTCTCGTAGAGCGTGCTGGCGAGTGCGACGCTCGCGTACGTGGAAACCAGGGTGTCGTCGAGATCGCGCGTGACCTCGACGCTCTCCAGGCGGCGGCCATCGCTGTGTCAAGGTCGCCTGCCGCCAACGCGGTGAACGCGCGGCTCAGCAGATTCCACCCGAGCGCCTGAGCGTTCCCGGAGAGGCGGGCCGCGTCGACCGCCTCGTCGAGCAGGTCCGCCGACTGCGCTATCCGGCCGGTCGTGTGGAGCACGTGGCTAAGCACCGGAACGAGGATCGGGGATACGTCCCCCTGTCCCGTCGCGCGAGCGATCGCGAGGCCACGTTGCGCATGCTCGCCGGCCTGTTCGTAGCGGTGCAGGTACAGCTCGGCCGTGGCGAGATTGGCGAGGGCGTCCAGACGAAGCCCGAGTTCGTCGTCGGCGAGCGTGTCGACGAGTGCTGCCGCCTCGGTGCTGCGCGAACTTGGCGTCCGCGACGGCGCCCAGGAACGCCGCGGCGACGGCCAGCACCGCCGTGCTTGCTGCCGTCAGCGGCGGATTCGACAGGTCCTGCGCGGTGGCGAGCGCCCGCTCTCCCCACTCGCGCATCGCCTCGTATTTCATGCGGTAGAAATCGCCGACGGCGAGCTGGATCATGAGCGCCACGGCATCGGGCGGAGGACGCATTCGGTAACCCACTCGAGCGCGGCGGTCAGACGCGTGCGCGCAGTGTCGTGGTGCCCGAGGAGCTGCTCGATCCCAGCGCACGCACCGACAAGGCTCAAATGCAACGGCGAGTCGTCGCTCGGCGTCAATGCGATCGACTCGAGCAGCGCAGCACGGCTGTCCTCGAACCGCCCGGTGGCAGCTTGCGCTCGCGCGAGCGCCATCAAGAGCTCGACGCGCTCTGCGTGTGGCGCGCTCGCGGGCAGCAGACCGAGCGCGATCCCGAACCAACGCGCGGCGCTCAGTGGCGCGCGATGCGCGGTCGCCTCGCCGGCCTCGCGCAGCACCGCGACCGCCCCCAGGTCGCCATGGTGTGCGGCGTGCTCGATGTGGTGCGCCCGCGCGGCGGCCGGTGCGCCGCGCGCGGCCAGCGCGTCGGCGCAGCGGGCGTGGGCGGCGAGCCGCACTCCCGGCGGGCACGACTCGTAGACGGCCCGCCGTACGAGGGGATGTCGGAAATGAAATCGCCGTGGCACCTCGTCTGGTCGAACGAGGTCGCTGCCGATCAGCTCGTCGAGCGCCTCCAGCGCTTGCCAGTCCTCCATGCCGGCTGTCGTCGCCGCGAGGTCGAGCTCGAACGGGTCGCCGGCGACGGCGGCCGCCTCGGCCAGGCTGCGCGTGGTCGCCGAAAGTGCGTCGAGCTCGCCGATGATCGCGGCCGAGATCGGCTCGGGCACGCCGTCGCTGCCGCGAGTGGTGCTCGGGCCGTTGCTGTCGGCGCTCATGAGGGAGAGTTGGAGCAGGTAGAACGGGTTGCCCCCGCTGGTCTCATAGATGCCGTCGCGTTCGGCGCCGTCGACACTGGCGATCAACGTCCTCGCGTCGGCGCGCGTGAGCGGGCCAAGTTCGATCGGACGGACGACGTCGGCATCCTTCGTCGCCCTCTCCATGGCGGCCATCAGCCCGCGATCGGCCTGCCCGCCGCGCAACGTGGCGGCCACCATCACCGATCCGCGAGGAGGATGCCTGAGCAGGTAAGCAGTCAGCTCGAGCGACGCTCCGTCCGCCCAATGAAGGTCATCGAGTACTACAACCAACGGCTGCCTGACGGCAAGGCTCTCGATCAGGTCACGGACGGCGCGGTGGGCGCGGAAGCGCTCCGCCGCGGTGGTTGGCTGGTCGCTCCCGGGATTGAGCGAGCTCAGTGCGGGAAACACCCCCGAGAGCTCGCCCACATCCTCTGCTGACAGGCGCTTGAACTCATGTGGATCAAGCGATTCGAGGTACTCGTCGAACGCGTCAACGACGACGCCGAACGGAAGCTCTCGCTCGAACTCAGCGGCGCTGCCACGTAGAGCAAGGCAGCCACGTTGCTCAGCCTGACGAACGAGCTCGAGCAGCAGGCACGTCTTACCGATCCCGGGCTCGCCCGTGACGAACACGAAGCGTGGGTTATGCGCGCACGTCTCCTCGAGCAGCTGCCCGAGCAACTCCAGCTCGCGGTCTCGGCCGACGAGGGGCTGAGCCATTTGACGCACGATGAGTCAGTTCCTGGTAGCGAGCCTACCTGCCAAGAGCTACCTGAGGGCTTTTCTCAACCAGGGTGTTGCCCCGATGTCGCGCACGGCCGGCTGCCGGATGCTGAACCGGTGCCACAGTTCATGCTGCAACACGTGCACACCGCGCGCGAATGCGGTGCCGTGTTTGCCTCCTTCAAGGCGTTCGAGAGCCCATTGCGCCACCAGATGGCCGTCTGCTCGTGCCACTTCGGGACTCATCGGATCTGGTGGCAGGTCGACGCGCCGTCAGATCACGAGGCACTCGCGCAGTTGCCTCGCTACGTCGCCGAGCGCACGACGGCGATCCGTGTCGGCGATATCCAAACACCCTGACGCGCCGAATCCCAGGGTGCGGTTAAGGGGTTTCACCCGATGTCCCGAGGAGCACAGGCAGCGACGCTAGGGCACGCCGGTCATCACGGCCGGCAGTTCACCTAGGGAGTCCCCATGGCAACTGTCGCTTTGCCGGAACGACGTGACGTCACCAGCCAGCCGGAGGTGACAGTCCGGGCGCTGGAGATCGCCCGCCACTACGGCGAGGGAGACAGCGCGGTTCACGCGCTGCGCGGCGTCGACCTCGACGTGAGGTCGGAACGGCTGACGGCCATCATGGGCCCGTCAGGCTCTGGCAAGTCCACGCTCATGCACATCCTGGCCGGGCTCGATCAGCCCGACAACGGACGGGTATGGATCGGCGACATAGAGGTCACCGGCCTCGACGACGCCGGTCTGACCGCGCTGCGCCGCGACCACATCGGCTTCATCTTCCAGTTCTTCAACCTGCTGCCGATGCTCACTGCGGAGGAGAACATCCTCTTGCCGCTCGAGATCGCCGGGCGTAAGCCCGACCCGGGCTGGTACGGCGAGCTGGTCGCCAAGGTCGGCCTGAGCGAGCGCCTCAGCCATCGCCCCAGCGAGATGTCCGGCGGCCAGCAGCAGCGCGTCGCGGTCGCCCGCGCCCTGGCCTCGAGGCCGACGGTGATGTTCGCCGATGAGCCAACCGGCAACCTCGACTCGACCACGAGCAGCGAGATCCTCGGGCTGATGCGCGACTTGGTCGACGGCTTCGGCCAGACCACGGTCATGGTCACGCACGACCCGCACGCAGCGGCGATCGCGGACCGCGTGCTGTTCCTAGCCGACGGCGAGATCGTGCGCGACCTCGACGCCTGCGACGCGCACACAGTCATCACGACGATGGAAGAACTGAGGGCCTCATGAGGCGCGTGGCGCTAAAGGGCCTCTGGTGGCGTCGCGGCCGCGCGGTGCTGACGGCCTGCGCGGTCGTGCTCGGCGTCGCGATGGTCAGCGGCACGTTCATCCTCACCGACACCATCAACAAGGCGTTCGACACCATCTTCCAGGACTCCTATTCCAAGACGAGCGCGGTGATCTCCGGCCGCGAGGTCGTCAAGGACGCCGCCAGCGGCAATGCCACCGTGCCCGCCTCTCTGCTGGACCGCGTCCGCGCCGACAGCAACGTCGCGGCCGCCACCGGCGCCGTGTTCAATCTCAGCGGCACCTCTGACCCAACCAAGCTGATCGGCAAGAACGGCCAGCGGCTGGGGTCGAGTCAGAACGGGCAATTCGGCTTCGGTTTTGACCCCAACGCCGAGCGCTTCAATCCGCTCTCGCTGACCGAGGGCCACTGGGCCTCCGGCCCCGGGCGAGGTCGTGATCGACAAGGGCACCGCGACGAACAACGGCTACGCGGTGGGAGACCGGATCGGCGTGTCTGCTCGTGGCCCGGTGCGTCAGTACACGATCACCGGAATCGCCCGCTACGGCACCGTCAACTCGATCGGTGGCGCGACGATCGCCGTCTTTGACGTGCCGACCGCGCAGGCGCTGCTGGGCAAGCGCGGCCAATACGACACGATCTTCGTCGCCGCCCGCACGGGCGTGTCCTCCGAGCAGGTCGTGCGCGACCTCCGTTCGGTGGTGCCGGCCACCGCTCAGATCAAGACCGGCCAGCAACAGGCCGACGCCGACTCGAAGGCCACCCAGGACAACAGCAAGTTCATCCAGATGTTCCTGCTCGGCTTCGGGTTCATCGCGGTGGGCGTGGGCGCGTTCGTGATCTTCAACACCCTGTCGATCACGCTCGCCCAGCGCATCCGCGAACTCGCGACCCTCCGCACCCTCGGCGCGTCACGACGGCAGATCAAGCGCTCGGTTCTGACCGAGGGGCTGGCGATCGGCGTGTTCGCCTCCGTCGTCGGCCTGGTGCTCGGCCTGGCCCTCGCAAAGGGCCTGAACGGGCTGTTCCAGCTGTTCGGCATCGACCTGCCGCACGCCTCGACGGTGATCGAGCCCCGCACCATCATCGTGGCGCTTTCGCTCGGCACCATCGTCACGCTCATCGCAAGCCTTTCACCCGCCCGGCGCGCGACCCGCATCGCGCCGATCGCCGCAATGCGTGAGGGCGCCACCCTGCCGCCGCGGCTCGGCAGCCGCAGGCCCTCGATCCCGGTGGCAATCCTTGCCGTCGGGGCCGTGCTGTGCCTGGCGGGCGCGGTCGGCGGCGGCTCGATAGGCCGGTCGATGATCCTGGTCGGCCTCGGCTCGGTGGCGCTCTTCCTCGGCGTGATCATGATCGCCGGTCGGCTCATCCGGCCGCTCGTCGCGATCGTCGGCGCCCCCGCGCGGCGCTTCGGCGGTCCCCCGGGCCGACTGGCCAGCGGCAACTCAACCCGCAACACCACGCGTACAGCCACCACTGCTGCCGCCCTGATGATCGGGCTCGCGCTCGTCACGCTTGTCGCGACGATGGCAAGCGGCTTTCGCGCTTCGGGGCGAAGCGCCGACGAGAAGACGGTCAAGGCCGACTACGTCGTGACCTCCAAGAGCGGCTTTGACACCATCCCGGCCGCGGTGGGGGCCGCGGTCGCGCGTGCTCCGGGAGTCACGGATGTCTCCGCCGTGCGCCACGACGAAGCGAAGGCATTCGGTAGCAGCATCAGCGTCGAGGGCATCTCCCCGTCATTCGCGGCCAGCGTCAAGCAGCGCTACAGCAAAGGCTCCGACGCGGTCATCCCGCGTCTCGGCAGCTCGGGCGCGATCGTCACAAAGGGGTTCGCCGACGACCACCGCCTCGGGCTCGGCAGCGCGCTTACCGTCACCACCTCGGCCGGCCGCGCCCTCGGCGTCAGGGTCGTCGCGATCACCGACCCGCGGGGCGACCTGACCGGGGACGTGCTCATCTCGCAGGCCGCGTTCGACGCGAGCTTTCCCCGACCAAGCGATCTCTACGTGTTCGTGCGCACGGCCGACGGCACGAACGCCACGACGACGGCCGGCATCGACCGCGCCGTGGCGCAGTTCTCCGACGTCGACGCCCACACGCGCGCCGGCTGGATCGACTTCCGAGGTAAGGACCTGGCGCAGTTCCTGATGCTCCTCTACGTGCTCCTCGCCCTGTCGATCGTCGTCAGCCTGTTCGGGATGGTCAACGCGCTCGTGCTCACGGTCTTCGAGCGCACCCGCGAGATCGGCATGATGCGTGCCGTCGGCATGAGCCGCCGGCAGGTCCGCCGCATGGTGCGCCACGAGAGCGTGATCACCGCGCTCATCGGGGCCGGGCTCGGCCTACCGGTCGGGCTGCTGGTGGCGGCGGCGATGGCTGGGGCGCTGGACAGCCCCTTCGTCCCGCCCGTCCCATCGCTGGTGATCTTCACGCTCGTGGCGATCCTCGCCGGCGTGCTCGCCGCGATCGCTCCCGCAAGGCGGGCCGCGAAGCTGAACGTCCTGCGCGCGTTGCACTACGAGTAGTCCCCGTGGCTGCGACCGTCGCGCCGGAACAGATCGACGCCCCGCCGCGCCCGCGGCGGGGCGTTCCGCGCGACCAATCGCCGAGCGCGATCGCGTTTTTCGTCGCCATAGGCATTCTCTGCCTGCACGTCCTCGACGACAACTTCCTGCAGCCTCAGCCAGGTACCAACGCCGCCGACCACTTCGTCAGCGGATTGGTGCCGATCGGCGATCTTGCTGGGGATCGCGACCGTCTACCCGCGCATGCGCGCCGGTGCCCGTGCAATTTCGGCGCTCACAATCGGGCTGTTTGGCGTCGTGATGGGCGCGAGCGAAGCCGGCTACTACACACTCGCAAGAGGCCCTTCGGGGGATGACTTCACCGGACTGCTCGCGATCCCAGCCGGGCCTCACCCTGATCGCCATCGGGACGATCACCCTCTGGACCAGCCGCCGGACGGACGACCACCTGGCCCGCCGCTACCTTCGCCGACTGTTGCTCGCATTAGGCGGGGTTGCGGCTGCCTATCTGCTGCTGTTCCCGCTCTTGCTGTCCTACGTGTTCACGCATGCGGCAAGGGCCGGCGTTCCGCGCGCCCAGCTCGGCGCGACCGTATGAACGAGTCACGTTCAAGAGCAGCGATGGCTTGAGATTGACGGGCTGGTATGTGCCGTCGAGGAACGGTGCCGCGGTGATCGCGGCACCGGGACGGGCGGGCTCGCAGAGGCCGGCGCGACTACTCGTGCGTCATGGCTACGGCGTCCTGCTCTTCGACCGGCGCGGCGAGGGCACGAGCGATGGTGACCCGAACGCCTTCGGATGGAGAGCCGCCACAGACCTCAACGCTGCCGTCGCATTCCTACAGCGCCGACCCGACGTCCGAGACGGCCGAATCGGCGGGATCGGACTCTCTGTCGGCGCTGAGACGCTGCTCCAGGCCGCCGCCGAGTCGCAGGGACTGAAGGCCGTCGTGTCCGACGGCGCCGGCTCTCGCTCCATACGCGAGGATCTCGCGAACCCGCGGTCCGACAAGTGGAACGACGTCCCCACCTCGCTCGTGATCTCGATCGGAACGGCGATCCTTTCCAACCAGAGCACCGCCGCCGAACCTCAAGGACCTGGTGGCGCGCATCGCGCCACGGCCCGTGCTTTTCATCTACGGCCAGCACGATCAGCCGAACGTGCGCGGCCTGACGCCCAGCTACTACAAGGCCGCGGGCGAGCCGAAGGCGATCTGGCAGGTGGCCGGAGCGTCACACACCGGTGCCATCGACAGCCACCCACGAGAGTACGAACGACGCGTGATCGCCTTCTTCGATCACGCCCTCCTGGGTGGGACGGACTAGTTGCACGGCACCGCCACCGGCCCGGCGACGAGACGGAAGCGCCGATCAAGCGGAGAGGGAGGGATTCGAACCCTCGATGGACGAAACCGCCCACACCGGTTTTCGAGACCGGCGCCTGGGACCCTCAACCCAGTGCCAACGGCATGTCCGAAGCCAGGGGAACGAAAAGGGAACGAAAGCAACCGCCCGGCCGCCACGCTGGACTCGTGGTCAGCTCTTATGGCGTGGAGCTGATGGGCCGTGCCAGACGAGGAGCCACGGTCGGGGCACGCGCCCCTGTAGCGCTAGACCGTGAGCGTGGCTAGGCGCGAGTCGACTGCCTGGCGGACGCGATCCAGGGCTGCAGGGTCCGAGGTCGCGACGAACTGCATGTTGCCCAGGACCATGTACGCGTTGAGCTCGAAGGCGATCTGCGACGGGTCGGCGGTCGGATCGAGCTCGCCCGTTGCCTGCGCGTCCATGACCTGCCGGGCGAGCAGTGCGAGCCAGCGCTGGCTGAACGCCAGAGCGCCGTCGCGGGCCGGGCCCGGCTGGGCGTCCAGCTCGCTCATGGCCGAGACGAAGAAACATCCTCCCGGAAAGACGGCTTCCTCGACATGCTGGAGGAACAGCGCGACGTAGGCCCGTAGCCGCGGCAGGCCGGCCGCCTCCTTGCCGGCGGGCTCGATAACGAGTTCGTCGAAGATCGTGCTCGCCGCGTCGATCGTCGCCAGTTGTAGCTCCTCCTTGGAGCCGAAGTGCGCGAACAGGCCGCTCTTGCTCATTCCGACGGCGTCGGCCAAGCGGGAGAGCGACAGGCCGTCCAGGCCCTCGACAGTCGCCATCCTCGCCGCCTCACGCAGGATCGCGGCTCGGCTGCGTTCGCCGTCGGATCGCTGCCGGCGGGTCGGGCGGGACAGATCTCGCTGATCCGGAACTGACGTCACGCTTGACAAGTTAGCACGATCGGTCGTATTGTCCGACATAGAACGACCGGTCGTGCTAACTACTAGCCAAAGGACCTCGTAATGACCACCACTTCCAGCGTCGACCCCGATCAGCTCGCCCACCAGCGATCGCCTCGATGTATCGCGACGTCGCAAACGAGACCGGGCACGACCTGCACTTCCACACCGGACGGGCGCTCGCCGAAGCGACTCGGTTACCCGGTCGACCTTCTCGACCGGCTACCGGCCCAGGCGGTGAGCTCGTTCGCGGGCGTCGGCTACCACCTGGGTCTCGCCCGCCTCGTCGCCGGCGAGCGCGTGCTCGACCTCGGCGGTGGGCCGGGCATGGACGTCTTCGCCGCCGCCGTGGAGGTGGGTCCGAGCCCCCGGATCCGCCGTGGGCGTGGACATCACGCCCGAGCAGCTCGCCAAGGCTGAGCGGCTGCGTCGCGAGGACCACGTGACCTTCCGCCGCGCCCGCATCGAGGAACTTCCCTTCGACGATGGCTCGTTCGACGTCGTCATCTCCAACGGGGTTGTCAACCTCTCGGCCCGACAAGCCGGCCGTGTTCGCCGAGGCGGCCCGCGTGCTCCGACCCGGGGGACGACTCGCCCTCGCCGACATCGTGACGGAGCACCCGATCGCCACGCGCACCGCTGCCCAGCCTGACCTCTGGGCTGCATGTATCGCCGGCGCCAGCCAGCGCGACGACTACCTGGACGACATCACGACCATTGGCCTCGAGCTGCGCACTGTCAAGCGCAACAGCGCCTACCGCTTCGCCAGCGAGCGCGCGCAGCGCACCAGCGACAAGTACGGCGCCCAGACCATCGAGCTGCTCGCTGTCAAGCCGACTCAGGAGACGTCGAAATGAGCCGCGATCGTCTGCGGGTCGGACCGATCGGGAGGCTCGGTCACCGGACCGCCACGCATTTCCGGATCGTCGCGGCGGCGTGGGTCGTCGTCGCGGTCGGCCTCGGCGTCTTTGCGCCGCGCGCCGAGCAGGCGCTGTCGGGAGCGGCTGGGAGGCGAGCGGCTCCGAGTCCGTCCACGCCCGACAGCAAATCGACAAGAACTTCAACGGATTCGGGAGCTACGGCCTGACGGTCGTCGTGCACGCACGGGACAAGGCGGTCTCCGACCCCGAGTTCGCGCGGGTGCTGCGCAGGGGTCGAAGGTCGGCTGAGCAGTGATCCGGCCGTCACGACCGTCGTTCCGCCGCGGGCGGGCGCGTCGATCTCGCCCGATCGCCACGCCGCCGTGATCTCGGCGGGCGCGGCGCGCAACGCCGACGAAATGGTGAGCGCCGCCGCAAGGCTGAAAGGCCCGCTCGCAAAACTCGGCTCCGGCGGCGTGCAGGTCAACCTGACCGGCGCTCCGGGGATGTGGTCCGACTTCAATCAGGCCAATAAGTCGGCGATGATGAAGTCCGAGCTGATCTCCTGGCCGGTCACGCTCCTGATCCTCGTCCTCGCGTTCGGGTCCCTGGTTGCCGCGGGGCTGCCGCTGATGCTGACGATCGCCGGGTTGATCGCCGCGGCGGGCTCACTGTGGATCGGGACGCATATCGCCGCGATCTCCATCTGGTCGATGAACTTTGCGCTGATGTTCGCGCTGGCCCTGGGGATTGACTACGCGCTGTTCGTCGTCTACCGCTTCCGCGATGCGTACTTCGGCTCGAAGCTGTCTGCCGAGGACGCGGTCGCGGTGACGATGGACACCGCCGGCAAGGCGGTCCTGTTCTCGGGCGTCACGGTGCTGGTCTCGCTGAGCGCCGTGATGCTCGTGCCGAGCCCCGCGTTCAGGTCGACGAGCCTCGGCATCATGCTGTCGGTCGTCTTCGTCCTCGCTTCGGCGCTCACCCTGCTGCCCGCAGTGCTGGCGAAGCTCGGGCCGCGGGTCGACCGCTTCGCGCTTCCGTGGCTGCGCGCGGGTGAACCTCGCTCGCCGCGCTCCGCGGCTTGGGGTGAGCGGCTCTGGCGTCAGCCGCGGCGTTACGGTCTCGCGGCACTCGCCTTGCTCGCCGTGCTGGCGGTCCCAGTGTTCGCGCTGAGGACCGCGATGCCCTCGATCAGGGTCGTCCCGACTCAAGACAACTCGCGCAAGGGATACGAAGCGGTCCAGCGGGCGTTCGGTCCGGGTTGGACCGGTCCACTCCAGATCGTTGTGCCGTCGGCCGACGCCGCGCACGCGGCAGCGGCGGCGCGGCGCGATCCCGGCATCGCCCATGTGTCGCCGCCGCAATTGGGCGCACGCGGCATGGCGCTCGTGCAAGCGATTCCCGCGACGGACCCGTCGGCACGCGCAACCGGGGCCGCGATCGACCGTCTCCGCGCAGCGTTGCCGGCCGGCGCGCTCGTCGGCGGCCCAGTGGCGGAGAGCCGCGACCTCCAAGCGGCGCTGAGAGCCAGCACACCGCTGGTGATCGGCGTGGTGCTCGGCCTTAGCTTCCTGCTGCTGATGGTGGCGCTACGGGCGCCGGTGATCGCCGCACTCGCCGTGGTCACGAACCTGCTGGCCGTCGCGGCCGCGTTTGGAGTCGCGAAGTGGATCTTCCAGGACGGCATCGGACACTCGCTGCTCGGCTTTGAGCCGCAGGGCTTCCTGGACGCGTGGGCACCGGTGTTCTTCTTCGCGATGATCTTCGCGATCTCGATGGACTACACGGTGTTCCTGCTGTCTTCCGCCAAAGAGCACTGGGACCGAACGGGCGGCGACGCGAAGGCAGCGATGGTCGGCAGCATGGCCAGCACCGGACGCGTGATCTTCGCGGCCGGCGCGGTCATGGTCGCGGTCTTCACCACGTTTGCCCTAAGCGGCCCGCTGCCACCGAAGGAGATGGGCGTGGTCCTTGGCGTCGCAGTGCTGCTCGACACGGTGCTAGTCCGGCTGCTGATCCTGCCGGTCCTGCTACGGCTGCTCGGCAAATGGGCCTGGTACCTGCCGAAGCCGCTCGGCCGGATGCTGCCCCACGTTCGCTTCGGCCACGCCTGACGCGCCGACACCACGTCACGTCCATCCCCAATGAAGGCGGTGACACATGAGCACCAAGTCGTGAGTGCCGGCTCTTCGCCTGCTCAGCGGAGAGGGAGGGATCGAAGGTCAGCTCCATTCGGGCAAGGGACGAGAGCTATTTCCACCCCTGGCCGCTTGCCGAGCATTCGGGGCTTCCCTGGCTGCATGCCCGAACAGAGTGTCGTCACTGTCAGAGTCATTCGTTGGACGCAGGCTACGGTTCGTTGACGGCGCCGAGATGGTCAGCGGCATCGAGCAGCGCCGCTCTCATGACCCCATGGGGCGAGCAGCTGGAGGCCGATCGGTAGGCCGCTGGAGTGGAGTCCGACGGGGATCGAGATGCCAGGCACGCCGGCGAGGTTGGCGATCACTGCCTGCCGGAGGTTGGGGCCGTCGGGGAGGGCAGGGCCGGAGGGAAGGGCGAGCATGGGTGCGCTCAATGGAGGGGCCGGTGCTGGGTTCGTCGGCCACGCGATTACGTCGACCTCGGTGAACGAGGCCGCGAGCTCGCGGCGGACTGCAGCGCGTACACGGTCGGCACGGATCAGCCGCAGCGCGGGGTGCAGAGCAGCGAACTGAAACAAGGCGCGGGTCGTGGGCGCGACGTCGTCGATGACGCCATCCGGGACCAGCGCGGCGAGTTCCACGCCGACACGGACTGCTCCGGCCGGTGCGGACAGTGCGGCGGTCTTCAACGCGATCTCGCGAATGTCGGCAAACGTGGCGAGCGCCGCTTCGCAGGTTGCAGCGACTTCGGGATCAAGGTCGTCCCAAAACGGCGTGCGGACAATCCCGACCCGAAGATCGCGACCGTCACCAGCGGGTAGCCCCCGCGCGAGCAACGCCTCGGTCAGCAGACGGGCATCGGTGCTATCGCGGGCAAAGACGCCCGGTGCCGACAGCGAGGAGTTAGCCCCCGAGTAGCCGTCGTAGGGGACCGCGCCGTAGGTGACCTTCAATCCCAGCACCCCCGACCATCCCGCCGGGAGCCGTGTCGAGCCGCCGCTATCGCTGCCGAGCGCGCCAGCGACCAAGTGGCCGCCGACCGCGGATGCCGAGCCGCTCGATGATCCACCGGGGCAGTGCTCGAGGTTGACGGGATTGCGCGCCGGGCCGTGCGGTGACGCGATGCCGGTCGTTCCCATGCCGAGCTCGTGCTGGTTCTCGACGGCGGCCACGACAGCCCCCGCCTCGACCAGGCGCCGCACGGGGCCTGACAGGACGCGCGGGCCCAGCTCCTGCCGCGTCCCGTTGTGGTACCCGCGCCACGGCAGCCCGAACATGTCCTTGACCGTGATCGGGACCCCGTGCAACGGGCCTGGCGGCGCGTCTGCGAGCATCTGCCGAGAGTGCGCGGGGAACGTGGCAATGATCGCGTTCAACTGCGGGTTGCGCTCCTCAATGCGCTCCAGCGTCGCATCGAGCAGCTCACTCCCTGCAAGGTCACCGCGAGCGATCGCCTGCGCCTGAGCAGCCAGGCCGAGCTCCTGAGGATGGGTCATCGCGGAGCCCGCGCGGGATCGAGGTCATGCTCGGGAGCAAACAAGCGCACGTCAATCGCGTCAAGCGCGGCCAGGCCCGGCCCGAGCACCTGGGCAACCACCGTCAATAACTGAAGATCCTCACTCGTGCAGGGCAGGCCAGCATCCGCGAGCATCGCACGAGCGATGACGACAAACTCGGTCATCCCCTCGGCCTCCGGCGCGCCGACCGGCGCTGTGCCTTCACCGCGGTCGGGTTGATGCTCAGAGCCAGTCACGCCACGACCCTACCCAACTCAGTTTGATATAGGTTTCCGGCGGGACCGCCATTACCAGTGAAGGACGGGCATGGATCGCCAACGGCAAGGGTTGTGTGGCTGGTCGTCGAGGGGGCGGGCGAAGCGTCGCGTGCTGTCGTTGGGACGCGCGGCTTGGATCGGGTTCGCAATCGGTGTGGCGTTGCTGTCGACGTCGACTGGTAGTGCTGCTGCGGCCACAGAATCGCTGAACTGGCAGGTAGATTCTGCGCACACAGGGTTTGTGTACGGGGCCGGCGTGGTGCCGCCGCTGCGCCCGGCTTGGTCTGTCAATCTCAACATGCCGAGCATGCTGACGGCGATCGACGCTGGCCATGTGTTTGCGGTCGCCGGCGCAGGGGAGGGCCCCTACGATCTGGCCCAGGCGGTCGACTCGATCGATCTGAGTACGGGTGAAGTCACCTGGAGCCAGCCGATCAACACCAACCAATGGGGAACCACTTATTTGGCAGTCGACCCAGGGACCGTCTTCACGGCCACGGACTACCTCAACTACGACGCAGCCACGAGCTACCCGGTGGTATCTGCGTTTGATGAGCAGACGGGCGCGCTGCGGTGGAGCACGACGCTGCCCGGCAACGAGTGGGAGCCGACTCCGCCGATCGTGAGTAATGGGGTGCTCTACATCGACGCTGAAGGGCAGGGCGGAACCGTCTATGCGCTTCGCGAGAGCGATGGCGCGTTGTTGTGGTCATCGGCCAAGCTGCTGGTCGGAAACTCGCTTGTCCTTGCCGGGGGCACGTTGGTGATCTCCGGCGCATGCGGCCTGTCGTACGGGATCAGCCCCGTGAGCGGGAGGATCCTCTGGGACGACTACGACGGCTGCGACGGCGGCGGCAGGCTGATGTCGTCGTTTGACGGGACGCAGTCTGGGGCGCGGCATCCGAGGGCGAACCGGATGGGCGCAACTACGATCCTGCCACCGGAGTGGTATCTAGCCAATTTGCGGGCTACGCACCTGCGTTTGGCTACGGAGAGGCGTACGAGACCGCTTTCACCGGCTCGCTCACTCAGCACCGCCGTGCAGGCGATCGACCCAACTTCGCTGGCGGTGCGATGGACATTCCAGGAGCCCGGGGCGTCCAAGCCGGCGGTGGGGTCCACGCCGCTGCTTGCCGACGGCTACGTGTTCGCGGAGGGCAGTCAAGGGGACGTGTGGGCGCTGGACCCGTGCTCGGGGACGGTCGCGTGGCAAACACAGGTCAGCCCATTCCCCCAATCGGCGCAATGGGCGCCGCTGCCCAGCTTGGCCGCAGGAGACGGGTATCTCGTCGTTCCCACTGCGGACGGCCTAGCCGCGTTTAGGGGAAGCGGCAGCCCCACGACGCCGGTGAGGGATTGCCAGTCCACTGACCCCACACCGACTGACCCAACACCGACCGACCCCCGACCGACTGACCCCACATCGCCGCCTGACACCCCAACCGGACCACCCCCAGCACGAGCGACGACGGCGGCACGCAGCCGAGCGCGCGACACCGGCCCCGCTGCCGGCTAGTACGCCCTCACCGGAACCTGGACCCAGCTCAGGATCGCTCGTCCCGTCCAGCCGACCAGCGACCACGGC
>CAVPMQ010000005.1:0-280974 GCA_963706565.1 uncultured Solirubrobacterales bacterium | reverse complement strand
GATTGCCACTCCCTGATGTCGACGAAGTGTCCCTCGACCGCTGCGGCCGCCGCCATCGGCGGGGACACCAGATGTGAGCGCGCGCCGCGCCCCTGGCGACCCTCGAAGTTCCGATTCGAGGTCGATGCGACGCGCTCGCCGGCGGCCGCGACGTCCGGGTTCATCCCCAGGCACATCGAGCAGCCCGCGCCGCGCCAGTCAAAGCCCGCTTCGGTGAAGACCTTGTCCAGACCCTCGGCCTCGGCCTCGGCCTTGACCTGCGCCGAACCGGGAACGACCATCGCGTAGACCCCGTCTGACACCTTGCGGCCGCCGATGACCTCCGCCGCGGCTCGCAGGTCGCTGAGGCGCGAGTTTGTGCACGAGCCGATGAACACCCGGTCGAGCTTGAGCTCCTGGATCGGCGTGCCCGGGTCCAACCCCATGTAGTCGAGCGCCCGCTCGTCCTGCTCGGTGGTCGGCTCGGGTACCGAGTCGGTGACTCCGACGACCATCCCCGGGTTCGTGCCCCAGGTGACCATCGGGCTGATCGCGCCCGCGTCGACGTTGATCTCGCGGTCGAACGTCGCGCCGGCGTCCGACTTGAGCGCGAGCCACTCGTCCGGGACCTCCGTCGGCGCGCCGGGACGGCCGATCACCCACTCGAAGGTGGTGTCGTCGGGGGCGACCATGCCCGCGCGGCCGCCGCCCTCGATCGTCATGTTGCAGACGGTCATCCGGCCCTCCATCGAGAGCTTCTCGATCGGCGGGCCCGCGTACTCGATCGCGTGGCCGACGCCGCCCGCGACACCGATCTGACCGATCGTCGCGAGTACCAGGTCCTTGGCGCTGACGCCGAACCCGAGCTCGCCCGTGTAGTTGATCCGCATCGCCTTGGGCCTGGCCTGGACCAGCGTCTGAGTGGCCATCACGTGCTCGACCTCGCTGGTGCCGATCCCGAACGCCAGCGCCCCGAACGCCCCGTGGGTCGCGGTATGGGAGTCGCCGCAGACGATCGTCATCCCGGGCTGGGTGATGCCCAGCTCCGGCCCGATCACGTGCACGATCCCCTGATGCTCGGATCCGAGCGAATACAGCGGCACGCCGAACTCCTCGCAGTTGCGCTCGAGCGCCTCGACCTGGATCCGCGCCAGCTCGTCGCGGATCTTGGCGGCCACGATCGTCCCGTCGGTCGGCACGTTGTGGTCGACGGTGGCCAGCGTCCGGTCGGGCCGGCGCACGGGGCGTCCGGCGAGCTTGAGCCCGTCGAACGCCTGCGGGCTGGTGACCTCGTGGACCAGGTGCAGGTCGATGTAGATCAGGCTGGGAGCCACCTCGTGGGCTTCCCAGATCTTGTCCAGAAGGGTTTGGGGCATCGCTAACTCCTTCTCAGGCCCGCGCTCACGACCGCGAGCAGCACGGCCTCCTGCGGTCCGGGGTTTTCGAAATGGTGTGGAAGATCGGCGTCGAACGTGACGCTGTCGCCGGCGGCGAGCTCGGTCCGCTTGTCGTCGCACACGAGCACGACCGTGCCTGACTCGACCAGCGCCGTCTCGCGACTACCGGGCTCGTGCATCGGTGGGTCGCCGGGTCCGCCGGTGACCGCGCCGCCCGACAGCGTGTGGCGCGACAGCTCGGCGCGCTGGCCGGGCAACGGCGGCGTGAGGATCTCGTAGCTGTGGCCGTGGACCCGGCTGGGTCCCTTGCGGCGCTCGTCGGCGCGGACGACGCTGACCGCTCCCTCCTCATCAAGCCGCAGTAGCTGCGACAGCCGCAGCTCCAGGCCGGCGGCGATCCGCCGCGCCACCTGCAGCGTCGGGCTGGTCTCACCGCGCTCGACCTGCGACAGCATCGGCGCGCTCACCCCCGAGCGCTCGGCCAGGTCGCGCAGCGACAGGTCCATCGCCTCGCGCAGAGCACGGACGCGTGCGCCCAGCGCTTCGGGCGGATTCGCCACCGTCGTCATACAAACGTACGCTATCACGTACGCGGCGGGCCCGAGCACCGGCGCGGGTAGCCTCCCCGCATGCTCACCCCGCCCGACGTGCTCGTGCTCGGCGGCGGCGGCGTCCTCGGCGAGGTGTGGATGATGGGAGTGCTCGCCGGGATCGAGGACGCAACCGGCTTTGACCTGCGCGAGTGCGAGTACTTCGTCGGCACCTCGGCCGGGTCGATCGTGTCCGCGCACCTGGCCGCCGGCGACTCGCCGCGCCGCCCGGAGGCGATCGAACCCGACGACGGCGTCGACGAGGCCGGCGAGGAGCCGGTCACGGGGCTGGCAACGTCCGCGCTGGGTGCGGCCCGGCGGGCCGGCGCCTGGGCGGTCGCCACCGGCGCCACGTTCGCTCCGCTGGCGCTCGGCGTGGCCGCACCCGGTGGGGCGGTCGTCCGCGCCCAGATGCTCCGGCGAGTCCCCCGCCCCCATGACGACCTCCACAACCTCCGCGCTCGCATTCAGGAAGCCGGAGTCCGGTTCGACGGGCGTCTGCGGGTCGCTGTCGTCGACCGCGGCAGCGGCCGCCGGGTGATGTTCGGCAGTCCGGGCGCGCCCGACGCGACCGTGGCCGAGGCGGTCGAGGCCTCGTGCACGGTCCCGTGGCTGTTCGCGCCGGTCAGGATCGGTGGGCGCGAGTACGTCGACGGCGGCGTGTGGAGTCCGACCAACCTCGACGCGGCCCCGGCCGGCCGCGACACCCACGTGCTGTGCCTCAACCCCACGGCCAGCCTCGCCGGTACCCACAACGCGCTGGCGCTGATCCGCACGGTCTCGCGCTCGGCCGTGTCGGTCGAGGCGATGGTCCTGCGTCGACGCGGCGCCGACGTCCAGGTGGTCGCCCCCAGCGCCGAGTGCGCGTCGGCGATGGGGACGAACTTCATGGACCCCGAGCCGAGCGACCGCGTGATCGCGGCCGCCTACCGCCAGGGGTTGCGCCTGGCTCGGGAGTCGGCGGCGGCCTAATCCGAGCGCCGCGGACCGATCGACTGAGATCTGGTCCGCATACGGTGCAAAATCTCAGTCGCAGTCAGCTACGGTGCCCTGACCGCCCGCGCGTCGTCGGCCAACGCGTCAGCGGCCTCGTCGACGATCGAACGTCGCCGGTACGCGTTTGACAGCGCCCGCACGTACGCCCGGGCGCCGGCCTCGAGCACGTCGGTCGAGACGCCCTGACCCGAGCCGATCACGCCGTGGATCTCGAGCACCACGGACGTCTCGCCGAGCGCGTCCTGGCCGCCGGTTACGGCGTCGACGCGGAACTCCCGGAGCTTGGCCTCGCTGCCGGTGGCGGCGTTGATCGCGCGAAAGATCGCGTCGACCGGGCCGTCACCGGTGAACGAGCCGGTCAGCTCCTCGCCCTCGGGCGAGGTCAGGCCGACGGTCGCGTGCGGCGGCCGCCGCGACGACGCCTCCACGTCGAACCACTCGAGCTCGTAGCCCGCGACCTCCTGGCGCAGCTCGTCGGTCACCAGCGCCTCGAGATCCATCGCGGTCACGTGCTTCTTCTTGTCCGCGAGTTCCTTGAAGCGCTTGAACGCGGTGTTCAGCGACTGTCCCGCGAGCTCGATGCCCAGCTCCGACAGCGCCTGCGCCAGCGCGTGGCGCCCGGAGTGCTTGCCGAGCACGATCGAGTTGGCGTCGAGTCCGACGGTGGTCGCGTCCATGATCTCGTAGGTGGTGCGTTCCTTGAGCACGCCGTCCTGGTGGATCCCCGACTCGTGGGCGAACGCGTTGCGCCCGACGATCGCCTTGTTGGGCTGGACCGCGTAGCCGGTCAGGCGCGAGACCATCCGCGAGCTGCGCGCGAGCTCCTGGGTCACGACGCCGGTGCTGCAGTCCCACATCCGGTTCGCGGGTGCGCAGCAGCATCACGATCTCCTCCAGCGAGGCGTTCCCGGCGCGCTCGCCGATCCCGTTGATCGCGCACTCGACCTGCCGGGCGCCGGCCAGCAGCCCGGCGAACGAGTTGGCGACGGCGAGCCCCAGATCGTCGTGGCAGTGCACCGACAGCGTCACGTCGCGCCAGCTCGGGGATCAGCTCGTACAGCCGCCGCAGGTATTCCGTGTACTCGTGCGGCATCGTGTACCCGACGGTGTCGGGGATGTTGATCGTCGTCGCGCCCTCGGCGATCGCGACGCTGCACACCTCCGCCGTGTACTCGATGTCGGCGCGGGTGGCGTCCATCGGCGAGAACTCGACGTCGTCGACGTACTGCTTGGCGTGCGCCACCGCGGCGCGAGCCTGGCCGAGCACGTCCTCGCGAGTGCTCTGCAGCTGGTGCTGAATGTGGATGTCAGAGGTCGAGATGAACGTGTGAATCCGCGGGCGCGGGGCGTCCTTGACGGCGTTCCACGCAGCGTCGATGTCGGCCACGTGGGTACGGGCAAGCCCGGCGATCACCGGGCCCTCGACCGTGCGCGAGATCGTCTGCACGGCCTCGAAGTCGCCCGGCGAGGTGATCGGGAACCCGGCCTCGATCACGTCGACGCCCAGGCGCGCGAGCTGCTGGGCGATCTCCAGCTTCTCCGACGTGTTCAGCGAGATCCCCGGCGACTGCTCGCCGTCGCGCAGCGTCGTATCGAAGATCAGTACTCGGTTTGGGTCAGTCTCGTCCGGCATGTCACTCCTATCGTTCTCGAAATTCGCTTCTTCTCGGTGCTGGTTTCGCGGCTACGTGCGGCCGCCAACGCGCTATTCCCCCCGAAGGGGGAGGAGAAGAAGTCGAAGGTCGAGGCGGAATGCCATGCACGCGCAAGCCTACCAGCCGCGAGCGCGCGGCCGCCGCCCCCCGGATCTACGCGTACAGCTCGTCGATCTCGTCGGCGTACTTGGCGTGGATCGGCTTGCGGCGCAGCTTCATCGTCGGGGTCAACTCCTCGCCGCCGGGCACCCAGTCGCTGTCGAGCACCTTGAACCGCTTGATCTGCTCGACCCGGCTCAGGTGCGAGTTGGCGCGCTCCACGCCCTCGGCGACCTCGGCGGCGACCGCCGGCTCGCCGGCCATCGCCGCGGCCGAGGAGTCAGACAGGCCCAGCCGGGACGCGAACGCAGCGCAGGCGTCGGGGTCGAGGACGATCAGCGCCACGTTGTAGGGACGCCGGTCGCCGATCGCGATCGCCTGCCCGATCAGCGAGCTCCCCTGCTTGAGCTGCTGCTCGATGTTCGCCGGCGACATGTTCTTACCGGCCGCGTTGATGATCAGCTCCTTCTTGCGGTCGATGATCGTGAGGAACCCGAGCTCGTCGATCCGGCCGATGTCGCCCGTCCGCAGCCATCCGTCGGCGTCGATCGTGTTCGCGGTCATCTCGGGCTGGTGACGGTAGCCCGCCATCACCGTCCCGCCGCGAACCAGCAGCTCGCCGTCGTCGTCGAGGCGCAGCTCGAGCCCGGCGATCGGGAGGCCCACGGTGCCGTAGCGGATCGGATCGGCGGGCACGATCGTGGCGATGCTGCACAGCTCCGACATCCCCCACACCTCGCGGATCGGAATCCCGATCGCGCCGAAGAACTCGAACATCTCAAGCGGCGACGGGGCCGCGCCCGTGACGTAGGAGCGGCAGCGATCCAGGCCCAGGCGCGCCCGCACCGGCGCGAATACGGCGGTCTCCGCGCGCTCGCAGGCTTCGGCCAGCGCCGGCGGCACCGGCTCGCCGGCCTGTTCCAGGCGGACCTTGTCGATCCCGAGCCCAACGGCCTCCGAGACCGCGGCGCGCCGGGCTTCGTCTGGCTCGGCGGCGAACCCCGCCTCGAGCGCCGCCTTGAGCTTCTCCCACACCCGCGGGACCGCGCCGAACCGGGTCGGGCGAGCGTCGGCGACGTACGCGAACACCTGGGTCACGTCCGGGCAGCAGCTGACGGTCGAGCCCCACACCATCTGGCCGTAGTGCGTGAGGCCGCGATCGGCGATGTGGGCCATCGGCAGGAACGAGACCGTGCTGTCGTCGGGCCCGGCCGGCATCGTCTCGTCCAGGCCACGGCTCTCGGCCAGCTGGTTGGCGTGGGTCAGCTGGACGCCCTTCGGCGGCCCGGTCGTCCCCGAGGTGTAGATCAGCGTGAGCACGTCGTCGGGCCGCACCGCCTGCCAAGCCGCGTCGAAGTCGAACTCGGCGCCGGGCTGGGCGGACTCGAGCTCGTCGAGCGTGACCGAGTCCGAGGTGGCGCCGTCGAGCACGATCAGGTGCTCGACCTGGCCCTGCTCGGCCAGCGTCTGAGCCGCCCGGTCAAGCAACGCCGCCTCGACGATCATCACCCGGTTGCCGGCGTCGCCGAGCAGGAACGCGATCTGCTCGGGCGAGGACGTGTTGTAGATCGAGAACGGGGTCGCGCCCAGGTGGGCGACCGCGGTGTCGAGCAGGTGGAACTCGGGACGGTTGGTGAGCATGAACCCGACCGTGTCGCCCCGGCGCACGCCGAGCTCGTGCAGCCCGCCGGCCAGGCGGCAGACGCGCTGTGCGTACTCCGCAAACGTGATCGACACGGCGTCGCCCAGCGTTCGCAGCGCAACCTTATCGGCGAACTGTGCGGCGGTGATCTGGAACGCCTCGCACATCGTGCTCGCGTCCAGCGCCCGGCGCTCCCGGAGTTCGGCCGTCGTCACAACGAGACCGTCCGCCCCTCTTCGAACCCGTCTCCCGCGACGATCTGCGCCACCAGCTCGCGCGGCACCGCCGAGTCGGTCGTGATCGTCATCGCGGCCAGCCCCGAGCGGCCGCTCTCGGCATCGACCGGCTGACGGCCGACCGCCGCCGAGACGATGTTGATCCCGTGGGCACCGAACGTGGTGCCGACGCGACCGAGCATCCCGGGGAGGTCGCGGTAGCGAAAGATCGTCACGTGGTCCTCGAGCTGGACGTCGAAGCGCTGGCCCCAGGCCTCGAGCAGGTGCGGATGGTTACGGCGGCCGATCAGCGTTCCGGCCACGCGGACGCTGTTGGAGCCGCTGGTCACCCGCACGCGGACGAGATCGGCGTAGTCGCGGACGACCGTGCGCTTGGTCTCCTCGATCTCGATCCCGCGCTCGTCGGCGATCGTCGGCGCATTGACCTCGTTGATCTCCTCTTCGGTGTGGCCCTTGAGCACACCGAGTAACACCTCGATCCCCAGCAGGCGGGTGTCGCGCTCGGCGATCCGACCCAGGAACTCGATCTGCACGCGGTCGACCGACGAACCCGCGGCCAGCTCCACCGCGATCCGTCCCAGCGCCCGGCACAACGCCACGAACGGCCCCAGCACGTCCATGTCCTCCGCCGGGATCGCGGGGACGTTGACCGCGCTCGTGACGACTCCGCCGGTCAGCGCCGCGATCACCTGCTCGGCGGCCTGGTAGCCGGCGCGGTCGGTCGCCTCGGTCGTGGACGCACCGAGGTGCGGGGTGACGATCACGTTCGGATAGCCGAACAGCGGGTGATCGGTGACCGGCTCGGACGGGAACACATCGAGCGCGGCGCCTCCGACCTTGCCCGAGTCCAGCGCCGCCTTCAGGTCCTCGTCGACGACCAGCGGACCGCGGGCCACGTTGAGCACGCGGACGCCGTCCTTGCACCTGGCCAGCGCCTTGGCGTCCAGCCAGCCGCGGGTGTCGGGCGTGTTGGGCAGGTGCAGGGTGAGGAAGTCGGCGACCTCGTACACGTCCTCGGAGCACTCGGCCTTCTCGACGCCCATCTCGCGGTAGCGCTCGGCGGCCACGTAGGGATCGAACGCGACCACCTTCATCCCGAACGACAGCGCTCGCTGGGACACCAGCTGGCCGATCCGGCCGAACCCCATGATCCCCAGCGTCTTCTCGTACAGCTCGATCCCCGAGAACTTCGATCGCTCCCACTTGCCGCTGATCAGCGAGGCGTGCGCCTGCGGGACGTTGCGGGCGAGCGCCAGCAGCAGCGCCATCGTGTGCTCGGCCGCCGTGATCACGTTCGATTGCGGCGCGTTGGCGACGACGATCCCGCGCTTGGTGGCCGCGGACACGTCGACGTTGTCGACCCCGACGCCGGCTCGACCGACCGCGCGCAGCCGCCGCGCCTTGACGATCAACTCGTCGTCGAGCTTGGTCGCGGAGCGGATCAGGATCCCGTCGTAGCCGCCGATCCTGGCGACCAGCTCATCGCGCGACCACCCGACCCCGAGCTCGACGTCGAAATGCTCGCGCAGCAGCTCGACCCCCGGCTCGCCGATCCGCTCGGCCACCAGCACCTTAGGGGTGACTGGGGCGGCCGACGTGGCCGCCCCAGGCGGGCCCCCAGACGGTTTCCTCCGCGGGTTCACAGCCGCTCCAGCACCCAGTCGATGCAACCGGTCAGCGCACGCACGTCGGCCGGGTCGGTCGCGGGGAACATCGCGATCCGCAACTGGTTTCGCCCGAGCTTGCGGTAGGGCTCGACGTCGACGATCCCATTGGCGCGCAGGATCGCCGCCAGCGCGGCCGCGTCGACCTGCTCGTCGAAGTCGATCGTGCCCACCACCAGCGAGCGCTTGGCGGGGTCGTCCACGAACGGCGACGCGCTCGGGTGCTCGTCCGCCCACGCGTACAGGTGCGTGGAGGACTCGGTGGTGCGCGCCACCATCGCGTCGAGCCCGCCGCGATCGAGCATCCACTCGAGCTGGTCGGCGAGCAGGAACAGGGTCGCGATCGCGGGGGTGTTGTAGGTCTGGTCCTTGACCGAGTTCTCGAGCGCGATGCTCAGCGACAGGAAGTCGGGGATCCACCGGCCGCCCGGGCGCTCGCCGGTGAGCTCGGCCACCCGCTCGATCGCCGCCGGGCTCATCAGCGCCAGCCACAGGCCGCCGTCGGAGGCCAGACCCTTCTGCGGCGCGAAGTAGTAGACGTCGGCCTGGCTCACCTCGAGCGGCAGACCGGCAGCGCCCGAGGTCCCGTCGATCAGCACCAGCGCGCCGTCGCTGCCGGCCGGCCGGCGGACGGGCGCCATCACCCCGGTCGAGGTCTCGTTGTGAGCCCACGCGATCGCGTCAGCGGCCGGGTCGGCGACCGGCTCGGGCGCGTCGCCCGCGGGAGCCTCGATCACCAGCGGATCCGACAGGAACGGCGCGCCGCGCGTGCAGGCCGCGAACTTCGAGGAAAACTCTCCGTAGGTCAGGTGCAGCGCCCGCTCGCGGACCAGGCAGCAGGCGGCGGCGTCCCAGAACGCGGTGGTGCCGCCGTTGCCCAGCACGACCTCGTAGCCGTCGGGCACGCCGAAGAACTCGCGTAGGCCCTCGCGCACCTGGCCGACCAGCTGCTTGACCGGGCGCTGGCGGTGCGAGGTGCCGATCAGCGTCGCGCCGGTCGCGACCAGATGCTCGAGCTGCGCGGGGCGCACGCGCGACGGGCCCGAGCCGAAGCGGCCGTCGGCGGGCTTTAGGTCCGCGGGAATCTGCAGGACGGTCGAGGTCTCGGCCATACGTCGATCTTCGAAGGTAGCGGGTGGGTGGTGCCGGCCGCCGGGTCTGGCGACCGGGATCGCCCTACTCCTGGAACTCGGTGTCGATCCAGGCCATCTGGGCGCGCAGCTCGCGGCCCACAACCTCGACCTGGTGGCCCGCCTGCTCCTCGCGCATCCGCTTGAAGTTCTCCTGACCAGCGCGGTTCTCGGCGATCCATTCGCGGGCGAAGTCCCCGGACTGGATGTCGGCCAGGATCTGCTTCATCGCCTCTCGGGTGGCCTCGGAGATCACCCGGTTGCCGCGGGTCATGTCACCGTACTCGGCCGTGTTGGAGATCGAGTACCGCATCCCGGCGATGCCCTTCTCGTACATCAGGTCGACGATCAGCTTGAGCTCGTGCAGGACCTCGAAGTAGGCCAGGCGCTCGTCGTAGCCGGCTCCGACCAGCGTCTCGTAGCCTGCGCGGACCAGCTCGGTGACGCCGCCGCACAGCACCGCCTGCTCGCCGAACAGGTCTGTCTCGGTCTCGTCCTTGAAGGTGGTCTCGATCACCCCGCCGCGGGTGGCGCCGATGCCCTTGGCGTAGGCCAGCGCCAGCTCCAGCGCGTTGCCGGTGGCGTTCTGATGCACGGCCACCAGGGCGGGGACGCCGCTGCCCTCGACGTACTGGCGGCGGACCAGGTGGCCCGGTCCCTTGGGCGCGACCAGCGCGACATCGATGTCGGGCGGCGGCACGATCTCCTCATAGTGGATCGAGAACCCATGGCCGAACATCAGCAGGTTGCCGGCCGCGATCCCGTCCTTGACCCCGGACTCCCACACTTGGCGGTGCAGCTCGTCGGGGGTGAGCATCATCACGATGTCGCCCTCGCTGGCGGCGTCGGCGGGCTCGGCGACCCGCAGGCCGTGCTCCTGGGCCTTGGCGACGCTGGCGGAGCTCGGTCTGAGTCCGACTACGACCGACACTCCCGAGTCCTTGAGGTTCAGCGAATGGGCGTGGCCCTGGGAGCCGTAGCCGATGATGGCGACGGTCTTGCCGTCAAGGAGTGAGAGATCAGCGTCGTCGTCGTAGAACATGCGCGGGAGCGTATACGGCGCCGCTCCCGCGCGATCTCTCGGTCGGCCGCGCGGCGCCCCGGCCTCGAGTGATCAACCGCCGCCGAAGTGCTGCTGGAGCGCGAGCACACTGCGGACGTACTGCTTGGTGTCCGAGTACAGCCCCCTCTGGCGCACCGACGACAGCCCCTGGTAGTAGCCGGCGGCGGCCGTGGCGGCGCTGCCGCCGGTCGAGTTCAGCAGCGACCGCAGCAGCAGCACGCCACCGCGGACGTTGTCGGTGGCCGACGCGGGCGCCAGCGGAACGCTCGGCGTCAGCGTGTGCTGGATCCAGTCCCAGGTCCCGGGCAGGATCTGCATGATCCCGCGGGCGTCGGCACTCGACACGAGGTCGTTGTTGAAGCCGCTCTCCTGCCACGCGATCGCGTCGGCGAGCGAGCTGGGCACGCCGTTCTCGGCCGCGATCGACCCGATCTGCGACGCGCTCAGCCGTTCGGCGGTCGGATACGGCGGGTTGGTCGGAGAGCCCTGGGCGGTGTCGCCGACCGGCTGGGTCTCGGCTCCCCCGCTCGTCGGGGTCGTGGCCGAAACCTCAACGGCGGTCGACGGGCTCGAGGTCGAGGCGCGAGACACGCCTGCGGTGGACGACGCGGTCGGCGACGCGCTCGGCGGCAGGCCGAACACCGTCAGCCGGCGCCCGGCCGGGAGGATCCCGTCGGCGTCCAGTCCATTGGCGGCCGCAATCGCCGCGATCGAAGTTCCGGCGCGGGCCGCGATCGACGTCAGCGTGTCGCCCCGATGGACGAGGTAGTCACCGCCGCCCGAACTAGAGCCGGCGCTCGTGCTCGCGCTCGAGGTCGTGCTGGCCGGGACCGACGCGGCCGAGGTCGTGCCGGTGCTCGCGGTCGTGGCCGAGCTGACCCCGGCCCCACTCTGCGGCGGAATCGCGACGACCCGGCCGGTGACGAGCATCTGGTCGGTGGAGATTCCGTTCGCGGCAGCGAGCTGCGCGACCGTCAATCCATCCTGCGCCGCGATCGAGCTCAGCGACTCCCCGGGCGTGATCGTGTGCTGGAAGAAGGCGGAAGCTGAGGCGGGGGCGATCAGCGTCGCCGCGGCCACCAGCGAGATCAACAATCTGGCTCTCATAGCCGGCGATTGTCGCCCACAACCTGCGGTTCGACGGCACGTGCAAGCGACGTTTCAGCATGCAAGATTTTCTTCGTTGACCGCGACGGCCCGAAATCGCCGCGGTCATGGGCGAGCGGTCAGGAACTGGCGGATGCGGCCAGGCAGCGTCCAGGCAACATAAGCCGGCCGTCGCCGTCGAAGAACGGTTCGGCGAGCTCGCGGACGCGGTTCTCAACCGCGGCACGGCGATCGTCGGACAGCTGCCGCAACGCTCCGCTGACCATCTGCGACAGCTCCTGCGTCTCGAACCAGTAGTCCTCGAAGCTGTCGTAGCCGCGGTCGAGCTCGACCGGCTCGACCCCGACGTCGACGAACCCGGCGTCGCCGAGCATCTCCTCGAGCAGGCCGGGTCGGGCCAGCGCGAACATACCGGGGCCTCCGGGCTCAGGCGGCTCGAGCGCGCCCTTCTCGATCAGCGCCTGGTTGCTGATCGTGGCCCAGGGGTTGCGCTCGGGCTTGTCCCATACCGCGAGCGCGATCCGCCCGCCCGGACGCAGCACCCTGCGCGCCTCGCGCATCGCGGTCGGCGGGTCCACGATCAACATGAACCCCCACCGACAGAGCACCGCGTCGACGCTCGCGGTCGGAAGGTCGATCCACTCCAGCTGGAGCTGCTTGAACTCGACGTTGGTCAGCCCGAACGACTTGGCCCGCTCACGAGCGACGTCGAGCATCCCCTCGGCCGCGTCGCTGGTGATCAACTTGCCGCCGGGTGCGATCAGCTCGGCCGCGAGGAAGCCCGTGTCACCCGGACCGGCGGCGAGCTCGAGCACGTCCTGGCCGGGCTGCAGCGACAGCTGGTCGATCATCCAGGCCGACACCGGCATTCCGAGCTCGCGGGTGTGCTGAGCGCGCCGGCCCCAGCCCGGCGCCGCGCTCTCCCAGCGCTCGATCATCTCGTCGCGGAGGGCGTCTGGATCTGGCGTGTCGGTCATGCCTGGGTTCGCGCTGAAAGTCGGCGGGTGATCTCGGTGAAGATAGCCGTCAACGCGTCAGCTCGTGCGACCCCCTAGGCGAGCTCTCGCCGCAGCAGCTTGCCCGTCGGGCTGCGCGGCAGCGCGGCGACGAACTCGAACCGCTTCGGGACCTTGTATCCGGCCAGCCGAGCCGCGCAGTGGGCCCGGAGCTCGGCGGGGGACGCGGCGAGCCCGTCCGCGAGCACGACCGAGGCGACCACGGCCTCCCCCCACTCCGGGTCCTCGCGACCGTGCACGGCCGCGTCGGCAATCGCAGGGTGCGAGAGCAGCACGTCCTCGACCTCGACCGGCGCGACGTTCTCGCCACCGGTGACGATCGTGTCGGCCTTGCGCCCGGTGATCACCAGCCGACCACGCTGATCGAAGCGCCCCAGGTCCCCGGTGTGCAGCAGGCCGTCTGCCGCCAAAGCGCCCGCAGACACCATCGGCCCACCCACCAGCACCTCGCCGTCGCCGGCCAGCCGGACCTGGCCGCCCGGAAGCGGCCACCCGAACGTGGCCAGCTGCGAGCACGTCTCGGTCATCCCGTAGCTCGGCGCGACGGGCACTCCGGCCGCGGCCGCGCGCTCGAGCAGCGCGGTCGGGATCGGACCGCCGCCGAGCAGCACCCACCGCAGCGTCGGCGGGTTCGCCAGGCCCCCTTCCAGCAGGCGCGCGAGCATCGTGGCCACGAGCGACACGAGCGTGATCCGCCGCTCGGGGTTCATCAGCTCCTCGAGCACCGCCGCGGTGTCAAAGCGCCCGTGGACGACTGCGGTGGTGGCGTAGACCGTGCTTCGGATCGGGATCGACAGCCCGCCGACGTGCGTCAGGGGCATCGGACACAGCCACCGCTCGGCGGGGTCGAGCCCGAGCGCGACGGCCGACCCGAGCGCGTTGGCCATCCAGTTGCCGTAGGTCAGCACCACCGGCTTGGGGGCCGCGGTCGTCCCCGAGGTGTGCATCACCGCCACCGCCGGATCGCCGTCGCCAGCCGCGGGCCGGGCAAGCGGCGCGGACGCCAGCGGCTCGGACACGACCAGCCGCGCGCCCGCCATCCGCGCGGCGCGTTCCTCCGAGGTCATCCGCAGGTCGATCGGGACCGCCACCGCGCCGGCCAGCAGGCACCCGTGCACCGCCACCGCGAAGTCCTCGACCGCCGGCAACGCGAGCGCCACGCGGTCGCCCGACTCGACACCGCGCCGCTGCAGCGCTCCCGCCGCGCCGATCGCCGCCGCAGACAGCTCGGTGTATGTCAGCGACCGCTCCGGTCCCTCGAGCGCGACGCGTTGCGGCTGCTTGCCGGCGGCGGTGTCGATCCAGTAGGCCACGGACGAAACGGTAGTCTCGGCCTGGTGAGCAAGCGGTGACGGAGCACGCCCAGCCAGTCGCCTGGCAGTCCGCCGGCGACTACGAAGACATTCGCTACGAGGTCGGAACCGGCGAGGACTCAGCGATCGCGAAGGTCACGATCAACCGTCCGGAGGTCCGCAACGCGTTCCGGCCAGAGACCGTGATCGAGCTGTCGCACGCGTTCGAGCGCGCCCGCGAGGACCTGGGCGTCGGAGTCGTGATCCTCACCGGCGAGGGCCCCGATGCGTTCTGCTCGGGCGGCGACCAGCGCGTCCGCGGCCAGCGCGGCGGCTACGTCACCGGCGCCGACCCCAGCCAGGCCGGCCGCCACGAGAACGTCGGTCGGTTCCATGTCACCGACCTGCACATGCAGATCCGCCGGATGCCCAAGCCCGTAGTGGCGATGGTCGCGGGCTACGCGGTCGGCGGCGGCCACGTGCTGCACGTCGTCTGCGACCTCACGATCGCGGCCGACAACGCGCGGTTCGGTCAGACCGGACCCAAGGTCGGTTCGTTCGACGGCGGGTTCGGCGCGACCGTGCTGTCGCGCCTGGTCGGCCCGAAGAAGGCCAAGGAGATCTGGTTCCTGTGCCGGCAGTACGACGCTCAGCAGGCGCTCGACATGGGGCTGATCAACGCGGTCGTGCCGCTCGACGGACTCGAGCAGGAGACCGTGCAGTGGTGCCGCGAGATGCTGGCGCTGTCCCCGTTTGCGCTGCGTCTGCTGAAGGCGAGCTTCAACGCCGACGAGGACGGCCTCGCCGGGATCCAGCAGCTGGCCCACGACGCCAACCTGCTGTTCTATATGAGCGAGGAGGCGCAGGAGGGCCGAAACGCCTACCTCGAGAAGCGCAAGCCGGACTTCGCGAAGTTCCCCCACCGGGCCTAGGGCCCGTGACCGAACGCTGATGCCAGCCACACGCGCGCAGGAGGCAGGACCCGCAGTCAGCGGCGTTCGCATCTGGCTGATGGCGGCGCGGATCCGGACGCTGCCGGCCGCAATCGCCCCGGTGCTGGTCGGCACCGCGCTCGCCGGCTACCTGCACGTGTTCCATCCGCTGCGGTTCGCGGCCGCGCTCGTCGGCGCGATCTTCATCCAGGTCGGCACCAACCTGTCCAACGACTACTCCGACGCCCGCCGCGGCGCCGACGCCGAGGACCGGCTCGGCCCCGTCCGCGTCACCGCCGGCGGGTTGGTTCCACCCAGTCAGGTGCTGGTCGCCACCTACGCGTCGTTCGGGGTTGCGGTGCTGGCCGGCGTGTACCTCGTGGTCGTCGCAGGGTGGGAGTTGCTGCTGGTCGGCGCCGCGTCGATCCTGGCCGGCGTCCTGTACACCGGCGGCCCCCGCCCGTACGGCTACGAGGGCCTGGGCGAGGTGTTCGTGTTCCTGTTCTTCGGGATCGTCGCCGTCGCGGGCTCGTTCTTCGTCCAGGTCAAGCACCTCGACTGGGAGGCGTTCGCGCTGGCCGTCCCGGTCGGCCTGCTGGCGTCGGCGATCCTGGTGGTCAACAACTTCCGCGACATCGACTCCGACCGCCGAGCGAACAAACGCACGCTGGCCGTCCGGCTAGGGCGGGGCGGGACCCGCACGATGTTCGCGGTGATCGTCTACCTGGCCTATCTGCTGGCCACGGTCACCTGGATCTTCGGCCCGCTGACGCCGTGGCTGCTGCTGTCGTGGCTGACGCTGCCGCTCGCCGCCGACATCGTCCGCACGGTCCGCAACCAGACCGACGGCCCCTCGCTCAACCAGGCGCTGGCGCACACCGGCATGCTGCAGCTGGCGTTCTGCGTGCTGCTGTCGGCCGGGTTGCTGCTCAGCCGGTGATCCTGCGGATCGAATCGGTAGAGGCGCGCTTGCGCGCGCCGTTTGTCAACGCGCGGACTTCGGTGCGGGCGCGGCGACTGGTGGTCGTCAGCATCGAGGCCGCCGACGGGGTGATCGGGTTCGGCGAGGCGGCGCCACTGGAGGGCTACGACGTGGTGTCGGTGCGCGACGTCCGCGCCGCGCTGGAGGATTGTCGCGGGCCGGTGTCGGCGTCCGACGGCGAGTCGCGGTCCGAGCTGCTGGCCGAGTGTGCCCGGGTGGCGGTGCTCCCCCATGCGGTCGCGGCGATCGACCTGGCGCTGTGGGATCTGGCGGGCCGCCGCGCGGGGGCGCCGGTATGGAGCCTGCTCGGCGGCCGCAGTGCTCCCGAGGTGCGCGTCAACGCCACGATCGCCGCGCCCGACCGCGCCGGCGCGGTGGCCGAGGCCGCCGCCGCCCGTGGGGCCGGGTTTCAGACGCTCAAGCTGAAGGTCGCCACCGGCGACGACGCGGGGCGACTGGCCGCGGTGCGGGCGGTGGCCGGCCCGCAGATGGAGATCCGGCTGGACGCCAACGGCGCCTGGTCGGTGGCCGAGGCCGCGGCGGCTCTCCGAACGCTCGCCCCCGCCGGGGTGGAGCTGTGCGAGGAGCCGGTGCCGAGCCTCGAGGAGACCGCCGAGCTCGCCGCCCAGACCCCGGTGCCGCTCGCGATCGACGAGAGCTCGGCGCTGCCCGGCGCGCTGGACCGCAAGGTGTGCGACGCGGCCTGCCTGAAGATCGCCCGCGGCGGCGGGATCACCGGCGTGCTCGACGCCGCCCGGCGAGCTCGGGCGACGGGATACGAGGTGTACCTGGCCTCGACGCTCGACGGCCCGCTGGGGATCGCGGCGGCCCTGCACGCCGCCGCGGCGATCAAGCCAGACCGCGCCTGCGGGCTGGCCACGCTCGGCGTGTTCGATGGTCGCGAGCCGCCGTTCTCGCCCGCCGGGGGCGCGATGTCGCCGCCCGCCGGGGCGGGGCTGGGCGACGGGCTCAGCGCCTGGTATCGGTGAGCGCCGACGCCACGAGGCCGGGCGCCTCGAGGTGAACGGCGTGCCCGGCGCCGCCGACCACGTGGGTTTGCGCGGCCGGGATCGCCGCCGCCATCTGCGCCGCGATCGCCTGGAACTTCTGGTCGCGCTCGCCGACGATCAGCGTCACCGGCATCGCCAGCTCGCTGAGGCGGCCCCACAGCGGCGCTAGCGCGCCCGCCCCAAGTCCGCGCAACGCCCGGGCCAGCCCCGTCGGGGTGCTGCGCAGGCGGTCGGCGTGCACGGCGGCCGCGACCTCGGGCGGGAGCCCGGCCAGCACCGGCGTCTGCGCCCAGCTGCGGGCGAACCCCTCGATCGTCGAGCGGTCGATCTCGTCGGCCAGCGCTTCGTCGTCGTCGCGGCGGCGCGCGCGCTCGTCGGGGTCGGCGAGTCCGGGGCTGGCGCCGATCAGGACCAGCCTGGCGACCCGCTCGGGTAGCGCAAGCGCGGCGTGCAGCGCGATCCGCCCGCCCATCGAGTAACCGGCCAGCGCGAACCGGTCGGGCGCGAGCTGGCCGATGTCGGCGATCACCGCGTCCAGCGTCACCGGTACAGCGCTGGCGCGGTCGCCGTGGCCGCGGATGTCGGGCGCAATCGCCGTGTAGCGTTCGCCCAGCGCCGCCACCACCGGATCCCAGCTGCGTCCGGTGTGGGTGAAGCCGTGCAGAAGGACGACGGTCGGCGCCATGCACTCAGATCATGACCGCCACCGACACCTATCAGCTGCTGCGCGCGTTCTGCGACGAGCTGGCGCGCTGCGGGATGCGCCACGCGTGCACCTCGCCGGGGTCGCGCTGCACCCCGATCGTGCTGTCGTTGGTCCGCGAGCCGGGGATCCGGTGCTGGTCGCACGTCGACGAGCGCTGCTCGGGGTTCTTCGCGCTGGGCGCGGCGAAGGCCTGCGGCCGGCCGGTGGCGGTGACCTGCACGTCGGGCACCGCGGCGGCCAATCTCGCGCCCGCGGTGATCGAGGCCCACGAGGCACGCGTGCCGATGATCGTGCTCACCGCCGACCGGCCGGCCGAGCTGCGCGAGGTCGGCGCCGGGCAGGCGATCGACCAGCTCAAGCTCTACGGCGATGCCGTCAAGTGGTTCTTCGAGGTGGGAGTGCACGACGCCACCGAGGGGACGCTGCGCTGGGCGCGCACGCTGGCATGCCGGGCGTACTGGACGGCGGCCTCGGGCCGGCCCGGACCCGTCCACCTCAACTTCCCGCTGCGCGAGCCGCTCGTCCTCGACGGTCCGTTGCCCGCTGATCGGACCGCCCGCGCCGACGGCCAGCCGTATGTGATCGTCGAGCCGCCCGCCGGGTCGGCGGGGGGCGGATCCGCACGCGGCCCCGGGCCACATCCGTCCGGTCGGCTGCTGATCGTGGCCGGCGCCGGAACCCCGGACCCGCAGGGACTGGCGGAGTACGCCGCCCGGCAGGGGATCCCGGTGCTCGCCGACCCACTTTCGGGCGCGCGACGCGGGTCGGCGGCGATCGCGCACTACGACCTGCTGTTGCGCGAGCCGGCGTTCGCCGAGGCCTGCCGGCCGGACTTCGTGTTCAGGCTGGGTGACCTGCCGACGTCCAAGCCGTTGCGCGGGTGGCTGGCGTCGCTGACCGACGTCGCCCAGATCGCGTTTGACCCGTACGGCGACTGGCGCGATCCCGCAGGGGTCGTCGGGATGCGGCTGCGCGGCGGGCTTCCGCAGCCCGAACACCTCGACGTGGAGCCGGGCTGGCTCGCGTCCTGGCGCGCCGCCGACGACCGCGCCGCCGCCGTGATCGAGTCCACGCTCGGCGACGAGCTGTCCGAGCCGCAGGTGGCTCGCGCGCTGGGCGAGTGGCTCCCGGTCGACGCGACGCTGTTCGTGGCGTCCTCGATGCCGATCCGCGACGTCGAGGAGTTCGTCGCCGCTCGCGAGCCGGCGCCCCGGGTCCTTTCCAACCGCGGCGCCAACGGAATCGACGGCACCGTGTCCTCGGCGTTCGGCGCCGCCGCGGCCGGCGACGGACCGGTGGTGCTGCTGATCGGCGACGTCGCGCTGGCACACGACATCGGGGGGCTGCTGGCCGCCCGGCGGCTGGGTGTGAAGCTCACGATCGTGCTGCTCAATAACGACGGCGGCGGGATCTTCCACTTCCTCCCGGTCGCGGGCGAGACCGACGCGTTCGAGGAGCACGTCGCCACCCCCCACGGGCTCGAGTTCGCCCGGGCCGCCGAGCTGTACGGGCTCGGCTACTCCGCGCCCGACACGGTCGGGGCGCTGCGCGACGCGCTCGCGCGCTCGCTCGACGCCGACCGCGCCACGATCATCGAGGTCCGCACCGACCGCGAGGTCAACCTGGCGCTACACCGGCGGGTCGCCGAGGCCGTGATGCGTGATATGCCCGGCCGTGAGGGAACGCGCTAACCGGACAGGACCGGGAGCATCACCTGGAGCTTGACCTCGGTCTCGGCCAGCTCGGCGGCCGGATCTGAGCCGTGCACGATCCCGCCCCCGGCGTAGGCGTGAGCCAGCGCCCCGCGGAGCAGCGCGCACCGCAGGGCCACGCAGAACTCTCCGTCGCCGGTCGCGTCGGTCCACCCCACCGGCCCCGCGTACCAGCCTCGGTCGAGGCCCTCGAGCGCCGGGATCAGCTTGACCGCCCTGTCGCCCGGTTCGCCGCCGACGGCCGGCGTCGGATGCAGCACGCCGGCCAGCTCGATCGCTCCGATCGGCGAGGCCAGCTGCGCGCGGATCGGCCGCGCCAGGTGCTGGATGTTGGCCACCCGCACCACCACCGGCTCGGGCGCTGCGGTCACCCACACCGCGTGCGGCTTGAGCGCGCGGGCGATCCGCCGGGCGACGATCACGTTCTCCTCGCGGTCCTTGTCGCTGTGCAGCAGCTGCTCGCCGAGATGGTCGTCGACCGCCGGGTCGGCGCTGCGACCGATCGACCCGGCCAGCGCAACCGTGCTGGCCCGCTGTCCCTCCCGGCGCACCAGCAGCTCGGGACTGGCGGCCATGAACGTGGCGTCGCCCCGGCCGACCGCGAACACGTAGCAGGACGGGAACACCTCCCGCAGCACGCCGAGCACCGCGCCGGGGTCGTGGTCGATCGGCGCCCGGATCTCGACATCGCGCGCCAGCACGATCTTCTCGAGCTCTCCCGCGCGGATCCGCTGCACCGCCCGCACCACCGCCTCCTCGTAGTGCGCCGGGGGCATCGGGCTCGACACCGAGTACGTGCCGGCCGGCGCCGGATCCAGCAGCGGCAACGGCGACGCCCGCAGCTCGCCCAGGCGCCGCCGCGCCCGCTCGAGCAGGTCCTCGACCGTGTCGTCTGGGGCCACGTCGAGGTTCAGCGTCAGCGACACCTGGCCGCCCTTGCGAGCGACCGACAGCTCGGGCACCATCAGCGAGGCGGAGGTGAACCCCTGCCAGCGAGGCGAGCCGGCGCCTTCGTCGGCGAACGCGAACCCGCCGACCGCTACCAGTCCGGACCCGGGCGGCCCGCCGCCGTCGTCGGCAACCGCGGCCTGGGCCAGTTCGCGCCAACGGCGCGCAATCCGCTTGAACCGATCGGGCCCCTCGTCTTCGAGCGCCCTCACCGATCCGGCCGCCGCCAGCGCGCAGCGGTCGCGGTCGGGCTGCTCGAGACAGAACCAGGGCTCGCCCGGCCGCCGCGAGGCCGACACCAGCGCGGTCGGGTCGGTCGCGGGGTCGACCGGTGAAGTGACGCTCGCCAGCGTCGCCGCACCGGTGGAGCGGGCGCGGCGCAATGCCGCGTGCAGCCGCTCGTGCAGCCGGGCGGCTGCTGCCGCGTCGAGCCATGGCTCCGGCGCCCGTATCTCGGTCGCAGTCACGTCCATCCTCGGTTCGGACCCTAGCGCGGGAGGTACGCGGTGCCCGGCGCCAGGCGATCGAGCGTGCGGTCGAGCGCGCTGTCCATATGCTCGTGAACCAACCGCTGCAGCCAGATCGCGCGGAACATGTGGTCGCGCGTGGGGATCCGCTCCACGGTCAGGTTGGGCCAGCGGTGCAGCCGGTCGAGCTGTCCGTTTCGCGACAGCTGCTCATACAGCGGCTCGCCCTCGGCCAGGAGCAGCAGTGTCTCGGTCTGCTGATCGCGCAGCTGGTCCAGCGCCCGGTCGATCTCCTTGCTCTGGGAGCGCTCGACCGAGTGCTTGGCGCCGCGCCGGATCCGGGCCGGGCGCAGGCTCTTGATCGCAGTGGCCAGCTGCTCGCGGGTGATATCGCGCCGCACCAGCCGTCGCCAGCCGTGGCCCTTCAGCCGCCCCAGCGTCTCGGACGCCGATCGCTCGGCCACCAACGCCTCGCTCCACCAGAACGAGTACAGGTTGATCGTCAGCGCCCCGGCGACGCGCGGGTCCGCCAGCGCCGCCTGCAGCGACCAGTACGCCCCCGAGCACAGCCCCCCGAGCACGAACCTGTCGCCGACGCCGCGGGCGGCCAGCTGATCGAGCATCCGCGCGGTGGCAGTGGTCGACTCCGGTGCGTACAGCGCCGCGTTCGACACGTGTTCGCGCTCGTCGCCGTCGGCGTCGCCGATGCCGGGGAGGTCCAGCCGCACGGTCTTCACGCCGCGCGCGGCCCAGCGTCTGGCGAGCTCAACCCAGGTCCGGTTGGGGCCGGTATGACGAAGCGCGCCTCCGTTGAGCAGTACCGCGCACACCGGCGCCGGCTCGCGCTCGATCGGTTCGGTGAGCACCGCCACGGTGGCTCCGGATTCGAGCGCCAGCTCGAGTGGCGTCTCGCGAATCGGGCCGATTGGCTCGTGCAGCTGGACCGAGTCGCGCTCCAGCGGCGAGCGACCGGGTCGATGACGCTGCGCCGACGGGCCGTCAGCCAGCCAGTCGAGTGTCCGGGCGATCGTGTCGCTAGGCGTTTGCGCGTCCTGCGGATGGGCCATCAGCTCGCCGTAATCGCCGGTGTCGGCCGTCGTCACCATCAGCCCGAGTGCGTCGAGCCGGCTGCGTAACCGCTTGTCGGCGCTCAGGCCGTCGCGCCCGAGCAGCAGCACCCGGCGATCGGCGGCGCGCGACAGCTCGAGCTCGCCGAGCTTGACCGCCTCCAGATCGGCGGTCGTCTCGGCGCTGAGCAGGAAACCGATCAGCTCCGAGGCCCCCTCGGGCAGCTCGTCGGGCCGGTCGTCGGATGGATAGCGGGCCGCCACCACCCCGGCGAACGCCCGCAGCTCCCGCACCAGGCGGCGCCCATCGGCAGGGACCGCCCACAGGATCAGATCGTCGATCTGTGCCCCCTCCGCGGCTGCTCGGCAGGCGATCAGGCCGCCGAACCCGATTCCGATCGCGGTGACCCGTTCACAGCCACTGCGCTCTCGCAGCCACGCCGCCACGCCGCCAACCGCCCCGATCCAGGCCTGCACGCGGGCCGGCGCCGCGGGCCCGCCGCCGCTGTCGCCCGCTCCCGGGAAGTCGAACCGCGCGGTCGGGTGACCGGCGGCGGCCAGGGACTGCGCCCACCGCCGCCGGGCCCGGTAGGAGCACATCTCCTCCCAGCCGAACGGCGAGCAGATCAACACGGCACTTCCGGTCGGGTCCGGTGGCTCGTGTAGGAACGCGAGGACCGGATCCGGCTCGAGCGCCAGGAACACCGGCGCCGGACCAGGTGCGGTGGCGGCTTGCTCAATCGTCATTGTTCGATCGCCACCCGCCCGTTCAGATTGAGTGCGCTCAGCGTCCCGCGGCCTGGCTCGCCCAGAGCCGGATCGGCCGCCAGCGCCACGTGGCGCTCGCGTCCCGGTTCGATCGAGATCATGTCTTCGAGCGGGCGGTAGCCCGCGACCGCGATCCGAGCCGCATACACCAGACGCTTGGCCGACACGCTGACGGTGGCGACATCCCGACCCCGCGAGTCCAGGCGAGCGGTCACGCCGAGCCGCTCGGCGGACTCGCGTTCGGTGGGGCGCCCACCGACGAACCGGAAGTCCTGAGAGATCGGCCGGGCGCCGTCGCCGCCGGGCTGCTCGAGCGTGGTCACGATCAGATCCTGGGCCGGTGGACCGAAGCGATACGCCCAGGCCACGTCGACGAAGCGACCGAGCAGCGCTTCCAGGTTGTCCGTGAAATGACCGTGAGCATCGATCTCGAGCCCGACCACCAGCTCCTCCACGCGCAGCTCGCGCTCACGGTAGAGGGCCAGCCGGAGGTTCGCCTCCAAGCGCTCGGGCCGGTCGTTGGCGACGTGGATGTCGACGCCACCAAGTCCCTCGTCGGTGCTCCACACCGCCACGGGCGCAAGCGCTCGGACCAGCCGATGGTAGGCGGGCTTGGGGCGCCCCCGATCATCGAGCACCCCCCAGCCCGCACCCGGCGCGACGTCCTTGAGCCACAGCACCAGCGCGCCGCCGCACGGGGAGCCCGCCCGCCGCCATTCGCCGAACACCTCGGCCATCAATTCGCCGGTGACCGCGCCCGACAGCTCCAGATACCGGTCGTGATCGACCGACCGCAGGCCGACCGGATCCACTCCGAACAGCGACTGCAGGTAGTGATCGCGAACGTCCTCGAAATCCCATCCGGCGCCGGCGTCGCGGGGCACCCCCGCCTTCCAGCGAGGATCGTGGACAACGATACCGCCGGGTCCTCCGAGCTCTTCGAGCGCTTGGCGGTCGGGCACGTTGGCGAACGCCAGACATTCGGCCGCAAACAGCACCTCGCAGCGGCGGGCATCGTCGAGCGGTCGCAGGTAGGCGCCCACCCCGTAGTAGTTGGCCACGCCGCGGTTGGGCCGAAACGGCAGGTCGCCGCCCCACGGCGCCGACGGCACGAACGCCGCGTCGAGCTCGGCGTCGGCCACCACCGTGGGCAGCAGCTCACCGAACAGCGGCCCCTGGGCCAGCGCGGGATCAAGCCCCAGCATCGCCACCTGCTGGGCAACCTCGCTTCCGCCGCACACGACCACCAGCGACGGCCGGCCGCCGACGCGGCCGAGCTCGGCCCGGGCCTCGCGCTCGACCGTCGCCATGAACTGCGGATCCTGCTCGGGATAGTCGAGGTTGGCGAACATGAAGTCCTGCCACACGAGCAACCCGAGCTCGTCACAGAGGTCGTGGAACGTATCGCTCTCATAGCACCCGATGCCCGGCACCCTGAGCATGTTCATGCCACTGGCGACCACGGTCTCGAGCAGCCGCCGAAGATCCGCTTGCGATGCGTGCGGCGCGACCAGCTCGACCGGCGTCCACAGCGCTCCGCGAGCGAACACCGGGGTGCCGTTGATCTCGAGCTGGACGCCGTCGTGCTCCAGATCTTCGCCCGTCCGCAACTCCCGAAAGCCGACGCGTCCAAGCTCGAATTCCGCTGCGCCGGCAATCAGCCGGGCGTCGTAGAGGTGCGGCGTGCCGTGGGAGTGCGGCCACCAGCGCTCCACGTCCGGGACGGTCACCTCGCCGTCCACGGCCAGCACCCCGTGCTCGCGGGTTACCGCGAGCTGCCCGCGGTGAACGCCGGCAGAGTCGGAGAGCGCGACCGACGCCGATCCCGGGGGATCGGCGGGATCGAGCCAGCTGACCGTGGCCCGCACGGCGAGCACCCCGCTTCTGTCCTCGATTCGCGGACGCAGCCGGAGCTGGTGCACCGACGCGCCGCGCCGGCGCTCGATCCTGACCGGCCGCCAAGGCCCGACGACCGGCGGTCCGGGAGCAAACCCCGGCGCGCGGCCGAGCAGCATCGTGCGGAAAAAGCGCAGGTTGCCCTCGGACACCAGCCGCGTGCGCCATCGAGCGCGCGGGCGGCGGCGGACCGCCAGCAGCGGCCCCAGGGCCCGGCAGCAGATCGCCAGCTCGTCGCCACCGCCGCGGACGCGGTCGCCGATATCGCACGTCCCGCGCTCGAACATCGACTCGATGTCGAGCAGCCGCTCGCCGTTCAGATACACCTCTGAGACCGTCGCGATCCCGTCCAGCGCGAGCACGAGCTGCTCGTCGTCGGCGGCGCGGTCGACGTGCAGGGGAACGCGGAACCACCAGTCGGCGCCGTCGAGCTCGCCCGCGCTCAGACCGGGAATCGCGCCCGCGACGGTCCCGGGCACGGTCGCCGGTCTCCATCCGAGCCGATCAATCGATGCGGCATCGGCGATCGCTCCCGGCGCCGTGCCGGCCACCTCCCATCCGGTGGTGAGCTCGCGGATCACGTGTCGGTCGCAGCTGATGCGGCGCATGGCGCTGGCGACCGGCGGTCAGCTGCTCAATTCGGCGAGCGTCGCCATCGACCGATCCCAGGCCCCTGCCATCGACTCGATCAGCGGCCCCGGATCGAACTGGCGACGGCGGGCGAGTCGGAACGACATCGCCTTGCACCCGTCGACGATCTCGGCGGTGGCGTCGATCACCGGGCGCGCCGGTTCGTCGAACAGCCATTGTGCGTGCGAACCGAGGATCTCGAACGCTGAGCCGGCCATCCGCACGGTCGCAAACGCATACGCGTGGTAATCCTCCAACCCCCGCTCCAGCAGCGCCGGCAGCTCCCGCTCGAGCGCCGTGCCGAACCGCTCGAACGGATTGTCTGCGGGCCGTTTCTCCAAGTGTCCGCCGAGCAGGTCGACCGCGGCGTCGCGAAGTTCGCCGTCACGGAGCGCCGGGCCGGAGTCAAAGCGCGCGAGCTCGGCGTATGGCGGCAGCACGTCCTCGGAGAATCCAGGCTCCAGCCGGAATACGCCCCGGTAGTCCTCGCCGGAGAGCTCGAACAACCCGGGGCCGTGGAAGTAGCGCAACGTCTCGCGCTCGGGGTCGACCGCATCGGCCGCCACCGAGGTTTTGACGTGCTCGGCCCGGTAGCTGGTGGTTTCGGTGTCGGGCAGGTACCACGAGTCGAGCTCGACGATGATCGTGCGACCCCGCTGCACCTGCTCGGCCATCTGTGCCGGCAGTGGCCGGTAGGGCTGCATCTCGTGGATGTCGATCCCGAACAGCCGCTCGAGATCCTCGGGCGGAGGCTTGAAGAACGTCCACTGGTCGCCCTCGAAGTCCATGCGCACGAGATGGCCGAACGCGGCCATCGGCTCGTAGCCACACGCGTGCAACAGCTCGATGATGATGTCGCTGTAGCAGTTGCTCTCCAGGTAGCTGCGCCCGTCTCGGTGCAGCGCGTGGCGGACGTAGCCGACCGGGTCCTTGCCCGACAGGCTGGTCAGCCCCCGGACGGCCCGGACCGTCACCACAGTTCCGCGCGGACGCCGGCGGGCCAGGTGTCGGGATCGAGACCGTGGGTGCGCAGTAACGCCAGCACAATCCGTTCGTGGCCGAACCCCAGGCAGGCCGTGTGCGCCGTCCCGCCGTCGGCCAGCGCGATCCCGTAGGTCTCCCCGAAGTGATCGAGATGGTGGTTGAAGGAGGCCATCGCGGTCGGCTCCGGGCCGGCGATCTGAACCAGCAGCTCCAGCTTCAGCGACTGCTCGCGCTGGCTGGCGGCGAGCATCCGGCCGCGCCGTCCGAAGAACGGATCGTTGGCGTCGTCCAGCGCGGCGTCGAGACCCAGCGACCTGAGGATCTCCAATCCCCGCGCCGCCCACTCGTCGCGCCATGACAGCACGACCTCCGGCTCGCCGATCCGGACGAGCTCGTGCTGATGGAACATCTGCCGGCGGGCGGGATCGAGCGATGGCTCGTGACGGAACACCCACGCGCCGCCGGCGTCGACGAACACGCCCCCGGCCGGTAGCGGGCCCCGAGCCGCAATCGCGGGGTACACCGGATAGCAGGCGGCCGGCATCAACGTCAGCTCGGTCATCTCCTGAAACTCGCTCCAGTCCTCGTGCCGTCCCGCCCGTTGCGCCTGCTCGGCCGCCTCCCCTTCCGAGCCCGCGAACGAGAACACGCTGCCGGCCAGATGCGGGAACGAGTTCAGGTAGCCGCTGCTCTCCAACTGGCGGCGCGGCAGCACCGGCGGGAACCGGAGCCGCTCGGCGCCGCGGGCGGCCGCCTCGGCGGTAAGGCGGTCATCAAGCCTCCCGCGGACGTCCTCGAACACCGCGCTGTGACCATAGATCCCCGGCACCCCGCTGTCGATCAGCAGGCCCTGGGTCAGTAGCTGCTCCAGGAACGCCGCCTGGTCGGGCGACGCCGGGCGAACCTCGACGGACATCGTCGGTCACACCTCCTTGGCGATCGCCAGCAGACCCGCGTCGATCGCGTGGATCCGCTCGTTGGCGACCATCAGCCGCGCCGATAGCGTGTCGCGCAGGTGCCGGCCAACCCCGTAGGGCGAGTCGTTCTTATAGGCCATGATCCCGATCACCTCGAGCACGCCCATGCACACGCGCGGCGCCTGCTCGGAGGCGGCGAGCTTGAGATTGTTGAACCGCAGGACCGACGCCATCGTTCCGAGCGATTCGCGGGCGGGGTCCTCGCTGGCGGCAGTGAAGTCGCGCAGCCCCGATTCCACCTCCGCCCGGAGCAGCGCGAGCTCGCTCATCACCCGCGACAGCGCGTTGGCGGCCGGCACCGGCTCGCCTGGCTTACGGCGCATCGCGGCGCGGACGAAGCTGCGCCCGCGCTCGAACGCGTCGGTGGCGATCCCCAGCCACACGAACGACCACAGGATGTGCGACAGGGGCACGATCGACTCGTTCATGACCCCGGAGAAGGGCGCTCCCAGGATCTGCTCGGGCCCGAACCGGGCCCGCACCACAAAGCCGGGAGAGCAGGTCCCGCGCATCCCGATCGTGTCCCAGGTTCCGGACGGCTCAAGCTCGGTCTCGTCGGCCCGGCTGAGCACCATCACCTGGTCGCCGGGTTCGGCGTCGGGCCCCCGCCGGACGGTGGTGAGCAGGTCGTCGCTGTGGGCGCCGTAGCTGACCGTCGGCGCCTGCTTCTCGAACCCGAGGACCCCGTCCGTGCCCGGGGTGACGGCCGCGATCGAACGGCCCATGTCACCGCCGGTGCCGATCTCCGAGGTCACCGAGGCGATCAGGCGCTGCTGAGACGACAGCTCGCGGAGGTAGGTCTCAAACCAGGAGCCGCCCTCGAGATGGCGCACGATCGTCCCGACCTGGATCTGGTGCATGGCGAACACCATCGCGCTCGATGAGCAGCGGCGGCCGAGCACAAAGCACGCCCGGGCGATCGCCTCGAGCGGCATTCCGCCACCCCCGAGCCGCTCGGGAACGTATGCGCCGAGGGCGCCGGCCTCACGGAGGGCATTGATCGTCTCGTGGGGAAACCTGGCGTCGCGGTCCACCTCGTCGGCGTGGTCGGCGCCGACGTCGTCGGCGATGGCTGTGACCGTGCCGAGGAACTCCGCACCCCGGTCTAGGAGAACAGTCATGCCGCTTGGGTCTGTAGCTCTGAGATCGCCGACGAGATCCCGGCGATGCTCTCGAACACGCCCCGGGTCAGCATCCGGTCGGGGAACTCGACGTCGAACTGGTCCTCGAGCGCGAGCATCACGTTCACGCTCGCGTGCGAGCTCATCCCGGCCGCAAACAGATCCTGGTCGTCGCCGATCGAATCGATATCTCCCGGGAGCCGCGCGTGCTCGGTCAGCACCCGCCGTATCCCGACGCTCAGCTGGTCGCCCATCCGCCCTACCTCCTGTCCGCGAGCACCACGGCCGCGGTCGATGTTCTCCAATGCGTGACGCTGACCGACAGCTCGTGAAAGCCGAGCCGTCTGGCGATCCCGGCCGCCGGTTCGGTCAGGACCACGTCCAGCCCGCCGTCGGGGCGCGCGTGGATTCCGATCGAACGCCAGGGCAGCGGCCGATCGGCCTCAGCAAGCAGCTTCATCGTCGCCTCCTTGCCGGCGAAACAACCGGCGAGGCGCCGGGGATCTCGGCCACACTGGCGAGCCTCGAGCTCGGTGAACACCCGCTCGAGGTACCGATCGCCGTGCGCCTGAAGTGAATCGCGCACGTCATCGGAGTCAACGAGATCCATGCCCACGTACATCGGCACTTGGACAGCTTATTTGAGGGTCAGACGCCTCAGTGATCACTTTGCAACGGCTGGGCGGGCGATGTAGTGCAGCCACGGAGCCAGCGACCGCCCACCAGCCTGGACCACGCGCCCATCGACGTCGAGGCATTCGATCAGCTCGTAACCCAGCTCGGACAGCTGCCGTGCCTGATCGTCGCGACGGATGTAGTAGTGCAGCAACCCGTAGTCGTGGGCCTCGTCGTTGATGATCGCGTGATCGCCCTCGCGGCGCTGCAGGGGGGCCATCCGGCGGCGGTTACGGATCCGCGCCGGCATCCGCGCCGCCACCGCGACGACCTCCCCGACCGACCGCGAGCCCGCCTTGCTCACCAGTTCGCGGGCACGATCGAGCGATCGCGGCGTGTCCCCGCGGCCCCCACGGCGTGCGTCGGCGTACTCGAGATTGTGTGAGGAGAAGATCAGCAGGCCGTCGGGCTCGAGCAGCTCGCGCAGTTCGCGCAGCGCACGACGCCGCTGCGGGTCATCGAACACGTCGAGCACGTTGTCCATCGCCAGCAGCGCCGTGAAGCGGCCCTGCACGGCGGCACCGATGTCGGCCAGGTCGCCGACGCGCACCCGCGCCCGGGGGTAGGCGACGCGGCAGTGAGCGACCATCTCCTCGGAGATGTCCAGACCCTCCACCTCGCCGCCGAGCTCGACCAGGTAGCCGAGGATCCTCCCGGCGCCGCACCCGACGTCCAGCGGCCGGCCCGACAGCGCCTCCCGATAGCGCGCGACCAACAGGACCTCGACCGGGAGCAACCGCCGGTTGGCGTAGTCAGCGACGTAGTCGCCGTGCTCCCACGCCTGGCGGTTGATCTGAGTCTGCGAGTTGCCTTCGGCTACGTCTCAGTCCGTCCCCGGGAGATCGCGATCTCGCCGGTGCGGGCCATCTCGATCAGGCCGAACGGCCGCACCAGTTGCTCGAACGCATCGACCTTGTCGCACGTCCCGGTGACCTCGATCACCACCGAGCGCTTGGTCACGTCGACGATCTTGGCACGGAAGATCTCGCACACCTGCATGACCTCCGCGCGTGCGGGACCGTCGGCCGACACCTTGAACAGCGCCAGCTCGCGCGCGAGCGTCTCCTGCGGCTCGAGATCGCGGATCTTGAGCACGTTGACCAGCTTGTGCAGCTGCTTGGTGACCTGGTCGATCGGGTGCACCGCGCCGTCGAGCGTCAGCGTGATCCGCGACACCGAGTCGTCGTCGGTCGGTCCGACCGCGAGCGTGTCGATGTTGAACCCACGGCGAGCAAACAGGCCCGCGATCCGGGTCAGGACACCGGGCTTGTTCTCCACCAGGATCGAGAGGATGTGCTTGCGACCGGTGCGCAAGCCGCTGACCGCTTCGAGCTGGTCGAGCGACAGGACTTCCTTTGTGGCTGGTTCGCCCATCGTGACCGCCTCCACCTAGCCGACCATGTTCCGCGCCGGCTGGCCGGCGGGGATCATCGGGTACGTGTTCTCCTCCCGGGTCACGCGGACGTCCACCAGCACCGGGCCGTCGGTGGCCAGTGCCTGCTTGACGTCGTCGACCAGCGTGGTCTTGTCCGACAGCCGCATCCCGGTCGCGCCGTAGGCCTCGGCGACCTTGACGAAGTCGGGCCACTGACCCATGTCGACATGGCTGTAGCGCTTGTCCCAGAACAGCTCCTGCCACTGGCGGACCATCCCCAGGTAGCCGTTGTTGACGATGAACACCTTGACCGCAATGCCCTCCTGGGCGCACGTCGCGAGCTCCTGCATGTTCATCTGCACCGAGCCGTCACCGGCCACGCAGATCACGGTCTCGTCGGGGCACCCGACCTTGGCGCCCATCGCCGCCGGCAGGCCGAAGCCCATCGTCCCCAGGCCGCCGGAGTTGATCCACTGCCGCGGCCGGCGGAAGTGGTAGTACTGCGCGGTCCACATCTGATGCTGGCCGACGTCGCTGGTCACGATCGCGTCGCCGCCCGTGGCCTCGTACAGCGCCTGGATCACATACTGCGGCTTGATCTCGGAGTCCTTGGAGTCCTCGTAGCGCAGCGGATGGCGGTCCTGCCAGGAACGGATCCGAGACCACCACTCCTCCAGCCGCGCCTGGTCGGCCCCCAACGCCCGGTACTCGGCGGTCAGCCGGGGGATGATGTTGCGCGCGTCGCCCACGATCGGGATGTGGGCGGGAACGTTCTTGGAGATCTCCGCCGGGTCGATGTCGATGTGGATGAACTTCGCGCGCGGCGCGAACTCCGAGAGCTTGCCGGTCACGCGGTCGTCGAAGCGGGCCCCGATCGCGATGATCAGGTCGGCCTCGTCCATCGCGTAGTTGGCGGCCCGAGTGCCGTGCATTCCGAGCATCCCCAGCCACTGCTCGTGCGGGGCCGGGAACGCGCCCAGGCCCATCACCGTGCACGTGACCGGGAACCGGCCGACGGTGGCCAGCTCGACCAGCTCGGCCGATGCGTCGCCGCTGACCACCCCGCCGCCGGCGTAGATCACCGGCCGCCGCGAGTTCGCCAGCGCCTTGGCAGCCAGGCGGATCTGCTTCTGGTTTCCCTCGGTCGTCGGCTGGTAGCCGGGCAGGTGCACGTCGCTGACCGGCTCGTACGGGATGTCGGCCCGGCTCAGGTCCTGCGGGATGTCGACCACCACCGGCCCGGGCCGGCCGGTGCGGGCGAGGTGAAACGCCTCGTGGATCGACCGTGGGATCTCCAGCGGGTGCTGGATCAGGAAGCTGTGCTTGACGATCGGCATCGTGATCCCGATCGTGTCGGCCTCCTGGAATCCGTCTGTCCCGAGCAGCTCGGTGCGGACCTGTCCGGTCAGGAACACCACCGGGACCGAGTCCATCATCGCGTCGCAGATCGGCGTGACCAGGTTGGTGGCGCCGGGACCGCTGGTCCCGATCGAGACGCCGACCTTGCCGGTCGCCTTGGCGTAGCCCTCCGCGGCGTGGCCGCCGCCGGCCTCGTGTCGGACGAGAATGTGCCTGATCCCCGCGTCGTAGAACGCATCGTAGGTCGGGAGGTTCGCGCCGCCGGGCAACCCGAATACGACGTCGACACCTTCAGCCTTAAGACATTCCATCAGGGCGTCGACTGCACGCATGGCGCTTGCCTCCTTTCACAGGGCTGCTCGCTGGCGCGCGGGCGTGTCCCGCGCGCACGGGGAACAGGCGAGTCTAACGCGCCCTGCGCGGAGCCCCGAGAGCGCCCTCAGGCCGAGCGGCGCTGCAACCCGGCCTCGGGCGCGATCGCGACGTCGGGGAACTCGAGCTCGGCGCCGCAGCTCATGCAGACCGCGTCGTGAAGCTTGAGCACGCGGCCGCAGTTCGGGCACTGCCGGCGCAGCTCGGTCTTGTCGTTGCGGTAGAAGACCGCGGCCAGCAGACCGAGGAACGGAATCGCTCCGGCGACCAGGAACCAGATGAAGAACGAACTGCCCTTGATGCGGCCAATCACTCCTCCGGCGATGCCGAAGAAGAACATGATCACGACCAGTCCCATGCCCTGCATGGGCCAGCCCTCAGAGGATCGTTTTGAGTGCCCAGAGCACCGCGATAATCGCCGCGATCACGACAACCGTCCAGAAGATCGCCATCACGAAACCGATGGCGAGCTTGATGATCAGTGCCGCGGCGACGACCAGCACGACCCCAGCCACGGCCCGCTTGACAATCGGCGGCCTGGAGCGGGGGGGCTTGGAGCGGGATGCCTCGATCTGCGAGTCCATGTCCAAAGCGTAGCGCGCGCCGACCACGGGTCGTGCGGATCAGGCGCCCGGGCTGGCGGGCGGGCCGGGCTTCTCAGTCGTACGTGCGCTTGAGGTGCTCGAACGGTGCGTCGGCGCCGGCGGGCCGGCCGTCAAGGCGCAGCCGCGCGAGGCGGTAGCGCCTGACGACCGCCGCACCCGGCTCGGTCTGCTCGCAACGGCGATCCTTGACCAGTAGGACCTTGGAAGAGGCGGCTGTGCGTGTCATGGCGAGAATCATCGGCGGATCGCGCCGAGGCTTCATTGGCCATGCGGATAAACATCCTCGCGGCTGGTACGCCGTCGGGCCTCGTCGACCGCGGCGGCGAGCGCGTCACGGGCCGGGGCGGCCAGCCGCCGGCGAAGCCGCCACGGCGCGCCCGAGAACGCCAGGTTCGCGACCGTGGCGAACCCGGCTTCATCGGTCCGCAGCGCCAGCAACAGATGGGCGATGCGGTCGCCCGAGGGCAGGCCGGGGTCCGCGACCTTCACGCAATAGCAGTGCACGCGGCGCCCGCTCGGGCCGACCAGAAGCGCCCCCGCCTCGCCGATCAGCCACACGCCGAGCTCACCGCGCTCCAACACGAGCCCGGTGGCTTGCTGGAGCTCGCGCGCTCCGTGGCCGAGCAGGTCGCCCAGCAGTCCGAGCGACACTCGTTCCTCGCGCGCGCCCGCCGGACGCCGGGAGCGCATGACGTTGGCTCCCCGCGCCGCGTACAGCTCCGGGATCACCCACGCGTGCGCGATCAGGATCAGCGACACCGGGATCGTCAGCGGGCTGAGGACTCCGAGCAGGATCGCGGTGGCCACGAACGGCACCGTGTGGGCGGTCGTCACCGCCGTCCACCGGCGGCCGGATCGCCTCAGCGAGCCCGCGCTCGCTCGCGGGCGCCAGTAGACGCTCGCCAACTCGGGCAGCGCGCCCGTCAGCGGCAGCCCATCGTCCGCCGCGTAGCCAGGCGACGAGACCGTGCTCATCCGCCGGCGATCGGCCGGCGGAGGATCACCAACGGCGCATCGATGGGGAGCTCGCGGACCTGCTCCGCCGCTCCTTCGCCCGCCGAGCTGACCGCGAAGTAGCCCTGCTCGAGCTCGGCTCGCAGCGCCTCGGCCGCTGCGTCGACGCTGACGGGATCGTCGGGCGTCCACTCGGCCAGCGTCGTGTGGCCGGTCTGGTCCATGCGGATAAGTCGGGACATGCGGGCCTCCTCACGGCGGTTGTCCAGAGGATGCTACGCCCGAGGGCTGGGAAGTTTTCCGCAGTTGTGGACGTCCTCGCCTGCAGATGCGCTTGCTCGCCTCCAGATCAGCCGTGGCCGTGCTGGCCGCCGCCGCGATCCCACTGCCCGCCTACCTCGTCGCCGCCAACGACGCGACCGCGTCGACGCGCAGCGATGCCGCAGCGCAGGCTCACGCGGCCAGTCGCGCCCAACGGCGTGCCGAGCACCGGGCGCGCGAGCGCGCCGCCCGTCGCCACCGTGACCGCCGCCACCGTGACCGCGACCAACGGCGTGCCGTCCGGATCCACAAGGCGGCCGCCATCAAGCATCCCGCGCGGACCGCGACTGGCAAGTCCTGGAAGCTGACGTTCCCCGGCGCGAGCTCGGGCGGCCCCGCGCGCGTGCATTCCAACAACGCCAGCGCTCGCGCCGCGGCCGGCGACCCGGCCGACACGATCTCGGACTTCAAGTTCACGCCCGGATCGCTCACGGTCCACGTCGGCGACAGCGTGACCTGGACCAACAACGGGCCCACCGACCACACCGCGACCGCCAGCGACGGGAGCTTCAACACCGGCACGTTGAAGAAGGGCCAGAGCGCCTCCCACACGTTCACCAAGGCCGGGACGTTTGCCTACATCTGCGCGATCCACCCGTTCATGAAGGGCACGATCGTGGTGCAAGCGTCGACGAGCTCGTCCTCCTCGGGCTCGGGGTCGAGTGGCTCGGGGTCGGGCGCGGGTGGCTCGGGCTCCGGCTCGACCGGTTCCAGCACGGGCAGCTCCGGCTCGACCGGCACCACCTCCACGAGCGGCTCGTCGGGCAGCACCGGATCCTCGTCGGGCGCAACCGGGACGACCTCGTCGGGCACGGGCAGCGCCAGCAGCGCTTCCACCGCATCACTGCCGAACACGGGTTTGGACTTGGGCGGGGCAGTGCTCAGCGGGCTCGGCCTGATCGGGGCGGGCGCGCTGCTGCGGCTGCGGACCAGGAGGGGGCCCGGTACGAGTCCGTAGAAACTACGGATATAGGTTTGCACGACTTCAGCCGACATAACTTGTAGAGCAGTAAGGGGAAGGTCGGACACAAGAACAGCGTCCGAACACCCGTAGATACTGCGGGTAACAGGCTCTGGCCGCCGGCACGATTCCGCCGGATCCCGGCCGGGTAGTTGAACAAAAGCTGCGATCGAGCAGGAGCTCGGCCGCGAGAACAGTTCGCCAAGCGCGATGGGGGCTTATCGCGCAGGCGGTGACAACCAAAAACGCATCGAGCCGACGACCGGCATGGGTCCGTCGACGGCTAGCGACGAAGTACGGATCAGGAATAGAAGAACTGCATAAGTTTGAGCGGTAATGCTGTACGATTTTCGCCCATAGGGGCAATGGAGCACCGGGGTGCATGACTCGACCGGAGTCCGTCCTCACCGGACGGCTCCCGAGTAACACAACTGAGTGCTCTTCGCAGCACAAGTAGGGCGGCCGTCGACAGCTGTCGACGGCCAGGATGAATCGATCTCTTATGACGCCACCAACAGCCATTGGCCACGCCGCGAGCGCGCACGGATTCCCGGTCACCACCCGACCGGCATCCGACGCTGAGCTCGCTCGCGCGTTCGGCCGCTCTGTCGCGACAAGGACATGGCCGCGGCTGCGGCTGCTGGTCGACGTCGTCGTCCTGTACCTCGCGGCGGGCGCGGCGCTCCTGGCCGAGTCCGGCTCGGCCCCCGGAACGTCTCGCATGCTCGCGGCGATCTTCCCGGTCGTGGCCCTGGCCGTCCTGTACGGCCGCCGCCGCGCCGCCGACGACCGCCTGCAGCGGACCGCGCTTGACGCCGCCGCCAACGCGATGACGGTGATCGCGATCGCGACCGTCGTGACGATCGCGATCGCGACTGTGATCGGCGCCCCGCACACCGTGGAGCTGCCGCTGCGACTCGGCCTGTTCGGCGCCGTCTATCTGACGATCGCCCGCGTGATGCTGCTGGCGTTCAGGCGCCAGGCGCTGCGAAACCAGAACCTGGCGACCCCGACGCTGATCGTCGGCGCCGGCGCGGTCGGCGAGCACCTCGTCAAGCGCCTGGAGGGTGACACCCGCTACGGGCTGCGCCCGGTCGGGTACCTGGACGCCAACCCGCCGACGCGCTCTGACCTGTCGAGCGCGCCGATGATCCCATTGCTGGGCACGCCCGACGACCTCGCCGAGGCGGTGCAGCGCACCGATGCCCGCCACGTGATCGTCGCATTCTCCTCCGAGCCCGACAGCGAGCTGCTGGCGCTGATCAGGCGGGCTCAGGAGCTCGGCGTCGAGGTCTCGATGGTGCCCCGGATGTTTGAGGTGGTCAACGAGCGCGCGACGCTCGACCACGTCGGCGGCGTGCCGGTGCTGTCGCTGAAGCCGACCAACCCGCGCGGCTGGCGGTTCGTGGTCAAGCACGGGATCGACCGGGCGTTCGCGCTGGTCGCGCTGATCGCCGTCGCGCCGGTGATCGGCGGGCTCGCGCTCGCGGTCAAGCTCACCTCCCCCGGCCCGGTCCTGTTCCGTCAGCGCCGCGTCGGACGCGACGGTCGCACGTTCGACGTCCTGAAGTTCCGCACGATGCGCGAGCCGGCTGCCGGCTCCCGCCGGTTCAAGCCGCGCCGCGGCAGCGCGCCGGGCGGGATCGAGGGCGAGGACCGCCGCACCCCGATCGGCCGGGTGCTCCGGGGCTCAAGCCTCGACGAGCTCCCCCAGCTGATCAACGTGCTGCGCGGCGACATGAGCGTCGTCGGCCCGCGGCCGGAGCGCCCCGAGTTCGTCACGCTCTACACCGACGAGATCGAGGGCTACCGCGACCGCCACCGCGTCAAGTCAGGGATCACCGGCTGGGCGCAGGTCAACGGCCTGCGCGGTCAGACATCGATCGCCGACAGAGTCGAGTGGGACAACCACTACATCCAGAACTGGTCGCTGGGCATGGACTTCAAGATCCTCGCGCTGACGGTCGCCGAGGTCCTGCGCTACCGCGACGACGCGTAGCCGTCCTGCGCTGCGCCTCCCGGCTAGCTGAAGCGAGCCTGGCGCTCGCGGGCGATCCGGGCCACGTACAACGGGCGGATCAGCCCGGGCAGCGGATCCTGCACCTGAAAGTAGGCGTTGGTGATCCCGGGCCCGGGCCACAGCGCCCGCAGCGCTCGGCGACCGTCACCGTTTCGGGCCCGCCACAGGAGGTGGCGGGCATCGGCGTCCTCCCACCGGTACCTGACCCCGGGCCGCGCGATCACCGGCTCGACCGGTGCCGACCCCGACAGCAGCCAGTCACGCCAGATCGCGGGGAGCGGCGCTCCGGCGGCGACCGACAACGCCATCGACCCGTACGCCCGCGGGTTGAAGTCGATCGCGGCGAGCGCGCCGTCCGCGGGGCCGATCAGCTCCAGCTCGAACATCCCAGACCAGTGGAGCCCGCGAACGAGCGTCGCGACGCGCTCGAGCAAGCCCGGCGGCGGCGTGATCGTGTGCGAGAAGCTGACGTTGCCGCCCGCGACCGGCCACGTGCGGTCGTACTGGGACACCGCCGCGGCCAGCAGCCGGTCCTCGGCCATCACCCCGCCGACGGATATCACCGGTCCCTCCAGGCGGCGCTGGACGATGCACGGTCCGAACCTACGCGCGGCGTCTTCGAGCGCGGCCGGGTCGCCCACGACCTCGCTCCCCCACCTTCGCGAGGAGCCGTCGACCTCGACGACGGTCTGCAGCGGCTTGACCACCGCCGGATAGCCGAGCTCGGCGGCGGCTGCGAGCGCTTCGTCGGCGGTCTGGCTGACGCGGCCGTCCGGCACGGGCAGCCCAGCCTTCGCCGCGGCGGCCCCGAGCGCGTCCTTGTCCAGCGCCCGGAGCACGATTTCGTGGCTGGGCAGCCCGAGCTCCACCAACCCGGCGAACCGCTCGCGGTTTCCCGAGATCGCCAGCAGCGACGCGTCGGCCCCGGCGAGCAACGCGTCCTGGCTTCCGTCGGCGACGACCTGCTCGAGCGCGCCGAGGAAGCCGTCCACCGATGCCCGCGGATCCGGCGCCAGCCGGCGGCGGTCGGGACCCCGCGACCACAACCCGGGTGCGGTACGAGTGGAGGCGACCGCGGTGACTCGCGAACCGGTGCTCGCCAGGCAGCGAATCATCGCCAGCACGGCGCGCTCCTGGGCGTCAGTCACGACGATCCGCGCCGTCATCGATTCACCGCGTGGCATAGTAACCCGGCTGTCTGGCTCCCTGGCACATCGCGCCCGGACCGCTGCGCTGAGACGGATCTGCCGCAGCCGCTCGGTGATTCTCGGATATCACGGCATCGCCGACAGCGCTCGCAAGGACGACCTGTTCATGCTGCAGTTGCCCCCGCAGCGATTTCGCGCGCAGCTGCAGGAACTGCTTGCGGCCGGCTTCCGGTTCATGACCGTCGCCGAGCTCGCGCTGATGGCGGACGGGCGCGAGCCGCCCCCGGGGATCGCCGTCGTCAGCTTCGACGACGCGATGCGCAACAACGTCACCACCGCCCTGCCGATCCTCCGCGAGCTGGGGATCCGCGCGACCGTGTACGTCCCGACCGGCTGGCTGGGCGGGCGCAGCCCCTGGATCGGTCCAGGCGGCGACGGGGCGATCATGACCCCCGACGAGCTGCGCGAGCTGGCGGCCGCCGGCTGGGAGCTCGGCGCGCACACACTTGGGCACGTCGACCTGTCCCAGCTCGACTACGCGGCCGCCCGCCGGGAGATCGAGGGCAGCGTGACCGCGCTGGCCCAGTTGTCGCAGACCGAGGTCCGGACGCTGGCATACCCGTTCGGCTACTACGGCCCGGCTGCCATCGCGGCGGCCCGAGACTCGGGTCTGCTCGCGGCGGTCACCACCGGCTCTGGCAAATGGGACCGCTACGAGCTCACCCGCGCGATGATCGGACCGGCCGACCCGTTCCCGATCACCTGGTTGAAGCTGACCGACCGCTACGAGCCGCTGCTGGCCAGCCGGCCGATGCGCTTCGTGCGCCGAGCCACCAAGGAGTTACGGGGCCGGGTCAACGCCCGGCGCAGCGGCGACACGCCGCCGACGCCGTGACCCGCGTCCTGCTCGTCCATCAACCGATCGACGGCGGCGTCGCCCGGCACATCTCTGACCTGTTCGACGGACTGACCGCGCGCGGGCACGAGGCGGTGCTGTGTGGCCCGGCGCTACCCAGCGCCTCTTCGCTCGAGCGCTCGGAGACCGCCGGGGCCCCGCACGTCACGCTCGACATGCAACGATCGATCGTCCCGCATGCCGACCTGCGGGCACTGGGTCGGTTTGCCCGGATCGTGTCCCGGGTCCGTCCGGACGTGATCCACGCGCACAGCTCCAAGGCGGGAGCGATCGCGCGCCTGGGCAAGCTGCTGCATCCGCGGATCCCGGTCCTGTACACGCCGCACGGATACGCGTTCAACGGCTACTTCGAACGCGAGGCCGAACGGAGCCTGTACCGCCAGGCCGAGCGCGCGCTGGCCCCGCTGCACCGGTTCGCGCTGACCGTGTGCGAGGCCGAGGCGCGGCTGGCCCGATCGGTCGGCTCGCCGAGCCGCGTGCGGGTGGTGCACAACGGCATCGCGGAGCCGCCCGCGCGGCCCGCCGATCCCCGGATGCTCGAGCTCGGCCGCTCCGGCGCGACCGTGATCTGCACGCTGACCCAACTGCGGCCGGGAAAGGGCGTGGAGACCCTGATCGACGCGTTTTCGCGGGTCGCCGCCGAGCATCCGGAGGCCCGGCTGGCGATCGCGGGCGACGGGCCATTGCGGGGCGACCTCGAGCGGCGGGCCCAAGCCGGCGGCGTCGGCGATGCGGTCGCGTTCCTTGGCGAGGTGCCAGAGCCGATCCCGGTGCTGCGCGGCGCCGACGTGTTCGTGCTGCCCTCATGGGCGGAGTCGTTCCCGTACGTGATCCTCGAGGCGATGTCGGTCGGGCTCGCGATCGCCGCGACCGACGTCGGCGGCGTCGGCGAGGCGATCACCGACGGCCACAGCGGGCTGCTGTTCGCCGCGCGAGATGCCGAGGCGACCGCCGGTACGCTGAGGCGACTGGTCGCCGGCGAGCGACTGCGCCGGGAACTCGGCGAGGCGGCGCGGTGGCGGGAGCGGAACATGTTCAGTAAGGACACGATGGTCGACGGCGTCATTGGGGTATATGAGGAAGCTCTTTGAGGCAATCGGCCGGCGTAGGCTCGCGTTTGCGCTCGTGCTCGTCGCGCTGGCCGGCGGCGTCGCCGCGGCAGCGCTGGCGACCCGGCACGGGTCGTCCCAGACGACCGCGTCGGTTGCGCTGCGCCCGCCCCCGCAGCCGCCGGCGCCAACCCGATCGGCGCCCGTGCACGGAGGGTCTGAACACCGCCTCCACAAGCGGCCCGCGGCCAAGCTGAAGCGCGCAGCGCCCGCGCACAAGGCGCACCCGAAGCGCTCAAAGCCCGCCGCGCACGCGGCGTCGGACCGCCCGCGCGCGATCCCGGCCAGCGCGATGCGGCCGATCTCGGTGCCGCCACCGCGTATCACCCACGTCGCCTACTTCGTCGCCCCCGACGGCTCTGATCGCAACTCTGGGACCAGTCCGGAACGTCCCTGGCGCACCGTCGCACGGGTCAACCGGGCGCACCTGGTGCCAGGCGACGGGGTGCTGTTTGCGGGCGGACAGCGGTTCTCCGATCAGCCGCTGAAGCCCGCCGCGTCGGGTGTCCGCGGGGCGCAGATCGTGTTCGCCTCCTACGGCTCGGGGCAGGCCGCGATCACCCAGGGCGTGTACTTCATCGACCGCGGCGGCCTGACGTTCTACAACCTGGCGATCGGACCCGAGGCGGGACTGCAGGGAGGCGACGAGTCCGGTCACACCGCGGACAACATCGTCGTCCAGCACTGCACGATCAGGCTCAGCGCCGACAACCCCGCGGTCGGGATCTACGCCAACGGCGACGACTGGACGATCGTCGACAACGACGTGGCCGAGATCGGCAACTCGGGGATGCTGCTCAGCGGCGACACGTTCCTGATCTCAGGCAACACGATCGAGCGGACCGGACTGGACCCCGGGATCGACTACGCCAAGCACGGTATCTACCTGAAGGTCTCGCACGCGATCGTGGTGGCCAACACGATCTCTGACTTCTCATCCGACGGGGTCTCAGCCCGCTTCCGCGACAGCCGGATCACCGGCAACCGGATCTCCGACGGCGCGATCGGGATCGCCTGGTTCCAGTACGACCCGAACGCGGGCACCAGCCGCTGGGCCGACAACGAGATCAGCGGCACGAGTGACGCCGGGATCTACGTGTCGCCCTCCGATCAGGGCGGCGCCACCCGCGAGAGCTTCGTGATCACCCACAACAACATCTCCAGCGACGCCGCGTCGCCACGCTGGCTGGCGCTGAACCTGCAGCCGACCAGCGGCACATATCACGTCGGAGGAAACTCCCCCTGATCCGAGGGCGTGCGGCGGCTGACGCGGGTCGATTCGCGCAGCTTCCCCCGGCGAAGCTCAATGTTTTGTCCAATTCGGGCCGCCGCGGCCCCACGCGAACCGTTTTTCCCGGACAACACCTTGCGTGAGGGCTTCCAGGGGTCTCGGCCTGGCGACGCTTATGACTGCGCTCGCGATCCCGGCTGCGGCGAACGCCGCGCCGCACAAACCGCGGCGCCACGGACCGGCCGCGCACGTGTCGGTCGCCCCGGCAAAGATCGCCGCGCACACGTTCTACGTCTCCCCCTCGGGCTCTGATTCGAATTCGGGGACGAGCACCGCGCATCCGTGGCGGACCGTTCGGCGCGTCAACCGGGCCCGGCTGGCACCCGGCGACGGCGTCCTGTTCCAGGGCGGGCGGATGTTCTCCGACGACGCGCTGATGCCCCAGGGATCGGGCGCTCCCGGCGCGCCGATCGTGTTCGGCTCCTACGGTGCCGGAGAGGCCTCGATCTCTCAGGGCGTGTGGTTCGTCGGCTCCGACTGGCTGACGTTCGACAACCTGTCGCTGGGGCCTGACGCGGGGCTGCAGGGCGGTAACGACGGCGGCCGCCGCGCTGACCACATTCGGGTGCAGCGGTGCACGATCTCGCTCACCGCGGGCAACCCGGCGACCGGGATCAACGCGACCGGGGACGACTGGACGATCGCCGGCAATACAGTCGCCAACACGGGCAACTCGGGAATGCTGCTCAGCGGCGACAGCTACACGATTCTCGGGAACACGATCGATCGCACCGGGCTTGACTCGGCGCTGGACTACGGCAAGCACGGGATCTACCTGAAGGTCTCTCATGCGAACGTGACTCGCAACACGATCACCGACTTCTCCTCCGACGGGATCTCCGCCCGCTACCGCGACAGCACGATCACCCACAACCGGATCGCCAACGGGCCGATCGGGATCGCGTTCTTCCAATACGACGAGCTCCCCGGCACCAGCCACTGGAGCCAGAACCAGATCTCCGGCACCACCGCCGCCGGGATCTACGTGTCGGCGTCAGACCAGGCCGGCCCGACGATCGAGAGCTTCGTGATCACCGATAACAGCATCCGGACGTCCTCCGGGCAGACGATCAACGTCGAGCGCACCAGGGGCGCCTACGTCGTGCGGCACAACCGCCGCCGGTAGCGGAGCCACTTCCTTGGTGTGCCGCCAGCGTAGGTTCCCCGGACCACCGAACCGCCATCTATGATGACCGGCGTCTAGGGTCACGTTGATGGACGAGCTCGAGCCAACCAACAAGCAGCGAATCGGGCCGATCCTCTGGCGCGAGAAGTGGATCATCGTCGCCTCGGTCGTGGTGATGGTCGCGCTTGCCGTGGTCTACGTCGTGACGGCGTCCAAGACCTACGAGGCCAAGGCGATTCTCCAGGTCAACGTCACGAACTCCAATCCCGGGAGCTCGGACACGACCAACACCAACCAGGCGCTGGCCCAGAACTACGCCGCGCTGCTGACCTCCGCGGGCTTCCTCAACCAGATCCGTCCGACCGTCGAGAATGGGCAGCTGAGCGTCGAGGAGCTGCAGGGGCGGATCAGCGCGACCGCGCCTGCGACGAGCGCGCTGGTCAATCTCGATGTCACTGGGCCTTCGCCGGGCGAGGCGCAGACCGTCGCCCAGCAGGTGATCACGGGATTCCTCGCCACTCTGCAGCGCCAGGCGACGACCCGCACCGCTCGCCTGGAATCGCAGCTGCAGCGCCAGATCGCGCAGCTCAGCGCTCAGATTTCGAACCTCAGCGCCCAGTCCCAGAACGCCACCACCACCGAGCAGATCAACTCGCTGAAGGCCTCCCGTCAGGCCCTGATCAGCCAGAACGCGACGCTTGTGGCAAATGGGCTGGCCCAGGGAACCAGCGTCACGGAGTCGGCCGCCCCGGTCGCCTCGTCCTCGCCGATCAGCCCCAAGAAGTCGCTGGCGATCATCGCTGGGTTGCTTCTCGGGCTGCTGCTCGGGGTGATCCTGGCCTGGCTGCGTCAGCGGCTGCGTCCGGCGATCCACTCCGCCGATGAGGCCACCCGGCTGGTCGACCTGCCGCTGCTGGCCTCGATCCCGCTCAAGCCCCGTCCGACGGCCGACGACCCGACGCTCGCCGAGGCCTACGGAGTGCTGCACGCCAACCTGATGTTCGGCCTGCGCGCGAGCGGCATGCGGGTGGTCACCTGCGTCGGCTTCAACCCCCAGGTCGGGAAGACCTCAACCGTCAAGGGGATTGGAAAGGCCGCCGCCCGCGGCGGCGACCGCCGGGTGCTGATCGTCGACGGAGACATGCGGATGGCGACGCTGTCGGCCGGCTTCGGCCACCGCGATCACCCCGGGATCGTCGACGTGCTCCAGGGCATTGGGACGCTCGACGACGCGCTCGTCGCGGTCGAGGAGGGCCTGTGGCTGCTGCCCGCGCGCCCGTCGCGAGTCAACGCCGGGAGCCTGCTGTCGGGCAGCCGCACGGCCGCGCTGATGGCCGACCTGCGTGAGCGCTTTGACCTGGTGCTGATCGACTCGCCACCGATCTCCGGGCTGGCCGACGGCCTGATTCTCGCTTCGCATTCCGACACCGTGGTGATGATCGCCCGCGCCGGCCTCACCAAGCCGGCCGATCTGACGTCGGTGGCCAGCAGCCTGCAGCACATCAGGACGCCGATCGCCGGGGTCGTGGTGTTCGAGGACGTGTCGACCGAGCGCTACTACGGACCCACGGAGTCAGACTCGCAACCGCGTCCCGAGCCCGTCGCGCCCTGACCGGACGGCGTTCTCAGCTGCTGCTGGCCGCTGGGTGGCTGCTCGGCGTGCTGCTGCTCGCCCCCGCCCTGACCCAGCCGATGATCGGGATCGCGCTCGTCGTGTTCGTGGGCGCGGTGTGGCTGGCTTGGAAGGACGTGGCCTATCCGCTTGCCTTGGCCGGGATCCCGACGCTGATCAACGCCGTCGTGGGCACCAACCCGCTGCCGAAGGGCGGGGCGACCTTCCTGGTCGGCGCTTGGATCGCGCTCGCGGTGTTGATGTCGGCGATGCGCGGCGAGCAGACGGTTGCGGGCGGCGCGCTGTGGTCGGCGCCGGTGGCGCTGGCGGTGCTGTTGCTCGGCCTGATGGTGTTCCGGCTCAGCGCCTCGGCCGACCCGACCTACGGGTCGACCAAGGTCCAGCTGTACATCGCCGACAACCTGCTGTTTCTCGTTGGCGCCGTGTGCGTCGGCGCCAGGCGCTCGAGCCTGAGGCTGTTCTTAGGGCTGACGCTTGTGATCCTGTCCGCGGGCGCACTGCTGCTGCTCGGCAAGCTGCTCGGCGGCGGCGCCCAGCAGCAATTCAGCGGACGGTTTGCCATCAGCGCCCAGCAGGGCGCGATCAACCTCGGGCGCGACAGCTCCAATGGCGCTCTGATCGCGATCTGCGTGATCATGATCGCCAGCCGAGTTTGGGTGCGCCTGGCGGCGATCGCAGTGCTGCCCGTGCTGCTGGTGTCGCTGTTGGCGGCGGGCTCCCGCGGGCCGGTGCTGGCGTTCATCGCGGGCCTGATCGTGGTGGTGGCGCTGACGGCCGCCAGCGGCCGGGCGCGTCGCCAGCTTGCGATCGTCGGCGCAGTGCTGCTCGGCGCGGCGATCGTGGTCCCGCTGGTCGTCCCGTCATCCTCGATCGGACGCTCGCTGTCGACGATCGTGGGCAGTGCCAGCGGGCTCTCGAGCAACGGCCGCTCAGGCCTGTGGTCGCAGGCGTTCACCGCGTTCGGCGCGCACCCCCTGCTCGGTATCGGCACCGGCGGGTTCGCCGCACTCAACCCCGAGACGTTCCCGCACAACCTGCTGCTCGAGATGGCGGTCGAGGTGGGGATCATCGGCCTGCTCGCGGTCGCGTCGATGGTGGTGATCATGGGCAGGCGGCTGCTGCTCGCCTGGCGGCACACCACCGGCACCGAGCGGCTCGAGGTCACGCTAGTGTTCGCGCTGTTCGCGTCGGCGCTTGTCAACGCGCTGTTCTCGGGCGCGATCCAGGACAACACCGACGTGTGGCTGTGGGGCGGCCTGGGGCTGGGGATCTACGCCCGCCACCGGCACGCCGTGCGCCCGCGTGCCGGTCGCGCCTGGCAGCCGATCGCCGAGCAATAGTGCCTCTGGACGGCCGCTAACCACGCCGCGATGCTCGTCGTCCGGCACCCCGACACGCGACCACACGAGCGCGCCTACGTCCTCGACGTCGTGCTCGGCGAGTTCCTGGGCCTGCCGTGGCGCTCGGAGCCCCGCGATCCGGGCCCGATCGAGATCACCTGGTCCGGCGACGCCGACGGCCGCACGCTGACCATCGCCGACGAGCTTCTGGCCACGCGCGCCGATGCCTGGCTGACGCCGCGGAGCATGCCGGCGGTCCCGCTGGCCAGGTGGCGCCCGGACGAGATCGGCCTGACGCCCGAGCTGGAGTCCTCCGAGGTGCCGGTGATCTTTGGCCAGGAGCTGGAGGGCGGCGGGTTCGGGCGGGTCGCCGACGACCGAATCGAGCTTTCAATCGACGTGTTCGGCGGGATCCTGTTTCAGCTGGCCCGCTATGAGGAGATCGCCCAGCCCGCGGCCGATGAACACGACCGTTACCCCGCGGAGGCGACGCTGGCCCACCGGGAGGGGTTCCTGTCGCGCCCGCTGGTCGACGAGTACGTCGAGATCCTGCGCGCGTCGCTGTCACGGTTGTGGCCCTCGCTGCCGATGGCGCGCTCTGAGTTCACGGTTCGGCTCAGCCACGACGTCGACTGGCCGGTGGCGCCGGCGGTGTCGCTGCCGCGCGCGGCCAAGGCGGTGGCCGGAGACCTCTTGCGCCGCCGCGATCCGAGCTTGGCGGCCCGGCGGCTGCGCTCGCAGCTGCGCCGCGACCCCACCGACGACCCGTACTACACGTTCGACGAGCTGATGGCGGCCAGCGAGCGCCGCGGCCTGCGCAGTGCGTTCTATTTCATGGCGGGGTCCAGCGACCTGCGGTTCGACGGGACCTACCGGCTCGACCAGCCCTGGGTCGCCGCGCTGATCGCGCGAATCCACGAGCGCGGTCACGAGATCGGTCTGCATCCCAGCTATCTGACCTACCGCGACCCGGGCCGGCTCGCCGCCGAGCGCGAGACCCTGGCCCGTTGCTGTCACCGACTGGGGATCGAGCAGGCGCGCTGGGGCGGGCGCCAGCATTTCCTTCGCTGGTCCAACCCGGTGACCTGGCGAGCCTGGGAGGACGCCGGCCTGGCCTACGACGCGTCGCTCGGCTTCGCGCGCGCACCCGGGTTCCGCTGCGGCGTGTGCCGCGAGTACCCGGTGTTCGACCTGCCCGCCGGACGCAGGCTGAAGCTGCGAGAGAGCCCGCTGGTGGCGATGGACATCTTCGCGATCGAGAGCCCCGACGACGTGCTGGCGACGGCGCTGCAGCGGTTCGCCGCGCTCAAGCAGACCTGCCGCCGGTTCGGCGGGGAGTTCACGCTGCTGTGGCATAACTCGCACCTGGCGGCGCGCGCCGAGCGCGAGCTCTACGAGGCGGTGCTCGAGTGACGTTCGCGCAAGTCCGGGGACGAGCGGGATGCTGCGGCTGATCCGCAAGTCGATCCAGGCGGCGCGCGGCACCGAAGGCAACGTGCTCGCCAGGAGCGTGACCGTCAACCTCGCCGGCCGGGTCGGCTACCTGCTGGTCGGATTCGTCGCCGCGATCGTGCTCGCGCGGCTGCTGGGGCCGTCGGGACGCGGTCTGCTCGGCCTGATGATCTCGTTCAACTCGGTGGCGCTGGTCGTCACCACGATCGGCGTGCCGCTGGCGATCGTGTACTTCGCCAGCCTGCGGGACGCCGACCAGGGCGCGCTGCTGGGCAACAGCCTGCTGCAGGCGGTCGTTCTGACCGTGGTGCTGGTCCCCCTGTCGATGCTGTTCTACGACGTTCTGGCCGACGCCTTCGGCGAGGGCCACGGCGGCAGCACCTGGATCCTGGTGGCCGCGTTGGTACCGGCGACGTTCCTGGACTGGACCACTCACGGTCAGGTCCAGGGAATGCTGATGTTCGGCCGCTTCAGCGCAATGCTGGTTCTGTCGCGCGTCGCCTATGCGGTGGCGGTCGCGCTGCTGGTGGGAGCGCTCGACCTCGGTGTCGCGGGCGGAGTCATCGCCACCGGGGTCGGGTCGCTGGCGATGATCGCCGGCTCGCTGAAGCCGATCCTGGCCAAGTCCAGGCTGCGGTTGGACCGGCCGCTGATGCGCGAGACGCTGCACTACGGTTGGCGCGTTCAGCTCGGGTCGATCTTCCAGCTCACCAACGGGCGCCTTGACGTGTTGGTGATGCAGTTCTTCCGTCCGCTGTCGCAGGTCGGCTATTACGTGGTCGCGCAGACGATCGCCGAGCTGGTAATCACGCTCGCCAACGCGTTCCAGTCCAGCGTGATGCCGCTGATCACCAGCTACGAGGGCGACGAGCGAGCCGAGCAGACCAGCATCGACTCGATTCGCCACCACGGGATCCTGGCCGCGGTCGCGGTCGTCGCCAACGCCGTGTTCGGGACGCTGGTGATCCTGATCGGCTACGGCAGCGAGTTCCGCCCGGCGGTCGGCCCGATGCTGATCCTGCTGCCGGGGATCTGGTTCCTCGGAATGGGGATCGTGATCCAGGGCGACCTGTCCGGTCGCGCCCGCCCCGGCCTGTCCTCCGCATTGGCCGGGATGTCGGCGGCGATCACGATCGTGCTCGACTTCGTGCTGATCCCGCCGCTGGGCATGTACGGCGGTGCGATCGCCTCGGTCGTCGCGTACACCGCGTTCGGGATCGGGTCGCTGGTGGCGCTCGGACGCGTCAGCGGAATCCCCTGGCACGAGCTGGCGATCCCCACGCGCGCGGACTTCGCCGGCTACTGGGTCGTGATCCGGCGAGCCTCCGCGGTGGTCAGGCCGCGGCGCACCGGTGGGCCCGTCCGTGAGTCGGGCGGCACCGAGAGTGCCCAGCGGCGGATGGATCGCAAGGACGCAGGACCGAAGGCGTAGCGGAGCTACGTCGAGGTCCGAGGACGATGCGAGACGCCGCCGGCGGGTGCTCGAATGACGCGGGACTTGCGGATGGGCCCACCAAGCGCGTCGTGACGGTATCGTCCCGCCGCGTGTCCGACGGCCTGGTGATGGTCTGCGACGTGGACCTGGCGGTCCCCGACGCCACCCGGGTTCACACCGTCGAGGTGGCCCGCAACTTCGCCGCCGAGGGCCTCGCGGTCGACCTGGTCGCGCGCGGGCCCGACCCGCAGCTCGACGGCGTCCGCTACCTGCAGGGTCAGGGCTCCGACAGCCAGCGGATCATCCGCGTGACCAGCCTGAACCTCCGCGTGCTGCGGCTGCTGTGGACTCGCCGCGCCGCCGCCAGACGCCTGTACGTGCGATTTCGATGGAGCCTTATGCCGGCGATGGTCGCCGGCTGGGCACTCGGCTACCGACTCGTCACACAGGTCGACGACGTCCCGTTCGGGCGCGGGTACCAGTTTGAGATCTCGCCCGTCGCCGACCACGTGCAGCGGTTCGCCACGATCGTGATGGGCCGCCTCGCCCGGGGCGTGGTCGCGGTCACGCCCGAGATCAAGCGGTTGCTAGTCGACCAGTTCCGCGCGCCCGCTGACCGGATTGCAGTCCTCCCCAACGGGGTCGACGTCGACTTCTTCAAGCCGCAGCTCAGGGCCGACGCGATAACCAGGCTCGAGCTCGATCCGGAGTTGCGCTATGTGGTGTTTTGCGGGCACTTCGCTCCGTGGGTCGACTTCGACACGATCATCGCCGGTTTTGCGAAGGTCGCGCGCGCCCGCCCTGACGCACGCCTACTGTTGGTCGGCGGCGGCAGCGAGCAGGATCGGGTACAGCGGATGATCCAAGAGTTCGGGATCGGCGACGCCGTGATCTTCACCGGCTATGTCTCAGACCGCCGGCGCGTCCGAGATTACGTCGCGGCCGCAGTCGTGGCGCTCTCGGCCAACACCTACGACGCCCGCGCCCGCATCGGCGTCAGCCCGGTCAAGCTCGCCGAGTACATGGCTTCGGGCCGGGCGATCGTCGCCACCGATCTGCCCGGGCTGCGCGAGGCGCTCGCCGATACCGGGGCCGGCTTGGTCGTCCGGATCGATCCCGACGCGATGGGCGACGCGATCCTGTCGCTGCTGGACCCGGCGCGGGCCGACGCGGTCGGCGCGCGGGGCCGGAAACTGGCCGAGGAGCACTTCTCATGGCGCTCGATTGTCAGGCGGACAGTGCCCCTGTTCGGCCTCTGACGCGTCCGTGGTAGGCCACGTAGAGCTCCTCGAGCCTGTCGACCACGACCGATAGGTCGTACTGGGCCTGCTGGCGGGCGCGGGCCGCGCGTCCGAGCCGAGCCGCGAGTTCCCGATCGTCGAGCAGTCGCCCGATCGCCGTCGCCAGCTGCGCGGGGTCCCTGGGGGCGACGAGCAGCCCGTGGACACCGTCGTCCATCATCTCCGGCACGCCGCCAACCGCGGTCGCGACGATCGGCGCGGCGAGGGCCATGTACTCCATAAGCACGAGCGGGCTGCCCTCCCACCGCGACGGCAGCAGCGCCACGTCGAGCGCCCGGATCACGTCGGCCGGGTCCGAGCGGCGGCCGATCAGCGCCACCTCGTCGGCGACCCCGAGTTCGACGACCTGCTTGCGCAGCGCCTGCTCCTCCGGTCCAAGCCCGACGATGATGCACCGTAGCCGACGCCCCTCGCGCTTGAGCTGCGCGACTGCCGGGACGAGAAAGTCGTAGCCCTTCTGCTCGTACAGCCGGCCGACCGCGCCGATCAGCGGCTCGCCGGGGTCAATCCCCAGCTCGGCGCGCACGTCGCCCCGGGCCTCGGGCGGCTCCGGGATACCGTTGTGCAGGACCGCGACGCGATCGACGGGGATCCGCTCGAGTTCGATCAGCTGACGGCGGTCCCACTCCGAGACCGCGAGCACGACCGTGCTCAGACGGGCCACCACGTGCCGGTCCAGCAACGGGCGGATCCGCTTGCCTTCGATCGACGAGCCGTGCTCGTGGCTGATCACAACCGGGACCCGGGCGAGCCGCGCCAGCACGGCACCGGGCACGCTCGCCCGGGGCATGTGTGCGTGGAGGATGTCGATCGACTCCTGGCGCAGGATCCGGTAGAGCTCGTGCCACGGCGCCGGCCGCAGCGGGAACGCCGACGTCTGGGCCAGCTCGATCTGCTGCACGCCCGCCGCGCGTAGCTCCCTGCGATCGCGCTCGGTGGCGTCGCTGCGATCAGGGAACGGCACGCGGATCGTGCACAGATAGCTCTGGATCCTCGCCGGATCGAGCCGCAGCGCGAATTCGTAGGCAAGCTTCTCCGCGCCGCCGTACCCGGAGCCGGCATCGAGCGCGAGCGTCAGCACGCGGAGCTTCGAGTCTGAGTGTCGAGTTAATGCCACCGCGGTCCGTATGCTGACGGATCGATGACCGCCACGCACAGCCCGACCGTGGGGACGGCCGGCAGGCGGCTCCGCGAGGCGGCAGGGCCTCACCTGCCCGCCGCGGTGCCGGGACTGGCAGTCGTCGCGCTGCTGATCGTGTGGGCGGCCGACAACGGCGGCTACGACGCGGGCACCTGGTACTGGGGAGCGCTGGCGCTGCTGTCGCTGGCGGCGATCACGATCGCGGTGCTCGGCGTTGACCGCGTCGGCCTGTCGCGGTCGAGCCGGCTGGCGGTGGCCGCGTTCGCGGCCTACGTGGCCTGGTCGTATCTGTCGATCGCGTGGGCCCAGGCGCCCGGGACGGCGCTCGAGGGCTCAAACCGTGCGCTGCTGTACCTGATCGCGTTCACGCTGATGGCTTCGCTGCCGTGGACGGCCGCCGGGGCCGCCGTCGCGCTGTCGGTGTTCGCGCTGGCGATTGGGACGATCGCCGCGGTGATGCTGATCCGCCTGGAGTCGGCCAGCCACCTGTCGACGCTCGTGGTCGACGGGCGCATCTCGCCGCCGACCGGCTACTTCAACGCCACCGCCGCGCTGTTCACGATCGGGGCGCTGGTCTCGATCGCGCTGGCCTCTCGACGCGAGCTGCCGGCCGCCCTGCGCGGGATCCTGCTCGCGATGGCGACCGCCGGACTGCAGCTGGCGGTCGCCGGGCAGAGCCGGGGTTGGCTGTTCACGCTGCCCCTGGTGGCGCTGGCCACGCTGGCGATCGTCCGCGACCGGCTCCGGTTCGTAGCGGCCGCCGTGCTGCCGGTGCTGGGCACGCTGATCCCGGTCCACGCGCTGATCGGTGTGTTCAACTCCGAGACCCCATCCGCATTGTCCGAGGCGGCGCGGCACGCCGGAAAGGTGTCGCTGGCGCTGTGTCTGGCAGTGCTGGTGATCGCCACCGTGGCCGCCTGGGCCGAGGCGCATTGGCAGCCCCGCGGACTGTCGCCGCGGGCCTCGCGGATCGTGGGTGGGGCGCTGGCGGTGATCGCAGTTGTGGCCGTTATCGCCGGCGGGACCGCAGCCACCCACGGCGACCCATTCGGGTTCATCAAGCGCCAGTGGAACGGATTCAGCCACGTGCCCACCGCCGACGCCACCGGCTCGCACTTCGGCACGGTCGGGAGCGGGCGCTACGACTTCTGGCGGGTGTCGCTCGACGCCCTGGTGGCGCACCCGATCGGAGGCCTGGGGCAGGACAACTTCGCCGACTACTACCTGCCCCGCCGCCACACCACCGAGGAGCCGGCGTGGACGCACAGCCTCGAGATGCGGCTGTTGGCCCACACGGGCATCGTCGGCCTCCTGCTGTTCGCGGGGTTCATGGTGGCGGCCATTGCGGGGGCGATCGGGGTCCGCAGGCACGCCCCGGGCGCCGCCCAGTGGGTCGCCGGCGCGGCGCTGCTGCCGCTCACCGTGTGGCTGTTTCACGGCTCGGTCGATTGGTTCTGGGAGATGCCGGCACTCAGCGGCCCCGCCCTGGGATTCCTTGGCATGGCGCTCGCCCTGGGCCGGGTCCGAGAGTCGCGCAGCCCCGAAACGCGACGCGGCCTCCCGCGATGGGCGCTGGGTGGCGCCGGGGTGCTCGCGCTGGTCGCCGCTGCGGTCGTGCTCGGCTTCCCATACCTGTCGGTCCGCGAGCAGGCCGCGGCGGCCGCCGTCCGCAATCGCAATCCCAACGCGGCGCTCAACGATCTCGCGCACGCCAGCAAGCTCGATCCCCTGAGCGCCGATCCCGGCCGGACCGCGGGGGCGATCGCGCTCCAGACGGGCAACTACAACGAGGCGATCAGCCGCTTCAGCCAGTCGATCTCCCGGGAGCCCGGAGGCTGGTTCGCGTGGTTCGGGCGGGGCCTGGCCGAGTCGGCGCTCGGAAACACCGACCAGGCCCGCAGCGACTATCAGATGGCGGCCTCGATCAACAAGCAGGATCCCACCGTCAAGCGGGCGCTGGCCCGTGTCGACACGACCCATCCGCTGACGCCCGCGCAGGCGTTTAGCGCGCTGACGCTCGTCCACTAGCCGGACCACCCGAAATCCGCCTCATATGAGGCTGCAAAACGTCGCCCGCAGCAGCTATCCTTCGCGCCAGGCTTCCGGGCCGGATGTCCGGAGGGAATTAGAGCCGCGACCTGCCGTGGGGCTGCGGATCGCTCAGGGGAAGGAACGCATGAAACGCATCATGATTCTGGTGGCGATCGCGATCGCCTTGCTGGCAATTCCGAGCGCGGCGCTGGCTCAGGGGAGTTCTACCTGCCAGGCATACAACCCGCAGCTGTGCACGTCGGTCGGCGATGGCACGAGCTCCGGAACGCTGCCGTTCACCGGCGTGAACGTCGGCCTGATGCTGGCGGGCGGGGCGACGCTGATCGGCGCTGGGTTCGTCGTTCGCAGGCTCGCGCGCAACCCCAGCTAGTGGTTCCCGCCGTAAATACGGTCCCACCGAGAGTGGTGCCGGTCGGATGGCTGGCGAGGACGCAGGACCCGCCGCGCAGCGGCGCTGCGCGAGGGTCCGAGGACGAAGCCAGACGCCGCCCGGTGCCGCTCGAATGGGACAGTATTTACGGTGGGGAGCACTAGTCGCGCAAGGCGTCGGTCAGTCCGCCTGCAGCCGCTCAAGCAGCAGGCGGGCTACCTCGCCGCCGTCGGCGCGGCCCTTGGTGTCGCGCATCACGTACCCCACCAGCGGGCCGATCGCCTTGCGATTGCCGCCTCTGACCTTGTCGGCGGCGTCCGGATCGGCCGCGATCGCGCGGTCGACGACTGCGCCGAGCCCGCCGTCGTCGGCGGTCATCGCTCCCAGCCCCTCGCGATCGACGATCGCGCGCGGGTCCCCGCCTTCGTCCACCAGCCGGGTGAGCACCTCACGTGCCGCGTCGCGGCTGACCTGCTTGGCGCCGACCATCGCCGACAGGGCGGCCAGGCTCTCGGGAGACACCTTGGAGTTGGCCGGGTCCTGATCTGAGCCGATCCGCTCGATCAGCTGCGGAATCCAGTTGGCCAGCCCGACTGCGTCGTCGCCGTCGGCTTGCAGCGCCCGCTCGTAGTAGTCGCCCAGCTCGGTGCGGAACGCCAGCAGGCGTGCGCTCTCGCGACTGAGCCCGAGTTCGCGCTGGAACCGCTGCGCCCTGTCGGCCGGCAGCTCGGGCAGCGCCGCCTGCGCGGCCGCGACCATCTCCTCGGTGGCGACCAGCGGTACCAGGTCAGGCTCGGGGAAGTAGCGGTAGTCGTGCGCCTCCTCCTTGGAGCGAAGCGGTGTCAGCTGACCGCTGGCGGGGTCGAAGTGCAGCGTCTCCTGGACGACCGTGCCGCCGGACCGCAGCAGCCCGACCTGGCGGTCGATCTCGGCTCTGACCCCGCGCTCGAGGAACCGGAACGAGTTCATGTTCTTGAGCTCGGTCTTGGTCCCGAACTCCGTAGATCCCCGGGGACGCACGGACACGTTGGCGTCGCAGCGGAGCGAGCCCTCCTCCATGTTGACGTCAGACACGCCGAGCACCCGCAGCGTCGAGCGCAGCAATCGCAACCAGTCCCGCGCCTGTTCGGCGGACCGCAGATCCGGCTCGGTGACGATCTCCACCAGCGGCGTGCCGCCGCGGTTGAAGTCGACCCAGCTGCGGTCGGCGCCGTGGATCCGGCCGCTGGCGCCGAGGTGGTTCAGCTTGGCCGCGTCCTCCTCGAGATGCACGCGATGGATGCGCACGTCACCGACCTGGCCGCCCCGGCACAGCGGCACGTCGTACTGGGACACCTGGTAGCCCTTGGGCAGGTCGGGATAGAAGTAGTTCTTACGATGAAACAGCGACCGGTCGGCGATCTCGCACCCGAATGCGAGCCCGATCATCAGCCCGAAGTGGACCGCCCGCTCGTTGACCACCGGCAGCGCGCCGGGCAGGCCCAGGCAGACCGCGCACGTGTGGGTGTTCGGCGGATCGCCGAACGACAACTCGCAGCCGCAGAACATCTTCGTGACCGTGTTCAGCTGGACGTGGATCTCCAGCCCGATCACGGGCTCGTACTCGATCGCGGCGCCGCCGGCCGTCTCGCTCATCGCCTTGCCGCGCTTCCGTCAAAGCCGATCGCCTGCTCGAGCGCGTGGGCGGCGTCGAGGATTGCGCCTTCGCTGAACGCCGGGCCCGCGAGCTGGAAGCCGACCGGTAGACCATCGCTGAGGCCCGACGGGATCGAGATCGCCGGGATCCCGGCCAGCGACATCGGCACCGTGCAGAAGTCGTTCAGGTACATCGCCAGCGGATCGTCGGTCTTGGCGCCGAGCTCGAACGCGGTCCAGGGACTGGTCGGGGCGACGATGAAGTCAAACCGCTCAAACGCCGTCTTGAAGTCGTCTGAAATCTTCGTCCTGACCTTCAACGCCGTCCCATAGTAGGCGTCGTAGTAGCCACTGGACAGCGCGTATGTGCCGAGCATCACCCGGCGCTTGACCTCGGCGCCGAACCCCGCCGCGCGGGTGTGCTCATACATCGTCGTCAGGTCGGAGTCGCCGTCCACGCGCAGCCCGTAGCGGACGCCGTCGAACCGAGCCAGGTTTGCCGACGCCTCGGCGGGGGCGATCACGTAATAGGCCGACAGCGCGTGGGGCGCGTGCGGCAGCCGGCAGGGCTCGATCGTCGCGCCCAGCCCCTCGGCCAGCTTCAGGGTCGCCTCGAAGTTCTCGCGCACCCCGGGCTCGACGCCGCCCTCGGTCCCGGTCAGCTCCTCAGGGACGCCGAGCCGGATCCCCTTCAGATCCTCGGCGCGCGGCGACGCGATCTCGCCCGGGAACGCCAGCGAGGTCGAGTCGCACGGGTCCTTGCCGATCATCCGCGAGAACAGCAGCGCCGCGTCGGTGACGTTGCCGGCCAGCGGTCCCGCCTGGTCCAGCGAGGAGGCGAACGCGATCATCCCGTAGCGCGAGACCGCGCCGTAGGTCGGCTTCAGCCCGACGATCCCGCACAGCGCAGCCGGTTGGCGGATCGATCCGCCGGTGTCGGTGCCGATCGCCCACGGCGCCAGCCCGGCGGCGACCGCGGCGGCGCTCCCGCCCGAAGAGCCGCCGGGGACGCGGCCGCGGTCCCACGGGTTGAGCACCGGTCCAAAGCCAGAGTTCTCGTTCGAGGATCCCATCGCGAACTCGTCCTGGTTGGTCTTGCCCAGTAGCGGGGCCCCGGCCTCGGCGAGGTGTTTCACCACCGTTGCCGTGTACGGCGGCCGGTACCCCTCCAGGATCTTCGAGCCCGCCTGGCTGGGGACCCCTTCGGTGCAGAACAGGTCCTTGATCGCGAGCGGCACGCCACCCAGCGGGGAGTCCGAGTAGTCACGCCCGTTTGGGGCCTCGGACGCCACCCACAGGAACGCGTTGAGCGCGTCGGCGCCCGCGCGCTCGCGGTAGGCGTCAAACAGCTCGGCGGCGCTGAGCTCACCCGCGCGCACGCGCTCGGCCGCGGCCGCGGCCGTCAGCTCGATCAGCTCGCTCATGCCGGCGACGCGCCCGGGCTGGGGACCCCGAAGCCGCCCTCGAGCCGCTCGGGAGCGGCCCGGAGCACGACTTCGGCGGGGAACGACGGCACCGGGACGTCGGGGCGCAGCGCGTTGACCACGTCGACCACGTGCGAGGTCGGCGGCACGCCCTCGAGCTCGAGCTCGTTCATCTTCTCGATGTGATCGAGCACGTGTGACAGCTCGGCCGACATCTTCTCGACCTCGGCGTCGCTCAGCTCCAGCCGAGCCAGGCGCGCGACGTGTAGTACCTGATCGCGATCCAGCATCTGGATTTCATTCTAGGAGTCGAGCTGGGAGTCAGCCGAGCCGAGCTCCACGGTGGGGATGTCGGTCCGCTCGTCCTGCGGCGCGACTCCCTCCTGGCGCAGCGATCGATATCCACCGTACGCGACCAGGATCCCCGCCACCAGCGCGATGAACCCGCCCGCCTGGCGGTCGACGACGTCGTTGGAACCGGGCACGTTGATCAGCACCCGGTAGATCAGCGCCAGCGCCGTGAGCCCGCCCAGGACGGTCACGATCAGGCTGAACGTCGCCGGCATCGCAGGCGCGCGGCGAGTGCCCTGCAGGTACACCAGCGCCAGCGCCGCGAGCGAGGCGATCAGGATCAGCCATCGCAACGTCGTCAGCGACTCCCAGCCCGTGCGCGACGTCGATACCCCGAGGCGCTGGGCGATCGACGCCACCGAGCCGTTCAGGCCATACCACGGCAGCGCGAACAGGCAGACCAACAGCACCACGGCCGCCGCCCCGGCCAGCAGCTCTCCGGATCGAAGCCTCGAGGTTTGAAAGCGCATCGGCTCGGCTCGCTCCGCGGCGCTCAGCCTCGGATCGGCTCGTAGTCGCGGGCGGCGGCGAAGCCCCCGTAGGCGATCGCGATCGCACCGGCCAGGCCAAGCCACGCGCCAATCCCCGCGTTGGCGTTCTCGAGGTCCCAGCCCAGCGCCCAGCCGATCGTCCCGACCCCGAGCAGCCCGAGGATCCACGCGGCGTTGGTCGGCGTCTTGATCGCCGCTCCGACCGTGACCGCGCCGGTCAGCACGATCGCCGCAAGTCCGACCAGCGCCATCAGGATGTCCATTCCCGAGAACACGTCCCAGGCGTTGCCGCTGGTCGACAGGCTTGCCGCTCCGACGGTGATCGTCACCCCCGAGATCCAGTTCAGGAACAGCGAGATCAGCAGCACGACCCCACCGACGCCCGCCACCACGTACCCCTGACTCAGCCTCGAAGAGTCCATCCCCGCTCCTTTGTATGGGTTCCGTCGAGCTTCTGCGCGAGCGGAACGTTACACCTGGATCGGCGCGCTCAGGAGCGCTCCGCGCCCCTCGCCGCGATCCGCCGAGCGCCTCTTGACCCGGGCGCCGCGCGGGCCCGCCGGGCGCGTTCCTCGAGCATCTGCTCGTAGCCGCCGAGCGCGATCCCGACCGCGCACAGCAGCCCGATGTAGGCGCCCAGCTTCTGGTCCACGACCGAGTCGGGCGACGGCAGGACGATCAGCACGCGGATGATCAGCGCCACCGTGGTGACCGCGCCGAGGCCGGCCACGACCACGCCGGTGTCGGTCTTGGCGCCGTGTGCGCGCTGGCTGCCGTGCAGCAGCACCGACCCGATCGCAACCACGATCGTCAACAGCATCAGCCACCGGATCGCGCTCAGCGCTTGCCAGGCGTTGACCGCGTAGGTGAGCGGCATCCGGGCTGCGACCCGTCCGGGGATCTCGTCGACGCCGTACCACGCCATCGTGAACATCACGATCCCGAGCGCGATCGCGCTGCCGGCCGCGATCAGCGCGCCCTGCCGCAGCCGCAGGGTCCGCTGGAACTCCGTCGTCGTCTGGGTTGGCGTCTCGGTGGCCGCCATCACCGCTTGCTGATCGGCGCCAGATCCGCCACCAGCTTGCGATCGGTGCCGTCCCGGCTGAAATGGATCACGACGATCCCGCCCGGCTCGATCCCGGTGACCACGCCCTCGCCGAACTTGGGGTGGGCGACGTCGTCGCCGAGCCGGTAGGCGACCGGCGCCGGTTGATCGGTGGAGGCGGGTGAGGACCACGACGTCGCCCGGGCACGGATCCCGGCGTACGCCTGCGGCTGCTGCTCGCGGTCGGTCAGCTCGTCGGGGATCTCGGAGATGAAGCGGCTGGCCAGGCCGTAGTTGCGCGCACCGAACACCGTGCGGCTGCGGGCGAAGGTGATGTACAGGTCGCGCTCGGCCCGGGTGATGCCGACGTAGCAGAGCCGGCGCTCCTCCTCGAGCCCGCCCTCGTCGAGCGCCCGCGAGTGCGGGAACACGCCCTCCTCGCAACCGATCATGAACACGATCGGGTACTCCAGGCCCTTGGCGTTGTGCAGCGTCATCAACGTCACCAGGCCCTCGTCGTCGGCGCGCTCATCGGCGTCGGCAATCAGCGCCACCTGCTGGAGGAACTCGCCCAGCGACCTGTCGTCGGCGTCGGCGGCGTCGTACTCCGCGGCGACGTTGACCATCTCCTCGAGGTTCTCGATCCGGCCCTGGGCCTCGATCGTGCGCTCGGCCTCGAGCGCCTCCAGATAGCCGGTCTCGCGCAGGACCTCGGTAAGCAGCTTGGCGATCGGAGCGCCCGACTCGGCCAGCTCGCGGAGCACGTGCATCGTCCCCATGAACCGCCGTAGAGCCTTGATCGCCGCCGCCCCGAGCCCCGGCACCTGCTCGGGGTCGGAGGCCGCATCCCAGATCGGCATCCCGATCGTGTTCGAGAACGACAGCACCCGCGACATCGAGGTCGCGCCGATCCCGCGGCGCGGCGCGTTGACGATCCGAGTGAACGCGCCCACGTCCTGAGGGTTGATCAGGGTCGTCAGATAGGCGATCGCGTCCTTGATCTCGGCCCGCTCGTAGAACTTGGTGCCGCCGATCACCTGATAGGGGATCTCCGCCCGGACCAGCGTGTCCTCGAGCACCCGCGACTGGGCGTTGGTCCGGTAGAAGACCGCGATCTCGGCCCGTGAGGTCCCCTCGTCGACGAGCTGCTGGATCTCGCCGGTCACCATCCGCGCCTCGGCGTGCTCGTCCTCGAGCTCGCGGATCTTGATCGGGTCCCCCCTCCCCACGTCGGTCCACAGCACCTTGCTCTTCTGCCCGCGGTTATTGGCGATCACCGCGTTGGCCGCGTCGAGGATCGTCTGGGTGGAGCGGTAGTTCTGCTCGAGACGGACGACGTGGGCGTCGGGGAACGCGTCCTCGAAGTCGAGGATGTTGCGGATGTCAGCTCCGCGGAAGCCGTAAATCGACTGCGCATCATCGCCGACCACCATCAGGTTGCGGTGCTCCTCGGCGAGCAGCTGCAGCCAGCGATACTGGGCGTGGTTGGTGTCCTGATACTCGTCGACGAGCACGTGCCGGAAGCCGTTGGCGTAGACGTCACGGACCTCGGGGAACATCTCGAGCAGGTTCACCGAGCGGACCAGCAGGTCGTCGAAGTCCATCGCGTTCATCCGGTGCAGCTCGCGCTCGTACAGCCGGTAGGTGTCGGCCACGGTCTGCTCGAAGAACGACTCGACCATCCGGCCGTAGCCCTCGGCGTCCCGGAGCTTGTTCTTAGCGTCGGAGATCTGTGACTGGATCCCGGCCGGCGTGAACCGCTTCGGGTCGACCCCGAGCTCGTCAAGGCAGCGCTTGACCAGTCGCCGCGAGTCAGCCTGGTCGTAGATCGTGAACTGGCGGGTGTAGCCGAGCTTGTCGGCGTGGGCGCGCAGCATCCGCGCGCAGGCGGCGTGGAAGGTCATCACCCACATCGCCCGGACCCGGCGGCCGACCAGCAGGCCGGCGCGATCGCGCATCTCCCCGGCGGCCTTGTTAGTGAACGTGATTGCCAGGATCTCGTTGGCCTTGGCGGCGCCGGTGGCGGCCAGGTAGGCGATCCGGTGGGTCAGCACCCGGGTCTTGCCCGACCCCGCGCCGGCGAGGATCAGCAGCGGCCCCTCGCCGTACGTGACGGCCTCCCGCTGGGGCGCGTTCAGGCCCTCGAGCAGGGTCTCCAGATCGGTCGCGATGTCTGCCATTAAGCGATTTCTACGGTAGCGGCCGGGGTGGTCGTCGCGGGGTCGTCAGCACCCTACCCCGCGCCCGTCGGCGATCGCCGCGGCGAGCGTGCATATCGCGACAAATCCGTCGGCGATGTCGAGGCTTGCCGTACGGCGCACGCATACGATGCACCACGTGGCAGGCCTCGCCGGCGGCGCCGGGTTTGTCGTGATATGCACGCTTTTCCGCCGGGACCGCGCGGACCGCCGGGTCGCCGGGGCCGACTAGCCCCCGAGCGCCTGCGAGCGCATCCGCGCGATCGCCTCGGCGCCGTCGTCGCCGACCAGCCGCTCGGGCCGCAGCGTGCCCGTCCCGGCGACGTCGAGCGCCGGGAACCGGCCGGCCGCCGCGGCCCGGGCGTCGAGCGCGATCACCGTGGTCTCGCCGCCCAGCGCCGCCGAGGCGGTTGCGATCACGGTCAGCGAGCCGCCGTCGACCACGTTGCGCGCGCTGGCCAGCACCTTGCGCGCGGCCTGCGGATGCAGGCCATCGAGCGAGTCGATCAGCACGACCGCATCGGACCCGCGGGCGGCCCAGCGGCGGGCCTGGTCGACGACCGGCTCGACCAGCTGGCCCTGGGCGTCGGCGGACGCGGCGAAGTTCAGCGAGCCCTCGGGCTTGACCGGCCCGTCGTCCCATTCCGGCAGCTCCTCGGGCCTGATGCCCGTCAGCACCAGCAGCACGTGCAGGTCGTCGTTGTCGCCCAGAGCGGCGGCCAGCCGCCGCAGCGTCTCGGTCTTGCCCGACCGCGTGGAGCCGGCGATCGTCACCCGCGAGCCCTTGCCGATCGGCGCTAGTCCCTCGATCGCGGTGACGGTGGCGTCGTCGGTCCGCAGCGGGAGCATCTCCTGCGCGAACGCCGACGGGAGGTCATCGAAGCGGGCACTGTCGGCCACCTCGGACGCCGGACGACCGTTGATCGTGTCGATCCGGACCATCGACGCGAACCGCTCGGATCGCCGTGGTGGACGGCGCGGACCGGTGATCCGATCTCCCGACAGCAGCTCACAGCGCTTGACCTGCGCGGCCGACACGTAGACGTCGTCGTCCGACGCCTCCGCCGGGTTGGCGCGGACGAATCCAGATCCGTTGCCGACCAGCTCGACGATGCCGTCGACGGTCTCGTCGGCGTCGGCGGGCGATTCGTCGGCCGCCTCCTCCTCGGGCTCCGGTTCTGGTTTCGCCTTGGCCTCGGTCTCTTCGCGATCTTCGTCGCGCTCCTCTTCGCGCTCGCGCGTAGAGCGGCCGCGACCGCCGCGACGGCCTCGGCGGCGACGCCGGCCGCCGGCCTCGCCGTCCTGCTCGGCGAGCTCCTCGGCCACCGCCTTGGCAAGGTCCTCCGCCTCGACCAGCTCCTCGGTCTCGGTCTCGGCGTCGGCGTCCGCCTCGCCCTCGGTGTCGGCGTCCGCCTCGCCCTCGGTTCGGCGCCTCGCCCAGCCTCGGCCTCGGCCTCGACCTCGGCCGTGTCGGCCTCGGCGGACCCGGACTCGGCGGAATCGGCCTCGGCGGACTCTGACTCGGACTCGGACTCTGACTCCGCGGTCTCGGCCTCCGCCTCCGGCGGCCCGGTGGCCCCCTGGCGCTCGAGGATCGCGTCGATCAGCTGCTTTTTTCGCAGACGGCGGTAACCGTCGATCGAGAGCTCTGACGCGATCGCGTGAAGATCGGCCAGGGGACTTGCTTGAAGCGCGTCACGGTCGATGATCGACATGAGGGGGCCTCCTTGGGGCTTGATCGGTGGGCTCCGGTCGCGTTGGGCCAGCGACCGGCGATTCGCCTTCCAATCTAGCGTCACGCCAGGCGACGCCGCTCAGCCGTCGCTCTGCTGCCAGCGCAGGCCGTCCACCAGCCGCGCGTCGCGCTCGAGCTGCACGGCGCCGCTCAGGACCTCCTCGACGGCCAGGAAATCCGCCACCTCGGCCAAGTCGTGCACCCGCAGCACATGCGCTCCCGACGCAACCCCATGGGCGACCGCGGCCAGCGTCCCGGCGAGCCGCTCCCGCGGCGGCCGGCTGGTGATCGCGCCCACGAAATCCTTACGCGACACGGCCAGCAACACCGGTCGACCGAGCTCGTGCAGGTCGCCGAGCGCGCGCATCACCTCGACGGTCTGCGCGGGCGTCTTGCCGAAGTCGGGACCCGGATCGACGATCAACTGCTCGAACGCGACGCCGCGGTCGACGGCCAACGAGATCAGCTCGGCCAAGAAGGTCCGGACGTCATCGACGATCCGGCCGTCGAGGCTGGGGTCCAGCAGCTTCTGCTTGGGCGCTGCGCGCGTGTGCATCAGCACCAGGCCAGCTCCGGTCTCGGCGCACACGTCGGCCAGCTCGGGGTCGCGCAACCCGCTGACGTCGTTGACGATCGCCGCGCCGGCGGCAATCGCCGCGCGCGCCACCGGCGGCTTGTAGGTGTCGACCGAGACCAACGCTCCGAGTTCGCCTGCCACGCGCTCGATCAGCGGGACCACGCGCTCGATCTCCTCGTCGGGATCGACCGGCGCCCGATTCGTGACCCCCGACTCCCCGCCGATGTCGATCACGTCGGCTCCGCTGGAGATCAGCGACTCGGCGAGTGCCACGCGGGCGTCGAGCGTGTGCGGCAGCCCACCGTCGGAGAACGAGTCCGGCGTGGCGTTGACGATCCCCATCAGCCACGGCCGGCCGCCGAGCTCGACGTCGCCGCGGGTGCTTCGGAACAGCCTCCGGGGCGCGGTCACCGGACCACCTCGGGCGCCAGGTACTCGGTTCGGGCCTCTTCGGTGAACCGGTCGAGCTCGAGCGCGACCCGCGCCTCGTCCCAGCCGAGCTCGGCGCCGATCGCCCGGGCCACCCGCGGTGGGCCGTCGGCGCCGGGGGCCAGCAACGAGGGCGCGGCGAGGAGACCCAGGCGGGTGCGGCGGTACAGCACGTCGCCGACGGTGCGGGCCTGATCGTTGGCGGCCGCGTAGGTCGCCTCGGCAAGCAGGTCGGGATGGCCGGCCACGATCGGCCTCGCCGGCCCCGGCCCCGCGGGCGGCGAGCCGCAGCAGCTCGTGGGCGGCGTAGCCGTAGCGGCCGGCGAGCGCCGAATATGACTCCGCCGACACGCCTTGCACCCGCGGCAGCGTTTCAGGATCGACCGGCGCCCCGAGCGGGATCTCGTGCGTCCGGCAGGGCGCCTCGCGACCGTCGCGCTCCACCAGCCGGTCGACGGCGAGCTTGGCCATCCGTCGCCACGTGGTCAGCTTGCCGCCGGTGATCGTGATCAGCCCGCTCGAGCTCTCATACAGCTCTGCCTTGCGGGAGATGTCGACGGACTTGCGGCTGTCGCCCGCGGAGATCAGCGGCCGGACCCCGGCGTAGGCGCCCGTCAGATCGGCGGTGGTGAGCGTGCACCCGAAGAACGAGTTGGTGGCGTCGAGCAGATACTCGATGTCCTCGCCGGCGGGCCGTACGCGGTCGATGTCGCCGTCGTAGGTGTTGTCGGTCGTTCCCAGCAGCGTCGAGCCCAGCCACGGCAAAGCGAAGATCGACCGTCCGTGCCCGGCGGGGACGATTGAGCCGGCCCGCAGCGGCAGCTCGCGCTGGGAGACGGTCACGTGCGTGCCGCGGCTGGGGGCGATCGTCGGCAGCTCGGCCTCGGAGCGCGGCTCCCCCGGCCGGATCCGATCGGCCCACACGCCGGTGGCGCTGATGACGTTGTCGGCCCGCACCGTGAACTCGCCGCCACTCTCGCGGTCGCGGACGACGATCCCGCGGCCGCCGCCACCGCCGGTCAGCAGCCGGGTCACCTCGAGCCGGTTAGCGCAGATCGCCCCGAACCGCTCTGCCTCGCCGAGCACGGTCAGCACCAGCCGCGCGTCGTCGGTCTGGCAGTCGTAGAACAGATAGCCGCTGGTCGGATGGCGGGCCTCGAGCGCCGGCAGGCGCGATACGACCTCGTCGGCCGAGATCATCCGGTGGCGAGCAGGGCTCCAGTCGCTGTGCCCGTTGTCGGCGGCGCGATCGGCCGCGCGGCGGGCCCCGCGGCGGCCCCGGAGCCGTGGGCGTGGCCATCACGTCGTACATGTTCAGACCGATCCCGACGACCCGGTCGGGACGCGCACCGTCGAACGCCGGAACCACCATCTCCAGAGGCCTTACGAGGTGCGGCGCAAGTTTGACCATCAGCTGGCGCTCGAGCAGCGCCTCGCGAACCAGCCCGAGATCGAAGCTCTGCAGATACCGCAGGCCACCGTGCACGAGCTTGGATGACCGACTGCTGGTGCCCGACGCGAAGTCGGCTTTCTCGACCAGCGCCACGCTGTACCCGCGCGAGGCCGCGTCGAGCGCGACCCCGGCGCCGGTGATCCCGCCACCGACCACGGCCACGTCGAACTGCTCACTGCTCAGCGTCTGGATCGCACGCTCGCGGCTCACCATCCGCCGGGAGCGTAGCCGGGCGTCAGCGGCTCGGGCTCACCACACCGGCCGCGCTGCCCCCGCGGCGCACGGGCTCGCCGGCTGCCAGCACCTTGCCGCCGCCGAGCAGCTGGAGTCCGGTGGCGACGCTGATCGTCGGCGCGATCTTGATCGACGGATCAAGTGGTGAAGTGTCGGTGATCGCGAACTTCTGTCCGAGCGCCTCGAGCCCAGGCGTGGTCGACTGGGCGATGAAGTCAGGCTCGGCCTGGGTGGTGGCGCTGTTGCGCTGGGACGCGCGCGGTGCGGCGATCGCGTCGGGAAGCGTCATCCCGAAGTCGATCTTGTTCATCAGGATCTCGAGCACGCTGGTGATGATCGTGGCGCCGCCGGCCGCGCCGACCGCCATGAACGGCCTTCCGTGGCGGAGCACGATCGTCGGCGACATGCTCGACCGAGGCCGCTTGCCGGCCGCGGGCAGGTTCGGGTCCGGAGCGCTGCCCTGGGTGGGCGTGAAGTTGAAGTCGGTCAGCTCGTTGTTCAGCAGGAAGCCGCGGCCTGGGACCACCACGGCGTTGCCGCCCAGCTCTTCGATCGTGTTCGTGTAGGACACGACGTCGCCCTGACGGTCGGTGACCACGAAGTGGTTGGTGCTGGCGCCGTCGTTCTGCTGGCCGGAGTCGGTGGGCTGCTGCGGAGTACAGCCGCCGTCGCCGGCGAACGGGTCGCCGGGCGCGACCGGGCTGGTGAGCGCCTGCGCGGGGTTGATCAGACATGCCCGCTGCCGGCCGAACTGCTTGGACAGCAGCTGCTCGAGCGGGACGTTGACGAACCGGGGGTCGCCGACGTAGCGGTTGCGATCGGCGAACGAGAGCCGCGTCGACTCGAGGAAGTGATGCAGCGCCTGGACGCGCGTCTCGCGCGACAGGTTGAAGTTGCCCAGGATGTTCAGCGACTCGCCGACGGTCGAGCCACCGCTGGACGACGGTGCCATCGAGTACACGTCGTAGCCGCGGTAGTTGACGTGGGTCGGGTCGACAAACGGCGCGGTGTAATGGGCGAGGTCGCTCAGCTCCATCTTGCCCGGCCGCGGAACGATCGTCGCGCCGGGGGCCAGCGGCAAGTTGTGAACTGCGTTGACGACGTCGGCGCCGATCGGGCCGCCGTACAGCGCGCCGATACCCCGTCGGCCGATCTGCTTGTAGGTCTGCGCCAGGTCGGGGTTGCGCATGATCGATCCGACCGCCGGCAGCTGGCCGCCGGGCAGGAACATCGATGCGGTCGAGCTGAACTGGTCAAACCGGAACGCGTTTTCGCGGTCCTCCTCGCGCAGCGTGTCGGTGACCGCGAACCCGCGCTGGGCCACGTGCTCGGCAGGCCTGAGATCGCGCGCCAGCGAGAACCGCCCGAACCGGTCGAGCGCCCGCTGCCAGGTCATCAGGTTCCCCGGCACTCCGACCGACAGCCCGCTGGTGACCGCGGTCGGGAACGACAGCGGCTGGCCGGTCGCCGGGTCGATGAACAGATTCTGGTCGGCGGCCGCCGGCGTGGTCTCGCGGCCGTCGATCGTGTACACGTGGTGCGTGTGGGCGTCGTAGTAGACGAAATAGCCACCGCCGCCGATGCCGGCGACGAACGGGTCGGTGACCCCGAGCGTGGAGGCGACCGCGACCGCGGCGTCCGCGGCGGTGCCACCGCGTCGAAGGACCCTGAGCCCCGCGTTGGTCGCTTGGGTGGTGTCGGATACGACCGCGCCGCCCCGGCCGACGGCAACGGATTGGCTGGCCGCCGCGGCGGTCGCCACCGGCCAGACCGCGATCAGGCAGAGCCCGGCTACGACAATCCCCAGAAGCTTGGTGCGGATTCGCACGGCGCAGACCCTTCCCCGCGGGTCCCCGAATTATTCGCGCCTCGGGCGCTAGCGGTCCGCAGACTGACCGTCGCCCACGAGCCCCTCGGGGCTGCAGTGGGCGGGATCGGCGAGCCCTGAGCGCTGGCGCTCGGCGATGATCTGCTTGATCCGATCGAGGGTCGCGGCCGACATCCGTCGGACCTCCCAGTGGGTCAGCTTCAGCAGCCGCATCGGGGAGGTCGCGATCACGTCGGCGTTGCGGGGCTCGCGCGACAGCAGCCCCATCTCGCCGATCAGATCGCCCTGCTTGACCGACGCGATCTTCATCCCGTTCTGGATCACGTCGGCGCTGCCCTCCTCGATCGCGATCAGCTCGGTCGAGTAGTCGCCCTGCTTCATCAGGATCTGACCCTGGGCCGCGCTCGTCTCGGTGGCGAACGCCGACAGACGGTGGGCTTCCTCGGGAGACAGCTGCGAGAAGATCGGGATGGCCGTCAGGCGATTCGGGTCCATGACTCCTACCGGGCGGGGTCCGCTGGGCCGACCCTACAGGGCCTGTACCTCCGATGTGATCTCGCTGACCGAGGTTTTGGCGTCGCCGAACAGCATCGAGGTCTTGGGGTCGTAGAACAGCGGGTTGTCGATCCCTGCGAACCCCGAAGCCATCGAACGCTTGAGCACGATCACCGACTGGGACTTGTCGACCTCGAGGATCGGCATCCCGTAGATCGGGGATCCCGGCTCGTTCTTGGCGGCGGGGTTGGTGACGTCGTTGGCGCCGATCACGAGGGTGACGTCGGTGCGCGAGAACTCGGGGTTGATGTCGTCCATCTCCCGCAGCAGGTCGTAGGGCACGTCCGCCTCGGCCAGGAGCACGTTCATGTGCCCCGGCATTCGCCCGGCGACCGGATGGATCGCGTACTTGACCTCGACGCCCTTGGCCTCGAGCGCGCGTTCGAGCTCCCGGACGGCGTGCTGGGCCTGAGCGACCGCCATCCCGTAGCCGGGCGCGACCACCACCTGGCGCGCGTAGGACAGCTGGATCGCCACGTCCTGGGCGGACGTCGCGCGCACCGGACCGCGGTCGACGTCACCGCCGGCGGGCGCCGCCACCTCGCCGCCGAAGCCGCCGGCGATGATCGCCGGGACCGAGCGGTTCATCGCCTTGGCCATCAGGTTGGTCAGGATCGTTCCCGACGCCCCGACGATCATCCCCGCCACGATCAGCGCGGTGTTGTTCAGCGCGATACCGGTGGCGGCTGCCGACAGGCCGGTGAACGCGTTCAACAACGAGATCACCACCGGCATGTCGGCGCCGCCGATCGGCAGCACCATCATGTTGCCCAGCGCCGCCGCCGCGACCAGGATCCCGAGGATGAACAGCGCCTCGGAGTGCACGCCGGCGGCGAGCACGATCGCTGAGCCGACCGCGATCACGAACAGGGCGCCGTTGATCAACGCCTGACCCGGGAGCTTGATCGGGTTGCCGGGCAGGATGCCCTGGAGCTTCCCGAACGCGATGTTCGACCCCCAGAACGAGATCGAGCCGACAATCGCCGCGAACAGCGACGGGATCTCGGTCTTCAGCGGGAAGTCGCCGCCGAAGTGGTGGCGGTATTCGACCCAGGCGATGATCGCCACCGCGCCGCCGCCGACGCCGTTGAACAGCGCGACCATCTGCGGCATCGCGGTCATGTGGACCTTGCGCGCGGCGGGGACGCCGACGGCCGTGCCGATCACCAGCCCCAGCGCGATCAGCCAGGGCGTGCTCCCCCCACTGAGCACGTGCGGGGTCAGCAGCGTTGCGATCACCGCGATCGCCATGCCCACGGCCGCCAGCTTGTTGCCGCGCACCGCCGTACGCGGGCCGGTCAGTCCGCTCATCCCATAGATGAACAGCGAGAACGCCACGATGTACAGAGCATCGATGAAATTCGAGCTCTGCAGGAAGATCGCCGGGACGATCACTTGCCGTCGACCTCGGCCTCGGCCTTGCTCTCCTCGTCGCTCGGTAGATCAGGCTTTCGCTTGAACATTCCGAGCATCCGGTCGGTGACCAGGAATCCGCCGACGATGTTGATCGTCCCGAACGCGATCGCGATCACCAGCAATACGTGCTCGAGGATCCCGTGAGCCTCGTGCATCAGCAGCAGCCCGCCGAGCAGCACGATCCCGTGGATCGCGTTCGTGCCCGACATCAGCGGCGTGTGCAGCGTGTTCGGCACCTTCGAGATCACCTCGAAGCCGACGAACGCGGCCAGCACCAGGATCGCGATCTCGGTGACAGTGCTGATGGGAGGCCTCCTAGGTCGTGGCGGCGCCGGCCGCGGCCTTGGCGCCCTCGTTGACGATCTCTCCTCCCCTGGTGATGCACGCCCCCGCGATCACCTCGTCGGAGAAATCGAGTTTCAGCTCCCCGTCGGAGATCATCAGCCCGAGCAGCGACTGGATGTTGCGCGCGTACAGCTGGGAAGCGTGCTCGGCCATCGTCGAGGGCACGTTCAGCGGCGCCAGGATCTTCACGTCGTGACGGACGATGCTCTCGCCCGGCTCTGACAGCTCGCAGTTGCCGCCGGTCTCCGCGGCCAGGTCGACGATCACCGAGCCCGGCTTCATCAGCTCCACCGCCTGCTCGGTGACCAGGATCGGCGCCCGACGGCCCGGCACCGCGGCGGTCGTGATCACCACGTCGACCTTGCCGATCGCCTCGGCCATCAGCTCCTGTTGGCGCGCCTGCTGCTCGGGCGTGAGCTCGCGCGCGTAGCCGCCGCTGCCCTCCAGGTCGCCGCCGAGATCGAACTCCAGAAACTTGGCGCCCAGCGACTCCACCTGTTCCTTGACCGCGGCTCGCACGTCGAATCCCTGGACGACCGCGCCGAGCCGGCGCGCGGTGGCGATCGCCTGCAGTCCGGCGACGCCGGCGCCGAGCACCAGCACCGTCGCCGGGCGGATCGTGCCCGCCGCGGTCATCAACATCGGATAGAAGCGCCCGAGCTCCTGCGCGCCGATCAGCGCCGCCCGATAGCCGGCGATGTTCGCCTGCGACGACAGCGCGTCCATCGACTGCGCGCGGCTGATCCGCGGCACGGACTCCAGCGCGAAGCTGGTCACGCCGGCCCGGGCCAGGGCCAGGACTCCATCGCCGTTGGTCAACGGCGCGAGAAACGAGATCAGCACCGAATCGGGTCGCAGCTGCGCGGTCTCCTCTGCGGTCGGGGGCGCGACCTTTACGCACACGTCGCAGCCGACGGTTCCGCCGGCGTCGTCGACCATCGTCGCCCCCGCATCCTCGTACTGGGAGTCCGGAATCAGCGCCCCAGCACCCGCGCCGCGCGCCACCACCACCTCCAGACCCTCGGACACGAGCTTGCGAACGACCTCGGGCACCAGCGCCACCCGGCGTTCACCCTCGACCGATTCCCTGGGAACTCCTATCCGCATCGGGCGCGAGAGGGTACACAACGCCGGTCTCAAACGATGGTGGCACGGGTTATGCTGAGCGTGTCTTGGTGCACGGCGGAGCAGGGTCAACATCCGCCCCTGGGCTGATGGTGCGGGTCATCGAGCAGGTGGACGAATTCGAGGCGCTGTCGCCCCGGTGGGACGACCTCGCCCGCCGCGCCCGCGCCACCCCGTTTCTGCTGTCGGCGTATCTGGCCGAGGTTTGGCACCGGACCCCCGCGCGTGTGTACTGCGTGGTCGCCGAACGCGGCGGCCGACTCGTCGGCGGGCTGCCGCTGCGGGTTCTGGGCCGGCGGTGGACCCGGGAGGCGGCGCTGCTGGCCGGAGCCCACCGCTCCAACCTGCTGTGCGATCCGGGCGAGCCACGCAGCACCTCGCGGGCGCTGCTGGACGCCGCACGGGAGCTTCCGCTGGACTGGCTGCAGGTGTACGGGGTCGGACCCGACACGACCCTGGCCCGGACACTGCCCGAACGCGCTCTGCGTCCGCAGCGCGAGCAGGTGTTTCACCTCGACATGCCCGACGGCTGGGAACCGGCCTACCGGCAGATCGCCTCGTCGAAGCGACGCACCCGCGACCGGCGAAACCTTCGAAAGCTCGGCGAGCAGGGTGACGTTCGGTTCGAGGTCGCCACCGAGCCCGACCACATCCAGCGGATCCTCACGGATGCGTTCGACGTCTACGGCCGGCGCTGGGAGGGCGAGGCCGGCGAGTCGGGGGGCTTTGGCTCCGGGGAGCAATCGTGGCGGGCCGTGGCCACGCGGATGGCCGCCTCGGGTCACCTGTTGGTCGTACTCCTCCGCGTCGCCGGTGACCCGGTCGCGTTCACGTACAACTTCATGTTCAACGACACCCTGTGGGGCCATCGCCTCGCGTACGCGCGCACGCACGATGCCTTCTCTCCCGGCAGGCTGACGCTGCTGCACACGTTCGCCACCGCCGCGCAGGCAGGCGCCAAGCGGGTCGATCTCGGGCTCGGCTCGGACCCGTACAAGGCCACGCTGGCCACCGGCAGTTCCCCGCTGCTGTGGGGAACCGCCGTGACCCATGGGGCGAACGGGGCGATCGCGGCCCGGCTCGACAAGGCCCGGTTCTCGGCGCGCCAACGCGCCAAGCAGAGCGACGCGGTGCTGCGAGTCCGCCAGCGGCTGTTCGGTTTGCGGCGGTATCTCCCGGCCCGAGCCTGAGCGTCTGGCTCAGCTCGTCCGGGCGACCGGGAGCGAGATTGCCGATCCGCCGGCGAGCGCAACCGCGAAGTGCCGCTTGAGGTCGGCGGCGGTCAGCGCCCGCGCGGCGGCGTTGACCCCGGCCGCGTCGGTCCCGGTGATCAGCCACGTCGGCTTTGACTGGCTGTCGCTCGTGGCGGCCACCAGCCCGGCGCCCGCACGCAGCGTCCGGACCACGTTCCCGCCCGCGTCGAGCAGCTGCAGCGCGGCCCCGCCGTCGGTGAACTTCGCGTAGATACCGCTGGCGTCGGGCCCGTGCTCGACCAGGCGCGCCACCAGCTGGGGCGTGAGCTCGCTCCACTTGCCGACGACCACGCCGAGCGAGTCCTGCCCGGAGCCGGTGCCGAGCAGCGACGTCGCGACCGGGACCTTGTCGGCGCTCAGCGCCGAGGAGACGGTGCTGCAGGCCGCCTTGGCGTCGGTCGCGCACTGGAGCGTCGTCGGCAGCCGGCGCCCGGCGGATCCATGCGCGAACGGCTCGGGGTACTGGCCCGCGACGGCTCGTACGGTGCCCGTGGCGGTCGTGTCGTGCAGGTCCCACCACACCGAGTCCCCAGGGTGCACCTTGGTCAGCTTCAGCTGCAGCGGGGCGAGCGACGTGGAGATCCCGTTGATGTAGCCAAACCACCGTTCGCGCCCGCCCGTCGGTCGCCCCTCGATCGATTCGATCGCGCCGTCGGACGCCAGCTGGGCGTGCAGCGAGCGCTTCAGCAGTCGAGCCATCGTCTCGGTCGAGTCATCGCGCGGGACGGTCACCGACGCCAGCGGCCGCGCGCCGAAGTCGCGGGTGACCAGGACCGTGACCGACGCGTGCCCGGAGTTCGGCTCCAGGCCGCAGGCGCCCAGCGCCAGCGGCGCCAGGACCGCCCCCGCCGCGACAATCCATCTCCGCAGTCGATCCATTCGGCCACCTAGACTGGCATTTCCACGATGACCGTGAACCTGACCCGGATCTACACGCGCCACGGCGACGCCGGCGACACCCATCTGGGTGACATGAGCCGGGTCCCCAAGACGCACCCGCGGATCGAGGCCTACGGGACCGTCGATGAGCTCAACTCGCACATCGGCCTGGCGCTGACGCTCGAGGACCTCCCGGCCGGCTGGTCGGAGTGGCTGAGCCGGATCCAGAACGACCTATTCGACGTCGGCGCCGACATCGCGGCGCCCGAGGACCCCGAGCGCGAGCGGCTCCGGGTCGCCCCGGAGCAGACCGCGTGGCTGGAGCAACGCTGCGACGAGGTCAACGCGACGCTGGCCCCGCTCAAGTCGTTCGTGCTCCCCGGTGGCACCCGCACCGTCGGCGCAGCTTCACGTCTGCCGGACGGTGTGCCGGCGGGCGGAGCGGCTTGCGGTGGCTTGCGGCGATCAGCTGGGCCCCGAGGTCGTCCGCTACCTCAACCGTCTGTCGGACCTGCTGTTCATCCTCGCCCGCGCGGCCAACCACGGCGACGAGCCGCTGTGGCAACCGGGTCGCTACCGCTGAGCGCTCAGCTCCAGAACGCCGCGAATACCCCGTAGGCGACGACCTCGACCAGCTTGGCGCCGGCGCCGAACGTGTCGCCGGTGGTCCCGCCGATCGCTCGCCGCGCCAGCAGGGCGATCGCCACGGTCGCCAGCAGCGCCCCGCCGAGGGCGGCCGCGCCGGGCACCGGAAGGCCGATCCCGAGCGCCGTCGCGACCCCGATCCCAGAGGCGATCGCGAGCGCCGGGGCCGACGCGCGCAGCAGCGATCCGAGTCCGTCTGGGCGCGCCGGGGGCGCCAACCGCGCCTGCCACAGCGGCGAGCACCGTCGCCAGCACGTGGGCCACCACCACCGCGCGCACGAAGTGCACCTCGCTCAGCGCCACCAACGCCGCATAGCTGAACAGCAGCGACAGGCCGAGCGCGAGCCCGCCGAACGTCCCGATCCGCGGGTCGCGGAGGATCTCCAGACGACGGGGCCGGTCGACGTGAGCTCCGACCGCGTCCGCCGTGTCGGCGAGCCCGTCCTCGTGCAGGCCGCCGGTGAGGAGCACCGCCCCGGCCAGCGCGATCACCGTCGAGGGCCCGGGTCCGAGGACCGTACCGGCGGCCAGGCGCAGGCCGGCCGAGACGCCGCCGACCGCGAGTCCGACGACCGGGAACCATGCGGCCGCGCGTGACAGATCGCCGGCCGCGGCCCCGTCCAGGCGGCCTACCGGCAGCCGGGTGAGGAACCCGAACGCGGCCCGGAGTCCCGCGAGCGGCGCCGCGCGCCTGGCACCCGTGGTCGCCCCATCCGCCGTCATTTGGCGGACGCTAGCGCGGCGCGGTAGGGTTCGCCGTCCGTCAGGGCGACGTGACGAGGAAGCCGGTGAGAGTCCGGCGCGGTCGCGCCACTGTCAGCGAGGTGCAACGCCCCGTGAGCCAGGAACTCGTCTAGCCGTCGACACCCCCATAGCCGGGACGCGCAATCCCGGAGGAGGTTGAAGTCAATTGTCCTCAGCCCGCGGCGCGCTGCTGGTCGCCGGCACCTCGTCGGACGCCGGTAAGACGCTGCTCACCGCGGGCATCTGCCGCTGGCTGGCCAGGCGGGGCGTGCGCGTGGCGCCGTTCAAGGCCCAGAACATGGCGCTGAACTCGGCGGTCACGCCGGGGGGCGCCGAGATCGGCCGCGGCCAGGCGCTGCAGGCGGCGGCCGCCGGAGTCCCGGCCGAGGCGGCGATGAACCCGGTGCTGATCAAACCGTCGGGCGAGCGCCACAGCCAGGTGGTGCTGATGGGCAGGCCCCACGTCGACGCCGACGCCCGCTCCTACCAGACGCTGAAGGCGTCGCTGCGCGGCCCCGTGCTCGAGGCGCTCGACGACCTGCGCGACCGGTTCGACGTGGTCGTGTGCGAGGGCGCGGGCAGCCCGGCGGAGATCAACCTGCGCAAGGACGACCTGGCGAACATGGGGCTCGCGCGCGAACGTTCGATCCCGGTGCTGCTGGTCGGCGACATCGACCGCGGCGGCGTGTTCGCGGCGCTGTACGGGACGGTCGCGCTGCTCGAGCCCGCCGACCAGGCGCTGATCTCAGGGTTCGTGATCAACAAGTTCCGCGGCGACCTCAGCGTGCTGGCCCCCGGCGTCGCAGCAGATCCGAGAGCTGACCGGGCGCCCGGTGCTCGGCGTGCTGCCGTGGGTGGAGAACCTGTGGCTCGACGTCGAGGACTCGCTCGCGCTGGAGGCGCCGCGGCCGGAGGGCCGGCCCGCAGCCGGCGGCGACACGCTCGAGATCGCAGTCGTCCGCCTGCGCTGGATGAGCAACTTCACCGACGTCGACGCGCTCGCGTGCGAACCGGGGGTCAGCGTCCGCTTCACCCGTTCCCCGGCCGACATCGAGCGCGCCGACCTGGTGATGGTGCCCGGCACCAAGGCGACGGTCGAGGACCTGGAGCGGCTGCGGGCCGCGGGTCTGGACCGCGCGCTGATCGACCGCGCGCGGCGTGGGGACCCGATCCTCGGTGTCTGCGGCGGCTACCAGCTGCTCGGCGAGCGGATCGTCGACCACGTCGAGAGCCGCCGCGGCGAGGTCACCGGGCTGGGGATCCTGCCGGTGACCACCGACGTTCGGCGCCGACAAGGTGCTGCGCCAGGTGTCCGGCCGGGCCCCGGAACTCGGCGCCGCCGCCACCGGTTATGAGATCCGCCACGGACGCGTGACCAGACGAGGCGGCGAGCCCCTGATCGAGGCCGAGGGCGAATCGGAGGGGTGCGTGGACGGAGCGACGTTCGGAACCTCGTGGCACGGCGTGCTCGAAGGCGACGAGCTGCGCCGAGCGTTCCTCGAGCGCGTGGCGCACGCCCGCGGCCGCAACTGGGTCCCGGGCACGGAATCGTTTGCCGCGATCCGCGAGCGTCACCTCGATCGGCTCGGCGACCTGGTCGAGGAGCACCTCGACACCGACGCGCTGCTGGCCCTGATCGAGCGCGGTGCGCCAGCCGGGCTGCGCACGCTCCAGCGGGAACAAATCGCAGCCGGCCGCAGGCGAGCGTACGCCTCGGCAGCTTGCAGCTCGCAGCGCGGCACGGCGAGCCGCCTACGGAGGGAGAATCGCTGTGACGGGCCCGATGGTGCTGCTCTCAACCGCGGACACCGAGATCCTCGCCGCCGCGCACGCGGTCGGCGCGCTCCCCGCCGGATTCCATCAGGTCCGGTGCGCCAACCCGCTGGCCCAGCCCGGGCTCGCCGACGAGCTGACCGCGCGGCGTCCGGTCGTGGTCGTCTGCCGGCTGCTGGGCGGCCGCCGAGCCTGGCCCGAGGGAGTGGCCACCCTGCGCGAGCGCAGCCTCACCGAGGGCTGGCCGCTGGTGCTGCTCGGCGGCGAGGCCGAGCCCGACGCAGAGCTGACCGCGCTGTCGACGGCGCCGGCAGCCACCGTCGGCGAGGCGTTCGAGTACATGCGCCACGGCGGGGTCGACAACACCGCCAACCTGTTGCGGTTCCTGGCCGACACGCTGCTGCTCGAGGGCCACGGGTTCGAAGCGCCCCAGGCGCTCCCCGACTGCAGCGCCTGGTCGCCGGACGACGGGGACCTTGACGTCGCTGCCGCGGTCGCGCGGCTGGATCCCATCCAGCCGACCGTCGGGATCGTCTTCTACCGCTCGCACCGGGCGACCGGAAATGTCGAGTTCGTGGCCGCGCTGGCGCGGTCGGTGCAGCAGGCCGGAGCCAACGCACTGTGCGCCTGGACCTACAGCCTGCGACCCGACGGGGGCGGCCGGGTGCCGGTGCTCGACATCCTCGCCGAACACGTGGACTCGCTGATCACGACCGTGCTCGCCTCCGGCGGCTCCAACGCCGGCGACCTCGAGGCGGGATGGCGGGCGCAGGCGCTCGAGAACCTGGGGATCCCGGTGATCCAGGCGCTGTGCGTGACGGTCCCGCGGGAACGCTGGGCGGCCAGCACCGGCGGCCTGACCCCGCTGGACGGCGCGATGCAGGTCGCGATCCCCGAGCTCGACGGCCGGATCGTGGGCGTGCCGGTCTCGTTCAAGGAGCCGCTCAGCGACCAGGGCGTTCGAGATCGGCACCGAGGTGCTCCACTACGCGCCCGACGCCGAGCGTTGCGGGCGGCTGGCCCGGCTGGCGGTCCGCCACGCCCGGTTGCGCCACCTGCCGCCCGATCAGTCCCGGATCGCGATCATGCTGTCGAGCTTTCCGACCAAGCACGGGCGCGTCGGCAACGCGGTCGGGCTCGACACGCCCGCCAGCGCGGTTGCGCTGCTGGCGGCGCTGGGCGAGCAGGGCTACGACGTCGGCGAGCCGTTCGACGACGGCGATCAGCTGATCCACGCGCTGATCGCCGCCGGCGGCCACGACCAGGAGTTCCTTACCGACGACCAGCTTGCGGGCGCGGACGCGCGGCTGCCGGTGTCAGAGTACGTGGAGTGGTTCCGGACGCTGCCGGCTTCGCTGCGGCAGTCGGTGCAGGAGACCTGGGGTCCGGCCCCGGGCGAGTGGTATCTCGACGGCGACGAGCTGGTCATCGCCGGGCTGCGGCTGGGTAACGTGTTCCTGGCGATCCAGCCGCCGCGCGGCTACGGCGAGAACCCGGTGGCGATCTATCACGACCCCGCGCTGGCGCCCGCTCACCACTACCTGGCCGCCTACCGGTGGATCGAGCGGAGCTTTGGCGCCGACGCGATCGTGCACCTGGGCAAGCACGGCACGCTCGAGTGGCTCCCGGGGAAGGCGCTCGGGTTGAGCGACGCCTGTGCGCCCGGACGTCGCGATCGGCGACACGCCGTTCTTCTATCCGTTCGTGGTCAACGACCCCGGTGAGGGCGTGCAGGCCAAGCGCCGCACCCACGCGGTGATCGTCGACCACCTGGTGGCGCCGATGATGCGCGCCGAGACCTACGACGAGCTCGCCGAGCTGGAGGTGCTGCTCGACGAGTACGCCCGCTGCGAGGCGCTGGACCCGCCCAAGCTGCCGGCGCTGGCCACCCGCATCTGGACGGTGCTGCACGACGCCCAGCTGCACCGCGACCTCGGGATCGAGGAGATGGCCGCCCCGATCTGGACGAGTTCTCGGAGCTGATCGGCCACATCGACGGTTACCTGTGCGAGATCAAGGACATTCAGGTCCGCGACGGGTTGCACGTGCTCGGCCGCCCGCCCGAGGGCGAGCAGTTCGATGGGCTGCTGGCCGCGATCCTGCGCCTCGGCGCCGGCGACGAGGTCCCGGGACTGCGGCGGGCGCTGGCCGGCGCGTACGGCCTCGACGAGCCCGCGATGGTGGCGGCGCCGCACCAGCCCGCCGAGGCGCCGTCAGCGCTCACCGTGCGATTCCCGGGTCCGCACCGCACCAACGGCGAGCTGATCGACCGGCTCGAGGAGACTCAGCGCGCGCTGCTCGCCCGCTTCGCCGACGCGGGACACGATCCGGGGACCGCCCGGGCCGTGTGCGAGGAGATCCTGGGTCGCGGCGATCGCGGGGTCGAGCGGGTGCTGCGCTACGCCGGGGAGGAGATCGTCCCCAAGCTGCTGGAGACCGAGGGCGAGATCCCGAGCCTGATCGGCGGTCTGCAGGGCCGGCACGTGCGCGCCGGGGCGTCGGGATCGCCGACCCGCGGACGCCACGACGTGCTCCCGACCGGCCGCAACTTCTATTCGGTCGACCCCAAGGCGCTCCCCTCCGAGCTCGCCTACGAGACCGGCGCCCGGCTCGCCGACGCGCTGCTCGAGCGTCAGCTGGCCGGGCAGGGCACGTATCCCGAGTCGGTCGGGATCGTCGTCTGGGGCACGGCCGCGATGCGCACCCACGGCGACGACGCCGGCGAGGTCCTGGCGCTGCTCGGCGTCAGGCCGGTATGGCATCAGGAGACGCGGCGGATCACCGGCCTGGAGCCGATCGGACTCGACGAGCTCGGCCGGCCGCGAGTCGACGTCACGCTGCGGATCTCGGGCTTCTTCCGCGACGCGTTTCCGGCGCTGGTGGCGCTGCTCGACGACGCGGTCACGCTCGTCGCCGGGCTCGACGAGCCGCCGGAACGCAACTTCGTCCGAAAACACGTGCTCGACGACGTCGCCCGGCTGTCCGACGAGCTCGGACTCGAACCCGACGCAGCCCGGCGGCGGGCCACGATGCGGGTGTTCGGGGCGCCGCCCGGGTCCTATGGCACCGGGTTGCTGCCGTTGCTGGACGCCGGTAACTGGCGCGACGATGCGGATCTGGCGGCCGTGTACGAGGCGTGGGGCGGGCACGCCTACGGCCGCGGACTGGAGGGCGTCGAGGCGCGATCGGCGATGCGCGAGCAGTTCGCGCGCATCCAGGTCGCGGTCAAGAACGTCGACTCGCGCGAGCACGACCTGCTCGACTCCGGCGACTACTTCGCCGAGCACGGCGGGATGATCGCGTTCGTCCGCCACCTGTCCGGCGCCAGCCCCGACGCGGCGATCGGCGACTCGACCGACCCCCAGCGCGCCCAGGCCCGCGGGCTGGACGAGGAGTCGCGCCGGGTGTTTCGCGCGCGCGTGGCCAACCCCCGGTGGATCGCGTCGATGATCCGCCACGGCTACAAGGGCGCGTTCGAGCTGTCGGCGACCGTCGACTACCTGTTCGGCTACGACGCCACGACCGGGGTGGTCGAGGACTGGATGTACGAGACGCTCGCCGCCAAGTACGTGCTCGACGACGATGTCCGCGAGTTCATGCGCCGTTCGAACCCATGGGCGCTGCGGGCGGTCGCCGAGCGACTGCTCGAGGCCGCCGATCGCGAGCTGTGGGAGCAGCCCGAGCCCGAGACGCTCGAGGCGCTGCGCGAGGCCTACCTGGAGGTCGAAGGCGAGCTCGAGGAGGCCAGCTCGTGACCGCGGAGTTCCCGTTCACGGCGATCGTCGGCCAGGACCGGTTGCGCGAGGCGCTGCTGGCGTGCGCGGTCGATCCGCTGATCGGCGGCGTGCTGGTGCGCGGCGAGCGTGGCACCGCGAAGTCGACCGCGGTTCGGGCGCTGGCGCCGCTGCTGCCGGCCGTCGACGTGGTCGACGGATGTGCGTTCGCGTGCCAACCGGGCGGAGCCGAGGCGCTGTCGTGTCCCGACGGCCCGCACCCGGCGGACGCTCCCACCTGGCAGCGGCCGGTCCGGCTGGTCGAGCTCCCGGTCGGCGCCACCGCCGACCGGCTGGTGGGCACGCTCGATCTCGAGCGCGCGCTCGCGTCGGGCACGCACGGGTTCCAGCCCGGGCTGCTGGCGGCCGCCCACCGCGGAGTCCTGTACGTCGACGAGGTCAACCTGCTCCCCGACCACCTCGTCGACGTGATGCTCGATGCCGCCGCGATGGGTCGCAACCACGTCGAGCGCGACGGCATCAGCGCCAGCCATCCGGCGCGGTTCCTGCTCGTGGGCACGATGAACCCCGAGGAGGGCGAGCTGCGCCCGCAGCTGCTGGACCGGTTCGGGCTGAGCGTCGAGGTGTCGGGCAGCGACGACGTCGGCGAGCGAGCCGAAGTGGTCAGGCGCCGGCTGGCCTACGACGCCGACCCCGATCGGTTCGCCGAGCGGTTCGACGCCCAGCAGCGCACGCTGGCGGTCCGGATCGACGAGGCGCGCGACCGGCTCGATTCCGTGCGGCTGAGCGAGCGCGGGTTGCTGCTGATCGCGGGCACGTGCGCGCGGCTCGGCGTCGACGGGATGCGCGCGGACATCGTCTGCGCGCGCGCCGCGGCCGCGCTGGCGGCGCTGCACGGCTCCGACGAGGTGACCGACGAGGACATCCGCAGCGCGGCGTTGCTCGCGCTCGGGCACCGGCGGCGGCGCGGGCCGCTCGAGGCGCCCGGGCTGGCGCCGGGAGAGCTCGACGAGGCGATGCGCGACGCCGGCGCCCGACGAGCGGGCCCGGACGACGACGGGCCCGCGCGGCGGCTCCCCCGCGCCTCCCGAGTCAGCGCCCCCGACGCCGATCGACCTGAAAACGGTGCATCAGCGGAGGAGGACCGCCAGCAGTGCGACTGCGGAGGGGACGGGCGACGCGGCGCCCGAGCGAGCGGACGGGACCGGCGTGATCCCCGAGCGCACCACCGCCCCCGGCGCCCCCACCCCTCCCCCGCTGCTGTCGCTGATCGGCTCCGGCGAGGGCCCGGCCGGTCGCCGCAGCGCGCAGCTCGAGCCGTGAAGGCCACCCGATCGACGCCCGCCAGGCACCCGACGCCGCCGGCTCAGACCTGGCGCCCGTGGCCACGATCCGGGCGGCCGCGCGACGCCGAGCGGCTCGTCCCGGCCCCGCGCTGGCCCGCGAGGACCTGCACGAGCACATCCGCTCCGGGCGCGAGGGCAACCTCGTCGTGTTCTGCGTCGACGCCAGCGGCTCGATGGGCGCGCGGCGCCGGATGGCATCGGTCAAGGGAGCGATCCTGGGGCTGCTGCTCGACGCCTACCAGCGACGCGACCGGGTCGCGCTGGTCACGTTCCGCCGTGCCGAGGCCACCGTCGCGCTGCCCCCGACCGCGAGCGTCGAGCGCGCCGCGGCGCTGCTGGCGGCGCTGCCCACCGGCGGCGGCACGCCGCTGTGCGGCCGGCCTCGCCCGGGCGGCCGAGCTGATCGTCACCGAGCGCCGCCGCTCGCCCGGACCGCCGGTCGCTGGCGCTGGTCGTGACCGACGGGCGAGCGAGCGGCGGGCCGCCCGGCCGCGAGGCGTCGCTGCGAGCGGCGCGGACGCTGGCCGCGGCGGCCGACCGGCTGGTCGTGTTCGACGCCGAGGACGGCCGGGTGCGCCTGGGCCTGGCGGCATCGCTGGCCGACCATGCGGGCGGCGCGAGCTGCTGCCGCCTCGCAGCGCTTAGCACGAGCGGCGTGATGACTTTGCGTCTGCATATGAACGAGAATCCATCACGGACACGGAGGGGCAACGCCGCATGAGCACGGTCGACGTACCGCACACCCCAGACGACGCGGGCTCAGCCGAGCCCAAGCGCCGCAAGCCGCGCGACCGGCCGCTGCTGATCGTGCTCACCGGCGAGGGCAAGGGGAAGTCGACCAGCGCCTTCGGGATGCTGCTGCGGTCGTGGGCACGCGGCTACCGCTGCGGCGTGTTCCAGTTCGTCAAATCCGGCAAATGGAAGGTCGGCGAGCACAAGGCGGCCCGGGAGCTCGGCGGGATCGACTGGGAGAAGATGGGCGACGGATGGACGTGGATCAGCCGCGACCTCGACGAGTCGGCCGAGCGCGCGCGCGAAGGCTGGGCCGAGGTCAAGCGCCGGATCGCCGCCGAGCGCTACGAGTTCCTGCTGCTCGACGAACTCACCTACCCGATCAAGTACGGGTGGCTGGACGAGCACGACGTCGTCGACACGCTGCGCGACCGCCCCGGCTTTCAGCACGTGGTCGTCACCGGCCGCTACGCGTCCCCCGCGCTGATCGACGCCGCCGACCTGGTCAGCGAGGTCACCAAGGTCAAGCACCCGATGGACCAGGGGATCCGGGCCCAGCAGGGGATCGAGTGGTAGACGTCCTCGTGATCCCCGACGGGGCCAGCGCCGGTTCGCTGCGCAGCGGCGCGCATGCCGATGCTCGACCGGCTGGCCGCCGACGGCACGACGACCGTGCTGCAGACGACGCCGCCGGGCCTCGCCCCCGGCTCTGAGACCTGCATCCCGACGCTGCTCGGGCTGCGCGCCGGCGCAGCAGCCCGGACGCGGGCGGGTCGATGCCGCCGCCCACGGCATCGAGGTCCCGGACGGCCTGGTCGCCATGGCGCGCCGACGTGCTCGGCGAGGACGGCTCGCGCGCATCGGCTGCGCGCGCCGCCGCGGTCGCCGCCGACCTCGACGCCGTCCACACCCGCGGGCACCGGCTGCTGATCCTGTCGCGCGACCGGCCCCCGAGCACCCCCGGCCTGACCGTCTGGGACGACGGCCCCGCCCCCGCCGGGCCGCTCCCGGCCCGACCGCGATCGTCTGCGCGACCGGCGCCGCCGCCGGCGTCGGCAGACTGCTCGGCGCGCACGTGATCGTCCCAGCGGGCGCCACCGGCGACGTCGACACCGACCTCGACGCGAAGCGACGCGCCGCCGCGGCCGCGATCGACGAGGGCTGGCCGCGCGTGGTCGTGCACGTCGGCGGCCCCGACGAGGCCGCCCACCGACTCGATCGCGACGCCGTGATCGGCGCGCTGGAGCGACTCGACGGGCAGCTGCTGGCGCCGCTCGCCGACGTCGTGTACGCCGCCGGCGGTCGGCTGACCGTGTGCCCCGACCACGAGACCGACCCGGCGACCGGCCGCCACAGCGCCGCGCCGGTCCGGGTCGTCCGCTGCGACGCCCAGGCGGTGCGCGCGTGATCCCGCGACTGGTGATCGCCGGGACCAGCTCGGGCTCAGGCAAGACCACCGTCGCCACCGGGCTGCTCGCGGCCCTGCGCAGCACGTCACACGACACCCGCCGCGTTCAAGGTCGGACCCGACTTCATCGACCCGAGCTACCACGCGCTCGCGACCGGCCGCCCCGGCCGCAACCTCGACGCGTTCATGTCCGGCCCCGAGCTGATCGCGCCGCTGTTTCGCCACGGCAGCCCGGGACGCCCAGATCGCCGTGATCGAGGGCGTGATGGGCCTGTACGACGGCGCCTCGGGGCGCGGCGAGCTGGCCTCGACCGCGCACGTCGCCAAGCTGCTGCGAGCGCCGGTCGTGCTGGTCGTCGACGCCGCCGCGATGGCGCGATCGGTCGCCGCGATCGTGCACGGGTACGCGAGCTTTGACCCCGAGGTCGAGGTCCGCGGCGTGATCCTCAACCGGGTCGGCAGCGACGCTCACGCCGGCCTGTCTGCGCGAGGCGCTCGAGCCGCTCGGGATCGAGGTGCTCGGCGCGATCCCGCGCGACGACCACGTGGAGACCCCCGAGCGTCATCTCGGGCTGGTGCCCGCCGCCGAGCGCGAGCGTCAGGCTCGCGCCGCGATCGACCGGCTGGCCGCGGTGATCGCCGACTCGTGCGACGTCGACGGGTTGGTGGCGCTGGCCCGCTCGGCTGCGGAGGCACCCGGCGACGCGTGGACGCCGCCCGACGGCGGACGCATCCGCCGACGCGCCCCGGATCGCGATCGCCGGCGGTCCCGCGTTCAGCTTCCGCTACGAGGAGAACCTCGAGCTGCTGCGCGCCGCCGGCGCCGAGCTGGTGCGAGTTCGACCCGCTCGAGGACGAGCAGCTGCCGCCTCGGACCGCGGCGCTGCTGCTCACCGGCGGCTTCCCCGAGGTGTACGGCGAGCAGCTGTCGGAGAACTGGGCGTTGCGCGCCGAGATCGCCGCGCTGGCTCGAGCCGGGCGGCCGGTGCTCGCGGAGTGCGGCGGTCTGCTGTACCTGTGCACGACGCTCGACGGGCGGCCGATGTGCGACGTGATCGACGCGGACGCGCGATGACCGGCCGGCTCACGCTCGGCTACCGCGAGGCCGACCGCGACCGGCGCGCATCCCGCTTTGGCCCGCGGGCGAGCAGCCGATCCGCGGCCACGAGTTCCACTACTCGCAAGTGCAGCCGCCGGCCGGCGAGACCCCTGCGTGGCGGTTCCGGCACGGAGACGGCACCGAGGAGGGCCACGTCGCCGGGGCCGTCCACGCCTCCTACCTGCACACCCATTGGGCCGCGACCCCGGACGTCGCCCAGCGGCTGGTGGCGATCGCGGCCAGCGCGCGCGAGGTGCCGGCGTGACCGGCGCGCTGGTGGGCGTCGGCGTCGGGCCCGGGCGATCCCGAGCACATCACGCTCAAGGCGCTGCGCGAGCTCCAGGCCGCCGACCGCGTGTTCGTGCCCGAGACCGACGCCAGCGCCGGGAGCATCGGGCGCGCCGAGCGGATCGTGTCCGCGCACGTCCCGTCGTCGCGGATCGAGCGGCTGGTATTCGCGATGCGCGACGCCGACGCTCGCGCGGGCAACTGGGACCGCGCCGGCGAGGCGATCGCCGCGGTGCTGCGCCGCGACGAGACCGCCGCGTTCGCGACGATCGGCGACCCGAACCTGTACTCGACGTTCACCTACATCGCGAACACGGTGCGGACGCTGGTGCCCGACGTCGAGGTCCGGACGGTCCCGGGGATCACCGCGATGCAGGATCTCGCCGCGCGCACCGGGATCGTCCTGGCCGAGGGCGCCGAGCCGGTCGTGTTGATGCCCTACACCGCCGGCGACGAGGTGCTGCGCGAAGCGCTCGACCGCGGCGACACCGTCGTCGTCTACAAGGGCGGGCGCCACCTTCCTCGCCTTGCTCGACGCGGTCAAGGCGTCGGGCCGGATCGACGACGCCGTGTACGGCGAGGAGCTCGGCTCCCAGCAGCAGGCCGTCGGCCCCGCGGGCACCCGCGACGGCGCTGGTCCCGTACATGTCGACCGTGATCGTCCCGGCGTCGCGCAACGGCTCGCGTGGGGAGAAGCTGTGAGCAGCGCTCACCAGGCGCCTGCGCCCCCGGTCGAGACCGCGGTTCACCGGCTCGCGCCCGAGGTCAAGGTCGCCGCGGTGATCGTGTTCGTCGTCTCGGAGGCGCTCGTGCCCCGCGGCGTGTGGTGGCCTTACGCGATCGACGCCGCGCTGCTGGCCACGGTCGCGGTGTGGGCCCGCGTGTCGCCGTCCCTGCTGGGCGGCCGGCTGCTGGTCGAGCTGCCGTTCGTCGCGTTCGTGATCCTGTTGCCGTTCGTGGGACGCGGCCCGGACGTCGACGTGCTCGGCGTCTCGGTATCGCGGGCCGGGCTGATCCTGGCCGGATCGATCGTGTGCAAGGCGACGCTGGCCGTGCTCGCCACCGGCGTGCTGGCCGCGACCACGTCGCCGGCCGCGATCGTGGGCGGGCTCGGGCGGCTGCGGGTGCCGGCGATCGTCACCAGCATCGCGGCGCTGGCGCTGCGCTACGTCCAGCTCGCGTTCGAGGACCTGGCCCGCGCCAAGCGGGCCCGAATCGCGCGCGGCGACGACCCCCGCTGGCTGTGGCAGGCGCGGGCCACGGCGCGCGGGCTCGGAGGCCTGGCGGCGCGCTCGCTGGCCCGCGGAGAGCGAGTGCACTCGGCGATGCTGGCTCGCGGCTTCGACGGCCGGATGCCGGTGCTGACGCTGTCGCCGCAGGGCACCACGGTCGCCTGGACGGTGGCGGCGGTGGCGCTGCTGCCGGCGCTCGCCGCGACCGCGTTGACGATCGGCGGGATGCGATGACCGTGATCGCCCAGACGACGGACGGCGTGCAGACCGCGCCGGCGCTGCTGGTCGTCGGGCACGGCAGTCGCGACGCCGACGGGGTCGAGGAGTTCTGGAGGCTGGCCGAGACGATCCGCGAGGCCGCCGGCGAGCTTCCGATCGACTTCGGGTTCATCGAGATGGCCGAGCCGCTGGTCGACGAGGCGCTCGACCGGCTGGTCGAGTCCGGTGCCCGGCGCGTGGTCTCGGTCCCGCTGGTGCTGCTCGCCGCCGGACACCTCAAGAACGATGGGCCGGCGGCGCTGGCCCGCGCCCGGCTGCGTCACCCCGAGATCGAGTTCGCGATGGGCCGCGACCTCGGAATCGACCCGGTTGTGCTCGACGTGGTCGAGGACCGGATCCGGGCCGCGATCGGCGACTCCGATCCGGAGACGACCGGCGTGGTCCTGGTCGGACGCGGCTCCAGCGACCCCGACGCCAGCTCGGACCTCTACAAGATCGCTCGCCTGCTCAGCGACGGGCGGGCGCTGCCGATGATCGAGCCGGCGTTCGCCGGCGTCGCGCAGCCGGACGTGCCCGCCGCGCTCGAGCGCTGCCGGCGGCTCGGCGCCGAAGCGATCGTCGTCGCCCCGTTCCTGCTGTTCACCGGCGTGCTGGTGCCGCGGATCTACGACCTGGCGGCGCAGTGGGGCGCCGATCACCCCGGGATCGACGTCCGCGGCGCCGAGCACCTGGGGCCCGACCGGCGGCTGGCCAAGATCGTGCTCGAGCGCTACCGCGAGGTGCTCCAGGGCGACGTCCGGATGAACTGCGACCTGTGCACCTACCGGGTCCGCCTGCCCGGCTACGAGGACAAGCTCGGGATGCCGATCTCGCTCACACCGCACGGCGACGGACCCGCTCGCGGCAAGCGCCGCGCCCGGCGCTCGACCCGCGCCCCGGCGCCGGTCGCCCCGACCGCGCCCCGCGCCGGGTTGCGGCCGGTTGCGGCGGCGCCGGCCGCGTCCGGTGCGCCTCCGGCCGTCGCGGTCAGTCATCTCAGCTACGCGTATCCCGACGGCACGACGGCGCTCAACGACGTCAGCTTCTCGGTCGCCGAGGGCGAGCGGGTGGCGATCCTCGGCGCCAACGGAGCCGGTAAGACGACGCTGCTGCTGCACCTCAACGGAATGCTCGAGGGCGGCACCGGCGAGGTCAGGATCGGCGACGTCGTGCTCGACCAGTCGACCCGACGGGAGCTACGCAAGCAGGTCGGGATCGTGTTCCAGGACTCTGACGACCAGCTGTTCATGCCCACGGTCGAGGCCGACGTCGCGTTCGGACCCGGGAACCTCGGGCTCCGCGGCGACGCCCTGCGCGCGCGCGTGACCGAGGCGCTTGAATCGGTCCGGCTGACCGATCAGGCCGAGCGCGCCCCGCACCTGCTGTCGGCCGGCCAGCGGCGCCGGGCTGCGGTGGCGGGGGTGCTGGCGATGCACCCTGGCGTGCTGGTGCTCGACGAGCCCTCCTCACACCTGGACCCGTCAGCGCGGCGGGAGCTGATCGACGTGCTGCGGTCGCTGCAGCTGACCACGCTGCTGGTCACCCACGACCTCCCCTACGCGCTGGAGCTGTGTCCACGGGCGATCATCCTCTCCGGCGGCGCGGTCGCCGCCGACGGCCCGACCCGCGAGCTGCTGGCCGACCAGGGCTTCATGCGCGCGCACCGGCTCGAGCTTCCCGCCGGGTTCAATCCCTGGGCGGCATGACCGGCACACTGCACATCGTCGGCCTCGGACCGGGAGCCCCCGAGCACCGGACCGGGGCGGCCGCCGCGTCGGTCCGCGACGCCCAGACGGTGATCGGCTACGGCCCCTACGTCGACTACTGCGCCGACCTGCTGTCCGGCGGACAGACGGTCATCCGACTGGCGATCGGACAGGAGTCAGAGCGCGCCGGTGAGGCCGTCCGCCGCGCGGCCGCCGGGGAACGGGTGGCGCTGATCTCGACCGGCGACCCCGGCGTCTACGGAATGGCCGCCCGCACGTTCGCGCTGGCGGCCGAGCTCGCGCCCGAAGACCGGCCGTATGTCGAGCTGATCCCCGGGGTCACCGCGGCGCTGGTCGGCGCCGCCCGGCTCGGGGCGCCGTTGTCAGACGACTTTGCGGTGGTGTCGCTGTCAGATCTGAACGTCGAGTGGGACACGATCGAGCGCCGGCTGGACGCGCTGGCGGCCTCGGGCATCGCGCTGTGCCTGTACAACCCGCGCTCGCGCGCGCGGACCTGGCAGCTCGGGCGCGTGCTCGAGCTGCTGCGCCGCCACCGCGGCGACGACACCCCGGTGGGGATCGTCACCGACGCCACCCGCGAGCGCGAGCGCGTGACCCGGGCGACGCTGGCCACGGTCGACGAACGGCAGGTCACGATGCGGACCGTGCTGATCGTGGCCGGCGAGACCACCCGTGACCACGGTGGTTGGTTACTGGCCCAGCGCGCCCCACAAGCCGAGGGAGCGGCCCGGTGACCGTGCACCTCGTCGGCGCCGGACCCGGCGACCCGAGGCTGCTGACCCAGGCGGCGATCGACGCGCTCGCAATCGGCGCAGGCGGTGGTCTACGACCGCCCATCGCTCGATGAGGTCGTCGCACTGGCCCCGACAGCGGCCGAGCGGCACCTGGTCGGGCTCGCGCCCGGCCACAAGGCCCTCCCTCAGGCCGACGTCAACGCGCTGCTGATCGAGCTCGGCCGCGCCCACGACGAGGTCGTGCGGCTCAAGAGCGGCGACCCGTTCGTGGCCTCGCGCGGCGGCGAGGAGGCCCGGGCGCTGGCCGCCGCCGGCGTCGAGGTCCGGGTCACGCCGGGGGTCTCCGCCGCGCTGGCGGCGCCGGCCGCCGCTGGAATCCCGTTGATGCTGCGCGAGCTCAGCGTCACGGTCACGATCGTCGACGGCAACGACGATCCCGCCCACGGGTCGCCGCCCGACTGGGAGTCGATCGCCAAGGTCGGCGGCACGCTGGTGATCCTCACCGGGCGCGGGCACATCCGCCGGATCACCGCGCGGCTGATCGCCGGCGGCCTGGCTGCGGACACTCCGATCGCGGCGATCAGCGCCGGCTGGCGACACAACCAGCGGGTCGCGCGAGGCACGCTCGAGCAGCTGCCGGCGCCGCTGCCGCCACCGGTCACGTTCGTGGTCGGCGACGTCGCGGCGCTCGATCTTACGGCCGTGCCGGGAGAAGCGGCGCTTGCACATCCCTGACGGCTTCCTGACCGGCGAGGCGGCCGCGGTCGGCGCGGTCGTCGGTGGCGGCGCGCTGGCCTATTGCATCCGCCGGGCCAGTGCCGAGGGCCGCGAGCGCGATCTCCCGGTGGCGGGGTTGGCGGCGGCGTTCTTCCTGGTCGCCGACGCGCCGTTCTTCCCGATCGCGGTCGGCACCGACGGCCACCTGCTGGGCGGCACGCTCGCGGTGGCGCTGCTCGGCCCGTGGCTGGGGGCGGTGACGATGGCGGTCGTGACCGTGCTGCAGGCGCTGGTGTTCGGCGACGGCGGGATCACCACGCTCGGCCTGAACATCTTCAACCTGGCGATCCTGCCGGCGCTGCTCGGGTATCCGCTGATCCTGCTGGTGCGGCGGGTGGCGCCGCTGCCGATCGCCTGCGGGATCGCCGCGTTCTGCGTGGTCGTGGTGGCCTCGTGCTGCTTCGTGGCCGAGTCGGCGATCGGCGCCTCCGAGACCGTGGACATCGGCACGCTCGCCGGGACGATCATCGGCACCTACGCGGTGATCGCGGTGATCGAGGGGGTGCTGACCGCGCTGGTGGTCAAGGCGTTGCTCGGCGTCCGTCCGGAGCTGCTGCGGGTCCGCGCGGAGGCCGCGTCGTGAGCGGGCACGTGTGGTTCGTCGGCGCCGGACCCGGTGCGCCGGACCTGCTGACGATCCGCGCGGCGCGGGTGCTCGGCGAAGCCGACATCGTCGTCTGGGCCCGGAGTCTGGTCGACGAGCGGATCCTCGAGCACGCGTCCGGGCGACGCGGAGCTGATCGCCTCCGACGGGCTCACCCACGATCAGATCGTCGAGATCTACGCTCGCGCGGCGGCCGCCGATCTGAACGTCGCCCGCGTCCAGTCGGGCGACCCCTCGCTGTACGGCACGCTGCACGAGCAGATCGAGGCCTGCCGGCGCCTGGGGCTGAGCTATGAGCTGGTCCCGGGCGTCAGCTCGATCGCGGCCGCGGCGGCGGCGCTCGGTCAGGAGCTGACGGTCCCCGACGTCTCCCAGACGCTGATCCTCACGCGCCGCGCGACGCGGACGACGATGCCCGACAACGAGCGGCTGGTCGAACTGGCCCGTCACGGCACCACGCTCGTCCTGTTCTTGTCGGTCCGACGGCCGCGCGAGCTGCAGGCCGAGCTGCTCGATGGTGGGTACGCGGCCGATGCTCCCTGCGCGGTGGTCTACCGTGCCAGCTGGCCCGACGAGCTCGTGATCCGCTGTCGGCTCGACGAGCTCGCGACCCAGATCCGCGAGGCCAAGATCACCACCCAGGCGCTCGTGATCGTCGGGCCGGCGCTGGCGCAGACGGGCGACGCCGAGCTGCGCTCGCACGTGTACGACGCCGGCTACGGCCATCGGTTTCGCCCGCTCGGCCGCCCCGACCGCTACCGATCCAGCAACGGCCGCGATGAGCGATCTTCGCGAGCCCAACCTCCCCGCCAGCGCCCGCAAGGTCGCGACCGGCAAGCTGCGCAAGGGCTGGACGACCGGGACCTGCTCGGCCGCCGCCGCGAAGGCGGCGTGCCTGCTGCTGCGCGACGGCGAGGCGCCCGACGAGGTCGAGATCCCGCTGGTCAAGGGCCAGCAGCGGGCGCGCTTTGAGCTCGAGCGCTGCGAGCCCGACGGCGACGGCGCGATCGCCGTCGTGGTCAAGGACGCGGGCGACGATCCCGACGTCACCCACGGCGCCCACCTGACCGCGCGCGTGCAGCTGCGCGAGCGCTCCGGGAATCGAGCTGCGCGGCGGCGAGGGCGTCGGCACCGTGACCCGCGAGGGGCTCGGGCTCGAGGTCGGCGGCCCGGCGATCAACGCCGGCCCGCGGCGGCAGATCGAGGCCGCGGTCCGCGAGGCGATCGACCTCGACCAGGTCGGCGCTGTCGTCGAGCTGAGCGTCCCCGGCGGCGAGAAGATGGCCCGCCGCACGTCGAACCCGCGGCTGGGGATCGTCGGCGGGATCTCGATCCTCGGCACGACCGGGATCGTGCGCCCGTTCTCGACCGCGGCCTGGCGGGCGAGCGTCGGGCAGGCGATCGACGTGATGGACGCGCAGGGGCGAGCGGACGGTCGTGCTGACCACCGGCGGGCGCAGCGAGAAAGCCGCCCGGCGGCTGCTGCCCGACCTGCCCGAGGTGTGCTTCGTCGAGGTCGGCGACTTCACCGGCTACGCGCTCAAGCGCGCGCGCTCGCTGCAGATGGAGCGCTGCGTGTTCGTCGGGATGGTCGGCAAGCTGTCCAAGCTCGGCGCCGGCGTACTGATGACCCACTGGACCCGGTCGCGGATCGACACCGAGTTCCTGGCCGGGCTGACTGCGCAGGCCGGCGGCGACGAGTCCGTCCAGGCTGAGGTCCGCGACGCCAACAGCGCGCGCCACGCCTACGAGCTGTGGGTAGGCGGCGGGCCTGACCGCGGGCGCCCGACCTGCTGTGCGAGCGAGTCGCCGAGAACCTCAGCACCTACATCGACGGGGCGCTCGAGATCGACGCGCGTGATGGTCGACTTCGAGGGCGCGTCGGTCGTCGGTACGTCGGCTGGCGCACGCCGGTGGGCGACCCCGGGAGCGCTGCCGTGATCGCGGTGCTGGGCGTCCACGCCGGGCGAGTCCCCGCCGGCACCGAGGAGCTGCTGGCCGGCGCGGAGCTGGTCGCCGGCGGCGTCGAGGCGCTCGACGCGCTGGCTCCGCCCGGCGCTCGCCGGCTGACGCTCGGCGCCGACCTCGAGCCGGCCCTGGCCGAGCTCGCGCGCGGCGCCCGGCCCAGCGCGTGCGTGCTCGCCTCCGGCGACCCCGGCTTCTTCGGGATCGTGCGCGCGCTCGGCGAGCGCGTCGGGCGCCGAGCGGCTGCGAGGTGCACCCGGCGCCGTCGTCGGTGGCGGTCGCGTTCGGTCGACTGGGCCTGCCGTGGGACGACGCGGTGATCGTCAGCGCGCACGCGCGCGACCCGCGCCCGGCGCTGCACGCCGCGCTGCGCCACCCGAAGGTCGCGATCCTCACCTCTCCGGCCACCGACCCGGCGTGGTTCGCCGCGCGGCTGCCCGGACGCCGCCTGGTCGTGGCCGAGCGGCTCGGCCACGCCGACGAGCGGATCCGCTCCGGCGAGCGCCGAGGAGCTCGCCGGCCAGACGTTCGCACAGCCCAACGTGCGTGATCGTGCTCGCCCACGGGCGCGTCGGCAAATGGCGCTCGACCGGTGGTCGGCACCCCGCGCAACCCGGTCGGCTGGGCGCTGCCCGACGACGCGTTCGACCACCGCGCCGGGATGGTCACCAAGGCCGAGGTGCGGGCGCTGGCGCTGGCCCGCCTCGGCCCCGGACTCGGGGATCTGATCTGGGACGTCGGCTGCGGCAGCGGCTCGGTCGCGATCGAGTGCGCCCGGCTCGGCGCGGCGGCGATCGGGATCGACGCGACGCCCGACGCGATCGAGCGGACCACCCGCAACGCCCGCGCCCACGAGGTCCCGGTCCGCGTCGTCGACGGTCGCGCGCCGGGAGCGCTGGCCGACGCTGCCCGACCCCGACGCGGCGTTCGTCGGCGGCGGCGGCGCCGAGCTCGAGCCGATCCTCGACGTCTGCGCGACCCGGGCCGCGCGCGCGGTGGTGGTGACGCTGGCCACCGTCGAGCGCGTCGGGCCGGTGCTCGAGCGGCTGTCGCGGCACATGGGCTCGAGGCCGAGGCGACGATGGTCCAGGCCAGCCGCCTGCGCCCGCTCGCCGGCGGTCACCGGCTGGCCGCCGAGAACCCGGTGACGGTCGTCAGCGGGGCGCGCCGCGTGAGCGGCGTACGTGGTCGGCGCCGGCTGCAGCCGCGGCTGCCCGGCGATCGAGCTGCTCGAGCTGATCGAGCACGTGCTCGGCGAGGCCGGCGTCGCCCGCGAGCAGGTCGGCGCGCTGGCCACGATCGACACCCGCGCGCGAGGAGCCGGCGCTGGTCGAGGTCGCGGGAACGATGCAGTGGCCGCTGCGAGACGTATCCGGCCCGACAGCTGGCCACGGTCGAGGTGCCGACGCCCTCGAGCGTCGTCGCCTCGCACGCCGGCACGCCCAGCGTCGCCGAGGCCGCCGCGCTGCTGAGCGCCCGCCACGGCCGCGTGGTCGTCCCCAAGCAGCGCTCGACGCACGCGACCTGCGCGCTCGCCGAGGTGATCGCATGACCGCCACCGTGTTCCTGGCCACGGCCGACTGCAAGGGCTGCGGCGCCTGCCTGGCGACCTGTCCCGAGCGCGCGCTGCGCCCGGCGCCGCCCGGCGCGGCCAACCGCGGCCTGCCGCCGCTGGTCACGCTGGTCGACCGCTGCACCGGCTGCGGCGAGTGCGTCGAGGTGTGTCCCGCCGACGCGTTCGTCGAGGTGCCGCTGCGGTGAGCCGCCAGGTGCACCCGATCGAGCGCGAGAGCTACCGGATCCTGCGCTCGCGCCACGACTTCTCCGGGCTGGCGCCGCTGTCGCGAGCGGTGACCGAACGCGTCTGCCACGCCTCGGCCGACCTCTCGTTCGCCGACTCGCTGGTGCTCGACGAGGACTCGCTCGCCCGCGGCCGCGAGGCGCTGCTGTCGGGGGCCACGGTCGTATGCGACAGCCGCATGACCGCCGCCGGGATCACCTCGCGCCGACCCGGTGGTGCCGCTCGACGACGCGCGCGTGGCGGAGTTCGCCCGCGAGTCCGAGCTGACCCGCAGCGCGGCGGCGATGCGGCTGGCGTGCGCCGACACCGGCGACGGGCGCCGTGTGGGTGGTCGGCAACGCGCCCACCGCGCTGTTCGAGCTGATCGAGCGCCCGCCCGTGCACCCGGCGATCGTGATCGGCCTGCCGGTCGGGTTCGTCGGCGCCGCCGACGCCAAGGCGGCGCTGGCCGCGCCGCGGGCTGCCCTGCATCACCAACCGACGGCGAGCGTGGCGGCAGCTCGGTTGCGGCGGCCGCCGTCAACGCGCTGATCTACGCGGAGTCAACGGATGACTCACGTCGCTGCTGGTGAACTTCGGCGGCACGCGCCGGTGCCTGTCCTCGGCGGTGCTGGGCGGCGGCCTGCGCGCCGCCACCCACTGGCTCAACCTCCAGGTCGACCACGGCTACGCGCGGCTCGACCCCGACGTGCACCTGGCCGAGGAGGCGCTCGCTCGCGGGCTGGACCCGGGCGACGTGATCGGGATGCTGACCGCGGCCGACGTCGCCGCCGTCCAGACCCGCCGTCACGGGTCCGGCGGGCGCGCACGCCACCGTCGGGATCAGCCAGCCGCTCGCCGCGGCGGGCGGCGGCCGCGGCGCGTGGCCCGGGTGGGGACGATCAACCTGCTGGTGGTGGTCGACGCGCCGCTGTCGGACGCCGCGCTCGCCGGCGCGATCCAGACCGCGACCGAGGCCAAGGCCCAGGCGCTCGCCGACGCCGGGGTGACCGCGGCCAACCACGACGGCCCCGCGACCGGGACCGCGACCGACTCGATCTGCATCGCGGCGCTGCCCGGGGCCACCGAGCCGTTCGCCGGCCCGGTGACGCCGTGGGAGCGGCGATCGCGACGTCGGTTCACGCCGGCGGTCCTGGCCGGCGCCCGGGCGCGGCGCGGCCGCGCCGCCGCGGACGGCGGGAGCGGTCCGATGAGGCGCCCCGTGCTCGCACCCGCTCGCTGGACCCGTCGCGGGCGGCGGACCGCGCCGCGGACCCGGCTGGCTGGCGGATGGCCGACAGCGTCCGCGACGGCGCTCGCGGAGGTGATCGAGACCCGCCGCGACATCCGCCGCTTCCGCCCCGACGAGGTCGCGCCGGAGCTGGTGTAGCGGATCCTCGCCGCCGCGCACGCCGCCCCGTCGGTGGGCCTCTCGCAGCCGTGGCGGTTCATCGTCGTCCGCGACCCCGAGACCCGCGCGCGAGGTGCGCGGCCTGGCCGAGCGCGAGCGCTGGCGCCAGGCCGACCGGTTCGAGGGTCGCGCCGCCGAGTTCCTGGACCAGAAGGTCGAGGGCGTGCTCGAGGCGCCGGTCGGGATCTGCGTGTGCTGCGTGCCGCCCACGCCCGGGCACCGAGGTCCTCGGCCGGGGCACGATCCCCGAGACCGACGTGTACTCGACCGCGTGCGCGATCGAGAACCTGTGGCTGACCGCGCGCGCCGAGGGCCTCGGCGTCGGCTGGGTCAGCTTCTACCGCCCGTCCGAGCTGCGCGAGCTGCTGGGGATCCCCGACGACGTCGAGCCGCTGGCGTGGCTGTGCCTCGGCTGGCCCGACGAGCGTCCCACGCGGCCGGGCCTCGAGCGCGCGGGTGGGCGGCTCGGCGCCCGCTGGACGAGCTGGTGATGGCCGAGCGGTGGATCGACGGCGAGCAGGCGCCGAGCCGCCGCGACTCGAGACCCGACGGTCCGGTTCCCGACGCGCGCGCCCGGACCGCCGCGCGCGACCGCGCCGACGAGCTGGTCAAGCCGGTCGGCAGCCTCGGCGCGCTCGAGGACGTCGTCGAGCGCTGGGCGGCCGCGACCGGCGCAGCCGCCGCCGGTCGCCGCTGCGTGCCACGCATCTGGTCTTCGCCGGCGACCACGGGCACGCGCGGCGCGGGTCGAGCCTGTTCGCGCAGCCGGTCAGCGGCCAGGTGGCGGCGGCCGCCGCCCGCGGCGAGACCGCGATCGGGGTGCTGGCCCAGGCCCGCGGCGAGCGCATCGAGGTCGCCGACGTCGGGCTGGCCGGCGACACGCCCGGCGGTTGCGTCGCCGCCCGGGTGCGCGCCGGCACGGCCGACTTCACGACTGCCGCGGCGATGACCGGCGAGCAGGCGCGCGCGGCGATCGCGACCGGCGCGCGGCTCGCCGACGGCGCGCTCGACCGACACCGGAGCCGACTGCCTGGTGCTCGGCGAGATCGGGATCGGCAACACCGCGACCGCGGCCGCGATCGATCTGCGCGCTCACCGGGGTCGACGCCCGAGCGCGCGGTCGGCCGCGGCACCGGGCTCGACGCCCAGGGGCTGGCCCGAAAGCGCGAGCTGGTGGCCCGGGCGCTGGAGCGCCACCGCCACGAGCTCGAGGCCGCGAGCGAGAATCCGGCGGCGCCCGAGGCGGTTCTGGCCGGACTCGGCGGGCTCGAGCTGGCGGCGCTGGTGGGAGCGATCCACGCGGCCCACGAGCGCGGCGTGCCGGTGCTCCTGGACGGGATGGCGACGGGCGCCGCCGCGCTGGTCGGCGTACGGATGCGCCCGAGCTGCCGCGAGTGGCTGTTCGCCGGGCACCGCTCGGCCGAGCCGATCCACGGCGCTGGTGCTGTCCGAGCTCGGGCTCGAGCCGCTGCTGGCGTCTGCGGCTTCGTCTCGGCGAGGGCAGCGGCGCGGCGATGGCGCTGCCGCTGATCGAGCAGGCCGGCCGCCTGCACCGCGAGATGTCGACGTTCGAGCGGTCGGGCGTCGATGCACCGTAGCGCCGGGATCGCGTTCGCCGCCGCGGCCGACGAGCTGCTCGGCGACCCCGCCCGCTGGCACCCGGTGGCCGGCTTCGGCGCTGTCGCGAGCATCGCCGAGCGCCGCCTGTACCGCGACTCCCGCGCCGCCGGGGCGCTCCACACGGCGCTGCTGGTGGCCCCGCCGGCGCTGATTGCGGTGGCGCTCGAGCGGCGCCTGTCCCCCGGCCGCCGCGCGCTGCTGATGGCCGGGGCCGCGTGGGTGGGACTCGGCGGACGCACGCTGCGGCGGACGGCGACCCGGATGGCCGACCTCGTCGACGCCGGCGAGCTCGACGCCGCCCGGCGGCTCGCGCCCGCGTTGGTGGCGCGCCGGCCCGACGGGCTCGACGGTCCCGAACTCGTCCGCGCCACCGTCGAGTCGCTGGCCGAGAACACCGCCGACGCCGTCGGCGGACCGCTGGTGTGGGGCGCGGTCGCGGGCCCCGCCGGAGCGGTCGGCCACCGCGCGGTCAACACGCTCGACGCGATGGTCGGCTACCGCTCGCCGCGCTACGAGCGCTTCGGCTGGTGCGCGGCGAGGCTCGACGATGCTCGTCAACTGGCCGGTTGCGCGGGCCACCGCCGCGGCGACCGTGGCCGCCGCCGGGCTGTGCGGTGAGCATCCCCGGCGCGGCGCTGGCCACCTGGCGGCGCGACGGGGCCCAGCCACCCCAGCCCCAACGCGGGACGCGCCGAGGCTGCGTTCGCCGGCGCGCTGGGGATCACGCTGGGTGGCAGCAACGACTACGACGGCGTGATCGAGCGCCGGCCGCTGCTCGGCGACGGCCCGCGCCCCGACACGGCCGCGCTGCGCCGCGCCGTACGGCTGAGCGCGGTCACCACCTACGTGCTCGTCGCCGCCGCGGCCGCCGCTGGCGATGGTGCGGCCATGGCGCTGACGCTCGTGCTCGGCCCCCGGCGCTCGGGCAAGAGCGAGGTCGCCGAACGGCTCGCGGCCGCAGGCCGGCGCCGAGGTCGTGTACGTGGCGCCGCTGACTGCCGGCGACGACGAGATGCGCGAGCGGGTGGCCGCCCACCGACGCGCGGCGGCCGGCGGCATGGACGACCGTCGAGACCCCCGACGTGCTCGGCGCACTGCGCGACGCCGCGCCCGAGTCAACCGTGCTGCTGGACTCGCTGGGCACGTGGGTCGCCGAGGTTCTGTGGCGGGCCGGTGCGCTCGACAGCGAGTCCGACGGCGGCGAGACGGCCGCGCGGCTGAAGTCCCAGATCGCCGAGGTCGTGCGGATCGCTTCGACACGGCCCGGGCGACGTCGTGATCGTCGCCGAGGAGGCCGGCTGGGGCCCGGTCCCGCCGGCTGCCGGGACCCGCCTGTGGCTGGACCTGCTCGGCGACGGCTGCCCAGACGCTGGCCAGGTCCGCCGACCGCGTGCTGCTGATCGTGGCCGGCCGCGAGCTGGAGCTGAGCCCGTGACACGAGATTTGCACGGCGACGACTACGCGCGCGGAGCGCGGCGCGACTTCGCGGTCAACGTCGTCGCCGACCCCCACCCACCGTGGCTGACCGACGCGATCGCCCGGGGCGTACAGCGAGCCGGCAGCTACCCGGACCCGGCGGCGGCGACCGCCGCGATCGCCGCACGGCACGGGCGGACGCCGGACGAGGTGGTGCTCCTCAACGGGGCCGCAGAGGGGTTCTCGCTGATCGCCCGGACGCTGGCCCCGCGCCGCCCGGTGATCGTGCACCCCGCGTTCACCGAGCCCGAGCGCGCGCTGCGCGACGCCGGCACGCCACCGGCCCACGTGATCCTGCCCATGCCGTTCGCCCTGGACCCGGCGCGGATGCCCGGCCGAGGCCGACGTCGTGGTCGTCGGCAACCCCACCAACCCGACCGGCGCGCTGCATCCTCGGGAAGCCCTGGCCGGGCTGTGCCGCCCCGGCCGCACAACCGTCGTCGACGAGGCGTTCATCGACTTCGTCGCCGGCGAGGCCGGGACGCTCGCCGCCGAGCATCGCCCCGGGCTGATCGTGATCCGCAGCCTCACCAAGATCCTCGGCGTGCCCGGAATCCGCGCCGGCTACCTGCTGGCCGATCCCGATGCGGCGCGGCGCCTGCGCGCCGCCGCCCCGAAGTGGCCGGTGAACTCGATCGCGCTCGCGGTGATCGAGGCCGGCTGCCGCGCACCCCGAGCACCTCGAGCGGGTTGCGGCGGTCACTTCGCGAGCGCCGCGAGTCGCTGGCCGCTCGGCTTGAGGTGATCGACGGCGTCCGCGTCCACCCCGGTCACGCGAACTTCCTGCTGCTCGAGCTCGACGCGCGGTCCGGGCGTCCATCGCCGGCTACTCGACGAGCACGGGATCGCCACCCGGCCGTGCTGGACGTTTCCCGGCCTGGACGAGCGCCACCTGCGCGTCGCGGTCCGCGGGGACCCGTTCGACGCCGAGCTCGTCGCCGCGGTGCGGGCTATCTGCGCACGGCCAGCATCAGGCCGGTCGCCAGCGCCAGCGCAGCCACGCCGATAGCCACCGCTCCGACGCATGAACGCCTCGTGGTCCCGGGCGTAGCCGAGGACCTCGTGGGGCCGCGCCAGCACCGCCCCGACCGCGAGCAGGATCGCGGCCAGCACCGCGGCCGCCGACGGGCCGAGCGCCGAGGTGACCGACGGGCGGATCGTCTCGCCCGCTGGAGCCGGCGCGGCGCTCCTGGACGGCCAGCAGCCCGCTGACGCCGGCCAGCGTCCACGTCGTCGCCACCAGGAACCCGCCGAGCACGTCGCTCGGGTAGTGCCAGCCGAGCGCCAGGAACGAGTACACGACCGCCACCGTGAACGCGGCGCCGAGCGCCGCCACCGCCGGCCGCCAGCGCCGCCGGGGCCACCAGCACGCAGCACAGCGCCAGCGACATCGCCGCGGTGGCGTGCCCGCTGGGCCACGACTTCGAGCCACCGGATCGAACGACACCTGGATCAGCAGCGGGCGCGGTGACGCCAGCAGTGACTTGAGGACCTCGGTCGTGACGTTGGCGCCGAGCAGGATCGCCCCGACCGCGAGCGCCAGGCGCGGGCCGGCGGCGCAGCAGCGCGACCGCCATCGGGATCCACACCAGGTAGACGTACGGTGTCGGGTTGCACAGGTGCGCGATCCAGTTCGCCACCGAGCGGACGCGGCCTCGCTGGCCGAGATCGAAGAACCCCTGCAGAATCGACTGGTCGGCGTGGCGTACGACTCCGACGTGGAATGCGAAGAACCACAGCACGACCAGCAGCGCGACCCCGATGGCCGCGCCGACCAATGCCGTCCGGGCGGTCAGGCGCGTGGACACAGGCTGAGGTTAGCCCACGTCCCCAACGCCTCCTAAAGGGTGTCTAAGCGGTGCGAGTGATTCGGATCTCGGGCGAGAGCCCGGTGCGCCGCACGTGCGAGTAGTGCTCGATGTGCTCGGGCGATGCGACCTCGACGCTGAGGTCGGCCGCGAGCTGCACCCGACTGGCCTCGTACAGCAGCTCCTGGAAGCTGGGATCGCTGTCGCGCCGACCCTCGATGTCGAGATCGTGCTCTCCGCAACGAACCGTCCACAGCTGACCGCGGCCGAGCTTCTCGGGCGTCAGCTTGACCTGCATCAGCTCGGTGTCGCTGCCGGTGTCGACGCGGACGACGCCGTTCGCGGCGACCAGCGCGCGCGATAGCCGGTCGAAGTTACGGCCGTAGGGCGCGGGCACGATCGAGACCGGGCCGGTGGCGTCGGAGGCTCCGCGGACGGCCTCGGCGGCCGCTCCCACGAGCACGAAGTCGACGCGGTTGGCCTTCAGCCACTGTAGGACCGCCACCCACTTCTCGTCGAGGTGCTCAAACCCCTTGTTGGTGGTCGGCGGCCGGGTGTCGATGCGAGGCGGGCGATGTCTGAGCAGCATGCTGCGCGTTTCGCCCCCGCCGGGCGGACTCCTTCCTGAAATCTCCGCAAACGGCTCGGTCGCGCCCGCAAGACCCTGCGCAACCTCGACTGGTTCGAGGTCACCGAGTTGCGCGGCCATCTCACCGACGAGGGCACCGTCGACCGCTACCAGGTGACGCTCAAGCTCGGGTTCCGGATGGAGGACTGAGCCGGCCTGCGGGCTGCGAGCCGATGCCGCCGCGGAGGACCTGCTTAACATCCCATCCGAGGGGTCTGCGGGTCACCGTGGGACGTTGAACACCTCCCACGTGGCGAACGTCCCACGGTGCGCGGGGACGGGTCGAGTGGGACGGTAAGCAGGTAGGCCGCTACGCCGCGGTCGGGTCCAGCAGCCGGTAGCCCACCCCGGGCTCGGTGATCAGGTACTGCGGCCGCGACGGGTCGGCCTCGAGCTTGGCGCGGATGTGGGCCACGTGGACTCGCAGGTAGTGGGTCTCGCCCCCGTACTCGGGCCCCCACACCTCCCGCAGAAGCTGCCGGTGGGTGACCAGGCGACCCTGGTGGGTGGCGAGCACCCGCAACAGGTCGAACTCGATCGGGGTCAGGTGCACGCGCTCGCCCGCCTTGGTGACGGTCCGGTCGGGCAGGTCGATCACGACTTCCCCGATCCGCAGCTCGGGGTCCCCCCCGGTCTCGGCCGAGCGGCGCATCACCGCGCGCAGCCGGGCCAGCAGCTCGTCGGTCCCGAACGGCTTGGTCACGTAATCGTCGGCGCCCGCGTCCAGTGCGCGGACCTTCTCGCGCTCGTCGCCGACCGCCGACAGCATCAGGATCGGCAGCCTGCTCCACTGGCGCACCTCCTTGGCTATATCGACCCCGCGGCCGTCGGGCAACACCAGGTCGAGCACCAGCGCGTCGGGTGGCCTGGCGGCCAGCGAGGCCAGCGCCTCGGCCTTGGTCTCGGCCGCCTCGACCACGTAGCCCGCGTTGCGGAGCACGATCTTCAGCCCCCGGACGATCTGCGGCTCGTCGTCGACGACGAGCACGCGCGGCCCCGAGGTGTTCATCGCGGCGCGGCCGCGGGCTGGCGCACCACCGGGAAGCTGACCGCAAACGACGTGCCCCGGCCACTGCCGGTCTGGAGCACGATCCGCCCGCCGTTGGCCTCGACGAACCCGCGCGAGATCGCCAGCCCCAGCCCCGACCCGGGTCCCGCCTCCCCGCGACCTCGGAAGAACGGCTCGAATACTCGCCCGCGCTCGGACTGAGGAATCCCCCGCCCCTGATCGGTGACCCGCACGGTCACGCTGCCCGCCGTCGTCCCACCGGTGATCCGGACCGGCGATCCCTGCGGTGAGAACTTGACCGCGTTGCCGATCAGGTTCGAGAACACGCGCTCGAGCTGGGCCGCGTCGGCGCGGACCAGCGGCAGGTCGGGCGGCAGCGCGAACTCGATCGGGTGGTCGGTGTGCAGCTGCGCCGCCGCCGACGCCACCACGTCGTGCAGGTCGGTCCAGTCGCGCTGGGGCTCGGCCGCGCCGGCCTCGATCCGCGACAGATCGAGCAGGTCGTCGACCAGGCTGGCCAGACGCGAGGACTCCCCCTCGATCACGTCGAGCAGCTCCGCTCGATCCTCCTCGCTGATCGTGTCGCTGCGCAGCGCCGACCCCGCGGTGGTGATCGCGGTCAGCGGCGAGCGCAGGTCATGCGAGATCGCGTGCAGGATCGCGGTCCGGGCCACGTCGGCGCGCTGCGCGGCCTCGGTCTCGGCGGCCCGTTCGGCGATCCTGGCGCGTTCGACCGCGACGTCGATCAAGCGCCCCAGCGGCTCGGCCAGGCGCTCCACCTCGGCCAGCGGCCAGGTGCTGTCGCCCGACAGGTACAGCCAGGCGCGGCGCACGCTGGCGTTCAACCCGATCGACACCTCCCCGGGTTCCGGCGACGGGACCGGCTCGAGTGCGATCCGCGCCCGGGTGGCGCCGGTGGCTTGCGCGATCCGCCCGCCGATGCTCTGCAGCTGCGCCTCGACGCTGTGCCCGGCGAGGATCGCCGATGCGACGTCGGCCAGCAGCTTGGCCTCGCGCTGACGGGCGGAGGCCACCCGCGCGCGGCTCTCGGCCTCGGCCGCCCGTTGGCGGGCGAGCGTCGCCAGCCGGCCGACCACGACCGCCGCGATCAGCAGCACGATCAGCTGCACCACGTCGCGGGAGTGGGCGATCGTCAACCGGTGGCGCGGAGTGATGAAGAAGAAGTTCAGCGTCAGCACACTCAGCAGCGCGGTCACGAGCCCGGCGACCTCCCCGCGCCTGATCGCGATCGCGAGCACCGCCAGCAGGTAGAGGCTCCCGAGCCCCGAGGCCGGGGTCACGCCCTCCAGGGCCGCGATCACGCCGGTGGCCAGCACCACCGCGGCCACGACCTCGACGGCGGTGATCACGATCGAGCTGGTCGTCCGCCTGGAGCGCACTCGCTGCTATGCGGCCACGGGGTGGCGCCGGTCGGCCGACTTGGGTGAGGACTCGACGATCACCCGGCAGGGGCGCTCGCGCAAGACCGTCGCCAGCGCCCGGCCGAACCCGGACCCGTCCGTCGCCATCGGCATCACGATCGCCTCCGCCCGCAGCGCCCGTGCCTCGTCGACGATCTGACGTCCGGTCTGACCGGCGCGCACCTTCACCCAGTGGCCCGAGACACGGCGTCCGGCCTGCACCTTGGCCTCCTCGATGATCGACTGCGCGATCTCCTCCTGGTTGGGCATCCGGGCGTCGATCGGGCTGGTCGACGGCACCGAGATCGTTACCAGTACGTGAATCCCCCGGCGTTTGCGGGCTGCCAGCCGCATCGCGGTCGTGATCAAGTCGGGCTCGTAGCCGCCGTGCTCGTCGAACGCCACCAGCACCGACTCGTACTCGGCTTCGGTCTCGGTCGCTGGCCCCGGGATCGCGACCTTGACGGTGCTGGTCAGGTCCAACCCCTGGCGGCGGCGGAACAGGATGTAGATGACCACGCCGACGGCTAGCCAGCCCACGCCCGCGGCCGCGACGGTAACGTGCAGCACCGTCACGGTCACGAACGCGAACGCCGTCCCGATCCCGCCCAGCACCGCGAATAGGGGCAGCTTGCGTCCGGCGATCGTAAGCGTGCCGGGACCGCGATACGGCCGCTCCCGGTCGGGTTCCTTGAGCCGCAATCGGATCACCGCAAGGTGGGCGATCGTGAACGACAGCATCGCGCCGAACGCGTACATGTTGCCCAGGAAGTCCGCCTGACCCGGGATCAGCGTGATGCACGCGATGCCTCCGAACACGATGATCCCGATCCACGGCGTGCGGAAGTGCGGGTGCAACTGGCGCAGCTTGTCGGGCACCTGACGATGCAACCCCATCGAGTACACGAGTCGGGAGACGCCGATAATCCCGGCGTTGGTCGCGATGAACAGGATCGTGGCCGCGAGCAGGCCCACGTAGATCTCGCCCGCGTGCTGCAGCGGTCCCAGGTTCAGGTGCTTGACGATCCCCAGCACCGGGTCGCCGGCGTAGCCGCCCTGGTTCTCGTTCAGTCCCAGCAGCGTCTGGCACTTGCCGGCTGCGTTGCAGGTGACCGGTAGCGCCGACAACGCCACCGCGGGCAGCAGCGCGTAGATCGCGAACACCGCCAGCACCACGCCCTTGATCGCCGCCGGGATCGTGTGACGCTCATCCTTGGCCTCCTCGGCCATGTTCGAGATCGTCTCTATGCCCGTATAGGCGATCATCGCCACGGGGATCGCGATGATGAAGTCCTTCCACGGCGGGACGACGCCCAGCTGAACGTTGTGGATCAGCGTGTGCGGCGACAGCACCAGCACGCAACCCAGGATCACCAGCATCAGCTGTGTGCTGAAGTCGGTGAACGCGAGCACGACGTTGAGCCCGGCGGCCTCCTTGACCCCGACGATATTGATCGCGCATAACACCACGATCACCCCGATCCCGAAGATGATGTCGCCGGGCGAGGTCTTCAGGTAGGACCAGAACAGGCCGCCGATGTAGTGCGGGACGAAGAACGCCGAGATCGCGACCGTGATCACGTAGTTGAGCATCTGGCCCCAGGCCGCGAAGAACGACCAGAACTCGTTGAAGGCGTGGCGCGCGAAGCTCGACGAGCCGCCGGCCTCGGGGTACATCGAGGTCGCCTCGGCGTACGTCGCCGCGGTCAGATAGAAGATCCCGCCGGCGATGATGAACACGATCGGCGTGAGGCCGAGCGCGAACGAGGCGACCAGGCCGAGCGCGTAGTAGATCGACGAGCCGACGTTCCCGTAGGCGGTCGCGAACAGGGCGTTGGTGCCGAGCACGCGCTGCAGGCCGGGAGTGTGACGCTCCGCCATCAGCGGACCCCGGTTTCAGCGGATGAGCGGCTATCTGCCATCGCGACGAGTTCCTCCCACCGCCCGGCGCTCACTTGCGTTCGGGTCCCCCGTCCGAGTGGACCCGCCGATCGGCGGGAGGAGCAGTGAGGATAACCCGACACGGCGCCTTGTTGACCACGTACTTGGTTACCGCGCCGACGTAGTTGTCCATCGGGCCGCCCGCGCCGCCCAGCCGCGAGCCCCCGCGGACCCTGGTGGGCTCCTCGGCGCCGAGCACGATCGCCTCGACCCCGCGCCGGCGGGCCTCGTTTACGATCGCCTGCCCGGCCCGGCGCGCCCGCACGATCGCGGTTGCCACCTCGACCCCCTCGTACTCCTCGCCGACGAGCTTGGCCCGGGCCAGCGCGTCGCGCGCCCGGCGCACCTGGGCGTCTGACAACGGCGCGTCGAGCGGCACCGCCAGCGGCATTTCGAACACCCAGATCGCCTCGATCACGGCGCCCTCCTCAGTCAGGTCGTCGTGGGTGTCCCCGGCGAGCCGTCCGGCGGTCTGGATGATGTCGTCGTCCAGCGGCGAGCCGAAGATCGGAACCAGGATCGAGCCGAACTCGGGCTCGAGTGCCTCGTGGCGCAGCGCCCGCTCGGGGATCGTGACTCGACGCAGCAGCGGCTTCTGCTCGCTCTTTCGGTAGACCACGTACAACACCAGTCCGCCGAGCAGCCAGCCGGCACCGACCCAGCGCGCGCCGGAGTGGAACACGAGCACGGTGATCCAGCCCGCTCCCGCCAGCAGCGCGCCGAGCACGCTCGGCAGCGGCACCTTCGTCCCCTTCACGGTCACCGACAACGGCACCATGTAGCCCCGCGGCCGGTCGGGCTCGCGGAACCGCAACGCGATCACCGACACGTGGGCGATCGTGAACGCGAGCATCGCGCCGAACGCGTAGATCCCGACCAGCAGCTCGAGGTTGCGGGGCACGACCAGCGCGGCGGCGCCGATTGCGGCGAACGCGATCACCACGAATGGGGTCCCCCAACGGGGATGCAGCCGACCGACCGCGCTGGGAATCTGGCGGTTGGTAGCGAGCAGGTACCCGAGTCTGGAGACGCCGAGCATCGACGCTCCGGCCGCGGTGGTCAGTCCGACAGCGCCACCGATCGCGACCGCGTACTTCATCACGTCGCGCAGCCAAGCCGGGTGCAGCGCATCGACCACCCCGACCAGTGGCGCTGAGATGTGGCTGGTGCCCAGCGCGGTGATTCCGTCGTTGACCGGGAGCACGCCGACGCCGACGATCGCGATCCCGACGTAGATGATCACGATCAGCGCCGAGCCGGGACCGACCAGCCACTTGATCTGCTTACGGCTGGCGACCACTTCGCCGCCGACGCTGGCCCCGGCCTCCAGGCCGGTGAACGCGATCACCGCGATCGTCAGCGCGAACGCGAGATCGGAGGCCTTCGGCGCGGTCCACAGGTTGACGCTCTGGGTCAGGTGGTGGGGGTGGAACGCGAGCGCCAGGCCGAGCACGATCACGGCTGCCTGCAGCACCAGGTCGGCGCCCGTGATCAGGATCCGGCGGCGCACGCGGACCGCGCCGATCCCGGTCAGGTTGTCGATCGCCACGTAGACGATCACCGCGAACGCGATCACCAACTCGAGCGCCCCGTGTCCCAACTGGCCCCAGAACACCGCCAGGTAGGCGGGAACCGTGAGCGCCGTGACCGCGATCAGGATCGTGTAGTCGAGCACCAGTGACCAGGCGGCCACAAAGCTGACCAGCTCGTTGAACGCGTACCGGGCGAACACCGGCGAGCCGGAACGCTCGGGGTGCAGCGAGGCACCCTCGACATATGTCATCGCGGTCAGCTGGAAGAAGATCCCGGCGGCCAGGAACACGGCCCAGGTGAGGCCGTTCGCCCGGTGGGCGACCACGCCGAGCGCGAAGTACACCGAGCTGACCGAGGTGGTGTAGACGACCGCGAACAGCGCGCGGTAGCTGAACGGACGCTCACGCAAGGACGTTTGGGCGGCCACTCATCGCCCTCGGAACTGCAGGTACAAACGGGCGGTGCCCGCGGCCACGAACAGGATCCCCAGCACGACGCCCGCCGAGATCGGACCGCCGCCGGCGATGATCGTGCGGACCAGGATCACGACGCCGATCACGATCATCACGGTCGACATCACGCGCGTGTAGGAGCGGCGGATCTGGCGCTGCTGGGGCATGTAGGACGTAGATTAGGGCGCGCATCGACGGAGATGTACGATCGGGGCGGCCGAGGACCGAGCGAGGCAAGGACGCAGGGGGTGAAGTCGTAGCAGCGCTACGACGAACCCCCGAGAACGCCGCATCACGAAGGTGATCGGTCGCATCCGGACGTGCATCTCTGTCGAGGCGCGCCCGTATTAGGGCGCGTTCGCGGGACCGGGGTAGCATCGAATCAGATGGCTGAAACGGTGCAGCACCGCCCGGAGGCAGGGCCGGGCACTGGTCGCGAGCCGCAAGGCGACCAGGAGCTGACCCGCCGGCGTCGATTGCTGATCCTCGGGATCTGTTCGATGAGCCTGTTGATCGTCGGATTGGATGTGACGATCGTCAACGTCGCGCTGCCCGCAATCCACGACTCGTTCCACGCGAGCGTGTCCGAGCTGCAGTGGACGATCGACGCCTACACGCTGACGATCGCGAGCCTGCTGATGCTGTCGGGCTCGACCGGCGACCGGCTCGGACGCCGCCGGATCTTCCAGCTCGGGCTGACGCTGTTCTCGTTGGGCTCGCTGCTGTGCGCGCTGGCGCCGACGCTCGAGCTGCTGGTCGCGGCACGCGTGCTGCAGGCGGTCGGCGGATCGATGCTCAATCCGGTGGCGCTGTCGATCATCCGCAACGTGTTTGACGACCCGCGTGAGCGGGCCGGCGCGATCGGGGTGTGGGGCGCGATGGTCGGGATCAGCATGGCTCTCGGCCCGATCCTGGGTGGGGCGCTGGTCGACTCGGTCGGCTGGCGGTGGGTGTTCCTGGTCAACGTCCCGGTCGGCGCCGCCGCGATCGTCCTCACCGCACTGTTCGTGCCCGAGTCGCGGGCCCCGCGGGCCCGCCGACTCGATCCGGTCGGGCAGATCCTGGTGATCGTCGGGCTGGCGTCGATCACCTACGCGATCATCGAGGGCAACGAGGCCGGATGGACCTCGCCGGAGATCATCGCCCTGTTCTGCGTGTCGGCGGCGTCGTTTGCCGCGCTGGTGTTCTACGAGCTGCGACGGCGCGAGCCGCTGCTGGAGATCCGGTTCTTCGGCAGCGCCCCGTTCTCGGGCGCGAGCGCGATCGCCGTGTTCGCGTTCGCCGCGCTCGGCGGGTTCCTGTTCCTGAACACGCTCTACCTCCAGGACGTGCGCGGGCTGTCGCCGTTCCACGCCGGTCTGTACATGCTGCCGATGGCGGGCGCCACGCTCGTGTTCGCTCCGGTCTCAGGTCGGATCGTGGGGCGCAGCGGCACCCGGCTGCCGCTCCTGATCGCCTCGGCCGCGTTGATCGTGGGCTCGCTGATGCTCACCCAGATCTCGGCGTCGAGCGCCCCGGCTTACCTGCTGGTCGCCTACCTGGTGTTCGGGATCGGGTTCGGACTGATCAACCCGCCGATCACCAACACGGCGATCTCAGGAATGCCGCCCGTCGCAGGCGGGTGTGGCCGCGGCGGTGGCGTCGACCAGCCGTCAGGTCGGCTCGACGCTCGGCGTCGCGATCGTCGGTGCCGTCGCCGGTAGCGGCCTGTCGGGGACGATCGGCCGGCAGTTTGCTGCCGCGACCCACGCCAGTTGGTGGATCATCTTCGGCCTCGGCGTGGCGATCCTCGTGCTCAGCCTGCTGACCACCACCGAGTGGGCTCGCGATACCGCGGCTCACACGGCGGCGCGGTTTGACGATGAAGGCCTCCCAGCGTTCTAGGCCCGCGCATGCTCGAACAGGAAGATCTCGGCTGACACGTCGGGGTCGACGTGCGCGGCGCTCAACGTGGCACGAACCACGCGTCCGGTCGCCCGCTCGACGCCGGCCTGCAGCTCCGGCTCGACGATCTCCGCCAACAGCCGCCGGCCGCCGAGCAGCTCCTTGGCGTAGCCCTTGCTGCGCAGCGTGCGCTCGGCTTCGTTATGACCGTCCTCGAGCATCACCAGCAATACGTCGGGGCCGGCCCAGTGGGCGGTCGTTCTCACCGGCCCCCTCCCCCAGGCTCGCCGGAACGCGGCCGCAACCTCACCGCAGACGTCAGTGAGGACGTCGCCCGAGGGGGCGACCCGGTTCCCGCCGGCCGTCATCGAGTTCAGCCTATCCCCTCCAGCGAGCCCGGGACGAGAACGTGATCGACGTAGCGGTTCCGGTAAGAAACCCCATCGGACCGACGCGTAACAGCGACCACCAGCGAGCCACCCGGACCCTCTGCCGGGTAGCGTTTCACCAAGATCGACGCGAGCCCTGAGGAGACCTGGATGACCGACACCACATTCATCATCGTCGGCGCGAGCCTGGCGGGCGCCAAGGCTGCGCAGGAGCTGCGTGAGCGCGGCTTCGACGGACGGGTCGTGCTGATCGGGGCAGAACCCGACCGGCCGTATGAGCGACCCCCGCTGTCGAAGGAGTTCGTCCGCGGCGAGCAGGAACGCGACAAGGCGTTCGTCCACGACCAGGGCTTCTACGACTCGCAGCGGATCGAGCTGCGCACTTCAACGACGGCGACGTCGCTCGACACGGCCAACTCCAAGCTCACGTTGGAGAGCGGCGACGTGCTCGACTACGACCAGCTGCTGCTGACCACCGGCGCCGCCCCGCGCCGGATCCCGGTGCCCGGGGCCGAGCTGGAGGGCGTTCACTACCTGCGGACGGTCGAGGACTCCGAGGTGCTGCGTACGAGGCTGGCCACGGGCAGCGGCCGGGTGGTCGTCGTCGGTGGAGGCTGGATCGGCTCAGAGCTGGCCGCCTCGGCGCGTCAGAGCGGTCTCGACGTAGCGCTGATCGATCCACTCGAGCTCCCGGCGGGGAGGCTCTTCGGCCCCGAGATCGGCTCGTTCTACCGCGACGTGCACGCACAGCACGGAGTCGATCTGCTGCTCGGCGACGGCGTCGAGGCGTTCGAGGGCAACGGCTCGGTCGCAAGCGTGAAGACCTCCAGCGGCCGGACGCTGGACTGTGACTTCGTGATCGTCGGGATCGGCGTGGCCCCGCGCGTCGACCTGGCCCGCGACGCCGGGGTCGACGTGGACGATGGGATCACCGTCGACGAGCACCTCCGCTCGTCGGTGCCCAACGTGTTCGCCGCCGGCGACGTCGCGGGCGCGTGGCATCCGTTCTACGAGCAGCGGATCCGGGTCGAGCACTGGGCCAATGCGCTCAACCAGGGTCCGGCGGCCGCGCGGGCGATGCTCGACGACCCCGCCCCCTACGACCGGCTGCCCTACTTCTTCTCCGACCAGTACGACGTGGGCATGGAGTACTCCGGATACGCGACCGATTGGGACGAGGTCGTGTTCCGCGGTGATCGCGATGGCGGCGAGTTCGTGGCCTTCTGGCTGAAGGACGGCCGGGTGATCGCCGGGATGAACGTCAACGTGTGGGACGTCAACGAGCACGTCCAGGCGCTGATCCGCTCGCGGGCGGTCGTTGACAAATCGGCCCTGTCTGACCCCGATACGTCGCTAGAGTCACTTGCAGGTAAAAACAACTGAATCCGGGAGAACCATGGCACCCAACCCCAACACGCAGCGACTGCACGACGCGGGGGTCTCGATCTGGCTCGACATGCTTTCCCGCGACCTCCTGCAGGGCGGCGACTTCGCCAACTACATCAGCGAGTATTCGGTCACCGGGGCGACGTCGAACCCGACGATCTTCGCCAAGGCAATGGCGAACTCCGAGCTCTATGACGACCAGCTCAAGAGCCTCGGCGCCCAGGGCCTGACCGACACCCGCGAGCTGTTCTTCTCGCTCGCGCTCGACGACATCCGGGAGGCCGCGCGGCTGCTGCGTCCGGCCTATGACGTGGCGGGGCAGGACGGCGATGGGCTGATCTCGTTCGAGTGCACCCCGGACCTGGCCGACGACACCGAGGGCACGCTCGCTCAGGCCCGGGACCTGTGGGGTCGGCTCTCCCTCCCCAACGTGATGATCAAGGTCCCGGGGACCGAGGCCGGGCTGCCCGCGATCGAGCAGCTCACGCGCGAGGGCCTCAACATCAACATCACGCTGCTGTTCTCGGTGAAGCGCTACGAGCAGGTGGTGGACGCCTACATCCGTGGGCTGACCGCGCGCGCCGACGCCGGCGAGCCGGTGGACCACATCACCTCGGTGGCGTCGTTCTTCCTGTCGCGGATCGACACCAAGGTCGACAACCAGCTGCCCGAGGACTCGCCGCTGCGCGGCCGCGTCGCGGTGGCCAACGCCCGCGTCGCCTACCAACGCTTCGGGGCCAAGTTCCAGGGGCCCGAATGGGAGCGGCTGGCGGGGCTCGGCGCGCGGCGCCAGAAGCCCCTGTGGGCCAGCACCGGCACCAAGAACAAGGCCTACTCGGACGTCATGTACGTGGCCGATCTGATCGGCCCGGACGTCGTCAACACGATGCCCGAGAACACGCTGCACGCATTCGCGGATCACGGTGAGGTGTCCCGCACGCTCGACCGCGACCCGGACGAGGCTGAGCGGACCCTGGCCGATGCCGCCGAGGCGGGCATCGATCTCGATCAGGTCACCTACGAGCTCGAGCGCGAGGGCGTCAAGGCCTTCGACGACTCCTACACCGAGCTCAGCGAGACGATCGAGTCGGAGTTCGCCGCGGTGGTCGGCGCCTGACCGCGCTCTACGCAGACGCCGAGGACGACCCCGCCCTCGACGTCGCGATCTCCCATGCGCTGCTGGACCACGCCGCGCGCGGCGGCCGGGAGTCGCTGCGCCTGTGGCGGCCGCGGCAGGCCGCGATCTCGGTCGGCCGGCTCGACCTGCGGCACCCCCGGGCGCCGCAGGTGCTCGCACTCTCCCGGGCCGCCGGCGTGCCCGCGGTCAAGCGGCTGGCCGGCGGCCGCGCAGCCACGCTGGATGCGGGCTGCCTCTGTATCGGGTGGGCGCAACCGAACCCGCGAATGGAGGAGTCCGGTCGCCGCTACGAGCTGCTGGCGCAGACGATCGTCGAGGCGCTGACCGGACTCGGGGTCGATGCCGCGCTGGCGGAGGCGCTGGGCGAGTGGTGCCCGGGAGCCTGGAGCGTTCAGGGCTCGGCCGGCAAGCTAGCCGGCCTGGCCCAACGCGTGATCTCGGGCGGCGCCTGGTGCGAGGCGCTGATCGTGATCGACCGCGACCCAGCGCTGACCGAGCTGGCCCGCCAGGTTCACGAGGCGCTCGAGCTGCCGTGGAGCGACACCGCCCAGGGCGATCTCGCCGGGTTGCTTGCCGACGGCGGCGACCTGCATACGCGACTGGGCAAGGCGCTGGCGGCCGCGCTGGGTCGCCGGTTCGGCGAGGTGTCCACCGAGCCGCTCCCGGACGGCGTCAATGCCCGCGCGGTCGAGCTCGCCACCGAGCACCGCTGGGAATGACCCGGCCGCCCCCGTCGGTCAGAGCGAGATCCCGACCAAGGTAGGTTCGGGCAGGAGCGTCACCCCAAACGTCTCGCGTACGCCGTCTCGCATCTCGCGAGCCAGCGCCACGAGCTCGCCGCTGGTGGCGCCGCCGCGGTTGATGATCGCGAGCGTGTGTTTGCTGGAGATCCCCGCGCGCCCGTCCCCGTAGCCGCGATGAAACCCGGCCCGCTCGATCAACCACGCGGCCGAGGTCTTGACCGACCCGTTGGCGTCGGACCACTCGGGGATGCTGACGCCGTCGCCGAACCGGGCGGCGACACGCCGTTGCAGGTCCGCGAAGGCGGCGGTGGTCAGGATCGGGTTGACGAAGAACGACCCGGCGCTGACCGAGTCGGGGTCCCCCGGATCGACCACCATCCCCTTGCGCCGCCGCAGCCTCAGCACAGCGTTGCGAACGTCGCCGAGCGCCGGGCGACTTCCCGGTGCGGCGTCCAGTGCACGCGCCAGCTCGGAGTAGCGGATCGGCAGCGCCAGAGGGCTGCGCTCGAGCGCGAACGAGACGCTCAGCACCACGTGGGCATCGGAGTGCTTGAACGCGCTCGACCGGTAAGCGAAGCCACACTGCTCCGGGGTGAGGTCCACGATCGCTCCGGCTCGGCGGTCGTAGGCTCGCACCGACACGATCGTGTCGGCGACCTCCTGGCCGTAGGCGCCGACGTTCTGGATCGGCGTGGCGCCGGTCCAGCCGGGGATCCCGGAAAGGCATTCGACGCCGGCCAGCGCGTGGCTCACGCAGAACCCGACCACGTCGTCCCACCGCTCCCCCGCGCCCACGTCCACGCGCGTGCGGTGTCCTTGCTGCGACACCTCGATCCCGTTGACGGCGATGCGCAGCGCCAGGCCGTCGAAACCGCCGTCGGCGATCAGCAGGTTCGAACCGCCGGCGATCACCAGCACCGGCTCGCCGATCGCGTCAGCGGCCGCGATGATCTCGATCACCTCGTCGGCGGTGTCGGCGCGCGCCAGCCGCCGGGCGGGGCCGCCGACTCGCAGCGTCGTCAGCTCCGACAGCGGGACGTGTTCGAGCGTGTCCATGGCTTCCAAGCTAGCTAGGCGCGCGGTCGGCGATCATTCCCGGACAGCACACCGCAATCCAGGAGGGCGACGATGGCCGGCAGCTCGGAGTTCGTATCAGGAGTCGATTTCGTCGGAATCCCGACTCGCGACCTCGCAGCCACGGCCGCGTTCTATGGCGAGACGCTCGGGTTGCGCCGCTCGGTCTACATCGAGGAGCGCAACTACGCGGAGTTCGAGACCGGCAATCTGACGCTCAGCCTCTACAACGCCGAGCGGATGGGTCTCGGGCACAACGTCAACCACAACCCGATCGCGCTCCACGTCGACGACGTGGCCGCCACCCGCTCCGAGCTCGAGCGCCGCGGCGTCAGCTTTCACGGCGACACGCTCGACACCGGCGTCTGCCACATGGCGCTGTTCGCCGACCCCGAGGGAAATGCGCTGATGCTCCATCACCGCTACGCGCCCAGGCAGACCGAGAGCTGAACTTCAGGCGCTGGCGGCGCGCGCGCCGGCGTCCGCTTGTACGTCGGTAGCGCGCAGCGTCAGCAGGATCACGGCGAGGTCGTCGTCGAGCGCGTCGGTGCCCTCGGGGAACACGTCGGCGAGCATCTCGTCGATCGCCTGCTCGGGCGGCTTGTTGAGCAGCGCGTCGGCGTCCAGGCGCGGCAGCAGCTCGTCGACGCCGAGGCGGTCGGGCCGGATCGGCGACCGGCGTTCGGTGAGCCCGTCGGTGAACAGCATGATCGCCGCGTCGGGCGGCAGCTGGATCCGGCGGACCGGCCACTGCGCCGGCATCGCCAGTCCCAGCGCGGGTCCGTGCACCCGGTTGAGTGCGACCACAGCGCTGGGGGTGATCAGCAGCGGGGCGTCGTGTCCGGCGCGGATCAGCCGCAGCTGCGTACCCGCTGGGTCGATCTCGCCCAGGCACACCGTGGCCAGCGTCGGTGCTTCGCGGTCGGCCTGGTTGATCAGCAGCCCGTGGAGCATCTCCGGGATCCGCTCGAGCGCGACGTCGCCCATCACCGCTCCCAGCCACGCTGCCCGGAGCATCGCCCCGGTCCCCGCTGCCGAGGGTCCGTGGCCGGTGACGTCGCCGATCAGCAGCGACAGAGCGCCGTCGGGGCGTTCGGCCACACCGATGAAATCGCCGCCGAGCAGCATCGTGTTGAGGCTCGGCCGGTAGCGCCAGGCCAGCTGCCAGCGGTCGTCGACGCGCATGCGCGGCACCAGCGCCTGCTCGAGTTGGCGCAACAGCTGCTTGGAGATGTCGCGGATCGCGGTTGAGACCAGCAGCCCGCGATCGGTCTCGACCGGGCTGAGGCTGATCTCGGCCAGAAACTCGCTGCCGCCCTTGCGGCGCGCCAGCAGGTCCATCCCGGCACCCATCGGGCGCGCCCGTGGCTCGGCCAAGAACTCGTCCCGGTGGGCGATGTGACGCCGGCGCATCCCCCGCGGGAGCAGGACCTCGACCGGGCGGCCGACCAGCTCGTCTCGGGAATACTCGAACAGCTCCTCGGCGCGGGCGTTGACCAGCACGATCTCACCGCGCTCGTCGACGATCACGATCGCGTCTGGCGCTGACTCCAGCAGCCCGCGGAACTGCTGCTCGGCCTGTCGCAGCGCTTTCTCTGACCGGTCGCGTTCGGTGATGTCGGAGTTGATCTCGATGATCGCCGTCGGCTTGCCGGCGTCGTCGCGCACCAGCGCCTGCCGTGACGAAACCAGGATCGGCTCGCCGTCCTTGCGGAAGTGCGACAGCTCGCCGTCCCAACGCCCGCGCTCGGCGAGCGTCCGGCTGACCACGTCCTCGGACTCGGGAAACACCGTCCGCAGCAGTTCGTGGGTCACCCGGCCGCGCGCCTCCGCCGCCGAGTAGCCGTAGATCTCCTCGGCCTCGCGGTTCCAGTAGGTGATCGCGCTGTTCGTCGGCTCGCGCACGATGATCGCCTCGTGGGCGAGGTCGAGCAGCCTGCGCTGGGCCGCGAGCTCCTCCAGCAACTGCTCCCTGTCCCTGCTGTCGCGCGAGCCGCTCATTCCGTTAACGCGTTCCGATCACGCTCGATTGTCGCTCCTTCGCCCAGGTCCCTCGGGCGTTGACGCGGCAGTCTAACCGGGCTGCTCGGCGAGCCGAGCCAAGGCGCTCAGCGAGCTGCTGATCACCTCGAGCTGGCCTTCCAGACGCGCGGCCTCGACCTCGGGAATCTCGACGTGCACGCGGATCAGCGTGCCCGACGGGTGTTCGGCGGGCTCCAGGCGCCACTCGAACACCAGGTCGGACACCAGGCACGAGATCGTGACCAGACCCTCGTTCTGGCTGCTACGCAGCACCTGCGGCATCGGGAAATCCGGGTAGCCGTCGGGGTACATCGTGTAGCTCTGGGCTCCGCCGACAGCCGGCTCGGCCCGCACCGCTTCGATCCCCGTCCACCACTCCGGGAAGCGAGCCGGGTCGTAAAGCACCTTCCACACCTCCTCGGGTGGGGCGCTGGTGGCGGCGACGTCGTCGAACGAGGGCATGCGGACGCTCCTGTCTAAGCGGGTGGCGCTCTGAGCTCGGTTCCGGCAGCGACCTCGGCCAGCTCGGCCTCGACCGCTGCGAGTTCGCGCGCGGGCTCGACCAGCCCGAGCACCGGCGGGCGGGCGAAGTCGGCGAACGCGCTGGCGTAGCGTTCGCCGTCGGCGCTGCGGTCGACCAGCCTGCGCCACCCCGCCGCGGCCTCCTCCAGCCGGCGCCCGGCGAGCTCGCGATCGCCGCAGGCACCAGCGATCAGCCCCTGGACGCGGGTCAGCCGTGGCACCAGCGCCTCGGGGAAGTCGCCCGGGTGAAGCGGTTCCAGCGCGGTCGCCCGCACCGCCGCCCGCGCCTGTTGAACCCGACCGGCCCGGACCAGCGCCTCGGCGCGGGCCAGCTGCGCCAGCGGGCGGCTCACCGGGGCGTCGTGCTCGAGCGCCCGCTGGAGCAGCTCGGCGGCCCGCTCGTAGCTCCCGGTCGCCAGCGCCACCATCCCCCGGTCGTGCTCGGCGGTGGCGATCAGCTCCGGGGAGTCGATGCGCTCGGCGGCCGCCCATTCCTGGTCGGCGGCCCGGCGCGCCTCATCCAGCCGGCCGAGCCTGAGCATCACGTAGCCGCGAGCGGCCAGCATCTGTACCTCGAACCACGCGATGTGCTCGCCGGCGATCGCCGCCCAGCCTCGGTCGATGAACTCCAGCGAACGCTCGGGCTCTCCCGCGCACGCCGCCGCGCAGGCGGCGTTGAGCCAGCAGCCGCAGGCCAGGTCGGGCCGCCCGACGCGCAGCGCTGCCTCGCCGGCGGCGATCTGGGGCGCGTAGCTCTCGGTGAACCTTCCCTGCCGGACCAGCGCCAGCGCCCGGGCGTGCCCCACGGAGTGCACGAGCGTAGCGTCGTTGACCGCGCGACCGATCGTGGTGTGCACCTCGTCGAGCAGCTGCTCCGCTCGGGCAGGATCGCCGGCGATCGCCTCCGCCCAGGCCCACATCGCGAGCGCTCCGGCGCGCGTCTGCGGCGCCCGCACGCCCGCCTCGTCGAGCGCGGCGATCGCCCGCGGCGCCGCCATCAAGATCCCACGGGGGTTGCAGAGGACGCCGCGGTTCCACTCGGCTCGCCGCAGCCATGCGCGCGCCGGCTGTTCGCCCGCGGCGGGCATCAGCTCCAGGGCCCGGTCAAACGCCGCCTCGGAGGCCTGAGCCCGGGTGCGCCAGGCCTCCACCTCGGCCAGCTCCACCAGCAGCGCGGCATCGTCGGGGGCCAGTTCGCTCGCCTCACCGAACAGCGCCGCAGCCTGATCCAGCGCGCCCACCGCGCGGGCGTGCGAGGCCGCCCGAGCGAGGTCGCCGACCGCCAGCTCGTCACGCCCCGCCAGCCGCAGGTGCCGGGCGATCTCCGCGGCCTGGACGGGCAAATCCTCGCGCTTGAGCACGCGGGCGAACGTCTCGTGTAGCCACGCCCGGTGAGGGTCGGGCAGCTCGGCGTATGCAGCGTCCCGCAGCAACGCATGGCGGTAGCCCACGCGACCCCGGACCGCGAGCAGCAGGCCGCTCTCGAGCGCCGCGGTGGCCGCCTCAGTCGGCCGGTCAAGCGGCAGTGACTCGAGTTCGGACCGTCCCAGCTCGCGCCCGGCCACCGCCGCGAAGTCCGCGAGCAGTCGCGCGTCGGGATCGAGCGGACCGAGCGAAGCCTGCACGGCGGCCCGGAGGCTCGCGGGCGGTTCACGCTCCCCGCGAGCCAGCGCCCGGGCGCGCTCGAGCGCGAGCAGCGGATTACCCTCCGACGCGCGGATCGCGTCGGCGACGGCATCACGATCAAGGTCGGCGGCCGCGCTGACGAGTGCTACCAGCGAGTCGCTGGCCAGCGGCCCGAGCGTCACCTGCGCGCGCAGCATTCGGCGGGCACGGAGCAGCTGGGCCAACGCGTCGAGCTCGGACCTGCGCGGCAGCGGGCGGCTGGTGAGCACGATCAGCACCGGCATCCGGGCCAGCCGACGCGCGACGTAGCCGGCGAGCTGCAGGCTCGCCGCGTCGGCCACGTGCACGTCCTCCATCACCAGCAGCAATGGGCGGGCGCGCGCGGCCCAGTGGATCAGCTCCAGCGTTGCTTCGTACACGCGTGCGCGCTCGAATTCGGGCGAGGCCACGGGGCGCTCCACGTGGTCTCGATCGAAGTGGCGCTCGAGCTCGGGAACCAGCGTCGCCAGATCGGACGGCCACGAGGCCTGCAGCGGCGGCGCCTCCAGCTGACCGCCGAGCTCGGAGATCAACTCGGCCCACAGGCCCATCGGGGGCGCGCCGCCGAGATCAAACCCAGCGCACGTTGCCGACCGCGCGCCACCTTCCATCGCCCGCGCGGTCAGCTCGGTCGCCAAACGAGTCTTGCCGATCCCGCCCTCACCGGTGATCAGCACGACCCCGCCGGCGCCGCGGGCCGCCGTCTCCCAGGCTGCCAGCAGCTCGCTCAGTTCGCGGTCGCGGCCCACCAGCGCCGGCTCCCGTGAGCCGTAGTCGACCGCGGCGAGCGTCGGGGCGCTCACGGCCGCGTCGTCGCGCAGGCGGTCGGCCAACCGTCGGGTGCTCGCCGACGGCACCAGACCCAGCTCGCGCCGCAGCCGCTCGCGCAACCCCTCATACACGCCGAGCGCGGCCCCGGTGTCGCCGGCGGCCGCGAGCCGGGTCATCAGACACCGGCTCGGCTCCTCGGCCAGCGGGTCGAGCGCGACCTGGCGCCGAGTCAGCACGACCGCCTCGGCGAGCGCACCGCGTGCGTCGGCCGAACGCGCCAGCTGCTCGAGCACCGCGGCGAGGCGCTCTCGGTGGGCCACGCGCGCGTCCGCGGCCCACGGCTCGTCGAACCCGGCCAGCAGTTCGCCGTCACCCAGCTCGACCGCCCGCTCGAGCTCGCCCCGCTGGACGAGCTGCTCGAACTCCAGCGCATCGACCCACAGGCCGGCTCGGTCGTCCAGGCCGATGTGGTCGCGGCCGGACCGCAGGTACGCGGCCCCGGCGTCGCCGAGCGCGCGGCGCAGCGCCCATAACGAGCTGCGCAGGCTGGCGCGAGCGCTCGTATCGAGCACGTCGGGCCAGAAACGCGCCGCGAGCTCCGCGCGGGCGTGGATGCCGGGGTTGATCGCCAGCCACGCGAGCACGGCCCACTCGCGCCGGTTTGCCGGTGTCTCGATGGCCGCCCCGTCCAGCTGCAGTCCCATGGGCCCGATCACCCGGACCGTCAACATCGCAGTCGCAGCGTAGACCGAGGTTGATCGTCAAGCAAGGTTTTCGCACCCTCGGCGAGGTTTGACGCTCGTTTGACGGTCAGCTGACGGACGTGCGCGAGGCTGCTCGCAGATTCCGCTCAACCAGAGGAGCTGACATGGCGACGTTAGACGGAACCGAGGCCGTCAGCGTCCTGCAAGGGGCGCTCAGAGGGAGCTACATCGATCGCCGGGCGCCGGAGTACGACTCCGCCCGCGCCCTGTACAACGCGATGATCGACCGCCGCCCAGAGGCGATCGTGCAGTGCGCCGACACCGCCGACGTGATCGCGGCGCTGGCCTATGCGCGCGAGCGCGGCCTGCGAGTGGCGGTCCGGGGCGGCGGTCACAACGGCGCCGGGCTGGGCAGCGTCGACGACGGCCTGGTGATCGACCTGTCGCCGATGCGCGGGGTGACGGTCGACCCGGAGGCGAAGATCGCGCGGGTCCAGGGCGGCGCCGAGCTCGGCGCGGTCGATCACGCCACCCATGCCTACGGCCTGGCCGTGCCCGCCGGGATCATCTCTACCACGGGCGTCGGAGGGCTGACGCTGGGCGGCGGTCTCGGGCACCTCACCCGCCGGTGCGGGCTGACGATCGACAACCTGGCGTCGGCCGAGGTGGTGCTCGCCGACGGCTCGTGCGTGATCGCGGATGCGAAGCGCCATCCCGACCTATTCTGGGCGCTGCGCGGCGGCGGCGGGAACTTCGGGATCGTGACCTCGTTCGAGTTCCGCTGCCACGAGATCGCCGACGTGCTCGCCGGGCCGGTGCTGTACGACATCGACGATGCGGCCGAGCTGCTGTCGTGGTGGCGCGAGTTCGGTCCGGCCCAGCCCGATGAGCTCAGCGGCTTCTTCGCGTTCCTCAGCGTCCCGCCGGGACCTCCGTTCCCCGAGGAGCTGCATCTGCGCAAGGTGTGCGCAGTGGTGTGGTGCTACTGCGGCGGCGACCCCGATCCCGAGTGCCTGCGAGAGGCGCGCGCGTTCGGCCGGCCGCTGCTCGACGGCGTGGGGCCGATGCCGCTGCCCGCGCTGCAGTCGGCGTTCGACGGCGTGTATCCGAAGGGCGACCAGTGGTACTGGCGCGCCGACTTCCTCTCGGAGATCCCCGACGATGCGGTGACGGTCCACGCCGAGCACGGCCGCGCGATGCCGACCTGGAAGTCGACGATGCACCTGTACCCGATCGACGGCGCAGCGTCCCGCGTGGGCGCCGACGAGACGCCGTGGGCCTACCGCGACGCCAAGTGGGCCCAGGTGATCGTCGGCGTCGATCCCGACCCGGCCAACGCCCAGACGATCCGCGACTGGTGTGTGGACTACTGGAACGCCACGCACCCGTACTCGATGGGCGGCGCGTACGTCAACTTCATGATGGACGAGGGGCAGGACCGCGTGCGGGCCACGTACGGCGACAACTACGCGCGGCTGGCGCAGGTCAAGCGGGCCTACGACCCCGACAACTTCTTCTGCGTCAACCAGAACATCCGACCCGACTGACCGACAGGAGGCAGCAGATGACCACCGACACGACGCGGCAGTTCGACCTCGCCGCGCTGGCACGGGCGATCGAGGAGCGCGACGCCGCCGCCCAGCTGGAGCTGTACGACGATGCCGCCGAGGTGACGCTGATCGACCGCGCCAACCCGCCCGGCAGCCCCCGCGTGCTCGCCGGCAAGGCCGCGATCCGGGAGTGGATCGAGGACGTGTGCGCGCGCGACATGACCCATCGCGTCGAGCTGCAGCTGCTCGACGGGGACCGGGCGGCGTTCAGCGAGTCCTGCCGTTACCCCGACGGTGCGGGAGTGATGTGCGCCGCGTTCATGGAGCTGCGCGACGGGCGGGTCGCGCGGATGACCGGCGTGCAGGCCTGGGACGAGTAGGGCTCGGGGGCCGCACTCGGGGGCCGCGCTCGGGGAGGGTCACGCTCCGGCGATCATCGCCCCGTGACCCTTCCAGTGCGGCGCGCGCAGCTCGCGCTTGAGCACCTTGCCCGCGCCCGACTTGGGTAGGGGGTCGGTGCGCAGCTCGATCCGCTTGGGGACCTTGTAGGCGGCGATCTGCTCGCGGCAGTGGCTGAGCAGGTCCCGTTCGGCGACGTCGGCGCGCGGCACCACGACGGCGTGCACAACCTCGCCCCAGCGCTCGTCGGGGATCCCGAACACGGCCGCCTCGAGCACCGCCGGGTGGCCGTACAGGGCCTCCTCGACCTCGGTGCTGTAGACGTTCTCGCCGCCCGAGACGATCATGTCCTTGGCGCGGTCGACCAGGTACAGGAACGCGTGGTCGTCCATGTAGCCGAGATCGCCGGTGCGATACCAGCCGCCGGTGAGCGCCTCGGCGGTCTCGCGCGGCTTGTTCCAATAGCCCGCCATCACGTTGTCGCCGCGGATCGCCACCTCGCCGACCGCGCCCGGGCGGGCCGGTGAGCCATCGTCGAGATCGAGCACCTGCACCTCGACGCCGATCGCCGGCTGGCCGCAGGACCGGGCCTGGGGAGCGTCGAGCACCCGCTCCTCGTGGGGCAGGATCGTCGCGATCGGCGCGGTCTCGGTGGCCCCGTACAGGTGCATGAGCTCGGCGTCGGGGAACACCTCGTGTGCCCGGCGCAGCGTCTCGGTGGCGACCGGGGCGCCGCCGTGGCTGATCAGCGCCAGCGACGAGGCATCGCGCGGCCGGGCGAGCTGCTCGTCGCAGATCGCGGCCAGCATCGTCGGCACCACCAGCGTCGCGGTGATCCGCTCGGACTCGATCAGGTCTAGCGCCACACGCGGGTCAAACGCCGATAGCACCACCTGGCGGCCGGCGTGCCAGACCATCGCGAGCACCGCGATCGAGCCGGCCGCGTGAAACAGCGGCGGGATGATCAGCCATCGGGTGTCGGGCCCGAACTGCCACGCGGCCTGGAAGTGCATCGCGTTGGCGATCAGGTTGCGGTGGGTGAGGATCACGCCCTTGGCCGCCCCGGTGGTGCCCCCGGTGTAGAACAGCCCCGCGATCGCGTCGGGCGCGAGCGAATCCGCGAATTCCGTGGGGCGCGCCTCGGCCAGCAGCGCCTCATAGCCGTCGTCGAGGTCGATCACCCGCTCGACCACGCCCGACGGGACGTCGACCCCGGCGCCGGCGAACAGCACGCTCGCGCCCGAGTCCTCGAGCGCGTAGGCCAGCTCGGCGGCGGTGTGGCGCTGGTTGAGCGCCACCAGCGCCAGCCCCGAGCCCGGGACGGCCTGGTAGAGCTCGAGGTAGCGGTGGCAGTTGCCGGCGACGACCGCCACCCGGTCGCCCTGCTCGAGCCCCAGCTCGCGCAGGGCGCCGGCCAGGCGGCGGGTGCGCTCCCACATCTCGGCGTAGCTGAGCTCGACTTCACCGCAGCGAACGGCCGTGCGCTCCGGGGCGACTTGCACTGCGCGGCGCAGCGGTCCGATGATCGTCGTCACTCTGTACTCCTCGCGCCTGGCGCCCCGGAGCCGCCAGAGGCTGACCGTACCGTACGGGCGAGGGGGGGACGTGAAACGTCCCACTACGGGACGTTTCACGTCCACCCCCCTCTCGCGGGGCCCGTCTCAGCCCGTGAGCACGACCGCGGCCTCGGGCGTGGCCACGTGGAACGAGAAGCTCTCCTCGAGGTACAACCGGACCACGGTGGCGTCGTGTGAGTCGTAGCCGATCGACAGGTCCTGGCCGGCCTCGTACAGGAAGTCGCCGCCGCGGAGGCTGACCACGACCGCGCCCTCGACGCCCGGCGCCCACACGATCGGGCCGCCCAGGATCCGGGCGAGGTGGTCGAACAGCGGGTAGCCGCCGTGCTCGGCGGTCTCGGCCACCAGCCGGTACTCCTCGCGGCCGAGCGCGAGCCCATACGGCCCGGAGATGCCGTTGCGCAGCAGGCGCTCCACGGCGGTGGCGACCTGGCGGGCGTAGAGGTCGGGCTCCTGGCCGAGCTCGAGCTTGTCGTGCGGAGTCGCCTCCGCGATTCCGGAGAGCACGCCATGCCAGCCATGGAACACCGCGACGTTCTCGGCGACCGCGATCTGGTGAGCGGCCCGGTCGAGCGCCTCCAGGTCGGCGTCGTCGGCGCCGCGGTCGGCGTCGCGCAGCTCCGAGCGGCTGACCTCGAAGTCCGCGCGGACCTCGACCAGCGGGAGCACCTGACGCTGCAGCCCGCTGACGCCCTCGCACGGCGCCGCGGTCACCGGCCTGGTGCGACCGAGGTTGGTGGCCGAGTACTCCCACCCGTGCGGGCCGGAGAAGTCGACCAGCTTGCGGGCGGCGAGCGCCGGCGTGAGACGCTGGCGCGCCTCCTCGTCGAGCATGCTCCAGCCGGCGTCGCTGATCGGGGCGTGTCCACGAAGCAGATGGTTCATCGCTGGGCTCCTCTCAGGCCGCCGATGCCGAGTGATCCGTCGTCGAAGCTGCCGTCGGCGCCGGAGCCGCCCTCCTCGAGGGCCTCCGCCTCCGCAGCCTCACCGTTCTCCACGATGTCGCCGCCCTGGAACAGGATGCCCTGCGCCACCTGACGCCAGGCCGGCGTGCGGCGCAGCAGGAACTCCAGATCCATCGCGAAGTGCTTGAACTCCTCGCCCTGGGCGTCCTCCATGACTGCTACCGCCTCAGGGTCGGTCTCCACCGCCAGGCGTTGCTGATACCAGCCGATCGCCTCGGCCTCTTCGGTCAGCGACGCGCACAGGCGCGCGAACGTCCGCGTGGTCGGGGGCAGCTCGCCAGGCGGCTCGTGGTACTGATCGAAGCCCATCGGACCTCCTTTTGCCACTGCGTCTAGGTTTCTTGAACAGGCTTCGCAGCCTAGATGATTGATTCGGTTGGTGGGGTCGCCCGGTCCGCGAGCGGGAGGTCCCGGCTGACTCGGGCGGCACTTGCGCCGGCCGGTGGGTCAGCCGTGTGACCCGCTCAGATCCAGCCGGCGCAGACGCTCGGGATCGACCAGCACGTCGATCGCGACGATCCGCCCGCCGGCGACGGTGAAGCTCATCACCGAGAACGCCCGGCCACGCGGAGCCACGACCGCGCCGGCCACGCCGTTGACCACCGCGGGCCGCGCGTCGGGAGCAAAGCGCCCGAACGTGGTCGCCCGGCCGGCCACCTCGTCGGCGCCGCGGATCAGCACCGACAACGCCGGTCGGGCGCTGCCGCCATCGGAGCGCAGCACCACGTCGGGGTCGAGCACCGCGACGAGCGCGTCGAAGTCGCCATCCCGGGCGGCGGCGAAGAACGCTTCGACGACCTCGCGCTGACGGGTCAGGTCGACGTCGGGAGCCGCCGCTCCGCCGCGCACCCGGCGGCGGGCCCGGCTGGCCAGCTGACGCGCGGCGTCGGGCGAGCGCTCGACAATCCGGGCGATCTCGTCGAACGGCACCCCGAACATGTCGTGCAGGACGAACGCGAGCCGCTCGGGCGGGGTCAGCGTGTCCAGCACGACCAGCATCGCCAGCCCGACGGAATCGGTCAGCAACGCCTCCTGCTCGGGATCGCTCCCCTGCTCGGTGCCGATGATCGGGTCGGGCACGTGCGTGTCGAGAGATTCCTCCCGGCGCGACTTGCGCGAGCGCAGCAGGTTCAGGCACACCCGGGCCACAATCGTCGTCAGCCAGCCGCCCATGTTCTCCACCTCGTCGGTGTCGGCCCGGCTGGCCCGCAGCCACGCTTCCTGAAGCGCGTCGTCGGCCTCGGCGGCGGAGCCGAGCATCCGGTAGGCGACCGCTCGGAGATGCCCGCGGTGCTCCTCGAACTCTGCGAGCAGCTGCTGGTGGTCGTCGATCACAGTGGCAAGACGCATGCTCTCAGGACTGACCCGGCAAACCCGCCCGTTGTGACAACCGTCCTGATCGGCGCTCGCCGGTGCGGAGTGCAAAGCTGCGGTCATGAGCACGCGGCCACCCGCCTCGAGGCGCTCGACGATGGCCGAGCGGGTCGCAACCGGCAAGGCCGCCCGCGCGCGCTCGCCACGCTCGGAGCACGGGGCGTTCGATCCCTCGTCGCGTACCGCGGATCCAATCGAGCTGCTCGAGCGCCAGGCGGCGACGCGCGTGCCCGACCTGGTCCCGATCCGCTACGGACGGATGCTCGCATCGCCGTTCGCGTTCTACCGGGGCGCCGCGATCGTGATGGCCGCGGACCTCGTGCCGACGCCGCGCACGGGCATCGAGGTCCAGTGCTGTGGCGATGCGCACCTCTCGAACTTCGGGGTGTTCGGGTCCCCGGACCGGCGCCTGGTGTTCGACATCAACGACTTCGACGAGACGCTCCCCGGGCCCTGGGAATGGGACGTCAAACGGCTGGCGGCGAGCATGGTCGTGGCGTCCCGGGAGAACGGGCACAACGTCAAGGATCAGCGACGGATCGTGCTCGACACGGTCGCGCAGTACCGCGAGGCGATGCGCGAGTTCGCAGGCAGCGACAACCTGGCGGTGTGGTACGCCCGGATCGATGCCGACGAGCTGCTGCAGGAACGGGCTCCGGAGTACAGGCCCAAGGAGGTCAAGCCGACCGAGCGATCGCTGGCCAAAGCACGCACGCGCGACAGCATGTCGGCTTTCTCAAAGCTCACGCAGATCACCGACGGCCAGGTCCGGATCGTCGACCAGTCGCCGCTGATCGTCCCGATCGACGTGCTCGCGCCCGATCACGAACGCGACGAGATCTTCCAGTGGCTGCAGAGCCTGGTCGAGATCTACCGCGACACGCTCGAACCCGACCGGCGGTGGCTGGTGGACCAGTTCGAGCTCACCGACTGCGCCCGCAAGGTGGTCGGGGTCGGGAGCGTCGGCACCCGCTGCTGGATCACGCTGCTGCTCGGCCGGGACGATCGAGATCCACTGTTCATGCAGGTCAAGGAGGCCGAGGCGTCGGTGCTCGAGGAGCACTTGGGCGAGAGTGAGTTCGACAACCACGGGGAGCGGGTCGTCATCGGCCAGCGGCGGATGCAGGCGGCCAGCGACATCTTCCTGGGCTGGCTGCGAGTGACGCCTGAGGACAGCCGCGTGCGGATGACCGGAGCCGACGGCCGCAGCGTCGACTACTACCTGCGTCAGCTGCGCGATTGGAAAGGATCAGCCGAGATCGACCAGCTCCGGCCGTCGCCGATGGCCGAGTACGGCAAGTTGTGCGGCTGGACGCTGGCGCGAGCCCACGCGCGCAGCGGCGACCGGGTCGCGATCGCCGCGTATCTGGGCTCCGGCAACAACTTCGACCGGGCGATCCTCGAGTTCGCCACGGCCTACGCGGACCAGAACGAGCGCGACCACCAGCTGCTGGTCGACGCGGCCCGATCCGGCCGGATCACGGCCCAGACCGGGCTCTAGGCGGCCGCCGCGCCGCTAGTAGCTTCCGGGGGGACCCGTCTTGGTGGGCGAGGTCGTCGTCGGGATTGCCGGCGGGTTCGAGTGAGTCGTCGTCGGCGACGAATGCGTCGTCGTCGGAGGCGCAGAAGAGTGAGTGGTCGTCGGCGCCGGGGCCGAGGCCGTGGTGGTGGGCGACGCCGGAGCGGTAGGCGTCGGAGCGGACGAGGTGGTCGTCGGAGCCGGAGCCGAGGACGTGGTCATCGGGGCGGCTGACGACGTGGTCGTCGGCGAGCTGGCGGCGGTCGTCGTGGGCTTGGGCTTCGGCTTGGGCTTCTTCTTATGGTGGACCTGCTTCTTCTTCGGCGGGTCCTGCTTCTTGTTCTTCGTGGTCTTCGGCGTGCTCGTCGCAGCCGCGGGCGTGCTGGTCGAGCTACTGCTCGAGCCGCCCGAACCACCGCAGCCCGCCACCATCACGGCAATCGCGATGGCGGAGATCAAGGCTCGTTTCATCGGCTGGACTCCTCTTCGCTCGCAGACGTGGTCCTCAGGGTACAAATGTTTTCGGCGGCCGATAGTTGCTGTTGTGGCCGGAACTGCAAGGCCCGCTTCTCCACTGGGTCGGTTGAGTAGAATCGGCCCGCCTTCCAGGCCCATGTCGTCCCGGCATGATCTGAAGGGGGAGGACGGCATCTCACGACCCGATGACAGACGGCGGTGACGTGGCACAACGACAAGGCGGTGGCGACGGTGCGGTAGCCGCGCCGCCGACGGACGTCCCAGCCGGGCCCGGAGACCAGCCGGCGGGCCCGCCGGGCGCGGAGCAATCACGCCTGGGTTCACGCTCGACGTGGATCCTGGTCGTGTGCTGCGTGGCCCAGTTCATGGTCATCCTGGACCTGAGCATCGTCAACGTCGCGTTGCCGTCGATCCAGGCGGCGCTCAACTTCTCCTCCGCCGACCTGCAGTGGGTGGTCGACGCCTATGCGATCACCTTCGCCAGCTTCCTGATGCTCGGCGGCCGTGCCGCCGACCACTTCGGCCAGCGCCGGACGTTCGTCGCCGCCCTGATCCTGTTCTCGCTGACGTCGCTGGCCGGTGGCCTGGCCCCGACCAGCGGATTGCTGATCGTCGCCCGCGGCGTGCAGGGCTTCAGCTGCGCGTTCATGGCCGCCTCGTCGCTGGCGATCATCACATCGTCGTTCCCGCCCGGCCCTCAGCTGCACCGCGCGATCGGCCTGTGGGCAGCGATGAACGGCGCCGGCGGCGCCGCCGGCACGCTGCTCGGTGGCGTGATCACCGAGGAGCTGAGCTGGCGCTGGGTGCTGCTGATCAACCCGCCGATCGGGATCGCCGCCGCCGCGATCGCCTACCGGGTGGTGACCAACCGAAAACGGGCCCCCGACCGGTCGTTCGACCTCGCGGGAGCGATCACGCTCACCGCCGGGCAGATCATCCTCGTCTACGGCGTGGTCAAGGCCGGGACCAACGGGTGGAGTGCGTTCGCCGCGTTGGGCCCGATCATCCTCGGGCTGGTGTTACTGGCCGTGTTCGTCGCGATCGAGACCCGGATCGCGTCCGACCCGCTGATTCCGTTCAAGGTCCTGACCAAGCCGCTGAAGGTCGCCAACGGGATCGTGCTCCTGTTCAGCGCGGCGCTGTTTCCGATGTGGTTCCTCAGCTCCCTGTACCTGCAGCAGGTGCTGGGGCTGTCGCCGCTGCACACCGGCCTGACGTTCCTGCCGATGACGCTGGTGATCATGATCGTCGCCTCGCAGGCGGGCAAGCTCGTCAGCCACTACGGCGTCCGGGTGATCCTCGGCGGCGGGCTGATCATGATGACCGCGGGGATGCTGCTGTTCACGAAGATCGCCGCCAGCGGCAGCTCGGTCCTGTACGTGATCCTCCCCGGGCTGCTGACCGCGGCCGGGATCGGGATGTCGATCGTCCCCTCGACGATCGCCGCCACCCAGGGCGCGAAGCAGGGACAGACCGGCCTGGCCTCCGGATTGGTCAACACCTCGCGCCAGATCGGCGGCGGGCTCGGGCTCGCGGTGCTGATCACGCTCGCCACCCAGCACAGCACTGGGCTGATCGGCCACGGCACCAACGTTCCCCAGGCGCTGACCGACGGCTTCCGGCTGGCCTACCTGATCGGGGCGTTCCTGACGGCCGCGGCCGCCGTGGTCACGTTCACGATGGTCGCCAGGGCGCCGGCGCAGGAATCGGGCTCCCGCCGGCCGGTCGTACTCGGTGGGGTCGCGCTCGTCGTCGTCGCGTTCGTCGCCGTCGCGTTCGCCTTCGGAGGCTCGCACGGCGCCCCGATCGGCGCCTACACCACTCGCGACACCTACAGCTACGTGTCCGAGCCGGGGCTGCATCCCCCGGTCGCGCGGGCGGCGGTGGTGCCCAAGGATCTCAACCAGCTTCCCAACGGCGACATCTTCGTGGCCAACTTCTATGACCTCTCGCACCCGCCGATCGCCGGCCAGAGCGGGCCGCTGATCTACGACAACCACCTGTCGCCGGTGTGGTTCAAACCGGTTCCCGAGGACGTCGTGGCCTCGAACCTCGATCTGCAGAGCTATCAGGGCAAGCCGGCGCTGTCGTGGTGGCAGGGCGAGCTCACCAATGCCGGCGCCACGATCAGCGGCGAGGACGTGATCGTCAATCAGCACTACCAGCAGGTCGCCACGGTCAAGGGTGTCGACGGCTGGGTGCCGACGCTGCACGAGCTGCTGGTCCGCGGCAATCACGCCTGGGTCACCGCCAACAAGAACGTTCCGATGGACCTCTCCAAGTACGGCGGCGCCTACAACGGAGCGCTGATCGACTCGGCCGTGCAGGAGTACGACATCCGGACCGGCAAGCTGCTCTACAGCTGGGACGCGCTCGATCACATCCCGCTCAACGACTCCTACGCGACGCTGCCGACCAACGGGTTTCCGTGGGACGCCTACCACGTCAACGCGATCGACCTGCATCCCGACGGCACGTTCGTGGTCTCGATGCGCAACACCTGGGCCGCCTACAAGGTGAACCGGGCCACCAGCAAGATCGAGTGGACGCTCGGCGGCAAGCACTCGAGCTTCAAGCTGGGACCGAAGGCCGACTTCGCCTGGCAGCACGACGTGGCTCTGCACCCCGACTCGACGCTGACGATGTTCGACGATCACTGCTGCCAGATCACCGGCGGCGGCACGTACGTGACGCCCACGGCTCCATCGCGCGGGCTGGCGCTGAAGCTCGATCAGAACGCCCATACGGCGACGCTCGTCAACGAGTACTCGCACGGCGACAGCTTCGACGCCGACTACATGGGCAGCACCCAGCCGCTGCCCAACGGCGACACGTTCGTGGGCTGGGGATCGCAGCCGTTCTTCTCCGAGTACGACGGTCAGGGCAAGCTGATCTTCGACGTGGTGCTGCCCAGGCCCGACCTCAGCTACCGGGCCACGGTCCAGAAGTGGGTCGGCCAGCCGCAATACCCGCCCGCCGGAGCGGCGCAGGTCAAGGGCGGCAAGACGACCGTGTACGCCAGTTGGAACGGCGCCACTCAGGTCGCCTCCTGGAAGGTGTTCGGCGGCTCGGGCGCGGGCGCTCCGGCGGTGGCCAGCGCCGCCAAGTCAGGGTTTGAGACCGCAATCGGAGTGAAGGCCGGCGGTCAGCAGTTCACCGTGCAGGCGCTCGACGCAAACGGCCGGGTGCTCGGCACATCCCGGCCGTTTAGCGCGTCGAGCTCCAGCGACTCAGGCTCCTGACCCGCGGCGGGTTAGAAGTCCAGCGCCGCCATGATGTGCTTGACCTGCGTGTAGTCCTCGAGGCTGTACATCGACAGGTCCTTGCCGTACCCGGACTGCTTGTAGCCGCCGTGTGGCATCTCGCTGGTCAGCAGCCCGTGGTTGTTGATCCACACGCAACCGAACCGAAGCGCCGCCGACACGCGCAGCGCCCGGCTGACGTCGCGCGTCCACACCGACGACGCGAGCCCGTACGGGGTGCTGTTGGCCCACGCGATCGCCTCGGCCTCATCGGAGAACTGCTGGGTGGTGATCACCGGGCCGAAGATCTCGCGCTGGATCATCTCGTCGTCCTGCCGCAGCCCCGAGATCACCGCCGGCTCGAGGTAGAACCCCGGCCGGTCGGGCTCGGTGCCACCGGTGACGATCTCCGCCCAGTCGGGCTTGCGCTCGAGGAAGCCCTCGACCCGCTCGCGCTGGCGCTGGCTGTTGAGCGGGCCCAGCGTGGTGTCGGCGGACGTGGTGTCGCCCAGCACCTGGCCCTTGGCCTGCTCGGCGAGGCTCGACACCAGGTCGTCGTAGATCCGCGCACTGGACAGCACCCGAGTGGCCGCGGTGCAGTCCTGGCCGGCGTTGTAGTAGCCGAAGCCGGCGATCGCCTCGGCGGCCGCCTCGATGTCGACGTCGTCGAACACGACCACCGGTGCCTTGCCGCCGAGCTCGAGGTGGACCTTCTTCAGCGAGGCGGCGGCGTGCTCGGCGATCCACTTGCCGGTCTCGACCGATCCGGTCAGCGACACCATCGCCACGTCGTCGTGCTCGACCAGCGCCGCGCCCGGGTCATTGCCGCCGAGCACCACGTTGAGCACGCCCGCGGGAAAGATGTCAGCGGCGAGCTCGGCGAGCCGGACGGCCGACGCCGGAGTCGTCGGAGCCGGCTTGAGCACGGTCGTGCAGCCGGCCGCCAGCGCGGGTCCGATCTTCCAGATCGCCATCATCAGCGGGTAGTTCCACGGCGCGATCTGCCCGACGACCCCGACCGGCTCGCGGCGGATGATCGACGTGTAGCCCTCCAGGTACTCGCCGGCCGACTTCCCCTCCAGACAGCGGGCGGCGCCGGCAAAGAAGCGCAGCGGGTCCACGATCGCCGGGATCTCGTCCGCCTTCACGGCCTCGACCGGCTTGCCCGCGTTCTCGGACTCGATCGCGGCGAGCTCGTCGCCGTTCTCCTCGATCGCGTCGGCGAGCTTCAGCAGCGCCAGCGATCGGTCAGCCGGCGTTGTCCGGCTCCACGTCTCAAACGCCTTGGTCGCTGCCTTGACGGCGCGGTCCACGTCGGCGGCGTCGGAGCTCGCGGCCTGAGCGATCTCCTCGCCGGTCGCCGGGTTGATCACCGCGTCGGTCGCGCCGGCCTGCGAGGCGACGAACTCGCCGTCGATGAAGTTCTGCAGATTGCTGACGGTTACGGCCACGTGTCACTCTCCTGTTTCGGTCTCCGGCGCTCATCGCCCCAAGGCGGGCTCGAGGTCGATCATAGGTGACGCCAGGACGCGTCGGCAGAGTCAGTCGGCGCGGTAGCGAAGCAGCACGATGCCGCTGCGAAACGGGCGCGTCTGCACCAGCCGGAGGCTCCCGAGCGCTGTCGCGTCCTCGAACAACCGGCGTCCTCGACCCAACACGATCGGGTATACGAACAGGCGATACTCGTCGACGAGGCCGGCCGCGATCAGGTCGCTGACCAGCGACATGCTGCCGGTGCTGACGATGTCCGATCCGGGCGCCGACTTCAGCCGCTCGATCTCCCCGCGCAGCGCTCCGCGCAGCACCGTGGTCCGCGCCCACTCGGGGTCGCCGAGCGTGCTCGAGAACACGTACTTGTCGACCCGGTTTAGGTAGTCGGTGACGCCCGTGGTGTCGTCGGTCTGCCGGGGCCAGTATCCGCGCATCTGCTCGAACGTGACCCGTCCGACCAGGAACGCGTCGGCGGCCTGGCTCTGGTCGGTGATCACCTGCTGGACGTCAGACATGTCGGCGGCCTCGCCGTCGCCGCCGCTGGGCGCGAACCACCCTTCGGAGGCATCGATCACGCCGTCGAGCGTGATGTTCTCGGTGACGATCAGATCTCTCATACGGGTCCCGACCGCCCGGACGGCGAGAAATCATCGCGGCCGGTCAGCTGTCGAACCCGAGCCCCAGCCGGTCCAGGGTGCGCAGCCACAATCCACGGCGGCCCTGGTGACGATCGGCGGCCGCCAGCCGGTTGCGCGTCAGTTGGATGACCGCGCTGCGCAGCGGCTCGGGCGGGAACGGCAGCGGCCGGCGGCGCACCATCGACAGCGCGGTCGCCTCGGTGGCGTGTCCGTCGAGCAGGTCGACCGCCACGCGGCCGCCGAACCGGCTCGCCCCCACTCCCAGGCCGGTGTAGCCCAACGCATACACAACCCGTCCCTCGAGCGCACGCCCGAAGAACACCGAGAACCGGCTGCAGGTGTCGATCGCGCCGCCCCAGCGATGGCTGAACCGAAGCCCCTCGAGCTGGGGGAACTGAGTGAAGAAGTGTTGCGAGAGCCGCGCGAACGTCGGGTCGTGGTCGTCGAGCTCCGGCCCTACCGGTCCTCCGTGGCGATACACGGCCTCGTAGCCGCCCCACAGAATCCGGTCGTCGGCGGTCAGCCGGTAGTAGTGGAACTGGTTGCTCATGTCCCCGATGCCCTCGCGGCCGCGCCAGCCGATCGACTCGCGGCGGGAGCGATCCAGCGGCTCGGTGACGAGCGCGTAGTCGTACACCGGCGCCACGTAGCGTCCGATCGCCGGCAACAGCGGCGGATACGCGCTGGTGGCCAGCAGCGCTCGCCCCGCTGCGACGACGCCGCCGTCCGTCGCCACCGACACCCCGCCGGCGGTCTTCTGCAGCCTCCGCACCGGGCTGTACTCACAGATGCGTACGCCGGCATGGTCGGCGGCCGCCCGCAGTCCGTCGCACAGCTTCGACGGGTTCACCAGCGCGGCGCCGGTGGATACGAACAGGCCGCCGAGCACCAGCGGCGAGTTCAACCGGGCGCGGGCCTGCTCTCGGTCGAGCACCTCGGCGTTCTGCCCGAAGCGTGCAAACAGCGCCGCGTCTGAGTGCAGCTCCGCGAGCTCGTGGGGCTCGAGCGCCACCAGCAGGTCCCCGGTGACCTCGTACTCGGCGTCGATCCCGTAGCGGTCGAGGTCTTCAGCGAGCTCGTCGAAGCTCTCGAGTCCCAGCCGCTCGAGCGTCTCGAGCTCATCGGGGAACCGCGTCTCGCCGTTGGCGATCCCGTGCGTCAGCGATGCCTGGAGGAATCCACCGTTGCGCCCGCTGGCACCGTGACCGCAGCGGGTCGCCTCGAGCACGACCACGTCGCGCCCCGGATCGAGCTGTTTGGCGTACAGCGCCGCCCACAGCCCGGTGAAGCCGCCGCCGACGATGCACAGGTCGGCGTCGATCGTGCTCGCCAACGGCTCGTGGGCGTCACGCGAGGTGAGCGTGTCCCACCAGAATGGCCGGCGCTCGGCGTCGGCGTAGGCCGCCCGGTGCGCGGACGTCGGCGGGCTCTGCGGCCATGGCGACGGCACGCGCTGATCGTAGAGCCGCGGTGGGCGATCAGCCGGTGACCGGCGGGACCGGAGGCTTGGGCGGCTTCGGCGCCGCCGTGACCCTGAGCGTCGCCTGAGCGACATTGTTGGCGAGGTTCGAGTCGTCCGTCGCGCTCCCCACGGCCACGTGGTTGACGAACCCTCGCGACACGCGGTGCGGAATCACGCGGGCCGTGATCACCACCCGCTCGCCCTTCTTCAGGTTCCCCAGCGAGCAGGTCGGCCGTGGGCTGAACTTGCAGGTCCCCTTAGTGGTGTGGATCGACACGATCGTGGCCGGGATCACCCTGGTCTGCTCGGCGACATACACCTGCTGCGCAGCCGCCGGGCCGTGGTTGCGCACGACCACCCGGTAGGTCACCGCCTGCCCGACGGTCGTCGAGCGGCTCAGCGCGTGCTTGGTGATCGACAGGTCGGCGTTGGTGTAGATCGGGTTGACGTCGGGCTCGGGGGGCGGAGCCGGCGGCTTGGGCGGCTGGGGCGGATTCGGTGGAACCGGGGTCGGGGGCGGCGGCTCAGGGGGCGGCGTCGGCTTCGGCGTGAAGGTGTCGACGTAGGTGCAGTGCACGTCCGGCTCACGACGGGTGAGATGGACCTCGACGACTCCGGAGGTGAATGGCTGCGCCACCCCGTTGCAGTACACCGACGCCACGGCCCAGGCGTCTCCAGGGTGGGCGAGCGGAAGCTGCTCGGCGATCAGGTAGCGACTGAGCTTGAGATGGTCGGTGGAGTCCAGGGGCGTGTCGGGCGTCGCCTGGGCCGCGACACCCTGTGCCTTCGTGGTGGCCGACTGGTGGTACTGAGCGCCGGCGTCGGCGTTGCGCAGGGACGTGAGGAAGTTGAACGTGCCGGTGGCCCCCTCGCTGATCTTCGAGATCGAGATCGAGCCCGCCGGGATGAACCGGTTATAGAACGTGCATACGGTCGCCTGCCCGCTGGTGACCCTGACCGTGGTTGTCCGACGCAGCGCGTGCCGCCCACCTTCGTCGCTGCAGACCACCGACACCCGCTTCCAGTGCCCGGACTCGGAGTCGGGGACCCGCTCGCGGATCTTGTACGTGCCCGGCGGCAGTGAGTCCAGCGACGGCTCGGCGGCCGCGGGCACCCCGGGGTCGGTGGTGGTCGCGGTCACGTGATGCACGTCGCCGCCGGAGGTCGGCGTGACCGTGTAGTCAAACGAACCGACGCCGCCCCGCGTGACCTTCTGAATCAGAAGGCCGCCCGGCGGCTCCTGGAAGGTATTCGTGAACACGCAGGTCACATGCTCGGTCGCGACCAGGTGGATATGCGCCGTGCTCCCGTCAACGTCGACCGTGCTCTTCCCCGGATCGCCGTTGACGTCGACCGACGTACAGTCGACGGACGTCAACGAGTAGTCGGTGACCGCGCCCTCGGTGACCGTCCACGTGACCGGCTGGCCCTGGAGCTCCTGGCCGGCGCGGTAGAAGTCCTGCGATCCGCCGTCGCTCAGATTGAAGCCGTTGGGGTCGAACGAGAGGTCGCCGTTGAACGGGAACGCCGGGAGCGTGTCCGCCGGCTCGCCGACAACCCGCTTCTGGATCGTGATCAGGCCCGAGGTCGGCGGCGGCTTGACGTAGATCCCGTAGCAGAACACGTGCTGGACGCCGGCCGGGAAATAGATGTACTCGACGTTGTCGCCGTTGAGGTCATCGGTCGCGCAGCGGAGCGCGCCGAACCCGTACTCGGGACCGGGGAACTTGTTGACCAGCACCGGGTCGCCGGGGACCCCGCCCTGGGCCCACAGCGAACTCTCCCTGCTGGCCTGGTCCCGCTCGGCGTTGGTGAGCTGAATCGTGGTCGCGCCACCGAGCGTCTTGTTGCCGACCGGCTGGGCGTTCTCGTTCAGCAGGGGCGTCGAGTTCAGCGTGGTGATGCTCGTGTCGAACGGATCGGTGACCTTCGACATCGACCCCCATACCCCGATGTCAGCGTTGCTCTGGATCCCGGTGCCGAGCTTGAAGTTCCAGCCCGTGATCGGCGAGCACTTGTCCTGTGGCGACTGGCTCTCGAAGTCCGGATTGATCAGCGCGTCGGTGTTCAGGTACTGCGAGTCGGGCCCGAGGTCCTTCAGGCTCTCCATGATGTCGTTGCGGGCCTTGTTGGCGAAGATGTCGGTGTAGTCCGGGCACGACAGCCCCACGAACGTCACGTAGTAGCCCGACGGGCCGTCGGGGTCGCTCACCCGCTTCTTCGCGAACGCCGAGCCGGCGGACACGAGCAGCGCGAGCGCGCACACCAGCAGCAGGACCGCAATCCTGATCAGGCCTCCCCGCTCGATACGACCGCCACGCATCGCCAGCGGCACCCTACACGTGCGAGCAGACGGCGGTGCAAGAAATTCACCAGGCGGTCGGGGCTTACCGATCCCTAACCGCGGTGGGCCATACTGGCCCGCGAATGCGGGTGCAACAGATCAGCCCCGGGTGGGTCGTCGAGCGTGTCTGGGAGATCTACCGCCAGTACGCCGGCATCCTGATCGGCACCGCGCTGGTTCTGTTCGCCGTCGAGTTCCTGGTGGCCTGGGTCCTGTCGGGCGCGATCCGGTTTTTGAGCACGGTCGTGTTCTGGATCCTCAGCACCGTCTACCAGGGCTTCGTGGTCCAGCTCGTCAAGGACATCCAGGACGGCCGACGCGACAGCTCGGTCGGCGACCTGATCGAGAGCGTGACCCCGGTGCTCGGCCCGCTGCTGCTGGTGTCGCTGATCTTCGGGATCGGAGTCGCGATCGGGTTCGTGCTGCTGATCGTCCCGGGGCTGATCCTGATGACGATCTGGTCGGTGGTCGCGCCGGTCACGGTGCTCGAGCGGCCCGGGGTGCTGCGTGGATTCGGCCGCAGTCGGGATCTGGTCAGGGGCAACGGCTGGAACGTGTTCGGCGTGATCGTGCTCGTCTACATCGCCGTCGTGGCCGCGAGCCTGGTGGTCGGGATCATCGCCTCTCCGCTGGGGTCCGGCGGTCGCGCGCTGGTGCAGTGGGGCGTCAACGCGGCGATCGCCCCGATCACGGCGCTGAGCGCCTCCGTGCTGTACTTCGCGCTGAAGGACATCCGGGAGCCGGCGACGCCGCCGCCGACGGTCTGAACGGCGCGAAACCGAGCGCCTGAAGCGCCAAGGCCCCACGATTTCGCACTCGCGCCACACGGCCGGGGTGTGCCGCTGATGTCCTCAGCGGATGCGGCCCGCAGCGATCGCGGCCCTGATCGCGAGTCTCGTCGTCTGCTCGGCGGCGCAGGCGAAGGACGGCCACCGCCCGAAGCGGCCGATCACGCGCGACGCGGCCCTGCTGCGGTCGGTCAGCGCGGCCCGGCAGTTCTGGGCCGGCTGGACCCCGCGCTGCGGTCAGCCGGCGATCGCCGTGGTCAAGCTCGACCGGCCGATCTCGGGCCAGGCCGAAGTCGACCCGTGCCGGATCGATCTGCAGGCAGCGCTGGTCGCCAATGCCGCCCAGTACCCCGGCGGCTTCTTCAACCTCTGCCAGACCGTCGCCCATGAGTGGGGCCACGAGGTCCTGGGGTCCGACTACTTCGCCACTTCGAATCCGGACGACCCCGGGCACTCGCTCGATCCCGACTCGCTGATGGCCGCGCGCCCGGTGGCAAGCACACCGCAGTGCCTGTCGGCGCTCAACGCCTCCTACTTCGATTTCGGCCACCAGGTCCGCCGCGCCCGAGTCCAGCTCGATGGGCGCAGGTGCCGCGTGTTCCTGGGCCCACTCAGGGTCAAGGACCAGTCCCGCTGCGTCAACGCCACCCCGGCGCAGACGCTTACGTGATCTTGATCACGAGCGCCTTGCGCGCCTGAAAAAGGTGCGTCATGCTTGGCCGGTCGGACCGGTGGCAACAAGGGGGTCTCATGTCAACTTCCAGCGAGTACGACGTCGCCGTGGTCGGCGCGAGCGTCGCCGGCTGCACGGCCGCGGCGTTGCTCGGCCGCGCGGGGGCGAAGGTCGCGCTGCTCGAGCAGCGACCCGACCCGGCGGCCTACAAGACCGTGTGCACGCACTACATCCAAGCGAGCGCGACGCCGACGATCGAGCGGCTCGGCCTGGCCGAGCGGATCGAGGCCGCGGGTGGAGTCCGCAACAGCGTGCAGGTCTGGACGCGCTACGGCTGGATCCGGCCTGACCTGGCCGACGACTACCGCTACCCCCGCTACGGCTACGACATCCGCCGCGAGAAGCTCGACCCGATGCTGCGCGAACTGGCCGAACAGACCACCGGCGTCGAGCTGATGTTGGGTCAGACCGTGACGGCGTTGCTCGGGGACAACGGCCGTCCGACCGGAGTCCGGGTGGCCGACCGCGATCGTAATCAGCGTGACCTGCAAGCCCGGGTGGTGGTCGCTGCCGACGGGCGCGACTCAACCGTCGCTCGGATCTCGGGTTCCAAGACGCGGACGATGCGCCACGGGCGGTTTGCCTACTTCGCCTACTACCGTGACCTCCCGCTATCCACCGGGGACAGGTCGCTGATGTGGCTGCTGGACCCGGACGTGGCCTACGCATTCGTCCAGGACGACGGCCTCACGCTAATGGCGGCGTTCCTCAGCAAGGACCGCGCGCCCTGGTTCAAGCGCCACCTCGAGGAGAACTTCGAGGGCTACTTCCAGGGCCTCCCGGGTGCGCCGGATGTGGCCAAGGGCGAGCGGATCTCGAAACTGATCGGCAAGCTCGAGATGCCCAACACGACGCGCCGGGCGAGCCGGCCCGGGCTCGCCTTCGTTGGCGATGCGGCAATGGCCGCCGACCCTCTGTGGGGCGTGGGCTGCGGATTCGCGCTGCAGTCCGGCGAATGGCTCGCCGACGAGCTGGCGCGGCCGCTCAGCCGCCAGGCGCCCGACCCAGAGGTCGACGCGGCGCTGCAGCGCTACCGAAAGAAGCACCGCAGCCGGCTGATGGGCCACTTCCTGATGACCTCTGACTACGCCAGCGGGCGACCGTTTAGCCCGATCGAGCGGTTGCTGTTCTCCAGCGCCGCCGCCGACACCCGCTGCGCACAGGACTTCTGGGCGTTCGGATCGCGGTCGATCGCGCCGACCGACCGGGAGTTCGCCAGGCTGATGCGCCGCGCGGTCGCGGTCAAGCTCTCCGGCCGCAAGTCGACCGACGTCGAGCCGCTGACCGGCGCGCACGCCGACGGACCGCCGCTCCCAGCGGGCGTGGCCGGTGAGCGGATCACGGTCGACGGGCTCTCGATCCCGGTCTCGAGCACCGGCGACGCGAGCGCCTCGGAGGCGATCGTGTTCGTCCACGGCAACCCCGGCTCGCGGCGCGACTGGGACGACCTGCTCAGCCGCGTGTCGCCGTTCGCCCGAGCCGTCGCATTCGACCTGCCCGGATTCGGACGGGCCGACAAGCCCAGCACGTTCGACTACACGGTCGAGGGCTACGCGCGGTTCCTCGAGCTGACGCTCGACCACCTGGGTGTGGAGCGAGCGCACCTGGTGCTCCACGACTTCGGCGGACCGTGGGGCCTGGAGTGGGCGACGCGCGACCCCGAACGCCTGGAAAGCGTCGTGCTGATCGACACCGGGGTGCTGCTCGACTACCGGTGGCACTACCTCGCGCGGATCTGGCGCACGCCGATGGCCGGCGAGGCGTTCCAGGCGAGCACGTCTCGCGCCGGGTTTCATACCGCGCTCAAGCACGGCAACCCGCGCGGCCTTCCCCGCGCCTTCGTCGACCGCATGTACAACGACTCCGACGCAGGCACGAGCCGAGCGATCCTGCGCCTGTATCGCGCGACCGACGATCCCGCGGCCATGGGCCGACGCCATGCGGACGCGCTCAGGCCGCTTGACCGCCCGGCGATGGTGATCTGGGGCGCGCACGACCCGTACCTCCCGGTCGCGCTGGCCCACCGTCAGCGCGAGGCGTTCCCCAGCGCTGAGGTCGAGATCCTCCCCGACAGCGGCCACTGGCCGTTCGCCGACAATCCCGAGGCGGTTGGGAGAGTGGTCGAGCCGTTCCTCAGGCGGGCAGGAAGTCGAGTAGCAGCCGGTTGAGCTCAGCCGCGGCCTCGAGCTGCATCCAATGGCCGGCTCCGTCGATCCGCTCGTAGCGCCAGGATCCGGCCACCTGCTCAGCTGAATCGGTCATCTGCGCCTCGGTCAGGGCGAAGTCGCCCGAGCTCCACACGCCCATCGTCGGGACCTGGATCGGCGGCAGCTGCAGGCCGGTCTGGAGCCATGACTCCGGCGGGAGGTTGGCTCGGTAGTAGTTGAGCCCTGGCGTCAGCGCCCCGGTCGCCTCGAGCTCGGCGACCACCCGGTCGGCGTCGGGGTGCGCCGACCACCGGCGGAAGTTCGACCAGCCGTCGCCCGACAGCCATTGCTCGGCCACGCCCTCGAATTGGAACAGCAGCATGTACCAGGAGCGCTGGAACTGCTCGAGGTTGCCCGAGCGAAACGCCGCGGGATGTCCGACCGACAACGCAACCAGCTGGTCGACGCGATGACCGGCGACCGTCGTCAGCGCCCACGCGACCGCCCCACCCCAGTCGTGCCCGACCACGTGGGCACGCTCGGCGCCGGCGTCGCTCATCACCGCCAACACGTCGCCGACGAGCAGGTGCATGGCGTAGGCGTCCACGGCCTCGGGCTTGTCGGACGCGCCGTAGCCGCGCATGTCGGGAACGATCACGCGGAAGCCGGCCTCGGCCAGCGCCGGGACCTGCTCGCGCCACAGCCGTCCCGAATCCGGGAATCCATGGACCAGCACCACCGCGCGGCCCTCGCCGGTCACCTCGTATTCGATCCCGACCCCGTCGACATCAACGCGCATGGCCGGTCACGGTAGCTGGACCCCAGTGATCGCGGCGCACCGTTCGAGCAGCCCCTCCTGGAGCTTCTCGCCGCGGGTGTCGGGGCTGGGCTCGCGCTCGCGCTGGTGGTAGAGGTAGCGGCCGGTCACGAGCGCGTCGGGATCGTCGCTGACGGCCAGCCACGACTGCGTGACCGCCCCGGCCTCGAGATCGTCCGGCGCACCGGCCCCGCCCATCTTCGTCGCCACCCACCCCGGCTCCACCGCGTTGGAGCGAACGCCCGGCCAGCGCCGGGCGACCGCGAAAGCCAGCGTCGTGTCCCACAGCTTGGAGTCCGAATACGCCTGCGCGCCGTTCCAGCGGCGTCGCTCCCACTGCAGGTCGGTCAGGTCGGGATCGCCCCCGAAGTGCATGCCCGAGCTCAGATACACGAGCCGGTCGGGCGCGGGCACCAGCGCCGTGAGCAGGTAGGGCGCCAGCACGTTGATCGCGAACACGTGGGCCAGGCCGTCGGCGGTCTCGATCCGTCGTGGCTCGCGATAGCCGACGCCGGCGTTGTGGATCACGGCGTCGAACCGGCCGGTGGCCGCGGCCTGCCCGGCGACGTCGCGGGTCTCGGCGATGCTCGACAGATCGCCGACCACCACCGCCTCGGCCCCGGGCAGGGCGGCGCGCGCGTCCTGGGCGCGACGGTCGTTACGCGCGTGCAGCGTTACCGCATGGCCCTGATCTGCCAGCAGCCGTCCGGCCATCAGCCCGAGGCCGTCGCTGGACCCGGTGACCAGGACCCGCCGGGTCGCCGCGCCGGAGCTCACCCGAAGTTCACGCCCTGGGCCAGCGGCAGCTCGTCGGAGTAGTTGATCGTGTTAGTCGCCCGGCGCATGTACGCCTTCCAGGCGTCGGAGCCCGACTCGCGCCCACCGCCGGTGGACTTCTCGCCGCCGAACGCCCCGCCGATCTCCGCGCCGGAGGTGCCGATGTTGACGTTGACGATCCCACAATCGGATCCGTCGGCGGCCATGAACCGCTCGGCCTCGCGCTGGTCACTGGTGAAGATGCTCGACGACAGACCCTGCGGGACCGCGTTGTGGATCGCGATCGCATCGTCGAGCCCGTGGTAGGTCATCACGTACAGGATCGGGGCGAACGTCTCGCGGGCCACGAGCTCGGTCTGGGCCGGCATCCGGACGATCGCGGGCTCGGCGTAGAACGCATCGGGATATCCCGCCGCTGGGCGCCGGCCGCCGCCGACCAGCAGCTCACCGCCGTCGGCCTGGGCCTGCTCGAGCGCGCCGGCCATCGCTTCATACGCGCGGGCGCTGATCAGCGGGCCGACCAGCGTTCCGTCCGCCAGCGGGTCACCGACCGGCAGCCGCCCGAACACATCAGTCAGCTTCCCCAACAGCCCGCCGGCCACGTCCTCGTGGACGATCACGCGGCGCATCGTCGTGCAGCGCTGCCCCGCAGTGCCGGCGGCGGCGAACACGATCCCACGGCCGGCCAGCTCGAGGTCGGCCGACGGCGCCACGATCGCAGCGTTATTACCGCCGAGCTCGAGCAATGCCCGGCCCATCCGCGCGGCCACGCGCGGCGCCACCGCGCGCCCCATCCGCTCCGAGCCGGTCGCGCTGACCAGCGCCACGTCGGGGTTGTCGATCAGCGCCTCGCCTCCGTCGGCACCCGCGACCACCACCTGGTTGAGGTTGGCGGGGGCGTCGCAGTCGGCCGCCGCGCGGTCGAGCAGCGCCGTGCAGGCCAGGGCGGTCAACGGTGTGGTCTCAGACGGCTTCCACACGACCGTGTCGCCACACACCAGCGCGACCGCGGCGTTCCACGACCACACCGCGACCGGGAAGTTGAACGCGGTGACCACCCCGACGACTCCCAGTGGATGCCAGGTCTCCATCAGCCGGTGCATCGGGCGCTCAGACGCCATCGTGCGCCCGTCGAGCTGCCGCGACAGGCCGACCGCGAAGTCGCAGATGTCGATCATCTCCTGGACCTCGCCGAGCGCCTCCGAGACGATCTTCCCCGCCTCGATCGACACCAGCTCGCCGAGGTCGGCCTTGCGCTCGGTCAGCAGCTCGCCCAGGCGCTTGACCACGGCTCCGCGCGCCGGGCCGGGAACAGTGCGCCATTGCTCGAACGCCGCCGCCGCCCGCTCGACGGCCCTGTCGACATCCTCGGCGGTGGCGCCGGGCACCGCGAACAGGTCCTCGCCGGTGATCGGAGTGCGAGCGGTCGCCGTCGCGGCCCCGCCTGCGCCCGCGTCGAGCGCGACACCGCACCGCTTCAGCGCCGCGCGCGCTCGTTCGCGGAGCTCGTCGGTGGGGGTCACGGCCAGGTACTCGGATGTGGCGGCTGATGTCATACGCAGGTCGCTCCCGGTTGCCTAGACGATGTTGAACTCCGGGCGGAGCATCGCCTCAGTGAAGCGCTCGACGCCCAGCGGCGCGATGTCCACGAACGGCGGGCGCTCCAGCACCAGATCGCGAACGATCTCCCCCACCGCCGGTCCCTGCAGGAACCCATGACCGGAGAACCCGGTGGCATAGATGAACCGCGACGGCGCGGGCGCTTCGCCGATGATCGCGTTGTGGTCCGGGCTGACCTCGTACAGGCCCGCCCAGCCACCCTTGATCCCGGTCTCGGCGATCCGCGGCGCCCGCCGGGAGGCGATCTCCAGCAGCCCCGGGACCCAGTCGTCGGTCGTCTGGAGCGAGAACCCCGGGCGTTCGTCGGGATCGGACATCCCCATCAGCAATCCCGGGCCCTCGCGGTGGAAGTAGAAACTCGTCGTGAAGTCGATCGTGAACGGCAGCTGCGCCGGCAGCTCGCGGATCGGCTCGGTGAACAGCACCTGACGGCGCAGCGGGGTGACCGGCAGCTCGACGCCGGCCATTGCGCCGCACTGCCGCGACCAGGCGCCGGCTGCGCAGATCACGGTCCCGGTCGCGACCGAGCCGTGGCTGGTCACGACCTCGGAGACCTCCCCGCCGGCGACGCGAACCCCCGTCGCCTCGCAACCGACCCGCAGCTGAGCCCCGAGCGCCCGCGCGGCGAACGCGTAGCCCTGGACGACGGCTTCGGGGGTCACGTGTCCGTCGTCGGGAGAGAACGCCCCGGCGACGATGTCATCGCCCGCGAGCAGCGGGCAGAGCTCCCGCGTCCGCTCGGCGCTCAGCATCCGTGACGGGACCCCGTACTCGTTCTGCAGCGCGACGTGGTCCTCGAATGCCGCGACGTCGGCGTCGCGGCTGAGCACGAACAGGTAGCCGACCTGTTTGAGGTCGATCTCCCAGCCGGGGCGACGCGAGAACTCGCGGAAAGCCGCCAGACTGCGCTGCGCGATCTGGATGTTCAGCGGGTCGGAGAACTGGGCGCGGATGCCACCGGCCGCGCGAGAGGTCGAGCCACTGCCAAGCTGGTCGCGCTCGAGCAGCAGCACGTCGACGCCGGCCTCGGCGAGATGAAACGCCGCGCTGCAGCCGATCACGCCACCGCCGATGATCACCACCGACGCGGATTCGGGCAGCGGAGCGGACGGTCGGGCCATGGCTCACTCCATCATCGCGGATCGCTTCACGCGCACTAGGTCGATCCGATTTGCGTGGACCGCCTCGACCGTGATCGCGTAACCGTCGATCGTGACCTCGTCGCCGGTCCTGGGCAGGTGGCCGAGCGCGTCGAACACCAGGCCCGCGACCGAGTTGAAGCTGGCGCTGGGGGTTTTCAGATCGATCCCGTAGTCGGGGAGGTCGCCGAGCCCGACCTCGCCCCGCACCAGCCATTCGCCGTCGCCGATCTCACGAACCGGCCCGCCCGACGGGTCGGTCTCGTCGGCGATCTCGCCCACGATCTCCTCGACGATGTCCTCTACGGCGACAATCCCGGCGGTCCGCCCGTACTCGTCGATCACCACCGCGATCGAGTTCCGCGTCCGGCGCAGCTCGGCCAGCAGGTCGTCGAGCGGCTTGGTCTCCGGCACCACCAGCGCGTCGCGCACCGCTCGCTCGATCCCCGCTCCGGGACCGTCGGCGACGATCAGCTCCAGCAGCGAGTTGGCGTGGATCACGCCGCGGATGTGGTCCGGGCTGGAGTCCTCGGTGACCGGCAGGCGCGTGTGGCCGGATTCGATGCAGCGCTGCGAGGCGGTGCCGGCGTCGTCGGAGATGTCGACGGTGACGACGCTCGGCGTCGGGGTCATCACCTGCCGGGCCTGCTGCTCGTGCAGGGTGAACACCCCCGACAGCATCAGCGCCTCCTCGGGCTCGAGATGGCCGCCCTCGAGCGACTGGGCGATCAACAGCTTCAGGTCCTCCTGCGTGCCTCCCTCCTCGAGCGCCGCCGCCGGGTCGACCCGGAGCATTCGCAGGATCGCGTTGGAGGCGCCGTTGAGGACAACCACGAACGGGTGAAACGCGATCGTGAACCAGTGCAGCGGACGGGCCACGAACCGCGAGATCGACTCGGCCCGGGAGATCGCGTAGATCTTCGGGACCTGCTCGCCGATCGTGATGTGCAGGGAGGTGGTCAGCACGTAGGCGACGACCAGGCTGATCGCCAGCGCCACGCCGTGCGACAGCGCGCCGCCGATCCAGGGATGGATCAGGTCCGAGACGGCCGGCTCACCGAGGAAGCCGATCCCGATCGAGGCCAGCGTGACGCCCAGCTGGCAGGCCGACAGGTACTCGGTGAGCTCGTCCATCTCACGCAGCGCCAGCTGGGCCTTGGCGTCGTCGTCGGCGATCTGCTCGAGCCGCGATCGGCGCGCCCGGATGAGCGCGAACTCGGCGGACACGAAGAACGCGTTGACCAAGATCAGCACGGCCATCCCCGCCAGCAGCACCGCTGTCATCGAGCGATCCTAACCGCGGGTCGCCATGCCCGCTGCTCGCGGTCGAGCTCAGGCGGCGCGAGCGTGCGGAACCAGCCGCAACCGCTCGGGCAGGAACGGCAGCACGCCCCGCTTGACATATTCGGCGCCCCCGGCGACCAGCGCCTTGCGGACGAACGCCGGCGGCATCGGCGCGAACTCGTACTGGCAGCGGATCGAGTCGGGAAGCAGCGCGATCGTGACGAAGTTGACGGTCTCGAGCAGCGGCCGGGCCTTCCAGGGCACCGGCGGCTCGAGCACGATCCGCCGAGCCTGACGGCGGGCCCAGTCGGTCACGAACAGCCGGTCCCCGCCGAGCATCTCTGCCCGGTAGTCGTCGAGGTCGGCGACCGTGCCGGGCATATCCTGATCGCGCAACCCGAACAGCCGGCCGATCACCTTGTAGTCCTCCCAGTAGGCCGCCTCCTCCGCGCGCGACAGCGAAGCCACGTACTTGCGGTACACGACCAGCGCGGAGTCCACCAACGTGAACAGGACCCATAGCAGCAGTTCGGGGTCATCCGCTCGGTAGGGCGTCCGAGCGGGGTATGGGCCTACCGCCTCGGGCAGGCGGCCGCGGACGCGGCTGTGCATCGCGCGCACGTTGCGGCCAACCTCGTCGGCCTCGGCCCGGCTGCCGAACCCGATCGCGCTCAGCGCCTCCGACGTCCGGGCCAGACGCTCGTAGGGCTCCTCGAGCGCGGTCGAATGCGCGAGCAACCCGGACACCGCCAGCGGGTGTGCCGCCTGCATCAGCAGCGCCCTCGGCCCCGACAACGCCACCGCGCGCTCGCGATGAATGCGGCGGAGGATCGAGCTGTCATCAAAATATCCGTTCACGGCGGTCGCGCCGCGGGGCAGGCGCTCACTTCAGAGTACCCGAACATCGATTTAAGGAAAAGCTCTACAGGTCGTTCAGGTCCTGGCCGATCCCACCGCCGCCGCCAGTTCGCCGGAGAGATCGCCGCGGGCGGCGACCGAGACCGCTCCCAGGCCCAGCCAGTCCGCCACCAGCGCCAGCTCGTCGGCCAGCTCGGCGGCGACCTCGGCGCGGTCGACGTCGGGCTCGGCGAACGCTCCCTGGACGAGCAGGGCGCCACGCTGCCGATCGGATTTCAGGTCGACCCGGGCGACCAGCGCGTCGCCGAGCAGGAACGGCAGCACGTAGTAGCCGTGCACGCGTTTGGCCGCGGGCGTGTAGATCTCGATTCGGTAGCGGAAGCCGAACAGTCGCTCGGTGCGCTGCCGGAACCAGATCAGCGAGTCAAACGGCGACAGCAGCGCGCGGGCGCGGAGCTTGCGGGGCCGGCGCGCCTCGGGGTGCAGGTACGCCGGGACCCCCCAGCCCTTGACCTCGGCCGGGATCAGCTCGCCGGCGGTCACGAGCTCGGCGACGCGCGCCTTGGAGTCCGCGCGCGGAAGCCGGTAGTAGTCGCCGAGGTCGGGCTCGGTCGCCACGCCCAGCGCGCGGGCGGCGCATCGCACCAGCTCGCGCTGGGCATCCTCCGGCGCGGGCGTGGGCAGGTCGAGGACCTCGGCGGGCACGACCCGCTCGGTGATGTCATATAGCCGCTCGAAGTTGACCCGCCGTGCGGCGGACACCCGACCGGTGAAGAACAGGTGCTCGAGTGCGACCTTGCCCTCGTGCCAGTTCCACATGTGCCCGGGCCGGGGCGGTGGGCGCACCGCCCCGGTGTCGCGGGCGCGGATCGGCCCCTGCTGCGCGACCAGCGCGAGCGTCTCGGCGACCAGCTCGGGCTGCTCGCGGGCGATGCGCGAGATCGAGCCCCACGCCTCCCGGTCGACGTCGGCCATCCGCCAGCGCAACAGCGGCTGGCGCTCGAGCGGGAGCAGCGACGCCTCGTGCGCCCAGTACTCGAACAGTCGGCGGTCGAGCCGCCCGGTGCCGTGCCCGGCGATCCGATCCAGGCGCTCGCGGTCGTACGGGCCCAACCGCGAGAACACCGGCATGTAATGGGCGCGCAGGAACACGTTGACCGAGTCGAGTTGGAGCACGCCGAGGCGGCCGACCAGGCTCGCGATCTGGTTGACGCTGGGCGGCCGAGAGGGGCGCGGGCGGTCAAACCCCTGAGCGGCCAGCGCGATCCGTCGCGCGGCGGCGGCGGTGAGGGTGCTCGGCGAGGGCAGCGGCGGCATCGACGCCGCGAGATTGTGGCGGTTGACGGCGACGACGCCGTCGCCGGCGCGCTGCCCTCGCTGAGCACGGGTCTAGCGCAGCATGCTCAGGTTGATCGCGTTGGCCATCGCCTGGTACCCCGCGTCGTTCGGGTGCAGGTGATCGCCGCTGTCGAACGCCGGGTTGAACATCTGCGGGTGGTTCGGGTCCGCGGTGGCGGCCGCGAAGTCGATCCCCCCGTCGAACTCACCGCTGTTCTTGATCCAGTTGTTCACGGTCTCGCGCTTGCGCTCGGCCACAGGCGACCAGTAGGCGCGCCCTTGAACGGCGTCAGCGTGGCGCCGAAGATCTTGATCGAAGCGGCGTGGATCACCAACCCTTCTCACTCACGTACGACAAGATTGTGGACACAACGTGTCTAGTACCGCCGTCGGGAAGCTGTCAAGTCCGAACCGTCAAACGTCACAAGGCTGACTGGGCCTAAAAAACTGACCGTTGACGATTACTGTCGCGAGCTCACCGAAGCGGCGAATTCGTGCGCCTCACCGCCGGCCGCGGTCGAGCACTTTGCGCCGGAACAGCTCGCCGCCGGCGGCGACCAGAATGCTGACACCGGTGGCGATCAACACCGGCACCCACAGGTTGCGTTCGAACGCCGCGCCGCCGAAGTAACCGAGGGCTGACGAGAACAGGGCCCAGGCCACGGCCGCGACCGTGTCGAACGGGAGAAACCGCGTCCTCCATGGCATCTCGAGCGTACCCGCGACGTAGGTGGTCGCGGTGCGTCCACCAGGGATGAAGCGGGCGACGATGATGATCCAGCCGCCTCGGTCCCTGCAGCTGGCCTCGCGCCCACTCGATCCGCTTCTGGTTCTTCTCGGACCCCAGCAGCCGGTCGGTCAGCCGGCGCAGGCCGCTGCGACCCAGCCAGTAGGCGGAGTTGTCGCCCAGCAGCGCCCCGACCGCCGCGCTGAGTGCGACCAGGCCGATATTGAGGCGGCCACGGGAGGCCAGCACGGCCGCCGTCAACACCACGGTCTCGCTCGGGAGCAGCGGCAGCAACGCGTCCCCGGCGCAGATTCCCACGATCAGCAGATAGGTCCAGGCGGAACCGCTTACCGAGTTTGCCAGCGAGTCGAACATGTCTGCGGGCGCACGAGTTGAGCCCGGCTGGGTGCGCGTCTCTCAGGTTATGCGGGGTCGGCGTCCGAGCGCGCGCGTGAGCTTGCCCGGCGTCCCTCAGTCGAGGCGGGATCGGTGCCCGAGTACGGGGCCCGCCGGTCGACCGATTCATAGACGACCTCGGTCCCGGTCAGCCGGTCGTGCCACGCGCGCCGCTGCGGGTCGCGCGTGATCGCAAACCACCCCAGGCCGAGCGGGATGATGCTCAGCACCAGCGCGCCGACGCGCCGGGTTGCCGTTCGCGCGCTGATGTCGGTCGATCCCTCGTGAACGAGCCGGATCGACAGAAACCGCATTCCCGGCGTCTGCCCGGCCAGCGCCCAGAACGCGGCCAGGATCCCGCCGGCGACCAAGAACGCGATCACGCCGAGCACGATCGCGCCCACGAGCGTCAGCTGGCTCCCGAACGCAAACGGGATCACCGACGCCACGAACGTCGAGGCCAGCGAGTACAGAAGGAACAGCAACCCGATATCGATCGCGGCGGCCACGCTCCGGGTGGCCAGCCCGGCCTGGTCGACCTCCGAGTCCTGGGTCTTGGGGCGCACCACCCGCTCCATCGCGTCGTCGAGCGCCTCGGTGAGCTTGGTCAGCCGGACCCCGATGTCGGTGATCAGGCCGGCGCTCTGTGCCGCGATCGCGGCCCGGAGCTCGGGCGCGCCCGCGATCCGCTCGACCAGCATCTGCACCTGCCGGCTGGCGAGCACCTCGGCCCACACCTGGTCGGTGGCCTCGGCCTCGAGCACCTGCTTGACGATCCTGGCGATGTCGTCGCCGCTGAGCTCGACGGTGGCGGCGTGGTCGGCGATCGCGCGCTCGATCGCCCGCCCGATCGCGGGGTTGCGCAGCGCGCGGACGATCGCCTCCTCGACCGCGTCGTCGAGCGCCCGATCGACGCCAGTGGCCTGGGCCATCCGTTCAGCACCCTTGGCGCCGGCCGACAGCAGGCGCGAGACGGGAGGCTTGCCGGCGTTGGGGTCCACGCGCGGATCATCCCTTACCGCCCGGCGGGGCGCTCTGATCCCGACGGTCGACCGATGAGCTTTGTCGCGCTCGCCGGTCTGAGTACCAACGGCGCGGCTCGGCGTCCCGGCCACCGCACGGCTCCGATCACGAGGTGACCAAGTGAGACATTTGTCACAGATCCGCGATTCCTCAAGGGCTGTTAACGCGCCCGACTTGCGTGGTTGCTACGTTGGGGCGCGACGATGATTGGGCTGGCTCGTTGGTGCATCGCCCACCGCCGTTGGGTTGTGGTGGGCTGGATACTCATCGCGGTCATCACGACGGTGATCGCTACCGGCGTGGGACGTAACTACGCGACCGATTTCAGCCTGCCCAATACCGAGTCCCAGCACGTCGTCGATCTGCTCAACAGCGAGTTCCCCGCCCAGAGCGGCGACACCGACACGATCGTCTGGCACACCTCGCAGGGCTCGGCCACCGCCCCGGCCGTCCGCGCCCGGATCGCGCCGCTGCTGGCGAAGGTCGAGCGGATGCCGCATGTGGTGTCGGTGGGCAGTCCGTTCGCCGCCGGCGGCGGAGCCCAGATCTCCAAGGACGGTCGTACCGCGTTCGCGGTCGTGAACTACGACAAGCGTGCGAACCTGCTGCCGGACAGCACCGGCAAGCCCGTGCTCGACGGAATCGACCAGATCAAGGTTCCGGGCCTCCAGGTCGCCGCCGGCGGACAGGTGATCGAGCAGGCCGAGGGCTTCAGCATCGGCCCGGCCACGACCGTCGGCGTGATCGCGGCGCTGGTGATCCTGCTGCTGACGTTCGGATCGCTGAGCGCGGCCGGGATGCCGCTGGTCACCGCCGGCCTCGGCCTGATCACCGGGATCGCGCTGGTCGGGCTGGCCACGCACGTGACCAGCATGTCCAACATCGCTCCCGAGCTGGCGATCATGATCGGGCTCGGCGTCGGGATCGACTACGCGCTGTTCATCCTCACTCGCTTCCGCGAGAACTATGCGCGCAACGGCGACATATCGCGCTCGATCATCGGCGCGATGGACACGTCGGGCCGGGCGATCCTGCTCGCCGGCGCGACCGTGGTGATCGCGCTGCTGGGCATGTTCGCCACCGGCGTCACGTTCCTGTACGGCCTGGCGATCGCGTCGGTTGTGGCGGTGCTGCTGGTGCTCGCCGCATCGCTGACCGTGCTACCCGCGCTGCTGTCCTCGTTCGGCCACCGGGTGGTGCGACCGTCGCGGCGAGCCCGGCGTCGCGAGGCCAAGGGCGAGGCACCGCGCGAGTCGACCTGGCGGCGCTGGAGCCTGACCGTCCAGCGGCGTCCGTGGCCGCTGGCGATCGTCTCGCTGGCGGTGATGCTCGCGTTCCTGGTGCCGTTCTTCGGGATGCGGCTGGACACCAGCGATGCCGGCAACGACCCCACGAGCACCAGCACCTACAAGGCCTTCAACCTCCTGTCCGACGGCTTCGGTCCGGGCTTCAACGGCCCGCTGACGATCGCCACCGAGCTGACCTCTCCGAGCGAGCGGGCGCAGCTGGCGCAGGTCCGGGCCACGGTCCTGCACACGCCGGGCGTAGTCGCGGTCACCAACCCGCGGATCTCGCCCTCGGGCCGCGTCGCGGTGATGCAGGCCTATCCGGCCTCCGCCCCCCAGGCGCAGGCGACCACCGACCTGGTCCACCACCTGCGCGACGACGTGTTGCCGCAGTTCAAGAACACGTTCGAGACGCGACCACTTGTGGGCGGGTTCACTGCCGGCTCGATCGACTTCTCGCAGGTCCTGGCGGGCAAGCTGCCGCTGTTCATCGGGCTCGTCGTCGTGCTGTCGGCGCTGCTGCTGTTCGTGATCTTCCGTTCGCTGGTGATCCCCGTCCAGGCGGCGCTGATGAACCTGCTGAGCATCGGCGGCGCGCTCGGCGCGACCGTGCTCGTGTTCCAGGACGGGTTCCTGGCCGACGCGCTGGGCGTCACCAAGGGGCCGGTCGAACCCTGGATACCCGTGCTGATGTTCGCGGTCGTGTTCGGCCTGTCGATGGACTACGAGGTGTTCCTGATCTCGCGCGTGCGCGAGGAATGGATCCGTCAGCGCAACGCGACCGCGGCGGTCGCCGACGGGATCGCGTACACCGGCAGGGTGATCAGCGCGGCGGCGGCGATCATGATCTGCGTGTTCCTGTCGTTCATGCTGGGCGACGAACGCTCGGTCAAGGAGTTCGGCTTCGGCCTGGCCGCGGCCGTGTTCCTCGACGCGCTCGTGATCAGATGCGTGCTGCTACCGGCGGTGCTCGAGATTCTCGGGCCGGTCACCTGGAAGCTGCCGCATTGGCTCGACGAGCACCTGCCGCGGATCCGGATCGAGGGCCACGAGGCCGAGACCGCCGGTCTGGCCAGCCAACTGGACACCGACGATCCCCGGACCCCCGCGCCGGAGTCCAGCCGCGCCTAATCCGACGGCGATCGAAACGCCGCGGCTCCGCCTGGAGCCGTGGTGCGATTCCCATGCCGAGATGCTCGCGCGCCTGGGCGCGATGCCCGCGGTCGTCCGCTACGTCGGGCCGGGCGAGATCTGGTCGTCGGAGAAGTCCCGTCAGGTGCACGAGCGCCACGTCGAGCACTGGCGACGGCACGGTTTCGGCTGGCGCGCCGCGATCGAGAAGGCCAGCGGCCGCCAGGTCGGATTCATCGCGCTGAACTTCCTCGGCGACGGGACCGAGGGCCTGGCCGCCGACGAGTACGAGATCGGCTGGTGGCTGGACCCCGCCGACCATGGCCGCGGCTTTGCCCGCGAGGGCGCCCAGGCCGTGCGCGACGAGGCACGCGACCGGCTCGGGGCGCCCAGCGTCGTGGCGCGGATCCAGCCACCCAACCGGCCGTCGATCGCGGTGGCCGAGGCGATCGGCCTGAAGCTCGACTTCCGCACGACGGGCGCGTCAGGCGAGCCCGTGGCCGTCTACCGAGGGATTCTTCGCAATCACTAAAACTCCGCTTAGCCCCCCCACAGCGGGCGCCGCCATCCTTGTCGGCATGCACCCCGGTTACTGCCCACGATGCGGAGAGCGAGTCACCCCCTACGCGGCCGGCTGCGCGCTGTGCGGAGCCGACCTGGACCCGAAGCGGTGGCAGCGGCCGCTGCCGCTGCGACGCCGCCTCTCGCCGCGCCTGCCCGACGGCTTGCGTCGCGCGGCAACCTCCTGGAGGTCGAGGGCAGCGGTCAGCGTCCGACGCGGTACCTGATGTGAGTAGCGGCCGGCGAGGCCACCACCTCGACCGGCTCGACGATCACGTCTGAGTCGGGGCCGCGCTCGCCTCCCTCCAGGCCGTGGTGCTCGCGCCACCCGGCGGTTGCGAGTGCCCACTCGTGCAGCTGCTCGCCGGCCCGTCCGAGGGGCTCTTCGAGCGTCTGGTTGGGGCCGGCGACGAACCCGTCCACCGAGATCGAGATGTGAGATCTGACTTTGCTCATGCCGGTATGACCCGCGAAATCGCCGCGGATCATCGCCTCCCCGCGGGGAGCGGCGCGACGTGGGCAGCCGCCCAGCAGGCGTCGGCGGTGTGGCAGGCCTCGAGCCGCGCCAGGTCGTCGTGCAGCTGCTCGAGCCGGCCCGGCGTCAGCCTCGGGGCGAGGTTGCGCAGCTCGTAGGGGTCGGGACGCAGCTCGTAGAACTCGCGCTCGCCGTCGATGTACTCGACGTACAGGTAGCGGTCGGTCCGCATCGCCTCATACGTGGTCGGGTCACCGCTGGCCCGGTTCTGACGGTCGGGGTCGCGCGGGTCGATCGTGGGGCCGTGGTGCTCGACCAGCGCCGCGTTGCGCCAGTCCACGGGCCGCTCGCCGCGGAGCAGGCCCAACAGGCTGTGCCCGTCGTCGGCGGGCATCGGCGCGTTCCCGATCGCGGCAAACGTCTTGGCCAGATCGATGTTCTGGGTCATCGCGTGCGTCTGGCGGTCGATCGGCACTCCGGGTCCGACGATCACCAGCGGCACGTGGATGTCGGTGTCGAACGCGGTCAGCTTGCCCGGCGTCAGCCGATACTCGCCGGTGTGCAGGCCGTTGTCGGAGCTGAACACGAAATACGTGTTGCCGGTGAGTCCACGCCGGTCAAGCGTCATCTCGACCCTGCGGATCATCGCGTCGATCGCCTGGACCGACTGGGCTCGCCGCCGGAATGCCCGGTCGATCTCGTGCAGCTTGTGCCGGTCCAAGGGCGGATGGCCGGCCAGCCATCGCGGCGCGTTGGTCGGCAGCACGTCGAAGCTCGGCGGGCGCGGCGCGCCGAGGCCGGGGAAGTCGTGGCGGTCACGCGGGGCGGGCGTGTACGGGCGGTGAGGCGCGAACGTGGCCAGCTCGAGGAAGAACGGCTCGTGCGCGCTGGCGGCCGCGTTGATGAACGCAACGCCCTTGCGGGCGATCACGTCGGTCAGGTAGTCCCGCGGCCGGTGCCCGAACCGATGGATCCGGCCGTTCTCGTTCATTGGATAGTCGAACTCGGGATAGCCGAAGCCGGCCACATCCCACTGGTTCCACCCGGGCGGTACGTACGTGCGCGGCACCACCGGCTCGTGCGACTCCAGATAGCCGTTGAGGTACTTGCCCATCATCGCGGTCCGGTACCCCGCTCGTTGCAGAGCCACGTTGAAGCTGCGGTCCTGCTCGTGGCGGGTGTAGAACTCGTCGAACCCGCCCTGGGGCCCGACGTTGTTGAACACGCCGGTGTCGTGGGGAAAGTCCCCGGTGAAGATCGATGCTCGCGACGGGCAGCACAGCGAGTCCGAGACGAAGTAGTCGTCGAACGTCAGCCCGCGCGTCTCGAGCGCCTGGACCTGCGGCATGTACGGCAGCAGGTCCAGCGACAGGTCGTCGGTCAACACGAACACGATGTTCGGGTGTGCCGCACGGGCCGGGGCCGAGCTGGGCGGAGCCTGGCCGGTCGCCGAGGACCCAGGTCCGGTCGACGGGGATGTGGACGTGCTGGCGCTCGCCGACGACCGGTGATGGGATCCTCCGGAGCCGCACCCGCCGGCGAGCGCGACCAGGGCCACCATTGCCAGGGCCACGGCGAGCATCCTGCGCGGACCCGAAGCTGGCATCGGCGCCGATCGTAGCCACGCCGCGATTTGCAAGCGGTTGTGGTCCCGCGGTCCTAGGACTAATTGCCCGTGGTCACCGGCGCTGCGCGGGCCTACTCTCGGTGTAGGACACCGACTTCTGGAGACAGGCGATGAGCACAGACAAGATCGCAGTGCTCGGGGTCACCGGCGACGACGTCGTGCGCCTCGAGCTCAACGGAGGCCGACCCGCCCGGGCCCGCGAGCTGGTCACGGGAATCGGCGCGCAGCGGATCGCGATCGACTCCCGCGATCCGGCGCGGATCTACGTCGGGACATTCGACGACGGCGTGTACGCCAGCCGCGACGGGGGGCGGACCTGGCGAAACGACGGCGAGGGTCTCGCCGACCGGCGGGTGATGTCGGTCGCGGCGTCGGCCTCGCATCAGGTGTCGGGGGTCTCGGTCGTGTATGCCGGGACCGAGCCGAGCAACCTGTATCGCTCCACGGACGGCGGCGACCACTGGGAGCCGCTGCCCGCGCTGCGCGAGATCCCCAGCGAGCCGCAGTGGTCGTTCCCACCCCGGCCCTGGACCCATCACGTCAGCACGATCGCGCTGCACCCGACCGATCCCGGCAGGCTTGTGGTGGGGATCGAGCTGGGCGGCGTGATGCGCTCCGACGACGGCGGCGCCTCGTGGTTTGACCACAACCCGCAGGCCCACAGCGATGCGCATCAGCTGCTGACCCATCCGCTTGCCCCCGATCGGCTCTACGAGGCCGCCGGCCAGGGGATCGCGCGCTCGGAAAACCTGGGCAGCACCTGGAGCCGGCCCGAGGACGGGCTCGACCGCCACTACGCCTGGGCGGAGGCGATCGACCCCGGCGACCCGGACCTGTGGTATGTGTCGGTCAGCCGCGGGCCGTTCGCAGCTCATGGCGGCGGCGACGGGCAGGCGCACCTGTGGCGCTCGCGCGGCAACGGCTGGGTCGCGATCGACACCTGGGGCGACTCGGCGCCGCTGCGACGGATGCCCTACGCGCTGGCGACCGTGCCCGGGAGGCCCGGGACGCTGCTGGCGGCCCTGCGGGGCGCCACGCTGATGCGCAGCGACGATGCCGGCGACAGCTGGTCGCGAGTCGACACCGAGGTCGATGACCTGGTCGCGATCCAGGCGACCTAACCGCTGGCTGGTGTTCGGACCCTAGCCAGCCAGCGCCTGAAGCAGCGCCGAGCCGTCCGGCGATCCGAGCCCCGTGCACGCGTCCCACCCGGCGGCGGCGGAGTAGGCGCCGTTGTCGCCGCTGACGATGTCGTGGAACCCGGCGGCGGCGGCCGATCCGTACAGCCGGGGCTGCACGAACCCCAGCGGCGCTCCGAGCGACTGGTTGAGCAGCGCGATCAGCCCCGCCCACAATGGGGCGACCGCGCTGGTCCCACCGATCGTCTGGTCGCGGCCGTCGACGCGGATCGTGTAGCCGGTCTGCGGATCGGCGTCGCCGGCGACGTCGGGGACTCCCCTCCCCGGCTGGTCGGTGTCGACGTTCGCGGGGACGCCGGCGCCGCTCTGGTAGCTGGGCAGCGCGAACTCGATGCTCACCCCGCCGCCGGTGGCGCCGTCGCCGGTGTCGTTCCACACGGTCTCGCCGGTGATCTGGGCGCCGCTGGCCTGCAGCGCGGTGCCTCCGCAGGCGAGCGCGTGCGGCGCCGACGACGGGAAGTCGACGTGCTGGCGCCCGTCGCTGACGCCGTCGGTGGAGCCGCCGTCGCCCGCGGCCGCCGTGACCGTGACGCCGGCCCCGCCGGCATCGGTGAGGATCTGCTCCATCTGGGCGCGGGCCTGCGCCGTCCAGGTGTCCTCGGGTCCGCCCCAGCTGATCGAGACCACCGACGGCCGGTGGGTGGTGTCGTTGACCGCGGTCGAGACGGCGTCGATGAACCCGGCGTCGGTGTTCGGCGCGAAGTACACGACGATTGAGGCCCCCGGCGCGATCGCGCCGATCACCTCGATGTCGAGCATCACTTCACCGTCGGCGTTGGTGTCGGTCCCCGGCGAGTTGGAGCCGCCGTCGACGCCGACCGCCGTGACGCTTGGCGGGGTCAGCCCGAGCCCCTGGAAATAGGCGTTCAGGTCGTCGGTGTCAAACCCTCCGCCGAGCTCGATGATCCCAACGGTCTCTCCGGCGCCGGTGGCCTGCGCCGGGAAGCTGTAGGCCTGGGCGACCTCGACGGGCGTGTAGGAGCGCGCCGCGTGCGGCGCGAAGCGGATCTTCGGCCGAGCCTGCGGGCGGTCATCGATCCCGAGCACACTGGTGACGAGCCCGTCGAGCTCGGCCGGGACCGTCAGCGTGCCCTCTCGGCCCCGGTAGCGGGCTCCCGAGGGATGCTCATAGATTCCCCGCAGCTGCGCCTCGAACGCGGCGGCGATCGCGTCGACCGTGCCGCGCACGCGGACCGCTCGGCGCGGGCGCTGCGCCGAGACCACTTCGAGCCCCCGCTCGGAGGCGAACTCGGCCACCGCCTCGAGGTCATCGTCCCCGCCCACCCCGGCTCGCAGATACACGGTGACCTCGATCTCGGCGGCACCGTCGACGTCTCCGACCCGCCGATGGCCGGGCACCAGCCGGCGCTCGCTGCCTGGGACTGTCTTGCGGTCTGCCAACGGATCGCCTCCTTGAACGGTTGCGGCACTCCATACCACCTTCGCCGACGCCGGTAAACATGCTCGGCGAAGCGGGCGAACGCGTATGCATTTGGTTATGTTGGGCGCAGCGATGACACGACGCGAGATCCACTCCTGGCTGATGGACATGGACGGCGTGCTCGTGCACGAGGAGCGCGCGATCGCTGGCGCGGATGAATTCATCGCCCGACTGCGCGAGCACGAGCTGCGGTTCCTGGTCCTGACCAATAACTCGATCTACACCCCGCGCGACCTGGCGGCTCGGCTGCGCACCAGCGGCCTCGAGGTGCCCGAGGAGTCGATCTGGACCTCGGCGCTGGCCACGGCGCGGTTCCTGGATGACCAGCGGCCGGGCGGGTCGGCGTTTGTGATCGGCGAGGCCGGCCTGACTACCGCTCTGTACCAGGCCGGCTACACGCTGACCGACCACGCGCCCGACTACGTGGTGCTCGGCGAGACCCGGACCTATAGCTTCGAGCGCATCACCCAGGCGATTCGGCTGATCGATGCGGGGGCTCGGTTCATCGCCACCAACCCGGATGAGACGGGGCCGAGCGCCGAGGGGCCGCTGCCGGCGACGGGCTCGGTGGCTGCCCTGATCACCGCCTCCACCGGCCGTCAGCCCTACTACGTGGGCAAGCCCAACCCGCTGATGATGCGCTCGGCATTGAACGCGATCGATGCTCACTCAGAGACCGCCGTGATGATCGGCGACCGGATGGACACCGATGTCGTCTGCGGGCTGGAGGCGGGCATGGAGACGATCCTCGTCCTCACCGGGCTGACCACCCTCGAAGACGCCGAGCGCCACCCCTACCGCGCCTCCAGGATCGTCGACTCGGTCGCGGACCTCCTCGACGAGGTCGTGCCCCAGCGGCCGTCGGACGGCGACTAGACGTTCCGCTCGTGCTCCAAACCGCTGCGGCATGACGCTGCTGCTGGTGACAGGCGCCAGCGGCGCCGGGAAGTCGACGGTCCGCAGGGCGGTGTCCGGCGAGATCTCGGCGGCGGTCGAGTGCGTGGAGCTCGGCGATGTCGTCGACGTACCCGGTTCCCGGACAGCGCATGGCGCCAGCGGGCGACGGAGGCGGCAGTTGCGCGCGCGGTGCGCCTCCAGTCCGCCGGGCGGCATCTGTTGCTGAGCGGCGACCCGGTCGCCGCCGGCGAGGTGCTGGCGGCTCCGTCGGCCACGGAGCTGGAAGGCCTCGCGGCGTGCCTGCTCGACGTCGGCCCCGACGCCCAGGCGGCCCGGCTGAAACGGCGCGGCGACGACCCCACGCTGCTCGTTCACCACCAGGCGTTCGCGGACTGGATGCGAGGTCACGCGCGTGACCCCGGCCACATGCCCCACGTGTTGACCACCGGGAGCTGGGAGGAGATGCGGTGGGAGCGTTGGGTCGGCGCCGAGGCCGACGGCGAGGACTGGTCGATGCAGGTGATCGACACCTCCGAGCTGACCGAGGAACAGGTCGCGTGCGAGGTGCTGAGCTGGTGCCGCCGCGTGCTGCTCGGCGACGCGCCAATGCTGCGCCTGCCGACCGTCTAGAGAACGAGGCGGGCCAGCGCGGTGCTGGCGGCGGCGATCAAGATCACCGCGGTCATCGGCAGCCGGAGCGCGATCGCGCCGCATGCCGCGAGCTGACCGATCACGCGCTCGTCGACCGTCACCCCCGACGACGTGCGACTGAACGTCTCATACACGACCAGGGCGCTGACGATCGCCGGCGCCACCAGCGACACGACCGACATCGCCCGTGCCGGTGGCCGTCGCCCGCCCAGCGCCACCGGGCCGCTTCCCTTCAGTAGCAACGTCGTGACGATCAGGGCGATCAGCACCCCGACCGAGGTCGCGGTCGCGATCATCGTCGGCGCAGCCCCCACAGAGATGCCAGCGACGCAGCGATCAACGGAACCCCGGGCGGCGCGAAAGTCATGAACACCAGCGTCACGGCGGCGGCCAGCGCCGCCACCACGCGATGATCCCGGTCCCCGAGCTCGCCGGCCAGCAGCACCAGAAAGAAGGCCGGGAAGATCGCATCGATGCCAAACGCGTCGGGGTTGGAGATCGCTCCGCCGATCGCCACACCTGCCACCGTCCCCAACCCCCAGGCGACGTACTGCATCAACGACGTGCCGAACAGAATCGAGAGATCGAATGTCCCGTCGCGACGGTTGGCCAGCACGAACGACGCGTCGACCACCGCCTGGGATTCGGCGAATCGCTGCCACCGGGGGCCCCGCAGCGACGGGGCCAGCGCCAGGCTCATCGCCACGAACCGCGTGTTCATCAGCGATCCGGCGATCACTGCGGCGACCGCGGTGCCGCCACCCTGGAGCACGCTCAACGCCGCGAACTGCGCGCCGCCGCCGAACACCAGCACCGACATCAGCACCGACACGAGCGAACCCATCACCGGCCGGGCCAGCACCCCGAACGACAACCCGATCGCGAACGTCGGCAGCACCACCGGCAAACCGATTCGCAGCCCCGCCCGGAAGCTGGTTTGCTCCATGCGCTAGACCTTACCTAATGACTCCGTCAACTGGTAAGGCGACGTGGACCGCCGTCGACACGCCGCTGCGAGGCGGGGCGCTGTGTCTGGACTTCGCCAACACCGTCGATCGAGCCGACGACGACGAACCCTGGCACCCGGAGATCACCGACGTCCTCACCTCCCGCGAGAGCCTCGGGATCTGGGCCGAGCGGATGGGGATTGCGGCACCGCGGCGGCCGTCGGCCGGCGAGCTCCGCGAAGCCCGCCGGCTCCGCGAAGCGGTCCATCACGTGTTCTCGGCAATCGCCCGCGGGCGTCCGCCGACCCGGGAGGATCTCGAGACCGTCCGGAGGACCTACGCCTCCGCCGCGCGGGCGGGGGCGCTGGAAGCGGGCGACGACGGGTGGGGGTGGGCGTGGCCGTCAACGCAGACGCGAGCGGCGCGATTCGCCGTCGCCGCCGATGCGGTCGCGCTGCTGGCGCATCCCGACCGGCTGGCCCGGGTCAGACGCTGTCCCGGGGCGCACTGCGGGTGGCTGTTCGTGAACGCCAGCGGCCGCAGGCGCTGGTGTGCGATGAGCGCCTGCGGCAGCCGTGAGAAGTCCCGGCGCGCCTACCGCCGCCGGGCTGCCCGCTGACCGGCAGCTCGCGCCGGACGGAGCGTCACAGTCGGATGTCGGTCTTGCCGCGCTCGATCCGCGCGGTCGCTACGTGCCCGGTGACGGTCTGAGTGAACGTGACCCGCACGCCGGCGCTGGCGCCGTTGGATTCGACCCGCGCGGTCCAGCCGGGCGACACCTGCAGCTCGTCGATCGTCAGGACCCCGCCGCGATCGATGACCCGGATGCAGCCCGCATCGCCGATCTGGTTGGAAAACACGAGGCCGCCGTCCGACAGAAAGCCGTCGAGGCTGGCGTCGCACTGGACCGCGCCGGGCGTGGGCTCGGTCTGGACGGGGGGCGTGATTCCGCCTCCCCCACCGCCACCGCCGCCGCCGTGGCTGGCGAACGCGGCCGAGGGTAGGGCGAGCGCGGCGGCGGCGAGCGCGGCGGCGACCGTAACGAGACGACGTGAGGCCATGACTGTGACTCCCTGCTGGACGGTGAACGAGTCCGCACACGGTGCGCCAGGAACCGGTTTCGCGCAATCGGACATTGGTCCTAGGACGCGCCCGTTGTCAGGTGCCGGCTTTCGGGTAGGGATGCGGGGGATGACTGAGCAGAAGACGAACAACTTCGGGGCCGCGGAGGTCGTGGTCGTAACCGGCGCCTCGGGCGGCGTGGGCCGTGCGATCGTGCACTCGTTCGCCCGCCGCGGCGCCCACGTCGGCCTGCTGGCGCGCGGCGAGCCCGCTCTGCAAGAGGTACGACGAGAGGTCGAGGAGCTCGGCGGACAGGCACTGGTGGTGCCCACCGACGTCGCCGACGCAGACGCAGTGGAGGCCGCCGCCCAGCAGGTCGAGGCCCGCTTCGGGCCGATCGACACCTGGGTCAACGACGCGATGGCCACCGTGTTCGCGCGGTTCGTCGACGTCTCGCCGGAGGAGTACAAGCGCGCCACCGAGGTCACCTACCTGGGCACCGTGTACGGAACGATGTCGGCGCTGAAGCGGATGACCGCGCGCGACCGCGGAACGATCGTGCAGGTCGGATCCGCGCTGTCGTATCGCTCGATCCCGTTGCAGTCGGCCTACTGTGGCGCGAAGTTCGCGATCCGGGGCTTCACCGACTCGATCCGCACCGAACTGCGCCACGACAAGAGCGGCGTCTACATCACGATGGTCCAGCTGCCGGGCGTCAACACCACCCAGTTCAACTGGTGTCGCTCGAAGCTCCCCAACCACCCCCAGCCGGTCCCTCCGATCTACCAGCCCGAGATCCCCGCCGAAGCCGTGTACTGGGCGGCCCATCATCGCCGCCGGGAGCTGAAGGTGGGCTACAGCGCGTCGGAGGCGATTCTCGGTAGCAAGCTCGCGCCCAGCGTGGCCGACTGGTACCTGGCCCGCACGGCGTTCGACGGTCAGCAGGTCAAGGATATGCCGGCGCCGCCGGATCGCCGCGACAACCTGTTCGAGCCGCTGCCCGAGCTCGCCGCCACGCACGGGATCTTCGACGACCAGGCCAAGTCGCGCAGCCCGCAGCTGTGGGCCAACGAGCGCCGCTCGGCGCTGGCCGGAGTCGCGCTTGCGGCCGCCGCGGCCACCGTCGTCGGCGTAGCCGCGCTACGACGGTGAGCGCCATCGGCGTACCTCACGTCCTGCGTGAGTACGCCCTGATCGCCGACGGGGAGCGCGGCGCCGTGATCGGGCCACGCGGAGACTACGCGTGGATGTGCTTCCCGCGCTGGGACTCGGACGCATGCCTGGCGACGTTGATCGGGGGGCAGGGCGATTACGCGGTGACGCCCGAGGCGAGGTTCGTGTGGGGCGGCTACTACGAGCACGGGCTGATCTGGCGTAACCGGTGGACCACCGACGACGGCGTGATCGAGTGCCGCGAGGCGCTGGCGCTGCCGGCGGCGCCGGGACGAGCGGTGATCCTGCGTCGGATTCTGGCGCGCGAGGGATCCGCGCGGGTGCGTGTGACGCTCGACCTCCGCGGCGAGTTCGGCGCGCAACGTCCCAAACGCCGCACGCTGCGCGACGACGGGACCTGGACTTGCCGGATCGGCGACATGCGGATGACCTGGGTGGGCGCCGCCGACGCCGAGCCCACGTCGGATCGCGCCGGCGGCCGGCCGCTGACGATGACGCTCGAGCTCGAACCGGGAGCCGCGCACGATCTGGTGCTCGTACTCGACGACGGCGAACACGACGAGCCGCCTCCGGACGCCGACCGGGCCTGGAGCGCGACCGAGGCCGGCTGGACCGAGCGCCTTCCGGAACTGCGCTCCGCCACGGCCCAGCGGGACGCCCGCCACGCCTACGCGGTGCTCAGCGGGCTGACGAGCAGCGGCGGCGGGATGGTTGCGGCGGCGACGATGGCACTGCCCGAGCGCGCTCGCGAGGGACGCAACTACGACTACCGCTACGTCTGGATCCGGGACCAGTGCTTCACCGGCCAGGCGATCGCCAAAGCCGGGCCGATGCCGCTGATGGACGACGCCGTGCGGTTCGTGACCGAGCGGCTGCTGGCCGACGGGCCGTCGCTGGTGCCCGCGTACACGGTCGACGGGGACCCGGTGCCCGACGAGCGGACGCTGGGCCTGCCCGGTTACCCGGGCGGCAGCGACGTGATCGGCAACTGGGTCAACCAGCAGTTCCAGCTCGATGCCTTCGGCGAGTCGCTGCTGCTGTTCGCCGCGGCCGCCGCGCACGACCACCTCGACGCCGACGGATGGCGCGCCGCCCAGGCCGCCGCCGACGCGATCGAAGCGCGCTGGCGCGAGCCCGATTCGGGCATCTGGGAGCTCGAGCCCGACGCCTGGACCCACAGCCGTCTGGTGTGCGCCGCCGGGCTGCGCAAGCTCGCCGAGCACCAGCCCGGAGAGCGGGCCGCCCGCTGGGTCGCGCTGGCCGATGTGATCGTCGCCGACACCGCCGAGCACGCCCTGAACCCGGCCGGGCACTGGCAGCGGTCACCGATCGACTCCCGGATCGATGCGGCGCTGCTGCTGCCGGCGATCCGCGGCGCGATTCCGGCCGAGGATCCGCGAACGCTCGCCACGCTGGAGGCGGTGGCGCGCGAGCTGACCGACGACGGCTTCTGCTACCGCTACCGCCCCGACGAGCGCCCGTTGGGAGAGTCCGAGGGCGCGTTCGTGATGTGCGGCTTCCTGATGGCGCTCGCCTACGCCCAGCAGGGCGACCAGGTCCGGGCGGCACGGTGGTTTGAGCGAAACCGGGCGGCGTGCGGGACGGCGGGGCTGCTGTCGGAGGAGTTCGACGTGGCCCAGCGCCAGATGCGCGGCAACCTCCCCCAGGCGTTCGTGCACGCGCTGCTGCTGCACTGCGCGGTCACCGAGCCCGCGGGAACGTGATCGCCGACCGCCTCCTGGCGCTGGCGGTCGTGGGAGGTGTGTCGTCGGCTGTGTGATGAAAATGTGGGCAATAGCACCACATTTCCATCACGGAGCAGCTGCTAGATCACCGGCATCGAGCGGTTGATCCCGACGTCTGAGCCCAGCGCCTCCAGCCAGCCGGCCCGAACCGACGCCAGCAGCTGCTCGCCGAGCGAGAACGCCTCGTCGTGGCGGCTCAGCACGCTCTTGGCGGTCTCGCGGATCTCGGCCAGGATCGCGGTCTCGTCGACCCCGGTCACCCGCCCGTCGCGCACGACCCAGCGCCCGCCGATCATCGTCGAGTCCAGGGCCGAGGTGGTCGAGCCGAACACGACCTGGTGCAGCGGATTGGACATCGGCGTGAACACCCGGCTGTCGAGGTCCAGCAGCACCAGATCGGCTCGTCGGCCCGCCTCGATCCGACCGAGCCCGGCGTGATCCCCGGCGGCCTGGGCGCCGCCGGCGGTGGCCATCCGCCACGCCTCGTCGGCTCCCAGCCAGCGTTCGTAATCGATGTCCCAGAGCTTGTGGATCAGGCCGGCCACCTTCAGCACGGCGAACATGTCGTTGCCGTCGTTGGACGACATGCCGTCGGTCCCGAGCGCAACGTTGACGCCGTGGCCGAGCAGCTCGGGCACCGGGCAGATACCGCTGCCGAGCTTCATGTTCGAGATCGGGTTGTGGACGATCGTGGTGCCCGTGTCGCGCACCAGCTCGATGTCGTGCGGGGTGAGCCAGATTCCGTGCTCGAAGTTGACCCGCGGCCCCAGGAAGCCGAGCGCGTGCATGTGCTCGGGCAGCGTCTTGCCGTACATCTTCTGGCCCGACAGCGCCTGCATGCGGGTCTCGAGCACGTGGATGTGGATCTGGAGGTCGAGCTCGTCGGCGAGCGAGGCGCAGCTCTGCAGGAACGCGTCGGTACACCGCTGCGGCCCTGACGGCCCGAGCGCGATCGTGATCCCCTCGTCGGGCCGGTGATACTGGTCGACCGCCCGCCGGGTGAACTGCTCCCACTCGCTCCAGGTGGGCGGCTTCTCGAGCTCGAGGCGTTCGATCAGCGACCGGTCGACGAGCGCCTCGTCGAGCACCACCGTCTCGTGGTAGGCGCGGTCGCCCATCCCGAGCACGATCAGCGCTCGCAGACCGAGGTCGCGGTAGGCGGACACGACCGCGGCCAGCGACTCGTCGGTGAACCCGGCCATCTCATACAGGAAGTCGACCACGCAGGTCGCGCCCGAATGGATCATGTCCAGGCCGCCGATCAGGGTCCGCAGATACGTCTCGCGCGAGCTCTGCACCGGCCCCGCCAGCGCCGGGTAGGAGAACAGCATCCACGGCTCCAGCGGCAGGTTGTCCCACCGCCCGCGGAACCAGTTCTCGTTCGAGTGGCAGTGGGCGTTGACCATCCCGGGAACGATCGCGAACCGGCCGCAATCGACCACCTCGCCATCGGCACCGAGATTCCCGCCGACGGCAGCGATCCGGCCGTCATCGATCGCCAGGTCGGTGCGCTCGAAGTTGCCGTCGCCCAGGTCGACCAGCCCGTTCTGAAGGATCATGCCCGCCATTCAGCCTCCGTCTCCGGTATATGTGGTGCGGCCCCGGCGGTGAACTGCGAACGGCGATCCCGCGTTCGCTAGTTGCGAAGGTTGGACTTTGGCAAATGCTTGCAATTCGTCCGGGGTCCGCAATAACGTTCCGCACTGTATACAGTCGAGCGAGCTTGGGAGAGGTTGATGTCGGACACAGACGATCAGCAGGCGAGTGAGCATCACCACAGCCACAACCCCGAGGAGTTCTTCGAGCGGGACATTGAGATCGAGCGCGAGTCGTTGCATGACTCGGTCGCCCACGACTACTCGACGAGCGATACCGGGCTGGTCCCGCTGGACAAGCGTCGCCCGATCGGGCATTTCATCGCGTTGTGGACGACGTTCGCGGCCGGCTTCTCGTTTTTGTTCGTCGGCACCGAGGTCCACGACTCGGGCTACACGCTGCTGGGCACGATCGGCGTCACCGCGTTGGGGATCGGCATCTATTTCGCCTACGCGCTGTTCGGCGCCTACCTCGGCTCGCGCACCGGGCAGACGCACTCGCTGCTGACGCGTTCGATCTTCGGCGTCACGGGCTCCTACATCGTCTCGGTGCTGGTCGTGGTCGGGGCGCTGGGCTGGGTCGGGTTCCAGGGTGGTCTGATGGTCCAGATCTGGAACGGGCTGTACGGATGGAGTGCGGTCGAGGCGTTGACGATCATCATGTGCGGCGTGATGATCTTCAACAACCTGTTCGGGTTCACGGGGATCAGCGCGTTCGCTCGATATGTGGTCACGCCGTTGATCATGCTGTGGGTGATCTACCTGGTGATCCGCGGCCTGGTCGACCATTCCGCGCTGCTCGGCCACCACCCCAAGAACACCGCCGGGCTGGCGTTCTGGCAGGTGGTCGGAGTCGTGATCGGGTTTTCGCTGTGGGGCAACGAGCCAGACATCTTCCGCTACGGCAAGCCGAAGTTCACGTGGCCGATCCCGGCGTTCGCGTTCGCGCTTGGCCTCGGGTTCATGCTGTTCGCCGTCGGCGGCTGGATGATGGCCGAGTTCGCCGGGCTCGTCGGACTTCGGCGTGGTGATCAAGTACGCGACGCACTTCTCGCTGTTCGGCGCGTTCTGGCTCGCGTGGATCCTGGCCACGGTCAGCCAGTTCGCGATCAACGACGGCAACTACTACGAGGCGATCAACGCCTTCCAGAACATCTTCGGCGGCTGGAGCAAATGGAAGCGCGCTGTACACCTGCGCGATCTGCGCCGCGATCGGCGCGCTCGCCGGATACCTGGTCAACTACCAGATCACCAACGGGTTCCTCAAGGTCGCGGCGTTCCTCGCGGTCACGGCTCCGTCGGCGACCGTGATCATGTGCGTCGACCACTTCCTGCTGCCGCGCATGTTCGGGATCTCCCGGCCGCTGCTGAAGATCCCGCGGTGGAGCGAGACGTCGCTCGGAAACTGGCCGGCGATCGTCGCCCTGGCGATCTCCGTGCTGTACGGCACCTGGGCGACCGGGATCCTCCCCGGCGAGGACCCCAACCGCTACTGGGGCCCGGGACCGCTCGAGGCCTGGGTGATGGCCGGCGTGCTGTACATCGCGTTCGTCGCGATCGCCCGGGCCGCGGCGCCGGCGTCGCTCTCGCTCAAGAAGATCCTCGGCTTCTCCAAGGTCGTGATCGACGAGCCGCTCCCGAGCTACGCGATCGTCGACATGGCCACCGAAGCCGAGGGCACCGCCTCGCCGCCGCTCACCCCGGCCGTCGCCACCGCGGACGGGTCGTAGTGATGAGCCCCGCCCGGTGAGCTATCGGATCGCCGTCGACACCGGCGGGACCTTCAGCGACGTCGTGGTGGCGGATGCCGCCGGTGGTGAGCTGTGGGTGAGCAAGGCCCCGACGACGCCCGACCGGGTGTTTGACGGGATCTCGGAGGCGCTGGCCTACGGCGCCTCCGAGCACGGGTTGACGCTTGAGCAGCTGCTCGACCGGACGTCGGTGTTCATCTACGGGACCACCCGCGCCACCAACGCGATCCTCACCGGGTCAACGGCGCGCACCGCGTTGCTCACCACCGAGGGCCACCCGGACACGCTGGTGCTGCGTGAGGGCGGAAAGCTCAACCCGTTCGACTTCCGCCACGAGTACCCGGAGCCGTACATCCCGCGCAGGCTCACGTTCGAGATCCCCGAACGCGTCAACTCGGAGGGCGAGGTCGTGGTCGTGCTCGACGAGGACGCCGTCCGGACCACGCTCGACCGGCTGGCCGAGCTCGAGGTCGCGGCGGTGGCCGTGTGCCTGCTGTGGTCGATCGTCAACCCGGTCCACGAAGAGCGAGTCGGAGAGCTGATCGCCGAGCGGTTGCCGGGCATCCCGTTCACGTTGTCGCACCGGCTGAACCCGATCATCCGCGAGTACCGCCGGGCGTCATCGACCGCGATCGACGCCTCGCTCAAACCGCTGATGCAGGGCCATCTCGACGAGATGGCCGCCGATCTGAGGCACGCCGGGTTCGCCGGCGAGCTGCTGGTCGGGACGTCGTTCGGCGGCGTGCTGAGCGTCGAGGACGTGGCCACCCGGCCGGTGTACTCGGTCAATTCCGCCCCCGCGATGGCGCCGGTGGCGGCGCGGGTGTATGCGCCCCAGGAGCGCAACGTGATCGTGTGCGACATGGGCGGCACCAGCTTCGACGTCAGCCTCGTCCGTGACGGCTACATCAAGTTCACGCGCGAGACGTGGCTGGGCGGCCAGTTCACGGGGCACATGACCGGTTTGTCCGCCGTCGACATCAAGAACATCGGCGCCGGCGGCGGGAGCATCGCCTGGATCGATCCAGGCGGGTTGTTGCGCGTGGGGCCGCAGAGCGCCGGGGCTCAGCCGGGACCCGCGTGCTACGGCGCCGGGGGCACCGCGCCGACAGTGACCGACGCCGCACTCGTGCTCGGCTACATCGACCCCGACTACTTCCTCGGCGGCCGCATGCGACTGTCCGCCACCGCCGCGCACGAGGCGATATCGGGCCAGATCGCCGAGCCGCTGGGGATGGACGCCGAGACGGCGGCCCACGCCGTGCTGACGATCGCCAACGAGCACATGGTCGGCGCGATCCGCGACATCACGATCAACGAGGGCTTCGACCCCCGGGGCTCGCTGGTGGTGGCGGGAGGCGGCGCCGGCGGGATGACGATCGGCCGGATCGCCGAGGAGCTCGGCTGCCACAACGTGCTCGTGCCCCGAACCGCGGGGACCCTGTCGGCCTGCGGCGGCCTGTTCTCCGATGTCGTCAGCGAGTTCAGCATCAGCCAGCGCGCCGACACCAACCGGTTCGACTACGGGGCCGTCAACACCGGGCTCGCCCATCTGGCCGAGCAGATCGACGAGTTCTTCACCCGGCTGCAGACCCCGCAACAGCTGCGGGCCACCGAGTTCTTCGTCGAGGCGCGCTACCCGTACCAGGTGTGGGAGCTGGAGGTTCCGCTCAGGGCCGGCCGGTTCGAGTCCGGCGACGACGTCGAAACGATGGTGCAGGCCTTCCACCAGGTTCACGAGCGGGTGTTCGCGGTCAGCGAGCCCGGCCAGCACATCGAGTGCATCTACTGGAAGGGCCGCGCAACCGCTCGCCTGGCCAAGCCGGCGCTGGCAGCGGCGAGCCTCAACGGCGCCCGTCCACCCGAGCCGGCGACGATCCGCGACGCCTGGTTTGGGGCACAGGGATCGATGCGGACCGGTTGCTTGAAGGCCGATAGCTTGTCGGCCGGGCACACCTTGGCCGGCCCCGCGATCATCGAGGAGCCGACCACCACCGTCGTCGTCTACCCCGGCTGGACCGCGACCGTGACCGACACCGGCGACTACGCGCTGACCCGAGGAGCCCAGACCCGATGACGATCTCCGCCCCGTCCTTCGATCCGGTCCTGCTGGCCGTGCTGGCCAACCGCTTCGAGAGCATCGTCCGCGAGATGACCAACACGCTGCTGCGGTCCGGTCGCTCGGCAGTGCTGAACATGGCCCGCGACTTCTCATGCTCGCTGATCACCTCCGACAACGAGCTGTTGGCCTCGGCGGAGGGGTTGCCGGTGCACGTGATCGGCACCGAGTTCCTGGCCGAGGCGATGACCGAGCTCCACCCCGACTTCGCCGACGGCGACGCGTTCCTGCACAACGACCCCTACATCGGCAACACGCATCCCGCCGACCACGCGATCCTGGTGCCGGTGTTCTTCGAGGGCGAGCACGTGTTCACCGCGTGCGCGAAGTCACACCAGGCTGACTGCGGCAACGCGCTGCCCACCACGTACATGCCCGGCGCGCGCGACGTGTACGAAGAGGGCGCGCTGATCTTCCCGTGCGTGCGCGTGCAGCGCGACCGCGAGGACGTGGAGGACATCATTCGCATGTGCCGGCGGCGGATCCGGGTGCCCGACCAGTGGTACGGGGACTACCTGGCCACGCTGGGCGCTGCCCGGATCGGCGAGCGGCGGCTGAAGGAGCTGTGCGCCCAATACGGAGTCCAGGTCGTCCGCGAGTTCATCCGCGAGTGGTTTGACTACAGCGAGCGCCGGATGGTCGAGGCGGTGCGTCAGCTGCCCGCCGGCGAGCTCGTGGGTCGAGCCACCCACGACCCGTATCCCGGGGTTCCCGATGGCGTACCGCTGACCGTCAAGGTCTCGATCGACCCCGATCAGGGCACGATCGAGCTCGATCTGCGCGACAACCCCGACAACTACGCCGGCGGGCTGAACGAGTCACGCGCGTGCGCCACCAACAACGTGATCACCGGGGTGTTCAACTCGATCGACCCCGACGTCCCGCATAACGCCGGCAGCTTCCGGCGGATCAACGTGATCCTCCGCGACGGATGCATCGCCGGCAACCCCCGCTTCCCCCACTCCTGCTCGATGGCGACCACGAACATCGCCGACCGGCTGGTGTGTCTGACGCAGGCCGCGTTCGCCGAGCTCGGCGAGGGCTTCGGGCTGGCCGAGGGCGCGCTCGGGATGGGAATCTCCTACGCGGTGATCTCTGGCGAGGACTCACGGCTGGATGGCGCTCCGTACGTCAACCAGATCTTCCTCGGCAGCACCGGCGGACCCGGCGGCCCGTCCGCCGACGGCTGGCCGACGTATTACCTACCGGTGGCGGCATCGCTGATGTACCACGACAGCACCGAGGTCGACGAGCAGAAGTATCCGATCCACGTGCACGTCAAGCGCCTGATCCCGAACTCCGAGGGCCCCGGCCGCCACCGGGGCGCGCTCGGATCTGAGGTCGTCTACGGGCCCAAGGATCTGCCGATGATGATCGCCTACACGTTCGAAGGCCACGAGAACCCGGCCCGCGGCGTCCGCGGCGGCGGAACCGGCAGCCCGTCGGACGGGTGGAAGTATGACCGCGACGGCAATCGGGTCGAGCTCCCGATGGCCGCGGCGATGACGATCGAGCCCGGCGAGCGCGTGTTGTCGAGAACTGGCGGCGGAGGCGGCTACGGAGATCCGCTGACCCGCGATCCGGAGTCGGTCGCCGAAGACGTGCGCGAGGGGTGGGTCTCGCGCGAGCGGGCCCACAGCGAGTACGGAGTGATCCTCGCCGGCGACGGAATCGATCCGGCCGGGCTCGTCGTGGACGAACCCGCCACCCGATCAGAGCGAGAGGAGCGACGACCGTGAGCGACGAATCGATGCAGCGCGCCATCCGGGTCAAGACCGACCCTGACCCCTACGAGCAGTACCTGATCGCCCAGGCCTACCGGGTGGGCAACCTGATCTTCGTCTCGGGACAGACCGCGAGCGATGAGGCTGGGGAGTCCGTCTACGACACGTTCGATACCCAAGCCGACAGCGCCTTCGAGAACCTCCGCAAGGTGCTGGAGGCCGGCGGCTCGTCGCTGGAGAAGATCATCAAGGTCAACATCTATCTGACCGACATGGCCAACTTCCCGAAGATCATCGAGCTGCGCCGCCGGTACTTCACACCCCCGTACCCCGCCGACACGATCGTCGAGGTCGGCGCGCTCGCGCTCCCCCAGCTGATGATCGAGATCGAAGCCGTGGCGCTCGTCGAGGGTGTGGTCGGCTGACCGTCGCGCCCCTGGCTGTCGGAGTGGCATGCTCAACGTCCCAATCGAGGCGTTTCCCGCTCAGCGTGGGACGTTCGTCACGTCCCACGTGCCAAACGTCCCACGGTGGCACTGAAACCGCTCCGGTGGGACGTTAAGCACGCAGTCCCGGCGCGACAGCGCAATCAGAGGTTCTGCTGGACTGACACGACCATCGCGGCCTGGTCGTTGACCACGCCGAAGAACTGGTCGGCGGTGCGCAGCGGCACGTTGCCGACCGCGACCATCATGATCACGCGCCGGCCGCTCTTGGTCTGCACGTAACCCGCGAGGCTGTTGCCGAGCACGATCGTCTGGCCCGCGGGGGTACTGACGACTCGGTTGCCGGTCTTCAGCCATGCGTGTCCGGCCGCCGGGGACTTGTCCTCGACGTTGGCCAGGGTTCCGTCGCGGCCGAGGATCGGGAGCGACTGGAACAGTGTGTTCCCGTAGGAGGTCTTGGTCAGGCCCGCTCAACAGCGTGGCCAGTGCTGCGGGCGTCGTGCGCCCTTGATCGTCCGAGCCGGCGGCCGTCCTGCGGGAAACACGCCCGTCCGCGAGACCCCGAGCCCGACCGCGGTCTTGACCTCGGCGGCGACCCCGTCCAGGCAGTTGGTGCTGTGGACGCGGACCGCGGCCAGGCAGGCCATCAGGTCCGCGCCGCGGTTGTAGCTGACCTTCAGGATCAGCTTGGTGTACTGGGAGAACTTCACCGAGACGCGCTGCGCCGACGCGATCCGAGGCGCGGTAGCTGCCCTTGCGTGGCAGCAGGCTCGGTGGGGTTCGATCCACCGTCGGGCGCGGTGACCGTGACGCCGGCTCGTCGCAGCGCCTCGATGAACGCGGTCCGCGCGAACGCCCCGGGTGGTCGACCTCCCAGATTCGCAGCGTCGGCGGCGCGCCGGCCGGGATCTGGCCGCTGATCACGAGCGTGCCGGGCGTCGGCTCGGTGACGGTCATGTTGGTCGCCTTCCCGCGCTTGACCGTCGCGGACGCGGTTGCGGACCACATAGGAGCCGGTCATCGGCCGCCAGTTGAGCTTCGCCGGCTTTCCCACCCGTCCGGCTTGACCAGCAGGTCGATCAGGTTCTCGTTGACCCAGATCGGCGAGACCAGCCCGTCGGGGAACGTGTAGGGCTCGAACAGGCGCTGGTCGACGACCACGTTTCCGTCGACGCGGGTGATGCCCGAGGCCTTGACCTGCTTGGCGAGCTGGTTGAGCGCCGACAGCGGATTCCCCGGCGGCTCCACCGCGCCCGGGAGCTGGTTGGCGTAGCTCTGGTCGGCCTTCGGCAGGCTCTCGTAGTACAGCGTCCCGTTCCGGCGCTGGCGCAGGCCGAACGTGAGGTCGCCGGACCCGACCAGCACCAGGTTGCCGGTGAGCGTGCCGCCGGACACCTTTCCCTCGCGGTATACGGGCGTGCGGAACCGGTAGTTGGGGCCGTACTTGCTGAGCGCCGTCGGCACCGAGTAGAGCTTCATCGTCGAGCCGGGATCGAACATCTTCTGCTGGTTGCGCGCCAGCAGCGTCCGGCCGGTCTTCTGGTCGATCACCGTGTAGCCCCAGTCCGCCTGTCGATACAGCGGCTTGTTCACGATCGAGCTGAACGTCCGCTGGACCTTGGCCAGTCCGGTCGCGCCGGCGCTCGAAGCCGCCGTCGCCACCGCGGCCGATCCGCCGATCAGGACAGCGACGGCGCCGAAGCCGGCAATGGTGCGCCCGATACCCCTCGGGCGAATCCCCCCATCCACCCCGACAACAGTAACTGGTCTCGGTCATCCAGGTGCCGAGCGTCAGCCCGACCACCAGTAGGACTCGCCCGCCGGCACCGTTCGGACGTACATAAGGCCGGCCGATGTCTGGTCGAACTTTCCCTCCCACCCCTTGCCGGAGAACTCGATCACCTGACGCGGCCGGCTGGCGGACGTCAGCCGGAAAGTGTCGGCGTCGATCCCCGCGAACAACAGGACCTTCCTCGGGCTGAAGCCATCCCGGGCCCACTTGCGGCTGTCGCTGGCATCGAGCAGGGCCCGGCTGAAGCCGGCCTGTTTCTCGAGCCATTCCACCGGGCTCTTCCCGCTCCAGCCGTCGATCAGCCGTTGGTATGCGTCCATTTTCGGGAGCTCCCAATTCCCGAACGGGAAGCCGGCGACCGAAGTGGGGCCAGCGGCTCCGAGCAGGTGGATCCTGACCAGCGTCTTGCGGGCTGCAGTGGTCCTGTACGAGATCGAGATCAGCTTGCGCAGCGAGATCGACGGCTGTGAGAGAACGGTGATCCACATCTCGCCGGATTTGGTGTCGATCACGGTCTTGGGAGGAACGGGTGGTTTCAACGAGCCCGCTTGGGAATTGACGTGGGCCTCCACGCGCTTGAGGTTTGCCTCCGACACGGTGGGGCTGAACGTGTCGGGCTTGGCGTGGTAGTACTCCTGCAGCAGCATCGCCAGCTGCGCCTGATAGGTCGCGAAGTAGTCGTACACGCTCTCCACGGCGGCTGAGCTGCTCGGGGTGAAGAAGCGACCGCGCTGGCTGATCAAGCGCGAGGCGGACTTGATCAGGTTGTCGGCAAGCGCGACATGTGACCCGAGCGCCTGGTTGAGGATCTCCGGGGCATCGACCAGGTTGTTGCCGATGTAGTCGGAGATCGTCCTGGCGAACGCCGCTTTGGTCGGGTCCTTGTCGGGCATGTTGGCGAGGAGCGCCAGCTGGCTGTAGGCGTGGTTGATCTGCCCGATCGTGCGATCCGTCTGGTGAAACAGCGTGGAGAAACCTGACAGCGCCACCGAACCCTGAAGCGCCGTGACCTTCCTGCCGATGGCCTCGACCGCCAGGCGAATCTCGCGGATGTCCTGATCCTTGAGCACGTCCGCGTAGCCAAACGCCGCCAGCACCCAGCCGAGGGCAGCGTTCCCGCCCTTGTTGGCCGCAACTCCCGCCAGCGACTTGCCGGCCTGAAGCGCCAGCGCCTTGAACGCCTCCTTGACGAACGCTCGCGGGTCCCCGGTCAGCAACCCGAGCCAGTCGACCTTACTCGCGTGCACCTCCGGGGAACGACCGGACGGGGGCTGGGCGCCGGGCACTCCGAACCGGTGGGTTTGTCTTCCGCGCAGCGCCTGCGCCACCAGCTTCCGGTCGAGCGCATCGACGCCGCCCGCCCGGCGCGCCGCCGTCAGATATCGGCGTCCGTCGAAGTAGCGGCGCGTAAGGCTGAGATCCTGATTATCGGCCCACCCCGGAATGCCGAGCAGCCGGTAGATCCGGCGGTGCGCGGCGGCCAGGGAGCGCCCGCGGCCGGCCGCGGCAGTGTCGGCAACCAACGTGGTCACTGGGTTGACGTAGACGACGGTCCCCGAGCGATAGTTGTGCACCGCCGCGCAGAACGCGCCCCGCAAGCGCCGGCCGCCGACGCGGCCCCCGGAGACGACGACCCTGAAAGCCTGCGGAACCCGTGCGGCCTCGAGCAGCGCCGTCCCCGAGGAGGCCGTGCGCCCTGCCGGGGCGCCCGGCCGGCCCGTGGTCCGAAGCGGCGCACATGCCGAGCGACCGGCGCCCGCGACGATGCGGACGGTCGCGCCCGACAGCGGAGAGCCGCCGTCGGCCAGCCCCCACACGGCGAGCACCGTCGGCGGACGGGGAACCTCGGGCGCGGCAGCTGCCGCCGTCCCGCCGGCGACCAGCGCAGCGGTCAGCGCCAGCAATGCGCCCAGGTACGGAATGAAAGCCCGTCGCGCCGACATCGTCGCTCTCCGGGGGCGAACCTACCACTCGACTGGGGGCCAATGGAAGGCCCAGCCGTGCGACGGTATCGTCGCGCCTGATGGTGGCCTTCAAGGCAATGCGGGAGTGCGCGCACCGGTGACTCGGATCGTCACGAGCGACGCGCTCGACTCGGTCCCCGAGACGATGCTGTGGAATCTCCACCACCGCGCCGCTGAAGCCAGACGCCCCGACACCGTGCTCGCCGACCCGATCGGCGTCGAGCTCGCCGACCGCCTCGCGCCGCGGCTCGAGCGGCGGTTCGGCGTCGCCCATCCGCTGCTGGCTCAGGCCCAAGCGCTGCGCGCGCTGCGCTTCGACCAGGAGGTGCTGCGGTTTGTGGAATTCAACCCGGATGGGACCGTGGTCGCCCTCGGCGAGGGGCTCGAGACGCAGTTCTGGCGGGTCGACAACGGTCGCGTGCAGTGGCTGTCGGTCGACCTCGAGGAGGGGGTCGAAGCTCGCGCCGCGTCGCTGCCGAGCTCAGAGCGCCTTCGCTCGGCGGCCGGCTCGGCGCTCGACGAGCGCTGGATCGACGAGGTCGACCAGACTCGTGGGGTGCTGATCACCGCACAGGGGCTGTTGATGTACTTCCAGCCCGATCAGGCCCGCGGGCTCGTGGCCGGTTGTGCGCGGCGCCTTCCCGGCGCGTGGATGGTGTTCGACGCGGTCGAGCCGTGGTTCAGCCAGCGCACGGTCAGCGGACTGCGTAACACGGCCGGCTACCAGGCGCCGCCGATGCCGTGGGGCGTCGACGCCCAGGAGTGCGCTCGCCTCGCCGACCTGCCGAATGTGGCGTCGCTTGAGCGGCTTCGGTTCCCGCGCGGACGCGGACCGTTCTTCGGCGTCGCCGCGCCGATCGCTCGCGGCCGTCTGCCGCGGCCGCTTAGGTATCTGATCCCGTGGACGATTCTGCGGATCTCGTTCGCAAGATGAGCCTGTACGCACGCTGACGAGGCTTCGCAGGCGCATAGCCGACGCCCTACAGTGCCCTCACCGGTGCTTTCACAAGTCCTTCACATCGTCTGCAGCTGATGCCGTCGATCGGCCGGCTGTTGCGCGGCAGCGACCGGGAGTTCTTTCACCTGTTCGAGCAGGCGGGGGCGAACGCCGTACGCGCCGCCACGTTGCTCAACGAGCTGTTGGAGGGCTTTCCCGAGACGCAGCTGCTGGCGCGGGACATCACCGTGTGCGAGAAGGACGGCGACCGGCTCACCCACGAGGTCGTCAAGCGGATCAACCAGAGCTTCGTCACACCGATCGACCGGGTGGACATCCTGCGGCTCAGCTCCGCGCTCGACGACATCGTCGACTACATCGAGGAGGTCGCCGATTACCTGACGCTGTACCGGATCGAGGCGCCGATGGTCCAGGCCCAGCAGCTGGCCCAGGTGCTGCTTGCGGCCACGCAACAGATCGACTGGGCGATCCCGCGGATGCGTGAGTTCAAGAGCATCAGCAGCCACACGATCGAGGTCCACCGGCTCGAGAACGAAGGCGACCGGATCGTACGGGGGGCGATCGCGGCGCTGTTTGAGGGCGGGATCGACCCGATGGTCGTGATCCGCTGGAAGGACATCTTCGAGCTGCTCGAGGACGCGATCGACGCGACCGAACACGCTGCCTTCCTGCTCGAGGGAATCGTGATCAAGAACGCCTGAGCATGACCGGCAACATCATTCTCGTAATCGTCATCGGAACCGCGCTTGGGTTCGACTTCACCAACGGCTTCCACGACACCGCCAACGTCGTCGCGACCGCGATCTCGACTCGCGCGATCGGCCCCAAGCAGGCGGTCGCGCTGGCGTCATTACTGAACTTCGCCGGAGCGTTCATCTCGCTGAAGGTGGCGGCCACGATCGGCCAGGGGTTTGTCGACTCCGGCGCGGTCACCCCGACGGTGGTGTTCGCCGGCCTGGTCGGAGCGATTGCGTGGAACGTGATCACCTGGGCCTACGGGCTCCCGTCGAGCTCATCGCATGCGCTGATCGGCGGCCTCGTCGGAGCGGTCGCGGCCGCTCAGGGGTTCTCCGCGATCAACGGCAACGGCCTGGTCAGCGATCTGATCGTCCCCGCAATCATCGCGCCTTTCATCGCGTTCGCCGGCGCCGGCGTGTCGATCCTGTTCGTCTATCGGATCGTCGGCAAGCTGCGCCCAGGGCCCGTCAGCCGGGGTTTCCGGCTGGGAGAGCTCGCCTCCGGGGGGCTGCTCGCGCTGTCGCACGGGACCAACGATGCGCAGAAGACGATGGGCGTGATCACGCTCGCTCTGGTCGCCAACGGCGACATCTCAGCCAGCAGCTTCCACGTCCCCGACTGGGTCGTGGTCTGCTCGGCCACCGCAATCTCGCTCGGCACCTTCACCGGCGGCTGGCGGATCATCAAGACGCTCGGTACCCGGATCATCGAGATGGACCCCGCGCAGGGCTTTGCCGCTCAGGGCGCAGGCGCCGCGGTGATCCTCGCCGCTTCGAGCGTGGGCTACCCCCTGTCGACCACGCACGTGATCTCCGGCGGGATCATGGGCGCCGGCGCGGCCAAGCGCGTCTCAGCGGTCCGCTGGGGCATCGCCGGGAACATCGTCGTCGCGTGGGTGCTGACGCTCCCGGCGGCCGGGATCCTGGGCGCGATCACGTACGCGCTCACCAGGGTGTTCGGTCAGGGGGCACTCGGACCGATCGTGATCACCGTGCTGATGGTCTGTGCGCTGGCGGCCACGTTCGCGCGACGCCTGCAGCACGCCACCCCGGCACCCGGCACCCCATGAGCCCCGCCGCGATCGACACCACGGCGCTGCTGAAGATGCTGTACACGTCGCTGTCAGCCTGCATCGGCATCGCAGTGATCTTCTCCACCGCGTTGCTGGGCGCGATCCGGGCCGCCGACATGCGCCGCGCCAACCGCACCGGCGCGGCAGTCGCGTACGGCGCGCTGGCCGTCGTCGGGGTAGCGGTGGCGGCCGCGATCGTCGTCTTCGGGATCTCTCTGATCGCCCACAAGGGCTAGGGGGCGTGAATTTCGCGCTAGGCCCCGGGGACAACGCCGACCGCGCACCAGGCGTTGGCCTCGAGCGCGAATGGCCCGTCGGGTAGCTGTGCCCTGCACGCCTCGCGTATCTGCGTCTGCTGCTCGTCGGACAGCGAGGCCAGGTACTCGCCCGCCGGCCCGACCGCGAACGTGAACGGCCTCCAGAAGTCCTCGAAGCCGGCATAGTCCGCACGCGCCATCAGCGTCGACCCGGCCACGTCGTGCAGGCCCGCCCGCTCAAACCGGGCCACCAGGTCGCCCTCGGACGTCCCGGCCCGGCGCCGCTCGCCCTCGACCGCGGGATCGACCTCGCGCGCGGCACTCCAGAAGATCCGCAGCATCGTCATCCCGCCACCGGCGATGTCCCACATGCACGCGGCCACGGTGCCGCCGGGCCGGGTCACGCGGCCCATCTCGGCGATGCCCCGGTCGGCGTCGCGCATGAACGCGACCACCAGCGAGGACAGGGACTTGTCGAACGTCCCATCTGCCCAGGGCAGCTGCTCGGCGACCCCCTCGCGGACGTCGGCCTCTGGCACGCGCTCCCGACAGGCCACCACGAACTGCGGCGCCGGATCGATCGCCGCCACGTTGGCGGCGCCGACGCGAGCCGCCAGTTCGACGGTGAGGCCGCCCGGCCCGCACCCCACGTCGAGGACCCGCATTCCGGTTCGCACGTCGCCCGAATCCGCCAGCCCGGCGGCCAGCGTCGGGAGGTATCGCCCCATGAAACGGTCATAGCCCTCGGCGGGCGCCGTGAACTGCATCCGTCGATTGAACCCGACGGCGGCCGGCGCGGTCAAGCCAGGGCCCTGGGGACACGCGCCGCGAGTCCGCGAGTACGTGACACCGGGTACCTACTACTGAATTCTGAATGGCTCCACGACTTCTCGAACAACCGCCCGCCCCGCCGGCTGACGCGTCAGTCACCAAGCGCCGGATCCGCCTGGACCCGCGCCGCCACGACGACGAGCGCCTGGCCAGACACGTCGCTGACCGCCACGACAACGCGTTCGCGGCGCTGTACGAGCGCTACCACCAGCCGCTCTACCGCTACTGCCGGTCGTTGCTGCATCACGACGCCGACGCCCAGGACGCCCTGCAGTCGACGTTCACCTCGGCGCTGGTTGCGCTGCGGGAGGACAGGCGCGACGCACCGCTGAGGCCGTGGCTGTTCCGGATCGCCCATAACGAGGCGATCTCGTTGATCCGCCGCCGACGCGACGGTGACCACGAGCTGTCGGAGTCGTTGCTGCCGCCGGCGCCGTCGGCCGCCGACGAGGCCCGCGACCGGGCCCGGCTGGCGCTGCTGGTCGCCGATCTGGCCCACCTGCCCGACCGCCAGCGCGGAGCGCTGCTGATGCGTGAGCTGAGCGGACTCTCCCACGCTGAGATCGCGGTCGCGCTCGGCACCACGTCGGGCGCGGCCAAGCAAGCGATCTTCGAAGCCCGCACGGCGCTGCTGGAGTTCGCCGAAGGTCGGGCCGCGCCGTGCGAGGAGATCCGGCGCCGGTTATCCGAGCGCGACGGCCGCGTGCTGCGCAATCGCCGGCTTCGCTCGCACCTGCGCGACTGCTCGAGCTGCGACGCATTCGCCGCCGCGATCGGCCAACGTCGCGCCGACCTTCGCGCGATCGCTCCGGCGCTCCCGTTGGTCGCGTCGGCTGGCCTGTTGGCTCGAATCGCCCGTGGCGGCGGCGATCAGGGGATGTCCGGGCTGGCCGCCGGCGGAGCGGCGGCTGGAGCGGCCGGAAAATTCGGAGGCGCGGCGCTGATCTCCAAGAGCTTGGCCACGATCGCTGCCGCGCTGACGACGGTCGCGGGCGTTGCCGGGCTGCATTCGACGCTTGATTCCGCCGGGCACGCCTCGCACCACGTCCAGGGCTCGCCCACGTCCGGGCTCTGCCGCGCCCGTGGTGTCGAGTCCGATCTCCAGGCGTTCCCACGCCGCCGGCACCAGTCCGCACCGGTCGGCGAATGCGGCTGCTCGGTCCTCGAGGTCGCGGCGGCATGCCGTGTCCGGGGCAACGCAGGCGTCGGTTACGCGGACCTCCGGTCAGCCGAGGCCGACCAACACGCGGACGCACGCTGCCCAGGGTCCGGCCCACGTCGGCTCAAGCGTCGACGAACAGCGGTCGGCCACGCCCGCGCAGAGCTCCCCGGCGGCGCACCAGAACGGGGTCGCGGCCACCCCGCCCGCCACCACGAGCTCGCCCAGCCGAACTCCGGCCGGCCACAGCGTCGCCGCGCCGGGGAAGAGCAGCGCGGCGCCGGGCCACGGCGGCTCCTCTCCGGGCTACAGCGCGAACTCGAACGGCGCGAGCAACTCCGCCCCGGGGCACACGGGAACCACTCCCAGCCACGGCGGTACCCCACCCGGTCACGGTGCGACGCCTCCGGGTCAGACGATCAGCGCTCCCGTGCAGCCGGCCGCGGCAACCACGGGTCCGGTCGACGGCGCACGCGGCAACAGCGCCGCGGCTCCGGGCCACGCCAAGTCCCCGCCGGGACAACTGAACAAGTAGCCCCTGACCTTCGCGTTTCCCGCCCGTGGTCCCCAGAGTAGGTGCGACCACAGGCGATCCCGTGGGGATCCGATCGAAGGGAACGGATGACGAAACGTCTTTTGCTGCTCGCGGTGCTCGGCATCTCGCTGATCGCCACCGTGCCGGCGTCGGCCGCGATCCAGGCGCCCGACGACCACGCCACTAACGGCGACGCGACCACGCCCGCGTGCACCTCGCCGCCCCCGGTGCAGGCGTACGCGTGGGAACACTGCTACACGCCGACGGACATCCGAAACGCCTACGGCGTCAACTCGATCGCCAACCCGACCTCGGGCAACGGCTCAGGCCAGACGCTCGGACAGGGCCAGACGATCGTGCTGATGGACTCCTATGGGAGCCCGACCGCCGCCAGCGACCTCAAGTACTTCCACGACACGTTCTACCCGAACCTCCCTGCCCCGAAGTTCGACACGGTGTATCCCAACGGCGCGCCGCCCTACTCGAACTCCAACGGCAACGGCAAGTCCGGACCCAGCGCAGCCGCCGGCTGGTCGGGCGAGGCAACGCTCGACATCGAGTGGTCCTACGCAATCGCGCCGCTTGCGCACATCATCCTGGTCGGCGTGCCGCCGGCCGAGACCGAGGGCGTCCAGGGTCTCCCGAACCTGTTCAAGGCGGTGAGCTCCGAAATCGACGCCACGCCCGCCGGCACCGTGTTCTCGATGAGCTTCGGCATCACCGAGCAGACGTTCGGCGGCGCGACCGCGCAGCAGACGTCGAAGTTCGACGCCGTGTTCAAGAAGGGCGTCGACAAGGGCGACACGTTCTTTGCCTCCTCCGGGGATGACGGAACCACCGGCACCGCCAAGCAGCATAAGAACAACGCCACCTACGCCGACGCGACCACGGGATGGCCAGCGTCGAGTCCGTACGTCACCGCCGCAGGCGGCACCCAGCTGCAGTACGGCTGGACTTGGAACCCCACCAGCGACACCCCGTTCCTGGCCGACGGGTCTCAGAACCCCGCGTACTTCAACTACACCAACACGCCTGGTTCCGATCTCAACGCGGTCTGGAACGAGTCCTGGCTGCCGGCCGCTACCGGCGGAGGGCCCAGCGTGGTCTACCCCCGTCCGACATGGCAGGCAGGCGTGCTGGCGAGCGCCGGCGACCACCGGCTGGTCCCGGACATCTCCTGGAATGCTGCGGTCAACGGCGGCGTGCTCGTCTACATCACCGCATTCCCGAACTACCAGCGGTCCGGATGGCACGTATATGGCGGCACCAGCGCGGCATCGCCGCAGCTGGCGGCGCTGACCTCGCTCGCCGCACAGGAGCGCTCGGCGGCCGGCAAGGCCCCGCTGGGGAACATCGATTCGCTGCTGTACGCCAACAGCTCATGGTTCCGCGACGTCGCCCCTGTGGTGCAGGGCACCGCCGCCAGTGGACACCTGGTCAACAACCAGCTATGGCAATTCAACGCCGACGGCTCCGTGTCCCCGGGCCCCGTCCCGGGATGGCCCACCCTCGGTGGCTACGACATGACGACCGGCCTCGGCACCCCCTGGGCACCGTCCTACGTGACGGGCCTGGCTGCCGCCCCCTAGCCAATGGGCTCGACCCCGGTCCCGGCTCCCCCACCGGGACTGGGGTCGAGGCAGCCACGTGAGTGTGGATGCCGCGGCCCATGTGAAGAACAATCACGCCTGCCCAACCGCCCCGTCGGGCAGGCGTCTTTCCGTGACAGGTCAGTAGTAATGTCGCCGGCCGCCCACGGCTCTACCGCTCGAGCCCAGCACGGCCAGGATCAGCCCGACGATTAACACGATGATCCCGAGCGTCCACAGAATCGGAATTGCAGCGATGAATCCGATTAGCAGCAGCACCAATCCCAAAATGATCATCTCTCACCTCCTCTCTATGATCGTCGACGGTCGCGGGGTCCAGCGACCGAACACATCCGCTTGCCTACTGCCCGTTCGCGGACCCTCCCAACCAATAACTCGCCCAACCTCACGATCGGACGGCGACGCAGTCCGAGCCGCTGCGGGCGGCCGAGCTCGAGCGCCAGCCGCGTTCCAGGCTTGCTTTCACAGAAGCGGGCGTGTGACACGTAACCGTCAGCTCGCCTCGTCGTTCGTCACCTGTCCTTGACAGTCACGGTGACTGTAGATATGGCTCGTCGACTGGCGGCGCAACGCCGAGCACCGTGATGACCAGCCGGCTAACCTCCGCCGCCGCCAACGGCTCGCCGGTCATCAGCCGCCGATAGAAGATCGCGCCGAGCAGCGCGGCCGTGGCCAGTTCGGGATCGACGTCGCCGGAGATGGATCCGTCACGCACGCCGCGCCCGACCAGTTCGACGAGCACGCTGCGACGAAGCGCCGAGTAGCGGTGGTGGAAGTCGCGCACTCGCGGATCGCGCTCCGCGCCTTCGATCAGCGCCGGGATGCAGCGCGAGAAGGTCGAGTCGGTGACGACTTCGGCCACGTGCGCCAGCAGCGTGGCGATCGTCTCGCGCGGGGGGCTGCCGACGGTGTCGGGCACCATCTGCTCGTGGAACGTCTCGAACGCGTCCGCGATCAACTCGAGGCGGTCGGGCCAGTGGCGGTAGATCGTGGATTTGGCGACGCCGGCGCGGGCGGCCACCCCTTCGATCGTCACGCCGCCGTAGCCGTGGTCGGCGAGCTCGTCCACAGCCGCCCGGAGGATGACGATCCTCGAGTGGGCGATCCGCGGATCGATGCCGCGCTCGGGTCGGGCGCTCATCGGGCCGTCAGCCACGCTATGCGACGTTGACGTTTCGCTATGAAACGGTTACGTTTCATACTCGCACTCTACCGAGGGGAGCCCCGATGGCCAGCGTGAGCGTCCGTTACATCGTCGACGACGTCGACGCCGCGATCGCGTTCTACTGCGGGAGCCTGGGTTTCAAGGAGCTGATGCACCCCGCCCCCACGTTCGCGATGCTCCAGCGCGGCGACCTGCGGTTGGTGCTGAGCGCTCCGGGCGGCGGCCCGGGCGGCGGTCAGTCGATGCCCGACGGCTCACTGCCCCAGCCCGGTGGCTGGAACCGCTTCGCGCTCGAGGTCGACGACATCGAGGCTACGGTCGACGGGCTACGCGCTCAGGGTGCCCGCTTCCGCAACGAGATCGTTGACGGCGTCGGCGGTCGCCAGATCCTGGTCGAGGACCCCTCGGGGAACCCGGTCGAGCTGTTCCAGCCAACGCGGCAGGAGGCGCGACTCGGCGCCTCTCAAGCCGACGCGGAGTAGGCGAGGAACCCGACCAGGCTGTCGTGGTCCTCGGCGCAAGCCGAGCATCCGCGCAGGTGGGCGCTCATCCCGGGGATCTCAGCGTCGGCATCGACGCCCGCAAGCTCCAGCTCGACGTAGCGATCGAGCTCAGCGAAGCACTGCTCGCAGGTCAGCTCCGGGTCAACGGGACCGAGCAGGCGCGCGAGGATCCGATCGTCAGGGGTGGGCGCCGGGCGGTTCACGAGCTCACCCATGGTTCCTCGATCGACAGGCCCCCGGCGGCGAGCGCAGCTCGCAGCTTCCGGCGGGCGTCGTGAATCGTCTTGTAGAGCGCGCCGCGACTGGTGTTCAGGCGGTCGGCGAGCACGTCGATCGGGACGTCGTTGACCGCGACGGCCAACAGGACCTCACGCTGGTGAGAGGTCAGCTCGGATTCGATCGCGCGCCCCAGCGCGGCAAACAGCTCCGCGCCCTGCGCCCGCTCGTCGGGAAGCCGGCGCCGCTCGTCGGCGAACAACGGCCAAGCCTCGTCGGTGAGCGGGATCTCGCGTCCCTGCCAGCTGCGTCTCCTCACGTGGGCGGCAGCCTCGTACAGCGCGAACTTGTAGGCCCACGTGGTGAACCGGCTGTCGCCGCGGAACTCGTCGAGCTTGCCGAGGATCGAGACCAGCGCATCATCTGCGCTCTGCTGCGCGAGGTCGTCCTGATCGCCGCCCCGCAGGTGCGGGCCGACGGCATGCCGGCGGCCCACTTCGAACCTCGCCGCGCGGAACAACAGCTCGTGCAGCTCGGCGAGCGCCGCCACCCGGTCGGGACCGGCCGAGCGCAGGCGCGTGAGCCAGCGCTGAGAGTCTTCGTCGGCGCGGCTGCGTCCCGCCGGCACGCCGGCGGGTTTCACGGCCTGAGAAGGCACGCCCGTGGCCCTCAAGCCTCTGCCTCCTCGAGCGGCGCCAGGATTCGCGCGGCAAGCTCAGCCGGGCATCCCCGGTCGATCAACTCCAGCAGCTCATGCAGGTCATATCTGCGGTCGCGCGCGAGCGTGTGAGCCAGTTTCGCCGGGCAACCTGCATCCCGCAACAGCGAGATCCGCCAGGCGATTACCCGTTGGGCTTCGGTCGGCGGGGTGGCCTGTCGCTTGGATGCTCGCATCTCGATCTCCTGCATACCGCGGGGCTGCGGTATTGCTGTGTGTCGAGCGCCGGCGAGTTCTTACGCGCCCGCTTCATCGGGATCGATGGAGGCCGGTTTTACACACTTAGACTGTGTAAAAGACTAACGGGGGATCGTCCGGCTCAGCGCGCCGCCGCGGCGCTGCGCAGCTCCAGCACGCACCCCGCCTGTGCCGGATCGTGGGGAACGAATCGCTGGAGCTCGGTGCCCGGAGCGAGCACGTCCAGCAGTCCCCGGGTGATTCCCTTGTGCAGCGCACAGATGGCGGCCTGGTTCTCGCGCACCACGTCCCGATACGGGCAGTTGCCCAGGCATATCGTCAGCCGGTCGCCGTGTCGCGACTGCACGTATGGAGCGAAACCGAGCGCGGCCAGCGTACTCTCGACGGCCTCCAGGCCGCGATCGGCGTCATCGGGCGCGAGCTCGCGACCGATCTCTCGTCCGGTGCGCTCGAGCCCCTCGATATCCGTCGTTTGCTCGGTGATCGAACGCGCCAGCCACCGCCCCAGATCCCGGTACGCTCGCGGCCGCTCACCTCCGGGGCGGGCGTCCGGCGCGATCGCCCAGGCGTCGGGCGGGCGCCCGCGATGGCCGCGCACGCGAACGCGTGAGACCAGTCCGGCCTGCTCGAGGCGCTCGAGGTGGATGCGCACTCCATTGGGATGCATGTCCAACCGGGCGGCCAGCTCGGTGGTCTTCGCCGCCCGCTTGAGCTCGGTCAGCAGCGCGAACAGCCGGGCCCGCGACGGCTGCGCGAGTGCGTCTTCCCCGCTGACGTCGAGATCGGCGTCCAAGATCCGTCAAGTCTGGCATAGCGACTCCCGGGAAAGCACATTCTGGGGCGATCCGGAACTCCTTTTGCACAAGCAAACTAGGTAAATCCTCCCGGCACCGGCCACGCGCGGGAAGGCCGGGCCGGCGGCCGCTGAGCGCGGCCGCCGGCGGATCAGATCGCCGGGTAGGTCAGGAGGTCGGGCCCGGAATCGTCCCGATCCCCTCCATCGCCTTGGTGAACTCGATCGCCTGGTCCTCCATCACCGCCCGCGGGTCGAATGACGGGTCGGCCATCACGCCGTGCACCCGGCGACGCTGCATCCCGAAGTTGCCGGCGTCGTACAGCGGCAGGACCGCAGCCTCGCGCAGATACCGGTGGAAGTTGTGCTGCTTGTCGACGGCGTTGACGCCGACGACCTGCATGCACTTGTAGACGGCGTCGAACAGCATCTCGGTGCAGTGGATCTTGCACATCGCGCCGAGCATCTCGCCGTGGTAGTCATGCTGATCGAGGTAGTGCGCGGTCTTCCAACAGAACACACGCGCTGCCTCGATCTTGGCGGCCACGTCTCCGAGCACGTACCCCGGGTACTGGTAGTGGATGATCGGCTTCGGGCCACCCGCCGTGTACGTCTTGGCCCAGTCCAGCGCATCCTCGTATGCGGCTCTGGCGACCGCCACCGCGCCGATCCCGGCCACCGGCCCCGACCAGGCGAAGTTGCGGTTGATCAGCAGGTCCCCGTTGCCCTTCGCGCCCTCGATCATGTTCTCCGCCGGGACTCGCGCGTCGTCGAACGTGATCTCGCAGTTGGGCGCCGTTCGCTGCCCGAGCGTGCTGATCGACTGGTAGGTGATCCCGGGCGTGCCGCGTTCGATGATGATCGCCGACAGTCCCGAGGTCCCCCCGGCCGATGCGTCGCTGCGTACGACCACGAGGTTCAGATGAGCCCCTCCGTTGTCCCAGCCGCCCACGTTGCAGGGCCAGTACTTGCGGCCGTTGATCACGTACGCGTCGCCGTCGAGCGTCGCCGTGACGCCCATGCCGGCTCCGTCGATCGCGGGCGCGTCGAAGTTCGCCGTGCCGCCGGGCGAGCCCGCGGGCTCACTGGCCGCGTAGCCGACGATGTACTCGTTGCTCGTGTCCGAGGTGGCGCCGCCGATGAACTTCTGCTTCTGCTCCTCGGTGCCGTAGTACCAGACGGGCATCAGGCCGAGCCCGTTGACCAGCACCGCGGTCCCGAATCCTGGGTCGACGGCCTGGATCTCCTCGGCCGCGATCACGAAGTCGACGTTCGACATGCCGCCGCCTCCGTACTCCTTGGGGAGCATCGAGAACGCGATGCCCCGTTTGCACGCTTCCGCGTACGCCGGCTTGGCCAGCTGCCACCCCTTGAGCGGATCTGGCTCCTCGTCGATCTTTGGGGTCACCGGTCCCAGAACGTTCTGGGCGAAGTCGCGCGCCGCGGCCTGAATCTCCTGCTGGGCCTTGGACAGCGTGAAATCGATCGCCATCTGTTTCTCCTCTCTCTCGCGATTGCGAGTAGACACCTGAGATGACGGCGAGGCAATTTATCTAATCCGATTGTGAAAAATGGGGAAATTCTCGAGACACCTCTGAAATCGCTGGCTCGAGAAGTACATTTGTCGCCCGACATGGCTGGCGTTGCGTAGATGCCGACTCCGGGCGCCGCCGCCGGGGTGCCGCCGTCCGTCCTGGTCCTCGGGGATCCGGACGCGCTCACCGGCGCGGTGGCCCAGCGGCTGACCGACGCGGGCGCGTCAGTCGAGGTCTCGGGCGAGCGCGAGGACGCCGAGATCAAGGAGATGCTGCTGCAGGATCGCTGGACAGCGGTGGCCGTGGTCACCCGCGACGACGTGCTGGCCCTGCGGCTGACGTTGCTGTGCGCGCACGTGCGAGCCGACCTGCCGCTGTGGGCAACATTGTTTGACCGCACGATCGTCCACCAGCTGCACAACGCCGTGCCGGGCGTCCGGATCCTGTCGCCGGCCGGCCTGGTGGCCGACGAGCTCGCGGCACGCTGCCTGGCCGTCGGCGCGCGGTCGCGCTCCCCCTGGACCCGCGGGATCCGGCTGGTCGACGGCGCCCTGCGCCTGCTGGTGGCGGCGGGCGCGGGCTTGGTCGCGGTACTGGTCGTCGAGGTGATCATCTCCAGCGCCGCGCTGCACGAGAACCTGATCGACGCGATCTTCTTCAGCGCCCGCGTGCTGGCCACGATCGCCGATTCGCCCCACGCTGCGACGGCGCCCGTGTGGTTCAAGCTCGTCGCCACCGTGACCTCGCTGCTCGCCGTGGCGCTGCTCGCGGTGTTCACGGCGGCGCTCGTGCGACGCCTCAGCCGGCCGACGCTGACGACGGCGTTGGGACGGCGCTCGGCGCCCCGGCGCGGGCATGTGATCGTCGTCGGCTTCGGCCAGGTCGGCTTCCGGCTGGCCCAGGCGCTGATCGACCGCCGGGTGCCGGTGGTCGCGGTCGAGCGCAACTACACCGCCTCCTGCGTCCGCCTGGCCCGCCGCGGCCGGATCCCGGTGGCGATCGCTGACGGCGAGGATCGCGAGACGCTCGAGCTGCTCGGCCTGCATCGCGCGGCCGCAATCGCCGCCGTGACCTCGGACGACCTGGTCAACGTCGCGGTGGCGCTGGCGGCGGGCGACCTCGCGCCGGAGATCCCAGCGGTGCTACGACTTGGGGACGGTCAGGTGGCAGCCGAGACCGAGTCGCTTCTGCACCTCGGCGAGATCTGCGACCTGCACGACGTCGCGGCGCGCGAGATCACCACGGAGATCCTGGGATCCGACGTGTCCGCACCGGGGCGTCCGGCCAGCCGCCGAGCGTGATCACGGTTCCGTCCCGGGCGACCAGCCGGGCCGCCAGCCGATGCTCGTCGAGCCAGCCGGGAGCCTGCAGCCCGAGACCGAGCACGGCGGCCGCGGCGACCTTCGCTTCCACACAGCTCCCCGCGGCTACGCTGGCCGCCAGCCACGCGTCGTCCGCGAGCGCGGGCATCCGTGACTCGAGGCTCGAGGTCGCCACCCCGCCGCAACGCAGTGACACCGTCCAGTCCGCGAACGCGCGCGCGGGGCCGAGCGCCCGGACGGTCCACCACCCCGGACGGGGGACAACCGCTGGTCGCGATGTCGCCCCCGAGGGCCACCAGCGCCGCTTCGCCGCCGACCGACTCGCCCACCTGAGCGGCGCGATCGGTGGCCATCGCCTGAGCGGTGGCGCAGAAGTCAAGCTGGCAGCGCTCGCACGCGGGCACCGCTGCCCGCCGCGACGAGGACAGCCCGTCCCCGGCTCCGGCCACCAGGGCGGCCGCCACCGCGAACCGTACGGCGCTCGGGGCGACGGCGATCGCCGCCGGGGCGCCCAACCGTTTGATCGCCCGGTCGATCGCCTCCAGCTCGGTGCCCACCGCCGCCCGTACCTCCGCGGCACGGTCTGAGTAGGTGCGCAGGAGAACCGTCGTACCGAGCGCTTCCCAACTCTCGGTACGACAACCAACCACGGGCCCAAGCTACGCGCTCGACATGAGAAACCGATGAGACGCCGGCCGTACGACGTCCCCGACGCGAGGCACCCGTGCCCTGCGACTACCTCCGCTGGGTAGAGTCGCCCGGTGGCGATTTCGCACAGCGCCGGTTCGCCGGAAGCGGACTTGGGATCGCTGGACTTCTGGGGCCTGCCCGCCGAGCAGCGCGACCGGCTGTTCGAGCGCCTGCGCCGTGAGGCGCCGATCTCCCGGCACGAACCTCCGGAGGACATCCTCGGCCTCCCCGACCAGGGCCGGATGCACTACTGGGCGATCGTCCGCCACGCCGACATCCGCCGGATCTCCCGCGATCCGGCGACGTACTGCTCAGGCCGCGGCGTCCAGTTCTCCGACGCCCCGCCGGAGATGCTCGAGGCTTCGCAGTCGTTCCTGGCGATGGATGCGCCCCGACACACGAAGCTGCGCGCGCTCGTGTCGGCCGCGTTCACCCCACGGCAGGTTGCGCGGATCGAGGACGGGATCCGCGTCAACGCGCAGCGGATCGTCGATGAGGCCGCCGCCACCGGCGGCGGGGATTTCGTCGAGCTGTTCGCCAAGCGGCTGCCGCTGCAGACGATCTCGGACATGCTCGGGGTGCCCGACGCCGATCGCGAGCGCGTGGTTCAGGCGGCGGACACGCTTGGTCAGCGCCGCCGACCCGGAGGTGTTCGGCGACCGCCACCCGCTCGAGGTGCTCGGCGCCGCGTTGTGGACGCTGACCGAGTTCGCCACCGAGCTCGCCAAACACCGCGAGCAGCATCCCGGCGACGACCTGATGACCTCGCTGGTGCAGGCAGAGGTCGACGGCGACCGGCTCACCCATCCCGAGATCGCCGCGTTCCTGGTGCTGCTGTCAGTCGCCGGCAACGACACCACCCGGCACACGACGTCGCACGCGATGCGCGCGCTGTCACTGAACCCTGACCAGCGGGCGCTGCTGCTCGAAGACCTCGATCGGCGTCTACCCGACGCGGTCGAGGAGTTCGTCCGCTGGGGCTCGCCGGTGCTGACCTTCCGGCGCACGACCACCCGGGAGGTCGAGCTTCACGGTCGGTCGCTGCCCGCGGGGGAGAAGGTCGTGCTCTTCTACCACTCGGGCAACCGCGACGAGCTGGTGTTCGACCGGCCCTGGAGCTTCGACATCGCCCGCAGCCCGAACCGTCATCTCGGGTTCGGCGGTGGCGGTCCGCACTACTGCATGGGCGCCTCGCTCGCCCGCGCCCAGCTCCGCGCGATCTTCGGCGAGATGCTCCGCGTAGTGCCGGACATCGAGGCGGGCGAGCCCGAGCGGCTGCGCAGCGCGTTCATCCATGGCGTCAAACGGATGCCGTGCAGCTTCACCGCGCGCGCCTAGCGTGTGACGTCCGGGCTACTCCCCGTCGGCCGCCAGCACCAGGATCAGATCGCCCTGCTCGAGCCTGCGGCCGGTCTCAGCCGCCACGCGGCCGACGCGGCCCGCGCGCGGCGCGGTGATCGTCGACTCCATCTTCATCGCCTCGAGCACCGCGACTGACTGGCCCTCCGACACCGTCTCGCCTTCGCTCACGCGCATCGTCACCACGCCGATCAGCGGCGCGGCCACGTGCTCGGGATCGCGCGGGTCGGCGCGCTCGGCGCGAGGCGCGGTGACCGTGATCGACTCGTCGCGTACGTCGAGCGTGCGCAGCTGGCCGTTGACGCGGGTGACGACCGTTCGCATCCCCCGCTCATCGGCGTCGCCGACGGCCTCCAGCTCGATCACCAGCCGGACCCCGGGCTCGAGGTCGACCTCGACCTCCTGGTCGGGCGCCAGCCCGTAGAGCATCGTCCGGGTGGGGATCACCGACACGTCGCAGTAGCGCGAGCGGCTCTCCTGAAAGTCGCGGTAGGGCCCCGGGAACATCAGCTCGGCGAGCGCCTGGCGTCGGGCCTCCCCCGGCTGCCCGGGCAGCTCGCACCGTCGGCGTCATCGCTGACCTCTGCTCGGCGCCCTCGGCGCGCAGCGCCTGGTGCGCGAACGGCTGCGGCAGGCCCTGAGCCGGCTCCCCGAGGCTCCCGCGGAGGTAGTCGAGCACCGAATCGGGGAGGTCGAAGCGCTCGGGGTGGCGCTCGAGCTGCTCCAACTCGATGTTCCGCCGAGACCACGAACAGCGCCAGGTCGCCGACGACCTTGCTCGTCGGCGTGACCTTGACGATGTCGCCGAGCAGCTCGTTGGCGCGCTCGTAGGCGAGCTCGACCTCCTCGAAGCGGTCGCCGAGCCCGAGCGCCTCGGCCTGCTGGCGGAGGTTGGACAGCTGGCCGCCGGGCATCTGGTGGCGGTACACGCGGCCGGTGGGCGCCAGCAGCCCGGTCTCGAACGGCGAGTAGATGGCTCGCACCTCGTTCCAGTAGGGCTCGAGGTCGAGCAACGTGTCGAGCGACACCTCCGACGCGCGCGGGGCGTGCGCGATCGCGGCGACGATCGCCGACAGCGACGGCTGGCTGGTCATCCCGGCCAGCGGGGCGGCGGCGCCGTCGACCGCGTCGACCCCGGCGTCGACGGCCGCCAGGTACGTACCGAGCTGGCCGCCCGCGGTGTCGTGGGTGTGCAGGTGCACGGGCAGCTCGAACTCTCGGCGCAGCGCCTCGACCAGCGTTCGCGCGGCCGGAGGCCGCAGCAGCCCCGCCATGTCCTTGATCGCGAGGACGTGCGCGCCCGCGGCCACCAGCTGCTCGGCGAGCCGCAGGTAGTAGTCGAGCGTGTAGACGCGCTCGGCGGGGTCCGAGAGGTCGCCGGTGTAACAGAGCGCCGTCTCGGCCACAGCGCCGCACTCCAGCGTCGACTCGATCGCGGCCCGCATCGGCTCGATGTCGTTGAGCGCGTCGAAGATCCGGAAGATGTCGACCCCGGCGGCGACGGCCTCGGCGACGAACGCGCGTACCGCGCGGTCCGGGTAGGGCTCGTACCCGAGCAGATTGCGCCCGCGCAGCAGCATCTGCAGGCAGATGTTCGGGATCCGCTCGCGCAGCTGCGCCAGACGCTGCCAGGGGTCCTCGTACAGGAATCGCATCGCCACGTCGAACGTCGCCCCGCCCCAGACCTCGAGCGAGAACAGCTCCGGGAGCGAGGTGGCGATGTGGCCGGCGACGGCGAGCATGTCGAACGTCCGCATTCGCGTGGCCAGCAGCGACTGGTGCGCATCGCGCAGCGTGGTGTCGGTGATCAGCACCGGCTCTACCTCGCGCAGCCATCTGGCGAACCCCTCGGGACCGAGTTCCTGCAGGCGCTGGCGCGACCCGGGCGGCGGCTCGCCGGGGGGCAGTGGCGGCAGCTTCGTCGGGCGTCGGGCCGCGCAGGCGGCTGCCGTACGGCCGGTTGACCGTGACCTCGGCGATCCGGCGCAGCAGCCGCGAGGCGCGGTCGCCGCGTGCGCCGACGGTGGTCAGCCACGGCTGCTCGTCGACGAATGTCGTGTACGTCCGGCCGGCCAGGAACTCCGGGTCGCGAGCACGGCGCGAGGAATGCCTGGTTGGTCGAGACGCCGCGGACCCGGAGCTCGTCGACAGCCCGGTGCACGCGCGCAATCGCGGTCGAGAAGTCTTGGCCCGCGCGGTCAGCTTGACCAGCAGCGAGTCGAAGTACGGCGAGACCTCCGCGCCGACGAACGCCGAACCCTCGTCGAGGCGGATACCGGCGCCGCCCGGAGACCGGTAGGCCGAGATCCGGCCGCTAGCCGGGCGGAACCCGTTGGTCGGATTCTCGGTCGTGACCCGGCACTGCAGCGCGAATCCGCGCTGGGAGATCGACTCCTGGTGCAATCCGAGCTCGTCGAGCGTGCGCCCGCCGGCGATCAGCATCTGCGAGCGGACGAGGTCGACGTCGGTCGTCTCCTCGGTCACCGTGTGCTCGACCTGGATCCGCGGGTTCATCTCGATGAACGCGTGCTCGCCACGCTCAGAGTCGACGAGGAACTCGACCGTGCCGGCGTTGACGTAGCCGATCTCGCGCGCGAACCGGACGGCGTCCGAGCAGAGCGCGTCGCGCATCGCCGGATCGAGGTTCGGCGCCGGCGTGAGCTCGATCACCTTCTGGTGGCGACGCTGGATCGAGCAATCGCGCTCGAACAGGTGGATCGACCTCGCCGCTGGCGTCGGCCAGCACCTGGACCTCGATGTGGCGCGGGCGCATGATCGCCTGCTCGAGGTACACCGTGCCGTCGCCGAACGCGGCCTCGGCCTCGCGCATCGCGGCCGCCGCGGCCTCGTCGAGCGCGTCGGGGTCCTCGACCAGCCGCATCCCGCGGCCGCCCCCACCGATCACCGCCTTGACGAACAGCGGGAACCGCAGGTCCTGCGCCGCCGCTCCCACGTCGGACACCTCGGTCAGAACCCCGCTGGCGGCCGGGACCGGCAGCCCGGCGCGCCGGGCGGCCTCACGTGCGCGGAGCTTGTCGCCGGCGATCGCCAACACGTCCGCCGGCGGACCGACGAACGGATCCCCGCGGCCGCGCACTGGCGTGCCAGCTCCGGGTTCTCGGACATGAAGCCGTAGCCCGGATAGATCGCGTCGGCACCGATCCGCTGGGCGAGAGCGACGATCAGCTCGATGTCGAGGTAGGTGCTGACCGGGTGTCCGGGCTCGCCGATCTCGTAGCTCTCGTCAGCCTTCAGGCGGTGTACCGAGTCGCGGTCCTCGGGCGCGTACACCGCCGCGGTGCGGAGATCGAGCTCGTAGGCGGCCCGGAACGCCCGGATCGCGATCTCACCGCGGTTGGCAACCAGCAGCTTGCGAAACACCGGGCCCTCGGTCCTCTTGCGACGTGGAGAGCGCAGCAGGTGTTGACCTTATGCCTCGCCTTCTTCGACGACGCCATCCGCCTCGGCGGCGGGAGCGTCGGCGTCGAGAATCGGGTCGTCGCCGTCGGCCACCGGGTCGTCGCCGTCGGCTGCGAAGTCCTCCTGGGCCAGCTCCTCACCGGACTCCAGATCGGGATCCTCGGCCTGGGCCTCCTCCGCGGAAGCCTCCACCGTCTCGCCCTCGTGCTCGGTCGCCTCATCAGCACCCGAACCATCGCCCGCCCGCACACCCGACAGGTCGATGCCGAGCTCCTCAGCCGCCCGCAACAGATCGTCGTCCTCCTCGCGCATCTCCGCGCGCTCGCCCTCCTCAGACACCACGTTGACATCCAACGCCAACGACTGCATCTCCTTGAGCAGAACCTTGAACGACTCCGGGATCGACGGCTCAGCGATGTTCTCACCCTTCACGATCGCCTCATACGCCTTCACCCGACCGACCGTGTCATCGGACTTGATCGTCAGCATCTCCTGCAGCGTGTACGCCGCGCCATAGGCCTCCAGCGCCCACACCTCCATCTCACCAAACCGCTGACCACCAAACTGCGCCTTACCGCCCAACGGCTGCTGCGTCACCAACGAATACGGCCCCGTCGACCGCGCGTGAATCTTGTCGTCCACCAGGTGCAACAGCTTCAGGATGTACATGTACCCAACCGTCACCTGCTCGGCAAACGGCTCACCGGTACGGCCGTTGAACAACGTGGTCTTGCCGGAAGCCTGCATCCCCTCGCGCCGGCTGGTGTCGACGTCCATCCGGATGAGCCCGTTGCTCTTCCGGTGCTCCTCCTGCCAGCGCACGAGGGCCTCGTCGACGTCGTTGACGGTGGCGCCGTCGAACACCGGAGTTGAGACGTACACCTTGCCCGGGCGCCCGTCGGGCAGCCGGCCGCCGTTTGCGGCCTGCTTGCGGGCCTCGGAGCCGTCCTCATACCAGCCGTTGGCCGCGACCCAACCGAGATGGGTCTCGAGGATCTGGCCGAGGTTCATCCGGCTCGGCACACCCAGCGGGTTCAGGATCACGTCGACCGGAGTTCCGTCCTCCAAGAACGGCATGTCCTGCTCATCGACGATCTTCGAGATCACGCCCTTATTGCCGTGACGACCCGCCAGCTTGTCGCCCTCGGCGATCTTGCGCTTCTTGGCCACGAACACCCGGACGAGATCATTGACCCCAGGCGGGAGGTCGTCACCGTCATCGCGGCTGAACGTCATCACGTCGATCACCACGCCACCCTCGCCGTGCGGCACCTTCAACGAGGTGTCACGAACCTCGCGCGCCTTCTCCTTGAAGATCGCGCGGATCAGCTTCTCCTCAGCCGTGAGCTCGGTCTCGCCCTTCGGCGTCACCTTGCCGACCAACAGGTCCCCCGAGGACACCTCCGCGCCGATCCGGACGATCCCGCGATCGTCGAGGTTACGCAGCGACTCCTCCGAACGATTCGGAATGTCGCGAGTGATCTCCTCATCGCCCAGCTTCGTCGTCCGAGCGTCCACCTCGTACTCCTCGATATGGATCGAGGTCAACTCGTCGTCGGACACGAGTCGCCGCGACAGGATGATCGCGTCCTCGAAGTTGTAGCCCTCCCAGGACATGAACGCGACCAGCAGGTTCTTGCCCAACGCCATCTCACCCTGATCCGAGGCCGAACCGTCGGCGAGGACGTCACCCTCGTCGACCTTCGTGCCGACATCGACCAGTGGCTTCTGGTGAATCAGCGTCCCCTGGTTTGAGCGCATGAACTTCTGGAGCTCGTACTCATCCTCACCGTCCTTGGTGTCGAGGACGATCCGTTCGGCGTCGACGTAGGCCACGGTGCCCGCCGCGCGCGCCACGGCCACGTCACCGGTGTCCACCGCTGCACGGCGCTCCATCCCCGTGCCGACCAGCGGAGCGTCGGTGACCAGCAGCGGCACCGCCTGGCGCTGCATGTTCGAGCCCATCAGCGCCCGGTTGGCGTCATCGTGCTCCAGGAACGGGATCATCGCGGTCGCCACCGACCAAATCTGCTCCGGCGACACATCGATCAGATCGACCTCCTCTGCCGGCACGGTGACGTACTGACCGGCCTGGGTCCGGCACAGGATCTCCTCGCCGACGAGGTTGCCCTTGTCATCGACCGGCGTGTTCGCCTGGGCGATGATCTGCTCCTCCTCCTGGTTGGCATCGATACGGACGATCTCGTCCGTCACCCTGCCGTTCTTGACCACCTGGTACGGAGTGGTCACGAACCCGTGCTCGGAGAGCTCCGCGTAGGAGGACAGCGAGCCGATCAGACCGATGTTCGGACCCTCCGGGGTCTCGATCGGACACATCCGCCCGTAGTGCGTCGGGTGCACGTCGCGAACCTCGATCGGCGCGCGCTCACGGGTCAGACCGCCCGCCCCGAGCGCGTTGAGTCGCCGTCGATGGGTAAGGCCGGACAGGGAGTTGGTCTGGTCCATGAACTGGCTGAGCTGAGAGCTCCCGAAGAACTCCTTCAGCGCCGCCACCACCGGACGGATGTTCACGATCGTCTGCGGCGTGATCGTGTCCGCATCCTCAGTCGTGAGCCGCTCGCGCACCACGCGCTCCATCCGGTACAGACCGATCCGGAACGCCTCCTGGATCAGCTCACCGACCGGACGTAGACGACGGTTGCCGAAGTGCTCGTACTCGTCGAGGTGATCGGCGATGGGCTCGCGCGGCACCGCCAGCGCCTCGGCCGCGTAATCCTTGACCTCGGCCTCCGGCTCCTCGGGCATCCCCAGCAACCGCGGCAGCGACACGAGCTCGCGGATCAGCGCGATGATGTCATCGTGGGTCAGCGTCCTCGTCTCGAGGTCGATGTCAAGATCGAGGCGCGAGTTCAGCTTGTAGCGCCCCACCCGCGTGAGGTCGTAGCGCTTGGGATCGAAGAACAGCTGGTTGAGCAGCGAACGCGCCGCGTCGATCGACGGCGGCTCACCCGGACGCTGCTTCTTGAACAGCTCGATCAGCGCGCCCTCCTCGGTCCGCGTCGCCTCGGGATCCGCCTCGACCGTGTTACGGATGTACAGCGAGTTGTCCAGGAGGTTCACGATCTCCTCGTCGGACGCGTAGCCCATCGCGCGCAGCAGCACCGTGACCGGCAGCTTGCGCTTACGGTCGATCCGGACGTACACCCGACCCTTCTTGTCGATCTCGAGCTCGAGCCACGAACCACGCGCCGGCATCAGATTCGCCACGAACACCTGCTTCTCGCGATCCTTGGGCTCCATCACGTACGCGCCCGGTGACCGGACCAGCTGCGTGACCACCACGCGCTCGGTCCCGTTGATCACGAACGTGCCCCGCTCGGTCATCCACGGGAAATCGCCCATGAACACCGACTGCTCACGGATCTCCCCGGTCTCCCGATTGATGAACGCGACCGTGACCGTCAGCGGGCGCGCATACGTGAGGTCCTTCTCACGGCACTGCTCCAAGCTGGCCACCGGCTCGTCAAACGTGAACTCGCCGAACTGCACGGCAAGGTTTCCGGTGTAATCCTCGATCGGCGAGATGTCATCGATCGTCTCCCGCAGGCCGCCGCCGTCGGGATCGGTCAGCCGTTCGAACGACTTGCGCTGAATATCAATCAGGTTGGGGACTTCAAGGACCTTGTTCAGACGCGCGAAACTACGGCGCGTCCGCGGAGCGTGAGCGGTGGCCAAGACGGCGACTCCTCGAGCGTTGGGAGTGAGCGGACTGGGCGCTGCGAGAGCCGGCGCAGCTCAACGCGGCGCGACCAGCAAAATAGCACACGACAAACCAGCCGCGCGGAGGAAATGGCCTTTCACGAGCCTGCCCTCCGGCTGCCGCGTATGTGGCGCGGCGCCGCCTAGCGAGGGCAGTTACATCTATTGGCTACTGCCGAGTATAAGGCCTGTTCCGGATCCGGGCAACAACCCCCTGTCCGGGACCGGCCGGTCGGCCCGCCCTGAAATCAGAAACCCCCGAGAGCTCGGGGGTGTTCGAGGTACCGCTACCGGGATTCGAACCCGGGTTTCCGCCGTGAGAGGGCGGCGTCCTAGTCCCCTAGACGATAGCGGCGAGAGACGGTGATTGAGGGTAGCGCGTCCAGCCGGGAGTCGGTGATCGTATGCCTGATAACGTCAGGCGCCCCGCGGCTGTGGCGGAATTGGTAGACGCGCAGGCTTCAGGTGCCTGTGCCCTTCGGGGCGTGGAGGTTCAAGTCCTCTCAGCCGCATGAGTCGGTCTCCCAACGGATCGAGAGCCGGCGGCCCGGACCGGATCAAACCTCATTATTCCTGCTTGACAGGCTGAAAACATCGGGATAGCTTCTGATTCCTGCCTAGCAAGGACGCAACATATGGCGGGGGCCGCAGTCGGCCACTTTCGCAACGGGAGCGGGAGATCTTCGCTCTCCGGGCCTCCGGCTGGACGCTTCGGGAGATCGGCGAGCGCTACGGGATCTCCCGGCAGCGGGTGGACGAGATCGTCCGCGATCGCGGCGGCCCCCAGCTCGACCAGGTGATCGCCGCCCGCCGCGCCCGGCAAGCGGAGGTGATCGATATCCGCTCCGACGAGATCCGCGCATGGTGGCGCGAAGGCGAGCCGATCGAGACGATCGCCGAGCGACTCGACCTCCCGGTGGCATGCGTGCAGCGCTCGATCGGCGACGTGATCAATCCGCTCGATCGAGCTCACCGCAACCGGGCGATCGTCACCCGGACGCGCACCCGCCGCTACACCGACGAGGAACTGCTCGCCGGGATCCGCACGGTCGCCCAGCAGCTCGGCCACACTCCGACGCAGGAGGAGTACCGAGGCCAGATCCACGAGCTCGGCTTGGCCAGCATCCTCACGCTGGCCAAGCGCTTCGGCGGCTGGCAGGAGTCGCTGATGGCCGCCGGTCTGACGCCGCTGCCGCGCGCGCGAGCGCACACCGCCCGCCGCAGGTGGGATTCCGAGGCGTGCTGGCAGGCGCTCGAATCGGTCGCCGACCAGCTCGGCGACCCACCGCGCTTCCAGACCTACGTAATGCTCTCCACCGGCCGCGACGACCTTCCCTCGGGGCCCACGGTGCGTAACCAGCTCGGTCGCTGGATCGACATCGTGATCGAACTCGCGGCGCGGCGATCCGGCCTCGCCCATGCGGCCTGATCCGTCCCGCCTGTCTAAAGCCAGCCGTTGTGCTCGGCGATCTTGACCGCCTCGCCGCGGTTACGCGCGTCCAGCTTCTGCATCACCGAAGAGAGATGGTTGCGGACGGTCCCCGGCGACAGGTACAGCGATCCGGCGATCTCGGCGATCGTCGCGTGCTCCCGGGAGGCGCATAACACTTCGCGCTCGCGCGCGGTCAGGGGGCTCTCCCCCTGGCTCAGCGCCGCGGCCGCCAAGCCCGGGTCGACCACACGCTCGCCGGCGACGGCGCGGCGGATCGCAGACGCCAGCTGGTTGGCCGGGGCGTCCTTGAGCAGGAACCCCGAGGCCCCGCTCTCCATCGCCCGGCGCAGATAACCGGGGCGACCGAACGTGGTCAGGATCAGGATCCTGATGTCGGGCAGCTCGCCGCGGAGCTGCGCCAGCGCCTCCAGACCCGTGGCGCCGGGCATCTCGATGTCGAGCAGGGCGACGTCCGGACGTGCCCGCTTGGCCGCGTCGGTCACCTCGTCGCCGCGCGACACCTGTGCGACGACCTCGATGTCGGGCTCGAGCTCGAGCAGGCTGGCCAGGGCGCCGCGGACCATCGCCTGGTCCTCGGCGAGCAGGACGCTGATCACCGGGCCGGCACCGGAACGTTCACCGCCAGCCGAAAGCCGCCCTCGGGTACCGCGCCGGCCTCGATCCGGCCCTGCAGTCGCTGCACGCGCTCGCGCAATCCCTCGATCCCATGGCCGGAATGGCCGTTGGCGCCAGCCGGCATCGGGTCCTCGCCCCGACCGTCGTCGAGCACCTCGACCCCGGCCTCGCCGAGCCCGGCAGTGACCTTCAGCGAGCATCGCCCGGCGTGGCTGTGGCGGATCACGTTGGTCGCGCCCTCGCGCACCGTCCAGGCCAGTACCGCCTCGACCGCCGGGTCGAGCTTCACCGGCGGCCGCAGCACCTCGGCCTCGATCCCGGCTGCCGACAGTGCCACCCGGGCACCCTCGAGCTCGTCGTCGAGCGTCATCCGCCGGTAGCCGCTCACCGCCTCGCGGACCTCGGTCAGCGCGCCGCGGGCGACGTCCTCGATCTCCGACACGTGCACCGCGGCCTCGCGACCCTGATGAGGCAGCAGCCTCCCGGCGAGCTCCGCCTTCAGCGCGATCACCGACAGGCTGTGGCCGAGCAGGTCGTGTAGGTCGCGCGCGAAGCGCATCCGCTCCTCGGCCACCGCCAGCCGGGCCAGCTCGGCGCGGGCTTCGTGCAGCTCTGCGTTGCGGGTGCGCAGGTCCGCCATCACCAGCATCAGCATCCCGATCCCGGCGGTGGAGATCGCGTAGCTGATCGCGGTGCCGAACGAAGCGCCGCGGACCAGCAAGGCGGCAATACACGCGCCCGCGCAGACCACGACGGCCTGGAATGCCAGCTTCTGGCGCAGGCACATCGCCCCGACCGCGACCGTAGTAGACGAACAGTGTCGCCCAGCTCTCGCGATCGAGGACGGTCAGCGTGGTCGCGACCGCCAGCAGGAATGCGATCGCGGCGAAGGCGACGAGATCGCGCAACGGCTTGGGATCGATCAAGGTGACGGCGACGAACACGACGACGAACGCCACCGCGGCGGCGATCGTCAGTGCCTTGGCCAGCCCCGTGGTGTCGCTGCTGATCGCGTTGATCAGCGGGATCGCGATGAACACCAGCCAGAGCAGCATGCGCAACCGCCCCATCGGCGTCCGGCCGCGGTAGCGGTCGCGGACGCTCGGGGGCGGCTGCGCCGGGTCGCTCACGCCGCCTCACCAAGAGGCTGGCGCAGGAACCTGAGCATCAGCAGTACGCCGATCACCGTCCACACTGCGAGCGTGCGGATGTCATGGCCGTTGAGGCCGGCGCCGGCGGTGCGGGGGTCGAACGCGTACTGCAGTCCATCGGCGAGCGCGCGGATCGGGAAGAGCTTGGCGATCGTGTTCAGCGCGCTCGGCATGTGGTCGGCGGGGAACCAGATGTTCGAGATGAACGTCAGCGGGATCACGACGAGGTTGATGATCACAGGTGCCGTCTCGGCGTTCGGGATGAACCTGGTGATCCCGATTCCCAACGTGGTGAACGCGGCGGTACCCAGCACCAGCGTGACCACCAGGCCTGGGAGCGTGCTCGCGTGGATCGTCACCCCGAACGCGGCCACACCGAGGACCAGCGTGATCGCGGTGGTCGCGGCGACGATCACGAGCGTCGAGCCGATCCGCGCCGCGACGTATGCCCAGCGGGGCAGCGGCGTCCCCTGCATTCGCTTGAGGATGCCCTCATCACGCAGGACCGCGGTGCTGATCGACATGTTGATGAACGTGGTCGCGATCAACGCGTAGGCGAGGATCCCGGGGACGATGAAGTCGTTGTACGGGATCCCGCCGCGCGAGGACAGATGCTGTCCCTTGTTCAGCGTGGCGACGATCACGAGGAACAGCAGCGGGAACACGAACGTGAAGATCCCGCGCCCGCGGTTACGCCAGTAGGCGCGCTGCTCGTAGCGGATCTGCCACCCCACCAGGCCGAGGTCGTGTTGTAGATCGGGTGTCAGGACCGCGTTCATCGTCCGACCTCCATCGTCGATCGTGTGACTGTCTTGGTTCGCGCCGGTGAGCTCGAGATAGATGTCCTCGAGCGTCGGCTGGGTCACGGAGAAGTGACCGAGCTCGAGATCGCGCTCGAGCGCCCAGGTGGTGATCTGCTGTGCGGACACGAGCGGCGCGGTGGTCAGCACCGTCACCCGGTTGCCGTCGAGCGACCGTTCGGTCGCGGGCACGTCGGGGACGTCGCCGAGCGACCAGCCGTCGGGCAGCGAGAACCGGATCTCGGCCGGACGCAGGTCGCGTCCGCCGAGCTCGTCGGGGCGACCGGTGGCGATGATCTCGCCGTCCGCCATCACCGCGACGCGGTCGGCCAGCTGCTGGGCCTCGTCCATGAAGTGCGTGGTCAGGAATACGGTCTTGCCCAGCTCGCACAGCGACCGGATCGTCGACCACGAGTGCCGGCGCGCGGCTGGATCAAAGCCGGTCGTGGGCTCGTCGAGGAAGATCAGCTCCGGATCGCCGACCAGCGCCAGCGCCAGGTCCAGGCGCCGCCGCTGGCCACCGGACAGGTTCTTCGCGCGGACATCGCGCTTCTCGCCGAGCTCGACGAGCTCGATCACCTCGTCGACCGGGCGGCGACGAGCGTGGTAGCGCCCGTACATCTCGAGGAGCTCAGCGACCGTCAGGTCCTTTTGGACACCGCAGTCCTGGAGCACGATGCCCAACTGCTCGCGCAGCCCGCGATCGCCGGACTCGGGGTCAAAGCCGAGCACGCTGCGCGTCGCCGCCGCTGCGAACTCGGTAGCCCTCGAGGATCTCGACGATCGAGGTCTTGCCGGCGCCGTTGGGCCCCAGCAGGCAGAACACCTCGCCGCGAGTGACCTCGAAGCTGACCCCTCCAACCGCCTCAACGTCGCCGTAGGACTTGCGCAGGTCGCGCACGTCGATGGCGAGTTCATGTGCCAGTGAGTGTGTCGATTTCATGCTTCAGACCCTAGGTCTGGGCGGGCGTTCGCGTAAGTGGCGAGCGGCCGAAATCGACCGTGACATCTGTCATGCCAGCACCATGCTCTAACTGACAAATCCGCCGCTGGGACCGAGGCTCGTCAAACCATGCACGTATTTCATGCACCAGGTGACGCGGCTCGCCCGAGGCGGAGGGTTTGTCACGTCATGCAGGTCCTGGCTGGCCAGCCAGCCAGGCACCGGGTGTTGATCCCGGAGAGAGATCGCCCGGTCGGATCGCCGCACGCAAACGACTCACCCGAACGACCGCGCGCAAACGACCGCATCCGGACGACCGCACCCGGACGACCGCACCCGGACGACCACATCCGGGCGGGCGCTTACTCCGGGATCAGGTTCCAGCCCTGCAGCGCCTGGGTCTCGCGCTCGAATCCGAGCGTCGAGATCGCCCCGGCGGCCAACACGAATCGCGCACCTGCCGCCACCGGCATCTCCAGCCAGCGCGCAGTGACCACGCGCAGGATGTGGCCGTGCGCGAACGCTACCGCGTCGCCGTCGGCTGCCCGCATCCGGGCGATCACTCGGTCGGCGCGCGCGCCGACCTCGTCGGGCCGCTCGCCGCCCGGGCAACCGTCGGTCCACAGGTCCCAGTCCGGATCCTGTTCGCGGATCTGCGGCGTGGTCAGCCCCTCGTACTCGCCGTAGTTCCACTCCCGCAGATCCTCGTCGATCTCCGCCCGATCGCCGAACCCGGCGATCTCGCACGTCTCGCGCGCTCGCCGGAGTGGGCTGCTCAGCACCAGCGCGAACTGCCGCTTGGCCAGCTCGTGGCGCAACGGCGCCGCCCGCTTGCGACCGTCCTCGGTGAGCGGCAGGTCGGTGTTGGAGGTGTGCTGCCCGGACTTGCTCCACTCGGTCTCGCCGTGGCGGACCAGCAGGATCTCGCTCATCGCGCTGCGCTCCCTTCGCTGTGTGCATCGCCGCCGGTCCGCTCGACCTCGTGGTCGGCGAGCAGCGCGGCGCCCAGCACGCCGGCGCGGACGCCGTGCCACGCGGCGCGGATCCTCGTCTTCTCCCCCAGGCCCGGAACCACGTGGGCCCGGGCGACCCGCTCGGCCGGTCCGAGCAGCAACTCTCCGGCCTGCGCGGCGCCGCCGCCGACCACCACCTCGTCGGGGTCGAACGTGTTGATCGCGTTGGCGATCCCGATCCCGAGCCGCTCTCCCCACAACTCGACGATCCGCACCGCCACCCGATCTCCGTCGCGCGCCGCATCGACGGCCTCGCGACCGAGCACTGGCTTGCCGGCGCCGTGCAGCCGTCCCAGCTCGGAGTCGGGGTTGTCGTCCGCGGCCTTCTCGGCGAGCCGGTCGAGCGCCACGCCCGCCGCCGCGCACTCCAGCGACTCGGGCAGTGGGAACTTCCCCGCCCTGGGCACCGGCCGGCTCAGGTCCAGACCGATGATCGTGTGCCCGAGCTCGCCGGCGCCACCGGTCGCTCCGCGGTAGATCCTCCCGTTGAGCACGATCCCGCCGCCGACGCCGGTGCCGATCGTGAGCAGCACGAGATTGTGGGCGACGAGCCTCAGGTGCTCGTCGTGGGCCTCGGCCAGCGCCGCCACTGTCGCGTCGTTGTCCACGAACACCGGCAGCCCGAGACGGTCGCGCAGGACCTCGCGCAGCGGCACGTCCCGGAGCGGCACGTTGACCGAACGAACGACCCGACCGGTCTCGAACTCGACGATCGAGGGGACGCCGACGCCGACCGCGTCGAGGCCGTCGGCGTCGACGGACTGAACCATCTCCACGATCTGGTCGATCAGGGCGTCGGCGCTCGAGCAGTTGGTCGGCTGCACCATCGACTCGCCGAGCTCGTCGCCCTGGAGGTGCGCCAGCGCGACCTTGGTTCCCCCGAGGTCCACCCCGATCGTGCTCACCGCGATCCGCCCCCTCCTCAGTTCACAGCCGCTCGGCCGCCGGCCGGTCGAGCAACACCGAGCAGCTCCTTGGCCGCCGCTGGCAACAGCGACGAGGGCACGTGCGGGTCGGGCTTGGCGTCGGGGCCGAACGCCCGAGCGACCGCGTCGGCCTTGGACTCGCCGGTGGCCAGCACCACGACCCGCTTGGCCTTGGCGATCAGCGGGAACGTGAACGTGACCCGGGGGACGAACGGGTCCAGGCCGGCCTCGGGCACGCCGGCCACGAGCTTGTCGTGCTCGGTGACGGCCGGCTTGTCGGGGAACATCGAGGCGGTGTGACCGTCGGACCCCAGTCCGAGCAGCAGCAGGTCGAACTCGGGCGGTCCCTCGGCCACCAGCTCGCGTTCATACTCCTCCGCGCCCGCATCCGGGCCGAGCTCGCCCCTGATCCGTCTCAGGCACGGCACGGTCAGGTCGGCGAGCGGCTCGAGCAGCGACTCCTTGATCATCCGGTAGTTGGCACGCGGGTCGTCGGGCGCTACGCAACGCTCGTCGCCCATCCAGAACGTGGTGTCGGCCAGATCGAGCCCCACGATCCGCACCGCCTCGGCGAACTCGGCGTACGCGGCCTTGGGCGTCGAGCCGCCGGTGAGGACGACGTCGCCGCCCCCGATTGCGGCCCCCACCATCATCGCCCCGCACGCTCGCGCGGGATGATCGAGCACCTCGATCTCGAGCGTCATGGCGTGAGCTTACGTGCTGCGGCCAGCGCGGGGCCGTACGTCGGGTCGCGCAACAGCGCTTGCCGAACTCCTTCGCCGAGGATCCCGCCCTCCCCCCGCGAGGAGCCCAGTACCTGCCATTCGTGGTCGCCGCGCGGGCTGTGCTCGCGTGCGATCAGCCCGCCGCGGCCGCGATCCAGCGACAGCGAGAACTCCGTTCCGGACGACGCCGTCACACCCACCAGCCCGGGCACCTCCTGGTCGACGGGCTCGAGCGCGATCTGCACGGTGCCGTGCTGACGGTGGGCCGTGCTGATCGGGCTTGAGCCGTTATCGGTGCGCAGCGGTTCGACCTTCCAGTCCAGGCGGGAAGCGAGCCACCCGGCCAACAGCAGCGCGCTCGCCGCCGACGCGGGCTGATGGCGAACCGCCAGTGAGTCCAGCCCGCCCAGTAGCGACTGGCGGTCGGGCAGGTCAAAGCTCGAGGCCAGCCGCTCCCGCCACGGGGTCGTCCGAAGCCACGCCAGGTCGACGACGTAGGCGGACTCGAGCAGCTCCGATGCGCGGTCCAGCGCCGCCGCCGGGTCGTTGAGATCGTCGGAGTCCAGCAGGATCACGTCGGTCAGCTTGAGCAGCGAGCGCATTGCCTGTTCGTGGCCGTGCGGGCACCACAACATCGTCGGCAGCTCGGACACCACCACCGGGTCGACGATCGTGTCGATCCCCTTCGTATGCTCGGGGCCGATGTCGATCTCGACCCGCTCGTGCATCACGCTCGGGCTGTCTGAATCGGGGTCGTCGTAGCTCATCACCGCTACCGCGTCGAGCTTGGTCCGGCCCTCCTCGACCGCGCACAGGATCGTGCGCGAGGCGTGATAGCGGCCCACGCGCTCGAGCCGGTTGGCGATCTCGCCCTTCCACGAGTGGTCGACGATCACCACCAGGTTGAGCACGCGCGCCGGCGCCAGGGCCGTATCGGCCGCGTGGCTCTCGCGCAGAAGATCTCGAAACGCCGCCTCGATGTCGTCGGGCGTCGTGTCCTGTGCTGACCAGACAGCCTCGGTCACGCGCTCACAGCCGGCGCCAGCGCTGACCGTCCTCGAGCAGCTGGTTGGCCTCCTCGGGGCCAGCGGTTCCGGCGGCGTACCGAGCGATCGGAGACTTGGTGTCGGCGTGCCAGGCGGTCAGGATCGGGTCGATGATCGCCCACAGCGCCTCGATCTCGTCGTTACGGGTAAACAACGTGGCGTCGCCGCGCATCGCATCGAGGATCAGGCGCTCGTAGGCCTCGGGCGACTGGGACATGAACGCGGTGCCGTAGCGGAACTCCAGATTGACCGGACGGATCCGCATTCGCGCCCCGGGGATCTTCGCTCCCAGCGACACCGACACGCCCTCATCGGGCTGGACGGTGAGCACGATCTGGTTGGACTGCACGCCGACTGACCCGGTGCTTCTGAACGCCAGGTGCGGGACCGGCTTGAGCGTGACCACGATCTCGGTCACCTTGCGCGCCAGGCGCTTGCCGGTGCGCAGGTAGAACGGCACCCCGGCCCACCGCCAGTTGGACACGTGCAGGCGCAGCGCCGCGTAGGTCTCGGTGCGCGAGTCGGGGGCCACCCCCGGCTCTTCGCGATAGCCGGGCACGTGCTCGCCGCCGGATTCGCCCGCGGCGTACTGGCCGCGGACGGCCATCGAGGCGACCTTGTCGACCTCGGGCGGGACGATCGCTTCCAGCACCTTGAGCTTCTCGTCGCGCAGCCGGTTGGCCTCGAACGCGGCCGGAGGCTCCATCGCCAGCAACGACAACAGCTGCATCATGTGGTTCTGGACCAGGTCGCGCAGCGCGCCGGCGCCCTCGTAGTACCCGGCGCGGGTCCCGATGCCGATGTCCTCGGCGGCGGTGATCTCGACGCTTTCGATGTAGTTGCGGTTCCAAACTGGCTCGAACAGCGCGTTGGCGAACCGCAGCGCCATCAGATTCTGGACGGTCTCCTTGCCCAGGTAGTGGTCGATCCGGTAGATCTGGGACTCGTCGAACACCTCGAGCAGCTGCGAGTTGAGCGTCCGCGCGGATTCGAGGTCGTAGCCGAATGGCTTCTCGATCACCAGCCTGACGTCGGCCTGCTCGCAAGCGTCCATTCGCTGGCTGCCGATGTTGCCGGCGATGATCGGGAAGAACTCGGGCGCGGTGGACAGGTAATAGATGCGGTTGTGCTGAAGCCCGGCCCGCTCGTCGAACTTACACAGGATGTGGTCGATCTCGTCGTAGACCTTGTCCTCGTCGAACGTCCCCGCCACATAGCGCATGTCTCGCAGCAGCCCGTCGAGCACGGCCGGATCGGGCCGCCGGCGCGAGTACTTCTGGATCGACTCGCGCGCCATCTCACGGAACTCGTCGTCGGGCTTGTCGCGCCGCGCCACACCGACCAGCTCAAACCGCTCCGGCAGCGCGCCCTCGTGGGCGAGGTTGTAGAGCGCCGGCAGCAGCTTGCGGTGGGCGAGGTCGCCGGTTGCTCCGAAGATCACCAGCGCGGTCGGGTGGACTGGCAGCCGTTCGAGGCCCTCGACGAGCGGATTCTCGTCGGCGAGTTGGGTCTCGACCAGCGTGCTCATCGGGATACGAGTTCCCGTCCGATCTCGGCCACGTGCTCGGCGGTGATCCCGAAGTGCTCGTAGACATCCTTGGCCGGGCCCGATTCGCCGAAGGTCTCCATGCCGACGAACCGGCCCTCCTCGCCGATCCACTTGTCCCATCCCATCGGGCTGGCGGCCTCGACCGCGATCCGCGCCCTGCAGGACGCCGGCAGCACGTGTTCGCGGTAGGCCTCGTCGGCATGGGTGAACGTGTCCATGCATGGCATCGACACGACCCGCACCCGGATCCCGTCGAGCAGGTCGGCGGCATCGAGGCAGAGGGAGACCTCCGACCCCGTTCCGATCAGGATCAGCTCGGGATCGCCGCCGTCGTCGTCGCGCAGCACATAGGCGCCCCGCTCGATCGCGTCGTCGGGGATCGCCGCTGGGTCGAGGATCGGCAACGTCTGCCGGGACAGCGCAAACCCGGTCGGCGCCTCGCTGTTGCGCAGCGCGAACCGCCAGCCGAGCGCGGTCTCGTTGGCGTCGGCTGGGCGGATCATGTTCAGCCGCGGCACGGCTCGCAGCGCCGCCAGCTGCTCGATCGGCTGGTGCGTCGGACCGTCCTCGCCGAGCCCGATCGAGTCGTGCGTCCACACCCAGACCGACGGTAGCTTCATCAGTGCCGACAGCCGGACGGCGCCGCGCATGTAGTCAGAGAACGTCAGGAACGTCGCGCCGAAGGCACGGAAGCCGCGCAATCCGAGCCCGTTGACGACCGCACCCATGCCGTGCTCGCGAACGCCGAACCGCAGGTTGCGACCGCCGTAGGTGCCTCTCTCGACGTCGCCCCCGTCGGCGATATCGGTGTTCGTCGACGGCGCCAGGTCGGCCGATCCGCCGATCAGCGACGGAACCCTCGCGGCCGCCCATTGGATCGCCGCCTCCGACGCCTTGCGGGTCGCGATCGGCTTGTCGCCGGGATCGAACCTCGGCAGGTCGCCGTCCCATCCCTCCGGCAGCTCCGAGGCGTGAATCTGCGCGAGCAGATCCGCCTCCTGCGGAAACTCCTGGCGGTAGGCGTCGAAGCGTTCGCCCCACTCGGACTGGAGCTCACGCCCCCGCTGGCAGGACTCGCGGAAGTGGGCGAGCGCCTCGTCGGGCACATAGAAGTGCTTGTCGGGATCCCAGCCGTAGGACTCCTTGGTCAGCCGGACCTCGTCCTCGCCCAGTGGCGAGCCGTGCGCGCTGAAGGTGTCCTGCTTGTGCGGGCTGCCGTAGCCGATGTGCGAGCGGACCAGGATCAGCGACGGGCGATCCTCGACCGCCATCGCGGCCCGGGTCGCCTCCTCGAGCCGTTCCACCGACAGATCCTCGCCGACGTCCTGGACATGCCACTCGTAGGCCTCGTAGCGCTTGGCCACGTCCTCGGAGAACGATTGCGAGGTCGGGCCCGCCAGCTGGACGTGGTTGTTGTCATAGAACGCGATCAGGCGGCCCAGGCCGAGATGCCCGGCCAGCGAGCAGGCCTCCGAGGCCGACGCCCTCCTGCATGTCGCCGTCCGACGCGATCGTGAACGTGTGGTTGTCGACGATCTCGTGGCCGTCGCGGTTGAATCGCGCGGCCAGCATCCGCTCGCCCAGCGCGATCCCAACCGCCATCGCGATCCCCTGGCCCAGCGGTCCGGTGGTGGCCTCGATTCCAGGGCTGTACTTGCGCTCCGGGTGACCCGCGGTCGGCCATCCGACCTGGCGGAAGTGCTTGATGTCGTCGAGCGTCATCGGGTACCCGGTCAGGTACAGCATCGAGTACAGGAGCATCGACGCATGCCCGGCCGAGAGGATGAACCGGTCTCGGTTGAGCCAGTCGGGGTCCGAGGGGTTGTGGCGCATCACCCGCGTGTAGAGGACGTAGGCCACCGGTGCCAGCCCCATCGGGGCTCCGGGGTGACCGGAGTTGGCCTTCTGCACGGCGTCGATCGACAGCGTGCGGATCGTGTCTACGCAGAGCTTGTCGAGTGCGGTGCTGCTCTCGGTCGCGGTCACAGCGCGCCTCCCTGGATTTCGGACACTATGGTCAGCATAGTCGTGTGCAATTGGGCCCTGCCGGAACGTCTCGCCTACCCGAACAGGACTCCGTAACGCTGGTACTCCTCGACGGGAACGGTCCGTAGCTCCGCCACCGCATCCGCCAGTGCCACCAGCTCGATCTGGGTGGAGCGCAGCGCGGTCATCGTCCCCCACCGACCCGAGTGCGCGGCATCGACCGCGGCCAGGCCGAACCGAGTCGCGAGCACGCGGTCAAACGCCGTCGGCGTCCCGCCGCGCTGCACGTGCCCGAGCACGGTCGCGCGGGTCTCGTATCCGGTTCGCTGCTCGATCTCCTGTTCGAGCCGGTACCCGATCCCGCCGAGCCGGGGATGCCCGAATTCGTCGAGCGCCCCGGCCGACAGTGCCATCGTTCCCTCCTTGGGGATCGCGCCCTCGGCGGCTACCACGATCGAGAAGTATCGCCCGCGCGCGTGACGGCGGCGGATCAGCCGGCAGACCTCGTCGATGTCGAACGGGATCTCCGGGATCAGGATCACGTCGGCGCCTCCAGCGAGCACCGGAGTGAAGCGCGATCCAGCCGGCGTGCCGTCCCATCACCTCGACGACCAGGATCCGGTTGTGGCTCTCGGCGGTGGTGTGCAGGCGGTCGATCGCCTCGCTGGCGACGTGCAGCGCGGTGTCGAACCCGAACGTGACGTCGGTCGCGGCGAGATCGTTGTCGATCGTCTTCGGCACCCCGATCACGCGCAGGCCGTCCTCGTTCAAGCGCTGGGCGACGCCGAGCGTGTCCTCGCCGCCGATCGCGATCAGCCCGTCGAGCCCGTGACGGTCGAACGTGGCCCGGGCGATGTCGGGCCCGTCGTCGCGCGCGTAGATATTCGTGCGCGAGCTGCCGAGGATCGTCCCGCCGCGGGGCAGGATCCCGCGCGTCGACTCGATCGTCAGCTCCTCGCAGGAGTCCTCCAGGACGCCGCGCCAGCCGTCGCGAAAGCCGATCACCTGATCGTCGTGAGCGTCGACAGCCTTGCGCACGATCGCACGGATCACCGCGTTCAGCCCCGGGCAATCGCCGCCTCCGGTCAGCACTCCGATCCGCATCGGCTGCAACTCTTAGCACAGAGGGGGCTTGTGGACGCAACCGCGTTGTAGCCTCTGCGCGCTGATGCCGCGCGCACAGAAGGAGTGGATCTGGACCGCGGCCGGCGGTGCGGCGCTGACGGCCTTCGCGGCCGCCGGGACAGCGGCGCAGCGCCGGCACATGCGGCGTATCGAGGCCGACCCCGAGCAGACTCGGCTCACCGACCCGCCGAGCGGGCGCCCGCTCAGCGTTCGCTCGGCCGACGGCACGTCGCTCTACGCCGAGGCGTTCGGTCCCGACGACGGCCCCACGGTGGTGCTCGCCCACGGCTGGACCGAGACGCTGAGCTTCTGGACCTACGTGATCGAGCGGCTGTCGGACCGCGGCCTCCGTGTCGTCGCCTACGACCAGCGCGGTCACGGCCGCAGCGAGCCCGCGGCCGAGCACTGTTACGACATGGATCGCTTCGGCCAGGACCTCGAAGCGGTGCTTGAGGCCTGTCTGCGAGACGGCGAGCGCGCGGTCGTGGCCGGCCACTCGCTCGGCGCGATGTCGATCGGAGCGTGGGCCGACGATCACGACGTCGAGCGACGTGCGCGCGGCGCTGCCCTGATCAACGCGGGCGTCGACGACCTGATCGCCCAGCAGCTGATCCTCCCGCTTCCCGCGTTCGCCCAGGCGATCAACAAGGCGATCGCGGTTCGCGGGTTCCTCGGCTCGCGCACGCCGCTGCCGCGCGTCTCCACTCCGGCCAGCCACGCGGCGATCCGCTACTTCGCATTCGGCCCGGAGGCCACGCCCGCGCAGGTCGCGTTCTACGAGCGGATGCTCGTAGCCACGCCGCCGGACGCACGCGCGAGCATCGGGATCGCGATGTCCGAGATGGACCTCCGCGACGCGCTGCGCTGCCTGACCGTGCCGGCGATCGTGATCGCGGGCGAGGATGACCGGTTGACGCCCCCGTCCCACGCCCAGCGGATCGCCGACATGCTTCCGATGCTCGAGCGGCTGATCGTGCTCCCCGACACCGGCCACATGGCGCCGCTGGAGCGCCCGGCCGAGATCGCCCGAGCGATCGCGGAGCTGGCCTCGGTGGCGTCCGAGTCACCCGCCAACCCCGCGCAGGTCGGCTGAGCGATGCACATCGATCCCTACATCGTCCTCGGCAGCGCGATCATCGGCCTGCTCGTCGGGATGACCGGCGCCGGCGGCGGCGCGCTGATGACGCCGATGCTGATCCTGCTGTTCGGCGTCACCCCGGCGGCGGCGATCTCCAGCGATCTGGTCGCTGCCGTCGTCATGCGGCCGATCGGCGCCGGCGTCCATCTGCGCGCGGGCACGGTCAACCTACGGCTGGTGCGGTGGATGGTGATCGGCTCGGTACCGGCCGCGTTCCTGGGCTCCTACCTGCTGAAGCTGCTCGGGCACGCCGATAGCGCTCAGCAGAACATCGAGCGCGTGCTCGGGGCGGCGCTGCTGATCGGTGCGGGCGCGATGCTGCTCCGGTTCGTGCTCGATCGGCTAGAGGGCAACCGGCGCCTCGGGCGGATCGCCGATGTGCAGCCCCGCCCGGCGTTGACCGTCGCGATCGGGATCATCGGAGGGGTCATCGTCGGCCTGACCTCGGTTGGCTCGGGATCGCTGATGATCGTGTTGCTGCTGTTTGTGTACCCCGCGATCGGCGCCAATCAGCTCGTCGGAACCGACCTGACCCAGGCGGTGCCGCTGACGCTCGCGGCCGCGCTGGGAGCGCTGATCTTCGGCCACGTCGAGCTGTCGGTCACCGGCTCGCTGATCATCGGCAGCGTCCCGGCCGTGCTGGTCGGCTCGCTGCTGTCCTCGACGATCCCCGACCGGTTCGTGCGCCCCGCGATCGCGTTCGTGATCTATGCCTCGGGTCTGAAGTACATCGGGCTGGCCACCACCACGCTGGGTTGGGTGCTGTGCGCGACGCTGCTGCTGATCGCCGTCCTGTGGCTGGTGTTCGCGCGCCCCTGGCGACTACAGAAGCCGAGCGAGCAGCCCGTCAGTGTCCGCGATTGATCTCGGCGTGCTGGAGGCGGCGGCCGCGCTGCGCCGCGGGGAGCTCTCGTCGGTCGAGCTGACCGACGCGTGTCAGCGCCGCATCGACGAGCGCAACGGCGGCTCGCCCACCTACGAGGGCGCGCCGGGCGCGATCAACGCATGGGCGAGGCTGTACCCCGAGCTCGCCCTCGAGCAGGCGCGGGAGGCCGACGCGCGGCGCAAGCGCGAGCGGGAAGATGCGCCGCTGCTGTGCGGGATCCCGCTCGCGCTCAAGGACCTCTACGGCGTCGCAGGGCTGCCGCTGACCGCGTCCAGCCGCGTGCTCGACGGCCATATGCCCGACCACGACGCGGTCGCCTGGGCGCGGCTGCGAGAGCGCGGGATGGTCCTGCTGGGCCACACGCACACGCACGAGTTCGCGGCCGGCGGGACCACCGACCAGGTTGGCAACCCGTGGGCGCTGCACCGTGTCGTGGGCGGGTCGAGCGGCGGTAGCGCGGCGGCGCTCGCGGCGCGCATGGCGCCGGCGGCGCTCGGCAGCGACACGTGCGGATCGCTGAGGATTCCGTCGGCGTGTTGCGGAACCAGTGCGATCAAGCCCACCCACGGCCGGATCCCGCTCGCGGGGATCATCCCGCTAGCCCCGTCGTTGGATCACTCCGGACCGATGGCGCGTTCGATCGCCGACTGCTCGGCCCTGCTGGCAGCGCTCGTCGCCGACGGACCGGAGGTGACGCCGCTGGCGCCGCCGCCGGTGCCGATCGGCGAGCTCCCGCTCGCGTCCCGAACCGGACCGCGTCCACTGGAGGGGCTGACGGTCGCGGTGACCGATCGGACCGCGTCGATCGACGTCGAGCCGGCGGTCGCCGACGGCCTCGACGCGGCCGCCGCGGCATGCCGGCGGCTGGGCGCCCGCTTGGTCGAGCTGCCCGCCGCGTGGATGTTCGATTGGGACGACCTCAGCGTGATCCTGCTGGCCGAGGCCTGGGGCTACCACGCCCGCCATGGCGAGCTGCACGAGCTCTATCGGCCGGCGATCGCCGAGTTCGTCGAGGCCGCGCGTGAGTTCGTGGCGCTGCCCCCCTACCTCGCCGCCCAGCGCCGCCGGGCGGCCGGCGTCGACGCGTGGGAGCGGTGGTTTGAGTCAAACGGCGTCGACCTGGTGCTCGAGCCGACGCTGCCGCTGGTGCCATACGAGCGCGGCCCGGGGTACGACCGCGGTCACGCGGGCGGCCCGGGCGATCCGATGATCGCGCTGACCTCGCTGTGGGACATGACCGGGATGCCGGTCGCGTCGCTGCCGGTCAGTTGGGAGGCCGGTGTCTCGCTGATCGCGCCGCGCGGGCGCGAAGAGGAGCTGATCGCCGCGGCGATCGACCTCCAGGAGCACGAGCTCGGCCAGCCCAACTGGCCCGCGTAGACGGTCGAAAGTGCTAGCCGGCGGTCGCGCCCGCCGGGGCCACCTTGTGCTCGCCCTCGGCGAACTCCTCGACGATCTTCGAGCAGAACGCCGGCAGGTCATCGGGATTCCGCGACGACACCAGGCCCTGATCTACGACGACCTCCTCGTCCACGACGTTGCCGCCGGCGTTGCGGATATCGGTGCGCAGGCTCGGGAACGAGGTGAGCGTGCGGCCATCCACGAGATCGGCCTCGACCAGCGTCCACGGACCGTGGCAGATCACGCCGACTGGCTTGGCGTCCTTGAACACGTCGCGCACGAACGAGATCACGTCGCTGTCCATCCGCAGGCGATCCGCGTTGACGGTCCCACCCGGGAGGATCAGGCCGTCGTAGTCGGCGGCGTTGGCGTCACCGATTTGCTTGTCGACCTTGAACTTGTCGGCGGGCTCGATGTCACCGTTCATCGCCTGGATCTCGCCGGTGTCGAGCGACAGCAGCTCGGTCGCACCGCCGGCCGACTCGACCGCCTTGCGCGGCTCCACCAGTTCGACCTGCTCGACGCCATCGGTGGCGATGATCGCGATCTTCCTTCCGTTCAGGTTCTCAGACATTCTCGATTCCTCAGTGCGGTCGTAGGTTCCAATCCGGCCCTGCGCATTGCCTACCCGGCCTTCACGAGCTAACACTTCGATCGGCCGCCGACGTCGGGACGGCAACACGGTTCGATTCGGCGCGCCGACACCGGGTAATGGACGGATCGTGAAACGCACCGCATCATCGCGAGTCAGAGCGCCCACGCGACGATCGCTCGCGCTGACGTTCGACGACGGACCCGATCCAGTGTGGACACCGAAGCTGCTCGATCTCCTGTGGGAGCTCGGCGCACGCGCGACGTTCTTCCTGATCGCGCCGCGCGCCGCCGAGCAACCGAACGTGATCGCCCGGATGCAACGCCAGGGACACGCGGTCGGGCTGCACTGCGATCGTCATGTGCGTCACTCGCGCCGAGGGCTCGAATGGGGTCGAGCGGACACGGCGCGGGCGCTCGAGCGGCTCGACGGCCTCGGTGTCCGGCCAAGCCTGTGGCGCACTCCGTGGGGCGACCTCGCGCCCTGGTCTCGCCGGGTCGCATCCGAACAGGGCCTCGAGCTCGTCGGCTGGACCGTCGATACGCACGACTGGCGCGGCGACGCGGCGGAGCGCATGTTCGCCGCCACAGCGGACTGCTGCCGGGCGGGCGCGATCGTGCTCGCCCACGACGGCCTCGGTCCGGGCGCCCGCCGCAATGACGCTTCAGAAACGCTGCGGTTCGTCTCGCTCGATCGCTGCTCATGCTCGCCGCAACGGCTTGTCGCTCGACCCGATCGCGAGCTGAATGAGCGTGCGGCCAAAGCCCACCGTGCCAGCAGAGCCAATCGAGGATGCCCTGGAGCGGATCGCGGCCTCCGCCGGCCAACGCGACCGGGCGAGCACCCCGCGATTCCCGGCCGATGCGATGCAGGCTCTAAAGCGCGCCGGAGCGCTGACGTTCAACGCGCGAGCCAGGCGACACGCGTCCGCCGGCCGAGACCGAGCTCGGACTTGTCCGGCGCGTCGCGCGCGCCGACAGCTCGGTCGGCCGGATCTTCGACGGTCACCTCAACGCGGTCGAGCGCCTGGCCGTGCAGGCTCCGGCGGAGCTACGCGATCGCGAGCTCGAGGCGGTTCGCGCCGGCAGGCTGCTGGCCGGGGTCTGGGGTGGCGATCCGCGTCCCGGAGAGGGGCCTCCCGCTGCCGTCGTGCAGTCGGCCGGCCACGAGGTCCTACGCGGTGTCAAGACGTTCTGCTCGGGAGCCGGCGGACTCGACCGTGCGCTGGTGCTCGCCCGTGACCCCGCCGGCGGACCTCCGCCGGCCGTGTGGGTCGACCTCCGGGACTCTGACCACGTCGAGGTCGACGAGAGCTGGTACCGCGGTTACGGGCTGAGGGCATCGGTGTCGCACCGGGTGGTGTTTCACGACGCGCGGATCCTGGGTCGATTCGGTGCGCCGGGAGCGCTCGCCGAGCAGCCCTGGTTCAGCCGCGACGCACTGCGGACTGCCAGCACCTGGGCGGGAATGGCCGATGCCGCCGCCGACGCTGCCTACGGCGAGCTGGCGATCCGGCCCGGGCGCGGACCGGTCGAGGGCCTCGCCGCTGCTCGGATCGAAACCGCCCACCGCGAGATCTCGCTGTGGATCGATGCCGGCGCCCGCGCGATGGACAGCGGTACCGATCTTGCCGGGCGTCGCGCTCCACGCCCGCGCTGGTATCGCGCACGCCTGTCGCACGCTGCTCGACGAGGCGGCGCGGGCATGCGGATCATGGCCGTTTGCCCGGGCCGAAACGCTCGACCGATGCCGGCGGGACCTGGACGTGTTCCTGCTCCAGCATCGCCTCGAGCCGATGCTCGCCCGCGCAGGGTCGGCCGCACTCGACGCGATCGATGCCGAGCCGCAACCGTGACCACGATGCGGCCTGGGGACTTCGAAGCTCGGTACCGCAGCGACCCGGATCCGTGGGGCTACCAGCGCAGCGACTACGAGCGGCACAAGTACGCCGCCACGCTGGCGGCCTGCGGCGACGGTCCGTTCTCGCGCGCGCTCGAACTCGGCGGCTCGATCGGCGTGTTCAGCGCGCTGCTGGCACCCCGCTGCGAGCACCTGGTCACGATCGACGTCGCGCCCACGGCCGTCGCCCTGGCGCGCGAGCGCCTCGCTCAGGTGTCTCAGGCGGTCGTGATCGAGGGCTCCATCCCGGCGGATGTCCCTCCCGGACCGTATGACCTGATCGTCGCCTCTGAGATCCTCTACTACCTGAGCGACGACGACCTCGCCGGGACGTTGACGCTGTTCGAGCGAGAACTGCGCGCGGGTGGATCGGTGGTCGCCGTGCACTGGAGGCCCGCCGGCTCCGAGCGACCTCGGGATGCGGCGGAGGCACACGCCGAGCTGGGCCGCCTGCCGTTCCTGGCGCGCACCGGCTCGGCGAGCACCGACGACTACCTGCTCGAGGTGTTCCGGCGTTGACCGGCGCATTCGAGCTCCTGATCGTCGGCGGCGGGCCCGCCGGGCTGTCCGCCGCCCGCAGATACCGCGCCGCCGGGGGCGCGGGTGCCGTCGGGATCGTGACCGACGAGCACCGGATGCCGTATCGGCGCCCACCGCTGACCAAGGATCTTCTGCAAGGGGTGAGCACCGAGGCCGAGCTGCCGCTCGAGGACGAAAGTTGGCTGGGCGATCATGCGGTCGACCTGATCTCGGGTCGCGCCGCGACACTCGACACGGAGGCTCGGAGCGTGACGCTGTCGGGGGGTCGCACGCTGGAGTACCGCCGTTGCGTGCTCGCAACCGGCGCCGAACCGACCCGTCTCGAGATACCCGGCGCCGACGATCCCGCGGTCCGCGTGGTCCGGGCGCTCGATCACGTGCGCGAGCTGCTGCGGCGCCTGCATCCCGGCGACGCGGTCGTGGTGATCGGGTCGGGCTTCATCGGCTGCGAGATCGCGGCGTCGCTGCGCATCCGTGGCCATCCCGTGAGCCTGGTGTCCGACGAGCCCGCGCCGAACGCGGCCCGACTCGGTGAGGAGGCGGGCGGGTTCATCACCGGGTGGCTGGAGGACCAGGGCGTGCAGCTCCACCTCGCCAGCGCGGTGGCGCGAATCGACCGAGCCGGGGAGTCGCTCGAGGTCAGCGCCGACGGAGCGCCGGTGCGCGGACGCGTCGTGGTGATGGCAACAGGAGTGGCGCCCCGCAGCGAACTGGCCGCCGCCGCAGGAATCGAACTTGACGGCGGCGCGGTGCCGGTCGACGCGTCGATGCGCTCGGCCGACTCCAGCGTGCTGGCGGCCGGCGACGTCGCCAAGGCGCAGAACGTGTCCGCGGGGCGAGCGCTCCGGGTCGAGCACTGGGGCGAGGCGCTGCGCCAGGGGGAGATCGCGGGTGCGGTCGCCGCCGGAGCCGCCGTTGCCTGGGACGATGTTCCGGGGTTCTGGTCGACGATCGGCGACCGCACGCTGAAGTACGCCGCGTGGGGCGATGGCTACGACCGGTCACGCATCGACGAGCATTCCGACGGCGGCTTCACGGTCTGGTATGGGCGCGACGGTCGCCTCGTCGGGGTACTCACGCATCAGGCCGACGAAGACTACGAACGTGGTCAGGAGCTGATCGGCGAGGGGGCGCCGTGGGACTAGTGTCGCCAGACGTGACACTGGTAGCGGCGGTGGTGGTCCCGGCCCGCAACGAGGAGGCGTTGATCGAGCGCACGCTCGAGGCCCTTGCGCGCCAGACGGTGCCGCCCTCGTCGTTCGAGACGATCCTCGTCCTCAACGGGTGCACGGACCGAACCGAGACCGTGGCCGTCGACGCCGCCGCGCGGCTCGGGCTGCCGCTCACCGTGCTGCGGTCGCCGACGACCGGCGCCGGTCCGGCGCGTCGCGTGGGAATGGATGCCGGGGCCAGGCGCTTGCTGGAGCTCGGGCGCGACGACGGTTTGATCGCATGTACCGACGCGGACTCCCGCCCCGCGCCCGACTGGCTGGAGCGTCAGCTGGCCCACGTGGCTGCGGGTGCGCGAGCGATCGCCGGGCTGATCGAGCTCGAGGACGACGACATCCGCGCGCTTCCGGAAGCGGTGCTGCGCCGGCGCGAACGCGACGCCGCGATCCGACTGCGGCGCGTCCGCGAGCGCGAGCCAGACGCCGGGCACCACCACTTCGCCGGTGCCTCGATCGGCGTCACCGCATCCGTGTACCGGCGGGTGGGCGGACTCGAGCCGGTGCCCGCGCTCGAGGACGCGACGTTCGAGGCGCGGCTGCGCGAGCACCGGATCCCGATCCTCAGGGCCTCCGACGTGCGGGTGCGCACATCAACCCGGGCGGACGGGCGCGCGCCGCGAGGGCTCGCGGTCGACATGGCGGTCTCGACCTGGTCGGAGTGCCGCCGGTACCGGGCGGCCGAGTTCCCGCTGCGACAGCTGGCCCGCACCAAACACGAGACGTCGGTGTCGGTGATCATTCCCACCAAGCAGTGCGCCGACACGATCGCCGGAGTGCTCGGGCGCACGGTCGCGCCGCTGCGCGACGCCGGGCTGGTCGACGAGGTCGTGGTCGTCGACGCGGCCTCCAGCGACCGGACCGAGTCGGTCGCGGCCGACGCGGGCGCGCTGGTCCTGCAACAGGACGAGCTGCTGTCGGAGTACGGCGCCGCGCTGGGCAAGGGCGACGCGATGTGGCGCGCGCTGCACGCGACCTCCGGCGACGTCGTCTGCTTTCTCGACGGGGACACGACTGACCCCGACCCACGTCATCTGCAGGGGCTGCTCGGTCCGCTGTTCGCCGACGCGTCGGTCGCGCTCGTCAAGGGAGCGTTCGACCGGCCGCTGCGGGTCGGCGACGCCGAGCTCGAGCACGAGGGCGGCCGCGTGACCGAGCTGATCGCGCGCCCGCTGATCAACCTGCACGAGCCGCGCCTGGCTGGCTTTTCCCAGCCGCTGGCGGGCGAGTTCGCGGCGCGCCGGAAGCTGCTGGAGGAGATCCCGTTTCCCGCTGGATACGGCGTCGAGATCGCGACCCTGATCGACGCTCTCCGAGCCCGAGGGCTCGACGGCCTAGCCGAATGCCACCTCGGCACTCGCCACAACCGCCATCAGCCGCTGCGCGCGCTCGGCGAGATGGCCTACGCCGTGCTCGCCGCGGTCGAGAACCGGCTCGAGCGCAGCGCGGGCATGGCCTGCGGCCGTTACCTGCGTCCCTGGGACGACAACACGGTCGCCCAGGTCCCCGTCCAGGAACGCCCGCCGCTCGCCTCGTTGGAGCGGACGGACGTCCTGGCGGGATCGCGCCGGCGCTCAGAACGCCGGGGCGGCCAGCAGTCGGCGGAGCCTGGAGCGCGCGTAGCCCACGCCGTTGCCCTGGCGCAGGACCTGGTAGCGCGCGCGGCGCAGCGTCTGGATGTCGGCCGAGCTGGGGGCGTCGGGCCCGGCCAGCACGGCCCCGGAGCCGAGCTCGATCGCCGCGACCACGTCGTGGTCACGCTCGGCCATCAGCACATGACCGCGTGGGTTGCGGTGGTGCGATGCGCTCGCCAGGCGCGACAGCTCGTCGCGGTCGGCGCTGGTTGCTGCCCTGATGACTGCCTCGTGCATATGCATGTTGCGACCCCCTTGGGTTCTTGCTTCGTTGTCTGTTGATGGGTACGGCTCAAGTTGTGGGACGGTTCGGCACGACCACGCAGGCCCCGTGGGAGATCGCGTCCAGCGCGCCGACCCCCGGTCCCCGCTGCCCCGCGATCGGTCCCGGCGAGCAGCTCGCGGTGCGTGATCGCGACCGGCCGGACGCACACCGGGTCGTCGGCGGCCACCGATCCCTCGCGAGCGGCCAGATCGCATTCGCTGACGTGGGTGCCCTCCTCCAGGAATGCGTGCCACTCGCCGTCGAGCACCAGCACCGAGCGCAGCTGCGGGCAGCGGTCGCGGACCTGCGCCAGCAGCGCCTCGTGATCGGCGCCGCGGAACCAGCGCGACAACGCCACCAGCCTGGATCCGGTTGCCTCCAGAGCCTCCCCGAGCTCCGCGGCGTCGCAGGCGGGGTCGATTGCGACGAGCACCGCCCCGGCTCGCGCGGCGCCGAGCCCGAGCACGACCCACTCGTAGCGCTCCGGTGCCCAGATCGCGACGCGGTCGCCGTGGGCGACGCCCGTCGCCATCAGCCCACGGGCGGCGAGACCGGTCTGCTCCAACAGCTCTGAGTACGTGGCGCGGTATTCCTGATCGCCGGCGACGAGCGCCTCGCGGTCGGGATCGAGCTGCGCGAGCATCCGCAGGTGCCCGCCGACCGTCTGCTGGTGCAGCGCCGCCCCTCCGGTCGAAGTCGAATCGGTGTGTGCCATGGGGGGCATGGTGCGCGGCGCGCGCGTCGATTCGCACCGTGGCGACCCCCCTGTGTTTGGCTCGCTGCTACCCGCTCAGGTAGCACTACACCGGGCGTGGACGTGAAACGTCCTCATGTGGGACGTTTCACGTCCACCCTGTCCCCGCCGGAGCGCCTACTCACCCTCCAGCGCCGCCGGGATCTGGTCGCGCGAGTCCAGCGACAGCTTGCGGAACACGCTCGTCAGGTGCCCCTCGACCGTCCGCGCGGTCACGAACAGCGACTGGGCGATCTCGCGGTTGGTCATCCCCTCCCCCGCGAGCTCGGCGACCCGGCGCTCGCTGGCGGTCAGCGACTCGACCCCGGCCAGGACCACCCGCCGCGGCCGGGCTCCGGTCGCTCGCAGCTCGGTCTCGGCACGCGCCGCCAGCGGGCCCGCCCCCGCGCGGGTGGCGACGTCGAGCGCCTCGCGCAGCAGCTCCCGGGCCTCGCGGCGCCGATTGGCCCGGCGAACCAGCGCGCCGAGATCGGTCAGCACCCGAGCCCGTTCGAGCGTCGCGTCCGCCCGCTCGAGCGTCTCCAGCGCCTCGCGCAGCAGCGCCTCGCCGTCGCGACCACCGCGCGTCAAGCCCGCGGCCCGGAGCGCCACCGCGCGGGCTCGGGGCGCGGTGAATGCGCGGGCCAGCTCGAGCTCCTCGTCGGCGAGCCGCCGGGCCTCGTCCTCGGCCCCGAGCATCAGATGCACCAGCGCTGCCTCCGACCGCCACGACAGGAAGCTCGGGCACGTCACCAACGTCTGGGTCAGCAGCGCGCCCACCCCCAGGAGGTCCTCGAGCCCCTCCTCGAGTCGCCCCTGGGCCACCCGCAACCTCCCGCGGCCGAACCGCAGCACCGCGGCGGTCAGCGACCCGCCCTCGGCCTCCGCGTCCATCGGCTCCAGCGCTGCCTCTGCGGCCTCGAGCTCGCCCTGTTGCACCAGCGCGTCGATCAGGATCCCGCCGTTCAGCACCCGGTAGAACGCCGGCGCGGGAAGCTCGGCCGCCGCCAGCGCCGTGCGCGTATCGGCCTCGGCCTCCGACAGCCGACCACGCCGCAGCGCCACCCAGCCGCGGTGCGCCAGCCCGACGGTGAACCGGCCGCTGTCGCCCGTCGCCCGGGCGCGGGCGATCGACGTGTCGAGCAGCGGCACGACCTGTTCGTAGCGCTCGGTCCAGACCAGCGACACGGTCGTCTGGGAGAACCAGGTCGCGTTCGCGTACCACGGACGGTCGGTCTCGCCCGCCAGCGCCTCGCGCCCGGCGGCGATCGCGCGAGTGGCGAGCTCGGCCGCTACCGCTGCCAGCTCGTTGGTGAGCACCGATGCGAACGCCGCCACGGCGAGCAACTCGGGCGGCGCCGACCGATCCGCGGAGGCGCGCTCGCGAACCGCGTCCCGGCGCCGGGCCATCCCCGGCGCGGTCGCCACGTCGATGATCCCGACGCCGACCGTGACCGCCTCCAGGCGGGTGGCCAGCGGTGCCTGGCTCGGATCCATCAGCGAGGCGGCGCGATCGAGCACCTCGACGGCCGCGGAGGACCGGTGCGCGCGGCCGAGCGCGAGCGCGAGCACCATCGCGGCCGCAATCCGCGCCGCATCGTCGGCGGCGCCGTCGAGCGCTGCCTCCAGGTGGTTAGCCCACCCGTACAGCCCCGCACTCGCCTCGGCCATGCCGAGCTCGAGCAGCAGCCCCGGCAGCTCCCCGGGCGGCGGTGGCTCGACCAGCACCCGGCGCAGGTACACCGCCGCGGACTCCGGCGCGCCGCTGCGGGTCGCCGCACGAGCCGCTTGCACCAGCCGCTGCACGACCCACGCGTCGGACGCCGGGTCCGACAGCAGCAGGTGCTCGGCGACCCGCTCGTTGGCCCTCGGGTCGTGGGCCAGCAGATCGGCCGCCTGGCGATGACCGCGGCCACGCTGGCCGCTGGACAGCTCGGCGTAGATGCCGGCGCGCACGATCGGATGGGCGAACGTCAGTGGGCGCCCCGGCTCGAGGATCTCGGAGGCGGCCAGCAGGTCGGCCGCCGAGGCGGCCTGGTCGTCGTCGAGCTCGGCGAGCCGAGCGGCCTGCTGCAGGTCGCCCCGCTCGAGAATCGAAACCGCGCGGGCCAGACGGCCGGCGTGCGCCGGCAGGCGGTCGAGCCGCAGCACGATCGACCGCCCCACGGTCCGGGCGCCGATCCGCTCCACGTGCGCGGCCGAGGCGGCGGTGGGCTCGACCCGCTCGTCGCGCAGCGCGGCGACCAGCTCGCGCATCAGGAACGGCGTTCCTCCGGTCGCGTGGCGGCACGCCTCCACGAACGCCGGCTCGGGCCGGCGGCCGAGCCCCGCCTCCACGAAGTCGCCGATCGCGGCGCTGGTCAGCGGCGCCAACCGCAGCACCTCGGCCGCCGGGTCGGTGGTCAGTGTGGCCAGCAACCCGGCGTCGGCGCCGGACTCCCGCGGCCTGGCTCCGAGCAGCACGGTCACACCCAGCCCCTCGAGCCGCGGCAGCAGGAACGTCAGGAACCGCAATGACGGCGAGTCGGCCCAGTGCGCGTCGTCGACCGCGATGCACACCGGACCGGCGGCGGCGAGGTTGGCGCACAACCAGTACAGCCCGTGCAGCACCGCGAACGGCGGATCGGGCCCGCTCGCCACCGTGCCCGCATCCGAGCTCGCGCCGGGGAGCCCGAGCAGCTCAGCGGCCACCCCGGCGACCCCCTGCAGCAGATCGGCTCGCTGGGCCGGACCTGCGGTTGCCAGCGGCACCTCGAGCAGCTGACGCGCGACCCCGAACGCAAACTCGCGCTCGAGCTGGGCCCCTCGCGCCCGCAGCAGCCGCATGCCGCGCGCCTCGGCGATCGCCAGCGCGGCCCGCAGCATCGCGGTCTTACCGATTCCGGCAGGACCCTCGATCACCAGCATCGCGCCGTTGCCTTCGCGGCCGCGGTCCAGCGCGGACTCGATCACGGACAGCTGCTCGCCGCGCTCCAGCAACTCGGGCGGCCGACGGGCCGTCGGCCCGGGGCGCGCCGGCCGGTGAGTCAGGAAGGTCCGGGAGCGACATCCGGTCCGCTCGGTGGCGGCGGGCGCGTCTCCATCGGCACCGGCGGCGGGGGCGCCGACTCGCCGGTGCCGAGGATCGAGCCGAACGAGCGGACCCGGTCGGGATGGTTCGCCATCAACCAGGCCAAGACCACGACTCCCGCGCCCAGCCACCCGACCGCGATCCACGGCGACCAGGTGTTCGGCGCTGGACCCGGCGATTTGAACGACTCGTAGATCGTGTATCCGCAGATCGCGATCGCGCCCAGCGGCAGCACCGCGTCGAACACGACGTTGAACGCGGTGTCGCCCGATCGCGAGCGCCAGAAGAAGATCATCCCGGCGACCGCGATCAGGATGTAGGCCCCGAGGATCGGGAACGTGGCCGTGGTGGCCATGAACCCGAAGTACTTGAACGGGTCGTTCCACACGATCCGGCCGAGCACCACGACCAATGCCAGCGTCAGCGCGAGCGAGGCGCCGATCGCGGCCCAGGGCGTGCCCGACCGCGGGTGAGTCCATGCGAACACGCGCGGCATCCCACCCTCGCGGGCCATCGCGAACACCGTGCGCGCGGTCAGGTTGACGCCGGCCAGCGCCGCCACGAACGCGCCGACCGACACCGCCAGGTCGACGATGATCGCCAGCCAGGTGCCGGCGTATCGTGACGCCAGCGCGTCGAGCGCGGCGGGGTTCGTGGCCCACTGGTCGATGTGGGCGACGCCAAAGCCCACCGCCATCACCCAGGACAGGAACACGTAGTAGACGATCCCGACGCCGATCGCGATCAGGATCGCCCGGGGGATAACCCGCAGCGGGTCGGCGGTCTCCTCGCCCAGCGATGCCGCCGCCTCGAACCCGATGAAACCCGTGAACGCGAGCACCACCGCCAGGAACAGGCCGTGGACGCTCGGCAGTCGCCCGGGGTCAAACGGCTTCAGCGTGACCCCAGCGTCACCGCCCTTGGCGAGCACGATCACCAGCAGCAGCATGATCGCCGCCACGCTGGCGACGCCGATCACGAGCTGCGTGCGGGTCGAGATCCGGATGTCGCGCAGCGCGATCGCGGTCAGCAGCGACATCAGGATCAGAAACCACCAGAACCATCCGTCCGAACCGAAATGGATGCCGACGTGAGCGTCCATCACCTGGTTGAGGAAGAACCCCGAGATGATCATCACGAACGAGATCCCGGCCGCAAACCCGCCGGCGTACAGCCACCCGCCGATGAACCCGCCCTCCGCCCCCAGCCCCCGCGACGTGTACGTGTACAGGCCGCCCGCGCTCGCCATCCGGCGCGTGAAGCGGACGATCACCGAGGCCAGGCACAGGCTGCCGGCGCCGGCGACGATGTAGGCCCACGGCGCCGCGACGCCCGCGTCGGCCGCCACCAGGCTGGTGGCCAGCGAGCTGGCGAGCGCCAACGACAGCAGCGCGAACGACTGCGCGAACGCGTCGCCGAGGCCGAGGATCCCGTGCTTCAGCTCCCCAGGTCGATCGTGCGTGTCGCTGATCTCGGCCATCGCGAGTGACTCCTCCTCGCCGACTACGCAAACGGTAACCGACCCTCCCCGCCGAGACCAGCGGGTTTTCGCGAAGCGCTACGGTGGCCCGGGTGCGGATCGCCGTGCTCGCCGATGTCCACGGGAACCTCCCGGCGCTCAGCGCGGTGCTGGCCGAGCTCGATCGCGAGCCGGTCGACGCGATCGTGGTGGCGGGCGACGTCGTGGCCGGCCCGCTGGTCCGAGAGTGTCTCGAGCTGCTGGCGGCTCGGCCCGAGCCGACGACCTGGATCGCCGGCAACAGCGAACGCGAGGCGCTGGCCGCCTACGACGGCGGGCCGACGGCCGATGACCCTCCCGGTCGAGCCGCGGCCTGGAGTGCCCGGGCGCTCGACGCGCGCTGGCGCGCCGAGCTCGGAGCGTGGCCGATCGCCGCCTCGCTGGACGGCGTCCGGTTCTGCCACGGCTCGCCGCGCAGCGACGACGAGATCCTCACCCGTGCCACCCCCGACGAGGTGCTGGCCGAGGCAATGTCAGGGGCCGGCGAGCGCCTGGTCGTGGGCGGCCACACCCACCAGCAGATGGTCCGCGCGCTGCCGGCCGGCCCGACCTACGCCAACGCCGGCAGCATCGGGCTTCCGTATGAGGGCCGCCCGGGAGCGTTCTGGATGATCGTCGACGACGGCGTCCCCGAGCCGCGCGAGACCGCCTACGACCTCGACGCCGCTGTCGTCCAGCTCGACGTGGCCGGGCTCGACTTTTCCGACCAGCTCGACGGAACCGTGCTGGCGCCGTATGACCCGGGTTGGGTGAGCGCGTTCTTCGAGCACCTGGCCGGCCGCGGCGAGCACCCGGGCGAGCCGCGGCGCGCCACCGCGGGCTGACGGCCTCATGCGTCCGAGTTGTACGCCGCCGCGAGCTCGTCGGTGACCGTCGCGCGCAGCAGGTAACTGTCAACCCCGACCGTGACCAGCTTGAAGCCCTTCCTGGGCGCGGCCGCGCGCGGCGGCGCCGGCTCGGCAGTGCATGCCGGCGATCAGCCCGTGGGCCTCACACGCCTGGCGCACCCGGCCGATCGCCTCCTCGAGCTCGTCGCCGCCCTCCCCGGGGGGGTGGCCGAGCGCCAGCGCCAGGTCCGACGGTCCGATGTAGATGCCGTCGAGCCCCGGCGTCGAGGCGATCTCCTCGAGCCGGTCCAGCCCGTCCCGGGTCTCGATCATCGCAAAGCACATCGCCGACCGCGCGATCTCATCCGGCGAAGCCGAACCGACGATCAGGCCGGCCCGTACCGGGCCGTAGGAACGGTCGCCGTGCGGCGGGTACTTGCAGGCCCGCACCGCACGCTGCGCTTCCTCGCCACTGCCGACCAGCGGCACGATCACGCCGCGCGCCCCGAGGTCGAGCACGCGCATGATCATCCACGGCTCAGACCACGCGATCCGAGCCATCGGGATCGCGCCCTGAGCCATCGTCGCCTGGAACATCGAGACCATCGTGCGCTCGTCGCTCATTCCGTGCTGGAGGTCGACGCACACGTAGTCGTAGCCGGCGGCAGCCGCCAGCTCGGCCACCAGCGAGCTGTCGATCCCGGCCCACATCCCGAACGCCGGCTCGCCGGCGTCCCACTTCGCACGGAGGCTCCCAGCCTCGGCCATCTCGGTCACCTCCTGGTGTCCCTGACGGGATTGGCTAATACAAGCCGTCGCGACGGGCGTAGCGCTGCTTGCGCTCGCGGTCGTACTCGTCGGCGTCGAACTCCGGGTCGGTGAGCGACCGCAGGATCTTGCCCGAGCTAGGTAGCTCGGAACGCTCGATGTGCCGGGCGGGGTTCCACAGCTCGGAGCGGATCAGCGCCTTCGGGCACTGGGTGTAGGCCGCCTCGATCGAGACCAGGATCCCCAGCCGGGGAGGCTTGCCGTCGACCGTGCTCGGCTCGAGCAGGTCGGGATCGTCGGTGATCACCGCGCGCCCGTTCACCCGGAACGTGTCGCCGATCCCGGGGATCAGGAACAGCAGCCCGATCCGTGGGTCCGCCAGCAGGTTGGTGAGCGTGTCGGCGAGCTTGTTACCGGGGCGGTCGGGCAGCAGCAGCGTGCGCTCGTCGAGGATCCGCACGAATCCCGGCGGGTCACCGCGCGGGGAAACGTCGAGGCCCCCGTCGGGGCTGGCGGTCGCCACGCACACGAACGGGGAGCGCTCGATGAACTGTCGGGTCAGGTCGTTGAGCCGGTCGGCGATCTTCGCCTGGATCAGCTCGGCCGGCGATCCGATGATCGCGCGCAGCTCGGCCTCGTCGGTGATCGTGCGGATGCTGTGGACGCTCACCGGGTCGAGACTACAGGGCAAGGCGCCCCTCGGCCATCAGCCGGTGCGCCGGATCGGCGGCAGCTCAAACCCGCCGTTGAACACCGAGTCGTGCGGCTCGTACATCCGCAGCAGTGGCCTGAACTGGCCCTCGGGCGTGGGCAGCCAGCCGGCCCTCCGCTCGGGCTCGGACGGCTCGTCGCGCTGCAGCGCGATCGTCAGCCGTCCGTCGGCATCGGGCCGCAGGCCCGGCGTACGGTCGCCGATCGAGTAGCGCTCGAGCGGGTTGGCGACCAGATAGAAGTCGGGCACGTCGTACATCGTCACCGACCAGAACGCGTCGCACGGCGGCGTGCGCTCGAAGCTCAGCTCGTAGCGGCGCGATCCGTCCAGCGGCTGGCCGTCGGCGTCGTCGTAGACCGCCGCGTAGGCGGCCTCGTAGCCGTGGTTGCCCCACAGTCCGCCACGGGCCGCCAGCGCCCGGCGAAGGTAGCGGCCGGGCCCGTCCGGGAGCTTCCATTGGTCGGAGTCGAGCGCGCCCACCTCGAAGAAATCCAGGTTGTAGTCAAACGCGTGGTAGGTCAGGTCCCAACCGTTCCGCTTCGGGGTCGACGAGTGCCTGAGTGCCTGCTCCATCTGCTCCCGTCCGGCCTCGAGCCCGCCGCCCACGTCGACGTTCGCGATCGAATACACGGTGTCGTTATTGATCGAGACGAACTTCTCCTCCGGGCCGGCCAGCGACGCCGCGTGGCCGAAGCGGTTCAACGGCGTCGGCGGGACGCTCCCCAGACCCTGCCGGACGATCCGGTCCACCTCCTGGAGGTCGAACACCAGCGGGAACCCGTAGATGAACGCCTCGGTCGCCAGTTCGCTCAGCGACCCGGCGGAGCTCACGCCTCGACCTCACGCCCGTCGTCGCCCCAGCGCACGTGGAACGTGCCGTCGCGGTCGACCCGTCGATACGTATGGGCGCCGAACAGGTCGCGCAGCCCCTGGATCAGGCTGGCCGGCCCGCGCGCCCGGCGGTATCCGTCGTAGTACGCCAGCGAGGAGGAGAACGCCGGGGTCGGAATTCCCAGCTCGGCGGCGCGCGCGACCACGCGGCGCCAAGGGTCCTGCGCCTCCTCGAGCGCGTCGGCGAAGAAGTCGGCCATCATCAGGTTGGCCAGGTCGGGCTGGCGGTCGTAGGCCTCGCGGATCCGGTCCAGGAAGCGCGCGCGGATGATGCAGCCACCACGCCAGATCGTGGCCATCGCCCCGAGGTCGACGTTCCACCCCTCATCGTTGGACGCGGCCGCCATCTGCGCGAAGCCCTGCGCGTAGGAGACGATCTTCGACGCGTACAGGGCGTGCTCGAGGTCGTGGGCCAGCTGGTCACCCTCGGTCGCGCTCGCGCTCGGCCCGGCCAGCCGCTCGGCCGCCGCCTCGCGCTCTGACTTCAGCGCGCTCAGCGTACGCGCGAACACGGCCTCGGTGATGCCCGTCAACGGGACGCCCAGCTCGAGCGCGTTCTGGGCGGTCCAGCGGCCGGTGCCCTTCTGCTCGGCGGCGTCGAGGATCACGTCGACCAGCGGCTCGCCTGTCGCCTCGTCGGTCTTGGCCAGCACCCGGGCCGAGATCTCGATCAGGAACGACTCCAGCTCGGACTCGTTCCACTGACGGAAGTGCTCGGCGATCTGCGAGACCTCGAGCCCGGCGCCGTTTCGCAGCAGGTCGTAGCTCTCGGCGATCAGCTGCATGTCGGCGTACTCGATGCCGTTGTGGACCATCTTCACGTAGTGACCGGCGCCGTCGGGCCCGACGTAGGTGCAGCACGGCGTCCCGTCGACCTGCGCGGCGATCGCCTCGAAGATCGGCTTGACGGATTCGTCGTAGGGCTCGCGGTCCCCGCCGGGCATGATGCTCGGTCCGTTGAGCGCGCCCTCCTCGCCGCCCGACACCCCGGTGCCCAGGAAGTTGATCCCGTGCTCGGCGGCCGTGTCGTGCCGGCGCTGGGTGTCGCGGAAGTTCGCGTTGCCGCCGTCGATCAGCACGTCACCGCGGTCGAGGTGCGGGAGGATCTCCTCGACCACTGCGTCGGTCGCGGGGCCCGCCTGCACCATGCTCATCAGCACCCGCGGACGCTCGAGCGACCCGATCCACTCCTCCGTCGACCCATATCCGGCCAGCGGCCCCTCGGCACCGTGCTCCTCCATGAACTTCTCCATGCGGCTGGTGGTCCGGTTGTGGACCGCAACCGGGATGTCGTGGTGGGCGACGTTGCGGGCGAGGTTCGCGCCCATCGTCGCCAGGCCGGTCAGGCCGAAGTGTGGATTCGAGCTCATGGCACGGAATCTAGCCACTGATCGCAGGCTGCACCCTGGCCCGGGGTAAGCTGCCCAGGCGCCCGGCCCACGGAAGGGACCAATCGGGTAGTGCTACGCCGATCGACACTCAGGAGGGCTACTGGTCATGCAGATGGGAATGGTTGGACTCGGAAGGATGGGAGCCAACATGGTGCGGCGCCTGATGCGCGACGGCCATGAGTGCGTGGTCTACGACGTGCGGCCGGCATCGGTGGCCGAACTCGAAGGCGAGGGCGCCACCGGCTCGGACTCGCTGGAGGCATTCGTGCGCAAGCTCCAGCCGCCCCGCGCGGTATGGGTGATGGTGCCGGCAGCGTTCACCGACGACACCCTGAACCAGCTGGCCAAGCTGCTGGACCAGGGCGACGTCATGATCGACGGCGGCAACAGCTACTACCGCGACGACATCGACCGCGCGGACCGCTTCGAGCCCCAGGGCGTCCACTACGTCGACGTCGGCACCAGCGGCGGCGTGTACGGGCTCGAGCGCGGCTACTGCCTGATGATCGGCGGCACCGACGAGGCCGTGGAGATGCTCGACCCGGTCTTTCGGTCGCTCGCGCCCGGCCTCGGCACGGCCGAGCGGACCCCCGGGCGCACGGGCGACCCCTCCCCGGCCGAGCTCGGGTACCTGCACTGCGGTCCCGCCGGCGCCGGCCACTTCGTGAAAATGGTCCACAACGGAATCGAGTACGGGATCATGGCCGCCTACTCGGAGGGGCTGAACGTGCTCAAGCACGCCAACATCGGCACCAAGAGCCAGGAAGAGGATGCCGAGACCGCGCCGGTCCGCGAGTCCGCGCGCTACTACTCCTATGACTTCGACATGCCCGACGTGGCCGAGGTCTGGCGTCGCGGCAGCGTGATCGCCTCGTGGTTGCTGGACCTGACCGCGATCGCGCTCGTCGAGTCACCCGACCTGGCCGACTTCAGCGGACGTGTGTCGGATTCCGGCGAGGGTCGATGGACGCTGGCCGCGGCGATCGACGAGAGCGTGCCCGCCAACGTGCTCAGCGCCGCACTGTTCAGCCGCTTCAGCTCGCGCGGCGAGGCCGAGTTCGGCGACAAGCTCCTGTCGGCGATGCGCAAGCAGTTCGGCGGCCACGCCGAGAAGCCCTCCGCCGGGGTATGAGATGGCCACCCGCATCACGGAGATCTACATGGGCAACCTGGGTCGGCTCCGCTACGAGCCGATCGACAAGCGGATCCGGGCGACGCTCGGCGACCGGACCGTGGTCGACACCGGACGCGCGGTGCTCGTCTGGGAGCCCAAGCGCGTCGTGCCCAGCTACGCGGTCCCCGCCGAGGACGTCGCCGGCGACCTGACGCCCGCGGGCGGAGGCACCGACGACGAACCGGCGATGCCGCCGCACCTCGGCGAGCGGCCCGTGTATGACCCGAGCGTCCCGTTTGCGGTACACACCGCCGACGGTGAGCCGCGGGACCTCACGGTCGACGGCGTTGCGCGCCCCGCGAGCGCATTCGCGGTCGCCGACGAGCAGCTCGCCGGCTACGTGGTGCTCGACTTCGTCGCATTCGACGAGTGGTACGAGGAGGACGAGCTCAACGTCTCGCACCCGCGCGACCCGTTTCATCGGATCGAGATCGTCCACAGCTCACGGCCGGTGCGCGTAGAGCTTGACGGCCGTGTGCTCGCCGACTCAACCCAGCCGTATCTGCTGTTCGAGTCGTTCTTGCCAGTCCGCTACTACCTTCCGGCCGATGATGTCGCTCGGGAACTGCTGACGTCCAGTGACACACGCACCGCGTGCGCGTACAAGGGTCGCGCGTCCTACCTGTCACTTCCGGATGTTCCTGACATCGCGTGGACGTATCCGAGCCCGCTGCGCGAGGCCGCCGAGGTGAAGGACCGGATCGCGTTCTTTAACGAGCGCGTCGACTTCATCATCGACGGCCAGCGCGTCGATCGGCCGATCACGCCCTGGTCGAAGCGGTAACGGTGCCCGCGTCGGACCCGGACACCGTTACCGACTGCGTCAACCTGTTGTGATCGCCATGCCCTTTGGGGTTATCAGCCACCACTTGGCTCCGAAGGAGTTACTACCCTGACCGGTGATCGTGCCGGAGTGGCTGTCACCGACGTAGTAGTAAAGCGGGTGGCCCTTGTAGGTCACCTGCTTGGTGCCGTTCGACCGGCTGGTCGTGCCCAGATCGCTGGACACGACACCGCCGACAGCCTTCGGTGTCGACTTGGCGATCACCGGAGGCCACGCCTGGGCGCACGCGCCCGAGCAGACCGACTTGTCGCTGGTGTCAGCCACCCAGAGGTAAAGCGCCTTGCCGGACGCGCCGGTCAGGTGAATACCATCGGGACCCTTGGCGGTGCTGATTGCCCCCGCCGATCCGCTCGACTTGCTGGTCGAGCTCGACGTGTTCGCCGAGGTCGATCCGCCATATCCATTAGAGGACGACGCCGGCGTCCCTGACGACGCGACGCTCGAGTTCGAGCCCGAGCTTGAGCTGCTTCCACAGGCAGCGACCGTCAAAGCGACAGCCGCCACCGCCACGAGTCCGCCCACGCGGAATCGCAGACTCTTCCACCTGTTCATAGTTGCTCCTGCGTTGAAGTTCACTCACCGTCGGTAACTCAGACGGTCTCCAACTAAGACCCCGAATGACACGGGATCCTTCCCGGCGAAGGTCAGGCGTGAGCGCCGGCTTCGATCGCGGCCCGGACCTCGTCGAGCCTCGGCTGCTTGCCGAAAGCGGTCAGCACCCAGGTCGCGCCGGCCCGCGCCCACGGCTGCGGGTCCTCCCCGGCGGAGATCTCGACCACCAGATCAAAGGCGCCGTCGCCGGTGGCGGCGCCCGCCGCCCGGCGCAGGTCACGTACCTCCTGCCCGAGCACCCGGAGCTCGTCGGGTCCGGGCAGCTCGATCGGGAACAGGCCGTCGAACCGAGCCGCCCGGCGGAGCGGGCGACGGCTCGGCCACCGCGAGGCAACCCAGATCGGGATCCGTGGCTGCTGGACCGGCCGCGGCTCGAACTCGCCGTCCCACAGCTCTCCGAGCCGGGTCAGGCCGTGGTCGAGCAGCTTCGCCCGCTCGCGTGGCCCCGTCACTTCGCCGAACGGACCCAGCTCGCCGGTGGTGTCGCTGCCGAGCCCCACCCCGAGCGTGAGCCGGCCGTCGCTGAGGCGATCCAGTGTCACGGTCTCGCGGGCGAGCTTTTGCACACGCCGCCTCGATAGCGGCGTGACCATCGTCCCCAGGCGCAGCCTGCTGGTCGCGCAGGCGATCGCGCTGAGCACCACCCAGGGGTCGGAGATCGCGCGCACCGGCGGCCGGTAGGCGACGTGATCCCACACGAACAGGCCATCCCAGCCCGCGGCCTCAGCCCGGGCGCCCAGGTCGGCCATCAGCCGGGGGTCGACCAGCTCGTCGAACGGCGCCAGGAACAGACCGCGCTTCATCGCCGAGCGAGACTAAATCATCCTCCAGCGGCAGATCGCCACAATGGACCCAGCCACAACCTGGATCGGAGCGATCAATGGCCCAATGCACCCATCTCGACCACGTTCACCTCACCCAGCTGCCGGAGTCCGTCGACGGCTGTCAGGAGTGCCTGGCGACCGGCGGGAAGTGGCTGCATCTGCGGATCTGCCTGGAGTGCGGGCACGTGGGGTGCTGTGATGACTCCCCCAACCGGCACGCGACGGCCCACGCCAACGAGACGTCGCATCCGATCATCCGCTCGCTGGAGCCGAGCGAGGAGTGGTCGTGGTGCTACATCGACCAGGTCGCGATGCTGATCCAGGGCGTCGAGGGCCACACCCGGATCCCGCCGTCGCCGCTGCTGTCCTAGTGGAGCCCACTAGTCGGCCCGCACCGGGGTCGCGCTGGGCAGCGGCTGGGCTTCCCGAGCGGCCTCGGGGATCAGCAGCACGGCCCCGACCAGAAAGCAGACGCCGCCGACCGCGGTGCCGGCGTTGGCGATCCGCGCGCTGACCGGCACCCCCGTGGACGGCTCGAGCAGCGATGCCACCGCGGAGACCCCGAACGCGATCGACCCGAGCAGGTTGATCGCCACGATCCACCACTCCAGCGACCGGCAGCGCCAGCAGAACCAGCGATGGCAGACCTCGGCGAACGCGAGCAGGCTCGCGATCAGGAACGCGATCGACCCGAACGCGTCCGGCGCCCACACCCGGTCGTTGACCTGATGGGTGCTGAGGTGATGGTTGAGCGCGGCGAACGTGCTGATGTTGAACAGGACCGTGCCGACGAGCTGCACCAGCGCGGCCAGCCAGTCGATCCGGTTTGGCTCCCATGACACCGGTCGCCACCGCCGGCGCCGCTGTCGCGGATCGACCTCGTGCTCGACGTTGGCGGCCTCGGTGTACTGCAGGTAGGCGGCGCTGGTGAAGAACAGCGAGCCGATGAAGAACGTGATCCCGATCCCGGTATGTGACTCACCTCGCCACTGCGAAGCGACGCCGCCGTACACGAAGCACGCCGATCCGATCGAGAACAGGATCGCCATCCACCAGCCACGCGTGCGCGGACGCCACCACACCGGCTGCGACCGCCGGGAGCCCCGCGCCCGCTTGCGGTGAGCCCGCGAGCTCCACTGCACCTCGGTCCCGTCGGGACCGCGGAACACCTCACGGGTGACGAACGGCCCGGGCCCCTGCGCCGAGACCCGTGTCCAGCCCTCGGGCAGCTTCAGATAGCCGCGCACGGGCGGACACTAACCGCTCCCCCGGCACTAACGGTTCCCCCCGGCGCCCCAGAGCGTCAGGGCTGGGAGCCCACCCAGTCCAGGATCGCCTTCGAAGGCGTGAGCACGGTGCCGTCGGCGAGCTTGAGGGCCGGGAGCTTGGTGGACCCTGTGGCCGCGCGCAGCTCTTCGCGGGAGCCCTTGCGCAGGAACGGGATCGGGCTGCCGTGCGCCGCAACCACCTTGTCGTACTCGATTCCGTTGGCGCGCATCGCCTCCTGGACGCGCCGGCACGGGTGCACCCGCGGGCCGCCGTCGTCGCCGTGGCACACGTACAGGGTCGGCAGGTCGGTCATTCGCGTCTCTCCACGGATCGCGGTCATCACTACCCGTTACAGACGGGTAGACAACCAGAACTAAGCGGTCGCGACCAGCTTGTCCGGGGTGATCGGCAGCTCGCGGATCCTGCGGCCGGTGGCGTGAAACACCGCGTCGGCGACGGCCGCGTCGACCCCGGTGGCACCCAGCTCGCCGATGCCCTTGCCACCGATCGGGCTGGCGTGCTCGTCGACCTCGTCGATGAAGCCGACGTCGATATCGGAGGGGATGTCGGCGTTGACCGGCAGCGCCACGCCGGCCAGGTTCTGCGAGACCCAGCGGCCCAGCCGGCGATCATGGTGGCTGGCCTCGAGCGTCGCCTTTCCCCACCCCCACACGATCCCGCCCACCATCTGCGCGCGGGCGGTGCGTGGGTTGACCACCCGACCGACGCTGTAGCGGCCAACCACGCGCCGCAGCCTGACCAGTCCCAGCTCCGGGTCCACACCGACCTCGACGAACACCGCGCCGAACGTGCGTAGCGCGTATGGGATGTCGTCGTCGGGCTGGAAGTGCCCGCTACCGACCAGCTCCTCGATCCCGGCCGCGCCCATCGCAGCCGTCAGCGCACCCGCTCCGGGCGACTCGCCGAGGTCCTCGCCCGAGCGCTCGGACAGCTTGTCCAGCGCGTCGTGGGCGGCCGCCATCGCCGCGGCGCCGACGCCCATCGTCGACGACGATCCGAACGTCGGACCGGCCTGGGGCAACGTCGTGTCGCCCATCGCGCAGCTGACCATTCCCGGCTCGAGCCCCAGTACGCCGGCGACGATTTGGGGAAAGATCGTCAGCGTTCCGGTGCCGATGTCTTGAAAGCCCGCCTCGATCACGGCGGTGCCGTTGGCGTGCAGCCGAACGCTGGCGTCCGAGGGGTTGCGGAAACATCCCATCGCGCAGTCGGCCATCCCGTGCCCCACCAGCCAGTCGCCGTCACGCCCGGGCTCGCTCGGCCGGCCCCGCCAGCCGAACGCGCGAGCTCCGTCCGCGTAGCACTCTCGCAGCTTCTTGGACGACCATGGCTGCCCGGTGACCGGGTGGGAGTCGGCGTGGTTGGCCAGCCGGAGCTCCAGCGGGTCAACCGAGAGGCGGTGAGCCAGCTCGTTGATCGCGCTGCCGAGCGCCCACAGACCGCAACCCTCGACCGGAGCCCGCATCGGGTTGGGCAGGTTCACGTTCGCCCGCTGGATGCGCTGGGCCAGACGGATCGCGGGCGAGGCGTATGTCGTTCTCGACGCCTCGGTGGCGAACTCGACGAAGTCATCGCTGACCGAGGTGACGTTGATCGATTCGTGATCGATCGCGGTCAGCCGCCCATCGTCGCCGACGCCCAGCGCGACGGTCTGTACGAGCTGGGGCTGGTAGGCGATCACGCTGTACATCTGCGCGCGCGTTAGCACGATCCGCACCGGACGCCTCACCACTCGCGCGGCGACCGGCGCGATGATCTGGTGAGGCCACACGAACCCCTTGCCGCCGAACCCGCCGCCGGTGTGCGGCGAGCGGACCCGGATCTGCTCCGGCGGCAGCTCGAGCACCGCGGACAGCACGGTCCGCACGCCGTACACCCACTGGGTGGCATCGATCACGGTCACCGTGTCACCGTCCCATTCCGCCAGCGTGGCCGACGGCTCCATCGGGTTGTGGTGGCGGGAGGGCTGGACGTAGGTCTCGCGCTGGCTGACATCAGCCTCCGCGAGCCCGCGGTCGACATCGCCATGTTCGAAATCGACGTCGGCGAACAGGTAGCCGCTCTCCCGGGGCACGGTCGCGTCGGCGCGGATACCGTCGGGATGCGGGACGAATTCACGCTCGGCGACGTCCAGCCTCACTATTGTCGCCGCGTACTCGGCGTCCTCGAGCGTGTCGGCAAGCACCAGCGCGACCGGCTCTCCCTGATGGCGGATCTCGTCGTCCTGCAGCGGAATCCGGGTGGACGACGCGGGCGGCATCGGCGGCGCCGCCAGTCGCGGCAGGTCTCGGTGGGTCAGCACCCGGACGACGCCTGCGAGCGCCTCGGCCTCGGCGACATCGATGGCGCGCAGACGCCCCGCGGCCACGGGAGCGCCGACGAACACGCCATAGAGCATGCCCGCGGGACGGTTGTCAGCCGCGTACCGCGCCGCCCCGGTGACCTTCACCGGGCCGTCCTGACGCGGCAGCGACTGACCCAGGGCCGGGCTGCCGACGCTCATCGTCTCTGCTCTCCGGCCATCCGCAGCGCACGGCGGGCGGCGCCGACGGCGAGTCTGGCCTTATAGGCGCTGTCGCCGAACGCATGCGCGCCGGACAGAGCCCGCTCGAACACCTCGCCCGCGGCAGCGGCGTCGTCAGGCATCACGCCCACCAGTTGGGCTTCGGCATCGTACAGGCGCCACGGCCGCAGAGCCACCGATCCGAGGGCGATCCGGGCGTTGGCGATCGCACCGGCGGGGTCGAGCTCGACGGTCGCGGCCACCGACACCAGCGCGTATTCATAGGAGGCGCGCTCGCGCACCTTCAGGTACGCCGACCGGGGTGCGGGTGCCGACACCTCGATCGCCTCGATCAGCTCTCCGGGCTCGAGCACCGTATCGGCGTCGAGGCGCTCGGAGGGCAGCACGTACAGCTCTGCGATCGGGATCCGCCGCCCGGTTGTGCCGGCAGCGCGGGTCACGACCTCGGCGTCTACCGCGGCGAACGCCACCGCGGGATCTGCCGGGTGGGTCGCCCCGCAATCCTCCGTCCACCCGAACAGCGCATGGCGGTCGCTGCGTCCCTGGAGCGCGCTGCAGCCCGAGCCCGGGTGCCGACGGTTGCAAGGCACCGGCTCCTCGGACCGGAAATATGGACACCGCGTCTTCTGCAGCAGGTTGCCGCCGATCGTGGCCAGGTTGCGCAGCTGCGCCGACGCGGCCCGGTGGATCGCCTCGCTGAGCAGCGGCCAGCCTGCGGCGACGAGCGGGTCGGCGGCGACGTCGTTGAGTCGTGCGGTGGCGCCGATCCTCACGCCGCCACCGGGTAGCTCGTCGATCCTGTCGAGGCCTTCGATCCGGCTGATGTCGACCACTCGTCCGGGTCGCTCGACGCCCAGCCGCATCCAGTTGAGCAGCTCGGTGCCGCCGGCCAGCATCGCGGTGTCGGGCTGCGCGGCTGCCCTGGTGGCGTCGTCGACGCTGGCGGCGCGTGCGTAGGCCAGCGGGCGCATCAGCCGCCGTCCCCGAGTTCAGCAGCCGCCGCCTGTACGGCGGCGACGATCTGCGGGTATGAGCTGCAGCGGCAGATGTTGCCGCTCATCCATTCCCGGATCTCCTCGGGATCGGATGCATGGCCCTCGCCGATGCAGGCCACGGCCGAGATCACCTGGCCGGGCGTGCAGAATCCGCACTGGAACGCGTCGTGGTCGATGAACGCCCGCTGCACGGGGTGCAGCGCGTCCGGCTCGCCCAGGCCCTCGACGGTCGTGACCTCGCAGCCGTCCGCGGTCGCTGCGAGCACCATGCACCCGTTCACGCGGCGGCCGTCGAGCAGGACCGTGCAGGCGCCGCACTCCCCGCGGTTGCAGCCCTTCTTGGCGCCCGTCAGGTCGAGGTGCTCGCGCAAGAGGTCCAGCAGCGTCGTGCGTGCGTCGACGTCGGGCAGCTCGTGGTCGTCGCCGTTGACCGTGATCCGTAGCGTGAGTCGTTCAGCGAACACTTCTTCAGGCTGTCATGCCCGTTTACGCGCGTCTTGAACGAAATTGACCGACCGCGCCCGTGAGCACCCGGCGCACGTACGCCGCCGGCGTTACGCCGCAGGTCCGCAGGAACCAGCGGGTCATGTGGGCCTGATCCGAGAAGCCCACCTCGATCGCGACATCGGCGGGCGCGGCGCCCTCGGCGAGTAGCTCGCGCGCGCGATTGACCCGGAGCATCACCATGTAGGCGTGGGGCGTGGTTCCGAGCACGTCGCGGAACTGCCGCACGAGTGAGAACTTGTTCAGTCCCGCGGCGCCCGCGAGTGTCTCGAGGTCCAGACGCGAGGCGAACCCGGCGTGCATCAGCTCGCGGGCGCGGGCGACTGCGCGAGGTCGCGCGTGACCGGCCGCCAGTTCAAATCCACCGAGTTGCTGGACCCGAGTCAGCAGTCGCGTCAGCTGCTCCTGCACCAGCAGCTCGGAATCTGCGGCCAGCAGCATCTGCGCCTGGAGATCGAGGTCCGGAACCTCACGGGCGGCGAAGCGCATGCCGCTGCCGGCCACCGGAGCGTCGGCGAAGAAGCCGGTGGGGATGTCGATCGACACGAACCCGGCCAGCTCGGTCGTGCATTCCCACACGCACCCGGGCAGGCGCACGCACAGCGAGTCTGCGGGATAGCTCAGCTCGCGACCGTCGACCCGCACGAGATGGGCCGGCCCGGACTTGAGGCAAAGCCCCAGCGTCTCGGACAGACGCGGCGGGAACCGGCGCCGCTCGGGCCCGGCGAACATCACCTCGACTCCCGATGAGACGCTCGGGCGGACGATCTCCGCACTCGCCAGCGCCACCGACTCGCTCATCTCTCCCAGGCTAGTCGGGTGAACCCGCAAACCCGACGCCGGCGCCGACGACGTTCGCCTACGAGCGGCGCGTAGGGAACTCGCCGGCTGCCCACTGGGCGTCCAGCACCGGCCGGCGGTAGGTGCGGCCGTTGATCAGCCGGTAGTCGCGCGTATGGATGTCGAGCGGCAGCTGGCGCTCGATCGGAAACCAGTCGTTGTGCTGGTTGATCAGCTCGTTGAGACCGGCGTCGAAGTGCCATCCGGCCAGGCGCTCGGCCCACGCGGCGGCGAACGCGTCGGCGTCGTCGGGAAACTCGTTCGCGAGTTGCTCGTAGGCGGCAGCCAGCTCGCGCCGGGTCCGCGCCACGCCGCGGTCGATCTCGCTCAAGCGCAGCGACCACCGGGGCGGATCTGCCGCGCGCAGATAGTTCTCGAGCACCTCCGGCGAGCTCAATGGCCTGCGGCTACCGGCGGACATGCCGTCATATTAGGCAGGCGTTTTCCGGCTGCGACGCTCGGCCCGGCCGGGAACTGGTTGTCACATCTTCGCCGGCTGCCCGGTCTAGCCCTATGACCGATCAAACGGCGGCGATATGACAGCGCCCCAATCGCGCGGCCTCGTCGCCCGAGCAAGGAGACACGCGCCATGTCCGAGCAACCGGAACGGCACTCACTTCTCGATCTGCTCGACGGGGCAGGCGCCGGCCTGGTGGGGATCGGGCTGATCACGATGACCGCGTTCCCGCTGGCGTTGCCGTTCATCCTGTTGCTGGCGATCGCCGCGATACCGGTGATCGTCGCGGCGCTGGCGGCGAGCGTGTTCGTGGTCCCGGCGGTGCTGTTGTGGCGGCGCCTGTCGCGCCACCGGTGGCGCCCGGCGGACACGAGCGAGACCGAGGAGGTGGCTGAACGATGGACCAGAGCGACTGGCTGGCACGGCGCTTCGAGCAGCACCGGCCGCGTCTGACCGCGCTCGCCTTCAGGATGCTCGGCTCGCGCGGCGAGGCCGACGACGCCGTCCAGGAGGCATGGATCAGGCTCAGCCGCGCTGAGGCCGGCACGATTGACCGCCTCGGGGGCTGGCTGACCACCGCCGTGTCGCGGGTCTGCCTGAACATCCTGCAGTCGCGGCGGGCGCACCCCCAGGTGCCGCTGGACCGCGAGGACGACTCGACCGACCCTGTTGCGGATCACTCACCCGAAGCCGACCCCGAGCACGAGGCACTGCTCGCCGAGTCCGTGGGACTGGCGCTGCTGGTCGTGCTCGACACGCTGAACCCACCGGAACGGGTGGCGTTCGTGTTGCATGACATGTTCGCTGTGCCGTTCGACGAGATCGCTCCGATCATCGGACGCAGCCCGGCCGCCACCCGCCAGCTCGCCAGCCGCGCCCGTCGGCGGGTCCGGGGCGAGCGGGCCGGCGCCGAGTCCAGCCGCGTCCGCCAGGCCGAGTTGGTCGAGGCGTTCCTGGCCGCAGCCCGCGGGGGCGACTTCGACGGACTGCTCGCGTTGTTGGACCCCGGCGTGGTGCTGCGCGCGGACGACGCCGCGGTCGCGATCGGCACCGAGCCCGAGACCCGCGGAGCGACAGCGGTCGCGCAGTTCTCGCGGTACGCACGCGGGGCCACCCGGGCGCTGCTCGACGGCCAGGCCGCGCTGGTGTGGATGACGGGTGAGCAGCTACGGGTCGTCTACCGGTTCACCACCGACGATGGTCGGATCACCGCGATCGACCTGATCGCGGATCCGGAGCGGCTGCGCGAGCTAGATCTGATGATCGCCGACGGCTGACCGATCTCACAACTCCGGGCCCGCAGACGTCCATACGCGGAGAGGCGCACCGGACCCGGTCGCCTCGGAATGTCAACCGCGTCGAAAGGCGACACATGTCTGTCGAGGACAACAAGGCCGTGGTGGGCCGGTGGTTCACCGAGTTCTGGGGAAACGACTACAACCCCGCCGTGATCGACGAGCTCGCCCACCCCGACATCCGCTTCGAATACTCGCTGCACAGTCCGCTCCGGGGCCGTGACCAGGTCCGCCGGTTCGCGTCGGATTTCCGGGCGGCGTTTCCGGATCTCGGGTTCGCCGGCACCGCCGACCTGATCGCCGAGGGCGACTACGTCGTCGGCCAGTGGGAGGGCGGCGGAACGCACACCGGCGGCGCATTCAGCGACCTGCCCGTCGGGTCACTGCCCGCCGCGTCCGGGAAGAAGATGCAGTTCACGGGCACGACGGTGATCCGCGTGCAGGACGGGATGATCGCCGAGGAGAGTGGCCTCGACGACGGGGTCACCGTGCTCCAGCAGCTCGGCCTGATCCCGCAGGACTAGTGTCGCGATTCATTAGTTCGGTGGCACCAAGAGTGGTCACTGGCGGATGCGGCGCGAGGACGCAGGACCCGACGCGTAGCGGAGCTACGCGAGGGGACGAGGACGAAGCGAAGCGCCGCCAGGGGCCGCTCGACTGCGATCGAATTACTGAATCGGGGCACCAGTCGTCCGCGATCTGCGAGCCCGCTGGGCGCTGGCCAGGCTCCACGCCGACACCAGCGCCCAGCATCCCTCCAGCAGCAGGAATCCGAGTTGCAGCTCGCCCGCAGCCAGCACGGCCAACACCGTCGAGCCGATCAGGTTCAGGACGAGATACGCGCGCGAGCCCTGTGAGAGCCACCCGCGCTGGGCCGCGGCGAATGCGGCGAGGATCAGCAGCGAACCGACGATCTGGACGAGCTGAGTCATCAGAGACGACCTCCTGGTCACGCCGTCGTCAGTCCGGGTACGGCGCGAGCTCCTCGTCCGGAACGGCCTCAAATCGGCCGTCGCGGCTAACGATAGACGACCCCGTGGGACCCGCGGGAGGCGGCGTCCTACGACCAACGTCCAATTGTGTTCGAGATGTGACCAGGGCTAGAACGTGGCGCAACATCAACGACCCCCCAAGGAGGGTTCAATGCTCAAGCGCCGTCGTAACACCGGCAAGGTCCGCAAGGTGACCGTCGCCCGCCATGGCGGCCGTCATCGCGACTCCTCGTCGCGCTCGCGGTCCCGTTCGCGCTCCAACCACTAGGGCGCGCTGGCGTAAGTCACCGGAGGCCCCGCTGTCGGGAGCGGGGCTTCCGTTCGTCTTCGAGCTCTCTTGATGATCGACGCACCGACGATCCGCGCGCTGATCCGGGCACGCGACACCGAAGCCGTGTGGGGCGATCGCCAGCGGCTGACGCTGCGGGCGATCGCCACGCGCTTCTGGCCGTACATGCATCCGTACAAGCGGCGGGTGGCGGCGATCCTCGCGCTGGTGGTGATCGCGCCGCTGCTCGAGACGGCGATGATCTGGATGTACAAGCTCGCGGTCGACGACGTGATCGCGCCGCACGATCTCGCCCGGCTGATCCCGGTGGGCGCAGCGCTGGCGGTGCTGACGATCTCTCAGAGCGCCGCCGTGTTCGCCGACGAGTACCTCGCCGCCTGGGTGTCGGAGCGGTTCCTGCTCGGCCTGCGCGCGGCCGTGTTCTCGCACCTGCACCGGCTGTCGTTGTCGTTCTTCGAGCGGCGCCGGCACGGCGATGTGATCGCGAGGCTGACCGGGGACGTGAGCGCGATCGAGACGCTGATGCTGTCCGGGGTCGCCGACGGCCTCACCTACGCGCTGCGGATCGTGCTGTTCACCGGTGCCCTGTTCGTGCTGTCGTGGCAGCTGGCGCTGCTCGCGCTGCTCGTAAGCCCGCTGTTCTGGCTCGCCACCCGTCACTTCTCGCGCGAGATCAAGTCGGCCTCCCGCGAGCAGCGGCGGCGCAGCGGGATGGTCAGCGCGGTCGTCGAGGAGAGCCTCGGTAACGCCGCGATCGTGCAGGCCTACTCGCGCGAGGCCGCCGAGCTCGAGCGGCTGCTCGAGCAGGGCGAGGGGGCGGTCGCCGCCGAGATCGACGCCGCCCGCCTGCGCGGGCTGTTCTCGCTCCTCACCGATTCGCTGGAGCTGGTCGGGGCGCTGCTCGTGCTCGGGCTGGGGACCTGGGAGCTGTCGGCCGGCAACATCTCGATCGGCGGTCTGGTCGCGTTCCTGGCCTACCTGAGCCAGCTGTACAGCCCGATCCGGCGTCTGGGCAAGCTGATCAACACGATGCACGCCGCGTCGGCCAGCGCCGAGCGGATCATCGAGCTGCTCGACGAGCGGCCCGCGGTGACCGACCCGCCCGCCCCCCGAGCGCTGGGCCGAGCCCGCGGACAGCTGGAGTTCGACGCGGTCGAGTTCAGCTATCCGGACACGGTGCGGAGCGCGTTGCAGGGGCTGAGCCTGTCGGTCGCGCCCGGCGAAACCGTGGGGATCGTCGGTGCCAGCGGCGCCGGGAAATCCACCTTGGCCAAGCTCGCGCTGCGCTTCTACGACCCCGACCGTGGCGCGATCGCGATCGATCAGACCGACGTGCGCGAGCTCACGCTCCAGGCACTGCGGCGCCAGCTCGCGCTCGTTCAGCAGGAGACGCTGATCTTCGACGGCACGATCCTCGACAACATCGCGTTCGGCCGCGACGGCGCGACCGAGGCGCAGGTGCTGGCCGCGGCCGCGGCCGCCGGCGCGGACGAGTTCATCGCCGACCTCCCCGACGCCTACGGGACGCTCGTCGGTCAGCGCGGGCGCCGCCTGTCGGGCGGCCAACGACAGCGGATCGCGGTGGCGCGGGCGATGGTCAGGGATGCGCCGATCCTGATCCTCGACGAGCCGACGACCGGGCTCGACGCGGCCTCGGCCCGGCAGATGCTCGAGCCCCTGCGGCGGCTGATGCGCGGCCGCACCGTGCTGATCATCTCCCACGATCTGTCGGCGATCCGCGACGCCGACCGGATCGCGGTGATCGACCGCGGCCGGCTCGCGCAGCTCGGCACGCACGAGCAGCTCCTGCGCGGCGAAGGCGAGTATGCGCGGCTGTTCTCCGGCGCGCGGCCGGGCGGGGATCGGCGGGGGGTCGGTGGTCGGCGGCCGGTCGCCGCGGGGGCTTGGTCGTGAGCGTCGTGGCCCTCGACCCCGGGCTCACCGTGCTCGAGCACCTCAGCCGCAACGAGGTGATGGATGTCTACGACGTGTGGGACGAGCGCCGCTACTGCCGGTGCGTCGCCAAGCTGCTGCGGCCGGACCGTGAGCGTGTCGACCGCGACCGCGAGCGGCTGCTGCGCGAGGGGCGGATGCTGCTCGGCTTCACCCACCCCCACATCGTGCGCGCCTACGAGCTGCGCGAGACGCCGGCGCCGATGCTGCTGCTCGAGGCGCTGTCGGGCGAGACCGTCTCGCACCTGATCGACAACCGGCCACGGCGGATCGGGGCCGACGAGCTCGCGATTCTCGGGCTCCAGGTCGGATCGGCGGTGCGCTACGTGCACGCGGCCGGGTGGCTGCACCTCGACCTCAAGCCGTCGAACGTGATCATCGACGGCGGCTTCGCCAAGCTGATCGACTTCAGCCTCGCGCGGGCTCCGGGCCGTCATCGTGCGGGGATCGGAACGCGGTCGTACCTCGCGCCCGAGCAGGCAGCAGGCGGCGACCTGGGCGTTGCCGCCGACGTGTGGGGGCTGGGCATCCTGCTGTTCGAGACCGCGACGGGGGTAAGTCCGTTCGATCGTCCCGATGAGAGCCGCTACTCCCAGCTCGATGAACGCGCGCCACGGGTGCGCGGTCTGCGCCGGCTGCCGGCCGCGCTGGACGCGGTGATCGACGCCTGCCTGGAAGTCGAGGCGGTGGACCGCCCCTCGATCGACGAGGTGCTGGAGGCACTCGAAGGGCTTGCGTGAGCTTTCGTCGTGAGCTGCGTCCCATTCGATGTGGAACGCCCCGACCCGTCGCTGGCCCGCCTGTTCGTTCGGTTTGCCCTCAGCGGGCTCGTCGCGGTGATCGTGATCGGTGCGGTGGCGTTCGTGGTCGTTCGCCACGCCGCGTCGGAAGGAGCGATCCGCCAGGCCAAGAGCCTGACCCGGCTGGCGGGCCGCGGGATCGCCGAGCCGGCGATCACCCCGGGCGTGCTGGCCGGGCGTCGGGCGGACCTGGCGGCGCTGGACCGCGTCGTCCGTAACCGGATCCTCGCCGGCACGCCGATCGTGCGCGTGAAGGTGTGGGACGCGTCCGGCCGGATCGTGTACTCCGACTCGCGCCAACTCATCGGCTCGGTGTTCGGGCTCGACGAGGACGAGCAGCGCACGCTCGCCACCGGCGGCGTCGACGCCGACGCCAGCGATCTGACCCGACCCGAGAACCGCACCGAGCGCAGCTTCAAGCGGCTGGTCGAGGTGTACGTCGGGATCCGCGGTCCGGGCGGACAGCGGCTGCTGTACGAGGACTACGAGCGTTCGAGCACGATTTCGGCCAGCAGCCGCCGCCAGTGGATGATGCTGCTGCCGGCGCTGCTCGGTGCGCTGCTGGTCCTGTACCTGGTCCAGGTGCCGCTCGCCTACTCGCTGGCCCGCAGTGTGCGCGCGCGCCAGCGCGAGCGCGAGCAGCTGCTGCGGCGCGCGATCGAGGCCTCTGACGTCGAGCGCCGCCGGATCGCGGCCGATCTCCACGACGGCGCCGTTCAGCGGCTGGCGGGCGTGTCGTTGTCGCTGTCGGCGGCCGCCAACGGGCGGGACATGGCCGAGCACGAGATCGCGCGCGACGCGTTCGTGACCGCGTCCGCCGAGACGCGCCAGACGATGCGCGAGCTGCGCACGCTGCTGGTCGACATCTACCCGCCGACGCTGCAGCGCTCCGGCTTGGCGACGGCGCTCAACGACCTGGTCGAGCCGCTGCGCTCCGCCGGGATGCAGACGCGTGTGAGCGTCCCGGCCACGCCGGAGCTCCCGTACGACACCGAGGCGCTGTTCTATCGGGTGACTCAGGAGGCGCTGCGCAACGCTCGCGCGCACGGCGAGGCCACCGCCGTGTCGGTCACGGTGCAGCGCCACGAGCATGAGGCGGAGCTGACGATCACCGACAACGGGCGTGGGTTCTCCCAGGGCTCCGACGAGGGGTCGGGCGAGCCCGGGCACTTCGGCCTGCGGCTGATGCGTGACCTGGCCGACCACGCCGGCGGGAGCCTGGAGGTTCGCTCGACGGTGGGCGCGGGCACCTCGGTCAACCTGGTGGTGCCGCTGCGATGACCAGCGTGCTGATCGCCGACGACCACCCGCTCGTCCGCGACGCGCTCACCAGCCTGCTCGGCCACGAGGAGGACATCGACGTGCTCGGCGCCGCCGCCGACGGGCGCGAGGCGGTCGCGCTGGCTGAGCTGACGTCGCCAGACGTGCTGTTACTGGATCTGGAGATGCCCGAGCTAGACGGGATCGAGGTCACGCGCGAACTGACGGCGTCGGCGGCGCCGCCCCGGATCGTGATCCTGACCACGTTCGCCGACCGCGACCGGATTCTGGGAGCGCTCGACGCCGGCGCGCTGGGGTACCTGCTCAAGGACGCCGAGCCCGACGAGATCATCCGCGGCGTCCGCGCGGCCGCCCGCGGCGAGTCTCCGCTGGCCCCGCGAGCCGCGCACGAGCTGGTCGCCGAGCGCGCCCAGGCCCGCCCGGCGGTGGAGCTCAGCGTGCGCGAGCGCGAGGTGCTGGCGCTCGTCGGCGAGGGCCTTCCGAACAAGCTGATCGCCCGGAGGCTCGAGATCAGCGAGAAGACCGTCAAGGCCCACCTGACCAGGGTGTTCACGCAGATCGGGGTCACCGACCGTACCCAGGCGGCGCTGTGGGCACAGCGGCACAAGATCACGCTCCAACCCTCCACGGAGCGAGCGCGATACGCGCATTGATCGCGGTCCTGACGGCGACGGCGCCGGAGGTCCGGGCGGCGACCTGCTCAACGTCCCACTCGAGCGCTTAGCGCACGACCGTGGGACGTTGAGCACGTCACGGGTGACTAACGTCCCGCGGTCCCTCTGAACTGCGTCGATCGGGACGTTAAGCAGGTGGGCGCGCCGCCGGGGCAGCGTCACAGGCGGGGCCGAAGCTCAGCGGCAGGCGACCTCGACCGACTCGACCTCCTCACGGAGATCGTCGGCGGACCGCTCCACGCCGGACTCAGCCTCGGGCGCAGGCGCAGGCGCACCTCCGCGCCGCATCAGACCGGTGGCGATCACGGCTCCGAACGTGGCGACCATGATCACGGCCAGCGCCAGCAACGGAACCGCGTCGGCGGTCGCCTGCGAGATGCTCGCTGCCGCCGGCGCCCCGACCGTCTCGCCGATCGCCCACGCGATGTTGAACATCATCGTGGAGACGATCAGCGCGAGCCCGATCCGCTCGGCCGATTCGGTGATCAGCGACATCGCGGGGATCGTGTAGGCGGTCAGCGGGCCGCCCACCGTGATCACGCTCAGCGCGGCCAGCAGGACCACCGTGTGCGGAAGCGGCATCAGCAGGACCAGCGCGGCGGTCGTCAACAACCCCACGCACAGCGGCACCCCAGCACCCCGGCGGTCGGTCACCCGGCCGACCATCGGCGCCACCAGCGTGCTCAGCACCGAGGCGAGCACGAACGTGATCCCGATCACGATTCCGGACGCGCCGATGTGCGACAGGCGCAGCGGCAAAAGCGTGCTCAGCGCTCCCAGCGTGCCGGCTTCGAGCAGCACCAGCCACAGCCCGAGCATCATCCCCGAGCTCGACAGCAGCGTGCGCAGCGGCGCGCCGTCGCCGGTCTCGGCCGGCGGCGGCTGTGGGTGGCGGAATGTCCAGACGGCCAGCCCAACCGAGACCGCGCCCAGGAACGTGAACACGACCTCGGTCCCCAGCGCGACCGCCGCGGTGCCCATCACCGGGCCGAGGATCGTCCCGAAGATCGCGGCGGCGATCACGGTGCCGAGCAGCTCGCCGCGGCGCTCCCGTGGCGCGACAGCGATCACCCAGGTCAGGCCCCCGCTCCAGATGCAGCTGCAGGCCATCCCCTGCACGAACCGCAACGCATCGAGCGACACGATGCTCGTCCCGAACCCGAACGCGATGATCGAAGCCGAGAACAGCAGCAGCCCGACCAGCGTCGTCCGGCGCACGCCGGCCCGCCTGGCGATCCAGGTGCCGAGCAGGGCGCCGGGCAGCATCCCCGCGGGATACGCGGCCACCAATAGGCCGATCGAAGCCTTCGACGCGCCGAGAGTGTGCGCGTAGTGCGGCAGCACCGGCGTGACCACCGAGTACAACATCGACTCGAACAGGACGAGCGCCTGGACCAGCACCACGATCTGCTGCTCGGGCCCGCGCCCGCGCGCGCGCCCCGCGCGCGCGAAGAAGCCGTTGCGCAGCGCACTCATGACCGGGCCACCAACGCGTTCGCCAGCCGGCGCAGCTTCGGCGCCACGTCACCCCCGACGCCGGACGCCAGCTGCTCGATCAACAGTCCGTCGGCGGCGGCCAGCAGCAGCTCGCCGTCGGCCACGGGGTCGGGCGAGCCGGCCAGCTTGAACAGGCGACCGAGCAGCTTCAGGTAGGCCTCGGTCCACTCCTGGGCGATCGCCCGCAGGCTCGGCCGCCGGGCTGCCTCCAGCAGCAGCAGGTAGGTGGCCAGCAGCGACCCGCGGCTGGCCTGCAGCGACTCGTCGAGCGGCTCGAGGATCGCGGCAACCGCGAGCTCGAGCGGGTCGGCGGAGTCGTCGAACGGCTCGGCGGCGAACTCCTGCAGGCGCGCGATGTCGCGCTCGGCGGCGAGCTCGAGTGCCGCCGTCAGCAGCTGCTCCTTTGACTCAAACCAGTACGTAGTCGATGCCAGCGGCAGATCGGCCACCTCGGCGACACGGCGATGCGTCACCGCATCCGCGCCGACCTCGGCGACGATCCGCAGGACCGCTTCGAGCAGCGCCTCACGCCGCGCGGCGCCGCGCGGACGGGGGTCCTTACGGGCTGATTTGCGTGTCGAACCGGTTGCGCTCATACTGGTACAAGTGTACCAAATTTCGGTACAAATGTGCCGTTTGGCTGCCGTTTGGCTGCCGTTTGGCTCCGGACACGTCGGAGGTTGAGGGCCGGTTAGCTTCGGCGACGCTGGATCGCGATGCCGCCCAGCATCACCGCTGCGAACGCAACCACCACGATCCCGATGATCACGGGCGTGCTCAAAAAGCTCGACCCACCGCTCGGCTGCGCGTCACCCGACGCCGCGTGCACGTGGCCGATGTCGGCCAACAGCGCCCGCTGGATCACGTCGTAGCAGTCGGTGTACTCCTTCTGATCGGCCGGCATCGTGCGCAGCGCGGACTGAAGCTGACCCGCCGAATAGGTCTGGGTCAACTGCGCGTGGGCGTTGCAGTCGGCCAGAGCGCCGCCGGCGCCGCTCGAGGCCAGCGCGCACGGCGCGCACACGCAGGGGCCGAGCGCGAGCAACGCAAACAGCAGGCCGATACGGTGTCGCATGGTCTGAGAGAACGAGATTTTCGCGCCGAAGTTGCGTGGAGTCACGGGCGCTAACGGCCGCGTAATACCGGTTTGCCAGCGCCCGCGATTGGGCAGGCAACCGAGCGGATGCGCTGAGAGGAGAACGAGAGGAGCCCAGGGCGATGACCGTTGCCGTCAACTGCGACATGGGCGAGGCGTTCGGAATCTGGAGCCTCGGTGACGACGAGGGGCTGATGCCCGAGATCTCGATGGCCAACGTCGCCTGTGGCTTTCACGCCGGCGACCCGCTGGTGATGGCGCACACGGTCCGCCTGGCGAAGGCCAACGGGGTCAGCGTCGGCGCGCACCCCAGCTACCCCGACCTGCAGGGCTTCGGCCGGCGGGCGATGGCGATGGATCCCGACGAGCTGACCGCCTCGATCCTTTACCAGGCGGGAGCGCTGAAGGCGTTCCTGGATGCCGAGGGGATGTCGCTCAGCCACCTCAAGCCGCACGGATCCCTGTACGGGCGAGCGGCCGCCGACGAAGCCACCGCAGAAGCCGTCGCCGACGCCGCCGAGGCGCTGGGCGGGCTTCCCATCATGGGAATGGCGCGCACCAAGCATGAGGAGGTCTACACGGCTCGCGGCCTCCCGTTCCTGGCCGAGTACTACGCCGATCTCGAGTACGCCGACGACGGCTCGTTGCTGATCACCCGTCACCACGTGGCCTATGACCCCCAGCAGGTTCGCGAGCGAGTCCGGCGCGTGCTCACCGGGGGCGTCGCGATCTCACAGTCGGGCAACGAGATCCCGATGCGGGCCGATTGCGTGTGCGTGCACTCCGACACGCCGGGAGCGGTGGAGGTCGCGCGCGCGGTGCGAGAGGCTATCGGCGAAGTCACGTCATCCCAACCACAGTGAGGTGCCAATGGCCAGGCAAGAGGTGGTGACCCCGGTCCCCGGGACGTTCTATCGCCGGCCCGACCCGGAGTCTGATCCGTTCAAGTCCGAGGGTGACTCGGTGCAGTCCGGGGAGACGATCGGGCTGGTCGAGATCATGAAGAACTTCCAGGAGGTTCAGGCGGAGGCAAACGGGGAGCTCGTCGAGTTTCTCGTCGAGAACGAGGACACGGTCGACGCCGGGCAGACTGTCGCGGTGCTCGACGACGGCGAATGAAACGGATCCTCGTTGCCAATCGCGGCGAGATCGCTGTCCGCGTGATCCGAGCCGCGCACGACCTCGGGCTCGAGGCCGTGGCCGTGTACAGCGAGGCCGACGCCGAGGCGCCGCACGTGCGGATGGCCGACCAGGCGCTCGCGATCGGACCGGCGGCGGCGGCACGGTCCTATCTGAACATCGACACGATCGTCAAGGCCGCACAGGCCAGTGGCAGCGAGGCGGTCCATCCCGGCTACGGGTTCTTGGCCGAGCGGACCGACTTCGCGGCGGCGGTCCAGGACGCGGGGCTCGTATTCATCGGCCCCAAGCCCGAGCACATCGAGCTGATGGGCGACAAGGCGCGGGCCCGGGTCGCCGCCACCGACGCCGGTGTGCCCACGATCCCCGGCAGTGAGGAGACCGTCTCCAGCGCTCAGGAGGCGACCACGGTGGCCGGCGAGATCGGCTACCCGATCGCGCTCAAGGCCGCCGGCGGAGGCGGCGGGCGTGGGATCCGGATCGTCCACGACGCCGCCAGCCTCGAAGGCGATTACCGGACGGCCGCCCGGGAGGCGTCGGGAGCGTTCGGCGACGACCGCCTGTACGTCGAGCGGTTCGTGGTGCCGGCCCGTCACGTAGAGGTCCAGGTGCTGGGGGACGGGGAGTCCACGATCCACCTGCGCGAGCGTGACTGCTCGCTGCAACGCCGGCGCCAGAAGGTTCTCGAGGAGACGCCGGCGCCGCTGCTGTCCGAGGACACACGAACCCGGCTGTGCGAAGCGGCCGTGTCGCTCTGCTCCGCGATCGGGTATCGCAGCGCCGGCACGGTCGAGTTCCTCGTCGACGCCGACAGCGGCGAGTTCTTCTTCATCGAGATGAACACCCGGATCCAGGTCGAGCACCCGGTCACCGAGCTGGTCACCGGCGTCGACCTGATCGCCGAGCAACTCCGGATCGCCGCGCGGCGAGCGGCTGTCGCTGTCGCAGGACGAGGTCCGCGCCGACGGTTGCGCGCTCGAGTTGCGGATCAACGCCGAGGATCCGAGCCGGGGCTTCGCGCCCAGCCCGGGCCGGCTGGACCGGGTCGTGCTCCCCGCGGGCCCGTGGGTGCGCGTGGACACGTGGATGGAGCCCGGCGGCACGGTCCCGCCGTTCTATGACTCACTGCTGGGCAAGGTGGTGGTGTGGGGCCCGGACCGGCCCGCCGCGCTGGCGCGGGCCCGTCGGGCACTGCGCGAGCTCGAGGTGGACGGGATCGAGACCAACCGCTCGTTCCTCGCCGCCCTGCTCGATCAGGAGTGGTTTGTGCGCGGCGAATTTCACACCGGAACGCTAGAGACGTGGCTCGGGGAGTTCACGGCTCAGAACGGAGCACGATGACCACACAGACGACTGGCTCACGCCACAGCTGGGGTGCGGACGAGCACCTGTTCGTGGAGGTCGCCGAGGAGATGAGCCTCGAGGCGTACTTCCGCTCGATGGCGATCGTGACCGCGCTCGGCGAGCGACGGCCCGACGGCGTGATCGACATCTGCCCGGCCAACGCCTCCTACCAGGTGCGCTTCGACCCGGACGTGATCTCGCCAGGCGAGCTCGAGCAGCTCGTGCGCGAGGTCGAGGGCGGCATCGGCGACGCGCACGACTTCGAGCTGCAGACGCGAATCGTCGAGATCCCCGTGCTCTACAACGACCCGTGGACCCACGAGACCCTGATGCGGTTTCGCGACCGCCACCAGGACCCCGACTCGACCGACCTCGAGTACGCCGCCCGGATCAACGACTTCGACAGCGTCGAGGACTTCATCGCAGCTCACTCCGCGGCGCCGTGGATGGCGTCGATGGTCGGGTTCGTGGCCGGACTGCCGTTCCTCTACCAGATGGTCCCGCGCGACCGTCAGCTCGAGGTGCCCAAGTACGAGCGGCCGCGGACCGACACACCGCGGCTGACCGTCGGGCACGGCGGCTGCTTCGGCTGCATCTACTCGGTGCGCGGAGCGGGCGGCTATCAGATGTTCGGGATCACCCCGATGCCCATCTACGACCCGGGCCAGGACCTGCCGGACTTCTCGGATTTCGTGTGCTTCTTCCGGCCCGGGGACATCGTCAAGTTCGAGGGGATCGACCGCGACACCTACGACGAGCTCGACGCCCGCGCTCAGCGGGGCGAGGCCACGATCCGACAGCGCCCGGTCACGTTCAATCTCCAGGAGTTCCTCGCGGACTCCGATGCCTACAACGCGCGACTGCTGGAGGAGCTTCATGCCGATTGAGGTCGTCAAACCCGGCCTGTCGACGACCGTTCAGGACGTCGGACGGCTCGGCTTCTACAACGTCGGGATCCCGCCCTCGGGGGCGCTGGACCAGTTCTCGCTGATCGCGGCGAACCTGCTGGTGGGTAACGATCGCAGCGCCGCCGCGCTGGAGTGCGCCTACATGGGGCCCGAGCTCCGGTTCGGCGAGCCAAGCGTGGTGGCGGTCGCGGGCGCCGAGCTCGAGCCACGGGTCAACGGCGAGCCCCGCGAGTCGTGGTCCTCATTCGCCGTGCAGGCCGGCGACGTGCTCTCGTTTGGCCACGTCACGCGTGGCGCGCGGATGTACATCGCGGTCGGCGGCGGCATCGACGTGCCGGTGAAGCTCGAAAGCCGCTCCACCTACGTGCTCGGCGCGCTCGGTGGCCACGAGGGCCGGCCGCTGGCCGAGGGCGATCGGCTGACCGTCGGATCCGCGCCCAGCGCCGCCGACCGCACTGTGCCCGAGAAGCTTCGCCCCGCGATGCCCAAGGAACTCGAGATCCGGGTGGTGATGGGCCTGTACGACCATCTGCTGACCGACGCCGGACGCGCGACGTTCTTCGAGACCGAGTGGACGCTGACGCCGGTCGCCGACCGCGTCGGCTTCCGCTACAAGGGCGAGAAGCTCGACCTGGTCAAGCGCAAGCAGCCATTTGGTGCCGGCAGCGATCCCTCCAACATCGTCGACTCCCCGTACCCGATCGGTTCGATCCAGATCCCGGGCGGCGTCGAGCCGATCGTGCTGCACCGCGACGCGGTCTCGGGCGGCGGCTACGCGATGATCGCCACCGTGATCAGCGCCGACATGGACACGGTCGCGCAGTCCGCGCCGGGGTCCAGGACTCGGTTCGTGGCGGTCGAGCTCGACGACGCGCTGACCGCGCGCGCCGAGCGCTCGCGGCGCCTGCAGGAGCTCGAGACCGCGGTCACGTGACCAGCCCCTGCGGACGGGTCGCTACCGCCCGCCAGAGCTCAGTCCGCCGCTCGGCCACATTGCGGGCGAGACCGGCCATGCGCGCCTCGTAGTCGGGCATCAGCAGCTCCAGCCCGAGCGTCTGCGCGGCCGGCGACGGGATGACCTCCTCGGCTGCGGCGACGATCGACTCGAGCACTGCCTGGCCACGGTTCAGCGAACCGAAGACGAGTCCCTCGGCCTCCAGCGGACCCTGCAGTTCGTCGGCCGTACCCAGCGAGCTCTGCTCGCTGGTGTCGGCCCATGGGACCGGGTACACCAGCGGCCCGCCGGGACCCGCCACGATCTCGAACATCGCCACGCGGCCGCCCGGCCGGAGCACGCGGACCAGCTCGGAGACGAAGCGGCGCTTGTCGAAGATGTTCTGGCTGACGGCCTGGGTCCAGACGACGTCGAAGCTCGCGTCCGCGAACGGCAGCGACAGCGCATCGCCGCGGACGATCGTTACGCGGTCGTCGAGGCCGGCTCCGCGAGTGAGCATCTCGGCCGCCCGGCAGAACCGCTCGGTGGCGTCGATCGCGGTTACGGTCACGCCGTAGCGGGACGCCAGGAACCGGGCCGGACCGCCGATCCCGGAGCCGACGTCGAGCACCCGCTCGCCCGGCTGCAGGTTCGCCAGCCGGGCCAGCGCGATCGTGGCCGCTCGTCCAAGAGCGTGGAACTCGTCGAGCGCCGCGAGGTCGTCGATGTCGAGCGCGTGCTCGTCGAGACCGGCCTGATGCAGAGCGTCGATCAGGCCGGCGACGAGGTCGGGTCCGTCGTAGTAATCGAGGCCGGCCGTGGACGTGGTGTTTCGATTTATGGTTTCAGTATTCATTCCAGATAGTATGTAGTGAATGTCTGAGCCTGTCAACCCGACGCGGCGTCGCTACGACGCCTCCGGGCGCCGCGCGCGGGCGATTCGGACACGCGAGGAGATCGTCGACGCGGCGCGACGGCTGTTCGAGCAGGGTGGTTACGCGCAGACGACGATCGGCGACGTGGCCCGCGCGGCAGCGGTCTCGCCGGAGACGATCTACAAGTCGTTCGGCTCCAAGCCCGCGCTGCTGCGCGCGGTGGTCAGCGCCGCGATCCGGGGCGACACCGCGGACACGCCGTTGCGTCGCCGCCCTCAGATCGACGCGATCCGCGACGAGCCCGACCCGCGGCGTCAGTTCGAGCTCTACGGTCGGCTGCTGGCGGACGTCAATCCGCGCCTGGCGCCGCTCGTCCGGGTGATGCGCGAGGCCGCGCCCAGCGATCCGGAGATCGCGGCCGCTCTCGAGCGGCTGTACGACGACCGTCTCCACGGAATGGCGGAGTTCGCGGGGCTGCTGGCCCGCCGCGGCACGCTGCGGGCGGGCGTGTCACGGCGTCAGGCCCGTGACGTGCTGTGGACGCTGAACTCCCCCGAGCTGTTCGAGCTGCTCGTGCTCCAGCGCGGCTGGAGCGCACGGCGCTACGGACAGTGGGTGGCGGCGCAGCTCGCCTCAGCCCTGCTGGAGTGACGCCACCGCCGGTGCGTGCACCCGGCGTTCGATGTCGTCGGCGATCCGCTGGAGCGCGCCCTGATAGCCGCTGGTGTGAAGCACCCGCGGGAACCGCTCGATCGTGGCGTCGAAGCGATCGCGAAGCGCAGGCGGGACGGGGCGGCCGGCGACGGCGATCGTATGCGCGGCCAGCACCGCGAGGCAGGCGAGCGCGGCCTGCAGGCAGGAGCCGGCGTCCTCGGCCAGCCGCCAGGCCATCAGCGACGGCGAGGAGGTGTCGCTGGGCGGGCTGCCACCGAGTGAGATCAGCGTCGGCGCCGCCGCCGGTCGCGCCTCCTCGGCCCAGCCGAGCGCGGTCATCGATAGCAGCGTCACCTCGGGCTCTGACTCCGCCGCCGCCAGGCCCGCAGGATCCTCGGCCAGGCGCGTGGCCTGCACGGCCACCAGCGAAGCCAGGTCGGCCCACGCCGCGGCGAGCGCGTTGAGCATCGGCGCCGCCCGCGCGTCGTGGTAGCCGGCGTTGGACAGGATTCGCGCCGGCCGGTTAGCGTCGGCGAGGGCGAACATCGGGTTGTCGCCCGGCGCTGACAGCGAGATCTCCGCGCACTCCTGCGCCCACCGCCGCAACCGACGCTGCCATCCCAGTAGCCGCGGAGCGTCGCGGAACGCAACCGCTGCCTGGTGGCCGTCGGGCGTGGCCTCTCCCCCGTCAATCAGCTCCCGCAGCCGGGCCAGCGCGGCGGCCTCGTGCGGGTCGCGCCACGCGTCGTCGAGCGCCGGGTCCAGATGAGCCTCGAGCGCCCCGGCGGCGTAGAACGCAAGCGCCAGAATCTCGTCGGAGACCTCCAGCCGACCGCGCGCGGCCAGCGCGGCGTCGGCGAGCACGGCCGCGGACGCGGGGGCGCCGTTGACCAGCGCCATCCCCTCTTTGGCCTCGAGTGCGACGTCGCGCTCGAGGCCACCGAACACCGCGCGCAGCGTTCCGATCTCGCCGGGCTCGCCGCGGCCTCGACCCGGCACCGACGGCATCGGCTGGTCGAGCATCGCCGCGACCGCGCGGGCCAGCTCCGGGCGCACGGCGGCGGTGCCGGCGATGAACCCGGCCACCCTCGCGGCGACGACCCCGCGCACCACGCGGTCGGGCAACGGCGCGCCCACAGACGCCGGCGTCGGCGGGATCCGCCGGGCGTAGGCGGCGCGGTCGGCGGGCGAGAGCAAGGTGTTCGCGCCGCGGTGATGCGCGGTGGTGATCCCGTACAGGTGACGGTCGGCCGAGGCGGCCACGAACTCGTCGAATGCGCGTCGGGTGGACGCCATCCGCGCGATCGCCTCCGGGGCGAGCCGAACGCCCTCCCCTCCCCAGGCCACTCGCGCGAACGCCGCGAGATCGAGGTCGGTTGGGCGCGCGAGCGTGACGGTCACGGCCAGCACCCTAGCCTGCGGCCGGATCCGGTCGTCGCCGACCGCGGCCTCGTGCAGCGCTCGCGTATGCGTCGTCAGGCCGGGACGACGTTCTGGTTGAGGTGGAAGAAGTTCGTCGGGTCGAACTTTGCCTTCAGATTCTGGAGGCGCGTGTAGGTCTCGGTGTCGTAGGCCGACCGGACGCCCGCGTCTCCCTCGTCGGCGAGGAAGTTCACGTACCGCGCGCCGGTGCCGTAGGGCTCGATCGCGTCTGACGCCGAGCGCACCCACGCCGTGTTGGTCTCGTCCTCGCCTGGGTCGAGCCACAGCCCGATGTAGTTGATGAGGAAACCAGCGTCGCGGTTGCCAAACGCCGTCGCGCCCGCAGGCACCCGGCTCATCGCTCCGCCCATCTGATGGACGTGAAGCTGTCCCAGGGGCGCCGGGATTCCGGTGGAATGGTCGATGATCGTTTCGATCGCTTCGTCGGTGAGCAGGTCAACGTACTGCGAACGCCAGTAGTTGCGCGACCCGCGCGGTACGCCTGCGTCGAACATGCCCTGAATCGCTTGATAGGGCATCGGCCCGAGGACATCGACCGCCGGGGACAGGTCGCGCAGGGGCCGCACGTCGTCCTCGGCGCTGCCCTCCGGGTCGAGGTGGCAGCAGGCGATCGCGAAGATCAGCGATCCCACCACTTCCGGCGGAACGAACGGCTCGGGCGGGGCGTACAGGAACGCCGCCATCGTGCACAGCTCGTCCGGCGTGTCTGACACCCACTCGCGCCAGACGCGCAGCACGTCGCCGGCCGATTGCGCGGGCCACGCCAAGAGTCCTCCGATCACCTGCGAGACCGGGTGCAGGCGGTACTCGAACTCGGTGACGACGCCGAAGTTGCCGCCGCCGCCGCGCAGCCCCCACAGAAGTTCCGCGTTCTCGGTTTCACTGGCCCGTACGGTCTGCCCGTCAGCGGTCACCACGTCCGCCGAGATCAGGTTGTCGCACGCCAGCCCGTGCTTGCGCATCAGCCAGCCGATCCCGCCGCCGAGCGTGAACCCGCCGATCCCGGTCGAGGTCACGAGGCCGCCGGTCGTGGCGAGGCCGAAGGCCTGGGTCTCGCGGTCGAGCTCGCCCCAGGTGAGACCGCCCTGGGCGCGGACGGTGCGCGCCTCGCGCATCGACGCGCACCCCCTTCATCGGCGACAGGTCGACCACGATGCCCCCGTCGCAGGTGGCGTTCCCGGCCACGTTGTGGCCGCCGCCGCGCACGGCCACGGTCAGGCCTTCGCTGCGCGCGAAGCGGATTGCGGCGATCACGTCGCTGGCCCCCGTGCAGCGCGCGATCAACGCCGGCCGGCGGTCGATCATGCCGTTCCAGACGCCGCGTGCCTCGTCGTAAGCGGCGTCAGCCGGCAACACGAGCTCGCCTCGTAGCGCGTCGCGCAGTTCCTGGACGGTCGCCTCGCCAAGGGTGGGCGGATCCGCAAGCTGTCCACTGGTCATCATCTGCTCCTCTGGTTGCTCAGGCTGGAGCGGTGAAGCTAGGGTCGAGGCGTTATTCCGGCGTTAGCGCCGGATTTATCAAGTCCGCAGTGCCTGCTGGCAGTACGCCAGGCCGGCCCGATCTCCGATCCGGGAGAAGATCTCAGCAGCCTGTCGAAGTCGACCGGTTCCGCGCTCGGGCTCGCCGAGCGCGGCGTCGAGGTGGGCCAGCTCGAGCAGGATCGTGGTGCACCAGCCGGTATCGGGGATGAAGTCCCTCCACAGGGCGAGTGCTCGCTCCTGCAGTTCCCACGCCTCCTGCAGCCGGCCGGCGTCAGCGGCCAGGTACCCCAGCTGCATGACGGCGGCCGCGCGGCCCGGACCGTCGTCAGTTCGGTCAAACAGGTTCAGGGCGCGCTCGGCGCTCGTCCAAGCGCGCTCGTGCTCCGCCGTTCGCGCCGCGGCGACCGCGATAGCGAGCAGCGACAGGCCGATCCCGCGCGCGTCATTGGCGCGCCTCGCGCAGGGCGAGGCTCTCCTCGTGCAGTTCCCGCGCCGGCTCGGGGTCGCCTGCCGCGGAAAGCAGGTTGCCGAGCTGGCCCAGCGCCTGCGCGGCACCCAGCTCGTCACCGAGCTGGCGAAACCGCGAAATGCTTTCCTCAAGCAGCGCCCGTGAAGCGGTGACATTGCCCGCGTCTCGCTCCGCCATCGCGAGGTCGCAGCGCGCGTAGGCGACGGCGCCGGCTGGCCTCACGCGCCGGGCGGTCACGAACGTCTGCTCGAGAAACAGCCGCGGCATTCGGTCACCTGGACGGGGAGTCCGGCCGTATCCGAGCGCCACCGGCAGCAGCAGGGGCTCGCCTGGCTCGGGCAGCGCGCGCAGGAGCTCGATGCTCCGCGCGATCAGATCGCGACCGTCCGCGGTCTCACTGCGAGAGGCCGCGATCACGCCTAGCGTGTGGATGACCGAAGCGACGATCGCCGGCTGGTCTGCATGCTCGGCGATCGCCTGGCTTTCCTGGCAGTGGCGCTCGGCCGCCGTCGTAGTCCGAGAACACCCATGCGATCGTCCCCAGGTGGTGGAGCTCCTCGCTCAGGGCCCGCTGGTCGCCCGACGTCCGGTAGAAGGCAACCGCTTCGCGCGAGGTATCGACGGCCCGACGGTGATCACTGGTGCGCAGAGCGAGCACCGAGAGCCCGTGGAGCACTTGGGCGCGCGTCGCCGACGGCTTGGACACCGCGCTGAGCGCGTTCTCGAGCCAGCGCGCGCCCTCAGTACGGTCCCCGCGGTCGTGCCAGAACCGCCACAGGGCAGCGGCGAGCCGCAGCGCTGCGTCGCGTTCCGTGCGCAACGCCGTGCGCAACGCCCACCGCAGCTCGTCGTCCTCGCGCGCGAGCCGACGACGAGCGTCAGGGTCATCGATTGTCGGCTCGAGCTCCTCGGCCAGGCGCAGATAGTGGGCGCGGTGCCGCGCCTCCAGCCGCTGCTGCTCACCGGCCGTCGCCAAACGTTCGCGGGCGTAGTGACGGACGATGTCGAGCAGGCGATAGCGAGCGGTCTCGTCCTGCTCTTCGACCACTACGAGCGACTTGTCGACGAGCTGGCCGAGTACGTCGAGGTCGCCCTCGCACACGTCCTCGACGGCGTCGAGATCGCAGCTTCCGGCGAACACGCCGAGGCGGCGGAACAGTGCGCGCTCGTCCTCGTCGAGCAGCGCGTGACTCCAGTCGAGCGTCGCCGTCAGGGTCTGTTGACGCGTGAGCGCAGTGCGCCGACCTGCGCTCAGCACATCGAGAGAGTCGCGCAAGTGCTCGGCGATCTGCGCGGGCGCGAGCACGCCGACACGGGCCGCCGCGAGCTCGATCGCCAGCGGAATCCCGTCCACCCGCCGGCACACCTCGGCCACCGCGGACGCGTTCTCCTCCGACAGCGCAAAGCGCGACGAGGCGTCCTGGGCCCGCTCGGCGAACAGCCGTTCCGCCTCCGGGGGCGTGAGCGAAGGCACACGCCAGTTGACCTCGCCGGCGATGTGCAGCGGCTCGCGGCTGGTCACGAGCAAGCGGAGGTTGGGACACGCTGCCAGCAGACCCTCGACGAGACGGGCACTGGCGCCAATCACGTGCTCGCAGTTGTCCAGCACCACGATCATCTGTCGGTCGCCCACATGCGCGGCGATCGCCTCTTCCGGGCGACGGGTCGAGCGGCTCGCCACGCCCAGCACGGCCTCGACGGCATGGGGCACCAGCGACCCGTCAGACAGCCCGGCAAGCTCGACGAGCCACACGCCGTCCGGGGTGTCCCGCAGCAGCGCGGCGGCGGCCTCGAGCGACAGGCGCGTCTTGCCGCTGCCGCCCGGCCCGGTGAGTGTCACCAGACGATGTCGGCGGCCGAGCCCGACGACCTCGTTGAGCTCGCGCTCCCGCCCGACAAAGCTCGTCAGCTGAAGCGGAAGGTTGCCCGGTCGCCGGGGCGCGGGGTCTGCACGGCGGGCTGCGGGCGCCGGCTCGCGAGCATCCTCGGACCCAACTCTCCGGGTGAGGATGTCCTGGTAGAGGCGGCGGGTCTCGTCGTCGGGCTCGTCCTCGAACTCGCGCCGCAGCGACTCCCGCAGCAAGTGGAACTGAGCCAGGGCGCGTTGACGGCGTCCGGTCAGGGCGTAGATGCGCATCAGCTCGCGGTGCGCCCGCTCTTGAAGGGGCTCATGCAGGAGCGCCTGCTGTAGCGCGGCGGCAGCCGCGGCGCGATCGCCCGCCGTCTCGAGCATCAGGGCGAGGTCGACGAGCAGGATCAGATGGCGCTCCCTGAGCGCCTGCCTGCGCGCGGTCGCCCACTCGTCGAAGCGATCCTCGGGCAGGAGCTCTCCACCGTAGAGATCGATCGCCGCCCGGTGGCCGGCGATGCTCGGAGCGCGCTCGGCCTCCGCGGCGGCCGCCTCGAACGCCTCGACGTCGATATGCAACCCGTCCCCGGCGAGCGTGAGGACGTCCCGCGCGAGCACGATCCGTGCAGCGCCGTCCTCCCCACAGGAGTCCAGCGCGCGGCGCGCGACGAACAGCGCCTGGCGCAAATTGTTCGACGCGGCGGCCGGATCCAAGTCGGGCCACAGAGCCTCGATCGCCTGCTCACGGTGCAGGCTGTGCTCCGGCGTGAGAGCGAGGAGCTTGACCAGCCCGCGCGCCTTACGCAGTCGCCACGCCGACTCACCCACGGTCGCCTCACCCGCAGATACACGAAAGCCACCCAGGAGTTCGATGCGCAGCCCCGCTGGCGGCCGCATCGCCGGCCCACCGGACCGCGCTTCGATCGGCTCCGGGTCTACGGTGTTCAGCGGTGGGAAGGACGGGGCGACCCCGGGATACACCACCTGGAAGATCCGCTCCGGCCGGTCGAGATCCTTGAGCCGATTCTCGCCGAGGTCCAGCAACACCAGATCGTCAGACAGCTCGTCCTCGATCAGCTCACGACTCGTATTTGACAACAGGATCTGGCCGCCGTGCCCGGCGGCGCAGATGCGCGCTGCCCGATGCACGCCGAGTCCCTGGTAGCCGTCCTCTCCCAGCGACGGCTCCCCGGTGTGAATACCGATCCGAACCTTCACCTCGGCGCCCTCGGGCCATTCGTGCTCGGACAGAGCACGCTGACCCGCGACCGCCGCCGCCACAGCTTCCTTGGCCCGGCTGAACGCCACGACGAACGCATCGCCTTGCGTGCCGATCTCGCGACCACCGTGCTCTTCGAAGGCTGCCCGGAGCAGCCGGTGATGTTGCAGAAGCAGATCGACGTACCGATCGCGCAAACGAATCACCAGCCGGGTCGAGCCCTCGATGTCGCTGAACAACAGCGTGACCGTGCCTCGGGGCAAATCCGCGTGTGATGACATCGACCCGGAGTCTCGCACCAGGCTCCGCCCTCGCGCTGGGGATCATCCCCCAGCTGAAGGCGAGGCGCGCCGCGCGCGTGCAACAACGCGGCGCGCCATTTCGTGCTGGTCAGCCGGCCATCGGCTCCTGTGAACGCGGCGCGTTTGAGTACGCGTCCGCCGGCTCGAGGAACCCGCGGAGCTGCTCGCGCAGCTCCGGCGTGTCCTCGTGCCCGTGCACTGAGGCAGCGTGCTCGGCGGCCGCACGAACAACCTCATCCTCCTCGCCGATGATCGTCAGCGAGCAGTCAACATCGCTTGGCCACCGACGACAATCGGCCATCACTCGCGCCATGCGAGATCCTCCTTTCATCCAGCCGCATGCTCCTCGCGAACCACCCACCCGTCAACCCTGCTCACGTTGCTTCCCAGCCGCCTCGGCATCCGTGGCGGGATCTCGATCCACGAGGTCGTCGTCGGCGCCGCGCACACCGCGATTGCTAGCCGAAGTCGGCTTCGAGCGCCGAGTGGTCGCTCAGGCCATCATCGCGCCAGGCGTGGTGATACAGACATCCGATTGGCTGCAGCTGTACGGAGGCGAACATGTGGTCGATCCGCCAACCGCCATCGTGGCCCGCGATCCGGTTCCAGGTCCAACTCGGCTCGGGATCTCCATACCCGTGGAGCTCGCGGTAGACGTCGCGGTAGCCGAGATCGCGCAGCCCGGGCACCACGCCGAGCTCGGCTGCGTCCCACTCGGTCCCTCGCTCGGGCCGTAGGCGGCCGCGTCGGTCGCGAGCGAACGAGATCACGTCGCCGGTCGGTAGCTCACGGCGTGGAGTGTTGAGATCACCGCACACCACCCGCGCCCCTGGCCCGGCGACTGCCACGCCGTCCCGGATTCGCCGCAGAGTCTGCGGTTTGACACTGCCGTTTGCTGCGTTGGGGACATGCACGCAGAAGATCTCAACCGGTCCACCGCTGGACTGAACCGCGGCACACAGGGCGGTCTCCGGCCACGGAACCAGCAGGGGATGCGTAACGTCATCCAGCGGCGTTCGAGACGCGACCACCACCGCCGTCGTGCGACGTCGCGTGGTGGCGCGGACGGCCTGCCCATCCAACGACGACCGAACATGTTCCAGACCCATCAGCTCGAACGCTCGGCGCCACAGCGGGAGCGTCTGCCGCGTAACTTCCTGGAGCGCGACGACGCTCGGCTGTCGACCGGCCAACATCGTGGCCTGCTCGACGAACCCTGACCGGCGGCGGGCGACATTCCAAGTAATCACCCGCATGCGACGGGATCCGGGACAGGCATTCCCCGCGCTGGAGCTACCCGACGATGGCTGCCGATCACGACCGCGCAGCGATCATGGCCTCCGACTCGCTTGCCGCCTGGCTGGCGCATCGGCGAGTTGGTCACGGAGGATCTCCTGAGCGTGGAGAAGATGTACGTGGGCAAGATGCATGTGATCGGCGAGATGTCGGGCGCTGAGCCCGCCGCTGACTGCGTCCTCGGCGGCGACAGCGGTCTGGAGCAGTTGCGCGGGGTCAGCAAGCTCAGACTCTGCCACCCGCCGGCTTTGACGGGCGCTAACGAGCAACCCATGGCGTCGGTCAGGCTCGATCGCTGCGCTCGCGACGTAGCCGGCGTAGCCGAGCTCTCGGTGGGTAAGCCTCAGCGCGCTCGTGCTGATATCGGCGGCGTTGCTGATGATGAGAGCCTCGCACTGGAGGCGGGCTTCTTCGAGCAGGAGGTAAGCAAGCTCGTCGCACTCCAATTCCGGTGATGCGAAGCGACGTGCCGCGAGGGGCTGAGAGCGCATTGTGGATGGTCGGCTGCCGACTTAGGGCGGCGCGGCGCGCCGTAGAGATCAAACCGCTACATCGGGACCGGGATAACGCCTAAACACACTGTATCAATTCTCTAATCAGTATGTTCAGTTTCAGGCAGCGCACCCCGGACTGCGCCGACGCGCACTTCGCGTCCGAACGGTCACAGCGGGTAGGGCTTCCCTGTGGTCGCAACCGGTGATTCCGCGAGATACCGCTACATCTCGACGCTCGGCTCAGGTGGGATGGCTCGTGTAGACCTGGCCGAGGACACGAGGCTAGGCCGCCCTGTGGCGCTCAAGCGCGTGGGCGGCCCTGTCGACCCGCGGGGACTGGCGCGTCTGCGGCGCGAAGCGCTGGCCGGCGCGTCGCTGAGCCACGTGAACGTAGTGTCGGTCTACGACGTCGTGATGTCCGCTGACGGCTACCTCGTCGTCGTCATGGAGTACGTCCCTGGGGGAACGCTGCGCGAGGAGCTCACTCGGCGCCACAAGCTGCCACCCGGCGATGCGCTGCGAGTGCTGGAGGGGGTCGCCGCTGGACTCGACGCCATACACCACCTGGGCATCGTGCACCGCGACGTCAAGCCTTCGAACATCCTGCTCGGCGATGACGGCGCCGTCAAGGTAGCCGACCTGGGGATCGCAGCCGTCCCGGACCGTACGCGGATCACGACCTCCGGAACGATCTTCGGTTCTCTCAGCTACATGGCACCGGAGCAGCTGGACGCGGCGCCATCGACGCCTGCGATCGATGTCTACGCGCTGTCGGCGGTGGCGTACGAGGTGCTGTCCGGGGAGAAGGCCCACCCAGAGACCAACCCGGTCGCGCTGGCGCATGCAATCGCAACACAGCCTCCCCCTGACCTACGCAAAGCGTGGCATCAGGTGCCACCCGTCGCGGCCGACCTACTTGCCTACGGAATGGCAAAAGACCCAGGTGACCGCCCGTCGTCGGCTGGCGAATTGGTGCGACGCCTTCGAGCAGCGCTGGCGCCCGAAGTGATCCCGTCGGCCCGAAGGTCGGGGCTGGTGGCTGCTGGCGACGGGCCGGCGAAGCGGCTCGCTCCAGCCGCGCCCGCGACTGACCCGCGACCACGCCAAGTCCCGGCCGGCCGGGGGCCGGACAGCCCCAGCCGCGGTAGCGACCAAGATCGCCAGAGGGCCCGCCTGGGGCTTGCGGCGGAGCAACGCCGCAGCCATCACCGGTCATCGCCGAGCAGGCTCGCGGTCGCCGGGCTGCTGGCGCTCGTGGCGGTAGGGGTAGCGCTTGCGATCATCTTGAACTCGCCCGGCTCTGGCTCGCGCTCACCGGGGCAGGCGACGTCGGCCGGGCGCGGAGGCCGAACGACCGCGACACGTCACCGCCATAGCCCGAGCACGAGTTCGTCGACGTCATCGCCGGCTGCGCCGAGCTCATCCTCGTCGACGTCGACGACTGCAGGCCCCGCGGTGACGACACCGACGGCGTCCGGAAGCCCCGTCCGCGCCGTCGAGGCGTTCTACCACGCGGCCGCCGCCCACGACTACGCGGCCGCCTGGGCTCTTGCCGACCCGACTCTGCGCTCTCAGCTCGAGGGCTATCAGAGCTTCGCGGCGGGCCAGGCTGCCGATCGGTCGATCACGTTCGACAGCGCGAACGTGACCACGCAGTCAAGCGCGGGCGCCACGGTGGCGGTGCAGACGACCTCGGTGCGAGATAACGGGACAAAGCACTGCACCGGCACCGTTGATCTCGTGCCCGCGGGCGGTGGCCAGTGGCACCTGCACCTGCTCCACATCAACTGCGCGTGACGGCCGCCGGAGAGCGCGCGTCCCGGTTTGCGACCGGATCGAGGGGGAACGCTCTGTCAAGTGTGCGCGCGATGCGTGATGCAAGCCGGGCGCACACGATGGTCCACGCCTACTGAAGGATCCTATGAATCCGAAACAGCTTCCCGGCACGATGATGGACGCCTATCTGAGGGCGATACGCCGTCCGGTGGACGGCGCCGTTCGCCGGTTGTTGTCCGCCGAGCACTCAAGACGTAGCGTGCTTCATGCGATTGACCGTGTCGACGCGAGCGTGAGAGCGCTGAGCGGCGTCATCCTGCACGACGCGCCTCTGGTCGAGTCCGCACAGCACAAGCTCCCGCTACGCGAGCCGGCGGATGTCCCAGCTGACAAGACTCGCCACGCCCGAGAACGCGCCAGGCAGCCCGACCAGCGCGAACCTCGTAAGCCCCGTCGCTCCCAGCACTCGACCAACCGAGCCACTCACGCCCGCGACGAAGCGCCGCCGGTAGCGACCCGAGTCCCGCGCGGCCAAGCCGACCGGGCGGGCCCATCGACCGATGCGCCCTCGTTCGAGGACATCTCGCTGCGCGCCTATGAGCTCTATCGCGCAGGAACCCCCGGTACCACTGAGGATCATTGGCGGATGGCCGAAGCGGAGCTGGTCGGTTGACAAGATGTAGATAAAATCTCAACAGCGTGTTTATGGGCCCGACGGCGGGGCAGTGACTCTGTATGCGAACCAACAGGAGGACACATGCCTGCCGATGACCTACAGCAGCAGCTGGTGAAGTACCTCGAGGACGTCCATTCGACCGAGCAGAACGCGATCTCCCAGCTTCGCGACGGCGCTGACAGTGCCGACGACCAGGAGTTGGCGTCGGCGTTTCGTCAGCATCTCGCTGAGACCGAAGAGCATGAGCGTCTGATCAGTGAGCGGCTTGAGGCATACGGAGCGTCGCCGTCGTCACTGAAGGACACCGCGCAGAAGGGAGCCGCGAAGGTGACCGGAATGCTCGCCAAGGCCGCTCCGGACACTTCGGGCAAGCTCGCGATCCAGGCGTACGCGTTCGAGCATCTCGAGATCGCCAGCTACCGGATGCTCAGAGAGGTGGCGCATCGGGCCGGCGACACGCAGACCGTCGCGGTCGCCGAGCGCATCCTGACCCAGGAGCAGGCGGCGGCCAAGCACATCGGTGGCCTGCTCGAGCAGGTCGCCGAGCACGACCTCGAGCGCCAGGGACTGGCAGCCTGATGGTCGCCGGCACCTCCGTCGTCTGGCTTCCGGTCAGCGACATCGACCGCTCGATCACGTTCTACCGCGACCAGCTGGGGCTCAACGAACTTCAGCATGAAGACAACTGGGCGCAGCTTGACGCCAACGGACTGCACATCGGCCTCAACGCCAGGGAAAGCCCGGACGGTCACGGCGGAGCCGTGATCGCGTTCCAGCCCGAGCACGGGCTCGAGTCGGCCGTCCAGCAGCTGCGAGACGGCGGCGTCGACATCCCCGCAGACATCAGCGAACACCCCTGGGGCCGAGTCGCGACCTTCAAGGATCCCGACGGCAACGACCTGCAGCTCTACGAGCCCCCCGCCTAAACCCGCGCGACCCGAGTCGGACGCGTGCATGCCGCGTCCCACTAGAACAACGAAAGGAATTTCCGTGAGCACTGTGTCCCGGACATTCAGCGTCGATCCTCCGCCGGAGGTCGTCATTCCGTATCTCGCTGACTTCTCTCACGCCGAGCGGTGGGATCCAGGGACAACGCGTTGCGTCCGTAGCGACGAGGGACCGGTCGTGGTCGGCTCCTCGTGGCAGAACGCGTCGAAGATCGCCGGCATCAGCACCGAGCTGACCTACACGCTGGAGCAGCTGACCGATGAGCGGATCGTGCTCGTCGGCCGCAACGACACCGCCACCTCGACGGAGACAATCGACGTCGTCCGCGACGGGACGGGGTCGAGCATCACCTACACCAACGAGGTGCAGTTCAACGGTGCCGCCAAGCTCGTCGCGCCACTCGCCAAGACCGTATTCGAGAAGCTAGGCAATGACACCGAGAAGCAACTGGTGACCACGCTCAATGCGCTTCGGGCCTGATCGTCTACGCGGCCGCTGCCTGCACCGAGTCGACCTCGGACCCGCGCTGGACCAGCAGGCCGAGCAGCGCGCCGACGATCGCTAGGCCGCCCGCAACGAACATCGCCGTGTGCAGCCCGTGCAGGAACGCGGCGCTGGACGCGTCGGTGATCGCCTGCTGCAGCGACGCCGGCATCTGGGCCGATATCGGAGCGATCCCGGAGCCGACGATGTCCTTGTGGGCGAGGACGGCTTGTGCGGTCTGCCCGTGCACGCCGGCCTTCGCGAGCTCGGCGCCGAGCACCGACCCGACCGACGAGACCAGGATCGAGCCGAGCACCGAGGTGCCGAGCACGCCGCCGAGTTGGTTGGCGGTCGTCTGCAGCCCGCCGGCGATCCCGCCGCGGTCGACCGACACGTTGCCGACGATCGCCTGGGTGGTGGACGTGATGATCAGGCCGAGCGCCAGCCCGATGCACACGAACCACGGCCACACCGACGAATACAGCGAATCGACGCCGAGCCCGGTGAGGCCGAAGAATGCCGCCGCCAGTAACAACATCCCGGCGACCACCGGCGGCCGCGGTCCCAGGCGCTGGGTCAATACGCTGCCGATGATCGGGCTGACGATGAACGTCGCGGTCAGCGGGAGCAGCTTCACGCCGGTCTGCACGGCGCTGTAGTGGTGAATGTTCTGGAGGTACAGGGTGACGAAGAACAGCACCCCGAACAGGCCCATGAAGCCGATGATCACCAGCAGCGTGCCGGCCGACACCGAGCGTGAGCGGAAGATGTCCAGCGGCAGCATCGGCCACCGGGCGCGCGCCTCGCGAACCGCGAACGCCGCCAGCCCCAGCAGCCCGGCGATTGCGAACGACAGCACGTAGGCCGACAGCCAGGCGTGGCTCTGCGCCTTGATCAGCGCCCACACCAGCAGCGACAGGCCCGCGGTCAGCAGGATCAGGCCGGGGAAGTCGAACCGCTCATGGACGGGCTCGGTGGACTCCTTGACCACCAGCAGCGTCGTGGTCAGCGCGATCGCGCCCAGCGGCAGGTTCAGCAGGAAGATCGACTGCCACGAGATGTGCTCGACGAGGAGGCCGCCCACGATCGGGCCCGAGGCGACCGCGAGCGCCGAGGTCGCTCCCCAGATCCCGACCGCGCGCGCGAGTTGCTCGGGGGGGAAGGTCGCGCGGAGGATCGCCAGCGTGTTGGGCATCAGCATCGCGCCGGACACTCCCTGGATGACGCGAAAGCAGACGAGCACCCCGATCGAAGACGACAGCGCACAGCCGAGCGAGGACAGCGCGAAGCCGGCGATGCCGATCGCAAACATCCGCCGCCGCCCGAACCGGTCGCCCAGCTTTCCGCCGGGGATCAGGAGCACGGCGAGCGCGAGCAGGTAGCCGTTGGTAACCCACTGCAGCCCGGCCAGGGTCGCGTTGAGCTCGCGCTGGATCGTGGGGTTGGCGACGCTCACGACGGTCCCGTCGAGCGCGACCATCATCACGCCGAGCGAGATCGCGACCAGCGTCAGCGACGGGTTGCCCCGCAGGCCTCGATGCTCGGAAGGCGACGGCGCGGGTGCGGGTCTCTCAGCAACTTCGGTCATGGCGCCTCCTCGGTCGGCCGTCGGTTACCTGGATCAAAACGGGTCAAGCGTGTACCGCTTCATAAACGGTACAACGTTGTTCCGATTTATGCAAGACTCTAGCTGCTGATGCCGACCACTCCGAGGACGATGCGCAGCGACGCCTCCCGTAACCACGAGGCGATCCTGACCGGCGCAATCGAGGTGCTGGCCGCGGCGCCCCAGGCCAGCATGCGCGAGATCGCCGACGCATCGGGCACCGGCCGCACCACTCTCTACCGCCACTTCCCCGACCGCCAGGCACTGGAGGCCGCGATCTACGAGCGGGTGCTCCACGAGGCCGAGCAGATGACCGCCGCCCATCTGGACGCCGGCGGCGACGGGGACCCCGTGCAGGTTCTGAGCGACCTCGTCGCCGCGCTCGCCGGGCTCGGCGAGCGGTATCGGTTCCTCGAGCAGCACGATGCAGCGGTCACCGCTAAAGACCCCGACTACGTCCGCCGCCGTGGCGAGCGGTTGCGTGCCTATCTACGCGCCGCCCAGCGCAAACGCCGGATCCGTAAGGACCTGAGCGTCGACTGGCTGTTCGATGTGCTGGTCGCACTGGTCACCACCGCCACCGAGAACCGGGCCGCGGCCGGCGATGGCGACGCGCGTGACGCGATGTTGCGGGCGACCGTCCGCAGCGTGCTCGAACCGCGTCCATGACCGACCGCCGCGACCGTGTACGCGAACGGATCGAAGGTTCGGCCGACGAGATGGCCGAGCTGCTGCAGCGGCTGGTCGCGATCGACACTGAGAATCCGCCCGGGCGCGGCCTGGTCGCGTGCGCGGAGGTGTTGCGCGACGCGCTGGACCGCTTCGGACTGGCGCCCGAGGTGATCGAGCCGGACGGAGGCGGGGCCATCGAGCAGCCGCGGATCGTGCGCGGGCAAGCCGGCACCGGCGACCGCACGCTCTACTTCCACGGTCACTTCGACGTCGTCCCCGCGCAGAGCCGCGACCAGTTCATTCCCCGCCGGCGCGACGGCCGGATCGTCGGTCGCGGGACGGCGGACATGAAGGGGGGCCTGGTCGGCATGATCTACGCCGCCGCCACGGCGCGTGAGCTCGGGCTGCTGGACGGCGGCCGGATCGTGATCCACTGCGTGTGCGACGAGGAGACCGGCAGCACGGTCGGGTCCGGTCACCTGCGCGCGGCCGGTCTGATCGACCCCGGTGCGGTGGCGATGGTGACCCCCGAGCCGACCGGCGGGGTGGTGTGGCACGCGGCTCGCGGCGCGATCACCCTCCGGGTCACCGTCCGCGGCCGCGAAGCGCACGTCGGCCAGGCAAACCTGGGCGTCAACGCGTTCGAGCAGATGATCCAGATCGCCGAGCCGCTCCGGCGAATCGCCGGCGAGCTGCTCGAGCAGCGCGGCTCGATGCTCGTCGTCGGCGGCGCCGCTGGATCGGGGTCGAACTTCAACGTGGTGCCGGGCGCCGCCTGGTTCTCGGTCGATCGCCGCTTCAACCCCGACGAGCAGCTCGACGAGGAGGTGCAACGTCTCACCGGAGCAATCGCGGCCGCCGCCGCCGAGATCGGGGCCGATGTCACCGTCGACGTGCTCCAGCGCCAGCCGTCGGCCGGCACGGACCCCGGCCATCCGGTCGCGCGGACGCTGGCGGACTGTGTCGCCCAGGTGGAGGGCGAATCACCCAGCTTCGAAGTCTGCCCGGGCACACTCGACACCCGCTGGTACGCCCAGCTCGGGATCCCCGCGTTCGGCTACGGCGCGGGCCGGCTCGACGTGTCCCATGGTCCCGAGGAGTTCATCGACGAGGCGGCGATGCGCCGCTGCGCCGCCTCCTACGCCGTGTTCGCGGCCGAGATCCTGGGATGATCCCGCTATGCGAACCCTGTTGCGTGTCCTCGCGCTGGCCGCACTGCTCGCGTGCGCGGCGGTGCCGGCGGCGTCCGACGCGGCGCCGACCGCGACAAATCCATCCGCCAAGACGACCTTCTACTTCGGGCTGACCCGACCGGAGGCCGCCGCGCGGGCGGCGTTCTTCGCGGTCCAACGGCCCGGCTCCTCGACCTATCGCCGGTTCATGAGCCCCCGGCGCATCGTCGCCATCTACGGGGCCAGTCCTTCGGTGCGCCGTCGGTTCCTGCGGCTGGTCCGCGGTTACGGGTTCGCGGCCAAGGTCGATCCGAGCGGCGTGTTCGCACGGGTGCGAGGCCCGGTGGCGCTGTTCGAGCGGGTATTCAAGGTCAAGGTGATCGAGAGCCCCGGCTCCGAGCCGCCGACGCACGCGTTCTCGGTCAAGGGCGCGCCCCGTCTGTCGGCGGCGCTGCGGCCCCTGGTCGACGACGTGGTGACGTCGTTCTCCCAGCAGATCCCGGTCAAGGCCGCGGTGGCGACCCCGGCCCGCGCTCGCGCCCGGGCGGCCAAGCGTCGCGCGCCGCGACGCACCGGCGTCTGGACTCAGGGCTGCGCCAAGGCGAAGGCCACCGGGGCGTTCAGCTACGCGCAGGTACGCCACGCCTACGGTGTCGATCAACTCGGGTCGGGCGCGGGAGCGTCGGTGGCGCTACTGGGACTCCAGGAGGAGCCGTCCAGGCGCGACATCGCCGACAACGCCAGCTGCTTCGGCTACGGCCGGCTGCGATCGAACACGATCCTGACCGACGGCCAGATGTTCCCGATCTCGCCCGGGAACTCGTTTGAGCCCCAGCTCGACACCGCGATGGTCAGGGGGATGGCGCCCCGGGCCGCAATCACGTTCACCCAGGCGGACTCCAACGGCGACCAGTGGTTCCTGGGCGCGTCCCAGGTGCTCGACAGCCGACGGCTCCCCGACAGCTTCTCGATCTCCTACGGGATCTGCGAGAGCGATCCGATCAACGGGCCGCACGGTCCGCCGTCCAACCGCGCCGGGGCGGACCTGCTCGACTCGATGCTGGCGCGCCTCGGGCTCGCCGGCGTCGGCAGCTACGCCTCGGCGGGAGACGGCGGCTCGAGCTGCAACGGCGCCCTGAACACCCGCGGAAAGCCCTACCCCGGCGTCACCTGGCCGGCTTCCTCGCCGTTCTTGACCGCCGTCGGCGGAACCCGGCTGACGCTCACCAAGGCCAACCGGCGCAGCAACGAGGTCGCGTGGAACGACCTGCCCTGGCGCAGCCGTAAGAACGGGGCCGGCGCCGGCGGCGGTGGCGTATCGCTGTTCGAGCCGCGGCCGCCGTACCAGTCGGGGCTGGGCCTTGGCGGTCGCGGCCGGGCGATCCCCGACGTCTCCGCCCAGGCGTCGAACTTCCCGGGGTGGCCGATCGTCGACGGCGGAAGCTGGCTGGTGGACGGCGGGACGAGCGCGGCGGCGCCGCTGGTAGCCGGAGCGATGGCGGTGATCAGCGCCGATCTGCGCCGTCACCGCCTGCCGCCGATCGGCCCCGCCAACGGGCTCCTGTACTACCTGTCAAGTCAGCGGCCGTCGACGTTGTGGGACGTGATCCACGGCAACAACCACTTCCTCCCGACCGTCCCCGGCTTCCGGGCCAAGCGCGGCTACGACCTGGCCACTGGCGTCGGCGTGCTGCAGTTCCCGGCCGCCGCGCGGGCGCTCCCGCCGCCCGCACCGCGGCGCAGCTCGGGCCTCGGCTAGCCCGCCCCGTACGGCGGGATCTGCCGAATGATCGGCTGTCTCGGGTCGGGCGGCTCGTCGGGCTCGGGCCGTTGCTCGGTCGCGGTGTGCAGGTCCGAGTTGAACTTCATCCCGGGCACGGTGACCTTCAGCACCTGCCAGTTGCCGGGCTCGGACTCGCGCGCGATCCAGCGATGCTCCGATCGGTCCGGGGCGCCTGCGTTGAGCTCGTCCGCGCGGGCTCGGGCTTCGTCGCGGTCCATGCTCTGACCATAGCTAGGACTGGGCCTGCGGCGTGACCGCGTTCCAGAACCCGCAGTGGTGCTGGCGGGTGATCGTCGCCGCGGTGTTCACCGCGCTATCGCCGGCCGGCACCAGCGTCATCACGTTCGGGCCGGCGCCGGTGAAGCGGGGCCACAGCGGCGTTCCCGTGGTGACGGGGTCGCCGGAGTGGCTGTAGCCGGTCGCCTGCGCGGTGAACTGCATCGCCAGCGCGGCCTGATCGGGCGACAGGGTGATCGCCGCCTGCGGGAACAGGAACGGATCGGCCGCGATGTGGTAGGCGCCGTAGGGCTTGGTCGGGTCCAGGAACTGTGGGTAGAACCCAGGCGGCATGTCGGCATCGTCGTTCTCCCACGCGTACACCGGCAGGTACCGCGATAGCTCGCGGTCGGCGGTGATCGCGGGGCACACCGAATCCGAGTCGGCCACCACCGTCCGATAGGCGATGAACGGCGACGGGAACCGCACCAGCGGATAGATCCGCTCCACCGCCGGCGCCAGCGACCCGTACTGGATTCGGATCCGCCGGTAGTAGTCGGCGGCCGAGTTCGCCACCGGTGCGTCGAGTGACGCGCCGCCGTTGATCTCATCCCGATCGACTCCGTTCATCAGCCCGACCCGGTTGACGTGGCCGGTCCTGATCGCCACGGCCGGTGACATCGTCAGCGTCCTACCGTTGATCGTCGGCGCGATCGTCGCGCTGGTGCCGTCCGCGGTCGGGTTGTTGACCTTCCCGCCGGCGTCGACCAGCGTGTCGGCGGGGATCTTGCGCAGGCATGCGATGTCGGTCGGGTCGCAACCCATCTTCGTCGCAAACGTGGCGCCGGCCCGCTCGGCCTGGCGCTGGGTCGGGATCTGCGACTTGCAATCGGCCGGCTCCCATACCTGGTTGGGGCCGATCGCGGCGTTGTAGAAGCCGCTCTCGGGGATTCCCCGCTGGAACAGGTTCCGGGCCGTCGGCGACGCCACCTGCGAGCACACGCTCGCGCCGCCGGCCGATTGGCCGAGGATCGTCACGTTGTGGGGATCGCCGCCGAACGCGGCGATGTTCCGCTTGACCCAGCGCAGCGACGCCTGCTGGTCCTGCAGTCCGTAGTCGCCCGAGTGCGGCCCGAGCGCCCGATTGGCCATGAACCCGAGGATCCCCAGTCGGTAGTTCATAGCCATGTAGAGCACGTGTCCTGCCGTCACCAGATGCGATCCGTCGGGCGGTCCGATCGGGTCCAAGAATCCGCCGCCGTGGATCTCGACCATCACCGGCAGCTTCGTCCCCGACCGGACGCCCGCGGGCGCCTGGACGTTTAGCGTCAGGCAGTCCTCAGAGCCGGTGACGGGCCCTCCGGTCGTGCTCGGGCCGGGGCAGATGTTCCCGGCCGTGGTCGCCTGCCGCGGGGTCGTCCATGGCGTCGGGGCAACCGGCGAATGCCAGCGCAGCCTCCCGACCGGAGACGCGGCGTATGGGATGCCCAGGTACGACGTGACCCCGTTGGCGGTCAGCCCGCAGACTGGGCCGCTGTCGGTCTGAGCCGTCGTGTCGGGCGAGCACGCGGGGGCGATCGCCGCCCCAGCGGCTGCCGTGAAGGTGGCCGCCACGATCGCCATTGTCGAGATGAGTGTGACCGCCGCAACTGCGCACACCCGCTTGCTGTGACCCGAACCTAGATGCCTCACACCGGCCTCCTGACTGTCGGACACGCAGAGTCAAGGCGACACTGACAGTGCGCCTTCCCCACGGACGAAATTCGAGTGCCACTGACCCGCCGTGTGAGGGTGAATCAGGGCTCGATCAGCTTTACCACCGCTGCGGGGACGTGTCAAAAGCGAGTGTCAGATCTCTGGCGGGCACCGCGAACCTCCATGCGCGGACTGTTCGGCGCTCGACGGGTAGCGATCAGGAGCCACCGGCGGCGGTGGGCCGGCTGATCGCGATCCGGAACGGGTTGCGGATGTCGTAACTCCCGTCCGGTAGCACGTTGGCCGCCAGAAACGCCTCGATGTCGGCTCGCACGGCGTCGGTCCCGGCGTGCTCGGCCACCCGGACCACCGGGCCGGCGCTGCTCAGCGCGGCGATCGCCGTGGCCGTGTCGGGATAGGCGAACCGGCACTCGACGTCGTTGATGTCGTCGACGTCGAGGCCGGCGCGGTGAAACAGCTCCCGCAGGGCCTCGCCTGTCGACAGCGCGAATGGGCCGGGGGCGCCGGGCGGGGGCGGCGGCATCAGCGCGCCCAGGCTCCGCAGATGCGGGGCCAGCTCACACATCTCGGGGGGACTCCAAACGAGCGCGAGGATCCGTCCGCCCGGAGCGGCGACTCGGCGCGCCTCCTGCAGGGCCCGCACCGGATCGGCGGCGTATTGGAAGGAGTTCAAGCCGGTCACCGCCTCGAAGGTGTCGTCGTCGAACGGCAGGCATTCGAGGTCTCCCAGGGCGATCGTGGCGCCCGGCACTCGCCGCCGGGCGTGAACGAGCATCCCGTTCGCAGCGTCGAGACCTGCCACGTCGGCGCCCCGGTCGGCGGCCAGCCGCAGCGCCAGGCCGGCTCCGCAACCGACATCGAGCAGCCGCGTGCCCTCTCCCACGGCGAGCGAGTCAAGGGCCGCGGTGTAGGCGGGCGACATGTACCGCTCCTGGTACTCGGCCCAGTCGGCGGAGCGCTCGCTCCACAGCCGGCCCTGCAGCTCTGCGGTTCCTCTCCCCCTCCTGATTTTTGGTCACAATCCCGAATGCCGCCTCATCTTTTCATTCCGCCATCCCGTGGACGCGCTCACATCATTCTATTACCAGATCGCCAAGGAATCTCTCGTGCCCGAGACGATGGAAGGCTTTCTCGAGGACTACCCCGAAATTCGCCGGATGGGATTGTACCATCTTCATGTGCAGGCGTTCCTTAAGGTTTTTCCGCGCGAGCAATGTCTTTTTCTGCTCTTCGACGATATCCAGCGAGACGCCGGGGAACGTACTGCAGCATTGTTTTTCATTCCTCGGCGTGGCGCGCGATTTCGTCCCCTCCAGTCTGAACCGGCGCGTCAACGAACGGCAAATTCCCCGCTCCAAAGCTCTGATCGCGGCTATGAATCGGGCTCGACATTTTCTTCAGAAGCACACGTCCGGGCGGGCCCGGCAGGCCTGGTTTTGGAAACTAAAGCTGTACCGTCTGCACGATTGGGTTCAGCAGCGAAATCTCAAATCATTCACACCGCCTCCGATTAAGGAAGCGACCCGAACGCGATTGCTGGGCTTTTATCGTGACGACACGCGAGCATTGTCCCGATTTCTCGACCGCGATCTCTCCGATTGGGAGCGTTAGGGCCCCAAAGGAACACCAGCGGATGGTATTCTTTGCTCCAGCCGGGCGGGGCTTGCTGTTGCCGTTTTCACAATCAAGAACCCTCCTCCCTCCGGGAGCATCAGCATCTTTTCGGGCTTATCTGCCAGAAAACGATCGACCGCTTGCGTGGCTCCGGGCGAAGTCACTTTGACCATAATCATCACAAACGATGATTCCGCCTGGTTCCATCCGCGGATAGAAAAATGCGAGACTCTCGCGCGTTGGCTCCGTCAGGTCCACGTCGATATGAACAAATGAAAATTTCCGCCCTTCCACATCTTGAAAACGGTCGGGTATCCAGCCAGGATAAAACCTGAGCTTGGCGAAATGAGAAAGCGCTTTTTGCACCTGTTCGATCCCGCATTTCAAATCTCCTTTGCTCCAGTGAACTCCGTCGGCCGGACAAGGCTCGGAAAGCCCCTCGAACGAGTCGAAAAGATGGTGTGTCTTATCTCCCGCTTGAGATTCTTCGTTAGCGCAGCAGATGAGATAAGATGTCGCTCCGCGGAACACACCACACTCAGCTGTATCGCCCGGCAAGTGAGCAACCAGCCTTAAGAGCTGATGCACCATCCATTTGCGGTCGGTATTGAGCACGCCCAATTCGCCGAACCGATCAAGGTATCGAGTAAATTCCTCATTTTTCCACCAGTCGAGCTGCGGCCATTTAAATCGATATGATGGAACAAGCAATTTCCCGGCTAGTCGAAGCAAACGGAGTCGAGGCGCGAGTGCGGCATCTTCTAAGAAGCGCCCGAGAAATTTTCTCTGTTGCATCATCTTATGTGCGTACGTTTCCGCAAAGCAGATGCTCTGACAAGGTCCAGCGGAGCGGCGAAAGCTATACGGGTTTAAAAGTGATCAAAGCCAATTCTCCATGCACCTTGGCATTTTCGAAGAGCGATCGATCCCCGGCACAACCAAATACATCCCCCTCGATCGATTCGATGCGGAATTGCGTTGTTCTTTTCTCTGGTTCACAACTTCTGGGTATCGTTAGCTCCGGCTGGCTTTTAGGAATGAAGTCGCTCGCAACAAACTCCGGCAAATGAAATTCGATTCAACGTTTGTTCGATCGGAGAGCGCTTCAAAGCCGCAGTCACGCGGTCGTCGCTTATTCCGAACAGTTTTCGTCACGCTAGCTTTGGTCGTGCTCTGGCTCCTCGTCTACTCGCATTTTATCTTCGGCGACGGGACGCTGCTTTATAAAGACGTCGGCGTGGACTCAATTAACATCTATTATCCACGATACGTTCTAGTTTCAGATTATATCCGCGATGAAGGAATTCCTTCATGGTCGTTTCGTGTCGGAATGGGCCAGAACATCTTTTCTTCCCTGAGCGCACTTCTGATCACTCCGGTTGTCTGGCTGGCCAAAGAAGCAATCGCCAGGGCCCTGGTCTATCAGCATCTGCTCTACGTGATGGTTTCCGGCTTGTTGTTTGCGCGCTTCCTTGGCAGCCGCGACCTGGCTTTTGCGAGTTGCCTCCTTGGCGCATTGTTGCTGACTTTCTCGGCCTATATGTGCATGGGCAGTTGCTGGTATTTCCATGCCAACGAAGTGGTGTGTTTTACCTTCCTTTTGTTTGCGGCCGAACAAGCCGCCAGTCGCGGACGATGGATTTATCTTGTCCCGGCGGTAACGATCGTCGGCTTCCTCGGAGCGTTCCATCTCTACCTCGCGGCCCTTTTTTTATGTTTTTACGTCCCGGCCCGCCTTATCGAGCGCTTCTCATGGCAGCCGCTGCCGATCTTACGAACATCGGCTCTATTGGCGGCAGCCGCGTTGCTCGGTGTTGGCCTTGGCGCTATTTTGAGTCTCAGCAGCTTCTACGGATTGGTGAACAGCCCGCGCGGTGCCGGACCAACTTCCTTGGTGGGCCAATTATCCTCCAAGCCGATATTTGGATGGGAATCCTCATTGCATTACATGACCGCAGTGTTGCGGCCATTTGGCAACGACCTGATAGGAACCGGGAATGATTTTCGCGGATGGCAGAATTACTTGGAAGCGCCGATGACCTACTGCGGACTTGTGTGCCTTGTAATTTTTCCTCAAATATTTGTCGGTAGCACGCTGCGCCACCGAATTCTTTATGGATTGTTTTTTTGCGCCATCCTTGTAACAACCCTTTTTCCCTGGTTGAGATATTCGTTTTGGGCTTTTCAAGGCGATTACTACAGGACGCTCTCTTTGTTTGCAGTCTTTGGTATTATCACACTTGGAATGACCGCTTTTTCTCGCTACATAGAAGGTGGTCATCTCAACTTTTGGGTACTAGGGGGTACGATCTTTTTATTGGTCGTAATCCTGTACTTTCCCCTTCGCGAATTCCAATCGCTGATAGATTCTTCCCTGAGGGTCGTGGCCACGGTTTTTCTGGTCAGTTATACCATCCTATTATCGGTTGGACAGCTGGTGAAACGGCCGCAGATCGTCGGGTGGATTATCGTTGCGCTAGCTGCCATCGAACTCGTCTATTTCGATCAAATCACCGTTGCTAATCGGCCCACCGTTACAAAAACCGAATTAGATCAACGCACTGGCTACAACGACGAGACGGTGGACGCAGTAAGAGACATCAACGCGCGTGATAAAAGCTTCTTCCGCATCAGGAAAACCTGGGGGTCGGGCCCCGGCATGCTTGAGAGTCTCAACGATGCCATGGTTTTCGGGTATTACGGGACATCCTCTTACAGTTCTTTCAACAATCTCAATTATATCAAGTTCTTGATAGCCGTAGGCGCCATGTCCGAATCCGATCTCGCTACGGACACACGATGGTCATATGGTCTAATGGAATATCCACTACTCTCGACTTTCGCCTGTGAAAAATATGTGCTCACCAACAATCCTATTCCCTTCCAGACGGCGGACTATTACGAATTTGAGAGCGCTACGGCAACAAATATCTCTTCCGCAACCAGTTGTTTCTCCCTTTGGGGCTGAGCTTCGGCTATTACATTACCGAGGATATGTTCATGCAATTCCCAACTGGGCCAAGCCGCCGGCGTTATTGCATGCAACCGTGCTTTCAGAGAGGGATGCCGCGGCGGAACTGGGGCCTTCGCGGCTAACTTGGACGATATAAAGTATCAGGTCATTGAAACCTCGCTTCCAGATATTGCCGCGAAGCGCCGTAGCACGGCCCTCAATATTCGCTCCTTCCGACAGACACGCATCGATGGTACGATTCAACTCAACCAAAAAAGCGTGCTCGTTAGTTCAAACACCATTCGACCCGGGCTGGCACGCCTTTCAAGATGGTCGAGTAGCGCAGGTCCTTAAAGCGGATTTCGGATTGTTAGGCGTGGTTTTGAATACGGGCGAACATACGGTGGAATTGCGTTATCGCCCTCCATTCCTCTATACCGGGGCGGCGGTGAGTTTCGTGTCCCTGTTAATCTTTGCAGCAAGCCTATGGTGGTGGCCACCAATTCGTTTACCTCAATGACGCTCGATCTGCGCCTTCAATCATGGGAGTAGCTGCTACTCTCAACCGAATGGCGACAGACAAGATCGATACCAACGACAAAGTCTTGCGCCTAACATGGTGTGTCTTGGCGGTAGTCGTTCTTGGCCTGGTCGTAACTATTAGGATTCGACTTCTT
>CAVPMQ010000004.1:0-141443 GCA_963706565.1 uncultured Solirubrobacterales bacterium | reverse complement strand
GTGGTGTAGAAGAGCGTGCGGGATTTGCGTTCGCTGGAGTACCGGAACGCCCAGATGCTCTCGCCGTCGGTGGTCGCGACGGTGCCCTGGAATGGATGCGGGACCCCATGCCGATCGGCGGCGTCTTCGATGAACCCGATTGCTTGCTCGAGGGCAGCTGGCGGATCGTCCTGCAGGCCGAACGTCAGCGCGAGATAGAACAGCACCTCGGTGTCGGCCTGGCCCTTGATCTCGGGGTACAGGGAAGGGTCGATCGCGAGGATCAGGTCGCGTTTGATTGCGGCGAACTCGTTGATGTAGCCGTTGTGCATGAACAGCCACCGGTCATGGCGGAAGGGGTGGCAGTTGGTCTGCTGCACGGCGCTGCCGATCGCCGCTCGGATGTGGGTGAAGAACAGCGGCGAGCTGATGTGGCCGGCTAGCTCCAGGAGATTGCTGTCGTTCCACGCCGGTTCGGTGCTGTGGAAGACGCCCGGCGTTTCGGGGGCGCCGTACCAGCCGACGCCGAACCCGTCCCCGTTTGTCGTCTCGGCCCCGAGCCGCGAGTGCAGGCTCTGGTCAACCAATGAGTGGGTCCCGCTGTAGAGGACCTCCTTCATCAGGACCGGGGAGCCGGAGTATGCGAGCCAACGGCACATTGGCCGCTCCTTTCTGTCGGTTTCTGAGATGTGTGGCTGTCTCTCGCTTCGGTCGCGGCGCGCGAGCGCGGAGCGAGAAACCGGGCCGCGAGGTTCGCGACTAGCTGGTCGAGACATGGCGTCGAGGGTGATGAACTTGCGCTGACGCTTGGCTCCGTTTGTGTCCGCGAGGCGCTGCACCCGAGCCAGCGCATCAGCGCAACCGAGCCTGACCGCGGCGTCCCGGCAGTCGTCCAGCAGGGAGTCCAGTGCCTTTCGCACTGGGATCAGACAACCTGCCTCCGGGTCGATCAGCCGAGCGTCCATCCCGTCTCGCGCGGCCAGGAAGCGATTCTCGGCGAGCACCACCGGGCTGGGCACGACCGATCGGGGCGCCTCCTCGAGCTCCAGACACGCCAGCGACTGAATCAACGCGACTAGGGGACCGACGTCTCGGATCTGCGACTGCGCGTCCATTACGCGTACCTCGACGGTCCCGAGCGCGGGTTGCAGTCGCACGTCCCACCAAAGGTGACTGGGATCGGGTATCGCCCCGGATGCGATCAGCGGGTCGACGGTCTTGACGTAGTCGGCGTAGTCGGCCAAGAACGGCGGTGGGCCTGCCCGTGGGAAGGCCTGGAAGATCAATGTGCGGGCCGACGCGAACCCGCTGTCGCGTCCCTGCCAGAACGGAGAATTGGCCGAGAGGGCAAGCAGAAGCGGGATGTGGCGGCGCAGACCATTCAGCACCCGGATCGCGTCCTCGCGCGCCGGCACGCCGACGTGCACGTGCAATGCCATCGTCGGCTCGCGCCGCGCGAGCATGCGCAGCGAGGCACCGAGCGCGCGATAGCGCGCGGCGCCCGACACCTCGGTTTCGATCCCGATGGTCAGTGGATGCGTGCCCGCGGCGGCAACGATCAATCCCATCTGGCCCAACTCATGCACGAGCTGGTTGCGCAGCGAGGCCAGTTCTGCCACCACCCCGTGCACGTCCGGGTGGATGCCCGTCGCGAGCTCGATCACCGCCGCGTGTGCCTCGGGGAATGTGCGCGCCGAGAGCTCGTCTGAGAGCTGCTCGAGGACGCGGTCGCTCGCCTGGGCCAGCGCCCAGTCGGTCGGGCTCAGGAGCATCACCTCCTCCTCCAGCCCGAGCGAATATCGCTGCCCCAACTCGTCATTCCACCGTGCCCACAAAGGACAGGCCGCATGCGGCCGACCGCCGGACACGCCGAGCCGGTCGAGATCTGAGCGCTGGTACGCCCCGCGGTCTGGCCTCACCGGGCCTCCACCCCGCCGTCGCGTGGATCGGCGGTCGTGACACACCGCTTCGCTTCGGCGAGCGCGATCGTGCGCTCCATCTGCACCGCTGCCCATTCCTCGTCGGCAAGGGCGACTACGAACGCGCGGTAGCGGGTGCTGCGATCGCGGCGCTCGGCGGCAAGCCAGGCGTTCCATGCGCGCGTGACGCGCTGCGCCGACCGCCGCCACTCCATGAGCTGCCGGGTCTGCCGCGGCGTCGCTTCGTCGGTCCCCGCGTCGCTGATATCAGCGACGCGGGGGTTCTCGTCCGCAGGTTCGCGCCTTCTTGAATGGAAGAGCACGTCTTCGCTCCGACGTGGTAGCGATGCCGATTCCGTGTGCCTAGTCCAAGGTGGAGATCCGCTTGCCGTACGCGATCAGACCGTAGATCGCGAGGATGTCGAGCGTGAAGATCGACAGCGACCAGAACGGGTATGCCGGCATCATCAGCAGCTGCACGATGGCATTGCCGGCGAGCGCGACCACGCCGACCCAACGCGAGAACTGGTTCTTGAGAAACACGCCACAGCCGACGGCCCACTCGGCCACGCCGATGCACAGCACGACCCAGCCCCAGGTGTTGAGGCTGCCGGCAATGTAGTGGGTGTTGGCCACGAAAAAGTGCGCGTTGCTGACCGCGGCGAGACCCTCGATGAAGTTCAGGGTGCCGAGAATCAGCAACAGCGTGCCGGCAAACGCCACCCAGCCATAGCCGCGCTCATCTTCCGCGTCGTAGCCGTAGGTGTCCGCTGCGACTCGGGTTGGGGGAGCTCCTTCAACAGCCACTTTGCCTCCTTTGAGGTGCGGTCGGGAGTCCGCCGTAGAACCGGCCTCTGGGTCACGGATGGCGCGGATCTCCACGGATCCCCCGAATGATTGAGCTCGACATCATCACCCTCGCTGTACTGCATGTGAACGACTTGGCGGAGTGTTCACCCGGGTGATTGATGCTCACCCGGGTGATTGGACGCGGCATCGCAATGAGTTCACAGACTGCTCTGCTCGAGATGCTCGACGGCCACGCGAGACGCGGGCTGTGCGGGAGACGCTCGAGAGGGCCGAATCACCCGGGTGATCCTCAATCCAAACGGTCCAACTCGCCGCATTCATCAGGCATGCTGAGGCTCAAATGTCAGCGCATCGCTCTCGCGACGTCGTCGAAGGAGAACTCGGACCACGGTACGTGTCGGCCTTCCAGGTAATGACGGCCTCCGGACGCAACGGCACGACGGAGATCACAAGGCCGATGATCGACTCCTCGCCCCTCCAGGGGTTGCTTTGGGGAGGCCGTGAGCGCGGGCACTTGGGGGTGCGGACACACACGAGCTGCAGATCGGAGCAAACATGACCGACATCAACGTTGACGTGCTCGGGCCCGTCGACTACCTCGTGGTTGGTTTCCCGGCGGAGAAGTCGAATTTCTCGGGCGAGATGGCCACCGAGCTGAAAAAGCTGATCGACAGCAACACGATCCGGGTGCTTGACCTACTGATGATCATGAAGGGCGACGACGGCTCGGTGGAGGCCTCTGAGCTTCGCGATGCCGACGACAGTGAGATCGGCGAGTTGCGCGTGTTGGAGCGCGAGCTCGCGATGCTGCTCGCCGAGGAGGACGTCGAGGAGATAGGGGCATCACTAGAGCCCGGCAGTGCGGCGGCGGTGCTGGTCTGGGAGAACACCTGGGCCGCGCCGTTCGGTTCAGCGGTGCGCCGGTCAGGGGGCGAGCTGCTGGCCAACGGCCGGATCCCGACGCAGGCGCTCATCGCGGCCGCCGAGGCGGACCGCAACGCCGCGACGGAAGGTGCATAAAGATGGGATTGTTCAGAGAAACGAAGAGATCGACCCGGCCTGCTCGGAGGTCGCGACCGGCGTGGCGATCGGCGCGATGACCGGTGCGATCGGCGCGATAGGAGAGATGATCGCCGCGACCGCCGTCCTGGCCCCGGACTACTGCGGCGATAGCTCGATGCGTGGTCCGACCTCGAGAAACGAGGAGTTTCGTCGCTGTCGCCGGCGACGCGACTTCATGGATCGGTGACGTAGTGAACCGGCGGTTGGCTGCGATCGTGTCGCTTGTTCTATTGGCGGCGTCTGTTGTGTTGGCGGTGGTCGTCGGCGTGCAGCGATTCCCGCGTGGGCTGACGGTGCTCGCGTGTTTGGTGTTCGCGTTGCTTGCGGGTTGGTGGGCTTTGGTTCACCGGGGTGCTGCGCGTTTCGCCGCCGCGGCGGGCGCTGGCGTGTTATTCGTCGGCGCGGTCGTGCTGGTCGTGCTCGAGGGTCGCGTGCTGGAGGATATTTTGATCATCGCGGCGCTCGCGCTCTCGCTCGCAGCCGCGCGGAGGGTGTTCGCCGTCCACGTGACGCTCCCCGTCCCGTCGCCGCCGAAGCGGGCCGTGTTGTTCTACAACCCAAAATCGGGGGGCGGGAAGGCGCAGCGCTTCGAGGTCGCGCGCGAGGCTCGCGCGCGAGGCGTGGAGCCGGTCGAACTGCACCTCGGCGACGACCTCGCAACGCTCGTGCGCGACGCGATCGCAAACGGCGCTGATGCGGTAGGCGTGGCCGGCGGCGACGGCACGCAGGCGATCGTCGCCGCGATCGCGTCCGAACGGGGACTTCCGTATGTGTGTGTGCCGGCTGGGACACGTAACCATTTCGCGCTCGATCTCGGCGTCGATCGCGACGACGTCGTGGGAGCTCTGGACGCCTTCACCAGCGGGGGCGAGCGAGTGGTGGACCTCGCCGAGGTCAACGGCCGCGTGTTCGTGAACAACGTCTCGCTCGGCGTGTACGCCGAGGCGGTCCAGCGCAAGGGGTACCGGGACGCGAAGCTGCGAACCATCGCTGAGACGATGCCGACGGTACTCGGCGCGGACGGAGACGCGCTCGACCTGCGCTTTACCGGTGCCGACGACCGTGAGCACAGAACCACCGCGGTCGTGCTTGTCTCCAACGACCCGTACCGGCTCGGCCGCGCGATCGCCTCCGGCACACGCCCCCGTATGGACGCGGGCCTGCTCGGGATCGCTGTACTCGGACCGGGCGCGGGCGACGGAAAACGCGTGCAACAGTGGTCCGCGGCATCGTTCGAAGTCGACTCCGGCGCGCCAGTCTCGGCCGGCGTCGATGGCGAGGCACTCAAGCTCGACCCCCCGCTGCGCTTTCGTACAAGGCCACAGGCGCTCCGCGTACGGATCGCTCCGCAACATCCAGGCGCCTCACCCTCCGCGATTATGCCGGGAGACCCTTGGGACGCGATCCGAGCGGTCGTTCGCATCGCCACGCACGGTTCTTCTTAGCGCCCATCTTCCCGGGCGCCCGCGCGAGTCTCTCGCTCTCGGCGAAGAGCGAGAATCCGAGGACGTCGCAAGCCAACTGTGTGTCTCATGTCAAGTCTCTCCGGTATCCGAACGTGCGACATCACCCGATGGGATGAGAACTCCAACACGTATCCGGGCGGACGCGATAGGTAGAGCGCGACGGAGGCGGTCGCGGGTCAGTCCCTCGCTCCGCGCTCGCGGTCATCCATAGCGTCCGCCGGGCTCTGGGTGTCAACCCGGGTTGCGCCCTGTACGCCAGCATGGCCGGACCACGGGCGGCTCGAGTACGCGCAGCGGCTGCGCTCGGCAGGCGGGCATCTCCTCGCAAACGGACCGAACCTGGTCTCATCGACGAGCCTGCGGAGGTCTCATCGCGTCGACCTCCACGATGCCGCGACCGTGGCCATAGCCTCCGAGCCGATTTGGAGTGAACCCCACAGGCCTACGATTACGCCCAAGCTTGGCTCGCCGTCCACGCCACCTGGCCCTGAGTCCCGGACGGTCTGCACTCCTCGTGAACTCGCATCGTCGAGCCGCAATCGCGCGAGCCGGCATTTCCACGGCGTCGCTCCTCTGGGCGACGAGGAACGCATTCAGCTCCACGCCGCGCCAGCTGTCTCAGTGGCCGGACAGGTGGATGATGCCGACGCTGTCGAGTCCGTCCAGCATGAGTTGGACAGCAAGCGCCGCAAGCAGGAAGCCGAAGACCTTCTCGGTCACGAGCATGCGGCTCTCATCCAGATGATCGCTCACTCGGTTAGCCCAGCGGAATACGGCCACATCGAGAGCGAGCACCACCACGAGCAGCCCGAGCACCATGGCGAACACGGCGACCGAGTCCGCCTCGGCTGAGAGTGTCACGAGCGTCACGATCCCGGCGGGGTTCAACAGATACGGGATGGCGAGCGGGAACACGGCGATCTGCATCGGATCGCGCCCCTCGGTCGCCGGACTGTGCTGCGTGTCGCCTGACCCGAGAACCATGGTGACGGCGATGATCACGAGGATGATGCCGCCGGCTATCGACAGCGATCCCGTCGAGAAATGCAGCAGCCTTGCCAACAGCTCGCCGAGCCCGACGAGAATGACCGCAACCACGCCGGCGGTGACGAGCATCTTGCGAACGACGAGTGCCTTGGTTGCATCGTCGAGTGCGGCGGTGATCTCCACGAACGGCACCAGCGCGATCTTCGGTCCAATCCCGATCAGCAAGAGCAGGAACGTGTCGATCACCAGATAGATGTCGATCGACGTGTGATCCATCTCGTGTCCTCCTGAGTCGTGCTTGCGCGATCACGCAGCGCCGATGACGGACGCGCCTTCGTGACGATATCGAGGGTGTGTCACACACAACTCGTCCGAATCGGGTGATCTTTGAGCCGACGGCGAATAGTCGTGGCAATGCGCGAGCCATCGCAATCGCCGACGGGACGGGGAAACGTCTGGTAGGCAGATTTTCGACGCGCGCTCGAGCAGCAGTGGCAACGGCGGTGACGCGGATGCCAAGCCGATCGTGGGCCTTGCGCTGCCCGCGCGCTCTCGCTGGCGCTTGAGGTCGCCGAACGAGGTCGATCCGTTTATGTCTCGGTCCACAGCGGCCGGCGGCACATCAGTGTGCGATGCCATCGAGCTGACGACCTCATCTGGATTGGCCTCAGCGGTTGCCCTGCCACCGCTCACGTCGGACGGCGGATCGTCGCCGTTCTTCGGCCCACACGAACCAGACACCACGTTGCCGCGGGCAGTCAGCCGACAGGCGACTCGGATGCGCAGACGAGACAGGGTAGACAGCCGCGAACGCGAAATCTCGGCAACTGCCGGTTTGGCGACGGGCACGGAGTCTGGTCGGCTCACGGGAGACCTCGATCAAGGTGGCAGCTAAGCGGCTAGCGTCCGGCCATCTCGTCGATGCAGACCGTCGCGGCGAGGGATCAGCGCGTCGTTCTCGCCCGGTGACGATCTCGATCCCGTAGGTGTCGCGGACCCGGAACCAACGCTTGGAGATCTCGGCGATCTTGTGGCCATCGCGCTCGATCTCGTACTCATGATCGACGATGTTGCCTTTCGCGCTGAGCTCGCCGGCCTCGATCCAGAAGTCGTCTCCGATCGCGAACAGCTTTTCACGCATCTGACAGCGCGTCCCGGCCGGCTCGTCGCGTCTTCGTAGAAGCGGCATGCGCGGCTCCTTTCAATCGCTCTACTGGAGTTTTCAGCGCGATCGCGCAACCGTCAATGGTGCGCACATGCCAGACGAATGAGAGCAAGTCAAATTGGCAATGCGACGAGCGCGATACCCATGGTCGACCCCACACGCGTCGCAGCGCGGGAAGGGCCACAGTCGACCGCCGCCACGCGGGCCAAAGCATGCGGACCGGCGTGTACAGGCAGAAGCCACCCTCAGCCGTCTGAGACAGCATCGGCGGGCGATCAAGCCGGGATCAACGAGCTCGCTGCCGACCCAGTGCGACGGCCGACACCTGCTGGCGGCTTCAACGATGCTGGTCTGCTCCACGTGCCGCCCGCGTGGCGGATCTGGACCGATCCCCGAGTGACCCCGGACTGTGCGTCGCCGGTATCGACCGTGACCTACTCGATCAGCGCGGCCGACTCACGTCGGCCGCCTGAACGAACTTCCGTGAGGTGGTAATAGACGTCAGCCGCTGCGACGGTCGGAGGCGGAGTAGGCGGCGGGACCGACTCGCTGCGTGGCGGCGACGTCTACAGGGATGTTCGCCCGGACTGTCGTACCCCGTCCCGGCGTCGACTCGAGCACCAGGCTCCCTCCGTGCGCGGCGATCCGCTCTGACACGTTCGCTAGCCCGTGACCCGCGTGGCGGGCCGATTCGACGTCGAAGCCGGCGCCGTCGTCGATGATCTCGAAGAACAGTCGGCCATCGTGCTCCCACAGCCGAATCACGGCGGTCGCACCCAACCCGGCGTGCTTGTGGACGTTCTGCAGACTTTCCGCACAGCAGAAGTAAACGGCGGCCTCGACATCTTCGGAGTAGCGGCCGATCGCGCCCGCCTCGACGTTCACCCGTGAAACCGACCGCCGCACGAGGGTGAGCAGGGCCGCCTCGAGTCCCAAGTCGCGAAGCACAAGTGGGTAGAGGCCGTGGGCGAGGTCGCGGAGCTCCTCCAGAATCTCGTCTAGCTCTTTGCCCACCTCGTCGAGTCGCGCTACGCCGTCTGGATCCGCGACTTCGCGGGCCAGGCCAACTTTGATGATGAGGGCGACCAGATGTTGCTGCGCCCCGTCATGGAGGTCTCGCTCAACCTTTCGGCGCTCAGCCTCGCCTGCGGTCGCGATGCGTGCATGCATCGCGTGGAGCTCCGTGGTCGTTGAGCGGAGCTCGGCCGTCAAGCGACCGTTCTCAATCGCCAGCAGCGTCGCCTGACCCGCAGCTGCAACGAGCTCTGGGTCGGTGTCCAAAGCGGCGTCGTGCAAGATCACGGCCACGGTCTCGCCGTTCTTTGTGATCGGAGACGACGACTGCCCGGGCGGAGGCGTGGAAGCAAGAGGCATGCCGCTCGAGTCGACAAAACCGCCTCCCCGCTCGAGACGGAAACCGAGCCCGAGCGACGGATCATCGAGTGCATCGGCCAGCGTCGCGCGCAGCTGAGCGGCGCTCTGGCTCTCGACCAGGCGCGAGACGATCATTTTCAACGCCGCCGCGGCGAAAAACGTGCTCAACACGACCGAAAGCAGAAATCCGTATGGCAGTGCGCCGATACCGATGGTGCCCAGCCAGCTCAGCTTCGAGACCGCGTCTGCATCCACGTGCAGGAGCCCGAGACGGGCTGCGTACAAGACCAGGATCGGAGCGATGGCGATCAGAACCGGGACGTAGACAGGTGCGAGTGCCTGCCTCCGCGGCTTCGTCGCCGTCGCTATCCGGTAGATCAAGTAGACGCAGATTGCGGACCGGACCGCTAACCGGATGTAGATCGAGGTCTCGCTGCTGAACAGACCGTCGGCGAGCGTGGGCCGATCGGCGACCATGAATCCGTTCGCGGGACAGGCAGCGTTGCAGCCGGCCTGCGGAAAATTGCCATAGATAATCGGCGAGAAAAGGAGCGACGGGACGTACGACACCAGTCGTTCGAGCGCCGTCGTGCCAAGCAGCGCCCATCCGACGCGACTCTCGACACGACCCTCCGGAAACGCGAAGACGACATAAAACACGAGCAGAACAAACAGCCAATCGGCCAACACACCGATGCCGTGGAGCTGCGGCTGGGTCGCTCCCTGCAGCGACATCACGACCGTGCAGACCGCGACCGCGAGAAGAACGAGGCCGAGTCGATTGCCAGGGCGTCGAACCAGCCAATAGAGCGCCGCACCGAACCATCCCACGACCGTCACGGCCAGCCACAGGCCGAACCCAACCGGATCGACCAGATGGTCGCTCGTCGCGACGAGCAGACCCGCTCCAATCGCGACAGGCAGCCCTCCTATCGCAAGTGCGGTCAGGACGCCGCGACGAGCGACAAACGACGAGAGGGCAGGCGGCGCCACAGAAGCGGCTGCATGGTCTTCGACGACCGTGGACACACCAAACCTTCCGATTTAGCGACGCTAACGTTCGTCTATCAGGTGCACGGCCGCCTGTCCAGTAAACGCCGTCGGACGGCGCGCTGCCGCGGCTAGTAATCCGAGCGCTAGCGCGGCAAGTCACGGGAGGTGCCGCTGCAGCACCATCCGCGCGCTCGAGGAGTAGAGCGAGATTCGCGACCGGGCACCCAAAGGAGCCGGAGTTTCTACATCACCATCGCGGCGCCCTCGCACACGTCGCAATCGCCTCCAATCAGACCGCGACGATCGCTGTCAGAACAGCCGGCGCGACTTCCCCTTTTTCGCCGATCGGCAGCAAGCCGCAGGCTGCCGGTTCGATCGAGCAGCAGCGCTGCCGCCCGGCTGCTGCTTACGTGGGCGAGCGACGTTCAGCCCAACCGGTCGCGCGAGGCCGGTTCCCCGAGCGGCGCGGACTGGTGCAGTGTCGGGGCGACTCAGCAGACTTGGCGGTCGCGGTAAGACCCCTGCTGCTCGATCCAAGCGGCAGCCCCCGCGCGACCTCCTGACCTGGCTGTCTCAGCTCCTCGTTAGAAGCCGGTGCACTGAGCGGACACTCTCGCTGAACACCGTCAAGAGCCACACACGCGAGCTGTACCGCAAATTCGGTGCAACATCGCAAACCCGAGGCTGTCGCCCGCGCCGAAGCGCTCGGCCTGCTCGACCCCGGTCAATCACCCGGGTGATTCCAGGCCCACGCCGTTCAAACCGCGGCCGTAGTCAGGCATGCTGGGGCTCGCATGTCGCCCACCGACTACCGCCTCGTCGTCAAGGGCAAGCTAGGAGCCCGCTATGCCTTTGCGTTTGAAGGAATGACGGTCTCCGCCCATGCTGGCATCACGGAGCTGACCGGGGGGATCCTGTGGATCATCGGGAGCGTTCATCGCACCCACCGCACGCGCCGTAGGGACGACGGGGTGACATCAATCCTCAGCTCGCCGCGCTCCGAGCACTTGAGGTTGTGGCCGGTGCGACCGAGCAACTGTCAATTCAGCAGCGAGACCCTGGGCGCGACTGTGGTTGATGCCCTCGCTGTGGTTATGAAAGCGACCACGCTGACACCAAGGAGAACGCTATGAGCCAGAGTCATCTCGTCATCGACTTCCCGATCAGAGGTCCCGCCAACGCCAAAGCGCTACCCGAAGAGCTGTCGGCGTTGATGCCCGATCTCGCGACGGCGCAGGACGGCCTCGGTACCGTGCATTTCTCCCGTTTCATGGTCGAGGGAGACGAGAAGCTTCTCTTCATTTCGGACATCGACGGCGAGACCGACGAGCATATTGAGCGGCTCGTGGAGAGTGCCGGCCCGGTGTTTGACGGCATCTTCGAGCACGTGGACGACCCTCCACCCACGCCTGTGACTAGTAACCCTGAGAGGGTGGTCAAATGGCTGAAGCGGCAGGTCCGCGAGCCTATTGATGAGTACTTCGCTTACGAGGATGCGTCGGTTCAGGACATCAAGGAGTGCGCGCGTGCGGCGGGCTCCACGGGCAATACCTCGCAGGGCTGCTTGCTGACATACATGACCTTCAAGTCACGTGTGCGAGGTTTTGCTGCGAAGCTGGTCGCGCCGGCTCTAGTGGGAAAGAAGGGGCACGATGCATCAGATTCTATTGGTACGCTGCATTTCTTCGGTTGGGTGCCCTTTGAGAAAAACCGCTTAGGGTTCTTTACGATCTTCGACGGTGATTTCGCGAAGTACATCCAGGACTTCGCAGACAAGACCTCGTTCGCCTTCGATGCCATCTTTCCACAGGTCGATGGCGGGCCGCCGACCCCAGTAGCAAAGAACGCCCAAGCGTTCTATCAGTGGGCTTTGGAGAACAACTATCCAGCCATCGGGTTCTACAGCGCCTATCCGGGCCTCTCGACTCAAGACATCAGAGCCCTGCTGGCCGACCATCGCACGTCACCATCGGCTGCCGCTGGATGACAGTCGGTGTCATGCTCGCGTGCTCGCGCCCGCCTTGCACGATCGCGCGAGCGCCAGCGGGAGGAGGGTGGCGTCTCTTGGCGCTGTAAATTCGGTTCCTGGTGGTGGTCAGTTTAGGCGGCTGTCATCTCCTCGGGGATGGGGGTCTTGCGGAGCTCGGCGATTCCGTGAATCGCTCCTTCGTCTTCGGCGCTGACCGGCGCGATGACGCAGGCGGCGCAGACGAGCGCGTTTACGGTGAGCAGTCCGAGATTGGGTGGGGGGTGTCGATCAGGAGCTCGTCGTAACTCTCGATCGTGTCGTCGAGAGCGTCCAGTAGGAATCGCGCTCGGCCCATCTCCGCGACGAGGCTCATCTCGACACCGGCGAGGGCAAGCGAGCCAGGGGAGGACGTCGACGCCGTGGACGGATCTGCGGACAGCGCTAGCGCTATCAGCGGTTCCGGCTAATACGTCGACCAGGGTTGGCGACGAGTCGGGTTCGATCCCGAGTTGGCGAGTCAGCGCGGCCTGCGGGTCGGTATCGACTAGCAGGACACGCCGACCTTGCCCTGCCAGCAGCACACCGATGTTGATCGCGGAGGTTGTCTTTCCGACCCCGCCTTTGGCCTGGGCGATTGTGGTCAGCATGCATTCCTCCTGTGCTGCTCCTCGGTGGTCATTGGTTTCGCCATGGCGCGACGCTCGATCTCGTCGGCGAATCGGACTTGTCTGCCGAGCTCGTCGGCTTGTTTGGCGATTACGCGGCCGAACCGACGCTCGACCCATGTGCGCGTCGGGGATGGGCTGTTGATCACTAGTGCACCCGGCGTCGTCGACCGCGATCAGCTCCAGTGGCTGGAGCCAGATCTCGAACGTGCTTTCGTCGATCCTGTGGGCGAGGTTGTCGCGGAGCCGCCGCCAGTCGGTGTTGTCTCGGACGGTCGGGATCTCGCCGACGAGTCGTCCAGCTCGACCCTCGTGCGCTCAGGTAGGCTCCTCGACGCGAATCGGATCCCTGACCCGGTTCCCCCCTTCCGGGGGTTAGGGGGTTAGGGGGTGAGGGGTTCTTTGGTTCTGGGGTTCCTTCCCGCGCGCGCGTTGGGTGGCGGGGTTTGTGCGGGGATTCCGTCGGATACCGTTCGAGTCTGAGCGGTGTTTCCGAGCGAAACCCCGCTCACCTCCGGACCGTTTTGGGCGGAAACCGTCCGGTTCTGAGCGCCCTTCTTGAGCGAAACCCCGCTCAGGGCCGGACCCTTTAAGGACCAAACGGTCCGGGCTTGAGCGCCCTTTTCAGGCGCGACCTCGCTCGGAGGCGGATCGCTTGAGTTCGCGTAATGTGATGGGTGGGTGTGAACGACACAGTCGCTGCTTGAGACGCGACCAGCATCCGAGCTTCTAGACGCGCCGGCCCCTCTAATGGGGCGTCCTTTGAGGCGGCAGATGAGGAGATGGTCGACAGCAGTGGCCGTGACCCCGTAGCCGGCGCGAGGCGGCGCGGACGAGTTGCGATCGCGACACCCTCTGTGACCGACGGTTGGCGTATGTGCCACCGATTGGTCCTGCCGCGACCCCCTGGGGGACTGCAGAACGATGTCCCCGAGCTCACGAGGGCAGCGCGAGCACGTCGGCGACCAACAGTTCCGAGAGGAACTCGAGAGGCCTATGCTGGCCTGCGTTGACCCACCCTTGGCACCCCACGTGCCGGCCTGGCTACACCACGATCTCCCTGCTAGGACGGGAAACCCAGGTATCTAGCGGAGAGGGAGGGATTCGAACCCTCGATGGACGGAACCGCCCATACCGGTTTTCGAGACCGGCGCATTCAACCGCTCTGCCACCTCTCCGGTTGAGCCGCAGAGGTTAGCCCGCGGGGGCGGGTCAGGACCGCGGCGCCGCGACCCTAGGTCCGCCGCGGCGCGAAGAACGACCGCAGCAGGTCGGCCGACTCGCCCGCCAGCAGGCCGTTCTCGACCTGGGGGCGGTGATTGAGGCGAGGCTCGCCGAGCACGTCGAACACGCTCCCGGCCGCCCCGGCCTTGGGGTCGGTGGCGCCGAACACCACCCGCGGGATGCGGGCCAGCACGATCGCCCCGGCGCACATCGCGCACGGCTCGAGCGTCACGTACAGAACCGCGTCGAGCACTCGCCAGCTGCCGACCGCCCGCGCCGCCTCGCGCAACGCAATCATCTCGGCATGCGCCGTGGGGTCGGCGCGGACCTCGCGCTCGTTATGGCCGGTCCCGATCACCTCGCCATCCTTGACAACGACCGCGCCGATAGGGACGTCGTCGTGCTCGAGCGCCCGAGACGCCTCTCGCAGGGCGAGGCGCATGAAGTACTCGTCTCGGGGGAAGAACCGGCTCACGCGGGATGTCATCGTCTGCAGGGGCGATAACGTTGGGGACAGGGCAGGGCAACTATCGCGCTTCGGCGCTGTCTTAAGCCTCGGCGGGGTTCCGAGGCCGGACTGAAGAGCATTTGATCTCGATTTCATCACCAATGCGACTTCTGGTGGCTTGCGTGGCCGGGATCGGCGCGCTGGCGATCACCGCGCTGGCGGCGTGCCCCGCGCGGGCGGCTGACTACGTGCCGGGGCAGGTTGTAGTCGGCTACTCGTCCGGGTCGACCGCGGCCGTCGCCGCCGACGCGACCAAGCGGATGGGCATGCGCCAGGTCGCCTCCGCCGCCACGCCGCGGGCCCACGTGCTCAAGGTCCCCCGTGGCCAGACGGTTTCCTCGACGGTCTCGCGCCTGCGCCATCAGCCCGGCGTGGCATACGTCGTGCCCAACTACATCGCACACATCGCCGGCGATTGGACCCCGGACGATCGCGGGCGCGGCAACGCCGCCGGCGATTGGCAGGCGCTGCAGTGGAATTTCCTGCCCGCCAGCGGCGTCAACGCGCCTCAGGCCTGGGCGAACCTGCGGGCCGACCACCGACCCGGCGGCCGGGGCGTCGTCGTGGCTGTCCTCGATACCGGCGTGGCGTACCGCAATTGGCACCAGTTCCGCGAGTCGCCGGACTTCGCCACCACGAAGTTCGTCGACCCGTACGACTTCGTGGCCAACAACGCGTTCCCGCTCGACCGCGAGGGTCACGGCACGTTCGTGACCGGGACCCTGGCGGAATCGACGAACAACCGGCTTGGGCTCACGGGACTGGCCTATGGCGCGTCGATCATGCCCGTGCGGGTGCTCAACAGCGACGGCACCGGCGACGCCTCGACGATCGCCAAGGGAATCCGCTACGCGGTCGCTCACAGCGCCCAGGTGATCAACCTCAGCCTCGAGTTCGACCCGTCGATCAACCAGGGCGACATCCCCGACATCCTCAGCGCGATCCGCTACGCCCACAGCCACGGCGTCGTCGTCGTCGCCGCGTCGGGGAACGAGGGAATCGGCCGGGTCGCCTACCCCGCCCGGGCCAAGCCGGTGATCTCGGTCGGTGCGACCACACGCGACCGGTGCCTGGCCGATTACTCAAACGGCGGCGCGCGGCTGTCGCTCGTCGCTCCCGGCGGCGGCCAGGACTCGACGTTCATCAGCGACCCGAGCTGCCACCCGGGTCGCAGCCTCCCGAACATCTTCCAGATGACGTTCCCCAACCCGCACAAGCCCGCGAGCTTCGGCTATCCGCGCGGTTGGTACGGGACGTCGATGGCCACGCCCCACGTGGCGGCGATCGCCGCGCTGGTGATCGCCAGCCGCGTGCTCGGGCCCCACCCCTCGCCCGACCGCATCCTCAAGCGCCTGGAGGAGACCGCGACCCCGCTGGGCGGCTCCAAGCCCAATAAGGACTACGGCTACGGTCTGGTCAACGCGGGGGCGGCCACCTCGCGGCTCCCCGCAGCTAGCTAGTTCGCACGATCAGCACCGAGCACGGTGCGTGGTGCGAGATCTTGTTCGGCACCGAGCCCAGCAGGAACCGCTTGGCGCCGGTCATCCCCTTGTTGCCGACGACGATCAGGTCCGAGCTCTGCTCTTCGGCGACATCGAGGATCGCATCGGCCGCGTCCCCCTGGCGCGCGAACGTCTCGACCGCCGCGACCCCCGCGCCGACGGCTTGGGAGCGGGCCGCGTCCAGCGTCGCCAGCACGTCTCCGCGCGGGTTGACCATCCACTGAAGGTCGTCGGGCACCTCCACCTGCCGCTCCGCCAGCCGCTGATCGGAGACCGGCTCATATGCGCTGACGATGCACAGCCTCGACCCGTGCAGCCGAGCCAGCTCGATCGCCTCGCGCACCGCCATGCTCGCGGTGTCCGAGCCGTCGGTGCCCACCACGATCAACTCGAACATCCCTACACAAGCTTCGTGATCGCGATCACGATCCCGGCGGCGACGAACACCACGATCGCAACCTGAGTCCAAATCCACAGTCGAGGCATCGCTCTATTGTGAGCGACATGCCCGATCCGCTGAGTCCCGCGCTCAAGGCGGTCAGCGACGCGGTGCTCGCCGTGGCCTCCAAGCTGTCGGTCGAGGAGGTGCTCCAGCGACTGGTCGACAGCGCGCGCGAGCTCGCCGGCGCGCACTACGCGGCGCTCGGGATCCCCGACGGCGACGGCGGTTTTCGCCGCTTCCTGGTGGCCGGGATGGGCGACGAACTGGTCGCCGAGATGGGACCGCTGCCGCGCACGCACGGGATGCTCGGCGCGATGCTCACGACCGCGGCGCCCTATCGCGCGCGAGGACATCCACGATGATCCGCGCTTCCGGGGCTGGTGGCCCTCGCAGCACCCGGACATGCGGTCGTTCCTCGGCGTGCCGATCGTCTCCGCGGGCGAGATCATCGGCGCCTTCTATCTGACCGAGAAGCGCGACGCGGTGGCGTTCACCGAGTCCGACGAGGCGCTGATCGAGCTGCTCGCCTCGCACGCGGCGATCGCCATCACCAACGCGCGCCTGTATGAGCAGAGCCGCGAGCTGTCGGTCATCTCCGAACGCAACCGGCTGGCGCTCGAGCTCCACGACGTCGTCAGCCAGAAGCTGTTCAGCCTGATGCTGACCGCCGAGGCGGCCGGCGCCCAATTCGACACCGACCCGGCCGCGGCCCGCGCCCAGATCGATAGGCTGCGCACGCTGGCCCGCGAGGCGCTCGACGAGCTACGCTCGCTGATCCTCGGCCTGCGCCCGCCCGAGCTCGAGCGCGACGGGCTCGAGGGAGCGCTGCGCAAGGAGCTCGAGATGCTGGGACGCATCCATGGCGTGGCGATCGAGCTCGAGGTCGACGGTGCCGTCACCCCGCCCAACGGCGCCGGCGGCGAGCGCGATTTCGCGATCCTGCGGATCGCTCACGAGGCGCTCCACAACGCCGTCCAGCACGCCCGCGCCGAACACGTCACCGTTCGCCTGGCCGAGCATCAGCAGCGGGTCAGGGTCGAGGTGTCAGACGACGGCATCGGATTCGACCCCGCCGGCGCCGGCGTCCGATCGCGCCACCTCGGGCTCACATCGATGGAGGAGCGTGCCCACGAGCTCGGCGGACGGCTCGAGATCCGCTCGTCTCCCGGCCACGGGACGACCGTTTCCCTAGAGGTGGGAGGTGGCTGAGCCGATCCGGGTGCTGCTGGTCGACGACCACGCGGTCGTGCGCGAGGGGTTGCGCGCGTTTCTGCAGCTCCAGGATGGGCTCGAGATCGTCGGCGAGGCCGCAGACGGGGCTGAGGCGGTTCAGGAGGCCGAGCGCCGGTCGCCGGACGTGATCCTGATGGACCTGGTGATGCCGGGGCTCGACGGGGTCGGAGCGATGCGCGAGCTGCGCGTGCGCGCTCCCGACAGCAAGGTGATCGTGCTGACCAGTTTCCTCGAGGACGACCGGCTGCTGCCGGCGATCCAGGCCGGCGCCGCCGGCTACCTGCTGAAGAACGTCGAGCCGGCCGCGCTCGCTCAGGCGATCCGCGCCGCTCACGCCGGCGGCCAGGCGATCATCGATCCGACTGTCGCCGATCGCCTGGTGCACGCACTCGCCGACGAATCGCGGCCCCGCATCCAGGAGCCCGAGCGCCTGACCCGGCGCGAACGCGATGTGCTCGAGCTGATCGCGCGCGGTCGCTCCAACAAGCGGATCGCGCTCGAGCTGGGGATCTCAGAGAAGACCGTCAAGACCCACGTCGGCCATGTGCTGGCCAAGCTCGGCGTCACCGACCGGACCCAGGCCGCGCTGCTGGCCGTGCAGGAAGGGCTGGTCGGGGAGGCGGGCTCTACGTCCTAGGTCCTAGGTCCAATTGTCACTGGTAACTGCGACCGGGTCGCGCCTACGGTCGAGGCATGCCCACAGGAATCATCACCGGCGCCTCACGTGGCCTCGGCCTGGCGCTCGCGCGCACTCTCGCCCGACGCGGCTGGGGACTCGTGCTCGACGCGCGCGGCGCGGCCGACCTCGAGCGGGTCGCGCGTGAGCTCGGCGCCATCACTGAAGTAGTCGCGGTCACCGGAGACGTCTCCGAGGAGTGGCACCGCGGCGCGCTCGTCGAAGCGGCGGGTGACCAGATCGACCTGCTCGTCAACAACGCCAGCGTGCTGGGCCCGAGCCCGCAGCCGGCGCTGTCGCACTACCCGCTCGGCGAACTCGAGCGCGTGTACCGCGTCAACGTGATCGCCCCGATCGCGCTCACTCAGATGGTGCTGCCGCGGATGCCCGACGGCGGCTGCATCGTCAACTTGACCTCGGATGCCGCGGTCGAGCCGTACGACGGCTGGGGCGGATATGGCTCGTCCAAGGCGGCGCTGGAACAGGTCTCGGCGATCCTCGCGGCCGAGCAACCCGCGTTGCGCGTGTACGCGGTCGACCCGGGCGACATGCGGACCCGGATGCACCAGGAGGCGTTCCCCGGCGAGGACATCTCCGACCGGCCGCCGCCCGAGGAGAGCGTCCCCGGGCTGGTCGCGCTCATCGAAGGGACCCTCGCGAGCGGCCGCTACCGCGCCCGCGAGCTGCCCGATCGAGACGCGGACGCGGTGCGCGCGTGAGTGCCTACGCGTTCGCGCTGCCCGAGGTGCTCGAAGCGCGCGAGCCGCCCGAGGAGCGAGGGCTGGCTCGCGACCAGGTCCGGCTGCTGGTGGCCCGGCGCGGCACCGAGTCGATCGACCACGAGCGCTTTGACCGGCTCGATCAGCTGCTATCGCCAGGCGACCTGCTGGTGGTCAACGTCTCGGCCACGGTCCCGGCGGCGATCGGCGCCCGGCGCAAGGACGGTGAGCCGGTGCGACTGCACTTCGCGATGCCGGCGCCGCAACTGGCCGACGGCTGGTGGATCGTCGAGCTGCGAACCCGCGACGGCAGCGGCCCGCTCAGGGCCGGCGCGCCCGAGCAACTCGAGCTCGACGGGGGCGCCTCGGTCGAGCTGGTGGCGCCGTACGCGTCCGGCGCCAGGCTCAGCTTGGCGAGGTTCGGCGGACCTGGGTCGGTGCTCGATCACCTCCACCTCCACGGACAGCCGATCCGTTACGGATATGTGCCGGCCCGCTGGCCGCTGGGCGCCTACCAGAACGTGTACGCACGAACGCCGGGAAGCGCCGAGATGGCCAGCGCCGGGCGGCCGTTCAGCCACCGGTTGATCACGCGGCTGGCCGCGCGCGGGATCCTGATCGCGCCGATCACGTTGCACGCGGGCGTGTCCTCGCCCGAACGCCACGAGCCGCCGCTGCCAGAGCGTTTCGAGGTGCCCGCGGAGACCGCGCGGCTGATCGGCGCGGTTCACGGCTGGGGCGGGCGCGTGGTCGCGGTCGGCACGACCGTCGTGCGGGCGCTCGAATCGGTCGCCGGACCGGATGGATCGATCGAGGCGGGCAACGGGTGGACCAGCCTGGTGATCACGCCCCAGCGGGGGTTGTGGCTGGTCGACGGGCTGATCACGGGCTGGCACGAGCCCGAGGCATCGCACCTGGACATGCTCGAGGCGTCGGCCGGGAACAGCTTGTTGGGGCGCTCCTACGAAGCGGCGCTCGAGGCCGGGTACCTGTGGCACGAGTTCGGCGACAGCCACCTCGTGCTGCCGTGACTCGCCGCGCCGCGGTCAATGCATAGCGGTCGGCTGCACGTCCGACAGCAGTGCGATCGGGCGGGGATCCTCGTCGTCCTCGATCAGCAGCGCCCCTCCCGGCCAGTACGGATGCTGCGGCGCCGCCTGGTGCAGCAGCAGCGGCTCGTACGTCCACGAGCCGGTGTTGGCGACCCGCGGTCGCCCGCCGGAGCCGCGCCACTGCGCCGGCCGATCGCGGTCCAGCGGCCCCAGCCGGTGCACGTGGCCGAACAGGACCCAGTCGGCGTCGATCCCCAGGTTGGCGACCACCCGCACCAGCGCCGGGATGCTGGCGCGGCGCATCTGATAGCCGAGCACCGACGCGAGCAGCGGCGCCATCCGCCGATCGAACAGCTGCTTGGGGACGCGGGGCATCGTGGCGGCGCGCATCAGCTCGGCCAGGTCCTCGACGAGCGCCGCCAGGGGCCGGGGCAGACGGCGCGTCAGCACCGCCTCCAGGCGCGTGACCGACGGGCCGCCGGCGCGCTCGTAGTCAACCGGCGTTGAGCCCTCGCGGGGGACTTTGCCGAGCAGCCCCCGAGCGATCCCGAACGCCGACACCGGCAGCAGGTGACGATCGAGATAGTGACCGTGGGTCGCGAACACCCGGTCGGTCAACCACACCCCCGGGTAGTGAACCCGGACCCGCGCCGGCGACAACCACGACGTGACCTGGCCCAGCAGCGGCGTCGCGTCGGCCGGGACTGCGGCGTCGGTCGCCAGATCGGCCCCTTGGGCCCGGATCCATCCGCCAATCAGCTGCCGGTCGTGATTGCCGGGGACGAGGATGACCTCGCGCCGCTCGCCCATCCGGCTGCCGATCGCTTCGAGCACGGGCCGAGCGGTCTCCATCGCCTGCGCCGTCGCACCCTCGAGCAGCTCCACTGAATCGCCGAGCAGCACCAGCCGGTCGACTCCCTCGAGCGCCGCGAGCAGTCGCCGCAGCGGTTCGGGCCACGTGAGCACCCCGTTCTGCAAGCGCGCGCCGAGATGAAGGTCGGAGATGACCAGCGTCCGCACGCCGCGCCACGTTAGCGGCGCAGGCCCACGCCGGGACGGTTACGCGACGTAGATCGGCGAGGAGAACTGGATCCGCGCGCCCCGCGGGAGCACGAGCACTGGGCAGCCGGCGTTCTCGATCTCGTGCTGGGCCTGGGAGCTCAGCATCACGCGCCCCTCGGGCGCCTCGGTACGAGAGCCGACGACCAGCAGGTCGACCTGATGCTCGTCGCGCGAGACGACAGCCTCGAAGCGGTCGGCCAGGTGGCGGGCGTTCTCGATCGTCGCGTCGTCGCCGGGGGCGGCGAGCACGCCGATCCGATGGACGTCGGGATCGCGGTTGCTGCGGTAGTTCGCGGGCGCGATCGCGACGGCCGCGGTGCCGCCCTCGAGCAGCGTCCAAGCGGACTTCTGCGGCGACACATGGCCGGCGGCCGTCCGGTAATCCGAGCCGAACACGACGATGTCGGCCTCCTCCTGCTCGGCGAGCCAGCGAAGGCCCTCGCCGGTCGACGCGCTGACGATGATCCGGCGGTCGACGTCGAGGTCGTCGAGCCAACGTGCGCCGCGCTCGAGCAGCCGGTGGGCCTCGTGCTCCTCGAGCTCCTCACGTACGTGCTCCACCTGGGTGGTGTGGCGGACGTAGGCAAGCGTCAGCTCCGAGCCTGCCGACGCCAGCAGCCGGCCCAGCATCAACGCGTCATGGTCGTTGAGCGTGTCGTCGTAGGAGATGATCGTCTTGGCTGCCATCCGCGAGCTCCAGTCCTCGTGTAGTGCGTTTCCGTTCAGTTCGCCGTGAGCATCCCACCGGCCTTGTATCAGCCCTAATGAAGTTCCTCATGTTTGCGATAAGCTGCGCTGATGCTCCATGTCGGCCGCCTGAGAGTGCTGACCGAGGTCATCAATCGGGGCTCGTTCTCAGCGGCGGCCGAGGCCCTCTCCTACACCCAGTCCGCGGTGTCGCAGGCAATCGCGCGGCTGGAGGAGGAAACCGGCACGAAGCTGGTCGTGCGGGACCGCTCGGGGGTCCGTCCGACCGCCGCCGGCTCGACGCTGGTCGAACACGCCGAGACGATCTTCGCCCAGATCGAGGCGGCCGAGACCGAGCTCGCCGCGGTGCTGGGCGTCCGCACCGGGCGTTTGCGGATGGCGTCGTTCCCGTCGGCCGGAGCGACGCTGATGCCGCTCGCGATCGCGACGTTCCGCGAGCGTCATCCCGACGTGACGCTGACGCTCGCCGAGGGCGAGCCCGAGGAGATCGCGCCGCGGCTACGGGCAGGGGAGTTCGACCTGGCGCTGCTGTTCGGGTTCCCGGGCGTGCGCGAGCGGCCGACCGCGGGCGTGCGCACCGTCAGCCTGTTCGATGACCCGATGCACGTGGCGCTGCCCGCGGCGCATCCGTTGGCCGACCAGGCCGAGCTGACGCTGGCCGATCTGCGCGACCAAGACTGGGTGCAGACGTCGGCCTCGAGCCCCTGCGCCCGGCATGTGGTCAGGTCCTGCCTCGCGGCGGGTTTCGAGCCCAACGTGACGTTCGAGAGCGACGACTACGAGACCGTCCAGGGGCTGGTTGCCGCAGGTGTGGGCGTGGCGCTGATCCCGCGGCTGGCGCTGCGACGGGTCAGGTTCGGGATCGTCGTCCGCGAGCTCGCTCCCCAGAGCCCGACCCGAAAGATCATGGCGGCGACGGTCGGCGGCGCCGGGGTGGCACCTGCCGCCAAGACGATGCTGCGAGTGCTGACCGAGGTGGCCGAGCGCTACGCCGAGGCGCCCGAGGAAGCGGTCGAGTCCGGCGTGATCGCGCCGGCGCTGACGGCCCGTTGAGAACGCACCTCACGCCGGTGAGCTGACCATCACGAACCACTGTCCCGCGTGCAGCACGGTCCCGCCGCCGAGCTCGGCGGCGAGCGCGCCGGCGTCGAAGTAGCGCTTGTAGACCTCGAACTCGGAGCCGTCGTTGAGCACGCGGCGCTGACGTTCGCAGGGCGCGTGGTCGGGCCGGAGCGCGGAGTCGACCACCACCAGCTCGCCGGCGAGCCGCCGAGCCTGGTCGATGAACCGGTGGCGGTCCGAGCCCTCCAGGTGACCGTAGAAATGACCGGTGAACACCCGATCGAACGCCGTGTCATCGAACGGCAGCGCGAGCGCGTCGCCCTGGACGAGCGTGGCCTGCGGAGCCCGCTCGCCGGCGATCTCGAGCATCCGCTCGCTCTGATCCAGCGCGGTGATCTCGCCGCGCAGATGGCGGGTGAGAAACCCGGTCCCGCAGGCGACGTCGAGCGTGCGCGCGGGCGCCAGCCGCGCGACCGCGCGCTCGAGCGCGGCGACCTCGTCCTCCCAGCCGGGGCGGTCGCGCTGCGCGAACTTGCCGATGCCCAGGTACCACTCGTCGTACTCCGGGGCTCGCGTGTCGTAGTACTCCTTCATCCGCGCCCTCGATGGTTGCACGCTGGCTGGTTGACTGACGCGGGTGCCACCGCAGACCCCGCCGCCATTCGGCGACAGCGCCGAGCGCTACGACCGGGTCAGGCCGTCCTATCCGGGGCAGCTGGTCGACGACGTGCTCGCGATGGCGAGCGCTGCCCCGGGCGATTCTGTGCTCGAGGTCGGCGCCGGAACCGGCAAGGCGACGGTTATGTTCGCCGAGCGCGGGCTACTCGTACACGCGCTCGAGCCCAGCGCGGCGATGACCCGGCTCGCCCGCCGCAACGTCGAGAGCCATCCGAATGTGACCGTCGAGCGGGCGGCGTTCGAGCGCTGGCGACCGGCCGGCCGGCGATTTGGGCTGGTGTTCTCGGCCCAGGCGTGGCACTGGGTGGCGCCGGACGTCCGCTACGAGCGCGCGCGCGAGGCGCTGGCCGACGGCGGGCTGCTGGCGGTGTTCTGGAGCCGGCCCAGCTGGGATCACAACGAGCTGCGTCACCGCCTGCGCGCGGTCTACGCGGCGGCCGCAGCCGAGTTCGGCCCCGATCCGGGACCGCTGCACCCGGCCAGCGAGATCGCTCCGAACCGCTGGGAGGATTGGGACCTGGAGATCGCCTCCGCGGACGGGCTCACGGAGCCCGTCGTCCGCTACTACGAGTCGCGCTCGCGGTACACGACCGAGCGCTACCTCGAGCTGCTGGCGCTGAGCCGCGATCACGCGCGGCTCGCTGACGGCGACCGGCAGGCGCTGCTGAGCGGGGTCGCGGCCGCGATCGACGACAACGGGGGGTCATTTGCGATGAACTACGTCACCAAGTTGTGCCTCGCGCGGGCGAGGGGAGCGACGATGCGGACAGGTGGCGAACAGTGAGCGATGACGGAATCGTGCGCGGCGACGACGGCGTCGGCCGCTGCTGGTGGGGAGCCTCGACCCCCGACTACCGCGCCTACCACGACACCGAATGGGGGTTCCCGGTCGACGATGACATCCGGCTGTTCGAGAAGTTGTGCCTGGAGGCGTTCCAGTCCGGGCTCTCGTGGCTGACGATCCTGCGCAAGCGCGAGGCGTTCCGCAGCGCGTTCAAGGGCTTTGACTTCGAGCGTGTCGCGCGGTTTCGCTCCCGCGACGTCGAGCGGCTGATGGGCGACGCGTCGATCGTCCGCAACCGGGCGAAGATCGAGGCGACGATCAATAACGCCAAGCGCGCCGTCGAACTGGTCGAGGCCGAGGGTTCACTCGCCCACTACGTGTGGCGCTTCGAGCCCGAAGGCCGACCCGAGCGGCTGGACCGCGCCGGGCTGACTGAGCTGGCGGTGTCTCCCGAGTCCACCGCGCTGGCCAAGGACCTCAAGCGCCGTGGCTGGCGTTTCGTCGGGCCGACCACGGTGTACGCGTTCATGCAGGCAATGGGCCTGGTCAACGACCACCTGATCGGCTGCGACGCAGGCGACGCCGTGGCCAAGCGGCGCGAGCGGTTCAAGCGGCCCTAGCCGGATGGCCGCGAGCTACGCTGTCGGGCGATGTCCGTGGATACCCCCGAACAGCTCAAGGGTCTGCGCCGCGCCGGGCGCGTCGTCGCCCTGGCGCTGCAGGTGCTCAAGGATGCAGTCGCGCCCGGCGTCAGCACCGGCGAGCTGGACCGGATCGCGGCCGACGTGTTCGCATCTCACGGCGCCCGTTCGGGTCCGATCCTGACCTACGGCTATCCGGGCTCGATCTGCATCAGCGTCGACGAGCAGGTCGTCCACGGGGTTCCGGGCGAGCGAGTGCTCGAGCCGGGCGAGCTGGTCTCGCTCGATGTCGCCGCGGAGGTCGACGGATATCACGCCGACGCGGCGGTCACGGTCCCGGTCGGCGCCGTCGACGAGCGGCGGCGCAAGCTCGTCGAGGCCACCCGCGCGGCCCTGACCGCGGGCATCAGCCAGGCGCAGCCCGGGGCCACCCTGGCCGACATCGGCGCGGCGGTCGAGCGCACCACCCAGGAGCACGGGTTCCAGGTGTTCCGCGAGCTGACCGGCCACGGCATCGGTCGGGCGATGCACGAGGATCCGACGGTGTTCAACTGGGCCGCTCCCCAGGCCACGGACGTGCTCGAGCCCGGCCTGGTGATCACGATCGAGCCGATGGTCGCGGGCGGCGGGACCCGACTCCTGGTCGAGCGCGACGGCTGGACGGTGTGCACCGCCGACCGCTCGCCGTCGGCCCATGAGGAGCACACGATCATCGTGTCCGACGGCGGCCCGCTCGTGCTCACCGCCGCCTAGTGTCTCGAGACACCAGCGGCACGTCGGCCTACCTGGGCGCGAGCCGGTAGACCGGTCCGTTGAGCGAGATCGCGTACACGCGACCGCGCGAGTCCTGTCCGAACGACGACATCTCGGCGACCGACAGACCGGTGGGACGGTCGCCGGAGGCGTGACCGCGGCTCAGCGTGACCGAGCGGATCCCGGGCTTGCACAGGTCCCCGTAGACGTAGCGCCCATACAGCGACAGCGACGGATCGCGAACCACGTACCCGCCGATGACCGCGCAGTTGCCGGCGCTGTGGAGGGTCACCAGCACCGGGCGGATCGCGCCCGGCGCGTTGCCCGGCTTGTTGCGGCGGTCGCCCTCCCACACGCTCCACCCGTAGTTGGCGCCGGCTCCGGTGCCACGGGCCTGGAAGTCGATCTCCTCCTCGTCGTTCTGCCCGACGTCGGCGATGATCAGGTCGCCGGTCTTACGGTCGAACGAGAAGCGCCAGGGGTTGCGGAACCCGTAGGCCCAGATCTCGGGTCGCTTGCCCCGCTTACCCACGAACGGATTGCCCTTCGGGATCGAATAGCCGCCGTTGGGGCGGGGCTGGATCCGGATGATCTTGCCGTCGAGCACCGACGTGTTCTGGCCGAAGTTCATCGGGTCGCCCTCGCTGCCGCCGTCCCCGATCCCGAAGTACAGGTCGCCGTCGGGGCCGAACGCGAGTTGACCGCCGTTGTGGTTGGAGTAGGGGTGGGCGACCGTGATCACGGTTCGGCCGCTGCCAGGGTCGGCGACATCCGGGTTGTGACCGGAGCGGTGGTACTCGGCCACGCGAACGTCGTTGTTGTCGATCGTGTAGGAGACGTAGAAGCGGCCGCTGCGGGCGTAGTCGGGGGCGAACGCGAGGCCGAGCAGACCCTGCTCCTGGCCCGTCGAGGTCACGAGTTGGTTGATGTCCAGAAACGGCCGGGACCGCGCGTGGCCGTTGACGACGACGATGATCTTTCCGGGCTTCTCGACCACGAACACGCGGTGCGGGTCACCCGGTGGACCGGTCAGGTAGACCGGCTGGTCGAACTTGCCGATCCGGACGAGTCTCACGCCCTTGCGGGCCGCCCGGGCGGATGTCTGGGTCGACGATGAGCCCGAGCCACTCGCAGTCGAGGTGCCCGTATCCGACGCACTCCGGCTCGAGGAAGATGACGAGTGTGACCCGCAAGCGGTCACTGCGGCACCAGCGCCCAGGACCGCCGCGATCACCGCAAACAACCTGACGACGCGCACTGCCTTGGGGACAAGGACATGCACTGCGAAAAAGTCTAGAGAGCCGCCGGGGCCGCCCGCGCAGGTATCTTGCGTATCGACTCGCGGCACGGAGGGGCCCGCACAGTCCATGCACCGCCCACGGAGGAGACAGACCGATGGCTTCCCCCACTCGTGAAGACGCCCAGCTGCTGATGCAGATCGTCCAGTGGGGTACGACGCTGGGCATCCAGGACGCGATGCCCGAGCTGTTCTCCGACGATTTCGATCCCCACACGGCGGACGCGATCGAACACGAGGCGGTACGGACGATCCTGATGTTCGGCGAGACGATCGCGACGCTGACCAAGCGAGACCTGCTGAGCGCGGAGCTGGTAACCGACTGGCTGTGGGTGGAGGGTCTGTGGTCGCGGGTCGAGCCCGCGGCGCTGAGCGTGCGCGAGCGCTTCGGAGAACCTCGGCTGTATGAGAACTTCGAGGCGCTGGCGAAGAATTCGAGCGGGAGTGTCCCCTGACCTCGGACTCGTTCGTCGATCGGCTGACAACCGTTTTCCCCTCCTGGAGGTCACGATGAAATACGCGCTGTTGATCTACGAGAAGCCGGGCTCGATGGACGGGGTCGGCGAGGACGAGTACAAGGCGATCTACGCCGAGTACATGGCGCTGTCGGAGGACTCGCGCTGCATCGGCGGAGCGCAGCTGCAGCCGATCCAGACCGCCACCACCGTCCGGGTCCAGAACGGCAGTGCGCTCACCACCGACGGGCCGTTCGCCGACACCAAGGAGGTGTTCGGCGGCTACTACGTGTTCGAGGCCGGCGACCTCGACGAGGCGCTCGAGCTTGCCGCGCGGATCCCCGCGGCGCATCGCGGCGGCGCGGTGGAGGTACGCCCGCTGGTCGATCGGTAGCTCGCTGCGCCCTGAGAGTCGGAGGCCCGGCGCTGATCGAGCAGGTATTCCGGGATGAGTGGGGGCGCGTCCTCGCGCACCTGATCGGCCTTCTCGGCGACTTCGAGCTCGCCGAGGAGGCCGCCCAGGACGCGTTCGCGATCGCGGCCGAGCGCTGGCCGCGCGACGGAGCTCCCGAGAACCCCGGTGCCTGGCTCGTCACCACCGCGCGTAACCGAGCGATCGACCGGATCCGCCGTCAGCGCACGCTCGCCTCCAAGCTGTCGGCGCTGGAGGTGCCCGAGGTGGCCGAGGACGAGACGGATGACGCTGTGATCAAAGACGAGCGGCTCGAGCTGATCTTCACCTGCTGTCACCCAGCGCTATCGACCGAGACTCAGGTGGCGCTGACGCTGAGGGCACTCGGCGGCCTGTCCACCGAGCAGATCGCTCGCGCGTTCCTGGTGCCCGAGGAGACGATGAAGCGTCGTCTCTCGCGGGCCAGGGCGAAGATCAAGGCGACCGGGATCCCGTTCGCGGTCCCGGCCGAACATCTGCTTCCCGACCGTCTGCAGGCCGTGCTGGCGGTCATCTATCTGATCTACAACGAGGGCTATGGCGGGCGCGTGGACCTCGCCGCCGAGGCGATCCGGCTGGGCCGGGTGCTGTCGAGCCTGATGCCCGACGAGCCCGAGGTCCACGGGCTGATGGCACTGATGATGCTCCACCACGCGCGGCGACGCGCTCGGTTTGCAGGCGGTGACCTGGTCCTGCTCGCCGATCAGGACCGCACGCTCTGGGACCAGGCCGAGCTGGGTCAGGGACGGGAGCAGCTCGATCGGGCAATCGCGCTCCGCGGGCGCGGGCCCTACGTGCTCCAGGCGGCGATCGCCTCGCTGCAGGCGCAGGCGCCGATCGACTGGCCGCAGGTGGCCGCGCTCTACGCCCAGCTGTCCGAGCTCACCGGCTCGCCGGTGGTCGAGCTCAATCGCGCGGTGGCGCTTGCCGAGGCGGGCTCGCCCGAGCGCGCGCTGGAGCTGGTCGACGGTCTGGAGCTCGACACCTATCCGTACCTGCACTCGACCCGGGCCGAGCTCCTGCGCCGCCTCGGGCGCGTCGCGGAAGCTCGGCTGGCCTACGAGCGGGCGCTCGAGTTGACGGCTTCTGAGCTCGAGCGCCGGTTCCTCAGCCGGCGGCTCGCGGAGCTGTGATATAGCCTGCCCGCCGTGACCGCGATCGGCTGGATCGGGACCGGCGTGATGGGCTCGTCGATGGCTGGGCATCTCGTCGATGCCGGCCACGAAGTGTCGGTGTTCAACCGCACGCGCGAGCGCGCGTCCGCGGTGATCGACAAGGGAGCGAAGTGGTGCGATTCGCCGTCCGACGTCGCCCGCGGTTCCGAGGTCGTGTTCCTGATGCTGGGTTATCCAACCGACGTGCGCGAGACCGCCCTCGGCGAACACGGGATCCTCGGCGTGATGGAGCCTGGATCGCTGCTGGTTGACATGACCACGAGCGAGCCGGCGCTGGCCGTCGAGATCCACGAGGCGGCAGTCGCCAACCGGCTGGACTCGCTCGACGCCCCGGTCTCAGGCGGCGACGTCGGCGCCCGCAACGCCGCGCTGGTGATCATGGTCGGCGGCTCCCAGGATGCCTATGCGAAGGCGCAGCCGTTGTTCGCGGCGATGGGCAACAGCACGCTGATGGGCGATGCCGGCTCCGGACAGCACACCAAGATGGTCAACCAGATCGCGATCGCCGCCGGGATGATCGCGATGTGCGAGGCGCTCCTGTATGCCCACCGCGCCGGACTGGACCTCGAGCAGACGATCGAGACGATCAAGGGCGGTGCCGCGGGCTCGTGGTCGCTGTCCAACTACGGACCCCGGATCCTTCGCGGCGACCTCGAGCCCGGCTTCAAGGTCGACCACTTCGTCAAGGATCTCGGGATCGCGCTGGCCGAGGCGCGGCGAATGAAGCTATCGCTGCCCGGAACGGCGCTTGCCGAGGAGCTGTACATCGCCGCCCAGGGGCAGGGCCTCGGGGAGAAGGGCACGCACTCGCTGTCGCTCGCGCTCGGGCGCGTGTCGGGCGGCGACTGGCCGGTTGACGCCGCGGCGTAAGCTCAGCTTCGCGGGCGAGGCGCACCACTAGCGAGGAGAGACGCGATGGGACAACCCGTTGTCCATTTCGAGGTGATCGGCAAGGACCCGGACAAGCTCCGCGGGTACTACGCGGAGCTGTTCGGTTGGGAGTTCGGCAGTCCGGTAGGCCCGACCGACTACACGGTGATCGAGCGCTACACCAACCCCGCTGGGATCGGCATCGGCGGCGGCGTGGGTGGTGTGCCGGAGGGCTATGACGGTCACGTCACCTTCTACGTAGAGGTCGCGGACGTCGAGGCGACACTCGCCCAGGCGGAGTCGCTCGGCGGTCGCCGGCTGATGGGCCCCGATCAGGTCCCGGGCGGTCCGGAGATCGGCCTGATGACCGACCCGGGGGGACACGTGGTGGGAGTCGTCTCGGCCGGGTAGACACACGTTCGTGGATGTCGAGACGTTCGCCGGTGGCCGCGAACAGATCGCGATATACGTGTGGCCGAATCCGGAGGCTCGCCACATCGTCGTACTCGCCCACGGTTACGGGGAGCACCTGGGCCGCTACGAGTACGTCGCCGAGTTCCTGACCGCCCGGGGGGCGATCGTCGCCGGGCCAGATCACGTCGGGCACGGCCGCTCGGGCGGCGAGCGGGTTCTGATCGACGATTACGACCTGGTCGTCGACGACCTGCACTCGGTTGTCACCCGGATCAAGCAGCGACACTCCGGGCTGGCGCTGGTGCTCGTCGGCCACTCGATGGGCGGGATGATCGGCGCCCGGTACGCGCAGCTGCACGGCGACGAGCTCGCCGGGCTCGTGCTGTCCGGCCCCGTCCTCGGGACCTGGACCGCGGTCACCGATCTGCTCGAGCTCGACGAGATCCCAGATGACCCGCTCGACGTCTCGACGCTGTCGCGCGACCCGCAGGTCGGCGACGTCTACAGCGAGGACGAGCTGGTGTGGCACGGCCCGTTCAAACGCCCGACCGTGAAGGCGATCGACGCCGAGCTCAACGCGATCGGCTCGGGCCCGAAGCTGGGCTCGCTGCCCGTCCTGTGGCTGCACGGCGAGGACGACGAACTGGTGCCGATCACCGAGACGCGCGCGGGGATCGAGGCGCTCGGGCTCGATGAGCTCGAAACCCACATCTTCTCCGGCGCCCGGCACGAGGTCTTCAACGAGACCAACCGCGACGAGGTCCTGGGCATCACCGCCGACTTCGTCGACCGCGTCGCCGGCTGAGCCAAACCGCCGGCGCAATCGGCGCTGCGTCAAATATCACAGCCGTCCGAGCCCGGATCGGTCACCGTGATCCCTAGGAGCCGGGGCACTACAAGGGGGATCCGATGGCGACCGCCAACCAGCTTGCTTTCGATACGGGGACCGATGCGTTCAACGCGCGTGATTTCGAGCGGTTCGCCGACTCGCTCGCCGACGACGTCGTGTTCCAGGCGCCGGGCGGCGTCTGGGGTGAGGGTAAGGACGACTGCATCCGTTTTCACCGCAACCTGTTCGAGGCGTTTCCCGATGCCCGCCTCGACGTCCGCGACGTTCACGTCTCCGACGACGTCGCGGTGGAGGAGGGAACGCTCACCGGGACGCATGACGGCGTCGCGCACACGGGTCGCGCGGTGTCGCTGCACTACGTGCGGGTGATGCGCCACCGCGACGGCAAGAACGTCTCGGTGAGCATGATGCTCGACCGCCTGGAAATGCTCGAGCAGCTCGGGCTGATCCCGAACCAGTGATGAGCCCGTTCGCGTCACAGCTGCGATCGCTGCGAATCCTGTTCCTGGTCACTGCCCACAACGGCCTCAGCCAGCGAGCCGAGATCGCCCTCACCGAACTCGGGCATGAGGTCCGGGTCGAGGTCGTCGACGGGGCCGCCGAGATGGAAGCCGCCGTCGCCGTCGATCCCCCCGACCTGATCGTGTGCCCGTTCCTGAAACGGCTGATCCCCGAGTCGGTGTGGTCGCGCCATCGTTGCCTGATCGTGCACCCGGGACCGGTCGGTGACCGCGGTCCGTCGTCGCTGGACTGGGCGATCGAGCTCGCGATGAGCGAGTGGGGAGTGACCGTGCTCGAGGCCAACGGCGTGCTCGATGCCGGCTCGGTGTGGGCGACACGGGGATTTTCGATGCGTCAGGCCGGCAAGAGCAGCATCTACCGGCACGAGGTCCGCCGCGCCGCGATCGACGCGCTGCTCGAGGCCGTCGGGGTGATCGCCGCGGGCCGCGGTCAGGCCGTGCCCGAGGCGCACAGCGATCCGCAGACCGGCCAGCCACGTCCGTTGATGCGCCAGGACGTGCGCGCAGTCGACTGGACCCAGGACAGCTCCGAGGTGGTCGCGCGCAAGATCCGCGCCGCCGACGGTCATCCCGGAGTGATCGACGAGATCGGCGGCGTGCGGTTTCACCTCTATGGCGCACACCACGAGCGAGCCCTGACGGGCGAGCCCGGCGAGATCGTCGCCCAGCGAACGGGAGCGATCTGTCGCGCGACCGTCGACGGTGCCGTGTGGATCACGCACCTGCGCCAGGCGGATGCGGACGACGGTCAGGATCCGCACTTCAAGCTCCCCGCCGTCCGGGCGCTGGAGCTCGCCGGCGTCGAGCTCGACGCCCCGGAGGTTGCGGCCGCGGCGCGCGCACAGCTGCCATCCGATCACACGTATCGCGAGATCTCCTACGACGAGCGTGGCGAGGTCGGCTATCTCCGGTTTGACTTCTATAACGGCGCGATGAGCACCGATCAGTGCGTCCGCCTGCGCGAGGCCTATCTCGAGGCTCGATCGCGACCCCAGACGAAGGTAATCGTGCTGATGGGTGGGACCGACTGCTTCTCGAACGGGATCCACCTGAACGTGATCGAGGCTGCCCCAGACCCGGCGTCGGAGTCCTGGCGGAACCTGACCGCGATCGACGATCTGACACGGGAGATCATCGAGACCGGGTCCCACGTGGTGGTGTCGGCGCTCGCGGGCGATGCGGGCGCGGGCGGCGTGCCGCTGGCGCTCGCCGCCGATCACGTGGTCGCTCGCGAGGACGTCGTGCTCAACCCGTACTACGGGCACATGGGCGGGCTGTACGGCTCCGAGTACTGGACCTACCTGCTGCCCCGGAGGGTCGGCGCCGAGATGACCGCTCGTCTCACCGGGCCGCCGTACGAGGCGATCGGTGCCCACCAGGCGGTCGGGATCGGGCTCCTGGACGCGAGCTTCGGTTCCAACCTCCACGAGTTCGAGGCGGGCGTCCGGACGTTCGCGGAGCGGATCGCCGGCGCCCGCGGGTTTGAGCGGTTGCTGGACTGCAAGCGCGCCCGCCGCGCCCACGACGAGTTGGTCCGGCCGCTGGCTGATTACCGGCGCGAGGAGCTCGAGCGCTCTCACCAGTGCTTCTTCGGACCTGACCTCAGCTACCACGACGCCAGGCGCCGGTTTGTGCACAAGCTCCCGGCGACGGCGTACTCGGTGGAGCGGGCCGCCTGACGGCCCTGGCTGTGTGGGACACTCGCCCGCATGCCAGAGCGAGCGTGGCGGGCCAAGAGTGAGCTGCTGCTGGTCGGCAGCCTGCCGGCCGGCTCAACCGAGTCCGCGTTGCGCGCCGGCGGAGAGCTGTTCGGCGATCTCGTGTTCGCGCTCCCCGACGGCGAGACCGGGCCGCGCCGAGCGTGGGTCGGATATGAGCGCGAGCAGCTGGTGCGCCCCAACCCCGACGTCGCGACCGTCTCCGAGACCGAGTCGCCCACCGGGATCCCGCGCCACGCGTACGAGACACCGGTGTTCAAGATCCGCGACGGCGTCAGCGAGCTGCACTGGGACAGCTGGCCGAGGATCGACGACGCGATCGCGTCCTACCGGGTGTTCCGCGGCTTGCGCGGCGAGGGCGTGATCCCCGAGGGCCTGCGCTTCCAGCTCGGGCTCCCGTTCCCATCGAGCGCGCTCAACGCGTTCAAGGCCGACTTCGCCGGCGATTACCCGGTGGCCGAGCGCGCGATTGAGGACCTGTTCGCTCGTGAGCTCGCGCGGCTGCTGGAGGCGATCCCGGCGGAGGACCTGGCGCTGCAATGGGATCTCGCCTACGAAGTGCTCGACCTCGAGGGCGTGCTGGCGTGGACCCCGGACGGCGCCTGGGAACGGTTCGCCGGGCCCGTCGGCCGCCTCACCCGTCAGATCCCCGAGCCGGTGGCGGTCGGCTACCACCTCTGCTACGGCACGTTTCCGGAGTGGCCGATGTTCGAGGCGCGAGACATGGGCCTGCTGGTTTCGATGGCCAACCATGCGATCGCCAACTCGGGACGGAGCGTCGACTGGCTGCACCTCGCGGGGCCGCGCTACCTGCGCAGCGAGGAGGATCGCTTCTTCGAGCCGCTGGCAGATCTCGAGCTCGGCGACACCTGGGTGTACCTCGGGATCGTGCTGCCGGTTGACGGCCTCACGGGGCTCCGGCGCCGCGCCACGACCGCGTCCAGATACCTGCCCGAGTTCGGTGTGGCGATGTACTGCGGGTTCGGTCGGCAGCCCGGCACGGACGAGCTCGAGACGATGCGCGAACACGCCCGGGTGGTCCGAGCGCTGCGTCACTAGCTGCTTGATTGCCGGACGCGCAAGCCGTGCATATCGCGACACATCTGCCGCGATCGGCGAGGCTTGCCGTGCTGTGCGCCATATGCTGTGCACCGGACGGCAAGCCCCCGCTACCGGCGCGGGTTTGTCGCGTTCTGCACGGCCTGGTCCGATGAGTGGTCCCCGCCGGCCCGCGGGATCTCGGTCCGCGCCGCACGGCCCGCCTCCTACACTCAGTTGCATGGCAAACGGATTCGTCACGAAGACGGTCGTCCGATCGGTCAACAAGGTCCCCGGGCTTCGCCGGGTCCCAGTGCTGAAGCTGCTGGCCGCCGCCGAGGTGGCGATGATCGCCCGCGATCACATGATGCTGCTCACCCGCGAGGAGCGCCGTCGGCTGATCGAGCTGGTCCGGATCGCCCGCGGACGCCGCCGCAACCTGTCCGAGGCCGAGAGCCAGGAGCTCGAGGACCTGGTCGCGAGGCTGGAGCCGAGGATCCTGTTCGGAGAGGCCGCCGACAAGCTGTCGCCGCTGCCGCTCCCGAGGCGGCTGACCCATGGCCCGCGCCGGCGCGGCTGACCGCGGGTATGCACGACGCCGACATCGTCGCCGAGTTCACCCAGCAGGCCGACACGTTCAACGACAGCGCGACCGCCCGGTCGGAGGAGATCCTCGACCGGCTGGTGGCGCTCGCGGACCCCGATCGCAGCCAGCGGTGGCTGGAGGTGGCCTGCGGTCCCGCGATCATCGGCCTGCGGCTCGCCCCGCTGGTCGGCGAAATCGAGGGTGTCGACATGACCCCGGCGATGATCGACAAGGCCCGGGCCAACGCCGCGGATGCCGGCCTCGTCAACGCCACGTTCACGCTCGGTGACGCCACCGACCTCGAGCTCGAGGACGCGAGCTTCGACGGCGCGATCACGAGATTCTCGATCCATCACATTCCGGCGCCCGGACGGGTGTTCGAGCAGCTCGCCCGGGTGGTTGCGCCCGGCGGCCGGATCGTGGTCGCCGATCACGTCGCCGACCGAGGTGCAGATGCGGTCGCGTGGTCACAGGAGCTCGAGCGTCTGCGCGACCCCTCCCATTGGATCTGCCTCACGCCGGAGCGCCTTCGCGATCTGGGTGAGCGCGCAGGCTTGACGCTCGAGCAGGAACAGATCGTTCCGCTCGAGCTCGATTTCGACGACTGGCTGGCGCGCGGTTCTGGAGGCCCCGCCTCCGCCGCCGTGATCGAGCGTGAGCTCGCCCGGCCGCCCGCCGGTGTCGAATGCTTCTCGGTGACAAACCGAGCTGGCGCTCGCGTGCTCGAGCTGCGCCTGTGGCTCAGCGCCTGGCGAAGGTGAGGCGCGAAGGCGTCGCCGCGTTGGCAGCGATCGCTGATCGCTGATCGCGGGCTACGGCGTCAGCCACTGACGACGTCGAGCACGCGGTCGACGTCGTGCTCGTCGTTGTATACGTGCCAGGACGTCCGCAGCCGGCCGCCGCGGACGGCAGCGATGATCCCGGCGCGGGCGAGGCGCTCATCGGCGCCCGGCAGGTCGGCGGTCACGATCGCGCTGTCGCTGCGCTCCAACCCGACGCCGGCGCGGAAGCGGTTGGCCAGGTCCAGGTTGTGTGCGTTGATCTGCCGGACGCCGAGCTGCTCGATCAGCTCCAGTGCCGGCAGCGTTCCCACCCACGAAAACCAGGCAGGGGATACGTCCAGCCGCCGCGCCGAGGAGGCCAGTCGGAGCGGGGGTCCGAAGTAGCTGGCGTGAACATCCTCGCCGGCGTACCAGCCGGCGCTGTGGGGCACCACGCGCTCGAGCAGCCGGTCAGACACCGTGATGAACGCGGTCCCTCGCGGCGACATCAGCCACTTGTAGGCCGTGCACGCGACCGCGTCGAACCGGCCGGCGTCGAGCGGCAGCCATCCGATCCCCTGGGTTGCGTCGCAGATCGTGATCGCGCCGGTGGCCGCCGCGGCGGCGAGGATTCCATCGAGGTCGGCCACCTCGCCGGTGCTCATCTGCACCGCGCTGAACGCGACCGCGTCGACGCCGGCGTCGATCGCGTCTGAGAACCGGTCGGTGGGGACCGTGCACACGTCGAGCCGCCGCTGGACCAGCAGCGGGAACAGCGTCGAGGTGAACTCGATGTCGGGGACGATCACGCGCGCGCCATCGGGCAGCCCCGTCACCACCGAGCCGATCAGCTCCGACACGGTCGAGCCGACGGCCACCTTGTCGACGTCGACACCCACGAGCCGGGCGAAAGCGGCCCGCGAGCCCTCGGTGGCCGCGCCCCAGTGCTCCCAGCTGGTGCGCCCGCCGTGCCACTCGTCCAGCGCGGTCTGCAGCGCATCCCACGCCGGTTGGGGCGGCAGCCCGTAGCTGGCGGTGTTGCAGTACACGCCCGCGGGGTGCCACAGGCTCTTGGCGTCCGAGATGTTCATCGCCGGGCATTGCACCACAGCCGCAGGGGCGGCGGCGGCGCGTCAATCGGGTGCACTAGGTTTCCGACCCGAGATGTTCGATCACGTGACGATCCGCGTCCCCGACCGCGAGGCGTCCGAGCGCTTCTACGAGTCGGTGCTCGAGCCGCTGGGGATCGACACCAGCTACCGGACCAAGGCGTTCACCGAGTGGCAGGACTTCATGATCGCCCAGCAGAGCGACGAGCACCCCGCGACACATGGGCTGCACATCGCCTTCGCCGCCCCCTCGCGCGACCAGGTCGATGCGTTCTGGCGGGCTGGAGTCGCCGCCGGGTTCGGCGACGACGGACCCCCGGGTCTGCGCCCGCAGTACCGCCCGGACTACTACGCGGCGTTCGTCCGCGACCCGAGTCAGAACAGCATCGAGGCCGTCCACTACGACGCGCGCCACCGCCACCGCGAGCAGATCATCGATCACCTGTGGATCCACGTGGCCGACCTGACGACGTCCAAGCGCTTCTACGAGCTGGCCGGAATGTCGGCCGGCTTCCGGGTGCAGAGCGAGGAGGAGGGGCGGATCCGGTTCGGCGGATCTGATCCCGACGTCTCGTTCTCGCTGGTCGCCGGACCCCCGACGACCAATCTCCACGTCGCGTTCCCGGGGTCTGACGACGCGATCCGCCGCTTCTTCGACGAGGAGACCGCCGCCGGCTATCGCGGCAACGGCAAACCGGGGGAGCGGTCCAGGAACCACCCGGGCTACTACGCGTCGTACGTGCTGGATCCCGACGGCAACAACATCGAGGTGGTCAACCATCACCGAAACTGAACGACAGCTGCAGTCTCTGTACGACGCCTTCAATGCACGCGACGTCGAGGGCGTACTGGCGGCCTGCAGCGACGACGTCGACTGGCCCAACGCGTGGGAAGGAGGCCGGCTGCGCGGTAAGGACGCGGTTCGCGACTACTGGTCGCGACAGTGGGCCGAGATCGACCCGCGCGTCGAGCCGGTGGCGATCACCGAGCGGCCCGACGGCAGGATCGCCGTCGATGTCCACCAGATCGTCCGCAGCCTCGACGGCGAGCCGATCGCCGACAATCGGGTGATCCACGCCTACACGTTCCGAGACGGGCTGGTCGTCCGGATGGACGTCGAGGAGTCGGGCTAGTCCGCACCCTCACAGCGCGAAGGTGCCGTAGACAGCTAAGCTGGCGCACATAGGTCGGGCCGGTCGGTCCGAAGAAAGTAGTGCCAGCGTTCGTAGCGGTTGCCTTCCAGCACCTCCCGCGTTTCGCAGCACACAATCTCCCGGGAGGGAACAGATGGCAACTGGAACGGTGAAGTGGTTCAGCGACGAGAAGGGCTACGGGTTCATCACGCCCGACGATCAGGGCAAGGACCTGTTCGTCCATCACTCGGCGATCGCCGGCAGCGGCTTCAAGTCGCTGGCCGAAGGCGCGAAGGTCTCCTACGACGCTGAGCAGGGCCCCAAGGGCCCGGCCGCAGCGAACGTTCAGACGATCTAGCAGACGCGCGTAACCTGGACGGCCCGCATCCCAGCGGGCCGTTCACGTCTCGGAGCTGACCGGCGCCTCGAGCGCCGCGAGCAAACGCGGGCTTGCGCCCGATGGCTCGTCCGGCGCCACGGCCCGACGCCGCAGTTCGCCGCCATCGAGCTCATATTCGCCAATCGAGCGAATCGGCGGCGAGTAGACATGCACGGTGATCGCTCCCGGCTCGTGCTCCATCCGGTGGATCCCCGTTCCCGGCAACGCGAACCGGTCGCCTGGCTTGTACTCGCGGACCTCGCGAGCACGGCCGATCACCAGCGATTCGTTGCGTGCGACGCCCTCGATGACGTACACCCCGACGCACGAACCGTCGTGGTCGTGATAGCCGGTGTCACGGGGTCTCCACCATAGGTTCAGCCACGCTTCAGAGGCCTCACTGCGCCACAGCAGCAGCGCGTCACCGGCACTGGCCCGGTCGAGCATCGATAGATCCAGTGTCGTCGCGGCTCGCTCGGCCCGCCGCATGCTTTCCTCGGGACTGAGCGGAGGCGCCCCTGCTGCCAACCGATCGAGCTCGGCTTGATCGAGAACCAGCCCCGGCACGGATGCTGCGGTGTCCAGGAACGCCATAGCCAACCAACCTCATCGGGTTCGTACAGTGACCCGGATCCTACCGGCGCTACTGCGACAGCTGATCCGCCGCCGCCCGGACGGCCTCTCCGGCGGCCGTCAGGCGCGGCCCCAACCGGAACTTGGGCCCGGACATGTTGACCGCGGCGATGATCCGGCCCGAAAAGTCGCGGATCGGCGCAGCCGCGGCGACCAGGCCGGGCTCGAACTCCTCGTCGACGAGCGCGTAGCCCTGCTTGCGCGCCGTGCGGATCCGGCGGTGAAGTGCCTTGGCATCGCGCGGCGCCTTGGGCCCGAGCTTGGGGAACCGCCCGTCGCCGAGCAACGCCTCGAGCTCGGGGAGGTCGTGGTCGAGGAGCAGCGCGCGGCCCGAGGAGGTGCAGCAGACCGGAACGGTCCGCCCCGACCAGCCGCTGGCCCGGATCGTCGACGACGGCCCCTCCGACAACACCGTCAAGACCTGGTCGCCGCGGAGCACGGACAGGTGCGTGGTCTCGTCGAACTCGGCCACAAGCCCGACCAGCACCCCGGGGGCGACCGCGGTCAACCGCGGCAGGCCCGAGCGAGCGGCCAGCGCGAACAGGCGCCAGCCCAGACGGTAGGCACGGGTGTCTGGATCACGGTCGATCAGGCCGCTCTCGGCGAGCGCGGCGAGCGCCCGCGACACCTGGCTTTTCTCCTGGCCGACGAGCTGCGCGATCCGCACCACCCCGAGGCCGTCCTGCGCGATCGCCTCGTCGCTTCCCAGCGCCAGCAGGATCTCGACGCCGCGCTTCAAGCTCGATGCTCTCTGCACAACCATCGTTGGTAGCGTGCCATCGATGCCGGGCCCGCGCAATCACCAGGGTGTTCCGGGCTGAGCGTTGCGGGTCGCTCTCGCCCAGGTCGACAGCGCGCTCGGAGACATCGACCAAAACCTTCGCCGCGCCGGCGATGCGATCGAACAGGCGATCTCGGGCGGGGCCGACCTGGTCGTGTTCCCCGAGCTGCATCTGAGCGGGTACGCGATCGGGGCCACCGACCGGGACGTGTCGCTGCCGGCACAGGATCCGCAGCTGGCTGAGCTGGCGCGGACCGCGGACTGCGGCGCGGTGGTGCTCGGCTTCCCCGAGCTGGCACGGGGCGGGCGCATCTATAACGGCGCGGGGTATTTCGAGGACGGCGTCCTCGGGCATCTGCATCGCAAGCTGTATCTGCCCACGTACGGCGGATTCGAGGAGCGCAAGCACTTCAGCGCGGGCACGGCGATGCGCGCGTTCGACACCGGGCTGGGCCGGATGGCGCTGCTGATCTGTAACGACGCGTGGCAGCCGGCGCTGGCGTTCGTCGCCTGTCAGGACGGCGCCGAGGTGCTGCTGATTCCAGCCGACAGCGCCCGCAGCGATACCGACCAGCTCGACGTGCGCAGTTACTGGCGCGACATCACTTCGCTGTACGCGCGGCTGTTCGAGTGCTACGTGGTATTCGTCAACCGCGTGGGCGACGAGCATGGCCTGAGCTTCTGGGGCGGATCGCACGTGGTCGACCCCTGCGGCCAGCTCGTCTGTGAGTGCCCCGAGGACTCCGAGTGCGTGATCGTCAGCGACCCGATCGACACCGCGAAGGTCCGCGAGCGCCGGCGACGCCTGCCGTTGACCCGCGACGCAAGACTGGCGCTGCTGCGCCGAGAGCTCACCCGGCTGATCGACGAGGGCGGGGACCTCTGAACCGAGGTCACCCGGACCTCACAGGTTCTTCGCGTACTCGCGGTTGTGGTCCAGGAGCTGCTCGTCGGTGCCCAGGTACACATGCTTTGACATGTCCGGGCTGTAGCGGCTGGCCGGTGCCGTACGACCCAACGCCTCGACCATGCTCCGGATGTGATGCGCGCCCGCACCGCAGCAGACGCCAAGGTAGTTGACACCCATTGCGTATGCAGAACGGGTGAACTCGGCGATCTCATAGCGGTTACACGTGAACGGATCCAGCGCGGTCGGGAACGGCCGGTCGCCCGGGAGGCAGTCACAGCCGGGGTCGCGCAGCGACTGGAAGCTCGGTTGCTCGGCGGTCGTGCGGTACGGGACGGGGAGAGCCGCAATATGGCCGTCGACGGTGCGGCGGATCCGCTCGATCAGCGGCAGCATCGTCGCCGGGCCGCGCGCACAGTTGAGCCCGACCACGTCGGCGCCGGCATCGGCGATCCGCCGGCACGCCTCCTCGGGCGTCCATCCCTCCCGGGTGTGGCCGTCGGAGTGGATCGTCAGCATCACCACCGACGGCAGCCCCGCGGCCTGGATCGCTTCCAACGCGAGCAGCGACTCCTCGCCCCACGAGAACGTCTCGCCGACGACGTAGTCGACGCCACCCTCGGCAATCCAGCCGACCTGTTCCTCGAACATCGCGCGGACGGCCTCGCCGCGACTCGCGGTCGCGCGAGTACGCGTTGGTGTTGCACAGATCGCCGGCCGCGAGCGTGCCGGTCTGCCGGGCGACGTCGACGGCGAGCGTGATCGCATCACGGTTGAGCGGCTCCAGCAGGTCCTCCTTGCCGATGATCCGGAGCTTCTCCCGATGCCCGTAGTACGTGAACGCGAGCACCACGTCGGAGCCGGCGTGGACGAACTCCTCGTGCAGTCCGCGAACCAGCTCGGGGTGTTCGAGCACGATCTCCGGGACGAACGCCCCAGCCTGCAGATATCCGCGCCGCTCGAACTCGAACAGATAGCCCTCGGCGCACACGACTGGTCCCTCGTCGAGCTTCGCCAGCAGACCTGGTCTCGCGCCGTGATCGCTCATCTCAACGCTCCTGAGAATCGTATTGCCAACCCTTGATGGTTATACAGCAACCGATTGGGCCGTAACGAGATGTTGCATGGTGCGGAATCTTGAGTTGCGGGTATCCGGGATCCCGGGTAGACTCCGCAAGTGCGCGGGACCGCAACGTCTGTTGGCTATGAGGCAACCGGAGGCGGTCTGATCCCTTGGCGGGTTTGAGCCCCAACGAGCAGGCCGAAGCGGTCCGCAGGTCGGTTGGGGAGGTCGAAAATCACCTGATCGACGAGTTGCGCGCCGAGCGGATCGGCCGCCGGGAGTTCATGCGCCGCGGAACTGCGCTCGGCATGTCGCTATCAGCCCTCGGGGTCGTGATCGCCGGGTGCGCTCGACCCGACGTGACCAAGGTGTCGCCTCCCCAGACCCAGGCCCCAAAGCCGGGAGGGACGATCCGGGCGGGAATCGTGTCCCCGGCGGCGGCGATCGACCCGGTCAAGATCTCCGACGAGGGCGGGCTCGCGGTGCTCGGGATGAACGGCCAGTTCCTGGTGTTCTCGGACCGCAACCTGACGTTGCATCCGCAGATCGCCACCAGCTGGAAGCCCAACCAAGACGGCAGCGTGTGGACGTTCAAGATCCGCCAGGGGGTGAAGTTCGACGACGGCACCCGGATGACCACACAGGACGTGGCGGAGACGTTCAACCGCCTCGCCGATCCGAAGGTCGGGTCCAACGCCCTGTCGACGTTCGCCGGGGTGCTGTCGAAGGGCAACACCGAGGCCCTCGACGGCCAGACCGTGCGCTTCAAGCTCGACGCGCCCAACGGCAACTTCCCGCACATCGTCAGCTCCGACAACTACAACGCGATCATCATTCCCGCGTAGCTACGACGGGAACTGGCAGAAGACATTCATCGCCACCGGCCCGTGGAAGATGAAGAGCTTCACCCCGGAGGTCGGCGTCACCTACGTGCGCAACCCGTACTACTGGGGCCCGAAGACGGTGGCCGACACCTCCGAACTGAAGTTCTACGCCCAGGAGCAGGCGGCGGTGCTCGGGCTGCAGGGCAACCAGGTCGACGTGCTGCCGCACTTCTCGGTGTCGGGCGGCCGCGCGCTGCTCACCGACCCATCGGTCCGCACCACGCAGTTTCACTCGGCGGCCTACCGCGAGATCCACCTGCGCTGCGATAAGGAGCCGTTCACCGACAAGCGAGTACGCCAGGCGATGGCGCTGCTCGCCGACCGCCGCGGGATGGTGCAGGGGCTGCTGGCGACCAAGTCCGACTACGGAAACGACAGCCCGTTCGCGCCGATCTACCCGTCCACGGTGAAGTCGGTCGCCCAGCGCCAGCGCGACGTGACCAAGGCCAAGCAGCTGCTACAAGCCGCCGGGCACCCCAACGGCTTCTCGGTCCCGGTCAACACCTCCAACGACTTCGAGCTCCCCGACCTGGCGCAGGTGCTGCAGGACAACGTCGCGGTGGCCGGGATCAAGCTCAGCATCACGATCAGCGACCTGGGCACGTATTACGGAAGCTCCACGTTCGGAACCTCACCGTGGCTCGACTCGGTGATCGGAATCACCGACTACGGTCACCGCGGCGTCCCCAACGTTACGCTGAAGGCGACGCTGACCAAGAAGGGATCGTGGAATGCCGCTCACTTCCGCAGCGCCGAATACGACAAGCTCGTGGCCGGCTACATCGCCGCGCTCGACCTGCAGTCTCAGCGGCGTTACGCGCGACAGATCCAGGAGCTGCTGCTCGACGAGACGCCGCTGATCATCCCGTACTTCTATTACTTCCTGACCGGAGCCCACAACAAGGTCTCGGGCGAGTACTCGACCGCGATGGGCCAGGTCGACCTGAGCCGGGCGGGGCTGGTCTGATGGGGCGGTTCGTCGGCAAGCGGCTCGCGCTGGGGCTGATCACGCTGGTGCTGCTGAGCCTGCTCGTGTTCTTCGGTTCCCAGGTGCTCCCCGGCGATGTCGGCCGGCGGGTGCTGGGCCCATTCGCAACCCAGTCCGCGGTCGACAGCCTCAACCACCAGCTGGGGACCGACCAGCCGGTCACGACCCAGTACTGGAACTGGGTGAGCGGCTTTGTGCACGGCGACCTCGGCACGTCGGTGGCCACCCAGCAGTCGGTCGGGAGCATCGTCTGGCCCGCGTTGCTGAACTCGGCCAAGCTCGCTCTACTTGCATTCATCATGGTGGTGCCGCTGGGGATCGCCGGCGGCGTGTTCGCGGCGCTCCGGGAGGGGCGCCTCAGCGACCGGACGATATCGATCGGTGGGCTGTCGGCCACGGCCGTGCCCGAGTTCGTGTGGGCGGTCGTGGTGATCCTCGTGTTCGCGCTCTGGATCCGGATCCTTCCCGCCACGGCCCAACCGCCGCCCGGGTCGGGCTTCTTCACCCAGGTCGAGTATCTGATCCTGCCCGCTCTATGCCTCGTGTTCGTGCTGTTCGGGTACATCGCGCGCATGGCCCGCGCCGGGACGATCGAGGTGCTCGACTCCGAGTACACGCGCACCGCGATCATCAAGGGGCTGCCGTACCGCACGGTCGTGTTCAAACACGTGTTGCGCAACTCGCTGCTGCCGACGATCGCGGTCGTGGCCACCCAGGCCGGCTACCTGATCGGCGGGCTGGTGGCGATCGAGCTGGTGTTCAACTACCAGGGGATCGGCCAGGCGCTGTACCGCGCCGCCCAGCATAAGGACTTCCCCGTGCTGGAGAGCGCGGTGCTGATCGTCGGGATCGTGTACCTGGTCGCAACGCTGCTGGCCGACATCGCCTACTCGCTATTGAACCCGCGGATCCGTTACGGGGGAGAACGATGACCACGCAGCCCGTCGCCTCGGGCGCTCAGGGCGCCGTCGGCGTCGACGCCCAGCAGGCACAGGGCGGAGCTCCCGACGAGGCCAAGCTCGCCCGCCGCCAGCGGCTCACGATCCTGATCCACTCCAAGACGTTCATCGCCGGGATGGTGATCATCGGCTTCTGGGTCATCTGCGCGATCTTCGGCTACCTGATCGCGCCGTATGACCCGCTCAAAACCGATCCAATTAACGCGCTGCTGGCGCCCAGCTGGTCGCATCCGTTCGGCACCGATACGCTCGGGCGCGACGTGCTGTCGCGAGTCATCGTCGGCGCCCGCGACATCCTGATCGTGGCGCCGCTGGCGACACTGCTAGGGACCGTGATCGGGACCGCGCTGGGCCTGATCACCGGTTACTTCAGGGGGCCGGTCGACGACATCCTCAGCCGGGTGATCGATACGTTCCTCGCGGTCCCTGTCGTGATCGTCGGCCTGCTCGCGCTGGTTGCGCTGGGACCCTCGAAGTTCACCGTGATCGCCGTGATCGGGATCGTGTTCGCGCCGGTGATCGCCCGCACCGTGCGCGCCGCGGTGCTGTCCGAGCGCGAGCTCGAGTATGTCGCGGCCGCCCGCTTACGTAACGACAGCACCCGGTACATCATGTTCGCCGAGATCCTGCCCAACGTGATGGGCCCGGTGATCGTCGAGTTCACCGTACGCCTCGGGTACGCGATCTTCACGCTCGCGACGCTGAGCTTCCTGGGCTTCGGAATCCAGCCGCCGGCGCCGGACTGGGGCCTTCAGATCTATCAGCACTACGGGCTGATCAGCGGCGGCTACTGGTGGCCGGTGGTGTTCCCGGCCCTGGCGATCGCGAGCCTGGTGATCGGCGTGAACCTGGTCTCTGACGGAATGAGTCAGGCGTTCGAGCGATGACCGGCGCCGCGGCAGTCGAACCCCAGGCAGACCGCGGGACCGCGCCGGCGCTCGAGTTCGACGACCTCCGCGTCGAGTACCGGGTGCGTGGAATCTGGCGCAGCGTGCTTCGGGGCGTTAGCTTCCAGATCGCGCAGGGCGAGTCGTACGGGCTGGTGGGGGAGTCCGGCTGCGGTAAGTCGACTGCCGCCTTTGCGGCGCTGCGCTACCTGCCGCGCAACGGGCGCGTGTCCGACGGTGGGATCAGGCTCGGCGGAGAGGACCTGCTGAAGATGACCGACGAGCAGGTGCGCGAGCTGCGAATCAAGACCGTGTCGATGGTCTACCAGAACCCCGGCGGCGCGCTGAACCCGTCGATCCACATCGGCGACCAGGTCGCCGAGGTGTACCGGTTGATGGGCGTCGATGATGACGACGCCACCGAGCGGGCCCGCGAGATGCTCGGCAAGGTCCAGATCTCCGACCCCACCCGCGTGATGCAGCGCTATCCCCACCAGCTGTCGGGCGGGATGAACCAGCGGGTGGTGATTGCCATGGCGCTGGCCAGCGACCCAACGCTGCTGATCCTCGACGAGCCCACCACCGGCCTCGACGCGACCGTCGAGGGCGAGGTCCTGGACCTGGTCAGCGCGCTCCGGGCCGAGTTCCAGACCAGCCTGCTGTTCATCAGCCACAACCTCGCGGTGATCGGAAAGATGTGCGACCGCATGGGCGTGCTGTACGCGGGACGCCTGGTCGAGCAGGGCAAGGTACAGGAGGTGTTCGACAACCCGCGCCACCCGTACACCGTCGGGTTGCTGCGCTGCATCCCGCGCGGCGGCGCGCGCAAGGACCAAGAGCGGCTGGACACGATCGCGGGGTTCCCGCCGGCGCTCGGCGCCGACCTCTCCGGTTGCGTGTTCGCCGAGCGGTGCGGGCTCTCGGAGGAGATCTGTTACAAGCAGGAGCCGCCGATGCACGACCTTGGTGACGGACACGGAAGCCGCTGCCACTTTCACGAGCGCGCGCACGAGCTGCCCCGGGTGACCGAGCCGGTGCCGATCCAGAGATCGAACGGCAACGGGGACGCCGGAAAGGACGTCGTGCCGGTGCTGCGCGCCCGCAACATGCGCAAGACCTTTCACCAGGAGGGCCAGGCCGTACACGCGCTGGCCGACATCGAGTTCGCCCTGAACCCGGGCGAGACGCTCGGGCTCGTCGGCGAATCGGGAAGCGGCAAGACGACGCTGGCGCGCACGCTGCTGGGCCTGACCGGGGCCGACGAGGGCTCGGTGGTCGAGCTCGACGGCAAGCCGCTGGCGTCGATCATCACCAAGCGCAACGACGAGCAGGTGCGCGCGCTGCAGATCGTGTTCCAGAACCCCGACTCGGCGCTGAACCGCCGCTTCTCGATCCACCGCATCATCGGGCGCGCGCTGACCACGCTGATCGGGCTGACCGGCGAGCAGCGCGAGTCGCGTCTGCGGGAGCTGGCGCACTCGGTGCGGTTCGACGTGCGCCTGATCGGCGCCCGGCCGGCGCAGCTGTCGGGCGGGCTCAAGCAGCGCGTCGCGATCGCCCGGGCGTTCGCCGGCGATCCACAGGTGGTCGTGTGCGACGAGCCGACCTCGGCGCTGGACGTCTCCGTACAGGCGGCGATCCTCAACCTGCTCGTCGAGCTGCAGGCCGAGAAGGGCGTGTCCTACCTGTTCATCTCGCACGACCTCGGCGTGGTGCGGTACCTGTCGGACCGGATCGCGGTTCTGTACCTCGGCCGGCTGATGGAGCTCGGCTCGGCCGAGACCGTGTTCGGGCCGCCGCAGCACCCGTACACCGAGGCGTTGTTGTCGGCCGTCCCGACGGCCGAGGGGACCGAGCGCGAGCGGATTCGGCTGCAGGGTGAGATCCCGAGTGCGGCCGAGCCGCCCAGTGGTTGCGTGTTCCACACCCGCTGCCCCCGCTATCTCGGGTCGATCTGCGAGGAGCAGGAGCCCCCGCTCGAGGAGGTCGAGCCCGGGCACTTCATGCGCTGCCACATCCCCGTCGACGAGTTGCGCGAGCTCCAGAAGACGCCGCCGCCCGCGCGCGCGGCCAACGGCGCGGGCGCCGCCGCGAAATCCGAGCCCGGGACCGCATCTGCGGCGCCGCCCGAGGAGAAAACGCCGAGCGAGTAGCCGGCCCGGTGCTTAACGCCCCATTGGAGGTCTTCGCGGGTCAGCGTGGGACGTTGATCACGTCCCAGGTGACAAACGTCCCACACTGGCGGCCAGCAGGCGCGAGTGGGACGTTGTGCACGAGAGGCGCCCGCACCGAGCTGCGCGCGCCTCTCACAGTCACGACTCGCCGGGCGTGGTGACCACGCTCAGCTCGGTGACTGCTCGCAGGTCAGGTTCACAGCTGCCATCGCTACACAGCTCGACGCCGGGGATGGTCCATCCGCGCCGGACGAGCAACCCGTGCAGCCGGCAGCCTACGCACAGGCCGAGCGCCGACTCCATCCACATCAGCGTCAGGCAGATCAGGCAGATCGACCGGGGCAGCCAGCCGCGGATCCCGACGTTGGTGATCACGGTCATCGCCAGCGCCATCCCCATTCCGAGCGTCCATGCGAACCGCTTGGGCTGCGCGGTCACCAGGTCCGGCGGGCGCCAGCGCGTGATCGCGCGCGCGATTACGCCCACAGGGCTGAAGCGAAGTCCGAGCGTCACCCGCACCAGGAAGTCGACGAAGAACAGGCTCGCGGCCACCTGGAGTGGCACGTACTGTTTGTCGAAGTAGGCATAGCTGAACGCGACCGCGCCGATCACCATCGTGAGTCCCGCGGCGGCGCGCACCTCGTTCTCGTTAACTACGGCCGGCCATCTCGGTCCCATCTGACCCCCCTCATCGTGACGCTCTGAGCTGTGCGACCGCTTCGCCCGGGAGCGGGAACCAGCGGATCCGCTCGAACTCCGGCGATAAGGGCGCATCGGGCGCAGTCGCCGGCGGCGGCACCGCTTCGACGGCGCGGACGATCAGCCTCGCCTCCGCCAGTTGGCGTCCAGGACGCGGTCTGGGCGGCCGGTTACGCGCGGGACGCCGGCGTCGCTGAGCTTGGGTGCGGGCCGACCGTCGCGGTGGTGCCACAGGCCGCTGTCGGGGTCAAACCGGTATAGCGGCAGCAGCTTCCACGCGTGGTCGGCGAGCAGGTGCACGGCATCGAGCACGTACTGAAACACCGCCTCGGTGATGAAGTAGTTGAAGCTGAGGCGGACGAACCCCAGCTTGGCGCCGAGATGACCGCGCTCGCACTCCGCGCACATCCGCCCTGACCATTGCTCGTCGACTCGGTACAGGCGGTGCAGGTACGGCCCGGCGCAGAAGCAGCCGCTGCGCGCCTGGATTCCGAACAGGTCGCTGAGCACGGTGACGACGAAGTTGGAGTGCAGCAGTCGCGGGGGATGCCGTAGACCCAGTGAGATGATCGGCAGCCGCTCGGTCGAGGTGTTGCCGAGGATCTCGATGTTGGGGTTGCGCGAGCGGGTTACCGGCCGCGGCCCCGATGATCGCGTCGACCACCGACGGCGCCAGGTCGGGCGTCCGTCGCGCCAGCAACGTGGCGGCTCCTCCGTCGTCAAGCGGGCCGACCGTGAGCTCGGGGAGTTGGGCGCGCTCGGCGTCCCAGGGATCGCGCGCCGCCAACACGACGGCCAGCGGGCCATCGGCACGACGAGCCAGGTAATCGATGCACTCGCGCGATGAAGCGTCCACCCACTGGATGTCGTCGACCACGATCAGTACCGGCCGGTCCCGCGCGGCGGCCCGGACGATGCCGAGCGCCGCCACGCACACCGCCAGCCGATCGCCCCCCGGAGCCGGTGGGCCCAGTGCCAGCGCGCCGGCGAGCGCCTGCGCCTGCAGACCCGGGAGCGTGTCCAGCTCCGACAGCACCGGTTGCAGCAGATCCGCCATCGCCGAGAACGTCAGGGCGGCCTCGGATTGCACCCCCCGGGCGCGCAGCAACACGACCTCGTCGGCCGCGCGCGTCACCAGCGCCTCGAGCAGCGTGGTCTTGCCGATACCGGGTTCCCCGTGCAACACGAGCGCACGCCCGCGCCCGGCGAGCAGGTCGGCTAGCAGCCGCTCGAGCCGGCTGAGCTCCTCGGCTCGGCTCACGATCATGGCCAACCAATCCTATGTCTGCAGTCTGACAACGTCGAGAAAATCGTTGCTGTAGTGTGTAACGGGCTTATTACATTTAGAGCGTTACTTCCGGAGGTAGCGATGGCCGTCTACTCGATCTGGGAATCACGATTTCCGGCTGGCAACAGCCAAGAGGGTCTCGCCGTCACCAGGGCGATTTGGCGGGACATGCTGTCGTTCGACGGCTACCTCGAGCACGAACTGATCGAGGATCTCGACGACCCGGGCCATCTGCTCGTGGTGAGCCGGTGGGAGAGTCGCGAGGCGGCCGACGCCGCGCTGAGTTACACCTCGCACCCGAACGCCATGCGGGTCAAGGAGCTGGTCAGCGAGCCGCGCCGCCGGACGCTCGGCGCCGCGGTGTGACCGGCGCTGAGCTGATCGTCGCGCTCGCCAACGCACAGGCGCCGCGCCGGCCCGCATACTCGCGCAGCGCCGTTCGCGGCGACGCGCTGTCCGGCAGTCGCGCCGCGACCGAGCTGCTCGAGCCGTGGCTGGGGGTACCGGTGAGCGCGGCCGAGCTACCGGCGGTGCGCGCGATTCAGCGCGCGGTGGTGGCGATCGTCGACGCGCTGATCGACCGGCGTGAGCCACCGCTCGAGGAGCTGAACAGGCTCGCCGCCCGCGAGCCGGCGGTGTTGATGGTGGGCTTTGATTGCGACCGGGGACTGCGGTCAGCGCTCCGGCCCCGGCGTGGGTCCGCCGCCGCCGCGCTGCTGATCGCCGTGATCGGAGAGCTCGCAGAGCTGGATCGATCTCGCCTGCGCCGCTGCGCTCGTCCCGAGTGCACCTTGACGTTCTATGACACCACGCGGTCGGGCACCCAGCGCTGGCATGCCGAAAACCCGTGCGGGCGCCAGCAGCGCCAGCGGCGTCACAGGCTCAGGTCCGGTGCGAGCGCCGAGCCCAGCTTGTAGGATCGGCGCGGGGTGAAACGGGGCGACAACTTCTGCAGACGTGGGGCGAGTCGGGTCGCGACCGTGCCCTGCGCGATGCTGGCCGTCGCCGCCACCGCCGCCGCCACTGCCGCCGCCGCGGCTCCGGCGCGCGCGTCGACCCCACCTCAGCGTCGGGCGGTGCTGCTGGCGCTGGCTCAGCGGGGTAACCCGAGCCGGTTCGCGACCCAGGTCTCCAACCCGGCGTCGCCGCTGTACCGCAGGTTCCTGACGCTCCGCCAGTACAACCAGCGCTACGCCGCCGGCAGTGCCGACCGCGGCCGCGTCGTCCGTTACCTGCGCTCGCAGAGCGGCGTGACAAGCGTGCAGGTGAGCGGCGATAGGTCGGTGATCCTGGCGGTCGTCACACCGCGGGCCGGCAGGCGGCTGTTCTGCGCCAAGGACCCTTCGCAGCCGACGCACGGTGTGTGCAAGCCGCGGGCGATACGCCGGCTGGTGCGCCAGATCTCGGTCGGCGAGGTCTATCAGCTGAACGGCGGTTCGCAGCGCGGCTCGGTCCGCAGCGCCGCCGCGGCCACGGCGCAGAGCTGCGCGGCAGCGACCAGGAACGGAGAGTTCACTCCGCAGCAGCTCTCGACTGCCTACGGGGTCGACGCGCTGCGCGCGCGACGCCTGAGCGGCGCCGGAGTTCGGGTGGACACGTTGAGCTCGCAGGAGGTCGACACCACCGGCTTTCAGACCTGGGGCCGGTGCTTCCATCTGCGAGCTCCGGTCGTCCGGCAGTTCGCGATGCCTGGGGCCAGCCACGACACCGCTACCGCTCCGGAGGAGACCGTGCTCGACATCGAGGCGCTGGCCTCGCTCGCGCCCGGGCTCCAGCGAATCACCCCGATCTTCGTACCGCTGGATCAGAGCTTCACCAACTCGTTCCTGCTGTTCATGTTCGGCGCGCTTGATCCGACGCGCCAGGGCGGGCGGCTGCCGGACATCCTGTCGATCAGCGACGGGGTCTGCGAGAGCCGCTTCACCCGCGACCAGCTGGCGCTCGGCCAGCGGTGGCTCGCCGAAGCGGCCGCCCTGGGCATCACCACGCTGGCGGCGTCGGGAGACCTCGGCTTCCAGGGCTGCTTCATCAACCGACCCGGCTCGCTGTTCCCGAGCAGCTCGCCGTTCACCACCAGCGTCGGCGGCACGTCGCTGAAGCTGACGCCGGGCCACCACATCGCCAGCCAGGTGGTGTGGTCGACGTTCGCCACCGACCCCGATCAGGGCGTCGGCACCGGCGGCGGTCCGAGCAACGTCTGGTTGCGTCCTGGGTTCCAGCGGGCTCCCGGCATCGGCCCCGCACTCCAGCGCGGCAAGCCGATGCGGCTTGCTCCCGACATCGCTGCGATGGCCTCGTTCACACCTGGCCTCGCCGTGTTCGACAAGGACGGTGGGGGTTGGGGGATCGGCGGAGGAACAAGCGCCGCGACGCCGCTCGAGGCCGCGATCGTCGCGCTGGTTCTCCAGCAGGAACGAAAGGCCGGCCGGCCGCGGCTGGGGTCTCTCCCGCCGCTGCTCTACCGGCTCGCGCGCACCCCCAGCTACCGCTCGATCTTCTTCGACATCACCAGCGGTACCAGCTCCCGGCGCCCCACATCCGGGCTCGGGAAGTCTCCGGCGGGCGGGGCCGCCCAGCCCGGCTACGACCTGGCTACCGGCCTGGGTTCGTTGAACGCGGGGGCATTCGCCCGAGCCGTCGCCCAGCTACGGGCCAACAAGGGCCACTGACCACTGGGCGTCGGGAAGGTTCGCAGGCGCGCGACGTCCGAGCCCATGTGGGGGGTAAGCGCACCGCTGTCTGGGATAATCGCGCGGTGGGGACGGGACCCATGGGTAGCTGTAGGGGGCGCGGCGCACTCGAGGCCGGGTCCGTGTCGCGCTGGGGCGCGGTCGGGCAGACGTTCGCGATCGGCCCGATCTTCAGCGCTGGATTCCTGGCGGGGACCGTTGCGGCGTTCGCCGCGTTCAACACGCCGCTGTCGGTCGTGCTCGCCGCTGTCGGAACGCTGGCGTTGGCCTACGTGCTCGGGATGTACGGGCGGCGCTATGTCGGCGCGGGCGCGGTGTACGAATACCTCGCCCGGGGTGCGCATTCCTCGATTGGGATCGCGGGCGCGGGAATCTATGTGATCGGGCTCCTGTTCCTCGGCGCCGGCGGTGGGTTCGTCGCCGAGGGGTACCTGCTCAACGCCCTGCTCTCCTCCGAGCTGTCGCTCGACCTCGGGTGGTGGTTCTGGGCGCTCGCGTCGCTAGCGGCGGTGATCGCGATCAACTGGGTCGGCGTACGGGTCGGGGTTCGAGCGATCGTGACCGCGGCGCTGCTGTCGCTGGTGCCGTTCCTGGTGGTCTCGGTGGCGGTGATCGCCGACGGAGGTGTGTCGGGCAACTCGCTGGCGGTGTTCGACCCATCGCAGACATCGGGAAGCGCGGTGTTTCACGGAGTCCTGTTCGCGATCGCGCTGTTCATCGGGTTTGAGACCGTGACCGCGCTTGGCGAGGAGACGACCGCTCCGCGCCGGTCGATACCGGCGGCGATGCTCATCTCGATTCTCCTGTGCGGCGGGTTCTACGCGCTGGTCACCTACGCGGGCGCAATTGGATTCGGCAAGCAGGCGCTGGAGCACAACGCGTGGTTTTCATCGGGAAACCCATTCGGCGAGCTCGGGCAGCGCCACGTCGGCCACGCACTGGGGTGGATCGTCAACCTGACGATCGTGCTCGACCTCATGTCGGTGTGCATCGCCTTTACGCTCGCCGCCTCGCGGGTGCTGATGACGCTGTCGCGTGATCGCCTGCTTCCGGCCGGACTGAGCCGGACGTCGGCCCGCTTCAAGACCCCGGTCGGCGGTCTGATCGCGATCGCGGTGTGGTCGCTGATCGTGATCGGCTGGGCGGCGATCACCAACTACGGCGACGCGGTCAACACGCCCAACGTGCTGCAGGCGGTGCTGATCCTGTCGGCGACCGGCAGCTATCTGATCGCGCTGGTGTATGTCGCGCTGGCGTTCGGCGGGCTGTGGCTGCTGCGCTCCGATCCGGACCGGCGCGGTCTGTGGTGGAAAATACCGCTCGTTCTGGTGGCGTGTGCGGTGCCGATCCTCGCCTTCGATGGATCACTGAATCCGTTCCCCGCGTACCCCAACGACATCGCGGTGTACTTCGCGGCCGCCAGCGTCGTGGTCGCTGTCGGCTGGTATGCCGCCCTCCGTATCTGGCGACCCGACGCGGTCGGCGCCGCGGCGATGCACGCCGAGGCAGTGAGCGCAGCGAGTGGTGGATAGCCCAGTCATAGCCTCGGCGTTGCCGCCCGGCGCCCAGAGCGAGCTGCTCGAGCGCGACCGAGAGCTCGACCTGGTCGACGACCTGGTCGCCGATGCGCTGGACGGGCGGCCGGTACTTGGACTGTTCGAGGGTGCCGCCGGGATCGGTAAGAGCCGGCTGCTGGCCGAAGCCCGGGACAGGGCGCAGCGGGCCGGCTTCCGCGTGCTGTCGGCGAGAGCGAGCGATCTGGAGCGGGACCTCCCGTTCGGCATCGTGCGTCAGCTGTTCGAGCCGATGCTGCTCGATCCGACCGCGCGCGAGCGATGGCTGACGGCCTCGGCGGAGCCGGCCGCGCGGGTGTTCGAGCCCCCCGAGGACGCCGACGCCACGGGCGAGGTGTCGTTCGGGATCCTCTACGGGCTGTTCTGGCTGACGGCCAACATCGCGGCTGAGGGTCCGCTGTGCCTGTCAATCGACGACCTGCATTGGACCGATTCGGCCTCGCTGCGATTCATCGCCTACCTCGAACGCAGGCTCGAGGGCCTGCGGGTGCTGGTTCTCACCGCTGTCCGGCCCGGTGAGCCGGATGCCCCGGCGAGGTTGCTGGCAGAGATAGCGCACGACCCGGCGGCCGTTACGGTGCGCCCGTCCGCATTGAGCGAGACCGCGGTTGCCGAGCTCGTGCGCGCGCGCCTCACCGCCGACCCGGCCAAGCAGTTCACCGACGCCTGCCTCGCCGCCACCGGCGGGAACCCGCTACTGGTGGGCGAGCTGCTGAAGACGTTGCAGGCCGAGCGGGTGACCCCGGACGCAGCGCACGTCAGCCTGATCGCCGACGTCGGGCCACGGGCCGTCTCGCGGACGGTCCTGCTGCGCCTCAGCCGGCTCAGCTCCGACGCGATCGCGGTGGCGAGAGCAGTTTCGGTCCTGGGCGACGGTGCCGCGATCCCGACGGTCGCGGCGGTGTCAGAGCTCGACGAGCAGCGGGTCGCGGAAGCGACGCGAGCGCTGATGGCGGCCGAAATCCTCGGCCGCGAGGCGCCGCTCGCGTTCGTCCATCCGCTCGTCCGCGACGCCGTGTATCACGAGCTGTCGCCGGCGGAGCGCGAGCTTGAGCACGAGCGCGCGGCGAACACCCTGGTCGCGCTCGGATATGGACCCGAGCCGGTGGCGACGCACCTGCTTGCGATCCCTCGCCGGGCCGACCCGAAGGTCGCCGCGGCGCTGCAGACCGCAGGGCTGACCTCCGCTCGCCGCGGTGACGCCGACAGCGCCGCCGCATATCTCCGCCGCGCGCTCGACGAACCTGCCCCGGAATCGAGAGCGCCCGCAGCTGTTGCTCGAGCTCGGGCTCGTCGAGGCGAACCTCAACGCGCCTTCGGCCGTCGAGCACCTGGGCCGGGCCCACGAGCTGCTGACCGATCCGCTCGACCGCACGCTCGCTGCCGAGCAACTCGCGAGGATGCTCCTGTTCACACGGACCGCGGCCGACGCGATCGAGGCCGCGCGCATGGCGGCCGCCCACCTGTCCGACGAGCACGTCGACAGACGTCGATCGATCGAAGCATTCGAGCTGTACTCGACCTCGTTCGGCGCCGAGGTGCCCGACGCATCCGCCAGGCTCGCGAGCGTCAGGGCGGAGGGGGTGCAGCCCGGACTCGGCGGGAAGATGCTCAGCGCGGTTGCTGCCTGGGACTGGGCGCTTTCCGGCGGCAACGCGCAGGAGTGCGCCGAGTACGCGCTTGCTTGCCTGGCTGACGGTGAGCTGATCACCCAGGACCCCGGGTTCATGACGATCATCGCCAACAGCGTGCTCGTGCTCGCCGACCGCGATGAGGCGCTATGGGTCTGGGATTCGTCGATGGCGGCCGCGCGCCGCGTTGGCTCCGTGTTCGCCGTGTGCGGCGTGCATCTGTGGCGCGGCTGGACTTGGCTTCAGCGCGGCGAACTCGCCGAAGCCGAAGCGTCGCTGTGGGAGGCGCACGAGGAGACCGTGCTCGTCGAGGAGCAGGACGGGGCCGGCATGGCGTACGTCGTTGGGTTTCTGGCCCGAGTGCTGATCGAGCGCGGCGACCTGGCCGGAGCTCGGTCGGTGCTGGCGCACGACATCGATCCGGGACCGGGGTCCGACGGCGATGGACTGATGCGCCGTGCCAAGGTCGAGCTGCTGCTGAGCGAAGGCGAATGGTCGCGCGCGCTCCAAGAGGCCAAGGAGTACGGCGCGCGAGTGCGCGCAGGTCAGAACCCGGCCTGGACGCCATGGATGTCGCTCCAGGCGGTCGCCCTCGACGGGCTGGGTAAGCGTGATCAGGCGCTCGAGCTACTCGAGCGCGAGCTGGAGCTCGCACGCCATTGGGGTGCTCCCGCTCCGTTGGGGCGGACCCTACGGCTACTCGGGACACTGCACGGCCGTAGCGGCCTCGAGATGCTGCAGGAGGCGGTGGACGTCACTGACGAGCAGGCGACTCGCCTGGAACACGCCAAGGCGCTGATCGCGCTCGGCTCGGCGCTGCGGCGGACGCGGCAGCCAAGTCGGTCGCGGGACCCGCTGCGCGCCGGGTTCGAGATCGCGGCGCGCGCGAGCGCCAAGCGGCTCGCCGAGCATGCTCGGACCGAGCTGTACGCCGCCGGCGGACGACCGCGGCGGTCCGCACTGGCCGGACGCGAGTCTTTGACGCCGAGCGAGCTGCGGATCGCCGAGCTCGCGGGGGAGGGCCAGAGCAACCGTGAGATCGCCCAAGCGCTGTTCGTCACCCCCAAGACGGTCGAGGTTCACCTGACCAGCGTGTACCGGAAGCTGGGGATCAGCGCCCGCGGCGGGCTCGCAGGCGCGCTATCGCAGTCCGATCCGCAGTGAATGGGGGTCGATAGGGGGTCCACCCCTAACCTTGGGGGTGCCGTTTGGGGGTCGCCACGATGCGCAGCGGCCCTCCGGTCTCGATGCTGTCAGTCGTGACCAGCACGAGGACGCACATCACGATCGACGCGAGCGTCGACGCCAGCGAAATCCGGGGCCAGATCAGCTGTGAAACGGGGGAGACCCGGCAGTTCACCGGATGGCTGGCGTTGATCAGCGCTCTCGACGACCTGCTCACGCGACCGGAGGCTGATCACAGCGACCAGACGACGCCGGCTGCGGGCGACCCCGGTTAGACCGTTCCGGTGGGGTCCCCTAGGTCGAGATCATCTTCTTCTCGATGCCGACGCCGGAGGCGACCGCCCGCTCGTACTCGAGCGGCACCGTGGCCGAGTCCTGAAGCGCGATCCCGGTCGAGTCGAACACCGTGATGTCGTCGTCCGAGCTGCGTCCGGGCTTCTTGCCGGCGACGACCTCGCCGATCTCGCCGGCGAGATCGGCTTCGGTGATCACGCCGGTCGAGAGCGGCACGTTGATCTCGCCGTCGGTGCGGCACTGGCGGATGTCGTCGACGAACACCCGAGCCCGCTTGAGGATCGAGGATTCGAGCTCCTGGTCGCCGGTCTTGTCGGCGCCGACCGCTGCGATGTGCATGCCCGGTGTGACCCACTCGTCGAGCACGATCGGTCCCCGGGCGGGGGTGACGGTGACGACGACGTCGGCGCCACGAACCACGTCGGCCAGTCTGCGGGAGCCTTTGAGCTCGAATTCGTAGTTCGGCTGCTGGGAGCTCACAAACTCCGACAGGGTCGATTCCGAGCGGCTCCAGATCCGGGCCTCGTCCCAGTCGAACACGGTCGCGCAGGTGGCCAGGGTTCCCTCGGCCATGTGACCGGCGCCGACAATCGCCAGCACCTTGGAATCCGGCCGGGCGAGCCATTTCGCCGACACCGCTCCGGCGGCCCCGGTACGCATCACCGTGTGGTGGCTGCCGTCGCAGATCGCCAGCGGGAAGCCGGTCTCGGGATGCGTGTAGATCAGGATCGAGAACACGGTCGGAAGCCCGTACCGCTCCCGGTTCTGTTCGCGGATCGATACCCACTTGCACGCGGCCGCCTCGGGCTCCTCGATGTACGACGGCATCGCCTCCCACTCGCCGGGGTACTGATCGAGCACGATGTGACCCTTGGGCTCCATGAAGAACCGGCCCTCTCCGTGCATCCGGTACGCCTGCTCGCAACAGTCCACGTACTCGGCCGGCGTGACCAGGCCCATCATCTCGGTCCTGCCGAGGATCAGCGTCTTGCGGCTTGGCCAGTTCTGGTCGCTCATGCTTTCTCGCTCCCTGTTGACGTCGAGGCGAGCGGATCCTATTCGGACGTTACGGCGCCGGCACGAGCGAGATCGCCGTGTCGCGAATCACGAACAGGACGCGCTCGTCGACCCCCGGCCGGGGTTGGCGGCCGTCGGTCACGCGCGTGGCGGTCACATGGCCTCCCGCTCTCAGGCGCCGGGTGAGCTCGTCGAGCGTCAGGTCGTCGTCGCCGAGGATGTCGTGGCGCGTGTCCGGGGGCAGGAGGTCGGGCTCGCGGGGGTCCGGGGCAACCCGATACACGTGGCCGTGCCCGAGGTCCGCACGGAGCTCGGCTGCGGCGAGCGCGTTGAAGTCGTCGCTGCGCGACAGCAGCAGGGCGTCGGTGACCTCTTCGAGCTCGGCGTCGCGATTTAGCGAGTCGACCAGGATGCGGCCGCTGTCGGCGTCGAGGCCGGCGGCCCGCGCCGCCGCCTGCGTTGCGGGGCCGGCCCACAGCCGCACGCCGACGCCAGCGTCCCTGAGCGCCCCGCCGATCGCCCGCGCCGGCTCATGCCCGCCGACGATCAGCACCAGCGTGCCGCGCGCGCCCGCCACCCCCAGCCGCCGGGCCACCAGCGGCCCGGTCAGCCCGTACACGACGACCGTGCCGAAGATCACCACGAACACGATCGGCAGGATCTTGTCGGCTCCCTCGATGTGGGCGCCGGCGAGCTCGAGCCCGAACGCGGACGCGGTCGAGCCGGCGACGATCCCGCGGGGAGCCATCCACGCCACGAACGCCCGCTCGCGGTTATCGAGCTTGGATCGCCAGCTGCTCAGCCCCACCACCACGGGCCGGATCACGAGGATCATGATCGCGACCAGCGCGAGCGAGCCCGCCAGCACGTGGCTGACGTCGCTCGGAGACACCGAGGCTGCGATCAGCACGAACAGCACGCCGATCAGAAGCTGCACCAGGGTCTCGTGGAACTCGACCGCATCGGACACGTCGATCGTTCGCTGGTTGGCCAGGAATGCGCCCATCAGCAGCGTCGCCAAGAACCCGGTGTCGTCGCGGATCAGGTCGGCCGTGACGAGCGCCGCGATCGTCAGCGCCAGCACGACCGACACGACCTGCCGCGGCGCCACCCGCAGCACCCGCGGCAGCAGCGCCCACAGGATCGCCGCGCCGATCGCGCCCACCGCCGCGCCGACGATGATGCTGAGGATCATCGACCCCGGCCGCCACCCGTTCGCTCCTCCCGTCCGCGCGATCTGGAACACGACCACGCCCAGCAGCGCGCCGAGCGGGTCGATCAGCACGCCTTCCCACTTGAGTACCGACCGGACATCGCGCAGCGGCCGGATATAAGCGAGCAGCGGCAGCACGACGGTCGGCCCCGAGACCACCAGGATCGCGCCGATCAGCAGCGGTACGTCCGCGCCCATGCCCTTGAACAGCAGCGCGATCGACCCTGCACACTGTCAGCCACGTGACCACCATCCCGACCGATACCAGCCTCACCACGACGCCCCGGATCCTCGGCGTCACGTCGCGGAACGAGAGCCTGAGCCCCGCCTCGAACAGGATCACCCCGACCGCGACCGAGACGAACGGCTGGTACAGGGACCCCAGCAGGTCGCTGGGGTGCACGTCGTCGGTGAGGATGCCGGCGATGAACCCGACCGGCAACAGCACCACGATCGCGGGGAGTCGCAGGGTTCTGGCCAACAGTTGCGAGCCGACCGCCAGCACCAGGACGAGCCCGATCCCGAGTAGCAGAGCGTTGGTCGTCACCGCGGTCGTCAGAGTATGGGGGAGGGCAGTCGTTCTCGAAACTTGCGTGTAAAGGAGATCGGATGAGGATCCTCGTGGTTGGAGCCGGGTCGACCGGGGGCTACTTCGGAATGCGGCTGGCGCAGGGCGGCCGCGACGTCACCTTCCTCGTCCGTCCGCGGCGGGCCGAGATCCTCCGGGATCGTGGGCTGCGGCTGATCGAGGGCGATCGCGAGGAGCGCATCGAACCGAGCCTGGTCACGGCGGCCGGGCTCGCTGCGCCGTTCGACATCGTGCTGTTATCGGTCAAGGCGATGGCGCTGGCGCAGGCGCTCGATGACATGGCGCCGGCGATCGGTGCGGACACCAGGGTGATCCCGTTCCTGAACGGGATCGCGCACCTCGACGAGCTCAACCGCCGGTTCGGGCAGGCGTCGACGCTCACCGGCGTGGTCGTAGTCCCGATCGAGCTCAACGACGCCGGCGACATCGTCAAGCTTGCCCCGGTGGCGACGATGGAGATCGGCCAGCAGGACGGACTCCCGTCGCCGCGGCTGCGCGAGGTTGCGGACGAGCTCTCGGTCCCCGGCTTCGATCTGAGCCTGTCCGCCGACGGCGTCGCCGCGATGTGGCACAAGTGGGTGTTCCTGTCCACGGTCGCCGCGCTGACGTGCCTGATGCGCGGCAACGTCGGCGAGATCGTGGCCTGCCCGGGCGGCGCCGAACTCGGTCCCGCGATCCTGGCGGAGGCCGCCGCGGTGTCGGCCGCAGCCGGCTACCGGGTGCCGGCGGAGTCGCTGGCTTCGACCACCGCGACCGTTACCGAAGCCGGCTCGCAGGCCACCGCCTCGTTGTACCGCGACGTAAGGGTCGGCAACCCGACCGAGGTCGAGGGGGTGTTGGGCGACTTTGTGGCGCGAGCGTGCGCGATGGGCGTGCCGACCCCGCTGCTCGATCTGGCGACGCTGCATCTGCGGGTCTACGAGCACCGCCGCGACGCCGAGCTCGCGAAGTCCGGAGGTTGATCCGGAAATGCGCGTCGATCGGTGGCTGTGGACGGCTCGGCTGTTCAAGACGCGCGGGCTGGCCGCCCGAGCCGTGACCGGGGGGCGCGTGCACGTCAACGGGGCAGCGGTCAAGCCGAGCCGCGAGGTCGGCCCCGGCGACGAGCTCGAGATCACAATCGGGTCGATGCGGCGCACGCTGATCATCCACGGCGCCGCGGAGCGCCGGGTGTCGGCCAAGGAGGCGGCGGGTCTGTACGAGGAGACCGAGGCGAGCATCGCCGAGCGCCAGCGCCAAGCCGAGCTGCGCCGCCTCGCGGGACCGATCGACCTCGGCGCGCGCCCGACCAAGCGCGACCGGCGCCGCTACGACGCCAGGCGGCATTGACGTCCTCGATCGTGGCGCGCGTCAGTCAGGGATCGCGGCCGCGTCGGGGACGACGATCCCGAACAGGTCGGCGATTGCGGCGAGGCTGGCGGCCTGCAGGGCCTCGGAGGGCACGACGCCGGTGGGCCCGGGGAGAGCGCGGGTGGCGGTGGCGCCGGCCACGACCGTGGCCGCGTAACCACGGTTGAACGCGCCGCGAGCCGTGGAGTTGACGCACATGTGGGTCATGAACCCGGTCAGCACAAGATTCTGAGCCCCTGCCTCCTTGAGCCGGTCATCGAGCTCGGTCTGTACGAACGAGTTCGGAAAGCCCTTGACGATCACCGGCTCATCGCCCTGCGGCGCCACCTGCTCGGCGATCTGGCCGATCTCCGCGCGGATGTCGTAGAGCCCGCCCTCACCGTCGTCGTGCTGGACGTGGATGATCGGGATTCCGGCGGAGCGGGCTCGTTGCAGGAGCTCGCTGGCCTGATCGAGCGCGGCGGCCACCCCGTCGAGCTCCATCACGCCACGGGTGTACGTGTTCTGGCAGTCGATCATCACCAGCGCGGAGTCAGCGAGGGGAGGCGGTGCGGCGGGCAGTCCGGCGAGATCGCGAAGCGTCGTTGGCTCGGGCATGGTTCGTTCCTCTCGAGGGTCGATCGCTCCGCGCAATCTACTCCGGCGGCCGATGTCGTGGGCGAGGTGGCAGCTCAGCTGCGCAGAAAGGCCAGGACCGCAAGCACGCGACGGTGGTCCTCGGGCGCTGGAGGCAGATCGAGCTTGGTGAAGATGCTGCTCACGTGCTTTTCCACCGCTCGTCCCGAGATCACCAGCGCATCGGCGATCGCCTGATTGCTGCGTCCCTCCGCCATCAGCGCCAGCACCTCGTGCTCGCGGGGCGTCAACTCCCCGAGCGGCTCGCGGACGCGGCGGCGCCCGAGCATGTGCGAGACGACCTCAGGGTCGAGCGCCGAGCCGCCCTCCGCCACTCTGCGAACAGCATCGGCGAAGCGGTCCCCGTCCCATACGCGGTCCTTCAGGAGGTAGCCGACTCCCGCGGGATCGTCGCCGAGCAACTCCAGTGCGTAGGTCTCCTCGATGTATGCCGACAGCACGACGACGCCTATGTCCGGCATCTCCTTTCGGATCGCGCACGCGGCCTGCAGGCCCTCGTCGGTATGAGTCGGTGGCATACGGATGTCGATCACCGCGACGTCGGGTTGGTGCGCTCGCACCTTGCGCATCAGGTCCTCCCGGTCCGCCGCGTGCCCGACCACATCAAAGCCGGCGTTCTCGAGCAGACGCGTGACCCCTTCGCGCAGCAGCACCGAGTCGTCGGCGACGATCACCCGCATGGGATCCTCGCTCTCACGGTGGTGCCGTCGCCGTCGGGGCTGGTGAGCTCGAGCCTGCCGTCGAGCGCGGCGACCCGATCGGACAGCCCGCGGAGCCCTGAGCCGTGCGCCGGATCGGCACCGCCGACGCCATCGTCTCGCACCTGCACGTCCACCCGGGCGTCGGTGCGCGCGACCGACACGCTGACTTTCTGGGCCTGGGCATAGCGTGCCGCGTTGGTCAGGGCTTCGGCGACGACGAAGTACACAGCCGATTCGACGGACGAGGGCAGACGCTCGCCGGGTATCTCGACCATCACCTCGACCTGGACCGGGGAGCGTCCGGCCAGTCCGTCGAGCGCCGATGCGAGGCCGCGATCGGTCAGCGCCGCCGGGTGAATTCCACGGGCCAGCTCGCGCAGCTCCCGCGTCGCCTGGTTGAGCTCGTCCAGCGACGCGTCGAGCAGGGCGGCCGACTCCGCGTCCCCGCCGAGCCGATCTCGCGCCAGGCGTAGGTTGATGCCGAGCGCCATCAGCCGCTGCTGCGCTCCGTCGTGCAGGTCACGTTCGAGCCGCCGGCGCTCGGCGTAGCCCGCAGCGACGATCCGCGCGCGAGAGGCGCGGAGCTCATCCACGCGGGCGCGGAGCTCGGCGTCGAGCCGCTCATTTGCGAGCGTCAACGCGGCCGCGGCGCCGACGGCCCGGACGAGGTCGCGCTCGTCAGCGAGGTCGGCGTCATGCACGATCGCGGCGACCCTGGTTCCTTCGTTCTCGATCGTGGTGGCGATCTTCCCATCCGGGAGCGGATCGATGGGCATTGGTTGACCTGCGGCGTCGACGTACGCGTCCTGATCGGGCACCCAGTAGGCGAGCTCGAGCGTCGGATCTGAGAGTGCCTCGGCGAGCGCATCGCGCAGGGACACCCGACGCGCGCCCCCACCGAGCCGGGCGACGAGCGAGCTGATCGCCTCGGCTTGGCTGAAGCGGAAGCGGAGGAGGCCGAGGAGGAAGGCAAACGGAAGGCAGGCGAGCGAACCGAACAGGGCGAGCGTCAGCGCGTCGGCAACCGTGCTCGACAGGCCCGCCTGCTGCACGATCAGCCCGGCCATCAGCAGGCCGAAGGTGAGGCCGCCGACGGCAAGGACCGGCGCGAACGCCCGTCGTTGACTCGTGGTGCTGGCCCGCCAACGTCGGTACAGGACCGCCACTACGGCGCCGAGCACCGCGACCGAGATGTCGAGCTGCGCGGCGTTGATGACTCCAGCGGCCGCCTGCGAGTGATCGATCAGAAGCGGATTGGCGGGACAGCGCGGACAACCCGCCGTGGCCGGGTCGGTCAGTACGAACGCGGCCACTTGGACCACGGTTGTGGTGAAGTAAGCGACTCCGACCAGGAGCCGATCCACCCCGTGCTCCAGCCGCCCAGCCGGAAACGACAGCAGCAGGTGGATCAGAAGGGCGTAGATCAGCAGCTCCGAGAGCGAGCCGATCGCGAAGATGACGCTGTCGCCGGAGAACGACAGGGCTTTCAGGAGGCCGGCGAACCCCACCGCTGTCATCAGCGGACCGATGTTGCTCGCGGGACGTCGCGTCCACGCGTACAGGCCGGTGCCGATGAAACCCCATCCGATGCCGAGCGTGAGCGCCGCGTAAGCGCCTCGGTGGATGTCGTGCTGGCCGTTGATGACCGCCACCAGCGCACCGACCCCGAGGAGGAGGCCGGCGATCGCGAGTCCGGTCATCGCGCTGCGCCGACGAGTCATCGGATCAGTGAGGTGATCGCCTTCGCGCTCAGTTCGCTCTTGGGGATGAAACCGTGTGCGGGGCTGGCGACGATCTCGTAGGAGAAATCAGATTGGTCGCGGCTCGACGTGAGCACGATTGCGGCCGCCGCGCCGTTGGCGGCTAACCGCTCGGCGACCTGGAAGCCGTCGAGATCGGGCAGTCGGATATCCAGCAGCACCACATCGGGCCGGAGCTCGCGGGCTGCGTCGATCGCGGAGGTGCCGTCCGCGGCCTCTCCGACGACCTCGTAGCCGTCGGCTTCGAGCATGCGCCTGGCGCTGGCGCGGAAGCTTGGATGGTCATCGACGATCAGGATCGATCTGCCCATGGCGGTGATTCTCACCGATGGCTCGGCCCAGATCCATACGGCTGGCCACACCAAGGGGGTGGCAGGCCGAACCCCTGCCGGCACCCGGCCGAACCACTCCGACACCTGCCATCCCCATGGCTCGCAAGCAACCCCGTTGCGAGGCTGCCCTCATGTTCAAAACGCGACGGATACCCACCTCTGGCATCGCGGCGCCGGCGGTCGCGCTGCGCGACGTTCGGAAGGTCCACGGCAAAGGCGACGCTGCGGTCGTCGCGCTGGACGGCGTCAGCGCCACGCTCGCTCCCGGTTCGTTCACGGCGATCATGGGTCCGTCGGGCTCCGGCAAGAGCACATTCCTCAACGTGGCCGCCGGGCTGGACCGACCCACGTCGGGTCGCGTCGCGCTCGGCGACACCGATCTGGCAGCGCTCAGCGAACGGAAGCTGACGATCCTGCGTCGCGAGCGGATCGGTTTCGTCTTCCAGGCCTTCAATCTGCTGCCCTCGCTCACGGTCGCCCAGAACATCGGCCTTCCGCTGCGCCTCGATGGCCGCCGTCTGCGACGGGCGACCGTGCGCGAGGTGGCGGCGCGAGTGGGGCTGGAGACGCGACTGCGCCACCGTCCCTCGCAGCTCTCTGGCGGCCAGCAGCAGCGGGTCGCGATCGCCCGAGCGCTCGTCACCCGTCCCGAGGTCGTGTTCGCCGACGAGCCGACCGGGGCGCTCGATACCGGCAACGGACGCGGGGTGCTCGCGCTGCTGCGCGAGCTCGTCGACGAGGATCGACACACGGTCGTGATGGTCAGCCACGATCCGGTGGCCGCGGCGCACGCCGACCGCGTGATCCTCCTCGCTGACGGGCGGGTGGCGGGGCTGCTCGAGGCTCCCGGCGCGGGCGATGTCGCCGAGCACCTAGCGCACCTCGGGGGCTGAGCTGTGCTACGTCTGGCAATCCTCAGCTCTCGCGGCCGGCTCAGCACGTTCGTCGGCGCGCTGATTGCGCTGACCGCTGCAGCCGCGCTGGCAATGGCCTGGGGCATGCAGCTCGAGTCGGTGCTGCGCTCCCATCCTCCGGTCGAACGCTACGCCGGCGCCGCGGCCGTCATCACCGGCCAGCAGAAGGCCGGCGCCGACCACGATGTGCTGCTGAGCGAGCGGGCCCGCGTGAGCTCCGCTCTCGCCGCCCGCGTGGCGGCCGTGCCGGGGGTCAGGGCGGCGATCGGTGACGTGTCGGCGCCCGGCCGGCTCGGGAGCCGCAGGATCGAGGCCCATGGGTGGGCCAGCGCAGCGTTGACGCCGTACGTGCTCACGGCGGGACGCCCGCCCGCTTCAGGCGACGAGGTCGTCGTCGGGTACCGCGCGAAGCTGGGCGCGCGACAGGTCCTCGCTGCGACCGGCGCGGCCCGCGCGGTCACGGTCGTCGGCGTGGCACTGCCCCGCCATCGAGTCTCACAGCAGGCCGCGATCTTCATGACTGACGCTGCGGCAACGCGCCTCGCCGGCCATCCCGGGCGGGTCGACGCGGTTGGGGTGCTCGCCTCCCCCGACCTCGACGTTTCGCGCCTGCGCTCCGTTGCGGGTGCGGCGGAGGTCCTGACGGGCGACGCACGCGGGCGAGCCGAGTATCCCGAGCTGCAGCAGACGCGGACCACGCTGATCCCGGTCACGGCCGCGTTCGGCGGACTGGCGATGTTCATCGCGATGTTCGTCGTGGCCGGAACCATGGGACTCTCGATCCAGCAGCGTGAACGGGAGATCGCCCTGCTGCGGGCAATCGCCGCAACGCCCGGGCAGATTCGCCGCATGATCGCCTGGGAGGCCACGATCGTTGCCCTCGTGGGCTCGTTACTTGGGATCTGGCCCGGGGTCCTGCTCGGCCGAGCGCTCGGACACGCACTGGTGCGCCACGGTATTGCGCCGCCGAACTTCGCCCTCGACACCGATTGGCTGCCTGCCGCCGCGGTCGTCGTCGGCGCAGTCGCCACGACCCTGCTTGCGGTCCTGGCAGCCGGACGACGCGCGGCTCGAGTGCGACCCACGCTGGCGCTGGCAGACGCCGCCGTGGAGCCGCGGCTGCTCGGCCCCGGCCGGATGATCGGGGGTCTGTTGGCACTCGCCGGCGCGGTGCCACTGTTCACCGTCTCAACCACCACCAGCACCCCCGAGACGGCCGCGGCGACGTCGGAGCTGACCGCGATCTGCCTGGTGGTGGCCGTCGGCTTCCTCGGCCCGATCGTGGCCCGAGCGGCCGCCCGGGTGGTCGGGCCGCCGCTAGCTGCGTTCTCGCCCGTAGGTGGCTTCCTCGCCTCCGCGAACCTGGGTGCAGCCACCCGGCGCTTCTCATCGGCGGTGACGCCGCTCGTGCTCACCGTGGCCATGAGCTGCACCCTGTTGTTCAGCACGACGACGACTGACCATGCCGTCGCGCAGCAGCGACAGTCGGCGCTGTCGGGTCAGCTCGCCGTCACCAGCAGCGACCCTGGACTTCCCGCGACGGCGCTCGATGACGTGCGCGCTGCGCCCGGGGTGCGGTCGGCGGTGGCACTCACGTCGACAACGCTCGGGCCCAGCCTGGGAGCTTCCGATGACATCCTCCCGGCGCAGATCCTGGCCGGAGGGCAGGGTGGAGGGCTCGACGCCGGCGTGACTGCGGGATCGCTGAGCGCCCTGCACGGTGATGCGATCGCACTCGGCCGCCACCGCGCCGACGCCGCACACGCGAAGGTTGGCGACCGCGTGGCGGTGACGCTCGGTGACGGAACTCGCACCCGAGCCACCGTCGTCGCGATCTTCACCCGTGAGCTGGCGCTCGGGGACGCGCTGCTCGCTCCCGAGCTCGCCGCCGGCCACCAGACCAGCCCGCTGCTGGGGACGATCCTCGTGCAGGCTGACCGCCCGTCGGCCGTCGCCCCGCGCCTGCGGGCTCTGCAGTCGCGGTATCCCGGGCTGCGCGTGAGCGACCGCGCCTCGGTCGTCACCGCCGCCGACGCCGACCGCGAGCTCAACCGCTGGCTGGGCCCGCTGTTCGTCGCGATGATCTTCGCCTTCACCTCGATCGCGGTGGTCAACACGCTGGTGATGATCGCGCTCCGTCGCGGGCGCGAGCTGGCGCTCCTGCGTCTGGTCGGCGCGACCCCACGCCAGGTGCGATCGATGGCACGTTGGGAAGCCGGGCTGATCATTGCGATCGGGCTGGGGGTCGGGTTGGCGATTGCGGCCACTGCGCTGCTGCCGCTCAGTCACGCGCTCACGGGCAGCCTGCGGCCCCACGTCCCGGCGGGTCCCCTGGCGGCGATCCTCGGGGTCTCAGCGGTGCTTGCCCTGGTCTCTTTGGCGCTGCCGACCCGTCGCGCGCTCCGCTCGCGGCCGGTCGAGGCGATCGGGCTCGGCGAGTAGACGACGGCTACCCGACTTCCGCGAGCGCCGACCGCAGCTGCTTGCGGGAGCTGATCCCGAGCTTGCCGAACGTCTTGGTCAGGTGCCACTCCACGGTGCGCGGACTGAGGAACAGTTGGGCGCCGATCTCAGGGTTCGTCCGCCCGTCGGCGGCCAGCCGCGCGACTTGCACTTCCTGCGGGGTCAGCTCGTCGAGCGCGTCGACCGTGCGCTTGCGCACCGTCTCGCCTGTGGCCAGCAGCTCGCGGCGGGCACGCTCGGCGAACGCCTCCATCCCCATGTCCGAGAGCATCGTGTAGGCGACTCGCAGCTGCTCGCGAGCGTCGACGCGACGGTGCTCGCGCCGCAGCCATTCGCCGTAGAGGAGGTGCGTGCGGGCCAGCGTCGCGCGGGTTTTAATGTCCGACAGCCGTTCGATCGCCTCCCGATAGAGCCGCTCGACGGCCTGTCCCCCGGCGAGCATCGCCGCTGCGCGCGCGTGGATCCCGAGCGCCCAGTCCGTGGCGGCGGCATACGCGATCTCAGCGAGTTGGGCGAGCGGGCCCGCCGCCCGCTCCGGCTGGCCGCTGCGCGCGGCAGCCTCGATCAGCTCCGCCAGCAGCAGGATCGACGGTCCCAGCCCACCCGCGGCCTCAGCCGCCCGCTCGGCCGCGGCCAGGGCGTCCTCGTAGCGGCCAAGTCCGTTGTAGCGGATTGCGCTGCCCCAGTCATTGGCGGCGAGGAATAGGCCCTCGCCGCGCCGGAGCACGTCCTGCCGCTGCGCCTCGATGAGCGCCACCGCCTCGGCGTCCTGACCGCGCCAGTTCGCCAGCACGATCGAAGTGCGCAGCGTCAGGTGACTGCCGGTGGCCTCGATGACGGCGTCGGACTCGGCGGCCAGCGACATGGCCAACCCGATCCTCCCGGAGAACAACTCGACGAGCACGCGGTCGGTGAGCGCAACGGGTAGCGCGGAGAACGCGCCGGCGCGGCGCGCGAGTTCGAGATGGCGCGCGGTGAGCTCGTCCCACGCCTGATCGTCGGCGAGCGCCCGGGCGATGCGGCACGCCAGCCACAGCCAGCGCAGCTCGTCCTCATCGGACAGCCGCTCGTCACGGAAGGCCCGCAGCGCGACCTTCAACGCGGGCGCCCCCGCGACGTAGCCCTGGCAGCTGAGGAGCGCGAGCCCGTCGAGCAGCAGGTCGGAGGCGCGTGTCGAAGGCTCCCAGTCGGCTGCTAGAACGGCGGTCGCGACCTCGCGCGCGTCGCCTCCACGCACCAGGCGGTCGGCGGAGAGCGCGGCCGCGAATGCCTCGAGGTAAGTCTCACGCGCGAGCGTGGAGTCCAGCGGCTCGAGCCGCTTGGCCGCGTCGAGCAGCAGCGGGGGAGCGTCGCGGCCTCGGGTCATCGTGAAGGTGATCTGCGCGTGCAACAGCTGGGCTTGCGCTCGCTCGAGCTCATCCAGGGGTCCTGCCTTGGCGATCGCGAGCAGCCGCAGCGCCGCGTCGTGTGCGCCGGCCTGGTGTTTGCCCTTTGCGGCGAGGAGCGCGCGCTGTGCCCGGCGCCTCGGATCGGGCGTCAGTTCGGCGGCGCGCTCGTGAAATGCCGCCCCCGCCGCCAAGCCGCCCCGCGCCCGGGCTCGGCCGGCGGAGCGCTCCAGTTCGGCGGCCACGTCCTCGTCGAGCCCGGACGTCGCGTGCGCGCGATGCCACGCGCGGCGATCTGGGTCGATGTCGGCATCGGTGACGCTGGCCAGCGCCTGGTGAACGCGCTGTCGGTCCTCGGGCGCTGCCGCGCGCTTCACCGCCGACCGCACGAGCGGATGACTGAAGCGCACCTGCGCGCCGAAATCGACAAGTCCCGCGGCGGTGGCCGGCGCGGCCGCGTCCGGGCCGACGCCGAGCTCCGCGGCCGCGCGCCACACCAGCACCGGATCCCCCACCGGCTCTGCCGCCGCGACCAGGAGCAAAAGCCGCGTCGAGGGCGGCAGCGGCGCCAGCCGGTCGCCGAAGCTCTGCTCGATCCGTTGCGACAACGCTGGGCCATCGGACATCCAGAACCCGCCGGCGAGCTCGGCCGGCGTCAAGCGGCGTGGCAGCTCGATCAGGGCCAGCGGGTTCCCGCGCGTCTCGGCCACGAGACGGTCACGGACGCGCTCGTCAAGTGGACCGGTGATCACGGTCGCGAGTAACTCGTGCGCGTCGCGGTCATCCAGCCCGCCGACGGCTAGCTCGGGCAACCCATCGAAGTGGCCGTCGCCGCCGGGCTCGCGCACGGCGAAGACCAGCCCGACCGACTCCGCGCCGAGACGGCGCGCCACGAACGCCAGCGCCTGCGCCGAGGCCGCGTCGAGCCACTGCGCGTCGTCGACGATGCGGATAACGGGCCGGTCTTCTGCGATGTCGGAGAGCAGACTCAGGACCGCCAGCCCGACGAGGAACCGATCCGGCGGATCGCCGTCGCGCAGACCGAACGCGGTGCCTAGCGCATCGCGCTGGGGGCCGGGAAGGCGCTCGACGCGATCCAGGAACGGCGCGCACAACTGCTGCAACCCCGCGTACGCGAGCTCCATCTCGGACTCGACTCCGGCCGCCCGGGCGATCGCACACCCCGACGCCTGCTGCGCCAGATAGTCGAGCAACGCACTCTTGCCAACCCCGGCATCCCCGCGCACCACCAGCGCGCCGCTTGAACCCGTGCGCACACTCGCCGCCAGGCGATCCAGCGCCGCGCACTCGCTGCGCCGGCCAAGCAGCCGCCGGGCTGAGCCCGTCGTTGACATCGCCACGCCAGCCTAGGGGCGGCCCACTGCGCGGGCAACCCCGGCGTCGACGGCCCGTGACCACCGGGATCGGCCACCCCCGGGGGTGTACCGGGGTGTCCACCGGACGCGACGAACGGGTGCGGAGAGGCACGCTTCGTCTCAGCACCACTACGAGGACCGATTGGGGTCTTCCTACACACCAAGGAGGCAGCGATGAGCGCCACTGAAGCAGGCACCACAAGCCGCGACGGGAGCATCGGGCAAGTCGACATGAAGCTCGAGATCCAGGTCATCCCCGTGTCCGACGTCGACCGAGCCAAGGAGTTCTACGAACGCCTGGGTTGGAGGCTCGACGACGACGTCGCCCCGATGGAGGGCCTTCGCATCGTCCAGTTCACACCCCCGGGCTCTGGCACCTCGATCACGTTCGGCCACGGACTGACGACCGCCGCGCCCGGCGCGGCCGAGGCCGGCGTGGTCGTCTCCGACATCGAAGCAGCGCACGACGCACTCGTCAGTCGCGGGATCGACGTCAGCGACATCTGGCACGGCCCGCCGTTCCCCGTCGAGGCACGCCAGCCGGGTCCCGACCCCGAGCGCGCCAGCTATGGGTCGTTCTTCTGCTCTCGACGATCCCGACGGCAACACGTATCTGGTCCAGGAGGTAACGACCCGACTCCCCGGCCGGATGAACGTCACGGAGACGGGCTACGCATCCGCGGCGGACCTGAAGAGCGCGCTTGCGCGTGCCGAGGCCGCCCACCGCGAGCACGAGAAGCGCACCGGGCGAGCGCACCTGTTCCACCGCTCAGACCAAGATGAGAACTGGCTCGACTGGTACGCCGCCTATATGGTGGCCGAGCAGGCCGGGACGGACCTGCCTTCGTGACCGATCCCGCGCTCGCACACCACCAATGCGGAGTGACCGTCAACACCGGCGGGAGGTGAACGCGATGGATTTCCTTGTCGATTTCGAGATCAACATTCCCGACGGGACGTCGGAGACCGAAGTCACCGCCCGGGAGCAGGCTGAGTCAGTCGCCGCAGCCAAGCTCGTGGACCAGGGACACCTGGTTCGAGTTTGGAAGCGGCGCATCGGCCCGGCTGAGACCAGGCCCGTCGGGTTGTACCGCGCCGATAGTGAAGACGAGTTAGACGGCCTGCTGCGCGCGCTGCCCCTGTACGACTGGATGCGCGTCGCGGTTACTCCGCTGGAGCCCCACCCCAACGATCCCGCAGCCCCGGCACTGCACCGCGAAGAACCAACCGTGAGCAGTCACCTTCCGGAACCTCGGCTGACCAAGATCTACCGGCTTGAGGCGACCCTCGCCCCACCGCTGGAGCTCGGAGACGTAGCCACCGGGCGCCGGCGTATCGTGGCCCAGACCGGCGGGACATTCAGCGGTCCTGAGCTCAGCGGCAGGCTGCTCCCGGGCGCGAGCGCCGACTGGCAAACGGTCCTCCCGGACGGAACCGCACTCGGCGACATCCGCTACACCCTCGAGACCGATCAGGGGGACCACCTCTACGTCCAGTCACGCAGCATCCGTCACGGCAGCCCGGAGGTGCTCGCGCGTCTTGGGCGCGGGGAGGACGTGGACCCCAGCGAGTACACGTTTCGCGGCTGGACCCAGATTGAGACCGCTGTCCGCCGATCTCGACTGGCTGAACAAAGGCGTGTTCATCAGCGTCGGCGGTCGCCAAGCCGGCGGGGTCATCTACGAGACCTACCTGGTCGGATGAGAGCAGCGCCACGACCGCCGACATCAAGATCCGCTACCGCGACCACCGGGTCGGGAAGCCGAGCCAAACTGCCGTCAACGCTGGGGATTCCGCGAACGCGCCCGGAGAGATTCGAACTCCCGACCTTCGGTTCCGTAGACCGACGCTCTATCCAGCTGAGCTACGGGCGCTGAAGTCGACTCTATCCTAGCGGCCGCGCGGAGAACGGCTTCAGTCGCGCGCGCGGCAGCTCGGAGGGCCCGACGGTGTCCGCCAGCCACTTCACCAGCGGGCGGCTGGCCTCGAACTGGACGCGGATCCGCTCGTCGCAGGCAGGCTCGTGCAGCCAGGGCCCGAGCTGGTGGCGGCAGGACACCGTCAGCCGCTTCAGCCGCAGGTGATCGACGCGCGGATGGTCCAGGGGGTAGCCGCGCGGGGCTCGCTTGAGCTCGGGCTCGATGCCAGCGACAGCCCGGCGCTCTCGGCGGTGTTCACGGCGCGCTCGAAGCCCTTCGCGCGGCGGCCGTCGTCGATCGCCGCGCGGAAGCGCTCGAGCTGGTCGCGGGCGGGCCGGTGCAGGCCGGCGGCGACGATCAGCCCGTCGAGCGACAGGTGCGAAGTAGAAGCCGCCCGATCGCCAGCCGAACGCGACCGCGATGTGCTCCTTGAGCGGCGGTCCAGGCCGGAAGCGAAGGTTGTTGTAGGGCCGGAAGAAGTGGGGCTCGCCGAGGTCGCCAGCTGCTCGCGCGAGTCGCGCGGGTCGGAGTCGCGCAGCTGCTCGTCGTAGCGCTGGCGGTTCGCCCTGAACCAGTCGCGATCGTTGTTGTCCTCGAGCTCGCGGAGGAACTCGAGTGCCTCAGGTGGCCACACGCGCCCAGCGTATCGCCGCCGGCTCAGCCCAGCGTGACTGCGGCAGCGTCCTGTTCGGGGTCGTAGTAGCGGGCGACCGTGAAGCCGATCAGCGATCGGGACGTGGACCGCGAACACGACCAGCGACAGCGTGAGCACGACCAGCGGGCCGCCGCGCAGGTGGTTGTGCAGGAACGCGTACTCGATCAGCCCCGCGATCACCACGTACGCCAGCAGCGACCACTTGGCGACCGCGAAGAACCGCGCCCAAGCGAACCCATCGACCCGGGAGAGCAGCAACATGTTGAGCGCCAGCAACCCAGCCGACAGCACCAGCAGCACCACCGCCGGCGCCGAGCGGCACGTGCTCGGGCAGGTGCGCCGACAGGTAGATGCCGCCGGCGACGATCAGTGCCAGCGAGGTCATCCCGATCTGCGTGACCGGCGGAAGCTTGCGCTCGCTCACGCCGACCCCAGCTTGGTCATGATCACCAGCGTCGCGATCTGCATCAGCCCGAGCATGCCGGCCGAGTAGACGAAGCGCTTCATCAGATGCTCGATCACCTCGGGGTTGGGCCTGGGCTTCTTGAGCTCGATCAGCACCGCGATGTTCGCGGGCTCGAGCAGCCCGAGCGCGATCACCGACATCACGCCGACGACGATGATGCTGGCCACCACCCAGCCGTGGTCGGGGTGGACGGTGAGATTCGTCCCGAGCATGCGTCGACAGCTGCCAGCCCGCGGCGAGCGTCAGCGTCACCACGATCGGCATGATCAGCACCATCTTCGGCATCAGCCGCGTCGTGAACTCGACCCGGGCCGGGATCGACATGCGGCCGATGATCGGCCCGAGCACGAGTCCGAGGAACAGGTCGATGATCGTCCAGGCCGCGCCGCCGCGACGTGGAAGAACGTCAGCGGCCACAGCTTGTTGGCGGCGATCGCGGCGATCAGCGCGACTGCCGCGATCGCGACCAGCACCAGCCCCGCGCGCGGGACGATCTCGAAGTCCGGGCGCGGAATCGCCGGCCCCGGCACCTCTGCTGCGTGCTGCCCCTCTGACCGAGGAAGCGCTACGTCGGTCATGTGCGGATCGTAACCCGGACGGGCGGCCGTGCCTAGGGGCGAGTTTCGGACCGAGACGTCGAAGCGGAGGGGGCGGGATTCGAACCCGCGGTCCGCTTGCACGGACTCTGGTTTTCAAGACCAGCGCATTCGACCACTCTGCCACCCCTCCGGGGGCCGCCCGTCGATGCTAGCCCCTGAGCAGGCTCTAAACTGGCCGCAGCCTCCCGGAGAGGTGGCCGAGTGGCTGAAGGCACTCGCCTGCTAAGCGAGTAAGGGGTTCACACTCCTTCGCGGGTTCGAATCCCGCCCTCTCCGTTCTCCGAACACGTGCTCAACGTCCCATTCGACCCCTGTCGCGGGAACCGTGGGACGTTGGACACGTGGGACGTGACGAACGTCCCACGGTCCGCTGGAAACGCCTCGAGTGGGACGTTGTGCAGGTCCCGGGCCCGCCGCCAGGTCGCGAAGGAACTACTTGTTGCTCGGGGCGGTCCCGAACACGTGGTCCCAGAACGGCGCGCTGACCCCGTAGCCGCGCTCGTGATTCTGGAAGTGGTGGCGCATGTGCAGCTCACGCAAGCGCTTGCCGAGCGCCGTCTTGGGGCGGTGATGGTGCACGTGGTAGTGCAGCATGTCGTAGAACAGGTAGCCGCTGAGGAACCCGGCGCCGAACGGGAGGAACCCGGGGGTGCCGATCACCAGGTAGAAGACGTACACGAACACCGCTGCCAGCGGGACGCTCACCGACGGGGGCATCACCAGGCGCATCGGGTCGTTGGGGTGGTCGTGATGGACGCCGTGGATGATCCAGTGCAGGCGCGCTCCGATCCCATCCTCGGGCTCGAAGTGGAACACGATCCGGTGCAGCCAGTACTCGGTCAGCGTCCAGAACAGATAGCCGCCGATCAGCCACAGCGGCGTCGCCCAGCCCGACCCCTGGATGATCCCGTAGACCACGCCGAACACGATCGCCGGGCCGAACAGGATCGGCGGTATGGCTGGGTGCACCCGCGACAGCTTGTCGAGCAGGTCGGAGTCGAACATCCGCGGCGAGGCCTTGAGGACCTCGCTGCGACTCAGCCCATCCAGATCCTCTGCCGAACGCGATGCCACGCCTTAAAGATAGCTCCCGATGCGATGCTTGAAGGATCTCACGCGACCAGCTCCCCAAGGCCCGCTGGTGGACCGCCCGCCGCGCGCAGAACCGAAAGCCCGCCACCTACCGCTGTCCGCTCTGCGGTGAGCGGCTGCCGGCGCTCAGCGAGCACATGCTGATCGCCCCCGAGGGGGACACCGCCCGCCGCCGGCACGCTCACACCCAGTGCGTGCTCAGTGCCCGGCGCAGCGGCCGGCTCCCGACACGGGACGAGTGGCTGAAAGCGACCGGCCAGCTCCCGCCCAGCCTGCGCAGCCGCGCCACCGCCGCGCTCGCAAGACTTCGCAGCCACTAGCCAGCCACTAGGGTTCTCCCGCGATGGCGCCGCGACCTTCGACTCGGACTCAACGTCGGCTACTGGGCCGGCGGCCCGCCACCGGGCGCGGCCGAAGCGGTGCAGGAGGCCGACCGCCTCGGCTTTGACTCGATCTGGACGGCCGAGGCGTACGGCTCCGACGCGCTGATCCCGCTGGCCTGGTGGGGGGCCCACACCGAACGGATCAAGCTCGGCACCGGGATCGTGCAGATCTCGGGCCGGACGCCGGCGGCGACGGCGATGGCCGCGATGACGCTCGACTACCTCTCGGGCGGCCGCCTGATCCTCGGCCTCGGCGTCTCCGGACCGCAGGTCGTCGAGGGCTGGTACGGACAGCCGTTCGCCAAGCCACTGGCCCGGATGCGCGAATACATCTCGATCCTGCGCGACATCTGGGCGCGTGAGGGGCCGGTCACCAGCGACGGGCCCCACTACCCGCTGCCACTGCCCGAGGGCACCGGCCTGGGCAAGCCGCTGAAGTCCAGCCTGAAACCGCTGCGCGCCGACATCCCTATCTACCTCGCTGCGGAGGGCCCGAAGAACATCGCGATGGGCGCCGAGCTGTGCGACGGCTGGCTGGCCCTGTTCTACTCGCCCTACGAGGACGGCTACTACCGCGAGGCGCTCGACGAGGGCTTCGCCCGGCCGCAAGCACGCTGCAGCCCCGACGGGTTCGACGTCGCCGCGACCGTGCCGCTGATCGTCACCGACGACATCGAGTCGGCGGCGGACGCGGTCAGGCCGATGTACGCCCTGTACTTCGGCGGGATGGGCGCCCGCGACACGAATTTCCACGCCAACGTGCCGATCCGGATGGGTTATGAGGCCGAGGTCGCCAAGATCCAGGACCTGTACCTGTCGGGCCACAAGCAGGAGGCCGCGGCCGCCGTGCCGACCCGGCTGATCGAGCAGCTCACGCTGATCGGGCCCGAGGACAAGATCCGCCACGACCTCGAGGCCTGGCGGGACTCGATCGTGACCACGCTGCTGATCGGCGGCGACCCGCAGACGCTGCGAACCGCCGCCGAGCTCGTCCTCTCCTAAGCGTCGTGATACAGCGCGAACTCCCACGGATGCGGGCGCATCCGGATCGCGTCGACCTCGGCCTCTCGCTTGTAGGTGACGTACGCGTTGATCAGCCCCTCGGTGAACACGTCGCCCTGGACCAGGAACTCGTGGTCGGCCTCGAGCGCGTCCAGGCTCGCCTCGAGCGACGACGGGACGGTCGCGAGCTTCTCGATCTGCTCGGTGGGCAGCTCGTAGATGTCTGAGTCGAGCGGCTCGCCCGGGTCCAGCTGGCGCTTGATCCCGTCCAGCCCGGCCAGCATCAGCGCGCTGAACGCCAGGTAGGGGTTGGCGGTCGGGTCCGGCGAGCGAAACTCGATCCGCTTGGTCTTGGGGGCCTCGTGGTACATCGGCACGCGCACGCAGGCCGAGCGGTTGCGAGCCGAGTAGACGAGGATCACCGGCGCCTCATACCCGGGCACCAGCCGGCGGTAGGAGTTTGTGGTCGGCGCGCAGAACGCCAGCAGCGCGGGCGCGTGGGCGAGCAGCCCGCCGATGTAGTGCCTGGCCAGGTCGCTCAGGTGCGCGTAGCCGTCGGGCCCGTACATCAGCGGCTCGTCGTCCTTCCACAGCGACTGGTGCACGTGCATGCCTGACCCGTTCTCCTCGAAGATCGGCTTGGGCATGAACGTCGCGGTCTTGCCGGCGGCGGCCGCCGTGTTCTTGACCACGTACTTGTAGATCATCATCTGATCGGCCATCTGCAGCAGCGGCTGGAAGCGCATGTCGATCTCGCCCTGGCCGCCCGATGACACCTCGTGATGATGGAACTCGCACCGGATCCCCAGCGCCTCCATCGTCGCGACCATGTCGCTGCGCAGATTGGCCAGCGAGTCGGCCGGCGGCACCGGGAAGTACCCCTCCTTCTGGCGCAGCTTGTAGGCCAGGTTGGGTCCGGTGCCCGCCGGGCTGCCGGTGTTCCAGAAGCCCTCGCTCGAGTCGATCTCGTAGAACGCCCGGTGCTCGACCTGCTCGTAGGCGATGTGATCGAACACGAAGAACTCGGCCTCGGGCCCGAAGTAGGCGACGTCGGCAATCCCCGACTGCACCAGGTGGCGCTCGGCCTTCTGGGCGACGAACCGGGCGTCTCGTGCGTAGGGCTCACCCAGCACCGGGTCGGCGACCGAGCAGATCAGCGACAGCGTGGGCCGCGTGTAGTACGGGTCGATGAACGCCGTCGCGGGATCGGGGATCAGGAGCATGTCGGACTCGTGGATCTCCTGGAAGCCGCGGATCGACGAGCCGTCGAACCCGAGTCCGGTGACGAAGTCGTCGCGGTCGAGCGCGCGCAGCGGCAGCGTCATGTGCTGCCAGGTTCCGGGCAGGTCGATGAACTTCAGGTCGACCATCTCGACGTTGCGCTCCTCGGCGAACTCGAGCACCTCGGATGCCGAGCTGGCGCCCGCCGCGGTGGCGGTCTGTGCGCTTTCTGTCAGTGACACGATTGCTTCCTCCTACTGAGTGATTGTCCCGACCCGCTCGGCGGGGCGCAAGCCAGGATGAGGTCTATCTGAAACGGGGTCGACCGGGGGGCGGACGCAGCCGCCTCCCCGGTCATTGACCGCCGGCCCAACATCAGCTCACTACTCCCTCGGCATCAGGTCATGCCGACGACGGCACCGTCTGGCCGGTCCCCGGCGCCATCTCGGGAACCCCGCTGGGGAACCCGAGCGACGGCACATCGGAGGGATAGACCTCGTGGCCATGCACGGCGGTGTCGCCGATCTCCATGTCCTCCTTGGACATCCGCAACGGGATGAACAGGCCCACGACCTTCAGCAGGATGAACGTGACCGTCGCCGACCAGAAGATCACCCAGGCCGCCGCCAGCACCTGCCATTTCAACAACGTCAGGTTGCCGTGGATCAGACCCGGAGCGCTGCCTGTCGCGACCAGCCCGTGCTTGGAGGTCGTGTAGAAGACCGCCATGTTCGGGTCGGCGAAGATTCCGACCAGGATCCCGCCCATCAGGCCCGCGAACCCATGGGTGTAGATCACGCCGAGCGTATCGTCGACGTTACGGAACGGGCGCAGTCGGCTCAGGTAGTTGAGCGCGAAGTACACCAGCGTCGCCGCGATCACTCCGATCGCGATCGCGCCCCAGCCGTTCACGTACCCGGCGGCCGGCGTGATCGCCACCAGTCCGGTGATGATCCCGTTGACGCCGCCGATCATGCTGGGCTTGCGGCCGGTGATGTAGTCCCAGCCGATCCAGATCATGAACGCGACGGCGGTGCACAGGTTGGTGTTCAGGATCGCGGCGGCCGCCGACATGTTCGACGCGTAGGGGTCACCACCGTTGAACCCGTTCCATCCGAGCCACAGCAGGCCCGCGCCGACCGCGACCATCGCGAGGTTGTTGGGCGCGTCGACCTCGCGGTCTCGCTGCAACCTCGGCCCGATCACTGCCGCCGCCACGAATCCCGAGACGCCGGCCGCAAGGTGGATCACGTAGCCGCCCGAGTAGTCGAGCGCCCCGTGGTGTCCGAAGAACCCGCCGCCCCAGATCAGGAACGCGTTGACGCAGTAGACGAACGTGATCCACAGGGCCACGAACGGGATCCAGGCCTTGAAGTTGATCCGTCCGAGCACCGACCCGAGCATCAGGATCGGCGTGATCCCGGCGAATACGAACTGGAAGTAGACCAGCGTGGATTTCGGGAACGCCTGGCTACCAAGCAACGGGATGTTGCCCTGGCCCTGCAGCTCCTTGTGGCTGAGCACAGGTCCCGGCTTACCGATGAAGTTCCCGAAGAACCCCGAATGCGACACCCCATGGAACGGCGAGCCGAAGCCCATCTTGAATGCGTAGAGCACCCAGATGATCAGCACCACGGAGAAGGCCGCGAACGTGAGCATCATGCTGTTGATCGACCAGCGCTTCTGCATAACGCCGCCGTAGAGCACGACGAGTCCCGGGACGCTCATCAGCCCGACCAGCGTTGCCGCGGTCATCTGCCAAGACGTATCTCCGGGGTTTAGCCATGTTGGCGCTTCGACTGGCATGCATCTCCTTCGTTTTCGTTGACACCGGCCCGCGAACGCGAGCGGCTCGCTCGGCCAGCCGGCCAAGTGAGCACAGGGTGTCCCGAGCCGGGTGCCAGCAGCCATGTCCGCGAGGCCAGCGATTCACATAACCCGCTGGACATATGGATAAGGCCCCTCCGAATGCAGGGAAAAGCCGGCGTCAGGCGGCGCTGGGGAGCGCGGGCGCCGGCAGCCCGGCCTTACGGCAGGCGTCGGCGAGCGCCCGGCGGAACGCCAAATTCGACGTGCCGGAGTCGCTGGGCGCGGTGCACAGTGCGCGAGCGTCCGCTCCGCACCGGTACAGCTCGGAGCCGCCGATCACGGTTGCGGCGCTGACATCGATGCACCCGTTGCGCGACTGCTTCTGCACGCTGGTGAACGCGACGACGACCGCCACCGCGATCACCGCCACCAGCGCGAGCACCGAGCCGATGATCCACCTCTCGCGCGAGCCGAGCGTCCGCGGCTGGGAGATCTGCTGGTAGTGGCCGGCGGGGAGCATTGCGAGACTCTACGCGCCCGGTCGGGCGATCACGTCAGAGCTGCCGTGCCGGTGGGGAGGACCAACACGCTCCCGCGCGCGGAGTCGAGCGCCGACCGCGTGACGCCGCTGAGCGCGATCCGGCCGTCGGCGCTCCCGCCCTGGGAGCCGACCACGGTCAGGTCGACCGAGCCGTTGCTGGCGCCGGCGACGGAGGCGCCGAGCCGCGCGGCCAGCGCCTCCGCCGTTCGCCGGGCGCTGGCGTCCGATTCCGAGGCCACGACCCCGATCGACCGGATCGCCGAATCCGGCTGGGTGCGCAGCCCGGCGGGCGCCACCGCGATCGCGATCGGGCCACCCTCGAGCAGGTGCTGCGCCGAGGTTCCGGGCTCCGCGTGCCCGGGCGGCGTGCGGTAGTCGGACCCGAACACGATCACCGACGCGCCCTCGCTGTTGGCCAGCTCGGCCAGACCCTCGGGCGTCGAAGGGCTGATCACCACATGCTGGGCGACGTCGGGATCGCCGAGCAGCGCCGCGCCCTGCTCGAGGCGCCGGCGGGCGTCATGCTCGGCCAGCTCCTCGCGGCGCGGGTCGAACTCGCGCGCGTGGCGTACGTAGGCGAGCGCGATCGCGGCCTGGGCCCTGCTGAGCAGGCGGGCCAGCGCGATCGCGTCGTCGTCGTTGGGCGTCCCGTCATAGGAGACGATGATGTCGGCGCTCATCGGGCCCCGGATGCTGCGCGAGCGCCCGGCCCAGGGCATTGGCCACGTGGACAATCATCGGCCTCCCCCACTGTCCACCCGGACCGAGATCCGAGGTGTGCCACGATCGGAGCGTGGAGCAACGGACTTGCGGTTAGGGGGAGCGCTCAGGTGGCTGCTGGTGCTCGGGATCGCCGCCGCGGTCCGTCGCCACGGCGGGACGCCGGCCGATTACCTCGGGCTCGCCGCCGCATCCGCCGCCAGCTGGGTGGGGGTGCCCGGGCCGGGGGAATCGGTGCTGATCGCGGCCGGTGTGCTCGCCGCCAAGCACCGGCTCGACCTGGCGACTGTGCTCGTGGTGGCCTGGGCGGCGGCCACGCTCGGAGGGATCGTGGGCTGGCTGATCGGCCGCCACGCGGGTCGCACGCTGATGACCGCCCGGGGGCCCCTGGAGCGCTTCAGACTCGGAGCGATCAAGCGGGGCGACGAAGTCTTCACCCGGTACCCGGTGGCGGCGATCCTGTTGACGCCGTCGTGGGTCGCGGGCATGCACCGAGGTCACACGTGGGCCTATCAGGCGCTCAACGTCGTCAGCGCCGCGGCCTGGGCGGTCGGGATCGGCCTGGCCGCGTACTACGTCGGTCCCAGCGTGATCGACTTCGTCAACGACTTCGGCGTTGCCACCACGGCTGGACTGGTGTTGCTGATCGCCGCGGCGGTCGCGATCGAGGTGCGCCGCCGCAAGCGCCGCCGGGCCCGGGAGGGGCCGAGTCAGGCCTAGAGCTGTAGCCCCGACCAGGACATCGACTTGAACGGCACCACCGGCTGGCCCACGCTGATCTGGATCACGTTGTGTGGCCGCAGCGGGATCTCGCGCGGGTTCTTGGTCCACAGCTTGCCGTTGACGATCGCGGTGACCTTGCCCTTTGCGGTGCCGACCTGGTTGGGGCTGAGCGGCTGGTGCCACTCGTCGAAGAAGTCGCCGAGCGTGTAGATCCGCTCGGTCGGCGACTCGACGTGGATCACGCCGTCGGGGGCGTGGGTGTGCAGCCAGTAGATGCACTGTCCGCCCTGAGCCACCGGTCCCTCCGAGGTCTGGATCACGGTAGAGCCGGGAATCCCAATGCCGCCGGGGAGCGCCCGGGGCTGACCGTTGACGTAGATCGAGAGATGGGCGTGGATGTGGTAGGCGAGCTGTTCGGTGGGTCCGCAGTGGATCCCGTTGACCGTCCCGGTCTGGGTGGTGTCCGCGGGGGCGATGTCGGACCCGCTCTGGATCGGCACGCCCTCGAAGCCGACCTCGGTCTGCCCGCCCGACGATCCTCCTCCGCTGCCGGAGCTGGCCGCGGCGGTCGAGCTCGAGCTCGACGACTTGCCGGCGCCGCAGGCGGCCACCGCCAGCGCAGCGACGATCAGCATCAGCACGGTAAGGGCGCGCACACGCATCGATACGAGACGGTAGCGGGCGCGTGATTCGGGCGTCTCAGGTCAGGCGCCGCCGCGATCGGCCGCGGACTATGGGCGGCGGCTCCGAGCGGGTCCCCCGACCCGCTCGGAGCCTAACCGCGAATCGTCCTGATGGACGTTTTGGCGGATCGAGCGCAGCCGATTCGCTCGATCCGTTGCCCCCAACTACTGTCCCCCATCGGACCCCACGTGTTGATCGCCCCAGCCCTAAGCCTGTGCCAAGAACTGCGTGCGCGCGGCGATTGCCCCCCGGCATTCGATGCCGTTCCGTCGTCGCGCGTAACCAATGCGATCACCATTCCGCTACGCAAGGTACGCCTCCCGGAGCACCCTGAACTGCGACATTTCTCACAACGACAGGATCCGTTGTCAAAATGCCCCGCAATGAGCGTTGTGGAGACTCCCTTCCTGCGCCAGTTGGGGCCGAGCGACGCGGACGCCCTGATGGGTCTGATCAGGCGCCGCTCGGTGCGTAAGTCGCAGCAGATCCTCCGGGCGGGCGCCGCCGGCGACGACGTGGCGATCGTGCTCGACGGCCACGTCAAGCTGGTCGCCTACGGCGCCGACCGGCGCGAGGTGGTGCTGGCGATCCGCGGTCCCGGCGAGTTGATCGGCGAGATGGCCGCGCTGGCCGGCCAGCGGCGAACCGCGACCGTGATCGCGGTCGACGATGTCGAGGTCGGCTACCTGGGCGCCGACGAGCTCAAGGGGTTCCTGGCCGACCATCCCGACGTCGCGCTGGTGCTGATCAGGATGCTCGTCCGCCGCCTGTCCGAGGCCGACCGCGACCGGGTCGATCTGGCCACGCAGGACAGCGTGGGAATGGTGGCCAAGCGCCTGGTAGAGCTCGCCACCGAGCACGGCAAACGGGTCGAGGAGGGGACGCTGATCGAGTTCTCGCTGACCCAGGACGAGCTCGCCAGCTGGACCGGAGCAACGCGCGAAACCGTCTCACGCGCATTGCGGCTGATGCGCCGTGTGGGGTGGATCGCCACCGACCACCGCTCGATCACCGTGCTCGACCTGACCGCGCTGCGCGAGCGCTGTGGCGACGCCGCGGTTCCGCGCTGAGCCGCCGCCTGTCGCCTAATCGTCGACGAGCCAGCCCTGCTCGCCCTGGATCTCCTTGGGGCTGCCGCTGATCGCGCGCGACGCCTGCATCCCGGACGTGACCGCTGCCTCGACGCTGCCGCCGTCGATCCCGTTCTTGGTCCAATCGCCCGCGAGCTTGAGATTGTGAAAGCCCGACTTGTCGGCGGTCAGGCGGTGGCGCACCGACCCCGCGCGGGTCATCACGTAGCGCTCGGTCGGCTGAAAGTTGGCGCGCAGGAACTGGCAGTCCAGCCGTGATTCGCCATCCTCACCGTTGGTGGCGCATAGCGCCGACCAGTCAAACCGGCCGTCGGCGCCGACCAGGTCGGGCCACACCGGCTTGGCGTCGTTCTGGAGGTATCCGAGCGCGTTCTCGCGGACGCGGGCGTCAGCCTGTTCCTGGGTGGTGACGCCGTCGTGCTCGATCACCCCGCACAGGTAGGCCACCTCGCGTGGGCGGTCGGGACCGGTCCAGTGTTCGCGGCTCAGCAGCTGCGACATGTTCGAGTAGGTGTCGGCTCGATCGGCGTAGGCGGTGGAGATCGCGGACTCAAACGGCCAGCCGCACTGATCCGCCGTACGGGTCAGCCACAGCTGGATGCCCTCGGTCATGACCGTGTCGGAGTGGTCGAGCATCCGCTTGAAGCGCCCGTTGGCGGCCGCCAGCTCGCCGCAGATCGCGTGCAGGCCGCCGACCGAGATCCCGAGCACGATCTCGTCGAAGTCCTCGCCCGCGCGTAGCGTGATCGGCTCGAGCTCGAGCGGGTTGCAGACGTTCTCGAAGTTGATCCGCTCGCGCTCCAGGCGCTGCCCGTCCTGGAGCTGATCCCAGCGCGGCTCGCTCGGCCAGCAGCGCAAGCCGTCGACGGTCACGATCGGGTCATAGTGGCTGTCGACGTCGCGCAGGTGCACCTGCGGCTGCACCTCGATCGTGGAGACCGAGCGGCCGTCGTCGGACACCCCGAGGTTCGTGACCTGATGGAAGAACCGGAAGCGCACCCCCCGCCGCCGCAACACGTCGTACAGCGGCGTGAACACCGTGTCTCCCATCCCGGCCTGCATCTTCCACAGGATCGCGCCCTTGTATTCGAATCCGATCCGGATCATCGCCTGCAGCGCCTTGCCGGCGGCCAGGTCAGGATGTCGCTTGTCGCCGTCGCGGTAGGCGAACACGAGGTCGTAGAGCGCCTTGATCACCGCGGCATGCTCGAGCGTGACCTGCTCGGCCCCGTGGCGGCGCAGCCACGCCCACAGGTCCTCGCGGTTGAGCTCGCCGAACCCGTCGATCAGCACGTCGTCGGCGATCAGGCCGGCGATCGTGGTGATCCCGAGATCGAGCATGATCGCGAACCGGCGCACGTGGTCGTGGTCGAGCCACGGACCGAACACAACCTTGAACAACAGATGCTTGAGCTCGGCCAGCAGCGACTCGACCCGCTGGCCGATACGCCTGGCGGTCGAGCCCTCGTGGGCGACCGCATCGGCGTAGGCGGTGGTCGCGCGGGCGAGCTGTCTGAGCAGCTGCGAGACCGAGGCGTGCTCGAGCCGGTGGCCGATGCCGGTGGGCATCTCGGCCGGGCCGTCACGGCCGACACGGCCCCGGGTGGCGGTCGCCGCGCCGCTGCGTGCCGTTTCGAGGCGAAGCAGTTGGAACTCGGACAGCAGCCAGTCGAACAGGCCCTCGAAGAAGTCGCGCGGGGACACGTCGTGGTCGGCGCCGGGGATCTCGTCGTCGGGTTCCATGTGCAGGTGCCACGGCGTCCAGCGATCCCGCCAGCTCTCGAACAGGACGATGTCGTTGCACTTCTTGAACGCGGCGTCCCAGGTGCGAATCGGGTATTTCTCGGGCGGGGCCCACTCCTCGTAGCAGCGCTGGATCATGTGGAACGCGTTCGCGTAGAAGCCGAACCACACGTGCAGCCCGTGCTCCTCGATCCGCCCGTCCGGCCCGCGCCCGCTGGCGCACTTGCCGCCCAGCCGCCAGCCGGGCTGATACACGGTCACCTCGTACTGGCCGCGCAGGTGCGGCTGGGTGAGCTCGAATGCGGCCGACATCGCGCCCATCCCGCCCCCGAGCACGGCGACCTTCGTACTGCCCCCAGCGGCCGTCACTACCTGCTAGCCCCGTCCCAGAGCACGCGTCCGCCTCCGACGTTGAAGTCCATCTCGACGCTGTAGGCGAGCCCGAGCGACTGGCTCTCGAGCCCGAGCTCGGTGATCACGGGATGGCTGTCGACCTGATGCACGGTCAGCTGGTGCTCGAGCGGCACCGGTCGAGCGCTCAGCTTGGTGACCTCGTACTCGGCCTGGGTCACCTGCTGGAAGGAAGCTCGCGTCCCGTCCTGGATGCTGCGCACCTGCTTGAGGAACACGTTCGGGAGCCGGTTGCGGATCACGTCCTCGATCAGGCTCTCGGCGATCTCGAAGTCGCCGATCACGTCGGAGTCGTCGAACAACCGCGCGGCCGCGTCGCGGGCGACGTCAGCGAGCGAGTCGAACTCGGCCTCGGCGCCGTCCTCGGGCGACCCGTTCTGCACGATCTCGAGTAGCGGATGGCCCCAATCGGCGACGCTCCCCGGCGAGTAGTCCAGGCCGAACACCGACAGCTTCCACGTCTGCGGACGCTGGTCGGAGTCCGGGAACTCCGGCATCCCGCCGCTCTTGGGATAGCCGAACAACTCGCGACCGGTCGCCAGCGACATCGGGTTGGACAGCCACAGGTACGGCACGAACATGGCGAAGCGCTCATGCGTGCTGCCGGGGTCACGCACCGCCACCGGGATCCACACGCACACCTGCGGCTCGGCGACCCCTCCGCGCCGGTCATACGGCGGGGTCTGCGAAACGACCTTGGCGATCTTGCCCCAGGTGAGCATCAGGTAGTCGCTGAGCGGGCGCGCGCGGACGGCGCCGCCGGTCGGCTGCGCGAACACCTTGTCGCACAGCTGCGAGATCCGCTCGCCGTCGGCCTGCGCCCAGAAGCCCCATAGGCTGGTGTTCATCGACGTGAACGGCGCCGGCGGCGTCATCAGCGCCCCGTAGTCGACGTATTCGGGTCCGAGGCCCGCGCCCGGTCGCGACCCGGTCGAGCGGGGCTCGGTGGGGCGGTGCTGGTCGCGGCGGTCGTCGCTCGCTCGGGCCACGACCTTGGCCAGGCCGCCCAGCGCCCAGCTCGTGGTCTCCAGCCCGAACGCCAGCCCTTTCGCGATCGGTGCCTTCATTGCGCCTCCGACTCTATTCGCTCGAGCAGCTCGAGGGCCTGACGCTCGATCCCCGCGCATCCCAGGTCGCGGGCGGTGCCCAGCGTCTGGTCGAGCAGGCGGGTGGCGCGCGCGGGCTCGCCTCCGCGCTCGAGCAGCAGCCGGGCGATGTCCAGCCGCGTCCGCGCCAGCCAGATCGGCGCGCCCATCTGCTCGTGGCGCTCGGACGCGTGCACGAGCTCCTGCTCGGCCTCGTCATACCGGCCCAACACCCGGTCGAGGTTGCCGAGCAGCCGCTCGACGAGACCCCAGACGGTGGCGCTGTTGAACGCCACGTGCTCGCGCCAGGGCGCCAGCAGCCGGCGCAGCTTGGCCGCCGCGTCGCGGTCATCCAGATTCCCGCACGCCTCGGCATAGATCGCGATCCCGGCCAGCCAGTTGGAGTCGTAGTCGATCTCCGAGAACTCGGTCGCGGAGTCGACCGCGAGCACATCCAGTGCCTCGTCCCGCATCCCGGCCTCCGAGCGCGCGAGCGCCAGGGCCCCGCGGAACGCGGGGATTCCCGGGTTGGCCTCGACCTGCTGGGCGATCAGCGGCTCGAGCTCGGCCAGCCGACCCTGCTCGAAGCGGATGTTGATCAGCTGCCCGGCGTAGAACGCCAGGGCGTCGGGCTGCTCGCTCTCGGACGCGATCCGCCACGCGTCCTCGGCCGACCGTTCGGCCTCGTCGAGCAGCCCGTGCATCAGCGCCTGGGTGGCGCGGTCGTAGGCCGCCAGCCAGCTCGAGGAGGGCTGGCGCAGACGCGCGGCCAGCTCGGACTCACGGGAGACGAGGTCGGCGGCGAGATCGAGGTTGCCCGTCTCCACCGCGGCGGCGGCCTTCCAGTGCAGGCCATAGAACACCGCGAGCGGGTCGCCCAGCTCCTGGGCGATCGCCAGCTCGCGGTCGGTGTCCTCGAGGCGCTCGGCGAGCGTCTCGGGCGTCCAGATCGTGATGAAGCGGGCGCCGAGCACCTTCGTGACCGTGTCAGGGTCGCCCAGTCGCGTGGCGATCGCGACGCTCTCGTCGCTGAGCGCCTTGCGCCGCTCCCAGTCGCGGGCGTAGGTGAGCTCGGAGGAGAGCGTGGCCAGCAGCCTCGCGCGCTCGGCGCTGTCATGGTCGCCGATTGCCTCCAGCGCGGCTTCGAGCATCTCCACGCGCTCGGCGTCGACGATCCCGGTCTCGCTGACGAAGCCGCGGGTGTTCGCCAGCACCGCGCGGACCAGCCGCCCAGTGTCCTGCATCCCCGCGGCGCGCTCGGAGGCCTCCAGCAGCGTCGCCCTGAACTCGGGATCGCCGCTCTGCTGCTCGGCGATCCCGTGACCGATCAGCAGGTCACAGAGCAATGCGTCTCCGTCGCCGGGCTCGAGCTCGGAGCTGGCCGACTCGTGCAGCGCCAGCGCGTGCTCGAACCAGCGCGTGGCCTCCTGGGGTGCGAGCTGGTCGAGCGCGCCCTCGCCGGCCTCGCGGGCGTATTGGATCGCGCGCGAAGCGGCGACGATCGGCACTCCGGCCAGCGCGTGGTAGGCGAACTCGCCGCGGCGCTGCCCGCGGGCCTCGTCGCCGAGCAGCTGCTCGAGCCCGTCGAGCGCGCGGCGGTGGAGCCGACGGCGACTCCCGCCTCCCACCTGCTCGTACAGCGACGGCGGGATCAGCGGGTGCACGAAGCTGTAGCGCATCCCGATCCCGGGCACCTCCGCGATCAGCGCCGCCTCGGCGGCCTCGTCGAGCACGTCGATCAGCTGCTCCTCGTCGACGTCGAGCATCCGGGCCAGCAGCTCGACGTCGAATTCACGCCCGATCACGGCGGCGGCGCACAGGACCTGCTCGGACTGCTCGCCCATGCTGGTCACGCGCCGGGCGATCGCGTCCCGCACGCTGGGTGGGATTTCCAGCGCGGAGCGGTCTGCCGCGCCCCCGCGCTGAGCCGCCGAGCCAACCCCGCCTGCCTCCTTGAGGCTGCGGACGATCTCGCTGAGGAAGAATGGATTGCCGCTGGTGGCCTCCTGAAGCGCGTGGACGAACTCGATGCCGTTGGGGTCGAGCGTCTCGTTGGCCACGCCCTGGGCCATCGTCACGCAGTCGGTGAGATCGAGGCCGCTCAGCTCGACGCGGTCGACGCCGGGCTGGCGCTGGAGCTCGGATAGCAGCTCCCACAGGGGGCTGCCCCGCAATACCTCGGTGGAGCGGTAGGTCCCGACGACCAGCGCCGGCAGCTGCGGGTACACCAGCAGATACTTGAGCATCAGCAGCGTCGGCCCGTCGGCCCAGTGGAGGTCGTCGAGCAGCAGCGCCAGCGGGCGCTGCACGGCGGCGGTGTGGAGGAGCCCGGCGACGGCCGCAAACATCACGTGCCGGTTGTCCTCGCGCGATTGCCCGGACGCCTGCGGTGCCGCGGGATAGCCGCCAAGCTCGGGTACCAGACGGGCGAGCTCTCGCCCGTACTGGGCGCGGTGCTGGGCCAGCAGCTCCTGCGGGGCAAACCGGGCGTAGTGCGTGAGGATCTCCACGAACGGCTGGTAGGGAACGCCGAGCTCGGGGTCGCAGCGCCCGCACAGCACGGTGCCCCCGGACTCGTGCAGCTGCGCGGCGACCTCGGCGGCCAGCCGGGTCTTCCCGATCCCCGGTTCGCCGACGATGAACACCGTCCGCGGCTCGCGATTGCGGACGTAGTCGAACGCTGACGTGCAGCGGCGAAGCTCGGCTCTGCGGCCCACCAGCTCTCCCTCGGCCAGCCGGACCGCGAGCGCCGGAAGCGGGATCTGAAACGTCTCCTGGGTCTCGACCTGGACCGTCCCGGCGACGGCCGACAGCCGTCCTGACAGCAGCGAATGGACCTCCCAGCGACCAGGGACGCCGCGGAGCTCGTGCACACCGTGGCGGGCGAACTCGAGCTGATCATCCGCGAGCAGATCGAGCGATGCGCTGGAGATCAACACCTGGCTGCCGTGCGCCAGCTCGCCGACGCGCGCTGCGACGTGCACAGCCATCCCGGCGAGGCGATCGCCGAGCAGCTCGCACTCGCCGGAGTGGACCCCGGCCCGCAACTGCACGCCGAGGCCCGCGGTGGCGACGCACAGCTCCTCGGCGCAGGCCACGGCGGGACCGGGCGAGTCGAACGCGATCAAGAAGCCGTCGCCGCGGTCAGCGAGCACACGCCCGCCGGAGGCGTCGACCGCCTCGTACACGATCGCGTCGTGCTGCTCGAGCAGCTCGCGCCAACGGCGATCGCCCAGCTTGGCAATGTTCTCCGTCGACCGGACGATGTCGGTGATCAACAACGTCTGATGCCTGCGCCCGGCTGCCGGATGGGCCTCACTGGTCATCCAGTGATGGAAGCTAACGGACGAGCGCATCACCCGTCAGCGAATCAGTGGCCGGTGCAGGCGCCGGGTGAGCGGCGGGCAGCTCAGCAGCCGGTCACGCAGCCGCGCGAAGCTCGGGTGCAGCACTCGGGAGGTAGGCCAGCAGCCGGTTACGGACGTTCGGGATCGCGGCGCACAGCCGGCCGATCCCGTAGGCGCTGAACGTGAGCACGCGCATCGGCGAAGTCGCGATCACGCTGTACTCCTGCGGGTTCAGCTCCATCGGGTCGATCTCGCCGAAACAATCGCCTGTCGCCAGCGTTCCGACGCGGCAGCCTCCCTGCCGGATCTCGGCCGTGCCGGAGCGGATCACGAAGAACGTTCCCAGCAGCCGGCCCTCGTGGACCAGGACCGAATCCGCGGGGACCTGTACGTCGAGCGCCGGGCCGGCCAGCGAGCGCACGTCCATCGCGCGGACCGGGGCGAAAACTTTCATTGGATCTGGCGTCGTGTGCATGCGCTGAGCCTAAGTCGGCGCCTGCCCACGATCCTGCGACATTTCTCACACAGCTGGTGTCGCGACTCAGCGCTCGGGCATCAACGGCGGGGGGGAGCGGTACCGGGGCGGGGTCTCGGACATCCGCACCGGGTTGCGGGCCAGGTTGACCTCGCCTCCGTCCTCGCGAGCCAGCGAGACCGTCGGGTCGAGCCCGAGCGAGCGGGCCAGCTCGAACGCCTGGCCGACGTCGTTGACGACGCCCGCCGGGACCCGGGCGTCGGTCAGGCGGGTCGCCCACTCCCGGGCCGCCCCGCGCCTCAGAGCCTCGAGCAGCTTTGCTCGTAGAACCTCGCGGTTGGCCACGCGATCGCCGTTGGTGGTGAATCTGGGATCGCCCGCGAGCTCGGTGACGCCGAGCACGTCGCAGAGCGCGCCGAACTGACGGTCGTTGCCCACTGCCAGCACGAGCTCGCCATCACCGGTCTCCAACAGCTCATAGGGGGCGATGCTCGGGTGCGCGTTGCCCATCCGGTGCGGGACGACGCCGGCGATCGTGTACGCCGATGCCTGGTTGACGAGGGCTCCGAGCAGCGCCGACAGCAGGCTGACCTCGATCAGCTGGCCGTTGCCGGTGACGTCTCGGTGGCGAGCGGCGGCAAGGATCCCGACCGTGGCGAACAGTCCGGCGAGCACGTCGACGACCGCGACGCCCACCTTCTGGGGCTCGCCGTCGGGCGTACCGGTGATGCTCATCATGCCTCCGAGCGCCTGCACCAGCAGGTCGTAGCCGGGCAGCAGCGCGCCGGCGCCGCTGCCGAAACCAGTGATCGAGCAGTAGATCAGCTCGGGGTTGGGGTTGCAGAGCTGCTCGTAGGAGAGCCCGAGGTCGTCCATCACTCCGGGGCGGAAGTTCTCCACCAGCACGTCTGATTGCAGCGCGAGCTCACGGGCCTGCCGGAGGTCGTCGTCGAGCTTGAGATCGAGCGCGATCGTGCGCTTGTTGCGGTTGACCGACTGAAAGTAGGTCGCCTGGCCGCGGTCGTCGAACGGTGGACCCCAGCTGCGGGTCTCGTCGCCGACTCCGGGGCGCTCGACCTTGGTCACGTCGGCCCCGAAGTCGCCGAGCATCATCGTCGCGAACGGGCCGGCCAGTACTCGCGAGAAATCCAGGACCCGGAGGCCGGCCAGCGCATCGCTCATCGGCGTAGTGTCGCGTCTGGGGGGTTCGGGTGCGGCGCCGCCGCCGGCGCGGCCGCGGTCCCGCGGTCAGCTCACTTCTCGCAACCGGCCGCTCTCGACCTCATAGACGAACCCTCGGATCGACTCCTTGTGCGGGACGAACGGGGACGCCTTGATCCGCGCAATCGACTGGCGCACGTCGCCGTCGAGGTCGGAGAACGACTCCACGGCCCAGGACGGCCGAATCCCGGTCTCCTGCTCGATCGTCTGCTTGAAGTCGGCGTCGGTGAACGTGAGCATCCCGCAGTCGGTGTGGTGGATGAGGACGATCTCTTCGGTCCCGAGCAGCCGCTGGGAGATCGCCAGCGAGCGGATCGTGTCGTCCGAGATGACGCCGCCGGCGTTACGGATCACGTGCGCGTCGCCCTCGGACAGCCCGAGCATCCCGTACACGTTGACGCGGGCATCCATGCAAGCGACCACTGCGGTCTTGCGCGCCGGAGGTGACGGCAGCTCGCCCTTGTCGAATGAAGCCGAGTAGGCCCGGTTGGCCGAGAGCATCTCATCGGTCGCGCTCATCTGAACTTCCTTTCGATCCTGCGGGGATTGCGATAGAGCGGTGCGCTAGCTGAGCGAGGCCTCCGCCCTGAGCTCCTGTTCGAGCGTGAGCGACTCGCGCTGGAGCTCGCCGCCGTCGCCGACGCGGTACACGCCGGTTCGGGTCAGCGGCGGTGAGTATGCATGGATCGTCACGGCGGGGACGCTGCCGGCGTGCATCACGCGGTGGATCGCGACCGGCGGCACGGTGAAGCTCGAGCCCGCGTTGACCACCCGGCGCAGCGGTCCCGTTCCCAGGCGCATCCGGTCCTCGCGGACCGCGCCGGAGATCACCGCGATCGACGCTGCCGACAGATCGTGGTCGTGAAAACCGGTGTCCTGGTCCTCGCTCCAGCAGATCACCCAGGCATTGACGTCGGCGGCATCCCAGATCTGCTCGAACACGCGCACATCGTCGGCGTGGCGAACGTGGTGCTCCCACAGCTCCCGCCGTGCCACCAGCGAGGTGACGAACTGGTCAAGCTCACGAGGCGAGAGGCTCATCCGGGCGCCCTCGTCGCGGCCAACAATGCGGCCGCGTTCTCCTGCAGCTCGAGCTCGCGGCCCGTCGGCAGCGGCTCGAGCACCGGACGATCCGAGCCGTACACGAGCTGCTGGGGACCCACGCGCCGGGCCATGGACTCGACCGCGGCCGGTCCGTAGCTGGAGGTGTCGTAGAACACGCGCGGGTCGCGCAGGTCGACGGTCGGACCGCCGCGGGTCTCAAGGCGCTCGCTGAGCAGCGGCGCGCCGCCGGCCAGCATCGAGAACACGACCAACAGCTGCGGATGCTGTGGCCGGCCCAGCGCGGCAAACGCGAACCATGCTGCCTGCATCTCGGCGACGTACGTGGTCAGCGCCGGCCACCACGCGGGCTGTCCGACGGCAGCCTCGTCGCAACCCGGATCGCGTCCGGGTCCCGGGTGCACGAACAGCGGCACGCCGCGGTGGGCGATCCGCTCGAGCACCGGTCCGAGCGCGTCGAGCGCCGCGGCTCCCGCCAGCGCGCCCGCCGGCAGCGACACGCCAACGCAACCGCGGTCGAGTAGCCGGTCGACGTCGCCCGGCTGCGGCCGATCGGTCGCCAGCGGCCCCCAGCCCGAAAATCTCTCGCCGAGCGCGTCGAGGCCGTTCAGGTGGGCATCGATCAGCTCCAGCGCCGTGTCGCGAGCGAGCGCCTCGATCCCGATCGGGCTCGACAGCGCGATCACCGCCCGGTCCAGCCGATTGCGGTCGAGCTCTGCGGTGCGCCGGTCGGCCGCCTGCCCGGGGAGATCGATCTCGTACGGCACCTCGCCGGCGGAGTGGAGGATCGAGCGTCCCGCTGAGTGGTCGATCCGCGGCAGGCGGCCGCGCGACGCCAGCGCTTCGATCAGCGGCTCGGTCCAGAGGTGCTGGTGCAGGTCGACTCGCATCGAGCCGTCCATGGTGACGAGCGGCCGATCCAGGTGCGCGGGGATTCGATCGAGGTACGCCGGAGTGGGGGTCGACGTGAGCGGCTCAGTAAGCAATCTGCACTAAACATATCGAATTAGTCCGAAGAGTGTTCCGATGAATTTCTGACGAGCCGGCGGTCTAGTGGGTGATCAGCCGTGCCACAACCTACGACGATCACGTTCGGCATCCGCGGACCGATCGCGCGTGCGGACCTGCCGGGTCTGTGCGATCGCGTCTGCCGGCTGCTCTCGGAGAGACATCCGCAGGTCGCGTTCTGCGATGTCGACGGAATCGCCCCCGACGCGGTCGCTGTCGACGCTCTGGCCCGGCTGCAGCTTGCGGCCTTCCGGCATGGCTGCAAGGTCAGGCTGCAGGGATCCTCGCCCCAGCTGCGTCAGCTGGTCGAGTTCATGGGGCTCAACGACGTGCTCACCGAATAGCGGGCTCGGCGATGCGCATCGCGATCGTCCATTGCTGGCCGAACGGGTCGCCGAGGCGCCCGGCCCGGTCGCCGTAGAACTGATCGTCCAGCGGGTGGATGATCTCGGCTCCTGCCTCGATCGCCCGCTGCCACGCGGCGTCGGCGTCCTGCCAATAGGTCGCCAGCAGCGACCGCGTCGGCTCGCCGTCGGCCTCGCTGACCATCACCACCGCGTCGCCGATCTGCAGCTCCGCGTGCACCATGCTCCCGTCAGGCAGGTGGAAGCGCTCGCCGATCTCGGTGGCATCGAACGCGGCGATGTAGAAATCAAGCGCGGCCGGCGCGTCGACCAGCGAGAGCCGGGGGGTGACCGTGGTCAGGTGCGCTGGGACCGGCGCCACCTCGCCGCGCTCGGGCGTGGCCAGTTCGTGTCCCTGATAGACGCCGATCATGTTGCCGGCCGGATCTTGGACGTGGGCCACCCGCTCGCCGCTGGGATGGCCCACCTCGACCACCTCGCCTCCGCCGGCGCGTACGCGATCGAGGGCTTGCGAGAGGTCGGCGACCATCACGTGCACGACGATGCCCGGATGCGGGTCTGGCGCGCGCTCGGTGGTCCACGTGCCGCTGACCTCGCCCACTCCGTCGTCGAACGCCAGCTCGCCGTCGCCGCGGCGACGGACCTGCCAACCGAATGCGTCCCGGTAGAACGCCGACGCTCGCGCGGCGTCGTCGGCCGGGATCTCGAGGTAGCAGATCTTGCCGGGACCAAATGTGGGTTTTCCGTGTGCCATGCAATTACTATACATGTATATGAAAGACGCGGTCGGTCAACATCCGTCGCCTCGCAGACCGGTCGGACGGCCGCGCGTCGTGGAACGGGACGCGGTGCTGGATGTAGCCGAGCAGCTGCTCGACGCGGAGGGCGCAGACGCCGTCACGATGCGCCGGCTGGCGGGCCGTCTGGGCGTCACGCCGATGGCCCTGTACCGCCACGTCGGCAACAAGGACGAGCTGCTGCTGGCGTTGATCGACCGTCTGGCCAATCGCCTCAAATATCCGACGCTTCCCGACGACCCCCGTCAGCGGATCATCGTCCTGTGGCGGACGCTGTATGACGGGCTCGCCGCAAACACCTGGCTAGCCGAGGTATTGGCCCGCCGCCGCCTGATGGCACCGTCGGTGCTGGGCGCGGTCGAGGAGATCCACGCGTCGCTGATCCGGGCTGGGCTGACGCTGCCCGAAGCGGTGCGCGGCTACCGGCAGCTGTGGCAGTTCACGCTGGGCGCGCTGCTCGTTCGCGCCGGGGCCATCGCGGAGGGACCGAGCGTGCAAGCGGAGCTGCGGGGCGCGCCCGACCCTGAGCGGTTCCCGACGCTCGCCGCTGCGGCCGCCCAGTGGAGCGCGGCGCACGGACGAGACACCTACGGCGCCGACCTGGAGGCTCTGCTGGACGCGTTGCTGGCCGCCGCGGGCGGGTCAGTCCAGTCGCGGCGGTAGCCCGAACAGCGGGAAGATCCGCTCGGTGCTGAGGAAGAACGTGAACTCCGCGGCCTTGCCATCGACGAAGTCGACGACCTGCAGCGCCCACGGCTCATAGCCGCTGCCGGTATCGCACGGCTTGTACTGCCCGAACGCGATCGAGCCGTTGGCCAGCTTGGTCGGGACGAGCTTGGAGTCCTTGCAGCCGATCCCCGGGCCAAACCACCAGGCGATGACGTCCTCGCGCCCGCACATCCACAGGTCGTAGGGCGGCATCGACTGGATCGCGTCCTCGCGGATCAGCGACGTCAACGCGTCCATGTCGTAGGCCTCGAACGCGTCCACGTATCGGGCTAGCAGGTCGCGGTCGGGCGCGTCGATATTCGCCGGCTCGATGTCGGTGGAGCTCAGCTCGCTGGACTCGATCGTCGCGCGGGCGCGCTGCAGCGCGCTGTTGACCGACGCGACGCTGGTGTCGAGCAGTTCGGCGGCTTCGCTGGCCTTCCAGCGCAGCACCTCGCACAGGATCAGGACCGCGCGCTGCCGCGGCGGAAGGTGCTGCAGTGCGGCCACGAATGCCAGGCGCATCGTCTCCTTGGCCACGGCCGCCTCGGCCGGGTCGTCCTCGGCCGCCGCGTCGGTGGGGATCGGCTCGACCCAGGTGACTTCGGGCAGCGAGTTGAGGTTGGCCGGCTCCGGAGCGCCGGCGCCGCCGAGGTCCATCGGGCGGGCGCGGCGGTTGCGGCCGTTGAGCATGTCGAAGCAGACGTTGGTGGCGATCCGGTACAGCCACGAGCGCAGTGCCGCCCGCTGCTCGAAGCGGTCGAGTCCGCGCCAGGCGCGGAGCATCGTCTCCTGGACGGCATCCTCGGCCTCGAACGGCGACGCGAGCATCCGGTAGCAGTACCGGGTCAGCTCGGAGCGGTGCTGCTCGAGCTGGCGTTCCAGCTGGTTGGACTCGATCGTCGCCGACGGGTCTGGCATCAGACTCATCGTAGGGAAGACCGACCCCGGCCGCGGAAGTCATCGGCCGGCGCGAAAATTCTCTGAGAGCGCTGTCTACGCGCATCAGCGATAGTGCCGAGGCAGAACGTCCGTGCAGATCGCGCTGTTCATCACCTGCGTCAACGACACGTTGTTTCCCGAGGCGGGACGCGCGACCGTCCGGGTGCTGGAGCGCCTTGGCCACGGCGTGGAGTTCCCAGAGCAGCAGACCTGCTGCGGCCAGATGCACGCCAATTCGGGGTACGAGGCCGAGGCGATGCCGCTGCTCACGCGGTTCGTGCGGACGTTCTCCCCCGAGCGGTTCGACGCGGTCGTCAGCCCCTCGGGCTCGTGTGTGGCGATGGTCCGCCATCACTACGCCCGCTTGGCCCGCAAGTCCGGTGACTCCGGGCTGGAGCAGGCCGTCGCGGCGCTGACTCCGCGCGTATTCGAGCTGTCTGAGTTCCTGCACTCCGAGCTGGGCGTCAGCGACGTCGGCGCCTATTTCCCACATCGGGTCGCCTATCACCCCAGCTGCCACTCGCTGCGGATGCTGAACACCGTCGAGGCACCGCTGGAGCTGTTGCGCCAGGTTCGCGGGATCGACCTCGTAGAGCTGCCCGAGGCCCGGTCGTGCTGCGGGTTCGGCGGCACATTCGCGGTCAAGAACGCCGACACTTCGGCCGCGATGCTCGCCGACAAGATCCGCTCGATCCTCGACACCCAGGCCGAGGTCTGCACGGCGCTCGACAGCTCCTGCCTGATGCACATCGGCGGCGGGCTGTCGCGTCAGCGCACCGGCGTGCGCACGGTTCACTTCGCCGAGATCCTGGCCAGCGGGGATGAGTAGCTTCGGGGAGGGCCGGCGGTGAAGGGGTTTCCGGAGGCGGCGCGGCACGAGCTGGGCAACGCGCAGCTTCGCCACAACCTGCGCCACGCCACCCACGCGATCCGCGACAAGCGCGCTCGCGCGGTCTCCGAGCTGGACGACTGGGAGCAGCTGCGCGAAGCCGGACACCGGATCAAGACGCAGGCGATCCGGCACCTCGATACCCATCTGGAGACGCTCGAGCGCAGCGTCGCGGCCGCCGGTGGGACCGTCCACTGGGCGGCCGACGCCGCCGAGGCCAACCGGATCGTCACCGGGATCGTCCAGGCTGCCGGCGCGTCGGAGGTGGTCAAGGTCAAGTCGATCGCGACCGATGAGATCGGACTCGGCCCGGCGCTCGAGGCAGCCGGGATCGCCTCGCAGGAGACCGACCTGGCCGAGCTGATCATCCAGCTGGCACACGACAGCCCATCCCACATCCTGGTGCCGGCGATCCACTTCAATCGCTCCGAGATCCGGGCGCTGTTTCGCCGCGAGCTTCCCGGCACCGAGGCGCTGACCGACGACCCTGAGGCGCTGTGCGAAGCCGCCCGGCGGTTCCTGCGCGAGAAGTTCCTGTCGGCCCAGGTGGCGATCAGCGGCGCCAACTTCGCGGTCGCCGAGACCGGAACCGTCGTCGTGCTCGAGTCCGAGGGCAACGGCCGGATGTGCACGACCCTGCCGCGAACGCTGATCACGGTGATGGGGATCGAGAAGGTGCTGCCGCGGTTTGAGGACCTGGGGGTGATGCTGCAGCTGCTCCCGCGTTCCTCGACCGCCGAGCGGATGAACCCGTACACGTCGCTGTGGACCGGAGTGACCCCGGGCGACGGGCCCCAGGAGTTCCATCTGGTGCTGCTCGACGCCGGACGCACCGACACGCTCGCCGACGCGGTCGGGCGCGACGCGTTGCACTGCATCCGATGTTCGGCGTGCCTGAACGTGTGCCCGGTGTACGAGCGCACCGGCGGGCACGCCTACGGGTCGACGTATCCGGGCCCGATCGGCGCGATCCTGACGCCGCAGCTGGCCGGGTTGCGGGACGGCACGTCGCTGCCGTGGGCATCGTCGCTGTGCGGCGCCTGCTACGAGGTGTGCCCGGTCAAGATCGATATCCCGAGCATCCTCGTGCACCTGCGCGGGCGCGTCGTCCGCGAGCGTCCCGAGGCCGTGCCGGCGAGTGAGCGCGCGGCGATGCGGACGATGGCGTCGGTGCTGCGCAGCCAGCGGCGCTACGAGCTGGCGCAACGGGCCGCGCGCGCCGGCGCGTGGCCGCTGTCGCGCGACGGGCGGATCGAGCGCAGGCTGCCGGGCCCATTGGCCGGCTGGACCGCGGTGCGCGACCTGCCGGCGCCGCCCAGGCAGACGTTTCGCGAATGGTGGCGGGAGCGCTCGTGAGCTCGCGGGAGGTGATCCTGGGGCGGATCCGCTCGGCGCTGTCCGACGTCCCGTCGGATGAGCCGGCCGCGTGGACCCGGACCGAGAACCCGGATCCGGCGGCCGCCTACGCGCTCGGCGCCGAGCCCGACCGCGACACGCTGCTGAGCCTGTTCGCCGAGCGTTGCGGCGACTACCGGGCCACGGTCACGCGCTGCGCCGATGACCCCGCGGCAATCGCGGCCGCGGTCGGTGAGGCCTGCGCGCGCCAGGACGCGAGCGCCGTGGTCGTGCCGGCCGATCTGGACCCGGGCTGGTTGCCCTCGGCCGGGCTCGAGGTCAGGACCGACGGATCGCCGCCGCTGTCGCTGGCCGAGCTCGACGCGGTCGACGGCGTGATCACCGGGTGCGGGCTGGCGATCGCGGTCACCGGGACGATCGCGCTGCATCCGGGTCCCGCCCACCCGGGGCAGGGCAGGCGCGCGCTGACGCTCGTCCCGGACCTGCATGTGTGCGTGGTCCGCGGCGAGCAGGTCGTCTACGGGGTCGTCGACGCGGTCCAGGCGCTGGGCGCGGCGGTGCGGCGGTCGGGCCAGCCGCTGACGCTGATCTCGGGGCCCTCGGCGACGTCGGACATCGAGCTCGAGCGGGTCGAAGGGGTTCACGGGCCGCGCCGGCTCGAGGTCGTGCTCGCAGGTTGATGGTCTGGCTACCGTCCCGGGCCGTGGACGGCGAGCCTGCGGATCGCGGCCTCGATCACGGTCGCTGACTGGGCGACGGTCTCGTAGTCGACGTTGTCGGCGACGTCGGTGCGCCAGTGGTAGTTGGCGGGCAGCTTCATGTCGTCAAACGAAGCGACCAGCACGCTCGGATAACCGGCGCGCAGCCCGGCCAGCGCGTCAGAGCCGAACGACAGCCAGTGCTCGCGGATCATCTCGATCCCGGCGTCGTGGGCGGCCTGTTCGATCGTGTACTTCAGCGCGACGTCGTACTCGAGGCGCTCGAGCATCCCTTCGCCCTCGACCAGCAACAGGTACGGCGACCCGACCGCGTCGATCGCGATCACGTACGTGGAGCCGTCGGGGAACGATGCGCCGTGACGCCGCAGGAACGCCTGCGAGCCCTCCTCGAAGGACTCCTCCGAACCGGCCGACACAAACATCACCCGCACGTCGTTGGGTGGGTCCTGCACCATCGAGCGGGCCAGCGTGATCAGCGCGGCCACGCCGCTGAGGTTGTCGTTGGCGCCGTCGACGACCTCGGAGCGCGCGATGTCCGCAAACGCCGCCGCCGACCCGAGCGAGAACGCCGCCCCCAGCCGCCGCGATCCGAGTGCCACCAGGATCGGGCCGGCCAGCACCAGGTACATGATCCGCGGCCAGGCGCGCAGCCGGGCGATGATCTTGGGAAACCGTCGCCCCAACGCGTACGTCACGGTCGGGTCGAAGATCGCGCCCGAATGAGCCGCGTCGTGGTGGGCGATCAGCACCACGCACGTCGGCGCGTCGCGCCGTCCGAGCTCACCGACGACGTTGGTCGTCCGGCGCCGGCGGGCGAATCGGCGGGTCCACACGCCTCGCAGCAGTGCCAGCTCGTCCCAGATCCCGAGCGCGGCCGCCGCGCCGACCACCAGCCGGGTGAGCCGACCGCCGAGCAGCGCCGCCAGTCCCGAGGCGAGCGACAGCATCCCCAGCGGCCACCAATAGCCGCCGTGGGCCGACTCTCGCTCCAGGCGCACCTCGTCGAGGCCGGCCTCGCCAAGCCGAGCGGCGATCCATTCGGCCGCGCGGAGCTCGCCGTCGCTGGCCGACGGTCGCTTCCAGCCCGCCAGCGTGCGGACGATCTGTTCGAGCTCGTCGGTGCTCGTCGGGGGGAGGGTCTGCCGGCTCAAGTTGCGGAATCCTGATCGATCGGGCATCGCCGCGCGTCGTGGCGGCGTCGCGGCCGGTCCCAACCACCCCGGGACCACCTGCTTAACGCCCCGTTTGACGGGTTTCGGCGGGACCGTGGGGCGTTGAACACGCCTGACATGACTAACGCCCCACGCTGCCTACAGGAAGCGTCGAACGGGGCGTTAAGCAGGTCGAATCGGTGGCCAGGGAGGCTCGTTCGCGGCGAGCGGGGTTCTGACGCGGTGCGGCGGGGGTGGGCGGGGCCGCTCGGGGGCGCCGGCGGCCCCGCCTTGACTCCCGCTACGTCCCCGGCGCTCCGCCGCGCCGGCGCTCGGTGGCGCCGCTGTCGAGCTCCAGGGCGTCGGTGATCACGACGCCGTAGATCTCGAGGGCCTGCTCACGCGAGACCAGCTCGTTGCGAACGTCGTCGAGGACGCTTTGGGGGTCACGCTTGAAGGGCTCTCCCCAGCCACCGCCACCGCCGCTTTCGAACACGAACGACTCGCCCGGACGGAAGCCGACGTTGCCGAGCATCTGGGGGTGCCAGTTGCCGTCGTCGTCGAGGCCGCCGATCGTCTCCAGGGCGCCTTCGGTGGATTTGCGCAGCTGGCGCTGGCGGGACGCGCGGGCGCCGCCGTTGACGCCCGGGGAGCCCTCGCGCGTGCGCGAAGTCTCCATCGTGATGATCTGGCCGCGGCCGAGGAATTCGACCTCGAGCCTGACCCCGCAGCCGCCCCGGTGCTGACCCGGGCCGGCCGAGTCGGTGATCATCTCGTACGAGTTGTATCTGACCGGGAACAGCAGCTCCGCGGTCTCAGCGGGCAGGTTCTGGCAGTTGCCCAGCGGGTCCATCGTCACGTGCATCCCGTCGTTGAACGGGGTCCCGCCCCAACCCCCGGCCGGCAGGTCCGACAGCACGTACTGCGCGCCGGTCTCCGGATCGGCGGCGCTGGCCAAGAACCAGTTGCACTCCGAGCATGTCGGCGCGATCACCTGGTCGGGGATCGCCTTGGACAGCGCGTCCCAGATCGCCGCGGTGATCTTCGACGAGCTCGCGGTCGTGCACCCGAACGTCGGCGCCGGCCACGACGGGTTCAGCCAGGTCCCCTCGGGGATCTCGAGGTCGATCTGGCGATATAAGCCGGCGTTGGGCGGCGCGTCGGGGTTGAGGAAGAACTTCAGCGAGTAGTAGATCGCCGAGGCCGTGTTGCCGTAGGGCGAGTTGATCGGCCCGACCGTGACCGGATCGCTGCCGGTCAGGTCGACCGTGATCCGGTCCCCGCGCACCACCAGCTTCAGGCGCACGTACACCGGGTCGTCGGAGAACCCGTCGCTGTCGACGTAGTCGCTGCCCTCGTAATCGCCGTCGGGGATCCGCTGCACCGCGGCCGCGGTCATCCGCTGGGTGTAGTCGAGCACCTCCCGCATGCCCTCCTTGACGACGTCGGCGCCGTACTTGTCGGCCAGCCGGAGCATCTCGTCGCGCCCCGCCCGGAGCGCGCCGATCTGGGCCTGGATGTCGCCTTCGACGTACTGGGGCGTGCGGGTGCAGTTCTTGATGATCGAGACGAGCTCGTCGTTGAGCTTGCCGGCGCTGTAGAGCATCAGCGGCGGCAGCCGCAGGCCCTCGCCGCCGATGTGGGTGTCGAGGTTGCCGCCGACGTCGGTCCAGTGGGCCCGGCTGACCGCGATCGCCAGCAGTTCACCCTCGTGGAACACCGGCATCGTCATCGTCACATCGGGCGTGTGGGTCCCGCCCTGGTAGGGGTCGTTGAGGACCACGATGTCGCCAGGCTGCAGCTGCTCGATCGGGAACCGCGCCAGCGACGCTGCCGCCGAGAAGTGCATCGCCGCGATGTGTACCGGGCAGTTCGCGGTCTGGCCGATCAACTCTCCGTCGGGATCGAAGATCGCGTTGGAGTAATCGACCATGTCGTAGATGATCGGAGAGAACGAGGCCTTCTGGAGGACCTGGCTCATGCGCTCGGGCGCGTACTCGAACGAGCGCCGCAGGACCTCGAACGTGATCGGATCCAGGCGCTGGCCGGGCTCGGTCGCTGACGCGGTCATGCCGCCTTCTCCTCGTGGGTGGTGATCATCACGTTGTGAAAGCGGTCGGCCACGGCGACCGATCCGGGCGGCAGCACGATCACCCCGTCGGGCTGCTCGATGATCGCGGGGCCGGTGATCCGGGCATCGGCCGCCAGCCGGGCCACGTCGTGCACGTCGACCTCGTGGTGCTCGCCGTCGAAGTACGTGCTGCGGCGCTGCTTGATCGAGTCGCCGTCACCGACCCCGCGGCCGATCGCGGTGGCGAGCTCCTCGGTCGTGGGCCGGTTGCCCCGGCCGGTGCCGGTCACTCGCAGGGTCACGAACGCGACCGCGAAATCGCTGGAGGAGACGCCGTACTCGCGCTCGTGCTCGGCGTTGAACGCGCCGGCGATCTCCTCGAGGTCGCTGTGGCCGAGCGCGCCGCCCGACACGGGCGTGTTGACCTCGTAGGACTGCCCGACGTAGCGCATCATCGCGCTGCGCTCGAGCTCGATCTCGTCGGCGGGCACGCCGTCGGCCTCGAGCAGTTCGTGGACCTTGCTCTCGAGCTCTGAATAGGCGCGCATCAGCTCGGCCGGGTCGGCGTCCGCGACCGGGGCGTAGAAGGTCGCCTCGAGGTCGTGGCGGACGTCCATCGTGGTCGCGCCGAACGCGCAGGCGACCCCGGCGAACGGCGGCACCAGCACTCGGTCGATCCCGACCGAGCGGGCGATCTGGTAGGCGTGCAGGCCGCCGGCGCCCCCGAACGCCACCAACACGTGGTCGCGCGGATCGCGGCCGCGATCGACCGAGACCGCGCGGATCGCCATCGCCATGTTCTCGCTGACGATCTCCGCGATCCCCTCCGCGCAGTGCAGCGCGGACATCCCGAGCGGCTCGGCGACCGTCTCGATCGCCTTCGTGGCCGCGTCGAGGTCGAGCTCGAGCTTGCCGCCGAGCGTCGGGTCGATCCGGCCCAGCACGAGGTTGGCGTCGGTCACCGTCGGCCTGGTGCCGCCGCGTCCATAGCACGCGGGCCCGGGATCCGCGCCCGCGCTCTGCGGCCCCACGCGCAACGAGCCGCCGTCGTCGATCCAGGCGATCGAGCCGCCGCCGGCGCCGATGCTGCGGATGTCGAGCATCGGCGTGATCACCGGCCGCTCCCACTCGATCTCGACCTCGTCGGTGACCAGTCCGACGCCGTCCTCGAGCAGCGTCGCCTCGAAGCTGGTGCCGCCGACATCGGTGACGATCAGGCTGCGGGCGTCCAGCAGCGCGCTCAGGTAGCTGCCCGCGGCCACGCCGCCCGCGGGCCCGGAGGCGATCAGCTCCTCCGGGCGCTCGCGGGCGGTGTCGGCGCTCATCATCCCGCCGTTGCTCTTGACGATGAATAGCGGTGCGGTCGAGCCGGCGTCGGAGAGCTTGCGCTCGAGGTTGGTCACGTAGTCGCCCACCACGGGGAGCAGCGCCGCGCGTAACGTGGTCGTCACGAACCTCCCCAGCTCGCGGACCTTCGGCCGGGTCTCCGAGGAGATCGCCACCTCGGCGTCGGGGATCGTCTCGAGCAGCAGCTCGCGCATCTCGCGCTCGTGACGGCCTTCGCGGTAGGCGTTGATGAACGCGATCGCGACGTTGCGGATTCCCAGCTGCCCGATCTCGGCGGCGACGCGCGCGGCCTCCTCGCGATCCAGCGGGACCACGGTGCAGCCGTCCGCGCCGAGCTTCTCGGTGACCGTGAAGCGGCGGCTGCGGCGGACCAGCGGCGGCGGCTTGACCTGGTAGGGGTGATACAGGTGGCGGCGGCGCTGGCGGCCGATCTCGAGCACGTCACGAAAGCCGGCGGTCGTGATCAGCGCCGGTTCGGGATAGCTGCGCTCGAGCAGCGCGTTGGTGGCGATCGTCGTGCCGTGGATCACGGTGCCGATCGTGGTCGGGTCGACGCCGGCGGCGGCGATCGCGTCCATCACGCCGATCGACGGATCGCGCGGCGTGGTCAGGACCTTGGCCTCGCGGATGTGCTCGGAGGCGTCGGCGCGTGTGTCCCAGGCGAACAGGTCGGTGAAGGTGCCGCCGATATCGATGCCCACGTGGATCATCTGGTCGTTCCTCCGTAACGGATGGCGACGGCCGCGCGCCTGCGCCTCGCCGGTGAGTCGTGCATGTATAGCCCTGCCAAGGTGGCGCACACAACTCACCCGCAATATGAACTTGAACGAACGCCTAGTACGTTGGTATGAACTGACCTGTGGCGATCACGATCCGAGAGCTGATCGCGATTCCGGCGCTGCGCACGTGGAGCGACGCGGGCGAGGCGGGCCTGGATCGAGAAGTCGCGTGGGCGCACGTGTGCGAGCTGCGCGACCCGACCGAGTGGCTCGGTGAGGGCGACCTGTTGCTGACCACTGGGCTGGGCATCCCGGAGTCGGCTCCGGAGCAGCACGCCTACCTGCAGCGGCTCGCCGGCGCGGGCCTCAGCGGGATCTCGATCGGCGACCGGATGTACGCGCCGCCACTGGACCCGGAGGTGCGAGCGCTCGCCGACGAGCTCGCGTTCCCGATGCTGGTCACCGCTTACGAGGTGCCGTTCAACGCCGTCGTCAAGACCGTGGCCGAGGCCAACCGCAGCGAGGAGCACGCCCGTGTGCTCGACACGCTGAGGCTGTATGAGACCGTCCGGCACGTGGCGATCAGCGCGTCGGGCGCGGATCTGGTGGCCCGACTCGAGCAGATCATCGACTGCCAGCTGACGCTGCTGGACACCGACCGTGGGCTGGGTCTGATTCCCGGCTCGCGCGAGCCCGATCCCGACGTCGCCGCCGCGGTCCGGGACGCTCGTGATCGCCGGGCCGAGCCGATGCCCGCGGTCCTGAGACTGGAGGTTGCGGGCGGGCAGGTGATGGCGGTCGCGGTCCCGGCGTCGAGGCCGGCGACGATGATCGTGGTCCCGCGCGCCGAGCCGCCGCCCGACCTCGGGGTGCTGCGCGACGTGGCCGCCGTCGTCGGATTCGAGCTCGAGCGCGAAGCGGCCGAGCGCGAGCGCCGGCGTCATCGCGGCGCCGAGGTGCTGGCCGGGCTGCTCGACGCCCGGCTCACCTCCGAGATCGCCGGCCAGCTGCTGTCCGAGCATGGCCTGGACTCAGAGCCGCGGGTGATCGCGGCCTGCCGCACCGAGACCGCGAGCGCGTCCGACGCCGACCTGCACGTCCGTCTCGACCAGCGAGGCGTGGCCCACCTGCTGCTGCGCCGCCCGCCGCAACTGCTCGTGCTCCTGCGCGACACGCCCGCCGCGATCGCGGTTCTGCGCGAGGAGGCCGACCCCGGGACGGTCGTGGGCCTCAGCGGGCCGCTTGGCCGTCCCAGCCGGGTGGCGGACGCCGAGCGCGAGGCACGCTGGGCGCTGGAGGCCGGCGGAGAGGACGGGCGCCGCGTCCTCCGCTACGGCGAGGACGTCGGCTCGTTCTTCCTGCCGCACGGACTGAGCGAGGCCGAGCGCGCGGTCGAACACGTGCTCGGCGAGCTGCTCGACTACGACCGCGAGCACCGTTCCGATCTGGTCAACTCGCTGCGCGTGTTCCTCGACCACAACCGCTCCTGGAAGGACGCCGCCGCCGCGCTCCAGGTCCACAAGCAGACGCTCGTGTACCGGATGCGGCGCGTCGAGCAGCTCACCGGTCGCCATCTCGACGAAACCGGCGACGTCGCCGAGCTGTGGTTCGCGCTGAGGGCCGCAAACGTGGCCAGACCGCCATCGTCATCGGGATGAGGTGGTCATACGCGCGTACGAAACGGTGCGACCGAGTTCTTAGTGCGGACGGATTGTGCGGGGTCCGTGCAGTCTCGACAATCGCCCGGCGCTGACGTGAGCGCACCCACCGTGGAGAACACATGACGACAGCCGCGCCGGCCCAGCGCCAAACAGCTGACGCCCAGCCCGATCGCCCCCACCGCTCGCTGTGGCTGCGCGAAGTTCTGCCCGACGGGCCGTCACAACCGCCGCTGCAAGGCGCGGCCCGGGCCGACGTGGCGATCGCCGGCGGCGGCTTCGTGGGGTTGTGGAGCGCGATCCGGATCAAGCAGGCGGACCCGGCCTGCGACGTGGTCGTGCTCGAGCAGGACATCTGCGGCGGCGGCGCCTCGGGCCGCAACGGTGGCATGGTGCTGAGCTGGTGGCCGAAGCTCGCGAGCCTGGTCGGCCTGTGCGGCGACGCGGAGGCGGTTCGGCTGGGACGCGCCTCCGAGGACGCGATCGACGAGCTGCGAGTGTTCTGCGAGGCGCACGAGATCGACTGCGACTTCCGCCAGGGCGGGCTGCTGTGGACCGCGACCACGCCGGCCCAGAGTGGCGCCTGGGACGCGGTGGTGGCATTGACCGAGCGCCTCGGCGTCGAGGCGTTCGAGCGGTTGGCGCCGGCCGAGGTGGCCCGCCGCGCAGGCTCGCCCGCGCATCTGGCCGGCGTGTTCGAACGGCGGGCCGCGACCGTGCAACCCGCGGCGCTGGCCCGGGGGTTGCGCCGAGTCGCGCTCGAACTCGGGGTCCGGATCTTCGAGAACACGCGAGTGACCGGCTTCACGCGGGAGCGTCCGCTGGCGATCCGCACCGACGGCGGCGGGCTGCTCGCGGCCGAGAAGCTGATCGTGGCGATGAACGCCTGGGCCGCCAAGCTCCCGGAGCTCAGGAGCTCGCTGGTCGTCGTGTCCAGCGACATCGTCGCCACCGCTCCGATCCCGGATCGCCTGCGCGAGATCGGCTGGGACGGCGGCGAGGGCATCACCGACTCGCAGATGATGGTCAACTACTACCGGACCACCCGCGACGGCCGGATCGCCTTTGGCAAGGGCACGGCCGGGCTGCGATACGGGGGCCGGATCTCAGAGGACTTCGACCGCAACCGGCGGCGCAGCGGAATGGTCGCCGCCGAGTTCCGGCGCGCGTACCCGAACCTCGCGGACGTCCCGATCGAGCAGGACTGGGGCGGCCCGATCGACCGGACCACGAACAGCGTCCCGATCCTCGGCCACCTCGGCGGCCGCGAGCACATCCTGTACGGAGTCGGCTGGAGCGGCAACGGCGTCGGGCCCAGCGTGCTCGGCGGCAAGGTGCTGGCCAGCCTGGCCCTGGGGCGCCGCGACCAGTGGTCCCAGACACGGCTGATCGACCGCAGCTGGGAGCGGTTCCCGCCCGAGCCGGTCCGTTATCTGGGCGGCCAGGTGGTGCGCGCGGCCGTGATCAGTAAGGAGCGCGCCGAGCGCAACGGTCGTGAGGCCAGCCGGCTTGCGGTCCGACTGGCCAAGCTCGCGCCGGCCGGGCTCGAGGACAAGGGCTAGCCGACCCGACCCGGGTTTCGTCGCCTGAGGCGCGGGCTGCGCGCCCGGTGACACGAACTCCGCGCTGGACGCGGAGTTCGTAGCCCACGGCGACGCGGGCTCGCCCTGGGCGACGAAACCCGCGGCACGGTCCCGGGTGCGGAGTTAGAGAGCGGCCGCCCGCGAGCCGCGCAGGAAGTGCTCGACCGCGTCGGCCAGCAGCTCATCGAGCTGCTCGGGCCTGACGATCCCGCTCGACACCAGCGACGCGATCCCCTGAATCGTGGCGAACAGGACGAGGCCCACGCGCTCCGGGTCGCCAGGTTCGAGCACTCCCTCAGCCTGGCCCTGGAGGATCAGCTCGAACATCACCGAGAACGCGCGGTCGGCGACCTCGTGGTGGGGCCACTCCTCCTGCTGGTGCTTGCCCGCGAACATCAGCTCGAGCAACGCCGCGTCCTGCACGGCGAAGTGGACGTAGGCATTGGCGGCCGCGTGCAGGCGGGCGCGAAAGTCATCGCCGGCGGCGCCCACGGCGGCGCGCAGCTGCGCGCCCAGCCGCTCGAACCCGACCTGGGCGAGCGCGTCGAGCAGGGCCTGGCGGTCGGCGAAATGGCGGCGGGGCGCTCCGTGGCTGACCCCGATCTCGCGCGCGAGCTCGCGCAGCGACAGCTCCTGTACGCCGCGCTCGCGCAGCGTCAGCTCGGCCTGCTCGAGCAGCGCCTCGCGGAGATTGCCGTGGTGGTAGGGACGCGAGGACATCGGCATGCAGGTTAGCGACCAATGTTGACGTTGACATCTTTGTGGGCATCGTCTACATTGTTGTCTATGACTACTTTCACCACCTCAGATATCCCGAACCTGAACGGCCGCACCACGATCATCACCGGCGCCAACAGCGGCATCGGCCGGGCCGCGGCGCGCGCCCTGGCCGGCGCCGGAGCGCGCGTCGTGCTCGCCGTCCGCGACGTCGACAAGGGCGCGGCAGCCGCGGCGCAGATGCCCGGCGAGACCGAGGTCCGCCGGCTCGACCTGGCCAGCCTGGCGTCGGTGCGCGAGTTCGCCGCCGGCTGGGACGGCGAGATCGACCTGCTGATCAACAACGCCGGCGTCATGGTTCCGCCGCTCACCCGAACCGCCGACGGCTTCGAACTGCAGTTCGGGACCAACCACCTGGGCCACTTCGCGCTCACCAACCTGCTGCTCGAGCACGTCACCGGGCGGGTCGTGACGGTCTCCTCGACCGGACACCGCATGGGTCAGATCGACTTCAACGACCTCAACTGGGAGCACAAGCCCTACAGCGCCTGGCGTGCCTACGGCCAGTCCAAGCTCGCCAACCTGCTGTTCACCTCCGAGCTCCAGCGGCGACTGGAGGTCGCCGGTTCGCCGGTAATCGCCACCGCGGCGCACCCCGGCTACGCGGCGACCAACCTCCAGTTCCACAGCGAACGCCGGTCGATGGAGCTGATCAGCCGGATCGGTAACCGGTTCCTGGCCCAGGACGAGGACGGGGGAGCGCTGCCGACGCTGTACGCGGCGGTGGCGAACGTCCCCGGCAACAGCTTCGCCGGCCCCGGCGGGTTCATGCAGCAGCGCGGCGCGCCCAAGCTGGTCAGCCGATCCGACGCCGCGAAGGACGCCGGCGTGGCTAGCCAGTTGTGGGAGGTCTCAGAGGTGCTGACCGGAGTACCGTTCCCGCTGGCAACGCTTCGAGCCGCCGCCTAGCCTGCTCCGTACGCCAGGCCCGCGCCGAGCCGAGCACTTCGACCCACACCCGCTGACCGATCTCGAGGTCGAGCTCGCCAGGGATCCGCGCCACCAGCGTGGGACCAGCGCCGCCGCCGGGCTGCGCCCTCAGCCGAGCGAGCGCATCGTGGCCGTGGTACTGGACCTCGACCACGTCGGCGGCGACGGCGTCATCGGTCGGGTGAAGCAGGACGGCCAGCTGTTCGGGTCGCAGCAACACGCGCGCGAGACCGTCGGCGGGCGGCCCGCCGTCGGCCACCCGGATCGGGATCGAGCCGAGCACGCAGTGGGCGACCCCGGCGGTGAGTTGCGCGGGCAGGATGTTGGCCTCGCCGATCGCCTCCGCGGTCCCCAGGTCGGGCGGATCGCGATACAGGTCGCGCGGCTGTGCCGCCGCGCGCACCCGGCCGTCGGCCAGCAGCGCGACCTCATCGGCGAGCGCCAGCGCCTCGTCCTGGTCGTGGGTCACGAGCACGGCGGTCGTGCCGGTCTCGGCCAGGATCCTGGCCACGTCGCGTCGCAGGTCGCCCCGCAACGAGGCGTCGAGCGCGCTGAACGGCTCGTCGAGCAGGACCACGCGGGGACCGATCGCCAGCGCCCGCGCAAGCGCGACGCGCTGCTGCTGGCCGCCCGACAGCTGATGCGGATAACGGCGGCGAAGGCCGTCGAGCCCGGTCAGCTCGAGCAGATGGTCCGCGCCCGTGCGCTTGCGCCGCGAGAGCCCGAACCCCACGTTGCCGGCGACGGTCAGGTGCGGGAACAGCGCGCCCTCCTGTGCGACGTAGCCGACGCCCCGGTGCTGAGCGGCGACCGATCGCCGTCCGTCGTCGACCACCTGTCCGCCGATGCTGATCTTGCCTTCGTCGAGGTGTTCGAATCCGGCGATCAACCGCAGCAGCGTCGTCTTGCCGCTGCCCGACGCGCCCAGCACCGCGGTGATCGATCCGTCCGCAACCAGCAGGTCGACGCCGCCGAGCACCGCGGTGTCGTTGAAGCGCTTGGACGCGCCGCGCAGCTCGATCGCGCTCATCGAGACCCTCTGGAGTGGCGCTCGCGGTCAAACCACAGGCCGAGCAGCGCCCCGGGGACGACCGCCAGTCCGACCATCACGAGCGCATACGGTGCCGCGGCGCCATACGAGGCATTTTCCTGAAACGCCCAGAACTGCGTGGACAGGGTCTGGACCCCGATCGGCGCCAGCACCAGCGTCGCGGTCAGTTCGGTGGCCGCCGTCAGGAACACGAGGCAGAAGCCCGCGACCAGGCCCGGCGCGAGCAGCGGCAGCGTCACCCGGGCGAACGCGGTGATCGGCCCGCGCCCCAGCGAGCGCGCGACCTCGGGCAGTTGCGGGGGGACCTGGGCGACCGACGCCCGGATGCAGACCAGCGCCAGCGGGAAGTTGAGGATCGCGTAGGCGGCCACCAGCAGCGCGCTGGTCTGGTAGAGCCCGTAGACGTAGCGGGTGGCGAAGAACACCAGGCTGAGCGCGATGACCACGCCCGGTAGCGCCTTGGTCACGTACGTGCTGCGCTCGAGCGCCGTGCGAGCCACGCCGCGCCGGCGGAACGTCAGCATCGCCACCGGGATCGCCGCCGCGACCGCGATCAGCGCGCCCCACGCCGCGTACATCACGGTCGAGCCGAGCGCCGCCCCGACGGTCGCGGTGGCGGGCAGCGTGGTCTGCTGGCTGGAGCTCATCCAGTAGACGATCGTCCCGATCGGCACGCCAACCCCCAGGCCAACCAGCCCGCTGAGCCCGATGTACGCCGGAATCGCCGTCCGCCCGAGCGCGACCGGGCGAGGCGACCTCCGCGGCGCGCTGGTGGCGATCGCGCGCCGGGGAACCAGTTGCTCGGCGAACAGGGCCAGCAGGCCGAGCGCCACCAGCGGGATCGACAGCGCTCCGGCGGCAGCGGCGTTGAACTGGAACTCGCTGAATATCTCGGTGGTGAACGTCTGGAAGCGGAGGATCTCGAAGGCGCCGTACTCGGAGATCACCGTCAGCATCGCCAGGATCGCCCCGCCCAGCACCGCGGGCGCGACCAGCGGCAATGTCACGCGCGCGAACGTGGCCAGGCGGCCCGCGCCGAGGCCGCGGGCAGTCTCCTCGAGCGCGGGATCCGCCCGGCGCAGTGCCGCCGCGACCGGCAGGTACACCAGCGGGTAGGTCCCTAGCGTCATCACGATCGTTGCGCCGAGCATCGGTGCGATCCGCGGCGCGAATGAGTGCCACGCATAGCCGACGACGAAGTCGGGGATCGCCACCGGCAGCACGAGCAGCACGGTCCACAGCCGCCGCGCCCGCAGCGAAGTCCGCTCGGTCAGCCAGGCGGCGACGGTGCCGATCACGGCTGCCAGCGCTGACACCGCCGCGCACAGTGCGACCGTGTGCTCGAGCAGCATCAGCGAGCGCTGACGGAAAACCGCGCGGTGGATCTCAGCCCAGCCGGTGCTGCGGGCGTCGAGCACGACCAGCACCAGCGGAGCCAGCAGCGCGGCCGCGATCAGCACGCTCGCGACCACCACCGGCCAGCCGCGGTCGGATCGCCGACGCAGCCGACCCGGCCACGTGCTCGAGAGCGTGGTCATGTGCTGCGCCCCATCTAGATCAGCCCCGCCTGCTGCAGCAGATCCTGGGCGTCGGTCCCGGTCCCGATCTGCGCGGGCGTGATCGGGTTGGGCTCGTACTTGTGAAACGGCGGCAGCGCCGGGTTCGGCGCCACGCCCTTGGTGAGCGGATACTCGAAGCTGGTGCTGTTGGCCAGCACCCGCTGTCCCGCGGCGCTGGTCATGAACGCCAGGAACTTCTGAGCGGCCGCCTGGTTCTTGGAGGACTTGAGGATCCCCGCGCCGGAGATGTCCTCGACGTAGCCGGGATCGCGCGGGTGAAACAGCGACAGCTTCGCTTGGAAGTTGCTCGCGCCCATCTCGTCGCGCAGCCGGTAGAAGTAGTAGTGGTTGATCAGACCCATGTCGGCGTCGCCCTTGCTGACGTCGGACACGAGCGTCTCGTTGTCGGCTGTGTGGTCGTCGGAGCCGGCGTTGGCCTTGATCGCCTTGAGCCAGTTCAGGGCCGCGGTCTTGCCCTTGGCGTGCTCGATCGAGGTGACGATCGGCCAGAAGTCGGTCTCGCCGGGCGCCAGCTCGAGCTTGCCCTTGTACTGAGGATTGGCGAGATCCATCACCGACTTGGGCATCTGCGCGGCCGAGATCTTGTCGGGGTTGTAGATCATCACGCTGAAGCGGCCGGTGACCCCGAGCCACCCGCCATTGGTCGCGCTGTCCTTCGCCGGGACGTCGGCCAGCGTCGAGGCGTCGACCTTGGCCAGCAGGCCGCGGTCGTCGAGCTGCTGGAGCCAGTTGGAGTTCTCGGTGTAGAACACGTCCGCGGGGGACCGGCTGCCCTCCTGCTCGATCTGCGCGGTCAGCACCGACTCGTCATCTGACTTGACACGGACCTTGATCCCGGTCTGGGCGGTGAACGCCTTGATCAGGGCAGCGGTCGTCTCCTCGTGCTGGGCGTTATAGAGCGTGAGCGTCTGACCCGATCCCGAGGGATCGCCGGATCCGCCCGCGCTCGGAGACGAGCTACTCGAGCCGCCGCAGGCCGATATCGCCAGGGCGGCGATGCAGGTCAGCGTCGCCGCGGCTGGCGCCAGGCGCCGCGAGCGCTGCGGGGGCAGGGGGGGCCTACGGATCACGGCTGGTCCTCCGTTCGTCGGTACTGTCTGTGGGTGCTGGTGAGCGTTAGGGCGCCCTAACGCCTTTGGGTACCCTAATACAGACGCCGCTCCGGCGTCGAACTTCCCAGCTTCCCGATGCGGATATCGCTAGCGATCGAACACGTCAGCGAGCGAGTATCGATCAGCCGCAGCCGGCGACCGACGTGCCGAGCGGCCCTGAGGTGCGATACCGACCTGCTGCAGCAGGTCCCCGCGCCGCGTCCGCGACGGCCGCCAGCATCGCCGATCGACTGTCGGGGCCGATGCCGTCCTCCAGATCCTGGGTCGGTTCCTGGGCGCGTATTGAGCGGGGGATGGGCCCACCGAATCGTGGACCCACCTCCCCGACCTGTGCTAGCCGGCCGCCGGGTCGATCTCGCCCAGCAGCCCGTGGCTCTCGTCGCCGATGCCGGCGGTGAATACCAGCGTGTTAGGCGAGGCGAAGGTGCCGTTGCCGAACCGAAGCGCCCAGAGCCCGTTGATCAGGATCGGGTTGCCATCGGTGTTCGTCAGCTGGCCCTTCTCGGCGCCCGTCGTCGGGTCATACGCGTGGATCGCCCCGTCACCGAAGTTGCCGACCAGCAGGTCGCCGCCGAACGCGCCGAAGCTCGCCGGCGCGATCACCAGGCCCCACGGCGAGTTCAGGTCCCCGCGCGAGATCAGCCGCGTCAGCAGTTTCCCGCTCGTGTCGTAGACGTCGACGAATCCGTTGCCCGGCCCCGCTACATCGTCGTGCTTGGCCGCGTCCTGCTTGGCGTAGGAGACGTACAGGTCCCCGTCGAGCAACTGGATGTCGAACGGAGCAAAGCCGGCCGGGATCGCCGCGTCCTTGAATGCTCTGCGGAACTTGATCCGGTTGAAGTGGTCGTCGAACACATCGATCCGGGCCTTGCTGAAGTTGGCCGCGTACAGGAACGACTCATCGCCGACCGACGCCAGCGCGAGGCCCTTGTAAACGTTGTGCTTGTTGGCGAACTCGACGTCGGCGTTGGTGCCCGACACCGTGTTGCTCCATGCGCTCAGCACGCCGGCCTCGGAATCGAAGATGAAGTTCGCCGGCGCCCTCCCCATCGCCGTGTGGACGACGAAATCGCCGGTCGGGTTGAACACGACGCCGGTCGGAGCTCCGCCGGGAATGTTCACGACCAGCGGGACAATCGCCGGAATACTCCCTCTGACGCCGCCGCTGTACAGCGTCGAGACGTCGGCGCCGTTGTCGGCGACCCACAGCGGCGTTTTCGGACCGGCCGCCTGGCCCCAAGGGTTGACGAGGTTCGGATCGGTGATCCGGGCGACCCCGTCGATGTCAGAGATCAGATTCGTCTGCTGATACTGACCCGAATTCGCGGCCGTGGCGATCGGGATCGCCACGGCTGTGACCGCCGCGACAACGGCCAATATCCCTCCCAACCACAGGCGCTTGTGATGGAGGCGCGCGGCACGAACACGTACGCGCGTTGCTGATGCACTCATCGTGCCACCTTCCTCGCGCGCGACCGAGCTCGCGCGCGGTCAAGCCGGTCTTGCGCCGGCAACTAATACCCAAGACCGACTCCGGGCTGGAAACCTTCCCGCACGCACAGTCAGTCGTCGCCGCCACTGCCGCCACCGCCACCGTGGCCTCTGAGAGGCGGATCAGCCGCCGGGCTCGCCGAGCTCGTCGTGCTCGGGAAGCACGTCGCCGTGGTCGTCGACCGACGCGCCGAGCCGCTCGGCGACCATCGTCAGCTCGCGGACCGCGTCGCGGAGGTCGTCGCGGTCGGCCTTGTGCTCGACCGCGAGCCGCAGCGCCGCGATCTCGCGCGCCAGGTACTCGGCGTCGGCGAGCGCACGCGAGTTCATCTCGCGGTCGCGCTCGGTCTCGGCCTTGTCTCGGTCCGCCTGGCGGTTCTGAGCGAGCAGGATCAGCGGCGCCGCGTACGCGGCCTGGGTCGAGAACCCCAGGTTGAGGAGGATGAACGGGTATGGGTCGAACCGGAGTGCGACCGCGGTCACGTTGACCGCGATCCAGATGATCACGAGGACGGTCTGGATCGCCAGGTAGCGCCCGGTGCCGAGGTACCGCGCGATGCCCTCGGCGAAGCGGCCGAACGCGTCGGGGTCATACTGCGGCCCGCCTGGGGTGCCGCGCGGCTTGGACAGGTCGTCGCGCCGTGCCATCTAGCCATTGTCCTCTTCGTCGCTGCCCCGCCACCCGACGGGGAGTAGGCGGTCGATCACGTCGTCGACGGTCACCGCGCCGAGCAGTCGGCCCTGCTGGTCGAGCACCGCGATCGCCATCACGTCGTACGCCGCGAGCATCTCGGCGACCTTGCGATCCGAGGCGGTTACGCTGATCGTCTGGGGCTCCTCGTCCAGGCACCGAGCCAGCACCTTGGACGGTGCTTCGCGCAGCAGCCGCTGGAAGTGAGCGACACCGAGGAACCGGCCGGTGGGGGTCTCGGTCGGGGGCTGGCACACGAACACCTGGGTGGCCAGCGGCACCGGCAGGTCGTGGTCGCGCATCCGCGCCAGCGCCTCGGCGACTGTGGCCTGTGGGCCGAGCACCACCGGCTCGGGCGTCATCAGACCGCCGGCGGTGTCGGGGTCGTAGGTCAGCAGCCGCCGGACGGGCTCGGCCTCCTCGGGGTCCATCGCTCCGAGCAGCTCGGCGCGACGCATCGCCGAGAACTCGCCGAGCAGGTCGGCCGCGTCGTCGGCCTCCATTTCATCGAGTGCCCGCGCCGCCTTGTCGAGGTCGAGGTCCTCCACGATCCGGACCTGCTCGTCCTCGGACAGCTCCTCGAGCAGATCGGCCAGCCGATCATCCTCGAGCGCGGCGGCGAGCACGCGCCGGCGCGACAGCGGGAGCTTGCGGATCGCCTCGGCCATCTCGACCGGGTGTAGCTGGCCGATTGCGGCGGCCTGGCGTGACGCGGGCGGCTCGTCGGCGAACAGCTCGCGCGCCTCGCTCCAATCGACGATCTCGGGCGGCCGGCGCCGCGGTGGCAGCCCACCGCCGCCGAGCGCGATCGTGGCCAGCTCCCAGCTGTAGGGCTCGGGCGCCGGTGTGATCCCCACGTCGGTGACCTTCCGCCCGCGAAGCTGGCGGCGCATCAGCTCACCGACCGCGAGCAGCTCGCCCGGGCGCAGCTGGAACTGGCGGAGGTTGATCGCCCCACGTCGCAACCGCACCCCGTCGACCTCGATCTCGGCCACACGCCCGGTGCCGATGAACACGCGGCGGCGCTGGACGGCGACCACGAAGCCGTTGACGCGCGGCGGCGCGCCTCCGCCCGAGGGCGTCAGCACGGCGTCGCCCATGTGGCCGATCTCGGCGCCGTCGGCGCCCACCAGCGGCAGCCGCACCAGCCGCGAGACATATACGAGGCGATCCGCCATGCCCGCAATTGTGCCCCGTTGCGGTCGCAGATTCAGGCCCGACAGGGGTGTTTCAGGCGCTGGTGCCGCGCAGCTGGGCGTGCCACCGGCGAAAACCGTCCGCCAGCTCGGGCCGGCCGGCGGCGTCGAGGCGCTCGATGTGGTCTTCCAAGTAGTGGCGGTAGAGCGCCGGCAGCTCCGCGTCGAGTAGCTGCCGGGCCTCGGTGTCATCGGTCCAGCCACGCTTGCGCCACTGCAGTGCCGCTGCCACCAGCCCCGCGCCCGGTGCCCCGGATTGCTCGAGATAGTGGGCGACGGCGGCGTCGTTGGTGCCGACCTCGCCGGTGGCGGCGGTGTACAAGAACCGCACCGGGAACAGCACCAGCTTGGTGACCCGCCGGGGACCCTCGGCGATCAGCGGCCCCGGGTGACGCATCTCTTCGATCGCGTCCTCGCCCGCTGCGCTCAGCGAGCCGAGTTGCGTGGCGCCGCCGCTCTGGCGCGCCGGCTGGATTCCGGCGAGGAACTCCAGCGCGAACTCCGCGCCGGTTACGAGCAGCTCGCCGGGGTCCGGGCGCGCCAGTCCTTCACGCGCCTCCTCGCCGCATACAAGGCGGCCGTTGTCGAGCAGGTCGAGCCGGTCCAGCGGCGGGAACCGGCCGCCGGCGGAGCGGCCGCCGAGCGTCGCCGGGGTTCCCCAGAACACCGACAGCCGCCGGTGGAGGTCAGAGCCGCTGTCGCGCTGCGCCTCGGCGATCGCCTGGATGTTCCCGGCGTCGCCCTCGAGCACCGGATCGGCCAGGACCAGCCCCAGGTCGATGTCGCTGACCAACGGGCTGAAACCGCCGTGGGCGAGGCTGCCGAGCGCGTAGGCGGCGATCAGCCGGTCGCCGAGCGCGGTCCGGTAGGCGTCCGCCGCCTGCTCGAGCACCGACTCGCCGTCCACGAGGGTCAAGCTAGCGCTAACCCGATTCTCAGGAAACTCCCAGGAACGGGGCCGATAATCCGCGGCGATGGTTGAGGAGCAAGAGCAGCTCCGCGTGCTGGTCGTCGACGACGAGCCCAACATCGTCGACGTCGTCTCGATGGCCCTGCGCCACAACGGGTTCGATGTCGACGCCGAGGAGACGGGCGCCGGTGCGATCACTCGCGTGCGGGAGTGGCGCCCGCATGTGCTCGTGCTCGACGTGATGCTCCCCGACATGGACGGGTTCGAGGTCGCCCGCAGGCTGACGATCGAGCACTCGGGCATGCCGATCCTGTTCCTGAGCGCGCGCGACTCCGCGTCCGACCGGGTTCGGGGGTTGACCACCGGCGGCGACGACTACGTCACCAAGCCGTTCAGCCTCGAGGAGCTGGTCGCGCGCCTGCGCAACCTGCTGCGCCGCTCCGGAGCGCTGCACGAGCAGTCCGGGCGTCTGGTGTTCGCCGACCTCGAGCTCGACGAGGAGACGCGTGAGGTCAGCCGCGCCGGGCGGCCGATCGAGCTGACCGCGACCGAGTACCGCCTGCTCCGCTACCTGATGCTCAACCCGCGTCGGGTACTCACGCGCGCGCAACTGCTCGATCACGTGTGGAGCTATGACTTCTCGGGCGACGCCCGGGTGCTCGAGACGTACATGAGCTACTTGCGCAAGAAGGTCGACAGCGAGGACGTGCCGCTGTTGCACACGGTCCGCGGCGTCGGCTACGCGCTGCGCGTGCCGCGGGAGTGATGATGTCGCTGCGGACCCGGCTGCTGACCGGGGTGTTCCTGCTGGTGTCGGTCGCGCTGATCGTCGCGGCCGCCGCGATCTACGCCCAGCAGCGCTCGTTTCTCTATAACCGCCTCGACCAGCGGGTGATCGCCGCCGCAACGCCGATCTCCTATCAGCTCGGGGTCGACGCCCGCCGCCTGCGGCGACCCGCGGGCAAGGAGTCGGCCGAGGACGTGCGCCAGGCCAACCAGGCCAAGTCGCCATTCGGCAAGGGCCTCGCCGGGTTCCTGCCGTCGGGCACCTACGGCGCGCTGGTCGACTCCCGTGGCCGGATCCTGCGCGGCCCGGTGACGGTCTCCAACGGCGAGGCCAAGCTGTCGGCGCCGGCGTTCCCGAAGAAGTTCCGCCTGTCGCACGCCGACCAGACCCCCGAGCTGTTCACGGTCGACTCCGAGAGAGGTAAGAAGCTCCGCTACCGCGTCGCGGCGCTACCGCTCGATTCTGGAGCCGGCACCGTGATCGCCGCGCTCCCGCTCGAGGAGGTCGACGACACGCTGCACGACCTGGTGCTCGTCGAGGCGCTCGTCGTCGGCACCCTGATCGTGGCGCTGACCGCGCTCGGCTGGGTGGTGATCCGGATCGGGCTGCGGCCGCTGGGTCAGATGGAGCGGGTGGCGAGCGAGATCGCCGACGGCGACATGTCGCGCCGGGTGAGCCCGGCCACGTCCCGCACCGAGATCGGGCGGCTGGGTCTGTCGCTGAACAAGATGCTCGTGCGGATCGAGGAGGCGTTCGCCGACCGGGCACGGAGCGAGGAGCGCCGCAAGCGCTTCCTGGCCGACGCCTCGCACGAGCTGCGCACGCCGCTGGCGTCGCTGCGCGGCTACGCGGAGCTGTTCCGGCTCGGACCCGCCAAGGATCCGGTGGCGCTGACGCGGGCGATGGCCCGGATCGAGTCCGAGGCCGCGCGGATGGGCACGCTGGTCGAGAACCTGCTGGTGCTCGCGCGCCTGGACGAGCTACCCGATGTACCGCGGGTCCCGGTCGACCTCAACGAGCTCTGTGGCCACGCCGTCGCCGACGCTCGAGCCGCGGCTCCCGATCGGGAGATCACGCTCGAGGCGCCCGCCGCGGTCACCGCCACCGCGGATCCTGACGCGATCCGCCAGGTGCTCGCCAACCTCACCCGCAACGCACTGACCCACACGCGGGATGGCACGCCGATCGAGATCGGTCTGCGGTGCGCCGGCGGCCGGGCGGTGATCGAGGTGCGCGACCACGGCCCCGGCCTGCCCGAGGACGCCGGCGACCGCGTGTTCGAGCGCTTCTGGCACGACAGCGCGCGCCGGACCCGCGGGCGCGGCGGCGCGGGTCTCGGCCTGGCGATCGTGCGCGAAATCGTCGAAGCACACAACGGTACGGTGACTGCCGCCACTCACCCCGAAGGCGGTGCGGTGTTCACCGTCACGCTGCCCGCAGCTTTCTCAGGAGATTCTCAGCCGATTCCCGGGGTCGACTCAGGTAGGGCTCGCATATTGAGCGGGTGACCGCTCTTCGTAATGCGCCCGACCTCGCAGCCGAGCTCGATCGGCTCACCGACTACGACCTTCTCGCCGCCCGCGCGATCGTCGTCCGCCACGGCCATGATTCGATCTCGCCGTTCATCCTGCGCCCGGACAAGACGTTCCAGTTCGCCGGCGGCGCCGTGCTCGCGTATCGGTTGATCGGCCAGACCGCGATCGTGTCCGGGGACCCGGTCGGTCCCGACGCGGCCGTCCCACGGCTGCTCGCGGGGTTCATCGAGTTCGCCCACGCGTGCGGTTGGCGGGTCGTCCTGTGGGCCGCCTCCGCCAGACACCTGGCCAGCTACCGCGACCTCGGCCTGCGATCGGTGTGCGTGGGGGAGGAGGCGGTCGTCGACCCGGCCTCGTTCACGCTGGTCGGGCGCCCGGTGCGCAAGCTTCGCCAATCGGTCCATCGCGTGGAGCGCCGGGGCTGGCAGATCGCGGCGTTCGAGGGACGTGAGCTTGACGCCCAGCAATGGTGGGAGATGGACGAGGTCGAGGCCGCCTGGCGCGCCGAGCGCAGCCGGATGCTCGGATTCGCGATGGGGATGGGCGAGTTCGGTTGGACCGCCGAGGACGACGACCTGTACCTGCTGGCGCGCTCGCCCGAGGGCGAGCTCGGAGCCGTCATGCACTTCATCTCTCACTGCGGAAAGCTGTCGCTGGACACGATGCGCCGGGTGGGCGAGACCCCCAACGGGCTCAACGAGGCGCTTGTCTGCCGAGCGCTCGAGGTCGCCCGGGAGCGGCGTGTCCCCGAAGTCAGCCTCAACTACGCCGGGCTCGCGCACCTGGTCCGCCAGCCGGCTCCCGGCGGTCCGGGCAAGCGCCTCGCCGCCCGCGTCGCGGTGAAGCTGCTGTCCAGGCGCTTTCAGATGCAGCGGCTGGTCACGTTCAACGACAAGTTCTCGCCGCAGTGGCGGCCGCGCTACCTGCTGTTCGAGTCGCGCCGGCGACTGCCCGCCGCGGTGCTACGGGTCCTGCAGGCCGAGGGATACCTCTGAGCATCGCCAGACGCACCATCGGTGCAGTGGCCCTGCTGGCGCTGATCGGCCTTGGGCTCGCGGGCGCCTACAGCTACGGCCAGTCCTACTCACAGCATCGCGGCTTTGACACCGTCGTCAGTGTCCCGCGCGCCGGCAGGGGGAGCCTGGTCAACGTCAACTTCTACTCCCCGGCGCTCCACCGCAGGGCCTACTACCTGGCGTACCTGCCGCCCGGATACACACCGCGCAGGCAATACCCGGTGCTGTACCTGTTGCACGGTTCCCCCGGACGACCTCAGGTGTTCATCAACATCGCCAACATGGACGTCCGGCTGGACAATCAGCTCAGCGAGCACGCGATCCGGCCGATGATCATGGTGTTCCCCGACGGACGGATCGGAGGCAGCACCTACTCGGACTCCGAATGGGCCAACACCTCCGCCGGCGCCTTCGATAGCTACGTGATCGACGTGGTGCACAACGTCGACCGTCGTTTCTCGACCGTGCCCGGCCGCCGGGGTCGGGTCATCGGCGGGTTCTCGGCCGGCGCCTACGGGGCGATCAACGTCGCGCTGCATCACCTGCCGACGTTTGGCTCAGTCGAGGTGTGGTCGGGTTACTTCACGCAGACCCGCAGCGGCGTGTTCGCGCACGCCAGCCGCGCCCAGCTCGTCGCCAACAGCCCGCTGGACTACATCGGTGCGTTGCGCCACACGATCGCCGCCAACCCCGTCCAGGTCTACATGTTCGTCGGCCGCGACGACGAGTCCAGCGCCCAGATCGTGCCGATGGCGCAGGCGCTCCGACGGGCCGGCGCCAACGTCGGCTACGCGATCTATCCGGGCGGCCACGACTGGCAGGTCTGGTACCCGCGGCTGAACCAGATGCTGGTGCTCGCCTCCCACGACTTCACCGGCCGGTTGCTCCATCGGTCGCACTTGCCCGCTCGGTCGGTCAATGTGCGTCCGCCGCCGGCCCCGCCGCCCGCGCCCCAGGCTCAGGCTCAGACTCGGCCGACAGTCCACCACCGCCACCATCCGCCGCTGGTCGCCGCGCTGGTGCTCGCGCTGCTGTCGTCCGCCGCGATCAACCTCGGGTTCCTGCTCCAGCATCGCGGTCTGGCGCAACGCGCGGACGATGACGTCCCGCTGCTGCGGGCGATGCTGCGCAGCCGCACGTGGCTCGCCGGACAGGCGATCGGCTGGACCGGGTTCCTGGCCCAGGTGGTGGCCGTCGCGCTAGCGCCACTGTCGGTGGTGCAGGCGTTCGCGGCCGGCGGACTCGCGGTATCGCTACCGGTGGCGGCGCGAGCGTTCGGCTATCCGGTGACCCGTCGCCAGCTCCTGGCGATACTGCTGATCGGCGTCGGTCTGGCGTCGCTTCCGATCGGGCTGCACACTCACAGCCGGCTGGACGGGCGCACGCTGGCGCAGGCCTGGCTGGTCGCGGTCCCGGTCGCCGCGATGCTCGCCCTGGGCGGCGGGCCGCGGGCGCGGGCGATCGCCGCCGGGATGCTCTACGGCGCAGCCGACGCGGCGATCAAGGCGGCCGCAATCGGGTGGCACGGCCACGTGTCCGCACTGGTGTCTTGGTGGACGCTGCTGGCCGGGGTGGGGACGTTCTGCGGCTTCCTCTGCTTCCAGGCGGCGCTGCGCCGAGGCGCGGCGGTGGCCTCGATCTCGTTGATGAACGTGTTCGCGACGCTGGTGGCGCTGGTGCTCGGCGTCGTCGCGTTCGGCGAGTCGCTGGGCATCACTCCGGCCGCGACGGCGGTTCACCTGCTGGCGATAGGGCTCGTGCTCGCGTGCCTGCCCGTGCTCGCCAATGGTCAGGAGCAGATCGCCGACGCCACCGTCGCGACCGCGCACGAGCCCGAGCCGGCAATTCCCGGACGCCGCCGGGTGCGCAGTGCGCTGCGCTGGATCGCGCTCGGAACCGGAGCGGTCGCCGCGCTGATGCTGTCGGTGCTCGTCGGCGCCGGTCTGCTCTACGGACTGAGGGGACTGGGCTGGCTGGCCGCCGGACCGAGGATCAGCGACACCCTGCCGCTGCTCCAGCTCGCCGGATTCGACGGGCAGCCGTTGGCTCGGGTGGCGATCGCGTTCCTGGCGGCCGGGGCCGTGTTCGGCGCGGTCCTGATCCGCACGCCCCCGCTGCGCCGGGGCGCGGTCGCGGGCCTGGCCGGGCTGCTGCTGTTAGTGCTGGCCTCCGACGTGTCGTTCGCGCTCACCCACAACCTGCGCCTGAGCCCGGTCGTCTGGCACCGCGCACCGACGGTCGGGTGCTGGCTGGAGGCCGCGGCGTTCGCGATCGGCGCGGCGATACCACGGTCGCTCGCCCGAGTGCGCCTGCCCTGGCCCAGTCGGGCGTCGGACGGCTACGAGCGGACGCTGGCGCGGCTGGAGGGCTGAGTCTCGGCGGCCACCCGCTCGCATAGTGCAGCGAACGTCTCCAGCAGCGGCGGGCAGTGGCGCTCGTTCCAGGCCAGCACCAGCTCCGACGGGCTGATGTCGGTGACCGGGATCATCGTCACGTCGCCGCGGTCGAAGATCGGCGCATTGCCCGCGGCCAGCAGGCAGATGCCGATCCCGCTCGCTACCGCCTCATAGGTCTCCTCGGTGTCGTTGATCTCGGCTTCGATCCGGACGGGAATCCCGTCTCGATCGTCGATCGCCAGCCAGTAGTCACGTAGCGGGCCAGCGCTCGCGGGCAATGCCAGGAACGGCTCGTCGAGCAGATCGGCGATCGAGAGCTCGTCGTGGACGGCCAGCGGGTGGTCGTTGGGGAGCGCCACCAGCCGCGGCTCGCGGGCGATCGTCACCCACCGGTACGGCGGCGTCGGTAACGGCAGCCACACGAACGCCGCGTCGGTGCTGCGGTCGGCGAGCCCGGCCGTGCGGTCGCTCCAGGCAACCTGGTGCAGCTCGAGCTCGACATCGGGACAGCTCGAGACCATCATCGCCCTGACCCTCGGTAGCAATCCCCGCCCCGGGCTCGTGTGCATGCCGATCGTCAGGGCGCAGTCGGCGGCTTTGGACAGGGACCGCTTCGCCCGCTCCCAGCTGGAGATCATCTCCTCCGCGTAGGGCACCAGCTCGGTGCCCGCGCGGGTCAGACGCACCCCGCTGGAACCGCGGTCAAACAGCGACACCCGCAGCTGGCGCTCGAGCGCGCCGATCTGCTTGGAGAGCGCCGGCTGGCTGATGTACAGCGTCTGCGCCGCCCGCGTGAAGTTCAGCTCGTGCGCGACCGCCAGGAAATAGCGCAGGTCGCGAACGTGGACGTCCATAGCCGTCGGTTATACCAGCGGGTCTTGGACACGGCGGAGGTCCACCGGCAAGATGACGGGCCGATGCAAGCCCTCGTCCACGATCCGTCCGCTCCCCATGGCCTGCGGCTCCGAGACGCTCCCGATCCACAGCCGGAACCGTCTCAGGCGCTCGTCGAGGTGGCGGCGGTCTCGTTGAACTTCGGCGAGGTCGCGTTCCTCGCCGATCACGCGCAGCCCGGGGATGTGTCGGGCTGGGACGCCGCCGGGACCGTCGCCGCGGAGGCCGCGGATGGCTCTGGACCCCCGGTCGGAACCCGGGTGGTCACGTTCGGCTGGTCGGGCGCGTGGGGGCAGCTGCGGGCGGTCGACGTCGGTGAGCTCGCGGAGCTGCCCGACGCGGTCGGCTTCGCGGAGGCGGCGGCGCTTCCGGTGGCTGCCGTAACGGCATTGCGGGCGATCCGCGGGCTCGGATCCGTGCTCGGCCGGACCGTCCTGATCAGCGGGGCATCGGGCGGCGTCGGACGCTTTGCTGTCCAGCTCGCCGCGCGCGCAGGCGCGCGCGTGATCGCCGTCGTCGGCAGCCCGGAGCGCGCCGAGGGGCTCGCCGAGCTCGGCGCCGACCAGGTGGTCGTCGGGCTCGATGGGGTTCAGGGCCCGGTCGAGTTCGCGATCGACAACGTCGGCGGCCCGCTGCTGGCCGAGATCCTCGGCCGGCTCGCACCCGGCGGACACGCGATGAGCGTCGGTATGGCCTCGCTGCAGCCGACCACGGTCGACTTCGAGCAGTTGCGCAACTTGGCGGGTGGCTCGCGCGTGCAGGCGTTCTTCGTCGGACCGGACTTCGGACCCGATTTGGGCTACCTCGTGTCGCTGCTGGGCGATGGCCAGCTCGATCCCCAGATCGGGTGGCGCGGGCCCTGGGATCGGGTCGACGAGGCGATCGACGCGCTGCGCTCGCGGCGCGTCGCGGGCAAGGCGGTGCTGGAGGTGCGGCGATGACCCTCGCCGGAAAGCGCGTTGTGGTGGTCGGCGGGACCAGCGGCATGGGAGCCGCCACCGCCCGTGCCGCCGCGCAGCAGGGCGCCGCGGTGCTTGCCGCGGGCCGCCGGCCCGCGTCGGAACGCGACAGCAGCGACGGCGTCGACCATGCCGAGGTCGACGTCACCGAGGAGTCCTCAGTGAAGGCGCTATTCGAGCCCCTCGAAGCCATCGACCATCTGTTCGTGTCGGCGTCGCCAGGGATTCCGGGCCGGTTGCTCGAGCAGGACCTCACCGCCGCCCGGACGTTCGTCGACGGCAAGCTGCTCGGCAGCTGGACGTGCGCGCGCTACGGAGCGCCGCTGATTCCGGCCGGCGGATCGATCACGTTCGTGACCGGCGCCGCCGCAGTGCAGCCGTCGGGGAGCGCGGCGATGGTGACCGCCGCGTTCGCCGCGGTTGAGGCGCTGTCTCGCGCGCTGGCGCTGGAGCTGGGGCCGGTACGCGTCAACACGATCCGCCCTGGCTACACCGACAGCGAGATGTGGTCGGGGCTGTCGCCGGCGGAGCGCGACGACATGCGTTCGCGGGTCGCGCGAGCGATGCCGGTCGGGCGAATCGGTACGCCGGAGGACATCGCCCAGGCGGCGATGTTCCTGATGAACAACCCCCAGACCACCGGAGCCGTGCTTGAGGTCAGCGGGGGCGAGACGCTGGTGGACCAGCTGTGACCGCCGCAGCCAACGCGCCGATCCTCGTCACCGGAGCCACCGGCAACGTCGGCTCGGAGGTCGTGGCCGCGCTGGCGGCACGGGGTGCGGCGGTCCGCGCGCTCGTGCGCGAACCGGGCCGGACCGCGCTGCCCTCCGGAGTCCAGGCCGTCGGCGGCGATCTCGAGCTGCCCGAGTCGTTGACGCCCGCGCTCGACGGGGTGTCGGCGGCGTTCCTGCTCGGCGGGTTCGGCGACATGCCCGGGCTGCTCAAACGAGTCGCCGACGCCGGGGTTCAGCGCGTGGTGCTGCTCACCTCGCGGTGCGTGGTCGGCGGCCGCCCCGATAACGCGGTGACGCGGATGTGGCTTGATTCCGAGGCCGCGGTTCGCCGGTCGGGGGTGGCGTGGACGTTTCTGCATCCCAGCGGCTATCAGTCAAACGCGCTGCGCTGGTTGCCGCAGCTGCGTCGCGGAGACGTAGTCCGCGCGCCGTGGTCCAACGTGCCGGTCGCGGTGATCGATCCTGCCGACATCGCCGCGGTGGCGGCCACGGTGCTCGCCGAAGGCGGGCATGAGCGGACCGCGCTGGAGCTGTCGGGACCCGAGGCGCTGACGCCCGGAGAACAGATTGCGATCCTCGCCCGCACGCTCGGTCGACCGCTGCGCTATGAGCCGCAGAACGACGCCGACGCACGGGCCGAGATGGCGGCCAATACGCCCGCTCCGTACATCGACGCGTTCTTTCGCTTCTACTCCGACGGCGAGTTCGACGACTCGCAGGTCGTCGACACGGTCGTCGGCATCACCGGCCAACCGGCTCGCCGCTTCGAGCAGTGGGCTCGTTCCCACGCGGGCGCGTTCGCCTAGTCCTAACCCCGCGATTTCGCGCCGAAACGAACGGCGTGCGCCGCCCCGGCGCGAAGCCAGGGCGGCGCTTCCCGTCCCCACCAGGGGCTTTCCACCGCGCTCAGCTGCTGCTCTTGTAGGCGGCGGTCACGAGTGCGATCACGTATCCCCCGAACGCAACCGCAAGTGCCTTGATCGTCTGAGGAGTCTGGTTCGGGTTCAGCACGTACGTGACGGCAACGGCGGACGCGACGATTGCGTACGCCCAGATGCCGAACGTCTTGGGCCAGCTTGCCGACTGCGGATTGCTCGGGTCAAGCGACAGCGCCCGCCACACCCGTGCCAGCGCTAGCTGCTTGCCGGACGCGCGCTGCAGTTCGTCGTTCAGCGCAGTGTTGGTCGAGCTCTGGTCCGACGTGGTTCCCACCTCGAGCGCGAACGCGGAGCCGAGCACGCCGGCCAGCGCGGCAGCGGTCGAAACCATCACCGCGTCCAGTCGCGGCGGAGCGGACGTCGCGGTGAAGATCTTCACGATGAAGTAGGCATACAGGCCGCCGAACGTGAGGATCGCGCCGTACAAGACCAGGCCCTTGAGCACCGACAGCCCGGCGATCTTCGGGGCGACGGCGGGCCGTGAGGTGACGGTGAGATCGGTCATGTCCAACAGAGCGGGCCGCGGGCGTTCTGATACACGCGCTCGACGTACGGGCTGCCGCCCCCCGGCGCCGTGCAGCAGCCGGTCGTGATCGAGCGCGATGTGCTGCTCGGCGGCCTTCAACAGCGCCTCGTCGCAATCGCCGTAGATGGCGATCCCGCACTCGCAGAGCACGACCCGCGAGGTGGTGTTCGTGGTGGCCATGGTTCCCCTCCCGGTCCCGGTGGATGTGATTCGCCGACCGCAGCCAAGGTAAGGGCGGCCCGGCCACCGTCAACGCGACATTGCTCACATCGAGCGGCGGTTAGCCGTCAGTGACCGGTTGTTGACCTCCGGCGTGGATCGTTGCCTGGCGATGAGCGATCCGACACACGTGATGAGGTCGATGCGGTCGGTGACCGACGGCGATCAGCGCGGCTGGGAAGCGCTGGTGGACGAGTTCGGCGCGATGATCCGAGGGGTTGCCCGCTCGCATCGGCTGAGCGACGCCGATGCCGCCGACGTGACGCAGACGACGTGGCTCGCGCTGGTCGAGCACGTCACCCGGATCAACGATCCGGCCCGGATCGCCGGCTGGCTGGCCACGACCGCACGCCGCGAGTCGGTCCGCGTGTTACGCGACGGCAAGCGCCGCGTCCCGTACGGCGACGACGTCCCCGAGCGCGAGTCGGCAGATCCGGACCCGGGCGACGCGCTGATCCGCCGCGAGCGCGAGCGCGCCCTGTGGCGCGCGTTCGCACAGCTGCGCGCCAGCGATCAGGAACTGCTGAAGCTGACGATGGCCGACCCGCGCCCGGCCTACCAGGACATATCTGCCGCGCTCGGCGTGCCGATCGGAAGCATCGGCCCGACGCGCCAGCGAGCGCTCGAACGGCTACGCCGAGAGCTCGATCTCCAAGGAAGCCTGACCCTGCTGGCCGCGTAATTGGAGTAGAGGATGATCGGCCAGCTGACAGTCACCAACACGGGAAGTGGGGGTTTGGAATGATCGTCGTCAAGACTAAGTCGTCGCGGGCTCGTGCCCGCGTTGGGGGCAACGGCACGGCGAAGGCCTGCGGGCACGTTCGCCACGTCGGCATCTGCGCCGTGTGCCAGAGGGCACAGCTGGCCAGATGGAGCGCGCAGGCGGCCGACGCGCTGGAGGCGCGGGGCCGCCACGAGGCACGAGTGCGACTCGTCGGCTAACGCCACGCTCGCTTGGTGACGGGCAGGACGCCTGTTACCTTGTGGGCGTGGCGGCCGGCATGGCGTTGGGGATTCTCGGGCCGCTGGAAGTTCGGCTCGAGGGCGGTGAACCTGTAGCGCTGGGCGGACACCGGCAACGGGCGTTGCTGGCGATCCTGATCCTGCACGCCAACGAGGTTGTCTCCACCGATCGCCTGATCGATCAGCTGTGGGGTGAACACCCGCCGGCGACCGCGGTGCACACGGTCAGGGTGTTCGTGTCACGGCTGCGCCGCGCGCTGGGCGCCGCCGGCAGTCGCCTGGTCACCCGGCCGCCGGGGTACGTGATCGAGGTAGGCGTCGACGAGGTCGATGCCGATCGTTCCGAGCGCCTGTTCGCCGGCGCACGCTCCGCGCTGGCCGCCGGCAAGCCGCGCGAGGCCGAGGCCCTGCTCCGAGAGGCCGCGAAGCTGTGGCGCGGCCCGCCGCTGGCCGATTTCACCTACGAGCCGTTTGCCCAGGCGACGATCGCCCGGCTCGAGGAGGTTCGAATCGGCGCGCGCGAGGAGCTGGTCGAGGCCGAGCTGGCACTGGCCCGGCACGCTGACGCGGTCGCCGAGCTCGAGGCGCTGGTACGGGAGCACCCGTTCCGCGAGCGGCCGCGCGGCCAGCTGATGCTTGCCCTGTACCGGTCGGGCCGCCAGGCCGACGCGCTCGACGCGTTTCAGCAGGCGCGACGCACGCTGGTCGAGGAGCTGGCGGTCGAGCCGAGCGAGACCCTTCGCGAGCTCGAACAGGCGATCCTGCGTCAGGATCCGTCGCTGGCGGCGCCGTCGCCACCCGCCGAGCCGACGGCCCCTCCGCCAACCCCGCCGGCGGACGGCCCCTCCCACACCGAGCCGGCGCCCGCCGACAGCGCCGACACGACGACGTTCGCGACCACGATTCGAAAGATCGCAACCGTGCTCGTGGTCCGGCTCGCCCCCGCCGCCGACACCGACCCCGAGCGGGCACGATCGATGATCGCGACCGCGCGCACCGACGTCGAGCGGGTGGTCGCCCAGCACGGGGGGATGTTCGTCCCGGGGCTCGGAGGAGAGGTGGTCGGGATCTTCGGAGTCCCGGTCACCAAGGAGGACGACGCGCTGCGAGCGGTCCGCGCCGCGCACGAGCTACGCGAGCAGGTGGCCTCGATCGAGTCCGGCCAACTGACGGCACGAATCGGGCTGGACACCGGCGAGGTCGTGGCCGATGCGCCCGACGACGTGTTCGGTGAGCCGCTGGGCGAGGCGGTGGCGTACGCGCTGGTGGCTCCCAACGGCGAGGTGCTGCTGTCGGACGCCACGCGCCGCCTGGCCTCGGAGGCGATCCGGATCGAACCGGCGCTCGATGGATCGGCGTGGCGGCTGCTCGACCTGATCGACGAGGCTCCGGGGATCCGGCGCGCGGCGACCCCGATGGTCAGCCGCGAGCGGGAATTGGACGCGGCTCAGGCGACGTTTGCGCTGGCGGTCGCATCGGGCGAGGCGCGCGTGCTGACGGTGATCGGTGACGCCGGGATCGGAAAGTCGCGGCTGGCCGCCGAGCTCGTCCACCAGCTCGGCGACACGGCGACGGTGCTCTCCGGTCACTGCCTGTCCTACGGGGAGGGAGCCGCGTTCTGGCCAATCCGTGAGGCGCTGGCGGAGGCGGCCGCCGGCGACACGAGCGATGCGGTCCGGGGGCTGCTCGGTGGCGCCGAAGATGCCGAGCTCGTCGCCGGAGTCGTCTCGGCGACGCTCGGCCTCGCGCCCGGCGAGACGGGGGGCGAGCAGGTTCCGTGGGCATTTCGGCGGCTGCTGGAGGAGGTTGCGCAGAACCGGCCCGTCGTGCTCGTGATCGAGGATGCCCATTGGGCCGAGACGCCGCTGCTCGATCTCGTCGACTACCTGATCGACTGGCTGGCGGCGCCCGTGCTGATCATGTGTCTGGGGCGTCCCGAGCTGCTCGAGCTCCGCCCCACGTGGGGTGGCGGGCACGTCCGCATCAGTTCCCTGGTGCTCACGCCGCTTGACGACGAGGCATCTTCGCTGCTGCTCGCTCACCAGCTCGGCGACAGATCGCTGAGCGTCGCCGAACGGGGGCAGATTCTCCAAGCGGCGGAGGGCAACCCGCTGTTCGTCGAGCAGCTGCTGGCCATGGCCGCCGAGAACCCATCCTGGGATCACGAACGCGACATTCCGGCGACCGTCCAGGCCCTGCTGGCGGCGCGGCTGGATCGGCTGGGCCCGGGGGAGCGGGCCTTGATCGAGCGAGCGGCGGTGATCGGGCGGGAGTTCTGGCCCGGGGCGGTGCTCGAACTGCTGCCCGACGAGGCGCGCGCCTCCGCCGCTCAGCACCTGCGGACGCTGGTTCGCCGGGGACTGATCCAACCGGATCGCAGTTCGCTGGCCGGCGAGGACCAATTGCGCTTCCACCACATCCTGATCCGAGACGTCGCCTACCGGAGCACCCCCAAGGCGTTGCGCGGCGACCTGCACGAGCGGTTCGCCGGCTGGGTCGCGCAGCGAGGCGAGGGTTACGACGAGTTCCTCGGCTTCCACCTCGAGCAGGCCGTCCAGTACCGGCGCGAGCTGGGCCAGCCCGACGAGCAGAGCCGGCCGCTGGCGGCGCGAGCCGGCGAGCACCTCGCGATCGCCGGACGCCGTGCGCTGTCGCGAGGCGACCCCACCGGCGGCGCCAAGCTGCTCACGCGATCCGCGGACCAGTTTGAATTCAGCGGCGACCTGCGGCCGGACGTGCTGCTCGAGCTGGGCAGTGCGCTCAGCGAGAGCGGCGACTTCCGGGGCGCCGAGCGGGTGCTGCGGACGTCACTCGAGCAGGCCCGGGCCGCCGACGCGGAGTCGACCAGCGCCCGCGTGCTGATCGAGCTCTCCTATCAGCGCGCGCTCGTCGACCCCACCGAGGGAGTCGACGAGATGCTCGAGGTGGCTCAGAGATCGATCGAGGTGTTCGAGCGCGAGGGCGACGACGGTGGCCTGGCGCGCGCCTGGATGCACGTGGCCGAGGTGCACTGGACGCGCTCGCAATGTGCCGAGATGGAGGAGGTGCTCGAGCGCGCGCTGACTCACGCCGAACGCGCCGGCGAGCACCGCCAGCGCTCGCGGATCCTGGGGGATCTGGCGCGGGCGACCGTGATTGGCCCGCGGTCCGTCGACGATGGGATCGAGCGCTGCAATCGGATCCTGCAACGAGCCGCGGACGACGTGCCGCTGCGCGCCGTCGCCGAGACGATGCTGGCCGTGCTCGAGGCGATGTCCGGCCGGTTCGACGACGCCCGCGAGCGTTCGCAGTCGAGCATGCGCCGGCTCGAGGACGTCGGGCTCACCGTCACCGTCGCGATCCTGCAGATGTACCGCGTGTTCGTCGAGCTGCTGGCCGGGACTCCGGAGCGGGCGGCGCCCTCGGTCGTCGAGGCCTATGCGGTGCTCGAGCGAACCGGCGAGCGGCGCCGGCTCGGGACCACCGCGGCGCTGATCGGACGACTGCTGTACGCGCAAGGCAGCTACGAGGAGGCAGATCGCTACACGCGGATCGCCGAGGAAGGCGCATCGCGCGACGACGTCGTCACCCAGGTGCTGTGGCGGGGCACGCGCGGAAAGCTGCTCGCCCGCGACGGCGATCCGACCGCCGAGGAGCTCGTCTCGAGTGCGGTGTCGATGGCGGGCGAGACCGACTTCCTGATGCTCCACGGCGACGTCCTGTGCGACCGGGCCGAGGTGCTGGCCACGGCGGGCGCTGTGGAGCCGGCGGCGGCCGATCTCGAGCAGGCGATCGCCCTGTATGAGCGCAAGGGCAACGCGGTCTCGGCGGAGGCTGCCCGACGGTCGCTGGCGGCCGTCAGCGCGCCGGCGACCAAGGGGTGAAGCTCAGCTCAAGCGGCGTGTCGCCCGGGCCGCGGGGGCCACAGCCGGTGATCGCGATGACGCCCTCCTCGACGCCGTCCAGTCCCAGACGTGCCTCGATGTCGCGCGCGTTGATCGCGATCGTCACGTACGCGCCGAGACCGAGGTCTTCGCTCACCAGATACAGCGTCTGCGACAGGTGCGCGGCGTCCATCAGGATGCCCGCGTAGGCCTTCTGGTGGCGCCGGTACTTCCAGTGGTTGCGGTAGAAGCGTGCGGTCAGAACGAACGACACGGCGGCGTTACCGAAGTAGCTCTGTCCGCACATGAACGTGGTGGCGAGCTCGCGAGCCTCGTCGGGGCGAAGGGCGGACAGCGGCTCGAGCGAATGCTCGCCGACGTTGTAGTGATAGATCCCGGGCTTGACCCCGTCGACGTTTGAGACGACCGGGTATGCCTCGATTGGATGCAGCCCACCACCCGAGGGGCTGGTGCGCTTGATGCAGTCGACGCCGGCCGCGGTGTGAGCGTATCCGTGGCACCCGAACACGTACAGAAGCACGGTGTCCAGCTGCTCGAGCGTCATCGGGGCACTGGGCTCGAACACCGGGTGGTGCGGCGCACCGTCAACGTGCGGTACAGCCGGTCGTCGCGTTCGGTCGCGGGCAGTTTCAGCGAGGGGCCGGGGCGAGCCGGCGCGAATGGCGGTGGCGCGGGGCCGTGCTCTGAGCCGAACACCTCGGCCGCCGCGACCGAACGGACGGCCAGCTCGCGGTCGTCCCCATCGGCGTCGCGGATATCCAACCCGGTCCACTGCGTCATGTAGTGGTACAGCGACGCGTACAGATTCCACTCGTTGGCCGACATCGCCTCGTCGCGCTCGCGCAACACCGACAGCCCCGGATCGTCGCCGTCGCTGAGCAGCAGGGCCTTGCTGGTGAGGCTCTCGATCATGTCCGCGTCCCGGTCGCCCGGAGCGCTCCACGAATCGGCCGGGATCGACCGCAGGGCCTCGAGCTCTCCCGGGTCGAGTGGGTGGCGCTCGCCGGTGAGGGCGGCCAGCGCAATCACCCTCGCCTCGCCGGACGGCTCGGGCAGCTCCGCGCGCAGCAGCGCCGCCAGGTCCAGCGGGTAGTCGTCCTCGAGGTAGAAGAACGCGTACGGGGTACGTCTGACCCTGGGCACCTAGCCCACTAGCGGTTGGTGCCGAACGTACCGAGCGTGCCGAGCGTCCCCAGCGTCCCCAATGTGGACAGCCAGCTGGCCGCATCGGGCGCGCCGTACGCCGGGACCAGGCGCTGAACGTCGCGGCGCAGTGCGTCGAGCACCGCTTGGTAGTCCTCCTTGCTCGGAAGCTGAGCAGGGGCCTCGAGCTCGCGCGAGCTGTCAATCCGGTGCCTGCCCAGGGTCGACTGCGGGTCGGCCTGGAAGTCGCGGCGAAACTCGTCGTCGCTGGCCAGCTTCTCGAGTAGCGCGATGATGTCGCCGATCTCTGGCTTCGCCGGCTGCTTTCCGGACAGCGTGTCGAGGATCAGCTCAACCTCGGCGTGCAGCGACTGGCCGTAGTGCCGCTCCGCCTCGCCGGGGAGGATGTACGGAGCGCTGCCTCCGTGGCTGGCTCCGGGCCGCTGGCTGACCCCCGGGTGCGACTTGGTCGGGCGCGAGTCGACCAGCGCGCGCGTGAACGTGGGAGCCACCGGCTCGACCTTGAGCGGCTTGATCTCGAGCTTGTCGGCAGCCACCGGCTGCGGCGCGCCCGAGCCGGCGGCCGGAGCGAACGCCTGGAAGATCCGTGTCTCCGGCGGGCGCGTGAGCCAGCTGACGTACCCGCCCTGGAGTAGCTGACGGGGCATCCCGATCGCCCCCGTGAAGCTGTAGCGCCCACCCGGGACCTCCGCGGGCGCGTAGTAGTCGGGCGTGACGAAATCCGACACGTCGACGCCGTTGACCTCGTAGGTGGCGTGCTGGCACGGATCCGCTATCTCGAGCAGATAGTCGACCTCGCCCTGCTGACCGTGCAGGGAAGGTCCGGCAACCGTCCGTTTCCCCCAAGGGTCACACAGCAGCTCGATCAGCTCGTGGCTCGCCCGCGTCCACCAGTCGTCGCCGTACTGGATCAGCGCCAGCGGCTGGCCGGTCGAGCCGAGATGAAACCCGTGCTCGGCGGCGGGGATGTTCTCCACGATCACAACCGCGGTGCTGCTGGGCGGAACGTCGTCGAGCGATCCGAACGCCGACACCGATCCGGTCACGCCCCATAGCGGGTTGAGATCGCGCGCGACCTGGGTCTGCAGGGCGGCGGCGACGTGCAGCAGCTCGCGAGTCTTGACGAGATCACTCGAGTAGGGGACCAGCGCGACAGGCGTATGCAACATCCGGACTTCCCTCCGGTCGTTTACCGGGACGTCATACGCCCCCCAATCTCGGTCCGCCCGCTACGGCGTATCCGCCGGAGCCGCCCGTTCCCCGCTTGAGCTGCACGCTACATCCAGGACTCCGGGCAAGTCAAGACGGCTCAGAGGGTCTACGCTCAACACCGGTCGTCACACCGAATTCACCGCCGTCGGAAGGGAAATTCTCGAGATGACAGTGCAGACCGCACGCACGACCGCCGCCGCCGACGCATCCGACACCGCCGGCGGGGGCCCGTTGTGGGAGACCGCCCAGACGGCCACCGACTATTGGAACGATTCATGCTCGATCGAGGAGCTCACCTACGCAATCGAGCGCGGCGCCGTCGGCGCGACCAGTAACCCGACGATCGTCGGCCAGGTGCTCAACAAGGAGATGCACCTGTGGCGCGCGCGAATCGACGAGATCGTCGCCGAGCATCCGACCTGGACCGAAGACGACGTGGCCTGGCGGTTGATCGAGGAGATGGCGGTCCGCGCCTCGAAGCTGTTGCTGCCGGTGTTCCAGCGCGAGGGCGGGCGCAAGGGGCTGCTGTCGATCCAGACCAACCCGAAGTTCTACCGTGACGCCGCCCGCATCACTGAGCAGCTGATGCACTTTCAGTCGCTGGCCCCGAACATGCAGGTCAAGGTCCCGGCGACCCACGCCGGGATCCAGGCGATCGAGGACGCCACCGCTGCCGGCGTGAGCATCAACGCCACCGTCTGCTTCACCGTCCCGCAGTCGATCGCCGTGGCAGAGGCGGTCGAGCGTGGGTTGACGCGGCGCGAGCGGGCGGGTGAGGACATCTCGCGGATATCGCCGGTCTGCACGATCATGGTGGGCCGGCTGGAGGACTGGATGCAGGCGCTGGTCAACCGCGACGGAATCGTGGTTGACCCTGGCGCGCTGCACTGGGCGGGCGTCGCCTGCTTCAAGCACGCCTACGCGATCTATCAGGAGCGGGGCTACCGGGCGCGCCTGCTGTCGGCCGCCTACCGGCACCACCTGCATTGGTCAGAGCTGATCGGCGGCGACATCGTGATGACGATCCCGTACGCGTGGCAGCGACAGTTCAATGCCTCCGACATCGAGGTGGTGTCGAGGATCCACAACCCGATCCCCGACGGCATCGTCGACCAGCTGTACGACCACCTCCCGGACTTCCGGCGGGCCTACGACGTCGACGGAATGAGCACCGAGGAGTTCGACACCTACGGCGCCACCGTGAGGACGTTGCGGGGATTCATCGCGTCCTACCAGGACCTGGTCGCGGTGATCCGGGACTTCATGCTTCCGAACCCGGACGTCAACTGACAGCGGCTACAGGGCGAGCTTGAGCGGCGCCTCGATCAGCGCCTGGACGTCGGCGAGGAACCGGGCCGCATCGGCCCCGTAGAGGATCCGATGGTCGCTCGACAGCGTGAGCGTGACCAGCGTCCGGTCGACGATCTCGCCCTCGCTGCGCACGAGCGTCGGACGGGCCGCGCCGACTCCCAGGATCGAGGCCTGGGGCGGGTTGATGACCGGGCGGATCCTGGTCATCCCGAACATGCCGAGGTTCGACACGGTGAACGTGGCGCCAGAGAGCTCGGACGGCGTGATCTGGCCGGAGCGCACCCGCTCGGCGAGACCGCGTGTCTCGCGCGCGATCGTGCCCAGCGATTTGGTGTCGGCGTCGCGCACGGTGGGGACGATCAGCGCCTCCTCGGCGGCGACCGCGAAGCCGACGTTGACATGGGAGTGCAGCTTGAACTGGCCGTCGACATAGGAGGCGTTGACGCGCGGGTGCCGCCGCAGCGCCAGCGCACATGCCTTGATCAGCAGGTCGTTGACCGACGGGATCGGATCGCCTTCATCCGCGATGCCCTTGAACCCGGCGCGCAGCTCGAGTGCGGCGTCCATCGCCGCCTCGGTCTCGACCTCGAACGACGGGATCGTGGAGTGCGAGGTCGCCATCCGCTGGGCGATCACCTGCTGGATGCGGGTGGGCGTCTGGATCTCAGACTCGCCGTCGCTGGAGACGACCTCGGGGGCCACGGGGATCTGTGCGCGGGCCGCCGGGATTGTCGGCGGCTCCGAGATCCCCGCGGCGGCAAGGACGTCAGCGCGGGTGATCCGGCCCCGCGGGCCCGTCCCCTCGACGCTCTGCAGGTCGATCTGGTGCTCGGAGGCGACGCGTCTGGCCAGCGGGGTGGCCTGCGAGCTGGTGGCGACCGTGACGGCGGGTACGGGGGCCGGGGTCTCGAGCGCGGGCGCCGGCTCGCGCCCGTTGTGCTCGTGGCCGTTGCGCTCCGGCGCGCTCTCCGGCTCAGACGCTGTCGGACGCTCCGACGCAGCCCCGAGGTGGGCGATCACCGCGCCGACCGGGTGGCTGCTGCCCTCGTCGGCGACGATCTCCAGCGTGCCCTCGTCGTCGGAGGCGTACGTCATCGTGGCCTTGTCGGTCTCGATCTCGACGAGATCCTCGCCCGCGGCGACGGCATCGCCGTCTGACTTGAGCCACTTCAGGATCGTGCCCTCCTCCATCGAGTCCGACAGCCTCGGCATCGTGATGTCGGTCACTGGTACTCCTCGAGCAGGTCGATGGCCGCGCCGGCGATCGTGTCGGCGTCGATTCCGAAGTAGCGGTACAGGTCGTCGACGTCCCCCGACTGGCCGAAGTCGCTGACGCCCAGGCACGCGATCGGCGCCCCGCGGATCGCTGCCAGGAAGCTCAGCGTATGCGGGTGGCCGTCGAGCACGCTGACGATCGGAGTCACCCGGTCGGCCGGGAACAGGTCGTCGAGGATCCCTTCGTCGCTGCCGTCTGCGCCGCCCAGCCCGCGGCGCGCCTGAAGCGCCCGGAACACCAGGTCGGCCGAGGTCAGGCAGACGACGTCGCAACCGATCCCCGCCTCCCCGAGCTCGCCGGCGGCTGCGATCGCCTCGGGCACGACCGCGCCGACCGCGGCGATCGTGATCCGCGGCGTCTGCGCGGTGCACAGTCGGTAGCCACCCGCGAGCGCCTGACGCCGCCGGCGGTCACGCTCGCCCGGATCGGCCGGCGTCATCGCGAGCGACTGGTCGATCGGCCGTGTGCTCAGCCGGAAGTACGACGAGGTCCCGTCGGGGCGGCCCAGTCTCGACAGCGCGTACAGCAGCGTCCACTCCAAGTCCTGCCCGAACGCGGGCTCCCAGGCGATGCAGCGTGGCTGTTCGAGCCCGACCGACGGAGTGATGATCGACTGGTGGGCGCCGCCCTCGGGGGCGAGCGTGACGCCCGACGGCGTGCCGATCAGGATCGACTGCGCCCCGGCGTACATGCCAAACGACCACGGCTCCAGGGCGCGGTTGACGAACGGGTCATACAGGGTTCCGATCGGCAGTAGCGGCTCGCCGTCGCGCGAGAACGTGACCCCGAGCTCGCCGAGTATCCCCACGAGGTTGCCCTCGGCGATCCCGAGCTCGATGTGCTGGCCGTGCTCGGACTCGCGCCAGCGCACGAGCGTGTCGGAGTCGTCGGCGAACCAGTCGATCCGCTCGCCCAGATGCCACACGCCGACCCGATTGATCCACCCGCCCAGGTTGGTCGACGACGCGACGTCGGGGCTGACCGTCACCACCCGGGCCGCGACCTCGGGGGCGCCGTGGGCAAGGTCGACGAAGAACCTCCCGAACGCCTGCTGGGTCGACTCGCGGCCGGAGTGCTCGCGACCGAGCTGCGCCGGCACCGCGGGTGGATCGGTCGGGCGCACCTCGGGCCGGTCAAGCCGCTCAGCGGTGGCGCGGCACAGCTCGGCCCCCGGCGTTCCCGGCGCGAACGTCGCCCACGGGTCGGCCGGGTCGGCGCCGAGCTCGGCAGCGAGCCGCTCCCACTGCTCGTCGTTGAGCAGCGCCGAGTGGTTGCCGGGGTGGCCCTGGGTGGCCAGACGCCAGGCCTTGATCGTGTAGGCGAACACGACCGACGGGCGGTCGCTGACGCCGTCGGCCTGGGTGAACGCCTCGAGCAGCTCGCCGAGGTCGTGACCGCCGAGGTCACGGATCGCTCGCAGCAGCTCGTCGTCGTCGAGCTCGCCGATCAGCTTCGTCAGCTCCCGCGATCCGCGGCCGCTGCCGGGCAGTCGCTCCCGCAGCTCGTCGGCGTCTGACCGCAACAGCCGCTGGTACTCCTCGTTGGCCATCGAGTCGATCCGTTCGCGCAGGCGCTCGCCGCCCTCGCGCGCGAACAGCTCGTGCAGCCAGCGGCCGTACTTGACCGTGATCGTCTGCCAGCCGGCCGCCCCGAACATCGACTCGAGTCGCTCGGTGGCCATCTCGGGCACGATCCGGTCGAGCGACTGGCGGTTGAGGTCGACGATCCACAGGACCTCGCCCAGGTGCGCCACCGCCGGGTCGACGATCGCCTCCCAGCAGGCGCCCTCGTCAAGCTCGGCGTCGCCGAGCAGCGCCACGTGGCGACCGCCCCGCGGAACCTCGAAGTGCCCGGCGACGTAGCGGTGCGACAGCGCGCTCCAGATCGTGGCGGTCGCGCCGATCCCGACCGAGCCGGTCGAGAAGTCAGCCGGAATCGGATCCTTCAACCGGCTGGGGTAGCTCTGCAGGCCGCCGAACTCGCGCAGCGTCGTCAGGTACTTGCCGTCGAGCTCCCCCAGCAGGTACTCGATCGCGTGCAGCACCGGCGATGCGTGCGGCTTGACCGACACCCGATCGGCGGCCCGCAGATGCTCGAACCACAGCGCGGTCATGATCGAGACCATCGACGCCGAGGACGCCTGGTGGCCGCCGACCTTCACGCCCGACGGCGTCTCGCGGACCCGGTTGGCGTGGTGGATGATCGACATCGCCAGCCACAGGACCCGGTCCTGGACCTCGGTCAGCGCGGCCAGCGAAGTGGCCCGGTTCTCGACGGCCGTCACGCGCGCATTTTCTCTGCCCGCGGCGCTCCGTATCCAGTCCGTGCGCTGCTCAGCGCAATATCACGCTAAATCTTTGCGCCTAGATCGCTATGGACGATAAGATCGTTGCGTGCCGCGCAAAGACCTGGATGAGCTCGACGAGCGGATCCTCGAGCTGCTCGTCCAGGACGGCCGGCGCTCCGCCAGCGAGGTCGGGCGCCTGGTCAGTCTGTCGCCGGCGGCCGCCAAGCGGCGGATCGACCGGCTCGAGCAGATCGGCTACATCCGCGGCTACACCGCGATCCTCGACCACCGCCTGTTCGGCGAGCAGCTCGAGGCGTTCTCGGAGCTGCGGTTCGCCCCCGGGACCCAGGTCGACGACATCGACTCGGCCGTGGCGGACCTGCCCGAGCTGGTCGAATCGTTCACGCTCGCCGGCGATCCCGACGCCCTGATCCGCGTGCGGGTCACCGATGTCGACCACCTCAAGCGCGTGCTCGACCAGGTTCGCCGCGGGCGTCCCGGGGGCGCTCAGATCCTCGGCACCAAGACGCTGATCGTGCTCGGCAGCCGTACCGGGCCGTCGGGCACCCAGAGCTAACGGTCGGGCGCGACCCGCGAATCCCGGGACCGTGCATAACGCGTCAAATCCGACGACGAACCCGAGGCTTGCCGTCCAGCGCACGCATACGGCGCACCACGCGGCAAGCCTCGCCCGGACGCGCGGATCTGGCGCGTTATGCACGCGGGTGCTGCAACCGGCTTTCGCCCACGCGTACGTTGGCTATCGTTTGCCCGCGATGAGGGGCTCGCGATGGATGCTGCCGGTGCTGGTGGGATGCGTGCTGGCGCTTTCGGCCACGGTCGCGGGCGCGGCCCAGGCCAAGCAGGGCGCGTGCTCGTTGGCACTCGGCAGGACCGCGGTCAGCGGACCGAGCGACGAGCTCGCCTGGCGCGCTGAGCTCGAGACGCGGACAGCGGTGCTGGACCATCTCCCCGGATCCAAGATCCGCATCTCGCACTGGATCAACCCCGACACCGCTCCGTGGCTGCTCGTCCTGGGTCGGGCGCGAGCGGCCGACGGGCGCTGCTGGGTCCAGGTTCGGCTCCCCTGGCGCCCGAATGGCTCGGCCGGCTGGATCAACGTCAACAACGTGGTGGTGGTGCCGACGCACTGGCGGATCGTCGTGAACCGCGCGCGCCGCACGCTGACGCTGTGGCACTCGGGCAAGAGCGTCCGCGCGCTGAGCGTCGTGGTCGGCAAGCCGAGCACCCCGACCCCGACCGGCCTGTTCGCGATCGTGTGGGCGGTGCCGTGGCACCCCGACGACTTCCTCGGCAGCTGGGTGCTGACGCTCACCGGACACAGCAACGTGCTCCAGGAGTTCGATGGCGGTGACGGGACGGTCGGGATCCACGGTCGCGGGGGCACCAGCCTCCTCGACCCGCTGGGTTCAGCGGCCAGCCACGGCTGCATCCGCCTGGCCAACGACTCGATCGACT
>CAVPMQ010000003.1:0-814044 GCA_963706565.1 uncultured Solirubrobacterales bacterium | reverse complement strand
GTCCGCTCGCGCGCTTCCATCAACCCGAACAGCTCTCCCGCGGCCAGCGTCTGGAAGTGGTCCGTCTGGCCGTGCTCCTCGAACGCCGCCTTGTCGCGGTACTGCTCGTAGATCATGAACGTGCGGGGGTTGTCCGCATCCCTGTGAGCGATGTAGTGAACGTTGCCGGGTTCCCCGCGGGACCCTTCGACCAGCTGTACGATCAGTTCGTTGGCGCGATCTTCCTCGCCCTCGCGGGCGGTCATGCGGGCTATCAGTACGTAGGCCATGTCGAGCAGCCTACCCGCTGGTGCACTTGGTTCACGTCAACGTCCGCCCGAGCCGGCTGCTGAGGCCGGCCACGGCTTGCTTGGCGTCTTGCACCAGCGCCGCGGCGTCGACGCCGACGAGCCCTCCGTCGCGCTTACGGATGACCCCGTCGATCCACACGTGCTCGACGTTGCGGGGCTGAGCGGCGAGCACGACCTGGCCGTCGGCGACGTTGATCGGCGCGAGGTTGAGGTCGTCGGCACGCAGCACGATCACATCGGCGCGCTTGCCTGCGGTCAGTGATCCGGTCACATCTCGAAGGCCGAGCGCGGCGGCGCCGTCGATCGTTGCGTGGCGCAGCACTTGGTCGGGCTGATAGACGGTCGCGTTCTGATGAACGCCACGGGCGACACCGAGGGTCACGCGGAGCACGGAGAACATGTCGGAGTTGTCGCTGGCGGCCATCGTGTCCACTGACAGGCACAGCGGCACACCGGCCTCCAGCATCTCGACGATCGGCGGCATCCCCATTCCGACCCGCAGTTCGGAGAGGATGCTGAGCGACACCGGCGTGGCTGTCCGAGCCAGGTAGCGCCGCTCGGCCTCGTTGGTATGGATCGCGTGGACGAGCAGGACGTCGGGACCGAGCGCCTCGTGCTCCTCGTAGACGGTGATCGCCCGGACCCGCTCGATGTCGTGGGCCGTCATCATCGTGTGGGTGGTGATCGGCAGTTCGTGCTCGCGGGCGAACGCGAACTCGCGCTGCCAGATCTCCGGTTGTGAGTAGTCGACTCCGCGGCAGGCGATTCCCAGGTGCAGGAGGCCGTCTTCGCGCTGGAATCGCTCGCGTCTGATTCGGAGCACATCCTCGAGGTCGATCGTCTCGGTGCCCTGTGCGAACGAGCTGCCGGCCTCTGGATCGCTCGACGACCCGTAGGAGAACCGCCCGCGCAGCCCGGCGTCCTCGAGCGCCGACAGCGCAGCGTCGGCGTGATCAGGAGTCTGGATGTTGTGCTCCCAGCCGTGCATCGTGGTGATCCCCGAATCGACGGCCTCGGCGAGACCGAAGCGCACCGACGTGTACGTGTCCTCGGGCGTGAAGTTCGCCCCATAGGTGAACACCACGTCGTGAAAGTAGGTGCCCAGGTCTCCGTAGCACGCGCAGCCACGCAGCATCGCCGCCCACATGTGTCGATGCGTGTCCACGAAACCCGGCATCACGATGCGGTCGCGGCCGTCCACGACCTCGGTGCCGGCGTCGCGCGGGAGGTCTTGGCCGACGGCCGCGATCAGTGAGCCGTCGATCAGGACGTCGCCGCGTGGCAGCGTTCCGATTCTGTCGTCCATCGACAGCACCAGTGCGTCGGCGATCAGCGTCCTGGCCATGGTCCCTCGCTCTCGGTTAGCTGTGGTCGGCCTGTGAGCCGAGGACTATCCCACAGCCGCGCCCGCAACCCCGAGGCGCGACACGCCTCTGCAGCGTCAGTCCTGCGCGGCCTGGCAGCCCCCGTAATTCCGTCCTCGCTGCCAGTTGCAGTTGCGCTCGCGGAACCTCCACTCGGACTTGGAGCTTTCGGGCGCGAGCAGCACCGACGGCGACACTCCCAGCGGGCAGCCGTAGGTCCAGGAGCTCTCGGAGTCGGGGTTGTATTTACAGCGGTCCGGAATCTGGTCGATCAACACCCGCTCGGTCTGCTTGAACTTCGACTCGTCGAGGCTCTTGAACGTGCAACTGGACTGCCGGTTGAGCAGGAAGAACGGCTGGCAGGGCGTCTGCTTAGGGAGAATCCCATCGAAATCCCATACCTGTGGTCCGGTGGAGTGGCCGGTCTTGTCGACGCGGGTCTGGCGGATCAGGTCGTCGCGGCTGGGACGGTCACAGTTGTAGACGCTCACGCCGTGGGCGCAGCGGGTGACCGTCCAGCGGTCCCACAGCGCAGGAAGGTAGTCGCGGTACACGGTCAGCGCGAACCCTTCGCGCCCGGCGCTCAAGGAGGACAGGCTGTCGAGCGTCCAGATGCCCTTGGCGTACATCCCGCCGACCGATCCGAGCAGGCCGTAATCGGACAGCACGCGGCGTCGCTGACGCGCGATCGAATCGCGGATCTGTTGCTGGAGGATCGTGATCTTGTTCTGCAGGTTGGCGAAGCTGACGTCGAACTCGCTGGGCTCCTCGCCCTGGGCCACCGGCGTCGTCGCGGCCGCCAGCGCCAGTCCGGTCCCGACCACTCCGGCGATGTGCGAGACGCCGGGAATCGGCAGGCCGGCGGCGATCTGGATCACGGTTCCCACCAGGTTGTTCACGTCGACCTTGGCCACCAGCGAAGGGTCGGTGGAGATCTTCAGATCGGAGGCGATCGCGGGGAACTGGGAGTTTTGGTCGAGGAACATCCTGGTCTGGTTGTGGTCCAGCTGGGTGAAGTACTCGTTCACCGAACGCGCCCATAACACCTCGGACAGGATCTGGTTCGAGGTCGCCGTCCAGATCGCCGGCGTCACGCCCTCCCGCACTGCGAGGTCGGGAGGAGTGCAGCTCGCAAACCGCAGGGGGATCGCGCTCTCCAGTCCCGTGCAACGGGCCCTGATCGCGCTCTCGAAGCCGGACAGCTGCGTGTCGGAGATGTCCCCGATCGGCTTGGCGTAGACGTCTCGGACGCTGTCCCGGGCGACGCCCAGGAACCTGGTCAGCTCGCGGAGCGCCGTCGGGTTGAGCGCCGGGAACGTGCCATACGGGACCGATCGCTGGAACTGGTTGCTCAGCACGTTCCACGCCCAGGTCCTGATGCCGAGCTTCCCGCGAGCCAGGAGATCGCGCTTCTCCGATCCCGGGAACAGCTTCGCGGTAGTGATCGTCGAGTAGTTGGCGGCGTGTGCCCAGTCGGGGTCGGTGAGTTCGGGACCGCGGCTGCTGCCGGCCGGGCGCAGCACGAGGGTGCCTCCGGAGATCTCGGGCGCAAACACCGCGATGCCTCCGGTCCAGCGGCCGAGCACGTAGTCCCGCCCGGCGCCGGTGAGGTCGGCAGTCTGGATCGTGGATGCGTAACCCGGCTCGGCATCGGTCTTATCGCCCCACGGATGGTTGTGGGGGTCCGGCTTGAGCGCCTCCCACCGGTTCGCCGGCAGCGAATAGCGCACGCCGCGTAGTCCGTTGGTCCCCCGGGAATCGCGAGCGATCAGCACCGGATCTGCCCCCGCCCCCGGCACTCCTCGAGCCAGCCGGATCGTGCCCTCGTCGCACGGAACGCTCGCGTCGGATGGCTGCGCGGCGCACGGCCCGGACGCCGAATCGGTCGACCACGAGTTCGTCTCGGGCGCGTAGCGGAATACCTCTACGCCCCGGGGCCCGGGAGCGAACAGCAGGTTCGTTCCCCAGGACATCAGCGCGCGCGCGTAAACAGGCCGGTCGAACCCGTGCGCGTCCGACAGTGCCTTGAGCACCGGCAGCGCATGCCAGTTCTTGCCGTCGAAGCGGAACACGTGCAGCCCGTCTGGCCCCCGTCCGACCAGCTGCATCGTGTTCTTGCCCGCCGCGGAGCCGATCGGCAGCAGCCGGATCGTCGAGTAGTACTCGGACTTGTCCCAGGTCGCTCCCGCAAACGGCCCGGAGTGGGTCACCTGCTCCCATCGACCGCCGTCGGCGTTGGTCGGACTCGAAGTGAAGCGGTAGACGATCATCCCCTTGTCGGAGCGAACGACGAGCTCGGCGCGGCCGCGGTCATCCCCGCCGATGTCGCCGAGGGCGAGCGTGCGGTACCGGTCCGGCGCATCCCAGCCGCGGCTGTCAGGCAGGATCGCAGGCACCGCCATCTGGCTCCACTGACCGAGGGTTGAGATGTAGCGGAACACCTCGGTGCCCGCGACCCCGCGCGCGACCATCTCATCGGCGCCGTCGCCGTTGATATCGCCGTAGACGATGTTCCCGTAGTGGGACGGCTGATCCCAACCCATCGTGTCCGGCAATGCCGGGATCAGATAGCTCGGGTCGGCCGGGCATAGATAGTTCGCGTCCGCGTTGCTCGCATGCGGGCAACCAGCGGCGGCGCTCGCCGCCGACGGCACCGCCCACACGCCAAGCAGACCCGCCAGGAATGCCAACACACTCAGAACTCGCCTCACAAGATCAAGTTACGGCCGGCGTGGTCGCTCGCCCAATGGTCCTGGCACCCCACTGCGGGGGGCGCTAACACCCGTCGCCGCGTTGCAGTAGTGACTACGGCAATCGGCGGCTTTCACTTGTCGGCCGCCCACGCCTGCGCGTACGTTGGGCGCCGATGAGCGCCACGACGATGACCATCGACGCCGAGCGCAACCGGATCGCCCGCGAGCTCCACGACGGCTTGCAGACGCGCCTGATCGGTCTGGCGATGCGCGCCGACCTGCTCCGCGCGCAAGCAGGGCTACCCGACGGCGCTCGCGAGGAGGCGGTCCTGCTGCACGCCGAGCTGTGTGACTCGATCGCCGAGCTGCGCGGGTTCGTCCACGGGGTGATGCCCGCGGCGCTCACCGAGCGTGGGCTGATCGCGGCGGTCACCGAGCTCGTGGACGGCCTACCGGGCACTCCCCGAATCAGCCTCACCACCCTCGGCGACAGCCGCGGGATCGAGCGCCAGCTCCAGACCACCGCGTATTTCATCATCAGCGAGGCCGTGGCCAATGCGATCAAGCACTCGCACGCCGAGCGCGTCCGCATCTCCCTCGCCTCCGACCCCGACCACCTCGGGATCGAGGTCACCGACGACGGGATCGGCGGCGCCGACCCCACCGCGGCGGGGATTCGCGGCATCATCGACCGGGCCTCAGAACACGCGGGCACGGTCACAGTCGACAGCCCGCCCGGCCGGGGAACGACGATCACCGTGGAGATCCCGTGCGCGTGGTGATCGCCGAGGACCAGGCGTTGATGCGCGACGGGCTGACGCTACTGCTGGAACGCAACGGCTTCGAGGTCGCGGCGGCGGCCACCGATGGCGAAGACCTGGTCCGCCGGGTCCGGGCGCACCGCCCGCAGTTGGTGCTCACCGACATCCGGATGCCGCCTACGCACACCGACGAGGGCCTCACGGCCGCCCTGACGATCCGCCGCGAATCGCCCGGCGCGGCGATCGCTGTCCTCTCCCAGCACGTTCAACGAGACCTCGCCTGCGAGCTGCTGGAGAGCGCCGATCACGGGGGCGGCATCGGCTACATGCTCAAGCAGCGGGTGGCCAGCAGCGCCGCGTTCTGCGCGGACTTGAAACGGGTGGGGGAGGGGGGCGCGGTGCTCGACCCCGAGGTTGTGTCAGCGATGCTCCGCCGTCCGGCCTCCGACGACGCGATCGATCGCCTCACGCCGCGCCAGCTCGAGGTCCTGACGCTGATGGCCGAGGGCCGCAGCAACTCCGCGATCGCCGAGCGACTGTTCCTGTCCGAGAAAGCGGTGCTCAAGCACGTCGCTCATATCTACGACGCGCTCGGACTGCAGCCATGCTCTGACGATCATCGTCGGGTCGCTGCGGTGGTGCGCTTCCTGAACCGGTGATCGCGCTCGCGAGCTCCGCCCGATCGTGGAGCCCGAGCTTGGTTGTGGCGCGGTAGACGTGTGACTCGACGGTCCTGACCGACAGCGACAGCCGCTCCGCGATCTCGGCATTGGACAGCCCGTACGCCACCAGACGCGCGGTCTCGCGCTCGCGAGCGGTCAGCGGTGACAGCCGCATCGCGGTGACCAGCACCAGCCCCGTGGCGCCGCTGGCCTGCACCAGCCGCGCCGCGAACGCCTCGGCTCGGCGTTGCGCGTCAGCGCTCGAGCCGGCGAACGCCACCGCCGCCTGGGCGGCGGCCTCGGCGGCGAAGATTCGCGCCTCCAGTCGCGCGTATCGCTCCGCAATCGCCATCAGCTCGTAGCCGTCGCCTGCAGACGCGGCGGCCGCCTGCTGCGCCCACAGCTCGACCAGCGCCGACTGGACACCGTCGGCGATCTGGCGCAACCGGGGCGCCACGCGCTTTGGAGGCCCGCCGACGCGCATGAACAGATGCAGCATCTCGGCCTCGATCAGGATCGCCACCCCCGCGTCCCCTGCGGCCTCCAGAGCGGCGGACTGCGAACCGGGGAGATTCGCCTCGGCGGCGAGCACGTGCACCTGGGCGAGCCGCAGACTGGTGCGGGCGACCGGGTGCACCGCCGCCCGGCCAACGATCTCGAAGCCGCGGTGCAGCGCGGCGCGCGCCCGCTCTGGCGCGGCCACCAGCGCCTCGGCCTCGGCGATCGTCGCGTATGCGGCCGGGGCCATCGCCCGCGGGTCGGTGAACGCCAGCCGGGTCAGGGCATCGTGGGCGTATCGCCGGGTGAGGTCGAGCTCGCCGAGCGGGATCCCCAGACGCGAGAACGCCACCTCGCACAGCGCCGCACGGGCGTCGTCCCCCGCGGCTCGGGCAACCGCGTGCCGCGCCTGCAGCGCATGCTGGCGCCCGCCCCAGCCATCGGCGGCGTAGAACGCTCCGACCGTCGCCACCGCCGCCCGTGGCCAGTCGGACTCGACAGCCTGTCCGGACCTTTCCGCCGCGTCGAGGACCTCCAGAGCCGCGGCCGGCTCGCCAAGCACGGCCAGGTCGTGGCCGATCAGGACCGTGGCGATCGCCGATGCCAGCCGATCGGTGCCGGGGCTGGCCAGCACTCGCTGCGCCCGGTCGACACCGTCCCGCAACCGGCCCCCGGCGGACAGCAGCGCCGCCTCGACGACCGTGGATCCGGGCTCGGCATCGACTCGCTTCAGTAGCGCGAGGGCCTCTTCGGGCCGCCCCAGGCTCCAGTCCAGGTTGCTCGCTCGCACGAACAGATACGCCGTCGCATGAGCGCTCCCGTCAACAAGCGGCTCCACGCCCGCGAGGTGATCCTCGGCCTCGCCGAATCTCCCCACCGAGCGCAGCGCGATCGCCAGGGGCAGCGCTGCCTGCAGCCCAGGGGCTTGCGCGACGCCTGCCTCCCCCAATCGGATCGCCAGCTCCGGATCGAACGCCTCAAGTGCGGCCTGCGCGGCGCTCACGAGCGCGACCGGATCGTCCGGCCGTCCGTCCTCGACCGACCACATCGCCAGCCGCAGCCGGTTCTGCTCGTCTCCGGGATCGAGCTGGACGGCGAGCTCGGCGTGCAGCTGGCGGCTCTCGGCGGCGCCGAGCGACGCACGGAGCGTCTCCCCGTAGAGCGGATGGCCGACGCGGAACCGAGCGCCGCCGACCGTGTCGATCGCCGCCAGCAGACCGCGCCCCTCGAGCGCAGGAACCGGATCGGACGCGCGGAGCCGCTCGAGCAGCTCGAAGCTCACCGGCTCGGCGAGCACCGCGAACGCGAACGTCCGACGCTCCGCGGGGGAGAGGCCATCGATGCGCTCGTCGAGCAGGTCAAGCAGCCGCGCCGACGGAGGGATCGCGCCGGTCCGTCGCCAATACCCTTGATCGAGCGCGAACGCGCCGCGGTCCTGCCCGGACCGGATCAGCTCGCGCAGGAACAGCGGGTTGCCCGCGCTGACCCCGTTGAGCCAGCGCAGCGTCTCGCGCTCGACCGGCCCGTCGAGCAGATCGCGAGCGATGTCGGACGCTGCGTCCTCAGACAGCGGTTCCAGGTCGACACGCCTCAGCCCCGCGTCCTTCCACAGCGACGTGACCGCATCCGGCGCTCGCGATCGCGCCCGCACCGTGGCCAGAACCCGCACCCGGTGGCGAGTAACCAGCGCCAGCAGCAACGCGGCGGAGGCCGGGTCCAGACGGTGTGCGTCGTCGACGATCAACGCCAACGGCCCGCGGCTGGCCAGGCGATCGCCCGCGGTGCGCAGCACATCCAGCAGGTCGACGGAGGCCTCCGGGGCACGATCGAGCAGGCCGGCGAGCGCGCCGAACGGGACCGTCGACGCCGCCTCGGTGGCCAGCACGAACTCGACCGAGATTCCCCGAGCGCGCAACCGAGCGCCGACCGCGCGTGCGGCATGGCTCTTACCGATCCCGGCGTCGCCGGCGATCACCGCGCCGGCGTCGCGATGCATCGCCCGTTCCAGGGCGGCAACGACCTGCCGGCGGGTCAGCCCTTCCGATCCCGTGAATCCCCTGCCGTCAGGCGACGCAAACGCGTTGCGAAGCGACACGACGCGTGAATTGTCAGGTAACCCGACGACAAGTGCAAACCCCGGGTCGTCCGGCGGGCGTCGGCCGCGCTCGCCGCTCGCTTCGACGACTACGTCGCGTCGCCGTCACTCGATACTGACGAACCGAGGACGCACACCTCCGAAGTGCCCGGCCGTAACTCGAGATCGGCAAGCTGCGCCGGGCGATCGGACAGGTACAAGCCGATGGCCTCCGCTAGCGCCTCGCGTAGCTCGGTCAGCGTTCGGCCTGACGCGAAGCATCCCGGGAGCTGGGATACCTCGGCCCAGTACCCCGCTCCTTCTTCACGGACGAGGACCGTGAGACGCATCTGGTGCCCTCCATCGATTTGAGTCCGGCTTGTTTGACGATCGCAGCTGAGAGCCCCTTGCCGTAGCACTCGCCGCGGTGGTGGGGGAGTGTGATCGGCCGCAGGCCCGGCTTGGTCATCTTGACGACGTGCTTGCCGCCCGTCGACCGAGTCCACCCATCCTTCTCCAACAGTCGGATCGCCAGCCGTTGGTCGAGCAGCTTTGCCACGACCCGCACCGTAAGCGCAGTTTGTCCCAGACCGGCGCGATGTCACACAATTGTTGCGGCGCCGAACCTGTGTTTGCACAAGTGGTGGGCGAAGAGGCGGGTTGTACCCGCTCCGGCGCGAGCCCGCGGGGCGTCCGATCCTGCCCGTAACTTCGCGGGTTGATGCCCAAGGCCAAGGGGGCCAGCGCCCAGTTCGCAATCCGGGTCCCGTCGATCGAGGCGCTGTTTGAGCCATTCGACGCGCGGCCGGTCGCCGAGCGCGACCTGGCCGAGGACGTGAGGCTGTACGTGCTCGATCAGTGGGAGTATTTCCGCTACGACGAAGTGCCGCCGAAGGTGCTCACGATCTACGTCCCGGAAGGTTCCGAAGTCGATCCCGAGGCCGTGAGATCGTCGTTTCACCGGACGATGGAGGCGTTCACCGGTCCCTATCGTCACGCCGTGCCGATATCGCGACGCCAGCGGGTGACGGCGCTCGTCGGCTTGATCGTGTTCCTGGCCTCGATCGTGATCTCCACGAGCCTCGAGCGGCTGACCAGCGACGTACTGATCACCGGGCTCAGCCAGGGCATCGTCGTGATCGGCTGGGTCGCGTTGTGGGCGCCGGCGCAGTACGTCGTGGTCGACGCGATACCGCACCGGCGCCAGCGGGAGCGCTACGCCGAGTTCGCCGACGTTGACGTGAGGCTGGCGTGGGACCCGGGCGAGTACTGACCACTAGTTCCGCCGATCCGGGGAGGGGCGCGACGGGCTGTTGGATCGCTGTTCGGTGTGCGGTGTGATCGGCCACGCCGAGGCGTGCATACTGCGACAAATCCGCCGGCCGCGGCGAGGCTTGCCACGTGGTGCACGGTATGCGTGCGCTCCACGGCAAGGCTCGACTCTCCGGCCGGCTTTGTCGTGATATGCACGCCCCCCGGCCCGACCTGCCGGGTGCGCCTACGGCTAGACCGCGGCCCGCTCCCCACTGCCAGACCAGAGCTGCTGCGTGGCGAGCGCAGCCCCTCGAGCCATCGTCTCGAGCCGGTCCTTGACGTAGGTGGCGTATGACGGCTTGCCGAACTCGCCGTCGTTGACGATGTCCACGCCGCAGCACCGGCAGTCTGCCTCGGGCCGCAACCGCTCGAGAGCGCGATGCCCGCCGAGGATCCGCGAGCTGCTGCGCTGCATCGATACCTGCCTCGGCGCTGACCGTATGGACCGGCACTCATCATATGCCCGTCCGCGCCTCCTGCCGCACGCGATCCCCGGCCCCCGGGGAGCTGTGCGACGCGGGGGTTGCCCGGCCCAGCAGCGTCTCGGCGGCCGCGACCGCGAACACGACCAGCCCCACCCCCACGAGCGAGTACACCACTCGCTCGAGGTCGATCTCGAACACATTGCTGCGCTGCGCGTCTAGGAGCACGATCGCCGCCGTGACGAACACCGCGAAGTAGGCGTACCGCGCGTGCTGCAGCTGTAAAACCGCCGCCACGACCATCGCCAGGGTGCCAAGCCCGGCGAGCGCCGTGCTGTCGGACACGATCACGGCCACCGCCGCTGCGAGTACGCCCCCGGCGACCGTGCCCAGGCCACGCTCGCGGATCATCTGCCTGGACTCGTCGTAGGTGGGGCGGGTGACCAGCAGAACCGTCAGCAGCACCCAGCCGGCGGTGGTCTTCTGAAACCATGCCGACGCGATCAAGCCACCGGCTCCGAGCAGCAGCACGAGCGCGCCGGTATAAAAGCCGACAATTCGCATCGGCACCCGCGCTGGCGCGCCGGACGACTCATTCCGGAGCAGTGCCCAGCCGATCAGCACCGCCCACAGGCCGCCGACAACCACCACCCCGGCGCCGATGAGCGCCTGGCCCGCGGCCCCCGGTGTGGCGCCACCGATCGACACCACGTGGTAGCCCGAGATGACGACGATCGCGGGTTGAATTGCGGCGAATGCGGCCACCGGATGCAAGCCCCACCTGGCACTGAGGCCGACCGTCGCCGCGATGCCCACCATCAACAGCGTGGTCGCAAGCGGATGGCCGAACGCGAGCACAGCCAGCGCGTTCAGAACTGCCGCGAACGGTATCGACAGCAACGCGTACCGCGGCGCGTACGTCCACCCGATGATCGCCGGCAGGATCCCCGCGATCACCAGCGCCGAGTCAACTCGAAACGCCGTGAACTCGACCACCACCTCCGGGACGAACAGAGGCAGGACCACCAGCAAGATCGAACCAACTCGCTTGACCGTGGCCAACGCGGTAGGCGGCACCCGCCCTCACCTCACGGCTGGGTGCCGCCGCGGGCTGATGATCACGGAGCGCCCCTGACGTTGAGCTGGGCCGTGGTCGGCTCGGTGTAGAAGGCGGTGACATCGACCGTGCTGGTCGCCCCCTTGGGCAAGTCGTTGTCGTTGGTGTTGAGCGAGAACGTCGCGCTCTTGTCGTCCTCCGGGATCGTCACCGAGCCCTCGCTGACGCCATCGCCGAGAGGTACTGGCAACGTGGCGTTGGCATTGTCGGCGTAGACCGTGACGGTGGTGCGCACCGGAGCGGCGCGGGCCAGCGTGACCGTGCCCTTGACCACTTGGTTCTTGCTTCCGTCGGCCGGGTTCGGATCCAGGGTGAGCGACGTGCGCCCGCAGTTGCCGGCCACGCAGCACCCGCCGCAAGCGCCAGCGCGCCGACGACAGTGAGGACCCGGACCAACCCCCTTGCACTCGCCAGAGAGCTCGATGAACCCGTAGCCGGCATCTGACGTCGAAGCTACGCCCGAGGGTCCTGCCCGGGGAAGGAGGCTAGGACCCCGTTGCTGGGGGTGTCAGCACCCGTTGCTGCTCACCGGCGTGGGTCAGCGAGTGAGCCGTGGCGGGATTGGCCCCACAGTCGCGCTCGCAAACCCGACGCCCGCGCCACCGGCCGCCCCACGGCCGCCCGGATCGTGTCCTCGGTACCCACCAGGATCAGCTTGCGGCGGGCCCGGGTGGCGCCCGTGTAGAGCAGCTCGCGCGTCAGGATCCGAGAGCCGAGGTCGGGCAGCAGCACGGCCGCGACATCGAACTGCGACCCCTGGCTTTTATGGATCGTCATCGCGTAGACGGTGTCGATCGAATCCAAGCGGGTGGGGCTCAGCTCGACGAGCTCACCGCCACGGTCAAACGCCGCGCTGACGCGACCGTGATCGGAACCGGACTGAACGATCACACCGGTGTCGCCGTTGTACAGCCGCAGCTCGTAGTCGTTTTCGGTCACCAGCAACGGTCGCCCGACATACCAGCGGTCCTCGACCGCGAACTCCCCGAGCGAGGCCTCCAGCCAAGCCTCGATGCGCGCCGTCCACGTCGCCACCCCCTGGGGCCCACGGCGGTGGGCGCACAGGATCCGGAACGCGCCGAGCGCGTCGATCGCATCGCGTGCCGAGCCGGCCCGTGCCGCCTCGATCACGCCGCGGGCCGCAGCGACCGCACGTTCCTGGACTGGGGCGATCGCCTCCGCACCCGACGTCGGATCGCCCGCATCGATCGGAATCCAGGCGACATCGTCGGGCGGATCTCGCAGCACCCGTAGTACGTCCTCGACGTCGCCCCTGCGGATCGCCGTGGCCAGGCGCGCGATCCCCTCACCGAACCGGTGAACCCGGTCGAGCACGACGATCCCGTCGGCCACCGCGGCGCCCTCGGGCGGCTCGGCGGCGAACACCCGATCGCCGGCGACCTGCTCGAGCTGCGCCACCGACGCCTCGCTGATCGTCAGCCGGTCCGCCGCGGGGCCGACGATGTCGGCGAGCACTGCTCCGGCCTCGATCGAGGCGAGCTGCCCCGGGTCGCCGACCAGTACCAATCGCGCGTCGGGTCGCAGCGCGTCCACCAGGCTCGCCATCAGCGACAGCGACACCATCGAGGTCTCGTCGACGATCACGATGTCGTGGGGGAGGTGATTGCCGCGGTCGTGGCGGAAGCGGCTGTGGCTCCCGGGCCGCCGGCCCAGCAGCCGGTGCAGCGTCGAGGCCTGCAGGCCGTCCAGCAGCTCGCGGACCTCGAAGCTCACGTCGAGCCCCGCGGCCTCCTCGTGCACCGCCTCCTCGAGCCGCGCCGCGGCCTTTCCGGTCGGTGCCGCCAAAGCGATCAGCGGCCTGGCGGACTCAGCGCCAGCCGCCTGCTCGGCCAGCAGCGCGACGATCCGAGCGACGGTCGTCGTCTTGCCCGTCCCCGGCCCGCCGGCCACGACGGCGAACCGGCGCAGCACCGCGGACGCCGCGGCCAGCGACTGTCGCCCGCCGACCTGCCCTGGAAACAGTCGCGCGAGCCCTTCGGTCAGCAATTCGATCCGCACTCCCGGATCGTCGCCCGCACCCAGAGCCACCAGGTCAACCGCGAGCTGACGCTCCTGGCCCCAGTAGCGGTCGAGGTACAGGGCGCTACCGACCAGCCGCAGCGGACGCGCGGCGACGGCATCCGAGTCGTCAGCCACCAGTCGGCTGCGCGCCACCGCGTCGACCCAACGTCCCGGGTCGGGCCACGCCAGCGACGACAGATCCACCGGCTCGTCTGCGTCGACCGCAGCGGTCTCGCGGATCGTCGCCAGGTCGACCTGGACGTGCGCGAGACGCGGCGCGCGCACCGCGAGCGCGACCGCGAGCATCACCGCCTCGTCGTGCTCTCCGGCGATCGCCGCCAGCCGCGTCGCGACATGGACGTCGGCCGCGTTGAGCACTCCGGCGGCGTTGAACTCGCCCAGCAGCCCGTCCGCGCCCCGGACGCGCCGGACGTCGAACGCATCGAGCTCGCCGCTGCCGATGACCACGCTCATGCCGCCGCGACCCCTCGGTCGAGCGCGTCGCTCAGCGCCTCGACGAGCGCCCCGGTCGGCCGCCACGCGAACACCCCGTACGGCGTGCGGTCGATCGTCGGCGTGTCGGGCCCGGCCATCCCGCGGAGGAACAGGTACAGGACGCCGGCGATGCTGCGGTCGGGGTCGTAGCCGGGCAGCCGCCATCGCAGGTACCGGTGAAGCGCAACCGTGTAGAGCAGCGCCTGCAGCGCGTAATGCCGGCGGAGCATCTCGTCGACCAGCGCCTCTGGGCGGTGGTGCCACAGCGTCAGCGGCTCGTCGGGGCCGGCGAGCCAGTTCGTCTTGTAGTCGACGACGGCGAACCGCGGCGCTCCGTCTGCTGGTAGCCGGAGCACCAGGTCGAGGCTCCCGGTGAGGTAGCCATGGACCGTCTGGCGCAGCGCCTCGTCCGACAGCCGCTCCGCATAGCCGGCGAGCGGGTCGTCCGGCGCCAAATGAGAGCGCAGCACGCCGGCGATCAGGTCCAGGGTCAGGGCCCCGGTCGGCTCGTCGCCGCCGACCAGAGGCAGCTCGAACTCGAGCTCGTCGAGGCGATCGGCCCGCCCGATATCCCGGAGCCGCAGCGCGCCGCCGAGCGCCGGCCCGAGCGGCGTCTCGATCGCAGCCCGAAGTCCAGCGATCACGCCGGCGCGGTCCCCGAGATCCGCCGCACGCCGTGACAACGCGGCGTCGAGCTGCTCGCCCAGGGCGCCGTCCAGATCCGCCGCGGCGAAATCGGTGGCGGCCAGGACGCGGTGCACCAGAGTTCCGACGTGCGCGCCGGCGGCCATCTCGGCCAGCAGCGAAGGCCTGGCGCCGGGCGGCGGAGCCTCGACGCCGATTGAAAGCGGATGCTCCGCGTCGGGCTCGTCGCCGACCAGCGCCTCGTCGGGCTCGCTGGACACCACGGCCTCGTAGGCGCCGGCGGTGATATCGGTGTAGGACGTCCGTCGCCAGCTCCAGTCCAGCTGTCGATCGAAGTCGGCGTGACCGAGGCGCCGCGGCTCGGCCAGCGACGACAGCCACTTGCCGGGCCGCCCCAGCTTCGAGCGCTCGACGTCGAGCTGCCCGCCTGACTCCTGCGCCAACTCCTGGAAGCGTTCGATCACGGTCGCATCGCTCGGCGTGCGCTTGCCGTATGCCGCCACGTTGCCGTCCGCATCACGGGCGAACAACAGGCGGCCGAGCGGCGAGTTGGCGGCGTCCTTCGAACCCGCCCACCAGACCACGGCCTGATGCCGCGCGCGCGTGAGACCAACGTAGGTGAGGCGTAGATCCTCGCCGCGCCGCTCGCGGAGGTGCTGGCGCTCGTGTTCGGGAAACTGCGGGCCGCTCGGCGCGACGTCGATCGTGCGCCGGTCGTCCGCCCCCGGGTCATGGAAGAACACCGGCTCGTCGGACCACACGCGAACCGTGTCCCACAGTGAGGGCAGGTACACGATCGGAAACTCGAGGCCCTTGCTGCGGTGGATCGTCAGCACCTGCACGGCCTGCTCGTCTGATTCAAGGCGCCTGCTGCGCTCCTCGTCGCCGGTGTCGTCGTGAGCCTCGGCGATCCTTCGCCGCAGCCACGCGGTCAGCGCGGTGACGCCGAGCTGCTCGCTGGACGCCGCCGCATGCAGGAGCTGGCCGATGTGGCGCAGATCGGTCAGCCGGCGCTCGCCGTCGACGCCGGACAGTACCCGCCGCGGGAGCCGCTCGGTCAGCGTGACGGTCTCGGTCAGTGACGCAACGCCGCGCTCGCGTAACACCCGCGCCCAGTCGTGCAGTCGCCGGTGAACGTCCTCCCAGGCCTGCTCGTCGGCTTTGGCGACGCGCTCGGCCGACCAGCCGAGGAAGCAGGTCAGCGAGGCGGTGTGGGCGCGGATCGTCGACGTGGGTCGCTCGAGCGCCTCCAGCAGCCGCAGCCACTCGGTCGCGATCTCGGTCGCGAACACGCTGCCGGCGCCGTTGATCACCGCCGGCACACCGGCCCGGTCGAGCGCCTCGCGGATCTGGGCGGCGGTCCGGTTGGTTTGCACCAGCACCGCGACGTCGCCAGGCTGCAGCTCCCGAAGCTCACCACCGCCGCCGCCGGATCGGTCCTCGATCTCAGCACCTGACGACAGCAGCTCGACGACATCCTCAGCGAGGTCGGTGGCGACGTGCTCGCGCGCGGAGTTCACCTGCGCAAACCCGTTGTAGGTCTGCGCAACCAGTTCGCGCGGCACGACCCGGACCCGAAGCGGCGCATCGCTGGGAGCGCCATGCAGACGCGACGTGCGATGAGCATCGGCCGCGCGCACCTGGCGATACACGATTCCCTCGTGGCCGAGCTTGGTGTCGCGCAGTAACGCGTCGTAGGCGTCGATCAGGCCCTGATCGCTGCGCCAGTTGACGGCGAGCGTCGCCTGCTCGGCAGCCTCGCTGGCCGCGTCCAGGTAGGCGTACACGTCGGCGCCGCGGAACGCGTAGATCGCCTGCTTGGGGTCGGCGATCAGGACCAGCGTCCGGCCCGTCTCTCCGAACGCGCGGCGCATGATGTCCCACTGCACCGGGTCGGTGTCCTGGAACTCGTCGACGAGCACCACCTCGTAGCGCTCCCGCAGCCGGGCGGCGGCGTGTCCCTCGTCGCCGGCGAGCGCGGCATCGAGCTGGGTGAGCAGGTCGTCATAGGTCATCACCGCCATCCGCCGCTTGCGCGCCTCGACCTCCCGGCGCACCGCCTCGGCGAGCCGGACGCACATCTCCGGGACCTCGCCGCTGGTCGGAGCGATCCGCGCGGCCGGGTTCTCGATCGCGATCCGGGCGATGTCGCCGGCCCGGGCGCGAGTCAGTGGCGGCGCCTCCCCGGTGCGAAACCGCCGCACGTACAGGTCGTCGACGGCATCGGACACGAGGTCGCTGAGATCCTCCACGAAGTCCGTGTCAGGAGCGAGGTCGGCGGCGATCCCGAGCCCGCCGAGCACCTCCTGACAGAAGCCGTGCGTGGTCGCGATCGTCGCCGCGTCGAACTCGGCGAGCGCGTTCTGCAGGCGCCGGCGCCGCACTGCGATCGCGTCCTCAGGACCGGAGGCCAGCAGCTCGACGATCGGGTCGTCGTCAAAGTCCGTGGCGCCGGCGAGCACCCGCCCGAGGCCGCGCTCGACGCTGACCAGCCGCGAGCGGACACGCTCGCGCAGCTCGCCCGTGGCCATCCGCGTGAACGTGACCAGCAGCAGGCGATCCAGGGGCAACCCACCGGCGACGTAGCGGGCCGCGAGCGCGGCGATCGTGTACGTCTTGCCTGTGCCGGCGCTCGCTTCCAGCACGGTGATCCCGGGCTCCGGCAACGGACCGGTGACGCTGAACGCGACGGGCTCTGACACCCGGCTCATTTGCGGGTCACCCGCTCGGACGCGAGCAGGCCCTTCCACAGCCGCTGCGCGTAACGGCCAAAGCGCGTGCGGTCGGACATGTCCCAGCCGTGCCCGTGCTCGTCGGATCTCGGCTGCTCGGCGATCAGCTCCTCGAACGTACGAACTCCGCCGAGCACGAGTTGGTGATCGGGCTCCTTGTCCTCCTTGTCGTAATTCCAGGGCGAGGTCCACGCCTTGCGCGCGGCGGCGGCCGGGTCGTCGCCGGCGCGGGCGGCCTGGGCGTATGCGGCGGAGGTCAGGCAGTACAGCGGCAGCGGCTCGCACATCCCGCGCGCGTACAGGTGCGCGAGCCCGGCGAGGTGCGCCACCGCCCCGCGACGGCGGGCGTCTGGGTCGCCGCCGAGCGGCGGGATCTCGGCCACCGTGACCATCCCGTCGCCGTCGCAACGTCCCACGGTCACGGCTGACAGCTCGCGCTCCGGGCACGCGGCGGTGACCGCCAGCAGCCGTACCCAGGACGCGATCCGGTGCCTGTGGGAGACCCGCGAGTACGTCGTCGACAGCAAGATGTCGCCCCGTACCGAGGAGACGGTGCCGCTCAGCAGCCGACCGTCGGGCAGACGCACCCGCACGTCGACCGGGTTGGTCGCGGTCTCGGGTCCGATCAGCCGCTCGACCTCGCCCACGATCGCGTCGACCACCGCGTACACCTCGCGAACCACCGGCTGCCCGAGCCGACCGGGCGGGAGCGTTCCGCGCTTGATCTCGGCCAGCGCCGCCGTGCGTCCGTCGACGCCGGCTAGCCGTGCGTCGAGCAGCCGCTCGCCCACCTGCCAGCGCTGTAGCCCGTCGAGCTCGATCCGTAACCCATCCTCGTTCTCCTCGCTGAAATCGGTCAGGCTTATCCGCAGACGCCGGCGCAGGAACGCCCGCACCGGGCGCTCGACGAACCGCACGAGGTCGTCGAGCTCGAGCACCTCGTCGTCGAGCGGGTCCAGGGGGCGGGTGAGGAACGCGCCGGGGGAGGTCCGCGGGGCGACCAGCGCCTGGGCTCCCTCGAGACCCACCTGGTCAAAGCTCCACGTCGTGTCGGGTACGAGCGCGCTCGAGACGAAATTGCGCGGGTCAAACGGCTGCAGTGGATGGTGGACGACGACCTGCTGGGACGCCTCGCCGCCGCTGCTGCGGGCGGTCGCATCGATCGTGTCGAGCAGCTCACCGACCGGGACCGCGGGCGGTCGGGGGAGATTTGTGCGCTCGTCGTTACTGGTGTAAGCGACGATCAGCCGCTCGGTGGCGGCGAGCACGGCGTCGAGCAGCAGTTGCAGGTCCTCGGTGCGGGGGTTGCGCTCGCCGATCTGAGGTCGGTCCAGCATCAGATCGTCGCCGTCGCTCGGGGTCTTACGCGGAAACGCGCCGTCGTCGAGCCCGAGCAGGCACACCACGCGATGGGGGACCGACCGCATCGGGTGAAGCGTGCACACGGTGAGGTGACCGGTACGGAAGTTGGTCGTAGTGGGGCGGCCCTGGAGGCGGTCGGCGAGCAGGCCGCGTACCTCCTCGAGCGCGAGGGGGGTTGCGGCGCCATCGTGCTCGGTGTCTGACTCGGTGACGATCTCGTCGAGCACCCGCTGCAGCGCGGGCCGCTGCCACGAGTTGGTCGGGCTGGTGACCGTCAGCGAGTCGGCGGCGTCGCCGATCGCGGCCGCCCAGGCGGCGATCGGCTGGCGGGCGCGGAGCGAGTCGACCGCGGCATGCAGCCGCGCGATCAGCTCCGCGACGCGGCCCGCAAGATCGATCGAGCCACTGTCGACGTCGTCGACCGGCAGCACGTCCTCGAACAGCCGCTGTCCGTCCTCGGTCATCGTCACGCCAAGCAGCAGCCGGTCCAGCCCGGCGCTCCAGGTGCCGGCCGGCAGCGCCTCGAGCTGGTAGGGCGCGCGGTGGGCGGCATCGAGACCCCAGCGGATCGCCGCCTGGTTGATCCAGCTCTGGATCCTCGCGAGGTCGTCGTCGTCAAACCGGAAGCGGCGGCGCACCGGCTCGCGGTCGATCAGGCTGAGCACCTGCGAAGCGGTGAGCCGCTGGTCGGCGAGGTCGAGCAGCTGGGCGGTGAACGACAGCACCGGATTGGTCTGCCGCAGCGATCGGTCGGCGAGGCGGACGCGCAGGTTGACCCCGAGTGAGTCGTCGTCCGGGGCTTCGCTGGAACCGAACGTCGCGTGGATCAGTGGCGCGAATGTCTCGATGTCGGGGCACATCACGATCACGTCGCGCGGCTCGAGCGTCGGGTCCTCGGCGAGCAGGTGCAGGATCGCGTCGCGCAACACCTCGACCTGGCGCGCACGGCCATGGCAGGCGTGGATCTGGATACTGCGGTCGATCGGGTCGAGCTGCACGCGGACCTCGGGTGCACCGGGGAGTGGCGGTCCGGGCGGCTCGCGGTCGGCTCTGATGTCGGCCTGGATCTGCTCCAGCAACGTGACCTCGTCGCCAGCGATCAGGTGATGGTGGTCGACGCGATCGGAATCCGACCCGAGCACGAGCTGCATTTCACGCGCGTCCCGGCCCCAGGAGGCGAGCAGCCGGTTGGACGGGAGCTCGGTGGTGCGGTCCTCGGCGCGTCGTATCGGCCGGGGGTCGCTTCTGGTGGCCTCGGCGATCTCGTCCCACAGCGCGGGCGAGGGGTGCAGCAGGAACAGGTGAACGTCGCGGGTGGCGGCGATCGCCTGCAGGACGTGCAGGTGTCCTGTGGGCAGGCGGGTCAGCCCGAACAGCGACACCCTCGCCGGCAGATCGACGACCTCGGCATCCACGCGCAGCCGCGCGCAGGCGGGCTCGAGCCGCTCGGCCGGGCCAGGAATCCCGATCCGGAGACGCAGGCGCCGCCACAGCTCGGCCTGCCACGCCGACATCGCCGGCAGCGAGCCGCCGGCGCCGTCGGTGTCGTTGCCGATGGCCCATGCCTGGATCATCTCGGGACGGTTAAGCGCGTAACGGTCGAACAGACCGGCGGCGTGCCTGACGAGGCTCAGTCGCCTGGCGCGGCGGACCGGGTCGGGCTCGTCGGAGTCCGCGCCCAGGTGCTCGGCGACAACATCGAGCCACGGCTCGCCCAGCGACGCATCGAGCACGTCGAGCAGCGGCCACGTGGCGCGCTCGGGCAGCCACGGATCGAGCTCGGGATCGACCCGCGACGCCGCCGCAACCGCGTCGCCGACCACCCGCCGTGGCCACGGAAACCCGATGTTCGCGCACACCCCGTCCGACCGCCCGGAGCTGGCCCCGAGTCGCGCCGACAGCCGCTGGGTGAGCCACCGCTCCATGCCGCGCGTCGGAACCGCCACGATCTCGGGCACCATCGGATCGGCGAGCGGCTCGGCGAGCAGGTCGGCGAGCGCGTGGACCAGGCCATCGGCCCGCTCGGATCGGTGTACGTGCAGCACGCCTGCCAGCGTAACCGCGCGCCGGTGTCGGCTCGGTCGGGTTCAGAGCGGCGTCAGGACACGCCGATGCGCGTGTACACGGTGATGCGCATCTGGGGCTTGCTCGTGGTCTCCCAGTAGTGGACCTTGCCGGTCTTATCGCCCGTGTGACCGAGCCACCGGTGCCCCTGGAACCGGAACGGACCGTCGAGCGACTCGCGCGAGGTGACGCGGCGATAGAGCGGCTTCGCTGCCTTGCAGGTCATGCCCGACACGGTCACGCGGACGGTGATCGCGCCCGGGGTGACAAGGCCCCGGCAGTCGATCGTCTTGGCCTGCGCCGTCCCGGCCGCGAACGCGCCTACCGCGATCATCGCCACCGCTGCGGTTAGACCTGAAGTCACGAGGCGGATGCCAGACAACGAACAACCCTTTCGGTTGAAGCCTTCCCCCGGTCCGGCGTTATGGACCCTGCTGCAGTTATCGGCTGCGGATCGCCGGGCCTTTAGGATCAACTGCCCCAGCCGGTTGATCGGTCTGTGTATTAGCATCATCCCTCGATGCGCTTCGAACGCGCCGCAATCCCCCTGGGAGGCCTGTGGAGCTCGCCGTTCGCGCGCTGGCAGGGTGAGCTCGCCGAGCAGTCGAGCCTGGACCTCGTGGTCGATGTCACCAGCCGGGCGCTCGAGCGCCGCCGGTTCGCGGCCGCGGATCTCGACGGGATCGTGCTCGGTTGGACGGTTCCGCAACCCGGCATCTTCTACGGCGCCCCCACGGTCGCCGGGCGGATCGGCGCGCCCGGCATCACCGGTCCGATGATCGCCCAGGCGTGCGCGACCTCGGTCGCCTGCCTGCAGGCGGCCGCGACCGCCGCCGAGGCCAACCCCGGCGGGGTCCAGCTGGTCGCGGTCACGGATCGCACCAGCAATGGGCCCCACCTCGTGTACCCGAGCGCGGCCACCCCCGGTGGCGCGCCGAAGACCGAGGACTGGGTGCTCGAGAACTTCCGGTCTGACCCGTGGGCCGGCCGCTCGATGGTCGAGACGGCGGAGCGCGTCGCCTCCGACGCGGGCATCACCCGCGAGGAGATCGACGACATCACGTTGCTGCGCCATCAGCAATACCAGCGCTCGCTGGAAAACGATCGCGCGTTCCAGCGCTCCTACATGGTCGAGGTTGAGATCCCTCGGCGCAAGCAGGAACCGCACCGGGTGCAGTCCGACAGCGGGATCCACACCACCACCGCGGAAGGCCTGGCGGCGCTGAAGCCAGTTGTCCCGGACGGCCTGGTGACGTTCGGGGCCCAGACGCACCCCGCCGACGGTTGCGCCGGGATGCTCGTCGCCGACACCGACCGCGCCCGGACGATCGACGGCGGCGGCGTCGTCCGGGTCCTCGCCACCGGGTTCGCCCGCGTCGGCAAGGCCGAGATGCCCAAGGCGCCGGTGCCCGCGGCGCAAGCAGCTCTCGATGACGCAGGCCTCACGATCGCCGACATCGACGCGGTCACCACCCACAACCCGTTCGCCGTCAACGACCTCTACTTCTCCGAGCAGACCGGCTATGCGCTCGATCGGATGAACGAGTTCGGGTCGAGCCTCGTCTACGGCCACCCGCAGGCGCCGACCGGCGCGCGGCTGATCGCCGAGCTGGTCGAGGTGCTCCGCCGGCGCGGCGGCGGCACCGGGCTGTTCACCGGTTGCGCGGCCGGCGACACCGGCGGCGCGGTCGTACTCCGCGTCGACGACTGACGCCCGACCGCCGGCTCAGGCGCTGGCGGCGTCGTGCATCAGCAGCGCGATCTGAACTCGGTTGTCGACCTCGAGCTTGGTCAGCAGCCGCGAGACGTGCGACTTGACCGTCGCGACGCTCATGTGCAGCTCGGCCCCGATCTCCGCGTTGGACCGCCCGCGGCCGAGCGCCAGGGCAACCTCGCGCTCGCGCGGACTGAGCGCGGCCAACCGTTCCCGGGCAGCCTCCTCGCGCTCCGAAGCGCCTCCGTCGCCGGCGACGAGCTCGATCAGCCGGCGGGTAACGGCGGGGGAGAGCATCCCGTCGCCGCCGTACACCAGCTCGATCGCTCGGACGATCTCCGCGGGCGGCGTGTCCTTGAGCAGAAACCCGGCGGCCCCGGCGCGCAGCGCGCGCAGGACGAGCTCGTCGGCGTGGAACGTGGTCAGCACGAGCACGGCGGGCGGGGATGGCTGGCCGCGGAGCAGGCGAGTGGCGGCGATCCCATCGACCTGGGGCATGCGCAGGTCCATCAGCACGACGTCGGGACGGTGGGCATCAACCGCCGCGAGCGCCCCGCGTCCGTCGTCTGCCTCGCCGACGACCTCGATCTGCTCGGCGCCGCCGAGCATGATCCGCAGGCCCGAGCGCACCAGCGCGTCGTCGTCGACCAGCAGGACCCGGATCGGGCTCATGAACCCGTCGGCAGGGTTGCGCGCAGCAGGTAGTCCCCATCCGGCCGGGGCCCATGAACGAGCTCGCCGCCGGCGAGCGCGACCCGCTCAGACAGCCCGATGAGGCCGGTGCCCGCTCCGGGCACGGTGCGCTCGGCCGGTTGCCCGCCCACCGCAGCGCGGTTGACGACCTGCACCTCCAGCCACCCGCCAGCCGGCTGACAGACCGCGACCTCCACGGCGGCTCCGGCCGCATGCTTACGCGCATTGGTGAGGCCCTCCTGAACGACCCGGTAGGCCGTGCGGCCCACGACATCCGGCACTGTCACACCCTCGTCGACATCGATCTCGCAGCCCACACGCATACCGGCGGCGCGAGACTCATCGACCAGCGCCGGCAGCTGAGCAAGTGTCGGCTGCGGTGCCTCGGGCACCTCCGTGTCGCCGCCATCACGCACGATGCCGATGATCTCGCGCAGGTCTTCAAGCGCGGTGTGAGTCGTCGCGCGGATCACGCCCGCGGCCTCTGCGATGTCTGGGGGAGCGTCGCGCCGGTACTCCAGCGCGCCGGCGTGCACGCTCAGCAGCGACAGCCGATGGGCCAGGACGTCGTGCATCTCGCGCGCGATGCGGCTGCGCTCGGCCTCGCGTGCCCGTTCAGCATGAAGGCGCTGCTCGGCCTCGAGACGGTCGGCGCGATCGCGCAGAGAGATGATCAGCGAGCGGCGCGACCGCACGAACAGTCCCCAACCCACGGCGACGGCGGTGAACAGCACGCCGAGGATCAGCTGGCTCCACGAGTAGCCGTCGGGTCCGGCGTAGAGCGCCGCGTACACGGCCGGGCCAACCACGCCGCACGCGACGACCGCGATCAGGCCTCGCTGCGTCGAGCGGATCGCGGCGTTGAAGATCGCGACCAGCCCCGCGCCGGCGGGGAGCGCGAAGAACGCCGAAAGAACCGTGCACAACAGTCCGACCCGGGTCGGGGCGCGTCGGCGCCACCACAGCGACAGGCAGGCGAGCGTTCCGAACACGATGTCGGCGATCGCGGTCGCCGTGCCGTGCTTGTTCCAGCTCTCGGTCAGCACCACGACCCCGATTCCGACCGCGAACAGGAACAGCACGATGTCGACCAGCCAGTCGCGCAGGGAGCGCCGAGTGCCCGACTCCGCGAATAGACCTCCCGGTGACAGCGAGCGCTGCCAGCGCGCAACCTCGAATCGCTCGTCGGATGTCGCCGCCATCTTGCCGACAGGCTACGCCCAGCCTGCCGCCGCACCACCGACTTTGGTCGATGCCGCCACCAACCATGGACGGGACGCGGAATCGACGGACGGTCCTGGCTGGCGGAGCCGCCGACGTCGATGCTGCTCGCATGATCGAGTCACACAACCTCACCAAGCGCTACGGCGGGCGGGCCGTGATCCACGACGTCAGCTTCCGCTGCGATCCGGGGACAATCACCGGGTTCGTCGGCCCGAATGGCGCAGGCAAGACGACCACGTTGAGAATCCTCTGCGGGCTCTCGGATGCCGATGGCGGAAGCAGCGCCGTGGCCGGCGTCGGTTATCGCGAGCTGCCCAACCCCGGCCGCCGGGTCGGCGTGCTCCTGGACGCTTGCGCCCAGCATGGCGGACGCCGCGGCCGCGAGGCGCTCGCAGTGTCGGCGCTGACGATGGGAGTGCCGACGCGCCGGGTCGACGCCATGCTCGAGCTGGTCGGGCTTGACCCCGGCGCGGGCCGCAAGCGCGTGCGCCAGTACTCGCTGGGCATGCGCCAGCGACTTGGGCTGGCCAACGCGTTGCTGGGTGACCCCGAGGTGCTGATCCTCGACGAGCCCGCGAACGGGCTCGATCCCGACGGGATGCGCTGGATGCGTGGGGTGCTGCGCGACTTCGCCGACCGGGGCGGGACCGTGCTGCTGTCCTCGCACCTGTTGCGGGAGGTACAGGCGACCGTCGATCGCCTCGTGGTGATCGGCGACGGGAGGATCGTCGCGCAGGGGTCAACCGCCGAGCTGCTCAGCGGTGCCGGGACGCTGGTGGACGCAGACGACCGGACGGAACTCGTGGCGGCGCTGGAAGCGGCCGATCTCGCTGCACGGGCTCTGGCCGACGGCGGCTTCGTCGTCGATGCCGAATCGGACGCAGTCGGTCGCGCGGCCCTCGATGGCGGCGTCGCGCTCACCCACTTGGGCCCGTCCGAGGGCCACGATCTCGAGCAGTTGTTCTTCGACCTGACCGCGGGCAGCCAAGCGCCACCCGCCGAACCCGTGGAGGCCCTCCGATGACCACCGCTACCGCTGTTCTTGACCGACGGCTGTCCGTGCGCGAGCGTGATGAGCAGCCGAGCCTCGCGCGGCTGACCGAGATCGAACTGCGCAAGATGACCGACACCCGTGCCGGCTTCTGGCTCCTGCTCGGGATCGGAGTCCTGACGATCGGCGTGGAAATCGCAGTGTGCATCTTCGGTAATTCGCACGACCGCACGCTGCTTGCGCTGACCTCAGCCGCTACCGCGCCGGCGTTCATCCTGCTGCCGATCGTCGGGATCCTGCTGGTCACTTCGGAGTGGTCTCAGCGCACCGCGATGGTCACCTTCGCGCTCGTGCCGCGGCGCCCGCGCGTGATCGTCGCCAAGCTGGCAGCGAGCATCGCGCTCTCGCTGGTGATGCTCGTGATCTGCCTTCTGGTTGGTCTCGCAGCGACTGCGGTTGCGGGGTCCGGCGTCGCGGACACCTGGTCGCTGCCCGTCGGGATGATCCTGCAGTTCGCGTTTGCACTGGCGACCGCGATGGCGATCGGGATTGGCTTCGGTGGCGTGCTGCTCAGCTCGGCGCCGGCGATCGTCGTGTACTTCGCGCTGCCGATCGCCTGGTCGGCGCTGGGTACGATACCCGCGCTGGAGGGTGTCGGGCGGTGGTTGGACATGTCGCGGTCGCTGGACCCGCTCACGGACCACCTGCTGAGCGCCACCGAGTGGGCTCACGCGGCGACGACGCTCGCGCTGTGGCTGGCGCTGCCACTGGCGGCCGGGGTATGGCGGATCGCGCACGCGGAGGTGCGGGGCGGATAGCCGTCGAAGCAGCCGACAGTGACCGTGATGAGACTCAAGCCGGCGAAGCGCGGGCCCGGCTCACCGCGTAGCGTTCTCAGGTCGCTCAGACGGGCTCGGGTGCGGCGTGCGGCGCGCGCCTGGGCCGCGCCGACATCGCGGTGGCGGCCAGCGCGGCCAACCCGGCGAACACCGAGCAGGCCCAGATCGCCGGCGTGAACCCGGCCGTCACCGTGGCCGCGCTCGAGAGGTCGCCGTACGTCGAGAACACGGTGCTGCCGATCGCGACGGCGAATACCGCGCCGAACCGCTGGGCCATGTAGTTGATCCCAGACGCCTTTCCCATCTCGTCCGGCGCGACCGCGCTCAGCACGGCGGTGGGCACCGTTGGCAGGGCCATCGAGATCCCGACGCCGGCGATCGCCAGCGCGACTACGAGCTCGACCCAGCTCGTGTGCACCGAACCTCGCCACGCGACCCACACGAACCCGGCCGTCAGCAGGCTCAGCCCGACGACGATGATCGGCCGTCGGCCGATGCGATCCGACAGCGCGCCCGCCACGGGCGAGACGAGCATCGGCGTGGCGAAGAACGGCAGCAGACGCACCCCGGTGCCCACCGGCGAGAAGTGCCGAGCAAGCTGGAACTCTTCGGTGACCAACAGCCCGCCGGCGAAGATCGCGCCCGACATCAGGAATGTCGTCAGGTTGCCGATCGCGAAGTCCCGGACCGCAAACAGGCGCAGCGGCACCATCGGCTCGGCCACCGAGCGCTCCCATCGCAGGAACGCGACGAGCAGTACCGCTCCCGCGACCAGCGTGGACACGACCTCCGCGCTGGACCAGCCGACCTGGTTGGCGCGGCTGAGCGCCCACACCACGGCGACAACGCCGGCCGTGATCAGCCCGACCCCGACGAGGTCGAGCCGCTCCCGGGCGCCGGAGCTCTCCGGGAGCAGGCGGAGGCCGAGGAGCACGGCGGCGACGCCGATCGGCACGTTGAGCCAGAAGATCCAATGCCAGTCGATCCCCTGGGTGACCGCGCCACCGACGATCGGTCCGATCGCGACCGCGAGACCTGCGAGGCCGCCGTAGATCCCGACGATCATCCCTCGACGCTTAACCGGAAACGCCCCCGTCAGGATCGTCAAGCTCAGCGGGAGCACCACCGCGCCGCCGAGGCCCTGCACGGTCCGGGCGACGATCAACAGCGACAGGCTCGGTGCCAGCGCACAGGCGACGGACGCGACCGTGAACAGCGCGAGCCCGATCGTGAACACCCTGCGCCGCCCGAACCGGTCGCCGAGCGCGGCGGCGGTGATGATGCCGGCGGCAAAGGCGATGCCGTAGGCGTTCAGCGTCCACTGCAGAGAGGAGAGACTCACGTGCAGGTCACGCTGCATCCTCGGCAGCGCCGTGATCACGACGACCGAGTCCAGGACCACCATGAAGTAGGCGGTCGACGTCAGGGCCATCACCCAGCCGAGATGGCGATTCGCCGGTCTGACTGTCATCTGTCCTCCTCGGGTCGTGGCCGGCTCGTCGGCCGGTTCTGCCTCAGTGACGAACGGATGGACGCCAGACGGACAGGCGGGGGAGAAACCCGCGGGGTGTCCGTTTTCCGCGACCCTGTTCGTCAAGGAGACGAACAACCCGAACCACGCGGGAAGGAGACGTCTTGAGATACGCCCTCTTGGCCTACGCCAACATCGACGTTCGTGACCAGAGAACCGAAGCGCAACGACGACAGATCGAGGCCGGGATCGCCGAGGTCCTGGCGCGACCAAACGTGACCGGTTGGCTCCGCCTCCAGGACGTCGAGTCGGCCACGACGGTGCGCCATCGCCAGGGCAGGACGCTGTTGACCGACGGGCCGTTCGTGGACAGCAAGGACTTCCTCGGCGGATTCATCCTCGTCGAGGCCGACGATCTGGACGGCGCCCTGGCCGTGGCCGGAGAACTCCAGGAGCTGCAGTGCACCGGTGCGATCGAGGTCCGGCCAGTCCGGGAGGATCCGCTCGCCGGTGCTTGAGCAGCTGTTCCGTGATCAGTGGGGCCGGGTCCTGGCCTCGCTGGTCGGGTATCTGGGCGATGTCGAGCTCGCCGAGGACGCCGCGCAGGACGCGTTCGCGATCGCCGCGGAACGCTGGCCGGGCGACGGAATCCCCGCGAACCCCACCGGTTGGCTGATCGCGACCGCCCGTAACCGCGCGATCGACCGCATCCGGCGCGAGCGCACGCTGGCGGCGAAGACCGAGCAGCTGCGGCGCGAGCTCGAAGACCAACCGGAGGAGCAGGCGATGGACGAGACGACGACGTTCCCAGACGAGCGGCTCGAGCTGATCTTCACCTGCTGCCACCCGGCGCTTGCGCTCGACGCGCAGGTCGGGCTCACGCTGCGCACGCTCGGCGGCCTCTCGACCGAACAGATCGCCCGCGCCTTCCTCGTCCCGGTCGAGACGATGAGCAAGCGCCTGACGCGGGCGAAGCGCAAGATCCGCGACGCCGGCATCCCGTTCGCCGTCCCTCCCGACCACCTCCTGCCCGAGCGGCTCGACGCGGTGCTCGCGGTGATCTATCTGATCTTCAACGAGGGCTGGGTCCCGGGGCGCGTCGATCTGTCCGCAGAAGCGATCCGCCTCGGCAGTTCGCTGGTCGAGCTGATGCCCGACGAAGCCGAGGCGCACGCCCTGCTCGCGCTGATGCTGATCAACCACGCGCGCAGCTCCGCTCGCTTCCAGGGCGACGAGCTCGTGCTGCTCGACGACCAGGACCGGTCGCTATGGGACCAGCACCAGATCGAGGCGGGCCGGGAGCTGCTCGCCCGCGGACTGGCCCTGTATGGGAGCGGAACCGGCGGGAGCTATCTGATCCAGGCGGCGATTGCCGAGCTGCATCTCCAGGAGCCTCGCGACTGGGCCAAGATCGCATTCCTCTACCAGCGGCTCGAGCAGCTCTCGGGCTCGCCGGTGGTGACGATGAACAGAGCGATCGCCGTGGGCGAACTCGAGGGGCCCGAGGCCGGACTCGCGCTGCTCGACGGGCTCGAGCTCGGCGACTACCGCTACTACCACTCGACCCGCGCCGACTTCCTGCGACGCCTCGGCCGCGATCACGAAGCTCGCGCCGCCTACACGCGCGCGCTGGAGCTGACCCAGCCGGGTCCGGAGCAGCGGTTCCTCCAGAAGCGCCTCGCCGGTCTCGCGGACTGACCCGCCAGCCTTGACAGTGCGGTCCAGCTCAGATGGTTGCGATTCGTCGTGCGGGATGCGTAGGCTGTCCCATGGTGCCGGGGCAGCATCTCCTGACGAGGGCGGAGTTTCTACGCGCCAGCGCGGCGAGCGGAGCGCTGCTTGCCGCCGGCGGCGTGGCCGGTTGTGGATCCTCGAAGGACCCGAAGATCACGCGGGTGGCGATCCATCCAGCGATTGGCATCGCACGGGTCGGCAACAGCCAGGACGGCTTCTTCTTCGGCCCGGAGGTGCCGGGGGTGCTGCCGTACGCCCGCGGCGGGTTCAAGGATGGCAACGGCGCGATTGCGCGCCAGGCGGCGCGGTTCCGGGTGTTCGGGTTCGACGAGCACGGACGGGTGGTGCGCGAGCTGACCGCGCCCGACGCCGAGATCACGTGGCGCGTGGAGGTCGCGAACAGCAAGGCGGCGTGGTACGAGCCCGACACACCGTTCGACATCCCGGGCGCGCCGGCCAGCCCGCGACGCAACCCGAGCGTGAAGGGCGATGACCGTATGCAGCTGGCGGTCGCTCCACCAAGTCGCGCGGTGCGCGGCGTCGCCGCCGGTCCGGTGGCGCTCAGCGGTGGCGCGTTTCAGGGCGAGCCGGTTGGGTTGGGCGAGCTGATGACTGACGGTGATGGAAGGCTGGTGTTCTTGCCTGCGCAGGGGCGCGGCTACTCACCACACTCGACACCGCTGGGCAGCTACGCAACCAACCCGGGCTGGACCGACGACGTGTGTGACGGCCCGGTGCACGCGACTGTGAAGCTCGGAAACCGCGTGCTGCGGGCCGAGCCGGCGTGGGTGGTCTCGACCCCGCCCAACTACGCGCCAGGAATCGCAACCGGGCTGGTCACCGCCTACGACGCCGCGCGTTCGGCGCTCGTGGATGCCGGCATGCTCCGCATGGGCCCGGTCGATTTCGCCCAGGAGATCATGCCGATCTTCGCCCGGCTGGCTGACATGCAGTGGGTCAACGCGGGTTTCTTTGAGTCCAACGGCTGGGGCAGCGGGGAAGATTGGCTGGCGACCGGGATGCCGGAGCGGCTCGCCGATGCTTCGCCTGGCAACGAGGCGTTTCGCCGGCAGACGTTCAAGAGCTTTCGGAATCCCTCGTTTGTTCACTCCCAGCCGGGCGCGGTGCCCCAGCTGTACGGTGACCACAGCGAATTTCCACTGGACAATAACCGCGAGTGGTTCGCGGTCACCCCGCTCCAGTACCGTCAGCTGCGAGCGTGGGCAGCGGGTGACTTCACCGGCGGCGCTAAGCTGGCGAGCCGACCGCGGTCGTTGGAAGCGCTGGAATTGGGGCAGCGGCCTGCGGCACTGGACCGAGCCGCACTCGACTCGGTGTTGGGGGGCGCTTTTCACCCAGGGATCGAGGTCCCGTGGACGCTGCGTACGCGCGAGATCTGGGAGAAGCCGTTTCGGCTGCGTGTGCGCAGCAACACCTTTGAGCTGCGCGATTACGGGAGCCAGCTCACGACCAAGATCGTCTATTCGGCCGACGGGCCCCTGCGCGGCGTCTCGCCCGGCGACCTGACTCATTGGCTGGGGGAGCCGTGGCACGCCGACGGAGCGAGCTGTCGTTCTGGCTATCAGCGGAGCATCTCGCTCATCCGGCCGGCGTTCTGGCCGGCCCGGATCCCAACCCAGGTACTGCGCGAATCCGACTATCAGATCGTCATGGACCGGACGCGATCTATGTCCGACCGGCAGCAGGCGTTTCAGCGGCGCCGCGACTGGGAGCGGTTCATCGCCAAGCCCACCCGGCCACCGACCCTGGACCTGATGGTCAAGGACTGGCCGAAGCTCGGCATGGTCGTCGAGCGCCCCGGCCCAGGCGACACGCAGTTTCCAAAGACATTCAAGGTCGAATCACTTGTCGGGTTCTCAAAGGAGCCCGCCCACGACTACGGAGCGGACCGGTGGGTGCCGCAGTACTGACCAAGCGCCAGACCCGCGCGGTCGCGGATGCTCGTAGTCGTCGGCGGGGGTCCGGCCGGTGCCGCGGCCGCTGCGGCGGCGTGGTGCGCAAGGATTGGACGTTGAGTTGCTGTGCGGCTCGCCAGAAGCGCCGGCCCGCTCCCGGTGAAAGCTTGCCGCCGGGCACCGACACGGTCCTGCACGACACCTTCGGGGCCTGGGTGATCAATCCCTCCGAGCAGCGAGTCGCGTACGGCAACCGCAGCGTCTGGGGCGCGCCGCAGGTCGAGGTGACGGAGTTCATCCACAACCCGTTCGGCCACGGGTGGCATGTCGGCAGGCCGGCCCTCGACGAGCTGCTGCTCGATCGGCTGCGAACCATGGGGGTTCGCGCTCGGTCGGGCGTCCCGGTGGTCGGGCAAGCCTGGATGGGCGATCACTGGCGACTCGAGCTCCGCGATCCTGTGCGCACGACAGTCCGGGCTCGCGCGATCGTCGATGCCACCGGTCGTGGCGCTCGAATCGCGCGGTCTCAAGGCGCTCACCGACGCCGGCTTGACCGGCTTGTGGCGGCGCACTGGTTGTTGAGTGTCACCAGCAACCAGGACAACGACTGCACGACGCTGGTCGAGTCGGTCGCCGACGGATGGTGGTACACGACGCCGGTCCCCGGACGTCGGCGCGTGGTGGCCTTCCTGACCGACTCCGACCTGCTGCCACCGCGGGCCGCACGCACGGCGCGGGACTGGTCGCGCCGGCTCGTCGAGGCGCCTCAGATCAGAGGCCAGCTGGAGGCGAGCGGAGCGCGTCTGCACGGCAGCCCAGCGATCCTGGATGCGACAGTCGCCCACCTCGATCGGACCTCAGGCCCCGGCTGGGTCGCGACCGGCGACGCCGCCGTCTCGTTTGACCCGCTCTCATCTCAGGGGATCCTCACCGCGTTGATCATGGGCCGGGAGGCCGGCTACGCCCTGGCCGCGATCCTCACCCGAGGAGACCAACAGCCGCTGATCGACTGGGGAGCAGAGTACGCGCGGCTGCTCGAGACCCACCTTCGCCTGCGAGCTGCCTACTACGCCCTCGAGCGCCGTTGGCCGGACGCACCGTTCTGGTCACGACGGCAGACGGCCGACCCGGCGGACAGCGTCGGCCGCCCCATAGAATGGGCACCGCTTTGAGCAGCAACGGTTTTGAGTCCGCGAATCCCGGCCGTGACGCCCAGCGGGTGGGGACCGCGCGCTTCCTCGGCGAGGACGTGGCGAAGATCCACGATCCGGTCTGGGGGGTCACGGGCAGCCTCGGCGACAGCCAGTGCTATCTCGGCGTGCTGGGAAAGGTCGCAGCGATCCAGAAGGCGCTCTCCGAGCGCGTGCGCAGCGAGGATCTGGCGGTGCGGCTGATTGCTCCCGCATACACGATCGGCGTGTCGGATGGGCAGCTCAACGGCACTCCCAGCATGCGCTTCTCGCTGATCGGCCGCGAGCTCGTCAACGAGAACATCGACCTGCACCTGAACGCCAATGCGATGGCCGGGTTGATCTCGGTCGTCGCGTGCGACAAGCCGCCGGTCGGGACGCTCGCCGCGATCCTCGAGCACAACGCCCCCGCCGTGCTGCTGTCCGACGGCTCGATCAAGCCCGGCGCCGACCCGGAGACCGGCGAGCCGATCGACATCGTGACCGGCTTTCAGTTCGCCGGCGACCCCGATCCCGCGATCCGCGCTCGGATCGCGTCGCACGCCTGCCCGGGCCAGGGCAGCTGCGGTGGCATGTTCACCTACAACACGATGCAGACGTTCATCGCGGTGCTGGGGATGGAGCCGCTGCAGATGGTTGCTCCGCCGTCCGACGATCCTCGCCGGTTGGAGGAGTTCCCGGATCAGCTGATCGACTGCCTGCTTGCGATGACCGAGAAGCGGATCAGCCCGCGCGACATCGTCACGCCCGCATCGCTGCGCAACGCGCTGACGGTCGCGATCGCGATGGGCGGCTCGACCAACGTCGTGCTGCACAGCGTCGAGATCGCCCGCGCCGCCGGCCTGGACCTGTGGGAGGACGTGATCAGCCAGAGCGAGTTCAACGCGCTTTCGCGCCGTCTGCCGGTGCTCGTCAACCTCCGCCCGTTCGGGTTCTATTCGATGGTCGACATCGACGCCAGGGGCGGGTTGCAGGTGATCGTCAAGGAGCTGCTCGACGCGGGCCTGCTCGACGGCGACGCGCTCACCTGCACCGGCGAGACGCTCGCCGACCAGGTCCGCCGGCTGGATCCGCCGACGCCCGACGGGGACGTGATCCACTCGGTGGCCAAGCCGTTCAAGGACACCGGTGGGCTGCGTCTGCTACACGGCAACCTGGCGCCCGACGGTGGCGCGGTGCTCAAGATCGCCGGCGTCGAGGGCGGGCTCCAGGACGGCGTGTTCCGCGGACGCGCGCGGGTATTCGACGGCGAGAGCCAGCTGATCGAGGCGCTCGAGCAGGATCCCGACTCGTTCGCGGACCGCGACATCGTCGTGATCCGCTACGAGGGTCCACGCGGCGCCCCGGGGATGCCGGAGCTGTTCGACCCGACGTCGCGCATCACCGCCCTGTGCCGCCAGCGCAACATCACGATCGCGCTGATGACCGACGCCCGCTTCTCCGGTGGCTCGGTTGGGCTCGTGATCGGCCACGTGTCGCCGGAGGCGTTCCTCGGCGGCCCGATCGCGCTGGTCCACGACGGGGACGAGATCGTCGTCGACACCAACGCGGACCGGATGGACTGCGTCCAGCTCGATGACTCCGACGAGGCCGCGCGCCGCGCGCAGGCTTGGCGGTCGGCGGCCGACGCCAATGACGGCATCCACCCCGACGTCAGCCCAGTGTCGAGCCGGGTACTGACGCGGATGCGCACTTCCGCCCGGCCGGCGCTGCGCGGCGCCGGCATGGTGACGGGCTAGGGCGTCGGGCATGCGTCGCAGCGCGCTCGCCCTGACACTGGCCGTGCTCGCTCTGGCAGTGCCCGCCGCCGCCAACGCCAAGCCGTCAGCCCGCCAGTACTACATCTCGCTCGGGGATTCATATGCCGTGGGCTACCAGGGCAACATCGGCCGCACGACGCTCCACGGCCCGGCCAACCAGCTGGTGAAGCTCGCGGCGCAACGCGGACACAGGTTCACGCTCGTCAACTATGGCTGCGCCGGGGCGACCACCAAGTCGATGCTGACCCAGCGCGACTGCCCGGCCGACGGCCGGATGCCCGGCGCGCCTGCCTATCCCGGCAAGACGCAGGTCCAGGCCGCGGCCGCGTTCATGCGCGCCCACACCGGCACGGTCGGCCTGGTGACGATCTCGATCGGCGGCAACGACATCTACAGCTGCATCCCGACCGGGTAAGCCGATCGGCTGTGTCGCCGGGCGGATGCCGACGCTCACGGCGAACCTGAACCAGATCCTGCGACAACTGCGCGCCGCCGGCGGTCGTCGCGTACAGATCATCGGATCGACGTACCCGGACGTCGTGCTCGGCGCCTGGGTGCGCGCGGACGTGTTCGGCGACAACCGTTTCGCGCTGGCCACTCAGTCGCTGACGGCGTTTCGCAGCTACATCAACCCGGGTCTGGCTGGCAGCTATCGAGCCGCCGGCGGCCAGTTCGTCGACGTGACCGCGGCCACCGGCGCGTATGGCCCGTTCGTCACCACCAACGCTCCGACGTACGGGATCGTGCCGGTCCCGGTGGCAACCGTCTGCCGGCTCACCTTCTTCTGCAGCCGGCTGGACATCCACATGACGACGGCCGGCTACGGGATCATCGCCCGGCTCGAGGCGAACCTGCTTGCGCCAGCGCGTAAGCCGCAGCCGCCGCGGCCAACCGGCTGAGCGCCGGGCTCAGGACGCGACGACCGCCGTGGCGAGCCATCGCTCGCCGGTCTGGTCGACCCCGGTCGCGCGAACCGAGACGGCACCCGTCCGGGCCGGCAGTCTGGCGGTCCCGCGACGCACTGCTCGCCACGTGCCCCGGACACGAACGCTCACCCGAAGGCCGCTCAGCGCCGGTCCGCGCACGCGTGCGCTGAGACTGCGGCCTCGGCGCGTGAGCACCAGCGTCCGCTGCCGAGGATCGCGCCGGAGAAGCAGCGCTCGCCCGTGAGTCCGACCAGCTCCCGCGCACCGCACCACCGCGACCCGCACCTGCTTGGAGCCGAGCAACGGCACGGACCGCACGGCCCGCCCGCGACAGGTGACCGAGGCCCCTCGAAGCAGGAACGCCACCTGGGCGGCGCCTGAGCGCGGAACCCGACCCTGACGGCCGGCGGCGTCCAGCGCGGTGAACGGCCGTGTCACGCGTACGGTGGACGGACCCGGGTGGGATTGGATCGCGCCGAGCGCCGGCGTCGAGCACGCCGGCTTGGTGGCGCCGGCCTGGACGGCGCCGACCACCGCCGCTCCGACCGCTGGGTAGTTCGTGAGCGTGTCATCGGTCCCCAGGAACGTCAGCGTTGAGCTGTGCACGACGGGGAAGCTGCCGAGCGAGACGGTCCGAAACCCCGGAGCAGGGATCGTCGTGCCATCGAGCGACGTCGAAGCCTGACCGAGCGCGCTGGCCTGGCCCACGATCCCGTCGTTCGGGTTGTAGTAGCGGGGGAGCAGAAAGCCGATGTACGGGACCTTGACGAACGCGCCGGCGGCGACTGACACCGGACAGCCGATCGTCTGCTGCGGATTCCAGCCGGCCAGGAACGAGCTGGTCAGCTCGCGGAGCGCCGTCGGTCCGAGACCGTTCAACACACGTTGGATCACCGACAGCAGCGCCTGGCACACGGCCTGCTCGGTGGGGTTGCCGGCCTCGCAGCGCCCGTTGACGACGAGCTCGGCGAGATCGGCGCCGAACGAGCCGGTGTGCGGCGTGCCGAGCGTCGTCAGCGACTGGACCACAGGCCCTGAGTTGGCGGTCCGCATCTGGGTGATCGCCGACCGGGACCACAACCCTCCGTCCGAGTGCCCGACCAGGCTCACGCTCGTCACCCCGTAATGGGCGGAAAGGAATTGCAGGAAGCCCATCAGCGCGGCGCCGTTGGCGTTCACGTCGCCGTTGGAGTTGATCACATCCTGCGGTGGCGGAACGGCTCCGCCTGACGGTATGCATGGCGGGCCCGGCGACTCATCGGCGTTGACGATCGGCGCCGTGAACACGGCTTCGCCGGCGGCTCGGAGGCCGGCCGCCGGGCCGGTCGGCGAGTGCCACGTGGGGCCCGCCAGCGGAGCGCACGACGCTCCCGGCGTGGTGAACGGCGTCGTGGTGTCAAACCCCGAGACGAGCACGACCGCCGGAGATGCAAGCGCCGCTGACGGCAGCGCGAACATGCCCACGACGACTATCAACCTCGCCAGCAACCGACCCCTCACACCTGCGGACTCTACCGCTCAGCTCTCCCAGACGTCCTCGCTGAGGAGCTCCCCGTCCGCCTCGCGGTGAGGTCCGAAGACCAACAGGTCGAGTCCGTCGGGGCCGGCTTGGAACGCCCGCGTGACAGGCGGTGCCAGGCGCACCGCGTCAAGCGACTTCAGCTCGACAAGATCGCCATCGAGGTAGACCCGACCGCTGCCGGCGATCACGACGTAGATCTCCTCGGCGGCGTCGTGTCGGTGGGCGCCACCACGCTGGTTGGGTTTGATCCGGTGGTAGGCGAACCCGGTCTGCTCCGCATCGAGCGCCCGCCACGCGAATCGAGCCTCCTGGATCGAGTCAAAGCCAAATCGCGGGGCAACGTCCTCGACGTCGCGGAGGTTCCGGACCGTGTAATCCATGCGCGCCATCCTAGTGCGGAATGTCACATCCTGACGCGGTCACGGGCTCGATATTTGATTCAGGTACAAGGGCAGTACACCAAGGGGGCAGCAATGTCTGGGATCGGGACCGAGGTGCAGCGATGAGTAACCGCAAGCGCGAGCATGCCTTCCGCGCCGCTGCGGCCGAGCGCCGCCCGGCTGGTGTCAGCGTCACTCACTACCCGGCCGGCGAGGCGCCGGAGAAGTTCTGTTCGGGTGATTTCAGCCTTCATCGGGCCACGGACACCAAGGGCCCGGGCGGAGCCACCACCACGCTGGGCAAATTGATCCAGGCCGGGGAGCGCACCCGGTACGGGAACTCCGACTACGCGCGGTGGACGCACTCGGCGCTGATCGTGTCCGAGGACGGCGACATCTGCGAGGCGCTCGAGAAGGGCGTTACCCGGGACAACATCAGCAGGTACCGCGGGACCGACTACCTGATCGTGCACGTCACTGCCTCCGAGGCCCAGCGCGAGCTGGCCTGCGGATTCGCGGAGACGCGGGTGGGTGACAAGTACGGGATCCTGAACTTCGTCGGGCTTGCGATCCAGTCGCTGTTCGGCTGGGATCTGTCGCTGCACATGGACGGCCAGTTCATCTGCTCGGGTCTCGTCGCGCGGGCCACCGAGAAGTACATCGAGGCGTATCCGCGGAGCCCCGAGAACATGATGCCCGGCGACCTCGCGTTCTTCTGGGGCGCGGAGTCGGGCGAGCCGCTCCCGGCGCTAGGGTTCTTCGGTCAGGGGCTGAACCTGCTGGTCGCGTTCGTCGATCTGTTCCGCCGGCGCAAGGGCGACCCCGCGCCGGATCCCGGGCATCCACCGCAGCCTGTGCCGACGCCGGCCGCGTCGGAACCCCGCGAGCGTGAGAGCACGCTTGCGCGATGACCGACAGCGGCATGTTGATCACCCCACAGAAAGGAAGGCTTGCTATGACGCCTGTCCAAACCGCCCGTCGACGCTCGCTTGTGCTGGGCCTCGCGGTAACGGCCGTGGCCGTGTCACTCGTCGTGGCTCTCGCCCGCCCGGCCGCCGGCCTGGCGGCGCCGTCCGCCCGCACGTGCGCGACGTCGAACCTGCGCCTCGACAAGATCGGCGAGAGTGACTTCACCAGTCACCGAGGCTGGATCTTCGCGCTGCGCAACGTCGGGTCGCGGACCTGCCGGCTGAAGGGATATCCGGGAGTCCGGCTGCTCAACCGGAGCGCCGGCCAGATGCCGACAACCGTCGGTCACTTCGGCGGTCCGCCCCGCACGGTCGTCCTGGCTCCCTGGCACCGGGCGTACTTCGCCACGACCTATGCCGTCAGCGGCCCGTGCTCGGCAGCCGTGTTCGCCTACGGAATGCGGATCACACCGCCTCCCACGAGCGGCCGGCTGGTCTGGTACGCAGGTCGCTTCGATCTCTGCGGACCCGCGCCGGCTAACGTGCAAGTGTCGCCGGTGGCGGCCACCCAGCGCTTCTAGGATCGTCGGTCGCGTGTGAGCGTTGTGCCAGCGCTTATCCGAACGTGAGGGTCAGACGCGATCCCGATCGACTCGATGCAGCGGCGTTGAGGGTCGCGACGTACTGGGAGCCGCCCTGGGCGAAATGCCCGTTCGTGAGGCTGTATGCGGCGTGGTTGCGCTTCGGCGGAGCCTTAATCGACCGCAGCGAGAAGTCGGTGTCGGTGAGCCGGATCACGAGCTTGCGGTTGTGCGCACCACCGGCAAGGTTGATGATCGCGCGGCACGAGCGTGCGCCACCGCGGCACCTCACGACCTGGCTGCCGCGCTTGGGCGGCTTGGCGCCGAGCGTGTTCGCGCCGGTGGGAATCGAGAACTTCCCGTTGGAGAGCGGGATCGTCTGGCCCGTGTCCCCGACGTTGACGGTCAGGGTCGCGCCCGCAGGGACATGGGCGGTTCCCGTAATCGTCGGGCCAGTGACGATCCGCCAGTCGGTCACGGTCACGTTCAGCATGTCTGTGCCCGTAGGGATAAGCGTCCAAGCGTTGGAAAGGAAATTCAGCTCCTTCACTGCGCCGGACTGGAAATCAACCGTGCCGCCCACGGTCTCGACCACCCCCGTGGTGTAGATGACCCCGTCGAAGCCCTGTGGCGGTGCGTTCGTCAGGGTGTAGTCGAATTGCTCGAGTTGTCCCGACGGCCCGACCTGCGCCGAGGCGCTGCCGACACTCCCGACGAGCAGGAACATCCCGGCTGCGAGGATCACCAGCCGCCTAGCCGTTCTGAGCACGCCAACCTCCACGATCGTTAGCACCGCGGGGAATGATGCGGGATAGGCTGGACAGGCACAAGCAACACGGATTGGGGGTCGACATGACCGGGGTGGCTGGACGCCGCATGGTGGCTGAGATCGATGGCGATTTCGTCGTGTTTCTGATCGGCGCGCGGTTCAACAGCAAGCTCGAATTCGCTCGCTGCTTTGCCGATCTGGGCGGCCGCCGCGGGATGAAGCACATGCTGGATTACCTCGTGGCCAGACCGGAGAAGGGGCTGCTGGCCTACGAGATGGGCATCCCCACGATCGTCCAGTACTGGCGCTCGTTCGACCAGCTCGAGGCGTTCGCCCGCGACACGGACGATCCGCACGTCAACGTCTGGCGGCAGTACTGGAAGCGGCTCGGCCGCAGCGACCGCACCGGGATCTGGCACGAGACCTACCTGGTCAAGGCGGGGCACTACGAGGCCGTCTACGGCAACATGCCGCCGCACGGCCTGGGCAAGGCGGGCCGGCTGGTCCCGGCCTCGGACTCCTCGACCGCTCGCGCCCGACTGAGCGAGCTGACCGTATAACGGGCGGTCGAGCGCGACCGCTACATGTACGACCCGCCGTTGACGTCGATCGTCGCCCCGGTGATGAACGCGGCGTCGTCTGAGACCAGGAACGCAACCGCTCCGGCCACGTCCTCGGGCAGCCCGACCCGCCCGAGCGGGATCGCCTCGATCAGGGCGGCCCGCGCCGCATCGGGCATCCCGCGGGTCATGGCCGTGTCGATGAACCCCGGGCGGATCGCGTTGACCGTCGTCTGGGGACGGGCCAGCTCCCGGGCGGCGGTCTTGACGAGCGCGACAATCCCGCCCTTGGCGGCGCTGTAGTTGGCCTGGCCGAGGTTCCCGGTCGCGCCCGACACCGACGAGATGCACACCACCCGCCCCGGGCCGTCGGCCCGCAGATGCGGCGCCGCCGCGCGCAGGCAGGCGAACGTGCCGGTCAGGTGCACGGCCAGCACGTCATCCCAGGAGTCGTCGTCAAGCTTGTGGAGGAAGCCGTCACGGGCGATCCCGGCGTTGGTCACGAGCGTGTCGAGTCCGCCGAGCGAGCCCGCGGCCTCATCGATCGCCCCCGCGACCGCCGCTCGATCAGACACGTCGCACGCGATCGCGAACGTCGTGGCACCGGTGCGATCCGCGATCACCGCCGCGGTCTCACGCACGGCCGCATCGTCGAGATCGAGCAGCGCGACCGCGAGTCCCTCCTCGGACAGCCGTCCCGCGATCGCCGCGCCGATCCCGCGCGCCGCACCAGTCACGACCGCACGCGATACCGAGTAGCTCCGGCTCATCCGTCCTCCTGATCGGTGTTCGAGTGCACCCCGAATCCCGCGAGCAGGAAGTCGGCGATGTCGTCCGCGACACGGTCGGCGCTGAGCGGGCCGTCGGGGTGAAACCAGAGATGCACGTGGTTGCAGGCGTCGAGCGCGGCTCGCAGCGCCACCGCCGGATTGCCCACCGACAGGCTGCCGTCGTGCACGCCGTGGGTGACGATCTGGCGGATGCCGCGCTCGTAGCTGTCGCGCTCGGCGATGAACCGGTCGCGCTCGGCGCCGCTGATCGGATGGAAGTCGTCGGCGAGCAACCTCACCTCGGGCCGGGTCATCTGTACCAGCAGGTGGCTGCGCAGCACGTGGCGCAGCTGAGCGGGCGGCTCGGAGTATTGATCCCTCGCATCCTGAAGGCCGGCCAGGTGCCGATCCATCGCGCCTTCGATCAGCGACACGAAGATGTCGTACTTGGACGAGAAGTGGTGATACAGGTTCGCGGTCGAGCAACCGGCCCGCGCTCCCAGCTCGCGGATCGACACGCGGCTGTAGCCCTTGGCGGCGAACAGCTCGATCGCCGCGGCCAGGATTTCGTCGCGCCCGGTGCTGGCGTCGCCGGCCAGGTCGACCGGCTCGCCGGCGAGCTCGTCGGGCTCCACCTCGAGCGCGTCGGCCAGGCGCACCAGCGTTCCCACCGGCACGCCTGCGGCGCCGAGCTCGATCTTCGAGATGTACGCGTTGCTGAACCCCGACCGAGCGGCGATGTCGCCCTGCGTCAGGCCCTTTGACAGCCGCAGCGCGCGCAGCCGCTCGCCGAGCCCGTTCTCGGTGACCGCTTCGCCGGCGCGGACGATCACCGCCGGCCTCCCAGCAGCTCGCGGGCGATCACCAGGCGCTGGATCTGGTTGGTGCCCTCGAAGATCGAGAACACGCGGGCATCGCGCATCCGCTGCTCGGCACCGTAATCCGACACGTAGCCGTAGCCGCCCAGCACCTGCACCGCGGTCGACGTCACTCGGTTGACCATCTCGGTCACGAACAGCTTTGCTGCCGCCGACAATTTGACGATCTCCGCGTCGCCCTCGTCGTAACGCGAAGCCGCCGTGCGCACCAGCGCGCGCGAGGCCTGGAGCTCGGTCTCCATGTCGGCGAGCATGAACTGGATCGCCTGGAACTCGGCGATCGCGCGGTCGAACTGGCGGCGCTCGGTTGCGTAGCCGAGCGCGAGGTCGAGCGATCCCTGGGCGATCCCCAGGGCCAGCGACGCGGTCATGATCCGGCCCTTGTTCAGCGAGGTGAGCGCGATCCGCAGCCCGGCACCGATCTCGCCGACCAGCGCCGAGTCGGGCAAGCGCACATCGTCGAGCACGAGTGAGCAGGTCGGCGACCCGCGTAACCCCATCTTGTGTTCGATCCGATCCACGAACCAGCCCGGGTCGTCCTTGGACACCAGGAACGCGCTGATCCCGTGCCCATCGGTCCCGTCGACGCGGGCGAAGACCGTGAGCACGTCGGCGACGTTCGCGTGGGTGATGAAGTTCTTACGCCCTGAGATCACCCATTCGTCCCCGTCGCGGCGCGCACGCGTGCGCAGCGCCGCCGCGTCCGAGCCGGCCTCGGGCTCGCTCAGCGCAAACGAACACAACAGCTCACCGGAGGCGAGCGCCGGCAGCAGTTCCCGCTTCTGGCGCTCGGAGCCGAACAGCAGCACCGGCCCGGCGCCGAGGTACTGGTTGCCGAGCACCATCCCCGAGTTGGCGCACACTCGCGTTATCTCCTCGCACACGATCGTCAGCGTCAACAGGCTTCCGTCGAGCCCGCCGTATTCGGGCGGAACCACCGTCCGGAACACGTCGTGTTCGGCGAACAGCCGGCGAACGTCGTCGGGGAACTTGGCCTCGGCGTCGATCTCGGCCGCGCGCGGGCGCACGCGTCCCTCCATCAGCTGCCTGACCGCGAGCCGCAGCTCCTCGCGCTCCCCCGAAGCGGTCACGGTCATCCCGCCGTCCCCTGACCGGCCGGCTCGCTTACGCGGGAGTACAGCTCGCGTAGCTCGCGCTTGATCACCTTGCCGGTAGGCGTCTTGGGCAGCGAGTCGCAGATCCGCACGACCTTCGGGCACTTGTAGCGTGCGAGCCGATCGCGGCAGAACAGTTCAAGCTCGCGGGCGAGCTCGTCGTCGGCCGTCTCGCGAGCGACCACCAGCGCCACCGGCGCCTCACCCCACAGCTCGTCGGACACGCCGATCACTGCGGCCTCGGCGACGGCGGGGTGGAGGTGGAGCACCTCCTCGACCTCGCGCGGGTAGATGTTCTCGCCGCCGCTGATGATCATGTCCTTCTTACGATCGACGATGAACGCGTACCCGTCCTCGTCGATCCGAGCCATGTCGCCGGTGTGCAGCCACCCGTCGACCAGCGCGGCCTCGGTCAGCTCGGGCTGTCCGAGGTAGCCGATCATGTTGAACGGGCTGCGGATTGCCAGCTCACCGATGGCGCCGGGCACGCACTCGTTGCCGTCGGGGTCGAGCACTCGCAGGTCGACCCCGGCAACGGCCCGCCCGCATGACTCAAGTCGCTGCGCGGACGGACCGGCGAGCTCGTGCTCCTCCGGGCGCAGTGTCGTCGCGAGCGGGCCGCTCTCGGTCTGGCCGTACCCCTGCATGAAGATCGGCCCCAGCCGCTCGATGCCGCGGCGGAGCAGCCCCACCGGCATCGGCGCTGAGGCGTAGAACACCATCCGCAGCGCCGGGAACGCCGATTCGGCGAGCGGCTCGTCGAGCAGCCACGACAGCATCGTCGGCACCACCTGGGTGGTGGTGATCTGCTCGCGCACCAGCTCCTCGGCGACCGCCGGTGCGTCGAACCCGTCCTGGATGTGAACCGTGCAGCCGCGCAATGTGTGCCCGAGCACGATCGCGCGCCCGCCGACGTGGAACAGCGGCATCGTGGCCAGGTGGCGGTCGTCGGGCGACAGCCCCATCTCGAGCGCGACCGCCTCGGCGTCGAGGAACTGCCCGCCCTGGCTCAGCATCGCAGCGCGCGGCGTCCCGGTCGTGCCGCTCGTGCACATCAGGTAACAGATGTCGTCGGGGCGTGGCTCGTACTCAAGCGGCTGATCGGACCCCTCCTCGAGCAGCGAACACAAGCGCAGCGATCCCGGCCCAGCCGACTCGTCGGTCACCACCACGAGACCGTCGCTGAATCCGGCGGCGACGTCCGCGAACCGAGACTGCAGGAACAGCACCCGCGGCTGGATCTGATCCAGGATCGTCTCGAGCTCGGCCGAGGTCAGCCTGAAGTTCAGGGGCGCCAGCTCCAAGCCGCCCTGCTCGGCGGCCCCGAACACGTCGAGGCATTCAAGCGAGTTGCGCGACAGCATCGCGATTCGGTCGCCCGGCCCCAGGCCGCGCGCCCGCAGCGCCTGCACCAGCCGGCCGACCCGCGCGTGATGCTCGGCGAACGTGATCCGCCGCGAGCCCATCACGAACGCGGGCTTGTCGGGGAAGTGCCGCGCGTTGCGGGCGGCGATCGACCCGAGCGTGATCATGCGACCGCGTGCCTCGTGCCAAACGTGGCCCGTAGCTCCCGCTTGAGGATCTTGCCGCTGGGGTTGCGCGGCAGCTCCGCCACGAACTTCACCGACCGCGGCTTCTTGTATCCCGCGAGCGCGCCGCGGCAGTGCTCGAGCAACTCGTCCTCGGTGAGTTCGCAATCAGGACGGACGACCACGACCGCGGTCACCGCCTCGCCCCAGGTGTCGTCCGGCAACCCGATCACCGCCGCCTCGAGCACCGACGGATGCGCGAACAGGACCTCCTCGACTTCCTTGGGGTACACGTTGACCCCGCCCGAGATGATCATGTCCTTCTTACGGTCGACGATGAACAGGAACGCGTCGTCGTCGCGGTAGCCGAGATCTCCGGTGTGAAACCAGCCGTCGCGGATCGCGTCGCGGGTGGCCTCGGGCGCGCGCCAGTATTCACGGATCACCGAGGGGCCGCGGATCAGCACCTCGCCGACCTCGCCGGCCGGCAGATCGCGGCCCTCGTCGTCGACCACTCGGACCTCGGCGTTTACCGCCTCGCGCCCCGCCGATGCCAGGCGGCGCTCGTGGACGGGATCGTCGTCGAGCCGGTGGTCGTCGGCGGTCAGGAACGTCGCCTCGATCGTCTCGGTCAGCCCGTAGCCCTGGGTGAATCCGCAGCCGATGGTCTCGATCGCCCGCCGCAGCACGGCCTTGGTGATCGTGCTGCCGCCGTAGAAGATCAGCCGCAGCGAGGCCAGATCCCGTCGCTGGATCGACGGCTCGTTGAGCACCATGTTGAGCATCGTCGGCACCAGCAGGCAGGTGGTGACCCGCTCGCGCTCGACCGTCTCGAGCACCTCCGCGGCGGCGAACCGCTCGAGAATCACCTGGGTGCACCCGAGCGCGGCGTACGTCGTGGCCATGAACACCGCGCCCATGTGGTACAGCGGGGTCGCCACCAGGTTGATGTCGGCGGGGTCGGCCTTGTCGGCGATCGCCTGGTTGTAGACGTTGCTCTCGAGGTTGCCGTGGGTGACCACGGCCCCCTTCGGCATTCCGGTCGTCCCGCTCGTGTACATGATCGCGAACGGATCGCCGCTGTCCGCGCCGAGCTCGGGCTCGTCGGCCGCCGCGTCCGCGAGCAACGCCTCGTAGGAGTCGGTCCGGTCCAGATCGATCACCAGGTGCAGGCCCGGCAGGTCAGCCGCAACCTGACGATAGTCACCGCCCACGACCAGAACGCTCGCGCCCGAGTGCTCGAGCAGCGTCGCCATCTCGGCCGTGGTCAGCCGGAAGTTCAGCGGCACCGCGATCGCCCCGAGCTTGGCCAACCCCCAATAGACCTCGAGGAACCGGTGGCTGTTATGCGCGAGGATCGCCACCCGATCACCGGCGCTCACCCCGCGGGCGACGAGCGCGTTGGCGAGCCGGTTGACCCGCTCGTTGACCTCCGTCCAGGTCAGCCGGGTATCGCCGAACACCAGGCCGGCCCGCCCCGTGAACCGGCGCGCGTTGCGGCGCGGGATCTCACCGAGGTTCACCCGCGGTCTCCCGCCATCGCCTCCTGCCCCCCGGGGACATTCGCGCGGATGTAATCGACGATGTCGCTCATCTTGCCCCCAGGCGTGAACACGGCATCGACGCCCATCTGTTCGAGCTTGGCGACGTGCTCGGTCGGGATCACCCCGCCGACGATCACCAGCACGTCGTCGATCCCCGTCCGCCGCAACGCGTCGATCAGCTTGCGGGTCTGGGGCAGCTGCTGGCCCGACAGGAAGCTCAGCCCGATCACGTCCACGCTCTCCTGCTCGGCCGCCGCGGCGAGCTTGGCCGCGCTGTTATGCAGGCCGAGATAGATGACCTCCATGCCGGCGTCGCGCAGCGCCCGCGCGATCGTGACGATCGCGGTGTCGTGACAGTCGAGGCCCATCTTCGCCAGCAGCACCCGAATCTTTCGCTCGGCCATCGCGCTCACCACTCGATCTTGAAGTCGTGGGCGTCGCGCATCGCCCGGTGGATCTCGCCGACGGTGGCGCTGGCTCGCAGCGCGTCCATGATCGGTCCGATCATGTTGTGGTCGCTGTGCATCTCGCGCGTGACCCGGTGCAGCGCCTCGTCGGTCGCGCGCTGGTCGCGGCGCGCGCGGTACTCGCGCAGGTACCGGGCCCGCTCGGCACCCCACTCCTCGGCCCGGATCTGATGGATCTCGACGGCCTCGTCGCGCTCGCCGGTGAACCGATTGACGCCGACGAGCGTGCGGTCGCCGTCGTCGAACGCGCGCTGGCGCTGCACCCTGGCCAGCGCGATCTCCTCCTCGAGCCAACCGGACCGGACCGCCTCGACCATCCCGCCCTGCTGCTGCACGCGGTCCATCAGCTCGAGGATCCGCGCCTCGATTTGATCGGTCATGTGCTCGACGAAGTACGACCCCGCGAGCGGGTCCGCGGTGCGGGTTATGCCGGTTTCGTAGCCGACGATCTGCTGGGTGCGCAGGCACAGCAGCTGGGCGTGCTCGGTGGGGAGGCTCAGCCCCTCGTCATAGGCCGAGAGGTGAACCGACTGCACGCCCGCCAGCACTGCGGCCATCAGCTCGCTGGTCGTCCGCATCAGGTTGTTGAGCGGCTCCTGCGTGGTGAGCGTATTGCCGGCAGTCTGCACGGAGGTGCGAAAGCGCCACGCGCGCGGATCGGTGGCGCCGAAGCGCTCGCGCATGATCCGGGCCCAGATCCGCCGCTCGGCGCGGAACTTCGCGATCTCCTCGAAGAAGTCGATCCCGCACGAGGAGAAGAACGACGCCCGAGGTGCAAACTGGTCGACGCTGAGCCCGCGCCCGCGCAGCAGCTCGAAGATGTTGATCGCGTGGCTGAGCGCAAACGCTGCCTCCTGCACCGCGTTGACGCCGGTGTCGCGGAGGTTGTAGGCGTTGGTGACCATCCAGTTGAGCTTCGGCATCCGCTGCGAGGCGAACTCGACGATGTCCAGGCACAGCCGCAACGTCCCCTCCCAGGGAAAGAACTTGGCGATCGTCTCGTGCGGTCCGCCGCTCATCTGGAACAGCGGGTCGTTCTGCTGGGTGCCGACAACGCGCTCGAGCGGTACGCCGCGGCGCTCGGCCACGAGCGCGAGCATCGCCAGCGACACGGCTGACACCGGCGGGCGGATCGACAGCGACGCCGACACGCTGTCGGGGCTGAAGCCGTCGAAGATCGTGTCCATGTCCTCGAGCGTCGAGATCGATACGCCGGTGACCCCGACCTCGCCCTCGGCGATCTCCTCGTCGGCGTCGAACCCGTAGGACGTGGGCAGATCGATCGTGAGAATGAACCCACCCTGGCCCTCGCCGAACAGGTACTTGAGCCGCTGGTTGGTGTCGGCGGGCGTGCCGAAACCAACCTGTACCCGGCGTGTCCACAGCCGCCCGCGGTACATGTCCGGGTACACGCCGCGGGTGAACGGATACTCGCCGGGGTCGCCGAGCTGCTGCTCGTAGTCCAGGTCGGCGATGTCGTCAGGCCCGTATACGAGGTCGACCTCGATCCCCGACAGGGTCTCGGCGTGCGCTCCGTGCTCGCCCTCGAGGTAGGAGCCGTACGACGGCTGACCGGCGCGTTGCACGTCAGCCATCGGGGCTCCCGCCGGTCCGTGCGACCGCGGTCGCGGCCTCGTCGGCGGCGAACGTCCGCGGATCGACGACGACTCCGTAACGCTCGAGTGCCGCGTCGACCGACACGACCCCGTCGCGGACGTCGGCGACCACCTGGGCCACCGGCCGCTGCTTCGGATCGCCGTAGCCTCCGCCGCCGCTCTCGTAGATCTCGTACACGTCGCCCTCGTCGAGCGAGTAGAACGTCTCGGCGTCGACCGTGATCGACTCGCCCGAGCGCTTGCGCAGATACAGCTCGTGCGGGGGTGCGGGCCGGCCGCCGACGAGGCCGAACGGCGCGGTCTCGGGACGGTTGCCGCCGCCGAAGTTGGCGGCCGCGATTCCAGGGGCGTCGACGCTGAAGCGGTAGATCGTGCCCATCCCGCCGCGCCACTGGCCCGCGCCGGCGCTGTCGGGCCAGAACTCGTACTGGAGCACGGTGTAGGGGTCGACGAGCTCGTGCAGTTCGGGGTCGGGCGCGCGCAGACCGCCCGCGCACACGACCGTGCCCAGATGGTCCCAGCCGTCCTGGCCTCTGCTCGCGCCCGCGCCGCCCTTGCACATGAAGTGGATGTCCCCGAACGGCCGCCCGGTCCGCGGGTTTAGTCCCATCGTCGCCGGCGCGCACCAGCGGGCCCAGCAGGCATCGACGCGGTCGGGCACGGCCTCCGCCAGCGCCACCCAGACCGCCTCGATGATCGCCTGCGAGGCCGAGATCGTGTTCCCGGTGACCGGCGCCGGCTCGAGCGGGTTGGTGACCGTGCCGGGCGGGGCGATCACCTCCAGCGCACGCAACGCGCCCTGGTTGAAGCGGACTCCCGATCCGATCGAGGTGAACAGCGCCAGGAACGAGGACGAGGTCGTGTTGGCGATCGTACTGTTGATGTAGCCGGCCACCTGCGGGCTGGAGTCGCCGTAGTCGAATGTGATCGACTCGTCCTCGACGCCAAGCGACACGCGGATGGGGATCAGGTTCTGCTTGTCGATCCCGTCGGTGTCGATGAACCGCTCGCCCTCGTAGGTGCCGTTGGGCACCTCTCGGATCGCGGCGCGCATCTGCGCTTCGGAGGCATCGAAGATCTGCTCGATCGCGGAGTACAGGGTAGGGGCGCCGTACTTGTCGATCAGCTTGCGCAGGCTACGCTCGCCGATGTTGCAGGCGCCGACCTGACAGTGAAGGTCACCCTCGACCAGGAACGGGATGTGGACGTTGATCAGGATCATGTCCCACAGCGCTCGGTTGGGCTCGCCGCACACGTACAGCTTCGCCGGCGGGATTCGCACGCACTCCTCCCAGACCGAGAGCGCGCCCGGGTTGTAACCCGCGACTCCGGCCCCGCCGACGTCGGCGTGATGGCCCTTTGACACGACCCAGAACAGCAGCTGCCCGTCGGCGAACAGCGGCTTGGCGATCGTGATGTCCGGCGGGTGGTTGTTGCCGCGGTAGGGGTCGTTGAGGATGAACACGTCGCCGTCGTTGATGTCACCCTCGAACGCATCGGCGATTGCGTTCATCGCGTAGGGCAGCGCGCCCATCAGCACCGGGATGTACGCCGTCTGGGCGACCAGCCGCTGCTGGTTGTCGAAGATCGCGGTCACGAAGTCGCGGGCCTCGGAGAAGATCGGAGACCGCGAAGTGCGCAGCATCGTCTGGCCGATCTCCTTGCTGATCGCGTCCAGCCGGTTGCCGATCACCGACACCAGAATCCGGTCGACGCTCACCGTGTCTAGTCCCATGCTCATCCCCTCAGCAGCCGTGCCCGTAGATCCTCGAGGCTCTGGCCCCGAGGATGCAGCAGGTAGTTGTCGTACTCGTCACAGGCCAACTCGAAGTCCTCGGGCACGACGATCGTGGTCGTCGGCTGGTCGACGATCGCGGGGCCCGAGACCACGTTCCCGTTGACCAGCTTCAAACCGTCGTAGACCGGCACGGTCTGGAACTCGCCGTCGACGTACGCCTCACGCCGGCCGCGGACGGCTCCGGAGGCGTCGGCGCCGCCGTCGGGCGATCTCCCGAGTTGCGGTTTGTCGGTCTGCCCGCGTGCGGACACGCGCAGGTTGATCAGCTCGACCGGCGCGCCCGGCATCGAGTAGCCGTACAGCGCGTCGTGGCGGGCGTGGAACGCAGCCACGACTTCGTCCAGCGCCTCCCGGGAGACGTTCCCGTCGGCGAATCCCACAACCTCGACCTCGTTGAACTGGCCGACGTAGCGTAGATCGGCAGAGTAGGTCGTGGTCACCCGATCAGGCGGCAGTCCCTCGGCCTCGAGCGTCGAACGCGCGTCGTCGACCATCTCGCGATAGCCGCCCTCGAGCTCGCCTAGATCGACCTTGTCGAGCTCGCGCGCGTAGGTGCGTACGTAGTCGTGCTTGAGATCTGAGATCAGCATCCCGGCCGCGCAGAACACCGACGACTCACGCGGGACGAGGATCAGCGGGATTTCGAGCTCGCGCGCGATCGCCGCCGCATGGATCGGCCCGGCACCGCCCGCGACGACCAGCAGGAACTCGCGGGGATCGTGTCCGCGCTGGACCGAGACGACGGTGAGCGCCGCCGCCATGTTCGCGTTGACGATGTCGAAGATGCCCGCCGCAACCTCGGTCTCCCCGATCCCGAGCGGCTCGGACAGCCGCCCGACGGCAGCCTTGGCGGCCGCCACGTCGAGCTTGAGCTCGCCGCCGTGGAAGAACTCGGGGTCCAGGTAGCCGAGCAGCAGATCGGCGTCGGTGACCGTCGGTTCGGTGCCTCCCTGGCCGTAGCAGGCCGGCCCGGGATCGGCGCCCGCGCTCTTGGGCCCGACTGCCAGCAGCCCGCCCGAGTCGATCCACGCCACCGAGCCACCGCCGGCGCCGATCGTGTGGATGTCGAGCACCGGCGAGGCAATCCGGTGGCCGCCGATCTCGCCCTCGCTGGTTACCGTCGGCGTGCCGTCGGCGACCAGCGACGCGTCGAACGAGGTGCCGCCCATGTCGATCGTGATCGCGTTGCGCAAGCCGTGGGTGGCGCCGTAGAAGATCCCCGCCAGCGGTCCGCCCGCCGGCCCGGACAGCAGCGTGTTGGAGGCAAACCGCTGGGCGACGTCGGGCGACATCACGCCGCCGTTGGACTGCATCACCAGCAGCGTCCCGCCGAAGCCGTGGTTGGACAGCTCCTCGTCGAGCCGCACCAGGTAACGCCTGAGCACCGGTCCCACGTAGGCGTTCAGCGCGGTCGTGCTGTGGCGCTCGTAGACGCGGATCTGGGGGAGCACCTCGGTCGACAGCGACACGTATGTGTCGGGTAGCTCAGCCTCGAGGATCTCGCCGATCCGCCGCTCGTGGACGGGGTTGAGGAACGACCACAGGCACGACACAGCGACGGCCTCGACGTCGGCTTCGCGCAGCCGCTTGGCGGCGTCGTAGACGTCCTGTTCGACGAGTGCGGTCGCCACCTCGCCGTCAACGGTGATCCGCTCGTCCACGACCTCGATCCGGTGACGCGGGATCAGCGGCGCCGGCGGCGCGTATTTCTCGAACTGCCGCTCCTTGAGGCCGCGGCGCATGTTCAGCACATCGCGGAAGCCCTTGGTGGTGACAAAGCCGGTGACCGCGCCCTCGCCGGTCAGGACCGCGTTGGTGGTGATCGTGGTTCCGTGCACGATCGTCGCCACCCGGGCCAGGAAGTCATCGAGCTCGATGCCGTCGTCGCGGGCCGCCCGCTGCAGCGCGGCGAAGAAGCCGACGGTCGGATCGCTCGGCGTGGTGGGCGACTTGTACACACGGCCCTTGCCGGATCCGTCCGTCACCAGGAGGTCGGTGAACGTGCCGCCGATGTCTACGCCGACACGGTAGGTCGTGGTCGAGTTCACGAGCGCGGCTCCTTGTAGATCACGTACTTGGTGATCGCCACCTCGCCGTGATCCTTGGTGTCGTAATCGATGTCCATCACGTCCCATCCCCACTCGGCCGGCAGCAGCTTCATCCACAGCACCGAGTGCACGTCGTAGTACGGGAAGTCCTCGCGGCCCAGCGACCATTCGTACGCCCGGCTGGTCGAGCCGAACTGGTGGTGTCCGTCGGCGTCGCCCCCGCTGCCGTCGACCTTGCCCTCGACGACCATCCGCTCGCCGCTGGTGCAGTAGTGGACCTCGAACGTCCACTTCTCGCGGTCCTCCCAGACGCTGAAGTCGTAGCGATGCGAGATCAAGAACTGCCCGAACGCCGTGGCCAGGCCGGTCGCGTCCTGCGAGGCCTTGAACTGCTCGAGCACGGGTCTCCACACGTCATTGGCGACATGACGCCACGCCTCGTCGACGCCCTCCTCGCCGAGCTTCTCGGCGATGTAGGTCAAGAACGACGCGCACATGTCGCCGTACAGATCGTGGATCGGCCGCTCCTCGAGGAGGATGCCGTCGGCCGCCTTGCGGGCGGCATCGACATCCCCTGCGTCCAGCGCCGAGTGCAGCTGGTCCACGGCGCTGCGCTCCAGATCTTCGCGGCGGTTGGCGGTCGGCGTCGACTGCTGATCGGACATTTCGCTCACCTCTCCTCAACTGGACCTGCCGGTTGATCGGTCGGTGCACGATATCGGCTGGACGACGTGCGTTCAACCGCCCGGGGATCGCTTTTAGCTGAGCTTGAGCATCGCCGCCCGCGACGGGATCCCGTCGCCGTCCACGACGAACAGCATGTAATGCCCCGGGGGCGCGATCCTGCTGTTGGGCGGCAGCTTCGCGGTGAGCTGGTCGGGGTCGGTGCCGGTGATCTCCAGTCCGACATAGCGCTGGTCCATGTGGAAGTTGTGGGTTACCGCCCCGGCCCGGATCAACGCGACCCGGACGATCTCGGGGGCGGTCGCGCACCCGATCGCGATCGACTGGCCGTAGTGGCCTGCGGCCGGCGCGCTCGTGATCTGCGGACGCGCGCCCGCGAACAGGTATGGCGGCGAGAACAGCTCGAGCCGATGCTCGAAGTACTTATAGGGGTTGCGCTGGAACTGGCCGTCCTTGCCGCCACGCATCACGCGCCCGTCGGGCAGGAGCAGCGCAGTCGAGTGGTACAGATGCGGGCAGTTGATCGGGGCCAACTCGGTCCAGGTGTCGGTCGCGTGGTCGTAGCGCTCGGTCGGCAGCACGGGGTCCACGGCGACGTCCGACTTGCCGGTCGAGCTGCCGCCCACGACCAGCACATGTCCGTCGGGGAGCAGTACGCCGTCGCACAGAACGCGCGGGTGGTGCATCGAGGCGACGGCCTTCCATCCGGGGTTGGCGGCGCCGAGGTCGAGCAGCTCGACGGTGTCGGTCGAAGGGTCGTCGTTGTGGCCGCCCCGGTAGAACACCTCTCGATCGACGCCGCCGCCTCCGATCGTCATCACCCGCACGCGGTAGTTCTCCTCGGGCAGCAACGGCAGCATCACGCACGTGCCCTGGCCGGGATAGGTGCGCGACTGCTTGCGCTGCGCGGCAAGGATCTGCGCGTCCCAGTGGCCCGGCGTCCCGGGGTGCCAGAACCGAGTCGAGTTTCGGCTGTGCACCATCACCCGGCCATCAGGGAGCACGAAGTCCCAGGGGTACAGGTCGATGTCCTGGTGGCCGGCCGGGAAATGCGGCGAGAACGGCGACGGAGTGGCCTGCTCGGCGGATAGGCGATGTCCGGCGGGCTTGGCCGGATCGAAGATCTGGATCGTGCCGTTGACCGGATTCTTGGCCCCGATCGGCCCTGTCTTCTGCGAGCCCGAGATCACCATCGCGCGTCCATCCGGGAGCACCGTGACCGTCGGATACCAGCGCCCGTGCGGCATGTCGTCGTGATGTTCGAGCGTGACGGTGTCGGGATCGAACAGGTGCACGGCCTTGATCTCGTCCCCGTGACCGCCCATGATCACCAGTCGCCCATCCGGGAGCAGCGCGTGGCCCGAGCAGAACAGGTGGTGCTTGGTCGGCGGCGTCTGGGTGTGTCCGCTGTCGGGGTCGATCGTGAACGAACCGGGATCCGGCCCCATGCCGCCGTCGCCGAACCCGAAACAGAACGCCCGCCCGTTGCCGAGCGTCGCGACGTGGATCGAGGATGGCCCGCCCGGATGGAACGCCACCTCGCTGCGCCCGGCCGCGGCGGGATCGAGTGCCGGCTCGCGCCAGGCCGAGTCCGGGCCGTGCCACGTCCAGGAGCCGGCGGCGGGCTGGGCGAAGTAGTGGTCGAGTCCGTGGTCCAGTCGCGCTACGACGTCGAGGTTCCCGGCGCCGAAGTTGCTCTGGATCAGCCCGACCGCGCGCACCGTGCCGCTGCCGACCGGCACCGGCCCGCTCCAGCCCGCGGTCTTGCCTCGGCTCCAATGGCCCAGGCCACCGCCGGCAAGTGGGGCCACGACCTGAAAACTGCCGTCGCCGGCCTGGATGAAGCCCGGCTGGCCCGCCACGTCCGCGCTCGGGATGTCGATCGGCCCGTGCCAGACGTTGCCGGCATCGCGCCAGAAGTGCACGAGCTTCCCGGCTTGCACGGCTACGACTTCCAGGTGACCGTTGTCGTTCTGAATCAGGCTGGCCGCCGTGAACTTCGCCGCCGCCGGCGCGAACTTCGTCGGCCCGTGCCAGGGCTGGGCCGGCACCCCGTTGTCGCGGAACCAATGGGCCAGGCCGCCGATCGTGAGCGGGGCCACAACCTCGAAATCGCCGTGCATGTCGCTCTGGACGAAGCCTGGCGCGCCGCCCACGCCCGGCTGGCCGGGAAGCTGAACGGACGCTCCCCAGCGCGGACGTATGGTCCCGTGGACGTTCACGTGTCCGCGCGCGCAGAACTTCAGCCGGATGCCCTCCCGACGAACCGACGCCAACTCGCTGGTCCCGATGTTGTCCTCGATCAACACCACGTCGGACACGTCGTCCTCGCTACCCATCGCCAATCCCGGGCCGTGCCAGGGAAATCCCGCGACGTCGTTGGCGCGCCAGAAGGTCCAGAACCCTCCGCCCACACGGGGGACCACGACCTCGAAATTGCCCTTCTGGCCGACGGATCCTTGGCACAGCAGTCCGCCTTCGCGAGACATGCCTGGGCCCTCCGGTCAGCCCGCGGCGTGAGCGGCGAGCGAGCCCATCTGGGTTTCGCCGCCGGGCACCGCTTCGTAAATCACGATGTCGCCGCTCTCGCCGAACAGTTCGGTCGCCCGGGCGAGCACCGCCTGGACGTGATCGCTCTCGAGGTGCGCCTCAAGTGCCTCCTTCGAAGCCCAGCGCTCGACGAACGCGAGCCGGCGCGGGTCGTCGGCGCCCTGGTGCAGCGCGTACAGGATGCACCCGTCCTCGCCGTGCGTCGGCTCGACGAGCGCCTTGAACGCCTCCAGCGCCTCGGCTTCGCGCCCCGGCTCCGCGGTGAACGATCCAACCACGACGATCTCGGACATTCCCTCTGCTCCCTTCCGACGAGTTCGATGGTCCTGCGTGTGCCGTCTCATCCTTTCAGCCCGAGGCGTGCAAAGTTGGCAAGCTGTGCAAATGACCTCGAGGCATCTCAGCCGGATCACGGTGCTGACCGCCATCGCGCTGCTACTCGGCCTTGCCCCGGCCGCGCTGGCCCGCTGGCATCCGCCGAAACGCTTCACCTGGTACTGGCAGCTGGACGGGCAGATCCCCAACACGATCAACGCGTCGGTCTACGACATCGACGGCTTCAACACGAAGGCGTCGGAGGTCGCCGCCCTGCACAGGCTGGGCAAGCGAGTGGTCTGCTACATCGACGTCGGCACCTGGGAGAACTGGCGATCCGACGCCAAGCGGTTCCCGGCGTCTGTGAAGGGCAAGAGCAACGGCTGGCCCGGGGAGCGGTGGCTCGACATTCGCCGGCTGTCGGTGCTCAAGCCGATCATGACCCGGCGGCTGGCGATGTGCGCGCGCAAGCACTTCGACGCGCTCGAGCCCGACAACATGGACGGCTACAGCAACCAGACCGGCTTCAAGCTGACGGCGTCAAACCAGCTCACCTACGACGACTGGATCGCCGGCGAAGCCCACCGTCTGGGGTTGGCGGTGTTCGAGAAGAACGACCCCGCGCAGGCGCGCCAGCTCGCGCCGCACTTCGACGGCGTGCTCGACGAGCAGTGCAACCAGTACTCGGAGTGCGGCGCCTACCGTCCGTACCTGAGAGCCGGCAAGCCCGTGCTCAACGCCGAGTACAAGGCGTCACTGTTCCCCGGATTCTGCGCTTCGGACGCCCGCGCCGGGATCATGGGCGTGCTGTACAACCTCGACCTCAACGGCCGCCTGTACAAGCCCTGCTGGGCCTAGCCGCCTCACGGGCGTCGCTCAGGCGTGGGCGACGACCTCTCGTACGTCGATGTTCTCAAGGGTCGCGACCGGGTCAAATCGCGTCGACCCCAGTCGCTCCGCCGCGGCGTTAGCGGCATCCTCGGAATCGAACACGATCATCGACAGTCCCGCGTCGCCATTCCGGGTCCAGTAGCCGGCGACGAACCCGGGAGCTTGCGACACCTGAGGTACGACGTCGTCGCGTAACACGCGGAGGTCGGCCTCCGGTTCGTTGATCGTGAGCTTGACCACGACAGCGTGCATTGTTCCTCCTCACCTTGACGGCATAGCTAGAGAGCCATCGACCGTATCTGTTTGAGCGTGATTGCCCGCGGACGTCGAGTCTCCGAGTCCGGGTGCGAGAATGCCGCGGTGCCAGACAGCTCGCACTCGGATTTCGACGTCGTCGTGCTCGGCGACTGCAACCCGGATCTCGTGCTCAGCGGCGAGCGGATCGAGCCCGCCTTCGGGCAGGTCGAGCGGGTCGTCGAGGGCGCCGAACTGACGATCGGCGGTTCCGGCGGGATCATGGCCGCGGGCGCCGCGCGGCTTGGGCTGCGCACGGCGTTCGTAGGGGTGATCGGCGACGACCTGTTCGGTTCGTTCATGCGCGATGCCCTCGCTCAGCGCGGAGTCGACACTAACGCGATCGTGGTCGATGCGTCCGCCAGCACCGGGGTCACCGTGATCCTCAGCCGGCCGGGTGACCGAGCGATCCTGACGTTCCCAGGGACGATCGCGGCGCTGTCGGCGGACGGCGTGATCCCCGACCTGGTTGCGCGCACCCGCCATCTTCACGTCGCCTCCTACTTCCTGCAGACCTCGCTGATCCCGGGCCTGGCCAGGCTGTTCGGACAAGCCCGAGACGCCGGCGCGAGCACGTCGATCGATCCCAATTGGGACCCGTCTGAGTGCTGGGACGGCGGGCTGCGCGCGGTGCTTGCCGTCACCGACCTGTTCCTCCCCAACGCCGAGGAGGCGACCCGAATCGCCGGTCGCGCGGACCCCGCCGACGCGGCTCGAGCGCTGGCCAGACTCGGTCCGGTGGTCGCGGTCAAGCTCGGCGCCGAGGGGGCGCTCGCTGCGACCGCCGACGGTGAGCTGGTCCGCGCCGCCGTCCCCGCGGACACCGAGCCGGTCGACACGGTCGGCGCCGGGGACTCGTTCGACGCCGGCGTGCTCGCCGGGCTGCTGAGCGGGTGGAGCCTCGAGCGAGCGCTGACGCTCGGGTGCGCCTGCGGTGCGCTATCGACCCGGGCGGTCGGCGGCACCACCGCGCAGCCGACACTCGAGGAGGCGCTCGCCGCATGATCGTGTGCGTCGCCGGCAACCCGTCGATCGACAAGCTGTTCGAGGTCGATCGGCTCAACCACGGCGACATCCACCGTCCCGACCACTTCGTCGCGCTGCCCGGCGGCAAGGGGATCCACGTCGCCCAGGTCGCCAAGGCGCTTGGCGGGGAGGCGATCGTCACCGGGATTCTCGCTGGTCACGCCGGCCGCTGGATCGTCGACCAGCTGGCGGCCGAGGGCGTCGACGGACGGTTCGTGTGGGGCGAGGGCGAGACGCGCTCGAGCCTGTCGGTGGCCGACCGCGAGACCGGTCGCCTGACCGAGTTCTATGAGGCCGGCGGCCTGTCCAACGACGAGGAGTGGGGTCATCTGGAGCGGCTTACCGCCGATCTGCTGCCGCTGGGATCCTGGCTGGCGCTGGCCGGCACGATGCCGCTGGGCACCCCCGACGATGGCTTCAGCCGCATGATCGCGCTCGCCCACGAAGCCGGGGTACCGACCGCGCTCGACTCGCGCTCGGACGGCCTGGCCCAAACGCTGGGCGCGCACCCGACGGTCGTCAAGATCAACGTCCACGAGGCCGCGGAGCTGCTCGACCGCGAGATCGGCGGCGTCGAGCAGGTCAAGCGCGCGGCGTTCGAAATCCGCGACGAGATTGGCGGCGACGGCCACGCGGCAGTGATCACGATGGGGGAGGAGGGAGTCGTGGCGGTCGACCCCCGGGGCCGCGTGCACCGAGGTCGTCTGTACGAGCGCGGCAACTACCCGGTCGGCAGCGGCGACGCCCTGCTCGGGGGGTTGCTGGCCGGACTGGACCGCGACAACTCCTGGCCCGACGCGATCGCCCTGGCGCTCGGCGCGGCGACGGCAAACGCGGAGATCCCTGGAGCCGGCCACCTGGACGCCGACCGCGCGCGGGCGCTCGCGGCGCGGGCCGAGATCACCGAGCTCAGCGGATAGCCAGCCCGGACTGCGCGTCGAACACGTGGACCTGCTCGGGTTCGACTCCGAGCCGGATCACGCTCCCCTCCTTGGGGCGGTCGCGGGGAGCCAGGCGGGCCACCGCCTCGACCTGAGTCCCGTTGTGGGGAGCGATCACGTCCGCGTCGATCTCCTCCGATGACGCGGCGATCAGGTCGGCCGCCAACGACCCGTGGACGATCAGCTCGTCGCCCAGCGGCTCGACCACATCGACGCGGAAGTCGATCGATGGCATCCCGTCCACGGCCGGCCGCAGCGCCTCCGGGCGCAGGCCCACCACCAGCTCGCCGTCGGGCACGCCCGCCCGCTCGAGCGTGAACTCGCCGGCCTTGACCCGCCCTCCGGACGCCGATCCCCGCAGGAGATTCATCGGCGGGCTGCCGATGAAGCCGGCCACGAACACGTTGGCCGGATGGTCGTAGACCTCCTGGGGCGGCCCGAGCTGCTGGAGCTTGCCGTCGGACAGCACCGCGATCCGGTCGCCGAGTGTCATCGCCTCGACCTGGTCGTGGGTGACGTAGACGGTGGTCACGCCCAGCCGGCCGTGCAGGCGCTTGAGCCCGGCGCGCATCTGCACCCGAAGCTTCGCGTCGAGGTTCGACAGCGGCTCGTCGAGCAGGAACACCTCGGGTTCGCGCACGAGCGCGCGACCCATCGCCACCCGCTGGCGCTGGCCGCCCGACAGCTGGCCCGGCCGGCGCTTCATCAGCTCTTCGAGGCCGAGCATCTGCGCGATCTCGTTGACCCGGCGGTCGATCTCGGCGCGGCGCACGCGCTGCTGGCGCAGCGGATAGGCGAGGTTCTTGTACACCGACATGTGCGGGTACAGCGCGTAGTTCTGGAACACCATCGCGATGTCGCGATCGCGGGCTGAGACCTCGTTGACGACACGCTCGCCGATCCGGATCGTGCCGCTGGTGGGCTTCTCCAGCCCGGCGATCATTCGCAGCGCAGTCGTCTTGCCGCAGCCCGAAGACCCGACCAGGATCATGAACTCGCCGTCGCCGATCTCGAGCGTCAGTTCGTCGACGGCCACGACGCCGCCGGGGAACGCCTTGGTCACGTCGTCGAGCGCCACGCCCGGCATCTCAGGCGCATCCTCGAGCGGTCATCACTTGATCCCCGTGAACGCGATTGAGCGGATGAACCACCGCTGCGCGATCAGAAACAGGGCGATCATCGGGATCTGGCTCATCACCGTGCCCGCCATCACCAGGTTCACGTGACTGCGGTGCGCGCTCTGCAGGCTGGAGAGGCCGAGCTGGAGCGGCGCGTGGCTGGCCGTGTCGATGATGATCAGCGGCCACAGGAAGTCGTTCCACGACCACATGAACTGGATGATCGCGAGCGTCGCCAGCGCCGGCAGCGACAGTGGCAGCACGATCTTGAACAGGATCCCCAGCCGCGAGGTGCCGTCGATCCGCGCGGCCTCCTCGAGCTCGATCGGGAGCGTGCGGAAGAACTGGCGCAACATGAAGATCCCGAACGCGCTGCACAGGTTGGGCATGATCAGACCGCCGACGCTGTCGACCAGCCCGAGGTGCTTGACGATCAGGAACGTCGGGATCAGCAGCACCTGGTAGGGGACCATCAGCGTCGCCAGCAGCACGACGAACAGCACGTCTCGTCCGAAGAACTTAAGGCGCGCGAACGCGTACGCGGCGAGCGAGCAGAACAGCAGGTTGCCCGCCACGGTCGCCAGCGAGTAAAGCGCGCTGTTGATGAAGAAGTCGCCGAACGGCGCGGAGTTCCACGTCTGCGCGTAGTTGTGGAAGTGCAGTCCGCTCGGCAGCACGACAAGCGGGAAGCTCTGGGATTCGGCGGACGTCTCCAGCGACAGGATCACCATCCAGATCAGCGGGATCAGCATGATCACCGCGATCGGCGCCAGGACCAGATGCCACGGGCTGAACGGCCAGCGCCGGCGAGGTCTGGCCGGTGGGGTGTCGAGCGTGACGAGGCGCTCTGCGGTGGCGGCTGAGGTCGACATCACGAGGTGTAGTAGACGCGGCGCCGACCGACCCACAGCTGGAACAGGGTCACGATCAGCACCCCGACGAATAGCACCCACGCCACTGCGGCGCCGTAGCCGGCGTTGAAGAACTGGAATGCCTGCTGGTACAGGTAGTAGACGATCACCGTGGTCGAGCCGAGCGGCCCGCCGCGCGTCGTCACGTAGATCTCGTCGAACAGCTGCAGGGCGTTGATCGTCGACCACACGACCAGGAACAGCGTCGCCGGACCGAGCAGCGGCAGCACCACGCTGCGGAAGGTGGCCCAGCGGCTGGCGCCGTCGATCTCGGACGCCTCGAGCAGGTCCTCGGGGATGCCCTGCAGCGCGGCCAGGTAGATGATCACGTCGAACCCGAGCCAGCTCCAGACGGTCATCGCGACGATGCAATAGAGAGCCTGGTTCGGGTCCTGGAGGAACTGCTGCTGGGGCAGTCCCAGCTCGTGCAGGATGTAGTTGACCAGGCCGAACGTCGGGTCGAGCAGCCACAGGAACAGGATCCCGGTGGCCACCGTCGAGGTCACCAGCGGGATGAACACCGCCAGCCGGTAGAACCGGATCCCGCGGATCTTGCGATTGAGCGCGACCGCGAGCGCGAGCGCCCCGGCGATCGAGACCGGCACGAAGATCACCGTGTAGACGAGCGTGTGGCCGATCGCCGAGCGGAACTGCTGATCCTTGGCCAGCGCCTTGTAGTTCGCCAGCCCGATGTAGTGGCCGGGCGCCAGCAGGTTGTTCGCCTGCAGCGAGAGCAGCAGCGACCAGCCGATCGGGATCAGCATGAACACCGCGATCAGCACCACCGCCGGGGTCACGAACGCCCAGCCCGCGAAGTGCTCGGAGCCGACCAGCCGCTTCCAGGCGGGTGGCCGGCGGTGGGTCGGCTGGGTGCGCTGCGCCAGCGCGGTCATCGCCCGGCGGCCGCGCCTCAGCTCGGGGCCGAGAGGATGCCGTTCACCTGGTTGGCGGCGTTGGACAGCGCCTGCTGGGGCTGTGCCTTGCCGAGCAGCACCGACTGGATCGCCTGGCCCGACGGCGGTCGAGACCTTCGGGTAGGTGGTCGTGACCGGTCGCGACTGCGTGGCGTTGCGGAGGTTCGCGACCCACTCGCCGATGCCCGGGTACTTGTCGACGAACTTCTTGTAGCCCGGACAGCTGCGAGACCGAGGCGCGGATCGGCAGGTCGCCGGTCATCGTCGCCCACTTGAGATCGATCGCCGGGCGAGGTGAGCCACTTGAGGAACTCGACCGAGGCGTTCACGCGCGCGCGTGCCGTTGTTGAACACCACCCAATTGTCGGGACCCGAGATCGTCTGATGGTTCAGGTCGCGCGGCAGGATCGTGACCCCGTAGGGCTGCTGACCGGTGTTGATCTGGCTGAGGTCCCAGGGGCCCGTCCACAGCATCGCGATGTGGCCGGAAGTGAACACGCCGGGATAGTTGTCGCTGCCGTTGTCGAGGTAGATCGACTTGTGGTTCGACCAGCGTCTGCAGCATCGTCAGCGCCTTGACCCCGGCCGGCGAGTCAAACGCGGCCTTCTTGCCGTCGCGGGTGAGGATCGAGCCACCGGCCTGCCACAGCATCGCCCAGAACCTCCACACCGTGTCCTCTCCGCCGTCGGCGATGTACGCCCACCCGAACTGCTTCTTGGCCGGGTTGGTGAGCTTGATCGCGGCGTTCTCGAAATCCGTCCAGGTCCAGTTGGCGTTCGGCGGCGAGATCCCCGCCTGGGCGAACAGCCGCTTGTTATAGACCAGCGCGAGGTTATCGATCAGCGCGGGGATCGCGATCACCTTGCCGTTGACGGTCGCGACGTTGCGTGCCGCCGGCCAGATGTCGTTCCAGTTCCACGACGGCGATTTCACGTACTGGGTGAGGTCCACCGTGGTCGGGTTAGTGGCGATGTTCGCGGCCCACGAGCCGTACAGGTAGGAGATGTCTGGGGGCTTGCCGCCGGCGATCGCGGCCAGCACCTTCTGCAGCGCGTAGTCGGTGTTGCCGTAGAACTGAGCGGTCACCGTGATGTTCGGGTGGGTGGCGTTGAACTGCTTGGCGAGCGCCTTGATCGCGGTCGCCTCCTGCGTCGGTGTAGCCGTGCCACAGCGTGATGTTCACGTGGCCCTTTGGGCTGCCGCCTGACCCGCCGGCCGAACCGCCGTTGCTGCTGCTGCTCGAACTCCCTCCGCAGGCGGCCAGCATCAATGCGGCCGCGACGACAAACAGGCAAACGCGCTTCATCTCTCCTCCAGTCACCTCATGGCAGTACGACTGATCTCGTCAGGTGCTGTGGTTGGTCTGGATCAAGGCCGCGGGACTGCGCAAGTGCCACCGCCGCCCGCTGGAGCGTGACCAGCTCGGCCATCGGGTCCGCCCGACTCTCCTGGATCGACGCGCCCGTGGTTCGGATCGCCGCGACCAGGTCGTCGTCGGCGCCGGCCAAAAACCACACGAGCGTGCTCGGCCCGGCGACGCTGATCGGCCCGTGGCGGTACTCCATCGCCGGGTAGGCCTCCGCCCAGGCGCCGCCCGCCTCCCTGAACTTCAGCGCGGCCTCGAACGCGAGCCCGACGCTCCAGCCGCGGCCCAGGAACACGAACTGCTCGAACTCCGAGGGCTCCACCGGCAGCGGTTGTGACAGCGCCGCCTCGGTCTCAGCGATCGCCGGTCCGATGTCGTCGCCGAGGTGTGCGCGCATCAGCGCCAGCACCGTGGTGGCGAACCGGGTTTGGACGATCGAGGACTCGTCGGCGACCTCCAGCAGCACCGCTTCGCCAGCCGCCTGCACGACGGGCGTGTCCGGCACGGCGGAGATCGCCAGCGACGGTGTTCCGGCGGGGAGCGCGTCGAGCGCCCGGACAACCTCGGTGGTGGTGCCCGAGCGCGAGATCGCCACCACCAGGTCGTAGTGGCGGGTGCTCGGCATCTCCGAGGCCACGAACGCGTCGGTCTCGCCGACCCCGTGCAGCTCGCGGATGCCCGCCACCGCCTGGGCGATGTAGTAGGAGGTACCGCAGCCGATCAGCGCGACCCGCTGCCCGGGTTCGGGGAGCTTGCGCCGCACCTCGGTGGCGGTGCCGGCGGCTTGTCCCCAGAGTGCCGGCTGGCTTTCGATCTCGCGCAACGTCACGCTCACTTCTGCGCAATATATGGATCAGATGTGCAAGATGCAACACCAGATACGGCCAGAGATGCTCATTACGCCTGCTTCGGACATACACTTCGCGCATGCAGCAGCCTGAGCGCCTCGGCGCGATCCTCGAGCGACTGTCGGCCGACGGGAGCGTCAGCGTGGGGGAGATCGCCACCGAGCTCGACGTGTCGGCGGCCACGATCCGCCGCGACCTGAGGTTGCTCGAGAGCCAGCACCTGCTCGGCCGCACGCACGGCGGCGCGGTCCCCCAGGGCGTCCTGTACGAGCTGCCGCTCCGCTACAAGAGCACTCGCCAACCCGAGCAGAAGCTCCGGATCGCGCGCGAGGCCGGTACCCGCGTGCTCGAGGGATGGGCGATCGGCCTGACGGGCGGGACCACGACCACCGAGGTCGCGCGCGTGCTCGTCGATCGCCAGCAGCTGACGATCGTGACCAACGCGCTGAACATCGCCTCCGAGCTCGCGGTGCGGCCGAACCTCAAGCTGGTGGTGACCGGCGGCGTTGCCCGCTCGGAGTCCTACGAGCTGGTCGGGCCGCTCGCCGAGGCCAGCCTGCACGGGCTGAACCTCGACATGGTGTTCCTGGCGGTCGACGGGATCTCTCCCCACGCCGGCCTGACCACCCACCACGAGATCGAGGCGCACACCAACCGCGCGCTGATCGGTCGCGCCAACCAGGTCACGGTCGTCGCCGACAGCTCGAAGATCGGCAAGGTCGCGTTCGCCCGGATCTGCGAGCTGGCCGAGGTCGACGAGCTGATCACCGACGACGGCGCCGACGCCGAGGCGATCGCCGCGCTCCAGGAGGCGGGCGTCCGAGTCACGACCGTCTGACCCCGGCGGCTCTCGGTCCACCGGGGCGGCTCGAACCGGCACGGATCCCGGGTGGGAGCAGGTCGCCGTGGGCCTCGATCAGCTCGTCGACCATCGAGCGGATCGCGTCGATCGTGAGCGTCGCGCCCGCGTTGGGGTCGAGCATCACGGCCTGGTAGACGTGGTCGCGGTTCTCCTCCAGGGCCGCCCGCATCGTCAGCTGGGCGACGTTGACGAACGTGCGGTTCAGCGCGGCGCACTGGGGTGGCAGCGGTCCGATCGCGATCGGGTGCACGCCGTCGCCGTCGACCCGGCAGGGAACCTCAACGCAGCAACCGCGGGGAAGATCGTCGAGCAGCCCGTCGTTGCGGACGTTGCCGTATTCGATCCGCGCCTGGCCGGTGACCAGCGAATGGATGTAGCGCGGCGCCAGCTCGCCCTCGCGCTCAATCGGGATCGGGGCGCCGTCGATCAGCGCCCGGCGGACCTCGTCGTACTCGTCGAGGTTCTCCAGCGACCGGCGCAGGTACTCGTCGACCGGGATCCGGTAGCGCTCGAGCTGGTCGTCGTGGCGCATGAACCACGGGACGTACTCGGCGCTGTGCTCGCTTGACTCGGTCGGAAAGTAGCCGAACGAGCGGTAGAGCTCGATCCGCACGCGGCGGCCCAGGCCCTCGGGGTCGCGCTCGATCGCGGCGTCCAGCAACGGGTACAGATCCTCGCCGCCGCGCTCGAACTTGAGCACGAACGCCTGATGGTTCAGGCCGGCGGTCGTGAAGTCGATCTCGTCGACGGGTACGCCCACGATCTCGGCGAGCTGCTCGTGGGTGTTCTGCACCGAATGGCACAAGCCGATCGCGTTGGGGAGCTCGGTCCCCTCCCACACCGCCCACGGGAGCATCGCCATCGGGTTGGCGTAGTTGAGCAGCATCGCCTCGGGACACACCTCGAGCATGTCGTTGGCGATCGCCACCAGCACCGGGATCGTGCGCAGTCCCCGAAACACACCCCCGACGCCGATCGTGTCGCCGATCGTCTGCCGCACCCCGTAGTGCCCGGGGATGTCGAAGTCCCTCAGCGTTGCGTCGAAGCCGCCAACCTGAATCTCGTTGACCACGAAGTCGGCGCCCTCGAGCGCGGCGCGCCGGTCGAGCTCGGCGCGAATCCGAAAGCTCGCGCTCCGTTTGATCGCTGACGTACCGGGCGATCCGCTCAGCGGTCTCCAGTCGCTGTTCGTCGATGTCGTGCAGCGCGATCGTCGTGCCCGCCAGCTCCGGGAAGTCCGACAGGTCGGCGAGCAGGATCTGAGTGAACTCGACGCTGCCGGCGCCGATCAGCGTGATGTTCGTCATGCTCGATAGTGTCCTACTTGGGCACACTTCGCGCAAGAACGTGCATCGCTTCAGGGCCCGCCCCGCAGGCTACGCGGCCAGACCGGCGACCGGCCGGTCTGGCTCGGACGGTCGAATGTCCTCGAGCCGGTCGACGTCGGCGAGCGCTGGGAACAGCCGTCCCCAGCCGAGTGCCAACAGGATCGTGATCACGCCACCGCCGACGACCGCCGGCACGGTGCCGACGAGGAACGCGGCCAGCCCGGATTCGAACGCACCGAGCTGATTGGAGGCGCTGATGAACACCATCTCCACGGCGTTGACGCGACCCCGCAGGCGGTCCGGGGTCGCGAGCGCGACCGTGGTCGCGCGGATGTTCATGCTGTAGAGGTCGACGAACCCACTGGCGATCAGCGCCAGCAGCGAGATCACGAACACCCGCGACAGACCGAACACGATCATCGACACGCCGTACAGGCCGACGGCGATCAGCAGCACCCGCCCGGCGCGCCCGCGGATCGGACGGCGGGTGATGTAGGCGGCGCCGAGCAGCGCGCCGATCGCGGGTGCCGCCCGGAGTACGCCCAGGCCGGTCGGTCCGACGTGCAGGATCGACTTGGCGAACACCGGCAGCAGCGCAACCGCGCCGCCGAACAGCACCGCGAGCAGGTCGAGCAGGATCGCGCCGAGCAGGATCTGGGTGCGCCCGACGAACCGCAACCCCTCGAGCACGCTCTCCATGCTGGCCGGCCCGGGAGCCGTCTCCTCCTCGATCACGGCCGGAAGCTCGCCGTCCTCGGCGGTGGCCACCGATCGCGGGCGGATCGCTGCGGCGCACACGGCCGACACCAGGCACACGCCGGCCGCGAGCAGGTACACGAACGTCGGGGACACCGCGTACAGGAACCCGCCGAGCGCGGGCCCGATCACGGTGCCGGCCTGGGTTGCGATCGACCGCAGATTCATCGCGCTCTGCAGCAACTCGGGGCCGACCAGCGTGGGTGGCATCGCTCTCGCAGCGGGCAGGCCGAGCGCCATCGACGTCCCGGCGAGCACGGCCAGCCCCAGGTACGGCCACACCTCGGTGACGCCCGCCGAACTGACGGCGGCCAGGCCCCCGCCGACGCCGGCGCCGATCACCAGCGCGGCGGCGAAGATCAGCCGGCGCGGGAACCGATCGGCCAGGTGGCCGAACGGCAGCGCGAATACGAACAGCGGGATGAACTCGGCCAGCCCGATCCAGCCCAGGTCGAGCGGGCTGCGATGCAGCGAATACACCTCCCAGCCGATCGCGACCTCGACCATCTGCAGCGCGAGGTCCATTCCCAGCAGGGCCAGCCACCACAGCAGGAAGTCGCGCTCCCCGAGCGCGGGGCCAAGACGCCGCAAGTCAGGCGAGTCCAGATCGACGGGGCGAAGGCATCAAGGCTCTCGGCCGACATGTTCGCATCGTGCGTATTGTGCGGGCCCCCTAGAGCACAGGAGCGGACCCATGACCCCGAGCAACGCGGCGACGGTGGTCGATCTCTCGCTCGAGATCTCCAACCAGATGCCGGCCCACGCCCTCTTTCCGTCGCCGATCATCCTGCCCTACGTGAATCACGAGCAGGCCAAGAGCGCGGGCTTGGGTACCGCCGAGGATCCGTTCACTTACTCGATCAACTACATCTCGATGCTCGAGCACGTCGGGACCCATGTGGACGCTCCGCTGCACATCAAGGACGGCGGCGAGTCGATCGACCAGGTCCCACTCGACCGGTTCGCTGGACGAGCCGTGTGCCTAGATCTCCGACACATTCCAGACCTCGGAGACATCGACGTCGAGGACCTCGAAAAGGCCGAGCAGGAGGCTGGGGTCGAGATCTCAGACCAGATCGTCCTCCTCTGCACCGGGTTCCACGCTCGGCACTGGCCCGAACCCGAGGTCGTCACGCACAACCCCGGCGTGACCGCTGAGGCGACCCACTGGCTCGCCGACCGCGGGTCGCGTGTGCACGGCGTCGAAGGCCCCTCGACCGACAAGGGCGGTACGAGCGGGTTTCCGAATCACCGCGTCTGCCGCGACCGTGGGCTGATCCACTACGAGTGGCTCGTCAATCTCGACCAGCTCCTCGGACGTGGCGAGTTCATGTTCACCGGCTACCCCCTGAAGTTCCTCGGCGGGACCGGAAGCCCGGTAAGGGCAGTCGCGACGCTGTAGCGGGTTCGACCAGAGACACAGAAATGGAGCGGAGCATGACTACCGAGCGGTTCATGGAGCGAATGACCTGGGTTGAGCTGCAGGAACGGATCGATGCCGGGGTAACCGCGGTCCTTCTCCCGATCGGGACTACCGAGCAGCACGGCCGGCACATGCCCTTGGATACGGACTGCGTGATCGCGCGGGCTCTGTCGGAGCGCGCCGCGGAGGCCGCAGCCGCGGAAGGGCTCGACGTGCTGGTGGCGCCGACGCTGAACGTGACGCTCTCCTGGTACCACATGCAATTTCCGGGCGCTCTGCGGTTGCAAACCGACACGTTCCTTCAGGTGTTCCAGGAAGTCTGCGAGTCACTGCACGCTCACGGACTCGAGGAAGTAATCGCGGTGAACGGACACGGGGGCAACGTCGCCGCTTTGACGGTGGCTGTGAATCGGTACTTCGAGGTCACCGGGCGCCGGGTCTTCCTCCTGCAGTGGTGGGAGCTGGCCGGCGACGTACTCGCCGACATCGAAGGGCCGGTGATCCACGCCGAGGAGGCGGAGACGTCGCTGGCGATTGCGCTGGGCCAGCGCGTGATGATGGAGGAGGCCTCGCGCGATGCCTACGACCGGGGCCAGGCCGTCAAGGACTCCGGCGCGCCGTGGACGTCACTGGGCAAGTACGGGCTGACCCACAAGGGCCCGGGCGTCGTCGTGCCGATGGACATGCTCAGGGACATCTCAGAATCGGGCGTAGTCGGGGACGCGAGACTCGCGAAGCGGGAGACCGGTGAGCGGATCGTCGACGCGGTGGTGCCTCGGATCGTGCAGACCGCCAGAGATATGCGCGAGACCCGGTCGCCCCGCCAGCCGGAGAGTCGTTAGAGCAGACCGCGCTCGCGCGTGCGAACGACCGCGTCGCCATTCTGAATAGTCTGCGCGGATCGACGCGCTTCTAGCTGAGAGCGACGAGTTCTGCTCGGCTTGAGTCCCGCGACGCTTGCCGCGCTGGCGGCGGTGGCCTTGGTGGCCGGAATCGGGATCGCCGCGCTGGGTCCCGGTGGGGTGTTGGTGACGATCGGCCTGTTCGTGCTCACGTCGCTCTCACCCGCCGAGGTCGCGGGTACCGCGATCGTCACCCACGTGGGGACCGGCCTGCTCGGCACCAGCGTGTACGCGAAGTCCGGGCAGCTGCGCCAGCCGCTCACCCGCAGGACCGCGGCGATCCTCGCCGCGAGCGCGTTGGTGGGGGCGCCCGTCGGGGTGCTGATCAATTCGGCGGTCTCGCGGGGGACTTTCAGCGCGCTACTCGGGATCGCCGTCGGGGTGATCGGGGCAGTCGTCTGGGTGCGCGAGCGGAGGCGGCCCGCGGCGGCCGGTCACTTGCCGCCGGACCGCCATCCGGAGCTGCACGTGGCGTTGATCGTGGCACTGGGGTTTGGGGTTGCGGTCGCCGGTGGCCTGTTCGGGATCGGCGGTCCGCTGCTGAGCGTGCCGTTGCTGGTCGTGGTCGGCGTGCCGGTGCTGGCCGCGCTCGGCGCGGCACAGGCGCAGTCGGTGGTGATCGCCGCCGTGGGCACGATCGGATACGCGGTCCAGGGGGCGATCTCGTGGCCGCTGGCGTTGCTGGTCGGGGTTCCGGAGCTGGCCGGCGTCGTGATCGGCTGGCGGATCGCTCACCGCGTGCCCGCGCACGCACTGACGTTGACGCTGGCGGTGATCCTGGTCGCAATCGCTCCGTACCTGGCGTTGCGGTGAACGGATGTCCGATTCGTTCAAGACTGGGACCGCCCGGACTGCTGGCATTGTCGCGATGACCGATCTCGCTGCCGCCGAGCAGTTCCTTGCCGGCCACGCACGCGTTCTCGACCGGCGCCGGTTCGAGCGCCTGTTCAGAGATGGAGAGGCCGGGCCCGTGCGCGACGCCGTCGCCGCCTACCGCAACCGCGACGGTGGACTCGGACAGGGGCTCGAGCCAGACGGACGAGGTCCAGGGAGCCAGGGGCCCGCGGTCGCGATGGGGTTGCGGGTGCTGCACGAGGCGGACGCGTGGGACGACGACCTCGTCGGCGGGATCTGCGACTGGCTCGACGCCGCCGCGCCCCCCGAAGGCGCGACGACGTTCGTGGATCCCTCAGTGGAGGGGTGGCCGCACGCTCCGTGGTGGCAGGTCCAGCCGGAGCTGGGGCCGTCGATGATCTCGGCCGGGCTGATCGTGGGCATCCTGCTCACTCGCGACGTTCGGCATCCGTGGATCGACCGGACCGTCGACTGGTTGCGCGAGACCGCGCCGACCGCCGACAGCCCGTACAACCTGTACGGCGCGCTGGGGTTCGCCGAACACGAGCCCGGGCTGGCCGAGCAGCTGGCCCCGGCGATCAAGCGCGTGGTCACGCTCGACCCCGACGCTGAGGGCGAGGTCCACGGCCCGCTCGGGTTCGCGCCACGGCCCGATTCGGTTGCGCGCCCCCAGTTTCACCCGGCCGACATCGAGCGGCACCTGGACCATCTCGCGAACGGCCAGCTCGGGGACGGCGGCTGGATGTTCAACTTCCCGGTCTGGTCACCCGTTCAGGAGAACGACTGGCGCGGCGTATTCACGGTCGACGCGCTCGTCTCGCTGCGCGACAACGGTCGCCCGGTGAATTAGCTCGCGGCCCGCCGATCCTCAGGCGTGGCCCGGAGGCCGGTGATGGACTCGCCGAGCTGACGAGTCCGGTGACGAGTCCGGTGCCGGCCGGAGCCCGGTGATGTGTAACGAATCGCCCGCTGCCGAGACCAACTGGGACGTTGAACCAATTGAAGGAGGCGCTCATGTCAGCCACGCGCGTACTCGACTGGACCTGCTCACAGTGCGGAGCCACGGAGACCTATCGGCTCGTGCCGATGGCCGGCGATCAGCCATCCGCGCCGTCGGCGAAGCCCGGGAGCACGCTCCCGACGCTCGACTGGAGCTGCGCTCATTGCGGCACCAGCCAGACCTACGAGCTGGTACCGATGGCGGCTGTCAGCCGGTAGCCGCAGCCGGAGGCGGCCAGCGCGCGGGCACGAGCACGACCCGGAACCCGTCGGGATCGGGAATCGTGAGCCCGTGCTCGTCCCAGTACGGGTTGGCGGCCGCGACCGGCTCGACGCCGAGGCGGGCGGCGACCGCCGTCACCGCGGCCTGGTCGCCAAGGTAGAAGACCAGCAGCGACTCGGGATGGGGGACCGCACCGGGATCGTCGCCGCCCGCGGTGAACTCGAGGTGCGCCCCGGTGCCTGGTACCTCGAGGAACACCCCGTCGTAGCCGTCGTGGTCGCTGAAGCCGCCAGCTTCGATCAGACCAAGCCCGTCCCGATAGAACCGCACGAGCTCGTCGAGCCGCTGGGTATGCCGCGCCACACGCAGTTGCATCGTCACAACCCAACATACATGCAGCACGAACGCCATTTCCGGGTACTGTGGCGGGCGTGGGACAGCAGGTTGCGGCGAGAACGTTCACGCGCGAGGACCGCCAGCGCTACCGCCGGAAGGTGCGCGCCTGCCTTGACGTGTTCGCGCGGATGCTCTCCGAGGCCCGGTTTCACCCCGAGAAGCGCTCGTTCGGGCTCGAGATCGAGTTCAACCTGACCGACGATCGGGGCGATCCGGCGCTGATCAACGCTGCGGCGCTGGAGGCGATCGCCGACCCGGCGTTCCAGACCGAACTCGGGCGATTCAACGTCGAGATCAACATCGAGCCGCGGCTGCTCGAGGACGGCGTGTTCTCGCAGCTCGAGCGCGACGCCCGCGCCAGCCTGAACAACGCCGAGGACCGGGCCCGCACGGTCGGCGCTCACATGATGATGATCGGGATCCTGCCCACGATCAACGAGGACCACCTGCACTCCGAGACGTTCAGCCCCAACCCGCGTTACGCGCTGCTCAACGAGCAGATCTTCGCCGCGCGCGGCGAGGACCTGGAGATCTCGATCGATGGCGTCGAGCGGCTGTTCGTCCACGCCGACACGATCGCTCCCGAGGCCGCCTGTACCAGCGTGCAGCTGCATCAGCAGGTCGACCCCGATGCGTTCGCGCGCTACTGGAACGCCGCCCAGGCGATCGCCGGCGTCCAGGTCGCGATCGCGGCGAACTCGCCGTTCTTCCACGGCAAGGAGCTGTGGCGCGAGACCCGGATCGCGCTGTTCGAGCAGGCCACCGACACCCGCCCCGAGGAGCTCAAGGTCCAGGGCGTCCGCCCGCGGGTGTGGTTCGGGGAGCGCTGGATCACGTCGATCTTCGATCTGTTCGAGGAGAACGTCAGCTACTTCCCGGCGTTGCTGCCGGTGTGCGACGACGAGGACCCGCTCGAGATGCTCGAGCGGGGCGACGTCCCGCACCTGAACGAGCTGCGGCTGCACAACGGGACGATCTATCGCTGGAACCGGCCGATCTACGACGTCGTCCGCGGCCAGCCCCACCTTCGGGTGGAGAACCGCGTGCTTCCCGCCGGGCCGACCGTCGTCGACGTGCTCGCCAACGCCGCGTTCTACTACGGCCTGCTGCGGGTCATGGCCGAGGAGGAGCGGCCGGTGTGGTCGCAGATGTCGTTCAGCGCCGCGGAGGAGAACTTCCACGCGGGCGCTCGCGGCGGGATCGACGCGCGGGTGTACTGGCCGGGCGTGGGAGAGGTGCCGGCCGCAGAGCTCGTGGTCAGGCGGCTGCTGCCGATCGCCCGCGATGGTCTTGCCCGCTGTGGCGTGGACTCGGCCGACGCCGAACGGCTGCTGGGGATCATCGAGCGCCGGTGCGTGGGCCTGCGCAACGGCGCCTCCTGGCAGGCCGACACGTTCCACCAGTTCTTCGAGGCCAAGCGGCTGGACCGGGTCGAGGCGCTGCGGCGGATGACGACGCTGTACCGCGAGCACATGCACAGCAACGAGCCGGTCCATGACTGGCCCGTCCCGGGCTGAGGCACCCGGGCCGGGTTCAGGCCGCCCAGACCGGCGAAGCGCCCTGCTCGCGCACCCACTGGCCGACCAGCCCTCGCAGATGCGCGACGAACCGGTCATGCTCGTTCGCCGGATACGTCGCGCGCACGGTGTCGACCAGCAACCGGTCGAAGTCGCCTGACATCACCCAATCGAGCACGAGCTCATCGATGTGGGGTAGGCGGCTGTCGCAGAAGTCCTGGTAGCGGTCGGTGTCGAAGTACTCGTCGGTCAGCCTGCGGTAGGCGGCCAGCTTCTCCTCATAGCTCAGATCCTCGCGGTCGCCAACCTCGAAGTACCGGCGGGTGTCGAGGTCCAACGGCGGGCGCCGGCCGGTGACCGTGCAGAACGTGCACCACTTGATCAGCGTCTTGATCGCTCGCGGGAAGTAGTAGTGCAGGCTGGTCAGCGCGACGTCCGGGGAGGCGTTGGCGTAGTCAATCGGATGCACCTGGTCGCCGCGGATCAGGCACTCGCACGAGTTGAACTCCCAGCGGAAGAACGCGTTGACCAGCTGACTGATCGTCAGCACCTCGTCGCCGACATCGGGCGACAGGAAGTCGTGGGCGACCGCGTAGCGGTCGTGCATCGCCAGGTCGGGCCGGAACTTCATCACCATCGTCTCGGGGCCGATCGACAGCGAGCGCGCGAACACGTCGAAGTCCTCGACCGACGCCTGCAGGTGCATGAGCCTCTGCCCGGAAGCGTCGTAAGCGCGCTCGAGCTCGGCGCGGTCGCGCACCCGGCTCACGCCGATCCACTGGCCGCCGTCGTAGGGCTTCATGAACAGCGGATAGCCGATCTGCTCGGCGATCGCGGGCAGGTCGAACGGGAGGTTGTAGCGCGCCGCCGTGTACTGAAAGCGAGCGTTGTCGGGCGGGTCCTTCTGCGGGACCAGCACGGTCGGCGGCACCTTCAATCCCAGCCGGATCATCGCGCAGTAGGCCGCGTGCTTCTCCATCGCCTGGAACGTGAACGGACTGTTGAGCAGGTACACGTCGTTCATCAGCGCGACCTTTTTGAGCCACTCGCGCGGGAGGTAGTACCAGTACGCGAGCCGGTCGATCACCAGCTCGTACCGCGGCTTGTCGCGGAGGTCGAACGGCTCGATCGTGATCCGCTCGGTGGCGAGCCGGTGGCCGTCCCCGGACGCGTCGGTGATCTCGCCGAGGCGCGAGACCAGCGTCTCGAACGCGTTCGGCCAGTCCTCTTCGGTCCCGAGCAGCAATCCGATCAGGTGCGTGGTATCGGTCATCAGCAGAAGCGCGGAAGGTGGTGGGCGAACTGGGCGCGCCACGACGGCCAGTCGTGAGCGATGTCATACCCCCACAGGTCGAGCTCGTATCGGAGCCCCTTGGATCCGAGCAGTGCCGCCAGGCACCGGGTCGAGGCCAGCGCGCCGGTGGTGTCCTCCCACTGGCCCTGCCCGCACACCAGCAACAGGCTCAGCTGGGAGCGCAGCCACTCGAGGTGGTCGCCGCCGAGGTGGGCGACATAGTCCATCGGGTTGTTGAAGTACGCCGCGTCGCCACGATCACCCCAACTGTCCCAGCTGGAGGGGTCGTAGCTGCCCGACATGCAGATCGCCAGCGGGAACAAGTCGGCGCGCTTGAGCGCGAAGTTCGCGGCGTGAAACGCACCGAGGCTGACCCCGCAGGCGATCATCTCGCCCGTGCCGCCGCAGTCGTCGCGTACGAACGGCACGACCTCGTCGAGGATCCACAACTCATATACCTGGTGGCGACGGGCGCGCTCCTCGAGCGGGATCGAGAGGTTCGACCAGGACTCGCCGTCGAACGAGTCCACGCAGTAGAGCTTCACCCGCCCGGCCGCGAGCAGGTCGGAGACCGCGTCGATCATTCCGCGCCGTTCGAACTCTCCCGCGTCGCCCCGTTCGGCCGGAAACGCGAGCACCGGTCGGCCCCAGTTGCCGTAAGTCGCGACGCCGTTCACCTCGGCACCCACGACCGTTCGAGCAGCCGGGTCAGGTGGGGGTGCAGCGCATCGCGCCAACCGGTGTAGTTGTGCAGGTCGGGCACCTCGTGAAGCTCGGTCTCGTAGCCCTGGGCGGCCAGCGCGGACGCCATCAGGCGGTTGTTACGAACGTTCTCCTCCTCGACGCCGCAGGTCATGATCGCAGGCACCGGCTCGCCCGAGTCGTGATCGCGCAGCACGCCGCCGACGAACCGCACGATCCGGTGATAGCGCTGAAACCCTGACTCGTGCCGGTCATAGCGGGGCACGAAGAAGCTGGCGGATTGCATGAACAGGCCCGCGAACGTACCCGGCCAGGTGCGTTGTGCCTGGAGCATCGCCAGGCCGCCAAGGCTCGCGCCCATTCCGACCGGGCGGCCCGCGACCCCAAGCTGGTCTCGCAGCGCGGGGAGGATCCGCGAGCTCAACGCGCGGCCGTAGACGGCGGACGCCGAATACCACTCGTTGCGGTCCCCCGGCGGGAGCAGCGCGACTCGGAACGGCGGTAGCACCCGGCGCTGCACCATCGCGCCCGCATACCGGGTCAGGCCGGCGAGCTCGGCGTACTCAGGCCCGTCGTGGGCGACCAGCAGCGGCATCTCGCCTTCGCCTGGCGACCACACCGCGATGTCGAGCGGACGTCCTAGAACCCGCACCCGCAGCTCGCCGACCTCGGCCGGGACGCCCGGCTCCTCCAGCCACGCCGGCGGACGGTAGCCCGGAGCCGCCAGCACGGACTTCTCCCCGAACGCGCCCGGCGCGCGCTCGGGATTACCGGGATCGCACACGACCTCGGTGGCGCCGTCGACGCCGACGAGCTCGAGCTCGTACTCGAGCCGGGCGAGCTGGAACCGCGGCAGCCGCAACACCCAGACACCGTTGTCGCGCTGGAAGTCGCGCGTGGGCAGGTGCAGGTCCGAGCACAGGCGGACCGCCGCGTAGCGGTGCTCGGGATCGTCGAGGCGAAGCGTCCCCACCATCGGGCCGAAGGTAGCGTCCCTGCCGCCGAGTTCGCCTACCGGCTGATCCGCGGCGGATCCGCGCCGGCGCGCTCGCAGGTCTTTGCCGCGACCAGGCACGCGAACTCGGCCGCCCGGCCGGCTGCGCCCAGGTCGATCACCGGCCCCGATCCAGGCCCCGGTGAAGCCACGCGGCGAGGAACCCGGCGGTGAACGCGTCGCCCGCGCCGATCGTGTCGACGACCTCGACCGGCGGGGCCGAGACCGCGACGGCATCGTCAGCAGTCACCACGAGCGCCCCGTCGGGCCCGCGGGTGACCAAGGTGACCACCGGGCCGTACTGCAGGAGCTTTCGTCCGGCGGCCTCGGGGTCGAGGTCGGGCTCGATCCAGGCCAGGTCCTCTTCGCTGGCCTTGAGGACATCGGCGCGGCGCGCGGCGCGTTGAAAGCGTTCCATGTACACGGGGCGGTCTGGGATCAGCGAGGGCCTGATGTTCGGGTCCAGCACGGTGAGCGCCGCGGCGGCCGCATCGCTCTCCAGCAGCGCCAGGATTGCGTCGGCGAGCGGCTCGAGCATCAGGCCGAGGCTCCCGCACACGAGCGCGTCGAGCTCGTTGGGCAGGACACCCAGCGCGTCGGCAGGGGTGAGCGATGGGACCGAGGTGCTCTCGGTGTAGAAGCGATAGTCGGCCGCGCCGTCGGTGTCGAGCGCGGCCAGGGCCAGCGTGGTCGGCCACGGGGTGTCGACCACAGTTCCCAGGCCGACCCCATCCTCGGTGAGCGCCGCTCGCAGGCGGCCTCCGAATGCGTCCTGTGAGATGCAGCCGAGGAAGTCGACCCGCTGTCCGAGGCGAGCGAGCGCGCGGGCGGTATTGAACGGACCCCCTCCGAGATGCGCCGCCAGCCGGTCGTCGCCGCTGGGCACAAGATCGACCAGCGACTCCCCAGCGACGACGATCATCGCATCAGGTTATGCACTGAAGGCTCTCCGGGAGCTGCTGGGCGACCAGCGTCTGGACGACGCCGCGATCGGGCTCAGCGCGCGGCGTAGGCGCGGACGTCGGCCACGCTCCACCAGCTGTCGCTGGCGGCGGTGAGCGTGATCCGCACGTACCGGACCGGCGATCCGTCCAGCGCCACCGAGGTGAACTGGCCGGTGCCGGCGCCGCCGGTCACCGCGGTGCGCCAGTTGGCCCCGTCGGTGCTGACCTGGACCGAGTAGCCGCGCGGGAAGTCCCCGGTGCTGGCACCGGTGTCGAACACGATCTGGCGGACCCGCTGGACGCGTCCGAGGTCGACCTGCAGGTACTGCCCGGGCTGCTGCGCGGCGCCGGTCGACCACCGGGTGCTGGCGTCATCGTCGACCGCGTTGGCGGCGACGTCGCCCTGGCAGCACGGGTCGCTCGGGCCGGCGGGGTCTGCGCTGGCCTGCCAGCCGGTCGGGTCGAGCTGCTTGAGCGAGCTCGGGCCACCGGGGTTGCCGCGCCAGGTGAACGTGGCCAGCGCGCCGCCGGGAAGCGTGTAGGTGAAGCTGCGGCCGCCCTCCGACACCGCGAACGCCTGCGGGTTGTCGTTCTCGTTATGGGCGACGAGCACCGTGGTGCCATCGGGGTCGCGGAACGCCTCGTCCATCACTTGGCCGTTCCAACCGGTCGTGCCGAACGAGGTGCTGGCGATCCGGACGGCTCCGGGCTTGACGAACCGGCTGAGGTGACCGAGCGTGTAGTACTCGGCGTTGCGGGTGACCGTGTCGCCGGGGCCGACGGTGACGATCGGCGTGCAGTTGTCGCAACCGCCAACGTGCGGGCCGCCGGACGGGTCGAGCGCCACGTTCCAGTTGATCACGGTCTTGGCCCAGTTGCGTGGCGAGCCGATGATCAGGTTGCGGGCATGCCACTTCAGCGTGTCGGAGAACGTGTTGGCGGGGTCGCTGGACTGGCTTCCGGAGCACTCGGTGAAGTAGATGTCCTTGGCGGGGTACTGGTCGTGCAGGACGCTCATCGCGCTCGGATCGCCGAAATAGCAGTGGTAGGCGGTCCCGGAGATCCAGCGGGCCGCGCGCGAGGAGAGCACCTGCTGGGGGTAGTCGTTGACGTCGGCGGTCTCGTCGGGCGGCGTCGAGGCGATGTCGTTGGGGTGCTCTGACCAGTTGTGGTCGTAGGCCAGAATCTTCGTGCCCGAGGTGCGCCGCGTGGAGCATCGGACCGAGTGCCTCGATCACCTTCTCCTCCTGCCAGGAGGGCATGTCGGTGCCCGGGTAGCCGGACGGCGCGCGGTTCTGGGGCTCGTTCTGGACGGTGATCGTGTCCACCTTGACGCCTTGGGCGCGGTAGGCCTCGACGAACTTCGTCAGGTACAGCGCGTAGGAGCGGTAGATCCTGGGGCTGTCGATCAGGCGGCCGCCGATCAGCGAGCCGGTGGTCTTCATCCACGCCGGCGGGCTCCACGGGCTGGCCACGATCTGCAGCTGTGGGTTCAGTCGCTTGGCCTGGCGCAGCAACGGGAGGATCTCGGCCCGGTCGTGGGCGATGCTGAAGTGCCGCTGGCGGTAGTCGGTCTGCCCGGCGGGCATGTCGTCGTATGTGTAGTCCCTGGTGGCGACGAAGTCAGACGCGCCGATTGGCTGGCGCAGGTAGCTCAGCCCGTCGCCGGTGCGGGGATCGAACAGCGAGCGCATCGTGGCCGCCCGCGCGGCTGGTGACAGCCGGTAGAGCACGACCGCCGAGGAGTCGGTGATCGCGCCGCCGAAGCCCGACATCGTCTGGAACTTCCGGGTCGGATCGACGACCGCGGTGACAGCCGTCGGGGTCGCGGTGCCGAACGGGACCGTTCCCATGTCGGTCAGCTTGTCCTGGCCGTCGGGAGTCGTCAGCCACAGGTGGGCATTGGTTGCAGCGGACGCCGAGGCCGCCGGGATCAGCAGCGCGGCGGCGACCGCAAGTGCTGCCAGCAGCGGACCGATGACTCTCGGTGGCCTCCCTCTTGCCACGGTGGGCGTGGTACCCACGCCCGCGGGAAGCGAAACGCGCGCTACAGAGCGGCGAACTCCTCGAACAGCGCCTTGGCGGCCGAGATCCCGAGCGGGAAGTAGTCGACGCGCATCCGCTCGTTAGGGGAGTGGATGTTGGCGTCGGGCAGCGAGAACCCGGTGATCACGGTGGCGATGCCGCGCTCGGCGAACGCCGCCGCGACGGGCAGCGTCCCCCCGGTACGGATCAGCGCCGGCCGACTCCCCAGCGCGCGCTCGAACGCCTTGATCCCGAGCTGGATCGCTGCCGAGTCGGGGGCGACCAACGCGGGATCCGCCGAGGCGAACTTGTGCACGTCGAGCTCGGCGCCCTCCGGGGTGGCGTCACCGAGCAGCCGCTCGAATGCGGCTTCGATCTCGGCCGGCTTCTGCCCAGGGGCCAAGCGGATCGACACATTCGCGCACGCCTCGACCGGGAGCACCGTCTTCTGCAGGTGCGGCGATCCGCTTTCGATCCCGTTGACGTCGAGCGCGGGCTCGGCGAACGTCCGCACGTAGTACTCCTCGGCGGCGCCGGGGTCCATCGGCCGGGCACCCTGGTCGGCGAGCTCGTCGGCGCCGGGCGGGAGCTCGCGCCAGCTGGCGAGCTCCTCGCTGGTCGGTGCCAGGATCCCGGCGCGCAGCGGCTCGACGAGCCGGCCGTCGACCGCGATCAGCGAGTGCAGCGTACGGATCAGCGCGTGGGCGGCGTTGAGCGCGGCGCCGCCAAACACACCCGAGTGCAGGTCGCGTGCGCCCGTCCGCATCGTCAGGTGGAAGTACGCGATCCCGCGGGTGGCGATGTTGAATGCGGCGCGGTCGCGGGCGATCATCGCGCTGTCGAAGATCACGGCCGCGTCGGCGCCGCGCTCGTCGGCGGCGAGGAACTCGAGGATCGACTCGCCGCCGGTCTCCTCCTCGCCGTCGCAGGCGAAGCGGACGTTGACGGGAAGCTCGCCCGCTTGCGAGAGCTCGCGCGCTGCCGACAGCAGCAGGTACAGCTGTCCCTTGTCGTCGGCCACGCCGCGGGCGAAGAGGTCATCACCGCGGATCTCGGGCTCGAACGGCGGCGACTCCCACAGCGCCAACGGGTCGGGAGGCTGGACGTCGAAATGCCCGTAGCAGATGACTGTCGGGGCATTGTCGGGGTCGCGCGAGGCGCGCAGCTCACCGACCGCCAGCGGCTTCCCGTTCCAGTCGAGCAGCTCGGCCTCGCCACCGGCCTGGCGGATCAGCTCGCACACCCACTCGCCCGCGTCCGCGACGTCGGCGGCGCGCTCGGGATCGGCGCTGATCGACGGAATCCGCAGGAACTCGGCGAGTTCGTCAAACCATGGCGGCACGGCGGCGAGGCTACTCGACCGTGGCGCCGACCGCCCGCAGGTGTGTAAACGGCTCGCCGCCGCGGAGCTCGCGGACGACCGCGTCGACCAGCGCCTCGCCGCCGACCTCGCGCCCATCGGTGACCGCGGCCACGTGGCGCCGCTTGCTCTGGATCAGCCGGGCCATCGTTTCGTCGATCGTGTCGGCGGCCAGCAGGTACCACGCGGTGACCGCGTCGCGCTGGCCGATCCGGTGACAGCGGTCCTCGGCCTGATCGTGCATCGCCGGCGTCCACTCGAGCTCCAGGAACGCGACGTTGGACGAGCGGGTCAGCGTGATGCCCTGCGCCGCAACCCTGGTCGCGCCCACGATCAGTTGCGGCCCGGCCGGATCCTGGAACGCGGAGATCGCGGCATCGCGGTCGCGGATCGAGTCGCCGCCGAGCAGGTGCAGGGCATCGGGGAAGCGCTCGACCACGGCCTGCTGGACCTCGACGTGACGGGCGAACACGACCAGCGGCTCGCCGGAGGCCAGGAAGTCGTCGATCCAGGCCAGCCCGGCGGCGAGCTTGCCGCGGGCGGCCAGCCGCTGCAGCGTCCCGAGCTGGGCGAGGCGCTCGGCGCGCAGGGTTGCGGCGATCCGAGCATTGAGCTCGGACAGGTCGAGCGGCTGGGTGCGCAGCCACTCGATCACGTCGCGCTCGGCCAGCCGGTATTCGGACTCGTTGCTCAACCGCACGGGGATCACGACCTGACGCTTGGCGGGCAGCTGTGGCAGCACCTCGGACTTGAGTCGCCGCACGAAGCAGCGCCGGCGCAGGTGCCAGTGCAGCCGCTCCTCGCTGAGCTGACCCTGGAACTGATGGGCAAAGCGGGCGCCTGACCCGAAATCCCCGAGCCGGTCGATCACCCGCAGCTGGGCGATCAGCTCCTCGGCGTGGTTGAGCACCGGCGTGCCGGTCAACGCCAGCCGGAGCCCGTCGGGCGGCACGGCGCCGGCCAGCCGGCGGACGGCCTGGGTGCGCTTGGCCCGCGGGTTCTTGCAGTAATGAGATTCGTCGACGACGAGCGCGCGCGGGCGCCGGCGCGCGAGCGACTCGCGGTGGGCGGCCACGATCTCATAGTTGAGGATCGTGATGTCGCCGCCCGGCGGTACCGCGCCGCGCCCGTCGACGACCGCCACCGTGCGGTGGGGGAGCCACTTGCCGGCCTCGCGCTGCCAGCCGAGCTTCATCGACGCCGGGCACACCACCACCGCGGGGTAGGCCTCGTCGGCCTCGAGCGCGGCGAGCGCCTCGACGGTTTTGCCGAGCCCCTGCTCGTCGGCCAGGAACGCCCGGCGTGCCTCGAGCACATAGCGCACCCCGGCCCACTGAAACGGCGCCAGCTCACCTCCCAGCGCCGACGCGACCGGCTCGATCGGCTCGGCGTGGTCCGCCCGCGAGCGGCGCACGGCATCGGCGGCGGCCCGGCGCTCTTCCAGCAGCCGGTCCAGCACCTCGCCGGCCGGCTGGGTGATCTGCACGTGATGGCGGGCGATGAACGCGTCGAGCTCCTCGGCCAGCCACGGGTCCAGCGGAACCGCGCGGGTGCCCTCGCTGCCCGGCAGCTGGGCGAAGGCCGTGCCGACCTCTGGGTCCCACACCGCCTCGAGTCGGAGCTGCTCGCCGTCGACTCCGCGAAACCACACCAGCCTCGCCGGGGGTGGGACCAGACCGGCCTCGATGATCGACAGGCAGCGCTCGGCGGCGATGTCCAGCCGCGCCGATTGCTGCTCGCGGATCACCTGCCCGACCTCGGCGGTCAACGGCACCAGCAGGCGACCGTGGTGCTCGACCGCCACCTCGGCCAGCTCGTCGGGCACCGGGCCGGCCAGCGTTTCGAGCACGAACCAACCGCGGCCGTCGTGGCGGATGGTGCGCACGTGGCCGATCCATCGGAGCCTGAGCGCCGACAGCCATTCCCGGGCCTCGTCGTCGGTGGTCAGCTCGGGGTTGCGCTCGAGCAGCTCGGCCACCTTCATCCCGGCCCAGTCACTGACCGGCGCCAGCCACTCGCGGCGGTCCCAATCGAATCGGCGGTGGGGAATCGAGCGCGCGAGGTCGACCAGCGCGCGGTCGTAGGGGAACGCCAGCGCGACGACTCTCGTGCCGTCGCGGTCGCGGCGCAGCTCGACGTTGGGCCGGTCAGGAACAAGCTCGACGGTCACCCATCCCACGCTAGCGATCGACCCAGTCGGCGGGCCCTCAGAGCGAAGTTTTTGCGAAGAGCGTTTACTTAAGTATTTACTTGTGCTATGCTTGCAACCGTAAGCAATCCACAGGAGGTAAAAGTGGAAGCCAGTTCAACTCAAACCAATCCCAACCACCAGCAGATCACCGTCGACGTTCCCGAGGATCGAGTCGCCGAGTTCCATGCGTTCTTCGCACGGTTCCTGGCCGGCCGTCCCGGTAGGGGACGCCGCGGCCGCCACGGCAGGCCCCACCATGGCCGTCACGGTCACCACGGCCGTCGCTGCGGCGAGCGCCCAGAGGGCGCCGAGCGCGGAGAGCCGACCGAGGCGCAGGACACGGGCCAGCAGCCTGGGCAGACCACGGAGATCTGATGGGGGACAAGCAGGTCACAGTCGCGGTTCCAGAGGAGCGCGTGCCGGAGTTCTACGCCTGGTTCGCGGTCTTCCTGGCGGCCGAGCCTGGGGCCTCGCCCCCGACATGGGGGCGCGAGCGGCGAGGTCCACGCGGGCCGCGCCGCCACGGCGAGGCACAAGCCTGGTCGGCGAGCGACGCCGACCAGGCCGCCTGGCTGTACGCCAAGCTGGCGCCGCCGGCGCGCGAGCTGTTCGATTTGCTAGCTGAGTCGCCGGGCGAGCGTTTCGGTGGAGAGGCGATCGCCAAGCGCCTGGGACTCGAAAAGGGTTCGCACGGCGTTGCGGGGATCCTGGCGTGGCCTGGGCGCTACTGCCGCCACCTCGACCGGGTGCTGCCAATCGCGACGGCCGGGCGCGACGACGGCGGCACCGACTACTACATGGAGCCCGAGGTCGCGGAGCTGTTCGTCGCGGCTCGCAGCGCGCCGCGCCGGAACGTGGCGGCCCCCGCGGTCGTCGTCGCTCGCGCCGCGCGGACGCCTAGACCCTCCCCACGGTTCGCCGGCGCGAGCCTGAACCGTTTTCGCCTCGACCCGGGTCTATCTAGACACGAACATCGAGACGAAAGGACGAAAGTGTCCAACAGAGAGCTTGAGGGCCTGCAGCTTGCCACCTTTGCCGCCGGTTGTTTCTGGGGCATCGAGGCGTCGTTCAGGGAGATCGAGGGCGTCGTCTACACGACCGTCGGCTATACCGGCGGTACGACAGTCGACCCCAGCTACGAGCAGGTCTGCTCCGGTACCACCGGACACGCCGAGTCGGTCGAGGTCTGGTTTGACCCCGAGAAGGTCAGCTACGACGAGCTGCTGAACACGTTCTGGGCGATCCACGACCCGACCTCGCTGAACCGCCAGGGTTGGGACTTCGGCAGCCAGTACCGCTCGGCGATCTTCTTCGCAGACGCCGAGCAGGAGCGCGCCGCGACCGCGTCGCGCGACGAGCGCCAGACGTCGGTGGCCCGGCCGATCGTGACCGAGATCGTCGCGGCGGGCCCGTTCTACGCCGCCGAGGACTACCACCAGCAGTACTTCGAGAAGAACGGCGGAGCATTCTGCGCCGCCACGATCAGGTAACGGTGGCTAGCCGTCCAGATCCTCGGCCGGCAGGTTGCGGCCGGGGACCTGGACGGCGGGTAGATCCGGGCGTCGCCGGGATACGCGAGGTTCCATCCGTGCGCCGAGTACCAGTCGAGCCGATTGAGCAGCGCCGGCTTGGCGTAGTCCTCGATCGCCTTGCCGCCGTTGAAGCGCTGGTGGTGGCTCCATGCCTCCCAGGCGTCGTAGACCTTGCGCTGACTTGTGGGCACGTTTGCCTTCTCCCTGGCCAGGTTCGCCCGGGTTGACGGGAACCCCGGGGCGCCCAGCGTGAGCGGCACCTGGTTGGGCTTGACGTTGTACGGGGCGAAGTTCGGCTTGTTGGTGAACGCGCTGTACATCGGGACCGCGCCGCCACCCTGACTTGTTACGGACCGGTAATGCGCAGTGTCAGTCGTAAGAATCCGGACTGTGGCGGAACGTCGGCCACATCTCGGGGTCGTGACCGGTGACCACGGTGGCGTCTGAACGCGCCGCAATCCGGTGCAGCTTCCGCACCGAGCGAACCGCCTCGATCGCCGAGGTGAGAACTCCGGGGAGCGCTCTCTCGTTCCAGTGAGCGGTGGTGTACGCGGCGTCGACCGTGAGCAGGATCGTGCCCGAGTTGGGCAACGCGATCTCGAACGACTGGTGACCCGGAGAGTGGCCGGGAGTGCTCCAGCAGCGGATCACGCCGTCGCCGAACAGGTCGTAGCCGTCCTCGCTGTCCTCCAGCAGCGACCATCGGATGCCGGGCTTGTCGAAGTCCTTATAGATGTAGCCGGCGGAGGCGAACCAATCGGGCGCAAACGCGTACTCGTACTCGGCGCGGGTGACGATTGCTTCGGCATTGGGGAAGTGATCGATCGCGCCCAATGCCCCGGTGTGGTCGGAGTGCAGGTGCGACTGCAGGACGTATCGCACGTCGCCGGGGTCAAAGCCGCCTGCCTTCAGTGCCGGTACGCAGGCCTGCTCGGCCGTGATCACCGGCCAGAACAGGCGGGCCGTGCGTTCCCAATGCTGCTCAGGATCGATCGCGCACTCGGCGGCGATGCCGCCGTCGATCACCACCAGCCCCCGATCGTGTTCGACCAAGAACCACGGGACGGGGATCTCGTACTTCTCGCCGAGCCCCTTGTTCAGATGAATGTCGTCGAAATGGCACTGGATCTTGCCGCCGTCGAACATGTGAAGCCTCGGCGTCATGACCAGTTGCTCATCGACGCGGCGACGATGTGGCGCAGGTCGTCCGCGGTCACCGGCTTCGGGGTACCGGCCAATAGGCGCTGCTGCTTGAGCGCGCCCTCGACGATCTGAGGGATGTCGTCCTCGCGATAGCCGAGCTCGGCCACCCCGTTTGGCGCATCGACGTCCTTCATCAGCGCCAGCAGAACCTCGGGCAGCGTGTCGGGACCGGGATCGTCGATCGGCCCGGCCGCCAGCAGCTCGGCCACGCGGTGATGGCGCTCGGGCATCGCGTCGTAGGTGAACCGGAACGCCGCGGGCGCGGTGACGATCACCGAGTGGCCGTGAGGCACGAACGGGTGGTCATCCGGGTACCCCGGTGGCTGGTAGACGTGCTTGGCCGATGCGATCGGGTACGCGCACGCGTGCGGGATGTGCACTCCAGCCGACCCGAAGCCGACGCCGGCCATCGTCGCGGCCAGCATCATGAACCCACGGGCCTCGACGTCGTCGCCGTCGGCGACCGCGCGGCGCAGGTAGCGGCCACCGAGTTCGAGCGCCTTCGCCGACCACACGTCGGCGATCGGATTCGATCCCTGATACGGCGGCCGGTCGTCGGGCGTGGCGGGCCGGTCGCGGGCGTCGAACGGCCTGGCCAGAAACGACTCGGCCGCGTGACAGACGACGTCGAGCCCCGTCGACGACGTCACCTGGGATGGCAGCGACCGGGTCAGTTCGGGATCGACCAGCGCCTGGGTGGCGCGCAGGTAGCGGTGCGAGATCCCACTCTTGACCTTGAGGTCGGGGATGTCGAGGACCGCGACCGTGGTCGCCTCGGAGCCGGTCCCCGAGGTGGTCGGGATCGCCAGGTGTGGCTTCAGTGGCGACGGCGGCTTGCGGCCCTCGCCGACGGGCGCGTTGACGTAATCCATCACCGGCGCCGGGTGGGTCGATACGAGGTTGGCGGTCTTGGCGGTGTCCATGCTCGAGCCGCCGCCCACCGACACGAACCCGTCGACCTCCTGGTCGACGGCGAAGTCGGCGGCGTCCTGGAAGGACTCGACGGTCGGCTCGACGCGGGAGCGGTCGTAGACCACGACCTCGATCCCCTCGGCCTCGATCAGACCCTTGATCCGGTCCGGGTGGCCGAGCGCCGCGACGCCCGGGTCGGTCACGAGCATCGCCCGCCTGACCCCGAGGCGCTTGAGCTCCCAGCCGGCGTCGTCGGAGGCTCTGCTGCCAAACTTCACCGGCGTGGCCTCCATCGTGAAGATCGTCTCGTGGTCGGAAGCCATCGGTGTCTCTCCTCCTGTACGCGTCGCCAGATCGTCGGCCCCGCCGTCCTCTAGATGACCCTCGAGCAATCGCTGGCGGATGTCGTCGGCGCTCGGCACGTGCTGAGCGACCCCGACCTCAAGGCCTCATATGAGCACGACTTCAGCGGACGCTACTCGGGAACCGCCCGGCTGGTCGTGCGCCCCGGCGACACCGAGGAGGTGGCCGGCGTGCTCGCCGCGTGCGCGAGCCACGGCGTCGCCGATCGTCCCGCAGGGCGGCAACACCGGCCTGGTCGGCGCCGGCGTGCCGCGCGACCACGAGGTGCTGCTGTCGCTGCGGCGCCTGACCGACGTCGGCGAGGTCGATCCAGCGATCGGGCAGGTGACGGTCGGCGCGGGCATCACGCTGGCGGCGCTCCAGGCGCTCGCGCGCGCTGCCGGGCTCGACGCAACGCTCGACTTCGGCGCCCGCGACTCCTGCACGATCGGCGGCGTCGTCGCGTGCGACGCCGGCGGTGCCCGCGGCGCTGCGGCACGGCACCGCCCGGGCTCATGTCGCGGGCCTCGAGGCGGTGCTGGCCGACGGCACGGTTGTCTCCCGGCTGTCGGGACTGACCAAGGACAACGCCGGCTACGACCTGCCGGCGCTGCTGGTCGGGTCGGAGGGGACGCTGGGAGTCATCACCCGTGTGCGCTGGAAGCTGTCGCCGCCGTTGCGATCGCGCGTGGCAGCGCTGGTGGCGCTGCCGTCAGCCGCCGCGGCCGCGGAGCTGCTGGCCTCGCTGCGCGCCAATGCGCCGTCGCTCGAGAGCTGCGACTTCTTCGTCGACGACGGACTCCAGCTGGTGCTCGACTACCTGCGGCGCGAGTCCCCGGTCCCCGGACGCGCCCCGTTCTACGTGATCACCGAGTGCGCAGCCCAGTCAGACCCGACCGATGAGCTCGCCGAGGCGCTCGGACAGGCCGGGATCGAGGATGCGCTCATCGCCGACGACACCGCCGGCCGCGCTGGGCTGTGGCAGCTGCGCGAAGCGCACGCGGAGGCGATCAACGCCGCGGGGATCCCGCACAAGCTCGATGTCGGCGTGCCGCTGGCGCAGCTCGATCGGTTCCTGGGCGAGGTACCCGGCGTCGTGCAGCGTGCCGGCGCCGAGCGCGCGATCCTGTTCGGCCACCTCGGCGACGGCAACGTCCACGTCAACGTGCTCGGCGCCGAGCCCGAGGACGCGCGAGCGGACGACGCGGTGCTCGAGCTCGTGCTCGAGTGCGGAGGCACGATCAGCGCCGAGCACGGCGTCGGCGTGTCGAAGGCGCGGTGGCTCGAGCGGGCCCGCGGCGCCGGCGAGGTCGCGGCGATGCGGGCGATCAAGCGCGCGCTCGATCCTGCGAACCTCCTGAACCCAGGCGCCGTCCTAGCGCTCTGATCGCGCACACGATCAGGGGCAGCACGGCGGCGCCGCCTCCGATCGCCACGTAGGCGACCTCGAGTTCGCCACCCCGGGCCGGCGTGAGGGCGGGCAACGGTCGCCCGCCCTCGATCGCCTGCATGCCTGTCGCTACGGGTGACGCGGTTCGGTACGGCGGCGCACCGCAACGCTCGCCGCGGCGATCAGGAGCCCGATGGCCGCGGCCACCCCCGCACCCACCGCGGCATCACCCCAGTCAAAGCCGTTGCCCGGCGCCTTGAGCGTGGGTGCCGCAAGTGGAGTGGCTGCCGTGGTCAGGGCCGCGGTGCTGTAGGGCCCATTCGGCGGCACGTTGTTGGCCAGGCTCCTGGCCTTGGCCCGGTCGATGGCCGCGATCTCCGAAGCCTGTGACCGAGCCAGAGCCGGCGGAACTCCGGTCGCGGTGTTTGCGGTCTGCGTGACCTGCTGGTCTGGGTTTGGATTCACCACGGTCGCGTGGGCGGTCGTGGCGCTGACATGGACGGTAGGCAGTGGCTCGAGGTTGGGCCGCGCAGACGCCACGGGTACGGCGATGGCCGCGATTGCGAGCACGCCGGCAGCGGTGCCGATCGTCCGACGGTGCATACGGATGTAGTTCATGAGGTACCCCCTCGTCGTGGACCGCCTGGTGCGATCCGATGCCAGGAGCATCCGAGGACTCCGTTACAGCCAGCTGACAGTTGGCTTACAGGCTGCCTGACAACGGTTGCGCGGGACCGGAGGGCTCGGGATAATCCCAGCCTGATGGGGCGCGATACCGCGGGGCGGTTGCGATTCGGGGTTCTCGGACCCCTTGAGGCCGCGCGCGCCGACGAGCACGTTCGCTTGGGCGGCGAGCGTCAGCGAGCGCTGCTGGCGCTGTTGCTGATGCACGCCAACGAGCTGGTGACGGTCGATCGGCTGGCGGAGCAGCTGTTCGGAGAGCAGCGACGGGACACCGCCGGCAACGCCGTGCACGTCGGGGTGTCGCGGCTCCGACGGGCGCTGGAGGCCAGCAGCGACGACGACGGCGTCCTGCACACCCACCCGGGCGGCTACGTCCTCGAGATCGCACCGGAGCAGCTGGATGCTGCGATGTTCGAACCACTGCTTCGAGAGGGGACGGGGCTGCTCGGAGCCGGCGACGCCGAGCTATCGTGCAAGCGCCTGCGCGCCGGACTCGCGCTGTGGCGCGGCCCGCCGTTAGCCGACCTGGCCCACCTGGATTGCTTTCAGGCGGAGATTCGCCGCCTGGAGGAGCTGCGATTGGTCGCGTCAATGGAGCGGATCGACGCGGACCTGGCGCTCGGCAGGGGCACCGAGCTGGTCGCAGAGCTCGAGTCGTTACTCGACGACAACCCGCTTCTTGAGCGTCTGACTGCACAGCTGATGCTCGCGCTCTACCGGGCCGGTCGGCAGGCCGACGCGCTCTCGGTCTACCGCCGGACGAGCGACCGGCTACGCGATGAGCTGGGGCTGGATCCAAGCCCAGGCCTCCAAGAGCTCGAGCGATCGATCCTGGTGCATGATCCGTCATTGGACGCGTCGGGCGACGTCAGCGCCTCGCTCCGGGAGGTCCGCGACGGGGAGGTCTGTCCGTTCAAGGGCCTGGCCTCGTTCGGCCGCTCTGACGCGGACTATTTCAGTGGAAGAGAAGCTGCCGTAGCCGATCTGGTCGCCCGCGCCGCCGAGGGGTCGCTGGTCGGGATCGTCGGCCCCTCCGGCATCGGCAAGTCCTCGCTGCTGTGTGCCGGCACGCTCGCCGCCCTGAGTGGCGGGGGGCTCCCTGGCAGCGCCAGCTGGCGCCAGGTGCTGATGCGCCCGGGCGATCACCCGTGCGCTGAGCTGACGAGATCGCTGGGCGGAGAGGAGATCGACGCGACGCTGGCAGGTCTCGCTCCCGGCGAACGGCTCGTGGTCGCGGTCGACCAGCTCGAAGAGGTGTTCACCGTGTGCCGGGACCAGCAGGAACGGGATGCGTTCCTCGAATGCCTGGTCCGGGCGGCCGGTGATCCCCAACGGCGTGCGCTCGTGTTCGTTTCGCTGCGGGCGGATTTTTACGGGGGGCTGGCGTCACACGCGCGCTTCGCTGGGTGCTTCAGTAACAACCACGCGCTGATCGGCCCGATGAACCACGACGAGCTCGAGCGAGCGATCGAGCGGCCGGCGGCGCGCGCCGGGCTGGGCATCGAGCCTGGGCTGGTGCAGGCGCTCGTGGATGACGTGGAAGGCGAGCCGGGTGGCTTGCCGCTGCTCTCGACGGCCCTGCTTCAACTGTGGCGCGTGCGGGACGGGGGCGTGCTGCGGGTTGCCAGCTATCGCAGCACCGGCGGGGTCCAGGGAGCCGTTGCCCGCCTGGCGGAGGATGCCTACGGACGGCTGCCCGACGGCGACCAGGCGATCGCGAAGCGAATCCTGCTGAGGCTCGCGGGCGGAGAGAGTGAGTCGCCCACTCGGCGGCGTCTGCCACTCGCCGACGTGGCGCCGACGGCGGAAGCCGGCGCAGTGGTATCCGCGCTGACCGACGACCGCCTGCTGACCGTGAGCGAGGGATCGGTGGAGGTCTGTCACGAGTCGCTGTTCAGGGAGTGGCCGCGCTACCGGGCCTGGCTGGAGGAGGATCGAGAGGGCCGGCGGTTACACGCGCACCTGACGGCGGGCGCCCGAGAGTGGGAGTCGGGGGGCCGTGACTCGAGCGATCTCTATCGCGGCGCGAGGCTCACCGGAGCGCTCGAGTGGGCGGCCGCACACGCCGAGGAAATGACGTCCGGCGAACGCCGGTTCCTGGATGCAGGTCGCCGTCATGCCGGGCGCCAGGCTCGGCGTCTGCGGACGCTGCTCGTGGCGATGGCGCTGCTGGCTGTCGCCTCGCTGGTCGCGGGACTCGTGGCGCTGTCCCAGAAACGGCATGCGTCGACTGCAGCGCGCATCGCGCTGGCTCGCCAGCTCGGCGTCGAAGCGGTCAACGAGCCTCGGATCGATCGGGCGATGCTGCTCGCGCGCGAAGCCGTCAACCTTGATCCCTCGGCGCAGACCGAGAGTTCGCTGCTGAGCACGATTCTGCGCAGCCCGGCCGTGACCGGCACGCTCAGCGTGCCTGGTGACGCCGCGTTCGACCCCGTGGTGAGCCCTGACGGCCGGGTGCTCGCGGTCAGCACCGTCAACGGCCTGAGGCTTTACCACGTTCGCACTCACGCTCCGCTGGGCACCCTGCTACGGGATCTTGTGACCTCGAGCGGTGAGGCGGCCGCATACTCGCCCGACGGCTCGCAGATCGTGTACCCCGCGGCAGACGCCAACGGCGAGTACCTGGCCGTCCGCGACGCACACACGCTGGCGCTCACCGCCAGACTGAACTACCCCGCGTCATTCGAGGAACAGCAGACGGCCAACGTCGTCGGCGGCGGGATTCAGATCGCAACCGACCGGCGCACCGTCTACTACCCATACTGGCGGCTCGACTCCGCCGGCGAGCCCGGGGAGGCGTACATCGACCGCTGGTCGCTGCCGAGCGGGCGGACTCTGGCCCCGGCAGCGGTCGGTTCCGGGCCTCTGCTCGCGGTGCGGCTGGTCGACGCCGGGACGCGACTGGTCACCGTGTCCGCTAACGAGATCAACCGTTTTGACGCCGGGTCGATGCGCCGGCTGCGCTCGGTCTCCATCGATCCCGCCCCGGCGTCACCGTCGGCGGCAGCGCTGAGTCCGGACGGCCGAACGGGCATCATCGGCTCGGCGAATGGCACCGTCTCGTTCGTCGACGTCTCAACCGGCAGGCTGCGCCGCGCCACCGTCGAGCACAACGGTTCGGTCGACGGCACGGCCTACGCCGCAGACGGAAGGCGCCCGGTCACGTTCGGCGACGACGGCACCGTGATCGTGTGGGACCCAGCCGCCGCGGCCCCTGTCAGCGTTCTCGCAGGACCAGCGGGCGGGACCGATGCCGGCGCCCTCGGTCGGAACGGCGCGCGGCTGTATACGACTTCGAGGGCCAGCGGCGCGATCCTCACCTGGGATCTCACCGGCGGGGACTCGTTCGCACGGCGCATCATGCTGGGCCGGCCGTTTCACTGCTGCGGGCAAGTTCCGTCCTCCGGTCCGCCGCTGGCGGTGTCGCCGGACGGTTCAAAGTTCGCCGCGCGCATCGCGCCGGCGCGGGTCGCGGTGTTCTCGGCAACGTCGCTGCACCGGCTGGCGTCGTTCACGGTCTCTCCAGGGACCGACGTGACCACGCTCGCATGGTCACCGACAGGCACCCAACTTGTCGTTGGCGGCCCTTCGGGCCTGCTGCAATTGTGGAGCGTCGCGGGGTCGCCGCGCTTACAGCGAACCCTGTCGGGTCTGGGGCCGCTCGTCGGTCTCCCCGATGTAGTCGAAGCGGCCGCGTTTTCTCCCGACGGCAAGCTCGTCGCCGCGACGGACTACAACAAGACTCAATCTGCGCCCGGGATTCCCGCGGTGCCGCTCGGACGGCTCGGCGTATGGGGAGTCCACACCGGGACTCCAACCGCCCCGCCGCGCGACCTCGGTCTGGGCGCGCCCGGGGTGGTCGGCCAGCTCGTCTTCGCGCAGCGGGGGCATTTGCTGGCGGTGAGCCGTCCCGACGGAAGCGTCTGGCTGCTGGATCCCCGGACCGGTCGCCTCCGGCATGCGTTGGTCCCCAGCGCGGTCGCGAGCTCGCTTGCGTTCGCGCCCGACGGGACGTTGGCGATCGGCACTCGCGCCGGCAACGTCCAGCTGTGGAACGCGGCAACGGGCAAGCCGCTCGGTGCCCCAGTGTTCGTATCTGCGGCAGCTGTCACCGCGGTCGCGTTTGATCGCACCGGTCGGCGCCTCGCCACTTCCGGCGATCACGACGGCCTCGTCAAGGTGTGGTTCACGTCGACCCTCACGCAGGAGGGCTCGTCACTCACCACCGAGCGCGGCTCCAAGGCAACGGCTTCACGTGGCCGATGTCCGTGGCGGCATGGATGCAGCACGCCTGCGCCGTGGCGGGCCGCAACCTCACTCGCGCTGAGTGGGCAAGGCTCGACACCGGCCGCCCGTATGCCACGGGTTGTCGCTGAGCTATCGAGCGCGGTTGCCGTTGCCGTTCATCGCTCGCCACACCCGCTCGGGCGTCATCGGCAGCTGCCAGAGCCTGACCCCACCGGTCGCGGCGGCGATCGCGTTCGCAACCGCGCCGGGCACGCCGACCACCGGAGCCTCACCCACGCCCTTGGCGCCGTAGGGCCCCTCGGGCACCGGGACCTCGACGATCTCGGTGTCGATCAAGGGAACGTTCGAGGCCGTCGGCATCGCGTAGTCGACGAACGTGCCCGTGGTCAGCTGGCCGTGGCTGTCATGGACGAGCTCTTCGAACAGCGCCCAGCCGAGTCCCTGGGTGGTGCCGCCCCGCATCTGGCCCTCGACCAGCGCCGGGTTCAGCGCGCGCCCGACATCCTGCGCGACCACGTGGCCGAGAACCGTCACCGCGCCGGTGTCCGCGTCGACGCGGACGTGGGAGAGGTGAGCGGCCGACTGGGGGGCCTGGGGCAGCGCGACGCGGCCGTGACCCTCGACCGGCGGGTAGGGGCTGCCGAAGCTGAGGATCTTCGAGGCCAGCTCCTGGATCGCGATCGCCTTCGCGGGCACGCCCGCGGGCTGCACCGAGCCGTTGACGATCTCGAGGTCCTCGGGCGCGATCTCGAGCTCGTCGGCAGCGACCTCGAGCAGCCGCTCGCGGGCCTCGGTGGCGGCGCGCTCGACGGCGCGGCCGACCGTGTAGGTGACCTTGCTGCCGCCGCTGGTGCCGGCGTAGGGAGCGCTCGACGTGTCGGCGTTGACCACCCGGATCTTCGACGGGTCCACGCCGAACGCCTCGGCGGCGATCGTGGCGAACCCGGTTTCGACGCCACTCATGTCGGCGGCGCCGGTGATCACGGTCAGGCTGCCGTCGGCATCCAGGCGGCACGCCGCCGCCGCGGGTTCGTAGCCCCCGGGCCACCATCCGACCGCGACGCCGATCCCCTCGCCGTCTGAGACCTGGTCACGCTGGCCCCACAGCGAGTGGTCGCGCAGCCGCTCGAGGCACTGGCGCGCGCCGAAGATCGGGAACTTGAGCCCGGCCGGGTTGGGATCGCCCTCGTCGACAACGTTGCGCAGCCGCAGCTCGAGTGGATCCATCTCCAGCCGACGGGCCAGCTCGTCGATCAGCGACTCGACCGCGAACGCGGCCGGCGGCGCAGTGGGCGCCCGGTAGGCGCCGAACGTCACCCGGTTGGTGGAGACGCCGAGCGATGTCAGCTCGTGCGCCCGCCAGCGGTAGGGGCCGCAGGCCAGGAGCGAAGCGATCGATTCGACCCCGAAGTCGTCGGTGGCGCCTCGGTCGATGAGCACTCGTGAGCGGATCCCGGTGAGGTTGCCGTCGGCGTCGGCGCCGATCTCGAGCGACAGGATCTCCGCGCCCGCTGGGTTGCTCGCCGCCATGTCCTCGCTGCGGGTCATCGACAGCGCAACCGGGCGGCGCAACGCCAGCGCCGCCGAGGCCACCAGGGGCTCGATGATCATCATCTTGCCGCCGAACGCGCCTCCCAGGGGCGCGCTACGGATCCGGATCCGCTCGACCGAGAGCCCAAACAGGTTGGCCAGCGAGTCGCGGGTACCGAACGGAGCCTGGGTCGAGCTGCGGACGACGAGTTCGCCGTCGGGCTCGAGCCATGCGACCGCGGACTGGGGCTCGATATAGCCCTGATACATCCAGGGCGTGGTCAGGCGGCCCTGGACGCGGACGTGGCTGGCGGCCAGCGCCGCGTCGACGTCGCCGTTGGCCAGCTGGGCCGTGTCGAGCACGTTGTCGGACAGGTCCTCCTGGTCGCCGATCCCGCCGGCGGCGACCGACGCGTGGGCGTCACCAAGATCGGATCCACCCTCGAGCTCGCGGACCTTGACGCGGGCCAGGGGCGCATCGGGCAGGGTCGCGGCTTCCAGGTCGAGCACCGGCTCGAGCGGCTCGAGCTCGACCTCGACGAGCTCGACGCCGTCCTCGGCGAGCGCCTCGCTCTCGGCGACGACGAGCGCAACCGGCTGGCCCGCGTACACGACCTCCTCGCGGGCCAGGGGCTCGAACAGACGGCCCTTGCCGCTGCCCTTGATCGGCAGGTCGTCCGCCGTCAGCACGGCGACCACACCCGGGATCGCACGCGCGGCCTCGGTCCGGATCGACTTGATCATCGCGTGCGCTTCGTGTGAGAGCACAAGCCGCGCGTGCAACAGGCCGGGGATCGAGGCGTCGGCGGCGTAGCGGGTGGTTCCTCGGACCTTCGGCTCTGAATCGCGACGGGGCGAGGAGACGCCTACCGCGGACATGAGCCTCAACCTAGCACCGGTCTCCCGGTCGCCGACGTACGCTTACGAGAGGCCCGATGTCGATCTCCGACTACGCACCCGACCTGCCCACGTTCACCGGGATGGCGCTCGACCGCGCGATGAGCGAGCGTGAAGACCCCGAGACGGTGGTTGCGCTGCTCGGGGATCCAGCGGCTCGGATGGTCGCTGCCGGCCGTGACGGCGTGCTGGTCGCCAATGGCGACGAGCCCGCGCTGGCGCGCGTGCCACTGACCGCCGAGGCCCGGCGCGAGCCGATCCTGCTCGGGCTCGAGGAAGGGGCCGGGTTGTTCGCCGTCGACCTCGATCAGGTGCGCCCGGGCACCCGCGTCGAGCTGGACGCGCACGGCGCGGTCGCGTCGCTGCGCGACGCGGGTTCAGTGCTCTCGCATCGCGAGGCCGGCCTGGCCGCGTATCTGACGGCTGTGTTGAACTGGCACCGTCGTCATCGGTTCTGCGCCAATTGCGGAGCCTCGACGGCGATCCATGAGGCTGGTTACCTGCGGCGCTGTCCGAAGTGCAGGACTCATCACTTCCCGCGCACCGATCCGGTCGTGATCATGACCGTCGAGTACGACGGCCGGATGCTGCTTGGTCACCGCGCCGGCTGGCCCGGCAAGCGCTATTCCGTTCTGGCCGGGTTCGTGGCCCCGGGCGAGGCCGCCGAGGAGGCGGTGATCAGGGAGGTCGAAGAGGAGTCGGGGATCGTCGCCCGCGACCCCAGGTTCGTCAGCTCACAGCCGTGGCCGTTCCCGAGCTCGCTGATGCTGGGGTTCGAGGCGCTGTCGGACGGCGGGGAGCCGCGCACGGCCGACAACGAACTCGACGACGTGCAGTGGTTCACCCGCGACGAGGTGATCGACGGGATGAATGGCCGCCACCCGCGTCTGCTGCTCCCGCCCGGTATCTCGATCGCCCGATTCCTGCTGGACCGCTGGGTCGCCAAGACCGGCTAGGCCGCTCACCCGAGTTCGGGTGCGAGCAGCGGCACCTCGAGCCCGGTGAAGGCGTCGACCACGACTCGGTCGCCCAGCGGCTGCTCCAGGTAGACGTGGGTCGGACAGTCGACGTAGTCGACCTTGGAGCTCTGCTCGCGCTCGTCGTAGCAGAGGATCACGCGCACGTACACGCGTTCGTCGGTCTCCTCGGCAATCGCATCGCAGATCCCCTCGTCGCGGCCCATCACGATCCTGAGCTGCAGCCGGGCGGACTCGCGCTCGTGGTAGCCGAGGCACTTACAGGGGCGCTGCGGCAGTCCGATCGGGCAGCGCGGGGGCGGGCAGCGGCCGTGATGGTCTTTGATCGCGGCGTCGCTCATCGTCGCCAGTCTGGCGGTCAGAGGGGGTGGTGAAAAGGGCCCGAGCCGGTTTGATGCAAGTCCGTAGCCAGAATCGGCCTCGATGTGTCAGTTCACAGCGCCAGCAGGCGCGCCGTGGTCGCCGCGTCGACGTCGAGCGCGGTGACGTTCTCGTCGATCTGGGCGGGCGAGGTGGCGCCGAACAGAACCGTCGTGATCGGCGGGTTGGCGAGCGCGAACGCGATGGCCAGCGCCGACGGCGCCGAGCCGGTCTCGTCGGCAAGCGCCCGCAAAGCCCGGCCACGCTCGCGGGCCGGCGCGAGGTGGGGCGAGTCGAGCTCGGCGGTGGCGCGCCCGCTGCGCCCGGCGTCGTACTTGCCGGTGAGCACCCCGCCCGCCATCACGAACGAGGCCACCACGCCGGCGCCCGAGGACTCAAGGGCGGCGGTCATCTCGGGGCTCTCGACCCAGTCTCGGTTGACCAGGCTGTAGGGCAGCTGCGCGGCGCACGGTTGCGGGACGCCCTGCTCGCGTGCGGCCCGGATCGCCTCGGCGAACTGTCCGGCCTCCCAGTTGACGATCGACCACGCCCGCGCCTTGCCGGCCTCGAGCAGACGCCCGACCTGAGTGACCATCTCTGGCACCGGGAGCCCGTCGGGCGGCGGGTTGGCGTAGATCAGATCGACGTAGTCAAAGCGCATCCGGCTCAGCGACCCGTCGAGCTCGGCGGCGGCGTCCTCGTCGGGCCAGAACTCCCACCACAGCTTGTTCGAGACCACCGTGTCGGAGCGGTCCCAGCCGGCGCCGCGGAACAGCTCGCCGAACAGGACCTCGGAGTAGCCGGTGGGCAGCGGCGCCTTGCCGGTGTCGTCGTTGTAGCGGGCGTCATCGAGGAAGTTGATGTCGTGCTCGCGGGCGGCCCGCATGACCGCGAGACCGTCGTCGCGCGAGATCCGCTCGAATGTCCGCCAGGATCCGAGCGATAAGCGCGATACGCTTAGCTGCGAGGTGCCGAGTGGGCGCCTATCCATCGCGGAGCAGGGATCTAGCGCCACCGCGAGCGGGAAACGCTGCCAGGAGCCTGTACATGCCTGGCATTATCCGGAAACCGATGCCACATGCCCCCGACCTATCCGGCTGCGCCCTCGACGGCCGCTATGAGCTCCACGAGCTGATCGGCGAGGGCGCGTTCGGGCGGGTGTATCGGGGCCTGGACCGAAGGCTGGCACGGCCGGTTGCGGTCAAGGTGATCAAGCCCTGGTGGGCCGAAGATCCCGACTGGGCGCTGAACTTCGAGCGCGAGGCGCAGCTGCTGGCCCGCGTCAACGATCCCGGGATCGTCCAGATCTTCGACGTCGGCCAGGCCGCCGAGGGCCTGTACTACGTGGCCGAGCTGGTCGACGGCGAGAGCCTCGCCGATCGCCTCCGTGGCGGGGCGCTGCCTCCGTGGGAGGCGTGCGCGATCGCCGAGCAGCTGTGCCGGGCGCTGGCAAAGGCGCACGCCCAGAGCGTCGTGCACCGCGACGTCAAGCCGGGAAACGTGCTGATCTCCGACGACGGCCGGGTCAAGGTCGGCGACTTCGGGGTCGCGCTGCTGGCCGAAGGGAGCACCGACGCGGGCACCGCCACGGTCGTCGGCACGCCCCGCTACATGGCGCCCGAACAGGCGCAGGGCAGGCCGTCGACCCCGGCCACCGACGTGTACAGCGTCGGAGTTGTGCTGTACGAGATGCTCTCCGGCGCGCCGCCGTTCACGGGGAGGACCGTCGCGGAGCTGGCGCTCAGCCACGTGGGCGATGAGCCGCCGCCGCTCGGACCCGAGGTCCCGGCTTCGCTGGAGCTGATCGTCGAGCGCGCGCTGTCGAAGAACCCGGCCGACCGCTACGAGGACGGTCGGATGATGGCGGTTGCGCTCGCTCAGGCCGGCGACGAGCGGTCCGACACCGCGCCCCGCGCGGGCCGGTCGCTGTTTGACCCGACGCCGTCGCGCGGAGGGACCGCCACCCTGGCGCCGCCTCCGGCGCGACGGTCATTGCGGCGCGGGAGTGGGGGTGCCGCTGGCGCTGGAGCGACCACCGGATCGGATGCCCGCTCGACCACCGGATCCGATGCCCGCTCGACCGCTCGCCCGACCGCCCGCGCCGGGGACGCCCGCTCGACCGCCCGTGCAGGAGCGACCCGGCATTCGGCGGCCACGCGAGTGCTGCCGGCGGGGGTGCCAACCCCCGAGGCCGGCGGGTCGGGTCGTCGCGCCCGGGCGGGCGGTGCGGCGCCGCCGACCCGCGTCGCGCCCCGCCGCGGCCAGCGGCGTAACTCCAATCCGTCCGGCCGCCGCCGCACCGCCGGCCTGTTCGCGCTGGTGCTGGCGCTGCTGGGCGGCATGATCTTGACCGTGGTGCTGACCAGCCGCCACGGCGCGAGCGTTCGTGTTCCGCGGCTGACCAACCTGTCCAAGGCCGCGGTCACGACCAAGGCCAAGCGGGTGGGCCTGCAACCGAGGTTCAGCTCGCGGTTCAGCTCCCGGCCGAACGGCACCGTGATCGCGCAGGCGCCGAGGGCCGGGTTGAAGGTCGACAAGGGCTCGACGGTGCGGGTGACGCTCAGCGGCGGGCCGCCGCCGGTGAAGGTCCCGCAGGTGGCGGGCGAGTCCACCGGCGCCGCCGCCACCGTGCTCGGCAGCCTTGGGCTTCACTACACGACCGTCGCGGTGCCGGCCCCCGGCAAGACCCCGGGCACGGTGATCAAGCAGGACCCGGCGTCGGGGACGAGCCTCGCCCCTGGCTCGACGGTCAAGCTGTCGGTCGCCGAGACGCCCCAGTGGAAGACGGTGACGTCGTTCAGCGGTACGGACGCCGGCCGGTCGGTGCCGTTCAAGATCCACGGCAACCGGTGGCGGATCGTCTACAGCATGGGCTACACGGGCACCTGCCAGCTTCTGTTTATCTGCTCGGGCCCCGACGCGCACATCGCCAGCCTCAGCGGCGGCGCTGATCCGCACGGTTTCTCGCTCGATGACGGGGCCAACCGGGTGTGGACGTTCGATCCCTCGGGGCCTGGGACCTACCAGGTCACGATCACGCCCGGATCCGACCAGGCCCACTGGTCCGCGCAGATCCAGGACTACTTCTAGCTGCTCAACGTCCCGTTCGAGGGCTTTCGCCCCGACCGCGGGACGTTGACCACGTGGGGCGTGACTTACGTCCCACGCTTCCTTCATAAAGCCTCGAATGGGACGTTAGGCAGGCGCCGAGTGCCGGCCACGACCCAAGAGCCCAGGGCATAGGAGAGAGCCCGGCCGGGTACCACCCGTTCAGGCCCGGAATTCCGGCTGATAGCACAAAACCCGTCCGGCCACCCCCCGAGCGGGGGGAAACGCACCGACTACCTGTGCATTCGGCCTCGATCCCGGTCAACTCACTGGTAGCGATGGATTCTCTGACCTACTCCACGACCGAAACCGGCGATCCCGCCGCTCCGCCCCGCACCGCCTCGGTGCTCGGCTTGGGCCACTACCTGCCGGATCACATCGTCTCCAACGCCGAGATCGGCGAACGAATCGGCGTCGACGACGAGTGGATCGTCAAGCGCACCGGGATCCGCCAGCGCCGCCGGGTCGCGCCTGGCCAGGGCGTCACCGATCTGGCGATCCGTGCGGGCCGCCAGGCGCTGGAAGACGCTGACGTAGACCCCGCCGAGATCGATCTGGTCCTGGTGGCGAGCCTCAGCCAGGACGAGATGACCCCCAGCGCCGCGCCGCAGGTCGCCTTCGGCCTCGGCGCCCATCACGCCGGCGCCGTCGACGTGGGCGCCGCCTGCAGCGGCTGGCTGAGCGGGCTGGCGCTGGCCGCCGGAATGCTCGAGGTCGGGCGCGTCGACAAGGTGCTGCTGATCGGCTCGGAGGTGCTCACCCGATTGGCCAACTACGACGACCGTAAGACCGCGGCCCTGTGGGGCGACGGCGCTGGAGCGGTCGTACTCGGCTGCGACGGAGGAGGATCGATCGGTCCGGTCGTGCTGGCCGCCGACGGCGGTCTGGCCGACGTGATCACCTGCAGTCACGAGGAGCGGTTGCTGCGCGTCGAGGGCCACGAGACGTTCCAGACCGCGGTCAAGCGCCTCACCGAGTGCACGCTCGCCGCGATCGAGCGCGCCGGGCTGCAGCTGGACGAGATCGACCTGTTCATCTATCACCAGGCCAACGCGCGGATCCTGCGGGCGGTTGGGGAGCGCCTCGACCTGCCCACCGACAAGGTCGCCGACTACATCGGCGAAACCGGCAACACGTCTGCCGCGTCGATCCCGCTGACGCTGGCGCTGCTGCGCGAGGACGGCCGGCTGCGCCCCGGCCAGCGGCTGCTGCTGGCCGCGATCGGCGCCGGGTTCACGTGGGGCGCCGGCACGGTCCAATGGGACCTTCCCGAGTAAGCAAGACGAGCACTTCCGAGCAACCAAGAAAAGAGAACCAAGGAGGAGCATTCAGATGCCCACCACGATCACACCCGAAGCCGTAGAGAAGACGATCACCGACGCGTTGCCGCAGTTCGGCGTCGAGCAGAGCGACATCTCGCGCAACTCGACGTTCGAGGAGCTCGACGTCGACTCGTTGGACCTCACCGAGATCTCGCAGATCATCGAGGAGGAGTACGGCGTCACGATCAAGGGCGAGGACGCCCGCAACATCAACACGATCGGCGACGCGGTCGACCTGGTGGTGAAGAAGGGCGGATGAAGCGCGAAGTAGTCGTCACCGGAATCGGCGCCGTCAGCCCGCTGGGCGTCGGCGCCCAGACGCTGTACGAGCGATGGCGCGACGGCACGTCTGGCATCGAGAACGGCGAAGGGACCGCCGACGAGTTCGACCCCACCGACCACCTGTCGGTGAAGGAGGCCCGTCGCGCGGACCGCTTCGCCCAGTTCGCGATGGTTGCCGGGGACGAGGCCCTCGCCGGTGCCGGATGGGAGCGCGGCGAGCTGCCGTATGACCCGGCGCGGATCGGGTGCGTGTACGGCACCGGGATCGGCGGCATCGGCACGCTCGAGAACAGCAAGACGATCCTGATCGAGCAGGGCGAGCGCAAGGTGCCGCCGCTGTCGGTGCCGCTGATGATGTCCAACGCCGCCCCCGGCATGCTGGCGATGCGCTACGGCATCCTCGGCGACTCGTTCGGGACCGTGTCGGCGTGTTCGGCCGGCGCCCACGCGATCGCCCAGGCCACCCGGATGATCCAGTACGGCGACGCCGACGCCGTCATCACCGGCGGCTCCGAGGCCGCGCTGACGCCGCTGTCCAAGGCTGCGTTCGCGCGCTTGGATGCGGTGTCGCCGACCGGGATCTCGCGCCCGTTCGACGCCCGCCGCGACGGGTTCGTGATGGGCGAGGGCGGGGCGGTGCTGGTGCTCGAGGACGCCGAGAAGGCGGCCGAGCGCGGTGCCGAGGTGCTGGCCACCGTGCGCGGCTTCGGCGCCACTTCGGACGCGCACCACCTGACCGCGCCGCACCCCGAGGGCGCGGGCGCCGCCGCGGCGATCCGCCGCGCGCTGGAGGACTCGGGGATCAAGCCCGAGGACGTCAACTACATCAACGCCCACGGCACCTCGACGCCGCTCAACGACCGCGCCGAGACCAAGGCGATCAAGCAAGCCCTCGGCGACCACGCGGCCAACGTGCCGGTGTCGTCGACCAAGTCCGCGATCGGCCACCTGCTGGGAGCCTCGGGAGCGGTCGAGGTGACGGCGACGATCCTCGCGCTGCGCGAGCGGATCGCGCCGCCCACGCTGGCGTGGGAAGAGCAGGAGGAGGGCATGGACCTCGACTACGTGCCCGGCAAGGCCAAGCCGTTGGATGTCAACGGAGGACCGGTGGTCGCGCTGAGCAACGCGTTCGGCTTCGGCGGCCACAACGTGGTGCTCTGCGTGGAGGTGAGCTAGTTGCTGAAGAACAAGAAACTGCTGCTGACCGGCGTGATCACGCGCGACTCGATCGCGTGGGAGGCTGCCCGCCGCGCCCAGGAGGCCGGCGCCGAGGTCGTGCTGACGAGTTTTGGCCGCGCCCGGCGCCTGACCGAGCGGGCCGCCAAGAGCCTGCCCGAGACCGTCGACGTGCTCGAGCTCGACGTCAATAACCCCAACGACCTCGAGGCCGTCGCCGGTGAGCTCCAGCAGCGCTGGGGCCGGGTCGACGGCGTGCTGCACGCGATTGCGTTCGCGCCCGAGGATGCGCTCGGCGGTCGGTTCCTGTCGACGCCGCCTGAGAGCGCGATCACGGCGTTCCAGACGAGCGCGTTCTCGCTCAAGGCTCTGGGAGTGGCGCTCGCCGACCTGTACCCCGAGGACGGCGCCAGCATCGTCGGGATGGACTTCGACGCGTCGGTGGCGTGGCCGGTCTACGACTGGATGGGGGTGGCCAAAGCGGCGCTCGAGGCCACCTCGCGCTACCTGGCCCGCGACCTCGGCCCGCGCGGTGTGCGCGTGAACCTCGTGTCGGCCGGGCCGCTGGGGACGCTCGCGGCGCGCGGGATCCCCGGGTTCGACGATCTCGCCGAGATGTGGACCCGTCAGGCGCCGATCGGCTGGGACGGCGAGGACGCGGGCCCGGTCGCAGACGCGATCCTGTTCCTGCTGTCGGACATGTCGCGCGCGATCACCGGCGAGATCATCCACGTCGACGGAGGCTTTCACGCGATGGGGGCCCCACTGTCGGTCGAGCCGGCGCTGGCCAGCGCCAACGCTTGATGGAGCAGCATCCCTTCCGCCGACTGGCGATCGTCAACCGCGGCGAGGCCGCGATGCGGGCGATCCGCGCCGTCCGTGAGCTCAATTGGGAGCGCGACGACCCGATCACGATCATCGCGCTCTACACCGCGGCCGAACGCCACGCGCTGTTCGTGCGCCAGTCCGACGAGCGCTACGGGCTCGACGGCGGCTACCTCGATTACGAGGCGCTAGAGCACGCCCTGGTCGAGTCGCGCGCCGACGCCGCCTGGGTGGGTTGGGGGTTCGTGGCCGAGCATCCCGAGTTCGCCGAGCTGTGCGAGCGACTCGGGATCGTGTTCGTCGGACCCGATCCCGACGTGATGCGGGCGCTGGGCGACAAGGTCGAGGGCAAGCGGCTGGCCGAGCAGGCCAACGTGCCGGTTGCGGCCTGGAGCGGCGAGGCGGTCGACACCGTCGAGGACGCGATCCGCCAGGGAGAGCAGCTGGGGTTCCCGGTGATGATCAAGGCCGCCGCGGGTGGCGGCGGCCGCGGCATGCGCCGTGTCGACGACGCCGACGAGCTCGAGAACGCGTTCCAGCGCGCCCGCGAGGAGGCCGAGAAGTCGTTCGGCGACCCGCGCGTGCTGATGGAGAGCCTGGTCGGCGCCGCCCGCCACGTCGAGGTGCAGCTGATCGCCGACGGCCATGGCACCGTGTGGGCGCTCGGCGTCCGCGACTGCAGCTACCAGCGACGTCATCAGAAGGTCGTCGAGGAGTCCGCGAGCCCGGCGCTGTCCGCCGAGCAGGAGCGCGAGCTGGCCGAGTCCGCGGCCCGGCTGGCCAAGCTGGCCGGCTACCGCGGCGCCGCCACCGTCGAGTTCCTGTACGAGCCGTCCGAGGACAAGTTCTCATTCATGGAGGTCAACACCCGGCTTCAGGTGGAGCACCCCGTGACCGAGATGGTGACCGGGGTCGACCTGGTCAAGCTCCAGCTCCACGTCGCCGCCGGCGGACACCTCGAGGGTGAGCCGCCGCCTCCCACGGGACACGCGATCGAGGCCCGCCTGAACGCCGAGGATCCGGGACTCGCGTTCGCGCCCACGCCCGGAAGGATCACGTTGCTGCGGCTGCCCGGTGGCCCCGGGATCCGCGTTGACAGCGGCTTTGCCGAGGGCGACCTGGTGCCGTCTGAGTTCGACTCGATGATCGCCAAGATCATCGCCCACGGCCGTACCCGCGCGGAGGCGATCGCGCGCCTGCGCCGGGCGATCGCCGACACGATGGTGGTGATCGAGGAGGGCACGACCAACCAGGGGTTCCTGCTCGAGCTGCTCGGCCGCCCCGAGCTCCGCGACGGCGAGGTCGACACCGGCTGGCTGGATCGCCTCCAGGTCCAGGGCGAGGTCCAGTCCAAACGCCACGCCGACGTCGCCCTGGTCCGCGCGGCGATCGAGCTGTGCGACGACGCCACCGCCACCGAGCGCGGCCGTTTCTATGCGTTCGCCCGGCGCGGGCGGCCCGAGGCCTCGGCGGAGGTCCGGCGGACCGTCGACCTGCGCTATCAGGGCGCGAGCTATCGGTTCGCGGTGTCGCAGGTCGGGCCGCAACGCTACGTGCTCGAGGTGGACGGCAGCCGGATCGAGGCCGAGCTCGAACGGGTGTCCGAGCACGAGCGGCTGATCTCGTTCGGCGCCGGCGACTACCGAACGCTGACCGCGTTGCAGGACGCCGACCTGCTGGTCGAGGTCGACGGCGTCCCGCACCGGATCTCGCGCGACGAGGGCGGGCTGATCCGCTGTCCCAGCCCCGGCGTCGTGGTCGCGATCCCGGTGTCCGCCGGCGACGAGGTGCAGGTCGGCGACGTGGTTGCGGTCACCGAGAGCATGAAGATGGAGTCCTCGCTCACCGCGCCGGTTCACGGCCGCGTGCGCGAGGTACTGGTATCGGCCAACACCCACGTCCCGTCCGGGCGACCGTTGCTCCAGATTGAGCCGTTGGACGATCAGGACGACGGCGACGAGGGCGAGCGACTTGGGTTCGACCCGCCCGAGATCAGCGGCGAGCGCGAGCCGAGCGCGCTCGATCGGCTCGAATGGCTGCTGCTCGGCTACGACGTACCGGACTCGGAGGCGCGCCGCACGGTCGACGAGTTCGTCGACGCTCCAGCCGACCCCGTCGGCGAGCGCCGGCTGCTCGAGGCCTACGCCGATCTGCGCGCGGTCAGCCGTCCGCACGGGACCGATGCCCCCAGCCCCCAGCAGAATCTGCACGCGTTCCTGCGCTCGCTCGATCCCGCCGCCGAGGGCCTGCCCGAGCGGTTCGTGGCCGGGCTCGAGCGCGCGCTGCGCCACTACGGGGTCGAGGGCCTGGAGCGCACCGCCGCCCTCGAAGCCGCCTGCTACCGGCTGTTTCTGTCGCGTCAGCGCTCGGGCACCGCCAGCCGTGCGATCCGGGCGGTGCTGGAGCGCCACCTCGAAGATGCCGGCGAGCGCCCGACCGAGAACGGCGAGCTGCGCGAGGTACTCGACCGGCTGGAGGCGGCGCTGGCCGCGACCGAGCCAGGTCTGGCCGAGCTCGCCCGCGAGGTGCGGTGGCGGTGCTGCGACCAGCCGCTGATCGAAGAGGGCCGACAGGACATCTACTCCGCCGCCGACGAGCACATCGCCGCGCTCGTGGCACGACCCGACGACGCTGGTGAGGAGCACGTCCAGGCTTTGGTCGACTGCCCGCAACCCCTGGCTCCCCGCGTGTTCCAGCGGATCGACGACGCGAGCCCGAGGCTGCGCGAGCAGCTGCTGGAGGCGATGACCCGCCGCTACTACCGCGTCGGGCGGCTCGAGGGCGTTGAGCATCGCGAGGACGGCGGCGTCCGCTTCGCCACGACGTCGTTCGAGCATGGTGGTCGTCGCTACCGCGTCGTGGCGGCGTTCGCGGCCACCGATGAGCTCGAGCCGACGCTGCGCGCGCTCGGAGACGTGGCCGGCACGCTGGGCCAGGACGAGCGGTTACTCGCCGACGTCTACGCCTGGCGGACCGACTCGCCCGCCGATGCCGACGCGCTGTCGGAAAGGTTCGTCGAGGTGCTGGCGCGGGCCCAGCCTGAGGCTGCGATCGAGCGCGTGACGTTCGTGTCGCCAGCCACCGACCGCCATGCCGGTGGCGGCGAGGGCGTCGAGGTGATCACGCTGCGCCGCGGCGCCGACGGCGACATCGCCGAGGACTCCGATCTCCGCGGCCTGCACCCGATGATCGCCGAGCGGATGGATCTGTGGCGGATGTCGAACTTCACGCTCGAGCGCATTCCGGCCGACCACGAGGTGCATCTGTTCCGAGCTGTCGCACGCGAGAGCGAGCGCGACGAGCGGCTGGTCGCGATGGCCGAGGTGCGCGACCTGACGGCGATACGCGACGAGCAGGGACGGATCACGGCGCTGCCCGAGCTCGAGCGGATCGCGCGCCAGGCGTTCGAGTCTGTCAGGGCGTTCCAGTCGCGTCGGCGCACGCGCGAGCGTCTGCACTGGAACCGCGTGATGCTGGACGTGTGGCCGGTGATGGAGTTCGAGCCCGACGAGGCTCGACCGGTGATCGCCCGCCTGGGACGGATGACGGCTGGCCTCGGGCTCGAGATGGTGCTACTCAAGGTGCGGATCGCGGCCACGGCCGACGCGCCTGAGCGCGAGGTCGTACTGCGCTTCTTCAACCCCGCCGGCCGTGGCGTCGTCACCCAGATCGACGAGCCGCCGACCGAGCCGCTTCGCCCGCTGGACGAGGGTGCCCAGCGGATCGTGTCGGCGCGGCGTCGCGGGCTGGTGCACCCGGCCGAGATCCTCACCGTGCTCGCCCCTGAGCGCCGCACTCCCGGCGGCTCGATCCCGCCCGGGTCGTTCGTCGAGCACGACCTCGACGACAGCGGGCAGCTGGTCGAGGTCGACCGCCCCCGGGCCACGAACACGGCGTCGATCGTCGTCGGGCTGGTCTCGAACCGGACCGAGCGCTACCCCGAGGGGATGTTGCGGGTGATCCTGCTCGGAGACCCGACCCGGTCGCTGGGGTCGCTGGAGGAGGCCGAGTGCCGGCGGGTGATCGCCGCGCTGGACCTGGCCGAGAGCCTCGAGGTGCCGTGCGAGTGGTTCGCGCTTTCGGCCGGCGCCAAGATCGCGATGGACTCCGGCACCGAGAACATGGACTGGGTCGCGGCCGCGCTACGGCGGATCGTCGGATTCACCCAGGCCGGTGGCGAGCTCAACGTGGTGGTCAGCGGGATCAACGTCGGCGCCCAGCCGTACTGGAACGCCGAGGCGACGATGCTGATGCACACCAAGGGCGTGCTGATCATGGCCCCCGAAAGCGCGATGGTGCTGACCGGTAAGCAGGCCCTGGACTACTCGGGTGGGGTGTCGGCGGAGGACAACTTCGGGATCGGCGGACAGGACCGGATCATGGGCCCCAACGGACAGGCCCAGTACCGGGCGGGCGACATCGCGGGTGCCTGCGAGATCCTGCTCGAGTACTACGAGCACGCATACGTCGCGCCCGGCGAGCGGTTCCCGCGCCGAGGTAGGACCGGCGACCCGACCGATCGCGATGTCGGTCCCTCGCCGCACGAACTGCCCGGTTCGGACCTCGAGACCGTCGGCCAGATCTTCTCCCAGGAGACCAACCCGGGCCGCAAGAAGCCATTTGACATCCGCTCGGTGATGCGGGCGGTGGCCGACGCCGACCACGAGCCGCTCGAGCGCTGGAAGGGGATGCTCGAGGCCGAGGTCGCGGTCACCTGGGATGCCCACCTGGGCGGCTGGCCGGTTGCGATGATCGGGATCGAGTCGCGCCCGGTTCCGCGCCACGGCCCGGTACCGGCCGACGGGCCCGACCAGTGGACCTCCGGGACGCTGTTCCCGCTGGCCTCCAAGAAGATCGCCCGCGCGATCAACGCCGCCTCGGGCAGCCGGCCGCTGGTGCTGCTGGCCAACCTCGCCGGGTTCGACGGATCGCCGGAGTCGATGCGGCGACTGCAGCTCGAGTACGGAGCCGAGATCGGCCGGGCGATCGTCAACTTCGACGGGCCGATCGCATTCTGCGTGATCTCCCGATTCCACGGCGGCGCCTTCGTGGTGTTCTCTCGCGCGCTCAACGAGAACCTCGAGTCGAGCGCGATCGAGGGCTCGTATGCGTCGGTGATCGGCGGCGCGCCGGCCGCCGCCGTCGTGTTCACCCGCGAGGTCAACCACCGCACCGGTGCCGACCCGCGGCTCGTGGAGCTCGACGAGCGGATCGAGCGCGCGCAAGGCTCCGAGCGTCAGCATCTGCGGGCGCAGCGCGACGACCTGTGGGCCGAGGTGCGCTCCGAGAAGCTCGGGGAGTTCGCGGGCGAGTTCGACTCGATCCACAGCATCGAGCGCGCCGTCGAAGTCGGCTCGGTCGAGCGGATCGTGGCCCCGGCGCAGCTGCGGCCCTATCTGATCGATGCTGTCGAGCGCGGGATGCAGCGGACGCTTGACCAGCTGGCCGCATTCACGGGCAACGGCGGCAGCGCCAACGGCGTCGGCGCTCAGCCGTCCTGGGCGAGCGCGCGCAGTTCGGCGTCGAGCAGTTCGGGCAGCCGCGTGACCTCGGGCAGCGCCACCGGATCGGCGTAGCAGCCGATGAACAGCTCGCGGCGATAGCGGATCATCCCGATCGCCAGCGCGTGGCGCTCGGTGATCGGGACCACCGAGTACACCTCGCTCAGCTTGGACCCGAACATGTGCAGGTCACCGCGCGGCCCGGGTGACTGCGAGATCGTCAGGTTGAACGTGCGCGGAGACGACAGCACCTTGACCATCGGGTCGCGCAGCGGTGCCGGGACGAGTTCGCCGACGGCGTACAGCGTCTCGGTGCCGTCGGGGCGGCTACTTGACTTCAGTGCCTGGGTCTCCGCTCGGACTGCGGCCCGGCGCTCGCCCGGCGTGGCGAGGTCGACCGGCAGCCGGATGTAGACCATCGAGATGCGGTTACCGGGGCCGTCCTCGTCCGGGGCCCGCATGCTCACCGGGACCATTGCCTTCAGCGGCTCGTCGGGCGGCTGCCCGCGCTCGATCGCCAGCTGGCGGATCGCACCGGCGACCGCGGTCAGCCCGATGTCGTTGAGCGTGCCGCCGCCGGCTGCCCGGGCGTCGCGCAACAGCGACCGCTGCGCCCGGTAGCCGACGAGCGTCCGGTGGGGCGACAGCGGCGTATCGAGCGGCGAGTCGGGCGCACGGGGCAACACATCGGTGAGCGCCGTGTCCACGAAGCTGCGGGCGTCGCGGACGACGCTGCCGGCGGTGCTCACCGGGCGGACCGTGGCGCCGACCAGCGATCGGGTCACGCCCAGACCGGCGCGGGCGACGTGGGCCGCCTCGTGGACCGCCCATTGCAGCGGACCCAGCCCGCTGGAAGTAGACGGCGCCATCCGAGGGCCGTTCCCGGACGGCGCCGCCACGTCGTTGCCCTGTTCGGGCTCGTCGACGAACAAACTCACGACCTGCAGCGCGGCCATCCCATCGACCAGCGAGTGGTGGATCTTGCCGACCATCCCCACTCGTCCGTCCTCCAGGCGCGGCACCAGGCAGATCTCCCAGGGAGCCTTCGACAGGTCGAGCGGCTCGGACAGCACGGCGTCGCGTAGCTCGCCGAAGCGGGCGGGACTCACGGCCTCGGCGGGCCGGGATAAGCCGCGCACGTGCGCCTCGAGGTCGAACTCGTCGTCGCGCACCCACCGCGGCTCAGACAGGCCCAGCGGGGCGCGCTGAAGGCGCCAGCGACACCATTCGACGTCGTCGAGGCGGCCGGCCACGCGCGTTCGCAGCGCCGCCAGCGTGGGTCGATCGTGTCCTGGCGCCGGATCGAACACGGCGCTCCAGCCGACGTGCATGTGCACCTCGGATGACTCCATCCGCAGGAACGACGCATCGAGCGCCGACAGGCGCCGCGACCCGCTCTCCAGCAGACGTGATGGGGAAAGCATCTCGTCTGAGCCTTCCCAATCTGGTCCGTGCTGAAAAAGCGTTCATATACAACGAAAATGCATCACGGAGTCCCGGTGGCGGGTTGAGGGACAATCCGCCGTGCGAACCGTCCCCGGCACGAGGAGAGACATGTCCACCACCGCCGTTTCGCCGACCGCGGCCGAGGTCGACCAGTGGCTGTCGAAATTCGACAGCGCGCTGACCGAGGGCGACATCGAGGCGGCGGCCGAGCTGTTCGGCCGGCCGAGCTACTGGCGCGACCTCGTGGCCTTCACGTGGAACATCACGACCGTCGAGGGGCCCGAGGGGGTCAAGGGGATGCTCGAGGCGACGCTCCCACACGTCAAGCCGCGGGGATGGGTTCTCGCCGAGGAGCCGACCGAGACCGACGGCGTGATCGAGGCCTGGCTGCAGTTCGAGACCGAGGTCGGGCGCGGACAGGCCGTGCTGCGGCTGATCGGCGGCAAGGCGTGGACGCTGCTGACCACCCTCGACGAGCTCAAGGGATATGAGCAGAGCGCAGGCTTCACTCGCCCCAAGGGCGTCGTTCACGGCGCCGATCCGGAGCGACGCACCTGGCTGGAGAAGCGCACCCGGGAGGCCGAGGAGCTCGGCTATGAGAGCCAGCCCTACGTGCTGATCGTCGGCGGCGGCCAGGGCGGGATCGCGCTGGGGGCGCGGTTGCGCCAGCTGGGCGTGCCGACGATCATCGTCGAGCGCAACCAGCGGCCGGGCGACTCGTGGCGCAAGCGCTACAAGTCGCTGTGCCTGCACGACCCGGTGTGGTACGACCACCTGCCGTACCTCAAGTTTCCTCCGAACTGGCCGGTGTTCTCGCCCAAGGACAAGATCGGCGACTGGCTGGAGATGTACACGCGGGTGATGGAGCTCAACTACTGGGGCTCCACGACCGCCAAGCGGGCCCGCTACGACGAGGACGCCCGGGAGTGGGTCGTGACCGTGCAGCGCGACGGCGCCGAGCTGACGCTCCGCCCCAAGCAGCTGGTGATGGCCACCGGCATGTCGGCGCGGCCGCGGATGCCCGGGTTCGCCGGGATGGACAGGTTCGACGGCGACCAGCACCACTCCTCCCAGCACCCCGGACCGGATCGATACCGGGGTAAGCGCGCGATCGTGATCGGATCCAACAACTCCGCCCACGACATCTGCGCCGCCCTGTGGGAGCACGACGCCGATGTGACGATGGTGCAGCGCTCACCGACGCACGTGGTCAGGTCCGACAGCCTGATGCAGATCGCGCTCGCGCCGCTGTACTCCGAGCAGGCGGTCGAGAACGGAATGACCACCGAGAAGGCCGACCTGACGTTCGCGTCGCTGCCGTACGCGATCCTGGCCGACCTCCAGATCCCGGTGTACGAGCAGATCCGACAGCACGACGCCGACTTCTACGCGCGGCTCGAGCAGGCCGGGTTCCAGCACGACTGGGGCGAGGACAACTCCGGACTGTTCATGAAGTACCTGCGTCGCGGGTCCGGTTACTACATCGACGTCGGCGCCTCCGAGCTGGTCGCCGGCGGGCAGATCAAGCTCCAGGCGGGCCAGGTCGACCACCTCACGGAGGACTCGGTGGTGATGCAGGACGGCACCGAGCTCCCGGCCGACGTCGTGGTCTACGCCACCGGATATGAGTCGATGAACGGGTTCGTGGCCGATCTGGTGTCACAGGAGATGGCCGACCGGGTCGGCAAGGTGTGGGGCCTGGGCTCTGGCACGGCCAAGGATCCGGGTCCGTGGGAGGGCGAGGAGCGCAACATGTGGAAGCCCACCCAGCAGGAGGCGTTGTGGTTCCACGGCGGCAACCTGCACCAGTCGCGCCACTACTCGATCTACCTATCGCTACAGCTCAAAGCGCGGATGGAGGGGATCGACACGCCCGTCTACGGCCTCCAGGAGGTCCACCACACCGGCTGACGCCGCGGCCCAGTCGGCGGTACCTGGCGAGCAGGGATACTGCGCCGATGCAGATCCCGCCGCGCACGTCCTACGCCCGGCACGGCGGTTTCAGCATCGCCTATCAGACGTTCGGCGAAGGGCCGGATCTCGTCGTAGCCCCCACGGCCCCTTCGCACTTGGACCTGATGTGGATCGATCCGGGCTACACCCAGGTGTTGCGGCGCCTGAGTGGGTTTGCGCACACCGTGATCTTCGACGCGCGCGGACTGGGGCTGTCGGATCCACTGGATCACGTGCCGACGGTCGAGGAGGGCGCAGACGACCTAGCCGCAGTCATGGACGCTGCGCGCGTCGAGCGCGCAGTCGTGCTGGCGATGGGCACCGGCTACCCCGCCGCCGCCATGTTCGCGGCCCGCGCCCCCGAGCGAGTGGAAGGTCTCGTCCTGGTCTCGCCGTGGGCGGTGGGGATCGGCGCAGTGGCGGACACTTCGATGATCGCCGGTTACGACAGGCGGATGGACGAAGCGATGCTCGGCTGGCAGGACGCGGTGGCGCATCACTGGGGGGAGGGACGGACGATGGAGCTGATCGCGCGCTCGGTCGCGACCGACAGCGTCAAGCGCAACTGGGGGATGCTCGAGCGCGCGTCGGCCGCTCCGGCGATGATCCGGGCGGTCACGCAGGCTTCGCTCGAAGTCGATCTGCGCGACGTGCTGACAGCGATCCAGGTGCCGACGATCGTCGTCGCGCGGGAGGGCAGCTTCCAGCCGCGCGCGATCCCCGAGCACGTCGCCGACCTGATCCCCGGCGCTGAATTCGACTGGCAACCTGAGGCCAGGCGGGGTGATGGCGTCGAGGGCTTCATGTCGCCATTCGTCGACGCGGCCGAGCGGATCCTGACCGGTGGCCGCACGCCGCGGCCGACGCAGCGAACGCTGGCAACCGTGCTGTTCACCGACATCGTGGGCTCGACCGAGTTGGCCAGCACGATCGGAGACCACGCCTGGCGCAATCTGCTCGACCGCCATCAGCAACTGCTCCGAGCGCACGTTGCGCACTCGGGTGGCCGCGTGGTGAAGATGATCGGCGACGGATCGTTCAGCCTGTTCGATGGTCCTGCCCGAGCAATCGGCTGCGCTCACGACTTCGCCGAAGCGGTGCAGGGGTTGGACATCGCCGTGCGCGCCGGATTGCACACCGGTGAGTGCGAGATCGTCGACGACGACGCCACCGGGCTCGCGGTTCATATCGGTGCCCGCGTCAGTGCGCTCGCAGGCCCCGGAGAGGTGCTCGTGTCGCGCACGGTCAAGGACCTCGTGGTCGGCTCCGGTCTCGAGTTCAGCCCCCGCGGCACCCACGAGCTCAAGGGGGTGCCCGGGAGCTGGGAGCTGTTTGCGCTGGCCTCCGGCGCGACGCCGACCGTCCCAGTAGAGCCGGAGCAGCCGCGGATGCGCGCTTCAGATCGGGTTGTGCTCGCCACCGCGCGGCGGGCGCCGGCGCTGCTTCGGTTCGCCGGGCGGGTCAGCCGCAGCTGACAGCGATCCGACGCGCGGACGCGGTGGCGCCGTGTCAGGCGCCGGTCTCGACGACCACCCGGACAGTGCCGGGCGGGCGCATCTCGGCGAGCTCGAGCGCCTGCTCGAAGTCGTCGAGCGCCAATCGGTGCGACACCCAGCCGCTGGCGTCGAGGTGGCCGTCGAGCGCGAGCCCGATCACGGTCTCGAGATCGTCGAGCGTGGACACGTACGCGCCGACGACCTGCAGCTCGCGTCCCATGAACGCGCTCGAGGGGCCGAGCGTCAGCTCGGCGTCGACGACCGATCCAAGCACCAGCCGGCGTCCACGGCGCAGCAGCCCGACGCCCTCGGCGGGCGCGCCCGGCTGGCCGCTGAAGTCGATCACCGCGTCGAACCGGCCCATCCGCTGGCGCAACGCCCGGGCAGCGCCGACCAGCCCGCGGTGGACCTCGACGCCGAGCGCCTGCAGCCGCTGTGCGCTCGAGTCGCTGCGCACGACCGCCGCCAGCTTCACGTCGGGGTCCAGCGCTCGCGCGACCGCCAGCGTCGCCGTGCCCAGCCCACCGGCGCCGAGCACGCACAGCGAGCCGCCCCGGGGAATCTCGGCCAGCCGGATCGCGTTGTGGGCGGTGGCTGCCGCGTCGGCGAGCAATGCCGCCTCGGCCGGCTCCATCCCGTTGGCGGGAAGCATTCGCGACGACGGCCACACGACGAACTCCGCGAAACCGCCGGGGTCGTGCATGCCGAGCGCGCGCAGGGACTGGCAGTGCTGGTCCTCACCGCGCTTGCAGGCGGGGCATTGCCCGCACGGCGCGAGCGGATGCAGCACCGCGAGATCGCCCTGGGCCACCCGCGCGCCGTCGCCGTTGACCTGCTCGACGATCCCAGCGATCTCATGGCCCGGTCGCACCGGGTAGGAGGCTCCGGGCGGTAGCACCATCCCGTGCAGCAGGTGCAGATCGGTGGCGCACACGCCGCAGGCGAGCACCCGGACGCGGGCGTAACCCGGTGGCGTCTCGGGCTCCGGTCCGTCGCGCAGCGCGGCCGCGCCAAAGTCCAGTTCGGCGTAGCGCATCAGCTGTCAGGCCCGCCCAGCGGGCGCCTCTCCCCACGAGTCACGGGCGGCGACGCTATCACGCGCCGGGTAGCTCCGACTGAAACGGCGGCGACACCGCGACCAGCCCGCCGTCGACGACCAGGGTGGTCCCGGTGATGTATTCGGACGCCGGCGACAGCAGGAACAGCACGCTGTCGGCGGCCTCCTGGACGGTGCCCAGCCGCTGCTTGGGGATCTTCGGGACGACGGTCTCCAGCGGTGCGACCAGGCCGGTGTCGTAGAAGTACGAGGAGGAGTCTGACTCGATGATTCCGGGGGTGACGGCGTTGACGTTGATCCCCTGCGACGCGAGCTCGGCCGCCATGTAACGCGCCCACATCTCCAGCGCGGCCTTGGTGGCGCCGAGGTTGCCGTAGGTGGGGAACACCCGGAGGCTGCCGTAGCTGGACATCACCACGATCCGACCACCCCGGTCCATCAGCCTCGCGGCGCGCTGGGTGCCGATCACGAACGCCCGCACGTTGGTGTTGAACGTCCGCTCGAGGTGGTGGGGCTTGAGCTCCATGATCGGACGGAAGTTGCTGGCCGAGGCGTTGGAGACGAAGAAGTCGAGGCGACCGAAGCGCTCCTGAACCTGGTCGAACATCGCCTCGACCTCCTCGAGGCTCTCGAGATCGGCGCGGATCGCGATGCCCGTGGAGCCGAGCCGCTCGATCTCCGAGACGGTCTCGTCGGCCGCGTCCTCGTCGCGGCGATACCCCACGATCGGAGTCGCTCCTCGCGCGGCAAGGGTCAGCGCCAGCGCTCGGCCGATCCCGCGGGAAGCACCCGTGATCAGGGCGATCTTCCCCTCGAATCCGGCGCGCGGTGAGGGAGCCAGACGCTCCAGCTCGTCGGGGTCCGGTCCGGCGGCCATCAGCGCAGCAGGTCCCGGGCGATCGTCATCTTCTGCACCTCGGCGGTTCCCTCCTCGAACAGCTGCGCCCGGGCGTCGCGGTACACGCGCTCGATCGGGGTGGGGGCGAAGTAGCCCAGCCCGCCATGCACCTGGAGCGCTCCATCGGTTACCCGCTGGAGCATCGCGGCCGCGAACAGCTTGGCCATCGACGCCTCGTTGACCGCGCCGGAGTCGTGCTCCCAGGCGCGGGCCGCGTGCAGCACCAGCTGGCGTCCGGCCTGCACGTCGGTCGCCATCTCGGCCAACCGGAACGAGATCGCCTGTCGCTGGGCGAGCTTCTTACCGAACGTCTCGCGCTGCTTGGCGTAGCCGACAGCGAGGTCGAGCGCGCGCTGGGCCAGACCCACGCAGGTCATCGCGAGCGAGATCCGGCTGGGAGCCAGGAAGCCTCCGAGGGCGACCGCGAGGCCGTCTCCCTCGTCGCCGAGGCGGTTAGCGACGGGGACCGGCGCGCGGTCGAATCGGAGGTGCGCGTGGTCGGTGCCGCGGATCCCCAGCGATTCGGCCATCTCGGTCGCGGTCACGCCCTCGCCGCGGGGCGGGATCATCACCGCCACGGTCCCATCTGAGCCGGTCGTGCCCTGCATCCGGGCGATGAGCAGCAGGTAGTCGGCGATCGAGCCGAACGTGATCAGGTGCTTCTCGCCGGTGACGTAGTAGGTATCGCCTTCCCGGGCGACCTCGCAACGCAGGTCCGCGCCCGTTCCAGCGCTGGGCTCGGTCAGCGCGAACGCCACCTTGATCTGGCCGCTGACGAGCGGGCCCAGGAATCGTTCGCGCTGCTCCGGGGTCGCGTGGGCGGCGATCGGACGCCAGATCCCGTTGCAGACGTGGACGATCATCCGCAGCGAGCCGTGCGACATCGCGAGGATCTCGAGCAGCTCCAGGTAGCGGGGCAGCGGAATTCCGCGCCCGCCGGCCTCCGACGGCGCGGCGAGCCGCAGATAGCCCCGGTCGCGCAGGTCATCCCACAGCTCGAGCGGCACCGCCCGCTCGCGCTCGATCCGCTCGGCCCAGCGTTCGCCGTCATCGGCGACGTAGGCGCGGATTTCCTGCTCGAGCGCAGCGAACGTGCGCTCGTCGGTGTGCGCTGTGGTGCTGGTGGCCGTGGTCACGTGATACTCCGGGGCGTCGAGAGCCCCGGAGTATCACGGATGCGGCGTCAGCGACGCCTACGGGATGACCTGGATGCTGTCGCCAATCGCCCGTGGCCCGGTCGCGTCGGAGGTCAGGTTGATCGTGCTGCCGTCGACCACGAAGCTGGTCGAGCCGCCACCGTCGAGGTTCATCGCGTCGGTCGCGCCGAGCGAGCGCATCAGCTTCGCCTCCTCGGTCAGCGTCAGACCCTCGCTCTTGGTCGCGATCCCGTCGGCCGTGACCAGGATCAGCCGGCCGGCGCGGTCGACGCCGGCGATCGTCCGCGCATGACGGTCGGCGCTGAAGCTGTAGTTGTTGAGGTCGCGAGGGTCGAACACACCCTCGGTCGACGCGTCGATCGACACGCGGCCGTTTCGCAGCAGCACCGGCGCGGCGCTGACGATGCTGGTCTGCCGGTCGGTGGCAAACGGAGCGCCGTCGGGACGCCGCAGCTGCTCGGTGACCTGGACGCGTGCGCCCGGGTGCAGGTGCGAGCTCAGCCACGTGGCGTCGATCCCGATCCCCTGCACGGCGGAGTCGCCGGCCGGCAGCGAGCCGCCCTGAGCCCCGACCGAGACCACCCGGGCCTGGGAGTCGATGATCGCCTGTACGCCGGCACCGGTCGGCAGCGGCGCGCCGAACCGCGGCGTGAACAACACCAGGTCGTTGGCGCCGGTGCAGACAGGCCCCTGGCGTGACTCGGCCGTCGGGGCAAAGCCCGGTACGCCGCAATCCTCGTTGGCGCCCGGCTGTCGGTTGATGCCCAGGAAGTTGGCGACGGCGCCACCGGCGTGCAGTTGCGCGCTCGCCCGCAGATTCTCGACGCGCGGAGCGCGCCGCCCGTCGAGCACCAGATCGGCGCGGACTCCGTTTGACAGCGTCTCGAGCTTGCCGTCGTACATGCCCAGGCCGGTGGGGACGCCGCCGACCCCAGGAAGAGCGGCGTTGATCGTGAAGAAGCCGGCGTTGACTGCGACCAGCGAGCCCAGCGCCTGGGCCTGGGTCGCGACCGTCTGGCGAGACGCAACCGCAGCACCATGGGTCGCGATCACGCGACCGCCGAATCGCTGTGGGTCGACGATCGCCGCGTGGAGCAACTCGGCGTCGGGCTTGGTCTGGGGATCGAAGCCCTCCCATTCGACCAGCGGCTTGAAGCCGTCGGCGGTCAGCGTCGCCGCCTGCGCGGTGGCGGCCACCTGCGTGGCGAACTCGCCGACGCGGACCCGGACGCCCATGAACCCACGGGGGTCATCGGCGTAGCGGGGCCAGCTGAGCATCGTCTGTTGTGCGGTGAAACCGTCCGCGGCGAGCGCGGCGACGGTCTGGCGAGCCCAGGAGCGACTACCGGCCTCGGCGACCTCAGCGCTGCCGTCGAACGGACTCTGGGTAGGCGCCTGGATCGTCACCGTCCACTGCGGCTGCACCCTCGCGTCGGTGAACGTGCCGGACAACAGCTGCACGCCGCGCGCCGGGCGACGACGAGCTCCAGCGGATCTGGCCGCACGAACGAGGTCGGTCCGGCGAGCGCCTGCGCCGGGGATCGCGGTTAACGCTCGCGAGCGCCGCGATTACGATGAGAAGGCGGCGTCGAGCCACCACCCACGCATGTTGTCCGCACGTCTACCTCCTGCTTCGCCTGCCGGGACGGTCCGAGGCTACGGTTACTCAAGCGCATCCGATGTGAACCGAAGGTGACCTGGGCGGGCAGAGTTCGGACGGCTTACGCATCGGAAAGGATCGAGGGCGATGCGTCGTGTGGTGCTGCTGATCGCCGCTGCTGTGGCGACATTGCTGATCTGCGGAGAAGCGCTGGCCGCGACCGGCGTGGCTCCCGGTGCTCCGGGCGCGAAGTCAGACTTCGCGCCCGCCGACAAGCACGGCTTCGGAACCTCCAAGACGCTCGCCAGCAAGGTGTGGTTCACGCTCGAGGGCGGCGAGCTGACCGAGGTCTACTATCCGCGAGCCGACACGCCGAGCTACCGCGATCTGCAGTTTGTCGTCACCGACGGTCACAGCTTCGTCGAGCGCGAGCAGGACTCGACCGTGCAGCGCACGGTGCAAACCGATCCGCGCAGTCTCACCTACCGGCAGGTGAACACCGACAAGGCTCACCGCTGGCGACTCACCAAGACGTATGTCACCGATCCGAGCCGCTCGACGGTGTCGATCGACGTCCGGTTCAGTTCACTGACCGGCCGCCGGTACCACGTGTACGTACTCGCCGATCCCGCGCTGTCCAACAACGGCGACGACGACACCGGTGCGTGCTCGAACTCGGCGCTTACCGCCACCGACTCGTCGTCCGCGGCGGCGCTGATCGCCCAGCCGGGGTTCACACGAGCATCGTGCGGCTACAAGGGCACCAGCGACGGCTGGACTGACCTCAGCCAGCACCATCGGATGGCCTGGGACTACGCCTCTGCGCCCAACGGCAACGTGGTGCAGACCGCCCGCACCAAGCTCACCGGCTTGCCCGGGCATCGCCAGTTGACGCTCGCACTGGGCTTCGGCGCGACCGCCGGCGACGCAACCTCCGCCGCGCGCGGCTCGCTCGCCTCGGGTTTTGACCGCCTGGCGACGCGGTACGCCGCCGGCTGGCACGCTTACCTGGCGTCGCTCAAGCGCCAGCCCAACAGCCTCGGCACCGCCACCGAGCGGCGTGAGTACGCGACGTCGGCGATGGTGCTCGCCGCCAGCGAGGACAAGACTCACCGCGGCGCATACGTGGCGTCGCCGACGATGCCGTGGGCCTGGGGCACCGGGTTGCAGACCCCGACCGGCCCGTACCACCTGGTGTGGTCGCGCGACCTGTACGAGATCGCGACCGCGCTGATCGCCGACGGGGACGTCGCCGGCGCTCGGCGCGCGCTGCACTTCCTGCTGTTCGAGCAGCAGCAACCCGACGGGTCGTTCCCGCAGAACTCCGACGTGACCGGAGCGCCGGTGCTGACCAACCTCCAGCTCGACGAGGTCGCCGACCCGATCATCCTCGCCTGGCAGCTTGGCCAGCGGGATCCCGCCACGTGGCAGCACGTGAAGCTGGCGGCCGACTTCATCGTCGGCTGGCACGACGACCAGGGCCACACCGCGCCCTACACGCCGCAGGAGCGTTGGGAGAACCAGGCCGGCTACTCGCCGGCGACGATCTCCGCCGAGATCGCCGGGCTGGTGTGTGCGGCAGCGATCGCCCGGCAGAACGGCGACGCAGCCTCGGCCACGCGCTACCTACAGACCGCGGACAGCTGGCGAGCCAAGCTCGACGCCTGGACGCTGACCACGACCGGGCCGTACGGCCCCTCGTACTACCTGCGCCTGACCAAGGACGGCAATCCCAACGCCGGCACGACCTACTCGATCGGCGACAGCGGGCCGGCCGCGATCGATCAGCGCGACGTCGTCGACCCGAGCTTCCTGGAGATGGTGCGGCTCGGGATCAAGCGCCCCGACGACCCCAACATCCTCAACACGATCAAAGTCGTCGACAAGCAGCTGTCGAGCGTCACGCCCAACGGGCGCTTCTGGCACCGCTACACCGACGACGGCTACGGCGAGCAGCGCAACGGTGCCCCGTGGGACGTCAACTTCCCCGCCGGCAGCCAGGCGACGATCGGGCGTATGTGGCCGATCTTCGCCGGCGAGCGCGGTGAGTATGAGCTGGCCGCCGGCCATGGCGCCGGCTCGCAGCTCGCCTCGATCGCGGCGACCGCGAACGACGGCGGGATGCTGCCCGAGCAGGTGTGGGACCAGAACCCACCGTCGGGGCAGCCCGGCTTCGCCCCGGGGACGCCGACGTTCTCGGCGACGCCGCTGGCCTGGACTCACGCGCAGTTCATCCGTCTGGCTTGGTCGATCACCGCCGGGCATCCGGTTGAGCAGCCGTCGGTCGTGGCCTGCAGGTACGTGCGTAAGTGCCAGTAGCGAAGGCCGCTCTGGTTACGGGAGCGGCCAGCGGGATCGGCCGCGCGGTGGCCGCGCGACTGGTCGACGAGGGGTTGAGCGTGCTGTCGGTCGACCTGCGACCGGATTCCGGGGGGCCCGGCGTCGAGCTATGAAGCCGACCTCACGGAGCCCGAGGCGAACGCCGGCGCGGTGCAGGCGGCACTCGATCGGTTCGGCCGCCTCGACGTGGTCGTAGCCAATGCGGGCGTCCAACACGTGGCGCCCGTCGAGGAGTTCCCGATCGAGCGCTGGCAGTCGATGATCGCGCTGCTGCTGACCAGCCCGTTCCTGCTGGCCCGGGCGGCGTGGCCGGCGCTGCGGGACTCGGGCGATGGTCGGTTCATCGCGATCGCCTCCGCGCACGCACTTGTCGCCTCCCCCTTCAAGTCCGCCTACGTCTCAGCCAAGCACGGCGTGCTTGGACTGGTCAAGACGCTCGCTCTGGAGGGCGCCGACCAGGGGATCAGCGCGATCGCCGTGTGCCCGGGGTACGTGCGCACGCCGCTGGTCGAGCAGCAGATCGGCGACCAGGCTCGCGCGCACGGGGTCTCCGAGGACGAGGTGCTCGAGCAGGTGATCCTCGCGCCCCAGGCGGTCAAGCGGCTGATCGAGCCCGAGCAGATCGGCGATGTGGTCGCGTTCCTGATCGGACCGGCGGGAGGTGCGTTCACCGGCACGCCGGTGACGCTCGACCACGGCTGGAGCGCCCACTAGCGTCCCGAGCGGCCGCTCGGCGCCGCTAGGCGATCTTCAGGACGATCAGAATCGCCGCGATCACCGCGAGCACGACCAGGATCGCCAGCAGGCGGACCGGCCAGCCGGCGTGGCGGCGTCCCGATGAGTTGATCGTGGCGTTACGCATCACCAGCGCGGCGCCACGCGTGGCGGACTCCGAGGCGCGCTGGGTCTGCAGCCGATCGGTCTTCTGAGCGAGCAGCTGGCGCTCGGCGATGGCCTGCTCGTGAGCGTCGCGGGCTGCATCGCGCTCGGCGGCCACCCGGGCCCGGGACTCCAGCGCGCCCTGCAGCTCAGCCTCCGCGCTCCGGCGATCCTCGAACGCCTCCTCACGCGCGGCGATCGCCTGGTCGCGAGCCTTCAGCGCATCGTCGCGCGCGTCGAGCGCCACGTCGCGCGACCGCAGGGCGGTGTCGCGGTCCGAGAACGCTTGCTCCTGGGCATCGACCGCAGCGTCGCGCTCGGCCGCCATCCCATCGCGGGCATTCAACGCCGAATCGCGCTGGCGCTGAGCCGCCTGAGCGGCCGTGATCGCCTCGTCGCGCTCAGAGGCCACGCCGTCCCGTTCGGCGATCACCCGGTCGCGCTCCTGGCGCGCGGCCTCGAGGTCCGCCGCCAGCTGCTCGAGGCGCTCGGAGATCTCGCTGTGGCCGGCGTCGGCGCGCTGCAGCTGGCTGCGCAGCTCGGACGTCTCGGTGCGCTTGTCGGCGACCTCGTTACGCAGCGCCCCGATCTCGCGGCGCACGGCGGCGTCGTCCTCGGTGGGACGGGCCGATCGGCGCGGGGATTCGGGCGCCGGGGCGCGCTGGCGCGCGGCGATCGCCGCGCGGTCGCGGCGGGGGCGGTCGCGGGACTTGGACGTGCCGGTGCCGCTTCCGGTGGGAGCCGGCAGCGAGATCGTGATGTCCGGCGTGACCGTGAGCTCGGCGTCGATCACCTCGGCGCCGGCGAGCTCGCACAGGAACGCGGCCTGCCACGGCTCGCCGTCCTCGGCGGCCCACGGCTTGTGGGCCAGATCGGCCAGCCCGCGGTAGTTCTCGCCGTCGGCGACGAGCGTGAGCGTGGGGCGGATGAACCGGCGTCCGCGCACGCCGAACCAGCGGCCGCTGAGCTCGAGGCGGTCGTCGCCGGTGAGCGCGAAACGCTCGAGCTCGAACTCCACGTCGCGCGCTCCGCTCGCCGGGGGAACAAGCGTGTGAGGCATCCGCGCCACAAGGTATCGAGAACCGAACGATTCGTCGCCCTGGGCAAGTGTGGTTGCATGCCGATCGTGACCGAGTTCGCGGCGATGAAGGCGGTGCTGTTCGACCACCCCTTCTCTGACCCTGCCTGGATCTACGAGCGCAAGCTCGACGGGATCCGCTGCGGCGCAATCCGGCGCGACGGCAAGGTGCGGCTGCTGTCGCGATCGGACCAGCTGATGAACGGCACCTATCCCGAGGTCGTGCAAGCGCTCGAGATGTCCGGGCCCGACCTGTTCCTGGACGGCGAGGTCGTCGCGTTCAAGGGCGGCCAGACGAGCTTCGAGCGTCTCCAGGCACGGTCGGGGATCCACGATCCCGAGCGAGCCCGAGCCACCGGCGTGGCCGTCTATTACTACGTGTTCGACCTGCTCGACCTCGACGGCAAGGACCTGCGCGACGAGCCGCTGCTCGACCGCAAGCGGGCGCTGCGCAAGGCGGTCAAGTACACGGGCCCCGTTCGTTTCACTCCGCACCGCAACGGCGACGGCGAGGAGTTCTTCGTGCACGCCTGCCAGCAGGGCTGGGAGGGGCTGATCGCCAAGCGCGCCGACAGTCCCTACCGGGCCACGCGCTCAAAGGACTGGCTCAAGCTCAAGTGCGCCCACGCCCAGGAGCTGGTGATCGGCGGGTGGACCGATCCCAAGGGCAGCCGCCAGCGGTTCGGGGCGCTGCTGGTCGGCTACTGGGACGGCGACCGGTTGCGCTACGCGGGCAAGGTCGGGACCGGCTTCGACGAGGCCACGCTCGAGCGCCTCGGCGATCTGATGGACGGCCGCGCCCGGCGCGACCCGCCGTTCGTTGACGGCAAGCTGCCTCGGGCGCACTGGGTGGAGCCCGAGCTGGTGGCGCAGATCGCGTTCACCGAGTGGACCCGGGATGGGCGGCTGCGCCATCCCCGCTATCAGGGGTTGCGCGACGACAAGCCCGCTCGCGAGGTGGTGCGCGAGCGTCCGTCGAGCTGATCCGCCGACGAGCTGTAGGACACGAGCAGGTTGTCAAGTCTGGTGGCTCGTTCGCCCGCCCCGGGGCGCGCCCGCAGGTCGGCCGGGGGGGTGCATATCACGACAAATCCGGCCGGAGAGTCGAGTGTTGTCGTGGAGCGCACGCATACGGTGTGCACCACGCGGCAAGCCTCGCCGCGGCCGGCGGATTTGTCGCAGTATGCACGCGTCGGGCGGCCGATCAACCCACACCGACAGCGATGCAACAGCTCGTCGCGCCCCTCCCGAATCGGCGGAACAAGGTGCTCAGGATCTACATCAGCTGACCCGCCGACTAGCTGATCCGCCGTCTAGGCGAGCTGGCGCTCGGCGCTGTCGGCGATCTGCTCGGCCAGCGCCAGCGAAGAGGTGGCTGCGGGCGAGGGCGCGTTACGGACGTGGACCGCGCGGGGCGTGTGGGAGATCACGAAGTCGTCGACCAGCGCGCCGTCGCGACCGACCGCCTGGGCCCGGACACCGGCGAATCCGGCCGTCATATCGTCAGCCCGGAGCTCGGGCACATAGCGGGCGGCGTGGGCGGCGAACGTACTGCGGCTGGCGGCGAGCCGGATCTCCAGCAGCCCGGTCTTCCACCATTTCCGGGCCATCTTCCAGCTGCCGGGCCACGAGAGCGTGTCTCGGAGATCCTGGGCGTGGAGCGTCTGAAGCCCGTACGCATCCCGGGCGCCGACCAGCAGCGCCGACGGGCCGAGCACGACGTCGCCGCCGACCTGCGGCGTCAGATGCACGCCCAGGAACGGGAGCTCGGGGTCGGGGACGGGGTAGATCAGACCCTTGACGAGGTCGCGCCGATCGTCCTTGAGCCTCAGGTAGCCGCCGCGAAACGGGACGATCCTCGGGTCGGGGTCGGCGCCGGCCCGGACCGCAAGCCGGTCTGACCACAGCCCCGCGCAGAACACGGCGCCGTCGGCTTCCACGGCATCGTCGCCGGGCCCGGCTAGGCGGATGCCCCGGCCGTTGGTGTGGACGTCCGCGACAGGCCAGCCGAGCCTGAGCTCGCCGCCGGCCTCCTGTACGTCGGTGGCCAGCTGCCGCGCGACCGCGGCGAAGTCGATGATTCCCGTGTTCGGGGAGTGCAGCGCCCCGACGCCGATCGCGTGCGGCTCGATCTCGCGGATCTCGGCGGCGCTGATCCGGCGGATCCCGGGGACACCGTTGGCGCGCGCCCGGCGCTCGAGCTCGTTCAGCCCGGGGATCTCGCCGTGGTCGGTGGCGATGATCAGCTTCCCGATCCGGTCGGCTGCGATCCCGTGGCGCTCGCAGTACTCGTACAGCATCGCGGCGCCGCGGACGCACATCCGAGCCTTGAGCGAACTGGGTGCGTAGTAGACGCCGGCGTGGATCACGCCGCTGTTATGCGACGTCTGATGGGCAGCCACCTGGTCGGCCTGGTCGACCACGAGCAGCTTCAGGTCGGGCTTGCGCCGCAGCAGCTCGCGTGCGACCGCAAGCCCGACGATGCCCGCGCCGACGATCACCCTGTCGTATGCGTGCGCCATGGTTTCAGCCTATCCCGGGATCTAACGCAGGTGCCACGCGGGTTCTCACGTCGGGCGTCAGCCATCCAGGAACTGCCCGAGGATCCGGCGCACGTGCGGATCGGCCGCCCGCAGCTGAACCGAGTGACCCGCGCCGGGGACGCTGACCAGCTGGCCGTCAGGTGCCCTGGCCGCCTCTTCTCGGGCCCAGGCCTGCGGGGTCGAGAGGTCGCGCTGACCGGAGTACAGCAGCACCGGCACCGATGGCAGGTCGCCGGCGGGGTTCCCGGTCGGCAGGGCTGGTGGATCGGTCGCCGGCCACTCCAGGCACCCCTGGACGAGTCCGTTGCCGCGTGCGGTGGCGCGGTCGAACGGATATACCTGGGCGCGGGTGAGGGCCGTGGCGACGCGGCCGATCACCGCTCGTCGCTGGGCCGGGCTCGAACCGGCGTCCCAAGGAGGCGCAAGCTCCACGCACAGGCTGCTCTCGTGCAACCCCTGGCTGAGCGCGTCGGCCGGAGCGGCCTCGCCGCGGCGCACGCCGGCCAGCAGTTCGTCGAGGCCCTTCGGATTGCCACGCGCGGCGGCGTGCAGCGCCTGCGGGACTCCCTGGAACGACGGAAACCCAACGCTCTCGGCCACCAGCGCGTTGAGCAGCGCTGGACCGTCGTGGCGGGTGTGCACGATCGTCGCCACGTCCTGCGCCGGGTCAAAGCCGCAGTGCTGCTCGGCGCACACCGATCGCAGCACCGGTCCGGTCCTCTGCAGCGCGGCCGTGTACAGCGCCTCGGCTCCCTGCTGGGGGACGACTGAATCGAGCACCAGGCGCGCGGTGCGGCGCGGATACCCCAGCGCGTAGCGCTCGGCCACGAACGTCCCGTACGACACCCCGTCGAGTGTGAGCCGGGGCACGTTCAGTGCCGCTCGCAACGAGTCCAGATCGGCCACGGTTTCCGCCGTGGTGTAGAAGCGCCGCGCCGATCCGATCGCGGCAGCGCACGCCGACACGACCCCCGGCGCAGGCGCCACCAGGTCCGACGAGCCGGCGGCCTTCTGCAGCGCGGGGCAGTCCAGGGCGCCCGCGCCGGTGCCGCGCTGGTCGAGCATCACCAGCCGGTAGCCCTTGATCTCGGACCCCAGCCGCGAGCGGATCCGGTTCAGGAACGGGACTCCGGGCTGCCCGGGACCGCCGGTCAGGAACACCAGCACCCCGTGCGGCATCGACCGACCCGGCGCGTATCCGACCGACAGGCGCAGCGTCCCGGGCGCCTGGCCGGCATGATCGAGCGGCACCGTGAGAATCGCGCAAGTGAACCCGTGCGCCTCGGGGCACGGGTGCGTTCCGGTCAGCCTTGGCGCGGGCGACGAGGGCGCCCGCGATCGCGTCGAGGAGGCGTGCTGGTGCCCACCGCCACCACCACCGCAGCCGGCCACGCAGCTCATCAGCACCGCCAGCGCGAGCGTCGCGCGTTTCCTCATCCCGACCTCAACCGTACCGGGTGGCCGTTGAACCCCTAGTGTTCGCGCGATGCCCCTGTCAGACGCCGAGCGCAACGTCTGCGAGGCGCTGGAGCAGGGCCGCGACGAGCTCGTCGGGCTGGCTCGCACGCTGATCGCGTTCGATACGACCGCGCGCGACGTCAGCGACCCGCCGCGCGACGAGGCGGCGCTGCAGGAGTACCTGGCCGAGGTGCTGCGCGAGAGCGGCGCCGAGGTCGACGTGTGGGAACCCGACGGCGACGCGATGCAGGGCGAGCCGCTGGTCCCGCCGGGGCTTGACTTCGTCGGGCGTCCGCAACTGATCGCCCGCTTGCGCGGAAGCGGGGGCGGGCGCTCGCTGATGTTCAACGGCCACATCGACGTGGTGTCTGCCGAGCCGCGCTCGTCGTGGACCAGCGATCCGTTCACCGCCGACATCCGCGACGGCAAGCTGTACGGCCGCGGCGCCTGCGACATGAAGGGCGGGATCGCGTCGATGGTGTTCGCGGCGCAGACGCTGGCCGCGCTGGGCGTCGAGCTGGACGGCGACCTGCTGGTGGCGACCAACACCGACGAGGAGTCCTCGGGCGCGGGGGGGACCGCGCTGGTGCAGCGCGGTCTGAAGGCCGACGCCGGGATCGTCACCGAGCCGACCGGCTTTGACACCTGGGTCGCCTGTCGTGGGTCGGAGTACGGCGTGATCACCGTCCCCGGCCGGCCCGGTCACGCCGAGGTCAACCAGCCTGACTGGCGTCGTGGCGGCGCCATCAACGCGATTGAGAAGGCGGCGGTCGTGCTCGAGGCGATCGCGGGGTTGCGGCGCGAGTGGTCGCAGCGCGACGGCCTCGACCACGCGTACCTGTCGCGGCCGTCGCTGCTGCCGACGTTGGCGCGCAGCGGCGAGTGGGCGGTGACCTACCCGGCGGCGTGCGACCTGACGATCGCGGTCATGTACGTGCCCGCGCAGGCCGACGCCCGCGGCTGGGGCGATGACGTCAGGCGCGAGGTCGAGGACTGGATCGTCCGCGAAAGCGCCCGCGACGATTGGCTGGCCGAGCATCCGCCGACGATCAATTGGTGGCCGAACGCGGTGATGCCGTTCGAGATCTCGCCCGACGAGCCGATCGTCTCCACGATGCTCGACGCGTCCAACGACGCCGGCATGCCAGGACAGCTCGGCGGGCTTGACTCGTGGTACGACGGGGCCACGATCACCGAGCTCGCGGGTATCCCGTCGATCGGCTATGGCCCGCCGGGATTCGAGCGCGACGGCGCCAGCGTCGCCCACATCGTCGACGAGTACGTCCCGATCGAAGGCCTGGTGGCCTGCGCCAAGGGCCTGGCCGTCGCGGCGATGCGCTTCTGCGGTACCGCCTGACGACGCCCGGGGCGGACCTAGCCCTCGACCCGTTGGGCGAGGTCGATGCCCTTGCTGCCGATATCGATCAGATACCCGCGCAGGATCCCGTGATTGGCCTCGCTGCCGGGGTTGATGCACAGCGTCTTGCCGATCTTGCGCTCGCCGCCGGACTCGTGGATGTGGCCGTGGACCGACAGCACCGGTTGGTACTCCTCGATGATCCGGCGCACCGCCGTGGACCCCACCGGCCCGCGCAGCACGTCGCCCGCGGACACGGTCGGGCGGAGGTTCGCGTCGAGGATCGGCGCCGTATCGAGCCCGGAGTCGTGGGGCGGCACGTGGATCATGAACACCGACTTGCGCGGGTCGTCGACCTGCCTGGCGAGGGCGTCCAAGCGCGCGTACAGCTCGTCCTCGGTCTCCTCGCGTGGGGTCTGCCACGGCGTGTGGTTGGACCACCCGCAGGCCAGCAGCTGCAGCCCACCGGGGAGATCGATCACCTTGCCGTCGGCGTTGATCGTCGAGAACTCCGGCCGATTGAGGATCTCGTCGATCACGAACTCGTCGTCGTTGCCGGGAATCAGCACCAGCGGTACGTCGCCGCCGCCCAGCCGGTCGGTGGCCAGCTCCAGCCACGACTGCACGCGCTCGCCCATCAGCCGCTCGAGCAGCTCGTCACGCGCGGACTCGTCGCCCGACATCCGCGCGGCCTCGTCGGACGAGGTCACGAACGAGTAGTACCCGACGTCGGCGATGTCGCGCTCGAGCTCGGCCAGGTCCTGGTCTGAGCGCGCCGATCGGTGGACGCCGAACAGCTCGGTCTCGTAGCGCCCGTTGTTATCGATGATCGGGACGATCGCCTTTCCGGTCAGATCGCCGGCGAGCAACCCGATGTCCGCCTTGTAGACGTTGCCGCGGATCGCGTTGACGAACTTGCGCCAGGCCTTCTCGGCGGCGTGCAAGTCGCTGACTATGTAGAGACGGGTGGCGATTTCGCGGACCGCTGGATCAGTCGGGCGGCAGTTCGGTGAACAGCATCTTCTCGTCCACGCCCGAGGCGCGCGCCCTGAACTTCATCACGAAGTAGATGACGATCCCCAGGAGGTAGAACAGGCCCGCGTCGACGATCCCGTTCGTCTCGAGATACGTCAGCGCGCTGCCGCCCTTGAGCGCGTTCACGATCGGTTTGACCACCGCGAAGATGTAGATCCACAGCGGGAACACGATCCAGCCCACACCGAGCCAGGGCAACTTCTTGCCGAACGGCGCGTTGCGAACGAGGTCGGGGCGGCGCCACCGCACCAGCATCGCGTTGACGCCCGGCAGCGTCCAGGTCAGCACCGCCATCGTGATCGAGAACCACGCGGTCCCGGCCAGGTTGAGCTTGTGCCCGGTTGTGGCCAGGAACGTGGGCAGCGCCTTGAAGCTCTGGAAGAACAGGAAGAACGCGGTCAGGGCGAGCGTCGCGATGATCGCGTTCAGCGGCCCGCGGATCCGCTCGGACACTTCCCCGAACCACTCCGGCACCTGGCGGTCAAGGCTCCAGGCCAGCTGCATGCGGCTGATGAAGTTGATGTAGACCGGACACAACAGGAACGGGAACAGCACGCCTCCGAGGCTGATCAGAGCCCAGATCGGCCACAGACCGTGGTTGGCGATCACCGCCAGCAGCGCCATCGAGTTGGGCTGGCCGAGCGGCAGATTAGGCAGGTTCTCGTTGAACCCCCAGTAGCTGGCGCCCCAGCTGACCTGGGTGTTGAAGCCGAAGTGGCTGGAGATCGCGTCGACGTACACGGAGTTGGCGAGCACGCCGATTACCAGCGCGCCAATCAGCGCGATCAGCACACCGCGACGCACGTTGCCGCGCACCTCACCGGCGATATACGCCGAGTACTGAAAGCCGATGAACTGAAACAGCAGCACGCCGAGCATCAGCGGGAACACCGTCGTCGAGAACAGGTCGCCGATGAAGTTCGTGCTGGTCCCTGGCAGGAACGCCTCCTTGCCACTGGCCGCGATCTTGGCCGCGGTGACGCCGCCGGTGTAGTGGGGCAGGTTCGCGTTGAAGCTGTGGCGGTGGGTGAACAGCAGCCCGAAGATGAACATCGCGAAGAAGCAGGCGACGCCGAACCCGGCCAGTGCGGTCACCACGCGGTGGAACGTCCGGGTGGGGAGCACGCATACGAACCCGATCACCGCGAGCACCACCAACGAGGCGATGAATCCCGGCAGGCCCGTGATCGCGCCGCTCGAGTCGGTGAACCAGCTGTTGGCGTGCGTGAAGAAATGGCCGCCGGCGCCGATCCCGATCACCCGGGCGGTGATCTGCAGGTTGCGCAGGACCAGCGGGACCTCGAACGCGATGATCAGCACCGACGCGATCACCAGCGTCCAGGACTCCAGCCAGCCCAGGAACGGATGCAGGATCCGGCTGGTGAACACGTAGTCGCCCCCCGAGCGGGGCATCACCGACGTCAGCGACGAGAAGATCAGCGCCAGCAGCACGCAGAACAGCCCGGCGATCACCGCCGCCCAGCCGTACTCGGAGAACGGACCCCAGCGCCACACCGGCACGAACGCCAGCGAATAGAAGATCGGATACAGCGTCAGCCCGACGCCGACGAACGCGGCGACGTTGAAGAACAGCGCGTTCGTGACGCTGACGTTGCGCACCAATCCCGAGGACTGGCGGACGAACAGCTTCGAACTGGTCGTCTGCGCGGCCGCGGACGAACCGGCACCTTCGTCAGCCATGATCAGCCTCCAACCCTTCGATCAGTAGCATCCCTCCGAGCAGCGGCGCCAACGTATCACCAGTCCCGGCGGCCGCGATGTCCCTTCCGTCCAAGCCGACTTCGCCGACCAGTACAGCGCACGTGAGCATCGATCTGAGCGAGCGCGTGGCGATCGTCACCGGCGGCGGACGCGGGATCGGGCGAGCGATCGCGCTGGCCTACGCCAACGCCGGCGCCGACGTCGTGATCAGCGCCGCACGCAACCTCTCAGAGGCGGAGGCAGTCGCGGCGGAGAGCTCCTCGGCGCCCGGCACGATCTGGGCGGTGCGTGCCGACGTGACCGACGAGGCGGACGTCGCCCGGCTCGTCGACCGCACGCTCGAGTTGCGCGGCCGGATCGACGTGCTCGTCAACAACGCAGCACGCGGCATGCGGTTCGTAAACGATCGCTTCATCACCGAGCCGCGGCCGTTCTGGGAGGCCGATCCGGAGGGGTGGCGGCTGGTGATCGAGACGAACATCATCGGCGTGTTCCTGATGACCCGGGCAGTCGTGCCGCACATGCTCGCCGCCAGACGCGGCAGCGTCATCAACGTCACGATCCAGCACGAGACGATGGTCAGGCGTGGGTTCTCGCCCTATGGTCCGTCGAAGGCGGCGCTGGAGGCGATGACCCGAGTGTGGGAGGCCGAGCTCGAGGGCACGGGCGTCACGATCAACATGCTCGCCCCCGGCGGGGCGACGGCCACCGGGATGATCCCTGAGGGCGCCGAGGTGCCGATGCCGTTGCTCGATCCCGAGATCGTCGTCGGTCCCGCGCTCGCGCTGGCGCTGACCGACCACAGCGGGCAGCGGCTGATCGGCGTCGGCTTCAGTGAAGGACCAGCTTGAGCCCGATCACCAGGCATCCGAGCGCGGCGCCCACCAGCGTCTGAGCGATCAGCTCGGTCCCGGTGAGCTTCGCTCGGATCCCGGCGATCAGCTCGAATAGGACGATCGTCCCGGCGGTGGTCCAGATCGCCGCGCTGACCGCGTTCGTGAGCGCGGCGCCGGCGGCCCACCACACCAGCAGTGACAGGAGTGGGATCGCCGCGCCGACCAGGATCGGCGCCTCATGGAGCATCGAGCCGGCCACCGCTTTCGGTTTCAGCCGGGTGCCCGGGTCAACCGCTGGGCAGCCGATTCGGCGTAGGAGTGGGCGAGCCAGTAGACCAGGATCGCGATCACCACCGCGATCACGGTCTTCACATAGGTCTCCTTCTGAGCGCTCTCAGCGGCGAGCAGCGTCGCGACGACGATCGTGCCGTAGACGACACGGGCGGTGTTGGCGGGCATCTCCGCTCAGCTTGACGCAACCAGGCGGAACTTCGCGCTGACGGTGGCGGCGTAGCCGTTGTAGGAGCTGACCGCCGATACGGTTGCGGTGACCGGCCGGCCGCGGCTGGCCTTGCCCGCCGCCGCCCGGTTGAGCTTCAGCGTCACGATCGCACGCCGGTTGCCGCGGACGTTCAGGGCGCCCGTTGCGATCGAGCGGCCGGCCGCCCGGGCGGTGAGCCTCCCCCGGCAGGCCGAGGATCCGATGCAGCGCACCGCGAACGTGAGCCGGTTGCCCGAGCGCTTGACCTTGCCGATGCTGACCGGCGAGGTCCGGAAGCGGATCATCGAGCTGCGACGCGTGCCGCCGGCGTTCGTCGCGACGACCTGGAGGTAGTAGACCTTGCCCGGCTTGAGGCCGCGCAAGCGCCAGTTAGCCGTCAGCAGGCTCGAGGCCGAGCCGCCAACCGTGCGGCTGCCGAGCTTTGAGCTGGTGCCGTAGGCGAGGTAGTAGCTCGTCCGGTTGCCGAACGGGGTGATCGCGGCGGTCACGGTCGCCGACGAGCCGCCGAGAGCTGGGACCCGGGGCTTGCCGATAGCGGGAGCCTGGGCCCGGGTGATTTGCCCGTGCTGCGTGCTCGATCCGCCGCCGGAGCTGGATCCGCCGCCTGAACCCGACGAGGAGCCTCCACCGATGGGCGGCGTGGTGCCGCCTGAACCACCGGACCCGCCCGATGAGCCGTTCCCAGTGGTGGCCGGAGCCGCCGCGGTCGTAAACGTGTAGTCGTAGCCGAGCATCGTTCCGAACGCGTTGCTGGCGACGAGGCGATAGTGGTACGTGGTGCTCGGGGCGAGCCCGGTCAGGGACTCCGCGACGCGGACTGGGAGGGTGCCCGCCCCGATATCGATCGGGCTCGTGGCACCGCCATACGACGCGGTCGTGCCGTACTGCCACCAGTAGGTCGTGTCACCGCCGTTGGGGTAGACGCCACCCTGCAGCTGGGCCGTGCTCGAGGTAACGCTCCGGGTGTAGGTGCCCGTCGGGCCGATAGGACCACCGATCCCCGGCGCGCCGGGCTCTGTGGCGCCCGAGATTCCGCCCATACCAGTGGGACCGTCGTAGCCTGGTCCGCGCGGTGCAGATGAGGTCACCAGAGCAGGCCCCGTTGGAGCCGGAGGTGATGTCATTGAGCCGGGTGGACTGAGGAAGGTCGTAGGCCCACTCTGAACTGTCGATCGTCGCGTCGCTGCCTGAGTCCCGGCAGACTCGACCAGGGCATAGTAGGCGGCGACCAGCGGCGCCGACAGGCTGGTCCCGCCGGCCACCACCCATCCGGCCGGCGCGGTGGTCTTCTGGCAGAGGCGAAGAGTCGTAAATCTGGATCCCGGTGTTCGGGTCGGCATCCGCCGAGATATCGCTATAGGCGCGGCCATCGCATCCAGGGTCGGCCTGCCAAACCGGTTGCGGGGTGTTCGCTGCGGTGCTACAGCCGGACCCCGCTCCCGACCAGGCGGATTCACCGAACCCACGCGGGCCCGCCGCGGTCGCGAGAGAGCTACCGCCAGCCGCCGTCACGCCGGAGAGCGCGGCGGGGTACTTGCACTGAGCCATCTGGGGATCCCGAGCGGGGTCGCTGCTCTGTCCGCGGCGCCGCGTAGCCCGAGTCACCGGAGGCCACTACGTGGCTATACCGGGGAAGATCCATGAGCTGGTGTTTCCCAAATACACATCACCTCAGCCACGCCTTGCCAGCACCCGAAGCTGTCGCTGATCACGTCGGGCGTCGTACCCGCGCCCTGGACTGAGCTGCAGCCAGGTCCACCGAGAAGTAGCTACGGGCCTCCGACAGGAGGATCTTGCAGTTCGGGCACAACGCCGAAATTGCCTGTAGGTCGATCGAGGTCTCGAATGCCCACGCGTTCAGCACGTCGGTGTGGTTGTCGCCAGTGGCGAACCTAGGCGGCCCCGTCGGCGACAGCTTCTTAAAGCACCCGTTCGAGGTTGAGCACTCCGGCAGATTGAACTTGGCACGGTAAGTGGCAAGGTCGGACTCGGCGGTGGCATCGTCGTAGGCAGTGACGACGGCGATGGTTCGGTCGGATCCATGCTCCTGCGACAGATAGGACAGGTCGTAGGCCTGCTGCAGGTAGGCCGGGGTGCCCGCCTGGGGGGCCGCAGCAGCGGTCGCCGCCAGCGGCGTCGCGTCAGCTGCCGGACGGGCGCGCCGGCGCCCCAGGCGGTAAGGCGAAGACGCCCGCCGGAGTCGCGGATGAACTGCGTTGCGGAGGCTGTGTCCGTTGACCAGAACCTGGCTTAGACAACTGGCGCCGACCGGCCCGGGCGGCGCGCACACGTTCACGGCGCTCATCGACGACGCGCCGGATAGCCCCGTGGTCGCCATCGGTCGCACTCGCCGTCGCCTGCGCCGAGACGCCCGGGGTCGGCGCCGCCTCGCGGGCGCAGGCAGGACCCCGACGGCGATTAGCAGCGCGAGAGCACAGGCCCAGCTCGGCTGGGCCACGCACGGGCGCTCGACGCCCGCTAACTGATGTCAGCGAGACGCGGCCATTGGACGGTTTGGGGACCCGACATCCCCCCACCTTTATCGGCACGTCTGTAGGAGTCACCTTGAGCATCGCCCGATTCCGCCCACCTCCACCAGCATGACAGGAATAGCTCTAGAGACCAATGCCTAACTTTGTTGCGCTCTGATGTGGTTGGCCGGCCGGCGGCTCCGCACCGGCGCTGTCTATATACACTGCCGCGCACAAGCGCTCTGGAGAGGAGCCAGGTGTTGTCGGGGAGGAGCGGAATGGCAGCCGCGGGCGCCATCGCGGCAGTCGTCGCGATGGCGCTTGGGCTGGCGAACGGAATCGCTGCGGCCGCGGCGTCCCCGGATGCCGCCGCTCGCGTCCATCCGATCCGCTCGATGTACGCGCTGGCCAACCGGTGCGTATCGCTGCGCTCGGTCGCCAGCGGACATCTCGTCGCCGCGAGGCTGTATCTGAAGCCGGCGGCTGGACGTCGGCCGAGCTGACCAAGCGCCGGCTCCGCGCGCCGACGCCACCAAGCGACCGCTGCGCTACCCGTTCAAGTCCTACGACGGGAAGGTCACGTTCTCCCGCGAGCGCACCGGCACCCGCAGCTTCGATCTCAACCGCGACGGCGTCGCGCACTACGGGCTGATGGCCGACCTGCTGGCCGACATGCGCCGGTCGCCCAACGGCAGCCAGGCGCTGTCGCTGCTGTTCCGGTCCGCCGAGGCCTACCTGGAGACGTGGCAGCGGGCCTACTCGCACCGCTGAGTCGGGCTACTCGGCTGTCGTGAGCAGGAGCTTGGCGGTGGTGTTGCGCGCCTCGAGGTCGAAGTGGGCCTCGGCCGCGTCGCCCAGCGGGTAGCGGGCGCCGATTCGCACGTTGAGCTTGCCCTCGGCGACGAGCGCGAACACCTTGCCGGCCAAGTCGCGCAGCAGCTCCGGCGTGCGGGTATAGGTGGCGAGCGTCGGCCGCTGGACGTACAGCGAGCCGGCTGGAGCAAGCTGCGCCAGCGTCAGGGGGTCGGGCTGGCCGCTGGCCGCGCCGTACAGGATCATCCTGCCGAACGGACGGATCGCGGTCAGGCCGTCCAGGAACGTGGTCTTGCCGACCGCGTCGTAGATCGCCGCGGCGCCCTCGCCTCCCGTGATCTCCTTCACGCGCTCGGCGAACCCGTCGTAGCCGATCGTCTCGTCGGCGCCGGCCTCGCGGGCGAGCTTGGCCTTCTCGTCGGTCGAGGTGGTCGCGATCACGCGCCCGCCCCGAAGCTTGGCCAGCTGCGTCAGCAGAAGTCCGACGCCCCCGGCGGCAGCGTGTACCACGACCCAGTCGCCCTCCTGCACGGGGTAGGAGTCGAACGCCAGGTAATGCGCGGTCATACCCTGGAGCGCGGCCGCCGCCGCCACGTCGGTGTCGACGCCGTCGGGGATCGGCACCAGTGCGGCCGGGTCGGCCGCGACCTTCTCGGCGTAGCTGCCGTCGACCGCCACCCAGGCCACGCGCTCGCCGGTGTCGGCGACGGTGCCCGCGCCTTCGACGCCGATGATCGCCGGCGGCGTGGAGCCATACCCGCGACCCTCGCGCTCGTAGACGTCTCTGAAGTTGACTCCGGCAGCCTCGACGTCGACCAACACCTCACCGTCTCCGGGGGTCGGGTCGGGCACCTCCTGGAGCTCGAGCACGCTCGGCCCACCGTTACGTTCGAACACGACTGCACGCATGCGGACAGCCTATATCCGAGCCCCGGGCGCCCGCGTTGCGCCCCGCGTCAGGCCGGAACGGTCTCCTCGGCGACCAGGTGCCGGACAAACCAATCGACGGCCGCGCCGCTTGACACATCGAACCCGTCCACGTACGCATCGAAATGGCCGCCGGGCAGGATCACCAGCTTCTTGGGCTCGCGCGCTCGCTCGAACCCGTCGATCGCAAGATCGGACACCGTCAGCACGTCGTCGGCGGCCACGCACATCAGCAGCGGCGTCGGGCTGATCCACGGCAGGTAGGTGCCCGGCTCGTACTCCAGGAACATCTCGACGCTACGCAGCGTGACCTCGTTTCGCCAGGCGGGCGCGCGCTGCTCTGAGGTTGCGGTGAACCATTCGTAGGAGTCCGCGGTAGGCAGCGCCGACGGAGCCAGCGGATCGGGGTCGACGACCGGAACCATCGCCGGGACCTCGCCGCGAAAGCGAGCCTCACGATCGGCGTCGAACTGGGCTTGGAAGGCGGGCAGGAAGTCCGACCGGATCAGCCGCCGGCCGTTGGAGTGACCGGACACCAGCGGCACCTGCGCGACCACGCACTTGACGCGGCGGTCGATCGCCCCGACGACCAGCACATGCCCGCCGGAGTAGCTCGAGCCCCAGATCCCGATCCGCGCCGGATCGACCTCCGAGCGGGTTCTGACATAGGTGATCGCGTGCCGGTAGTCGCGGATCTGATCCCACGGGTCGATCTCCTGACGGGGCCGTCCGTCGCTGGAGCCAAAGTTGCGGTTGTCGAACACGAGTGCGGCCATCCCGGCATTGGCGAACACGTCGGCATACCGGTCCAGGTACATCTCCTTGACCGCCGAGAATCCGTGTGTCATCACGATCACCGGCCACGGGCCGTCAGCTCGCTCGGGGGTGTACAGCCAGCCTCTGAGCGTCACGCCCTCGGCGTCGAACTCGATGTCCTGTCTCATCACCCGCTCCTCAGGTGCGCTTGACGGCCTGCAGAGTGTAAGTCTGGGGCATCCGCCAGGGCCGATCCGCCAGCCGCCACTCGCGCGGCTCGATCATCTCCGACTGTCCCGGGAACGCGTCCCACGGGGCGCTGTCGTGCTCCTCGAACATCGTCAGCACCATTCCCTCGCGCATCAACGCGGTCACGATCTCGCTGAGCCCGTGGTTCCACTGATGGGTGACGTTCTGGGTGAAACTGGCGTCGGTCTCGACGTACGTGCCCGCGAACTCGGAGATCGTCGGCTGATCGCGCTCGAAGTAGGGGTACTCGACCACCAGCAGGTCGTCGTCGCGCTCGTCGGCCAGCGACCACATCATCGGGTGGCCCTCGCGGATGAACAACCGGCCGCCCGGCCCCAGCAGTTCGGACACGACGCGCGCCCACCTGGTCACCGACGGCAGCCAACAGAGCGCGCCGATTCCCGTGTAGACCAGGTCGAACCGCCCGGCGCCGAGCACCGACACCGCGTCGTAGAGCTCGGCCTCGACGAATTCGACGTCGGCGCCGATCTGCTCGGCCAGCCGGCGTCCCTGCTCCAACGACGCCGGCGACAGGTCAAGCCCGGTCATCCGCGCCCCGAGCCGCGCCAGCGAGATCGTGTCGGTGCCCACGTGACACTGCAAGTGGACGCCGCGCAGCCCGCTCACCTCGCCCAGCCGCGGCAGGTCGAAGCGGACCACCGAGCTGATGAAGTCAGGGTCGGCGATGAACCGCTCGAACGCGTAGTCGGGTGACGCCGCGTGGGCGGGGGCACGCTCGTCCCAGCTGGCCCGGTTGAAGTCGGTGTAGTCGCTCACAGCGGGCGCCGCACGCCGACCTCGTCGATGTGGGCGAGCAGGTCACCGGGGTCGTCGTAGACCCGGAAGCCGCCGGCGTAGATCAACTCCTCACGCCCGTAGCCGCCCGACAGCAGTCCGATCCCCAGAGCCCGGGCGCGCCGAGCGGCGAGCAGATCCCAGACGCTGTCGCCGACCACGATGCTGTTGCGGATGTCGACTTCGATCCGCTCGGCCGCGGTCAAGAACAGGTCGGGGTCCGGCTTTGCGTAGCGGACCTGATCGCGGGTGACCAGCGGCGTGTCGGGCCCGAGGCCGAGCAGGTCGAGCGCGAGGCGGGCGTAGCGCTCGGCGCCGCTGGTGGCGATCGCCCACCGGACGCCGTTGTCGGAGAGCGTGGCCAGCAGCTCGACGGCGCCGGGCAGCGCTCTGACGCTGTCGAACTTCTCGATGTAGGCGTCCGCGTGCAGGCTCGGCAGCCGGGCGAGCATGTCGCGGTCCAGGCCCGTCTCGACCTCGCGCGACAGCGCCGCCACGAACAGGCCGCCGCTCATCCCGATCCGGCGATGGATCTTCCACACGGGCAGGTTGATGCCGACGCCCTCGAGCGCCTCGCGCCAGGCGACGACGTGCTGGTAGACGCTGTCGATCAGCGTGCCGTCGAGATCAAACAGGAACGCGGGTTGGGAATAGGTTCGCTGTTGGCTTGCGCTGGTCTCGCTCACGCTGGCGAGCCGACCGTATCAGCGTCGGTCGCCTCGCCGGCGGGTGCGCCCCCGCCCGCGTTCGCCGGCTCGCGGTTGCGTCGTGCGACCTCGGCGCGCACGACCGGCGCGACCTCGGTCCCAAACAGCTCGATCGAGCGCATCACGTCGGCGTGGGCGACCGCGCCCACGCTCATCTGGCCGATGTAGCGCTCGTGTCCGAACAGCTCGTATTCGAACAGGATCTTCTCCGCCACCTGCTCGGCCGAGCCGGCGGCCAACGCGCCGCGCGGGGAGCGCAACGCCTCGTACTGCGGGCGACCCGCCGGCGGCCAGCCGCGCTCGCGCCCGATCCGGTTCATCATCTGCAGGTAGGAGGAAGCGAACGCCGAGTCAGCTTTCGCGGATGTCTCACCGACGAACGCGTGGGTGTTGATCGCCACCCGCGCGCCGGCGGGATCGTGCCCGCTCTGCTCCCAGGCCTGACGGTAGAGATCGACCAGCGGGACGAACCGCTCGGGTTCGCCTCCGATGATCGCAAGCGTCAGCGGAAGCCCCAGCGCCGCGGCACGCACGACCGACTGCGGGGTGCCGCCGACCGCGACCCAGATCGGAAGTGGGTCCTGGACCGGCCGGGGCCAGACGCCGGCGTCGTTGAGCGGCGCGCGGTGACGTCCGGCCCAGGTGACGTGAGTGTGGTCGCGGAGTTCGAGCAGCAGCTCGAGCTTCTCGGCGTACAGCTCGTCGTAGTCGTCAAGGTCGTAGCCAAACAGCGGGAAGGACTCGATGAACGATCCGCGGCCGGCCCAGATCTCCGCTCGGCCGCCTGAGATCAGATCGACGTGGGCGAACTGCTGGAACACGCGGACGGGGTCGTCCGAGCTCAGGACGGTGACCGCGCTGGCCAGGCGGATCTGTTCGGTGCGCGCGGCGATCGCCCCGAGCACGACCGCGGGAGAGGACACCAGGAAGTCGGGCCGGTGGTGCTCGCCGATCGCGAACACGTCCAGCCCGAGCTGATCGGCGAGCTCAGCCTCCTCGAGCACCTGTGCCATCCGCGTCTGCGGGGTGACGTCCGGCCCGATGTCGGCGAAGGTGGCAAGCCCGAGCTGCATATCTGCGAGCTTAGCAGGTAGTTGTCAGCGCAACTAACGCCCGAATCCTTAAATGAGAGCGCCCCGTGATTGGCGGGGAGTTGAGTGCCAATCTGCGGGGCGCGCTCGAGGGAGGAGAGGGTGTTGCATGTACATATTTGCGCAAAGCCCTTTAGCTGTCCAAGATAAGTATTGTCTGGGATCTATAGGGGTCGCTTATGGATATTCGTCAACTGCGCTATCTGGTCGCGCTCGCTGAAGAGCGCCATTTCACTCACGCGGCCGAGCGCGAGCACATCGCCCAGCCGGCGCTCTCGCAACAGATCCGCCGCCTGGAGGATGAAGTCGGGCTGGCGCTCGTGGAGCGGACCACGCGCCGGGTGTCGATGACCGACGCCGGCAACCTGCTGGTCGCGCGCGCCCGGCGGATCCTGTCCGAGCTCGACGCCGCCGATGCAGAGCTCCAGGGATTGCGCGGGGTCCAGACCGGTCACGTGTCGGTGGGAGCGATGCACACGATGGGGCCGATCGACGTATCGCTCGCGCTGGCGATCTTCCACGAGCGCCACCCCGGCGTCGAGCTTTCGGTCCGCGAGCAATCCAGCGAGGAGCTCGCCGAGATGTTGCGCGACGACGTGCTCGACCTCGCGTTCCTGTCGGTGACCGAGCGGATCGAGAGCCACGGACTCGGGCTTCAGCAGCTCTACGCCGAGGAGCTCGTCGTGATCCTTCCGCCAGACCATCCGCTGCGTCGACGGGACGGCGTGCGGATCAGCGAGCTCGCCGGGGAGCAGTTCATCAGCTACCGCGAGGGAGCGCGGCTGCGCGAGCTGCTCAACTTCGCTGCCCGGGACGCCGACTTCGACCCCCAGGTGATGCTCGAGTCCAACGAGAGCGGCCGGATCCGGCGGCTGGTGGCCCGCGGCATGGGGGTGGCAATCCTGCCCCGGTCGGACACCGAGGGCCCGGGCGCCGACGTCGCGGTGGTCGCGCTGACCGAGCCCGAGCTGACCCGCGACATCACGCTCGCCTGGCGTCAGAGCCGGCGCCAGCCGCCCGCGGTCAGTGCGTTCATCGACCTGTCGCGCGAGCTGTTCGCGAACTCAGACGGTCGTGACGAGCACGGCGCGCGCGGGCAGGCGCCCCGCCTCGAACACGTGCGGGACGTCGGCGGGGAACGAAGCGTAGTCGCCCGCTGAGAGCTCGGTGATCCGCTCCACCGGGCCGGCCACGAGCTTGCCCTCGAGCACGTACACCTGCGCGCGCGAGCCCTCGGGCTCGGGCTCGAGCTCGCGGGCCTCACCCGCCGGCAGTGACAGCTCGGCGATCCGGGTGCTCGCGGTTTGAGCGAGCTCATCGATCGCTCGCTGGGGGAGGCCGCGCCGCTCGGACGTCCGGGCGCCGGCCGCGCGCACGATCCGGATCTCCCCGAGCGGCGGCTCCTCCAGCAGCTCTGAGATCGGCACGCGCAGGGCGCCCGCGAGCCCGGACAGGGTCTCGACGGTTGGGTTGGCGCGCCCGTTCTCGATGCTCGACAACGTCGCCTTGCTCATGCCCGTCGCCCGCGCCAGCTCCGAAAGCGACCGGTGGCGCGCGATCCGGAGCCGGCGAAGGTTCGCGGCCAGCACCTCTCCGATCTCGCGGTGGTTTATCATACGAAACGCATCGTTCATTCTAACGAACGCCTCCCGTGATCACGTTCTACTTCGACCTCGGCTCGCCCTACGCATATCTCGCGGCCGAACGGATGGCGCGACTGCTGCCCGAGCCGGTGCACTGGCAGCCGGTGCTGCTCGGAGGGCTGTTCAAGCTGGCCAACCGGAGCTCGTGGGCGTTGGGCGACGAGCGCCGCCGCTCGACCGGCATGGCCGAGATCGAGCGCCGGGCGCGCGCTTGTGGCCTCGCGCCGATGCGGTGGCCGGACCCGTGGCCGGATGACTACCTGACCGCGATGCGCGTCGCCACATACGCGTTCACGGCCGGGCGCGGGCGCGAGTTCGCGATCCAGGCCTACCGGGATTCGTTCACGACCGGCCTGGATCTGAGCATCGCGGACAACGTGATCGCGTCGGCGGGGCGGGCCGGGCTGGATCCGGCCGCCGCTCGTGCCGGGGCCCACGACCCGGAGATCAAGCACGCGCTACGCGCCGCCACCGATGCGGCCTACGATCTCGGGGTGTTCGGCGTGCCCACGATCGCGATCGGCGCGGAACTGTTCTGGGGCGATGACCGGCTCGAAGACGCCGCGCTGCATCTGGAGAGAGCGACGGCGTAGGCATGTTTCATCCGCGCGATCTCGCCGAGCCGATCGTCCAGGCGCCGCTCGCCGGCGGTCCGTCGACGCCCGAGCTGGCAGTGGCGGTGTGCGAGGCCGGGGGGCTGGGCTTCGTTGCCGCCGGCTACAAGACCGCCGACGCAACCGCGGACCAGATCGACGCCGTCGCCGCCGCGACCTCACGCCCGTTCGGCGTCAATGTGTTCGTGCCGTCGCCGCAGCCGGGTGATCCCGACGCGGTGTCGGCCTACCTGGAGGAGCTCGAGACCGAAGCGCTGCTGCAGGGCGCCGACGTCGGCGAGCCTCGGTTCGAGGACGACGACTGGCACCGCAAGCTCGACGTGATCTGCGACCGCGGCGTCGCGGTCGCGTCGTTCGTGTTCGGCTGCCCCGAGGCCGCAGTCGTGGCGCGGCTGCAGACCGCCGGCGTGGCCGTGTGGGTGACCGTCACCGACCCGCGCGAGGCCGAGCAGGCCCGCGACGTCGGCGCCGACGCGCTGGTCGTCCAGGGCACCGAGGCCGGCGGGCACCGCGGTGGGTTCGACGACCGGGACTCGGCCGGGGGCACCGGGCTGCTGGCGCTGCTGCGGGTCGTGGGCGCGTCGGTGCCGCTGCCGCTCATCGCCGCCGGTGGGATCCCGGACGGCGCCGCCGTGGCCGCGGTCCTGTGCGCCGGCGCCAGCGCGGCCCAGGTCGGCACCGCGCTGATGCTCGCGCCCGAGGCGGGCACCCACGACGCCCAGCGCGAGCTGTTGGCAAACCGTGCCCCCACGCAGCTGACCCGCGCGTTCACGGGGCGTCTCGGGCGCGGAATCGTCAACCGCTTCCTCGAGCAGCGAGGCCCGACCGCTCCCAGCGCGTACCCGGAGATCCACCACGCGACCAGCCCGATCCGGGCCGCCGCCCGCAAACGCGGGGACGCCGGGTCGTTCAATCTGTGGGCCGGGCAGGCCCACGAGCTGGCGCAGAGCCGTCCCGCCGGGGAGATCGTCCGCGAGATGGGGGCGGACTGCCGACGGGTGCTGCGCGAGCTCGACGAGCGCCTCTCGTAAGCGCCCCGGTCACAGGTCGCGAGCCCTCGCTCGGTAGAACTAGGGCTATGTCCGATGCTGAGTTGCTGCTCCGTCGCGCCCGCCGACCACTCGTGATCGGGATGGGCGGCGGCGGCGATGTGGTCGGGGCCCTGGCCACCGCCGAGTTCTGCCGCCTCTACGACGGCGCCGAGCCGATCGTGGGCGGCGTCACCTGGGAACGGCGGCCGATCGACCCGGTCGCGGGTCCTCGGTCCAGCGATGAGATCTGCGGCGCCGAGGAGCTCGCGCCGCGGGTCCTGCTGGCCGACGGCGACACCCGCGTGCGCGACCGGGATGTGTACTTCGCCGAATCGCGGATGGCCCAATTCCTGGGCGAGCGGACGGTCCTGATCGACCCCCACGGCGGCGCAGCCGCGGTCGCTGACGGACTGATGCAGGCGGCCGAGCGGCTCGGCCACGACCTGACCGTGTTCGTCGACGTCGGCGGCGACCTGCTCGCCCACGGCGACGAGCCAGGGTTGCGCAGCCCGCTGTGCGATGCGTTGATGCTGGCCGCGGCCGCTCGGCTGGCCCACGCCGGCGTGCCGATCCTGACCGCGGTGTTCGGGGTCGGCTGCGACGGGGAGCTGACCCCGCCGGAGGTGTTCGCGCGGATCGCGGATGTCGCTGCGGCGGGCGGGCTGTGCGGCGCCCGCGGACTGACGGCTCCGGTCGCCGAGCGGCTCGAGGGCGCGATGCAGCACGTGCCCACCGAGGCCAGCGCCCAAGCGGTGCGCGCGTTCCGCGGCGACTCGGGTCCGGTTGCGATCCGCAACGGGGCGCGCACGGTCCAGCTGACATCCGCCGCCGCGCTCACGTTCTACCTCGACGTGCCCCTGACGGTGCGAACCGTCGGTCGGCTGGCCCAGGCGGTCGACAGCGCCGACACCCTCGAGCGGGCCAGCGCCGCGCTGAACGAACTCGGCGTGCGCACCGAGCTCGACCTCGAGATCGAGGTCGCCGCCGGCGCCTGAGACGTCGGGTCAGAGCGTGAACACGATCTTGCCGACGACGTCGCCGGCGAGCATCGCCTCAAAGCCCTGACGCGCCTCCTTGAGCGCCATCGTGCTGTGGATCGCCGGCCGGATGTCGCGGTCGACGCACATCCGCATCAGCCGATCGAGCTCGTCGCGGGTGCCCATCGTCGAGCCCACCACCGACAGCTGCAGGAAGAAGACCCGGGTGAGCTCGGCCGGGGAGGCGTCTCCGGTGGTGGCGCCGCAGACGACCACCGTCCCGCCCGGCTTCAGCGAGCGAATCGAGTGACCCCAGGTCGCCTGGCCGGTCGTCTCCATCACCGCGTCGACGCGCTCGGGTAGCCGGGCGCCCGACTCGAACGCCTGGTCGGCGCCGAGCTTGACGGCCTGCTCGCGGCCGCTTTCGGAGCGGCCCGTCACCCACACGCGGATCCCGGCGGCGCTGGCCAGGACCGTGAGCGCGGTGGCGACGCCGCCGGTGGCGCCCTGCACGAGGATTGTCTGGCCGGGCACTACCTTGCCGCGCGTGAACAGCATTCGGTAGGCGGTCAGCCACGCGGTCGGCAGGCAGGCGGCCTCCTCGAAGCTGAGCTCGGAGGGCTTGGGGACGACGTTGCGGCGGGGGACCGTCACGCGCTCGGCGAACGTGCCCTGGTAGCGCTCGGAGAGCAGCGAGCGGCGCGGGTCGAACGTCTCGTCGCCGCGCCAGTCGTCGCTGGCGATGACCGAGTGGACGACGACCTCGTTGCCGTCCGCGTCCAAGCCCGCGGCGTCGCAGCCGAGGATCATCGGCAGGCGCTCGGCAGGGAGGCCGACTCCGCGCAGCGACCACAGGTCGTGGTGGTTGAGCGACGTGGCCTTGACCGTCACGGTGGTCCAGCCGTCGGGGACGTCGGGCTCGGGACGGTCGTCAATCGCGAGCCCGCTGAGCGGGTCCTGCGGGTCGATGTCTGAGGCGTAGGCTGCGAGCATCGGCGCATCATGACGAACCGCGGCGCCCGCGGTCGTGGGGCTCGGATGCCAGAATGAGGTCAGTGGCGCGGGTGCGGGCACAAGCGAGCAAGACGGTCGATGCATCGCCGGAGCGCGTGCTCGACGTGTTGCGCGACTACCGCGAAGCGCGGCCCCGGATCCTCACCGACAACTACAGCGCGTACCGCGTCGAGAGCGGCGGCAGCGGCGACGGGACCGTGATCGCCTACCACTTCGCGGCGGGTGGTCGGGAGCGCGACTACCGGTTGCGCGTCGAGGAGTCGACCGGCGAGTTGCGCGAGCGCGACGAGCTGTCCTCGTTCATAAGCACCTGGACCGTCGCTCCGTCGGCGGCGGGCAGCGAGGTCACGGTCGCGTCCTCCTGGGAGGGCGCGGGCGGGGTCGGCGGGTTCTTCGAGCGGACGTTCGCGCCGATCGGCTTGCGGCGGATCTACGGCGAGATGCTCGAGCGGCTCGCGGGGGCGGTCGGGACCGCCTAGCGGCGGTCGGGCGCTCCGGCGGGCCGGTCGGTCGGCGGGTCGCACCGGCCAACGTCCCACTCGACCGCTTTCGGAGCGACCGTGGGCCGTTAGTCACGGCTGACATGACGAACTCCCCACGCTTCGGCTGAAACCCCTCGAGTGGGACGTTGGCCGGTATCCCCGGGTCAACCAGCGAGCCGGCGGACCGCCGAGGACCGCCGAGGACCGGCGACGACCGCCGAGGGCCGCCGAGGAACGGCCGACGACCGGTCGCTACCGCCGGGCCCCGGCGTCGATCTCCTCGGCCACCGACCGCCACAGGGTCACGTGCACCGCGGGCCGGGCGCGCGCCGAGGCGGTCCCGGCGCGCCCGCTGGACATTGCGTGGGTCGCCTCCGAGGTCGTGGCGAACCGTTGCAGCGCGAGCGCCGCGGGCAGCGCTCGCCCGAGGCCGAGCGTGCTCGCGTGCCACAGCTCGATCACAGGCGTCCCTCGCACATCGAGCCTGACCAGCGACCGGCGCCGCACCGCATCGATCACCGAATGGGCCAGCGCCAGGATCATGCCCTCGCCCGCGGCGGCGGCTGCGATCGCGGCGGCGTGACTGGTGTATGCGGAGATGTCCTGGGGTTCGAGCCCATTGCGGGCGAAGAACAGCCCGGCGGTCGTCGTCGGGTCTGTGTCCTGGGGTCCGACCAGCCAGCGTTCGCCGGCCAGCGCCGACGGCGAGATCCCGCGCTGCCCGGCCAGCGGGTGCCCGGGCGCGGCCACAATCATCAGCCGCGAGCGCAGAAACGGCACCGAGGCGATCGTCGCCGAGCGGTCCGGGCCGGGGTGCGGCCCCAGCGCGATGTCGGCACGGCGGTGCTCGAGCAGGTCGGCGAACGACTCGCCACGGACCTGCTCGACGGTGATCTCGAGGCCGGAGCCGCGGCTGCTGAACGCGTCGATCAGCGGGCCGATGTGCTCGGCCACGATGCTGGTCGCGGCCACCTGGAGCTGGCGGGGCTGCCCGGGGCCCTCCTGAACCGAGCGCCGGGCCTGCTCGGCGAGGCCGAGGATCTCGCTCCCCAGCGCGGCCAGGCGGCGGCCGCCGGGGGTCAGCGCGATCCCGCGTCCGTTGCGGACGAACAGCTCGTCGCCGAGCTCTCTGCGCAGCGCGGCAACCGCCACCGACACCGCCGGCTCGGTCACCTCGAGCTCGGCAGCGGCGGCCTTGACCGACCCGAGCCGAGCGACGAGAACGAACGACTGCAGCTGGGCGAGGGTCATGAGCTCATCGGTCTCCTGGACCGGATCCACGATAACAACCCGCCAAACCTGGCCATCCCTCTCCTAAGCGATCCCTTAGGTCTGGTTGACGGGCACAATGTGAAAGCGGCAGAGTGGCAGAACAGGAGAGGAGAGCCCCGGAAATCGGCGGTGTCCACGGCGGGATTCCGGGCGACTCCGAAATACAGATTGCAAGTACCCGCACCGTTTGAATACGAGCGCGCTACGAGCGTCCACAACGCGCTCGAGCTACTCACCGAGCTGGGCCCCGACGCCCGGCTGCTGGCCGGCGGCCACTCGCTGCTGCCGATGATGAAGCTGCGCCTGGCCTCGCCCGAGTACCTGATCGACATCGACCCGCTGGCCGAGGAGCTGGGCTACATCGAGCAGCACGACGACGAGGTCAGGATCGGCGCGATGACGCGGCATCGCGAGCTGCTCGAGTCAGATCTGCTGGACCGCCGTTTGGCGATCTTCACCGATGCCGAGCGGGTGATCGCCGACCCGGTCGTCCGTAACCGCGGCACGATCGGGGGAGCCCTCTGCCAAGCAGACCCAAGCGAGGATCTCTCCGCGGTGTGCGCCGCGGTCGGCGCCCGGATGGTGATCCGTGGCCTCGACGGCGAGCGGGTGCTCGGGATGGCCGACTTCTACCGCGGCCCGTACCGCACCGCGGTCGGCGAGGCCGAGATGCTCGTCGAGGTCCGGGTGGCGCTGACCGAGTCAACCGGCAGCGCCTACGCGAAGGTCGACAGACGGGTCGGCGACTGGGCGGTCGCTGCGGCCGGGGCGTCGGTGACGCTGCATAAAGGCAAGATCGACCGCGCCGGCGTGGCGCTGGCGGCGGTCGGCTCCGAGGTCACCTCGGGCGACGCCGAGCAGGCGCTGGTCGGCCACGCGCCGTCCGACGAACTGTTCGCGAAGGCTGCGGCGCTGGCCGCCGCCTCGTGCTCCCCGGTGACCGATCAGCGCGGCTCGGAGGAATACAAGCGTCACGTCGCCGGCGTGCTGACCGAGCGCACGCTCCGCCGCGCCGCCTCTCGCGCGGTCGCGGAGGAGGGGTGATGCAGGTGACGCTGTCGGTCAACGACATCGAGTACACCCGGGACGTCGAGCCCCGGCTGCTGCTGGTCCACTTCCTCCGCGACGAGCTGGGGCTGACCGGCACGCATTGGGGTTGCGACACGTCCAACTGCGGGACTTGCGTTGTCCTGATGGACGACGAGCCGGTGAAGTCGTGCACGGTCCTGACCGCGACCGCGAGCCGCTACCAGGTGCGAACCGTCGAGGGGATGGAGGTCGATGGCGTGCTGGACCCCGTCCAGGAGGGGTTCACGCGCGAGCACGGCCTGCAATGCGGCTTTTGCACGCCCGGGATGATGTTGACCGCCCGGGCCCTGCTGGACCGCAACCCGAATCCCACCGACGCCGAGATCAGGGAGGCGATCTCGGGTCAGATCTGCCGCTGCACGGGCTACGCAACGATCGTCCGCTCGATCCGCTGGGCGGCAGAGCACTCAAATCCGGAGATGAGCAACTGATGACGCTGGACACAGGACAAGGAGGTGTGAGATGCCCGTGATCGCTGCTTCGACCGGCTGGTACATCGGGCTCGTGCTGGGTGTCGTGGTCGTGCTGGTCGCCGCCGCGATCGTGATCACGATCGTGCTGCTGGCAAACCGGATCGCGGGACAGGCCCGCACCGCGGTGCAGGGCGTCGACAAGGTCCGCGAGCAGACCACCGAGCTGGTCGGGGTCGGCCGCATCAACGACTCCGGAGTGCGGATCCTGCACTCTGCACGGGCGCTGCGGAAGGTGGCGGTGGGCAAATGACCGTCACCTACGCGGCATTGAGTAACCACGGCGCGTGGTGGATCGCGCTTGCGATCGGACTCGTCTCGGCGCTGATCGTGGCCGGCCTGTTGCTGGTCCTGGTGAGAACGGTCGCCGACATCCGCAAGTCCGCGAGCAGCCTGCTCGGCGTCGCCGGCCAGGTCGCCTCGAACACAGCCAACATCCCGCAGCTCGAGGCCACCGCGCCCGTGCTCGGGCTGATCGTGGAGGAAGCCGTGATTCAAGACGGCTACATGAACGCGCTGACCGATGGGTTCGGTGGCAAATGACGACGTTGATCATCCTCAGCGTTGTGCTCGCGATCGTGATCGTCGCCGTGCTCGCCGCGGCGCTGATCAAGATCCGCACCGACCTGGAGGCGACGTCTAACGACCTGGCCACGCTCGCGGGAGCGCTCGCCACCGTCGAGGCCGAGCACCTGCGGCCGCTGGAGCCCGCGGTCAAGGCGATCAACGCGCAGTTCGACGTGATCGTCGGCTGCGCTGCCGGCAATCGCCAAGAAGGCAGCGATCGTCGCGGAGAGGAGGCCCGCATGATCCTCGAGTGGATCGGAGCCCTGGTGCTGTTACTGGTGGTGCTCCCGGTGGTGGTCTTCCTGCTGCGCGGGGTGCTCATCGCCGCCAATTGCATCGTGCCCAGCGTCGACCAGATCGCCGCTGCCGCGCAAGCCGGGTCCAAGGACCTCGACGCGGTGCCGCTGCTGCTGACGACGCAGGAGCAGGTCAAAAAGACGATCGAGGCGGCCGCCAACTACGGCGGATCGCTCGACGTAATCCTCGACGACGCCTGATTGGAGACGCGATGCCAGCAGCTGGTGTAGTCATGATCATCGCGGTCGTCCTGATCGTCGTCGCGCTCGTCTTCTATCTGCTCTCGACGATCGTCGCGCTCCAGAAGATCACCAAGGGCCTGGACCGGGCGATCGCCGGAGTCGTGGAGATCATCCAGAAGACCGAGCCGGTGGCTCCGGTCGTCAACGACATCAACGCGAACCTCGACGCGGGCGTGGACCTGCTCGAGGGACTGCTCGTCAAGAAGGCCGGGATGCAGGACGCGGTCGGGCTGGTCGACGGGCTATACCCCGGCGCTGCCTCGGCCGGGTTCCGCAACTTCCCCGACAGCGCGACGACCAAGGCGCCGCGTATCTCCGAGGTGTACACCCGGGGAACGCTGACGCTCGCCCGGCTGGGCCGCGAGGCCCCGATCGCCGCCGCCAGCCCGGACGGGCCGGCGCTTCGCAACCCGGCCTACGGGAGCTTGGCCGCGCGCCTGCTGTACCCAGAGATCCGCCAGCAGCGGCCGCAGAATCTCCCGCGCTCGCCGATCATCGGGGTGGACTCGCCCGTGCAGTACGAGCCCAGCGAGTCGCCCGGCGTCCGCAAGCGGATGCCGGCCGCCGCGACGGGAGAAAGGAGGCCCGATGCAGACTCCGGCTCCGTTTGAGTACGAACGCGCCAGCAGCATCGACGGCGCGATCGCGTCGCTGGTCAAGCATGACGGCGACGCGCGGATCATCGCGGGCGGGCACAGCCTGCTGCCGATGATGAAGCTGCGCCTGGCCGCGCCCGAGCATCTGATCGACATCAACGATCTGGACGAGCTCGCGTACATCCGTGAGGAAGGCGACGAGATCCGGATCGGTGCGCTCACGCGCCATGCCGATCTGCTCGACTCCGAGTTGCTGGCCCGGTGGGCGCCGGTGTTCGGCGACGCCGAAGAGGTGATCGCCGACCCGGTCGTCCGTAACCGCGGCACGATCGGCGGCTCGCTGTGCCAGGCCGACGCCGCCGAGGACCTCAGCGCCGTCTGCGCGGCGCTCCAGGCCAGCGTCGTGCTCCGCGGTCCAGAGGGCGAGCGCGTCATCGGGCTCGACGGGTTCTACCTCGGCCCGTTCACCACAGCGGTGGGCGCGGACGAGATGCTCACCGAGGTGCGGATCCCGCGCCGGCGCAACGGCGGCAGCGCCCACGAGAAGGTCGAGCGTCGCGCCGGCGACTGGGCGATCGCCGCGGTATCGGCGGCAGTGTGGCTGGACGGTTCGGTGATCGCCGATGCCGGGCTCGCGCTCAGCGCGGTTGGCGCGACCACAATCCACGCGACTCGCGCGGTCGAGCTGCTGCGCGGCAAGCCGCCGTCGGAGGATCTGTTCGTGCAGGCGGGCCAGATCGCGGCTGAGGACTGCAGCCCGCAGCCCGACGGCCGGGGCACCGCCGCCTACAAGCGGCACCTGGTCGGGGTCCTGAGTAAGCGCGCGCTGCTCCGCGCGACCGAGCGAGCTCTGCACACGGAGGTCTGAGAATCGAATGCAGGTGACGATCAACATCAACGGCGAGCAGGTTTCGCGCGACGTCGAGCCGCGAATGCTGCTGGTCCACTTCATCCGGGAGACGCCAGGGCTGACCGGGACCCACTGGGGTTGCGACACGTCCAACTGCGGCGCCTGCGTGGTGCTGATGGACGGCAAGCCGGTCAAGTCGTGCACGACCCTGGCGGCGATGGTCGAGGGCCACGAGGTCCGGACCGTCGAGTCGCTCGAGGTCGACGGCAAGCTCGACCCGATTCAGCAGGGCTTTCACGAGAAGCACGCGCTGCACTGCGGCTTCTGCACGCCCGGGATGCTGATGACCGCCCGCGCGCTGCTGGATGAGAACCCCGACCCGACCGATCACGAGATCCGCACCGCGATCTCGGGGGCGATCTGCAGGTGCACGGGATATCTGAACATCGTTCGCGCGGTCCAGTGGGCGGCCGAGCACGAAGCCGCGACCAAGCAGGAGGTCTGAGTGCCCCCCACCGTAAATACCGTCGCATTCGAGGCGCCCCGGGCGGCGTCTGACTGCGTCCTCGGAGGCTCGCGCAGCGCCGCTGCGCCACGCCTCCTGCGTCCATGTCAGCCATCCACCCGTGGCGCCTCTCGGTGCGACGGCATTCACAGCGAGAGGCACTAAGCAATGGCGACAATGAACCCGCCCAGTCCCGAGACCGATCGGCCGATCGGCTTCGGTCCGCTGAGGCGCAAGGAGGACGCGCGCTTCATCCGCGGCCAGGGCACCTACCTCGACGACATCCAGCTGCCGGGGATGGTGCACGGCGCGGTGCTGCGCAGCCCGTTCGCGCACGCCAAGATCGTCTCGATCGACACCTCGGAGGCGCTCGCGCACCCGAACGTGGCCGCGGTGATCACCGCCAAGGACCTGGAGACGCTCGGGCTGGCGTGGATGCCGACGATCTCCTACGACACCCAGGCCGTGCTCGCGGGCGACAAGGTCCGCTTCCAGGGCCAGGAGGTGGCGTTCGTGATCGCGACCGACGAGTACTCGGCCCGCGATGCCCTGTCGCTGATCGACGTCGAGTACGAGCCGCTGCCCGCGGTCATCAACGCGCGCAAGGCGCTTGACGACGACGCGCCGCTGATCCGCGACGACAAGGACGGGCAGACCGACAACCTGGCCAGCCCCACCTGGGAGGCCGGCGACGCCGACGCCACCGACCGGGCGTTCGCCGAGGCCGACACGGTCGTCGCGCGCGACATCATCTATCCGCGCTGCCATCCGGCGCCGCTGGAGACGTGCGGAATGATCGCCGACTTCAACCCGGAGACCGGCCAGCTCGACATCTACAACGGCAACCAGGCGCCGCACGCCCACCGCACGGTGTACGCGCACGTGGCCGGCCTGGCCGAGCACATGATCCGGATCCGCTGTAACGACATCGGCGGCGGCTTCGGCAACAAGGTCCCGGTGTACCCGGGCTACGTGTGTGCGATCGCCGGCTCGATCGTCGCCGGCGTACCGGTCAAGTGGATCGAGGATCGCTCGGAGAACCTGATGTCGACCGGGTTCGCCCGCGACTACATCATGCACGCCGAGATGTGCGCCAAGGACGGCAAGATCACCGGCCTGCGGGTCGACGTGATCGCCGACCACGGGGCGTTTGACTCGACCGCCCAGCCGACGAAATTCCCCGCCGGGTTCTTCCACATCTGCTGTGGCTCCTACGACCTCGAGGCGTCCCACGTGAAGGTCAAGGCCGTCTACACCAACAAGGCGCCCGGCGGCGTCGCCTACCGCTGCTCGTTCCGGATCACCGAGGCGGTGTACCTCGTCGAGCGGATGGTCGGGGCGATCGCGCTGGAGATGGGCGTCGACCAGATCGACCTGCGGATGCGCAGCTTCATCGCGCCCGAGCAGTTCCCGTATGAGACCACCACCGGCTGGACCTACGACTCCGGCGAGTACGCCAAGACGATGAAGGTGGCGATGGACATCGCCGGGTATGACGAGCTGCTGGCCGAGCAGAAGGAGAAGCGCGAACGCGGCGAGTTGATGGGCATCGGCGTGTCGTTCTTCACCGAGGGCGTCGGCGCCGGCCCGCGTGCGCACATGGACATCCTCGGCCTATCGATGAACGACGGCGCCGACCTGCGCGTGCACCCGTCGGGCAAGGCGGTGGTCAGCCTCAGCGCCCAGACCCAGGGCCAGGGCCACGAGACCACGTTCGCGCAGATCGTGGCCGAGGAGCTGGGAATCCCACCCGAGGATGTCGAGGTCCGCCACGGCGACACCGATAAGTCCCCCTACGGGCTGGGTACCTACGGCTCACGGTCGACGCCCGTCAGCGGCGCCGCCGTCGCGGTGGTGTCGCGCAAGGTCCGCGACAAGGCCCGCGCGATCGCCGCGACGATGCTCGAGACCCGACCCGAGGACCTGGCCTGGGAGAAGGGCCGCTGGTACGTCAAGGGCGACCCCGAGAAGGGCGCTCTGATCGAGGACATTGCGATCCGCGCCTACAGCGGCGAGCCGATGCCCGAGGGCATGGAGGGCGGACTCGACGCCCAGGTGATCTACGACCCGCCTAATTTGACGTACCCGTATGGCGCCTACATAGCCGTTGTGGATATCGACCCCGAGACCGCCGCGGTCAAGGTCAGGAGATTCATCGCGGTCGACGACTGCGGGGTGCGGATCAACCCGATGATCGTCGACGGGCAGATCCATGGCGGCTTGGCCGAGGGGATCGGGATCGCGCTGATGGAGGTGATCACGTTCGACGAGGAGGGCAACTGCCTCAACGGGTCGTTCATGGACTACCTGATCCCGACCGCGCTCGAGTGTCCCGCCTACGAGCTCGGCGCGACCGTGACCCCGTGCCCGCACCACCCGTTGGGAGCCAAGGGCGTCGGCGAGTCTCCGAACGTGGGGTCGCCGCCGGCGATCGTCAACGCGGTGATCGACGCGCTGCACCCGACCTACGGCGTCGACCACATCGACATGCCCTGCACCCCATCCCGCGTGTGGGAGGCGATGCAGGGCCGGGCCACGCCGCCCCAGTGAGATGACGCCGCTGCGAGTGACAGGCGAGGCCGCGGACGAGATCCGCCAGCTGGCGCCAGACGTAGAGACGCTGGCGCGCCGGCTGGCGGCCGTCGACTACCTCGTCGACGAGGGACTTGCCACCTCGATGTACCTGAGCCTGGCGCTGCCCCAGCCGCTGCTGCTGGAGGGAGAGGCCGGGGTCGGGAAGACCGAGGCCGGCAAGTCGCTCGCGGCGGTGCTCGACACCCCGCTGATCCGTCTGCAGTGTTACGAGGGGATCGACGCGGCCGAGGCACTGTACGAGTGGAACTATCCGCGGCAGCTGCTCAGCATCAGGCTCGCCGACGCGCAGGGGACGCAGCTGCGCGAGGAGGACCTGTTCGGTCCCGACTACCTGATCCGCCGGCCGCTGCTGACCGCGCTCGAGCACCCGGGCCCGCGGCCCGCGGTGCTGCTGATCGACGAGATCGACCGTGCCGACGACGACTTCGAGGCGTTCCTGCTCGAGCTGCTCGCGGAGGCCGCGGTCACGATTCCCGAACTGGGGACGATCCGGGCCACGCACCCGCCGATCATCGTGCTGACGTCGAACCGGACGCGTGACCTGCACGACGCGGTCAAGCGCCGGTGCCTATATCAGTGGATCGACTACCCCAGCGCGGAGCGCGAGGTGGAGATCGTGCGCCGCCGCGTGGCCGGATCCTCCGAGACGCTGGCGGTGCAGGTGGCGAGCGCGGTCGCGCGCATACGCGATTTGGACGTTCAGAAGCCGCCGGGCGTGGCCGAGGCGATCGACTGGGTGGCGGCGCTGACCGTGCTCGGCATCGAACAGCTGGACGAGGCCGCGATCGACCGCACGCTGGGGTCGGTGCTCAAGTACTCCGAGGATCAGGACGTGATCCGCGCCGTCGGGCTCGAGGCGCTGGTCGGCGGCCGCCGAGGGGAGGGTGATGGCTGAGCAACCGTTCACCGTCGAGACGATCGAGCTCGACCTGCCCGCGGTCACGACCGCGTTCAGCCGGCGCCTGCAGGACGCCGGCGTTCCGGTCACCCCCGAGCGCGCGGCCGCGTTCGCGCGGGCGCTCACGCTGGTGCGGCCGATCAGCCGCCGCCGGCTGTACTGGACGGCTCGAGCTGTGCTGGTCTCCGACCATGCTCAGGTGCGGGCGTTTGAATCGGTGTTCTTCGCGGTGTTCGGATCCGGTCGGGGGATCGACCGCCTCCCTGAGCTCGACGACATGCAGTCGGCGCCCACCACTGCCGACGACCGCCCCCACGCCGACCGGCGGGGTGACCGGACCGGCTCGATCCCGCTCGGGTCGGCGGCGTCGAGCGCGCCGTCGGGAGACACGGAGCAGGGGCTGTCACGGGAGGTCGCGCTGCCGATGGCGGCCAGCGACGAGGAGGTGCTGCGCGACAAGCGCTTCGACGCGCTCGAGCCCGACGAGCTGGCCGCGCTGTACCGGGTGATGAGCCGGCTGCGCGTGGCGACGCCGCGGCGGCGCACCCGGCGGGCCCGCCGTGACCGCCACGGCGAGCGCATCGACATGCGTCGCACACTGCGCCAGAGCATGCGCACCGGCGGCGATCCGATCCGCCTCGCGCGCCGACGCCGACGCGTGGTCCGACGGCGGATGGTGCTGCTGTGCGACATCTCCGGCTCGATGGAGCCCTACGCCCGCGCCTACCTGCAGTTCCTGACCTCGGCAGCGGGATCCGGGATCGGCGGGGGGCGGGTGCGCGGAAGTGGATCTGAAGCATTCGTGTTCGCCACGCGGCTGACGAGGCTCACCCGCGCGCTGGCATCGCGCAACCCTGAGCGGGCGATCCAGCGCGCGGCCGCCGCGGCGCCGGATTGGTCGAGCGGGACCCGGATCGGCGACGCGCTGAAGGCGTTCAACGACCATCACGGACGGCGGGGGATGGCCCGCGGGGCGGTGATCGTGATCCTGTCCGACGGCTGGGAGCGCGGCTCGCCCGAGCTCGTCGGCCAGGAGATGGAGCGTTTGGCGCGGCTGGCCCATCGGATCGTGTGGGTCAACCCGCGGGTCGCGGCGGCCGGCTTTACCCCGCGGGCCGGCGGGATGGCGGCGGCGCTGCCGCATTGCGACGCGCTGGTCAGCGGACATAGCCTGCGGGCGCTCGAGGAGGTTGCGGCGGCGATCGGCGGCGCGGGCGACCCGCCGGAGCCGGCCGCCGAGTCCGAGCCCGACGACGAGCCCTGGGCGAGCGCGACGCCGGTGCCGGGCAGCTCGGTGGCGATGCCCAGCGGGTACGGGCCCAGCCGAGGACACACGACTCCGGGATTTGGTCTCCGGGAGGCCCACAGTGGGCGCTGATCAGCAGGACGTCAAGCGGTGCATCTATCCCGGTTGCGAGCGCCCGGCGGTGCCGCCGCATCCGATGGGCGGACCCCAGCCGAGCTTCTGCGACTTAGAACAGCACAACGCCCTGACCGCGCATCAGGAGCGCCAGCGACTGGCGCGCGAAGCCGAGGGCGTGGAAGGGCAGGACAGATCAACGTGAGGAGGTTCAGCAGTGGCTGACGAGGCATACCGAGCGGTGTTCCTGCGGGTTCACCCGACCGGCAAGATGGTCCTCAGCCTGACCACGCAGGCCGACGGCAACGAGCCCGATTACGCCCAGCTGGTCGCGACCGAGCTCGGCGTCCCCGCGCTCGATGTGAAGGTGGTCCCCGCGGATGAGAACCGATTCGGCTCCGGTCACGGGTTCAACACGGCTCCGTCGACGGCCACCTCGGCCGCGGTCGCCAGCGCCACCACGAAGATTCTCGACAAGGCGCGGCTGCTCGCCGGCGCCGCGCTCGACGCCCCGGCCGACAGCCTGCGCTGGGACAACGGCGCGTTCATCGCACAGGACGACCCCGAGCACGTGCAGACGATCGCCGACGTCGCCCTGTACGCCCACGGCAGCGGCGTGCTGCCTCCAGGTGTCGAGGGCGGCCTCGACGCCCAGACCGTGTACCGCGAGGACTAGTGGCCGCCGACGCAAATACGATCGCATTCGAGTCGCCCCCGCCGGCGGCTCGCGGCGTCCTCGGACCTCGACGTAGCTCCGCTACGCCTTCGGTCCTGCGTCCTTGCGATCCATCCGCCGGTGGCGCCTCTCGGTGCGACCGTACTTACGTCGACGACCACTGGCGCTAAGCCCCGTTGAGCGCTCCGTCGATCCCCACCTGCACCTCGTCGAGGACCTTGAGTGTTCCGAACAGCGCGCTGTATGGCTTGATGCCCCAGTCGCTCTGCTTGACGGTGGCGGTGCCCGCGACACGGCCGTCAGCCAGCGACAGCTCGAACACGATCGGCGCGTGGCGGCCACCGAGCTCGAGGTCGCCCGAGACCTCGAGGCGATCGCCGTCGGCCTTCACCGAATCTGACTCGAACGCGATCGCGGTGCCCTTGAGCACCTCGTCGTCGATCGTCTGCTCGATGTTGGCCTTGTCGTCGTCGCCGAGCGCCATCATCCCGCCGTGGCCCTCGCGCACGCGCATCGAGCGTGGGTCGGCGGTCAGCGAAACCTTGCCCTCGGGCCCGAGCTCGAGCGTCCCGCGCCAGGCGGTCACCTCGATGACGAGGTTGTGGGCCGCCTTGGCTGCGGCGCCGCCTTTCTTCGTGCGTACGGTCAGGGTGGCGTTGTCAGGACCGAGCGTGTGGGTTCCAGTAGAAGGTGACATGGTCACTATCCTATGCGATTTGGGGTTTCGTGACTGATTGTGACAACGACATGGTGAAAATAAGGAGACGTCGACATGGTTGAACTGGATCATCAGTTCTCGACCGGCAAGCCGATCGATGAGAACTGGGAGGCGATCCTCGACCTGGAGCGGTTGGTGCCGTGCGTCGAGGGTGGCAGCGTGCTGGAGACGATCGACCCCGAATCGGTCAAGGCGGAGATCAAGGTCAAGATGGGCGCGATGTCGATGAGGTTCAAGGGCACCGTGTCGGTGATCGAGCAGGACCAAGCCGCACACCGCGCGGTGATGCAGGTGAAGTCGCGGGAGGCCGGCGGGCAGGGCTATGCCAACGCCGACGTCACGTTCGCGCTGGCCGACGGCGGGGGCACGATCCACACCGCCGCGCAGATCAGCGGCAAGGCCGCGTCGATGGGCGAGGGCGTGATGGTCAGCGTGCTCGACGCGCTGATCAACGACTTCACCCAGAAGCTGTCGAACATCTGAGACGACCCCGGACCGTCATGCCCACGAAGACGATGCGACACGTACGCGAGGGTGAGGTACCCCTCGGCGGCGGTACCGCCGTCCAGGAGGACCCGGACCGTCCGGTGTTCAAGGGCAACGGTCCCGACGACCATGTGTGCGTGGAATGCGGAAACGTGCTCGCCAAGTCAATGCCGCCCGAGTACATGAACCGGAAGGTCAGGGTGCGTTGCGGCCGGTGTAACACGGTGAATGTGGCCGTCGAGGAAGAGGGCGTCGATTACGCGTCCGTATGGAAGCGAAAGCCGACCAGCTGATGACCTCCGCCGCCCCGCAACCCCTCGGCTTCGGCCGGATGTCGCGCAAGGAGGACGCGCGGTTCATTCGCGGCCAGGGTCACTATGTCGACGACGTGCAAGTGCCCGGGATGCTGCACGGGGCGATCCTGCGCAGCCCGTATGCGCACGCTCGAGTCGTGTCGATCGATGCCTCCGCGGCGTTGGCGCACCCCCGCGTGCACGCGGTGATCACCGGCAAGGATCTGGAGGCACGAGGCCTGGCCTGGATGCCGACGATGTCGTTCGACACCCAGGCCGTGCTGGCCACCGACAAGGTTCGCTTCCAGGGGCAGGAGATCGCGTTCGTGGTTGCCGACGATCGCTACACCGCGCGCGATGCGCTCGAGCTGATCGCGGTCGAGTACGAGCCGCTGCCCGTCGTGGTCGACCCGGCGACCGCGCTTCACCCAGACGCGCCCGTGATCCGTGACGATCTCGAGGACCGCTTCGATAACCACATCTTCTCCTGGGACGCCGGCGACGAGGTAGCCACCGACGCGGTGTTCGCGCGCGCCGACGTGGTCGTCGAGCAGGAGATGCGCTTCCCGCGCTCGCACCCGGCGCCGATGGAGACGTGTGGCGCGGTCGCGTCGTTCGAGCGGGTCTCGGGAAAGCTCACCCTGTGGTGTACGACCCAGGCCCCGCATGCCCACCGCACCGTGTACGCGCAGCTGACCGGGATGCCCGAGCACAAGATCAGGGTGATCTCGCCGGACATCGGCGGCGGGTTCGGCAACAAGGTGCCGGTGTACCCCGGCTACGTTTGCTCGATCGTCGCCTCGATCGTGACCGGACGACCGGTGAAGTGGATGGAGGACCGGTCGGAGAACCTCATGTCGACCGGGTTCGCGCGGGACTACGCGATGCGCGGCGAGATCGCCGCCACCGCCGAGGGCACGATCCAGGCGGTCCGCGTGGAGGTGCTCGCCGACCATGGCGCGTTCAACACGACCGCGCAGCCGAGCCGATATCCGGCGGGGTTCTTCTCGGTGTTCACCGGTTCCTATGACCTCGAGGCGGCCCACTGCCGGGTCAGCGGCGTGTACACGAACAAGGCGCCGGGCGGTGTCGCGTACGCCTGCTCATTCCGGATCGCCGAGGCCGTGTACCTGATCGAGCGGCTGGTCGACTGCCTGGCCGACGAGCTCGGCGTCGATCCGGCGCAGCTGCGGCTGGACAACCTGATCGATCCCGACCAGTTCCCGTATCAGTGCAAGACCGGCTGGGTGTACGACTCCGGTGACTACCACGCGGCACTGCACAAGGCGATGGGGATCGTCGGCTACGACGAGCTCCGGGCCGAGCAGGAGCAGCGGCGCGAGCGCGGCGAGCTGATGGGGATCGGCGTGGGCTTCTTCACCGAGGCGGTGGGGGCCGGCCCGCGCAAGCACATGGACATCATGGGCCTGGGGATGAACGACGGCGCGGCGCTGCGCGTGCACCCGACCGGCAAGGCGCAGCTGGGCATCAGCGTCCAGACCCAGGGCCAGGGTCACGAGACGACGTTCGCGCAGATCGTGGCCGAGGAGCTCGGGATCCCGCCCGACGATGTCGACGTGATCCACGGCGACACGGACACGACTCCGTACGGCCTCGGGACGTACGGATCGCGGTCGACGCCGGTCAGCGGCGCGGCCACCGCGATCGTCGCCCGCAAGGTGCGCGACCGCGCGCGGCTGGTCGCCTCGGCGATGCTCGAGGTGGCGCCCGACGACCTCGCCTGGGAGAAAGGACGCTGGTTCGTCAGGGGCGACCCCGAGCAGGGGGCTACGATCCAGGAGATCGCTATGGCTGCGCGTGGATCGGTCGAGCTGCCCGAGGGCGTCGAGGCCGGGCTGGATGCCGAAACGGTGTACGACCCGCCGAACCTGACGTTTCCGTTCGGCGCGTACATCTGCGTGGTCGACGTCGACCCGGACACCGCGAAGGTATCGATCCGCAGGTTCGTCGCAGTCGACGACTGTGGCGTGCGGATCAATCCGATGATCGTCGAGGGCCAGATCCACGGCGGGCTGACCGATGGGGTGGGAATGGCGCTGATGGAGACGATCGCCTTCGACGAGGAAGGAAACTGCCTCAACGGGTCACTGATGGACTACCTGATCCCGACCGCGCTGGAGGTTCCCGACTGGGAGACCGATTACACCGTCACGCCGTCGCCGCACCATCCGCTCGGCGCCAAGGGAATCGGAGAGTCGGCCACGGTCGGGTCGCCCCCGACGATTGTCAACGCGATCTGCGATGCGCTGGAGCCCTATGGGGTGCGGCACATCGATATGCCGTGCACGCCCTCACGAGTGTGGGACGCGATGCACGGGCGAGGAGCAGCGAAATGATCAGAGGAGAACTGGCCCAGCTCGCGCAGCGGCTCGCCTCCGAACGGATCCCATTCGTAAGTGCAACCGTCGTCCGAGCTCGCCAGCCGACCAGCGTGCGCGCCGGCGACAGCGCGGTGGTGCTCGCCGACGGCACGATCGAGGGCTTCGTCGGCGGCGTCTGCGCGACCTCGTCGGTGCGCCTGCATTCGCTGCGGGTGATGGAGACCGGCGAGGCGGTGTTGCTGCGGCTGATGCCCGGAGACGACGAGGAGGTGGAGGAGTCCGACGCGGTCGACGGCACCGTGATCGTCGAACGCAACCCGTGCCTGAGCGGCGGCGCGCTGGAGATCTTCCTCGAGCCGCAGCTGCCGTCGGCTCGCGTGTTGATCGTCGGCGACGCGCCGATCGCGCGCGCTTTGAAAGATCTTGCCCGGGCGTCGGGCTACGACGTGGTCGTGGCCGACGCCGACGAAGCCGAACCCGGGTCCGGGGACGCGGCCGTTGTGGTCGCCTCACACGGCTCGGGAGAGGAGAGGGTGCTCGGCGAAGCGCTCAGCGCCGGCGTTCCGTACGTCGGGCTGGTCGCCAGCAGGGTCCGCGGCGCCGCCGTTCGCGCGGCGCTCGAGGTGCCCGACGAGCTCCGTCAACAGCTACACACGCCCGCCGGGTTGGACATCGGTGCAAGGACGCCGGCTGAGATCGCGATAGCGATCCTGGCCCAGCTGGTGGCCGAGCATCATGCGCCGCCCAAGTCCGCAGGGACACCGGTCATCGTCAGGGCTGCACCGACGACCGATCCCGTCTGCGGCATGGAGGTGGCCGTCTCCGATGCGACTCCGCATCTGGACGCCCCCGGCGGGCGGGTGTACTTCTGCTGCACCGGTTGCCGCGACACGTACGCGAAGCAGCTCGCGGGTGATGTCGGCGCGCGGTAGCGAATTCGTGACCGGGCTGGTGTTGGCGGCGGGCGGCTCCAAGCGCCTCGGCCGCCCCAAGCAGCTGCTGCCATTCGGTCCCACCACGCTGCTCGATCATGTGCTCGACACCGCGCGGGCATGCCAGTTTGACCAGCTGCTGTGCGTGGTCGGCGGCGGCGCCGACGGCGTCCGCGAGCGCGTCGATCTGAGTGGGATCGAGGTGGTCGAGAACCAGCACTTCGGCGAGGGCTGCTCGTCGTCGATCGCGGCGGCGCTGACTGCCGTGGACGGCCGCGCCGACGCGCTGGTGCTGATGCTGGGCGATCAGCCCGGGGTCACCGCGGACGCGGTTACGGCGCTGGTGGCCGGCCGTGGCCGAGCCCCGCTGGCGGCATGCGCGTACACCGACGGCCGCGGGCATCCGCTCGCGTTCGCGCGCGCTATGTTCGGAGATCTGGCATCGCTGCACGGGGACAAGGGCGTCTGGAAACTCCTCGATCGCCGCGCCGACGAGGTGACCGACGTGCCGGTGGCCGGCCCGATTCCGCGGGATGTCGATACATGGGAGGACTACATGGCGGTACAAGCCTCATGAATTCGGTACTTGACACGATCGAGGGCTGGGTCGCCCGCGGCGACCGCGTGGCCGTCGCGACCGTGGTCGAGACCAAGAAGTCCGCACCCCAGCCGGCCGGCACGAAGATGGGCATCAACGAGCTCGGCGAGGTCTGCGGGGCGGTCTCGGGCGGCTGCGTCGAGGGCGCCGTGGTCGAGGTCGCCGAGACCGTGATCGAGGGCGCGGCTCCGCGGCTGCTGCATTACGGGATCGCCGACGAGGACGCGTGGGACGTCGGGCTGCCGTGCGGGGGCGAGATCAGCGTGTGGGTCCAGAGCTACGCCCCCGGCGACCTGCAGGCGGCGTTCACCGAGCTGGCCCAGAGCGGGATGCGCGCGGCGCTGGTCACGGTCGTCGAAGGCGGCTCTCAGCTCGGCGCGCGGATGCTGGTGCGCGAGGACTCGGAGCCAGATGGCACGCTCGGCGACCCCGATCTCGACGCGGCCGCGCTGGCGCTGGCACGCGACTCACTGTGGTCTGAGCGCAACGAGCTTCACGAGCTGCACAGCGCAAAGGTGTTCATCGACGTCGCCGCGCCCCCGCCGCGGCTGATCATCGTCGGCGCCGTCGACTTCGCCGCACAGCTCGCTGAGGTCGCGCGGATGTCGGGATGGAGGCCGTTCGTGATCGACCCGCGCGCCCGGTTTGCCACTGCCGCGCGGTTCCCGGCCGCCGAGCGGGTGATCGTCGCGTGGCCGCAGGAGGGATTTGCCGAGCTCGACCCGATCGACCCGGCGACCGCGATCGCGGTGCTGACGCACGACCCCAAGCTCGACGACGCGGCGCTGATCGCCGCGCTGGACTCGGACGCCAGCTACATCGGCGCGATGGGCAGCCGGCGGGCGCAGGAGCGCCGCCGCGAGCGGTTGCTGAACGCCGGCCTCGACCCGGGGCGGCTGGATCGTGTGTCCGCGCCCATCGGCCTCGACATCGGCGCGCTCAGCGCGGCCGAGACCGCGCTGTCGATCATGGCCGAAATCGTCGCGCTCAAGCACGGGCGCGCCGGCGGGCGGCTGATCGAGGCGCGCGGTCGGATCCACGACGCGGTCGCCGCCTAGCAAGACCTCGTAGTCCCCAGGCTCTAACCCTGGGGTCGTTGCTCTAGCGACATCCGCAGCCCGGCCGCGAACAATCGACGCGTCGTCCTTGCCGCCGGTGCTGACCGGCCGTGATCCAGAGGAGCGTGACGCAATGAGGCCATTTCGCAGCCTCCTGAGCTATTCGAATGTCGTGGCCACGTTGGCGCTGTTTGCGGCGCTCGGTGGAGGCGCCTACGCCGCCACCGGCGGCACGTTCGCCGCCGGCGCCAGCGGGGCGATCAAGGGTTGCGTGCCCGGACGCGGTGGAACGCTTCGGGTGGTGAAGCCGGGGAACCGCTGTCCGAAGGGAACGGTGGCGCTGACGTTCAACGCCAAGGGTCGCACGGGCAGCCCCGGTCCCAGGGGCGGGCTCGGCGCGACCGGCCCGCAAGGCCCGCGGGGGCTGCAGGGGCCGCAGGGCCTGCAGGGGCCGGCGGGCACCAACGCGACCGTCACCGATCGGGCCCTGACCCTCACCGATCTCGGCGGTCCCGACAGCGTGGACATGACCACTCCGGTGAGAACGGCGATCAGCGTGCCCGCGGGGCGGTGCATCAACCAGTTCGTCGGCATCTTCAACCCGCCGATCGGGGCCGGGCGCGGAGTCGTGACCGGCGGCATGGTGATCGGCACCGTCACCGACGCGGCCGGAGCGGCCGCCGTGGACAACGAGGTTGCGGTCGCCCCGTCGATGCTGATCTTGACCAGGGACGGGGGGACGATCGCGAACCTGATTCTGTGCAACGACAACACCGGGACCGAGACGATCCCCGTCGGCTCGGTGTTTCACTGGCGAGTCATCGACCCGTAGCGAGCTCGCCCGGGCCAGCGGCCGTCGCTTAGCGGGCTTGTCCGCCATCGGGTCTTGTGGGATATTCACCGGGTGGGTCAGCGTGTCCTGATGCCCAGGCCGCAGGGCGCTAGCCGGTCATCCGGGCAGGCAGGGCAGTCCCCGTCGGCCACAGTCGGGACCGGTCCCGGGCCGCAGCCGACGCGGATCGGCCGTCAATCCGTACTCGAGCTGCAGCGCGCTGCCGGCAACCGGGCGGCCGTCGGGGCGGTGCGTGCCGCGCGGACGGCCTTCGGCACGAGGCCGACGCTGGCGCGTTGTGCGGGCGCGTGCAAGTGCGGCGGCGCGTGCAAGCGGGGCCCCGAAGACGATGAGCTGATGACCGAGATGGGCCGCAGCCTCCGTCGGGCGGTGGCGACCCGGCAAGACCGGTCTGTCGACGGGTCAGCGACCGGCGCAGGGCGACGGGTGCTGGCCCGCCAAACCCTCACCTCGCCGCGCTTCGCCGGCGAGCCGCTGCTCGAGGCGTGCTTCGAGGACAAGTCGAGAATGGGCGAAGGCACGCGTGACGCGACCGATCGCCAGCCGGTCAGCAAAGTGCAGCAGGCGCTGGTCGACCGCGGCTTGCACCTCGGGACCACCGGCCCCGCCGGCAATGGCGTCGACGGCGTCTACGGGCCCGAAACGGCGGCGGCCGTGAGGGCGTTCAAGACGGCTGAGCATCTCGGTTCCGAGGAGTTCGGCGACGTCGGACCCGGCACGATGAAGCGGCTCAACGAGCTGTTCCCGGGAAGTGGTCCGTCGCCGACGCCGCCGCCGCCAACCCCGCCGCCACCGCCGATCACCCCTGACGATCAGAAGCACAAGGATGCGTTCGACGATCGCCGTCGCCAGTTACGTGCGCTGGCGAGCAGGCTCGCCGAGATGCAGAGCGTGGCGCTGGCCGCCAGACTGTGGCAGCCCGGCGAGGGGCCGCAGCCATCGGTCGCGGCGTCGTTCCCGCGCGAGGCATGCGTGGTCCGGTTCTTCCTGCACGCCAAGCCGGAGGATCCCGACTACTTCGACACGCTCGGAACGGCGCGCGACCTCGTTACCAGGGACTTCACGTCGCCGGTCCAACCGCTGACGTTCCGCTCGACGACGCACGGCTTCTGCGATCCCGGTGCAAACCAGAACTTCGCCGCCACCTGCGCGCCCGGCACGTGCACCCCGGTCGGCACGCAGCTCTGTGACCCGACGTGGTACGACTCGGGTCGGCACTGCCGCTCCGACGTCCTGATCCACGAGACCTACCACTTCATGGGGCTCCCCAAGGACGGGGTCGACTTCCCGGCCGAGACCACGCCGGCCGACGCCTTCCGGAACGCCGACACGATGACCCAGTTCGGCAACGCGCTGATGGGCCTGGAGATCGACAACTGTGTGCCGACGCAACGCAAGTCGACGACGTTCCCGGCCGCGATGTCGGCCTGTTCGGCGCCGGGGCCGACCCCGACGCCGACGCCGTAGGTGGTCAGTTCAGCCTCGCCTGCAGCATCCGCAGCTCGGCGTTCATGGTCTCGCGCATCGATGGCTCGCTCGGGAGCATCAGACGCATCTCGGCGGCGCGAATCGCCCGACCGAGGTCGCCGCGGCGCTGGTAGCTGGCGACCAGGTTGTTGAGCATCCGCGTCGCGATCCGATGGTGGTCCCACGGCTGGACCGCGTCTGAGGTCGGCGCCTCGAGCAGCGCCCCGCCGTTGAAGGGATCCAGCAGCACCGGAGGGCGTGATCGACCCCTGAACCAGTCAGTTCAGCCTCGCCTGCAGCATCCGCAGCTCGGCGCTCATGGTCTCGCGCATCGACGGCTCGCTCGGGAGCATCAGACGCATCTCGGCGGCGCGAATCGCCCGGCCGAGGTCGCCGCGGCGCTGGTAGCTGGCGACCAGGTTGTTGAGCATCCGCGTCGCGATCCGGTGGTGGTCCCACGGCTGGACCGTGTCTGAGGTCGGCGCCTCGAGCAGCGCCCCGCCGTTGAAGGGATCCAGCAGCACCGGAGGGTCGACGCCGAAGTGACCGACGACGAAGTGCCCGGGGAGCCCGACTCCCGCCAGCGCAATACCGGCGCGTCGAGCGACCTCGACATAGATGACCGACAGGACGATCGGCAGGCCGCGCCGGCGTGACAGCACCAGGTCGAGCATCGAGTTGACGGGATCGTCGTAATGCTGGCGGTCGCCGTCGAATCCATGCTCGCGTCCGAGCATCCGCGCGCTTGCGAGCGCGAGCTCCCGCGGGACCGGTTCGGTGCGATCGGCGATCAGCGCGAGCTCCGCGCCAAGCGCGTCGAGCGTCTCGAGCGCGGCATCGCCGTCGACCGCGCGCAGTTCCGCGGCCATCGATAGCGCGAGGACGTCCATCGTCGGCTCGGGACCGTCCGCGAGATCTGAGAACGTCGGCAGCGGCATATGTCAGCCAGCCGATAGCCGCCGCAACGCTGCCGCTAGCACCCGAGCCCCCAGCTCGCAGTCCGCATCGTCGGTCCACTCCTCCGGCGAATGGCTGACCCCGTTCCGGGAGGGGACGAACAGCATCGCCGCACGGGTATGCCGGCCGATGACCATCGCGTCGTGCCCAGCACCGCTGGCCATCCGCAGCGCCTCGACCCCCTCGTCGGCCGCCGCGGCCTCGAGCGCCGCGACCGTGTCGGGGTCCATCGCCGTGGGAGCGATCGCGTACTCGGTCTCGATCGAAGCCTCCACCCCCGAGCCGGCGATCGCCTCGTCGACCGCCGTTCGCAGCCAGGTGCCGAGCGTGTCGAACGCCGGCTGATCGCGCGGTCGCAGATCGACGGTGAACTCGCAGCGGCCCGGGATCACGTTGCGGCCTCCGGGCTGCACCGCGATCCGGCCGACGGTGGCGCGCAGCCGGTCGCCGTCGGCGGCGCGCTTGCGCAGCGCCAGCACGACCTCGGCAGCGGCCGCCAGCGCGTCCCGGCGCATCTCCATCGGCGTCGTGCCCGCATGGTTGGCCTCGCCCCGCAGCTCGACCTTCATCCCGACCACTCCACAGATCGCCTCGACAACCGCTACGCGGCCCGCTCCCGACCACAGCACCGGACCCTGCTCGATGTGCAGCTCCAGATACCGGTCGACCTGGTCGATCTGGTTGGCCTCGCCGAGCCGGTCGGCCGAGTACCCGAGTGCGGCCATCGCGTCACGAACCGTGATCCCGTCCCGGTCGCGGGCGCCCAGCGCCTCGGACAGGTCCTCGCCGCAGAACGCGCGGCTGCCGAACAGCGACGCTCCGAAGCGGGTGCCCTCCTCGTCCATGAACGACCCGATCCAGATCGGCCGCTCCGGCCGGAAGCCCTCGGCGCGCAGCTGGCGGACCGCCTCGACCGCGGCCAGCACCCCGAGGGCGCCGTCGAACCAGCCGCCGCGCGGGACCGTGTCGAGATGCGAGGCGGCCATCACCGCCCCGGCCCGGGGACCGTCCCACTTGGCGATCAGGTTCCCGGCGGCGTCGATCGCCACCTCGAGACCGAGCTCGCGCAGCCAGTCAGCCACCAGTTCGGTAGCCGAGAACAGCTGCGGAGTCCACGCGAACCGCGAGACGCCGCCATCCGGGTCGGCTCCGATCTCGGCGGCCGTGGCCAGCGCTGCGGCCAGGCTCCCGGGCGCCGAGGCTGCCGGCGGGCTCATTGCACGCGCAGGCCGTCCTCGGCGTCGCGCCGGGACGCCCGCTGATCGCGCTCGGCGGGATCGCCGTAGCCGCCGCCGCACGGACCGACCAGCCGAAGCACCTCGCCGGCCGCGACCTTGCGGTAGGGGATCTTCGACGGGAGCTCCTGCTCGGTGGGCGTGCCAGGGTTCATCATCACCGATCCGGGCGTCCCGTCGCCGCCGCCGAACAGTCCGGGCGGCGGCACGCTGCTGCCGTCGCCCTCGAGCGAGAACCCGCCGTCGGCCAGGAACTCGAAGTCGCGGATCGAGCCCAGGCCGCCACGCCACTGACCACGCCCCGCACCTGACGACACCAACTCGTAGCGGCGGACGCGCAACGGATAGTGGGACTCGATGTCCTCGATCGGGTTGTTCCGGGTGTTGGCGTACAGCGTGTCGACAGCGTCCATCCCGTCGCGGCCATGGCGTCCGCCGTAGCTCCCTTCCATGATGTCCATGTACACCCAGGCGGCATCGTCCGCGGCACCTGAGAACGCGGTCACCTTCAGGTTTCCGACGCCCGCGGCGACCGACTCGGGGAGCACCGGCGCCAGCGCGCGCATCAGCGTGTCGGCGACGATGTTGCCGGTGCAGAAGCGGGCGATCGTGGGTGCCGGAAAGCGTGGATTGGCGAGCGTCCCCTCGGGTGCGGTGATCGTCACCGGGCGGAACAGCCCGGCGTTGGTCGACACGGCGTCGTGCAGCGCGGTGTCGAGCAGCAGCGAGCGCAACATCACGTGGACCGCGATGTCGACGGTTCCGACCAGCGGCATGTTGACCGGCAGGTCGACCTGCGGAGAGGTCCCGGTCAGGTCGATGCGGATGTCGGACCCCTCAACGGTCGCGGCGACGTGCACGATCAGATTGCGGTAGGCCGGATCGGGATGGTCGAGGAACCCGTCGAGCATCCCCTCGGCCTCATACGTTCCGTCGGGGATCGCCTCGATCTGCTGGCGCAGCATCCGTTCGGAGTGATCCATCTGGTGCTCGGCCGCGGCCCGCACGGTCGCGAGGCCGTACTGCTCGATCAACTCCACATACCGGGCGGCGCCGAGCTTGGCGGCGGCGACCTGAGCCTCCATGTCCCCGATCACCATGTGCGGGATCCGGGTGTTGTCGGCGATCATCCGCCACGCGCTGTCGACCCGCCGTCCCTGGTCCTCGACCTTGATCGCATTGAGCAGCAGACCCTCGGCGAACGTGTCGGTCGCGTCGACGATCCCGCAGGTGCCGGGCGTCAGCGCCCCCAGGTCGAGGTGATGGGCGGTGGTCACCGAGAACCCGGCCAGCTCGCCGTCGGCGAACACCGGGACGGCGAACGCGACGTCGGGCTGATGCGAGGCGCCGTAGTAGGGGTGGTTGTGTACGACCACATCGCCGGGCCGCCACTGATCACCGACCTCCTCGAAACGGCGGGCGATCCCCGCCAGGTAGCCACCGATCGGACCGGACTGCAGCGGCGTTGACTGAGTGGCCTCGCACAGCTGGCGTCCCTCGTGATCGCAGATCGCGCACCCGAAGTCCTCGGACTCCCGGATGATCGACGAGTAGGCCATGCGCGCCAGCCGGTACCCCATCTCGACGGCGATCGATCGCAGGCCGCCGCCGATCACGGCCGCGGTGATCGGGTCGATGCCGGTCGTCGACGGGGCCGAGCGCGAAGCGGTGATGTCAGTGCTGGTCATGCCGTCCCTCCTCGAGTTGCCGACAGGATCATCGGGCCGGTGTCAGTCGCGGTCGCCTGCCACTGCGGTGGCACGGCGATCGTAGTGTCCTGCTGGTAGATCACCGCCGGGCCGGGAATGCCCTGCTCCAGCGGCAGGTCCTCGCGGTTCAGCCGCCGCGTCGGAAGCTCGGTCAACGCGTCGTCGACGCGCCACACCGACGTGGTGACATCGATCATCGCCTCGTCGAGGCTGCCCGACGGGACCTGCACGCGCCGCAGTCGCGGACGCGGTCCCCATCCGGTCACGTGGAGGTTGACGATCTCGATTGGATCGCTGAAGCGGTGGCCGTACTCCGCCTCGTGCGCGCGGTGGAACGAGCGCAGGGTCTCGTCGCCGAAGCCCTCGGGGCCGACTCCGATCCGCAGCTCGTAACCCTGCCCGGCGTACCGGCAGTCGAGCTGGCGCTCGATCGTGATCTCGTCGTCGTCGGCGCCGTCACGGCGCAGGCGGTCGGTGAGCTGTGCGGCCAACTCGTCGAAGCTGCGGTTGAGCGCGGTCGCGTCGATCTCACCCTCGACCGCGAACACGGTGCGCATCGTGTCGTAGCGCAGGTCGCCGGTGAGCAGCCCGGTGGCCGACGTGATGCCGGGATGCGGAGGCACGATCACTTCGGTGACGCCGAGCATGTCGGCCAGCTCCGCGGCATGCAGCGGTCCCGCGCCGCCGAATGCGACCAGCGAGAAGTCGCGAGGATCACGCCCGCGCTCAACCGTCAGCGAGCGGATCGTCTGCGCCATGTTGGCGTTGGCGACGGTCAGCACCCCCGCGGCCGTGTCGATCAGCGACATCCCCAGCCGCTCGGCGAGGCGCTCCAGCGCCGCGGTGGCGCGGGCGGGATCGAGCTGCATCTGTCCGCCGAGGAAGCGCTCGGGATCGAGCCGGCCGAGCGCCAGGTGTGCGTCGGTGATCGTCGCTTCCTCGCCGCCGAGGCCATAGCAGGCCGGACCGGGCACCGCACCCGCGCTACGTGGACCGACCTTGAACGCGCCGGCTTCGTCGACGTACGCGATCGAGCCGCCGCCGGCGCCGATCGTCTCGATGTCGAACATCGGCACCAGGATCGGGTAGTCGGCGATGTGGGTGTCGCGGGCCGAGGCGACGTTGACGCCATCCTCGGTGACCAGCCCGATGTCCGCGCTGGTGCCGCCCATGTCGAATGTGATCAGCCGCGCGCGGTCAACGAGCGACCCGGTCCACTGCGCGCCCAGAAGGCCGGCCGCGGGACCGGACAGCATCAGCGTCACGGGTCGTTCTGCGGCCTCCGCCGGGCTGGCCAGGCCGCCGTTGCTGCGCATCACCAGCAGATCGGCGTGCGCTCCCTGGAGCTCCAGTGCTTCGGCCAGACGCTCGAGGTAGCGACCGGTCATCGGCCCCACGAACGCGTTCATGCACGCGGTCGTGAACCGTTCGAACTCGCGGAACTGGGGCGCGACCGAGGCGCTCGCGGTGACGAAGCAATCGGGGAGCTCCTCGCGCAGGATCTCCGCCGCGCGCTCCTCGTTGGCGGGATTCAGGTAGGAGAACAAAAAGCACACCGCGACCGATTCGACTCCGGCCCCCGCGAGCTGTCGGGCCACCGAGCGGACCGCGTCCTCGTCGAGTGGCACCACGGTCTCCCCGTGCGGCGGCGCGATCCGCTCGGGTACCGGGAGGCGGTGCTGGCGGCGCACGAACGGCGACGCCTGCCACGGAATGTCCTGCATCACCGAGTAGGGCTGCGGGCGCTGATGGCGGCCGATATGGACGACATCCCGCATGCCCTCGGTGGTGACCATGCCCGTGACCGCGCCGCGGTGCTCGAGCACCGCGTTGGTGGCCACGGTCGTGCCGTGAAGCAGGCCGTCGAGCTCGCCAGGGGAAACGCCGGCCCGGTCGCACAGCTCGACGATCCCCGAGACCATCGCGCCGCCCGGATCCTGGGGGGTGGAGTGCACCTTGTGAATCACCAGCTGGTCGCTGTCGGAATCGAACAGCGCAAGGTCGGTGAACGTTCCTCCGATGTCGACTCCCACGAACTTCATCGCGAAACCTCCGGTATCACGCCGGCGAGCGGCGCGTGTAGATTGCCGCCGTGACCTCGACCCGGGCGAGCGCCAGTCGCAAGCCGTCGGTGAGCGTGCTTGGCCTGGGGCTGATGGGCCGTCCGATCGCTCGTACGCTGATCGCGGCTGGATTCGATGTACGCGGCTGGAACCGTACGCGACTCCCACCCGACCAGGTCACGGGGATCGAGCTCGCCGACGACCTCGCGACCGCTGCCACGGCCGACGTGGTGGTGATCGTCGTGACGGACTCGGCCGCAACCGGGGCGCTGCTGGAACAGGTCACCGAGCACCTGCGGCCGGACGCGGTCGTGATCGACATGGGCAGCTCGGAGCCGGGCGATTCGGTCCTGCGGGCGGGGGCACTCGCCGAGCTCGGGGTGGGCTGGGTCGACGCACCGGTGTCGGGCGGTCCCCCGGCGGCGCAGACCGGCTCGCTCGCGATCATGGCGGGCGCGAGTCGAACCGACTTCGAGCGGGTCGCGCCCGTGCTGAAAGCGGCCGGCGGCACGATCACGCACGTGGGCGGGCCGGGGGCGGGCCATGCGATGAAGGTGGTCAATCAGGTGATCGTCGGTCTCAGCATCGAGACCGTGGCCGAGGCGATGGCGCTGGCCGCGGCACTCGGATTCGAGTTGCCGACGGTGCAGCAGGCGGTGGCTGGAGGGTCGGCCGACAATCCTCAGGTGCGGGTCCAGGGCAGCCGGATGCATCGGCGCGAGTATCCGCCCGGCGGGCGCGTCAGCACGGTGCTCAAGGACCTGCGGATGGCCGCCCGCCTCGCCGACGAGCACGGGCTCGAGCTCCCGGTGTTGCGAACCGCGCTGGCGGCCTACGACAGCGCCGCGGCCAGCGGCGCCGGCACGGAGGATTGCGCGGTGCTGTTCGAGGCCCAGGCGCGGGATGGTTGGCTGCGCGACCGCTCTCACAACATCGGGTCGACCCGGGACACGAGCTGAAGCGGGACGCCCCAGGGGTCCCGGAGCATCGCGTAGCGGTCGCCGTCGGGTGATACGGCGACCGGGTCGTCGGCCGCGGCGCCGGCGGCCTGCAGTCGTGAGCGGACGGCCTCGATGTCGTCAACGTGGAAAGCCAGGTGACCCTGGAACGGGTGAACGCTTCGCCAATCCGGGACCGGAGCGTTCGGAGCCCGGAACAGCTCGAGCATCACATCAGCGCCGGGAGCGCGTACGAAGTGAGCGAACGGTTCCTCGGTGGCGGATCGGACGAGCTCGCAGCCCAGGTGATCGACGTACCAAGCCGCGCTCGCCGCCGGATCCTCGACCGCAAGGGCGACGTGCTCGATCCGCATTGGCGTATTGTATTTAGTTGTATACCGTCGTCGCGGCGAGCCTCTGACAGCCGCGCAAGACCCCTCAACACGCCAGCCACGGCAACCCTCGGTGCCCTCACGCGACGCGCCTCCCGTCGGACTCGTGCTCGGAAGCATCATCGCTCCCGAGCAGCTCCGGCAGGCCGCCGCCGACGCCGAGCGGCTCGGCTTCGGACAGCTGTGGATGGCCGAGGACTGCTTCACCTCGGGCGGGATATCCGGCGCCGCCTCGGTCCTCGGAGCCACGTCGGAGATCCCGGTGGGCCTCGGGATCATCAACGCGATGGTCCGCCATCCGGCGCTGCTGGCGATGGAGCTGTCGACGCTGGGGCGGATGTACCCGGATCGACTGGTGCCGGCGATCGGGCTCGGACTGCCCGACTGGTTGCGCCAGCTCGGCGTATACCCGCGGTCGCCCGTGACTGCGCTGGGCGAGTGCGTGCGGTCAGTTCGCGACCTGCTCGCCGGTGAGGAGATCTCTGGCGAGGGCTACTTCCACTTCGATGCGGTCCAGCTGAGCTTCCCGGTGCCGTTGCGCCTGCACATGGGCGTGATGGGGCCGCGGATGCTGGCGCTGTCGGGCGAGATCGCCGACGGCACGGTGCTGTCGGTGCTGGCCAGCGCGGACTATGTGCGCTGGGCGCGCCAGCGGATCGCGGTCGGCGCGGCCTCGGCGAATCGCGACCCGGGCCAGCATCGCCTGTCCACGTTCGCTCTGTGCGCGGTGGATCAGGACGCCGAGCGGGCGCGCGCCGAGATCCGTCCGGTGGTCGCGTTCTTCCTCGACGCGGTGAAGCGCAGCACGCTGGTGCAGGCGCTAGGGATCGCCGACGAACTGCTCGACGCTGGCGGCCGACGGGGTTGACGCGCTGACCGAGCGGATGCCCGACGAGTGGGTGCAGGAGCTGGCGATCGCCGGCGACCCGGCCACCTGCGCGGCCAAGATCGAGCGGCTGCTCGAGGCCGGCTCAGATACGGTCGAGCTGTTCCCGGCGCCGCCGGAGCGCGCGTCGGAGTTCGCCGAGGTGGTTGCCGCCGAGGTCCTTCCCCGGGTGGGCCGAGCCCGCTCCGGAGCGGCATGAGCGAAGCTCCGACACTCGTGTGGAGGCCGGGATGCGCCTCGTGCCGGGCCGCCAAGGAGTTCCTCACGACCAACGACGTCGAGTTCGAGTCGGTCAATCCGGTCGAGGCCGACGGACAGGCGAGATGGGAGCAGCTGGGCCGGCCCCGGATCCCGAGCCTGGTCGTAGACGGCCATACCACCGCGATCTACCACGTCAGCCAGGTCGCCTCGCTGCTGGGGATGACGGCGGCGTCGAGCGCCGAGTCGGTGCGGCTGGCCTGGGACCTCGCGGCCGTGCTCGAGGCGTGGTCGGATCAGCTGGCGGCAATCGACTTCGAGACGATGATCGAGCCCACGCCATCCCGGGGCCGGACGATCCGGAACCTGACCGTCAACGTCCACGAGCCCATCCACGAGCTCACCGTCGCCTGGGAGCAGGGGACGTTCACCTGGGACACCGATCGCGACGAGGCCCGCGCCGCCGAGCTCGAGGCCGATCAGGCGGTGCGCTCCTACGCCGAGGCCAAGACCGCCGAATGGATCATGTTCCTGACCGACCTCGGCGACGACGTCGGACGCCGCGATCCGGAAGTCTCGGCCGGCGCCGAGCTGCTGTCGTTCGGCGCGCTGCTCGACGCTCAGCGGTTCCATGCCGCGTTTCACTACCGGCAGATCACGACCTTCCTGGCCCAGCAGGGAGCGCCCGCTCCACCGCTGCTGCAGCTGGACCGGCTCGAAGGCCTGCGGCTGCCCGAAGCCGTCTTCTAGGCCCGCCGATGTCAATTGTCCGACAAAGGCACGACCGGCTTGCGCCGCGAACCTGGCCGGGATAGGGTCCGGGCCATGGCAGCGCGCGTAATCGTCGTCGGGTCGGGCATCATCGGCGCGTGCATCGGCTTGCGGCTCGCCCAATCCGGCGCGGACGTCACGATCATCGAGGGGGAGGCTCCCGGCGCCGGCACCAGCGGGACCAGCTTCGCCTGGCTCGACGCCAGCCACCCGTCGCTGGCGGGATATGTCGAACTTAATATCGATGGGCTCGATGCCTGGCGCCGGCTGGGCGACGCGCTGGGTGGTCCGCAGTGGCTGTCACTGAACGGCACGCTGACGTGGGAGACCGGCGCGGAGGCGGCCACGGCACTGCATGACGACTTGGCGCGGCTTCGCGGGCTCGGGTACCCCGCCCACGAGCTCAGCCGCCGCCAGGTGAGCGAGCTGGAGCCTGACCTGGTCGTGGACGCGGGCGTCGACTCGGTCGTCACCTACCCCGCCGAGGGCTACGCGTTCGCCCGTCCGGCGATCGCCGAACTGCTCGATCTCGGTCGCCGGTCTGGGCTGACGCTGCGCACCGGCGACGGCGTCGCCGAGTTCATCGAGTCCTCCGGCGGACGGATCGGCGGGGTGGTCCTCAGGTCCGGCGAGCGCGTCGAGGCCGACGCGATCGTGACGTGCGTGGGACGGTGGACCCCGGAGCTGCTCGCCACCGCTGGGGTGCAGTTGCCGTTCATCGGTCCCGAGCCGTCGCCGTCACCGGCCGTCGGGATGCTGGTGCTGACCACCCCGACCGTCGCTCGCCTGCGGCGGGTGGTGTTCGCGGATGGGCTGATGATGCGTCCCGACGGGGGCGGACGGTTACTGCTGCACGGTGACGAGCAGGACGCGGAGGTCCGGGTCGACACCGCGATGATGCCGCCGCCGGCGATCGCCGGCGACCTGGTCGAGCTGGCCCGCGCGCGGCTCCGAGGGGCCGAGCTGGCTCGCGTAGAGAGCGCGGCGATCGGAGTCCGGTCGCTTCCGGAGGACCGGCTGCCGATCGTCGGACCGGTGCGCGACGGGCTGTACGTGGTGGCCACCCACAGTGGAATGACGGTTGCGCCGGCGCTGGGTGAGCTGGTCGCCGGCGAGATCCTGGACGAACGACGAGCGGACGCGCTGGACCGCTTTCGGCCGGCGCGCTTTGAGAGGGTCATGACATGACTGAAGCGAGCGAGCACGACCTCCTGATCCGTGGAGGGACCGTGGTCAGCCACGAGGGCGAGCAGCGGCTCGACGTCGCGATCGACGGCGAGAAGGTCGCCGCGCTGTATGAGCCCGGCACCGAGGTCCGGGCGGCAGAGACGATCGACGCCAGCGGCCATCTGGTGATTCCGGGCGGCGTCGATCCGCACGTGCACTACGCGATGGACTTCCAGGGGATACTCGAGACCGAGGGGCCCGAGAACTCGTGCCGCGGCGGTGTTCGGCGGCGACACGACGCGTCATCGACTTCGCGATCATGGAGCCGCCCCGGTCCCTGCACGACACGATCAAGCTCAAGAAGGAGCGCCACCAGGGCAAGCATCGCCGTCGACTGGGGGCTGCACGCGATCCTCACCGGCGAGTTCTCCTTCGAGAACGTCGAGGAGATCGGCGACGTGATCCGCAACGGGATCCCGACGATCAAGACGATGATGACCTACGGCTGGATGTGCGACGACGGCCGCCGCTACGGGGTCGATGTCGGAGATCGCCGAGCACGGCGGCATGAGCGTCGTCCACGCCGAGGACGACGCGATCGCGAACTGGCTGACCGCCAAGTACGTGCGCGAGGGCAAGACCCACGGTGCCTACATCTGCGAGGTCCGCGGACCGCTGGTGGAGGAGGCGGCGACGCGGCGGGCGCTGTTTCTCGCCGAGCGCGCCGGCTCGCCGCTGTACATCCTGCACATGGCCGCGGGCGTCGGCGATCGAGGCGCTGGCCGAGTTCCGCGCCCGGGGACTGCCGATCTACGGCGAGACGCTGGCCGCGTACCTGAGCTTCACCCAGGACGACCTGTGGGACGAGACGCCGATCGAGGTCAACGGCAAGGAGTACGCGCGCGGCGCGCTCTACAACAACTACCCCACGCCGAAGTTCGGTCCGGACCGCGACACGTGCTGGGAGGCGATCACCGACGACCGGTTGCAGGCCGTCGGGACCGACCATTGCCTGGTCAAGCTCACCGACCGCTTCGAGACGATGGGCACGACCGTCGACGCGATGCAGGCCGGCCAGGCGGCGGTCGAGCTCCGGGTGCCGCTGGTGTACTCGCACGGCGTGGCCACCGGGCGCTTCAGCGCGTCGCGGTGGGTGGAGCTGGTGTCCTACAACCCGGCCCGGCTGATGGGGTTGTGGCCCGCCAAGGGCGAGCTGGCGCCGGGCGCCGACGCCGACGTCGTCGTGTTCGACCCGCAGCGCAAGTGGACCGTCCATTGGCAGGACCTGCACATGAGCGAGCCGTACTCCTGCTGGGACGGCTGGGAGCTGACCGGCAAGGTCCGCGACACGATCCGGCGCGGTCAGGTGCTGGTCCGCGAGGGCAACTACGTCGGCTCGCGCACCGACGGCCGGTTCATCGAGCGAAAGCTGCTGCCCGAGCTGATGGCGCCCGAGCTCGACCCCAACCTGACGCGGGCGTCGCAGCGCGGCGCCGCGCACGCCTAGTGCCGATGTTGGGGCATGGAGCGCGAGACCCGGCGGCAGGCAAGGACGCAGAAGCCGAAGCGCAGCGGGGCTGCGCGAGGATTCGAGGACGCAGCATGACGGTCATCCGGGGCCGCGATACGTGTGCCCGATGCCGACGGCGACGCCACGGCGATCGTCACCGGCGGCGGCGGCGCGATCGGCGGCTCGGCCGCCCGCCACCTGGCTGAGCGCGGCGTGCGGGTGCTGGTCGTCGACGTCGACGGCGAACGGGCGGCTCAGACCGTGGCCGAGATCGAGCGGGCCGGGGGCACCGCGGCCCCGCACGCGGCCGACGTCAGCGATGCCGACCAGGTCGCGGGCTACGTCGAGGCCTGTCGCGGAACGTTTGGCCCGCCGAGCCTGTTCTTCAACAACGCCGCCACCGAGGGCGCGATCGCTCCGATCCCCGACTACCCGATCGACGTCTTCGACCGCACGATCTCGATCAACCTGCGGGGAGTGTTCCTCGGGCTGCGCAGCGTGATCCCGGCGATGCGCGAACGGGGAGGAGGCGCGATTCTGAATACGGCCTCGCAGGCGGGCGTGCGAGGGGTCCCCAACCTTGCCGCGTACGTCGCCTCCAAGCACGCCGTGGTCGGCCTGTCGCAGTCGGCGGCGATCGAGTGCGCCCCGGACATCCGCGTCAACTGCCTCTGCCCCGGGCCGACGGCGACCCGGATGATGCGCGACATCGAGCAGACGATCCGCGACGCCGGCGGCGACCCCAGCGGGTTCGTGGACCGGATCCCGGCCGGGCGCTACGGCGAGCCCGAGGAGATCGGCGGGTTTGCGGCCTGGGTGCTGGGCGACGCGCCGGACTATCTGACCGGTGCGGTCCTGAACGTCGACGGCGGCATGACCGCGCCGTAGTGCTCGCCACCACGCGAAAGGAGACGATTGACAGATGGGTCGACTTGACGGCAAGGTCGCGCTGGTCACCGGCGGCGGCTCCGGAATCGGGCGCCAGACCGCCCAGCGGTTCGCGCAGGAGGGTGCGGTCGTAGCGGTCGCCGATCTCGTACGGGCGAGCGCCGAGGAGACCGCTTCGCTGATCGAGCACGACGGCGGACGGGCATCGGCGATGCAGATGGACGTGACCGACGCCGCCGGCGTCGAGGCCGGGCTGGAGCAGATCGTCGACGCCCACGGCGGGGTCGACGTCGTCGTCAACAACGCCGGCGTCACGATCGTCGGCGCGGCTCACGAGATGTCCGAGGACGACTGGGATCGCGAGCTCAGCGTCAATCTCAAGTCGGTCTACCTGGTGTCGCGCGCGGCGTGGCCACACCTCGAGGCCCGCGGCGGCGGAGCGATCGTGAGCACGGCGTCGATCGCCGGGCTGTGGGCGATCCCCGCCGACGCGGCCTACTGCGCATCCAAGGCCGGGGTGATCATGCTCACCAAGTGCCTGGCGCTCGACGGCGCCAAGGCCGGGATCCGCGCCAACTGCGTGTGCCCGGGATTCATCGACACGCCGATGATCAAGGGGTACTTCGACGACCAACCCGACCCCGCGCAGGCCCGGGAGTTCGCGACCTCGATCCATCCGCTGGGACGGCTCGGGGAGCCGCTGGACATCGCCGACGGGTTCGTCTACCTCGCGTCCGACGAGGCTCGCTGGGTCACCGGCACCGCGTTGGTGATCGACGGCGGTCTCACGAGCGGGATCTGGGGTGGATGAGGCGCCTCGGCGTCGATGTCGGCGGCACGTTCACCGACCTGCTGGTGGTGGACGAGGAGCGCGGCGAGGTAGCGGTCGAGAAGGTCCCGACGACCGTCGATGACCCCGCCGCCGGGGTGCTCTCCGGAGCGCGCCGGGTGATCGACGCGGCCGGTCTGCAGCCGTCGGAGGTCGACGACTTCCTGCACGGGACCACGATCGCCACCAACGTCCTGCTCGAGCATGACGGGGCCCGCACGGGGATGATCACGACCGAGGGCTTTCGCGACATCCTTCACACCGCGCGTCACCGGCGGCCGTTGACGTTCTCGATCCATCAGCTGATCCCGTGGCAGGAACATCCGCTGATCGCTCGCGAGCACCGGCTGACGGTGCGCGAGCGGGTGGTACCGCCGACCGGCGACGTCGAGCTCGAGCTCGACGAGGACGCGGTCCGGGAGGCAGCGCGGCGGCTGGCCCGGGACGGAGTCGACGCGGTGGCGGTGTGCTTTCTGTTCTCGTTTTTGAACCCCGACCACGAGCGGCGGGTGCGGGACATCCTGGTCGAGGCGATGCCGGACGTCGACGTGTTCCTGCGCAGCGACGTGGCGCCTCGCTACCGGGAGTACGAGGCGTTCTCGACGACCGCGTTGTGCGCCTATGTGGGGCCGCGGACGAACCGCTACCTGCGGCGGCTGGCCGCTGGGGTGGCCGAGCTGGGCTGCCCGGCCGAGCTGCGCGTGATGACCTCGGCCGGCGGCGTCGCCACGGTCGAAGGCGCCACCCGGCAGCCGGCCAACCTGCTGATGTCGGGGCCGGTGGCGGGGCTGATGGGCGGTCTGTGGGCGGGCCGGCTGGCCGGACTGCGCGACGTGATCACGCTCGACGTCGGCGGCACTTCGGCCGACATCGGCGTGGCCCCGGGTGGGCAGCTGCGGCTCAAGCATCTGCTCGACACGAGCGTCGCCGGGTACCACGCGATGATCCCGATGGCCGAGCTCGACACGATCGGCGCCGGCGGCGGATCGCTGGCGTTCGTCGACGAGACCGGGATGCTGCACGTCGGACCGCGCTCGGCGGGGGCGGTCCCCGGTCCGGCCTGCTACCAGCGGGGCGGCACCCGGCCGACCGTCACCGATGCGCTGGTGGCCCTGGGAACGCTGCGACCCGAGTCGTTCCTGGGTGGCGCGATGGAGGTCGATCCGGCGCTCGCCGTGGCGGCGCTGGAGCAGCACGTCTGCCGGCCGTTGGGGATCGATCTCGATGAGGCGGCTTCGAGCGTGGTCGGGGTGATCACCCACTCGATGGTCCAGGCGATAGAGCTCAACTCGGTGCAGCAGGGGTATGACCCGCGGGACTTCGCGCTGGTCGCTCTGGGCGGGGCGGGCGGACTGTTCGTGTGCGACATCGCCACCGAGATGGGGATCCCGCGCGTGCTGGTGCCACCGCACCCCGGGATCACGTCCGCGCTCGGGCTGCTGGCGACCGACACCGTGTACGAGTACTCGACCACCGAGATGGGACCGCTGGACCGGCTCGACTGGGAGCGGGTGCAGAGCCACTTCGGGCGGCTCGACGAGCTGGGGCGCGAGCAGCTGACGAGCGACGGGGTCCCGCAGTCGGCGATCGAGCTGCGTCACTTCGCCGACTGCCGCTACGCCAACCAGGGCTACGAGCTGATGGTCCCGGCGGCCGAGCTCGAACTCGGGGCCGAGCGCTGGGCTGCGGCCGTCGCCGAGGCGTTCGGCGCTGAGCATGAACGCCAGTACTCACGTCGGTTCGACGGCGCCGTCGAGCTCGTCAACCTCCGAGTGATGGCGGTTGGGCGCCGGCCGGCGCTGCAGTGGCCGCGTCTGGATCCGGGTGACGGCCGGCCCGAACGCGCGCTGCGCCACGAGCAGGAGGTCGTGTTCGTGGTCCGGGGCAGTCGCCAGCGCCATCGGACCCGGTTCTACGAACGGGCCGCGCTGCGAGCCGGTGACGTGTTGCGAGGCCCGGCGGTGATCGAGCAGTTCGACTCGACCACGATCGTGTCCCCCGGCACCGAGTGCCGCGTCGACGACCACGGCAACCTGCTCCTGGAACTCTGAGTGGAAGGCGAGGGCTAGTGGAAGCGACAAAGGTTCAGCTTGACCCGATGACCACCCGGGTCCTGGGCGGCGCGTTCGGCGCGATCGCCAAGGAGATGGCCCAGGTGATCTTCCGCACCGCGTTCTTTCAGATCATCCGGGAGGCCGAGGACCTGGGCGCGGGGTTGTACACCGCCGAAGGTGAGGAGATCGCCGAGAGCGAGACGACCGCGATGCACTGCGGCTCGATCGGCGCGTACCTGCGCGGGATCCGCTCGGTGTGGGGCGACGACATCGTCCCCGGCGATGTGTTCCTGCACAACGATCCCCGCTACGGCGCCTCGCACATGGCCGACGTGTGCATCGCGATCCCGGTGTTCGACGGTGACCGGTTACTGGCCTGGGCGGCCGACACGGCCCACCTGGCCGACCTCGGGTCGGCGTCGGCCGGCCTGTGCACCGATGCGTTCGACTATTTCGCCGAGGGTCGTAACTACCGGGCGCTGAAGATCGAACGCGGCGGCCAGCGCAACGAGGAGCTGATCCGGCACATCTTCGAGAACGTCCGCACGCCGGATGTCAACCGCGGCGACATCGAGGCGCTGTACACCGCGGCCCGGCTGGGCGCGCGCCGGTTCGAGGCGTTGCTCGAACGGTACGGGGCCGACGTCGTGATGGCCGCGGCCGACGCCTGGATGGATCACTGCGAGCAGTTGCTCCGGGCGGAGATCGCGAAGGTCCCCGACGGCGACTACGAGGCGCCCGTCCAGTGGATGGACGACGACGCCCGCCACCGCGGACACCCGCTCAACGTCAACGTCACCGTCCGCAAGCGAGGCGACGGCATCACCGTCGACCTGACCGGAAGCCATGACGAGGTCGAGACCGCGGTCAACGCGCCGCTTGAGGGATCGACGAAGATCGCGGCCTACTTCATCATCCGCACGATCTTCCTCGACCAGGCGCGCCACGACGCCTACATCCCGAACAACGAGGGGATGTTCAGGCCGGTCGGGGTGATCGCGCCCGAGGGCAGTCTGTTCAATCCGCGCTTTCCGAGGGCCACATACGCGCGCTTCTGCGCCTGCCAGATCGCGGCCGACAGCGTGCTGCTGGCGCTCGCCGACGCGCTGCCGGACAAGGTGTGCGCCGGGACCGGCGCGGAGGTGCACGTGATCGCGTTCAGCGGAATCCAGGCTGAGACGCGCCAGTACTGGGTGTACGTGCAGGTCAACGAGTCCAGCTGGGGCGGGCGGCTCGGCCACGACGGGATGGACTCGATCGGCTGCCTGATGGAGAACATCCGTAACAACCCGATCGAGGAGGAGGAGCTCTCGTTTCCGGTGCGTGTGCAGCGTTACGAGCTGCGCGGCGAAGGCCCGGCGCCGGGACGCTGGCGCGGTGGCCTCGGCGTCGTGCGGGCGACGCGGTTTCTCGGCGAGGGGTGGGTCACATCCGAGGCCGAGCGCCAGTACGACCCGCCGAAGGGCCTGTTCGGAGGACACAACGGCACAACGGCCGCGACCGTGGTGCGCAGCGCCGACGGCGAGGTCGTGGACCTCCCGTCCAAGTTCACCAGCCACAAGCTGATGCCCGGCGACGTGATCGAGTTCCGGACCGCGTGCGGCGGCGGCTATGGCGACCCGCTCGAGCGCGAGCCGGCGGCGGTGGCGCGCGACGTCCGCGACCAGTTACTCGACGCTGACGCGGCCCACGAGCACTACGGCGTGGTGCTCGACCCCGACACGCTTGCGGTCGACGAACACGCGACGGTCGCGGCCCGCGCCGCCCGGCGTGAGCGCCCGTGAGGGGCATGCACGTGTTTATGTCCAACATCCACGTGCACCCCGTACCTACAGGGAATGATGGGCGTGATCGAGTTGACAAGAGTGAAGTTAGGCAATAAGACTGAGGCCCGCGGTCGGCTCGACGGCCGGCCGCGGCGCGTGACCATTGCGAGAACAGGAGAGGGCAACGGGTGAAGGCGATCCGGATACACGAATTTGGCGGCCTCGACGTGCTGGCGCACGAGGAGGTGCAAGACCCGGTCCCGCCCCCGGGCCACGTCCGCATCAGGGTCAGGGCGTGCGCGCTCAACCACGTCGACGTCGACATCCGCGAGGGGGTCTCGCGGTTCGACATCACGTTCCCGCACATCCTCGGCCTCGAGGTGGTCGGTGAGGTCGACGAGCTCGGCGACGGCGTCGACGAGTTCAAGGTCGGCGAACGGGTGATGCCGTACCTGCTCGGTGGCGAGGTGTTCATCGGCGTCGCGGGCCCGGGCGGCCTGGCCGACTATGTGATCGCGCCCACCGAGCAGCTGGTGCGGGTGCCCGACGCGCTCGATGACGCAGCGGCGGCCGCTTTCCAGGTCGCGTTCGGGACCTCGTGGCACATGCTGTTCGGCCGCGGGCGGCTGATGATCGGCGAGACCGTCCTGATCAACTCGGTGTCGAGCGGCATCGGGTCGGCGGCGGTGCAGCTGGCCCGCATCGCGGGCGCCCGGGTGATCGGAACCTCGAGCTCGGCGGAGAAGCTCGACCGCGCACGTGCGCTCGGCATGGACGAGGGGATCGACTACACCAAGGAGGACGTCCCCGCTCGGGTGATGGAGCTCACCGACGGGCACGGTGTCGACCTCGTCTACGAGCACGTCGGCGGGGACCGCTTCGCCGACGGGATGGGGTCGTTGTCCTGGAACGGCCGGATGGTGATCTGCGGCGGGCACGCCGGCGAGGTCGTGCCGTTCGACATCATCCCGTTCTTCCGCGGGCAACACCAGATCGTCGGCTCGTTCGTGTACGACCGCGACGAGCTCGAGAAGGTGCTCGCGCTGGGTGCCCGCGGGCTGTTGGAGCCGCTCGTGGCGGAGACGTTCCCGCTGTCGGAGACGCGGGCGGCGATGGAGATGATGGAGAGCCGCAACTTCTTCGGCAAGCTGGTGGTGCTGCCGTGAGCGCCACCGTCCAGGCGCCGCCGGACGCTTCGATCGCCGACGCCACGCGCCGGGTGCGGTCGGGCGAATCCTCGGCGCTCGAGCTCACCGACGCGTACCTGTCGCGGATCGCGGCCTACGACGAGCCGCTGAACATCTACCGGACGGTGATGGCCGACCGGGCGCGGGATCGCGCGCGGGCGATCGACGAGCAGGTCCGCGCCGGCACTGACCCCGGGCCGCTGGCCGGAGTGCCGATCGCGCTGAAGGACAACATCGAGGTGGCCGGCGTGCGGATGACCGCGTCGACCGGGTTCATGCGCGACAACGTCGCACGGTCCGATGCGCCGGTGACGACCGCGCTCGAGCGAGCCGGCGCGGTGATCCTCGGCAAGCTGCACATGTCCGAGTGGGCGATCGGCGGCACCACCCAGAACATCCATTTCGGTGTCGGCCACAACCCCTGGGACCCCGATCGGGTGCCGGGTGGCTCCAGCGGCGGATCCGGGGCCGCGATCGCCGCCGACGTGGCGATGGCGACGCTCGGAACCGACACCGGCGGATCGATCCGGCTGCCCGGCTCGCTGTGCGGCGCGGTCGGGCTGCGCCCCACGAAGGGACGGGTCAGCAACCGGGCATCGGTCCCGGTGGCGGCGACGTTCGACACGATCGGACCGCTGGCCCGGCGCGCCGAGGATGCCGCGGCCGTGCTGGCGGTGATCGCCGGCTATGACCGGCTGGACCCGGTGAGCGAGGACGTCGCGGTCGACGACTACGTCGGCGCGCTCGGACGCGGGGTCGACGGCATGCGGATCGGGGTGCTCGGCGGGAGCTTCCGCGGCGAGCCGTTGACGGCGGCCACGGCCTCGGTGCTGGACGCAGCGGTGGCCCAGCTCGAGCAGCTCGGCGTTGTCACCGACGAGGTGCTGCTGCCCGGCCACGAGGCGGCAGTCGATCTGACCGCCGACCTGCTGCTCGCCGAGGCCGCGTGGTTCCACGAGCAGCGCCTGGCCGAGAACCCCGACGGGTTTGCTCCGGATGTGCAGGCTCGGCTGCGCCGCGGACAGGGAATCACCGGACCGCAGTACGCGGCTGGTCGCCAGGCTCAGCGCCAGTGGCGCCGCGACGTGCTCGAGGCGTTGGCCGGCCGCGACCTGCTGCTGGCCCCGGGGTGTCCGTTCCCGGCGCCGCTGATCAGCGAGAGCGATCCGCTGGCGACGACCGGGCTGCTGGCCCACTTCATCTCGATCTGGGTGCTCGCGGGCGTGCCGGCGATGGTGGTCCCGGCGGGGTTCGTGGACGGGATGCCGGTGGCGATGCAGCTGCTCGGCCGGCCGTTTCACGAGGCAACGCTGTTGCGCGCCGCGCATGCCTATCAGCAGGCGACCGACTGGCATCTGCGCCGTCCCTCGATCGAGGTGGCGGCGGGCGCATGAGCGCGGTTCCCGACGGCTGTCAGGCCGAGCTCGCGCGGCTGCTGGCCGTCACCGGGGCGAGCCGCACCACGCTGCGGGTTCAGGCCGACGACGGGATGTATCCGGTCGTCGGCGAGGCGCGCGGCGAGGGGATCAACACGCTGGTCGGCTCGGAGATCGACATCCGCTCGGCGGCGACGTTCCACGCGCTGGATCGCGACCGCGAGCTGCTCGTCCAGGACGACCTCAGCCGGGCCGATCCCCCGCCGCCGGCCGAGCTGATCGAGCTGTACGGCGCCCGAGCCCAGATGCTGGCGCCGTTGGAGCGCGACGGCCGGCTGGTGGGCGTGATCTCGGTGCACGAATCCAAGGGCCCGCGCGCCTGGACCGACGGTGACCGGTCCGAGCTGCTCGCCGCCGCCGAGGCGATTGCCGCCGAGCTTGGGGTTCGATCGGGAGCCTCGCGTTGAGCGCCGCGCCCTCGCACGCCGATGTGGTCGTGGTGGGGGCGGGGTCGAGCGGCGCGGTCGCGGCCGCGCGGTTGTCGGAGGATCCCGAATGCCGGGTCGTGCTGCTCGAGGCCGGGCCCGACTTCCCGGCCGAGGCCTCGGACCCGCCGGCGTTCCTGGTTGGCGGCAACTCGATGGGAGGGAACTTCGCCGGCGCCGGCGCCGCGACGCCCGACCTCGACTGGGGTTATTGGAGCGAACCGGTGACCGGCGAACGCCGCGTGCGGCTGCACCGCGGCAAGCTCGCCGGCGGCACCTCGATGGTCAACGGCTGCGTGGCGGTGCGCGCCGCCCCGGCGGACTTCGCCGAATGGGAACGGCTCGGTGCCAGCGGCTGGAGCTGGGACGACGTGCTCCCGCACTACCGCCGGGTCGAGACCGAGGTCCCGATCCGCGTGTACGCGCCGGAGGCGTGGCAGCCGATCCAGCACGCGTTCGTGGAGGGCTTCACCGAGCTGGGGTTCCGGCCCGTAAGCGACATCAACGCGCCCGACTCGTGGGACGGCGTGGTCGGGTCCTGGCCGCAGAACCGTCGCAACGAGATCCGGATGGGGACGCTCGTCACCCACCTGCGACCCGCCCGGTCGCGGCCGAATTTCCAGCTGGTCGATCGTGCCGTCGGCGATCGCGTGCTGATCGATCGCGGCAGGGCTACCGGGGTGCGCTACATCCGCGACGGGCAGCCGCACGAGATTGCCGCGGACACCGTGATCCTCTCGGCCGGGAGCTACGGCAGCCCGGTGATCCTGCAGCGCTCCGGACTCGGGCCACCCGAGGTCCTGGCCGCCGCCGAGGTGACGCCGGTCTCCGATCTGCCCGTCGGACTCGGGCTCCGGGACCATCCGCAATGCCTGTTCGTGGCCCAGGTACCCCCGGCGGTGGCGCGGATGAGCGGTCCCGGGTTCGCGGTCGTCGCCCGCGGGGACGGCTACTGGTCGTTCCCGCTGCCGCTCGACGAGGAAGCCGGGCTGGTCGGCGTGGCGTTCGGCCTCGGCGTGCAGGAGCCCCGCGGTTCGGTCTCGATCCGCAGCGCCGACCCGACGGTCGCACCCGCGATCGACCACCGTTACCGCGACGTGCTCGGTTCCGGCGCCTTCGCCACCGCGTGGCGCGACTTCTGTGGCCTGCGGGACACCGCCGCCTGGCGGCGGCGAGGGGTGAGCGGTGGCGACACGTCGATGGAGCAGGCGCTCGCCGAGCGCCTGGGGACCGCGTTTCACCCGTCGTCGTCGTGCGCGATCGGCGAGGTGGTGGACGCGGAGCTGGCCGTGTACGGAGTCGAGGGCCTGCGGGTCGCCGACGCCAGCGTGTTCCCGGCGAACACGACCAACAACCCGAACCTCACGTGCCTGATGGTGGGCGACCGGCTGGCGCAGTTCGTGGCCCACGGGACCGCGCCGCTCGCGAGCTCCGCGGCGGCGGGGCGGTCAGCGGGGAACGGGGGATGAGTCTGATCAAACAACGTAAAGGAGGAACTGACGATGGCTGAGACCGTCGAGACAGGCGAGATGATCGAGGTGCGCGGGGCCAAGCTCTGGCATCAGATCACCGGCACCGGCGACCCGGTGCTGCAGATCCACGGCTCGGGCTTCGGGCACTTCAACTTCGGCCCGGCGACGCCGATCCTGAGCCAGGAGTTCAAGTGCATCGACTACGACCAGCGAGGCTACGGGGAGTCCGAGAAGCCCGTGCAGGACTACGACATCGAGGTCTGGGCCGATGATGCGGCCGGGATGCTCGACTCGCTCGGGATCGAGCGGGCGCATGTCCACGGGACGTCGATGGGCGGGATGGTTGCGATCGTGATGGCCGGCAAGTACCCCGACCGGGTCCAGTCGGTGGTGATCAACTGCGCCGCCGCGAAGCTCGGCTACTCCGGACAGCTGGTGTTCAAGAACTGGATCGACCTGATCAAGCTCGAGGGTTGTGGCAGCCGCGTGCTGGCCGAGCTGATCTCCTGGCAGTGCCTGTCGCGCGCGTACATGGAGACCCCCGAGGGCCAGGCCGGCGTCGACGTGATCCAGCAGATCCTGCGCGACGCCAACGAGGACCGGGTGATGATCCAGGCCTGCCAGGCGATGATCGACATGGACCTGCGCGACTGGGTGCCGAAGATCACCTCGCCCGCGCTGGTGCTCGGCGGCGACGAGGACGTGATGACGCCCTGGGACCAGGGGCCGAAGGGGGCCGGCCAGCAGTGGGTCGCCGACAACCTGCCCAACGGCGAGACCTACGTCGTCCCCGGGTCAAACCACTCCACGATCTTCGACGGCACCGAGGAGCACTGCCGGGCGGTCGCGGACTTCTACAGGCGCAACGCCCTGTAGCGGGCGTTGTCGGATGCGGCGTCGCCCGGGGCGGCGCCGCATCCACGAACCGGACGTGTACAACGTCCCACTCGAGCGGCCGTGGCGGTACCGCGGGACGTTTGCCACGTGGGGCGTGACTAACGTCCCGCGGTACATCGCGGACGGCGCGAGTGGGACGTTGAGCAGGTCGGGTGACGCAGCGTGCGCCCGGAGACGCCCGCGCCGAGTACCCGCCCTAGCCCTCCCCGGCGTTAGCCCTCCTGGGCGAGGATCTCCTCGAAGAACCCGGTGACGACCCGGACCGCCTCGTCCGGGACCTCGAGCAGGTCGGCATGACCGATCTCGGGGAACTCGTGCAGCCGCGCCCAGTCGGGCACCGCCTCGACGATCTGGCGGACGCTGTAGCCCGACGGCGCGAGGTCGGGCGGAGTCATGATGTCGCGCGAGCCGTTGGTGAACAGGATCGGGCGGCGGATCTGGGGCACGAGCGGTTCGAGGTCCATCGTCTCCATCGCGATGCACGCCTGGCGCACCGTGTAGGGCGAGTTGATCCCGACGATCCGGGCGACGTTGTCGAACACCTCGGGGTTGTCCTCGATGAACCCGGCGCCGACCGCCTGAATCGTCAGCAGCGCGCAGAAGTCGTCGAGTGGCAACGCCTCGCACTGCTGGCGCCAGTTGCGGAACATCGTCCGGCGGTAGACGTCGCACCGGGCGAACGCGCAGTCGGCGCAGCTGGCAATCGTCTTGTCGGGGTACTTGGCGGTGAACGCCAGCGAGATCATCCCGCCCATCGACGTCCCGTGCGTCAGCACCCGGTCGATCTCGAGCGCATCGAGCAGGGCGGCGCCCTCGTCGGCCCAACCCTCGATCGTGTACGCCGTCAGCGGCTGGGTGGAGCGGCCGTAGCCGCTGGCGTCGAAGCTCAGCAGCCGGAACTTCTCGCGAAAGCCGTCGTTGACCGAGTCGAAGTTCGCGCGACCGAACAGTGACCCTCCGAACTGGAGGATCAGAGGCGCGTCCTCCGGTCCGGTGAACTCGTAGTACAGCCGGACGTCACCGACGTCGGCGAAGGGCATCTGGGCTCCTCTCGATTGTGCGTGGTAAAGGTGGATGTCCAAATGTTCGACATCCGGTTCCGCGGGCTCAGACGGTCGCCTTCGCGCCCTCGGCGGCCCCGGCCATCGCCGCATGCACCATCGCGAGGTTCTCGACGTGCGGCTTCGGGTAGGCGGTGCGGCTCTGGGAGAGGCCGAGCGCCAGCATCGTCTCGGCGAGCTTGTAGGTGAGCGGCCCGGGGTTGATCACCGGCACCGGCAGCTGCTCGGTCAGGTACGCGTGCGACTGGTGCATCGTGGTCGAGCCCAGACAGATCACGTCGGCCCCATCCTCGACGCACTTCAAGCCCGCGTCGCGGAGCTTGGGGAACACGTCCTCCTCCTTGCCGCCGAGCAGGTTGGAGACGTCCGGCATCACGTTGATCGAGCGCACCGAGGCCAGGTGGTTGGTGAGCCCGTACTCCTGCGTGCCCTTCTTGTACAGCGGGATCCACCCGTCCCACTGGGTCAGCACCGAGAACTTGTGGCCGAGCATCAGCGCGGTCAGGAACGACGCCTTGCCGGGGGTCACGACCGGGATGTCGAGCACCGAGCGCAGCGCGTTGGCGCCCGAGTCGCTCATCGTGTCGATGCAGATCGCGTCGTAGCCCTCGTCGGCCGCCTCGAGGCCGGCCTCGAACATCGACAGATCCGCCAGCACGTAGTCGTGGTAGCTGTCGTACAGGGCCGGGCCGGTCTTGACCGCCTTGTAGTCGAGCTCCATGTCGGGACTCAGCTTGACCGACTGCTGCTGGAGCCGGCGATTGGCCATTCCCTGAGCGTCGAGGGCGAACGGGACGAGCACGCAGACCTTGGGCACGGATACCACCTCTTATGTCGGACTTTTGCCGTCTGGCCGGGATCGTAACTCGGGGCGCAAGTCCGGGGCGGATTTGTTGGGCTATCCCGAACGGCCCGCTCAGCGCAGTCCGGCGATCGCTGCGTCGACCCCGACCACGTCGCCGTACTGGCGATCGAGGTCGAACAACGCGACCAGATGAGAAATCTCGAAGCGGTCGAACACGCACTCCTCGACCACGATCGTGCGCAGGTTGTGAGAGGCGGCGTCGACCGCGGTCGCGCGCACGCAGTTCGAGGTCGAGCCGCCGGCGATCAGCACCGTGTCGACGCTGCGAGCGACCAGCAGGTCGAGCAACGGCGTGCCGTGAAACGCGCTGGGCTTGGTCTTGTCGAGGATCAGATCGTCGCTGCCGGGCTGCACCAGAGCGTGGATCTGCGCGCCCTCCGAACCCTCCAGGCACCACCCCTCGGTCTCCGGTCGTCCGCGCTTGAGCGCGTACACGCCCATGTCGGCGCCGTCGCGCCGGTACTGGTTGCGGGTGTAGATGACCGCCGCGCCCGCCGCGCGCGCCGCCTCGGTCAGCCTCGCGGTCGCCTCGAGCGCGAGCTCAGCGGGCCTGCCGCACGCCGACGGGTAGGCGTGTGACGAGCCCAGGGGCGGACCGACCATGTAGTTCTGCGCGTCGATCACCAGCACCGCCGGGCGCCCGCCGAAGCCGACGCGGCGTCCGAACCCGGCCCGCTGCACCCGAGCGCGATCCTCGCCGGACAGCAACCGCTCCCAGGGGCGTGGTGGATCCGGAGCGCTCACGGCACGGGTCGTGTCATCGGTCATGTGCGGGGCGTAGACTCGGGTCGCGCTGAGTGAGAAACCGTATCAGTGACTGACACGCATGAGCCAGACGGCGGAACGGGCATTTCAGGTGGTTGAGCACGTTGCGCGGGCGCCCGCGCCGTGTGGTCTGGCCGAGGTCGCATCGGCGTCCGGCCTCGACAAGTCGACCGCCGCGCGAATGCTGGCCTATCTCGAACGCCGCACGCTGGTGCAGCGAGACCTGGACACCAAGCGCTATTCGGTGGGGCCGGGTCTGGTGTCGCTGGCGGCGGTCGTGATCGGAGGCTCAGGGCTCCCGACCGCCGCCCAGCCGCACCTCGAGCAGCTCCGCGACGAGTCCGGGGAGACGCTCAGCCTGCACGTGCGCAGCGGCCACGAACGGGTGTGCGTTGCGGGCGCCGAGAGCCCCGCGGTCCTCCGGCGCGTGCTCACGATCGGCGAGCCGGTCCCGCTGTGGAGCGGTCCCACCGGCAAGACGATCCTGGCCTTCCTGCCGGACGGCGACCAGGCCGAGGTGCTCGCGCTGGCGCGAGCGCAGCTCGGAGACGACGCGGCCGCCGACGCGCTGCGCAAGGCGCTCAGGGCACTGGCCCGGCGGGGTCACGTGATCGCGATCGGCGACCGGACGCCGGGCGTCGGCGCGGTCTCGGTGCCGGTCTATGGTCCGGGCGGGGTCATCGGGGCAGTCACGGCCGCGGGACCGGCTCAACGCTGGACGGCGGCACGCATGCGCGCGTTCGTACCGCAACTGAGCCAAGCGGCGCGGGAGATATCGGCAAAGCTCGGAGGCACTGGACTATGAGTCATTCGCTGGCGGCAATGCTGTACGTCCCCGGATCCGACGAACGCAAGCTCGCCAAGATCGGCCAGCTCGACGCGTCCGCCTACATCCTCGACCTCGAGGATGCGGTCGCGCCGCAGGCCAAGGCGGAGGCCCGCCGGCTGGTCGCGGCCGCGCTGGCGCGCGGGTCCTCGACGACGGCTCTCTGGGTCCGGGTGAATCCCGGCTCGACCGGGCTCCTGGTCGATGACCTGGAGGCGGTGGTGATGCCTGGGCTCGACGGGATCATCATCCCCAAGGCCGAGTCCGCGGCCGACGTGGCGACCGTCGACGCGCTGCTCGGCGCGCTCGAACGCAGCCGCGGGCTGACGCCGGGATCGGTGGCGCTGATCGCCACGATCGAGACCGCCGCCGGGCTCGGCCGCATCGACGAGATCGCCGCCGCAAGTCCCCGGATCGCCTGCCTCGGCTTCGGCGCGGGCGACTTCAGCCTCGACCTGGGCCTCGACTGGCCGCCCGAGGGCGGGCTCGGCCACACGCTGCTGGCCGCCAAGGCGGAGCTGGTGCTGGCCTCACGGCGCAACGGCCTCGGAGCTCCCCACGACGGCGTGTTCCCCGACTTCCGTGCGCTCGAGCAGCTGCGCGCCGAGGCTCAGGCCGCGCGGGCGTTGGGGTTCGGGGGCAAGCACGCGATCCACCCCGATCAGCTGCCGGTGATCGCGGACGTGTTCACGCCGAGCGCCGACCAGCTCGCCGACGCCCGGGCCGTGGTCGACGCCTACGAGGCGGGGATTCGCGAGGGGCGCGGCGGCGTGCACATCGACGGGCGCTTCATCGACGCGCCGGTGGCCCAGCGGGCCCGGCGGGTACTCGAAGCAGCGCCTGGCTCAGACCCCGGAGACGGGGACCGACCCGCGACCCCAGCGAAGACCGCGTCCGACGTCTCGCCGGTGGCGCTCGAGGGCATCCGCGTGCTCGACCTGTCGAGCCTGTACGCCGCGCCGCTGATCGCGATGAATCTCGGGGACTTCGGCGCGGACGTGATCAAGGTCGAGCATCCCCGCGGCGACGACGCCCGCCGTTGGGGGCTGGCCAAGGACGGGGTCCCGCTGTGGTGGAAGACGATCTCACGTAACAAGCGGGTGATCGCGCTCAACCTCAGCCAGGAGGAGGACCGGGATGTCGTGCGCGAGCTCGCCGCGCAGGCCGACGTGCTGATCGAGAACTTCCGGCCGGGCCGGCTCGAGCGCTGGGAGCTGTCGCCCGAGGAGCTGCACCAGATCAACCCCGGCCTGGTGATCGCCCGTGTGACCGGTTTCGGTCAGACCGGCCCCTATCGCCAGCGCCCCGGGTTCGGCACGCTGGCCGAGGCGTTCTCTGGCTTTGCCCACATGACCGGCCAGGCCGACGGTCCGCCGACGCTGCCGCCGTTCGGCCTCGCCGACGCGGTCTGCGGGCTGGCCGGCACATACGCGGTGCTGACCGCGCTGTACTGGCGCGACGCCCAGGGCGGCGGCGCGGGGCAGGTGATCGATCTCAGCTTGTTCGAGCCGCTGTTCAGCGCACTCGGCCCGCAGGTCACCGAGTACGACGCGCTCGGCGTCGTCCAGAACCGGCAGGGGAACCGCTCGCCGCGGACATCGCCGCGCAACGCGTATGCGACCGCCGACGGCCATTGGGTGGCGATCTCCGGGGGGACCCAGCAGATCGCCAACCGGGTGATGGCGGCCGTCGACCATCCCGAACTGGCCGACGATCAGCGGTTCTCCACCGCGGCGGCCCGCCGCGAGAACGCCGACGAGCTCGACACGCTGGTCGCCGACTGGATCCGAGCCCGGCCGCTGGCCGACGTGCTCGAGCGATTCGATTCGGTCGAGGCGCCGATTGCGCCGGTGTACGACGCCGCGCAGATCCTCGACGACCCCCACTACCGGGAGCGGGGAAGCTTCGTGCGCCTGCCCGATCCCGACCTGGGAGAGATCACGATCCCGGGGATCGTGGCCCGGCTGAGCCGTACTCCGGGGGCGATCCGCTGGACCGGTCCGGCAGCGATCGGCGCGGACACCGACGCGGTGCTGGAGGAGGTCCGCGGCCGCTCCGCGGATGCAACCGCGGTCAGCCCCAGATCCCGGACGTAAGCCCGCCGTCGACCACGAGGTTGGTGCCGGTGACCCACCGGGCCTCGTCGGACAGGAGGTACACGAACGCGTCGGCGATGTCGAGCGGCTCGCCGAGGCGGCCGAGCGGGTGCCGGGCGGAGAACGCCGCGTGCGCGGCGGCTGGGTCGGGCTGGCCGTCGATGAACCGCTCGAGCATCGGGGTGCGGATGAAGCCCGGCGACACGCAGTTGACGCGAATCCCGCTGGTGGCGCCGTCGAGCGCCATGCACTTGGTCAGCATGATCGCGCCGGCCTTGGCGGCGGCATAGCCGGGCTGCCCCATCGTGCCCCACATCCCGGCGATCGAGGCGGTGGAGCAGATCACGCCGCCGCCGGTTCCGACGAAGTGCGGCCAGACCGCGCGGGACATCAGGTAGATGCCCTTGAGGTTGACATCGAGCACCCGGTCCCAATCGGCCTCGGCGAGCTCGTGCACGGCGCCGACCATCGGGATCCCGGCGTTGTTGACCAGCCGGTCCAGACCGCCGAGCTGCTCGGCCGCTTGCGCGACCGCCGCCTCGACGCTGGCGCTGCTCGACACGTCGACCTCGACCGCCAGCTCGGCGCCGAGTTCGTGCGCGACCGTCCGGACCGCGGAGCCGTCGATGTCCATCACCGCCACGCGCGCGCCCTCGCTCAGGCAGCGCTCCGCGACCGCACGGCCGATCCCCGTGCCCGCGCCGGTGACCACGACCCGCGCTCCATCCAGACGGTTGCCCGCAGCGACCATCAAACCTCCGGTCGGTCAATGTTGGACTTTTCCGTAATCTACCGCCACGTCGCAGCGCGTCCCGCGAGACAGGAGAACGGGTACTGATGTCGGACTTCAATGTGAGCTATGGCCTCGACGGTCAGGTGGGCGTCGTCACCGGCGCGGCGCAGGGAATCGGCCAGGCCGTGGCGGTGTTGATGGCCAACGCCGGCGCCGACGTGGCGCTCGTCGATCGCGACGTCGAGCGCCTGGAGGAGACCCGCGGCCTGGTCCAGAGCGCCGGACGCAAGGCGCTGGCGGTGGGCTGCGACGTCGGCGACCGGGACGCGGTGGGCGCGGCGTTTGACCGGATCGCCGACGGTTTGGGACCGGCCGACGCGCTGGTGAACTGCGCCGGGGTGATCTGCGAGAACGAGCCGGCCGAGGTGGCCAAGGAGGCCGATCTCGATCTGCTGATCCGCGTCAACCTCAAGGGGACGCTGTTCTGCGCACAGGCCGCGGCCGGCCAGATGATCCCGCGCGAGCGGGGCCGGATCGTCAACTTCGCCTCGCAGGCGGCGATCCTGTCGCTGCCCAACCAGTCGGTGTACACGGCGACCAAGGGCGCGGTGGCGGCGCTGACCCGGAGCCTGGCGATCGACTGGGCGCCGCACAACATCACGGTCAACGCGATCGCGCCCACGTTCGTGTGGACGCCGATGGCGGCGCCGATGCTCGAGATCAAGGAGGTCCACGACGCGTCGGTGCGGCGAATCCCGCTGGGGCGGATCGCTCAGCCTCGGGACATAGCCGGACCGGTGGTGTTCCTGTGCTCGGACGCGGCGTCGATGATCACGGGACACCTGCTTCCGGTCGACGGCGGGTGGACCGCCGGCGAGCCCGGGCTCGCCCTCTGAAAGGCGCGCGACGACCGGCGAGGGGCGGCGATTTGGCAGCGGACGCGCGCCGAGGTGGCTGATGTATTGTTCGGTATGCGACTGCATACTGCTGCCGCGGCGACCGACCGGGGCCGTCGCGCGAGAGGAGAGCGGAGGCGACTTGCCTGCTGATTTGAGTAGCCCGATGACGAGCGTCGCATGAACGCCGTCCGCTACCACGAGTACGGCCCCGCCGACGTCCTGCGCTACGAGCCCGTCGACGATCCGGTCCCCGGAGAATCCGAGGTCGTGATCTCGATGCGGGCGTGCGGGGTCAACCACTTCGACGTCGACCTTCGGGCCGGCGTCTCGCGGTGGCCGCTGCCGCTGCCCCACCAGCTCGGTGTCGAGTTCGCGGGCGTCGTCGACGAGGTCGGTCCCGGAGCGGACGGGCTCAAGGTCGGCGATCGCGTGTGGGCGCAGCATGAGATCGAGTGCGGCCACTGTCGCTACTGCGCCGCCGGCAGGCCGAACCTGTGCCGCAACGCCCAGATGTTCAGCGTCCAGCTGCTCGGCGGGTACGCCGAGCACGTGCTGGCGCCGGCGCGCGCGACCCACGTGCTGCCCGACGGGCTGAGCTTCGAGCAGGCCGCGGCCGGCCAGGTGGCGTTCACCACCGCATGGCACATGCTGGTCACCCGCGGCCGGATCGAGCCGGGCCAGACGGTCGTCGTTCAGGCGGCCGGCAGCGGCATCGGCCACGCGGGCGTGCAGATCGCCGCGCTGGCCGGCGCCCGGGTGATCGCGACCGCCGGTGCGGACGACAAGCTCGAGCGGGCGCGGGCGCTGGGCGCCGACGAGACGATCAACTACCGCGAGGGCCCGATCGCCCCGCGGGTGCTCGAGCTCACCGGTGGCCTCGGCGCGGATCTGTTCCTCGAACACGTCGGCGGAGACCTGCTGATGGACAGCCTGCGGTCGCTGAAGCCCGGTGGTCGCCTCGTCACCTGCGGAGCGCACGCCGGCGAGACGCCCGAGCTCGACGTGATCGAGGTGTTCCGCAACGAGTGGGAGATCCTCGGCTCCCGGATCGGCACGCTCGAGGAGATGCGGCAGGCGATGAAGCTGATGGGCGAGGGACGCCTGACGCGCCGCCGTCCACGCACAGATCCCGCTCGCGCGATGCCGCCGAGGCTCACCGGATCATCGAGCGTCGCGAGCAGACCGGAAAGGTCATCCTCGTCCCGTAAGGAGGCCCATGAAGCCAAACGACTACGTCTCGATCTACACCGCGCCCGTCGAGCTTTCGCCGAGCACGACCTGCCTGGTCGTCGTCGACATGATGTACGCGACCGGACACCCAGACTTCGGGCTCGGCCAGCTGCTGGCGAGCCGAGGGCCGCTTCCACGAGGCCTCCTACCGGTTCGAACGCATCGCCGAGAAGGTGCTGCCCAACACGCTGCGGCTGCTCGACTGGGCGCGAGCCCACGACATGCGCCGGGTGTTCCTCACCTACGGCTCGGAGGTGTCAGGACTACAGCGACCTGTCGCCGCAGATGTTCGAACTGTGCCGCGCGACCAGCAACCGCGAGGGCAACCGCGAGCACGAGCTGCTCGACGAGCTCGATCGCCGGCCCAACGAGCGGGTGGTCAACAAGATCACCCCGAGCGCGTTCACCTCGAGCCAGCTCGAGCTGATCCTCCGCAACTACGGCGCCAAGGACCTGCTGTTCACCGGCGTCTCGACCAACATGTGCGTCGAGGGCACGCTGCGCGACGCCTCGGACCGCGGCTTCGGCTGCGTCCTGGTCGAGGATGCCTGCGGCGCCGACACGCAGGAGTACCACGACGCGGCGCTGGTCGTGATGCAGCGCCTGTACGGGCACGTGCTCAGCACCGACGAGGTGCTCGACCGTCTCGCCGGCCGGGCCGGCGACGCGGCGGCGGTGCCCGCGGCGGTCGAGGGATAACGCAGTGGTCAGGGTCGGGATCGACGTCGGCGGCACCTTCACCGACCTGATGCTGGTCGACGATCGGACCCAGACGATCAGCGTCCACAAGATCCCGAGCACACCGGCGGACCCGTCGGTGGCGACGATCGACGGGCTGCGCGAGCTGTGCGAGGCCGAGTCACGGCCGCTGGAGCAGATCGAGCAGTTGCTGCACGGCACGACGGTCGCGACCAACATCGTGCTCGAGCGCAACGGCTCGAAGGCCGGCATGATCACCACCGAGGGCTTCCGGGACCTGATCTACGTCGGTCGCCACCGGCGCCCGAAGACGTTCTCGATCTACCAGGACCTACCGTGGCGCGACCCCAGCCTGGTCGACCGCCGGCTGCGGATCCCGGTGGCCGAGCGGATCGTGCCGCCGGGAGAGGTCGAGACCGAGCTCGACGAGGAGCAGGTGCGCGACGCGATCGGGCGGCTGCGCGAGGAGGACGTCGAGGCGGTCGCGGTGTGCTTTCTGTTCTCGTTCCTGAACCCGGCTCACGAGCGCCGCGTCAAGCAGATCCTGGCCGAGGAGATGCCGGACGCCCATCTGTCGATCTCGCACGAGGTGACCCCGCAGCACCGCGAGTACGAGCGCTTCTCGACAACGGCGCTGAACGCCTACATCGGTCCCAAGACGAGCCGCTACCTGCGAGAGCATGAGCGCATCGCTGGACCAGCTGGCGGCCGGCACCGAGTTCCACCTGATGGCGTCCAACGGCGGCACGCTGACCGTCGACGGCGCCGTCCAGCGCCCGACCCAGCTGCTGATGTCGGGCCCGGTGGCCGGGATCATCGGCGGCATCGCCGTCGGTCGCGCCGCCGGACTCGACAGCGTGATCACGCTCGACGTGGGCGGGACCTCGGCCGACATCGGCGTGGCCCCGGGCGGCCAGCTGCGGATGAAGCACCTGTACGACACCAACATCGGCGGCTACGACGTGATGGTGCCGATGGTCGACCTCGACACGATCGGCGCCGGCGGCGGCTCGATCGCCCGGATCGACGCCGGCGGCCTGCTGCGCGTGGGCCCGCACAGCGCGGGCGCCGACCCCGGACCGGTCTGCTACGGCCACGGCGGCACCGAGCCGACCGCGACCGACGCGCAGGCGGTGCTCGGCCGGCTGCGCCGCCAGGCGCGCCTGGCCGGCAACCTCGAGCTGAGCGTCGAGCCCGCCCGCGAGGCGCTCGCCGGGCTCGGCGAGCGGTTGGGCATGGATCCCGACGACGCGGCGCTCGGCGTGACGCAGATCATCACCCAGAACATGGTCAACGCGATCAGCATCAACTCGGTCCAGAAGGGCTTCGACCCGCGCGACTTCAGCCTCGTCGCGTTCGGCGGCGGCGGCCCGCTGTACGGCGTCGACATCGCTCGCGAGCTGTCGATCCCGCGCGTGATCGTGCCGCTGCACCCGGGGATCACCTCGGCGATGGGCCTGCTCGCCTCCGACCTCAAGTACGAGACGCAGCGGACCGTGATGGTCGACGTCGCCGAGGCCGACGTGGGTCAGCTCGAGCAGACCTACCGGGAGCTGGAGGCGCTCGGCCGCCAGAGCCTCGACGCCGACGGCGTGCCGGACGAGGATCGCGTGTTCCAGCGGCTCGCCGACTGCCGCTACGTCGGCCAGGCCTACGAGCTGCTGGTGCCGCTGGGCCCGGGGCCGATCGATCCGCCAGGCGATCGCGGCCGAGGTTCGAGGCCGCCCACGAGCGCGAGTTCTTCTACCGGTTCGAGGACACGCCGGTCCAGATCGTGCACCTGCGCAGCTACGCGATCGGCGTGATGCCCAAGCTGGAGCTGGCGTCGATCCCAGCGCGCGACGGCGGCTCGCCAGACGACGCGATCGTCGACCGCCGAGCCGTGCTGTTCGCGCGCGACGGGGAGCGTTCGTCGCACGAAACGCCGTTCTATGACCGCAGCGCGCTGCGCGCCGACGACACGATCTCCGGACCGGCGGTGATCGAGCAACTCGACTCCACCACCGTGCTTGCGCCGGGAACGTTGTCGAAGGTGTTGGGCGACGGAACGATCGTGATCGACGTCGAAGGAGAGCGCGGATGAGCGTAGATAGCGCCACCGGCCGGCTGGACCCGGTCACGCTGGGCGTGCTGGGCGGGTCGCTGCAGGCGATCGGCCTGGAGATGGGACACGCGCTCAAGCGGATGGCTTACAGCCCCGCCGCTCAGCAGGTCGAGGACCTCGGCGGCGGGCTGTTCACCGTCGACGGCCGGGAGATCTGCGAGTCCGACACGACCCCGATGCACATCGGCTCGATCCCCGCCTACATCCGCGGATTCATGCGCCGGCTCGAGGGCAACGTCAACCCCGGCGACATCATCATCCACAACCATCCCTACCACGGGGCGTCGCACTCCCCCGACCTGTGCGTCGCGATGCCGATCTTCTGGGAAGGCGAGATGATCGCCTGGTCGGCGTCGACGATTCACCTATCCGACACCGGCGGCGTGTTCCCGGGGATCGCGATCGACGTCCACGACGTGTGGGCCGAGTCCAAGATCTACGACTCGCTGAAGCTGTTCGAGCGGGGGGTGCGCAACGAGCAGTTGTGGCAGTTCTTCGTCGACAACACGCGCACGCCCAGCTACGTGGTCGGCGACACCGAGGCGATGATCGCCGCCGGGCGTCTGGGCGAGCGCCGGTTCCTCGGGCTGCTGGAGAAGTACGGCAAGGACACCGTGCTCCAGGCGATCGAAGAGTTCCTCGACTACTGCGAGCGGATGATGCGCGCCCAGATCGAGGCGGTCCCGGACGGAAGCTGGGAGGCCGACGGGTGGCTCGACGACGACGGGCGCAACCGCGACCAGCCGCTGTACGTCAAGGCCAAGGTGTCGATCTCAGGCTCCGACATCACCGTCGACCTGTCGGAGTCCTGCGACAACGTGCCGACCGGGTTCAACGTCCCGTTCGGGGGCAGCGTGCTGCCCGGCATCTACACGGTGATCCGCTCGATCTTCCTCGACGAGGCGACGTTCTCTGACTTCATCCCCCAGAACGACGGGATCTTCCGCCCGATCAAGGTCGTGGCGCGTGAAGGCTCGATCTTCAACCCCACGTTCCCGCGCTCGGCGCTGTCGCGGGTATGCCCGATCATGCGCGCGTCCGACTGCGCGATCGTGGCCCTGTCGGAGGTCGTACCCGATCGCGTATGCGCCGGCTGCAGCGCGGTGGGCGTCGGCGTGTACACCGGCTACATCCCCGAGCAGGAGGAGTACTGGGTCCACGTCGAGATCAACGAAGGCGCCTACGGCGGCCGCTGCGGCAAGGACGGCATGGACGCGATCGACGTGCTCACGGTCAACTCCCGCAACACGCCGATCGAGGAGACCGACTGGCTGTTCCCACTGCACACGGTCCGCTACGAGCTGCGCGACGACGTGACCCCGGCTCCCGGACGCTGGCGCGGTGGTCTCGGCGTGATCCGCGAGAACCGCTTCACCAAGGGTGGTGCGTTCACCACCGAGACCGACCGCGCCTACGACCCGCCGCCGGGCCTGTTCGGCGGGGGCTCCGGGCACACGCTGCGTCTGACCAAGATCGATCCCGACGGGTCGGAGTCACCGCTCTACTCCAAGAACACCAACTACACGATGGAGACCGGCGCGGCGCTGCGCTGGGAGCAGGCGTGCGGCGGCGGCTACGGCGATCCGCTCGAGCGCGCGCAGGAAGCGGTGCTGCGCGACTGGCTCGACGAGCTGATCACCGCCGACCACGCCCGGGAGCAGTACGGCGTGGTGATCGACGAGTCAACCCATACGGTCGATGCGAGCGCTACCGACGCCCTCCGGGCGCAGCGGGGCGCGCGCAAGGAGGTGTGAGGCCGGTGCGCATCAAGTACATCGTCCCGTTCCCGTTCGACGAGGTCGGGCTGGCCAACCGGGCGGCACAGCTGCCGGCCGAGCTTCGCTCCCCCGGGGTCGACTACGAGTTCGTTCCGGTGCGCAACTCCTGCCACAACGCCGACAGCGCCTACGAGCTGCTGATCCTCGACGCATACGTGGCCGAGGCGGGGCTCTCGAGCGAGGACGAGGGCTACGACGCGGTCGTGATGGACACGGTCTCTGACTCCGGGCTGGCCGCGCTGCGATCGCGGCTGTCGATCCCCGTGCTGGGCCCGGGCCTGGTGCAGCAGCACGTGGCCGCGATGCTCGGCCGCCGGTTCTCGATCCTGACGATGTGGGACCGGTGGGTCCCGATGTACGAGAAGACGATGGCCGAGTACGGCACCCGCGACTTCTGCGCCTCGATCCGGTCGATCGGCGTCCGCCCCGATCAGGAGCAGCTGCTCGCCGGCAAGGAGGAGGTGGTGTTCGACGCGCTCGAGCGCGAGGGGCGCGCGGCGCTCGAGCAGGACGGGGCGCACGTGATCCTGATCGGCTCCACCACCATGCACCAATCGGTGGAGCACCTGCGCCGCACGCTCGAGGTGCCGGTGATCAACCCCGGCCCGCTTGCGATCAAGCTGGCCGAGCTGATGGTCACGCTCGGCCTGTCCCACTCCAAGCGCGCCTACATGAGCCCCGAGACGCTTCAGGACGAGAAGCTGCACTCGCTGCTCGCCGCCGCGCCGTCCGCGTCCTGAGCCACGGGGCGTGCCCGCTCCCTGGCTTCGCCGGCCGGTACTCGCCGGCCTTGCCCTGTCGGTGCTGGCGATGGGTACGAGCACGTTCACGACGCTCGGCCTGGGCGCGCTGGCTCCGTATCTGCGAGTCAAGCTTCGGCCTGTCGACATTTGAGGTCGGGGCGCTGCCCGCGCTGGTGTTCCTGGGCGCCGTATCGGTGTCGGTGGCCGCCGGCAAGCTCACCGACCGGGTCGGCGCGGGTCGCGCGCTCGCGCTGTCGCTGTCGGGGGTCGCGGTCGGGATCGGCTTCGCGGCGGTGGCCCCGAACACGATCGCGTTCTTGATCGGGGTCGCCCTCGGCGGGGTCGGCTACGGGGCGGTCAACCCGGCCACCAACGTGCTGTCGACATCACTGGTGCCGCGGAGCAGCCGCGCGTTCTTCCTCAGCATCAAACAGGCCGGGGTCACGCTCGGCGGTCTGCTCGCCGGTGCGATCCTGCCCTCGCTCGCCGATCTGATGGGCTGGCGCCAGGCGCTGATCCTGCCGATCGCGTGTCTGCTCGGGTGCGCGGTCGGGGCGCTGTGGGCAGCGCGACGCGAACGCGCCGGCTGGTTCGAGGCGCCCGGCACGGTCGAGGGCCGGGTGTCGCTGGTGCAGGTGGCCGTGCCCGGCGCCACCGCCACGGCGCTGTTCGGCTTCGTCAGCTCAGGCGTGCAGCTCAGCGTGGCCGGCTACCTCACGATCTACCTGGTCGACACGCACAACTTCTCAAAGCCGGTCGCCGGCGTCGGGCTGAGCGTGGCGTTCGCGGCCGGTTGTGTGGGCCGGCTGGCGTGGGGGGCGATCTCCGACCGGGTGTTCAGCTCCTCACACGCGACCACGCTGGTGATCAGCTCGGTCGGCAGCGTCATCGGGCTGATCGCGCTGGCCGCCGGGGTCAGCGGGATCCTGCTGTGGCCGGCGATCGCGCTGGTCGGGTTCTGCTCGATCGGCTGGAACGGCGTGTACATGGCGCTGATCACCGACCGGGCCGGCGACAGGAGCCTGGGGCGCGCCACCGGCCGGGGGCTGGTGTTCCTGTACTGCGGGGTGGTGGTCGTGCCGCCGGTGCTCGGCGCGCTTCATGACGCGGTCAACTCGTGGACCGTGGTCTGGTCGGTGGCGACGCTGGCGGTGCTGACCGCGGCCTCGTTGCTGGCCCTCGGGCCGCGGCACCTGATCAGCATCCCCAGCCGCGAGCTCCCGCCACTCGGGGGTCCGGCCGGCGCCGATCTCAGGCTCGACCCTGTCTCGACCGCGAACGCGGGCGCTCGCGATGGAAGCTGGTGACCTGCTGGAACGCGATCCCCACCTCGAGCAGCAACCCGTCGCGCCACGGCGCGGCGGTCAGCTGCACGCCCGTCGGCATTCCGTGCTCACCGCTGCCGCTCGGCAGTGAGATCGCGGGCAGCCCGGCGAGGCTCCAGGGGTAGGTGAACGAGGTCAGGTGCGCGGTCGTCGCGATCATCTCCGCGCCGGCCAGCGGGGGCGCCACCTCCGGCGTCGTCGGGGTCAGGATCACGTCCACCCGCTGCAGCGCCCCCCGCATCCGCGCCTGCCAGTGGCGCATCCGGTCGAGCGCGCGGGCGACCTGCACCCCGGTCACCTCGCGCCCGAGCTCGAGCCGTCGGCGGACGTCCTCGCCCAGGCCGTCCCCGTCCCGGGCCAGCCGTCGCGCGTGGACGGCCAGCGCCTCGGCGCGGATCAGGAGGCTGCAATCGGCGGTGGCCCGGCGCGCGGCCGCGGTGTCGATCCGCTCCAGCGACGCGCCGAGCTCGCGGAGCACCTCGGCGGCGGCATGGGCGTTGGCCGCGACCGCCTCGGACACGCCGTCGAAGAAGTACCCGTCGGCGATCGCCACCCGCAGGCCGCTTGAGCGAGCCGCCGGCCGGCGCGCTTGCGGGAGCGATCGCGGGCGGTGGCGCCGAGTAAGGATCGTGGCGGTCGTAGCCGGCGATCGCGTGGGCCACGGTCGCGGTGTCGAGCGCGCTGCGAGCCATCGCGCCGACGGTGTCCAGCGACGGCGTGATCGGCAGCACGCCCCGGTTGCTGACCGAGCCGTAGGTGGGCCGCAGCGCGGTCACGCCGTTGAGCGCCGCCGGAATCCTCACCGACCCGCCGGTGTCGGTACCGAGCGCGACCAGGCACAGATCGGCCCCCAGCGCGGCGCCGGAACCGCCGCTGGAGCCGCCGGGGATGCGGCGTGGGTCCCAGGCATTGGTGCAGGTCCCGAAGTGGGGGTTGTCGTTGGTCGCGCCGTAGGCGAGCTCGTGCATGTTGGTCTTGCCGACGATCACGGCGCCCGCGGCTCGCAGGCGGCGGGCGACGACCGCATCGCGCCGCGGGACGCGATTGCGAAACCAAGCCGCGCCCGCGGTGGCGGGGACGCCGGTCACGTCGATGTTGTCCTTCAGCGCAAGCGGGATCCCGTCGAGCGGTCCGAGGCGGTCGCCCCGGGCCCTGCGCTCGTCGGCCTCGCGGGCGGCGTCCCGCGCCTGCTCGGCCGTGACCGAGATGTAGGCGCCGAGCTCCCGGCGGCCGTCGATCCGGTCGAGGATCGCGTCGGTCAGCTCCAGCGCGGAGACCTCTCCGCGCTTGAGCGGTTCGTCGATCAGCGTGTGCAGGTCGGCGTCGTTCATCGACCCCGCGCCCGCATGCCAGCGAGCGTCGCGTCGACTCCGTACTCGATGTGCTCGCGCATCAGCCCGCGGGCGCCGGCGGCGTCGCGCCGCTCGATCGCCTCCATGATCAGCTCGTGCTGCGCGAACGACTCCTCGGCCCGGTCGCTGCGCCAGATCGCCTCGACCGGGACGGCGCTCCACAGGCGGGCGATGAAGTCCAGCAGCAGCCGTGAGTCGCATGGCCGGTACACGGCCTGGTGCCACGCGGCGTTCAGCGAGGCGGCCTGACCTCGATGCGGGCCGTCGTGAATCGCCCGGCCGTGGGCCTCGTGCGCCGCGCGCATCTGACCCAGCTCAGCGGGACCCGTGCGCGCGACCGCGAGCTCCACCGCCAGCGGCTCGAGCAGTGCCCGCATCCGCGATACCTCGGTGACGCTCTCGGGCGAGTAGTCGGCCACCACCATCCCGTGGTAGGGCTCGTAGGTGGCCAGGCCGTCGGCCTGCAGCAACCGCAGCGCCTCGCGGATCGGGGTCGGGCTCATCCCGAGGTCCTCGACCAGCTGCTTGACCGACAGCCGCGAGCCCTGCGCCAGCCGGCCGTCCTCGATCGCCCGGCGCAGCTCGGCGAAGGCCGCCTCGGTCTTGGTCGTGCTGTGGGGAGCGGAAAGCGCGCGGGTCACGGTCATCAATCACCAGAAAACATTCTATTTTTGTATCGTATCGGGCGGGCGACAAGGCCGGACCGACGAACGGAGCGTGTGTGTGACCAGGATCGATTGGGACGAGCAACTGATGCGCGCGCTGTTGTTCGTCCCCGGCAGCGACGAGCGCAAGCTGGGCAAGGTGACGAGCTTCGGCGCGGACGTGATCGTGGTCGACCTCGAGGATGCGGTGGCCGACGACCGTAAGACCGCGGCCCGCGCGACAACCCGGTCGGCGATCGAGAGCTACAGCCGCGACCAGGTGAACACGGTCAGGGTCAACGGGATCGAGACCGGGCGGTTGCACGACGACATCGCGGCTGTGGTGTGCCCGAACCTCGACGCGATCCTGGTGCCGAAGATCGAGGACACCGACACGCTGGCCGAGGCCGACCGGGCGCTGGCGGAGGCCGAGCAGGCCAACGGGATGCAGACCGGCAGCGTGCGCGTGCTGGCGATCGTCGAGACCCCTCGGGGAATCAGCCGCTGTGACGAGATCCTCGATCAGGCGCCCGACCGGACCGTCACCGCGATCTTCGGGCTCGGTGACTTCTCGGTGGCGCTCGGCGTCGACCTGACCGAGGGACGGAGCCGAGCTCGCGTATGCGCGCGGGAGGGTCGTGGTGGCCGCCCGCGGCGCGGGGATGGTGGCGCCGATCGACGGCCCGTACCTCGACGTCGAGAACGCCGACGGGCTGCTGGACGACTCACGGCGCCAGCGGACGCTGGGCTTTCAGGGACGGGTGGCCGTGTACCCGCCCCAGGTCGCGGTGATCAACCGCGCCTTCTCGGAGCTGACCGACGAGGAGGCCACCCGCACCCGCCGCGTGGTCGAGGCGTTCGAGGAGGCGGAGTCACGAGGGGTCGCCTCGCTGCGAGTCGACGGGCGGTTCGTCGACTACCCGATCTACTACCTATGCCGCCGCAAGCTCGCCCGGTTCGACGCCTACCGCGAGACCGAGGGGTCGCGGTCATGAGCGCCACGCCGCTGCCGCTGGAGGGGATCCGCGTCGTCGACGCCGCGTCGCTGTTCGCCGGTCCGGTGATCGCGACGATGCTCGGCGACTTCGGCGCCGACGTGATCAAGGTCGAGCATCCCGCCGGCGACAACCTGCGCAAGCTCGGCTGGGAGAAGGACGGCGTCTCGCTGTGGTGGGCGTTGATCGGTCGCAACAAGCGCTCGGTCACGCTGAAACTGTCCGACCCCCAGGGCGCCGAGGCGATGAAGCGCCTGCTGGCCACCGCCGACGTGTTCATCGAGAACTTCCGGACCGGCACGCTGGAGAAGTGGGGGCTCGGGTGGGACGTGCTGCACGAGCTCAACCCCGGGCTGGTGATGGTGCGCACGACAGGCTTCGGCCAGACCGGGCCCTACGCCAGGCGCCCCGGGTTCGGGACGCTGGCGGAGTCGATGTCGGGCTACGCCCACATCAACGGCTTCCCCGACGGACCGCCGACGCTTCCACCGTTCGCGCTCGGAGACGGCGTCGCCGCGCTGACCGGCGCGTTCGCGGCGATGTTGGCGCTGTGGTGGCGCGAGCACGGCGGCACCGGCCAGGTGATCGACCTCTCGATCTACGAGCCGCTGTTCTGGATCCTCGGGCCGCAGGCGTCGGTCTACGACCAGCTCGGCATCGTCCAGAACCGGACCGGCAACCGGGCGCCGTTCACCGCGCCGCGCAACGCCTACCAGTCCAAGGACGGCCGCTGGCTCGGCCTGTCGGGGAGCTCGCAGTCGATCGCCGAGCGGGTGATGCGGCTGGTCGGGCGCCCGGAGCTGGTCGACGAGCCGTGGTTCGCCGACCACGAAGGGCGGCTTGCGCACCAGGACGAGCTCGACGACGCGATCAGCGCGTGGATCGCCGAGCGCGACAGCGACGAGGTGATCCGCGCGTTCGAGGAGCAGTCGGCGGCGATCGCGCCGGTGCTGTCGATCGCCGACATCTTCGAGGACCCGCAGTTCATCGCCCGGGATACGATCACGACCGTCGAGCATCCGGTCCTCGGACCGCTGAAGATGCAGAACGTGATCACGCGTCTCGGGGCCACGCCCGGCCAGATCCGCAGTTGCGGACCCGACCTCGGCGCTCACAACCAAGAGGTGCTCGGCGGAGAGCTGGGATTTGACCAGAGCGAGCTCGACGAGCTCGCTGACTCTGGGGTGATCGCGCCGGTCGCGGCCGGGCAGGCGCCCTAGCCAAATACAAGGGAGCGGAGATGAGCACACCGCAGTTCCGACAGCTGGCCGGTCCGGGTCCCGAGCGAGACATGATCGGCTACGGGCGCTGGGTGCCCAAGGTCACCTGGCCCAACGGTGCGCGCGTGGCGCTCAGCATCGTGCTGAATTGGGAAGAGGGCTCGGAGGTCTCCAAGGTCGTGGAGGGTGACGGGCGCAGCGAGGCGGCGCTGGGTGAGATCCCGTACGCGATGGATCCCCAGTACCGCGACCTGGCGGTCGAGTCCGTCTACGAGTACGGCAGCCGGGCCGGCGTGTGGCGCGTGCAGCGACTGATCGACTCGTTCAAGATCCCGATCACGTTCTACGGCGCGGCGGTGGCGTGGGAGCAGCATCCCGAGGTCGCCGAGTGGGTGCGAGAGGCCGGCCACGAGCCGTGCTCCCACGGCTGGCGCTGGGAGGAACACTGGCTGCTGTCTCGCGAGGAGGAGAAGGCGCACATCGCCGAGGCGGTTGCGTCGATCGAGCGGACCTGCGGCGACCGGCCGCGTGGCTGGTACTGCCGGTACGGTCCGTCGATCCACACCCGCGAGCTGCTCGTCGAGGAGGGTGGGTTCGTCTACGACTCAGACGCCTACAACGACGACCTGCCCTATTACGTCGAGGTCTCGGGCAAGCAGCACTTGATCGTCCCCTACAGCTTCACCTACAACGACGCGAAGTTCGTGCTGCCCCAGGGCTACGGCGCGCCGGTGGACTTCTTCGATCAGAGCCGCCGCGCGCTGGACTACCTGTGGGACGAGGGGGCGACGCACCCGCGGATGATGTCGATCGGCCTGCACTCGCGGCTGATCGGCCAGGCGGGGCGGATCAGCGCGTTGCGCGACTTCCTCGAGTACGCCCACGAGAAGGGCGACGTGTGGTTCGCGCGCCGGCTCGACATCGCCAACTGGTGGCACGAGCACCACGAGGAGTTTCCGGTGCAGCGCGGCTGACGCGACCGGCAGCTCCCGAAGGCTGCCGTCCCGTCTCGATCGGCACGCTCCGGCGGCTCGCCGCAGCGTATTGTGTGCAGTCGTATACCGAGGCCGGTTCGGGTCCGGGTGTACTGAGCGAATTGAGATGACGACCTACGACGAGCGCGCAACCACCCGTTCGGTGGTGGGCCGGCTGCAGCCGCCCGATCTGACCCGGATGCGTTGCGCGCTGGTGGTGATCGACCTTCAGGTGCTCGATGCCGCGCACAACGGAGAACACGCGCAACGGGCCCGCGAGCTCGGCCGCTGGGACGAACTCGAGGGCTACTTCGACCGCGTTGCCGAGATGGTCGTGCCCAACGTCGTCCGGCTGGGCCGCGCGCTGCGCGAGCGCGGGCTTCCCGTGATCTACCTGCGCTGCCGGTCGCTGCACCCCAATGCCGCCGACAACGGCCTGCGGTTCCGCGAGTTCGGGATCGCGATCGGCCGCGACGACCCACAGGCAGCGCTGCTGCCCGAGCTCGAAGTCGACGACGCGGACCTGGTACTCGACAAGACGACCGCGAGTCCGTTCTGGTCGACGCACCTGGACCGGCTGCTGCGGCAGCTGGAGATCGAGTGCGTGCTGATGACCGGGGTGGTGACCAGCGGGTGCGTCGAGAGCGCCGTGCGAGACGCGTCTGACCTCGACTACCGCGTGGTGATCGTCGAGGACGCCTGCGCAGACCGCGAGGCCGAGCTGCACGATGACTCGATCCGACGCATGAATAACAACTTCGCGCTCGTGCGCGCCACCGGCGAGGTTCTCGACGGGATGCGTGTCGCTCGCGATTGAGAGGAGCCGTAGTGCCCGAAAACCATGGCCTCAGCCACCCACGACGGCTTCGCGCGGCGATTGAGGCCCCCGGGATGCCGGTGCTGCCCGGCGCGTATGACGGAGTCTCCGCGGCACTGATCGCCCGCGCCGGGTTCGAGGCGATCTACTTCTCGGGCGGCCTGAGCTCGTCGTCGTTTCCCGGACTGCCGGACTTCGGCACGCGCACGCTGACCGAAGCGGTCGCCCAGGTCGGAGGCGCGGTTCGGGCAACCGGTCTTCCGGTGCTCGCCGACGGCGAGGCCGGCTTCGGATCGGTCCTCTCGGTGCAGCGGCTGGTGTGGGAGATGGAGAGCGTGGGGGCGGCGGGATTGCACCTCGAGGATCAGGATGTGCCGCGGCGCTGCGGTCATTACGAGGGCAAGCGTCTGGTCAGCATCGCCACCCACGTCGGCCGGCTGCGGGCAGCGGTCGACACCCGGCGCGATCCGGACTTCCTGATCATCGCTCGCACCGATGCGATCGCCGTGACCGGCTTCGATGACGCCCTCGCGCGCGCGCGTGAGTATCTGGCCGCCGGTGCCGACGTGGTGTTCTTTGACGGGGTCGAGACCCAAGAGCAGCTGGAGTCGATCCCGAAGCTCATCGACGCGCCGGTGATGGCCAACATGGTCGAGGGCGGGGTGACGCCGTTTCTGCCGGCGCCCGAGCTCGAGGCGCTGGGGTACGCGATCGCGATCTATCCGACGACTCCGTACTTCGCGGCGATCGGCGCGATGCGCGATGTCCTGAAGACGCTCGCGACTGACGGCACCAGTGATCCGATGGCGGATCGGATGGGGACGTTCCGAGAGTGGCAGGAGCTGACCGGCGTCCAGGAGGCGATGGATTATGTGCGCCGGTTTGAGCCCGAGGAGGAGCATGTCGGCGTATGACCTGCTGATCCGCGACGGGCTGCTGGTCGATGACCGGGGAGTGCGTCCCGGCGACATCGCGGTACGCGGGGGCAAGATCGCGGCGATCGCCGCTCCCGGTGTGCTCGACGACGCCGACCGCACGCTGTCTGCCGAGGGCCAGCTGGTGCTCCCCGGCGGAATCGACGCCCACGTGCATTTCGACTTCAGGCTGGGCAAGCTGATCTCGCAGCCGTACGCGCAGGGCAGCCGCGCGGCGTTGTACGGCGGCACCACCACGATCGTCGACTTCGCGTTCCGCGGCCCGGAAGGCGGGTCGCTGATCGACGCCGTCGACGACAAGCGGCGGGGCGCCGACGGCGAGATCTGCTGCGACTATGCGCTGCACCTGATCGTCACCGGTGCGATCGGCGACGACGAGCTGTCCGAGGTCGAGGCGGTCGTCAACGGCGGCGTCACGACCGTGAAGCTGTTCATGAACTTTCCCGAGTTCTATCCGGGTGACGGTGCCGCCGCCGAGCTGTTCGCCGAGCTCGGCCGCACCGGAGGGATCGCGGTCGTGCATGCCGAGAACGCCGACGTGATCACGTCCCGAACCCGGCGCCTGATCGCCGCCGGCATGTCGGACTGGCGCTACACCGAAGACAGCCGGCCCGACTGGGTCGAGTCAGAAGCGGTGTCACGCGCGATCGATTTCGCTGCCAGCGGCGGCTGCCCGCTGTTCGTGCTCCACGTCACCTGCGAGGCCGCCGCGCGCGAGGTCGCCGCCGCCCAGGCCAGAGGTCTGCCGGTGTTCGCGGAGTGCTGCCACAACTACGTCGTGTTCTCCAAGGAGGATGTCGTCGAGCGCCCCGACGGCGCCAACTGGGGCAACTACCCGCCGTTACGTCCACCGGCGAATCGCGACGCGCTGTGGGACGCGCTCGCCGACGGAACGCTGTGCCACGTCTCGAGCGACGATTACACCTGCCCGCTGTCGATCCGCAACATCTCAGGGCTCGAGCTCCCAACCGTGCCGTCCGGGCACAACGGACTCGAGACACGGCTGTCGGTTATCTACACCGAGGCGGTGGCCCGCCGCGGATGGTCGCTGGAGCGCTTCGCCGAGCTCGCCGGCTGTGGGGTAGCCCGTCGGCTGGGGTTGTGGCCGGCCAAGGGCAGCCTGGTCCCAGGTGCCGACGCGGACCTGGTGCTGTTTGACCCGGAGCGCTCGGGGACGTTCGCCACCGCCGACCTGCACACGGTCGAGTACAGCATCTGGGACGGCTACCGCTACGAAGGCAGCGCCACCACGACGATTCTGCGCGGGACCGTGATGGTGCAGGACCAGGAGTGGGTCGGCCCCGAGGGGAGAGGTCGCTTTCTGCCCCGTTCACCCGGTCTTCCGGGAGTGCTCCAGGGGCCGCCGGAGGCGGTATTCCGTCGCCCTGCTTGACCTCTGAATACACCCCTGAGGCGGTCGGCAGCCCGCCCGTCGCGGCTAACCGTTTGCATACATTTGCGGTGCTCGAGCATCAGCCTGCCCTCATTTCGGCAGCAAATGTCGGACTTCAAGGGAACATATGCGCCGTCGCCGAAAAACCCGATCTGAAAGGGATATTCGCGGGCGGTACGGCCCTTGACCGCGCCATCCATCGCGAGTAGCCCCGATGTCGGACGGGGTTTGTTAAGACAGCGTTTGTATACGTCGGGCCGTTGACAACGGCTCTTCGATCTAGTTAGGCTCCGCCATCAGTACTCGATCGCGTACTGCTGTATACAAATATCGCTGCGGGAGGCGAGAGATCCGATGGCGAACCCGTCGGAGGAGGAGGCAACTTGCTTCAGAAGAGTCGTTTCCGGGCGGGACTAGCCGCCATCATCTGCTTAGGGGTGGTGATGCTGCTCGCGGCATGCGGCAGCAGCTCCAGCTCTAGCTCCTCGAGCGGCTCTGGCTCGTCGGGGGGTACATCTTCATCTTCTTCTAGCTCGGGCAGCGACGGCGTTACCTACGCTAAGAAGCAGATCGCCGCTGCGTCGGCGATCCCGACGTTCAAGCTCAAGGCGCCGTCATTTGACATGTCGAAGATCAAGGGCAAGGTGATCTTCAACATCCCGGTGACCAGTGCCGTGCCTTACGTCGTCAGCGTCGACCAGGCCGCCGCTCAGGTCGCCAAGAAATATGGCGCCAAGTGGGTTGAGTACACCAACCAGGGCACCCCGACCCAGTGGACGGCCGGGATCAACCAGGCGATCGCCCAGCATGCCAGCGTGATCATCCTGGCGCAGGGGATCGCGGTGAACCTGATCGTCCCGGCGATGCAGAAGGCCAAGGCCGCCGGTATCCCGGTGGTCATCACCCACGACTTCCAGAACGATCAGCAGAACACGGCGCCGCCCACCGGTCCGGGCGCTGCGGTGAACAAGCTCACCAAGGCGTATGTGAACGTGCCGTTCTGGGAGGCGGCTCGCCTCGAGGCTGACTACGTGATCGCGCAGACCAACGGCAAAGCCGACGACGTGATCTTCACGTCACCGGACGTCCCGCCGTCGAACGGGATCACGGCCGCGATGACCAAGGAGTTCAAGGACCACTGCACCGACTGCAAGGTCAAGGTGATCACGGTCCCGCTCGCCGACTGGGCGACCAAGATCGCGCCGCAGACGCAGTCCTCACTGACGTCTGACCCGGGCATCAACTGGGTGACGCCGATCTACGACTCGATGTCGCTGTACGCCCAGCAGGGTGTCACCGCGGCCGGCAAGACCGGTTCAGTCCACATCGCGTCCTACAACGGGACCCCCGCGGTGATGAAGCTGATCCAGGACGGCAACATCATGTCGATGGACGTGGGTGAGAACATCACGTGGCTGGCATACGCGACGATGGACCAGGTGGGTCGCGTCATCACCGGTTCGCCGATCGTCGCCTCCGGCAACGAGGAGACCCCGCTACGTGTGTTCACCAAGGCCAACATCGACGAAGCCGGCAAGCCGCCGACCCCGAACCTCGGGTACGGGAACGCGTACGTGACCGGCTACGGAGCCCTCTGGAAGGGGCAATGACCGAATCACACGGCGAGCCAACTCCCGCATCGCCGTCGGCACAGCAGCCGGGCGCCTCTGAGGCGCCCGGCTCTGCCGCATCCGGAGGCCAGCCGCCGGTGCTGGCGCTGACGGGACTGTCGAAGACGTTCGGTGGGGCGCATGCCCTCAACGACGTCGATATGACGATCGAGGCCGGCGAAGTCCACGGCCTGCTTGGAGAGAACGGGTCGGGCAAGTCGACCCTGATCAAGGTCCTCAACGGCTTTCACGCGCCGGACTCCGGTTCGCTGGAGATTGCGGGTGAACCGGTGGCGCTGCCGCTGCATCCCGGGCAGTTCCGGGATCTGGGGCTGTCGTTCGTACATCAGGACCTGGGGCTGATCCTCGAGCTGACCGTGCTCGAGAACCTGCGGGTCGGCGACCTGATCGCCAACCACGGGACGTGGATCGCGTGGCGGGCGGAGCGCCAGCGGGCGCGGGAGACGTTCGCGCGCTACGGGATCGTCCTGGACCCGTCGGCGATCGTCGGCGAGCTGACCCAGACCGAGCGCGCGCTGCTGGCGATCGTGCGCGCGGTCGAGGGCATCCGCACCGCGCAGGCGGAGCGCAACATTCGCCACGGGCTGCTGGTGCTCGACGAGCCGACCGTATTCCTGCCCCGGGAGGGCATCGACCAGCTGTTCTCGACGGTGCGCGAGATCGTCGCCAGCGGCGACGCCAGCGTGCTGTTCGTGTCCCACGACCTCGACGAGGTCCGCGAGGTGACCGACCGGCTCACCGTGCTGCGCGACGGCCGGCTGCAGGGAACCGTGGTCACCGCCGACACGAGCGAGGCTCAGCTGGTGGAGATGATCATCGGCCGGCGGCTCGAGAGCCTCGCGCTCCCGGGTCACGAGCTCACCGACCACGAGGTGGAGATCTCGGTGAAGGGCCTGTCCGGCGGCGTGCTGCGGGACATCGGATTCGAAATCCGCAGCGGCGAGATCGTCGGCATCACCGGCCTGGCGGGATCCGGCTTCGAAGACGTGCCGTACTACCTGTTCGGGGCCAAACCCGCGGCAACGGGCACGCTCAGCGCGCGCGGAGCCACGTTCGACTTGACCCAGATGTCCCCGGACCGAGCCGTCGGCAACGGGTTCGCGCTGCTTCCCGGTGACCGTCAGCGCGACGGCAGCGTGCCGTCGCTGACCGTGCGCGACAACGTGATGCTCCAGGTGCTTCCGGACTTCAAGGGAACCACCGGGCTGAAATGGCGTCCGCTGAACCGCCGCGCCCGAGAGCTGATGGAGGAGTTCGACGTGCGTCCGCGCGAGCCGAACACCGCCTATGAGAATCTCAGCGGAGGAAACCAGCAGAAGGCGATGCTGGCGAAGTGGCTGCAGACCGAGCCCAAGGTGATCCTGCTCCATGAGCCGACGCAAGGGGTTGACGTCGGCGCCCGCGCCCAGATCTTCGGGATGCTCGGCGATGCGGCCAGCGCGGGCGCGAGCGTGCTGTGCGCGAGTTCGGACTACGAGCAGCTCGCCGCGGTGTGTGACCGGGTGATCATCGTGGCTCGCGGACGGGTGGCCAGCGAGCTGAGCTCGAATGTGACCAAGGACCGGATTGCCGAGAGGGTTTACAACAGCGTGACGTTGCGAGACACGACGGAGGTAGCGTGATGGAAGCCGGCACCCAGCCCCCCACGCAGAGCGAGCCGGCAACCGCCGACGAGCAGGTCACGGCGCCGGAGCCAGAGCGCGGCAAGCGGTCCGGTGGACTGCGCTCGCTGAAGGTGGAGCGGTGGGCACTGCTGATCGCGTGGGCTGCTGTGGTCCTGCTGTTCAGCCTGCTCAAGTCCAGCACGTATCCGACGACCGGCAACTTCCAGACGATCTTCGGCTCCCAGGCCGTCCTGCTGGTGCTGACCCTCGGCCTGATCCTGCCGCTGACCACGGGCGACTTCGATCTGTCGATCGCGTCGAACATGTCGTTCACCGCAATGCTGATCGCGGTGCTGAACACCCAGCACGGATGGGCGATCGTACCTGCGTGCGTCCTCGGTCTAGGGGCTGCGGTCCTCGTCGGGATCATCAACGGAGGGTTGGTGGTGCTGATCGGGATCGACTCGTTCATCGTCACCCTGGGCACCGGGACGGTGATGCTGGGGTTTGTGCAGTGGATATCGAATGCCAACGACGTCACCGGCGTCTCGCAGCACCTGATCACCTGGACGATCGGCCACCGGATCGGCGGGATCTCGCTGATCTTCTACTACGGCGTGATCGCGACCCTGCTGCTGTTCTACATCTTCGAGTTCACGCCGCTGGGCAAACGCCTGCTGTTCGTCGGGCGCGGCCGTGCCGTCGCCCGCCTGAGCGGACTGCACGTGACCCGAATCCGATGGGGCTCGTTCATCTTCTGCGGGCTGTTCGCGGGACTTGCCGGGATCATGTACGCGGGTAGCCTCGGCGGCGCCGACCCGGCTTCGGGCCAGACGTTCCTGCTGCCGGCGTTCGCCGCCGCGTTCCTGGGCGCCACCGCGATCTTCCCTGGTCGGTTCAACCCGATCGGAACGTTCATCGCGGTGTATTTCCTGGTGTCGGGGATCACCGGACTGCAGCTGCTCGGGGTCCAGAACTTCGTCCAGCAGCTGTTCTACGGTGGCGCGCTGGTGATCGCGGTCGCGCTGTCGACGCTCGCGCGTCGTCAGGCGACGAAACGCTCCGGCTGAGCAGGGTGCCCGGCAACTGCGAAGGATCCCGCACAGGTAGGAAGGTGCGAATGCCAACGGCTGAGATCTCGCCGACCAACGTGCTCCGCGTCCAGGAGGAATTGCGCGAGGCGATCCTGGCCGGCCGGCTGGAGCCGGGGACGCGGCTGCGCGCCGAGGCGCTGGCCGAGCGCCTGAACACGTCGCGGACGCCGGTGCGTGAGGCGCTCGTGCTGCTCGCCCGCGAGGGCCTGGTCGAGATCGAGCCGCGCCGGGGTGCCTCGGTGCGGGTGTTCGATGCCGCGGATCTCGCCGACCTCTACGACGTGCGCGCGCTGATCGAACCCCACGCCGCGAGCCGTGGGGCGATGCGGGTGTCGCCATCGCAGCTGGCGCGGATGCGCGAGCTGTGCGGTCTGAGCGCCGAGCTCGGAACCGAGGAAGACGAGGCGGTGAGTGACCTGCTCACGCTCAACGACGAGTTCCACGCGATCATCCTGACGGCGGCTGACTCACCGCGCCTCGAGGCGGCGATGAGCGCGCTGGTGGGGATCCCACGGGTGTACCGCGCCACGTTCTGGCGAGATGACCACCAGCGCGCCCAATCGCAGTTCTGTCACGAGCAGCTGCTGACGGCGTTCACCGCGGGCAACGGCGAGCTCGCCGGGACCGTGATGCGATTGCACATCCAGGGCGCGAAGGTGTTCCTGATGGACGTGATGGCAGGAAACTCGCTCACCCGCATCCAACATCGCCAGCGGCGCCGGCGCCGATCGGCCAAGACGGAGGTGACGCAATGAACGTGACGGTGTGCGACGTCGGCCCGCGCGACGGGTTGCAGAACTACCGCGAGATCCTCCCCCCTCGACGCGAGCGGAGCTGTGCGACCGGCTGTCCGATACCGGCCTGCCCAGGATCGAGGTGGGCAGCTTCGTCAGCCCGACCAAGGTGCCCCAGATGGCCGGCGCCGAGGAGGTGTTCGGAGACCTGACCCGGCGCGACGGCGTGATCTACGCCGCGCTGGCGTTGAACCTCAGGGGCGTCGAGCGCGCGATCGCCGCCGGAGTCGACGAGCTGCACATGGCCTACCCGCTGAGTGACACCTTCGGGCTGCGCAACCAGGGCATGACGCTGGCCGAGGGCGCACGGTCCACTGAGGCGATGGTCGCGCGCGCCCGCGAGGCGACACTACGGACCAGCGTGACGCTGGCCGCGGCGTTCGGCTGTCCGTTCGAGGGGCCGGTCGACCCGGGAGTCGTCAGCGAGCACGTGGCCCGGATGGCTGCGGCGGGCGCTGACGAGATCATGCTCGCCGACTCGATCGGCGTCGGCGTGCCCGCCCAGGTGCGGCGTCTGGTCCCCGACGCAATCGCTCAGGCCGGGGGCCGGTCGGTGGGCCTTCACCTCCACAACACCCGTAACAACGGCTACGCCAACGCACTCGCGGGTCTCGAGCTGGGGGTCACGATCCTCGACGCGTCGATCGGTGGTCTCGGAGGCTGTCCGTTCGCACCCAGAGCCACCGGCAACATCGCCACCGAGGACCTTCTGTACCTGCTCGACGGAGAGGGCGTCGACACCGGCGTCGATCTCGACGCCCTGATCGCGACCTCCGAGTGGCTGGCCGGCGTACTCGAGGCCGAGCTGCCGGGCCTCGTGTACAAAGCCGGGCCGTTCGTCCCGGTCGGCGCGTAGCGCGGCCCATAGATGGCCGTCGCCTCGCCCATGCGTGACCTGGCGGCGATCGTCGGCGCCGATCACGTCCTGCCCGGGTCGACTGAGCCCTACGGGCGCGACTTCACCTACGACATCCTGCGCCTGCACGGAGTGGCCGACGCGGTCGTCCGACCCGGCGACGCCGGTGAGGTGGCCCAGGTGCTGGCCTGGTGCTATGAGCGCGAGCTGCCGGTGATTCCCCGGGGCGGTGGGACCGGCTACGCCGGCGGCGCGGTTCCGGTGGAGGGCGGCGTCGTCGTCGCGCTGGATCGGCTGACGCGCGTGCGGTCGTTTGAACCCCATTGGTGGCGCGCCGAGCTCGAAGCGGGCCTGACCACCGCGACCGTCGACCGGCTCGCGCGCGAGAACGGGCTGCTGTTTGCGCCAAATCCGGGCGCTCCCGAGCAGTCCCAGATCGGGGGCAACGTGGCCACCAACGCCGGCGGGCCGCGGGCGTTCAAGTACGGGGTCACGGGTCGCTGGGTCACGGGGATCGAGGCCGCGGTCGCTCCCGGCGAGCTGGTCCAGATCGGCGGCGCCACGCGCAAGGATGTGGCCGGCTACGACCTACGCAACCTGCTGGTCGGCTCCGAGGGCACGCTCGGGATCATCACCTCGGTCTGGCTGCGGTTCGTGCCCGCTCCGGAGACGTCGGTATCGGTGGCCGCGTTCTACCCCGATCCGGTCTCGGGCTGTGGCGCGATCGGCCAGGTGCTCGGCAGTGGCCTGGTGCCTGCGGCCGTCGAGTACGCCGACGCCGGCGTGCTGGGGGCGACTCGCGGCGCATTCGAGGGCGACCTTCCCGCTGACGCACGGTTCCTGGTGTTGCTCGAGCTCGACGGCTCGACTGACGAGGTCCGGCGGGCCCGCGAGGAGGCGGTCGAGGCGCTGTCCGATCGGGCGATCTCCACTTTCAGCCCGACCGACGCCGCGCAGGAGCGAGCTCTGTGGCGCTGGCGTGCGGGGATGGGACCTGCGGTGACCGCGGTCACCGGCGGCCGGCTCAGCGAGGACGTCGCGGTGCCGCCCGACCGGCTGGTCGACATCGTCGTCGGCGTGACCGAGATCGGCGCTCGCCACGGCCTTACCGCTTGCAGCCTCGGCCACGCCGGCGACGGCAACGTCCACGGCTGCTTTCTGCTGGTCCCGGGAGACCCTGACCAGCTCGAGCGGGCCTACCGGTGCTCGGATGAGTTGTGCGAGCTGGCGCTGGAGCTCGGAGGAACGGTGTCGGGCGAGCACGGGATCGGCTGGATCAAGCGCGGCCGGATGGCGCGTCAGTGGGGGGCCGTGGGGGCCGGTATGCACGCCGCCATCAAGGCGGCGCTCGACCCCAAGAACCTGCTCAACCCTGGGAAGAAGACATGAGCGCCGAGCATCTCGTCGCGGTCGTCGACTGCCAGCCGGGGGATGAGGCGCGGCTGGAGCGCCTCCGCGCCGCGGTGACCGTCGAGCTGTCGGCCGGCGCTCCGAGCGCCGATGAGATCGTCGAGCGGGCCGCGGGCGCCACGGTGCTGGTCACGCTCTACACCTACACGCGGGTCGGGGAGGACGTGCTCGAGCGCCTGCCGGGGGTGCGGCTGGTGGCTACCCGAACGGCGGGCTACTCGCACATCGATGTAGCGGCGGCGGCCGGGCGCGGGATCGAGGTGGTCGCGGTCCCCGAGGCACCGACCACCGCGGTCGCGGAGTTCACGCTCGGTGCGATGCTGATGCTCCGCCGCGGGCTGGCCGAGGCGAGCGCCAGCACCCGGGCGGGCGGCTGGGAGTTCACCGCGTTTCAGGGGGCCGAGCTGGCCGGCAGCACCCTGGGCGTGATCGGGCTGGGCCGGATCGGACGTCGCGTGGCCATGCTCGGCAATGCGATCGGGATGCGCGTGCTCGGCTGGTCACGGCGAAACGTCCCGCTGGCGGGCGTCGAGCCGGTGGACCTCGACGAGCTGCTCGGGGCGTCCGACGTGATCTCGGTCAACGTGGCGCTTACCGATGACACGCGACTGCTGCTCGACGCCCGGCGGCTGGCGCTGCTGCGGCCTCACGCGATCCTGATCAACACCGCGCGCGGCGAGATCCTCGACACGGATGCGTTGTGCCGGTCGTTGTCGGAGGGGCGCCTGGGCGGAGCCTGCCTCGACGTCGTTTCGGGGGAGCCGCTGTCGCCGGAGCGCGCGCGGGAGCTGGGCGCCACTCCCAACCTGATCCTTACCCCGCACATTTCCTGGCTGACCGGCGAGACGCTCGAGCGTCAGTTCTCAGGACTGACCGACGCCGTGCTGGCGTTCTGCGCCGGACAGCCGATCCAACCCGTTGCCGCGGGCTGACCACCGACCCTTGGAGATGAACATGACCCGACAGGACCTGGCAATCGTCGGCGGCGAGGCCGTCGTAGGTGGCGACATCGTGGAGGTGAACATCGGCGTCAGCGACGGCCGCGTGAGCCTGCTCACCAACGAGCCGATCGACGCAGCTGAGACGATCGACGCCACCGGCCTGCTGGTGATGCCGGGCGTCGTCGACGAGCACTTCCACGCGTTTCACAACTACGGGTGGGAGACGTATGAAGGCGCGACGCGCGGCGCGGTGCAGGGCGGCGTGACCACGGTCGTCGACATGCCGCTCGACAAGCCGCCGACGCTCACCGCCGCGGCGCTGCGGACCAAGCTCGAGGCGATCGCCGGCCACTCGCACGTCGACTACGCGAGCTTCGGCGGATACCTGATCGAGGATCCTGACGAGATGACCAAGATGGCCGAGCTCGGGGTGGTGGCGTTCAAGCTGTTCACCGGCGGCGTCGCGCCTCCCGGCATGTATCCCGGCGTCGACGACGGCCAATTGCTGGACGCGTTGCGCCGCGCCGCAGCGCTGGGCCGCACCACCACCGTCCACTGCGAGCACGCCCCGATCGTCGATTGGGAGACCAACCGGCTGATGGCCGACGGGCGGATCGACATCGCGGCCTGGGATGACGCGCGGCCGTGGTACAGCGAGGTCGCGGCCGCACAGAACGTGGCGTTGATCGCCGAGGTAACCGGCGCGCGGGTGGTGATCGCGCACGCCAGCTCGCCACAGACGGTCGAGGCCGTGGCGGCCGCCCGGCGCCGCGGCGGCGACGTCTGGGCCGAGACCTGCCATCACTATCTGTGCACCACCAAGGAGGACGCGATCGCCGACCCGCGCCTGAAGTGGAACCCGCCCACCCGCGACAGCGAGACCGTGGAGTGGCTGTGGCGGCTGGTGGCGGAGGGACACGTGCACAGCGTCGCCAGCGACCATGCGCCGCTGCCCAAGCAGCTGACCCCCGACGTGTGGAGCCAGCCTCCGGGCGCGGGTAATGGGGTGCAGCTGTTCTTCCCGGTGTTCGCCACCCGCGCCGTGCATGACCACGGTCTGCCGATGACCCGGGTCGTCGAGCTGGTGTCGACCTCGCCGGCGCAGCTGTTCGGGCTCGCGCCCCGCAAGGGGGAGATCGCCGTGGGCGCCGACGCCGACTTCGCGATCGTGCAGACCAACGGGAGCCGCGTGCTCGACGCCGATCAGCTCGAGTACCACGACCAGGAGAAGTGGTCGCCGTTTCACGGAATGGAGCTGCGCGTGTACCCGGAGTACACAGTGCTCCGCGGCAAACTCGTGTACGCCGAGGGCGCGGTCACGGGCTCGCCCGACGACGGTCGGCATCTCGCGGCCGAGACGCCGGTGACGGCCTGATGCAGCTGGCGCCGCACGAGATCGAACGTCTGCTGGTGTTCAGCGCCTCCGAGCTCGCGCGCCGGCGGCTACGAGAGGGGGTTCCGCTCAGCCACCCCGACTGCGTGGCGCTGGCCTCCGACACCGTGCTCGAACGCGCGCGGGCGGGCGCCAGCTACGGAGAGGCCAGATCCGCGGCCCGGGGACTGGTCCGGCGCGACCAGCTTGCGCCCGGCGTGGCGGAGCTGCTCGACGCGCCGCTGCAGGTCGAGGCAGCGTTCGGCGACGGCAGCCGGCTGGTCGCGCTCGAAGGGCTGGTGGCAGATTGAGCGACGTCAACCGGCCGGGGGAGACGATCGTGGGTTCCGGACCGGCGCCGGCCGCCGAGCCCGAGCGCACTCGGACGATCACGATCATCAACCGCGGCCGGTTCGATGCGTATCTGACCTCGCACTTCCCGATCGCGCGCGCGAGCGCCGCGCTCGAGTTCCCCCGCGAGGGGTTGGAGGGCGCCCGCCTGCACGTGCCGGCCGGGGCGAGCGTCAGGATCCCGGTCGGTGAGCCGGTGTCGGTGGAGCTCATGTGGGACTGACCCGGTCGGAGTACGCGTCGGTCTACGGGCCGACCACCGGCGACCAGATCCGGCTGGCCGACACCAACCTGCTGGCCACCGTCGAGGCCGATGACAACCGCCCCGGGTCAGAGCCGCTGGTGGGCATGGGCAAGACCGTCCGCGAAGGCCAGCTGATCTCGGACGCCGTCTCGCTCAGCGACGCGCTCGACGTGTGCATCACCAACATCGTGCTGCTCGACCCCGTCCTCGGCGTGCGCAAGACCTCGATCGGGATCCGCGATGGAAGGGTGACCGCAGTCGGTCGGGCCGGCGATCCGGACGTCGATCCGGCTGTGACGGTGCCGATCAGCGCCGCCACCGGCGTCGTCCCGGGCGAGGGGCTGATCGCAACCCCCGGCACGCTGGACATGCATGTCCACCTGCTCGGTCCCCAGCTCGTACCGGTGGCGCTGGCGGCCGGGACGACCACGGTCGCGGCGATGAGCTACTCGGGAGCGTTCGATCTCGGGATCAATCCGCGCGGCAACCTCGAGGCGCTGCTCGCGGCGTGGTCGGCGGTCCCGCTGAACCTGATCCCGATCGTGCGGGCGAGCACCGCGAACCCGGCGTTCCTCGACGAGCTGATCGCGCTCGGCGCCGGGGCGCTCAAGGTCCACGAGGACGTCGGCGCCTCCCCGCCGGTGCTCGACGCGGCGCTGGGCGCCGCCGACCGCCACGACATCCAGGTGGCGCTGCACGCCGACGGGCTGGGGGAGTCGGCCACGCTCGAGGAGACGCTGGCGGCGATCGATGGTCGGGCGGTCCACGCCTACCACGTGGAGGGTTGCGGCGGAGGCCCGGTGAACCTGCTCGAGCTCGTCGCCCATCAGCACGTGCTGCCATCGTCGACGGCTCCGACTGTGCCGTTCGGCGAGAACGTGGTGGCCGAGCACGAGCCGATGATCCGCACCGTCCACCGCCTGAGCCCGCTGTTCGAAAACGACATCCGCGCCGCCGGTGGCCGGGTGCGGGCGTGGACGATCGCCGCCGAGTCGGTGCTCCACGACCTCGGCGCGATCAGCGTGATGAGCTCGGACTCGATGGGGATGGGCCGGATCGGCGAGGTCACGCGTCGCACCTGGCAGCTGGCGCACGTGATGGAGTCGGTCGCGCCGAGCCCCGAGGGCGAAGGCAACGAGCGAATCCTCCGGTACCTGGCCAAGCTCACGATCAACCCCGCGACGGTGCACGGCGTGGCCCACGACCTCGGGTCGCTGACCCCGGGCAAGATCGCCGACATCGTGCTGTGGCGGCCCGCGTTCTTCGCCGCCAAGCCCGCGCTGGTGCTGAAGGCCGGGTTTCCGGTGTGGGGGCAACTCGGATCCGGGAGCGGCAGCACGCGAATGTGCGAGCCGATCGTTTCGGGTGGGTTGTGGGGGAGCCTGGGTGGTGCTCCCGCCCGGCTGGCGACCGTGTTCGCCGCCGCCGGTGCGGTCGACGGTGCCCGGTCGCGCTGGACCGGCCCGGTCGGGGTGGTGCGCGATACACGGACCGTGCGCAAGCGCGACCTCACCCGCAACACCGCGACACCCGACGTGGTGGTCGACGGCGACCGGCGCGAGGTGCGGATCGACGGCGAGGCGGTCAGCCTCCCGCCCGCCCGCGAGCTGCCGCTGAACCGGGCTTATTTCCTGGTCTGATCCTGCGCCTCTGGATGCGACGGTATACCGTTGCCCGACGGAGCCGTTCAGGCTCAGGTTCACGTTCACGTACACGCGAGGCCAGGAGACGCGATCGATGCGCGAGATCAGACAGGAAGGTTCGTACCACTACGTCTTTTCGCCCTATCCGGACCCGATCGCCACGGTCGCGCCCGGAGAGACGGTGGCAATTCACACCGAGGACGCGTTCGAGGGCCGGATCACCACCGAGGAGGACCTCCCCAGCAAGGTGCTGGGGTCCTACCTGAACCCGCAGACCGGGCCGATCTACGTCGAGGGCGCGGAGCCCGGCGACACCTTGGCGGTCAAGATCGAGTCGATCGAGCCCGCCCGCGACTGGGCGGTGAGCGTGTTCGTGCCGTACTTCGGCGGCCTCACCGCGACGCAGGCCACCCGGCTGCTGCACGATCCGCTGCCCGAGCGGATCTACTTCTACGAACTCCGCGACGGCGTGTTCCGCCACGGCGATCGGATCTCGGTGCCGCTGCGGCCGTTTCTGGGGACGATCGGGACCGCGCCGGAGCTAGAGGCGATCTCGGCGCTGACGCCGCACAACCACGGCGGCAACATGGACTGCCGGGACACCTGCCCGGGTAACACCGTGTACCTGCCGGTCCGCACCCCGGGGGCGCTGTTCTACACCGGCGACGCCCACGGCAGCCAGGGCGACGGGGAGCTGTGCGGGGTGGCGCTCGAGATCAGCGCCCGCTCGGTGCTGAGGTTCGACCTGATCAAGGGACAGGCGATCGAGTGGCCGAGGATCGAATCTCCCGAGAAGCTGATGACCGTCGGCAGCGCTCGGCCGATGGAGGACGCCGCCCGGATCGCCTACACCGAGCTGATCGACTGGGTGGTCGCTGACTACGGATATGAGCGGCTGGACGCCTACCAGCTGCTCACCCAGCTGGGCGAGATGTACGTGGGCAACATGGTCGACACGAACTACTCACTGGTGGCCGGCGTCGCCAAGGAGCACCTGACCAAGGCCGGGTAGCGGCCGTCAGCCACCGCGCTCGATCTCGGCCTCGAACGCGAACCGGACCCGGTGGGGTTCGACGAACGGGCTCGCCAGCAGCTCGATGCCGTCGCTGAGCACGGTCTCGATCACGCCCGGGAGCGGCAGCTCGTCGAGCGCTTCGGACAGGCTCTCGGTGCAGTCGACCCTGCAGCCGGAGATGCCGGGGATCGCGGACGCGGCCTCGGCGGCTGCCAGCGGCGTCTCGATCCGCTGGCCGCCGGTCATCGAGTACTTGCCGTCGGCCATCACCACGACCAGCAGGTTCGAGGGCTTCGCTCCGGCGATCGACCACAGGGTTCGCGCGCCCATCAGCAGCTCTCCGTCGCCGACGGCCGCGATCACCAGCCGCGGGGCCACCCGCTCGGCGATGCCCAGCGCGGCCGGCGCGGCTGAGCCCATCGCGCCTCCGAAGTACAGGTGCGGCCCGTCGGAGCTGACCGTGCGCAGCGCCGAAGTCACCGTGCCCAGAGCCGCCACGTAGAGCGCGTCGGGGCGACGCTCGAGCAGTGTCTCGAGCGCCTGGAAGATGTTCATCGCCGCGCTCCCGTCGTGGCCGAGGGGAGCAACTCCTGCGCGAGCAGCATCGCCGCGGTCACCCCCGCGCCGGCCATGTCGGTGATCCCGGCCGCCGTGGCCTGAACCTGTCCGGGATCGTCGACCGCGAACGCCTGGATTCCGAGCGCCCCCAGCACGGTCGCGGTGGCTCGGCCCATCGGCACCTGGGCCGGGTTGCGCTCGCCCAGCGTCCCGCGCATCGAGATCACGAGCGGGATGCCCAGGCCATACGGGATCACGAACGAGGCGAGCGCGTTGAGCGCGTTGCCGAGTCCCGAGCACTGCATCAGGACCGCGGGGCGGCCGCCGGCCAGGACCTGGCCGCCGGCGTGGGCGACGCACTCCTCCTCCTGCAGGAGAGTCCGAACCGCCACCCGGGAGCGCAGGCGCGAGGCGATCGGCTCCAGCCGCTTGTCGGGCACGAGCACCGCCGCGTCACAGCCTGCGCTCAGCAGCCCATCGGCCAGCGCGGACTCCCACCTGGGTTGATCTGCGCTGATGCGGTCCGCGCTCGCCATCGCGATGGTGTGCAACGGTATACGATCTTCCGCTCGGGGCTATTCGCGGGCCGGGAACGCTCATACGGCCTGACTTTCGGAGGTCCGTCGCGTAATTGCTTCGATGAGACTCCACCGGAAGCTCCCCACCGCGCTGATCGTCTGCGCTTGCGGCGCGTCACTAGCGGTCAGTGGTGTCGCGGCCGCGCACCCAAGCGCCTCGCACCCGCAGAAATCTGCCTCTCAGCCCAAGCAGTACGGCAAGCTGTGCCAGGGTGAGAGCAAGAAGCACGTCAAGGGCCAGAAGGGCACGCCGTTCTCGCAATGCGTGACCGCGATGGCTCATCTCGGCAAGGGCACGTCGAAGAGTCCCGCGAAGGCGTGCGCCACGCTCAGCAAGAAGCACGTCAAGGGCATGAAGCGGACCCCGTACGCCGATTGCGTGGTTGCCGGGGCGCAGTTGCTCAAGTCCAGCGCCCACACCTAGCGAACGGGCGCTGCGACCACCGAGCGTCGACCGGCCGCCGGCGTCCACGGCGGCCCGGTCGCGCCTCGAGCGATCGCGAGCGACGGGCGCTGGCCAAGACCGGCCGCCGGTCCCGCTCGCACCCGACCAGATCGACCGCGCCGGCCGCCGAAAATGTGACCCTCTACGTCGACGGCGGCGCCCGCGCGGCGCCACGCATCGCCGCGATCGGACACCTGATCGTCGATGCCGATGGCGTCACGCTCGGCACTGACGCCACCCTGATCGGGCCGGCCAGTGCGGTGGTCGCCGAGTACACGGCGCTGCTGGCCGGGTTGCGACACGCGCGGTCGTTGGGGATCGACCGGATCGAGGCGCGCAGTGACTGCCGTCTGCTGGTCACACACCTGCACGGTGAACACACGCCGATCAACCCCACGCTGGTGCAACTCGGCAGCGACATCGTCGAGCAGATGCGTCGGTTCGACGCGGTAGTCGTCAGCTGGATCCCGAGCGCAGAGAACGACCGGGCTCACGCGCTGGTCAGCGAGGCGCTCGCGCGACCGCTCGGCGGCCCGTCAGCTTGACCTTGAACGCGGATCCGGGTAGGAATTACGACGTGGTGGGCACCAGGAGAGGGCTGTTGGTTGCCGTCGCGCTATTGACGGCTGCGGTCGCGGGCGGTTCGAGCGCCAACGCCGGCAGCTTCCCGGGACGCAACGGCGGTCTCGTGTTCGATGCCGTGGACCAGACCGACGGCACCGTTCAGATCTTTCGGATGTCGGCCAGTGGCAGCGGGATCAAGGAGCTGACCACGACCACGGGGCGGATCTGGAACGAGGACCCGACCTACTCGGCGAACGGCCGGACGATCTACTTCGACAGCCTCGACCGGGCCAGCACCCGCCCCGCGCACATCTACCGGATGACCGCGAACGGCACCGGCCGCAAGCTTGTCGACCGCCGCTCGGCCCCGACCCACGTGTGGCCGTCGGTCAACCGGACGGGCACCGGCCTGGCCGTGGACCAGTACGGCAACAGCGGCACCTCGGTGATCGCCACGATGAACTCCAACGGCAGCAATCTGAAGGTCGTGGCCGGGGCGACCCGCACACAGGGTGCAGGGAGCCCAGCGTACGCGCCGAGCGGCGCGCGGATCGCGTTCTACCGCGTGACCTATAACCGCAACGGCCAGGGCTTCGCCAAGTCCGACCTGTTCGTCCGAAACGGCAACCGCAACACGAACATCACCGCGAACAGCTCGGCGAAGTACTTCGGCGTGTCCTGGGCACCCAACGGCCGATCGCTGGTCTCGATCCGCGGCGACCGCACGATCGTGTCGATCCGACCCAACGGCACCGGTGTCCGCGTGCTCACGACCGTGTCGGGTCCGGCGCACACGTACGTGAGCGATGCGGTGTATTCGCCCGACGGCAAGAAGATCGCGTATCTCCAGTGCACGGGCAACTGCGGCGACCCGTCGCTGCGTGGCCAGGGCTCAGTCTGGGTGATGAACGCCGACGGCTCGCGCAAGCGCCGGGTGTTCAACGGCGGTAACGGCGTCCAGCCCGCCACCCGCCTCTCCTGGGGCGTCTCCTAGCCGCTCGCCGACTGACGGTTGGGGTCGAGGCCGGCTCGGCGCGGTGCTCCGTGATGGAAAAGTGGTCACATAGGCCACATATCCATCACGGACCTTCGGCCGGGTTACATCGCCGTGCCCGCGATCGAGAGCGGCGTCCCGCTGCGATCGGCGGCTGGGCGGGGATCGGCGCTGTGGGCGCTGCCTCCGGGCCGCCGCCGGGAGGCCTGCTGACCTCGGAGATCCGCGACCCGGACCGGCCACCGCTGCCCGACTGGCTGGGGACGGTGCTACCGGCCGGTGCCGTGGCGGTGGCCACCCTGGGGCTGGTCAACGGCGACACGTGGAACTGGGACGGACGCGTGATCGGCTGCTTTGCCGCCGCAGTCCTGCTTCCGGCCGCATTCGTGATCCGCTCCCAGCGCCACCGGGCTCCGATCGAGCTGTCGATCCTCCGCGTGCCGGCATTCGCGCTGGCCAGCCTGTCGGCGACCCTGTTCTTCGCTTCGTTCTCGGTGATGCTGCTCGGCAACGTCTGTTACTCACCGGGGGCAGCTCGCAGCGCGCGTCGGGCCGGGAGTCACGGGGGGCCTCGGCGCGCTGCTGTTCGCGGTCGGGTCGGCCGCGTTCATCGCACTGGAACCTGCGCACCCTGAGTACGGCGCGGCGTTCCTGCCCGGGATGCTCGTCGGCGGAGCGGGAGTCGAGCTGGCGCTCCCGTCGTTCACGATCGCGGCGACCCGTACGCTGCAGCCGCAGTTGCTCGCCACCGGCATCGGCGCCCAGACGATGTTCCGCCAGATCGGTGAGCGTCGGTCTCAGCCGAACGGCGACGTTTAAATGAGAACGCCCCGGTACCGGCGGGATATGAGGCCGGAACTCGGGGCGCGCTCGAGGGAGGAGAGGTACTGCACCGATCATGATGCCGATCCCCCGCCTAGAAGTCAAAGACGTGAAATAGAGGAGATCTATAAGTCCAGCCTATGAATGGCGAGGAGGCGGACACGGTTCAGGAGGTGTCTGACGTCCGGGCGCGACGAACCCGCACCACGTGCCGGGCGATGAGCGCGATCACCACCAGGCCGAAGACGATCGCGAGGTAAACCGAGTAGCGGCTGGCGGTGTCGTAGATCGCGTTGATGTGGCTGCCTGAGAAGTAGCCGATGCAGGTCCAGACGCCTACCCAGAGCGCGGCGCCGATCGCGTTGTAGAGCAGAAACTTCGCCCAGTGGATTCCGCTGATGCCGGCAATGATGCCGTTGGCCTGGCGGAGGCCTTCGATGAATCGGGCGACGATGATGATCCACCCGCCGTGGCGTTCGAAGAAGCCAGTCGCTCGATCGATCCGTTCGTCGGTGAGGAAGATGTACTTGCCGTAGCGTCGGATCAGCGGCCGCCCGCCGAAGTGGCCGATCGCGAACCCGATGTTGTCGCCGATCACGGCGCCACAGAAGCCGAGCAACCCGACGAGGAAGATGTTGAGGCGCCCGGTGCCCGCGTACACGGCGGCAAGGATCAGGACGGTCTCGCCCGGAACCGGAACGCCGAAGTCTTCGATCAACACCAGCCCCACGACCGCCAGGTAGCCGAAGCGGTCGAGCGTCGGCTCGAGGTTGTGCAGTACACCGGGCAGGTGCTCGGGGGTGGCAGCGGCGATCATCTGAGACGCACATCTCTATCGCAGAGGAGACCGACATGGAACCGGGACTGCAGGGGCAGAAGGTCGTCGTCATCGGTGGGAGCGCAGGGATCGGCCTGGAGACCGCTCGGCGGGCTCGTGCCGAAGGCGCAGAGGTGATCCTCGCGGCGCGCAATCGCGAGCGTCTGGAGCGGGCCGGGCAAGAGCTCGGCGCGCAGAGCACCGCCGCGTTCGACGCCGGCGATACGCCGTCGCTGCGAGCGGTTCTTCGCGGGGCTGGCGACGCCGGTCGATCATGTGCTGGTTTCGGGCGGCGGCCCGCGGTACCAGCCCCCGCTGGAGATGACCGTGGATGAGGCGCGCAGTGCCCTGACCGACCACATGCTGCTCGCACTCGCGGTCGCCCGCAACGCTGTCGGGAGGGTGAGACCCGGGGGCACGCTGCTGTTGATCGGTGGAACTGGCGGCCGTCGAATCCGGCCGGGCTCGGCGATCGTCTCGGCGGTCACGGCCGCAATGCCGGCGCTAACGGCCAGCCTGGCGCTCGACCTGGCGCCGATTCGAGTCAACCTGATCGCGCCCGGCTTCGTCGACACTCCGCTGTCGGCGTCGCTTCTCGGCGACGATCTGGACAGGCGACGCGAGGAACTGCGCACGACGCTGCCGATCGGCCGCGTGGTCGGCCCGGCCGACGTGGCCGCGCTCGCGGTCCACCTGATGATCAACACCGCGCTCACGGGCGCTACTTACGACATCGACGGCGGCCAGCAGTTCGTCGGGTGAGCCGTGGGCAACCGCTCGGCTAGGCTGCGTACGCACGACTCGGCGTCCCGCGATCAACGGAGGCAGCACGGCATGGGCATGATCACCACGAGCGACGGGATCGAGATCTTCTTCAAGGATTGGGGCTCTGGCCAGCCAATCGTCTTCAGCCACGGCTGGCCGCTGTCGGCCGACGACTGGGACACCCAGTTGTTGTTCTTCCTGTCGCACGGTTACCGCGTGATCGCGCACGACCGCCGCGGCCACGGACGCTCGACGCAGACCGGCGACGGCCACGACATGGACCATTACGCCGATGACCTGGCGGCGCTCACCGCTCACCTCGACCTAAAGGACGCCGTCCACGTCGGCCACTCGACCGGTGGCGGCGAGGTCGTGCATTACGTCGCGCGCCACGGAGAGAGCCGCGTGGCGAAGGCGGTCCTGATCAGCTCCGTGCCGCCGCTGATGCTCCAGACCGAAGCCAACCCCGGCGGTCTGCCCAAGAGCGTGTTCGATGACCTCCAGGCCCAGCTGGCCGCCAACCGGTCGGAGTTCTACCGGGCGCTGCCGTCCGGGCCGTTCTACGGCTACAACCGTTCGGGCGCCGAGCCTTCCGAAGCGATCATCGCGAACTGGTGGCGCCAGGGGATGATGGGCGGGGCGAAGGCGCATTACGACGGGATCGTCGCCTTTTCCCAGACCGACTTCACCGAGGACCTCAAGCAGATCACGGTGCCGGTGCTGGTGATGCACGGCGACGACGACCAGATCGTTCCCTATGCCGACTCGGGGCCGCTGTCGGCCAAGCTCGTCCAGAACGGGACTCTGAAGACCTACGAGGGATTCCCGCACGGCATGCCGACCACCGAGGCGAAGACGATCAACGCCGACCTGCTCGCGTTCCTGCAGTCGTAGCTTCCGCCTACACAGGAAGGTAACTTGCGCGGCTCAGCGCGTTGACACGCTGGCGGTGTCCACGAACGAGGAGCCGCCGCATGTCCACAGATGCTCGTACCGATCCCCCTGAGTCCGACGGCGCCGACACGCTGACGACGGCGATCAACCGCCGGCGTCTGTTACAGGGCGCCGCTGCCGGGGTGGCCTCGGCGGCGCCGCTGGAGCGGACGGCCGGCGCAACCGGCGGCGGGCTGCCCGAACCGGGCGCGGAGCGGCAACCGCCGATGACGCCCTACCGTCCCCAGGTGACAGACACCTCGCGACCCGCGCGACTGCCGAACTGCAGATGCAGCCCGGTGACTCGGGACGATCCGCGACGGCCGTCCCGGCCGTCCAGGGATGGCGTCGACGCGCAGCTACGCGGACCCGCGCCAGGCCGAGACCGTGTTCGTACACTCGGCAACCTGCGCGGTCTGCGACCCGACACCGATACGTGTACGTGGCCGAGCACGACGGAGCCGACGCCGAGGTTGGGGACTTCCGCACGGCGCCCGAGGGCCGGTCGGCGTTCACGTTCACCAGCTACGGGGACCAGGGCACGCCGACGGTGACCGCCCCGACTCACCTCCCCTCGCCGGCGCCCGCCTTCAAGAACGATAATCGCGGCTCGCCCGCCGCGGGCGACGTGACCGCCGGAGTGGAGACGGTCGCCCCGCTGTTTCACCTGGTCAACGGCGATCTTTGTTACGCAAACCTGTCAGACGTGCCGTTGCGCACCTGGTCTGACTGGTTTGCCAACAACAGCCGGTCCGCGCGCTTTCGGCCGTGGATGCCTACCGCCGGAAACCACGAGAACGAGGCCATCGGACCTAACGGCTTCCGCGCGTACCAGACGTACTTCGACCTCCCCTCCAACGGAGGGCCCGCTGCGACCGAGGGCCTCTGGTACTCGTTCCAGGTCGGCTCGGTCAAGGTGATCGCCGTCAGCAACGACGATGTGTGCCTGCAGGACGCCGGCAGCTCCTACGTGCACGGGTACTCCGCCGGCGCGCAGAAGCGGTGGCTGCAGGGCGAGCTTGCCGCCGCGCGATCGGACCGGAGCGTCGACTGGATCGTGATCTGCATGCACCAGGTCGCGATGTCGACCGCCAAGGGCTTCAACGGCGCCGACATCGGCATCCGCCAGGAGTGGCTGCCGCTGTTCGATCGCTACGGCGTCGACCTGGTGGTCTGCGGCCACGAACACCACTATGAGCGCACCCAGCCCGTGCGCGGGACGACCGGCAGCTCAACGCTTACCCCGCAGCCAGTCACGGCATCCCAGCAGACGATCGACACCACCAACGGGACCGTGCACATGGTGATCGGTGGCGGAGGTACCTCCTCGCCCAGCAACGCGCTGCTGACAGACCCGCCGGTGTGCCAAGTGATCACCTCGGTAGGGCCCGACCGAACTGCGCCGTCGCCGCCGTCCGCGCCTCAGGGTCACCTTGTCTCTCACTACACCCAGGAGGATGCGATCTGGGCGTCGGTGCGCGATCGGGATTTCGCCTACGGCTTCGCGGCGTTCACGGTCGACCCGGGGAGCCATCCGGGCGCGAAGACCTCGATCGCGGTGACCTATTACCGCGTGATCGGCTTCGGCGGAGAGCTCGAGGCGTTCGACACGTTCACCCTCACCCGACGACGCACCGACGGGTAGGTCGCCGGACCGGCTCACACGAGACCACGAAATTCTTCCACTGACCAGGTCAGTCTCCTCGTATACTCGCCCGCAACCAGCACACACACGGGGGTCAAAATGGGTTGTGGGTGTACTCAGGTCAGCGGGGAGCATGACCGTCGGATGGGCGACGTGCTCGACCACGCCGGTCTTCGCGAGATCGTCCAGCAGGGTGACAGCGCCTTGGAGGAGGGGGCGAAGGCGATCGGCCATCTGATTCGGGCCGAGCGCGCCGCGGCGCTCGGCTTCGGGGACGATGTCGGGCGGATGCACCGCGACGCGGCCGTCCGCAGTAACCGGCGGGCGCGCCAGCAGTTCGGTTTCCTGATCGATCGCATCGACGCCCGACGCCAGGCTGAAGATTGGCCGGGCCTCGTCAAGCAGGCCCAGGCATCGTTTGCGGAGCATGGTGGTGAGGAGCGGGTCCAAGACGCTCGGTCTGACTTCCAGGTCCACCTGCTCGATGAGGACCCGGGCATGAGCGCGGACGTGGCCGAACAGGCGCTTGCGCTGTTTGATCACATGGCGAAGCGCGCCGGGCAGGGCAATCTGGATGCGGTGCTGGACCTGATGCGTGAGAGTTGCGAGCTGGCGCAGTCTGGTCTGGCATCGGACGACATGGGTCGTCAGGCGGCCCCGCAGGTCGCCCACCTATTTCGTGACGGGCATTCCGGGGCGGCGGGCGGTCAGAACGTCAACGGCTGGTGCGTAGCACTGGGGCTCTGTGAGGCGTGGGCGATCTCGAGCTTTATCGCCGCGACCTTCATCTGCATGGCGATTCCGTTCTGCTTCTGCTGCTTCTACCCGGTTCTGCTCGCGGCTTTCCTCGCGCATCACTTCACCTGCCTGGCGCTGTTCGCCCCGGGCTGCTCGTCTGGAAAGGGTTAGTGGGCTGCGGGGAACCGCACTAGCAGAGTGCCAGCTCGTATCGGTCTGCGTGGCCCCGTCTCCGCCCTAGCGCGGCGAGCGGGGCCAGCAGCGCCTGGACGACCGGCGCCGGCGGGAACGGCGCCCGGACCTCGCGCCGGAACCGCCGGACGAACAGCGCCAGATGGACCGGCTTCGGCATGCCCGACCGCAGAACCTTGCCCTCGCGCGCGAGCTCGGCAGTCGTGGTGAACAGGTCCTCCATGTCGAAGGCCGGGACCACTTCGACCCGGGCTCGGGCCGGTCCGTCTCCCGCGGTGGAGAACCTGTGGACGCGGCCAGCGGGGACGACGACTCGATCGCCGGGCCCCGCAACGATCGTCCGCCGCCCGAGACGGAACCTGATCGTGCCCTCGAGCACCTCGAACCGCTCCTCCTGTTCGGGGTGGACGTGCGCGCCGGGGACGTGCCCGTCCGCGGCGAGGCCGAGCTCGATCTCGAGCAGGTCTCCGTCCGTGTCGGCCGCGGTGCGCACGAACTCGATGCGCTCGCCGCTGACCGGGTTGTGAATTATCTGTCCGGAGTACGCCATGATCGCTCCTTGGGCGGGCGTCGGAGGCGACCGACGCGATGAACATCTGACGCGATCAAGCGTCCGCGACGGCGGGCTTTTCGTCGTCGGCCGCAGTGATGATTCGCGGTCCTCACCAGGGGTGAGATCCGATCGGGCCGCCGGATGACAAACGCCCGGCGGCTCCTACCTGGGGAGGAGCGGTGCGCTAGTCCGCAGCGCTCGACGGCGTGGTCAGCACCAGCACCTCACGGGCACGGGTATGGACCACGCCGCGAAACGCTTGAATCTCACCCGAGGGCACGGCGCTCAGACTGCGGGAGCTTGCTGACCACCAAGTCGTATGAGTCCTCGATCATGTCCTTGACCATCCGGTCGGTCAGGGACCCGTCGATGATCACGGTGTTCCAGTGGCGCTTGTTCAGGTGGTAGCCGGGAATCACCGCTGGGTGGGACTCGCGCAGCGCCTCCGCGAGCCGCGGTTCACATTTGAGGCTGATCTTGAGCGACTCCGCTTTCAGCGCGGAAAGCGCGAACATCTTGCCGCCGACCTTGAACACCGACGTGTTAGGTCCGAACGGAAACGTCTCCTGCGCGCCGGTGAGCGAGAGGCAGTAGCTGCGCAGGTCGGACGGACGCATCGAGTGGGTGACGCCGCCGTCCGAAGCGCGGCCCGACTATCCGTAATGGTGGTAGGCGGTCTTGATCTGGGTGTAGCGGAGCAGGCCCCACTTGCCGTCTTCGCCGCCGATGCCCGATTCTTTGAATCCGGCGTGGTGGGCGTGGATCGACTCGCCGAGCGTGCGGTTGATGTAGATCTCTCCGAACGCGAGGTCGTCGACGGTTCGCATGACCGTGTGGTAGTCGCGGCTGAAGATGTAGGCCGACAGTCCGTAGCGCGAGTCGTTGGCGACCTCGATCGCCTGGTCGAGCGAGTCGATTGCGAGGATCGGGGTGATCGGCCCGAACGTCTCGTCGTGCATGACCCGCATCTCGGGGCGGATGTCGCGGAGCACGGTGGGGGCGTACCAGTAGCCCTGTTGGAACGCGTCGCCGTCGGGGCGACCGCCGCCGGTGACGATCGTGGCGCCCTCGCCGACAGCGCTCTCGAGCGCGGCGGTGGTCTTCTCGAGCTGGGCCCTCGAGACCAGCGGGCCCATGTCTGAGCCCTCGCGCGGGGAGCCGACGCTGAGCGCTTGGGCCGCGGCGACGTAGCGGTCGGTGAACTCGTCGACGACCTCGGTGTGGACCAGCACCCGCTCGGCGCTGGTACAGACCTGGCCGGAGTTCCAGTGCCGCGCCTGGATGATCGAGCTGACCGCGAGATCGAGATCCGCGTCGCGCCAGACCAGCGCCGGTGCCTTGCCGCCAAGTTCCAGCGACACCCGGGTCAGGTTGTCGGCCGCGGTCGTCATCACCCGCTTGCCGGTGTTCGCGTGGCCGGTGAACGACACCAGCGACGCCAGCGGGGAGCGGACCAGCGCCTCGCCGGTCGGGCCCGCCCCGCACACGAGGTTGATCACCCCGGGCGGAAGCCCGATCTGCTCGTCGACCAGCCGCACGAACTCGAGCGTCGCCAGCGGGCTGATCTCACTGGGCTTGATCACCACCGTGTTACCGGTCACGAGCGCTGGCCCCAGCTTGCGGCACAACACCGCCAACGGGAAGTTCCACGGACAGATCGCGACCACCACGCCGACCGGCGCGCGCAGCAGATGGATCACCTCGCCGGGGGTGTCGCCGGGCAGGATCTCCCCTTCCAGGCGCCGGTCCCACTCGGCGTTGTAACGCAGAAATCCGGCCGCGAACTCCACCTCGCCGCGAGCCTGCTCGATCGGCTTACCGACCTCCTCGCACACCAGCTCCGCGAGCCGCTCGAGGTTGGCGTCGATCAGGTCGGCCATCTCGCGCAGATACGCGCCACGCTTCGCCGCCGGCGTCCGCGCCCACTCGCTCTGGGCCCGCCGTGCCGAGCGCAGCACCTCGTCGGCGTCGGCGTCGTTGCCCGACGGAATGCTCGCGATCACGCGCTCATCGGTCGGATCGAACACGTCGAAGCGGTCGCCGTGCGCCTGGCTCCATCCCGAGTCGGCATACAACGCCTGCTCCCGGACCTCGGCCGCCGAATCGGACGTTTGCTGCTCTGTCGTCATTGGTCCGTCCCCTTGGTCGCGATGCCGACGCGCGGCGCCAGCCCATCGGACTGCAAGATAACGGTCAGGAGTCCCGTCCCGATTCACCCCGGGCGAGCGCAGCCAGGTGCTCGAAGCTGATCGGGTGGGTGAGCGCGTCGGCGTGACGGTGCGCCAGCTGCCACCCAGTTGCGGTTCGGCGGAACACGAGCGTCACCCGAAGCGACCAGTCCTGCTCTGCCAGCTCGCCGACCTCACCGTGCTGTCGTTCGATCGCCACCAGCACGACGAGATCTCCGCTGGTGTACGTCTCGACCACTTCCAGGTTCGCCTGACCGCCGCGAAAGAAGCGCGCGGTTGATTGTTGGGCCTCGTCGGAGGAGTCATAGTTGCGGCGCGGCTCCCCGCCATAGGGCGCCAGCAACGTGTAGTCCTCGGAGTGCTCGATCAGCGACAGATACCTGCGGATGTCGCCCTGGATATAGGCCGAGGTCGCCTCCGTCGCGCGACGGATGAGCTCGGCCAGCTCATCCTCGGTGATCGACTCCCCCGCCATCGTCCAGATTGTGGTGGGGCCGGGTCCACCGTTCAAGGCCTCAGCGTTTGATTTCGACGAGCAGCACCCAGCTGTTGCTGAGTCCCGCCACCGTGGCGAGCGCCATCGCACCCCCGAGCCAGTAGAGCCCGCCGATGCTCCTGGTGATCGTGGCCACGGCTGCGACCGCCGCGAGCATGGTCAACGCGGCTCCGGGTACCGCGTGTCCGACTCGCCAATTCGCCGGGAGGTCTCGCTCGCGCCGCCAACGAGGCCAGACGACGTTGACCATCAGCATCAGCAGAGCCACGACGAGCACCGCCTCCGCAACTCCGAGCGCCACGTGCGACAGCCCCGGTACCAGGACGATCAGGCTGCCCGCCAGGGCGTAGGCGAAATCCACCAGCGTCTCGACCGCGCGACCGGGCAGCGTCTTGTCGGCAAGGATCGCATCGAGGTTGAACGAGATCGCGACGAACGCGAGGCCGAGCAGCGCGCCCGAAGCGCCGGCCAGGGCGACGCACAGGTCATGCCACTGCTCGGGGTCGTAGGCGGCTGTCACATGGTCCACGGGTCAGTTCCCTGCGGGTTAGTTGGGTCGCGAGCTTATGGGTTGTGCGTGTGCGGCTGTGCACAGCGCCGCGGGGCCCGATTTCGTGTCCCAGGGCGGCCTCCGGTCATCGCGGGCGACGAACTCCGCGTCCAGCGCGGGCTTTGTCGCACGGGACGCGCGGCATGCGCCGAGATCGACGAAATCGGGTGCCGAACGCGTACGCGGGAGGAACGTTCCGCTCGGTACCGGTGCTACTGGACGGCGCCGGCGAGCATCTCGACCAGCCCGTCGGCGACCCGCGTGTCGCCCTGGATCTCGATGCGATCCCGGGCCTTGGCCGGAGCCAGCCGCCCGGCGGCGAGGCTCATCAGCACGGACGGCTCGAGCGACAGAACCGCGTCGGGCCCTTGGGCCGGCCGCGACTTGACGGTCGCTCGCCCTTCGCCGGCGGTGATCTCGAACGTCTCGTTGCCGACGCGCAACTCACCGACCGTGCCCGGCTTCAACTCCGAGGCCTCGGCCGCCGCGCTCTGGATCACCCACGCCGGTCTGACCACGTCGTCGGGCTTGGGCTTGGGGGCGAACTGACGGCCCCAGACGCGGAGCTCTTCGATCACCGGAGCGAACGCCTCGCCCGCCTCGGTGAGCTCGTAGACGGCCACTGGTGTCGGCGGCGGCAGCGTCCGCTTCTCGACCAGCCCGTGCGACTGCAGGTGGGTGAGCCGCGTGGCGAGGATGTTGGTGCCGATACCGGGCAGCGACTCGCTGAGATCGGTGTATCGCTTCGGGCCGAGCAGCAGCTCGCGGAGGATCAGCGGCGTCCACCGGTCTCCGACGACGTCCAACGCCCGGGCCACCGGGCACCGCTGCGCGTATCGCTTCACGTCCCGCAGGCTAGCAACGCCTGCAACCGATCCGCAAGTCTTCACTGCAGATATGAAAGTCATCGTGGGCGCAGCGCGCGGAGCTGAACCGTCGGGCGGCGGCAAACCACGCGCGGGGATAGTGTCCCCGCCATGAACGGGTCTGAGATGCGATGCCGCGGCTGGCAGCAGGAAGCAGCGCTGCGGATGCTCGAGAACAACCTGCACCCCGACGTCGCCGAGAAGCCCTCGGAGCTGATCGTCTACGGCGGGATCGGCAAGGCCGCCCGCAACCAGTCCAGCTATCACACGATCCGTCGCGAGCTGATGGCGCTCGGTGACGAGGAGACGCTGCTCGTGCAGTCGGGCAAGCCCGTGGGCGTGTTCGAGACCCACGAGCGCGCGCCGCGGGTGCTGATCGCCAACACGAACCTCGTGCCCGACTGGGCGACCTGGGACAAGTTCCGCGAGCTCGACGCGGCCGGGCTGATCATGTATGGGCAGATGACCGCCGGATCCTGGATCTACATCGGCAGCCAGGGGATCCTGCAGGGCACCTACGAGACGTTCGCCGCCGCCGCGCGCAAGCGGTTTGGTGGAACGCTCAGCGGTCGCCTGGTCGTCACCGCCGGTCTCGGCGGGATGGGCGGCGCGCAGCCACTGGCGATCACGATGGCCGGCGGCACCGCGCTGTGCATCGAGGTCGACCTGCAGCGGATCGAGCGGCGGCTGCAGACCGGCTACCTCGACGAGCGCGCGGCCGACCTCGACGACGCGCTGACGCGGCTGGGTGCGGCCGCCAAGGACGGGCGGCCGCTGTCGATCGGCCTGTTGGGCAACGCCGCCGAGATCCTCCCCGAGCTGGTCCGCCGCGACATCCATGTCGACGTCGTCACCGACCAAACCTCCGCACATGACCCGCTCAACGGGTACGTGCCGGCGGGTCTGACCGTCGAACAGGCGGACGCGCTGCGCGAGAGCGACCCCGACGGGTACCTGGCGCGCGTCGGAGAGAGCGCGCTCGGCCACGTCGACGCGATCCGCGAGCTCGGCAAGCGGGGAGCGGAGGCGTTCGACTACGGCAACGCGCTGCGCGGGCTTGCGGCCGAGTACGGCGACAAGGACGCGTTCGCGTATCCAGGCTTCGTTCCCGCCTACATCCGCCCGCTGTTCTGCGAGGGCAAGGGCCCGTTCCGGTGGGTGGCGCTGTCCGGTGACCCGCAGGACATCCACACCACCGACGAGGCGATCCTCGACCTGTTCGGCGACCAGGAGCACATCGCGCGGTGGATCCGGATGGCTCAGGACAAGGTCCACTTCCAGGGCCTGCCGGCGCGGATCTGCTGGCTGGGCTACGGCGAGCGGCACCTGGCCGGGCTGCGCTTCAACGAGCTGGTCGCCAGCGGCGAGCTCAACGGACCGATCGTGATCGGGCGCGACCATCTCGACTCCGGCTCGGTGGCCTCGCCGGAGCGCGAGACCGAGTCGATGCAGGACGGCTCGGACGCGATCGCCGACTGGCCGATCCTCAACGCACTGCTGAACACCGCCTGCGGCGCGAGCTGGGTGTCGGTGCACCACGGCGGTGGCGTCGGGATGGGCAAGTCGATCCACGCCGGGCAGGTGGTGGTCGCCGACGGGACCGAGCTGGCGGCCGAGCGGCTGCGCCGGGTGCTGACCGCCGACCCGGGACTGGGCGTCGTGCGTCACGCCGATGCCGGCTACGAGCAGGCGGTCGGGTTCGCCCAGGAGTCTGGGCTGAAGATGCCGATGCTCGACCCCGAACCGGTCTAGCGGCGCCGGTGACCACGGTCGCGATCAACGGCGCGGCGCAACTGCTGCGCCCGCCCGAGGACGGACAGCCCTTCCTCCGCCACGACCGAGCCGGCGAACAGCGCCTGGATCCGGGCTCGCTGCTGATCGAGGGCGACGCGATCGCCGGATGGGAGGCCTCGGCCGCGGCCGATGTCCGCATCGACGCTGCCGGTTGCGCGGTGATCCCCGGGTTCGTCGATTGTCACACTCACCTTCCGTTCGCCGGCTGGCGCGAGGGCGAATACGAGCGCAAGCTGGCCGGCGAGTCCTACGAGAGCATCTCCCGCTCAGGGGGCGGGATCCGCTCCTCGGGCCGGTCGCTCGCGCAGTCAAGCGACGAGCAGGTGCTCGAGCAGGCTCAGACGCTCGCCGCCGAGATGCTCGCCCACGGCACCACGGCGTTCGAATGCAAGAGCGGCTACGGGCTGTCGCCGGAAGGCGAGGTGCGGTCGGTGGCGTTGGCGGCCGCCCTGGCCGGACGCGTGGCGCAGCCGACTCGATCGACCGGGCTGCTGGCCCACGCCGTCCCCGAGGGCTACGACCGCAGCTCGTGGATGGACGAGGTCCAGCGGATGCTCCCGGACGTGCTGGCGGCCGGGGAGGTCAGCGCGCTCGACATCTACGTGGAGAGCGTCGCGTTCTCCAACGACGACCTGCGCCGGATGGGGCGGCTGGCCAGCGATAACTCGCTCGACCTGCGGGCCCACGTCGAGCAGTTCAGCGCCAACCACTCCGTGCCGGTCGCGGTCGAGCTCGGGGCGCGGTCCGTCGATCACCTGTCTTGTCTGCCCGCCGACGAGGTCCCGGGACTGGCCGAGTCCGAGACCGCCGCGGTGCTGCTCCCAGGCGCCGAGTTCCTCGGCCGGCGAGCAGATCCCGCCCGCCCGCGAGCTGGCCGACGCCGGCGCGATCTGCGTGCTGGCCACGGACCTGAATCCCGGCACCTCGCCGGTGCTGTCGATCCCCGTGGTGATCGGGCTCGCCGTGCGCCACTACCGGTGGTCGGCGCTCGAGGCAGTGCTGGCGTCGACGTTGAACGCAGCCTGGGTGCTGCGGATGTCCGATCAGACCGGGTCGTTGGAGCCCGCCAAGCGCGCGGACGTGCTCGTGCTCGACGGGCCGATCGAACGGATCGCCTACCGCTTCGGGCGAAACCCGGTCGCGGCGGCGATCGTGGGCGGTTCACTCGCGTACGTGCGCGCTGACTTCATCGGCCGGGTCTCGCGTTGATCACCGCCGAGGGGATCGCCGCCCGCCTGGCCCCGCTGGACGGGATCGGGATCGGTCCGGGGGGCGTGTGGCGGATGGCCTGGAGTGACGAGGACGCCGCCTCGCGGGCCTGGTTTGAGGAGCAGGCGCGGCGCGGCGGGCTGAGGCCGTTGCGCGATCCCGCCGGCAATCTGTGGGCGTGCCCTGAGTCCGAGGCGCCGTGGTGGGGGCTGGGCTCGCATCTGGACAGTGTTCGCGGCGGCGGCCGGTTCGACGGTCCGCTCGGCGTGGCCTGCGCGTTCGAGATCGCGGCCGCGGTTGACCGGCCGCTGGCGGTCGTGTCGTTCGCCGACGAGGAGGGGGCGCGCTTCAACACGCCGACGTTCGGCAGCAAGGCTCTGACCGGGCGGCTCGAGGTGGCGAGGGTGCTGGCGCGAACGGATGACGCCGGCGTATCGGTGGCCGACGCAATGCGCGCCGCCGGCGTCGATCCGGGTGCCCTGCCCGACGCGCCGGAGTGGATCTCGCGCCTGGTCGGATTCGTCGAGCTTCACATCGACCAGAGCACCGACGTCGAGCGCGCCGGCGTGGCCGCCGGGATCGTCAGCGCGTTGGCGGCGAGGCTGCGGCTCGAGGTCGAGCTCCAGGGCCACGCGGATCACTCCGGCACGACGCCGCCGGCGCAGCGGCGCGACGCGCTGGCCGCCGCCGCGCGGCTGATCGTCGCCGCCCAGGACTCTGCCGGATCGCTGACCGTGACCACGTCGCGGCTGCTGGTCGAGCCCAACGCGCCGACCACGATCCCATCGCACGTGCAGCTGTGGATCGACGCCCGCGGACTCGACCCCGGCGAGATCGACGGCTGGCTCCGAGCGCTCGAGGTGACCGCCGCCGAACTCGAGGAAAGCTCGGGCGTGGCGATCTCGGTGGGGATCGCGTCGCGGTCGGACGGCACCCCGTTCTCGGAGTCGCTGCGGACCCGGTTCGCGACGGCGGGCCGCGAGCTGCTCGGCCGGGAGATCCCCGAGGTCGTGTGCTACGCCGGCCACGACGCCGGCGTGCTGGCGCCGTCGCTGCCGGCCGCGATGGTGCTGGTCCGTAATCACACCGGCGTCAGCCATTCGCCGGAGGAGACCGTCGACCTCGAGGACGCCGCGGTCGCAGCCCAGATCGTGGCCGCCGCGCTGCGGGAGGAGAGCTGATGCCTTTGACCGTGTCCGTCGCCGCCATGCCCAACGTGCATTCGCACGCGTTTCAGCGTGGGTTGCGCGGACGCGCGGAGCGCCTGGCGCCCGATCGCGACGACTTCTGGACGTGGCGCACGGAGATGTACGCGCTGGCCGGGGAGCTGGATCCCGACTCGATGCGGGAACTGGCCTCGCGGGCGTTCACCGAGATGAAGGGCGCTGGCTACGGGGCGGTGGGGGAGTTCCACTACGTCCACCACCAGCCGGACGGGACGCCGTACCCGGTGCGGATCGAAATGGCGCGGGTGGTCGCCGAGTCGGCGGTCGCGGCCGGTCTGGAGACCATGATGCTGCCCGCCGCCTACCACCGCGCCGGCTGGGACGGCCGGGACCTGGCGCCGCTCGAAGGTCAGCGCCGGTTCTGCGATCCAGACGTCGAGACCTACCTGGAGCGTGTCGACGAGCTCCGCACCTGGGCGCAGGACGTTGACGGGGCGCACGTCGGCGTCGCCGCCCACAGCGTCCGCGCTGTGCCGAGCGGCTGGCTGGAGGCGATCGCCGAGTACTCGGAGCGACACGGGCTGGTGCGCCACGTGCACGCCCACGAGCAGCGGCGCGAGCTCGACGAATGCCGCGCCGAGCACGGCTGCTCACCGATCGAGCTGCTCGAGCGAACCGGGTTCCTGGGGCCGTCGGCGAGTGTGATCCACGGGATCCACGTATCTGAGGCGGACGTCGCGATCCTGGCGCGCACGGGGACCACCGTGGTCTCGTGCCCGACGACCGAGGGCAACCTCGGCGACGGGTATCTGCCGGCGATGACGTACGCCGAGGCCCGCGTCCCGCTCGCGATCGGCAGCGACTCGCAGGTGCGGATCGACCCGTTCGAGGAGGCGCGTGAGCTCGAGACGCTGTCGCGGCGCGAACGCCAGTTGCGGTCAGGACTCCTGGCGTCGGTCGGCGACCTGTGGCAGGAGCTGTGCGTCAACGGCTACCGCAGCCTGGGCATCCCGGACGGGACCGCGCCGCGAGCGGCGGTGACACTCGATCTCGAACATCCTGACCTGCTTGGGATCGAGCCCGCCGACCTGCCGCTGGCACTGGTCACCTGCGCCTCGGCGGGCGTCGTCAGTCACGACTAATCTGGCCCGGGGCCAGGATCGCGCGTCGGTAGCATCGGCGCGGTGACCGCGAACGACTTCGAGCGCATCGGACACGGAGGGGCGAGTGCGCTGGCCCCGGCCAACACGCTGGCGTCGTTCGATGCTGCCCATGATGTCGGGATCGACGCTGTCGAGTTCGACCTGCGGGCCTGGGGCGGCGAGCTGGTCCTAGCCCACACGGTCTGGCACGCCCGCCGCGGTCCCACGGTTCGGCTGCGCGATGCGCTCGACCATCTGTCGGCGCGGCGGTTCGCCGACGTCGGGCTGAACGTCGACCTCAAGCACGTGGGCTGCGAGCGCGCGCTGCTGGATGGACTGTGCGACGCCAGGCTGACCGACCGCACGGTGATCTCCTCGCAGGTTCCGGCGGTGCTCGACCGGGTCCGCGCGCTCGAGCCGCGGGTTCGCGTCGGGATCTCGATCGGGGGAAGGATGGCCCGGCTGAGCCAGCGCTGGAACCACTGGTGCGACCAGGTTCTGGCCGGGTTGGAGAGCCGGCGATGGGATGCACTGATGGCCCAGCACCGGCTGGTCTGCCCGAGCCTGCTCGAGGAGGTCATCACCCGTGGCGGCGGGCTCTACGCCTGGACGGTCAACGAGCGTCCGGCGATCGATCGGCTGCGCGGCCTGGGGGTACACGGGATCACCACCGGCGACCCCCGGTTGTTCGTCTGACCGATGCCGACCGTGGCCGTCAGCGCAGCGTGAGCGTCGCTGCCACCACCGAGTTCGTGGCGCCGCCTCGGGGCGGACGCGTGTACAGCCGTGGGGTCAGCCCGGGGTTCGCCGACACCGCACCGTCGGGACGGATCCGGCTGGACGCCGTGGCCCGCTGGCTTCAGGACGTGGCCTACGCGGACGTCATCGATGCCGGCACCGAGCGCGCGGCGGTGTGGGTGGTGCGCCGCAGCCGGATCGCGGTGTCCGAGTTCCCCCGGTTCGGGGAGCGGTTCTCGCTGGCGACGTTCTGCAGCGGGCTGGGGCGGATGTGGGCCGAGCGCCGCACGAGCGTGATCCGCGCCGGCGACGAGCATCCGTGCGTCGAGGCGGTTTCGCTGTGGGTGCACCTCGATCCGGACACCTGGCGCCCGACACCTGTGACCCCCGAGGAGCTCGAGGTCTACGGCGGCGCCGCCGGCGACCGCCGGGTGACCGCGCGGCTACGCCATCCCACGCCCGAGACGGAGCTGAACGGCGACGCGAGCTCGCATTGGACGTTCCGGGCGACCGAGTGCGATCTCGCCGATCACGTCAACAACGCCGCCTTCTGGCAGCCGCTCGAGGAGGAGCTTCTGGCCGGCGCCGAGCCGGAACGGATCGACGCCGAGATCGAGTACCGCACGCCCGCCCAGCCCGGCACGGTGCAGGTGGTGCGTCACGGCGCTACGCGCTGGCTGATCGACGGCGAGGGGGAGACGCTCGCCTCGATCATCGTTGCCGAACCGTAGTCTTCCGGCAGCGCGTTTCACCAGGCGGAAAAAATCCCGATATCGATCGGTCTGTGGACTACGCTGTAGCGGCCGGAGATGTTTGGCACATGGAAGGCGAGCTCCAGCAAATCCTCGGGCGCAACCTGCGGGCCTACCGCAAGGCTCACAACCTGAGCCAGGAAGGCTTCGCCGAGATCATGGGAGTGCACCGGACGTATATGGGCGGGCTCGAACGGGGCGAGCGCAACCTCACGCTCCGGAGCCTCGAGCGGATCGCGACGCGCATCTCGATCGACCCGGTACAGCTGCTGGAACGGTCGCACGACGGCCGCTGAGCTGTCGCCCGCAGACGACCGCCAGTGGACTACAGCGACCAATCGGGCTCGACGAATCCGAAGCTCGTGCCGGTCTGCCACGCGGCCAGCGCGGCATGGGGCTGTCCCTTGAAGCGGACCAGCGAGCGCAGCGACACCGGCGGACGCCCGTGATCTGCGGTGATGCTGGCCGGGACGTCGAGGTCTGCGACCGGCGCCACCAGGTAGGGCGCGGCGACCCTGGGCCCGAACAGGACCACGTTGCTCGTGCCCGGAAGCGCCGCGCTGGGCACGATCGCTCCCGGAAAGCTGCGTCGGATCCGCGCCGCGAGCTGCTGGCAGGGCCGGTGATCGTCGGCCACCAGTTCCTCGGGGGCGATCCCGAACTCCGCGGCCGAGTCGAACGTGATCTCAGCCAGGCCGATCGAGCGCAACCTCCAGCGCCCAGGTCCGGGTGCTCACCGCGGTCACCTGGTCGGGCGCGCGCAGGTCGGCGTTCCGCATCAGTTCGGCCAGCGGCCCGAGTGGGTGCAGCGACAGGTACTGGGTCGGCTCGCTCTCGTCGGCACGGCTGAACCGTGCCGACTGCCACGCCGCCACCGTGCGCAGCGGCGTCGAATAGGCGGCAAAGCGGTAACAGACCATCGGCCTCCTAGAACGCCAGCGTGCTGCGCATCGCGCCGGCGATCATCAGCAGCCGCGGCTCTTCGATCGGGTCATCGAGCAGGGCCAGCGGCGCGCGCGAGCCGAGGTCGGAGCGCGGCCAGCTGAACCATTCGACCGTCCCCGACGGGGTCAGCGCAAACCGCAGCTGGTTGACGATCCGCGCCACCAGCCGGACCCGGCGGGCGTCCTCACCCTCGGGTTGGGCGGTCTCGGCCTCGGACAGCCAGCGCTGCAGCTGGCGTGCGCTCACGCCGAGTAGCCGGGCCAGCCGCGCCTGGGGCACCTCGGTCGCCGCGGCCAGCCACTGCACGACCTGCTTGGGCGAGCGCTCGTCGCTGACCGGCTCGCGCTCGGCGATTGCCGCCAGCGACTGGCGGATGCTCTCGAGCGCGACCCGCAGCTCGTCCCGAGCGGCCGGCGACCGTGGGTCGTCGAGCGCGCGGCGCGCACTGAGCGCCGAGCGCAGCACGATCACGGCGTGCGTCGGATCGATCGTGTCCCAGCGGCGCGTGTTGGTCTCCTCGATACCCGCGGCGATCTCGCGGACGGCCGCGACGACATCGGGCGAAATCGTGAGCTCGCCGGCGAGGCGGTCGTTGAGACGCTGGATCTCGGCAGCGGCGGCGGCCGGCTGGGACAGGTCGCTGATCGTTTCGAGCACGGCGGTCATCGTTCTGAGGGCTCCTGCCGCGGTAGGTTGTCGCGGCGCTGTGACGTGTGTCTGTCGTCATTCTACGTCGTCTAGACGACAGAATTCCGCGGACGGCTAGCGGCGGACGGCTAGCGGCGGGCGGCGAGCACCGCGCGGGCCGCGTTGTGTCCGGGGATGCCGCTGACGCCGCCGCCCCGCCGGGCCCCGGCGCCGCACAGCCACACGTTGGCGTGCCGGGTCTCGACGCCCCAGGTCCCCTCTTGCTCGGGCGTTTCCGGCGAACGGCCACGAGAGGTCGCGGTGGAAGATGTGGCCCCCGGGCATTGCCAGCTCGCGCTCGAGCTCCGGGGGCGTGACCGCCTCCAGGCACGGGTTCCCCGCGTCGTCGCGCCACAGGCAATCCCGCAACGGCTCGGCGAGCACGGAGTCGACCGATCGCAGCGTGGCCTCGACGGCCTCGCGCTTGGTCGCGGCCGCGGTGGCCTCGTCGCCGGCAAACAGCCGGGCGGGCATGTGCAGTGCGAACAGCGTGAGCGTGTGCGCGCCGGCTCGCCGCAGCTCGTCGGACAGGATGCTCGGATCGGTGAGCGAATGGCAGTACAGCTCACATGGGGGCAGGCTCGGAATCTCGCCGCGGCTCGCCTGATCAAACGCCCGCTGCAACTGCTCGTAGCCCTCGTTGACGTGAAACGTGCCCGCGAACGCGTCGGCGGGAGCGACCGCCGGGTCACGCAACCGGGGGAGTCGCGACAACAGCATGTTGAGCTTCAACTGTGACCCCTCGGGCGCGGTGTCCGGCGGCGGATCGCCCAGCAGCCGCGACAGCACCGCCGGGGCGATGTTGGCGAGCACGTGCGAGGTCGCGTACGCGGCGCCGTCGGCGCACGTGACTTCGGCCCTGCGGCCGTCGGTCTGGATCGAGACGACCTCGGCGCCCACGCGGGTGTCCACGCCGGCGCGACCAGCGGCGTCTGACAGCGCGCCCGTCAAGGCGCCCATACCGCCGACCGGCACATCCCATCGGCCGGTGCCGTTGCCGATCACGTGGTAGAGGAAACAGCGGTTCTGACGCAACGCGGGGTCGTCGACCGGGGCGAACGTGCCGATCAGCGCGTCGGTCGCGACCACGCCGCGCACCAGATCAGAGCGGAACGTCCACTCCAGCGACTCCGACAGCGGCTGCTCGAACAGCATCCGCCAGGCGACCTCGTCGTCGACGATCTCCCGCAGCTGCTGGCGCGAGCGCAGCGGCTGGGTGAGCGTCGGGAACACCCGCTCGGCCGCACGTTCGAGGATCGCGTGAAATCGCTCCCAGGCGCCGAACGCGCCGGTGTCGCCCGCGACTGCGATCAGCGACTGACGCGTCACCCGCTCGTCGCGGGCGACCAGCAGCCCGGTGTCGCCGCTCGGCGTGTAGCTCGACGCGCGCCGGGGACGGAACTTGACATTGAGTCCCAGCGCCGATCCGAGCGACGCTGGGAACAGGCTGACCAGGTAGGCGTAGCGCGACAGGCGCGCGTCAACGCCCTCGAATGGCCGACCCGACACCGCCGCCCCGCCGAGCTGCTCGCGGCGCTCGAGCACGACCACCGAGCGGCCGGCGCGGGCGAGCATCGTCGCCGCCACCAGCCCGTTATGGCCACCGCCAACGACGACGACGTCGACCGCCTCGCCCCGGGTCCGCTCGGGCATCAGCGAAACAGCGCGTCGACCGAAACGCTGATCTTGCGCGGCTCGTGGCCGGGACGCGGCACGCCGAAGCGCTCCTGGTCGGGACGCACCTGCTCGCACGTCGCCTTGACTGCGTCGGTCAAGAACCGCGACGGCTTGCCGAAGCCGTGGGCGTCGTCGATGCCCCGGGGGCGGTGGTAGTAGCGGACCGGCACGTAGAGGTGAAGCTGGCGGCGCGCGCGCGTCATCGCAACGTACAGCAGCCGGCGCTCCTCGTCGATCTCCTCGCTGGTCCCAGCCGACATGCACGCGGGGAAGTTGCCGTCGTAGATCGCCAGCACATGGACCGCGCCCCACTCCAGGCCCTTGGCCGAATGGATTGTCGAAAGCACCAGATAGTCCTCGTCGAGCAGTGGCGGGCCGGCGAGATCCGCGCTTGACTGCGGCGGGTCGAGTGCGAGCTCGGCCGCGAAGTGGCCGAGGTCGGAGGACTCGCGCGCGGCCGCGACGAGCTGCTCGAGGTCGGTGAGCCGGACCGCCCCGTCTGGATAGCGGGCGCTGATCAGCGGGGCCAACGCGTCGCGTAGGACCTCCGCGCGGGGTCCGGCCGGCCCGGGGACGCGGGCGGTCCGCAACGCGCCGATCAGACCGTCGGCGGACTCGCGGACCGCGACCGGGAGCCGCTCGCGAGCCTGATCCCAGGCGGCCAGGCCGTCGCCCCCGCCTGCACCGGCGCCGACCAGCACGTCGAGTGCGCGCCGTGCCGTGACCGGCCCGACGCCCTCGAGCAGCTGCAGCACCCGGAACCACGACAGCTCGTTGCTGGGGTTGTCGACCAGCCGAAACAGCGCGATCAGGTCCTTGACGTGCGCGGCCTCCAGGTAGCGCAGGCCGCCGTACTTGACGAACGGGATCTGGCGCCGGGTGAGCTCGAGCTCGAGCAGGTCGCTGTCGTGCGAGGTGCGCATCAGTACCGCCTGCTCGCGCAGGTCCATCCCCTGCTCGCGGGCCTGGAGCACCCGCTCGCACACCTCGGTGGCCTGGGAGCTCTCGTCGCGAATGAAGATCAGCTCGGGCCGGGTGCCGTCGCGGTCGGTGGTGTGGAGCTGCTTGCGATACGACCGGGCAGCCTGCTCGGCGACCGCGTTGGCGGTATCCAGGATCTGCTGGGAGGAGCGGTAGTTGCGCTCGAGCGTGACCAGCGTCGCCTCGGGGAAGTGCGTGGCGAACTCGAGGATGTGCTGCGGCGACGCCGAGCGCCACCCGTAGATCGCCTGCATGTCGTCGCCGACGGCCGTCAGCTCGCGGCAGCGCCGGCGCAACGATCGGACGATCTCCACCTGCAGCCCGTTGACATCCTGGTATTCGTCGATCAGCACATGGTCGAACGCGTCCTCGAGCGCGGCGCCGATCACCTCGTCGGCCGCGAGCGCGCGCCAGTACAGCAGCAGATCGTCGAGGTCGAGTGCGGCCAGCGCTCGCTTGCGGGCCGTGTAGGCCTTCAGCAGCGCCGCGATCTCCTCGACGTGCTCCTCGCACCACGGGAAGCTCTCGGCCACGACCTCCGACAGCGTCCGCTGCGCGTTGACCGTGCGCGAGTAGATGTCAAGCAGCGTGCTCTTCTTCGGAAAGCGCCGGTCGCGCTGGGCGTGGCCGTGCTCCTCACGGATCAGGTCGAGCAGGTCCGCGGCGTCCCCGGCATCGAGCACCGCGAAGCCGGGCGCCAGCCCCAGCGACGAGGCGTGCATGCGCACGAACCGGTGCGCGACCGAATGGAACGTGCCCCCGACGACGCCGCCGGCACCCGCCGGCATCGCCACCAGCGAGCGGGCGCGGCTCAGCATCTCGCGCGCCGCCCGGCGGGTGAACGTGAGCAGCAGGATCCGCTCGGGGGCGACTCCCTCGCCGACCAGCCATGCCACCCGCGAGCACAGCGTCGTGGTCTTGCCCGTCCCGGCCCCGGCCAGGATCAGCAGCGGGCCGCCAGGGTGGGTTGCGGCGGCGGCCTGCTCGGGGTTGAGCCGGCCCAGCCACGGCGGAGCGTCGAGCTGGTCGGGCGAGGCGGTGGCGAACATGTGTTCCGGCAACCTAGGACGGGCGCCGGACGGACTGCAAGCCGATCGCCGCCAGGCTCGCCGTCCGGGAAGGTCTAGGGCGCCACCGGGTCGTCCCGGGCGTGCATATTGCGGCAAACCCGGCGACGATCCGGAGGCTTGCCACAGGGAGCACGCATACGAGGCACCGCACGGCAAGCCTCAGCGATCGGGACGGATTTGACGTGTTCTGCACGGCGTCGACCAAGCTCACGGCGCGGGCTCGGGGTCTACGCGTAGCCAGCCCGCCCGCGGGTACGCGAACCTATGCCGATGTCGCCGCCGACCGCCAGTCGCTCACGTCGCCTGCGCCGGCAACTCGTCGAGCACCTCCGCGCCGACGAGGTGATCGTCTCGCCGCGCGTCGCGGCCGCGTTCACCGAGGTCCCGCGCGAGCAGTTCATCCCGGAGCTGCTGTCGCGCGAGGGGCTCGAGGCGGTGTACCGCGACGAGGCGGTGGTGACCAAGCGCGATGCCCGCGGGATGCCGCTGTCGTCCTCCTCGCAGCCGGCGATGATGGCCAAGATGCTCGAGCTGCTGGATCTTCGCCCGGGGCAGCGAGTGCTCGAGATCGGCGCCGGCACCGGCTATAACGCCGCGCTGCTGACCCATATCGTCGGCTCGGCCGGCCAGGTGACGTCGGTCGACGTCGATCCCGAGCTCGCCCGCGCGGCTCGGCGGGCGCTGCGCGAGGCCGGGGTGCGGGCCACTGTGGTGACGGCCGACGGGCGCGACGGACATCCCGGTCGGGCGCCGTATGACCGGATCATCGTCACCGCGTGCGCCGACGACATCAGGCGCTCGTGGCTCGAGCAGCTGGCCGACGGCGGGCTGCTAGAGCTGCCGTTGCGGCTGGATCCCGACGGCGCCGCGATCCAGCTGATCCCATCGCTGCAGCGGCGCGGTCGCCGACTGCACCTGGTGGCCATGACCTGGGGCGGGTTCATGCCGCTGCACGGAGGCGACGGCGGATGGCGGCCGCCGCGGGCGACGCTGGGGGCGAACCGTTCCGGTCAGGCTGCGCAGTCCTCGCTGGTTTCGATCAGCGGCGGCGGAGTGGCCGGACTGTCAGACGCGGCCGCGCGCCGGCTGCTGGCCGCCGTATTGATCGGCGAGGCGGAGCCGGTCGCCCACGGCATGACCCGGATCGGCAGCTCGTACCCGCCGATGCTGCTGATCTACCTGCTGCTGACGATCCCTGCGGGGCGGCGAGTTACCGTGCAGGGCGGCGGGCGGCTCGGGATCGGAATCGTCGACCGCGGCGCCGGCGGCCTCGCGGTGCTGTCGGTTCGCAGCCCGTGGGCGTCGGGCGGCGATCGGCAACGCACGCGGACGCGGTGGCGGCTGGACGGTTACGGGAGCGGGAGCGCGGTCGCCGAGCTCGACTCGCTGCTGGAGGACTGGCGCGAGCTGCGGCGGGCGGGGCGCGATCGCCTGCGGCTGACCGCGTACGGGTCAGGCGAGCGGCTGCGGCTGCGGTTCACCTGGGGCGACTGAGCCGGAGCGGGCGGGCCCGCGGCCGACCCCCGACCGGCCGACCCCGGGCCCGCCGAGAGCGACCTGCACCGTGTGACAAATCCAACCCGGATGCGGAGCCTCGTCACGTGGTGCAGGAATGTCATGCATGGCGTGGCGCGGTTCGCGTTCGGCGTCGGATTTGTCACGCCATGCACGTCGTGATCGCCCCGCCCGGCATGTCGTGATCGCCCCGCCCGGCATGTCGTGATCGCCCCGCCATGCCAAAAGGTCGCGGGCACCCCGGCGTCCGCGACCTGTACTGTTAACCCGATGGTGAACGATCCATTCCGGGCGCTGTCTCACCCGATCCGCCGCGGGATCGTCGAGCGTCTGGCCTCCGGGCCGGCGACGGTGGGGGAGACGACCGCCGGATTCGGCGTGTCCAAGCCGGCGATCTCCAAGCATCTGAGGGTGCTCGAGGAGACCGGAGTGGTCCGCCGCGAGGTGATCGGTCGTACCCACCGGCTGTCGCTCGAGCCCGAGGTGCTGAGCGTGGCGGCCGACTGGATGGATCGCCAGCGCGCCCTGTGGGGCCGCCTGTTCGATGTCGTCGACGAGTACCTGAAGGAGGAAGATCCGCGATGAACACGCCGCCGAAGGTTTCAGCGCAGGAGTGGGAGACCGCCCGACAGCAGCTGTTGGTCAAGGAGAAGGAGCTGACCCGCGCGCGCGACGCGCTGGCCGCCCAGCGGCGCCGGATGCCGTGGGTGGCTGTCGACAAGCAGTACCGGTTCGAAGGCCCGAACGGGCCGGCGAGCCTGCTCGACCTGTTCGAGGGTCGCCGGCAGCTGGTCGTCTACCGGTTCTTCTACGAGCCGGACGTGGCGGGCTGGCCCGAGAGCGGCTGCCCCGGGTGCTCGTTCCTGGCCGACCAGGTCGCGAACCTGGCCCACCTCAACGCCCGCGACACGACGCTGGCATTCGCCTCCCGGGCACCGCAGGCCAACATCGCCAGCTGGAAGGCGCGAATGGGCTGGGAGCTGCCGTGGTACACCATCACCGATGAGTTCGACGCGGACTTCGGCGTCGACGAATGGCACGGCACCAACGCGTTCATCCGCGAAGGAGACCGGATCTTCCGCACCTACTTCATCAACAACCGCGGTGACGAATCGATGGGCAGCACCTGGAGCTACCTCGATCTGACTGCGCTCGGCCGCCAGGAGGAGTGGGAGGACTCGCCCGACGGCTACCCACAGACGCCGCCGTACCAGTGGTGGCGGCTTCACGATTCCTACGACCGGGCGGCGTGACCGGCGACACCACGCTGAGGATCCAGCGCACCTACCGCGCGCCCGCGCAGGCGGTGTTCGACGCCTGGACCAGCGAGCAGGTGATCCGACGCTGGTGGCACGCCGAGGTCGGCTGGGAGACCTCCGAGGCCGAGGTCGACCTGCGCGTCGGCGGCGCGGTGCGGGTGGTGATGCGCGACTCCGAGTCCGGAGCCGAGTACGGCGGCGGCGGGCACTACACCGAGATCGACCCGCCCCGCCGCCTCGCGTTCACCTGGACATGGGACGACGTCAGCACGAGGACGCTGATCGAGATCGAGTTCGAGGAGCACGACGGCGTGACCACGGTCGACTTCACCCACCGCGACCTTTGGGACGAGGAGGCGGTCCGCGGCCACGAGGGCGGTTGGAACCGCGCCTTCGACCACCTGCAGAGGACGCTGGAGTCGCCGGGCTGAACGGCTACCGTCCTCCGGGATGTCTGCCCGACGGCTCGTCGCAATCCTGGCCGTAACCGTCCCGCTGGCGACCGGCTGCGGGTCGACGTCGCTGTTCGGTCAGAAGTCGAAGACCACCACATCAACCACCCGGCCGGCGGCCACGACAACCCCGCCGCAGCCGGCTGCCGTGACCAGCATCGACGGAAGCTTTCAGACGATCGTCCCGGGAGGGTTCGTGGACGCCACTCGGTCGGTGCGCAGCGGCGTCGCCAATGTCCAGTACCTGGCGATCGGCCCGCGCGCGAACGGGTTCGCCACGAACATCAACGTGATCCGCGAGCCCGCACGGGGCCGTGCCGACATCGCCCGGATCACGAAACTGGAGGTCACCACGATCAGGCGGCTGGACCCACGGGCGGACCGGTTCTCGCAGCCGAGCGAGATCACCGTCGGCGGCGCTCCGGCCCGGGCGATCGATTACTACAACCAGCCGACCGGCGATCGGATGCTGCACCAGCGCCAGGTGTTCGTCGCCCACGGCCAGTGGATCTACACGATCACCTACTCGGCGTTGCCCGATGCCTACGCGGCGCAGGCCGGCGCCGTGGACCGCGTGGCCGCCGGGTGGAAATGGCTCTAGCAGCTCACGGGCGTGCGTCTCGGTCGATCGTCCTAGGACCAATAGAGCCTGGTAAGCGGGCGTCGGCTGGTGCACCATCGGGGACATCTGAAGCCGAGACTCGAAGGAGTGACAATGTCAAGCACGCTGACCGCCAGCCAGCAGATCATCGAGGAGGTCGCCTCGTGGCCCGGCGTCGAAGCCGGACCCGGCCGCCGCGGCGAGTTCTCGTTCAGAGTGGGCGCCCGCGAGGTCGGACACCTTCACGGTGACCGTTCCGCCCACTTCATGTTCAGCAAGGATCTGTTCCTGGCGCTGTACGACGAGGGCCGCGTCGTCCACCACCCGGTATTCCCCGATCGCGACGGCCCGGGGGCGCGCAGGATCGAAAACGAGGACGACGTGCGCGCGGTGATCGAACTGATGCGCCTCAACTACGATCGGATCGTCGGGCTCCGTGCCCAGGCAGGGATCGCGACATGACCAGGCTCGTCGGCATCAACCACATCGCGCTCGAGGTCGACGACGTCGATCAGGCGCTCGAGTGGTACGGGCGGTTCTTCGAGCTCGACGTCGACGGACGGCACGGGTCGCGCATGGCGTTCGTGGATATGGGCGACCAGTTCATCGCGTTCGTGGCCGGTCGCAGTCAGCCGCCTGACACCAGCCGCCACTTCGGGCTCGTGGTCGACGACAAGGAGGCGGTTCGGACCGCGCTCAAGCAGGCGGGCCTGAACGTCAAGGACGCCGGGTCGCTGGACTTCAGCGATCCGTGGGGCAACCACATCCAGGTCGTCGACTATCGAGACATCCAGTTCTCGAAGACGCCCGAGGTGCTCCAGGGGATGGGCCTCGACGGCCTCGAGAAGCGCGAGTCGGCGATCGAGGAGCTGCGTCAGAAGGGACTCGTCGGCCCTCAGCGGTGACCCCGGCCCGTCGCCGGACTGTCGCCGGATCGTCGTGTACGGTCCGGCGCGATGAAGGAACTCCGGGGAAGCGCCCGCACCTCCGTGCCAGCCACGCCCGAACGCTGTGTCGAGCTGTTCGAGGCGGTGGAGGACTACCGGTCCTGGTACCCGGAGGTGGTCCAGGAGGTGAACGTGCTCGAGCGAGAGGACGACGGCCGCCCAAGCCAGGTGCGGGCCAAGCTGCACGTCGCCAAGGGGCCGATCACCAAGGACTTCGACCTGGTGCTTGCGGTCATCAGCGACCGGCGCACCGAGGTCAAGCTGACCCGGGTCAAGCATCCGGGCTCGGGCGACGAGGAGTTCGAGGCGACGTGGCACGTGGTCGACGCGGCCGGGGCCGAGATCTCCCTGGACCTGCTGGCCAGCCTTGACGTTCCCCGGTTTCTGCCGGTCGGCGGGATCGGCGACGCGATGGCCGACGGGTTCGTGGTCGCCGCTGCCAACCAGCTGCGCTGACCTAGATCCCACCGGAGCGTTCCGGCGGAACCCACTACGCGTACACCACGCGGATCGCCGTTCGCGAGCGCTCGGGGGAGAGAAATTCCAACAGCCGTCTGGCTTCGCCGAGGACCCCAGTTCGCTCGGACCGGCGCAGGCGCCTGATCGGCCGCACCTCCAGACCGTCGTCTGACAGCCGCCAGGTGCCGGCGACGAACCCGTCGATCAGCACGGTGCGCATTAGCCGGTCGGCCATCAGCAAGGGCCGGTCCTGTGTGGCGACGATGCGGCCGCGGTCAGCGTGGGCGAGTATCACGTTGTCGAACGGAGCCAGCAGCCGCGGCGGCGCCGGCTCGTCGCCATCGAGGATCGGCGCGTCGGGCACGTCGAACAGCTCGGTTCCGTCGGCGGTATCGAAGGTCCGCAGGGACGGCCGCAACTCCTCCACGACCGCACGTAGCCGGGTGAGGCCCGACCACGCTTGGATGTCGGCCACGGTGGCCGGACCGAACGCGCGAAGGTAGCGCCGTACCAACTCGGCGGGGTCACCGACTGCGTCCAGTTCGACCTCGAGCCAGCCGTCGGCCGTGGTGCACCGCGCCTGCCCGGTACGGCGCCACAACCCGCGCGGCGGCGGCTGCACCACCGGCGACAGAAGGTTGACCGCCGGCGCCAGCGACCCAGCGTCGGCATCGGGCCAGCGCTCGGAGAGCGCACGGCTGAGCTCAGCCCTCGTGCGGGGGTCGGCGGACAGGTGCTCGCGTCCGGCATCGACGAGCGCGTCGACGTCGACGCCACGGAGTTGCTTGCTGAATGCGCTGCCGCGAAAGCCACCCGCGAGCACCGGCGACATCAGCGGCCACAGCCGCGTGTAGTCCCGGGCGGTCACCAGGTGGATCGTGCAGCGCATCAGCCAGCCCCGGACCGCCCCGCGGCCGGCGATCAGCTCCGACAGGCGCTCGGGCTCGAAGCCGTGCAGCCGGTTGAACAGTCCGACGTAAGGAGCTTGGGGTTCCTGCGCCTGCATGCCCAGGAGGAGCTCGAGCATCCGTTCCGTGGTGATCGCATCGGTGCGCTCGAGCAGGTGCTGACGGGCCAGCAGGGTGCGGTTGAGCGCCCGCCGGGACAGCACGGGCGCTCGGTCGCGTGAACGGGTCAACGCATCGCCTGGATCGCCCAGCCGTTGCCGTCGGGATCGCTGAAGAACACGAATCGGCCCCACGGGAACTCCTGGACCTCGCTCACCTCGATCCCGCGCTCGGTCAACTCGGCGTGGGCGGCGTCGGCATCACTCACGACCAGCTGCAGGCCCTTGGCCGCGCCCGGGGGCATATCGACCAGGCCCTTGCCGATCGCGATCGAGCACGCCGAACCTGGCGGGGTCAGCTGCACGAACCGGATCTCGTCGCTGACCGCGTGGTCATGGTCGAGGTGAAATCCGACCTGCTCGTAGAACGCCTTGGCGCGATCGATGTCCGAGACCGGGACGGCGATCAACTCGAGCTTGTAGTCCATGGTGCGCTCCTCGGGTGGTGGTTGGGAGGTGATTTCGGAACGGACGCTACGGTTCCGAAATACTACCACAGCCTGCGGAACGAATCAATCCGTTCCGAATCGGATATGCTCTATCCGATGGCGACCGACGACCAGGCCGCGAGGCCGAGGCTGAGTGGGCGGCGCGCGGAGGCGGCGGTCAACGACGCTCGTGTGCTGGCCACCGCCCGGATGGTGTTGACCGAGGCCCCGGGGACGCCGATGGCCGAGATCGCCGCTCGCGCCGGCGTCGGGGTGGGGTCCCTGTACCGCCGGTTCCCCAGCAAGGAGGCGCTCGCCTACCGGCTGTGCCTCGACGGGATGAACGCGATCGCCGACGTCGCGCGCGAGGCCCTCGAGCGGATGGACGCGGGCGATCCGTGGGAGGCGTTCGTGGGCTTCGTGGCGGCTGCGGTCGAGGCGGGCGCGGGCTCGCTGCGTGGGCTCGCCGGCACGTTCACCCCCGACGACTTCCTCAATCGGGTGGCCGTCGACATGGCCGGTCTGATGCAGCAGGTGCTCGAGCGCGCGCAGGCCGAGGGCGCGGTCCGCGACGACATCACCACCAACGACGTCGGCCTGTTCTTCGAGATGCTGCGCGCGATCCGGGTCGGCGACGCCGCTCGCAGCGACGCGCTGCGGCGACGCTACATCGAGATGCTGTCGCCGTCGTTTCGGGCGCCGGCCAACGGCGAGCTGTCCGTAGCCCCCGCGTCGTGGGCCGAGATCAGCGGCGCCTGGAACCCGTAGACGCCGCGGCGACAAAGTCTGTCGAGCAACTGACGATTGTCAGGCGACGGTCCTCACCTAGGATCTACGCCGTGATCGGATGACCGGGCAGCGGGTCCGCTGGTTCTCCCATCAGCCCAACGTTCCCGGCCGTGGGTTAGTGGCCAGCTACAGCCCGAAGTTCTGGCTGATCGTGGTCGGGGTCGGAGTCGCCGCCGGCGTGGGCGGCGCACTGTTGATGGAACTGCTCAAGTTCGTCGAGCACACCGCCTGGGACTATCACTCGGGCACGTTCGTCGACGCGGTGAAGGCGAGCTCAGCCGCGCGCCACGTGATCGTGCTGGCGCTCGCCGCGGGCGTGGTGGCCATCGGCGTGCTGGTGCTGCACCGTCTGCCCAGCTCCGGCGGCGGCGAGGTCTCGGAGAGCGTGTGGCTGCACCAGGGGCGGATGCGGTTCACGGCCAGCGTGGCCCGCGGTGTGATCTCGATCGTGACCGTCGGGATGGGCGTCTCGCTTGGCCGCGAGGCGGCGCCCCAACTGGCCGGCGCGGCCACGGCCAGCAAGGTCGCCGACTGGGCGTCGCTGCCGCTGTGGCAGCGACGGCTGCTGGTCGCCGCCGGAGCGGGCGCCGGCATGGCAGCCGTCTACGACGTCCCGCTCGGTGGCGCGCTGTTCGCGCTCGAGGTGCTGCTGGGCACGCTGGCGCTGCCGCTGGTGCTCCCGGCGCTGCTGACTTCGGTGATCGCCACTGCGGTGGCCTGGATCGCGCTGGGCACCCGTCCGACGTACCAGGTGCCGGCTTACGGCGTGCATCCGTCCCAGATCGCATGGGCGGTGCTGATCGGACCGATCGCCGGTGGCGCCGCGGTGCTGTGGGTCAAGACGATCCAGCGGGCGAACGCGATGCGGCCGCGGCGCTGGGGACGATTCGTGGCGCCGCTGGCGGTCTTCGTAGTGCTCGGTGTGGTGGCGATCCCGTACCCACTGCTGCTCGGCAACGGGATCGACATCGTCCAGATGGCTGCCGACGGCCGGCTGTCGCTCGGCCTGCTGGCGATCCTGCTCGTGCTCAAGCCGTTGGCCACCTCCTCGTGTCTCGGTTCGGGCTCGCCCGGCGGACTGTTCACGCCGACGCTCACGGTCGGGGTGCTGCTGGCCGGGGTCGCCGGGATCGCCTGGTCGCACCTGTGGCCGGGCGCGCACGAGGGCAGCTACTCGCTGATCGGCGGCGGCGCGTTCCTGGCAGCCGCGATGCAGGGACCGCTGTCGAGCGTGGTGCTGGTGTTGGAGTTGACCCGCCGCACCGACGGGCTGATGGTCCCAACGCTGGTGGGGGTGGTCGAGGCGACCGTGATCGCGCGGCTGCTCGGAGCGCATTCGATCTACTCGGCGCGGCTCGCGCCCACGGCCGAGGAGATCACCAGCGCGGACGTGATCGGGGACCTCGATGCCACCGGCGCGTCGATCCCACCGAGCCCGGTGTAATCCTTCGCTCCACGTGAGCGCCCACGGCGACCACACGGATGGCTCCTCGGACGACGCGCCCGCCGCGCGCGGGCCGGTGCGGCGTCTGCTGGATATGCTCACCGGTCCCGAGCGCTCGCTGGAGCGCACCGGCACCGATCCTGACCCGCGGTTCACGTTTGCCAATGAGCGGACGTTCCTCGCCTGGAACCGAACCGCGCTGGCGCTGATCGCGGCGGGCCTGGCCGCCGCTCAATTCCTCAAGTTCAACCTCCACGGGTTGCGGCTGATCATTGCGGTGCCGCTGATCGTGCTCGGCGCGCTGCTGGCGCTGGCCAGCTATTCGCACTGGGAGGACAGCGAACGAGCGATGCGCCTGCGGCGTCCGCTGCGCTACTCGTGGATGCCGCGCCTGCTCACCGGCGGGATCGCCGCGATCGCCGTGCTGGGCGGGATCCTGGCGATCGTCGACCGCCTCACTCACTGACGGTGTCCTCGATCGACGATCCCGGTCAGGCCCGCGAGCGTACGGCGCTGGCCTGGACGCGCTCGGCGCTGAACATGGCGGCGATCGGAGCCCTGATCGCGCGCGGCGCGTTCGAGGGTGGGCTCGACGCGCTCGCGATCGCCAGCGCGCTCGCGCTGGCCGCGCTGACCGGCCTGACCTGGAACCGTGGGCGGATCGTCTACCGGTTGCGGAGGGGTCCCGGCTCGGAGGTGGCGGTCGAGACCGAGACGTTCTGGCTGCTCACCCTCGCGACCATGGCGATCGCGATCCTGGCGGCCGTGGTCACGATCGTGGGCTGAGACGATCGTGGCTGAGACTCAAGTGCCCTCGGGGACCGGCGTGGCGTCGGGGAGCGCGCGCAAGTAGTCGTCGAGACCGGGAGGCGCGTAGCCGTCGACACGCTCGGCGTGACGGCGCCTGGCGCTGGAAGCGATCGACTGTCCCGGGGCGAGCGACGACGACGAGATCCACTTCATCGGGGTGTGGGACCGTCGCAACAAACCACCAGCGCCTTCGCCATCGATCCTCCGTTAGAGCCGGGTCGGTGTGACTGACCGTGAAGGGACGCAGGTTACGCGTCAGTCAGTTGGTGAGCGACTGACCCGGCACTAGGCCGATACGAGCGGCAGCACGCCCGACTCAAGGTCGAGCAGGAGCCGCTTGCGCTCCAGCCCGCCGCCGTATCCGGTCAGCGAGCCATCGGCCCCGATCACGCGGTGACAGGGAACGATCACCGCGATCGGGTTGCGGCCGTTGGCCAGGCCGACCGCGCGGGGAGCGTCGGGTGCTCCGATCGCACGCGCCAGCTCGCCGTAGCTGGCGGTCTCGCCGTAGGGGATCTCGAGCAGCTGCTGCCAGACCCGCCGTTCGAACGGGTTGCCGTGCAGTTCCAGCTCGAGCTCGAACTCGCGGCGACCGCCGGCGAAGTACTCGTCGAGTTGCCGGCGCAGATCGGCGAACGCCATGTCGTCGCGCTGCCAGCTGGGGTCGATCGGAACCGGCCGGCGGCCGCCGCGCATGTCGAGGCGGTGCAGCGTCTCGCCGTCGCCGACCAGCAGCAGCTCGCCGATCGGGCTGTCGATGATGGTGTAGAGAAGGTTCGTGGTCATGCCAACTAAACGTTGCTGGGCGCCTCGGCGTGAGAGCCGGCGTCGACGTCGCGCGGCTCGAGCCCCATCGCTTCCGCGAGCAGCTCATATGAGTGCCGTCGCGCCTCGTGGTCGTAGGTGATCGTGACCGCGATCACCTCATCGGCGCCGTACTGGACCGCAAGCGCCTCGACGTCGGCGGCGACCTTCTCCGGCGTGCCCACAATCGCGCGCCGGCCGGGCATCGCCGTCTCGACGGTCTTGCCCTCGCGAGCCAGGAACTCGAGCGCCTTCTCGGGCGGCGGCACCTCGATCAGCCGGTTGCGGCGCAGCAGCATCATCGCCATCCGGCTCGAGGACGCGAGCCGACGCGCTTCCTCCTCGGTCTCGGCGCACAGGACCCACGCGGCGACCGCGGTGCGCTGCACCAGCGAGTCCTCGGTTGGCTCAAAGCGCTCGCGGTAGGTGGTCGCGATGTCCACGCCTTCCGGGTTGATGAAGTCGGCGAACGCGTAGGGCAGCGCCAGCTGGGCGGCCCAGATCGCGCTCTGCATCGAGGATCCCAGCAGCCACGGCTCTGGAACCTCGGGGCGCCCCGGCAACGTGCTCGCCAGACGGCGAAACGGATGATCCTCGGGCAGCGAGTCCTCGAAGTACGCCAGCAGCTCGGCCAGCTGCTGCGGAAAGTCGTCGGGCGACGCCTGGCGGCGGTCGCGCTGCAGCGCGAACGTGGTCATCGGATCGGTCCCGGCGGCGCGGCCGAGTCCCAGGTCGATCCGGCCCGGATACAGACCGGCGAGCATCGTGAACGACTCGGCGACCTTCAGCGGGCTGTAGTGAGGCAGCATCACGCCGCCGCTGCCGACCCGGATCGAGCTGGTGGCCGATGCGATTGGCCCGATCACGACCTCGGGGCTGGCGCCGCCGAGCATCGGGCCGCCATGGTGCTCGGCCACCCAATAGCGGTGGTAGCCGAGTCGGTCGGCGAGCACCGCGAGGTCGATCGTGTTACGCAGTGCCTGCGCCCCGGAGGACCCCTCCGAGATCGGCGACTGGTCGAGGACGGAAAGGCGCATACCTCCATGGTATGCGCCACCGTCGCGTCACCTCGTTGAGCCCACCGGGGCCTGGGCCGGCTGCCCGTTTCCGAGTCCCGAGCTGAAGCCCTCGCGGTAGCTGGGGTACCGCGGCGCCCAGCCGAACTCGCGCTTGGCCTTGGCGTTGGAGATGCCGCGGATCTGGGTCATCATCGAGAACTGGACCTCACCCGCGATCATCCGCCCCAGCCACCCGGGGATCCGCTGCGGCTGCTTGGCGCCCAGCGCGCGGGCCAGCGCGGGAAGCCATGCCGACACCTGGGCGGGGTCGTCATCGGCGACGTTGTAGATCCCGGGGGCGCCGCGGTCGACCGCCGCCACGGTCGCCGACGCGGCGTCCTCGATGTGTGCAAACGACCACACCCCGGTGCCCCGGCCGACGATCGGGAACTTGCGCTTCCGGACCAGTTCGGCGATGTCGCCGTCGAGGGACACCGAGGTCCCGGGCCCGTAGAAGCCGCCGTAGCGCATCACCACGCCCTCGATCTCCTCGGCTGCCGTCACCGCCGCCTCGAGATGGCGAATCGCGGCCAGCGACTGACGCTGCTCGGCCGGCGGGTTGGGGTCCAGCGGTGCCTCCTCGGTCTTGATCATCCCGCCTGTGCGCTCATACGGCCACCCGCCGTAGCTCTGGGCGATGAACCGGCGGACGCCGGCCACGCGTGCGGCCGCGAGCAGGTTGTCGGTGCCCTCGGTCCGCAGCCGGTTGGTGAGCGCGAACTCGCGGTCGAAGTGCTTGTAGTTCGTGACGCCCGACAGCGCCGTGAGCTGGTGGATCAGAACTTCTGGCTCGGCGAGCGTCACCGCCCGGGTCACGGCATCGCGGTCAAACGCGTCGGCCACCGCGACCTCCGCGCCCAGCCGCTCCAGCGCCGAGGTCTTACCGGGGGAGCGCGTCATCGCCACAACCTCGTGGCCGGCCGCACGCAGCTGCGTGATCAGCGGGGTTCCGAGCGCTCCACTTCCACCTGCGATGAACACCTTCATGATCGGCTCCTTTCGTGTCGTCGACCCTTAGACGGGCGACCGGCGGGAGCTGTGACAGCCCGGCAGCGAAAATCAGGGGTCGTTGGGCTCGACGCGCGCGATCGGCGACAGCTCGTAGCCGAGGTGGCCGAGCTTCTCGGGGTTGATCACCGACCTGATCGTCTGGATCACCCCGTCGGAGATCTCCAGCACGAACACGTTCAGCAGCCGCCCCTCGGCGTCGAGGTTGAGCGTCCCCGGCTGACCGTTGATCCAGGTGGGCTCGATCGTGATCCCGAGGTGGCCGAAGTTACGGTAGAAGCCGTCGAACAGGCGGACCACGCGGTCGCGGCCGAAGACCGGGCGCGGCAGGCCCCGGGCCTTGCCGCCGCCGTCGCCATAGAACACGACGTCTGCCGACAGCATCCCCACGAGCTGTTGCACCTCGCCCGATCGTGCGGCGGCGATGAACCCCTCCGCCAGGCGTCGCTGGTGGTCGCGGTCGGAGTCAAACCGCGGTTTGCCCTCGTCTATGTGCTTGCGGGCCCGGACGAAGATCTGGCGGCAGTTGGCTTCGCTCTTGTCGACGATCTCGGCGATCTCGTCGTAGCCGTAATCGAACACCTCGCGGAGCAGGAACACCGCGCGCTCGACCGGCGACAGCGTCTCGAGCAGCACCAGGAACGACATCGACAGCGAGTCGGCCATTTCCGTCACCTCCGCTGGGTCGGGTTCGTCGGCGGTCAGCACGGGCTCGGGCAGCCACGGCCCGAAGTAGGTCTCGCGCTGGGCTCGCGCCGATCGCAGCTGGTCGATCGCCAGCCGGGTCGTGACCGTCGTCAGAAACGCGCGCGCGGAGTGGACCTCGCTGCCCTCGAGCTCGGTCCGGGCGAGCCTGAGGAACGCCTCCTGCACGACGTCCTCGGCGTCCGCGACCGTTCCCAGCATCCGGTAGGCGATCGAGAACAGCAGTGGCCGAAGCTCCTCGTGGGACTGGGCTGTTCGTTCGGTCATCCAATCCGTTCTAGACGAATGACCCCGGCCGCGTGTGACAGACCGCTATGCGGGAGCGACCGCGCCGGGCGAGTCGCCGGGGGCAACCGGCGTGCCGCGCGCGGCCTGCTGCGCTTTGGGGACGTGCAGGTGCTGCTCGTCGGCGTGGATCACGAGCACGGGGATCGGGCTGTGGTTCAGCGCGTGATGGCTGACGCTGCCCAGCAGCGACGCCTTGAACGCGCCTCGTCCCCGCGAGCCGATCACGAGCAGGTCGTGACAACCGTCGGCGATGCGCTTCTGCAACGCGTCGCGGATCCGGTCGCGGGTGAGGATCGTGGTCACCGGTACGCACTCGGGGACTTGCTGCTCGGCGGCGCGCAGGACCTGCTGGGATTCGCGCTCGAGCTCGCGGTCAAGCGGCGGTGGGGCAGGGACGGCGAGCGAGGCGCACATCCAGGTCGGAGACTTCGGGATCGCGGTCAGGATCGTGAGCCTGGCGTTATTGGCTACCGCGATGTCGATCGCCTCTGAGAGGGCTCGCTCCGCGTGAGTGGAGCCATCGACGCTGACAAGAATGTTGCGGAACATGACTTGCCTTCTTTCTACGCCAGAAGCTTAGCATGCCAACGATTGTCATGCCAAGTATGCCTGGTACCCTGATTCTTATGGATGCGTCCGCCCATGCGCAACCTGTGCTTCCAAACATCGACGGCGCGGACGCGTTCCTTGAGTCATTCGATGCGTTTGCCGCCGCGGTCCGCCGGGCGCGGGGGGCCACGACCCAGACCGGGTCCAACGGGACGCTGACGCTGTCGCAGTACTCGCTGCTGCAGACGCTGGCCACCCGGTCAGAGGCACCCGTGCGCGAGCTTGCCGACGAGGCGGGGATCGCCGCGTCGACCGCCACCCGGATCCTCGACGCGCTCGAGCGCCGCGAGATCATCTGCCGGACGCGGTCACCCGAGGACCGGCGCGTGGTGACGGTCACGCTGACGGACTTCGGGCGCCACGCGCTCGACCAGCAGGACGAATGGGTGCGCGGGCGCCAGCGGGCGTTCTACGAGACGCTCCCGGACGTCGAGCGCGCGCTCGCTCCGGACCTGCTGCTGCGGCTGGCCGAGCTGATCGACACCCTTGCCGCCGGGCCGTAGGCCCTGGCCGCACCCGCGCCGCCGCATCCGCCCGGCCCACCCGCCCGGCCCCCTGGCCGAGAACCCCGAAACCCCCGTGTTAGCGGCGGATAAACCTTAACCCCCCGTCTGTCGGGTTAAGCGCTTCCGATCGTTGGAATCGCGCCCGTGCTCGGGGACGTTTCGAACGTGACCGCAACGGTCCCGACCAGCGACCCACGTCCGCAACAGCCGGCGCCGCCGCCCAGCCGGGTCGGCGCGGCGATCGCGTCGGTCGGGATGCGGGTCCCCGAGACCGTCGTCTCCAATGCCGAGATCGCCGACCGGATCGGCGTCAGCGACGATTGGATCGTCCGCCGCACCGGGATCAAGTCCCGCCATATCGCCGAGCCCCAGGAGCGCCTGGCCACGCATGCGATCGACGCTGCCGCTCAGGCGCTCGAGCGCGCGAGCGTCAGCGCTGCCGAGGTCGACCTGGTACTCGTCGCAACCACCACCGCCGACGAGGTGATGCCCAACGCCGCCCCGCTCGTCGCCCACGGGCTCGGCGCGACCCGGGCGGGCGCGTATGACATCGGCGCGGCGTGCAGCGGCTTCCTGTCGGCGCTGTCGGTCGGTGTCGGCCAGATCGAGTCGGGCCGCTCGAGGTGCGCGGTGGTCGTCGGCGTGGACTTCATGTCGCGGATCACCGACCCCGACGACCGCGCCACCGCGGCGGTGTTTGCCGACGGCGCCGGCGCGGTCGTGCTGCGCTCCGTCGGGTATCCGGGACGGATCGGGCCAATCGTGCTGGGCGCCGACGGCGCCGGAGCCGACCACATCTTCGCCGAGCGCGCCGGCGGCATGATCCGGATGCGCGGGCATGAGACGTTCCGCGAGGCTGTCGCGCGGCTGACGTTGTCGACGCTGCAGGCCGCCCGCGCCGCCGGCAAGCGTCTGGAGGACATCGACCTGTTCGTGTACCACCAGGCGAACGGAAGAATCCTCAGCGCGGTCGGCGAGAGGCTCAATCTCCCGCAAAACCGGGTAGTAGATTGCATCGGCCAATACGGGAACACCTCCGCGGCGACGCTGCCACTGGCGCTTGCATTTTCCGAGTCCGAGGGCCGGCTGGCGCCCGGCGACCAGGTGCTGCTGGGCGCGTTCGGCGCGGGTTTCACCTGGGGCGCGACCGTCGTCCAGTGGGGGATGCCATGACGCCCCCGCGCGGCGCCGTACTGCTGACCGGCGCAACCGGATTTGTGGCGATGGAGCTGCTCGCCCGCTATCTCGAGCGCAGCAACCGCGACGTGTTCACGCTCGTGCGCGCGCGCGACGACGCCGCCGCACGGGAGCGCGTCGACGAGGTGCTGGTCAACCTGTTCGGCTCCCGCGGGGCCAAGCGCTACGCCGACCGCGTCCACCCGGTCGCCGGCGAGCTCACCGAGCCCGGCCTGGGACTCGACGAGCGTCGCGCCCAGGAGCTGGCCTGCGAGGTGACCACCGTCGTGCACAGCGCCGCGTCGGTGTCGTTCACGCTGCCGCTCGAGGAGGCCCGCGAGATCAACCTCGAGGGCACCCGCCGGATGGTCGAGTTCGCCGAGATGGCGCAGGACTGCGGCGGGCTGGAGCGCTACGGCCACGTCTCCACCGCGTACGTCGCCGGCACCCACGACGGCCGCTTCGCCGAGTGCGACCTGGACGTCGGCCAGGAGTTCAACAACTCCTACGAGCAGTCCAAGTTCGAGGCCGAGCAGCTGGTCCTCTCGAAGACCGGCCTGCCGTCGACGATCATGCGCCCCAGCATCATCGTCGGTGACAGTCGCAGCGGCTGGACGTCGGCCTTCAACGTCCTGTACTGGCCGCTGCGGGCGTTCGCACGCGGCCTGTTCCAGACCGTCCCCGCGGTTTCGAGCGCGCCCGTCGACGTCGTCCCGGTCGACTACGTCGCCGACGGCATCTACGAGATCGTCGAGCACTCCGGGGGGATCGGCGAGACCTACCACCTGACCGCCGGCGCCCAGGCGAGCACGATCGCCGAGATCAGCCAGCTGGCCAGCGACTACTTCAGCCGTCCGGCGCCGAAGGTGCTCACGCCGGACGAGTTCGAGGCGCAGGCGGGTGATTCCAACGACGGCACGGCGATCGAGGGCGGCCAGGCGTACTTCCCGTACTTCTCGATCAAGACCGAGTTTGACGACGCCGCCACGCGCGCGCGCCTCGAGCCGGAGGGGATCCGCGTGTCGCCGCTGGGCGACTACATGGACCGCTTGCTGGACTTCGCCACGCGCAGCCGCTGGGGCAAGCGGCCGATCACCCGGATCGAAGCGCTCCCCTCCTAGCTGAGGCGCCCCCCAGCCGGGGGGTCGTCTGCCTCGCTCGCTTGCCGGGGCCGATCACTGCAGCGATGCTCCGAACATGCTCGCGGAGACCGCTCGCTTTCGCCACGACGACCCCGACGTCCTCGTGCTCGCGTCGCTGGCCTGCCCGATCTGTCTCGGCGGCGACGCCGTGGAATGGGACGCGTCGCTGGAGGGATACGATCCGTCCGTCCGATGCAACTGTCCGGCCTGCGAGCACAGCTGGCGCGTCTACCTGGCGCCCGACCAGGCCCTGCGTCTGGGCCTGATGCTCGCGCACGCCGGCTAGCACCGCACCCGGCAGCGCCGCCCACCCGGCACCGCGACCTGGCGGCCGGGTAGAAATCAGGGATGGACGCGGCGACCCAGCAGGCCCGAACCTCGGTCGGGATCGAGGCGCTCGAGCTGTTCGTGAGCGTCCTGTCCCAGGACGAGGGCGCCGCAGCGGCCGGCGAGACGTTCTACGACCGGCTGTGCGACGCCGTCTGTCGCCTGGCGAAGATGCGTCGGGCGGTCATCTTCCGCTACGACAGCGCCCGCCGTCGCGTGCGCGCGGTCGGCTCGCACGGGGTCGACCTCGAGCAGTTCGCCGAAGCCCACGTGACCGTCGAGTCATCGCCGATCGCCGCCCAGTCGCTGGTGGAGGACCGGGTGCTCGAGATCGCCGGGGACGTCACCGGCCAGTTTCCCGCCGAGTACGCCGGCCTGTTCCCGGAACCCGTGCGGCTGGTGTGCGCGCCGATGACCGCCGCAGGCCGGGCGGTCGGGGTGATCTTCGCCGATCGGCTGCTGCCCGCGCCCGAGCTCGACGACGGCGACCGCTACCTGCTGTGGACGCTCGGCAAGACGGCGGCGCTGGCCTCGGTGGTGCGGGTCGTGGCCACCCAGGCCGAGACCGCCAAACAGCTCGAGCACCGGATCGACCTCGCGCGCGAGATTCACGAGGGGGTCATCCAGCGCTTGTTCGGAGTGTCGATGGCGCTCGACGGCGAGGGCGATCTGCCCGGCGAGGCCCGGCAGCGGTGTGCGGCGGAGACCCAGTCGGCGCTGGTCGAGCTGAGGCTGGCGCTGCAGCGCCCGCTGGGGCGCTCGCCGCGCGCGACCCAGACGACATTTGCCGACGAGGTCAGGCGGCTCGAGCGGATGCACCCCGAGCTGGGATTGGCGCTCGAGCCCGGAGACGACGGTCCCCGCGGCGCTCGAGCCGCTCGCCCAGTCGGTCCTGGCCGAGGCCGTCCGCAACGCCCACAAGCATGCCCACCCCACCCACGTGCGGATCCGGGTGAGCCGGGAGGACGGCACGTTCGCGCTGGAGGTCGTCAACGACGGGGTCAGTGGGCGCCGGCGGGCGGCCGGGATGGGGCTCCGGCTGGCGGCGCTGGAGGCGCTCCAGAGCGGCGGCGTGATCGAGTTCGGAGAGCGCGAGCCCGGGACCTGGCAGGTGCGACTGGTCGTGCCCACAGATGGCTGACGAGACCCGCAGCCCCGAGCGTCTGCGCGTGCTCGTGGTCGACGACCACGACGTCGTGCACTGGGGCTTCAGGCTGATGCTCACGCAGCAGCCGTGGGTCGAGCGGTGCGTGAGCGCGCACACCGGAGCCGAGGCCGTCCGGCTGGCCGCGCGCTATCGCCCGCACGTCGCGTTGGTGGATCTGTTCATCGGCGAGGAGTCCGGGGCGGAAGTGTGCGAGCAGCTGCGTGCCGCCGAGCCGAGCACGCGCGTGTTGTTGTTCTCCGGTGCGGGGGAGATCTCTCCGCACGCGGCGCGAGCCGCCGGCGCGTCGGGGTTTGCCTATAAGGACTGGTCGGCGGCCAGGATCGCGTCGGCGGTGCGAGCCGTCGGTCTGGGCAAGGCCGTGTTCGACCGCCACGACCGCCAGGGCGAGCTCGGACTGACCGAGCGCGAGCGCGCGGTGCTGTCGCTGATGGCATCGGGCGCCACCAACCCCGAGATCGCCGAGCAGCTGCACCTGTCCAAGCACACCGTCAAGGAGCACACGAGCTCGGTGTACCGCAAGCTCGGGGTCCGCAACCGCACCGAGGCCGTCCAGCGCAGCCAGCGCCTGGGGTTGCTGGCCTAGCTGCTCGGGGCTGGCGTCCGATGGAAGCGAGCAGCTTGGAGCCACGGCTCAGCGAGATCGCCCGGTTCCTGGCGCTGCGCCCCCCGTTCGAAGCGCTCGCGCCCGAGGAGCTCGGCGAGGTCGTCGCCGACACCCAGCTGGAGTTCCACCAGGCCGGCGACGTGATCCTGTCCGAGGACGGAGGGCCGGTCACGTTTCTGCGGGTGATCCACAGCGGCGCGGTCGACATCGTCCACGACGGCCAGCTGCTCGACATCCTCGGCGTCGGCGACACGTTCGGGCACGGCGCGATGCTGTCCGGGTTGCCGCCGGGGTTCGAGGCGCGCGCGGCCGAGGACACGCTCTGCTACCGGATCGGCGCCGGGGTCGCGCGTCCGCTGCTCGACCGGGCCCGCGACCGCGAGCTCCGAGTCGGGGTGCAGGAGCCCGCGCACCAGCCGGTGGTCACGCTGCTGCGCGCGGCCACCGTGCGCGTCGAGCCGATGACCAGCATCCGCGAGGCGGCCCGTCAGATGACCCGTCACGCCGCCAACGCGGCAATCGTCGACCTGCGCGGCGGCGGCTTCGGGATCGTCACCGACCGCGACATCCGCAGCCGGATCGTCGCCGCGGGCGTGCCGCTGAGCGCTCCGGTGGCGAGCGTGATGACGAACCCCGCGTTCTCGGTCGGACCGGCGCGGCTGGGCGGCGAGGTGCTGTTCGAGATGCTCGAGCGGGGGATCCGCCACGCGCTCGTCGTCAGCGAGCGCGGGGAGCTCATCGGCGTGATCGAGGACTCCGACCTGTTCGGGGTACAGCCGCACTCGTGGTTCGGCGCGCGGCGCTCGATCGCGCGGGCCCAAACGGTGGAGACCTTGGCCGGCGTGGCGCGGCTGCTGCCCGAGATCGTCGCCGACCTGCACGCCTCCAACCTCCGCGCGCTCGAGACCGCGCGCGTGCTGTCGGCGCTGGCCGACGCGCTCACCGTCCGGGCGATCGAGCTCGCCGCCCCGCCCCGGCAGCTCCCGGCCGATGGGCTGGTGTGGGTCGCGCTGGGCAGCCAGTCCCGGCGCGAGATGACCCCGGCGTCGACGGCGCGCGGCGCGCTGATCTGCTCCGAGCCGCCACCGGACGGGTGGACCGACGCGGTCTCCGAGGCGTTGCGGGCGTGCGGCCTGGCCGGCGCCGTGGTGGCCCGGTCGCAGGCCGACTGGAGCGAGCCGCGGGACGACGACGAGCTGTCGCTGACCGTGTTGATGGAGCGCCGAGTGCTGTGGGGCACCCCGCGCGAGCCGCTGCCGGTCGCACGTGGGGACGTTCGCGACCGGGTGCTGTCCGCGCTCGCCGAGCGAGCGCTCGCCTACAGCCCGCCGACCGGGTTCGACGCCGATCGCGTGCTCGAGGTCGACGGCACCCGCAGCGACGTGCTCGACATCCGCCGGGCGGCGGTGATCCCGATCGTCGAGTTGGCCCGATGGGCCGGCGCGGCCGCGGGCGTGGTCGAGGGATCGACCCCCGAGCGGCTGCGCGCGGCGGTCGGGGAGGGGGTGCTGGCGGCCGGCGACGCCGAGACCCTGGTCGAAGCGTTCGACCTGGCGCTGGAGCTGCGGATCGGGCACCACATGCAGCAGCTTGCGCGTGGTGCCGATCCCGACGACCGGATCGACGCCACCGAGATCAGCCCGCTCACCCGCGACCACCTGCGCGACGTGTTCCGGGCGGTGACCGCCGTCCAGCGGAGACTCCGCGGATGAGGCGCCGTCGATGAGAGGCCGTCGATGAGGCTGCGAGCGCGGCCCGAGGGCGTGGCCGCCGTCTACGCCGACGCCGGCCGGCCGTCGGGCCGGACCCCGTGGCGGGAGGCCCGCTGGTGCGCGATCGATCTCGAGCTGACCGGGCTGGACCCGATCAACGACGAGATCGTCGCGATCGGCGCCGTGCCGATCGAGAACGGGCGCTTGATCCTCGCCGACAGCATGTACACGCTGGTGCGCAGCGCCCGCCGCTCAGAGCACGACGCCGTGCTGCTTCACAAGCTGCGCGTGGCCGATCTGGCCGATGCGCCGCCGCTCGAGCGCGCGGCCGAGATGGTGATGGAGGTACTGGCGGGCCGCGTCCCGGTGTTCCACACCGCGTGGGTGGAGAAGACGTTCCTGGCGCCGCTGTTCTCCGCAGCGCACGTGCGGTTCCCGGCCGCGGCCGACACCGAGCTGGTCGGGCGTCTGTTCGTGTATTTCCGCGACGGTGCCGCGCCGCCGCGGATGTCGCTGGCGGGTCTGTCGGAGCTGCTCGGACAGTCTGGGGAAGCGCCTCACCACGCGCTGGCGGATGCGCTCACGACCGCGCAGGCGTTCATCGCGTTGGCGACGAAGCTCGACGGCTTCGAACGTCAGACCGTCGGCTCGCTGATCGGCGCGGGCAAGCGGCTCGCCGCCGGTCGGCGCTTCGGTCCGATCTGATCAGTCCGTTGTCGGGCGGCGCCCTCACTAGAACAGCTGCAGGTAGCGGTCCAGCTCCCACTGCGTGATCTGCTCGTGGGCCGCCTGCCACTCGCCGCGCTTGACCTTGACGAAGTAGTCCAGGTAGTCGCCGTCCCGGGTCTTTCCCAGCGCCTTACGCAGCACATCGTCGCGCTCCAGCTCGCGGGTGGCGTCGAGCAAGTTGGCCGGAAGCAGCTCGATCCCCTGTGACTCGCGGGCCTCGTCGGACAGCTCGTACAGGTTGGCCGAGTTCGGCTCACCTGGATCGAGCTCGCGCTCGACTCCGTCCAGGCCGGCGGACAGCATCGCGGCCGCCGCCAGGTACGGGTTACAGGAGCCATCCACGGTGCGGTCCTCGATCCGCCCGGCGTCGGGGATCCGGAGCATCTGGGTGCGGTTGTTGTAGCCGTAGCTGATGTATGCCGGAGCCCAGGTGGCGCCGCTGGTCGGCGCACCGACGACCAGACGCTTGTAGGAGTTGACGGTCGGCGCGGTGACCGCGATGTACGCCTTGGCGTGGGCCTTGAGCCCGCCGATGAACTTGTAGGCGAGCGGGGACAGCCCCAGGCCACGGGGGTCATCCGCCGGGTCACACTCGAACACGTTCTCGCCGTCGCGCCACAGGCTGAAGTGGAAGTGACAGCCGTTGCCGGTCAGGTTCGCGAACGGCTTGGGCATGAACGTCGCCAGCAGGCCACGCTCCTGCGCCAGCGACTCGACCATGTAGCGGAAGAACACCGCGCGGTCGCAGGTGATCAGCGCGTCGTCGTACTGGAAGTTCTGCTCGAACTGGCCGTTCGCGTCCTCGTGGTCGGTTGCGTAGTTGTCCCAGCCGAGCTCGGTCACGGCCTTCGAGACCTCCGAGACGAAGTCGAGGTTGCGGGTCAGCGCGCGCATGTCGTAGCAGGGCTGATCGAGCGTGTCGAGCGGGTCGGCGAGCGCGATCCCGCCGTCCTCGGTGCGTCGCAGCAGGAAGTACTCGAGCTCGGCACCCATCTTCAGCTCGAATCCGAGCGCCTTGGCCCGCTCGAGCGTGTTGCGCAGGATCGTCCGGGGGCAGTACGGCCACGGCTCTCCCTCGACCGTCACGTCGCAGGCGAAGCGGGCAACCGTGGGCTTCCACGGCAGCACGGTGAAGCTGGCGGGATCGGGCATCGCGATCATGTCCGGGTCGTGCGGTCCCTGTCCGAGATCGCCTGCGGCAAACCCGGCGAACCCGGCGCCGTCGGTCAGCAGGTCGTCGAGGTGATGGGCGGGGACCAGCTTCGCGCTGGGCTTGCCGTGCATGTCGACGAACTGCGCGAAGAGAAACTCGATGCCGCGCTCGTTGACGACGGAGCGGACAGCCTCGGCGTCGCTGCCCGGCTGGGTGTCTTGTGCCTGCTCGGTAGTGGCCATAGGGGGATGTATATAGCTCCGGGGAGGTCTCCGACAATGGCGCCATGCACTTGTTGGCGGCGACTAGCATGTGCGGCTTGCACATAGGAGATGCCCTGAGAAGTGTCACTTAGCGCCGAACGGACCACCACGCCCAACACACAGCTGCGAGCGCTGCGCGAGGAGAACCAGACCCTTTACAGCGTCATCCGGCTCGTCTCCTCATCGCTGGAGCTGAGCCCGATGCTCCAGGGGGTCGTCGATCTCGCCACCGACGCCACCGGCTGCCATGCCTGCTTCATCTACCTGCTCGAGGGTGACCGACTGACGATCCGCGCCGCCTCGCCGGTGTTCGCTGACGCCGTCGGCAACGTGCAGATGAAGCTCGACGAAGGCCTGACCGGGTGGGTCGCCCGACACCGCACGCCCGAGTTCATCCGCGATCGGGCGATGACCGACCCGCGGATGAAGTACATCCCGCAGCTGCAGGAGGAGCGCTTTCAGTCGATGGTCGCGGTCCCGATCCTGGCGCGCGCGGGCGACACGATCGGGGTGATCGTGCTGCACACCCGGGCGCCGCACGAGTTCCCCGACGACATCCTGAAACTGCTCTCGCACATCGCCTCGCTGATCAGCGGGGCGATCGAGAACGCGCAGCTGTATGACCAGCAGCGCCGCCGCGTCGACACGCTGACCCAGCTGTCGCGGCTGGCCCAGGACGTGGCAGGCGCCGGCGACGCGCGCGACGTCGGGCGGGTGGTCGCGCTGGAGACCCGCCGGCTGCTCGGGGCCGAGGTGTGCGAGCTCTACCGGCTGCACGACGGCACCGCCGAGCTTGAGCAGCTGGCCGGCGATCCCGAGGTCGACACCCCATCGACGGTCTCTCCAACCAGGCTCCTGCTGGCGGCGCTGGACGGCGCCGCCGCTAACCCTGCCGCCCGCAGCCTGTGGCCGGAGCTTGATGTTGCCGACCTGCTGGTGGTGCCGCTGACGGCCGGTGGCGAGCGGGTCGGCCTGATGTGCGCGGGCGCTCCCGCCCGGCGCGCGTTCAGCGACGAGGACACCGAGGTGGCCCGCGCGGTCGCGCATCTGGCCGCGATCGCGATCAAGCGCGCCGAGCTGATCGAGGGGCTGACCAACGCCAGCATCGTCAAGGACCTGTTCGAGGCACTCGCCGCCGGCGCGACCTCGTTCGCAGCCGGCAAGGCCGCGGAGGTCCGCTGCGACCTGACCGCCCCGTATCTGCTGGTGTACGCCGAGCCCGCGGCCGGGCGGGAGCGCGCCTCGGGCGAGTGGCGCGGTTCGGCCGAGGCGCTCGGGCGCGGGCTCGCTGCGCTGGCTCCCGACACGGCGATCGACGCGGGCCCCGGGCCGGTGCGCGCGCTGCTGGCGCTCGGCGCCGGCCGCTCACAGCCCGTCGAGCAGCTGCTCAGGGATTGCCGCGAGCTGGGGGAGCAAGGTGGCGCCGCGATCGGGATCAGCGAGCGGTACGAGGGTCCGGCCGACGCCACCCGCGCCTACCGGGAGGCGCAGGACGCCGCCACGATCGGCCGGGCGCTCCTCGGAGAGGGCGGCGCGATCGCCTACTCGCAGGTCGGGGCCTACCGCTACCTGGTGCACATCGCCGCCGAGGACGCCCCGCACGACCGCATGCGCCAGGCCGTAGATCGGTTGATCGAGTACGACCGCCGCCGGCGCACGGCGCTACTCGACACGCTCGAGCGGTATCTGGCCGAGCGGCGCAGCGTGATCGAGAGCGCCCGCGCGCTGTTCATCCACCCCAACACGCTGCGTCAGCGGTTGGGGCGGATCGAGGAGCTGACCGGCCTCCGGCTCGACGAGGACGATCTGCTGTCGCTCGAGCTGGCGATCAAGCTCGCCCGCCTCCACGGCCGTCCGTAGCCGCCGCGGTCACTCGTCGACGACCAGGAACACCGGGAGCTTCTTGGCGCGGCGGCGGACCCGCTGGGGCTCCTGAGTCCACAGCAGGTCGCCGACGATACGGTTGCGGTCGGCGTCGGCGGTCATCACGATCGCCTCGGCGTCGTGGAGCCTGGCCTCCTCCACGATCCGCTTCGTGGCCTTTCGGGTGCCCAGCACGTGCCCCTCGGCCTCGAACCCACGGCGCTTGAGACGCTTGACCGCCTTTTCCACGAGGTCGTGCTGCTGCTGCCACTCCCGCTTGGTCGGGAGCAACCCCGGGGTCTGCATCCCGAACGAGACGCCGTGCACCCGGGCGATCGAGAACACATGAACGGTGGCGCCGTCATGTGCCAGCTCAATCACGCGTCTGATCGCCGCGTCGGAGATCTCACGCCCTTCGGACGCGAGCAGGATCCGGTCAAACCTCTGGCGCTGCGCCGGCTCTGAGCCGTTCACGGCCGCGGCCGTGAGGCTCAAGGGCCGCCTCCTTCGGTCGTCATCGCGGTCATCGTCCCCGCCGGCTGTGTCCCGGCCGGCGCGGCGGAGGTGGCGTGTCGCTTGTCCTCCACGCGCTTGCGGTACCAGTAGAACCCGAGGTACGACAGCAGCACCGCCCACCCGATGAAGTAGTACGGGAGGGTCGTGCGGCCGGCCGCGTTACACGAACAGGCCGCATACATCGGACCGCCGTAGAAGTACACGACCGCGTAGGCCGCCGCGATCACCAGCGCGACGTACTTCATCCACTCGGGGAGCTTGAACGGCCGGCGTACGTTCGGGCGGTGCTTGCGCAGCAGGAAGTAGCCGATCAGCACCGGGATGAACGATGCCAGGTAGCCGACGTTCGAGAACGTGTAGATCTCGACCGCGCCGCCCATGAACACGACGATGATCGAGGCGGCCACGTTGAACCACATCGCGCGGTTCGGGACCCCGTGCTGGTTGACCCGCTGGAAGAACCGGGGGAACTGACCGTCGGTTGACATCTGATACAGCGAGCGGGCGGTTCCGGTGATCGCGTTGAGCGCCGACAGGATCAGCGCCAGGATCAGCATGATCGCGATCAGCCATTCGAGGATGCTGCTGCCGGTGCCGGCCCCGAAAACGGCAGCCGCGTAGTGGACGAAGATCGTCTTCGGGTCCACCAGCGCCGCGTTGTTGAGCGCGGGGAGGCCGAGCACGATGATGAACGCGATCGGGATCATCGTGTAGATGAACATCCCGTAGAGGCCCTCGAGGTTCATCGCGATCTTCGCGTCGCGGTCGGGGTTCTTGGTCTCGCCGATGTAGCACGCGGCGGCCTCCATCGCGATCACGTTCCACGTTAAGAGGAACGAGAACGCGAGATACAAGGTCAGCCACCCGTGCCCGAAACCCGACGAGAAGAAGCCACTGCCGTCGGGGCGGCGGAAGTGCCACAGCTGCCCGAAGTCGACGACCGACGGGTTGAAGATCCAGGCGATCGCCAGGAACGTCAGCGGGATCATCGATAGCAGCGCGAGCGTGGTCGCGAACGCCGTCCCGAACCGCAGGCCCATCACCGCCGGGATCGCCAGCAGCAGCAGTCCGCCGACCGAGATGCCCAGCGTCCACCACGCGATCGGGGTGTGGATCGGGGTGAAGCCGGCGGTCGACAGGTGGAAGCGGTCGACGATGTAGAACGACGCCAGGATCATGTTCAGCGGGGCCACCGGGAACCAGCCCAGCCAGTAGGCCCATGCGGTGAAGCCGTTGACGTGCTCGGCGAACCGCGGCCAGCGATCCTTGTAGGCCGGATACGCGTAGGCGGGCAGGCCGCCGGAGCGGTGCGGCATCATCGCCGACAGCTCCGCGAGCAGCAGGCACACCAGGTAGCCGCTGATCGTGATCACGACGATCACGGGCACCGACGACGCGCCCAGCTCGGTGACCATGACCGGGGCGATGCCGGTGACGAGAATCGTCCCGGCGAGCCCGATGACGAACGCCCCCCACCAGTTCGTCGACTTCTCCAGACCCGCTGACTCGTAGATGAGCTCGTCGTGCTGGTGCGAATCCTGCGGCATCCGACCTCCCGATGCGATTAGTGCTGAGCGCCACTAGGCTGACATGTCGCGATTGCCCATCACAGTCGTGATGCGAACACAATTGCGCGCCTCGACATGGAGAACCTGGACACAGTTCTCGCGCGGTATCCGCTCGTTCGACCGGATCGAGGCGGACCAGCTTCAAGCGGCGCTGACCGACGCGCGGGAGCTCGAGTTCGACCAGGGCGTCCCGGTGCTGATCGAGGACGGAGATCCGGCCGCCGGGCTGTGGGTGATCCTGGCCGGCTCGATGGACCTGGTCCACGACCACGAGGTGATCCAGGTGCTCGAGCCGGGCGAATGCTTCGGGCATCCGTCATTGCTGACCGGTATGGCTCCGGCGTTCACGGTCCGGGCGCGCGAGCGATCGCGCTGTCTGCTGTTCAGTCCCGACGCGTCTCGCCGGTTACTGGGCACGCTGGCCGGCGCCACGTTCGTGGCCGCGACGATGCGTAACCGCCTGACGGGGACGGGCGCCACCGTCCACGGGCTGCGCGACCTCGGCACCACGCCGGTCTCGGCGATCATGCGGCCGGCGTCGTTCTGCGAGGGTGACGCTCCCTTGCGCGAGGCCGCCCGGCGGCTGGGCGACGGCGCCACCACCGAGCTGCTGGTGGCGCTGGGCGAGCAGCAGCTCGGGATCGTGACCGACGCGGACGTCCGGGCGGCGGTGGCCGATGGAGCCGTGTCGTTCGATCAGCCGGTGAGTGAGATCGCACGGACGCCGGTGCCGACGGTGCCCTCGCGCCAGCTGGCGGTCGAGGCGGCGGTCGACATGATCGCGGCCGGCGCAGAGCAGCTGGTGGTGCTGGACGGCGGCCAGGTCAAGGGGATGGTGTCGTCGGCCGACCTGCTCGGGCTCGACGCGCGCAGCCCGATCGCATTGCGCCACACGATCCTCCAGGCCGACGACGAGCAGGCACTGATTCGCGCCACCGGTCAGTTGCGAACGCTGTTCTTGCTGTTGATGCGCGCCGGGGTGCCTCCGCCCGAGCTGGGGCGGGTGCTCAGCCTCCAATACGACGCGCTCACCGCTCGGCTGATCGACTTCTCGATCCGCCGGCACGAGCCGGCCCCGCTGGCTTGGGCCTGGCTGGATCTCGGTAGCGCCGCCCGGCGCGAGTTCACACTCGCCTCCGACCAGGACAACGCGCTGGCCTACGCGACCCCCGAGCCGGGCGTCGGCGAGGCGATTGACGCCTACTTCGAGCGGCTGGGCTCGGAGGTCAACCAGGGCCTGGTTCGCTGTGGGATCGGGCTGGACAACAACGGCGTGCTGGCGGGTCGGCGGCTGTGGCGGATGTCCGTCGACGGCTGGCTGAGGACGTTCGCCGAATGCCTGGCCGAGCCCGACGAATCGCACCTGATCCGGGCGTCGGTGTCGTTTGACTTCCGGCCCAGCGCCGGCGGCCTGCCGGTCGTGTCCGAGTTGACCGGCTACATCCGCGACGCCCGCAATCACCCCCAGTTCATGCGGTTGGTGGCACGGACCGCGATCGGCCATCAGGTCGCGCTCGGGTTCCGGGGCCAGCTTGCGACCGGCCGCGGCGAGAGCCCACCGGGCCGGCTGGACCTCAAGCACGAGGCGATCATCCCGCTGGTCAACCTGGTCCGCTTCCATGCGCTCGCCAACGGAGTGACGATCTCGCCGACGCTCGATCGGATCGATGCGGTGGCGAGCGTCGGCGGGCTGGAGCAGGAGGCCGCCGACGAGCTCAGCGAGGCGTTCGGCGCGATCACGCGCCGGCGGTTCGAGCATCACGCATCCCAGATCGACGCGGGCCTCACGGCCGACAACCTGATCGATCCGGGGGAGCTGACCCCGATCGCCAGGGCCGATCTGCGCGAGGCGCTGCACGTCGTGCGGCGGGCGCAGAAGCGACTCCAGGCCTGGGCGCCGCCGAACACGTAAGTGCTCAAGCTGTAGCCCGAGTCACCACATTCGAGGGTGAAAGTGTGCGCGTGAAGGCCATTGGAGCGCCTCGGATGAGTGTCTAACCTGCGCCGCGTGTGTGGAATAGCTGGGCTTTTCACTAAGTCACCGGCCGTGCGCGAGCAGCTCGGCGTGCACCTGTCGGCGATGCTCACGCAGCTCTCGGACCGGGGTCCCGACAGCGCCGGCGTGGCTTTCTATCGCGACCCCGCGCCGTCTGGCTCGTGCAAGGTGTCGCTGTACTCGCCGAGCCCGGACCCGGGCTGGGAGCAGCTCGGCGCCGAGCTCGAGCGGGCCTTCGGGGGAGCGTCGCTGCCCTCCCGGCGGGCGACCCACTGCACGTTCGTGATCGAGGCCGAGGCCGCCGACGCCCAGGCGTGGCTGGCCGAGAACCACCCGGAGCTGACGCTGATGAGCGCGGGCGAGTCGATCGAGATCTATAAGGAAGCGGGCCTGCCGACGAAGTTCATCGAGGACTTCGCGTTGCGAGAGATCGCCGGCAGCCACGCGCTCGGACACACCAGGATGGCCACCGAAAGCCGGGTGACCACCGAGCACTCGCACCCGTTCTCGACCGGCCTGGACCTGTGCCTGGTGCACAACGGGTCGCTCTCGAACCACAATCGCCTGCGGCGCTCGCTGCGCCGCGAGGGCATCCGGTTCCAGACCGACAACGACAGCGAGGTCGCGGCCGGCTATCTGACCTGGCGCCTGCAGGAGGGCGCGACGCTGGAGCAAGCGCTCGAGGGATGCCTCGAAGACCTCGACGGCTTCTACACGTTCGCGGTCGGAACCGCCACCGGGTTCGCTGTTCTGCGCGACCCGATCGCCTGTAAGCCGGCGGTGATGGCCGAGACCGACGAGTGGGTGGCGATGGCCTCCGAGTACCGGGCGATCGCGGTCCTGCCCGGGGCCGAGAACGCGGTCACCTGGGAACCGGCGCCCGGTCGCGTCTACAGCTGGGGCCTGGCGCCGGTGGTGTGATGGCAGCCACCGACGTCACCCAGGACGCGGTGCTGTCGTTCGACCTGGCGACCGACAGCGTCCGTGACCTCAACCAGCGCCTTCATGAGGGCGGGCCTGATGCACCCGGTCGCGTGCTGGTGCGAAACCCGGGCGGCAAGCACGCGGTCGCGGTCGGACTCGACGCCCCCTATGAGGTCGAGATCGACGGTCACGTGGGCTACTACTGCGCGGGCATGAACAAGCTCGCCTCGATCCGAGTGCGCGGCAACTGCGGCGTCGGTGTGGCCGAGAACATGATGTCGGGCTCGGTCACGGTCGACGGCAGCGCTTCGCAGTCGGCCGGCGCAACGGCGCGCGGTGGGCTGCTGGTCGTCCACGGCGACGCCTCGGCGCGGTGCGGGATCTCGCTGAAGGGCGCCGAAATCGTCGTCCGCGGATCGGTTGGGCACATGTGCGCCTTCATGGCCCAGCGAGGAGCGGTCGTCGTCTGCGGCGACGCGGGAGAGGCGCTGGGCGACTCTCTGTATGAGGCACGCCTGTACGTGCGGGGGTCGGTCGGCGGGCTCGGAGCCGACTGCATCGAGAAGGAGATGGGCGACGAGCACGTCGCGCAGGTCCGTGAGCTGCTGGCCCGCGCCGGGATCGATGACGTCGACCCCTCCGAGTTCCGTCGCTACGGGTCGGCCCGCAAGCTCTACAACTTCGACGTCTCCAACGTGGGGAGCTACTGATGGCCGCGACCCAGAACGGATGGCACCCCGGGCTGCGCGAGTCGGCGACGTTCGACCGCAACACGATCGCCGAGATCCAGCGAGCCGCGCGCGAGGGGATCTACTCGATCAAGGGCTTCGGCGCCAAGCGCCGGGTGCCGCACTTCGACGACCTCCTGTTCCTCGGCGCCAGCGTGTCGCGCTACCCGCTCGAGGGCTACCGCGAGCGCTGCGCCACGGACGTCACGATCGGGACCCGGTTCGCGCGCGAGCCGATCGAGCTCGACATCCCGATCACGATCGCTGGGATGAGCTTCGGGGCGCTATCGGCGCAGGCCAAGGAGGCGCTCGGACGTGGAGCGACCGAGGTGGGGACCAGCACCACCACCGGCGACGGCGGGATGACGCCCGAGGAGCGCGAGCACTCGCGGCTGCTCGTGTACCAGTTGCTGCCTTCGCGCTACGGGATGAATCCCGACGACCTGCGCCGGGCCGACGCGATCGAGGTCGTGATCGGGCAGGGCGCCAAGCCTGGCGGCGGCGGGATGCTGCTCGGACACAAGATCTCCGACCGAGTCGCCGAGATGCGTGACCTGCCCAAGGGGATCGATCAGCGCAGCGCCTGCCGGCACCCCGACTGGACCGGGCCCGACGACCTCGAGATCAAGATCGAGGAGCTGCGCGAGATCACCGATTGGCGGATTCCGATCTACGCCAAGATCGGGGCCAGCCGCACCTACTTCGACGTGGCGCTGGCCGTCAAGGCGGGCGTCGACGCGATCGTGCTCGACGGGATGCAGGGCGGCACCGCGGCGACCCAGGAGGTGTTCATCGAGCACGTGGGGATCCCGATCCTGGCGGCGATCCCGCAGGCGGTCGAGTCGCTCGTCGACCTGGGAATGCACCGCGAGGTTCAGCTGATCGTGTCCGGGGGAATCCGCACCGGCGCCGATGTCGCCAAGGCGCTTGCGCTCGGCGCCGATGCGGTGTCGATCGGGGTCGCGGCGCTGATCGCGCTCGGCGACAACGCGCCCGAACACGACGAGGGCTACCGCTCGATCGGCTCCGCGGCGGGTTACTACGACGACTGGCAGGCCGGACTCGACCCCGCCGGGATCTCCACCCAGGACCCCGACCTGTCGGTCCGCCTGGACCCGGCCACGGGCGGCAAGCGCCTGGCCAACTATCTGCGAACACTGACGCTGGAGACCCAGACGCTGGCGCGTGCCTGCGGCAAGTCCCACGTGCACAACCTGGAGCCAGAAGACCTTGTGGCGTTGACGATCGAGGCGGCAGCGATGGCGCGTGTGCCGCTCGCCGGTACCAGCTGGATACCGGGTACGATCACCGCTACATGACCTATGTAATCGCTGAGCCATGCATCGATCTGAAGGACCTCTCGTGTGTCGAGGTCTGCCCGGTCGACTGCATCCACCCGACCGAGGACGAGGGCGGGTTCGCCAACGTGAACCAGCTGTTCATCGATCCTGAGGAGTGCATCGACTGCGACGCCTGCGTTGAGGCGTGCCCGGTCGACGCGATCTTCGCCGAGGATCAGCTCCCGGACGAGTGGAAGCAGTTCACAAAGATCAACGCCGACTACTACGCAAACGCCTCCTAGCCCAAGAGCGCAGCGGGGCGTAATCGAAGTCGGGGGCCGACGCGTCGCTTACGAGGCGCGCGGTCCCGTGGGCGGCGACACGGTCGTGTTCCACACCGGCACGCCGTCCGCCGGGACTCTGTTCGAGGGCTGGGTGCGGGCGGGTGTCGAGCGCGGGATCGGTCACTTGTCCTACTCGCGGCCGGGGTACGGCGACAGCTCGCGGCAGCCCGGCAGGTCGGTCGCCGATTGCGCACGGGACGTGGAGGCGATCGCCGACGAGCTCGGGATCGAGCGCTTCTACACGGTCGGGTGGTCGGGCGGCGGGCCGCATGCGCTGGCGTGCGCGGCGGCGCTGGGCGACCGGGTGCTGTCGGCGGCAACGCTGGCCGGCGTGGCTCCGCACGACGCCGACGAGCTCGACTGGCTCGACGGGATGGGGGACGAGAATGTCGCGGAGTTCGCGGCGGCGGCCGCCGGGGAGGTGGAGCTTGCCCGGTTCCTCGAGTCCGCAGCTCGGGAGATCGTCGGGGTGCAGGCCGACCAGCTGCGCGACGCGTTGGGCGGGCTGATCACCGATGTGGACCGCGCGGCGCTCAACGGGGAGCTCGGCGATTACATGGTCGACAGCACCGACGTGGGGTTGGGCGGCGGGATCTCCGGGTGGCTCGACGACGACCTCGCGTTCATCGCCGACTGGGGTGTCTCGGTGGGGTCGATCGTCTGCCCGGTGACGGTCTGGCAGGGACGACAGGACCGCATGGTGCCGTTCGCGCACGGTCAGTGGCTGGCGGCACAGGTCCCCGGCGCCCGGGCTCGGCTGTTGCCCGAGGAGGGGCATCTGTCGCTGGTCGTGGGCCGTTACGGCGACGTGCTGGACGAGCTAGTCGCTTCGGCTGGCTGACAGACGCACATTTTCGTCGTCGCCGCGCGTTAGTCCGGAACACGGCGAACAGTGGAGGGACATGGATTGGTTCGGGGCGGGTCGTCGGGCTACTGGGTACGTCGCCGTCGCAGCGATCACGGCGCTGGCGGGCGCCGGGGGTTACGCGGTGGCCGCATCGCGCAGCAATACGTTGCACGCGTGCGCCAGCAACCGCACCGGGGCGCTGCGCCTGGCCAAGTCGTGCAACCGCCGCGAGCACGCGGTGTCCTGGGCCATAAGCGGCGCTCGGGGCGTCGCCGGGGCCCGGGGGGCGCAGGGCGCGCAGGGGCCACAGGGTCCGGCGGGGCGCAACGGCGCCGACGGCGCGCCGGCAACGAAACTGTTCGCGCTCGTCGACCTCGACGGCAGTGTGGTGAGGTCGAGCGGCGGAGTCACGGTCTCGTCACAGTCGACCAACAACACCACTAACACGGTGTCGAGGACGGTTACGTTCCCGGCCGACGTGTCCGCGTGTGTGGCGGTCGCGACAGCATCGGTTGACAACGGCTCGGTGACACCGATAGGGCCGCTGGAAACGTCGATCAGTGGTCGGACCATCAGTGTCTCTGAGCCGAAGTTGGGAGGCGGCTTGCTGCTTCCATTCGCGCTCGCTGTGCTCTGCTGAGGCCGAGCTCCGTGGCGGAGGCACCGGCGCAAGCTCCTCCCTGAACGTCCCGTACGGAGCTGATCCGGGCGGCCGCGATACGGTTGAGTGATGAACTATCGCAACCTCGGAAACACCGGAGTCAAAGTCAGTCCGCTGTGCCTCGGCGCGATGATGTTCGGCGCCTGGGGCAACCCCGACCACGACGCCGGCGTCGCGGTGATCCACCGGGCACTCGATGCGGGGATCAACTTCATCGACACCGCCGACGTCTACTCGCGCGGCGAGTCTGAGGTGATCGTCGGCAAGGCGCTGGCCGGCGGCCGCCGCGACAACGTCGTGCTCGCCACCAAGGTCCACGGCACGATGGGCGACGACCCTAACCAGTTCGGCAACTCGCGCCGCTGGATCGTGCGCGAGGTCGAGAACAGCCTGCGGCGCCTGCGCACCGACTGGATCGACCTCTACCAGATCCACCGTCCCGAGGACGACACCGACATCGACGAGACGCTCGGCGCGCTCACCGATCTCGTCCACGCCGGCAAGGTTCGCTACATCGGATCGTCGACGTTTCCGGCCAGCCAGATCGTCGAGGCCCAGTGGGTCGCTCGCGATCGCGGCCGTGAGCGCTTCATCTGCGAGCAGCCGCCCTACTCGATGCTCGTCCGAGGCGTCGAGAACGACGTGCTCCCCACCTGCCGCCGTCATCGGATGGGCGTGATCCCCTGGAGCCCGCTCGCCGGCGGCTGGCTCAGCGGCCGCTACCGGCTGGGTCAGGATCTGCCGAGCTCGCACCGCGCCGAACGGATCCCGGCTCGCTACGACATGTCACTGCCCGGCAACCAGCGCAAGCTCGAGGCCGCCGACGCACTGGCCAAGCTCGCCGACGACGCCGGGATCTCCCTGATCGAGATGGCGCTCGCGTTCGTGATCCGTCACCCGGCGGTCACCGCGGCGATCATCGGGCCGCGCACGATGGAGCAGCTGGACTCCCAGCTCGGCGCCGCCGACGTCGAGCTGTCCGACGAGGTGCTCGACAAGATCGACGAGATCGTTGCACCCGGACTCAACGTCAACCCGGCCGACGGTGGCTGGCCGAACCCGGCGCTCGAGCCGTCCGCACGGCGGCGGTAGGCGAGCGCATCGACTTCGCTCGGAGCCGGCCGGCGAGTCCGGCTCCGAGCCGCCGCATCCCTGCCGATACCTCCGAAATTCGTCCGTCATTTGTCACAGCTTCCTGCGTTGTTTATTCAGGAAGCTTTAAGTGCGACACGGAACTGTCCGGGGCGAGGTTCATTCTGTTCTCGTCCCAAGAGGGGGTATGAGCACATGCTGAACCCGAACGTAACCGGGACTACTACGACCACGGAGTTCCTCACCGATCTGGTGTACGAGCTGCTGGACGCTCATTGCGACACGATCTGTCTCGCCGACGAGCGGTCGGATGACGTCGCGTGGGAGGCGCACCTTCACTACCTGCGTGATCTGCAGCGGGTGGGGCGCGAGGCCCTGGCGCGGGTCCCCAGCGCGGGCGCCGCGGTCTAGTCCCGGGCGCCGGTCCGTTACATCAGAGGCCGCCGAGGCCGCCGCCGCCGTCCACCACGAGCGTCTGCCCGGTGAGAAACGCGGCCTCCTCGCTGGCCAGGTAGGCAAACGTTGCGGCGATGTCCTCGGGCACGCCGGCGCGACCAACCGGAAGCGCGCGGCCGAACTGCTGCACCCCGTCCGGCCCGAGCGAGTTGACCGGGTCAAGGCTCTGCGGGGTGCGGATCACGCCCGGGGCCACGGCGTTCACTGTCACTCCGTGCCGAGCGACCTCGAGCGCGAGACCGCGGACGAGGCCGACGATCCCCGCCTTGCTGGCCGTGTAGGCCGCATGCTCTGACCATCCCTGAAGGCCGCCGGCGATCGAGCTGGTGGCGATCAGTCGTCCCCAGCCCGCTGCGACCATCGTCGGCAGCGCCGCCCGGAAGCAGCGTCGGGCTCCGCCCAGGTTCGTGTCGACGGTCTCCTCCCAGCGCTCGTCGTCGGTGTCCCCGAACGGGATCGCACGCGCGATCCCGGCGTTGGCGATCACGATGTCGAGCCGCCCGAACTCCTCAAGCGCCCGCGCCACGATCCCGTCGACGGCGTCGGTGGAGCGCATGTCGGCCTCGGCGACAGCGGCTTTGCGCCCGAGCGCTGAGACCTTGGCGGCCAGCTCCTGGCCCGCGTCGCCCTCGCCGGGTGCGACCGCCAGCAGTACGTCAGCACCCTGACCGGCGAACGCGACCGCGGTCGCCGACCCGATCCCGCCGGCGGCGCCGGTGATGACTGCGGCTCTGTCGGTCAGGTCGAACACGTGCGGGCGGGGACTCTATCCGGATGTCGGCTGGGCTTAGATTCCGTGGATGGCGCGTGATGTCTCGTATACGGTCGGGCATTCGACGCGGACATTTCAAGAGCTCGTTGAGATCCTCGATGCGGCGGGGGTGCGGGAACTCGTGGACGTGCGGACGGTTCCGCGCTCGCGCCGTCATCCGCAGTTCAACGGCGACGCGCTGGCTGCGGCGCTGCCCGAGCACGGGGTTCGGTATCGCCACGAGCACGCGCTCGGCGGCTTTCGGCGTCCGCGGCCGGGGTCGCCGAACGCGGGCTGGGACAACGAGGCGTTCCAGGGCTACGCCGACCACATGGCCGATCCGGACTTCGGGTCGGCTCTGGCTCGGCTCGAGGCCGACGCGCGCAAGCTCGCCACGACCGTGATGTGCGCCGAGGCCCAGTGGTGGCGGTGTCACCGGCGGCTGATCGCCGACGCGCTCACGGTCCGCGGCTGGCGCGTCCTGCACCTCGGCTTGGGGTCGGCGCCGGTCGAGCACGAGCTGACGTCGTTCGCCGTGCGGGGCGCGGATTTCGCGCTGACCTACCCGCCGGCCCAGGGCGAGCTCTGGGCCTAGCCGCGCGGGGCGTCGGGGAGGTGCTTGACCAGCCTTCGCGGTCGCTCCTCGAACCCGGCGGACTCGTACAGCGCGGCAGCGTCGGCCCGCCGGGGGCGCGTGGTCAGCTCCACGCGGGTGCATCCGTGCTCGCGCGCGATCCGCTCGGCGGCCGCGAGCAGCTCGGTGGCAATCCCGCGCCGGCGCTGGTCGCCTCGGACCACCAGCGCGGTGATCCGCAACTGCGGTGCCGCACGGTAGATCAGATGCATGAGCTGCCAGGTGAGCAGCCCGACGGTCGCCCCGTCGAGGTCGTAGACGAGCGCGCCCTCTCCGTCCCGGGCGAGGAGGTCGGTGAGCCTGGTGACGGCCTCGGCGGCTTCGGTCGGGTAGCCGAGCTCGCCGAGCAGCGGCGTGATCGCCGCCGCGTCGCCGGGCCCGGCGGAGCGGATTGGTCGGTCCCGGGTGGCGGCCGCCGCGGCCAGGATCTCCTCGATCAGCGGTCCCTTGGCGTCGGCGTAGTGGTTCATGTCCGTCCAGGTGCGCGCGGCGAGGGCGCGCTTGAGCCGGGCGTAACGGTTCCGGTCGGCAGGGCTGTTCCTGAGGTGGTCGCGGAACGCCAGGTGACGGTCGATCTCGGGGTCGCCGGGCGCGCGAACGTGGACGTGGGCGTCGTGGGCGGGCGTGCGGAACATCCGATGACCGGGTTCCCGCACCCGGAGCTCGTACCCGGCGTCGATCAGCGCCGGCCCAAACGCCGGCTCGTCGTCGGGATCCTCGACGATCACCAGCAGATCGACGATCGGCTTGGCGGCGAGCCCGGGGACCGCGGTCGAGCCGATGTGCTCGATCGCGAGAGCCCGATCGCCGAGTGCATTCGCGATCCGCGCGCGCTCGTGCTCGAACCGCCGCGGCCAGCCCGCGTCGTAATCGACCACCACGACCTCGCGCTGCTCGCGGCCGCCGACCAGCACCGCGTCGAGGTAGGCATCTCGGTCCGTGCGCCGCATTCTCCAAGTGTCTCAGGGCCGCTCGGACGCTCCACTACAGTGGCTCCGTGCGCAGGACTCTGGGCGTTTTGGGGGTGCTGGGGGCGGTGACCCTGTTCCCGTCCGCGGCCGGTGCCGTCCGGTTCAGCGCCGCCGACGGCATCCGGGTCGCGTCCACGCACCGGCTGGACTCGCGCCTGATCGCGCTGACCGTGCGCACCTCGGCGCTCCCTGGTCCCGCGAACGTCCGCGTGCTGCTGCCGCGCGGGTACGCGTCCTCGCCGGATCGCCGCTATCCGGTTCTGTACCTGCTGCACGGGACCGTCGGAGGAGCCGCCGACTGGACGACCCAGGGTCGCGCCGAGCAGATCACCGCCGGCCGGCCGCTGATCGTGGTGATGCCGGACATCGGGTCCAACTACGACGGCGGCGGCTGGTGCGCGAACTGGTTCAACGGCGGCGCCGGCGGCCGGCCCCGCTGGGAGACGTTCCACATCGACGAGCTGATCCCGTGGATCGACCACAACCTCCGGACGGTCGCCAACCGGGGCGGCCGCGCGGTCGCGGGACTTTCGCAGGGCGGCTTCTGCTCGATGAGCTATGCGGCCCGCCATCCCGACGTCTTCGGCGTCGCCCTGTCGTTCTCGGGCGCGCCCGACATCGCGCTCGATCCCGTCGCGCGCCAGCTGACGACGCCGGTGGTGACCGACGCCGAGACCGCGCTCGACCACGTCCCGGCGGGTTCGATCTTCGGCCCACGGTCCACCCAGGAGCTCAACTGGGCCGCCCACGATCCGACCACGCTGGCGCCGAACCTGCGCGGGATGAAGCTGCTGATGTCCACCGGCAACGGACAGGCCGGCCCGCTGGACCGCTCGCCCACGTCGCTGTCATCGACGATCGAGGCCGGCGTGCAGGTGCTGACCAGGCTGTTCCACGACCGGTTGCGGTCGCTTGGGATCGCGAGTCGCTTTGACGACTACGGGCCCGGGACCCACGCCTGGCCGTACTGGAACCGCGACCTGCGCCAGTCGATCGGGCCGATCATGGCCGCGTTCGCCCACCCGACGCGGGCGCCGCGGCAGGTCACCTACACCAGCGCCAGCCCCAGCTACTCGGTATTCGGGTGGCGCGTGTCGCTGCACCGCCACGTGGCCGAGTTCAGCACGCTCACCCGCGCCGGCATTCGCGGGTTCGAGCTCATGGGCAGTGGCAGTGCGACCGTCACCACGCCCGCGCGGTATCAGCCCGGCGGCTGGTATCGGGTAACGGTCCAGTCGCGTTCCGGCGCGCACTTCGGGTTGCAGCAGGCGCTGCGCAGCGGTCGGTTACGGATCAGCGTGCCGCTCGGTCCGTCCAACACCGTCCAGCAGTACGCGCCCGGGAGCACCACCGCCGTGTTCCAAACGCGCGTGCAGATTGCCAGGGACCGCTGATGGCTCGCCTCGGCCGCCGCTACTACGGGGTTCAGGTGCGGGCCAAGTCTGACCTGCGCGGTCGGCGGGTGCTGATCACCGGCGCCGCTCGGGGGATCGGCGCCGCGACGGCCCGGCGCCTGCACTCGCGCGGCGCCAAGGTCGCGCTCGCCGGGCTGGAGCCCGATCAGCTCGCCGAGGTCGCCGCCGACTGCGGAGGAGCGCTCGCCGCGCTGTGCGACGTCCGCGACCGCGAGCAGGTCGAGACCGCGGTCGAAGCGGCCGTTCAGCAGCTGGGCGGCCTCGACGTGGTGATCGCCAACGCCGGCGTGGCTGCGCAGCTTCCGCTGGTCGGCGGCAACCCGGCGACGTTCGAGCGGATGATCGAGGTCAACCTGCTCGGGGTCTACTACACGCTCCGTGCCGCGGCGCCCCACGTCGCCCACAAGCAGGGGTACGTGCTCGCGATCGCCTCGCTGGCCGCCGCGGTGCACCCGCCGCTGCTCGGTCCGTACGCCGCGGCCAAGGCCGGGGTCGAGGCGCTCGGCGATGCGTTGCGGATCGAGCTCGCGTCCAGCGGCGCGCGCGTCGGGGTCGCCTACTTCGCCGAGCTCGAGACCGACATGACCAGCCGCGGGTTCGGGACCCAGGCGCTGGCGCAGTGGCGCCGCGACCGCCGGGGGCGCCCGCCGAAGCTGACCCCGCTGCCGGTCGCGATCGACGCGATCGAATCCGGGGTGCTGAACCGCTCCCGCCGGGTGGTTGCGCCCCGCTCTGTGGCGTGGGTGCTGCACACCCGGATGCTCTCCCAGCGTCTGCTCGAGCGGCGCGCCCGCCGGGGACTCGACGACGCGCTCGCGATCGCGCGCGTGGAGAACGCGCCGCTCACGACCCAACTGCCTCGCCGCCCGGACCGGCCGTAGCGGGTCGGCGGGCTCGCGGAAGGCGGGAGCTTCGTTACGTGCGGTGATCGGGGCGCGCCGAACGTGACGAACCGCCCGCCCGTCGGATTTCGTTGCCTGGGGCGCGGCGTTCTCGCCGGGGGCGACGAAATCCGCGTAATGCGCGGAGAACGTAGCCCCGGCCGGGGGCGGATCGTCACGCGCTACGAAATCCGGGTCCCGCAGCGGGCCGGATGTCGGGCGGTCGGTTCATCGCCAACTCTTCGGTCGCTCCTACGGGGCTCCGACATCGCGGCGGGATCGTGTACCTCAGTCGAGCAAAGGAGGTGAACCCGATGCGAAGACCCCGAGCCCCGGACTAGCGACACGGGCAACTCGGAGCAGTGACGCAGGCACGGACAAACGGATACGTGGAATCAGCGAACGGACGGCCCGGCTGCGCGACGCGGCCGGGCCGCCCCACCGCACCGCGTGCCGCACCCGGGTCCATACACCAACCCCCGGGCTGGCCGGCCAGCCAGTAGCATCGCCACCACAGCGCGCCGGGTCGGGCGCGAGCGGTAAACGGCGACTGCAGGAGTGAGGTCTGGGGTGTCATCGACTAAGAGCAATCTCGATCGGGTTCTTGTCGGCGATCGCGAGCACTGGCTCGACGGTCCACCGCACGAGCTGTTCGCGCAGATGCGCGCCGAGTGCCCGGTGCACTGGACGGCTGGGGTCAGCGAGTACCCCAACGAGGCGGGTTTCTGGTCGGTCACCCGGGCCGACGACATCCACACGGTCAGCCGCGATTGGAGGACGTACTCATCCGAGCTGGCCGGCGTCACCGCAGTGACCGAGGCCTTCCCACTCGAGCTGCTGCGGGCGATGTTCATCGGCATGGACCCGCCCAAGCACGACCGCTTGAAGATGCTGTTCCAGGCCGGGTTCACGCCCAAGCGGATCGCCGCGCACGAGCCGGCGATCCGCAAGATCGTCATCGACGTGCTCAACCGCATCGACGGCCGCGAGACCTGCGACCTCGTGTCCGATGTCGCCCAGCCCGTGGTGTCGCGCGTGATCGGGAGCTTCATGGGGATCGCCGAGGAAGACGACATGGTGTGGGCGGCGCTGATGAACTCGGCGCTCGGCGCGGGCGACCCCGACCTCAATCCGGGCGGCGTCGACAGCGTCGCCACGAAGGACATCCCGGAGATCTTCGAGCGCTGCGGGCGGATGATCGCCGAGCGCCGGGAGCACCCGACCGACGATCTGACGAGCGTCCTCGTCCACGCCGAGGTCGACGGCCAGCGGCTCGAGGAGCACGAGATCGTGATGGGCTTCTTCCTGCTGGTCGCGGCCGGCAACGACAGCACCAAGGCGACGTACTGCAGCGCGATGCGCGCGCTGATGCGACATCCCGAGGAGCGCCGCAGGCTGCTCGAAGACCCGTCGCTGATCTCCAGCGCGGTCGAGGAGTCGTTGCGGATGTTCCCGGCGTTCTCGCACTTCCGCCGGACCGCCACCTGTGACACCGAGCTCGCCGGTCAGCCGATCAAGCAGGGCGAGAAGGTGGTGATGTGGTACGCGTCATCCAACCGCGACGAGTCGCGTCACGAGGATCCGGATCGGTTCGACGTTGCGCGCAAACCGGAACATCAGGCGTTCGGCGCGGGCGGGCGCCACTACTGCCTCGGGACCGCCCTGGCGCGGCTCGAGCTCAAGGTGATGCTCGAGGAGACCCTGCGGAGATTCCCCGATATGGAGCTCAACGGTCGCCCGGTGATGGCCGAGTCCGCATTCCTGAACCAGCTCAAGACGCTTCCAGTCCGCCTCAGACCGGTCGCCTGAGCGGCCCGTCCTCACTCCTACACCCGTCTTAGACACCAGTTCGATACTCGCCTCCAGCGGGACCACCCACCCAACCCTGGAGGCAGACGATTCCGATCCCCGACGACAAGCACCTGATCACCAGGCGCCGTTCGCTCGCGCTGCTCGGCTCGGGAGCGGGTGGGCTGTTCCTGGCCGCCTCGGGCCGTGGTCTCGGGTCCGCGCTGGCCCGCTCCGCCGACGCCGCCGCCGACGGCGACGACCACGTTGCCGGCGCCGCCCGAGCGTGCTCGCTTACCGCCGAGCAGGAGGAGGGACCGTTCTACGTGGCGATCGACCGAGTCCGCGAAGACATCGTCGGCGGACAGCCCGGACTGCCGCTTGAGCTCCGGATCACGATTGTCAACTCGCTTACCTGCAAGCCGCTCGGACACGCGGCGGTCGACATCTGGCACTGCAACGCGTCCGGCGTGTATTCAGACATCGGGTCAGAGGAGACCGTGGGCAAGACGTACCTGCGCGGGGTGCAGTTCACCGACCGGCACGGTCAGGCCACGTTCCGAACGATCTTCCCGGGCCACTACACCGGCCGCACGACTCACATCCACGCGAAAGTCCACGTCAACGGTCACGAGCACGCGCACAAGCTTCAAGGCGGGCACGTCGCGCACACCGGCCAGATGTTTGCGCCGGAGGCGGTCTACAACGAGGTCTACCGCCTCTCGCCCTACCGGACCGAGGCCGCGGCGGTCGTGTCCCATGCCCAGGATCGAGTGTGGACCCAGCAGCACGGCAGCGAGGCCGTCCTCAGGATCGAGAAGGCCGGGCATCGCCTCAGCAGAGGGCTGATCGCGAGCGTCACGCTCGCCGTCAATCCGAGGGCCACCCAGGCATTGATCGGACCCGCATGAGGATACTTGAGTACTCAATACTTCACGCCGAGAACGGTTGTCATGTACAATCTTAAGAATGCAACCGATCTCGGAACAGAGCAAGGCCGAGCCCGAGACGGTTGCCACCGAGCCTTCGAGCAGCGCCGAGGGCGACGCGCATCGCCTCCGTAACGGGCTGATCTGGACGTCGGTGCTGGCGGCGCTGCTGCTGGCGATCGGCCTCGCGGTGCCCGATCTGCGCGGCGTGCTCGATCGCGCCAGCGAGGCGGCGCCGGGATGGCTGCTGCTGGCGGTCGGACTCGAGATCGCCTCGTGTCTCGGTTACGTCGCGGTCGTGCGACTGGTGCTGCACCGCGCGCCCGCGCGCGACGTGCGCCGCCTGGCCTGGGCCGAGATGGCGTTCGGCGCGGTCGTCCCCGTAGGCGGAGCCGGCGGGCTCGCGGTGGGGGCGTGGGCGATGCGGGCCTGGGGAAGCTCCTGGTCGCGGATCGCCAACCGTTCGGCCGTGATCTTCCTGCTCACGAGCGCGGTCAACGGCGGCGTGCTGTTGATCACCGGGCTCGGCGTGTGGGTCGGGATCGGGAGTCCGCGTACCGGGCTCGTCTATGGCCTGCTGCCCGCGGCCGGGGTCGCGCTCCTGATGGGCTTCTTCCTGGCGCTGCCCGCGCTGGCAGTCCGTCTCGGCCCGGACGCCGGCAGGTTCGGGTCGTTCGCCCGGCGGGTCGGCTCGTGGGTTGTCGACACCGAGCGGGTCGCGTTCCAGCGTAACTGGCGCGTGCTCGGCTCGGTCAGCTACCTGCTGTTCGACGTCGCGGTGCTGTGGGCATGCCTGCGGGCCGTCGGCGATCGGCCACCGGTGCTGGCGCTGCTGGTCGGCTACCAGGTCGGTTACCTGTCCAACCTGATCCCGGTGCCCGGCGGAATCGGAGCGCTCGAAGGCGGCCTCCTCGGAGCGCTGGTGCTGTACGGACTTCCGGCGGCACCGACCGCCGCAGCAGTGGTCCTCTACCACGCGATCGCGCTGTGGGTGCCGACGATCGGCGGCACCGCGAATTTCGTCGCGCTGCGGCGCAGCTTGGCACTGCGGGTTCCGCAGCTCAAGGCCGTCGTCGGCGGCGGCCGGTCCGAGTCTCGCCCGGCCCCGCACGGCGAGCTCGCCGCCTAGACGCACCGCCGCCGCCAAGCCAGAGTTGCTTGATGCAACCTTCCTGGCTACGATGAAATCGTGCTCCGCGCCGACTACGACGAACAGAACTGCTCGATCGCGCGCACGCTCGAGTTCGTCGGCGAGCGGTGGAGCCTGCTGATCCTGCGCGAGGCGTTCCTCGGCACCCGCCGCTTCGACGAGTTCCAGTCCCGTCTCGGAATCGCCCGCAACGTGCTGCAGTCGCGCCTGGAGCGGCTCACCGAGGGTGGGCTCATGCGCCGCGTTGCCTATCAGGAGCGGCCGCTGCGCTACGAGTACCGGCTCTCGCGAAAGGGCGTCGACCTGTGGCCGGTGATCGTGGCGCTGATGAAGTGGGGCGACCGGTACGCGGCCCCGAACGGCCCGCCGACGCTGCTGGTGCACAAGGACTGCGGTGGCGAGGTCAACGACCGCCGGCGCTGCGCCCGTTGCGGGGACGAGCTCGAGGCCTGGGACGTGGTCCCGGTCCGGGGCCCCGGAGCGGACGACCGTCGGTTGCCCCAGCCGGCCGGCGCCGGCGCCTGAGCCGCTGTCCGAGTTGATTCTCCACCAGCGGCGCTAGTGCAGTTCGATCCCGAACGACTGCGCGAGGCCAGTCGCGCCGTCGTCGGTGATGTGCACGGCCCGGCTGCGCGGTGCCCGCTCTAACCAGTCGAGCTCGAACATCCGCTCCGCGATCGCCGCTCCGAGTGAGCCCGCGAGGTGATGGCGCTGCTCGCTCCAGTCGACGCAGTAGCGGATCAGCGGCCTCCGCCGCGGTAGCGCATCGAAGTCGATCCCGAACGCCCGCAGCTCCTCGACGCCGCGCGGCGTCAGCGTGTAGTCCAGGTCGAAGCCAGGCGCGGCCAGCCTGTCGTCCTGCGCGGCGCCGAGGTCGAACACGCCGTCGCCGCCGAGCAGCAGCTCGCGCTCGAGCAGCGAGGACATCAGCTCGGTGCCGAGCATGCCGGCGAGATGGTCGTAGCACGTACGCGCGTGCCTGACCGCCTGCGCGTTGGTCCCCTGGCGCAGCGAGCGCACCGGCGCCGACGGCGATAGCCTCGCGAGCGCCTCGAGCAGATCTGCGACTTCGGGGCCCGCCAGGCGGAAGTAACGGTGGCGGCCGTGACGTTCGACGCTGAGCAGGCCGCCCTTGACGAGCTTGGAAAGGTGCGCGCTGGTGGTGGAGGCGCCCACGCCGGCCTCGTCGGCCAGCACCGTCGCGGGCAGCGCGCGGCCGTCGCCCAGAGCCATCAACACCCGGGCGCGGGCCGGATCGGCGACCAACGCGCCGACACGGGCGATATCGGCATCTCCATTCATGCTCTCAGCGTAGCGCGGGGACAATTCGTTTCCCGACGAAGCGTTTCGGGGCAACACTAGGAGACATGCGCAGACACCTTCCGCTGCTCGCCATCTGCCTTGGCTACTTCATGGTGATCCTCGACGCGACGATCGTGAACGTCGCGCTGCCGTCGATCGGCCGCGACCTCGGTGGCGGCGTGGGCGGCCTGCAGTGGGTGATCGACGCGTACACCGTGGTGTTCGCCGGCCTGCTCCTGTCGGCCGGATCGATCGGCGACCTGATCGGCTCACGCAAGGTGCTCGACACCGGCCTCGGGCTGTTCACGGCCGCCTCGGCGGCCTGCGCGCTGGCCCCGTCGGTCCCGGTCCTGGTCGGCGCGCGCGTGGCCCAGGGGCTCGGCGCGGCGCTGATGGTCCCGAGCTCGCTGGCGTTGCTGCGGGCCGCCTATCAGGACACCGCCGAGCGAGCTCGGGCCGTCGGAGCCTGGGGCGGGGTGGCCGGGATCGCGGCCGCGTCCGGACCGATCCTCGGCGGGGTGCTGGTGTCGATCGCCAACTGGCGCGCGGTGTTCCTCGTCAACCTGCCGGTCGGGCTGCTGGCGATGTGGCTGAGCTATCGCCACCTGCCCAGGGCCGGCGAGCGCTCCGACGCCGGGCTCGACCCTCCCGGTCAGGTGCTCGGCGTGCTAACGCTGACGCTGCTCACTCTCGGCCTGATCGAGGGCGGCTCGTCGGGGTGGGGATCGCCGCTGGCGCTGATCGGACTGATCGGGTTCGTCCCGGCGTTGGTCGGGTTCATCGCTGTCGAGCGCGGCGCCCGCAACCCGATGCTTCCGCTGCAGCTGTTCTCGAACCGCACGTTCTCCGGCGCCACGTTCGTCGGCCTGGCGATCAACCTCGGGTTCTACGGTCAGCTGTTCGCGATGAGCCTGTACTTCCAGAGCGTGCGTGGCTTCTCCGCGCTCGAGACCGGGCTGGCACTGCTGCCCGAGGGCGTGTTCGTGGCGCTGTCCTCGGTGCTGTCGGGACGGCTGACCAGCCGGACCGGGCCACGGGTGCCGATGCTCGTCGGGCTGCTGATCGGGACCGCCGGCTTTGCCGCGCTGACTGTCGCCGGCGGATCGACCCCGTACGAGCTCCTGGTTCCGGGTCTGATCGCAGCGGGCTTCGGGATGGCGTTCACGATGCCCGCGGCCACGGCGGCCACGATCGAGGCCGCGCCGGCGGAGCGCGCCGGGATCGCCTCGGGCGTGCTCAACGCGGCTCGCCAGGCCGGCGGCGCGATCGGCGTCGCACTGCTGGGCACGCTGCTTGCCGGCAGCACGTTCGTGTCCGGGCTGCATCTGGCGATGGGGGTCAGCGCGGCATCGTTTTTACTGGGCGCGGTCGTCACGGCGCTCGCCGTCGATCGGGTCGCCCGCCGGCGGCCCGCTCAGCGCGCCTCGACCGGCGTTGCTAGCGGTAGGTGACGATCACGACGTGCTCGAACTTGAGCACGTCGTCGGGCCGTCCGACCGCCGGGGTGGTGCTCATGATCACCGGCACGATTGTGACCCTGATGTCGTCGCCAGCCTGCATCGCCCGTCGGATCGCGTCCGTAGCGGTGATGATCTTGATGGCCGGCGTCAACGGATGTGCCGGTCGCGGGTCGTGTGGGCCCCGCGGCACGACGTCGCAGTGGCCGGGGTCGCCCAGACAGCCGCCGTGGCCGAAGATGTGGAACGTGCCGGCGAATCCGGTGTCGGCGGTCATCGCGGTTCGCTCGGTGGCCCGAGGGTTGTTGAGGAAGATCCGCGCCTGGTAGGTGGCGCCGCCGTGCTCGATCCCGTGGACCTCGATGTCGGCCCGGTAGAACTCACCATCGAGCTCGGCGGTCGAGAGCGGGGGCGGGCTGATCTTCTTTGGCATCGGCTAGTGCCCTCCCGGCGCGCTCGTGGTCGAGCTCGAGCTCGCATAGTCGTAGCCGAGGCTGTGGACGTCGAGCACCTGCGACACCGTGTAGGGGAACGGGGCCAGCACCCGGTTGAGGTAGTTCGGCGGGATGTTGTTCACCCCGTGGCGCAGCTGCCACAGATACCAGAGGCGGTCGATCATCGCGTGGTGAGCCCAGAACAGCGGATCGAACGCGGCCACGCCGATGTTTCCCATGTCGCCACCCTGGTTGGGGTTGCGGGGGTTGGTACCGCCGGCCCAGCCGTGGATGAAGTCGTGGACGTCCTGGACCTGGTTTGAGAAGTCGACGAAGCTGCTCAGGTTCAGCAGCGATTCGATCGACGGGTTGGCGGGCGTGTTCTGGTTCATCGCCGGCAGGTCACCCGGGCTGCCGGGGAACCGTCGGGTGCGGCGTGCGCGGTCTCCGGGCATGTTCGGCGTCGGACCCGACGCCAGCGGGTTCTGCTTGCCGTTGACCCGAGCCACCGAGTACGCCTGCGGGACCCCGACCGTGTGCGAGGCCGACGAGGTCCAGTCCCACCACGGCAGGATCGCAGCCGAGTTCTGCTCGCGGGTGACGTGATCCCAACCGACCAGGTAGGCGCGGTGCCAGGGGAGGAACAGGTCGTAGGAGAAGCCCTGATCGTTGGGGCCGGTGCGGGCGTGGTGCCAGCAGTCAAAGCGGTTGAAGCCGTGATACTCCGCCCAGTAGATCCAGCTGCGGTTGTCGGTCCCCGACAGCGCCTGCATCTTCGTGTAGGCGTCCCGCAGCGCGGCGACGTTGGCCTGCCCCACGTTGGGCCGCAGCACGGTTCCCGCCGTCGCGCTCACAGGCCAACGATACGCCGACGTAGCGCGCGTCGGTGAAAAACATCGCGGCGGGCCCGGCGATGGCCTTCCGGAAAGCCGCCACCGGTGCGTCATCATGGATGTAGATGAACGCGTTCAGAGAGTCACACGGGATGCGCGCCGCATCGGGCGGCGACGGGATGCGCGGCCAGCGGCCCGGCCGGCGCGATCAGCCGCCGCTGCTCGACCCCGAGCGCAAGCGCGACACCCACCGCATCGTCGCGCTGTTCGCCCCGTACAAGGTGCGGCTGGCGGCCGTGATCGCGCTGATCGTGATCTCGGCCGGGCTCGGGATGATCTCGCCGTTCCTGCTGCGAGCGGTGCTCGACACCGCGCTGCCGGATCGAAACGGCACGCTGCTGACCGAGCTCGTGCTCGGGATGATCGCGATCGCGATCGTGACCGCGGCGATCACCGTGTGGCAGACGTACATCTCAAACGTGATCGGCCAGCGCGTGATGCACGACCTCCGGACGGCCGTGTACCGGCATCTGCAGCGGATGTCACTCGCGTTCTTCACCCGCACCCGGACCGGCGAGGTCCAGTCGCGGATCGCCAACGACATCGGCGGGATCGACAGTGTGGTCACCACGACTGCCACCTCGATCGCGTCGAACGTCACCACGGTGATCGCGACGATCGTCGCGATGGTCCTGCTGGACTGGCGCCTGGCGGCGATCTCGCTGGTGTTCGTCCCCGCGTTCGTGCTGCTCACCCGGAAGGTCGGGCAGATCCGCCGCCGGATCACCACCGAGCGCCAGAGCCGGCTGGCCGACCTGTCGGCGCTGGTGGCCGAGTCGCTGTCGGTGTCGGGGATCATGCTCGGCAAGACGATGGGCCGCGGGCGCGACCTGGCGCAGCGCTTCACCGACGATTCGCGCGACATCGCCGACATCGAGGTGCGCTCCCGGATGGCCGGCCGCTGGCTGATGTCGACGATCCAGATGGTGTTCGCGATCCAGCCGGCGCTGGTCTACTGGATCGCGGGCCAGAGCTTCGTGCACGGCCACACCGCGATCTCGATCGGGACCGTGGTCGCGTTCACGCAGCTTCAGATCCGGTTGCTGTTCCCGATCCAGAGCCTGCTCTCGACCGGCGCCGACGTCGAGGCGTCGCTGGCGCTGTTTGACCGGATCTTCGAGTACCTCGACCTGCCCGTCGACATCGTCGAGTCCTCCGAGCCGGTGGCGCTGCGCTCCGACGAGGTGCTCGGTGAGGTCCGCTTCGAAGACGTCTCGTTCCGCTACGAGGGCGAGCGTGACGGACCGTGGACGCTCGACGACATCAACCTGGTGGTGCCTGCGGGCACTCGCACCGCGATCGTCGGGGAGACCGGAGCGGGCAAGACGACCCTCGGCTATCTGGTCGCCCGGCTGTACGAGCCCCAGCAGGGGCGGGTCACGGTCGACGGCGTCGATGTGCGCGATGCGAGTCTCGAGTCGCTGGCCGCGACCGTCGGCGTGGTCTCGCAGGAGACCTACCTGTTTCATGCCAGCGTGCGGGAGAACCTCCGGTTCGCCCGTCCCGATGCGACCGACGAGGAGATCGACGAGGCCGTCCGGACGGCGCGGATCTCGGACCTGATCGCCTCGCTGCCCGATGGCTACGACACGATCGTCGGGGAGCGGGGCTATCGCTTCTCGGGAGGTGAGAAGCAGCGGATGGCGATCGCGCGAACGATCCTGCGCAACCCGCCGGTGCTGGTGCTCGACGAGGCCACCAGCTCACTCGACACGCAGACCGAGGCCGCGCTTCAGGCCGAGCTGGAACGGCTCGCGGAGGGACGCACCACGATCACCATCGCCCATCGCCTCTCCACCGTTCGCGACGCGGATCAGATCGTCGTACTCGACCGGGGTCACATAGCTGAGCGCGGGACCCACGAGGACCTGCTGGAGCGCAACGGGCTGTACGCGGCGCTCGTCGCCCGTGACGTGACCGAGGAACCGGTCGAGGGCTGACACAGCGCCGCCGCGGGGTCACGGTACCTCGACGAACTGCATCACGGCGGGACCGACCTGGATCACGTCGCCGTGCTGGATGTTGCCCGCGACCATGCGGCGTCCGTTGACGAACGTACCGCCGGTGCTGCGGTTGTCGAGCAGCCGCGCGAAGCGGCCGTGGAACACGATGATCGCGTGCGTCCGTGACACTCGCTGATCCTCGAAGCGGAGGTCGGCGGTGAGACCGCGACCGATGTGGGTGATGTTCGAGCGCAGCTTGATCAGCCGCGTCTCCTCACCGTCGGACAGCGCGAGGTAGTGCCCTCGCGAGGCCATCCGTTCTGGCACCGCCCGGGCGCGAGCCCGATGGTCGAGCAGCGGCAGCGAGTCGCGGATCGCGTCCCCCGATGCCGCCTCGAACCGGGCGGTGTCGTCCTCGTGCGCCGGGAGCAGCAACGTTGCCAGGTTGGAGAGTTTGGTTGGCGCTTGAGTGGTCATGGCAGATAGTCCACCACGCGCGTGCGAGAGAACAGTGAAGAGTGCCTAAGAGGATCTGAAGATCGCGTCCCGGGGCGGCCGATAGGCTGTCGCGCGTGACCGAGGTGCCGACGCTGCAGCTGGTGGGCGGGCCGACCGCGCTGATCACCTACGGCGGCCTCCGGATACTGACCGATCCGACGTTCGACCCGCCCGGCGACTACCCTCGGCCCGGCACGCCGGTCGTGCTCCACAAGCTGGTCGGTCCGGCGGTCGCGCTCGACGACGTGCTGCCGGTCGACGTCGTGCTGATCTCGCACGACCACCACTCCGACAACCTCGACAACTCCGGCCGCGAGATGCTGTCGCGGGCCGGACGGGTGCTGACCACGAGCGCCGGCGCCGACCGGCTGGACGCGAATGTGACCGGACTCGAGCCCGGTGACTCCGTGACGCTCCAACGCGACAGCGGTTCGGATGTGGCGGTCACGGCAGTCCGCGCTGACCACGGTCCGCCCGAGGTGGCTGCGCTCAACGGTCCGGTCATCGGGTTCGTGCTTCGCGGCGACGGCCTGCCGACGATGTACATCAGCGGCGACAACGCGTCGGTGGAGGTGGTGCGCGAGATCGTCGCTGCCGAGGGTCCGTTCGATCTCGTGGTGCTGTTCATCGGGGGCGCCGGCGTCGCCGAGGCGTGGGGCGACGCGAAGCTGACGCTGACTGCCGACGCCGCCGTCGAGGCGGCGCGCGCGCTGGGGTCCGCGCCGATCGCGCCGATCCACCAGGACGGGTGGGCGCACTTCACCTCCAGCGCCGCCGACGTCGAGCGCGCGTTCGCCGGGGCCGGCCTGAGCGAACGCTTGCGCCCGGTGTCGCCGGGGCAACGGATAGAGCTTCGCTAGTGCTCCTCGCTGGCGTCCGCGAACCAGCGGTTGCGCTTGATGAAGAACCACAGCAGGCCCAGTGACACCACCAGGCTGCCGACGCCATAGATCACGAACACCAGAGCCGAGTCGATGTGATCGGTGAGCCACTTGAAGTTCATCCCGAAGAACCCGGTGATGAACGTCAGCGGCAGGAACACGGTGGCGATCACGGTCAGCTGCTTGCTGGTCTCGTTCTGACGGACTGCGATGTCGTTCTGCTGCAGCGAGATCACCGCAAGGTTTGACTGCAGCATCGTCGCCAACGCTTCGCGCTGCGCGCTGATGTCCTCTTCGGCGAGCGTCAGGTGATCGTTGACGTCGCGAAAGAACGGTCGGAGCTTCTTGCTGACCTGGCGCAGCTGGGTGCCACGGGTGATCGCGTCCAGCGGGGCCAGCAGCGGGCGCACCGCGCGGTGGAACTCGGTCGCCTCGCGTCGCAGCTTGTAGATCCGCTCGCTTGGCGCCACCGAGCCCTTGAACACCTGCTCCTCGAGCTCCTCGACGTCTCGCTCCAGGCACTGCACGACCGGGGCGTAGTCGTCGATGATCTTGTCCATGATCGCCCACAGCGCGGAGGCGGGGCCCTCGGTGAGCAGATCGGGCCGCTCCTCGAGCCGCGTCCGGGCGCCCCGCAGTTCGCTGGCCTGGCCCTGCCGGACGGCGATCACGAACGAGCGGCCGAGGAACACGCTGACCTCGCCGAAGTCGACCTCCTCGGTTTCCTCGTCGTAGCGGGCGGTGCGCAGGACCACAAACGACTGGGCGCCAGCGTCGTACTGCTCGACCTTGGGCCGCAGGTGCAACGTCTGCGCGTCCTCGACGGCGAGGTCGTGAAGCCCGAACCGCCGCTGGACGTCGGCCAGCTCCTCGTGGCTGGGCTCGAACAGACCGATCCACACGAATCCGTCGTTGCCGGCCTCGCACACCTGCTCGGCGCGTTCGAGATCCATGCGCCCGTCTTGCTGGCGCTTGCCGTCGACGTAGTGGGCGCAGTCGATGATCACCTGGGTTTCCTCTCTGACTTCCGGAAGCGGCTGTCAGGGAGGATTGTCCCGCGATCATCGGCGCGGCCGCCATCAGCTCGCGGCGGGCTCTGGGATCGCCTCGCCAGCGCGATCGTCCCGTGACGATCGTCGGGCGGCCGCGCCCTCGATGTTCAGCTGCGGGAGCCAGCGACCCAGGAAGCGCGGCAGCTTCCAGTTCAGGTCGCCGAGGATCATCATCACCGCCGGCACGAGGATCGCCCGCACGATCGCGGCGTCGATCAGCACAGCGCCGCCGAGGCCGATCCCGAACAGCTTGATCACGCGCTCGCCCCCGAGCACGAACGCCCCGAACACGAGCACCATGATCGCCGCGGCCGCTGAGATCGTCGGCCCGGTCGCGGCGAGGCCGTGGGTGACCGCCTGCATGTTGTCGCGCCGGCGGTGCCACTCCTCGAAGATCCGGCTGACCAGGAACACGTTGTAGTCCATCGACAGCCCGAACAGGATCGGGAACATCAGCACGGGCAGGAACGCCTCGATCGGACCGGTCTTGTCGACGCCCAGCAGCGAGGCGCCCCAACCGTTCTGGAAGATCGCGGTGACCAGACCGAACGCCGCGCCAGCCGACAGCATGTTCATGACCGCGGCCGTGGCCGGGATCGCGATGCTGCGGAACACCGCCATCAGCAGCAGGAAGCTGAGCAGCACGACGATGCCGATGAACAGCGGCAGCTTGCTGGCCAGGATGTGGCTGAAGTCGTCGAAGATCGCGGTCTGGCCGCCGACGAGAACGGTCACGCCGGTGCCGCGGGCGACCGACGGCACGACCTGATCTCGCACCTTGTGCAGCAGGTCCGACGTCGACTTGTCCTGCGGCGAGCCCTTGGGGTAGACGTTGGCGATCGCCACGTCGGGCCGGCCGTTGGCGCCCGCGATGAACTTCGCAGGCTGGCCGCCGACGACGCCGGGCGTGTCGCGGACGGCGGTGACGACCCGCTGGAAGGTGGCTCGCTGCGAGGCCGAGTCGACCTCGGCCACCAACTGCAGCGGACCGTTGTAGCCCGGCCCGAAGCCCTTGGCGAGCAGGTCATAGGCCTTGCGGGTGGTGGTGTTCGCCGGATCGCTGCCGGAGTCGGCTGAGCCCAGGCGCATCGAGAAGAACGGGATTGCCAGGATGATCATCACGGCCGCCGCGATCGCGGCGAACACCGCCGGGCGCTTGGACATCCAGCCGGCCCACCGGGCCCAGCCGTCGGACTCGTCGCTGGTCCTGTGCGTGCCCTCGCGCAGCGTGCGGCGCTCGCGGCGGCGCAGCACGAGGCGCCCGAAGAACCCGAGCGTCGCCGGCAGCAGCGTCATCGAGGCGATCACCGTGAACGCGACCGCGATCGCCGCGGCGACCGCAACGCCGTAGAGGAAGCTCACGCCGAGCGCGAACATCCCCAGCATCGCGATGCACACGATCACGCCCGCAAACAGGACCGCGCGCCCGGACGTGTCCATCGCCTCGACGACGGCGTCCTCGCCCGACAGGCCGCGCAACAGCGCCTGCTTGTAGCGGGTGACGATGAACAGCGCGTAGTCGACGCCGACTCCCAGTCCGATCAGCAGCGCGAGCTCGCTCGAGAACGAGGCCATGTCGAACACGTGCGAAAGCAGTCCGACGACGCCGACGCCGGTGCCGAGCGCCAGACCGGCGGTGAGCAGCGGCAGCGCGGTCGCCAGCAGCGATCCGAATACCAGGAACAGCACGATGGCCGCCGCGATGAAGCCGAACGCCAGGCCGGTTCCCTCGTTGCTGGCGTTGCCGCCCCGAGCGACCTGACCGCCGGCCTCGAACTCGATCCCGTCGCTGGACGCAGAGGTGACGTTCTTGACGAACGTCTTGGCCTCGGGAGTGGAGATCTTGCTGGCCTGCTGGTCGAACGTGACGTTGGCGAACGCGATCTGGCCCGAGGGCGAGATCTGCGACTTCGCCGAGGCGTGCAACGGCGAGGCGACCGACGCCACGTGCGGCATCTGCTCGATCCTGGACAGCAGCTGCTGGGTCTTGGCCTGGACGGGTGCGTCGGTGACCTTCCCGTTGTTGACGGCGATCACGATCTGGTCGACGTCGCCCGAGACCTTCGGAGCGTTGCGCTGCAGCAGCCGTACGGCGTCGAAGCTCTGCGTGTGGGGCAGGCTGAAGTTGTCGGTGTATGAACTGCCGACGGCGGAGTGGATCGCGGTCACGCCGACCAATGCGGCGATCCATGCGAGCACCACTAGTCGGCGGTGTGTGAAGCACCATCTGGCAAGCGATCTCATCCGGCGGTTACCTCCGTCCGCGGTTCAAACGGCTCTCGGAGCCCCTGCGCGGGGCATTGTGGACGGCAAGACTGAAAAAACCCTGACACGTGGCTCGTGAGGCGTCGCGACGTGCCCGAGGTGGAGCGGGCGGATCGCCGGGCATGCTCAACGTCCCATTCGGCCGCATCTCGGCCCAGGGTGGGACGTTCGTCACGTGGGGCGTGACTAACGTCCCACGGTCCCGCGCCGGCGGGTCGAGTGGGACGTTCTACACGTCGCGACGTCTGGGGTCCGCGGTCCGAGCCCGCCAGACGCTATGCCGCAACCGGGATCAGCAGGTCCTCGGGGTCGCGCTCGAGCAGCTCGGCCAGCTTCTCGGCGGTGTCCGTGTCGGGGATCGGCGAGTACAGCGTGAGGCGCTGCTCGGAGGCCTCGACCGGATAGAAGACGGCGTGCTCGAACTCGAGCGTGCCGGCAATCGGGTGATGGATCACCTTGCGGCCCTCACCGGCGCGGGCGACCTCGTGGCGCTTCCAGGCCCGGCAGAACTCCTGGCTGGAGGAGCGCAGCGCCTGGATCAGCTCCTCGAACGACGGGTCGCCGATATGCCGGGCGCTGTCGGCCCGGAACCTGGCGGTGGCGAGCCGGGCGGTCTCATGCCAGTCGGGGAGCATCTCGCGGCGGATTGGATTCATGAACATCTGCCACAGGTGGTTGCGGGCCTCGAGCGGGAGCATTCCGAAGTCGCCGAACAGCGCGGAGGCTGCGCGGTTCCAGGCCAGGTAGTCCCACCGGCGGCCGATCACCATCGCCGGGTTCGGGCCGAGGTTCTGAATCAACCGCCGCACCGTGGGGGAGACGTGCTCGTCGGGCGGCTTGCAGGCCGGTGCCTCTTCGCCGCGGCCGAGCAGGATCAGGTGGGTGCGCTCCGCCGGCGTCAGGCGCAACGCGCGCGCGATCGCTTCGAACACGTCCAGCGACGCGCGCACGTCGCGGCCCTGCTCGAGCCACGTGTACCAGGTGGTGCCCACGCCGGCCAGCTGAGCTACCTCCTCACGGCGCAGACCGGGTGTCCGCCGGCGTCCGCCGCTGGGTAGGCCGACGTCCTCGGGCTGAATGCTGGCCCGGCGCTGGCGCAGGAAATCCGCCAGTTCCTCACGTCTGCGGGTGCCGTTCCCGTTCTCTTCGTGACGGCCGCCGCCAATCGCCGACGAGCCGTTCGGATTCGTCTCAGGCATGGCCTCGGATCCTTTGGGGGTGATGTCTACTACCAGGATAAATCACTCTCTTGTACCTGGATAAGAATTGTCGCACACTACCTCTCGTGAACGCAACACTCTCCCTCAGAAACCGTGGCGCCTCGTTTGTCCAGGCGCGTCGCGCCTCCTCAACCGGGGCGCTGCTGTTCGTAGTTCTGCTCGCGAACTTCATGGTGATCCTCGACGTCGCCGTGGTCAACGTAGCGCTCCCGTCGATGCGCGACGGTCTGCACTTCTCGACCGCAGGCCTGCAGTGGGTGGTCAACGCCTACACGCTCACGTTCGCCGGATTCCTGATGCTGGGAGGCCGATCGGCCGACCTGCTGGGACGCCGGCGCGTGTTCCTGGTCGGGGTGGCGCTGTTCACCCTGTCGTCGCTCGCGTGCGCGATCGCTGACTCGCGCACGCTGCTGATCGCCGCCCGCGCGCTTCAGGGCTTCGGCGGCGCGATCGTGGCTCCGGCCACGCTCTCGATCATCACCTCGGCGCTGCCCGAAGGGCCGGAGCGCAACCGCGGCCTGGGTCTGTGGGCGGCGGTCGGCGGGCTCGGTGCCTCGTCGGGCGCGCTGCTGGGCGGCGTCCTCACCCAGACGCTCGGCTGGCCCGCGATCTTCGCGATCAACGTGCCGCTGGGAGCGATCGTGATCGCGGTCGGCCTGCGCACCCTGCCGGCCGACATCCGCCGGGTCGGCCCGCGGCACTTCGACGTGGCCGGAGCGTTGCTGGTCACCGGAGGCCTGGTCGGGCTGACGTACGGGATCGTGCGCACCGACACGCTCGGCTGGAGCTCGCCCGGCGTACTGATCCCGCTGGCCGCGGCGGTCGGCCTGCTGGCCGCGTTCGCCTACGTGGAGGCACGGGTGTCCGAGGCGCCGCTGGTGCCACTGTCGATCTTCAAACTGTCGACGCTGCGTGCGGCGAACCTCGTGGTGGTGCTGATGTACTCGGCGCTGTTTTCGATGTTCTTCTTCGTGACCCTGTACCTGCAGCAGGTGCTGGGTCAGGACGCGCTGGAGGCCGGGCTCTCGTTCCTCCCGATCACGCTGGCGGTGTTCATAGCCTCATCGCAAGCGCCGAGGCTGGTGGCCCGGTTCGGAGTGCGCCCGGTGGTGACCGCCGGGATGCTGCTGGCGGCTGCCGGCCTGGCGATCCTGACCGCGGTCAAGCCCGGCGGCAGCTATGTGTCGATCGTGCTCCCCGGCGGCGTGCTGTCGGGCCTCGGCATGGGCCTCGGGCTGGTGCCCTCGACGATCGCGGCCACCCAGGGCGTCCCACGCCACCAGGCAGGGCTCGCCTCGGGGCTGCTGAACACCTCGCGGCTGATCGGCGGCGCGCTCGGACTGGCCGTGCTCAGCACGATCGCAACCTCGAACTCGCACCTCACCGGCGGGATCAGCGGGGCTCAGGCACTCAGCAACGGGTTCACGGTCGCCTTCCAGATCGGCGCGGCGATCTGCATCGTCGCGGCGTTGGTGGCCGTGCTGATGCTCCGGCCGGCGCCCGCGCCCGAGGAGCTGGACGTCGCCGACAGTCGCCGACCGCGAGCCGGTCGCGGCCTGACACCGCGCCCCTTAGCCGATCGAGTCGATAGTCAGAGTGCGGACGCCCGCGGGCGTCTCCACCTCGACCGCGTCGCCAACCCGGTGGTCGAGCAGCGCCTTGGCCACCGGGGAGGCGACCGACAGCAACCCGTCCGTCGGCTGCGCATCGTTGGGCGAGACGATCGTGACCGTGCGCGAGCGACCGGTGTCATCGGTGTAGGCCACGGTCGAGCCGTGCTGCGCCACTCCGGATGACCGGTCGACCTCCACCACGGTCGCGCTTCGGATCCGCCCGCGCAGGCGGGCGATACGGGTCTCCAGGTGGCCCTGATCCTCCTTGGCCGCGTGGTACTCCGCGTTCTCCTTCAGATCCCCCCACTCGCGCGCGGTCTTGATTCGCGCCGCCATCTGCCGGCGCCCCACGGTCTCGAGCTCTGCGACCTCCTTGCGGATTGTCTCGAGCTCCTGCGCGGTCATCGTGATCTCGTCCACCAGCTACCTGCCTTTTGATCTGGTCACGTCCGAAGTGCTCCAGCGTAGCCACGACCCGCCCCCGGGGTGGTATGCGACGGACCTCAGGCCGCGCGCTGGGCGGCGACGAAGTCCACGAACGCCTGCGCCGCCGGCGACAGCCTGCGGCCGCCAACCCACCACAGCGCGACCGTCATTCGCGGTGCCGGGTGCAGCGGCCGAAAGCACACCTCGGGTCCGGGCCGCTCGAGGAACGAGCGGGGGAAGATCGCGACCCCGAGTCCACCCGCCACCAACGACCGCAGCAGCGCCAGGTCGCTCGCCTCGAACGCGATCTGGTGCTCGACATGAGCCGCGGTCAGGGCGTCGTCGATCAGTTGCCGAGTCGACGAGCCCCGTTGGAAGGCGATCAGCCGGGTCCCCTCGAGCGCCTCGATCGACAGCGGCCGGGTCCCGGCCAGCGGATGGTCGGGGCTGACCGCGACCACCAGCTCTTCGCTGGACAGCTCCAGCCGCTGCACTCCCTCTGCCGGCTCGGCCTCGAGCGCGAACGCCACATCGAGGCTCCCCTCTCGGAGCATCTCCAGGAACCGTCCCGCGATCCCGTCCCGCAGGCGTATCTCGACCTCGGGATAGCTGGTCGTGAACCGCGCCAGGATCGCCGGGATGTCGAGCTCGCCGCCAAACAGCATCGCCCCGACAGCGACGTGGCCGCGGGTCAGGCCCCGAAGCTCGTCGAGCTCGCCTTTGAGTGCGGACGTCTCCGCCAGCACCGTCCGAGCGCGGGCCGCAACCAGCTCCCCGGCCTGCGTGGGCGCCACCGAGCGGGTGGTCCGCCGCAACAGCTCGGTGCCGAGCTCCTGCTCGAGCCTGCGGACCTGATGCGACAGCGCCGACTGGGCGACCTGCAGTTCGTCCGCGGCATTCGTGAAGTGGCGGTGGCGGACGACCGCTTCGAAGTACCGCAGTTGCCGCAGCTCCACGGCGATCAATCTTATATCCAGATCAGTCCGTTCACATATCTGTGTTGCACAGATGAATCCGGACGGCGACACTTCGGTCCATGAGCACGATCGAGAGGCCCTCCATCGACCAGATCACGATCCGACGGACGTTGCGCGACGGCGACGGGCCCGCGATCGGGGAACTCCACCGCCGTGTGTACATGACCGAGCACGGTTTCAACGACCGCTTCTGCGAGACGGTGGACGACGACGTCGACCGCGCGATCGCTTCGGGATGGCCGGCGCGCGCGGGCGCAGTGTGGCTCGTCGACTGCGGCGGCCCGCTGCTCGGCGCGCTGGCGCTGACCGACGAGGGCAGCGGAATCGGGCGGGTGCGTTGGTTCGCGCTGGACCCGAGTCTGCGCGGTCTTGGCCTCGGCCGCTCGCTGTTCGACGAGCTGATGGTCGAGGCGCGCGTCCGCGGTATCCGCCGGCTGAGCCTGGAGACGGTCAAACCGCTGACGGTCGCCGCCCACATCTACACCTCGCACGGCTTCCGGGTCGTGTGGGAGCGCCAGCGGACCGACTGGGGCCCGCCGCTCACCTATCAGGGGTACGAGCTGACCCTCGACTGAACCGCGCGTACCGATCCGCGCGTAAAGTCCCGGGGCGATGCCGACCCGTCACTTCGCGGAGTTTCTGGTCACTGTCTACGTGCTGATCCTGATCCCTGGGCCGAGCGTCCTGTTCACGATCAGCCGCGGGGTGGCGCTGGGCCGCCGGGCGGCGCTGGCCACGGTCGCCGGCAACGCCAGCGGGATGGCGCTGCAGCTCGTGCTGGTGGCGATCGGAGTCGGGTCGATCGTCGCGCGCTCGGACGCGGTGTTCAACGTGGTGCGGCTGGCCGGCGCGGCGTACCTGGTGTTTCTCGGGATCCAGAAGATCCGCGACCGCAAGTCGCTGTCGGATTTCAACGCCGCGGCGGTCGCCCCGCGATCGCTGCGTCGCAGCGCCCGCGAGGGGTTCTACGTCGGTGCCACCAACCCCAAGGGGCTGATCATCTTCACCGCGGTGCTTCCGCAGTTCATCGATCGCACGCAGGGCCACGTCACGTTGCAGCTGGCATTGCTGGGCCTGGTCTGTGTGGTGATCGCGCTGCTGTCCGACAGCACCTGGGCGATCGCGTCCGGGGCCGCGCGCAACTGGCTGGGCAACTCGACCCGGCGGCTGGAGCGGCTAACCGGACTGGGCGGCGTGATGCTGGTCGGGCTCGGGATCGGGCTCGCGGTCACGGGCCGGAAGAACTAAACCCCGGTGGCATCGTCGAAGCGACGCAGCGCGGGGCTGCTCGTGCACCGCGGCAGCGGCGGCGGGCTCGAGGTGCTGCTCGTGCACCCGGGCGGTCCGATGTGGGCCAAGCGGGACGCCGGAGCGTGGTCGATCCCCAAGGGCGAGTACGACTCAGACGAGGACCCGCTGGCCGCGGCCCGCCGCGAGTTCGAGGAGGAACTCGGGATCGCACCGCCGGACGGCCCCGTCCAGGACCTCGGCGAGGTCCGTCAGAAGAGCGGCAAGGTCGTCCACGGGTGGGCGGTCGAGGGCGACCTCGACGTCAGCTCGATCACCAGCAACACGGTCACGGTGCAGTGGCCGCCGCGCTCGGGCAAGACGCTCGAGATCCCCGAGGTCGACCGGGCCGAATGGTTTTCGCCCGAGCTGGCCCGCGAGAAGCTCAACCCGGCCCAGGTCGCCTTGGTGGATCGCCTTTCGCATATACTTGAGACGTCAACCAGCTGACCGTTCCAGGAGGCGTCGTGCCGGTTATCTCAGCCACTCTGTTCAGTGATCCAGCGTGCCCTTGGGCCTACTCCGAGAGCCCGGCGTTGCGGGTGCTGGAGTGGCGCTACGGCGACCAGCTCGACTGGCGCCTGGTGCTGATCGGGCTCACCGAGAAGGCTTCGCAATACGAGCAGCGCGGCTACACCCCATTGCGCGGAGCGCTCGGCCAGGTCAGCTTCCGCCGCTACGGGATGCCGTTCACGCCCAACCCCAAGGATCGGGTCAGCGCCACCGCCCGCGCCTGTCGCGCGGTCGTGGCTGCCCGGATCCTGAACCCGGGCAGCGAGTGGGACGCGTTCCGCGCGCTGCAGCTGGCGAACTTCAACACCCGCCTGCTGCTCGACGACGACGAGCAGCTGCGCGAGGTGCTGCGTCCCGTCGACGGGATCGATGCCGAGAAGGTCTACTCGATGCTCGACGCGCCCGAGGTCACCGAGGCCTACCGCGGCGACCGCGAGGAGACTCGCGAGGCGGAGGGCTCGGCCGCCGAGCTTCAGGGCAAGACCTCGACCTCCGACGGCCCGGTCCGGTTCACCGCCCCGTCGCTGGTGCTCCAGTCCAACGGCACGCGGCTGGTGGCCGGCGGCTTTCAGCCGGTCGAGGCCTACGACGTGCTGATTGCCAACATCGACCCGACGCTGCACCGCGAGCTCCCACCCGACACCCCGGAGCCGCTGCTCGACCGCTTCCCCGGTGGCCTCACCACCCAGGAGGTCGCGCAACTGCTGACCCCGAACAACGGCGTCCCGGACCGTCCCTCGGCCGAGGCGGCGATGGTCGAGCTGGTCGCCTCGGGCAAGGCGGTGCGCGAGTCGATCGGCGACGACGCGCTCTGGAAGGCCACCGCTTAGGCGAGCGTCATTCGCAGCGGCAGCGACTGCGAGTCCGTAGATCCCGGACGGCGTCCCGAACTCGGGCTCGCCGTCGAGCTCGATTGCCTCGACCCGCTCGGCCAGGAACGCCAGCGCCTCCTGCATCTCGGCGCGGGCCAGGTTGGCCCCGACGCAGTAGTGGATGCCGGCCCCGAACGTCAGCACCCGGGCGCGGCTACGGCTCGCGGTGATGTCGAAGCGGTCGCCGGGCCCGTCGCGGTTGGCGTGCCAGGCGGAGATCATCACGATCGAGTTCGCCGGGAACGTGACCTCGCGATACTCGAGCTCGGAGGTCAGGATCCGAGCGGTGAACGGCGTGATCGGCTCATACCGGATCGCCTCGTCGACCGCTGCCAGCGCGAGCCCCCGGGGATCCTCACGTAGCGCCCGCCACTGGTCGGGGTTTGCGGCCAGCAGCCGGACCGCGTGCGCGAGCTGGCTCTGGCTCGTGTCGACGCCGCCGACGAGGATGTTCAGGATCAGGTTGCGCAGCTCGTCGTCGCTGAGACGGTCGCCGGCCTCCTCGGCGACGATCAGCGCCGAGATCAGGTCGTCGCCCGGCGCTGCGCGCCGAGCGGGGATCAGCTCGTCCTCGTAGGCGTAGAACTCTGCGACTGCGCGCTCGATCTCCGCGCGCTCGTTCGTCAGGCTGGTCGCGTCGAACTGGCGCTGGATCATGTTCGACCAGTGGTGCAGCCGCGGCGCGTCGCTCAACGGCGCGCCCATCACATGGGCGATCACCAGCGACGGATACGGCTTGGCGAACTGCTCGATGAACTCGCATGAGCCGCCGGCCCCGATCTCGTCCAGCAGCTGCTCGAGGAACCCCCGCATCGCGGGCCGGTAGCGCTCCACCGCCCGCGGCGCCAGCGCCGGGTTGACCAGATTTCGCAGCCGCCGGTGGTCGTCGCCGTTGACGCTGATGATGTTGTTGACGATCTCCTCGTGCAGCGGCCCGTCGTCGATCCCGAACAGCTTCGCGAGCATCAGCCCCGGGAACTCCGCCTCCTTGGTGCGCAGGAAGAACTCCCCGGCCTCGCGGTCGAGCACGATGTAGCCGAACGGCCCCGCGGCCAGCCAGCCGTCGTGACCCTCGAGCTCCGCCATCGCCTCGCGGTAGGCATCACCGCGCAGGGACACGTCCGTGTAGTCGAACGTCGGCAGCTCGAGCTCGGTGGCCAGCATCGCGCCCGCGAGCCTACGGGACGGCCGGCCCGGCCGACAGAGGAACTGACCAACCGGCGGGGAACCGATCTTCCCGAGATGTCGCGAACCCTGGCGATCGTGCTGACGCTGGCGGCCGGGCTGCTGGTCGGCCTGCAGCCGCCCGCTAATGCCGCCCTGTCCAAGTACGTCGGCGACTTCGGCGCGGCGTTCGTGAGCATCGCGATCTCGATGGCGGTGATCGGCGTGCTGCTGCTCCTGGTCGGGCACCCCGGGCGGCTGTCGGGGCTCGGCTCGATCCGCCCGACGCACGTGATTGGCGGGCTGGGCGGTGCCGCGGTGGTATCGATCTCGCTCGTCGCGGTCCGACCGCTGGGCGCCGGCGCCGTGGTGGCGTTACTGGTCGCCGGTCAGCTGATCATGGCGGTGCTAGCCGACCGTCTGGGCTGGTTCGGCCTGGATCGAGTCGACATCGATGCGGCCCGCACCGTCGGGCTGCTGCTGGTCGTCGGCGGCACCGTGCTGATCACGCGGACGTGACCGCGTGCAGCCAGTCGGTCTCGCGCGGGATGTCGCGCGGGTCGATGTTGTGGCCGCCCTCGAACTCGCGGTAGTCGACGTCGAATCCGGCGGCGAGCAGCTGGTCGCGCGCGCTGCGGGCGAAGTCGACCCCGATCACCGGGTCCAGGCTGCCGTGGGAGATCAGCACCTTGATCGTCTCGCGCCCGGCCAGCTGCGGCTCCCAGCCCTCGACCGTGGGCACGAACCCCGACAGCGCCATGACTGCCGTAGGCGCCGGACGATCCGCGCTGAGCGCGGTGGCGTAGCTCATCACGGTCCCCATCGAGAAGCCGCCGAGCACGGTCCGCTCGGGCGGGACACCGGTCCGCTCCCACAGCTCGTCGTGCAGCTGGCCCAGCGCCGTCCGTGCGGCCTCGAACGTCTCGGGATCGGGATAGCCGACGCGTGGGACCAGATACCAGTGATAGCCCGGGGACCCCTGCAGGCGCAGCGGCGCCCGGGGGGTGACGACGTGCAACCGGCGGTCGGCGTCGAACACGTCCGCCAGCGGCAGCAGGTCGCGCTCGTCTGTGCCACGGCCGTGATGCAGCACCAGCAGACCCTCGGGCTCTCCGGATGACGGACGCTCGAGGTAAGTCAGTGACGCCATCGGACGGCCGGCCGCTCAGGCCGTGATCGGCACGTGGCCCGGCTGGGTGGCGACGCGGCGAAGCCAGGCCCCGATCGCCGGGTAGGGCTCGAGCTCGAACCCGCCCTCGGGCGCCACGTGCGTGTAGGCATACAACGCGATGTCGGCGATCGTATAGCGCTCGCCGACCAGGAACGTGTGGTCGACCAGGTGGTCCTCCATCGCGTTCAGCGCCGCCTCGCCGCCGCGCTGCCTGGCCTCGCGCTCGCCGTCGGACACCTCGACCCCGAACATCTGGCGAAACCGCGCGACCGCGATGTTCGGCTCGTGGTTGTACTGCTCGAAGAACATCCACTGCAGCACCTGCGCGCGCTCGTATGCGTCCTCGGGCAGGTACTCGGTCCCCTCGGCGAAGTAGAACAGGATCGCGTCGGACTCGGCCAGCGCGCGCCCGTCGTCGAGTACCAGCGTCGGCACCCGCAGCGCGGGGTTCAGACCGCTCAGGACATCCGGCCGGTTGGAGCGGTCGACGACATCGAGCTCCTCACGCTCGTAGTCGATCCCGAGATGGGCGAACAGCAGCCGGACCTTGTAGCAGTTGCCCGAAACCTGGGAGTTGTAGAGCAGCATCAGCGCGCAAGGTACAGACCGCCGGTCACCGGCGCGCAGCCGGTCGCCCGGCACCCGGCGGGTCCGCAATCGCCGTCATCTACGCTTGATCGCCAGATGGCCCGCTGGCTCAATCACCGGCGGGGGGTGACTTGCACGCATGACCGCAACCAGGCGCGAGGCTGACCCCCGCCGGCGAGCGCATCCGCTCGCGCACCTGCACCCTCGCCGCGGGGGCCCGGGCCAGCAGCCGCCGATTGCCGCGATCCGCGCGATCGCGTTCGTTGTCGGTACGGCCAGTCTCGGCGCCGAGATCTCGGCGGCGAGGCTATTGGCCCCGTACTTCGGCGCGTCGACGATCATCTGGGCCAACACGATCGCCACCGTGCTCGTCGCGCTGTCGATCGGCTATGCGATCGGCGGCAAGCTCGCCGACCGCCGGGGCGACATGCGGGGTCTGTGCCTGATCGTGCTGCTGGCCGCGGTCGCGCTGGCGATCGTCCCGTTCGCGGCCGACCCGTTCCTGCGCCTGTCGGTCGGCGCGCTGGGATCGCTGTCGGTCGGCGGATTCTTCTCGTCGCTGGGCGCGGTGCTGGTGCTGGTCGCGGTCCCGGTGGTGCTGCTGGGGACGGTGGCGCCGTACGCCAATCGGCTGGCGCTCGCGAGCGTGACCGACGCCGGCACGGTCACCGGCCGGCTGTACGCGATCTCAACCACCGGTTCGCTGGTGGGGACGTTCGCCTCGGCGCTGCTGCTGATCCCGCTGATCGGCACCCACCGCACGTTTCTGGTGTTCGCGCTCGCGCTCGCGCTGGTGGCGGCACCCGGCGCCGGAGCGCGCGCGCTGTACGCGGTCCCGGCTGTGATCGCGGGCCTGCTGCTGGTGCCACCCCCGGCAATCGGGGCGGCGGTCCCCGGCGCGCGCGTGATCTTCTCGACCGAGACTCAGTATCAGTACGCGCGCGTGGTGCAGTTTCCCACCGGCGAACGCTGGCTGCAGCTCAACGAGGGCGTCGCCGTGCATTCGGTCTACCGGCCCGGCAGCTACCTCACCGGCGGCTACTGGGACGACTTTCTGGTGCTCCCGATGGCCGGCCGGCTCGGAGTGCCGCAGCGGATCGCGATCCTCGGAGACGCGGCCGGCACGGTTGCGCGCGCATACGGCCACTACTTCCCGACCACTCGTGTCGACGCGGTCGAGCTCGACGGCGAACTGACCCGGATCGGCCGGCGCTACTTCGGGCTCCGCGGCCCGAACCTGCACACGTACACCGCCGACGCGCGGCCGTGGCTCGCGGCCAGCAAGGCCAAGTACGACGCGATCTTCCTCGACGCCTACCGCCAGCCCTACATTCCGTTCTACCTGGTCACGCGCGAGTTCTTTGAATCGGTGCGCGCGCATCTGCGACCTGGCGGCGTGCTGATCATCAACGTTGGTTTCATTCCCGGATCGGATCAGCTCGAAAAGGTCGTGTCGGCGACCGCGAGGTCGGTGTTCCCGTATCTGGGGCGCGACCCCGTGGGCGATTCCAACTCGCTCATCGTCGCCAGCGCGGAGCCGCTGTCGACGGAGCGGATGTTCACCACCGCGGTCTCGGGCCGATGGTCGGACATGGTCACGCTGGCCGGCACGGTCCAGTCGCGCTGGACGCCGGCGCTGACCGGCGGCACGGTCTACACCGACGACAAGGCGCCGGTCGAGTGGCTCACCGACCTGTCGCTGGCCCACTACGCGCTCGACCCGCGCTGAGGGTGGCATGCGCTCCCCGTTGATCGACGCCGCCGAGCTGCGTGCCGCGCTCCAGAGCCCGGACCGCCCGGCGCTGCTGGACGTGCGCTGGACGCTGGGCGGGCCGCCGGGGATCGAAGACTACGGCCGTGGGCACATCCCGGGCGCCGTGTTCGTCGACCTCGACGAGGAGCTGTCGGCACCGCCGGGGCCGCGCGGCCGCCACCCGCTCCCCGACGCCGACGCGTTCACCGCGGACATGCGCGCGGCCGGGGTATCGGGCGACCGCGGCGTGGTCGTCTACGACGAGTCCAACTCGATGGCCGCCGCGCGCGCCTGGTGGGTGCTGCGCTACTTCGGCCACCCGCGCGTGTCGGTGCTGGACGGCGGCATCTCCGCCTGGACCGACGCCGGCTATGAGCTCGAAACCGCGATGCCGGCCCCGCCGCCCGGCGACTTCGCGGCGGCGCCGGGCGGGATGCCCGTGCTCGACGCCGACGGCGCTGCGGCGCTGGCTGAGACGGGCCTGCTGCTGGACGCCCGCGCGCCCGAGCGGTTCGCCGGCGACGATGAACCGGTGGATCCGGTGGGTGGCCACATCCCCGGCGCGCACAACCGTCCCAGCGCCGACAACGTCGGCGGCGACGGGCGCTTCCTCGAGCCCGCCGCGCTGCGCGACGCGTTCGGCGCGGTCGGTGCCGGTGACGAGGTGGAGCTCGGCGCCTACTGCGGGTCGGGCGTGTCGGCCGCGCACGAGGTGCTGGCGCTCGAGCTCGCCGGCTACCGGGCGGCGCTGTACCCGGGCTCGTGGAGCGAGTGGGTCACCGACCCGAACCGGCCCGTGGCTCGCGGTCCTGAGTGACCATGACGCCGTTGCGCGGGGCCTGCGTGATCCCGCGGAACTGGACCTCGTCGAGCTTGGGATCTGAGGCACGCAGCGCGCAGCGCTCGAGCACGCGCCGCAAGACGATCCGCATCTCCATCTGGGCGAAGCTCGCGCCGAGGCAGCGGCGGGTGCCGCCGCCGAACGGGATCCACGTGTAGGTGTCGGGGGCGTCCGCGCCGAGGAACCGCTCGGGACGGAACGCGGCCGCGTCGGGATACAGGTCGTCGCGCTGGTGCATGATCCGGATCGACGGGTTGATCTCGACTCCGGGCGGGATCACCCAGCCGTTGAGCGCGAGCGGCTCGCCCGAGACCACGCGCCCGACGCCCGGGATCACCGGGCGCATCCGCAGCGATTCCTTGACGACGGCGTCGAGGTAGGCGTCGTCGCCCTCGAGCGCTCGCTTGTGGACAGCCGGGTGATGCAGCAGCAGGTCGAACGTCCACGCCAGTCCGGTCGCGGTCGTCTCGTGGCCGGCCAGCAGCAACGTCATCAGCTCGTCGCGTACCTCCTGGTCTGACAGCCGCTCGCCGTGCTCGTCTTCGGCCAACAGCAGCGCCGAGAACACGTCGTCGCGATCGGCCAACGCGGAGTCCGCGCGGCGACGAGCTATCTCGGCGAACAGGATCTCGTCGACGGCGCGGCGCGATTCCTCGAAGCGGCGAACTCCCGGGCGATCGCTGCGCCGCCGAGTGAGCATGAACAGCACCATCATCCCGCGGGGGCGGCCCACCGGGTCGATCATCGCCCGCAGCCGCTCCCGCAGCTCCTGCTCCTCGGCTCCGGCCTGGAACCCGAACACCGCGCGGGTGATCACCCGCAGCGTCAGCGACTGCATGCTCGGGATCATCGGGAACGGCTCGCGCACCGGCCACGCGTCGATCTCCAGATCGGTCGACTCGAGCATCAGCTCTGCGTAGCCCTGCATCCGCGGGCCGTGAAACGGCGGCAGCAGCAGGCGACGGTGGCGGAGGTGCTCGGCGCCGTCGAGCAGCAGCACCGACCGCTGGCCAACGATCGGCCCGAGCATCGCATTGGCCTCGCCGGCATGCAGCCGCTCCGCTGACCCCTGGAACAGCTCCTTGACCAGGTCCGGATCGAACAGCATTACAAACCGGTTGTCGAACACCGTCCCGAACGTGACCGCGTCGCCATAGCGCCGCCGGCACGCCTCCAGGAAGCGCATCCCGCCGATCATGAAACCGGCCGTCTGGATCGCGCGTGGCAGCGGCGGCCCGGGCGGCATCCGGGTCTCGGTCATGCCGACCCCGCCGGCGCCTGCGAGCTCGCCGCCTTGCCGGTCAGGTCCGCCAGCGTCAGCTGTCGAGCCGGTGGGTCGGGCAGCGCCTCGGTGATCGTCGCGCGCAGCTGCCCGTCGACGTGCAGCAGCTCCCCCGGGGCCAGCGCGCGCCAGCCCGGGTCCTCGTCCATCTGTTCGCTGGCGACCACGACTGCCGGCAGCGCCGCCAGGTCGCCCGAGCGCACGCGGATCGAACCCCGCGCGCTGGCGTGCTCGAGGTGCCGGTTGCCACTGGTGCCGCCCGGTCCGCGCTCGAGCACGTGGAGCTCGTGCACGTCGGGATAGCGCAGTGCCCACAGCTCGTCGGGGGTGACCAGCACGATGTTCAGCGCGAACACCGGGAGGTGCGCGGCCACCCATCGCGTCGCGCTGACGATCCCCTCGCCGACGTCGCCGGTCCGCTCGATCTCACGCGAGATCAGCGCGAAGTAGCGCTCGGAGTCGGTGTCGCCGGCGACCCGGCGCATGTCGTCGGCGAGTTCGCGCTCGAGCGCCGCGAGGTCTTCGATCACGCCGTTGTGGGCAAACAGCCGTCCGTCCTGCTCGAACGGGTGGGTGTTCTGCGCCGCGATCCCGCCGGTCGAGGCGTAGCGAATGTGGGCCACGAACGTGCGCGACTCGAGCTCCTTGGCCTCGCGCGCGAACGCCTCGTCCTCGTAGGCCGCGAGCGGCTGCTTGAAGATCTCCGGGGAGCCGTCGGCGCCGAAACAGCCGACGCCGGTGCCGTCGGGCTCGCGGCGGCTCTGCTGGGCGAGCGAGTCGGGCGCCTCGAGCAGCCAGAACGTCGCGCTGACGCGGTTGGGACCACCGCTCATCCCGAACAGCCGACACATCTTCACGGCCGACGGTAGCGGATAGCCTGTCCAGCGATGACCGGGCGCGACAGGCTGGTGAGCTCCTCCGCGCAGCTGGCTCGCCGCGTCGCCGTCGAAGCCCGGTCCGCGGCGCTGGCCTATCGCGCGGGGATGCTCGCGATCGAACCGCCGGGGCGCACGGTGCGGATCATGCGCGCGGTCGACCGCCTCGGCCAGATCGGCGCCGCGATCGAGATCGCCGGGATCCGGCACGGCGCCCGGCTGGGCCTGATCGACGAGCTCGGATCGCTGACGTTCGCGGAGCTCACCGCCCGCTCGGGCGCGCTCGCCTGCGCGCTCAGCGCCCGCGGTGTGCGCGAGGGAGACACCGTCGGGATCCTGTGCCGCAACCACCGCGGGTTCATCGACATCACGTTCGCCGCCGGCAAGCTCGGTACCCGGATCCTGTACCTCAACACGGATTTCGCTGGTCCCCAGCTCGAGGACGTGTGCCGGCGCGAGGACGTGGCCCTGCTCGTCTACGACGACGAATACGAGGAGTTGGTGGGAGCGGTGTCGCCGCGCCATGGGCGCCTGCTCGCGTGGACCGATGGCGAAAACACGCTCGACACGCTCGAGGGTCTGATCGCGGCCCACGCCGGCGAGACCCCGCCGACGCCCTCGCAGCCGGCGGCCGTGGTGCTGTTGACCAGCGGGACGACCGGCACGCCCAAGGGGGCGCCGCGCCACCAGGGGCGCTCGCTTCACCCGATCGGAGCGTTGCTGTCGAAGGTCCCGTACCGCGGCGGCGAGTCGACGTTCGTAGCCGCGCCGATGTTCCACGGACTCGGATTCACCCAGATGGTGCTGTCGGTGATCCTGGGCACGACCACGATCGTGCAGCGGCGGTTCCGGCCCGAAGCGGTCCTGGACGCGATCGCGCGCGAGCGGCCCACCGGCCTGGTGGTGGTGCCGGTGATGCTGAGTCGGATCGTGGCCCGGCTCGAGGCCGAGCCCGGCCGGTGGGACATGAGCTCGTTGCGGATCGTGTTCGCGTCGGGCTCGCAGCTCGAGGCCGAGCTGGTCCGCCGCACCCAGCGGACGATCGGCGACAAGCTCTACAACTTCTACGGCTCGACCGAGGTGGCGTGGGCGACGTTCGCCACGCCCGATGACCTGCGCGTGGCGCCGGGGACCGCCGGGCATGTGCCGTTCGGGACGATCCTGCGGTTATACGACGAGGACGGGCTCGAGGTGCGGGGCCCGGACCGAGCCGGCCGGATCTTCGTCGGCAACGGGTTTCAGTTCGACGGTTACACCGGCGGCGGCAACAAGCAGATGATCGACGGGCTGATGAGCACGGGCGACGTCGGCCACTTTGACCACGCCGGGCGGTTGTGGATCGACGGCCGCGACGACGACATGATCGTGTCGGGCGGCGAGAACCTGTTTCCGGGCGAGGTCGAGGAGCTGCTGATCACCCACCCGGCGATCGTCGAGGCCGCGGTGATCGGCGTCGACGACGACGAGTTCGGCAAGCGCCTGGCGGCGTTCGTCGTGGTCGGGGCCGGCCACCAGCTGTCAGCGCAAGACGTCAGCGAGTTCGTCCGCGACAACCTCGCCCGCTACAAGGTCCCGCGCGACGTGCGGTTCCTCGACGAACTCCCCCGGACCCCCACCGGCAAGGTGCTCAAGCGGGCGCTGCGCGAGCAGTACGCGGGCGCTTGAGGTGCGCTGAAGGCGATTTGTCAAAATAATTTCAGGCTTGCGCCCTAACTTGACTGGTGCGGAGTCCACCGAGAAAGGTCGAGTTTGAACATGAAGTATCTGCGCACAGTTTCCACCAGGCGCCTGCTGGCATTGATCGCCGGCGTTGTCGTCGCCATCGGTGCCGGCACCGCGATCGCGCTCGCCGCCACCTCGTCGAGCCCAGTCCCCCCGCCCAAGCCGCTCGCCAGCGCCGTCCACGACGCGCTCGGAGCGCGACAGGTCAAGGGGATCACCGCCCGCATCAGCTTCACCAACCACCTGATCGACTCGTCGAGCATCCAGGGCGCCGACCCGATCCTGAGCGGCGCCACCGGCCGCCTGTGGCTGGCTCCCGGCAAGCTGCGCCTCGAGCTGCAGTCAGACAGCGGTCAGGACGCTCAGGTGGTCGTCTCCAATGGAAGCTTCTGGATCTACGACCCGGCCTCGAACACCGCGTACCAGGGCAAGCTGCCATCTGACGGCAAGCACGCGTCGGGCAACGACAAGATCCCGTCGATGGCTCAGATCCAGGCCGACCTTCAGCGGCTCGCGCGCAGCGTGAACCTGAGCGGTGCGATCCCCGGCGACGTCGCCGGTCGGGGCGTCTACAGCGTGCGGGTGTCGCCCCGCCACGACGGCGGCATGCTCGGCGACGCCCAGCTGGCCTGGGACGCCGTTCGCGGGGTGCCGCTGCGGTTCGCGATCTACGCCCGGGGCCAGAGCTCCCCGGTGATCGAGCTCAAGGCGACCAACATCTCCTACGGCTCGGTGCCGGCGTCGAACTTCACCGCGTCGCCGCCGTCGGGCGCCAAGATCGAGAAGGTCACGCTGCCGGCCGGCGAGCACTCGGCCAAGGGCCGCATGCATGGCCACCACGAGGTCACCGGGGCCGCGGCCGTGGCCAGGCGGCTTCCGTTCAAGCTCACCGCCCCCGACAAGCTTGTGGGCCTGCCGCGCCGTTCGGTGTCGCTGGTCAGCTGGGGCTCGACCCCCGCGGCGATCGTCACCTACGGGCAGAACCTCGGCGGCATCGCCTTGATCGAGCAGTCCGCCAAGGCCGGGTCGGGCGGCCAGATGCAGGGCGGACCCGGCGGTGGGCTGAACCTGCCGACGGTGTCGATCAACGGGGCCACCGGCCACGAGCTCGACACCGCGCTGGGTAGCGTCGTGACGTTCACGCGCAACGGCGTCTCCTACACGGTGCTTGGCTCGGTGCCCGCCGCGGCCGCGGACCTGGCGGCCCGGGCGCTATGACCAGCAGCTCCGCTGACGGCCCGCCGCCAATCGAGGTGCGCGGGCTCGTCAAGCGCTACGGCGAGCTCGAGGCCGTGGCCGGCGTCGACGTGACCGTCAACCCCGGCGATGTGTACGGCTATCTGGGCCCCAACGGCGCCGGCAAGACCACGTCGCTGCGGATGATGCTCGGACTGATCCGGCCGACCGAGGGCAGCGTGCGGTTGTTCGGCCGCGACCCGATGCAGAGCGTGCGCGCGCTCGAGGGCGTCGCCGGGTTCGTCGAGGCGCCGACGTTCTACCCGTACATGACCGGACGGCGCAACCTCGAGCTGCTGGCGGCGTTCGACGGCGACGGCGCCCCCGGCCGGATCCACGCCGCGCTGGACACGGTCGAGCTCACCGGCCGGGCCGGCGACCGCGTCGGCGGCTACTCCCACGGGATGCGGCAGCGGCTCGGGATCGCCGCGGCGCTGCTGCGCGCCCCCAAGCTGCTGCTGCTCGACGAGCCCGCGACCGGCCTTGACCCCGGAGGCATGCGCGATATGCGGCTGCTGATCCGGCGGCTGGCCGACGATGGCATGACCGTGCTGCTGTCCAGCCACCTGCTGGCCGAGGTCGAGGAGGTGTGCAACCGGGTGGCGATCGTGCGCACCGGCCGGATCGTCTACGAGGGCGAGATCGCCGAGCTCAAGAGCAGCGCCGGCACCACCTACCGGCTGGCCACGACCGACGACGAGCGAGCGCAGGCGGTCTGCCGCGCCCAGCCGGGGGTGGCCAACGTCCGCGTGGAGTCGGGGCGGATCTCGTTCACCGCCTCAGAGACCGCCGTGGCCGAGCTTTCCCAGGCGCTGGTCGAGGCCGGTGCGCTGATCCGCTCGCTGGCTCCCCAGACGGTCACGCTCGAGGACCTGTTCTTCTCGCTCACCGAGGACCGCGAGACGCCGCAGGCTCCGGGTGCGGCCGACGTGCCGGCCGCCGCGCAGGCCACGCGATGAGCTCTCCCTCGGTCGCCACCGTCTATCGCTGGGAGCTGACCAAGCTCCGCTATCAGAAGCGCACGTACCTTGGATTGGGCGCGGCGATCATCGTGCCGATCATCTTCGTCGTCGCGATCCATTTCCGGCCTGACCGCAACGGCGGCGACTTCGCGTTCGCGTCGTATCTGACCCGCAGCGGGCTGTCGGTACCGCTGGTGATCATGCTGTTCGGGGCGGTGTGGATGTTCCCGCTGATCACCGCGCTGGTGGCCGGCGACATCTTCGCTTCCGAGGACCAGAACGGGACGCTGAAGACGATCCTGACGCGATCGCTCGAGCGCAGTCAGATCTTCGGCGGCAAGGCGCTGGCGGCGGCCACGTACGCGATCGCCGCGATCCTGATCGACGGAACCGTGGCGGTGATCGCGGGCAGCATCCAGTCGGGGTTCAACTCGCTGCAGAGCCTGTCGGGAACGATCGTCTCGGCGCCGAAGGCGCTCGAGCTCGTGTACGTGAGCCTGCTCGTGTACCTGATCCCGATCGCCGCGGTCGTGTCGATCGGCCTGCTGCTCTCGGCCGTCACCCGCAACAGTGCCGCGGCGGTCGTGGGGACGCTGATGATCTCGCTGCTGTTCCAGCTGATCGGGATCCTCCCCGGGCTGGGGAGCGTGCGGCCCTACCTGCTCAGCACGCAGTTCAACGCCTGGCAGGGACTGCTGCGTACCCCGATCGACTGGGAGCCGGTGATCCGTGCCGCGTGGACGTGCGCGATGTACGGAGTGCCCTGTCTGATCGCCGCGTTCCTGGTGTTCCTGCGCCGGGACGTGGCCGGTGGCTGACGAGTCGTTCGGATCCGGCCGCGAGCGGGTGCTCGTGGTCGACGACGACCCTCCGCTGCGGCGGATGCTCGAGCGCACGCTGGTGGCCGAAGGGTTCGAGGTGGCCCTCGCCGCCGACGGCGGCGCGGCGCTGGTGGCGGCCGAGCGTTCGGCGCCCGACGTGATCGTGCTGGACCTGAAGATGCCGGTGCTGGATGGACTTGCGGTGTGCCGGCGGCTGCGCGGCAAGGGGCTGCCGACGCCGATCCTGATGTTGACCGCGCGCGACGCGGTCGCCGATCGGGTCGAGGGGCTCGAGGCCGGGGCCGACGACTACCTGATCAAGCCGTTCGCGGTGCAGGAACTGGTGGCGCGGCTGCGGGCGCTGACCCGCCGCCACGTCGACCAGCAGGGCCAGCCGCTGCTGTCCTACGCCGACTTGGTGCTCGACGTCGAGACGCGCAAGGCCACCCGCGCCGGCCGCCCGATTGAGTTGACCGGACGCGAGGCGCTGCTGCTCGAGCTGCTGCTGCGTGAAGCCGGGCGGCTCGTCAGCCGCGAACGGGCCCTGTCTGAGATCTGGAACGACGCCGCCGTCGACAACGTCGTCGACCGCTACGTGACCCGGCTGCGGCGCAAGCTTGGGAACCCGCCGCTGATCCGGACTGTCCGGGGGGCGGGGTTCGCGTTACGCGCCTGACGGAAGGGTGATCTCATGCACGGCGGCGCCGGCCCGGATCAGCAGCGCGTGGACGTCGTGCGCGGGCGCCGGTCGCCCGAACACGAACCCTTGAGCGCCGTCGCAGTTCAGCTCGCGCAACCGTCGCACCTGCGCCTCGGTTTCGACGCCCTCGGCGATCACGTCGACGCCGAACGCGTGCCCGAGCTCGACGAGCGCGTGCGCCACAGCCTCGTCGCCGCGGTCGCGACCGAGCCCGGCGACGAGGCTGCCGTGAAGCTTGATCGCGTCGATCGGGAGCCGCCTGAGCGTCGCCAGCGACGACGAGCCGGTTCCGAAGTCGTCGATCGCGATCTTGACCCCGAGCGCCCGCAGCCCGCGCAACGCCCGCGACGCCGCCTCGAGGTTGAGCGCCACCGCCGCCTCGCTGACGTCGACGAACACCGCCTCGGGGTCGACGCCCGCGGAGGCGAGCGCCCGGGCCACGATCGACACCAGGCGCGGATCCTCGAGCTGGCGCACCGACAGGTTGACCGAGACCGTGAGCTCCGGATCGTGGATCCGCATGCCGACGAACTCCTCGAGCGCGCGCTCGAGCACGTGGCTGCCGATCGGCAGGATCAGGCCAGTCTCCTCGGCCAGCGGCACGAACTGAGGCGGCATCATCAAGCCGTGGTCGGGGTGCTGCCAGCGAACCAGGGCCTCGAGTCCGGTCACGCCGCCCCCGCCGGTCAGCGACACCGCCGGCTGGAAGTGCAGGTGCAGCTCGGCTCGATCGATCGCCTGGCGCAGCGCGCCCTCGAGTTCCAGCCGCGCTACCGCGCGCCGCCGCGAGGACTCGTCGTAGAGCTCGTAGCGAGAGCGCCCCAGCTCCTTGGCGCGGTACATGGCGGCGTCGGCCTCGCGGATCACGTCTTCGGGGGCGGTCGTGGGATCGGTGACGAACGTGATCCCGATACTGACCGAGACCGAGATGTCGCCCTCCTCGAGATGCACCGGATCGCTGAGCGAGCGCCGGATCCGCTCGGCGATCAGCACCACCTCGCGTTCGCCGGCGAGGTCCTCGAACAGAAACGTGAACTCGTCGCCGCCGAACCGCGCGACCGTGTCCATCGGGCGCAGCATCGACTGCAGGCGGTCTGCGAGCCCGGACAGCAGCCGGTCGCCGGCCGCGTGACCGAGCGAGTCGTTGACCTCCTTGAAGTTATCGACGTCGAGGAACAGAACCGTGACCGAGGCCTCGTTGCGGCGCGACCGGTCCAGCGCCACGCCCAGACGGTCGAGGAACAACGCCCGGTTGGGCAGGCCGGTGAGCGGGTCATGGAGCGCGCGGTGGGCGAGCTGGGCCTCCTGGCGCTTGCGCTCGATCGCGTGGCGCAGCGACCGCCGCAGCAGCGCGGGGGAGAGGTCGGCGCAGATCAGGTAGTCCTGGGCGCCGGCGCGCACGGCGGCGACCGCCTCGTCCTCGTCGCCCTCCTCGCCCTCGTCGACGAGCACCAGGATCGGCACGTCGGGCGCCGCGGTCCGGATCTGCTCGACCCCGGCGACGCGTTCCTCGCGGCCGGGCAGGGCCAGCAGCACGCAGCCGACCGGTTGGTCGAGCAGCTCGTGCGTGGCGTCGGACAGCCTCCGGGCGTGCGCCACCACCAGGCCGTCGGTCCAGGTGGCCTCAAGCATCTCGGCGATCAGCGCCGCGGTCCGGCGATCCGGCGTGACGAGCAGCGCTCGCACAGGCGTGGCCTCAGCGCGCCGATCCCCCAGCGAAATTCCCGCAATTTCGTCCAACAGCTCACTTCCTTGCGTACAGCGCGACGTCTTGTCTGCCTTACGAACGTGCACGGGAAGTCCCAAACTGATGTCCGAGGGAGGACGGGATTCGGTCAAGATCAAGCGGGATTCACCGTGCTGAAGCCGCGCAGCCTGCGGACCCGTCTGATCGTCGCCGCGGGCGGCTCGATCCTGGCGGCGGTGATCCTGTTCGGGATCGCCACCGTGCTGCTCGTCCGCCACGAGCTGCGCGGCTCGCTCGACAGCGCGCTGCGTCAGCGCGCCCAGGACGTGGCTCAGCTGGCGGTGTCGGCGCCCGCGGTACTGACCGACCCCGGCGCGCTCGAGAGCACCGCGTCGGGCCGCGAGCTGGTGGTCCAGGTGATCGACTCGCGGGGGCGGATCGTGGCCCGCTCGCTGACGCTCGGGGCCAAGCTGCTGCCCGTTGACGGCCTCACCCGGCGGACGATCGACAACGGCCAGCCCGGGTTCGAGGACGTCACCGTCGGAGGACAGCCATTTCGGATGTACGCCGCCCCGATCGCCCAAGCCGGCGGCGCGGCGTCGGGCGGGGCCGTGCTGGTTGCGTCGAATACCACCGACATCTCGCACACGCTGCTGCACCTGCGCGCGGTGCTGCTGCTGAGCGGGCTGGGCGCGGCGCTGCTGGCGGTGCTGACGGCCGCGTTTCTGACCCGGCGCGGACTGCGCCCGCTCGAGCGGCTGGCCACCGCGGCGGGAGAGATCGAACGGACCGCCGATCCGGCCCGCCGGCTGCCGGAGACCGCCGAGACCGACGAGATCGGCCAGCTCACCGGTGTGCTCAACCGGATGCTGGCGTCGCTTGAACGCTCGCGGGCGACCGAACGGCGGTTCCTCGCCGACGCCTCGCACGAACTGCGCACGCCGGTCACCGCGCTGCTCGGGAACGTCGACTACGCGGCCCGCCACGGGGCCGACCCGGAGGTGCTGTCCGATCTCCAGCGCGATGCCGAGCGGCTGGCCCGGCTGGTCGACGACCTGCTGGTGCTCGAGCGCTCCGGCGGGAGCGGCCAGGAGCCCGAGCCGGTCGAGCTCGACGCGGTCCTCCGCGAGGTTGCCGGGCGGCATCCGGACGGACGCGTGACCGTCGGCCCGGTGGTCGCCGCGGAGGTCTACGGGGAGCGCGACGCGCTGGCCCGCTCGATCGAGAACCTGATCGAGAACGGCCTGATTCACGGGCCCGACGGAGGCCACGTGACGGTCGAGCTCGGGCGGCGAGAGACGGTCGCGGTGCTGACGGTCGCAGACGAGGGGCCCGGGCCCGATCCCGGTGACCGCGAGCGGCTGTTCGAGCGCTTCTGGCGCGCCCCCGAATCCTCCGAACAGCCGGGCTCGGGGCTGGGGCTATCGATCGTCTCCGCGATCGTCGAGCGCCACCGCGGGACGATCTCGGTCGACGGGTCGACGTTCACCGTCGAACTTCCGCTTTTAAGCGCGAACTCTCACTTTGTTCTTACCGATGACTGATTGCCTCGGCAACCATGAGCAGACCACAGAACCCGAGCGCGGGCCCCGGACGGGACCCCGACGCCCCGCTCAGACGAAACGCTGCGCTGGCGCGCGTCAGACGCACCCGGCGCTGGGTCGTCGGCACCAGCGCCGCCCTGACGGCCGGGTTTGCGGTGCTGGTGGCCGAGTCCGCCCCGGGCCATTCGGCGTCCGCGGCCGGCTCACAGAGCTCGAGCGCCCAGCCGGTGTCGATCACGTCGTCTTCGTCCTCGGGGTCATCGTCCTCCTCGGGGTCCTCAGCATCGGCTAGCAGCACCGGCGACCAGGGCCTGTCGACACCTGCGCAGGCGCCGAGCTCGCGCGATTCCTCGTCCTCCGGCGGCGATGCGGCCGTGTCCGGGGGCTCCTGACCCACGATGCCGGAGCGGGCCGTGACCGTCGAGGACAAATTGATGCGGTTCCCGGTGTTCGGCAGCACCGCGGTGGTTGCGGTGGCCGAGGCCGAGGCGCTGGATGCCGCGGCGGCGGCGGTGATCCTCACGGCGGCGGAGTTCGACGCCGCCTGCTCGCGGTTTCGCGATGACTCCGAGCTGACCGCGGTCAACGCCGGCGCCGGTGCTCCGGTCGCGGTCGGGCCGGTGCTGCTGGACGCCGTCGAGGCCGCGCTGCGCGCGGCGCGGCTGACCGGCGGCGACGTCGACCCGACGGTCGGGCAGTCGCTGATCGCGCTCGGCTACGACCGCGACTACGCCGCGGTCCACGGTTGGCCGGCCCGTTCGGTGTCGATCGCCCCCGTGCCGGGCTGGCGAACCGTCATCGTCGACGCCGACGCGCGGACCGTCCGGGTCTCCCGCGGTGTGTCGCTCGACCTCGGCGCGACCGCGAAGGCGCTGGCCGCCGATCGCGCGGCCGCGGCGGCGCACCACGCCACCGGTTGCGGGGTGCTGGTGTCGTTCGGCGGCGACATCTCGATCGCCGGTCCGCCGCCGCCCGGCGGCTGGCCGGTGCGCGTCACCGATGATCACCGCTCGGACGCCGACGCGCCCGGGCAGTGGATCACGCTGCGCTCAGGCGGCCTGGCCACCTCGAGCACCACCACCCGCCGCTGGGAGAACGACGACGGCTACGCGCACCATCTGATCGATCCGTACACGGGCGCGCCCGCAACCAGCATCTTCCGCACGGTCACGGTTGCCGCCGGCTCCTGCCTGGACGCGAACATCGCCAGCACCGCCGCGATCGTGCGCAGTGAGCTGGCGGTCGAGTGGCTGGAGTCGCTGTATCTGCCGAGTCGGCTGGTCAGCGTCTACGGCGGCGCGCGACACCTGGCCGGTTGGCCCGAGCAGGACGACGATCTGGCATGAGCTCGATCGTGGTGCCGGGTGCGATCGGTCGGAGCGCCGATTGGTATCTCGTGCGCAGCACCGGCGTGGTCACGCTCCTGTTACTGACCGCGAGCGTCGTGCTCGGCGTGATGGGGACGATGCGGTTCTCGGCCGGTACGCGGTGGCCGCGGTTCGCGATCGACGCGCTGCACCGCGACACGTCGCTGCTGGTGCTCGTCCTGCTGGTGGCGCACATCCTGACCAGCGTGGTCGACGGGTTCGTCTCGATCTCGCTCGCCGACGCCGTGATTCCGTTCGGAGGGTCATACCGGCCGGTGTGGCTCGGGCTCGGCGCCGTGTCGTTCGACTTGCTGCTCGCGGTGCTTGTCACCAGCGTGCTCCGGCGGCGGTTCGGCTACCGCTCCTGGCGCGCGGTTCACTGGCTGGCGTACGTGAGCTGGCCGGTCGCCGTGATCCACGGGATCGGGACCGGCACCGACACCGGCGCCTGGTGGATGCTCGCGCTGACCGCGACCTGCGTCGGCGCCGTGGTGCTGGCCGTCGGCGTCCGGGTCGGGGCGGTTGGGCCGGCGGACGCGCGCGTGGGACCGGCGGGGCGATGAGCCTCCCGCGGCTGCTGGCCGGGCTCGATGCCGACCGCGGCGTGCTCGGGGTTCGCGAGCACGAGCGGGTGTATGGGCCGATGCCGCGGGTCGGGGGCAGCGAGCTGATCGACGCGGTGCAGCGAAGCGGCCTGCGCGGCCGTGGCGGCGCCGACTTCCCGACGGCCCGCAAGCTGCGCGCGGTCGCCGCCCGTCGCCGCGTCAGCGCGGTCGTCGTCAACGGCAGCGAGACCGAGCCGGCGTCCGGCAAGGACCGGCTGCTGCTGGCGCAGCTGCCGCACCTGGTGCTCGACGGGGCAGTGCTCGCCGCCCGCGCCGTGGGCGCCCGCGAGGTGATCGTCAAGCTCGGCGACCCGGATGTGGGCGCGGCGGTCGAGGCCGCGGTGCGCGAGCGGCCCCGCGACCGGGTCCGGGTCCGAGTGGTGGTCGCCGAAGGCGGCTACGTGGCCGGCGAGGAGACCGCGGTCGTGCAGTCGCTAAACGGCGGGGCGGCGGTCCCGACGTTCACCCCGCCACGTGTATTCGAGCGCGGGTATCTGGGCCGTCCCACGCTCGTCCAGAATCCCGAGACACTCGCCCAGATAGCGCTGATCGCGCGCCACGGGCCGGACTGGTTTCGCTCGCTGGGCACAGCCGACGACCCGGGGACGGTCCTGGTCACCGTGTCGGGCGCGATCGCCTCGCCGGGCGTGATCGAGGTGGAGTTCGGGAGCTCGGTGGGATCGCTGGTCGCGGCCGCCGGCGGGGCGGTCGAGCCGCTGCGCGCGCTGCTGATCGGCGGGTACTTCGGCACCTGGGTGAGCGCCGACCGGGCGATGCCGCTGCGGCTGGCCCGTGCGGACCTGCAATCGGTCGGTGCGTCGCTGGGGGCGGGCGTCGTGGTCGTGCTCGGCGAGTCGTCTGATGGTCTGCGCGAGAGCGCCAGGGTGGTCGATTACCTGGCGCGCCAGTCGGCGGGGCAGTGTGGGCCGTGCGTGCATGGGTTGCGGGCGATCGCGGACTCGGTCGGCGCGCTGGCCGCCGGCACCGCCGCTTCCGGTGAGCGCGAGCGCGTACTGCGGTGGGCCGGCGACATCCGCGGGCGGGGTGCGTGTCACCACCCCGATGGGGCGATCCGGTTCGTGCTCAGCGCGCTGCGCGAGTTCGGCGACCGGCCCGAGCGCGAGCTCGGGTCTGAGCTTCACGCGCCCGCGGAGCCCGGCGGGAGGCTGTGGGCGTGAGCGTGATCCGCGTCAACCCGATCGCCTGCGACGCCCACGGGCTGTGCGTGGAGCTGCTCCCCGAGCTGATCCGGCTCGACGACTGGGGCTATCCGATCGTCGACGAGTCCACGGTCCCGCCCGAGCTCGTCGGACTGGCCCGGATGGCCGCGGATGCCTGCCCGACGCTGGCGCTGCTGCTGGAATAGCGGAGGGGCTGCCGCTGGAATAGCGGATCCGGGCTCCGTGCTGAAACTTCGTTCATATGCAACGCATTTCCATCACGGAGCCGGCTCGGACGTAGGATGGGCGTCGGAAGGGACCGGGCATCGCACGCTTCTGCCTCGTTCACGGCTCCTGGCACGATGACGCCTGTTGGGCGCCGTTGGTCGCCGCGCTTGAGTCGCGCGGGCACGCCTGCGTCACGCCCGTGTTGCCGGTCGAGGATGTCGACGCCAGCTTCGAGGACTACGCGTCCGTCGTCTGCGACTCACTGAGCGGACGCGCCGCCCCGATCCTCGTCGGGCATTCGATGTCATCTGCCGTGATTCCGCTCGTCGCGCTGGAGCGGCCCGTGAGAGTGCTCGTCTACCTGTGCCCGGCAATGGCAGGCTTCCCAGCACCTCCTGGCCAGCCGCCGTCCAAGCGCACGGGCTATAACCGACCGCCGGTCGACCCCGACGGCCGGATGCGGTGGCCGCGTCAGCGCGCGATCCACGAGCTCTACGGACGGATCGACCGTGAGCAGGCCGAGCGCCTGGCCGCGAGGCTGCGGCCGCAGGCACGCGCCGTGTTCGACAAGCGATATCCGCTGGACGCACCGCCCGGCGGCGTGGCCTCGGAGTTTCTCTACGCCCGCGACGACGAGCTGTTCGATGAGACGTGGTCGCGGTGGATCTCACGAACGCTGGTTGGGGTCGAGCCTGTCGAATTGCCCGGCGGGCATTTCCCGATGCTCGAGCACCCGACGCTGCTCGCCGATCTGCTCGAGCGCATCAGCGACCGTAGATGATCCGATCGGCGCTGTGTGATGGAAATGTGGCCATATGCACCACTTATCCATCAATGAAACCCGCGGGCGGTGCGCCGCTGAGCGGGCCTCAGCGGTCTAGGTTCGCTGGGAGGCCGAGCTCGTCGGGCCGCCCGTCGCTCGGTGGGCGTAGCTGCAGCTCCCACCAGCCGACGTCGTGCCAGGCGCCGAACTTCCAGCTGACGTTGTGGTAGATCCCGACGGGGGTGAACCCCATCGCCTCGTGCAACGCGACGCTCCCCGGATTGGGCAGGGTCACGCCTGCGCAGGCCACGTACACGCTCTGGCCCGCGAGCAGCTCGAACAGCGCGGTGTACAGCGCCCGGCCGATCCCGCGGCGCTGGTGCGCGGGGGACAGGTACACCGTCACGTCGGCTGACCAGCGGTAGGCGGCGCGCTCGTGGTGGGCGCTCCCGTACGCGTACCCGGCGACCTCGCCGTCGCGCTCGGCGATCAGCCACGGGTAGCGCTCGGTGATCCGCTGCATGCGGCCCTCCATCTCGTCGGCGTCGGGCGGCAGCTCCTCGAGCGAGATCACCGTTTCGCGCACGTACGGCGCGTAGATGTCCGCGATCGCGGCGGCGTCACGGCCCGGATCGGCATGGCGGATGAGCACGGGCGAAATCTAAGCTGATTGACTCCGCGGACGATGAGCACCGACGGCCTCAGCGACGAGCAGCGCGCGTTCGTCGAGTCGATCCGGGACTTCGCCCGGCGCGAGTGCGGCACGCGCGAGCAGCGCGACGCGCTCACCGACCACGGCAACGAGCCCCACAACCAGGAGCTGTACGAGCGGATCGCCGAGCTCGGCTGGCTCGGGGTGTCGATTCCCGAGGAGTACGGCGGGTCGGGCGGCGGCGCTGTCGACATGTGCCTGCTGTGCGAGGAGTTCTCGCGCGGCCAGATCCCGATGGGCTTCTTCCCGATCACGATGATGTCCGCCCGCCCGATCGAGAAGTTCGCCACCGAGGAGCTCAAGCACGAGCTGCTGACCGGGATCGTGGCCGGCAACGTCGAGGCGATCGCGATGTCCGAGCCCGAGGCCGGCTCGGATGTCGGCAACCTGTCCTGCCGGGCGCAGCGCGACGACGGCAGCTACGTGATCAACGGCCAGAAGACGTGGATCACCGGCGCCCACGCCGCCAGCCACATCCTGCTGGTGTGCCGCACCAGCCGCGACTCCGACAAGCACCACGGGCTGTCGATGATCTCGGTGCCCGCGGGCACCGAGGGGATGGACATCCGCCCGATCGAGACGATGGGCGGGCGCGAGGTCAACGACGTGTTCTTCACCGACTGTCATGTCCCGGCCGACCGGCTGATCGGGCGCGAGGACCAGGCCTGGACGCAGCTGATGAACGGCCTGAACAACGAGCGGCTGATCATCGCCGCCCAGTCGCTGGGGCTGGCCCAGCGCGCGTTCGACGACGTGCTCGCGTACGTGAAGGAGCGCAAGCAGTTCGGCCAGCCGATCGGCAGCTTCCAGGCGCTCAAGCACCGCCTGTCAGACCTCGCCACCGAGATCGAGGTCACCCGGCTGCTGGTGTACTCGGTTGCGTCCAAGGTCGACGCCAACCCCGGTCAGATGTACCCGCGCGAGGCTTCGATGGCCAAGCTCAAGGCGACCGAGGTGGTCAAGCGAACGACGCTCGAGGCGATGCAGATGATGGGCGGTTACGGGTACGCGGTCGAGTACGACATGGAGCGCCAGGTCCGGGTCGCGCTGGTGACCACGATCTACGGCGGCACCAGCGAGATCCAGCGCGAAATCATCGCTCGCAGCTACGGGTTGTGAAAGCGCCCGGTAGTGCTTCTAATATCTAAGATATGAACGACCTTGGCGGACCTCGTGACGGTGCCGCGTCGGGGTTGACGCTCGAGCATCGGCCCGAGAGCCTCACCGATGTGGTGTACGAGACGATTCGCGACGCGATCATTAACAAGGCGATCGCGCCGGGGTCGCGTGTGACTGAGGCGGCGCTGGCCGAGCAGCTCAACGTCAGCAAGACCCCTGTGCGCGAGGCGTTGCTCAAGCTCAGGCAGATCGGCTTGGTCGAGTCCACCGGTCGCCGCGGCGGGCGCGTGACGTTCCCGTCGCGCAGCTCGATCCAGCACGCCTACGAGGCGCGGCGGGCGTTGGAGTCGTCGGCGGCCGAGATCGTTGCCCAGCGCGGGAGCGATGACGACATCGCGCTGATCGGGTCCTCGGCCAAGAGTTGCCTGGCCGCTGCCGAGTCCGGCGACCTCGTCGGCTTTCGCCGGTGGGACATGAGCTTTCACGAGCAGATCGGGGAGGCCACGCAAAACCCGAGGCTGAGCGAGCTGACCGCCGACTCGCTGGCGCTGGTGATGGCGCTGCGACGGCGCGACGTGCCCCACGCCGGCGACTCGGTGCTGTGCGCACGGGCCCACGTGGTGATCTACGACGCGCTCGCGTCGCGCGATCCCGACCGCGCCCGCCGGGCGATGGGCGACCACGTCCGCCAGGTCGAGGGCTATGTGCTCGAGAGCCTGGACGAGGACGCGCGGACGCCGTCTGCGTCGGACTGATGGACTTACCGCCGGGGCTACTCGGCCGCGGCGCGCTCGGCCAGCGCCAACGCCGCGCCGAGCAGCACCTTCGCGCCGTTCCGGCAATCGTCCCAGCGCGTGTACTCGGACGGGTCGTGGCTGATGCCACCGACCGACGGCACGAACACCATCCCGACGGGCACGACGCCGGACAGCGCCTGCGCGTCGTGGCCGGCGCCGGAGGGCATCGCCAGGTAAGTCAGGCCCAACTGGTTGGCGGCCTGCTCGATCGCGAGCCGAAGCTCGGGATCGGTGTGCGCCGGAGCCCAGTAGCCCGCGCGGTCGATCGCGACATCGAGCCGGCACTCAGCGGCCACCGACCTGATCCGGTCGACGATCCGGTCCGCCAGCCGATCGAGCTCGTCGGGGTCGACCGACCGGCACTCGAGTCTCAGGCGCGCGCGACCCGGGACGACGTTGAACGCGCCGGGTTCGAGCTGTACGTCCCCGACGTTGGCGACGCACCCCGGGAATTCCTCGGCGACCACGTCCCACACCGCGAGCGTGACCATCGCCGCGCCGCGCCCGGCGTCCCGCCGGGCCTCCAGCGGCGTCGTCCCGGCGTGCCGCGCGTCGCCGGTGAGCGTCACCTCGAACGACGTGTTTCCCCGGATCCCGGTGACCACGCCGATGTCGATTCGCTCGCGCTCGAGCACCGGACCCTGCTCCACGTGCAGCTCCAGGTAGGCGGCCAGCGATCGCGGATCGCGCTGGGCGCCCCGAAGTCCGTCCTCGGACAGGCCCATCCGCGCCAGCTCGGAGGCAAGACGGTCGGGCCCGCAGCGAGACGCCGCAATGACCTCGGGAGTGAGCGTTCCGGCGATCGCCCAGCTGCCGAGCGTCCCGATCAGCGTTCCCTCCTCGTCGGTGAAGTCGATCGCCTCGAGCGACACCGGAAGCTCAATCGACGCGTCGTTGACGGCTCTCACCGCCTCCAGCGCGCACAGCACGCCGAGCGCGCCGTCATAGCGACCGCCCTGCGGGACCGAGTCCAGGTGTGAGCCGAGCAGGATCGTGCGAGCGCCGGGCGGTCCGGGCAGGACCGCCGAGTGGTTGGCCGCGGAATCGATCCGCGTGTCGAGGCCGGCAGCGCGTGCACGCTCGAGAAACCAGGCGCGGGCGGCGATGTGTGCCGGCGAGAACGTCGTCCGGTCCAGCCCGCGCCGCTCATCCCAGCCGATCTCGCCCAGCGCCTGGAGATCCGCTCGCAGCCGTGTCTCGTTGACCTGGGGGGTCGCCATCGCGTCAGCTGTTGCCCGGCTCACCGACGATCCGACTCACCGACGATCCGGCTCATCGCTGCGATCACGGCGTCGTTCTCGTGCTCGACGCCGACGCTGATCCTCAGCACGTCGCCGAACGGCCGGACCACGATCCCGTGCTCGAGGAGCGCGCTGGCGAGGCCCTCGGCCGCACCCGGCCACCGCCGCGCGTCGACCGGCACGAAGTTTGCGCCCGACTCCCAGACGCGGAGGCCGAGATCCCCGAGCGCAGCCGACAACCGCGCGCGCTCCGCGCCGATCCGGGTGGTCTGTCGCTCGTGATAAGGATCGTCCTGGAGCGCCGCCATGGCCGCGTGCAGCGAGGCGGAGCTCACGGCGCTTCCGGGCACGAGCAGCCGTTCGACGTAGCCCAGTATCTCGGTCCTGCCGAGGGCGTATCCGATCCGCAATCCGGCCAGGCAGTACGCCTTGGAGAACGTTCGCGTCACGATCACGTTCTCGTGCTCGCGGGCGAGCGCGAGCACGCCGGGCTCGGGGTCGAAGTCGTAGTAGGCGGCATCGATCAGCAGCGGAAGCTCGGTCTCGGCGAGCTGCCGCAAGCCGGCGAGCGGCATCGAGTTCCCGGTCGGGTTGTTCGGCGTGCAGACGAAGATCAGCTTGGTCGACGGGGTGATCGCACCGACGAAACGCTTCCGGGTCGTAGTGCCAGCTGCGGTCGCCGCAGCCCAACGGGACGTCGACGATGTTCGCTTCCAGCGCCTGCAGCCGTCGGCGGCACACCGGCCACGACGGGGCCGGGACCAAGACCTCGTCGCCGGCCCGAACGAACGTCCGCAGCGTCGCATCGATCACCTCGGTGGACCCGGCGGTGACCAGCACCTGGGCGGTGTCGACGCCGTGTCGCCGGGCGAGCTCGCCTGCGAGTGGCGGGACCGGTGGCGGAGACAGGTTCGCGTCGTCAAAGGCACGGGCCAACGCCAGCGCCACCTCCGGCGAGGGGTGGTCGGTGTTCTCGTTCGAGGCGAGTCTGATCAGGCGATCGCCGCCCGACAGCTCGAGGTGCTTGAGGTACTCGGCGTTCGGAGGCAGCGCGTGGGCGGCCGGCACCAGCCTGTCGAGAAAGCTACTCACCGGCGGAAATTGAAACCGCTCACCGGCGGAAACATATCGTGTACGATATGTCCTAGTCGCCGGGTGGTCTGCCACAACGACCCGGCGACTTTCGTTGCCAAAAGCGCCTCAGGGCGCGGAAAGTAAGATGCTGCGATGACTGCTTCGGTCGACTCATCGACCCGATCGGTGCTGGTATCTGGGGGCACGGTGGCGACGGACTACGGGGTGTTCGAGGCCGACATCCTGATCCGCGACGGCCGGATCGCTGCGCTGGGCGCTCGTTTCAACGGCGCCGACGAGGTGATCGACGCCGGAGGGCTGACGATCCTGCCCGGGGCGGTCGATCCGCACGCGCACTTCGAGGATCCGGGCCACACCGAACGCGAGGACTTCACGACCGGGACGAGCGCGGCGGCCGCGGGCGGGATCACCACCGTGATCGAGCATCCGCTCACCTACCCGCCGGTTACGACCGTCGAGCTGTACCGCGAGAAGCGCGAGATGGCGCGCCGCAAGGTGATCGTCGACTTCGGGCTGTGGGGAGCCCTGACCCGGCCGTCGCTCGAGCACATGGAAGGCCAGTGGCGCGAGGGAGCAGCCGCGTTCAAGGCCTTCATGCCGATCTCCGACCCGTCGTACCCGAACGTGACCGACGCCGAGTTGCTGGAGGGGATGCAGACCGCGGCTCGGCTCGGCGCGCTCGTGCTGATCCACGCCGAAAGCGAGTCGCTGCTCCAGGCCAACCGCGACCGACTCCGGCGCGAGGGCCGGACCGACGTGATGGCGCACGCCGAATCCCGCCCGCCGTTCGTCGAACAGGAGGCGGTTCACCGGGCGCTGTTCCTGGCCCAGCACGCCGGCGTGAGAGTCCAGATCGTGCACGGCTCCACTCCGGTGAGCGTCGATCTGGTCACCGAGGCGCGCCGACGCGGGCAGCCCGCCACGATCGAGGTCTGCCCGCACCACCTGCTGCTCGACATGGACGACTACCGGCGCCTCGGGCCCTGGGGCTGCTGCGCGCCCGCGATCCGCGAGCGTGAGCTGGTCGAGGGAATGTGGGACCGGGTGCTACGCGAACAGGTCCACAGCCTGGTGTCCGATCACGCCGCATACACGCGCGAGGAGAAGGAACGGGGCCTCGAGGACATGCTCGAGTGCCCGCTCGGCTGCCAGGTGATGCAGGAGACCGTGCCGCTGGTCCTGTCGGAGGCGGTGCATCAACGGGGCATGTCGCTGCCGGCGTTCGCGCGCTTCAGCGCCACGAACTCCGCCAAGGCCGCCGGCCTGTATCCGCGCAAGGGGACGATCCTGCCGGGAGCCGACGCCGACCTCGCTTTCTACGACCTGCAGGCGGAGTGGGTCGTCGATCCCCGCGAGCAGCAGTTCTCGAAGAATCCTTGGTCTCCGTTCGAGGGCAGGGCGGTCCGCGGCAGGGCGGTGCGCACACTCGTCCGCGGTCAGACGGTGTACTGCGACGGCGAAATCACGGCACCGCCGGGGTACGGCGAGTTTCTGTCCAGCCAGGACGAGCATCCGCTCGAGCCGTCTCGTGGGGGAATCGCGGAGATGGCTCGGTGAGCCGCTTCCGCCTTGCTCTGATCAATCCCAACACGAGTCCTCAGCACACCGCCGAGATGGCGCAGGCGGCAGCCGCGGCGTTGCCCGAGGGTGCCGACGTGCAGGCGCTCACCGCGTCGCGCGGGGTGGCCGCGATCGAGACGGCCGCCGAGTCGGTGACGGCCGCGGCGGAGGTGCTCGAACTGGTCCGCTCAAGCTCAGGCTCCGATTCGGTGGTCGACGCGTACCTGATCGCCTGCTTCGGCGATCCCGCCGTCGACGCGGCCCGCGAGCTGACCGACGCTCCCGTGGTCGGCATCGGGGAGGCGGCCTACCGGGCCACCGGGATGCTGGCCCGCCGGTTCGCCGTGATCACCACGCTGCCTCGCGGTGTGCCCGACATCGAGGCCCAGATGGACAAGCTCGGCGTGCGCGACGCCTGCGTGGGGGTGCTGTCGCTGGGTATACCCGTGGCCGAACAGGGGGCCGAGTTCGATGACACCAACGAGGCGATCGTGGCTGCCGGACGCCGCGCCGTCGTGGACCTCGGCGCCGAGGCGCTGATCCTGGCCTGCGGAGGGATGGCCCAGGTCGAGGCCGTGGTGCGCGAACGGGTCGGAGTACCGGCGACCAACGGCGTCGCGTTCGGAGCGCTGCTCGCGTTCTCGTTGTGGCGGGCGGGTCTGCGCACCAGTCAGGTCGGCTCGCTGGCGATGCCGCCGTCGATGGGCCGTGCCGCGTCTGCGCTCGGCGCAATCGGCGCAGTCGACTGACGATGTTCGCCGCCGCGTTTCGCGAGTACGGCGGCCCCGAGGTCATGCGCTGGGAGGAGGTCGAGGACCCGGTACCCGGCCCCGACGAGGTGCTGATCGAGGTCCGGGCGTGCGGTCTGAACCACTCAGATCTGGACTCACGCGCGGGCAGCTCGCGCTGGCCGTTTCGCCTTCCGCACGTGCTGGGAGCGGAGTTCGCCGGGCACGTCGCACAACTGGGCGATCAGGTGGAGGGGTACGAGGTCGGCCAACCGGTCACCGCGCTGCAGCAGTACGCCTGCGGCAGCTGCCCGGCGTGCGTCGGTTGGCGGCCGGACCTGTGCGCGCGGTTCACCGTGTTCGGCACCGACTGCTGGGGCGGCTACGCCGAGCTGGTCCGGGTGCCGAGCCGAGCCCTGGTCGCCCTCGACGACGAGCAGGAGTTCGTGACCGCCGCCGCGGCGCAGTGCGTGGTGAGCACCGCCTGGAGCATGGTCTTCCAGCTGGCCCGCATCCGCGCGGGCGAGACCGTGCTGGTGCCGTCGGCATCGGGCGGCGTGGCGGGGGCGGCGGTGCAGTGCGCGAAGATCGCCGGCGCGCGGGTGATCGCCACGGCGGGCGACCCGGCGAAGCTGCCGATGGTGCTCGAACTGGGAGCCGACGAGGCGTTCAGCTATCACGACCATCCGGTGGCCGAGACGGTTGCGGAGCTGACCGGCGGTCGGGGAGCCGATGCGGTGATCGACACGGTCGGCGGCGCGCAGTTCGGATCCCATCTCGCGGCGCTGGGGCCGGATGGGCGGCTGGCCACTTGCGGCGCCCACGCGGGTGAGGTGGTCGAGCTGGACATCATCGAGTTGTTCCGTCGCGGTCACCGGATCCTGGGCTTCCGGGTGGCGTCGCCGGCCGAGATCAAGCAATCTCTGCGGATGGCGCTCGACGGCCGCATCCGGGTTCCGGTGGCTCGCACCTTCGCGCTGCGCGACGCGGCGGCAGCGCACGAGTTCCTGGATCGCCGGGAGCATGTCGGCAAGGTGGTGCTGACGCTGCCGTGACCGAGCCGCGCCGCCCGAAGCCCGACACCGTGCTCGTCTCCGGTGGGGGCCCGCCCGCCGGCGGGTGGCCCGCCGGTGTGTCGACGCCGGTGTTCGCGTCCGTCACCTACGACCTGGACGACGGCGCCTATGCCGACATCGAGGCGACCGGAGGTCGCGACACCTGGTGGTACACGCGGCTACGCAATCCGAGCGTCGAGGCGGTCGCCGACAAGCTGGCGCTGCTCGAGGGAGCCGACGGCGCGGTCCTGTTCTCCTCAGGGCTCGCCGCGGTCGCCACGACGCTGCTCGCGCTGGCACCGCCGGGGGCGAGGATCGTCGCCTCGCGTGACCTCTACGGCGACGTGTTCACGTTGCTCAGCCAGGAGCTGACCCGCCAGGGACGCGAGGTCGCGTTCGTGGCGATCGACGACCATCTCGGGTGGGCCCGAGAGCTCGAGCGGGGTGCCGCGCTGATGTACATCGAGACGCTGTCGAACCCGGTGCTGCGGCTGGCCGACCTTCCCGCCCTCGGCGAGCTCGCCCACGCGCATGGAGCGGTCGCCGTAGCCGACGCCACGTTCACGCCGCCCACCGCGTTGCGCGTGCTCGACCACGGGTTCGATGTCGTCGTGCATTCAGCCACCAAGTACCTCAACGGCCATTCCGATCTGACCGCGGGCGTGATGGCCGGCCGCAGCGCCGAGCTCGCGGTGGTCAGACCGCAGGCGGATGTGCTCGGCGGCTGCCTGAACCCGTTCGGTGCTTGGTTGCTGGAGCGAGGGCTGAAGACGTTGGCGGTCCGGATGGAGCGCCAGTGCGCCACCTCGTTGACGATCGCGCGGGCGCTGGCCGAGCACGATCAGGTTGCGGCGGTCATCCACCCGCTGCTCGAGGATCACCCAGACCACGAGCTGGCGCGGAGCCTGCTGCCGGACGGGTCGGCGCTGCTGAGCCTGCGAGTGGAGGGCGGGGACGACCGCGCCCTGCGCGTGCTCGACCGGCTGTCGATCATCCGTCAGGCGACGAGCCTGGGGGGAGTTGAGAGCCTGGCCAGCGCCCCGTTCAACACCTCGCATCTGGGTCTGACGGCGGAGCAGCGGCTACAGATCGGGATCGGGCCGGGCACGATCCGCCTGTCGGTGGGACTGGAGGACCCGGGCGACCTGATCGACGACCTCGACCGTGCCTTGCGCGCGACGGTCTGACTCAGTAGGCCATCCAGCCGCCGTCAACCAGGAGGTTGATGCCCGAGACGTAGACCGCGTCGTCGCTGGCCAGGAACGCAGCCGCCGACGCGACGTCCGAGGGTTGACCGAGGCGGAAGAACGGTGTGCGCGCGTGCGAGTAGGCGATCGCTTCCTCGTTGACCTGCTCCGGGGAGCCGGTGAGGATCTTGCCGGGGGCGACGGCGTTGATCAGGACGCCGTGGCGGCCATAGTCGACGGCCAGCTGGTGGGTGAGGTTGATCACCCCGCCCTTACTCGTGGAATATGCGACATGCCCGGGAGACCCCACCATGCCGTGCTGGGAGGAGATGTTGATGACGCGGCCGCGAATCTCGCCGATCGGCTCCTGCTCGAGCATCTCGCCGACCGCTCGTTTGCAGCAGAGGAACACGCCGCGAAGGTTCACTCCCATGATCGCGTCCCAGTCCTCCTCGGTCGTCTCGAGCAGCGATTTCGACGCCGCTCCGGCGATCGCCGCGTTGTTCACCATCACATCCAGCCTGCCGAACTGCCCGACCGCGCCCGAGACCAGCCCGTCGATGTCGTCCCACCGCGACACGTCCGCGTCGATCCGGACAACCGAGCCGCCGCTGCGTTCGATGACCATCTCGGTCGGCTCACCGCCTTCGCGTGGATCGCGGCGCACGTCGGACACCACCACGTGCGCGCCTTCTTGTGCCAGCCGGATCGCGATCGCTCGCCCGAGCCCCGAGGCCGAGCCGGTGACGACCGCCACCCTGCCGTTCAGGCGTGCGCTGGAGATGGCACACCTCCTTTCTGGTTGGCGTCACTTCCGAGGCCGCCCGGGGAGACCTCCGACAGAAGTGTCCGCAGGCGCCGGGTTTCGCTCCGCAGCCGCTCCGGCGTGGCCGCGCCACTGAGGTGATCGATTGAGAACCCGCCGCGGTAGCCGGCGATTGCGAGTGTGTCCAGGATCTCCGGCCACACCAGCATGCCGCCGGTCAGCGGCGCGTACTGCCACGCCCAGGCGCCGGCCACCTTTCGCCAGACGATGTTCTTGACGTGCAGGTGATGCAGGTGCGGGCCGAGTCGCGCCACCGCGAGCGCCGGCGCGAGGTAGCCCTCGATCACCGTGTTCCCCGGGTCGAACAGGACGCCCGCCTGCTTGGGCGTGTGGTGCTCGACCAGCGCGGCGGCGAGCCCGGGGGTGGGCGCCAGCGTTCCAGGCGACGTCTCGACCAGGACGACGATGCCGTCGGTGGCGGCCCGGTCGACCAGGGCGTCGAGTCCGGCGCGGGCCTTGCGCTGCTCGCGAGCGAGCGACCCGCCGCGATAGGGCGGCGCAAACAGACGGATGAACCGCGCGCCCAACTCGCTGGCCATCCGGACGTAGGGGGCAGCACGTCGGGGCGTGGCCACGGTGACGTGGTGATCCTGAACCGACAGGCCGCTGATCCCCACGCCGGCGGCGGCGCACAGCTCCATCACGGCCGCCGGGTCCTGCCCGCGCTCGAGCGCCTGCTCGGGACCCGCTCCCCACTCGATCGCGGCGAACTGCATCGAGCGGGCAGCATCGACCACCCGATGCGAATCCCAGCCGGGCAGGCACGAACTGAACAGCCCGACCCGACCCGTGCTCTGCGGTGTGCTCACTGTGGCGGATACCGCTCGAGCCACCAGCGCGCGATGTCCTCGCGGCGCATGAACCAAACCCCGGGCTGCTCGAGGGCGTACTCGAGGAACTGGCGCATGGCAGCCGCCCGGGCCGCCTGCCCCGACCACCGGGCGTGGACCGCCACCGTCATCATCGACCGTCGCTCCGCGCCCTCGCGCACGAGCTCGTCCAGACCCATGACCAGGGTTTCGAGGAAGTCGCGCGGGCTGGCGAACCCGGGATTGGTCAGGTAGCGGGAATCGTTGTAGGTCTTCGAGTACGGCACCACCAGGAACGGTCGTCCCTGGCACTGCACGTAGTAGGGCACGTCGTCGGCCGATCCGTCGGAGTCGTAGATGAAGCCTCCGGCCTCGAGCAGCAGCTCGCGGGTGTTCTCGCTCGGCCAGCTCCGGCAGTTCCAACCGAGCGGGCGGGACCCGAGCACGCGCTCGAAGGACTCGACGGCCTGGGCAATCTGCTCCCGCTCCTCGTCGCGCGACAGCGTCCACGGCTCGATCCAGCGCCAGCCGTGTCCGAGGACGTCGTGGGAGTGCTCGCGCATCCACTCGGCGACCGCGGGGTTGAGCTCGAGTGCCACCGACGCGGCCGACACCGTCACCGGCACGCCCGCGGCGTCGAAGATCCGGGCCAGCCGCCACACCCCGGCCCGGCTTCCGTACTCGTAATGCGATTCGGTCCCGGGATCGAGGTGCGGTGGCTCCACGCCGGCCTCGGGATACTCGCCCCATCCGTCGTTGCGATCGTCGCCCCATCGCACGGAGTACTCGGTTCCCTCCTCGTACACGAGCACGAGGTTGACGACCACGCGGGCGTCCTCAGGCCACTCGAAACCGGGCGGCCGACGGCCGTAGCCGACCAGGTCTCGTTGACGTACTGCGTCGGGTATCACGGGGAGCAGCGGTCGGGCGGCCCGATCACAGCTGGCCGGTCCGGAGCGGAAGTCCGGTGGCGTCGGTCTCTACTCTCCAGAACGTCCCGGTGCGTTGCTGGGCGTCGAGGTCGGCGACCTTGGTCGCGGTCACGTACAGCGCCGAGCCGTCGAAGATGCAGTTGGTCGCGTGCTCGCCGAGGCTGATCTCCTCGAGGATCTCGCCGGTGGGCGCGACTACCGTGACTCCGCCGGAGACCGTCGTGCAGACGAACAGGCGGCCGTCCTGCGCGAACGCCATCCCGTCCGGCACGTGGTCGTCGGTGAGCTGGCTGAACACGACGGGCTCGCCGTTCTCAAGCCGGCAGATGCGGTGCCCGCGCGACTCCGTCCAATACAGGGAACCCTCGGCGTCAAACCCGATTCCGTTCGGGTACAGCATCGGCCGCTCCATCAGAAACTCCCCGCCCGAGGAGTCCAGCACGAACAGGCGCCCGGGGGACGGCGCGACGCGCGGATCCTCCTCGGTGCCGGAGTCGGTGAAGTACAGGCGGCCGTCGGGCCCGAAGGCCAGATCGTTAGGACCGGCCAGCGTGTGCCCCCCGATTTCGGCGCAGACCAGCTCCACGCTGCCGTCCGGACGCACCGCCTGGATGCCGCAAATCGCTGACTCGTCGCCGCTGCCGGGCACGTTTCCGCCCTGGGTCACGTACACCGCTCCGTCGCTCCCGAGCAGCGCACCCCACGGCGAGCCGCCGGTCTCGGCGTAGGTGTCGAGCTCCCCGTCGTTCCAGCGGCGGAGCTCCCCCGTGTTTCCGTCGCAGAACACGACCGATCCGTCAGGCATGACGACGGGTCCCTCGGGGAACCCAAGATCCGTAGCTAGCAACACCGGCTCCATGCACCCTCCTCGGTAACAAGCGTTAGCCGGCGGCCGCCACCTTGCCGCCCCAACATGGCAATGCTAGCATCCGCCCACCCCTGGGGCGGCCGCGCCAGTGGGTGACGGAGAGACACAGAAAAGACGAGTTCGCGTTCGTCAGGACGTCTGTGGCAGCGCACTGGACCGCGAGCAGCGACCAATCTGGAGGAGATGGTGACCTCAGGTCCTGACCCACGGGTACAACCCACGGACGGTAATAGACGGTTCTCGCGATCGGATTTCCTGAAGGGCACGGCGGGAGTAATGGGCCTCGGCACCCTGCTCGCAGCCTGTGGCGGGGGATCCGGCGGATCCGCCAGCAGTACCACGACCACGACTTCGGGAGCCGTGCGCAAGGGCGGCACGCTGCGGCTCGGGTATGTCGGCGCCGGCACGGCCGAGACGTTGAACCCAAACCTTGGTGTTACACCGATCGATCAGTCTCGCATCCAGCAGCTGTACGACCCGCTCACGATCCTCAATCCAGACCTGTCAACGAGCCCGGGGCTCGCGACGGAGTGGACACCGAACAAGGACGCGACCGAGTGGGAAGTGAAGCTACGCCCCGGTGTGACCTTCCACAATGGCAAGCCGCTGACCTCACAGGATGTGATCTATTCGATCCGCCTGATGTCGAAGCCGACGAGCGCGGCGCTGCCGTTCATCTCGAGCATCAAGCTGAACGAGCTCAAGGCGGTCGACAAGACCACGTTGCGAATACCGCTGCAGCTGCCTGACGCGAGCCTTCAGACCAACTTCGTCTACTACAACACGTGGATCGTCCAGGACGGCGAGAAGGACTTCACCCACCCGGTCGGCACCGGACCGTTCAAGTTCGAGTCGTTCACGCCCGGTCAGCAGAGCCTGTTCACCAAGAACGCCAGCTACTGGATGAAGGGCCAACCGTATGTCGACTCGATCAAGATCCAGTCGATCTCCGACGACACCGCTCGCCTCAACGCGCTGCTCTCGGGACAGATAGATGCCATGGCCCAGCTTCCCTACGCTCAGGCCAAGGCCCACCAGGCCACCGGCGACATCGTCGTGCTCGCGGCCAAGGCCCCGCAGGCGCTGGTGTTCTACATGGACGTGACCAGGCCGCCGTTCAACGACAACCGGGTTCGCACGGCGATCAAGCTGATCGCCAACCGCCCGGCGCTGGTGTCGAACGCGATCAGCGGCTTCGGAACCGTTGGCAACGACATCATCGGGAAGGGGCTTCCGTTCTACAACGAGTCGCTGCCGCAACGTGCGCAGGATCTGGAACAAGCCAAGTCCCTGCTTAAGGCGGCGGGACAGCCGAACCTGAACGTGGTGCTCAAGACGTCGCAGATCATCCCGGGCTTCGTCGAATCGGCGACGCTCTACTCGCAGCAAGCCGCGTCGGCCGGGGTCAAGGTCCAGCTTCAGCAGGTGCCCCCGGACTCATATTTCAACCCCTCGCTGCAGTACCTGAAGCTGCTGTTCGGACAGAGTCAGTGGCCGGTTTTCTCGCTGAAGTTCTTCTACCTCCAGGCGCTGGCCAAGAGCGCGCCGTACAACGAGACTCACTGGAATGACCCGTCGTGGAACACGCTGCTGTTCAAGGCGATCGGTGAACTGGACAAGTCAAAGGCGCAGTCCTACTGGGACCAGGTGCAGAAGATCCAGTACGAGCAGGGCGGCTACATGTGCTGGACCAACGCAGATTATGTTGACGGTGTGTCGAAGAGCGTCCAGGGCCTGAAGCCGAACCCTGGCGGCATCCTCGGTAACCACAACTTCAAGACTGTGTGGCTGTCGGCGTGAGCGACACTCACATCAGGTTCACCTGAGAGGATGCGGTGGCGGGGATGACAGCCGTAGCCGTACATCGGGTCAGGCGTCACACCCGGACCTCTCCGGTGGCCACGTTCGTGGTACGCCGGATCCTGGGGGCACTGCTCGCGCTGTTGGCGGCATCGATTCTGATCTTCCTGGCGCTGCAGGTGCTGCCCGGCAACGCGGCCAGTGCGGTGCTGGGGCGAAACGCCACACCCCAGGCAGTGAGTCTCCTCGAGCATCAGATGCATCTCGACCAGCCGATCACCACGCGGTACCTCAATTGGCTGGGTGGGTTCGTGCACGGCGACCTGGGTAACTCGTCGGTTGCGCTCGCCCAGGGAGCCAAGAGTGCTCCGATCTGGCACTTGATCTCCGGACCGCTCAAGAACTCGGTGATCCTGGCCGCGATCACGGCGATCCTGATGATCCCGCTGTCCCTGGGGCTGGGCGTGCTCGCCGCGGTGCGGTCGGGCAAGCCGACCGACCACGCGATCTCGCTGGGATCGCTGGTGGCGATATCGATGCCGGAGTTCGTCATCGCTTCGCTGCTCGTGGCGGTGTTCTTCGTGGGCCTGCACTGGCTGCCGCCGGTGGCGATCGTGGCTCCGGGAGCCAGTCCGCTCGACCAGCCCAACCGGCTCGTGCTGCCGGTGGTGACGCTGCTTCTGGCCTCGTTGGCCGCCGGCATCCGCATGGTCCGCGCCGGGATGGTGGAGGTGCTGCAGACCGAGTACGTCCAGGCCGCGCGGCTCAACGGGCTGTCCGAGCGGAGGGTCCTGTGGCGCTACGGGCTGCGCAACGGGCTCGCCCCCAGCGTCCAGGTGCTGGCCCAGAATCTCCAGTATCTGATCGGTGGGATCATCGTGGTCGAGGCCGTGTTCGGCTACCCCGGGATCGGCAGCCTGCTCGTCGAAGCGGTGCAGAACCGCGATGCGACCGTGGTGCAGTCGGTGGCGATGCTGATCGCCGTGGCCTACGTGCTGATCAACCTGCTGGCCGACCTGCTGGTCCTGCTGCTCGTGCCGAAACTGCGAGAGCCGGCATGAGCGGGCGTCTGCGCTTCCTCTCCCGCCCGTCGGGGGCGATTGGGGTGGGCATCGTCCTGTTCGTGATCGCGGTGGCCGTGTTCGGACCGCTGGTGGCGCCACATTCGCCGACGCAGCCGGTGGGAACGCCGCTCAGCGGGCCCAGCAGCCGCGCCCTGCTGGGCACCGACTACCTCGGGCGTGATGTCCTGAGCCGGGTCCTGTACGGGGGCCGGTCGGTGCTCGGTCTGGCGCTCGCGGCCACGATCCTGGCCTACGTGCTCGGGCTCTCGATCGGGTTGATCGCGGGCTACCGGCGCTCGTTCATCGACCCGGTGCTGATGCGCAGCGTCGACGTGATGTTGTGCTTCCCGCCGCTGCTGTTCCTGCTGGTGCTGATCGCGGGCGCAGGCTCGTCGGTCGCGGTGATGATCATCGGCGTCGCGCTCGTGCAGGCCCCCCAGATCAGCCGGATCGTTCGTACGGCGACGCTCGAAGTGTCGGTTCGCGGTTACGTGGAGGCAGCTGTCGCGCGCGGCGAGCGGGCGCCGTCGGTGATCTTTCGCGAGGTGCTGCCGAACATTCTCAGTCCGCTGCTGGTCGATGTCGGCCTGCGGTTCACTTACTCGATCCTGATCATCGCCTCGGTCAACTTCCTCGGCCTCGGACTGCAGCCGCCAAACTCCGACTGGGCGCTGATGATCGGTGAGAACCGGTCCTACCTGGCGGTCAACGCGCTCGCGGTGCTGGCTCCGGCGGCGATGATCGCGATCCTCACCATCGGGGTGAACCTCACCGGCGACGCCGTCGCCCGGAGCCTCGGTCGCTCGTACGTGCCACGCACGATGCGGAGTGTCCCGGCATGACCGAAGTCGGGGGCCAGCCCGTCGTCAGCGTCGAGCACCTCGGCCTCGCGCTCGATTCCGGCGACCCGATCATCGACGACGTCAGCTTCCAGATCAAACCGGGCGAGATTCTCGGCGTGGTCGGCGAGTCCGGCAGCGGCAAGAGCACCCTGGCGCTGGCGCTGCTCGGCTACACCCGCCCCGGGGTCAAGTTTGCCGGCGGGACGATCGAGATCGGCGGTGAGAGCGTCGTCGGCCGCGACGCTCGCACGCTCAGAGGTCTGCGGGGCAAGATCGTGTCCTACGTGCCGCAGGACCCAGGGGCCGCCCTGAACCCGTCGATGCGGATCGGCGACGCGATCCTCGACGTGCTCCGCGCCCATCGGCCCGGGGCATCCGGTGACGAGCACGTCGATGCCGCGCTGGCCAGGGTCGAGCTGCACCGCGACCGCGGGTTTGACCGTCGGTATCCGCATCAGTTGTCGGGAGGGCAGCAGCAGCGCGTGACGATCGCGATCGCCACCGTGTGCGAGCCGCCGGTGGCGATCCTCGACGAGCCGACCACCGGACTGGACGTCCTGACCCAGGACCGGGTGCTGGCGGAGCTGCTGCGGCTCCGTGCCGACCAGCACATGGCGATGGTCTACGTGTCCCACGACCTGGCGGTGGTGGCGCGGATGGCCGACCGGATCCTGGTCATGTACGCCGGCCGGGTGCTCGAGGCGGGTCCCACCAGCGCGGTCCTCGATCACCCGAGGCACCCCTACACACAGGCGCTGGTGTCGGCGATCCCTGACGTCCGCCAGCCTCGGGCGTTGCGCGGAATCGGCGGAGTGTCGGTCGGAGTCGGGGAGTGGCCAACGGGGTGTCCATTCAGCCCTCGCTGCGAGCACGTGCAGCCTCAGTGCGAGACCGCCGTGCCGATCCTGGACGCCGCGGCGCCCGACCACGCGGTGCGGTGCTGTCGGTGGCAGGAGCTGACGCTCGGCCGGACCGGTGCCGGCGACGCGAGGGCACAGTTCGGCCAGCGCGACGGCGTTGCGCTGCTCGAGGTGACCGGGCTCGAGGCCCGCTACCGCTCGGCGGCTGACGAGCCACCGGCCGTGCGGGACGTGTCGTTCGCGATCGTGCCGGGCGAGTGCGTCGCCCTGGTCGGGGAGTCGGGCAGCGGCAAGTCGACGATCGCGCGCTGCATCGCCGGTCTGCACGTCCCCAGCGCCGGCACGATCGCGTTTGACGGCAGGCCGATCGCCGGGGCGTCGCGGGCCCGTCCGCTCGACGTCCGCCGGCGCATCCAGATCGTGTTTCAAAACCCCTACCAATCGCTGAATCCCCGCCAGCGCGTCTCGACCTCGATCGAACGCCCGCTGCGGGTTCTCCGCGGTCTCCAGCGGGACGCCGCCAAACGAGAGGTCGGAGAGCTGCTGCAGCGCGTGCGCCTGCCCGCGAGGCTGGCCGACCGCTTCCCGGGCGAGCTATCGGGAGGGGAGCGCCAACGGGTCGCGATCGCGCGCGCCCTGGCCGCCCAACCGGACCTGTTGGTATGCGACGAGGTCACCTCGGCCCTGGACGTGTCCGTGCAGGCAGCCGTGCTCGAGCTGCTTCAGGACCTGCGGTCCGAGCTGCACCTGAGCATGCTGTTCATCACCCACAACCTCGGTGTGGTCGCGTGCATCGCCGATTCGGTCCTGGTGATGGATCGCGGCACTGTCTGCGAGGTGGGTGCGGTCGACGGGGTGCTGAACACCCCCGAGCACGATTACACCCGACGGTTGCTGAAGGCAGCACCGTCGCTCTCCGAAGAGCGTGTGACCGCTGAGGCACATGCCAGCTGAATATCCACCCACTGTTACCCTTCACTCATGGCCAAAGTTGCATTTGTAGCTCACTGTCTGCTCAACCAGAACTCCAAGGTGTACGGAGGGGCGGTCTGCCCGGGTATCTACTCTCCCGCCGTCGAGGAGCTTCGCGCCCGCGGCTGGCAGATGATGCAGATGCCCTGTCCCGAGCTCACCTTCACCGGTCTGAATCGCTTCTGGGCGGTGCGCGAGCAGTACGACACGATCGCCCACCGGCGCCATTGCCGCCGGATCGTGGAGCCGCTGGCCGCCGCGATCAGCGCACACGTGCAGCGCGGTGACGAAGTCGTGCTGATCGGCGTCGAGGGCAGCCCGTCGCTGGGCGTGGACCTGACCTCGTCGGATCCGGCGCGCGGAGGAAAGCCCGAGTGGCCGGACGGCGCCCCGGAGCTCGCTCCGGGTCAGGGGATCTTCCTCGAGGAACTGCACGGCGCCCTCGCCCGAGCCGGGGTTAAGCCGCCTCGGTCGCTCGGACTGACCGAGGCGCTTCCCGACCACGAGCCCGACGTCGAACGCGCCACGCTGCGCGAGTTCCTGGAGAGCTGATGGACAACGACGAACGCGGATTCCGGGTCGCCCTCGTCGCCGACGAATTCGTCAATCCCAGCGAGCGTGGGTTCGACGCGGTCGAGGTTCTGCGCCAGGAGGACTGGGGCGTGATCCAGCTGCCACCCGACTGGTATCAGCCGGCGATCGCCGACCCGATGCTGGATCAGATCGCCGAGCACGTCGAAGAGTTCGCCCGCCACGGGTATCAGCTGGTGCTACTGGGCAACCGGGAGGGACTCGAGGACGCGCTTCGCGCAAGCGGACTAGCGCTTCCGGACATCGTCGAGCCGGGCGGCGCAGGGGAGCTCCTGGAATTCCTGCAAGCGAGACCGCCCGCCGACCCGGCACTGGCGCGCGGCGAGACCAGCTGAGCGGCAGGCTCAGACCGTCCAATAGTGCTCGGAGGGCCACGTGGGACCGCCGCGGGCGGTGTTGCCGTAGTCGGCGACGAGCGCGCTGGCGGTCACGGCCGAAGCGTCAGACGAGGCGGCGAACAGGACCACGTTGGCGATCTCATCGGCCGTGCCGAGCCGCCCGTCCACGTTCGGCGCCTCGTCCGCGGCGGCGTCGACGGACGGGTGTCCGCGCCGGAACATCGCCGTATCGGTGGGGCCGGGACACACTGCGTTGACGCGAATGTTGTGGGGCGCCAGATCGATCGCAAGGCTCTTGGCCAGCATCAGGACCGCGCCCTTGCTGGCGGTGTACGCCGCCCATCCCGGGAACGCGATGAAACTCGAGTTCGAACCGGTGATCACGATCGATCCGCGGCCCTTGCGCAGCATCGACGGCTGCGCGTGTTTGGCGCACAGAAACGGCCCGCGGACGTTGACGGCGAACACGCGATCCCACTCTTCGTCGGAGACGTCCCAGAACGGAGCGATCCGACCTTCGATGCCGGCGTTGGCGTGCAGCACGGAGACCGGCTCGCCGAAGTCCGCTTCGATCCTCGCGAACGTCTCCTCCACGGCGCCGCCATCACCGACGTCACAGGCATACGCGCGAGCTGCACCGCCGGTGGCCGCAATCTCCGCTGCCGTCGCCGAGGCGGCCTTCACGTCAATGTCGAGACAGGCGACCCGGCCCCGCTCTGCGGCGAAACGAACCGCGACGGTACGACCGATTCCGGAGCCGGCACCGGTCACTACGCAGAGGTCATCGGAGAAGCGCATGGGTGACAGCCTATCGCCGCTGGTCAGTGACAGGATCGCATCGCTGCTCCAGCGCCATGGCGCTGAGTTCATTGTCGGGTTTCCCGAGAACCGTCTGCTCAATTCGGCTGCGTCGGTCGGGATGCGGCCGATTATCACTCGTACCGAGCGAGTCGCGGTGAACATCGCTGACGGATTTGCTCGGGTCACCAATGGCGAGCGTTTCGTCCCGTGTGTCATGCAATACGGGCCGGGCGCCGAGGCCGCGCACGCGGCGGTGTCGCAGGCGTTCGGCGACCGCAGCCCGATTCTCTTGATCCCGGGCGAGCACGCTCGCTCCGAGCAATTGCACGCTCCCACCGTCGGCGCGGCTGAGGCCTATCGCTCGATCACCGCGTGGTCGGGGACCGTCAACGAGCCGGGGCAGGGGCCGGCGGTGTTCCGTCGCGCGCTGCAGGCGCTCCTCGGGGTACGTCGCGGCCCGGTCCTGGCTGCGGTCGCCAACGACGTCCTGTACGCCCCGGCGCAGGACGACCCGGCAGCCTGGGAGATCAGCTATCCCGGCCCGCGCCGCAGCCAGGCCGACCCGGTCGACGTGGAGGAGACCGCGGCGATCCTGGGCACGGCGCGTTCGCCCGTGATCCTCGCGGGACAGGGCGTCCTGTACGCCAACGCCACCGACGAGCTCGTAACGCTCGCCGAGAAGCTCGCGATCCCGGTCGCGACCACGCTGAACGGAAAGAGCGCGTTTCCGGAGGACCATCCGTTGTCGCTGGGCGCTGCGGCCCGCACCCGTCCCGCCACCGTCGACCGGTTCCTCGACCGCGCCGACGTGATCCTCGGGGTCGGCACGAGCTTCAGCCGCTCGCTGTACATCACTCCGATGCCTGGCCGGGCCAGGCTCGGCCAGATCGTCAACGATCCGCGCGACCTCGCGCTCGGCTACGACGTCAGCTTCGGGTGCGTGGGCGACGTGAAACTCGTGCTCGGCCAGCTGACCGGGCTGGTCGCGGACGGCGAGGGCGACGGACACGACGACGTGAGTAGCCGAATCGCCTCGATTCGCCGCGAGTTTCATGAGGCCTGGCTGCCTCGGCTGACCTCCGACGCGTCGCCGCTCAATCCCTACCGCGTCGTGTGGGAGCTGCTGCACACCGTCGACCGGAAGCGGACCGTCGTCACTCACGACGCCGGCCACCCGCGCGATCAGATCGTCCCGTTCTACGAGAGCATCGTTCCCCACGGTTACCTGGGTTGGGGGAAGTCCACCCAGCTCGGGACCGGTCTCGGGCTGGCACTCGGTGCCCGGCTGGCGAAGCCAGACTGGCTGTCGGTCAACATCATGGGCGACGCGGCGTTCGGGATGGTCGGGATGGACCTCGAGACCGCGGTGCGGTGCCGGATCCCGATCCTCACGATCGTGTTCAACAACGGCTTGATGGGCGGTTACGGCGAGTACATGCCAGACGCCGTGGCCAGGTACGAGGCGCACAAGCTGGGTGGGGACTATCGCGCGGTGGCCGCGGCGCTTGGTGCTTATGCCGAACGCGCGGAGCGCGCCGATGAGCTGCGCGCCGCGATGCAGCGGTGCATCGAATGTGTGCAGTCCGGCCGGACGGCGCTGCTCGAGGTAATGACCCACGAAGAACCCGCGATGGCGGTCCCCTAATCGCGACACAAGGTCTGGGAGGAACCCATGAACAGATTCCGCACCGCCCTGGCGCACCCGCTGGGCGTCGCTATCGGCGACATGCTGCCCCCGGAGCAGATACCCGAGAACGCCCGCTGGCTCGAAGGGGTGGGGTTCTCGCACATCACGGTCCCCGAGGATTGCTTCTACCTGCCGGCGCAGGTCGGCGTGACACTCGCGCTCGGAGCCACCGAGCGGATTCCGGTCGGGACGAGCATCGTGTCGGCGATGACTCGTCACCCGGCGATCCTGGCGATGGAGATCGCCGGCCTGGCACGCGCCCATCCCGGGAGGTTCTGGCCCGGCATCGGCCTGGGACTTCCGCCGTGGCTAGAGCAGATGGGGCTGATGCCCGACCGCCCGGTGGCCGCGATGAGGGAGGTGATCGAGTCGGTCAAGCAGCTGCTCGCCGGCGAGACGGTGCAGTACCGCAGCGATGCGCTGACCCTCGACGGGATCGCGATCACGCATCCCGCCTCCGAGCAGGTTCCGATCACGATGGGGGTGATGAGCCCGATGATGCTCCGGCTGACCGGTCAGATCGCCGACGCGACGTTGTTCGCCGCCAGCGCCGGGGTCAAGTACTTCGAGCGGGCGATCGCCGAGGTCAGGACCGGATTGGAGCGCGTCGGCCGCGCCGACGACACGATGGCGTACCGGACGATCGCGCTGGTCTCCGTCGATCGCGACGGGGACCGGGCCCGGCGGATCCTGCGGCCGGTGATGGCCGAGTTTCTCGCCGAGTTCGCCGACATGAGCACCGTCACGCTGTATGGAATCTCAGATGAACTCGGTGACATGGTGAAGCGCGGCGGCGTCGAGACAGTCGCGGCAGAGATGCCCGATCAGTGGCTCGAGGATCTGGCGCTCGTCGGCACACCCCGCGAGGTGGCCGACAAGGTCCTCAGCTGGGTCGCCGCGGGCATCGATGCGATCGCGATCTTTCTTCCACACGAGTCCGAGCGGGACACGCTGACGCTCGTGGCCGAGGAGGTGGTCCCGCTCGTGGCGGACAGCCGCGAGTGGCGGACGTGATTGTGCGAGATCGTTACTGAGAGGAGTTGTCAATGGATCTGGGTCTGCGTGGGTGTGGCGCCATCGTCAGCGGAGCGTCATCTGGCATGGGCCGGGCGATTGCTGGTCGGCTCGCGGCCGAGGGCTGCGATGTGACGCTGTTCGCTCGGCGCGCCGGGCTGCTCGATCAGGCGGTGGCGGAGATCTCCGCCCTGCCCGAAGGCGGTCGCGCGCACGCGGTCGTCGGCGACAGCACCGCCGCCGCGGACCTCGAGCGGGCGGTCGACGAGACATTGGGGCAGTTCGGCCGGATCGACATCGTGGTCAACAACACCGGCGGACCACCGGCCGGTGACTTCGGAGACCTCGCCGATGACGACTGGCAGAGCGGGTTCGAGCTGACGTTGCTGTCGGCGCTTCGGCTGACGCGCGCGGCGCTGCCGGCGCTGCGGCAGAGCGGGCGCGGCCGGGTGGTCAACATCACGTCGATGGCGGTCAAGGAGATCAACGACGGCCTCCTGCTCTCCAACGCCCTGCGCCCGGGGGTGACCGGATGGGCGCAGCATCTGTCGCGTGAGGAAGGTCCCAAAGGCATAACCGTCAACTCGATCGCGCCCGGTTACATCGACACTGACCGCCTTCGTTACCTGTACTCGACCGAGACCGACCCCGACGCCGCTCGCCGGCGTGACGAGGACACGATCCCGTTGCGCCGGTTCGGTTCGCCCGACGAGATCGCCGCCGCGGCGGCGTTCCTATGTTCCACCAGCGCCTCCTACATCACCGGAGTCACGTTGCTCGTGGACGGTGGCCTGACCCGCGGACTGCTCAGCTGACCGAAGGGGTGACGAGCCAGTGAAAGCAATCGTGCTGCGCCGCCACGGCGGACTCGACGAGCTCGTACTCGAGGACGTGCCCGAGCCCGAGCCCGGACCGGGAGAGGCGCTCGTATCCGTCCGCGCCGTCGCGGTCAATCGTCTGGACTGCTGGGTGCGCGCCAACGTCGGACACGCCTACCAGGCCCGGCTCCCGCTGATCCTCGGCTACGACGTGGCCGGAGAGGTGGTCCGGATCGGCGACGGCGTCACCGCCGTGGCTCCGGGCAGCCGCGTCTACGTCCACTACGACTATTCATGCGGTCGGTGCCGGGAGTGCTTGAGCGGTGACGAATCCCTGTGCGCGGACTACGGGATCATGGGCGTCGATCACGACGGCGGCTATGCCGAGCTCGTGCTGGCTCCGGAGCGCAACCTGTTCGTGCTCGACGACGACGTCTCGTTCGAGGCCGCCGCCGCGGCCGGCTCGGTGTACTTGACCGCGTACCACATGGTGTTCGCCAAGGCCGGCGTCCGAGCCGGGGACACCGTGTTGGCGGTGGCGGCAGGCTCGGGAGTGGGAGGGGCGGCCACGCAGCTGGCGGCTTGGGCCGGGGCGCGCGTGATCGCCACCGCGGGCACGCGCGAGAAAGCCGACCGCGCGGTCGAGCTCGGCGCGGATGCCGCGGTCGTGCATGCGGAGCCGGGATGGAGCCAGGAGGTGCTGCGGCTGACTGAGGGCAGAGGCGTTGACTGCGCGATCGACCACGTGGGAAGCGCGACCTTCGCCGAGGTCGTCCGCTCGCTCGCGGGCAACGGCAGGATGGTCGTGTGCGGCGCCAGCTCCGGCGCGCGCGCAGAGCTTGATCTGATCGACCTGTTCGCTCGCCAGCTCGCGGTGATCGGCTCCAGCGACGGCTCGCGCGCCGAGCTGCTGGAGGTGCTGCGGCTGCTGGCCGCCGGCGTCATCGAGCCGGTGGTGGATCGGGTCCTGCCGCTAGACGAGGCGCGCCTGGGCCAACAGCTCCTGGAGGAGCGCCGGCACTTCGGACGCGTGCTGCTCGACCCGCAGGCGTAGCGCCGGCTCAGCGGGGTTGACCTGACTAACGTCCCGCTCGGCCGCTCGCCGGGGTACCGTGGGGCGTTAGTCACCTCCCAGGTGGTCAACGTCCCACGGTAGCCCCCGAACCGCTCGACTGGGACGTTGTACACGTGCGGACTCGCGCCGGGCCGGCTGGCCGCGGTGCCCGCCGGCCGGTCCACCAGTAGCCGAGGCTCACCTGACGATCGGCAGCTCGGCGAGCTGCACCGGCATCGGGCCAGCCGGCGTGTCGATTGCCAGCTCACGCGATCGCGGCCGCTCGACCTCCGCCAACGCTATCGCCGCAGGTCGCTCGAGGGCGTAGGAATAGGCGCACCAGCGAACCACTCCCACCCACTGCTCACCGGCGCGCAACGGCCAGAACTCCCGCAGTACCGGACACGCGGCCTCCGGGGGTCCGAGCAAGCCGACGGTCTCGCGCCGAGGTCCGATCCGTTTGATCTCGGCGAGCGCATCGCGGCCGACGAACGCGCCGCGATCGAACTCAACCAGGTGGCCGGCCCCGGCCTGGAACGGATCCATATCGGAGTTGACGAAATAGTGGGTGTCGGTGATCCCGTGCTCGACCGCCCGAGACAGGTTCGGGCCGGTGACGAGCAGGCCGTGCTCCGCTCCGGCGTCGACCAGCCCGTCCCAGACCGCGAGCGACCGCGCCGTGTCGAGCGGATACACCTCAAACGCGAGATCACGACTCCATCCCGTCCTCGACACCACCGCGCGCACCCCGCACACCTCGGTCACGCAGCACCGGTAGTACGCGAGCTCGCCGGCCCCGTCGGCTACGGATGCGATCAGCTCCGCGGCGGCCGGACCGTGAATCTGCATCGGGGCGACATCGGGCTCGACGACGGTGACGTCGAACTCACCGCACAGCGCGACCCCGCGCGCCCACAGCTCGAGGTCGACATCGCCGTGGGAGATCCACACCGTGTCCGGGAACGGATGCAGCACGATCGGCTCGGTCAGGATCTGCCCCCGGTCGTCGCAGATCATCGTGTAGCGGCAACCGCCGACCTCGAGGTTTGTCAGCTCGCGCACCGACAGGTGATCTGCAAGCTTCAGCGCGCCGGGCCCGCGCAGCTCGGTCTGACGTTCCGCGCCGACGTCCCAGAGCGTGACGCGCTGGGTCATCGCCTCGTACTCGAACCGCGGATCGCGGCCGTAGTCGACCGGCATGTACATGTGGTTGTAGACCATGTACTCGGTGGCTCCGAGCGCCTCGGTGCGCAGGAAGTAGGGCGAGCGCCGCACGTTGGCGTGGAGCGGTTGGCGGCGCATCCGCGCAAGCCTAGATGGTCGATTCCACAGCCCCGCGTGCCGGTGGATCCGGCTGATCGGCGCCGGATCTGTGTCCTCGAGCTCGCCAATACCTCAGTATTGGCTTCGCTCTGCGTCCTTGACCGGCTTGATCCCCGAACCCACCGGCCCCCACGCGGCCGCGCAATCAACCATCTAGACCGGACTGAGGCCTTGACCGGCGCACTATCGTCCCGCGCTGACATGAGCGCGAAACTGATCGACGGCAAGGCGATCGCCCAACAGGTCCGCGCCGAGGTGCGCGAGGAGGTCCAGGCGTGGGTCAACGCCGGCAACCCGCGCCCCGGGCTGGCGACCGTGCTCGTCGGGGACGACCCCGCGTCGGCGGTTTACGTCGGCGGCAAGCAGAAGGCCTGCGCCGAGGTCGGGATGCAGGGCTTCAACCACCCGCTGCCCGCCGACACCACCCAGCACGAGGTCGAGCAGCTGCTGGCCGAGCTCGGCGCCGACGACCGCGTGTCGGGGATCCTGCTGCAGCTCCCCACTCCAGACCACATCGACGGCCCTCACCTGACCACGCTGATCGACCCGGTGAAGGACGTCGACGGCCTCACACCGGTGTCCGCCGGATTGCTGGCCAAGGGGCTCCCGGGGTTGCGCCCGTGTACTCCCGCCGGCGTGATCGAGCTGCTGCGCCGCCACGACGTCGAGCTGGTCGGTGCCGAGGCGGTCGTGGTCGGGCGCTCGGACCTGGTCGGCAAGCCGGTTGCGGCGCTGCTGCTGGCCGAGCATTCGACGGTCACGATCTGCCACTCGCGCACGCGCGACCTCGGCGAGGTGTGCGCCCGCGCCGACGTGCTGATCGCCGCCGTGGGGCGCGAACGGATGATCCAGGGTGACTGGGTCAAGCCCGGGGCGACCGTGATCGACGTCGGGATCAACCGCACCGACGACGGGCTCGTCGGCGACGTCGACTTCGAGCCCGCGGCGCAGGTCGCCGGGCTGATCACCCCGGTTCCGGGCGGCGTCGGCCCGATGACGATCGCGATGCTCCTGCGCAACACGCTCGAGGCGGCCAAGCTCCAGGCCGCCCAGGGCGCGCCCGCCTGAAGGCGCCGGTCAGCCCCCGCCGGCGTGCGCCATGAACGCCCGCACCAGCGGCGACGGGTCCTCGGCGCGGGTGATCGCCACCAGCTCTGACTGGGGCGCTCCGGTTACCGGTCGGTAGGTCACGCCCTCGAGCTCCAGTCGGGTGACCGAGGCCGGCGCCAGCGAAACGCCGATCCCCGCCGCCACCAGTCCGATGATCGTCAGCATCTCCGGCGCGTACTGGATCACGTGGGGGTGCGCGCCGAGCGTGGCCATGCTGCTCATCAGCAGGTCGTGGAACCCCGGAGCCTGCTCGCGGGGGAACAGGACCAGCGGCTCTGACGCGAGCCGTTGCAGGGACACCCGGCGCAGCTGCGCCAGCTCGTGTCCGGCCGGGAGCACCGCCACCGACCGCTCGCGCAGCACCACCTCGGCCCGGACGTCGGCCAGCTCCTCGATCGGCGGGCGGACCAGGCCGACGTCGACGACCCCGGCGCTCACCAGCCGCAGCTGCTCCACCGTCGGCCGCTCGTGCAGCTCGATCTCGACGTCGGGGGCGGTGGCCCGGAAGCGCTGCACGATCCCCGGCACGATCGACAGCAGCGCCGAGCCGACGAAGTTGATCCGCAGCCGGCCGGTCTGGCCGGCGTCGATCCGGCGCGCGGTCTGGACCGCGCCGTCGAGCTCGGACAGCAGCTGGCGGGCGTCGCGCAGGAACGCCCGGCCGGCGGGCGTCAGCTCGACCCGACGCCGGGTGCGCGCCAGCAGCTGGCAGCCGAGCTCGTCCTCGAGCTGGCGGATCTGCTGACTGAGCGGCGGCTGGGAGATGTGCAGCCGCGCGGCCGCGCGGCGGAAGTGAAGCTCCTCGGCGACCGCGACGAAGTAACGCAGCTGGCGCAGCTCCACCCGCTGGCTTCTTGAGACGACGTACGTATCAGTTCTGCTGGAATCAGTATTGGACACGATCAGACCACGGGCGTAGCTTCTCACCCTGAGGCGAGCGATGTCGTATCTATTGACCTGCCCAAACTGCGGTGTCCGCGAAGTAACCGACTTTGCCTTCGGCGGCGAGGTATCGGCGCGGCCCAAGGCCAAGCCGAGCTTCCGCGAGCTCAACACCTACAACTACTTCCGCCGCAACGTCGCCGGCGTCCAGCGCGAGTGGTGGTTTCACCGCTCCGGATGCCGGGCCTGGTTCATCGCGGAACGCAACACCGTGACCAACGAGGTGCTGATGACGGCGCGTCCCAACGAGACCGGAGACGCGGCGTGAGCCGGCTCCCGCAGCAGCCCGGCGAGCGAATCCAGCGCCAGAAGCTCGTCCAGTTCACGTTCGACGGCAAGAAGGTCGAGGCCTACGAGGGCGACACGATCGGCTCGGCCCTGTACGCCTCCGGCCGACGGATCTTCTCGCGCAGCTTCAAGTACCACCGCCCGCGCGGCCTGATGTGCTGCGCCGGACAGTGCCCCAACTGCATCGTCTCGGTTGACGGCGCCCCCGGCGCCCGGGCCTGCACCGAGCAGGTTCGCGAAGGGATGAAGGTCGAGCACGTCAACGCGACGCCGAGCCTCGAGTTCGACGCGATGCAGGCGACCGACCTGGCCGGCGGCAAGCTGACCCCGCCGGGCTTCTACTACAAGACATTCATCCGGCCCCGGAAGCTGTGGCCGGTCTACGAGAAGGTGCTGCGCCACGCTGCCGGTCTGGGCAAGCTGCGCAAGACCCAGCCCGAGCGCGAGTGGCGCACCGAGTACCGCCGCCGTCACGCCGACGTGCTGGTGGTCGGCGGCGGGGTGGCCGGCCTGACCGCGGCGCGCGCGGCCGCCAAGCTCGGCGCCGACGTGGTGCTGGTCGACGAAGGCCCCGAGCTCGGCGGCAAGCTGCTGATCGATGAGCGCCGCGACCGGATCGCTTCGCTGTCCGGAGACGTCCGCGACGCGGGCGTCGAGGTGATCGACCGCGGATCGGCGCTGGGGTACTTCGACGGGATGGTCCCGGTGTGGCAGGGCGACACGCTGCACCAGATCCGGGCCAGGCGCCACGTGTTCGCCACCGGCACGATCGAGCAGCCGCTGGTGTTCGCCGGCAACGACCTGCCCGGCGTGATGCTGTCCGAAGGCGCCCGCCGCCTGGCCGATCTGTACGCGGTATCGCCCGGCACCCGCGCGGTCGTGGCCACGACGTCTGACCGCGGCCTGGAGGCGGCGCTCGCGTTGCTGCGGTTGGGCGTCGAGATCCGAGCGGTCGCCGATCTGCGCCCCACGCCCGGTGCTCCCGCCGAGGAGCTACGCAAGCTCGGCGTCGAGGTTTTGGCTGAGCACACGGTCGTCGAGGCGAAGGGACGCAAGGCGGTCACGCAGGCCGTGCTCGCCCCGCTGCAGTCAAACGGCGGCCCCGCGCCGCTCGAGCGCACGGTCGAATGCGACCTGGTGGTCGTATCCGGGGGTGCGATCCCGGCCAGCTCGCTGCTGCTGCAGGCCGGCGCCCAGACTTCCTACGACGAGTCGCTCGGGCACTTCGCGGTCACCACCACCCCTGACGAGGTGGCCGCAGCCGGCGAGGTGGTCGGGCTCGGCGAGCTCGACGCCGCCGCGGACTCCGGCGAGCTCGCCGGCCTGAACGCCGCCCACGCGCTCGAGCTGGGCGACGCCAAGTCGCGCGCCGCGGCCGACAAGCTCCGCCAGCGCCTGGAGGAGGTCCAGCGTCCCGACGTCGCGGTCGCTCCGGCCGCGGTCGGAGGCGAGCGCGGCAAGTGCTTCGCGTGCCTGTGCGAGGACGTGAGCAGCAAGGACATCAAGCTCAGCATCGACGAGGGCTACGACTCGATCGAGCTCTCCAAGCGCTACACGACCGTGACGATGGGACCGTGCCAGGGCCGGATGTGCCAGCTGCCGGCGATCCGGGTGATGGCCCAGCACACCGGCCAGCAGCTCGGCGACGTTGGCACCACCACCGCCCGCCCGCCGTGGGTGTCGGTGCCGATGGGGATCCTCGGCGGCCGCCCGTTCGAGCCCGCCAAGCGCTCCTCGATCCACGGCCGCCACCGCGAGCTGGGCGGCAACGTCAAGTGGGCGGGCGACTGGCGCCGGGCCTACGACTACGGCGATCCGCAGGCCGAGGCGCTGGCCGTCAACCGCACCGCCGGCCTGATCGACGTGTCGACGCTGGGCAAGCTGCTGGTCAAGGGCCCCGACGCGGGCGAGTTCCTCGACCGCCTGTACCCCAACCGGTTCTCGAACCTGGCGCCCGGCCGGATCCGTTACGGCGTGATCAGCTCCGACGCGGGCCGGATCGTCGACGACGGCACGATCTGCCGGGTCGACGACGAGACGTTCTACGTGACCACCACCTCGAGCGGCGCCGGCGCGGTCGAGGAATGGTTCTCCTGGTGGCTGGCCGACTGGGGCATGCAGGTTCACCTCACCGACCTCACCCAGGGCCTGTCGGCGGTCAACCTGGCCGGGCCGAAGGCGCGCGAGATCATGGCCAAGGTCACCGAGCTGGACTGCTCCAACGAGGCGTTCAAGTACCTCGACGGCAAGCAGGCCCAGATCGCCGGCGTGCCGTGTCTGATTCTGCGCATCGGGTTCGTCGGCGAGGTCGGCTACGAGATCCACTTCCCCGCCGCTCACGGCGTGCACCTGTGGGACGCGCTGATGGACGCCGGGCAGGAGTTCGGGATCCGACCGTTCGGCCTCGAGCCCCAGCGGATCCTGCGCCTGCAGAAGATGCACATCCTCGTCGGCCAGGACACCGACTCCGAGTCGACGCCATTCGGCGCGGCGATGCCGTGGATAGTCAAGCTCGACAAGGAGCAGGACTTCATCGGCAAGTGGGCGCTCGAGCACTACGGCGAGATCCCCGCCTCGACCTCGCTGGTCGGCTTCACGATGTCCAACGGCTATGTCCCGACCGAGGGCGCGGTCATCACCGACGGCGACGGCACGCCTGCCGGCCAGGTCACCAGCGCCCGCTACTCACCGGTGCTCGACCGGGTGATCGGGATGGCCTGGGTCCCCGCCGCGCTGGCCAGCGACGGATCCCGGATCACGATCTCCGACGAGGGCCGCACCACCTCGGCCGAGGTCCAGACCCGACCCTTCTATGACCCCGACGGGGAGGTGCTCCGCTCATGAGTCTGGAGTTCTTGAGCGTCGACGCCGCCACCGACGCCATCGCCCGCAGTCCGATGGAGGCTCAGGCGCGCGCCGCCGGGGCGCGCTTGGAAGAGCGCGACGGCTGGAGCGTCGCGATCGGTTACGGCACGCCCGAGCAGGAAAGCGTGGCCTGCACGACCACCGCGGGTTGGTGCGACGTATCGCACCTGGGCAAGCTCGAGCTTCAAGGCGCGGGCGTCACCCAGCACGCCGAGCTCGAGCTCGGCACCGCGACCCGGCGCGACGGTGCCTGGTGGTGTCCGATGACCCCCGACCGCCTGCTGGTGATCTGCGAACCAGGCCGGCTCGCCACCGCGCGCGAGCAGGTGCCCGACGGCGTCGACGTGCTCGACGTCACGACTGTGTTCGCGGCGATGACGCTGGTGGGGCCGCTGAGCCGCGAGGTGTTCGCGCGCTTCTGCGCCGCCGACCTGCGCCCGAAGGTGACCCCGATCGCCGGGCTGCGTCCGGTGTCGGTCGCCCGCCAGCCGGGCGTGATCGTGCGCGAGGACGAGGACCGGTTCCTGTTCTGGTTCGGGTGGGCGATCGGCCAGTACATGTGGACCGTCGTCGACGACGCCGCGCGCCATCTCGGCGGCGAGCCCGTGGGCGTCGATGCGCTGCAATCCCTGGAGGAGCCGCTCTCGGAGGCGACGTCGCGTGCTTGACATCTTCAGAAAGAAGCGGATGTGGCGCCGCGAGCCCGAGCTCAAGAGCTCGTATGACGTGGTGATCATCGGCGGCGGATCGCATGGCCTGGCCACCGCCTATTACCTGCAGAAGGAGCACGGGATCCGCGACGTGGCGATCCTCGAGCAGCGCTACATCGGCTCGGGCGCCGCCGGCCGCAACACCACGATCCTCCGCTCGAACTACAAGACGCCCGAGGGCGCCGCGTTCTACGACGCCAGCGTGAAGCTGTATGAGGGGCTCTCGCAGGAGCTGAACTTCAACCTGCTGTTCTCGCAGTGCGGCCACCTGACGCTGGCTCACTCCGACCGCGCGATGTTCGTGATGGCCAACCGCGCCGAGGTGAACCGCATCCACGGGATCGACTCGCGGCTGATCTATCCGGATGAGATCAAACAGCTCGCGCCGGCGATGCAGGTCGACAACCCCGACGCGACGTACCCGATCATGGGCGCGCTGTACCACCCGCCCGGCGGGATCATCCGCCACGACGCGGTGGTCTGGGGCCTGGCCCGCGGCGCCGACCAGGGCGGCGCCGAGATCCACCAGAACACCGAGGTGACCGGGCTCGAGCGCTCCAACGGCCGCGTGACCACGGTCCGCACCAACCGGGGCAACATCAGCGCGGGCAGCGTGCTCAACTGCACCGCCGGCTGGAGCACGCTGATCTCCGACATGGCCAACGTGCAGATGCCGATCACCACCCACATCCTGCAGGCGTGCGTGACCGAGCCGATGAAGCCGCTGCTCGACGTGGTCATCGTCTCGTCGCAGATGCACGTCTACATCAGCCAGACCGACCGGGGCGAGTTCCTGATGGGCGCCGAGATCGAGCCCTGGACGACGTACCGGATGCAGGGCACGCTGAACTTCCTGCAGGAGGTCACGCGCCACTCGATGGAGCTGTTCCCGCAGCTCGAGCGGGCGCGGCTGCTGCGCAGCTGGGCGGGATTGTGCGACCTGAGCCCCGACTACAGCCCGATCCTCGGTAAGACCGAGGTCGACAACTTCCACGTCAGCGCCGGCTGGGGCACGTACGGGTTCAAGGCCGCCCCGATCGTCGGCAAGACGCTCGCCGAGCTGGTCGCGACCAACCGCACGCCGGATCTGATCGCGCCGTTCGCGCTCGAGCGGTTCTACGAGGACAAGCTCGTGTCGGAGCTTGCCGCGGCTGCCGTGAGCCATTGATGACCCCAGGAGAGAGAGCCAAACGATGAAGACCAGCCTCGAGATCGCCCAGGAACACGAGCTGATCCCGATTGATTCGATCGCCGAGCAGGCCGGACTGCTGCCCGACGAGGTCGAGCCCTACGGCCGCTACAAGGCCAAGGTCTCGATGTCAGTGCTCGATCGCCTGGCCGACCAGCCCGACGGCAAGCTGATCTGCGTCACCGGGATGACGCCGACCAAGGCCGGCGAGGGCAAGACCACGACGCTGGTCGGGCTGACCCAGGGTCTGGGCGTGATCGGCAAGAACCCAGTGGCCTGCCTGCGCGAGGCCTCGCTCGGTCCGGTGTTCGGGATCAAGGGCGGCGCTGCCGGCGGCGGGCTCACCCAGGTCGTGCCGATGGAGGACCTCAACCTCCACTTCACCGGCGACATCCACGCGATCGGCGCGGCCAACAACCTGCTGGCGGCGATGATCGACGCCTCGATCCTGCACGGCAACCCGCACAAGATCGACGCGTTGCGGGTCGGCTGGCGGCGGGCCGTGGACATGAACGACCGGGCGCTGCGCCAGATCGCCGTCGGGCTCGGCGGCCGTCCAAACGGTTACCCGCGCGAGACCGGCTTCGACATCACCGCCGCGTCGGAGGTGATGGCGATCATGGCCGTGGCCACCGATCTGCGGGACTTGCGGCGGCGGATCGGCGCGATCACCGCGGCCTACTCGTTCGACGGGAGCAAGGCGATCACCGCCGAGGATCTCGGGGCCGCCGGCGCGATGACCGTGATGCTCAAGGATGCGCTGAAGCCCAACCTCGTGCAGACGCTCGAGGGCCAGCCGGTGATGATGCATTGCGGCCCGTTCGCCAACATCGCCCACGGCAACAACTCGCTGATCGCCGACAAGGTCGGGATGAAGCTTGGCGATTACGTGGTCACCGAGTCGGGCTTCGGCGCCGACATGGGGATGGAGAAGTTCTTCGACATCGTCTGCCGGTTCGGCAAGCTGACCCCGTCCGCGGCGGTGCTGGTCACCACCGTGCGGGCGATCAAGCACCACGCGGGTCTCGAGGACGACCCGCGGGCCGATCGCTCGGCGGCGCTGCACGCGATCGAGACGGGCTTTGCCAACGTCCGCCACCACCTGAACACGATCAACACCTTCGGCGTGCCCGCCGTGGTCGCGGTCAACCGCCGCCCCGGCGACACCAACGAGGAGGTGGAGCTGGTCAAGCGCCTGTCGATGGAGGCGGGGGCGTTCGCGGCCGAGGCCAACGAGGGCTTCACCAAGGGCGGGGCCGGCGCAGCCGACCTCGCCTCCGCGGTCGTGGACGCGTGCGAGCAGCCCAACACGTTCCACCAGATCTATCAGGACGACGAGCCGATCCAGGACAAGATCGAGGCGATCGCCAAGAACGTGTACGGCGCCAGGGACGTGTACTTCTATCCCCAGGCCGAGCAGAAGATCACACAGTTCACCCGCGAGGGCCTGGGCACTTTCCCGGTGTGCATGGCCAAGACGCATCTGTCCCTGTCGGCCGACCCGACGCTGCTCAACGCCCCGGAGAAGTTCACGCTTCCCGTCCGCGACATCCGCGCCTACACCGGCGCCGGGTGGCTGGTGCCGCTGTGCGGCGACATCGTGCAGATGCCCGGGCTGGGCAAGACGCCGGCGGCGATGAACATCGACATCGACGACGACGGCCGGACGGTGGGGCTGTTCTAGTGTCGGCCCCGGGCGAGACCTCGTAGTGGTGTCGGCGATGGCTGCGACGGACCGCCTCATCGCCGACAATTCCCTAGGCGAGCTGCTCGATTCGCTCGCCGCACACACCCCCGCGCCCGGTGGCGGGACCGCCGCCGCGTTCGCCGCGGCGTCGGCCGCTGCGTTGGTGCAGATGGCGGCGCGCTTCACCGAGGGTCGGGAGGATCACGCCGACGCACACGCGCGGATGACCGAGGTGGTCGCGCGCGCGGGCGAGCTACGGGCCCGGCTGGTGGAGCTGGCCGAGGTCGAGCTGCACGCGTTCGAGCCGGTGCTCGACGCGATCCGCCTTCCGCGCGACGATCCCGGGCGCGGCGACCGCGTGGCGCAGGCGCTGTCGAATGCCGCCGAATCGCCGATCGGGATCTCGCGGGCAGCGGCGGAGCTGGCCGGACTCGGCGCCGAGCTGGCCGAGAACGGAGCGCCCCGGCTGGTCGGCGACGCGGTCACGGCCGCGGTGCTGGGTGAGGGCGCCTGCGTGGCCGCCGGGCGGCTGGCTCAGATCAACCTGGCCGCGTTTGCAGACGATCCGCGGTTGACCGAGGTTGCGGACCTGACCGCCGCCGCGGCCGCGGCCCGGACTCGAGCTCTGGATGCGAAGCAGTCATGACCCCGCGCGGAAAGGAGATGCCGTGAAGAAGCTCATGAGCAGGTTGCGTCGCCTGATGCCACCGCGGATCGAGCCGGTCGAGCGGGCACGGCCCGCACGGCGCCCCGCCACGGCCGGCGGACGTCGCTGTCTGAACGAGGGCGCGCACAAGCGAACCCGCTGATCCGCGACTCCCGCTAGGGATCGACCGGGGTCGGCGGGGTCTCGCCCCCGACCACCGCGATCGCGTTCTCGGCGGCCAGCATCGCCATGGCGGTGCGGGTCTCGATCGTGGCCGACCCCAGGTGGGGGATCACCACCACGTTCTCGAGCTCGAGCAGCCCCGGTTCGAGCTCGGGCTCGCGCTCGAACACGTCGAGCCCGGCGCCCGCGATCCTCCGCTCGCGGAGCACCTCGACCAAGGCCGCCTCGTCGACGATCGGGCCGCGGGCGGTGTTGACCAGGTACGCATCCGGCCGCATCAGCGCCAGCCTCCGGGCGTCGAGCATGTGATGGGTCTCGGCCGTCAGCGGGCTGTGGATGCTGACCACGTCGGCGGTGGCCACCAGCTCGTCGAGCTCCAGGCGCCGAGCACCGCCGAGCTGCGCCTCGACCTCCTCGGAGACGCGACGGCGGCCGTGGTAGACGATCTCCATCCCGAACGCGCGCGCCCGCCGCGCCGTCGCCTGGCCGATCGCGCCGAGCCCGATGACCCCCAGCGTCTTGCCCTGCAGGCTGGTCCCCAGCAGAAAGAACATGTTCCAGGACCAGGGTTCGCCGGTACGCACTAACCGCTCGCCCTCGCCCAGCCGGCGGGTCGCCATCAGAATCAGCGCCATCGCGATGTCGGCGGTCGCGTCCGTGAGCACACCGGGGGTGTTGGTGACGATCACGTCGCGCTCGCGTGCGGCCGCGACGTCGATGTTGTCGTAGCCGACGGCCACGTTGGCCACGCACCGCAGCTGCTCGCCGGCGGCGTCGAGAAACGGCCCGTCGACGCGGTCGTGGAGCATCGTCACCACCGCGTCGGCACCGCTGATCGCCGCGTGCAGCTCCTCCTCGGTCAGTGGCCGGTCGTGCGGCGACAACCACATGTCCGAGGCGTCGCCGAGCCGCGCGAGCGCCTCGTCGGGGATGCGTCGTGTCACCACGATCCGGGGCTTGGCCTGCACGGCTGCGGACGATACGTGGCCGGCGTGCGAATTGTCACCCGCGCCGATGCGCGGGTGTGAAAGAGTCTGGGCGGGGTTGCGGTGGCGACCGCACTACAAGGGGGTTCGGTGGGCAGACGGGTAGGCACGGTCCGCGCGATTGGCGCGGGGAGAAGGTGGGACGGATGTCGGTAGACACAGCGCCGCTCGACGCGCCGGCTGCGCTCGGCGCCGAAGCGCTCGAGTTCCCGCCGCCGGCGACGGCTCCGTCGCCTCGCCCCGACGGGCTCTACGGACAGCGGATCCCGATCGGACGCCGTCGGCTGCTCGCGGGACGGGTCGCCGGCTGCGTGGCGATCCTGGCCGGCCTGCAATACATCGCGTGGCGGGTATCGACGGTCAACGGCGCCGTGGGGATCGTGTTCTGGGCCGCCGAAGCGATCAACCTCCTGGGGCTGGTGGCGACGGTCGCGCTGATCTGGCGGGCGCCGGGGCGGTCACTGCGTCCGGTCAGCGGGCACCGTTCGCTGGACGTGTTCGTCACGGTCTGCGGTGAGCCGCCCGAGATGGTGCGCGAGACGCTGGTGGCCGCGCTGGCGATCGGGTTGCCGCACGAGACGTACGTGCTCAACGACGGCCGGCTGGCGGGGAAGGCCGGCTGGGAGGAGATCGACCGGCTCGCAGCCGACATGGGGGTGACCTGCTTCACGCGCGTCGCTGGTGGGGTCGGCAAGGCCGCCAACCTCAACCACGCGGTGGCCCTGACCAACGGTGACGTGATCGTCACGATCGACGCCGATCACCACGCGGTGCCCGATCTCGGTCAGCAGCTGCTGGGTTACTTCTCCGATCCGAGGATCGCGTTCGTATCCACCCCGCAGCAGTACTACGGCGCCGACGATCACGCTCTCAATAACCGCGAGCTGTTCTTCTACCGCGTGATCCAGCCGGCCAAGGATGCGTCCAACAGCGCGTTCTCGTGCGGCAACGGGGTCGCCTACCGGCGTGCCGCGCTCGAGACCGTGGGCGGCTTCTCGGAGTGGAACGTCGTCGAGGACGTGCACACGTCCTACCAGCTGCACGCGGCCGGCTGGCACAGCGCGTACCACAACCACGCAGTCACCACCGGAGTGGCACCGCCGACGCTCGCCGAGCTCGCGCGCCAGCGGCTACGCTGGGCGACCGACAGCGCGCGGCTGCTGTTCTGGGACAACCCGCTGCGCAAGCGCGGGCTGACAGTCAGGCAACGCCTGCACTATCTCCACACCGCGGGCTTCTACCTGCTCGCCGGGACCCAGCTGGTGTTCGTGATCAGCCCCGCGCTGTATCTGATCGGCGGAGTCTCGATCATGAGGGTCGACGGCGTCGGCGAGCTGCTGTGGCGAAGCGTGCCGTACTACCTGGCGCTGGTCGCGTTCTTCCTCGCTTACTGCAGCCCGGGCGAGACGCTGCGAATGGTTCGCCAGCAGCTCGTGCTGGCGCCCGTGTACGTGCTCGCGGTGATCCGGGGCCTGATCGGCCGTCCGGTGCGCAGCGGCGTCACCGAGAAGACCAAGCCGGCTTCGGTGTCGTGGGTGGTGCTGTTCACGATCGGGCTGATGGGTCTGTCGCTGGCCGCGCTGGCCGACGCGGCGATCTCCAAGCGCACGGGCACGGTCCTGGCGGCGGCCTGGGCGGCATGGTTCTGCTTCGCGCTCGGCGGGCCGGTGGCCGCGGTGAGCCGATCGGGCGCAGTCCAGCGGGCGATCCGGCTGGCGCTGTACCTGGTGATCCTGGCGCTGCTGGCGGTGGCCGTGATCCCCAGGCCGCGGCCGCCCGCCCCCGCGCCCGCACCGCCGCCCGCGCCGGCGGTTCCGGAGCCTGTGACCGCTCGCCTCGCGCTGGCTGCGCCCGCGCACGGGGTCTACCTGGGCGTGTTCAACCCGGCGGTCGTCAGCACCCCAGGAGCACTGACCGCGTGGGATCGCCAGCACGGCACGCCGGCCCGGATCGTCAACTCCTACCAGCAGTGGTTCAGTAACGACACGCGGTTTCACCCCGACCGGGCCAGGATGATCGCGGCGCAGGGCGGCGTGCTGATGATCACCTGGGAGCCGTGGGCCAAGCCTCGAAGCAGCGTGCACGCCACCCACCAGCCGGCGGTCCGGTTACGGCTGATCGCAGACGGCCGCTACGACGGCTTCGTGCGCCGCTGGGCGCGCGCCGCGGCGGCCTACCGCGGGCCGCTGTTGATCAGGTTCATGCAGGAGATGAACGGCGAGTGGTACCCGTGGGCGTACCGGTTCAACGGCAACACCAAGCGCGAGTACGTGCGCGCGTGGCGACGCGTCCACGACATCTTCGTCAAGGCCGGAGCCACCAACGTGAAGTGGGTGTGGGCGGTCAACAGCTTCGCCGGCCTCAAGCAGCCCGGGCGGCAGATCGAGAGCTACTACCCGGGTCGCCGCTACGTCGACTGGGTGTCGGTGACCGGCTTCAACTGGGGTCAGGCGGATATCCCGTGGCGCAGCCCCGCGCAGGTGTTCAACGGCACGCTCGCGGCGCTCAGCCGGCTCCACAAGCCGATCATGATCTCCGAGGTCGGCACGTTCTCGGACGGTAGTTCGTCACGCCCATGGATCAGGTCCGCGTTGCGAGACATCCCCCGGCGGTATCCGCGGGTTCACGCGATCGTGTGGTTCGACGACCGCTACGACCGGTTCGACGACTTCCGGCTGCGCGGGCGCGGGGGCACGGACTTCGACGCCGCCGCGGCGGCTTCGCCGGCGCTGCACACGCCGCTGCGGTTCAGCCGGCTGGGCTCCTGAACGCGGCGGCGGTTCCCGGCGGCGCGGTGGCCCGCCAGTCCCGTTCCTTATCGAGATCGAACCAGACGATCGCCTCGAGCCGCGGCATCTTGGCGGCGGCGGCGAACATCTCGCTGACCCAGCGCGTCTTGTCGCCCCCGTGCGAGTCCGACGCCGTCTCGGCGATCCAGATCGGCTGTGGGCCGACGCGCTGCAGGCGCGCGTAGGCCGCCGCGAACACCTGCTCGAACGTGCGCCAGCCGCCGTACTGGGGACGTTGCGCACCCCAGTTGTAGCCGTCGAGCGCGAGCACGTCGACGTGATCGTCCCCGGGGTAGTAGCGCTCGAACCCGTTCTCGGGGCTGGCGGGCACGTCGTCGGCGAGCGGCGACCACACCCAGCTGACGTTGTCGGCGCCGGCTTGCGCGAACAGCGAGTGCAGCCGGCGCCAGGCGTCCCGGTAATCGGCGGGGTTGTTGTCATTGACGGTCCCGCCCCACGGGTACCAGGTTCCGTTCATCTCGTGCATCGGCCGCAGATGAACCGGTGCGCCCAGCTTCCGCAGCCCGTGGGCCCACCCGGAGATGTAGGAGTCAAACTCGCCCGAGGCGATCCGCGCGAGTCGATACTCCGGCTGATCGGGAGATCCGGGTCGCCACGGTTCCCAGGTGAGCAGCGGCGTGCGTCCGCCCGCGGACGCGGCGGCGATCCACGTCGGCTCGAGCTCGGGGCCCCACCCCGCCCAGTGCTGATACCAGTGGACGATCGAGATCGGGCGGCCGAGCTCGCGCTCGAGCGCGTCGATGTGCTCGCTACCGCCCTCGGGCGACGGCGGCGAGTGGACACCGAATCGCAGTGACACGGAGGTTCGCCGGTCCGGATCAGGTGGGCCCGCTGGCCCGTAGGGCGTACACGCGACCGTCGTCGCTGCCGACGTACACGATGTTCCCCGAGACGGTCGGCGAGGAGCCGACCAGCCCGCCGGCCTTGTAGGACCAGCGCTTCTTGCCGGTGGCCGCGTCGAGCGCGTACAGGTTGTGGTCGTGGCTGCCGACGTACACGGTCCCGTTGGCGATCGCCGGCGACGAGAACACGATGTTGCCGGTCGTGAAGTGCCAGCGCTCCTTTCCGGTCGACGCGTTGATCGCGTAGACGTTGTGGTCGAAGCTGCCGACGTACACGGTGCCCGCGGCGACCCGCGGGCTCGAGCTCACCACGTTTCCGGTCCGAAAGCTCCATCGCAGCCGCCCCGTGCGCTCGTCGAGCGCGTATAGCCGATGGTCGTTGCTGCCGACGTACACGGTGCCGTTGGCCACGGCCGGCGAGGACCACACCTGGTCGCCGGTGCGAAAGCGCCACTGCTTGGCGCCGGTCTTGGCTTTCAGCGAATACACCTGGTGGTCCATGCTGCCGATGAACACCGACCCGTCGCTGACCGCCGGCGAGGAGATCACCGGCTGGCCGGTCTCGAACTCCCAGCGCTCGCGTCCGGTCGCGGCGTCGACGGCGTACACCTTGGCGTCATCGCTGCCCACGTATACGAGTCCGCCCGCAACCGCGGGGGACGAGCGCACGCTGTTGCCGGTGGAGAACTTCCACACCTGCTTTCCGTTGGTCAGGCCGATGTCGTAGAGGGCGCCGTCGTTACTGCCGATGTAGACGTTCTGACCCGATACGGCCGCCGACGAGAACACCAGCCGCCCGGTCTGAAAGTCCCAGTCCTGGTGGCCCGAGCTCGCGTTCACCGCGTACACGTCCTGGTTCTGGCTGCCGAACATCACCCGCCCGTCCGCGACCGCCGGGCGTGAGGAGACAAAGCCCCCGGCGTCAAAGCTCCAGCGCAGCGCCGAGGCGGAGCTCGAGCTGCCGCCCGCGGCGGCGCTGCTGGTGCTGTGGCTGCTGTTCCCACCGCCGCTCGCGAGCACCACCGCGACCACGGCGACGACGACCACGACGGCTCCGGCCGCGGCCGCGATGAGCCCTCGCCGACGGCGCCCGGGGCCTCGGGCGGGCGGCGGTTGGTCCGATGGGCCGGTCGGAGTTCGGGGGCCAGTCGTGGGAGCCACCGGTGGGGGTGGCGGCTGGGCTGTGGCTGCGGGGGTCTCGGGTTCGGCCGGGGGCGCGACGGCCGGTTCGGCCGTGGGCGCGACCATGGCTTTGGGTTCGGGTTGCGGAGCGGGTTCGGCGGGAGGCTCGGCGGGGGTTTCCGGGTCGGCCGCCGGACCCTCGTGGTAGGTGTAGAAGCCGCTCGGGGCCGCCTCCTCCGCAGGCGCCGTCGTCTCCGGCGCCGTCGGTTCGGGGGTCGTCGTTTCGGGGGTCGGCGGGACCCCGGCGGGAGCGTCGGTGGGGGATGCCCCCGGAGTGGGGGTCGGGGTCTCTGTCGGGCTCGCCGTCGGCTCGCGGTGGTCGAACGTCACATAGCCGCCGGTCTGCGCCGGCTGATTGGGCGCGGGCGTCTTGGCGCGCACGCTGGTGAACGGCACCGGTGTCAGCGGCAGCGGCGTCCGCTCGGGCTCGCGCTCGGTCGGAAGCCGGGCCTCGCGGCGCCAGCGGGGTCCCGCGAGCTTGAGCGCGATCTCCTCCAGGGAGTCCCAGGCCGTGCCGGCGTCACGGGTGCGCTGCGTGGAGTCCTTGGCCAGCAGCGCGTCGACCCAGCTCGACAGCGCCGGGTCGATGTCCGGCTTGATCTCGGTCAGAGGCGGGATCCGATCGTTGACCTGCGCCATCAGGATCGCCATCGGCGCGCGCAGATGGTCGAATGGGACTCGGCCCGACAGATGCTCATACGCCATCACGCCGACCGAATACAGGTCGGTCCAGGGCCCGACCTCCTGACCCATCGCCTGCTCCGGAGCCATGTAGCTGGGCGTGCCGATCGTGGCGCCCGCGGCGGTCAGGAACTCTGCGCCGCCGGCGCTCTGGGTGGCCTTGGCGATCCCGAAGTCCGCGATCTTCGCGCGGCCGTCCGCCGTCACGAGGATGTTCTCCGGCTTGAGGTCGCGGTGGACGATGCCGAACGACTCCGCGTGGCTGAGACCCGCCAGCACGGACTCCAGCACGCCGACGACCTGGGGCATCGTCAAATGCCCGACGAGCGGGCGCAGCGAACCCTGCGGGAGGTATTCCATCGCGATGAACGGCGTTCCCTCGGCGACGAAGTACTCGAACACGATCACGATGCTCGGGTGGCTCAGCGAGCCGGCGAGCTGCGACTCGCGGAGGAACCTGGCGGTGAACTCCGACGAGCCCGAATGGATCGTGCTCAGCTCCTTCAGGGCGACGTTGCGGCCCAGATCGGTCTGCCGCGCGAGGTGGACGACCGCCATTCCGCCCCGGCCCAGCTCCTCCAGGAGCTCATAACGCCCGACCGCTGCGTCCGCCGCGCTCGCTCGATCCGCCGTCGATCTCAGTCAACGGCACCCCCACCCGGCACTCGAGCTGAGCTCCTCCGATGGTGCGCGGTTCAGAATCGGCCCCCTCCGAGCTTCGACGTGCGAGCGGCCAATCATAAAGCCCGCCGGGCACGCCGTTTGACCGGCCATCTCCGGCGTCCATCTTGCATGAATTGGTACACAGAGGTGGCGAAATGCCCGGCGCTGCGGGTGCGGGCCGGTCGGGGGGTCGCTCCCGGGAGGTGTCTCGATCGACCCCCACGGCCGTGGCGCGCCAGGAAAGACGCGTCCAGGCTGGCTTTTCGGAGACCGGACCGTGGGGTAAACTCGTCCGTACAGCCGTGCCGGTCGGCCCTCGGTCGTGCCCGGAATGTACTTATTGGTTCAAGGGAGGACGTATGCCATCCCGTACTCGACTGACCACCCCCCTGATCCGGCGCGACGGCGAGTTGCGCCCCGCCACCTGGGACGAGGCGCTGGACGCCGCCGCGGCGGGTCTGGACCGGGCCCGGACGGTCGATACGACCCGCTCATTCGGAATCTTCTCGTGCTCGAAGTCGACGAACGAGATGAATTTCCTGGCGCAGAAGTTCGCGCGTCAGGTAATGGGCACCAACAACATCGACTCCTGTAACCGCACCTGACACGCTCCCAGCGTCGTCGGTCTGGCGACGGTATTCGGTGCGGGCGGCGGCACGTCGTCCTATAAAGAGGTTGAAGAGACCGATGTGATCGTGCTCTGGGGCTCCAACGCCCGGGAGACGCACCCGATCTTCTTCCACCGCGTCCTCAAGGCGATCCATAACGGCGCCAAGCTGTTCGTGGTCGATCCCAGGCGCACCGCATCGGCGAAGTGGGCCGACACCTGGCTGGGGCTCGACGTCGGCACCGACGTCGCGCTGGCCAACGCGATGTCGCGCGAGATCATCCACTCCGACCTGTGCGACATGGAGTTCATCCGCCGGGCCACCGTGGGCTTCGAGGAGTACGCCGCGTCGGTCGAGTCGTTCACGCTCGACGAGGGCGAACGGCTGTCCGGAGTGCCGGCCGAAGCGATCCGCCAGCTCGCTCACACGTACGCGCGCGCGGACCGGGCGATCATCTGCTGGACGCTGGGGATCACCGAGCACCACAACGCGGTCGACAACGTGCTGGCGCTGATCAACCAGGCGCTGCTCACCGGGCACGTGGGCAAGTACGGCTCCGGGCTCAACCCGCTGCGTGGTCAGAACAACGTGCAGGGCGGCGGCGACATGGGCGCGATCCCGAACAAGCTGCCCGGCTTCCAGGACATCGAGGACAACGCCGACGCCCGCGCCAAGTTCGAGCAGGCCTGGGGCACGTCGATCGTCCCCAAGTACGGGTGGCACCTGACGCAGATGTTCGAGGCGATGGAACGCGGCGAGCTGACGCACGCTGTACGTGATCGGGGAGAACCCGGCGCGATCCGAGGCCGACGTTCAGCAGACGCGCAAGCTGCTCAAAGGAGCTCGACTGCCTGATCGTGCAGGACCTCTTCCTGACCGAGACGGCCAAGCTCGCCGACGTGGTGCTGCCGGGCTCGGCCTCCTGGGCGGAGTCCGACGGCACCGTCACGAACTCCGAGCGCCGTGTGCAGCTCGTGCGCAAGGCACTCGATCCGCCCGGCGACGCCCGCGACGACAACTGGGTGATCATCCAGCTGGCCAAGCGGCTGGGCTACGACTGGGGCGACCCCACGTCCGAGGACGCCTGGGAGGAGCTGCGGACGCTGAGCCCGATGCACGCCGGCATGAGCTGGAAGCGCCTGGCCGAGAACAACGGCCTGCAGTGGCCGTGCCGCGACGAGGACGATCCCGGCTCGCAGTTCCTGCACGGGCGACTGTGGGAGGACCCGATCGGGGGCGACCCCGCGCCATTCAGCATCACCCCGCACAGCCCGCCGGTCGACGAGCTCAACGAGGACTTCCCGATCCGGCTGACGACCGGACGGCGGCTGGAGTCCTACAACACCGGCGCGCAGTCGAACATGTACAACTCGCCGCTGCACCGCGGCGAGTCTCTGGACCTGTCGCCCGAGGACGCCGAGGAGCTCGGGATCGAGGACGGCGACGAGGTGCTGGTCAGCTCGCGGCGAGGAGCGGTCGAGACCCCGGCGCGGATCGACATTGGATTGCGCAAGGGACTGGCGTTCATGACGTTCCACTTCCCCGACCAGGTCGACACCAACGTGCTGACGATCGACGCCACCGACCCGCGGTCGGGCACGGCGGAGTTCAAGGCGACCGCGGTGCGGGTCGAGAAGCTCCGCACCAACGGGGACCGCAAGCGGACCGCCGAGGTGGTGGGCGCGACCAACGGACGCGGCAACGGCCGCAACGGCGGCGGTCAGCCGGTCTCCGGGAACGGCGACCGCGAGCCAGTCGTCCACAGCGGCGACGACGAGCCGGTGAGGGCGTCGTCCTGATGGACCTCCGGCTGCTGCTGGCGATCCCGACCGAGGCCGAACGCGAGGCGGTCGACGAGTTCGTCGGATCGGCGGTCCCGTCGACCAACGGCAACGGGAGCGCCCCGAGGGCCGATGTCAAGGGCCGCTTGGTGTACGGCGGACACGAAGCACGTGATCAGCGCCCGCTGCTGCTGCCGGCGTTGCAGGCGGTCCAGGCCCGGATCGGCTGGATCTCCGACGGCGCGCTCAACTACATCTGTGAGCGGCTCACGGTGCCGCCGGCCGACGCCTACGGGGTGGCCACGTTCTACGGCTTGCTGTCGATGGAGCCGCGCCCGCCACGGGTCCTGCACGTGTGCGAGGACGTGGTCTGCCAGTGCCAGGGCTCCGGCGAGCTGATCGAGTCGCTCGAGCAGCGGTTCGGTCCCGAGGCCGAGGACTGCGGTGGATTCGCATGGCTGCGCAGCCCGTGCCTGGGCCAGTGCGACCGCGCCCCGGCGGCGCTGCTGACCGAGGCGGGCGCGCCCCTGCGCGAGCACGTGCTGGCGCCGGCCGCGCCCGACCAGGCGTTCGCGCTGCTCGAGGGGGACCCGGTCCCCGAGCCGCCGCCGGCGTCGGTGCCCCAGCAGGGCGAGGAGGGCCTGCGACTGCTGCGCCGGATCGGCGTGGTCGACCCCCACAGCCTGCACGACTACCGCGCCCGCGACGGTTTCGAGGCGCTGCGCCGCGCGATCGCCCTCGGCAAGGCGGGCGTGATCCGCGAGGTCAAGGACTCCGGGCTGATGGGCCGCGGCGGCGCCGCGTTCCCGACCGGGGTCAAGTGGGAGGCGGTGTCCCAGCAGCCGGCGCATCCCCACTACCTGATCTGCAACGCCGACGAGTCCGAGCCCGGCACGTTCAAGGACCGGGCGGTGCTCGAGGGCGACCCGTTCGCGGTGATCGAGTCGATGACGATCGCCGCCTATGCGACCGACTGCAGCCACGGCTTCATCTACCTGCGCGGCGAATATCCCAATGCGCACGAGATCCTCGAGCACGCGCTGGCGGCGTGTCGCCAGCACGGCTACCTCGGCGTGGACATCCTCGGCGAGGGATTCGACTTCGACATCGAGATCCGCCAGGGCGCCGGCGCCTACATCTGCGGTGAGGAGACCGCGATCTTCAACTCGATCGAGGGCTACCGCGGCGAGCCACGGGCCAAGCCGCCGTTCCCGACGGTGCGTGGTCTGTTCGGAAAGCCGACCGTCGTCAACAACGTCGAGACGCTGGTCAACGTTCCCTGGATCGTGCTCAACGGCGGCCTCGAGTACGCGAAGACCGGCACCGAGAAGTCGACCGGGACGCGGTTGTTCTGCCTGTCGGGCCACGTGCACCGGCCGGGCGTGTACGAGGTGCCGTTCGGCGAGAAGCTCGGCCGGCTGCTTGATCGAGCCGGGGGAATCTCGGGCAGCGGGAAGCTCCAGGCGGTGCTGCTGGGCGGCGCGGCCGGGGGGTTCGTCGGTCCCGATCAGCTCGACCTCGAGCTGACGTTCGAGGGCGCCCGCGAGGCTGGGGCGACGCTCGGCTCGGGCGTGGTCGTGGCGATCGACGACACGGTCGATCTGCGGCCGGTCCTTTTGCGGATCGCCGGCTTCTTCCGCGACGAGTCGTGCGGGCAATGCACGCCCTGCCGGGTCGGAACCGTCCGCCAGGAGGAGGCGCTGGCACGGCTGCTGTCGGGCAAGACGCGCGGCGGCGTGGACGAGGAGCTCGCCGTGCTCGAGGATCTGGGCACGTGCATGCGCGACTCGTCGATCTGCGGTCTGGGGCAGACCGCTAACAGCGCCGTGGCCTCGGCGATCAGCAAGCTCGGAGTGTTCAAGGAGGAGGTGGTGTAGTGGCGACCGCTGCGAAGCGAACCGTCGAGGTGACGATCGACGACCAGAAGATCACGGTCGCGGAAGGCGCGACCCTGCTCGACGCCTGCAATCGCCTGGAGATCGACACCCCGACGCTGTGCTACGGGGACACGCTCACCCCGGCCAACGCCTGCCGGGTGTGCATGGTCGAGCTCGAGGGCGCGCGGACGCTGGTGCCGGCGTGCTCGCGGCTGGCCGAGGATGGGATGGTGGTCAAGACCGACTCCGAGCGGGTCCGGCTGAACCGCAAGATGGTGCTCGAGCTGCTGGCCTCCTCGGTCGACCTGTCGACCACGCCAACGATCCAGGTCCACCTTGAGAACTACGGAGTGGAGCCCGAGCGATACGGGCCGCCCGCTCCGCCCGACCCCGACCGCGAGCGTCACCGGCCCGGGCACCACGCCGTGCCCGACGGCCAGACGGCGGCGACCGTCGCGGGTTCGCCGAAGATCGACAACGAGCTGTACATGCGCGACTACTCGAAGTGCGTGCTGTGTTACAAGTGCGTCGACGCGTGCGGCGACCAGCACCAGAACACGTTCGCGATCACGGTCGCCGGACGCGGCTTTGACGCGCACGTCTCGACCGAGTTCTCGACGCCGCTGCCGGAATCGGCCTGCGTGTACTGCGGCAACTGCATCCAGGTGTGCCCAACGGGTGCGCTGATGCCCAGCCATGAGTACGAGCTGCGCGAGAGCGGCGAATGGGACGAGTCGCGCCAGCACACCACCGAGACCATCTGCGCGTTCTGCGGCGTCGGCTGCAGCCTCGAGCTGCACGTGCAGGACAACCGGATCGTGAAGGTGACCTCGCCCGCCGACCACGATGTCACGCTCGGGAACCTGTGTGTCAAAGGCCGGTTCGGGTTCGAGCACGTCCAGGTGCTGCGGGCCGGGCCCGGCGGTGCAGCCGATGTGGTGGCGCCGCGCGAACCCGGCGACTGACCCCGGCGCGACCCACTCGCGAATCGATAAGTGACAATCGCCGCCGGACGCGGGATGATGTAGGCCGACAACCCGTCCAGCGCGGGGCGGCACTGGTCAATGGCCTACGCCAATTACGTGCTTGAACATGGCGCGAACTACAAACACACGCCGGCGTCAGAACGGTCGCGTCGGAGGCGAGCCCTCCGTCGCGGTGCCCGGTGCGCCGTCACTCGTCGACAGCGCCGAGCAGGCGCTCCACAACTGGCTCGCCGGAGGTCGCTACCGCCAGGGTGATCGGCTGCCGCCCGAGCACGAGGTGGCGGCGATGCTCGGCGTCTCGCGCGGCACGTTGCGCAGCGCCCTGCAGCGGCTGGAGGAGAGCGGCGAGATCGTGCGCCGGCAGGGCAGCGGCACGTTCGTCGGCCGGGTCGCGGTCCCGACCGCGCTCGACGAGCGGCTGGAACGGCTGGAGCCCTACTCATCGCTGGCCAGCCGGCGGGGGTTGACGCTGTCGTCGGTCGACCTGCGGATCGATCGCCGCGCGGTCGGGGTCGAGGTCGGCGAGGCACTCGGACTGTCTCCGATCGCGCCGGCGCTGACGGTGTCGCGAACGCTGGTGGCCGACGAGGCGCCGGTGGCGGTGATGTTCGACGTCGTGCACCCGAGCCTGGCGTTGCCCGACGACGGCGATCTGCGGGACGCGCTCCAGCGCGGGCGGATGGTGCTCGACGTGCTGATCGAGCTCGGCGTCCCGGTCACGTTCGCGCGCACGCGCGTGATCCCGTCGCTGCTCGGACCCCGCGAGCGGGCCGGGCGGCTGTTGGGCGTCAACCGGACGACTGCGGTCCTGGAGCTCGAGGAGCTGATCTACGCCGGACGCGACGAACGCGTGGCGTACTCGCGCGACCTGTTCGCGCCGGGCGGGATCGACGTGATGGTGATGCGCTCGCTCGAGTCCACGCGCCCCGCGCCGGTCGCAAACCTGCGTAATGCCCGCACGGTCGGCATCGCGCGTCGCGCGCGCGGGCGGCGCTCTGACAACGGCGTCTAGCGCGCTCGCGCGGGCCTGAGCGATGGAGGGGTCGGGCCGAGGGTCGCGCCGGGAGGTCGGATCGGTCGCCCGCGCGACGGCGCTGCTCGACGCGCTTGCCGAGAGTGAGTCGGGGCTCGGGGTCAACGAGCTGGCACGACGGATCGGGGTCAATGCCAGCACCGCGTCGCGGCTGCTGGCGACGCTCGAGGCCGGGCATTTCGTCGAGCGCTCACCCGGCGGCCCCTACCGGCTCGGACTGAAGCTCGTGGGGCTGGCCGACCGGGTGCTGGCGCAGCTGGACGTGCGCGAGCGCGCGCGTCCGTGGCTGGCCTCGCTGGTGCAGGAGACCGGCGAGTCGGCGACGCTGTCGGTCCCCGGCGCCGAAGCGGCGATCACCGTCGACTTCGTGCCCGCCCCGTCGAGCGTGGTCAGCATGGCCCGGTTGGGGCGTCCGAGCATCCCGCACGCGACCGCGGCCGGCAAGGTGATGCTCGCGTTCGGCCCGGCTCAGCCGCCACCGATCGAGGAGGAGCTGGTGGCCTACACAGACCGGACGATCACCGACGTCGCGGCGCTGCGCTCCGAGCTCGCGGAGGTCCGCGAGCAGGGCGTCGCCGAAGCGGTTGGGGAGCGCGAGTCCGACCTGGCGGCGATGGCCGCGCCCGTGTTCGGACGGGCCGGCGAGCTGGTCGCGATCCTGGGACTTGCAGGGACCGGCCACGCGGCTGCCCGCCGCCAAGCGGCGGGCGATGCGCGATCCGTTGCGGCGCGCCGCCGGCGAGGTGGGGCGGGCGCTGGGCGGCCCGGGCGCGGCCTCCGGCGGCCCGGGCGCGTCAGCCGGCGGTCAGCTCCAGGGGTAGGGGCTGTGCGAGACCGGGTGCAGGTCGCCGGTCTGGAAGCGCTCGTACCGGAACGGGTGCAGCAGCGCCGAGTGCTCACCGTCCAGCACCCGGGCGACCTCGCGTCCGATCGCGATCATCTTGTAGCCGTGGTTTGAGTCCGCGGCCACGAACACGTTCGGGCGCATGTAGTCGAGCACCGGGAAGTTGTCGACGGTGAACGCGCCGACTCCGCCCGAGCGCACGGCCCGGAACTTCGACCGGCACCCCTCGAACCGCTCCAGGCAGTGCGACAGCGCTGCCGACCACGTGTCCGGGAACCCGGGCTCGACGGTCCCGGTCGGGTACGGGTCGACCTCGAACTCCGGTCCGACGGTCAGCGGCTGGGCTCCGCCTTGGATCGACTTGCGGTCGGGCTTGAAGTACACGCCCCACGGCTCGCTGGTGAGGAGCGCGCCCGAGTCGTCTCGCAGCGGCTGGTCTGAGTCGACGTGCAGCACCGCCGAGCTCTTGCCGTCGGCGGTCACGAACGTGGCCGGATCGATGTCGACCTCGCCCTCCTGCAGGTACCAGTAGGTCCACATCGGCAGGTTGGCCTTGACCTCGCCGTCGGGCTGGCGGACGTCGATGTGGTCGGGCAGGCCGAGCATCTCCCACAGCGACGCGATCCACGGGCCGACGGCGATCACGACCTGCTCCACCTCGATCGGGCCGGCACTCGTGTTCACGCGCGTGGCCGCGCCGGAGTTGTCGAACTCAAAGCCGGTGACCTCGACCCCCTCGACGATCCGGGCACCCGCCTCGCGGGCCTTGTCGGCCAGGCCGAGCATCGACTCACGGTTGAACGCGTAGCCGCCGGCGTGCTCGTGCAGGCAGACGGTCAGGCCGGGCGCGCGCCAGTCGGGGTACAGCGACCGCATGTGCCTGGCGACGTCGTCCTCGCCGAGATGCAGCTCGGACGGGTACCCGATCCGCTGCTGGCGCTCGAACACCTCGGTCAGGTCGCCGTCCTGCGAGGGCGGGCCGAGCGCGATGTAGCCGGTGGGGTGGTAGTGGAACGCCTCGGGGTCTGACTCCCACACCTCGACGCAGGCGGCCATCAGCTCCTGCATCGCGGGCTGGAAGTAGTTGTTGCGGATCACGCCGCAGGCAATGCCCGATGCGCCGGCGGCGACCGAGGTCTTGTCGACGACGAGCACGTCGCGGCCCTGCTTGGCCGAGTGCCAGGCCGTGGACAGGCCGTGGACGCCGGCGCCGATTACGAGGACTTCGACGGAGGAGGGGAGCTGTTGGTCGGACATCTGCTTTCTCTGTTCCTTGAGTTCAGTGTTGCGCTATAGGCAATGGCATTGCGCTATTGGCATTTGCTTGGATCTTATCGTGGGGCGGATCCCGGGTCAACCTGGTGCCTTGGGGGTGGCGACGGCGCTGCCACCGGCGCGGCTGGGCGCGCGCCGAGCCGCCTCAGCGGCCGCCTTCGAGGGAGCACCGAGGGACGCCCGCCGGGTGGCGCCGCCGGTGGCGCCGCCGAGCGTGAGCCGTTGGACGGGCGCCGCCGAGGGCGTGCATAACGCGTCAAGCCCGGCGGCGATCTCGAGCCTTGCCGAGCCGAGGCCGCGAAGCCGGACGCGACTGCGACTGAGATTGTGCACCCTATGCGGACCTAATCTCAGTCGATCGGGCCGACCGCCCAGGCGCCGGCCCGCCGGGCCGCTCTGATTCGCGGCGCGCTGAGGCCCGCGCGAGACCCGTGCTGACCCCTGCCCGCAACCGAGCCGAGCCGAGCCAAAGCAGACCCCTGCTGACCCCGGCCCGCAACCGAGCAGCCCCAGTAAACCGACGCACGCGAAACGCAGGCAGAGCCGCCAAACCACCGGCGTTCCCAGGCTTGCCCCGTACCATCGCAAATGCTATAACCCCGCGTGTACGAATTTGTACAGACGGTGGTCCGTGGGATCGCCGGAGAGGGTGAACGGCACAGTCCCATCGTCCCCGCCCGCGGTGCGTGGGGGTGGGAGGACGAAAGGAGCGGAGATGGCGATTGTGGACAAGCCGACCGGAGACGGAGACGGCCGCGGCATCGCGCCCGAGCAGGTATTCGGGGGAGGGGTGGAGCAGGTCCTCGCCACGCCGAATATTGCGCCCGCGCCAGCGACCCTCGAGGAGGCGCGTAACGCCCCCGGGCGCGCCGAGAAGATCGAGCTGCTGACTCGGCGGATCGAGGCCGAGGGCATCAAGTACGTGTTCTTCCAGCAGGTCTCGGTCACCGGCCGGGTGATGGGCAAGGGCGTCGTCTCCACGTTCTTCCCGCAGGTCGCCCAGAAGGGCTACCAGCTGGTCTACGGCGCCACCGCCAACCTGTTCACCGACCGCTACGGCGACTACATCGGCTTCGGCCCCGAGGAGTCCGAGCTGGCCGCGGTCGCTGACCTGGACACGTTCGCGGTACTGCCCTGGGACAACCGTGTCGCCCGGGTGTACTGCGACTGTTACGACACCGAGACCGGTGAGCTGCTCGACGCCGACCCGCGCCAGAACCTGAAGAGGATCGCCCACGAGTTCGAGCAGGAGCTCGGCTACCACTTCCTGATCGGGATCGAGCCCGAGATGATGTGGCTCAAGCGCGGCCCCGAGGGCTCCGAGCCCGAGGGCGTGACCAAGCCCTACTGCTACCACATCCACCAGTTCGAGGAGCTCCGTCCGGTACTGCTCGACGTGGTCGACTTCGGCCAGCAGCTCGGACTCGACATGAGCTACGGCGACCACGAGGACGCCCCTGGCCAGCTCGAGCTCAACTTCCGCTTTGACCGGCCGCTCCGCACCGCGGACAACATCACCACCTACCGCCAGGTGTGCGCGGCGGTCGGGCGCAAGCACGGTCTGCTGCCCAGCTTCATGCCCAAGCCGTTCACCGGCGTGTCGGCCAACGGCCATCACCACCACTTCACGCTGATGGACGACGACGGCAACAACGTGTTCCACGACCCGGAGGGGCCCGCGCAGCTGTCGGAGTTCGCGCGCAACTTCCTGGGCGGGATGCTCGAGCACTTCCCGGCGCTGATGTGCGTCGGCAACCCCACGGTCAACTCCTACTGCCGCATGTGGGACACCGGCTTCTGGGCCCCGATCTACAAGAACTGGGGCTGGCAGAACCGCACCACGACCGTGCGCGTCGCCGCCGGCGGCCGGTTCGAGTACCGCGGTGTGGACTCGTCGTGCAACCCGTATCTGACCGTGGCCACGCTGCTGCGCGCCGGGCTCGACGGGGTGCGGCGTCAGATCGACCCCGGCCCGCCCCAGCAGGGCAACACCTACGACCTGCTGCAGGAGGGCGCGAACATCGAGAAGGTGCCCGACAGCCTCGGCGCCGCGCTCGAAGCGCTCGCCGGGGACGAGGTCGTGCGCAGCGCGATGCCGGGCCGCCTGTACAAGGTCTTCAACCATTACAAGCGGGACGAATGGGAGCGCTACCTGGCGGCGGTCACCGACTGGGAGCGCGACGAATACCTCGAGGTCCTGCCCTAGGGGCGGGCGGAGACGAACGCCAATGTGTGGAATCGCTGGGATCATCTATAGGAACGGAAATGGCGCCCACCGGATCGGGCGCGACATGACGCGGATGCTGCAGTCGATGAAGCACCGCGGTCCGGACTCGACCGGCGTGGCGCTGTACCGCCAGCCGACCAACGATCTGGTGCTGCGGGTCAAGCTGGCCGACGCCAGCGACCTCGACAACCTCGACGGGGCGGCGGACATCCGGCGCCGCCACCGCGAGACCGAGGCCCGGGTGAAGGCGGCGGGCGCGCAGATCCTCAGCATCGATGAGACCAACGCCTACACGTTCACCGCCACGCTCGGCTACGAGGGCGACCTGAAGAAGCTCGCCGACCACGTCGAGTCGGTCCCGCGCGTCGAGGTGCTGTCGCTCGGCCACGCGCTCGAGATCGTCAAGGACCTCGGGGACGCCAACACGGTGAGCGCGGCGTATCACCTGGAGAACTACTTCGGCAGCCACGGGATCGGGCACGTGCGGATGGCGACCGAATCAGACGTCGACATCTCCAACGCCCACCCGTACTGGGCCTACCCGTTCTCCGACGTGGCCGTGGTCCATAACGGCCAGCTCACCAACTACCACCAGTGGCGCCGGCGCCTGGAGGCGGCGGGACACCGGTTCGCGTCGGACTGCGACTCGGAGATCATCGCCGTGTACCTGGCCGAGCGGATGAGCCAGGGCGACTCGCTCGAGGACGCGATGCACCACAGCCTCGAGGACCTCGACGGCGTGTTCACCTACATCTGCGTGTCCGAGGACGCGCTGGGAATGGCCAAGGACGAGCTGGCAGCCAAGCCGCTGGTCCTCTACGAGGGCGACGACATGGTGGCGCTCGCCTCGGAGGAGATTGCGATTCGCGCGGTGATCGACCACGAGATCGAGACCTACGACCCCTACGAGAGCAAGGTGATGGTATGGCAGCGGTAACGGGCCAGGTGGCGGGTGACCAGCCTCGCTTTGATCCGCGAGGACTGGTCGAGCTCGACGAGCGCGTTCCCAACACCGCGCAGATCGACGGCGACTCGGCGACGTTCGACGCGCGCGAGCTGACCACCCGGCAGATCAACCTCGAGCTGCGCCGCCTCGTCTACGAGGAGGGCGTTCACGAGGTCGTGATCCAGAACCCGGGCGCGCGGCACTCGCTGGGCGTCGGGATCCTGACCCGCTGCCGGATCCGCTTCGAGGGCAGTCTCGGCTACTTCGCCTGCGGGATGAATGACGGGCCCGAGGTCCACATCACCGGCCGCGTCGGCTGGTCGTCGTGCGAGAACATGATGTCGGGCGTGGTCGTGATCGACGGCAACGCCGGCTCGTTGACCGGGGCGGCGCTGCGCGGCGGCGACGTCGTGGTCAAGGGCCAGGTCGGCGCCCGCAGCGGCATCGACCAGAAGGGCGGGACGATCATCTCGATGGGCGACGCCGGCTCGATGACCGGGTTCATGATGCAGCGGGGTCGCCAGATCATCTGCGGCGACGTCGGTCCAGGGCTGGGCGACTCGATGTACGACGGCACCCTGTACGTGGCCGGCAAGGTCAAGTCGCTGGGGATCGACTGCGTCGAGGGCGAGTGGACCGACGCCGACACGGAGTTCATCGAGCGCAAGTTCAGGATCTACGACCTGGGCACTCCGCCCGAGCTCCAAAAGTTCGTATGCGGCAAGAAGCTCTACAACTACGACTCGCTCGAGCCTTCCGAGCGAAAGCTCGTGCTCTAGGAGGGGTCGCCATGGCCGACGAGAACGCACCCATGTCGCGCAACCGCCTCGGGCGCAGCGCGATCTTCACCCCCGAGGTGATCGACGACATCCACGTGAAGTCCGAGCTCGGGCGTTACCGGATGCGCGGTTTCTCGATGTTCAAGAAGATCCCGCACTGGGACGACCTGATGTTCCTGCCGGGCACGCTGACCCGGTTCGTGATCGAGGGCTACCGCGAGAAGTGCGTGACCAAGACCGTGCTCGGTGCCCGGTTCGCGAAGAAGCCGATCGAGCTCGACATTCCGGTCTACATCACCGGGATGAGCTTCGGCGCGCTGTCGCTGGAGGCCAAGATGGCGCTCGCCAAGGGCGCCTCGATGGCCGGCACCGCGACGTGCTCCGGAGAGGGCGGGATGATCCCGCCCGAGCGCGACCTCTCGACCAAGTGGTACTACCAGGTGATCCAGAGCCGGTACGGGTTCAACCCGCACCACCTGATGCTCGCCGACGCGTGTGAGTTCTTCATCGGGCAGGGCTGCAAGGTCGGGCTGGGCGGCCACCTGATGGGCCAGAAGGTCACCGAGCAGGTGGCCGAGATGCGCTCGCTCCCGGCCGGGATCGACCAGCGCTCGCCGGCCCGGCATCCGGACTGGCTCGGCCCCGACGACTCGTCGCTGAAGATCCAGGAAGTCCGCGAGGCCACCAACTACGAGATCCCGATCCAGCTCAAGCTGGGCGCCGCGCGCGTGTATGACGACGTGCGGATGGCGGCCAAGTGCGGCCCCGACATCATCTACCTCGACGGCGCCGAGGGCGGCACCGGAGCCGGTCCGCACGTCGCCTCCGAGGAGACCGGGATTCCGCTGATGGCCGCGATCCCCGAGGCCCGCCGGGCGCTCGAGGACGTGGGCATGGCCGACGAGGTCGACCTCGTCGTGGCCGGCGGGATCCGCAACGGCGGCGACGTGGCCAAGTGCCTGGCGCTCGGCGCCGACGCGATCGCGATCGGCCACTCGGCGCTGATGGCGCTCAACTGCAACAAGGAGATCCCGGGCGTCACCGACTACGAGGGAACGGTCGGCGTCCCCGCCGGCCAGTGCTACCACTGCCACACCGGGCGCTGTCCGGTCGGCGTGGCCACCCAGGACCCGGAGCTGCGCAAGCGGCTGGTCGTCGACGAGGCCGCCAACCGCGTCTACAACTTCCTGCACACGCTGACGCTGGAGTGCCAGATGCTGGCGCGCGCCTGCGGGAAGACCAACGTCCACAGCCTCGAGCCCGAGGACCTGGCGGCGCTGACCGTCGAGGCCTCGGCGATGGCCCGGGTGCCGCTCGCCGGCACCGAATACATCCCGGGTGTGTCGGAGGAGCGCACGCTGAACGAGATCAAGACGCTGCTCGAGCGTCACATCGAGAACCCGATCGACTACCTGACGCCCGAGCGCGAAGGCGTCGAGCTGGGCTGAGGTGATGACGATGAGTGAACAGCACCAGCTTCCGGCCGAGCCCGAGAAGATCGTCTCGATCGACGCGGAGTACCTGTCGGGCCAGCGGTTCCCCTACCAGGAGGACATGTCGCTGATCGAGGACGTCGACCTGATGGCGGCGACTCCCGGCGATGACCTCAACTGGCTCGAGGACATCGAGCTGCTCGAGGAGCAGGGGACCCCCGCGGTGTTCGACCGCTACTCGAACTCGTTCATCAAGATCTACTTCCCGATCCCCGAAGGTCGGGGCGACGAGGTCGCGCGCAAGGTGCTGATCAAGCACCTGCAGTCGGGGAACTCCTACGGGATCGCGCTCAAGGACCGCTACTGCAAGTTCCCCCAGCCCGAGTTGGGGCCGTGGGTGCAGGGGTCGCGGACCGTCGGCACCGACTACAAGCCGACCGTGCTCGAGGGCTGGGAGCCGCCAGAACATTAGCCAGCGCGTCGTCGTGATCGGGGCGGGGCTGGCCGGCCTCGCCGCCGCCGATGAGCTCAACCGGGCCGGGGTCGATGTCGAGGTGTTCGAGGCTCGCGACCGCGTCGGCGGGCGGGTGTGGTCGGTGCCGTTCGCGGGCGCCACGGCGGAGCGCGGCGCCGAGTTCATCCTCCCGCACGACCGTGAGCTGATCGCCACCGTCCAGCGGCTCGGGCTGACGCTCGTGCGCAAGGGCACCCTGTACGGCAACCGCGAGCCGCGCGGCGGGGCAAACGTGACCCGCGAACAGGTCGTCGGAGGGCTCGACCGGATCCGCGCGCTTCCCGCCGCCGATGGGGAGACCGTTTATGGCGCGCTGGCGCGCGCCCGTGTCGATCGCGGCGTCGCGGACGCGATCGCAGCGCGCGTGGAGGTCAGCTGTGCGTACTCCGGCGAGGACCTGGACGCGTCCGTGCTGCGCGAAGGGGCCGGGGCGTTTGGCGATTTCGACACGCACACCGTGGCGGGCGGCAACGATCGCGTGGCCCGGGCGCTCGCCGAGGGTCTCGGTCAGGCGACCGTGCGGCTGTCGGCGCCGGTGTCGGCGGTGAGCTGGGACGCGGGCGAGGTGCGGGTGCGCGCGGGCGACCACGAGACGAGCGCCGACGCCGCGGTGGTGGCGGTACCGCCGACCGCCTTCGGGACGATCCAGTTCGGGCCGCCGCTCCCGCACGCCGAAAGCCGCCGCGCTGGGCGGCGTGCGCATGGGCCAGGCGGCGAAGCTGTTCGTCGCGCTGCGCGCTCCGGCTGAGCCGAGCGCGGTGCTGTCGGTGCCGGAGCGCTACTGGTGCTACACCCAGCTCGGTGCAGACGGCGAGCCGTTGCCGTTCGTGGCCGCGTTCGCCGGTTCGCCCGGCGCGGTGGCAGCACTCGAGGCCGCGCGGGGACCGGACCGCTGGGTGGAGTCGCTGTCGGCGCTGCGCCCCGACCTCGAGCTCGACCTCGACACCGTGTTGGTGTCGACCTGGGCCGACGATCCCTGGGCCAGGGGCGCCTACTCCGCGCGCTCGGCGAGCGCCTCGATCGAGGATCCCGAGCTCAGCCGCCCGGTGGGCCGGCTTGCATTCGCCGGCGAACATACCGCCGGGCGCTGGCATGGTCTGATGGAGGGCGCGCTGCGCAGCGGCCAGCGCGCCGCCCGCGACCTGCTGACCGCCTAGGGGCGGGGTCGCCGGCCCGGCCCGCGGTCGCGGACATAGGCGCCCAGGGGGTAGGTCCGATAGCGCGGGCGCGGCAGCTTCTCCATCGTGACGAAGCCCGGGGGCGCGTTGATCACGTCCGGGATCCGGTTGACCAGCTGGGTGACGGTCGTCATCCCCGTCGGCACCGCCGGGTTTGAGAGGTGCAGCTCGGGCTCGCCGGTGAACGTCCAATCGTTGATGTCTGCCTCGCCCTCCAGGTACAGACGGCCGGTCATCTCGAACGTGAGCGTGATCCCCTGTTCGGTGGATACGGTGTCGACGTCGGTGAAGCCGATCACACGGCCGGGCTGCACGGTCAGGTCAAGCGCCTTGGAGGACACGGCCTCGGTGGCCACCTCGGGCCGGGTCGTGCTCGACTGCTCGGTCACCGTCACCCCCAGGTCGTCGACCAGGGCGCCGAGCGTGTTCTTGCCGAAGCTCGGCGGCCGAGCGGTCTCGGCCAGCCACCGGTCGAAGTCCTCGACGGTGGTGTCGACGCGCTGGTCCTTCGCCACCTCGGGGCCGAAGTCGTCGACGTTCCAGCTGGCCTTGCCGGTCACGGTGTCCAGCCGATGTGACGTGGCCATGACCATGCTCACCAGGTTGACCCAGTAGACGTCCTGGTGACCGGTGCCGGTGATCGTGCAGCCGTTGCGACGGGCCAGGTGGTCGAGCTCGGCGGTCTGCATCGGCGACGTGTTCCAGGGGTACAGCGCCTCCTCGGAGATCGTCACCGCGTTGACGCCGTGCTCGGCGCACAGCCGCAGGTGCTCATACATGTCGGACATATAGCTGGCGACCGCGATCACGGCGATGTCGATCTGGCGGCTCGAGAGCAGCTTCTCCGGATCGTTCTCGATCACCACGCCGGTGTCGTAGCCGAGGCCCGACACCTCGCCGAGATCCCGGCCGACCTTCTCCGGGCTGCGAGCCAGGGCTCCGACGATGTCCACGCCCTTCTCGAGCATCAGCCGTGTCGCGATCGTGTTCATCGCGCCGACGCCGTACACGACCGCCTTGATCCGCCTCATCTCTCTCCTTTGGCTCGCTGCAGGCTGGGCCGAGACCCGGCCGGAGCATAAAGTGACCGTCAAGCGCCGAGCAACCGCGACCCTTCGATCAGCTCGACCGCGCGTAGCGCGAGCCACAGCTCTACCACGTCCTCGGTACTCGACAGGCTGCGTGCGGTGAGAGCCTCAATCCGACGGAGGCGATACACGAGTGTCTGTCGGTGGATGAACAGCTCGGCGGCGGCGGGTTTCGGCGATCGGTTGTTTGTGAGGAACACCGCCAACGTCCGGACCAGGGAGGTGTGGTGATCGCGGTCGTATTCGATCAACCGACCCAGGACATGCTCGGCCATCTCGTTGGAGCGGTCCGGTGCGAATGCCCACAGGGCGGGCCGGTCCTTGCGATAGCGGGAGATCGGCTCGTCGGTTCGCACGGCGTGCAGCGCCCACCGCGCCTCCCGGGCGGCGTCTCGCACGCGGCCGGATGAAGCGATCGTGGCGCTCAATCCGATGGATCGATCGCCACCGAGCGCGCCGAGGAGCAACCGGCATGAGCCGTCGTCATCCTCGATCAACGCCGCGGGCAGCTCGTCGCCCTCCCCACGGCGCAGCAGGTGCGGCAACCCGACCGCGTACAGGTCCTGATGAAGCGAGGCCGGTTCGGTGGGTTCTGACCACGTGGCCACGACGAGGTCGCCAGACAGGCCCGCGCGCCGCAACCCGGCCAGCGCAGCGGCCGGTTCCGGTTCGCCGGCCAGCAGCGCACCGAACAGCTGCGCGCCCTCGCGGCTGAGCGCGTCACGCTTCGCTGCCAGTCTCTCCAGCTCCAACGCGGCGACCGTGGAGACGTGCTGCAGCAGGCTCAGCTCAGGCACGGGCTCGGCGAAACGACTGGCCATCAGCGCGGCGGGCCGCCGTGAGGGGACCGGGACGAGCAACGCGGCGTCGCCGTCGACATCCAGTCGGAGCAGCGCGGGGAGATGGCCGGCGCAGCGGTTCAAGGCGTCCTCGAGGACGCCCCGCGCCGTCGTGCCCAGACGCTGCTGCGGCATGAACGCGTCTCGCCAGGTGGCGACGTCGAGTACCGCAAGCCGACACGCGAGCTCCGCGCTGAGCTCATCGAGCAGCGAGCTGCCCTCACGTCCCTCGATCGTCGCGGCCCGAAGCGACTCGTGAATTCGTGCGGTCTTCATCAGCCGGTGACGCTCGGCAGCGTCCGTGCGCGCCTCGGCCACCACCCTGGCGACGGCGGCGAACGGGATCTCATAGGCCGTCAGGAGGATCGGCAGCGCCCGGCGGTCAGCCGCCGACACCATCGCACGAGAGATCTCGGGTGCGGCGACCCCTTCGCCGACGGCGATCGCGCTGATCCCGGCATCGGCCAGACGGTCGATGTATCGGACCTGGTGATCGGGGTCATCGGGGATCCCGATGCCGTTGGTCATCAGCATGTCGAACGGCTCGAGCCAACGCCAGGGGTCGGGCATCTCGCATGAGTGCGCCCAGTTGATCACCTGCTCGGAGCCGGAGCGGCCGGCATGAAAGCGAGTCCCGACGTGCGAGGTCTCGACCAGCTCCCTGACGGTGATCGCCATCGGCCTCTCATACCACTGTATGAGGCCCATGTCCAATTCATCCAATTGCGCAATTGCGCCCATCCCGGTGCGGCGGACAGAATGCGTCATGCGCGTAGTGCTGGTCGGCGGCGCCGGCGAGGTCGGCTCGGAGATCGCGAGGGACCTCGCGCTCGGACAGGAGATCGACGAGCTGCTGATCGCCGATCTCGATCGCGGTCGGGCGACGGCGCTCGCCGATGAACTCGGGGAACTGCACCCGAACGTCAGCGCCTGCGAGCTCGATGTCGAAGACCCGGTCGCCGCCCGAAGGCGACTCGCGGACGCCGACCTTCTGATCAACTGCACCAGCTTCACGCTGTTCGACCGCGTCCTGTCGCTGGCTGCGGCCGTGCCGGTCGATTACGCCGATCTGATCTCGGAGCCCGAGGACCGCCACCGCGCGATCGCCGAGGAGGCGGGGATCACGGCGATCTCCGGGCTGGGCGCCTCGCCCGGATTGTCCAACGTGCTGGTGCGCCACGCCGCGGAGTCGCTCGACAGCCTGCACGAAGTCGAGATCTCCTGGATCAGCTTGAGGTCGGTTGCCCCGACTCCCGGGTTGCTGGACACGATCCTGTGGGAGCTGTCGGAGGACTGCACGAACCGCCGGTATTACCGCGATGGCCGCTACTACCCGGCCGAGTTCATGGAGGGATCGCGGCTCGTGGATTTCGCGGCGCCGGTTGGCCGCCAGCACGTGTACTACGTGCCCCATACCGAAGTCACCACGCTTCCGCGCCACTTCCCCGCGCTGCGTCACTGCGCTGTCCGGGGGAGCTGGCGGCCCGAGCTGATGCAGGACATGTCGGTGCTGAGGCGCTATGGCCTGCTGGCCGAGCCGGCCCTGGGCGCGACCAAGCAGGCGATCTGGCACAGCCGGGGGGGCGACCGCGACGCAGCGCCGTGGATGCTGTACGTGAACGTCGACGTGGCCGGCATCCGCGACGGCATCGAGGTCAAACGAACCTACGCCGTGAGCCACCCCACGGACTGGGGCCAGCGCGGCGTCGCCCGGATGACCGGGATCACGGCGGCGGTCGGCGTGCAGCTGCTCGCCCGCCACGGCCGTGCCGCGGCCGCCGGCTTCATCGACCCCGAGGAGTACTACGACCCGTTCGAGTTCCTGCAAGAACTAGAGCGGCGGGGGTCGATCGTGGTCGAGTGCGACGAAGCCCCGGTGCAGCCAGACGCCGAAACGACCCGAACCCGAGCCTGACGAGGAGAGGTAATGGAGCGCCTGTTCATTGGTGGCGAGTACGTCACCAGCACTTCCAAGAAGGTCACAACCGTCGAGAACCCGGCCACCGAGGAGGTGATCGCCGAGGTCCCTGATGCAGATGCCGCAGACGTCGATCGGGCGGTCGAGGCCGCCCGCAGGGCCCAGCGAGAGTGGCGGCGGACGGATCATCTCGAACGGGTCGAGCTGCTGCACGAGTGCGCGCGGCGGCTCGAGGAGCGCGCCGACGAGCTGGCCGTGATGCTCACCCGCGAGGGAGGCAAGACGCTCAGAGAGAACCGCGACGAGATCGACTGGAGCGTGACGGCGTTCAGGCACCTCGGAGAGGTCGCGAGGGCGTCGCGAGGCCGGGTGGTCGGGGCGACGAAGCCGGGCCAGCTGAACTTCGTGCTCAACGAGCCACTCGGGGTGGTGGTTCACATCCTCCCGTTCAACTATCCGATCGTGCTCCTGGCATGGCAGGCCGCGGCCGCGCTGGCGGCGGGGAACGCCTGCATCGTCAAGCCCAGCGAGCAGACGCCACTGGCCACCCTGCGCCTCGGGTCGGTGTTCGATCACCTGCCCGCGGGACTGTTCAACGTTCTCACCGCCACCGGCGATGGCGCCGCCCGCCTGGTCGAGCATCCCGGCACGGACATGATCGCGTTCACCGGCTCGGTGGCGGTCGGCTCGCGAATCATGGCGGCGGCTGCCCCCCGGATCAAGAAGCTGCTGCTCGAGCTCGGAGGGTCGGATCCGTTCATCGTGCTCGGCGACGCGAAACTCGACGTGGCCGCTCGGGGTGGCATGTTCGCCGCTTTCCTGAACGCTGGGCAGGTGTGCACCTCGGCGGAGCGCTTCTTCGTCGAGGAGCCCGTCTACGACGAGTTCATGGCCAACGCCGCCGAGGTGATCGGCGGTCTGCGGATCGGCGATCCGTTTGCCGACGTCGACGTCGGTGCGCTGATCTCCCGTCAGGCTCGCGATCAGGTCCGCCGCGTGATCGACGATATCTCCGGCCAGGGCGCGTCGGTCGTCCTGGGCGGTCAGGCGCCGCCGAGCCTGAACAAGGGCTACTTCTTCGAGCCGACGCTGATCGCCCTCACCGACCCGGAGCGCCAGCGTTTCGAACGCGAGATCTTCGGACCGCTGGCCACGGTCACGCGCGTGCGCGACCTCGACCACGCGATCGAGCTTGCCAACGAGTCGAACTTCGGGCTCGGCGCCAACATCTACACCTCCAGCCTGGAGACCGCGATGCGCGCGGCGACCGAGTTGCAGGCCGGGACCGTATGGGTCAACGACCCGCTGAAGGACAACGACGCGGCGCCGTTCGGTGGAATGAAGTTCAGCGGGCTGGGGCGGGAGCTGGGAGCGGAGGGAATCACCGCGTTCACGCAGTCCAAGCATGTGCACCTGGACTTCGGCCAGGAGCCATCGCCCGAGTGGTGGTTCCCGTATGAGCGGCCGGTGATCGACGAGGCGTCCTGGGCCGGGCGCAGCAGGGAACGCAGTCGCCGTGAACGGTAGCCCCGGCGAGGCGGCCGGCAGCACCGGCGGTCGGCACGCTCGGCCGTCCGGTGCGGGCAGTGGTCTACGGGGTCGGAGCGATGGGCTCGATCGTGACCAGATTGCTGGTCGAGAAGGGCGCGCAGCTGGTGGGCGCGGTCGGTCGCAGCCCGGCGAAGGTGGGACGGGATCTCGGCGACGTCGCCGGCCTCGGGACCCAGCTCGGAGTCCCGGTGAGCGACGACCCTTCGGAGGTGCTCGCGCGGGCCGAGGCCGACGTCGCGGTGGTCGCCGTCGCCAGCTACCTCCAACCGATGTTCGAGCACTTCAAGGTCTGCCTGGAGAACGGGACCAACGTGATCACGATCGAGGAGGAGAGCTTCTATCCGTGGTCGACCGCGCCCGAGCTGGCGCGGCGGTTGGACGACCTCGCCAAGCGCCATGACGTCACGATCATGGGGTCGGGCGCGCAGGACGTCTACTGGATGGCACTGCCCTCGATGCTGATGGCGCGCCGCGCTCCGGGTGGACTCGGTGCACGGCGAGACGAGGTGGAACGTGGACGACTACGGGCCCGAGGTGGCCGAGCACGTCCACGCCGGATCGACGCTGGAGGAATTCGAAACCCACGTCGCGAGCCACGGATGGCCGTCGTTCGTCGTCCGCAACACCGTCGATGCGCTCGTCGCGGACGCCGGTCTGACGCCACGCGAGGTGCAGACGTCGGTGACGCCCGTGATCGCAGCGGCACGGGTGCAGTCGCGGGCGCTGGGGCGTGCGATCGGACGCGGAAGCCTGCTCGGCGTGAGCGACGCCGTCACGATCACCACCGAGGAAGGTCCGTCGTTCAGCTTTCAGCAGACCGGCTGCGTGTACGGAGAGGGCCAGGACGACCTGAACGAGTGGGTCGTTCGCGGCGAGCCCGGCGAGCTGCATCTCCGCAACGACCGAGTCCCCACGCGCGTGGCGACGTGCACGCAGGTGATCAACCGGATTCCGGACGTGATCAACGCGAGCCCGGGATTCGTCACCGTCGTCGATCTCCCGCGGCCGCGCTACCGGCACTTCCGGTTGGACCGCTACGTCGGCGCGAGCGATGAGCGAGCTCTCCTTCGTTGCGCTGACGCCGACCTCGTTCCTAGCCCGCTCGGCGCTCGTCCATGGCGATCGCATCGGCGTTGTCGACGGGGCTGAGTCGTGGACGTACTCAGAGCTCCGGGAGCGGACGGCAAGGCTCGCCGGGATCGATCGAGCAGCTCGGCGTTCCGGCCGGCGGCCGCGTGGCGGTGCTGGCGCGCAACACCCACATGATGCTCGAGGCCCATTACGGCGTGCCGCTCGCCGGGGCGGTGCTGGTGGCGCTGAACATGCGCCTGTCTGCTCAGGAGCTCGGCTACATCCTCGGCCACAGCGGCGCCGAGTTGCTGCTCTGCGACTCCGATCTGGAACCGCTCGCGAGGGATGCGCTCTCCTGTGCTGGGGAGGTGGCTACCCGCCTGGTGACCGCGCCTGAGTACGAACGGATGCTGGCGGACGCGCCGGAGGCGTGGCATGAGGTCGACGACGAGCGCGGGCTGCTGTCGATCAACTACACCAGCGGCACCACCGGCCGTCCCAAGGGAGTCATGTACCACCACCGCGGTGCATATCTCCAGTCGCTGGCGATGGCGTTTCACGCACGTCTGGACGCCGACAGCGTGTTCCTGTGGACGTTGCCGATGTTCCACTGCAACGGCTGGTGCTTCACCTGGGCGGTCACGGCCGCCGGCGCACGCCACGTGTGCCTGCCGCGGCCGGACCCGACGGACGTGTGGCGGCTGATCGACGAAGCCGGCGTGACGCATCTGAACGCGGCGCCCACCGTGCTGATCGACCTGGCCGGTCACCCCGCGGCCAAGCCGCCTCGACAGTCGCTGCGGATCGCGACCGGCGGAGCGCCGCCCTCGCCCGCACTGCTCGAGCGGTTCGACGAGCTCGGCATCGAGATCACCCACCTGTACGGCCTGACCGAGACCTTCGGCCCGGTGGTGATCTGCGATTGGCGAACATCCTGGGACGACCTCCCAGCCGGGCGCCGAGCTCAGCTCAAGTCGCGACAGGGCGTCGGCAACGTGATCGCCCAGCCGGTTCGGGTCCTCGCCGCCGACGGCACCGACGTGCCCGCCGACGGCGAGACCCTGGGAGAGATCGCTCTGCGCGGAAACGACCTGATGCTCGGCTACTACCGCGACCCGGAGGCGACGGCCGCCGCTGCCCCGGGCGGCTGGTTCCGCAGCGGTGATCTGGGGGTGCTGCACCCCGACGGGTATGTCGAGCTCCGCGACCGGCTCAAGGACGTGATCGTCTCCGGCGGCGAGAACATCGCCTCGGTCGAGGTCGAGCAGGTCATCGCCAGCCACCCGGCGGTGCTCGAGGTCGCGGTCGTGGGACGCCCCGACGACCGCTTCGGCGAGCGCCCGGTGGCCTTCGTCCGTGTGGTGGCGGGGAGCGAAGTCTCGGAGGCCGAGATCATCGAGCACGTCCGCGGTCGTTTGGCGAGATTCAAGGCGCCCAGCGCCGTCGTGTTCGTGGACGACCTGCCCCGGACGGCCACGGGGAAGGTCCAGAAGTTCCAGCTGCGCGAGCAATTCCAGAGCGCCGTCACGGCGCCGGCAGACCCAGAGAGGTGAACGGATGGATTACGAAGCGATAGTGATCGGCGCGGGATTCAGCGGCCTGACCGCGGCTCGCGATTTGCACGACGCCGGGCGCTCGGTGCTGGTGTTGGAGGGACGCGAGCGCCTGGGCGGGCGCACCTGGTACAAGCCGTATCCGGGCAGCGACAAGTCGATCGAGTACGGCGGAACCTGGGTTGCTCCCCGATGGCAGCCCCACATCAAGGCCGAACTCGAGCGGTACTCGGTGGGGCTGATCGAGAGTCCGGTGCCATCCCAGTTCGCGTGGTCGCTCGGCGGCGAGATGAGTCGCGCGCCGAGCCCGCTGCCGATCGACGAGTGGCTCGGCTTCGAGCAGGCAATCCGCGCGATCGACAACGCCGCCTCGCGAATCCGGTTCGGCGAGGAGCCGCTCGATCAGCGCGGCCTGGAGGATCTCGACGTCCCGTTTGACTCGTGGCTTCGCGGAATCGAGGTGCCCCCGAAGACGCGAGACTTCCTGATGGCCTGGGCCGGTTTCTTCTTCGGGGCGCCGTGCTCGGAGGTTTCGGCGCTGCACATCCTGTCCTGGGTGGCCGGGTTCGAGAACAGCGCCGTCGCCTGGTACGTGGCGGTCAGCGAGAAGCTGGCCCACGGCACGCTGAGCCTGATCGACTCGCTGGCCGAGGACTCGGGGGCGGAAATCAGGCTGTCCTCGCCCGTCGCCGCCGTCGAGAGCCGCGACGACGGCGTCACGGTCACCACGCGCGACGGCCAGGCCCACACCGCCGGGACCGCGGTGGTGGCCACGCCCGTCAACACCTGGCACGAGTTGAACATGACCCCGGCGCTCGGGTCCGCCAAGTCGGCCATGGCCGCGGAGCGGATGGCCGGCCATGCGACCAAGATCTGGGCGCTGGTCCGCAACGTCGGTGGCAACTTCTACGGCGTCGGATGGGATACGAAGATCAAGTGGCTGGCGACGGAGTACTCGACTCCGGAAGGCGACCTGCTGGTCGGTTTCGGCACATCTCCGGAGGAACTCGACGTCACCGACGGCAACGCTGTGGCCGACGCCGTCCGGGAGTTCCTGCCGGACGCCGACGTCGTCAGCACCGATGCTCACGACTGGAACGCCGACGAGTTCTCGCAGGGAACCTGGATGGCCTACCGGCCGGGCCAGGTGATGCGTCACGCCTCGGGGCTGCAGCGCCCCGAGGGCCGGGTCACGTTTGCCTCCTCAGATCTGGCGTCGGGCTGGGCGGGATGGATCGACGGAGCGGTCGAGAGCGGTCATCGGGCTGCCCGAACCGCCGACGAGATGCTGGCCCACCGCGCGCTGGCGTGAGTGTCAAACGAAGACACGCGGCGATGTCCAGTCGGGACGAAACCCCGCCGACGGCCCGGTGGTTGGGGGAGAATAACCCGGCCCCAAGCGAGAGAGGAAGGACTGAGCATGACTGATCACCTTGGCGACGGCCGCTCGGCGGAGTCAGGCGGCGCCGACGACCAGGCCCGCTCTGAGTTTGTCGAGCGCTGGCGCGACGCCGCATACGGCTGCTACTCCTCGGGACACAAGTTCTGCCGCGAGGTCTGCCCGGTGACTCAGGTCACGCGGAACGAGAACTACAGCCCGACCGCGTTCCACGCGAACGTGGTGGCGATGGAGAAGGGGTTGCTCGACGTCGGCGACGTCGCCGACGACTACGTCAACTGCACCCAGTGCGGGGCGTGCGAGCTGCGCTGTCCCAACACGCTGTTCACCGGCGACTTCTATCGCCATCGGACGCGCACGGTCGAGGTGGTCAAGGCGATGCGAGCGCTGGCCGTGCAGTCCGGCTACGAGCAACCGGAATGGAAGCGCTGGATCGAGCGGCTGGTCGACGCCCACAGCGAGCCGGTGCTGGGAGAGATTCCGATCGAGCAGGAGCACGTGGCCGACTGGGCCGAGGGGCTCGACCTGCCGGTCGGCGGCGAGACCGTGCTGTTCGTCGACTGCGAGGCGGCCTTCTACCGCACCTCCTACGCGCGGGCGACCGCGCAGCTGCTGAAGGCCGGCGGCGTCGAGTTCGGGCTGATGCGCGAGCAGTGGTGCTGCGGCGGTCCGGCGGCGGAGATGGGTTACGTCGACCAGGCCCGCGCGTTCGCCGAGCACAACGTCGCCGACTGGCGGGCGGTCGGGGCCAAGCGGATCATCGCCGCCGATCCTCACGACTACATCGCCTTCACCGAGGACTACCCCGGCTACTTCGGCGACTCCTACGAGTTCGAGATCGTGCTGGCCATCGACCTGGTGGCCGACCTGGTCCGCGAGGGCAAGCTCAAGCTCGAGCACCCCGTGCAGCGCACCGTCACCTACCACGATCCGTGCCGGCTGAACAAGCGCAAGGGCGTCCACAAGGCTCCCCGGGAGCTGTTGCGTGCCGTGCCGGGGCTCAACTTCGTCGACGTCGATCACGTGACCCAGTGGTCGTACTGCTCGGGCGCGGGCGGCGGACTGGCGATCGAGAAGCCCGAGATCACGGCGGAGCTCAGCCGGCGGCGGGTGCAGCGGGCGGCCGGCCTGGAGGTGGACACGCTGATCAGCGCCTGTCCGTGGTCCGAGCGGCCGCTGTCGGCAGCCGGCGATCAGCAGGGCATCGCGGTGATGGACCTGTTCGAGCTGGTCGCCGAGGCGGCCGGGATCGAGGTCGGTGGCTCTACCGGCGCCGCCGTGGCGCAGGAGGGCGCACGATGAGCGTCGCGATGAAGGCGGCGATCGATGACGCGGTCATCGACGAGCTGAAGGAGATCCTCGGCGACGAGAACCGGGTGCTGCCGAACATCAGCTCGCGCGTGAACCGCACGCGCACCCCGGCGCCGTTCCCGGTGCACCGGTGGGCGGAGTTCATGCCCGACGTCGCCGTGCTGCCGACCAGCGCCGAACAGGTCTCCGGCGTGCTCAAGCTGGCCAACCGGCTGCGGATCCCGGTCGTTCCGCGCGCCGGGGGCACCGGGCTGGCCGACGGCGCGGTGCCGCTGAAGGGCGGGATCCTGGTCGACGTCAAGCTGATGAACGAGATCAAGGAGATCGATCTGGCCGACCGCACGGTGACCGTGGGGACGGGCATCAACATGCTCAAGCTCAACGAGGAGCTGCGCCCGCACGGCGTCTTCTATCCCGACGATCCGGCCTCGTACCCGTGCTCGATCGTCGGCGGGCGGATCGGGACCGGCGGCTGGTCGCTGCTCGGCGGCCGCTTCGGCCACACGCGTGACCTGGTCATCTCGATGGAGTTCGTGCTGCCGACGGGCGAGATCATCGAGGTCGGCGATGGCGGCGGGCGCAAGCTGCGCAAGTCATCCACGGGCTTCATGCTCAAGCAGCTGTTCATGGGCCACCAGGGGACGCTCGGGATCGCCACCGAGGCGACGCTCGAGCTCGTCAACCGGCCCGAGGCCCAGTTCTCGGCGTTCTTCGCGTTCGACGACTACATGAAGGCGTACCGGACGACGGCCAAGATCGCCCGGTCGGGAATCGCCACGCTGGCCGGCGTGGTGCTGTTCGACGAGTGGAAGGTGCGCTACCTGCGTCGCGACGACGAGGCGTACATCGAGCAGCCCGACGACGTCAAGGCCGTCGCGGCGGTCGCCCTGTACGGCAAGAAGATCGAGGTCGAGCCGGCCAGCAAGCTGATGATGGAGCTGGGGCGCAGCGAGGGCGGCCGCTATATGGGCGACGAGATCTCCACCGGCGACTGGGACTCACGCCACGAGCGGTACGCGACGCCGCTGCACGGGCGTCGCAAGGACGGACAGGTGGTGCCGATGTGCTGGCACTGCGAGGACGCCGCGATTCCGTACTCGGCGCTGCCGAAGGTGCGCGAGGAGTGGCATGCGCTGGTGGCCAAATACGTCGAGCGCTGGGACATCTTCGACGACTGGGGGATGTTCGCCTACACGAACGGGTCGTTCAAACCGTGGGGCGACTACCTGGTGGAGCTCGACGTCGGAATCTGGGAGCAGAAGCTCAACGACGAGAACTGGGCCGCGTGGGTGAACCTCAAGCGCGAGATCGCCGAGGTGTCGCTCAAGCACGGCGGCTCGATCACCGCCTGCCACGGGGCCACCCGCGCCGGCGACGCCGAGCTGGTTCCCGACCGAGATGGGCTCCGCCTGGCCGGTGGTCAAGGCGATCAAGCGGACCCTGGACCCGAACAACATCATGAACCCGGGCAAGCAGATGCTCGACGAGGCATACGAGGAGGTCGGCTGATGAGCATCTGGAGGCTGGGCGACCAGCGGCCGCCCGAGCCACGGCAGATCCGCGACGGCGTGGTCATGCGGTTCGACCACGTGTACGAGGTGGACCCGGACCTGATGCAGGCCTTCCCCCAGCAGGACATGCCGGCCTGGGACACCAAGCGGATCGTCGACAGCCGCTGGGACCACCTGGATTGGATCCACGACCACTTCGCCGACGAGGTGATCGTGGCCGGCGAGCCGTCGGAGACCGGCGTCGAACACGGCGAGGAATGATCAATGCGCTTCAGCTACTGCATGCTGCCCGACTACCCGCTGGCGGACTCGATCGAGATGATCAAGGTCGCCGACGAGCTCGGCTACTACGCCTGCTACTCGGTCGACGAGACCTGGCACAAGGACCTGTGGTGCCTGTTCTCGGCCGCGGCCGACAAGACGAGCAACATCCGCTTCGGCCCCAACGTCACCCACGTGTTCCTGCGCGAGCCGACGCTGATCTGCCAGCAGCTGGCGACGCTCGACGAGCTCAGCGGCGGCCGGGCCGAGGCGGTCGTGTCGACCGGCAACTTCGTGATGATGGACCAGTACCACCTCGACTGGGCCAAGCGCAAGCCGCTGTCGCGGCTGCGGGAGGCGATGCACGTGATGCGCACGTTCCTCGACGACGGCAAGATCGACTTCGAGGGCGACTTCTTCAAGTACAAGGGCCTGTTCACCGCGGCGCGGCCGGTGCAGGAGCGGATCCCGCTGAAGATGGGCGGGATGAAGGGACCGCGCTCGTTCCAGGTCGCGGGCGAGATCGCCGACGGCCTGCACCACGCGCTGTCCTACTCGCGCCCGGCCTACGACTACGTCGTCGACAACGTCAAGGTCGGCGCCGAGCGCGGCGGGCGCAACTGGGAGGACCTCGACCTCGGCGCCTGGATCGTCTCGGTCGTCTCCGAGGACTCGGCGGCGGCCAAGCGGGCGGCGCGGATCCTCGTCGCCTTCTACATCCCGTCGATGCCGCCCGAGCAGCTGGCCCGCCACGGCATCGACCAGGCCGAGCTGCAGCCGATCTTCGACGCCTTCGCGGCCGGCGACGTCGCCAAGGCGATCGAGATGTTCAGCCCCGAGCTGGCCGAGAAGCTGTCGGTGGCCGGCACGCCCGAGGAGTGCGCCGAGCAGATCAAGCGCGACATCGTCCCCGCCGGGATCAACCACATCATCCTGGCCCTGGCCGACGCGCCGCTGGTCGAGTTCTTCTCCGGCCAGAAGATCGAGGGCGTCCCGCCGATCACCGATCAGCTGCGCCTGGCCGCCGAGCGGATGATCCCGGCGATCGCATGAGCTACCTCGACTCGCTGTTCGGGCTGGACGGATCGACGGCCGTCGTCACCGGGGCCACCAGCGGGCTGGGAGCGGCGAGCGCGATCGGCCCTGGCCAAGGCCGGCGCCAAGGTGGTCGTCAGCGGCCGCGATCAGCAGCGCGGCGAGCACGTCGTGGCCGAGATCGCCGATGCCGGGCGGCAGCGCCGAGCTGGAGCTGGCCGACGTCTCGGACGCGGGCGCCGTGGTCGAGTTCGCCGAGCGCGTGATCGAGCACCACGGCCCGGTCGACATCCTCGTCAACGCGGCGGGCGTGTTTCACCGCGGCGACGCGGCCGACATCACGCTCGAGGACTGGGAACGGCTCGGAGCCACCAACGTGACGAGCACGTTCCTGCTCTGCCAGCGCTTCGGGCGCGAGATGATCGAGCGCGGCCGGGGCAAGATCGTCAACTTCTCGTCCACCGACGGCTTCCTCGGCGTCCCCGAGCAGCTCGCCTACAACGTCAGCAAGGGCGCGATCGTGCAGCTCACCCGGACGCTCGGCTCGGAGTGGATCGAGCACGGGGTGAACGTCAACGCGGTGGCCCCGTGCGACTTCGCCACCCCGATGATCGAGCCGTTCCTCGACCAGCAGGAATACCGCGACTGGATCATGGACGCGATCCCGGCCGGACGGGTCGGGCAGCCCGATGAGATCGTCGGCGCGGTGCTGTTTCTCGCGTCGCGCGCCTCGGACATGGTCGCGGGGCACAACCTGCTCGTCGACGGGGGGCGGACGGTCATCTGAGCACCCAGTCGACCACTAGACTTGCCCGATGGCGTCAGGCCAGGCCGAGCTTCCTCGATCAGTCCGGAAAGGTCCGCCGATCACGGTCACGTGCGAGTGTGGCCAGAAACGGGACCTGCAGTACGGCGAGCAGTGGAAGTGCGAGGGTTGCGGCCGTCGCTACGACACGCGGAAGATCCCACTCGAGGAGTATGCGGCGATCCGCCGCACGCAGCTGCGCTACCGGCTGATCCCGCTCGTCGCGGGGCTCGTCCTGCTCGCGGCGATGATCGTCTTCTTCATCGCCGGCAGCGCGTTCACCGCGTTGGTCCTGGTCGCCTTCGTGGGAGCCTCCTGGGTCATGTTCGTTCGCCCCTTCTTTCGCACGCGGTATCGCAAGTCGCTGGGCAAGAACCTCCCGACCTGGAACCTCAAGGCCGACTAGCTGGCGCCTACCGGCGCTGAAGTCAGTAGACGAGCAGGACGTCGCAGTGGACCTTGTGGGCCACAGAGTCGCTCACGCTCTGGCCCAGCAATCGGCTGATCCCGCTGTGATGGTGCCCGACAACGATCAGGTCGGCCTCGCGCTCCGTGGCCAGCTGCGGCAATCGTCTCCGCTGGGTGCCCGAGACCGGCCTGGTAGTCGGCCGTGACCCCCTGGCCTTCCAGGTAAGCCTGCGCGTGCTTGAGCTCTTCGACGTGCTCCGAGGGCGTATCGGTCGGATCGACCGGACCCGCCGAGCGCCCGATGCTGGTCACGATCGGCGCGATGCTGGCCACGATCAGCTCCGCGCCGAGTGCCTTGGTCAGCTCGGCGGCACGCTCGAGCGCGCGCTCGGCCGTGTCTGAGTCGTCGTAGCCGAGAATGATCTTCTTCATCATCGCCTCCGGAACCTAGCCCGCGGTCGGGACGGAAGCGGCCGGGGTGTCGGTGGGAGTCCAGCCGACCTGGATCAACGCCTCGCGGTCGGCGCCCTCGGGCATCGTCGGCGTCTCCTCCTTCCAGTGGATTTTCTCCTTGTCCTCGACGATGCGCCGGTAGAAGAACAGCAGCACGGAAGCGGCCAGGACCCCGATGCCGATGAAGAAGTCGGTCCAGGTGCCGTAGCCGTTCAGTGACGGCGATCCCGCCCCGACGACGAGGATCGCGATGCAGTAGCACAGCAGGAAACCGCAGATTCCCACCCAGATGCGGCTGACCTTGAGTGGTCGCGGCCAGTTCGGCCGGTCCTTGCGCAGCAACAGGAAGCCGCTGAGCGCAAACACGTTGCACAGCACGTAGCCGATGTTGCTCATGTACAGGATCGCCAGGTTGCTCGAGATGAACAGGATCAGGCACGTGTTGACGACCAGGTCGACCGTCATGGCATTTCCGGGGACGTGAAAACGGTTGAGGTGGCCGAGCCACTTGATCGTCAGGCCGGACTTGGAGATCCCGTAGAGGGCCCGTCCGGCGTCCGCGGTCGAGCTGGACATCGAGAGCAGGAACGAGAGGATCAGGAAGATGAGCAGGACGTCGGTCACGCCCTTGCCCACGATCAGGTTCATCGCGCTTACGTACGACGAGCTCGCCAGGATCGCGTCCGTCGAAGGAACTCCGCTGACTCCTCCGAGCCCGAGCGGCAGCAGGATGTAGACGAGCAGCGAGAAGATCCCGGCGCTGCGCAGCGCGATCGTCGAGTCCTTGCGGGACTTGTATTCCGGGGTGAACGTCGCACAGACCTCGACGCCATTGGACGACCAGAGCATGATGAACAGCCACACCAGCGCGATCTTGACGCCGCCCCACTGATGGCTGGCCAGCGCCCAGTGCACGTTTGACGAATGCCAGTAGCCCCCGATACAGCCGCCGAACATCAGGACGAGCAGCGGGATCATCATCAGCACGCCGGTGACGTAGGTGAACCACGCGAACAGCCGGATGCCGAAGATGTTGAACACCCACACCAGCACGATGCATCCGATCCCGATGAAGTTGAAGAGGTTCAGGTGGACGACGCCGTCGTACACGTCCCAGTTGGTGCTGGAGAACCACTGCGCCTGGATCAGCGAGCCGATGAGGTTGCCGAAGATCGCGAGCACGACCGACCAGCCGATCCAGTAGCCGAACGTGGCGAGTGGACCGACAAGCGTCGTGTACTTGCGCCAGGCCTCGTTCGCGTACAGCGAGATCCCGCCCGACCGGCCGGGGAACATCATCGCCAGCTCCGAGTAGACCCAGACGTTCATCAGCGAGACGGCGGCGGAGATCCCCCAGAGCACCGTAGCCCCCGTGACGCCGAGGGCCCCATACGCGCCCAGCAGCGATCCGAGGAGGAATCCAGGGTTGCACAGGGCAATCGTGAACCCGTCCCACCAACGCAACGACTTGAGAAGCTGTCGTTCCTCGACAACGGCAGTGGCCATACCCCAGTCCTCTCCTAAGGTTGACGGCGACCCCGGTCCCGCACGGGAGGCAGGACCTCCGGGGGGATGTGCCGCGGTTATACCATTTTGTACAAGGTCGGTCAATTTGTAAGCTTTGACCAAGTTGCGGGAAAACCGGGGCGTAGACTCCGACACTGGCCATGGCCGAGATCATTGATCGCCCTCGCGAGGGCGCCCCGTCGTCGACCGCGACGGGCGGGCCGGCGCGTCCGGTCGTCCTGGCCACACTGTCGGTGCGGGTCGAGCCCGAGGCCGAGCGAGTCGCGTTGGAGAGCGCGCTCGAGGCGAGCGTGCGCCTGATCATCGCCAACATGCTTCCGATGCCGGGCTACTCGACGACGCTGAGGCTCGCTCCGCAGTACGTGACCCTGCCCCACGAGGAGGACCTGGAGGCGGTACGCGAGACGGCTCACCGAGCCGCGGCCCTGGGCATCCCCACCGAGCTGCTGCGCGTCATGAGCCCGCGGCCGCTGACCGCGCTGATCGAGCTGATCCAGGAGCGCCGTCCCGGGCTGGTGGTGCTCGGTCCCGACGTGAAGCGCACATCGCGCTGGCGGCTGCGCCGGGCGGCCCGGCGCGTGCGCGAAGAGGTCGACTGCCTGGTGTGGATCGCCCCAAACGGGTGATCGACTCCGCGTCGCCCGAGCGGCCCGGGATCGCGGTCTGTAACGGGATTTGCGGCCGTCTGGAGGGGTGCCCGGGGTCTGTGGACAGGGTCCGCCAAATCCGCTAGAACTCGCCCTGAACCTATTTGTTCACCGAGGCCAGCTAGGGAGGGATACGTGCCGCGCGACCCCAAGTACGACGTCCTGTTCGAGCCGATCCAGATCGGGCCGAAGACGTTGAAGAACCGCTTCTACCAGGTCCCTCACTGCATCGGCGCCGGGTCCGAGAAGCCCGGCATGCAGGCCTACCACCGCGGAATGAAGGCCGAGGGTGGCTGGGGCGCGTGCTGTACGGAGTACTGCTCGATCCACCCTGAGTCCGACGACACCTCCCGGGTCTCGGCACGGATCTGGGACGAGGGCGACGTGCGCAACCTCGCCGCCATGTGCGACCGGCTCCACGAATTCGACGCGCTGGCGGGGATCGAGCTGTGGTACGGCGGTCCCCACGCGCCCTGCATGGAGACGCGCGCGACTCCCCGCGGTCCCTCGCAGATCGCGTCTGACTTCGAGCTGAACATCTTCCCTCGCTACATGGACGCCGACGACATCGCGACCGTCCAGCAGATGTACGTGGATGCCGCGATCCGGGCGCGCGACGCCGGCTTCGACATCGTCTACGTCTACGGCGCGCACGCGTACCTGCCATTCCAGTTCCTGTCGCCGTTCTACAACCGCCGCACCGACGAGTACGGCGGATCCTTCGAGAACCGGGCGCGGTTCTGGCGCGAGTCGCTGTACAAGGTCAAGGAAGCGGTCGGAGACGATTGCGCGATCGCCTCGCGGTTCGCGGTCGACCACCTGCTCGGGCCGACGTCGATCCAGGTCGGCGAGGACGGGATCCGGTTCGTCGAGTACTGCGACGACCTCGTGGACCTGTGGGACTTCACGGTCGGCGACATCGCCGAGTGGGGCCAGAACGCCGGGCCTTCCCGGTTCTTCGAGGAGAACCACGAGAAGCCCTACACGGGCCAGGTCAAGGCCGGCAACCACACCGACAAGGCGGTTGTCGGCGTCGGGCGGATCACCAGCCCGGACACGATGATCGCGATCATCAACTCGGGCCAGTTCGACATCATCGGCGCCGCGCGTCCGTCGATCTCGGATCCGTTCCTGCCCAAGAAGATCGAGGAGGGCCGGCTCGAGGACATCCGCGAGTGCATCGGCTGCAACCAGTGCATCTCGCGCTGGGAGATCGGCGGACCGCCGATGGTCTGCACCCAGAACGCGACCGCCGGCGAGGAGTACCGCCGTGGCTGGCACCCCGAGAAGTTCCACCGGGCGGGCAACAGCGACAAGGGCGTGCTCGTCGTGGGCGCCGGTCCGGCCGGGATGGAGTGCGCGATGGTGCTCGGCAAGCGCGACATGTCAGCCGTCCACCTGGTCGAGGGCGCCAAGGAGATCGGAGGCTGCGTCAACTGGATCTCCAAGCTCGGCCACTCCGACGGCAAGGAGAACCTGTTCCGCGGCACCGCCCGTGGTCTGGGCGAGTGGAGCCGGATCGCCAACTACCGCCAGATCCAGCTCGACAAGCTCTCAAACGTCGAGGTTCACCTCAGCTCGACGCTGACCACCGAGCAGGTGCTCGAGTACGGCGCCGAGATCGTGATCGTCGCGACCGGCTGCCACTACGCGACCGACGGACTCAACGCCGCGACCCACGAGCCGATTCCGGGGGCCGACACGTCGCTGGACTGGCAGCTCACCCCCGACGAGGTGGTGGCCGGCGTCAAGCAGATCGGCCAGCGCGTGCTGGTGCTCGAGAACGAGGGCTACTTCATGGGCGCGTCGGTGGCGCAGAAGCTCGCCGGCGAGGGCCATGAGGTCCAGCTGGTGACCCAGGCCGGGGACATCGCCGGCTACATGGAGTACACGCTGGAGGCGCCGATGCTCCATCGCGACCTGCACCGCCTCAACGTCGGCATCCACACCTACACGATGCTCGACAGCATCGAGCCGGGCGTGTGCAACGCCTACAACGTGTGGAACCCGGCCCACAAGCAGCAGTTCGAGGTCGACACGGTCGTGCTGTGCACGGCCCGGATCTCCGACGACCAGCTGTACCGCGAGCTCAAGTCAGACCCCGACCGGCTGGCGCAGGAGGGGATCGAGGCCGTGTACGTGATCGGCGACGCGTCGGCGCCGCGGATGATCGTCGACTCGATCTTCGACGGACACCGGCTCGCGCGCGAGATCGACTCCCCGCACCCGGAGATGCCGCTTCCGTTCATCCGGGAGCGCCGTCTGTGGGGCGAAAGCAGCAACGACGACTACCGCTCGCAGCTGCTCAACACCGTCGATGTCGGTTAGCCGGATGCGCACGGTGAACGGAAGGTCACTGTGAAGATCGTCGTCCCGGTGAAGCAGGTGGCTGCGCTCGACGACGAGTTCGAGCTGCTCGACGACGGGTCGGGCGTCGATCCCGACTTCGTCGAGCTGGATCTCAACGAGTGGGACGCGTTCTCGCTCGAGGCAGCGCTCCAGCTGCGCGAGAGCAACGGGGACGGCGACGTTGTCGTGGTCACGGTCGGCAACGATGACGCCGACGAGGCGCTGCTGGGTTGCCTCGCCCGCGGGGCCGACCGGGCCGTGCGCGTGTGGGACGACTCGCTCGCCGACGCCGATCCGCTGTCCGTGGCCAAGGTGCTGTCCGCGGCCGTCGGGCGTGAGCAGCCGGATCTGGTGTTGTGCGGCGTGCAGTCGTCCGACGCGGTCAATGGGGCCACCGGGGTGGCGCTGGCCGGCTACCTAGAGATGCCCCACGTGGCCGTGGTCAAGCAGCTCGACTACGACGCCGCCGGTAGCACCGCGACCGTCAAGCGGGAGCTCGAGGGCGGGCTGGTCGAGGTGCTGCGCGTTCGCACGCCGGCGCTGCTGACGATCCAGACGGGGATCAACGAGCCCCGCTACGCGAACCTCCGCGCGATCAAGCAGGCGCGCGAGAAGCCGCTGGACGTGAGCACGCCCGACGAGCTCGGAGTGGACTCCGATGCGATCGGGGCCGCCGCCGGTTCCCGGCGCCGCGAGCTGCGGACGCCCGACCGCGGCGAGGGGGCCGAGATGATCGCGGGCTCGCCGTCCGAGGTGGCGGCGCGGATCGTCGAAATCGTCCGGGATCGGATGGCGTGATGAGCGGCGTACTTGTAATCGCCGAGACTCGACGCGGTGAGCTCCGTGACGTGTCGCTGGAGGTGCTGAGCGCCGCGCAGTCGGTCAAGGACGCGGCGGGCGGTCGCCTGCAGGTGGCGGTGATCGACCACGATCCCCAGAGCCACGCGGCGGCCGTGTCAGCCGATGGCGTCGACGAGGTGCTGCTGGTGAACACGCCGAGCGAGCACTTCGAGGCGCACGTGGCCCAGCGCGCCCTGGAGGAGCTGATCCGCACCGAGCAGCCCGACCTGGTGCTGCTCGGGCACACGATCGATGCGCTCGGCTTCGGGCCGGCCGTTGCCGCCTCGCTGGGGCTGGGCTTCGCCAGCGACGCGATTGCGCTCTCCTGGGATGGCGGTCCGGTGGTGGGGCGCGGGGCCTACGGAGACAAGCTGGTCTCAGAGCTCGAGTTCCCCGGCAAGGAGAGCACGCTGGTGATGCTCCGTCCGGGGACGTTCGAGCCGGTGGCGGCGGGGAACCAGGCGGCGGGCACGCGCGACGTGCAGGTCGACCTGGACGGCGTCGCCGCGACCGAGCACGTCGGCTTCGAAGAGGTCCAGGACACCGACGTGGACATCACCAAGGCGCCGTTTTTGCTGTCGATCGGTCGCGGCGTGGAGGACAAGGACGAGCTTCCGCGGTTCGAGGCCCTGGCCGAGGCGTTCGGGGCGACGCTCAGCGTGTCGCGACCGCTGGTCGACGCGGGCTGGATGCCGAGCGCCCGCCAGGTGGGACAGTCGGGCAAGACGGTCAAGCCTCGCGTGTATCTGGCGCTGGGGATCTCGGGCGCGGTTCAGCATCTGGCCGGAATGCGTACGGCGGAGACGATCATCGCGGTGAACACCGACCCGGAGGCGCCGATCTTCGGCGTCGCCCACTACGGTGCCGTCGCTGACCTGTTCGACGTCGCCGACGAGCTGGAGCAGGCGCTGGAATAACGCTCGTGGCGCTTCTTCTCGCGGCCACTAAGACGCGCCCGGTTTTCTGGCACTTCGTGCCGTGGCTGAAGGTGCTCTGGTACGTGCTCGCCGTGCTGTCGGTGCTCGTGTTCCTGTACGGCGTCTACCGGCCGATCAGGCGCTACCGCCGGGGCCACGGCGGACCCTGGCCTCCGTGCCCGTGGCGCGAGCTGCCCGGACGGCTGGCCTCGGGCGCGCGGCTGCTGTTCTCGCACCGGACGATCGGCCGCCGCGACCACGTGGCGGGCTTGGCTCACCGGGGGATCTTCTACGGGTTCCTGGTGCTGTTCGCCGGCACGGTGATCCTCGGCTTCGAGACCGACTTCACCGACCCGGTGTTCGGCTGGACCTACTTCCACGGCAACTTCTATCTGATCTACAAGGAAGTGCTGAACGTGTTCGGCACGCTGCTGATCCTGGGCGTGCTGGTGATGATGATCCGGCGCACGCGCCACCCGGCCAAGCTCAGCTACGACCGGCCCGACCGCGCTCCCGACGATCAGCAGTACGACCGGCGGGTGTACGAGATCGGCGACTGGGTGTTCGTGATCGCGCTGCTGGTGATCGCGCTCACCGGCTTCGTGCTCGAGGGCGTGCGGATCGCGATGTCGAGCCCGGGCTACGGCGGCACCCAGTTCGGCGGCTGGATCGTGGCCCAGGCGCTGACCGGGGTGAGCGAGCCGACGCTGGCCGGGCTGCGCCACGGCCTGTGGTGGTTCCACGGGCTGCTGGCGATCGTGTTCGTGGCCAGCATCCCCTACACCAAGGCCACTCACATGCTGACCAGTTTCGTCAGCCTGTCGCTGCGGGATCCGCAACGCCGGAAAGCGGTTGCGCTCGATCCCGCCCGAGCGCGCGGCGGAGCCCGCCGGGTACGGCACGCTGGCCGACTTCAGCCCGCTGCACCTGCTCCAGCTCGACGCCTGTACCAAGTGCGGCCGCTGCCACGAGGCGTGTCCGGCCAACGCCACCGGGCGCCCGCTGTCCCCGCGTGACGTGATCCTCGAGCTGCGAGAGCAGCCACACCCGCACGACGGTCAATCGGGAATCGGCGGGCTGCTGGGCGCGCTCGCCGACGGGAACGCGGACGGCACGGGCTTCGACGCCAGCGTGTTCGGCGACGACGGCGTCCGTACCGAGACCGTGTGGTCGTGCATGCAGTGCAACGCCTGCGTGGAGATCTGCCCGGTGGGGATCGAGCAGGCGCCGATCATCAACCAGCTGCGCCGCCGGCTGGTCGAGGAGGGTGAGCTCGACTCGAACCTGCAGGCGACGCTCGAGGTGATCCACAAGTCGGGGAACTCGTTCGGCGAGAACAAGCGCCGGCGGGGGCGGTGGGCCAAGGAGCTGGACTTCGAGGTCCCCGACGCCCGCAAGCAGCCGGTGGACGTGTTGTGGTTCGTCGGCGATTACGCGTCGTTTGACCCCCGTTCCCAGCAGGTGACCCGAACGCTGGCCCGACTGCTCCACGAGGCAGGAGTGGACTTCGGGATCCTGTACGACGGCGAGCGCAACTCGGGCAACGACGTGCGCCGGGTCGGCGAGGAGGGCCTGTTCGAGACGCTGGCCGAGCAGAACATCGCCACGCTTTCGGACTGCGATTTCCAGCGGATCGTCACCAGCGACCCGCACTCACTGAACACGCTGCGAAACGAATATCCCGAGCTCGGCGGGAGCTGGACCGTGATGCACCACACCACGCTGCTGCTGGAGCTGATCGAGTCCGGACGGCTCGAGGTGGCCAACCGCCTGTCGCACCGGGTCACTTACCACGACCCGTGTCACCTGGGCCGGTTCCAGGGCGAATACGACGCCCCGCGCCGGATCCTCGAGCTGGTCGGGTGCACGCTGGTCGAGATGCCGCGTAACCGTGACAACTCGTTCTGCTGCGGAGCCGGCGGCGGCCGCATCTGGATCCCCGACAAGGCCGGCCAGGAGCGCCCGTCGGAGAACCGGATTCGCGAAGCCGTCAGCCTCCCGGACGTCGAGCTGTTCGTGGTCTCCTGTCCCAAAGACGTGACGATGTACGAGGACGCGATCAAGACCTCGGGCAACGCCGAGAAGCTCGAGCTGCGCGAGGTGACCGAGCTCGTCGAGGAGGCTCTGGTGGCCAGCCCGGAGCTGGCTCGGGCTTAGCTTCGGGCCGGGGTGTTAGTGGGCTCGTCCGTAAGTCCTGCGCCATTCGAGCACCCGCCGGCGGCGTCTCGCGACGTCCTCGGACCTCGACGTAGCTCCGCTACGCCTTCGGCCCTGCGTCCTTGCGATCCATCCGCCGCCGGGCACTCTCGGTGCCACACGACTTACGGACGAGCCCACTAGCTGCGCGGACGGCGCTTCTCGGTGTCGTACAGGGGGAACGGCGCCACTTCGGCGCCGACCGTGCCGTCGCCGAGGGCGACCTCGACGCGCTGGCCGTCGTTCACCAGGTCGCGGTCGATCGCGGCCATCCCGATCACGCTCATGTCGAAGGTGGGGCTCTGGCAGGGGCTGCGCAGGATCCCGACATCGCGACCATCCTGGGTCACCGTCGCGCCGTACTCCGGGACTTGGTCGCCGTCGATGCGCAGCGTCGTGAGCAGCCGCGGCGTGCCCTCGGAGGCGAGCTTGCGCAGGGCTTCGCGACCCACGAAGTCCGCGGCCTTGTCGGGCTTGACCATCCTGTCCAGGCGGACCTCGTACGGATCGGTGTTGTGCGGGAAGTAGTCGATGTCGGGGAACAGCAGGCCCGACTCGATCCGAATCGTCTCGATCGCCGACAGGCCGATCGGGCGAAGCCCGTGGGGCTCCCCGGCGCGGCTGACCGCGTTCCACAGCTCAGGCGCGTCGTCGGGAGCGCAGTAGACCTCGAATCCCAACTCGCCCGAGTATCCCGTGCGCGAGATCCAGCAGGGAACGCCGCCGACGGTCACGCCCTCGTGAATGAACCGGAAGTAGCGCAGGGTGGTGACGTCGGCACCCTCGGTGATCGGGCCCAGCACCTCGCGGGCGTTCGGTCCCTGGATCTGCAAATGTGGCAGTTGCGCGGTGCGGTCCTCGATCTGCACGTCGAGCCCGCGGTCGGAGGCGACCTGCTTGAACCAGTCCAGATCGGAGTCGTAGCTGGTGATCGACAGGCAGTGATCGTCGGCCAGACGGAAGACCGTGCCGTCCATGATCATCTTGCCCTGCTCGTCACACAACGCGCCGTAGCGAACCTGACCGATCTCCAGCGATGACATGTCGTTCGTGAACAGAGCGTCGGCAAGGGCGAGCGCGTCGGGGCCGTTGAGGTCCCACTTGCGAAGCGGAGATTCATCCCAGAGGCTGCACGTCGTACGCGTGGCCCGATGTTCTGCTACCGGGTCGCCAAAATCCGCCACCCAGGCCCAGCCCTCCCAATCGGTCCAGTTTGCGCCGAGCTCGCGCTGCAGAGAGTCGAACGCAGTGCGATGGAGGTCTCCGGTCGACATCTCAGTCACCCCTTGGTTTGATGAATTTGTACAAAGGTGCGGACGTTATATCGAAACCTAACCAGTATTCGCCGACCGCTGCCGGTCGTGCGCCTCGCGGTGACCGTGGCTGATCCGTCGAGTCCGGCAGTCGGCATCGCGTTCGGCCTCGGAGCCGCGCTTTCCTGGGGCCTCGCCGATTACTTCGCCGCGGTGACGTCCCGAAGCATCGGCGCGCTGCGCGTCGTGCTCGGGTTCCACGTCACCGCGCTGCTCGGGCTCGGCGTGCTGGTGATCGCGACCAACGGCCTGGCCCGAGTCCACGCCGGCCAAGTGGCGGTGTTCGTGGGGATCGGGGCAGTCGGCTGGGCCTCGTATCTCGCGTTCTACGGGGCGCTCGCGATCGGGCCGATCTCGGTCGTGAGTCCGATCGTCTCCGGCTATGCGGCGATCACGGTCCTGCTCGCTGTCGCGTTTGCCGGCAGCCGCCTGTCTGCCACGCAGGCGGTGGCGGTGGCCGTGACAATCGCCGGGGCGATGCTCGCCTCGGCGGATATCCGCAACATCGCGCGGATTCGCCTCCAACGGCGTGCCGGGCTCGGGTTCGTGCTCGCGCTGTGTGCAATGGGGTTGCTGGGCACGTTCGTGTTCGGCGTGTCGTACTACCGCAGCGATATCGGCTGGCTCGGGCCGATCTTCCTGGCCCGTGGCTTCGCCGCTGCGTTCCTGTTCGGGCACCTGCTGTGCGCCCGGCGGTGGGCTCGAGCCGATTTCGGAGCTCCGTCACCGGACAGCTTCGCCCCGATGCGCCCGCGCGGGAGGTTGATCGGGCTGATCGCGCTGCTGGCGGTACTCGACACCGGGGGCTACGTGTGCTTCAACCTCGGCGTCGGGCATGCCTCGACCGCGATCGTTGCCGCCGCCTCGGCGCCGTACGCCGTCGTGCCGATCGTGATGGGCGTATCGCTGTTCCGCGAGCGCCCGACGCCGACGCAATGGCTGGGGGCCGGGGCGGTGATCGCCGGCGTGGTGCTGCTCGCGGTACTCCCTTGACGAGCTCTCACGGCGATACCCTGGACAAGTATGTTCAAGGAACGACGGCCGCTGATCGGGGTCTCGGCGAGCTTGCACGACTTCGGCGACTACGGCGGCGTCGGGGTGCACCGGCCGGTGCTGCTCGCGGGTGGCCTGCCGATGACGCTGCCCCAGCTGGACGACGCAATCGGACCGGCGCTGGACACGATCGACGCGCTCCTGCTTGCGCCCGGTCGCGACATCGAGCCCGGCCGCTACGGCCAGGAGCCCCACCCGCTGCTGGCCGCGACCGAGCCGCAGCGCGACGCATTCGAGCTCGAGCTGGTCGGCCGGGCGCTGGACCGCGGGATGCCGATCCTCGGCATGTGCCGGGGCATCCAGGTGCTGAACGTCGCGCTCGGCGGCACGCTCGCCCAGGACGTCAGCCTGCTCGCCGACGCACACCCCAGTGACCCCGGGTGGGCGAAGTGGAAGCTGGTCGAGGCCTCGTCGGTCGCCGGCTCCCCGCCGCCACCGCACCCGCGCCACGAGATCGAGATCACGCCCGGGAGCCTGCTCGAGGGCGCGCTCGACGCGACCGCAGTCGAAGTCAACTCGTTCCACCACCAGGCGATCGACCGCCTCGGCGAGGGACTCGCGGTCGTGGCGGCGTCGGCCGACGGGGTGGCCGAGGCAATCGAGATCCCCGGGCGCCCCGTGCTGGCCGTGCAGTGGGAACTGCAGGAGGAGTGGCGAGTGGACCCGCGGTTCCTGCGCGTGTTCGAGTGGTTCGTGGAGGCCGCGCGCGGCGCGGCCGCGGCTGCCTGAGCTAAGCGGTCATTCCGGTGAACTGACCACCGGTGATGTTCAGCACCTGGCCGTGGACGAAGTTAGACCACGGGGTGCACAGGAAGAACACGCCGCCGGCGGCCTCGTGCGGCTGGCCCGGCCGGCCGAGCGGAATCACCATCGCGCCCAGCGAGCGCAGCTGCTCGGGAATTCCCAGCTGCACCTTCTCGCCGCCGATCTCGGCCACGTTCTCCTCGTCCTTGGCCGCGGTCAGACGCGTCTCGATGAACCCGAACGCGACCGCGTTGACGTTGATCTTGAACTGGCCCCACTCCTTGGCCAGCGTCTTGGTCAGCCCCACGACCGCGGACTTCCCAGACGAATAGTTGGCCTGACCCGCGTTGCCCATCGTGCCCGAGATCGAGGACACGTTGACGATCTTGCGAAACACCTCGACGCCCTGCTCGCGCTCCTGCTTGGCGGGCTCGCGCATGTGCGGCGCAACCGCCCGGCACATCCGGAACGGGACCACCGAATGGATGTCGAGCATCTTCTGAAACCACTCGTCGCTCATCTTGTGGATCGGCGCGTCGAGCGTGTAGCCGGCGTTGTTGACCAGGATGTCGACCTTGCCCCATTCGCCGACCACGGCCTCAACCAGCTTGTCGGGCGTCCCCGGCTCGGTGAGGTCCCCGGCGAACACGAGCGTCTCACCGTCGATCTCGCCGGCGGTCTGCTCGGCCACGTCGCCGTCGAGGTCGTTGATCAGCACCTTCGCTCCATGCTCAGCGAGCAGCTCAGCCGTGGCGCGGCCGATCCCGCGCGCAGACCCGGTGACGATCGCCACCTTGTCGTCCAGAACCTTCATCGCTCGTGCCTTTCGTTTCGCGGACTTAGTGCTTCCCTCAGGCGCGCCATCATGGCAGTGCGGGTACAGTCGCGCCTGTGAACGCAACCCAATGGCTCGCGGCCTTCGCCGACAAGCTCGGCACCGATGCTCCGACCAAGGACGAGCTCAAGGCAGTGCTCGACCTGGCGGCCGTCGCGGCGCACTCATCCGAGCGGATCGCCGCGCCGGTGGCCTGCTGGGTGGCGGCGCGCGCGGGCGTCGACCTCGAGCAGGCGATCGAGCTTGCTCGTCAGGTCGCGCCGGATGACTGACCGCGAGCACGACATCGTTCTGTTCGGCGCGACCGGGTTCACCGGCGAGCTGACCGCTGAGTATCTGGCCGCGCACGCGCCGGCCACGACCCGCTGGGCGCTGGCGGGCCGCAGCGCCGACAAGCTCGTCCGCGTCCGCGCTCGCGTCGCCGAGATCAATCCCGCGTGTGCGGAGCCCGCGCTGATCGAGGCCGACGTCGGCGACGCCGCCGCGATGCGGGCGCTGGCCGAGTCGGCGAGCGTCGTGATCACGACCGTCGGCCCGTACATCGAGTACGGCGAGGCCGTCGTCGCAGCGTGCGCCGCGGCCGGGACCGACTACGTCGACCTCACCGGCGAGCCCGAGTTCGTCGACCTGATGTGGCTGCGCTACCACGAGCGCGCGGTGGCCTCGGGCGCGCGTCTGGTCCACTCGTGCGGGTTTGACTCGATCCCGTATGACCTCGGAGCCCTGTTCACGGTGTCGCAGCTGCCCGAGGGGGTTCCGATCAAGCTCCAGGGATACGTGAGCGCGTCGGGGAGGCTCTCGGGCGGCACCTACCGCTCGGCGATCGAGATCATGGGCCGGCTCGGGCCGGCCTCGAAGCTCGCTGGACAGCGCCGGCGTCACGAGCGCAAGCTCGAGGGGCGCCAGGTTCGCGGCGTCACCGGGCCGCCCGGGCGCAGCGAGTTCGGCGGTGGCTGGGCCGTGCCACTCCCGACGATCGACCCGGTGACCGTGCTGCGCTCGGCACGCGCGCTGGACCGTTACGGACCGGACTTCAGCTACAGCCACTTCGCCGTGGTCAAGCACCTGCCGGTGCTCGCCGGGCTCACCGCCGGCGCGGGTGCGGCGGTGGCGCTGGCCCAGCTGGGGCCGACGCGTGACCTACTGCTCAAGCTCGCGCCCGATGCCGGCGCCGGGCCGTCGGAGCAGCAGCGGGCCAAGTCCTGGTTTCGGGTGCGGTTCGCCGGCGAGGGCGGCGGCAAGCGGATTCTGACCGAGGTGACCGGGGGAGACCCCGGCTACGGCGAGACGTCGAAGATGCTCGCCGAGGCGGCCCTGTGCCTGGCCCACGACGAGCTGCCGCAGCGCAGCGGTCAGCTGACGCCCGCGGTGGCGATGGGCGACGCGCTGATCGGACGGCTACGCGCCGCTGGGATCGGGTTCACCGTGATCGATGACGCCGGCGGTTCCCGGACCAGCGGATAGGGTGGCCGCGATGCCGGGCTGGACCGCCAATCGAGATTCCCGACCTGTCCGGGCGCACGGCGATCGTCACCGGCGCCAACAGCGGGCTCGGACAGGTGACCGCGCGCGAGCTCGCCCGCGCCGGCGCGGCCGTGATCGTCGCCTGCCGCAACACCGCCAAGGGCGAGACTGCCGCCACGGCGATCCGGGATGCGATCGGCCCCGACGCCGACGTCGCGGTCGCGCGCCTGGACCTCGCCGAGCTGGCGTCGGTGCGCGAGTTCGCCGACCGGGTGAGCGCCGAGCACGATCGCGTCGACCTGCTGATCAACAACGCCGGCGTGATGGCGCCGCCGCGCCGGCTCACCGTCGACGGGTTCGAGAGCCAGCTTGCCATCAACCATCTCGGGCACTTCGCGCTCACCGGGCGGCTGCTGGCGCGGCTGCTGGCCGCCCCGGCGCCGCGGGTCGTCACGGTCTCGAGCCACATGCACCGGCTCGGCACGATTCGCTTCGACGACCTGCAGTTCGAGCGCGGCTACAACAACTGGCGCGCCTACGGTCAGTCCAAGCTGGCCAACCTGATGTTCTGCTTCGAGCTCGACCGCCGCGCGGCCGCGGCCGGGGTCGCGCTGACCAGCGTCGCCGCGCATCCCGGATACGCCGCCACCAACCTCCAGTTCGCCGGTCCGCAGAAGCGGCTGGAGCGGATCGTGATGGGCGTCGGCAACCACGTGATCGCCCAGAGCGCCGAGATGGGCGCGCTTCCATCGCTGTACGCGGCGACGGTCCCCGACCTGCCCGGAGGCTCGTTCGTCGGACCCGACGGGTTCATGGAGAACCGTGGGCACCCGCGGGTCGTCACGGCCGCCGGCAAGGCGTACCAGCCCGAGGCCTGGCGGCGGCTGTGGGAGCTGTCGGAGCGGCTGACGGATGTCGGCTACGAGTTCTCGGTGGGGGCCGCGGCGTGACCGACCTGCGCACCGACGGTGCGGCCGCGCTCGAGTGGGCCGCTCGGTACCTCGAACGCGTCGGCGAGCTGCCGGTGCTGGCCCAGGTGCAGCCCGGCGAGATCCGCGCCCGGCTGCCCGCCAGCGCGCCCGACGAGCCCGAGCCGTTCTCGGCGATTCTGCGCGACCTCGACGAGGTGCTGCTGCCGGGGATGACCCACTGGCAGCACCCGCGCTACTTCGCGTACTTCGCGACCAGCTCCTCGGAGCCCGCGATCCTCGCCGAGCTGCTGGCGGCGACGCTGAACTCGGTGGCGATCCTGTGGCGGACGGCGCCGGCCTCGACCGAGCTCGAGGGCGTCGTGCTCGACTGGACGGCCGAGCTGCTGGGGCTGCCGTCCGGATGGCACGGCCACATCGAGGACACCGCCTCGACCTCGACGCTGGCGGCGGTGATCGCCGCGCGCGAGGCGACCGGCCGCGATCTGATCGTGTGCTCCGACCAGGCTCACTCGGCGGCCGACAAGGCCGCGCGGATGCTCGGCATGCGCCTGCGCAAGGTGTCCAGCGACGACGACTTCCGGCTCGACGTCGAGGCGATGGGCGAGCTGCGCGACGCCGCGGTCGTGATCGCGACCGTCGGGACGACCGCGACCACCTCGGTCGACCCGGTGCCGGCGATCGCCGACGTGTGTGAGCGCGACGGCGCCTGGCTGCACGTCGACGCCGCCTACGCCGGCGCGGCGATGGTCTGCCCCGAGCACCGGTGGGCGTTCGCCGGCGTCGACCGCGCCGACTCGGTCGTGGTCAACGCCCACAAGTGGATGCTGACCCCGGTCGACTGCTCGCTGCTGTGGACTCGGCGGCCGCAGGACTTCCGCCAGGCGTTCAGCGTGATCCCCGAGTTCCTGCGCACTCCCGACGCCGAGGACGCGTGGTCGCTGAGCGAGTACGGCCCGGCCCTGGGACGGCGGTTCCGCGCGCTGAAGCTGTGGGCGGTGCTGCGCTGCCACGGCCGCAGCGGCCTGCAGGCCCACGTCCGCGGCGGGATCGAGCTCGCCCAGAAGTTCGAGCGGTGGGTCGCCGAGGAGCCCGGCTGGGAGCTGTGCGCGCCGCGGCACTTCTCGACGGTGTGCTTCCGCGTCGAGGGCGACGACCAGCGAAACGCCGAGCTGCTGGAGCGGGTCAACGCCAGCGGCGAGCTGTTCATCTCCCACGCCGCGCCGGGCGGGCGCTACGTGCTGCGGCTGGCGATCGGGCAGATGAGCACGACCGAGGCCGACGTACGCCAGGCCTGGGACGTGCTGCGCCGCGAGGCCGCGGCGCTGTGATCGCCGCTGTCCCGATCCCCCAGGACCCGGCACAACCCGCGACCGGCGGCAGCGAACTGGACTTATGCAGGGCTTACGTTGGTGCCGTCATGCTCAGGTGCGGTTATGCGCGTGCTGATCGCCGAAGATGAACAGCGACTGGCTGACGCGATCGCGCGCGGCCTGCGCCGCGAGGGGATGGCGGTCGACCTCGCTCCGGACGGCAGCGACGCGCTGGTCAAGGCGCGCGTGGTCCGCTACGACGTGCTCGTGCTCGACCGCGATCTGCCCGGCGTGCACGGCGACGACGTGTGCCGGACGATCCGGGGCGAGCGTCCGGAGACCGGGATCCTGATGCTGACCGCAGCCGGGACGCTCGAGGACCTCGTCGAGGGCCTGTCGCTCGGTGCCGACGACTATCTCCCCAAGCCCTTCCGGTTCGCCGAGCTCGTGGCCCGGATCCACGCCCTGGCCCGGCGCTCGGCTCCCAGCCGTCCGCCGGTGCTCGACCACGGCGACGTCGAGCTCGACCCCGCCCGCCGGCTCGTCACCCGAGACGGACGCCAGATCGATCTCGCCCGCAAGGAGTTCGCCGTGCTCGAGGTGCTGATGGGCGCCGGCGGCGCGACGGTGTCAGCCGAGGAGCTGCTCGAGCGGGTCTGGGATGAGCACATCGACCCGTTCACGAACGTGGTACGGATGACGATCATGACGCTGCGGCGTAAGCTGGGCGATCCACAGGTGGTTGAGACCGTGATCGGCGTCGGTTACAGGATGAAGTGATGCATCTGCCGCGTCCCCGGCGGGACCGCGCCGCGGAGCGGAGGTTCCATGGCCCGGCGCCGACGATCCGCCTGCGGCTGACGGTGCTCTACGGCCTGGTGTTCCTGATCACCGGCGCCGTGCTGCTGACGATCGGCTACCTGCTGGTTCGTCACGACATCGGCGGCCAGCCGTTCCGGATGCGCTTCCGCGGGATCAACCTGCCGTCGGCGCTGCTCCCGGAGTTCGGCTCGACTCCGCGCGACTACGCGCTCGCCCGTGAGGTGCACGATCAGCTGGTCAACGACGCCCTGCACAAGCTGCTGGTCGAGTACCTGTTCGCGCTGGGCCTGATGACGATGGTGTCGGTTGGCGCCGGCTGGCTGCTGGCCGGCCGCGCGCTGAGCCCGCTGCGCGACATCACTGCGACAGCGCGCCGGGTGTCGGGCGAGAACCTGGGCGAACGGATCAGCCTCACCGGGCCCAACGACGAGCTCAAGGAGCTGGCCGACACGTTCGACGGGATGCTCGGCCGCCTCGACGCAGCGTTCGAGAGCCAGCGCCACTTCGTCGCCAACGCGTCACACGAGCTGCGCACGCCGCTGGCGATCATGCGCACCGAGGTCGACGTCGCGATGGCCGACCCGGAGGCCAGCACCGACGAGCTGCGGAGGATGGGGGAGGCCGTCCGCGAGACGATCGACCGCTGCGAGCGGCTGATCGAGAGCCTGCTGATGCTCGCCCGCAGCGAGGCGGCCACCGGCCGCGACGAGCCCGTCGACCTCGCCGCGCTGGCCGGCGACTGCATCACCGACCTCCTGGCGCGCTCCCAGGACGCGGGCGTCAGCGTCGAGGACGACCTCGAGCCGGCATGGGTGCAGGGCGAGCCCGGGCTGCTCGAGCGGATGATCGCCAACCTGCTCGACAACGGCATCCAGCACAACGAGCCGCGGTGGGTTCTTGGCGGTCACGACGCGCACGCGGACGTCCGGGGTCGAGCTGGTGGTCCGCAACGGAGGTCCACGGATCGACCCCGAGGAGGCCCGCAGGCTGACCGAGCCGTTCCGCCGCCTGGACCGATCCTACGGAGGCTTCGGGCTGGGTCTGTCGATCGTGCGGTCGGTCGTCGAGGTTCACGGCGGCAGCACCGAGATCGCCGCTCCCGATGCTGGCGGACTCGAGGTCCGGATCCAACTCCCGGCGCTCTCGCGCGAGCTCGAGGCGCCTGTCGTGCCGGTCGCCTCGATTCTTACGAAACGCTGAAGCTCCAGCGCTTTGCGCTTATGCGGAGCTGACGAACGGCGAGGTAGAACCGTGGTGACCCCCAAGCTCCTGTAGCTCCCACACGGCCGGCGGCTCGACCTCGGCTCCGACCTCCGGAGGCCGGGCCGGTGGGACACCCACGGCCCAGGCCGGGACTGGCCGTGGGGCGGTGGCGGCTTCGCGGAAGGCGGTTCCGCGAGCGCCGCCACCGCCGGATGCGGTTGATCGCCGCGGACGGCCCAAGCGTTGCGCGCGGCTTAAGACGCGGTTGGCGGGCCGTCCTTTTACGGAGAGTTGACACGCCCCGCCATAGTCTCGCTTCATGTCGAAGGGCGCCAGGGCTCGAAGGCGTCGTACGTCGGGATCAGGCATTCCCCGCGCCCTCCTGAGCGTGTCGTCGCCACTCAGGTGCCCTTCGATTGCGACGAAGTGCGCCTCGTCGCTAGCGGGAGCCTCCCGCACCTAGAGGATCCGGCGGCGGCTCGGGCCGCGACTCCCGCCCGCGCCGCTCGCCGGACCTCACTTTCTCCACGATCGCCGCGAGCACGTACGCCGCTGCGGCGAAGCCGATGATCGCGCTGCTCGGCGGCAGCGACGCCACCGCGTAGCTGAGCGCGAGGCCGGCCCAGGTGGCGGCGACCGCGATCAGCCCCGACAGCCCGATTCCGGCGTAGGGGTTGGCGACGAGCTTGTGGGCGGCGCCGGCGGGCGCGCTCAGCAGTCCCAGCACCAGCAGCGCACCCACAGCCTGCGTGCCCTCGGCGGTCACGACCGCGACGGCCAGCAGGATTCCGACGCCCAGGAGTCTCACGGGCACACCCCGTGCCGTGGCCTGCACCGAGTCCAGCGTGCTGAGCAGCAGCGGCCGCGCGGCGATCGCCACCACTACGGTCACCGCGAGCGCGATCGCCGCCGCCAGCCATGATGCGCCCGCGCTCAGCGAGTAGATCGACCCGAACAGCGCGTTCGCGGCGCTGATCCCGGCGCCGCCGGCCGAGCTCGTCGACAAAAGCGTCAGCAGCAGGATCCCGATCCCCAGGATCCACGCGAACACGGTCCCGATCACCGCGTCGTCGGCCCGGCCGCGCGGGCCGAGCGCGGCCATCCCCCCGGCCACCGCCAGCGTCAGCCCGAACAGCCCGACGCGCTCGTCGAGCCCGACGACGGCGGCGCCGATCGCGCCCACGAACGCCACGTGGCTGAGCGCATCGCCGGCGAACAGCTGCGCCCGGGCGACCACGAACCAGCCCACGCAACCGCACGCCAGCGCGATGAACGTGCCGGCGAGGTAGGCGTTGCGGACGAACTCGTGCGCGAACATCAGGCGCGCCTGGTCAGCGTCCACCGGGTCGTCCGCACCGCCACGTACAGGCCGAACGCAAACGTGGTCGTGTAGAAGCCGACCGGATAGATCGAGAAGTACGCGACCCCGAGCCCGAGCCACACCACCAGCAGCGCGAACGCGACGCTCAACGCGAGCCCGGCCAGCGGGCGGGTGGTGATCAGCTGAGCGGTCGCCGGCGGCGCGACCAGCACCGCGAACACCAGCAGCGCACCGGTGATCTGGCTGGTGGCCGCGACCGCGAGCCCGAGGATCACCAGGAACGCCACGTCGAGGATCGCCACCGGGACGCCGCTGGCCCGGGCCACATCGCGGTCGACGGTGGAGAACAGCAGCGGGCGCGCGCCGAGCGCGAGCACCGCCAGGGTCGCCACCGCGACGATCAGCAGCGTCAGCACCTGGCCGGTGGTGACCCCCAGGAACGTGCCGAACAGCAGCGTCTCGGTGCCCGACAGGATCTCGTGGTTGAGCGACAGGAACAGGTAGCCGGCGGCCAGCCCGACCGTCTGCACGGTCCCGATCAGCGCGGTCTCGGCTCCGAACCCGCGCGTCGGGGCCCGGCTTGTCCGGCCCATCGCCAGCGCGGCGGCGCCGCACGCCAGGTAGTAGCCGAGCGCCGTCGGGAGCCCCGCCAGCGCCGCGCCGGTCGCGCCCGGGAACGCCATCACCGACAGCGTGTGGCCGGCGAAGCTCTGGCGTCGCAGGACCATGTACCAGCCGACGATCGCGGCCAGGACGGCGACGATCGTTCCCGCCTCGAGCGCGTTGACCATGAACGGGAACGCGAACAGCTGCTGGACGTCGGCGACAAGGTCAAGCGACAGGTGCGGGTTCTGTACCGGGGCCACGATCAGTGCTCGTGCTCGTGCTCGTGCTCGGGGTCGGCCTCGTCGTGTCGATGGCCGTGGTAGTGGGGGGCCTCGGGAAGCCCGACCACGACCAGCCGACCGTCGCTGGTCCGGAGCACCTCGATCGGCGCCCCGTAAAGGCTGGTCAGCTTCGCTGCCGTGATCACCTCGCCGACCGTCCCCGCCAGCGCGCGGCCGCCGGCCAGGTAGATGACCCGGTCCAGGTTGCCCAGCATCGGATTGACGTCGTGGGCCACCAGCAGCACCGAGATCCCCTCGGCGTGCGAGATCCGGCCGATCAGCGCGGCCACCGACGCCTGGTTGGGGAGGTCGAGGCTGTCGAGTGGCTCGTCGAGGATCAGCAGCTCGGGGTCGCGGACCAGCGCCTGGGCGATCAGCAGCCGCTGCTGCTCGCCTCCCGACAGCTCACCGATCGGCCGGTGCGCATAGTCGCCGGCTCCGACCAGCTCGATCACGCTATCGACGCGGGCGCGCTCTTCCCGGCGGCGGGCCAGCGCGGCCGGGGACAGCGGGACTGGCACGCCCCAGCGGGCTCCGTCGACGCCGAGCCGCACAAGGTCGACGCCCCGCAGCCGGGTGGCCCGGTCAAACCCGCGGCGCTGGGGCAGGTACCCGATCCGCGGCCGCGCCTGGGCGGGCGGGCCGCCGAGCACGGACACGCTCCCCGCCGTCAGCGGTACGAGCCCCAGGATCGCCCGCATCAGCGTCGACTTGCCGGCGCCGTTGGGACCGAGCACCGCGATGAACTCGCCGCGCCCGACGCTCAGGTCGACGTCGGTGAAGATCGGCCGGCCGCCGAGCCTGACTGCGGCGCCGCGCAGCTCAACGACCGATGGCGGCACGCAGCGCCTGCTCGATCCGCCGCAGCTGCGCCACCTGCCACTGCTCGAAGCTCGCGCCCGCGGGGGTCAGGGTCTCGGTGATCGTCGCGATTGGGATGTGTTGCTCGCGAGCGAGCGCGTTCAGATGCTGGACCGCGGGCGTGGCGTTCTGCGAGTTGTACACCCAGACCTTGATCTCGCGGCTGTTGAGCTGTCGCTGGGTGGTCAGCGTGTCCTGTGCGGTGACCTCGGTTCCCTCGCTGATCGACTTCATGAAGCTGTAAGGGGTGACCAGCCTCAGGCCCAGGGCGGGCGCCTGCAGCGCGAAGATGCTCTCCGAGGCGCCCACCGGGGTGCCGCCGAAGCGGCGCTTGATCTGCGCGATCAGCTGGTGGTAGGTGGCCAGGCCGTTGGTCTCGAACGCCTGGTGGCGCTGGTCGAAGTACGACGCATCCTTAGGGTCGAGCTTCTTCAGGTCGGCGGTGACCGCGTTGGCGACCGCGGTGACGTCGGCGGGGTCATACCAGCGGTGGGGGTTGTCGCCGTCCTTGAGCCCGAACAGGTCACCGACGGTCAGCACTGTCCGGTTTGAGGCCGGGTTGGCGGCGATCAGCTTCGGCGCCCAGGGGTCGTAGCCGACGCCGTTGACGATCGCCAGCTGCGCGGTCGCCAGCGTGCGCGCGTCCTGGGCGGTCGGCTCGTAGGAGTGGGGGTCCTCGGCCGGGTTGGAGATGATGCTCTGCACGCTGGCCTTGTCGCCGCCCAGTTGCGAGGCGATGCTGCCCCAGAAGTTCTCGGCGGCGACGATCCTGACCGCGCCGGAGTCACCGGTCGCGGTGGCCCCGCACCCGGCGGCCGACACCGCGGCGACGAGCGCGAGTAGGACGGCGGCGAGTGTGGCGAGCGATCGACGATTCCGGCGCGACACGACGACCACCCTACCATGAAATGGGATTGGGTCTCATTCTTGTTCGAGACGATTCTCGCGCTAGTCTTGACTCGATGGCGTCGACCGACTGGAGTGAGCACGTTCACGACGTGCTGTCTCGGGAGGGCCTCAAGCGCGGGGGCGCACGCGAGCGGGTGATCGAGCTGCTGGCCGATCAGTCGTGTGCCCTGAGCGCGGTCGAGATCGAGGATTCGCTGCGAACCCGCGGTCACCCCGCCGGCCGGGCCAGCATCTACCGAGTGTTGGAACTGCTGTTCGAGCACGGCCTGGTCGAGCGCGTCGAGGTCGGCGATGGTCAGGCGCGGTTCGAGCCCGCCGACCCGAGCGGCGAGCATCATCACCACCTGGTGTGCGATCAGTGCGGGCGACTGGTGGCGTTCGACGATCCGGGGCTCGAGCACGCGATCGACAGCCTGTCCGAGCGGCTAGGGGTGAGGATCGAGAGCCACGACGTGTTGTTGCACGGCGCCTGCCAGCGCTGCGACTGACTCGCGGGGCTGGCTACCAGGTATCGATCTGCGGTCGGCGCTTGCCCGGGTCGTCCCACCAGCGGCCGGTCGACTCGTCGAACAACGTCGAGATCCAGCGGCGGCTGTCGGCCGGGTCGATCACGTCGTCGATCTCCCCGTAGGACGCCATGTTGATGCCCTCGCCGCGCTCGTAGGCGGCTTTGACCGCGGCGTCGAACGCGCGCTCGCGCTCGGCCTGGTCGGGGATCGCCTCGAGCTCGCGCCGCATCCCCAGCCGGACCGCGCCCTCCAGTCCCATCCCGCCGAACTCCGAGGTCGGCCAGCCGACGCAGAACAACGGTGCCTTGAACGATCCGGCAGCCATCGCCTGGGCGCCGAGGCCGTAGCCCTTGCGCAGCACGATCGTGCCGGTGGGCACGCTCAGGTTCGCGCCGGTGACGAACATCCGAGCGAAATGGCGGACGGTCGCGGTTCGCTCGGCGGCCGGCCCGACCATGAACCCGGGCGTGTCGCACAGGAACAGGACCGGCAGCGCGAACGCGTCGCACATCTGCATGAACCGCGCCGCCTTGTCGGCGCCGTGGGCGTCGATCGCGCCGCCGAGATGGGTGGGGTCGTTGGCGATCACGCCGAGCGGGTTGCCGTCCACGCGAGCCAGCGCGGTCACGATCCCCAGCCCGAACCCGCGGCGCAGCTCCAGCACGTCGTCGAGCAGCGCGTCGACCACCGCGCGGATGTCGTAGCTGCGCTTGCGGTTGGTGGGGACCAGGTCGCGCAGCTGGCTGGCGTCGCGTGGCGGGTCGGGGTCGGATTGCACCGGGCCGCGGAAATACGACAGGTAGCGCTTGGCCGCCGCGACCGACTCGATGTCGTCGGCAACCCGCAGGTCGACGACGCCGTTGGCGTCCTGGACGTCGATCGGCCCGACCTCGCCCGGCTCGAACACGCCGAGCCCGCCGCCCTCGATCATCGCCGGGCCGCCCATCCCGATGCTCGAGTCCTCGGTCGCGATCACCACGTCGCAGCAGCCCAGCAGCGCCGCATTGCCGGCAAAGCAGTATCCGGACGCGATCCCCACCAGCGGAACCAGCCCGCTGAGCTGCGCGAACAGGTTGAACGCGCGGCAGTCCAGTCCGGCCACGTGCGGCCAGTCGACGTCGCCGGGTCGGCCGCCGCCGCCCTCGGCGAACAGCACCACGGGCAGGCGACGCTTGCTGGCGAGCTCGAACAGGCGGTCCTTCTTGAGGTGGTTGCGCATCCCCTGAGTGCCGGCGAGCACCGTGTAGTCGTAGGACATCACGACCGCGGGCCGTGACTCGATCTCGCCGACGCCGGCCACGAGCCCGTCGGCGGGGGTGCGCTCGATCAGCTCCTGCCTGTCGCGGCGGCGCTCCTGGGCGGCGAAGATCAGCGGCCCGTACTCGACGAAGGACCCGGGGTCGACGAGGTCGCTGAGGTTCTCGCGGGCGGTGCGGTGGCCGCGCTGATGGCGCTTGGCGACCGCGTCGGGGCGGGCCGCGTCGAGGCCGAGCTCGTGGCGGGCCTGGACCGCTTCGAGGTCGCTGCGTCGTTCGGGCTCGCCGTTGACCGGCGCGGCGGGCTTCGGGGTCCCGTCGACGGCGTCGAGGACCGCGAGCAGCTGGCCCTCGGTGACGGTGTCGCCGACGGCCACGGCTATCTGGCGGACGACGGCCGGGTGGTCGGCGACGACCTCGTGCTCCATCTTCATCGCCTCGAGCACGATCACCGCGGTGCCGCCGGCGATCGGCTCGTCGGCCCGGTGGGCGATTGCGATCACGGTCGCGTCAAATGGCGCGACCAGCTTGAGCTGCGGCGGCGGCTCCGGCATCGACGGCAGAGCTTGTCAGCCGAGCGCCCGCACCGCCTCGAGGATCTCCTCGGGCGATGCGTTGTCGCTGGCGTCCTGCGCCATGTGCGACCAGGCGACGGTCCCGTCGGTCGCGATCAGCATCGCCCCGCCGAGCTGCGCCGGGTGGCCGAGCGTCTTTGACTGCACGCGGCCGGTCTTCGCTGTGGCCGCGACCGATTTGGCGACGACCTTCGGACCCAGCAGCTCGCCCAACGTGGCCACCTTGGCGCCGGCGGCCTTGTAGCTGGCGCGGGACTCGTCGGCGAGCACGGGCAGCTCGATGTGCTGGCGGCGGCGAAAGTGCGCCGCGTGGCGCGGGGTCAGCTGGCCGATCAGCACCAGGCTGACGCCGGCCGCCGCGAACTGCTCGCGAGCGCGATGCAACTGCACCGCGTGGGCCTTGCAATAGATTCAGCCGTAGTGGCGCAGCCAGACCAGCACCGCTGGGCGGTCGCGCCACAGGTCGCCGAGCCGGGTCTCGACGCCGTCCTGGTCCGGGAGCGTGAGCTCGGCGAGCGCGTCGGCCCGCGCCGGGGGCGTCGTCGTCCGCTTGGTCTGCGACATGCCGAGCATCGCCGCGCGAGGCTACTACGAAATACTGCTGGCGATGACAGACCCCGAGCTCCTTTGGACGCCTTCTGACGAACAGGTCCAGCGGGCAACGCTGACGCGCTACCAGGCGTGGGTGGAGGACCGACACGGGCTGGCGTTCGAACGCTACGAGGACCTGTGGCGCTGGTCGGTGGCGGACATCGATGCGTTCTGGTCCTCGATCGTCGAGTTCTTCGAGCTGCAGCTCGGCGAGTCGCCGTCGGGCGTGCTGGGCAGCCGCTCGATGCCGGGCGCTGAGTGGTTCCCGGGCGCGCGCGTGAATTACGCCGAGCACGTGTTCCGGGGTAAGCCCGATGACGGGCTGGCGATCCAGCACGCCTCCGAGTTGCGGCCGCTGTCGTCATGGACCTGGGGCGAGCTGCGGGCCCAGACGGCGGCGATCGCGGCGGGGCTGCGGGCACTGGGCGTGGGCGAGGGCGACCGGGTCGCGGCGTACATGCCGAACATCCCCGAGACCGTGGCCGCCGTGCTCGCGTGCGCGTCGATCGGGGCCACGTGGACGTCGGCGGCGCCCGAGTTCGGCGCCCGGAGCGTGATCGACCGGTTCGCCCAGATCGAGCCCAAGGTGCTGCTGGCGATCGACGGCTATCGCTATGGCGGCCGTGACTTCGACCGCAGTGGCGTGGTCGAGGAGATCGCGGGCTCGATCCCGTCGCTCGAGCGCGTGGTGTCGTTCGGGTACCTGTCGGGCTCGGGCTGGGAGGAGGGCTTTCTCGGGTCGGGCTCGTCGATCGAGTTCGCCCAGGTGCCGTTCGAGCACCCGATGTGGGTGCTGTACAGCTCGGGCACGACCGGGCTGCCCAAGCCGATCGTGCACAGCCAGGGCGGGATCCTGCTCGAGCAGGTGAAGATGCTCCACCTGCACCTCGACGCCCAGGCCGGCGATCGCGTGTTCTGGTTCTCGACGACCGGCTGGATGATGTGGAACTTCGTCGTCGGCGTGCTGCTGACCGAGGCGTCGATCGTGCTGTATGACGGCAACCCGGGCTACCCGGACCTGGGCACGCTGTGGCAGCTGGCCGCCGACACCCAGATGACCACGTTCGGGACCAGCGCCGCGTTCATCTCCTCGTGCATCAAGGCCGGCATCGAGCCGCTTGACGGGCGCGACCTTTCGGCGCTGCGGTCGGTCGGGTCGACCGGCTCGCCGCTGTCGGAGGATGGCTTCAGGTGGATCTACGAGCACCTCGGCTCTGAGACGTGGCTGTTCTCGACCTCGGGCGGCACCGACATGTGCACCGCGTTCGTCGGCGGCGTGCCGACGCTGCCGGTGTACCTGGGCGAACTCCAGGCCCGGTCGCTCGGCGCCGCGATCGAGTCCTGGGACCCCGACGGCAAGCCCTTGGTCGAGGAGGTGGGGGAGCTGGTGATCACCGAGCCGATGCCCTCGATGCCGATCTTCCTGTGGGGCGATTCGGACGGGTCGCGGCTGCGGGAGAGCTACTTCGACTTCTACCCGGGCGTATGGCGCCACGGGGACTGGATCAAGATCACCTCGCGCGGGACCGCGGTGATCTACGGGCGCTCGGACTCGACGATCAACCGCGGCGGCGTGCGGATGGGGACGGCCGAGATCTACAGCGCGGTGCTGGCGCTCGACGAGGTCGTCGACGCGCTGGTGATCGACATGCCCCGGGAGGGGACCGACGGCTGGATGCCGCTGTTCGTGGTGCTGCGGGAGGGCGAGTCGCTCGACGACTCGCTGATCGCCGAGATCCGCCGCCGGGTGCGCGAGGACTGCTCGCCGCGGCACGTACCCGACGAGGTCCGCCAGATCGCCGAGGTGCCCCGGACGCTGTCGGGCAAGGTGCTCGAGGTGCCCGTCAAGCGGATCCTGATGGGCACTCCCGCCGACCAGGCCGCCAGCCGCGAGTCCCTAGCGAACCCCGCCGCCCTCGACTACTTCATAGCCCTCGCGGATTCGTAGGGGGGGCGATTTCGGCCCCGAGCGGGCTCTGTGATGGATATGTGGTGCATATGGCCACATATCGATCACGGAGCCGGGCGTGGACGAAGCGATTGAGCGACGCCTCTCTTCATTGGCGCGACGTCAGCGGGGCTATGTCACGCGCGAGCAGTTGCTCGAGCTGGGCTTTGGGTACGACGCGGTGGTCTATCGGGTCCGGGTGGGGCGCCTCATCCGGGTGCATACCGGCGTCTACGCCGTCGGCCACGTCCCCACGAGCCCACCCGACCGCGCCTACGCCGCGCTCCTGGCCTGCGGTCCCGACGCGGTCCTCAGCCACGGATCGGCCGCCTCGCTGTGGGGGATCCAGCGTCGCTGGCGCACGCCCTTCGAGGTAACCACCCCGACCCCGACCGTCCGCCGCCGACCCGGGATAAGCACGCACCGAGCCAAGCTGCACCGACGCGACATCCGCCGCCACGACGGGATCAGGGTCACGAGCCCGGCCCGGACGATCCTGGACATCAGCCCGCGCCTGACCGACAAGGCCCTCACCCGCGCGGTAAACGATCTGCGGATCGCCGGTCACCTGAGACCCAGCCACCTCATGGACCTTCTGCAACGCCACCCCACCCACCACGGTGCCCCCCGCCTCCGCGCCCTGATCGACCCGCAGACGGGCCCGACCCGCTCAGAGCTCGAGGACGCCTTCCAGGACCTGACCGACCGCTTCGGCCTGCCCCCGGCGCTGATCAATGCCCGCGTAGCCGGCTACGAGGTCGACGTCCTGTTCCCCGAGGAGAAGGTGATCGTCGAGCTCGACGGCTACGAGTTTCACCGAACGAGGGCATCGTTCGAGGGGGACCGGGAGCGGGACGCAACCACGCTGCAACACGGCTACGTGACCGTCCGCATGACCTGGCAGCGCGTCAAGAGCACCCCGGAGCGAGAAGCCGTCCGCCTGCAACAGATCCTCGCCGCCCGCCGGCGGGCGGCATGAACGCCTCAAGTTCTTATGCTTCTCTCACGGTCCGGTGGAAGCATCCTCGGTCACGGGCGCCCGCCCGCATCCGGGGCGCCCGGCCAACTGCAGGAGAGTCCACGATTCAGTCAGGGTTCAAGCGTAAGCTCGCGATCGGGACGGTCGCAGCGGCCGCCGCGGCGTTTGCCGGTGGCGCTTACGCCTCCACGAAGGATCCATCGGGAGGTTCCCGGCAGGCGTTCCTGACCGATGTCGCCAAGCGGCTGCACGTCACGCCCGCGCAGCTCGACTCGGCGCTGAAGGGTGCGGCTCTCGACCAGCTCTCGGCCGCCGTCAAGGAGGGCCGGATCACCCAGGCCCAGGCCAACCAGCTCAAGCAGCGCATCCAGAAGGCAGGCGCGTCCGCGCCGGTTCCGTTCGGTCCAGGACCGGGGATCAAGCCCGGCGGCCCTGGATTCGGCCCCGGCGGCGCGCCCGGCCTGGGCGGCCCCGGCGGTCCGCACTTCGGCGGACCTCGGGTGATCCGCGCCGGGATCGACGCCGCGGCCAAGTACCTCGGCCTGACCGACGCTCAGCTGCGCAAGCAGCTCGAGTCCGGCAAGTCGCTCGCCGACATCGCCAAGGCCCAGAAGAAGACCGTGTCCGGCCTCGAGCAGGCGCTGACCGACGCGGCCAAGACCCGCCTCGACAAGGCGGTTGCGAACAAGCGGATCACCGCGGACCAGGAGCAGAAGATCCTCAGCCGTCTGTCCGGCGCGATCAAGGACCTGGTCAACGCGACCCCGCCGGCCAAGGGCCAGTTCCCGCGAATGGGCCACCGCGGCTTCGGGTATCACGGCTTCGGTGGCCGCTTCAAGCCGGGCGCGGTGCCGACTCCGCCGTCCGGCGCCAAGGGCGGCCCGGCCGCGTTGCCAGCGACGGCTCCGCCGCCCGCTGGGCCGACCGCCTAGGGTCTGACCGAATACTTACGCCGCTCTCATGGAGCTCTCACAGGTTTCTGAAGGTCGGCTGCTGTAGTGGGACGCCCCGGAAAACGAGATTCCACGTCCATTAGGGAGTAGCCGAAATGAGTCGCATAGGCCGTCTGGTTCCCATCATTGGAGGAGCCATTGCAGGTGGAGCCATCGCGCTGGTTGTGGCCAGCGGCAGCTCCGGCACCCATACCGTCACCACGACCGTCGCGCAGCCGCAGAGCCAGAACTCGACGGTTCCGACCTCGCTGAGCGCCACCAAGGGGCTCACGATCAATCAGATCTACCGCGCCGCCAGCCCCGGCGTCGTCGACATCACCGTCACCGAGCAGCAGCAGGGTGGCGGGCTGGGCTTCGGAGGCAGCGGCGGCCAGCAGCAGCAGGCCACCGGCGAGGGCGCCGGCGTCGTATACGACACCAAGGGCAACATCCTCACCGACGAGCACGTCGTCTCCGGCGCGACCTCGGTGAAGGTCCACTTCCAGAACGGCCAGACCGCCAGCGCCAAGGTGGTCGGCACCGACCCATCGACCGACGTCGCAGTGATCCACGTCGACGTGCCGGCCTCGCAGCTGCACCCGATCCAGTTCGCCGACTCCTCTCAGACCCAGGTCGGTGACCCCGTGGTCGCGATCGGCAGCCCGTTCAGCCTCCCCGAGACCACCACCTCGGGCATCGTCAGCGCGGTCGGCCGCAGCATCACCGCGCCGAACAACTTCACGATCACCGGCGCGATCCAGACCGACGCGGCGATCAACCCCGGCAACTCGGGCGGCCCGCTGCTCGACGCCAACGGTCACGTGCTCGGCCTCAACGACCAAATCCAGACCAACTCCGGCTCCAACGCCGGCGTCGGGTTCGCGATCCCGTCCAACACGGCCGCTCGGATCGCCAACGACATCATCTCCGGCAACCCGGTGAAGCACTCCTACGTCGGCGTCGAGCTGAACGGCAACTCGATGAACGGCGCGCAGATCACCTCCGTCCAGCCCAACTCCCCGGGCCAGTCGGCGGGGCTGCAGGCCAGCGACGTGATCACGTCGGTCAACGGCAAGAAGATCCACGACACGCAGGGCTTCATCGACACGGTCGACAACTACGCCCCCGGGCAGACGATCACGATGACCGTCAAGCGCTCAGGTGAATCACACAGCATCCACCTGAAGCTCGGGTCGCGTCCGCAGTCCGCTTCCTCCAGCGGGGGCTGATCAGCCTCCCCCATATACCTCCGGTGCTTCAGGCCGTCAGGCGCGTTCTACGCCCTGGCGGCCTGAGCAATTCTGCTGCGGTGATTGGCCAGTGCCCGGACGAGTAGGAACACCGCGACGCAGCTGATCAGCAGCGGCCCCGCCAGCCCGGAGCCGAGGCCTCGCTGCAGCCAGTAGGCGCCCGCGCCGATCGCGGCTGCCGCCGGCAACGTCAGCGCCCACGCGAGCGCGATGTTGCCGGCCACGCCCCAGCGGACCGCCGACAACCGAGTCGCCGCGCCCGCCCCGACCACGCCGCCCGAGATCACGTGGGTCGACGACAGCGGGTAGCCGAAGTGCGAGGAGACCAGCACGACGGCCGCGCCCGCGCCCTGGCAGGCGAACCCCTGCGCGGGGTCCATCCGGATGATCCGCGAGCCGACCGTGCGGATGATCCGCCAGCCGCCGGCGTAGGTGCCCAGGCCGATCGCGGTGGCGGACACGACCACGACCCAGGTGGGGACGTGGAAGTGGTCGGCGCTGATACTGCCGTGCGCGACCAGCGCGAGGCTGATCACCCCCATTGTCTTCTGGGCGTCGTTGGTGCCGTGCGACAGCGCCAGCAGCGAGCCCGACACGATCTGGCCCGAGCGAAACCCGCGAGTCACCGGGCCCGGACGGCGGCGGCCCACCAGCCGGTAGATCACCACGATCGCAACGCCCGCCACCAGAAACGCCGTCACCGGCGCGACCAGCGCCGGGAGCACGACCTTGGTGACGACCGCCATGCCCTGAACGCCGGCCCCGCCGACCGCGGCCAGCATCGCCCCGATCACGCCGCCGATCAGCGCGTGCGACGAGCTCGACGGCAGGCCGAATGACCACGTGACCAGGTTCCAGACGACCGCTCCGACGAGCCCGGCGAACGCGATCGACTCGGTGACCATCCCCGGCTCGATGATCCCGGTGGCGATCGTCGCCGCGACCTTCAGCGAAATGAACGCGCCGGCGAAGTTCAGCACCGCCGCCACGATCACCGCCGTCCGCGGCGACAGCGCGTTGGTGGAGATCGACGAGGCCACGACGCTCGCGGTGTCGTGGAACCCGTTGGTGAAATCGAACACCAGCGCCCCCGCGATCACCAGCACCAGCAGAAACTCGCTGCGCATCCCCCTGCCCCCGTCCCTTCCAGCCGGCGCTAGCTGGGCACCGTGGCAGCCTGGGCGAACGCTCTCTCCATGAGCTCACGGTGCACCGAGCGCGTCTCGCCCTGGCGCCGTGTCCAGTCGCCGCCGGAGCTGAGCGTCCACGCGTTCGTGTCGTCGGCCAGGCATCGCTCCAGCGTGTCGTCCAGTTCCGCCTGCAGCTCGCGGTTCTCGACCGGGGTGAGCAGCTCGACGCGAGTGTCGAGGTTACGCGGCATCAGGTCAGCCGAGCCGATGTAGTAGCTGCTGTCCTCGCCGTAGTGAAACGCGTAGATCCGCGAGTGCTCGAGGAACCGGCCCACCACCGAGACCACGTTGATCGTCTCGCTGACGCCCTCGATGCCCGGCAGCAGGCAGCAGATCCCGCGCACGTTGAGATCGATCGGGACCCCGGCCTGCGACGCGCGGTACAGCGCCTGGATGCAGCGGCGGTCGACCAGCGAGTTCATCTTCATCACGATCCGCGCCGGCTTGCCTTCGCGATGGGCGGCGACGGTGCGCTCGATCTCCTCGATCAGCGGACCACGCATCGAGCCGGGCGCGACCAGGACCTTGCGCTGGCGCTCCGGATGTGAGTAGCCGGTCAGCGTGTTGAACAGGCTGGCGACCTCCTGGCCCAGCTCCCGGTCGGTCGTGAACAGACCGAAGTCCTCGTACAGTCGCGCGTTCTTGGCGTGGAAATTGCCGGTTCCGACCATCACGTAGTTGCGGACGCCGCCGCGCTCGCGCCGCACCACGAGGATCGCCTTGGCGTGGGTCTTGAGGCCGGGGATGCCGTGGACCACATGGGCGCCCACCTCTTCCAGGGCCCGCGACCAGCGGATGTTCGGACGCTCGTCAAAGCGCGCCTTGAGCTCCACCATGCACACGGCCTGCTTGCCCTTCTCGGCGGCCTCGATCAGCGAAGGGACCAGGGCCGAGTCGTCCGAGGTTCGGTACACGGTCATCTTGATCGCGAGCACGTCGGGATCGTCGACCGCCTGCTGGACGAACCGCTCCACGCTCGTCGCGAACGAGTGATACGGGTAGTGCACCAGCACATCGCCGGCGCGCATCGCCGCCAGCACGTCGGGCTGCTCCTCCTCGCCGTGACCCGGGGCAAACGCCGGATGGGTCAGCGGCGTCCATGGCTGCTGGCGCAGGTCCGCGTGCCCGTCGATCCCGGCGATCTGCCACAGGTCGCTCATGTCGAGCAGGCCCTCGACGTCGTAGACCTGCTGCTCGGTGACCCCGAGCCAGTCGATCAGATGAGCGCGCAGCGTGGGATCCATCGACGCGCCGACCTCGAGCCGTACGACCTCGCCGAAGCGGCGCCGGCGCAGCTCGGCCTCTACCGCTTGCAGCAGGTCGTCGGCCTCGTCGGATACCTCGAAGTCGGCGTCGCGGGTAACCCGGAACAGGTCCCAGGTGACGATGTCCATTCCCGGGAACAGCGCGTCGAGGTTCGCCGCGATGATGTCCTCGAGCGTCACGAACGTGTCCTTGGAGATCTCGAAGAACCGCGGGAGCACCTCCTTGGGCACCTTCACCCGAGCGAACACCTCGGTGTCGATCTCGGGGTCGTGAAGTCGCACGATCAGGCTCAGCGACAGGTTCGAGATGTAGGGGAACGGCCGGCCGGGACCGATCGCCAGCGGGGTCAGCACCGCGAAGATCTCCTCGCGGAACAGCCGCTGGATCACCCCGTCAGGGTCCTCAGCTTCGTCGGTCCCAAGGATGCGGATGCCCTGCTCGGCCAGCGCCGGACACACGCGGTCGGAGAACTCGCGCGCCTGACGGCGGTCCTGGGCTCGCACAATCGCGGACATCTGCTCGAGCATCTCGCTGGGAGACAGCCCGTCGGGGCCCCGGGAGTCGATCCGGGCTTCGATCTGGTCGTGGACGCCGGCGACGCGGACCATGAAGAACTCGTCGAGGTTCGTGGTGAAGATCGCCAGGAACTTGCAGCGCTCGATCAGCGGCAGCGACTCGTCCTGGGCGAGCTGCAGGACCCGGTCGTTGAACTCCAGCCACGAGATCTCGCGGTTGACGTACCAATCCGGGTTGGACAGATCCTCGAGCTGCCGGTTGACCTGACCGTCGGTCAGCACGGCCGTCGTCGGCGCGCTCGACGCGACGATCGGAGCCTCGGTGGTCTCAGGGGAGGGGTTGTCGTTCATGCCGTCGGTACCTCCGCGTACGCGATCGCCGTCAGCTCGGATGGACGCAGGAGCGAGATCAGCTCGCCCTTGGAGATCCCCGCCAGCCCGCCCTTGCGCATCCGTGATTGCGCGCCGGTGAGGTCGTGAAGCAGCAGCGAGAACGACGGGTCGTGGCCGACCAGCAACACATCGCCGAGGCCGGCCGTCAGGTCGTCCACGTCGAACGGCTCGCCCGAGAGGCGGGGCTCGACGGTCACCTCGACGCCGATCGGCTCGCACGCGCGCTGAGCGGTCTGCACGGCGCGTAGCTTGGGGCTGCTCAGGCAGGCGTCGATGTTCGTGCCCAGCCGCGCCAGCGCGATGCCGACCGCGTCGGCATGGCGTGCTCCCCGCTCGGTCAGTGGGCGCCCATCGTCAGGGCCACCGTCGGCAGCTTCGGCGTGTCTGAGCAACCAGAGCATGGGACAACTCTACGCGCCAGGACCCACTCAGGCGATGCCGATCCAGTCATCGCGCGGAACCTATGTCGCCTTCCGCCCGGCGTTGTGACGTTTTTGTTATCCGATCAGCAGCCGGCGCCCGAACACTCGGCGAAACGCGTCGTCGTCGCCGTAGCGCTCGACGCTCCAGCGCGGCAGCGTGAGGTCGCCCGATGCCTCCAGATGCAGGTCGAAGCCGCCGCCGTTGGCCCGCAGCGTCGCCTGGCTGACCGACTGGTCCCGACCACGCTCGAGGTGCTCGGCCAACCGCAGGATCACCGCGCAGCGATCGAGCAGTTGCTCGTCGCCGCCCTGCGCGAGCGGCGCCATCTCGCCGAGCTTCGGCGTGCCCTTGCGGTGGTATCGGGCGATCTGGGCGATCAGCGCCCGCTCGCGCGGGTCAAAGCCCGGGAGCTCGGCGCTGACGATCAGGTAAGCCGAGTGCTTGTGGTGGTCGTCGTAGGAGATCGTCATCCCCACGTCATGGAGCATCGCGGCGGCCCACAGCAGCTCGCGCTCCCCGGGCGCAGGCTCGAACAGCCCGCCACTGGCCAGCGAGTCGAACATCTGCAGCGCCAGCCGGGCGACGTGCTCGACGTGGGCCATGTCGGACTCGTACTGGATCGCCAGGTTGCGTACCGCAGCCTCGCGCACGTCGGGCAGCAGCGGCTCCTCGCCGACCAGCAGCACCCGGTCCAGGAACACGCCATCGCGAAGGCTGGCCTCGGTGACCTCGATCCCGTCGAATCCACCGACCTCGAGCGCGGTCTCGATCGCCAGCGCCGAGGCCAGGATGATGTCCCCGCGCCCGGGCTTGATTCCGGGAACGTGGCCGCGGTCGGCGACCGGCATCGCCGCCAGCGTCGCCACCAGCTCGCCCATCCGTTCGCGGCTGATCACGACGCCCTGGACGCCGATGTCGAGGTGGTCGATCTCCGGCTGCGCCGCCGCGGCGAGGTTACGGACCGCGCCGCCGATCCCCACCAGGCGATCGCCCGACCGGGCCAGCCACGGCACGTCCTCGAGCGCCCTTCGGACGTGCGCGCGGACGCGGTGAAGCTCCTTCTTCTTGGCCGGACCCGATCCCGGCAGGAACTGCTCGGTGAGCCTGACCGCGCCGAGCCGGAACGAGCTCAGCTCGTGCGAGCGGCGGTCGGCGACACGGATCAGCTGCATGCTGCCGCCGCCGATCTCGAGCACGGCTCCGTCGGTCATCGTCGACGTGTTGACGGCGGCGACATAGCCGAGGCGAGCCTCCTCTTCGGCCGACACGACCTCGATCGTCAGTCCAGTGGCGTCCTGCGCCGCGCGGACGAACCCGTCGCCGTTGTCGGCGTCGCGGATCGCGCTGGTGGCGACCGCATACACGTCCTCGGCACCGATCCCGTTGGCGGCACAGAAGCGCCCGAACACGCTGAGCGTCTCCCGCCCGCGGGCCATCGCCTCGTCGGACAGGCGACCGGTGGCCCCGAGTCCGGCGCCGATCCGGACGGTCTCATACAGCTCGTCGGTCCGCTTCCACCAGGACTTAGGCCCCACCCCCCCGTAGGTGAACACCACCAGCCGCCACGAGTTCGAGCCGAGGTCGACGACCGCGACCTGGCGATTGGAGTGCTCGGCGTCCCACCCTGCCCTGGTCGTTCGCCAGCTCACAGCTCACATCATGGGCGCCGCCCCGGACGCGAGATGGCCAGCTTGTGAACGAGCGGTTACCGGTCCCCGGAGTTTGCGGTCAGCGGTCGACTTCCTCGGGGAGCTCGTACCAGCGCTTGCGCTCGCCGACCCGAGCCCGGAGCCGCCAGCCGCGGCTCTTGGGCTGCGCCTCGATCTCGGTCAGCAGCTGCGCGATGCGACCGGACACCAGCTGCGCGCCGTCCGCCGGGAGCTCGTAGTCGGCCGCGAGCTCACGGCAGCGCTCGAGGTTCGCGGTGATCGTCCGCCACAGCCCCCAGTCGTTACCGCACAGCTCCGCGATCCTGGCCCCGTTGATCGCGTCGCCATCACGGTCGGCGACGTCGTGGCCGTAGAACAGCAGCACCGTGTCGCGGACGTCCTTCTCGTTGAGCTCGACGATCTGCAGCTTGGTCAGCACCAGCTCAGCGAGCGGGACCGTCTGCTCGCCGGCCTGCAGGCGGTTACCGAACGGGATCTCGTGGCACATCCGGAACGAGCCGATGAACACGTCGACCTGGCGACCGTGCTGCTGGTCGAAGAACAGCAGCCGGTCGCGCCCGTTCATCGCGTTGAACGCGACCGCCGGCTCGTAGCCCTGGCCGCTGAGCAGCTTCGCGGCAGTGGAGCCGGAGCCCTTGGGCGCGGCGAAGTCGATGTCCTTGTACTCGCGATCGAGCGAGGCGGGGACGTCTGAGGCCTTCAGCCTGACTGCGACGCCGCCCAGCAGCGCAAGCGTGGTTCCGTCACCGTTTGCCGCGTCGAGCAGGCGCTCGGCCTCCTCGACGATGCCCGGGAGAATCGCCGACATTTGCCATATATATCAGTCGGCTACGTTCGGTCGCCCCGGTGTTTGCGATCGGCCGCCGCGGCCGCTCGCCGCCTGCGCTGCGCGATCCGGATCGCCACTCCGATCGCCGCGCCGAATGGGATCGCGGCGATGTACCAGGGGTTGACCAGCAGCGCGATGGCGACGCCGAGCATCGCCAACCAGATCGCGGGCCGCCAGTCGCGCCAGTCGCCGGTCATCCGATGCCCGCGCTTGGGTCGGCAGCGACGCGCCGCTGGATCGAGGCCACCGCGCGGAACGCCTCCTTGAGGTGGCTGCGGGTGAGCGGGCTGAGCGCGCCCGGGTCGACGTAGTCGTCGGGCGCCGCGCCGGCGCACAACTGCTTGACCTGGTGCTCGACTCGCAGCGCGGCGATCAGCTCGAACGCGTCCTCGAGCGTGTGCGCGTCGTCGGTGGGCAGCGTGCCGGCGGTGGCGGCGGTGCGCAGCCGCTCGACCGTCGAGGCGGTGGTCACGCCCGCCGCCATCCCAGCCCAGCGGGCCAGGTCGACGATCGGCAGCGCGCCGCCGTGCTTGAGGTCGAGCCGCCCCCGGTGCTCGCCGCTGTGTTCGACCACCAGCCCGCGCAGGAAGCCCGTCGGCGGACGGTGCGACAGCGAAAACCGAGCGAGCAGCCGCAACAGCACGGGATTGAGCTCGTCGAGCTTGAACGTGTCGGCCACCGGCGTGCCCGTGTGGACGCCCCACACCGGGCGGCTGTCGACCAGCACCGAGGCCAGCAGCAGCGCCTTCTCCTGGGTCGGGTCGGAGATCCAGCTGCGCGCCGCGCGCTGCCAGGAGTCCAGCGAGCGGACGAACGCCGGGTTGGACGCCGTCGCTCCATGCGGATCGGGGCTCAGGCCACAGCGCTGCAGGTCGCCGACGACGTCGTCAGCGAGCACCAGCAGGTCGGGGCGGATCGCCTGGTCCTCGACCGCGCCGAACCACACCAGCGCGCTGTCGACATCGGAGCCCGGCAAAGCCTCGCGCCGGGCCTGGCTTCCCAGTGCCAGCCAGGCAAACGACCCGCCCGGGGCGCCCAGCCGGGCGACCGCCAGCTCGAGCAGCCGGCGGGTCAGCGCGTCGACCACGACCGAGTAGACCGCGCTCACGTTGGTCGCCGCCACCCGGGCATCGTGCATCGCGATCACCATCGGGTGAAGCTCGCGGGAAGCGCTGACCAGCTCATCGGCCGTCTGGGCTGCGGCTATCCGCTCGCGCAGGAAGAACGACGAGCGCGTGTGCCCGGCGACCAGGTCGAGGTCCTCGACGACCCCGAGCACCTTGCCGGTGCCGCTCACCACGGGCAGATGGCGGAAGCCGCGGTCGAGCATCTCGAGCAGAACATCGGCGCCGAGCCGGTCGGGCGCGCACGTGTAGGCGGGCGCCGACATCGCGGCCGACACCGGCGCGTCGCCGCCCAGACCCGACGCGACCACGCGGCTGCGCAGGTCGCGGTCGGTGAGGATCCCGAGCGAGCCGTCGCCGACGCGCACCACCGCGCACGTGGCCCGCTCGGTGGTCATGTTGCCGGCGACGTCGCGGATCGGCGTGTCGGGCTCACACGCGATCCAGCCGGAGCGCATCAGCGTCACCACCGGCTGATGCGCCGGGTCACGGGGCTGCTCGCGGTCGGCGAGCGCGAGCTCGCCCGCGTGCTCGAGCAGCGAGCGGGCCACGAACCGCATCCCCGCCGGATCGGCGAGTAGCTCGTGGGCGACGTCGGCGTCGATCCGGTAGCACGTCGTGTCCTCAACGGCCCGGGCCTCGAACCCGGCCGGAAGCCCCGACAGCATCGAGGCGTGCCCGAGCAGCTCGCCCTCGCCGATCAGGTCCAGCAGCTTGCCGTCGTGGATGATCTCGATCGCTCCGCTGCGGACGACGCGCAGGTGGCGTACCGGCTCGGCGCCCTGGACGATGATCGTGTCGCCAGCCGGATGCAGCTCGATCCGGACCGTGTCGGCGATGCGCTGCACCCGATCGACGTCCAGGGCGTCGAACGGCGGGTACGACAGCAGGAACCGCGTGACCTCGAGCGGAGCGCTCTGCGTGGCACTCAAGCCGTCGCCGGCGGGGCTACTGTCTCTACGCCCTCCCGGGCGTCCTCCTTGAGCATGTCCGAGCACTTCTCACCGATCATCATCGTGGTGATGCACGGGTTGATCGCTGGCAGGAACGGAAGAATAGAGCCGTCGGCGATCCGCAGGCCACGCACGCCGCGCACCCGCAGCCGCGGGTCCACGACCGCCATCGGATCGGAGTCCGGTCCCATCTTCGCCGTGCACGCCGGGTGGTAGACGGTGTTATGCGTCTTGTGCATGTAGTCGATCAGCTCGTCGTCGGTCTGCGCGTCGGGCCCGGGCGCGAGCTCCGCTCCGGCCCACTCGGCCATCGGCGACTGCGAGACGATCTTGCGCGCCAGGCGCATGCCGAACGCCATCACCCGCTCGTCGTGGCCGCCGGGGTCGGTGAAGTAACGCGGGTCGACCCGAGCCCGGTCGCGGTAGTCGCGCGAACGCAGCCGCACCGTGCCGCGTGACTGGCCCCGGCACACGTTCGGGGTCAGGCAGAACCCGTTCTCGGTCGTCGGGTAACCCCAGCGCGCGGTGTTCATGTCGAACGGCACCGACCCGTAATGCATCATCAGGTCGGGGCGGTCGAGCCCCTCCTCGGAGGTGGCGAACAGACCGATCTCCCAGTATTGCGTCGAGTGCCGGACCATCGGGCGCTTGGCATCCCATTGCACGATCCCCTCGACGTGATCGTCGAGGTTCTCGCCCACTCCGGGGGAGTCGACGAGCGTCTCGATCCCGAACTCCTGCAGGTGCTCGCCCGGCCCGATGCCCGACAGCATCAGCAGCTTCGGAGTGTCGATCGCCCCCGAGCTGAGGATCACCTCGCGGCGGGCCGTGACCGACGCCTGGGTCAGCAGATCCGGGGTCAGGTACTCCACCGCGGTGGCGCGGCCGCCGTCGATCGCGACCCGCTTGACCCAGCAGTGGGTGCGGATTTCGAGGTTCGGGCGGCTGTCGAGGATCGGGTGCAGGTATGCGTGCGACGAGGACATCCGCGTGTTGTCGGCGGCGGAGTTGATCTGGAACCAGCCGGCTCCGTTGGTGACCGTGTGGCCCTCGTTGAAGCGGCTGGTGGGCAGCCCGGCGGCCGCGGCGGCCTCGAGCAGTGCTGCGCCGCACGGATCCTCGGGCGGGACCGTGCGGATGTTCACCGGGCCGTCACGGCCGTGGTGGTCACCGGGGCCGTCGTTGGTCTCGAGCCGTCTGAGCAGCGGCCAGCAGTCGGCCGAGCCCCAGCCCTCGCAGCCGTCCGCCGCCCACTCGTCGAGGTCCTCCCTGGGCGTCCAGAACGCGATGCAGGAGTTATGCGACGAGCACCCGCCCAGCACCTTGGCGCGAGCGTGCCGGAGGAAGCTGTTGCCCTTCTCCTGGGGCTCGACCAGGTAGTCCCAGTCATAGCCCGAGTCGAGCAGGTACATCCAGTCCTCCAGGCGCAGGATCGCCTGATCGTCGACGTCCGACGGTCCGGCCTCCAGTAGGCACACGCTGACCGAGGGGTCCTCGGACAGCCTGGCCGCGACGACGCACCCGGCGGTGCCGCCGCCGGCGACCACGTAGTCGAATTCGCCCGCTTCGATCATGGCGCCACGTCTCCGAGCGCCGGCTCGGGGAGCGTCGGCACGTCGGCCCGGTGCTCGGCGAGCACCTCCGGAGACTTCTTGGCCTGGACTCCGAAGTAGTAGATCGAGCCGACGATCACGACGATCCCGATGAACAAGCACCGGCGACCACTGCCAGTACCAGTGCGGCGTACCGAGGGCGTTGTAGACCGAGTTGCGCGGCCAGGCGATGTTGACGGCCACGAGCGCGCCGTACGCGACGGCGGCGATGTTCACCGGAAGGCCCCACCGTCCGAGCGAGAAGAACGGCCCGTGGTCGGGCCGGGGCCAGTCACCTCGGAAACGGCGGATCAGCATCGGCACGGTCACGCCGAGGTAGGCGAGGTAGAACATGATGATCGCGATCGAGGTGATCACCAGGAACGCGTTCTGATTGCCGACGTTGATCCCCATCAGCACCAGCGCGAGGATCCCCGTCACCAGCGCCGGCACGATCGGAACCTTGCGTCGGCCGGAGACGCGAGCGACGGCCGAACCGGCCGGCAATCGGTTGTCGCGGGCCATCGAGAACAGCATCCGAATCGTGGCCGCCTGCACCGCCAGGCAGCAGACCAGGATCGCCAGCGCCGTGTCGGCGAGGAACACGTTCCCGGTGGTGTTGCCAAACGCGTTCTTGATCACGTAGGGCAGGCCGAGCAGTCCGATGTTCTTGTCGGCGATGTTCTTGTTGGACATGATCCCCAGCAGGATCACCAGGCCGCCGATCGTGGCCGCGGCGGCGATCGCGCGGATGATCGCCGGTGGGGCGTGCTTGCGCGGGTTGTTGGTCTCCTCGGCGAGCGTCCCAGCTGTGTCGAACCCGTACATCACGTACGCGCTCAGCAGTCCGCCGATCAGCAGCGCGCCGAAGTAGCCCCAGGAATGGCCCGCACCGTATCCGTGGGTGTGGGCGATGACCGCCGGCGACTGGTGCAGGTGGAACAGCAGCAGGATGATCAGCAGCGTCGAGCCGACCAGCTCGGCGGCGACGCCGATGTTGTTGATCCGCGCCATCAGCTTCACGCCGAGCATGTTGATCGTGGTCGTGACCACGACCAGGATCGCCCCCAGCAACAGCGCGTTCTGGGCGCCGCCCTTGGTCAGGAACGTCCCGGCGTCGGCGGAGCTGCCGAAGAACTGCAGGTTGGTGGTGATCTGCGGGAGGACGACCTGCCAGTCGACGGCCACCGCGGCGATCGTCACGATTGCCCCGACGATGTAGATCCAGCCGGTCATCCACGACGTGTAGCCGCTGGAGACCTGCTTGGACCACTGGTAGACCGATCCGGCGATCGGGTACTGGGCGGCCATCTCCATGAAGCACAGCGCGACCAGGATCTGTCCGCCGACTACCACCGGCCATGTCCACCACACTCCCGGCCCGGCATTCAGGTAGCCGAAGCTGAACAGCGCGGTGACGCCGGTGAGAATCGAGATGTAGCTGAATCCGGCCGCGAACGAGGAGAAGCTCCCCAGCGATCGGTCGAGCTCCTGTTTGTAACCGAAGCCAGCAAGCTCGCTGCTGTCAGCGCCCGCTTCTCGCGGGGTCTCTACGGTTGCCATTGCTCAAACCTCCCCGGTCCGCGCGTCCGCGCGGTTAGTGCAACACGAACCGCGCCGCCGCACACGAGGCTGCGTCGCGCTCTCCTGAAAATCCGTTGACCCGCTCCCAACCGGGCTGTTATATATCAGTTGTCTAACTGTGTCAACGCGGTCGGGACGGGCGTTGCAGCACGACCCACCGGGGGAGCTGAGCGATGGCGACAAGCACCGTGGAGCAGATGTTCGTCGGCGGCGAGTGGCGGTCAAGTGCCAGCGGCGAGACGTTCGATGCGACCAGTCCGGCGACCGGTGAGCGGATCGGATCCGTGCCCCAGGGCGACCGCGAGGACGCCCGCGCGGCGATCGTGGCCGCGCGGGGCGCCTCCGACGGCTGGGCGCGGCTGACCGCCTTCGAACGCGCGGCGAAGATGGAGGCCGTCGCGGACGTGATCCAGTCGAGGCGCGACGAGCTCGCGCGCACGCTGACCACCGACCAGGGCAAGCCGCTACGCGCCGAGGCCTACGACGAGGTCGACGAGCTGCTCGAGTACTGGCACATGGCCGCCGAGGACGGCAAGCGCCTGGGCGGTGAGCTGCCGAACTCGTTCTCGCCGGGCAAGCGCGTGATGCTCGTGCGTCGCCCGCGCGGCGTGGTCGGTGTGATCAGCCCATGGAACTGGCCGTACACGATGCCCGCCGAGCTGATCGCCCCGGCGCTGGCCTGCGGCAACGCGGTCGTGTGGACGCCGGCGCCGTCGACTGCGCTGTGCGCGGTCGCGTTGGCGCGCTGCATCGCCGACGCCGACCTGCCGCCCGGGGTGTTCAACCTGGTGACCGGACCCGGGCCGCTGGTCGGCGACGAGATCGCCCGCAACCCCGGGACCGACGGGGTTGGGTTCATCGGGTCGACCGCGACCGGCCGGCTCGTCGCCGAGGCCGCCGCGGGCAAGGCGGCGCTGCTCGAGATGGGCGGCAACGGGCCGCTGGTGGTGATGGACGACGCCGACCTCGAGGCCGCGGCCGACGCGACCCTGACCGCGTGCTACCTGTGCGCCGGACAGAGCTGCACCGCCGGCGAGCGGATCCTCGTGCACCGCGCGATCCACGACGAGTACGTCGAGCTGCTGGCCCGCCGGGTGACCGAGCGGATCCTGCTCGGGGACCCGTTCGACGACGCCACCACGATGGGCCCGCTGAACAACGAGCCGGTCGCGCAGAAGATGGACGAGCACGTGCAGGACGCCGTCGAGCGGGGCGCCGATCTGGTCAGCGGGGGCGAGCGCGCGAGCGGGTTCCCGACCGGCCTCTACTGGCAGCCGACGGTGCTCGCCAACGTGCCCTCGGATTCGCGGGTGGCCGTCGAGGAGACGTTCGGCCCGATCGCTCCGGTGGTGGCGATCGACTCGTTGGAGGACGCGATCACGCTGACGAACTCCTCGCCGTACGGGCTGCTGTCGGCGATCTTCACCGCCGATCTGAACGCGGGGCTGGAGTTCGCCGACCGGGTCAGGACCGGGTGGGTGAACATCAACGAGTCCAGCAACTACTGGGAGTCGCACCTCCCGTTCGGCGGCCGCGCGGGCTCCGACAGCGGCATCGGCCGCGTCGGGGGAGCGCACGTGATGCACTCGTTCACCGAGCTGCAGACCGTGGTGCTGACGCCCCACGGCCGCCGCTGATCAGAGGACCGTGCGGATCTCCCGCTCGAACGTGATCACGTGCTCGCAGATGATGTCCCGCGCGCGCGCGGCGTCTCCGGCGGCGATCGCGTGCAAGACGTCGTCGTGCTCGTGGACACGGGCGAACATGTGGGGGAGACGGTCGATCACCAGGTACCAGATGCGGACCGAGAGGTTGAGGTAGCGGCCGAGTGTCGCCTCGAGGTACGGGTTACCGGCGCAGCCGTGGATGAACCGGTGGACCCGCAGATCAAGCTCCATCAGCGCCGCGCCGTCATCTGAACCCTGGCTGTGAGAAAGCTCCTCGAGCAGCGCTTCGAGCTCGACGCGCTCGGATTCCGTGATCCGCTCGGCGGCACGGTAGGCGGCGTGGCCCTCGAGCACCGTGCGCACGTCGCAGATGTGGGTCAGGTCGGTGATGTTGATCTCCGAGGCGAACGTCCCGCGCCGGGGAAACACCGTGACCAGGTTCTCGAGCGCGAGCCGCTTGACGGCCTCACGGACCGGCGTCCGGCCCATCGCGAGCTCCTCGCCGAGCCGATCCTCGTCGATCGGGGCGCCCGGGGGGATCCGCAGCGTGATGATCCGGTCGCGCAGCTCGGCGTACGCCCGGTCGGCCAGCAGCTCACGGCGGGGACGCTCGGAGGCCTGGACGGACATGGGCGCGGCCTACCGCCCACGCCCTGGATTGCGACTCACACGCCCGCCTGATATATGAGTCATAGACTAGGGAAGCCTACAACGGAGAGCCGTCCATGACCAGAGAAGTCGACGCGATCATCATCGGCGCCGGCGTGATCGGAGCGTCGATCTCGTTCGAGCTCTCCAAGCGCGGATACGGCACGCTGAACATCGACAAGCTGCCCGCCGCCGGGTACGGCCCGACCAGCAACTCGTGCTCGATCGTGCGCGCGCACTATTCGTCGCGGGACGGCGTGGCGATGGCTCATGAGGGCTTCTTCTACTGGCAGGACTGGCCGCAGTACATCGGCGACGTCGACGAGTCGGGACTGGCTCGGTACATGCAGTCGGGCACGATCCTGCTCGGCAGCGGGACCGGTCACCACGAGAAGGTGCTCAACCACTACCGCGACCTCGGCGTCGAGCACGAGCTGTGGGACAACGGCGAGCTGCAGCGACGGATCCCGATCTACGACACCGGCGCGTTCTGGCCGCCCAAGCGACCCGACGACCCGCACTTCTGGGACCAGGCCGGCGGCGAGCTCGACGGCGCGATCTACACGCCGGGCTCGGGCTACGTCAACGACCCGCAGCTGGCCACCCACAACCTCCAGCGCGCCTCCGAACGCAACGGCAGCGAGTACCTGTTCCGGGCCGAGGTGGCCGAGATCCGCCGCGACAACGGCCGGGTCAAGGGCGTAACGCTCGCTGACGGCCACCAGATCGACGCCAAGGTGATCGTCAACGTGGCCGGCCCGCACTCGTTCGTGATCAACCGGATGGCTGGGGTCGAGGACACGATGAACGTCAAGACCAAGCCGCTGCGCCACGAGGTCCACCACGTCCCGGCGCCCCCGGACTTCGATTTCGAGGCCGACGGGTTTCACACCTCCGACGGCGACACCGGGATCTACTTCCGCCCGGAGTCGGGCAACCACATCCTGATCGGCTCCGAAGACCCCGACTGCGACCCGCGGATGTGGGTCGAGAATCCCGACGAGTACGACCGCAACGTGACCGAGGCCCAGTGGGAGGCGCAGGTCTACAGGCTGGCGCGGAGGATTCCGACGCTGCGGATCCCGCACGAGCGCCGCGGGGTCGTCGATCTGTACGACGTGTCCGACGACTGGATCCCGATCTACGACCGGTCAGACCTCGACGGCTTCTACATGGCGATCGGGACCAGCGGCAACCAGTTCAAGAACGCGCCCGTGGTCGGCCATCTGATGGCCGAGCTGATCGACCAGGTGCAGAACGGCCACGACCACGACGCCGACCCGGTCAAGGTCAAGTCGGTCTACAGCGGGGTGGAGCTGGACGCCGGGTTCTACTCGCGGCTGCGCGAGGTCAATCCCGACTCGAGCTTCTCGGTCAACGGGTAGCCCGCGAGAGGGGGGTGGACGTGAAACGATCCCGCATAGGGACGTTTCACGTCCACCCCCTAGCGGGCCGCGCTCAGTCGCCGAGCTCGGCCCGCCGGCGCACCACGAACTCCTCGAGCTCGGCGCGCACCGCGTCGTCGATCGGCGGCTGCTCGTAGCTCTCGAGCGTCGCGCGCCAGATCTCGCCGGCGCGGGCGGTGGTGTCGCGGGCGCCCTTCTTGGTCCAGCGGTCGAAGTTCTCGGTCGACGACAGCAGCGGCCGGTAGAAGCACTCGCGGAAGCGCTCGAGCGTGTGGGCGGCGCCGAGGAAGTGCCCGCCGGGGCCGACCTCGGTGTGGGCGTCGAACGCGAGGCTGGCCTCGTCGATCTCGAGCGGCGTGAACTCGTGGCGCAGCTCGCGCAGCAGCTCGACGTCGACGATGAACTTCTCGTAGCAGGACACCAGCCCGCCCTCGAGCCAGCCGGCCGAGTGCATCACGAAGTTGGTGCCGGCCAGGAACGTCGGCAGCAACGTCATCAGCGACTCGTACGCGGCCTGCGCGTCGACGGTCTGGGACGCGTTGAGCGCGCCGCCGCCGCGCCACGGCAGGCCGAAGTGGCGCGCGATCTGCCCGGTGCAGAGCACGCCGATGCCCCGACTCGGGCGTGCCGAACGACGGCGAGCCCGACTGCATGTCGGTGTTCGACAGAAACGACCCGAACACGACCGGCGTGCCCGGGCGGATCAGCTGCGCCAGCGCGATCCCGGCGAGCGCCTCGGCGATCTGCTGCACGAGCGTCGCCGGCAGCGACACCGGCGACATCGCGCCCATCAGCAGGAACGGCGTGATCACGACCGCCTGGCCGGCCTTGCACGTACTCGAACATCGCGGCGAGCATCCGGTCGTCGTAGCGCAGCGGCGAGTTGACGTTGATCAGCGAGATCGACACCGGCGCGCGCTCGATCGCCTCGCGGCCGCCGAACAGGATCTCGCCCATCCGGATCGTGTCGGCGGCGTTCGGCCCCGAGGTGACCGAGCCCATGTACGGCTTGTCCGACAGCGTCTGCAGCGCGAACACCATGTCGAGGTGGCGCGAGTCCAGCGGCCGGTCCTCGGGCTCGCAGATCGTCCCGCCGGGCGAGTCGAGCTCGGGGAACGCCTGGGCCAGCCGGACCAGGTTCTCGAAGTCGGCCATCTTGGCGTCGCGGCGGACGTCGCCCTCGCGGATGAACGGGCAGCCGTAGACGGGCGCGAACACCATGTGGTCGCCGCCGATGTGGGCGGTGTTGGCGGGGTTGCGGGCCTGCAGCTCGAACTCGCGCGGCGCCTTGGCGACCTGCTCGAGGATGAACTCGGGGTCGAAGATCGACGCGGTTGTCGTCCTCGACGATCTGGCCCGCGGCGCGGAGCAGCTCGACCGCCTCGGGCAGCAGGAACTCGATCCCGAGCTCGGAGACGATCCGCCGCCAGCCCTGTCGAGCACCTGCCATGGCGTCCTCGCTGAGGATCTCGTAGCGGGGCATGGCGTTGACGAACACGGCGGCCTCCTCACAAGTACGGGCTTGACGTGCGGCGAGTGGCGCTTACTATATAGCGCGTGGAACAAGAGTTCCAAGTTCGTGGAAACGGGAGTCGCGAGCGCTCGCGGCCGCTGCGGCGACGGCTCCGGCTCACGGCGTCGCCGCCGTCGACCGCGGCGCCGAGCTGCTCGTCCGCGTGCTCGAGAGCGAGGAGCCGATCGCGCTCGGCGAGCTCGCGGCGGCCAGCGGGATCCCGAAGAGCACCGCCTCGCGGCTGCTGACCGCGCTCGAGCGCCGCGGGCTGATCGAGCAGGACGGCCAGCGCGGCCGGCTGCGCCCCGGCCCGGCGATCCTGCGCGTGGCCGAGCGCAGCATGCTCGAGCGCAACGTGGTCGAGCTCGCCCGGCCGTCGCTCGACGCGCTGGGCGAGGCAGACCGGCGAGACGATCAACCTCGCGGTCCCCGGCAGCCAGGGCGTCGAGCACGTCGCCCAGGTCGACAGCCGCCACTTCCTCGGCGCCGGCCAGTGGCTCGGCCGCGCGGTCGACTACCACTGCACCGCCAACGGCAAGGTGTTCCTGGCGTTCGAGCGGGCGCCGATGCCGGCGCTGCCGCTGACCCGCTACACGCCGGCGACGATCACCGATCCGGCGCTGCTCCGGGCCGAGCTCGAGACCGTGCGCCGCGACGGCTTCGCCACCGCCGTCGACGAGCTCGAGACCGGGCTGGCCGCGATCGCGGCGCCGGTCCGCGGCGCCCGGGGCGACGTGGTCGCGGCGATCAGCGTCTCGGGGCCGACGCTGCGGATGACGCCGCGCCGGATCCGGGAGCTTCAGCCGATCCTGACCGACGAGGCGCGCGCGCTCAGCCGCCGCCTCGGCCACAGCGAGAAGGAGAGCACGCAGCATGACCGATGAAGGGACGCTCGATGACCGATGAGGAAATCCTCCAGCTGCTCTACGAAGAGACGCTGGTCGGCAACGCCCCCGTCGTCAAGGACGGGGTCAACGACGGCCTCGAGCAGGGTCTCGAGCCCGAGCGGATGCTCTACGACGCGCTGATCCCCTCGCTCGAGGAGGTCGGCGCGCGGTTCGAGCGCGGCGACTACTTCGTGCCCGAGATGCTGATCGCCGCGCGGGCGATGCAGGGCGCGCTCGACATCCTGCGGCCGCTGCTGGCCGAGACCGGTACGGCCACCGTCGGGACGTTCCTGATGGGCACCGTCAAGGGCGACGTCCACGACATCGGCAAGAACCTCTGCAACATCATGCTCGAGGGCGCCGGCTTCACGGTGATCGACCTCGGCGTCAACGTCCCGCCCGAGAAGTTCATCGAGCAGATCGAGGAGCACAAGCCCGACATCGTCGGCTTCTCGGCGTTCCTGACGACGACGATGCCGATGTTCAAGGCCAACATCAACGCGCTCGAGAAGGCCGGGCTGCGCGACGAGGTGATCGTGATGGTCGGCGGCGCCCCGGTCACCCAGGAGTACGCCGACGCGGTCGGCGCCGACGGCTACTCGGCCGACGCCTCCTCGGCGGTCAAGAAGGCCAAGGAGCTGATCGAGCTGCGCCGGGAGAAGGTACCCGCGTGAACGCCTGCCCAGGTCGTCGCCGCCGCCGAGCACGCGGTCAAGGGCCGATCTGGGGCTGCCAGATGTGCGGCCAGTGCGTGCTGCACTCGACCGGGCTGACCTGTCCGATGACGTGCCCGAAGACCCTGCGCAACGGGCCCTGCGGCGGCGTGCGCGCCAACGGGAACTGCGAGGTCAAGCCCGAGATGCGGTGCGTGTGGCTGAAGGCCTACGAGCGCTCCGAGCAGCTGCCGGTGTGGCGGGGCCACATCGATCACCTGCGGCCGCCCGTCGACAACAGCCTGAAGGGCACGTCGTCGTGGATCAACCTGATCACCGGCCGCGACCGCAAGACGCCCGGCGGGTGGGCGGCGGATCCGGATGTCCAACCTTGAGCGCAAGCTCGACGCCGGGGAGTTCGTGGTCACCGCCGAGCTGCCGGTGATCGACGGCGGCGGGGTCCCGGAGATCATCCGCCAGCTCGCGCCGATGAAGGCCTACGTCGACGCGTTCAACGCGACCGACAACCCGTCCGCCCACGCCCGCTGCTCGCCGCTGGCGGTGTCGATCGGGATGCTCCAGGCCGGGGTCGAGCCGGTGATGCAGCTGACCTGCCGGGACCGCAACCGGCTCGCGCTCCAGTCCGAGCTGCTCGGAGCTTCGATGCACGGGATCGAGAACATCTGCTGCCTGACCGGCGACGACGTCACCGCCGGCGACGAGCCCGAGGCGCGGCGTGTGTTCGATCTCGACGGTCCCCAGCTGGTCGCGCTGACCAACGTGATGAACGAGGGTCGCCACCTGTCCGGCCGGCCGATCACCCCGCGTCCGCACTTCCTGGTGGGCGCGGTCGAGAATCCGGGCGCGCCGCCGTTCGAGTTCCGCGTGCGGCGAGCCGCCAAGAAGGCCGACGCCGGAGCCCGGTTCCTGCAGCTGCAGCTCTGCTACCGGCCCGAGCTGCTCGAGCGGTTCATGCGCGCCGCCGCCGACAGCGGCCTGAGCGAGCGGATCGCGATGATCCCGTCGATCTGCATCCTGCGCAGCGTCGGCGGGATGCGATTCGTGGCGTCGAGCGTCCCCGGGATCGACGTCCCGCCGGAAATCGTGGCTCGCGTCGAGAACGCCGCCGACGCCGAGTCCGAATGCTTCGAGATCGCCCACGAGCTCGCGGTCCACGCGCTCTCACAGCCGGGCGTCGCGCGGCCTTCACTTCATCTCGTTCCGTAAGGACGCAGGCATCGCCAAGCTCTGCACACGTCTGGGCATCCCGCCCCGAGTCGAAAGGGAATCCAATGGATACAGTGCTTCGCTCGCGGTCTAAGACGGTCACGATCGGGCGCGAGCAGCCGTTCTGCATCATCGGCGAACGGATCAACCCGACCGGCCGCAAGAAGTTCGCCGAGGAGCTCCGCGGGGGCGACCTGTCGACGGTCACCGCCGACGCGGTAGCCCAGGTGCAGGCCGGCGCCGACATGCTCGACATCAACGCGGGGATCCCGCTGGTCGACGAGCCCGAGCTGCTCAAGGGCATGCTGAGCACCGCGCAGGACGCGGTCGACGCTCCGATCTGCATCGACTCCTCGGTGATCGAGGCGCTCGAGGCGGGGCTGTCGGTGTACGAGGGCCGGGCGCTCGTCAACTCGGTCACGGCCGAGGACGACCGGCTCGAGGAGATCCTGCCGCTGGTCGCGCGCCACGATGCCGCGGTGATCGGGCTGGCCAACGACGAGACCGGGATTCCCGAGACCCCGCAGCAGCGGCTCGACCTCGCCCGCAAGATCGTGACCGCCGCGGGCGACCACGGGATCGCCCCCGAGGACGTGGTGATCGACCCGCTGGCGATGACCGTCGGCGCCGACACCGAGGCCGTGACCACGACGTTGACCACGATCCGGCTGATCGCCGACGAGCTCGACGTGAACATGTGCCTGGGCGCCTCGAACGTGTCGTTCGGCCTGCCTCGCCGGCCCGATCCTGAACGCCGCGTTCCTGCCGATGGCGATGGCGGCGGGGCTGACCAGCGCGATCATGTCGGTGGCGCCGGAGTGCATCGGGTCGGTCCGGGCGGCGGACCTGCTGCTCGGCCACGACCCATGGGGCTCGCGCTGGATCGCCGATCACCGGGCGCGGCAGGCGGCGCTCGCCGAGCAGGAGACCGCGGCGACCACATGAGCCGCCCGGCCCCAGCAGCGCGCGCGGCGTGCGACCTCTCGGCTCCGGCTCAGACGGCGCACGACGGCGCCGATCGCGTCCGCCTGCGATTCCTGCCCGACGGCGCCGAGGTCCGGGTCCCCAGCGGGACGCCGGTGTTCGACGCCGCCAGCTGGAACGGGATCGCGATCGACTCGACCTGCGGCGGCCACGGCACCTGTAAGAAGTGCAAGGTCCGGATCCTGTCGGGCGATGTCCCCGTCGGGCGATCTTGACCCGCGCGCGTTCAGCGCCCAGGAGCTGCGCGAGGGCTGGCGGCTGGCCTGCCGGGCCGGCGCCCGCGACGACCTCGTGGTCGAGGTGCCGCCGCTGCAGACGCGCCCGAAAGCGGCGCTGGCCGGCGTCGGCCGGCACGTGATCCTGCGCCCGTCGGTGCAGAAGCGCCACCTGGTGCTCGAGGAGCCGTCGATGGAGGACCAGCGCTCCGACGTCCAGCGGGTGCTCGACGCGATCGACGACCTCGAGCCGAAGCTCTCGATCGAGCTGCTGCGCGAGCTCGGCGGGATCCTCCGGGCGGCGAACTTCGACGTGACCGCGGTCGTGTGCGACGAGGAGCTGATCGACCTCGAGCCGGGCGACACCAGCGACCGGCGGTTCGCGATCTCGTTCGACCTCGGCACCACCACCGTCGTCGCGACGCTGCTCGACCTCGACAGCGGCCAGCCGGTGGCGGTCCGCTCGATCCTGAATCGCCAGCAGCCCTACGGCGCCGACGTGATCACCCGGATCTCGGCGACGATGATGGACGACCAGGCGCTGCCGGCGCTGCGCCAGCGGGCGCACGAGACGCTGGCGGAGCTGACCGCCGAGGTCTGCGCCGAGGGCGGGGTGGACGCCGCGCGAGGTGTACGAGATCACCGCCTGCGGCAACGTCACGATGATGCACCTCGCGCTCGGGATCGATCCCGAGCCGCTGTCGATGGCGCCGTTCGTGGTCTCCACCCACACGCTGCCGCCGGTCGCCGCCCGGGAATTCGGGGTCGAGATCCACCCGCGCGCCCCGGCGTTCGTGTTCCCGTCGCTGGGCGCGTACGTGGGCGGCGACATCGTCGCCGGGATGCTCGCCACCGGCCTGACGCGCGATCGCCGGTTGCGGCTGTTCATCGACGTCGGCACCAACAGCGAGATCGCGCTGGGCTCCAGCGACCGCGTGGTGGCCACCGCCGCCCCCGCTGGTCCCGCGTTCGAGGCGGCCCAGATCAAGTGCGGGATGCGCGCCGCCGACGGCGCGATCGAGGGCATCAAGGTCGACGGCGACTCGCTCGCGCTCGAGGTGATCGGCGACGTCGAGCCTGCCGGGCTGTGCGGCTCGGGACTCGTCGACGCGGTCTCGGAGCTGGTCCACACCGGCCTGCTCGACCACTCCGGGCGCTTCATCCCCGACGAGGACGCGGCCGAGCTGCATCCCGGGCTCGCGCCGCGGCTGACGATGATCGGCCAGGAGCGGGTGTTCGTGCTGCACTGGCGCGGCGAGCCCGGGCGGGACCCGGAGTCGTCGGTGTTCCTGTCCCAGCGCGACGTCCGCGAGCTGCAGTTCGCCAAGGCGTCGATCGCCACCGGGTGGCAGATCCTGCTGCACGAGCTGGGGATCGAGCCCGGCGAGATCGCCCAGGTGCTGCTCGCCGGGAGCTTCGGCTCCTACCTGACGCCGTTGAGCGCGGTCCGGATCGGGCTGGTCCCGAAGCTGGCGCTGCCGCGGATCGTGTCGGCCGGCAACGTCGCGGGGGAGGGCGCCAAGATCGCGGCGCTGAGCCTGCGCGAGCGAGCCGAAGCCCATTCGATCCTGCGCGAGGTCGAGTACGTCGAGCTGTCGGGCCGTGCGGACTTCAACGACATGTTCATCGACCAGCTCGCGTTCCCGGGATGAGCACCGCGGTGATCGCCTGCGGCGCGCTGGCCGCCGACGTCCGTCGGATCAGCACGCGTCGCGGCTGGGACGTCGACGTGCACCCGCTCGATGCGCTGCTGCACAACCGTCCGGACGCAGATCGCCCCTGCGCTAGATCGCTCTATCCAGAGACTCCGGGACGACTACGACGCGCTCGCGGTCGCGTATGCCGACTGCGGCAGCTACGGCGCGATCGACGCTGCGCTGGCCGGCACCGGGATCCCACGCCTACAAGGCGAGCACTGCTACGACGTGCTCGCCTCCGACGTGGTGCGGCGGGCGCTCGCCGAGGAGCCCGGGACGTACTTCCTGACCGACTTCCTGGCGCGCACGTTCGAGCGCACGGTCGTGCGCGAGCTCGGACTGGACCGCCACCCCGAGCTGCGCGACGAGTACTTCCGCCACTACACGCGGGTGTTGTGGTTGGCGCAGCGGCCGACGCCCGCGACCCGGGCGGCGGCGCAGCGAGCGGCAGAGCGGATCGGCCTGCCGCTCTGCGAACGCGAGGTCGGCAACGCGGGACTCGAGCGCCAGCTCGAGCGGCTGCTCACGATGCAGGCACGTCCTGCATCGCGACATTCCACGCCGACAGGCTGACCACCGGCGAGGCTCCGCGCAGGTCCGAGCGCCGGTAGGAGGCGTGGAGCGTCTCGGACTCGCCCGGCCACAGCGTCACGTCGTCGTCTGACCAGAACACCGGCAGCACCTCGTCGTCGCCCCCGGCGGGCCGGCCCGAGGCGCTGCCGCGGCGGATGTCGGCGCGCAGGAAGAACGCCACCGTCGGCTTGCTCGAGGTGTTGGTGATCGTCACCGACGTGGTCGCCCGGCCGCCTCGGTCAGACGACGTGTGGGCGCGGACGCTCACCCGCGCGGGCGCGAGACCTTGCAGCTGGCCGAGGTTGGCGAACTGCGACATCGTCGCCTGCGGGTTGCCGATCGTCTTGTCCCAGTTGACCACGTCGGGCTGGGTGGACAGCCAGTAGACGTTGCGGTCGAAGACCGCTCCGTGGTGGCGCAGCAGCAGCTCGACGAAGTACGTCTTCGGCGACGCGGGCGGGGTCGTGGCGGCCGGCACCGACGGGTGCAACACGCCGGTGGCGACGCCCTGGCCGCTCACCGACACCCCGCTGGCGGTCTGGTCGTCGAGCAGCTTGCCGTCGACGCCGTACACCTTGGCCTGGACCGACAGCCCGTCGCGGTCACGGTTGCCGAGGTTGTCGACCGACACGCTCGCGTTGTCGTAGGCGTAGAGCACGTGCAGCGACTCGTTGGCTTTCTTGGCTCCGAAGTAGCTGCCGGCCTGGTCGAAGTCGTGGTTATAGAGGTCCCACAGCAACGTCGGCCAGCCCTTGTTCAGCTGCCAGTAGACGATCCCGGTGGAGGGAGCGTCCTTGTTGGTCGAGTGGTCGATGTAGGCCTCGAACTCCGCGCGCTGGGTCTCGTAGTTCTGAACCTGTGCCTCCTCCACGTACTGGTCCAGGCTCGACCAGGGGCCGTAGCGGTTGGTGATCGCGGTGTCGAGGTCGTGCAGCGTCCCGAACGAGTAGCCGCCGTTGTCGGGGCCCGGGAGGTCGGGCTCGTAGTTGGCGTGGTACTGGTTGTAGTCGGGGTTCTGCCAGAGCATCTGCTGCTCGAACGGCGACTCAAACCGTCTGATCGAGTCAAGCGTCGGCACCGTGTGCCCGTTGCCGGCCTCGCTGTCGAATGCCCAGGCTCCGCCCACGTTGGTGCGGCTGGAGTCGCCCGGGTCGTAGTGCGAGGTGTCGTACCAGTAGCTCGGCGGGACCCAGTCGTACGGGCCCTCCTTTTCGCCGGACGGCCCCAGCTGCGGGCTGGACTTGTACTCGGCCGAGGCGATCAGTGGCTCCTGGAAGTCGGCTTGCTGGAAGCCCTGGATCGATACGGCCTCCTGACGGCGGGTCGGCTGGTTGTCGCTCCAGCTGAAGTTCAGGATGCTCGGGTGGTTGCGCAGGTTCTGCCCGATCGTCAGCGCCGACAACTGCAGCACCGCGAAGTCGTGATCGCTGGTCAGGCCGCTGTCCTGCAGCTGCCACGCGTCACAGCACTGAAAGCCGGCGTCGACGAGCACGCCCGCGCGGTCCATCTGTTCGTAGAAGTCGTCGGGCAGCTGCTTGCCTTCCGTGCGGATCCCGTTGAGCCCGAGGTTCTTGATCAGCGCGATCTGGTCGGCGGTGTCGGCCGACGAGTAGCGCAGGAACAGGTCCTCGGACCAGCCGCCGCCGCGGAACACGAACGGGACGCCGTTGACGAGGAACTGGCGCGAGCCCTGCGGCGCGATCGGGGATGCGCCGATCAGCCGCGTCGAGATCGTGCGGATCCCGAACGTCTCGGATTGCGCGTCGGGCGCGGTGCCGCGCTGCCCCAGCTCGGTGCGCAGCGCGTAGAGCGGGTGCGCGCCCATCCCCGTCGGCCACCACACGTCCGGGTGGTGGATCACTGCGGGGGCGAACGACACCGTCTGCGTGGCTCCCGGAGCCACCGTCACCGACTGGCGAACGTGGATCGGGCGCGCCGCCGACGGCGAGTCGACGGTCGCCGACAGCACGCCGGTTCGCGCGCTGGTCGCGTGGTTGGTGACGTCGGCCTTGATCGTCAGCGAAGAGGTCGACATGTCGGCGGCGTTGTCCTGCACGACGTGGGAGTCGCTCAGCGCCAGCGCCCCGGAGCTGTGAAGCTGGATCGGGAACTGGATCCCGGTGTTGTTGTCGGGTGGGATCTGGGTCCAGTCGACGTTGTCGAGCGTGAACATCGTGCTGGGGTCGTTGGGGTACACCTCCAGCGCGAGCGTGTTGGCGCCGCGGTGCAGCAGGCCGCTGACGTCGAACGTGTAGCGCGTGTAGTCGCCCTGGACCGTGTCTCGGGTGGCGACCTCGTGACCGTTGACCCAGACGTCGGCCTCGCCGACGACGCCGTTGACGATCAGGTCGGTGTTGACGGCATTGCCGTCGGAGCGAAAGTTGGTCCTGAACCACCACGGCACCGAGAACTGCGGGATCGTCTCCGGTCCGACCGTGTCCATGTACCCGAAGCAGTCCTTCATGTTCGTCGAGAAGAACACGTTCGGGCAGCGTCCGTTCTGGACCAGCGCGTTGAGTTCGGTGCCGACCGCGCCGCCATCATCGGGGCGGACGCGGAGCCAGGACCCTCCGGCGAACGCGGGGGTCGAGATCTGCGCTCCGGCCTGGGTGGCCTGGGCGCTGCTCTGCACCTGCCACCCGCCGAGGCCGACGGTCGTGGTGCGGGCAGAGGCCGCGGATGCCCCGAGCGCGGCGACCACGGTCGCGGCGAGCAGCGCAAGCAGACCCTTACGGACGGTGACCTTGATCACTGGCAGCTCCCTCCCTCTGTGCCGCGCGGGCCGCGCTCGGGCAAGATTCGCTCACCGACAGGCGAGCTGCGCCTCGGTCAAGCTCCGCGAAGCATGACGACAATTTGTTTGACGTCTCTACAAATGCGACCCTATCGCCCGTTTCATCAGCGGTCAAGCGCGAACGCGTTTATCTGACCATCGGCTGAATGCAAAGATGAGCGCCGCATCTGACCGTAAGCCGAACTTCCTGCGAGAGCTCTCAGAGCAGGAGGTGCTCGACGCTATCTTCCACGCGGGACCGATCACGAGGCCCGAGATCGCCGAGCGGGCGGCGCTGTCGAAGGCCACGGTGGGGGCCGCCGTGGAGCGCCTGGAGCGGGCCGGAATCATCCAGACCGCCGGTCCGCTGCACGGGCGCCCGGGACGCAGCCCGCTGGCCTACGAGGTCCGTGGCAACGCCGGGTTCGTGCTCGGGATCGACATCGGCGGCAACAACATCCGGGCGGGAACCGCCGACATCTTCGGCGCGCCGGTCGCCGATGAGCAGCGCCCCACCAGCCGGGGCGGCGGCCGGGCGGTGTCGGCCCAGGTGATCGAGATCGCCGGTCGGGTGGTCGACCGCTCGCGGGCCAGCCACGAGCGGCTGCTGACGGCGGCGGTGTCGACGCCGGGAATCGTCGATCAGGTCAGCCATCGGGTCACCGGTCTGGCCTACAACATCAGCCCGGACGGTGGGCTTGACCCACTGTCGGCCTTGCGCGGGCGTTTCGACGTGCCCGTCCAGATCGACAACAACGTCAACCTGGCCGCGCTCGGCGAGTCGTGGGAGGGGGTCGCCCACGGTGTCTCGACGTTCGCGTTCATCTCGGTCGGCGCGGGGGTCGGGATGGGCCTGGTGGTCGACGGAGAGCTCGTCCGCGGCGCCCACGGCGGCGCCGGCGAGATCGGGTACCTGCCGATCAGCCACGACCCCTACGACGAGCGCCACCGGCTACACGGTGGGCTCGAAGACGAGATCGGCGCGGCCGGAATCCGCGCAGCGCTGGCCGCACGCCGAAGCCGGGACGGGGAGGCCGCCGCGGGCGAGCCGCGCTCGGCGCAGGAGGTGTTCGAGCTCGCCGATCAGGGAGACCCGGATGCGCACGAGGTCGTCGACGGCGTCGTCCGGCGGCTGGGGGCGGCGATCGCCAGCGTGATCGCGGTGGTCGATCCCGAGCTGGTGGTGCTCGGCGGCGGGATCGGCTCCAATCCGTCGCTGCTGCGCCCGGTCCGCAGCACGGTCGCCGAGCTGGTGCCGCTGACCGCGCGGATCGAGACCAGCCGGCTGGGACATCAGGCGGCGCTTCACGGAGCGGTGGCGGCCGCGCTGCGCGAGGCGCGGGCACAGCTGTTCACCCGCGCAACGCGCTGAGCAGCGACACCCCGGCGATCACGCAGATCAGCCCGGTGAGCTGGAGGCGGCTGAGCCGCTCGCCGAACAGCACGAAGGCGCCGACCGCGGCCAGCGTCGAGAACTGCGACGACAACACCGAGGCCACCGCAATCCCGTCGCGCGCTCCGGCGGTGTAGGAGTAGAACCCCAGCACCTCGCAGATCCCTGCGACCACTACCAGCGGCAGCGCCCGGCGGGTCAGTCGCAGGCGGCCGGCCAGCGCCAGTGGGATCGCCAGCCCGATCGTGCCGATCACCCGGGCCGACAGCACGACCCAGGCGGACGGGAGCACCGTGCCGGCCCGGCCGGTGGCGTACAGGCTCGCGCCGAACACCAGCGCCGCCGCCACCCCGAACCCGACCGCCACCGGATGACGCTCGGAGCGGTGCTCGGAGCCCTCCGCGGGCGGCACGGACACCAGGCACACGCCGACCGAGGCGATCGCCAGCGCAATCCCGACACCCGGGGACAGGCTCTCGCCGGCCAGCAGTGCGATCACCGCGGCGATCGCTCCCTCGGTCGAGATCAGAGGCGCCACCAGCACGACCTGGCCGATCCGCATCCCCATGTACGCCAGGCCGAGGCCGGCGACGTTGCCCGCGCCGGAGATCACCAGCCAGGTGACCGACTCGGCGTCGAAGTGCGGGGCACCTTCGGCGGCGGCGATCGGCGCGGTCAGCACCAGTCCCACGACCATCACCCATGCGACCACCGACCAGGGGTCGATCATCCGGCTCGAGCGCGACGAGCACAGCGTCGAGATCGCCCAGGCCAGGGCGGCCCCGAGCCCGCCGAGGATCGCGATCATCGCCGGGCGGACAAGATCAGCTCAGCTCGCGATGCGCTCGCCGCTGTCGGGATCGAACAGGTGAAGCCGAGATGTGTCCATCCACAGCTCGGCCTGCTTGCCCTCGCCGATCCGGCTCGACGCGTCCAGACGGGCGATCACGTCCATCGCGTCGGGCACCGCCGCATCATCTGACTCCGCGGCGGCGGCCTGGACCTCGCGCACGTGAGGGTCGTCGAACGTGCCGTGACCGTTCTGCTCGGCGAGCGTGAGGTGCGCGTACACGTCAGAGCCGGTTGACTCGAGCACGTCCACCACCGCGCGGATCCGGATCCCGTGGCCGCGGTCGGTGGCGAGCGCAGCGTCCTCGAAGTCCTCGGGCCGGATTCCGACCAGCACCTTGCCCTGGCGGTCCGGGGCGTGGAAGCCGCCGTTGCTCCCGTCCGACAGGGGCACCGTCGCGAGCGGGAACCTCAGCGCGCCGTCGGCGATCTCGCCCGGCAGGAAGTTCATCGCGGGCGCGCCGATGAAGCCGGCCACGAACACGTTGCGCGGGCGGTTGTAGAGCTCGTCGGGGCTTCCCACCTGCAGCAGCACGCCGTCGCGCATCACCGCCAGCCGGTCGCCGAGCGTCATCGCCTCGGTCTGGTCGTGGGTGACGTAGACCGTGGTGGTGCTCAGGCGACGCTGGATCCGCAGGATCTCCGCGCGGGTCTGGATCCGGAGCTTGGCGTCGAGGTTGGAGAGCGGCTCGTCCATCAGGAACGCGGCGGGATCGCGGACGATCGCGCGGCCCATCGCCACCCGCTGACGCTGGCCGCCCGACAGGTTCGCCGGCTTGCGGTCCAGTTGGTCGGAGATCCCCAGGAGCCCGGCGGCCTCCTCGACACGGCGGCGGATCTCGTCGCCGGACACGCCGGCGCGCTTGAGCGCGAACCCCATGTTCTTGGCGACCGTCATGTGCGGATACAGCGCGTAGTTCTGGAACACCATCGCGATGTCGCGATTACGCGGCGTGAGGTCGTTGACGACGCGCTCGCCGATCTCGATCTCCCCGGCGGTGATCGCCTCCAACCCGGCGATCATCCGCAGCAATGTGGTCTTACCGCAGCCGGACGGGCCGACCAGGATCATGAACTCGCCGTCGGCGATCTCGAGGTCGAACTCGCGCACCGCCACGGTTCCGTCGCGGTAGCGCTTGGTCACGGACTTGATCGCGATTGCGGCCATCTCGTCTCCTCCCTGAGCTGGGAATACCCCGCTACGTCGTCACCGGTCGCATCGCGACCACATTCTTTCGCCCATCGGCCCCGCTGCCCTGAGAGAGCAGCTGCGCACGTACCTCCTGCAGCGCAACCGCGATCGCTCCCTGCAGCGCCGCCCGGTCTCCCAGCAGGCTCGTCTCGATCCGCGACGTGATCGGCACCAGCGCCGCGGCGGCGCCACGGACGGGACGCAACAGCAGCGGGTTGGAGCCGATCCCGCCGCCCAGCACGACCAGCTCGGGGTCGAGGATCGCGCACACGGTGGCGATCGCCGCGCCGAGCCGCGAGGCGACGTGGTCGACCACGTCGCGCGCGAGCGGGTCCCCGGACGCCGCGAGGTCGAACACCTCGTGGGCCGAGTCGAGGCCGTTGCCGCCACCTCGCGCCGCGTTGAACGCGCTCAGGATCCCGGACGCCGCGACCTCGTCCTCGAGCCCACCATGCAGCCGATGGCGCGGGTCGAACGGGTCTCCGACCAGCGGCAGGTAGCCGATCTCGCCCGCGGCGCCATGGGCTCCGCGCACGAGCTCGTCGTCGATGATCACTCCCATACCGATCCCGGCGCCGATCCCGATATAGACGACGGTCGAGATCCCGCGAGCCAGCCCGAACCACTTCTCGCCGACCGCGGCGAGATTGACGTTGTTATCGATCAGCACCGGCAGGTCGAACCGGTCGCGGATCACCTCGAGCGGGTCAAAGCCGCCCTCCGGGGTGACGTTGTAGGCCAGTGACGTGACCCTGCCGCTGCTGCGGTCGATCACGCCCGGCGCCGAGATCCCAAGCGCCAGCGGCCGGCCGTGAGTGCCGCCGGCCTGGTCGATCACCTCGCTGATCATCTCGAGCACCTGGACGCCGACCGCGCGGCTGCCGTCCTTGGTCGTCGGCTGCTGGAGGTCGCAGATCGGCTCGCCGAACAGGTCGGCGGCGGCGACCCGCACGTTGGTGCCCCCGATGTCGCCGCCGAGCACGAACCCGGCGCGGTTGGAGACGACGTAGGCCACCGGCTTGCGACCGCGGGGTCCCGAGCGGGTCCCGGCGGCCCGGACCAGGCCCGCCTGCTCGAGCCGCGCGACCGCCGCCGAGACGGTCGGCTTGGAGAGCGTCGTGGCCGACGCGATCTCCGGTCTGGTGATCGGTCCCTCGCGGAAGATCGTCTCCAGCACCGCCTGCTCGCCGAGCTCGCGCAGCATCCCCAGCCGCGAGTCAGCACGCGCCACAGAGGCCCCTCCGGATCCCGATTGGTGACCGCCTTCTGGCACAGTCGTTAGGTTCCTTTACGAATGCGTTTACCCGCTTGACGGCCAAGAATAGGGACAGTAGGGTTGTTCCGGCAAGCTTCTTACAAAAGTTTCAGCTCTGCCTGTCTTGGAGGAGGAGAGTATGGGCATGGACGAGTCGCACACCGAGGAGCGGAACTACACGCGCCGCAAGTTCATCACCGCGGGCGTCAGCACCAGCGCCGCGCTGTATCTGGCCGCCTGCGGCAGCTCGGGCTCGAAATCGTCGAGCGCGTCGAGCTCCTCGACCGCGGCGTCGAATGGGCCGGTCACGCTCAACAACCTGTTCCAGCAGCAGGCGGGCTACAGCGCGTCTGACCTGGCGGGAATGACCAAGGCGTTCGAGCAGGCCCATCCGAACATCAAGGTCAATAACACGCTGGTCGCCTACGAGGCGCTGCACGACAAGATCGTGTCGGCGGCCCCCGCCGGGACCTACGACGTCGTGCTCGGCGACGTGATCTGGCCGGCGGAGTTCGGCTCCAAGGGCATCGTCAAGGACATCTCGAGCCTGGTCAGCTCGCTGCCGACCAGCCAGATCTTCCCCGGCGCCCTGGTGATGGCCCGGTTCAACAACAAGTACTACGGGATGCCGTGGATCCTCGACACGAAGTACATGTACGCCAACGGCTCGATGCTCAAGAAGGCCGGCGTGGCCCCCGCCGATCTCAAGACCTGGGATGGCGTCGTCACCGCGCTCAAGCAGATCAAGGCCAAGAACATCGTCAAGTATCCGTGGCTGGGCAGCTGGTCGCAGGCCGAGGCAGTGGTGTGCGACTACGCCCAGCTGCTCGGCGCGTTCGGCGGCCAGTTCCTGGACGCCTCGGGTAAGCCGGCGTTCCAGTCCGGCGGTGGCCTGAAGGCGCTCGAGTTCATGAAGATGCTGCTCGACGAGAAGCTGGCCGACCCGGCGTCGACCAGCTCGCTGGAGGCGGACGTGCTCAAGGCGTTCGCCCAGGGACACATCGCGATGAACCTGAACTGGACGTTCCAGCTGGCCGGGGCGCTCGACCCCTCGCAGAGCACCGTGTCCAAGGACGACGTGACGATCCTGCACACGCCGCAGGGCACTGCTGGCAAGGTCGCCCCCGGGTGCAACGGCGGCCAGCCGGTGATGGTCACGACCGGCTCAAAGCACCCCAACGAGGCGTGGGAGTTCATCAAGTTCATCACCAGCCAGAACACCCAGAACGACTACGTCAAGGACTCGCTGCCGATCTGGTCGGCGTCCTACACCGATCCGGCGGTCGTCAAGGACGCCGGCAAGCAGCTCGTGTCGGTGGCCAAGACCCAGCTGCCGAACATGATCCTGCGCCCGCAGGTGACCAACTACAACTCGGCCTCGCAGGCGCTGCAGGTCGAGATCCAGAACGCGCTGCTGGGCAAGAAGAGCCCCCAGGACGCGCTGAACTCGGCGGCGTCGAAGTTCACCGCGCAGGCGCCGGCGTGATCGTCCATCCGCGCTCGTAATGGCGAGCGGGGCCTCAGCGGAGGCGCCGAATCTGGCCGCTCGCGTAAGCGGGACCAGCTGGCGCGCCCGCACCCGCGAGGGACGGTTCGCGCTGGCGCTGCTGGCGCCGAGCATCATCGTCGTCTTCGGGATCGTGATCTATCCGATCGCGAGGACGATCTACACCTCGCTGTTCGCGGTCGACTCGCCGTTCCCGGGTCACTACCCGTGGGTCGGGTTGCGCAACTACACGTTCGCGTTTCACCAGAGCGACTTCTGGTCGGCGATCCTGCGCACGGCGTACTTCACGTTCGTGTCGACAGGCGCGGAACTGTTGTTCGGGATCGGGATCGCGCTGCTGCTGTATGCGCCGCTGCGGGGCCGCTGGCTGTTTCGCACGATCGTGGTGCTGCCGTGGGCGCTGCCGACGATCGTCAACGGCGCGATGTGGCGTTACTTCTTCAACGCCCAATACGGCGTCGTCAACGCCGCGCTCACCCAGCTCGGGCTGCAGAACTCCTACCACGCGTTCTTCAGCTCGCCGTTCGGCGCGCTGAACATCGTCGTGCTCGCCGACGTGTGGAAGAACACCTCGCTGGTCGCGTTCTTCCTGCTCGCCGGGCTGACCACGATCCCGAGCGATCTGTACGAGGCGGCGCGGGTCGACGGCTACGGGCGCTGGGGGGCGTTCGTGCACATCACGCTGCCGCTGCTGCGTCCGGTGATCGTCGTCGTGCTGGTGCTGCGCACGATCGAGGCATTCAAGGTGTTCGACATCATCTACGTGATGACCGGCGGGGGGCCGGCCAACGGGACCCAGAGCATCGCCTTCTACACCTACCAGCGGGCGTTCTCGGATGAGTTCTTCGGCTACGGATCGGCGCTGTCGGTGCTGATCGTGCTGTTCATCCTCGGGTTCGCGATCCTGTACATCCGGCTGCTGCGCTCCGACACGTACGCCACGTCATGACCGGGAGGGACTGAGATGGAGGACTCCAGGCGCTTTCGGATCTTCATCCACGTGGCGGCGATCATCGTGTCGCTGGTCTTCCTGGCGCCGTTCATCTGGCTGTTCATCGCCAGCATCTCGTCGCAGGCGTCGCTGCTCAAGATCCCACTGCAGTGGATCCCCAGCCACGTCTCGTTCGAGCGCTACCACCAGATCTTCAGCTCCCCGCAGGGAACGATCTTCGGGAACTTCCGCGCGTCGCTGCTCAACAGCCTGATCATCGCCAGCGCGACCGTGGCGATCTCGATCACCGTCGGCGTGTTCGGCGCCTACGCGTTCGCGCGCCTGCGGTTCCGGGGGCAGCGCGCGTCGCTGCTGCTGTTCCTGTCGACGTACATGGTGCCGCCGATCGCGCTGGTGATCCCGCTGTACCTGATCATGGTCCGGTTGCACCTGCTGAACACGCGCTGGGGGCTGATCATCGTCTACTGCACGTTCGCCACGCCGTTCGTGCTGTGGATCATGGGCAACTACTTCCAGACGATCCCCCGCGACCTCGAGGACGCCGCGCGGATCGACGGATGCAGCCGGATCGGCGCGCTGTTCAGGGTGATCCTGCCGCTGGCGCGGCCCGGCCTGCTGTCGACGATGCTGTTCGCGTTCCTGATCGCCTGGGACGAGTTCCTGTACGCGCTGATCTTCACCTCGACCAATGCGTCCAAGACGATCCCGGTGGCGATCGCGGAGTTCACCGGTCGCTACACGACCGACTTCGGCCTGCAGGCGGCCGGAGGGATCCTGGCGGCCGTACCGCCGCTGCTGATCGCGGTCGTCTTCCAGCGCTACATCGTCGGCGGGCTGTCCTCGGGGGCGGTGAAGGGATGAGCACGTCGGCGTTCGGCGAGGCGATCCGGCGCCAGCCCGAGAACCTGCGCGCCGCGGGCGACGCGTTCGCTCAGGCGCTGCACGAGGTCGATATCCGCTCGCTGTGCGACGGCACGATCGTGCTCAGCGGCATCGGCGCCAGCGCACACGCGCTGATCCCGGCCACGCGCGAGCTGCGCGCCGCGGGCCGCCGGGCGTTCGCGGTGTCCGCGGCCGAGCTCGGCGACGACAGCGCGGCGCGGCTGGGGGACGCGTTCGTGATGGTCTCCCAGTCGGGCGCGAGCGTCGAGACCGTCGACGCGCTCGGGCATCTCGGTGGCGCGCCGGTGGTCGCGATCAGCGCCAACGGCGACAGCCCGCTGGCGCGGGCCGCAGACGTGTGGCTGCCGCTCGGTCCGCTGCCGGACACGCCGGTGGCGACGCTCTCCTACACCGCGACGCTGCAGGCGCTGGGAATGCTGTGCGACGCGCTGCTCGGAACCCCGCCCGCACAATCGGCCTGGGAGCGTCTGCCGGAGCTGGCGGCCGGCGTGATCGAGCGCGCGGATGCCGACGCCGCGGTCCTGGCCGAGCGGTTCATGGCCGTGCGCGCGCTCGACGCGGTCGGCGGCGGTCCGGCGCATGCGTCGGCCGGGGAGACCGCGCTGCTGGCCCGGGAGGCGCTACAGCTCGCGGCGACGGGCATGGAGACCCGCGAGTACCTGCATGGTCCGCTCGAGGCGGTCACGGCGGAGTTCGGCTGCGTCGTGTTCGGGCGCGGGCGCGAGCGGCGTCTGGCGGGTGAGCTGGGCTCGTTCGGGGCAACCGTGGCGCTGATCAGCGACACCGCGCCCGCTGATCTCGATGGCGTGCACGTGATCGCGCTGCCCGAGGTCACCCGGCTGTCGGCACCGATCCTCCAGATACTTCCGGTGCAGCTGCTGATCGAGCGCACCGCCCGGCTGCGCGGACTCGAGATCCGCGAGCTCACTCGGCATCAGCAGGACACCAAGGTGGCTTGATGGACGGGGGAGCGAGCTCGGCGCGGGGGTCGTCGTCCCCTGCCGTGACCGTGGTCGGATGTGTGCAGGCCGACGTGCTGATGAGCCCGGTAACCGAGCTGCCGGTGCCAGGCGGTACGTCGCTGGCCGATCAGATGCACTTGCGCACGGGCGGCGCCGGGGCCAACGCGGCGCTGGCGGTCGCCGAAGCCGGGCTCCGCGTCCGGCTGATCGGGTGCATCGGCGACGATCAGCTCGGGCGCTGGATGCAGGAGCAGCTCGAGCCGTTCGGGCTGGCGGGCGAGCTGGTGGTGCTCGGGGATGAGACCAGCGGGCTGACGGTTGCGCTCGAGTCCCCGGCGCGCGACCGCACGTTTCTCACGTACCTGGGCGCCAACGCGGTGTGGGGGCCCTCGATGATCCCGCCCGACGCTCTGGACTGCGACCACCTGCTGTTCTGCGACTACTTCGTTGCGCCCGGGCTGCAGGGCGAGGCGGGACGGGGTCTGCTCGACGCGGCCGGCGCTGCCGGCGCCCGGACGTACTTCGACACCGCCTGGGACCCCGACAACTTCGCGCCGGAGACCCGGGCGCAGCTGCGAGCGCTGCTGACCTCGGTCGACGTGTTCCTGCCCAACGAAGCGGAGGCGTGCGCGATCGCGGGAGTGCCGGCCGGCGACGCGCTGGTGGCGGCTCGGTCGCTACAGGGCGTGTCGGGAGGCTGGGTGGTGGTGAAGCTCGGCGCGCGCGGATGCCTCGCGGTTGGTCCCGGTGGCGCTGAGCTATCGGTGCCGGCCCCGGCCACGACGGTGACCGATACGACCGGCGCGGGCGACGCATTCAACGCCGGTCTGATCCGGGCTCTGAGCGACGGGCTGGATTGGCCCGACGCGCTGGCTGCGGCGGTGCGGTTCGCCTCGGAGCTGATCTCACGGCCGTCGGGCGATCGGCATCGGGTCAGGGTCCCGGGCGACGGCTTCAGCGAGTAGTCGACTCGTCGAGCAGCGTCGCCACGTCGATTACCCGCAGTGACTCCCCGGCTCCCTGGACGCCGTCGTCGAGCATCACCGTGCAGTACGGGCACGCCACCGCGAGCGTGTCGGCGCCGGTCCCGGCGGCCTCGCGGACCCGCGCCTCGTTGATCGGCTTGCCTCGCTCCTCCATCCACATGTGGGCGCCGCCGGCGCCGCAACAGAACGTCTGCTTGCCCGAGCGCTTCATCTCGATCGGCTCGCCGACGGCGGCGACGAGGTCGCGGGGGGCGTCGAGCACGTCGTTGTGGCGGGCCAGATAACACGAGTCGTGATAGGTGATGCTCAGGTTGTCGTCACGGGCGGGCTTCAGGCGGCCCTCCTTGACCAGCCGCGACAGCAGCTCGGTGTGGTGGACCACCTCGTAGCTGCCCCCGAAGTCCGGGTACTCGTTGGCGAGCGTGTTGAAGCAGTGCGGGCAGTTGGCGATGATCTTGGTGACGCCGGACTCGTTGAGCGTCTGCACGTTGCGCTCGGCGAACGCCTGGAACACGTACTCGTTGCCGATCCGCCGCGCGGGGTCACCGGTGCAGCTCTCGCGGGGCCCGAGGATCGCGAACTCGACCTCGGCCCGCTGCAGCAGCCTGGCGGTGGCCTCGGCGGTGCGCCGGGCCCGCTCGTCGAACGAGGACGCGCAACCAACCCAGTAGAGGTACTCGGGCGCCGGCTCGCCGGGCTCGAGGATCCGGACCCCGAGCTCGGACGCCCAGTCGGCGCGCTCTGACTGCGGCTTGCCCCACGGGTTCGAGGAGCGCTCGACGTCGCGGAGCATCGGCTCGGCCTCCGACGGGAAGCTCGACTCGACCATCACCAGGTGGCGGCGCAGATCGACGATGTGGTCGACGTGCTCGATCGATACCGGGCACGCCTCGACGCAAGCTCCGCAGGTGACGCAATCCCACACCGACTCCTCGGGCACCGCGCCGGGGACCAGCGCGGCCTCCTCCTGGGCGAGCACGTAGTCGCGCAGGCCCATGATCACCAGCTTGGGCGACAGCGACTTGTCGGTGCCCCAGGCCGGGCAGGCGTCCTGACAGCGGCCGCACTCCGTGCACGAGTAGGTGTCAAGCACCTGCTTCCAGGTCAGGTCGGTGGCGGTGCCGGCGCCGAACCGGAGCTCGTCCTCGGGCACCGACTCGTCGTCGAACCGCAACGGCTCCAGGCGGCCACCGGACCGGGTGCGCCCGAACCACACGTTGATCGCGGCGGTGGCGATGTGCAGGTGCTTGGAGCGGGGCAGGTAGGCCAGGAACGTGAGGATCGTCAGCACGTGCGCCCACACGAACACGCGCTCGAGCACGCGGGTGGCCTCGTTGTCGCCGAACAGGTGCGACAGCGCCTTGGACACCGGCGACCACGAGGCGGGCCACTCGTTGAGGCCGAGCGCGATCCGGGTGGCGTGCCACAGCAGCAGCGTGATCACGATCGTGGCGATCAACGCCAGGATCACGTCGGCTTCGCCGAGGTGGCTGCCTTCGAAGCGCCCCGGGCGCTGGATCTTGCGGATATAGACCCCCGCGGCCACGCCGATCAGCACGAGCAGGCAGAACAGGTCGACCATTGCCGCATACCAGCCCTGGTGACCGAGCCAGGGGAGCGTCGCGTCCTTGTCCACGACTCCGATCAGCGCGATCAGGATCGTCGGGGCCAGCACCAGGAACCCCCAGAAGATGAACGCGTGCATCAGTCCCGGACCGAGGCGCTGCAGGAGCTTGCGCTGGCCGAGCACGATCGTTGCCTCGTTTCGCGCGCGTCGCTCGATGTCCCCAGTGCGGGTGACCGGCTGCGCGTTGCGGGCGATCCCCACCAGCTCGGTCACCCGGCGCGTGAACAGCGTGCCGCTGGCGCCGATCGCGGCGGCGAGCGCGACGGCGGCGGCCGGCGAGACTATGTGCCCCTCGCCTTCCTGACCTCGGCACTGATCGCCGGCAGGATCTCGTGGAGGTCGCCGATCACCGCGTAGTCGGCGCTGGCGAAGATCGACGCCTCGCCGTCCTCGTTGATCGCCAGCAGCTTCTTCGCGCCCTTACAGCCGGCCATGTGCTGGGTGGCGCCGCTGATTCCGCAGGCGATGTAGATCTCGGGCGAGATCTTGGTGCCGGTCTGGCCCACCTGGTCGGTGTGCGGCCGCCAGCCGGCGCTGGTCACGGCTCGCGAGCAGCCGACGGCGCCGCCGAGCAGGTCCGCCAGCTCCTCGACGATCGAGAACGCCTCCGCCGAGCCGACCCCGCGGCCTCCGGACACGACCACGTCGGCATCGGCCAGCGACACGCCGGCGGTGTCGGCCTGCTTGCGCTCCTTGAGCTTCACCGTCGTGGGCGCGTCGAGCGCGGCCTGGTCGAGCGGCAGTGTTTCGACGTCGGCCACCGTGGCGCCCGCGATCGCATGTGGCGCGCTGGTCAGTAGCAGGGGCTCGGCGTCGACGTGTGCCTCCTCGAGCAGGCTGCCGCCCCAGCGGATCCGGGTGACCGTGGCGGGAGCTCCCGGCGCCACCGAGATGCAGTTGGCCGCCATCGGGAGGTCGAGGATCGCGGCCACGTGCGCGAGCAGCTCGTTGCCGCGATCGCTACCGGGAGCGACCACCGCGGTCGGGCCGCGCTGCGAAATCGCGGCGGCGAGCGTCGCGGCGTAGGCCGCGGGAGCGTAGGCGTCCCCGGTCACGGTGATCGCGGCCGCATCGGAGTCGATCGTCTGTGCCAGCGCCAGCGCCTGGTGGGACAGTTCGTCGGCGGGGTCCTCGATGTACGCGAGCACGGTCACAGCACGCCCACCTGTTCGAGGACCTCGACCACCGCGGGCGCGGCGTCGGGTCCGTTGCCGAGCACCTCGGCCTGCTTGGCCGTTCCCGATGGAAGCTTCAGGCGGACCATTTCCAGGCGCGCTGGCGTGGGGGCGGGCGTGTCGGCGGAAAGCGGCTTGCGCTTGGCCCGCAGCCGGCCCGGAACCGAGGGGTAGCGCGGAAGGTTGATCCCCTCCTTGACTGTCACCACGCACGGCATCGGAGCCTCGTACACGTCGCGGCCGCCGGGAACCTCCTGCTCGCAGCGGACGTTCGAGCCGTCGACCGCGATCGCCTTGACGCCCGTCACGCAGGGGAGCTGCAGGGCGTGGGCGACGCGGATCGCGACCTGGTAGCCGCCGGCGTCGGCCGATTCGTTGCCGAACAGGATCAGGTCCGGCGGCTCGGGCAGCTGCCTGACGGCGTCGACGATCGCCGCCGCGGTGGCCTGAGGGTCCCACTCGGATCCGTCGGTGACCAGGTGGATCGCGCTGTCGACGCCGATCGCCATCAGATCGCGCAGCTGCTCCTCGGCCTCGGGCGGCCCGAGTGTCAGTACGGTGCTGGCGCCGCCGTGCTGCTCGATCAGCCGCACCGCCTCCTCGGCGCCGCACTCCTCGTGCGGGCTGACCGTGAATCCGAGATGGCGGGTCTGGATCGCCCGCTCGTCGTCGGTGAGCGTGATCTTGCCGCCAGTCAACGGAACGCGTTTTACGCAGACGAGGATGTTCATCGCGTGGGGTTCAGGAGCGGACGCGGGCGTTCTCGGGATCGAACACCGGCGTCGAGTCGTTGGTCTGGACGGTCACGGGATAGCGCTCTCCCATGTACTGGACGGCGAGCTGCTCGCCGACGTTGGCGTGCTCGGGCGGCAGGTAGCTCATCAGGATGTGCTTGCCGATCGAGGGCCCGGCGCCGGCGCTGGTCACGTACGAGCGGCGGCCCTTGGCGTCGGTCAGCGCCTTGCCGTCGCGCGTCAGGATCGGCTCGTGGCCGAGCATGTAGCGCTTCACGCCCGACTCCGAGGTGTGGTCATCGACTGTCAGCGTGCAGAGGATCGCCGCTGGGTCCGCGGCGCGGTGCGCGACGTGCGCCTGCTTGCCGATGAACTCCTGATCCTTGACCTTGCCCCACGCCATACCGGCTTCGACGACGTTGTAGTCGCCGTCGAGCTCGGCGCCGTACGCGCGGTAGCACTTCTCGAGCCGTCCGGTGGTCCCATACACGCCGATCCCCACCGGCCGCAACCCGTGTGGGCCGCCCGCCTCGATCAGCACGTCCCACAGCCGCGCGCCCTGCTCGATCGGTGCGTACAGCTCCCAGCCGAGATCGCCGACATAGGAGATCCGAGAGGCCAGCACCGGGATCGTGTCGAGCTCGATGGTCCGGGCGGTGGCGAACGGGAAGCCGTCGTGGGAGACGTCGTCGGACGTGACGCTCTCGAGGATGTCGCGCGCGCGGGGTCCCCACAGACCGAGCGTGCACCAGGAGCTGGTCAGGTCGCTCAGCTGCGCAGAGCCGTCTTCGGGAAGCTGCTCGGCGAACCACTTGAGATCGGACATCCCGTAGGCGCCGCCGGTTACCACGCGGAACTCGTCATCGCCCAGGCGCATGATCGTCAGGTCCTGACGGAAGCCCCCGCTCGGGGTGAGCAGCGGCGTGTACACGACCCGGCCGCGGGCGACGTCCATCTGGCGCATCGCCACCCGCTGGACGACGTCGAGCGCCGCCGGGCCGGTGACGTCGAACACCGCGAACGCGGACAGGTCGACGATCCCGGCGTGGTCGCGCAGCGCCAGGTGCTCGGCGTTGATGATCGGCGACCACCAGCGCGAGTCCCACTCGGCCTCCCGACGCGTGACCCGGTCGCCGTACTGCTCCAGCAGCGAGGCGTTTGACTCATACCACTGGGGGCGCTCCCAGCCGGCGGCCTCGAAGAACACCGCGCCGAGCGCCTGCTCTCGGTCGTAGAACGGCGACAGCCGGACCCGGCGGTTTGACTCCCACTGCTCGCCGGGGTGGACGATCCCGTACATCTTGTTGAAGCCCTCCGACGCGCGCGCGACCACGTGGCCGGTCGCCTTCTGATGCGAGTACAGCCGCGCGATGTTCGAGTCATAGACGTCGATCTCGGAGTCGCCGTGCACGATCAGCTCGGCGACGGTCTTGCCGACGCCCGGGCCTTCCTTGATCCACACCGCGGCCGCCGACCACAGGCCCTTGACCTCCTGGGTCTCGCCGAGCAGCGGCATCCCATCACCGGTGACCGACAGCAGGCCGTTGATCGCGTACTTCACGCCGACGGATTCGTCACCCACGATCTCGGGCATCAGCTCGAGCGCGAGCTCCAGCTGGGGCTCGAAGTCGTCCTGGGTGAACGGCAGCTCGGTCGGGGTCAGTGCCGCCTCGTCGATCGAGGGGATGTCCTGGGGTGCGACCACGATCGGGCGGTGCGCGTAGGACCCGATCTCCAGGCCGGTGCCCTCCTGGCGCTCGTACATGTTCTCGTCCATATCGCGAACGATCGGGAACTCGATCATCCCCTTGGCGTCGGCGAACCGGGGCGCCGGGCCGATGTCGATCATCTGATGCACCATCGGGGTCAGCGGGATCGAGGCGCCGGCCATCCGGGCGATCAGCGGGCTCCAGACGCCGCAGCAGATGACCACGGTGCCGGCGTCGAGGTCGCCGCGGCTGGTGCGGACGCGCTTCACCCGGCCGCCCTCGAGGTCGAAGCCCAGCACCTCGGTGTTGGCCGAGACCTTCATCCCCGCCTGCACCGCGCGCTCGCGCATGATCGTGCCCGCCCGCAAGGAGTCCACGACGCCCGCGCCGGGCGTGTAGAAGCCGCCCTGGATCAACGACTCGTCGATGAACGGCACCAGTCGCCTGACCTCGGCGGGCGTGATCAGCGACACCGGCTCGATGCCCCAGGCGGCGGCCGAGACCATCCGCCGGGTCAGCTCCTGCATTCGCTCCTGGGTGCGGGCGATCTCGATCCCACCGCTCTCCACGAACACTCCGAGATCGACGTACTGGCGCATGCTCTCGAGCGTCAGCTGGGTCATCTCCTTGGAGTGGTCGACCGGGAAGATGAAGTTCGAGGCGTGGCCGGTCGAGCCGCCCGGGTTCGGCAGCGGGCCCTTGTCGACCAGCGTGATGTCGGTGACGCCCAGCCGGGTGAGGTGGTAGGCGATGCTGTTGCCGACGATCCCAGCGCCGATCACGACGATGGGTTGGCGAGCTGAGCTCATGTCGGCAACTGATATATCAGATGGCGTTCACGTGTGCGAGCCGGGATGGTGCCGCGCTGTCAAGGGATGCGGTCGCCGCGTGGCCAACGTCCCACTCGAGCCCCTCCGCGATCACCGTGGGACGTTCGCCACGTGGGGCGTGACCAACGTCCCACGGTTCGGCCGAGCTGCCTCGAACGGGACGTTAAGCATGCGGCCCGCGGGCGCGACGAGACCGCGCCTGCGCGGAGGCCCGGACCGCGGCCCGGCGCCGGAGCACCAAGATCGCGCCCACCACAAGCAGGATCACCAGGATCGGGATCCCGAAGATGATCGCCGGCGAGGTCCCGCCGCCCGAGCTCCCCGACGAGCTCGACGAACCGCCGGAGGTGGACTTGCCGTTGGCCTTGGCGATCCGGTCCACGGCCTGGACCGCGGCTGCGGCGAGCCCGTTGGACTTCTGGGCCTTGTCGATCTTCACCCCCGCCACCGAGCTGGTCGGCCCCGCGTGGGCGAGACCGAACCCGTTGGGCATAACCACCAGCAGCGGCTGGGGCTTCTGGAAGGAGATCTCCCGATCGAGAAACTCGGCGTACTGCTGGGGCTTGCCGAAGATGCTCGGCAGCGCTCCGAGATCGACCGGGCTCTGGATGATCGCGACCTTCAGGTTCATCCCGTTGGCCTTCAGGCCGCCGAGCTGCTTCTGCAGCTGGCTGCGCAGGGCCGGCGACACCGCCGGCTGATAGGGGTAGAACACCTGGCTGCCCAGCAGGATGTCGCTGGCCGGATCGGCGTCAGCCGCCGCCCGCGTCGCGGTCACCAGCGCCAGCGCAAGTGCGAGCAGCACCGCCAGCGGCCACAGACGGCGCGTGATCCTGCCGCTGAGCGTGGTCGCGCTCACCGCCCGGCAACGCTACTTCAGCGCCGACTGCAGCGCCTGCCGCACTTCGTTGATCCCGAACGCGCCCTCGAGCCGCGACGTGATCACGCCCTGCTTGTTGATCGTGAACAGCCACGGCTCGGTCCGCAGGTGGAACGCCTGCAGCTGCGGGCGCAACCCCTTCGTCGGCTGGTTGTCGACGTACACCTCCTGGTGGATGAAGTCGATCTTCGAGCCGAACTGCTTCTGTAACGAGACCGCGATGTCGGTCACCGGCCCGCAGACCTTCGAGATGCATAGCTGGGGCGTCGAGAACAGCAGCGCCACCGGGCGCTTTCCGAGCACCTGCTTGAACGACACCGAATGCATGCTCTCGGCCGGCAGCCGGGTGGTCAGCAGCGCCGTGTTCCCGTGGACGGTCGCCTCGGTGTCGGTGGCGATCGCCGGCGGGCGCTGACCGACATTGGGGATCGGCGATGACTTCGCGACCGCGACCTCGCCGGGCGAGCCGACCAGGCCGTTGGACGTCTTGGTCAGCGCCAGCACCGTGTAGGTCCCGGGGTGCGGCACTGGAATCTGGGCCGAATAGATCGCCTTGATCCCGCCGGGACCGGCGTTCTGCTTGCTGCGGTACTGGGGCGCTACCACCATCGGATCCGCGGGCGCCAGGTACGGGCCCTGGGCTGGGCTCTTGGGGTTCTTGGCCACGTAGATCGCGGTCGGTGCGTAGACGAACCCGCCGGTGCTCGTGTTCACCGCGAACGCCACCCGGCCGGTGCCCGGGGTGAACGTCCCGGTGGCACCCCCGAACTGGCCCGAGGACTTCACGAGCGCGCCGAGCTGGGTCAGCGAGCGGCCATGCGCGGAGGGGAAGTCGCCGGCCGTCGGATGCTCGGCGGCGGCGAGCTTGGCGACCGCGGTCTGCGCGGCGTTGGCCTTGGCCCGGTTCGCGGCGGCGGCCTGGGAGCTGGTGGACGTCGTGTTCGACGTCGTCGAGCTGCTGCTCGAAGATCCGCAGCCGGCGATCGCCAGCGCGATCACTCCGAGCAGGACCAGGGCGCGTGGGTGCAGTGAAGTCATGCCTGTGAATGATGTCCGAAACTGCGCATCCGTTCGCCAGCGGCTTCAATGCCCTCCGTAGCGGCCCGGACACGCCTCTAGGGGTTTGTAGCGGACGCCGGGCTCTTTCCCCGCTGTTTGCACGTAAAGATCCTGTTACCGGAGAGCCCCTCCGGTCCTCCGTTTGGACCGTCGTTTAGAGTGCGCACCATGGCAGCCGAGATCAGCGACGCGCAGGCTCAGACGCAGTCTCCGCAGCGTTCGCAGAACCGGCTCCGGGTGGCCGTGATTGACCGGGACCCGGGGTTCATGCAGGTCCTCGCAAACCGGCTCGAGTCACTGCGATGGGATCACCGCGCACTCGCGAGCCCGGTGACCACCGAAGTGCTCGTGGCGATGCGCCTCAACGCGCTCGTCGTTGACGTAACCGTGCTTGGTCCCGGAAGCTGGGAGTACCTCGAGCGCGTCTGCTCGCGGCTCCCGGGCCTGTCGGTGATCGTGTGCACGGGGCCGTCGTCGGTCGTCCAGCGGGTGCGTGGCCTGAGGCTCGGCGCCGACGCTTGGATCACGAAGCCGTGCCATCCGGAGGAGCTCATCTGTGTGATCGAGGCGGCCGTCAGGCGTCATCGACGTAACGAGATGCCCGTGATGGAGTCGGCACTGAAGGTTGGCGAGATCACGGTTCGTCCCGACCTGTACCAGGCCTACAGCGAGACCGCGAGCCTCGAGCTGACCGCTCGTGAGTTCGAGATCCTGAACCTGCTCGCGCAGTCAGACAGGGTGCTGCGCCGCGAGGAGATCTACGAGCGGGTCTGGGGTTACGCGATGGCCCACGGCGACCGGTCCGTCGACGTGTTCGTGCGCAAGCTGCGCCAGAAGCTGCGCGTGGCCTCGCCACACTGGAACTACATCCACACGCATTTCGGGGTCGGTTACCGTTTTGCTCCCGAGAGCGACGGCCACTCCGAGCTGCCCACGCCAGCCATGGTCGACGCCACTCCCGAGCTCGACCCCGCGCTCGCCGGCTGACCCCCGGCTGAATCCCACGGGCCGCCCGAGTTGCGGCCGATAACAGGTTGTTCACATCGGCGTTACGAGTCAGTAACGCGTTCGTGGCCACGCGTCAGGAGCATTGACCCATGGCGGCGACCGCTGACAGGGCGTTCCGTGAGGTGATCGAGGTCGGGCCACTCGAGATCCTGCCCGAGGAACATCTCGCCCGCGCGCACGGGCGAGCGCTGATGCTGTCGATCCGCGAGCTGCGGCTGCTCACCGAGCTGGCCCGGCGGGCGGATCGGATCATGGCTCGCGAAGAGCTGTTCCAGTTGGTGTGGGGCCGCGAGATGCGCGCCGGGGACCGGTCGGTTGACGTTTACGTGCGCAAGCTGCGCGTGAAGCTCGAAGAGGCGCTGCCGGGGTGGCGTTTCATCCACACGCACTTCGGTTTCGGCTACCGGTTGTCGGCCGAGCGCGAACAAACCCGAAACCAGCGGTTTACAACCGATTAACAACTGAGACTCCGGTTCCGCCGAGACTCTGGCGCATACCCGGTTAAGGAGAAGAACCAGTGAGACAACGCAGTCTTGGCGCGATCGCGATGGCGATCGTGGCGGCAATTGTGGTTGCCGCGTGTGGATCGAGTTCGAACAGTTCGAGCGCACCGGCGCCGTCGGGAGGCTCGAGCTCTTCGAGCACGTCCGGATCGTCGGGCTCGAGCGGCGGCGGCTCCGGGACGATCAATGGCGCCGGCTCGACCTTCGCGGCCCCGATCTACCAGCAGTGGGGGTCGACGCTCAAGGGCCAGGGCCTGACCGTGAACTTCAACGCGGTCGGGTCGGGCGCAGGAATCGCCCAGCTGCAGTCGGCGACCGTCGACTTCGCGGGCAGCGACCCGGCGGAGCTGCCGTCCGAGGTCTCGCAGGGCAAGGGGCCCGTCCTCCAGTTCCCGATCGGCTTCGGAGCCGTCACCGTCTCCTACAACCTGTCGGGCGTCAAGAGCGGAATCAAGCTCGATGGTAAGACGCTCGCCGACATCTTCCAGGGCAAGATCAAGACCTGGGACGACCCGGCGATCAAGTCGCTGAACCCGGGGCTGAGCCTACCCAGTACGAACATCACGGTCGTGCACCGTTCTGACTCCTCCGGCACCACGAAGGCATTCACCACGTTCCTGTCGGCCAACAGCCCGGCGTGGACCGCGGCGGCCGGTAAGCCCGACAAGATCGTCAAGTGGCCGACCGGCACCGGCGCCAAGGGCAACTCCGGCGTCGCCGCAGCGGTCAAGCAGACCGCCGGCGCAGTCGGCTACGTCGAGCAGGCCTACGCGCTGCAGAACGGCTTCACCTACGCCTCGCTGAAGAACAGCTCGGGCAAGTACGTTGCGCCATCGCTGGCCGCCTCGTCGGCCGCCGCCGAGGGCATCAAGGTCCCGCCGGACCTGGCGATCAGCACGATCAACTCGCCCAACCCGGCGGCCTATCCGATCGTGTCCCAGACGTTCCTGATCACCTACAAGGACATGTGCAAGGCGGGCATCTCGAAGAGCGCGGCGTCGGGCGTGAAGAAGTTCTTCACCTATGGGCTGGGCGCCGGCCAGTCGGTGCTCAACAAGCTGTTCTACGCGCCGCTGCCCTCGGGGCTGCTGTCGAAGGCCAAGGCGCAGCTCAACCAGCTCACCTGCAACGGCTCGCCGCTGTCCTAGCAGTCGGTTAGGTGGAAGCAAGCGTCACATCGGTCAGCGGTGGCCGCTCGATTCTCGAGCGGTCGCCGCTGCACCGTCTTCCGGACCGCCTGCTTCAGTTCGGGCTGAGCGCGCTGGCCGTTGGGGTGCTGATCCTGATCGGGTACTTCTTCGTGCGCCTGATCGGGCAGTCCTCGACCGCGTTCGGCAACATCGGCTTCTTCCACTTCTTCGCGCGCGAGAACTGGGACGTGTCCCAGCTTCAGCAGCACGCGTCGTGCGCCACCTCCGGCAACGGTGCCTGTACGTTCGGCGCGTGGGCGCTGGTGTTGGGCACGTTGATCACGTCGGCGATCGCGCTGATCATCGGCGTCCCGATCGCGCTGGCCACGGCGCTGTTCCTCACCGAGCTGTGCCCCCGGCGGGCGCGCGGCCCGCTGGCGATCCTGGTCGACCTGCTGGCCGCGGTTCCATCGGTCGTCTACGGGCTGTGGGGCGTGTTCGTGCTGATCCCGCACCTCAAGGGCTTCCAGCAGGGGCTCTCGAACACGTTCTCGTTCCTGCCGTTCGTCGGCGGCTCTGTCGCCGGCCCCAGCTACTTCATCGGCGGGCTGATCCTGGCGATCATGATCCTGCCGATCGTGTCGGCGATCTCCCGCGAGGTGATCGCCACGGTGCCGTCTGCGGACAAGGAAGCGGCGCTTGCGCTGGGCGCCACTCGGTGGGAGATGATCCGGATGGCGGTACTTCCGTACTCGCGGGCCGGGATCACCGGCGGAGCGATGCTCGGGCTCGGCCGCGCGATCGGCGAGACGATCGCGGTCGTGCTGGTGATCGGCGACTCGCCGAAGCTGACCGATTCGCTGTTCGCCCAGGGATACACGCTGGCGGCCGTGATCGCCAACGAGTTCGGCGAAGCGGCGTCGACGCCGGTGTACCGCTCGGCGCTGTTCGCCGCCGGGCTGGTCCTGTTCGTGCTGACGCTGCTGGTCAACATCATCGCCCGCCGGTTCGTGGTCAGGTCCCCGGGTCGCAGGCGCCCGGCCGGAGACGCGATGGCCGGCGGCGTAACTGTCACTGACGCGGCACCGGCATGACCACGCTTGCGGCGATCAGCGGCCGGCGTCGCCTGACCGACAAGCTCATGCGCGGGCTGATGGGCGTGGCCACGCTGGTCGCGCTCGTGCCGCTGGTGCTGGTCCTCTACTACTTGTTCCACAAGGGACTGAGCGCGTGGAGCGGGAACTTCTTCACGACCGACCCCAACGGCAACTTCCTCGGCTACCCGGGGGGAGCCCGCAGTGCGATCCTGGGCACGATCGAGATCGTCGCGCTGGCGTCGGTGATCTCGATCCCGATCGGGATCGGCGTGGCGCTGTACCTGACCGAGTACGGAAAGGACTCGTGGTTCGCCAATCTCGTCCGCTACTTCGTCGACGTGATGACCGGCGTCCCGTCGATCGTGTTCGGCCTGTTCATCTACATCGTGCTGGTGCTCGGCAGGGTCGGCGGCACGTTCACCGCGTGGAAGGGGTCGGTCGCGCTGGCGCTGCTGATGCTGCCGGTGGTCGTGCGCTCGTCCGAGGTGGTGCTGCTGCTGGTGCCGCAGAGCCTGCGGGAAGCGGCGCTCGCGCTGGGGGCCCCGCGCTGGCGCGTGGTCTCGAGGGTGGTGCTGCCGACGTCGCTGTCGGGGCTGGTCACCGGCGGTCTGCTCGCGGTGGCTCGCGGAGCCGGGGAGACCGCGCCGCTGCTGTTCACCGTCGCGGTGGCCGAATCGCTGACGTTCAACCTGGGTCAGACGATGAACACGCTTCCGATCCAGATCTACAACGACATCCAGTCGCCGCGTAGCGAGGTGGTCACACGAGCTTGGGGCGCCGCGCTTACGCTCGTGCTGATGATCCTGATCCTCAACCTGATCGCACGCGCCGCTTCGAGAAGGAGCCGAGTGGCATGATGGAGCCGGAACTCACCCAGGACCAGCGTCCCACCGAAGTGTCCTCCGCCGAACAGCCCTCCGAACAGCCGCCGGACTCCTCGGCGCCGGCCCAGCAGCCGGCGCCCTCGGCGCAGGCCACGAGCGAGCCGGACGCGCCGTCGGTGGCGGAGCGCAAGCGCCAGGCGCACTCGGTGCAGGTGTCCGACCTGCACGCCTACTACGGGGCTCAGGAGTCGATCAAGGGCATCAGCATCAACTTCCGGGCCAACGAGGTCACAGCGCTGATCGGCCCCTCGGGGTCGGGTAAGTCGACCGTCGTGCGGTGCATCAACCGCATGCACGAGGAGATCCCCGGGGCGCGGGCCGAGGGCAGCGTGAAGCTCGACGACCTCGATGTGTATGACCCCAAGGTCGACGTGACCGCGGTGCGCCGCGCGATCGGGATGGTGTTCCAGAAGCCCAACCCATTCCCGACGATGTCGATCTTCGACAACGTCGCGGCGGGCCTGCGGCTGACCGGGACCAAGCGCGACAACATGCGCGAGGTCGTGCACCAGTCGCTGCGCTCGGTCGGCCTGTGGGGCGAGGTCAAGAACCGCCTGTCCGAGCCCGGGATCGGGCTGTCGGGCGGCCAGCAGCAGCGGCTGTGCATCGCGCGGACGATCGCGGTCGAGCCCGAGGTGATCCTGATGGACGAGCCGGCCTCGGCGCTGGACCCGGTGTCGACGCTCAAGATCGAGGAATTGGTCGAGGAGCTCAAGCAGCGCTACACGATCGTGATCGTCACCCACAACATGCAGCAGGCCGCGCGGATCGCCGACACGACCGCGTTCCTGCTCGACGGCGAGCTGATCGAGCACGGCCCCACCAACGACATCTTCACCAACCCCAACGACGAGCGCACGGAGCGCTACGTCACCGGCAAGTTCGGATAGGTGTGTAGAGCCCATGCAGGAGACCCGTCACGCCTTTCGCGAAGCGCTCAAGGAGCTCGAGGACCAGGCGCTCGGTGGCCTGGACCTCGTGATCGGCCAGCTCGATCGCGCGCTCGAGGCGATCAGCTACCAGGACGTCGAGCTCGCCGGGATGGTCGTCGCCGACGACGACCGGATCGACGGCCGCTACCTCGAGGTGCACCAGGGGATCCTGTCGCTGCTGGCCCGTCAGGCGCCGGTGGCCACCGATCTGCGGATCGTGGCGGCGTTACTGCAGGTGATCCGCTGCGTCGAGCGGATGGGCGACCAGTGCGTGAACATCGCCAAGCTGGTGCCGCTGTCGGGCCACGAGCCGCCCAAGGACAAGGACATCCTCGACGCGATCGAGCGGATGGGGCAGTACGCGCGCTCCCAGGTGTCCGAGTCCAAGGAGGCATTCGCCTCGCGCAACGTCGACCTGGCCCAGGACCTGGTCCGCCAGGACGCCGAGATCAACCGGCTCAACCGCGAGATCTTCCGTCGCGCGGTCGATGCCGGCGACAACCCCGAGGTCCGCGAATGGGCGATGTTCATGATCCTCGTGGCTCGGTGCCTGGAGCGGATCGGCGACAACACCGTCGACATCGCCGAGCAGACCGTATTCGTCGTCACCGGCCTGTTCCGCGAGTTCAACGACGCCTCGACGCCGTCAGAGTCGGCGCCCGCCGGCTAGCTCTCCGTCCCTGGGGCGAACCCGGCGTCGCCCACGTTGTCCTGAGGGCCAAAGACCGCCACGGGCGGCGGCCGTACCTTGCCCGCATGTGCGGACGACCTCCCCAGATCGTGGCGTTCGGCGGCGGTGGCTTCTCGATGGAGTGGGGCAACACGCTGCTCGACGACTACGTCCTGTCGCTGACCGGGGTGGCTCGCCCGCGGGTGTGCTTCCTGCCGACCGCCAGCGGTGACGCCGACCACTACGTGGTCCGCTTCTACCGGGCGTTCTCGGCCGCGCGCTGCGAGCCGTCGCACATCTCGCTGTTCCGTCGCGAGACGGGCGTCGGGGACGCGCTGGCCCACCTGCTGGCCCAGGACCTGGTGTACGTCGGTGGCGGCAGCCTGGTGTCGCTGCTGGGCACGTGGCGCGCGCACGGGATCGACGTCGCGTTACGCGAGGCCTGGCGGGCAGGGGTGGTCATGTGCGGCGGCTCGGCGGGCTCGCTGTGCTGGTTTTCGCACGCGCTGTCGGGCTTTCACGAGGGGCCCGCGCGCCGGATCGAGGCGCTCGGGTTCCTGCCGTGGAGCAACGCGGTCCATTACAACGAGGAGCGAGGCCGCCGCGACGCGTTCCGGGAGGCGATCGCCGACGGGATGCCGTCCGGCTATGGCGCGGGCGATGCCGCGGCCCTGCATTTCGTGGGCACCGAGCTCGAACGGGTCGTGTCCTCGCGCCCCGAGGCGCGGGCGTTCTACGTATCGGCCGATGCGAGGCGGGGAGCGCGCGAGCGCAAGCTGCCCGTGAGTTATCTTGGATCCGTGGCCGAGTCCAACGCCATCGCAGCTTGAGCCCCGAGTCACCGGGCCGGATCCTCGCCATGGGTGGCGGCGGGTTCACGATGGACGAGCGTTCGCCCGCGCTCGACGCGCTGGTGCTGGCGCTGACCGGCAAGACCGTCCCGAAGCTGTGCTTCCTGCCGACCGCCAGCGGCGACCCGCGCGATCAGATCACCCGCTTTCAGGAGCGCTTCGGCGACTGGCCGTGCCAGCCGACGATCCTGTCGCTGTTCCATCTCGGGCGCGATCGCATCGACCCGGTCGCGCACCTGCTCGAGCAGGATGCGATCTACGTGGGCGGCGGTTCGATGCGCAACATGCTTGCGGTGTGGCGCGAGCACGGCGTCGACGCGGCGATGCGGACGGCGTGGCAGTCGGGGGTGGTGCTGGCGGGCCTGAGCGCCGGTGCGATGTGCTGGTTTGAGGGTGGGGTCAGCATCAGCGGTGGGGCGCCGGCCGCGGTGTCGGGCCTCGGGCTGCTCGAGGGCAGCCTGTCGGTGCACATGGACTCAGAGCCCGAGCGGCTGCCGGTGCTCCGCGACGCGATCGCGGCGGGCGAGCTGGCCGGCGGCTACGCGGCCGACGACGGGGCGGCGCTGGTGTTCTCCGGCACCCGCCTGGAGGAGTGCGTGGGCTCTCGCTCGGGAGCCCGCGTCGTGCGGGTACAGCCAGACGGCCACGGCGGCGTGCTTGAGACCTCGCTGCCGGTGCGGCCGCTGGCCGACGAGGACGGCCGGACGCCCGAGCTGCTCGACGCGTTCGGAGTCAGCGAGCTCAGGGCGCTGCGCCACCGCGGTAGCCGCTGGGACTGAGTGGTCGCCGCGCGGGTCGTCGCGGTTTATGCTCACCGCGACCGTGGCCACCCAGAAGTCCAAGCGCAAGAAGCGGCGCAACCCCGAGACGGCCCCCCGTGCCGTGCCCTCTCAGAGACGCGAGCAGCGTTCGACCCGACAGGCCGCTCCGGCCGAACCCGCGCCTTCACCCCAGCGTCGCCCGCGCAACCCGGTCGGAACCTACGGCGAGCGGCCCGAGGGCCCGTTCGGCGGGCTGCCGATCTCGGAGATCGCGATCTTCGCCGGCGCGGTCGGGCTGATCGTCGGGATCATCCAGCACGGCGGCCCGGCGCTGATCGCCGGGATCGTGGTGTGCACGCTGGGCGTGCTCGAGATCACCGGCCGCGAGCACTTCTCCGGGTATCGCTCGCACACGATCCTGCTGGCGGCGGCGCCGGCGGTCGCGGCCGAGGTCGCGTTCGTGGCGATCTTCGGGGAGCCAAGCCCGCGGCTGCTGCTGCTGGCCGTGATCGTCCCGATCTACGCGGTGCTGTTCTGGCTGCTGCGGATCGCGTTCATGAGGGCGAGACAGGCTCGCCTCGCCCGCCCGCCGGCGCCCTGAACGGGTCGTACCCCGCGTCCTGGGCCGCGACCACGGGCAGCATGATCGCGAACTCGGCACCGCCGCCCGGAGCGTTGGTGGCGTTGACGTCGCCGCCGTGCTGGATCGCGACCTGGCGCACGATCGCCAGGCCCAGACCGGTGCCCTGGCGTCCGCGGCTGTTGGCGCCGCGGTAGAAGCGGTCGAACACGTACGGGAGGTCGGCCTCGTCGATCCCGGTCCCGTGGTCGCGCACCCGCAGGCCGTCGCGGTCGACCGTGACCTCGACGAGCCCATCGGACGGGGAGTGCCGAGCCGCGTTGTCGAGCAGGTTGTTGGCCACGCGGCCCAGCCGTTCGGGGACGCCCTGCACGATCACCGGCGTCAGCGACGCCTCGAAGCGGATCCCCGGGTGGTTGCGGCGGGCCCGGGTGAGTGACTCTTCGAGCACCCGGTCCAGCCGCACGTCCTCGTCGAGCTCGACCGGCAGGTCACCGCGGGCGAGCTCGATCAGGTCTCCGATCAGCGCGCTCAGCTCCTCGGTCTGCTCGACGACATCGGCCAGCAACCGCTGGCGGTCGCGCCTGATCGAGCCGGTCTGAGTCGAGCAGCACCTCGATGTTCGTGCGCAGGCTCGTGATCGGTGTGCGGAGCTCGTGCGAGGCGTCCGCGACCAGCTGGCGCTGGGCCCGGACCGACTCGTCGAGCTCATCGCGCGACCCCTGCAGCCGCTCGATCATCGCGTTGAAGCGCGTCGCCAGCTGGCCGACCTCGTCGTCGGTGTGGACGTGAATGCGGCTGCTCAGGTCCTCGGTCTCGGAGATGTGCTCGGCCGTCTGGGCGACCTCGGCGAGCGGAGCCAGCACGCGGCGCGCGGCCAGGCGCCCGAGCACGAACGCGAGCGCGACGCCGCCGGCGCACAGCAGCGCAGGATCAGCCGTAGATGCGACAGGACGTGGTCGACGCCGTTCAGCGGCCGCGCGAGCTGGACGGCACCGGGCTGGCCGTCGAAGCCCGACCCGACCGGCGAACGACCAGCTCGCGGAGGTGGCTGCCGCCGACGTGAGACGTCGGTCAGGTACGGCCGCCGTCGCCGGTGGCGACCTGCGCCGCACGTGCGAGTCGATCGGGAGCGTCGATCACCGCCTGCGCTGGACCGGTCGCCGTCCGAGCGACCACCTGCCAGTACGGAGTCGGGCCGCCCGCATTCGCCGGGATCCCGGGCAGCTGCTGGTTCAGAGCGCCGAGCTGCCCGTGCTCGATCGCGACCGGCCTGCGCCTGCAGCGCGTTGTCGACCTGGCCGCGCAGCTGGTGGCGCACCACCCAGTAACAGACGCCGCGACCAGGATGATCGCGATGGCGACGACGGCGGCGGCTACGTAAGACAGTCTGCGGCGTAGGGCATCGTCACCCCCGTCAGTCCCGCAGGACGTAGCCGACGCCCCTGACCGTGTGCAGGAGCCGCGGCTCGCCGCCGGCCTCGGTCTTACGGCGCAGGTAGCCCATGTACACGCCGAGCGCGTTGGAGGTCGGCCCGAAGTCGTAACCCCAGACGTGCTCGAAGATCGTCGAGCGCGTGAGCACCTGGCGGGGATGTCGCATGAACAGCTCCAGCAGCAGGAACTCGGTCTTGGAGAGCTCGATCACGCGCTCTGAGCGCTTGACCTCGTGCGCAACCGGGTCCAGCACCAGGTCGCCGTAGGTCAACACCTCGCCGTCGGCGCCGTCGCCGGAACGGCGCAGCAGCGCCCGTAGCCGCGCCTGCAGCTCCCGCAGCGCGAAGGGCTTGACCAGGTAGTCGTCGGCCCCGACGTCCAGCCCCTCGACCCGATCGTCGATCGCATCGCGGGCGGTCAACATCAGGATCGGCGTCCGGTCGCCCGCTTTGCGCATCCGCCGGCACACCTCGAGGCCGTCGAGGCGGGGCATCATCACGTCGAGGATGATCGCGTCGGCGGGGGAGCGGGCCTGGTGGTCCAGCGCCTGCTCGCCGTCCTCGGCGAGCTCGACGTCGTAGCTGTCGAGTCTGAGCGCGCGCTCGAGTGCCCGCCGGACGGCGGGCTCGTCATCGACTACGAGGACGCGAGCCATGTCGAAAAGTTTGGCGGTTGCACGTAAAAGTTGCCGAAGAAGCCGATCGTCACGTGGTCTCTCGCCGCCGCGGAACGGTGGCTGTGAGACCTAGCGTATCTCCACCATGAGATGGCTGATTCCACAGCCGCGCGTGCCGGATGAATCCGGATGATCGGCGCCGGATCGGCGTCCTCGGGCTCGCCAATACCTCCAGTATTGGCTTCGCCCTGCGTCCTTGACCGGCTTGATCCCCGAATCCCCCGGCCCCCACGCGGCCGCAGAATCAGCCATCTAGCGGCCGATGGGCCATCATCATCGGCATGTCCCTCAGTCGCTACCACTCCAAGCGCGACTTCGCCGAGACTCCTGAGCCCGCCGGCGATGAGGGCTCCGCGCGCGACGGCGCCGACGACGGGCGGTTCGTGGTCCAGCAGCACGCTGCGACCCGGCTGCACTGGGATCTGCGGCTCGAGCACGACGGCGTGCTGGCGTCGTGGGCGATTCCCAACGGGATCCCGCCTGACCCGGCCGATAACCGGCTCGCGGTCCGCACCGAGGATCATCCGCTCGAGTACATCGACTTCCACGGCGAGATCCCGAAGGGCCAGTACGGCGCCGGCACGATGACGATCTGGGACGCCGGCACCTACGAGCTGCACAAATGGGAGCCGCGCAAGGTCGAAATCACGTTCCACGGCGAGCGCCTCAACGGCCGCTACGGGCTGTTCCCGATCGGGCGCGACGAGTCGGCCAAGCAGGACTGGATGATCCACCGGATGGATCCGCCGGACGATCCCGACCGGGAGCCGATCCCCGAGCGGATCGTGCCGATGATGGCCCGCGCCGACGACCGGCTGCCCGAGCCTCAGCGGGGGTGGTCGTTCGAGGTCAAGTGGGACGGGGTACGCGCGATCGCCTACGTGCAACCCGGCAGGTTGCGGCTGGAGAGCCGCAACCTCAACGACGTGACCGCCGCCTACCCCGAGGTCCGCGGTCTGGTGACGCAGCTGGGGATGCACGAGGCGGTGCTCGACGGGGAGATCGTCGCGTTCGACTATTCGGACCCCGCCCACCCGAAGCCGAGCTTCGAGCGGCTGCAGCGGCGGATGCACGTGACCTCGCCGAACTCCGTCCGCCGGCTGGCGGCGAGCACGCCGGTCGTCTACGCGATCTTCGATCTCTTGTACCTGGATGGCCACTCGCTGATGGAGCGGCCATACCGGGAGCGGCGCGAGGCGCTGGAGGCGCTGGAGCTCGGCGGCGCCGCCTGGCGGGTGCCGACGGCGCGTCCGGACCAGGGCACGGCCCTGCTGGAGGCGACGCGGTCCCAGGGCCTCGAGGGCGTGATCGCCAAGCGCCTGAACTCGCGCTATGAGCCCGGAAAGCGCAACGGGGCCTGGCTGAAGATCAAGCACACCCGCCGGCAGGAGCTCGTAATCGGCGGCTGGATCCCGGGGGAGGGGCGGCGCAGCAAACGGATCGGCGCGCTGCTGATGGGCTACTTCCGCGACGGCGAGTTCGTCTACGCCGGGCGCGTCGGCACCGGTTTCACCGAGCGGACGCTGGGCGAGCTTGGTGACCGGCTGGGGCCGTTGCGCCGGTCCGACAGCGGGTTTGGCTCGGCACCGAAGCTCCCGCGCGAAGCGGTGTTCGTCGAACCCGAGGTGGTCGCCGAGATCGAGTTTCGGGAGTGGACCGGCGACGGCGTCATGCGAGCCCCCTCGTTCAAGGGGTTTCGCGACGACAAGCCGGCGCGCGAAGTGGTGCTGGAGCGCGCCGACGGCGAACCCCCGGCCGGGGACACGACGGCCGGACCAGATCGCGCGGCCGGCGTCGACCCCGCCTCGCCTGAGGCGCTGTTCGACGAGGTCGAGCGCCTGCCCGAGGGAGCGCTGTCGGTGGTCGTCGACGGGCGCACGCTGAAGATCACCAACTGGACCAAGGTGCTGTTCGGAGAGACTGGCTTCACCAAGGGCGACCTGATCGCCTATTACGCCCGCGTGGCCCCCGCGGTGCTGCCGCACCTGCGCGATCGTCCGCTGACGCTCAAGCGCTACCCCAACGGCGTCGACGCCAAGTACTTCTACGAGAAGCAGTCGCCCTCGCACCGGCCTGAGTGGGTGCAGACCGAGCGGATCGGCGGGGTCGACTACACGCTGGCCCAGGACCGGGCGACGCTGGTGTGGCTCGGCAACCTGGCCGACGTCGAGCTGCATACGTCGCTGGCGTTCGCGTCCGGCCCGCAGCAGCCGACGATGCTGGTGTTCGACCTCGATCCGGGCGCGCCCGCCGGGATCGTCGAATGCTGCCGAGTCGGACTGGTGCTGCGCGGGTTGTTCGAGCAGATCGGGCTCGAGAGCTTCATCAAGACGTCCGGCTCCAAGGGCATGCAGGTGTATCTGCCGCTCAACACGCCGGTCGACTACGCCCAGACCAAGCCGTTCGCACGACGGATCGCCGAGCTGCTCGAAGCCCGGATGCCCGAGCTCGTCGTCTCGCGGATGACCAAGCAACTGCGCAAGGGCAAGGTGCTGGTCGACTGGAGCCAGAACGACGACCACAAGACGACCGTGACCGTGTACTCGGTACGCGCGCGCGAGCGTCCCACGGTGTCGACTCCGGTCAGCTGGGATGAGGTGACGGGCTGCCTGGAGGAGCGCGACCCCGAGCTGCTGACGTTCGAGACCGAGCAGGTGCTCGAGCGGGTCGCCGACCAGGGCGACCTGTTCGCGCCGCTGGAGAGCCTGCGCCAGAAGCTGCCGGCGATCGGGTAGGGCATGCCCGCTCGCGCGCACGTACTGAGTCTGATCGCGGTTACGGTGATCGGCGCCGGGGTGGCCGGCTGCCACGGGACCTCGTCGCTCCGCGACGACTCCAAGTCGACGACCGCTACAACCGGCTCGGACGCGACCGACCCGGCGGCCTACCTGGCGTCGCTGCGGCGCGAGCAGAATCGGCTCGCGGTCGCCGAGCGCGCGATCCCCAGCCGTCCTCGCACCCCGGCGCAGCTGGCGCGCTCGATCGGGTTGCTGGGGTCGGCGATCGGCCGCCTCGGCGATGACCTGGCGGCGATCAGACCTCCCGACGCGGTCGCCGGAGAGCACGCGCGCCTGGTGTCGCTCGTGCGGGCTTACCGGGTGCGGCTGACCCAGGCCGCGCGCGAGGCGGTCGCCCCTGACGGCGCGCTGCGAGCGGGAGACATGCTGGTGTCGGCCACCACCGACGCGAGCTCGAAGTTCACGTCAATCGTGTCGGAGATTCACGAGAAGCTTGGGCAATAGCGGGTAAATCAGTACCCGCTTGGCTCCCGGCTACCGGCCTGTCTAGGATGATGGCCGGGATGGATCAGATCACGTTGCGAAACCGTCTGCTCGTCGCCACCGGGATGTGGCGAGAGGCGACCGGAGAGCCGCTGCCCAAGCTTGCGCCCGGCGATCCGGCCGACCAGATTCAGAGCTTCGAGCTCAAGCTGGTCGACCGGCTGTGGGAGACCGCGACGCCCGAGAACGCCCGAGATGTAGCCGACCGCACCTGGGATCTGGTGCACGACCGCGAAGACGATGACCCCGTCAAGCAGCGCGTCGTGGAATGCCACCAGGCGCTGGCACGGATGACCCGGCTGGGAGACTAGCCCTCTCGGCCCAGGCAAGCCGGCGACACCCGGGGAATGCGCCACCAGCGCCACTACACGCTCGAGCAGGCCAGCGCGGTTCGCGGCTGGGTCGCCGACCGGGTTCGCTGGATCCGCGAGGCACAGGTCGAGCTGGTCAGGCTCGGCGGCCGCGTACGCGAGGGATTGGCGTGCCTGGACCCCGGCGCGGGCGGCACCTACCCCGGCCGCGAGGTGGCGACGGCGCTGGTCGAGCTCAGCCGCGCGTTCTCCGAGCTCGAGGCCGTCGACGTGGTCGTGCGCGACGTCGACCGCGGCCTGATCGACTTCCCCGCGCTGCGCGACGGCGAGGAGATCTACCTGTGCTGGCTGCTCGACGAGGAGGAGATCGGCTACTGGCACGCGCCCGATGCGGGTTTCGCCGGGCGCCAGCCGCTGTAGTTCGTTCGCTACAGCACCCCGGGCGCGACCGGCTCGGGCCTCGCCAGCTGGTTGCGGGGCAAGCCCGCGGCCGCATACGCGTCGGCCTCGTCGAGCGTCTCGTGCTCGAGCAGTGCCGGCGACCAGCGAGTCGAGGTTCTCGCGATGGCTGCGAAGCAGGTCGAGACCTCGGCGTGGGCGGACTCGACGATCCGCCTGACCTCCTCGTCGACCAGCCGCTGGGTCGCCTCCGAGGTCTCGGAGGCGCCGGGCAGCAGCGGGCCCATCCCGTCGCGCGGGAGCACCGCGATCGGCCCGATCGCGCGGCTCATGCCCCAGCGGCCGACCATGTGGCGGGCGATCCGGGTCAGCTGCTGGATGTCGGACTCGGCGCCGGTGGTCAGGTCGCCGAACACGATCTCCTCGGCTGCGCGGCCGCCGAGCGCGACCTTGATCTGGGCCAGCAGGTACTGCTGATCGAAGTTGAAGCGGTCGGCGTCGGGGGCCGAGAAGGTCACGCCGAGCGCCTGTCCGCGCGGGATGATCGAGACCTTGCGGACCGGGTCGCGCGCCCGGGGTCAGCATCCCGACGATCGCGTGACCGGCCTCGTGGTAGGCGGTGCGGCGGCGGTCGTCCTCGGACAGCATCACCTTGCGCTCGGCGCCGAGCACGATCCGCTCGAGCGCGTCGGTCAGATCCTGGGGGGCCACCTGCTCGTGGTTTCGCTTGCGCGGCCAGCAGCGCCGCCTCGTTGACCAGGTTGGCGAGGTCGGCGCCGACCATCCCCGGCGTCGAGGAGGCCAGCGAGCCCAGGTCGACGCTCGGCGACAGCGGCACCGAGCGGGTGTGGACGCGGAGGATCGCCTCGCGGCCCAGCGCGGTCGGGCGGCTGCACCGACACCCGGCGGTCGAACCGACCGGGGCGCAGCAGCGCTGGGTCGAGGATCTCGGGCCGGTTGGTGGCGGCGAGCACGATCACGCCGCTGCGAGCGTCGAACCCGTCCATCTCGGTCAGGATCTGGTTCAGCGTCTGCTCGCGCTCGTCGTGGCCGCCGGAGATGTTGGGGCCGCCGGCCGAGCGCGAGCGGCCGATCGCGTCGAGCTCGTCGATGAAGATGATCGCGGGGGCGGCCGCCTTGGCCTGCTGGAACAGGTCGCGCACGCGCGAGGCGCCGACGCCGACGATCATCTCGACGAACTCCGAGGCCGACATCTGGAAGAACGGGACGCCGGCCTCGCCGGCGACCGCGCGCGCCAGCAGCGTCTTGCCGGTGCCGGGCGCGCCGCTGAGCAGCACGCCGCGAGGGATGCGGCCGCCGAGCCTCAGGTACTTGTCGGGGTTCTTCAGGAAGTCGACGATCTCGGTCAGCTCTTCCTTGGCCTCGTCGATCCCGGCGACGTCGGCGAACGTGACCTGCTGGTCGTCGGCCTCGACCCGGCGGGCACGCGAACGGCCGAACGACATCAGCCCGCCGGCGCCGGCCGCCGCCCGCAGCGCCGGCGCATCAGGAAGATGAACAGCGCGACCAGCAGGATCGTGGGCCCGAACCCGAAGATCAGGCTGGTCAAGAACGACGGGCCCGCGTCGGGCGACTTGGCGTCGATCGTGACGTTGTGGTCCTGCAGCAGCTTCGACAGCGCCGAGTTGTCGGCGAACGACGGGACCTGGGTGGAGAAGTTGGCGGTAGCGGTGGCGCTCTGGTCGTTGGCCGGGTACTTGACCGCCTTGTTGAACGTCGCCCTGGATCGAGTCGCCCGTGGAGGAGATCTCCTTGACGTTGTTGTCCTGAACCTGGGTCAGGAACGTGGGGCTGTACGGGATCCGGACCCGGGCGTTGGGCTTGAGCGCCTGCGAGGAGATCCACAGGTTCAGCCCGAGCAGCACGACCACCAGCCCGACGATCCACCAGCGCGAGGTGCGCCGCGGGCGCTGAGGCTGGTTCGGCTTTGGCCCGCGGCCATCCGGCGCGGGGGTGACCTTCCAGCCGGGCAGCGGCGGGTTGGGGGGCTTTGATCGCTCCCGCGGCGGGGCGTCGCGCTGAGCAGGCTGGTCGCTCATATCACTGATTGTGGCAAGCACGCATAAGTGCCTCGGAAGACCTGCGGCATCGGCGCTCAGATCGTCTCCAGTCGAGTGCGGAACGAGTTGGCGCCCTCGACGCTCGCGCCGGCCGCATAGACGCGGTCGGCGAGCCAGCGATCGGAGGTGACGACGCGCACGGCGCCGGGGTTGGGGTCGGCGCGCAGGCGGCGGACGATCTCGTCGTCGGCCGCGTTGCGCTTGGGCTTGGGGGCGTGGGCGACGTCGATCACGGTCGAGCGGATCGGCGGCGACGGCGGCCGCTCGAACACGACCGTCACATCCTCGCCGTCGTCGACGGCCCACCGCTCGAGCTGGTCGACGAGCCGGAGCATCGCCGCGTCGCGGTCCTTCCACCAGGCATCCGGTCGGGTCCCGATCACGTTCATGCCATCGACCAACCAGCGCATGCATTTGAGGGTAGTGCGGGGGTCGGGCGGGCCCTGTGTGCGGTTGGTCTCACGCGCGCACGCGCGTAGAGGCTGTTCACCGCGCGTTCGCGCGTCGAGTTTGTCGCGTTATGCACGCCTCTCGCGACCCGGCGGTGATCCAGCCGCGGTCCCCGGTCCGCCGGCCCCGTCCAGCGCCGGGTCCACCGGCCGCCCGGTTTCCTAGTCGTCGTTCCCCGGGGCCCGCCGGTCGCGCTTGCGGGCGGCCTGGCGGCGCTTGTCGTCCAGGCGACGCTGCTCGGAGGCGGCGGTCGGGCGGGTGGCGCGACGCGGGCGCGGCACGGCCAGCGCGGCGGTGAGACGGCCCTGCAGCCGCTCGAGCGCGAGCTCGCGGTTGCGAGCCTGGCTGCGCTCGTCCTGGGCTACCGCAACCACTCGCGGGCCCAGCCGGGCGATCACGCGGCGCTTCTGCTCATCGCTCAGCGACCCCGACTCCTCGACGTCGAACACCGCCTCGATCCGCGAGGCGGTGACGTTCGCGTGCTGGCCTCCGGGACCCGACGAACGGGACGCTCGGAGCTCGATCTCGCGCAGTGGGATCGAGGCGCCGCGGCCAAGTGGCATCGGGTCTTCCATGGGGTAAGCATGCAGACTAGGCCCCGCGAACCAAGCTTCCTGACGCCGGACCCCCGTGATACCTTCCCCGCCGTAAGGCCGTTCGAAAGGTCGGGCGGTGACAGCTGGTGCAGGCCCGCGGGGTACGTGAGAACAGATTCTCCGCCAGCAGCACAGCACGCTACGGAGGAGTTCTCCAGATGCCAACCGGAACAGTCAAGTGGTTCAGCGACGAGAAGGGGTTCGGCTTCATCACGCCCGATGAGGGCAGCCGGGACCTATTCGTCCACCACTCGAACATCAACGTCGACGGCTACCGCTCACTCGCGGAGGGCGCCAAGGTGTCCTACGAGGAGGAAGCCGGACCGAAGGGCCCGAAGGCGATCAACGTCGAAAAGCTCTAGGTCCTCGCCGGGGCGTCAAGGCCCCGGCTGACAACACCGCGACGGCGTCCCGCGCAACGGGTGGCCAACGCATCGTCACGGGCTGAGATCCGGGGCGGCTTGGTGGCGCCAAACGGCTGGCTAGGATCGCGTCGATGGCGGATTGGGTCACGATCTCGGCGCTGGCTACGGCCGGCGGCACGCTGGTGCTCGCGGTCGCGACGTTCAGCGCGGTCAAGAGTGCGAACCGCTCCGCGCGCGTCGCGGAGCGCACGCTGCTGGCCGGCCTGCGGCCGGTGCTGGTCCCGTCCCGCGACGACGACCCCGAGGAGTCCGTCCGGTTCGGCGACGCGGTCACGCTGCGCGTCGGTGGCCATGCTGGGGCGCTCGAGGTCCACAGCGACAGGGTGTACATGGCGATGGCGCTGCGCAACGGCGGTAGCGGGCTGGCGATCATCCACGGCTGGCGCGCCCAGGTGACCGAGCGGACCGGCAACGAGGCGCCGCCGCTCGCACGACTTCCGCCGCCAGCAGCGCGACCTGTACATCCCAGCCGGCGACACCGGCTTCTGGCAGGGGGCGGTGCGCGACCGCGGCGACCCCTATCACGAGTTGCTGCGGGCGGCCGAGAGCGCGGGGGAGCGGGTCCTGGTCGACGTGCTCTACGGCGACTATGAGGGCGGCCAGCGCACGATCGCCCGGTTCGGGCTGAGCCCGGCCCCGACCGGCGACGGACGGCGTGCCGAGGTGGTCCGCTACTGGAACGTCGACAGCAGCGATGCACGCAACTGACCTCGGATAAGTGCCCGTCCCCGAACCTCTTTACAATTGATCTCCAGGTGAGCCAGGCGCAACTGCCACGGACCACATGAGCAAGGCAATCGAGGAGCGCGAGCGGGTAGTGGTCCGCTTCGCGGGGGACTCCGGCGACGGGATGCAGCTTGCCGGGAGCCGGTTCACCGACGCGACCGCGGTGCTCGGCAACGACCTCGCGACGCTTCCGAACTTCCCCGCCGAGATCCGGGCACCGGCGGGCACCCTGGCCGGCGTCTCGGCCTTCCAGATCCACTTCGCCTCGCGCGACATCCTGACCCCCGGCGACGCCCCGAACGTGCTGGTGGCGATGAATCCCGCGGCGCTGAAGGCGAACCTGCCCGAGCTCGAGCGTGGCGCGACGATCATCGTCAACGAGGACGCGTTCTCCAAGCGCAACCTGGAGAAGGCGGGTTACGCCGAGAACCCGCTCGAGGACGGGTCGCTGTCGGCCTACCGCGTGCACCGGATCCCGATGACGACGCTGACCACGAAGGCGGTCGAAGGGATCGATGAGGCGTCCACGCGCGACGCCGGCCGCGCCAAGAACCTGTTCGCCCTCGGCGTGCTGTCGTGGCTGTATGGCCGGCCCACCGACGTCACCCAGAAGTGGATCGAGCAGAAGTTCTCCAGCCGGCCCGCGGTCGCCCAGGCCAACCTCGCCGCGTTCAACGCCGGCTGGTCGTTCGGCGAGACGACCGAGCTGCTTGACGTCCAGTACCGGGTCAACCGGGCCACCGACGTCACCCCCGGCACCTACCGCAACGTCAACGGCACCACCGCGTTGTCGCTCGGGCTGATCGCCGCGAGCGTCCGCAGCAAGCTGCCGCTGCTGCTGGCCAGCTACCCGATCACCCCGGCATCGGAGCTGCTGCATGAGCTCTCGCGCCACGCCGAGTTCGGGGTGCGCACGATTCAGGCCGAGGACGAGATCGCGGCCGCCGGGATGGCGCTGGGCGCCGCGTTCGGCGGCCGGCTGGGGGTGACCGCGACCAGCGGCCCCGGCATGGACTTGAAGGCCGAGACGATCGGGTTGGCGGTGATGCTCGAGCTGCCGATGCTGATCGTCGACGTCCAGCGCGCCGGACCATCGACCGGGATGCCGACCAAGACCGAGCAGTCCGACCTGCTGATGGCGCTGTACGGTCGCCACGGCGAGTCGCCGCTGCCGGTGATCGCGCCGAGCACGCCCGGCAACTGCTTCGACGCGGCGTTCGAGGCGGCATCGATCGCGATCCGCTACCGGACGCCGGTGATCCTGCTCTCAGACACGTTCCTGGCTTCCTCGTCTGAGCCGTGGATGGTGCCGTCGGTCGGCGACCTGCCGGCGATCGACCCGGGCTTCGCGACCGCCGATGCGCACGCCGCCGACGATTTCCTGCCCTACAGCCGCGACGAGGACCACGCGCGACCGTGGGCGATCCCCGGCACCCCTGGGCTTCAGCACCGGATCGGCGGTCTGGAGAAGACCGACGGGTCGGGCAACATCTCCTATGACGGCGCTAACCACCAGCGGATGACCGACCTGCGTGCGGCCAAGGTCGCTGGGATCGAGGTTCCGCCGCTGGTTGTCGACTCCGAGCCGGGAGCGACGCTGCTGGTGCTCGGCTGGGGCTCGAGCGAGGGCGCGATCCGCGCCGGGGTACGCCGGGCTCGGCTGGGGGGCCACAAGGTCGCGTCCGCGCAGCTGCGCCACCTCAACCCGCTTCCCGAGAACACCGGGGATGTGCTGCGGTCATTTGACCGGGTGCTCGTGCCGGAGCTGAACTCGGGCCAGCTGGCGCAGATCCTGCGCGCCCGCTACCTGGTCGACGTCGAGTCGTTCACCAAGGTGCAGGGGCTGCCGTTGTACGCGTCGGAGATCGAGCGCGAGATCGAGGAGCGCCAGTGAGCGTCGTCACCAACGGGCATGCCAACGGTGGCGGCGAGCCGCTGACCAAGGCCGACTTCCAGTCAGATCAGGAGACGCGGTGGTGCCCGGGCTGTGGGGACTACGCGGTGCTGTCGGCGGTCCAGCAGTTCATGCCCGAGCTCGAGATCCCGCCGGAACGGATCGTGTTCATCACCGGGATCGGTTGCGCCGGGCGGTTCGCCTACTACATGAACACCTACGGGATGCACGGCATCCACGGGCGCGCGCCCGCGCTGGCCACCGGGCTGGCGTCGACCCGGGCCGACCTGTCGATCTGGGTGGTCAGTGGCGACGGCGACGCGCTGTCGATCGGCGGCAACCACCTGATCCACGCGCTGCGTCGCAACGTCCCGGTCAAGATCCTGCTGTTCAACAACCAGATCTACGGGCTCACCAAGGGCCAGGCATCGCCCACGTCTGAGCTGGGCAAGATCACAAAGTCGACGCCGTTCGGCGTCGCCGACTACCCGTTCAACCCGGTTGCGTTGGCGCTCGGCGCCGAGGCGTCGTTCGTGGCGCGGACGATCGACCGCGACCGCAAGCACCTGACCGAGGTGCTCCGCGCGGCCGCCACTCACGAGGGCGCATCGCTGGTCGAGATCTACCAGAACTGCCCGGTGTTCAACGACGCCGCGTTCGCGGCGCTGACCGAGAAGGACGTCAAGGACGCCAACCAGATCCGCCTGGAGGCCGGCAAGCCGATCCGCTTCGGCGTCGAAGGCGAGCGCGGCGTCGCGCGGGCCCCCGACGGCGGTCTGGAGATCGTGCCGGTGGCCGACGTCGGCGAGGACGCGCTGATCGTGCACGACCCGCACCGGCCAGACCCCGGGCTGGCGTTCTCGCTGGCCAGGCTCGCCGAGGACCCGACCGGGCCGACGCCGATCGGGATCTTCCGCGACGTGGAGCGGCCCGTGTTCGGTCGCACCGCCCCGGCCGCCGAGCCGGCGAACGAGCAGGAACTGTCTCAGCTGCTGCTGGGCAGTGACTCCTGGACCGTCGCCTGACCGGCGGCTCGCCCGCCTCCAGCCGATGATCCCGACCCCCGAAGTACCCTGAGGGGTATGCGGGCCCCCGATCTCGAGCTGCTGTGGTGGGAGGGCTGCCCGTCGACGGAGCGGGCGCTCACCGAGCTGCGGGAGGCCCTCGGCGACGTCGGCTTGGATCGGACCGAGATCCGCACCCGGGAGATCGAGACCGACGACGAGGCCGGCGAGGCGGGCTTCCGCGGCTCGCCGACGATCCTGGTCGACGGCGTCGATATCGCGGGCGCGTCCCCCGACGACCAGATCGGGCTCGGCTGCCGCATCTACCGCCGTCGCGACGGCCGCATCAGCCCGACCCCGGACCCCGAAGATCTGCGCGACGCGCTGCGGCGAGCCGCCCGAAGCGAGAGGTGACGAGATGACGATTGCGATCGGAGACAACGCGCCGAAGTTCGACCTGCCCGACACCGACGGCACGACCTGGTCGTCTGCCGACGGCGGCGGCCCGACCGTCGTGGTGTTCACCTGCAACCACTGCCCGTACGCGCTGGCCTGGCACGACCGCATCGCCGACGCCGCCCGCGACTACTCCGACCGCGGCGTGCGCTTCCTGGCGATCAGCTCCAACGACGCGGAGCGCTATCCGCGCGATTCCTACGAGGCGATGCAACAGCGCGTGGCCTCCGAGGACTGGCCAATGCCCTACCTGTACGACGAGACCCAGGACGTGGCCCGTGCCTACGGCGCGAAGACCACGCCCGACGTGTTCGTGGTCGACGGCGAGGGTCGCCTGGCCTATCGGGGCGCGCCCGACTCCGATTACGAGGACCCGAGCCAGCGGGCGGCGTGGCTGCGCGATGCGCTCGATGCCGTGCTCGGCGGCGAGCAGCCCGGTACAGCCGAGACCAAGCCCGTGGGCTGTTCGATCAAGTGGAAGCAGTAGGCGGCCGCCTGGTCAGGCGGCTCGGCGCGCGGCGCCGTTCAGGCCACGTGGCCGTCGACGGGCTCCAGCGGTAGTCCTTCCGCGGCCCAATCTTGCAATCCGCCTGCCATGTTGTGGGCGTCATAACCAGCGCCGCGAAACGCCTCGGTGGCCATCGCGGAGCGGCTGCCGCTGCGGCAGTAGAACACGACCGGCCGTTCGCGATCGATCGTCTCCGCGGCGGCGGCGAGCTCGGTGAGCCCAATCAGCCGTCCCCCGGCGATTCTTCCGGCCTCGTGCTCGTAGCGCTCGCGTACGTCGATCAGCTGGATCCCGCCCTCCTCGAGCAGCCCCGCGACCTCTCGCGGCGTGTATTCGGAGTCCATTCGCCGAGCGTAGCGAAGGGCGTTATGGGTACCGGGTGGCATCCGTCGCCGAGTTCCGATAGATTGCCGCGCGAGAAAAGACCCAGCCGAGTCCCTGGCCGCCATGCGAACCAGGGAACGGGGAACCCATGGGAGCCTTCCCCCCCAAAGGCTCCGGGGGCGAATCGCCGGACATCCGGCGTAGCGCAACTCTTTCAGCGCGAGCCCGACAGCTAACCCCGTAGGCGCGAGAAAGAGAAGGGGTTAGTGTTGGCATATCAGCACCGTGCACGCGTAGTCCGTTCTGCGGGACTCTGCGCTGCAGTCGCATCATTGGCCTTTGCCGCCTCGGCCAATGCCGCCAGTGGCGGTGGCGGACTGAGTGGTGGCACCTCGGCGTCGGCCGGCGCCGTCGTGGACAACTACCACTACATCGGCGACTCCAAGCATCTCGGAGATCGCATGCTGCGCCCAGGGATGAAGGGACACGACGTTCGCGTCCTGCAGGACTACCTGACGCTCGCCGGATTTCCGACCACGATCGACGGCTCGTTCGGCACCGGCACCAAGCGCAACGTGATCAGGTTCCAGCGCCAGCAGCACATGGCTGCCAACGGCGTGGTGACGTTCGCGGTGAACGCCAAGCTGCGTTCGATCGTGGCCAAGGCCACGCCGTCGACATCGACGGCGCCCGGCAGTCGCGCCCGGCTCAACAGCAACGGCCTGGTCAGCGCTCCGGCGAGCGCGCCCTCACAGATCAAGTCGATCATCGCCGCCGCAAACCGGATCGCCCACACCCCGTACGTCTGGGGCGGCGGTCATGGCAGCTGGAACGCCAGCGGCTATGACTGCTCAGGATCGGTGAGCTACGCGCTCCACGGCGGCGGCCTGTTGTCCAGCCCGATGGTCTCGGGTTCGTTCGAGAGCTACGGCGGCGCAGGCCCCGGACGCTGGATCACGATCTGGGCCAACGGTGGGCACGTCTACATGCAGATCGCGGGTCTGTACTTCGACACCGGCTCCCAGAGCAGCTCCAACGGCAACGACCGCTGGTCCACGCGACGCTCCTCGCCTTCGAGCGGGTTCGTCGTTCGTCACCCGACGGGTTGGTAGAGCGGAGGCCTAGCCAGCTACTCGGAGCGTCCAAATGAATGCGAGCGGGAGGGACCTCGGCCGGGTCTCCCGCGCATTCCTCATTCGTTATAGATCCGCGCTCGCGATCCTGCGCAAAGGCGTGACCGGGCGCGTCGGCGGTCCCGCAGGCGGAAAGGCTTGCCTGGTGCTGAAGGGGATCTGCCGGGCTCCGCTTCGGATCGCCGTGGCGAGTGTCGCGGTGGTGGCGCTGGCGTCCGTCCCGGCGGCGGTGGCGCGGACCTTCTACGTGGCGCCACACGGCTCTGACCACAGCGCCGGCCGCAGCCCGCGTCACCCCTGGCGGACGATGTTCCGCGTCAACAAGGCCCACCTGAGGCCGGGCGACACCGTGCTGTTCAAGGCTGGGTCAAGCTTCGGCGACGACACCCTGATGCCCGGCTGGGGCCTGCACGTCTCGGGCGCCAAGGCCGCCCCGGTTACGTTCGGCTCCTACGGCAGTGGCCAGGCCGTGCTGCCCAAGGGAATCTGGATCAAAGGCGAGAGCCGGCTGGTGTTCAACAACCTGCACGTCGGCCCACTTCAGGGAATCAACGGGGCCGGCAGCTACATCGTCGTCACCCACTGCACGTTCGCGAACCTGACCGGCACGGTGAAGATCGCCATCAACGCGGTCGGATCGCACTGGGTGCTCGCCGCCAACCGCATCAGCCGTACCGCCGACTCCGGGATGCTGCTGCGGGGCGACCACTTCCTGGTGGCCGGTAACACGATCACCCGGACCGGCCTCGACGGCTCGCTCGGCTACGGCGAGCATGGTGTCTATTTGAAAGCCACCGACTCGATCGTCACCGGCAACCGGATCGTGCACTTCCGCGACAACGGCGTGTCCGTGCGCTATCGCAACAGCGTCGTCACCAACAACTACATCGCCGACGGTCGCTTCGGGATCGCCTGGTTTCAATACGACACCCAGACCGGGACGAGCCGCTGGACCGGCAACACGATCGTGAACTCGGGCACCGCCGGGATCTACGTCTCGCCCGGCGACGTCGGTGGTGCCACCGACGAGAACTTCGTGATCAGTCACAACCGGATCTATCGCCCCGGCGGACGTGGCGCCCGGGCTGCCCGCGATTGGCGCCCGATCAGCCTCAGCCATAACCGCGCCCACTACGCGGTCAGCGCGAACAAGGTGATCCGGTAGGTAGCGGCTCGGGCTCCGCTCGGACTAGGACAGCCGCTCGATCAGCATCGCCTGGCCCATCCCGCCGGCGACGCACATCGACTCGATCCCGTAGGTCCCGTCCAGCGTCCGCAGCCCGTTGATCAGCGTGGTCATGATCCGCGCGCCGGTCATGCCGAACGGGTGTCCCAGCGCGATCGCCCCGCCGAACGGGTTGAGCTTATCGTCGGGGATCCCGAGCTCCTGCTTGCAGGGAACGATCTGAGCGGCGAACGCCTCGTTGATCTCGACCACATCGATCGTCGTCGATCGTCATCCCGGTCTGCTCGAGCAGCGCTCGGATCGCCGGAATCGGGCCGAGCCCCATGATCTCGGGGCGGATCGCGGCCACGGTCGAGCCCACGATCCGGGCCATCGGCTGGCAGCCGAGCTCCCGAGCCCGATCCTCGGACATCACCAGCACGGCCGCGGCGCCGTCGTTGAGCGGGCAGGCGTTACCGGCGGTCACGGTGCCGTCGGGCCGGAACGCCGGCTTGAGCTTGGACAGCACCTCCATCGTCGTGCCCGGCCGCGGCCCGTCGTCGCGAGTCACGACGGTGTCGGGAACGTCGATCTCGTTGCCGTCGCGATCGACATCCCTGTGAGCGGGCACCGGGACCGGCACGATCTCGGAGTCGAAGTGGCCTGAGTCGCGGGCGTCGACGGCGCGGTTCTGGGAGATCACCGCCCACTCGTCCTGCTGCTCACGGGTCACGTGGCAGCGGTCGGCCACGTTCTCGGCGGTGAGCCCCATCGGGATGTAGACGTCGTAGGCCGAGCCGTCGGAGCCGTTGAGCATCGGGTGCTTGGCCTCATCCATCATCCCGGCGCCGAGTCCGGCGCGCGAGACGGCCTCGACTCCGGCCGCGATGTATTGGTCGCCCTCGCCGGCCTTGATCGCGTGGAACGCCATCCGGATCGTCTGAAGCGAGGAGGCGCAGAAGCGGTTGACCGTGCACGCCGGGACGTGATGGTCCAGCCCGGCGATCAGCGACGCGTTGCGGCCGACGTTGTAGCCCTGCTCGCCGACGCCGGAGGCGGCGCCCATCATCACGTCGACGGTGCGCGAGAAGTCAACCTCGGGGTTACGCTCGATCAGCGTGCGGATCGGCAGCGCGGCGAGATCATCGGCCCGGACGGTCTTCAGCGAGCCCTTGCCCGCGCGGCCGATCGGCGTGCGGATCGCGTCGACGATCACCGCTTCGGGCATCGGTCTGCTCCCGCGTGGCCTACAGGCCGAGGCGGCGGACGCCCTTCTCGTCCCAGCCGAGGTGATGGGCGAGCTCGTGGCGGACGGTGCGGGTGACCTGGGCCTTGAGCAGCTCGGGGTCGTCGCCGAAGTCGCGGACCAGCGTGTCGCGGAAGATCACGATCCTGTCGTGGAAGTAGTCCTGAGCGACGGTGTCGCCCTGGTAGAGCCCGTAGGCCCGCTGCCGGCGCCCGCCGTCGGACACCACGATCGCCACGTGCTCGAGCGCTCGGTGGAACTCGAGCGGAAGATCGTCGATCGCCGCGCGGACGATCGCGCGGAAGTCGTCCTCGTTGTGAGGATCGATCAACTCGTCGTCCTCGGGCTCGTACTCCGGCGTGTCCTCCCAGGCGTCCTGAGCGGCGAGCCGCTCGGCGCGGCGAACGATCGCTTCGAACTCGTCCTCGGACTCGGGCTCGCGCCAGCCGGCGAGGCGGAGCATCGCCAGCACGACGGCGCCGCCGAGGATCACCGCTCCGGCGCCGAACACGGCCAGTCCCTGGAGCAGCCGCACCGGGAACGAGTCGCTGAAGCCGAAGATCAAGCTCACCGCGCCGAGGCCGACGGTCAGCGCGGCCAGCGCGGAGAAAAGGATCCGGCGGACGGTGGGCTGTCCTGAAGGCATCTCGGTCTACCTCAGCGTACGCGCGATCACGAGACGCTGGATCTCGTTGGTCCCCTCGTAGATCTGGGTGATCTTGGCGTCCCTCATCATGCGCTCGACCGGATACTCCTTCACATAACCGTAGCCACCCAGGACCTGCACGGCCTCGACGGTGACGCTCATCGCGGTGTCCGAGCAGAACAGCTTGGCCATCGCGGAGTACTTACCGACGTCGGGATCGCCTCGGTCGATCTTCGCGCACGCCTGGTAGAGGAGCTCGCGCGCTGCCGCGCACTGGGTCTCCATGTCGGCGAGCTTGAACTGGATCGCCTGAAACGAGGCGATCGGCTTGCCGAACTGCCGGCGCTCCTGTGCGTAGGCGGCGGCGTAGTCGGTTGCACCCTGGGCAATCCCGAGCGCCTGCGCGGCCACGCCCAGCCGCGAGCGATCGAGCGTTGCCATCGCCACCTTGAAGCCCTCGTTGATCTCGCCGATCACGTTGTCCCGCGGGACCCGGACGCCTTCGAAGATCGGCTGGCCGGTCGGGGAGCCTCGGATCCCCAGCTTGTGCTCGAGCTTGCCGACGCTGAAGCCCGGCCGGTCGGCCTCGACCACGAACGCGCTGATCCCGCGCGAGTGGCCCGCGTCGGGGTCGGTGACCGCGAACACCACGTAGAAGTCCGCGACGCCGAGGTTGGTGATCCAGTTCTTGGTGCCGGTGATCACCCAATCGTCGCCATCGGGATGCGCACGGGTCAGCATCCCGCCCGGGTCAGAGCCGGCGTCGGGCTCTGACAGCGCGAACGCCGGCGTCCATTCGCCGCTGGCGCAGCGCGGGAGGAACCGCTGCTTGAGCTCGTCGGTGCCGAACAACTTGATCGGGAGCGTGCCCAGCTCCTGGATCATCAGGATCAGCGCGGTCGAAGCGCACGCCTTGGCGATCTCCTCGACCGCCATGTTGAGCATCAGCGTTCCAGTGCCGGTGCCGCCGTGCTCGATCTCGAACGGGAGCCCGAGGATGTCCTGCTCGGACAGCAGCTTGCGGAGGTCGTAGGGGTACTCGGCGCGCTCGTCGATGTCGGCCGCCCGCGGCGCGATCCGCTCGCGCGCGATCTGCCGGATCGTGTCGCGGAAGTCGAGATGATCGCGGGGAATCGTGTACAGATCGGCGAGCGCTGACATCTGATCCTGATCCTACGCGAGCGGGAACGGCCGGGGTCCCGTGGTCCTACGGGCGCTCACCGTGGCGGCATCCGCAGCGCGCCGTCGAGCCGGATCACCTCTCCGTTGAGCATCTCGTTCTCGATGATGTGGACGGCGAGCGCCGCGTACTCGTCGGGCCGTCCGAGCCGGCGCGGGAACGGGACGGCGGCACCGAGTGCCTCCCGGGTCTCGTCGGACAGCCCGCCGAGCAGCGGCGTATCGAACGTCCCCGGGGCGATCGTGCACACCCGGATACCCACCGACGCCAGGTCGCGCGCGGCCGGCAGCGTCATCCCGACGATCGCTCCCTTCGAGGCCGAGTAGGCGATCTGGCCGATCTGGCCGTCGTAGGCCGCGATCGACGCCGTGTTGATGCACACCCCGCGTTCGCCGGTGGCCGACGGCTCGCCGGGCATCATCGCCTCGGCGGCCAGTCGCAACACGTTGAAGGTCCCGATCAGGTTGACCGCGATCACCTTCTCGAACGGTTCGAGCGCGTGCGCGCCGCTCCGGCCGGCGACCCGCTCGCCCCAGCCGATGCCCGCGCAGCAGACCGCGATCCGCAGCCCCCCGGGGAGCGCGGCCGCTGCGTCGACGGCCGCCGCCACCGCTTCGGGGTCGCTCACATCCGCGCGCACGAACGAGACCGGGTCCCCGAGCTCATCCGCCAGAGCCTGACCGCGATCGACGTTCAGATCTGCGATCACGATCCGGGCGCCGCGGGCATGCAGCTCGCGCGTGGTCGCCTCGCCGAGCCCCGAGGCGCCGCCGGCCACGACCGCGGCGCTGCCGTCGATCCGCATCGCTCGGGACCCTACGCCGCGCGAGCGGCGAGCGACAACGCGAACCTGGAGTTCGGATCCGTGTACCACCCGCGCAATGACAGCCCCGCCGACTCGAAATCCTCGCGCACCCGTGCGCGCGTGAACTTGGCGCTGATCTCGGTCCGCAGTTCCTCCCCATGGGCGAACTCGACGCGCAGCCCGAGCTCGCCGATCAGCACCGAGCACGCCCGTAACGCCCGCAGGCGCATCTCGATCCACTCGTGCCGGCGGTCAAAGAACGCGATGTGCTCGAACGCGTCGGGGTCGAAGTCGGCGTCGAGCTCGCGGTTGATCACGTGCAGGACGTTGCGGTTGAACTCGGCGGTGACGCCCTGGGGGTCGTCGTAGGCGGCCTCGATCTCGGCCGGGTCCTTGACCAGGTCGGTGCCGAGCAGGAGGCGGTCCTCGGGGCCGAGCAGGGCGCTGATCTTGCGCAGCACCCGCCGGCGCGTGCCAGGCGGAAAGTTGCCGATCGTGCCGCCGAGCAGGGCAACCAGGCGAGGCTCGTCGCCAGTGGGCGGGCACGCGGTCGAGGTGTCGCTCGAAGTCGCCGACGACCCCGTGCACCCGCAGCCCGTCGTACTCGTCGGCGAGCTGCTGCGCGGCGTCGCGGACGACCTGCTCGGAGACGTCGAACGGGATGTAGCGGCGCAACGTCCCCTCGCCGGCCATCGCGTCGAGCAGGATCCGCGCTTTGTCGGCCGAGCCCGAGCCGAGCTCGACGAGCTCGCCGGCGCCGGTCTCGCGGACGATCTCGCCGGCCCGAAGCTCGAGGATCTCGCGCTCTGAACGGGTCGGGTAGTAGTCGGGGAGCTCACAGATCTGCTCGAACAGCTCGGACCCGCGGGTGTCATAGAAGTGCTTGGGCGGGAGCTCCTTGAACGGGCGCGTGAGCCCGTCGAGCACGTCGTTGGCGAGGCTGCGTTCCTCGGTCTCCGACAGCCACGACTCGATCCGGATCTCGTCTGTGTCAAGCAGCGCTCTCATGTCAGCTCAGCTCTCATGTCAGGTCGCTCGCGATTCGCAGCCCCGAGAAGATCTGGCGGCGCTGCGGGTAGTCCCAGTTACGGAAGGTCGGGGTGGCGACCCGCGCTCGGGTCGCCCAGGAGCCTCCGCGCAGGACCCGGTAGCCCTGGCCGAAGAACACCTCGGAATACTCCCTGTAGGGGTAGGCCACGAAGCCCGGGTACGCCTCGAGCTCGCTGGAGGTCCACTCCCAGACATCGCCGATCATCCCCAGGCAGCCGTACGGCGACGCGCCGGCCGGGTGAGCGCTGACGGGAACCGTCCCGCGCCCGCGCTGATCGACGTTGGCGTGCACGCCCGCAACCGGCGCCTCATCGCCCCACGGATACGGACGTGCCCGGCCTTGCTGCTGGTCCCAGGTCGCCGCCTTCTCCCACTCGAATCTCGGTGGGGAGCCGAACGCCGTGTGCTCGGGTGAAGGCGTCGGCCTCGAACCAGGACAGGTGGACGACGGGCCGGTGCGGATCAAGCGGCTCCAGCGTTCCCAGACGCCACTCGGCGCTGAGGTCCGCCGTCCAACCTTGAGGTCTCGTGATGTCGTACTGCTCCTTCCACGACCAGCCCTCGTCGGTCCACCACTCGCGGCGCTCGTAGCCGCCTCCCTCGACGAACGTGAGGTAGGAGGCGTTGGTGATCGGCGCCTTGCCGATCAGGTAGCCGCGGATGTCGGTGCGGTGCAGCGGTCGCTCGTTGTCGTAGGCGAAGCCCTCGCCGGTGGCGCCGATCGTGCACTCGCCCGCGGGGATCTCGATCAGCTCGAGACCGGTCGGGGTTCGGCCCTGCCCAGCCAGGGCGTGCTGCTCGGAGGCGGGCTCGTAGTCGCGCAGGCAGGCCAGCTCGAGCGTTTGCAGCATCGTCTCGTTGTGCTGGTGCTCGTGGCGCAGGACCATCTCGTGGATTCGGCCGTTGCCGACCCCGCGTTCGTCGATCACCTCCAGCATGCGCAGGCGCACCTGGTCGAGGTAGTCGCGCGCGGCGTCAGGTCCCAGGAACGGAAGGTCGCCCCGATCCGCCCGAGGCGTCTCGAACGCGTCGTAGACGTCGGCCAGATCCTCCCGGAGCATCGGCTGGTCGCCGTAGCGGTGCACCAGCCACAGGTCCTCGAATGCGGCGATGTGCCCGAGGTCCCACACCAGCGGGCTCATCAGCGTGGAGTGGACCCGTTCGAGGTCCTCGTCGCGTACCGATGAGACCAGCGCCAAGGTCCGCTCCCGGGCCTCCGCGAAAGCGTCGATGGCATCCGCCGCCGTCACGCTGGCGACCGCTGGGCTCGGAGAGCTCATCTGTTCGATTGTTGCATCCTCGGTTGCTCGGCTCGCCGGTTACCCGATGCTGTAGCGAAGGAACAACGTCCCGTCGAGCTCGACCGCCCAGCGCAGGTCCAGCGCCACCAGCTCGGGAAGCTCCGGCCCGCTGGTGATCGTGGGGCCCGTGCCGCCGCCCGAGAGCTTCGGCGAGATCGTCAGGAACAGCTCGTCGACGAGCTGCTCTTGCAGCAGCGCCCCGAACACCGTCGGTCCGCCCTCGCACAGCAGCAGCCTGACGCCATGCTCGGCCCGCAGGTGGCGCAGCGCGGTGGTCATCGTCAGCTGCGCCGGGTCAAGCTCGACGACTTCGACCGATGCGGCGCAGCCCGCGATGTCAAGCGGCCGGGTGGTGAACACCACGATCCGGGCCTCGGGCTCGGCGAACAGCGGGATGTCGATCGGGATCGAGCCGCTGCGCGACACCACGCAGGCGATCGGCTCGGGCGGCAGACCTTCCGCCACGCGTCGCTCGCGACGCTCCGGGTCGCGGGCGATCCGGCCGTAGCGCTCGGTCCGGAGGGTGCCGGTGCCGGCCATGACCGCGTCGACGCGCTCGCGAAGGCCGTGGAACAGCTCGCGATCTCCGGGGTCTGAGATCGGGCCCGAGCGCCCGCCGAACGTGGCGCGGCCGTCGGCGGTGGCGATGAAGTTGACCAATGTGTAGGGGCGGTCGTTCACCGGGACCCGAGCGGGGTCCAGCTCGCGCATCAGCTCGCGGGCGGTGATCGTCCGCGGCTGCGGCAGCAGCTGTCTGAGCTCGATCGAGGAGGCGTCGGGCACGAGCGTCGAACCTACCAACCGCTGGCGGCAGGCCCCCATTAGGCTGCTCGCGATGGACTTCAGGCGGCTGGACCGCGGGGAGCTGATCGCCGTGGCGGGAGGGATTCTCCTGGGCGCGTCGCTGTTTCTGGCGTGGTATCGGCTCGGTAACGCCAACGCGGTCCTCAACGATTGCCGTGGACCCGACGCGACGTGCACCGGCTGGGCGGCGCTCACGGTCCTGCGGTACCTGCTGCTGATTGCGGCGGTGGCGCCGCTGATCCTGGCCTGGATCATCGTTCGTGGGCACGCGCTGTCCTGGCCGCGCGGCGAGCTCACGGCGATCGTGGCGCTGGTGGCGCTGACGCTCACGCTGTTTCGCGGGGTGATCGACCGCCCCGGATCGCCGTCGGGCCAGATCAGCATCGGCTACGGCTGGTGGATCGGGCTGGCCGGGGCGGTCCTGATCGTGGTCGGCTCGGTGTGGCGCGCGCAGGAGAGCGCCGGCAGACGCAAGCCGCCCGGCGTGCTCTGAGCGCTTCGCCAGGCAGGTCCGGGATAGGCTGCGCCGATGAACGACCAGGAAGCACTGCACAGGCCGGATCGCAACCTCGCGCTCGAGCTCGTGCGCGTCACCGAGGCGGCCGCGCTGGCCTCGGCGCGGATGGTCGGACGCGGGGACAAGGAGGGGGCCGACCAGGCGGCCGTCGACGCGATGCGCAACGTTCTGGACCAGGTCTCGATGGATGGCGTGGTCGTGATCGGTGAGGGCGAGAAGGACGAGGCGCCGATGCTGTTCAACGGCGAGCAGATCGGCGACGGGACCCCGCCCGAAGTCGATGTCGCGGTCGATCCGCTGGAGGGCACGCGCCTGACCGCGCTGGGGATGCCGAGCGCGATCGCGGTGATCGCGCTGGCCGAGCGCGGCACGATGTTCGACCCGGGCCCGTGCGTGTACATGGAGAAGATCGCCGGCGGCCCGGAGATCGCCGACCTGCTCGACCTCGACCGGCCGCTCCCCGAGACGCTGGCGCTGGTTGCCGAGCGCAAGGAGACCGACATCCGCGACGTGATGGTCGTGATGCTCGACCGCGAGCGCCATCACGAGGCGATGGCCGAGGTCCGCGAGGCGGGCGCCCGCGTCCGGCTGATCCTCGACGGCGACGTGTCGGCCGCGCTGCTGGCGGTCAGCGAGAACTCGCCGGTCGACCTGCTGTGGGGCATCGGCGGCACCCCCGAGGGCGTGATCTCGGCGGCCGCGATCAAGTGCCTGGGCGGCCAGCTACTCGGGCGCCTGTGGCCGCGCGACGACGACGAGCGAAACGCCGCGCAGAAGGCCGGGTACGACCTCGCCAAGGTGCTCAACTGCGACGACCTCGTCGCCGGCGAGGACGTGTTCTTCTCGGCGACGGGCGTGACCGACGGCGACGTCCTGCAAGGAGTGCGCTACCAGGGTGGCCGCGGAGCCACGACCGAGTCGCTGGTGATGCGCTCACGCTCGGGCACGGTCCGGCGCGTGTCGGCGCGCCACGATCGCGCCAAGCTGCGGTCGCTCACTGGCGAGCGCTACGGCTGACGGGGTCGGCGGCTCGCGGTTCGGGTGCCGGCGACGCCATCGACAGCTTTCCGACCTTGGAGCGCGCCAGGTCGAGGTGCCCCAGTGAGCGCAGGAACGCATGGGTGACCAGCACGTGGATCGCCGATTGCGTCGCCTCATACACCGGCGTGCTGAACCCGGCCGCGATCGCCGGATAGAAGTTCGCGACCTCGACCGCGATGTGCAGCGTGGCGTCCGAGCGCGAGGGGTCGTCGGGCACCCGGCGGACGTCGAGCGATAAAAAGCCGCAGCCCCGGCCGGCGCGGGCGACCAGCAGCCCGCCCTGGATCATCCAGCGGACGTTGCCGTGGTCGCCATCGGTCGAGTACTCGGGGGCCTTGAACCGCAGCAGCGTCAGCGGGCGCGCCACGAACACAACCGAGCGCTCATCGTGGCCATAGGTCACGCGGATCAGCCCAAGCGTGACCCGGGTGAGGAACCGCCAGTACGTGCGAGCCAGGTTCTCGAGGTTGTCGGCGGTCCACATCCGGTCCAGATCCGCGCGGGCCAGCGTGATGTCCGCCGACTGCACCGAGCGCACCGCGCCGTCGGCGGCGATCACCGTCGAGGTGCGCGGCGAGACCCTGACCCGAGCCGGCATCCGCCGCCGGCGTCGCCGGCGGGCGAACAGCAGCCCAGCGATCGCGGCAATCAGCGCGGCGAGGAAGTTCATTCGATGGTTATCCCTTGTCTAGCTGGGCAGCGGCTCGAGCCGGACCGTGGTTCCGACGGGCGCCTCGCCGTCTCCGGGGGCGATCAGCGCGAGCGCGTCGGCTCCGAGCAGCGAGGTCATGATGTGAGACGCCTGCGGGCCGTTGGGGATCGCCACGATCGCGCCGTCGTCGCGCTGCAGCCTCACCCTGATCGCCATCTCGCGGCTGGTGTTGCGTCTGACCGGCACGCCGAGCATCGCCTCGGTCTCGATCACGTGCTCGCCGGTCGCGCCCTGGAGCGCAGCCAGCGCGGGGCGCGTGAACAGCGAGAACGTGACGAACGCCGACACCGGGTTACCGGGGAGCCCGAATACGAGCTTGCCGCCCGGGGCCGTGCCAAACCATGTCGGCTTGCCGGGCTGCAGCGACACCCCCCAGAACACCTCGGTGACCCCGAGCGCGGCCAGCGCGGGCTTGACGTGATCGTGAGGACCGACCGACACGCCGCCGGATACGACCACGACGTCGGAGTGCTCGAGTGCCGCGCCCAGCGCGTGCTCGGTGGCGGCACGGTCGTCGCGCAGTCGTGCCGCGGGCGGAGCGATCGCCCCTGCGCGGCTGGCCAGCGACACCAGCATCGGGGCGTTGGAGTTGTGGATCTCGCCCGGGCCCAGCGGCTCGCCGGGGGCCTTGAGCTCATCGCCGGTGCACAGCACCTGGACGACCGGCCGGCGCGCCACGATCAGCTGCCCCATCCCCGCCGCCACCGCGGCGCCGAGCTCGCCGGCGTGAAGCGTCGTGCCCGCGGGCAGGACCTTGGTGCCGGCGCGCATGTCCTCGCCGGGCTGGCGGATGTTCTCGCCCTCCGCGACCGGCTCGTTCAGCGTCACCGTCCGCTCGTCTGAGTCGGTGTCCTCCTGACGGATCACCGCGGTGGCGCCGGCCGGCACGGCGGCACCGGTCGAGATCCGGACCGCCTCGCCCTCACCCAGCTCGTCTGCGCTCGGAGTCCCCGCGCGCGACTCGCCGGTCACGGTCAGCGACCGGCCGGACGCCCCGGCCTTGATCGCGTACCCATCCATCGCCGAGCACGGAAATGGGGGGACGTCGCCGACCGCGCGCACGTCCTGCGCCAGCACCCGGTCCAGGGCGTCGCCGACCTCGACCTGCTCCTGGTCCAGCGCCACGACGTGCTCGAGCACGAGCTCGCGCGCGCGGGCGATCGAGATCAACGGCTGGGGCATGCGCACATTGTGGCTGCTCGACCGGGCTGTGGGGCGGCCCGTCGCCGGGCGGCCGGTCTAGCGCCGTCGCGAGTTGACGATCGACGAGGGGGCGGGCGGCAGCGACACTGCGCCGATCTTGCTGATCCCGTCGAGGCCGAGCCTCTTGGCGGCGGCGATCGAGATGTCGAAGTCGGCGCCGTGGGCGTATGGGCCGCGGTCGATCACGGGGACGACGAGCGTGCGACCGTGGTAGTAGAGCGCGACTTTCTCGCCACAGGGCAGTGTGCGGTTGGCGGTGCCGATGATCGACGGTCGGAACGTCTGACCACAGGCCGTCTTGTGTCCGTTGACGGCCGGGCCGCCCTCTTGAGTGGCAAGTGCATAGCGGTACACCGTGACGGTGACCGCAGGCGAGGTCGCCTTGGCGGGAGCGCCGACGCCGCTCTCGAGCACAGCGCGGAACTCGAACTGGCCGATGTGGTTGGCGCGCCACGCGACCGTCCAGCTGCCGCCGGGGCCGACGGTGGCGTGGGCCGTGGCCGCCCATCCCCATTCGGTCTGGTGGCCGAGGCGCTCGATCTCGATGATGTCGCCCGAGCGGGCGCCGGAGACCGTCCCGGTGAACGTGACCTTCCCGCGCAGGAACCCCGAGGCGCGCGTGGAGACGCTGAGCCCGTCGGCCGTCGCGGTGACCGCGCTGTTGCCGGAGCTGACCGTTGCGCTGGGAACCGAGCGCGCGGTGGCGTTGGTCCTCGCGGGCGCCTTGGCGGGCGAGCTCGCGCCGCCGACGCCGGCGCCACCGGTTCCGCTGGCGAGCGCGGAAGACGAAGCCGCGAGCGCCAGCGTGAGCGCGGTCAGGGCAGCAACGACGTAGACATGAGCGCGACGAATCGCGATCGGGGCGGTCCTCTCGATTTCGGGTGTCGTGCCTACGGGGTGAGCTGACGGGCTCGCGCCTGGGCGGCGCTACGGTCCTTTACGGGGCCGATTCGCCCCTGCGGACGGGGTGGTCCGCAAGTGGTTCCCCCGCCGACCGTCCGACGGACGGACGATCGCTCGGCGTGAACGGCGCGGAAGTATATGAGAACCAGACCGGCCGTGTGTCGGTGAGGGGAATCTTGCGGTCGATTTTCAGCCCCGGACTCGCGCGTGCGCGATGATGTGAAGCGAGATGAGCGACGAGCCGAAATCCGAGGTTCTCAGCGGGCTACCGCGGCGCCGCCCGCACCGGCGCAGCGACAAGCGGGACGCTCCTAAGCCGCGCCCGGCCAACGGGTCATCGAGGCGGCCTTCGCGGCCGGTGCCGGAGCCGACCTCGCCGCGGCGCCTGCGGCAGCCCGCGCAGCCGGACGGCGCGCCCGAGTCGCCGCGGGCATCAGAGCCGGCGCGGGCGCGATCGTTCTCGTCGGCCAGCGGGGCAGAGATCCTTGGCACCGCGGTGCAGGCGGCAGCCGAGCTCGCTGAGATCGGCCTGTCGGCGGGCGCTCGCGCGCTGCGCAACGCGGTCTCGCGGCTGCCTCGCCCGTAGGGATCTCGTCCCGACCCAGAAATTCGCCGCGAAACTTTGAAACTGCTGGCTACGCTCTACGTATTGCTATGCAGTAGATGGGCGCCGAGCCGTCGGCGCCGGCCCGAATTGCCTGCGATCGAGGTCGCCTGGCGCGCCCCAGGGCCGTTGACTTCAAAAAATATAGCGCCTATACTCGAAAGTACATGGTTGAGTAGCGGGCGTACGCCGTTGGTGGCTGCGCCCGCTTCGTAGTCCTCCGTGCTGGGAAGCTTCCAGCTACCGGTGCATACGACGGAAACGGAATGAGATGTCAGTAGCGGAACTGCAGGAACTCGAAGAGATCAAAGGGCTGGTCACGCGGGGACAGCAGCTTGGCGTTCTGACGTACGCCGACATTGCCACCGCGGTATCGGAGCTCGATCTCGACGAGGCCGACGTCGAGGACCTCCACGGCTTCCTCGAGCGAGCCGAGATCGAGCTCGTCGAAGAGCTGGATCCCGCGATCGCCGCCGCAGAACTGGAGCGTGCGCCTGACCGTCGTGGCCGGCGCAAGCCCAAGACTGCGCTCGATCTCAAGCCGGACATGACGACCGATTCCCTCCAGCTGTTCCTGAAGGACATCGGCAAGGTTCGCCTCCTGACCGCTCAGGAGGAGGTCGATCTGGCCAAGCGGATCGAGCGGGGCGACCTTGATGCCAAGCAGAAGATGGTCGAGTCGAACCTCCGTCTGGTCGTCTCGATCGCGAAGAACTACCGCAACCAGGGGCTTCCGTTCCTCGACCTGATCCAGGAAGGGACGCTGGGCCTCGTCCGCGCCGCAGAGAAGTTCGACTATCGCAAGGGGTTCAAGTTCTCGACCTACGCGACCTGGTGGATCCGACAGGCAATCGCCCGCGCGCTGGCCGACAAGGCCCGCACCATCCGGATCCCCGTTCACGTGGTCGAGAAGCTCAACAAGATCGGCCGGGCCGAGCGCAAGCTCGTCACCGAGCTCGGTCGTGAGCCGACCGCCGAGGAGATCGCCGAGGTCACGGGGATCGAGCCCGAGGAGGTCGAGTCGATCAAGCGGTCCGCGCAAGCGCCGGTTTCGCTGGAGAAGCCGGTGGGCGACGAGGAGGAGTCTGAGTTCGGGCAGTTCATCGCCGACGAGCGGGCAGAGTCTCCGTACGAGCGGGCCGCCGAGATCCTCACCAAGGAGGCCCTCCGCGAGGCCTTGGAGAACCTGAGCTACCGCGAGCGCCGCGTGCTCGAGCTCCGTTACGGCCTCGGCGGCGAGCACCCGCGGACGCTGGACGAGGTCGGCCGGACGTTCAACGTCACCCGCGAGCGGATTCGTCAGATCGAGAACCAGTCTCTGAAGAAGCTTCAGTCGCTCGCCGAGGCGCAGAAGCTGAGGGACGTCGCCTAGCGGCGTCTGATCCTTGGCGACGGCCGTCGGCGTCGACTCGCCGGCGGCCGTTCGTCGTTAAGGGCCCGCTCCGCGGTGTGGCACCGGGATCGTCCCGCGCTACGGAACCGCATTTGTCAAGTCATTCACTTCAGTTCGTGAAGCATTGCGCTAGAATCGGGATTGATGGCAACGAATGACACTTGTCCGGTCTGCCGCACCGCGGATGTGGTGTGCGGCAAATGGACGCTGCTGGTGATCCGCGACCTGGCCGAGGGCCGGTCCCGCTTCTGCGAGCTGGAGCGCTCGCTGGCGGGGATCAGCCCGCGCACTCTCTCGCTGCGCCTGCGTGCGCTAGAGGAAGAGGGGATCGTGGAGCGCCAGACGTTTCCCGAGGTCCCGCCGCGGGTCGAGTACGCGCTCACCGTGAAGGGCCGGGCGCTCGTGCCGCTGATCGAGGACATGCGTGCCTACGGGCTCAAGTGGCTGCTGGGCAGCGACTGCGACGACGAGGACGCGTCCGCCAGCGAGCCGCTCGACGAGCCCGAGCCGGTCGCCGCGGCCGTCTGAGCTCGCTTTCGTGCGGATCGCGCTGGCCGCGGACGAGCTGACCGGGATCGCCGACGCGCTGCCGGCCGAGCTGCGTCGCCGGGGCCACGAGCCGATCCTGCTCGGCGCCTACGACGAGCGGGCAACGCCCCGACTGGGCGTGGGCGAGCGAGGCGGCCGCGCGCGCGGTAGTCGACGGCCTGGCCGAGCAGGCGATCGTCGCCTGCTGGACGGGCACCGGGGCCTCGATCGCCGCCAACAAGGTTGCGGGAGTTCGGGCGGCGCTGTGCGCCGATGCCCAGACCGCCGACGGAGCGCGTCGGTGGAACGACGCCAACGTACTGGCGCTGAGCCTCCGCGCCACCTCGCAGGCGCAGCTCGAGGAGATCCTCGACGCCTGGTTTTCGGGGAGCCCAAGCGAGGAGCGCGACGACGTGGCCAACGTCGAGCACGTGGGCGAGATCGAGCGGAGCCGGCTAGGCTAGGCGATCGACATGACTAACGTCCCGCTCGACCGCCTGGCGGTGCACCGTGGGACGTTGATCATGTCCCAGGTGACGAACGTCCCGCGGTAACAGCGGGACGGCTCGAATGGGATGTTAAGCATGGCGGGGAGGCGTTTCGCGCCGGTCGGTCACCGTGCGGTGACCACGAATGTCCCGCTGCCGATCGCGTGTCCGTAGCGGGCGGCTGAGCGCTCGCCGAAGCCCGGCCACACGAACCACCGGTAGCGGCCGGGGCGCAGGTTGTAGTGATGGCGGCCGAAGCGCCAGCTGCGCTTGAGCTGCAGGCTCGTGGTGTCCGGCCAGATGCTCATCAGCTTCCGGCCGCGGAACAGCTGGACGTTGTAGTAGGTGGCGCGGCGAACCGAGGTCCAGGTCAGCAGCGGCGGAGCCCCCACCCGGGCGCCGTCGCCGGGTGAGATCAGGTGCGGGCCGGCGGTGATCGACACGACCCGGGCCGACCTGTTGCCGGCCTGGTCGGTGGCGGTGATCGTGTACCGGTAGCGCTTTCGGTTACTGACGTGCAGGTCGCGGAAGTCGCCGGCCTTGCCGCGGTAGACGACGCTGCTGTCGGCGGCGCGGCGGCCCGGCTTGCGGGTCACCTCGATCGTACGTCAGCGGCGCGACGTCGGCACCTGTCTTCCAATCGAGCCCCACGAACCCGTCGCCGGTAGCGGTCGATACCGCCAGCGAGGGCGCGGTCGAGTCGTAGTGCAGCGGCACCGCCATCCGGGCGACGTTGCCCGCGCGGTCTACGCAACTGCCGGTCACCGCGGCCGAGGCGCTGCTCGGGCCCGCGTAGGTGATGTTCGCGCAGCTGCTCACCCCCGAGGTTGCGTCGGTTCCGTTGAACGCGAACGTGACCGGGTGCGTGTACCAGCCGTTGTGGTCCGGCGCCCGGGTGGGGAGGCCCGAGGTGATCGTCGGGGGGGTTGCGTCGTAGTGGACCGAGACGCTTGCGCCCGCGGTCTTGCCGGCGTGGTCGATGCAGATGCCGGCAACGCTCGTGTTGAGCGTGTCGGGACCGCCGTACGTCACCGGCACGCTGCAAGACGCGATCCCAGAGAACGCGCTACCCCGGAACGAAACGCGAGAACGGATGGTTGTACCAGCCGTTCGCATCCGGTGGTCGAGACGGCGACTGCGGACGCGCTCGGGTTCGAAGCCTCGACGTGCAGCGTGTAGCTTCGCGACTGGCTGTCGGAAGGCCAATTCGCAGTGCACGAAACCTTCGTGACAGTGTCCGTCGTGAACTGGGTCACGACGCCAAGCAGGCACGGTCGGTGCTCGTCGGAGCGGGATTCGCCTGCCAGACGACCGAAACCGGGCTCGCGTACCAGCCGCCGTCGCACGCCGGCGCCGACCGACCTGTCTGTGCACGTCGCGCGAGATGTCGTCCGCCAACGCCATCCCGACACTTACGAGTAGCACCCCAATCACCACGACGGCCCCGACCAGCGCGAGCCGGTACCGCCGCCGGATCAAACCGACCGCTCCCGCCACTCGTCATGCAGCCGGGTCAGCCGACGCAGCAGCGACAGGCTGGCGACCACGAGCGTCCCGAGCGCGAGCGCGCTGAGCAGTAACAGCATCCCATCCGGCCGCACCGCCTTAGTCGCCGCAACCGCCTCCAGCGGCAATTGCGGCAGCTCGCGCGGGTTCATCAGCGACAGCACGAAGGGCTTTGCCACGGGCTTGCGGTGATGCACCGGGGCGGGCTTGGGCCTGTCGGCGTGATGGGCGGCGGGCCGGGGCCGCGTCGGTGACGCCGCCGCGACGGCCTTGGCCGGCGACGTGGAGTCGGCGGTCGACGTCGGCCCGGTCACCGCGGACTTATTGTGAGTTTGGACCGGAGCGGACGTCGCCGTCTGAGACGGCGCGCTCGAGACCGGCGACGAAGTGACCGTCGGCGACACGGATACCGGCGAGCCGGCGGACGGCTGCGAGGTGACGGTCGTGTGCGGCGTCGACGAGAACGACGACGCCTGGGGCGCAGGGTCCGGAGCGGGCGTCGCGGCGGCGCTCACCGACGGGGCCTTCTGGGGCGAGGGCTGGGCGCTGGGTGAGGCGGCGATCGCGACCGCGGGTGCGCCCAGCATCAGGGCGAATGCGCCCATCGAGACGATGGCTCTACGACCGTGCACGCGGCTCACGCTCAACCTTCCACTACCCCCGGTCCGCCACGCTCCGAGCACTCCGCTGTCGCGCGGCGACCTACGTGTCGATACCTGGTGCGGACGATACGCCTCTTTCTTGTGCGCTTCAACCGATCCGCCGCCGCCATGCCACAGCCCCGGCCAGCAGACCGACGAGCGCGAACGCTGCCAGCCCCAGCTCGAGCGCTCGGTCCGCGCTGCCGTCGACCGAGCTGTCGCCGATCGCCGCCGTCCCGGCCGGCTTCGCGCCAGCGGGGTCCGATCCGTGCCGGTGCTCGTTCCGGGCCGCTCGGCGGGCGTGGACCGCAGAGCCCAAGGCGAACGAGGTCGACGACGTCGCGACCTGGCGGACGACCGATACCGTGCCGGCCGACGGCGGCAACGGCGACCGCGACCGCGACCGCGACCCGGAAGGCTCGGCCGGGCGCGCCGGCGACGCCGCCTCGGTGACGCTCCAACCGGCGGCCGAGAGCGACTCCGACCACGCTCCCGACCAAACCGATCCCGAGACGACGCCGCCGACATCGATCGCCGAGCCGGCCGGTGTCGGGGTGTTGGCGCCGGCCGCCGGCGGGGAAGTTGACTGCGTGGCCGCGAACGCCGGCGATGGGGCCAACGACGGCGGCGGGGCGGTGACACCCGGCGGCGCAGCCGGAGCGGACGGCGCCGGCACGGACGGCGACGGCGGGCCCGAGGGGGCCGTCGGCCCGGGGTCCGGAGGCTGCTGTGGGTCCGACGGCTGCGCCGGGGGTGGGGGCCACTGAGAGGGAAGTTCGATCAGCGCGTCGTCGCTGGATGCCGACTGATCCTGGGTCGCGTCCCAGCACCACATCAGGCAGCCGACCTGCAACTGCCAGATCAGCTGGTCGGTGACGTTGGACACGGCCGAAGCTGTGACGGTCGACACGCTTGCGGCCGAAGGAGCGACGTCGACGGTCGTGTTCGACTGGGTCGCGATCTGCTGCTGGGAGGTGCCGTGGCAATAGAACAGACAGCCGATCTGGATCTGGGCGATCGCCTGCGTGGTGCTGTTTGCGACGAGGTCGGCGCCGAGTGCCTGGATCGTGAGGTTCGCCTGGGCGGCGCTCTGTGTCTGGGATTGCGCGTCGCCGGTCCCAACCTGAAGCTGCGAGGAGGTCTGCGAGACCGTGTTGTGGACGGCTCCGCTGATGGGCGCCGTCGTCGGCAGCGAGTCGGCGACGCCGAGCGCGAGCACAAGCTCCGACAGCTCGTGCGGCCCCAGCCCGGGGCTCGAGCCCTTGGACGTGGTTCCGAAACACGCGCTGGCGCACCCGACCTGGACCTGCTTGATGTGGCTGGTGGACGGCGCTGGGGTCGAGGTCGGAGTCGACGTCGAGGCCGGCGTGTGGACGGTCTGGTTCTGCTGCGCCGCCACTTGGGTCTGACTCCCGCCCTGACAGTGCGACAGACATCCCGCGACCTGCACCTGCGAGACAACCTGGGTGGTCGCGTTCGTCGCTGCGGCCGGAGCGGGAGCCGCCGACGCGACCGAAGGCGCCGGTGCCGTGGGAGGAGACGTCGGCGGCGGGGGAGGGGGCGTCGGCGGCGCGGGAGGAGGTGTCACCGGCTCCGCTGGAGCATCCGTCTGATCGGTGCTCTGGACCGTGTTCTGAACGTTGTCGACGGAGCTTGTATCGGTGGTATCTGGACTCGCCGGGGCGCTGATATCAGCGTTCGTCGGCGCCGCCGCGGCGGCCGGATCCGCAGTGGTAGCGGGAAGATCCGCCGCCTGAACCTGCGATACCACGCTCGCCGAGTCCGCCGCCCGGGCTTGCGGCGCCACGAACAGCAGCAGGGCGGCCGTGGCGACCGCCGGGAGCAGCAGGGGATGTCCGAGAGCTCGCATCGCGTGGATCACGAAAGGCCGGCGGGCCCCGGCGGGCCCCACGAGGGGGCCGCCGGGGCGCCCGGTCCGGGTCAGGTCAGCTCGATGACTGGTCCTGCCCTCCTGTCTGGCCTGTGTTGGCGAAGTTGCCGGCTAGGCTGCCGGCGAGGTTGGTGGCGGTCTGGTTGGCGCTGTTGTCGCCTCCGTAGATGTCACCGCCCGCGATGTTCACCGGAACGTTGGCGTTCACCGCGTTCTGGTTCGCATTCGCGCTGGACAACGCTCCCTGCAACGTGAGCGCGGCCTGGCCCGATAGTTGGGCCTGACCCGCGCCGCCGCATCCGATGAAGCAGCTGGAGTCGGCGGACTGGGTCTGGTTGTTGCTCTGGTCGGTGTTGGCCAGATTGCCGGCGGCGCTGAAGGCGCCGTTGGTGGCCGTCTGGTTGGCGCTGTTGTCGCCTCCGTAGATGTCACCGCCGGCGATGTTCACCGGAACGTTGGCGTTGACCGCGTTCTGGTGAGCGTCCGCCTTGGAGAGGGCCGCCTGCAGGGTGGCCGACTCCTGGCTCGAGAGCTGAGCCTGGCCCGCGCCGCCGCATCCGATGAAGCAGCTGGAGTCGGCGGACTGGGTCTGGTTGTTGCTCTGGTCGGTGTTGGCCAGATTGCCGGCGGCGCTGAAGGCGCCGTTGGTGGCCGTCTGGTTGGCGCTGTTGTCGCCTCCGTAGACGTCACCGCCCGCGATGTTCACCGGAACATTGGCGTTGACCGCGTTCTGGTTTGCGTCGGCCTTCGACGCCGCCAGCTGGGCGGTCAGCGACTTCTGCTCGGAGAGCTGGGCCTGGCCCGCGCCGCCGCATCCGATGTAGCAGCTGGAGTCGGCGGACTGGGTCTGGTTGTTGCTCTGGTCGGTGTTGGCCAGATTGCCGGCGGCGCTCAGGGCGCCGTTGGTGGCCGTCTGGTTGGCGCTGTTGTCGCCGCCCGAGATGTCGCCACCGGCGACGTTCACGGGGGCATTCGCGTTGACCGCGTTCTGGTCGGCCTTGGCCTTCGATGCCGCCAGCTGGGCGGTCAGCGACTTCTGCTCGGAGAGCTGGGCCTGGCCCGCGCCGCCGCATCCGATGTAGCAGCTGGAGTCGGCGGACTGGCTCTGGTCGTTGCTCTGGTGCGTTCCCGACGCGTTGCCGGCCAGGCTCGCGGCGCCGTTGGTGGCCGTCTGGTCGGCGCTGTTGTCACCGCCGTTGACGTCGCCACCGGCGACGTTCACGGGCGTGTTCGCGTTGGTCGCGTTCTGCTCGGCCTTGGCCTTGGAGGCCGCCAGCTGAGCGGTCAGCGACTTCTGCGCGGACAGCTGTGCCTGGCCGGAGCCACCCGACCCGATCGACGGGCCCGAGGGCGGGTCCGACTGGGTCTGGTTGTTGCTCTGGTGCGTACCGGCCGCGTTGCCGGCTGCGCTCAGGGCGCCGTTGGTGGCGGTCTGGTTGGCGCTGTTGTCGCCGCCCGAGATGTCGCCGCCGGCGACGTTGACCGGAGCGTTGGCGTTCGTCGCGTTCTGCTCGGCCTTGGCCTTGGAGGCCGCGAGCTGGGCGGTAGCCGCCGCCTGCTCAGATGCCTGAGCCTGGCCAGCGCCGCCCGACCCCGCGGACGGAGCCGACTCGGACTTGTACTCCGGAGCGGACTTGTACCCCGGAGCGGAGCCCGACCCATACCCCGAGCCGGAGCCCGAAGTCGACTGGGTCTGGTTGTTGCTCTGGTGCGTACCGGCCGCGTTGCCGGCTGCGCTCAGGGCGCCGTTGGTGGCGGTCTGGTTGGCGCTGTTGTCGCCGCCCGAGATGTCGCCGCCGGCGACGTTGACCGGAGCGTTCGCGTTGGTTGCGTTCTGCTTGGCGTGTGCCGCTGACAGGGCTGCCTGCAGCGTGGCTGCGGCCTGCTTTGACTGCTGCGCCTGTCCTGAGCCTCCAGACCCGGGACTGGCCATCGCCGACGCCGGCAGTGCCAGCGCAGCGATCGTCACCGCAGCAGTGAGCATTTTCGATCTCATTGCTGTGTTTCTCCTTGACTTGAGCTGTTCGCCCGCTCAGGTCGAGCAGGGCGATGGGACTGTCGAAACCGACAGCTCAGCTAGCCAGGGCGCTCGAGCCGCATGGCCCGGAGCGTGGACTGCCAGGGAAAGATGTCGAGCGTGAGCAGCCCCGGCAGCAACGCCCGCAGCAGCCCGAGGCCAGCCAGCCCCACGATCGCCGCCGCGGCCGCTGAGCCGCCTGCGCCGACGCCCGAGCTCGTGCCCTCAGATCCAGCCGGCGCCACGGCCGCCGTGGCCGGAGCCGACGAGCCGACCGGCGTGGCGATGTCAACGCGTCCAGCCCGAGAGCCGGTGCGGAGGTGGTCGCGGGCGTGGCCGCCGGAGCCCGGAGGTCCGGTCGCGTCCGAGGTGGGGGGCGCCACCGCCCCCGGCCGGTCTCCGGTGGCTGACAGCGAAGCTGACTGGGGCGGCGCAGGTGCCGCGGCGAGCCACGCGCTGGGCGCGGCTGCGCCGGCGAGCAACGTGCCGGCCCGTGTCCTTGACGCCGACGCATGACCCGAGCTCGAGCGCGGATCGGGGCGCCACGAGCTGCTGGGCCCGCGGTGTCGTCGGCCGCTGCTCGGGCCGACCACGGTGACGGGCGCGCCCTGATGCGCGACCGAAACGGGATCGGCCACGATCGCCTTGATCTGGGACGGGACCGGCGAGTCGGGCCGCACGTTGTGCGGGATCGCGGCCGAGACCTCGGTCTCGACGTGGCGAACGATCGTGTCGGCGAGCGATCCGGGACTGGGGTCCGGCTGAGACGCGGACCCGGAGTGGACGGCCGGGGGCGGTGGTGGGGGCGAAGAGCTCGAGCCGCCGGCGACAGCCTGCGGACTCGAGGGCTGGGAGCTCACTGCGGAGGCGGCGGACGGACTCGAAGTGACCTTCTGAGCGACGGCCTCGGCGGCGGCGACGGCAGCGGCGGCAGGCTGCGCGGCGGGCATCGCGGCGGAGGCATGTGCGGTCGCCGTCGACGCGATCGAGCGCGCGGAGGTGGCGGCCGTGACTGCGGCCGCCGGCACGGCCGGCGCGGAGGGGATGGCGACTCTGGCCGCGCCGGCGACATCCGCGCTTGCGGCCTGGGCGATCCCGGGGATGGCGAGCGATAGGAGCGTCAGCGTCGCGGTCGACGCCAGAACACCCCAATGCCCCCATAGCTTTCGCGTTCTACGACAAGCCATAAACCTGCGTCCTGCCCTTCTTTATCGCCAGGATCCAGCCCGCCGATCCCCACCAAAAGTGACATTTGTCGTGCTATCCCTGTTAGTTTGAGGGGTGATACTGGTCCACATGGGGGTGTGGCAGTGAAAGGGGCAAAGAAGCAATCCCGTCAGGTTCTGATCGACCGGCACATGCCGCTTGTCCGATCGGTGGCACGCCGGTATGCGGGCCGTGGAGAGGAGCTCGACGACCTCGTCCAGGTCGGCGCGATCGGTCTCGTACGGGCCTCCGACCGATTCGACCCCGATCGCGGCGTCGCGTTCGCGACGTTCGTCACGCCGGCGATCGAAGGCGAGATCCGCCGCCACCTGCTCGATCGGGTCTCCGCGGTGCGGATCCCCCGCGACGTGGCTCGGATGAGCCGCCGGGTCCGCCGTCGCCAGGGAGAGCTCGCCACCAAGCTCGGTCGGTTCCCGACGACCCAGGAGGTCGCGACGGCGCTCGACGCCGACCTGCCGGCGGTAGAGCGAGCGCTGGCCGCCCAGCGGGCTGCTGATTCGGTGACGCCACCGGCGAGCGATGAGCCGCTCGAGGGCAGCGACACCGCGCAACCGCTGGTCACCAGCGACGATCGGATGCTGCTGGCGGGCAGCCTGCGGGCGCTCGACGACCGCGAGCGCCGGATCGTGTTCCTGCGCTTTCACGCGGACATGACCGAACGCGAGATCGGTCGTGCGGTCGGGATCTCCCAGGCGCACGTCTCCCGGCTGCTCGAGGGGGCGCTTGTCAAGCTCCGCGAGCAGCTCGACGGCCACCCCGCTGATATCACCCCTGAAGCGGTGATATCGCCCGTTATTCCTCCTCGATCGCCCGTCAAACCGGCAAACGCCAAGGGCCCGGGTCCGAAAGCTCGCGCGAGCGGGCAGGCGAACTCTAGAATCGCCGCCGTGGGCGCAGACCAGCAGAGTCAGGCGACTCGACCGGGCAAGCACAAGGACGGCTCCAACTACAGCGGGCGATTCCTGGTGCGGATGCCCAGCGACCTCCACGAGCAGCTGGCCCGCGCCGCCGAGCGCCAAGAAGTAAGCCTCAACCGCTACGTGACAGATGCGCTCGCCACGTCGTTGACGCCTGCGGCTAACGAACCGGTCGATACGCTGACACCCGATGACCCCGCGCAGAGCGTCGTCTCCGAGCCGCCCGCCGACGAGCCCAAGCAGGCTCCCTCGCCCGGCGCGCTGAGGGTCGCACTGGCGACCAACCTGGCCGTGGTCGTGCTGGCCGGCGTGGTCGCCGTCGTGCTGTTGGTGCTGGCGCTCCAGCGCGGCATCTAGTGAGCCCCACCGACGCCCGGTAGCCCGGGCACCGGCCGCTGCAAGTTCGCGTTCGCGCTGCAGGACCAATCCGGCCGGAGACGAAACGGCCCGCGTGCACAACCCAACGCTCAAGGCGGCGATCGAGGCGTTCGCCGCAGACGCCGCCGGCCAGCTGGCGATGGAGACTTCCCGTGGGGCCGAGGTCCCATTTGAGGTTGTCGAGGAGCCCGGCGCCAACGCCTCGCTGTACTGCTACCGCCCGCTGACCGGGGCTTTCATACGCGAGCGTGTCGGGCTGCTCTCGCGCCTACCGACGTACGCGCCGGCAGCCCGGGCCCTGGCGAGCCTCGACGGGGTCGAGGCGTACCTCTCGCATCGGGGCGAGCCGCGGATCCCGGGCGAGCCCCGCGAGCGCGCGGACGCGACCTTGCGCTCGTTGCTGTCCCAGGTGTTCGCGGATCGCAGCGAGTTCGAATTCGACCGGGAGCGATTCGAGCTGGCGTACGCCGAGCTGGAGCGGTCGCTGTACGAGGGCCGGTGCGTGGCGACCGTGATCGCGCCGCTGCTGGGGCTGGCGCTCGAGCATTCGACGAACGAGCTGCCGATCGGCGAGGGCCTGTCGCTGGTCCGCGGAGACGCGCTGCCCGACGCGCCCGCGGAGGCGGTCTGGGGCGACGGGGAGGAGCCGCACGTGCTCGCGGTGCTGACCGTCGCGCAGGAGCGCGGCGCGAGATCGCCGGTGTCCAGCGCTCGCATCCGCTTTCGTCGGACGCTGACCGCGCTGCGGCTGTTCGAACGCGGCGGATATGCGCTGGGGCCGATCGCCTGGGCTCGGACCGACGCCGGACCCTGGCGGCCGATCCCACTCGGCGCCAGCGGCCGGCCACGGTTTGTGACGTTCATCTCGGCCGAGCATGAGGATGAGCTGCGGGCGTTCTGCAACCTGATCGCGCGGCGCACGCCGGGCAGCGGCGAGGTCGCGTGGGCACTGGCCCGGTTCGAGATGGGCTGTGAGCGGCTGGCGCCGTTCGAGGCGCTGACCGACTACCTGCTGGCCCTGCGGGCGTTGCTCGAGCCCGAGGGGCCAGAGAGCGGGTTACTCGCCAAGCGGCTGGCTGCGATCTGCGCGACGCCCGAGTACCAGGACACGCTGGCCGACCGGACGAACCGCGCGAGCTCGCTGGAGCGCGCCGCGATCGCCGGGACGGCGGTCACCGAATCCGGGATCGACACCCTGGTCGACGAGCTGTCTGAGCACCTGCGGGCGCTGCTGCGCGACGTCCTCTGCGGCCATCTGGATCCGGACTTGCGCGCGGTCGCTGACTCGATCCTGGTCGAGGCGGCCCAGCGTGGCTCGGTGCCCGGATCGCAGCAGGACACGGAAGAGACGGTGGCGCTAGCCTTTCGGGAAGACCGCTCCCTACTCGGTCCCGTACGCGGGGCCGGGAGTGTCTAGCCGCCAGGCGACGACATGTAAGACCTGGTGCTTTTAAGTAGTTAGGGGGAGCGCGATCTTCAGTTTCGAGCGGGCGAAAGCCCGCTCGTTCTGGTTAACGCGCGGTCCATGCATCCGGAGTTATGCTCATCGCGATGGCGAGCACGACCCGGCCGACGATCGCCCCCAACGTCCACCCGAAGTGCATCAACGTCCCCGGTCGCAACGAGGACGGCTTCGAGGAGCTCTGCCACCTCGTGACCGAGGAGGATCCCGACACCGCGCTGTGCGGCAAGGATGTCAGTGGCTATCCGTGGAATCCGCCGTGGCCGCGGTGCGAGGCGTGCCTCGCGGTAGCCCGCGGCGAGATGAGCTGATCACCCGACGATGAGCGGCGAGCCGCTGCTATGCGTGATCGAGATCCCCAGGGGTAGCCGCAACAAGTACGAGTACGACCCGGCGCTCCGCGCGATCAAGCTGGACCGGTTCATCTCGGCGTCGGTCGTGTACCCGACGGATTACGGGTTCGTGCCCGAGACGTTGGCCCCCGATGGCGACCCGCTCGACGTGCTGGTGTGCGTGTCCGAGCCCACGTTCCCGGGCTGCGTGGTTCCGGCGCTGCCGGTCGGGCTGTTCCGGATGTCCGACGAGAAGGGGCCCGACGACCACGTCGTGTGCGTCCCCTGCAACGACCCGGGGTGGAACATGTTGCGCGACGTCGAGGACCTGCCGCGGCAGCTGCGCTCGGAGATCCAGCACTTCTTCGACATCTACAAGGACCTCGATCCGGACCGCTTCTCCGAAGTCAAGGGTTGGGCGGACCGGGCGGCGGCGCTGGAGACGATCGACGCGGCCCGGACGGCGTACCGCGACGACCGCGCCCACGCAGCCGGCTGATGTTCCACGTCGAGCTTCGCCAGTTCGTGCACACCGCCCGCGCCTTCAACCTCACCCGCGAGGAGTTGGACGCCCGGATCCTGCACCCCTGGGTCAACGGCAACACGATCGCGCTTCAGGACCGCAGCTGGTCGGCGGCGAAGTCGAAGCTGACAATCATCGAGGGGCCCGAGCTCGCGGCCGGCGACCTCGGTCTCGGGCGCGGCTGGGGCAATGCGGTGCGCGAGGGACAGGACGTGACCGGGGCGCTGGTCGGCGAGGCCGACCGGCAGGTCGGGCCGTCGCCCGCCGACGAGCTCAAGCGCGACATCGTGACGGCCGCGGAGGCGTCGCCGCTGCCGCTGCGTGGGGTCGTGGAGCTGGTCGCGGTCCGCAACCCGCAGCGCCGTCCCTCAGAGCTCGTCGCGGTGACCGAGCAGGCGGTGTGGGAGCTGCTTCACCAGGGCAGCCTGGCGATGTGCCGCGGCGACCGGCCCGTCGACCGCGACCACTGGCAGCGGGTGCTGCTGTCGTGGCCGAGCTGGATCGACGCGGGCCCTACCGAGGTGACCGTTACCGCCGCGCGTGCCGAGGACCGAACGCGCGTCGCCGGCTAGGCAACGACCTGGTCGATAAGCGCGTCGCGCTCGGCGCGCTGCGCGAACAGGTAGCGGTGCACGCGTAGGAGGCCCTCGACGTCGTGGACATCGTCGTCGAGCTGGGGCACGAGCAGCAGCGGCTGGGCGTCGAACTCCCGGGCCAGGCGGCCGATGTTGCCGTGGTCGCGGCGGGCCAGCACGTGGTAGTCGAGGAAGTTCGCGGCGACCTTGGAGGCGAGCTCCGGGCTCAGCCGACGGGCGAGCGCGGCGCCGACGTGCTTGGGCTCGGTGTCGCCCATCAGGTCGTGGTGGACGCGGTTGACGACCACGCCGGCGAACGGCAGCCGGCTTTGCTCGAGCGTGCGCCGAAACCAGATCGCCTCGTCGATCGGCTCGCGCTGAGCCGAGGTCACCAGCAGGAACGCGGTGGTGCGGGCCCGCAACAGCTTCTGGACTTGCGCGGCGCGCTCGCTGAAGTCGTCGGTCATGTCGCCCAGCAGCGAGAAGAACGTGCTCAGATCGGTGAGCAGGTCGACGCCGGTCACCTTGCGCAGCGCCGATAGCAGCGGCGAGGCGCCGCGTCCGAGCACGCGCATCCCGAGCCCGGTCGGCCGCACGAACGCCTTGACGCCGCGCCCGTCCAGAAACGAGGTCAGGCGGCCGGGCGCGTCGAGGAAGTCAACCGCGTTACGCGACGGCGGGGTGTCGAGCACCAGCAGATCGAAGTCGCCGGCTTGGGCGAGGTCGTACAGCTTCGCCACCGCCGTGAACTCCTGAGAGCCCGAGACCGCGGTGGACAGCTCGTGGTAGACGCGGTTGGCCTTGATCTCCTGGGCCTTGGCCGGGTCGGGCGCGATCCGCTCGATCAGCTCGTCGAACGTGCGCTTGGGGTCGAGCATCATCGCCCACAGCTCGCCGGAGATCTCCAGCCCCGATGTGGTCAGCCGCTCGGGCTCAACCCGCCGCGGCTCGTTCTGGAGCTCCTCGAGCCCGAGCGCGTTGGCCAGGCGCTTGGCCGGGTCGATCGTGACCACCGCGACCTTCGCCCCGCGCGCGGCCATCCCCAGCGCGATCGCCGCCGAGGTCGTCGTCTTGCCCACGCCGCCGGAGCCGGCGCAGACGCACACACGCTTGCCGTCGAGCAGCTCAGCGACGCTCACGCGGAGCAGTCTAGGCTGCTGCCGCCTCGACGGCCGCCGGGCTCGCGACACCCGAGGCCAGCACCCGCAGCGCGTCCGAGGGCACGTGCACGCTCACCGGTGTGCCCTGGGTGTAGCTGTCGTCGCCGCCCGTGTTGGCGACCGATACCTGGATCGCCGCGCCGATCGGGAGCCTGACGATCACCTGGCGGGTGGCGCCGACGTACACGGTGCGCTCGACCATCCCGACCAGGCAGTTGTCGCGTTCGGATCCGTGGGGGAGCAGTTCCAGGCGCTCCGGCCGGGCCACCAGCCGTACTGAGCCCCGCGCGTCGACATCGCCGGATCGGGCGCGCAGCGTCGCCTCGCCGATCTTGACGCTGCACTCGCCCGATCCCCAGCTCACCGGCTCCCCGTCGATCATGTTCGAGACCCCGAGGAAGTCGGCCACGAACACGCTGGCGGGGTCCTCGTAGACCTCCTCTGGCGTGCCCACCTGCTCGATCTTCCCGTCGCTCATCACGGCCACGCGGTCGCTCATGCTGAGCGCCTCCTCCTGGTCGTGGGTGACGAACACGAACGTGATCCCGACCTCCTCCTGCAACGCCTTGAGCTCGATGCGCAGCTGCTTGCGGATCTTGGCGTCGAGCGCGCCCAGCGGCTCGTCGAGCAGCAGCACCGCCGGCCTCAGCACCAGCGCCCGGGCGAGCGCGACGCGCTGCTGCTGGCCGCCGGACAGCTGCCGTGGCTGGCGGCCGCCGAGCTCGCCGAGCTCGACCAGGTTCAGCGACTCCTGGACGCGCCGGCGCACCTCGTCGCGAGCGACCTTGCGGCGGCGTAACCCAAACGCGATGTTGTCGAACACGTTGAGGTGCGGGAACAGGGCGTAGTTCTGGAACACCGTGTGCACGTTGCGCTCGTGCGGCGGGACCGAGCTGACGTCGGAGCCGTCGAGCACGATCTGTCCGTCGGTCGGCCGCTCGAACCCGGCGATCATCCGCAACGTCGTCGTCTTCCCACAGCCCGACGGGCCCAGCAGCGAGAAGAACTCGCCGCCCTCGATCGCGGCGTTGATCCCGTCGACGGCGACGTGCTCGTCGAACCGCTTGGTCAAATCGATCAGCTGAACGTGCCCACCCGCCATCACGCCGTCTCCAATCCAGAAAGCTCCCGCATCGCCGACACGTCCCCGGTGGACGCGCGGCGACCGAACATTGTGTAAAGCAGATACGCGATCCCGATCCCGACCAACGTCGTCAGCACCAGCACCGTCGCCAGCGCGTTCAGCGCCGGCGTGGTCGTGCCGCCGCGGGCGTTGGCGTACAGGTACATCGGGATCGTCGTCGTCGACGAGTTCGACGACATGTACTGCGTGACCACGAAGTCGTCGATCGACAGCGCGAACACGATCAGCGTGCTGGCCAGGATCGCCGGCATCAGCAACGGCAGCAGCACCAGCCGCAACGACCCGAGCGGGGTCGCGCCGAGGTCTCGCGCCGCCTCCTCGTACTCGGACCCGATCGTGGCCAGCCGTCCTCGGACGATCACCACCACGTAGGACAGCGAGAACGTCACCTGACCGATCACCTGCGCCGGGGTGCCGAGGTGCACGAGCGTGAACGGCAGCAGCGCGAGCTGCGTGAACACCAGCAGCAGCGACGTGGCCATCACGATCTCGGGCGTGATCAGCGGCACCAGCATCAGGCCGTTGGCGAAGCCCGAGCCCCGGCCACGCCAGCGGGACAGCCCGAGTGCCAGCAGCACCCCCAGCGGCACCGCTATCAGCATGTCGAGCGCCGCCAGCTCCAGGCTGTGGACCAACGCGTGCACGTAGTCGGGGTCGTGGAAGATCGACAGGCTCGGGTCGCCCCACCACCACCGGATCGAGAAGCCCTGCCATACGCTGCGCGAGCGCCCGTTGTTGAACGAGAACAGCATCGCGATAACAACCGGCACCAGCGCCCAGATCACATACAGCCAGGTGAGCGCGACCATGAACCGGGGCCGTCCCCACGGGTTGCGCAGCCGCGCTGGGAGCAGGTGCCGCCGCGGCGCCGGTTGCGGTGCCACCGCGGACTCGATCGCGGGCACGGGCGTACGCGTGGCGGTCACGCGAACCTCCGGGCGTCGCGAGTGGTCTGCAGCACGTAATAGAGCATCCCGATCGAAAGGATCACCATCAGCACGATCACCAACGACGCCCCGAGGTTCTTCTGGGGGCCGCCCTGGATGAACAGGTTGATCTCGTTGCCGAGCATGTTCGTGCGCGGCGAGGCGGAGATCAGGTCGTTGGTGTAGTAGTCGCCGAACATCGGCAGCACCACCAGTGCGGAGCCGGCGAGCACCGCAGGACGACTGAGCGGCAGCGTCACCTTCCGCCACGCTTGAAACGGAGTCGCCCCGAGGTCGCGTGCCGCTTCGATCTGACTGCGGTCGATCCGATCCAGGCCGGCGAACACGGGCAGGATGAAGTACGGGATGTACCCGTAGACGAGCGCGAGGATCACCGAGTAGGCGTTGCCGTCGAGCCAGTTGGGCGGGTGCGCGATTCCCAGGTCGATCAGGATCTTGTTGACGTAGCCGTCGGTCGACAGCAGCCCGATCCAGGCCAGCATCCGCAGCAGGTAGCTCACCCAGAACGGGATCACCAGCAGCACGACCAGCAGCGTCTTGGAGCGCTTGGCGTGGCGGGCCACGTAATAGGCCACCGGATAGCCGATCGCGAAGCACAGGCCCAGCGAGGCCGCCACGTACACGAGCGTGTTGCGGACGGCCGGCCAGTACTCGCCGCCGGGAATCGCCCCCGAGAATGCCTTGGACAGGTACCCCGGGTTCCAAGTCGTCGGATCCCACGCCGGAATCGGCTGCAGCAGGAGGTTGACCCGGCCGGTCGCCATTGCGAGCACGGCATAGGCCGGGACGACCACGAACAACAGCAGCCACACGACCCCGGGCACGGCGAACGTACGCCAATAGCTGCCGCTGCCCACGCGCTCGTTCACGCCGACTTCACCGCCGCCCACGTGTTCTCCCAGAGCACCTCACCCTGCTGGCTGAGCGGGCCCTGGACGAGCCCGTTCTTGAACTGCGATTCGCGGATGATCGTCGACTTCAGGTTCGGGACGATCACGCCCTTGGACACCAGCGCCTCGGGCGTCATCGCGTTGATCGGCTGCTGGTAGTAGACGAAGTTGAAGTTGCTGAACACCTGCTTGGTGTCGAGCAGGTGGTTGAGGAACAGGTGTGCCAGCACCGGGTTCTTGGCGCCCTTGACGATCGAGAAGGTGTCGTTTGAGATCGGTCCGCGTCCGTCGGCCGGCCACCAGTAGCGGAACACCGAGGGCTTCGTCCCCTTCGGCGCGTAGTAGGGCGTCGAGGCCATGTCGCCCGACCACGCCTGGTGCAACCACAGCGAACCGTCGGCGAGGTGCTGGTACTCGTTGGTGTCGAACTTCAGGTTGGCCGAGTTGACGAGCTGGATCAGGGCTTCCTTGGAGGCGTTGAGTTGCTTCTCGTTCTCGCTGTTGACGTCGGTGACGCCGTTGTGCAGCAGCCCCATCGCCAGCCCCTCGTGCTGGTCGTCGAGCAGCCCGACCTTGCCCGAGATCTTCGGACCCTCCTGCCACAGCGCGCTCCAAGGATTCGACAGCTTCGCCGGGTTGAAGCCGGGGAGCTTGTCGGCGCGCCAGCCGATCCCGGTGGTGTAGATCGTGTACGGGACCGTGTAGCGGCTGCCGACGTCGTACCACGGGCTGTGCAGCGACGGCCACACGTTTGCCTTCAGGTTCGGGATGTAGCTGAGGTTCAGCGGCTGCAGCACCTTACCGACCGCCAGCCGCTCGAGGAACACCAGCTCGGGCACGAACACGTCGAACTGGACGTTGCCGCTCGAGATCTTCGAGATCGCCTCGTCGATCGTGGTGAACGTGCTGATCTGGACCTTGACGCCGTACTTCTTCTCGAACGCCTTGACGACGTCGTTATTGATGTACTGGTCCCAGTTGTAGAACTGCAGCGGGCCCTTCTCGGGCTTCAGGCCCGAGGCGATCGCCTTGTTGCCAGCGTAGATCGGCAGCGTGACCGGGTTGTCGGGGCGAGCCAGCGCGAGTCCCCCAGGGCCGCGCGCAGCCGACCCGCCGCCGCCCGTGGCGACCGGCTCAGTCGTCCCGCAGGCGGCCAGCAGCCCGGGAACCGAGAGCCCTGCGGCGATCCCCGCCGCGCGCTTGATGAACGTCCGGCGGCTGGTCGCGCTGATGCCACCGAAATCGTGAGTGTGATCTGGAGTCACGCCTGCTCTCCTCTCCTGAGCGGTGTCCCGTCGCCGTTGTCGCGCCGGAGCGTGCACCCCAGCTCCGACGAGGCGAGCGCGAGGCACCGGTCGATCATCCGCTCGGCGGTCACGTCCGGTTGTCCGAGCGTCACCTGCACACCGAGCCCGTCCATGAGCCCGCTCAGCGCGAGCGCGAAATCATCGGGGTCCGCGGCGGCATCGAACTCGCCCGATGCCTGACCCTCACGCACGATGTCCGCGATCAGGCCGCGCTGACGGCGGTCCAGCCGGAAGTACGTCGAGCGCACGTTCTCATCGCGCCGGGCCCGGACCCACATCTCCATCCACAGCGTCCAGTCGGTCAGGCCCGCCGGGCCGAGGCTGGTCTCGGTCACCAGGTGCACCAACTTGTCGACGGCGCTGCGCTGCCGGGCCTGGCCTTCGGTGACCCGCGTGTAGAAATCGCGGTCGGTCTGGTCGACGGCCTCCTCGAGCAGCCGGTCCTTGGACTCGAAGTAGTAGAGGATCGTGGGGGAGCTGGTGCCCGCACGCTCGGCCACGTCGCCGATCCGGGTGTCGAACAGGCCTCGCTCGTACAACACCTCGGCGGCCGCCGCGATGATCTGCGGCTTGCGCAGATGTTCGATTTTCGGTCGCGGGCTCAAGCTCGCTCCTGCCACTCTCTCTCCGACGAATCCACTTCCACAGCCCGAGGACGAATTCGTATACTGAACGACGAGTCAGGAAACTAGCGCCGTCTGGTGACCGCTGTCAAGTGCCAGGCGCACGGGGAGGTATCGGTTTTGATTGACGTCGCTGTCGTGGGAGCCGGATTGGGTGGCCTGGCGGCGGCGCGTGACCTCGCCCGCGCGGGCTCAGACGTGATGGTCCTCGAGGCTCGAGACCGCCCCGGCGGGCGCGTCGAGCAGGTGATGCTCCCCGACGGCCGGACCGCGCAGGCTGGGGGAGAGGTGTTCGGCCCCGGACACCACGCCTACCGCGAGCTTGTCGAGGAGCTCGGGCTGACGATCGAGGAGAGCTACGTCGCCGACCCCGGCGAGATGACCTGGGGCCTGCTCGAGGGAGTGCACGTCGGCGACGAGCCGCCGTGGATGAGCGCCGAGGAGCATGCCGACGAGGAGCGGGTGCAGCGCGAGTTCGCGCGGCTGGCCGCGATGGTCGACGCCGACGACCCGTGGTCGCACCCCGACGCCGACAAGCTGGATCGGCTCAGCCTCGGAGCGTGGCTGCGCGCTGAGCGGGCGCTGCCCGCCGTGTGCCGGCGCCATGAGCTCGCGTCGCTGTCGCTGTCGTGCGACTCGCCGGAGCGCACCTCGCTGCTGTCGGATCTCCGCAAGCATGCCGCGCTCGGCGGCGACAACTTCTACGACCTCGATCAGTGGGAGGGGCTGCGGGTCGCGGAGGGGTCGGCCTCGGTCGCGTTGACGATGGCCTCGGAGCTGGGCGACCGCGTCCGCTACGACGCGGTCGTGCGTCGGATCGCCGTGGCTCCGGGCCGGGTGCGGGTGACGCTCGTCGATGGCGAGCTGATCGAGGCCGAGGCGGTGGTGTGCGCGGTCCCCGCCGGTCCGCTCCGCGAGCTGCAGATCAGCGGCGTCAGCGACGCGCGGCTGCGCTCGCTGGGAGCCCAGCGACACGCGCTGGCGGCCAAGGTGGTCGCCGCCTACGACGAGCCGTTCTGGCAGGAGAGCGGTCAGAACGGACTTGCCGAGACCGAGTGGCTGTTCGGTTCGACGTGGCCGCAGAGCCCGGGGGTGCTATCGATGCTGGTTCCGCCAGAGCGCTTCTCGGCGTTCGTGTCGGCGCCCGCACCGGCGCGCGGCGAAGCGGTGATCGACGGACTTGTGGAGCTGTATGGCGAGCGCGCCCGCACCCCGCTGTCGATGCTCGAGCGAGCCTGGGGCTCAGACCCGTTCACCCGGGGCTACATCACGAGCTGGGCGCCGGGCGACGTGAACCGGGTGGGGCCGTTGCACGGCACCCACGAGCCACCGTTCTACGTGGCCGGCTCAGACCACTGGGTGGCCGGCTACATGGAGGGCGCGGTCCGCACCGGCCGCTCGGCGGCGCGGTCGGCGCTGGGCACCGGCTCCCCCGTCTGAGCGCTCCCGGCCAGAACCAGCTGCTCGCCCAACCCGAGGTCGCGGGCCAGCGCCGAGCCGACCGCACGCCGGGCGCGCTCGAGCGGGATCGCCGAGTCGCCAATCAGCGTGCGCACGCCATATCCGTCCAGCAGCGCGAGCACCCGATCGGTGACCTCATCCGGATCGCAGCGCTGGAACTCGCCGCTCTCCACGCCCGCCGAAATCTCTTCGGCGAACCAGGCGTGCAGCCGCGCGTAGAGCTCCTCGGCCACCGGACGCAGCTCCGGCACGCGCGCCGCGCGCAGCCACAGCTCGACCCACAGCACCCAGTCCTCGCGCAACGCTTCGGAGTGCGGTAGGCACTGATCGATCATCGACTGCAGCCGCTGTGCCCGGGAGCTGAATGGCAGGTCGCCGGTCGAGATCCGCGCGTCGCCGGCGTGCACGTAGGAGTAGTCGAGCGCCTCGGCCAGCAGCGCGTCGCGGCTGGCGAAGTGGTAGTGGACCAGTGATGTCGAGACGCCGGCGTCCATCGCGATCCGCGCGATCCGGACGCCGTCGATGCCCTCGAGGGCGATCTGCCTGACAGCGGCCGCGAGGATCCGCTCGCGAGCGCTCCCGCGACTATCCGCGCTCATACCTCGATCTTAGGGGCGAGGTCGGCGCGGACGCGGTCGGCGAGCCATGCCACCGCATCCTCGCGCCGCGACAGCGGACCGCACTCGTACCCGCGTGTCTGCAGGCCCTGCTGGACGTTGTCGACGAGATCGATGTCCTCGTCGAGCACGAGGTTGTTGAGCTTCTGGTTGAGCCACTGAGCGGCCCGGGTCCGAGGGTCGGCGCCGGTCGCCCGGTAGGAGCCGAACACGTCGCGCGTCCGGGCCACGCCGTCGGGATTCATCTGCCAGGTATTGACCTGGTCGGGGTACAGGTCGATCGTCGTGTTCGGGTAGATGAACACGTAACGCCAGACCCGGAGGTCCTCCTCGGTCAGGCCGGGCATCGTGGTCACGAGCTTGGAGTACATGCGCTCGAGCCGGTTATTGCTGGGCTTGTCGCGCATCGGGGCCTCGAACCAGATGTAGTGCCGATGGACCTCGACGGCGTAGCGCTTGTAGTCGAGCATCCGCATCAGCCCAGGATGGGCGATCGGGATGTGGTAGCCCTCGATGTAGTTGTCGGCGACAACCTTCCAGTTGGCCGGCTGAGTTCCGCGGCCGGGAGCGAACGACTCCAGCGTTGGGATCCGATAGCGCTCCAGCCGCTGCGGCAGGTCGCCGAGCAGCTCGGCCAGGGGGGTGGCGTGCGGATCGATGTTGAAGAACACCAGCCCGCAGAACTCCTCGACTGAAACCGGCAGCAGCCCGAGCTTGGGCTTGTCCAGGCGCTCCCCGAACGCGAGCCCTTCGGGAACGCCGATCAGCGTCCCGTCGAACCGATACGTCCAGCCGTGATAGCGGCAGCGGATCGCCCCCTTGCACTGGCCGTCGCCGCTGAGCAGGCGCGAACCGCGGTGCCGGCAGATGTTGCGATAGGCCCGCAATTCTCCGTTCTCGTCACGGACGATCAGCACCGGCTGGGTGCCGGCGGTGGCGGTGATGTAGCTGCCGGGTCCGGACAGCGAACCGACGTGACCGGCCAGCTGCCAGGTCCGCTCGAAGATCAGCTCCTGCTCGGCCGTGGCCACCTCAGGATCGGTGTACAGGCGGGGACTGAGCGCGCGAAACGATAGGTCCTCGGGGGACAGCGGCACCGACGGCGGGACCTCCTGGTGACCGTTGGTCGGCTGGTCGTGCGTGCCCGGCGTGGTGCTGGATTCCATGTCCCTCTCCGATTCCTGACTTTGTGATCAGTTGGTGTTAGTCTACCGCGCATGGTCAAGCGCGTGTCGTGGCTGTCGATCACGCCCGAGCCCGAGCGTGAGCTTCCCCAGGCCGTCGCGACGCTTCGCCACGGCCACGTGCCGCCGCCCGCGGCGGTCGACGCCGAGCGTGAGCGGATCGAGCGGCTGGTGCTGCACGGCCGCCAGCGCGATTGGCTCGCCTACCTGCACGGCGTGATCGGGCTGATCGAGCGGGCGCTGCCCGCTGACGACCCGGAGCTGGCCCGCGCTCGCACGCGGGCGACGGCGGTGCTGGCCAACCACCACAACCTGCTGCTGGCGCTGCCGGGGCGCGCCGCGGAGCGAACGGCAGCGGACAGGGCGCGGCTCTCGGAGCTGGCCGAGGACCAAAACCACCACGAATCACTCAAAGGAAGCCCATGAGCACGACGACATCCCCCACGACCGGCGGACTTGAGCTGACGCCGGATCAGCTCGAACTGCAGCAACGAGCTCGCGAGTTCGTCGAGAACGTGCTGATGCCGCTCGAGCTCGAGGCCGAGGAGCGCGGCGGTGAGCTGCCCGAGGCGACGATCGACGCGATCAAGCGCGAGGCGATTGCGGCCCGGCTCAACGGCGGCCGGTTCGCGCCGGAGTACGGCGGACAAGGCTGGTCGATGCTCGACTGGTTCCTGGTCAACGAGCAATTCGGCCGCGTCACCAACGGCCTTCACTGGCACGTCCCCAGTGCCTACAACGTGCTGATCCAGGGCACGCCCGAGCAGATCGAGCGCTACCTGCTGCCGGCGCTGCGCGGCGAGGGCGGCGACGCATATGCGGTCACCGAGGCCGAGGCCGGCTCGGATCCCGGTGGGATCGCGAGCACCGCGGTGCGCACCGACGCGGGCTGGCGGATCAACGGCGAGAAGTGGTTCGTGACGTCGGGCGACGTGGCGCGCGTGCTGATCGTGATGGCCAACGTCGTCGACGGCTCCGACCGGCTGCCGACGCTGTTCTTGATCGAGCCGGGCGCGACCGGCGTCGAGTACGTCGACAACCCGAAATTCACCCACAACTACCCCCACGGTCACCCGACGATCCGCTTCACCGAGGTCGAGGTCGAGGCCGACGCGGTGATCGGCGGCATCGGCGAGGGCGAGACGCTGCAGCGCGCCTGGTTCACCGAGGAGCGTCTCGGGATCGCCACCCACGGCCTCGGCGCGATGTGGCGGCTGCTCGAAGACACCACCGACTGGGCGCTTCACCGGGTCCAGGGCGGCGCTCGGATCATGGACTACCAGGGCGTCTCGTTCCCGCTCGCGGACTCCGCGACCGACGCGGCGGTCGGGCGGCTGCTGGCGCTGCAGGTGGCCGGGATGGTCGACGGCGGCGCTGACCTCAAGCTGATCCACGCGAAGGCGTCGATGGCCAAGCTGTTCGTGTCCGAGGCGGCCGGCCGCTGCGCCGACCGTGCCGTGCAGACCTTCGGTGGCCGCGGCTACATGCGCTCCAACGTGGCCGAGCGTTTTCAGCGCGAGCTGCGCGTGGACCGGATCTGGGAGGGGACCAGCGAGGTTCAGCGGCTGATCATCGCCCGCGCGCTCGAGCGCCGCGGGGTCGAGGCGACGATCCATTGAGCGGTTCCGATGATGCCCCCGGATACCGCCTGGACCGGCTGCTGCGGCCGCGATCGGTCGCGGTCGTCGGGGCCACCGACCGCCGCGGGAGCTATGGCGCCCAGGCGCTGATCAGCCTCGACGCGATCGGCTACCCCGGCAAGGTCTGGGGGGTGAACCCCAACCGCGACGAGGCGCTGGGGCGTCCGTGTGTGCCGTCGATCGCCGATCTGCCCGAGGCCGCCGACGCGGTCGTGGTCGCGATCCCCGCGGCCGCGGTGCCCGACGCGATCGAGCAGGCCGGGGTCCGCGGGTGCGGCGGCGCGGTCGTGTTCAGCGCCGGCTTCGCCGAGGTCGCCGACGGCGTGGCGCTGCAGGCACAGCTCGTCCGGGCGTCCCGCCGCCAGCGACTGCCGGTGTGCGGCCCCAACTGCAACGGGATCGTGGCCATGCACTCGCGCACGGCGTTGTGGGGCGACGCGTTCGCGCCCGCGGAGCCCGGCGCGGTGGCGCTGATCTCCCAGAGCGGCAACGTCGCCGTCAATGCGCTCGGCACCCGCCGCGGGCTGCGGTTTCACACCGTGGTCGCCAGCGGTAACCAGGCGGTCCTGTCGGCCGCCGACTACCTCGAGCTGCTGGCTCGCGAGGACGGCCTGCGATCGGTCGCGCTGTATCTGGAGGACGACGGCGGTCCGCGCCTGTGCCAGGGGCTGGCCGCGTGCGCGGACGCCGGCGTCGCGGTGGTGGTGCTCAAGGTCGGGAGCTCCCCCGCCGGGGCGCGAGCCGCGGCCGCACACAGCGCCGCGCTCGCCGGCGACCAGCGGGTCTTCCGCAGCCTGGTGCAAGAGGCCGGAGGGGTCTGGGCCGCGGACGTGCACGAGCTGCTCGAGCTGGCCAAGACACTGGCGGTGCCGCGCTCGACGCGGCCCAGCCGCGGGCTGGCGATCGTGACGTGTTCTGGCGGCGACTCGGCGCAGGGCGCCGACGCCGCCGCCGAGGCCGGACTCGGGCTGCCCGCGTTCTCTGACCAGACGGCCGCGCGACTGCGCGAGCTGCTGCCGTCGGCCGCGACCGTCGCCAACCCGCTCGACTACACCGCGATGATCTGGGGCGACAAGCGCGCGCTCGGGGAGCTCGTGACCGCCGTCGGCTCGGACCCGTCGATCGGCCAGGTGCTGGTGTTCTACGACACGCCGACCGGGATGGCGGGGGCCGTCGACGAGTCGTGGGCCGCGGTTCGCGACGGGATCATCGCCGGGTCGGCGGCGAGCCCGGCGCCGACGCTGGTGGCGGCGACGCTACCCGAACTGCTCGACGACGCCGCTGCCTGGCGGTTCGCCCAGGCTGGGGTGCCGGCGGCCGCGGGCTTGCGCACCGGGATCGCGTGCGCGGCCGCGATGCGGCTGCCCCCGGGCGACTCCGCTCGGCTGCGCGAGATCGCCGAGGTCGCCGGGCGGGCCGCTTCGGGGACCGAGGGCGACCCGGTCTGGCTCAGCGAGCACGAGTCAAAGCAACTGCTGCGCGCCGCCGGCGTCGACGTGGTCGAGGGGCGCGTGGTGGCCGACCCCGACGACGCGGTCGCGGCGCTGGCCGAGCTGGGCGGGCCGATCGCGCTGAAGCTGAGCTCGCCGGCGGTCCAGCACAAGTCAGAGCTCGGCGGGGTCGCGCTCGGGCTCGCCGATCCGCTTGCCGTCCGCGATGCGTTCACCCGGATCGCCGCGGTGGCCGCCGATCACGGCGGCGAGGTCCTGGGCGAGCGGATGGCCGACCCCGGGGTGGAGCTGTTAGTGGCGGCACGCACCGACGCGATCGTGCCGGCGCTGGTGCTGGGTCTGGGCGGAATCTGGACCGAGCTGCTCGACGACGTGGCGATCGTGCCGCTGCCCGCCGACGCCGCTCGGATCGAGCGGGCGCTGCGGTCGCTGCGTGGGGCCCCGGTGCTGGAGGGCGGCCGCGGCCGGGAGATGTGCGACGTCGGTGCCGCGGCGCGGCTGGCCGAGCGCGTCGGCGAGCTGCTGGTCGAACGCTCGCTGGAGCTCGTCGAGCTCAACCCGGTGCTGGTGTCCGCCGCCGGCGCGGTCGTGGCCGATGCAGCGATCCGGTCGCCGCGGCCCGTGGCCGACGCTGTCGGGTCCGCGGCCGAGGGGGCGCGGGCGTGTACGACGTAGCCGTCGTTGGAGGTGGGTTCGCGGGCGTCACCGCGGCCCGGGAGGCGGCGTTGCAGGGGCGCTCGGTCGTGTTGCTCGAGGCGCGCGACCGCCTCGGCGGTCGGACCTGGCGCTCGGATTGGGGGCCGGTGCCGATCGAATACGGAGGCGCCTGGGTGCACTGGCACCAGCCGCACACTTTCTCTGAGCTCACTCGGGCGGGCCTCTCGGTGCTGCTCTCAGAGGACGCCGAGGTCGCGGCCTGGTACGTCGGCGACGAGCGTCGCCGGGCGACGATCTCAGAGCGCGACGAGATCGCCCGTCGCGGCTGGGACAAGTTCGTCGACGGCGTGCGCACCGCACTCCCTAATCCCCACGACCCACTGTCTGCGATCGACGAGCTCGCGCGGTTTGACCGGCTCTCGATCGCCCAGCGGCTCGACGAGCTCGAGCTGCCGGCGGAGGAGCGCGACGTGCTGACCGCCGAGCTCGAGTCGCTCGCCCACGCGCCGCTGGCCGACGCCGGCGCGGTCTCGGTACTGCGCTGGCACGCCCTGTCGGGCTACAGCCTCGAGCTCACGCAGTTCACCGGCGGCCGGGTGACGATCGCCGGCGGGACGCGGGCGCTGCTGCAGGCGATCGCGACCGGGGCGCCGGTCGAGCGGCGCCTCGGCGCGGCGGTGGCCGAGGTGGCGCAGCGCAGCGGCCACGTCGAGGTGCAGACGCGCGACGGCGCAGTCGTGGCGGCGCGGGCGGCGGTGGTGGCGGTGCCGATCAACGCACTCGACGCGATCTCGTTCTCGCCCGGGCTGTCCGAGGACAAGCTCGAGGCGATCGCAGTCGGTCAGGCATCGCGCGGGATCAAGATCTTCATCCACGCGCGGGGCGAACCCGTGTGGCAGAACGCGATCCGGTCGGGCCACCCGTTCGGTTATCTCGACACCGAGGAGCTGTTCGACGACGGGACCCAGCTGATGATCGGGTTCGGGATCGACGCCGAGCGCTGCGACGCAACCGACCTGCCGGCGGTGCAACGCCAGCTCGACGAGATCATGCCCGGCTACGAGGTGCTCGACGCGACCGCCCACGACTGGCTCGCCGACGAGCGTTCGCGCGGGACCTGGGCGATCCATCGCCCCGGCTGGTACGAGCACCACCACGCCGCGATGCGGTCGGCCGAGGGACGCGTGGTGCTGGCCGGCTCGGACATCGCCGACGGCTGGTCGGGGTTCATTGACGGGGCGATCGAGTCGGGCCTGCGGGCCGGTACCCGGGCGGCGGCGCTGGCCGCCCGTTGACAGACGCTCCGTTGCGCGACTGCGCTGCGGTCATTCCGGCCTCGAGGTCGTTGGCCAGCAGCTCGAGTTCGGCCCGCCCGAGGTGGTCGGCGAACACGTAGGGCAGCTCGACGATCGGGGTGTCGAGCTCGTCACCGAGCCGGCCGCGCTGCTCGCGCTGGGTCGCGGCCCGGGCGTGCTCGGACAGCGCGGCTTTGAGCGCCGACCGGACCAGCGGCGACCGGGTCCGGGTAGCGCCGCGTCGAGCTCGGCCACCTCGGCGGCGTCGAAGCGCTCGCGGTAAAGCGCGTTGACGATCGCCAGGTCGAGCGCCATCTCGTCGCGAGCCAGCGCGTCACGCAGCGCGACCGTCTCGTTGACCGCCATCTCCTCCGGGGTCGCGACCGCGACCACGCCGGTGAAGTTGCGGTCGGCGATCGAGCCGGCGATCCGCGCGGCCTGTCGCGCGATCGGTCCGGCCAAGGCGATGTCGGCGAACGTCTTGGGCGTGCGCAGGATCCCGACGCCGTGTCCGGTGGCGGGGGCATCGACGACCACGAAGTCGTACGGGGCTCCGCCGGTGCTTCGCCGCTCGAGCTGGGCCAGCTCCCACACCTTGCCCATGCTCAGCAGCTCCCGCATCCCCGGCGTGGCCATCGCGAACGCGTGAAACAGCCGGCTTGATCCGAGCATCTGGCCGACCGAGCCGGTCTTGACCCGGAGGTACTCCTCCATCGCCAGCTGCGGGTCGATCGAGATCGTGAACAGCCCCGGGACCAGCTCGATCTCCTCGAAGCGCTCGCCCTGGCGGTCGAAGGTGCGCTGGACGCGCTCCTGGCTGGCCAGCTCGGCCACGATCGTGCGCTGTCCGCGCCGGGCGGCCAGCATGCCCAGCGCGATCGCGACGGTCGATTTTCCGACGCCGCCCTTGCCGGTCACGAACACCAGGCGTCGGTCCAGAAGCTCACGCACGAGAGGTCAAGTTACCGAGGCGAGGGGCGATCATGCCCCCGGTCGTCCCCGACGCGGCTGCGGATTGGCATACGGCGCGGAGGATTCCCGCGTATCGCTGCGAATACAGGCGCGTGATGAGTTCGAGCCCGAAGGTGATCACGTTCGCCAACCAGAAGGGCGGCGTCGCCAAGACGACGACCACGCTGAACCTCGCTGTCGCGTTCGCCGAGGAGGGCCACCGGGTGCTCTGCGCCGACATGGACCCGCAAGGAAACCTGACGATGTCGCAGGGGATCGACCCCGACACGCTCGAGAAGTCGATGTACGACGTTCTGGTGCACAAGATCTCGATCCGCGAGGTGATCCGCAAGCGCGAGGTCGACGTGGCCTGCGCGTCGATCGATCTTGCTGGGGCCGAGATCGCGATGTCGACGATGATCGGCCGCGAGCGCGTGCTCGAGAAGGCGCTCAAGGAAGTCGACGAGGACTACGACTTCGTGTTCATCGACACGCCGCCTAGCCTGGGGCTGCTGACGATCAACGCGCTGACCGCGTCGGACAAGGTAATCGTCCCCGTGCAGTGCGAATATCTGTCGATGCGCGGCCTGATCCAGCTCCAGAACACCTTGGCGATGGTCCGCGAGAACCTGAACCCGGACGTCGACATCGAGGGGATCCTGCCGACGCTCGTCGACACTCGGACGCTGCACGCCAAGGAGGCAATCGAACTGCTGGAGGAGAACTTCGGAGACCGGGTGTTCGCGTCAAGGATCCGCAAGACCGTGCGATTCGCCGAGGCTCCTGTGAAAGGAATGTCCGTGCTGAAGTACGATCCCGACGGTCTGGCAGCACACGCCTACCGGCAGCTCGCTAAGGAGGTCCTCTCAAATGCCAAACGCTAAGCGCGCCAGCATGCGCGAGGGACCACTGACCGCCCTGTTTCGCAAGACGGCCGAGGACACCGGCGCTCCCGAGCAGCAGCCCGCCGCCGAACCGCAGGCGCAGGGTTCGACGCCGGCCGACGAGCGTCCCGTGCCTTCGCCGCAGGAGCGTCTGCGCAACGCGTTCTCGGCGGACATCCCCGAAAACGTGTTGGAGCCCCGCAAGCCCGAGCCCGAGCCCGGGCCCGAATCCGAGCCGGGGCCGGAGCCCGATGTGTACGCGCGGCCGGACGCGATCCAGCCGCCCGCGCCGCAGCTCGGCGGCCCGGTGCTGCGCGTCGTTGGCGTCGGTGGCGCCGGCGTCAACGCGGTCAACCGGATGGTCGAGGCCGAGATCGCGGGCGTCGAGTTCCTGGCGATCAACACCGACTTGCAGTCGCTGCAGCAGTCCGCCGCTCACGAGACGCTGCACATCGGCGACTCGATCACCCGCGGTCTTGGCTCCGGCTCCAACCCCGATCTCGGCCGCCAGGCCGCGCGCGAGGAATACGACCGGATCAAGGCGATGCTGCGCGGTTCGGACATGATCTTCATCGCCGCCGGCGCGGGCGGGGGAACCGGTACGGGCGCCGCTCCGGTCGTAGCCCAGATCGCCCGCGAGATCGGCGCGCTGACGGTGGGGATCGTCACCCGGCCGTTCCAGTTTGAGGGCTCGCGGCGCCGCGCCCAGGCCGAGGCCGGGATCGAGGCGCTGGCCGATGAGGTCGACACGTTGATCGTCGTCCCCAACAACCGGCTGCTGACCGTGCTCGAGCGCAACACCTCGATGGTCGAGGCGTTCCGCGTCGCCGACGACGTGCTGCGCCAGGGCGTGCAGGGGATCTCCGACCTGGTCACGCTGCCCGGCCTGATCAACCTCGACTTCGCCGACGTGCGCACGATCATGGCCGGCGCCGGCAACGCGCTGCTGGGGATCGGGATGGGTGTCGGCGATCGCCGTGCGATCGACGCCTCCGAGCAGGCGGTGTCCTCGCCGCTGTTGGAGACGAGCATGGAGGGGGCACGTTCGATCCTGCTGTCGATCACCGGTGGGCGTGACCTGTCGCTGTGGGAGGTCAACGAGGCCGCCAAGGCGGTGGCCGAGGCCGCGCACCCCGACGCCAACATCATCTTCGGCGCGATGCTCGACGAGAAGCTCGACGACCAGGTGTGGGTCACCGTCGTGGCCACCGGCTACGACGGCCAGCGCCGCCGCGGGGGCGAGCGTCCGGGCTTCGACGTCAGCGAGCGCACGACCGACGAGCGGCTGCGCGAGCCGAGAGGCGAGCCGCGGGTGAGCCGGATGCGCGACCGCCGCCCGGCCAGGTCACCGGGCGAGCTCGACGTCCCAGAGTTCATCCCCAGGCGATAGCAGCGGTGGCCGGGCCGCAGCTCGGCGTCATCGCAGCGGGCCACCCGCTGACCGCCCGCACGGGGGCCGATGTGCTGCGCGCAGGCGGCAACGCCGTGGACGCGGCGCTCGGCGCGATGCTGGCGTCGTTCTCGTGCGAGCCGCTGCTGACCGGTCTGGGAGCGGGCGGCTACATGCTCGTGGTCGGTCCCGACGGCCGGCCGTCGCTACTGGACTTCTTCGTGGAGGCGCCGGGCCGGGGCGCCGACCCCGCCGTCCGCTCGGACCTGGTTCCGATCGACGTCTCCTTCGGCGACGCCGAGCAGGTGTTCAACATCGGCGCCGCCTCGGTCGGCGCCTACGGGGTGCCGGCGGGGCTGTGCGAGGCCTCGGCGCGGTTCGGCCGGGTGCCGCTGGCCGAGCTGGTGGCGCCGGCCGCGCGGCTGGCCCGCGACGGGGTCGAGCTCAACCCCGCACAGGCCTACGTGGTCGAGATCCTGGCCGGGATCGTCACCGCCACCCCGGAGTGCCGCGAGCTGTACGCCCCCGACGGGCGGGTGCTGCGGGCGGGCGAGCGGATCTGCCAGCCGGAGCTCGCCGATGCGATCGAGCTGCTTGCGGCCGAGGGCTCGGGGGCGTTCTACACGGGCGACATCGCGGCCGCGATCGTCGACTGGGTGAGCGCCCGCGGAGCGATGCTGACCGCGGCCGACCTCGCCGCCTACGAGGTCGTCGATCGCGAGCCCGTCCGCGTCCCGTACCGAGGGCGCGAGGTGCTGACCAACGCGCCGCCGTCGGCGGGCGGGATCCTGATCGCGCGGGCACTGGCGATGCTCGATGCGGCGCCGGGTCCCCCTGCGCTGGCGGCGATCGTCGACGTGATGGAGCGCACCCAGCGCGAGCGCACCACCGAGTTCCTCGAGGGGCTCGACGACCCCGAGTTCGTGCGGCGGTTCCTGGCCGGCGCCGGGCGGCTGGGCTCGACCACCCATATCGCCGTGCTCGACCGCGAAGGTTGGGCGTGCTCGGTCACCTGCTCCAACGGCGAGGGCTCGGGGATCGTCGTCCCGGGGACCGGCGTGCACCTGAACAACATGCTCGGCGAGCAGGACCTCAACCCGCTCGGCTTCCACCGCCACCCGCCGGGCCGGCGGCTGCCGAGCATGATGGCGCCGACGATCCTGATGCGCGACGGGACGCCCGAGCTGGCCGTGGGGAGCGCGGGATCGAACCGGATCCGCTCAGCGATCCTGCAGACGATCATCCGGGTGGTCGACGAGGGGTTGCGGGCTGGGGACGCGGTCCGCGCGCCCAGGCTGCACTGGGAGGACGGCGTGGTCTACGCCGAGCCGGGGATCGACACCGGGGTTCTGGAGGCGGGCGGCCGCGAGATCGCCCGGTTCCGCGACCTCAACCTGTTCTTCGGGGGCGCACAGGCCGTCGAGCGCGATGCTGACGGGTGCTTCTGGGGCGGAGGGGACCCGCGGCGAGGCGGCGCCGCGGTCGTCGTGACCTAGGAGGGTGGATGTTTTAACGAAGCAGGGCTTCGCTTAAACGTCCAGCACTCGGCCTAGGTGACTGCGAACCCGATCGTCAAGGCGGTCCCGGCGACCACGCAGTAGATCGCAAACGGCGTCAGCCGGTTGGTCTCAAAGAACCGCATCAGGAACCGCACCGACAGGAACGCGCTGCCCGCCGCGCACAGCGCCGCCACGAGTGCCGGGCCACGCACGCCATCGCCGTCGTGGCCGAACAGCTCGGGCAGCTTCAGCAGCGCGGCGGCGCCGATGATCGGCGTGGCCAGCAGGAATCCAAAGCGCGCGGCGTCGCGGTTGTTCAGGCCGACCATCAGCCCGCCGCCCATCGTCACCCCGGAACGGGAGATGCCGGGGATCAGCGCCAGCGCCTGCGCCGCCCCGACGCCGACGGCCTGCCGGAAGCTCATCCGGTGCGCGATCCGGAAGTCCTCGTCGGCCTCGCGTTCGGGCGCGTCGGGAGCACGGCGGCGCAGTCGCTCTGCGCCGAACAGGAGCAGCCCGTTGACGATCAGGAACACCGCCGCGTACTCCGGCGACGCGAACAGCTTGCGCAGCGGATGCTCGAGCACCAGGCCGATGATCCCGGCCGGGATCGTCCCCGCGATCAGCAGCCAGGCCAGCCGCGCGTCGGCGTCGGCGGGATCGATCCCCCGCTCGCGGACTGTGCGGAAGAAGCCCTTGACGATCCGGACCCAGTCGTGCCAGAAGAAGCCCAGCAGCACCAGCGCCGTGGCCAGGTGTACCGCGACCAGGAACGTTAGGAAGAACGTGTCGTTCTGATGAATGTCCCAGCCGAACAGGCGAGGGGCGATCACCGCGTGCCCGAGGCTCGAGATCGGGAACAGCTCGGACGCTCCTTGGAGCAGTCCGAGCACGATGGCCTGGAAGTAGGAAATCGGATGCATGGCGTCTCACCCGGCGCCCCCGAGGATCCGTCCTCGGCGTCCGAGCTTGGGGGCATGTTAGCTGCGCCGCGCGGCACGAGACCGGGATTCGGCACGATGGGGAGATGACCGCGTACTGGTTTCGGATCGGGCTCGCCGCGCTCACGGCCGCCACGGCGTGCGCCACGATCGCCGGATGCGGGCTCGACGTCGCCTCGCCCGATCTGTTCGTCCTGCACCGCACCGGACAGGGCCAGACGCTCACGCTGCTCGTCAACGACAGCGGCACGATCCGCTGTAACGGCTCCAAGCCCAAGTCGATCGCCGATCCGCTGCTGCTCGACGCCCGGGACCTGGCCAAGGACCTCGACGCTGACGTCCAGGACAACCGCCGCTTCCCCGCGCCCGCCAAGGTGTTCACCTACCGAGTCCAGCTCCAGGACGGGACGCTGACGTTCAGCGACACCGCCGCCGCGCGCAACCCGAAGTTCCCCGAGCTGTCGCGGGCCGAGCTGTTCGCCGCTCAGGCCGCCCAGGGTCCGTGCGGGCTGTCCGGCTGAGCTCGCCTTATCGCAGCCGTACGCGGCCGTTGGAGCGAGCCCGGGCCTGGGCTCGATCGACGAAGTCAAGCCGCTTGATCGCGGCCCGGAACAACCTCGTGACCAGCCGCAGCCTCGCGTTCTCCGAGCGCAGATCGAGCAGCCCCTGCTTCGCGTCCAGGCCGAAGTCGACCGTCGCCGCCATCGCGTACGCACTCATCTCAGCGAGCTCGTCGGCTTCGGGATCGCGATCGGTGGCGCGCCTGACGAGGTCTCCGTAGGCCTCATGGGCGGCGTCGGCGAGCTCGGGGTCGACGTCCTCGTCGCGGTCGTCGAGGAACTCGATCACGCCCGCCGGGTATGGGAGATGGCCCTGGCGCTCGAGCACGCGGAACGGCCGCGTTCCTCGCGTGGCCAGGTTCATTCGGCCGTCCTCCATCTGCTCGAGCACCTCGGAGATCTCACAAGCGCATCCGACCTCCCGCAACCCGTCGTCGGCCAGCCACAGGATCCCGAACTCGCGCTCGTTGCGGATGCACTCGTTCATCATCGTCTTGTAGCGCTGCTCGAAGATGTGCAGCGGGATCAGCTCGTGGGGAAGCGCGACGAGCGCCAGCGGGAACAGCGGAAATTCACTGACAACCTGGTCGGGCACCCCCAGGAGTTTATTTGCGGTCGGCCGATCAGCTCCCGTAGGCCGACAGCGACCCGGACGACGAGGTGTTTCCGGTCGCCCAGGTGGCGGGCAGCGTCGTCAGATTGTGCTTGGCGCTGGTCTCCGCGGAGCCGCCGGAAGCGGCGTCGCGGAAGCTCAGCTTGCCGCCGCTCGGCCCCAGCACCGCGAGCCAGTAACGCTGGCCGCCGGCAAGGGTCGTCGCCGGGACGTCGACAGAGTTCCAGCTGCCGATCTGCAAGCCGCTGATCGTGGCCTGGGCCAGGAGCGCCTTCGGGTGACCCGACTTGTTCGAGTAGATCCCGACGACGGCCTGCGTGGCGGTCGAGGAGGCGTCGACGTACAGGTGCAGGCGCGTGAGCTGTCCGGAGGATCCCGCCTTGGTCGAGAACGCCTCGGCGGTACCGGAAGTGTCGGAATCAACCGTGCCGGCTACGTCGGCGTCGCCGACGAGCGGCGGGGCATAGACCGCGATCGAGCCGCCGGCGGTACCGCTCGGAGACCAGTCCGACAGCAGCTGGCCGCTGGCGATGTCGAACCGGTAGACGTGGACGGCCCCGCTGCGGTCGGCGCCACAGCAGAGCCAGACCGAGCTGCCGTCCGGGTCCAGGCTCATCGTCCGCAGCGCGTCCGTGTCGATCGGAGCCGTGTACTTCTGCTGGATCGTCTGTCCAGATGCGTCGTACAGCTGGGCGTAGGAATCGTCGAGCGCGATCACCCGTCCGTCGGGCAGCACCCGCAGGTCGTCGACGAAGCTGTCGCCGTTGAACGGCGTCCCGGTCGTGCTCGTGCACGTATTGAGGCGGTTGATCATGTTGCCCGGCACGCCCCAGCTGCCGTAGTAGATCGTGCACTGGTCGGACGCAAGGTCGATCGCCAGCGAATGGAATTCACGGTCGCTGATGTTGAACGTCTGCAGGACGTTCCCATTGATGTCGTACTTGGTGATCGAGTACGGGACCGAGTTCAGCGTGTCTCGTGCCAGACAGCTCGGGAGAGCCGCATGATAGTCGATGTGGACCACTCCGGGGGCGATCAGGTGCGCGCCGTCGGGGTCAAAGCAGATCGGGCCCGCCCCGGTCGTGCCGGCCACCGTCTGCACCAGCTGTCCGCTCGGGGAGTACTCCTGGATGGCGCCGCCTCCGGCGAGGAACACGTCACCGCGCGTACATGGCACGCCGGCGGCCGCGTGCGCCCGCGCGCTGCGGGCCGCTCGCGCGAGCGCCGCGCTGAGACGCGCGTCCTCGCGCTGATGACGGGCCAGCCTGAGCTGGCGCTCGGCTCGTGACGCTCGTCGGTGACTGTGCGCCGGCGGGCCCGGCGATCGAACCGACGGTCAACAGGACGGTCGCGGCGACGGCGAAACGCCCAGACCATGCGCGCCGGCGTCGTACAGACGATCGCCCACAGGATGCGAAAAACATGAGTGGCTCCTCCGTTGGCACGGTGCCCGCGCCGCGCTCTGCGTCCCCGTCAACTGCCCCCAACGCGCCCCAGCTAGGCGCGCTTGTCGCCGAATCAACGAACCCGGCGGCCGGTTACTTGCGGGCGCTCAGCAGCAGGTTGTAGAAGATCGCCGGCGGCAGCCGCGACTCGAGCACGTGGCTGTCGACCTGCTGGAGCGCGAGGTACCCGCTGAACGCGTAGCGGCGCCACAGCATCGGCACATCATCGGGCTCGGCGGTGGCCTCGAGCCCTCGGTTGAACCAACCGAACCAGTTCGCGACGAGCTCCTCGCCGCGGACCGTGACCTGCTCGAAGCCGGCGCGCCGGGCGTGGCGTTCCAGGTCGCCGGGGGCGAACGCATGGATGTCGACGTAGGGCTCGAGCGCGTGATCGCGCCGCTCGCGGTCGGGCGCGTCGCGCCCGTCCTCGTCGGGTGCCCGGCCCGCCCGCATCAGTGCCCGCCATACCGGCGAGACGAACACCGCCGTGCGCTTGGGGATCGCCGCCAGCCGGTCGCCCAGCCGCGAGGGCTCGCCGGCGAACGCGATCCGCCCGCCCGGACGCAGCACCCGGTGAAACTCGTCGAACGCGCGCCGCAGGTTGGGCAGGTGATGCAGCACCGCGTGGCCAAGTACGAGGTCGAAGCTCGAATCCGCGAACGGGAGCGATTCGGCGTCCGCACGCGCCGCCTTGACGGTCAGTCCCAGCTCGTCGGCGTTCGATCGCAGCGTCCGCACCATCCCGGGCGAGATGTCGGTGCAGGTCGCTTGCCGCACCGCGCCGGCCTGCAGCAGGTTCAGGCTGAAGTAGCCGGTGCCGGCGCCGATCTCCAGCGAGCGGTCATAGCCACGGTCGAGCTCTGAGCCGAGCAGCTTGCGCATCTTGCCGAGCACCTGCGCCTGGCCGATACCCCCGAAGTCGATCCCCCACTTGGTGTCGTAGCTCGAAGCCGCAGCGTCGTGGTAACGCGTGTTGACATCGCGGATCTGCTCCGCCGTCCGGACTGCCTCCATGGCCGGCGGACATTACCCTGTCGAACCTTGCCAGCGAACGAGTACGTTCAGCGCAACCAGCCCGCCGGAGTGCCGCCGCTGGAGCTGACCGGCGAGCGCACGCTCCCCGACGTCCCGGCCGAGAACTACTGGTTTCGCCGGCACCTCGCGGTGTACGAGTGGATCGGGGCGCGGGTCGTCGGCCGGCGCGTGCTCGACATGGCCTGCGGCGAGGGGTATGGCTCCGAGGTGCTGTCGCGGTCGGCCGCCTCGGTGCTCGGCGTCGACGCCAACCCGGAGGCGTTCGAGCATGCGCGACTGCGGTATGTACGTGCGAACCTCCGCTTCGAGCGGGGGATGGTCGAGCTTCACGGCGAGCCCGGCTCGTATGACGCGGTCGTGTTCCTGCAGACGATCGAGCACGTCCAGGACCCGGTTGCGGTGCTCGAGCACTTCCGCTCGCTGCTGACGCCCGGCGGCTCGGTGTTCGTCTCGACCCCGAACGTGCTCACGCTCGCCCCGGCGGGCACGGACAAGTCGTCGAACCCATGGCACATCCGCGAGTACCGCGCCGCCGAGTTTCGCGAGCTGTGCGCGGCCGTGTTCTCCCAGGTCTCAGTTGTCGGTCTGTTCCACGCCCGCAAGCTCGCGCTGCATGCCCGCGCGCTGGCACTCGGCTGGGACTCGATCCACACGCGGCTGCGGTTGACCAAGCCGTTCTACGACCGGTTCACGCCCGCGATCGCCACCAGTGACTTCGCGCTGCGCACCGAGGGGCTCGACGGCGCGCTCGACTTCGTGGCTGTCTGCCGGTCGTGAGCAAGCTACGCAAAGCGCAGGGTCAGCTGCGACCCCGGCCGACTCGATCGAGCGGCGTTGAGAGTGACGACGTACTTGGAGCCGCCTTGGACGAAGCGTCCGTTCGTGAGACTGTAAGCGGCGTGCTTTCGCCTGGGAGGAGCCTTGATCGACCGCAGTGACAAGTCGGTGTCAGTCAGCCGGATCACGATCTTGCGGTTCCGTGCACCACGTGCGAGGCTGATCTTCGCCTGGCACGAGCGGGCGTTGCCCCGGCATTTCACGACCTGAGTGCCGCCCTTCGGCGGCTTGGCGCCGGACCTGCCCAGCCCCGTGGGAATCGAGAACTTACCGTTGGGGAGGCCCATCGGCGTCCCCGTGTCCCCAGGTATCACGGTCATCGACGCGCCCGGCGGGACATGAGCCGTCACCGTGATCGTTGCGGCTGTGACTATGCGCCAGTCGGTGATCTTGACATTCAGGGTCTGGGTCCCGGTGGGAATCAGCGTCCAGGCGTTATCGAGGAAGTTCGCTTCCTGGACGGCGCCGGACTGGAAGTCGAGGGTGCCACCCGACGACTCGGCCACGCCGCTGTTGTAGATGATCCCCGCGAAGCCCTTCGGCGGAGCATTGCTCAGCGTGTAGTCAAATTCCTCGATTTGTCCCGAGGGTCCGATCTGCGCCGACGCGCTGTCAACAGCGCCGCCGGCGAACACGAACATTGCAGCGGCAAGTACTGCCAACCGCGTAGCCATTCTGGGCACAGCCACCTCCACAATCGTCGACGCCTCCAACCGGAGGCCTCAATCTAGCCACTCGGATCGCTAGCTTCGGCTCGATGCGATCTCGCCGTCCGGGTGAACTCGCGATCGTGCTGCACACGCACATGCCCTACGTCGAGGGCTTCGGCACCTGGCCGTTCGGCGAGGAGTGGCTGTGGGAGGCGATCGCGGGCTGCTACGTGCCGCTGCTCGACGTGCTCGGCCGCGCGCCGATCTCTCTGTCGCTGACCCCGGTGCTGTGCGACCAGCTCGAATCCCCCGACGCGATGCGACGCTGTCTGGAGTTCCTGCGCGAGATCCGTCCCGAGTCTCACCGTCGCGACGCGGTCCACTACGCCCGGGAGGGGCAGCGCGGCCTTGTCGCCGAGGTCGAGCGCTCGGCAGCCGAGTACGCCGCGGCTGCTGACCGCCTCGCCGCGCTCCCGCACGGACTGCTCGGCGCGTTGGGAGCGCACGTGAGCTGGACCTCTTCGGCGACGCACGCGATCCTGCCGCTGCTGGCCACCGACGCTGGCATCGAGCTGCAGCTGCAGACCGGGCTGGCCTCGCACCGCCGCCGGTTCGGCGACTGGCACGGCGGGTTCTGGCTTCCCGAGTGCGCGTACGCGCCATGGTTGGACCACGCGCTCGAGGAGGCCGGGGTGCGCGCCACGTGCGTCGAGCTGACCGCGGCATTCGGGCTCGGGGACGAGCGGCACCTGCGGCCGATCGCCACCGACGAGGGGCCGGTGCTGTGGCCGCTGGATCGCGAGATCGTGGCGCTGGTGTGGGGTGAGGACGGGTACCCGGCGAGCCCCGCATACCGGGACTACCACAACCGCACCGCCCACGATCACCGCCTGTGGCGAAACGATGGCGCCCCGTATGACCCCGACGCCGCGAGCGCGGTGGTCGGGGAGGACGCCCGGGACTTCGTCGGCCGCGTCCGCGAGCGGGTGGCGGCCGGGGGCGTGTCGGTGTGCGCGGTCGACACCGAGCTGCTGGGTCACTGGTGGTATGAGGGCGTGCAGTGGCTGGCCGCGGTGGTCGACGAGGCCGCGCGCCAGGGGCTGACGCTGACCACGCTCGACGACGCGCTCGATCGCCACGATCCGGTCCCCGCTCCGCCCGGCGGGCTGGGCATCAGCAGCTGGGGGGAGGGAGAGGACCTGCGCACCTGGAGTGGCCCCGCGGTCGCCGACATCGCCTGGCAGCTGCGCACCGCCGAGCTCAACGCGCTCGCGGTCGGCGCGCGGCCCAGCGACCGCGCGCTGCGCGAGCTGCTCGCGCTGCAGGCCAGCGACTGGGCGTTCCTGGCCACCAAGCGGACCGCCGGCGAGTACCCGCGCGAGCGGACCTTCGGCCATGCCGATGCGCTCGCCGCCGCGCTGGCGGGCGACGTGACGCCCGAACCACGGCTGCGGAACCTCGCGCCCGACCTGGCCGGCTGGGTCGGCTAGACCAGGGCGTGTAAAACACGACAAATCCACCCGCCCGGGGGTGGGCTTGCCGTGGGGTGCACGCATACGGTGCTTAACACGGCACGGCTCGCGATTTGCGTCGGCTTTGTCGCGTTCTGCACGTCGGGCCGCCTCGCTCCGCCCGCCCCGCCCGGACCGCCGGGCACGGACCCCCCGAACCGGACCGCTACCCCCAGCGGAACGCTCGCGGCGCCGACCGCATCCGGATCAGCCGCGCCGGAATCCCGCCCACCACCGCGTTGCTGGCCACGTCGGCGGTGACCACCGCGCTGGTCCCGATCACCGCGTTGTCGCCGACCGTGACTCCCCGCAGCAGACAGGCGCCGTAGCCGATCCACACGTTGTGGCCGATGTTGACATCGCGCTTGTAGATCCCCTGCTCGCGGATCGGGCGCTCGACCTCCACCACCCCGTGATCGAAGTCGATCATCATCACCCGGTCGGCGATGATGCACTCGCGCCCGATCGAGATGTGCTGGTAGGCGGAGATCGTGCAGTCCTGGCCGAGCACCGACTTGGCGCCGATCGAGACCGTGCCCTCGTGGACGCGGACCTTGCAGCCGTGGCCGATCCACGACCAGCGCCCGAGCTCGACCGTGGCGTTGCGGCCGATCTCAAACTTGACGCCGGGGCACACGAAGCACAGGCCATCGGTCCGCAGCCGTCCGCGCCAGCGCAGCTTCAGCCATAGCCACCGGGCGATCAGCGACGCATACCCGGCCCGGAGCATGTGGTGGTCGCGGGCGAACCGCAGGAACGTCAGCAACCCGCCGTGCAGGGGAGGCGGCGGCTCGCGCACCACCTGCGGGATCAACGGCGGGGTCTCGAGCGTCGGGGACGCCACGGCGTGATCGTAGTGTGACCGATGGCATCATTGCTCGCCCCCATGGCTGACCGCAACGACTCACTCGCCCAGCGTCTGCTGGCTGGCGACAAGCGCGCTCTGGCCCGCGCGATCACGCTCGTCGAGAACGACGATCCCGCCGGCTGGGAGCTCGTGCGCGAGGTCTATCCGCAGACGGGCCGGGCCGCGGTGATCGGCTTCACCGGCCCGCCCGGCGTCGGCAAGTCGACGTTGCTGGCAGCGCTGACCAAGCTCAGGCGCGGGCGCAATCAGACGATCGCGGTGCTGTCGATCGACCCCTCGTCCCCGTTCACCAAGGGCGCGCTCCTGGGCGATCGGATTCGCCTGACCGAGCACTTCCTCGACCCCGGCGTGTTCATACGTTCGATGGCAACCCGAGGCGCACTCGGAGGGCTGAGCGAGGCGACGCTCCAGGCCGCGCTGCTGATGGACGCCTCCGGCCGCGACGTCGTGTTGCTGGAGACCGTCGGCGTCGGGCAGGCCGAGGTCGACGTGATCGACCACGCCGACACGGTCGTGCTCGCGCTGATGCCCGGCTCGGGCGACTCGATCCAGGCGCTCAAGGCCGGGGTGATGGAGATCCCCGACGTGATCGTCATCAACAAGGCCGACCACCCGCTCACCGACACGATGGTCCGCGAGATCAAGGGCGTGCTGGCGCTCGGCCCCCGGGGCGGCTGGGAGGTGCCGATCGTCCGCACCGAGGCGATCCGCGACGAGGGGATCGAGGAGCTGTCGGACAAGCTCGAGGAGCACCGGACCTACATCGAGGCCGAGGGCACCCTGTCCGAACGCCGCCGGCGCAACCTGATGAACGAGGTGCTGGGGCTGGCCGCGTTCCGGCTGCGCCGCGAGCTCGAGGCGTCGGTGCAGCACGACAGCGAGGTCCAGGAGTTGCTGGATCGCGTTGTCGCGCGCGAGCTTGACCCGGCCACCGCCGCGGGGATAATCCTCCAACGCACGGGCAACGGACGACCGAGCGATGAGCACAACCAGAGGCTGTAGCGAGTGGCGGATGTTCTGACGGGCCCGTTCGCGGCCGCGGCGATCGTGGTCGCCGTGGCGGGAATCGCGAAGCTTCGCGCGCCCGCGGTGGCAACGGCGGCGCTGCACGAGCTCGGCCTGCCGAGCGCGGCCTGGATCGTCCGGCTGCTCGGCGTCGCCGAACTCGCGCTGGCCGCGTGGTGCCTCACGGATCCCGGCGTCGTCGCCGCCGCCGCGCTGGGCTGCTGCTACCTGGCTTTCGCGCTGACGTCGCTCGCCCTGGCCCGCCGCCGCGCCGCCTGCGGATGTTTCGGCGAGCATGAGCAGCCGGCGTCGCTGGGCCAATCGGCGATCAGTGGCGCGCTCGCGGCGGTCTGCTTCGCGGCCGCGGCAGTCACCCCGCGCGACGCCGGGTGGGTGCTCTCGAGGCCGGCCGGGCAGGCGGCCGTGCTGGCGCTGGGAATCGCCGGGTGTGCGTACGCGCTCGTGCTCGCTTACACGCAGTTGCCGGCCGCGTGGGGGGCGTGGGGAGCCCGATGAGCAAGTCTCACCCTGCCGAACGGCTCGCCTCGGCCATCGGCCGGCTGCTGGACCGCCGAGTCTCCCGCCGCGCCGCCCTGTCCAAAGCGGCGCTGGCCGGCTCGGCGTTCGCGGTCGCCCCGGCCCGCTACCTGATCCGCCCGGGAACCGCCTGGGCGGTGATCGGCCCGGGCGACTGCCGCAAGCACCAGAAGTGCCGGGACGGCTACACCGCGTTCTGCTGCGAGATCGAGCACGGCCATAACGACTGCCCGGCGGGCACGTACGTGGCCGGCTGGTGGAAGTGCACCGCTTATAGCGGCCGCGGCCTGTGCGCCGACCAGGGCGTGCGCTACTACATCGACTGCAACCGGATCCCCGGCCACGTGTACCCGGGCGGCTGCCAGTGCGCCCGCGGCGATTGCAACCGCCGGTGTGTGGACTGCAACCACTTCCGCTACGGCCAGTGCAACACCCAGGTCTCGGGGACCACCGAGGTGGTCTGCCGCTTGGTGATCTGCCGTCACCCGGCGACGGTCCCGGGAATGAACTGCAACGCGACCGAGAAGGTCGACGACAAGACGTGCAAGCACGAGGCGGGATGCCTGGAAGGGCTCGCCGCGCAGCTGCCGGGAGGAGCAGGCGCATGATGGTTGCGCTGGTATCGGTCGAGACGGTGCTGCTGGTGCTGCTGGCGATCCTGGTCGCCGGGCTGTTACGCAGCCACGCGGCGATCATGCGCCGGCTGGGCCCCGAGAGCCCGGACGAATCCCCGCCCGGCCCCCTGGCGGTACACGCCGCCGGCGTGAGCGGCGACGCGCCGGCAGTGTCGGGCGTCACCCCGGCCGGCGATGCCGTCGGACTCTCGTTCGCCGCGGGCGCGCCCACGCTGCTCGCGTTCCTTACCAGCGGTTGTTCCAGCTGCGCGGAGTTCTGGGGCTCGCTCGGCGAGCGCCGGCTGCCCATGGGCGTGCGGACCGTGATCGTGGCCCACGGGTCTGACCGCGAGCGCCCCGGCAAGCTTCGCGAGCTCGCCCCGGACGGGATCCCGGTGGTGATGTCCGATCGCGCCTGGTCGGACTACGAGATCCCCGGCTCGCCGTACTTCGTGCTGGTCGACGGCGGCGTGCTCGGCGAGGGCGTGGCGACCACCTGGCACGCGCTGGCGTCGCTGGTCGGCGACGCGCTCGAGGATCAGCGCGAGGCCCACCTGGCGGGCGGGCAGGGCGGCGAGGAGCGAGCCGTCCGGATCGACGACACGCTCGCGGCCGCCGGCATCGGCCCCGGCCACCCCAGCCTGTACCCGGATCGCGCGTCGGGCTCGTGACGGCGACGCTGGTCCTCGGGTGCGGCGCGGCGATCGTCGCCGCGGTGCGTGCCGCCTGGTCACCCTGAGGCGAGTCGATGCTGGCGAGCATCACTCCGCTCGGGGAGCGGGGCCGCAACGGCCACTGGTCGGTGACCGTGATCGCGTTCGCCGTCGGCGCGACGGCCGCCGGCGCGGCGCTGGGAGCGGCGCTGGCCGCGATCGGTCAGGTGATCGTGCCCGGCGACGGGAACGACCGCTGGCGTCTGATCGTGCTGGCCGCAGCGCTGCTGGCGGCGATCGCGCTCGACCTCGGGCGCGCAACCGTCCCCGGACCGCACCGACAGGTCAACGAGCGCTGGATGGACGAGTACCGCGGGTGGGTGTACGGCCTCGGTTACGGGATCCAGCTGGGTCTGGGCGTGACCACCGTGGTGTCGAGCGCGGCGACCTACGTGGCGCTGCTCGCCGCGTTGCTGGCGCCGAGCGCGGCCGGCGGCGCGCTGATCATGGGCTGCTTCGGCGCGGTCCGCGGGTTGACGCTGCTCGCCGGGGCCGGGATCCACACGCCGCCCCAGCTGCTCGCCCTCCACCGCCGGCTGGCCCGGTGGCGCGAGCGGGCGGTGTGGACCGGCGCGGGCGTGTTGGCGGCAGTGCTGCTGGTCGCGCTGGCGGCGGGCGCGACGTGATCATCGAGGCGCACGGGCTGTCGGTCGAGCTCCCCCGCGGCTGGAGCGGGCGCGTGTTCGCGGCCGCGGGTGGCGTCGCCACGCTGCACGCGGGCAGCTTTCAGCTGGCGCTCGACGACGGAGAGTTCGGGGACGCAAGCACCGGTTCGATGCCCGAGGTCGGGACGTTCCTGGCGGTAACCGAGTACACCGCCGGCGACGGGCTGAACCCGGGCGAGGGTCTGTTCGCGCCCCGCAAGATCCCGCTGCCGCTGGACCCCACGAGCTTCGGCGAGCGGCGGCTGGCGCACCGTCGGCCCGGCCAGGTGGGGACCCAGCACTTCTTCACCGCATCCGGGCGGCCGTTGTGCATGTACGCCGTGATCGCCGGGCCGCGATCGGCCCGCCGCGGCCAGCTGCTGACCCTCGACCGCGTGCTCCGCTCGCTCCGAGTCTCCGCGAGAAACGGCTAAGGCAGCGGCGTGAGCTGCCCGTGATAGCGGGCCGAGTCGTGGCCGAGCGCCCCGACGCACGGGGTCAGGTTGATCCGAGTCCGGTTCCGGTAGGTCGCGTTGATCCGCGTGGCGATCGCGACCGCCCCGACCAGCGACGCCTGGGTGATCCGGACGGTGATCGTGAACGGGATCTTCTGCCCCTGCGGGTACAGCCGGCCGGCGCACCGCAGCGGCGAGTAGAAGCTGGTGTTGCCGGCGTAGCGCCCCGGGCCGAGCCGGCGCAGGACCAGCACGTCGCTGCCGGTGGCGCGGGTGCGCGACAGGTCGACGGCCGGGCACTGCCCGACCGGGCACCCGGACGTGAACGACCAGGTCCGCCGCACGATCTGGCCGCGACGCTCCCCGCGGACGTTGACCGCGACCGTGACCCGGCCGGCCAGCTCGAATGTTCCCTGCAGGCGGGCGTCGCCGACCGGGGCAGGAGGGGCCGGCGAGCGACCGCGCCCGCGGCGCCCGCGCCGGACGCGATCAGAGCGACCAACCCCGCCGCGAGCACGTGCCGTCTCCCCAGCAGACCGAGCACGCTCCAGCTAGGTCCCGAGCGCCCGAGCGATCACCATCTCCTGGATCTCGTCGGTGCCCTCGCCGATCGTGAGGATCTTCGCATCGCGGTAGAACCGGCACACCGGGTACTCCTCGATGTAGCCGTAGCCGCCGTGGATCTGCACGGCCTCGTCGGCGGCGTGGACCGCCAGCCGCCCGCTCTTGAGCTTCGCCTGGGCGGCGGTCAGCGTGAAGTTCTGCCCGCGATCCTTGAGCCACGCCGCCTTGTGGACCAGCAACCGGGTCGCCTCGATCTCGGTCGACAGGTCGGCGAGCTTTGACTGGATCGCCTGAAAGCGCGAGATCGGCTGCCCGAACGCGCGGCGCTCGCGCGCGTACGCCAGCGCCTCGTCGAGCGCGCCCTGAGCGAGTCCGACGCCCATCGCGGCCACCCCGATCCGGCCGATGTCGAGCACGTGTAGGAACTGCCGCAACCCGGCGCCGCGCCGCCCCACCAGGTTGTGCTCAGGCACGCGGCAGTCCGCGAACGACAACGGCCGGGTGTCGGAGGCGTTCCAGCCCATCTTGCGATACGGCTCGCCGGGCTCGTAGCCGGGGGTGCCGTTGGGGACCAGCAGGTTGGAGATCTCGCGGTCGCCGCCCGCGGTGGTGCCGCCGGTGACCGCCGTGATCACCACCACCGCCGAGATCTCGGTGCCCGCGTTGGTGATGAACTGCTTGGAGCCGTTGATCACCCACTCGTCGTCCTCGAGCGTTGCCCGAGTCTGAGTGTTGCCCGCGTCCGACCCGGCCTCCGGCTCGGTCAGGCCGAACGCGCCGAGCCGCTGCCCGCTGCACAGCACCGGCATCCACTCGCGTTTCTGCTCTTCTGAGCCGAACAGGAAGATCGGCTGGGTGCCCAGCGACGTGTGGGCGCACAACGTGATCGCCACCGACGAGTCGACCCGGGCCAGCTCCTCGACCGCGAGGGCGTAGGCCAGCGAGTCCCCGCCGGCGCCGCCGTACTCCTCGGGGAACGGGATCCCCATCAGGTCGAGCTCGCCCAGTCGCCTGACGATCTCGTAGGGGAACGCCTTGGTGCGGTCGAGCTCCTCGGCGACGGGGGCGATCTCCTGCACCGAGAACTCGCGCACGGTGTCGCGGAGCAGCCGGTGGTCGTCTGAGAGCTCGAACTGCACCGGAGCTCGTTACTCGGATCGGCGAGCGACCTCGACCAGCAGGCGCACCCCGAAGCCGTTCGCCTGCTTGTCGAAGTAGGGCCGCGGCACGTCCCAGGCGGTGCCGGCGATGTCCACGTGCGCCCACGGCACATCGCCGGCGAAGTGGTGCAGCAGCTCGGCGGCGGTGATCGCGCTGGCCTCGCCGCGGCGAGCCGCAAGGTTGGTCAGCTGCCCGAACTGGCCCTTGACCAGCTCGGCGTAGTCGGGGTGCAGTGGGAGTCGCCACACCAGGTCGCCGGTGTCGCGTCCGGCCTGCTCGACGTGGATGGCCCAGTCGTCGTCGTTGCACATCAGGCCGGCGTGGGCGCGACCGAGCGCGACCACCACGCCGCCGGTGAGCGTGGCGATGTCGACCAGCTTCTCCGCGCCTTCGCGGCGAGCGTAGGTGATGCAGTCCGACAGCACGAGGCGCCCCTCGGCGTCGGTGTTGTTGACCTCGATCGTGGTGCCGTCGAGCGCGTGCACGATGTCACCGGGCTTGACCGAGCCGCCGTCGGGCATGTTTTCGGTCGCGCCGACCAGGCCCATCACCCGCACGGGCGCGTCCAGCTCCGCCAGCGCGCATACCGCTTCGATCACCGCGGCACCGCCGCACATGTCGAACTTCATCTCCTGCATCCCCGACGAGGGCTTGATCGAGATCCCGCCGGAGTCGAACGTCACGGCCTTGCCGATCAACGCGATCAGCGGCGCGTGCTCGGAAGCGGGCCCGGCGTAATCGAGCCGGATCAGCCGGGCGCTCTGGACCGAGCCCTGGGCGACGGCCGCGAACGCGCCCATTCCCATCGAGCGGATCTCGTCCTCGTCGAGCACGGTCGCCTGGATGCCCAGCCGCTCGGCGGCCTCGACGGCGTAATCGGCAAGCGCGGGCGGCGACAGGTCGTTTGACGGCGTGTTGCCGAGATCGCGCGCCCGGTTCTGCGCGGCGACGATGATCGCGGCCACTCGGACCGGCTGGGAGATGTCGTGATGGGCGCTCACCAGTAGCCGCTTGACGCTCCGGTCTGGCCCGTCATCGTCGTTGCCGCCCTTGTAACGATCAAAGCGGTACGCCCGGAGCACGGAGCCCTCGACCAGGCCGGCGACGATCTCGTCGCCGACGTGATGGGGGACCTCCCAGCACAGCGTGTCGGTGCCGAGCTCGGCGGCGCGGTCATGGGCGACCCCGGCGGCGATCCGGGCACGCTCGGCGTCGAACTCGGTGCGGTCGCCGAGGCCGATCAGGATGTAGCGGCGCCCGTCGTGGTGGGTGACCGCGAGCCGTTTGAACTTACGCTGGGCCTCGCCGCTGTCGAGCAACGCCTCGAGCGTGCCTCCCGGCAGATCGTGAGCCACGCCCTCGTCCTGGAACACGCCGACGACGACCGTGTCGGCGCCGGTCTCCGCGGGATTCTGGGTGGTCGACTGCACCTCCACGGCCGGGACCCTAGCAACGCCCGCGCCACTAGCATTCACAGCACCGAGCCCTCGCCAACCACACCCGGAGACCAAGCCCCAGATGCCCAAGACCGTGATCCTGTCAGCCGCCCGCACCCCGATCGGCAAGCTCGGCGGCGGCTTGGCGAGTCTCGACGCCTCCGAGCTCGGCGGCACGGCGATCAATGCCGCGCTCGAGCGCGCCGAGGTAGCTCCCGGCGACGTGCAGCACGTCGTGATGGGCCAGGTGCTCCAGGCCGGCCAGGGTCAGATCCCCTCGCGACAGGCTCAGATTCACGCCGGGATCCCGAAGGAGATCCCGTCGGAGACGATCAACAAGGTCTGCGCCTCGGGGATCCGCGCCGCCGGGCTACTGGACTCGGCAATCCGCGCCGGCGACGTCGAGGTCGGCGTCGGCGGCGGGATGGAGTCGATGTCGTGCGCCCCGTACCTGCTCAAGCAGGCGCGGTTCGGGTTTCGGATGGGCGACGGTCAGGCGCTCGACGCGATGATCCACGACGGGCTGACCAACCCGTTCTCCGGCAAGCACATGGCCCAGGAGGCCAGCGAGGTCGCCACCGAGCTCGAGCTCACCCGCCCCGACATGGACCGGTGGGCGCTGCGCTCCCACGAGCTCGCGATCAAGGCCACCGACGAGGGTCGCCTTCCCGAGGAGATCGTGCCGGTCACGATCAAGTCCCGGAAGGGCGACACCGTGGTCGAGGTCGACGAGGGCCCGCGGCGCGACACCTCGCTCGAGGTCCTCGCCAAGCTGCCCGCGATCTTCGTCAAGGACGGCTCGCACACGGCCGGCAACTCGCCCGGCGTCAACGACGGCGCCGGTGCGATCGTGGTCGCCAGCGACGAGTGGGCCAAGCGCAACGGCAAGCCCGCGCTGGCCACGATCGTCGCCCAGGCCGCCGTCGCCGACGACTTCCCGTACCTGGCGCGCACGCCGGCCAACGCCGCCAAGAAGGCGCTCGACAAGGCCGGGCTGAACGCGCAGGACATCGACCTCTGGGAGATCAACGAGGCGTTCGCCTCGGTCACGCTGAACTCGATCCGGATGCTCGGGATCGACGAGGACCGCGTCAACGTCAACGGCGGCGCCGTCGCTCTCGGTCACCCGATCGGCGCCTCGGGCGCCCGGATCCTGGGCTCGCTGGTGCTCGAGCTCCGGCGCCGCGGTGGTGGCCTCGGCTGCGCCGCGATCTGCTCGGGCGGCGGCCAGGGCGACGCGGTCATCGTCGAGGTGAATGGAGGCTGACAGCCTCCAGCCGCCCGAGGCGCGCGTGACCCGCGGCGCGGCCTTCTTCGATCTCGATCGGACGCTGATGGAGGGCTCGTCGGCGTTCCAGTTCGGTCGCGCCGCGTACCGGGCCGGGTTGCTCGGTCGCCGGCAACTGCTCGCCGACGGCTGGGCGAATCTCCGCTTCCGTCTGCGCGGCGCCACCGACGAGGACACCCGCGCGCTGCTGGATCGGGTGTCCGAGTCGCTGCGAGGGATCCGCGTCCGGGACATCGAGCGGCTCGGCCCCGATGTGCTGACCGGCGTGCTGCCGCGGATCTACCCCCAGCTGCTCGCCGTCGCCCACGAGCACCAGGACGCCGGGCGGCTGGTGTACATCGTGACCGCGGCCTCCGAGGATCTCGCGAAGCTGCTGGCCACCGTGCTGACGCTCGACGGCGCGATCGGCTCGCACTTCTCCGAAGCGGTCGACGGCGTGTTCACCGGGCGCCCCGCGGGCGTGTTCATCTACGGCGAGGCCAAGGCGCGCGCGATCGAGGAGCTCGCCGGACGAGAGCGCATCGATCTGAACGCGTCCTACGCGTACTCGGACTCGGTGTCGGACCTGCCGATGCTGCGCGCCGTCGGAAACCCGATCGCGGTCAATCCCGACAAGCGGCTCGCCGCGATCGCCCGCCAGGAGGGATGGGAGATGCTTCGGTTCGAGCGCCTCAGCCGGCGGCTGAAGGCGTCGGTGGCGCTCGCGGGCGCCGCGGTCGGAGGCGGAGTGGGTAGCGCGGCCCTGATCGCCCGTCGCCGGGTCAGCCGGCCCGGAAGCTGACCGCCCCCAGTCCGAGGAAGGTGGTCTTTCCGGCCACGTACACGACCGCGCAGTCCGCTGACCGGACCGCAACCCCGGCGGCCGTGCCGCCGTCGCCGTAGGCCGGGAAGTCGGCGATCCCGCCCGTCGGGCAATAGCCCGGTGGCAGGAAGAACATCACCGCGTCGGTGCCGGTCGCCGTCCGCTTGACGTCGCCCTGGAGGTGGACGGTGCCGAACGGGTCCTTGTAGAAGCCGGCCGGCGCGAAGCCCGGCCCGACGTCGCTCCACTGCGGATCAAACGCCGGCTGGCCCGGCGCGCCGACCAGCCTCACCGGCTCGGCCTGGGCGATCCCCGGGTTCGGGTACACGCCGGTCAGGCCGCCGCCGGCGCGTCCCATCGGTGCCGCGGCGCCGGCCACCAGCGCCCGCGCGGCCGAGGTGGCCTCCGGGACCGTGCCGAGCTTCTTCAGGTTGATGTCGGCACCCGTCAGGGACTTGTTCTTGACGCCGGCGCCGTTGACCGCGCCCGTCTTGATCTTGCTCGGGGTTACCGCGCCCTTGCGCAGCTGCTTGGTCCCGACGCTGTTGGCCGGGAGCTTGAACGCCGCGTAGCCGGTGCCGCCCAGCGCCACGATCAACGCGATCGTGGCCACGACCAGCGCGGGGCTGGGACGCCCGATACGCACCCTCGACCGGTATGCACTCCTTGCATCCATGTATTTCGCCTTGGTATGGCACGCCCGCCGGCCAATCGGGGCGATGCTGGCGCCAATGTAGCGCTTGAGCCGGGTTCCCTAGACGTAGACTGGACGATATGGCGACTCGTTCGAGGTTGACCGAGGCGGAGCGGTGGGAGCGGGACACGTTCTCGCGGTCGCCCGAGCGCGACGCGCCGTTTTCGACGATCTCGGGGGAGCCGATCCGGCCGTTGTACACCGAGGAGGACCTCCCCTCAGACTCGGAGGCGGCGATTGGGCTGCCGGGGGAGTTTCCGTTTACGCGCGGCGTGTACGGGTCGATGTATCGGGGACGGTTGTGGACGATGCGGCAGTTCGCGGGGTTCGGGACTGCGGAGGAGACCAATCGACGGTTTCGGTATCTGCTGGCGCACGGGCAGACGGGGTTGTCGACGGCGTTTGACATGCCGTCGTTGATGGGTCATGACTCCGATCATCCACGGTCGCTGGGGGAGGTCGGTCGCGAGGGGGTCGCGATCGATTCGTTGTCGGATATGGAGCTGTTGTTCGACGGGATCCCGATGGATCAGGTGAGCGTGTCGATGACGATCAACGCGCCGGCGGCGATCATGCTGGCGTTCTACGTGGTCGCGGCCGAGCGCCGGGGGATCGGTCCCGAGCGGTTGGCGGGGACGATCCAGACCGACATTCTCAAGGAGTACATCGCGCAGAAGGAGTGGTGTTTTCCGGTCGATCCGGCGATGCGGCTGGTCGGGGACATGATCGAGTGGTGCGCTCGGTGCATGCCGCGGTGGCATCCGGTGTCGATCAGCGGCTATCACATTCGAGAGGCGGGATCGACGGCGGCGCAGGAGCTGGCGTTCACGCTCAAGGATGGGTTGACGTATGTGGAGCAGGCGGTGGCGCGCGGTTTGGATGTGGATGAGTTCGCGCCGCGGTTGAGCTTTTTCTTCAACGCGCATATCGATTTCTTCGAGGAGATCGCCAAGTACCGCGCGGCGCGGCGGATCTGGGCACGGGAGCTTCGGGATACGTTCGGCGCGCGCGATCAGCGGTCATTGCTGATGCGGTTTCACACGCAGACGGCTGGCGTGTCGCTGACCGCTCAGCAGCCGCTCAACAACATCGTGCGCACGGCGATCGAGGCGCTGGCGGGGGTGCTGGGCGGAACCCAGTCGCTGCACACCAACAGTTTTGATGAGGCGTTGGCGCTGCCGACCGAGGCGGCGGTCCGGGTGGCGCTCAGAACCCAGCAGATCATCGCCGAGGAGACCGGGGTCGCCAACACGATCGATCCGCTGGGCGGCAGCTATTTCCTGGAAGCGCTGACCGACAGCCTCGAAGCCCAGGCGTACGAGTACTTCCGCAAGATCGACGAGCTCGGCGGGATGGTCGAAGCGGTCAAGCGCGGATTTCCCCAGCGCGAGATCGCCGACGCCGCGTTCACCTACCAGCGCGAGGTCGAGACCGGGGTGCGCAAGGTCGTCGGGGTCAACGCCTACACAGAGGACGGCGACGAGCAGACCCCGATCCTGCGGATCGACCCCCAGTTCGAGACCGACCAGGTCCGCCGCCTCGGACAGCTGCGAGAGCGCCGCGACCCCGAGCCCGTCGCCGCCGCGCTGCAAGCGGTCGAACAGGCGGCGCGCGACCCCCGCCACAACCTCATGCCCCACCTGCTCGACGCCGCCCGAGCCGACGCCACCGAAGGCGAGATCGTGCAAACTCTCCAGAAGGTGTTCGGCACGTACGCCGAGACTCCGGCGTTCTGACGGGAAGGATTGGCCGGCTTTCCGCGTCGGCGTCAGGTGAGGGCCTGCGGGCCCCGGAAGCGAACCACCATCGGAGGTAGCAACATGCGCAAGCTGGCCGGCGTATTGGTAGCCGCGGCAGTTCTAGCGGTGCCCGCAGTATCGGCCCTCGGCGCGACGCCGACGAAGACGGCGAGCGTCGTGAACTTCGCCTTCAAGCCGAAGAGCCTGTCGATCAAGAAGGGCACGAAGGTCACCTGGGCGTTCAAATCAGCCGGGATCAAGCACAACGTGACCGTGAAGAGCGGACCGGTCAAGTTCCACTCGGCCAACAAGTCGAGCGGGACGTACTCGGTCACGTTCAGAAAGAAGGGCACGTACCACCTGATGTGCACGATCCACCCGTTCATGACCGAGACCGTCACCGTCAAGTAGGCGGGCTGGCCGGTCCGAGCCTGGGCGCGGTGGATCGGCCGCGCCCAGGCTTAAACCCATAGAATCGGGCGCCCGCGCTGCATGTCGCCCTCGCGACGGCGCGTACCTTTTCGATGGCGTCACCTCCAGAGAAGAAGATTCGCGTCGTCGTCGCGAAGCCGGGCCTCGACGGGCACGATCGCGGCGCCAAGATCATCGCGCGCGCGCTCCGCGACGCCGGCATGGAGGTGATCTACACGGGCCTGCACCAGACGCCCGAGCAGATCGTCGAGACCGTGATCCAGGAGGACGCCGACGCGGTCGGCCTGTCGATTCTGTCCGGCGCGCACATGACGCTGGTGCCCAAGGTCGTCGAGCTGCTCGAGCAGGAGGGCGCCGGCGACGTGATCGTCACCGTCGGGGGGACGATCCCCGACGACGATGTGCAGGAGCTCAAGCAGCTGGGCGTCGCCGAGGTGTTCACTCCCGGCGCACCAACCCAGCAGGCCGTCGACTTCATCCGCGCCGCAGTCAGGGCGTGAGACGGCCCGGCTTGCAGTGCTCCCAACCCCGGGAGGCACGGCACTTTCTCGCCCGATTGACTCGTCAGTCAACGCGGTAACATCCCGCTGCGACTTTGAATCCTTAGGAGGCCTGACTTGAAGATTTGCGTCCTGGTCAAAGAGGTCCCGGACGCCGCCGTCGAGAAGCGCATCGACCCGTCGACGGGGCGCATGGACCGTTCAGGGGAGAAGAACCTCAACCCCTACGACACGCATGCGATCGAGGCGGCGATGCAGCTGCGCGAGGGCGGCGACGTCGAAGTCGACGAGATCGTTGCGGTGACGATGGGGCCCGAGTCGGCCGTCCGCGCGCTGCACAAGGCGGTGTCGCTCGGCGCAGACCGCTCGATGCACCTGTCCGACGACTCGCTCGCCGGCTCTGACGTGGCCGCGACCGGCTACGCGCTGGCCAAGGCGCTGGAGAAGGAATCGCCCGACCTGGTGCTGCTAGGCCAGCAGTCCGACGACGGCGAGTGCTACACGATCGGCGCGGTCGTCGCCGACCACCTGAAGATGCCCTCGCTCACTCAGGTGATCAAGATCGACGTCGACTCGAGCGCGTTGCGCTGCGAACGCCAGGCCGAGTACGGCTACGACACCGTGCAGGTGTCGCTGCCCGCGGTGATCTCGGTCGGGGACGCGATCAACGAGCCTCGCTACCCGTCGCTGAAGGCGATCATGGGCGCCCGTAAGAAGCCGCTCGAGGCGGTCGCTGCCGGCGACGTCGGGATCGACGCCTCACTGGTCGGCGAGAACGGCTCGCGTGTGCAGTGCGGCGAGTTCAAGGACCCGCCCGCCAAGGCCGCCGGCCAGATCATCGAGGACGAGGACACCAACGAGACCGTCGAGAAGATCGTCGCCTGGCTCGACGAAAGGAAGCTGATCTAGTGCTCCCTTTCGAAGATACGACGACATTCGAGCGGCCCCCGGCGGCGCTGGGCAGCGTCCTCGTCGCCTCACGTGCCATCGGCACGCTTCGGCTCCTGCGTCCTCGCCCAGCATCCACCGGTGACCACTCTCGGTGTCGCCGCACCTCCGGAAGGAAGCACTAATGGCTGATGTCCTCACCTACGTCCTGCACTACGAGGGGACGCTCAACAAGAACTCGCTCGGCGCCGTGTCCGAGGGCGCCGCACGGGCGGCGGAGATCGGCGGCGAGTGCCATGCGGTCGTGGTCGGCGGCGACGACCTGACCGACGACCTGTGCCAGACGGTCGGCGCCTATGGCGCCACCAAGGTGTTCCGGGCCAAGGGCCCCGAGGGCCTGGCGCAGCCGGTCGTCGACGTGATGGCCAAGGTGATCGACGACCACGGTCACTCCTACGCGCTGTTCGGCGGCGGACTGCTCGGCTTTGAGATCGGCGCCGGGCTGGCGGCCCGCAAGCAAGCCGGCGTGACGATGGAGGTCACCGCTGTCCGCTCCGAGGACGGCAAGCTCGTGGCCGAGCGGCCGATCCTCCAGGACTCGAAGATCTCGGTGTCGCACTACCGCGGCGACCTGGGGATCATCATCGGCCGGATCAACGCGTTCGAGACCGTCACCAATAATTCGTCCCCGCCCACCCCGGCCGAGGTGGTCGACGTCGACATCGAGTACTCACCCTGGTCAGACCAGGCGACGATGGTCCAGCGCGGCGAGCAGCGCGGCGCGGACGTCGATATCGAAGGCGCCGACGTGCTGGTCGCCGGCGGCCGTGGTCTGGGCAAGGCCGACGGCTTCAAGCTTGCCGAGGAGCTTGCCTCGGCGTTCGGCGGTAATACCGCGGTGGCGGCTACCCGCGCGGTCGTCGACGCCGGGTGGTACCCGTACGCGGCGCAGATCGGTCAGACCGGTAAGACCGTGTCGCCGAAGCTGTACCTCGCCGCCGGGATCTCGGGCGCGATCCAGCACAAGGTCGGGATGCAGTCCTCGGAGAACATCGTCGCGATCAACAAGGACTCCAACGCGCCGATCTTCGAGTTTTCAGACCTCGGGATCGTCGGCGACCTGAACAAGATCCTGCCCAAGCTGACCGAGGCGATCAAGGCCAAGAAGGGAAGCTGACCGAATGGCGGCGCACAGCGGCCGGAGTCCGTACGCACCGAGCGAGTTCCCGCCCCCGGTCGACACCGTCGGGGAGTTCGTCAAGCGGGGACTCGACGACGAGGAAGAGCTGATCGAGGTCGGGGTGGTGATCGTCGGCGGCGGGACCGCGGGACTCGCATGCGCCAACCGGCTGCTGCAGCGGCTCGAGGACGACCCCGATCTGATGGAGAAGCTCGGCGAAGTCCCGGTGGCGGTCGTCGAGAAGGCCAAGACCTGCGGTGGGCACAACCTCTCGGGCGCGGTGATGCGCCCGGGTCCGCTCCAAGAGCTGTTCGGAGATCTGTCGCGGGAGGATTGGCGCACGGAGCGCTTCGCGTTCGGCGAGGTCACCAAGGAGTCGGTGTACCTGCTCACCGGACCGAAGACCAAGGTTCCGGTGCCGATCTTCGCGGTGCCTAACTTCAAGAACCACGGCAACGAGGTGGTGTCGGTGTCGGCCCTGGCTCGGTACCAGCAGCGCCGCGCCGAGGAGGCCGGAGCGTACGTGCTCACCGAGACCTCGGCCACGCAGCTGATCGTGCAGGACGGCCGGGTGGTCGGCGTCCGCTCGGGCGACAAGGGCCGGGGCAAGGACGGCGAGCCGCTGGGCAACTTCGAGCCGGGCACCGATATCAAGGCCCGGGTGACGGTCCTCGCCGAGGGCTCGTGGGGCCACCTCACCGGTGCGGCGATCAAGGAGTTCGACCTCGGCGCGCAACGCGAGCCCCAGGTCTGGGAGCTCGGCGTCAAGGAGGTCTGGAAGGTCAAGCAGCCGCTTGACCGGGTGATCCACACGTTCGTGCAGCCGTGGCCGCTCAAGGTGGCCTCGAAGTACGGACAGCTCGGAGGCACGTGGATCTACCCGATGAAGGACGAGAAGACCGGCGACGACCTCGTGTCGATCGGGTTCGTCGTCGATCTCAACTACCGCGACGCCACCACCTCCGCACACGACCTGCTGCAGGCGTTCAAGACCCACCGCCTGGTCAAGGACATCCTCGACGGTGGTGAGCGGGTCGCCTGGGGAGCGAAGGCGCTGCCGGGCGGCGGCTACTGGTCGATGCCGAAGCTGTCGATGCCGGGCGCGCTGCTGGTGGGCGACTCCGGCGGGATGGTCGACACGGCGGCGCTCAAGGGCGTCCACCACTGCATCAAGTCGGGGATCCTGGCCGCCGACGCGATCTATCGCAGCCTGAAGAACGGCGAGTCGCTGGAGAGCTACGAGCAGGCCGTCGACGACTCCTCGATCGGCAAGGAGCTCTACCAGGTGCGCAACACCCGCCAGGCATTCCAGCGCGGGTTCCTGGTCGGGAGCCTGCTCGCGGGTCCGTCGATCATGTCCAAGGGCAAGGTGCCGCCGGGCCGGCAGGAGTGGCACCGCGACGATGCCGAGCCGATGTTCGTCGGCAACACCAAGGACCGCTATCCCAAGCCCGACGGGAAGTACACGTTCGACAAGCTCTCCTCGGTGTTCGTCTCCGGGAACGCCACCCGTGACGACGCGCCCAACCACATCCGCGTGCATCAGAGCGTCCCCCGCGAGATCGCCGAGACCTGGCGGTGGATGTGCCCCGCCGGCGTGTACGAGATCCCCGAGGATGCACCCGAAAAGGGACCGGTCGACGTGATCGTCAACTACACCAACTGCGTGCAGTGCGGTGCGATCACGGCCAAGGGCGGCCGTCTGACCCCGCCTGAGGGCGGCGACGGCCCGCTGTACACGGTCACCTGACGCGTCCGGGCCGGCGGCCGGCTCCTGGGTGCGGGAAACTTCAGCCGCACCGACGTGTTCCACAGGTATGAAGCGCCTTACCGTACTCGTGTTCTGCCTGCTCGCGATCGGCCTGATCGCGGCCTCCAGCGTCGGCGCCGCCACCACCCGTGCGCGCCTGCGCTCGCCGGCCTGTGTGACCGCCATGGACCCCCCGGCCCGGGCGATCTCGATCACCGCGACGATGCGGCCGATGGCCGGCACGACCAAGATGCAGTTGAAGTTCGACCTGACCAGCCGGGCCAACAACGCGCGCTCGTTCACCAGAGTGCGCGGCGGTGACCTCAGCACCTGGGTCACCCCGAAGGATCCGACGCTCGGCGCTCACCCCGACGACGTCTGGAACCTGATCAAGCAGGTCGTCGACCTCAAGGCACCGGCCACCTACCGGTTCAAGGTCTCGTTCCGGTGGATCGGTGCCCACGGCAAGGTGCTCGCGACGGCGATCAAGACCAGCCCGACCTGCTATCAGCCCGAGCTGCGCCCCGACCTCCAAGTCAGGACGATCACGGTCGCGGCGATCGCCGGCCGCCCCAACGTCGACGAGTACGTGGCGCTGATTCGTAACAACGGTGCCACCGCCACCGGGCCGTTCGAGGTTCAGTTCACCGACGGGTCCGTGCAGAAGACCCACAGCGTCGCCGACCTCGATCCGCACGCCTCCGTCAAGCAGCACTTCGTGGGGCCCTCGTGCACGTCCGGGACCGCCAACGTCACCGCCGATCCCGGCAACCAGGTCGACGATCTCAACCGCGCAAACAACTCGCTCAACGTCACCTGCTCGGGCACGGCCAGCAAGGGCCCACGGCTCCACGCGATCGTGTCTCGATGACGCGGCGCGCCGCTACACTCAATAGTCCAATGAGAGCCGACATTCACCCCGAATACGTAGACGCGCACGTCCGCTGCACGTGCGGCAACGAGTTCATGACGCGCTCGACGCAGAACGAGATTCACGTCGAGATCTGCTCCGCCTGTCACCCGTTCTACACCGGCAAGCAGAAGCTTGTCGACACGGGTGGCCGGGTTGAGCGTTTCCAGCGTCGTGTGGCCAAGGGCCGGCGCGCAGCGCGTCCGACGACCTCGACGAGCGCTTAGCCACGGTGCATTCGACGCGGGGCGGGGATGGACGCCTGACCGCCTCGCGCGATGCGCCGGTGGGCGGCCAAGCCGTCCTCGAGGGCGTGATGATGCGCGGGATTTCGACCTGGTCGGTCGGGGTCCGCAAGCCCGCTGAGGAGGAGGACGAGCTCGGGCCGATCGCGGTCCAGACGTTCCCGTTTCAGTCCTGGACCAAGCGCCACCGGGTTTACCGCTGGCCGGTGATCCGCGGCGTCGTCGCGCTCGCCGAATCGCTTGCGATCGGCCTGAAGGCGCTCGGGATCTCGGCCAACGCTCAGCTCCCCGACGAGGAGCAGGAGATCTCCAGCGGCGCCTGGGCGGGGACGATCGTGTTCTCGCTGATCTTCGCGATCGGGCTGTTCTTCGTGGTCCCGGTCGGCGTCACCAGCCTGATCAAGCACCAGCTCGGCTCGTCGCTGCTGTTCTGGGCGGTCGAGGGCGTGCTGCGCACCTCGATCTTCCTCGGGTACCTGTGGTTGCTGTCGCGGATCCCCGACCTCAAGCGGGTGTTCGAGTACCACGGCGCCGAGCACAAGACGATCTCGTGTTACGAGGCCGAGGACGAGCTGGTGCCCGAGCGCGCGGCGTTGTACTCGCGGCTTCACCCTCGCTGCGGGACCAGCTTCCTGCTGATCGTGATGATCCTCGCGATCTTCGTGTTCGCGCCGATCGGCCTGCCCGCTTGGTGGATCCTGGTGATCACCCGGATCGTCGGCGTGCCCGTGATCGCCGGCCTGTCGTTCGAGGTGATCAAGTGGGCCGGGCGCAACCGTCGGCGCCGGTGGGTCCAGGTGATCATCTGGCCGGGCCTGCAGCTCCAGCGGCTCACCACCCGGGAGCCCGACCTCGACCAGCTGGCGGTGGCGATCGCGGCGATGCAGGCCGTGCTCGCGGTCCAGAAGCCGGGCGAGGTCAGCGCCGAGGACATGCTCGGCGTCGAAGTCGTCGCGTAGCCACGCGGTCCTAAACTCAGAAGCAAATGATTCTCGACCTCGTCGACCAGATCGAGGCCCGCTTCGACGGGCTGCAGACCGAGCTCTCGGACCCGGACGTGATCTCCGACCGGGCCCGGTTCACCGCGGCCAGCAGGGCCTACCGCGAGCTCGAGCCGGCCGCCAAGCTGGCCACCGAGTACCGCCGCTCCGTCGACGACTTCGAGGGCGCCCGCGAGCTGCTCGCCGAGGACGGCGACGACCCCGAGCTGCGCGCGCTGATGGAGACCTCGCGCGAGCGGATCGACGAGCTGGAAGAGGAGATCCGCTTGGCGATGGTCGAGCGCGACCCCAACGACGACAAGAACGTGATCGTCGAGATCCGCCCCGGCGCGGGCGGCGACGAGGCCGGGCTGTGGGCCAGCGACCTGTATCGGATGCTGACCCGCTACGCCGAGCGGCTCGGGTTCACCGTCGAGCCGCTGTCGGTCGGAGAGGGCACCTACACGTTCGCGATCAAAGGCGACGGTGCCTACTCCGTGTTCAAGTTCGAGGGCGGCACCCACCGCGTCCAGCGCGTTCCCGAGACCGAGTCCCAGGGCCGGATCCACACCTCGACCGCGACGGTTGCGGTGCTCCCCGAGGCCGAGGACGTCGAGATCGAAGTCGACCCCTCAGACCTCACGATCGACGTGTACCGCAGCTCGGGCCCCGGCGGCCAGTCGGTCAACACCACCGACTCGGCGGTGCGTATCACCCACAAGCCGACCGGGATCGTGGTCTCGATGCAGGACGAGAAGTCCCAGCTGCAGAACCGCGAGCGCGCGATGCGGGTGCTGCGCGCGCGGCTGTACGAGCGGGCGCTGGCCGAGCAGCAGGCCGAGGTCGCCGCGTCGCGCCAGGCGCAGGTCGGCAGCGGCGAGCGCGCCGAGAAGATCCGCACCTACAACTTCCAGGAGAAGCGCGTCAAGGACCACCGGATCAACCTGCTGGTCCACAACCTCGACGCGATCCTGATGGGCGAGCTCGACGAGCTCACCGCTGCGCTCCAGGACGATGAGAAGCGACGCCGCCTGGAGGAGCGCGCGGTTGCGTGAGTGCTCCCGCGGCGCGGCGACGCTGGCCGCGGCGGGCGTCGACACGCCGCGGCTCGACGCCGAGCTGCTGCTCGGATCGGTGCTCGGGGTCGACCGCACGCGGTTACTGATCGACGGCTCCGATCCGGTGCCGGACGCGGCGCGGGCGCGCTACGACGAGCTGCTGGCGCGCCGGGCGGCGCGTGAGCCGGTCGCCTACATCCTCGGGCGCAAGGAGTTCCGTCGGATCACGCTGGCTGTCGACCCGCGGGTGCTGATCCCGCGGCCGGAGACCGAGCTGCTGGTCGAGGTCGGGCTCGGCGCTTGTCGGCTGGGGCGCGCGTGGCCGACGTCGGGACCGGGAGTGGGGCGGTGGCACTGGCGCTGAAGGACGAGCGGCCGGATCTGGACGTGTGGGGGATTGATTTGAGTAGAGACGCGGTCGCGGTGGCGTCGCGACAACGCGTCGCGTCTGGGGCTCGCAGCTGAGTTTGTCGCTGGGGGACCTGCTGGTCGGGCTTGGCGGACATATGTTCGACGTGGTGCTGGCGAACCTGCCGTACGTCGCGGACGGCTCGACTTGCCGCCGGAGATCGCGCAGCTACGAGCCGGCCTGGCGCTCTGTTCGCCGGGCCGGACGGGCTCGACGTGATCCGGCGGCTGATCGGGATGCTCGACGGGGTGTCGATGGTGGGGCTCGAGGTCGGGTTCGACCAGGCCGACGCGGTCGCGTCGCTGCTGGGTTCGGCGGGGTTCGCATCGGTGCAGCGGCTCCGCGATCTCGCCGGGCACGAACGCGTGGTGGTCGGGCGCCGGTGAGCCAGGCCGAGGCGTTCGAGCGCTGCATGTCGGTCGGCGGGGTCGCGGTGTTCCCGGCCGACACCGTCTACGGACTGGCCTGCGATCCATCCAACCGGGTCGCGGTCGAGCGCCTGTATCGATTCAAGCGGCGCAGTCCGGCCAAGCCGTCGGCGGTGATGTTCTTCGACGTCTCGATCGCGCTCGACGCGCTGCCCGAGCTCGGGCCCGCGACCCGGGAGGTGATGTCCCAGCTGCTCCCGGGTCCGGTGTCGCTGCTGCTGCCCAATCCCGCCGAGCGGTTCCCGCTGGCTTGCGGGGAGGATCCGCGAACGCTCGGCCTGCGGGTAATCCACTCCGACGCCCTCGACGGCGTTCGCTGGCCGGTGCTTCAGTCCAGCGCCAACCAGGCGGGCGATCCTGACCCGCGGCGGTTCGAGGAGGTGCCCGAGCTGATGCGCCGCGCCGCCGACATGGTGATCGACGCCGGCGAGCTGCCGGGCACGCCGTCGACGGTGATCGACCTGCGCGGGTTCGAGGAGGACGGCAGCTGGTCGGTGGTCAGGGAGGGCGCGGTGCCCGAGGAACAGCTGGTCCCGGTGCTGCGCGGGCAGTTCCACTTCGACCCGTCGACGTACATCGAGATGATCACCGCCGAGATGCCCGGCTACGCCCGGCTTCAGCGCGAGCTCGCCGACGCCTCCGGCTCGGGCGCGCTGCGGGTGCTCGAACTGGGGATCGGCACGGGGGAGACGGCCCGGCGCTTGCTCGAGGCTCACCCGTACGCGTTTCTCGTGGGCATCGACGTGAGCGGCGCGATGCTCGACGTGGCGCGCGATTCGCTTCCGTCCGGGCGCGTCGAGCTCCGGCTCGGGTCGATCGAGGACGAGCTTCCCGAGGGACCGTTCGATCTGGTCGCCAGCGCGCTCGCGATCCATCATCTGAGCGGGCCCGAGAAGGCCGAGCTGTTCGTCAACGTCCGCGACGCGCTGCGGCCCGGCGGGCGGTTCGTGCTCGGCGACGTGGTCGTCCCCGAGGATCCCGCTGACGCCACCACGCCGCTGACGCCGGGCTTCGACCGCCCCAGTCCGCTCGCCGACCAGCTGCACTGGCTCGAGGACGCGGGGTTCGACGCGCAGGTCCGGTGGGCCTCGGGCGACCTCGCGGTGGTCGTGGCTCACGCCCCGAGCTGACACCCGACCCGATTGCTATCGTCGCGCGCCATGAGCGTGGACCTTCCTGCTGACTTCATGAACCGGCCGCTGGCCGAGGTCGACCCGGAGATCGCGCAGGTGCTGGCGCGGGAGCTCGAGCGCCAGCAGACCACACTCGAGATGATCGCCTCGGAGAACTTCGTGCCGGTGTCGGTGCTCGAGGCCCAGGGCTCGGTGCTCACCAACAAGTACGCCGAGGGCTACCCGGGCAAGCGCTACTACGGCGGCTGCGAGAACGTCGACGTCGCCGAGCAGCTGGCGATCGACCGCGCCAAGGAGCTGTTCGGCGCCGAGCACGCCAACGTCCAGCCCCACGCCGGGGCCCAGGCCAACACCGCCGTGTACCACGCGCTGCTGGACCCGGGCGAGTCGCTGATGGGACTCGAGCTGTCGCACGGTGGGCACCTGACCCACGGGATGCGGATCAACGTGTCGGGCAAGCTGTACGAGATCATCCCCTACCACGTCGACCGCGAGACCAGCCGGATCGACATGGACGAGGTCGAGCGGATCGCCCACGAGCAGCGTCCGAAGATGATCCTCGCCGGCTGGTCGGCGTACCCGCGGATCCTGGACTTCGAGCGCTTCCGCGCGATCGCCGACGAGATCGGCGCCTACCTGGTCGTCGACATGGCCCACTTCGCCGGTCTGGTGGCGGCCGGGCCTGCACCCCAACCCGGTGCCGTACGCCGACGTGGTCACGACCACGATCCACAAGACGATCGGCGGCGGGCGCGGCGGCATGATCCTGTGCAGCGAGGAGTACGCCAAGAAGATCGACTCGGCCGTGTTCCCCGGCCAGCAGGGTGGCCCGCTCGAGCACGTGATCGCGGCCAAGGCCGTGGCCCTGAAGATCGCCCAGTCCGAGCCGTTTCGCGAGCGCCAGGAGCGGACCGTCGCCGGCGCCAAGGCGGTCGCCGCCGAGCTGCTGTCTGCCGGCCGCGGCGTGAGCGTGCTGACCGGCGGCACCGACGTCCACCTGTTGCTGTGTGACCTGCGCGACTCCGAGCTCGACGGCAAGCAGGCCGAGGACCGGCTGGCCGCCGTCGGGATCACGGTCAACCGCAACGCGGTGCCGTTTGACCCGCGTCCTCCCGCGGTCTCGTCCGGGCTGCGGATCGGTACCCCCGCGCTCGCCACCCGCGGGCTTGGTGTCGACGACTTCACCGAGATCGGCCGGATCATCGCCGGCGCTCTGACCGCCTCCGACTTCGAGGCCCAGCGCGGCGAGCTCGCCGACCGGGCCGCCGCGATCGCCGAGCGCTACCCGCTGTACCCGGGGCTCGTCGGCGCCCGCAGCTGTTCCAACTCTGTAACGATCCGCCGCGGGGCGGTTTTCCGGGTGGATACTCGGGGTCGTGGCCGCCGATTTACCTGCATTTCGCGACAGTCGCACCGAAACCGGCAAGCCCTGTCGCGAACTCGTTGACATACATGCAGTTCGCGGCAGGGCTCAGCGCACCCGGGACCGAGTGACGCGAAATGCATGCTCGCGAACGCGCGATCGGCGCCGTCGCCGCCCGCCAGGACAACCTCATCACCTCCGAACAGCTGGCTGAGCTCGGGCTCGGCCGCGGGGCGATCGCCCACCGGCTCGCGATCGGTCACTGGCAGCGCCTCCACAATGGGGTCTATCTCATTGGCCCGGCCCCGGCCACTGCTGCAGTGAGCGCGCGGGCGGCGATCTATGCGTGCGGCCCCGACGCTGTGCTGAGCCACCACACCGCCGCAGCGCTGCACGACCTGATCCCGACCGACCGCACCGCCGAGGTCCACGTCACGGTTGCCGGCCGGAACCCGGGCGCGCGCGAAGGGGTGGTGGTCCACCGGGTCGCGAACTCCCACCCTACGAGCGCCAGACCACCCGCGGACTCCCAGTGACCTCGCCCGCGCGGACCGTGTGCGACATGGCCGCGACCGTAGGCCCACGCCAGATCGAGCGAATCGTCGCCGAGGGCCGCTTTCGGGGCGTGTTGCGCGACCGCGATCTGCTTCGAGCCGTCGATCGCGTGCCGACGCGCCGCGGGTCATCGGTGCTCCGGGCGCTGCTGCAGTCCGAGATGGAGTCCGGCTACACGCGCTCAGAGGCGGAGCGCCGGATGCTCAAGCTGACCCGTGCCGCAGGGCTGCCGCGTCCGACGCTGAACGAGCCGGTGCTCGGGTTCGTCGTCGACTTTCTCTGGGCCGCCGAGCGACTCGTCGTGGAGGTTGACGGGTTCGGGGCGCACGGTCGTCGGCAGAGCTTCGAGAGCGACCGCCGCCGCGACCAGCGGCTGGTGGCCGCCGGTTACCGGGTCATCCGCGTGACCTGGATCCAGCTCCGAGACGAGCCGATCGCCGTGATCGCCAGCATCGCCCAGGCACTGGCGCTGGCGACCCAAAACACGGCGTAAATACCCGGCGATCTGCCCTGGCTGCCATCCTTCGGTCGGACGATGCGCTGGGACGCCGTGTTCGCATTCTTCGTAGCGATGGCGGTCGCCACGCTGGTGACGCCGCTGGCCGCGCGCTTCGCCAAGCGCGTCGGCGCGGTGTCGCGGGCGCGCGACGGCGACCTGGGCACTCGCGAGACCCCGTTGCTGGGTGGACTGGCGATCCTCGCCGGGGTTCTGGTCGCCGCGGTGATCTGGATGCCGGCGACGTTCAGGCTGCCGCGGGTCGTCGGCGGCGCGCACCAGACCGACGTCCACACCTGGTGGATGCTGGCCGGCGCCTGCCTGATCGCGATCGTCGGTGGGATCGACGACGCGTTCGACCTGCGCCCGCAGTGGAAGCTGCTCGGTCAGGTCGCCGCCGCCGTGGTCGCGGTCGAAGCCGGCGTGGTCGTCACCGACATCACGGTCCCGTTCGTCGGGGCGCTCCAGTTCCCCAATGCCGGCGGCGTGCTGACCGTGATCTGGCTGGTCGGTCTGATGAACGTCGTCAACTTCTCCGACGGCGTCGACGGGCTCGCCGCCGGGCTGTGCACGATCGACGGCATCGCGTTTGCGGTGATCGCGTTCGACCTCGACGTCGCCCCGGCCGGAGTGCTGGCGGCGCTGACCGCGGGCGCGGCGCTCGGCTTCCTGTTTCACAACTTCCACCCCGCCTCGGTGTTCATGGGCGACTCCGGCGCCAACCTGCTGGGCTACCTGCTCGGGGTGGCGGCGGTGATCGGCTCGCTGAAGACCAACGCGGTGGTGGCGTTGGTGGTGCCGCTGTTCATTCTTGCGGTGCCGTTCCTCGACACCGGCTTCGTGGTCGCCAAGCGGCTGAAGTACCGGCGCAAGCCATGGCGGGCCGACGCCAACCACTTCCACCACCGGATGGCCAGGATCGGCTTCAGCCAGCGCAAGACCGTCCTGTACCTGTACGCGTGGTCGGTGATCCTGGCCGGGGCGGCGGTGTCGCTGCGGTTCATCCCCTACCACCACGATCACCCGAACCACTTCAGCCTTGGCTGGTCGCTGGTGATGATCGCGATCACGCTGATCGCGATCGCCTCGAGCATCTACCTGATCTACGTGCTCGAGATCCTCAAGTTCCGCAGCCGCCGCTCCCGGGAGATCAAGGAGACAGACCCCGACACGAGCGAGCACGAGATCGACGAGCGCGTCCGCCGCGACGTCGAGACCGGCGACTTCGAACGGGTCGGCTAATCCCCACTCCGAGGACCCCGAACTGAGCGCGCTCACCCGCACCGAGCGGGCGGCGCTGGGCGCGATCATCGTCCTCACGATCGCCGCGGGCGTGACCCGGTACGCGAGCGGCGTCAACCACATCGTCGCGTTCGTGTTCGCCACGCTGGCGCTGGCCGGCCTGGCCTGGGTCGTGTCGTTCGCCACCGAGCAGGTCGGCGGCCGCTTCGGCGCCGCGATCACCGGCTTTCTGCAGTCGACGCTCGGCAACCTGCCCGAGTTCTTCGTCGTGATCTTCGCGCTCAACGCCGGCCAGAAGGTCGTCGCCGAGACCGCGATCGTCGGGTCGATCCTGGTCAACGCGCTGCTGGTGCTCGGGATGGTGATCGTCGCCGGCGCCTGGAAGGACCGCACCGGCGTGATGCGCTTCAACCCGCACCTCCCCAACGACACGGCCACGCTGCTGCTGATGTCGACGTTCATCATCGTGCTGGTCGGGCTCGCCAACCTCGCCCATGATCCGGCGAGCCACCACACGCGCACGATCTCGATCATCGGCGCAGTCGCGATGCTGATCGTCTACGCCCTGTGGGCGCGCCAGTATCTGAGCTCGGCCGAGGCGCCCAGCGAGGAGGCCGAGGTGCCGCGGCTGCCGGCTCGCGACGCGGTGATCCTGCTCGCGCTCGGTGGCGCGGGCTCGGCGTTCGTGTCGGACTGGTTCGTGCATGCGCTGGAGCCCACGATCCACACGCTGCACATCTCCCAGGCGTTCGCCGGCCTGGTGATCGTGGCGATCGCCGGCAACGCGGTCGAGCACGCGGTCGGCATCGTGCTCGCCTATAAGGGACACGCCGAGCTGGCGATCGCGGTGGTCAAGAACTCGGTGGGGCAGATTGCGGCGTTCCTGTATCCGCTGCTCGTCCTGGCCTCGCTGCTGACGGCCACGTCGCTGACGTTCTCGCTGCCCGGCGTGTACATCGGCGCGCTGTTCGCGACCGCGGTGATCATCTGGCAGATCACCTACGACGGCGAGGCCACGGCGTTCGAGGGCGCCGCGCTGATGGCGGCATTCGTGATCCTCGCGACCGTCGCCGCGTTCGAAGGTTGACCCCGCACGCCCCCGATCGAGAGCACTTCGGATCTGCTATCTTACGTTTACGTAAGAATCAACTTCGAGCGCGAAGAAGGAGAGATCGCCACGCCAACCGTCCGAGCAAAGAGCCCCAGATTCACCTCGCGTATCGGCGTCCACCACGATCACGACGCTTACAAGTGGTGGGCGTTGTCGTGTACGAGCCTGGGGATGTTGCTGGCGACGATCAACTCGGGCACGCTGATCATCGCGCTGCCCGACCTCGAGCGCAGCCTCCACACGAGCCTGCTCGAGCTGGTGTGGGTGATCCTCGTGTACATGATCGCCTCGACCGTGCTGGTGCTGAGCGCCGGCCGTCTGTCTGACCAGTTTGGGCGCAAGAAGGCATACATCGGGGGCTTCATCCTGTTCGCGGTCGCCTCGTTCGGCGCCGGCTTCGCGGGCAATGGCACGGAGCTGATCCTGTGGCGGATCCTGCAGGGCGTCGGCGGCTCGTTCCTGTTCGCCAACGCGGCCGCGATCGTCACCGACGCGTTCCCGCGTAACCAGCTAGGGCTGGCGATGGGCACCAACACGATGGTTGCGGCCATCGGGCTGGTGATCGGCCCGGTGCTCGGCGGCGCGCTGGTCCTGATCTCCTGGCACTGGGTGTTCTGGTTCAACGTCCCGTTCGCGCTGCTGGGCAGCGCGTGGGCCTGGTTGGTGCTCCGCGAGCTCAGTACCGGCTCTGAGGACCGGAGCTTCGACGCGCTCGGCACGCTCACGTTCCTGATCGGCCTCACCGGTCTGGTGCTCGGGATCTCCAAGGGCGGCATCTCCGGCTGGACCGAGCCGCTGGTGATCGGCAGCCTCGCCGCCGCCGCGGTGTTCCTGCCGCTGTTCGTCCTGATCGAGAGCCGCCATCCGGCGCCGATGCTCGACCTGTCGATCTTCAAGAGCCGCCTGTTCTCGGCGGCCGCCGCCGCCGCGTTCATCAACGGCCTCTCCCGATTCGCGCTGATGTTCGTGTTCGTCTTCTACTTCCAGGGCGTTCAGGGCAACTCGCCGATCCTCGCCGGGCTCAAGCTCGCGCCGCTGGCCGTCGGGATGCTGATCTCCTCGCCGCTGGCGGGAATCTGGGCCGACCGCCGCGGATCGCGGATGATGGCGGTGATGGGCATGTTGGTCACGGCCCTCGGTCTGGCGCTGATGACCACCCTGCAGCGCGACACCTCATACCTGCCGGCCGGCGTCTACATGTTCGTGGTCGGGATCGGCTCGGGGATGTTCAACTCGCCCAACACGGCCGCGATGATGGGCACCGTCCCGGTGCACCGCCGCGGGATCGCCGCCGGCGCCCGGGTGCTGGTCCAGAACACCGGCGCGGTGATCTCGATCGCGTTCGTGCTCGCGGTGGTCACCTCCTCGGTCCCCAAGAACGTCCTGTTCAGCGTGTTCTCCGGCCTCGCCAACCACATCTCGACCGCCCAGCTGGATCCGTTCATCTCCAACATGCACACCGCGCTGTGGTGCCTGGCGGGGATCTCGGTGCTCGGCGCGTTCGTCGCCGCCGCCCGGCCCAAGCACGTGCAGGAGCCCACCGACGACGTCGAGGACGAGTCAGCGCGAACCTCTTCGAAGGAGCTGCAGGCGGCGTGAGCGCAGTAGTCAACCGAGCGCTGCGGATCGGCGAGGTCGCCGAGCTCACCGGCACGACGCCCCGCACGATCCGCTACTACGAGGAGATCGGCTTGCTGGCCGGTGGCGATCGCGCCCAGGGCAAGCACCGGTCCTACACCGAGGCCGACGTCGAGCGCGTGCGCGAGATCATCCGCCTGCGCGACCTGCTCGGGTTGTCGCTCGAGCAGCTGTCGGAGCTGCTGGCGGCAGAGACCGCGCGGGCCGAGCTCCGGCGCGAGTACGCCCAGACCGAGGACGCCGCGGCGCGGGCCCGGATCCTCGACGAAGCGCTGGGCCACATTGCCACGCAGCTGTCGCTGGTCAGGGAGCGCCGCCGCGAGCTCGAGGAGCTCGAGCGCGAGCTCGTAGATAAGCGGCGCACGATCCACAAGCGACTGGCCGAGCTCGACGGGTGAGACTTCGTCTGCCGGCCGACGTCGACCGGAGGGCGATGGCGACGCTGTCGGCCGGTCATCTGTTCACCGACATCGCGCAGGGCTCGATCCCGGCGCTGTTGCCGTTCCTGATCGCCAAGGACCACCTGAACTACGCGTCGGTGTCCGCGCTGGTGCTCGCCGCGACGATCTCCTCGTCGGTGATCCAGCCAGTGTTCGGCCATATCTCCGATCGTCGCTCGCTGCCCTGGCTGATGCCGCTCGGGCCCGCGCTCGGCGGGCTCGGTGTGGCGCTGGCCGGGCTGGCGCCGACCTACCCGCTGACGTTCGCCGCGGTCGTGCTCAGCGGGTTCGGCGTGGCCGCGTTTCACCCTGAGGGATCGCGCTTTGCCAATTACGTGTCGGGCGCCCGCCGGGCCAGCGGGATGAGCCTGTTCAGCGTCGGCGGCAACGTCGGATTTGCGCTCGGGCCGGTGCTGGTGACGCCGCTGATGCTCATCTTCGGACTCCACGGCACCGTGTTCGTGCTGATCCCGACCTGGCTGATGGCCGGCGTGCTCGTGCACGAGCTGCCGCGGCTGAAGACCTTCCGGACCGACGTCGTCGGTGGGCGCGTGAGCGACTCCGACGAGCCCGAGCACTGGGGCCCGTTCGTCGTGCTGGCGACCGTGATCACGCTGCGTTCGTTCGTCTACTTCGGGCTGGTCACGTTCATCCCGCTGTACTACGTCGCCAACCTTCACACCGGCAAGGCATTCGGCAACTTCGCGCTATCGGCGATGCTGCTCGGCGGGGCGGTGGGCACGCTGATCGGCGGCCCACTGGCCGACCGGTTCGGCCGCCGCGCGGTGCTGATCGGATCGATGCTGTCGCTTCCGCCGCTGATCGTCGGCTTCGTGCTGTCGGGCCCGGTGCTCGCGGTCGGCTTTGCCGCGCTTGCCGGCGCGGCCACGATCGCCACGTTCGCGGTCACGATCGTGATGGGCCAGGAGTACCTGCCCGGCCGGCTCGGGGTCGCCGCCGGCGTCACGATCGGGCTGTCGATCGGGCTCGGAGGGGTCGGCGCCCCGCTGCTCGGGATCCTCGGTGACGCCGACGGGCTGCAAGCGGTATTCGTGACGATCGCGGCGCTGCCGGTGCTTGCGCTCGGGCTGGTGCTGCTGCTCCCGCGGGCTGTCCCGAACGCGGCCGCGACTGCCCCGCCTTCGCCCGCGCAGGCGGTGGCGGCAAATCCCGCGCGAGTGCCCGCCACGAGCGCACACTAAGGCCCCTTACCCGCTACCCTTGGCGCTGCCGAGCCGGCCCCATCGTGTGGGCCGGTAAGCGTGCGTTTTCGCACGATCGCGCGGGGACACGTTGGCCCCTGCGTCGGTAGGGTACGCCCGCCTGACCGCTTCTGGGCTTGAAAAGCTTTCATCAACATGACGAACAGTCGTCCCTCGATCACCGGCAGGGACGTCGCCGGCGCCGGAGTGTTTCTCCTCACGGTGAACCTCGTGTGCGCGGGCATCGGCGCGGGTCTCGGCGCGCTGATCGGCGCAACGATCCCGCTGCTGCTCGTCGGCTTCTTCATCGGATTCTTCCTGGGGATCTACCTTGTCTCTAGGCGCTTCCACGACGTTTGAGCCCCAGGTGCCGCTGCTGCGTTACTTCGATGTGGTGGTGATCGTGGTCGCGGCCCCGATCATGTTGCTGATCGGCGTGCCCGCGGGCGGATACGCGCTCGGCGCGGGCGCATGGATCGTGCTGCGGGCGATCGGGATCGTGGTCGAACACGCGGCCGGCTCCGTGCCGGAGAACTCCCAGCAGGCAGCGATCCGGCTGGGATACATGCTCGGCCGGCTGTTCGCACTCGCGCTCGCGGTGATCCTGGCCCGCCAGGCCTGGGGTCGCGATGCCGGCCTGACTGCGCTCGCCGTGATCGTGTTCGCGTTCACCGTGCAACTGGCAACGTCCCCCTTCACCCGGCAGAGGTCGCAATGACCACCACGCGGAAGGTGATCTGGGGCATCTTCGGGTTCTACCTCCTGGGCCTGATCCTGCTGGTCCTGATCTTCGGGATCAACACGCACACCAACAACGAGTTCCAGCCCCAGAACGAGTTCAAGCTGATCAACTGGGTCCACCTCGGGGTGTTCAGCATCAACCGCGCGGTCGTGTACCTGGTGATCGCGTCGCTGCTGACGATCTTCACGATGCTGTGGATCTCGCGGCGGATGCACGCGCGTCCCAACCGGATACAGACCGCGGTCGAGGTCCTGTTCTCGCTGATGCGAGACAACATCACGCGCGGGAACATGGAGGACTCGCTGGCGGCCAAGTGGTTCCCGTATCTCGGGGCGCTGTTCCTGTTCATCTGGTACTGCAACCTGATCGGGTACCTGCCGCTGCCGCTGAACTCCGAGCACAAGTTCGACCTGTTCGGGGCCCATATCCCATCGTTCGCCCTGTACGCCGCGACCGCCAACGTGTCGGTGCCGCTGGTGCTGGCGATCGTCACGTTCGTCGCGTTCAACGCCGAGGGCGTCCGGGCGCACGGGCCGATCGGCTATGTCAAGAGCCTGATCCCGGCCGGGATCAGCGGCCCGATCCTGATCCTGATCGGTCCGCTCGAGGTGATCTCGGTGTTCATGCGGTTGATCTCGCTCACCGTCCGACTGTTCGCCAACATCCTCGCCGGCCACATGATCATCCTGTTCATGGCCGGCGGACTCGCCGTGATCCTCGGCGCAAGCTGGCTGGGCTGGTTCGCGCTCCCGTTCGGGATCGCGATCTACCTGTTCGAGCTGGGGCTGGTCGCCACGCTGCAGGCGTTCATCTTCGCCACGCTGTCTGCGATCTACCTCGGTGGCGCCGTCTCTCACCACTAATCCAAAGGAGTTCGTAGTGCTCACCCCCATCATGCACATCGCGGCCGGCGTCAGTGCCGGTCTTGGAATCGGGATCGGCGGTGGCTTGGGCGCACTCGGCGCCGGCGTCGGCATCGGAATCATCTTCGGAAAGGTGATCGAGGCCGTCACCCGCCAGCCCGAGATGCGCGACGAGATCACCAGCATCCAGTGGCTGGGCTTCGCACTGACAGAGGCCGTGTTCTTCTACGGACTGGTGGCCGGCCTGCTCTCCTGGGTCCTGAAGTAGTCAGATGCCGGTTACTGCTTCCAGCGGCGGCTTTCTGATCACGCCCAACGTCGGGCTGATGATCTGGACGTTGCTGCTGTTCGGAATCTCCATGTACATCCTGTACAAGCTGGCGTTCCCGCGGATCGCGGAGGCGCTCGACCGCCGCCAGAAGGCGATCGAGGAGTCGATCGACGCCGCCGACCGCACGCGCCGGGAGGCCGACGAGATCCTCGCCGAGTACCGCGAGCGCCTGCGCGAAGCCCGTGGTCAGGCCGACCAGATCATCGAGCGCGCCCGCAAGACGGCCGAGACGCACGAGCGCCAAGCCAAGGAGGACGCGCTCGCCACCCGCGAGCAGCTGATGGCGCAGACGCGCCGCGACATCGAGTCAGAGACGCGCCGGGCGATCCAGGAGATCCGCGGCGAGGTCGCGCAGCTGACAGTTGAGGCGACCGAGAAGCTCACGCGCAAGTCGCTGACCGAGGAGGACCAGCGCCGGCTGCTCGACGACGCGTTGTCGGAGCTCGACTTCAGCGCGCTGGCGCAGGGAGCCGCGGAGTAGGAAGCGATGGAAGAGATCGCAGACGTCTACGCGCGGTCGCTATTCGAGGTCGCCAAGGAGCGCGACGCGCTCGACGACGTCCGCAGCCAGCTGGGGGAGTTCGCCGAGGCGCTGGACGCAAACCGCGACCTGACGGTCTTCTTCTTCTCGCCCTACTTCTCGACCGAGGAGAAGAAGGACGGGCTCAAGCGCGCCGTGACGGGAGTCGATCCGGTGTTCGAGAACTTCCTCGAGGCGCTGATCGAGCGTCACCGGATGCCCGCGATCTTCCGGATCCGGGCTCGCTTCGAGGAGCTGTGGGACGACGAGAACCAGCTGCTGCCGGTCGAGGTCACGAGCTCGATCGAGCTCGACCCGGGCACGGTGGAATCGATCGGCGCGCGCATCGGAGAGCAGACCGGCCGCACGGTCGAGCTGTCGAGCAAGGTCGATCCGGACATCCTGGGCGGGCTCGTGTTGCGAGTCGGCAACTTCGTGCTGGACGCCTCGATCCGGAACAGACTGGACCAACTTCGCAAGCAAGTCGCACGGGCGTAGGCCGGCGCATCAAGGAGCTATTGAATGCAGATCAAGCCAGACGAGATCACCTCCATCCTCAAGAGCAGGATCGAAGGCCTCGACACGTCCCAGGCCGACCTCACCGAGGTGGGGACGGTGCTGTCGGTCGCCGACGGCATCTGCCGGATCCACGGCCTCGAGAACTGCATGTCGTTCGAGATGCTCGACCTGCCCCACGACGTGACGGCGCTCGCGCTGAACCTCGAGTCCGACAACGTCGGCGCGGTGCTGTTCGGCGAATGGGAGAAGATCTCCGAGGGCGACACCGTGCGCCGGACCAAGCGCCTGCTGGACATCCCGGTGGGCGAGGGGCTGCTGGGCCGGATCGTCGACCCGCTCGGTAACCCGCTGGACGGCAAGGGCGACATCGAGTCGACCGAGACCCGTCCGGCTGAGCACAAGGCCCCCGGCGTCGTCCAGCGCCAGCCCGTGGTCGAGCCGATGCTCACCGGCCTGAAGGCGATCGACTCGATGATCCCGATCGGCCGCGGCCAGCGCGAGCTGATCATCGGCGACCGCCAGACCGGCAAGACCGCGATCGCGATCGACACGATCATCAATAACCGCGACCGCGACCTGATCTGCGTGTACGTCGCGATCGGACAGCGCAAGTCGACCGTCGTGCAGCTCGCGCAGACGCTCGAGGAGGCCGGAGCGCTCGATAACACGATCATCGTGATGGCCGCCGCCGACGAGGCGGCGCCGATCAAGTTCCTGGCCCCGTACGCGGGCTGCGCGATGGGCGAGTACTTCCTCTACAACGGCAAGGCCGCGCTGGCGATCTACGACGACCTCACCAAGCACGCCTACGCCTACCGTCAGATGTCGCTGCTGTTGCGCCGTCCACCTGGTCGCGAGGCCTACCCCGGCGACGTCTTCTACCTGCACTCGCGGCTGCTCGAGCGCGCCGTCAAGCTCGCCGACGACCTCGTCGACCCGACGTCTGGCGAGAAGCTCCCGGGCGGTGGCTCGCTGACCGCGCTGCCGGTGATCGAGACGCAGGCCGGCGACGTGTCGGCCTACATCCCGACCAACGTGATCTCGATCACCGACGGGCAGATCTTCCTCGAGCCCAAGCTGTTCTACTCGGGCGTGCGCCCGGCGATCAACGTCGGGATCTCGGTCTCCCGGGTCGGCGGCAACGCTCAGATCCGGCCGATGCGCCGGGTGGCCGGTCGGCTGAAGCTGGAGCTCTCCCAGTACCGCGAGCTGGAGGCGTTCTCGCAGTTCGGCTCAGAGCTCGACCAGGAGACGCAGCGGACGCTGGCCCGCGGCGAGCGCCTGGTGAAGACGCTCAACCAGGCCGAGCGCCAGCCGATCGCCGTCGAGGACCAGGTGATCCAGATCTACGCTGCCACCAACGGCTACCTGGACCGGATCTCGGTCGACAAGGTCGAGCGGTTCCTGGCCGATCTCAGCGACTCGGTCCGCGGCAACGAGCCGGAGCTGCGCCAGAAGATCGCCGACGGCGACTGGAGCGACGACACCCAGGCCGAGGTCGACAAGGCGGTCGCGCAGTTCACCGACGACTTCGGCTACGACCTCGACGAGGAGGGCCACCCGATGGACACGGGGGACATTCCCGACGCGCCGTCGAGCACCGGCTCCGAGGAGTCCGACGGGTCCGACGAGGAGGAGGAGCAGGCGGCCTAGGGTTCGCCTGAGCAGCAATGCCCACCCAGCGCGACGTTCGCAACCGCATTGGCGCGGTCAAGAACATCCAGAAGATCACCCGGGCGATGGAGATGGTCGCCGCCGCCCGGCTGCGCCGCGCCGAACAGCGGATCGAGGCGCTGCGTCCGTACGCCGGGGCGATCCGGAGGATGACCCGCCAGGCGGCCGAGGCCGCCGGTGACGTGCCGCGGCTGCCGATCCTCGCCGAGCGCGAGCAGGTCTCAAACGTCGGCCTGCTACTGATCGCCGGCGATCGGGGCCTGGCCGGCGCGTTCAACTCGAACATTGTCCGCCGTGGCGTGGCCGCGGGCCGCGAGCACGAGGCCGAGGGTCGCACGCCGGTGTACTTTGCTTCCGGCCGGCGCCCCGCGTCGTCGCTGGCGTTCCGTGGCATGGAGCCCGCCGAGCGATTCACCGGGTTCAGCGACCGTCCGTCCTACAGCGACGCGCGCAGGATCGCCGAACGGCTGATGGCTGCCTACGTCGACGGCGAGGTCGACGAGGTCGAGATCCTCTACAACGGCTACATCTCCCCGATCAACCAGGTCGTCCGCCGCGAGACGTTGCTGCCGTTGCAGCACGCGACGATCTTGGAGGAGGGCGAGGAGGAGTCCGACAGCGACAACGAGTCCTCGGGCGAGCGGTCCGGGCCCCACGCGCTCGTCGATTACGAGCCTGAACCCGAAGAGATCCTCAAGCGGTTGGTGCCCGACTACGTTGAGATCTCGATCTTCCGCGCGTTGCTGGAGTCAACGGCATCCGAGCACGGCTCGAGGATGACCGCGATGCGCAACGCATCGGAGAACGCGACCACCCTGATCGACGACCTGACGCTGCAGATGAACCGTGCGCGTCAGGCCGAGATCACGCAAGAGATCTTGGAAGTCGTCGCCGGAGCGGAGGGGCTCACCGGCTAACGGGTGCGTCCCCGTGACCCCCGCGGGAACCACTAATCTAGGAGACACATGTCAGCCACAGCAGAGACCCAATCCGACGCGGCGGAGCGCACCGAAAACACCGGCCGAATCGAAGAGGTCCAGGGCGTCGTGATCGAGGCCGTGTTCCCCGACAAGCTGCCCGAGATCAACCACGCGATCCGGATCAAGCGGCCCGCCGCGGCCCGCGAGGAAGAGGACATCGATCCCGCCGCCGCGGTCGACGAGTGGCTGATCTGTGAGGTGCAGCAGCACCTCGGCGACGACCGCATCCGCGCGGTCGCGATGGACACCACCGACGGCCTCTCCCGCGGGACCGAAGTCATCGACACCGGCGCTCCGATCACCGTGCCGGTGGGGGAGCGGACGCTGGGGCGGATCTTCAACCTGCTCGGTGAGCCGATCGACCTCGGCGACCCACTCCCCGACGACACCGAGCGCTGGCCGATCCACCGCGACGCCCCGACGATCGAGGCGCTGACCCCGACGACCGAGATGTTCGAGACCGGGATCAAGGTCATCGACCTGCTTGCGCCCTACGCCAAGGGCGGCAAGGTCGGCCTGTTCGGCGGCGCCGGCGTGGGCAAGACCGTGATCATCCAGGAACTGATCCACAACCTCGCCCAGGAGCACGGCGGTCTGTCGGCCTTCTGCGGCGTCGGCGAGCGCTCCCGAGAGGGCAACGACCTGTGGCTCGAGATGAAGGAATCGGGCGTGCTCGAGAAGACCATGCTCGTGTTCGGGCAGATGAACGAGCCCCCCGGAGCGCGCATGCGCGTGGCCCTGTCGGGCCTGACGATGGCGGAGTACTTCCGCGATCAGGAGGGCCAGGACGTGCTGCTGTTCATCGACAACATCTTCCGGTTCGTCCAGGCCGGCTCCGAGGTATCAGCGCTGCTCGGGCGGATGCCCTCGCAGGTGGGATACCAGCCAACGCTCGAGTCAGAGATGGGCCAGCTGCAGGAGCGGATCACCTCCACCCGTAACGGCTCGGTCACCTCGATCCAGGCGATCTACGTCCCGGCTGACGACCTCACCGACCCGGCGCCAGCGTCGGCGTTCGCGCACTTGAACGCGACCACGACGCTGTCTCGGTCGATCGCCGAGAAGGGGATCTACCCGGCGGTCGACCCGCTGGACTCGACCTCGACGATCCTCAAGGCCGAGATTCTCGGCGAGGAGCACTTCGCGGTCGCCAACCAGGTCAAGGAGGTGCTCCAGCGCTACCGGGACCTGCAGGACATCATCGCGATCCTCGGGATCGAGGAGCTGTCCGACGACGACCGGCTGACGGTCAACCGCGCGCGCAAGCTCGAGCGGTTCCTGTCGCAGCCGTTCAACGTGGCCGAGCAGTTCACCGGCACCCCGGGCGTGTTCGTGCCCGTCGAGGAGTCGATCCGCGGCTTCAAGGAGATCCTCGACGGCAAGCACGACGATCTCCCGGAGCGCGCGTTCTTCCTCAAGGGCACGATCGACGACGTCGTCAGGGATGCCCGCGGTGACGAGGGGGAGACAAAGGCGGAGGAGGAGACGCAGGCCGAGGAAGAGACCAAGGCCGAGGGCCAGAGCGAGGGCGAAGGCGAATCCAGTGGCGAGGAGCAGCAGACGGATGAGTAGCCTCGCCGGGCGTACTTCCGGCTGATGGCCCACTCGAAATTCCCAGTCGAGGTCCTCACTCCCGAGGGCGAGGTCTTCAACGACGAGGTCGAGATGATCTCGACGCGGACGACCGTGGGCTCAATCGGCATCCTCGCTAACCACGCGCCGCTGCTGGCGATGCTCGACCCGACCGAGCTGCGGCTGTACAAAACCGAGTCCGAGGTCGTCAGCTTCGCCCAGGCCGAGGGCTACATGCAGGTCGCCGGCAACCGCGCGCTGATCCTGGTTGAGGAGGCTCATCAGCCTTCGGAGCTCGACGTCGCCGAGCTGCGCGACCGGCTGCGCGAGGTGGAGCGTGAGCTCGAGTCCGCCGGCGACGACAGCGAGCGCCGACGGGTGGCCGAGCGCGACAAGCGCCGGCTGGAGCGGTTCCTCGCCATCGCTGAGGGGTCCTAGCAGGACTCCTCTGGGCGGATGGTCGACGAACGAATTTTGGCCGAGCGGCTGATTTCCTACGACACCTCGCGGGCCGAGGAGCTCGTTGCCGCCGCAGGATTTGTGAAGGGGTGGCTCGAATCCCGTGACATCGAGGTCCAGCACCACGATCACCACGGGCTGCCCGTATTGGTGGCGGAGGTCGGTCCCACCCGCCGGGACGCCCCCTGCGTGGTCCTGCACGGCCATCTCGACGTGGTTCCGGCCCGTCCCGAGCAGTTTCAGCCCCGCGTCGAGGACGACAAGCTGATCGGCCGCGGTGCCTACGACATGAAGGGCGGCCTGGCCGGGATGATGTGCGCGCTCAAGGACGCCGAGCGCCAGGATCGCGTGCGGGTGCGGCTGATCTGCGTGCCCGACGAGGAGTCCGAGGAGCTCGACGAGCGGGCCACCGAGGTCGCGGTCAAGCGCGGGCTGGGCGGCGATTTTGCGATCACCGGCGAGCCGACCGACATGCACATCGGGGTCGAGGCCAAGGGCGTGCTGGCGATGCGGATCGAGGTCCACGGCCGCGCCGCCCACAGTTCGACCCCGTGGCTGGGCGACAACGCCGTGCTCAAGGCCGTCGACGTGTTCCGGGCGATCGAGTCGCTCCCGTTCAGCCGCACATCGTCTGAGATGTTCGACCGACCGTCGATCAACCTGGGGCGGATCCACGGCGGCGACGCGATCAACAAGGTGCCCGACGAGTGCACGATGGCCGTCGATGTCCGCTACCTCCCCGGCCAGGACCCGACCGAGATCCTCGACGAGGTCGGCTCGATCCCCGAGATCGACGTGACCCGTACGTTCATCTGGCCGCCGGTGTCGGTGGCCCGCGACAACCCGTACGTGCGGGCCCTGGGTGAGGCCGTGGGACGCTCGATCCGCGGCGAAGCGCTGAGCGTCGGACGCGACGGCGCCTCGGATGCGGCCTCGTTCCTGGGCGCCGGGATCCCGGCGGTCGAGTTCGGGCCCGAGGGCGCCGGCCACCACGGCCCCGACGAGTGGGTGTCGGTGGCCTCGCTGGCCCGCTATCGCCGGGCGCTGAGCGACTTCGTGCGCGAGCTGCCGATCTGGCTGGCCGGCGGTGCCGAAACCGAGCGGCAGGTCGGCGGTCTCAAGGCGATCGAGGGAGGCCGCGCGTGAGGCGGCTGATTCCCAAGTCCCGCGGCGGATCGCTGATCCGGTTCGCGATCGCCGGGGTGATCGTGATCGCGTTCACGGCCACGACCACGGCGGTTGCGGGCCTGCTGCAGTTCAAGCAGTTCGTGGCCGACATCTCGCTGACGCCGCCGATCGCCCACGCCAACGTCCAGGTTCCGCACCCCGGGCATCCGCAGACGATCCTCCTGATCGGCTCCGACCACCGCGCCCACGAGCCGTTCAAGTCGTCCAACACCGACACGATGATGCTGATGCGGCTCGACGCCAACTCCTCGACGATCAACGTGCTGTCGGTCCCGCGCGACCTGAAGGTCCAGATCCCCGAGGGCGGCACGATGGTCACCTCGAAGATCAACGCCGCCTACTCCCAGGGCGGCCCCAACCTGCTGGTCAAGGTGCTCAAGCAGCAGGTGTTCCCCGGCCTGGAGATCAATCACATCGTCGACATCAACTTCGGCGGGTTTGAGTCCGTGGTCGACGCGATCGGCTGCGTCTACACCGACGTGGACCACCGCTACTACAACAACACCGCGCTGACCGACTACTCGAGCATCGACCTGCAGCCGGGCTACCAGCGGTTGTGCGGCGCCGACGCGCTGGCGTTCGTGCGCTTCCGCCATACGGACTCCGACATCGTCCGCAACGCCCGCCAGCAGGACTTCCTGCGGTGGGCCAAGACCCAGTTCAACGTCGGGCAGCTGCTGTCCCAGCGCGACAGGTTCCTGAAGATCTTCGGCAAGCACACCCAGACCGACCCCAATCTGCACTCGATCGACGGGCTGATCAACCTGTTCAACCTGGTCGCGTTCTCCGCCGGGCATTCGATCAAGCAGGTCGGGTTCCCCGCCGAGTTTGAGCCGTGCGGCGGTGGCATCACCACCGCCACCGGCACCGTGGTGGGCGCGGTCCCGTGCTACGTGACCGCCAACCGGGGCGCCGAGCAGGCCGCCTACCGGTCATTCATGAAGCCGACCGAGAGCACCGCGAGCAAGGCCAAGAAGCCGCGCAAGCCGCGCAAGCCGGTGTCGATCGCCGACGCCAAGGTGACCGCCGACGCCGCCGACGGCCAGTCGCAGGCCGCCGCTGTCGGCCCGCACAAGCTCGCGGTCTACTACCCGAGGCTGATCGCCAGCAACTCCCGCTACTGCACGAACGCGACCTGCGCGATCGGCCCGCTGGCGAACTCGTATCCGCGCTTCTACCGGATCCGCAGTAAGGACGGCACGTATCTGCCCGCCTACCGGATGACGCTGCAGGTCTCAAACCAGCTCGGCCAGTACTACGGGGTCCAGGGGACCAACTGGCTCAAGGCCCCGATCCTCGCCAATCCAGGCGGCAGCCGGACGATCAACGGCAAGCACCTGATGCTCTACTACGCCGGCAGCAAGCTGGCGATGGTGGCCTGGAAGACCGGTGGCGCCGCCTACTGGATCTCCAACACGCTGACCCAGAACCTGTCCAACTCGCAGATGCTCGCGATCGCGTCGTCGTTCACGCGAGCCAAGTAGGGTCCCAGCCGAGAGTACCCTCGCCGGTGATGAGCAATGGACGCGAACCGATCGCGGTGATCGGCACCGGATACGTGGGTCTGGTCACGGCCGCGGGCTTTGCCGAGCTGGGCAGCGACGTGTGGTGCGTGGACGTGGATGCGGACAAGATCGCGCAGCTGGAGCGCGGAGAGATCCCGATCTACGAGCCCGGCCTGGCCGAGTCGGTCGCCCGTAACCGCGAGCGCCTGCACTTCGGTACTGAGATCGGACCGGCGCTCGAGCACGCGAGGTTGCTGTTCGTCGCGGTCGGCACGCCACCCACGTACTCCGGAGACGCCGACCTGTCGGCGGTGCACTCGGTCGTCAACGCGATGCCCGCGTCCGACCGTCACGCGCTGGTGATGAAGTCGACCGTTCCGGTCGGCACCGGCGCCTCGATCAGGCGCACCCTCCGGGAGCTCGGCAAGCACGGGTTCGCGTACGTCTCATGTCCCGAGTTCCTCAAGGAGGGCGCGGCGCTGACCGACTTCCTCGAGCCCGACCGCGTGGTCGTCGGCGACGACGGCGACTGGGCGGGAGACGCGGTGGTCGACCTGTACGCGCCGCTGAACGCGCCGCTGGTGCGGACCGACGTGGCCAGCGCCGAGATGATCAAGCTGGCCGCCAACGCGTTCCTGGCCACGAAGATCTCGTTCATCAACGAGATCGCCAACGTCTGCGAGGAGACCGGCGCCGACGTGCTCGAGGTGGCCCGCGGGATGGGCCTGGATCGGCGGATCGGGACCCACTTCCTCAAGCCCGGGATCGGGTTCGGGGGTTCGTGCTTCCCCAAGGACGTGTCGGCGCTCAAGCAGCTGGCCGGCAACTCGGGCTATCACTTCCAGCTGCTGACGTCGGTGATCGAGGTCAACGAGCTGCAGAAGCGCCGGGTGATCGGCAAGCTCCAGAAGCATCTGGGCTCGCTGGTGGGCAAGACCGTGGCGCTGCTGGGGCTCGCGTTCAAGGCCGAGACCGACGACATGCGCGAGGCGTCCTCGCTGGTGCTGGCGGCGCGGCTGCAGGCCGACGGAGCTCGCGTCCGGGCGTACGACCCCGTCGCCGAGAACGAGGCGCGCAAGCTGATGGTCGGTGTCGACTTCGCCGACTCTGCGCTGGGGGCGCTCGAAGGCTCCGACGCATGCATCGTCGTCACCGAGTGGCCCGAGTTCGCCGAGCTCGACTGGAACGCCGCGGCGGCGGCGATGCGGGGCCGGATCGTGATCGACGGGCGCAACTTCGTCGACCGCGAGCGCGTCAAGGCGTCCGGTTTCGTCTACGAGGGGATCGGACGCTGATCCTCCCCGTGGTTCCCGCCGCATGCAGGCGCTGATCCTGTCGGGCGGGCAGGGCACCCGCCTGCGCCCGCTCACGTCGAACATCCCCAAGCCGGTGGTGCCGCTGGTCGGCCGTCCGCTGATCTCCTACATGCTCGAGTGGCTGCGTGGCCACGGCGTCGACGACGTGATCATGTCCTGCGGGTTCATGGCCGACGGCGTCCGCGACGTGCTCGGCGACGGCTCGTCGCTCGGGATCCGGCTGCGTTACGTGGAGGAGCCGCGCCCGCTGGGCACCGGCGGCGCGCTGAAGTTCGCCGAGGAGCTGCTCGACGAGCGCTTCTTCATGCTCAACGGCGACATCCTCACCGACATCGACCTGACCGACCAGCTGCGCCAGCACGAGCGCACCGGGGCCAGGGCGACGCTGGCGCTGATCCCGGTCGAGGACCCCTCGGCCTACGGGCTGGTGCGCCGCAACCCCGACTGCTCGGTGTCGGAGTTCGTCGAGAAGCCCGGGCCCGAGCAGATCGACACCGACCTGATCAACGCCGGCGCCTACGTGCTGCAGCGCGAGCTGCTCGATGGGATGGGGCCGGCCGGGTCGAACATCTCGATGGAGCGCGAGGTGTTCCCGGAGCTGATCGGCCACGGCCTGTTCGGCTATGAGGCCGACGGCTACTGGCTCGACATCGGCACGCCGGAGCGCTACCTCCAGGGCACCTACGACATCCTCGAGGGCAACGTCAAGACCGAGCTCGGACGCCGCCTGAGCGAGTCCGGGCTGGTGCTGCTCGAGGGAGCCATGGTGGCCGGGCGGGTGGTCGCGCCGGCGATCATCGGCGCCGACTGCAAGATCGCCCCCGGGGCGATCGTCGGCGGCCGGACCGTGCTCGGTCGCGGGGTGTCAGTGGGGGCCGGGACTCACGTGGAGAGCTCGGTGCTGCTCGACGGTGCCAGGGTGGGCGCCCGGGCCACGGTACGCGGCGCGATCATCGGCGCCGGCGCGGAGGTCGGCGATCACTGCCACATCGAGGACCGCGTGGTGCTCGGCGAGGGTGTGAACATAGGACCGGATAACGTGCTGGCGGCCGGGGCGCGTATCTTCCCCGGCGTCGAGCTGCCAGAGGGAGCGATCAAATTTTGACGAGTAGCGCGGATCTGACCCGAGACGCGGTCGCCGCGATCGACCAGTCGGGACAGATCGAGGACATCCTTGCCCTGCCTGACCATCTGCGCGACGCGCTGTGGCGCGTCGAATCGGCCAATCTCCGGCCCGAGGACACGCCCGGCGGGCTGATCGTCGCCGGAATGGGCGGATCGGCGGTCGGTGGCGCGCTGGCCCGCGCCGTGCTCGGCGATCGTGCCTCGCGACCGATCACGCTGGCGCGCGACTACGCGCTGCCGGCGTGGACGACCCCCGACACAACCGTGCTGTGCGCGAGCTACTCGGGCGACACCGAGGAGACGCTCGCCGCCTACGAGGCCGCCGGGGCGCTGGGGGCGCGCCGGATCGTGGCCACCACCGGCGGCGAGCTGGCCAACGCCGCCCGGTCCGACGGGGTTCCGGTGGTCCCGGTGCCGGGGGCGTTCCAGCCGCGGGTTGCGGTCGGCTACTCGCTGGTGATCGCGCTCGAGGTCGCCGCCCTGTGCGGTGCCGGGGACCGGTTGCACGCCGAGATCGACGTGGCCGCGGCCAACGCCGAGCGGCTTGCGGCCGAGTGGGGCCCCGATGGGGCCGAGGACTCGCTGCCCAAGCAGCTGGCCCGGGCGATGCACGGCACCGTGCCCCAGATCGCCGGCGCCGGCCTGACCGCCCCGATCGCCTACCGATGGAAGACCCAGATCAACGAGAACGCCAAGACGCCCAGCTTCTCCGGGGAGCTGCCCGAGCTCGACCATAATGAGATCGCCGGCTGGGCGGGCGCCCCCGGGCTCGGCCGGTTCAGCGCGGTGTTCCTCGACGACTCCGACCTGCATCCCCGCACCCGCCAGCGGATCGAGCTCGCCCGGGCGCTGATCCAGGCCGACGCGGCCGCGACGTTACGGGTCGAGACGATCGGGGAGACCCGGACCGACCGGCTCACCTCGCTGGTGCTGCTCGGCGATCTGGTGTCGGTCTATCTTGCGGTCCTGTCCGGCGTCGATCCGATGCCGGTGGTCATGATCGATCGGCTGAAGGACGTGCTGGCGCACGGCTAGGACGTCGTCGTCGGCGGGCACGGGCGGCGGGGCCGCGGGCCGGGGGCCGTGGGCCGCGGGCCGGGCGATTTCACATGACCAACGTCCCATTCGAGCCTGCTCCGGGGTAGCGCGGGACGTTTGTCACGTGGGGCGTGACTAACGCCCCACGGTTACTCGCGAAGGCGTCGAGCGGGTCGTTAAGCAGGTCAGGAGGCCGGCGTCTCGCGACGGATCGCGATGCCGCGCTGCTCGTACAGGCGCTCGTCGGCGACGGCGAGCAGCTCGTTGAACGTCTGCCCGTCCTCGGGGAAGGCCGCGATGCCGATCGTCAGGTCCCAGGGAGTGGCGATGCCGAGCTCCGCGTGGCGCTCGGGGAGCATTGACTGAATCCGGCTGGTGACCGCCTCGGCGCCGTCGGCTGACTGCTCGACGAGCAGCAGGCCGAGCTCGTCGCCGCCCAGCCGGCCGACGACGTCGTCGGCGCGGGCTGAGTCGCGCAGAAGGCTCGAGACGCCCTTCAGCAGCTCGTCGCCGGCGAGATGGCCCTCGGTGTCGTTGACGGCCTTCAGCCCGCGGACGTCGGCGTATGCGAGCACGAACGGGCGGTCGTAGCGCCGGGCGCGGGCGAGCTCGCGTTCGACGGCCTCGGTGAACCCGCGGCGGTTCAGCACGCCGGTCAGCGGATCGGTGAGTGCGGCGGCGCTGACCGCGGCCATCGCGCCGGCCTGGCGGCGGGCGCGGCGGCTCGATCGGTAGGCGGCGCCGATGGCGCCGGTCGCGACGATCGCAAGCGCGCCGAGGGCGAGCCAGATGTACCACGGGATCTTGTTGATGTAGATGGCGGCCGCGTTGGCGATGCCCTGGAACGGCTGGCCGATGAACGACGGAAGCGTCACGGGGCCGGTGTGGTGGGCGGCCGCGCGGGTCTTGGCGGCGTCCTTGGCGCGGGCCCGAGCCTGCTCGGTGGCGCCGTTACCGGCGAGGCCGATGCGCGACGTCGCCGGGGTCAGCGTGCCGAGGCCACTGGCGCTGCCGGCCGCGGCAGCGGCGGCGGCGCCGGCCGTCGCGGTCGAGCCGGTCCCGAAGCTCGGCGTTGAGCTCAGCCCGGCTCCGGCCTGGCTGGGCAAGGTGCTGTTGAAGTTGTTGCCCGAGAGCTGGCTCACCTGCGACCCGTCGAAGGACAGCGTGCTGCCTCCTCCGTTGCCCGGCGCATTGGCCGGCGGCGTGTTGCCCGGCGGCGGCGGTTACCCGGCGGGGTGCTGCCGGGGATGCTCGGCGGGGTCGTGATCCCCGCGGACGGGCTGCTGCTCGGTACGATGATCGGCGCCAGACCGCCGGACGCGGTGCCACTGCTTCCGTTGCCGCTGTTCACGCTGCCGCCCACGGCGCCCTGCGGCGAGCCGGGGATGCCCGGGTTGCCCTGCGGCGACCCCGGAATCGCCACCGCCGCTGCAGGGAGTGGTCGGAATCTCGGGCGTCTGGTCGCTGCCGCCATTGGAAGTGTCGGTGCCGGTCGAGGTGCCGTCGGAGGTCCCGGTGTCGGTCGGCGGGGTCACGGTGGTGCCGTCGCCGGTGGAGTCGGTCGGCGTGCAGCCGGTGCCGGAGTTGTCGCCGGTCGAGCCGGTGCCCTGGTCGGTCCCGGTCCCGGTTCCGGTGTCCGTTCCGGTCCCAGCCCCGGTGCAGGTGTCGCTCGGGCCGGTGGTCGTCCCCGTGGTCGGGTCGGTCGGGACCGTGGTCGGGTCGGTCGGGACCGTGGTCGGGTCCGTCGCGCTCGGAGTCGTGCACTGGGTGCCCTGGTCGCCGCCGGTGCCCTGGTCACTCCCGGTGCCCTGGTCGCTCCCGGTGCCCTGGTCGCCCTGGTTCGGGACGGTGTTGCTCTGCCCGTTGTCGCTCGTCCCGGTGCCGGTGGTCCCGGTGCCGGTGGTCCCGGTGCCGGTGGTCCCGGTGCCCTGGTCGCCACCACAGGTCGGGGTGCCCGGCGCCGTGCCGGTCGCCGGAGTGGTCGCCGGCAGTGGTCGCCGTGCCGGTCGCGTCCGTCGCGCCCGGACAGTCGGCGCTGCCGGCGCTGTTGCCCGTGCCGGCGCTGTCGGCGCCGCCGGTGCTGCCCGGGCTCTGCACCGACACGCTCGCGCCGGTCCAGGCGCCGAGCTGGGCGCTGACGGCGGCGCTGTCGGCGGCGTTGGTGTCAGCCGCGGCGGCGACGTTGTTATGGGCGCGCACCTGCGAGTGCCGGGCCGCATGCGACTGTGAGTGCGAGCTCGCCGAGTGACCCGAGTGCGACGCGTGGGAAGCGTGCGAGGAGTGCGACGCGTGGCTGGCGGGCACGGGCGCGGCCGGCGCCGGTGACTGCTGGGTGACGGCCGGTGCCGAGGAGGCGGCCTGGACCGGGTGAGCCGCGCTCGCGTAGCTGGTGGTCGCGGTCGAGTGGACGACGGTGGTATGCGAGCTGTAGCCGCTCGAGACGACGTGCCGGGAGACGCTCGAGCTGTATGCGTGAGAGACGGGCGAGCTGATCTGCGGCGAACCGTGCGAGTGGACTACGACCACGTGCGCCTTGGCGGGATGGACCGCCGTCCAGGCTGAGCCGCGTCCGCTGGCGCCGGCTACTCCGAAGATGCCGATGCCGATCGCGCTCATCGCCGCGATGGAGCAGACCCACTTGCTGCGCTCAATGATCATGTCTCGGCACCGCGTCACGGCTGTTTCGGCTCCAGTCCCGCATCCTTCGGGGGTACGGCCGTTCTAGCCCACCGCGAGGCTATCCCGCGAGTTGAGTCGTTCACCGGCCGCTGGACGAATCTCGTACTTCCATTTCGGCATTTCACGCCCGGACCTTGAGGGTTTCCTGGAGAAATTTCTTCGAGACGATTTATGTTCCCCTAACCTTGACACGGCCGTGATAAGGTTGCAGTCGAAATGGACGGTTTGACGATCAACGAGGCGGCGCAGACGACTGGTTGGTCGGCGCGAATGTTGCGTTACGTCGAGCGCACGGGACTCGTAACTCCGGGCCGCTCGGCGTCGGGGTATCGCCTGTACGGGCCGGGCGAGCTGCAGCGGCTACGCACGCTCAAAGAGCTGCTCAACCGGTTGGATCTCGGGCTCTCCGATGTGGCCTTCGCCGCGCGCATGGAGACCGATCACGAGCTTCGCCAAGCCGTATCCAGCTGGCTCGCCAGCGAGCCCCACCGACCCGACGACGTCGAGGCCGACGACTGGCTGCGCTTCGAGCAGGCCAAGCACCAGAAGCTCCTGGCCGCCGCCTGAGGCCGGCCGCCGATAACCCGAAAACACGGACCACAGTGGAGAGCTCATGAGCACGACCGCCGCCAAGATCGACTTCAAGGTCGCCGACCTCGCGCTCGCCGAGTTCGGCCGCAAGGAGATCCGTCTCGCCGAGCATGAAATGCCGGGTCTGATGGCCACCCGGCGCGAGTACGCAGACAGCCAGCCGCTCGCCGGAGCCCGGATCACCGGCTCACTGCACATGACCGTGCAGACCGCCGTGCTGATCGAGACGCTGGTGGCGCTCGGCGCCGAGGTCCGCTGGGCCTCCTGCAACATCTTCTCGACCCAGGACCACGCGGCGGCCGCGATCGTGGTCGGCCCCGAGGGCACGCCTGAGGACCCGCAGGGGGTTCCCGTGTTCGCGTGGAAGGGCGAGACGCTTGAGGAGTACTGGTGGTGCACCGAGCAGGCCTTGACCTGGCCCGACGATTCGGACTCCCAGACGCCCGGCGGCCCGAACATGATCCTCGACGACGGCGGGGACGCCACGCTGTTCGTCCACAAGGGCGTCGAGTACGAGGCCGCCGGCGCGGTCCCGGACCCCTCGACGGCCGACTCGGAGGAGTTCGAGATCGTGCTGGCGTCGCTGCAGCGCGTGTTCGAGCAGGACCCACAACGCTGGACCAAGGTCGCGGCCGAGATCAAGGGCGTGACCGAGGAGACCACCACGGGCGTCCACCGCCTCTACCAGTTCGCCGCGCAGGGTCAGCTGCTGTTCCCCGCGATCAACGTCAACGACTCGGTCACGAAGTCGAAGTTCGACAACAAGTACGGCTGTCGCCACTCGCTGATCGACGGCATCAACCGCGCCACCGATGTCCTGATCGGCGGCAAGCTCGCTGTCGTCTGCGGCTACGGAGACGTCGGCAAGGGCTGCGCTGAGTCGCTGCGCGGCCAGCGAGCCCGCGTCGTGATCACCGAGATCGACCCGATCTGCGCCCTGCAGGCGGCGATGGACGGCTACCAGGTGGTGCGGCTCGAGGACGTGCTCGACACCGCCGACATCTTCGTCACCGCCACCGGTAACAAGGACGTGATCACCGCCGAGCACATGTCGCGGATGAAGCACCAGGCGATCGTGGGCAACATCGGCCACTTCGACAACGAGATCGACATGGCCGGCCTTACCCGGATCGACGGGGTCGAGCGGATCGAGATCAAGCCGCAGGTCGACGAGTGGGTATTCCCCGACGGGCACGCGATCATCGTGCTGTCCGAGGGGCGGTTGCTGAACCTGGGCAACGCCACCGGCCACCCGAGCTTCGTGATGTCCAACTCGTTCACTAACCAGGTGATCGCCCAGATCGAGCTGTTCGGGAAGAACGACGAGTACGACAAGCAGGTCTACACGCTCTCCAAGCAGCTCGACGAGAAGGTCGCCCGGCTGCATCTCGACGCGCTCGGGGTCCGGCTCACCGAGCTCACCCCGGGTCAGTCCGAGTACCTCGGCATCCCGGTGCAGGGTCCGTACAAGTCCGACCACTACCGCTACTAGCGGCGCCGCGGCGCGTCGCACCGGCCGCGGAGGGCGATGGGCTCGACGTCGATCCCGCCGCATGACGTCGCCGATCTGGGTCTGGCCGAGGATGGTCAGGCCCGGATCCAGTGGGCCGGCGAGCAGATGCCCGTGCTGGCTCAGATCCGCGAGCGGTTCGTCGGCCAGCAGCCGCTGAAGGGCGTGCGGGTCGCGGCCTGCCTGCACGTCACCGCCGAGACCGCGAACCTGATCCTCACGCTCCAGGCCGGCGGGGCCTCGACCGCGCTGTGCGCGGCGAACCCGCTGTCCACCCAGGACGACGTGGCCGCGGCCCTGGTGCTGGAGCACGGTGTCGAGGTCAGGGCGCTGCACGGCGAGGATCTCGACAGGTATGCCGAGCACGTCCGCGCGCTGATCCAAGGCCCCGACGGCGGGCCCGAGATCACAATCGACGATGGGGCCGACCTGCTGGTCACCGCCCACGAGCTCGGTGGCGACGCGCTCCGCGGGCTTGTCGGCGGCACCGAGGAGACCACCACCGGCCTGGTGCGACTGCGTCGGCTGCAGGACGAGGGGCGGCTGGCGTGTCCGGTGCTCGCGGTCAACGAGGCCCGCACCGAGCGGGCGCTCAACGATCGCCACGGCACCGGTCAGTCGGCGATTGACGGGATCATTCGCGCCAGTCACGTGCTGCTGGCCGGCCATACGGTCGTGGTCGTCGGCTACGGCTGGGCGGGGCAGGGGATCGCCGAGCGGGCCCGCGGCGCCGGTGCCGCCGTGATCGTGTGCGAGGTAGATCCGCTGCGAGCGCTGGAGGCGCGGATGGCCGGATATGAGGTGATGCCTGCGCTCGACGCGGCGGCGCGCGGGGACATCTTCGTGACCGTCACCGGCTCCCGACGGGTGTTGCGCGGGGAACACTTCGAGCTGATGAAGGACGGTGCCGTGCTCGCCAACGCCGGACATTTCGACGTCGAGCTCGACCTCGACGAGCTCCGCGCGCTGGCGACGGGGGTCGAGGCGGTGCGGCCGCTGGTAGACCAATACCGGCTCGGCGACGGGCGGCGGCTGAACCTGCTGGCGCGGGGGAGGGTGGTCAATCTGGCGGCGGCCGAGGGGCATCCCGCTGCCGTGATGGACGTCTCGTTTGCGCTGCAGGCGCTGTGCGTCGAGGAGCTCGTCCGCCGCCGCGGCGAGCTTGACGCCGGCGTCGTGCAGGTGCCGGCTTCGATCGACCACGAGGTCGCCCGGCTGAAGCTGGCCGCGCTGGGGGTCGGGATCGACGAGCCCACCCCCGAGCAGGCGCACTACCGCGAGTCCTGGACCTGACAACGACGCTCGCGCTTTCGGCACGCCTCTGAGAGGATTCCGGCATGCCCTCAAACAACAGCGCCGCTCGCGCGGGGATCGACCTCGGCGGGACCAAGATCGAGGCCGTGATCGTCAACTCGCAGAACACGGTGCTGGGCTCCGCCCGCCGCCCCACGCCCACCGAAGGCGGTCCGGAGGACGTGGCCGAGCAGATGATCGGCGCCGTCCGCGCCGCCGCCGAGGCCGCGGACGTCGAGACCGCGGAATCTGCGCGGGGTTGGAGTCGGATCGCCCGGCGTGATCGACCCCGACACGGGGGCGGTATCGACGGCGCGCAACCTCCCCGACTGGGAGGGGTCCTTCGAGCTCGGCGAGGCGCTGTCCAAGGGCCTTGGCACGCCGGTGTTCGTTGGCAACGACGTGCAGGTGGCGACCGACGCGGAGTTCAAGCTCGGCGCCGGCAAGCCCTACAAGTCGGTGCTCGGCGTGTTCTGGGGCACCGGCGTCGGCGGGGGCCTCGTGCTCAACGGCAAGCCCTGGATCGGCCGGGGCGGCGCCGGTGAGATCGGGCACATGGTCGTCAAGATCGGCGGCGCCAAGTGCCCGTGCGGGCGACGAGGGTGCATGGAGGCATACGCCGGGCGCGGCGCGATGGAGGCACGCGCGCGGCGGCGCCACGACGAGGGCAAAAAGACCGACCTGTTCAAGCTGATGAAGGAGCACAAGCGAACGCGGCTGACGAGCTCGATCTGGGCCCGCGCGCTCGACAACGGCGACAAGCTGGCGACCGAGCTGATCGACGACGCGGTCGAGGCGCTCGGGGCCGGCGTCGCGTCGGCGATGAACCTGCTCGATGTGGAGGCCGTGATCATCGGGGGCGGGCTCGGGGTCCGCTTCGGCGACCCGATGGCCAAGCGGATCAGCGAGGCGATGCATCCGCATCTGTTCCACGACTCCGAGCCGCCCGACGTCCACGTGGCCGCGCTCGGCGACCTCGGCGGCGCGATCGGCGCGGCACTGCAGGCACTTCAGCGTCCTCGCGTCGCCAGCTGATCGGCGCAATCGGCGTTAACGTCGGCTAAACAACCGTGCGTAGCGCGCGTGCTCCTGCTCTGGCAGGATGATGGCGGGCGCCGAACAAGAGACGTATACGGGAGAGGGTTCAAATTACGCCTTTGCGTAGAACGGCACGAGCGCCAAGGACGGACGTCGCGCATGACCGTCCCGCGGCACATATAGACAGGGTCTCGCCCCGGGCATGATCGCGCGCGTCGCTGCGGTCGCCTCGCTCGTCGGCGCGGTGATTCTCGTCGCGCTGCTGTTGCTCGGGAACGGTCCCGACTACACGCTGCGCGCCGAATTCCAGGACTCCGGAGGCCTGGTGACGGGCGACGACGTGATGATCGGGCCGGCCAAGGTCGGCTCCGTGCAGTCGATCGGCCTCTCGTCCAACGGCCTGGCCGAGGTGAAGTTCAGCGTCGACAAGCCGATGCATGACGGCACGGTCGTGCGGATCTACGAGAACTCGCTGTCGGGGATCGCCAACCGCTACGTGGTGCTCGAGCCCGGATCCGGCGACGCGCCGGAGATCCACGACGGCGCCACGATCTCCCAGAACGACACGTACTCGTTCGTCAGCCTCGATCAGCTGTTCAACACGCTGACCCCGAAGACGCGAACGGGCTTGCGGAACTTCATCCAGGGCGAGGCCGCCGCGATCTCCGGCAAGGCGCCGCAGGCCAGCGAGACGCTCCAGTACTTCTCGCCGGCGCTTGCCAGCACGACCAACGTCACCGAGGAGCTCACACGTAACGAGCCGCTGTTCGACAGCCTGCTGGTTCAGGGGGCGCAGACGATGCGGGCGCTGGGCTCCCGCACCGACCAACTGACTCAGCTGGTGGCGAACACGAACGCGACGACCGCGGCGATCGCCAGCCAGAGCCAGAATCTCGAGCAGGCGTTGAGCCAGCTCGGGCCGACCCTGACCCACTCGACGGCCACGTTCGCCGGGCTGCGCTCGACGCTTGATGCGCTGCAGCCGCTCGTGGTCAAGTCGATCCCGAACTCGCGTCATCTCGCCGAGTTCGTCAAGCAGCTCGGCAAGTTCACCACCGCGTCGATCCCCACCACCAACAGCCTCAACGCGCTGATCCGCAACCCCTCGGGCAACGGCGACCTGATCACGCTGCTCCAGTCCACGCCGGGGCTGGCGAAGATCGCGACGGCGACGTTCCCGCGGATGATCAAGGAGTTCAACGACTCACAGCCGCAGGTCGACACCTTCCGCCAGTACACGCCGGACGTCGTCGCGGCACTCGGCAACCTGGGGCAGACCGGCGCCTACTTCGACGCCAACGGGCACTACGCGCGCACGCAGCCGTTCTTCGGCGCGTTCGGCGTGAATGGCGCCAATCAGCTGACCGACCGACCGCCGTCGCAACGCTTCCAGGGCCTGCAGAAGGCGAACTCGCGCTGTCCGGGCGCGGCCGTGCAGCCAGCCCCGGACGGCTCGTCCCCGTGGCTGGTTCCCGGCTGCAGCAATCTGTCCGTCCCGCCCGGCCCATGAGACGAATCGCCACGATCCTCGGGTTGGTTGCGCTGGCCAGCGCGGCGGCGGCCGTGATCGCCACCTCGTCGACCGGCAAGACGCCGACGTATGAGATCCGCGCGATCTTCGACGACGCCGCGTTCGCGGTTCCCGGCGAAGACGTCCGGGTCGCCGGGCGCGCCGGTGGGGTCGATCCAGTCGCTCGACGTGTGCACGAAGGCACCGTGCCCGCAGGGCTCGCCGCTGAACAAGGCCGCGGTGACGATCACCGTCGACAACGCCGACTTCACTCCGTTCTACGGCAACGCCCATTGCGCGATCCGGCCGCAGTCGCTGATCGGCGAGAAGTACGTCGACTGCCAGCCCGGCTCCTCGTCGTCGCCGCCGCTGCAGAAGATCTCGAGTGGGCCGGGCAAGGGCTCCTACCTGCTGCCGGTGGCCAACACGACCTCGCCGGTCGACTCCGACATCGTCCAGGACATCTCCCAGCAGCCGATCCGCCAGCGGTTCTGCGCTGATCCTCGACGAGCTTGGCACGGGCCTGGCGGCGCGTGGGTCGGACCTCAACGCCGTGATCCACCGGGCGAATCCGGCGCTCGGGCAGACCGACAAGGTCCTGCAAGATCCTGGCGCACCAGAACAAGGTGCTGGCGCGTCTGGCCACCGAGTCCGATGCGGTGCTGGCGCCGCTGGCCAAGGCCAAGCGCCAGCTCGCCGACTTCGTCGTCCAGGCGAACACCACGTCGGTGGCGAGCGCATCGCGCGCAGCCGACATCTCGCGCTCGTTCCAGCTGTTCCCGACGTTCCTGCGCCAGCTGCGGCCGCTCGTCACCGATCTGGGCAAGCTCGCCGATCAGGGCACGCCGCTGATGAACACGCTGCGCGCAGAGCGCCGGCGACGTCTCGCGCCAGTTCCAGAACCTCGCGCCGTTCGCCAACGCCGCCCGGCCGGCGCTGATCGAGCTCGGCAACTCGGCCCAGCAGTCCCAGGCGCCGCTGGTGGCGACGCTGCCGCTGGCGCAGCGCCTGGACCGGTTGGCCACGCAGACCGAGCCGACCGCGAAATCGCTGGACAAGCTGACCTCGAGCCTCGATCAGACGGGCGCGATCGAGTACCTGATGTCGCTGCTGTTCCACGGGGTCAGCGCCACCAACATGTTCGACAGCGACGGCCACCTCGCCCGCAGCGAGCCTCAGGTCGGCTCCTGCTCGTCCTACGACAAGCGCCCGGTGCCGGGTTGCTCGGCGAACTTCGGCGCACTCGCCGCAGCGGCTGGGGCACCGGCCACGACCTCTGAGACGGTCAGCGCGGACACCGGCCGCTCGGACACCGCCGCTAGCTCCCACACGCGGTCCGGCGCAACGCCCGCCAAGTCCGCCAAGGCCGCCAAGGCGTCGGCCCGGAGCCATGCCAGCCGCACCCGGGCGGCAGCCGACGCTGCTGCCGCCCGCGCCGTGCGCGACGCCGTCGCCGGAGTCGACGCCCAGTCCAAGGACGGGTCGGGCAAGACCCTCCAGGGCCTGCTCGGCTACCTGTTCGGAGGCGGCCAATGAGAAACCAGGCCGCCCGTGGCTCGGGGATGCTCAGCAACCCGATCCTGATCGGAGCGCTGACCGTGCTGGTCACGATCATCGCGGTCACGCTCGCCTACCAGGCCAACAACGGGCTGCCGTTCGTGCCCCGGTACACGCTGTATCTGCAGATGGCCAACGCCAGCGAGGTGACCCGCAACGTCGAGGTCCACATGGGCGGTTCGCTGGTGGGTACGGTCACCAAGGTCGACCCCGCGCGCGACGCCGCCGGGACGCCGATCGCGCTGCTCACGCTCAAGCTCAACAAGGACGTCGAGCCGCTCCCGGTCGACTCGAAGTTCAACGTCCGCCTCAAGGGAGCGATCGGGCTCAAGTACCTCGACCTGACCAAGGGCACCTCGACGCAGACCTACCGGGACGGGTCGACCGTGCCGCTCACCCAGTCGAGCTCGGAGGTCGACCTCGATCAGGTCCTGTCGATGTTCGACCCCGCGACCCGCAAGGGCATCCAAGAGTCGACGATCGGCTTCAGCGATGCGCTGGCGTCGCGGGGGAGCGACATCAACGACGCGATCGGAGCGTTCCGGCCGCTGGTCCGCGACCTGCAGCCGGTCGCCCATAACCTCGCCTCGCCGAAGACCGACCTCGGCGGATTCTTCCGAGGGCTCGAGGCGTTCTCGGGCGCGCTGGCGCCGGTGGCCCAGACGCAGGCCGACCTGTACACCAACCTCGACACGACCTTCCGGGCGATCGCCCCGGTCGCCGAGCCGTATCTGCGCGACTGGATCCAGGAGACGCCGCCGACGTTCAGCGCTGTGATTCGAGACAGCCCCGCCGAGCAGGCGTTCCTGCTGAACACCGCCGGGCTGTTCAAGGAGCTGCGGCCCGGGTTCGCCACGTTGAAGCAGAGCGCGCCGGTGCTCGCCGACGCATTCGCCACCGGGACCCAGACGCTGCCTCCGACCAAGGCGCTCGACGCCCGGCTGACCAGCCTGTCCAAGCGGCTCGGGCGCTACGCGCAGACACCGGCGGTCAACCAGGGCCTGGACCGCCTCACGCTGACCGTCCAGAGCCTGCGGTCGCCGCTGGCCTTCCTGACCCCGGTTCAGTCGACCTGCAACTACGTGTCGCTGTTCCTGCGCAACACCGGCAGCCTGCTGTCTGAGAAGTTCGGCAACGGCACCGCGCTGCGCTTCAACGTGGTCGTGATCGACGACGTGCTCGGCGGCGAGGCCGTGCCTTCGAGCAAGCCGTACCTGAAGGAGGTGCCGGCCAGCAGCGCCTCGGGCAACAACGGCGAGAGCGGCCCGCTGCACGTCAACCCGTACCCGTACACGGCCAGCCCCGGGCAGCCGCGGGAGTGCGCGGCGGGCAACGAGCCCTACACCCCCGGCTATCTGATCGGCAACCCGCCCGGCAAGCTCGGCACCCGCACCGAGAAGACCACGAGGCCGAAGCAGTGAGACGCCGGCGCTCGCGCATCTCCAAGTTCGCCGCCGGCGTGATCGGGATCGCGGTGATCGTCATCGCCTGTTACTTCGTGTTCGGCGGCTCCTCGCCGTTCGCGGGCACGCCGTACCAGCTCAAGGCGGTGGTCACGTCCGAAACGCAGCTGCACATCCCCTCGCCGGTGCGGATCGCGGGCGTCGACGTCGGCGAGGTGACGTCGGTCAAGCACATCGGCGGCTCCTCCTCGCAGGCCGGCCTGATCACGATGAGCATCAACTCCAACGGCTTGCCGATCCACGCCAACGCGACGATGAAGATCCGGCCGCGGATCTTCCTCGAGGGCAACTTCTACGTCGACCTGCAGCCGGGTACGCCGTCCGCGCCGCATCTGAAGTCGGGCTCGACGCTCCCGGTGGGGCAGACGGCCGGCCCGGTCCAGCTCGATCGCGTGCTGTCCTCGCTGAACTCCGACACGCGGACGAACCTCGAGACGCTGTTGCGCGGCTTCGGCGCATCGCTGAACGACCAGCCCACCGCCGCGCAGGACGCCACCCAGGACCCGATCGTCCGGGGGCTCACCGGTGGCCAGGCGCTGAACAAGTCGCTGCAGTACTCGCCCGACGCGTTCAAGGCGTCGGCGATCGTCAACGAGGCACTGCTCGGGGTCACACCTCACGACCTCTCCGGGGTCGTCAAGGGCAACGCCGAGGTGTTCAAGGCGCTGGCGGCCAGTGGCGATCAGCTGTCGAGCTTCGTGACGACGTTCAACGCCACGATGGCAGCGCTTTCGGCCCGCCAGCACGAGCTCAGCCAGACGATCGCGTTGCTGCCCCCGTTCCTGACCCGCGCCGAGTCCTCCGACACAGCGCTCGACCGCTCGTTCGGCCCCACCAAGGCGTTCGCCCGGGCGCTGACGCCGGGTATCTCGGAGCTCGGCCCGGCGATCACCGCGGGCCTGCCGTGGCTGGCGCAGGGGACGCTGCTGATGTCGCCGCAGGAGTTGGGCGGCCTGGTCCGCTATCTGACGCCGGCGATCCAGAACACGGGCGCCACGATCGCACCCACCGAGGCGCTGCTCAAGCAGGCCGATCTGCTCACCCGCTGCTTTGACCACAACATCGTGCCCACCGGCAACGAGGTGATCGCCGACCCGCCGATCGGCACCGGCCAACCGGTCTACCGCGAGCTGTTCCAGACCGCCGTGGGCCTCGCCGGCGCGGCCCAGAACTTCGACGGCAACGGCCGCTACGTCCGCGCCAACGCCGGCGGCGGCGACAACCGGGTGACGACCCCGTCGCTACCGGGCGGCGGCCCCGCATACGGCAACGCGGTGCTGCCGGTGCTCGGGACCCGGCCCGCGTTCGCCAGCACCCCGCCACCGGTTCGGCGCGACGTGGCCTGCTACAAGAATGCCCGCCCGGACCTCAACCGGGTGAAGACGGGGCCGGGTTCGTGAAGCGCGCGATCGCGATCCACCGCCAGGATTTCATCGCGATCCTCGCGTTGGTCGTGTTGGCCCTCGTCGTGGTCGTCTACATCCTCGACCACCAGCCGGCGTTCACGCTCGGCAAGAGCTACTACACGGTCAAGGCGCAGTTCGCCAGCGCAGCCGCGGTCACCTCAGGCCAGGGCCAGTCGGTCGACGTCGCCGGCGTGCAGGTCGGGCAGGTCGGCGCGGTCGACCTCGAGGACGGGCGCGCGGTGGTGACGATGAATATCTACAAGAAGTACAAGCCGATCTACCGCAACGCGACCGTGCTGCTGCGCCCGCGCACGCCGCTCAAGGACATGTACCTGTCGCTCGACCCCGGGACCGCGGATGCCGGCAGCGTCCCCGACGGCGGCACGCTCCCGGTCGCGAACACCGCGCCCGACGTCAACGTCGAGGAGATCCTGGCGTCGCTGGACGCCGATACGCGCAACTACCTGGTGCTGCTGCTCGGCGGCGGCGCGCAGCTGTTCCACGACGGCAACGCCAGCGGCGCGGCGCCGAGCACGAGAGCGGTCTCCGATCTGACCGGAACGTTCAAGCGGTTCGCGCCGCTCAACCGGGACACGAAGCGGTTCACCTCGCTGCTGGCACAGCGGACCAAGAACATCCGCAGTTCGATCCACAACCTGCAGGAGGTCTCTCAGGCGCTCGGAGGAGTCGACGGAACGCTGACCTCGTTGATCAACTCGTCCAACCAGAACTTCGCCGCGATCTCCTCGCAGGACCAGAACCTCGAGCAGGCGCTGACGCTGCTCCCGGGGACGTTGCAGCAGACCACCCGGACGCTGGGCAAGGTCCAGGCGTTCGCGAACGCGAGCACGCCGACGCTGAACGCGTTGCTGCCGTTCGCGCACGCGTTCGGACCGGCCCTGTCGGCCAGCACGTCGCTGTTCAAGGCAACCACGCCGGTGATCAAGAACCAGTTGCGGCCGTATTCGGTGGCGGTGCAGCCGGTGGCCAAGGCGCTCGCGCCGGCGGCAGCGAAGCTGCGCGTGGCCACGCCGCCGCTGACCCGGTCGGTGTCGGTGCTGAACTCGCTGTTCAACACGCTGGCCTACCAGCCGCACGGCTCGGAGCAGGGGTACCTGTTCTGGGGTTCATGGCTGAGCCACATCGCCCAGTCGCTCACGAACCTTCAGGACGCGCACGGCTCGATGGTCCGCGGGCTGTTCATGGGCACCTGTGGAGAGCTGCAGCTGTTCGAGGTCGGGCTGGCCAACTCCAACCCGGCGCTGAAGCCGCTGCTGGCGCTGCTCAACGCCCCGGACTGGAGCAAGATCGGCGGCCCGTTCTGCCCCTCGGTGATCCTGCCTTGAACAAGCAAGCCCCCAGCCCCTCTCGGATTCTGATGATGGTCGCATTCGCGGGCTCGTGCGTGGGGCTGCTGCTGTTTCTGTGGATCTCATTCGGTGGGTCGATCCCGCTCGCCGCCCAGGGATACCGGTTGAACGCCCAGTTCAGCGGAGCGGTGCAGCTGGCCCAGCAGTCAGACGTGCGGATCTCCGGCGTGAGCGTCGGCAAGGTCGTGTCGGTGTCGCTCGACCGCCACACGGGCCTGACCAAGGCCGTCATGCAGCTCGACAACGCCTACGCCCCCCGGCCCACCGACACGCGGGCGATCCTGCGCCAGAAGTCGCTGCTGGGGGAGACCTACGTGGAGCTCACGCCGGGATCGCAAACCGGACCGAAGATCCCCGACGGCGGGACGATCCCGCGTGCCCAGATCGCTCCGACCGTGCAGCTGGACCAGATCCTGTCGACGTTCGACCCCGCGACCCGGCGCGCGTTCTCGATCTGGCTGCAGCAGGGCGGCCAGGCGCTGACCAACCGCGGACAGCAGTTCAACGCGGCGATCGGACAGCTGTACCCGTTCGCCACCAACGTCGAGGCCGTGCTCAATGTGCTCAACCGTGACGACGCCGCCACCAGCGCGCTGCTGAGCGACGGGGGCAAGGTGTTCGGGGCGCTGGCCCAGTCGCCGACGCAGCTCCAGGGCCTGATCCGTAACTCGAACGCCGTGTTTGCCTCCACCGCCGCGCGAAATCAGGAGCTGGCGGCCGCGATCAAGGCGTTCCCGGCGTTCACGGTTGCCACCCGCGAAACGGTGCAGCGCGTACACGAGTTCGCGAGGGTGGCCAACCCACTGATCAACGAGCTGCGCCCGGCCGCCAAGCAGCTGAACCCGACGCTGAAGCAGACCGTCATACTGGCGCCCGAGCTGCAGACGCTGCTCGAGAACCTGGTCCCGCTCACCGCCGCATCCAAAGCGGGCGTGCCGGCGTTCGAGGAGTTCCTGGACGCGAGCGTCCCCTGGCTCACGCGGCTGAAGCCCTACCTCGGCAACTTCGTCCCGATCTTCAACTACATCAACACCTACCGGCGCGAGCTTGCCGCGTTCTTCGCCAACAGCACCGCGAACACGGAGGCCACATCGCAGAACATCACGCAGACCAAGCTTCTGCACTACCTCCGGATCTCCAACCCGGTCAACCCGGAGGCCTTGTCCGGATATCCGAAGCGGTTGGAGAGCAACCGCGGAAACCCGTACATGTCCCCGGGCGGTTATCAGCAACTTTTGGATGGTTTGCGGGTTTTCGGTGGCTACCTATGCACCTCGAACCCCCAGCCGACGATTGGGCCGACGGTACCCGCTAACCTCGTGCCGATCCTCCAGAACGTCTACTACACCAAGACGCCTGGAGGGCCACCATGCAAGGGACAGAACCCGCTTGGTGTTCAGACAACGGGGCAGCAGCAAGCGTTCCCAAGACTCAAAGCACTGCCATGAGCACGGCCGGCGCTGCTCGCAGAACCAGATAAACCGTCCCACACCCAAAGGAGAGTGACTTGAGACGGAAAATAATCATCTTGACGGCGTTGTGCATGCTCGCCGTCGGGGCGACGGCGGCGTACGGAGCTACTGCTGCCAACAACTACTCCGGTACCAGCCAGTCGTTCTCGAAGGGCGCCGGCAGTAGCAAGAAGCCAGTTGGCATCAGCTACAAGCAGACGCTGAACGCGAAGAACAACGACCCCAGCAAGGCCGCTGCGGTGCTCGTCAACATCAAGGTCAAGATCTACGGGCTGAAGTCCAACGCCAAGCAGTTCCCGACCTGCAGCGCAGCGAAGATGGTCATGAAGAAGTCGGACACGTTCTGCCCGAAGGCGTCGAAGTTCGCCACCGGCCACGTCAACTCGCTGCTCGGCAACCCGACGCTCTCGCTCACGACAGGGCCTGCCGAACGGACGCACGCCGTGCAACCCGGACCTCGACGTGTTCAACGCGGGTCACAACAAGCTGTGGTTCTTCTTCACCACGCACTCGACGATTCAGTGCGCCGGCCTGACCACCGGCGCGACCGCGCCGTACCCCGGCACGGTCAGCCAGCAGGGCAAGTTCCAGGTCACGAACATCCCCCTGCCCGCTGATATCTCGACCAAGGTGGCGCACCAGACGGACTTCTGGGCTTCGCTGATCCACGAGACCCTGAACTGGTCGAAGGTCTCGATCAAGGTCAAGGGCAAGACGCAGTTCAACACCGTCTCGGTCGGCTGCCAGAAGGGCAAGCGGCCGTGGTCGATCACCTACACCGCGACGACGAACGGTCACGACCGCCAGACGTCGACGGTCAACGGTTCGGCCAAGTGCTAACGGACGCTTGAACGCCACCCTGGGAGGCAGGCGCGCTTCGCGCAACTGCCTCCAGGGCGGCATTCAAGCTCTAGCCATCAGTGCGGCCCGCCCTCCGGCGGGTCGCACTCGTTAAACCACCTCGAAGCGCTCGGCGCGCTGCTGTTCGCGTTCTGACTCGTTGAGCATGCGGACGAACAACCAGACGAGCGCGATGCCCATCACGATCGACTGTTCCAGGGCCATCACCAGGCCGGCCAGCGACTGGTCCTCCTGGGGGGTCAGGCCCCAGTAGTGGGGCTTGTGGGCGTAGAACGGATACAGCACGTCGGGAGCGAACGCGAGCACGATCCCGAGCAGGCCGACGATCAGCTTGCCGCCGGTCATGTAGGCGACCGAGCCGAGGCCGGTCAGGCGCTTGCGGCTGCGGATCGGCGACAGCACGTGCCACCAGTAGAGCGTGCCGACGGCGAAGAAGCAGGCGTGCTCGAGCCAGTGGATCGCGCCGTTGCCCTGCGCCCGGTCGTAGATCGCCGGGATGTGCCAGAGCCACAGTATCCCGCCGTAGGCGATCACCGCAAACGCCGGGTGCGAGAAGAAACCGGCGCGCTGCTCGATCGTCTGCAGCCTCCGCGTCACCGGCCGCAACAGCACCTTGGTCAGGCCCAGGATCAGCAGGATCGGGGCGATGTCGAGCAACAGGATGTGCTGGACCATGTGCATCACCATCAGCTGGTCACCGAGCACGTCCAGCGGCGACACCAACGCGGCCAGGATCGCGATCAGCCCGCCCACGAACAGCGCGACGCGTCCGAGGCTCGGGCGGTGGGCCCCCGCGGTTCGGGCCCGGCGCCACCCGAGCCCGTACAGGACCGCCAGCACGAGCACCCCGATCAGCACGGTCGGGTCCAGCGACCAGGTGGTCTGGGGACTCACAGGTTTGGATTTTCGCGCATCGTCGGGACTGGGGTCGGCACTGCATCGACAAACGTCACGCCCGGGTTTAACCTGGGTCGCTCACCGCATATCCATCCTTCCAGCAAGGAGGTCGGCCGATGCGCATCGAGGTCAAGGGCCGCAACCTGCCCATTACCGATGACCTGAGGGAGCACGTCACCAAGCGCTTCCGCAAGGTCTCGCGTCAGGTGTCCGAGTTGGCCGAGCTCGAGGTGGAGCTCTTCGAGGAGCGCAATCCGGCGATCGCCGATTCGCAGGTCGCCGAGGCGACGCTGCACCTCAAGGGAGTCACGCTCCGGGCGCGCGACGCGACGCCCGACGTCGTCCATTCGATCAACCTGTGCGCCGACTCGCTGGCCGTCCAGGTCAAGCGCCACCGCGACAAGCGCCGCAAGCGCCGTGAGTCACGGGCCGCCGCCCCGGAGCCGCTCGAAGGCGTCCCGCCGGAGTTGCCCGGCGACGTCTCCTCGGCCGCGTAGGCGAGGGGGCTGGATGTTAAAGCGAAGCATGGCTTCGCTTTAACATCCACGGTCAGGTCTGCAGCGGCTCCAGCAACCGATGGGGCCGCCGCAGCGCGACCGCGACCGGGTCCTCGCGGGGCTGGCGCCGGCTCGGTCCCGGCTCGGCCACGACGTCCTCGGGAGGCGGGTTGCACTCGCACTTCGGGCAATAGCTGCCGTCCAGCGGCGAGCCACAGACGGAGTGCTTGAACACGCGCGTGTTAGTGGCCCGGTGGCGCGAGCCCCAGGCCAGCAGCTCGCTGACAGCCGGCCACAGGTCGCGGCCGGCAGCGGTGAGCTCATACAGGTGGCGCCCGGCGTGGTCGGGGTCGGGCCGGCGTTCGAGGATCCCGTCTTCGACGAGGCCCGACAGGCGATCTGACAGCACCGCCTTGGGGATGTCGAGGTGGGCCTGAAGCTCTGAAAAGCGCCGGACGCCATAGAACGCGTCGCGGATGATCAGCAGCGTCCAGCGTTCGCCGATCGCCTCGAGCGCACGAGCCAGCGCGCAATCCTGGTTCTCGTAGTCCTTGCCGAGCATGGACCTGAGGGTACCACGATTGAGTTCGATGATTGAACCGAGATCTGTTAGGGTACGACAGGTCTGGTCATTGAACCCGAGGAGAACGGAGGACTTCTATGTCAGCGACTGTCTCTCAGATGCGCACGAGCGCCGGACGCGCCGGGATTCGCTCGGCGGCGCTCTCCGGCGAGGCCGCCTGGCTGGTGGTCGCGGCGGTTCTGCTGGGGACGGGATGGGGGTCTAACCAGTTCACCCCGATGCTGCTCGTCTACCACCACGCGCTCGGGCTGAGCACGGGAACGCTCGAGGCGATGTTCGGCGCCTACGCGGTGGGGCTGATCCCCGGACTGCTGGTCGCCGGGCCGCTGTCTGATGCGTTCGGGCGCAGGGTCGTGGTGATCCCGGCGGTCGCGCTGTCGCTGCTGGCCAGCGTGGCGCTCGTCGCCGGAGCCGACAGCGTTGCGCTGCTGTTCGTAGGTCGGCTGCTGGCCGGGATCTCGAGCGGCGCCGTGTTCGGCGCCGGCACGGCGTGGCTGCGCGAGACGGCGACGCCGCCGGTCGGCTCCGCCGACGTCAGCACGGCGGCGCGCCGGGCGGCGGTGGCGATGACCGTCGGGTTCGCGGCCGGCCCGCTGATCGCGGGACTGCTCGCTCAGTGGGGACCCGCTCCGCGGGTGGTCGCCTATCTCCCGCACATCGTGCTGATGGCGGCCGTGCTGCTGGCCGTGCTGGCGGTGCCCGAGACGGTTACGGCGGGTGGCGAGCGGCGGCGCGTGCGGTTCGCGGCGCCCGAGGTGCGCCACCCCCGTTTCCGGCGCGTGGTCGCGCCGATGGCCCCGTGGGTGTTCGCCGCACCGGCGGTCGCGTTCGCGCTGCTGCCGAGCGTGGTCGGCGCCAACCGAGCCACCGACGGGATCGCGCTGACGGCGGCGATCACCTCGGTGACGGCGCTCGCCGGGGTGCTGATCCAGCCGCTGGCGCGCCGGCTCGAGGCCCGCGCCAGGTCCAATAGCGCGGCGATCGTCGGGCTGCTGGTGCTGACCTCCGGGCTGCTGCTGAGCGCGGTTGCGGCCCACGAGCAGCAGACCTGGATGCTGGTCCCGTGCGCGATCGTGCTCGGTGCCGGGTACGGGCTGTGCCTGGTGGCCGGCCTGCTCGAGGTCCAGCGGCTCGCATACGACGGGTCGCTCGGAGGCCTGACCGCCGTCTACTACGCGCTGACCTACCTCGGGTTCGCGTCCCCGTACCTGCTGGCGCTCGCCGCGCACGGGGCGAACTACACGGTGCTGCTGGTGATCGTCGCCGGCCTGGCGCTGCTCACGACCGCGCTGGTGGGACGGTCAAGTAGCCGGATTTCTTAGCCTCCGGGAGCGTCCCGGGGCCGCCGATCCAGTAGCGGGCGATTGCTAGGCTAGGTCTCATGTCCATTCTGGACCGCGCGCTGCGCATGGGCGAGGCGAAGAAGTTCAAGACCTATGAGCAGCGGGTCGGACGCATCAACGGTTTCGAGCCCGAGCTCGAGCACTACACGGACGCCGAGCTGCGGGAAGCCGCCGACGAGCTGCGCAGCCGCGCGCGCGGCGGCGAGACCCTCGACGAGCTTCTGTACGAGTGCTTCGCGCTGGTCCGCGAGGCGTCACGGCGGTCCATGGGCATGCGCCATTTCGATGTCCAGATGATCGGCGGGATGGTCCTCCACGACGGCTCGATCGCCGAGATGAAGACCGGCGAGGGCAAGACGCTGACGGCGACCCTCCCGGTCGTGCTGAACTCGCTCGCCGGCCGCGGCGTGCACCTGGTCACGGTCAACGACTACCTGGCGCGCCGCGACGCGCTGTGGATGAAGCCGATCTACGACCTGCTCGGCGTCAGCGTCGGTGTGCTGCAGAACATGCAGCCCTACGAGGAGAAGCGCGACGCGTATGCCGCCGACGTCACCTACGGCACCAACTCCGAGTTCGGATTTGACTACCTGCGCGACAACATGGCCACGACGCTGGAGGAGAAGGTCCAGCACGGCGGGCGCGAGAAGCCCGAGGAGGGCCAGTCGCCGTACCACACGTACGCGATCGTCGACGAGGTCGACAACATCCTGATCGACGAGGCGCGGACCCCACTGATCATCTCCGGCGCGCCCGAGCAGGCCGCCGACCTGTACGCGAAGTTCGCGCGGCTGGCGCCCCAGATGCAGCCCGGCAAGACGCCCGACGGCATGGACCCAAGGATGAAGAAGGAGTTCGTCGCGGACTTCGACTACGAGTTCGAGGAGAAGCACAAGACGGTGTCGATCACCGAGCGTGGCGTCGCCAAGGCCGAGCGGTTCATGGGCATCGACCATCTGTACCGCGCCGAGAACGGCCACATGGTCAACCACCTGATCCAGGCGCTGAAGGCCGAGTCGCTGTACAAGCGCGACGACGACTATGCGGTGATCGACGGCGAGGTCAAGATCATCGACGAGTTCACGGGCCGGATCCTCGAGGGACGGCGCTGGTCTGAAGGTCTGCACCAGGCAGTGGAGGCCAAGGAGGGCGTCCGCGTCCAGGAGGAGAACCAGACGCTGGCGACGGTCACGCTACAGAACTACTTCCGCATGTACGACAAGCTCGCCGGGATGACGGGCACGGCGCTCACCGAAGCGACCGAGTTCATGAAGATCTACAACCTGCCGGTCGTCCAGGTCCCGACCAACCGCCCGATGGTTCGTGGCGACCACAACGATCAGGTCTACAAGACCAAGGACGGCAAGTGGAATGCGGTCGTCAACGAGATCGCCCAGCGCCACGAGCAGGGTCAGCCGGTGCTCGTCGGCACGATCTCAGTCGAGGTCTCCGAGCTGCTCTCCAACCAGCTGACTCGGAAGGGCATCAAGCACACCGTGCTCAACGCCAAGCCCGAGTACGCCGAGCGCGAGGGCGAGACGATCGCCGAGGCCGGCGCGCCCGGATCGGTCACGATCGCCACCAACATGGCCGGCCGCGGCGTCGACATCAAGCTCGGCGGCAACCCCGAACACCTGGCGCGGCTCGAGGTCGCCAAGCTCGGGCTCAAGCCCGGCGATCCGGACTACGACGAGCACTACGAGAAGGTGCTCCCGACGATCGATGAGCGCGTCGAGGGTCTGCGGGCCGAGGTGCTCGACGCCGGCGGCTTGTTCATCCTCGGCACCGAGCGCCACGAGTCGCGGCGGATCGACAACCAGTTGCGAGGCCGCTCGGGCCGTCAGGGAGACCCCGGCGAGTCGCGCTTCTTCCTATCGGCGCAGGACGACCTCGTGCGGCTGTTCGCCGGCGAGCGCATCTACAAGATCCTCGACAAGCTCGGCAGCACCGACGACGAGGGCAACGAGGAGCCGATCGAGGCCGGGATGCTCTCCAAGCAGATCGAGAAGGCGCAGAAGAAGGTCGAGGAGCAGCACTTCCTGATGCGCAAGCACACGCTCGAGTACGACGACGTCCTCAACCAGCAGCGCGAGGTGATCTACACCTACCGCGACGAGATCCTCGAGGGACGCGACATGAGCGATGCCGCGCGCGACGAGCTCACGAACCTGATCGATCGCCTGGTCGAGGAGTACACCGCCGGCGACTTCGTCGAGGACTGGGACGTCGAGGGCCTCGTCCGCCGCGTCGAGGAGATCTTCACCCCCAGCGCCGACCTTGAGGAGATCGACCCACAGCGCGTCGACCGCGAGGAGCTGACCGCGGTGCTCCAGCAGGAGGCGCTGGCGCTGTACGACCAGCGCGAGGAGCAGCTGGGGTCAGAGCTGATGCGCGCGCTCGAGCGGTTCCTGCTGCTGCAGGTGATCGACCAGCGCTGGCGCGAGCACCTGTACGACATGGACTACCTGCGCGAGGGCATCCACCTCCGCGGGTTCGCGCAGATTGAGCCGCTGGTCGCTTACAAGAACGAGGCGTTCGAGCTGTTCCGCGACCTGATGAACAGCATCTGGGGCGACTTCGGCCGGATGATCTTCCACGTCGAGGTGACGGTCGAGGGCGAGGAGCCGCAGCCGCAGCCGCCCGCCCCTCGCCGCCCCAGCTCGCGATCGAGCTCGTCGACCGGGGGCAACCGCAACGTCACCTACTCCGGCGGCGGCGCCCAGCAGGGCGCGCTGGCGATGGCGGCCGCTGCCGGCGGCGCCGGCGGCGAGACCTACGCCGAGGAGGAGGAGCTGCCACCTCCGGTCGAACAGCGCCGCGTCGACGAGAACGAGCAGATCGGGCGCAACGACCCGTGCTGGTGCGGCTCCGGCAAGAAGTACAAGAAGTGCCACGGGGCGTAGCCTTCGGGCATGCCTGACGCGCCCGACGGTCTCCGCGTCTCAGATCAGCAGCGGGAGCAGGTGGCCCAGGCGATCCGGGACCACTACGCGGCCGGGCGCCTGAACGAGGAGGAGCTCACCGAGCGCGTCACCGCGGCCTACGCGGCCCGCACCGATTCCGAGCTTGCCGAGCTCGTCAAGGACCTGCCGGCGCTGCCGCCGAGCCCGTATCAGCAGAAGGCCGAACTTCGCGAGCGCCGCAAGCAGCTTCAGAGCCGGCTGGCGCAGGAGGCGGGCGGCGGCGTGATCGCGTTTGGCGTGTGCACCGCAATCTGGGCGGCCAGCGGCGCCCACGGCAGCTTCTGGCCGATCTGGGTCGCGCTGCTGACGCTGATCGTGCTCGCCCGCAGCGCGTGGCGACTGTACGGCCCGGGCGCCGACCTCGACGAGGCCGAGCGGCACCTGGACCGCCGCAGCTCACATCACGAGCGCCACTCGCACCGCCGGCGGTAGCCGACCACAGCTAACCCTGCTTCTGGTAGCGGACGCGCTCCGGGGCGATCGTGAACTTGATCCGCTCCTCGCCGGGCGCGCGGAACGGGTATTTGTCCTGGTTGAGGTACTTCTGGGTGAGCGCGTCGATATGGTCGTCGGCGCCGTCACCCACCGTCGCGGTGCCGCGGACCTCGACGTACTCCATCGGGTTGTCGGGCGGGTACACGAGGATCGTGACGTTGGGGTCGCGCTGGAGGTTCGTCGGCCATTTCCGGCCCACCGCGCTGTTGACGGCGAGCCTGTCGCCTTCGGCGTTGACCCAGGCGATCGTGCTGAGGATCGAGCCGTCCTCGTTGTGCGTGGAGACGATTGCGACGTTGGGCTGCTCGAGCAGCGCCTGAATTGGTTGATCGTTCAATGATGTCATGGGCGGGCACTCTATCCCTTGCCGAGTCCGGTCGCGCCGGCGCTGCTATAAGTCCTCAGTAGCGATGGCGACCGCCCCCTCAGAGCCCCTTTCCCAGCGCCTCGCGGCGATCCGCGGCCAGCTCAAGCTGCTCGCGGATTATCTTTGACCCGGACCAGCTGAGCGAGCGCGTGACCGCGCTCGAGACCGAGATGGGCGAGCCCGGATTCTGGGACGACCAGGAGCGGGCGGCGAATGTCAGCGCCGATCATGCGCGCGCCAGTCGCCGGCTGTCGGTGTTCCGCGACCTGGAGTCCGACGTGGCCGACCTGGAGCCGCTGGCGGAGCTCGCCGAGGAGGACCCCGAGATCGAGTCCGAGCTCGAGGAGCAGATCCGCTCGGTCCAGGCTCGCCTGGACGAGCTCGAGGAGCAGCGGCTGTTCTCCGGCCGGTATGACGCCGGCGACGCGCTGGTCACGATCAACGCCGGCGCGGGCGGGACCGACGCCCAGGACTGGGCCGAGATGGTGCTGCGGATGGAGATGCGGTGGGCCGAGAAGCGCGGCTTCGAGGTCGAGCTGCTCGAGGCGTCGCCAGGGGAGGAGGCCGGGATCAAGTCGGCCACGTTCCTGGTCAAGGGCGATAACGCCTACGGCCTGTACGCCGGCGAGAAGGGCGTGCACCGGCTGGTGCGGCTGTCGCCGTTCGACGCCGCGCACCGCCGCCAGACGAGCTTTGCGGGCGTCGAGATCTCGCCGGTCGTGCAGGAGATCGCCGACGTCGAAATCGACGACGATGACCTCCAGATTGATACCTACCGGGCCAGCGGTGCCGGCGGTCAGCACGTCAACAAGACCGACTCCGCGGTGCGGATCACGCACAAGCCCACCGGAATCGTGGTCCAGTGCCAGAACGAGCGCTCGCAGTCGTCCAACAAGGCCGAGGCGATGACGATGCTCCGCTCCAAGCTGCTCGAGCTCGAGGAACGAAAGCGCCGCGAAGAGATCGCGCGCGAGCGCGGCAACGCCCAGGACGTCAACTTCGGCTCGCAGATCCGCTCCTACGTGCTGCACCCATACTCGATGGTCAAGGACCACCGCACCGACTTCGAGATGGGCGACACCGCGCGCGTCCTCGATGGCGACCTCGACGGGTTCGTCCGCGCCTACCTGCTGCAGTCCGCCAAGTGACCGAAGGAGACGAGGCAACGCCGAGGCGTCCGCCGGCGCAGCCGAGCGCGCCCTACCTCGAGGCGGTCACCGCATATGGCTTCCGCGGCTCCACCCGGTTCCACGTACCCGGCCACAAGGGCGGCGATGGCGCCGACCCGGGCCTGCGCACCGCGCTGGGCGACCGGGCGTTGCTGCTCGATGTCCCCCAGGACATCGAGGGGATCGACGTGGGCCCTTCGCCGACCCCCTACGAGCGGGCCGAGAGCCTGGCCGCCGAGGCCTACGACGCCCGCCAGACCTGGTTTCTGACCAACGGCGCCTCGCAGGGCAACCATGCGCTGTGCCTCGCGCTTGCGCCCCCCGGCACGCATGTGCTGCTGCAGCGCAATTCGCACGCGAGCCTGATCGACGGGCTGATCCTCAGCGGCGGGTCGGCGACGTTCGTTGCTCCCGAGTACGACACCGAGCTGGGGATGGCCCACGGCGTCACCCCGGAGGCCGTCGAGGAGGCGCTGGCGAACGCGCCCACAGCTCGCGCCGTGTTCATCGTTTCGCCGACCTATTACGGGATGGCCGCGGACGTCGAGGGGTGCGCCGAGGTCGCGCACTCCGCCGACGCCGCGCTGATCGTCGATAACGCCTGGGGCTCTCACTTCGGCTTTCACGAGGCGCTCCCGCGCTGCCCGCTGGCGCTCGGCGCCGACGCGATGATCGCCTCCACCCATAAGATCGTCGGCAGCCTCACCCAGTCAGCGATGCTGCTGGTCGGCCACAGCGGGCGAATCGAAGCCGCCGCGCTCGCCCGCGCGGTGCGGCTGGTCCGCTCGACCAGCCCGAGCTCGCTGTTGATGGCATCGTTGGACGCGGCCCGGCGGCAACTGGCGATCCACGGCGAGGCGCTGCTGGACCGGACGATCGAGGCCGCCGCGCACGCGCGCGAGGCGATCGATGCCGTTCCCGGCTGCTCGACGCTGAGCGGGGACCTGGTCGGACTGCCGGGGATCGCCGGCTGGGATCCATTGCGGATCGTGATCGACGTTCGCGGCACCGGGTGCACCGGATATGAGGTCGCGGCCGCGCTGCGCTCGTCCTATGACATCTACATCGAGCTCGCCACCAACGCCACGCTCGTGCTGGTGCTGGGTCTCGGACAGCCCGTCGACGCGCTGCTGCGGCTGGCCCATGACTTCGCCGAGACCGTCAGGCGGATCGCGCGGCCCGGGCACCGGCCGGCGCTGACACGCCCGCCGACGTCGCTCGAGCGCGGGACCGTGATCTCCCCGCGCGAGGCGTTCCTGGGGGAGGGGGAGGCGGTGCCGGTCGACCAGGCAATCGGCCGGATCTCCTGCGAATCGATCGCCGGGTATCCGCCGGGCGTCCCCTCGCTGCTCCCGGGCGAGCGCGTCACCCAGGAGGTCGTGACCTACCTGCGCGAGCTGACCGCGGCGGGTGCACGCCTGCACGGCGCCGCCGACCCGGATTTCCGGACGCTCCGGGTGCTCAAGGAGAGGATCTGATGCCGGCTACGGAGTCGACGCTCGATGACCTCGTCGCTCGGGCGCTGGCCGAGGACGTCGGCGACGGGGACGTGACCACCGCGGTGACCGTCCCCGAGAACGCGCGGGCGCGCGCGACGATCACCCAGAAGGCTCCCGGCGTCATCTACGGACTGGACGCCGCGCAGGCCACGTTCCGGGCGGTCGACCCCGAGCTCGCGATGCACCGGCTGGCCGACGAGGGGCAATGGCGCGAGCGCGGCCCGGTACTCGAGATCGAAGGGTCGGCGCGTGCGATCCTCACCGCCGAGCGGACCGCGCTGAACTTCCTGCAGCGGCTGTCGGGGGTGGCCACGCTGACCGCGCGGTGCGTGCAGGCGGTCCAGGGCACCGGCGTGCGGATCCTCGATACCCGCAAGACCACCCCCGGGATGCGCACGCTCGAAAAGGCGGCCGTCGCCGCCGGCGGGGGCACCAACCACCGCGCCGGGCTATACGACGCGATCCTGATCAAGGAGAACCATTCGGCCCTGGCGGGCGGCGTCGGTCCGGCCGTGCGCCGGGCAACCGAGCTCGCCCCGGAACTGCCGCTCGAAGTCGAATGCGCCACGCTGGCGGAGGTCGACGAGGCGCTTGCCGCGGGCGCGAACAGCATCCTGCTGGACAACATGACCGTCGAGCAGATGCGCGAGGCCGTGGCCCACGTGTGCGGCCGCGCGACGCTCGAGGCGAGCGGTGGTCTCACGCTCCAGACGCTCGGGGACGTGGCGAGCACCGGTCTAGACTTCATATCGGTGGGTGCCCTGACCCACAGCGCTCCGGCGCTTGATCTGTCCCTTCTCCTGAAACCGATCTCATGAACCTTCCGATGCTCGGTGCGACCGATGCACCGCTGATGCTCGAGAACATCCCGGCGCTCCAGGACGAGGTCCGGGCGTTGGCGCGCGAGCACGATGCGGTGATCCTCGCCCACAACTACCAGTTGCCAGAGATCCAGGACGTAGCCGACTACGTCGGCGACTCGCTCGGGCTCTCCCAGCAGGCAGCTGCCGCCGACGGCGCCAGGATCGTCTTCTGCGGCGTCCACTTCATGGCCGAGACGGCCTCGATCCTGTGTCCCGACAAGCAGGTGCTAATCCCCGACCCGGAGGCGGGCTGCTCGCTGGCGGACTCGATCACCGCTGCGCAGTTGCGCGAGTGGAAGGCAAAACACCCCGGCGCGGTCGTCGTCATGTACGTCAACACGACCGCCGAGGTCAAGGCCGAGACCGACTACTGCTGCACATCGGCCAACGCCGTCGGAGTCGTCGAGCACATCTACTCCGAGCACGGAGACGACACCGAGATTCTGTTCGGCCCGGACATGTTCCTCGGCGCATACGTCGAGAAGAGCTTGGGCCGGCCGATGCACGTGTGGGACGGCGAGTGCCACGTCCACGCGGGGATCAAGCCCCACGACATCAGCGCGGTTCGGGCCGCCCACCCCGGCGCCGACTTCCTGATCCACCCCGAGTGCGGGTGCTCGACGAGCGTGATGGAGTACGTCGCCGCCGGTGACGTCGACGCCGACGGCGTGCACATGCTGTCGACCGGCGGGATGCTCGGATACGCCCGGGAGCACCACGGCGGGACTGCGATCGTGGCCACCGAGACCGGGATGCTGCATCCACTCCGCCGGGCCGCCCCGGACGTCGAGTTCATCGCCGCCAACGAGGCCGCGCACTGCCGGTTCATGAAGATGATCACGCTGGCCAAGCTCCGCGACTCGCTGCGCGACGGCACGCACGAGGTCAAGGTTGCGGCCGAGATCGCCGATCGGGCCCGGATCCCGATCCAGCGGATGGTCGCGATCAGCTAGGGGCAGCTCGCCGGACGCTCAGCTGGGCAGGCTCAGGTCGAGCATGTCCAGCCCCTGCTCGGAGGCCTCGCGCACCACCCGCAGCGTCTCGCGCTTGCGCTCGAACTCATCGGGCGTGTAGCAGTGCACGTCGGCGGGCGCGCCCATCTCGAGCCCGTCCCACAGCGCGCCGGCGTGGTAGACGCGCTCGAGCCACGGCATGCCCTCGTAGGCCGAGGACACGAGCACGACCACGAATTCAGGCCCACGCTCGCGCTGCGGCGGTGCGCCGCGTTCATCTGCGACCCGAGCTCCACCCAGATACGCGGTCTCGATCTTCCAGCGGTCGTCGACCCTGTCCAGGTATCGCTGCAGCTCGCGCCGGTTCAGGGCCGTGCCCAGCTCCACGCGCCGATTGTCGCCTCGGTCGCTCGGATCCGCAAGCTAATAACGGGCGATCGCTGCGATCATCTGGCCCTCGAGCACCAGCGCGCTCCAGTTCGGCGGGCCGTCGATCATCAATGCGAACGCTAGCTTGTGATGCCCCCGGCGCTGGCAGTAGCCGGCCAGGTTCGTGACTCCGTCGAGCGTGCCGGTTTTAGCGATGCAGCTGCGCTGGGCCGGGGTGTGGAGGCCGATCGAGCGCACGGTGCCGTTGACCCCGACGACGGGGAGCGATGCGGCCAGGATCCTGCCGTCCGGGGTACCCCAGGCCGAGCGCAGCAGCTCGACGACCTGGCGAGGCGAGGAGCGGTCCGAGCGCGACAGGCCGGACCCATCAAGGATCTTGGGGTGGATCCCATACTCGGTGGCGATCGTGCTCGAGATCACCTGAGCGCCGTCGGCGATCGTTCCGCCGCTGCCGAACCGGGTTCCGAGCTGCTTGGCGAACAGCTCGGCGAACAGGTCATCGGAGGGGACGTCCATCAGCCGCAGCATCACCGACAGCGGAGGCGAGCTGACGACCGCGAGCACGCGACCGTGCTCCGGCGCCTTGCCGCTCGTCTTCGCGGCTTGGACGCGCACGTGGTCGGCCTTCATCGCCAGCGTCAGCTCGCGGGCGGCGAATGCCGCTGGGTTCATTCCCTTGGTGGTGGCACCGTGGTCGTAGGCCAGCGCACTGAGCTGTCCTCCGAAGTCGGGCACGTCGGCGTCGAGATTCGTGAGCATCCCGCCGCGACGCCGGTCAAACAGCGACTCGTCGCCGATCATCCGCCCGGTGACCGAGTGGATCCCATGTCCGGCCAGCTGGTGGACCAGCTGCGAGGCGGTGGGCCCGTAGCCGGATTCCCAGATCTTGTTGAAGGCGCCGTCGCCGAACGTGGGGTCACCGCCGCCGACCAGGTACAGGTCACCGTGCCAGACGCCGTGCCGGCCCATATGGCCCTTGCCGAGCACGACGGTGTGCAACCGGGCGCCGGGGCCGAGCAGGCGCGCCGCCGCCAGCGTCGTGTAGAGCTTTTCAACCGACGCCGGTGGGCGGCCCGTGTTGTCGCGCTGGGCGAACAGCGTGCGGCCGGCGGTGAGGTCGTAGACGAGCGCGCCAGAGGCGGGACCGGCTTTGGCCAGCGCCTTACGCATCGAGCGCCTCAGCGCGATCAGCTGCGGGCTCGTGGCCGCCGGCGCGTTGGACTGGCCGCTTGCCCGGCCGGAGTCAAGCGGGGCGGACGAGGCGTTCCCCGACGCCCCAGATGCCGCGTGCGAGCCAGTCGTCGACGGAGCCGGGGGGCTCTCGGCGGCGACCGCGGATCCCGTCTTGGGCGTGCCGCCGGATCCGCCGCATCCACCCAGAGCGATCGCGACGGCGCCGAGCAGCGGAGCCCAGCGGGTCAGGCGGACGCCAGTTCCTCCACAGTGTGTGGGCCCACGCAAGCGACCGACAGCTTGTCAGCCATCTCGGCGGCGACCTGTGCCACCTCGGTGAACGTCACCTGGTCGAGCATCGCGATCGCCGCATCCGGGTCGACGTCCTCGCCGTACACGATCGTCTGCTGGGCCGCATAGCGCGCAACCGCGCCCGTGTTCTCGAACGCGATCGCCCGGGCGCCAGCCGCGTAGGCTCGGGCCCGCTCGACCTCGGCCTCGGTCGGGCCCTCGTCGCGCAGCTCGGTGACGATCTCGCGCATCCGCCGGTAGGCGTCGATCAGCTTGCCGGACTCCAAGCCCGCCGACAGCTGCAGGATCGGCACATCGGCGTACGCGTGCGCTACCGAGTGCACCGAGTAGGCCAGCCCCCGCTGCTCACGGATCTCGTCGAACAGGCGCGACCCCATCGAGCCGCCCAGCAACGTCGAATAGATCGCCAGCGCCGCCCGCTGGCGGGGGTCTGAGATCTCGATCCCGGGCCGGTAGGACATCCGCAGATGCGACTGGTTGGAGTCGCGCTCGGAGACCAGCACCCGGGGCTCGGCCTGCGGTGCCGGCTCGTACGGGTCGGGCTCGGGCTGACGCGGGAATCTGGAGAACAGCTCGTCGAGCGTGCCGTTCTCCCCCAGCGCGCTGAGGTTGCCGACGACGAACGCGCCGCCCCGCGACGGCGCCCAGCGGCGCGAGCGGAAGGCGACGATCCCGTCGCGGGTGAACGTGTCCCGGATGTGCTCGGCCGGACCCAGCACCGGCCGGCCCAGCGGGTGGTCGCCGAACGCTGCCTCGTCGATCAGGTGCTCGGCCATCACCGAAGGTTGATCGTTGGCGCGGGCAATCTCCTGCACCACGACCCCGCGCTCGCGGTCGAGCTCGGCGGCGTCGATCCGCGGCCGACCGACGAAGTCGGAGAGCAGGTCGGCGGCCTCGAGTGCGCGCTCGGCGCGCGCGGTGATGTGGAACGCCACCAGGTCGTGGCTGGTGTATGCGTTGAGCACCGCTCCGATGCTCTCCGCGGCCTCGTTGACGTCGCGGTAGGAGGAGTACTTCTCGCCGCCCTTGAATACGAGGTGCTCGAGGAAATGCGCCATTCCGTTCTCCTCCGGCCGCTCGGTGCGCGCACCCGCGTCGAAGGCGACGAGGATCGTCACCGCGCGGGTGCCGTCGACCGCGATCCGGTAGAGCGGGAGTCCGTTTGTGAGCGCCGATTGAGAGATCGTTGGCATCGCATGAGTACGGTAGCGACCGGCAGATCGATCGTCAGGGGACGCGGGCGGAGAAACCGCCGCAAATCCCCAGCGGATACACGGGCCATCCCACCCCGTCGCGATCGCAGCCCGGACTCCTGCGCTCCATAACTCCCTGCAAATCCCGTTGCAAGGGCCCGTTTTGAGGGGCGTTGGGACGGGTCTGACGCTACTGTCCGCGCCACCTCATGGCTAGACATCAGATCGCAGACAACAGAACGCGTCGCCGCACCGGCGTCGCCTCCTCCAGCGCCCCCGGCGTACGCACCTCGATCCCCACCGCGGCCCGCGAACGGCCGCTCGAGCCGCGCCCCGGCGGCGCCTCGGTGATCGAGTTCCAGGGCGTCTCCAAGAAGTACTCGAGCGGCGATGTGGGACTCGACGACGTCTCGTTCTCCGTGCAGCGCGAGGACTTCGTGTTCCTCGTGGGATCGACCGGATCGGGCAAGTCGACGGTGATGCGGCTGCTGATCAAGGAGCTCGAGCCGACGAAGGGGACGATCCGGGTGGCCAACCACAATCTTCGGGACATCGGCCGCAGGCGCATCCCGTACTACCGCCGCAACGTCGGCGTGGTGTTCCAGGACTTCAAGCTGCTGCCCAACCGGACCGTGTACGGCAACGTCGCCTACGCGCTGCAGGTCACCGGGGGGACCCGTCGTGAGATCCGCCAGAAGGTGCCCGACATCCTCCGGTTGACCGGCCTCTCGACCAAGCTGCATAACTACCCCGACCAGCTGTCGGGCGGCGAGCAGCAGCGCGTGTCGATCGCGCGCGCGTTCGTCAACCACCCGCCGCTGCTGCTGGCCGACGAGCCCACGGGGAACCTCGATCCCGATACGAGCATCGACATCATGCGGCTGCTGTACCGGATCAACCGGACCGGCACCACCGTGCTCGTGGCCACCCACGACCACACGATGGTCGACAAGATGCGCCGCCGGGTTCTCGAGCTCTCGCACGGACGGGTCGTCCGCGACGAGGCCGCGGGCGCATACACGCGTGACGAGAACACGCGCGAGTTCGCCCGCCGGTTGCGCGCCCCCAACGAGCGGCCACCCGGGATCTAGGCGGCAAGCGCACCAGATGAGATTCGGATTCTTCCTCCGCGAAGCGCTGCGGGCGATGCGCCGCAGCGCCGCGCCGAGCTTCGCCGCGCTCGCGACCGTGCTGGTGACGATGCTGGTGCTGGGCGTGTTCATCCCGATCGTCCAGGCGACCAACGGCGCCGCCAACAGCGTTCGCAGCCGGGTGCTGGTCGACGTTTACCTGAAGAGCGACGCCCAGCCCAGCGACGTGGCGCGAGTCAAGCGGGAGCTGCTGGCCGTGCCCCATGTGGAGCAGGTGCAGTACGTCTCCAAGGCGCAGGCGTTCGCGCAGCAGTCCCAGGCCGATCCCCAGGCCTACCAGCTGCTCGGCTCCAACCCGCTGCCGGATACGTTCCACGTGATCCCTGACAACCCCTCGAACGTGCTTGCGGTCCGCAGCGCGCTGACCCCGCCGGCGTCGGGCGGAGGCACCAAGCCGCTGGACTCGGCTATCCAGACGGTGTCCAATAAGAAGAACGACACCCGCAAGATCCTCGAGGTCACGAACCTGGTGACGATCACCGCCGCGGTCCTGACCGTGCTGCTGATCCTCGCCTCGGTGCTGCTGATCGCCAACACGATCCGGCTGTCGCTGTACGCGCGGCGCCGGGAGGTCGAGGTGATGAAGCTGGTGGGCGCAACCGACTGGTTCATCCGCTGGCCGTTCGTGATCGAGGGCACGATCGTCGGCGCGCTGGGCGCGCTGCTCGCGATTGCCGTGCTCGGCGTGACCAAGGTCGCGCTGCTCGACCCGCTCGCCGGCCACTGGACGCTGATCTCGGCCCCTCAAACGATCGCGTTCTCGGCGCTGGTGGCGATCCTGCTCGGCTCCGGCGTGTTGGTCTCAGCGGTCGGCTCGGGCCTGTCGCTGCGCCGGTTCCTGCGGGTCTAGCGCCCGTTTGGAGCGAGGTCCGCAGACTGACCACATTTTCATCAGCCATGCTGTTAGCGTTAACACGGCTCCGTTGACGGGTAGACGGAGTGTCCATGCAACCCGCCGTCTAGGCCGGGCGGGCGGCGATCGAAGGGAGGACAGTTCTTGCAAGACGTAATGCACATCAACGCCCGCGTGCTGAGGCTGCTCGGCGGCGCGGCCGTCCTGGCGGCGTCGCTCGCGGTCCTGTTCGCGGGCGCGGCGCAGGCGAAGAAGCCGAGCGTCAGCCAAAAGCCTTGGGGCACGGTTCCGGCGAAGCTCCAGCCGGCCCCCGCGAGCAGCAAGCCGGTCACGCTCTACTCGCTCAAGAGCGGTAACGGGATGACCGTGAAGATCACCAACTACGGTGGCGTCGTCCAGTCGATTCTGGTCCCGGACCGCAAGGGCAACCAGGTCAACGTGGCGCTCGGATTCCCGAGGCTGTCGGACTACGTGAACGACTTCACCCAGGGGGCCACCGGGAACGCGTGGCCGCTGTCAGGCGGGTCGGGCAACACGTACTTCGGCGCGATCATCGGCCGGTACGCGAACCGGATCGCCAACGCGTCGTTCAACCTCAACAGCAAGACGTACACGCTCGATGCCAACAACGGCCCGAACACGCTCCACGGCGGGTACCTCGGGTGGAACACCCGGGTCTGGAACGGCTCGACGTCAGTCAGTAAGGGCGCGGCCGTGCTGAAGCTCAAGGCCTCGCTGCCGGCGGGCGAGGGCTGCCTGATCCCGCCGAGCAAGAGCTGCACCGGCTTCCCGGCCAACGTTGACGCGGTCGTGACCTACAAGGTGACCAACGACAACCAGCTCAAGATCGGCTACAAGGTCGTCAACACGTCCACGGACGCGACCGTGATCAACCTCACCAACCACACGTACTTCAACCTGGGCGGCGAGGCTAGCGGCACGGTGTATGACCAGCTGCTGTCGCTCAACAGCAACCGGTACACGCCGGTCGACACGAACCTGATCCCGGAGTCGCCGTTCTTCGTGAACGTCGCCGGCACGCCGTTTGACTTCCGCAAGATGCATCCGATCGGGCAGAACATCCGAGACACCAACCTGCCCGACGGCACCAGCGGACCGTTGAAGCAGCTGCAGATCGCGCACGGCTACGACCACAACTGGGTGCTCAACGGGTCGACTAACCGGCTCGTGTCCGTCGCCTCTGACCCGAGCAACGGCGTTGCGCTGTGGACGTACACCGACCAGCCCGGCGTCCAGGTCTACACCGGGAACTTCCTGGTCGGCGACCTGATCGGGACCAGCGGTCACACATACCGGCAGAGCGACGCGTTCACGCTGGAGACCCAGCACTACCCGGACTCGCCGCACCACATCGGCCAGGCCGGGTGGCCGTCGGTCGTGCTCAACGGCGGCGGGACGTTCACGTCGAGCACTGCCTACAAGTTCACGACCCAAGGGAAGAACTTCCGCCACAACTTCAAGTAACTTCCCTGCAGCAGGATGATCCGGCGGCCGGGTCGCTTCGTGTGGCCCGGCCGCCAGTTTTCCACGGGACCGAACAGCCCGGCCGGAGGGTCGGCCCGGCTACCCTGAAGTACTGTGTTCCGGCGTTTTCCGCGGACCCCGAAGCTCCTTACCTGGCTGGCCGCCGGGCTGATCGTGCTGCTCGTCGGGATATGGCTCGGCGGGCACCCCAGCTGGCTGCCGTCGTCGGTGCGCGGGACCTTTGAGAGCAGCAGCAATGGCCAGTTCGTCAACCAGGTGCTCGACGAGCTCTCCAAGGACTACTACCGGCCGATCAACCGCCAGCAACTGGTCAACAAGGGGCTGGCGGCAGCGATCGCCGGCCTCAACGATCCCTACTCGCACTACTACGACCCGATCGCCTACAGATCGTTCCTCGACCAGGACAACCCGCACCTCAACGGGATCGGGATCGACGTCCAGAACGAGAACAAGGGCCTGCGGGTAGTCGACGTGTTCGACGACTCCCCGGCGTCGAAGGCCGGGCTGAGCCGCGGCGACGTGATCGTCGCGGTCGGCTCCGATTCGCTGGCCAACAGGTCCGCCGACTTCGGCTCCAAGCTGATCCGCGGCGAGGCCGGCAGCAAGGTCACGCTGACCGTGATGCGCGGTTCGGAGAAGCGCACGATCACGGTCACGCGCGCGAACCTGGTGGTGCCGGTCTCCAGCAGCAAGATCCTCGACTACAAGGGCAAGAAGATCGGCTACGTGCAGTTGACCAGCTTTACGGACGGGTCCGGCGCGGAGCTCAAGCGACAGGTCAACAAGGTGCTCGCGCAAGGCGCCAAGGCGCTGATCCTGGACCTGCGCGAGAACGGCGGCGGGCTGCTCGACGAGGCGGTCAACGTCGCCAGCATCTTCATCCCCGACGGCACGATCGTCTCGACCGACGGCCGCAGCCAGCCCCGCCAGGTGTACGTGGCCAAGGGCGGCGCGATCAGCACCAGCATCCCGATGGTTGTGCTCGTCGACCGTGGTACCGCGTCTGCGGCCGAGATCGTTACCGGGGCGCTGCAGGACCGCCACCGCGCCGAGGTGGTCGGCACCCACACCTACGGCAAGGGCGTGTTTCAGGAGATCCAGCCGCTCCCCAACGGCGGCGCGCTGGACATCACCGTGGGCGAGTACTTCACGCCCAGCGGACGCAACCTCGGCGGTGGCGGGGTGCGTGAGGGGGCGGGGATCAAGCCGAACGTCAACGCCGTCGACAACCCGCACACCGGGCCCGACGAAGCGCTCCAGACAGCCGAGAAGACGGTCGAAGCGCAGCGCCACGTGAGTGCGACTGAGCAGGTGACCGGCGCGACCGGTGGCGCACGCGTCGCCGTGCTCGAACGCCACGGAAAGTTCCTGGTGGCAGAGCCTTTCTTCGGATCGGGCCCGCGGCTGGTGGTCACGCGCGACCGCAAGGCCAACGTCGGCGACCTGGTCGTGGTCAACCCTGGTGGCGCCGGCAACCGACGGGGAGCGGGCCGCGCCACGGTCCGTCGCCGGTTGGGACGGCCCGACGTGGCGCGCGACGTGATCGAGGCGCTGATGATCGACCGCGGCCTGCGCCGCGCGTTCGACCCGGCGGTCGAGCATGAGGCCCGCGACGTCGCTTCGGTCGACCTCGCCGACGCCGCCGTTCAGGGACCCGGCCGCCGCGACCTGCGCGAGCTTGCGACATTCACGATCGACCCCGCGACCGCGCGCGACTTCGACGATGCGATTTCGGCGGAGCGGCTCGACGACGGCACGTCGCGCGTGTGGGTCCACATCGCCGACGTGTCGGCGTATGTGCGTCCCAGGTCGCTGGTCGACCGGGAGGCCTACCGCCGTGCCACCAGCGTGTACGTGCCGGGCGCGGTGGAGCCGATGCTCCCGACGGCGCTGTCCAACAACGCCTGTTCGCTGGTTCCGGGGCAGGACCGGCTGGCGGTGACGGTCGAGATGGTGTTCGACGGCGACAACGTCAAGCGGGCCAGCTTCTACCGGTCGCTGATCCGCTCCGACGAGCGCCTCGAGTACGGGTTCGTCGACCGGGTGTTCGAGGGGAGCGAGCGCGCGGCTGAGCCGTGGGGCGCCCCGCTGGCGGTTGCGCGTCGGGTTGCTGCGCGCACTGGCGGCGCGGCGCGAGCGCCGGGGAGCGGTGGCGCTCGACTCGGCCGAGCCCGAATTCGTGTTCGATCGCGAGGGCGACGTGGTGTCGGCCGAGCCGGTGGCTCAGACGGAGTCCCATCGGCTGATCGAGCACCTGATGATCGCCGCAAACGAGCAGGTGGCGACGCTGCTCGAGTCGCGTCAGGTGCCGACCCTGTACCGAGTGCACGAGCGTCCCGATGGACCGGCCGCGCGCCGGCTGATCGACCAGCTGGCGTCGCTGTCCGTGCCCACGCCACCGGTTCCCGGCGGCCATCTCACCTCCCAGCAGGCCGCCGACGTGATCGGCGAGGCGTCGCAGATGCTCGAGCAGTGGATTGCGTCCAATGGCGGTCGGGGCCGGCGAGGGCTGACGACGCTGGTGTTGCGGTCGCTGCAGCAGGCGTACTACGACCACCGCAACTTGGGCCACTCCGGCCTGCAGTCGCCGCGTTACTGCCATTTCACCTCGCCGATCCGCCGCTATCCCGACCTGGTCTGCCATCGGGGGCTGGTGTCGGCAGTTGCCGGGGACGGGCCGGCGCCCGACGCGGCGTGGGTCACGGCGGCGGGGCCGTGGGCGTCGGCGCGCGAGCGCGAGGCGATGACGATCGAGCGCGACGCCGATGACATCGCGCTGTGCTTCCTGCTCGAGCGGCGGATGGCGCAGCCGGGTCACGAAGAGGTGTTCGAGGGCGAGGTGGTCGGCCTGATCGGCGCGGGCGCGTTCGTGGCATTCGGCGAACACGGGGAGTTCGACGGACTGCTGCCGGTGCGGCGCCTGCGCGGCGACTGGTGGGAGCTCAACGAGGAGGGCACGATCCTGATCGGCACTCGCCACGGCGGGGCGATCCGGATGGGTGACCCGGTGCGGGTCCGGGTCGGGCGGATCGACTCGCCGCGGGGTAGGGTGGACCTCCTTCCCGCGTGGGAGGAGGACTGACATGGTGGGGAGCACTGATGGCTAAGGGTCGAAAGCGAAAGATGGGCGCGGGCGACGTGGCGAGCAATCGCCAGGCGTCGTTCCGCTACAACCTGATCGAGCGCTACGAGTGCGGAATCGTGCTGACCGGCACCGAGGTCAAGTCGCTGCGGGAGGGCAAGGCACAGCTGAAGGACTCCTACGCGTCGGTCCGCGACGGCGAGGTGTGGCTGATCGGCGCCTACATCCCGCCGTACGGCCCGGCCTCGCGTGAGAACCACGATCCCGAGCGGCCGCGCAAGCTGCTGCTGCACAAGTCCGAGATCGAGCGCCTGATCGGCGAGACTCGGGAGAAAGGGTCTGACGCTGGTGCCCACGCGGATCTATTTCACCGGCGAGGGATCGCGGGCCAAGGTCGAGATCGCGCTCGCCCGAGGCAAGGACCTCTATGACAAGCGCGAGTCGATCCGCAAGCGCGAGATGGCCCGCGACGTCCAGCGGGAGCTGCGGGAAGTTCATCGCTGACGGCGCTCGCAACGCCGCTTGCGAGCCCGGATTGACGCCCTGGGGCCGGGGTAGACTCCGGCAATCGCCATCGTCAGCGCCATCATCCTGATCGCCGTCGGCGCGATCCTCAAGTGGGCCATCACCGCGCACGTGAGCTGGATCAACCTCGAGACGGCCGGAACCGTCCTGTTCGTGCTCGGTCTGGTCGCGCTGGCGCTCGCGATCGCCTACACGTTCTATTGGTCGCCGCGCCGCCGCGCGCCCGTGGTCGAGGACCCCTACTACGACCGCCGGCCGCCGGGCCCCACCGACACGTACTAAGCGGCCCGTTCGCGGGTGATTAACGTCCCACTCGAGCGGCCTGGGCGCTACCGCGGGACGATCGTCACGTGGCGCGTGACTAACGTCCCACGGTGCCTCGAGAACCGGTCCAGTGGGACGTTAGGCAGGTCGCGTGAGCGCCAGTGGCCCTCCCGGAAAACCCGCTAGCCGAACGTGCGCGGCAGGTTGGTCGCGTCCATACCGACGACCAGCAGCGCGATCAGGCTCAGGTACACGACGGCGACCAGCACCCGGTCGAGCGCCGACACCTGGTAGTACTCGCGCGAACGTGCACCGCCGCGCTTGCGGTCCTGCCAGCGGCGGTAGGTCTCAAGGCCGCCGATCAGGATCAGCAGCAGGATGATCGGGTTGGTGAATACGAACACCAGCGGGATCAGCGCCGCGAACCCAACGAACCACATCCACGGCGCCATTGCCGCCATCGCCCGGCCGCCGTCGAGCGGGACCACCGGGAGCAGGTTGAACAGGTTCAGCAGGAAGCCCGTGTAGGCCAGCGCTCGCCAGATGTCGTTGCCGGTGGCGTGCCAGATCAGGATGCAGGCCGCGGCGCCGATGCTCCCGAGCACCGGTCCGGCTAGGCCGACGCGGGCCTCGGCGAGCGCGTTGTCGCCGAGCGAGCGCGACGTGATCACCGCGCCCAGGAACGGGATGAACATCGGCGGGCTCGCCTTGATCCCCTCGCGGCGCAACGCGATCACGTGCCCCATCTCGTGCACGAACAGCAGCACCACGAAGCCGGCGGCGAACGGCACGCCCCAGATCCACGCGTATGCGGCCAGCGAGACGCCCATCGTGCCGAACGTGGTCAGCAGCTTTAGCTTGGGCGCGAGCAGGATTATCGACTTGAACTTCGCCAGGAACGCGGCGATCGCCGCCACGGCGGGCCCGAACCTGCGCTTGAACCAGCTCTGCTTCCGCTCCGCTCCCGGGGGCCATGCCGAACCGGACTCCGGCTGCGGAGGCGTCAGGGCTTGAGGATCCGCTACGGGCGGCGGATCCGCCGGATGGGTCCACCACTCGGTGCTGCTGGGCTCCATTTCAAATATTGATTGTGGCACCGCCCCGGCATCGGCAACCCCGGTCTTACGAAGTCCTTCGGCCTCTATACTCGGTAGGGCAGAAACCCCTGGGGACGACAGGCTTCGACGTGGTCGGTTCGTGGGGGTGGTTGCGAGTCGAGGTCCCGGGAGGCCTCGTAAAACACCCGGGAAACAATAAGTGCGGACACGCACACGTACGACCTCGGTCTCGCGGCTGCTTAAGTAGCCCCAGACGCGAAGGTCTTCTCGGCCTCTTGCTCGCCTGCGGCGGAGTAACCGGGATCAATTAGCAGGCTCGCCCGGTGAGGTTCGCTCCAGCCGATCCGGGGACTTTTAATGGAGCTGGCTCTCTACAACCCCGCCGGCGAGGCGAGTAGAGGGCGAGAACAGAGCGCCGGCTACGCTCGTAGACGCCACCTTTTGCGCGACTGCGGACGCGGGTTCAATTCCCGCCGTCTCCACCTCACGCGAAGTTCGAACCGCCCTCCGCTCCCGCGGGGGGCGGTTCTCAGTTAAGGCGAGTGTTGGAACCGCACACTCCGCCCGCTACCGCCCGATCGCCTGCGGGAAGTTGAAGTAGTGGTGCGGGTCGTACTTGCGGCGGACGCTCAGCAGCCGCCGGTAGTTGGAGCCGTAGTAAGCGGTCTGCCAACGCTTGAGGTCCGGGTCGGTGTAGTTCAAGTACGCCCCGCCGGTGACGTAGGGCCGCATCTTCGCGTAGACCGAGTTCAGCCACGAGGTGCCGCCCCCATACGTCAGGTACTGCATGCAGCAGAGGACGTTGCGGTGCACGAACGCGGTCGCCGACGGCGACACTCGGTTGATCGCGCCGCCGTAGGAGTCGAACAGGATCGCGCCCGAGCCGGGGATTCGAGCGCGTGCCTCGACTGCTGAGACGAGGACCTGCCGCGCCGCCTGAGGCAGCGGCTTGCCGACGTAATCGGACTTGGCCCGGAAGCTCGCCCGGGGAAGCGTCCCGCCGGGTCGGGTCCCCTCGGTGTGGCACGCCGTGAGCGACACCGTGGCACAGCCCGCGAACAGCAACTGCGCAGCCATGTATGAGTGGTTCGCGGTGGTCACGGTGGCTCCACCGACTGCCCTCAGCGGCGCCAACAGCCGGCCGAGGTCAGCCGCCGGCCCGAAATACTGGCCGCTCACCGTCACCGACGTGGCTCCTGCCCCGCCGTTGAGGTGGAAGATCGAGGTGAGCTTCGACGACGCGTGAGGTGCCCACGCCTGCCACGCGGCAAGCGCGTCGGACGCACGCGACCACGGCCAGGACACGAAGAACGACGCGACGGTCCGCGGGACCGGGTGAGCGCGGAATCGCAGGCTCGTGACCACGCCGAAATTGCCACCGCCACCGCCGCGCAGCGCCCAGTAGAGGTCGGGGTTGCTCGTACCGCTCGCGGTGCGAAGGCGGCCGTCGGCGGTAACGATCTGCACGCTCAAGATGTTGTCGGTCGTCAGCCCGAACTGGCGGCCCGCAAGGCCCATTCCGCCACCCAACGCATGGCCGGCGATGCCCACCGACGGACAGGACCCCGCCGGGATCGTCAGCCCGCGCGCCGCCAGCGCGGAGTAGACATCGATCAGCTGCGCTCCCGCGCCCACGGTCACGGTGCGCTGGCGCGTGTTGACAGATACGCCGCTCATGTTTCGGAGGTCGAGCACCATCCCACCTGAGAGCGTGGAGTAGCCGGCATAGCTGTGACCTCCCGACCGCGCCCGCAACGGGACGCGGCGCGACACGCCCCACTTGACTGCCGTCTGCACATCCGCAGCGTTCACTGGACGTGCGACCAGCGACGGGAGCACGCCGTCGAAGCGCTCGTTGTAGACCTGAGCGGCCTGCGTGAACCCGCGAGCCCCGCGTCTGATCACCGGACCGCGAATCGGCGGCCCGGTTTTAGGCGTGGCCGCGTCCGCCAGTCTCGCGCCGGGTACCCCCGCGAACACCAGCCCAGCGGCACCGGCGCGGACAAGGAAGTCCCGTCGATCAAACGACCTATCTGGCACGTCGCCCCCCTTTCTCTGATCGGAGCAAACTCTCGCACACTGTGGCCCCTGTGATCAAGCTCCCGCTGAGTTGCTCGAGGCTTTGGATGCCGATCGATCGCGCGCACCCGGCTCTCGCGAGCCGGTTACATCTCGAATGGTTTGGTCAGCCCCGATGCGCGCCGTGGCATCATGACGAGCGATGCAGAACCGCGTGCTGGTCGTGTTTGAGCCAGGGCGAGCCGGAGCGGCGGCCCTGGAAGCAGCTAGGGAGCTGATCCTCGGCGAAGGCGGTCAGCTCACCGTGCTTGTCGTCGTTCCGCAGGCGCCTTCGGGGCCACGCTGCGGCGGCTCTGCGCTCGCCTACAACGAGGTGCTGCTCGATGCTGCGCGAGCAGATCTGCGTACAGCCCGTGCACAGCTGGGCGACGCAGGTCGAGGTGCAACTTTTGACCTACGAGTCGAGGGGCTTGATCCGACTGGCGACGAGCTGGTGGCGCCAGGCAGCTTTGACCTGGTGCTGCTGCCCGCTCGCCGCCGCCCGTTGCGTTCCGGCAGGCATCCGGCGGCCAAACGGATCCGGGCTGCGGGTCTTCCGGTGCGGGTCGTTGGCCCCGTCGCGACAAGGGGCTAAATCGGGCAGCCCTGCCAGAGGTGGACACAGGTCAGCCCGTGAGCAGTTCCTGGAAGGCAGGGTCCGCGCGGATTGGATCGAGGTCGGAATCGCCTTCAAGAAACGAGCGGGTCTGCTCCGAGAGCTCGATCGCTCGTCGAAGGTGCGCGATCGCCTCGTCCTTCTGACCGGCGAGACTTTCGCAGCAGGCGACGTTGAAGAACAGGGTGGCGTACGGTGGATCGCTCGCCAGCAGTTCGCGCCCTCGATCCGCCGCCTCGGCGTAATCGCCCGCCTCGTAAAGCGGTCGCAACGGCGCAAACAGCTCCCAGCCACCAACCTCGTAGGGCTTTCCGGGAACTCCACCGACCGCCACGATCGTCGTGCCGGGCTCCGCGCCGAGCGCCATGCGTTTGGCGCCGGGGCGCACGAAGACGAACGTCCCGGCGGGCGCGTCGAACTGCTCACCGTCAACCTCGAAGGATGCACGCCCATGAAGCACGAGATACAGCTCCTCATGGGGATCGGGACCGGACTCGTCGTGTTCGTTGATGATCCGGGCTCCCGCCTCACGGGCTGTCCAGGCGTTGACACCGAACGCCGTGATGCCGAAGTGATGCCGCACGGCGCGCATCGGCGCCCGACCGTCGTCTATTTCCACGATCTCATCGACATGTGCCACGGCGTAAGCATCCATCTGAATTCCTTTCGCTGCGTTGTCTCCCGGCGCAAGGCGAGGCGAGTCTAGTCCAGCGCTCGTCGCCTCTCAGGATGTGGACGTCCACGCCACATACCACGGGCCCAGGTGTTCTCACCGCTCGTGACTGACACTAGGTCGTTCGTCACCGGGCTGCCGTTTGTCAAACGCAACGCGATGCCGATCGCGCTCCAGGTTGATGACGTCGCTGCCGCCCGTCAGCGGCTCGAAGCCGAGGGAGTGCAGTTCGTCGGCGCATCTCACCGCGCTGCGGTCCCCCGGCGCATGAGACCTGTGCGAAACCGCAGCCAGTCCGTCGGGGAACTTCGCGAAGCGCAGGGCGACACACGCCACCGGCGTTTTGCCGCTCCATGTTCCGGGTACCCGCCGGGCTAGTCGGTTCGGGTTCGGGAGAGAGGCGACGAAGATGCGGACAGCAACGTCCACGGCCAAGCGCACCCTGGTGCTGATTACTGCGGTGCTCGGCCTGGCGGCAGGAGCGCTGACAAGTTCAGCGGGGGCCGCGGTCGCGCCCGGGGGACCGGGGGCTCAGTCCTACCTGGACCTGGCCCGCAAGGACTGCTTCGGGACCGCTCGCAACACGACGTCGAAGGCGTGGTACTCGGTCGCCGACGGCGTGCTGTCTGACACGTTCAGCCCGACGATCGAGCAGAGCAATGTCAACACCGTCCAATACATCGTCACCGACGGTCACTCGTTCTCGGACCTGCAGCAGCGCGACATGACCTACCGGGTCAGCTCTCCCGACCCGAGCGGGATGGTCTGCCGGGTCACCAGCACCGACAGCCGGCATCACTTCAGGCTGGTCACCGACTACCTGACCGATCCGGCTCGGTCCAGTGTGATCATGCACACCGCGCTGGAACCGGATGGCACCAGCAGTCGTGCACTGAGCCAGCTCAGACTGTATGTCCGCTATGACGCGACGATCGACAACACGGGCGGGGGCGGTCCGAGTAACGCGCTGCCGAACGACGCGGCGATCCGGCGTGGCGCGCTGGTGTCCTCGGACACCACCCAGCCGAGCGGACCGTTCGCCGCCAACGTCGCCGGAGCGCTGATCGCCGACCGGCGGTTCAGGAGCGCCTCGAGCGGTTTCGTCGGTACGCCGAGCGATGGTCTGGCCCAGCTCGATACCTATCACCGCCTGCGTTACCGGTACGCCTCGGCCACCGACGGCAACGTGGTCCAGACGGCCCAGATCGGTGACCCGACCAGACCGGTCACGCTGGCCCTCGGGTTCGGGCCGACCCCGGGCGACGCGGTGAGCACGGCGAGGACCAGCGCCGCCACTCCGTACTCCGGCATCTTGCGCCGCTACGTCAGCGGCTGGCACGCCTATGACGCCGCGCTCAACCACCCGCCCGTCAACCAGTCCGGGCCGTACTTCCTGTCGGCCAACGTGATCAAGGCGGCGGAGGACAAAACCTATCCGGGCGCGTTCGTCGCTGCGCCTGCCGACCCGTGGGGCCAGTCGATGCTGGCGGTGACGACCCATGCCGGCTACACCTACCGCTCGGTCTTCGCCCGCGACAGCTACGAGACTTTCACCGGACTGATCGCCGACGGCGACCTGGCCAGCGCGCGACAGATGGTCCGGTTCCTATTCGATCGCGCCCAGCAGGCCGACGGCACTTTCCCCCGAGACTCGCTGGTCGACGGCGAGGTAGCGCCCGACACCTATGGTCTGTACGAGGTGGACGAGGACGCGTACCCCCTGCTGATGGCCTGGCAGGCCGGGTTCGGCGGCGACCGAGCGCTGTACACGCAGCACATCAGGCCCGACGCCGACTTCATCGTCAACCACGGTCCCTCCTACGGCGAGGAGCGCTGGGAGGAGCACATGGGCTACTCGCCGTCGTCGATCGCCTCCGAGATCGCCGGGTTGACGGCAGCCGCGCGGCTGGCTCTGCGCGCCGGCGACCCAGCCCGCGCGCGCCTGTACCAGGCGACCGCCGACGAGTATCAGCGCAACGTCAAGTCATGGACGGTCACCGACACAGGTCCGTACGGCGGTCACCGTTACTTCATCCGGCTGTCTCCCGACGGTAACCCCAACGCCGCCGAGACCTACAACCTGAACAATGGCAGCCTCACCGACGTAGATCAGCGACGCGTGGTCGACGCCGGCTTCCTCGAGCTGACCCGGCTGGGCGAGCTGCCGGCCGACGACTCCGACGTCCAGACCTCGCTGAGGATCGTCGATTCGATCCTCGAGCGCCAGACGCCGTCCGGAGCGGGGTGGCACCGCTACGGCGTCCAGTCCAGCGGCTCCACCGATGGCTACGGCGACTGCTACGAGCCGGATCCGACCAGCTGCTCGCCCAGCGGCGCTCCGTCCTATAACGGCGTCGGCTCCGGGCATCTGTGGCCGATCTTCGACGGTGAGCGGGCCGAGCAGGACCTTCAGGCCGGCGACGGCGGGACCGCCAGCGCGCTCGAGCGGACGATGCACAACATGGCCTGGGGCATCGGTCTTCAGCCCGAGCAGGCCTGGGAAGATCCTGACATTCCCAAGGCCCCATACGCCTCGAATCCGGCGACCGCGTCGATCGGCTTCACCGACGGTCAAGCCGCAGGCTCGGCCACTCCGCTGATCTGGGCGGAGGGGCAGTACGTGCGCCTACTGCGCGACCGGCAGACTGGCCGGCTCAGCGACCAGCCATCGATCACTCGAGATCGCTACGTGACCGCCGGCCCGCCGGATCGGCTTCCGGTCACGATCACGGCGCCGGTCAATGGCGCCGCTGGCCGGCACGACGACGGTGACCGGAACGACCGCGCCGGGAGCGGTGGTCACGATCTCGTCCGACCAGCCCGGTTCGAGCGCCGACAGCGCCGCGGTGGTCGCCACCGCCGCACCCAGCGGTCGGTTCGAGGCCACGGTGCCCACACCGGCCGGCAGCGACACGATCACGGTGGCGGCGACAAAGGGCTCGCACTCGTCGGGCTGGACCCAGGAGACGGTCAGCAGCTCCTGAACCCCCGGCAGCGCTCATGCACCCGTCCGCCGGGTGCTCGGCTAGATGGCGGCGATCACATCGCCGAGAGCGTCGAGGTTCGGTTGGTGGGTCGTGAAGGAGTCAAATCCGAATTGTTCGTGGCGTTGGGCGAGGATCTCCGCCGCGTGCGAGGCGTCGCGCGCGATCAGTACGAAGGGGGTGTCGAGCAGCCGCTCGGCGCTGATGTCTCCCCACTCGGCGGCGAGTTTCTCTGCCGCGGCTTGAGGGTCGGCTTCCAGGCGGACGACTTGAAGCAGCGCGTCGCTGCGGTAGTCGCGTCCGGCGGCCTGTTCGCGGACCTCGCGGACCCGCTGTTGAGTCTGGGCTGACGACGCCACAGTGAATCTCCCCGGGGAGGCTCCCGGGATCGGGAGCAGTCCCGCGAAGGCCACGATGTCGCCGTGTCGGGCGGCGACGCTCAGCCCCGCAGATGTCATCGCGCCGACCGCGAATGGAACATGGTCTTGCGCTGGCCGCGGCACATGATCGCGGGCGGAGAGGCGTCGCCGCACCTCGATTAGCGTGCGCTCCAGCTGCTCGACCCGAGCGCGATGAGCCAGCCAGGGAAGGCCGGCGTCCTCGAGCTCACTGCGCATGTGTCCGGCACCGAATCCGAGGTCGAGTCGGCCATCGCAAAGCAGATCGGTCGTGGCCGTGACCCGCGCGAGCAGCGCCGCGTTCCAGAAGCCCACGTTCAGTACGTAGGTCCGAAGCCGCATCCGTGGGCTGATCTGAGCCGCGGCGGTCAGGACGACGAACGGGTCCGGAGCGCCGAGATGATCGGGCGCGGCGAGTAGATCGCAGCCGAGGTGCTCAGCGCGGCGTACGAGATCCCTGAATTCCGAGGCCGAGGCAGAGTCACGGAGACTGACTCCAAAGGTCAGAGAGGTCATGCCGATCAACCATACGGTTGCGCATACGCGCCGGTGTCGTCTCCGTCGGTGGCCCAGCAAATCTCAGGTGCGGAGTGAGAAGCCCCCCATGGTGAAGACTGCAGGTTGTCAGAGTGGGCCCACGCGGCCGATGTTTACCGTCCGGCGTGTTCGCCGTGTCGCGCCCCCGGGCCGGGCGGGAGCTCGATCTCCCCGCGCGCCGCGTGTTTGCCACAGCGGTCGCAGCGCAGGTCTGGGCCGATGTTGCCTCCACAGCCGGCGTGGAGGGTGAGTCGGGGTGGCCCGCCCGGGGTCGGGTAGTGGCGGTCGCCCCATTTCATGAGCACGATCAGGGCGGGCGCGAGCTCGCGCCCCTTGTCGGTGAGCACGTACTTCGGCCGGCCGGGCCGCTCCGGATCCGGAACGCGTTGCAGCAGTTCCTCGTCGCACAGTCGCTTGAGCCGGTTGGTGAGAACGTTGGAGGCGATCCCGAGCTTTTGTTGGAACTCCTCGAACCGCGTTAGGCCGACGAGGGCGTCGCGGAGGATCAGCAGCGTCCAGCGCTCCCCGACGACCTCTAGTGATCGGGCGATCGAGCAGACCTGGTCTGGGTAGTCGCGTTGGAGCACGCTCGTATCGTAGCTAACTTGCTTGACAAAAGCCAGAGTTGTGCGTAGGTTGCCTTGCATGACGCAAGCTAGCCACGAACGAGGACAGCCATGAACCGCAGGCCCCTGATCCTGATCTCGCTGCTGCTGGCGGCGTTTGTGATCAATCTCGATACGACGATCGTCAACGTCGCGTTACCGTCGCTCGTACGCCAGCTGCACGCGTCGGACTCGCAGCTGCAGTGGGTCGTTGACGCTTTCAACTTGCTGTTCGCCGGCTCGGTGCTGGCCGTGGGCAGCCTGTCTGACCGGTTCGGTCGCAAGGGGATGCTGCTCGCCGGCCTGTCGGTCTTCGGCCTTGCGAGCCTGGCTGGCGGGCTGACCGACAGCGCCGGCGCGCTGATCGCCGCGCGTGCGGTGATGGGCGTCGGCGCGGCGATGGTGTTCCCGTCGACGCTGTCGCTGATCACGAACGTGTTCACCGAGCGGGGCGAGCGCGCCCGGGCGATCGGGTTGTGGGGCGCGGTCACGGGCGTGGCGATCGCGCTGGGGCCGATCGTCGGCGGCTGGCTGCTCGAGCTCTCGGACTGGCGCAGCATCTTCTTCGCGATGGTGCCGATCGCCGCCGGCGCCGGTGTCCTGGCCGCCCGTTACGTTCCGACCTCGCGTGACCCGCACGCGCCCCGCACCGACCGGGCCGGGTTCGCGCTTTCGACCGCGACAATCGGGCTGCTCGTCTACACGATCATCGAGGCCCCGAACCACGGTTGGGGCAGCGCCCGGACGCTCGGCAGCTTCGCGCTGACGGTAGCGCTGGCGGCGGCGTTCGTGACCTGGGAGCGGCGCACGGAGGAGCCGATGGTCGACGTGAGCCTGTTCGGGAACCCGCGGTTCACCGCCGCCAGCGCCTCGGTAGCGATCTCGTTCTTCGCGCTATCCGGGTTCATCTTCCTGGCCACCCAGATGTTTCAGTTCCTCAAGGGCTACGGCCCGCTGTCGACTGGCGTGCGGCTGCTGCCAGTTGCCTCATTCGTCGCGATCTCCTCGATCCTCGGCACCAAACTGGCCGTCCGGTTCGGCACGAAGCTGATCGTTGCCTCCGGACTGTTCTCGATGGCCGCGTTCTACCTATGGGTGTCGACTTCATCAGTCACGACCGGCTACGGGACGATCGCTGCCCAGATGGTCGTGCTCGGGACCGGGATGGGCCTCACCAGCGCGCCCGCGACCGAGGCGATCATGGGCGTCGTCCCGAAAGCCAAGGCCGGCGTCGGCTCGGCGGTCAACGACGCCACCCGCCTCTTGGGCGGCACCCTCGGCGTCGCCGTGATCGGCAGCGTTTACGCGTCTCTGTACGCCAGCCGGCTCACCGGCGCGCTCCCCGGCGGGTTGCCTGCCAGTGACGCGAAGACCGCGCATGCATCCCTCGGTGCCGCACTCACAGTCGCAGGCAAGCTGACCCACGCCGGCCATCCGCTGCTCGCGTCAGCCATCCACAACGGCGCCAACTCGGCCTTCTTCCAGGGCTTCCACGCCGCCAACTACGTCGCCGCAGGCGTCGCCGCCGCAGGCGCCGTGATGGCGCTGGCGCTGCTGCCCGCCCAACCGACGACCAGCCGCGACGACACACCACCGGTGCCGGCACTGGACACGCCCGCCACCGCCGTAGCGCACAGCTGACCCCACCCCAAGCGACAGGAAGCAGAACACCATGAGCAACCAGAAACTCACCCCCCGCGTCACCGCCGCTGGCTCCGGGGTCGGCCGGGCGAGCGGGTTTGAACTGGCCAGCCCGGGCCAGCCGGGCTCCGCCAACTTCGACGCCGCGCTGGAGCGCAACCGCGCCTTCGCCGCTGCTGGTGGCCACCACGGTGCCGTCGTCTTCCCGACCCTGCGCCTGTTCGTGATCACCTGCCTCGATCCGCGTGTCGACCCCGCGCACTTTCTCGGCCTCGGCCTCAGCGACGCGATGGTCATCCGCAACGTCGGCGGGCGGGTCACCCCCGAGGTGATCAACGATGTCGCGTTCATCGGCCAGCTAGCCGAGGACGTTCTGCCCGACGGCCCGCTGTTCGAGATCGCCGTGATCCACCACACGCAGTGCGGAACCGGCGCGCTGGCCCAGGACACCTTCCGCCGCCGCTACGCGCAGCGGATCGGCGCCGAGGAGTCGACCCTGCGCGAGCACGCCGTCCTCGACCCCGCGGCGACCGTCACCCGCGACGTCGAGCGCCTCCGCTCCGCACCCGCCATCTCGCCGCGCGTCACCGTCTCCGGGCACGTCTACGACGTGGTCACAGGCCTAGTGCAGACGGTCATCCCGGCTCGCAGCTCAGCAGCTCGAACCGTTGAACAACCCCAAACTCCCCACGGAGACGAAACACCATGACAACCACCGTCACTCGCGACCTCAAGCCCGACCACACCGAAAGCGAAGAATCGCCACCCCTTGGCCGAGCACCGACTCAAGCGACGTGGGAAAAGTTCGACGCTCATTCCTTCGACCCCACCCAGGGACGCAAGATCGGCTCCGACCCCTACGACGACCCCACCCAGGGACGCAAGATCGGCTCCGACCCCTACGACGACCCCACCCGAGCTCGCTAGATGCGTGAGCAGAGCACGGCATCCACACGCGTGCCTAGGTGTAGAACCCGAGCGGGTTGTTGAGCTCGTGGAGTAGCCGCAGTCCGTCATCAGCGGCCCGACGGTCCTAACGCGACCTCCAGCCCAGCTAGTGCTTGTGACTACGCAGCGGTGACTCGCCCTCGGCGGCCAACAGTCGCGTCAGAGCTCTCGGCTCGAGCTCTACACCCGCGTGGGGACGACCCGCGCCAGCGCGATCTTGCTGGCGTCCTCGCTGCCGGGCGGTGCGGTCATGGCGATGATCCTGAGATCGCCGTCACCGGCGGAGAGCACGTCGCAGTCGACGGTGATGTCGCCGACGGTCGGATGCTCGATCGTTTTGCGGTCGGTTATGTGCTCGCCGACGGCGCCGGTGTGCCACAGCTCAGCGAAGCGAGCGTTGCCGGCGATCGTCCGCCGCAGCAGTTCGGCTAGGCGGCGGTCCTCGGGATAGCGGGCGCTGGCGCGGCGCAGGTCAGCGACGATGGCGCGGTCGGTGGCGTCCTGGTTCTCGGAGTGGACCGGCCACGCCGCGGTCCGTCCTTTGCCGCCGGGCACGGGGAAGCGCGTCTTGACGAGGCTGCGGTCGTCCGGTGCGACCTGAGCCGGATCACCGAGCAGCGCCGCCCAGCTGCGGTTCCACCACACGATCCGCCAGTCCGCGGCGGACACGGCGACGGGGATCTCACCCAGCCGTGTCAGCAGGCGCTGCACGCCCGGCGGGATATGGTCACTGACGACCCGGTCGCCGGGTGGGCGCAGGCCGGCCAGGGCGTACAGGTGGTCACGTTCGGCGCGGCTGAGCTGGAGCGCTCACCCCAGCGCGCTCACGACCTGCTCGGACGGGGCGGTGCCCGGCCCTGCTCGAGGCGCACGACGTAATCGACCGAGATCCCGGCGAGGTCGGCGAGCTCCTCGCGTCGCAGCCCCACGGCGCGTCGCGAGCGACCGACGGGCCGACCGACGGCGCCGGGGCTAAGCCGGTCGCGCCAAACGCGCAGCGTCCCACCCAGGCTGGTGTCCTCGATGATCACGGGTTCAGTCTTCCCCAGGGAACACGTCGACACGCACTCGAGGGTGGTATCGCTGGTCCCACCGCTGCACAGTCACCGATTACTTGTTCGCGACGATGGAAGCCTGAACCCATGACCATCACATCATCACCGGAGCCAACAAGGGCTTGGGCTACGAAACCGCTCGGCGGCTCGCCGAGGCAGGACACGCCGTCCTCGTCGGCGCGCGCGACCCCGAGCGGGGCCAGGCCGCCGCGGACCGGCTCGGCGCCCGGTTCGTGGCCATCGACGTCACCGACGACGCGTCCGTCGCCCGCGCCGCCCTGGACGTCGAGTCCCACGAGGGCCGCATCGACGTCCTCATCAACAACGCTGGGATCGGCGGCTCACAGTCCGCGGCCGACGAGCTCACCGGCGCCGACGCCGCCGGGATCTTCGACGTCAACGTCGCTGGCGTCGTGCGCGTCACCCACGCATTCCTGCCGCTGCTCCGGCGCTCTGACTCCCCGCGGGTGGTCAACGTGAGCAGCGGCATGGGCTCACTGGAGCGCACCCAGGACCCCGACCGCCACGGCCCGGTCCGCTGAGCGATGATCGTTATCACCACCCCTACCGGCCATGTCGGCGGGCGCCTCCTCGACCTGCTCGTTGGCGCTGGCGAGCAACTTCGCGCGATCGCGCGGACGCCGGACAAGCTGGACGACCGCTATCGCAGCGGCGTCGAGGTGATCGAAGGCAGCCACGATGATCCCGACGTCGTCGACCGGGCTCTCGAGGGCGCGGACGCGCTGTTCTGGCTCGTGCCCCCGAACCCGCGAGCTGCCGACCAGGTCGCCTACTACCGCGAGTTCACCGCTCCGGCCTGCACGGCGATCGAGCGCCACGGCGTCCGGCGCGTCGTCGCCGTCTCGAGCCTCGGTCGCGACTACCCGGCCCAAGCTGGTCTGCTCACCGCGGCGTTTGACATGGAGGCATTGCTCGAACAGACCGCAGCCGAACTGCGCATCCTGCGGATGCCGTACTACATGGAGAACCTGCTCAGCCAAGCCGACGCGCTCCGGAACGGCACACTGGCGCTCCCCAACGACCCCGACCGTCCGCTCGCGACCTGCGCCACCCGAGACATCGCCGCCATCGCCGCCGACCTGCTGCGCGACCGCGCCTGGAGCGGACGGGAGGGCGTCTGCGTGGTCGGGCCGGACGACCTGACGCCGCGCGGCATCGCCGACGTGCTCTCCGACACGCTCGAGTGGCCAGTCGGCCTCACCCACGTCCCCCTCGAAGAGTTCGCGCATACGCTGACCGGCTACGGCTTCAGCGACAGCTCGGCCCAGGCCTACACGGAGATGGTCCGGGCGCAAGACGACGGCATCTACGACGCCGAGGTCGCCTCCGCCGAACGCACGCCGACGAGCCTCCGCGACTGGACCGAGACGGTTCTGAGACCCGCCCTGCGGTGATACATCCGCCTGGCACGGCCGAATGTGAGGCGAGATTACACACACCCAGCGCCGACCCCTCGCAGCGCGGACCGTCAGAGTTGCTGGGCGGAACGCAGCACGATCTCGCCGACGTTGACGTCAGGCGGCTGCGCCAGCGCGTAGACGATCGCCTCCGCGACGGCCTCTGGTTGCATCGCGATCGCCGCCAGCTGGTCGCGCAGCTCGGGGTTGGTCGTGAACTCGGTGGCGGTCGCCCCCGGGCAGACGATGGCGGCGCGGATCTCCGGTCCGGCCTCTTGGCGCAGAACTTCGCACAGCGCGCGAACGGCCGCTTTGGTGGCGGCGTACACCGCTTGCCCGGGAACCCACTTGGCCGCCGCGGTCGAGGTGACGGTCACGAACTGACCGGACCCTTGGGCCCGAAAGGTCGGCAACGCGGCGGCGATGCCGTGCAGTACGCCGCGGAGGTTGACGTCGATCATCGCGTCCCAGTCAGCGGCGGTCCCGTCGGCCAGGGGCGCGACGGTGGCCACCCCCGCGCTGGCGACGAGCGCGTCCAGACGGCCATACTCCGCGACCGCAACCTCGACCAGGTGTCTGAGGTCACCAGCACGGGTGACGTCGACTGCGCAGGCGCTGGCGTGTCCCCCGTCGGCCTCGATCTCGGCCACGATGCGCGAAAGCACATCCCAGCGCCGGGCCGCGAGCACGACCCGATCGCCGTCGGCAGCGAGCCGCCTTGCCGTGGCGGCCCCGATGCCGGAGCTCGCCCCGGTGATCGCGATGACCCGGCTCTGGTTGCTCATGTCCTCTCCTCCGCGGGTGGATACGATTATCCGGACATGTGTCCGGTTAGCGACGGTAGCGGTCAGCTGTCCACTCCGGTTCCCGCCTCGCCCCGGCGCGCCGACGCGGCTCGCAACCGGGAGCGGATCCTCGCCGCCGCCCGGTCGGCCCTCACCGACGCGGATGACCCCGGCTCGGTGACGATGCAGGCCATCGCTCGGCAGGCGGCCGTGGGGCAGGGGACGCTGTATCGGCACTTCCGGAACCGCGAGCAGCTTGTGCTCGCCGTCTACTTCGTCGACGTGGAACGCCTCATCGCAGCCGCCGCAGCCCTGTCGGTCGACCATCCCCCGCTCGAGGCACTGCGGCGATGGCTCATGGACTTGGCCGCCTACGGCCGACTCAAGCGCGGCGTCTCGCAGATCGTGCTCGCTGCGGCCACGCGTCGCGAGATCTCGGAGCGCTGGCGCCCCCGCGTGCTCGACGCGATTCAGTCGCTACTCGACGCAGGCACGCGGGCCGGCGAGCTGCGTGGCGACGTAGATGCCGAAGACGTCTGGCCGCTCCTGGGGTTTCTCTGGCACGAACCGCTGTCTGAGGAACGCGCTGAGCGACTTGTCGCGGTCGTACTCGACGGCCTCGCATGGCGTCGGGAGGACTCCGCTTGACCTGTAGATTGCGAGCCGACCGAGTCGGCCTTGTCGCCGCGGGTCAGCAGCTTTGAGACCGGCTGTCCCTGGGTAGCTTCAACGGTAGGCGCACAAGCTCGCGATCGTCTTCCCGGTCCCGTCGATCGCCGAGTACGCCCGACCGCCGGCGACTAGACAAGCTGGCGGCCGGGCGGCGCCGACAAAGCATGAGCAAAGGTCAGCCGTTCGGTGGACTCCTCGTCGGTGACGGTGCTGTTGTCATCGTTGAGCCCGCGGGGTCGAGCGGAGGCGTCCGGCGCCGCGTGCGGGCTTGAGCTCGGGGTCCTCATCGACGGCGCGTCGGAGCGCCTCGTCGAACCCGATCGGGTCGATGTCGAACAGCCGCATGCCCGATGGGTCGGTAACGACGGTGGGCGTGGCTAGGCCCTCGATCAGCGGCCGGGCGATGCCGACGTCGACCGGCGTCACCAACCCGATCCACAATGACGACAGCCAGGGCGTGATTACCGGCACCGGCAGCCGTGGACGGCGCGCCAGGCCTAGCACGACCGCCATCCGGTCGAGCATCTCTCCGTAGGCGAGCACGTCGGGTCCTCCGATCTGAATCTCTCGGTCCTGCGTATCCGCGACATCGAGCGCCGCGGCGAGATACGCGAGCGAATCTTCGATTGAGATCGGCTGGGTGGCGTTCTTCAGCCACGCCGGGGCGATCATCGCCGGCAGTCGTTGGACCAGGAACCGCAGTGTCCGGTAGGACTCGCTCTGCGGTCCGACCACCATCCCCGCGCGGAAGTAGGTCAGTGGAGGCCCGGCGCGGCGCAGCGCGATCGCGGTCTGTTGGCGGCTGCGTAGGTGCCGTGAACGAGGCCGGTCGCCGAGTCCACCTAGATACACGACGCGCTCGACCCCCTCCTGGCGCATCCGTTCGCCGAACCCCGACGCCGCGGCCAGCTCAGCGGCCTCGAAGTCCTTGGGGCCGCCGCGCCCCATCGAATGCACGAGGTAGTACGCCGCGTCGATCCCCCGGCCGGCGCCGCGCACTGACTCGGGCCGCAGAACATCGCCCTCATGCAGCGCGAACCCGTCGTCCTCGAGCGACCGCGCTGACGGGGCATTGCGGTCTCGGACCAGGCACCGGACGTCCCATCCACCCGCTGCCAGCCGCCGAGCGAGCCGCCCACCGATGAAGCCGGTGGCGCCGGCGACCAGCACTCGTCCCTTCATCGGACTATCCGCGATCCCGCTGCCTGCAGCACGATGAAGACTTTACTGCACACGCTGTTCAGGTTAGTCGCTAACTACGTAGCCGGGTCACCATTGCGGCAGCATCGCCCGCGGGTAGCGACTGCCGTAAGCGCCAGTCGGGACGATCTCCGAGATCCGCGCCAGGTCGGCGCCGGTGAGCTCGACATCGGCCGCCGCGACGTTCTCGGCGAGCCGGTCGGGACTGCGCGTCCCCGGGATCGGAACGATGTCGGTCCCTTGGGCCAGCAGCCAGGCGAGCGCCAGCTGGGTGACCTTGATGTCCTTTGCGGCCGCCAGCTCGCTCAGCTGGCTGATCGCTTCGATGTTGCGCTCGTAGTTGCCGGGCTGCCAGCGCTCATCCCAGCTGCGCATGTCGTCGTCCGGGTATTGCGCGGCTGGCTTGACCGCTGAGGTGAGGAACCCGCGTCCCAGCGGCGAGTAGGCCACGAACCCGATCCCCAGCTCTCGGATCGCCGGCAAGACGTCGGCTTCGACAGCCCGCTCGAAGATCGAGTACTCGGTCTGCAACACCGATACGGGCTGGACCGCATGCGCACGGCGAATGACGTCCGGGCCGGCCTCGCTGAGCCCGAAGTACCGGACCTTGCCCTCGTCGATCAGCTCGCCGACCGCCCCGGCCACCTCCTCGATCGGTACGTCCGGGTCCACACGATGCTGATACAGCACGTCGATGTGGTCGGTCCCGAGGTAGCGCAAGCTGTTCTCGGTCACCGCCCGGATGTGGACGGGGCGCGAGTCGTATTCGCGGGGCATCGAGTCCGTGCGTGGGAGCACGAATCCGAACTTCGTGGCCAGCACCATGTCATCGCGAAAACCCTCGACCGCGCGGCCGACGAGCTGCTCGTTTGACCCGCTGCCGCCGCCGTAGAGCTCGGCGGTGTCGATCAACGTGACCCCCAGCTCGTGTGCTCGACGGATGGTGGCGACCCCGCCGGTCTCGTCGGCGGCGCCATAGGCCATCGTCATCCCCATCGTGCCGAGGCCGATCGCCGAGGTCACAAGCCCTTGCTGTCCAAGCGTTCGCCGTTGCATTGACTGCCTCCCATCGCCAGATTTCGAACTAGACGGTTCGCTCTGTCACGATCCTAGCAATTCGATCCATCTGGTTCGTTCGGTATCATCCCCGCATGCCGTACGACGCCGCGGCAACCCGTCAGCGCCTGCTGAAAGCTGCGATTGCCGAGTTCGCGGCTCTCGGGCTCGCCGGGGCGCGGGTGGACCGGATCGCCGCCGCGGCGAAGGCCAACAAGCGCGCCATCTATGACTATTTCACCAACAAGGAAGGGCTGTTCGACGCCGCCGTCGAGCTCGTCGTGGGCCAGCTGATCGACGCAGTGCCGCTGCGCGAGACTGACCTGCCCCGCTACGCCGCCGAGCTGTTCGACTACCTACAGGCCCACCCGGAAGCGGTGCGTATGCTGAGCTGGCAACGACTGGAGCGACCCCAGGCGGGACCCCGGATCGCCGACGGCTTCCTCGAGCACCTCAAGTCCATTCGCGACCGTCCGCAGTCCGGCGGTCGGGCGCACGCGATCCCGGCCGTCGACTTGATCATCCTCATGATCGGGCTGGCCAACGCCTGGCACCTCAGCGCGCCCGACCTGTTGGCGAGCCTCGGACAGGAACCCACCAGCCGGCGCCTGATCGCCCGACACAGGGCCTCCGTGATCGAAGCCGCGGAGCGCATCAGCGGCGCGGCGGCGTCGCACGACGCGGTGCCACGGGAACGGCTCAGCCCCGGGCGGCCTTGACGATGATGCGCCGCAGTGGCCCGGGCCGGGTGAACACCGCGGGGCGCCCGAGCGGCGACGATACGGTCACGGCCCGTGGCCCGGTGTACACCCGGCCGGTCCACACATGGACCCAGCGTCCCGGCGGCAGGTGAACGCGGGTTCGGGTGACCCCGGGCGCGAACGTCGGCGCCACCAGGATGTCCGAGCCCAGCGTGAATTGAGCCGTGGCCGACTCCAATCGCGCATCGCTGAGCCACATCGGTCGAACGATCGGCGTACCGTCGGTGGCGGACTCGCGCTCCAGCTCCTGCCGGTAGGGACCGAGCGCCCGGAACACTCGCCCCCACACGGCGAACGCACGCGCGACGGCCGCGGTCGAATACGGCTGGATGTTCAGCTGAGGTCGATTGCCCTCATGCGTCCGGAGCATCGCTCCCCCGAACGCGTTCATCTCCGACCACCGTTCGAGCAGCTCGGCCGTGCGGCCGACGAGCGGAGTCGCCAGCGTGGTGTATCCGCCGGTGTCGGAGTGGTTGAGCGCGAACCCTGACAGCCCGCCCGACAGCATGCCCGTGAGCGCGGACCGCATGCCATCCTGCGAGCTCCAGTCCACCAGCTGATCACCCATCCAGAACAGTCGGGCCGAGCGCGGGCTGGTGGTGAACGCCGAGCGATGAAAGTCGACCACGTCGGTCCCCCGCAGGGCCGCGGCCTGAACCTCGGCCCACGCGTCGGGATAACGGTTGTGCCATTGCGCCCCTGACCCGGACGCGAACACGCCGTCGAACGGCGTCTGCTCACCGAAGTCGGCCATCCATCCGCTGGCCCCGTACGTACGGGCCATGATCCGGAGTACTCCAACCATCCACTGCCGGGCCGCCGGATTGGAGAGGTCGACGAGCCCGGACGAGAACCCGCCCTGGTCGATCAGATACGGCGAGCCATCGGAGTTTCTCACCAGATACCCGCCCGCCGCCGCTTGGGCGAACAGGTTTGGCTCGTTTGCCGGCACGCCGCTGTTGGTGAGCATCGGGTTGACGTAGGTGAGGACGCGAATGCCCTCACGGGCGAGCTGCGCCACCATCCCGTTCCAGTTTGGGTAGTGGTCGGGGTTGAGCGTCCAGTTCCACAGCAGGCGGCTGCCGAACGAGGTCGTGCGCTGTCCCACCCAGTCCTGCAGCCATACGCCGGCGAGCGGCACGCCCGCGGCGCGCAGCGCCGCCACTCGCGCCAGTACGGTGTCGGTCCCGCCCTGAATCCCCACGATCGCGCCGCGGTCGACCCAGTGCGGCAACGGCTTCATCCGCCCGGCGTACTGGGTGTACGCGCCGATCAGCTGGGTCGGGGTATCGCCGAGCAGGATCTGGCCGTGTACCGTGGGCGCCCACAGCTGACTCCTGATGCGATCGCGCCGGGTCAGGTCGAACACGCCGTACTGGTCGTCGGTCCAGAAGAACCCGCGGTCGCTGCTCGTGAGGTATTGCGGGACCACCGCGTAGGTGGTGTTGTAGGCGCCGCCCTGCGGCGGAGTGAGCTGGTTTTCGGCCTGGGTGACGCCGGGCTCTCCTCGCCCGACTCCCTGCTCGCGGGTGAGGATCGGCACGATCCCGCCCTTGAGATTCCATCGTGTCATCTCACCGAAGCCGTGGACCGCGTCACGACGCGGAGATGCCGCCGTCAGCAGGACCGTGGTCGCACCTGGAGCGCTGACGTGCACCGTCATCGCCAGGCGGACGCTCGACGCCGCGTCAAACACGATCCCGAAGCGCGCGCCTGTCCCGAGCGTTCCGGTGACCCGCAGCGAGTTCCGGCGCACGACCGCGTGGGTGACCGTCTGTCGCCGCCAACAGTGGGAAAACCCAGCCTGCACCTGATAGAACCCGCCGCCGTCCGTGAACTGTGTCGACCCCTGGCCGGCCCCCACGAACGGCTGGTGTGAGACCGACGACCACAGGACGCGTCCGGCCGACTCCACGCGCAATCCGGCGGCGTCGATCACCACTTCGAACGGCCCGAGCGCGAAGCTGCCCCGGGCCGCGCGCGCCACCTCGAGTGAGACTTTGCCCGCTGGACAAGCCGCGACCGGCTGATCGGCCGCCTCGGCCGCAGTCGCGGCACAGAGAGCGCTCACCATCACGGCCACGGCCACCACCGCCATCCGCTGCCACCTCATTGCGCCTCCTCCCAGGAAAGCTCGCATTGCGTGCGTAGGCTCAGACGGAAGTCACTGACTACGCCACACCTCGAGGATTTCCGTGCCGCAGCGAGCCCAAACCCGAGTCACGGGCGGACCCCCGCGACCCCCGATGACCGCCGCGGCCGGGCGACGACAGGACTGCTGACCCGTGGACGGAGAAGCCGCCGAGCGCGCCTGGGGTGTTGTCGATCTTGGTGTGCGTGTCGATCGGGAGTGGGCGCCGTTCGTTGCTTGGGTGGGAGGTAACAACCTGCCGCGAGACCAACCGAAGGAGACGGACGATGGGCAAGATCTTGGTGCACGAGTTCATCACGCTCGATGGTGTGATGGAGGATCCGGCGTGGACAAGGGACTACGCGTTTGATCCGAAGATGGGCCAGGCCATCGGCGAGATCATGAGCTCGTGCCAAGGCCTGCTGTTGGGCCGGAAAACCTACGAGATGTTCGCCGCGACATGGGCAGGACGCACCGCCGAGGACGACCCGGGGGCCCCGTTTATGAACGAGTCGCCGAAGTACGTGATCTCGCGCACGGCCAAGGATGCGGGCTGGAACAACTCCCGAATCGTCGGTCAGTATGACCCGGAGCGGATCAGGGAGCTGAAGGCTGAGACGCCCGGCAATCTCTACGTAAGCGGCAGCGGCACCCTGGTGCAGGCTCTGCTCGCCGACCGCCTCGCGGACGAACTGCACCTGTTCACATACCCACTGGCCATGGGTTCCGGTCGGCGGCTCTTCGCCGAGACCGGCATCACCCGCAGCTTCAAGCTCGCCCGAGAAGCTGCCTACGACAACGGCGTCGTGTACCTGGCCTACCACACGGTCGAGTAGAACCCGCGCTGCGCACGTGCTCACGGCCGGTCTAGCGACCGGCGAAGCTCACCACGTCTCGGCCCAGCGGGAACTCGTCGACACGCCGTTCCGCGCCCGCGCGGTCGACCGGAACCGGGCGACCGGCGTTGACCGTCGTCTGCAGCGATGCGTCGAGCGGCGGGATCCGGCCGTCGAACCGGAATCGGGCGAATACAAACGGGAGACCGTCTGATGCCAGCGCCGAAGGCCGGTCCATCAGCTGGAAATGGAGGTGGGGTCCGGACGAACTGCCCGAGTTGCCGAGCCGCCCGATCACCTGGCCGCGGCGCACCCGCTGACCGGGATGGACCCGGATGCTATGTGGCTTGAGGTGCGCGTAGAACGCGAACCGCCCGTGGCCGAGCGACAGGATCACGTAGTTGCCGTCCGCCTGCTGGAGCGTCACCGGCCGCGGATGGTTGGGAGTCTGATCGGCGAAGCGATCGACGGCGGCCACGACCTTCGCGCTGGCGACGGCCAGCACCGGCTTTCCGTAGAACACCCAGCTCCGGTTCAGATCGGGGTTGCCGACGACGAACCGGCGTTTAGCGTCGATCCCGTTCCAGTCGACCGCGAAGCGCTGGCCCAGGTACAGCTTGCCGTTGACGGGTTGGATCGAACGACGATGCGGACCGTCGCAGCAGCTGCCGAGTGCAATCCAGCCCGCGCCCCGCAACGGCGGTCCGATCACCACCGGCGCCCGGAGATCGACCCGAGCGGCTCCGCCGCGAGAGGTGATCGTGCTCGGCACCGGATGCCCGGGCGGCACCGTCACCGTGAGGCGGTGCACGATCCGCGACGGCAGGCTGCGTCGCCCGCGCACGACGACCTCGAACCAGATCACGCCCACGCCGGAGGCCGGCACCGCGGTCGTGGGGTCACTCGGAAGCGACAGCAGCGACATCGACGCGGTCAACTGCGCGCCACTGAGACGTTGGAGGGTCACGCCGCGTTTGGGGTCGAGGACCGAGATCGAGCGCACCGTAATCGGTACGGGGAAGCCGTTGGTCAGCGTCAGCTCGTAGACGAGGTGAAACCTGCCGTCCGCGCCCTTGAACCAGCGGGGCGGCGCGAACACCGACATCACCAACGGCGTGTAGCGGTCGGCCGATTGAGCGATCGGAACCGGCGGCCGCGCGGCGGCCGGCTGCGCAGCGCTGAGCACGGACGCGACGACCGCGATCGCTATCGCTGAGGATGCGACCGCACCCGCGCCGAGCGTGCGAAACCGGCGCCTTGTCTGTTGAACCATGCGCATCCGCGGCTCCCGGGTGTGACCGTACGTACGCCCGCCGCTCAGGTCAAGCGACCTGGGTCGCCAGTCTCGCGTCGTCAGCCGTTCACGACCTGCTCGCCAGAGCGCGTCCGGTCGCCCGTCCGGCCGGACGGCGGCAGCCGGGTGTACTGGGTGTGCTCGTCGACCTGCTTGCCGGCCAGCAGCCGGATGATCGTGATCCCAGCGCAACACGGGGCCGGCTCGGCGAGCGCGGCGCGGGCCAGCGGGCTGCCGGCGGTGGTCGCGCACCAGCGGCTCACGACCCGGTCATCCTCGGCGATCTGGTCCTCGATCTTGATGTACAGGTCGGGGTGGGCCGCGCGGTGGCTGGACACGAGCCGGCGCACCCCCTCGGGCCCGATCACGGCCGGGTCGAGCGACGGAGCGTGACCGACATAGTCGGCGGCTACCAGCTGCTCGATCAGCTCGAGCCGTCCGGCGTTCCACACGGCTTCGACGAACAGCAGGACCTTGCGTTTGTTGAGCTCAGTGATGCTTTCCATCGGGCCGGATGATCGGCCGGACCGAGCGTCGCCACAAGGGAGGATTCCCCAAGGTTTTCCCGCGGGTTTCGACCCGCCCCGCCGGCCGTCCGGCGGTGTATCGTCATGCCGTGGCGCTCAGTGGAGTCGCAGCTTTACGCGAGCGTGAGCGCGAGCTCGGGGCGTTTCGCGAAGCTCTCGACCGTGCCAGCGCCGGCGAGGGGACGCTGACCCTTGTAGAGGGCCCTGCCGGGGTCGGCAAGACCGGGCTCATGCGCGAGGCGCGCGCCGCCGCCGAGCTGGCGGGCGCCAAGCCGCTCGAGGGCCGGGGGTCAGAGCTGGAGCAGCCATTCGCGTTCGGCGTCGTGCGCCAGCTGTTGGAGGCGGTGATCACCCAGGCGCCCGACGGCGGCGACCTGTTCGCTGGAGGGGCCGGTCCGGCGGCGCAGCTGTTCGAGCCCGAGGAGGGCCCTGCGGCCGGCGCCGACGGCGGCTTCGAGGCGCTGCACAGCCTGTACTGGTTGGTCGTCAACCTGGCCGATCGGGCGCCACTGGCGGTGCTGGTCGACGACTGCCAGTGGGCCGACCCGGAATCGCTGCGGTTTCTGGCGTACTTGGCGCAGCGAATTGAGGGTCTACCGGTGGCGATGGTGTTGGCCGGCCGTCCGCCCGACCCCGCGGCCGACGCGTCTAGCTCGGTTTGGGCGCAGTTGAGCTCACGTCCCGCGGCGGTGGCGCTGTATCCGCGGCCGCTGAGCGAGTCAGCCGCCGAGGCCATGACCAAGGAGCGGCTGGGGAACGATGCGGCCGAGGAGTTCTGCCGTTCGTGCCACGCCGCCACCGGCGGCAATCCGCTGTTCCTGCGTGAGCTGCTTCGGGCCCTCCACGCGGCTGGGATCGCGCCCTCGGCGGACGCGGCCAACCAGGTGCAGGCGGTCGGCCCCGCCGCGGTCAGCAGGTTCGTTCTGCACCGGCTGGCGACACTGGGACCGTCGGCGAGCGAGCTGGCGACAGCGGTTGCGGTGCTCGGCGACGACACTCCGGTCGCGCTTGCCGGCAGGGTCTCGGGGCTGAGCGAGGATGCGGCCCGGGCGGCCGCAGATGACCTGGTCCGCGCCGACATCTTCATCGATGGCGAACGGCTTGGGTTCGTGCATCCGATCGTGCGCGCCGCCCTGTATGAGGATCTCGCCCCGGGCGAGCGTCAGGCGCGCCACGCGGCGGCGGCCGACGCATTGACTCGGGAGGGCGCCTCGTCGGAGCGGATCACCGCCCACCTTTTGCTGAGCGCACCGGCCGGCGATCCGGGAAGGGTCACAACGCTGAGGTCCGCGGCGAACGCGGCGGCGCGTCGCGGCGCCCCGCGCGCGGCAGCCGTGCGCCTGCGCCGCGCGCTCGAGGAATCGCCCGCGGAGCAGGAGCGGGGCGAGATCCTCGGTCAGCTCGGTCGCTACGAGGTGGCCGCGATGGACTTCGAATCGGCCGAGCAACACCTCCGTGCCGCAGTGGCATCGGGCGCGGACGTGGAGACCCGGGCGGAGGCCGCCTCCTGGCTCGCTCGGTGCGCGATCGTCTCGGGCGGGGGCTCGGCGGAGTCAGCCGTCGATGAACTGCGGTCGCTGAGCGAAGAGCTCGCGCCCGACCACCCGGAGCGGTCGCTCGAGCTCGGGTCCGACCTGTTGACGGTGGCCGCCGCCGTGCCCCGGCTGCGCGGAGGTCTCGAGGGCCATCTACGGCAGTTTGCGACGCGGGCACAGGGTCGCCCCGGATTCGAGGCGGTGGCAGCGATCCACATCGCCCAGCAGCGGTTGGTCCGTGGGGGCGTCGCCGACGAGGCCGCCGATCAGGTGGAGGCCGCCCTGGCGACGGGACTGCCGCCCGCGACGATGGTCAACGCCGGCTTCCTCGCGGTGCAGACCCTGCGGGTGGCAGAGCGCTACGAGCCGGCGCTGCGGCTGTTGGACATCGCGTTCGAGGGAGCCCGTCGCGAGGGACATGCGGCCCGACAGGGACTGATCCACGGGCAGCGCGGCGCGATCGCTCTCGCTCGAGGTCAGCTTCAGGAGGCGCAGATCGAGGCCGAGACGGGACTCCTGCTGATCGAGCCCCCGCATTTCGCGGTGCTTCAGCTCGTGGCCGTGGCGATACAGGCTGCGATCGAGCGCGGAGCGGTGGACGAGGCGGCCAAGGTGCTGCCGCTGGCGGAGACGCTCGACATCCCCGAGGACCGCACGCACGTGTCAGAGCTCCTGACCGCCCGTGGGCGCCTGCGGATTGCCCAGGGCCAGGTCCGCGAGGGCGTCGACGATCTGCTGTGGTGCGGCCGTCGGGTGCAAGCGCTGGGCGTGGCATGGCCAAGCGACTGGAGGGTATTCGCCGCACCCGCGCTGGCCTCGCTGGGCGAGCAGGAGACGGCCACGCAACTGGCCCACGACCAGCTGGCGATCGCGCGGCGGGTCGGGGCGCCTGGTGCGCTCGGAATGTCGCTGCGATCGGCTGCGGCGTCGCTCGACGAGGACCAGCGCCTGCCGCTGCTCGAGGAGGCGGTCTCGCTGCTCGAGCCCAGCAGCGCCCAGCTCGAGTTGGCGCATGCGCTCGCCGACCTCGGGGCGGAGTTGACCCGCGTCCGCCGGCGTCGCGAGGGTCGCGACGCGCAGCGGCGGGCGATGACGCTGGCCGGCCAGTGTGGCGCCGTGGCTCTGGCCGAACGGGCTCGGGTCGAGCTGCAGGCCGGCCCGGGCCGCCGCGCGCGGGTCGAGCTGACCGGACCGCACGCGCTGACCGCAGCGGAGTGGCGAGTCTGCCGACAGGCCGCCGACGGGCGAACGAATCGCGAAGTGGCCGAAGCGCTGTTCGTCACCGAGAAGACGATCGAGCGACACCTCAGCAGCGCGTACCAGAAGCTTGGGATCAGGTCTCGCTTCCAGCTCGCCGAGGCTATCGGCGAATAGCCGAGCAGCGACCAGAAAAGCGTAGGGGAAACACACGGGGTTCCCCTCTTGTCGGGGGTGGGGGGGCAGGCGCAGGATTCCGTCAAGCCAAACGCGACCGGCGGCAAACGCTGACGGAGAGGAAAGGGGCTTGTCATGGCACGTGTGCTGTATGGGGTGGCGCAGTTCTGCGTCAGGCGTCGATTTGCGGTCCTAGCCGTGTGGCTGGTGGCCACGATTGCACTGGTCGCCGTCTCTCAACGAATGGGTGACAGGACGAACGACAACCTGACGCTGCCGGGCACCGACAGTCAGCGTGCAACCGACGCGATGAACAAGTCGTTTCCCAACCAGGCCAACGGGTCCAGTCCGATCGTGTTGCACGTCTCCAATGGAAAGCTGACCGACTCGAAGTACTCCGGCGCGGTCAACCAGGCAGCTGCGGACGTGGCCAAGCAGCACTACGTTGCCTCGGTCATCAATCCGCTCACCCAACAGGGTGCATCGGCGCTGAGCAAGAATCAGGGCACCGGCTATCTGTCGGTGACCACGACGGTGAGCCCCGGCGCGATGTCGGTGGACGACGCGCAGAACATCATCAACGCCGCCGCCAAGCCCGCGCACGCGGCCGGGATCCAGGTCGAGACCGGCGGTCAGCTCGGCCAGAAGGTGTCCAAGCCCGCGACCGAGTCCAGCGAGCTGATCGGAATCATCGCGGCAATGGTGATCCTGACGTTCACGTTCGGAACCGTCGTGTCGATGCTGCTGCCGATCCTCAACGCGATCCTGGCGCTGGCCTCGACGCTGGCGATCATCCGGATCCTCAGCCACGTGGCCACGGTTTCAACGGTCGCACCGACGTTGGCCACGATGATCGGCCTCGGCGTCGGGATCGACTACGCGCTGTTCATCGTGACCCGCCACTTCCGCGGGATCGACAGCGGCATGGACCTACGCGAATCGATCGCCCGGGCGACAGCGACGTCCGGGGGAGCGGTGGCGTTCGCCGGCGGCACGGTGACGATCGCGCTCGTATCGCTGGCGGTGGCCGACATCCCGCTGGTGACGACGATGGGGCTGATGGCGGCGATCGCGGTGGTGGTCGCAGTGTCGGCCGCGTTGACGCTGCTGCCGGCGATGCTCGCGATCACCGGTCCGCACATCAATTCGCTGCGCGTGCGTAACCGCCCCGATGACGAGTCCGCCAAGCACGGCGCGTGGGCGAAGTGGGCCCACGCGGTGGCGAGCCGGCCGGTCGTCGCCGGCGTCGTCGCGCTGGCGATCCTGATCCCGCTGGCGATTCCGCTGCTGTCGCTGAGCCTGGGTCAGAAGGACGTCGCCGCGTTGTCGACATCGACCACCGCGCGACGAGCGTACGACCAGATCTCGCAGAATTTCGGTCCGGGGGTGAACGGGCCGCTGATCGTGTCCGTGTCACTCGGGTCGCCCGCGACGAGCAGCAGCGATTCGCGCCTGCAGACACTCCAGAAGGACGTGTCACAGACCAAGGGGGTTGCGGCCGTCACCCCGACGCAGATCGACAAGGCCGGGACCGCCGCGTTCTTCAACGTGGTTTCGACCAAGGGACCAGCTGAGAGCGCCACCACCGACCTCGTCAACAACCTCCGGCAGACGGTGATCCCGAAGGCCGAGAAGGGAACGAACATGAAGGCCGATGTCGGCGGGACCACCGCCAGCAACATCGACCTGGCGTCGAACATCTCGAGCAAGCTGCTGTTGCAGATCGTGGTCGTGATCGCGCTCAGCTTCTGCCTGCTGGTGCTGGCGTTCCGCACGGTGGTGATCCCGGTCCAGGCGGCGGTGATGAACGTGCTGTCGATCGGGGCGGCGTACGGCGTGCTGACCGCGATCTTCCAGTTCGGATGGCTGCACGGCCTGATCGGCCTTCCCGGCTCGGTCCCGATCGTGTCCTACGTCCCCCTGTTCATGTTCGCGATTCTGTTCGGCCTGTCGATGGACTACGAGGTGTTCCTGGTCAGCCAGATCGAGGAGCACGTGCACGCCGGCGAGGACAACAAGTCCAGCGTGGTCTCGGGCCTGGTCACCAGCGCGAGGGTGATCACCGCGGCGGCGGCGATCATGGTGTTCGTGTTCGGCGGCTTCGTGCTCAACGGCGACCCGACCGTCAAGCAGTTCGGGATCGGCCTAGCCGTCGCGGTGATCCTCGACGCGACGATCGTCAGGTGTCTGCTGGTCCCGGCGCTGATGATCCTGATGGGCAAGGTCAACTGGTACATGCCGAAGTGGCTCGACCGGCTGCTGCCCCGGATCAGCATCGAGGGCGCCGAGTTCTTCCGCAGGCGCGATCAGCGCCGGAGGGCCGAGCGTGCACCCGAGCGAGAGCCCGTGGCCGGAGTCGCCGCGCCCTGATCGACGCTGATTGTCACTCCACGAACCGTGTGTCAAGCGGGGGGTCGATCCCGAGCTCTGCGAGGGCCGTCGCCCCCCGCGGGCCGTTGTCGCCGATCCGCTCGGGCACCACTGCGCCCCGATCGAGCAGGAATCGGACAATCGCCGCGTAGGGCTCGGTCGGGATCTCGTCGACGGGCATCATCGTCGGGCCGCCCTCGGGCTGGTGGCAGTTGCGCGAGCCGTGGAGCGCGGCGCCGATCGCGCTGCCTCCGTGGTGGAAGCTGAGTGCGGCGCCGCGGTCGACGAGTTCGCGCACCATCTGCGTCCGGCCGCGCCAGCACGCCTGGCCGAGCGGCACGCCCTCGACATCGGCGCCGCCGTCGATGTGGGCCCCGGCGTCGAGCAGCCGCCGCATTGTCTCGAGGTAGCCGCCGTGGATGGACATCATCAGCATCTCGTCGAGCGTCGATGAGACCACCGCCGGAGGGACGCCCCCGGCGCCGCTGTGGCCGGACAGGAACCGGCCGATCGCGCGGTCGTCGTCGGTGACCGAGCCGTCGTCGGCCCCGCGCTTGCGAAGCGCGGCGGCGACGTCGTCGTCGCCCCACCGCACCGCGATTCGGAGTGCGGTGAGCCCCTGTTCGTCGGGTGCGTCGACCGGCGCGCCCGCGTCGAGCAGCGCCGAGATCGTCCGCGCCGGGCGGCGGCGCCAGACCGCCTGATGGAGATGGTCCGACGACGCCTGGGCGCCGTGGGTGCAGAACATCTCCACCATCTCCGGGTTGGGGAAGTTCAGCGCCCGCCCGAGGTTGTAGTCGACGAGATCCTGGCGCGCGCCGGCGTCGATCACCAGCATCGCGCAGGTGGGATCGGGGAACTCACAAGCGTGGTAGAGCACCTCGTTGCCGTGGTAACCCTCGCGGTCGTCGGTCGGGTCCGCCCCGGCCTCGAGCAGCATCCGCGTGAGCTCGGGGTCGCCCGCGATGCCGGCAGCGCCATACAGGGCGACCTGGATCCAGTTGTCGTCGTTGATGAATGCGGCGTTGGGACTCGCCCCGGCGTCGAGCAGTTGCCGCACGACCTCGCGGATCCCCGCCGCGCGGTCGGGGTCGCTGCGCAGCAGCCGCGAGAAGCAGGCATACAGGATCGGCTCCCACCCGTTCGGCCCGGTCGGCTCGCTGACCGTGGCCGGCCGCACGGCCAGCCGCCGCGCCACGTCGTCGGCCTCACCCGTGACGCACGCGGCCGCCAGGTCGTGCCGCGCGACGGTCGGGTCGGCGTCGAGCAGCGCGTGAGCACGGCGGAGGTCTGACGACGTGGCGGACGCGATCAGCGCCGCCGCGCGCGCCGACGCGTCGAGCGTCACCGCCTCGACCTGAAACTTCAGTCGCGGCCATGATTGAAAGCCGTGCTCGCGGGCGATCGCCAGCTGGGCGAGCGCGAGCGACGGGAACTCGCCCGCCTTGCGACGCCGTTTGGCCTCATCGCGCAGGTGGCGCAGGTCCGGACGGGGAGGCAGAAAACGCGGCTCGGACATGTCAACTCCTGTCTCCGGCGGGTCCGCACACCGGTCGGGAGTCGTCCGTCACCGGTTTACGTCAAACAGTCGTCACAGCTGGGCCTGAGGCCCTTTCCGCGGACCGGATGCGTCCTGCACGCTTCTTGGACGATAGCGCAGCCGAGTCGTGCTGCTGAGGCTTCACGTTCTGCTGAGACGCAGGTCGAGCCCGGACTCGTGCCGGGCTCGACCCAACTGGGTGATCGCCCCGAGGGCGATCACCGATTCATATGCGGCTAGTACACCAGGATGCCGTTCCAGAAATCGCAGTGGTGCATGGCCGAGAACTGAGACGCACTGATCGTCGAGGAGCTCGGGACGTTCTCCGACAGCATCGAACCGTTGGCGCTCGCGAACTTCGGCCAGCGTGAGTTTCCGGTCGGGTTCGGGTTCCCCTTGGAGGCGAAGTTCGTCCACGCCGCCACGAGCTGGTCTGAGAGCCGCGTCTCGTTCGCGTTGAGCGGATGTGAGACGCCGAGCTGACCCCCGTGCCAGAGTGGGAACAGGAACTGGATGTCGATGGTGTGAGCCGCCAATGGCTGGAACCCCGGCATCGACGGGAAGTAGTACGGCGCGTGCTGGTAGTCGAACTCGTACGCGTACATGGGGACCGTGCCCGACACCAGGTTGTCCACGTGCAGGGCACGGCATGCCCCCGGATCGGTGAACGCGGCATCGTCGGCCAGCTGCGGCGTCGCGTAGTTCGACACCGGGTACTCGGCCAGGACCTTGTCGGCCGTGCCCGGCGGGTAGGCCGGGGGCGACCCACCGGGACCGGCGTTGCCGCCATACGTCGTGCTCACCGCCGTCTCGTACTGCGCAGCGGTCAGCGGCTGCATCGGCGGACCCGAGAAGTACTCGGTGATACCCAGCGTGAAGTTCTGTTCGTCCTTCACGTTGCCGCCGAGCATCGGCATGTGGTTGTAGTTGCCACTGGTCCAGGCCTGCTGTGGGGTGATCGGAATGATCGATCCGTCGACCATCGGTCCGTTGACGTACGGGCCGTTGGCGTTCGCCGTTCCCTGCAGCTGGAGGATCTGCTGCACGGTCAGGTGACGCAGGCAGGCGGCCGCTCTCGCGCCGTCGCCAGCACAACCCGCTGCCTGCGCGAACCCGGTGCCACGGCTCAGCGCCAGCGACAGCGGCGGGAACGTCGAGGTAGGCGAGCTCTCGAAGATCGCGCGCTCGAACAGGCCCTTGCTCTTCGGTGAGATCACGTTGGCGCCGGTCTCAGACGCGCCGGCGGACTGGCCGCCGAGCGCGACGTCCGTCGGGTCGCCTCCAAAGCCCGAGATGTTGCGCTTGACCCAGCGCAGGGCCGCCTGGATGTCCATCGTCCCGTAGTTGCCGAAGTCGTGACCCTCGCGGTCGAGTGCCGGGTTGGCCAGGAACCCGAGCAGGCCGAGCCGGTAGTTGATCGTCACGACGATGGTGTCCTTGCCGCCGTACCGGGAGCCGTTGGCCAACTTGCTGCCGTCGTAGTCGTTGGACTCGCCGTCGACGTTACCGCCGCCGTGAATCCAGACGAACACCGGCAGCTTGGCCGGGCGTGAGCCGGCCGGCCGGCGCGGCGCGAACACGTTCAGGTACAGGCAGTTCTCGTTGATGCTGGTGGGACCCGCAAACACGCCCAGGGTCGTCACCTGTGGACATGTCGGTCCGTAGGCGGTGGCCTTCAGCGCCTTGCGCCACGGGTTCGGTCGTTGCGGCGGTCGCCAGCGCAGACGCCCCACCGGTGGGGCCGCGTAGGGGATGCCGAGGAACGTGTTGGCATCGCTCTTGATGAACCCCTTGACGGGGCCGTCGGAGGTGCGAACGAGCCGGCCGTTCGCCGCGGCTCGGTGCGCGGCCGCGCTGTGTTTAGCGGCAGCCGCCGCGGTGGCCGGCAGCGCGGCCAGGACTCCGAGGAGCGAGATGCTGCAGACAACAGCGGCCATCGCCGCCGCGCCACGGCAGGAAGAGCACAGCTTCGCCATGGTAGGTCACCGCCTATCTGCACGACGGACTGTCAGTACCGTCAGTGCTCTATATTTAGGACCAGTGAACTGGTCCAGCCGGGATAGTAAGTAAGTTGTACTCCTCGGCCAAAGCCGTGTCACGACCGTGGGTCAGTGGACTGACCTTGTAGTCACGGTCACTGTCACACTAGGTGATGAATTAGTGAGATGGCGCGAGCTGGCCCACCTTGGACCAGTTTGATCGAGTTTCGGCGACGCTCGTCAGCAATGGGGGCCGCGCTGGCCGCTCGGCGGCGGTCAGGTCGTCTTAGTCAGCCCGCCGTCGATCACCCAGTTGGAGCCGGTCACGTTGCCGGCTCGCGGGGAGGCGAGCAGCGCGACGATCGATGCCACCTCCGACGGCGAGGTGAACCGGCCGGTGGCCATTCCGGCGATCGCCTGCTGGCGGATCGCATCCGCGCCCGCGCCGGTGGCCTGGCCGAGGGTGTCGGCGACCCCGCCCTTACCCAGCCACAGGTCGGTGGCCACGGGGCCGGGCGCGACCGTGGTGATCCTGATCCCGTCCGGCCCGAATTCCTGGGAGAGGGATTTGGCGACGTTGGTCAGCGCGGCCTTGGCGGCGCCGTAGTCGACCACGCCCGCGTCGGGCTCGAAGAACGAGTTGACCGAGCCGACGTTGACGATCACGCCGTCCCCACGTTTGCGCATGTCGTACAGCGCGGCGCGCGTGGCTCGCAGCGCGGCGAAGAAGTTGAGCTGCAGCGAGCGCTCGAACTCCGCATCGGTGATGCTCAGAAACCCTCCGGGGCGAACGGGCGCCGACCCGATGTTGTTGACCAGCACGTCGACGCGGCCGTGCAGCTCGATCGCCCGTCCGACCAGCGCGCCCGGACCGTCGGCGGTCGAGAGGTCGATGGCCACCGGTGTCACGCGCTCCAGGCTCGACAGCGAGTCGACGGTCCTGGCTCCGGCGATCACCCGGGCGCCCTCCGCTGCCAGCGTCTGTGCGACCGCGAGGCCGATGCCCTTGCTCGCGCCGGTAACGACGGCGACTTTGTCGTCTAGCTCTAGGTTCATGCGGGCACCTTAGTTGGGACGCTGCACGGTGTGTTTTGATTGGACTGAGACGATCGTGCTGAGAACACTGCTCACGTTCGCACCCGTCGCCGCGCTGCTGACGATCACGCCCGGCGCCACGACCGCGCTGGTCGTGCGCAGCGCCTCGCGCGGCGGGCGGCGGGCGGCGTTCTTCACCACCGCCGGCAACTCGATCGGGGTGCTCACCTGGGGCGTGTTCGCCGCCGCGGGGATCGCGGCCGTGGTGGCGGCGTCGACGGAGGCCTTCACCGCGATCAAGCTCGTCGGCGCGGCCGTGCTGATCGTGATGGGACTGCTGTCGCTGAGAGGGCGCCACGGGGCGCTGTCGGACGTCCGGCGCGGCGAACCGAGATCGCGGTCGGACATCGCCGGGCTCCGCGACGGCCTGCTGACGAGCCTTGCGAACCCCAAGCTGGCGGTGTTCTTCGTGGCGCTGTTCCCCCAGTTCGTGCCCCACGGTGCTCCGGTGCTCCCCGAGGCGCTGGTGATGGTCGGAGTGATCGTGAGCTTCGATCTGATCTGGTACTCGGCGCTCGCCCTGGTCGTTCACCGCGCCAAGCGGGCATTCGTCGAGGGCCCGTGGAGGCGTCGGTTCGAGCGCCTCACCGGCGCGGTGCTGGTCGGACTCGGCGTGCGCCTCGCGCTCGAGCGTCGGTAGCGACGAGGCGCACGCGGAGCGCTCAGCCCTGCGGCGGCAGTGGTGGCCCGAGGACCTCGAGGCCGAAGTCGGCGCCGACGCGAGCGAGCATGCCCGGATCAACCGGCTGCATCGGCGGCAGGTCGTCGGTCTCCGCAGCGCGTCCGGCGGCCACGAAGTACCCCTCCAGCCCACCGGGCGCACTCATCGACAGGATCCGCGCGGGCTCGTCGCCCTCGACCACGAAGCCATGGGGGATGTTGCGGGGAAGGAACGTGAACGAGCCCGGGCCTGCGGTGAACGTCCGTTCGCCGCACTTCACGGTCAGCCGGCCCTCGAGCACCCAGAACGCCTCGTCCTCTCGACGGTGAACGTGCCATGGCGGTCCGAACCCGGCGGGAGCGCGGGCCTCCACGAGCCCATAGGCGCCCCCGGTGCTCTCGGCGGTGGCCTTGAGCGTCATATGGGTGTTGGTGAACCAAACCTTGTCGCCTTCGTCGGCGGCGACGCTCCATGCGTCGGCTGCAAGCTGCGTGTACATCGGACCCCCTTGTGTCGAGCGGCATTGTAGTTGATAAGACGCACGCCCCGTAATGAGATGCATGTCTTGCTACGAGAGTAGAGTACCATCTGAGTGGATGTCAAGCACGCCCAGAACCCGGGACCGTCAGACGCGCCGAACCAAGCGGGCGCTGCTGGTGGCGGCGGACGAGATCTTCGCGGAGGGGAGAGTCCCGACCGTCGCCGACGTGGCCGGGCGAGCGGACGTGGCCCGGGCGACCGCCTACCGCTACTTCCCCACGCAGGAGGCGCTGCTGCTCGAGACGACGTTCCTCGGTGACAGCGGGCCGATCCGGTCGCTGCCGGCGCTGATCGACGAGATCTCAGACCCGGCGGAACGGGTGGCCGAGGCGGTCAGACGGGGCGCGGTCTGGACGATCGAACGAGAGGCGAGGCTGCGCACGATCCTGCGGATGTCGCTCGAGCACGAGCACACCACGAGGCCGGGTCGCCGGCGCGGGTACATCGCACAGCTGCTCGCGGACGTCGAGGCACAGATCCCCGCGGAGGCCTACGAGCGGCTGACCGGTGCGCTGACGCTGCTGTTCGGCATCGATCCAATCGTCTCGATCCGCGACAACAGCGACATCCCGCCGAAGCGCATCCCGGATGTCCTCGCCTGGAGCGCTCGCGAGCTGGTACGGGCCGCGCTCGGCGAGGCCGGCTGACGCTCTCAGTGGGAGACCACGACCTCGGCGGCCACCAGCGCCAGCCCCAGCGCCAGGTTGAGCGTGACCGACACGATCGAGGCCGGTAGCGAAAGCTTCTCGAGCCGGGCATAGCGGACTCCCTGGGCGCCGAGCGTCACCACGCCGGCCCCGAACGCCGCCCAGATCGCAGCGTCGGCCGACAGCACCCCGGCCGCGCCGACAGCCAGAATCACGACCGGGAGGACCGCGGCCAGCACGACGGCGTACTCGCGCCGGGCGATCGCGGCGAACTCCCGCGCGTCGAGGCGGCGTTCCTCCTTCAGGCTTTCTCCGAGCGCGTGCGAGTACACGTGGGCGAGCCACAGGACGACCGCGCTCGTGGCCGCGACCGCGTCCAGCCGCCACAGGTGATCCCTGTAGGTATGGGCGCCGGCCGCGAGCACGGCGAGTACGACGATCGTCCCGTAGACCGTCCCGGCGACGGTCTCGCGATTTCCGAGGAGGTAGCGCTTGAGCACAAGCTATCCGCGGCGCGACCTGCTTGGGCGGTGGGACATCCGGGCGTCGCCTCCTCGTGCTTGTCCTGCAGGACCGAGTGGATTGTGACGGTTGCCCGTCTCCGTCGCGGGTATTCCAGCGCCTATCGGAGTATTCGATTGGAGGAAGCATGGCGAAGGATCACGGGCCGAGCGTGAAGGACGACAAGCAATACGAAGGTCTGCGCAAGAAGGGGATGAGCAAATCGCGGGCTGCCGCGATCGCCAACACCCCCGATGCCTCGAGCAAGGGAGGCAAGCGGAGCGGCAGCGGCCAGGGCAGCAGCCGCAGCCGGAAGAGCAGCGGCTCCGGCAGCGGTGGCAACCGGGCTCAAAAGCAGGCCGCGGGTCGTAAGGGCGGCAAGGCGTCGGGTAGCTGATCAACCGGATCACCCCCGACACGCCGCTGCGCGAGGGCCTCCGATGCGCGTGATCGTGATCGGTGCTACCGGCAACGTAGGAACCAGCGTGCTCGAGTCGCTACGCGACGAGACGCACGTCGAGCAGATCGTCGGGGTCGCTCGGCGACTGCCGGAGCGCTCGTTCGACAAGACCGAGTTCGTAGCCGCCGACATCGTCACCGCCGACCTGGAGGCGATCTTCCGCGGTGCAGACGCCGTGATCGATCTGGCGTGGCTGATTCAGCCGGGCCGCGATGAGTCGGTCACCTGGCGCGTGAACGTCGACGGGACACAAAGGGTGATGCGAGCGGTGGTCGAGGCCGGCGTGCGCGTGCTGCTGTACTCGTCGTCGGTCGGCGCATATTCCCCGGGGCCGAAGGATCGGCTCGTCGACGAGTCTTGGCCCACCGACGGCATTCGCACGTCGTTCTACTCGCGACACAAGGCCGAGGTGGAGCGCCGGCTGGACTCGCTGGAGCTCGAACGGCCGGACCTGCGCGTGGTGAGGATGCGGCCCGGGCTGATCTTCAAGGCGCAGGCGGCCACCGAGATCCGCCGCCTGTTCCTCGGTCCGTTGGTGCCCCGCCAGCTACTACGACCGGGATTGATCCCGCTGTCTCCCGACGTCGACGGGCTGCGGTTTCAAGCCGTGCACTCGCTCGACGTCGGCGACGCTTTTCGCCGGGCTCTGACCAAAGATGTCCGGGGGGCTTTCAACCTCGCCGCCGAGCCGGCGATTGGCCCGCAAGAGCTCGCGCAGGTATTGCACGCCCGGCGCGTGCGGATCCCTCGACGCGCTCTCAGGGCGCTCGCCGCGGCGGCCTTTCACGCGCGACTCCAGCCGTCGGAGCCCGGCTGGCTCGACCTGGGACTGGAAGTGCCGCTGATGGACACCACGCGAGCCCGCCAGCTGCTGGGTTGGGAGCCGCGGCACTCCTCCACCCAAGCGCTCAACGAGTTGATCGAGGGAATCCGGCGAGCCGCGGGTGATGACACGCCCCCGCTTGCGCCGAGCACGAGCGGCCCGTTGCGGGTCCGAGAGTGGCTCTCCGGGTTGGGCGCCCGCCCGTAGAGAGACCAGCGCACGGGGGCGGGGCTTTCTGAGGTACCGCTTACACGGGTTCGAGCTCGCGCTTGGTGCTCTCCGAGCGTGCGGATTTGGCACGGCGCGGAGCAGCGTCGGTGTCAGGCGCCGACCGCAGGTCCAGGCCGAGCGTGGTCTGGATCAGTCCGGCAAACCTTCGGGTTACGACGCCGAGCACTTCCTCGAGCAGAATCTCCTCGAGTGCGGACAGGGCGCGGCCCGCTTCGGCCTCGCTGAGGTTTGCCCGGTCAGCTACGGCGCGGATCAGGCCCGGCGGCATGAAAGCCAATGTTTCCCCTTTGGTCGGATCAGTCAGTGCATCGACCCCGGTTCAGACATTGAAGCCGGACGGGCGGACAGAACCACTCGATCTGCGGGTAGATACGGCCCATGTCCGCGCGCACGGCGCTTTTCAAGGGAGCCGGCATCCTGGCGTGGAAGGCCGCGCGGTCCAAGCGGGCTCGTTCGATGGCGTGGACGGGCGCCCGCGTGACAGCACGCTCGGGGGCCCGGCTGATGGCAAAGCGCGCCGCCCGCTCGACGAAGCGGGATGCCCGGAGGATCGTTCGGACGGCGGATCCGCGGCGGTGACGGCGGATCCGCGGCGGTGAGCGCCTAACCCGTGTCGTCTCCGGGCCAGAACTTGGGACCGGCTTCCAGCAGCTCGAACAGCCGCCCCACCGCCGGGCTTAGGTTCGGATCAAGCTCGACGAGGTCGCCATCCGGAGAGCGGCCGGCCCACACCGCGTACAGCAGGGCTGCGAAGCCCCGGCCGTCGATGAACTGCAGGCGCGACAGGTCCACTCGGACCTTCTCCCGCTCGACTCGCAGCTCCTCGAGTCGAAGCGTCAGGTCATCGACGACCGCGATGTCCAGCTCGCCGAGCAGAGTCAGCCGCCGCGCACCGTCGGCGTCAGCCGCTTCGAGCATCCGAAACTCTGGCCAAGATGACTCGCGCACGGGCCGGTCGGCCGCCTAGGCGGACGGAGCTACGTCGGCCTCGGACGTGTCCGCCGGGGTCGGCTCGGGCACTGCCGCGCCGCTCGCCGTATCGATCGTCTGCTGTGGCGCATCGGTGTTTTCGGCCAGCTCGCCGTCGCGCTTGCGCGAGCGTGCGCGAACCACTCCGGCGCCAATGGAGATCGCAGTGATGCCGACCCCGGCCGCGACCGCCATGGTCTTGGGCTGACGCCAGGGCGCTTGGTCGTTGCTCGCCTTGTGGGCTGGGCGGATCCGACCGTAGGTCCGTCGGGTCGCGTCAGCGGCCCAGCCCGCCGGCGCGCGGCGCCCGCGATCCGCCGAGCGGCTCGAATTCCGGGATCGAATCGGGGTTCGCTCGCTCAGTCTCATGTGTCTACCTCCGTGGGTTTAAGGCGGCAGCGTCTCTGGACGAGGTGGGCGCCGCCGGGGGGCGTCTCACGTAATTAGATCCGAGCCGAGGCGTTCTGGTTACAGAGATTTCGCGAAGGCGGATGTCGGCTTTCGTAACCAGAGCGGGGTAGATGTGCTCTAAGGATCGAAATGCGCAAAATAGCCGGCCGTGATTTCCCAGAGCCACCGCTTGCCAGTCCGAGCTTCGCCAGCGGCGCGATCGAGATGACCGAGCCCGACCAGATTCTGATTACGAGAACCCTTCGCGGCGACCTGGCCGCATTTGAGCGCCTCGTCGAGCGCCATCGCGACGTGGTGTTTCGCGTCGCGAGCCGGATCGTCGGCCGTGACGACGCCGAGGACGTCAGCCAGGATGCGTTCCTGCGCGCCTTTGCGCGGCTGGAGAAGTTCCGCGGTGAGTCCACGTTCCGCACCTGGCTGCTCCAGATCACCCAGAGGGTCGCGTTTCGGTGGGTGACCCGCTCACGCCGCGTCGGCGTTGCGCCCGACGACGCTCTCGAGGAACGGCCCGACCGGGATGCAACCCGTCAGCCGGCCACCGAGCTCGAACGCCGCGAGCGTCGACAACGGCTCGAGCGCAAGCTTGCCCTGTTGCGCTCGCAGTACCGGGCGCTGATCGTGCTGCGAGATCTTGAAGGACTGAGTTATGCGGAGATCGCCACGATCCTTGACATGCCGGTCGGCAGCGTAAAAGGCCGACTGCACCGGGCTCGGAGCGAATTGATCGAGTTGCTGCGCCACAACACCTACGACTGGGAGTTACCCGTATGAGTGAACCACCCGAGACCGACGAGAACCTGGGTCCGGCGGAGCGGGCCCTGTCCGAACATCTGACCGTCCTGCGGGACGACCCGCCGACTCCAGGTGCCTCCCTAGTGGGGAACGTGGTGACCACTGCGCGGTGGCAACAGGCGCTGAGTCGTCCGTTGTTCGTGATCGGATCGCTGGCGCAGGCGATCAGGGAAGGGATCGGGCTGCTGTTCTCCCCGGTGGAGCGGCGATGAACGTGGTCGGCGCCTCGATTCTGAGCCAAGCCGGCGACGAGCTTGGCAACTTTCTTCCGCATCTCGCCGGGGCGATCGCGCTCCTGCTCATCGGAATCATCATCGTCAGGCTGCTCGCGCGGGGCCTGATCAAGGCCCTGAAGGCCGTAGGGCTCGACGATCAGGCAGACCGAGCGGGGGTCAATCGCGTGCTCGAGCGGGCGGGACTCGGGTCCTCGCTGGCGGTGGTGATCGGCCGGGCGATCCGGATCGCCCTGGAGATCGTGGTGGTCTTCGCTGCCCTGTCACTGCTCGGCCTGGTGTTCCTGAGCGACTCGCTCAACAAGGGGATCCAAGAGCTGCCGAAGCTGCTGATCGCGGCCGCCCTGCTGCTCGCCGGCGTGGTGCTCGCCGGGTACGCGCGCGAACGCGGCGATCGGCTCAGCGAACAGATGGATCTGCCGGTTCCAGTGGGCCGCGTTGCGCAGGTCACCGTCCTTGCGATCTTTGCGATCATCGCGCTCGCCCAGATCGCAGTCTCGACGATCGTGTTACTGCTGCTCGCCGGGATCTTGCTCGGCGGCGCCACCGCGACAGTTGCGCTCGCCTTCGGGCTTGGCGCCCGCGATGTCGCGCGTGCTCTGAGCGCCGGAAGGTACCTCCGCCAGAACTACGATGTCGGACAGGAGATCGGGTTCGCGGAGGTTCGCGGGAAGGTGGTCAAGATCGACCCCACGAGTGTGACGCTCCACTCCGCCGACGGGACCAGCCTATGTGTCCCGAATCACTTATTGCTCGAGAACGTTGTCACCATCTATAGAGATGACGGTGATGACGCAAGTGAGACTGACACTGTGTGACACTTAACGGTGACACGCGTGCCCATGCTCACTCGGCGTGAGGACGAGGCTTGTGTCAGGCGTTCTCGGGCCGAGGCCCTGGGTCCTGCGAGACGTCGCCGGAGTCCCGGTCCTCGTCTGAGTCAGACGATCCGCTGCGCTTGACCAGCATCCAGATGCCGACGATGATCGCGGCCAGCAACCCGAGAACGGGAGACAGGACCACCGCGAGAATCAGGCCGATCGCGACCGCGAGGGCGAGCGTGGCGACCAACCACCAGAAACCGAATCCGCGGTCTTTGCCGATCGTCGCCATGAAAATGGTCTTGGCGAGGCGAAACGGGGACTTCGCCAGCGCACGGAGCGGGCGTGTCAAGGCGACCACCGGCGCAGCAGCTTGCGATGCCGCTTTGCGGATCCAGCGAAACGGCGCCTGCCACCACGGTTGCTTGCGCTCGGCACGAGGAGCATCCTGGTCGGATTCGTCCTGGCCGAGTTCGGGCGATGCGGGGGCACCGGACGTCGCGGCGGGCTCCTCGGGGATGGCGGGTGATGTCGACATGACGATTTGAGTTCGCGCTTCAGCTGAGACCCCCGCGCGGCTAGGAGCAAGCTTCCCGCCTAGTTGCTCGCCAAACCCGTCTGGCCCTCGTGCGGATCAAACGGACTCTCCCGGCAACGAAAACCCACGCACATCGGTTTCTGGGCCCTCCCGCACGGGTAACGCGCCTGGAAGCAATTTCCCTGGAAGCAAACGATTGAGCACGGAGCGGAGACAAATGCCCCAGCCTCGACAAGGATCCTCCAGGCGTCGCACGCGACGCCAACAGGAAGAGCCCGAAGACGAGCAGACCGAGCAGCCCCAGGACGCCGAGGACGAAGAGCCCGAAGCCGACGACCAGGAGCAGGACCAGGAACAGGACCAGGAGGAAGACGGCAACGGCGCCGGCGGCTTGGGCGGCGTTGGCGAGACGGTCGTCGACGAGCTGAAGAGCGCGATTCGCGATGCGGCGCTCGAGGTATTGCGCCCCGCCGCGAGTCAGGCAGCGAGCTCGGCGGCGAAGTATGCGGTCAGCAAGGGTCCGGAGCTGGTCACGAAGAACGTGATGCCGGCGATCGGCGACCGCGGTGGCGCCGGCGGCCTGGCGCAAGCGGCATTGTCGAAGGGCGGCGACGCCCTGTCGAACGCCGGTGGCGTCAAGGGCGTGGCCGGCAAGCTGGCGTCAAAGCTCGGCGGCGGCAAGAAGGGAGCCAGCGCCACCGGCTACGGCCAGGGGCGACGGATCATGGTGCAGCAGCATCAGTACATCCCCGTCAACGTCAAGGACGTTTTCCGGGCCTGGACGGAATCCGAGTGGCCAGAGTACATGCACCGCGTCAACACCCTGGACCGCCAGATGGAGGAGGAGGAGGGCCGCTACGCCATCGGCGTCAAGGGGTTCCTGTTCAACAAGAACTTCACCGCCCAGATCCAGGAGATGGCGCCCTTCCGCTTCATCGTGTGGTCGACCACGCAGGGCAACATCAAGAACACCGGGCGGGTCAGCTTCCACGCTGAGGGCGACGACCTGACGCTGATGATCCTCAACCTCGACCTCGCTCCCTCGGGGCTGCGGGAGAAGATGGTCCGCGGCGCCCGCTACCACAAGCGGGGCATCCGCTCGGACTTTCACCGCTTCGCCGCCTGGGTGCAGATGCGCAAGCAGGAAGAGCTGGACGATCTGGAGGGCTGGCTGGGCACGATCGAGGGCGGGAAGGTGACCCAGAGCCACGAGGACTACCTCGAGGAGCATCCCGAGGAGCAGGACCGCGGCGAGCCGAAGGACGAGTCAGGCGAGGATCAGGCGCAGGAGGGTGAGGGCGAGTACGACGAAGGTGCGCCGGGGGGCGAGTACGAGGAGCCGGAGGGTGAGGACGCCGAGGAAGGCGAGCCCGAGGGCGACTACGAAGAGGAGACTGAGGGCGAGTACGCCGAGGAGGGCGAGCCCGAGGACGAGGAGGAACAGGGCGAGCCCGAGGACGAGGAGGAACAGGGCGAGCCCGAGGACGAGGAGGAGCAGGGCGAGCCCGAGGGCGAGGAGGCCGAAGAGCCCGAGGCAGAAGAGCCCGAGCCTGAGCCCGAGGAGGCGCCGCCGGCGCGCTCGCGGAGACAGCGCAGCCCGCGGTCGTCCGGGAGCAGGTCGGCCTCCGGTCGCTCGTCGGCCTCCGGTCGGTCATCGTCCGGCCGCGGGTCATCGTCCGGCGGCGGTCAGCGCGGACGGAGGTCCAGCAGTCGCTCATAGGAGAGTGTCAGCGGTCTAACCGGTGAAAGGAGCAGGTAAGAGGAACAGCTGATCATCCGCCGAAGGGATGGTGATGATCAATGTCCTACTCGCCATACTGATTGTTGTACTCGTATGGGCCTTGACGGCAATGCTTGGCCTGCCGTACATCGCATCGCTGGTAGTGACCGTACTGGTGGCGATCTACCTGCTGGCGCCCGGGCGTGGCCTGGTTACCAGTGGCCGATCGCACCGCCGGGCACGCTAGTACTGAAACGCGGCGGACCCGGGTCCTCTCCGGGCCCGCTGCTTTCGCACATAACGCATTGATCTGAAAGGTGTCGAGAATGGCCAAGAGCGCGAATCGAAATCAGACCGAAGGATTCCTGGACCGCGTGGGTGGTCGGATACTCGAAGCTTGGGGTGCCCTGACCGGCAACAGATCGACGAAGGCCAAGGGTAAGGCGGCGGGATTCAGGGGTCGTGCGCGCGGCGCCACCGGCCGCGTCAAGAAGTCGGCCAAGTAGCACTTCGTCGATCCGCGTCCACCCCGGGAGTCGCCTTCGCGGTGGACGGGTGCTTGACAGCCGTCGCGCGTTTACCCGGGCAGGTCGAGGGGTAGCCGAAATTTGGTACCAGAATCGGACTACCAAGCAGGATCGCACCGGGTAATTGGCACCCGGCATCGGGAGTCCAGCGACGAAATTTGCTGCATCAACTAACGAACACGGAGAGACGGCATGGCCAGGCGTGCGCAGGAAACCGAACGACCCGTAAGGCGCCGGCGCGCGAGCCGGACACGCGATCAAACCGAGGGTGTGCTGCGAGCTGCCGACAGCGCCAAGGATGCCGGAGAGGGAGCGACGGGTAGCGCCAAGGATGCCGCGCAAGGCGCCGCCGACACCGCCAAGGGAGCGGCCGGAGCGGCTAGTGGTCAGGCAGCCACCGCGCAGGCAGCGAGCGAGATCGCGGGGGGCGCCATGGAGGCCACCCGCAACGTGGCGATGACCGCGGTCGAGGCAGCGAAGGACACTCTGGCCAACGGCGCACGGCAAGGCGACGAGGGCCTCGTCCACCAAGTCGTCTCGGCCGCCCGGGAGGCGGCGGGCGAAGTGTTCGAGCGCGAGGCTAGGGCCGCAGCACGGCAAGCCGCAGAGGTACTCGCCGCTCGGGCCCCCGAGATCGCACGCGAGCAGCTCCAGAAGCGCGGTGGGAGCGATGCCGCGGCGCGGGCGGCGGTTGAATTCGGGCGCGCCAAGCTCCAGGGAGCCGGCGGCACCAAGGCCCTCACGGCCGCCGCGGTCGGCGCGGTCAAGGAGTCGGCCGGAAGTCTTCGCACGAAGGTCACCGGTGTTCTGGGCGGAGACGGTGAGGACGCCGAGGGCGGCACCAGCCGCCTTCCGGTCGAGGCCTCCCTTGACATTGGGGTTCCGCGGACCGTGGTTTGGGATGAGTGGATGCAGTTCGAGAATTCGCCTGAGGCGCTGCACCGGATTCAGTTGACCGATGACGGTGATCTGAAGGTCAGCTCCAAGGTCTGGGGTTCGACGAAGGAGGAAGAAGTCGAGATCACCGAACAGGTCGCTGAGGAGCGGCTGGCCTGGCGGGCCGACGGCGCGATCCCGTACCGAGGCGTCGTGACCATGCACTCGCTCGACGAGAACCTGACGCGGCTGCTCGTGACGCTCGAATTCGAACCGCAGGGGTTGGTGGCGCGGCTGGGGGCCGGAATCCGGTCGATCCAGCGCGCAGTCGACGCCGATGTCAAACGGTTCAAGGCTGAGCTCGAGACGCGCGGCGACGAAGACGACGATGATCGACCCGAGGAAAGCGGCGACGAAGCGCAGGATGTCGCCGACGAGCCCGAGGTCGACGCGGAAGTCGTCGACGAGCCCGACGACGACGCTGAGGTCGACGAGGAACTGCCCGACGCCGAGGTCGACGACGAGCTGCCCGACGCCGAGGTCGACGACGAGCTGCCCGACGCCGAGGTCGACGACGAGATTGAGGAGCCGGAGGACGACCCCGAGGCAGAGTCCGAGGAGGCCGAGGAGGCCGAAGAGCCAGCTCCGCGACGCCGTGCGTCTCGGGCCTCCGCCGCATCGCGCGGGTCCGGCTCGCGGCAAACCAAGCGCGCCTCGTCCTCAGGAAGTGGCCGCGGCGGGAGCGGATCGTCGGCGAAGTCAAGCGGCGGCCGGGCCGCGTCGTCGCGTGGCTCGAAGGCGAGCTCGGGCAAGGCGTCGTCTGCGAGGTCGTCGGGTCGTAAAGCCCAATCCGGTTCCTCCCGGACGCAGTCACGCAGCGGCGGTTCGCGCAGTGGGGGTTCGCGTCAGCGAGCGACATCTAAGAAGTAGTCATTAAGCGCCCATTGGCAACGATCGAAGGTGAGAGAACGTCGTGTCAGTAACGGCTAGTCAGCAACGCGGATACCTTCAGCGCGCGCCGAGTCCGAGCGGTCTCTATGACGTGCTTGACCTGATCCTGGACAAGGGATTGGTGATCGACGTCTACGTGCGCGTATCGCTGATCGGAATCGAGATTCTCACGATCGACGCACGCATCGTGATCGCGAGTGTGGACACATACTTGCGGTTTGCGGAGGCGGTGAACCGGCTCGATCTCACCGAGCAGAGTCGGGATCTCCCAGAGCTCGTGGAGGATCTCACCTCGGGCGCCGCTAAGGGAAAGGGTCGCGGAGCGATCCAAGGCGCCAAGGAGGCGCTGACCGGCGGCGGCGAGGAGAAGCGGCGGCCGGCGCGCCGCCGTCGGCCGTCGTCTGACGGCGAAGATGAGTGACGGAAGGATCCATGGATGTCAGCGACCGAGACGTACGTATATGGAGTGCTGCGCGCCGGCGCCGCTGACGTCGCGTCGGCCCGCGGCGTCGGCCCGCTAGCGTCACCGCTACGGAAGGTGTCTCACGGCCCGCTGTGCGCGATCGTCAGTGACGTTCCCGCGGGCGAACTGGCCGCGACCCGCGACGATCTCTACCGACACACGGAGATCCTGCAGGGCCTGATGCAGGCCACCACCGTGCTGCCGATGCGGTTTGGCACGGTGATGCCCGATGAGGAGACCGTTGTCGCACGGCTGCTCGGCGCACGCAGCGATGAGCTCGAGCGGCTCCTCCAAGAACTCGATGGCAGAGTCGAGCTGTCCCTGAGGGCCGTGTACCACGAATCGGTGCTTCGTGAAGTGGTGTCGGAGAACCGCGAAATCGCCGAGCTCAACGAGCGCGTGCAGGCGAAGTCGGCGGAAGCGGCCTACTACGAGCGCATCAGGCTCGGCGAGTTGGTTGCCGATGCGCTTGCGGCCAAGCGCGAGCGGGACGCCGAGATGATCACCGACCGCCTGCGACCAAACGCGGTCAACGTGATCGTCGGCGCGGCTGCGCATGAGCGCGCGGTGTTCAGCGCAGCCTTCCTGGTCGAGGAGCGGCGGATTGAGCGATTCGATGCCGCCGCGGATGCGATCGCGCGAGAACAGGCCGACCGGATGCGATTTCGCTATACGGGTCCGGTTCCGCCGTTCAGCTTCGTGGCGCTCGAGGAGAGCGCGGCATGGGGCTGATCAGCGGGCTGCTGACGCTGCCGCTCGCTCCCGTCCGCGGAGCTGCTTGGGTGGCCCAGCAGGTTGCTGAGGAGGCCGATCGTGAACTGTTTGACGAGGACAGGATCCGCAGAGAGCTCGTTGAACTGGACCTGCAAGCGGACGAAGAGGGCCTGTCTGACGAGGAGCGCGCACACCTGGAGGATGACCTGCTCGCGCGGCTCGACGTCGCTCGTCGCCGACGGGCTGAAATGGCTGAGGAGGAGTTCTAATGCCCGAAGCACCCCGCCGACGAACTGCGGCTCGTGGTGAGGGCCGACGGCCGGCCTCGCGTCCGAAGGAGACTGAGTCCCCGCAGCGGAGCCGGGCTTCCGGCGAGGATCGGGAGGACGGCGGGCGCCAGCGGGACCGCCGCGGAGCTGCCGATTCGAGCCGGCGACTGCCGGTGAGACAGGTTGCGGCCTCAGCGCGTGAGCAGCTCGAAGAGGTCATCGGTCGTCCGGTCAGCGGCGTGCTCGGGCTCGAGCCCGACGACGACGGGTGGCAGCTCACGCTCGAGGTGGTCGAACTCGTACGGATCCCCGAGACGACGAGCATCCTCGGCTGCTACGTCGCTCATCTCGACGAGGACGGCGAGCTCACCGACTATCGGCGTATCCGCCGCTATAACCGCAGCCAGCCCGACGAGGATCAGTGATGGCAGACGTGGAGCGTCGGGCCGGGCGCCACGTCGGCATCCCGCCGTCGCCGCAACCCGCCAATCTCGCCGACATCCTCGAGCGGGTGCTGGACAAAGGGATCGTGATCGCCGGCGACATCCAGATCAATCTGCTGGACATCGAGCTGCTGACGATCAAGCTGCGGCTGCTGGTGGCATCCGTGGACAAGGCCAAGGAGCTCGGGATCGATTGGTGGGAGGGAGATCCGTCGCTATCAGGTCAGGCCCGAGCCCTCCAGCAGGAGAACCAGATGCTGAAGGCACGGCTGGAACGCCTTGAGGAGCGCGCCGGCCTGATGCCGGGAGATGCATCCGATGAGTCTTGATCCCGATCGGATCCCTGGAGACGTCTCCAGGGAGCTCGACCGCATGGCCGACGAGGACGCGGCCGAGGTGATCGCCAGGGCACGCGCCAGCGCGAGCGCCCGGGTACAGGAGCTGCTGGAGGAGGCGCTGATCGCACGGCTGTTGGCTCGCGTCAATCCGTCGGAGGTCCGCCGTCGCGCCGCCAACACCCGGGCGCGGCCCGGAACGGACTCTCCAGCTGGCGATGACGGTGACGCGCTGTACCTATATGGGATCGTCTCGGCTGACGAGTTGCCGACGGCGACAGTCGGCAGGGTTATCCCGGGCGGCCCGATCGAAACGGTGACCGGCGGTGGATTGGCCGCGGTCGTGAGCCGGGTCCCGCTGTCGGAGTTCGGCGACGAGCACCTCAAACAGAACCTGGAGCAGATGGACTGGCTCGAGCGCACCGCTCGCGGTCACGAGACGGTGATCGAGGTCGTCAGAACCCAGTCGACGATGATCCCGATGCGGATGTGCACGCTGTTCCGAACCGCCGAGTCCGTGCGTGAAATGCTCGATCGAGAGGCCGGTCCGCTTACCGATGCCCTGGCGCGGCTTGCCGGTCGCAGCGAATGGGGGGTCAAGGCGCTCGCCGACGTCGGCCGCATACAGGTCGCGCTCTCGTCCGAGTCCTCGACTGTGACGCCGGGCGACCCCGGGGACGCCGGTCGCCGGTATCTGGAGGGTCGGCAGGCTGAGCGCCGGGTCGCACGCGAGGTCGACGGGTGGCTGCGCCGGGCAGTGACCGAGGCGCATGAGACCTTGGGTGCGGTAGCGGCGATGAGCTTCCGAAACCCGGTACAAGCCCCCGAGCTGTCGGGCTACGACGACGAGATGGTGCTCAACGGCGTGTACCTGGTGGCCGACGACGCGTTCGACCGGTTTCGCACCCGCGTCGACGAGCTCGATCAGCGCCACACGCCTGCCGGCCTTCGCTTCGAGCTGACGGGGCCGTGGCCGCCGTACAACTTCGTGTCCCCGCCGGAGGACCTGCAACGGTGAGCGTCCCGACCGAGCTCGAACCCACCACCGACTTTGACCGCCGCATCACCCTGCTGGACCTGGTCGACCGGCTGGTCGGCAAGGGGATCGTGATCCGCGGTGATATCACGCTGGCCATCGCCGATATAGACCTGATCTACATCAGCCTCCAGGCCCTGATCTCGTCGGTGTCGGCGCTGGAGGAACGCGGTCCCGCGACGCGATGATCTGGCTGTACGCGCTGACCGACAACCCCATGGCGGAGCTCCCGGACATCGCCGGACACGGCGCCAATCCACTCGAGCAAACCTGCACTGACGAGCTGTCCGGAATCTGGTCGAGCTGGTCTCCCGACCGTCCCGGCGCCTCCAACCACGAAGCGCTGTGGCATCAGGAGGCGGTGCTCGAGGCGCTGATGTGCGACCGGGCGGTGCTGCCGTTGCGGTATGGCACGGTGCTCGAGGGGGTCGACGAACTCCGCAGCATGATGATCGGTCGACAGGTGCAATGGCGTCGCGCGCTCGACCGCGTACGCGGCTGCGTGGAGCTGGGTGTCCGCGCGAGCAGCAAGCCCGCAGCGAGCGGGCCGGCCCCGGGCCCCCCAGGCGAGTCGGGCGCAGACTACCTGCGCCGGCGAGGCGCCGAGCGCGAGCGCGCGGACGCTGTGGCGGGCGCGGTGCATACGCCGCTCGCTGAGATCGCCAGCACCTGCGACACGAATCTTCGCGCCGCCGTTTCCCCTGTGTTCGCCGCTTCCTACCTGGTGCCAGAGTCCGAGCTCGACCGCTTCAAGGGCGTGGTGCGCCAACTGGCGACCGACCACCCAGAGCTGGCGATCGTCTGCACCGGTCCGTGGCCGCCGTACTCGTTCGTCGACGATGAGGCCGCCGAGGCATGAGCCAGTCGCCCCGATCAAAACTCGTCACGGACGCTCTCGATGACATCCAGCTGTTCGGGGATGAGCTGGATCGCCTGCCGAGCGACCTCTCGCGGCGGATCAACGCGGCGCCCGAGAACGCCGAGCGAGGTCTGGCCCAGCTCGTGCTGACGCTTGTGGAGCTGATCCGGCAGCTCGTGGAACGACAGGCACTTCGTCGGGTCGAGGCCGGGGGCCTCAGCGACGAACAGGTGGAACGCCTCGGGCAGGCCCTCCTGAGACTGGACCAACGAATGAAGGAGATCCTGGCCGAGTTCGAGATGACCGAGGAAGATCTCGCGCTGAACCTCGGTCCGCTCGGCGACCTGATGTGAGGCAGGCCACGAGCCGCTCTGGCTACTGAACCCGGGGTCGTGAGCTCTGGCGCATCGTCGACCCGCTGGAGGCGCCCGAATCGCCGCGGAACCGACCCTGCAGCTCTGCGAGATCGATGTCGCCCTCCAGCAAGCGTGCTACGGCGTAGAACAGCGCGGCGCCGAGTAAACACAGCACTGCGTCGCCGAAGCCGAACGCGATCCAAGCCGCGATGAACGCGAAGCCGAGTCCGGCGGCGAAATGTCTGCGGCTAATCATGCGAGTTCCCTTCGTTGCGTGCGATCGAAGCTGGTGAGCGTGATGTTCACGGGTACGTCGGGCAAGCCGTGGTTACCGAGTTCCTCATGCGCTTTCGCGCGGACGGCGCGCATCGTCTCGGGCAGCTCTCGCGCGCGGGTCACCGTGAGGTTCACCGTGATTTCATCGGTGCCGTAACGGGCGGCCGCCTGGCGCACAGCGTCCCGGTCGAGCGCTGCGACCTCAACTGCGCGCTCGACGGCGCGCGGTGCCACGTTGACCACGCCGTGTTCGTCATCGACCAGGCGAAGGTCGGTGCGGGCGAGATAGGGCCGAGGCAGGCTCTTGTAGGCCAGGTAACCGAAGACCAGCGCTGCCGCGAGGCCGGCGAGGCCGGCGATCAAGCGGACGGTGGAGGTGATGTCGCCCGCGGTGCGCGCCGACAGGTAGTTGTAGGCGGAGCGATACCCGCTGATCTGATTGACCGTGTGTGGGGAGACCTTCAACGCCAGCAGGATCAGCATGAGCCCATACCAGATCAACGCCAGTGAGAACAGAACTACGATCGCTTTACCGATCAGAGCCACCGAGGAGGTGCGTACGCGGACGCGCTGGCGAAGCATCGTCTACTGCACCCTGGGCTCGCGGTCGGCGAGCTTCGGGCGAACGCTCGCGCGAATCCCGAAAGCATCGCTGAGCGGCGCGACGGCTTCCGTCGTCCGCGTCCGGATTTCCTGCGATGTGTCTGCCTTCGCGTGTGATGCCCGAATGCCGACCCGGGCCATCCCGTGGCGACCGACAGCGACTTTCACCTTGGTCGCGGTTACGCCACGCGCCTGCTCGGCCAGCGCGGCGACCACGCGACCGAGCACGCGCGGCCTGGCCGCGATCGTGCCGTCGCCGCTGGACTCCAGGACGGCGAGCCGTTCGCGTCGGCTCAGAAACACGCCGAGCAGCAGTAGGACGCCGATTACCACCGCCCCAAGGCCGCAGAGCGCCGAGATCCCAGCGACCGAGCCGGATGCCTCGAGCCGGGCATACAGATCTCCGATGTCGGATCTCAGCTGTGGAAGATGAACGAGCCTGGCGAGGCCGGGCAAGCTGAAGTCCCCGCTGGCGGTGCCGCCGATCGAGAAGATCGCGATCGCCAGGCCGCAGAGAGACAGGGCCAGCAGCAACGCGACCGTGACGATCCTGGCGAAGGTTCTGAGGAGCACGCTCATTGGGGCTGTTCGCTCTCGACACCAGCCGCCGTCTGATCGTCGGCGCCAGGCTCGACCACGTCTTCAAACGAGACCAATACCTCGCCCAGCACGGATTGGAGCTCCGCCGCCGAGGCCGCCCGGGCGACCCGATCTCGCACCTGATCGGCGAGTTCGAACAACGAACCGAACGGCCATCTGGCAATCAGGTGCAGCTCAACGTCGAACGTGCCGTTTCGGCGGGCCGCGACGATTACGCCGGCCATGATCTCTCCCTCGTCCTCGGTCGCCCACAGCCTCTGGGCTCCGGCAACGCCCTCGGCCACCTCGGGAAGCTCCTTGGCGGCCTCGAGCGCAACTCGACCTAGCCTCGAGCGCGGCGAGCTCTGACGGATCTTCGGAGACACGTCGGGGCGGGTTCCAGACGCCGACATCGACGGCTACTCGACGCGCGGCGCCTCGGCGGGCTTCTCGTCTCCCGGGAAGTAGAGATCGTCAACGGCGATGTTGACCTCCTTGACCGACAAACCGGTGATCCCCTCGACCCGCTTGATCACGTTGTCGCGGACCTCCTGGGACACCTGGGGGATCGACTCCCCGTAGTCGATGACCAGCGTCAAGTCGATCGCCGCCTCGCGTTCCCCGACCTCCACGCCAACACCCTGTGTCCGCTGCGTGTTCAGCCCCACGCGTTGACCGACGCTGCCGATCGCCCGTGCGGTTCCGCCGCCGAGTTCGTAGACCCCGGGGACTTCGCGCGCCGCGATACTCGCGACTTTTGTCACCACGGCATCGCCGAGGCTGGTCGTCCCTCGGTCGCTGGTGAGCACTCCCTCTCCACGCGAGCGCACCGCGCTCGACGACCGGGTCACGGCCGAAGAGGAGCGCTGTGCGCCACTCCCGCTCGACCCGGAGCCACCGCCCTCGGCGTTGGGGGTGTTCTCTGTCTGCTCAGCCATATGGGCCTCCGAATATTTGACGGACGCAGGCTCCCCTTTGGCCTGGCCCGGGTGTGGAGTGCACCTACCCGGCGCCGAGGCCGACAAACACTCGGGACGCCTGGTCGCAAGCGTCGGTCGATGGATCCAGGGAGTGCAGGATCTCACCCAGAAAGCCTGTTTGCAGGATTCCTCCCAGCGGGTCCGAACAAGGTCCCATGTCCAGCACACCCGTCGTTGCAATCGCCAACCAGAAGGGCGGGACCGGTAAGAGCACTCTCGCTGTCAATCTGGCGGCAGCGATGGGGGACACCGGTTCGCGAGTCCTCCTCGTCGATGTAGATCCCCAGGCCGATGCCACCGGCATGCTCGGCGTGGATCCGGATGACCCCGGCTGCACGCTGTACGACGTGCTGATCGGCGACTGTGAGCTACCCGACGCGATCGAGGCCGATGCGGCCACAGGCCTCGACGTGGTCGTCGGCAGCGAGCGGCTGGCCGACGTGGAGCTGACGCTGGCCGGCGAGATGATGCGCGAGCGGTACCTCGCGGAGGCCCTTGCCGGCCACACCGACGCTTACGACATGGTGTTCATCGACTGTCCGCCAAATCTTGGGCTCCTGACGATCAACGCCTTCTGCGCCGCGAGCGAGATCGTCATCGTCGTGTCGATGACCGACCGCAACGCCTATAAGGGCGCGATGGCGCTGTACGCGACCGTTGACAAGCTGCGGCGCAAGGGAGTGGACGTCGCCGTGACCGGGGTCATACGCAATAGCGTCGACCGCGCCAGGCGCACGTACCGGCTGCTCAACGACGCGATGCTGGCTGCCGACCTTCCGGTGCTGGGCACCGAGGTGCCGCTTCGGGCCGGCTTCCAGAACGCCGTCACGGCCGGCGTGCCACTCGTGCACTTCAGCCCAGATCACGTCGGGTCGTACGCGATCCGAGGGGTCGCGGACGAGTTGATGGCAGGGCGAATCGAACGAAAGGCTGCGTGATGGCCGACCGACTGGTGCTGAACACGGTGGGCATCAAGAGCCCGCTGGACGTGCGGGCTCGGAAGCGTGCCACCAAGCCGGCCGGCGCGGTCTCAGCGAAACGCCACCGGCGGGCGCTCGATCCGAAGCCGATCATTTCGTCCGCTCGTCACGACAGGAGCGCGGCGCCGAAGCTCACGGCGATCACCCTGGATGACGATCTCGCTGTCAAGCTCGACAGCACCGCTCGGGCGGCTGGCGTGACTGCGAACGGACTAGCCGTCGCCGCCCTCGACGCTGCCCTGGCCAAGGACCCACGCGTCGTCCGGATCACGGACCGACGGCGGTCGCGAACCGGCCGCACGACCCAGCGAACGCTCCCGCTGCCGGCCCAGCTGCGCGATCGCGCCGACAAGCTGAGCATCACGGGCGACGGTCCCAGGCGGGGGGCCGCCCGATCGGAGCTGATCAACACCGCGATCCGCCGCGGCCTCCCCGACAGTCCGCAGCTGGCGCTCGCGCTGGTGATCGTCGCGGCGACCGCGAAGCCGACGGCTCGTTAGCGGCGTTCTCAGCCTCGGTCAGCGCTTACGCGCGCCGACGCACATACGGGTCGTCCGGACGGACATACGGGTCGTCTGGCGGGACGGCCGCGCGCCTGCGCCGATCGGCCCAGACGGTCATCCAGAACAGCGAGATCAGCAACCCGACGACGCCGACGATCATCAGGATCACGCCGATCGTATGCAGGTTGAACCCTTTGGTGTGAACGTGGACCGCAAAGCGCAGAATCGCGCCCACGGCGATGAGAAGAAGTGAGGAGCCGATTGCCACTGATCCTCCAGATCAGAAATTGAGTCCCAGCCACCCTGCCGGTAGGCCGACGGGGTGACCGGGACAAACTCAGCCGACTTGTAGTCAGTCGACGTGCAGAGTGCGCTTCCACTTCGGCGGCTCGCGCCGAGGCTCGACGTACCGCGACCAGAGGGCCACCAGCACGACACCGATCACGACCGCAAGGATGAAACCGAGCAGACCTCCGATGAGAAGACCGGCAATCACTACGGATGCCACGCCGATCACCATCGTCATAAGGAGTCCCATGCGGTCGCGTCCCGGATGGAACAGCCGTCCGAGCGCTCCGACCAGGAGTCCAAGGATGATCAAGCCGATGATATGTAGGACCATGGTCGATTGCTGCCCGGTTCTTCGCCCGTAGAAACGCGGTTTTCGGCACGATCAGGAGGGGTAGGTGGGCGGAGAATCCGCACGCCGTAGGTGGGATGGATCCTCTTAAGCCAGTTCGTCATTTCGACCGAATTCAGCGGCGTCATTCCGCCTTGGGCATCCCGGTGGCGGTGCTGAAGAAATTCTCCGACGATCAGGCCGGCAGCCAGGCGGCGTTGATGGCCTACTGGGGATTCTTCTCGCTGTTCCCGCTGTTGCTTCTGTTCGTCACGGTTCTCGGTTTCGTGCTGCAGAACAACGCGGGGGCCAAGCACGCGGTCGTGAACTCCGCCCTGCAGGAGTTCCCGATCATCGGATCGTCGATCCAGACCCACTCGCTGAACGGCAGCGGACTCGCTCTGGTGATCGGCGTGGTGGGCGCATTGGTGTCCGGGCTCGGAATCACGAACGCGGCGCAGAACGCGTTCAACACGGTCTACGCGGTACCTCACCGGGAGCGGCCGAACTTCATCTCGCTGCGGCTCCGCGGCCTAAAGCTGCTGGTCGCATTCGGGGTCCTGCAGGTCATCTCGACCGTCGTGTCGGGCGTGGTCAGCGGTGGCTTTGGGGGATCGGCTCTGACCGTGGCGGGCATCGTGCTGTCGCTGGCGATCAACGTCGTCCTGTTCTTCGCCGTGTTCCGGCTGTTGACCGACAAACTGATCTCGACCCGTGAGCTCGTGCCCGGGATCGTGATCGCGGCCGTCGGTTGGGAGCTGCTACAGGCTGTCGGTGGGATTTACATCGGTCACGTCGTGAAGGGCGCCAACCAGACCTACGGCACGTTCGCCACCGTCATCGGCCTGCTCGTGTGGTTGTACCTGGGTGCGCGGATCGTCGTCTATTCCGCCGAGATCAACACGGTGCTCACGCGGGAGCTCTGGCCGAGAAGCATTTTCGATCCGCCGACCCCGGCGGATCGTCGTGCGCGGGCTGCGCTGGCGAAGATCGAGGAGCGAGACGAGAAGCAGAGCGTCGAGGTCGTCTTTCATCCTGGCCACGACAAGAAAGCTGACCCCACGAACCCTGACTATGCGGTTGCCCCGAAACCGGCGCCGGGGGAAGATGCCAATCCGGCGCCGGTTCCTGGAGCATCGACAGACTGAGCGGGTCTACGAGTTGACGCTCGCGCGCTCGGCGGCGCTCAGTACGCCGGCGCGATCCTTATGCGTGCGCTCGTACACGCGCACCCGTCCGAGCAGAGCGTCATCTGCGTCGGCGAGTGACGTCTGCACCTCCGCGGCCGTGAGCTCGTCATAGCCGGCCCAGGGCTCGGCACCCCGGAGCGTGCTGATGCGGCTGAGGATCGTGCTCCGGCTCTGGTTGCGCCGCTCGTAGGAGTCGATCTTCGCCAGGTCGACCTGTGAGAGCTCGGGCAGACGGCTGGTGATCTCGTCTGCCGTCAGGCCGTTGTAGTGGGAGATCGCGAGGTCGTCCTCACCGGCGACGGCGCCCTTGATCTGGCCCTCGGCTTGGGCGACTCCGGGTACGTTGCGCGCCTGCCGGGCGGTGCGCCGGCCCGCCGCGGCAGCGTCTCGCGTCGCCCCGCGGGCGCTCTCCTCGAGCTCGCCCGCCGCATCCGCGGCCCCGGTCTTGCTCAGTTCGAAGGTGGGATCGTCGTAGATCTCGGCTCCGACCATGCGGTCGGTGAGCTTCGGGAGCTCCCGCTCGACGCGATCGAGCATCGCTCGTTCCTCGACCAGGATGTCCCCGGCCAGCTTGGCGGTGACTTCGTCATCCAACGCGTGCGCGAGACGTTCGATCGCGGTGTAGGTGGCGATCTCGAGCGCCTCAGACGCGTACGTGTCCTTGGCGTTCTTGAGCACCTTCTCGTCGCCACCGGAGCCGCGCAGCAGGTCCAGCGGCGCCTTGCCCAGCGCGAGCGCCTGGCCGATCACGTCCTGGCCCAGCCCGATCACTGCGGTGATCGGGTTTGAGCCGGCGCCGAGCTCCGACAAGCGGTCGGAGACCCGAGCGGCATGCCGCCGCGTCTCGTTGAGGTGCTTCTCGAGCGCGGTCCGGTAGGACCCGCGCGGGGTCATCGCGATCTGCGACTGGAGGACTCGCACGAGCGCGTCCTCCATCGCATGGGCTTCGTTGAGGTACTGGACGGTCTTCTTCTCAGCGGTGTTCATCCGTCATCCAATCAATTGGGTTCGAGCCTTCATAGTGGAGCTACCCGCCAGGCTGAAACACGACCAAGGTTCCCCCCATATGGGGGTCGGCCGACCGGCGGCGTCGTGGCAGCTCGCGCGTTGATCTGCGAGGCGGGTTGCTCGACGTGCTCGGGCGCCCCGGCGACCGTGGCATGGCCGACGGTGGTTAGCGTGCCTTGATCTTCAGCCAGGCACCTCGCGAGGGTGGCTGGGGCTAGTCCACGCAACGATGAGGTGATCGCCTGGGCGTGGGACGGCGGGACCTCGATCCAGTGTCCGGCGAGAGCGGTCGCGCCGGCTCCGATCTGTGCCCTACCCGGACCCGAAGGCCGACATCAGCGGCTCGATGGGCGTGCCTGGTCTATGGATTTTGGGCTCAGGCTTGGCGGGTAGACATTCAGGACCGGGTTCGTATTCCAACGGCCCAGATCAGGAGCGACAGCATGGCCCAGGTTGAGAACCTCTCCGACTGGAGAGGCAAAGCCCTCGTAGACCGAGACGGAAACAAGCTCGGCAAGCTGGAGGACGTCTACATCGACACCCAGACCGATGAGCCGGTGTTCGGATCGGTCAAGGAGGGTGTGGTGAGCAAGCATCTGACTTTCGTGCCATTGCACGACGCGTCCGTATCACCCGATGGGCTTACCGTCGTGGCGACCAAGGCTCAGGTGAAGGACGCGCCAAACATCGACCAGGACAGCGAGCTGGACGGCGAGGCCGAAAGCGAGCTGTACCGGCACTACGGGCTCGCCTACGCACCCGCGTCGACGGTCAGCGGCCGTCGGCTGGCCAGGCGTTGAAGTCGGCTCCGTCCATCCAGGATTTCACCGAGGAGGATCGATGAAGAAGATCGTGGAGCTGCTGCTCTGCCTTTTGCACCCGGTGGCGGTGATCCTGATCTGGATCAACCTCGTCGGCCGCAGCGATATCGGGCTGATCGCCAAGCTCACGTGGGCCGTGGCGTCGATCGTCCCGTTTGTCCCCTTCGTCTACGTACTCACGGGCAACGACTTCATCTGAGCCGGGCGAAGGTTGATGTTCGGGGCCACGGCGGTCGGGTAGAGGGCGGTCTCATTGGATGCTCTTCGAACTCGTAGGAGGTGTTGCCAATGAGGGCCGTCGCCTGGCATGGAACCCACGACGTCCGCGTCGACAGCGTTCCCGACCCCGGCATCGAGGAACCCACCGACGCGATCATCCGGGTTACCTCAACCGGACTGTGCGGATCTGACCTACACCTGTACGAGGTCCTCGGTCCGTTTCTGGACGAGGGTGACGTCCTCGGTCACGAGCCGATGGGGATCGTGGAGGAGGTCGGCGCCGAGGTCGGTCAGCTCAAGCCTGGCGACCGCGTGGTGATCCCGTTCAATGTCTCCTGTGGACACTGCTACATGTGCAACCACGGGCTGATGTCGCAGTGCGAGACCACCCAGGTACGCGAGTACGGCACCGGCGCGGCATTGCTCGGATACACAAAGCTATACGGCCAGGTGCCCGGCGGACAGGCCGAGTTTCTCCGGGTCCCGCAGGCCCACTACGGGCCGATCGTGGTTCCCGAGGGTCCGCCCGACGACCGGTTCGTGTTCCTGTCAGACGTGTTGCCAACGGCCTGGCAGGCCGTCGAGTACGCGCAGATCCCAGACGGCGGCAGCGTGCTGGTGATGGGTCTGGGGCCGATCGGCGAGATGTGCTGCCGGGTCGCCCAGCACCGCGGAGCCGAGAATGTGATGGCGGTCGACCTCGTGCCCGAGCGGCTGGCCCGCGCCGCCGCCCACGGCGTCACTGCGATCGACCTGCGCGAGCACAAGGACGACCTTGCGCAGGCCGTCCGTGAGCTGACCGATGGGCGCGGACCCGACTCGGTGATCGACGCCGTGGGAATGGAAGCGCATGGTGCCCCGGTGAGCCGGGTGATGCAGCTGATGGCGGGACTGTTGCCTGATGCGATAGCCCGCAAGGCAGTAGAGACGGTCGGGATCGATCGGCTCACCGCTCTGCACGCGGCGATCGAACTGGTCCGCCGGGGTGGCACGGTCTCGATCTCGGGGGTCTACGGCGGGGCGGTCAGCCCGATGCCGTTGATCCAGATGTTCGACAAGCAGATCAACCTGCGGATGGGCCAGGCCAACGTTCGGCGCTGGCTCGATCAGCTAATGCCCCTGGTGTCTGATGACAGCGATCCGCTGGGGGTCGAGGGGTTCGCCACCCACCATCTGCCGCTCGACGAGGCTCCCCGCGCCTACGAGATGTTTCAGAAGAAACAGGACGGCGCGTTCAAGGTCGTGTTCCGGCCCTGACGGCGGTCCGCGGGCTGGGACCGTAGTCACGCGCTTGCGTTCACTCAAAGTCCCCTGCGGTTGAGTGTTGGCCCCGGGTGCGCGGGTCGCGGTCGGACGACTGATCCTGACCCCAGACTGATCCGGGTTGGCTCGGAACGCGAAGTAAGGGTGTAGGGCGGGGTACACATCCAGCCAACGCAGGGGGAAGTTATGAATCAATCCAGGCCTGTCCGGGACGGGAGTCCCGCGGAGAGCGCTGTCGAGGAGCTCGTGCGCGACGACGTCGAGCGCAAGAAGTTTCTGAAGATGGCCGGCAAGGGCATCGGTGCCGGGGCCGCGGCCACGTCGCTGGCGGCGTTCATCGCAGCGTGCGGCGGCTCGTCGAGCTCGTCGAGCTCGATGACCGCGGCGAGCGCGGCCGGTGGCGGTGCAGCCGGCGGGACGCACAAGGGAGGCTCCGGGGATCTCGCGATCGTCAACTATGCGCTGACGCTCGAGTACCTGGAGTCGCAGTTCTACGCAAAGGTGATCGCCAGCGGCCTGTTCAAGGGCAAGAACCTGTCGGTGATCAAGAGCTTTGGGGCTGAGGAGGCCGCGCACGTGGCCGCGCTGCACGGCGTCGCCGGCGGCCTGGGGACTCCGGCGCCCATGCCCACGGGCAAGTTCCCGATCAACAACGCGGCTCAGGTGACCGAATTGGCCGCCAGCGTGGAGAACCTCGGAGCGGCGGCGTATCTCGGCCAGGCGCCGAGGATCAAGAGCAAGGAGGTCCTGGCTGCAGCGCTTTCGATCCACTCGATCGAAGCGCGTCACGCGGCGACGATCAACCTCGTGCTGAAGAAGAGCCCGACGCCAACCGGCGCGTTCGCCACGCCGGCGACCATGAGCCAGGTGCTGGCGGCGGTCAAGCCGTTCATCGCCTAGTCACGAACTTCGCTCGACAAACAGAAAGCAAGTCTGATGACACTTACTGAACCGCAGAACCCAGAGCTCGGAGTGATCGAGGTACCGGGCGTGACGCGAGCCAGCTTCATTCTCCGCGGGGCCCTCGCCACCGGCGCCGCGCTCGGCGCAACCGCCGTCGGCCCGTATGTCAGCAGCGCGTTCGCTGCGTCCGGCGCCACCGACATCGACATTCTCAACTTCGCGCTCACGCTCGAGTACCTGGAAACCGACTTCTACAAATCTAAGGGGAAGTCGGTGAAGCTGAGTGGCACCGCGAAGAGCCTCGCGAAATTGTTCGGAGAAGAGGAGGCCGAGCACGTGGCGGCGCTGACGCAGGCGATCCGGCGTGCCGGCGGGAAGCCGGTCAAGAAGCCACGCTTCGCGTTCCCGGTGAGTGATCAGAAGGGCTATCTGAAGCTCGCCTACGCCCTCGAGAACACGGGCGTCGGCGCGTACAACGGCGCCGGCCCATCGCTGCGTAACAAGGCACTGTTGGCGGCGGCCGGTTCGATCGTCCAGGTCGAGGCCCGTCATGCGGCGTCGATTGCGGTCCTGACCGGGTTGAAGATCACGCCCAACGGGGCATTCGACAAGCCGTTGACCAAGAAGCAGGTTCTCGCGAAGGCAGGGCCGCTGGTCAGGTAGACATGCGCCAGGGTGCGCCGGCCAAGTGATCCGTCACCGCCGACCATGCGTAGGAACAGTGACACAACGATTCATGATCGATCGGAGAGAGTATGTTGGGACTTGACAATCCAATTCACATCGCATTCGTATTGGTACTCGTGCTGCTGGTGTTCGGAGCCAAACGCCTTCCCGAAATGGGCAAGTCGCTCGGCGCCGGCCTGCGAGGCTTCAAGGAGTCGATCGGCGGCGAGGAGCCGGCCGAGCGCATTACTGCGGCCCAGCGGGCGCCGGCCGAGGGCATCACGGTGGCCCAGCAGGTGCCGGCTGACCTCGACGCCCTGCACAAGACCTCGCAGTAGAGGAGCGATCTCGGATGCAGATGCCGAATGCACTGGCGGCGGCCCGACTACGCCCGCTGAGCGACGAGGATCAGCTCAGCGTGGTCGGCCATCTGGACGAACTTCGGGCACGGCTGCTCGTTTCGCTGGTGGCGCTCGGTGTCGCCTTCGGCATCTGCTTCTGGCAGAACCACGAGCTGCTCAGGCTCGTCAACAAGCCGCTCGCCCATCAGACGCAGGGGCAGGTACGCGCCGGCCACGGACCGCTGGGAGCGACCTACACCGTCCAGCGCAGTGCCCGGGACGTCGCTCGTCAGCTCGGCACCGTGGCCGGAGTGGTCAAGCCACAGTCGCCGAGCGACGCCGCCGCCCTGGCCGCGGTTCAGCGCAACCTTCAGCGCGACGTCCACCAGCTGTCGGCGCCGCCCGAGGGTGACCGTCCGGTAACGCTGGGGATCGGCGAGCCGTTCACGGCGACGCTGACCGTCACCCTGATCTTCGCGCTGATCCTGTCGCTGCCGGTACTGCTGCTACAGGCCTACGGGTTCTTCATGCCGGCCGTGTCGGGCCGCCAACGCAGGCAGATGCTGCCGGTGATGTTCGCGGTTCCGGGGCTGTTCGTCGCCGGCGTCGTGTTCGGCTATCTCGTCGTGCTACCGGCGGCGTTGCACTTCTTCCAAAACTTCAACAGCGACCAGTTCAACGTTCTCGTTCAGGCTGGCCAGTACTACAAGTTCGCGGCCACGACGCTGCTTGCGATGGGGTTGCTGTTCCAGGTCCCGGTGGCGATCATCGCGGTGACTCGCGCCGGACTGATCACACCACGTCAGCTGCGTCATAACCGGCGCTACGCGATCCTCGCCTGCGGCCTGGTAGCCGCGGTGCTGCCGGGCGACGCGATCACGATGCTGCTCGAGACCCTGCCGCTGTACCTGTTGTTCGAGCTGGGCGTGCTGATTGCCGCCGTCTCGGAGCGACGGTCCGCGCGTACTGCCGCCCACGCGGCAGAACTCTGACACTCATCTGATCCGCTGTGACGGTTGGTGTGAACCAACTGTCATGGCTCATCCCGGGCCACCATCAGGGGCCACAATCTGACCTACGAAGGGAACTGTGCAATGACACATATCAATCTAGATGCCGTCGACACCGACGGCGCGATCCGCGAGGCTGCTGCCGAGGTATCCGGTGACACCAGGCTGGCGTTCCTGCGCAAGGGCGCGGTCGCCGGCGGCGCCGCGCTGGGCGGCGGCGCGATCCTCAGCGCGTTGATTCCGGGCACGGCGCTGGCGGCCGACGGCCGTCCGCCGGCCGCGTTCGGTAAGGGCGATATCGGGATCCTCAATTACGCGCTGACGCTCGAGTACCTCGAAAGCTCGTTCTACAACGAGGCCACCCGCGCCGGCAAGATCACCAACCACGCGCTCAAGGCATTCCTGAAGTCCGTTACCAGGGACGAGAACGCCCACGTCAAGCTGCTGAAGTCGGCGCTGGGCTCCAAGGCGGTCAAGAAGCCGAAGTTCGACTTCATGGGGATCCCTCGCGACCCGGCCAAGTTCGCCGCCACCTCGTATGTGCTCGAGAACACCGGCGTGCACGCCTACCTCGGACAGGCCGGCAACATCAAGGACGCCAAGGTGCTGCTGACTGCGGCCAGCATCGTCACGGTCGAGGCGCGTCACTCCGGCGCGATCGGCCTGTTCCTGGGTAAGGCGATCGCCGCCAACGGTCCGTTCGACAATGGCCTCAGCGCTAAGAAGATCCTCCAGGCCGTCAAGGGGACCGGCTTCATCAAGGGCTAAGCCAGTGAAATCCGGCGACTACGTCCACCAGGAGACGTAGTCGCCGATCTCGCCAGTCTCGAGTCGCTCACCGCCCCAGACTCGGCAGCACCTGATCGCGGTAGGCGGCGAAGAACGCGTCCTGATCGGGGCCGATCTGGTTCACGTAGAGCTCGTCGAAGCCAGCCTGCTCGTAGGCACGGATCGCCTCCAGGTGCTGGTCGACGTCGGGTCCGCAGGGGATTTCGGTGAGCATCTCCTCGGTCACCAACTCCGTGGCCTGCTCGAAGTGTTCGGGCGTGGGGAGGACCTGCGCGAGCTCTCCGGGTAGGCCCTCGTTGGGCCACAGGCGGTGGACGGTCTCGCGAGCTCGCTGTGCGTCGTCGCCCCAGCACACCTTCAGCCCGCCCTGCACCAGCTTCGAGCCGCCGCCCTGAGCGCGGAACTGCGCCACCGCGTCGGCGTCGGGCCCCACCGTGCAGTACCCGTCGCCGATGCGGGCGGCCAGCCCGATCGACTTGGGTCCGAATCCGGAGATCACGATCTGCGGAGGCCGTTCGGGGAGGTCATAGACGCGGCAGTGCTCGACCAGATAGTGACGGCCGCGGTGGCTCTTGACGCCGCCCTCCCACAGCAGGCGGATCACTTCGATCGCCTCCTCGAGCATGTCCAGGCGCTCGGTGGCTCTCGGCCAGCGGTCGCCGAGGATGTGCTCGTTGAGCGCCTCACCGCTGCCGACCCCGAGGTTGAAGCGGCCCTCCAGCAGCACCGCGGACGTGGCGGCCGCCTGAGCGATGATCGCGGGATGGATGCGGACCGTCGGGCACGTCACCGCGGTGGTGACGGTCATGCCCTCGGTCGCCGCCGCGATCGCGCCAATCGTCGACCACACGAACGGGCTGTGGCCCTGCTGTTCGTTCCAGGGGTGGTAGTGGTCGGAGATCCACAGGCGATCGAAGCCCGCCCGCTGTGCTTTGGTGGCCTGTTCGACGAGCTCTCGAGGTCCCCACTCCTCGCTGGCCAGGAAGCACCCGAGTCTCATCGTCCGCTCGCATTCATCCGAATCAGGGTTGCCCGGTCGCGGCCGTCGTAATCAGCGGCCGGTCGTTTTGGCGGTTGGGCGCCGGGTAGGGATTCGCGCATGAAGCACGTGGCCCACGCCGCTCTGCGCGGAGCGATCGCGTCGATGGCGATGACCGGCGCGCGCGTGGTCACGGTCGAGCTCGGCCTGGTCGAGCAGGCCCCGCCGCAGCAGATCGCGGGCGAGGGACGCGGGCGGCGGCGCGCCGCCGTCGAGCTCGCGCACTGGGGTTTCGGTGCCGCGGGAGGCGCCGCCTACGGAGCGCTCCCCAAGTCCTGGCGCGACCGGCCGTGGACCGGCCCGATCTACGGTTTGGCGATCTGGACCGGGTTCGAGGCGACGTCTGGGCTGCTCGGACTCCCGCATGCTCAGGGGCCGCGGTTCGGCGAGCGGCTGGCGATCGCAGCCGACCACGTGCTCTACGGCTTCGTCCTGGACGAGACCCGGCGCGCGGCCCAGAGCTGACGCTACCGCGGGCGCTCGATCTCGATCGCCTGGCCGGTTTCGGCGCTGCGGCGGGCAGCATCGAGCGTCGCGGCCGTCGTCACCGCGTCCCAGGGATCGACCGGCACGGGCGCCTCACCGTGGACGGCGGCGGCGAACGCCGGATAGAACGTGTCCCAGGCACCGCGCTCCGACGCCAGCGGCACCGACGTCCCGTCGCGGAACACGCGTCCCCACCGGTCCTCGGGCTCGACGCCCCAGTCGCCCTCGGTCGCCGGAGACCGTCCGGCGATCAGCCGGGGCTCCTGGCTGTCCATGTCGGGCACGACGACGTAGGTCGCGTCGGTTCCCGTGACCCGGTAGCGCGGCCCCGGCGCGCTCTGGCGCCAGCTGCCCCACAGATGCGAGCGGACGCCGCCCTCATGCGTGAGCGCGACGAACACGTCATCGTCGAGCCCCGACCCATAGTCGCTGGTGTGCATCTCGGCGTAGACAGAGGTGGCCGGGCCGAACAGCAGGTGCGCCTGGTCAACGAGGTGGCTGCCGAAGTCCAGCAGCGAGCCGCCGCCGGCGGCCGGCGGGCCGGGGTCGGGGGCGTAGCGCTCGAACCGCGACTCAAAGCGCGTCGGCTCACCCAGCAGCCCGTCGGCCAGAGCCTTGACGACCGTACGGAAATCGGAGTCCCAGCGGCGGTTCTGGTACACGCTCAGCACTCGCCCGAGCTCGCCCGCGAGCTGCGCGGTCGCTCGCGCCGAGGCGGCGTCCAGCGCGAATGGCTTATCGCACACCACGGCCAGCCCGAGCCGCAGCGCGCGCTGGGTGAGCTCGACGTGGGTCTGCGCTGGGGTCGAGATCGTGACCGCCTCCGCGCCCGCGGCCGCCAGGTCCTCCATTGAGGCGAACGTCCCGGTGCCGGGGAACCGCTCCGAGAACTCGCGGCGGCGCTGCGCCGAGGTGCTGACAAGGCCGAGAAACTCACATTCGGACGCGCTGGCGATCAGCGGCGCGTGGAAGTTGCGCCCGCCAAATCCGTAGCCCAGCAGGCCGATCCGAACGGGTGTCACTCCTGCAACCTACCCAATCCGCAGCAGCTCAGATTCGGCTCGCGCCAGCACGGTGCTCAGCACGCGTCCGGCGGTGGCGAGGTCTTCGGACGGCAGGTCACCCCACAGTCGCCGGGTGATCTCGACGACCTCGCCGCGCACCCGGGCGTACAGCTCCAATCCTTCGTCGGTCAGCGCAACCGGCGAGTCGGGCTCGCCGGCGCTGTCGATCAGCCCCGCCGCGGCGAGCTCGCTGACGTGGGCCCCAGCATCGGCTTCGGAGCGCTTGAGCGCGCCCGCGACCCGCGCGACCAGGCCACGACGGTCAAGCGGCTGCTCGCTGGTTGCCAGCAGGCTGAGCGCGACCCACTGTGGCTCGGTTACGCCGGTGCCGGAGAGCAGCCGGTCGAGGATCGCGTTGGCCGCCTTCTCGGTCTGGCCGAGTAGGCGGGCGTCGAACATGGGGGTGGTGGACATGGTGTCTGCCTTTCGTCAGTACGCGGGTGGATGTTTAAGCGAAGCCAGGCTTCGCTTAAACATCCAGCCCTGTCGGAGCACACTAGGCCGCGATGGCCTGAGCGATCGAGTCGGGGTCCTGTTCGGTGACGGGCTCGGCGCCGGCGACGAAGTCGCGCTGCCGGATCAGCAGCACGGTCGCGACCGCGCCGGCGAAGGCGAGAATCGCGCCGATCAGCAGGATCGTGTTCAGCCCGTCGACGAATCCCGTCAGCGAGGCGTGCGCGGCCAGGCCCCGCAGGTTCTCGGGCACACTCGTCAACGCCGGCCCGATCTGGCCGTTGGCCGCCGCATGGGCGAGCTGCTGCGAGTGACTGGTCAGCGGTCCGCCGCTCAGCTGCGAGACGATCGAGCTCGACACCTGGCTGGCCAGGATGCTGCCGAACGCGGCGACGCCGGTGGCGATTCCAACCTGTCGCAGCGTCGAGTTGATGCCCGACGCCATGCCCGCGCGGGCCGGCTCGACGACGCCAACGGCAGTCGACGCCAGCGGCACGTTGATCAGGCCCGCGCCGATGCCCGCGGCGATCATCCCGGGCAGCAGGTGCGTCCAGGTGTCGCCGGGGGAGATCCCGTGCATCAGGAGCAGCCCCAGGCCGACCGCGGCGAAGCCAGGGCCGATAAGCCATCGGGTCTGCACCTTCCCGGTCAGGCGACCGGCGATCCCGGCGGTGAAGAACACCGCTCCGGTCAGCGGCAGCACCCGCACACCGGTCTGGATCGCGCTGTAGCCGAGGATGTTCTGCAGGTAGATCACCACGTAGGTCAGCAACGAGAAGATCGATGCCGACACCGTCCAGGCGGCGATCAGGCCGCCGTCGAACGTGGGGACGCGCAGCAGCTTCAGGTCGAGCATCGGCTGCGAGGACCGCAGCTCGATCACGAGGAACGCGCCGAGCAGCACCATCGAGGCGACGAGCGAGCCGACGACCGTGGTCGAGCCCCATCCGTCGGGGTGGCTGCGGATCAGCCCAAACACGAGCCCGGTCAGGGCGGCCGTGAACGTCACACAGCCGGGCCAATCGGGACGGCGGGCACCGGGAGCGCGTGATTCAGCCACGCGCGTCAGCGTCACGAACAGAGCCGCGATGCCGATCGGGACGTTGACGAAGAAGATCCAGCGCCACGAGAGCCCGCTCGTCAGCGCCCCGCCGAGCACTGGGCCGACCGCCACCGCGACGCCCGTGACCGCGCCGAATGCGCCGAACGCGACGCCCCGCTCCTCGGGGCGGAACGCGTTGGCCAGCAGCGCCAGCGAGGTCGCGAACATGATCGCGCCGCCGACGCCCTGCAGCGCCCGCGAAAGCGCCAGGAACGTCGTGTCTTGTGCGACGCCGCACAGCGCCGATCCCAGCGTGAACACCACGATCCCGACGGCGAACACGCGCCGCCGGCCGGCCAGGTCAGCGATCGAGCCCGCGGTCAGCAGCAGCGCGGCCAGGGTCAGCGCGTAGGCGTCGATCACCCACTGCAGATCCGACAGCGAAGAGCCGAACGCGTGCTGTATGTCGGGGAGCGCGACGTTCACGATCGTCACGTCCAGCAAGAGCATGAAAACGCCGGTACATACGGCGATCAGGGTCCACCATTTACGTGTCATCAAGCTGCCTCCTTTACTGAGCGTGCGCTCAGGATAACATAGATACTGAGCATGCACTCAATAAAGCGAGCACGATCTCGGACTACTCTTCTCGGGCGATGGCCGACGTGACGGCGAAACGACGCGGACGGCCCCCGGCTGGGGGCCGCGAGGCGATCCTCAAGGCGGCACTGGAGCTGCTGCGCGAACGCGGGATCTCGCGGCTGACGACCCGCGAGGTGGCGGCGCGTGCCGGGGTCTCGGAGGCGAGCGTCTTCTACCACTACCGCGACCGCGCGGGGCTGCTGCGGGAGGCGTTTGCCGAGGGCCTGGGCCCGCTGGTGGCGCTCAAGGACGCGGGCGCGGTCTCGGGCCCCGACCGGCGCAAGGTGCTCAAGCGCCTGGGCGAGGCGATCGAGCGCTTCCTCGAGCAGGCGCTCCCGGTGCTCACCGCCGCGCAGTCCGACGCCGAGTTGGCCGAGGAACTGGCGGCGTACATGCGCGAGAACGACCTGGGCCCGCACCGGGGCGTGAGGATCCTCGGCGAGTACCTCGCCGAACAGCAGCGCGACGGCTTGATCCGCGCCGACATCGATCCTGAGGCGGTCGCGTCGATGTTCGTCAGCACCTGCCTGACGCGCGCCTTCCAGTCGACGATGCGACTGCCGAAGCGCAGCCTGCCGCCGCTGTCGGCGGTGATCGACTCGCTGGACCGCATGCTCGAGCCGGGGGGCGGCCAGCCGCCGGTGTGACAAGCCTCACGTGTGACCCCCCGTGTCGCGTTCTACGGTCAACCCGAAGCGACGTATTGGGAGTTACACAAAATGATTGACGTGGTTTGTTTTTGCGGTTGTTCTTACTCGTTCGTCGGGCACGCGGGCATGTGCCCTGAGTGCGGCGAGCAGACCGGTTTCGGCCGCCGTCCGGCGCAGGAGTTCCAGCCCGAGTCGGGCGAGCTCGAGCAGCTGATCCGGCGGTCTCGCGACGTGCCGCCCGAAGAGCTGGCGGCCTGAACCGATCACCGGCGCCACGGGGCCACAGATAGGTGGCGGTGTGCTCGGCCGCGGGTCGATCCGCTATGCACGTAATGGGGACGTCTCGATCGCCTATACCACGCTCGGGGACGGCCCGGTTGATGTGCTGTTCATCGGAGGCTTCATCAGCCATCTCGAGGTCGGATTCGAGCTCGCCCGCGTCGAGCGGTTCTGGGAACGGCTCGGGTCATTCGCGCGCGTGATCGCGTTCGACAAGCGCGGAACGGGCCTGTCCGATCGCGACGGCGGCGCGTACTCGCTCGAGAACGTCGTCGACGACGCGCTGGCGGTGCTCGAGGTCTGCGAGGTCGAGCGGGCGGCGTGATCGGCGTGTCGGAGGGCGGCTCGGCGGCGACGCTGATTGCCGCAACCCATCCCGAGCGCGTAAGCGCGCTGGTCCAGTACGGGACCTATGCTCGCGTGTCGCGCGCCGACGACTATCCGGAGGGGATCCCGGTCGAGGTGGTGCGTGGCTTTTGGAATCGGATGAGCGAGCAGTGGGGCACCCCGGTGAGCATCGACGTGTGGGCGCCGAGCGCCGCTGATGATCCGGAGCTACGGGACTGGTGGGCGCGGATGCTGCGCTCCGGCGCGAGCCCGGGCGCGTTCGGCACGATCGGGCTCATGTATGAGGATCTCGACGTGCGGCCGCTGCTGTCGGCCGTGCGCGTGCCCACGCTGGTGCTGTACCGATCCGGCGATCGAGTCGTGCCGCCGGCGCTGTCACAGGCGGTCGCCCGCGGGATTCCGGGTGCTCGTGAGGTCGAGCTGGACGGCGTCGACCATCTGTTCCTGGCCGGCGATCAGGACGGGCTGCTCGACGAGATCGAGGAGTTTCTCACCGGGCGTCCGGCGGTGCCTCCCGCAGACCGGGTGCTCGCGACCGTGTTGTTCGCCGACATCGCGGGTTCGACCGAGGTCGCGGCTGAGCTCGGGGATCGCCGCTGGCGGGACCTGCTCGGCCAGTTCGAGCGGATGGTCGAGCGCGAGGTGAGGCGCCATCGCGGCCGGCTGGTGAAGTGGATCGGCGACGGGTTGCGGGCGATCTTCGACGGTCCGGCCAGAGCGGCGAGTGCCGCGCTCGCGATCGGCGGCGGGGCCCGCACGTTCGGGATGGAGCTGCGCGCCGGCGTGCACGCGGGCGAATGCGAGCTGGTCGGCGACGACGTGGTGGGGATCGCCGTGAACCTGACCGCCCGGGTGGGTGATGGATGCTGCGGCGCCCGGCGAGACCCTGGCTACCTCGACGGTCAAGGATCTGGTCGTCGGGTCCGGGCTCGAGTTCGAGCGTCGTGGCACCCGAACGCTCACCGGAGTCCCTGGCGAATGGACGCTGTTCGCAGTGACCGATGAGGCGCGTCGCCGGTCCGCGACGGGCGCCCCGTCGTCACCGCGGTCGCGCGCTGAGCTGGACGAGCTCACCGACCGCGAACTCGAGGTACTGGCGCTCGCCGCCGAGGGCCTCAGCAACGACCAGATCGCCGCGCGCCTGTACTACATGGAGCGCAACCTTGTGGCCGGACTGTTCCACGCCGCGGCCTCGCTCGGGGTTGCGGAGTCCGCCGACGCGGTTGCCCGCCGCGGGCTGAACGGGCGCATCAACGGCGACGGGCGCCCCCGGATGCAGGTGGCCGACAACGCCGTCGACCTGACCGCCGCCCGGGGCGTGCTGTCACGCGCCGCGGCGCTGATCGACGAGCGGCTCGACGCGACCTCGACGACGGCGCCGGGCCCCGATGAGCTCACCCGGTTATTCGCCGAGGCGCAGGCTGCTAAGGCGTTCGTCGGCGAGGCGGCCGCGCGGATCGTCGATCGCGCGCTGGCCCTGTCGGGTGGCGCCGGATACCTCAACGGAAGTGTGCTCGCCCGGGCGTACCGCGATGTGCGGGCCGGTGCGTTCATGCACCCGCTCGGCTCAAACCGCCTGTACGACTACCTCGCGCGAGTCGTCCTCGGTGAGCCCTCGCCGCTTCACTGAGCGCGGATCTGAAAGCGCGCTCGGGCCGGAGCGGACGACTTGCCGCGACTGGCCCGCGCCCGGGCCACGAGCCGGTAGCGGCCGGGGGCGAGCGCGTGGCCGCCGACCCGGCCGGTGAAGCGCACGCGGCGGGGGCCGCGCGAGCGGGTCACGCGGAAGCTGCCCGCGACAGGGCGCCAGCCTCGGTGCGCGGAGCGGGCTCGTTGGACCGTGAACGTGACCGTGGCGCGCTGGTTGAGGTGAAAGCTGATGAGCGTCCCGTGGCGCGACCTGCGTCGCACGCTGCGCCCGGAGCGCGCCGCGCGGAACTGGGCGGGAATGAGCTTGAGCGCGGTCAGCTTCGGTGGTTGAGCCTGGTGCTGCGGGGCGGTGCCGGTCGATGTTCCGCTCACGCCGCCGCCGTCGGTCGGAGGCTGGGGCGCGGCCGGCGGCGGCGAGTCCGGGTCGAGCCGGTAGACGACGCCGCTGGCGATGTCGGCGGCGTACAAGCGGCCGCTCGCGTCCTCGCCGAAGCTCGACAGGGCGGCGACCTGCGGGCCGAGCGGAGCGGCTGCGGTCGCCGCTGGCTGGGCCAGGCGCACGACGCGCAACCCCGGCGTGCTGAGGTCGCCGAACACGTACCAGCCGTTCAGCGACGGCAGCCGGGGATCGTGCATCACGTACCCGCCGATGATGCCGGCGCCGCAGAACGGTGCGCGGCCGCAGTTGGCGGGGTGCGGGTAGGTGAGCACCGGGTCCGTCACGTTGGTTGGTAGCTGCGCGCATTCCGAGGCCGGAGCTGCCGTATCGATCTCCGTGCCCTCGAAGCAGGGCCATCCGTAGTTGGCCCCGGCGTTCTGGCCGGGGTGGGCGTAGTCGATCTCCTCCTCGGCGCCCTGCCCTACGTCTGCGATCACCATGTCGCCGGTGGCCGAATCGAACGAGAACCGCCACGGGTTGCGCAGGCCGTATGCCCAGACCTCAGGGCAGTTCGCACCGCCGTTGGTGCCGTTGGCGCACGGCGGCGATGCCGCGAACGGATTGCCGGCCGGAATCGAGTACGACGTGGTACCAGGCGCGATCCGCAGGATCTTGCCCAGCAGCCGGTCGGTGTGCTGGGCGTTCTGCTCGGTGTCGTCGCCACCGCCGCCGTCGCCGACCGAGATGTAGAGGTCGCCGTCGGGACCGAACTGGAGTTGCCCACCGTTGTGATTGGACTGGTCGGGGTGGGGGATCGTCAGCAGCACGTGCTCGCTCGCCGGGCTGGCCGTGTCGCCACTGGGACCCGCGGTGAACTCACTGACATGCTCGCTGCAGCCGGGCGGGTTCGGGCACGTCTTGCTGGTGTAGTAGACGTAGAACCGATGGCTGGTGGCGTAGTCGGGGGCGAACGCCATCGACAGCAGCCCCTGCTCGCCGCCCACGAACGTGACCTTGCTCGTGAGGTCGAGGAACGGCGTCGCCATCAGCGAGCCATCCTTGATCAGCATGATCTGGCCGCCCTGCTGAACCACGAACAGGCGATGGGTGTCGCCGGGCGGCGCCGCGATGTACGTGGGCGCGGTGAATGTCCCCACCGGGGTCGCCTTGACGCCCGCGACTGCCGCTGCCGGCGCCACCAGACCCAGGAGCAACGCTATCGCGATCGCGCGTCCCAACACCCGAGCGCAACCCTATTTAGCGGCCCGGCGGCGAGCCGTGTGCGAGCGGTTAAGTTCAGGTCCGCGTCGGCCGCGGGGGTGTGGGCAGCTCGTCGGTGCCCGCGCCGGTGCCGGCGATCGCCGCATCGATCTCGGCCAGCTGGCCGTCGGAGAGCTCCACCGATCCGGCGCCGATCCACTGGTCGAGCTGGTCTGGCCGCCGGGCGCCGACGATCGCCCCCGTGACACCGTGCTGGGCGAGCGTCCACGCGATCGCCACCTCTGAGACCTCGCAATCGAGCTCGTGCGCGATCGGGCGCAGCCGTTGCACCAGCTCGAGGTTCTGAGACAGTGCCGGCTCCTTGTACTCCGGGCGGTTGCGGCGCATGTCGTCCTCGGCCAGGCGCTCGAGCCGCGCGCGGTCGAAGCTGCCGGTGAGCAGGCCCGACGCCATCGGCGAATAGACGATCGCACCGGTTCCGTGCTCGACCGCCCACGGGATCACGTCGCTCAGGGCTCCGCGTTGGACCATCGACAGGGGCGGCTGCACCGAGTCGACATGGTGAATCGGCTCACAGCGCTCGAGCAGATCGACGGTGAAGTTCGAGACCCCGATCCACCGGACCTTGCCCTCGTCGATCAGCTCGGCCATCGTCGACCAGGACTCTTCCAGTGGCGCCTCGGTGTCCACGTCGGGCCAGTGGATCTGGTAGAGGTCGATCCGCTCGACGCCGAGCCGTCGCAGGCTCTGCTCGCACTCGCGGCGGATCGAGTCCGGGCGCAGGTCGCCATAGGGGCTGCCGTCGGGCCTGGTGTGGCGCCCGCACTTCGTGCAGACGAACACTTCCTCGCCGGTCGCGAACCCCGTGAGCGCTCGCCCGACGATCTCCTCGGAGTGGCCGAGGCCGTAGATCGGTGCGGTGTCGACCCAGTTGATCCCCGCCTCGACCGCCCGGCGGATCGCCGCGACCGAGTCGTCGTCGTCGACCGGACCCCAACCGAACTTCCACGGGCCCCCGATCGCCCAGGTGCCCAGGCCGAGGCGCGTGAGTTCCGGTCCGGCTTCGCCCAGCGGCTCGGTCGGGATCACTGAGGAGTCCCGGCGGCGGGCGCCGGGCCGGGGGTCTGCTGCTCCCCTCCGGCGGGGGTCTGCGGCTCGCCCGCGGGGTCGTCCGAGCCCTTGCGGCGGCGGGCCCAGTTCAGCTCGATTAGCACGATCACGATGATCCCGATCCCGATCCCGATCGCCAGCGCCGGCAGCACACGCTGCTTAGCGGTCTGCTGGGTCTTGAGCTGGCGGGACTTGAGCTTGACGCCGAGCTTTGCGGTTGGCTTCGCCGCCTTTACGGTCGCGCGCCGGAGCGTGGGGTGCTTCACGAGCATCCACGTGCCTTTCGCGCCCGCTTTGGCTTTCGTCTTGCTGCTGAGCATTGCTTGGACCTCCGCTTCAGTGTTGGCTGCGCCGACGACGCGACAGCGCCGACGGTCAAGTCTGCCCGGAATCGCCGCCCGACGCACTCCGACTGCCGATCAGTTGACCCCAGTGGACTGAGCGCCGCTACAGGTGCCGTGTGCGCAGCCACTCGACGGTGGCGGCCAGCCCGGCGTCGTAGCCGACCCGAGGCTCCCAACCGAGCAGTTCGCGGGCCTTCTGGTTACTGAAGTCCTGGTTGCGGCCGAGCACCTGAACGGCCTGGCGGGAGAGCAGCGGCGGGACCGTGAGATGCGTGGTCCGGCGCAACGCCCGGTAGCCGTGCTCGAGCGAGAAGCCGATCCCGTTGGCCATCCAGTACGGGATGCTCCAGCGGACCTCCGAGCACCCAAGCCCGGTGGCGAGACCGTCGGTGAACTGCTTCCAGGTGACGCCGAGGCCGTCGGACACATTGAATGCCTGCCCGGGAGCCGCGTCGTGGCGCATCGCCAGAACGGCGGCGTCGATCAGGTTGTCGACGTAACACAGGCCGGCGATCGCGCGGCCTCGGTCGACCAGCAGCATGTGGCGGCCCTTGATCGCCCGGGCGATGTCGCCGACCACGTCGGTCGAGCGGGGGCCGTACACGGTCGACGGGCGCAGGATCACGGCCTCGAGCGCGTGTGCCTGCGTCGCGCGATGCACCTCGGTTTCGCTGTCGAGCTTGGTCTGCGCGTACCAGTTCGCAAATCGCTCGCAGCCGTGGGTCTCACCCACGCCGGTGCCGCCCGGATACCCGTACACGTCGGTGCTGCTGAAGTGGATGAAGCGCGTGACCGATGCGGCGAGCGACGCGTCGAGCAGGTTTCGGGTCCCCCCGACGTTGATTGCGGCGATCTCGTCCGTGGTCGCCCAGTCGGACACGAGCGCGCCACAATGGAACACGTACCGGCATCCCCTCGCGGCCTGCGTCAGCGAGCGGGCGCTGGTCAGGTCACCGACCGCGATCTCGACGCCGAGCTTGTCCAGCCGCGACGTGTCGCTGCTGGCCCTCACCAGGCAGCGAACCTGGTGGCCCTCGCGCAGCATCCGCTCGGCGAGATGGCCGCCGATGAAACCGGTCGCGCCGGTGATCAGGCAGACGTCGTCGCGCTCGGGGTCGATCGGCTTGCCGCGCAGCAGCGTCTCGCCGGCCACCGCCGGCTCCGGAGATGACCTGCGGCGGGTGAGCGTGGTGGTGGCGATGTCGCGCACCACGCCCCAGTTCTTGCTCGCGGCGCCATGGCAGTCGGCGAGGACCGCGTCCAGGGCGGTCAGGAAGTCCCCCGCCTCGGACTCCGACAGGGTCAGCGGCGGCAGCAGCTTGATCACGTCGTTCTTACCTGCGGCCATCGTGATCACGCCGTGGTCTCGATGCAGCGGGATCACGATCAGCTGTGGGAACAGCCCCTCGCTGGCCAGATGGATCAGCCGCCAGTTCATCCGCGCGACCTTCGAGCTCGGCGGCCCCAGCTCGATCCCGATCATCAGTCCGCGACCCCGGATCTCGCTGACCATCTCATAGCGGTTGCGGAGCTCGCCGCAGACCGTCCATCAGGGTCGCGCCGACGCCGGCGCAGTGCTCGAGCAGCCGGTCGCGCTCGATGATTCGCAGCGCGGCCAGCCCCGCGGCCATCGACAGCCGGTTACGCCCGAACGTCGACTGGTGCACGTAGGAACGCTCGAGCGTGCCGACCGCACGCTGGAAGATCTCGCGCGTGGTGACCATCGCCGCGACCGGCATGTAGCCGCCGCTGAGCGCCTTGCCGACCAGGACGAAGTCCGGTTGCAGGGTGGGTGGGCCCGAATGCTCGAGCGCGAACCACTTCCCGGTCCGCCCGAGGCCGGTCTGAATCTCGTCGATCACGAACAGCGTCTTGTGTCGGCGGCACAGTTCCTGCGCGGCGCTGAGGTAGCCGTCGGGGGGGAGCGTGACCTGCCGCCCCTGGATCGGCTCGACGATGAACGCCGCTACGTCGCGCTTGGCCAGCTCGGCCTCGAGACGGTCCAGGTCTCCGAATGGGACCCGCTCGCAACCGGGCAGCAGCGGCCCGAAACCCTCCTTGAAGAAATCGTCGCCGACGATCGACAGCGGACCGAGCGTGACCCCGTGGAAGCTGGAGTCGCACGACAGCAGCCGCGGTCGTCCGGTCGCCGCGCGCGCGAACTTCATCGCTGAGTCCACCGCCTCGGCGCCGGCGTTGGCGAAGAACACCGCGTCGAGCCCCGCCGGCAGCCGCTCGGACAGGGCCTCGGCCAGCATCCCGGCCAGCACCGAATAGTGGATCTGGACCCCGTCGACGAGTTCGGCGTCGAGCGTCGCCTTCAGTACCTCCCGGACATCGGGGTGGTTGTGGCCGAGGCTGGCGAACCCCTCGCCGGTGTGAAAATCCAGGAAGGCGCGCCCCGAGCGGTCGTAGAGGTGCGATCCCCGCGCGGTCGCGTACTGCTTGTCGAACCCGAGGATCCGGAGCACGTCGACGAGCGATGGGTCGAGGTGCCGGGCGGCCAGGTCGATCGTCTGATCGGCGCGGGCGGCCGCGTCGGCGACGACGCCGAGAGGGTCGCGTGGCTGAGCGTCGTGGTCCATGACTGCGGGCGGGCCACAATACGCGAGCGGGTGCGCCCGGAGGCACACCCGCTCTGATCAGCCGCCTGGTTTGATCAGACGCTTTGGGGGGTCGCGGCGTCTAGACCTGTGCGACCTCGCTCAACTGGGTGAGGCGGATGCCGTTGCCCGAGGTGTCGCGAAAGCCACAGTCGATTCCGTACGGTCGCTCCTCCGGGGGCTCGAAGAACTCGACGCCGCGGTCCCGGAGCTGTTCGTACTCGGTCTGGATGTCGTCGGTGACCAGAAAGATCGTCCCGCCCCAACCCTTCGCCATCACCGTACGAACCTGCTCGGCGGTCTCGCCGTCCATCACCGGCGGTCCGGGAATCTCCATCAGCTGGACCGCGAAGTCCGGCTGGTTCGGCGGGCCGACGGTCAGCCATCGGAAGTGCCCCAGCTCGGCGAGCGTCACGTCGGCGCGCACCTCGAAGCCCACCTTCTTCGTATAGAACTCGAGCGCCTCGTCCTGGTCGTGGACCCAGAGCATCGAGTTGGCGATCCTGAGCATCGCGTCCTCCTGTCAGCGTTGGCGTAATCGACGCCAGCGAGACTAAGCCCGAACTTCGCCGCTGTCTTCTCGAAACGTGCTGCGTTGGGGTCGGCCGTACGCCCGTAACACGCAACCGGGGACGAGAGCCTGCCGTGCCGCCGGCGGAAACTCCGCCCGGTAGGCGGTCGGGGAGCGCCCGTAGGAACGGGTGAAACTGGTCGTGAACGAGCCCACGCTCTGCAGCCCGACCGAGAAGCAGATCTCGGCCACCGAATGGTCGGTGTTGCGCAGCAGCGCCGCCGCGCGCTCGAGCCGGCGACTGAGCAGGTACGCGTGCGGGGACTCACCGAACGTCCGGCGGAACTCGCGGCTGAAGTGAGCCCGGGAGAGCTTGGCGGCCTGCGCCAGGTCGTCGACGCTCAGCGGCTCGGTGTAGTGGGCGTCGGCGAGGTCCCGCGCGCGCAGGAGATGACGGGCGGGAGGGACGTAGGTCATGACCGGGGGGCGGGCACTATCGCCGCCTGCTCTTGGACCGGTTCTCCTGCTCCAGCAGCGCGGCCTCGCGCTCATTGAACTCGCGGCCGTTACGGACGAACTCGAGCAGCAGCTGGATCTGCTCGACGGTGTAGCGCTGATACAGGCGTTCCGCCTCGGCCTGGTGCTGTGAGTAGAAGCCGTCGGGGTGAGCGCCCAGCTCCGGCGTGAGCTCCACCAGCACCCGCCGGCGGTCGGCGCCGTCCCGCACACGTCGCGCGTACCCGGCCTTCTCGAGGCGGTCGAGCGCCACGGTCATCGCGCCGGTGGTCAGGCCGGTCGCCTCGGCCAGCGCGCCCGCGGTGCAACGCCCCTCGCGCGACAGGTAGTCGAGGCAGCGCATGTCGGTGCGATTCAGGCCGAGCGCGTCGGCGACCGCCTGGTCGTAGCGGTCAGTGGCGGCCTGGGACTTGCGCACCTCGTCGATCAGTTCCTCGAAAACTTTGCGCTTTTGGCTTGACATCTATATTTCTCGATTACTAAGATACTTTTCTACCTAGGGAAAGTATAGGCGGCGAAACAAGGAGCACATGACATGACAATCGCAGGAGATCCGGGATCCGTGGCGGTGGAGGCCACGGAGCTGAGAAAAACCTATCCGCCCGACGTGACGGCGCTCGACGGGGTCAGCCTGGAGGTTGCGACAGGCACGATCTTCGGATTGCTCGGGCCCAACGGCGCCGGTAAGTCGACCACGGTCAGGGTCCTGTCGACGCTCACGACTCCCGACAGCGGCGTGGCGCGGGTGGCGGGCATCGATGTGCGCGAGAACCCGGTCGGAGTGCGCCACGCGATCGGCGTGGTCGGTCAGCGCCACGGCGCGGACATGGAGGCGACCGGGCGGGAGAACCTGGTGCTGGGAGGTGAGTTCTACGGGATCACCGGCAGGGACCTCAAACAGCGCGTCAACGAGTCGCTGGATCGTTTCGGCCTGGCCCATGCGGCCGACCGGCTGGTGAAGACGTACTCGGGCGGGATGCAGCGACGGTTGGACATCGCGATGGGCCTGCTGCACCGGCCGCGGGTGCTGTTTCTTGACGAGCCGACGACCGGGCTTGACCCCGAGGCCCGGTCTGACATGTGGAGCGAGATCGAGGGTCTGGCCGCGACCGATCGGATGACGATCCTGCTCACCACCCATTACCTCGAAGAGGCCGATCGGCTGGCGTCGCGGCTGGCGATCATCGACCACGGCCGGGTGGTCGTCGAGGGAACGCCCAACGAGCTCAAGCGCGAGCTCCACGGCGACACGATCCAGGTCGAGCTGTCCGAGAGCGAGGCCGATGCCCGGTTGGCGCTCGACCGCGTCGCCGGCGTCGGTGAGGTCGAGCTCGACGGTCGCCGGCTGCGGGCCCGCGCCCGCAACGGGGGCGAGGCGATCCCCGCGGTGCTGGCGGCGCTCGAGGCCCACGGCGTCACGGCCACGGCGGTGACGCTCTCCCGGCCGTCGCTCGACGACGTGTACCTGCGTCACGCGGGCCACGCATTCGATCAACAGGACGAGACACGTGAGGAGGTCGCGGCATGACCGCGGTGAGACAGAGCTGGCAGGTGTACATGCGAGGCGCTCGGGTGTACATGCGTCAGCCCGCATACCTGATGATGACGCTGATTCAACCGGTCATCTGGCTGCTGCTGTTCGGCGCGCTGTTCAAGTCGGTCACCGGCATCCCCGGCTTTCACGGGGGGTCCTACATCGACTTCCTGACCCCGGGGGTCGTGGTGATGCTGGCCGTGTTCTCGGCCGGCTGGATCGGGATGGGGTTCATCGAGGACATCCACAGCGGTGTGATGGATCGGATGCTCGCATCGCCGGCGTGGCGGGGGGCGCTGAACGTCGGGACGGTCGCGTCCGGCGCGGCCACGGTCGTGGTCCAGTCGGTCCTGATCGTGTTACTGGCGCTGGCGCTCGGGGCTGACTACAAGGGCGGCGTGGTCGGCGTGGTGCTGCTGATCGCGATCGCGGCGCTGCTGGGGTCCTCGTTCGCCTCGCTGTCCAACGGCGTGGCGATGCTGGCCCGCCAGCGCGAGACGCTGATCGGCGCGGTTACGTTCGTGCAGCTGCCGCTCACGTTCCTGTCGGCGGCGCTGATGCAGCAGAGCCTGGTTCCGGGCTGGATCCAGACCGTCGCCAAGTTCAACCCGGTCAACTGGGCCGTGGTCGCGGCTCGGGGGGCCGCGATGCAGAAGACCGACTGGGGCCTGGTGGCCGGCCGGGTGGGGCTGCTGACGGCGCTGGCGCTGCTGTGCGCCTGGTTTGCCACCTGGGCGTTCAATAAGTACGCCCGGTCGCTGTAGCGACGGCGGTCCCGTTCCGCGAGGGGGCGGTGGCGATAGTGTCGCGTTCGGGAAGTGCGTGCGCACCGAGAGGTACCGCTGGTGGATGATTGGCGAGGACGCAGGAGCCGTGGCGTAGCGGAGCTACGCGAGGCGACGAGGACGAAGCCAAGCGCCGCCAGGGGTACCTCGAATGCGCGCGCACTTTCGGAACGGGACACTAGATTTGTCGCTGCCGCCCTTCCGCTATTGAAAGGACCTCGCATCCATGCCGAACCGTGCCGCACTCGTCACCGGGGCCTCCCGCGGGATCGGCCGCGCGATCGCGGAGCTGCTGGGGGAGGAGGGCTATGACCTGACGATCGCGGCCCGCAGGCCGGCGTCGTTCGAGGAAACCGCCGAGGCGCTCCGCGGACGCGGCTTCAACGTCGAGCACGTGGCCGCGAACCTGGCCGACGAGGAGGGGATCAACGAGGTGGTGGCCCGCCACCGGGATCGTTACGGGCGGCTCGACGTGCTGGTCAATAACGCGGGCGTCGGCATCGGTGCGGCCGCCGGCGAGCACCAGACCAAGTACGTCGCCATGCAGCTCGACGTCAACGTGCGCTCGATCGTCCTGTTCTACCGCGAGTGCCTCGAGCTGCTGAAGGCCGCCGGCGCTGAGCACCGCAGTGCCCAGGTCGTCAACCTGGCGTCGATCGCCGGCAAGTCACCGCAGCCGTGGCTGTCGGTGTACTCGGCGACGAAAGCGGCGGTGATCGCCTACACGGTCGCGATGAACAAGGAGCTCAACGGCGACGGGATCAAGTCCGCCGCCCTGTGTCCCGGGTTCGTCGACACCGACATGACCGAGTTCGTCAAGGGCCAGGTCTCGCCCGAGGACATGATCAAGACGACCGACATCGCCGAGGCGGTGCGGATGCTGCTGCGCGTCTCGCCCGCGTGCGTGATCCCCGAGATCGTGTTCGGGCGGCCAGGGGAATCCGTGTGAGCCCGGGCGCGATCGACTACTGTCCCCGGCGATGAGCGACGACGATTGGCGACTCCGAGTCGACCTCCATGAGGAGGGGTTGTCGAGCGCGTTGACGGCTCGTATGGAGAGCCGTGAGCTGACCCATGACCTCGAGACGTCATTCCACGACCGCGTGGTCGTGTCCATCGACGGCCCCGAGATGTTCTGTTACACGGGGACCCGCGAGCAGGCCGAGCGCGCCGCCGAGCTGATCCGCAAGGTCGCCGACGAGCACGAGTGGGACGTCGACTTCGAGCTCAAGCGCTGGCATCCGATCGCCGAGGAGTGGCGCGACCCCGACGAGGCAGCTGCCGACCGATGCCGAGGGGCGGGCCGAGGAGCACGCCGAACTGGTTCAAGACGAGCGCGAAGAGTCGGCTGAGCAGGGCCACCCCAACTACGATGTGCGGGTCCAGAGCAAGTCGCACCGCGACATCGTCAAGCTCGCCGAGCGCCTGCAGTCCGAGGGCATTCCTGTGGTGCGGCGGTGGCACTTCCTGCTGCTGGGCGCCGCCGATGAGGACGACGCCAACGCGCTCGCCGAGCGAATCCGCGGCGAGGTGCCCAAGGGCAGCGTCGTGACCGTCGAGGGGAACTTCCGCGAGGTCCTCGACGAGCAGCCGCCGAACCCGTTCTCGTTCCTCGGGGGACTAGGGGGCTAGGCGGGGTCCGGCGGACCGCTTGCGGGCTAGCGGAGGAGCTCGGAGTCGTGCTCCACATCGATGTTCGAGCGTACGCAACGCGGGTACAAGCAGGGAAACTATTTCGTCGCGCATCGGCGCGCCCGGGTAGCATCGCCCGCGACCAACGCCCGAGTACGGCGACGAAGGAGCGACATGAAGTCAGCAGCCCCGCAGTCGCCGCAACGGCGAGCGGCCATACCGCAGCAACCAAGCAAGCCCGAGCCCTCGCCCGCGCTCGAGGATGTACGGCCGGTCACGATGCCGATGGTCGATCGGGTGGCCAGCGCGGTCGTGACCGCGGTCCCACCGATCATGGTCGGGATCGGCATGTGGCTCGGCTGGACGGGCAATCTGCTCGCGTGGCAGGACCTGCTGATCCTGGCGCTCAGCTACATGATCGTCGGCACCGGGATCACGGTCGGCTTTCACCGGCTGCTGACCCACCGGAGCTTCAAGTGCCACCGTGTCGTGCGCGCGGGCTTTGCCGCGCTCGGCTCCGCCGCTGCCGAGGGGCCGGTGATCGACTGGGTCGCCACGCATCGCAAGCATCACCAGTTCTCCGACGTCGACGGCGATCCCCACAGTCCCCACGTGGGCCACGGCACCGGGTGGCGCGGGGCGATCTCCGGCCTGGTCCACGCCCATCTCGGCTGGGTGTTCAGCGACATGGAGGTGGCCGACGAGCGTCGCTACGCCAAGGACCTGCTCGCGGACCCGCTGATCGTGTTCGTGGACCGCACGTTCGTGCTGTGGGTGGTGCTCGGCCTTGCGGCCGCGTTCGGGCTCGGCGTCGCGCTCACCGGCACGATCCGCGGCGGCCTGGTCGCGCTGCTGTGGGGTGGCGCCGCGCGGATCTTCTTCATGCACCACGCCACGTTCAGCATCAACTCGCTGTGTCATTTCTTCGGCCGCCACGAGTACGACACTGGCGACGAGTCGCGCAATCTCGCGTGGCTGGCGATCCCGACCTGGGGCGAGGCGTGGCACAACAACCACCACGCGTTCCCCACCTCCTACCGGCACGGGCTCAGGCGCTGGCAGATCGATCCCTCCGCCGCGATCATTCGCACGATGGAGATCGCGGGGTTGGCGTGGGACGTCGTCCGGGTCGACCCCGATCGCCGTGCGCGTAAGGCGACGCCGGCGGTCGTGGGCCCCTGACATCGGGCCGTGGCGTTCGCCAGGACAGCGCCGCTTCGGCGCGAGCTCGAGACGGCGTTGCCGCGTCGTCCATTCGCGATCCGGTTCTGGGACGGCAGCTCGGTGCCCGCCACCGAGACTCCGGCACCGACGTTCGAATTCGTGTCGCCGCGCGCGCTGGCGCACGTGCTCCGGGCGCCCGGCGAGCTCGGGCTGGGCCGTGCCTACGTGGCCGGGCTGCTCGAGGTCGACGACCTCGACGCGGCGCTGCGGATCGTCGATACGTACGAGCCGCCGTCGCTGTCGCTGGCGCCAGAAGCTCGGTCTTGGGGCCGGAGTGCTACGCGCCTGCGGGCTGGTCTCGCCTCCAAAGCCGCCGGCCGGCGAGCTGCGGCTGCGCGGTGAGCGGCACACGCTGTCGCGCGATCGCCGGGCGGTGCGCCACCACTACGACGTCGGCAACGAGTTCTTCGCGCTGTTCCTGGACGAGTCGATGACCTACAGCTGCGCGTACTTCGCCGGCGGGGCCGACACGCTCGAGGAGGCCCAGGACGCAAAGCTCGAGCTGGTGTGCCGCAAACTCGGCCTGCAGGCGGGGGAGCGGGTGCTCGACGTGGGTTGCGGGTGGGGCAGCTTCGCGATCCACGCCGCCCGGCGCCACGGGGTGCAGGTGCTCGGCGTGACGCTGTCGGCGCCCCAGGTGCAGCTCGCCCAGGAGCGGGCTCGCGCGGCCGGCGTCGAGGACCTGGTCGAGTTCCGGGTGGCGGACTACCGCGAGCTCGGCGACCGCGAGTTCGACGCGATCTCGAGCATCGGGATGGTCGAGCACGTGGGGGAGGAGCGGATCGATCTGTACGCGCGGACGCTGGCGGGGCTGCTGCGCCCCGGCGGTCGGCTGCTCAACCACGGGATCGCCAAGCTCCAGGATTTCGACGACGAGGACGAGGGCGACTTCTCCGAGCGGTTCGTGTTCCCCGACGGCACGCCGCTGCCGTTGTCGAGGGTGTTGCGGGCGCTCGAGCGGACGGGACTGGTCGCGACCCACGTCGAGGGGTTGCAGAGCGACTACGCGCGCACGACCAGCATCTGGATCTCGCGGTTCGAGGAGCGCTACGCGGATGCGGTGAGGCTCGCGGGGGTCGAGCGCGCCCGGGTGTGGCGGCTGTACCTGCGCGCCGCCCACCAGGGGTTCGCGACCGGGTGGGCGTCGGTCTACCAGGTGCTCGCGCACAAGCCCTGAGACCCCGGAAACGTCGCCCGGGGCGCTCTCGGCTCGTCGTGGGCTACGAACTCCGCGCTGGACGCGGCTTACGTAGCCCCCGATGTGCGGGGGTCGTCGTGGGCTACGAAATCCGGGCGAATCCGGGCGGATGGTGCAGCGTCCAGGGCCGGCCCGGCGGGCGAAACGTCACACTCGACGAGTCCACGCCACCGCATGCCACGAAACGCTCGCTGACCGGGCGGAACGTCACACGCGATGATCACGGCGGGCCGCGTGTAACGAAACCGTCGAGAGGCGCCGCTCACGCCGCCGACAGCCGCCGCCCCGGCACCTCGACCCCACGCCCCTCGACCGGCGAGGACTGGATGATCGAGGTCGTCGTCTGGCCGAACGGCGCGAGCGCGTCGAGGATCTCCTCGAGATGCCCCATCGAGCGGATGTGGGCCTTGATCAGGTAGCAGTCCTCGCCGGTGATCCGGTGGCACTCGACGACCTCGGGGGTGTCGCGGACCAGCTCGGCGATCCGCTGGAGCTGCCGGGGCATCGGGCGCACGCGGATGATCGCGCTCAGCCCGTAGCCCAGCGCGGCCGGGTCGATCTCCGCCCGGTAGCCGCGGATCACGCCGTCGCGCTCGAGCCGCTGCAGGCGCTCGGCCACGGCCGGCGGGGACAGCCCCACGCGGCGGCCCAGCTCGGCGAGGCTCAGCCGGGCGTCGCGCTGCAGTTCGAACAGCAGCTCCCGGTTCGTGTCGTCCAACGCGCCGTCGTCGGTAACAACCCCAAAGGGCCTTTGAATCGATGGCATGAACGGCAGCATACCTTCGATCATCTCTGTACATCAACCCCGTTACCCCAACATCATGCGATCAAGTGAAAGTTCGCGGACACACACCGCCGCCGCACCTGTACTTCGTCGTGAGCGCCCTGTTCCACTACCTCGGACCGTCGTTTGCGGTGCTGCTGTTCGCCCGGGTCGAGGTGCTCGGGGTGGCCTGGCTGCGGATCGCCAGCGCCGCGGTGGTGTTCGCGATCTGGAGGCGGCCCTGGCGGATCTGGCGACGGCTCGACGCGCAGACCCAGTGGCTGCTGGCCGCGTGGGGGATCACGCTGGCGGCGATGAACTGCTGCTTCTACGAGGCGATCTCGAAGCTCCCGCTGGGCACGGTCGCCGCAATCGAGTTCCTGCCGGTGGTCGCGCTGGCCGCGATCGGCGCCCGCACGCGCCGTAACTACGCGGCGCTGGCGCTCGCCGTGGCCGGCGTGTACGAGCTCAGCCACGTCCAGTTCAGCGCCGAGCCAGCCGGCCTGGCGTTCGCGTTCGCCAACGCCGTGCTGTTCGCCACCTACATCGTGCTGGCCCACCACACGGCCCGGAACCCGGCCGTGAGCGGCATCGACGGGCTCGCGGCGGCGATGCTGATCGCCGCCGTCGTGGTCACGCCGGTAGCCGGCCCCGCGGCGGCCAAGGCGCTCGGCGACCCGGTTGCGCTGCTCGCGGGCGTCGGCGTCGGGATCTGCTCGTCGGTGATCCCATACGTCACCGACCAGCTCGCGATGGCGCAGCTCAGCCGCTCGGCGTACTCGCTGATGGTCTCGCTGCTGCCCGCGATTGCGACGCTCGTCGGCGTGGTAGTGCTGACCCAGCTGCCGAGCATCGGCGAGCTCGTCGGTGTGGGGCTGGTGATCGCTGGTGTAGCAATGCACCGGGATCTGGACCAGGACGCAAGATCGCGACACCCCACCTCGTCCGAGGAGTATCGTCGCGCGTAGTGGTCCTGCCCGCTGGGCGGGAAACACTGAGCCCGCAACTACGGAGGGAGAGGCCATGAGCAATACCGTTTCGGTGCGCCTCCGCGTCAACGGCGTTGAACAGTCGATGGACGTGGAGCCCCGGCTGCTGCTGGTGCACGCGCTGCGCGAGAACTTGGGGCTGACCGGCACGCACGTCGGATGCGACACATCCAACTGCGGAGCTTGCACCGTTCATCTCGACGGTCGCGCGATCAAGTCGTGCACGGTCCTGGCAGTCCAGGCGGATGGGGCCGAGGTCACGACGATTGAAGGGATGGGCAGCGAGGACAACCTGCACCCGCTGCAGGAGGCGTTCTGGAACGACCACGGCCTGCAGTGCGGCTACTGCACGCCGGGGATGATCATGGCGGCCGCGGGCCTGCTGGCCGACAACCCCAACCCCACCGAGGCCGAGGTTCGCAAGGCGCTCGAGGGCAACCTGTGCCGTTGCACGGGCTACCACAACATCATCAAGTCGGTGCTCGACGCCGCTAAGGCCAAGGGCGCCACGATCCCCAGCGGCCAGCCGGAGGTGACGGCATGAGCGCCACCGATGGGGCTCCAGCTGGAAACGGCGCCTCCGGCGCCCACATCGGGCGGGCGATGCGCCGCAAGGAAGACCCGCGGCTGATCACCGGCCAGGGCTCTTACGTGGACGACATCAGCCTTCAAGGGCCAGCTATGGGCGGCGTGGGTGCGCTCGCCCGAGGCGCACGCGAAGATCGTCTCGATCGACGCGTCGGCGGCCAAGGCCCGCGACGGCGTCGTCGCGGTCTTCACCAACGAGGACCTCGACATGCAGGCGGGCCTGCCGATGGCCTGGGTCCCGCCCGGCGTGCAGGTCAACACCCCGGACCACTGGGTGCTCGCCAAGGGCGAGGTCAAGCACGTCGGCGATCCGGTCGCGCTCGTGATCGGCGAGGACCGCTACGGCGTGATCGACGCCGCCGAGGATGTCTTGGTCGAGTACGACCCGCTGCCGGTTGTGACCGACCCGGAGGCCGCGCTCGAGGGCGGCCCGCTGGTGCACGAGCAGTTCGGGACCAACAAGGTCCTGCGACTGGTCACTGGGCGGCGGCGACCTCGAGGCGGGCTTTGCGGAGGCCGACGTCATCGTCGAGCGGCGCGTCGTCAACCATCGGATGGCCGGCGCCGCGATCGAGCCGCGCGGGGTGCTCGCCGAGTACCGCGGCGGCAGGCTCACGGTGTGGAGCTCCACCCAGGTGCCGCATTTCCTGAAGCCCAACCTAGCGGGGCTGCTGGGCATCGGCGAGGACAGAGTCCGCGTGATCGCGCCCGAGGTCGGTGGCGGCTTCGGCTCCAAGCTCCAGATCTACGCCGAAGAGATCGGGTGCGCGTGGGCCTGCTCGCAAGCTCGGGCGGCCGGTGAAGTGGATCGAGACGCGCAGCGAGGGACTGATGGTCACGCATCACGGGCGAGACCAGATCGACTACGTCAAGGTGGGGGCCAAGCGCGACGGCACGCTGACCGCCTGGCACGCGAAGATCATCGCCGACCTCGGCGCCTACCAGATGCTGCTGACGCCGCTGATCCCGCCGCTGAGCGCGTTCGTGATGTGCGGCGTCTACAAGACGCCGGCCGTCCACACCGACGTCACCGGCGTGATGACGAACAAGTTCCCGACCGACGCGATCCGCGGGGCCGGGCCGGCCCGAGGCCACGCACATGATCGAGGTCGTGATGGACCAGCTCGCAGAGCGAGCTGGGGATGGACCCGCTGGAACTGCGGCGCAAGAACTTCATCCCGCCGTTCGCCGATGGCCACGAGCTCCCGATCGGTGTCGCCTACGACTCCGGCAACTACGTCGCGGCGCTCGACAAGCTGCTCGAGCACATCGATCCCGCGCAGGTCCGGGCCGAGGCCGAGGAGCTGCGCGAGCAGGGCATCTACCGCGGCATCGGTTTCAGCACCTACACGGAGATCTGCGGCAACGCGCCGTCGCGGGCGGTTGGTCCGAGTGGCCTGGGGCTGGGCGGCGGCTGGGAGTCGGCGGAGGTACGCGTCCACGGCAGCGGCTCGGTCACGCTGTACACGGGCACCTCGCCCCACGGCCAGGGCCACGAGACCGGCGTTCGCTCAGATCGTCGCCGATCGGCTGGGCATCGACCCGTCGCAGGTCGAGGTGATCCACGGCGACACCCAAACCGGACCGGAGGGACTGGACACGTACGGCTCGCGCTCGCTGGCGGTCGGCGGTGAGGCCGCGGCCCGGGCGGTCAGGAAGGTGGCCGACAAGGCGAAAGCGCTCGTCGCCCACCAGCTCGAGGCGGCGCCCGAGGACATAGAGTTGCGCGACGGGAAGTTCTCCGTTCGGGGGTCCCCGGACCGCGGGATGACGCTCGCCGAGGTGGCCGGCGCCGCGTACGCGCCCGAAAACATCCCCGAGGGGATGGAGCCCGGGCTCGACGAGCAGTCGTTCTACGACCCGGAGAACTTCGTGTTCCCGTTCGGCGCGCACGCTTGCGTCGTCGACGTCGACGTCGAGACCGGCAAGATCAAGGTCGTGCGGTACGTCGCGGTCGACGACTGCGGGCCGGCGATCAACCCGATGCTGATCGACGGCCAGGTGCATGGCGGGATCACGCACGGAATCGGCCAGGCGCTGTTCGAGCGGATCCACTACGACGAGGACGGGCAGCTGTCGACCGGATCGTTCGTCGACTACGCGCTGGCCACGGCCGCGGAGCTGCCGAGCTTCGAGACCGATCGCACCGAGACGCCGTCGCCGGTCAACTCGCTGGGCGTCAAGGGCGTCGGCGAGGCCGGCACGATTGCCGCCAGCCCCGCTGTCACGAACGCCGTGATCGACGCGTTGCGGCCGCTTGGAGTCACCTACATCAACATGCCGCTCAGCCCGATGCGGGTCTGGGAGGCCATCGAAGAAGCCAAGGGAAAGGCAGGTGCGCCGGCATGATCCCCGCCCAGTTCGATTACACGGCGCCTGAGTCGCTCGACGACGCGATCAGGACGCTCTCCGACGGCGGCGAGGACGCAAAGCTGCTCGCCGGCGGCCACTCGCTGATCCCGCTGATGAAGCTGCGGCTGGCCGCGCCGGCGCTGCTCGTGGACCTGCGCAAGGTGCCAGGCCTACACGGCATCAATCGCGAGAACGGCAACTGGCGCATCGGCGCGATGACGCCACACACCCAGCTCGAGAACTCGCCCGAGTTGGGGCTGGCGTCGCAGGTGGCGGCTACGATCGCCGATCCCCAGGTCCGTAATCGAGGGACGATCGGCGGCTCGCTCGCTCACGGTGACCCGGCCTCGGACCTGCCCGGTGTGCTGCTGGCCGCCGAGGGAACGGTGACCGTGCAGGGCCCCGACGGGCAGCGCACGATCGCCGCGGCCGACCTGTTCGAGAACTACATGGAGACCGCGATCGGCCCGACCGAGGTCCTGACCGAGATCCACCTGCCGACGCTCGACGGGTGGGGCCATGCCTACCAGAAGTTCAACCGCCGTAGCGAGGACTGGGCGATGGTGGCCGTCAGCGCGTTGGTCAAGCAGACAGGCGACATCTGTGAAGACGTCCGTATCGCCTTGACCAACATGGGCTCAACGCCACTGCGCGCGCCGGCCGTCGAGGAGGCGCTTCGCGGCCAGCCGCTGAACGCCGAGACGATCGCCAGGGCGTCCGAGCAGGCCGCCGACGGAACCGATCCGCCGGCGGACCTCAACGCCAGCGCCGAGTACAAATCGCACCTGGCGAGGGTCCTATGCCGGCGGGCGCTTGAGCAGGCGGCAGGCCTATGATCGGCGCGTGAGCTTCGAACAGATCGGCTCGGTGGAGGCGGCGAGCGCTGCGCTCGCCGCTCAGGGCTACCTCGCCGACCGGCCGCTGGCGCTAGGGGTTCACCTGGCGGTGGCCCTCGAGCAGCCGCTGCTGCTGGAGGGAGAGGCCGGCGTCGGTAAGACCGAGGTGGCCCGCGCGCTCGCTGCTGCCACCGATGCGCGGTTGATCCGGCTGCAGTGCCACGAGGGGATCGACCTGCATCACGCGGTGTACGACTGGGACTACGCGCGGCAATTGCTGGCGCTGCGGGCGGCCGAGAGCGGGGTCGACGAGGGCGAGTTGTTCTCGCGGCGATTCCTGTTGCGGCGGCCGTTGCTGGACGCGTTGGAGCACGACGGGCCGGTGGTGCTGCTGATCGACGAGATCGACCGCGCCGACGACGAGTTCGAGGCGTTCCTGCTCGAGTTCCTGTCGGATTTCGCGGTCACGATCCCGGAGCTCGGGACGATCACCGCGCGCCGGCGCCCAGTGGTGATCCTGACCTCGAACCGGACGCGTGAGCTGCACGACGCGCTCAAGCGGCGCTGCCTGTATCACTGGATCGACTACCCGACACCGCAGCGCGAGCGCGAGATCGTCCACGCCCGGATCCCAGGCGTCCCGGAGGAGATCGTGCTGCGCGTGGTGACCGCGGTCAGTCGGCTGCGCGGACACGGCGACCTCTACAAGGTCCCGGGCGTGGGGGAGACGCTGGTGTGGGCCCAGGCGCTGATGACCCTTGGCGCCGACTCTGATCTCGACGAGACGCTGGGAACCGCGCTCAAGGTTCACGAGGACGTGGTCCGGGTGCGCGAGCGGAAGGTGCTCGAGGGTGTCTGACGGCACCGCCGTCGTCGGCCAGCTGGGCGACGCGGTGGTGCATCGCCTGAGTGCTCTGACCGCGGCGATGCGCGTCCAGGGCATGCGCGTTGGCCTGGGCGAGCTGCTCGACGCGCACCGTGCGCTGGCGGCGGTCGATGCCAGCTCCCGGGAGGACTCGCGATTGGCGTTGCGCGCAGTGCTGTGCTCCAGTCATCGCGACCTCGAGCGTTTCGAGCTGGCGTTCACGGCCGTGTTCGGCTCCGAGCCGATCGCCGAGCAGGAGGATCCGTTCGAGGCGCTGGGCAAGATCGAGAAGCCGATCCCGCGCGCGGGTGTCCCCGGCACTGCGCCGAGCGCCCAGCCGGAGATGGACCCGTCCGCGGTCCCGGCGGCCTGGAGCGATGTCGAGCTGCTCGGCCACAAGGACTTCTCCCAGTACACCGACGCCGAGATGGTGATCGCCCGTGAGCTGATCGCGCGGCTGGCCCGTCGCGGGCCAACCAGGCTGTCGCGGCGCACCCGGCCGGCCCGTCGGCGCAGCCACACCCCCGACCTGCGGCGGGTGGTGCGCGATTCGCTGCGCACCGGCGGCGAGCCGATTCACCGTCATTGGCGCGCCCCCAGCCGGCGGCCCCGGCCGCTCGTGCTGGTGTGCGACGTGTCGGGCTCGATGACCCCCTATGCCCGGATGCTGATCCAGTACCTGCACGCGTCGGTGGCGGCGCGGCGGAGAGTCGAGGCGTTCGCGTTCGGGACCAGGTTGACGCGGATCACCAACGAGCTGGGAGGACGCGACCACGACCGGGCGCTCGAGCGCGCCGCGGCCGCGGTCACCGACTTCGCTGGGGGGACCCGGATCGGCGAGGCCCTGGCCGAGCTCAACCGGGTCCACGGGCGTCGCGTGGGGCGAGGAGCCGTGGTGGTGATCCTGTCCGACGGCTGGGATCGCGGCGACCCGGGTCAGCTGGCCACCGAGATGGGCCGGCTGCGCCGCAGCGCCTACCGACTGGTGTGGCTCAACCCGCTGGCCGCGCACCCGGATTTCGAGCCGCTGACACGCGGCATGAAGGCTGCGATTCCGTTCACCGACGAGCTGTTGGCGGGCAACTCGCTCGATTCGTTCGAGCAGCTAGCTGTCATCCTGGAGGAGATCTGATGTGACCGAGGTGCTGACCGCAATTACTCAGTGGAACGAGCGCGGCGACCGCTCCGCGCTGGCGACTGTGGTCGAGACGCAACGTTCGGCACCGCGACCGGTGGGCACCAAGATGGGGGTCAACGAGAACGGCGAGGTGATCGGCGGCGTGTCCGGCGGCTGCGTCGAGGGCGCCGTGGTGGAGATCGCCGATCGCGTGATCGGCGGTGAGGGTCCGCAGCTGGTCCATTTCGGGATCGAGGACTCCGAGGCCTGGGACGTCGGACTGCCCTGCGGTGGCGAGATCGACGTGTGGATCCAGTCCTACGAGCCCGGACGGTTCGTCGAGCTCTCGCAGGCCGGCGGCCGCGCCGCCGAGGTGACGTTGCTGGAAGGCGCCATGCCGGGCGCCAAGTTCGTGCTCGAGCCAGACGGGGCACGCTCGGGCTCGCTGGGCGCGCCGGAGCTCGACGAGCAGGCCCTGAAGGTCGCCGAGGAGCTGCTGTGGACCGATGAGTCCGTGAGGCGGGGAACGCTGTTCGTCGATATCGCGGCGCCCCCTCCGCGCCTGATCGTGTTCGGTGCGATCGACATCGCGGGGTCGCTGTGCCGGCTGGCGCGCGACGCCGGGTGGGTCCCGTACGTGGTCGACCCGCGAGCCCAATTCGCCACCCCCGAGCGCTTCCCCGACGCCGAGCAGGTGGTCGTCGCCTGGCCGGAGGAGGCGCTCGAGCGGCTCGGCGGAATTGATCCTGCGACCTCGATCGCGGTTCTGACCCATGACCCCAAGATCGATGACGCAGTGCTCCAGATCGCTCTGCGGTCGCCGGCGCGGTTCATCGGCGCGATGGGCTCCAAGCGGGCGCAGGCCAAGCGCCGCGAGCGGCTGAACGCGCTCGGGTTTGCCGATGAGGAGCTCGAGCGGATGTCGGCCCCGCTGGGACTCGACCTGGGTGCGGTCAGCGGCGAGGAGACGGCGCTCTCGATCCTCGGCGAGGTCGTGGCCGCCCGCCACGGTCGCGAGGGCGGCCGGCTGGCCAACCGTAAGGGACGCATCCACGAGGTTGCGGCTTGATCGCGGGCCTGATCCTGGCAGCCGGGGCGGGGACGCGGTTCGGCGATCACCCCAAGCAGCTAGCGGACCTGGGCGGTCGACCGTTACTGGAGCATGCGATCAGCGCGCAGTGCGCGGTGGGCGAGCTCGAACGAGTCGTGGTGGTGCTCGGATCGCACGCCGACGAGGTGCTCGCCGGCGTCGACATGCAGCGTGCCGAGCCGGTGATCTGCGCGAACTGGAGCGACGGCCAAGCAGCCTCGCTGCGGGCCGGGCTGTCCGAGCTGTCCGACGCCGACAAGGTGGTGGTCACGCTCGGCGACGCGCCGTTGATCACCTCCGAGGTGATCGCCCGGTTCGTGGGCGAGCCCGGCGGCACCCGCGCGACGTATGCTGGACGGCCCGGACACCCAGCGGTGCTTGACGGACTGCAGATCCGGGCACTTTCCTCCCTGGCGGGGGATCGCGGCGCACGCGATCTCCTCCGTGGCGGACCAACGATCGAGTGCGGCGAGCTGTGCTCAGGCCGCGATGTCGACACACCCGACGACCTGGAGGCCATTCGCCATGAAACTAGAGCAGTCGTTTGAGGTCTCAGCGCCGATCGAGCGAGTCTGGAAGGCCCTGATCGACGTCGAGCACGTCGCACCGTGCCTGCCGGGCGCAGCCGTCACCGGCCGTAACGACGACGGCACCTACAACGGGACGTTCTCGATCAAGATCGGCCCGACCACCGCGGCCTATGCGGGCAAGCTCGAGATGAAAGAGATCAACGAAGAGTCCCACGAGGCGACGATGCACGCGCAGGGCAACGACAAGCGCGGACAGGGCGGCGCCAACGCCACGATCATCTCGAAGGTCGTGGAGGATAAGCCCGGCGAGACCCGCGTCGACGTGGCCACCGATTACCACATCACCGGCCGGCTGGCGCGATTCGGCCGGGGCGGGATGATCGAGGACATCTCCGAGCGACTGTTGCGCGAGTTCGCTCAGCGGCTGCAGGCGTCGCTGGCCGAGGACCCCGCGGCCGCAGGCGCTGCCACGGCCGCCGCGGCGACCGAGGCGGAGCCCGCGAAGGAGGCAGCGCAAACCACGGACTCCACGCCGGCGGAGCCCGAACCGACGCCGGCGGAGCCCGAGGCGAAGGCCGACGAGCCGATCGAGCCCGAGCCCGATCCCGAGGCGAAGGCCGACGGGCCGATCGAGCCCGAGCCCGAGCCGCTGGCCCCCGACACGCCTTCCGAGGCGCCCGCAGTGACGCCTCCGCCCCCGCCAGCCGCGGCCACCCCTCCGCCCCCGCCCGCTGCCGCCGCGCCTCCGCCACCGCCGTCCGCGGTGCCGCCTCCGCCCCCACCGCCACCACAGGAGAACGAGCCGCTCGACGCCGGTTCGCTGGTCGGCTCGGTGATGGCCGAGCGGGTCAAGCGCAACCCGGGACCGCTGGTGCTGCTGCTCGCCGTGCTCGTGGCGCTGATCGCACTGCGCCGCAAGCAGGGCTGATCTGGGCCACCGCCGCTCTAGGACCCCCCTAGGAACCGGCCTCGGGACCCCCCGGCAAAGATCGGGTGGGGGGCCCGACGCGAAGCGTGCCGCGGCCAGGCACGATCGTGTCAGTGCCGGATGCAGCAATCATCGGAGCCACGACGCGACGAGGGGCGCAGGCGCAGAACGCTTGCGCGCCGCCGGGGGCAGTCGTCGCGGCGTCACTCCGTCGGGGGCAAACACGCGACGCCGGGCGGGGGGCCGCTCGGCGTCGCGGTGACTTAGAGGCTGGGGCCGAGCCAAAAGATCAGGAGGGGCACCCGATGCGAACTCAGGGGGCATGCGACACGATTTCTCCAGTGGCGGAGACAGGGGAAATCGTGGAGCTGACGATGAGGCTCGTGGTCGGGTCAGATCCGATTCAAGGCAGTACTCGCGTCGCCGGGGGCGAGCGGCGCGAGTTCTGGGGGTGGCTGGAGTTGGCCGAGGTCGTTCAGCAGACGGCGGACGGCGATGACGAGCCGGGTGATCCCGGAACGACGTCGTCGAACGGGGCTTCGCCGAGCTAACCAACCGTCCGGGGGCAGCCGGGCTGCGCCGAACGCCATCGCGCGTTCGGCGCCGCCACGGCGTCGGATTCCGGTGCTGGCTTGTACCCGTGTCTCGGGAACCTTCTTGAAGCCAGGCGCGGTTAACAGGGGTGATGATCGAATTTGACGAGTTCGTCGTCGCACACGTCGATGAGCTGCTCCGCACCGCCTACCTGATCGTGTGGGATGAGGGCGAGGCCGAGGACCTCGTCCAAGAGTGCCTGCTCAAGGTCGCGCGCCGGTGGCCACGCGTCCGCCGTATGCGGCACCCGCGCTCCTACGCTCGGCGGATCCTGGTCAACCTCGCGCTCGACGGCGCCCGCGGACGCTCGGAGCGCCGTCGCGAGCTCGAGCCGGGGACGCAGGCGGGCCTGATTGCGATCGACCCGGCGCCGGCGCTGGAGGAGCGCGCGGAGCTGCTGCACGCGCTCGGCCAGCTGCACGAGCGCCAGCGCGCCGTGCTCGTGTTGCGCTACTTCAACGACTTGACCGAGGCGCAGGTCGCCGAGGTTCTCGGCTGCTCGCCGGGGACGGTCAAGAGCAGCGCCTCTCGTGGACTCGCGCGGCTGCGCGAGGCGCTGCAGACAGTCCCACTCCACGAAGGAGCACCGAAACATGAGTGATCTGCTCGAAGACGATCTGCGCGAAGCGCTCGCTGAGCGGGCCGCGCGCATCACCCCCCGGACGAGTGCACGGCTGCGGGCGATTGACTATCACCCACGCTCCCGGCGGCTGGCGTCGCCGCGTGCGCTGAGCGCTGTCGGCGTGAGCGGCGCCGCAGCGGCTGTGAGCGCTGTCGTCCTGCTCGGATCGAGCCCAGCGCCCGCGTTCGCGGGGTGGACAACGAATCCGACGGCGCCACAGCCTGGGCAACTAGCGGCTGCGCAACAGCGCTGTGGCACGGGCTCCGGGTCGCCAGTGCTCACCGATACTCGCGGCCCATACACCGCGTCGATCTACGCCGACGGCTCGACGTGCCTGATCGGCAGCGGCACCGAGATCAGCGCCGGAAGCAGCAGCGACGCGAAATCCAACATCCCCGCCGGAAAGGTAGAGCTCAACGGCGCCGGGGAGTCTGACTCCGACGGGCACGCGCTGACGATGGTCGACGGCTCGATCGGCGCCGGCGTGACGGGCGTGACGATCACGCGCAGCGACGGAAGCTCGGTCCGGGCGACCGTCAAGAACGGGTGGTACCTGGCCTGGTGGCCCGGCACTGCGCGCGCGGTGACAGCCCGCGTGGTCAGCGCGAGCGCCACCAGCACGCAATCGTTCCCGCGTGGACCCGAGCGGACGGCCCCGGCGTGTCCGGTGGGCGCCCATTGCGTCAGCGGCTACGGCTTTGACTCCGGGTCAGCGCATCGCGCTCAACGTTCGGCGACGCGGACGACCGCAAGCAACGACGACGGCCGGCAGTAAATGGCGGGGCCGCGGATGCCTGGACCCAAGCGGTCCACACCGCGGCCCCGCTGGGCCTACGAAGACGAAAGGATCTGGCTGTGGAGGTCGAGCAGCCGGGGCACGTCATCGGCATCGACCCGGCCCATCCCGCACTCGGTGCAGATCCCCCAATGCCTGGCACCGCCGGCGGAGTTGATCAGCGCGGCGTCGACCTGCTCGATCTGCTCGGCGGTGGTGCCCGGTGCCTGATCGTCGGGGTGGTAGGGGACGAGCGCGAAGTACAACTCGGTGTCCGAGCCGGTCTTCAGCCCCGCCAGCGGTTCGAAGTAGGCGCTGTCGTTACGGCGCTGGGGCACGGTGAACGAGACGAAGTTGATCGGGCGTCGGGCGCCGGCAGCCACGGCATTGACGAGGTCGACCTGCATCTGCAGCGACTCGGGCTGCATGAAGTGCTGGTGGCCATAGTCGCCGTAACAGAGGTGCATGCCGACCGGCACGTCGGCCGGGACCCGATCGATACAGCGCACCAGGCCGGGCGCGATCTGGTCCATCGGCAGCTTGACTCCCATCGCCCCCTCCAATGCCCCGAACTCGACAGCCACGTCCCATTGGATCGCGATCCGGTCGTGGGGGAGCCGCTCGATCGCGGTGTCGACGTCGGCCAACAGCGCCTGCTCGTAGGACGCGGCGACCTCCGGAAGGTCCTCAGCCACAAACGTCCCCGCGGTCGACGCCAGCGGCGTCGGGTACTGGAGTTGCAAGCGCACCCCGGACGCAATCGCGCCCTCGTTCTGCATCCGCTCGAACGTCGCGAACGACTTCGCGTACTCGTCGGCGTAGCCGAGGTTCGGCCAGTCGATCGCCTCGGCCGAGGCCCCCTCGGCGAGGCGCAGCTGAGGCATGTCGGGGGCGCCGGCGGCGGTTTCGTAGGCCTGCCCGACCGCAACGGTCTCGAACTGCGGCATCTGCTTGAACTTCTCGGTCTGGAAGCTGATCCAGTAGTTGCGGTCGCCGGTCTCCCCGTCGGTCATCCGCTGCACGCCGCTGGGGATGCGCGAGCTGATCTCACGCATCACGGTCTCGGCGTCGGGCAGGTTGACCGAGCCGTTGAAGTGAACGGTGGTGGGTGGCATGGCCGCTAGCCTAGCCCGGCTGGCGTTGGATGGGTGATCAGCCGGCGGTGCTGCTGGACAGGAGCTCCGCGAGGCCCGTGCGGGCGGAGATGCCCAGCTTGCGGTAGACGCTCGTGAGGTGGACCTCGATCGTCTTCGGCGTGACGTACAGCGTCTGGGCGATCTCGCGATTGCCCTGACCCTCCGCAGCGAGCTGCGCGACCCGTCGTTCGCTCGGGGTCAGCGACTCGAGCCCGGTCAGCGTCTGGCGCCGCGGGCGTCCACCGGCGGTGTAGAGCTCCGTCCGAGCGTGCTCGACGAGCGGCTGGGCGCCGCAACGCGCGGCGAGCTCCAAGCCGCGGCGCAACGGCGCCCGCGCCGCCGATGGCTTGCGGGCGAGCCGCAGCGCTGACCCGAGCGCGACGAGCGACTTGGCGTGCTCGAGTTGCGCGGGGGTGTTCGCGGTGACGTTGACCGCCTCGTCGAGCAGCTCGACGTTCGTCAGGCCGCCGATCGTTCCGAGCAGCCGCAGCGTTCGACCCAGAGTGCGCGGCGCTTCCCACCGTCGCGCCCAGATCAGCTCGTCTTCGAGCAGCGCGATCGCCTCATCGGAGCGCCCCACGCCGGCGAGTGCGAGCGCCTGCAGCGACCGCCACGGCGCCCAGGCCGGATTGACGATTCCATCGCGCAGCGTCCCCGCGTACTCCTGGGCGGCCTGCAACGCTTCTCCCCACCGGCGCTCGGCCAGGAGCAACCGGACCTCCGCGCGGCGGAGCAGGCTATCGGCGTCGGAGCCCGGCGGAGACACAGGCTGGGCGTCCAGCAGCTCGCGGGCGCCGGCGATGTCGCCACGCTCGATCAGCACCTCGGCCAGATACGCCGAGCCGAAGACAACTTCGGCGGGCGCGGAGCTCCATGGGTCGATCTCCGCGTTGGCGCGCTGTAGCGCCGCCTCGGCCTCGCTCAGCTCGCCGCGCGCGAGCCACGTCCCACCTTGGGCGACGTAGATGCCGCCCAACGCCATTGCCGAGCCGCTGCGATGCGCTTCGGCGGTCCTTGCCTCCCAGATCGCGAGTACCTCGTCACGGTCGGCGAACTCCAGGACCGTTCCGGCGACCCCGGGCATCAAAGCCGGCTCGGCGGCGATCAGCACGCCGTCGGCGAGTGCCGCCAGCGCGAGCTCGCAGCACTCCGCGGCAGAACCACCGGTCAGGGCCCAGGTCGCCGCGGCGACCGCGGCGAGCATCCGCGCGCCCGGGCCTTCGCCTCGCAAGCCATTCCGAGCCTGCCGCAGCCGCGCCGCCGCGTCGGGGACCGAGGCGCCGAACGTGGTGGTGAACAGCTCCAGTGCCTCGAGCCGCCAGCGCAGGTCCGCAAGCTCGGACGGAAGCTCATCCGCGGCCCGCCGCGCGACGGCAGCCGCCTCCGAGGCCGGTGCCGTGAACAGCAGCACGCGCGCAAGCGTTTCTGCTGCCATCGCCCGCTCGCGCGGGTCTTCGATCGCCTCATACCCGGCCCCCAGGTGCATGGCGGAGGCCGCCTTGTCGTCGGCTAGTGCCTCGGCCATCCCGAGATCGATCAGCAGCGACGAACGCTTGTCGCTCTGCGGCGACTCTGCCAATGACCGTCGCAGGTACGGCACCGCGCTGTCGGCGTCCCCACGTCGTACGGCCGCCTGTCCCGCCTCGTGCAGCAGCGCCGCGACCCGTCCGTCCGACCGGTTTGGCGCCACCAGCAGATGCGCCGCCACCAGCTCGGTCTCGGCCCCGCGCTCGATCAGCGTGATCGCTGCGCGCTCGTGCGCCAGCTCGCGTTCGACCGACGCCAGATCGAGGTACACCGCGTCGCGGACCAGGGGATGCACGAACCCGTTCGGCGAATCGGACTGCAGGATCTCGGCCGCGATCAGCGCCCCGGTGGCCCTCGCGGTCCGCTGCTCGTCAATGCCCGCGACCGCCGCGGTCTCCGGCAGCGCGGCACCGTCACCCAGCACCGCGACGGCGCCGGCGACCGCGACCGCGTCCGCGGACAGCCGGGCGAGCCGCAGCAGGACCCAGCGCGACACCGCTCGCGGACCAACGTCACGGACGACGTCGGCATGCAGCGCGTCGGGGCGCACGCCTTCGGCTTGCAGCGACTTCAGAACCTCGTCCAGTAACAGCGGGTTGCCGCCCGTGCCCCGCCGGCACGCCGCCACGAACGACGGCTCGGCGCCGGCGCCCAACCGCTCGCCCACGAGCTCGAGGACCGCGGCCTCACTGAGTGCCTGAGGGCGGATCGGCACCGCTGTGGGGTCCTGGAGGATCTCGCGCAGTAGCCGCGAGTCCAGCTGCGGCTCGCCCAGCCGAACGGTGGCCGCCACCAGCACGCCGACACCCTCGAGCCGGCGAATGAGGTAGGCGAGGAACCGCAGCGATGCGCGGTCGGCCCATTGCAGGTCGTCGATCGCAATCAGCAGCGGCCCGTCGGCAGCGATGTTCGTCGTCAACCAGGACAGCCCGTACAGGACCGAGAATCCGGCGTCGTCGAACGGATTGCCGACCGCTGCCGGATCAAACACCCGCGCCGCAGCGACGGCGGACCCCGACAGCCAGCGTCGCTTGTGATCGGGGTCGGCGAGTGCGGGCTCGAACAGCTGCCTGACCACCCCGAACGGAAGGCCACGCTCAAGATCGCTGCCGCGCGCCGCGAGCGTTCGCAGGCCGGCGTCCAGGGCGCGCTCGCGCAGCTCCCGCAGCAGCCGACTCTTACCGATTCCGGCGGGCCCCTCGACTAGCGCCACCGCCGAGTCGTTGGCCTGCGCTCGCTGCATGAGCCCCTCGATCACGGCCAGCTCCTGCTCGCGCTCGAGCAGCGCGCCGTGGTTCGCCCTGCTCGTAGACGGTCGCATACCGTGGATGATCGCCTGCGGCCGCCGTGCCTGGCAAGTTGCCAGGTCCTACGCCAGTCCATGCATGACACACAGACGCTGGAGCCGGTCCATTGCCTCCGCGGGCTGCTCTGGCAACTCGTCGAGCGCCTCAGCCGCCGCCCGGATCGCCGCGACGGTGACCTCCCGAGCCTCGAGCGCGAACCGCCCCAGCCAGCGGACGGCGGCCCGCTCGTACCGATCCGGGTCGCTGTCGCGAAGCACCAGGCAGATCCGCAGCGCGTCGCTCAACGGGACGCGAGGGAGCTGCCTGGCGGCGGACAGGATCACTACCTCGTTGCCCGAATCGAGCGCCCTGCGGAACCGTCCGTATGCTGAGCCGTGCTTCACGAACATATGTTCGCATGACGGGGCGCCGTGTTCACCCGTGAACGAAATCGCCCAGTGGCTGCGGTCCGCCGGTGGGTCTAGAAGGTCCCGAAGCGCTCGTAGGCGTCGAGCGGAAGCGTTCCGGCCCGGACCGCGTCGCGGATCTCGTTCTCGGTCGCCACCTTCGCCTCGGCGTCGCGGAGGATCTCCTCGACCCGCTCGCCAGGCACAACCACAATCCCGTCCACGTCGCCCACGATCCAGTCGCCGGGGGCGATGCGGACGCCGCCGATCACGACCGTGACGTCACCGTGGCCCAGCAGCTCCCAGCGCGGCACGCAATCCTGCGGGGTCACGTAACGCGAGAACACCGGGAAGCCCTCGCGGAGGATGTACTCGGCGTCTCGCGCGCCGCCGTCGATCACCGCCCCGGCACACCCGCGGGAGGCCAGCGAGGTCACCGATAGCTCGCCCAGATGGGCCGAAATCCGATCGTTGGTCTGATACACGGCCACGCTTCCCGCGGTGACCGATCCGAGCATCTCGAGGATCTTGCGGATCGAGGTGTCGTAGTCATGGCCGGGGTGGGGGCGTCCCAGGATCGGATATGCCGGACCCGCGAGCCGCATGCCCGGTCGCAGCGGCAGCAGCTCGGGCGGCAGCGTCTGCTGCTGGTAGCCGTGCCGGTCGAGCACATCGGTCAGCGCGCCCGTGTAGAGCGAGGAGAACCTGCCCGCAAGCTCGGGGATCGCGCTCACCGGACATAGATTAGGTTTTCGGGCGTGAAGGCGGTAGTCATCGAGGCCCCCAGCCGGGTCGCATACCGGGAGGTGGACGAGCCCGTGGTGGGCCCGGGCGAAGTGCTCGTCCGCAGCCGCGAGGCGGGGCTGTGCCGGACAGACATCGAGGTGATGACCGGCCAGTTCACCGATCCCCGCTGGGTGCGGTTCCCGGTGATCCCCGGACACGAGTGGGCGGGGACGGTGGTCGAAGTGGGAGCCGACGTGGTGGCCGTGCGCCCGGGAGATCGCGTGGTCTGCGAAGGCATGATCTCGTGCGGGCGGTGTGGGCCGTGCCGCCGCGGTGAGACCCACTGGTGCGAGCGGATCGAGGCGTTGGGATTTCACCGCCCGGGCGGCTACGCGGAGCTCGTGGCGGTTCCCGAGCGGGTCGTGCACCGGCTTCCCGACCACGTCTCGTTCGACGCCGGAGTGCTGGTCGAGCCGGCGTCGGTGGTGCTGCACGGCGTCGAGAAGGCGTCGCCGCAGCCGGGCGAGTCGGTCGCGGTGATCGGGGTGGGCACGCTCGGGTCGCTCGCGATCATGTTGCTCGCCCTGCACTCGCCCTCGCGGATCGTCGCCTACGGCGTCCGGGAGGAGGAGCTCGAGCTGGCCCGGGAGCTCGGCGCGACAGAGGCGGTGCTCGCGGGCGAACCGGTCCCGTCGGAAGCCGAGATCGACCTCGTGATCGAGACCGCCGGGGCTCCCGCGGCGGTCGAACTGGCCACCCAGCTGTGCCGGCCGGGCGGCCGGGCAGTACTACTCGGCATCGCCGGGGAGGGCCGCACACTGACGCTGCCGTCCGACCTGCTCGTCGGTAAGGACATGACGTTGATCGGCAGCATCGCGTACCGCGCCGCAACCTGGTCGCGAGTCGTCGGTCTGCTGTCCGACGGAGTCCTCGAACTCGATCCGATCGTCACCCATCGCTTTCCGATCGACGAGTTCGAGGACGCGATCGCGCTGATGGACGACCGGCGCGGGATCGTCGCGAAGATCGTCCTCGAGCACACCCAATGACAAAGGAGACATATGCCGACGATGCGAAACGGCGACCTGGGACAGGCCAACGGGCGGCGCAGCTCGGAGTGGATGGACCGCCGCGATCTGGACGGGTTCCTGCATCGCTCCTGGCTGAAGTCGACCGGGGTCACAGACGACAGCTTCCGGGGCCGGCCGGTCATCGGCATCTGCAACTCCTGGTCTGAGCTCGTCAACTGCAACATCCACCTCCGCGGCCTGGCCGAGGGGGTCAAGCGTGGCGTGCTGCAGGCCGGCGGGTTTCCCCGGGAGTTCCCGGTGATGTCGCTGGGCGAGTCGCTGATGAAGCCGACCACGATGCTGTACCGCAACCTGATGGCGATGGACGTCGAGGAGTCGATTCGCTCCTATCCACTCGACGGCGTGGTGCTGCTGACCGGCTGCGATAAGACCAACCCGGCCTCGGTGATGGGCGCGTGCTCGGCCAACATCCCGTCGATCGTCGTCACCGGGGGCCCGATGCTCAACGGGCGATGGCGCGGTAAGGAGCTCGGCTCGTGCTCTGACTGCTGGCACTACAACGAGGAGCTGCGCGCCGAGCGGATCAGCGAGGCCGAGTTCACCGAGATCGAGAACTCGATGTCGCGCTCCAACGGGCACTGCCAGACGATGGGCACGGCCTCGACGATGGCATGCATGACCGAGGCGCTCGGGCTCACGCTTCCGGGCGCGGCCGCGATTCCGGCGGTCGATTCCCGTCGGGTGCACGTCGCCGAGACGGCGGGCCGGCAGATCGTCGAACTCGTCGAGCGCGACGTGCGCCCGACGGACATCGTGACCCGCGAGGCGTTAGAGAACGCGATCCGCGCGCTGCACGCGATCTCGGGATCCACCAACGCGATCATCCACCTGATCGCCTACGCCGGGCGGCTGGGGATCGACCTGCCGTTGTCGCTGTTTGACGAGCTGTGCGTGACCACCCCGTGGCTGGTCAACCTCAAGCCCGCCGGGGAGCGGCTGATGGAGGACTTCTATTACGCCGGCGGGCTGCCGGCGGTGCTCGACCAGATCCGCGACCTGCTGCACCTCGAAGCGCTCACGGTCACGGGCAGGACGCTCGGTGAGAACCTCGAGTCGATTCCGACGGAGATCGTCGATCGCGAGGTGATTCGCACCAGGTCGGAGCCGCTGGACGAGGGCGGCGCGCTGGTCGTGTTGAAGGGCAACATGTGCCCCGACGGCGCGGTGATGAAGATCTCGGCGGCGGACGACCGCCTGCTGACCCACGAGGGCGCGGCGATCGTGTTCGAGGACATCCATGACCTGGCCGCGCGAGTTGACGACCCGGACCTAGAGGTCGACCAGAACACGGTCATGGTCCTCCGTAACGCCGGACCCGTGGGCGCGCCCGGGATGCCCGAATGGGGCCATCTGCCGATCCCGGCGAAGCTGCTCAAGGCGGGCGTCACCGACCTGCTGCGGATCTCCGACGCTCGGATGAGCGGCACCTCCTACGGCGCGGTCGTGCTGCACGTGGCGCCCGAATCCGCCGTCGGCGGACCGCTGGCGCTGGTCCAGACCGGCGATCGGATCCGGCTGGACGTCGAGCAACGGTCGCTCGACGTGCTGGTCGATAACGTCGAGCTCGAGCGCCGGCGCGATGCCTGGACCCGACCGGAGCTCAAGGACGAGCGCGGCTACCGCCAGCTCTACGAGCAGCACGTACTGCAGGCCAACGAGGGCTGTGACCTGGACTTCCTGCGCGGCCGCTCGCCGGTCGTCGCCGACGCCGTCACCTACCTCTAGAACGATGATCGCTCAATACGACTACTCCGGACGGACCGCTTTGATCACCGGCGGCGCGGGGGACATCGGCGCGGCGGTGGCGCGGCGGCTGCTGGCGGGTGGCGCCAACGTGGCGACGCTCGACGCCCGTGCGGGCGCCCTCGAGGACGTGCTGGCGATCACCGGCGACGTCAGCCGATCCGAGATCGTCGACGCCGCTGTCGCGCAGGTGGAGGAGGAGCTCGGCCGGCTCGACGTCGTCGTCTGCGCGGCCGGCGTCAGCGGGCTCTCGCTGCCCACCCGCGAAGTGCCCGACGAGGAATGGCGGCGGGTGTTCTCGATCAACTGCGACGGCGTGTTCTTCGCCAACCGCGCCGCCGCGCGGGTGATGGTGCCGCGCGGGTACGGGCGGATCGTCAACGTCGCCTCGATCGCGGGCAAGGAGGGCAACCCGATGGCGGCCGCCTACTCGGCCTCCAAGGCCGCGGTGATCGGCATGACCAAGTCGATCGGCAAGGACCTGGCCGAGACCGGCGTGCTCGTCAACTGCGTGGCGCCGGCGGTGGTGCAGACGCGGATGCTCGCCGACATGAGCGAGGAGCACGTCGGTTACATGATCGAGAAGATCCCGATGAAGCGGATCGGCACTCCCGAGGAGGCGGCAGCGCTGATCGCGTTCCTGGTGTCCGACGAGTGCAGCTTCTCGACCGCGGCCGTGTTCGACCTCTCGGGAGGCCGGGCCACCTACTGAGCGCCGGGCTGATCGCGCCAGGTCGGTCCGTCGGGGAACGAGTACCGCGCGAGCGACTCCGGGAGCATCTCGATGCTGTAGCCGGGCGCCTCGGGCATCGAGTAACGACCGTCCCGAATCTGCGCCGGGTGCACGAAGTGCTCGTGCAGCTCGTCGACGAATTCGATCCGACGATCCTCGAGCTGGCCCGACACCGCGATGTAATCGACCAGCGCCAGGTGCTGCACGTACTCCGAAAGGCCGACGCCACCGGCGTGCGGGCATACCGGAACTCCGAACTCCGCGGCCAGCAGCAACACCGCCAGCACCTCGTTGACGCCGCCAAGACGGCAGGCGTCGACCTGGCAGACGCCCAGCCCGCCCGACTGCATCAGCTGCTTGAACGTCACCCGGTTCTGGCAGTGCTCGCCGGTCGCGACTCGGATCGGGGCGATCTCGCGTGCGATCCGGGCGTGGCCGAGGATGTCGTCGGGACTGGTCGGCTCCTCCATCCACCAGGGGTGAAACCGAGCCAGGCGCCGGGTGGCGGCGATCGCCTGATCGACGTCCCACACCTGGTTGGCGTCCATCATCAGGAACCGATCGGGCCCGATCTCCTCGCGGATCAGCGCGGCGCGGCGGGCGTCGTCGTCGGGGTCGGCGCCAACCTTCATCTTCATGTGGGTCCAGCCGTCGGCCACGGCGCGGCGGCAGCGTTCGCGGACCTCCTCGTCGGTGTACCCAAGCCACCCGACCGACGTCGTGTACGCGGGGAAGCCGTCACGGCGCATCTCGGCCTCGCGCGCCGCCCGGCCGTCCGCCACCGATTCCAGCAGCTCGAGCGCCCGCTCGGGCGCAAGAGCGTCGGTCAGGTAGCGAAAGTCCACGCAACCCACCAGCTGCTCGGGGCTCATGTCCACGACCAGCTTCCACAGCGGCTTGTCCTCGGCCTTGGCCCACAGGTCCCAGACCGCGTTGACCAGCGCCGCGGTGGCCATGTGGGTGACGCCCTTCTCGGGCCCGAGCCAGCGCAGCTGGGATTCGCCGGTGATCTCGCGCCAGAACCGACGCTGGTCCGCCGCCAGGTCGGACAGGCGGCGGTCTCGGACCAGCGGCGCCAGCGCGTGGATCGCCGCCACCACGACCTCGGTCCCGCGCCCGATCGTGAACGTGAGCCCGTGCCCGGTGAGCTCGGAGTCGGTGACGAGGATCGCGTACGCCGCGGAGTAGTCGGGCGCCTCGTTCATCGCGTCCGAGCCGGCGAGCGTCCGCGACGTGGGGAAGCGAACGTCGCGGACCTCGACGCCGGTGATCACGCAGTCACGCATCGCGTCCGTACACCCTCACTGGGCGGTGAAGCCGCCGTCGACCGGCAGCGTCACGCCGGTGATGAACGAGGCCGCCGGGGAGGCGAGGAACAGTGCCGCCGCCGCGCACTCCTCGGGGCGGGCCAGCCGCCCCAATGGCTGCGCGACCGAGGACTCCTGCCGGGCGCGCTCGGGATCGGCCAGCTGCGAGAAGAACTCGGTGAGCATCGGGGTGTCGACTATTCCCGGGCAGACGGCGTTGACGCGGATCCCCTCGGCCGCCCAGTCGAGCGCCAGCGCACGGGCCAGTAGCACCGCCGCGCCCTTGGTGGCGCAGTACACCGGCGAGTCGGGCTGGGCCACCAGCCCGGTCTTGGACGCCATCACGACCAGGCTGCCCGACGTCCGGGCCAGCGCGGCGTGCGCTGCCTGAGCGAGGTAGATCAGCGCATTGACGTTGACCGAGAACAGCCGCTCGATGTCGGCGTCGGTGGTGTCGTCGATCGATCGCGCCAGGTTCACGCCGGCGTTCGCGACCGCCGCGTGCAGCGCTCCGAAGCGCTCCTCGCACAGCGTTACCGCGGCGGCGTTGGTGTCGGCCGCCGCCACGTCGCCGACCAGCGTGACCCCTCGCTCGCCGCACGCGGCCTCCACCTCATCCAGCGGCGAGGAGTCGCGGTCGACCAGCACGACGTCCCAGCCGGCCGCGGCGAACGTGGTGGCGCACGCCGCCCCGATCCCGCGGGCGGCGCCGGTGATGATCGCTGCACTCACGGCCGCGGGAGACTATCCGGTCAGCCGATATCGACCCGGTTTGGCGAGCCGCACCGTGGGTCGACGAACTGGTGCACCTTGGGGTTGGTCAGGTTGTGCTTGGTCACCATCACCACGCCGGTGTTCTCGTTATGAGGAGTGCCCTGGTGGCGGACCATGGCCGCTGCCGCCCGGACGCCGTCATAGCCCATCCGGAACGGATCCTGGGAGATCAGCCCGGACACGACACCCTGGGTCACCCCCTCGACCTCGTCGGGCGAGGTGTCCCAACCGACGACCTTGACCTGGCCGGCCTTGTGGGCGAGGCGGATCGCCTGCACGGCGCCGACATCGCTGGCCTCGTTGGCGGCGAACACGCCTTTCAGGTCAGGGTTGGCGGTGAGTACGTTGGCGGTCACGGTCAGCGCCGTGTTGTAGTCGTTCTGGCTGTACTGGATTCCGACCAGGTGCAGCTTCTTGTACCGCTTGAGCCCGGCCTCGAACCCCTGCACCCGCTGGTCGTTGGTCTGACTTCCGGCGTGGAACGCGATGATCGCGACCTTCCCGCCGGCGGGTCCGATCGCCTTGGCCAGCTGTTGGGCCGCGAGCTTGGCCCCCGCGATGTTGTCGGTGGCGAGCAGCGGCACGTTCTTGGGCTGAGGAGTCGTGCCCGAGTCAATCGAGACGACCTTGATCCCAGCCTTGGCCGCGCCGGTCGACACCTGAGTCATCGCGGTCGCGTCGGTGGCCGCGTAAACCAGCCCGTTGACGCCCTGGGCGATGTAGTTGTTCAGCAGGTTCAGCTGTCCGACGACGTCAGTCTCGTCGGTGACACCGTTCCAGGTGACCTTCACTCCAGGCATCTGCGAGGCCGCGCACTCCGCGCCGGCGTGAACCTTGGACCAATAGTCGAGCCCCACCGACTTGGGGATTACCGCCAGGTGAACCGGCGGCGTGCTCTGGAGCGTGATCTTCGCGTTGTGGGTCTTGACGACGCCGCAACCAGCAGCCGCGCACGCGACCGCGATCAGCAGCGCCGCCAGCGAGCTACGCCGCATTGGCGGGCCTCGCCTCGCTGGGCTCGTCGCGTTGTTCCTCGCGACGGCCGTCGCGTCCGGTGTCGGCCGACAGCCGCCGGCGGCGCACCTGGTCCCACCACACCGCCAGCCAGATGATCACGCCGATGATCACCTGCTGGTAATACTGGGTGATGTTGAGCAGCACGGCCCCATTGGTGATCACCGCCATCAGGAACGCGCCGATCATCGTCCCGCCGATCGTGCCAACGCCACCGAACAGGCTGGCGCCGCCGATCACGCAGGCCGCGATCACGTTCAACTCGAGCCCGACGCCGTAGTTCGGCTGTCCGGATTGAACGAGCGAGGCGGCGATCATCCCGCCGAAGCCCGCCAGCGCGGCGCAGATGACGTACACGCTGATCAGGTACCGGTTCAGCGAGATCCCCGACAGCCGCGCGGCCTCCTTGTTGGAGCCGATCGCGTAGGCGTAGCGGCCGAGCTTGGTGCGGCTGAGGATCACGTAGCCGGCGCCGGCAATCACGACCAGATAGACCAGCGGGAGCGGGATCGGCCCGATCTGGCCCGAGCCGAAGTTGCGGAAGCTGTCGGGCAGGCCATACACGGCGTTCTCGCCGCCGACGATGAACGTCAGCCCGCGCGCGACCCCCAGCATGCCGAGCGTGGCGATGAACGGCGGCAGCTTGGCAACCGTCACCAGCAGCCCGTTGACCAGTCCGATAACCGCGCCCACCAGGACCGCGACGATGATCCCGGGAACGATCGGAAAGCCGGCTTTGGCGATCGCCATCGTCCCCAGGATCCCGCCGAGGCCGGCCACCGAGCCGACTGACAGGTCGATCCCCGCCGTCAGGATCACCAGCGTCTGGCCGACCGCGATGATCGCCACCACCGAGACCTGCACGCCGATGTTGAACAGGTTGTTCGAGGTCAGGAAATATGGAGAGGCGAAACACAGCGCGACGAACACGACGATCAGCCCGCCCGCCGCAGTGAGCTGTGAGACCACGTCCTGGAGGTGGTCGCGGATCGACTCGGGCAGGCGCAACGTCACCGGCGCCCGTGGTGCTCCGGCGTGAGTGCTCATTCGGCCTCCGTTTCCACGCCCGACGCGAGCGCCATGATCCGCTCCTCGTCGAACTCGTCGCGTTCGAGCTCGCCGACCGTGCGTCCGTCGCGGATCACGACGAGCCGGTCGCACATGTTGGTGAGCTCCGGTAGGTAGGAACTGATCAGCACGATCGCCCGGCCGTCAGCGGCCAGGCTGCCGATCAGCTTGAACATCTCGGCTTTAGCACCGACGTCGATCCCGCGGCTGGGCTCGTCGAAGAACAGCACGCGCGACTCGGTCTCCAGCCAGCGAGCGACGACCACCTTCTGCTGAGTGCCGCCCGACAGCGTCTCCACCGGCCGTCGCAGCGACGGAGTGCGGATGTCGAGCTCATCGCGCCGCTGCTCGGCGGTCTGGCGCTCGGCCCGGCGATCGATCCAGATCCCGCGTCCGGGCACGTGCGCAAGCGTGATGTTCTGGGTGACCGGCAGCTGCATCGCCAGCCCGTCGCCCTTGCGGTCCTCGGTCAGATAGCCGATCCCAGCCGCGATCGCATCGCTGGGCGAGCGCAGCCGCAGCGACCTGCCGTCGAGCTCGATCTCACCGTCGGAGATCGGGTCGGCGGCGAACACCGCCCGCGCGAGCTCGGTGCGCCCGGCTCCGATCAGCCCCGCGAAGCCGAGGATCTCGCCGGCCCGGACCTCGAACGAACAGTCGCTGAGCACGCCCGGGCGGGACACCCCGCGCACGCGCAGCACGATGTCACCGACGTCCGGCTCGTGCTTGGGGTACAGCGAGTCGATCTCACGGCCGACCATCAACTTGACCAGCTCGGCCTCGTCGAAGTCACCCTTGTCGAGCGTCTTGACCACCTGCCCGTCGCGCATGACCGTCACCCGGTCGGCGATCCTCACCACCTCCTCGAGCCGGTGGGAGATGTAGAAGATCGCGATCCCGTCCGACTTGAGCTGCTCGATCAACTCGAACAGCTCATCGATCTCAGGATCGGTGAGCGTCGCGGTCGGCTCGTCCATGATCACGACCTTGGCGTCGACCGCGAGCGCCTTGGCGATCTCCACTCGCTGCTGGTCTGGGACGGACAGGCTCGACACCCGCCGCGTCGGTTTGATGTCGACTTTGACCCGCTCGAGCAGCTCCTTGGCGCGGCGTTTCTCAGAGCCCCGCACGATCAGGCCGCCGTGGCTCTGCTCGAGGCCGAGTGCGAGGTTGTCGGCCACGCTCAGGTGGGGAGCGAGCGCGAACTCCTGATGGACCATCGCGATTCCCAGCTTCTGGGCGTAGCGGGGGTTGCGGAACCGCATCTGCTCGCCCTCGATCTCGATCGACCCGTCGCTGGGGCGCTCGAGCTGCGACAGAAGCTTCATCAGCGTCGATTTGCCGGCGCCATTCTCGCCCGCCACCGCGTGGACCTCGCCGGGGCGGATGTCGAGGCTCACATCCTCGAGCGCCTGGACGCCCGGGAAGCGCTTGCTGACGCCACGAAACTCGACGAGTGAACGGCTCGTCTCGGTGGCCAACCTCTACCTCCTCTCGCTCTCGCGGCTGGGCTGCCCGCTGCTCGCGGGTGTAAAACGCGAGTGTCAGATGTCGGTCAGCTTTCACTGTCAACTAACGCCGGGGAGCGATCCGGGGTGAGTAGGCGGCGGTTAGCTCAGGCGTTCGGCGAGTCGTTCGCGCGCCTGCGGACCGTCGAGGTCGAGCTTGCGGTAGATGTGGCCCAGGTGGGTGCCGACCGTCTTGGCGGTCACGAACAGCGACTCGGCGATCGCGCGGTTGGTCATCCCCGCGGCGGCCATCTCGGCCACCCGGCGCTCGGCCGGCGTCAGCGCGTCAGGGCCCGAGAGCCGCTCCCGGCGCGGGTGGGCGCCGGTCGCCATCAGCTCCTCGCGGGCCCGCTGGGCCAGCGACTCGGCGCCGCAGCGCTGAGCCAGCTCGAGCGCCTCGCGCAACGGCTCGCGGGCCACCGTGCGATTGCCCGCGCGGCGCTGCGCGCCGCCGAGATCACACAGCGCCCGAGCCAGTTCGAGCCGAGCCGGAGAGCCTCGCAGGACGGTAACGGCCGTGTCGAGCATCGCGATCCCGGCGTCGCCACCTTCGATGATCCCGCTCGCGCGCAGCGCTCCTCCGATCCCGCGCGGCTGTCCGAGCTCGCGGGCGCGCGCCATCTCGGTATCGACCAGTTCCCGGGCCTGCTCGTCGTCCTCGCGAGCCAGAACCAGCGCCAGTGTCGACCGCCAGGGGACGAAGCTGGGATTATTGGTCAGCACGCTGCGCTCGGCGGCGCGCAGATCGGCGATCGCCTCGGAGCGCCGTCCTTGAGCGACCCGCAGCCGGGCCCGGGCGAACAGTGCGTGCAGCACCGCTGCGCTGCCGAGCACCGAGTCGGTGGGAATCGGCGCCAGCACTCCGTCGGCCTCGTCGGGCCGCCCGCGCTCGATCAGTGCCCCGGCGAGGATCGCGGCCGACCAGATCTTCGTCCACAGCACCTCGTAGCGCGTGGCGATCTCGAGCGACTCGCGTGCGTCCGCCTCGGCCTGGACGAGATCACCACGGCGCAGGGCGAGCAGCGCCCCCCAGGTGAGCGCGGTCAGGTGCGCGTCGATCGAGCCGCGGGCGCCGGCGTCGGCCCGGATGTCGGCGATCAGCGAATCGGCCCGCTCGACCTCGTCCGCGAGCACCAGGATCGCTGTGGCGTAACTGACGATCGGTGCCCCCGCGGTGTGTTCGGCGACGTAGCGGCCGTTGTCGAGGCCGCCGTCGACAAGCTCCCGCCAGTCGCCGTCGTAGGGCCCGACCTGGCTGCGCCAGCAGCCCTCGAAGATCAGCAGTGCGTGGCCGGCCGAGCCGGCCTCGACCGCCAGCCCGTGCAGCTCGGGTAGCCGCCGCTCGACCTCGCCGATCAGACGTCGATCGAGTGACGCAATTGCGACCCCGACCGTCTCGAGCGCGACCCGCAGCGCCAGCGGTGACAGATCCGGGAGGCGCTCGATCGCGCGGGTGATGATCTGATGGGCCTCGATCGGCTGTCCGACCCAGACCAGAAGCGCCCCCAGCGCGATCGACAGCCGCACGGTCGTGCCGGGGTCGGTACTGAGCGCCAGCGCTTCCTGGAGGTGCCCGACCGCGGCCGGGTCACGTGCCAGGGCCTCGGCCTCGCCGAGCTCGCCGATCACCGTTCCACGCAGCTCCGGCGCGGGCGGTTCGCTCAGCGCTCGGCGCAGCAGCCGGACCGCGGACTGCGGCGCGCCGTCGGCCAGCGCTTCTCGCGCGGCGTCCCGCAGGGCGGCCACCACCGCCGGATCGTCCGCCGGCTCACCGCGCATCAGGTGCCCGGCGGCGATCGTGCTGCGCGCGCCCTCCGACGCCAGCAGCAGCCCGGCACGCCGGTGGTTGTCGGCGCGCGTGGCAGGGAGGATGCTCTCGTAGACGGCACGGCGCAGCAGCGGGTGCAGGAACGTCAGCGGCGCCGCCGGAGCGAGGATCTGAGCCGATACCAGCCCGTCGGCAGCCCGCGCCGCGCGTTCGTGGTCGAGCTCGGCGAGCGTGGCCGCCTGGCGCAGCGTGCCGCTGTCGAGCACCGCCACGGCTCGCGCCAGGCTCGTCGCGTCGCCGCCGAGCCGCGCCAGCCGGGCCACTGCCGCGTGTGCAACCGAGTCCGGGCGCACGGCCTCGACCCGGGCGGCGCTGGCCGGGACCGGCTCGACGCGCTCGGCTTCGAGCTCTGAGATCAGCTCGTGGAGCAGGAACGGGTTGCCGCCGCTGGCGTTCGCACAGGCCGAGCAGAACGACCCGTCAGCCTGCTCGCCGAGCGCGGAGCGCACCATGCTGGCCACCGCGTCCTCGCTGAGTGCCACCGGCGCCACCCGAACGGCCCTGGCGTCGCTGCGCAGCGCCGCGATCATGTCAGCGGCCCCGGTCTGCTCGCCCTCACGGGCGGTCAGCGCAACCAGCACGCCGAGCTCGTCGCAGCGAGCGGCCAGATAGGCCAGGAACCGAAGCGACGAGGTGTCGGCCCAGTGCGCGTCGTCGACGGCGATCATCACCGGGCCGCGTTCGGCGAGGTTGGCCGTCAGCCAGTACAGACCGTGGACGAGCGGAAACGTCAGGTCGGACGCTGGGCCGGCGGCGACCCTGGTCTCCGTCGAGCGAGCCGGGTCATCGGGATCCTGACCGGACGCGGGCGACGCCAGGTCGAACAGCGGGCTGGCCAGGGAAGCGGCGCCACTCAGCAAGTGCGATCGCTCGGCCTCGTCGGCGCGGGCGAGCACGGTCTCGAGCAGCTGGCGCACCACGCCGAACGCGAACTCCTGCTCCAGCTCGCTGCAGCGCGCCCGCAGGAAACGCATCCCGCCGCGTTGGGCGAGCTGGCGCCCAGCCAGCAGCAGCGCGGTCTTCCCGATGCCGGCGGGACCCTCGATCAGCACGACGCCACCGGTGCCCGCACGAGCGGCGGCAACGGCCCGCCGCAACCGCGTGAGCTGCGGCTCGCGTTCGAGCAGCACGACGTCCCCGGCCTCTTGTGATTCTGCTGTGCTGTCTTGCCCGGCGAGAGTCACGAGGTTGTGTCCCGCGGGCAGTCTACGTCACCGCCACGCCCTCGAAATGGGCGGTTTCCTAAAGGTGCTCGCGACCGGGCGGGTCGTCGAACGAAGCCGCCGGACGCACGGCCACGAGCCCGCTGGGATTGATCTGCGGGTGGGTCCGGTAGTAGTGGGCACGGATCTCGTCGAATGAGACCGTATCGGCCACTCCCGGCCATTGGTAAAGGTCGCGCGTGTACGGCCACAGGTGCTCGTACTCGATCAGCTTGCGCAGCGAGCACTTGAAGTGGATCTGGTAGACGGCGTCGAACCGCAGCAGCGTCGTGAACAGGCGCCAGTCGGTCTCTAGCGGCGCGGGACCGAATAAAAACCGGCGACCGGCCAGCCGCAGGTCGAGGTCGTCGAGCGTCGCGAACAGGTCGGCGACTTCGCGCTCGTAGACGTGCTGTCGGGTCGAGAAGCCGGCTTTGTAGACAGCGTTGTTGACGTTGTCGTAGATCCGCTCGTTGAGCGTCTCGATCTCCGAGCGCCGGCGCTCGGGATACAGCTCGACGGGATGCTCGGCCAGCGGCGCGAACACGGTCGACAGCATCCGCAGGATGTCCGCCGACTCGTTGGAGACGATCACACCGGCGTGCTTGTCCCACAGGACCGGGACGGTGACCCGGGCGCTGTAGTCGGGGTCGGTCTCGCGGTAGGCCTGGGCCAGGAGCTCGAAGCCGTTGATTGGATCCACGAACTCGCCACCGCTGAAGCGCCAGCCGGTATCCGCGTCACGGATCGGGTCCACGAACGAGATCCCGATCGCGTCCTCGAGTCCCATCAGCATGCGGGCGATGATCGTTCGGTGAGCCCACGGACAGGCCCGCGCGACATACAGGTGATAACGACCGGGCTCCACCGGGAACTCGGCCGAGGCGTCGTCGGACACCCAGCGGCGGAACTGACTCTCCTGGCGGCGGAACGCGCCGTCCGCCAACTCCCGATCCAGAGGCTTGATCGACGCGCCCGAGTCCCGCACCAGCCCCACCTTAGCGACCGGGGTGAGCGGGGGCGGCTGACGTGGACTAGTGTGGCGGCGATGAGCGATCAAGCGCAGAAAGCCACCGAATTCCTGTCCCTGCACCGTCCCGGGGAGCCGCTGCTGATCCCCAATCCGTGGGACGCCGGCTCGGCCAAGCTGCTCGTGTCGCTGGGCTACCGGGCGCTGGCCACGACCAGCAGCGGCTACGCCGCCACGCTCGGCCGCCTCGACGGCACCGTCACGCGCGAGGAGGCGATCGCCCACTCGGCTGAGATCGTCGCCGCCACCGAGGTTCCGGTCTCGGCCGACCTCGAGAACGCGTTCGCCGACGACCCCGGCGGCGTGGCGCAGACGATCCAGCTCGCGCTCGAGACCGGACTCGCCGGCTGCTCGGTCGAGGATTACAGCGGACGCGACGACGAGATCTACGACCTTGGACTGGCCACGGAGCGAGTGCGGGCCGCGGTCGAGGTCGCTCACGCCGGCCCGGTGCAGTTCGTGATCACCGGCCGGGCCGAGAACCACATCCACGGCCGCGACGACCTGGCCGACACGATCGCCCGGTTGCAGGCCTACCAGGAGGCGGGCGCCGACGTGCTGTACGCGCCAGGGCTGACCAGCGCCGAGGCCATCCGGCAGGTCGTGTCCTCGGTCGACCGCCCGGTCAACGTGCTCGCGCGCCCCGGCGCCCCGTCCGTCGCCGAGCTCGCGCAGCTCGGGGTGGCCCGCGTGTCGGTTGGCGGCGCGTTCGCGTTCGCCGCCGTGGCGGGCCTGGTGGCGGCGGCCGAGGAGCTGCGCGACCAGGGTACGTACGGGTTCACCGAGGCCGCCGCCACCGGGGCCCGCGCGGTTCGCTCGGCGTTTGACTGACAGGCGATCCGAGGCGGCGTTGCCGCCGGGACCGGGCGTGCATAACACGGCAAATCCGGCGCGAAACGGGAGCCGTGCCGTGCTTTGCACGGTATGCGTGCTCCGTACGGCAGGCCCCAGATTTCGCGGCGGATTTGACGCGAAATGCACGCTCCGCGCGACCCGCTTCAGCGTCAGCGCCAGGGGGCCTAAGCCGCGGCGCGCAGGCTCTGAAGCGGCGGGCGCTCGACCGGCTCGCTGGCGATCGTGTGCGGCCCGCCGTCGCCCGGCGCGGTGAACGTCGTCGCCAGCGGCCCGCTCAGCCGACCCTCGCGCTGCAGCCGGGCGGCCACCGATTGGAGCACCGCGAACGCCATCGGCCCGAGGTCGCGCAGCGCCTGGTGGGCGTTCTGGCGGACGTCGAGGTCGACCTGGGCGATCCCGTCGAGCCCGAGCAGCGCGTAGGCGTCGAGCAGCAGCGCGATGTCGACGCCGTAGCCGGTGACGAACGGGAGCGACTCGAACACCTGGCGGCGCGCGGCGAGCTCGCCTGACAGCGGCTGGGCCACGCCCGCCAGGTCGGGGTAGAAGAGGTTCAGCAGCGGGCGCGCGGTCAGCTCGGTCACGCGGCCGCCGCCGTCGGGGTAGGTCACGTCGCCGAATCGCAGCGGGCGGCGGTAGAAGCCCTTGACGTAGCTGATCGAAGGCTCACACAGCAGCGGTCCCAACAGCCCGCAGGCGTAATGAGGCCCGAACTCCTCGGAGTCGGCGTCGAGGAAGCAGACGAGTTCGCCGGTCAGCGTCGCCAGCCCGCGCCACATCGCATCGCCCTTGCCGAGCACCGGTCCGTGCTCGGGCAGGAGCCCCTCCTGGTCGTGCACCTCGGCTCCGTGGCTGCGGGCGATCTCGCCGGTGCCGTCGGTCGAGTGGTCGACGACCACCACCTGGTCGATGACCCCGAGCTCGCGCAGCGGCGCGAGCTGCTGCAGGATGCGGCCGATCGTGCGCGCCTCGTTGCGCGCCGGCAGGCATACCGACACGGTCGTGCTGCGCCGCTCAGCCAGCCGCTCGGGCGGGAACTGGCGGTGCGAGAAGGTCCTCGCCCGATACCAGGACCGGGCGGTGGGGGACATGGCGGCAGGCTCGGGCATCTTCGCCCTCAGGGGCGCGCGTTCTGAAGTCGGGTGATCGAGCGCTGCGCCCACGGCACGCCGCCGAAATGCTGCTGGAGCGCGTCGATCGCGGCCTGCTGGTCGTAGGCGACACGGCGCAGCTCGATCGAGCCGTCATCGTGGGCGAGCGCGTAGGCCGCGCGTGGGTCACCGTCGAACGGGAGCCCGACGCTGCCGGGGTTGAGCAGCTCGACGCCGTCCGGCCCGGTGCGGTTGAACTGGAGATGGGTGTGACCGAACACGACCCGCCGCTCGCCGGCGCCCGCCAGCAGCTGCTCGTCGTCTTCTCCGGACTCGGGCATGAACGAGCGCATGTCGGAGACGGGGGAGGCGTGGCAATAGAGCGTCCCGTCGAGCCGATGGCGCTCGGCGAGCTCGCCGAGCTCGGCGGCCGCCTGTTCGCCGATCGCCGCGCGAGTGTCGGAAACCGCGCGGGGCACCAGGTGGTCGCCGTCGCCCAGCCGGTCCGGCTGCGCGGTCCAGCGATCAACGTTGCCGCGTACCCACAGCGCGTCGTCGAGCTCGTGCAGCAGCTTCAGCGTTTCCGCCGGGAACGGACCGAACAGCGCATAGTCGCCGCCGAGCAGGAACCGCTGCGCTCCCGCGTCGCGGGCGTCGGCCAGCACCGCCTCCAGCGCCGGGAGGTTCCCGTGGACGTCGTAGATGATCGCCAGCGGCGGCATCGCGAACCGTGATAGCAGAGCTCAGCTCCGCCGCTGCTCCCAGCTGAAGCCGGTGACCGCAAGCCAGATGCCGAACGCCGCCCACACCGCGATCACGCCCAGGTCGCTGAGGTACCGCGACAGCGAGGCACCGGTGACCATCGCGCCGGAGAGTCCATCGATCAGCGGGTACAGGGGCACGGCCTCGGCGATCGTGCGCAGGAACTCCGGAGCGCTACTGGAGTCGAACACGTAGAAAGAGACGAACACCACCGGGAGGAACACCGCGTTGACATATGCGGCGGTCGACTCGAAGTTCGGGATCGCGTGCGCGAAGGCGACGCCGAGCGCCGCGAAGCAGATCACGCCCGCCACGACCAGCACGATCAGCGCGCCCCACTGCTCGGGCCAGCCGATGCCGAAGAACAGCCGTCCCGCGATCACCACGATCACGATCTGCAGCGCGGTGTTCGTGACCGCGTTGGCGGCCACGCCGCCGAAGTAGGAGATCGTCGGCATCGGGGTGCCGCGGATCCGCCTGAGCACGCCCCGCTCGCGCAGGAACACGATGTTGTAGGCGAGCGCGGTGAACGTCGTCGACATCACGCTCATCCCGGCGATCGACGGGACGAGCTTGTCCAGGTTGTCCTGGTTGCCGCTGAGGATGATGCCGCCGGCCACCAGGAACAGGAGCGGCAGCAGGAAGTTGAAGAACGCGGCGCTGGGATTGCGCCAGAACAGGCGCCGCTCGAGCCGGTACTGGCGCCACGCGAGCTCGAGGCCCGACGGGGCCTGGTCTGAGGCGGTTGGCGGCGGCGCCTGCACGCGCGGCGGGTCGGCGATCATCGACGACCTCTCCGCGTTCGGCGGCGGCCGTTTCTTACCGGTTGCGGGTGTTCAGGGGCGAGCTCGTCGTCGGCCGTCAGCTCCAGATACACGTCCTCGAGCGTGGGCCGGGTGACCGTCAGGGCATCGAGCCGGGTGCCGCGCTCCAACGCCCCCGCGGTGAGCTCGTGCAGGACCGTGGTCGGGTCGTCGGTCTCGAGCTCGACCAGCTCGCCGTCGCCGTCGCGGTAGGCGATCCGGTACGGGGCGTTGCTGCTGCTCGCGCTCAGGTCCTGCGGGGCCCCGTCGACCACGATCCGCCCGTCCTTGATGATCGCCACCCGGTCAGACAGGGCCTGCGCCTCGTCGAGGTAGTGAGTCGTCAGCAGCACGGTCTTGCCGAGGTTCTTCAGCGACCGGATCGTGTCCCATGCGTTGCGCCGGGCGGCCGGGTCAAAACCCGTGGTGGGCTCGTCGAGAAAGATCAGCTCGGGATCGCCGACCAGCGCGAGCGCCAGGTCCAGCCGGCGCAACTGGCCTCCGGACAGCGTCCGCGCGGACGCGTCCTCCTTGCCTTCCAGCCCGGTGACCGAGATCACCTCGTCGACGTCGCGGGGATGCGGGTACATCGCGCCGAAGTGCTGGAGCGCCTCCCTGACCCGGATGTGGCGGTACAGGCCGGTGCTCTGCAGCACGATCCCGACCTTTGAGCGCAAGGCTCGCTGGTGCCTGCCCGGATCGAATCCGAGAACGCTGACCTCCCCCCCGGAGCGTTCGCGGTAGCCCTCGAGGATCTCGACGGTGGTGGTCTTGCCGGCACCGTTGGGCCCGAGCAGACCGAACACCTCGCCGCTGCGCACCTCGAACTCGATCCCGCGAACTGCTTCGAAGTCCCCGTAGGCCTTGCGAAGCCCATGGACCTCGATAGCTGGATCAGACACGTCTTCAGATGATGCCAGGACGACCGTCCGCGACTCACATCATCCCAAACCGGCGATACTGGGAGAGGGATGCGGCGGGTTCTGAAACTGCCTGTATACCGCCGACTCCTCGGCGCGTACGCGCTCAACGAGTTGGCCTGGTCGATCGGGACGTTGGCGTTGTCGTTCCTGGTCTACGACCGGACCGGGAGCGCGTTCGGCGCCGCCGGCTTCTTTTTGTGCTCGCAGTTCCTTCCGGCGCTGCTGTCGCCACTGGTGGTGGTGCGCCTCGATCACCACACGCCGCGGCTGACATTGCCCGCGCTGTATGCGATCGAGGCGGTGTCGTTCGTGGTGCTGGCCTGGATCGCCAGTCACTTCGCGCTCGTACCGATCCTGTTGCTGGCCGCGGTCGACGGTGTCGTCGCGCTCGTCGCTCGGTCGCTGGCCAGGGCTACGACCGCTGAGGTGACCGGGGACGCGGGGTTGCTGCGGGAGGGCGCGGCGGTTGCCAACACGGCGTTCTCGCTGTGTTTCATGGCCGGACCGGCGATCGGCGGGGTGATCGTGGCCGCGTCGAGCACGAGCATCGCGCTGCTGGTCAATTGCGGGCTGTTCGTGGCGATGGCACTGCTGCTGGTGACCGCCCACGGGCTGCCGGCCTCGGCCGCCGAACGCGCCTCGCCCAAGGGACGCCTGCGCGCGGCGATGTCCTACGTGTCCCAGCGGCCCTCGATCCGCGCGCTGCTGGGCGTCGAGGCCGCCGGGGTCTTGTTCTTCACGATCTCGATCCCGACCGAGGTCGTGCTCGCCGAGCACACGCTGCATGCCAGCGCGGGCGGGTACGGGGCGATGCTGTCGGCCTGGGGCGTGGGCGCGGTCGCGGGCAGCGCGGTGTACGCCCGCTGGCGGGACATGTCGGCACGGCGGCTGATCGCCGGGGGTGTGGGCGCGCTCGGCGTCGGTTTCGTGGTGATGGCGCTCGCGCCCACCCTGGGGGTGGCGATCGTCGGCGCCGCGATCGCCGGGATCGGCAACGGGGTCGAATCCGTGGCCGGCCGCACCGCGCTCCAGGAGGAGGTCGAGGAGGGGTGGATGGCGGTGATGATGAGCGTCAACGAGTCGATGTTCGAGCTGATCCCGGGCGTCGGGATCTTGCTCGGGGGCGCGATTGCCGCAGTGGTCGGACCGCGGGCAGCACTCGCGGTGGCGGGGCTCGGATCGCTTGCCGTGATGGTGGCCGTGTGGATCGTGCTGCGACCGGGGGTGCTCCGGTCCGAGCTGGACGAGGCGGGGCCCCCGTCCGTCCAGGCCGACAGGGGTGCGGGTCAGTCGCGCAGGCGGCCCACAACACCGCACGCGCAGTCCCAGCATCCGCAGTAGAGTCCGGTTTCGGGGTCCCAATTGAGTCCGGAGTCGACACTCAGGTAGCGATTGCGCAGCGCCTGCATCGACATCGGATCGAACACGACGCGGCTGCTCGTCGCTGACTGCGACGGACCCGGCGAGCTGCGCGAAGCCGGCCAGCACAGGGTGTTCACGCGTATCCGGCGCGGGATGCTCGAGGGCGACCGGATCGCCCCACACAAGATCTCCGAGGTGGTGGCAGCCGTCGCCGGCCAACTGCTGATCGCTCGTGATCTTGGCTCGAGCGAGATCCACGCGGTTGCCACCGCGGCCATCCGCCAGGCCGCCAACGGCGACGAGCTGGTATCGGCGATCCGCGAGGTGTGCGGCCTCGACGTGGTGGTCTTGACCGGCGAGGAGGAGGCGAGGCTGGCGTTCGTCGGCGCGGCCCGCACACTCGGGCACGTGCCCAACGGCGAGCTTGGGGTGGTCGACGTCGGAGGTGGCTCCTCGGAACTGGTAGTGGGCACCGCGCCGGACACCGTCAGGTGGTGCACCTCGTTCGCGATCGGATCGGGTGACCTGGCCGACGACTGTCTGCGCTCGGACCCGCCGTCCGAGCGGGAGCTGAGCGAGGCGCGGGCGCGGGTTGTACGGGCGCTCGAGGATCTCGACGCGCCGCATCCGACCGAGGCCGTTGCGGTCGGAGGGAGCGCCGCGTCGCTTCAGCGGCTCGCCGGGCCGACGCTCGATGCCGCGGCGTTCAGGCGCTCGCTGGCGCTGCTCGCCGCCGAGAAGGCGGTCGACGTGGCCAAGCGGTTCGCGCTCGACGTCGAACGGGTGCGGCTGTTGCCGGCCGGATTGCTGATCCTTCAGGCGGCCTCGGAGCTGATGGGCGCCTCGCTGCAGATCGCGCGTGGAGGGCTACGCGAGGGAGTGCTGCTCGAAGCCGCCGGCCACTAGTGTCCGGCCGATGGGCACGCCCGAGCCGCCGCTGTCGCCGCGCGAGGCGATCGCCGACGTCAATGTCCGAGCGCCCACCCGCGGCAACCGCCGGCTCGAACAGTTGCTCGAGGCGGTCAACGCCGACGAGCAGGTCAAGGCGTGGTGGCACGTGTCCGCGGTCAACGCGACGCGTCGGCTGGGGATGTCCGATCACAGCTGGGTGCACATCCAGATCGTGCTCAACATCGGGTTGCGGCTGGCCCGGCTGCTGTTTCGCCGCGGCGTGACGCCGAGCGTGACCGCGGACTTCGGGCTCGGCGATCGCGACGCCGAGGTGGTGATCGCGGCCGGCTGCCTGTTCCACTGCGTGGGGATGTCGATTCACCGCGACGACCACGAGCGCTACAGCCTGTTCCTGACCGCCGACAAGCTCGGCTCGCTGCTGTCGGAGGCCTACGAAGAGCCCGAGCGGTCGATCGTGGTGTCCGAGGCGCTGCACGCGATCATCGGCCACCGGCGCAAGGGCAATCCGTTCACGGTCGAGGCCGGGATCGTGCGCGTCGCCGACGCGCTCGACATGGCCCGCGGCCGCTCCCGTGTCCCGTTCGAGGCCGGCCGGCTGAACATTCACTCGCTGTCGGCGTACGCGATCGACGACGTCAAGATCAGCCCGGGCGAAGATCGCGCAGTCCGCGTGGAGATCGAGATGTCCAACAGCGCCGGGATCTACCAGGTCGACGAACTGCTGGCCACCAAGTTGCGCGGCTCGGGGCTCGAGGAGCACGTCGAGGTGATCGCCCGGATCGACGCCGAGCACGAGCAACGTCTGATCACGGTGTTCAGGATCTAGGAGCTAGCCGGGCCCGCGGCCGCCGCTGGTCGATCCGCCGCCCCTCCGGCGCCGCGACTCGGGCCACCATCGCCTGGACCGCCCCCGCTGGAGCTCGGCGTGGCGGTCGTCGTTGTCGCGGGCGGACCGGCCGGAGAGCTGCCGTCGGTGGCCGGCGCGCTGCTGGTCCGCGCGCCGCCTCCCGGACTCGAGCTGCCGGAGGTCGTGCCGCCGGGGCCGCCGGGCGTGGAGCCGCTGCCGGAGCCTGCGCTGCCGCTCGTGCTCGTGCTCGTGCTGCCGCCGCTGCCGGAGCCGCCCGGGGTGGAGCCGCTGCCGGATCCGGAACCACCGCTGGGTCCCGGTCCGCCACCGGAAGTGCCGGATCCCGATCCGCCCGGCCCGCTGGAGCCGCCATGGTCAGTCGATCCGCCCGATCCGCCCGATCCGCTCGATCCACTCGAGCCGGTCGGGCTGCTCGAACCGCTCGAGCCGCGCGGGCCAGGGCCGCCTCGGCCGGAGCTGCTGGTTTCACCCGGGCCCGCCGACCGGCCGGAACGGCCCGATCGTGAGCCATGGTCGCCACCGCGATCACCGCTGCCTGAGCTCGATCCGGATCCACCTGAGGTCCCGTGATCATCTCCGCCATCGCCACGGCTCGAACCGGATCCACCTGAGCCCCGATCATCGCCGGGCCCCGAGCCACCGCCCCGATCATCGCGCCTCCGGAAGCTCGCCCGGGAGCCGCCGCTGACGCGACCGGTCGAGTCGGCGACGAGCGTGTCGTGCGTCACGGTCCTGGCGGCGCGCGATCCGGGCCGGCCCTGGCCTGCCGAGCCGGAACCGGTGCCCGCGTGGCCATGATGGTTGTCCTCGTCGGCCGCGATCCCAGCGGTGGCGATCGCGCCGGCGGTGACGGCGATCGTTCCGCCCTTGAGCAGCAGGGCGCCCAGGCCCGCGGATCCCCCGCCGGTCAGCGCCTCCACCAGCCCGGGCGACCCGCCGCGCTCCGCGGTGCGCAGCGACCATCCGATCAACGGGCCCGGAAGGATCGCCGCGGCAGCCGCCCGCAGCGTAGCCCGGGCTCGGTAGGCGAGACCCCGGACGGCGCCGCTGGTGAGCCCGAGCGCGTGCGCGACCTCCTCGTGGCTCAACCCGTCGATGGCGGTGCTCACGAGCACGTCGCGCTGCATCTCCGGCAGCGCCGCAAGCCCCTCCAGCGCCTCGCGCACCGCCATCCGGCGCTCAGCCTCGTGGTCGGCTCCGCCGGCGCCCACCGTGTCCTCGATCTCGACCGGGATCGGGCGCGGGCGGCGCTGGCTCGAGATCGCAACGTTGTGAACGATCCGATACAGCCAGGCGCGCGGCTCGTTGACCTCGGCGCCGTTGCGGATCGCGGTCCATGCCTGCAGCAATCCCTGCTGGAGCGCATCCTCGGCGCTCGCGTCTGACGACGTCAGCCGCCGGCAGTAGGCCAGCAGCGGCTTGCGGTAGCGGCGGACGAGCGCCTCGAACGCCCGCTCGTGTCCTTCGCCGGCCAGCTTCGCGAGCTGCGCGTCGGGCTGCGTCTGCAGGAACCTCAGGGAAAGGGCCAGCGGGCTCAAGTTAGGTTGTCGCCTCCCAGCGAGAACAGCTACATCGGCGGTCCTACGTGTTAGGACTCCGCTCCGCGTCCAGCCCTTCCCGGCACCAGTGACCGGTGGCCTGGGTGCGGCCACCGGTCATGGCGCTGTCGGTCAGTGCTCCAGCCCCCGCGGGGAACGGACCACGAGCTCGACCTCCTGCCAGATCGGACCGACCGGCGAGAACCGCAGGTCGGCGTCGTGGACGACCGTGCCGGGCCGCAGGTCGATGAGGCCACAGTTGCGCATGTCGTTGTCGTCGTTGCGGTCGTTGTCGTTGTCGTCGCCGCGGTCATCCCCGCGGTCGTCGCCACGATCACCGCTGCTGCCCGAGCTGTCGCCCGGACCGCCGCTGGAGCCCGAGCTGTCGCCGGGACCACCGCCGCCGCCGTGGTCGTCATTGCGCGCAAGGAACCCGCGGTCGAGCGCCGCGCACCGGATCTCGGTGTCGCGATTGACGGCGCCGCTGACGGTTGATCCGTTGTTCAGGCGGATCGCCAGCGTCCGGCCGTCGAACGACGCCACCGTTCCGATGTCCTGACGCAACGGCGCCTCGATGCGACCGAAGTGCCGGTGATGGATCCGGACGTGATGCCGGTGCTGACGCTCGTTGTCGCGGCGATGCCCGCGGTCGTGGCCCTCAGCCAGTGCGGTGGCCGGGACCGCGCCGGCGATCGCCGCACCGGCGATCAGGGTGTACAGAACTCGTCTCAACGCACTACCTCCTTGGGCCACCTGCACGTGGTGCCTCGTTGGTTACAGACACCGGTGAGACGCCGGCCCGAGCGAAAGCTCACGCGCGCAAGGAGACAAAGGCGCCCGCCCCGTCAGGGGCAGGGCGCCCCATAAAGCCGGATCAGCTGACGGTCAGCGTTCCGTGCATGCCCGCCTGGCGGTGCCCGGGGACGCTGCAGTAGAACGTGTAAGTGCCGGGCTTGAGGTTCACGGTGAGCGTCTTGGTGGAACCACTGAACGTCGGAGTTGCCCCGATCGTCTTGCCGTTGGTGCCCTGCTGGATCGTCATGTTGTGGGGCAGCGACGACATGTTGGCGAAGTGGACCGTGACCTTGCCGGCCTTGGCCGACAGCGAATCCTTGGTGAACTTGAGCTGACCGCTGGGGTCGGCTGACTCGGTGAGCGTGCTGCCGCCACCGCTGGCGCTGGCGCCGCCCGAGCTGCTCGTCGACGTCGAGCCCGACGCGGCCGCCGCGGACGACGTGGTGCTGCTGCTTTTACTCGAACTACCGCACGCGGCGACGCCGACGGCTAAGGCGGCGAGGCTGAGGGCGAGGGCCGAGATCCTGGGCACGTGGCGCTCCTCTCGATTCAGGGACGGGTGCCAATCAAGACGCTAGCGCAGGCGGGTTACTTCCCCGCATAGCCGGGAACCCGTCCAGCGTCAAGTTCACCAGACCCTAACGCTTGGCGGCGGGAAGAAACCGCCGGGGGCGGCGTCTCACAGGTCAGAGCTACAGCGAAGAGGCGACGCAATGCAATCCATCAGACGTTCACGCGTGCTGATCGTGGCGCACCAGACTGCGGACAGTCCGGAGCTGATCAGAGCGGTCGCCGGTCGCGCGGAGGCGGGACCGTGCACGTTCACGCTGCTGGTGCCATCGGCCCCGCGGAGTCTGCACCGAGTGGTCGACCCCGAGGACCACGGAATCGCCGAGGCCGAGGATCGCCTGAGCGCGGCGGTGCCGCTTCTGTCGGAGGCCGCCGGTGACGACGTGATCGGCGTGGTGGGGTCCCACGACCCGTTCGCCGCGGTTCAGGACGCAGTCAACCTGCTGGGGTTCGACGAGGTGATCGTCTCGATGTTGCCGCGACGGATGTCGCGGTGGCTGCGCCTCGACCTGCCCCACAAGGTCCGTGCGCTCGGCATGCCGGTCACTGAGGTGATCAGCGTCGAGCGCGACGCCACCCACCTCCCCGCAGCGTAGGAGAGGGGTGCCCGAGCCCTGGTGCTATCGGACGGTGGCGGGAACCGTCGGCTCGGCTACCAGCCGCCGCGCCAGTCGGCGTTGGCGGCGCGACGCTTGGCCGCGTCCATCCGCGAGTGCTTGCGCTTCTCCAGACGCCACTGGATCAGCGAGAACACGATGATGACCGTCGGGAAGAACAGGATCACGAGGAACATCGCGCTCGTGATCACCTTGTCGGTGGTTTGCCCGTAGAGGCCCTCGCCGCCGGTCTGTCGCGCGAGCGCGTCGGGCGCGAGCACCAGCAGCGCGACCGTGAAGGTCGTAAGCGTGGTGATGAAACGGGCGCGACGCATGCGAACTGAAGCGTAACCGACCGGTCAGCGCTGCGCGACCGCGGCGGGCTCCGCCGAGCTGACCGCGGCCAGCGCCTGGAGCAATGCCGGGTTGTAGCGGTCCGCCTTGGTGTTGAGGTCGAGATGCCCGACCGCCACCTCGAACACCCGGGCTTGTAGGGCGGCCGCGAGCTCGTGCTGCTTTCGCGGGAGCACCGCGGTGTCGCGGCTGGTCAACACGACCGCCGCCGGCACGTCGACGCCGCTCAGCCACGGCCGCGAGTCAAACCGGCCCAGCTCGCGTCCCGCCTCGGCCATGTCGCGCGCAGACTGGCGCAGCATCTCGGACTGCAGCCACGCTGTTCGCGGCGAGTCCTCGAGGCCGACGCGGCGCAGCCCCGAGCGCCAGCTCGTCCGGGGAGCGACCGACAGCGCCAGGCCCAGCGCCCCCATCGACCTCCACAGCCGCCGGCTGTCTGACTCCTGCCAGTGCTGAGCGGTGCCGCTGCACACCAGCCCTCGGACCACGTCACGGTGATCGCGGGCGACCAGCTGAGCAATCGCTCCGCCCATCGAGTACCCGACCACCAGCGCCGGCGCGACGTCGAGCGTCCGCAGCACCGCCGCGGCGTCGGCGGCGCAATCAACCAGCCGGAACGGCACCAGGGCTCGCAGCCCGCGACCGTGCCCGCGATGGTCGATCGCCAGCACCCGATAGCCGGCGTCGGCGAGCGCGCCGTAGGCGCCGCACCAGTTCAGATCGGCGTTCGCCATCCAGCCGTGCAGCAGCATCACCACCGGGCCGTCGCCGCCGGTGTCGCGCAGGAAGAACTCCCCGCGGTCGGGCACCGTGACGGTGCGTGCGGGCGGCATCTCGATCGGAGGCACGGGAGGCCAGGGCGGTCCGGGCATTTGGGGGGATCGTAGTGCGCGCCCCGCCTACCATGAGCGGCATGGCCGTGGTGATCGCATCGGACGTCGGCAAGGACATCGTCGGGGAGCCTCTGCTGCGCGGCATCTCATTCAAGCTCGAGCGCCGCGACCGGATGACGCTGTCGGGCCGTAACGGGTCGGGCAAGACGACGCTGCTGCGGATGCTCGCCGGCGAGGCCACAACCGACTTCGGCGAGCTCGTGTTCGCCAAGGGCACCAAGGTGGCGCTGCACGATCAGCGCCCGCCCCGTGAGCGAGAGCTGACGCTGCGCGAGTACGTGCTGTCGGGCGCGCGCGAGCTCGTCGCGATCGAGCTGGAGCTGTCGACGCTCGAGCAGGCGATGGCGGACGGGGCGTACGACGAGGCGACGCTGAACCGCTACGCGGAGGCCCAGGCGCGGCTGGAGCATGCCGGCGGCTACGGGTGGCGCGAGCGGGCTCTGTCGACCCTGCACGGGCTCGGGTTTCGCGACGACGCCGATCTCGACCGGTCACTGCGGACGTTCTCGGGCGGAGAGCTGACCCGGGCATCGCTGGGGCGGGCGCTGGCCGGCGACCCCGACCTGCTGCTGCTCGACGAGCCCACCAACCACCTGGACATCCCGTCGCTCGAGTGGCTCGAGCAGCACCTCGTGGCGCTGGACGCCGCCGTGATCCTGGTCGCCCATGACCGCTGGTTCTTAGAGGCCGTCGGCACCTCGGTGTTGGAGCTGGAGGCCGGGCGGGGCAAGTTCTTCCCCGGCCCGTGGCACGCCTGGCGCAAGGAGAAGGCCGCGCGCGATCTGGCCCTCGGCCGTGCGATCGAACGCCAGCAGGCCGAGATCGCCCGGCTCGAGCGGTTCGTCACCCGGTTCCGGGCCGGGACCCGCGCCCGGCAGGCGCAGTCGCGCGCCAAGCAACTCGACAGGATCGAGCGGCTGTCGCGAGACCCCGCCGACGGCGCGGGCCTGCAGTTCGCGTTCAAGCCGCCCGAGCGCAGCGGTCGCGTGATCTTCGAGCTCACCGACGGCACGATCTCGATCGGTGACAAGCCGCTGCTCGACGACGCCGAGCTGTGGCTCGAGCGCGGCGAGCACGTGTCGATGGTCGGCCCCAACGGGTCGGGCAAGACGACCCTGATCGAGACGCTCGCCGGGATGCGCGAACTCGACGGCGGCAAGCTCAGCACCGGCCACAACGTGAAGATCGGCTACCTGTCCCAGCACGCCGACGAGCTCTCCTCGGGCACCGCAAGGACCGTGGTCGAAGCCGCCCAACACGCCACCGGGCTGACCCCGGGCAAGGCGCGGGCGCTGCTCGGCCGGTTTCTGTTCTCGGGCGACGAGGCCGAGAAACCCTTGGACGGTCTGTCGGGCGGCGAGCGCCGTCGGCTGTCGCTCGCGGTGCTGGTCCAGTCCGGAGCCAACGTGCTGATCCTCGACGAGCCGACCAACCATCTAGATCTCGAGAGCCGCGAGGCGCTCGAGCAGGCGCTCGGCGAGTTCCCGGGCTCGCTGCTGCTCGTGTCCCACGACCGGGCGTTGCTCGACGCGGTGGGGACGCGGACCGTTGCGTTCGAGGACCGGAAGCTGGACAGCTACGTCGGCGGCTGGCCGGAGTACCTGCGGGTTGTGGAGGAGCGCAGGGCCCGGAAGACCGCCGCCAAGCCGGCCCGGCGCAAGGCCACCCCGGCGCCGAAGCCCAAGCGCAAGCCCGAGCGCGAGCGGGTCACGTCGCCGCGGGAGCAGGTCCGGCTCGAGCAGGAGATCGAGGCCGCCGAGGCTGCGCTACGGGCCGTCGAAGACGACCTTGCCGACCCGGCAGCGTGGGCGACCCCGGAGAGCACCGCGCGCTCCACCGAGCGCCACGACACCGCCAAGCGGGCGGTCGAGGACCTCTACAGCCGCTGGGAGAAGGTCGCGGGCTAGCCAAGGCGTGCATAGCACGACAAACCCGCGACGAACCCCGGGGTGGTTTCCCCGGTGCAGTCCTGGGGCCTCTCTAGACTGACGTTGAGATGGCACCGCTAATCGCGGCGTCCCCGATCCGGGTCGCGATCATCGATGACGACAGCGGGCTCGTCACCGTGCTTGACCGGCGCTTTTCGGCATTGCGCTGGGAGCGCGAAGTTCTCGGATACGCGGCCACTCCGGATCAGCTGGCGGCGATGCGTCTGCACGCGGTGATCATCAACCCCGAGATCACCGGGCTCGACTATCTGGAGCGGCTGGCGATGGCGCTACCCGGCCCGGCGCTGCTCGTATGTACCGGCACCGCGCCGGTGGCCGACCGTGTGCGAGGTTTGCGCGGCGGCGCGGACGACTGGGTCACCAAGCCGTGCCATCCCGAGGAGCTGGTAGCGCGGATCCAGGCGGTCCTGCGTCGCCGCCGCGTGGGGGAGATGCCCGTCGATGACTCTTCGCTGACGGCCGGCGAGCTCGAGATCCGCCCCGACATGTTCGACGCCTACGTGGGCGATCGGCCCGCCTCGCTGTCGCGCAAGGAGTACGAGCTGCTCCGGCAGCTGGCCAACGCCGACGGGCGCGTGCTGCAGCGCGAGGACATCTACCAGCGGGTGTGGGGCTACACGATGGTTCGCGGCGATCGCTCGGTGGACGTGTTCGTGCGCAAGCTCCGCCAGAAGCTCGAGCAGCTGTCGCCGGACTGGCGCTACGTGCACACGCACTTCGGTGTGGGCTACCGGTTCGCCGCGGAGCGGATCGGAGGATCACCGGCTGCGCCCGAAGCGGCCCCGCCCCAACCGGCTCCGGTGGTGGAGCAGGCCCCGCGCGAGCCGGTTACCGAGCAGCGCGCCGACCCGCCGCGGACGCCGGCTGGTCACCCGGCGTACGCTTAGAGGACCATGAGCCTGGCGACCGCCCGCAACATCGGCATCATCCTCCTGATCGCGGCGATCGTCGTGATCGTTCCCGGGGGCGGGACCGGCGCGAGCGTCGTGATCCAGGCGATCTCGCTGGCGTTCCTGGCCGCCCTGGGCTGGGTGGCCTCGGTGATGTACCGGCAGAACCGCACCGCGCTGTACGCCCTGGGGGACGCGCGCCGGGCGGTCCTGTACGCGGCGTTGGCGGTGGCGACGCTGACGCTGACCGCGACCTCGCGGCTGTGGAGCACCAGCGCCGGCTCGGTGGCGTGGCTGGTGCTGCTCGGCGGCGCGGCCTACGCCGTGTTCGCGGTCATCTGGTCCGCGCGCAAGTACTGAGCACCAACCGTCGAGCGGGCTGAGCGCCGAATGAGCAGGGAGGTGCGAGAGGTCGTCGCGGACTGGATGATCGTTGCGGGGTCGATCGCGCTGTTCGCTTCGCTGTTTCTGGTCTGGAGCCACCAGTTCTCGCACGCGTTCATCCTCCGGGTCGGCGCCGACCAGCTACAGGGGATCCCCCGCAACCCCACCGCCTGGCAGGTCTACTCGATCGCCGACCTGCTGCTGATGCTCGTGGCGGCGGCGCTGTTCGTGGCAGCGCTGGTCGGCGGGCACAGGGCCCGGATTGCGGTAACCGTGGTGGCCGTGCTGGCGCTCATCTTCGTGGCCCACGCGATCGGCGAGGCGCCGACCAACGGCGCCAACGTGGCCGACCCGAGCGCCGGGCCGGGTCACTACTTCCCCAGCTCGGCGACGTCCGGGGCGGGCGAGGTGGTCGCCGTGTTCGGGCTCGGGGTCGCGATCGCCGGGCTCGCGCTGTCGTTCACGACCGACTGATCGGGCTTCGGGGACCCACTCCGGACCGGGCTCCCGACCTATCCTCGGGGGAGATGTCGATCTTCCCCGCCGACAAGCGCCGCGAGCTCCCCGACGAGCCCGGCGTGTACCTGTTCCGCGACCGCCGCGGCAAGGTCGTGTACGTCGGCAAGGCCAAGTCGATCCGTAAGCGGGTCGCGTCGCATTTCTCCGGGGGTGGGCGGGGTTCGAATATGCGGGGCGGAGAGGGGCTGATCGAGAAGATCGACCACATCGAGGCGCTGGTCGTCCAGACCGAGTCCGAGGCGCTGCTGGCCGAGCAGAACTTCATCAAGCAGTACAAGCCGCGCTTCAACATCCGGCTGCGGGACGACAAGTCCTACCCCTACATCGCGATCTCGCTCGACGAGGACTTCCCCCGGGTCTATTTCACGCGCGAGCGTCACCGGCGCGACCGCGCCTACTTCGGCCCCTACAGCAACGCCAAGCGGGTCCGCTCGACGCTCGACGTGCTCGGCAAGGTGTTCATGTTCCGCTCCTGTGAGGGTCCGGAGCCCGGCCGCCGCAGCGGCTCGCCGTGCCTGGACTACTACATCAAGCGCTGCGAGGCACCGTGCGTCGGTTACGTCAGCAAGGAGGACTACCGGCGCGGGATCGACGGCGTGATCGACTTCCTGTCGGGCCGCTATCGCGAGATCGAGCGCGAGCTCGACCGCTCGATGCGGACCGCCGCGGCCGAGCAGCGGTTCGAGGACGCCGCTCGGGAGCGCAACCGCCTGCGGGCCGTGCGCTCGCTGCTGGAGCGCCAGCGGGTCGCCAACGAGGCCGTGGGCACGCTGGATGCGATCGCGGTCGCGGTCCACGAGAACGAGGCCAACGCGCAGGTGTTCCAGGTCCGCGACGGGGTCCTGTCGGATCGCCAGAGCTTCTACCTCGACAACGAGCCCGGCGGCGGCATCGCCGAAGTCGCCGAGGCGTTCATCCTCCAGTACTACTCGAGCGCGATGATGGTTCCGCCGCTGCTCGTGGTTCAACGGGAATTGGCCACCCCACCCACCCACGCCCCGGCGCTGGCCGAGGCACTCACCTTACGCCGCGACGGGCACGTGGAGATCCGCCCGGCCGAGCGCGGCGACAAGCGCCGGATCCTCGAATTGGCCGAGCGCAACGCGCGGCTGGCGCTCGACCAGGAGCGGTTGAGGTCCGAGCGCCGGCGCCAGCAGCGAGTGGAGGCGCTCGACGGGCTCCAGCAGGCGCTCGGGCTCGACACGATCCCGCTGCGGATCGAATGCTTTGACATCTCGACGCTGATGGGCACCAACACGGTCGCCTCGATGGTCGTATTCGAGGGCGGCGCGCCCAAGAAGTCCGACTACCGCCGCTTCAAGGTGTTCGAGCACAGCGGCAACGGCGATGGCAACGGGGACAGCCCGGGATCAATCGGGTACCCCGACGACTTCGCGGCGATGGAGGAGGTGTTGGGGCGGCGGATGCGTCGGTTCGAGCGCCAGCACGACGTGTCGCCGCACGACAAGGACTACGACGCGAGCTTCGCCGCGCTACCGAACTTGATCGTGATCGACGGCGGCAAGGGCCAGCTGGCAGCCGGGCTGCGGGCGCTGGCGCCGTTTCGCGAGCGCGGCGTGGTCGTGGTCTCGCTGGCCAAGCGGATCGAGGAGGTGTTCATCCCCGGGCGCGAGCAGCCGTTGCGCCTGGCCCACGACACCCCCGAGCTGCAGTTGCTCCAGCGGGTCCGCGACGAAGCCCACCGATTTGCGATCACCCACCACCGGATCCGCCGCGATCGGGCGATGACCGCATCGATTCTCGACGAGCTCCCCGGCGTGGGTCCGGCCCGCAAGCGCGCGCTGCTGAAGCACTTCGGCTCGCCGGAGGCGATCCTGGCCGCTTCCCGCGAGCAGCTCGAGGCGGTGCCCGGGATCCCGGGCAAGCTCGCGCGCGACGTCTACCGGGAGCTGCACAGGACCGGCGTCTGAGCCGGTGGCCTACTGGGTCAGCATGACCGCGCTGGCCGCCGGCAGCTCGATCGTGTAGACGCCGTCGGTGGCGGTGATCGGTGAGGTGATCGCCGGCTTGAGCAGCCCCGTGCGGGTGGCGGTGCCATAGGACTGGCTGCCCAGGGTGACGCCGCCGGTGGCGGCGATGCTGGGAGCGCGCAGGAAGTCGAGGTTGGCAGCGCCACCGGCGCCGGGGACGCTGACCTGGACGGTCTGGGTGTTGACCGGGTCCTTGTTGATCACGACCACCCGGGTGCGGCCGGTGGGCGAGCGTGTCGCCCAGACCTTGACCGGGCCGGCGGGAGCGCTGACCGGCAGCAGCTGGGCGCCGGGCGGGAACGCCTCGGCGAACATCAGCATCGCGTAGTAGGCGGGGTGGACGAGCGCCTGCCACTTGCCCCGCTGCTTGCTGAGCGTGAACGGCTCGTAGCGGGCGCCGGGAAGCGAGTGGATGTTGACGCCGTCGACGCCGACGCTCGCCATGCTGAACAACGTGTCGAGCATCCACAGCGCCGAGGCGAATGTGTCTGAGACCCCGCGCTTGCCCGAGCACGACACGGAGTTGAGCTCGTCGAGCCGGAACTGGACCCCGCGCGCGTGAGCGGCTGCCACGTACGGAGCCACGCCTGCGGCCAGGCCGCTGGACGAGCGGTCGGCCAGCAGGTTCGGGATCGACGCGAACAGCGGCGAGCTCGGGGGCGTCGGGCACGCGCGCAGCGCGTACCGGTGGACGGTGATCATCGGCGCCCCCGGGTCCGCGGCCAGGAACTGGTCCAGGCCGGTGGTCAGCCAGGTCAGCGAGGCCAGCGCCGGGCCCACGACCGGGATCGGCGGCAGCGCCTGGCGCCAGCGCGCCACCTCCGACAGATACGTGGAGAAGCCGTAGCTGGCCGGGCGGGCGAAGAACTCGCGGCCGCGGCGGTCGCGGTACCAGACGGCGTTGTTATAGAGGTCGGGCTCGTTGCCGATCTCGAGCGCGTCGATGTAGCGGGTGCCGATCCCCTCCATGAACGCGCGGGCCTCGGCCGCGGCGAGCGCGGGCCGGCCGCCGGCGAGGTTCACCCCCATGATCAGCTTCGCCCCGGCATCGGCGGCGAGCGACTTGGTCATCCGCAGCCAGCCCTTGGTCAGCGAGTAGCGAACCGCTCCGGGCGGCAGCACGCCCCGGATCGGCCACCAGCTGTAGTCCGCGCTGTTGCCGCCGATCCGGACGATCGGGCTCTGTCCGGGGACGAGATTGCGCAGCAGCTGGATGAACACCGGATCGACGTGGTTGGGATCGCGTCCGGTGTAGAAGTGGAGCGCCTGGTACTCGAGCGACATCCCCAGGAAGCTGGGCGGCATCGGCCGCCCGCTCGGGGTCGGGGACACGGCGGCGGCCACCGGCGGGAGGTCCTTGGCACCGGCGCCGGCAGCCAGAACCGCCGCGAACATGCCGACGGCCGCCATCGCAACGAGCCACGTGATGCCCCTCCGAACGAGGAGTGCGGTCCGGCTTCCTCGCCCGAGCACCCCCCGATAGTGCCATACCTTCACGTCCTGGCCTCGCACACATCCGCCGCGCGCGTCAAGCTATGGGCATGGAGACAACGTCCGGGGAGCGGCTCGAGACGGACGTCGCGGACTCATCTCCGGCCGTGTCGGCGCTGACCGACCTGGTGGTGATCACCGGGTTCTCGGGCGCGGGCAAATCGACCGCGATGGCGTCCTTCGAGGACGAGGGCTACTTCTGCGTCGACAACCTCCCGTCGGAGATGATCCGCACGCTGGTCGAGCTGTTCATGCACGAGGGCTCGAAGGTGCAGCGGGCCGCGGTCGTGTCCGATGTCCGCGGCGGCAGCTACTTCGAGGGACTGAGCGCGATGCTCGACGACCTCCGTGCGATGGGGGTCAACCACCGCGTGGTGTTCCTCGAGGCCGACGAACAGACGCTGTTGACGCGCTACAAGGAGACCCGCCGGCGCCACCCACTGGCGGCGGCGGGAAGCGTCACCGACGGCATCGCCCGCGAGCGCGAGATCCTGGCGCCGCTCCGCGCCCGAGCCGACGTCGTCGTCAATACCAGCGGGCTGACCGCCGCGATGCTGCGGCGCAAGCTGGCCGACGACCTGCTGCCCACCCGCACCCCGGGCCGTCTGGCTGTGACGTTTGAGAGCTTCGGCTTCAAGTACGGCCCGGCTCGCGATCCCGACCTGCTGCTCGACGTCCGGTTCCTGCCCAACCCGCATTACGAGCAGGAACTCCGCCAGCTCACCGGCGACGACCCCCGGGTGGTCGAGTTCATCAACCGCGAGGGCGAGCTCGACACGTTCTACGAGCGGCTGCACCCGCTACTGGACTACCTGCTCCCGCAATACCTGGCCGAGGGCAAGGCCCACCTCGTGGTGGCGGTCGGCTGCACGGGCGGGCGGCATCGCTCGGTGGCGATCACCGGCCACCTGGCCGAGCGCTATGGCCAGCAGGAGCCCTACCTGATCAACGTCGTCCACCGCGACGTGAACCGCCCGGCGTGATCGACCACATCGGGTACGAGGTATCCGACCTCGAGCGGTGCACACGCTTCTACGACGCGGTCTTCTACGCGCTCGGTGGCCGGCGGATGTTCGAGTCAGAGCACGCTGTCGCGTACGGGACCAACTTCCCGCTGGTGTGGTTCGTGGTCCGCGGCCGCGCGCCGGCGCCCGGGTACGGGCATCTGGCGCTGGCCGCCAGCGGCAAGGCGGCCGTCGACGGCGCCCACCGGGCGGGGCTGGCCAACGGCGGCAGCGACGACGGCGCTCCCGGCAGGCGGCCCCGATACGGTCACGGCTATTACGCCGCATACCTGAAGGATCCGGACGGCCTCCGCGTCGAGGTGGTTTCGCGCTGAATCATCCAGGCGTCCTAATTCCCGGACGGTGCACTAGCCTTCGCGGGCCGGCAAAGCCGGGCGCGGTCGGCACCTCGGTTGCGTAAAACCCCATTACCACAGGAGCGGAACAGCGCATGCCGGTACGGGTCGGAATCAATGGCTTCGGCCGGATCGGTCGGAACGTCTTTCGCGCCGCCTACGAGCGCGGCGCCGATATCGAGTGGCTTGCGGTCAACGATCTCGTCGACCCCAAGACGATCGCCCATCTCCTCAAGTACGACTCCAACTACGGGCCGTTCCCCGGCGAGGTCGAGGCGACCGACACCGGCTTCAAGATCGACGGCCGCGAGATCCGCGTGCTGGCCGAGCGCGATCCGGCCGCGCTGCCGTGGAGCGAGCTCGGCGCGGAAGTGGTGATCGAGTCGACCGGGCTGTTCACCGACCGCGAGAACGCCGCCAAGCACCTCGAGGCCGGCGCCAGCAAGGTCGTGATCTCGGCACCGGCCACGGATCCCGATGTGACGGTTGCGCTCGGCGTCAACTTCGACGAGGTGTATGACCCGGCCAGCCACCAGGTCGTTTCCAACGCGTCGTGCACGACCAACTGCCTGGCTCCGATCGCAAAGGTGCTGCAGGACACCGTCGGGATCAAGCACGGACTGATGACCACGATCCACGCCTACACCGCCGACCAGCGGCTCCAGGACATGCCCCACCGCGACCTGCGCCGGGCCCGGGCGGCGGCGATCAACCTGATCCCCGCGTCGACCGGCGCTGCCAAGGCGATCGGGCTGGTGATCCCTGAGCTCAACGGCAAGCTCAACGGGTTCGCCGTGCGCGCGCCGGTCCCCACCGGCAGCGTCGTCGACCTGACGATCGAGGCCAGCCGGGAGACCACCGTCGAGGAGATCAACGGCGCGATGAAGGCCGCGGCCGAGAGCGGTTCGCTGAAGGGCCTGCTGGAGTACACCGAGGACCCGATCGTCTCCTCCGACATCGTCAAGAACCCCGCCTCGTCGATCCTCGACTCCGCCCTGACCGCGGTCATGGACGGGACGATGGTCAAGGTCGTCTCGTGGTACGACAACGAGTGGGGCTACTCCAACCGGATCGTGGAGCTCGTCCAGAAGCTGTCGTGAGGACCCTGGCCGACCTCGGCGATCTCGATGGCAAGCGGGTGCTTGTCAGGGTCGACTTCAACGTGCCGCTGGACGATGGCAAGATCGCCGACGACACCCGCATCCGTGCGGCGATCCCGACGATCGAGGAACTGCGCCGCCGGGGCGCCCGGATCGTGCTGATCTCGCATCTGGGCCGGCCCAAGGACCGCGAGCCCGAGCTGTCGCTGCGGCCCGCGGCCAACCGGCTGGCCGAGCTGACCGGCGCAGACGTGACGCTCGCACCCGGGACCGTCGGTCGCGACGTCAACGCGTTCGTCGACAACCTTGCGCCGGGCAACATCCTGGTGCTCGAGAACATCCGGTACGAGCCGGGCGAGACCGACAACGACCCGGAGCTGTCGGCGGAGCTGGCCAAGCTCGCCGACGTGTACGTCAACGACGCTTTCGGCGCGGCCCACCGCGCGCATGCCTCGACCGAGGGGGTTGCGCGGCTGCTGCCCGAGCGGGCGGCGGGGCTGCTGCTCGAGGAGGAGGTGAGGTCACTGTCGCAGGTGCTCGAAGACCCGGCGCGGCCATTGGTGGCCGTGCTCGGCGGGGCCAAGGTCAGCGACAAGATCGCGGTCATCGACCGCTTCCGCGAGGTCGCCGACACGCTGCTGATCGGCGGCGCGATGTGCTTTCCGTTCTTCGCCGCCCAGGGACACTCGGTCGGCGACTCGTTGTGCGCCGACGAGGACGTTGCGCTGGCCCGGTCGACGCTCGAGGGCGGATCGGGGGCCCGGGCCTCGCTTGAACTTCCAGTCGACCTGGTGGCTGGTGACCGGTTCGACGCCGAGGCCGAGACCAGGACGATCGACGGGGTCGACATCCCCGACGGCTGGATGGGGCTCGACATCGGGCCTCGCACTGCCGACGCCTACGTGGGCGCAATCGCCGGCGCCGGCACGGTGTTCTGGAACGGGCCGATGGGCGCGTTCGAGATGGAGCCGTTCGCGGCCGGCACGCGCGCGGTGGCCCAGGCGGTCGCCGATGCCCCGGGCACGACAGTGGTCGGCGGCGGTGACTCTGCGGCGGCGCTGGTCCGGTTCGGGCTGGCCGACCGGATCACGCATCTGTCGACCGGCGGCGGCGCCTCGCTGGAGCTGATCGAGGGCAAGCGGCTGCCAGGAGTGGAGGCATTGGCATGAGCGACTCCTCCGGGTTCGCGCGGACCCCGTTCATCGCCGGCAACTGGAAGATGCATAAGACCGTCGCCGATGCCGAGGCGTTCATCCAGGCGCTGCTGCCGAGGGTGTCCTCGGTCGACGGGGTCGAGCTCGGCATCTGCCCGCCGTTCCTGGCGCTGCCGGCGATGGTCGACTCGGCTCGGGGATCCCGGGTCCAGGTGTTCGCGCAGACGATGCACCAGGCGGACGAGGGAGCGTTCACCGGCGAGGTGTCGGCGTCGATGCTGTCCGAGGTCGGCGTGCACGGCGTGGTGCTCGGGCACTCCGAGCGGCGCGAGCTGTTCTGCGAGACCGACCGGGCGCTGGCCCAGAAGGTGCCGGCGGCGCTCGACGCCGGGTTGCTGCCGATCCTGTGCGTCGGGGAGACCGAGGAGGAACGCGAGAGCGGCGACACCGAGCGCAAGCTCCGCCACCAGATCCGGGAGGACCTCGGGCGTGTGCCCACCGAGCGGCTCGGCGACGTGGTGATCGCCTACGAGCCGATCTGGGCGATCGGGACGGGCTTGGTCGCGACCCCCGAGCAGGCCCAGGACGCGATCGCGTTCATCCGCGCGCTGGTCGGCGACCGCGACCGCGAGCAGTCCGAGCGCACCCGGATCGTCTACGGCGGCAGCGTCAAACCCGACAACGCACCCGAGCTGCTGGCGCTTCCCGACGTCGACGGCGCGCTCGTCGGCGGCGCCAGCCTCGACGCCGCGTCGTTGGCCGAGATCATCGACGCGGCCGTCTGATGGCGATCGCGCCCGGCCCCGGGGAGCTTCCGGTGCCCTCGGCCGTGCTGATCGTGCTCGACGGCTGGGGGCTGGCGGCGGACGGCCCCGGTAACGCCGTGTCGCAGGCGGACACGCCGGTGTTCGACGAGCTGTGGTCGCAATATCCGCACACGCAGTTGACCGCCGGCGGCCGCGCGGTCGGGCTCCCCGAGGGCCAGATGGGCAACTCGGAGGTCGGCCACCTGAATCTGGGCGCGGGGGCCGTCGTCAAGCAGGATCTGACGCGGATCGACGAGGCGGCCGAGGGTGGCGAGCTGTCGGCCAACGAGGTGTTGCGGGCGGCGTTCTCGGACGCGGACCGTGTGCACCTGATCGGCCTCGTCTCCGATGGAGGGGTCCACTCGGGCTGGACCCATCTCGAGGCGTTGATCCGGATCGGCGCCGAGCTCGGCGTGCCCGATCTGGTCCTGCATGCGTTCACCGACGGTCGCGACACGCTGCCGTCGTCAGGCGCTGGCTACCTTTCGGCGGTCGAGGGATGGATGCGCGAGGCCGGGGCCGGGCGGATCGGCTCGGTCGTCGGCCGCTACTACGCGATGGACCGCGACAAGCGCTGGGATCGTGTGCAGCTCGCTTACGACCTGCTCGTGCACGGGACCGCTGAGCACTCGGCGGACAGCGGCGAGCAGGCGGCGCGCGAGGCCTACGAGCGCGACGAGACCGACGAGTTCATCAAGCCGGTGGCGGTCGGCGAGGAGGCCAGGATCCGTCCCGGCGACTCGGTGATCGCGTTCAACTTCAGGCCCGACCGGATGCGCGAGATCACCCAGGCGCTTGCCGAGCCGGACTTCTCGGAGATCGACCGCGGCGGCGCCGAGCCGGTCAAGCGCTACGCGACGATGACCGAGTACGAGGCCGACTGGAGCTACCCGGTGGCGTTTCCGCCCGAGCATCCGGCGACCACCCTGGCCACGGTGATCGCTCGCGACGGCGGGCGCCAGCTGCACGTGGCCGAGACCGAGAAATACCCACACGTGACGTACTTCTTCGGGGGCGGGGACGAGCAGCCGTGCGAAGGGGAGCGGCGCGAGCTGGTGCCGTCGCCCGCGTGACGTCCCGACGTACGACCACAAGCCCGAGATGAGCGCGCCCGAGGCCGATGCCGCGTTTGTCGACGCCTGGAGACAGGAGTCGTTCGAGTTCGGGATCATCAACTTCGCCAACGCCGACATGGTCGGCCACACCGGCGTGATCCCGGCGGCGGTCAAGGCGATCGAGACCGTCGACCGGTGCCTGAAGGATGTCGTGGCAGCGGTGCACGAGTCCGGAGGCGCGTGCGTGATCACCGCCGACCACGGCAACGCCGATCACATGCTCGAAGATGACGGCAGTCCCAACACCGCGCACTCGCTCAATCCGGTGCCGCTGATCGTGACCGTGCCCGGGCTTGGGCTGCGGGACGAGGGGATCCTGGCCGACGTCGCGCCGACGGTGCTGCAGCTGCTCGGGATCGAGCAGCCCGAGGCGATGACGGGCAAGTCGCTGATCGACGGCTAGCGGCGTCGGGCCCGGAAACGTCGCCCGGGCCCGGAAACGTCGCCCTGGGTACAACGGGGCGGCCCTGGGCGACGAAACCCGCGCTGGACGCGGATTTCGTAGCCCAACGATGCGGGCGCCCCGCCGTGGGCGACGAAATCCGTTCGCGGCACGGACTGAGCACGGCGGGCTGACGGAGCATCCGCGTACGCCCGCTCCGAAAAATCTCTGCGTCGTACTAGAATAAGACTTGACAGCAATCGACTTAGATTTCATACTGTTCAAACCTCAAATTCTGTAATCGAGCATGGAGGGTGAAATGGCACTTATCAGATGGGAGCCCACTCGGGAGCTGGCGTCGCTCCAGACCGAGATGAACCGGCTGTTCGGCAGCTTCTTCGAGCCGACGACCGGCTCGAACGGGGGCAACCGCGTATTCCGTCGCTGGACCCCGGCGATGGACGTCGTCGAGACCGACGACCACTACGTCCTGCGCGCTGACCTCCCCGGCCTGTCCGAGGACGACGTGAAGATCGAGGTCGACGACAACGTCCTGACGGTCTCGGGCGAGCGCAAGTCCGGCCACGAGGAGACCAAGCAGGGCTACTACCGCGTCGAGCGCTCCTACGGGCACTTCTCGCGGACGCTGACGCTCCCCGAGGGCGTCGACGCCGACAGCATCAACGCGACGTTTGACCGCGGCGTGCTCGAGGTGAAGGTCCCCAAGCCCGAGCAGCGCAAGCCGCGCAAGGTCGAGATCTCCGTTGGCGCCACCCAGCCGGCGATCGAGGCCACCGAGAGCGACGCCGGCTCCGACGGCGACGCCTCCTAGACGGTTCCGGTTCACTGGTCCGGGCCGCCGCGCGCGGTCCGGACTAGTCGCTTCGCTCCAGGCGTCCCAGCGACGTCTGATCGAACCAGCCGCCCCGCTTCGGCGGCTCAACGCTCGGCGGCAGCTCGACGTGCAGTCCGGTGGCGCCGTCGAGGTGCACGGTCGCGTCGCGGACGGTGTAGTCGAGCACGTGCCCGCCTCGCTGGCGCTGATGGCAGGCGAAATGAAGGTGCGAGCCCAGGATCTCGATCCCGGCGAGCCCGTCGGGGAAGCAGAATCCGACCATCGTCCCGGGGATGTCGCGCAGCTCCGTGACCCGCTGGGTCGCGATCGCCTCGGCCAGCGTCGGATATGGCGGTGACTGCCGCGGCACCGATCTGACGCTCACCCGGGCGAACGTCCCGTCGATCCGGATCGCCTGCGGGCGATCTGGCAGCTTGCCGCCCTCCCACAGCCGGGCTTCGAGTGCCCGCGCGCGGATCGGCCCGTCGATGTGGATGCGGCGTTCGGGCTGGAACGGGACCACGACGGCGTACGGCGTGCGGGTCCGCTTCTCCGGCCGGGTGAGCGTGCAATCCAGCTCGGCCTTGTACGCCTCCCCGTCAACGACGATCAGCTCTCCGTCCAGGGCGTCGAGCGTGCCCAGCCCGAGGTCGCCGTGGAGCAGCAGCTCGCCCAGCGTGACGTCGCCGTCGAACGCGCCGTCGACCAGCGCCTGGATGGTCGAGGTCTGAAACAGCTCGTGGGCCGGCTCGGCGAAGCCGATCCGGTCGTGGCGCAGCATCTCGACGTGCAGCGCGCGCAGGAACTCGAGTTCGCTCATCCGATCACGCTGGTGTGAGGGTCCGCGCCGAGCGGGCTACTTCGTGTACTTGTCGATCTCGCTGCGCACCTGATCGATCGCGGTCTGGGCGTCATGGCCCACGACCGTGCGGAAGTGCACGACGTTGTTCGAGGTGCTCGACGCGATCACGATCGCGACCACGACCGCGGCGATCAGCACCACGAACACCGCCAGCAAGGCGACCAACCGCCGGAACGCCCGGCTGCCACCCCGTCGACGCTGGGCGTAGGCCGGCGCCGGAGCGTTGCGCGGCTGGCGCTGCGCACGCTGGGCTGGAGGCGTCGCCGCGGCCGGCGCGGCCTGGCGGGGACGCTTCGGCTCGAGCTGGCGGACCTGCCGCGTCGCCGTGGTCGGCGGACGCGGAGCGACGCGCGGCGCGACACGGGTGGCGGCGGTCGGGGCGGCCGCGCGGTTGGGGAGCGCGCGGGTCGCCGCACGCGTGCCGAGGTGCGCGGTCTGCGCGCCGTCCGACAGCGGTGAGCGGCCACGGAGGCCGTTCTGCAACGCCTCGGCGAACACCATCCCGTCGCTGGGCCGGGCTTCCTTATCGATTGCCAGCGCCATCGCCACCGCCTGCGCGAGCTCCGCGGGAACCTGCGGGTTGAGGTCCTCCAGGGGCGTCGGTGACTCTCGCTGCTGCTTCAGTGCCAGTTCCGATAGCGAAACCGCCTCATAGGGCAGTCGCCCGGATATCAGCTGATAGGCCACGACTCCGAGCGAGTAGATGTCGGCGCGGGCCCCGGCCTCTTCGCCACGGGCCTGCTCGGGAGCCAGGTACGCGGCGGTCCCGAGCACCGAGCCGACCTGGGTGATGCTCGACTGATCGGTGGCGCGGGCGATCCCGAAGTCGGCCAGCTTGACCACGGAGCTGTCGGACACGAGCAGGTTGCCGGGCTTGACGTCGCGGTGCACGACGCCGTTGCGGTGGGCGTACTCGAGCCCGCGGCAGGCCTGCGTGAGGATGTCTACAGACTCGTTGACCGCCAGGTGCCCGCGATCCCGCAGCAGCTCGGCGCACGAGTTGCCCGACACGTGCTCCATCACGATGAAGTGCTGGTGTTGGCGCTCGTCGAAGCCGAAGTCGAACACCTGCACGATGTTGGGGTGCACCAGCCGGGCCGCCGACAGGGCCTCGCGGCGGAATCGCGACACGAACGTGGGGTCGTCGGCGAGGTGCTCTGCGAGCAGCTTGATCGCGACGTTGCGCTCCAGGCGCTCGTCGAAAGCGAGATGCACGGTCGACATACCGCCGACTCCGAGACGCCCATCGAGCTGGTAGCGCCCGGCAATCATCATGTCGTCATTCATTGGCCGTTGCCATTGCCATTGCCGTTGCCGCTGTTTCCATTGCCGTGGCCGCCGGTTCCCGAGCCCCCGCTGGGGTTGGGGTTCCCGGTCAGTCCCGCGCCCCCCGAAGTTCCCGTGGAAGTAGTACCCGACGGCGTGGTCGGGGTTGCAGGCGTGGTTGTCGTGTGTGGCGTCGTGGGCGTGGTCGGGGTCGTCGGAGTGGTGTTCGTGGGCGTGGTCGGCGTGGTCTCGGTGGTGGTCGTCGGAGGCGTGGTCTCGGTGTCGGTCGTCGGGGTCGTGTCGGTATGGGTCTGCGTCTCGGCCGGGTGGCATTGGCGGCGTGCCAGCTGGGCGACGGTCGACGCGCCCTGGCTGAGGTTGTTACGCAGCGTCGCATTGACCGAGCTCGGAAGGTTGGCGACCGCGCTGGAAAGCTCGTTGGTGGCGCTCGACACGCCGTTGCAACTCCCCGAGGACAGCTGAGAGGACAGCTGATCGAGCTGGCTCTTGAGCGTATTGGCCTGGTCGCCTGAGAGCAGGCCGGAGCCGCCGCCACCGCAGGCGACGACAAACGCGGCCGCGAACCCAAGTGCGCCAGCCAGAATTGCGCGATGCGCAAAGCCCATCCGCCGCCTGACTTTAGAAGGTTCCGCGGTTGGGTTTCGGTTAGCGGCCGGGACGCGTGCCCGCAGCGCATTCATTGCCCATAGGCAAGGCGATCGGCCAGGGAATCGGGCAGCCGGGCCGCCCGGATCGCCGCCGCCGCACCGGCAATGTCGTAGTCGGTTCGGTGATAGATCGCGCGCCAGCCGTCGGTGTCCAGTTCGAGCCACGCGGCGCGTGGATCGCCGTCTCGCGGCTGGCCCACGCTGCCGGGATTGATCAGCCATTCTCCGGCTTCGATGTCGAGGTCGTCATCGGCCCCGCGGGTCTCTCCGGTCGCGGGCTCGCCCGGCCGGCGCGAGAACGACAACGCCACGTGCGAATGGCCGATCAGGCACACCCGATGGGCCTGGACGTCCATGCACAGCTCGGCCTGGAGCGGCGACAGCACGTATTCCCACACCGGATCCCGGGGACTCGCGTGAAACAGCCCCACCGCCTCATCCAGGTTCTGAGGCTGCAGGGCGATCAGATATGCCCGGGTCTCCTCGGAGATCGTCTCGCTGGTCCACTTGGCCGCGAGCGCGGCGCCGCGGGAGAACTCCTCCAGAGGGAGGTCGCCGCGGACGCCCATGTCGTGGTTGCCGGCCAGGCACACGGCAGCGTGGCGTCTGGCCAGATCGACGCAGGCATCGGGCTCGGCGCCGTATCCGACCAGGTCGCCGAGGCACCACATCTCGCTGCACTCCGACAGCTCGATCTCGTCGAGCACCGCCTCGAAGGCATGCCGGTTGCCGTGGATGTCGGACACGATCGCAACCCTCATCGGTGGCTACAGTCTCGCTGGTGAGGCACTACTCGCGCTACCGCGCGGTCGGATCGCTGCTTGGCGCGCTGGCCGCGGCCGAACTCGGCTCGCGGCTGCTTTCCCCGCGACAACGGGCGATCGAACCCGCCGAGGTCGACCTGCGAGACCATTTCAGCCCGGCCGAGATCCGCCGCGGCTCCGCGTTCGCGAGGCCCCAGCTGGCGATCGGCCTGGCCCGATCCGTGGTCGACCTGGCGGCGCTGGGCCTCGCGGCGCGGATGCTCCCGGGGGCGTTGCCGAGGCGGCTGCCGCGACCGGTTGCGGCCGGGGCGCTGACCGGCGCCGGCCTGGCGGTCGCCGGGACACTGCCGTCGCTGCCGCTGGCCGTGCTCTCGCGTCGGCGCGCGATCGCCGTCGGGCTGGTCACGCAATCGTGGCGAGGATGGGCCGGCGATCTGGCCAAATCGACCGCGATCGGCTCTCTGCTGTCCGCTGGTGCGGGAGCCGGCGCGGTGGCGGTGGCGCGCCGCTATCCGAGCGGCTGGTGGCTGCCCGCGGGTGCGGGCTCGGTGGTCGTGGGCGCCGCGTTCGCGGCGCTCGCGCCGGTCGTGCTGGACCCCGTGTTCAACGACTTCGAGCCGCTGCCCGAGGGGCAGACGCGCTCCGACGTGCTGGAGCTCGCCGACGCCGCCGGCGTGCGCGTCCGCGAGGTCTACTCGGTCGACGCCAGCCGCCGCACGACCGCCGCCAACGCGTACGTGACCGGCCTCGGGCCGACCAAGCGGGTGGTGCTGTTCGACACACTGCTCGACCGCTACAACCGCGACGAGGTCCGGGTGGTGGTCGCTCACGAGCTGGCCCACGTGCGCCACCGCGACGTTCAGCGCGGGGTGTTGTACGCCGCGCTGGTGGCTCCGGCCGTCGCGCTCGCGGTGCAGCGGGTGAGCTGGACGCTGTCGCCCGAGCGGGGTAGTCCGGGCGCGCTGCCCGCGCTGGGCCTCGCCGCGGCGATCGTGGCCGCGCCGGTGGGCCTGATCGGCAACCGGATGTCCCGAGCGGTCGAGCGGCGGGCCGATCAATTCTCGCTCGAGCTGTCGGAGGCGCCGCAGGCGTTCATCTCGTTCGAGCGAGCGATCGCGCTGCAGAACGTCGCCGACCTCGAGCCGCCTCGGTGGGTCAGCGGGCTTCTGTCGACGCACCCGCCGACGACCGAGCGGATCGGCGCAGCGGTCGCCTATCAGCGGTCCGGGTCGCAGCCGGCCACGGTCGGGGCCTAGTCGTCTGACCGGCTATTCGTCTGACTCGGGCTCGTCGTAGTCCGGGCGGCCGGGGTACTCCGGCAGGTTCTTGATGCCCTCGCGGGTCTCCCACTTCGAGTAGTTGTCCTGCATCGCATCGATCAGTTCGCGCATGAACTTGGGGGAGAGGTTGATCCGCGAGACGACGACTCCCGGGATCTCTTCTTCCTCCACCTCGTGATCCACGCGCGCGAACGTGACCGTGAACTCGTACTCGGAGTGGCTCACGTTGGCGAAATTCGCGTAGACGCCGGCCATGATCTCCGGCGAGAAGTGGATGTTGATTTGGCGCTCGGGCCGGTTGGGGTCGTCCATCGGCCGTAGTATGACCGCCGTGCGGATCATTGTCGTGGCCGTGGGGCGGCTCCGTCCCCCGTACGCAGACGACGTCCGTCACTACCAGAAGCTGTTGGCCGGGCACACGCGGCTCGAGCAGATCGAGGTGCGCGAAAACGACCATGTGGAGCGCCGGCTACCCGACCGCGCATTCATCTCCCTGTTGCACCAGGCCGGCAAGGAGATGGACTCGATCGAGTTCAGCCGGTTCCTCGAGGAGCGACGGCGCAGCGGACGCGACGCCTGCTTCGTGATCGGCGGCCCGTTCGGGTTGGAGCTCGACCGCGTCGACCACCGCCTATCGCTCGGCAAGTTGACGCTGCCCCACCAGCTGGCACGGGTGGTGCTGCTGGAGCAGCTGTATCGCGCGCACAAGATCCTGGCCCGAGAGCCCTATCACTACTGATGCGAGAGCCCGATCACCACTGATTGGTCACACTGAAGGCATGACCGCAACCAACGCCGACTCCGCAGCCTCAGACAACGCTCCGCTGGCCGGGCTCGCGGCCACGGTTCGCAGCGCCGCCCATGCCGTCCGCGGCGGCGCGGGCGCGCCCTCGGCACAGGCGCGGCTGGAGCGGTCCAAGCGCGACGACCAGGGCGACTATTCGACCAACGCCGCGATGCTCTTGGCGCCGGTGCTGAGCGCGCCGCCGCGCCAGATCGCCGAGCGGATCGGCGCCGAGCTCGAGTCCGCGCTGACCGCGGACCTCGATCGCTGGGAGGTTGCCGGTCCGGGATTTCTGAACCTGTTCATGTCCGATGCATGGTTGCGGCGGGCGTTGCGGTCGGGACTGGACGCCGGCGAGCGATTCGGCGCCGACGGCGCCGATCCCGCGCAGCGGATCCTGATCGAGTTCGTGTCGGCCAACCCGACCGGACCACTGGTGGCCGCCAGCGGCCGCCATGCCGCATACGGCGACGCGCTCGCGCGGATCCTCGAGCACCACGGGCATGCGATCTCGCGGGAGTACTACTTCAACGACGCGGGCGGCCAGATCAGGCTGCTCGGCGAGTCGGTCATTGCCAGGGCGCGCGGCGAGGAAGTGCCCGAGGGCGGTTATCAGGGCGAGTACGTGGCCGAGCTTGCCGCCGAGATCCCCAACGCCGCCGAGCGCGAGCCGAGCGAGGTCGCGGCCAGCGCGGTCGAGCTGCTGCTGGCCCAGATCAAGGCGACGCTGGACCGGTACGGCGTGCACTTCGACCGCTTCTTCAGCGAGCGGACGCTGCACGAGGGATCGCCCAGCGAGCTCGACCTGGCGCTGGCGCGCCTCGACGACGCCGGGCACACGTACCGATCCGACGGCGCCAAATGGCTGCGGACGACCACGTTCGGCGACGACAAGGACCGGGTCGTGGTCCGCTCCAACGGCGAGCCCACGTACCTGGCGGCCGACATCGCTTATCTGCAGAACAAGCGCGACCGTGGATTCGAGCGGCTGCTGCTTCCGGTCGGCTCCGACCACCACGCCTACGCCCGCGAGCTGAAGGCGGTGATGGCAGCGCTGGGCGGCGATCCCGACACGCTCGACGTCCCGCTGGTGCAGTTCGTGCATCTCGTCTCCGGCGGCGAGACGTTCGCGATGTCCAAGCGGCGCGGGGACTTCGTGACGCTCGACGACCTGCTCGACGTGATCGGTGTCGACGCCACCCGGTTCTTCATGCTCCAGCGCTCACACGATCGCACGCTGGACCTCGACATCGACCTGGCCCGCAGCCAGTCGCGCGAGAACCCCGTCTACTACGTGCAGTACGCCTACGCCCGGATCGCGTCGATGCTGCGGCGGCTGCCCGAGGAGCGCGTCGCGACTGCCGCCAGCTCCGCTAGCGCGTGGGGCGAGGGAGGGGTCCAACCCGCCGAGCGCCGGCTGATCAAGAAGCTGGTGGCGTTCCCGGGCGAGATCGCCGAGGCCGCCGAGCGGCTGGCACCCCACCGGATCGCCGGTTACGCGCTCGAACTGGCACAGGACTTCACCACGTTCTACGAGCAGTGCAAGGTGATCGGCGCGACGCCATCGGAGGTCGAGACGTTCCGGATCGCGCTGTCTCGAGCGGCTCAGCAGACGATCGCGATCTCGCTGGGGTTGCTGGGGGTCAGCGCCCCGGAGTCGATGTAGCGTCAGCCGCCGTAGCGGGTCAGCTCGTCGTCGAGCCGGCGCTCGTCGGACTGGTCCAACGCTGGGCCCGACGTCGCCGGGCGGCTCGCCGCGGCCGCCCGGGCCCGCCGTCGCCAGCGGGGCAGCGCGAACGCGAGCACGGCGATGCCGACCAGCACGATCGCCGGCGGAAGGATGTAGACGGTCAGGTTGAACCCGTTCGCGGGCGGCTTGCCGAGCACCGACTCGCCGTACTGGCCGACGAGCGCCTGTTCGATCTGGGCCTTGGTCTGGCCCTCGGCGATCAGATGACGGATGAAGTTGCGCTCGGATTCGGCCTGCGGGGACTGGGCGACCGCCAGCGGCTCGCGGCACGACACGCACATCACGTCGTTCTCGATGTCGGTCAGCGAGGCGCGGGGCGTCGTGGTGTCAGCCGCCTGGGCGAGCGGTGCGGCCGCGACGGCGAGCGACGCGATCATGAGCAGCGCTGCCACCCAGCGTGACCGGTGGAGCATCACGACGCCTGCTTGAGGATCGAGGGCAGGGTCTGGTCCAGCCATCTGCTGTCGACCTGGAACCGTCGCAGCGCCGCGATCTTGCCCTCTCGGTTGATCACGAACGTCTCCGGGACGCCGGTCGTGCCGAACGAGCGGACGAAGTTGCCGCTGACGTCGCGGACGACCGGATAGCTGATGTGCTCCTGGCGGACGAACGCCTCGGAGTCGCTGGAGTTGTCCAGGTAGGTGACGCCCAGGATCGTGGCGTCCTGGCCCGCCAGCTTGCGCTGCTCCTGCTCGAGGATCGGCGCCTCGGTCTTGCACGGATCGCACCACGACGCGAACACGTTCAGGACCACGACCTTGCCGCGCAGGTCGGCCAGGCTCTGGGTCTTCGAGGAGCCGAGCACCGGCAGCGCCAGGTTCGAGTGCGGCGCCGCGGGAAAGTCTCCCCGGCGCACCGAGGCGTCAATCGACGAGCTCGTTCCCTGGTTGAAAACCCCGAAGGCCAACAGCGCAAGCAACGCGACCGCCGCGGTTACGACCACACCAGGTACGACCAAACGGCGCATTCCTCGATCAAGAGTAATGGGCCGGAGTTTGCGGCGATCGCGTCCCTAGAACTTCGCCGGCATCCCGGCCTTCACGTACTGCTTGAGCGCGTCGGCGTACTGGGACGGAGCCAGATTAGACGTCAGCGCTGCGACCAAGTCGTCCTCGGCCGCGCCGACCTTGCCCCCCTGCGACCGCAGGCGCTCGAGCGCCATCGCGGTGCGCAGCAACGGGTGTGGCGGCTGTGCGGCCGGCTGCGAGAACAGGAAGTTGTCGTGCCCGCGCAGCCGACCCTCGACGCCCGGGCGGCGGCGTGTCGCCCGCCCACTGCGTCTTGGCGAGCAGCAGAAAATGCTTGGCCGCCCTGAGGTATACGGGCCGGAGTTGATCGAGGGCGCTCTGCAGCTCCTTCACCGAGCCGTGGCCTGAGGCCCGGTTCAAACCCAGCTCCAGGATCGCGCACTCATCGTCGAACTCCTTGAGCGCCCCGTAGAAATTGTCGTAGGCCGTCAGCGTGAGCTGCCGTAGCTCTCCGGTGCGAGCCTGAGTGCGTCGCGTGGATTGCCGCCGCGAAGATTCAGCCAGTCGACAACGCTGAGCCGCGGTCGTGTCGGGGTGCCGGCCTTGGTCGCCTGCCGGCTCAGCAACCGAGACGCGGCGCGGTTGCCCACGGATCGCTGGAGCGACAGTGCCGCGTCGGCTCGGAAGGCACCACCGTGTGCGCGACCTTCGACGTCGAGGCGACGGCGCCGCGGGCTCAGCTCGACGCGGGGGCGATGCACTGCCTTTGTGAACCGAGGGACCGCGCACGGCCGTCAAGCCTCCCAAATACCCCGTCGGTCTGGCAACGGTCAGCCTGCGAGCGGGGAGGCTTAGAATCGCGCTAGCGCGGACGTAGCTCAGTTGGTAGAGCGTCGGCTTCCCAAGCCGAAGGTCGCGGGTTCGAGACCCGTCGTCCGCTTGGTAACCGGCAGCCTTTCGATCGACACCGTCGCTCCGGACCTTGCGTTCTGGTGCGCCGGGCGTTTGCGCCGAGAGCCACGTCTGTTGTGCGTGCGATTGCTCTCGTCCTGGAATCGCAAGTAGCCGCGCACGCAACGCAAGGGATGGGCGAACGCTCAGATGCGGCGGCATCGCGCGCAAGGAGGCGTAAGGCCAGCCGACGTCCCGTGCCCGCCCGCTGGCTTGTTTGTCGGGGCCGAACCGCTCGTGATAAACGCCATCTGCCGTCCGGCCTAGCCGATCCTGGCAACGCCTCCCGGAGCTCCGGTCCGCCACGGCGACCGTGACCTCGGCCGTCCCGCCAGCGCCTTCAGACGTCGCAACGATTGCCGGTCGCGCTTACGAATCGCGGCGTGCACCAGCGGGCCACGGTCATGAACCGCCCCAGCAGAGTGTCAATGGGCCCGACCGCGCTGATCTGCCTACCCGAGTTATCGCAACGGAGCTCCGCTGGGCTTGCCGCGATGTGTGGTGCGCGGCTAGCCAACCGAGGCCGGCCGGGCCTACGCGGCTGCCAGCCCTCGAGCTGCCGTATCTGTCGAGATGCGCGTGTGTGCGGGAGCGCTGTATGCCACAACCGCCACGCAAGCTGCAAGCGAATAAATTCGAGCCTCGCCGCGAGCGGTCTCTAGCCAGCATGGCGGTCAGGCGGCATACCCCCGTGCTGCCCGGTTCGTCGATCAGTGGACGGAGGCGGGTTCGCCGTCTCCCGGTGCCCTACGGAGCGTCCCCCTCGTCTTCGGCCTCGTCCGAACGGCGCTCGGTGTCACGAATACCTCCGGGAGTGCCGCTACCCGTCTCCGGGCTCGTGTCTGACGGGGTGCGGCTCTTGTCTTCGGCCTCGTCCGAACGGCGCTCGGTGTCACGAATCCCTCCGGGAGTGCCGCTACCCGTCTCCGGGCTCGTGTCTGACGGGGTGCGGCTCCTGTCATCGGGCGAACGGCCCTCAGCGTCACGAATACCTCCGGGAGCGCCGCTCCCCTTCCTTGGGCTTGCATCTGACCGGGTGCCGCCCTCGTCATCACGCTCGTCCGAACGGCGCTCCGTGTCGCGGATACCTGCGGGAGTGCCGCTGCCCTTCTCTGGGGTCGAATCCGACATCTACGCCACCTTTTCTGGCTGACCTAACTAGGCGTTCGGTACCCGACCGCCGGCGCTGCAAACGAGCCTCCGAGGCTGTGGCCGAACGGGATGCGATTACGTGATGGTCATGACGACGGCGCAGACGGCAAGGTCACCCGTGTAGTAGGACCTGGCGCGCGTCGGGCCGTGCCCCCGAGGCTCCTCTGACCGGTGATGAGCTGCTTGTCGCCGTCAACGACGCGATGGTCGCGTTTCACGAGCGCTACCAGCACCGCAGGCCGGCGGCAGCAAAGACCACGATGCTGGGTGGCGATTTGATCGCAAATCGATGGATGAGGCTTCCGCCCGACAGGGCAGCTACGCCGCGAGCGCGACCAGCGTCTCAGCGATGTCGCCTGGTTCAGTGGCCGCCCGACGGCGACTCCTTCGGCAGGCTCTCTGACTAGATGTCAGGAGGCTGACAGATCACGGGGGTTAGTCGGGCATCGCGTTGAGGAAATCTATACATCTCGTTTATAACTCCTGAGGACGGACGCCGCTCTAGACCTCGGTGGCGGTCCAATCCCCCAGTTTTGGCACCGGAGGTCCAGATGGCCGAAGTACAGCAACGCGTTCCTGCGAGATCAGGCACGGCACGGACCGGCTCGGGCTCCAGTACAGACATCGGGAGACGAGCAGCACGCGCGGCTGGCTCCCGACTGCTGCTGGATCGCCCGGGGTCCCCGGCGGTCCGCAAGCACGCCGAAGCCGATCTGTTTGTGCGCTGGCAGTCGCATCGCGACGGGGCCGCGCGCGATGAGCTGATCAGGCGGCATGGGTCGCTCGCGCGTAAGCTGGCTGGCCGGTACCGGGGTCGCGAGGCATTCGATGATCTGTTTCAGGTGGCGTATCTGGGGCTGGTCAAGGCGATCGACCGGTTTGATCCTGCTCGCGGGCTGGCGTTCTCGGCCTATGCGGTGCCGACGATCCTCGGGGAGCTAAAGCGCCACTTCCGCGATAAGGGCTACCCCCTGCACCTGCCGCGAGGCTTGCAAGAGATGACGCTCAAAGTCAAGGCGGCGGAGGCCGTGCTCGGCGCGCGGACGGGAACCTCCGCCACGGTGGTCGAAATCGCCGACTTCCTATCGGTCGACAGCGAGCAGGTGATCGAGGCGGTCGACGCGATCGGATCTCAGCATGCCGCCTCGCTGGACGAGCCTCCCGTTCCCGAGCCCGCCGAGGGCACGCGCACGCGGCATGACGTCATCGGCGCCGAGGAGCAGGGATACGGACTCGTCGAGACCTCCCTCAGTCTGGCTGCCGCGAGCAAGCGGCTGCCCGCCCAACATCGCCGAGTGCTCGCCATGCGCTTCAGCCAAGAGCTCAAACAACGAGAGATCGCCGGACGCATCGGCATCTCCCAGATGCAGGTGTCAAGAATCCTGCGCCGGACCAATGTCCAGCTCGCCGACGAGCTCAACCTCAGCCCGGCACCCACCGTCAACGCGCCCGTTCCGCTCCAGCGCGACCACGACCAGCATCGATCAGACGAGGACGTCTCATGCTTCCGCTAGCACCCAAACAACGACTTGAGCTCTGGACTCTCGCGATCCAGGTTCATTTCTTCCATCGGCTTGGCCCTCGGCCAGGGAGCCAAGGCTAACTCGACATGTCCTACATGAACTGTCCCCGCTGCGGACTGGCGATCCTTCTGCGGGCTAGCGGCCCGCTGATCGACGGTTGTCCGCGCTGCCGATGCCGATGCACGTCCTTGCCCTGTGGCAGCTGGTCGCCAGCCGGCCAGCCATGTCCGCTCCGCGTCCCCGAACGCTCCCGAGCGGGCGGGCGGGCGTAACCCGGGGATGGACCTGCTCCTGACGGCAGTGCATGACTGCCCCCGACTGTCGGCCGGCCGCGCTCCCGCGCGCCTGCTCAGATTCCCCACCCCGCCGTCAGGGACGGCAGCGTGAACATCACGCGGACGGCTCGCTGCACGTCGCCGGACACGGCGGAGCGGGCGAATCTGGCGCAGGCGCTCATCGATGGTTGATCTCGACCACTGGCTTCCCTCACCGTCAATTCGGGTCGCGCACCGTTGCGAGAGCACGGTCGCGCCCGACGACCTGTGGCACGCGGCCTGCACCGTCGGCTTGGACGACTCATCGCTGCTGGGACGGCTCGTGCGGTGGCGGATTCCAGGTCTGGCGGGCGACCTATCGTTTGACCACCTGTTCGTCACGACCCGTTCCGGGTGCTCAGCGACAACCGGGAGCGGGCGCTGGTGTCGGGCCTGGTAGGACGGATCTGGACACTGCGCCGGGACTATCCCCAGCTCACCGATCCCGAGCAGTTTCGCCGATGGTCTACCGGCGGCACCGCTCGCGTACTATTCGCCAACTGGGTCCAGCCATCGGCGGCCGGCGGCGCGGTGCTTCGCTCAGAGACACGCGTTCACGCCTTCGGCGTTCAGGGACACCTCGGCCTGGCCACGCTGCGTCCCCTGGTTCGCGCGTTTGAGCAGCTGATCGCCACCGATGGCATGGAGGAGGCCGTGCGGGGCGATGAAGCGTCCAGGCATTCGGTCATCGCTCCGCGTTCTGTCCGTGCTCCCCGCCAGTCCGGCAGCACCGCGAGAGCCGGCTTAGGACTCAGTTGCCCAGCGTGCCCTTCGTCGTGTCACCTGGCGCAGGCGCTTCGGCGCTTCGTCGTCGTGCTTCAGGGAGAGGGTCGGCGCGTATCCGCCGGCCGGCGATCTCATGATCGGTGTCGAGGACCGATGCGAGGGAGACTTTGGCTCGCGGCGGGGATTGCCGGTGGGTGAGGTGGGTTTGCGTCTGGCTGTGAACGGGCGGATGATGACGATGTGCGGGTCATTGGACGTATGGGCTGCGTGGCAGTCGCGCTCGGCGCGTTGCGCGCTTGGTAGCGCGAGCGCCGCACCGCGCGTCGACTCGGGGGTCCGCGGAATGGTGCTGGTACGGCCCGACGTGCCCGGTACAGCGTCCGGGCCGAAGCTGCGTGCGCGCCCTATGCAGGCGTCGATCACGGTCAAGCGCGAGCCGGCCGGAACCGTGGTCGCGCGCGTGCGATTCGGGTGCCAATGGCCGGTTCAGCGTCCGCCTCAGGCCGGGTCGCTATCTGCTGGTGCCGCGCAGCGGAAAGCCGTTTCCGCGTGCGCAGTCGCGGACGGTGTCGGTCCACCCGCATCGGTTCACGGCCGTGACGATCAGGTTCGACAGCGGGATCCGTTAGCCCGCCTCGGCCCGGCGATCGTTCGTCAGCCTGTCGGAGATTGAGCACCCGCGTGCCCCAGTTGCGTGCGCCGTCGGTGGTCTGGCTGGCCTTCGGCGGGATGTACTCGGTCGCCATCCACACCGACGTTCCCGGACGGGTCGAGCACCGCCCAGGAGTAGTCGCCCCAGCGCGTCGCGTTCGGGTCGTAGTTGGTCCTGCCCGCGGCGGCGACGGTGACCGGTGCCGAACGACGTGGCTCCGCTTGGCGAGCACCGAGTAGGCGGCGCTCGGGAACTGGCGTGGGCCCGAGAGGGTGATCACCATCGCCGCCTTGCCGGACGGGGTCGCCTGGAGGGCCGGGTAGATCAGGTAGTTGCCGGCGAGCGACACGTAGCCCTGGCGGCGGACCGGCGCGGTGCTGATGACGCCGTTGCTGACGGTCGGCCGCACGTCGAACCAGGCGGCGCCGGCGCGCGCGGCGGGGTCGTTGGGGATCGTGACCGACGGTGCCGAGCTCGCCCCAGACGTCGCCGCCGATGAACTGGGTCTGCTGCATGCGGTCGTCGCCGGAGTCGAGCAGGCTGCTCGGCGCCCTTCTGCTCGGCGCCGGGCGGGATGCCGTATGCCTCGGATGGCGATCACGATGCTCGACAGCGTGGGCTTGCCGCCGGTGGCCACCGCGCCGCGGTTGGTCATCGCCCACACGCCGACCCGCTGGTCGAACGTGCCGTTGGGGTCGAGCGAGTTGAGGAAGTACTCCGCGGGCGCGTTGCCGGTGGTGATCGCCGGCTGGACCGAGGCCGCGACCGTGCCGCCGATGTTGAGGTTGTCGAAGTGGACGAAGTGCGCCGGGGTGCTCGGCGGCCCGGCTGTCGACCAGGTCGCTCTTGGCGATCGCGTAGATCTGGGCGCCGTTGAACTGCGGGCCGAGGATCGAGAACTCGTTGGTGGTGACGTAGACGTTCTGGCGAGTCGATGCCCGAGCAGCGGCTGGTCGCCGAAGCACGGGCAGCCGGGGTGCTTGGGACCGGTCTTGCCGCCCGTGTCGGTGGTGTCGATCTGGTACATCGTCCACGGCGTTGGTCGGGTCGCCCGAGGTGTTGACGGCGAGGTCGAGCGCGTGACGTGCGTGTTGTCGGCGCTGATGAACAGGATCGTCGCGAACCAGGTGTTGGTGGCGGCGTCGTACTGGCAGCGCGGATCGCTGGTGAACTCGGTCAGTCCCTCGTCGAACGGTCCGTTGACGTTGAACGGTCCGGTGACCACGGTGCCGTTGGGCGGTAGACCGTGTAGGCGGAGTTGACCATGCTCGACGACGAAGCCGTTGCCGGCGCACAGTCCCTGATCGGGCGGCTCGAACTCCGCGCCGAAGTTCGTCACCGCGCTGTCGCGGCTGCTCGTGCCGTTGAAGTTGGCAGTCAACCCGGTTGCGTCACTGGAAAGCGCCTGGCCGCTCGCCCGCGGCGCGGCGACCAGCGGCGCGGCGATCGGGGCGATGTCGCGCGGGATCGCCCGGACCCCATGCATCGGTGAAGCGGATGACGAGGACGGTGAAGCATTTCGCCTGCGCGAGATCTCCGGCGCGAACGGGCGCAAGCAACCCGGTGTGAGCGCTCGAGTAGACGGTCACGTCACCCTGCGCGGACGCACCCGATGCGAGCAACAGCACAAACGCAACGGTCCCAACCAGCGACCAGACGAAACGGGCACGGGTCCGCACGGCACACCTCCTCGGCCTGAAATCTCCTCGCGATCGATCCTATGCGACGCCGATGCGACGGTGCAACCCCGCCCCATATCTGCCGCCCCGGCGTTGCGCCCGAGTTGTCGCCGCACTGACTCCAAAGTCGGTGCATCGCCACGCCGCGCTGCGGGTACTTTCACTTCGCGACCGCTGCCATCCAGGGTTCGAGAGGAAGGGAGGAGGAGCAGGAGCGTGGCGGTCGCGTCCATCGCGGAGCGACGCAGGCGCACTTCTCTCCGGGACCTCGGGTGAGGATCCGGCGATCCCGCTGTCGCTCGTCTGGTAGGTCCGATCGCAGAGGAATCCGATGACGTCCAAACGCCGTGTCGTCCTCACGCTGGCTTGTGCCGGCGTCCTGGGGGCGCTCTGTCTGACGCTGCTTACGCAGTCACACGCAACCGCGAGCAAGCCCTCGAGCTACGGGCGTCTGAACTCCATTCAGAAGCGCATCGTCTCGCAAACCTTGGCCAGCGCCCTCAGCCCGAACGCGTCGACGTTCGCCCCCGGCGGTGACGAGGGCGGCGGCGTCGATGGCGCCCCGTTCACCCCGCCGAAATCGTTCCAGTCGGCCACTGGCGGGTCGGGCGCGGTCAGCACCTACTCGCCCTCTGCCGCAAGGTCGAGTGCTCGTCGAAGCTCGGCGGCGACGTGAAGGTCAACCAAAACTGCCTAAACCTCACCGACGCCCCGCTTCAGGGGCGCGGGCAGGCCAACAACGAGCCCTCGATCGCGCAGGATCCGATGGACCCCAGACACATCGTCGCCAGCGACAACAACTACATTCGCGGCGACGGCACCTGTGGCGCGCACTTCTCGCTCGACGGTGGCAAGAACTGGGCCGACTCGACCGTGCCCAACGGCTTCACCACGGGCCGGATGGACTTTGCTCGCGAGTACTGGCAGGCGGGCGGCGACACCTCGGTCGCGTGGGACACCCGTGGCAACGCGTACATGAGCTGCCAGCTGTTCAACCGCGGCACAGTCGCCTCGCCCAATCCCGACGAGTCGAGCTCGTTCGTGATCTACCGCTCGACGGAGAACAACGGCGCCTCGTGGAACTTCCCCGGGCGCTACACGACGGTGCTGCTTCGACCCCAACGGGACCAGCGGCGTGCTCGAGGACAAAGCGCTGATGACCGTCGACGACAACGTCCACAGCCCGTTCCGCGACCGAATCTACGTGACCTGGACAGAGTTCGCGGCCGATGGCATCGTCCTACATCTACGAGGTCCACTCAGACGACTTCGGCGAGACGTTCAGCGACCGAACCGTCGTCAGCAAGGACAGCTCGGACTGCACCAACACGTTCGGAGCCGCGACCCCGAACGGCAAGTGCAACGAGAACCAGTTCTCCGATCCGTTCGTCGGCCCCGACGGCGCCCTGTACGTGGCCTACGACAACTTCAACAACCAGCCGACCAGCGGCACCAACAACCACTACCAGGTGCTGCTGTCCAAGTCGACCGACGGCGGGCAGAGCTTCTCCGCTCCGGTCAAGGTCAGCGACTACTACGACCTGCCTAACTGCGACACCTACCAGGGCGATGGAGCGGACCCGGGCCGCTCGTGCGTGCCCGAGAAGGGCTCCTCGACCAAGTCGGTTTTCCGCGCGACCAACTACCCCTCGGGCCAGGTCGATCCCACCAACGGCAAGACCGTCACCGTCGCCTTCGGCTCCTACATCAACCAGGACTCCAACGAGACCAACGGATGCGTGCCCGCCGGCTTCGAAGACGGCAACCCGATCTACACGGGCGTCAAGACGCCGGGAGCGTGCAACAACAAGATCCTGCTAAGCGTGTCCAAGAACGGCGGTGCCAGGTTCACCGGCACCACTACCGATCCACGCACCGAGCAGCTCGTAACACGGTCACGCGGCCAGGCGAAGACCGACCAGTTCTGGCAGTGGAGCGCGTTCACCAGTAAGGGCCAGCTGGCCGTCGACTACTACGACCGCCAGTACGGCCAGGACGAGACCACCGGCTCCTCGGACTTCAGTCTGTCCGGGAGCAAGGACCTCGCCAATTTCGGGCAGGTCCGGGTCACGTCGAGCTCGATGCCCGCGCCGACCCAGTTCGAGGGTCCCGCCGGCGGCCAGTTCTACGGCGACTACGTCGGCCTGGCCGCGATCGACAAGGCCCATCCAATCTGGTCTGACACCCGCTCTAAGGACCTGTTCGTGTGTCCCGGCAGCGCCACGCCGAACAAGCCGCCGACGCTGTGCGGAGCGACCGAGACCAACGGCGAGACCGCCAACGACGAGGACACGTTCACCTCGACTGTGGGGGTGCCTTCCGGCAACGGTCACTAAAACACGATTCGGAGGTGCGGGGCCGCTGCATCGGGCCCCGCACTCCCAGTACCCTGATCCAGAGGTGATGTCATGCACCTAACGCAGACCCGGCCGCGGCTCCGTCGCGCAGCACCCGCAATCACGATCCTGGCGCTCACTGTCGCTGCCGTGGCCATCCTCGCCGGCACCTCAGCCACGGCCAGCCGCACCAAGCCACCGGCGCCCACCCTGACGCTCTCAAAGCGAGGCCCGGCGACCGTCGTCGGACGACACTTCGCGCCCCGCGCCCGCGTGCACGTCCGGCTCGACACCGGACCCACGCTCACCCGCAATCCGATGACCAACCGCTACGGCACGTTCACAGTCGTGTTCCCCACGGCTGTCGACCGCTGCAGTTCGTTCACGATCACGGCCAGCCAGAAGCACCACCGAACCGTCGTCCTCGCCGCCAAGCCGGAATGCCCACCGCTCTAAACACGACCTAACGCGGCAGACCGCACCTGGCCGCCCATGGGACTAGGAGCGGTGTCAGATGCTCGAGCTGCTGCGCGAGCCGCCCTCGCGCCGGTTGCGTGCGCCGGCCCCGGCGACGAGGGCGCTCCGCTCACCCCGCGCCGGTCAGCACTTCTGAGAACTCTCGCGGACGCTCGCAGGAGCGGAGCGGATTCGCCGCTCAGCATGTGGGCGTGGGGGGTCTCGTCTGGCGATGCTTGTCAGTCGAGCAGGTGACGGCGCGGGCTGTCGATCTGATCGCTTCAGCTCACTGCGGCGGGCGCGGGTCGCTGTCTTCTCGACCGGTGGCAGCGATGCCATTCCGTCTTGCTCCCCGAGCTGAAGAAGCATCGGCGCCGCGATCCGGGCGGCACCACGTACGGGGCGGTAGCCCACCGTACGAACAGTCCCGCGGCGTTGACTTCGTTGCGCCAGCCGTTGTCGGCCGCCAGGCGTGTGAAGCCGAGCAGCGCCTTGGGCGCGTCAAGGACCGCGAATGACCGCGGCGGAGGCGACCACTGCGTCACGTTTGAGGTGGCGAGCTACTGCGGTTTGATCCCGGCGGCTTCGATGATCCGGGCAGCGCTTTCGCTCTCGCCGAGCACGAAGCGCGTAAAGTCAGACTGCGTCATGCTCATCGGTTCGCCACCGTGTTTCAGTAGCGAGGCGCGCACAGCAGGATCTGACAGAGCGCGCGCGATGTCCTGGGCGAGCTTCTGAACGACTCCGGCTGAGGTGGCACCCGGCGCCCATATCCCGTACCAGATCGGGAAATCGAAGCCGCGGACGCCTGCCTCCGCCACCGTCGGAACGTCGGGTAGCGCGCTTGAGCGCCGAGCGCTGCTCACGCCTAGCGGCAGGAGTCTGCCCGCGCGGATATGGGGCAGGGTGGTCGGGATCGGCGACAGCGCGTAGTCGGTGCGCCCGGCGATCGTGTTCGCGATCGTGTCGGCGATCGCATCGCTCCCTCGCGCGGGGACGTGAGTGGCGTTGATCCCGGCTGCGAGATTGAATGTCTCGATCCCCAGGTGCGTGCCCGTGCCCACGCCGGTGGATCCGAACCGCAGCTGCCCCGGCTTTGCCTTCGCCGCGGCAATCAGCGCTCCGATGGTAGCGAGGCCTGTGGTCTCGCCCGCGACGAGCACGTAGGACTGAGTGGTGAGCGCCGCGACCGGGACGAAGTCCGTCAACGGGTCGTAGGGGAGACTCGTCACAAGCGCCGCGCTATATGCGTGCGCGTTGGTGTGGACGAGCAACGTATAACCGTCGGCGGGGGACTTTGCCACCATCGCTGGGGCCGCCGTGCTACCCGCACCAGGATGGTTCTCGACTACCACGGGCTGACCCCACAGCTCAGCCAGCTTCCGACCCACGACGGTCGCGACCACCTCTGGCCCACTGCCAGGCCCGAACGGTTCAATCATCCGCACGAGTTTGGTCGGATAGTCGGCTTTGGTGGTCGGAATCGCCGCTCGCATGATCTCCGATTCGAGGAGCGAGGGTTCTACCACGGCTCGCCCGCGGCGATGTGTTTCGAGCAGCACCCCAGCGGCCCGACCGCCGAATGCCGTCGCTCCCGCTTTGACAACTCGACGAGCATCTGCAGGTAGTCGATGAAAGTCCCCCAGCGCGCGGGAAGACCAGTCTTGGATGGGCCTAGAGCACGCCGGCCACGTTGATCAATACGACGTGACCATGGGGTTCGAACCTCGCGTCGGGAGCCAGCTCGCCCGTGCCCACCTCGAACTGAAGCTTCATCGCAGAGCCACCGCCGTCGACTGCGACTCGGCGCTGACGGACGTAGGTCGCGCTCTCGGCGAAGGATCCGATGAGCGAGAAACAGCCGCCCTAGCGGCGCCCACGTCGCCGGTCGCATCACGCCATTCGAGGTCGAGCACCGTACGCGTCTCACTCGTGTAGGCGCGGGTCAGCGCGAGTCTTCCGTCCCGGCCACCACACTTCGATGTGCGAGGAGATGAAGCTGGCGTCGGCTACCCAGGCGGGTTCTCTGAACGCTGCGACCAGCTCACTTGCAGCGGAAACTCCAATGGCAGCCGAGCCTCGCTTTCGCGCGATGCCGCGCATGTAGCCGTCATCGAGGAGGAACCTGGTTGACGCGGACCAGCAAGGCGCCCGACAGCGCGCTGGCGCCGGCGGCCGAGTCAGGCATGCTCATGGCGACGAGTAGGGCAGGGACCGGTTCGCACGTGGGACGTGCTTCGGGCCTTGTGCTCCGGCAACGCTGCTGCACCGTCACCGTTCCGTCCACGCTGGAGCGGCTTGTGCTGCTTGGAACCGGCAGCCGCGAGGCGGAGTGCGGCACGCTGGCTCTGTCTGCTACCGGATTTAGCCGCTTAGACTGCACAGCGGTGTCCGCCCTAGAGGTTGACGAATACCTACGCGTTGTCGAGGAGCCAAAACGCGGCACGCTTGAGGCGCTGCGACGCACGATCCTCGAGATCGTCCCCGAAGCGCAACAGGTGATCTCCTACCGGGTTCCCGCATTCCGGGTTCGCGGTCAGACTATCGCTGGGTTCGCCGCGTTCAAGAACCACTTGAGCTATCTGCCGTTCAGCGGCTCGGTCCTCGAGCAGCTTGCCGCTGAGCTTGACGACTACACAATGACCAAGAGCTCCCTGCACTTCCCCGTCGATCGCCCCCTGCCGACGGCGCTCGTAAAGAAACTCATCGCGGTGCGCCTCGCGGAGATCGGCCACAGCTCGCACTAGGTCTACAGCGCCTAGACGAGACTTCTCATTTGTCGCCTCTCCGGCTGTCGGCCCGCGACTTCCGCTTCGGGTGCTCGCAGATCTGGACCAGCAGTCAGGTGCGAAGCACGCGGCGATTCTGCTCGATGCCAGCGCAGATAGCATCGCGCCCGATGCGTGAGCTGCGCCCTGGTGTCTGGCATTGGCAGTCGCCGCATCCTGACTGGGACGAGGAGCAGTGGTGGCCGGAGCTCGTTTCGTCGTACGGGATCGAGCTCGGCGACGACTTCGTGTTGTTCGACCCGCTCTGCGTTCCCGACGAGCTGCGCGACCGCGCGACCGCCGTTGTCCTGACCGCGCCGTACCACGAGCGCGACGCCCGTCGGCTCGGCCTCCCGGTGCACGCGCCGCCCGCAGACACCTGGCAGGACTGGGTCGAGAAGTTCGGCGTCGACCCCGACCGCGTGCGCGGCATGGAGAGCGAGGACCTCGCGTGGCTGCGCGCGGGCGAAGGCGAAGGACACTTCCATGCGCCCGGAGCGTGGCCATTCGGCATCAACGCGTACGCGGGCCGCGAGGACAACGACCTCATCCTCTGGCTGCCGTCGATCAACGCGATCGTCACCGGCGACTCGCTCTCCGACTTCGGCGACGGACTCGACATCCAGCTCGGCGGTCGCAAGCACGTAACGCGCGACGACGTCGTCCGACGGCTCCATCTCCTGCTCGACCTGCCAGTCGAGCTTGTGCTGCCCGCGCACGGCGAGCCGACGGATCGCGCGGCGCTCGAGCGCGTGCTTTCCTGAGCGGCGCCCTGCCGTGTCATCCGACGGGCTGCTGCAATGTCGCCTCTGCGGCCACGGACCGGTGGGACGAGTGCTTCACCACCGATCGAGCGCGTCCCGCGCCGCGCCGTCCGCGACCTGGGACCTGCCGCTCCCGCGACCTGGGACCCCGGCGTGTTGACGCCCGCGAGAGGCGTGGACTTGCACAGGTTCGAGCAGCAAAGTCGCTCAGTTGTTCGCATGATGTTCCTGGTCGGCGTGCCGGGGGAGGCTCGGCCGTGCCGGGGGCGGCTCATCATCAGCAGTACAGCGAGGAGCGGGAACATGCGCGCACGAATCTTGCTTGCGTCGATCGGGATGGCGGTGGGAGCGGTGGCCGTGTTTGGGGCTGCGACCAGCGCGAGCGGGGCGTCGTCATCGCCTCTGGCGCGAACTGTGGCTGCCCGTCCATGGCTGGATGCGGCTTTGTCACCAGCGCAACGCGCGCGACTGCTGCTCAGGCAGATGACGTTGCCGGAGAAGGTCGATCTGATGACCGGGAATCAGGGCGACGCTCCATATGCTTACTACAACGCGCCGATCCCGCGGTTGGGGATTCCGGCGTTGAAGATGGCCGACGCCAGCTCCGGCGTCGCCCCACGCGGCTGGTCGCTGGTGGGGACGGGTCAGAACGCGACCGCGTTGCCGTCGATGCAGGCGCTGGGCGCGACATGGTCAAAGGACATCGTCAGCAACTACGCGAACGTTGTCGCCGCCGAAACTCGGGAAACCGGGCAGAACGTGCTGCTCGGACCGGATGTCGACATCATGCGCCAGCCGTGGTGGGGGCGCACGGATGAGACCGAGAGCGAAGATCCGACGATCAACGCGGACATCGGTGGCCGCTATACGCAGGTGGTGCAGGCTAAGAAGGTGATCGCCGACCTCAAGCACTATGCGGCCTATAACCAGGAGACCAACCGCGGAAACGGTGAGAACGACGTGATTGGTGAGCGAGCGCTACGCGAGGTGTACACGCTCGCGTTTGCCTCGATCATCAAGCAGGCGAACCCAGGCTCGGTGATGTGTTCGTTCAACAAGATCAATGGGGAGTTCTCCTGTGAGAACGCGGCCACCCTGCGTCGCTTGCTCAAGCAGCAGCTTGGGTTCGATGGGTTTGTGATCACCGACTTCGGTGCCATCCACGACACGATTCCCGCGCTGCAGGCCGGGACCGACATGGAGACCGGCACAACTACGATTTATGACGGTGCGCTGCTAACCGACGTGACCAACGGCACCGTCCCGGAAACCCTCTTGGACCAAGCGTGCTTGCGGATCCTGAGGACGATGTTTCGGCTCGGCGTGTTCAACACCGCCTACACCCCTTCCGCGATCCCCGTAGCTGCGCACGACGCAGTCGCTCGCCAGACCGAACAGCAGGCCATCACGCTGCTGAAGAACAACAACAACACATTGCCGCTGAGCCCCGCGACGAAGTCGATCACCGTCGTCGGCGCGGACGCCAACATTCTCGCGTCCCCCAGCGGTGCGCCGTGGGTCAGCCCGACTAAAACGACCTCGGTCCTGAGTGGGATCTTGGCTCGCGCCGGCTCGGCGAGTGTGAACTGGGTGCCAGGAAACGTCGGGATCAGCGGGACCAGCGCCCGGCCGAGGTGGCGGAAGATGGCCAGCAGGACGAGTCCCACGGCCAGCAGGCCGACCACCAGCGTGAGCAGGCGGCGCCCGACCGAGGACAGGTCGGCGTTGGCCTGCGCGGCCAGCACGGGCACCCCGGCCAGCTGGGCGGTGATCCCGGGCGGCGGCCGGAGCTGCGAGCGCATGTATGAGATCACCCGCTGCTGGCGGGCCAGCGGCATCAGGCGGATTCCGAAGGCCAGCGAGGCCTCCCGCCGGTCGGGCGTGATCACGGCGCCCTTGAAGTACGAGGGGACGGCGCCCAGCAGCCCGTTGATCGACGACGAGCTCAGCCCGCCGCACGTGCCCTGGGTGGTCTGGGCGCCGGAGCAGAACAGGTCGGGAAGCGACAGCGCCGGACACAGCGTGGCCTGCGAGCACCCCTTGGTCTCCTGGTAGCCGTAGTGGGCCAGGAGCGTGTTCTCGTAGTGGACCATCCAGGCGATCGTCTTCGGGGTGGCCACGTTCGCGGGCCCCGACCACGACGTCGATCTCGCCCGAGACCCCCGTCACGTGCTCCAGCGTGTGGAGGTCCTGGTCAGCGCCGGCATGTTGGACGGCACCAGCTTGGTCACGTCGGACTGGACCGAGGTCTGGGTATCGGCCACCCAGCCCAGCACGGCCAGGAGCAGCCCGACGGCCAGGACCCTTCCGGGGCGAGCCACGGCGGTCGCGGATCGCCGACCGCGCGAGCAGCTCGGGCGCTCCGCCGGAGAAGCAGGCCCATTCCGGTCGAGCTGACGTCCTCCGGAGCGAAGGTTTGCGCGCGGCGGCCCCGACGGGCCACCGCCCGGCCCCAGTCGCGCAGGATCTCCCCCGCCTCGGCCGTGACGACGCTCCGGCCCCTGAGGATCTCCCCGGCCTCTCGCGAAGGAGTCGACGATCACCGCCGGGCCCGGGCAGCTCGGCGGCCGGCCACGGTCATGGCGGCCGCCCCGGCCATCAGCGCGCAGGCCAGCGCGACCGCGATCCCGACCACGAGCAGAACGCCGAATCCCCGAACCATCGGCACCGGGGAGAGCAGCAGGATCAGAAAGCCCGTGCCCGTGGCCGCCGCCGCGGTGGCAATCGCCGGGGCACCGGCCCCCGCCGCCCGGGCGATGGCCCGCCCAGGCCAGACCCGACGCTGGGGCCGCAGCCCCCTCGTCGCCGAGCATCTCCTGAGTCCGGGACTGGAACTGCACGGCGTAGTCCACCCCGAGCCCGATCAGGATCGGCAGCACGGCGATCGAGGCCATCGTCAGCGATCCGCCGACCAGCGACGTGGCGCCGAAGGTGATCCCAACCGCGGCCAGGGCGATGGCCAGCGGCAGCAGCCGCAGACGGCTGCGGAAGACCAGCAGCAGGACGATCGCCATCACCAGCAGCGCCGCGATCAGCAGCACCCCGATCGATCCCGTGATGGCGTTGCTCAGGTCGTTGATGACGACCGGGACGCCGGTGACGGTGTAGGTGCCCCCGTACTTGAGGTGGAACCTGGGCATCCGCACGGCCCCTCGGATCCAGGCGATCGCCTGGGCCTGCTGGGTCGGCCGACAGACCGGGCCGCAGCCGGGCCTGGATCAGCGCCGAGTCGGCAGTTCGGGAACAGGTAGGCGAAGCGCGCCTTGGGCTGATTCAGGCCCCGCAGCGGGTCGAACACGATCTGGGGGATGAACTGCGGGTCGTCGATCCGCGGCAGCCCCTTGATCCCCGAGGTCAGGTACAGCTGCTCGATCTTCTGGAGCTGCTGCTGGTACTCGAGCTGCGGCGGCGGAGCTGGCCGCCTGCTGGGCCTGCTTGACGCTCAGGTGGCGCGAGCGAGCCAGCCTGTAGGCCGCCTGGGCATAGCTGCGCACGGCCTGGCTGGCCTGGGCGAGCAGCGCCTGGACCTGCGTGTTGACGGCGGCCACGGCCCGGTTGAGGAACGTCCCGGGGCCGTACACCACCTCCACGTCATGGGTCCGCATCAGGCCGGCGCACGGGCTGCCGGCTCCTCCGTAGGGCCGGGCCTCCTTGGCCGGGAGGGGCACGAACGAGCCCAGCTGTGGAGTTGGCCAGCAGCTGCTGCCCGGCCAGACAGGCCTCGAGCTGGGAGACCGTGGCCAGGTCACCGGTCTCGACCAGGTCGGTCAGCTTCTCCCGGATCAGCACGATCACCGGGTCGCCGCCGAAGTGCCGCTGGTCGCTGGCCGTGGCCCGGAAGCTGGGCGACGACGAGCTCACGAACGTCGAGTCGCTCGTGTCGGGCGAGAGCCCGAGCGCGAGCAGTCCCCCGGCCAGAGCGGCCGCGGCCACGATCGCCAGCGTCAGCCAGGGCCGCCTGACGGCGGCTGCCACCAGCCGCTCGGACCGGACCCGCAATCGCATGGCATCAGGCTAACGCCGGGGCCATGGCCCCGCGTCAATCGGGGGCTCCGGCGCAAGCGCCGAGGAGCGTGTCCATCCTGAGGGTCGATAGTGCGCGGGAACAGCCACAACGCTCACGAGCTCGGATACGGCCTGGGGCTCATCGGCGAAATGGTCGCCATCGCGACCGCAGTGCTAACGAGCGTGCGCCTGAGCGCGGGCTCTTGAGCAATATGGCTGTCGCTCGGCTCAGGGGCGATCGCCGATCTGCCCGGCGCCGACGGACACTAGTCCATGGCCAGCGGGCCCTCGGATTCCCCGGACAGGAACTGGCGGATGAAGGGGTTCTCGGAGTTGAGCATGTCCTCCGAGGGACCGGCCTCAACGACCCGGCCCTTCCACAGGACGTTGATGTAGTCGGCCACCCGGCGGGCGGTGAGGATGTCGTGGGTGATCACGCAGAACGTGGGGAGGTGCTGCTTCTGCTTGGCCTTGGCCTCCTCCATGGCGTCCCGGTGGATCTCCAGGATCAGCTCGCCCAGGAGCGCCGTCCGGACCGGGTCAAGCCCCGAGTCGGGCTCGTCGAACAGAACGATGTCCGGCTCCAGCACGAGCGCCCGGGCGAACCCGGCCCGCTTGCGCATGCCGCCTGAGAGCTCGTTGGGCATCTTCTCCCGCGCGTCGACCAACCCGACCTCGGTCAGCCTGCGCATGACGATGTCCTCGACCTCGTCCTCGCTCTTCTCGGTGTGCTGGCGCAGCGGGAAGGCCACGTTGTCGTACAGGTTCATGGAGCCGAACAGCGCCCCGTCCTGGAACAGCAGGCCGAACTTCTTGCGCATCTCAAACAGGTCGTCGTCGGGCATGTTGGGCACGGACTCGCCGTGGACCACGCAATCGCCCTGATCGGGGTACAGCAGCCCCACCATGTGCTTGATGCAAACCGATTTGCCCGTCCCGGAGGGACCGATGATCATTGAGACCATGCCCTCGGGCAGGCCCATGTTCAGCCCGGCCAGAACGCGCGCGCGCCCGAAGGACTTGTAGACGTCGATGAACTCGACGGCATCCGGCCGTCCCGACGGATAGACGCGGTAGCTGTGCCACTTGTAATCGTCCTCGGTGGCGCCGGACGGAGGCGCGGGCCGGGGCGGCTGCTCGTCGATCACCGAGACCCTGGAGGAGGACTCGGCGGAGCCCTTCTGCTCAGCCCCGCCGGAGTCCCAGGGCATGCCGCCGCGTGAGCCGCGCGCTCGTCCTCCGGCCCGGGCCGACCGTCGCCGGCCGGCTCCGTCCTCGATCGGATTGGCGATCGGGTTGCCCTCGGAGCCGTCGGACTTCACCGGGCGCCGGCTCGTCATGCGCCGTCGTGGGCTCGCGGTCCTCGTCGTCTTGCGCCATGACTCAGCCTCCGATCGGTGCTCTTGGGTTGGCACCCCAGAAGAGCTGTGTTCCGAGCATGCCGATGAGGTGCACGCCCACAATGTTCAAGACCATGGATTTGGCCGTGGCTGTTCCCACCCCGACCGGGCCTCCACTGGCGTTGTAGCCGTAATAGCAGCCCACGAGCACGATCAGCGTGGCCTCGGCCATGGCCTTTATGAGGCTGTATAAGAGGTCGGTGGGGTTCTGGAACTCCCAGAAGATGAGGAAGAAACCTCCTGAGGAGACATCCCCGATCTGCTCCACCACGGCCAGCCAGCTGGCGAAGAAGCCAGCGCCGATCGAGCACAGGTAGACGAACGGGAGCACCATCCAGGCGGCCAGCAGCCGGGTCGCGCACAGGAACGTCATGCCGCTGATGCCCATGACCTCCAGCGCGTCGATCTCGTCCGAGATGCGCATCGAGCCGAGCTCGGCCACGATTCCGGTGCCGACCTTGGCCGACATCATGTAGCCGAAGGCCAGGGGCACGATCTCCCGCAGGTCACACCAGGCGGCGAACACGCCCGAGTAGGCGGGAGCGCCCACGGAACGGTTGAAGTAGGCGCCCTCGATCCCGCACTCCAGCCCGGAGATGAACACCAGGCCCCAGATCACCAGGGTCGAGCCGACGATCAGGATCCCGGCCTGGCGCAGCGCCTCGCCGAAGAACTTGAACACCCGCAGGCCGAAGATCTCCCGGAAGACCTGCGCGATGAACTTGACCAGCTCACCGAAGCTCTCGATCCAGCCGCGAGGTACCGCTACGAGCTCGCCCATCTAGCTCTTGATCCCCCGCCTGATGCCGCCACGAGCCGACCCATTACTTCGGGATCGTGGTGATCTCGGGATGGGTGGCCAGCAGCGTCTGCGTGAAGGCGTAGTTGAACGCGAAGATGCCGTTGAAGGCGATCACCACCGCCTCATTGACGGCTCGCCCCACCCCCTCGGCGCCACCCGACGCAGTCATCCCCTTGTAACAGCAGACGATGGCGATGATCGCTCCGAAGATCGTCGTCTTCAGGACCGACCCCCACAGGTCCGTGGTGGAGGTGTTGTTGAAGAACGTGGCCCAGAACGGCCCCAGCGGCGCGTGGTTGACCAGCGTGGCCAGGACCCCTCCGAAGATCCCGAACAGCAGCGCGTAGATGTCGAACAGGCCCGTGACGACCATCAGGGCCAGGAAGCGCGGCACGACCAGGTTCTTGATCGGGTCCACGCCCAGCACCTGAAGCGCGTCCAGCTCCTCGCGGATCTTGCGGGCGCCCAGGTCGGCGGTGATCGCCGTGCCGGCCACGCCGGCCAGCACGACGGCGGTCACGAACGGCGCGAACTCCCGGATCGAGGCCAGCACGAAGAATCCTCCGAGCCGGTCCAGCGCGCCGAACAGGACCAGGAAGTCCGCCGCCTGGAGACCCGGCGCCTCGTAGCCGAAGGCCACCGTGGAGATCAGCAGCGGGAACCAGCACAGCCGCAGCGCGAACATGAACTGGCCGACGAACTCGGCGCCGTACGGGTACGGCGGCCTGACGGCAGCGACCATCGTCTTGCCCGGTGAGGATGACCATGTTGCCGACCTCTTCCAGCAACGACTTGGTCGGCAAGAACGTCCGCTCGGCGACTGCCCGAATCAACTGTCTTCCAGTCCTCCCGTACTACGACGGGCCGCACATGCGGCCGGGATCCGTAAGCCTATTGGACGGGTGGGGAAAACACAACTGGGAACCGGCGCCGTCGCCGCGCGGCGACAGAACCGGCACCCGAGGCTCGTTTTAGATGGTATGTTGCGCCAGCGCCGGAGGAGGAGATGAACGCCGTTCCCGAACCCTCGGCGCGCCACCCTTATGAGAGGCGCTGGCAGGCTCACAGTCACCTTGGGCACGATCGCCACGAGCGTCGTGCTGGCCGCGTGCGGCGGCGGCGGCGCGCCAGGACGCCAACGAGCCCAGCCGGAAAGTTCCCGGTCTCCATCTCCGTGGCCAAGTTCCCCGCCCAGCAGCGGCTGGCCGAGCACACCCGGCTGACGATCGCCGTGACCAACACGGGCAAGCGGGCGATTCCCGACGTCTCGGTGACGATCTGCAACGTCACCTGCGCCTACCCGGCGCCGACCGGGCGAGGGCACGAGCGTGGACGCGTTCGCCGACTACCTGAACGAGCCCGGCCTGGCCTCGCACTCCCGCCCGGTGTGGGTCGTGGACCGGCCGCCGGGGCCGTGCGGGTACAGCTGCAAGAGCGGCGGCGCGGGCGCGTACTACACCTCGGACGCCAACACGTGGGCGGCCGGGAAGCTCAAGCCGGGCGCCACGGCCACCTTCACCTGGGGCGTGACCGCGGTGGCCTCCGGGACGCACACGGTGGCCTGGGAGGTCTCGGCCGGCCTGTACGGCAAGGCCAGGGCGGTCCTGTCCAGGCGGCGGGTCTTCCGCACGGCGCGTTCACGGTGACGATCTCCCACGCACCCGGCGCAGTCCTTCGTCAACAGCTCCGGGAAGATCGTCAGCCACTGACGGGGCCGGCCGCGGCTCGCCGTGCAAGCGCCGTCCCAGCGCGCAACTTCCGTCGGGACCGGGTTTGTCAGATCAGTAGTGCGACGGTCGCCAAGCGCACTGCACCGCTCGCCGGCTGGCCCGCGCTGCTCCTGGCCGCGGCTCGTCGGTCTGCTCGTAGCGCCTGCGGGGCCGGGCCCGTCAGCGACGTGGGGCTCGCGCGCGACGGGCTGGCGGCGGGACGGGCCCGTGCGGGCCGTCCGGCGGAGGCGGGACCGGACCGTCCGGGATCGCCGGGACCCACGCTCCGCATCGACCCGCCCGCCGGGGCGCTCGGCCGGACGGGCATGTGGATCTGGTACGTGTCCCAGTCGGACGGCGGCAACCTCAGCTCGATCATCGCCATGGCCCGCCGGCACGCGGTCGGGCACGGTGATCGTCAAGAGCGGGGACGGCTCCGGGTACTGGTCTCAGTTCAGCTCGCAGCTGGTGAGCACGCTTCACGACGGCGGCCTGGACGTGTGCGCCTGGCAGTACGTGTACGGCTCGCACCCGAAGCTGGAGGCGGAGGTCGGAGCGCGGGCCGTCCAGGCCGGCGCCGACTGCCTGCTGATCGACGCCGAGGGGCGAATACGAGGGCCGCTACGCGGCCGCCCAGACGTACCTGCGCGAGCTCCGCAGCCTGGTCGGGGCCAGCTTCCCCGTGGGCCTGGCCAGCTTCCCGTACGTCGACTACCACCCCAGCTTCCCGTACTCGGTGTTCCTGGGGCCGGGCGGCGCGCAGTACAACGTCCCCCAGATGTACTGGCGCGACATCGGGACCACGACCGACGCCGTGTATTCCCACACCTGGGTCTACAACTCTCCCTACCAGCGCCCGATCGCTCCGCTGGGTGAGGTGGCCGGGGACCCGCCGCCGGCCCAGATCGAGCGCTTTCGCCAGCTCGCGGCGCGTCTACCACGCCCCGGCCACCAGCTGGTGGGTCTGGCAGAGCGCCACGTCCCGGGGCTGGGGCGCCGTCAGCGCCACCGTGCCCGACCTGGAGACGGTCACGCCGCAGAGCGGCATGCCCACCCTGGGCTACCACACCTCCGGGGACCTCGGCCAGGGCGACCTCGTGGTCTGGGCCCAGGAGCATCTGTGGAGCGCCGGGTACCGGGTCTCGATCGACGGGGTGTTCGGGACCGGCACCCGCACCGCCGTGCAGCAGTTCCAGAGCGCGCACGCGCTGCCGGTCACCGGTCAGGTCGACACGGCCACGTGGGCCGCGCTGCTGCGCTACCCGGCCGCCCCCGTGACCTGGACCTCCCACGGGGCGCAGGCGGCCAGCGCCGATGGACTGGCGCTGGCGCCGCCGCGATCAGCGCGCCTGCGGGCGGTGCGCTACGAGATCCCACGCAACCTGGGGGCGGGCTGAGCCCGAGCCCCCGGGTCAGCCGCTGAGCTGCGAGCCGTCGCCGATCGCCAGCCGGGTCGGCGTCTCCAGCTCGACCGAGCCCCGGATCACGACTCCCGCCCCGAAGCTCACGTTCCCGCGGATGACCAGGCGCTCGGCCCCGCGCAGCGACGGCGGCCCGGCCGGGAAGCGGGCGTCGAAGCGGTCGAGGTGGCCGTAGACCTCCTTGTCCAGATCCACGAGCGGCAGCCGGCCCAGCCGCTCGGTCACGGGCTCGACGACCATGCCATCGCGCAGCGTGTACACGTCGGAGCGGATCACGAGCAGGTCATTGGTCGTCTTGACCGGAACGAACCGGGTCCGGGGCACCTCGAGCAGCCGGGCGCCGGGGAAGCTCTCGATCGCCGCCCCCATCGCGCTCTCGAGCTGGATCACCGGCGGCGAATCGGGGTCTCGGGGATCGACGGTCTTGCGGTTGACGATCAGCGGCAGGTCCATCACCCCGCCGCCCTGCTCGAGCACGCCGGCCAGCGCCTCCAGGTCCAGCCAGATGCTGTTGGCGTTGTAGTAGTGCCAGTGGCGGAAGTCGCGGAATGACTCCTCGTCCTCGGGCGGGGTCTGGGCGATCTCGCGCAGGATCAGCTGGCCGTCGCTGCGGCGGCGGGCGATGTGCCCGCCCTTGCGCTCCGACGCCGTGCCCTCCACGACCTCCATCAGGAACGGGATCCCCTCGGACTCGACGTAGGCGGCGATCCGCGGATCGACGCGGGCACCCAGGTTGTCCGAGTTGGAGATCATGGCGTAGCGAAAGCCCTCCTCCAGCAGCCGGGCCAGGATCCCCGAGCGCCGGAGCGCGCCGTACACGTCGCCGTGGCCCGGCGGGCACCACTCCAGGGTGGGGTTGGGCGGCCACCTCACCGGCCCCATCTGCTCGGCGTCGAGCTTGGGGATCATGCTCTGCATGAAGTGCAGCGGGAGACCGGCGTCGAGCTCGGGATGGCCGGCCAGCGCGTCCATCGTGGCCTCATGCGTGGCCTGGCTGTTCATCAGCAGCAGCGGCAGCCGGACCCCGTAGCGCTTGCGCAGGGCCAGCGTCTGGCCGACGATGATGTCCAGGAACGTCAGGCCCCTGATGGGCCACGACCAGCGACTTCGGCTGCTGGAGGCCCATGGTCGTGGCCAGGCCGCCGTTCAGCTTGATGACGGCGACGCGCTCCAGGGCCTGGGGCCCGTCGACCTGGGGCAGCTCGGCCAGCATCGGGACCCCCTGGGCCGGCTCGATCTCGGCGCTCGGGATGACGGCCGATTCCCCCTCGGCCAAGCGCTCAGTAGGCCCGGGTGAAGGCCTGGATGGCCTCCTCGTGCTGCCCGCCGGCCCGCATCATTCTCCTGGGCCGCCTTGAGACCGTCGTCGCTCATCGGGTCATTGTGGCGTTCAGCGGCGCGTCGTGGCCGCGCGCGAGCCGGGCCCTACGACTTCTGACCCGGGAGCCTCAGGATCACCGTTCCGCCCCGGATCGCAAACTGTTGATCCTCCTGCGCGGCGTCCTCGCCATGGAGGGCGCGGAGGCAGAACTGACGGTTCTGCGTGACGTGAGTCCGGTATTCCGCCGGCAGGTCGGCGCGCTGCAGAAGGCGATCACACGCCTCCAGAGCAGCGGCGTGCTCCCCGGTCCAGTAGGCGCTGACCGAATACTCGAACAGCGCCCCCCAGCGATAGATCCACGAGTCCACGTACAGAATGTCCGGAGGCTCGGGCTTATTCAGCGCGCGAACCGCGTAGCGGTGGGCATTGGTCCAGTCCTGGCGCAGCCGGTAGCCGGCGGCGAGTTGATACAGAGGCTCGATCCGGGTCGGCCGGTACTTCCATGCCTTCACGAGCGCGGACACGGCGGCGTCCCAGTTGCCAAGCTCGCCGAACAGGACGCCGACCTGATACAGCGAGTAGAAGACCTCCTCCTCCCATCCACCCATCGCCGCACGTCGGCGATAGAGCTCGATGGCGCGCTTCTTCTCGCCGAGGTCACGGTAGGTCTGAGCGAGATAGAAGGCGTTCCGGCCATTCCGCGGGTCCTTCTCACGGCTCGTTCAAGCAACTCGGCGTCCTGGCGCCAGCGTTTGGCGCGCCCGACCCCGCCGTCGCCCCAGTTGTCGATCTGCGCACCCGCCAGCCGCCGTTCGGACACCTTGCCCTTGGTGTCGAGGTGTTCGTGCGTGACGCCCACGTACCACCAGTCCCTGTCGCCTCGCACGAGATTCCGGTTGAAGAACTCGAGCCCGTGGCCCTGGGGAAGCCGCTGCCTGACCAGGTAGGCGTCAGCTTTCAGCCCGTCCAGGGCCCGCGGTTTCGCCGAGAATGTCCAGTCGGCGTCAAGCAGCAGCAGGTATTGAGCCTTCCCCCGGGCCAGCTTCAGCATCTCAGTGCGGTTGTGGCCGAAGTCGACCCACGGCCGCTGGTGAAGCTCTCCGGCACGCCGCCGAGCACCTGGTCGATCAGTTCCTGGGTGCCATCAGAGGACCCGGTATCGCAGATGACCCAATGTGAGATCAGGTCCTTGACCGAGTTCAGACACCGCTCGATCACCTCGGCCTCGTCCTTGACGATCATGCAT
>CAVPMQ010000002.1:0-198470 GCA_963706565.1 uncultured Solirubrobacterales bacterium | reverse complement strand
GCGCGGGGGCGTACATCTGCGGCGAGGAGACCGGGCTGCTCGACTCGCTGGAGGGCAAGCGCGGCAACCCGCGTCTGAAGCCGCCGTTCCCTGCGATCGAGGGCCTCTACCACGGCCCGACGCTGATCAACAACGTCGAGACGCTGGCCACCGTTCCGACGATCATCGGGATGGGCGGCAAGCAGTACGCCGAGATCGGCACCGAAACCTCGACCGGCACCAAGCTTGTCTCGGTCTCGGGAGATGTCCGTCGGCCCGGCAACTACGAGATCGAGCTGGGCATCTCGTCGCGGGAGCTCATCTACGGCCTCGCGGGCGGTCCGGACGAGGGGCGCGAAGTCAAGTTCTGGTTCCCCGGCGGCTCGAGCTCGCCGGTGCTGACCGCCGACGACCTCGACGTTCCATACGACTTCGACTCGATGGCGAAGGCGGGATCGATGCTCGGATCGGGCGCGATCATCGTCGTCGACGACACCCATACGGTGCTCGAGGTGGCGCTCAAGCTCGCGAAGTTCTACGCGCACGAGTCCTGTGGCAAGTGCGTTCCCTGCCGCGAGGGGACCAACTGGACCGTGAAGATGTTGCAGCGGATCGAGTCGGGGGAGGCCACCCCGATGGATCTCGACATCATGGCGTCCGTGCAGGAGCAGATCATCGGCAACTGTCTGTGCGTGCTCGGCGACGCGATGGCGATGCCGATCGGGTCGATGATCGTGAAGTTCCGCGAGGAGCTGGAGGCGGAGATCGAGGCGGCGCGGGAGCGCGCGGCCACGGGGCAACCGGAGGATGTGATCCCGATCGGCGTCGCCGACGAGCACGCCGGACCGATCCCTGTGCACTGATACGTGGCATAACACGCGAATCACCAGACACCTATGCCACGGCCAGAGCAGAACATCATCCAGCTGACCATTGACGGGCGGGAGGTCAAGGCGATCGAGGGCTCGATGCTCGTCGACGCCGCCCGACTGGGCGACGTCGAGATCCCGTACTTCTGCTACGAGCCCAAGCTCGGCAACCCCGTCGGCGCGTGCCGCATGTGCCTGGTCGAGATCGAGGGGATCCCCAAGCTCCAGACCTCGTGCTCGACCCCGGTCAAGGACGGGATGGTCGTCCACACTCAGACCGAGCGGGTGCACCACGCCCAGAACGCGATCGTCGAGTTCCTGCTGGTCAACCACCCACTCGACTGTCCGGTGTGCGACAAGGGCGGCGAGTGCCCGCTTCAGGACATCACGTTCGGCTGGGGCCTCGGGCGCTCGCGGGTCGTCGACCCCAAGCGCCACTTCGAGAAGCCGCTGGCCCTGTCGCCGGTGATCGCGATCGACCGCGAGCGCTGCATCCTCTGCTACCGCTGCGTGCGCTTCTCACAGGAGATCTCCGAGGACTACCAGCTGATCTTCGCCGAGCGAGGCGCGCACACGTTCGTCTCGACCTACGACGGTCATCCGTACGTGGCGCCGTTCAGCGGCAACATCGTCGAGCTGTGCCCGGTCGGGGCGCTCACCTCCCAGCCCTACCGCTTCCGCGCCCGCCCCTGGGACATCGAGGGCTCCGGGGGGATCTGCACCCTGTGCCCGTCGCAGTGCAACGTCGAGTTCACGGTGCGCGACGAGAAGGTCGTGCGAGTGTTGTCGCGCGACTCCAAGAGCGCGGGCACGGGCGGCGGTCCCGGAGGCAATCCCGACGTCGACGACGGCTGGCTGTGCGACAAGGGCCGCTTTGCCTACCAGTCGATCCACGTCGACGAGCGCATCACGCGGCCGCTGGTCCGCGACGGCGGCAACCTGAGGCCGGTCTCTTGGGAGCGCGCGCTCGAGGTCGCCGCCTCCCTCAAGCGCCACAGCGGTCACGTCGGCGCGCTGGTCGGCGGCCAGGCCACTAACGAGGAGGGCTTCCTGCTGGCGCGGCTGATGCGCGAGGCCCTGGACTCACCTCACATCGACTCGCGGACCGGCGAGCGGATTGCGCTCGGTCATGTCCGCGCGCTCGCTGACCCCGCGCTCCAGGCCACCGTCCCCGACCTGGAGTTTGCCCACACCGTGCTGGTACTCGGCTGCGAGCCGCTGGACGACTCCCCGATCCTCGATCTGCGGATCCGCAAGGGCGTGCGTCGTCGCGCCGTCAACCTGGCGATCGCCACCGCCCGGCCCAGCGCGCTGGACGCCAACGCCAAGCTCATCCTGCGTTACCCGCCCGGCGGCGAAGCCGCATTCCTGCGCGAGCTGGCGGCCGCGCTCGCGGGCGGCGCTGCCTCCGAGGAGGTCCGGGGCCTGGCCGAGCTGCTGCGCAACGGCGGTCAGGACATCGTGATCCTGTGGGGCGAGCGACTCGGCGCCGCCGCCGGCGGACTGCTGGAGATCGCCCGCCAGCTCGGGCTGGACGGCCGGGACGGCGCGGGGCTGCTCGAGGTTCCCTGCGGCGCCAACGGCCGCGGGCTTCGCGAGGCCGGCGTGCTCCCTAACGCGGGACCCGGCTACTCCGACGCCCCCGCGATCGGCTACGGCGCCTCGGAGATCGGGGCGGCCGCCGCGGACGGCGAGCTGACCGCCCTGTACCTGTTCCAGACCGACCCGCTCCGCGACCTGCCCGACAGCGCGACCTGGGAGCAGGCGCTGCACCGTGCGGCGCTCGTCGTGGCCCACGCCTCGGTACTGACCGACGGCCTGCGCGAGCACGCCAACGTGATCTTCCCCGCCGACTCCTATGCCGAGAAGGAGGGCACGGTCGTGCACCCCGACGGCCGCCTGCAGCGGCTGCGAACCGCGATCGCCCACCCCGGCGAGGTCCGCGGCGGCTGGTCGGCGCTGGCCGAGATCTGCCGCCTGAACGGACTGGACACCGGCGTGCTGACGAGCGGCATGGCGTTCAAGCAGCTGGTCGATGCGGTCCCGTTCTACGCCGGCATCACGCTCGAGCAGATCAGCGGACGCGGCGTGCGCTGGCCCGAGCGCGAGCAGGCCTCGGCCATGCCTGGAGCCGGCCCCGTCTCCACCCAGGCCTCCGAGGACGACGATGACGGCGATCGGTCGGGTGACGGTGCCGGGGTCGCCGCCGGCAACGGCACGCTGCGGCTGGGCACCTACCGCCCGATCTGGGCCGCCCCCGAGGTCGAGGTCTCGCCGGCGCTGCACTACACGGTCGCCCATCAGCAGGTTGAGCTCGCTCCCGAGGACGCGGCGCGATTGGGGATCGTCAACGGCGAGGCCGTCCACGTGTCCCAGAACGGCACCCGCCTGAAGGCGACCGCGGCGGTCCGCACCGGCGTCCCTGCCGGCACCGCGTTCATGGCCGACGGGATCGCGACCGACTCCGCCAACGCGCTGACCGAGCGCGAGGTCGAGGTGACCAAGTCGTGATTCACGTCGCCGACGTCAACTACTTCGAGCCCTGGTGGATCCAGATCGTCAAGTCGCTGGTGATCTTCCTCGTCGCATTCGCGATCCTCCCGATGCTGACCGTGTACGAACGCAAGCTGCTGGGGCGCTTTCAGGGGCGCTATGGCCCTAACCGGGTCGGGCCGTTCGGGCTGCTGCAGCCGATGGCCGAGATCGTCAAGTTCGCTCGCAAGGAGCCCTCGCGGCCGACCTCGTCGGTCGGGGTACTGTTCCGGATCGCTCCGGCGATCGCGATCCTCACGGCGATCGCGGCGCTGGCGCTGGTCCCGTTCGGCGATGTCCAGAAGATCTTCGGCACGCCGGTGGGCCTGTACGGGATCGACGTCTCGATCGGTCCGCTGTACGTGTTCGCGTTCGCCGGGATCTCGTTCTACGGGATCCTGCTCGGCGGCTGGTCATCCGGGTCCAAGTACTCGTTCCTGGGCGCGATGCGCGGCGCCGCGCAGCTGATCTCCTACGAGGTCTCCCAGGGCCTGTCGCTGGTCGGGGTGGTGATCACCGCCGGCACCCTGTCGCTGACCGGGATCGTCCACGCCCAGGCCGGGATGTGGTACTTCATCCCGCAGATCGTCGGCTTCTTGATCTTCATGGTCGCGTCGTTCGCCGAGACCAACCGCGCGCCGTTTGACCTCGTCGAGGCCGACTCCGAGATCATCGGTTACTTCACCGAGTACGGCGGCACCCCGTTCGTGGCCTACCTGTTCGCCGAGTACATGAACATGTTCGTGGTCTCGGGGATCGCGGTCACGATGTTCTTCGGCGGCTGGCTGCTGCCGTTCGGGATCCACCCGCCCGGTTGGGTCGACCCGTTCGTGGTGCTGGCGAAGATGATGCTGTTCGTGACCTTCTTCATCTGGATCCGTGCCACGCTCCCCCGGCTCCGCTACGACCAGCTGATGGCGCTGGGCTGGAAGGTGCTGCTGCCGCTGGCCACGCTGAACCTGCTGGTGACCGCGATCATCGTCGGCTCATGACAACCCGAGGCTTGCCTGTCTGATGACTCCCTATGACCCCAGCGCCGATGTGATCGAGGTGATGCGGGTTCCCGCCCCGGGCCCGGTCGCCGGCGCCTACCGCACCTTCGGCGAGACCCTGCGCGGACTCAAGACCACGTTCGCGCGGATCGTCGAGGGGCCCACGACGATCCAGTATCCGGAGGAGAAGACGCCGGTCTACCCCCGCTTCCGGGGTCGCCACAAACTCCACCGCTTCGAGGACACCGGCCTGGAGAAGTGCGTCGGCTGCTCGCTGTGCGCCGCCGCCTGCCCGGCCGACTGCATCCGCGTGGTCGCGGCCGAGAACACCCCCGAGAACCGGGTGTCGGCCGGCGAGCGCTATGCGGCGGTGTACGAGATCAACCTGAGCCGCTGCATCTTCTGCGGCTACTGCGAGGTCGCGTGTCCGTTCGATGCGATCACGATGGGTCACGACTACGAGCTGTCTGACTACACGCGCTCGGACCTGATCTTCACCAAGGAGATGCTGCTCGCCGAGCCGATCGAGCGCACGCCGCTGCGCGCGGAGGGTGAGTGAGCCAGGTCATCTTCTTCATCGGCGCGATTGGCGCGCTGGCCGGGGCCATCGGCGTGGTCACGGTCCGCAACCCGTTCTACAGCGTGCTGATGCTGGTCGTCCACCTGATCTCGCTGGCGGTGCTGTTCCTGCTGCTGCGAGCCGAGTTCGTGGCCGCCGCCCAGGTCGTGGTGTACGCGGGGGCGGTGATGGTGCTGTACGTGTTCGTGGTCTCCTACGTCGGCGGCGGCGAGCAGCTGCTCGGCGGCCCGGTCCTGCGGGTGCTGGGACCGTTGTTCGGGCTCGCGGTCGCGATCGAGCTGTGCATCGCGATGCTCGGCTCGGCGCTGAAGGGCATCTCGAGCAAGGGCGCCCACTACGTGGCCGGGTACGGCACCCCGAAGGAGATCGGGACGCTGTTTCTGACCAAGTACCTGTTCCCGTTCGAGGTCGCCTCGATCCTGCTGCTGGTCGCCGCCGTGGGAGCGGTCGTGCTGGCCCGCCGCCGCCGCGGCCTGGATCCCGAGGAAGACGAGCTCGAGCGGCGGCTGATCGCCACCCCGCGCCCGGCCTACACCGGGACGATGGCCGAGGCCGCCGGGACCCGCGCGGCCGAGCCACAGCCGCCCGAGGCCGAGCCGGTGGGGCGGCGGTCGAGCTCCGAAGAGGACAGCGGAGGCTGGTAGTGGCGATCGGCTGGTATCTGGTCGTGTCCGCGCTGATCTTCTGCATCGGCGCCGGCGGGGTGATGACCCACCGCAACCCGCTCGTGATCCTGCTGTGCCTGGAGCTGATGCTCAACGGCGCCAACCTGGCGCTGGTGGCGTTCGCGCGGATGTGGGGAGGCGAGGACGGGCAGGTGTTCGCGCTGATCGTGATGGTTGTGGCCGCCTGCGAGGTGACGGTCGGGCTGGGCCTGATCGTCGCGATCTACCGACGCAGGCTGCCGATCGACGTCGACGAGCTGAACGAGCTGCAGGGGTAACGGAGCCTTGAGCGCCACCACCTTCGGTTGGCTGGTCCTGCTGTTCCCGCTGCTCGGGTGCACGCTGATCTCGCTGAGCTTCAACCGGCTGCCCGGCCGCACCGCCGGCTGGATCGCCACGCTGGCGATCGCACTCGCGTTCGCGTCCGCGATCGCGATGCTGATCAAGCTGCTGAGCCTCAGTCCCGACCACCGCGAGCTGACCTCGACGCTGTGGAACTACGACGTCAGCTCCGGGGTGGACGCGAAGCTGTCGATCCTGGTCGATCCGCTGTCGGTGTTCATGGCCCTGGTGGTGTCGGGCGTCTCGACGCTGATCCACCTGTACTCGGTCTCGTACATGAACAAGGACCGGGGCATCTCGCGGTACTTCGCGTACCTGAACTACTTCGTGTTCTCGATGCTGCTGCTGATCATGGCCGGGAACTTCGTGCTGCTGATCGTCGGCTGGGCGTTCGTCGGCGCCGCCTCCTACCTGTTGATCTCGTTCTGGTACCGGCGCCACACCGCCACCAGCGCCGGCATGAAGGCGTTCGTGATCAACGTCGTCGGCGACGTCGGCCTGGTGCTGGGCACGTTCTTCCTGTTCAAGCACACCGGCACGGTCGACTTCGTCAAGACGTTCAACACGATCCATCACGTGTTCACGCCCAACCAGACCGATCTGGTGGTGGCCTGCCTGCTGCTGCTGGTGGGCGCATTCGCGAAGTCGGCCCAGGTCCCGCTCCACACGTGGCTCCCGGACGCGATGGAAGGCCCGACGCCGGTGTCCGCGCTGATCCACGCGGCCACGATGGTGACCGCCGGCGTGTACCTGATCGCGCGCATGCACCCGCTGTTCGAGCAGGCCCCGACCGCGGCCGACGTCGGCGCGATCGGCGGCTGTCTGACGCTGCTGATCGCGGCCACCGTGGGCCTCGTCGTGACCGACATCAAACGGGTGATCGCCTACTCGACGATGTCGCAGATCGGCTACATGATCATGGGCGTCTCGGTGGGCGCGTACTCGGCCGGCCTGTTCCACCTGATGACCCACGCGTTCTTCAAGGCGCTGCTGTTCATGGGCGCCGGCTCGATCATCGGCGCGATGGCCGGCAACCAGTCGCTCGACCGGATGGGCGGCTTCCGCAAGGCGCTGCCGTTCACGTTCGCCTGCTTCGTGATCGGCGGCCTCGCGCTGTCGGGCCTGCCGCCGTTCTCGGGCTGGCTGTCCAAGGACGACATCATCGCGTTCCTCGACCACCGCGGCGGCGGCTTCGAGATCATGGGGATCGCCGGCTACGTGGGCGCGCTGCTGACCGCGATCTACACGTTCCGGATGATCTTCCGCGCCTTCTTCGGCGAGCCCTGCCCCGAGGCCGAGGAGCTCGAGCACGGGCACCTGCACCACGCCGAGGTCCCGACCAACCCGATGACCGGCGAGGAGGAGGACACCGACGTCGGCTTCCCCGGCCCGGGTCACTACATCGCCGAGCGCGAGCGCCCGATGAAGATCGCGATGGGGACGCTGGCGGTGCTGGCGGTGATCGCCGGCGCGCTGCAGATCCCGGGCGTCGACGACGTCGTCACGCGGTTCCTCGAGCCGACGTTCGCCGACTCGAAGTACGCCCACGTCGACGTCGCCACCGGCTCGGCCTGGCTCGGCCTGATCATCGGCGCCCTGATCGCGGTGCTGGGGATCACGATCGCCTACCGCATCTGGGTGGCCCGCCCCGGCACGGCGCTGCGGATCCGCGAGCGAGTCCCGGCGCTGCACAACTTCCTGGTCCACAAGTGGTACTTCGATGAGCTGATCGACTTCCTGGTCGTCCGCCCGACGCTGTGGGTCGGACGCTTCATCAACTCGGTGCTCGAGCGAGTCGTGATCGGCGGCGCTGTCACCGACGGCACCACCGGGATCGTCCGCGCCGGCTCGGCCGCCGTGCGCCGGGCCCAGACCGGGTTCCTGCGCTACTACGCGGCGGTGATGGTGATTGCCATCTCCGGCGTGGCCCTCTACTTCCTGATCTCCTCGACATGACGCTCTCGATCCTGATCTGGCTGCCGCTGGCGCTGGCGTTGATCGGCACGGCCGTCCCGCGCGACCAGGTCGGGCGCTACAGCGCGATCGCGAGCCTCGTCCCGCTGGGGATCGCGATCTCGTTCCTGATCCGGTTCAAGATCGGCCACACCGGCCTGCAGTTCGTCACCGACCAGGTGTGGATCTCCGCGCTGGGGATCCACTACAAGCTCGGGCTCGACGGGCTGAACGTCGCGCTGGTGGTGTTGACCACAGTCCTGTTCAGCGCCTCGCTGGTGTGGGCCTCGTTCCGCGAGTGGGACCGGCCGCAGATCTTCTACTTCCACTTCGGGCTGGCCGAGAGCGCCGTGCTCGGCGCGTTCTGCGCCCAGGACCTGGCGCTGTTCGTCGTGTTCTTCGACCTGATGCTGATCCCGTTCTACTTCCTGACGGGCATCTGGGGCAGCGGCGATCGGGTGCGCGCCACCACCAAGCTCGTGATCTACACGCTGGTCGGATCGTTCTTCATGCTCGCCGCCGCGATCGCCACCGGCGTGCTGGCCTCCTCCCAGCACCACACCGGGCTCACGTTCGTGATCTCCGATCTGCAGCAGCTGCCGCTGTCGCACACCTCCCAGGACTGGATCTTCCTGTGCTTCGCGCTCGCGTTCCTGGTCAAGATGCCGCTGGTGCCGTTCCACGGCTGGCTGGCCGAGGGGTACAAGTCGATGCCGATTCCCGCGGTCGCCGTGTTCTCGGCGATCCTCTCCAAGGTCGCCGCATACGGATTCCTGCGGATCGTGCTGCCGCTGTTCCCCTACGCGTCGGTGCACTACCAGACGCTGATGCTGATCGTCGCGCTGGTCTCGATCCTGTGGGCCACCGCGGTCGCGTTCACGACCCCGGACGCGCGGCTGGTGATCGCCTACTCGAGCGTCGCCCAGCTGTCGTTCATCACGCTCGGGATCTTCTCGCTGAAATCCCAGGGCGGTCAGGGAGCGCTGCTGCAGATGCTCAACCACGCGCTCGTGACCGCGCCCGCGTTCTTCATCGTCGCCGCGCTCGCCGCGCGCGCGGGCGGCTCGGAGCTGCTGTCCGACATGGGCGGGATCGCGTTCCGCGCGCCGGTGCTGGCCTCGCTGTTCTTGATCGTGATCCTGGCCACGCTGGCGATGCCCGGATCCTCGAACTTCATCGGCGAGTTCATGATCCTGCTCGGCGTGTTCAAGGCCAAGCTCGCGATCTCGGTCATCGCGTTCGCGGGAGTGGTGGGCGCGGCGGTGTACGCGCTGCGGCTGTTCATCACCTCGATGCACAACCGGGTCGGGCCCCGGGCGCAGTCACGTGAGATCGGGATCGCCGACGCGGCCGCGGTCGTGCCGTTCGTGCTCGTGATCCTCGTGCTCGCGTTCTATCCCCAGTTCGGCCTTCGCCGCTCGGAGTCGTCGGTCAACTCGGCGATCGCCCCCGCGCAGCAGCAACAGGCCGCGGTCAGGACGGCATCGCGATGAACGCGCTGGTCTTCGCCGCCTCGCAGGTCAAGGGCCCGCACATCGACTGGGCGGCGCTGTCGCCGATCCTGGCTCCCGCGCGTCGGCGGTCTGGTCGTCCTGCTGGTCGGCCTGCTGAGCAGTTCCGTGGTCCGGGAGCGCGTGGTCCCGGTGCTGGCGCTGATCGCGTTCGCCGCGTCGATCGGCTGCGCGATCTGGCGCTTCAACGATCCCGCCTCGATCGTCTCCGGAGCGCTGCGGATCGACGACCTCGCGCTGATCCTCGACATGCTGTTCTCGGTCGCGGGCATCGGCACCGTGCTGCTGTCGGTGGGCGGAGTGGCCCCCCGACAATCGGGGCACGGCGAGTACCACGCGCTGCTGCTATTCAGCGTGATCGGCATGGCCGTGTTCGTCTCGGCCCAGAACCTGGTCACGCTGTTCATCGGGATCGAGCTGCTGTCGATCCCGCTGTACGTCCTGTGCGCGTCGGAGACGACCGACGAGCACTCGCTCGAGTCCGGCCTGAAGTACCTGGTGATCGGGTCGGTCGGGTCGGCCACGCTGGCCTATGGCCTCGCGCTGGTCTACGGCGCCACGGGCGCGACCGACTTCTCCGGGATCGCGTCGGCGATCGCCCACGGCAAGATGGGCGTCGGCATCGCCGGGGACCCGATGCTGCTCACCGGCGTCGGGCTGTCGATCGTCGGGTTCGCGTTCAAGGCGTCGGTGGCCCCGTTCCACCAGTGGACCCCGGACGTGTACGAGGGCGCCCCGACCCCGATCACGGCGTTCATGGCGACCGCGACCAAGGCCGCCGCGCTCGGCGTGTTCGTGCGCTTCTTCGATGTCGCCGCGATCGGCGTCCACGACAAGTGGGCGCCGCTGGTGGCGGCCGTGGCGGCGATCACGATCGTGGTCGGCAACGTCGGCGCGCTCGGCCAGTCGTCGCTGAAGCGGATGCTCGGCTACTCCGGAGTCGCCCAGGCCGGCTACATGCTCGGCGGCGTGGTCGTGGCCACCAGGCTCGGGGTCCAGGCCACGGTCCTGTACCTGATCGCCTACCTGGTGATGAACTTCGCCTCGTTCGCGGTCGTCGTGGCCCGCGAGCGCGACCGGCCCGACGGCGACGACCTGTCTGCGCTCGCCGGGCTCGGCGCCCGCAACCCGTGGCTGGCCTGGCCGATGACGATCGCGATGCTGGCCCTCGCCGGAATCCCGGGCACGGTCGGCTTCATCGGCAAGTTCCAGCTGATCCACGCGCTGGTCGACGGCAACTACACGTGGCTGGCGATCGTGCTGGTGATCGGGTCGATGATCTCGCTGGGCTACTACCTGCGCGTGGTGGCCACGATCTGGATGCGGGCCCCGGTACCCGCTCCGCTCGCCCGCCTCGACCGGCCCCAGCGCCGGGCTCGCGCCGATCGCCGGCGGCTCGCCCGAGGCCGACGTCGAGGCGAAGTCGGTGCCGTTCGCGCACCCCGCGGCGACGTTCGTCGCGGTGGTGGCCGCCGCGGCGGTGATCTTCTTCGGGATCTTCCCCTCGCCGCTGTTCAACCTCGCTTCGCACGCCGCCCGGGGCCTCGGGCTGCTCTAGCGGGTCCCCGGGGAACCTCCGCGGCCGCCGCTACGATCAGCCGCCCGTGCAGTATCCGGTCGAGAGCTTCACCGAGGCAGAGCGCGAGCGCCTGGCGCCCCACTTCACGAACCTCGACCGGCCCGTGTTCGCGCTGGTCAACCTGCCCGAGACCGTCAAGGGCGCGCTGTTCGCGCGCTACTCGCGATATCAGGGGACGCTGCGGCGACTGTTCCTCGACGAGTTCGCCGACGACGTGACGGCCTCCGAGCCGGTGGGATGCCGCCGAGGGCGAGCGCGCCGCGCGCCTGTACGAGCGGATCTTCCTCGGCTACGGCGACGACTCCGTCGCCCAGCTGGGCGGCGCGCACGTGGCCTGCGAGTGGGTCTCCAACGTGCTCACGAAGGTCCTCCAGCGGCCGCGGCTGGGCGCCTACCTCGAGCAGTCCACGCGCTACATCGCCTACGACGCGCCGATCCCCGACCCCCCGGGCGGCTACCGCTACTACCGCGACGCCGAGCTCGGTCCCGAGCTACGCCGCGCGATGGACGAGCTGTTCGGGATCTACTCGCGCTCGCTGCCGCGGGTGACGCGCATGGGCCGCCGAGGAGTTCCCGGTCGCCGCCGGCGAGGCTCCGGCGGCCCACGCGCGGGCGATCAAGGCCAAGGCGCTCGATCTGCTGCGCGGGCTGCTGCCGGCCGCGTCGCTGTCGCACATGGGCATCTTCGCCACCGGCCAGACCTACGAGCAGCTGATCCTGCACCTGCTGGCGCATCCGCTGCCCGAGGCCCGCGAGCTACGGCCGGATGATCCTCGACGAGATCAAGTCGGTGATGCCCAGCTTCGTCGCCCGGGTCGAGCGCCCCGACCGGGGCGGCGAGTGGGTCCGCTACCTGGAGGTCGCGCGCACAGGCCGGCGAGCGCTGGTCGCGGCGGCTCGGGCTGTCCGACGCCGCCGGAGATGACCCCGGGCCCTCGGTGACGCTGCGGCGCGTCGACGGCGATGAGGACGATCTGCTGGCGGCGCTGCTGTTCGAGTCGAGCACCGCCTCCGAGGAGGCGGTGCGCGAGGCGGTCAGCGCGCTCGATTCCGACGAGCGCGCCGAGCTGCTGGGCGATCTGGTCGGCGAGCGGGCCAACCGCCGCTACCGACCGGGACGCGGGTTCGAGGCGCTGCGCTACCGGTTCGAGATCGTCGTCCGACTACGGCGCCTTCCGCGACCTCCAGCGTCACCGGATGCTCACCGTCCAGTGGCAGACGCTGACGCCGGACCTCGGAGCCGGGGTGCCCGAGCAGGTCGAGCTGGCCGGTTGCGGCGATGAGTACCGCCGCGCGCTCGAGCTGTCGCGGCGCGAATACGAGCGGCTCGTCGACGCCGGGCTGGCCACCGCTGCCCCCTACGCGCTGTGCCTCGGCTACCGGATCCGGTACATGCTCGACCTCAACGCCCGCGAGGCGATGCAGCTGATCGAGCTGCGCTCCGGCCGCGAGGGCCACCCCAGCTACCGGGCGGTCGCCCACGAGATGCACGCCCAGATCGCCGCGGTGCACCCGGCGGTGGCCGCGACGATGATCCACGTCGACCGCGAGACCGAGCCCCGGCTGGAGCGGATCCTGTCCGAGCTGCGCGCCCACGCCCGCGCGGGTTAGCCGCGGCGACGGGCTGCGCGCGGCGCGCGAGGCGTTGAGCGGTCGATGACGTGCTCAACGTCCCACTCGAGCGGTTTCGCCGGAACCGTGGGACGTTTGTCACGTGGGGGGTGATCAACATCCCGCGGTTACCCGCCGAACCGTCCAACGGGGCGTTAAGCATGCCGATCACCACGTCTTGACCCGCGCTGGCGGCCGCCGATCCTCGGCCCGGATCCGCAGGTCGAGCACGACGCACCCGCGGGGCATGCACCGCACCGGGTTCAGATCCGCCTCGACCAACTCGGGGCATTCGTGCAGCAGCCGTGAGAACCGCAGGATCAACTCTCGCAGGGCGATCCGGTCGAGCGCCGGGCCGCCCCGGAACCCCGCGAGCTGAGTCGCGACACTGCGCGAGGCGTCGATCAGCTCGTCGGCCTCGACGTCCGTGGCCGGCAACGGTCGAAACGCGGCGGACGAGCCGAGCCCGGCCTGGCGCCCGCCCAGCCCCACGGCCATCACCGGCCCGAGGTCAGGGTCGGTGACCGCTCCCACCAGCACGTCGGCGCCGGGCGCCACCAGCGGCTGCACGATCACGCCGGTCCACGCCCTACCGGACAGGGCCACGCGCCGCTCGAGCTCGACCCAGCCCGCCCGCACCGCGGCCTCCCCGTCGAGCCCCAGCAGCACCGCGTCGACGTCGCCGGCGTCCGCCGGGGGCTCAAAGGCGGCCTTCAGCGCGATCGCCCCGCCGACCCGGTCGGCGGCCGCGATCGCGTCCTCCACCGAGGCGCACCGGTGAGAGTCGACGACCGGGATCCGGTGTGACCCGAGCACGTCCTCGGCGTCGCCCGCGACCAGCCAGCCGCCCCCGGTACCGCTGCGCTCGAGCGCCGCGCCGATCGTGACCCGAGCGGCGGCGGGGTCGAGATCGGTGAACGCAGGCCGTTCGCCGAGCGGTCGCGACAGCCACTCGCGGCGGCCCGCGGCGCGCGCGATCACCGCGGCGCATTCGTCGGGGAACAGGTAGTTCGGCACGCCCGCGTCGGTCGGTCGAGTCCCGTCGGCACGGACGATCGACGCGACCACGGGCTTGGCGCGAGACGCCGCGCCGACGGCGACCGCACCCGCCACGGCCTCCGGATCGCCCTCGTAGCGCCCACTGTAGGTCGCGATCACCGCGTCGGCGTCGGGGTCGGCCAGTGCCGCCGCCAGCGCCGCCGCGTACTCCGCCGCCCCCGCCTCGAGGCCCAGCAGCAGCGGGTTGGGCTGCTCGGAGCCGGCGGGCTCGACCACGAGGCCAAGCCCGGCGCACGCGTCGACGGTCAGTGTCGCGATCCCCTCGGAGTTGCTGATCACGGCCACCCGGCGCCCAAGCGGCAGCGGCTGGCTCTCGAAGAACTCGGCCGCGTTGAACAGCTCGGCCCCGCCGCCGAAGCGCAGCACCCCGGCCTGTCCGAACATCGCGTCGACGACGGCGTCGGAGCGCAGCGCCGCCGCCGTGTGCGATCGCGCCCGGTCGCGGTCGGCCCGCGGCGCTCTTCGGCCCTTGACCGCCAGCAGCGGCTTGCGACGCGACACACGCTGGGCGATCCGGGCGAAGTGGTCGGGGTTGCCGAACGTCTCGACGTACACCATCACCGCGGCCGTCCGGGGGTCCTCCTCCCACAGCTCGAGCAGGTCGTTGGTCGAGACGTCGACCCGGTCTCCGAGCGAAACGAAGCTGGAGCACGCCCAGCCCACGGGCGGCGGCCTGGGCCAGCAACCCGATCCCGATCGCGCCCGATTGCGAGCAGATCGCCAACCGCCCGGTCGGGATGTCGGCCGCGGCCGGGGTTGCGTCGAGCGCGAGCTCGGGATCGGTGTTGAGCAGACCGAGGGAGCTTGGCCCGATCAGCCGCAACCCCCCGCCTCGCACGATCTCCAGCAGCCGCCCCCGGCGCTCGCTGATCTCGAGGGCATCGTCGCCGGCGTCGCTGGAGAGGACCAGCAGCCCCTTCGCTCCGCTGGCCGCCGCGTCGGAGGCGACCGCGCCCACGTGCTCGGGGGGGCTGGCCACGATCACCAGCTCGGGCGGCGAACCGAGCTCGACCAGCCGTCCATCGTCGACGCCTGGACCTCCGAGCGCGCTCACCGGCCCCCGGAAGCCGCCCGCCCGGATCCCGGCCAGCACCGCGCCACCGAGCCCGTCGGGGTCGCCGACGACCGCGATCGAGGCCGGTGCCAGCAGCGGCCGACACGACGCGACCGCGCCGATGTGGTCGCGCTCGTCGATCCGGTCTTGGATTCCGTCGCTGCCCCGGATGTCAAGCGAAACCGTGTACTCGATCCCGAGGCCCCGGCGTCTGATCGCAAACCCCGCGCGCTCGAACACGCGCAGCATCGGCCGGTTCTGGGCCAGCACCCAGGCGTCGAACCTGCGGATCCCACGCTGACCCGCAACCACCGCCAGCTGCTCGAGCATCCTTGTCGCCGCCCCCCGCCCCCGGAAGTCCTCCGCGACCGTGAATGCGACCTCGGCCACGCCCTCCTCGCGCAGCACGTCATAGCTGGCCGCTGCCACGATCCGGCCTCCGTGGCTGCCGACCAGAGCCAGCCGGTCGACCCCGCCGGCGTCGGCGTAGGCGCGGGCGGCGACCTCGATGTTGGCGAACCCGTGGAAGCGCAGGTAGCGACTCTCGGGCGACAGCTCGTCGTAGAACGACTTGATCGCGTCGTAGTCAGCCGGCCGGGCCGCTCGCAGGCGCAACGTCGAGCCGTCCAGCAGCAGGACGTCCCTGACCAGAGTCTCGGGTGCGTCGAGCACCAGCGTGCCGGCGATTGGGGGGCGGCCGGCCGTATCTCTAGCTGTCGCGCTCCTGCTGGCGAAGCTCGATCCGCCTGATCTTCCCGGTCAGCGTCTTGGGCAGGTCGGACACGAACTCGATCCGGCGCGGGTACGCGTATGCCGACAGGTGGTCGCGGACGTGGGCCTTGATCTCCTCGGCGAGCGCGTCGGACGGCTCGTAGCCGGAAGCCACCACCACGAACGCCTTGACCACGTTCCCGCGGCGCTCATCGGGCGAGGCCACGGCCGCCGCCTCGGCCACTGCGGGGTGCTCGAGGCACGCCGACTCGACCTCGAACGGACCGATCCGATAACCGGCCGAGATGATCACGTCGTCCGCTCGGCCCTCGTACCAGTAGTAGCCGTCCTCGTCGGCGCTGGCCGCGTCCTTGGTGTGGAACCAGTCGCCGCCGAACGTCTCCTCGGTGTCCTTCGCCGGGCGGTTCCAGTAGCCCAGCGGGTAATGCGGGTTGCTGCGCGCCTTCAGGCAGATCTCGCCGCGCTCGCCGGTCGCGACGGGACGCTCGTCCTCGTCGAGGATCGACACCTCCCAGCCCGGCATCGGCTTGCCCATCGACCCCTCGCGGACGTCCATGAACGGATAGTTGGCGCACAGCGGATAGGACTCGGTGAGGCCGTAGTAGTCGAGCACGGTGATCCCGTACTGCTCGCGGAACCAGCGGATCGCCTCGGGGTTGAGCGGCTCTCCGGCTGAGCACACGATCCGGAACTTCTGCGGGTAACGGGTCCCGGCGTCGCCGATCGACATCATCGAGCGGATCGCGGTCGGGGTCCCGAACACGTTCGTGACCTCGTGGCGGGACAGGAAGTCGAGCTGCTTGTGGGGGTCGAAGCCGCCCTCGCGCTGATACACCGCCTGCACCGCGCCCCACCGCCACGGCCCGATCAGCGGGCAGATCCCGGCCGCCCATGCCCACTCGCCCATCCCATGGAACAGTTCCCCATCCCGGACGTCGTGGCAGTACAGGAACTCCTCGTGCCCGAGGATGTACCGGTGGGCGTGCAGGATCCCCTTGGCCAGCCCGGTCGTGCCCGATGAGTAGTACAGCTGGGCTGGATCTTCCGATGACGTGTCCACGCAGTTGAATGCCGTCGATCCCCGGCCGAGCAGTTCGTCGTCGAGGATCAGCACGTGCTCCACCAGCGAGCGCTCCATCCGGTCGGCGTTGGCCTCGTTGGTGACCAGCACCTTCGCCTGGGAGTCGGTCAGCCGGTGACGGATCCCGTCGTCTCCGTAGAGCACCGACATCGACAGCAGGATCGCCCCCAGCTTCCAGGTTCCGAAGAATGCCGCGGCGGTCTCAGGGGTAGGAGGGAGCAGCATCGCGACGCGATCGCCGCGCTCCACCCCGTGCGCAGCGAGCGCGTTCGCAAACCGGTTGGAGAGGTCCTGCAGCTCACCCCAGTCGACCCGGCGGACGTTCCCCTGGAAGTCCTCATGGATCATCGCGAGCTTGTCGCGCGGATGGCGGTCGCAGATGTCGGCCGCGATGTTGTAGCGCGCGGGAACCTCCCACTTGTGGGCGGCGCGCGCTTCATCGTAGGAAGTGATCGTCGGTGTGGAGCTCATCCGAGCATCATCGCGCCCCCAGCGATACGACTCAAGCCGCATGTAATCTTGCGGGAGGAGGAATGATGATCTTCGCGCTGGGCGTGCTGCTCGGGATCGGGCTTGCCGTCATTGGCCTGTTTGCTTGGCGGGAGATTCGCGCGCGCCGGGAGGCTGACGCACCGGCCGCGGCGGGGATGCAGTCGGCGCTGCACGCCGCGACCTCGACGCTGCCGCACCTGCGGCTGGGCCTGAGCCCGCGGACCGCCGAGCGCGCCGTCCCGTATCTGCGCGAGCTGACCGGAGCCGCCGCGATCGCGCTCGCCGATACCCGCGCGGTGCTCGCGATCGACGGCGAGGGACGCGAGCAGGTTCGCCCCGGCGATCTGCTGTCGCGCCTGCTGGAGAAGACGCCCGACCACCGCGTGCACGTGGTCCCGAGGCTGGTCTCGTCGGACCCGACGTGCCCGCTGCGCTCGGCCGTGCTGGCGCCGCTGACCGTCCAGGGTCGGCGCGCGGGCACGCTGATCATGTTCTACCGGATGTCCGGGCGACCCCGGCCGGCCGAGCTCAAGGTGGTTCAGGAGGCCGCGAGCCTGGTGTCGGCCCAGGTCGAGCTGTCGATCGTCACCGAGCAGGAAGAGCGGCTCGCGCAGGCCGAGCTGCGGGCGCTGCGGGCTCAGATCTCGCCGCACTTCATCTACAACGCGCTCGCCGCCGTCGCCGGCGACATCCACGTCCGGCCCGACGAAGCGCGCGAACTGCTCAGCGACTTCGCCGAGTTCACCCGGTACCTGTTCCGCGACGGACGCTCCTACGTGACGCTCGGGGAGGAGCTCGACCACGTCGAGCGCTACCTGCGTCTCGAGCAGGCACGGTTTCGCGACAGCCTGCACGTGTCGGTCGACGTCCCGGTCGAGACCCGCGACGCGGTCGTGCCGGCGATGTCCGTGCAGCCACTGGTCGAGAACGCCGTGCGACACGGGGTTGAACGGCGCGCAGGAACCGGGCGCGTAACGATCAACGCCGCGGTCGACGACGGCAACGTAGTGCTGCGGGTCATCGACGATGGAGTCGGGATCGAGCCTGAGCGCGTGCCCGACGTGCTTGCGGGCGCCGGTGGCGGGATCGGCCTGTCCAACGTCGACGCCCGACTGCGAGCCACGTTCGGCGAGCGCTACGCGCTGCGGATCGAATCGGTCGTCGGCACCGGGACGACGACCGTGATGACCGTGCCCAACCTCCGCGGTGAGCCGGCCAAGGGCGAGCTCGCGTGGATGGTGTGATCCCGTGAGCGCCGACAGTCTGACGATCCTCGCGGTCGATGACGAGCGCACCCAGCTCGACGACCTCGCGCGGCTGCTGCGCAGCTTTCCGGTGGTCGAGGACGTCGAGTGCGCCTACGACGGCCACGATGCGCTGGTGAAGGCGTCGTCGCAACGCTACGACGCGATCTTCCTGGACGTGCGGATGCCCGACATCGACGGGCTCGAGCTGGGGCGGGTGCTGACGAGGTTCGCGTCCCCGCCGGCGCTGGTGTACGTCAGCGCCTACGACGGCGCCGCGGTCGACGCATTCGAGCTGCGCGCGCTGGATTACCTGCGCAAGCCGGTCAGCCGCCGCCGGGTCCAGGAGGCGCTCGAACGCGTGACCGCCGCCGTCGACGCCGCCCCTGCGGCCAACGGCCAGTCGGCTCCCGCCACGGGCGCACAGGACACCGAGATGATCGCCGTCGCGAATGCCCGCGGCGGGGCGACCCGTCTGATCAGCCGCAACCAGGTCCTGTACGTGCAGTCCAACGGCGACTTCGTCCGGATCGTCACCGACGACGGCCGGTACCTGCTGCGGGCGACGCTGGCAGAGCTCGAACGCCGCTGGGAGCCGCACGGATTCGTGCGGGTCCACCGGCAGTACGTGGCCAACCTCCGGCGCGCGGTCGAGTTGCGCCCGCTGCTGGGAGGGACGGCCGAGCTCGCCTTCGGCGACGGGCAGTCGATTCCGATCGCCCGCCGCCAGGTCAACGAGCTCAGCCGGCGGCTCGGGGTCTGACCAGAGCCCTCAGTCGCCCTTGGCCTGTTCCTCGTTGATCTTGTCCTCGAGGGCTGACATCACGTCGGGGTCGCGTAGCGTGGTCACGTCTCCGAGGGCGCGGCCTTCGGCGATGTCGCGCAGCAGTCGGCGCATGATCTTGCCCGATCGGGTTTTGGGGAGGTCGTCGGCCCAGATGATGCGTTTGGGCCGGGCGAATTTGCCGATCCGGTCGGCGACGTGGCCGCGGATGTCGGCGACGAGTTCGTCGGTGCCTTCCATGGTGCCCTGCAGGGTCACGAACGCGCAGATCGCCTGGCCGGTGTCCTCGTCGGTCTGGCCGATCACGGCGGCCTCGGCGACCTTTTGGTGTGACACGATCGCGGATTCGACCTCGGCGGTCGACAGCCGGTGGCCTGAGACGTTGACGACGTCGTCGATCCGGCCGATGATCCAGAAGTACCCGTCCTTGTCCCGGCGGGCGGCGTCGCCGACGAGGTAGGTCTCGTTGCCGAACCGCGAGAAGTACGTCTCGACGAACCGGTCCTGTTCTTTGTAGAGGGTGCGGAGCATCGATGGCCACGGCCGGCGGATTACCAGCAGGCCCTGTCCGTCGGTGGGTTTGCCCTCGGTCTCGTCGACGACTTCGGCCTGGATCCCGGGAAACGGTCGGGTCGCTGAGCCGGGCTTGGTCGACACGATCCCGGGGAGCGGCGTGATCATGATCGCGCCGGTCTCGGTCTGCCACCACGTGTCGACGATCGGGCAGCGCTCGCCGCCGACGACCTTGTAGTACCACAGCCACGCCTTGGGGTTGATCGGCTCGCCGACCGACCCCAGCAGCCGCAGCTTTGACAGGTTGAACTTCTCCACGTGCTCCACGCCCCACTTGATGCAGGCCCGGATCGCGGTCGGGGCGGTGTAGAACTGGGTCACGCCGTAGCGCTCGCACAGCTCCCACCAGATTCCCTTATGCGGGTAGTCCGGGGCGCCCTCGTACATCACGCTGGTGGCGCCGTTGGCCATCGGCCCGTACACGATGTAGGAGTGGCCGGTGACCCAGCCGACGTCGGCCGAGCACCAGTACACGTCCTGGTCGGGCTTGAGATCGAACACATACCGATGCGTGGCGCTCACCCCGGTCATGTATCCGCCGGTGGTGTGCAGCACGCCCTTGGGCTTTGCCGTCGAGCCGCTGGTGTACAGCACGTACAGCGGGTGCTCGGCGTCGAGCTCCTCCGCCGGACACTCGGCGTCCGCCGCCTGCGCGATCTCGTCAAACCACACGTCCCGGCCGTCCTGCATCTCGCAGTCCTCGCCGGTGTGCCGGACCACCACGATGTGCTCGAGCGTGTCCAGCCCCGCCATCACCTTGTCGACCTGCGCCTTGATCGGCGCGGTCTTGCCCTTACGCCGAGCCCCGTCGATCGTGATCAGCGCCTTGGCCTCAGAAAACTCCATCCGCTCCTTCACCGAGTCCGCCGAGAACCCGCCGAACACCACGTTGTGCGGCGCGCCGATCCGGGCGCAGGCCAGCATCGACACCACGACCTCGGGAATCATCGGCAGGTAGATCCCGACCACATCGCCCTTCTGGATCCCGAGGTCCTTCAGCGCGTTGGCGAACCGCTGGACGTCACGATGCAGGTCGCCGTAGGTGATGTCGCGCTCCTCGCCCTCCTCACCGCGCCAGTGAAACGCCACCCGGTCGCCGTTGCCCGCCTCCACATGACGGTCGAGGCAGTTGTAGGACGCGTTGATCTTCCCGTCGGCAAACCACTGATAGAACGGCGGATTCGAGTCATCCAGCGTCTCAGACGGCTCCTTGAACCAGTGAAGCTCTTTGGCCTGCCGCAACCACCAACCCTTCCAGTCGCGCTCGGCCTCCTCATACACCGCGGGGTCGCTCAGCAGGGCGTCCTTGACGAAGTCCTGGGGCGGGTCGAAACGCTCGATCTCGAGCATCTCCTCGAGCTGAGCCTCGAGCGTCTGATTACCGGTGGATGTGGCTGCATCTGCCATCTGAGGAGCCCCTCTCTCTGGATTGCGCTCGGGCGGGCGGAAGTTGATAGCTCCCTATTTCTACCCGACCGTGGACGTTCTTTGAACCGCGGCGGGCGCCGGCGTGTGTCGCCGACGCCCGTGCCGCTTGCACCTGTGGACGGCCGAGCCCTACCGGGCCAGCGGGAACACAGGGAGGATTTCCCGTCCGAACGTCGATGCGATCACGGCCGAGATCGCCGTGTACCAGGCCGCGATCGCCGTCACCAGGCCGAGGTAGCCGCCGATCTTGATCGTGCTGTTCTGCGTAGACAGGGTTCCGGCCAGCGCCGAGTTGCCGATCGCCAAGAAGATGAACGTGATCAACAGCAGCAGGAGCACCACCACGATCGCTCCCGTCGTGCGCAGCGAAGCGATGAGCATCAGCCCCGTGAAGATCGCCCACGTCCATAGGTACAGCCCGACAACGCTGTGGACTTCCTTGAGCGGCACCCCCTTGAGGGCGACCGTGACCAGGAAGTAGAACGAGATCCAGAACGCCCCGTAGGAGCAGAACGCCACCGCGCCGAACGTGTTGCCGGTCCGGAACTCCCAGATCCCGGCGATCAGCTGAGCGATGCCGCCGTAGACCAGCGCCATGCTCAGAACGCCGCTCAGGGCGAGGTGCGAGACGAGGTCCGAGTTGATCATGCTCAGCATGAACGTGGTCGCGGCGAACCCGGCGAGCCCGAGCGGCGCCGGGTTGGCGGGAGTCCATCCCCCGCTCGAAACGGTGGGATCGGGCGCGGGGGCCACGTCGGCTTCGCGCGGGCCGATGTTTCCAGCTTCCATCTATCTCCTCCTACTGGTGAGTGGAAGTTGTCGGCGGTCACCGTGCTCCTCGCGCCGGGCGCCGGCAACGGCAGATCGCCGAGCGGCGCTGGACAACCTGCGAACGGCGCTCAGGGCACGACGAGTGGAGACCGCGGGTCCGACCAGCGGCGATCGCTCGCCGGCGGCCGACGCCCCGGGCCGAGATCAGCGGCGGCGCTTGCGCTTGCGCTTGGCGGCGGAACCGCCGCCTTGGGCGACGGCCGGCCGTGTCTCGCTGACAGGCTCGGGCTCGGGCGCCGGCGTGGGCTTTCCGCGATCGCGACCTCGGCCGCGCCGCGCCGCGGCGGCGTCGGCCCGCTGCTGGCGCAGCGCCTGGCCGGTCGGCCACGGCTCCGCTTGCCCCGTCCGCCAGGCCGGCGGCACGCCACTGGGCCATCGTCCCGAGAACAGGTAGGCCAGCGCCCCGAGGAAGTACGCCTGCACGATCGGCAACTGCACGATCGGGAGGATGATCAGCACGCCGGCGAACATCCCCAGGTAACCCAGGAACCGGGGCAGCAACCCGACGCGCATCGCCTGCAGCGCGATCAGCACGGTCGACACGGCCAGCAGCAGCGACGCGGCCTGAGCAGCGAGCTGAGGTGCCACCAACGACGCCGCGCTGGTCAGCGAGTGGGCCTGCTCGTATGTCTGATCGCCGGTGGTGACGAACTGATTGGCCTTGATCGAGATCACGATCGCCGAGGCCACTCCGGCGATCGCCGCGAGCACGCCTCCGGCGAGCGCGATGTACTTGATCCACGAGAACTGCTGTGGCGCCCGGGCTTTGGTCGAGTCCACCAGGAACACCAGGGTTGCGGCCAGCGCCAAATACCCGATCGCCTGGATGATCGCGGCGGCGATGTCGAGCCCGACGCGCTTGTGCTCGTTGATCAGGCCAAGCGTCAGCTCGTTGACGTGGGCGTGCGGCCCGAGCAGCTGCAGGATCGCTGCACCGATCAGCCCGATCGCCGCGATCGCCGCGATCACGGCCTGGCGGGGCCGCACCTTGGCCTCGTAGAGCAGTCGTTGGTCGGCGGTCTTCGTCAAGTCGGAGCCAGTGTATTGGGGGCCTGGGGCGGGCGCACGAGGACGGCTACCATTGATCGTATGGAAGGCAGCGGATTCGGAGACCTTTTCGGCGACCCGGACGAACTTCAGCGCCGGCTGGGTGAGTTTGCCGAGCAGATGCAGGGCGCCCAGCGTCTCGCCTGGGCCGACAACGCGATCAAGCTTGCGGTCGACCTCACGGTCGCGTCGCTCCAGCGGGTCAACATCCAGGGTACGACCGAGCAGCAGGCCGAGCAGCTCCGCTCGGTGATGGCGGTCGTATTCCCGGAGGCGGTCACGCTGGTGCGCGAGGCCCGCGAGGGCCTGCAATAGCTGCGCTGCGCTGGTGACTAGAGAGCGCCGAGCGCGAGCTCGTCGTGCTCAGCCGGCTTAACAGCCCGGAGCACCTCGCGCACCTTGCCGTCGGGCCCGATCACGAACGTCGTGCGCTCGTTGCCCATGTACGTGCGGCCATAGCGCTGCTTCTCGATCCAGACGCCGTAGGCCTCGGCGACCGAGTGATCCTCGTCGGATAGCAGCGGGAACCCGAGCCCGTACTTGTCGTCGAACTTGGCGATCGGCCTGACCGGATCGGGCGAGACGCCGAGGACGACGGCGCCGGCCTGCTCGTAGTCGGTGCGATGGTCGCGGACCCCGCAGGCCTGCACCGTGCAGCCAGGCGTATCCGCCTTGGGGTAGAAATAGAGGACGACGGACTTGCCGCGCAGGCCCGACAGCGACACGGGGTTGCCGTGCTGATCGGGGAGCGTGAAGTCCGGTGCCTCGTCGCCGACCTCGGGTGCCATCGCCGGGCGGATCCTACTTACTTGAGCAGCCGCGACAGCCGCCGGTCCTTCATCAGCTTGCCGTCGGTCTGGCACTTGGGGCAGTAGCACATCACGTAGTCCTCGTAGAACACCGCCTCTAGCCGGTCGCCGCACCGCGGGCAGGCCTCGCCGTTGCGGCGGTGCACCGACAGCGGCATCGGCAGCTTGTCGGGGATCGGCAGCGTCAGCGTCTGCTCGTAGTGCTCGATCGCCTCCCCCAGGCGCTGGACGATCGCCCTGCGCAGCCGCTCGGCCTCCTCGGCGTCGAGATCGGAGCCACGCTTGAACGGGGAGATCATCGCGGTGTGGAGGATCTCGTCGACCCAGGAGCGACCGATCCCAGCGATCACGTGCTGGTCGCGCAGCAGCGCATACAACGGCCGCGGCTGATCGAGCAGCGGCTGCAGCGGCGGCGGGTCAGGCCATGCCTCGGGCCCCAGCTCGGCGAGCGTCTCCTCCTGCTCCACCTCGGCCCGGCGCAGCAGCTTCACCCAGGCCCGTTGCTTGGTCCCGAACTCGCGCAGGCGTAGTTCGCGCCCATCCTCGAGCCGGACCAGCAACCGCGAGGTCCGGTCGCGCAGCGATGCTCGCGAGTCAAACAGCTGCAGTCGACCCGCCGACATCAGGTGGATCAGCAGCGTCAGGTCATCCTCGATCTCGACCAGGAACAACTTGCCGCGACGCCTGATCCCACCGATCGTGCGACCGTCGATCGCACTCAGGGGAGGGTCGAACGTCTTCAGCGCGTTGATCCCAGGAGCGAGCGACGACTCGACGACGGCGCCGGCGACGGCGCCACCGATCACTCGCGCGGTGATCTCAACCTCGGGTAGCTCAGGCATCTCTAAGCACTGAGATTAGTCCAAGCCAGGCGGGCGTCGGGACGGCCTGGAGGATAAGGAAGTGGTCGATGGAGTCCCGCTAAGTGCAGCAAACTGTTCTGCTGCGTTCAGGGGCCCTTTAGCCGTCCGGAGAACACTCCAGGACATGAGCGACCTACTTGCAATCGTGGGGGACGAGGACAGCGACGAACAGCTCCTCGCGGAGATCGCGCGGCGGCATCCCGACCGCGTGACCGTGCTGGTCGAGGACGGCGATGCCGATCTCGGGTTGGACGAGTCGAGCACCGGGAGCGCGCTGCGCGACCGGCTGGCGAAGCTGCTGCGGGCGATCGAGCAGCGCACCGGAGCCGTTGTGGTCGGGCTTGCCGGAAGCCGCAGCCAGCTGCGCGGCTGGCGCTTTGACCGGGTGGTCGGGGGCCGGGACCCGCTAGCCGTCTGAGCGTTCGCGGCGACCGTCGGCGCCGCAGTCAGCCGAGCTCGACGGCGACGTGGCGGGCCCAGCGGTTCGGCTACGCAGCGGCGGGCAGGCTGAAGCGCACCCGAGTGCCGACGCTGGCATCGGCCAGCCAGATCCGGCCTCCGTGCGCCTCGACGATCGCGCGGGAGACCGCCAGCCCGAGGCCCGCACCGGCGCCGGTCCGCGCCGCGTCGGTCCCGCCCCGGTAGAACGCCGTGAATACGTGCTCGCGCTGCTCGGGGGCGATCCCGTCGCCGGTGTCGGCCACCTCGACCTCGATCCGGTCGGCCACCGACTCAGCCCGGACCACAACGCTGCCGTCCGCGGGCGTGTGGCGGATCGCGTTCTGGATCAGGTTGAACAGCACCCGCTGGAGCTTCTCGGGATTCGCGCGCGCGGCGCACAACGCGTCGGGCACCTCGGCCAGCACCGCCACGCCCTTGGCCTCGGCCTGCACGCGCATCGCCGCGACGGTCTCGCCGACGAGCTCGTCCAGCGGCACCTGCTCGAGCGACCAGCGGATATCGCCGGCCTCGAGCCGGGAAAGCTCGAACAGGTCGTCGATCAGTGCGCTGAGCGCATCGATGTGGGTGCTCATCCGTTCCAGATAGCCGCGCCTGACCTCGCCGTCGACGATGTCGTCGCCGACGGCATCGGCCAGCAGCCGCAAGGACGTGATCGGCGTGCGCAGGTCGTGCGACACCGCGGCCACCAGGTCGCGCCGGGCCGCGTCGGCCTGATCCCGGGCGGCCTCCTCGACGCGCAACCGGGCGATCATCGCGTTGGCGGCGGCCGCCAGCTCGGACAGCTCGTCCGGGGCCGAGGTCTGGATTGACACGTCGCGCTCGCCGCGCCCGACCGCCTCCAGCCCGTCGCGGATCGTCTCGACGTCGCGCAGGATCCCGCCGGCCAGCACCTTTGCCGCGACGACCGCGAACGCGCCGGCGCCGACCACGATCGCCGCCAGCAGCGTGACGTCGTGGCCCGAGATGACCATCAGCAGCCCGACCACGACCAGCCCCAGCAGCACCGGGGCGATCACGATCGCTACCACCATCGCGAACTGTCGCGACAGCGACCCCGCCCACGCGCGGACCCGGGCGATCGCCCCCAGCCGCCGGTCCGATCGCTCCGGCGGCCGGTCGGCCACGGCCGGTGCGCGGCCGGCCTCGATCACGGCTGGAACCGGTAGCCGACGCCCCACACCGTCTGAATGCGGCGCGGACGCGATGGGTCGGCCTCGATCTTCGCGCGCAGTCGGCGGATGTGGACGGTCACCGTCGAGGTGTCGGTGTAAAACGAGTACTGCCAGATCGCGTCCATCAGCTGGTTGCGCGAGAACACCTGACCCGGGTGCCGGGCCAGGAACAGCAGCACGTCGAACTCGCGCTGGGTCAGCTGCACCTCGTTGCCCTCGACGAACACCCGGCGCGCCGCCGGGTCGATCTCGAGCTCGTCCATCACCAGCGAGGACTCCTGCGCGGGCGAGGTGTCGAAGCGTCTCAGGACCGCGTCCACGCGGGCGACCAGCTCGGCCGGCGAGAACGGCTTGACCACATAGTCGTCGGCGCCGAGGCGCAGCCCGACGACGCGGTCTGACTCCTCGCCCTTGGCGGTCAGCAGGATCACGGCGATCCGATCGCGGTCTGCCTCGCGCAGCCTGCGCATCACCTCGAGCCCGTCGATCCCGGGAAGCATCAGGTCGAGCACCACCAGATCGGGCCGCTGACTGGCCGCCGCAGCGATCGCCTCGAGTCCATCGGCGGCGACCCGCGTGCGGTATCCGGCGCGCTCCAGGTACCGGGCCACGACCTCGGCGATCGTGGGCTCGTCGTCGACGACGAGCACCGAGCCCCTCGCATGGTCATCCATGCGCCGATTGTGGCAGCGATCGCATGCCCCGACGCCGCCTCAAGGTGGGCGTTAAGGGCCTGTTCAGAGCCCGCCGCCGGTACGCTGCGGGGCGCTGTGAGCGTGGCCCTGGCACCCGATGACGTCGTCCGCACGCACGCGGAGGCGTCCGCTAACTCGCGCGAGCCGCTGCTCGTGCTCGACCCCCTGATCGAGTTTCTCGCCGCCCAGGGTCTCGACGCGCCCGCTGACCTGCATGCGTCGCCGATCGGCGAGGGTCACTCGAACGTCACGTTTCGGCTGTCCACGGGCGTCGTGCTGCGGCGCCCGCCGCGCGGACCGCTTCCCCCGAGCGCTCACGACGTGCTGCGCGAGGCCCGGTTGCTGCGCGCGCTCGAGCCGACGCCGGTGCGAGTCCCCAACGTGCTGGCGGTGTGCGATGACGAACGCGTGGTCGGCGCTCCGTTCTACGTGATGGCGCGGATCGACGGCCGGGCAGTGACGACCTCGCTGGCGCAGCCGCTGGACAATCCCGACCAGCGCGACCGAGTGGCCGACGAACTGATCGACGCGCTGGTCGAGCTGCACGCGGTCGACTGGACGACGGTTGGCCTGGAGGGGTTCGGCAAGCCGACCGGATACCTGGAGCGCCAGCTGCGCAGGTTCACCGGGCTGTGGGAGCACAACCGCACTCGCGACGTGCCCGAGGTGGAGCAGGTCGGCACGTGGCTGGCCGACAACATCCCCGCCTCGCCTCCGGCCACGATCGTGCACGGCGACTACCGCCTCGGCAACACGATGTTCGCGACCGATGCTCCGGCACGGTTGCTCGCGATCCTTGACTGGGAGATGGCCACAATCGGTGATCCGCTGGCCGACGTCGGATACATGATGATCCACTGGACCGAGGCCGACGACCCGCCGACCAAGTTCAACCTGCAGAGCGTCACCACCCGCCCAGGATTCCCCACCCGCCGGGAGATGGTCGCCCGCTACGAGCAGCGCTCCGGGCGGTCGATGCAGGCGCTCGACTGGTACGTGACGCTGGCCCTCTGGAAGGCGGTGGTGTTCATGGAGGGCAACTACAAGCGCGCCGTCGCCGGATCGACCGACGACCCGTACCTGAAGACGTTCGGCGAGGGCGTGCTCGAACTCGCGCGTCGCGCGGTCGAGGTCTCCGAGCATGGCCTCTGAGCACAGCGCGGGGGGTTACCGCGGCCTGCTGGTCGACTGGGGCGGAGTGATGACCAGCAACCTGTTCACCTCGTTCGGCGCGTTCTGCGAGGGACATGGGCTAGATCCCGACACGATCCGCCGGCGCTTCCGCGAGGATCCCGACGCCCGGAAGCTGCTGATCGGGCTCGAGACCGGCGCGGTCCAGGAGTCCGACTTCGAGCCGCGGTTCGCGGGGATGCTGGGCGTCTCCCCGAACGGGTTGATCGATCGGCTGTTCGCGGGCTCGAGCGTGGATCAGGAGATGGTCGATGCGGTTGCGGCGGCCAGGCGAACGGGAATCCGCACCGGGCTGATCTCGAACTCGTGGGGTACCCGCCGGTATGACCGCGAGCTGCTGGCCGAGCTGTTCGACGGGATCGTGATCTCCGGCGAGGAGGGGATGCGCAAGCCCGACCGACGGATGTACGAGCTGGGTGCCGAGCGGATCGGCGTCGAGGCCACCGAGTGCGTATTCGTCGACGACCTGCCGTTCAACCTCACGCCGGCCGCGGATCTGGGGATGGCCACGGTCCACCACGTGAGCGCCGCCGAGACGATCCCGGCAGCTCGAGCGGCTGCTCGGAGTCTCGCTGGTCGATGCAGCTGGCGCGCCGGTGGCTGAGGCGTGAACGAACCAGCTCCTGCAACGCGGCCGTCGCTGAGCCCGTAACCTGGTCGCATCCAGGCGGGCGAAGCCGTACATCCGTTCCAAATATCGCGACATTCAGCGAGCCGGCGTGTTGTATGCGGGCGAATGACGTGTGCGAGCGCCCATCGCGCCCGGGGTCGTGGCGCTCTGAGCTTGCTCGTGGTCGCGCTGGTGTTGCTTGGCCTGGCCGGGACCGCTTCGGCGCGCCCCGCCACCAAGTCGGTCCGCTACCACGGCTTTGCGCTGAGCGTGCCCCGCTCCTGGAAGGTCGTCGACCTCGGGTCTCACCCGGAGACCTGCGTGCGGTTCGACCGTCATGTCGTGTACCTCGGACACCCCGGCTCCCAGCAGTCCTGCCCCGCCCACACGGTCGGCCGCACCGGGGCGATCCTGGTACAGCCCGCGACCGCCCCCGTGCGGCGGGCGATGGCCAGCTCCGCCGCCGCCGCCTCGGCCGCGCGGGTACCGCATCTGGAGGGGTCAGCGTCGACGTTCGTCGAGCCCCGCGCCGGCGTGCTGGTCACGGCGACCTGGTCGCGTGACGCAAACGTGGTCGCCCGCGCCGTGCATCGGCGGGCGCTGTCGCCGACCCGCGTGGCCCACGCGGGAGCGCCGACGGTCAAGCCCGCCGCGGCCAAGCGCCGGGCGCCGCTGGCCCGAACCGCGGCCGCCAGCTTCAGCGGGCTCGGCTTCGACCCCTGCAGCGCACCTTCGCCGAACGCGATGACCGCCTGGGGATCGTCCCCCTATCAGGCGATCGGGATCTATATCGGCGGCACCAACTCGGCGTGCGCCCAGCCGAACCTGAACGCGACGTGGTTGGCTGGTGAGGTCGTGGCCGGCTGGCACATGCTCCCGATCTACGTCGGGCTGCAGGCGCCGGCCAACTCGTGCGGATGCGCCGGCATCAGCCCGTCCCGGGCGGCCGCGCAGGGCGCCGCGGCGGCACAGGACGCGGTCGCCGACGCGCAGGGGATCGGCATCCCCGAGGGCAACCCGATCTATGACGACATGGAGGCGTACTCGACCACCGCCACCAACACCTCGTCGGTGCTGGCGTTCCTGTCGTCGTGGACCTCTGAGCTGCATGCCCTCGGCTACCTGTCGGGCGTGTACAGCAGCACCGGCTCGGGGATCGCGGACCTGGTCAAGCACATGGGCACCACGTTCGAGGAGCCCGACGACGTGTGGTTTGCCGAGTGGAACAACTCCAAGTCGGCGACCAGCTCGACGATCCCCGCCGCGGACTTCGTCAGCCATCGCATCCACCAATACACGGGCGGCCACAACGAGACCTACGGCGGAGTCACGATCAACATCGACAACGACTTCGTCGACGGCGATACGGCTGATACGTCGGGCACGGTCACGAGCGCGGCCCCGCCGCCGACGCCTCCGTCGCTCCGGGTCCGCCCGTCCCCCGACGGCACCATGGCACTGCAGGTCAACTGGGCCGGCGCCAGCGGGGTGGCCTCATGGCAGGTAATGGCGGGCTCGACGCCCACCGCCCTGACCAACGTGGCCACGGCGCGTGCCCGCGGCGCCAGCCAGAAGATTTCGCTGCGCAGCGCCGCAGCCGCGTTCGCCGTCCAGGCCCGCGACACCGCCGGCAACGTGCTGGCCACCAGCGCGGCGGTGACGACACCGAGGCACATCGCCGTGTTCGGCAAGAGCGCGTTCGTGCCGGCAAAGAACGGGACGGGTGGCGTGCCGGTCGGCTGCTACACCGGCGCTACCTGTCACGCGACCACCACCGTGTTCGCCGGACGGACTGTGGTGGCCAGGACCGGCGCCGAGCGGGTCGCTCCCAACGGCTCCGGGATCATCCACTTCCAGCTGAACTCCAAGGGGCGCACGCTGCTCAGCCATGCGCGCGGCGGCCGGCTCGCCGTGCAGGTCAAGGTGCTCGACAGCACCGGGACCAAGGCGCTCGTGCGGATGACGCTGATCCCGTTCACGACCTCGGGCCGCGCCCCGGCTCACAGCAACATCCCCTCGCCGCCGCTGCGGGTGGTCGGCAACACGCACTTCGTCTCCTCGCACGGCACCGGCGGAATCCTGGCCGGGTGCTCGAGCACCGTGCCGTGCTCGGTGAGCTCAGTGGTCACGGTCGGGCGCACGGTCGTGGCCCGGAGCGGGCGCGAGAGCATCGGCGCCGAGGAGCTCGGCTACGTGATCTTCAAGCTGACGCCTCAGGGCCGCTCGATGATGGCTCACTCGCGCTCCAACCAGGTCGGCGCCAAGGTCACGATCTCCTCCTCGGGCCTCGCCGTGGCCGCGGCCACCGTCTCACTGGTCGGCTTCCACTAGCGCAGCGGCGCATTGGACGTCCCGAGCCCGCCCGCGCCAAGCGGACGGGCTCGACATTCGGACGTAGCTGACTAAGCCGCAGCCGGCTGGGACAGCTTGAGCTCCGAGGTGCAGCTGAAGTGGACGCCGTCGTTCGACGAGCACTTCAGCGTTCCCTTGGCGGTCACCTTCTTGTAGGCACCGGTGCCACCGGCCACGTTGATCGTGCCCGTGTAGCTGACGTTCGCGAACGTCGTCGTCGACGACGGCGCGCCGGTGTCATCGGGAGTCATCGAGAAGCTCCCATGAACCGTCCCGATCCCGCCGCCGCAATGGACCGGGCCATACTGCGAGCCCTCCGACCACCACGACCCCGGCCCCGACGACGGGCGGTCCTACGACGCCGACCGGCGGGGGCGGCCAGGTTGGGTTGCTGCTGATCTCAAAGTTCGTCCAGCCTGGCAGCACCGACCTGGTCGACTACTACAACCACTACTCGCTGCTGGCGAGCATCGAGGACCTGTTCGGACTGCAGCACCTCGGGTACGCCGACGTGGCGTCATTGCCGAGGTTCGACTCGGCCACCTATAACGGCACTAGCGCTGGCTAGCGTCGGCGGATAGCATCGCGATCCTGCCCGGAGGAGGATCCATGCGCGCGCTGACGTCGTCATCACTGTGGCTTGCCCTGATCGCGGCGGCGCTGCTGGTCCCCGGTCACGCCTCGGCGGACATCTCCCCCCATCCGTGCCAGGCCTTCACTCCCTGTTCCACCGTCCTGGGGCCGTGGGTGACTGCACCGAGCGACCAGGACGAGGTGTTCACCGTCAGCTGCCCGTCCGGTCAGTTCGCGGTGAGCAGCGACGCCGGGTTCCGCGGGCCGATCTATCCGGTGGGCGTGCTCACCGGAGGGTCATCGGGCTACGACGGTTTCAACCTCAGCTTCGGCGCGTTTCCGATCCCGGTCAACGTGACGTTCCAGCCGGCAGTGGGCTGCGCTCCCCAGGGGGCTGCGCTGACGCCGAATCTCAAGACGGTCGGTAACACGAGCCGCTACCGGACGGTGGTGCGCAGCGTCCCGGTGCGCCCGCGTGCCGTCTCGCGAGTCCGGGTCGGTTGTCGCGCCGGCGAACGGTTGGTTCATTCGGGCTCGGCCGTTGAGTTCTTCACACGCCGCCCGCCGTCGCCGGCGGTGATCAAGTCGCTGGTCCATCACCATCGCCGGGTCGGTGCAGCCGCCGAGGCCGTCGTCAGGGCGCCCCGCCGCGTAGGCGACAACGAGCGCGTGAGATTGCAGGTGACCGCGCTCTGTGCGCCGGCCCCTCACCTAAAGCAAGTCGTTCTCGGGTCGACGCCCGTCAACCCATGCCTGGGCTTCAGCCCCTGCACCCCAGAGGTCGGACCCTGGGTTAGCACGCCCAGCGACGGCGAGAACGAGTACCAGGTGAGTTGCCCGCCCGGAATGAATGCGATCGACAGCGACGCGGCGTTCCCCGACGGGATCTACCCGGTCGGCGTGATCACAAGTGGCGGCTTGGTACCGGGCCGCGTCAGCGCGATGGAGTTCGGCGCCTTACCGGTACCGGTCAGCATCACCTTCCAGCCGGGGATCGGCTGCTCGCCGCCCGGGGCCAAGCTCACGTTCGGACAGATAGCGGCGGCACCGCCGATCGGCTACCGGACGGTGGTGCGCACGGTCCGGGTTCGGCCGCGGGTCACCGAGCGGGTGCGGGCGCAATGTCGCCTCGGCGAGCGCCTGGCGCACGCGGGCTCGGCGGTCGCGTTCTTTACGCAGCGACCGCCATCTCGCGGTGAAGTGAAGGCGCTGGTGCATCGGCACCAGCGCCTGAGGTCAGGAATCGAGGCGATCGTCGTGGCACCCCGCGGCGTGGGCGACAACGAGCGCGTCGAGCTGCAGGTGTCGGCGGTCTGCGCCCGCGCCTGAGCCGATCAGTCGCGCGAGCCGCGCCCGTACATCGTCTTCAGGAACTTGCGCAGCAGCTTCGTGCGGCCGGCCGTGTAGGGGAACATGAACGGCTCGCGCTTGAGCGCCCGCCTGGTGACGAACAGCGACTGGGTCTTGGTGTACTTGCGGATGCCCTGGGCGCCGTGGCGGGTGCCGAGGCCCGACGCCTTCCAGCCGCCCATCGGCAGGTTCAGCGCCGAGTAGTTCATCTGCGCGTCGTTGACACACACCGCGCCGGCCTCGATCCGTCGCGCCAGCTGCTCGCCGCGCTGCACGTCGGAGGTCCACACGCTGGCCTGCAGCCCGTAGGACGAGTCGTTGGCCAGCCGCACACCCTCCTCGGAGTTGGCGATCTTCATGATCGGCAGCGTCGGCCCGAATGTCTCGTCGCGCATGATCTTCATCGAGTGATCGACGTCGACCAGCACGGTCGGCTCATAGAAGCGCCCGGGGCCGGTCCCGGCGTGGCCGCCGGTCACGACCTTTGCGCCCTTGGCGACCGCGTCGCGGACATGGCTGTCGACGATCTCCAGCTGCGGCGGGAACGTGACCGCGCCGACGTCGACCGTGCCGATGCCCGCCGGGGCACCCTGGCGCAGGTTGCGAACGTTGTCGGTGACCGCCTCCACGAACCGGTCGTACACGGGCGCCTCGACATAGGCGCGCTCGACCGAGATGCACACCTGACCCGCGTTGTTCATCGAGTAGAACGCGGCCGCGTTGGCCGCCCGCTCGATGTCCGCGTCGGCGCACACGATCATCGGGTCCTTACCGCCGAGCTCCAGGTAGCACGGGATCATCGCCGTGGCCGCCGCGCGCAACGCCTTCTTGCCGGTCTTCGCCGAGCCCGTGAACATCACGCAATCGACCCTGGAGATCAGCGCGGCGCCGGTCGTGCCGTCGCCGGTGGCGACCTGGAACACGCCGGCAGGCGCGCCGCACTCGAGCATCATCTCCTCCATCAGCAACGAGCTCAGCGGGGTCACCTCGCTCGGCTTGAGGATCACCGAGTTGCCGGCCGCCAGCGCCGGGATGCAGTCCCCGAAGGAGTTCGCGATCGGATAGTTCCACGGCCCGATCACCCCGACCAGCCCGAGCGGCGCGTAGCGGATCACCAGCTTCTTCCCCGCTGCCATGGGATTGTTCCACGCCGGAACCCGCTCGTCGGCCAGGTACTTGGGCGCGTGCTTGGCCCAGAACCCCAGCGCCGTCACCGTGTAGCCCAGATCGGCAAGCTGCGCGTCCTCGTGGGTCTTGCCACTCTCGGACACGACCACGCCGATGATCCGATCCGCATTGTCGAGCATCCACTTCTGTGCTCGCCGCAACACCTTGCCGCGCTCCTCGAAGCCGACGCCCTCCCAGCCGGGCTGCGCCTCGCGCGCGCGGGCCACGATCGCGTCCAGCTCCTCGGACCCGAGGATCGGGACCGTCGTCAGCTGCTCGCCCGTCGCCGGGTTCTCGACCAAGATCGTGGCGGTCGCCGAATCACCGTTGGTGTCTGATGCCGTCCGCCCCGTGGCGCTCGCCATTAGCTCTCTCCTTGTCCTGACTTCTGAAACTCTGAGCCGTCTAGGCTAGCCGAGCCCTTGCGGGCCGGCCAGCTCCCGGGCCGGCGCCGTCGCCCACCACGCGGCGAGCCGATCGAAGAAGTCGAACGCGCGCTCCTGCGCATCCGGCCCGTAACGCTCGATCTCGCTGCGAAGCTGACGCTCATCGACGCCGTATGAGTCCCACCTCGGCCGCGCCCCGTTCAGCCAGGTCTCGGCGCACCACGTGTCCGCCTCGGGATGAAACTGCAGCCCGATGCTGGATCCGCTGATGAACGAGACCGTCTCGTCCGGAGTTCCGGACGAGGAGCCGCGCGCCGGGAGGCAGCGTGAACAGATCCTCGTGCCAGAACAACCAGGGACCCTCGGGGATCAGCTCCGGCTCAGCGCTGGGCACCGTGCGCCACGTCACCTCACGGCGTGCCGCGCGCGCGACCGTGCCCCCGAGTGCCTTGGCCAGCGCCTGTCCGCCGAAGCAGATTCCCAGGACCGGCACCTGGCGCTGGTGCGCGCGAGCCAGCAGCTCGATCTCGCGCGCAACCCATGGCACGTCTGACTGGACCGCCGATTGCTCGGAGCCGAGGCTGACGATCGCGTCGAACTCCTCGATCTCGGGCCAGCCGTCGGGGTCCCGGCCCGCGACAACCCGAAGCTCGTGGCCGCGGCTCTGGGCCCACGCGACCAGCAACGCTGCCGGCGCGTCGGCGTCGTGCTCCAGGACCAGGATCCGCACGCGGCCCCGGCCGGCTCGTCAGCTCGGGTCGAGCTCGATCGACTCGATCGCCGGTGGCTCGAGCGGCCGGTCCTGCGCGCCGGTCGGCACGCCCTCGATCGCATCGACCGCGTCCATCCCGCCGGTCACCTGGCCGAACACGGTGTGCTTGCCGTCCAGCCAGGGCGCGGAGTCGACGGTCACGATGAAGAACTGCGACCCGTTGGTGTTCGGGCCGGCGTTGGCCATCGCCAGCGCCCCGCGCACGATCTTGTGGTCGTTGATCTCGTCCTCGAACGTGTAACCGGGTCCGCCGGTGCCGACTCCGTCCGGGCATCCGCCCTGGATCATGAAGTCGGGGATCACACGGTGGAAGATGATCCCGTCGTAGAACCCGTCGCCGGCCAGCTTGCGGAAGTTCTCGACGGTCTTGGGCGCGTCGTCGTCGAACAGCTCGAGCGCGATCGTCCCATGGCTGGTGTTCATGTTGGCTGTGCTCATGGGACGAGACTAGCTGGCCTGGCCCGGGCGGCGCGCGCGATCGATGCGCGCCGCCCGGGCTCAGGCAATGGACTAGCTGTTGCTGGAGGTCGCGACCGCGTTCAGCGTGCTGACGGCGTTGACCGTTGGGTTGGGCGCCGTTGGGTTGGACGAATGCGAGCAGGAGACCTGCACGGTGCCCTGAGGCGACGCAACCGCGGCCGGGAACGTCATGGGGATCGCCACGCGCTGTACACGCATGTTTGCCCCGACCTCGATGCTCACCGTCCGGACCTGTTGCGAGCCGCTGGCCGCCTGCAGCGTGCAGGTAACCGATACCGATTGACCGGCGGCGCCGCCAGAGATGTTGGCGTACACGTTGGAGCTCAGCAGGTAGTTGCCCCCGGGCACGATCTTGGACACGACCGTATTGGGGCTCGTCGGAACGGCTGCAAAGTCAGAGGCGGCGCCAAACTGCGGCGGCAGCGTCGACTGACAGGTGACCTTGCCGCCCTGGGTGACGGTGTTGATCGCCGAGTTGCCCGAGCAGGTGCCGCTCACCCGGGTCTGGATCTTGGTGTTGTCGACCCGTTGCAAGCCGACCGTGTGGCTAGCGATCTTCTTGTAGTTGACCGAGTTGTTCTTGATCTTCGAATTGGAGACCGCGTTGTTCTTCAGCTGCGCGTTGCCGACCGAGTTGGCCGGGATCTGGACGGCGGCATATCCGACGCCACCGAGCGCTACGAACAGAGCGATCACCGAGATCACAAGCGACGCCGAGGGACGGCGTCGGAATAGCGAATGCAGACGCATCGCGTTACCTCCGTGGTTGCTTACAGGCCGATAGGGAGCCCCTGTCAGACCTGCAACACGGTAGGGCCGCTGGAGTCGCGCGCCTGCACGGTGCGCTGCAGCGCTACGTCCGGGCGGCCTCGAGACGCAGCGATTGCCCGTTGATCTCGGTGCCGTTGACCTCTTGCAAGATTCGTTGCGCTTGACGCTCGGGCACCTCGAGGAACGAGAAGCGCTCGAGCACGCGCACGTTTCGGACCGACTCGCCGTCGAGTCCGGTGGCGGCCGTGATCGCATGGATGATGTCCGAGGGCTCGAGTCCGCCGGCCCGTCCGGCGGCGACGATCAACTTCGTGGCCGGCCCGTCGCCGTCGCCCGAGACGCGCGGCTTGGAATGGCGGCGGGGCTTCGGGATCACGGGGGTCGGCGCGACATGCGCGTCCTTTACCCATGGCGCAAGCTTGACCCCGGCGTGCTTTTCGATCGCCTCGATCTCGCGGCGCTGGCGCGGCTCATAGAACGTGATCGCGCGGCCGCTGCGCCCGACCCGCCCCGTGCGCCCGATCCGGTGTACATATACGTCGGGGGACGTCGGTACGTCGTAGTTGATCACGTGCGAGATGCCCGTGATGTCCAGGCCGCGCGCCGCCACGTCGGTGGCGACGAGCAGCGGCAAGCGGCCGTCTTTGAACGAGATCATCACGCCGTCGCGCGCGCCCTGGGTCATGTCGCCGTGCAGCGCCTTGACGTTCATCCCGCGGTCGCGCAGCGTGCGGTACAGCTGGTCGGTGCGGATCTTCGTCCGCACGAACACGATCGCTTGCTCTGGCCGCTCGGCCTCGAGCACCTCGACCAGCTGGTCGGCTTTCTCGCGCGGCTTGACCTCGAGGGCGAACTGCTCGACGGTGTCCACCGTCAGCGTCGCCGTCGCGACCCTGATCGTGACCGGGTCGTACATATACCGCTCGGCGAGACGTCGGATCGCGGGCGGCATCGTCGCCGAGAACAGCGCTGTCTGGCGACTGGAGGGAGTCAGCGACAGGATCCGCTCGACGTCCTCCAGGAAGCCGAGGTCGAGCATCTCGTCGGCCTCGTCGAGCACCACGAACCGACACGCATTGAGCAACAGCGAGTGTCGCGAGATCAGGTCCTTGACCCGCCCGACGGTGCCGACCACGATGTGGCCGCCCGCGCGAAGCTGGGCCGTCTGGGAGCGGATCGGGGCGCCGCCGAACACTGCGACGACGTCGACGCCCTTGCGTCGCCCGTAGGTCCGCAGGGCCTGCGTGACCTGGATGCACAGCTCGCGAGTCGGCGTCAGCACGATCGCCTGCACCTCAGGCTCGCTCGGGTCGACGTACTGCAGCATCGGCAGCCCAAACGCCGCTGTCTTGCCGGAGCCGGTCTGCGCCTGACCGATCACGTCCAGCCCTTCGAGTAGCGGCGGGATCGCCTCCTCCTGGATCGGGCTGGGCGACTCGTAGCCGACGTCGGCGACCGCGTCGAGCAGGTCCTGATCCAGCCGGAGGTCGGCAAAAGTGGTCATCTCAACTGAAGATAGACGGCCGGGGCTCGGGAGTAGGGGCTGCCTTGGGATCGCCGGGACCCGCGTTGACAGATTATGCTTCGGGTCCTAATCTTTAGGGTCCAAGCTATTTCCGTCCACGACTGAGAACTCAACCTATGTCTGCAACCTCAAGCGATCGCATCGACGCCTACGTCTGGCGCATCAGCGCCGTCGTGATCGTCGGTTCGATCATGTCGATCCTCGACACGACGATCGTCAACGTCGCGCTGGACACGCTCAGTCGCGAGCTGCATAGCACGATCGCCCAGATCCAGTGGGTTGTGACCGGCTACATGCTGGCGCTCGCGGCCGTGATCCCCGTCACCGGATGGGCCGCCCGCCGGTTCGGCGCCAAGCAGGTCTACATCGTGTCGCTCGTGCTGTTCACGCTCGGTTCGGCCCTGTGTGGCCTGGCCACCTCGACCAACGAGCTGATCCTGTTCCGCGTGATCCAGGGCCTCGGCGGCGGCATGATCCTGCCGATCGGCCAGCTGATGATGGCCGAGGCTGCAGGGCCAAAGCGGATGGGCCGCGTGATGAGCATCGTCGCAGTCCCCGCGATGCTCGCGCCGATCTTCGGGCCCACGATCGGCGGTCTGATCCTCGACAACATGAGCTGGCGCTGGATCTTCTACGTCAACGTCCCGATTGGGATCATCGCCGTGATCGCGGCCCTGCGGATCCTGCCAACCGTCGAGCGTCAGCCGACGAACGCACTCGACTACCGCGGCCTGGCGCTGATGGCCACCGGCCTGCCGCTGCTGACCTACGGCCTGGCCGAGATCGGCACCACTGGCAGCTTCACCTCGGTGAAGGTCGTGGTCCCGATCATCCTCGGCCTGGTGCTGATCGCGTCGTTCGTGTTCCACGCGCTGCGGGCCAAGTACCCGCTGCTCGACGTGCGGCTGTACCGCCGACCGACGTTCTCCTCGGCATCGTTCGCGATGTTCTGCCTCGGCGCCGCGCTGTTCGGCGGCATGATCCTGCTACCGCTGTACTGGCAGGGGGTTCGCCATGAGAGCGTCGTCGACACCGGGCTGCTGACCGCGCCCCAGGGGCTCGGGATGGCATTGGTGATGCCGCTCGCCGGCAGGCTGTCTGACCGCCTCGGCGGCGGGCCGCTGGCGCTGTTCGGGGTAATCGTGACCACCCTGGCGACGGTCCCGTTCGGGTTGATCGGCGCCCACACCTCGGTGCTGTACCTGTCGGTGGCGATGTTCGTGCGCGGCATGGGCATCGGGTTTGCGTTCATGCCGGCGATGGCCGCGGCGTTCGCGGCGCTGGACCGCTCCGAGCTGTCGCACGCGACGCCACAGCTCAACGTGTTGCAGCGGGTCGGCGGTTCGATCGGAACCGCCGTGCTCGCGGTCGTGCTCCAGCGCGCGCTCACCGGCGCCGACACGCTCAGCGCCCAGGCGTCTGCCTACGGCACGGCGTTCTGGGTCGCGGCCGGGCTGACCGCGCTGGCGATCATTCCCTGCGTGATCCTCGTCCGCGCCGAGCGTCAGGCCCGGGCCGAGAAGGCCGCAGCGGGCGAGACCGAGACCGAGCGTGAGGCTTTGGCCGAGGCGGAGGCGATCGCGGCGTGAGCGACCTGAAACCTGACGAGCAGCTGGCCCGCTCGTTCAAGGGCGCGATGGCGGCCGTCCGCCGACTGCGCGGACGCGAGTCCCACCGCCCGGGTGAGCTCTCCGACGCTCAGTACAGCCTGCTGTTCTGCATGCGCTTCCAGGACGCGATGCCGACCAGCGACTTGGCCGAGCTCGCCGAGCTCAGCCCGGCCTCCACGACTGAGATGCTCGAGGGCTTGGCGGCTGCGGGCTTGGTCGTGCGGGAGCGGTCAGAACGCGACCGGCGCGTCGTGCTGACGTCGCTGACCGACCGCGGGAATGAGCTGGTCGAGGCGCGGCGAGCGCGCTTTGAGCCTCACTGGCGCGCGGCTCTGGGTCAGTTCACCGAGCAGGAGCTGGTGGTGGCGGCAACCGTCCTGGACCGGTTGCGAGTCTTGTTCGATGAGATCGCGATCGAGAAGGCGGACGCCGCCGGCGCCGAGGACCGCGCGGCTTAGCGACCAGCGGCCGAGCCGGTCGCCGTCGTGAAGGCACCACCGCGAGTGACGCGGCGAACCAGCGCAGGTGCCAATAGGCGCGCAGCCGCGGCCAGGAAGTACGGCCGTGGCGCGTAGCGCTCCGCCTTGCCGCCGGGCCCGGCCTCGACGATCGCCTCGGCCACGGTGGCGGGGCTGGCCACAATCCACCGGGTGAGGGCCTTCGCGCGGATCTCGGTGGCCGGAAAGCCTTCGGTGGCGACGTACCCGGGCAGCACCAGACCGACGTGAACCCGATTGGGGGACTCCTCGGCGTGCAGCGCGTCGCTCCATCCGACGAGCGCAAACTTGCTGGCCGAATACCCGCCGGCCCCGGGCCGGGACACGCGGGCTGCAGTGCTGGCGACGTTGACGATCGCGACCCGTCGATCGCCCTTGGCCGCCGCGGTCCGGCGCAGCAGCGGCATCAGCGCCTCGGTCAGCTTCACCGGCGCCTCGAAGTTCAGCTTCATGTGTCGCTCGACGTTGTCCCACCCGGCGTCGCCGAAGCTCCCCCGCCACGAGGCGCCGGCGTTGTTGACCAGCAGGTGCAGCTCGCCGTGGTCGCGCTCGATTGCGGCGCGGACGGCTTCGGGGGCCTCCGGCGACGTCAGATCGACCGCAACCACGGCCGCTCCCCCCAGCTCGTCTGCCAACGCGTGCAGCCGCTGGTCGCGGCGCGCCACCAGCACCAGTCGGGCCCCGGGCTCGCGAGCCAGGCGCCGCGCGGTCGCCTCGCCAATCCCACTGGAGGCTCCGGTGACGAGCGCGACGAACGGCTGGGGCATGCGGCCCACCCTATCCGCCCGCCGTGCCGAGGCCGTGCCGAGCCCGTGCTCAGGCCGGCTGCGGCTGCTCGCTCGTGGCCGCGCCCGCGGGCAACGCGCCACCCGGACAGTCGGCGCAACGCACGCGGCCGCGCGGGTTAGTGATCCCGATCAGCGCGACGATGCCACCGAGGATCGCCAGCGCCGCGGCGATCATCATGCCGAGTCGGAACGAGTGGACCGATGAGTCGACCAGCGCCTCGCGCACGGTCGCTCGCTGGGGCGCGGGCACCGCGCTCGCGTCGATCACCAGCGGGCGGGTGCGGGCGGTGGCGACGGCGGCCTTGGCTGGGGGGCTGAGGACGCGATGAGCGAGGTCGTTGTCGAGCCGGCTGCCGAAGCTCCCCGCGACCACCGCCCCCAGCGCGGCGATCGCGAGCAGGCTCGCCACTCTCGAGACCGCGTTGTTGACTCCGCTGGCGACGCCGGCGTGGCCCTTCGGGACCGACGAGAGCACGGTTGCCGTCAGCGGCGCGACGGTCGCCGCCAGCCCCAGGCCGAACACCGCGACGCCCGGCAGCACCATCGTCAGATAATTGGCGCTGGCATCGGTGCGAGCCAGCAGCAGCAGGCCGATCCCGGCGACGATCGGGCCTCCGCCCATGAACAGGTGCGGACCCATCCGGTCAGCGAGCACGCCGAAACGGCGGGCCAACAGGAACGTGATGATCGTGATCGGCAGCAGCGACAGCCCGGCCTCGAGCGGCGTGTAGCCACCGACCTGCTGCAGGAACAGCACCAGGAAGAACGTGGCGACGCCCAGCCCGCCGTACAGCGCGAGCGTGGTCAGGTTCCCAACCGCGAAGTTACGGACCTTGAACAGGACCAGTGGCATCATCGGCGCAGGACTGCGGTGCTCCCAGGCCAGGAAGGCACAGAACAGCGCGATCCCGCCGATCAGCGGGATCGCCACTCGAGGGTCGCTCCATCCGTAGTTCGGCTGTTCGATCAGCGCGAACACCGGACCGCCCAGGCCGAACGCGCACAGGGTCGCGCCGACCACGTCGACGTGTCCGGGCTCGCGCGTGTCGGCTGGCAGCCGGCTGAGCAGCATCAGCGTGATCACCACCGGAACCAGGTTGATCGCGAAGATCCACCTCCACGAGGCAACCTCGATCAGCGCGCCGCCACCGAGCGGCCCGATCACGGTGGCGATGCCCGTCCAGGCCGTCCAGGTCCCGATCGCGGCCGCCCGCTCCTCGTCCTCGAACGTGTCCATGATCATCGCCAGCGTGCTCGGCACCAGCAGCGCGCCGGCGATGCCCTGAACCGCGCGGGCGCCGATCAGAAAGCCGTTGGTCGGGGCGATCGCGCACAGCAGCGAGCACACCCCGAAGCCGATCAACCCGGCCGAGAACACGCGCCGCCGGCCGAGCAGATCTCCCAGCGACCCGCCCACCAGCAGCAGCGACGACAGCGTGAGCAAGTACGCCTCGACGATCCACTGCTGGTCGGCAAGGTTGCCGTGGAGGTCAGCGCGAATCGACGGCAGCGCGACGTTCACGACCGTGCCGTCGAGGAACACGATGCCCGAGCCGAGGATGCTCGACACGAGCACGATCTGCTTGCGGCTCACAGCCGCAGAGTAGACCCGGCTCGGGACTCGCGTTCAGTCGCGGCTATGGGGCGATCAGTTGTTCAGGAACGTCATCTCGGCCTCCGCGTAGCGGCTGCCGACGACCGACTCGTGCGCGACCGCCTGGTCGAGCGCCGTCACATCCTGCGCCGAGAGCTCGACGTCGGTGGCCGCGACGTTGTCCTCGAGATACTTCACCCGCTTGGTTCCGGGGATCGGCACGATGTCCTCGCCCTTGGCCGCGACCCACGCCAGCGCCAGCTGCGCCGGGGTGATGCCGCGCTGCTCGGCGAGCTTGCGGACCTCGTCGGCCAGGTGGATGTTGTCCCTCAGGGCCTGCTCCTGGAAGCGCGGGTTGGTGCGCCGCCAGTCGTCCTCGGGCAGATCGTCGATCGAGCGGATCTGGCCGGTCAGGAAGCCGCGGCCCAGCGGCGAGTATGCGACCAGGCCGATGCCAAGCTCCCGCAACGTCGGGATCACCGCGTCCTCCGGATCGCGGGTCCATAGCGAGTACTCGTTCTGGACCGCGGTCAGCGGATGCACGGCGTGCGCGCGGCGGATCGTCTCCGGCGACGCCTCCGACAGGCCGATGTAGCGGACCTTGCCGGCGGTCACCAGCTCCGCGAGCGCCCCGACCGTCTCCTCGATCGGCACGTTCGGATCGATCCGGTGCTGGTAGTAGAGGTCGACGTAGTCGGTCCCGAGCCGCTTGAGCGAGCCCTCGAGCGCGCGCCGGGCGTTATCGGGGCTGCCGTCGAGCCCGCGTCGCCGGGGGTTGTCGGGATCGATCGCGAACCCGAACTTGGTCGCGATCTGGACCGCGTCGCGACGGCCGGCCAACGCGCGGCCGACCAGCTCCTCGTTGACGAACGGCCCGTACACCTCGGCCGTGTCGAAGAACGTGACGCCCAACTCGAGCGCGCGGTGGATCGTGTCGGTCCCGCCCTGCTCATCGCCCGCTCCGTAGGCCCATGACATGCCCATGCAGCCGAGCCCCTGGGCCGATACTTCCAGGCCGTGGCTCCCAAGCTTTCTGGTGTTCATCGGAGTTTCTCCTCGTATTTCTCGATCTTGTGCTCGACGAAGTCGAGATGCCGGAGCACCTCGTCAAGCCGAGCTCGCACGTAGTCACGGTGCTCGCGCAGCAGCTCGAGCCGCTGCGCTTCGTTGCCGTCCCCCTCGCGAACCAGCTCGGCGTAGCGCCGGATCTGCCGGATCGGCATCCCGGTGGCGCGCAGGCACTGAAGCGCCTCGATCCACGCGATGTCGGATTCGCTGTAGCGGCGGTGGCCCGAGCCGGCCCGGTCGACGCCGTCGATCAGTCCCGCGCGCTCGTAGTAGCGCAGCGTGTGTGCGCTGACGCCGGTCACGCGGGCCGCGTCGGCGATCGTCAGGCTGGTGGCCGTTTCAGAGGACAACCTGATCGAGCTTAGGACTTAGAGCGCGCTCTAAGTCAAGGGGGTGCCAGACCGAAGTCAAGCCGCCAGGCGGCCTGCCACGAAATCGAGCGTGGCGTACAGCTCGGAGACGTGGACGTCGCGGTTATAGAGCGGGCTCGTGCAGCCGTTTCGCAGCAGCTCGTCCAACTCGGCGCAGGCCCGCGGGTCGGGCGCCGTTGCCTGATCGAGCACGGCGGCGATCTCGAGCACGGTGGTCCTCATCGCCGCCGCACGGTCGACCAACAGCAGCTCGTGACGGCGGACGCTCCTGCCGGTGGCCTTCCGAGCCACGACGTGCAGCGACTGGACCAACTCGCGCTGCTTGCGTCGCTGTCGCCGGCTGGTACGGGTTGTCTGCGGTGTCGGAGCGGTCTGGAGCTCGAGCTGTCGCCTGGTGTGCATTGCGTGCCTCGCCTCGTTCTGGGAACGCGGCAAGGATCCACAGCGGCGGTAACCAATCGGTCACTACGGCTATCAATTCCGCTAGCTCGTCCCCCTCTCCATCACCTCGTTGGACTCATAACCGGCAAAGCTCACCGAGCGGCTGAACGGCAGCTTGGTCTTGACGATCACGCAGTAGTTGCGCTGCCGGGTGTCGCTGGGCACACACGTGCGGTAGATGCTTCCGGGCTGAATCGCGAACGTGTCGACGTACCGGACGTTTCGCCGGAACTCCGCGGGCGCGCGGTCGCCTATGTACGCCTGCGCGCGGGCGATCGCGTCCTGCATCGTGTTGCGGCGGGCGATCAGCGACGGGCGGTGGGCGAGGCCGGCTACCAGCAAGCCGACCGCGATCACCGTCACCACGCACGTGCCCGCGTAGTCGCGAGCGACGATCGACGGCAGGTCGCCGCGGACCCGGCGTAGCAACGCGCCGAATGGCCGCGACAGAAGGATTACAGCGATCAGATTCAGGACCAGCGCGAGCAGGCCTGCGGCGACCAGCGTCTGACTGTCGCCCGCCGGCGGGAGGAGGTGCCCGATCACCGCGTCGACGACCGTCAGGGCGGCGAAGGCCGGCCACAACCACGCGCCGCGGCGTCGCCACCGCATCCGGTGCAGCCAGGCACCGTCCATGAACCCAAGGGTAAAGGAGCGCAATGGCGAGGCCGGGCGGAGGAGTAAGCTCGTCCCCAGCCCGATCGAGGGGCCGAGCCGGCGATCCCGGCGAGGCCCAAGGAGAGGGCCGGCGGAGATCCCGCTCCGGCCCGCGGAACGAAAGGGAAGCACCCAGATGGCTACTCCGATGGCTGAGCCGGCCTCCGGCGCTGCCGACAGCGCGACCGCGCACCTCACGCTCGACGATCGCGTTTGGCTGCTCCGAGCGATGCTGCTGATGCGCGGAATCGAGGAACGCGCGATGACCCTGTACCGGCAGGGCAAGGTCCCGGGCTCGTTCTACGACGGCTACGGACAGGAGGCGGTGTCAGCCGGCGCCGCGTTCGCGATGGCCGCCGAGGACCGGCTGTGCATCCTGCACCGCGACTTGGCCGCTCACATCATTCGCGGCGTCACGCCGGCTCGGATCCTGGCCCAGTACATGGGCCGCGCCGCCGGGATCACCGCCGGTCGTGACGGCAACGTCCACTTCGGTGACCGCAATCTCGGCTGCGTCGGGATGGTGTCGATGCTGCCCGACATGATGCTGGTCGCAACCGGGATGGCGATGGCGTTCAAGCTCCGCGGCGAGCGCCGCTGTGCGTTGACATGGTTCGGCGACGGCTCGACCTCGCGGGGCGACTTCCACGAGGCTATGAACTGGGCCGGGGTCCAGAAACTGCCGGTGGTGTTCGTCCTGGAGAACAACCAGTACGCGTACTCGACGCCGCTCGACAAGCAGTTCGCCGTCGATCCGGTCCAGCGCGCCACCGCCTACGGGTTCACCGGCCTGACCGTCGACGGCAACGACGCCGACGCGATGTTCGAGGCCACCCGCGCGGCCCGCGAGCGGGCCATCAACGGCGACGGGCCGACGCTGATCGAAGCCGTGACGATGCGGATGCACGGCCACGCCGCCCACGACGACATGAAGTACGTGCCCAAGGAGCAGGTCGAGGAGTGGCGCAAGCGCGATCCCGTCGAGCGTCAGGAGGCTCGCCTGCGCGAGGTCGGCGTGGACGTCGACGAGCTGCGCAGCGCGATTCGCGCTGAGATCGACGCCGCTGCCGAGGAGGCGCTGGCGTCGCCGATGCCCGACCCGTCCGGCGTCACCGACGGCGTGTTCTGCGAGGGCGAGGCCGAGCCGCTGAGCGACGGAGTCGCTCGTTGGAGCGGGTTTACCAGTGGGACGGTGGCGTGATGGCGACGCTGACCTATCTGCAGGCGATCTCCTCGGCGCTGCTCGACGAGTTGCGCGACGACGAGCGAGTGCTGATGATGGGCGAGGACATTGGCGTCTTCGGCGGCGCCTTCAAGGTCACCGATGGGTTCATCGAGGAGTTCGGGCCCGATCGGGTGATGGACACGCCGCTGGCCGAGTCGGGGATCATCGGCACCGCAATTGGAGCCGCGGTCGTCGGGATGCGCCCCGTGTGCGAGATGCAGTTCTCGGACTTCATCTCCTGCGGCTTTGACCAGCTGGTCAACGTCGCCGGCAAGATGCACTACCGGCAGGGGCTGGCCGTCCCGATCACGGTGCGCCTGCCGTCCGGCGGAGGCTTCTCCGGCGGCCCGTTTCACTCCCAGAACCCCGAGGCGTGGTTCATGCAGTCGCCGGGAATCAAGGTTGTGGCGCCGTCCACGGCCGAGGACGCCAAGGGGCTGCTGCACACCGCGGTGCGCGATCCGAATCCCGTCTGTTACATGGAGCACAAGCACTTGTACCGCCGGGTCAAGGGCGAGGTGCCCGACGGGATCTACGAAACGCCGATGACCGCGCGCGCGGCGCGAGACGGCACCGAGCTGGTGGTGATCGCCTACGGCGCGATGGTCCACACCGCGCTGGAGGCCACCGAGGACATCGACGGCGCGTCGGTCGAGGTGCTCGACCTCCGGTCATTGGTCCCTCTCGACGAGCAGGCGATTCTCGACTCGGTGGCTCGCTGCTCGAAGGTGGTGATCCTCGACGAGGCCAACTCGACCTGTGCGGCTGGGGCCCAGGTTGCGGCGTTGATCGCCGAGAAGGGCTTCGAGGACCTGGACGGGCCAGTGGTTCGGGTGGCCACCCCCGACGTGCCGATCCCATTCTCGCCGCCGCTCGAGGCGGCCGTGCTCCCGTCAGTCGACCGCGTGAAGGAGGCCTGCCGTGAGCTCCTCGCCTACTGACGCCCACGGCGCCACGCTCGTCGACGTCACCATGCCCCAGATGGGCGTATCGGTGGCCGAGGGGACGATCGTGGGCTGGCGCGTTGAGGTGGGCGACCGGATCGCCGCCGACGACACGATCTGTGACATCACCACCGACAAGATCGACACCGAGGTACCGGCGCCCGTCACGGGGATCATCGCCGAGATCGTGGTGCCGGTCGACGAGACGGTGTCGGTCGGGACCGTGCTGGCCCGGATCGCGGTGGGGTCCGAGGCTTCGGCCGCTGCCGGTTCGGACGGTCCATCCGCGGCCCCCGTCGCCGATGCGCCGCCCGAGCCCGAGGTCCCCGAGGTAGAACCGCAGCCGTCGCGTTCGGCGCCGGCCGTCAACGGCGCCGCCGCGCGGGGCGAGGGCCGGCGCTATTCCCCCGTCGTGATGCGGATCGCCTCCGAGCACGGCGTCGACCTCTCGCAGGTGCCCGGCACCGGCCGCGGTGGTCGCGTCCGCAAGCAGGACGTGCTCGCGTTCCTGGAGTCCGGGGCGGTCGACACCGAGCGGGCGGCCGCCGAGCCCCCGCTGCACATCGAGAGCCCATACCGGCCCGACCCGGTGCCGGTGGACGCCGGCCCAGTGCCGGTGGACACCGGCCCAGTGCCAGTGGACGACGGCGGCCAGCTGTCTCGGATGCGCCGTCAGATCGGCGAGCACATGAAGCGCTCGCTGGACACCGCCGCGCACTGCACGACGTGGATCGAGGTCGACATGAGCCGGGTCGAGGCCGCCCGCTCCCGGCTCGGCGTGACCGCGCTGGCGTTCGTCGCGCGGGCGTGCATCGATGCGCTCCGCGAGCATCCGGCTTTGAACGCGTGGCTCGAGGGTGAGCGCTACACGCGTCATCGCGACGTCAACCTCGGGATCGCGGTGTCGCTCGGAGACGACGGCCTGATCGTCCCGGTGGTGCAGCGCGCACACGAGCTGTCGGTCGAGGGCCTTGCCGGGCGGATCAAGGATCTCGCCCGGCGCGCGCGTGCGCGGGAACTCAAGCCCGACGAGGTTCAGGGCGGCACGTTCACGATCACCAATCCCGGTCAGTACGGGTCGATCATGGCGACGCCGATCATCAACCAGCCGCAGGTCGCGATCCTCGACTTCGAGGCCGTCGTGAAGCGAGCGGTGGTGGTGACCGATGCCGACGGCAACGACTCGATCGCGATCCGGCCGATGACGATCCTCGGCCTCAGCTGGGACCACCGGGCGCTCGACGGCGCCCTGTCGGCTCAGTTCCTGGCGTCGGTCAAGCGCCACCTGGAGGCGGTGGGGTGAGCGTCCCCGAGCTGTGGGTCTGCCATCTGGGGGTCCTCGACTACCTGGAGGCGCTCGATCTGCAGGAGCGGATCCGCTCCGCGCGCCAGGCGGACGAGATCCCCGACGTGCTGCTCACGCTCCAGCACCCGCCGGTCTACACGCGTGGCCGGCGGTCGGGCCCCGGCGAGCTGCCGATGGGCGAGGACTGGTACCGAGCGCAGGGCATCGACGTGATCCAGACCGACCGCGGCGGCAAGGTCACCTACCACGGCCCCGGTCAGCTGGTCGGCTATCCGATCGTCCGGGTCGACGACGTGGTCGCCTACGTTCGCAAGCTCGAGCTGGCGCTGGTGGCGGCGCTGGCCGAGGAGGGCGTGCATGGCCCGGGCCCGGCCCGACGAAGGGCCCGACTACACCGGGCGTATGGGTCCAGGACCGCAAGATCGCCTCGATCGGCGTCCATCTGTCTCGCGGGGTCACCACCCACGGGTTTGCGGTCAACGTCGAGAACGACATGCAGCCGTTCGAATGGGTCGTCGCCTGCGGCCTGGACGGAGTGCGGATGACCTCGTTGATCAAGGAGACCGGGCGAGGGGCCGGGCAGATGCACTGCTTCCGTAAGCGCGCGGCCTGGCAGGTGGCTCAGGCGCTGGGGCGTCGGCAGCGGCTCATGAGCCTGGCCCAGCTCGAGTCCCGGCTCGGGATCCTAATTCCGCAATAGCCTCGAGATCGTCCTCGCCACCTCGCGCGGGCGGCGGGTGACCTGGCGCCAGGTTGTGCGGATCACCGTCCAGCCGGCGGCGACCAGCCGCTGGTCCTCGCGGCGGTCGTGCTCGAACGCCTGCGCGGTGCGGTGCGTCTCGCGGCCGTCGGTCTGGACGATCAGGCGCTGCTCGCGCCACACGAAATCCGCGCGGATCGACCACGGCTCCTCGTCGTCGGGGGTTACCCAGACGTTTACCTCGGGCAGCGGCAGGTGGGCGTCGCGGCACAGAGCGATGAACTCCTCCTCGAGCCGGCTCCAGGTGGGCGTGGACCCGACGTAGTGCTCGTCGAGCACCGCGCGCAGGCGCTTGGCCGCGAGGCGCGGGAGGTTGCGATCGATTTGGTCCAGCAGCTCGTGGAGGTCGAACGCGTCGAGGATCTCAGCCTGGTCGCATGCCCGGGCGACCTCGCGGCGGTTGACCACCTGGCCGAGGTCCAACAGAGTCCGGGAGATCGTCGTACACGGGATGTTGCGGATCCGGGTGCTGTCCTCGGGGGTGAGCGTGATCGAGCGGTGGAGGTCGATGCCGGGGTGCTTGCGCGGCGAGCGCTGCGGGATCGTGACGTCGACGCTGGCGCGGTCTGAGCGCCGGAGCTCGTGGAGTGCCGCCGCGGAGCGGTATGAGAGGACCGCGTCTGGGCCGCAGGCAAGCACCGCGGCCATGAAGGCGCCGTCCCGGGTGAGGAGCTCGCGAGGGATCAACGAGTAGACGGCGCGGTAGATGCGATGAAGCCGCCCGCAGGCCGTACGAAGCTGGATCGCCCTGGCCGACAGGCCCAGCTCGCACAGCTGCGGCAACTCGACGATGGCGTGCTGCCGAGCACCCAGCTCGGCGATGGCCAGATCGACCCCATGGTGGACGTTTAAGCGAAGCCCTGCTTCGTTAAAACGTCCACCCCCATCCCAAGCGCTGCCACCGGACTCCACGCGCCCATCGTCCCGCGGATCCCGTGACACGTGGGTAACGCCGAGCAACAACTCTGCGCAGCGCTAGCCTTAAACCTGTGGATCATCCTCAGCGCGCAACCAGAGCCCGATCCAACCCCGGCGGGATCGCCGACGTGCTGACCGTGCTGGGCCCCGAGGTCCAGCCCCACCGCAGCCGCAAGCCACCCTGGTTCAAGGTCCCCGCCCCGGGCGGCCCGCGCTACCGGGAGCTGCAGACCCTGATCAAGTCCGAGAACCTGCACACGGTCTGCCAGGAGGCAGCGTGCCCGAACATCGGCGAGTGCTGGCAGCGGGGCACGGCCACGTTCATGATCCTCGGCGACACCTGCACGCGCCGCTGCGGCTTCTGCAATGTCAAGACCGGCAAGCCGACCTGGAACGACCCGCTCGAGCCCGCCCGGGTCGCCAGATCGTCGCCAGGATGGGTCTGCGGCACGCGGTGATCACCAGCGTCGACCGCGACGACCTGCCCGACTACGGCGCCTCGGCGTTCGTCGGCGTGATCCGGCAGATCCGCCGTCAGGCCCCGCGCTGCAAGGTCGAAGTGCTCACCCCGGACTTTCGCGGCGAGGAGATGCCGTTGGCCAAGGTGATCGCCGAAAGACCCGACGTCTTCAACCACAACGTGGAGGTCGTCCCCCGCCTCTACCCGCTGGCCCGCCGCGGCTCGAAGTTCGAGCGCTCCTGCCGGGTCCTGCGCACCGCCAAGGACATGGCCGGCGACGAGGTCGTCACCAAGTCCGGACTGATGGTGGGGCTCGGCGAGTCATTTGAAGAGATGGTTGATGCGCTGGGCACCCTGCGCGAGCACCACGTCCAGGTCCTCACCGTCGGGCAGTACCTGCGCCCCACCGAGAACCATCTGCCGATCGTCCGCTACTGGCACCCCGACGAGTTCAAGGCGCTTGAGACGGCCGCGTACGAGCTCGGCTTCGACCACGTCGCCGCCGGGCCGCTGGTGCGGTCGAGCTACCACGCCGACCAGCACGTACCCCAGGACGAGCCGGGCACCGGCCCGCTGAGAGAGGCAGTCAGCGCATGACCCCGCGTCGCCGCCGCATCCTGCTGATCACCACGCTCGCGGTCCTGACCGCGGCCCTGATGCTCGCCCCCGACGCGCTCGCCGCGGCGGGCGGCGGCTCCGCCGGCTTCAGCGGCGGTGGCGAGGGCGGCGGTGGTGGCGGCGGCGGTGGTGGCGCCGGGCTGTTCATCCTGTTCCAGCTGCTGTTCCGGATCGCAGTCCTCGGCCACGGGCTTGGCGCGCTGGTGCTGCTCGGCCTGTTCCTGGTCTGGTTCGTCATCACCCGGGTGAGCGGGCGCCGGATGGGCGGCTTCTGGGCCGCCCGTCACGACCAGGGCCGCCCGCAGCGCAGCCGCACCGCCCACCGTCAGCGCCGTGTCGAACTCGCCGCGGCCGAGGCCGCCGAGGAGGATCCGGCGTTCGCGCCCGACGCCGTTCGGCCCGCCGCGGCGCGGCTGTTCCTCGATGTCCAGGCTGCGTGGGACGCCAACGACCGCGCGACGCTCACCCGGCTGGTCGCGCCCGATCTGCTCAACGAGTGGGAGCGTCGCCTCGACGACCTCGACCGTCGCGGCTGGCGTAACCGAGTCAAGCCGCTGGGCGACCCGAGCGTCGAATACGTCGGCCTGATCCACCGCGGCGACACCACCGACCGCGTCGTCGTGCGGATCGAAGCCAAGGTCAGAGACTACGTCGAGGACCGTGCCGGCAACCACGTCAACCGTACCGGCGAGTTCCGCGAGATCGTCCAGCTGCGCGAGTTCTGGACGCTGCGCAAGCGTGGCTCGGGCTGGATGCTGGTGTCGATCGAGCAGGGCGCCGAGGGCGCCCACGCGCTCGACGACGAGATCGTGGCCAGCGCCTACGCCGACGAGCGGACGATGCGCGACCAGTCCCTGGTCGAGGGCGCCGTCGCCGACGCCGTTCCCGAGGGAACCAGCGTCGCGGAGGTCGCCGATCTGCAGTTCGACGGCGACGCGCACGCCGCGGCCATGGACCTGAGCGTGGCCGACGGCCGGTTCGCGCCCGACGTACTCGAGGTCGCCGCCCGGCGCGCGGTGGACGCGTGGGCCGAGGCGGTCGACGGCGTCGACGGGCCGCTGCAGGCGATCGCCAGCCGCGCGGCGGTCAGCGAGCTGCTGCATCCCGGGGGCGCATCCACCCGGCTGGTCGTCCGCGGGCCCAAGGTGAAGCGGATCCGCGTAATCGGCCTCGACGCCGGGGCGACCCCGCCGACGATGTCGATCGAGGTGGACCTGATGGGCCGCCGTTACGTCGAGGACCGCGCCACCACGTCGGTGGTCGCGGGCAGCCGGTCGCGCGAGATCGGCTTCACCGAGCACTGGACGTTCGCGCTGGACGGCCCGCCCGAGCAGCCCTGGCGGCTGACGGCCGCGGGCGCTCCGGTCGCTCCGGCGTAGTAGCCGCGGCCCGCGCAGCCAGCCCTCCGCCTCCCGATCGGCGACGATCAGCGCGAAGTGCTCCCCGCCGCAGATACAGTCCCATTCGAGCGGCACCGGCCGGCGTCTGACTTCGTCCTCGGAGGCTCGCGCAGCTCCGCTGCGCCACGCCTCCTGCGTCCTCGCCAGCCATCCGGCCAGCACCACTCTCGGTGGGACCGGATCTACGGCGGGAACCACTGATGTTCCCGATCAAGGACAACATCCCGACGGACCGATTCCCGTTCGTCACGCTCGGGTTGCTGGTCGCCAACGTGGTCGTGTACGTCGTCGCGATCTGGCACGGCGGATCGCTGTGGAGCGGTCCCGACGCCCATGTGATCCTCAAGTACGGGGCGATCCCGTACTCGCTGACGCATTCCGGCGCACGCGCCGTCGGCGCGGTGGACACGATTCCCGCCTGGCAGACGGTGTTCACAGCGATGTTCATGCACTCGTCGCTGTTACAGATCGCGGGGGACATGCTGTTCCTGTGGATCTTCGGCAACACCGTCGAAGACTCGATGGGTCCGGTCTGGTTCATCGGCTTCTACCTGGTGGGAGGGATCGTCGCGCTGGCGCTCCTCGTCGCGATCGACCCGGACTCGACCGCGCCGACCGTCGGCGCGTCGGGCGCGATCGCCGCTGTGCTGGGGGGCTACATCCTGCTGTATTCGCGAGCGCGGGTGCTGACCGTGGTGTTCATCATCCTGTTCTTCACGGTGATCGAACTGCCGGCGCTGTGGATGTTGGGGTCCTGGTTCGTCATGCAGGCTCTGTTCAGCATCTTCGACTTGACCAACCCGACCGGGAGTGGCGGCGGCGCCGCTTACCTCGCCCAGCTTGGCGGATTCGTATTCGGGCTGTTGACGATTCGGCTGCTGGCACACCGGCGCAAGCAGGTGCCGCCGACCTCCGCGGTGTCCTGATCGGGTGCGACTCGTCGTCTTCGCAATCGCGCTGGTGTTCATCGTCGGGCTGGGCGTTTTGACCGTGATGGACATCGTGAACAACGGAGTCACGCCAATCGGGATCGTCGCCGTGCTGCTGCTCGTGGTAATCATGGTCGGCATCGTGGGCGCGCTCGGACAACGACCCCCGCAATGAGCGCGCCCAGATACGTGCTCGAGGAGGGCCGTGCCCGCGAGGCCCGTCGGCGCCACCGGGAGCAGGCCCGCCGTCGCCGGCGCCCTCCCAGGCCGCCTCGGCGCTGGCCGAAGTGGGCCGCTATCGGGGTTCTCGGCGTCGGGCTGGCCGTCGCCGCTGCGCTGTTTCTGATGGCGCCGGGCGCCTCGGACCCGGGCACTGTCGGCGATGCCGCGACGACGCCGACGCCCCGTCCGCCCACCCCCCACGCCCCGGCCCGGCCGCAATACGGTGTCGCGCTCGCACCCTCGGCCCAGCGCCTGCAGGGCCGCGTCGTGAAGGGCAAGCTGACCAGCGGGCTGCTGTTCGACGTCCACGACGGCCGGGTGATGTGGGAGCGCAATCCAGGTCAGCAGCTGCCGATCGCGAGCCTCACCAAGATGATGACCGCGCTCGTGGTGGTCGACAAGGCCAAGCCGAACGCCCACGTACTGATCACCCGTGAGGCGACGCGCTTCACCGGGTCCGGCGTGGGCGAGCTGCCCGTCGGCAAGCGCGTCCCGCTGAGGCCGCTGCTGTACGGGCTGCTGCTCCCGTCCGGTAACGACGCGGCGATCGCTCTGGCCCTGCACGTCGCCAGGAGCCAGACCCGGTTCGTGGCGATGATGAACAACCGGGCCCACCAGATGGGCTTGAGCTGCACACACTTCACGACCGTGTCGGGGATCCTGGACCGCGGCAACCACTCCTGCGCCGCCGACCTGGCCGTGCTGGCTCACGCGATGCTCCGGAACAAGCTGCTGGCGAAGATCGTCCGCACCCGCAACGCGGTCCTGCCGTTCCCGATCAAGTCGCATCGGATCTGGCTGAATAACAACAACCCCCTCGAGATCGGCCGATATCCGGGGATCGACGGGGTCAAGACCGGCTTCACCGACCCGGCTGGGTTGTGCATCGTGGCCACGGCCCGGCGGGGTCGCCACTGGCTCGGCGTGGTCCTGCTGCACTCCGAGAACTGGACCACTCAGGCCGAACAGCTGCTCGACGCCGGCTTTCAGAAGCTCCAGCGCAGCTGACCACGCCCGCCTCACGATGTAGTTGCATCACAAGCCGCGAATGTGGGCATCCTGAGCGGTAGCAGTCCACGCACGATTTACGGAAGGGGCAGATGTCTCCCGTCACCTACCAAACGATCAAGCTCGGCAAGGGCAAGCACTCATCCCCCGACGACGGCGCATGCGTGATGGAGCTGGCGTCGATGCTCGCCGGCGAGTCGTTCACCGATCATCCGTCGTCGGTGTGCCCGGTGATCGCGTCGTTTTTGAGGGCATACAACGACTCGATCGACGACGACCGTCGCCAGGACCTCTACGCGTACGCATCCAAGGTCGTGGGAAGCCGCACCTCAGCCGACATCCAGCGGGCGCGCGCCGAGCTTCTGTCCGGCTGGGCCCAGCAGTTCAAGCGCTCAGGGTGGGCGCGCTGGCTGGTCCCGGAGCGCCTGCGCGCGCTGGCCAAGCACCGGCACCCCTCGCTCGAGTCGGTGGGCACGCATGCGGTCCACTCGATCAACCGCCACAGCGACACGACGCACACGGCTGCCCTGAACGCGATCGACGCGTTGCTGGCGATCCGATCCGAGCGCGGCGCCGAGCGGCCGGCGGCGACGCCCCGGTCCACCTCCGAGCGGGTCGACGTCGAGGCCTGAACACGAACCGAGACGACACCGAGACACGCCCGGCTGGCCGGCCAGCCGGGCGGGTCGCGTCCGAGCCGCTGAGGATTGGTGAGTCCGGATGGCTGAGTCGGGGAAGACACACTGAATGGGCGTTATCAAGGATCACGTGCTGATTGACACAAGTCAGGTTCTGCTGGAGGACGCGGAGCTTGCGCACAGCCTGCGCGGGGAGCGGTTGACGACAGCCACGCGAGAGTGCGTCGCGCGCGCGATTCACGTCCCGGTCGGCGCCTGGTCCCCTCGCCACGACATCGACGGGATGCACTACGGGATCGGGCTGCTGATGCTCGACGGGCTGCTCGTGCGTCGGGTCGGAGTGGCCGGGCGGTTCGGCGCCGAGTTGCTCGGTGACGGCGACCTGCTGCGGCCATGGCAGCAGGAGGACGACACGACGACGCTCGCCCACACCGGCAAATGGAGGGCGCTGCGCCCCAGCCGCTTGGCGGTGCTCGATACCGAGTTCGCGATTCACGCCACCCGGTATCCGGAGGTCCTGTCGACGTTGTTCGGCCGGGCGCTGCGCCGGTCGCGGAACATCGCCGTGAACATGGCGATCGTCCAACAACCGCGAATCGACCTGCGTCTGCACATGCTGTTCTGGGAGCTCGCCGACCGGTGGGGGACCGTCCGCCAGGACGGGGTCCACGTCCCGCTGTACCTCACCCACTCGATGCTGGCCGACCTGGTGGCCGCCCGCCGCCCGACGGTGACCAAGGCACTCGGTGAGCTCGCCGAGCGTTCGGCCGTGATCTGGACCGGCGATGACTGGCTGCTGCCGGGCGACCCTCCCGATGAGCTCGATTCGGTCGCCTCGGTGCAGATGCCCGCGGCCATTCGTTAGCGCCGCAATATCCGCCCAGGGGGCGAACCCGACCGCGTACGCTTGGAAACCGAGCAGTGCCAGCCCCCGCCGACAGCCCCCGGTCGCCGCGTAAGAGCCACGCGCTCGAGTTGTTCGCCGACCTTCCATCGCGTTATGACCGCGTCGGCGCGGTGATGAGCTTCGGCCAGGATCCCCGCTGGCGTCGCGCGCTGGTCAGCGGGATCGCGGCCGGTCCGGATCAGCGGGTCCTCGACGTCGCCACCGGAACCGGGATGGTCGCCGCCGAGCTGATCCAGCGCAGCGGCTGCCGTGTCGTCGGGCTCGATCAGAGCGACGACATGCTCGCCGCCGCGCGAGCCCGGCTGGCCCGCGACCCAACCCTGGCGCAACGCGTCGAGCTCGTCAACGGACAGGCGGAGCAGCTTCCCTTCGCCGACGGCGAGTTCGACGCGCTTACGTTCACCTACCTGCTTCGCTACGTCGACGACCGCGCCGCGACGATGCGCGAGCTGGCGCGAGTCGTTCGTCCCGGCGGGCGGATCGGGATGCTCGAGTTCGCGGTCCCCCAGGCCGAGCCACCGAGGACCGCGTGGCGCGCCTACACCCGGGTGGGGCTGCCGCTGGTGGGACGCGCCGTGTCGCCCGCCTGGCAGGAGGTCGGCCGGTTCCTGGGCCCGAGCATCGAGCAGCTCGAACGCGATGAGCCAGACCTACCCGCCCTTTGGCGCTCGGCGGGGATCCGCAACGTCCGCGAGCGACGGATGAGCTACGGCGCCGCACTGCTGATGTGGGGCACGAGAGATGGCGACAGCCCGGCGTGAATTCGATCGTCCCGCGTTCTACGCGTTGTCGGCGGGCGGTTGGCGCGACCTCGTCACGATCCTGCACCCGCCCTACACGTTGTGGCATCTCAGCTATGTGGCGCTCGGAGCTGCCGCCGCACCGACGATCTACGCCAACCGGCTGATCGCCGCGCTCGGCGCGTTCTTCCTCGCTGTCGGGCTCAGCTCGCACGCGCTCGACGAGCTGCGTGGCCGTCCGCTGAACACCAAGCTGGGCAGCGGCTGGCTGATCGCGATCGCGGTCATCGGCCTCGCCGGAGCGGTCGCGATCGGGGTGATCGGCGTGTTCGTCGTGTCGCCGTGGATCGCGCCGCTGGTGATCGCCGGCGGCCTGCTGGTGCCGGCCTACAACCTCGAGCTGGTCGGCGGCCGCTTCCACAACGACGCCTGGTTCGCGATCGCCTGGGGAGCGTTCCCAGCATTCACCGGCTACTTCTCAAACGCCCTGCAGATACGGCCCGCCGGGATCCTCGTGACCGTGGCTTGCGCGCTGATCAGCCTCGCTCAGCGGCGCCTGAGCACACCGGTCCGCGAGCTCCGGCGGCGCACCGATACGGTCGTCGGCGAGCAGCGAATGAGCGACGGCAGAGTCGTGCAGCTCAGTCGCGAGCAGCTTGCGGCGCCGCTCGAGGGAGCGCTGTCGGCGATGTGGCTCGCGCTGGTGCTGCTATCGATCGGGCTGGTAGTCGTTCGTCTGTAAGCTCTGCGCGCCTTGGCGAACGTAATCGGACAGCGAGTCCGCCGACGGGAGGACCCCCGGTTCCTCACCGGACGGGGACAGTACGTAGACGACCTCGCGCTCGACAACGCGCTCCACATCACGTTGGTACGCTCACCGTGGGCACACGCGAACGTCACTCACGTCGACGCGTCCGAGGCCGCGGCGCTACCGGGGATCCAGGTGTTCACCGCGGCCGACATCGACATCACGGTGTTTCCTCAGGGGCCGTTCCTGGGTTACGACGAGCGGATGTTCAGGCCGTTCGTGGCCTCGGACAAGGTCCGGTTCGTCGGCGACATCGTCGCCGTCGTGCTGAGCGAGACGCGAGCCGAGGGAGTCGATGCGGCCGAGCTCGTGCTGGTCGACTACGAGCCGCTGCCGGCGGTCACCGAGATCACCGAGGCGGTCCGCGACGAGGTCCTGCTGTACGAGGACGTCGGTACCAATATCTGCCTGCACCAGCCGCTCGAGGCCGACGAGAACCTGTTCGCCGCGTGCGACGTGGTGACGAGCGGCGCCAACGTCAGCCAGCGGCTGGCGGCGTGTCCGGTGGAGCCGCGCTCGACCGCGGCGCTGGTCGACGCGCAGGGCCGGCTGACCGTGTGGCTGTCGACCCAGACGCCGCATCAGGACCGCGACGGTCTGGCCGGGATGCTGGGAATGGAGACCAGCGAGGTGCGCGTGATCGCGCCGGACGTCGGCGGCGGCTTCGGCGGCAAGGGCCTGGCGGCTGAGGACGTGCTGGTCGGCTACCTAGCCCGCGCCACCGGCCGCACACTGCGATGGACCGAGACCCGCAGCGAGAACATGGTGGCGATGCATCACGGCCGCGCGCAGCGAGTCGAGTTCGAGCTCGGCGGCAAGCGCGACGGGACCGTGGAGGCCCTGCGACTCCGGATCCTCCAGGACGCTGGGGCGTACCCCGCGATCGGCGGCTTCCTGGCCACGCTCACCGCAATGATGTCCAGCGGCGTCTACAAGATCCCGAAGATCGAGATCGAGGTCACAGCGGTTGTCACCAACACGACCCAGACCGGCCCCTACCGTGGCGCCGGCCGACCCGAGGCCACGCAGGTGTTGGAACGCGCGATCGACATGTTCGCGTCCGACATCGGACTCGATCCTGCCGAGGTCAGGCGTAAGAACTTCATTCCCAACGAGGCGTTTCCGTACAAGACGGCGAGCGGCGCCAACTACGACATCGGCGATTACGCCACCGCGCTGGACGCGGTGCTCGAGCATGCCGATTACGGACAGCTGCGCGGGCAGCAGCTGGCCCGCCGCCAGAACGGGACTTCGCGCCAGCTGGGGATCGGCCTGAGCGCCTACGTCGAGGTCACCAACGGGATCAGCGAGGCAGAGTTCGGTTCGGTCGAGATCACCTCCGACGGTTCGGCGATCGTGAAGACCGGCTCGTTCTCGCAAGGTCAGGGCCACGAGACGACGTTCGCGATGATCGCCTCCGAGCGGCTGGGCATCCCGGTCGAGAAGATCACGGTCGTCAAGGGCGACACCGACGTCGTCGCCCGGGGAACCGGGACCTACGGCTCCAAGTCGACCCAGATCGGCGGCGTTGCCGCCGGCCAGGCGTCCGAAGCTGTGGTCGAGATCGCCAAGCGGCTGGCCGCCGACGAGCTCGAGGCGAGCGCCGAGGACATGGTGCTCGACCTCGACCGGGGTCATTTCCACGTCACCGGGTCCCCGCAGGCATCGATCTCGTGGGGCGACCTCGCGGGGCGCATGGAGCAGCTCAACCGCCTGGCGGAGCTGAGCGCCGACGTCGACTTCGCACCCTCGCAGCCGACGTTCCCGTTCGGCGTGCACCTGGCGCTCGTCGAGGTCGACACCGAGACCGGCGGCGTCGATCTGCTGCGGATGGTCGCGCTCGACGACGCGGGGAAGATCATCAACCCACTGGTCGCCGAGGGCCAGGTCCACGGCGGCGTGGCCGCCGGGGTCGCACAGGCGCTGTTCGAGGAGGTGACCTACGACGAGGACGGTAACCCGCAGAACGCCAACTTCGTCACGTACATGATCCCGGCGTGCCCCGAGTTCCCGCAGTTCGAGCGGCTCAACATGGAGACGCTCACCCCGATCAATCCGCTCGGAGTCAAAGGCATCGGCGAGTCCGGAACGATCGGCGCCACCCCCGCCGTCCATAACGCGGTCATCGACGCGGTCTCCCACCTCGGCGTCCGGCACATCCAGATGCCGGTCAACGGCGAGAGCGTGTGGCGAGCCCTTCAGGACGCCAAGAGCCCGTGACCGACGCCGCGAAGGTCCTGTGGACGCCCCGGGCCGACGCGCTGACCAGTTCACAGGCCGGCCGTTTCCTTGGCTGGCTGCGGGACAACCGCGGGATCTCGCTCGACGGCTATGACGAGCTCTGGCACTGGTCGGTGTCCGAGCTCGAGCAGTTCTGGGGTGCGCTGTGGGAGTTCTTCGGGGTACGCGCGCACGCCCGGTATGACCGGGTGCTCAGCTCGCGCGAGATGCCGGGCGCGACCTGGTTTGAGGGAGCCCGGCTGAACTACGCCGAGCACGCGCTCGGGCTCGACGAGGACCGCAGCCGGATCGCGGTCATCGCCCACTCGCAGACCCGAGGACCGATCGAGCTGACGTTCGGCGACCTGCGTGAGCAGGTGGCGCGGGCGCGCGCGGGCCTCGAGCGGCTCGGCGTCGGTCCCGGTGACCGCGTCGTCGCCTACATGCCGAACATCCCCGAAACGCTGATCGCGTTCCTGGCCACCGCGAGCCTCGGAGCGATATGGGCGGCGTGCGCGCCCGAGTTCGGCCCCCGCAGCGTGATCGCGCGGTTCGGGATCGTCGAGCCCAAGCTGCTGCTGACGGTCGCCGGCTATCGCTACGGGGAACGCTCGATCGACCGGCGCGCCGACGTCGCCTCGATCCGTGCCGCGGTGCCGACGCTTGAGCACGTGGTCCACGTCCCCTACCTCGGCACGCGCGACGACATGGTGCCGGGCGCGCTCGAGTGGGACGCGCTCCTGGCTGAGTCCGACACGTTGGAGTTCGCCTCGCTGGACTTTCATCACCCGCTGTGCGTGCTGTTCTCCTCCGGCACGACCGGGCTGCCCAAGGCGATCGTCCACAGCCATGGTGGCCTCACCGTCGAGCACCTGAAGAACCATGGACTGAGCTGGGATCTCGGCCCCGGCGACCGGTTGATGTGGTTCTCGACGACCGCCTGGATGATGTGGAACGCGCTGATCTCAGCGCTGCTGCTGCGCTGCGCGATCGTGATGATCGACGGGAACCCGGCGTATCCCGACCTCGGGTTCCAGTGGCGGCTGGCCGCGCAGACCGAGACGACGATGATGGGGCTGAGCCCGGCGTTCCTGATGGGCTGCCGCAAGGCCGGGCTCTCCCCGGGCACCGAGTTCGACCTGTCGCGGCTGCGCGAGATCGGCGTCGCCGGCTCGCCGCTGCCCGCCGAGGGGTTTGACTGGATCTACGAGCAGCTCGGCCCCGACGTGCTGCTCAACAACGGCAGCGGCGGCACCGACGTGTGCACCGGGATCGTGCAGGGAAGCCCGCTGCAGCCGGTCTACCGAGGCGAGATCGCCGGCCGCTGCCTGGCGGTCGATACCGCGGCGTTCGACGCCGACGGGCAACCGGTGGTCGGCGAACTCGGCGAGCTGGTGATCCGCTCGCCGATGCCGTCGATGCCGCTCGGGTTCTGGAACGACCCCGACGGCACCCGCTACCGCGACGCCTACTTCGACTACTTCCCGGGAGTTTGGCGCCACGGCGACTGGATCGTGTTCACCGCGCGGGGCAGCTGCGTGATCACCGGCCGGTCCGATGCCACGCTGAACCGCGGTGGGGTACGGCTGGGATCGGGCGAGCTGTACGCGGTCGTCGAGGAGCTGCCCGAGGTGTCAGACAGCCTGGTCGTGCACCTGGAGGACGCCACCGGCGGCCCCGGCGAGCTGATCTTGTTCGTGGTGCCGACGGCCGGCCGTCAGCTCGACGACGCACTGCGCAAGCGGATCGCCGACGCACTGCGTCAGGCGCTGTCGCCGCGGCACGTTCCCGACTCGATCGAGGCGGTCCCGGCGATCCCGCGCACGCTGACCGCGAAGAAGCTCGAGCTGCCGGTCAAGCGAATCCTGCTCGGCACGCGGCCCGATCAGGTAGCCAGCCGCGACGCGCTCGTCGATCCGGGCGCGCTCGATGCGTTCGTCGAGTTCGCCACGGCCCGACGGGCCGGGGCCCGGCCCTAGGCGCGGCGGTCGACCACGCGAACGGCCTTGCCCTCGCTGCGCGGGATGCTCCCGGGCGCGAGCACCGCGACCTCGACTCGCAGCCCCATGTGCTCTCTCAGGTGCCTGGCGATCCGGACTCCCAGCGCGTCTGGATCGACGCCCGTCATCGGTTCGCACTCCAGCAGGAGCTCGTCGAGCGTGCCGTTGCGCTCGGCCACCAGGCGGTAGTGGGGCGCGACCCCGTCGACGCTCATCATCAGCTGCTCGACGTGCGACGGGTACACGTTGACGCCGCGGATCACCATCATGTCGTCGCGCCGGCCGGTCAGCGAGGTCAGCCGCATCGTGTTGCGACCACACCGGCACGGTTCGGTCGAAGCGGTCACCAGGTCGCCGGTGCGGTACCGGATCAGCGGCATCGCCTGCTTGGTGAGCGTGGTCAGCACGAGCTCGCCGACCGTTCCCTCCGACACCGGTTCGTCCGTGTCGGGGTCGAGCACCTCGGCGATGAAGTGATCCTCCTGCACATGCAGCCCGTCGCGGGCGACCAGGCATTCGGCGGCGACCCCGGGACCGCACATCTCAGACAGCCCGTAGAAGTTCAGCGCCTTCAGCCCGAGCTCGCGCTCGATCTCGTGGCGGAGCCCCCGGCTCCAGGGCTCACCGCCGAGCAGCCCCAGCTTCAGAGGCAGCGACGCGACCTCGGTCCCTGCCTCCGCGACCGCCTGCGCGATCGCCAGCGAGTACGAAGGCGTGGCCACCAGCACGTCCGCCCCGAGGTCGACCAGCAGCTCCGCCTGACGGGCCGTGAACCCGCCGGACACGGGGACCACCGTCGCCCCGATCCGCTGGCCACCCTGGTGAAAGCCCAGCCCACCGGTGAACAGCCCGTAGCCGTTGGCGTTATGGAGCAGCATCCCGCGCGTGACGCCGGCCATCGTCATACACCGAGCCATCAGCTCGGTCCAGGTGTCCAGGTCGGCCTCGGTGTAGGCGACGACCGTCGCCTTTCCGCCGGTGCCGCTGGAGGCGTGAACCCGGATGAGCTGCTCGCGGGGCACGGCCAACAGCCCGAACGGATAGGCGTCTCGCAGGTCCGCCTTGACCATGAACGGGATCAGCTGGAGGTCGTCAAGCGAACCGACGTCGCCCCCGGCTTCGATTCCGCCGCGCGCCAGACGCCGCGCGCCCACGCCATTCGCAGCCGCGACGCGCCCCACGGTGGTGCGCAGGCGTTCGAGCTGGAGTTGGCCGATCCGGTCGCGCGGCAGCGTCTCGGCCGCGTCCCAGATACCCGGCTCAAACGGAGCGCTGGTGGGCATTCCAGTGAGTCTCGAGGTTCGCCACCAACGCGGGGCTGAGGTGGCAGTAGGCCTGCTCGCGCGAATACGTGGCCATGTACTCGCGGAACAGGTCGAGCGGCTCCTGTCCGACGCGCAGCGCCCGCCGGTTGGCGGCGGCGTTGATCAGCCCGGAGCTGGTCAGCGCCTGAACCCTGGCGTCGAGCGCGCCTTCCACCTCGGCGGGGTCGACGACCTCGTCGCAGATCAGGTCCGCGTCGGCATCGCCCGCGGTCCACTCTCGCCCGGACAGGATCGCCTGGCGCGCGGCTCGGTCACCGACGAATCGCGGGAGACGAAGGTTCGAGGCGCCGGGGATGATTCCCTCCTTGCGAGCGGGTAGGTACAGCCGCGAGCCGCGCGCCGCAATCACGTGATCCATCACGTGCAGGAGCTGGCAGCCGCCGCCGATCGCAAACCGCTCCACGGCCGCGATCCACAGCTTCTCGACGGGGCCGGCCGGCGTGGCGACGCCGCGGTAGAGCTTGTTGACATAGGCGAGATCGCGCACCAGGTAGAACAGGAAGTCGATCCGGCCCAGGTAGAGATGGGTGAGGTTGATGCCCGAGCTGAAGATCCGCTCACCCGCGTACCGGGGGTGGTCGATCAGCCCGCCGCGCATCACGCCGACCTCGATCTCGGGATCGAGCAGGATCAGGTCCACGGCCCACTCCGTCGGCGCGAGCGTGAGGCCGTCCTCGGCGTTGAGGTGACGGGGGTTGCGGAGCTCGAGGATCCCGACGCGGCCGCGCCGCGCGACGTGCGCGAATCCGAAGTCGACGTTGCCGGTCGCCCGCAGCTCGTCGAGCCGCTCCACGGCCTCGGGCGTCGGTAGCAGCATCGTCTCGACCAGGTGTCGGCCCGGCTGGGGCGCCGCCAGCACGTGCGCGGCGAGCAGGCCCTGCGCGAGCTCGATTCCCTGCTTATCGGCGAGCCGCCGGTCGCGCTCAGCGGCGAGCTGTTCACGCGTCGGCGTCAGGCCCGGGACGAGCGTGCCCGCCTCGAGCACGAGCGCTTCGAGGCGAACAGGTTTGCGGTACTCGTCGGTGAGCCTCACGTACAGCTCGGTTGCGTGCGCCGCCAAGAACTCGTCGCGGGCACCGTTGAGCGTGTCGTCGATCGCCTGCGCGGCGGCGCGCTCGGAACCGGACCGGTCGTTGGGTTCGGGCAGCCTGTCGACCAGCGCCTGGCCGCGGGACAGGAACGCGCCGGTCGCCGGTGCGGCGGCGTCGAAACCTGGCTGACGAGGCGACGCGGCGTCGGCCCAGGCGGCCACGTCGGCCTCCGACAGGCCCGCCGTCGTCGTCAGCTCACGAAGCGAGGGAATCGTGGTCACGGTGCGACGATACCCAGCGGGTAGGGTTGCGGCGAACATGGGTGGCTCGATGGAGGGCAAGGCTGGTCTGGTGACCGGAGCCGCGAGCGGCATCGGGCGGGCCTGCGCGTTGCGGTTCGCGCGCGAGGGCGCGTCCGTGGTCGTGGCCGACCTGGAGACGGCCGCCGATGGCGCCAGGCAGACCGTGCAGGAGATCGAGCAGGCCGGTGGCCGGGCCGAGTTCTTCGCCTGCGACGTCGCTCGCTCCGAGGACAACGCGGCGCTCGTGGCGCTCGTGGTGGAGCGCTACGGCCGTCTGGACTTCGCTCACAACAATGCCGGGATCGGCGTCCACCATCTACTTCACGAGACCTCTGAGGAGGAGTTCGACCGCGTGATCGCTGTCAACCTGCGGGGCACGTTCCTCGGGATGAAGCATCAGATCGCGCAGATGCTCGCCGCCGACCCGCCTGGCGGCGCGATCGTCAACACGTCCTCGAACGCGGGACTGCGCGCGGTCATGAGGTTGAGTGCTTATGCCGCCAGCAAGCACGGGATCCTCGGCCTGACCAAGAACGCCGCGGTGGAGTACGCCGACCTGGGGATCCGCGTCAACGCGGTGTGCCCGGGCGCGATCATGACTCCGCTGATGTCTGACCAGCCTCCTGAGCGCCAGCGCGAGATCCTCGCCCCGCAGGCGATGACCCGGTTCGGCGATCCCGCCGAGGTCGCTGCGGCCGTGGTGTGGCTGTGCTCCGAGGACGCGTCGTTCGTCACCGGCGTGTCGCTGCCCGTCGACGCCGGCTCGGTCGCCTGGGTGTCCGCACACTCGGCCTGAGCGCTGTGCATTACCATGGCCGGACCGCGGCACGGAGCCGTGGGGTCGGAGAGAGAGGCCAGGAGACGTGGACGAGCGGACTCAATCCGCGGTACCGCGAGGCGCTGCGGCACCACACCCGGAACGCTGGCGCGTGAGCGGCTCGGCTCCGGCACAGCGGCTGGAGTCGTGGTCGGAGATCCTCGCCGACACGCATCTCGCGTTCGACATTTCCGACACGCCCGCCACTCCCGGGCGCTTCGACGCGATGGTCACCCGACGCCGGTTCGGCGATCTGATCCTGGTCGACTGCGCGGCGTCCCCGTTCTTCGGGCACCGCAGCCGGGCGCTGATGGGCGGCACTGGCGAGGCGCGCCAGCCCGAGGACATCCTCGGCTTCCAGTTCGTCTGCAAGGGCGTCGAGAAGGTCAAGGAGGGCGACCGCGAGCTCGCCCTGACCGCCGGCGACGTGGTCCTGTGGGATGGACTGGCGCCCACGGACGTCGAGATCGTCGAGGCGTTCCATAAGCGCACGCTGCTGTTCCCGCGCGACCGCGTGCTGGCATTGTGCCCGCGACTGGGGGAGGTCAGCGCATTTCCGTCGCTCAACGACAGCGGCCCGGCGCGGTTGCTGGTCCGCTACATGAACGCGCTGGCCGCTGAGTTCCCCGCGCTCGACTCCTCCGCGTCGGCGGCAGCTGCCAGCGCCGCGCTCGAGCTGCTGCGGGCCGCGATCGAGCCGTCGCTACCGGCCTCCAGGTCGGTCACTCGAGCCGCGCTGCGCGTGGAGATCCGGCGCTACGTGCGCACCCACCTCCACGACCCGGCGCTGAGCCCGGCGACGATCGCCAAGGCGTATGCGATGTCGGTGAGGGCGCTGCACGCGCTGTTTGAGGACGCCGACGAGTCCGTCGCCGGGCTGGTTCGCAGCGAGCGGCTGATGCGCTGCCTGGAGGATCTGCAGCGTCCCAACGCCGGATCGGTGACCGACATCGCGTTTCGCTGGGGTTTCTGCGACGCGGCGCACTTCTCACGGGTGTTCAAGCGAGAGTTCGGGTCGACCCCGAGCGAGATCCGCCGCGCCGCCGCGGCCGGCGCCGGCTAGCTACTTGCCCCGGATAAACGGTTGAGTGTGGGAACCAAAACGGCCGCGTCGTGATCGATCGCGGCCGTTCCGGGCAAATGGTTGCTCTTGGTCGAGCGGGGGGATGGTTTCAGGTGGCTCGGATGGCGAGGGTGTCAAGGTTGTAGGTCAGGATCGACCATCCCGTCCAGGCTCGCATCCCGTGGTGGTCCTTGAGCCTGCTGCGGCGCAGCCCGTAACCGCGCTTTAGATGGCTGATCGGTCCCTCGCTGCCTGTCCGGTAGCGCGCCAGGCGCCGCTGGGTTCGCCGCGAGCCGGGCTGTTGGCGGCCCGCGATGAACGTCCGCTGCAGGTCGAACGGCGCCAGCGCCTCGCCACTCGGCCTGACGTTGAAGCCGCCGTCGAGCGCGACCTCCCGCGGTGAGATCCTCGGCCGTTGTAGCTCGGTGACCGTGTCCGGCAGCAGCGTGTCCTCCGCCGGGTTGCCGAGCTCGCTGGCGGTGGCGGGGATGATTAGTCCGCGCGCGCCTCGTCTTGTGTTCTCGGTCGGCTCGCAGATCTGTGCCACGAACCCGAACTCGTTCGGCTTGCCGAGCTTGCCCTTGCGGATCGGCCGCGCGTCCGGATCGAAGATCGAAATCAGCCGGTTGGTGATCTTCTCTCCGCGCATCCGTTTGCGGATCTGCTCGGCGACCCGCTCTGAGCGCGCGATGAACGTCTCGAGCTTCTGGATCTGCCGGAGCTTCGCCTTCGCGCCCCGCCCCGCGAGCGCGCTGGCGCGCGACGACGACCAGCCGCGTCGCCTCGCGGATCGAGCGCTGTATCAGCTTCCCCGCCTGCTCGGTGAACTCCAGCACCTGCTGCTTGTGCTCCCCGGTCCGGCGCCCCAGCGTGCGCGTCATCGCCCGCACCCGGCGGCTGATCGCCCGCGAGCGATCCCTGACCCGGCCCGCGTCCTTGCCGACCTTCGCCAGCAGCTTGCGAGCGTCTCGTGCCAGCACCCTGGCCGGTGCTTGACAACCATCAACCGCACATAGGTGGCCATGGAGATTGTCGGTCGACCATACGCGCGCGCCTGCTCCTGCCAGCTCGCCGCGATCGGCGCCACCAACTCCGGATCCGAAAGCAGCTCGTCGAGCACCCGAAGGTCGTCCCGTAGCGCCCGCACCTCGCCCGGCAGCACCTCGTCCCACAACGACTCCACCCGCCCGCCCACCAGTCGCAGCATTCATGACCTCCTCAACCAAGAAAGTACACATTTGCAGCACGAATTCTTGACCGGGCCGGACAGAACCGACGTTCTGACCGGACTCGATGCGACCCTCCCGGGGCAGGCGACCAGGAGACCGAGATGCCCAAGCCCGGACGAAACGACCCCTGTCCCTGCGGCTCAGGCCGCAAGACCAAACGCTGCTGCGGCGAGCAACGCGGGCCGGCCGAGGACCAACTTGCCCGCGCCCACCTCGCTGCTCTCGCGCACGACGCCGTCCACGATCTCGCTCACCTCTCAGACGAAGCGCTCGAGATCCTCTGGGAGCACCTATTCGACCTCCCCACGATCGATCTCTCCCTGCACATCAAGCTCCCCGAGCTCATCACCCCAGAACTGCAACAACTCCGGGACGCCGTCGCCGACGACGATCCAGACCGCGGCTGGGACGAGCTACGAGCGGTGACCGACCAGATCGATACACCCCAACAACGAGCGAGACTCGCCGACGCGATCCTCACGCTCCGCGATCAGCACAAGATCAGCCGCCCACAGGCCGCCTATGCGATCTACCACCTCAACACCCGCTCCCAACACCTACTCGCAGCCAGCCTCACCCACACCATCGCCGTCTCCGTCGGCGCCAGCCGCACCCCAGGCGGCCTTCAAATCGCCGCCTAAGCCCGATCGTTTATCCGGGGCAAGTAGCTAGAGCAACGGCAACAGGTCGCCGACGCCGTCGATCACAGCGTCGGGCCGTCGGCGTTCGGGCACGCGCCCGAGGTCGATCTGCCCGCTGATCCCGCTGCGGACCAGCACGGTCCGCGACCCGCCCATGCGTCCCAGCGCAATGTCCATGCTGAGGTCGTCGCCGATGACTGCCAGCTCCCCGGTGGGCAGCCCGAGGTGCACGCCGAGCTCGGCGACCGCCGCGCGCGACGGCTTGCCCAGCACCTTTGGGCGGGCGCCGGTGACCTTGGCGATTGCCGCGGTGATCATCGCCCCACGGCTGAAGATCACCCCGTTGGCGCCGGCGTACCCAGGGACGTAGCTGCCGGTCAGCAGCGGCGCCCCCCGCGACACGGCCCGCGCCGCCCGCTCCAGCGAGCCGAAATCGATCTCGTCGACGTGAGCCACGAACACGAGCTCGGCATCCTCATCGCGGGCGAGCGGGATTCCAGCGCGCACGAACAGCTCGGTCGCCTCCTCGGAGGCGAACAGCAGCGCCGGGCGGCCGCCCAGCCGGCGGCGCATGAACGTGATCGCGCTCTGCACCGGTGTCAGCACCTCGCCGTCGCCGACTGGGAGCCCGTCGTCCCGCAATCCCCGCGCGATCGTCTCCGGGGCCACGTGACTGCCGTTGGTGAACAGCACCAGCGGGCGTCCCGAGGCGTGGATCCGGTCGAGCACCTCCACCGCACCCGGCTGAGGACGACCGCGGCCGTCGTCGCCCCGGTGCACGAGCGTCCCGTCGATGTCGAACATGAATCCACGGACGTCGTCGAGGCGCAGGCGGTCAGGCACGGCGCCACACCACGGTCTCGCCGTCCTTGACCAGCGAGAAGTCAGTGATCGAGCTACGGCGCTCGAGCTCATGCAGCAGCGTGACCAGCGGCGCGCGTCCAGGCCGGGCGGCGGGCGCCGGCGAGCTCGACGGCCGGCCGCGGTTGTCCACCATCGCGTCGACCTGCTCGGCCGGCATCGTCAGCCGCAGCAGCAACTCCTCCTCGGAGATCCGCCGGCCGAAGCGCTCCCGGGCTCCCTCGAGCGTGATCGGCCGCAGGTCGCGGAGCTTTGCGAACCTGCGGCAGCGACAGCACGCGCTCGGCGATACCGGGGTCGACCGGAGCGGCCGGCGCACCGTAGTGGCCGAGGAAGTAGCGCACGGTCTCGTCGGAGACATTCGCCCACCGCTCGCCGTCGATCACGTTGCGGGCCGCCTGGCTGGCCACGAACTGCGACACCGGGGTGACCAGGATCGGATAGCCCATCTCGGCGCGCACCCGCGTGACCTCCTCCAGCACCGGCTCGAACAGCTCGGGCCGCCGGAGCTCTTCGAGCATCCGCCGGGTAGTGGTCACCATCCCCCCTGGCAGCTGATGTCGGTAGTAGGCGCCGTCGAACTCCCGCGGCGCGCCCGCGGGTAGGCCCTTGACGCGAGCGAGCTCGGTGAAGTGCTGCGACACGATTGCCTGCGCGTCGAGGTCGAGCGGGTGGGCGTGACCGGCGGCCTCGAGGTTGCGCACCGTGCTGAACACCTCGGGCTGCGAGGTCCCGCGCGACAGCGGTCCGGCGGCCGTATGCACGACCTGGAACCCGGCGCCGACCCCCTCGACGTAGACCAGCGGCGCCAGCCCGATCGTGCAGTGGCTGTGCAGCTCGATCGTGCGCCCGCCCGCGGCGGCGAGGAAGTGCGGCGCCAGCTCGCGCACCGCATCCGGCGTCAGCAGCCCGCCGGGATCCTTCAGATACAGGCGGTCCATGTCGGCGCAGTTGGCGAGCGCGGCCGCGCGCTCGGCGTAGTACTCGTGGGTATGCACGGCGCTGATCGAATACGTCAGACCGATCACGACCTCCTCGATCCCCTCCTGCCGCGCCATCGCCGCCAGCCGTCTGAGACGCGGCGGGTCGTTGGACGGGTCGGCGATCTGAAAGCGGCGGATCCCGTTGCGGGCCACCAACCGGAACGACAGCGCAATCACGTCCTCGTCGGCGGGCACCCACGAGATGAACCGCATGCCGGTCCCGATCATCCCCAGCGGCGTGTTGGGCATCTCAGCGCTCATCAGCCGGATCCGCTCCCACGGGTCCTCGCGGTGGAAGCGGACCGACACTGCCATGTGGGTGCTCGAGGTGAAGTCCAGCGCGTGATAGCCGACCCGATCGAGCACCGGGGCGATCGCCACCACATCCGGCGTGGTCAGACCGGTCGCGCTCCACAGGCTCTGGTTGCCGTCGCGCGTGGTCGTGTCGACGAACTCGATCACGCGTGCCGCGGCGGCGATCACGAGCGGCCGGCCCGCACCCGGAACAGCGGCTCGCCGTACTCGACCAGCTGCGCGTTCTCCGGGCAGATCTCGACAATCGTCCCGGCGACCCCGGCCGGGATCGAGTTCATCATCTTCATCACCTCGATGATGCAGACGATCGTGTCGGGCTGCACACTGGTCCCGACCTCGACAAATGGGTCCGCGCCGGGTTCTGGGGCCGCGTAAAACGTGCCCAGCATTGGGGACTCGATCGTCGATGAGTCCGATTGCACTTTCGGCTCCGGCTCACGGGTTGGCGGCATCGATGCAGGCTCGGCGCCTCCTCGACTACAAGTAGCCGGCGAGCCTGCATCGATGCCACCTCTACGTACGTGCAGCGAAAAGTCGCTCGTCTCAACCCGAAGCTCCTCGACGTCCGATTCGTCGATGAGCCGCAGGATCTCGCGGACGTCTTCGTCGCTGAGAGCCATGGTTAGCCTCGCCTACTCACGTTGGCGCCGAACGTCGCCATGACGGCCGAGATCGCTGAGGTTGGCGCGGGCTTCGGGGCCGACTTGGCGGTCGTGGTCACGGGGCGGGACTGGAGGACGTAGAGGTTGCCCGGAGGCTGCTCGCCGCGGGCCAGGGCCCATTCGATGTCCTGGCGCGAGCCGAAGTGGCGTTCGACGCGCTTGGCCATCTCGAGCAGTGATTGCAGCGCATCGTCGTCCAGGCAGCGGGCGCTCGCGCGCTCGGGCGGGACGTCGGCGCGGGTCGTGCCGGGGCCGTCGGGGTCGGGAACGTACTCGAGGTGCTTGTCGCCGACCTGCGCGCGGACGACCTCGCCGGTGACCTTGCTCAGCAGGTAGTCGTCGGGGGTGACCTCGCCGCCGACCACCGCCAGACCGAGGCCCCAGCTGGCGTTGACGGCGACGATGCTGGGATCGCCGCTGAGCGGGTTGCAGGTGAACATGACGCCGGACACCTCGGCATCGACCATCGTCTGCACGGTCACGCCCATCGCGACGTCCACGCCGGACCCAAGCCGGGCCCGGTAGCTGACCGCCTCAGGCGTGTACAGGCTCGCCCAGCAGTCGCGAACCGCGGCGCAAACGCCATCCGCACCCCGGACCCACAGATAGCTCTCCTGTTGCCCGGCGAACGTGGCTTCCTCACTGTCCTCCCCGATCGCGCTGGAGCGGACCGCGACCGGCGGCTCGCCCAGCGCGCGGTAGCGATTCCCGATCTCGTCACGCAACCCATCGGCGATCGGAGCGGCCCGGATCGCCGCGCGGATCGCGTCCGCGTCCCCGCCCGCGACGAGGTCGCGCAGCCCGGCCGAGTCCACACACGCCCGGTACGCGTCGGCTGAGAGCGCGAACCCGGGCGGCACCGGGATCTCCGCCGCTGACAGCTCGCCGAGGCTCGCGCTCTTGCCCCCGAACGCCGGCCGGTCTGCGCCTCTGAGCGAGCGCAGCTCGCTGCTGTAGACCTCGGCCGCCACTAACGCTCGAGCAGAGTGACCGTGCCGTCGGACCCGTCGACCCGGATCGCCTGCCCGGTGCGGATCTGAGCGGTGGCGCGGCCGGTTCCGACGACCGACGGCAACCCGTACTCGCGGCACACGATCGCGGCGTGCGACATCACGCCGCCGATGTCGGTGACCGCGGCCCTGATCTTGGAGAAGATCGGAGCCCACGCCGGCGACGTGATGCTGCACACGAGGATCTCCCCGTCGCGGACCTCCGAGATCTGGTCGACCGAGCGGACCACGCGCGCCGGTCCCTCGACGACTCCCGGCGAGGCCGCGGCGCCGTTGAGCACCAGCCCGCCCTCCTGCTGGCGTGCCCACTCCCGGACGCGTTCGGTGGTCACGCCCCAGAGCATGATCGTCATCGGGTCGGTGACGGCCTCGGGCGTCACCCCGAGCGCCGGTGGCGGCGTGTACTCGCCCAGGCGCTCGAGCAGCCTCGCACGACGCGCGACGATCTCGGGCCAGTGCAGCGGGCCGAGCGGCTCGCCGCCGGTCGCCCACGTGAGCACCAGCTCGTCGAGTGCGGAGGCGACCTCGTGGCGGGTCAGCTGGAAGATGTCCTCGGAGTCCTCGATGAAGTGATGCTCGGCCAGTAGCGCCCCGAACCCGCGGACCTTGTTCCACCAGCGGGTCAGAAACCAGTAGTCGCAGAAGAACTTGTGCTCCTCCACGTAGGGGAACACCGTCCGCGACAACCCCAGCAGCTCGCGGAATGCCGCTCGCACCTCCGGCTCGAGCAGCGACTCGTACTCATCGGCCAGCCGCTGGCGCTCGTGCTCGATCTCGGCGGTCGGGCGCTCGATCCGCTCGCCGGCCTTGAGCGCGCTGACGTAGCCGATCAGCGACGCGTACGGGATGCTCGGGTCGTCGAGCCAGCTGCGGTAGTAGTGGTACAGCCCGTCGCCGGTGGCCATGTTGAACCAGGGATCCTTGACGCGCTCGAGCTCGGCCAGCCACGCCCGCCCGGCCTCGCTGTTGGCCAGCTCGGAGTCGATCTCAGCCGGTGACCGGCCCTCGACGAACGCGCCGTCCACGCCCGAGTCGATCGCCAGCTGGGCCAGGCGGCGAAGCTCGGCATCGGGCTTGAATAGCAGCACGTCGATTCCGGCGACCATCTGCGCGATGTGCTGGTCGGGAATGTCGGGCAGGTTGCCCTTGCAGAACTCGGCGAACGTGGCATAGGCGCCGTACCCGAGCAGCAGGAACTCGAAGTGGTGCTGCCACATCAGGTCGCCGAGCCGGAGCACACGGCCGTAACGGTCCAGGACCTCGTAGAAAGCCGTGTTGCGGTCCTCGGCGAACGCGACCTCGTCGGGCTCGTACTTGGGCAGGCTCGGGACCTCGAGCTCGTCGAGCTCTGCGATCAGCGCCTCCATCTTCGCCCGCCACTTGCCGTACAGCTCGGTCCAGTTCTCGTAGTAGTAACCGGCCCGCGCCTGGAAGAACCCGGCGCGCTCGGCGATCTGGTCGGGATCGGTGACCGGGTTGCCGGAGATGTAGACGTAGCCGTTGACGATCCGGTAGTCGATCCCCATCGCCGGCGGTACGGCGAACACCCGGTTCTGCCACGAGCCGACAGCCTGGTAGGGCGAGTCGATGCAGATCACGTCGAACGCCGGCATCGGCACCGGGAAGTGCATCGAGTTCCAGAACCAGAACCGGTTCTCGTCGCTGGCGCGCCGGCGTTCGTCGAACACGGCGTAGTAGGGGTACATCTCCTGCCAGCCCTCGCAGCCTGCGGGGGTCTGGATCGAGTACGGGCTGGGAAAAGCGCCGGTCGCCGGCGTCGTGCTGGCCATGTGTATGAGAGCTCCCTCGCGGTACGACGTCGCAGCGTTCCTATCGAACGCCGTGCCCGCAAGTCAAGACGCTTGCCGCTGCGCGCAGCCCGGCTTGAGCGCCGGCGCTCCCCCGAAATAGGATCGTTCGCCCGGTCGGCGAACAGGAGGTCTGAGCGTGGCAAGGATCGTGCTGGTTCATGGAGCGTTCAGCGGAGCCTGGGCTTGGGAGCCGGTCCTTCCGGGCCTGCGCGAGGCGGGTCATCGGGTGCAGGCGATCGACCTGCCCGGCCACGGCGACGACCACACGCCGACGGCCGACGTCACGCTCGACGCCTACGCCGACACCGTGTGCTCAGTGCTCGCCGAGGGACCCGCGGCCGTGCTGGTCGGCCACAGCATGGGCGGGGTCGTGATCACGCAGGCCGCGGCCCGCTGTCCCCAGCGGATCCTCGGGCTGGTGTACCTGGCCGCATTTCTGCCCACCGACGGCCAGAGCCTGCTGGACCTCACTCGGCTCCCCGAAGGCGCCGGCGATCAGGTTCAGGCCAACCTCGTCGTCGACGGCGACCCGCCCGTGGCGACGATGCCACCCGAGGCCGCGCGCACCGCGATCCACGGGTGCGCGGATGAACAGGCCGCGGCCTGGGCGGTGGCGCGCCGGGGACCGCAACCGGTGGCGCCGTTCGGCCAGCCGGTCCGGATCGAGCCGGCCAACCGCGAGGCATACGAGGCGCTCCCTCGCGCGTATGTCACGTGCCTACAGGACCGAGCGATCCCGCCTGCGCTGCAGCGGCGGATGTTCGAGACCGCCGGCTGCGATCCGGTGATCGAGATCGACACCGACCACGCACCGGTGCTGTCGCGCACCGACGAGACGCTCGCGGTGCTCGACCAGCTCGCCCGGTCACACGAACCGGCGACCGCGCCGGCCGATTGACCCTCATCTGAGCGGCTGCGATCATCGAGGAGGCATGGGCGATGCACGGGGTGTGAGCGAGGCAGCCACGGTGGTGCCGGAAGCCACGCCGCAGCGTGGGCCGGGTGCGCCGCCGCAGGCCCGCCTGGACGCTGCGGTCAGCGCCGGCGAGAACCCGGACGTCCACGCTCGAGCGCTCGGCCGCCTGGCCACCGACGGCCAGCGGCGCGAGTACGTCCGCCGGCTCGGCGCGCACGGCAACCGTCACGTCGCGCGCGTGCTGGCCCGGCGCGTGAGCGCCGACGCCCTGAAGAAGATCGCCACTGGGGCGAAGTCCAAGACCGGCGACCGCCATGCGTTTGAGTCGATGCACCTGGCTTGGGAGCTGGTCAACTCGTACTGCCCGGAGAAGGGGTTCTCGCTGTCGGGATCGAGATACCTGGCGCCCCAGAAGGGCGGCGCGCTCGATGGGACCACGCTGGTCGTCGGCGACGACATCGTCGACCGCGTGGCGGCCGGCGATGCGGACGCCGTCGGCAAGGACCTCAAAGCGCTGCTGGCCAAGCTCCCCGACCCGTTCGGAACGCTGGCGAAGGGCGGCGTCAGCGAGAAGACGGCGCCCGAGATCCTCGCGATCCCGCTGGCGCTCGACCTGGCGATGGACACTGCCTGGTCGAAGTCGTTTCCGAAGAGCAAGTCCCAGGAGCAGGGCGGGGTGTTGGTCACTGATAAGCAGGGCGAGTACGTATTCCACCCCGGTAAGCCGGGAACCACCGGATCGTTCAAGGTCAACCGCGGGGACGTCAAGAAAGGCGAAAAGCTCGTCTCGATCGCCCACACCCATCCCTACGACAAGTCCGAGGGCGGGTTCACCGACGTCTCGTTCAGTGGACAGGACATCGCGCTGATGGCCAAGCACAACGAGAAGATGTCGTTCGTGCGCTCGGGCGACCACGACTTCCTGATCGCCCGCACGACTGAGTTCGACGCACTCGTCAAGAAGGCAAAATCCAAGCAGGACCTGTTCAAGGAGATCCGTAAGCACTGGACCGACCTGTACAAGGCCGCCAAGGGAACGCTGCCGGAGAACGCTCGGGCGGCGACCAGGGCGACGTGCCTGAAATACCACTTGCTGCTCTACGAGGGCGACAAGGGCGTCCTGCGCCAGCCGGAGGATCTGCTCGCCGCGCACAAGCACCCATGAGCGACGAGCGCGAGCTGACCAGCGTCCGGGTGAGTCGCCGCCACGGCGACCACGTCGCCGAGGGCGAGGTCCGCATGCCCGAGGCCAGCGCCGACGACGGCTGCGTGATCGCGGCCGCGCTCGCGTGGGAGTCACTGGGGCGCGGATACCTGGACGCCGGCGACGCCGGCGGCGCGGTCGCCGCGGCCGAGGCGGGCCTGGAGGAGCTGGGCGAGCCCCCGCCCGACGACGACATCGTCGACGACACCGAGCTGAAGCTGTACGCGGCGCAGGAGCGCGTCAGTCAGGGGCACACCGCCGACGGCGCGGCGAACATGCTGGATATCCTCCGTGTCAGAGCCGGGCTGTATGCGGACGCGCTTCACGGTCATCTGGTCGACTGACGACGGGCGGCGATCAACTTTCACCTCGAAGTGGGGGCGCGGGGCTAGAATGCGCACACACACGAGGGGGTGTTGTGTTAACTGTGGACGAACTGAGGGAGTAGTACGGGGTGCCGCCGCTCGTCGATGGTTACGACGAACTGCGGCTTAGAATCGACCCACACGCTACTGGTAAGTATCAGGTTCTGGCGAGCAACCGCCTTGCCGAGGCATCGGAACGATTCGAGTTGCCGTTCGAGCAGCTCGAGATCGAGAACTTCATCCTGAGGCTCAGCCATCCGCGAGGGCGACGCCGGATCGACGGCTCGGCGATCGACGACGCCCGCGAGTTCGGTGGACGGCTGTTCAAGGCGCTGTTCTGTGGCGAAATTCACTCTCTGTACAGAGAGACGCTTGCGGACGCGCGCGGCCGCGGCCGCGGTGTACGGATCACGCTGTGCCTGAGTGGCTCACCGGAGTTGATCGACGTGCCCTGGGAGTATCTGTTCGACGATCCCGACTTCCTGGCGATGTCGACGCTGACGCCGGTGGTGCGTTACCTGGACCTTCCGCGCGCCCACCGTCCACTGCTGGTCAAACCGCCGCTGCGCCTGCTCGGGGTGGTCAGTAGTCCCGCCGACTACGAGCAGCTCGATGTGGCCCGTGAGCGTGCCAATCTCGAGAGCGCGTTGGCGACGCTCACCGAGTCGGGCGCAGTTGAGCTGAAGTGGCTGGAGAGCCCGACGCTGGCCTCCCTGCTTCAGGCGCTGCAGAGCCAGACGTTCCACGCGATGCATTACGTGGGGCACGGCACCTACGACGGCGGCACCGGGCGCGGGGCGCTTTTATTCGAGGACGACGGGGGCTGGGGGCGACCGGTCAGCGGCGACAAGCTCGGAATGATCTTGCATGACTTCTCATCGCTGCGCTTGGCGATCCTCAACGCGTGCGAAGGCGCCCGCACCGCGCGCACAGATCCGTTCGCGGGTGTCGCCGGGTCGCTGGTGCAGCGGGACATCCCGGCCGTGGTGGCGATGCAGTTCGAGATCAGCGACGAGGCCGCGATCGTATTCGCCCGGGGCTTCTACGAACAGCTCGCGGCGGGAGCCCCGGTCGATGCAAGCCTCGCCGCGGCCCGGCTGGCGATGCTGGCGCAGCGCAGCGACGACGTCGAGTGGGGCACGCCAGTGCTGTTCATGCGCGTTCCCGACGGCCGGATCTTCGATCTCGGCGACGATCCCGCAGGACCGAGCACGAGCGGCTCGCCGGGCGACGGACTGCGGGTTCTGATCAACTACCGGCGCGAGGACACGTCGGGGCATGCGCTGCTGCTCGCCGACCGGCTCAGGGACCAGTTCGGCAGCGATGGGGTCGAGTTCGCCGCCGAGGGGGTCGACGGCGACCGCCTGGCGCGACTGGACGGCAACGGGGCGTTCCTGGTTCTGATCGGACCTGGCTGGACAGAGAACCTCAAGAGCGCCGGCGCGTCGCGGCACACCGAGGACTTCGTGCGGCGCGAGATCGAACTTGCCCTGCGGGATCTTCCCGACGCCGTGATTCCGGTGCTGATCGACGCATCGATGCCCGCCGCTGAGACGCTCCCCCGGTCGCTTCGCGGGTTGTGCCGGCGGGAGCCCGCGCAGCTGCGTCACGTCTCGTTCGAGCCGGACCTGACGGCGCTGATCGGCCGTCTGGAATCGATCGGCGAGCGTCGGGCTCGGACGTCGGAGCGAGACCGGGATCCCCCGCCGCCGGTCGTGCGCGAGCCCGCAGCCGGGGCGACCGCGGGCGTGAGCGCTCCGTACCACGACCACTACGCCGACGTCGTCGGGGGCATGCTCGACGGCGCGGTGGTGCCGCTGCTGGGACCCGGCGTAAACGGGGCCACGGCGACAGCCGATCACCTGTCCCAACAGTTCGCAACGGCGACGGCAGGCCTCGCTGAGATCGCCCAGCGCGTCGCGGTCACGCTCGGTGAGCGCCGGTTGTACACGGCGCTCAAGAGCCTGGTCACAGCGCAGTCCGAGCCCGGCGACGTGCACCGCCTCCTGGCTGAGTTTCCGGGACTGCTGCGCCGTCTTGGGTTACCGCCGCGTCACCAACTCATCATCAGCGCGAACTATGACTCAGCGCTCGAGCGCGCATTCGAGGACGCAAACGAACCGTTCGACTACGCGGTGTATATCGCCGGCACTGGATGGTTCGTTCACGTTCCATGGGGCGAACGCGACTCCGAGCCGGTGGCTATCAACATCCTCGAACCGAAGAAGTACGTCGGCTTCCCAATCGACGATGACGGTGAACTCGAGCGCACGATCATCGTCAAAATCCACGGTGGCACCGACGGTCACGAAGGGGGTGTCACCTGGCGCAACAACTATGTGGTCACCGAAGATCACTACATCGATTACCTACCGACACACAACATCCAGGATCAGCTGCCGATCCAGATCCTGGATAAGTTGACGGGCAGCCGCTGTCTGTTCCTCGGCTACGTGTTGCGCAACTGGAACGCACGCGTGTTCCTGCGCCGCATCTGGAGAGGCAAACCGATCAGCGAGAGCTCATGGGCGATCGAGCCCGATCCCGATCCGATCGAGAAGGCATCGTGGAGCGTGATCGGGCACGTCGAGCTGCTGACGGCGGCGCTGCCCGATTATGCCGTCGCGCTGCGGGCGGCATTGCTCGACCGCGCCGGCCGGACCGAAGAACTCAAGGCCCCCCGGTGACCCCCGCCGTGGGCGCTCCGCAGGTCGGAGACGTGCCCGGGCAGCGCAGTCCGTTCCAAGGGCTGGGTTTCTACACCGAAGCCGACGCCAAGTGGTTCTTCGGCCGGACCGCGGAGCGCAAGGTCATCCTCGCCCACGTCCGCACAGCTCCGCTGACGGTTCTTTACGCCGAGAGCGGCGTTGGCAAGAGCTCGTTGCTGCGGGCGGGCGTGGCAGCCCGGCTCCGCGAGCTTGCGGCCCGCGGCGCCACCGCCGGCCGCGGGCCGCGGTTTCAGCCGGTGGTGTTCAGCGCCTGGAAGGACGACCCGGTAGGAGACCTGATCGCGGAGATCGAGCGCCAGACCCGTCGGCAGCTGCCCACGGCCGACGTGGCCAGCAACGGCGGAGGCGCCGGGCCCGCCTCGGCGCCGGAACCGGAGGCCGAGGCGGGCGGGCTGGCGGCCGCGATCCACGGCGCGGCGACGTCGCTCGATGCGACGCTGGTGATCATCCTCGACCAGTTCGAGGAGCACTTCAGCTACCGGATCGGAGCGCGCGACCCGGACCGACTGGCCGACGAGCTGGCGGCGTGCATCCGCTCTCCCCACGTGCCGGCGAACTTCCTGATCGCGGTGCGCGAGGACGCCTACGGCCAACTCGGGGATCTGTTCGGAGGCCGGATCGCCAACGTGTACGACAACTACCTGCACCTCGAGTATCTGACCCGCGACGCCGCCCGGGAGGCGATCGAGAGGCCGGTCGAGAGCTATAACTCCGAGCGGGACCCCGGCGACGCCGTCGTGCTCGAGGACGACCTCGCCGACGCGGTGCTCGATCAGGTGCGCCGTGGCCGGCTGGACCTCGGCGGCGTGCGCGTCGGCCGCGACGGTGGCGATCGCTCCCCCACCGGCGGACCGGACGAGATCGAGACCCCGTTCCTGCAGCTGGTTATGACGCGACTGTGGGAGCGGGAGCTGACCGAGGGCTCACGCGCACTCCGCACCGCGACGCTTGAACGAGGACCTCGGAGGCGCCGAGACGATCGTGCGTAACCACGTGAGCAGCGCGCTGGCCGGTCTCGATGGCCCAGAGCTCGACACCGCCACCGACATCTTCGGAGACCTGGTCACACCGTCGGGCGCCAAGGTCGCTCACACCGCCACCGACCTGGCTCAGATGACGGCCCACCCCGAACCCACGGTTGCGGCGGTGCTGCATCGGCTCTACGAGGAGCGGATCGTACGGGCAGTCGATCCCGCGCCCGGGACCACCGACGCGCGCTATGAGATCTATCACGACCGGCTGGCGGCGCCGATCCTCGATTGGCGCGACCAGCAGGAGAGCACGCGGTTGGAGCGGGCCCGGGAGCGCGCCGAGCTCGAGGCCGAGACTCAGCGAGCCCAGGCTCGCCGCTTCAAGCGGCGAGCCAGGATCATGCTCGGGCTCGTGGTCGGGCTGCTCCTGCTGCTGGTCGCCGTCGCCGTGCTGCTCAAGTACGCCAACGACGCGAGCAACACCGCCAGCCGGGAGCGCCGGTCGGCGACGTACTTCGGACTGGCCAGCCGCGCTCAGGCCCAGTTCTCCAACCGCCCGGACCTGTCGCTGCTGTTGGAACTCGCGGCGTACTCCGAGAACCCCCAGCCGCTGGCCGCGCGCAACCTGGTGGCGACGCTGCAGGGAGCCAAGCGCTCGGGAGCGATCGGGCTCCTGCACGGACACACCGATGCCGTCGAGGACATCGCGTTCAGTCCGGCCGGCGGCACGCTGGCGTCGGTCAGCGGCGACAAGACGCTGAGGCTGTGGAGCGTCACGCAGTCGGGGCACCGGCCGCTCGGCAGCCCGATGCGCGCGAGTACCCCGCTCTACAGCGCAGCCTGGGATCCCACCGGGCGCACGATCGCATCGGGCGGCGTCAACCAGGTGATCCTCTGGAGCATTGCCGGGCACCAGCGGGAACGGACGATCCCGGATCTCGCGGGCGCCGTGACCAGCATCGCGTTCAGTCCGCGCGGGAATCTGCTCGCCGCCGGAGGGTCGGACGGGACGATCCTGATCTGGAACGTCGCCACTCATCGCCGGATGCTGCTGCGTGTCCCGCACCGGACCCCCGTCACGAGCGTCGCCTTCAGCCCGGATGCGCCGGTGCTCGCCGCGAGCTCGGCCAAGTCGGTGTTCCTGTGGAGCACCAGCGACGAGCGCGCGCTCGGAAAGCCGCTGACCGGAGACACCGGCTCCGTCTACACGGTCGCGTTCGGCCGCGACGGAAAGTCGATCGCCGCCGGCGGCAGCAGGGGCCGGATTATCCGCTGGGCGCTTGACACGCATCGTCCATTCGGACCGCCGTTGATGGGCCTGAGCGACGTGTTCAGCATCGCGTTCAGCCCTGACGGAAGGGAGCTGGCTGCCGGAGGCGCGACGAGGACGATGCTCTGGAAGCTGCCGACGGGCCGGCGGGGCGGGGAACCGCTCGACGTTCGCCAGGGCGCGGTCAACAGCGTCGCGTTCAGTCCGGACGGTCGGTTTCTAGCCTCGGCCGGCGCGGACCAGATGATCACGCTGTGGCACAACCCGCCCGACCGGCAGTACGGCATCCCGGTCCTGTCGGGCACCAACGGGAGGCTCGCAATCAGTCCCGATGGGCGGATGCTCGCCGCTGGAACCACCACGGGACCGATCCTGCTCTTGAACCTGCGGGACCGACGGGTCGTGCAACTGCCGGACCTCGGCCACGACGGGGTCGGCGCCCTGGCGTTCGAGCGGAGCCGCGGGCTGCTCGCCGCGGCCTATTACGACGGAACCGTCCTGCTGTGGCGCTACCGATCACGAACCCCGGTTGGCCCGCCGCTGAGCAGCGGCCCGTCCGCACTGTATGCCGTCGCTTTCAGCCCCGATGGCACGCTCCTGGCCGCGGGGGGAGCCAACGGGACGATCCGGTTGTGGAATCTCCGCACGCCTCGCGGGCGCGCGGTATCGCTGACCGGCGGGACGGGAGCTGTGTATGCCGTCGCGTTCACCCCCGACGGCCGCGTGCTCGCATCGGGCGGCGCTGACCGGGCGATCAGATTCTGGGATCCGCAGACGCACGCGTCGCTGAAGCCCGCGCTGATCGCTCAGAACAGCACGGTGTTCGCGCTGACCTATTCGCCGGGCGGTGGTCTGCTGGCATCCGGCGGCTCCGACGACACCGTCCACATCCGCGCCGTCCGCCCCCACAGCTATCCGACCGTCCACACGCTCGCCGTCGACACGAACCTGATCCGCGCGCTCGCGTTCAGTCCGGACGGCCAGACGCTCGCCTCGGGCAGCACGGACGACCTCGTTCGGCTCTGGGACGTCGGCTCCGGCCAGCAGCTCGGGGGCGCGCTGACCGGCCACCGGGGGTCGGTGGAGGGTGTGGCGTTCACGCCGAGCGGCCAATTACTGGCCTCCGGGAGCAGCGACGGAACGGTTCGCCTGTGGGAGGCGGCCGCGGTTCCGCCGTCCAGCACCGCGTTGCGCGACCAGGTGTGCAGATTCGTCGGAGCGGGTCTCAGCCGCGCCGAATGGGCCCAGTACGCACCTGATATCCCGTTCCGCGAGAGCTGTCCGCTGGCCACGCCGAGCTGATCGAGCTCACGGCCACCGCACGACGCCGGCCTCCATACGGAACCCGAACTCCGCGGCGAACGCGCGCTCGATCGTCTGCGTCGGCGCGATCCCAAGCTCGTCCTCGAGCGGGTGGCTCTCCAGCGAGGCGACCGACAGGTCGTAGGAACCCCGCAGGCGTCGCCAGCGCAGTGACTCTGGCGTGACCCTCGACCGTGCCTCCACCACCTGCTGGAGCACCGCCCACTCACCGTGCTCGGCATCGCGGATCTGCTTTAGGAACACGTGCCGCACCGCCTGCTGGGTGACCAGTTCTCGCAGCGCGGCGACGCCCGACCGCGCTCCTGCGACCCGGCGGCCGAGCGTCGATCGCCGCGCGCCGCCGCCGCCGACGAGCTCGGCGCCCGGCTCCAATTCGGACAGGAAGTGGTTCGTCAACCCCTCGAAGTCGACACCAGCCGGATCATCCGGCGGGCGGCGTCCACCGCCACCCCCGCCGCGACGCGCGGGCAACTCCTGGATCGTTATCAGCCGGGTGCGCCCGAGTTCGGAGCCTGGCCCGTACTCGGCGGCGCCGTACACGTCGAGCGCCAGCTCCGGCGGCGGATCCGGCGGCCCGCCGCGATCAAGGCGATCGGCCCGTGGATCGGGCAGCCGCCGCATCCACCCCTGGGTCTTCGCGAAACCGTAGACCTCGCGTCCGGATGCGAACGCGATCGGGTCATCGACCCAGATGTAGGGCATGAACATCGCCAGGTGGTCGTCGACGTAGGCTCCATCCTCGAGGCGCTGGGCGATTGCCGGTACCCAGATGGCCGCCTCGGGCTCGGACGCGCTCCCCCTCCCCGCGTGATCCGGATGCAGCGAGCGTAGACCGGCGATCACCCCGAACGTGAGGATCACCGGCGCCAGCCGGGGGACGCGGTAGCGGACGGCGCCGCCGGTCGGCTGCTTGAACACCCGATCGCAGAGCCCCTGGACCCGGGCTCGGTCGGCCGCGACGAAGAAGCAGTACAGCCGGGCGCGGTCGCACAGCAGCGGACCCGGGGCTGTGGCCAGCGCGCCGTAGTCGACGTACCGCGCGCCCGACGGCACGTCGCGTCGGCGCGCGGAGTGCCGTCCGATCAGCCCGGCGGCGGCGCGCTCGCCCGAGATCACGGCCGCTTCCACGCAGCCACCGTCGATCCCGCTGTGCGTCCAGTCTCCGGCGAGGACGAGGTTCTCGAAGCCCGACTGCTCGGGGTCGAGCCGGGCGTCGACCGTCCCGGCCGCGGTGGTCACGTAGCGGTCGGTGGGCGCGACGTTCGCGCGGAAGTACTGGGCCTGTAGCCGGTCGGGCCCGGTCCTGCCGGCGGGGTCAAACAGGACGTCCCAATCGAACCTACCGTCGGTGAACGCACCCGGCCAGAACACCCCGGCCCGCTGCTCGAGGTGCTCCCGGGCCGTGTCGCGAACCACCTGTTCGGGCGCGGCCCCGTCGAGGTCGTCCGCGAGCACGGCGCAGAAGTAGGCCACGGCCTTCGGCCCGTCGCCCCCGGCGTAGGCCTCGGCCCCGAGCAGGTGGCTCATGTCGCAGTACGTGTCGAACGGCTCGGCATAGGCGGTCGAGGGAGGGTCGAGATCGTCACCGCTGCCCGGTCCCCGAAGCTCTTCGATCGACTTGGTCAGCCACACCTGGAAGGCCTTCGTGCGAACGGTTTCGCAGCCGTCGAGCATCCGGGCAAAGCGCGGGCTTGCCGCGGCCAGCTCCGGGCATATCTCGCTCAGCGCACCGACCGGGATCGCCAGCACGACATCGTCGAAGTCGACGCCCCGTACGAGCCGGTCGGGCACCGCCGCGGCGCCGGTCAGCTGGCCGCGGTCGGGCGCTGCCGGCCAGCACCACCAGCCTTCGATCGACACGAGCGGGTGGTAGCGATCCGCTCCCGCGACGACCGTCGCCTCCCTGACCAGCTCGATCGAATCCACCAGCGGCCGGCCTGGCATCAGGCCAAGCCCGGTGATCTGGGAGAAGAACTGGAACCTGACCCCGCGCCGCTGCAGCGCCAGATACAGCGGGGCAAACACCACGTCGCCCATCCCGGCGCGCATCCGCCACATGAACGCGCCGTCGTAGTTGACCATCATCAGCAACGACTGCAGGCCCTTGCCCGCCGCCAGGCTCGGACGTCGCTTATCACCGTGCCGGTAGGCGAACGTCAGGTCGTAGAGGCCCTGTAGCACCGGCGAGCGATCGAGCGTCTCCTCGGACGCTCCGTGGCGGGCCAGCCACGCGCGCAGATCGTAGTCGTCGAGCACCGCGAACCCTCGTCTCAGGACGTCGTCGCGGACGATCCCGGCAAGCGAGGCAGAGACGAGTTCGAGGACCCCGCGCCACAGCCGCACGCGGTCTGACACCTGACGGCCGCCCAGCACTCTGCGCAGGGCATGAACCTGCTCGCCCAGCGCCTCGAGCATCGGCTCGATCGCGGCGTTGCGCACCCGCTGCAGCGGCTGGGTGTTACCGGCGCCATCACCTCGCCAGGCGTCGGCAGGCAGCTCGCTGCCGTCCACGGTCAGAGGCGATGACATCTGCTCGAGCTGCTCGGCGATCCCCTCCAGCGTCGAGATGGTTGCGGTCAGCTCGGGTTCGCCCAGATCGCCGCTGGCGCCCCGGCGGGCGCCGCCGGGGCTCAGCTCGGACCGCAGCCCGGTCACCAGCAGCCGCGTGGTCCGCGCGAGCACCCGCCCCAGCGGCGCGCGGACCGAGTCGATTGGTGGTCCCCGCCGGGCCCCACCCCGCGGCGGCAGCGTGACCTGCTGCCGGATCCAGGCTTGATCCTCGCGCCGCTCGTACAGCGACACCGAATGGCATTTCTCGAACGGCACCGTCCACCAGTCCTCGCCGTCGGCGAGTCCGGCCTCGGCGTATGCCTGGCGCAGCATCCGGAAGGCGTGCTCATAGAACCCGAACCAGATGTGCAGCCCGTGCTCCTCGATCCGCTGTCCGCCGTGCGGTCCCGCACCCGGATGCGGCATCCGCCCGCTGGCCCCCTTGCCACCCAGCAGCCAACCCTGCTGATGGACCGTTACCTCGAAGCGCCGGCGCAGCTCCGGCGTTGCCGACAGCGCCCACGCGGCGGCCAAGCCGCCGCAGCCACCACCCAGGACCGCCACCCGGACCGGTTCACCGGTCGGCGTCTGGCCCGGACCATTCACCGTCCGCTCGCGTGCAACTGCTCGAGCCGCCGCCGGGCGCGCACTGCCCAGATCGGCGCCCCGATCCGCTCGGCGAGCTGCGCCGCATCCGAGAGGTGGCGCTCGGCCGACCGGACCTCGCCGATCGTGCCCGCCAGCGAGCCGAGATACAGCGCCACCGGACCCCACACGCCAAACGCCGGGAACGCGATCTGTGCGTGCCACGGAGCCAGCAGGCCATACAGCGTCTCGGCCGCTTCGATTGCGCCCAATTCGGAGGCCACGTGCGCGTAGATGCAGGCCACCGCCAGCCAGGTCACGTCGTAGGGCAGCGAGGCGAAGCTCGACCTGGAGGCTTCGTCGAGAAGCGCCCGTGCCTCGCGATCGCGCCCGCCCTCGGTCAGCGCCAACGCGAGTGTGGCGCGGAAGCCGGGCACTCCCGGGTTCTCGTCGATCGCCTGCTCGAGCAGCGGGGTCAGATCCTGTAGCCGCCCGAGCTCGAACGCGATCGAGGTCTGTTGCGCGGCGAAGCAGGTCACCGCATCGGGCTCGCTCTGGCGGCCGGTCTCCAGCGCGGCGGCCGCGAGCGCGGCCGCGGTTTCGAGCTCGCCGGCCACGATCGCCAGATTGGCCTCGTCCGCGCCGGCCAGCCACAGCGTCGTCGGCTGGCGAAACGAATCGGCCAGCTCGCGTTCTCGCGAGATCCACGACCTGGCGGCGACGATGTCTCCCGCCTCGAGGCTCGCGTATGAGCGCCAGTGATAGGCGAAGAAGCGATCGACGGGATCGTCGAGGCGCTCGGCCACGGCTACGGCATCGGCCGTGTTCGCGCTGCGCTCCGGCAGCGTCTCGGGCGCGAGCAGGGTGACGAACCGCAGGTTGAGCACCGCGATCAGCGCAGCCGGTTCATCGAGCCGCCGGGCGGTCGCAAGCGCCTCGTCGCTGAGCGCCAGGCGCCGCTCCCATTCGCCCGAGTAGGAGAGCTCGGCGGCCTGCATCGCCAGCAGTCGCGCCCGGGCCGCCCCATCCCCCGGTCCGACGACCTCCAGCGCCGCGTCGAGCGTCGCAATCCGCTCCTTGTCGACGACCCCGGTCTCGCTCTGCATCCCACGAGTGTTGGCCAACGCGGCCCGGATCAGCCCGGCGTCGTCGCCGATCCGCCGCGCGATCGCCGCGGCCTCGAGCAGCGTCTCGCGAAAGCGCCGGTCGCCGGCTTGGCGCTCGGCCTCGCCGCGCTTGACCAGCAACCCACCCTCGCGAGCGTCCTCGGCTGCGCGGATCCGGGCGAGCAGCTCGAGCGACACCTCATACCAGCGGCGCGCCTCGTCGGGGGCGAGCTTCTCCAGCGCCTCGTCGCCGGCACGCGCCGAGTACGTGACCGCTTCGGTCAGCTCGCGGTCTCCCGCCGCGATCAGGTGCCTGGCCACCACCGCGGCCGGAGACCGGCCGGCCCTGGCCCTTCGCTGCAGCGCTACCGCGACCCGTCCGTGCAACGCGGCTCGCCGTGACGCGCCAAGTTCGCGGTAGAGGTAGCGCTGCATCAGAGCGTGCGAGAACCGATACCGACCCGCTCCGCCGGGCACCTCGATCACGACCTCGTCCCTTGCGGCCTCGTCGAGGGCCTCGCCGACAGTGGTGTCTTCGACGAGTTCCGACAGCAGCTCGAACTCGAACTCCTCCCCGAGCACCGCCGCAACCCGCAGGCACTGCTGGACCGGCTCACGCATTCGCCGCACCCGGCCGGCGAGCGTTTCGGCGATGCTGACCGGGAGTTGCGCGCCGATGTCGGCGCCGTCAGCGAGCTGCCACTGACCATCGGCGTTGATCACCGTGCCGGACTCGACCATGTCGCGGACGAGCTCGGTGATGAAGAACGGATTCCCGTTGGTCCCGGCCTCGAGCGCGCGGATCAACCGGTCGTCAGCGGTCTCGACCGGCCGATCGGAGATCCCCCGTAGGAGCTCGGCCACGTCGGCTGCCGCGAGTCCGGACAGATCCATTCGGAGCACGTGCGGCTCCCGGTGCAGGTCCACCAGCAGGTCACGTAGCGGATGGTCGTCGGACAGGTCGCCCACCCGGCACGTGGCCAACACCACCAGGCTCTGGCTTCGGGGCGAGGTGAGCAGGCGCCGCAGCAGCTTCAGCGTTGGCAGCTCGGCCCAGTGAAGGTCCTCGAGCACGAGCAGTCCCGGTCCGTCGACGCAGGCGTTGCCGAGCAATCCCTCGATCGCCCTGAACAGCACGTAACGCTCGGATTCGCTGGACTCGTGCGCGGTCGCCGGCGGTCGCCCCAGACGCGAGGCCAGCGCGGGCACCAGCCGGGCCACCGACTCGCCGAACTCGAACACGTGGTCGGCCAGCAGCTGCTGTGGCGCGTGCTCAACCAGGTGCTCGAGCGCTTCGACGAACGGCTGATAGGGCAGGTCGAGCGTGTTGTCGCAGCGTCCGGCCAGCACGAGCGCGCCCCGCCGGTGCGCCGCCGCGGCGACCTCACTGACGAGCCGTGTCTTCCCGATCCCGGGTTCGCCGGTGATGAACACCGCCCGCCGTGCGTCGGCGGCGGCTTCCTGCAGCGCACGCTCGAGCGCATCGCGTTCGGCTCGGCGGTCGACGAAATGGGCCGGACCGTAGGGCGCAAGGCGCGTCGGCAGCGGCGCCTCGAGCCGACGGCCGGTCCGGATCTGCGCGACCTGCAGCCCGCTTGCGTCCGGCGCACTGGCACCGCCGAGGTCCGGCGCGTGCTCGAGGATCCGAGCCTGCAGAGACCGCAGCGCCGGCCCGGGCTCCAATCCCAGCTCCCGAGCCAGATGGGCTCGGGTTCGCTGATAGACCTCGAGCGCTTCCGACTGGCGGCCGCAGCGATACTCGGCGACCATCAGCTGTCCAGCCAGCCGCTCGCGTCCGGGATGTTCGAGAACCAGCGCATCGAGTTCGCCGACCAGCTCGTGGTGGCGCCCCAGCTCCAGCTCGGCGTCGATTCGCGTCTCCAGCGCGGTCAGCCGCAGTTCGTCGAGCCGGCGGATCTCTCCCTGGGCGAAATTCGCGAACGCGACCTCGGCCAGCGGCGGCCCGCGCCATAGCCCCAGCGCCACGCTGGACAGCTCGGCGGCGCGCGCGGGCTTGCCACTTTCCAACGCAGTCCTGGCCTGCTTCATCGACGCCTCGAACACGTCGGTGTCGAGCTCGCCCGGCGCGACCGACAACAGGTACCCCCCGCCGACGGTCCTGAGCATCGCCTCACCGTCGCCCTGCAGCGGAGCCAGCGCCTTGCGCAGCCGGGCGATCGCCATCTGCAGTCGATTGTCCGCCCCGGAGCGATCGGGCCCCCAGATCGCGTCGAGCAGGGCGTCGCTGGACGCAGCCCGGTTGCCCCGTAACAGCAGGAACGCGAGCAGCCCCAGCTGACGCTGCCCTCCGAGCGGGAGCCTGCGCTCACCGCTCCAAGCCTCGATCGGCCCCAGGATCCGAAAGCTAGCCACCCTCGAGAGGCAACGCTAACAACCGTCGTGTGGTGGGGCAATGGGTGCTACCGAGAAGAGGCACGGTCCGTTATCGCGTGTGACCGAGGCGTTACCCGGTTGCGCGAGCGTGTCCGGCGTTCGGGTCATGTGGGGGCGCTGGACTCGCGCTAAGCGAGGCACCCCGACGCCAGCTGGCAAGGCAGCCAGCGCGTCGTTCCCTGGGCGGGCGGCCGGTTGGGGGACCGGCCGCCATCCCCGGGCGCTGATCGGCAAGAACGCCTGCGCGGGATGGCTGGCCCGTCCCGGACCTCGGCGCTAGCTTGACTCCGGTTCCCCCGGGCGCGAACAGGAGAGGCGAATGGGCGAAGTCGAGCTGCTGGCGCTGTACTGGACCGTGTCGGGTCCGGTCGAGGTGCACGTGGGTCGTGAGTGGAGCCTGTTCGAGTGGCGCGATCGCTGCGCGCAGGCCGCACGGGTCGGCTTCAGTGGGCTCGGGTTGTGGCACTCCGACATCGAGCACCAGCTCGAGTCGCGCACGCTGGGTGAGATGAAGCGGATCTTCGACGACGCCGGGCTGAAGTATCTACAGGTCGAGTTCCTGGCCGATTTCTTCGCGCCAGGCGGCAGCCCCGAGCGCGCCGCATCAGACGCGCGCCGCAAACTGCTGCTCGAGACCGCCGCCGCGTTCGACGCCCACCACATCAAGGTCGGCAACATTCCCGGCACCCCATGCGAGCTGGACCGACTGACCGAGGAGTTCGCGACCCTATGTCAGGACGCGGCTGCGGTGACATCGGCGCCGGTGGCGTACGAGTTCATGCCGTTCGACGTCAACGTCAACACGCTCGACACGGCGCTGGCGCTGGTCCGGGACGCTGATCAGCCCAACGGCGGACTCGCGATCGACACGTGGCACATGGGCAAGCTCGGGATCTCGCCCGACGACCTGCGCCGGATACCGCAGCGCCACCTGACCTGGGTCGAGCTGTCCGACGGGCAGTTCGAGAACATGGACGACCCGATCGACGAGGTGGTCAACCACCGGCACCTGCCGGGCGAGGGTGAGTTCGACATCCCCGGCTACGTCGCGGCCTGCCGCGAGATCGGTTACGAGGGCCCGTGGGGGGTCGAGGTCCTGTCCGAGGCCCTGCGCAACCTGCCGATCGAAGATGAGTTCGACCGCGCATATGAGACGACGAGCGCGCAGTTGCGCTGAACGAGAGGAGCGACGGTGAGCAGCACCGACAACGTGGCGCAAGTCGACGCCGACCGCCTGATCTGGATGTTCACCCAGATGCTGCGGATCCGCGAGTTCGAGGAGCGCGTCAAGCGAACGTTCGAGGAGCACCCCGGGGTGATCCGCGGCCACACGCATCTGGCCGACGGCGCCGAGGCCTCGATCGTCGGTTCGCTGGCGACGCTCCGGCCCGACGACCAGATGATGGCCACTTACCGCTGCCACGGCTACCCGATCGTGCTGGGCACCGACACGAAGGCGATCATGGCCGAGATCTACGGGCGCAGGGACGGGCTGTGCGGAGGCTATGGCGGCTCGATGCACCTGGCCGATCCGGATCGGGGCTTCCTGGGCACGTCGGGGATCGTCGGCCAGGGCATCCCTCAGGCCACCGGCGCGGCATGGGCCGCGCAACTGCGCAAGCAGGACCAGGTGGTCCTGTGCTTCTTCGGCGACGGCGCCTCCAAGCAGGGCGCGTTCCACGAGTCGCTGAACCTCGGATCGCTGTGGAAGCTGCCGGTCGTCTACGTGATGGAGAACAACAACTACAACGTCGGCACGCGATCTGACCAGGAGGACGCCAACGCCGCGGCCGGCGAGCCCCTCTCGGTCAAAGCCACCGCCTACAGCATGCCCGGGGTGACCGTCGACGGCGGCGACCCGCTGGCGGTGTTCGAGGCAGTGGGCGCGGCCGTCAACCGCGCCCGCACGGGCGAGGGCCCGACGCTGGTCGAGTCAAAGGTCTACCGGCTGTCGGCGCATGGCAACCTGATCGCCCCGCCCGGCGTCCCGCTGCACTACCCCGAGCACGAGGCGATCACGGTGTTCGGTAACCGCGAGGAGTATGAGGCCGCGCTGCGCGGCGACCCCGTGCCCCGCTTCCGCATGCGGCTGGTCGAGCAGGGCACGCTCGAGGCGGCACGCGCCGACGAGCTCGCCGAGCAGGTCCGCGCCGAGATGGACGAGGCGGTCCGGTTCGCGCTCGACGACCCGTTCCCGGCGCCCGAAGCCGCGCTCAACCACGTGTACGCCTAGGAGCTGTCAATGGCAAGAGAGATCCCCTACATCGCGGCGGTCAACGAGGCGATCGCGGTCGAGATGGGACGCGACGACACCGTGCTGTTCTACGGCCAGGACGTCGCGCCCAACGATGACCACGACCTGGTCAAGGCGTTCGGGCGCGACCGCGTCCGCGTCTCGCCGATCTCCGAGACCGCGGAGATCGGGATGGCGATCGGCGCCGCGCTCGGCGGCTACCGCCCAGTCGTCGAGCTGTTGATGGCCGAGTTCATGCTGGTGGCGATGAACCAGGTCGTCAACGAGGCCCCGCGACTGCGCTATATGAGCGGCGGCCGGGTCAAGGTCCCGGTCGTGTTCAAAGCCGGCTACGGCTTCACGGCCGGATGGGCGGGCCAGCACACCGGGTCGATCTACGGGATGTTCCTCGGTATCCCGGGGCTGAAGGTCGTGCTCCCCTCGACCCCGGCCGACGCCAAGGGGCTGATGGCCTCGGCGATCCGTGACGACAACCCCGTCTGCTACCTGATGCACTACCTGCTGGTGCTCGAGCACGGCGACGTGCCCGAGGGCGAGTACGTCGTGCCGTTCGGCGAGGCGGCGATCCGGCGCGAGGGCGGCGACGTGACGATCGTCGCCACCGGATGGACGGTCGGCAAGGCGCTGGCCGCGGCGGAGACGCTGGCCGGCGAGGGCATCCAGGCCGAGGTGATCGACCCGCGCACGCTCGCGCCGCTGGACACCGCGACGATCCTGTCGTCGGTGCAGAAGACCGGGCGGCTGGTGATCGTCGACCAGAGCACGCGCCACGGCGGGGCATCACCGGTGATCGCGGCCGAGATCGCCGAGCACGGGTTCTCGTCGCTGAAGGCGCCGATCGTCCACGTGACCGCGCACGACGTGACGGTCCCCTATAGCGAGCCGATGGAGGCATTCGTGCTGCCCGACGAGGAGAAGATCGCCGGGGCGGTGCGCGGCGTGCTCGGGTCGGCGCCGGTGGCCGCGTAGCCGCGGCGGCGTACGCCGTGACCGCAGCAGTCCGACGCCGCTCGCGCATCGTCGCTGCTGGCGACGATGTGGCGGATCCGCTGCTTCGAGGAGCGCGTGGCGCAGCTCAAGCGGACGCTGCAGGTCCACGGCCTGATCCACCTCAGCATCGGGGGCGAGGGGGTGGCCGCGGCGGTGTGCGGCCAATTGCGCGACGACGACGCCGTCTACACCGGACACCGCGCCCACGGTCATGCGATCGCCAAGGGCGCTCCGCTGGACGGCGTGATGTCCGAACTGATGGGGCGCTCGGGCGGGCTGTGTCGCGGCCTCGGTGGATCGATGCACCTCGTCGACGTCGAGCACGGGCTGCTCGGGGCCACGGGCGTCGTCGGCGGCAACATCCCGCTGGCGCTCGGCAACGCGCTCGCCGCGCGAGTGCGCGAGTCAGACCAGGTGACGGTCGTGTTCTTCGGCGACGGGGCGGCTCAGGCCGGCCACTTCGCCGAATCGGTCAACCTCGCGGCGCTGTGGGAGCTGCCCGTGATCCTGGTGTGCGAGAACAACGGCTTTGCCGAGTTCACGCCGCGGTCGGCGCACACGCCGATCGAGCGGGTCAGCGACGCGGTCGCGCCGTACGGGTTCGAGCGCACGACCGTTCTGGGCAGCGACGTGCCGGCCGTGTACGAGGCGTTCGCCGGGTTCCTGGCGGCGGCCCGAGCAGGACGGGGCCCGATGCTGCTCGAGTGCCTGACCCACCGCCGTCGCGGTCACTACGAGGGCGACCAGCAGCACTACCGGGATCAGCTGGCCGAGGGGCAGTGGCGCCGGCACGATCCGATCGCGGTGTTCAGCGACGTGGCGCTGAACCGCGGCTGGCTGACCCAGCCTCAGCTCGACGAGCTCCACGCCGCGGCCCGGGCCGAGGTCGACGCCGCGGTCGAGGTCGCCCGGGCCAGCCCGTTCCCCGAGCCGTCGTTGACCGAGGAGCTGGTGTACGCGGAGTCATGAGCGACGCCGAGACGACATTTCTGGAGTCGACCAACGTCACGCTCGCGCGGGCGATGCGAGCTGACGAGCGCGTCATCGTGCTCGGCGAAGACGTCGCCGAGGGCGGCCCGTACGGCGCCACCGCGGGGCTGGCCGAGGAGTTCGGCGCGGGCCGGGTGCTCAACACACCGATCAGCGAGGGCGCGGTATGCGGCGTCGCGATCGGCGCCGCACAGGCCGGGCTGCGTCCGGTGATCGAGATCATGTTCATCGACTTCGTCACGCTCGCGCTCGATCAGCTCGTCAACCAGGCCGCCAAGGCGCACTTCATGTCGGGCGGCCAGCTGTCGGTGCCGATGGTCCTGCGCACCCAGGGCGGAGCCGGCAGCCGCAGCGGCGCCCAGCATTCCCAGAGCCTGGAGGCGTGGCTGGCCCACGTGCCCGGCCTGAAGGTGGTGATGCCCAGCTGCGCCGCGGACGCCGCGGGTCTGCTCGAGAGCGCGATCGCCGACCCCGGCCCGGTGGTGTTCGTCGAGAACAACGCCCTGTACTTCCGCCGAGAGCCCGCGGCGGATCGGGCGGAGCCTGCCCCGATCGGCCGTGCCAGGACGCTGCGCACCGGCACCGACCTGACGATCGTGGCCACCTCGCGGATGGTCGGAGAGGCGATCCGCGCCGCGGGCCGACTGGCCGCCGTCGGGATCGAGGCCGAGGTGATCGATCCGCGCACGCTGGTGCCGCTCGACATCGACACCCTGGCGGCGTCGGTGCGCCGTACGGGGCGGGCGGTGGTGGCGCACGAGGCGGTTGCGGTCGGCGGGTTCGGCGGCGAGCTCTCAGCCCGCCTGGCCGACGCTGCGTTCGACTGTCTGGAGGCGCCGATCCAGCGCGTCGGCGCGCCGTTCGCCCCGGTCCCGGTCAGCCCGCCGCTGGAGGACGCGTACCGTCCCGGCGCCGACCAGATCCTGGCGGCGGCCCAGCGCGCGATCGAATGGGACTGGCCTGAGTCCGACTCACTCGGGCTGCCCGCGGTGGAGGCGTCGTGATCGTCAGCGCGCGTAGATCACTGCCGGACCGGCTCGTCGAGCGCCTGCGGCAGCGAGATCAGCGAGGCGCCCGGGAGCCGTTCCAGTGCCTCGCGATGCTGGAGCACGATCTCGAGATTCTTCAGCGCGACGCGAGCGTGCTCGCGCGCGAGCGCCTCCGCCCGGCCGCTCTGACGGCCCGCGATCGCGTCGACGATCGCCTGATGATGGTGATAGGCGACGAACAGCATCGCCCGGGACTCGGGGAGCTCGGCCTCGGTCATCACGAACGCGCTGGCGCCGCCGAACGGGAGCGACAGGATTCCCTCGAGCGCGCGCTCGAGCATCGGGCTGCGCGCGATCGCCAGGATCTTGGCGTGGAAGCGCTCGTTGATCTCGACGTAGCGCTCGAACGAGTCGTAGTCGCCGAGGCCGACGAGCGGCGCGATCTCCTCGTTGAGACCGCGCAGCACGGACAGGTCGCGGCGGGTCACCCCGCGCTCGGCGGCGAACCGCGCCGCGGTCCCCTCGAGCACGCCGCGCAACTCGATCGCGTCGCGAATGTCGGTCTTGGTGAACTCGCGCACCGCGTAGCCGCCGCCCTCGAGCCCGCGCAGCAGCCCCTCGTGCTCCAACGAAGCGAGCGCGAGCCGCAGCGGCGAGCGCGACACCCCCAGACGCTCGACCAGCGGGAGCTCGGACATCCGCTCGCCGGGCGCGAACTCACCGTTGAGGATCAGTTCTCGCAGGCGCAGCAGCGCCCGCATCATCTGAGTTCGGTTGGGCTGACTGGCCACGAAATCCCTACACGCGCCGCTGAACGGGAGCGAACTCTAGCCGTGGCGGCGCCTGTATGCAGAAATCCTCAGAAACAACCAGGAACCACACCTTTGCAGTCAGGTTAGGCAGATCTTGCATACAGCAAGCAGCATGATTAGTATCGGCTCCCGCCTCAGCCACCTGAGGCGGGGTTTCAACCCGGATCACTCGAGGAGGAGAGATCGTTGAGGATGCATGAGCATTCGCCGCGCACGCGGCTGGTTGCCGCATTGATCGCGGTGATCGTCGGGGCGGCGATCCTGGCCGGATGCGGGAGTTCCAACAGCAGCTCGAGCAGCAGCGCCGCCGCGAGCGGCGGCTCCAGCTCGTCGTCGTCTAGTTCTGGTTCGAGCTCGAGCGGCGGGTCCACCGACACGTCGTCGTGCGGCCCCAAGGCCGGCCAGAAGGCGACTGGCACGCCGATCAACATCGGCACGATCGACACCAAGCAGCCCGGCACCGACTTCAGTGACGGGCCCAACATGATCATCGCGTACTTCAACTGCGTCAACGCCAACGGCGGCGTCAACGGACACCCGTTGAAGCTGTTCGTCGAGTACGACCAGACGCAGCCCGCGCAGATCGCAGCGGCAGCCAAGAAGCTGATCCAGTCCGACCACGTCGTCGGGATCGTCGGGGTGTTCGACCTGCTCGAGTGCACGATCGATCAGAGTTACTGGAAGCAGCTCGGGATCTACGAGATGGGCGCCGGTATCGCCCCCGAGTGCTGGTCGACACCGAACAGCGCGGCCGTCAACATGGGACCGCGCTACAGCTCCGACGGAGCGGTGCAGTACGGCCTCAGCCAGAAGCCGTCGAAGATCGTGTTCGTACAGTCAAACGTCCCGGGCACGGGTTACATCGCCGCGGGTCCGACGGCGCTCGCGAAGGCCGCGGGCGTGCCGATCACGGCGCTGACCGAGAACGTGCCGATCAACGACGCCAACTCGGTGGCGCTTGACCTCGTCAACAAGGCCGGCTCGAACGGGTGGGTGGTGCTCAACTTCACGCCGCCCGAGGCGCTGGTGATCCTGCAGGCGGCCCAGAAGCTCGGACTCGAGGACCGGGTCAAGGGATGGGGCTGCTCGACGCCGTGTAACACGGACTTCCTGGCCAAGTCGCTGGGACCGAAGTGGAACCACAAGCTGTTCGTCAACGCCGAGCTGACCTCGCCCGATGATCACAACGGACCGGAGATGCAGCTCTACAAGAACATCCTCGCCCAGTACGGCAAGAGCGTCGCCGGCGGGCTCGGATCGTTCAGCGAGATGGGCTACCTGCTCGGGAAGTTCTCCAAGGACGCGCTGTTGAAGGTCAAGGGCCCGTACAACATCAAGAACGTCAACGCGGCGTTCAAGAACATCAAGGATGAGAAGACCGAACTGCTCTGTCAGCCGTGGGTCTACGGGCCGTACCCCCTCCACATTCCCAACAACGCGGACTTCACAACGACGCCGGAAAACGGGAAGATGGTGACCGCCCAGAACTGCTTCAACGTGTCCTCGGCGGACCCGCAGATCGCCCAGTACCGCAAGGCGGCCGGGACGGCACCGTCGACCAACCCGCCGACCTCGTAAGGAGCAGCCCAACGAACAGCGATCAGGGCGCGAGGAGCTATGCCTACCTGGACTGACGTCGAGCAATTCCTGGTGACCGGACTGTCGCTCGGCGGGGTGTACGCCCTGTCCGGGGTCGGCATGGTCGTGCTGTACCGCGCCACCGGAGTGCTCAACCTGGCGTTCGGCGCGGTGGGCGCGATGGGCGCCCTGATCGCATGGCAGTTGATCAACCATTCCGGCTTCGGCTTCTGGCCGGCGTTCATCGTCTCCGTGCTGTTCGGCGGGGTGATCACGCTGGCGTACGGAATGGTGTTCGGACCGGCGCTGGCCCAGCGCGACCCATTGGTGAAAGCCACGGCGACGCTGGGCCTGACGCTGGTGCTGCTCGGGGTGATGGACCTCCTGTGGCCGTCGAGCGGCGGCGCCTCCCGAGCGCTGACGATCCCGACCGACAACAACACCTTCCAGATCGGCGTGATCTCGGTGACCTACACGAACGTGATCGCGCTCGCCCTGGGGCTGGTGATCACGATCGTGACCGCCGCGTTCCTGCGCTACACCAAGCTCGGGACGGCGATGCGCGCGATGGCCAACGACCGCGACATCACCGCCACGCTGGGCGTTCCTGTGCGGCGGGTGACCGCGGCCGCGTGGTTCGGGTGTGGGGTGCTGTCGGGAATCGCGGGCGTACTGCTCGCCGACCTGGTCGCGCTCGACGCCACCAGCCTCACGTTCCTGGTGATCTCGACGCTGGCGGCCACCCTGATCGCGCGGCTGCGGTCGATCGCGATCACGTTCATCGCCGCGATCGTGATCGGCGTGATCAGCGCCGAGCTGACGCCGATCCAGTCGGTCAGCAACTACCGCGATATGACCCCGTTCGTGCTGGCGGCGATCGCGCTGCTGGTGCTCAACCGCCGCCGGGTGATCTCGGTCGGGCGCCAGGGAATCTGAGACCGGCAGTGGCTCGGTGATGGAATCCTCAAGCGTCAAGACCGAGCCGGGCACCGCCGCGCCGGGCGAAGCCCAGACCCAGAAGGCCGGCGCGCCCAAGCGCGGCCGGCCGCGGACGGATCCGCGGATGTTCGTCAAGCCGGTGGTGATCGTCGCGTTGCTGGTGTTCGTGCTGCTGGCGTTCCCGTCGCTGTTCAGCCAGTACTACGTCGACGCCTGGACCCAGGTGGCGATCTACTCGATCGTGACCCTCGGGCTCGGCTTGCTGGTCGGGCGCGTGGGGATGGTGTCGCTGGGCCAGGGCGCGGTGCTGGCGCTGGGCGCCTGGGTGGCGGCCCGGATCCTGTTCGCGACCTCGCTCCCGTACCCGCTCGTGCTGCTCGGTGCCGGGCTGATCACGATGGTGCTGGGCACGCTGGTCGGGCTTCCCGCGTTGCGGATGAGCGGCCTGTACCTGGCGCTGATCACGCTGATGCTGGCCGGGGCGATCACGGTCGCGCTGACCACGATCAACTTCCCCAACGGCGGCGGTGGCTTCACGGGCTATAACGGCGGCAGCGTCCACATTCCCCCGATCCGCCGCCCCAGCATCGCCACCACCGACCCGGCGTTCTTCCGATATTCGGTGATCGTGGCGATCCTGATGTTCCTGCTGGTGCTGGCGCACGTCCGCGGGCGCCCGGGCCGGGCGTGGGCGGCGATCCGCCAGAGCGAATCGGCCGCGCTGGCCGCGGGCATCAACACCACCTTCTACAAGCTGTGGGCGTTCGCGCTCGCGTCGTTCGTCACCGGCGTGGCCGGCGGCCTGGTCGGCCGCGAGCTTCCGTTACCTGAACTCGCTGACGTTCGCCACCCAGGACTCGATCACGCTGCTCGCCGTGGTGCTGATGGGCGGCACCTACAGCATCTGGGGCGCGATCATCGCGGCGTTCCTCTACAAGTTCCTGCAGGCGCTGCTCAACAGCTGGGGCGTGTCGCCCGACTGGCTGACGATCCTGTTCGGAATCGGAGTGCTCCAGGTTCTGACGACTGCCCCGCGCGGAATCGTCGAGCAGTTCCCGAAGGACATGGCGCGGCTGGGCCGGCTGATCAGTCGTCCGTTCCGCAGCACGCCACCCGCCGAAGGGCAGGCCGAATGATCCAGGTGTCGGGACTGACGGTCCGCTTCGGCGGCGTCACCCCGCTGGACGGGATGGACGTCAAGTTCGACGCCGGTACCTGCGGTCTGATCGGTCCCAACGGCGCGGGCAAGACGACGTTCTTCAACGTGCTCAGCGGGTTCGTGCGCCCGGCCACCGGGACGATCGAGGCGTTCGGGGAGAACCTGCTGAAGATGACCCACTACCGCCGCGCCCGCTGGGGTGTGAGGCGTACGTTTCAGACCGAGCAGGCGATCGAGGAGCTCTCGATCTACGACAACGTGGCGATGGTCCACGAGCAGTCGAAGATGAGCAAGGGCTCCCGGCGCGACGAGACGCTGGCGGCGATCGGGTTCGTCGGGATCAAGTCGGACCCGTACGTGAAGGTCGGCACGCTGGGCGCCGGCGAACGCCGCCTGGTCGAGGTCGCGCGGGCGGTCGTCGGCAGCCCTCGGGTGGTGTTGCTGGACGAGCCGGCCGCCGGACTTCCCGACGAGGAGACCGAGCACCTCAGCTCGGTGATCCGGCAGATTCCGGAGCACACCGGCGCGCTCACGATCCTCGTCGACCACGACATGAGCCTGGTGTCGGGCTGCTGCGAGACGACCGCGGTGCTGGACTTCGGCAAGCTGATCAGCTCGGGTGCGACCGCGGACGTGCTGCGGGACGAGCGCGTGATCCGCGCCTACCTGGGCACGGAGGAGAACGTATGAGCGACGCCGGCGGCGGGCGCGAGCTGCTCCAGATCGAGGGCCTCACCGTGCGGCGGGGCGGCCGCGCGGTCGTGCGCGAGGTCGACCTCGAGATCCCCGCCGGCGAGGTCACCGCGCTGCTGGGACCCAACGGAGCGGGCAAGTCGAGCCTGGTGCTGGCGGTTGGCGGAGTGCTGCGCCCCCAGGGGGGGTCGGTGCGGATCGGCGAGCGCGACTACGCCTCCCGGCGGCCGGAGCGGATCCGCCGCGCCGGCGTGGCGATCGTTCCCGAGGGCCGCCGGCTGCTGCCCGAGCTGACGGTGGAGGAGAACATCCGCGTGGCCACCTACTCGTTGTCGCGCAGCGACGCGCAGACGGGAAGGGCGCGCGCGCTCGAGCTGTTCCCCGAGCTCCAGAAGCGGCTGAGCGCGCCGGCGCGGGCGCTGTCGGGCGGCGAGCAGCAGATGGTGGTCCTCGCCCAGGCGCTGGTATCTCAGCCGCGCTACATCCTGATCGACGAGCTCTCGCTCGGGCTGGCGCCAGTGGTCGTCAACCGGCTGATACCCACGATCCGCGAGGTCGCCGAGTCTGGGATCGGCGTGCTGCTGATCGAGCAGTTTGTGACGGTTGCGCTCGGGCTCGCCAACCACGCGTACATCATGGAGGGCGGCCGGATCCAGTTCTCGGGAGCGGCCCGGGAGCTGCGCGAGAAGCCCGAGCTGCTGCACACCGCCTACCTGCTGCGCGGCGCCAATGGCGTCGGACCGGCGCCGGCGGTCGCCGGCGGCGAGCCTACGGGGTGAGCGTCTCGCGGATGGAGCACGTGCTGGTGCTCTCGGACGACATCGAGCGCACGCGCGAGTTCTATTGCGAGGTGATCGGGCTGACGCTCGGTGAGCGCCCCGAGCTCGCGTTCCCGGGCTATTGGCTGTACGCCGGGGCGATGCCGTGCGTCCACGTGGCCCAGCGCGAGCCCTATCTCGCCCACGCGCGCCGGCTCGGCCTGCCGGTCACAACCGGCGCCGGGCCCGGCCCGGTGGATCACATCGCCTTCGCGGGGACCGACTACGAGCAGACGCGCGCCCGACTCGAGCGCCAGGGCGTGCCCTCAGTCCTGAACGCCGTCCCGGGCGGAGGCCCGCGGCAGCTGTTCGTTCAGGATCCGGGTGGCGTTCGGATCGAGCTGAACTTCAGTCCAGACACCAACGGAAGGTAGAGATGTCGGATCTACAGACCGCAAACGAGGTAACCGCCGGACGGCGCTCGACACCCCCGTTCCGTGCCGACCACGTCGGCAGCCTGCTGCGCCCGCCCGAGCTGCTCAAGGCTCGCGAGGACTTCCAGGCGGGCCGGATCGACGCGGCTGAGCTGCGGGGGATCGAGGATCAGGCGATCCGCGACGTGGTCGCGCTGCAACACGACGTCGGGCTTCAGTCCGCTACCGACGGCGAGTTCCGCCGCCAGTCGTGGCACATGGACTTCATCTACTCGATCGGCGGGATCGAGAAGGCCCCCGGGGACATCAAGGTCCAGTTCCGTAACGCCGACGGCGTGATCGAGTGGACGCCGGCAGCCATCCACGTCGGCCAGAAGCTCCACCTCGACCACACGATCTTCGGCGAGGACTTCAAGTTCCTGCAGGGACTGGTCGCCGACGACGTGACTCCGAAGCTGACGATCCCGTCGCCGAGCATGGTCCACTACCGGGGCGGCCGGGCCGCGCTGGACCCGGATGTGTATCCCGACATCGACCGGTTCTGGGCGGACCTGACCGCGACGTACGCGGAGGAGGTCAAGGCGGTCGCCGGGCTGGGTTGTCGCTACCTGCAGTTCGACGACACCTCACTGGCGTATTTGAACGATCCAGCCCAGCGGGAACAGATGGCCAGCAAGGGCGAGGACGCAGAGCACCTGCACGAGACCTACATCCGCCACATCAACGAGGCGCTCGCCGACCGACCCGCGGGCCTGACGGTGACCACCCACCTGTGCCGCGGCAACTTCCGCTCCTCGTGGGCGGCCGAGGGCGGCTACGACTTCGTCGCCGAGGCCCTGTTCGGCGACCTGAACGTCGACGGGTTCTTCCTCGAGTACGACGACGCGCGTTCGGGCGGCTTCGAGCCGCTGCGGTTCGTGCCCAAGGACAAGCTTGTGGTGCTGGGCCTGGTGACCACCAAGCGGCCCGAGCTCGAGAGCAAGGACGAGCTCAAGCGGCGGATCGAAGAGGCCACCAAGTTCATCGGGATCGATCAGCTGTGCCTGTCGGGGCAATGCGGCTTCTCATCCACGGTCGAGGGCAACGCGCTGACGCTCGAGCAGGAGATCGCCAAGCTCACGCTGATCGTCGAGACCGCGGCCGAGGTGTGGGGCTGAGCCCGCGGCGCTGACGGGTGATCGGGACCGATGCGCGCAGTGGTCACACAGCAGGTCGGGGCGATGGCGGTGCTCGATCGCCCCGAGCCTCCGGACCCTGGTCCGGGCCAGGTGGTGGTCGCTCCCGAGGCGACGGGGATCTGCGGGTCCGACTACCACTTCTTCACCGGGGAGCTGTCAGACGCCGCGGGCGGCTCGCAGTTCCCGCGGGTGCAGGGCCACGAGGCCGCCGGTCGGATCACGGCCGTGGGCCCCGGCTGTGACGAACGACTGGCGGTCGGCGGACGGGTGGCGCTGTGGCCGCTGCACGCCTGCGGCCACTGCTACCCGTGCAGCGTCGGACGTGGCAACGCATGCGACAACTTCAGCCTGATCGGGATCCATGCCGACGGGAGCCTCCAGGAGCTGTTGCGGATCGACGCCGACCACGCGTTCCCGATCGAGGTCGACGACCCCGCGGTCGCGGCGATGGCCGAGCCGGTGTCGATCGCGGTGCGCGCCGTGCAGCGTGGCCGGATCCAGGCCGGCGAGCGCGTCGTCGTGCTCGGGGCTGGACCGATCGGGCAGTGCGTGTGCCTGGTCGCCCGGGAGCGCGGCGCGGAGGTGCTGGTCGTCGACCTTCAGGAGGGGCGGCTCGAGCTCAGCCGCTCGATCGGTGCCGAGACGCTTGTCTGGACCGATGCCGAGCAGGTGGTGGCGGCCGCGCGGCGATGGTCGGGCGGATCCGGGCCGCCCGTGGCGGTCGATGCGACGGGCGCGCCGAGCGCGGTTCGGGCGATGCTCGAGATGGTCGCCTCGGCGGGGCGCGCCGTGCAGGTCGGGATGTCGGTTCACGAGGTCCCGGTCCGGATCGGGAGCCTGACCGAGAAAGAGCTCGACGTGCTCGGCGTGAGCTGTTGCGGCGCCGGGGAGTTCGCCGATGCCGTAGGCGTGGTCGAGCGAAACAGCGCGCTGATCGCCAGGATGATCAGCCACCGGTTCCCGCTCGAGCAGGCGCCCGACGCGCTGCAGTTCGCGATCGAGAACCCGAGCGACGTGATGAAGGTCGTGATCGGTGGTGAGTGACGACAGGACGTTTGACTACGTGGTCGTCGGCGCCGGATCGGCGGGCTGCGTGGTCGCGGCCAGGCTGAGCGAAGACCCCGACGTGCGCGTGGCGCTGCTCGAAGCCGGGGCCGAGGACACGCAACCCGAGATCCATATCCCGGCCGCGTTCCCGGCGCTGTTCAAGTCAAGCTGGGACTGGGACCTGCTGGGCGAGCCCGAGCCGGGACTCGACGGCCGGCGGCTGTACCTGCCGCGAGGACGGATGCTCGGCGGGTGCAGCTCGATCAACGCGATGATCTACGTGCGCGGCAACCGGGTTGATTACGACGGCTGGGCCGCGGCGGGTTGCGACGGCTGGAGCTACGACGACGTGCTGCCGTTCTTCAGGCGCTCGGAGGACAACGAACGCGGCGAGGACGCGTTTCACGGGGCCGGCGGGCCGATGCGGGTGGCCGACAGCCGCTCGATGCACCCGCTGGTGGACACGATGCTGGAGGCCGCCCGGCGGGCCGGCCACGAGCACAACCCTGACTTCAACGGCGCCCGCCAAGAGGGCGTCGGGCGATTTCAGCTGACTCAGCGCGACGGGATGCGCTGCTCGACGGCCGACGCGTTCCTCCGGCCCGCGCTAGAGCGCCCGAACCTGTCGGTGATACCGCGGGCGATGGCGACGCGAATCCTGTTCGACGGCGACCGCGCCGCCGGTGTCGAGCTCTCGCGCGACGGCCGCATCGAGCAGCTGCGAGCCGAGCGCGAGGTGATCCTGTCGGCGGGCGCCTACCACTCGCCGGTGCTGCTGATGCTGTCGGGCATCGGGCCCGAGGACCAGCTGACGCCGTTCGGGATCGAGGTCCGCGAGGCGCTGCCGGTCGGCGAGGGCCTCCAGGACCACTGCATGGCCCAGGTCAACTACCTGACCGACGAGCCGTCGCTGTTCATGGCGGCCACGCCCGAGAACTTCGCGCTGCTGGAAGCCGAGGGCCGCGGCCCGCTGACGTCGAACATCCCCGAGGCCGCCGGGTTCTTCCGCACCCGCGCCGGGCTCGAGGCGCCCGACGTCGAGTTCCACTTCGCGCCGTCGATGTTCTTCGACGAGGGACTGACCGCCCCGTCGGACCACGGGTACTGCTTCGGGCCGGTGGTGATCCACCCCACCAGCCGCGGCCGGGTGATGTTGCGGGCTCCGCTCCCGGACTCAAAGCCCCGGGTCCTGTGCAACTTCCTGACGACCGAGGAGGACCGCCGCAGCATGATCGAGGGGATGCGGATCGCGCTCGAGATCGCGCGCCAGGAGCCGCTGCGCGAGGTCGAGCGGGCGCCGTTCAGCGTCCCCGACTCGGACTCCGACGAGGACCTGCTCGCGTTCGCCCGGCGCGCGGGGCAGAGCGTCTACCACCCCACCTCCACGTGCGCGATGGGGGCCGTCGTCGACCCCTCGCTGCGCGTCTACGGCGTGGCCGGGCTACGGGTGGTCGATGCCTCGGTGATGCCGCGCATCACCCGGGCCAACACGAACGCGGCGACGATCATGATCGCCGAGCGCGCCGCCGATCTGATCCGCGACGGGGCCGGTAGCTGAGCGAAGCATGGGGGGTGGACGTGAAACGTCCCGCATAGGGACGTTTCACGTCCACCCCCTGCCCTACAGCTCGTCGCCGGCCAGCCAGCGGGCGCCGCGTCGGTAGAGCTGCTGCACCCCTGGCCCCGTCAGCCCCGGCATGTCGCGCTTGACCTCGAACCCGAGCCCGGTCTGCACGTACCCGAGGTGCCGGTACCCGGCCGGGAACCGGGCCAGCAGCTCGGGGTCGAGCTCCAGTGCGGTGGCCGGGTCGATCGGGTCCAGCCGGTCCTTCTCGTAGATCGGCTGGCGCAGCACGATCCCCCATCGTCCCGAGCGGCGCTCCAGGAAGTCGTAGAAGCGCCCCGTACAGACGACGTCGCAGGACACCCCGTGCACGTCGGCGCGCTGCGAGATCGTCATCTTCGTCTGGGCGATCGCCCGCTCCCCGGCCAGGTCGATCGCGGTCCCACCGAGGAAGTGCAGGATGCTGACGCCGCGCTCGAAGCCCTCGCGGCTGACCCGGATGAAGTCGGCCGCGGGCCCCTGAAACCAGGTGGCCATCATCACGCCGTCGTCGTGCCACACGCTGGCGAACCGGTCCCAGTCGCCGGCGTCGCGCCACAGCACCCAGTTCTCGACCAGGTCGCGGATCAGCTGCCGGTCGTCGCTCATCGCGGGTCGGGGATCCGGCTGGTGGGCGGAATCGGCGGCCCGGTGGCCTCGCCGCTGATGTCCGGCGTTCCGTAGGTGTGGAAGGTTTCGATCGTCTTGACCCCCCAGGCCTGGCCCCGGGCGCGCTCGGCCTGCGTCCATGCCACCGGCTCGTACTCCGGGTCGTAGATGAAGTGCGTTCCGGTGGTGACCTCGACGCGGTTGCCGCCCGGCTCATACACGTACAGGAACATCCCCTGGGCGACGGCGTGCTTGGACGGAGCAGCTTCGATCGGCACGTCGGCGTCGAGGAACAGGTCGGCGGCCCGCAGGACCTCCTCGCGGGTGTCGACGAAGAACGCGAGGTGGTGAAGGCGGCCGTGAGCGCCCGCGTTGTCGGCTACGTAGATCAGCTCGTGGGCGGCGATCGTCAGGCTCATCCAGGCGCCGGACTCGGTGCCGTCGTCGAGCACGATCTGCTCGTAGAGCCGGAAGCCGAGCTCTTGCTCGGCGAACCGCCGGTTGGCGGCGACATCGGCGGCCAGCACGTTGACGTGGTCCAATCGCTTGACGCACGCTCCGCGCCCGACGTACCGCTGGGGCACGTTACGCAGCGCCGGGCGCAGATGCTCGGGCGGCGAGTAACGCTCGGTCTCGTAGTAGAGCTCCATCGGGTGGCCGTCGGGATCGGTGAACTGGTAGGCGGGACCGTGGCCGGTGTCGCCGTCGATCCAGCCGCGGCCCAGGCCGGTGCGTTCGATCGACTCGACCCGGCGTTGGAGGGCCTCCGGGCTCCAGGCGCGGATCGCCATGTGCCCGAGGCCGGGAAGCTCTGACTCGGTCAGCTTCAGGCTGTAGCGCTGGTAGTCGCCCCACCCCCGCAGGTACACCGATTGATCCTCGCGGGCCTCGATCTCCATCCCGAACAGCTCGACGAAGAACCGCAGGCTCTCGTCGGGGAACGGCGTCAGCAGCTCGGCGTGACCAATGTGAGCGAGGTCGTGCAGCGGCTCGCTCATCGCGCCGACTCGACCCGCTCGCGCAGGCCGTCGAGGTCGTAGGACAGCGCGCCCTGCTGGAGCTTGGCGCGCTTGACGCGCTCGTTCTCGGCCCGCGCGCGGGACGCCTCCAGCACCTCTTGGAGTCGCTCCTGCTCGACCACCGCCGCGCCGTCGGCGTCGAGCACGATCACGTCGCCCTGGCGGATCTGGGCGCCGCCGACGCTCACGGGCTCGCCGATCGCCCCCGGCGCCTCCTTGACCGCGCCGCGGACGCGAACCCACCGCGCCCAGATCGGCAGCCCGATCTCGGCCAGCTCCTCGACGTCGCGCACCGAAGCGTCGACCAGCAGCGCGGCGGCGCCGTGCACCTGCGCCTGGGTGGCCAGCAGGTCGCCGACGAGCGCCACCGGCCGCGCCTCGGGCATTGTCAGCACGACCACCTCGCCGGGCTGGATCTTCGACATCACCGCGTGCACCATCAGGTTGTCGTCCTGCCCGCAGCGAACCGTCCGCGCCGGCCCGGCGATACGCGAGCCCGGCACCACCTGGATCAGGTCGGCGTCGACGTATCCGCGGCGGCCGCCGGCCTCGTACACGGTCGCCGAGCCCAGCTCGGCCAGCTCTCTGAACACGTCGCTCACAGGGCGCTCACCACCTGGGGAGTGACCCGCTGGAAGGCCTCGGCCTGGCGGATCTCGGCGTTGCCCGAGGAGCGCCGCGCGTGGTTGCCGCGGTGGCCGGCGCGCTCGGTGTAATAGGTCAGCAGGTACTTCTGGGCCTTCATCTCGGACATCGCGGCGATCTTGCGGTCCATCACCGACGTGATGTCGACGAATGTGGTCGGGGTGAAGTTGCACAGCTCCGGCTGATGCGGCTCGAACAGGAACAGCGCCGGCGGCGAGGCCACGGTTCCGAACGCGCTCGGGACCCCGGCGCCGGCGGCGAGACCGCGGGCGCGGTTGACGGCGGCGTAGGCGACCGGGTGGTCGGGGTTGAACGGGTCGGTGTCGGTGTGGGTGATCAGCACGTCGGGCGTGAACGCCCTGATCTTGTCGGAGATCAGCGCCAGCGCGTCGCTGGAGATGTCGAGCGGATAGTCGCCCAGGTCCAGGCACTCGAACTCGGCGCCAAGCGCCGCCGCGGCACGTTGCGCCTCGCCGTGGCGGATCGCCTTGACGTTCTCGATCGTCTGGCCCTCCTGCTTCCAGAGCTCGCCCGACTCCCCCCGTTCGCCGTAGGACAGCGCGATCACCTTCGCCCGCCCACCAGCCGCAGTGGTCACTGCCACCGCTCCGCCCGAGCGCCACACGAAGTCCGCGGAGTGCGCGCCGATCACGAGCATCCGGGTCATCGGGTCACGCCCACTCCCAGCGGCGCCACGCCCGCCACCCGACGAGTGTTGACGACGGCCATCACGTGCACCTCCTGTTCGTTCAAGCCCGCGTCGAGCAGCCGGTCCACCATCAACGCCATCCCGTCCTCGACCTCGGGGTTGAACACCTGCCCGAGGTCGGTCGACAGAACCGAGTTCTCGGGGCCGGCCGCACGGATGCTGTCGATCCAGGCGTCCCAGGAGATCTTGCCGGTGTGCGGGGTCGTGAAGCAGCGCTCGAGCAGCACGCCCCGCTGCACCAGTGCGCGCTGATCCTCGCGGGAGAGGTTCTGCGACGGGAACTCGGGGTGGGTGATCACGATCTCGCGCACGCCCTCCTCGAGCGCGGCGTCGACGACCGCGAAGATCTCGTCGCGCCCGAGGTGACCGGTGGCCAGCAGCAGCTCGTGGCGCGCGATCATCGCCAACACCTCGCGCGTCTGCTCGAGCACCTCGCCGTCGTCGTCGACGACCGGGACGGTCTCGATTTCGAGCCCTTGCTCGCGCAGGTCGAGCTGCAGCCGCACCCACACCGGCACCTTCGCCCCGGGCGGAGCGTCGCGCTCGTGGGACTCGTTGACCGAGTCGACGGTCGGCATCCACACGGTTCGGGCGCCCTCGCGCGCGGCGATCTCCACCGCGAGCGGGTTCATCCCGCCGACCGCGCGGTTCATCGAGATCGCTCCGAGCGCCTGGATCCCGGGCACGGCTGCGCGCACGACGCTCGCGCGCTCGGCCGTCGAGGTGTAGTGCGACTTGAGGACGAATCCAGCCATCCCCAGCTCCTGGAAACGACGCGCCAGCGACACATCGTCGATCTTGCGCTCGACCACGTCAGGGGCGACGTGGATGTGGGTGTCGAACGCGCCCTGCAGCAGCTCCCGCGCGCGCTCGGATGGGGAGTCGCTCATCGGGCGCCCCGCAGCGCGTCGGCGACCTCCGACAGGTGCGAGTGCATCGCCCGCTCGGCCGCCCCAGGATCGCGCGCAGCGACCGCCTCGACGATCGCCGTGTGCTCGGCGATCGACCGCTCGCTGCGCCCTGGCAGGAGGATCGTCCGGTACTGGAAGCGCACCAGCTGAGAGTTCAGCGTCGAAATCAGCCGTCTGGCGGTGTCGTGTCCGGCGATCTCCAGCACCTGGTGATGAAGGGCGGCGTTCTGATCGGAGGCGCCGAGCGGGTCCCCAGCGTCCAACAGCTGGCGCATCCGCCCGAGGATCCGGCGCAGCGAGGCGATGTCGCGATCGGTCGCCTTCGCGGCGGCCTGCCGGGCGGCGAGACCCTCCAGCACCGCGCGGGCCTCGAGGATCTCGACCGCCTCGCGCTCGTCGACGAGGCGGACCCGGGCTCCGCGGTTTCGCCGGTGCTCGACCAGGCCCTCCTGCTCGAGCCGGGCCAGTGCGGTCCGGACCGCCGAGCGCCCGACGCCGAGCGCCGCGGTCAGATCGGCTTCGACGAGCCGCTCGCGGGGCTGCAGCCGCCCGCTGACGATCGCGTCGCGCAGCTCGTCTTCGACGCTTGTCGGTGCACCGCTGGGCGCGCCGTTGGGTCCGCGATTGGGTGCGCCGTCGGGTGCGCCGTTAGGTCCGCGCGGATTGTCGACAATCTTGTCGAGGATTCGGGATCATACGCCTCGGCCTGGGGTCGACGTCACCTGCTTAACGCCCCAATCGACCCCGCCAGAGCCGACCGTGGGACGTTGGTCATGCCCCACGTGGCGAACGTCCCACCGTGCCCGCCAACAGGCTCGAATGGGACGTTGGTCACGCGCAGGCGCGATCGTCGCTAACGGCTCGAGCGCGCCCGAGACCAGACGGCTAACCCGCTCGCCGACCGCGTTCCGGGCGTTCCAGCGATCGCGGCTGCGGCGCGGACCACTCCGCCCGAGCCGGTCAGCACACGACTCCGCAGGCTCAGCCGGATCACGCCGGTCCGCGCCGGAAGGTTGGTCACACGTATCCGGTGTCCGGTTAGCGTCACCGTGATGTCGTTTGCGCTGCTGCGTCGGCCGATGAGCGGGAACCCGAGCGTCGGGTACCCCGACTGCGTGTAGCTGAACTGACCCAGCATGTGGTGCCCCGGGTGCAGCGTCAGTCCGCGCGGCAGCGTGATCGTCGTGTCCCCGAGCGCCGCGCTCGCCGAGACTGCGATCGATGCCGCCCGGTCCTGGCCCCCCTGAACCCGAACCGCGAGCTGGCAGCTGCCCAGCAGCAGCGGCGCCGACACGCTGGCGCCTCCCGCACCGACGACGAGCACGTGCGACCCGTTCGCCAAGCCCGACAGAGCCCGCGGGCTGACCGTGACGCGCTGGCCGCGGCCAACCTGCTGCCCGTCCAGCGCCACCGTCAGCGCTCGCGTGGCCGATAGCGTGAGCGGCGCCCAGAGCACCGTCGGCTGCGAGTACTTGACCGCGACCGTGGTCGACCCAACGCTCAGCCGGTGCGCGAGGCCGACCGTCCGGCAGCCCCTGCGGTCAACGAACGAGCCCGGCAGGCGGCTGAGGTCCGTGGCAGCCACCGGACCGGTCGCCGGGCTGGTAACGGTCTGGTTGCCCACGGAGTTGACGGCCGTGACGCGGCAGGCCAGCCGTGTGCCGACATCGCCGTCGCCGGGCGTGAAGGATGCGCCGGTCGCTCCGGCAACCTGCGCGCCGTCTCGCAACCACTGGTACACGAAGCCCGTGCCCGGATCGTATGCCGTCGGGTGGCAAGCGAGGGTGCTGCCGGCGGCGGCGGGGCCGGTGACGACCGCGGCCCCCCGCGGGCTCGCCAGGCCGGTACCAGTGAACCCGATCGGCGACACCGGCTGCGGCGTGTTCGTGATCACGATCACCGCGCCGTCTCGGAATCCGGCCGCGCTCGGCTGAAAGCTCACGGTGAAGGAGCACGACGAGCCCGGAGCGACGTTTTGCCCGCTGCACCGGTCGCCGGTGATCGGGAAGTTCGACGGCGTGCCGGTGACCATGAACGCCTGCTGGATCTGCAGTGGGTAATCACCGTGGTTGGCGATCGTGATGGTCCGAGCGACGCTCTTGCCGATCTCCACATCCCCAAAGTCGGTCTGCCTGGGAGAGACATCCTCGGTCGGGCCGTGCAGCGCGGTGGCCTCGATCGGCACGACCAGGGGGCTGCTGTCGCTGTCGCTGACGACCGCCAGCTCGGCGTGGAACGTCCCGGGACCGGGCGGGTTGAACTGGATCCCCATGCCGCAGCTGTTGCCACCGTTCGGGAAGAAGAACGCCGTGGCGCAGTTCTGCCCGTAGGCGATCGAGAACTGTCCCGCGTCGGAGCCGACGATCGCCAGCGACGAAGCCTGCGTGGAGAAATCGGGCGAGTTCTGGATGTTGATGTTCTGGGTCTGGCTGCCGAAGAAGTACGGCTGAGGGTTGAACACCACCGGGTCGGGGTTGGCCGTCAGCGTGCCGGTCATGCCAGCGCCGGTGAGCATCACGTCGAGCGTGCCTCCATCGCTGTCGGTGAGCTCGAGCGTCGCGCTCTTCGCCCCCTTGCTCGAGGGGTGGAACATGACCGTCACGTCGCACTTGTCGGCCGGATTGAGACCGACGCCCTGGCAGAAGTCTGGGCCTAGCGAGAACTGATTGGCTTGCAGCCCTGTGATCTCCACGTCGTTGATCGTGATTTGGCCGTCGGTCGGATTTGTGATCTGAAAGGTCTCATTGGGTCCGGGAGCTCCGTGTATGTCGCCACCGGGGAAGTTCCCCGCGGGCGGCGACGCAGTCAGGGCCGAGGCGGCCCGCGCCGGGCCTGCGAACCACAAGACGATGCCGATCGCGCCTGCCAACCCGATCAGCGACCACCAGCGACCCCTCAACGTGAACGGCATCTAGTGCCCTCCCCTTCCCCTCGACGAAGCCGACCAGCCGCACGAGACTACACGCGCGGGCGCGCTCGCGCCACCCATTTCAGAACTTTTGCACCGGCGGTGATCCGTTTTGTGGCGCGCTGCGCATATGGGTTACAGACACGGCCGGGTGCCCATCGCACCTGGCGACAATCAGGAGCGGAGGAGCATCATGAGCGATTTCACCAGGCGTGACTTCGTCAAGACCTCGGCTGGAGCGGCGGTGAGCGTCAGCGCGATCGCCGCCCTGGCCGCCGCCGAGGCCGAGGCCAAGGCGCACGGTCACTCACACCCGATCGTGGCCTGGGTCGGTGACCCGCGTAACGGCAAGGTCACGGTCATGTCGGGCAAGCACGAGATGACGATCCGCGACCACAAGCTGGCCAACAGGCTGGTGCGTGCCGCGAAGAAGTCCGGCCGCAAGTAGCCGGCTGCAGACCTCTCTCACTCAGAACACAATCGGAGGACTTCGAAAATGTCGTCTCATCGTGAGGCACCGGCGACCAGCAAAGACCCGGTCGCTGACAACACTGACACTTACGCGTTCGTGTCGCCCGACCGGCCCGACACGGTCACCTTGATCGCGAACTACCTGCCGTTCGAAGCGCCGTTCGGCGGACCGAACTTCTTCGAGTTCGCCGACGACGTGGACTATTACATCTACATCGACAACGACGGCGATGGCGAGCCGGACGTGACCTACGAGTTCGACTTCGTCACGCAGGTGGCCAACCCGAACACGTTCCTCTACAACACCGGGCCGATCAACTCGATCTCGAGCCCGAATTGGAACCGCAAGCAGTTCTACTCCGTGACCAGAAGCACCCGTCGCGGCTCCCAGGTGCTCGGCAGTAACCTGGCGTGCCCGCCGTGCAACATCGGCCCCGCCTCGACCCCGAACTACGGGGCCCTCGCCGCTCAGGCGGTCCACTCGCTCGGGTCCGGCAGGACGGTGTTCGCGGGCCAGCGCCTGGAGGGCTTCTACATCGACCTCGGGGCGGTGTTCGATCTCGGCGACCTGCGTCCGTTCGAGAAGCTGCACATCGGCGGGATGGCGAACTCGATGGGCGTCAACTCGACCAACGAGTTCGGGGTGCACTCGATTGCGATCCAGGTCCCGAAGCGTGACCTCGCGCGCTCGTCGGGCTGGCACGACTGGCGTCATCGCGACTCGGTCATCGGCGTGTGGGCAGCCGCCAGTCGCGCTAAGGCCTCGATCCGGGAGCCCGGCGGGATCACTGGGTCGTTCGGCCCCGCGGTGCAGGTGTCTCGTCTCGGCAACCCCTTGTTCAACGAGGTAATCGTGCCGATGGGCAAGAAGGACCTGTGGAACTCCTTGACCCCGGCCGACGACAGACAGTTCCTGTCCTACGTCCAGCATCCGGAGCTGGCGAAGCTGCTGCCGGTGCTGTACCCGGGCGTGTTCCCGAACCTGTCCAAGCTCACCGCCGCGCGTGCCGATCTGGTGGCGATTCTGCTCACGGGGCTGCCGGCCGGCATCGTCCCCGGGTTCCAGAACTTCACCGGCAGCACGTACGCCGACGAGCTGCGGCTGAACATGGCGGTCCCGCCGGCGAGCAAGCCGAATCCGCTCGGGCTGATCGGCGGCGACCTGGCCGGCTTCCCGAACGGGCGCCGGGTGTTCGACGACATCACCTCGGTCGAGCTGCGAGCCGTGGCGGGCGCCACCTACCCGCTGGTGAACAAGAACTACACGCCAGACGCGGCGGCTGCCTTGTTGACCGACGGGCTGACTGCGGCGAACACGACGTACCTGCCCCAGTTCCCGTATCTCGGCACTCCTCAGAGCGGCTACAACACGGCGCCGCTGTCGGCGGTCTCCTGATGAGCTCGCCCCACGACCCCGGGGCGGTCGGCGCCCGCCCCGGGTGGCAGCAGTCGGCCACGGTCGCGCTGGACATCGGCGAGGATCGGGGCGCGCTCGTGATCTACCCCGACGACCGCTACCGGGGCCTCGAGATCGAGATCAGCCCCACGCGTGCGAGTGGCCGCCGGGTTCACACCGGGGTTCACGAACGCAAGACCGACGCGGGCCCGATACTGACTGCGATCTTCGGCAGCCTGCCGGCCGGCGAGTACGTCGTGTGGTCTGACGCCGACGCGGCCGGGCCGACGATCACGGTCCCACCGGCCGCGGTGGCCGAGGTCCGGCTGGGCTGATGTGATGCGGTTCTGGAGGGCACTGGACGGCGGACAGCGACGGGTGCTGCTGCTGATGGGCCTGGTCGTGGCCGGTTTGCACGTGATCGGGTTCGTGACGCTGATCGCGCTCGTCGCTCCTCACCGATACCGGGTCGGAACCGCGGGAGCGTTCACGGTCGGGATCGGCATCACCGCCTATACGCTCGGCCTGCGTCACGCGTTCGACGCCGACCACATCTCGGCGATCGACAACACCACCCGCAAGCTGATGTCGGAAGGCAAGCGGCCGCTGACCGTCGGGTTCTGGTTCTCGCTCGGGCACTCGACGATCGTGTTCGCGCTGTCGCTGCTGCTGACGGTCGGGATCAAGGCGATCGCAGGCCCGGTCGAGAACGGCGGCTCCGGGCTACACCAGCTCACCAGCTGGATCGGAACGCTCGTTTCAGGCAGCTTCCTGTACCTGATCGCCGCGCTGAACCTGGTGATCCTGTTCGGGATCATCAGGGTGTTCCGCGAGATGCGGACGGGCCGGTTCGACGAGGCCGAGCTCGAGCGACAGCTGGACAGTCGAGGTCTGATGAACCGGTTCCTCGGCCGGCTGACCAAGTCGGTCACCAAGCCGTGGCAGATGTATCCGATCGGCCTGCTGTTCGGCCTCGGGTTCGATACTGCGACCGAGGTGTCGCTGCTCGTTCTGGCCGGTGGGGCGGCCGGAGCGGGCCTGCCCTGGTACGCGATCCTGTGCCTGCCGATCCTGTTCGCTGCCGGGATGTCGGTGATGGACGCGATCGACGGCTCATTCATGAACTTCGCCTACGGGTGGGCATTCTCCAACCCGGTCCGCAAGATCTTCTACAACCTCACGATCACCGGGTTGTCGGTGGCGGTCGCGCTCGTGATCGGCACGATCGAGCTCGGGGGACTGGCCGCCTCGGAGCTGCATCTGTCGGGCCCAGTCTGGAATCGGCTCGAGAACGTCGACCTGAACTTGGTCGGGTTCGCGATCGCCGGCATGTTCGTCGCCGCCTGGGCGCTGGCGCTGACGGTCTGGCGCTTTGGGCGGATCGAGGAGCGCTGGTCGATTCAGGGCTCGACAGCGACCTCGAGCACCAGCGGCTCGGTGCGCGCGGCCAACCCCGGCACCACCTCGTCGAGCGTAAGCTCGAGCTCTGCATACGACTGCACCCTGACCGCGGGACAACCGAATCCCCGCGCGATCGCCGAGACATCGACTTCGGCGAACGAGGGCCATGGCCCCTCACCACCCGAGTCACGGGCGAGCTTGTCCATGATCGCGTAGCCGCCGTTGGCGAGCACCACCAGCAGCACGCCGACGCCGTACCGGGCGGCGGTCCACACGGCCTGGATCGCATAGATCGACGACCCGTCGCCGAGCAGTGCGACCACCGGGCGCCGAGGCAGACCCATCCGCAGCCCGATCGCGCCCGAGATCCCGAACCCGAGCCCGCCGTTGGCGGTGCTGACGAACCCCAGGGGCTCCCGGATCGGGATCCGCTGGTAGAGCTCGGGCTGGCTCGAGGGCGTCTCCTCGATCACGATCGCGTCAGCGGGCAGACGTTGCGCGAGCCCTGCGAACACGTGCCCGGCGGTCAAAGGCGCCCCCGGATCTGGCGGCGAGGGCGGCGGTGGACGGCGCATCGGCTCCGGGGTATCGCCGCTGCGGGCGGGCACGGCGGCCGCTAGGGCGGCGCACGCCGACGCAACCGAGCCGACCAGCGCGAGCTCGCACGGGCTCCGGTGCGCCTCGGCCTGGTGTTCGGTGATCACGGCTACGCGCGTGCCCGGCTCGATCACCGCAGTCGGCTCGTCGAACAGGTACATCCGGAACGCCCCGGCGCCGATCGCGAGTACGGTGTCGTACGCCGCCAGCGTGCGGCGCATCGATCCCCGCCGCCACGACAGGTGCCCGGCGAACAGCGGATGGTCCTGGGGAAAGCCGGCGCGGCGCACGAACGGCTCCTGCCACACAGGGGCGCGCAGGCGCTCGGCCAGCGCCACGATCGCGTCCCACTGCGCTCGGGTGTCGCACATCCCGACCACCAGCGCCGGAGAACGCGCCTCTGAGATCAACGCGGCGAGCTCGTCGACCTGTTCGGGCGCAACCGATGAGGAGCGCAGCACCCGGGCGGGCGACCCGGCAGCGAGTTCATCGGCCGGCTCGGTCCAATCGCCCATCGGCACCACCACGAGGGCCGGCCCGGCGCCGGCGACCGCCTCGTGATAGGCCCGAGCGATCGCTCCCGGCACGTCCTGGGCGCGCACCGGAAGGGTCGACCACACCGGGTACTCGCCGGCGAGCCGCTCGAGCTGGCGACCGGTCAGGAACGGCTCGTGCGCGATCTGACGCCGGTCCTGCTGGCCGACCACTACGACCAGCGGCGCCCGGCAGTCGCGAGCGTTGGCGATTGCGTTGATCGCGTTGCCGAGCCCCGGCGCGGTATGGAGATTGACGAACGCGGGTTCTCCGCGGGCGATCGCATAACCGGCGGCGATGCCTACCACCGACCCCTCGTGCAGTGCGAGCACGAAGCGAATGTCGTCCGGCAGGTCGGTCAGGAACGAGATCTCCGTCGACCCCGGATTGCCGAAGATCGTGGTCAGGCCGAGGCGGCGCATCGTCTGCAGCGCCTCGTCGCGAACGGTCCTCACGCGGCAGAACCCTAGCCTCCCGTCGTTGGCCGCTGCGTCTAGGACCACCGCCCGTGGAGGGTCGCGGTGTACCGAAAGGCTCCTCACGGCGGCCGCAGTAAGGCAAGATCCCTGTCACCTGATCTAGCGGAGGTAGTCAATGACCGTTCCGAACGTGCTTCATCCATTCGCGATTCCGGCCCGTCCCGAGGGCGAGTTCGTGGAGATCGTCCGCGGCGAGGGTTGCCGCCTGTGGGACAGCGAGGGACGCAGCTACCTCGACGGCACGGCTTCGCTGTGGTACTGCGAGATCGGTCATGGCCGCCGCGAGATCGCCGACGCGGTCGCGGCACAGATGTCGCAGGTCGCCGCGTACCACACGTTCGGCAGCTTCACCAACGGGCCCGAGCAGCGGCTCGCCGGGATGCTGGCCGAGCTCGAGCCGATCCCCGACAGCCGCGTGCTGTTCACGCTGACCGGCTCGGAGTCGGTCGACAGCGCGATGAAGCTGGCTCGGGCGGGCCACCGAGCCAACGGCGACGCCGGCCGGACGGTGTTCCTGACCCGCCACTACGCCTACCACGGCGTGATGATGGGCGGCACATCGATCAGCGGGCTGCCGGCCAACCGCCAGCCGTTCGGGCCGCTGCTGGGCGACTGCTTCCAGGTGCAGCGCGACTCGCTCGACGCGATGCGAGCGGCGGTGGCCTACCACGGCCCGGAGCGGGTCGCGGCGATCATCACCGAGCCCGTGCAGGGCGCCGGCGGCGTGTTTCCACCGCCGCCGGGCTACCTGCAGGGACTGCGAGAGATCTGCGACGAATCCGGCGCGCTGCTCGTGTTCGACGAGGTGATCACCGGATTCGGCCGACTGGGCTCGTGGTTCGGGTCCCACCACTTTGGCGTGACGCCTGACCTGATGACGTTCGCCAAGGGCATTACCAGCGGCTACCTGCCGCTCGGCGGGGTGGTCGTGGGACCACGAGTCCGCAGCTGGCTAGAAGCCGACGATGGCTACCTTCTTGCGCACGGTGGGACGTACACGGGTCACCCCAGCTGCTGTGCCGCCGGGATCGCCAACCTGGAGATCATTCGCGCCGAGAACCTGCCCGAACGGGCCGGCGCCGCCGGGCGACGCCTCCGTGCCGGCCTCGACGGCCTCGCCTCGCGCGCGGGCGTCCGAGAGATCCGCGGCGAGGGCCTGATGCAGGCCGTGGCGCTCGAGCCGCCGCTGACCGCGGCCTCGCTGGTCGCGGCGCTTCAGGCACGGGGCGTCATCGGACGCGGGCTGCCCTACGCGAACGCGGTCGCCTTCTCGCCGCCGCTGATCATCAGCGACGGCGAGGTCGACGAGATTGTGGACGCGGTGCAGGCCGCGCTGGCCGACGTGGCCGCCGTGGTCTGACCGAGCCGGGATCACGCTGCCTCCCGGACGTATTCGCCGTCGGCGATCGCCGGGAGCTCGTGCTCCTCGACGTCTGCGTCCGGGATCTCCTGAGCGCCGGCGGCGTTTGCCGAGGGGAGCACGAACACCGCGAGCGCGGTCGCGACCACGATCAGCACGGCTCCGATCGTGAACGCCAGGTGGTAGCCGTTTGTCAGCGACGAGGCCAGCGAGTCGCCGTTGGCCAGCAGCGAGCTGCTCCGGGTGCTCGACAGCGTCGCGAGCACCGCCAGCCCGAGCGCGCCACCGACCTGCTGGGTGGTGTTGACCAGGCCGGAGGCGATGCCGGCGTCCTCCGGGGTCGCGGACGACATCGCGATCGTCATCAGCGACGGGAACGCCAGACCGGCGCCTACTCCGAGCAGCACCATCGACGGCAGCAGGTCCGAGACGTAGCTGGCGTGGACCGGGGTGCCGCGGAACAGGATCAGTGCCGCAGCCGCCAGCCCGGATCCGACGACTAGCGTCGGCTTCGCGCCGAAGCGCATGATCAGCCGCGCCGCGAATCCGAGCGACAGCGCCGCGATTCCGAGCGCGACCGGCAGGAACGCCAGGCCGACTTCGATCGCGTCATAGCCCAGCACCCGCTGCATCTGCAGCGCGCCCAGGAAGAACATCCCGAACAGGCCGGCCACGAACAGCATCTGGATCGTGTTGGCGACCGTCACCGAACGGTTGCGGAAGATGCGCAGCGGGATCAGCGGGTTCGCCGCCTGCGCCTGGCGCAGGATGAAGCCCAGCATCAGCGCCACGGCGACCGCTCCGAGTCCGAGCGTGTGAGCCGAGCCCCAGCCGAAGTGGCCGGCCTCGACGATCGTGTACACGGCGAGCATCAGCGACCCGACCAGCAGCAACGCGCCGAGCAGGTCGGCTCCCTTGTCGAGGCCGACACCCTTGTCGTTGGGCAGCAGACGCGTGGCGAACACGCCCGTGGCCACGCCGATCGGGAGGTTGACGAAGAAGATCCAGTGCCAGTTCAGCGCTTGCGTCAACACGCCGCCGAGCAGCAGACCGAGCGCGCCTCCGGCGGCGGCGACGAAGCTGTAGACCCCGATCGCCTTGGCCTGATCTGAGGGCCGGGTGAACATCGTCACGATCATCCCGAGGATCACCGCCGAGGTCATCGCCCCGCCGATTCCCTGCACGAAGCGGGCGCCGATCAGCAGGCCCTGGCTGTCAGCCAGGCCGCACAGCAGCGACGCGCTCGTGAACAGGACCAGGCCGGAGAGGAAGATCCGGCGGCGACCGATCAGGTCTCCGAGACGCCCGACCAACAGCAGCAGCCCACCGAATGCGATCAGGTAGGCGTTGACGACCCAGGCCAGGTTGGCCTGCGAGAAATGCAGGTCACTCTGGATCGAGGGAAGCGCCACGTTGACGATTGTCTGGTCGAGGATGATCATCAGAAAGCCGGCGCACAGGACGACCAGCGCCACCCAGCGCCGGCGATCCTCGCGGGCTTGCGAAACGGGTTGGGTTGCTTGGTTCATGAAGCTCTCCTGTCAGCAGCTCGTTCGAGAGTTATGGACGACTCAAGAAGGAACCGTAGCAAATCGTCTGTTACGAGACAATCTTCCGCACCAACTATTTTTGACACCGGCGCGGCGCGGTTCGTCCTCCACATCGATCCGTACGTCAAGGATGAGCTGCGAAAGCCCGGCGCACATCGGCAGTTAGGTGCCGATGTAAGGGGGTTGGGCCTTAGCTGAGCAAGGGAGGGCCTTAGCCCTCTCAGCCCGCCGTCTGCGAGGTCGCGATCTGCCCGGTGACGGGCGACCGCGGAGGCTCCTGGGCGATCAGCGCGGTGCGCTGACCACGCCGGCGCGGCCGCCACACCCGGAGGTACTGCGCGGCCAGATACGAGCCCACGACCAGCGCAAGCGCGATGAACTGGCCGATGAACGTCTCCCAGTTATTGAACAGGCTCAACCACGTGCCCATCCAGCCCGGGATGTGCAGCCAGCTGATTTCGGTGGTACCGATCCAGCCGGCCAGCTGCATCTCGTTGACCTCCTCGCCCACCGCCACGACCAGCACGAACAGCAGCATCACGCCGGTGATGATCAGCAGCCGCTTGTAGGGCAGGCGCTGATGCAGCGTGAACGTGAGCACGCCGACCGCGGCGGTGAACATCAGCCCGATCACGACGCCCTCGAGCACGACGCTGGCGCCGTAGAGCTCGCGCAGGTTCTGCAGGAAGATCACGATCTCAAAGCACTCGCGATACACCGACGTGAAGCCGAGCAGCGCCAGACCCAGCAGCAGCCGGCGCTTGTTGGTGTCCGGATCGGACGACAGCAGCCCGCGGCGGCGCTTGTTGTGATGCGAGATCCACCCGGTCCAGTAGACCTTGTGGAAGAACCAGTTCATGACCAGCAGCAGCACCAGCAGCGCCGGCAGCCCGGTGGCCGCCTGGATGGTCAGCTCGCTGCCTGGAAGGCTGTGGATCACCCACACGATCACGAACCAGGTGACCACACCGGCGCCAAGCGCCAGCGCGCTGCCCGCGGCGACCGGCTTGCGGTACAGCTGGTTGCCGGCGCGGAAGCTCGCGACGATCGCGGCGAGCACCAGGATCGTCTCGAGCCCTTCGCGGAACACGAGGATCGCGCTGTTGAGCACGACCGTGGTGTGGCTCAGACGATGGCTGGGCGGGAGATCGGTTGGGTCCGTGGTACCGCCCTTGGCGTGCCAGGACAGGATCACCACCGCAACGCCCACGGCGAGCAGCAGCGCCGTCCAGATGTACAACCCGAGTTGTTCGCGGCGCTGCTTGTTAGCGGCGCCCGATCGCGAGAAAGTCGCGCGAACCGCACTCACTGTCTGCCTCCGACGGTAATTCCAATCTGCCAGGTCGGCTTTGCGTCGCCGTGGAACCTAGCATAGATTAGGAGATCCTAATTAGGACGTCCTAATCAACACCGCCTGCGACCGCTGCAAGCCGGTACGCCCGGCAGCTGCGCCTCGGCGCCGTGTACCTCGAAGGTCCGGTGGCGACGCTCGACCAGGCGATCGACGGCAACCCCGGCGGGCTGGCCGGTGGCAAGGTAGACCGACGTTCGTTCCTGGCGCGCTCGGGCGCGGTTCTCGGCGCCGCCGGAGCCGCCGCCTACGTCGACATGTCCCGCAGCGGGCGCGCCTCGGCGGCGACCGATGCGACGACGACCGAGGCCGGGGCCGCGGCGGCCGGCACCGACCTGTCCGTGCAGGAACCATTTGTCGGCGTCCACCAGTCGGGGATCCTCAACCCCGCGCCGGCCCAGGCGACGCTGGTCGCGCTGGACTCGCTCGCACCCGACACTCGCACGTTGATGCAGGCCCTGCAGGCGCTGAGCCAGCGGTCCCGTGAGCTCACTGCCGGTGGCCCGGTGCCGCTGCTCGAGGTCGACGCCCCGCCGGCCGACTCTGGAACGCTCGGTCCCGACAACGCGCCCGACGCGTTGACGGTGACGATCGGGTTCGGATCCTCGCTGTTCGACAAGCGCTACGGCCTGGCGTCCAAGCGGCCGCGCGAGCTCACGCCGATGCCGACGTTCCCTGTCGACGAGCTCGACCCGGCACAGACCCACGGCGACATCATGTTGCAGATCTGCGCCCAGCACCGCGACACGGTCGTCCATACGCTGCGCGAGCTGTTGCGGACGGTCCGCGGGAGCTTCCAGCAGCGCTGGTCGATCGACGGTTTTCAGAGCGCCAGCCGCGGGCCCACGCCCAAGAGCAACGGGCGCAACCTGTTCGCGTTCCGCGACGGCACCGCGAACCCGCCGACCACCGACGCCAACCTGATGAACGAGCTCGTGTGGGCCGGGTCGGGCGAGCCGAACTGGGCCGCCGGCGGCACCTACCAGGTGGTGCGGATCATCCGCATGCACGTCGAGTTCTGGGACCGCGTGGGCCTGCGCGAGCAGGAGAACATGATCGGCCGCTCGCGAGACTCGGGAGCGCCGCTGGGCGGCAGCGACGAGTTCGAGGATCCACGCTACGACCTCGATCCGAAGGGCAACCGGATCCCGCTCGACGCGCACATCCGGCTGGCCAACCCCCGCACCGATCCGACCGCCAACCAGCGGATCGTGCGCCGCGGCTTCAATTACCACCGCGGCTTCGACAAGGCCGGGCAGCTCGACCAGGGCCTGGTGTTCATCGCCTACAACCAGAGCCCCAGCCGCCAGTTCGTCAAGATCCAGAACCGGCTCAACGGCGAGCCGATGGTCGACTACATCACCCCGGTGGGCGGCGGCTACTTCTTCGTGCCGCCCGGCGCACGCAACCGCAACGACTTCGTCGGCAGCGGGCTGTTCGCCTAGGCTCGGCGGCGCACCGTCTGAGTGCAGGCCACCGGCTCTGACAGCCGCCCGCAGGCCAGACGGCCCAGCGACCGCAGGAACACCTGCCGGTCCTCTTCGGGCAGCGTCGCCAGCACGTCCTCGCGGACCCGGTCGAGCACCTTCTCGGCGGCGAGGACCTTCTGGGCGCCGGCGGACGTGACCGCGATCACGCGGGCGCGGCGGTCGGTCTTGGACGGCTGGCGCTCGGCCAGCCCGGCCTGCTCGAGCTCGTCGACGGTGACGACCATCGTGGTCTTGTCGAGGCCGATGATCCGGGCGAGCTCGGTCTGCGTGTAAGCGCCGGTCATGGCGGTGACCAGCACCGTGTGGGAGCGGGGTGCCAGTCCCAGGTCCTCGAGCGCGGCGGTCATCTCAGTCATGAGCGCGTGGCTGGCCCGGGCGAGCAGCCAGCACAGGTCTGATGCCAGCGGCGCCGGCGGCTCCGCCTGGACCGGCATCCCCTCGACCGGAATCTGAGGGACCGGAGGAAGTGCCGTCATCGGTGTGCTCATGACGACGATGTTAACACCGTTAGTTAACGGACTAGAAATTCTTCGAGCAGACGATCTCTCGAACTCGCCCGTGGACAAGGCCCTGAGGATATGGTTGCGCACATCGGCATCGGACCGCACAACCTGGCCGCGCTCGCCGAGCACTCCTGCGAGGTTCGCGGCGATTATCAGTCGCTGCTGTTCGAGGGTCGCTGGCACTCGTCGGCCGAGCTGTTCGAACGCTCCAGACGGATCGCCGCCGGGCTCGCCGAGCTGGGGATCGCCCCCGGCGAGCGGGTCGTGGTCACGATGGCCAACTGCCCCGAGGTCTCGATCCTCTACCAGGCGATCTGGCGCGCGGGCGCGGTGGTGACGCCGGCCACGTTCCTACTTCCGCCCGAGGATCTGCGCCACGTGGTCTCAGACGCTGAGGCCGCCGCAGTCGTGACCACCCCCGAGTTCGTCGACAAGGTCCGGGCGGCGGTCGCCGGCGTGCCCAGCGTGCGCGCGGTGATCTGCACCGCCGATGCCCCCGGCGAGGTCGTCGCGCTCGAGTCCCTGGAGCGGGCGCAGCCCGCCGCGATCGTCGACCGCGCTGACAGCGACCTGGCGGCACTGCTCTACACCGGCGGGACGACCGGCCGCTCCAAGGGCGTGATGCTGTCCCACGACAACCTGTTCTTCACCGGGTCGGCGGGTCACGACGCGGGTCACGTTCCGGGTGTCAACCGCGGACTGATGACGCTGCCGCTGTCTCACGCATACGGGCTGCTGGTGACGGTCGTAGGAATGCATTCGGCCGAGCAGGCAGTCACGGTGCTGCTCCGCTGGTTTGATCCGGGCGCCTTCCTGTCGCTGATCGAGGAGCACGGGCTGCAGCTCAGCGCGGTGGTCCCGTCGATGCTGCAGATCCTGCTCACGCTCGAGCTCGAGGACCACGACCTGTCCTCGCTGCAGTACCTGTCCTGCGGCGCCGCGCCGCTGGCCCCGGACGTGCAGTCCGAGTTCTGCCGCCGGGTCCCGTCAGTGTCGATCCGCCAGGGTTACGGGCTGACCGAGACCGCCGCGCTGGTTGCCACCAATCCGGCCGGCCGCGAGAAGGACGGTTCGGTGGGGATCCCGGTGCCCGGAACCACGATCCGGATCGTCGACGATCTGGGCCGTGAGCTGCCCCGCGGCGAGCCCGGCGAGATCTGCGCCCGTTCGCCCGGCGTGATGCATGGGTACTGGCGGGCGCCAGAGGTGACCGCGGAGGCGTTGCGCGACGGCTGGCTGCACACCGGGGACATCGGATATCTCGACGACGACGGCTACCTGTTCATCGTCGATCGCAAGAAGGACTTGATCATCCGGGGCGGGTTCAACGTCTACCCGCGCGACGTCGAGGACGGCCTGCTCGAGCATCCCGCGGTGGCGATGACCGCCGTCGTCGGCAAGCCGGACCCGGTTCATGGTGAGGAGGTCGTCGCGTTCGTTTCGCTCCGCGAGGGCGAGGCGGTCACCGCCGACGAGCTGGTGGCGTGGGCGCGCGAGCGAATCGGCGGCTACAAGTACCCGCGTGACGTCCGGATCGTAGAGTCGATCCCGCTCACGCCGGTGGGCAAGATCGATCGCAAGGCGCTGCGCGCGGGCGCCGCGGACGACCTCGCCGCGGCCTGAACGAACCCTCGCCGGGGCGCTGTGACAGACTTCTGCGGCGGGAACCATGCGTGAGCGCGAACGTCGTCGATAGGCAAGATCCGGCCAGGCCGATCCGCGTGGTGGCGGCCGAGGACTCTTACGTGATCCGCGAGTTCCTGGTCTCGACGCTCGAGGCGGCGCCGGAGATCGACCTGGTGGCGGTGTGCTCGAACCGTCACGAGCTCGATCGTGCGATCGACTCCCACCACCCCGACGTACTCGTCACCGACATCCGGATGCCGCCGTCCGGAGGCGACGAGGGGATCGCGGTCGCCGCACGCCTGCGCGAGACCGACCCGGACGTCGGGGTAGTCGTGCTCAGCCAGTACGCCGAGCCCGAGTACGCGATGGCGCTGTTCGAGACCGGATCGGCGCGCCGCGCCTACCTGCTCAAGGAACGGATCCGGAACCGCCAGGACCTGATCGGGGCCGTCGAGGCCGTCGCCGGCGGCGGGTCTGTGATCGACCCTCGAATCGTCGAGGTGCTGATCGAGGCGAGGGTCCGCGCGGACCGCTCACCGCTGTCGGAGCTGACCCCGCGGGAGCTCGAGTTGCTGGGCGAGATCGCCGCCGGCAAGAGCAACGGCGCGATCGCGGAGTCGTTGGTACTGACCAAGCGAGCGGTCGAGAAACACGTGAACTCGATCTTCTCCAAGCTCGGCCTGCCCGAGGACCAAGACATCAGCCGGCGCGTCAAGGCGACGCTGATCTACCTGTCAGCGACCGACTGACGCGGCCTCCGACAGGGAGGCGTGCACGCAGCCCAGAAGCCTGCGGACACACATGTGGGCGGTCGGCGCCGGTGCGACACTCGGCTGCCGTGGTGACAGTCCTGTTGGTCGACGATCAAGAGCGGTTCCGGAGAGCCATGCGCGAGCTGATCGCCTGTGCTGATGGCTTTGAGCTCGTCGGCGAGGCGTCCACCGGCGAGGAGGCGACGCGAGCCGTGGGACGACTCGCGCCCGAGCTGGTGCTGATGGACGTCGTGATGCCCGGGATGGGCGGCATCGCCGCCGCGCGCAAGATCATCGACCGGCGGCCGGCGCCGATGGTCGTGCTGATCTCCGTCGACGACGTGTCGGCGCACCCCGAGGCGGGCGAGCTGGGCAAGTCCGTGCGCTACGTGAGAAAGCAGGATCTGAAGCCCTCGCGGCTTCGCGAGCTCTGGGACGCCCGCGCAAGCTGATTCGAGCCCCCCAACCCCGCGACATCACCCACCTTGGGCGATGCGCGGAGCCCGCCTCCGGGTAGCGTCAGCTGCGATGGCGCAACCCGCCGAGGAGCTGCTTCGGGCGCTGGCTGCCAACGACGAGGAGTCGGTGCGAAAGGTTCTGGTCCTGAGACCCGAGACCACTGCGGGCGACTGCCCGGGGGGGTCGCTGACCCCTCGGGTCAGGATGCTGGTCCGGCTCGCCGCGCTGGTCGCGCTCGATGCGCCCACGGCGACGTTGCGCTGGGCGGTCGAGCTGGCCGGCTGCGCGGGCGCCGACGAGCGCGAGATCGTCGCGGTGCTCGCGGCCGTGGCCCCCGAGATCGGGCTGCCGCGGACGGTCGACGCCGCACCACGGCTGGCGCTGGCGATCGGCTACGAGCTCGACGTCGACTAGTGGGCTAGCTGCCGAGCAGGCCGGCGCGGGTCGCCTGGGCCACGGCCTCGGAGCGACTGGCGGCATCCAGCTTGCGATAGATCGCGTGGGCCTGGGTCTTGACCGTGTTGACCGACACGTCCAGGCGCTCGGCGATCTCGCGGAACGACTGATGGCTGGGCAGGAACCGGAGGATCCGCAGCTCGGCGATCGTGAGCGACGACGGGCCCGACAGCGCGCTCTCGGCGAGCGTGTCGATATGCGCCCAGGCCTGCTCGAAGCACCCTTGGAAGATCACTGCGCCGCTGGTCCGGCGGGCGAGCCGGGAGGCCTCGGCCAGGAGCGTCCGCGCGTTCACGGTGTCGGCTAAGCCGAGCGCGGCGCGGGCCAGCATGATCCGGGCCTCGGCGCCGTACCAGGGGATGAAATCGCCGAGCGCGGCGAGCAGGTCGGTAGCCCGCCGATGGTCGTGCTTGGCCTCGTCGGCGCGGCCTTCGTGAGCGCGGGTGGCAGCGCGCGCAGCGAACGCGAGCGCGCAGATCGGATATTCGGCGAGCCCCGCCTGCTCGACCACCGCGCCGGCGCGGTCCGCCGCATCGGCAGCGCCGGACCAGTCGTCCTGCTCGATCGCCAGCATCGCCAGCTGCGCCAGGCCCAGCGACGCGATCGCCGGGGCGCGAGTACACGCGAGCGCAACGCCGCGCTCCAGCGTGCCCCTGGCCGCGTCGCGATCGCCCCTGAGATGCAGGGCCGTACCGAGCAACAGCTCGCCATAGGGGCGCCAGGGGCCGTGTTCGGGCTCGAGGTCACACGCGCGCGCGGCCGCCGCCAGCATCCCCTCGGTGCCGGTGGCCGTGGCCATCGCTTCCACGATCGCCTCAGCGCCGCCGAGTGACGGCGCCGGCTGAGTTGCGACGGCTGCCTCGGCGTGCAGGCGCCAGGCGCGCGCCCGGTCGACCTCGCCGCGCATCAAACAGCTGTGAGCCGCCGCGAGCGCGAGCGGGGCGCAGGCCTCGATCTGGTCGGGACCGAAGCAGGCAAGCCACACCCGGACCTCGGCGTTGCGGCCGCCCGCGAGCAGCCCCGGGAGATTTGCGCACAGCAGCTCAGCGGTGCGGTCGAGATCGCCGGCGGCGGCGGCGTGGCCGATTGCTCCGTCGAGGTCGCCGTGGCGCTCGAGCCAATCGCTGGCCCGTCGGTGCAGGAGCGGCTCGAGCTCGGGCTCGGCCCGGCGCAGCTCCATGGTCAGCGCCGCGCGGAACAGCGGATGTAGCCGGAACCGCTGATGGCCGCGGTCGACTGGCGCCAGCATCACGTTCGAGCGCGACAGCTCGACGAGCATCTTCTCGCCCGCGGTCTGCTCGAGCACCGCGTCGCACAACGGCCCGGACAGGTCCTCGAGCACGGAGACGCGCGTGAGAAAGCGCCAGTAGTCGCTCGACAGGCGCGACAGCAGCTCGTCGCGGAAGTATTCGGCGATCAGGTGATCGTCGCCGCGCAGGCGCTTGACCGCGGCCGGCAGGTCGGGCTCGCCGCGCAGCGACAGCGCCGCCAGATACAAGCCCACCGGCCAACCTTCGGTCAGCTCCAACAGTGCCCGCGCGGATCCGGCGTCGAGCTCGAGCCCGGCCCGCGCAAGCAGGCTCGCGGCCTGCTCGGGCTCCATCGCCAGGTCCGCCGTCCGCAGCTCGATCAGCGACCGATGGGCTCGTAGGCGTCCGATCGCCAGCGGCGGCTCGGTTCGGGAGGCCACCGCGAGCTGCGCGCCGCCGCCGAGCTGCCCCAGCAAGGCGGTCACGACCGCCCACACCGCGGTGCCGGCGACGGTGTGCGCGTCGTCGATCACGAGCACGAACCCGTCACCGCGCCGCTTGGCGACCGCGATCAGCCGGCGCAGCGCCGATGTCTCGTCGCCGGCCGTCGACCACATCAGCTCCGGCCACGCGTCGGCATCGATCGAGCCGGTCTGTTCGAGCGCGCGTGCGATCGCGGAGGTGATTGCCAGTCGGGCGTCGTCGCAGGGGTCGAGCGAGACCCAGGCGAACGGCCGGTCGTCGCGAGCTTCCCACTCGGCCAGCAGCACAGACTTTCCGTAGCCGGCGGGGGCGGTGAGCATCGCGAGCGCGGCGTCCCTGGAGGCGAGCAGGCGCTCGACGAGGTCCGAACGGCTGACGAAGCCGTCGGGGAGGTCCCGGGCGGGGGAGCGATCTGCGGTTTTGGTCGCTGGCAAGAGAACGGGTCCTGGGGCGAGCTAGGGCGAAACCTCTCGCATCGCGGCCCTGTAAGCAAGAGGGCACGCCGGTCTATCGGAGTGTGTGGGCACCACCGGACGGGTGTGTGCGCGACGGCGCGGACCGCCGTGCGGCACTCATCCGATTGGGATGATGCGGCAACGAGTCGACCACGAGAAAGTACTCGGCAGGCAATCGAGCGAGCGATGAGATCGAGCGACAGAAGACTTCCCTGGCCGGCACGCAGTGTTATCGCGGGCACCGCGGGCACCGCGATGATGACCCTCGCGTACTCGACCGAGCGGCGACTGCGACCCAAGCATTCGGGTCCCCTGGACTACGACGACAGCCTCGTGCCCGGACAGATCGTGGCCAGCATCATGCATCTGCCGCACGTGACCGGCCGCGAGGAGAACGAGCTCGGCCTCGCGCTGCGCTGGAGCTACGGCTCGGCGTTCGGCGTGTGGCACGGCGTACTGCGCCGTACGCTTGGCGAGCCGCGGGCGAGTGCAGCGTTCTTCGCGACGCTGATGACCGCTACGTTGACGCTGTTCCCGGTCCTGGGCCGCACGCCCCCGCCGTGGCGCTGGCCGCCGAGCGTGATGCTCACGGCCGTCGGAACGCACGCGGCGTACGTCGGCGCGCTGGCGGCCGTCGACGACGCGCTGTGACGTCGCGCACCGCGCGATCTCAAGCGAGCAGCGTGATCACACCGCGCACGATCAGCAGCGACCCGATCACCGTCAGACCGATGAGCAGGATCCGGCGCCCGTGGCGCTGCAGCGCCACCTTCGCGCGCTCGATCGCCGTCGGGGTCCAGTCCGGCGCCAGCACGAAGCAGATCAGGGGCACCTCGATCAGTGCCAGCATCACCACGTTGATCAGCAACACCACCAGCACGTCGGCAGCCACGCCGTAGTTGAGCCTCGCCAGCGAAGTCAGCGCCGCCAGATATGAGGCGCCGGGAAGCGTGAGCACCGCCCCGACGGCGAACGTGATCTTCGGATTGCCCCGGCCCAGCCACTGCTGCCAGCGCGGGGTCTTGGGTTCGGCCCGTGCCTTGCGTCTGGCTCGGGCTTCGCGGACCCGTCGGTCGCGGTCGGCGTAAAGCACGACGGCGACCACGAGCAGGATTGCCCCCAGCGCGAGGTCGGCGAACGGGTTGACCTGGTGCTTGGCGGTGCTCACGGCGCCCGAATCCTCGAGCGTGCGCACGATCACGATCCCGAGCGTGACGCTGGTCAACAGCGCGCCAGCGAGGTAGCCGAGCATCAGCTTCTTCGGGGCGGGGAGAAGCAGCATCACGGTGGTGGCGGCGATCAGCGTGGGGTTGAGCGCGGCGGTCAGCGAGAAGGCGATGACGTGGCCCATCGATCAGCGCTTCTCGAGACGACGTCCGATCAGAATCGAGATCACCGTCACCAGGTAGATCTGACCCATCAGCATCTCGAGCACGGCCAGTGCACGGCCGGCGCCCCGCGCCGCGGTCAGATCCCCGAAGCCAGTCGTGGTCAGCACGGTGAAGCTGTAGTACACATGCTCGCTCGTGTTGCCGGCACCACCCTGTGCGAAGTATGGCCCAGACTCGACTGCGGCCACGAACCCGATCGCCGACGCGAACCCGAGCCCGGCCAGCAGGTAGATGGCCAGTCCACCGGCGACCGCCTGGAGGGTCGCGCCGCGGGTGCGCACCAGCCGCACCAGACCACCTCCCAGCGTGATCGGAATCGCCAGCGTCAGCAGAGCCGTCACCGCGGCCGTCACCGACTTCGGGACCACGCCCGCCGCCGTGCCGATCGTGATGATGACCACAAACGCCGCTCCGATCAGCGTCCTGGTCCGGCGCACATCGGTTGGCTCTCGGGACGTGCCGACCGAGATCATCATCGCCACGCCGACCAACGCAAACGAGATCGCCCGGGAGCCGTCGCCGTCGGGCGCGACGATCGCGAATACGACGACGGTCAGGATCAGCAGGAACACTGCCCCGTAGCGGAAGCCGGCCTCGCTGCTCTGAGCCGGGCCGGCGGCGGCGGGCAGGTCCGCCGAGGCGCTCATCCGGCGGGCTCGGGCTTGCGCGGCGTCAGCAGCACCGTCACCACGTAGGTGACGACGACCCCGACGATGATCAGGGGCTCAACCCCAGCGCCCGCCTTGGCCGTTAGCACCGTCCCGATCACCACCGCGGTCAGGGGCAGACGCAGCACGGCGGTAACCCCGCATGCCATGCCGACGCCGACACCCGCATCCAACGGCATGCCGGGCAGGTGCGAGAACATGATCCCGGCGGCGACTCCGAGAAACATCGCCGGGAAGGTCGGGCCGCCGCGGAAGCTGCCCAACGAGAGCGCATAGGCGATGCCTTTGCAGACGATCAGCAGCGCCAGCGCCCCCAAGGAGTAGGTCCCAGCCCTCGCCACCAAGCCGGGAAGGTCGGACTGGCCGGAGAACAGGACGTCGTTGATCGTGTTACCGGTCGCCGCCGCGTAGATGAGCGTGAGAGCGCCGATCACCAGGCCGACAACCGGTAGCACGATCAGTGGTCGCGGGTCGGCGATCCGGAACGTCTTCAGCCCACCGTTCATGATCACCCGCGTGCCGGCCGCGACCAGAATCCCGAGGACGATCGTCCAGGCGAAGTTGCCGATGTGAAGAGCGCCGAACTTCGACAGCGGCAGCGCGTCGAGCGCGTAGGCGCTGGAGCTGAGGCCCGTGAACGACCCCATGCCGATCGAGACCAGCGACCCGATCCCAGCGGCCAACAGCCCGGGGAGCAGGATCAGCGGCAGCCGCGGGCCGCCGATGCCCGTGGCCTCGATCAGGATCACCGCGGCGATCAGCGGCGAGGCGAAGATGAACGACAGTGCGGCGAAGGTGCCGGCGGCCGCCACCATCGTCTGCACCTGGGTCGGCGAGTCGCGACGCACCAGTCGGATCGAGAGCAGGCCGAGCGCTGATCCCAACGCGATCAGCGGGGCCTCGGGGCCGAGCACGACCCCCAGGCCGATGGTCGCGATCGCGGCCAGCATGATCCCGGGGAGCTCGACCGGCGGGGTGACCCCGCCGGTGGCCAGACCGCGTGCCGGAATGTGCCCGCCGCGCCCCCGAAGCCGCGAGATCGCCAGCGCTACCAGCACCCCGGCGATCGGCAGCACTACAAGCGCCCACCACCGCGGCGCCCCGCCGCTGTAGCCGACCGCGTGCGGCAGGTGCGTGTACACCTCCTGCTGAACCTGGTACGTGAGCTCGAGGAAGCACCACGTCGCCAACGAAACGATCACTCCGACGATCGCGACGAGCACAAGCAGCACGACGTACTGCCGGCTGCGGATCGTTGCGGCCGCCTGCTCGGCGGTGAGGGGCGGGGACGCGCCCGCCTGCTCAGGCGCCGAGCTCGACATCCGCGGTCTCTCGCACGCCAGCAAGCTAGATAGTGGCCGCGCGCTCGTCATCACCCCGTTCGGATGAGCCGCGCGCATCCGCCGCCGCCTAGGCTGAGTGGCCGGGCCTGCGGGCCGACACGCCGATGAACCCCCAGTACAGACATGTCGTGATGATCGGGATGATGGGCGTCGGCAAGTCCACCGTCGGCCGGCTCGTGGCCGCGCGACTGGGCTGGGGCTACTGGGACAACGACGAGGCGCTGGAGGCGTCGACCGGGACGACCGCCGGCGAGCTGCAGCGCCGCCGCGGCCAGGCCGCCCTGCACGCGGCCGAGAATCGGCTGCTCCGGGAGGCTCTGGAGTCCCACGACCGGACGGTGTTCGCGGCGGCGGGCAGCGTCGTGCTCAAGCCCGAGCTGCTGGCCCGCGCGCTGACCGTGTGGCTGCGCACCAGTCTCGCGCGCGAACGCGACAACATCGCCCATAGCGGCCAGCACCACCGGCCGCTGCCCCCGGATGCGATCGCCGTGCTGCAGCGCCTCAGCGCGGCCCGGCTGCCGATGTACGAGAGCCTCGCCGACATCACGATCCAGGTCGCCGACCAGCCCGAGGCGACCTGCGAGCTGGTCATGGCTGCGCTCCACGAGCGAGGCCTCTGAACCTCGCTCGGGATTCCTCACCCGATCCGCATGATGTGAGCGCCGGCCGCTGCGGGTGGACTTCGGTCGTGCGGCAGAAACGGGCGAGCGGCGAGCGAGCGCGTCGAGGCGCGGTCGACCCACGCCTGCTGCGCTACGCCCGTGCGACCCGACCATTCATCGCCGCGGCGGTCGGGCTCGGGACGGTCGCTGCGTTGCTGGTGATCGCCCAGGCCTGGCTGCTGGCGAGCGTGGTGGCCCACGCGTTCTCGGGTAGCGGGCTCTCGCAGCTTCGCGGGCCGATCGTGGCGCTGCTGGTGGTCGTGTGTGCGCGCGCGGCGGTGGCCTGGAGCGCCGAGCTCGCTGCCGGCCGCGCGTCGGCTCGGGCGAAGTCCCAACTTCGCGGTGCGCTGCTGCGACGGGTGGCCGAGCTCGGGCCGGCGCGAATCGGTGCTGAGCGCACCGGCGCGCTCACGACGCTCGCCACACGCGGGATCGATGCGCTGGACGACTACTTCTCGCTGTATCTGCCCCAGGTTCTGCTGGCGGTGATCGTGCCGCTGGCGGTCGTCGTCGCGCTGGCCGCCAGCGACTGGATCTCGGCCGCGATAGTGCTGTTCACGCTGCCGCTGATCCCGGTGTTCATGGCGCTGGTGGGCGCAGCCACGCGGGACCGGACCGCGGCTCAGCTCAGGGTCCTGCAGCGCCTCGCGGGCCACTTCCTGGACGTCGTCAGCGGGTTGCCGACGCTGAAGGTGTTCGGCGCCGCCAAGCGGCAGGCCGGAGTGATCGCCGACATATCCGATCGTCACCGCCTGGCCACGATGGCGGCGCTGCGGGTGACGTTCCTGTCCTCGCTGATCCTCGAGTTGCTGTCGACGATCTCGGTGGCGCTGGTGGCGGTTGCGGTCGGGCTGCGACTGCTGGGCGGGCACCTGGATCTGCGCACGGCCCTGTTCGTGCTCGTGCTGGTGCCCGAGGCCTATCTACCACTGCGAGCGCTCGGCGCCAACTATCACGCCAGCGCCGAGGGGATCAGCGCGGCCGAGCAGGTGTTCGACGTATTGGAGACCTCGCCGCCGCCCCGTGGAGCCGACTTCGACGTCCCGGACCCGGCGAGCAGCGAGATCGTCTTCGACGAGGTGACCGTGCGCTACCCCGGGCGTGCCGACAGCGCGCTCGACGCTGTCTCGCTGCGGGTGGCGCCGGGCGAGGTCGTCGCGGTCACCGGGTGCAGCGGTTGCGGCAAGTCGACGCTGCTCGGGGTGCTGCTCGGATTCGTCGCGCCCGACCAGGGATCGGTCCGGATCGGTGACCGAGAGCTTGCCGACCTGGATCCCGACGCCTGGCGGTCGCGGCTGGCGTGGATGCCGCAACGGCCGCACCTGTTCGCCGGCTCGATCGCCGACAACATTGCGCTGCCGCGTCCCGATGCGTCCGAAGCGGAGATCCTGGCAGCAGCTGACGCGGCCGGCCTGGGCGAGGTCCTGGCGAGCCGGCCGGGCGGGCTGCGGGCCCCGGCCGGCGAGCGCGGCGCGGCGCTATCGGCGGGCGAGCGCCAGCGGCTGGCGCTGGCTCGCCTGTTCCTCCAGGACGCGCCGCTGGTACTGCTCGACGAGCCGACCGCGAACCTCGACGGCGAGACCGAGGACGAGGTCCTGGCCGCGGTGGCCCGGCTGGTGCGGGGCCGGACGGTGATCGTCGTCGCCCATCGGCCGGCACTGGTCGCGCTGGCCGATCGCGTCGCCGACCTGAGCGGGGCGATGGTGCCGGTATGAGCGCGGTTGGTCGCAGCCCATCGGACCCCGACCGCCTCGGTATCCGCGCGAGCGCACGGTTTGCTCGCCCGTCGGCACGCCGCCTGCTGTGGGCATGCGTGCTCGGCGCGGCGGCGCTGGGTGCCGGGATCGGGCTGCTGGCCACCGCCGCGTGGTTGATCTCCCGCGCCGCCCAGCATCCGCGCGAGACCGCGCTGGCGCTCGGGATCGTCGCCGTGCAGTTCTTCGGGTTGTCCAAGGGGTTGTTTCGCTATGGGCAGCGATTGGTCGGGCACGACGCCGCGCTCCGCGCCCTGGCGAACCTGCGGATCCGCGTCTACGAACGCCTCGAGCTGCTGGCTCCGGCCGGCCTCTCGGCGTTTCGCAGCGGCGACCTGATGGCCCGTTTCGTGCACGACGTCGACTCGCTGCAGGACCTGCTGGTCAGGGTGATCGCTGCCGTTCGTGATCGCCGCGCTGGTCGGCTCGGCGACGGTCGTGCTGATGTGGTTGATCCTCCCCGCCGCCGGCCTGATCCTGCTGGTCGCACTGGTGTTGAGCGCGACGGCGCTCCCGTGGCTGACCGGCAGGCTCGCCCGCCGCAACCAGGCCCGGCAGGCCCAGACGCGCGGCGAGTTGACCGCAGCGGTAGTCGACCTCGTCCGCGGTGCACCCGAGCTGACCGCCTGCCGGGCGATCGACCGCCGGCTCGATCAGGCGCTGGTGTTCGACGAGCAGCTGAGTCGCATCGCGCGCCGGGGAGCCGCGACCGCCGGGATCGGCCAGGGACTGGCGACGCTGCTCCCCGCTCTGGCGATGGTCGGCTGCCTGACCGTCGGGGTATCGGCCGTCGCCGCCGGGCACCTGGACGTGGTGATGCTGGCGGTGATCGCAGTGGTGCCGCTGGCCGCGTTCGAGCTGGCCACAGGCCTGCCCGCGGCGACCCAGACGTTCCAGCGGGTGCGTCACTCGCTGGGGCGCACCGAGCGAGTGCTTGATGCCGAGGCGCCGGTGACCGAGCCGGCGGCTCCGCGACCGATCGGTCCGGGACCTCACCGGATCGCCGCCCGGGGCCTGCGCGCCCGCTACGGCGAGGCCGGTCCATGGGTGCTGGATGGCGTCGACCTCGAGCTGTGGCCGGGTCGTCGCGTCGCGGTCGTGGGCCGCAGCGGCGCCGGCAAGTCGACGCTCGCCAACGTGCTGATGCGGCTGTCGCCCTACCAGGAGGGGTCGGTCGCGCTCGACGGAGTCGAGCTGACTGAGGTCGAGGGCGACGATTGCCGCCGAGTCGTCGGGCTCGTAGCTCAGGATGCGCATTTGTTCGACACGACGATCGAGGGGAACCTGCGGCTGGCGCGCCGCGACGCAACCGAGGAGCAGCTCCGCGACGCGCTGAACGGCGCGCGCCTGCTGGCCTGGGTCGACGCGCTACCGGAGGGGATCAACACCGAGGTCGGCGAGCACGGCGGCCGGATCTCAGGCGGCGAACGCCAACGGCTGGCCGCGGCGCGCGCGCTGCTGGCCGACTTCCCGGTGCTGGTGCTCGACGAACCCGGCGAGCACCTGGACGCGGAGACCGGCGACGCGATCGTCGCCGACGTGCTCGACGCCAGTGGCGAGCGCGCGGTGCTGCTGATCACCCACCGGCTGGCGGGGCTCGAGGACGTCGACGAGGTGATCGTGCTCGACGCCGGGCGTGTGGTCGAACGCGGGACGCACTCGCAGCTGCTGCGCCGGGGCGGTCGCTACGCCGAGATGCGGCGTCGCGAGCGGGGCACTTCATGAACTGGGCGGCCCGATTCCGGATCGGCCAGTACGTCCGCGGCAGCCTATGGGTCTTGCCGCTGCTCGGGGGAATCACCGGCGTGGTGCTCGGGTCCGTCGACGTGATCATCGACGAGTCATTGCACCTGCCGACCAACCTCACGTACTCCGCCACCACGGCGAGCACGGTGCTGGCCTCGATCGTCGGCGCGACGGCGGCGCTGACCGGGTTCGTGGTCACGGTCACGGTGCTGGTGGTGCAGATGGCCACCGGCACGTTCTCGGCTCGCTACATGCGCCTGTGGTACCGCGATCGCGTGCTCAAGGCCCTGTTGGCGCTGTTGATCGGGACGCTCGCGTTCTCGTTCGCGCTGCTGCGCCACGTCGAGGCCAACTTCGTCCCGAACCTCGGCACCTCGATCGCCGGCGTGCTCCTGTTCGCGGGCTTGCTGCTGTTCGTGATCTTCCTCGATCGGTTCCTGCATCGGTTGCGACCGGTGGCCGTCGCGTCGCTGGTATCGGGTTACCTGCGGCGAGACTTCGCGCGCAACGAAAGCGCGCTGGCTGCGGCCCCGGACGTGTTCTGGGGTGTCGCCGAGCCCAGGGGAGAGCCGGCGCTGGTGGTGCGTAGCGAGACGCGGGGGGCGATCCAGGCAGTCGACGTCCGCGGGCTGGTCGGCTGGGCGCGAAAACACCAGTCGCTGCTCGTCGTCCGTCGCTCGATGGGCGACTTCGTGCCCACGGCCGCGACGCTGCTCGAGATCTATGGCGGCGATGGGATCGACGCTCGCGACGAGGTGCAGCTGCGCGACATGATCGCGCTTGGCGCCGAGCGTACGATCGAGCAGGACCCGGGATTCGCCATCCGGATCATGGTCGATATCGCCGACAAGGCGCTGTCGGCGGCGATCAACGACCCGACGACAGCGGTGCAGGTGCTCGACCACCTCAGCGACGTGCTGCGGCTGATCGGCACGACCGATCTGTCGGCCGCTCGGTGGAATCCCGAGCGGCCGGCCTCGGCCGGAGTCGTGATCCCGGTCCGCCGCTGGGAGGACTACCTCGTGCTGGCCACGACCGAGATCCGCGAGTTCGGGTCGCGCTCGATCCAGGTGATGCGGCGGATGCGCGCGATGCTGCTCGAGCTCCACGAGGAGGTCCTCCCGCCCCACCGGCCCGCGGTCGAGGAGGAGCTGGCGCGGCTGGATGCGACCGTCGCCCGCGCGTTCGAAAACTCGATCGACATCGACCGGGCAAGCGTCGCTGACGCCCAGGGGATCGGAGGCCGGGTCACCCCCGGGCTGTCACACGTGGTGGCGTCAGCTCCGCCGCCGGGCCGCCCTGCAGCACCCGACGCCAGCCCGTGAGCACCTCGTGCACCTCGACCGCTCCCACGATCGGGGCGGAGGGGACCGAGAGCTCGACCGGATGCAGGATGAACGGCTGAGTCTGGGGTCCGCCCATTCCGCCGTGGAAGGAGATCAGCTCCTCGAACGCGCAGCCCTCCTCGAGCTCGGGGTCATAGAAGCTGTTGACCATGATGTCGGCGACGTGCTCGAAGGAGTCGGTCCGCAGCAGGTGGGCCGCGGCATTGGCCGAGAACGGGGCCAGCGGGTCCTCGCCCTCGATGCGCCCTTGCGACAGATAGTTGGCGCCGCGGGCACCCAGCGCCACCGCTCCATGTTCGCCCGAGCGCACCAGCAGGAACCCGATATGCGGGTGTTCACGGAGCGCTGGGAGCAGCCTGGGATGCCGCGCCGCGATCTCCTCCATCGTCAGGCGCCGGCGCTCCTCCATCAGGTAGATCAGGCCGAGGTTCCCCGACCCGAGCGCCACCACCTGCTGCTCGCCGAGGCGGTCGCCGCGCTCGTCGCCGCGCTCGTGGTGCGGATCGGTGCCCGTGGCCTCGGTGACCGCGTGACCGACCGTCGCCGCGTTCTCGTCGCCCTGGGCGGTGCGGGTCACGGTTCCGCGTTCGAGCGAGCGCTCGACCAGCTCGGACAGGTCGTAGCCGTTGCGCTGCTTGAAGGTTGCGCCCTGGGTCTGGCCGTGATCGGACAGCACCACCAGCTTGTACGGGCGAGGCGCGAACCGGCGGGCTCGGGCGATGCGGGCGAAGTGCTGATCTAGCTTTCGCAGCGCCTCGCGGGTGTCGGCGCGCTCCAGGCCGGAGTGGTGAGCGACCTCGTCGTAGCTCGACAGCGTCGCGTACACCGCCGGCCGCCCCCGCATCATGTCGGTCAGTACGCCGTAGACGATCAGGTCGCGCACGCCCACGCACAGCCCGGCTCGCAGCAGCGCGTATTTGGTGGTGCGCCGGCCGCGTGGTTCGATCCGCCGGCGGCTCTGCTGAATCGCGGCGATCCGTTCGAGCACGAACTCCCACGCGAACAGCACGAGCAGGCGCGTGACGTTGAAGCCGTTGGCGAAGAACGCGCGGTAGCCGGGGTTCGAGCGCTTCTCCGCGCTCATCCGGCTGACGGTCAGGATCACCGCGTCGGCCTCCCCCGAGAACAGGTTGCCGCGGCTGGCTCCCTCGTCGATCAGCAGTCCGTCGCCGGTGGCGTGGCGCCGCTCGACCTCGGCGCAGTCCGCCGGCGACGAGCATGCCACCAGCTTCCCGGACTCCTTCTCGACCCACCGGAACGCCGGGATGTCGTCGTTTGAGCCGAGCAGGATCCCGGCCTGACTCGCGCCGGTCTGAGAGCTGAGGTCGGTCTCCCACTCGGCCAGCCGATGCGTGCCCGAGCTCAGCCAGCGATACATCTCGGGCACCACGCCGTCGCGCATCGCGCGCTTGAGGACCGGCAGCCCGAGCCCGTCGATCTCCAGGAAGATGATCCCGGGAACGTCGCTGTGCTGCTGACCGCCCTGACGTCGCGCCACCCGCCGGATCACCCGCAACATGTACGCGTCGTTGTCGTTGGCGCCGATGATCACGTCGAGCAGCACGGTCGCCGCCGCGATCACCAGCGCCGCCAGCAGCGCCCATCCGAACGAGTCGACCTCGATCGAGTCTGGATCGATCGACGAGGCCAGCAGTAGCACGGCCGCGTCCAGCACCAGCACGGCGACGAACCCGGCCGCGAGCGTGAACGGCAACCGCAGCGCGGCGACCACCGGCGACAGGATCGCGTTGAGGATCGCGATCACGGCGGCGGCCATCAGCGCGTCGAAGAACGTATGGACGGCGACGTGGGGAACCAGCTCGGCGGCGACGAACACCGCCGTCGCCGACACCAGCCAGGCGATCGCGATCCGCACCGGCGAGAACCGCGGTGTCTCCGGGCTCCAGGTCACCGCCTGGCCGTATGTCGGCGCATCCAGCTGCTGATCCACGGCGTCAGTATCGCGCCAACCGGCCCAGAGCTTTCACACTATTGCCCGATGATCCTTCCAAGCGCCGCGCTCGAGGTCACCTGGCTTGGGCATGCCACCGTGCTGCTCGAGCTCGATGGCGTGCGGGTGCTGACCGACCCGGTGCTCCGGGGACGCGTCGGGCCGCTTCTGCGGACCGCCCCGCCGGTCAAGCTCGAAGCGGTCGCCGAGCTGGACTGCGTGCTGCTCTCGCATCTGCACGCCGATCACGCCGATCTCGGATCGCTGCGGCTGCTGGGCGAGCGAACACCGATCGTGGCCCCTGTGGGTGCGGCCGAGTGGCTGCGGAGCAAGGGCCTGCACGACGTCCGCGAACTTGCCCCGGGCCACGAGCTGCGCGTCGGAGCGCTGGTGGTGCGTGCCGTCCCGGCGGTGCATGAGGCGCGGCGGCGGCCGTTCGGGATCACCGCCGAGCCCGTTGGATTTCTGGTCGAGGGGTCGCGCACGGCGTACTTCGCGGGCGACACGGATCTGTTCCCCGGGATGAGCGAGCTTCGCGGACGCGTCGACGTCGCTCTGCTGCCCGTCTGGGGCTGGGGGCCGAGCGTGGCGGAGGGGCATCTGGACCCCGAGCGGGCAGCGCATGCCGCCGCCGCGATCGCGCCGCGGGTGGCGATCCCGATCCACTGGGGCACGCTCGCGCTCCCGAGGTGGTTGCGCCGCGGCCCGCGGGATCCGGCCGAGCCGCCGACGCAGTTCGCGGCGCTCGCGGCCGGCTTGGCGCCCGACGTCGAGGTGCGGGTGCTCGAGGTCGGTGCGCGCACGTCGGTGGCCTGATCGGACGGGCAAGTCCGCTCGCCGGGTCAGCTGGCTTACGATCCTCCGATCGTGCTGGCGGCCGCGCAACGATGAGCCTGCTCGGGGGACGCCGGAGGACTGCCGGCTCAGATATCGGACGGGTGCTGCCCCGAGTCGGATTCACCGACCACTCGATCGCACGGTTCATCGAACGCGCCGGGCTCGAGCCGACGGGCCGCGACCGGGTCGAGCAGATCATTCGTGACCTGCTGCGCCGGGAGGGCAAGGTGACCCACGAGCGGCCGCGGTGGGCGCGCTCGCACAACACGGCGGTCATGTACCTGCAGGCCGGCGAATGGCTGCTGTTCATCCTCGAGCCCGACCGGCGAGGCGCCGACCGTTATACGTGCGTGACCGTCGTCAACGGGTCCGAGGACAACGACTGGGATCACGCGCTTGCTCGCGGCTACATCCACACCCCACCTCCGCCCGAGCTGCACGTGATCCCGAAGCTGCGTCCCGCCCTGTGGGACAGCCTGCGGATCGCGCGGGCCCAGCGCCGGCACGGCCGGCGACACGGATCGCTGCTGGCGCACACGTTGTCGGTGCACCGTTCCCGGCGCCGACGCGCCCGCGGTCGCTAACTGGCACGACTGTCACGGCAATCCTGCACAAGTTCACTGGCGCGATAGCGCCGTTGATCCGCACCCCGAACATGTGAGGTTCGTCCAAATAGCAGTTCTATTCCCGGAGGTGGGATGGTGAGCCAGCGCGATTGTCCGACCGAGACGAACTCATCGGTTGCGGCCGGTGACGAGCCGCGTCTGCGTCGACGGGGCTTTCTGGCGATGGCGGGAGCCGCGGCGGCGTCGGTCCCGTTCGTGCGCCCGCACGACAGCCTCGCCGCGCCGCGCGACCGCAGGCACGGGCGCGACGAGCCTGAGCACGGGGGCCGCGGGCACGGCGCGCTCGCGCTGGCCGACCAGGGAAGCTTCCTCGTCGGTGGCGCGGTGGTCACCAACCCGGGGACGTTTGACCCGATCGCGTTGACGCCTGACGGGCAGACGATCCACGGCGACCACGCCTACGTCCAGTACCAGGTACCAGTAGGCGCCCGGCGCCACCCGCTGGTGATGTGGCACGGCGGCGGGCAGTTCTCGAAGACCTGGGAGAGCACCCCCGACGGCCGGGACGGATACCAGAACATCTTCCTGCGCCGCGGCTACTCGACCTACATCCTCGATCAGCCGCACCGCGGCCGTGCCGGGCGCGCGACTACGAACGGCACCATCCAGGAGGTCCCCGGTCCGGGGCCGACCGGCGAGCAGGGGATCTTCATTCGCTTCCGGCTGGGCATCTGGCCGAACTACTTCCGCGGCGTTCAGTTCCCACACGACGCCGAGTCGCTGAACCAGTGGTGGCGGCAGCAGACCCCGGATACGGCCGCCACAAGTAACGATGTGGCAACGGACGCCCCGGCTGCACTGTTCGACAAGATCGGGCCCGCAGTGCTCCTCACCCACTCGGCCAGCGGCGTGCTCGGGTGGATTACCGCCACCAAGAGCGCCAACGTCCGAGCGGTCTACGCGTACGAACCCGTGACACAGGTGTTTCCGGAGGGGATGGTTCCAGACCCGGTGCCATCTGGGCCGCTGGGCCCGATCACGGGGACGCCGATCTCGATGGACGACTTCAAGAAGCTGACGAAGATCCCGATCGAGGTCATCTGGGGAGACAACTTCCCCACCGCCGGCGAGCCCCCGTCGCCCTACCCGGACATCGAGGTCTGGCAGGGCCGGATCACCATGTCCCAGAAGTTCGTCGACCTCGTGAACGCGATGGGCGGCAACGCCCGGCTCGTTCACCTCCCCGACATCGGGATCCGCGGCAACACGCATTTCGCAATGTCGGATCTGAACAACGCGCAGATCGCCGACCTGCTGTCGGACTTCCTACGCCGGCACCGGCTCGACCGGTAGGCGGCGCGCTCTGCTGTAACCGGGCCCCCGGTGGCCTCGAGCAAGCCCGAGGCCACCGGGTGAGTCCGGTAACCGTTGTCTAGTGCCGCTTGGCGGTGTTCGCCTGGATCAGCAGGTGGTTGTGGAGCGAGTGCGCGTGCTTGCGCTGCATCCTGGCGGTCCTTGCCTTGGCCGAACGGACGGCGCCCTTCAGCCGGTTCATCGAGAACGTCGTGTTCTGAACGGTGCTCGGCGGTTTCGACGCCGCCGGGTAGAACATCGACGCGGGGTTCGCCAGCAGGAAGTCATACGCCAGCGTTCCCGGCGGCAGGTCCGGACGGCTCGCGGCCTGCCACGGCACGACCGTGCGGAACGCCTGCCAGGCGGCCGTCGGCGATGCGCCGAACGGACGCGTCAGGCCCAGCGCCTGCCCCTGAATCGAACGGATGTCCATCCACCTGGTGGCCGTCAGCAGGTCCTGGCCCTGCAGCCAGGTCAGGTCGTCGACCATCAGGCGGGCCTTGGCCACCTTGATCCGACCCTCGGCCTGGATGTCCTCGACCGTCGAGACGATCGCGTTCCCCTGCGCCGGGACCGGGTTCTGCAGGAGCTGCATCTCAGGCATCAGGTCGCCGAGCGTGTAGTCGGCGGCGCCCGGTGCCGAATTCGTCAACTTGGCCGCCGGCAGACTCGGGTCGTTGGCCGCGATCACCGTGAAGAAGGTGTTCTCGAACCGCTGCGGCACCAGGTCATCGTTGACCGCGACGTTGGCGAACGCGTTGGTCAGGGCCTCGAGCTCGTTGTCGATCGGATACGGGTCCCAGTTGGCGTTGGACAGGATGTAGCCGTGCTGACAGCCGGTAGCCGGTCCGACGCCGCCGCCCTTGCAGGCGGTGTTGTCCGGGCCGCCCGTGACGTAGTACTGCTTGAGCCACGGGGTGTTCAGTCCGGGAGCCGAGTTCGGCGAGTAGCCCGGCGTGACCGACGGGTTGTGGTCGGAGCTGTTCATCTGCGTGACCAGGTCCTTATGGAGCGTGTCCCACGCCTCCCACGCGGAGCCGTTGCGCTGACTGAGCGCGCGCAGGCTCTCCGGGTCCTGAATGATCCGGAACGGCACGCCCGTGTCCGACAGCTGGTCGAGGTTGAACAGGTAGCTGCCCTTGATCATGTCGAGCACCCGGGAGGCGTCACCGTTGATCCACTTGAACGGACGGCTGTTCTGCACCGGCGCCACGAGCGGCGTCACGCTGCTGTTCATGCCGTCGAGCTCCATCGCGTAGATCAGGTCCTGCCAGTTGAGCATGCGCTGCGCGTCGTAGTCGAGCAGCGCCGCCTGACCCATCGTGAACGCGTTCGTGCTGGTGACGGCCGCGTCATCGGCGGCGAACGGCGCCCCGGGGGCCTCGAACTGCGCGCCCTGGTCTTGCAGCGGACTCAGCCCCGCCCGCGCCAGCGCCTCCGACGCCGGCATCTTCTGCCCGTGGTAGTACGCCTGGCCGGCACCGACCATCGTCGCCTCGACGTTGCCCATCTGCGGCAGGTCCCCCTCACCTGGGGACCCCCTCGACTCGACTACCGGGGTCACGCGCTTGTTCAGTAGGTCGACCAGCATCTGCGTGACCTGCGGCGTGGCGGCCTCGTAGGACATCGTGTTGACGCGCTCGGCCATCATCGCGCGGACGATCTCCTCGTCGTTGACCTCCGGGCCCTCGCCGCCGCGAGCGCCGTTCTTGAACGTCGCCAGCTGCCGCTGGAGGATGTAGTCCCGGTTGGAGCACTTCTGCCCCGTCGTGGGACAGGTGGGCGACGTCGCGGTGACGTCGGTGGACAGCGGGTCACCGGAGAACAGCACGTTCTGGCGCCCGGCGCCCGTCCCGCGGTTGAAGAAGTAAATCGGGATTCCCTCGCGGGATCCCTCCAGCAGGAGGTAGTAGGCGTTGAGCGAGCGTTGGCGGGCCGCCTGGGAGAGGTTCACCTTCGCGCCGTAGCGCGCGATCGCCACGAGCTTGTCGACGGTTAGGTTCTTACCGTTGAGCGTGTACGTCTGGCCGGCGTCTGTCGGTGTAATCGGGTTATAGGCTGATGCCGCTGAGGCGAGTACGCCCAGCAGTACCAGCGACGATGCCACCGCAGCAAGGATGGGTGCGATTCGGCGAGATCGCATCTGGGGCTTTGACTCCTAACTGTTGCAGGGGGCCTCGCCGGGCCGCCTGACAGTGAGACGACACCGTGATGCAACACGTGCCTCACGGTTGCCACCGTCAGTGCACAGGTAATTTGTCACCCGTCAGCAACCCGACGGGCTAGCGGATCCCCACGCGAGGCCGATTCGATCAGTACTTACTACAGGCGAGCGCGCAGGTCACTGTGCCCGCACGCACGCGGTCCTATGCGTCTGGAACAAGTCGTCCAAGACTGCACGACGCGACTCCTCTCTGGTGGACGCAGACTTCCCAAGTCACCCTACCATTCAGATAATCGCGATGCAACAATTTGTACATGGAACACACACCCCGGCGTAGCCCCCGCGCCGCGGCGATCGCTGCCGCCGTCGCGGCCTGTTTCGCGGTTGCCGCGTGCGGTGGTGCATCGGACCGCAAGCCGCCCACCCAGGCCGACATCACGAAGATCGCGACCTCGGTTTCCGACATCGTCTACCAGTGCCAGTCGGTCGCGACCGGGTTCATCGCCGCGCCTGACGCGACCACGATCAAGCGCGACGTCAACTCGCTGGTCAGCGCCAACCAGCACGTCCAGGGCGATGCGAGCTTCACGGTCGGCTCTCAGTCAGTGCTCAAGCGCAAGACCACGCTGAGCAAAGAGATCGCGCTCGCCGCTCACAACCTCCAGCTCGGCAACTGCTCGCCTACACAGGCCAAGCGCCTGCAGGACGAGCTCGACCACTGATGACGGCCAGGCACGCGAACGTCACCGCCTCGCGGATCGAAGCGGTGTTCGACGTGGAGGAGAACGGGTCGCTCAACCCCCCTGGCGTCGACGACTGCGCGGTCCGGAAAACGTGACCCGGGGCGTCGCGCCGGTGCCGCGGGCTACGAAATCCGCGTCCAGCGCGGGAAACGTAGCCTGGGATGAGCCGACGACGGCATGGGCTACGAAATCCGCGCTCGCTGGGCATCCGCCCGCCCGACCCCGCACTACCCAGAATGCGCTGGCAGGTCCCGGGAGCCGTGTGATGTAAGACGAACGCTTGGGGTCCAGCGTCGCAGCCCCGATCACGTCCTCCAGGGCCGAATGGGTGGAAGCGGCCGACGGGGCGATAGGGTCACCGCGTGACGACGGCCCGGGATCCGCTGCGGTTGCTGCCGACGCCGATCGTCCAGGCCGGGATGGGCTTCGTCGCCGGTCACGAGCTCGCCGCGGCGGTGTCGGAGGCCGGCGGGCTGGGGATGATCGCCGCGAGCGCCACGCCGCTGGCCGACGAGCTCGCCGCGGCTCGGCGGCTGACCGGCCGGCCGATCGCGGTGAATCTGCTGCTTCCGTTCGCACAGCCGGCCGACTTCGAGGCCGCCGCCACGGCTGACGCGATCGTGACGTTCTGGGGCGACCCGGCGAGGCCGGCTCCGGGGTTCTGGATGCATCAGTGCGGATCGGTGCACGAGGCCCAAGCGGCCGCCGCGGCGGGCGCCGACGCGGTGGTCGCCCAGGGCGTCGAGGCGGGCGGCCATGTGCGGGGTACGACGCCGATGCTGGAGCTCGTCGAGCAGGTCCGCGCGGCGGTCAGCGTCCCGGTCCTGGCCGCGGGTGGGATCATCGACGCCGACGACGTGCGGGCCGCGCTCGATGCCGGCGCGGTGGCCGCGGTCGTGGGCACGCGGTTTCTGCTCAGCGACGAGAGCCGCGCCCACCCGGACTACAAGCAGCGGTGCTTGGACGCCAACGCGACCGTGATCACCGAGTTGTTCGGGCGCGGCTGGCCCGATGCACCGCATCGCGTGATCCCTAACGTCGCGGTGCGGCGCGCCGCCGCGGACGGAGGCGAATCCAAGCCGCTCAGCCCGCAGTCGCCGTGTGTCGAGGACCCGGGCGCCGTGATCGACCGCCGGCCGCTGTACGCGAGCGCTCGGATTGGCGAGCTCAACGACGTCAGGCCCGCGGCGGATCTGGTCGCGGCGTTGACCCCCTGAGCGGTCCAAGAGCAGCCACCGGGGCGCCCACCCGCCTCCAGACGGGCGCCCCGTAGCTGTCGATGGTTAGACGAGCGCCGGCTCGGCCACGGACAGGACGATCGATCCGTCATCGCCGTCGCTGGCCACGACGTTCGTGCCGTCCGTGATACGACCGTCGAGGATCGCGCGCGTCAGCTCCTTCTCGAGCGTGCGCCGGACGTGGCGCTTGAGCGGCCGAGCGCCGAACTCGGCGTCGAAGCCCTCGCGCGCCAGCCGTGAGACCAGCGCCGGCTCGACCTCGAGCTCGACGCCGCGCTCCGTCGCGCAGGCGCGCGGCGATCTGGTCGCAGATGAGCTCGCCGATCCGCTCCACCTGAGCCTCGGCTGAGCGCCTCGAACACGACGATCTCGTCGATCCGGTTGAGGAACTCGGGCAGGAACGACCGCTTGGCCGCCTCCAGCATCCGGTCGCCGGCCGGAGCCGCCTCGCCGGCGGTGAACCCGACGGCCGCTTGGCCTGACCCGGCCCCGAGGTTGGACGTCATCACGACACCGTGTTGGTGAAGTCGACCGTGCGGCCTTCGCCGTCGGTCAGCCGGCCGTCATCCAGCACCTGGAGCAGCACGTTCCAGACCTCGGGGTGGGCCTTCTCGATCTCGTCCAGCAGGATCACCGAGTACGGCCGGCGCCTCACCGGCTCGGTCAGCTGGCCGCCGTCGCCGTAGCCGACGTAGCCGGGCGGCGACCCGATCAGCCGCGCGACCGTGTGCGGCTCGCGGTACTCGGACATGTCGATCCGGACCAGCGACTTCTCGGTCGCGAACAGCCGCTCGGCCAGGGCCTTGACCAGCTCGGTCTTGCCGACTCCGGTCGGACCCATGAACAGGAAGCTGCCCAGGGGACGATCGGGCTCCGACAGTCCGGCGCGCGCGTGGCGCACGGTCTCGGCCACCGCGTGCACGGCAGCATCCTGACCGATCACCCGGCGGTGCAGGTCCTCCTCGAGGCTGCCGAGCCGCTCGAGCTCGCCCTCGACCAGCTCGCCCACCGGAATCCCGGTGCGCGCGGCGACGACATCGGCGATCGTCCTGCTCGCTGACCGTCGTGCTCGGCGTCGCCCGGCTCGGCCACCTGCTCGGCGATCCGCCGCTCGAGCTCGTCGATGCGCTGCTTGATCTGGCCGGCGTCCTCGTAGGCCTCGGCGTCGACGGCGGCCTGCTTCTCGGCGTGCAGCCGCTCGAGCTCGGTACGGCAGCCGCTCGGAGTCGCTGCCCGGAACTTCGCAGGCGCAGCCGGGCCGCGGCCTGGTCGACCAGGTCGATCGCCTTGTCCGGCAGCCGGTACTCGCTGATGTAGCGATCCGACAGCCGCGCCGCCGCCTCGAGCGCCTGCATCGTTGATCTGCACGCGGTGGTGCTCCTCGTACTGCGGGCGCAGCCCGTTCAGGATCGCCACCGTGTCCTGCACCGATGGCTCCTCGCACCATCACCGGCGGAGAAGCGCCGGGCCAGGGCGCCGTCGCGTTCGATCTTGCGGTACTCGGCCAGCGTCGTCGCGCCGATCATCCGCAGCTCGCCGCGGGCCAGCATCGGCTTGAGCATGTTCGCGGCGTCCATGGCGCCCTCGGCCGCGCCCGCGCCGAGCACGGTGTGGAGCTCGTCCACGAACAGGATGATCTGGCCCTTGGAGGCCACGACCTCCTCGAGCGCCGCCTTCAGCCGCTGCTCGAACGCGCCGCGGAACTGAGTGCCGGCGATCATGCCGGCGAGGTCGAGCGCCACCACGCGGACGCCGCGCAGCGACTCGGGGACCTCGTTCTGCGGCGATGCGCAGGGCGAGGCCCTCGGCGATGGCCGTCTTGCCGACGCCCGCCTCGCCGATCAGCGCCGCGTTGTTCTTACGCCGGCGGCTGAGCGCCTCAACCACCTGCTCGATCTCGGGCTCGCGACCGATCACGGGATCGATCCGCCCGGCCTTGGCCTCGGCCGTCAGGTCACGGCCGAAGTTGTCCAGCGCCGGAGTCTGCGAGCCCTCGCGCGTACGCTGACGCGTGGCTGGCCGCTCCGATCGGACCGGCATCGCCGAGCGACGGGTGCGCCGAACAGGCCGCCGCCGCGCTGCTGTGCGATCGCCGCCCGGGCGCACCGCTCGCAGAGCAAGCCCTGCCGGCGCTGGCCATCGGCGACGAACGTCACCTCGACGGAGCCCGGCCGCTCGCCACAAACGTCGCACAGACGTGCGTTCTGGTTGTTCTCTGATTCCACGATTCAGTCCTTCGCTAGAACAAATCTAAGTTGGTCTGACTTAGATTTTAGCGAGGGAGAATCGCGAACCGGGCACTCCAGCGCTCGCCCGCCGCCGCCCACGGATGGGCGTCGTCGCCGGCGGCGAGCGCGTTGGTCAGGGCGGTCATCGGCTCGGCGCAGATGTACTCCTCGCCGGGGGGCGCGAACACCTGAGCGACGTCATAGCCGCCGTGGTATCCAACGGAGATCGACCGGCCGGCGGCCGCGACCTCGAACCGGTGCGGGGGCTCGAGCCCGTCGAACGCGTCGTCCCAAGTCCGCTCGCCGATCGGACCGTAGAGCCCGTCGACCGCCTCCGCCTCGCCGGTGGGGATCGAGTGGTCGTCGAGCATGAGGCGACGCCGCGCCGCGAACGACACTTCCCACTCCGCCCGGGGCGTACCGGTGAGCTGCAGGTAGGGGTGAAATCCGAACGCCACCGGCACGGCGGCTGCCCCGCTGGCGATCACGGTCGTGGTGACGACGACGGCACCGCCGGCGAGATCAACCTCGAGTTCCAGCCGGTGCGGGAACGGGAACGCACTCAGCAGCTCCGGGCGGTCGAACTCGAATCCGGCCGTCAGGCGCGCGCCATCCGAATCGGCGGTCAGGTCCTCGATCGTCCAGCCCGGGTCGCCGTTGAGCAGGCCGTGGATCGGCAGCCCGTTCTGATCGAGCTTGAACTGACCGGAGGCGGGCTCGAGCACCACATGGTGCCCTCCGCTGCTGTACTCGAACCCGGCCAGGCGGTTGGCCCACGGGTACAGGAACGGGATCCCCATGAACTTGCGGTCGCGGGCGTAGGCGCCCACCCCGGCCCCCTGCCACAGCAGCTCGTTCCCACGATGCACCAGCGATGCGCCGAGCATCCCGGCGCCGGGCACCCACGTACCGTGAAGGTCGGCACCCTCGTCGTGTAGGACGCACGCCGCCCGCCCCTCGATCTCGGTCCGCTGCACGCGGTAGCCCCCGGCCATCACAGCACCGCCACCGGGTTCAGAGGCGAGCCGGTGCCGCCGACGATCCGGAGCGGCGCCGCGGTGAACAGGAATTCCCAGCGGCCGGTGCGCTCGCAGACCGCACGCAGGTCCTCGAGCTGCAGGTAGTCGAGCAGGTGGATCCCCATCGCCGCGATTGCCAGCACGTGAATCGGGAACCCGACTCCCTCGGTCGTGCTCGGCGCAGTGTCGTTATTGCCGTCGGAGCCCAACGCCGCAACGCCTCGCGCAGCCACGAACTCCATCGCCGAAGGATGCAGCCCGGCCTTGTGCTCGGGCGTGTTCCACGGCCCGCACTCGGCCAGTCGGCGGACGTGGCCGGTCCGCACGAGCAGGATGTCGCCCTCGGCGACCGATACGCCCTGGCCAAGCTCGGCCTGTTCGAGGTCCTCGCCGAAGATGTGTTCGCCGGGCTCGAGCCAGTCGACCCCGCGCACCGCGGGTACGTCGAGCAGCACCCCGCGACCCACCAGTCCGTTCTTCAGCGCTTCGATCGTATCCACCGTCGCGCCGTGAGGCGTCACGGCGGCCTCCGAACGGCCGTTATACAGCCACCCCTCGTAGGCGACATGGCACAGCGCATCGATGTGCGTGTGACCGTCGTTGTGGTAGTCGATCCCGACGTAGTCCTTGATGAAGTGCACCGGTTCGGTGGCCTCCGCGGTCGTGCCGAGCATCGTCATGTGGTGATCGGCGGGCGTGGGGTTGTGTACGGCCGCCAGCGTGTTCAGGGGCAGGCTCAGCGACACGCTCACCCCGTCGCGGACCAGGCGCGCGGCGGCCGCCACCCGCTCGGCCGTGAGCAGGTTCAACGTGCCCCGCTCATCGTCGCGACCCCATCTACCCCAGTTGGACAGTCGCGAGAAGATCGCGCTGAACTCCTCGGCGGTGACGTTCGCCTCGGGCATCAGACCAGCGGTGACGGAGGTTCGAGGCCCTCGATCACCGCGATCACGTTCGCGGCGGCCAGCTTTGCCATCGCGGCGCGCGCGGCGTGGGTGGCCGAGCCGATGTGCGGGAGCAGCACGGTGCTGGGCAGCTCGCGCAGCGCCACCGGGACGTCGGGCTCCCCCTCGTAGACGTCGAGTCCCGCGGCGGCCAACCCGCCCGAGCGCAGCGCCTCGATCAGCGCAGCGGTGTCGACGAGTGGCCCGCGGCCGGTGTTGACCAGGATCGCGCCGGGCTTCATCTGGGCCAGCGCCACAGCGTCGATCAGGTGGGTGGTCTCGGACGTCAGCGGCACGTGCAGGGTGACGAAGTCCGACTGCGCGAGCAGCTCGGTCATTGCGACGTGCTCCGCCGGGCCGTCGTAGCCGGATCCCGAGCCGTCGGCGTACAAGACCCGGACGTCGAACCCACGCAGCAGGCGCTCCACGCGGCGGCCGATCCGGCCGAAGCCGACAATTCCGACGGTCGCGCCGATCAGGCCGCGCCCGAGGAACTGGTCGGGCTGGAGCCCTCGCCACTCCCCGCTGCGGACCAGTGCGTCCCCCTCGGCCACGCGGCGGGCGGCGGCGAGCATCAACGTTACCGCCAGCTCCGCCGTCGCCCCGTTCAGCACATCGGGGGTGTTGGTGGCCCGCAGGCCCCGGCGGCGGATCGCCTCCAGATCGATGTTGTCATAGCCAACGCCGAAGTTGGCCACGACCTTCAGCGTGCCGCCGGCGCTGTCGAGCAGCTCCTCGTCGACGACGACCGCGGTCGGGGTGACGATCGCGGCGACGCCGGGCAGCCGCTCGAGCAGGGCCTCGCGAGGCCGCTGGTCGGCGACCTCGACCGCGTAGCGCTCGCTGAGGAGGTCGACGCCCGCCGCGGGCACCCTCCCAGCCACGACCACACGGGGCTTTCCCATTGCCCGGGACACTATCTGCGCCTGCGCCCGGGAGTTCATCCGAACCGGGTGATGATGGGGCGCCGGGGCAGGTCTAGTTTCGTGTCACCAGCGACTTGCCGAGGCACCGCTCCCCGGCCGCGACAAGGAGACCGAAATGGCAGTTGCCACACATCAGGAGCCAGGGGCCGCGACCAGCGTGTCCACGGCGGACCGGGCCGCGGACGCGCTCGTGGTCTTCGGCATCACCGGAGACCTGGCGAAGGTGATGACGTTCCGCTCGCTGTACCGGCTCGAGCGCAGGGGCCTGCTCGAACTGCCCGATCGTCGGCGTGGCGGGCGACGACTGGACGGTCGACCAGCTCCGCGACCACGCGCGTAAGTGCATCGAGGACTGCGGCGAACGGATCGACGAGGACGTGTTCCGGCGCTTCTCCGACCGGCTGTCCTACGTCCAGGGTGACTTCACGAAGGCGGACACGTTCTCCCGCGTCGCGCAGGCGATCTCCGGCGCCCGGACGCCGGTGTTCTACCTGGAGATCCCGCCGTTCCTGTTCGCCACCGTGATCAAGGGCCTGTCCGAGGCGGGGCTCACCGCCAACGCCCGGGTGGTCGTCGAGAAGCCGTTCGGCCACGACCTCGAGTCGGCGCGCGCGCTCGGCGGCCGACATCCACCAGTACATCGACGAGTCGCAGCTGTACCGGATCGATCACTTCCTCGGCAAGATGGGACTCCAGGAGTTCCTGTACCTGCGATTCGCGAACTCGACGCTCGAGCCGCTGTGGAACCGCAACCACATCGAGAGCGTCCAGATCACGATGGCCGAGAGCTTCGGCGTCGAGGACCGCGGCCACTTCTATGACCCGGTCGGCGCGCTCCAGGACGTGGTCGTCAACCATCTGATGCAGCTGCTGGCGGCGGCCGCGATGGAGGCGCCCGCCGGTGACGACGCGGCCACGCTGAAGGACGCCAAGTACGCCGTGTTCCGCTCGATGCCCGACGCCGACCCGCAGCACTACGTCCGCGGCCAGTACGACGGCTATCTCGAACATCGACGGGGTCGCGCCGGACTCGACGACCGAGACCTACGCCGCGCTGCGGCTCGAGATCGACAACTGGCGCTGGGCCGGGGTGCCATGGTTCATCCGCACCGGCAAGCGTCTGCCGACCACTCAGACCGAGGTCCGGCTGGTGTTCAAGCGCCCGCCGCGGCTCGGTTTCCTGTCGTCGGCCGGGCGCCGGCCGCCGATCCAGAGCCAGCTGATCGTCAAGCTCGATCCGATTACCGGCGTCCGCCTGATCGTCGACGCGCACCGCGCCGATCGGAGCGGGCCCGGAGGAGATCACGCTCGACATGGAGTTCGAGCAGGAGGGCGGCGAGGGGCCGACGCCGTACGAGGTCCTCCTGAACGCGGCGATGTAGGGCGACAGCGCTCCGTTCACGCGCCAGGACAGCGTCGAGGAGACGTGGCGGATCCTGCGTCCCGCTGATCGAGCATCCACCACCCGTGCACCGATATGCGCCGGACACCTGGGGACCGAAGGAGGCCGACGAGCTGCTCGCCGGCGTTGGCGGCTGGCTGGGACCGTGGGTGGCGTCATGAGCGCGACCGACAAGCAGCAGCGCCAAGAAGGACGGGCGCGGCAAGGCGCCGAAGCAGGAGCCCGTCGAGATCCAGAGCGCCGCGGCGCCGTCGCCGTTCCCGCCGATCGCCGACTACGCGTTCCTGTCGGACTGCCACACCGGAGCGCTGCTCGCGCCCGACGGCTCGATCGACTGGCTGTGCGTCCCGCGGTTCGACTCCCCGAGCGTGTTCGGGACGCTGCTCGACCGCGAGGCCGGGCTGTTCCGGCTGGCCCCGTTCGGCACCACGGTTCCGTCGGCGCGCTATTACGAGCCCGGTACCAACGTGCTGATCACCACCTGGAAGACCCCCCAGGGCTGGGCGGAGGTCCGCGACGGGCTGACGCTGGGGCCGACCACGCGCGAGGACACCGTGACGCCGCACACGCGGCCGCCCAACGACGAGGACGCCGACCACATGCTGGTGCGGACGGTCCGGTGCCTGGAGGGCGAGGTCCAGATCGAGCTCGTGTGCGAGCCGGCGTTCGACTACGGGCGCACGCCCGCCGAGTGGACGCTCGTCGAGGGCAGCCGCCACATGGCCGACGCCACCGGCGCCGGGCCAGACGATCCGGCTGCACACCGATCTCGAGCTCGGCATCGAGGTCAACCGAGTGCGCGCCCGGCACACGCTGCGAGCCCGGCGAGATGGTCTTCGCGGCGCTGTCGTGGGAGGACGACCTGCGCGGCCCCGCCAACGGTCGACGAGGCCACCGAGCGGCTCGACACCACCGTCCGGTTCTGGCGGCGCTGGATCGGCCGCGCGCGCCCGTTCGCCGACCACCGCTGGCGCGAGTCGATCCAGCGCTCGGCGCTGACGATCAAGGGCCTGACCTACATGCCGACCGGCGCGACCGTGGCGGCGCTGACGACGTCGCTGCCCGAGACCCCCGGCGGCGAGCGCAACTGGGACTACCGCTACACGTGGATGCGCGACACCACGTTCACGCTGCAGGCGCTGCACCTGTGCGGGCTCGACTGGGAGGCCGACGAGTTCATGCAGTTCGTGGCCGACGTCGAGCCCAACGAGGACGGCGGGCTGCAGATCATGTACGGGATCGACGGCCGGCGCGACCTCACCGAGTCGTTCCGCGATGAGCTGTCCGGGTACGCCGGGGCCAGCCCGGTGCGGATCGGCAACGGCGCCTTTGACCAGCGCCAGAACGACGTGTACGGGGCGGTGCTGGACTCGATCCTCAAGCACACCGTCCACAGCCAGCGGCTGCCGCGTCGGCTGTGGCCGATCGTGGAGGCACAGGCCAAGTGCGCGACCGCGCGCTGGCGCGAGCCCGACCAGGGGATCTGGGAGGCCCGCGGCAAGCCCCAGCACTACGTCTCCTCGAAGCTGATGTCCTGGGTGGCGCTCGACCGCGCCGCCAAGCTGGCCGAGATCCGCGGCGACCGCGACCTCGCGAAGGCGTGGGGGGCGACCGCCGAGGAGATCCACGCCGACATCCTCGAGCACGGGCTCCGCAGCGACGGGGTGCTGCGCCAGCACTACGACACCGACGCGCTCGACGCCTCCACGCTGCTGGCGGCGCTGTTCGGCTTCCTGCCGGGCGACGATCCGCGGCTGCACGCGTCCGTGATCGCCATCGCCGACGAGCTGACCGAGAACGGCTACGTGCTGCGGTACAAGACCACGAGACCGACGACGGCCTGTCGGGCAAGGAGGGGACGTTCCTGATCTGCTCGTTCTGGCTGGTGTCGGCGCTGTCGATCGTGGGCGAGGCCCAGCGCGCCCACGACCTGATGGAGCGCCTGCTGCGGATCGCCTCGCCGCTCGGGCTCTACGCCGAGGAGTTCGACGCCGCCACCGACCGCCACCTCGGGAACTTCCCTCAGGCGTTCTCGCACCTGGCGCTGATCGAGGCGGCGGCCCGGATCATCCTCGCCGAGCAACTCGCGCTCGAGGGACTCGGGCCGCCCAGCTCCAGCGCGCTCGCGCGATCTATCCCCAAGGCGCCGTAGGAGGACTGGCATGGCTCACTACGACGTGATCATCATCGGCACGGGGGCCGGCGGCGGGACGCTCGCCCGCCACCTGGCCCCCTCGGGCAAGCGCGTGCTGCTGCTCGAGCGCGGCGGCTGGCTTCCGCGCGAGCCCCAGAACGTCTCCGCCGAGGAGGTGTTCGTCAACGGCCGCTACGTCAGCACCGACGTGTGGCGCTACGCCAACGGCGAGGTGTTTCACCCCGAGGTCCACTACTTCGTCGGGGGCGCCACCAAGATGTACGGCGCGGCGCTGTACCGCCTCCGCGCGGAGGACTTCGGGGAGCTGCGTCACCACGACGGGATCTCGCCGGCGTGGCCGATCGGCTACGACGAGATCGAACCGTACTACACGCTCGCCGAGCGCTACTACCAGGTGCACGGAGCGCGAGGCGAGGATCCGACCGAACCCCCGGCCAGCGCGCCGTATCCATTCCCGGCGGTGAGCCACGAGCCGCGGATCCAGAAGCTCGCCGACGACTTCGCGGCTCACGGCCACCATCCGTTCCACGCGCCGTGTGGCGTGATGCTCGACGAGCAGAACATGCCGTTCAGCGCGTGCATGCGCTGCAACAACTGCGACGGCTTCCCGTGCATCGTCCACGCCAAGTCCGACGCGGAGGTGCTGGGGGTACGACCCGCGATCGAGCATCCCAACGTCGAGCTGTGGATCGACTCGGAGGCAGTGCGGCTGAGCACCAACGACGATGGCACCGCGGTCACCGGGGTCACGGTCAACCGCGATGGTGCCACCGAGACGGTCACCGGCGACATCGTGGTCGTCTCGTGTGGCGCGGCCAACTCCGCGCGGCTGCTGCTGATGTCGGCAACCGACAAGCACCCGGCCGGGCTGGCCAACGGCTCAGATCAGGTCGGGCGCAACTACATGTTCCATAACAGCCAGGCGGTGCTGGCGCTGTCGCGCGAGGAGAACCCAACGGTCTTTCAGAAGACCCTGGGAATCAACGACTTCTACTTCAGCGGACCGGACTTCGACTTCCCGATGGGGAACATCCAGATGGTCGGAAAGTCTCAAGCGCCGATGTTCCGCGGCGAGAAGCCCGGCGAGACAGCGCTCGCCCCGAGCTGGACGCTGAAGGCCGTGGCCCGCCACGCGATCGACTTCTGGCTGTCGACCGAGGACCTGCCCCGCCCCGACAACCGGGTGACTGTCGACGACCAGGGCACGATCACGATTGCCTACACGCCGACCAACGAGGAACCGAAGAAGCGCCTCTACAACCAGCTCAAGTCGATGCTCGGGGATCTCGACATGCACCATCACCTGCTCAACCACGACGCATACCTGAAGAACGAGATCCCGGTCGCGGGCTGCGCTCACCAGGCTGGCACGGTCCGGTTCGGCTCCGACCCGCAGACGTCGGCGCTCGATGCGAACTGCAAGGCGCACGAGCTCGACAACCTGTACGTGGTCGACACGAGCTTCTTCCCGAGCATCGGGGCGGTGAACCCGGCGCTGACCGCGATGGCCAACGCGCTGCGGGTCGGCGATCACCTGCTCGAACGAATGGGCGCCACGGTGCCGTCGGCGGACGCGACCACGGTCGGCGCATGAGCGACGACCGCAAGCACGTGGTGATCATCGGCGGCGGGTTCGCCGGGCTGGGCTGCGCCGAGCGGCTGTCCAAGCGCGACGAGGTCGACGTCACGCTGATCGACCGCAACAACTATCACCAGTTCCAGCCTCTGCTCTACCAGGTCGCCACCTCGCAGCTCGCCCCCAGCGACATCGCCAACTCGCTGCGCACCGTGTTCGCCGACGAGCACAACGTCCACATCCAGCTGGCCGAGGTCTCGGCGGTTGACCCGGCGACCAGAACCGTGACCTCGTCTGACGGCGGGACCTGGACCGGAGACGCGCTAGTGGTGGCGGCTGGCTCGCAGCCGAACTTTTTCGGGACCAGCGGGGCGCCCGAGAACTCGTTCCCGCTGTATTCGCTCGACGACGCCACTCGGTTGCGGTCCCGGATCCTCGGGCTGCTCGAGCAGGTCGACCGCGACCAGCAGCTGCTGGCCCGCGGAGCGCTGAACTTCGTGATCGTCGGCGGGGGCCCCACCGGGGTCGAAGTCGCCGGCGCGATCGCCGACATGATCTCGATCACGATGCCGGCTGAGTACGACTCGATCGAGTCGGGGATGGCCGCCGTTCATCTGATCGACCACGGCGATGCGCTGCTCAAGCCGTTCTCCGACAGCGCCCACGGCTACGTGTCCAAGGTGCTCGACGAGAAGGGCGTTCAGGTTCACCTCGGTACCGGCGTCACCGAGGTGGGCACCGGCCACGCGCGCCTGTCCGATGGCTCGATCATCCCTACTCGCTGCGTGGTGTGGGGCGGCGGCATCGAGGCCGCTGCGGTCGCCGCCGGTTGTGGGACGCAACAGGGCAGGGGCGGTCGTTTCGATGTCGACGTCGACCTGACGCTCGCCGGCCGCGAGAACGTGTACGCGATCGGCGACGTGGCCAACATCCCCAGTGACGGCGGCCCGCTGCCGCAACTCGGCTCGGTCGCCCTGCAGAGCGGCCAGACGGCCGCCGACAATATCCTGGCGGACTTCGCCGGCAAGCCGCGCAAGCCGTTCGCCTACCACGACAAGGGGATCATGGCGATGATCGGCAGGGGCGCAGCGATCGCCGAGGTCGGCAAGCGCCACCACGAGATCCACGGCGAGCTCGCGCACATGGCTTGGCTCGGAGTTCACGCCAGCCTGATGACCGGTACCAAGTCGAAGATCGAGGCGTTCGTCGACTGGGCCTGGGACGGTTTCTCCAAGACGGGCGGTCCCCACGTGCTCGACCGCGGCGATGCCGCGATCATCGACTGGGACGACGATGACCTGGTCGCGAAGGCCTCGGCCGGGTAACGGGCTGGCCGAAAGACCTGCTTAACGCCCCTTTCGGCCGCGCTGCGGCCTACTGCGGGACGTTAGTCACGTGCCGCGTGGCCAACGTCCCGCGGTAGTGCCGAGAACGCTCGAGTGGGACGTTTGCACGCCCTGGTGGGCCGTTTGCACGCCCTGGGCGAGCTAACCGTCGACCGGGGCGGCCGCCGCCGAAGCCGGCGGGGTCTCGGGCGGCTGCTTCGCGCGACCGCCACCGACGCGACCGCGGAACACGTGGAACGACCAACCCTGGTAGAGCAGCACGACCGGCGCCAGCAGCAGCGCGACCACGGTCATCACCACCAGCGCGTAGTGACCGGAGGCCGTGTTGGACGCCGTCAGGTTGTAGGCCGAGCTCGTGCTCGAGACCATCACGTTCGGGGACAGGGCCACGAAGATCGAGATCAGGCAGACGCCGATCGCCACCGCCGAGGCGGTGAACGCCAGGCCGTCCTGCTTGGCGTGAATCAGGTAGCCCGCGCCCAGCACCGCGAGCACGCCGAGCACGATCAGCGTGCTGGGGAAGTGGTCGCCGGAGATCGTCCGCGTCCAGATCATGAACCCGAGGATCGCGCCCAGCGATGGCCACACCATGATGCGCGCCGCGGTCGCCGAGCGCGCACGGACGTCGCCGGTGGTCTTGAGCATCAGGAACGTGGCGCCGTGCAGCAGCGACAGGATCAGCAGCGTCGCGCCGGTCCACAGGCCGTACGGGGTGAGCAGATCGATGAAGTTGCCGGTGTACTCGTGGCTGGAGTCGATCGGCAGGCCGTGCACCAGGTCCCCGAGACCGACTCCGAGCAGCAGCGGAATCAGCGCGCTGCCCACGATCGTGGCCCACTTCCAGGCGCGGCGCCAGCGGGGATCGGTGAGCTTGTCGCGGAACTCGAACGACACGCCGCGGGCCATCAGCGCGGCCAGGACCAGCACCAGCGCCAGATACAGGGCCGAGAACATCGTCGCGTACCACCCCGGAAACGCCGCGAACGTGCCCGCGCCGGCGACGATCAACCACACCTCGTTGGCGTCCCAGAACGGGCCGATCGACTCCAGCGCAGCGTTGCGTTCCTCGTCGGTTCGGCCGACGATCGCGTGCAGCATCCCGACGCCGAAGTCGAACCCCTCCAGCACGAAGAACCCGGTCCAGAAGAACGCGATGATGATGTACCAGAGCGTGTGCAGCTGGAGCATTGACTAGTACGCCATTCCCGGGATCGTGTCGTCGGGAACCGCGCCCGACTCCTCTTCGGCGCGCTTGCCGCCCTCGCCGGGCAGCCCCTTCTTGGCGTAGAGCAGCATCAGCTTCAGGTCGGCCGCCCCCAGCACGATGTAGATCAGCACGAATGCGATCAGGCTGATCCAGATCTCGGTGGCGCTCACCGACGGCGAGACGCCGGCCACGGTCTTCATCAGGCCCTGCACGATCCACGGCTGGCGGCCGTTCTCGGTCAGCATCCAGCCCGCGGTGTTCATGAGGAACGGGAGCACCACCGCCCACACGGCGATCCGCAGGAACCACCGCGACTTGTGCATCCGGTCACGGTGCAGCAGCCACCCGCCCCAGGCCGCGAACGCGAACAGCGCGGCAGCCAGGTAGGCCATCACCCGCATCGACCAGTACTGGATGAACACGTTCGGGATGTAGTTGCCCTTCCCGTACTGCTTGGTGTACTGCTGCTGTAGCTCGTTGAGGCCGGTGACCTTGCCGTTGAACGAGTTCGTAGCCAGGAACGACAGCAGGTAGGGAATCGCAATCACCTTTTTCGGCGTCTCGTCCCGCTTGCCGCCGCCGACCTGGAACGCCGAGAATGAGCACGGCTGGCAGGTCGTCCACTCCGCCTCGGCCGCGGCGATCTTGACCGGTTGGTACTTGGCTTCGACCACCCCCAGCTCGCTGCCCACGAACAGCGCCAGTGCGAGCGTCGGGATCACGACGACCAGTGACAGCGTCGCCGAGCGCTTGAACGCGGACACCTCGATCCCCTTGCGCAGATACCACGCCGACACGGCGAGCATGACCATGCATCCGGTGACCACGGACGCCAGGATCACGTGCACGTAGCCCCACAGGAACGTCGGGTTGGTGAACAGCGCCAGCACGTTGTTGAGCTGTGGCTGGTGGGTGCTCGAGTTGATCGAGTAGCCAACCGGATGCTGCATCCACGAGTTGGCCGCCAGGATGAATGCGGCCGACAGCATCGACCCGATCGCCACCAGCCAGATGCAGGCCAGGTGGATCCGCTTGGGCAGGCGGTCCCAGCCGAACATCCACAGCCCCAGGAACGTCGACTCGAGGAAGAACGCGGCGAGCCCCTCCATCGCCAGCGGTGCACCGAACACGTCGCCGACGAACCGTGAGTAGGCCGACCAGTTCATGCCGAACTCGAACTCCTGAACCAGTCCGGTCACTACGCCGACCGCGACGTTGATCAGCAGCAGCACGCCGAAGAATCGGGCCAGCCGCCGTTGCTCGGGGTTGCCCGAGCGGTGCCACGCGGTTTGAAGCAACGCGATCAGGACCGCCAAGCCGATCGTCACCGGCACGAACAGAAAGTGGTAGATGCTCGTGGTGGCGAACTGCCAGCGCGCGAGGTCCGTGTTCACGTGCTCGATGGAACTCCAAAGCCCTAGAGCCCTCATCACCCCAAAGAGGTGAGGGCATGAGCATCACCCGCTTCGGAGGATGTGAAGGTCAGGCGCCGGACCTACGTTGGACGCTGCGTGGACCCGGCAGAAGAGCTCCTCCGTCGCCTGGCGCTGAACGATGAACGGTCGGTGGACACCGTGCTGGCCACTGGCTCCGGGCCCGGCGTCGAGGCCGCATTGGTACCGAAGGTCGATCTGCTGGTCCGGCTGGGCGCGCTGCTCGCGGTCGGCGCCGGAACGGCCTCGCTGCGCCGGACCGTCGAGCTGGCCCAGTCGGCGGGCGCCACCGAGTCGGAGATCGTCGGGGTGCTGGTCGCGGTGGCCCCGACCGTCGGGCTTGCCCGTGTGGTCTCCACCGCGCCCCGCCTGGCCGCCGCGATCGGCTACGACGCCGACCTCGACGACTGATCGCCAGTGTGCCGTCCGCTGATTAGGGTGCATGGAGCGCGCGACCCGGGGGCCGGCAGGCAAGGACGCAGAAGCCGAAGCGCAGCGGGGCTGCGCGAGGGTTCGAGGACGCAGCATGACGGTCATCCGGGGCCGCGATACATGCGCCCTAATTAGCGGACCGTGCACTAACGTGTGGCCGATGGAAGTGCTCGTCTACGGCGACACGCTCACCGCGCCCGCGCTGCGTCACGAGGTGCCGGTTGCGATCGGGGACTCGTTTTTGTACCTGGAGTCCGACGGGCGCCGGGCGGTGCTGACCAACGCGCTGGAGGACGAGCGAATCGCCCGGGCCGATTCGGGACTCGAGCGAATCCTGGGCGAGCAGCTCGGGCGCGACGAGCTGATCGGACAGGGCCTGTCCTACGACGCGATCGACATCGAGCTGTGCCTGCGCGCGGTCGACCGGTTCGGTCTCGAGCGCGCGAGCGTTCCGGCCGCGTTCCCGCTCGGCCTGGCCGACCGCCTGCGCGCGGCCGGCGTCGAGCTGACCCCCGACGACGAGCTGTTCATCGAACGCCGGCGACGCAAGTCGGCCGCTGAGATGGCCGGTATCCGCCGGGCCTCGGATGCGGCGATGGCGGCGATGGGCGCCGCCGCAACGATGCTCCGCGAATCCTCGATCGACGGCGACCGGTTGGTGTTCGACGGGCGCACGCTCACCTCGGAGGGCGTCCGCCAGCGCATCCGCGAGGTGTGCGGCCAGGCGGGCGCGCCGGCCCCTCCAGACATCATGGTCAAGCCGATGGGTCCGCGGCTCGAGGGCGGCCACGAACCCGGGTCGGGCCCGCTGCCCCCACACACCCCGATCGAGATCGATCTGTGGCCCCAGGACGAGGCGTCGGGCTGTTGGTCGGACATGACTCGAACGTTCGTCAAGGGCGAGGTCAGCGACGCGATCGCCGAGCTCTACCGGCTGGTGCTCGATGCCCACGAGCAGACCTGCGCAGCCGTCGCGGTCGGCGCCGAGGGCCCGCGTCTGTACGGGATCGCCTGCGACGTGTTCGAGGCGGCGGGCTATCCGACAGGGCGCTCGAAGACGCCCGGCGAGACGCTGCGCGAGGGGTTCTACTTCGCGCTCGGCCATGGGGTCGGGCTCGAGGTCCACGAGGCGCCGTACCTCGGGCGCGCCGGGCACGACACGCTGATCGAGGGCGACGTGATCGCGCTCGAGCCCGGGACCTCGAAGTCCGGGCTGGGCGGCTGCCGGGTGGAGGACCTGATCGTGGTCACCGGATCCGGCGGCGAGCGCCTGACCGGGGCGTTCCCGTATGAGCTGAAGCCCTAGCGGAATCGCACCACAACCTGTGGGGGGCTTGCCCGAGGGCCTCCAGTGTGTTATGACGGGACAAGTTCTCGGGGCACGAGTACCGCGGGCAGACATGTCAGTCACGAACATCGGCCGGGTCGATCGAGCAGGTGAGCGCGAGCAGCCGCTGTCGCGGTGGCTCGGCACGGTGCTGATCGCGTCGGCCACCACGATCGCGGTCGCGATCACCGCCGGCGTGACGGCCTCGGGCGCGCGGGCGACCACCGGCGCGTCCACCGAGACGGCCGTGCTCGAAGCGATCGCTCGGGGCGTGATTGTCGCGATCCCGCTGGCCGTGGGCCTGTACGCCTGGCGCCGCCCCGCGCACGAGCGTTTCGGGCGGTTGTTGCTGTCGTTCGGAACCCTCTGGTTCGTCGCGGCGCTATCGACCTCATCGTCCTCGGTGCTGTTCAGCGTCGGTCGGGTCGCCGGCTGGCTCGCCCAGGTCGGGCTGGTCTACACCGTGCTCGCGTTCCCGGAGGGCCGCATCCGCGGCCGGTTCGATCGGGCGCTGGTCGCGTGCGCGATCGCCACGGCCATGCTGTTCGTGCTCAGCGTCCCGCTCACGGCTCGGTATCCGGCGCCATCGCCCTGGGCCAGCTGCCTCCAGGGCTGCCCTGGCAACGCGTTCATGGCGCTCGGTCACCAGCCCGGGTTTGTCGACGGCGTGCTCGCCCCCGTTCGCGAGATCGTCGCCGGGCTTCTGTTCCTGCTGGTCGCGGGTCGGCTCGTGGTGCGAATCCGCGACGCGACGCCGCTGATGCGCCGCACGCTGACGCCGGTGCTCGCGGCGATGATCGTCCAGCTGGTGGTGTGGACGGCGGCGATCGTGGCGCGGCGGATCTCGGCCGATGCCGACGGTACCCAGGTCGCCGCCTGGGCCGTCGCCTTCGCCACGTCGGCCGTGGCCGTCGGGTTCCTGGTCGGCCTCGTCCGCTGGCACCTGTTCGTCGGAGCGGGAATCCGCACGGTCAACAGCCGTCTGCGCCGGATGCCGGACCCCGAGCTGGTTCGCGATCTGCTGGCCGAGGCGTTCCAGGACCCGGAGCTGGAGATCGCGACGTGGTCTGAACGCCAGCGCACCTGGGTCGATGCGGCTGGGCTGGCGCTGGTGGTGCCTGCCGAAGGATCGGGACGATGGCTGACCGACGTCGGCGATGCCGGCGCCCCGAGCGTGGCGATCGTCCACGACGCCGCGCTGCGCGACGACACCGCGTTCATCGAGTCGGCCGCCGCCGCGGCGTCGGTCGCGTTTACGTCAGACCGGGTGGCGGCCCGCACCGCCGGAATGGTGCGCGAGCTCAAGGCGTCGCGATCGCGGATCCTCGCCGCGGCCGACAGCGAGCGCCAGCGGATCGAGCGAGATCTGCACGACGGCGCACAGCAGCGCCTGGTGGCGCTGTGCATCCACCTCGAGCTGGCCGCGGAGCGGACCCCGGATCCCATCGAGGCCGACGAGCTCCGCGGGCTTGCCGACGAGGTCGAGCAGGCCCTGAACGAGATCCGCTCGCTGACCCACGGGATCTATCCCGCGACGTTGCTCGAACAGGGGCTCGCCTCGGCGGTGCGCTCCGCCGCGCTGCGCTCCCCGGTGGCGACGAGCGTCGATGTCGAGGGGCTCGGCGTCTACCCGAGCGAGATCAGCGCGGCCGTGTACTTCTGCTGCGTCGAGGCGCTCCAGAACATCGCCAAGCACGCCCCCGGAGCGCGCTCGGCACGGATCCTGCTGCGCGAGTCCGGCTCAACGCTGTGCTTCTCGGTATCCGACGACGGTCCGGGCTTCCGCCACGACAGCGCCCGTGTCGGCGCCGGGATGGTCAACATGCGCGACCGCATCAACAGCGTCGGCGGCAAGCTGACCGTGGATTCTCGCCCCGGTCATGGGACCCGCGTCAACGGGCGGATCCCGCTGTCACCTCCGACGCGATCCACCGACGGCCTCGGTGACGGTCGACCCCAGCGCTCGGCGGCCCCGGCGCGCCGCCGCGACCACACGCCGTCGTGAGCCTTTGATTCCCTACCATTCGGCGCGGAGGCTGAGACATGGAGATGGGAACAAACGATCCTGGTTCGATGCGCGCGGCGTTGCAGCCGTCGGCATTGAGGGAGGCGTTGGTCCCCGAGCGGCCCGTGTTCGGGAACCCGTGGGATTCCTCGGCCGACATGTTCGCCTGCTACGTCGCGGTTTGCTTTGTGATCCCGGGCCTGCTGTGGGCCGGCGGCAGGCTGATGGGCGACATCTTCGGGTTCGACCCCCACTGGGAGCTCGGCGTATACATGGTCGCCGCGCTGGTCGGCGCCGCCGGGTTCATGACGATCGTGGGCCGCGAACGGACGCGCCTGGCCGTCGACTTCCTGGCGATCGCCATCTGGGTGCTGCTCGGCTTTGTGGTGGCGCCGATCCTCGGTCTGGCGCTTCCCACGATCCCGGCCCTGATCTGCTACGCGATCTTGCTCGGGATCACGTTCGGCTATGTCCTGTTCGTCGGCCACTTCGAGCGGGCGTTCCTCCGCACGATCAGCTGGCCGATCACGTGGTCGCTGACGGCGCTGCTGTTCGCGTATCTGGCCTACCGGCTGATCTACTTCCAGTAGCTCCCCGGCCTGCGTTGAGCAGGGCCGCGACCGCCAGAAGGCCGCCAGCGCCGCCAGCGCGGACCGCCATGACCTCCGCCGCCGACTCGGGGAACAGCCGCTGGGCACGTTCGATCACGACCGCGTAGGGCAGCGCGAAGCCGACGCCCATCAGCAGCACCCAGAGCAGGGCCGGCAGCGCGTCGGCATTCAGCGCCAGCCCCGCCAGGCCGAGCGCGGACACCAACGGGCTCACCGCCGCCAGACGCCGCTGGGTGGGGCCGGCTTCGGCGAGTCGTCCGCTGACCCGGCGCAGCAAGGCGGTCTCGGCGAACAGCACGAACCCGAGCACACCGGCCAGCCACAGCGGATCGCCTCCGTGGCCGGTCAGGTATTAGATCAGCCAGGTGCTGATCACCAGCCCGATGCCGTTGGTGCCGATGAACAGGATCACCAGCTGCCAGACCGCCGGTTCGCGCAGGGCTCTCCCGAGGAAGCCCGACGTTCGGCGAGTGGGTTGCGCGGTAGCCGTCACCTCGCGCGGGAGCGTCACCAGCGCGGACGCACCCACCAGCGCCGAGATCGCCAGACCGATCCGCCAGCTCACGCCTGCGTCGGCGAGCACGCTGCCGATCGCCAGGGCCACCGCGACCCCGATCGTGACCGCGGCGCCGAACAACCCCACGAGCCGCGCGCCGCCGCTGGCACGAGCCACGACCGGGACGATCACGAACACCAGCCCCGCTCCCAACCCGACCACCGCCCGGCCGGCAAGCACGCCGGCGAACCACGGGCTGACCGTGCAGATCAGGTTCCCCACAGCCGCGAGCACGCAGCAGAGGATGATCGACAATTTCGGTCCCAGGCGGTGGGCGATCGGGGCCGCCCCGAGCGTCACCACGGTGATCGCGGCGAAGAACACCGTCATCGTCAGACCGACGGTGGACAGCGAGATCCCGAACTCGCGACTGATCGCGGTGGTGGCGGGGCCGATGTTGCCGCCTCCGTATCCCGCTCCGGCCGCGACCAGTACGACCATCGCCGTCACTCTCCGGGACGGTGAGGCGGAGGCGGTCGACATCGGCGGGATGATCCTCGCAGAGTGACCTGCTAGCAATCGTCACTCCCGTGGAGCGATGGAGGTGTCCGTGACCGACTACCTGAGCCTGCCCAGCGACCTGCCGGTGCCCGAGGACGACGGCGCCGCCGACCACCTGTCTGGCATGTCGATGCCCTCGATCACACTGCCGAGCACCGCGGGTGAGCAGGTCGCCCTCGATCGCCTGGGCCCGGGGCGCACCGTGATCTACGTGTATCCGATGAGCGGCCAACCCGGCGTCGAGCTGCCCGAGGGCTGGAACGAGATCCCGGGCGCCCGAGGCTGCACGACCGAGGCCTGCGATTTCCGCGACCACCACGCGGAGCTGCGCGACGCCGGAGCTGACGCGGTGTTCGGTCTGTCGACGCAGGACACCGACTACCAGGCCGAACTCGTGCAGCGGCTACGGCTGCCGTTCTCAATCCTGTCCGACGCCGGCCTCGAGCTCGCCGATGCGCTGCGCCTGCCGACGTTCAGCGTCGACGGACGCGACCTGTACAAGCGGATCACGCTGATCGTCACCGATGGGCGGATCGAGCACGCCTTCTACCCGATCTTCCCGCCCAACGAGCACGCCGGCGAGGTGCTCTCATGGCTCCGGCCCGGGCGGGATCCGCATGCTTAACGTCCCACTGGGGCGGTTCGCGAATCAGCGTGGGACGTTGGTCACGTCCCACGTGGCGAACGTCCCACGGTGCTACTGAAACCGCTCGAGCGGGACGTTAAGCACGAGCCGGGGTCAGAGGGCCCCGGTCACCGGCGGCAGCGTGTCGAGATCCAGCCGGCCGAGCATGCCGGCGGGCTGGTTCTGCAGCAGCCCCGCGGACACGGTGTTCAGTAACACCCAGATGTCGGTGATCGGGCCGACACCTCCCGGAACCGGCGACACGGCCTCGGCGATCGGCTCGACGGACGGGGTGTCGACGTCGCCGACCAGCTTCACCGACCCGTCGGGCTGCTCGACGGCGTTGATCCCGATGTCGATCACGATCGCGCCCTCGCGCACGACGTCGCCCCTGATCAGCCCTGGCACGCCCACGGCCACGATCAGGATGTCGGCCCCGAGCGTGTGCTCGGCCAGGCGACCCGCGTCGTAGGTGTGGCGGTGCGCGGAGATCACGGTCGCGTTGCGCTGAAGCCCGAGGATCGCCGCTGGCTTGCCGACGTTGTTCGAGCGTCCGACCAGGACGAGGTTGAGGCCGTCGTAGGCGGTGCTGGGATCGCGGCCGACCGACGCCGTGTAGCGATCGAGCATGTGGAACGCTGACGCCGGGGTCGAGGGGACGAACCGCGGCATGCCCAGCGACAGCAAGCCGGCGTTGAGCGGGTGAAGCGCCTCGACGTCCTTGAGCGGGGGAAGCGCCGCGAATACGCGCGATTCCGGCAGGTGCGGCGGCAGCGGCCGCAGCACCAGGATCCCGCTGATGTCCGGGTCGGCATCGATCTCGGCGATCTTGCCGATCACCTGCCCGAGCGTCGCGTCGGCGGGAAGCTGTTCGGGCCGCGACACGATCCCCGCCTCGCGGGCGTGACGGTCGATCCGCCGCTGGTAGACCTGCGCCGCGAGATCATCGCCCACCAGCAGCGTCCCGATGCCTGGGGTCGCCTGCAGACGTGACAGCTCCTCGTGGAGGGTCGCGGTCAACTCCTGGGCGTAGGCCTTGCCGTCGATCAGCACGTCGGCGACAGGTTACGACGGATTGGGTGTCAGGCGGGGATCCGCTCGGGAAGCTCGAATCCCTCGAACGCCTCCGGGTACTTGAAGATCGTCAGCTCCGCGATCTCGGACCCGCGCAGCGACACGACCGCGATCGCGTGCGGCATGAACCCGTTGCGCTGATCGCGCCAGCTGTAGTGACCGAACGCCAGCTGCCCGTTGGCCCGGGTCGGCAGCATCCGAATTCGCGGCGCATCGGACGCGAACGGGAACGCGGCCAGGAATGTCCCGATCGCCTCGCGGCCGGCGAACCAGGTCGGCTCCGGCGGCATCGTCAGCACGGCGTCGTCGACGAGCATCGAGACCATCGCCCCAACGTCAGCCCGCTCCCACGCGGATACGAAGCCTTCTACCACCTGCTTGAGGTCGTCGTCGTCGAGCGAGCGCAGCGTCGCCTGCTGACTGCGTTCGGGCAGGCGCGCATCGACCGACCGATGCGCGCGCTGCAGGGCACTGTCGATCGAGACCGGCGTGGCGTCGAGCGCATCGGCCGTTTCGCGCGCCGAGAATCCGAGCACGTCGCGCAGGATCAGCACGGCGCGCTGGCGGGCGGGCAGGTGCTGCAGCGCCGCGATGAACGCGAGCTCGACGGCCTCGCGCTGCTCGTAGCGTGCATCCGGCGTCGCCGCATCCGCGAGCATCGTGTCCGGCAACGGCTGCACCCACACTGACTCGAGCAGCGGCTCGCCGGTCGGGTCATGGGGATCCGACGGCGGGCCGTAGTCGATCGGCAGCACCCGCCTGGGCCGGCGTTCAATCGCCCGCAGGCACGCATTGGTGGCGATCGTGTACAGCCACGATCGCAGCGAGCTGCGCCCCTCGAACCGGGGCAGCCCGCGCCAGGCTCCGAGCAGCGCGTCCTGGAGCGCGTCCTCAGCGTCAGCCGCCGAGCCGAGCATCCGGTAGCAGTGGGCGTGCAGCTCGCGCCGGTAGGAATCGATCAGCTTGGCGAACGCATCCGGGTCTCCGCCGCGAGCGGCCACGAGCAACTGCTGCTCGGTCATCTCCACTCCTTCCGTTGCCACAGCGCGACCTCACCGGCGTCGGGCGAGGACAGCACGCAGCGCCAGCCGGCCGGCCCCTCCCGCAGCCCGAGCAGGACCGAGGCGCCAAGCTCCCGGCCCCGCTCGATGACCGCGTCGATCTGGTCGACCTCGACATACGGGAGCCACATCGGGCGCTCGGTCCCGCACTGCACGACCCCGCCCTCGATGCGCTCGCCGAGGCCGAGCGCGACATAGCAACCGTGCTCTGTGTCGACCCGCTCCGGCCGCCAGTCCAGGAGCCGAGCGTAGAACTCGCTCGCCGCCGGAAGGTCGCGGGTGTGGAGCTCGAGGTGAACCACAGCGTGCATTACCGATCTCCAGTCTCTCGTGCCCGGCTCACGCCTGTGTCCCCAATGCGGGCACCGCGCTCACGGGCCGGGAGCGTCCTCGCCCCGGCAGCGCCAGCCCAGCGACCGCTCCCGCGAGGGAGATCCCGGCGGCGACGCCGATCGCCGGACCGAAGCCGTCCACGAACGACGCCGGTGAGACGTAGCTGCCGGCGGCTGCGAACACCGCCACCGCGATCGCGACGCCGAACACCCCGCCGAGCTCGCGCATCATGCCGTTAGCGCCGGCCGCCTTGCCGAGGGCGGCTTCGTCAAGCGCGCCGACAACCGAGTTCTGCGCCGCCGGGATCGCCATCGAGGTCCCGACGCCGGCCAGGATGAACGGCGCCAGCATGTGCGAGTAGGGAAGGCTCGGCTCGGCGATCAGCGCCAGCCACGCCATCCCGGCCGCCTGCAGGGTGAGTCCGACGACCATCAACGGGCGCTCGCCGATCTTGTCGCTGAGTGCACCGGCGACTGGAGCGACCGTGATGAACGTGGCGGTCCACGGAATCAGCCGCAGGCCGGCGCCGAGCGGGCCATACCCCTGCCCCACCTGGAGCAGCTGGGAGAAGAAGAAGACCGCTGCCATCAGCGAGGCGAACTGGAGGAAGATCGCCGCGTTGCCGGCCGAGAACCCGCGCGAGCGGAAGAACTCGATCGGCAGCATCGGCTCCCGGGCGCGCCGCTCCCAGCCGATGAACGCGGCCAAGAACAGAGCCCCGGCAACGCCGGACGCGATCGTCTCGACGCTCGACCAGCCCACCTGGTTGCCGCGCATCAGCGCCCACACGACTCCCAACGCACCGACCGTCACGAGCGCGAGGCCGCGCAGGTCGAGCCCGGTGTCGGCGCCATGGCTCTCGCGCATCTTGGTCAGGACCAGCGGGATCGAGATCACTGCGATCGGCACGTTCAGCCAGAAGATCCATTGCCAGTCGATCCCCTGCACGACCGCGCCGCCGATCAGCGGGCCGCTGGCGACCGCCAGTCCGGTGATCGCGCTGAACATCCCGATCGCTGCGCCGCGCTTCTCGGGCGGGAACGCCGAGCTCAGCAGCGCCAGCCCGAGCGGCATGATCAACGCCGAACCTGCGCCCTGCACGGCTCGCGCGGCGATCAGCACGCCGATATTCGGCGCCACCGCGCAGACCGCCGACGCGATCGCGAACAGGCCAAGGCCGGCCGCATACAGCCGTCGACGCCCGAACCGGTCCCCGAGCGCGGCGCCGGTGATCAGCAGCACCGCGAAGCTCAGGTTGTAGGAGTTGACGGTCCACTCCAGCTGTTCGACGGAGGCGCCGAGGTCAAGCCGGATCTTGCTCAGTGCGCTCGCCACCACCAGCGTGTCGAGCGCCGCCATCAGCGAGCCGATGCCCGTCAGGATCACCACCCACCGGGTCAGTGTCTTGGTGTCGGTTGTCATGTCCGCTCCTCTCGAAATCGCGTTGTCATCAGTTGAGAGCCGGCCGGTGGCCGAAATCCATCGCTCAACCAGACAGCGATCTCCTAGTCCACGAGGTGGTTTAGATCGCCTCGATCCCCCGGGCGTCCACGGTCAGCAGCGTCGCGTCGGACTGCGTCTCGCTCGAGGCGATCGACACGATCGCCTCGGCCACTCCAGCGGCGTTGAACGGCTTCGGGAACCGCCGCTGCATGTACGCACCGGCGGATTCTCCGATTGCGCCGCCATACGCGGCGGCTGCGGCCTCGCCAATCGCTGTGCCGGCGAGCAGCTGAGTCGGCGCCAGCGCAACGAACCGGATCCCGAGCTCGCCGGCCTCAGCCTCACGCTGGAGATAGGCGGCGAGGAACATCTGCGTCCGCTTGGCGCCGGCGTAGCCGCCCGACAGCGGCGAGCCGCTCAGTGCGGCCCCGCTGGAGACGATCAGCACGGTCGATCCGGGACGCAGCGGCCGGCTCAGTGCGGTGCGGCCGACCTCGAACGCGATCTTGACGTCGACGTTCCACGGGGCCGAAAACGACTCCCAGGTCTGCTGCCGGACCGAGGCCAACGTCGGGCGTGTGCCCGCCGCGACGACGACCAGATCGGGGTCGGCCTCGGCGAACAGGGCTGCGACCTGCTCGGGATCGGTTGCGTCCCGCTCACTGCCGGATGCGACCACCTTCGCGCCGGCGGCGCGGAGCGCGTCGGCGGTGGCCAGGCCGACGCCGCTGCCGGCACCGATGACAAGGGCTCTCTGGATGTTCATGGCGTTCCTCCATGGGTCGTTTTGACCAGAGAGCCGCCGACGGGTCGAAATCCATCGGCGCCGGCGGGGTGACGGCAGGCGTCATCATCGCGGGCGCAGGTTGAAGTTGCCGGTGGCCAGGCACTCCCACAGGACCCAGCCGCCGAACCCGTCGGTCCCCAGGAGCGAGTAGTTGACCTGCAGTTTGCCGGTCACCCGGCCGCCTTTACCGCGGTGGGTGGTGATGTGGTAATGCTTGGTCGGGTCTCCGTAGTCGACCTTCGCCGCTACGCCGAGCCGGTACTTGTACGGGATGTCCCAATCCGTAAAGTCGACCCCGGGCGTGCCACCCTGCGCGGAAACGCACGTGGTCGGCAGCCGCGTGGAGAACTGGTCGACCCAGCCGCGGTCGAGCACGAACGAGATCTTCGTGCCCTCTTTGGTCTTGCCCTTGTAGTGGGCCACGTGAGAGCTGGCCGCCGCGGTGGCGGGGAGGATCGCTGCCGTGCCCGCGACAGCGACGAGGACGCGCTTGAACATCGTGAGTCCCTTCGGATCGAGGTTTGCGCGCTGAACCCTCGCCGGGGCACCTTGCCATCAGCTTGCCGTCAACTTGTCGCTTCGGGCCCTGCCGCTGATGCTGCCTGCGTGGTGGGAGCATGGCCGACCGGGAAATTCACCGAGCGCGCGATGAAGCACATCGCGTGAGCGTCGTCGTGCAGGGCGGTGGCCCGCTCGACCATCGACTGATCGGCCACGGTGACCGCCGGTCGCAGCTGCACCTCGGTGAACTGCCCGCTCCCGTCCGGTTGCTCGGCCATCGTGCCCACCGGTTCGTCGGCGTAGGCGGTCACGACCACGCCCGTGTCGGCCGCGAGGTGTAGGTACCACAGCATGTGGCATTGGGAGAGCGACACGACCAGGAGCTCCTCCGGGTTCCAGCGGTCGCGGTCGCCGCGGAAGGCGCGGTCTGCGGATCCGGGGATTGCCGGCTTGCCGGGTGCGGCGATCTCATGCGTCCGGGCGTAGTCGCGGTATGAGCTGGTGCCGGTACCGCGGTTGCCCGTCCAGCGGATCGTCGGCGTGTATTGATGGGTTCGGGCCATGGGTCCAGTGGTCGGCGGCCAGCGGCCAGCGGCCAGCGGCAGCGACCGGTTAAACCGGGCCGTCTTGCCGTAGGCGCAGCGCGAGCGTCGGGCATGTCCCGACGGCGCGGCGGGCCAGCCGCTCGAGTTCGGGCGCCAACGGCCGATCATCGAGCACCGGGTAGCCCCATTCGTCCAGTTCGATCCGCTCGGGCAGCAGCTCAGCGCACAGACCGTGGGCCTCGCAGGCGATCGGGTCAACCTCGAGTCGCATCAGGCTCTGGCGTTCGGGTGATGGCGGGCCGGGGTGGCGAGCGTCACCAGCTCGCACGCGTCGCAGGGGCCGAAGCGGCGGTGATCCTCGAACTCGGCCGCGAACGTCGACAGCGCGCTGGCCACGAACCGCACGGCGCCGTCTGGATGAGCGCACGCTCCGCGCCCGGGGATCTGCCGCGACCAGCGACGGATGTCGGCCCGCGTCCCCTCGGAGGCCCGCCCGTCGCGCAGGCGGGCGAGCGCGTCGGCGACGGCCGCGAGCCCGTGCACGCAGGGTCCGCACTGGCCGGCGCTCTGGTGAGCCATCCACTCCGCCACGCGAGCGACCTCGGCGACCGGACAGGCTCGCTCCGGCAACGCAACCACGATCCCGGCGCCCAGCGACGCCCCGAGCGGACGCAACCCCGCGCGCGACAGACGGATCGCGTTCTGGCTGTCGGCGGAAATCCAAGTGCCCGCGTAACCGCCCACCAGGAACGCCCTCACGGGCTCGTCGAGGCCGCCGGCCGCGCCGAGCAGCACGTCCAGCGGCGTGCCGTATTCGACCTCGTAGACGGCGGGCCGGCGGACGCATCCGCTGAGCGTGACGAGCGTCGTGCCGGGCTCATCGGCGGTGCCGGCGTGGCGAAACCAGCGAGCGCCGTGACGCGCGATCAATCCGGCGTGAGCCAGCGTCTCGGCGTTGGACACGAGCGTCGGGTGCCGGCCGACCCCGCGCTCGGCGACGCGCTGCTCGGAGCCGGTGGGTAGCGCCGGGCCGCCGTTGAGCCAGGATACGAGCGCTGTCTCCTGGCCGCTCACGTACCCGGGTGGCACTTCGACGACCGTTGACTTGAGGGCTGCGTCGAGGTCGGGACGCTCGGCCAGCGCATCCTCGACTGCCTCGCCCGCGGCGACCGAAAGTGCATCCAGCGCGATCACGAGCTTGGATGCCCCCAGCGCTCGTGCGCAGCACAGCGCGCCGTCGAGGACAAGGTGCGGCGCCGAGCCGAGCAGCACCCGGTCCTTGATGCTCATCGGTTCGCCCTCGCACGCGTTGATGACCACCGCCGGCGGCCCCGGAGTGCGCCTGACCGCCTCCAGCTTGCGGGCGAGCGGGAATTCCGCGCCGCCTCTCCCCCGCAGCGCCGCCGTTGCCAGTTCGCCGATCAGCGAGCCGTTGTTCGCCAGTCGCGGCAAGTGCCCGTGCAGCCGCGAGTGAAGTTCATACGAGACCGGCGCTCCGTTGGTCCCGAGCAACAGCCGTGGTTGAGTCATCCCGCTCCCCCGCGGTTCCCCGAATGCGGCGCCAGCAATGCGGACGGCGTACCCGCGCGACGGGCCCAGTGGGGCCCGAACGGCCCGCCGGGGACCCACAGCAGGAGCCCCAGCGCGAACGCGGCGACGGCGCCGAGCGCGCCGAGCCGCAGCCGCAGGTGAGCCGGCCAGCCGATCGACACGCGAACGACCACTGCAACCAGCACGGCAGCCGTACACGCGACGTTGACGGCGAGCATCCAGCCCAGCCGCACGTCGCTACCCGTGCCCAGTCCGTGAACGAGCGCAACCGGCCAGGCGACATACGCCAGCCAGTGCACGATCCGCCAGCTTCGGTAACCGAGCCGGGCACGCATCAGGCTCGTGACGAGCACGGCCACCAGCAGATCGAAGCTCATTGCTCCCAGCCCCAGCCATAACGGCCGGTAGCTCCCGGCGAATGGAATCACCGCGTCGGTCAGCCGGATCGGGGCGAAGCTGTCCAGCGCCGCGGTGCCGATGTGAACGACCAGGAACGCGACGGCGAGCAGCGATCCGGTCCGGTGGATCCCGTCGATCGCAAACCGCGGCCAGCGGTCGGTCCTGACCCTGCCGATCGCCGCCACCCCGACAACCACGCTGAGCGTGAGCAGGATCAGCGCGACCGCGCCGCTCGCGCGTGTGAGGTACCAGTAGGCGCTTGGCCCGACGGTCACGGAGGCCAGCCACCGACCAGCTCCACGGCTGCGCTGGTGTCGACCAGACGCGCGGGCAGCTGGTGCTGATCGAGCCAGCGGATCGCGTCGTCGCCGAGCACGATCGCCGCGGTCGAGGCGATGTTCGCCTCCGCACAGCTGGCCGCGGCGACGCTCACGGTGCGCCACCGCGAACGGACTGGGAGCCCGTCATTGGGGTCGAGGATGTGGTGCATGCGCTCGCCGCCTCGAGACCAGTTGCGAACGCTCGTGCTCGAGGTAGCCAAGCCTCCGGAACCAATCAGCACCGTCTGCCCGGCCGCATCGGGGCCCGAACGGTGATCGTCGGTGACATGGACCCTCCAGCCCGCTGCCGGAGCGCGCCCGCGAACCGCGATGTCGCCGCCGAGCGCCACGAGCACGCCCGCGTCGGCCGCCTTCGCCGCAGCGCGCGCAGCGCGGTCGGCGGCCATGGCCTTGGCGGTCGCTCCGAGGTCGAGCATCACGCCCGGCGGGCAGCGGACGCTCGGGGGAGCGTCGCCGAGCTCCACCAATCGCCAGGCTCCGGCGAATCCGCGTCGCATCGAGACCGGGGCGCTGTCGTCGGCGGCGGCTTCGAGCTCGCGCCAGTCGCGGTCGTAGCCAAGCTCGATCAGCGCGCGTCCCAGCGTCGGATCCACCGCGCCGTCCGAGACCTTCGCCGCGCGGATAGCGAGCGCGATCGCGTCCCACAGCAGCGACCCGATCGGGGCCCAGGTGCCGCCGGCACGATTCACGCGGGAGAGCTCTGAATCGTCACGAAACCGGCTGGCGGCAGCATCCATCGCCTCGAGCTCGCGCTCCACGGCCCGCCTGCCGGCGGACCGGCGAGCCCGATTCCACGTGTCCATCCGCAGCACCGCGGTCGTGCCCAGCGCTTCCCAGGTCTCGGGGGCAGCGGTGGCGCCGGTCTGACTGACCTCGACCGTGCTCACGATCCGCCCGACACGGTCGTGGATGAACTCGGTGCCGGTGCGGACGGTGCCGATGGTGCCGGCTGAGCCACTGGTGACTGAGTCGGGGGCCGGAGCTTATGAACAACGGGGCGGTGGCGCGCATGCGGATGTTCGGCAGCGCGTGCGGATTCGTGGCGCCTGGCCGGCGCTGGTGAAGCGGCCGGCTGGGCCGATCGCAGCGGTGTCGACCTCACGACGAGCTTGCGCGAGTGGCCATGTAAACCGTGTGCGGCGAGCTCAGCCAGAACGAGCGTCAGCACGACCGCCGCTACGGCAAGGAGACGGTTGGCGGCCCGTAGTCGTCGCAGGCCGGAGTCGCGGCGGGAGGGCGTGAACCGAGGGATGGCAACGGTCATGCCGACCAGGGTCAGAGACCGCGCTTAAGCCGCATTTACCCGAAGATGAGAACTCTCTTTTCCAGCATTTGCAGCGATGAAAGGGCTCTTATGATGAATCCGTGGGCCACATCGTGGTGATCGAGGACGAACCCGGGATCGTCGACTTCATCCAGCGTGGGCTGAGCGCACGCGGGCTGGATGTGCGCTGCGCACTCGACGGCGACACCGGCCTCGACCTCGCGCTCGAGGACGACGTCGACCTCGTCGTGCTCGACCTGATGCTTCCCCGGCGCGACGGCCGGGAGGTGCTCGACGAGCTCGTGGAACAACGTCCCGGGCTCCCCGTGGTGGTGCTGACGGCGCGCGGCGAGGTGGAGGATCGAGTGCAGGGCCTGCACGCCGGCGCGGTCGACTACGTGGTGAAGCCGTTCGCGCTCGCCGAGCTCGAAGCTCGGATCCGGGCTCAGCTGCGCGCCGCGCGCCAATCACCGACCACGACGCTGCGCCGAGCCGGGCTCGAGCTGGATCTGCTCTCGCGCCGAGTCCGCAGCAATGGTCACGCCATCCGGCTGTCGAACACCGAGTTCGAGCTGCTGGCGTATCTGATGCAGCACCCCGGCCGGGTGCTGACTCGTGAGCAGATCCATCGCGCGGTGTGGGGCTACAAGCACGACCCGGCGACGAACATCGTCGATGTGTACATCGGGTACCTCCGCCGCAAGCTGAGCACCGACGGCCGGGACGTCCCGATCCGCACGGTGCGAGCCCGCGGCTACCAGTTCGAGGCGCAGCCCTGATCGGGCGATCGAGCTTGCGCTGGCGCCTGGTGGCCTGGGTCACAGGGGTACTGCTGCTGGTGTGTGCCGTGATCTTCGGGGTGATCTACGTGCAGAGCACCCGGCAGCTGCGAGCACAGATCGACACCGACGTGGCCGGAGACGCGTCGCAGCTTTCCGAGGCGGTCCGCGGGATGAGGACCGGTTCGACGGCCGGACTCGCGAGCGCGATTGGCCGCTATGTCCGCGCCCAACCGTTCACCGGCACCTCGTCGCTGCTGTTCGCAGTGGTGCCGGGGCACGGGACCGTCAGCAACCATCCCGAGCTGTTCGGCGGCGCGCGCCCCGAGTCGGGCGAGACCGCTGACGATCAACAGCGTGAGAACGCAGAAGGCGCAGCGCTGCTCGCGGGTCCGCTGGGACTGTCGTCTCGCCGGGCGCCCGACCTCGGGGAGGTGCGGATGGACGAGCGAATCGTGTCCGTCGGCGGGATGACCGTCCGAGTTGGCGCCGGCGAGCCCTTGATCGTGGTCACGCGCGCCGAGCGCAGTATCGCCAAGTCGTTTCTGATCGCCGGGGCGATCGCGGTCGTGCTGGCGCTGATCGCCTCGTATCTCGCGGGAGTGTGGGTGTCTCGCCCGCTGCGCCGGATGGCGCGGGTCGCGGCGAAGGTCGACGACGGGGACCTGCACCCGCGGATGCGGCCGCCGTCGAACGCGAGCCGGGAGATCCGCGTGCTTGCCGAGAGCTTCAATCACATGCTCGACCGGCTCGAGTCGGCATTCACGTCCCAGCGAGACTTTGTCGCCGACGCGTCGCACGAACTGCGGACGCCTCTGACCGTGATCGCGGGTCAGATCGAGGTCCTCGCCGCCGACCCGGATCCCTCGCCCGCCGATGTGCGTCGGGTTCAGCAGCTGATATCGGCTGAGGTCGCGCGCACGTCGCGGCTGGTCGACGACATGTTGCTGCTGTCGCGCGCCGAGCAGGCCGACTTCCTTCAGCGCCGCGAGGTCGAGCTCGCGGGTTTTGTGACCGACCTGTGGGCGGGCATGACCACCGGCCCGCGGCGGCGCTTTGAACTGTCCGAGGTCCCGGCGATCACCGTCTTGGTTGACCCAGACCGCCTCGCCCAGGCGCTTCGCAACCTGATCCGCAACGCCATTGAGCACACCGCCGCTCCCGCGGGGCTCGTCAGGCTCGAGGTCTCGACGCTCCCTTCGAAGTCGATCCGGTTCACGGTGCTCGACGACGGCCCGGGGATCGAGCCGGAGCAGCTGGAGCGCGTGTTCGAGCGCTTCCACCGCACCGACCGAGCGCGCAATCGGGCCGCCGGTGGCGCCGGGCTGGGGCTGGCGATAGCGCAGGCGATCGCCCACGCTCACGGCGGACAGGTACGCGCGTCTACCGCCCCATGGGGCGGCGCCAAGCTGCAGCTCGACGTCCCGCGTGGACGGGTCGAGATTCCTTCGGGTTCGCCAAACGGTCAGCCGACTGAGCCGGCACCCGTCGCGCACGGGCGATAACGCTCTAGGCGCTGCCCAGTACGACTCCGGCGGCGACGATCAGCGCGCCTCCGAGCGCCACCTGCAGGAGGCTGACCCGTAGCGACACGGCCAGGAACCGCTTGCGGATCAGCGAGATCGCGGTCAGCTCGATCGCCACCACGACGCCGGCGACGACCAGCGCGGTGTGCACCTCGCCGATCAAAAACGGCAGCGAGTGAAACACGCCCCCAACAGCCGTCATCACGCCGGTCACGAACCCGCGGACCACTGCCGATCCCCGCCCGGTCTCGCTTCCGTCGTCAGATAGCGCCTCTGAAAAGCCCATGCTGATCCCGGCTCCGATCGCGGTGGCAAGTCCGACGAACAGCGCGGCGTGAGATCCGGAGATCAGCGCCGCAGCGAAGATCGGCGCCAGCGTCGACAATGTCCCGTCGATCAATCCGACCAGACCCGGCTGTACATATCGCAGCACAAACGTGCGCTCGTCGACGTTTCGAAGCCGAGATATCGCCTCTACCATCAGATCTCATAATAGCGAATGAGTTAAAATTAGGTCTGCCTTACTATAATGAGGCTGCCCTAACAGTCATTAGCCCGATGAACGACCCCCACCAAGCCGCGGCAGAGGTCTCCGGCCAGGAGCTGACCGCGTTGCTGCACGCCCGCGGGCAGCGCGCCACCCCACAGCGACTGGTGATCCTGCGTGAGCTGCGCCGCCGCGGGGAGCACTCCAGCGCCGACGAGCTGCGGCGGTCGATCCAGGCGGAGCTGCCCGGGACCTCGGTCCCGACGGTCTACGCGACGCTCGACCTGCTTGTCGAGCTCGGTCTGGCCCGCCGCGTCGACGCGGGCAGCGGGCCAGCCCTGTACGACCCGAGGGTCGATCCGCACCACCACATGATCTGCCGCCGCTGCGGACGGGTGGAGGATCTCGACCAGTCCGTCGACGCCGAGCCGCTGCTGGAGGCCGCGTCTGATCATGGGTTCGCCGGAGAGTCCGTGGACGTGGTCGTGTCGGGCATCTGCTCGAGCTGCGCCGGTAGCTGACGCTGGGGTCGGCTCAGGCTGTCGAGACCGCCTCGGGCGTGAGGATCTGCGTCTCGGTGGAGGTTCGCCGGGCGTGCCAGAAGCCCAGGCCGACGAGCACGGACATCACGCCAGCCAACACAAACGAGGCGATCGCGCCCCACAGCATGACGTCACCGATCTTTGAGAACGCGTAGGCCTCCAGCAGCAGCCCCCGCAGCGTGGTGCCGTGGAACGAGGTCTGCTCGAGCGTCTGGAGCTTGGTGTTACTAGGGTCCCCTAAAGCGGCGGTGCTGATCTTGGAGTACACGCCCCCATAGGGCATCTGCGATAGGTGCACGGCGATGAAATGGTCAGCGTAGGCGTGTGCCTGCGCGCCGGTCAGGAGCTGTTGGCCTGCGTACTTCTCCAGATACGGGATCATGCCCGGCGTGATCTCGGTCCCCGCCTTGGCGTGCGCGAACGCCGCCGTCGGGGGGAAGTAGATCTGCTGCTGGGCGAGCTCGTTGCGGACGTTTGACTTGACGAAACTGTGGCCCCAGGTCAGCAGGCCACCGGCGATCAGCAGTACGACGACGATGACCACGCCGCCGGCGCTGGTGAGCAGATCGAAAATTCTGCGCGACATAGCAAGGTGCTCCTTTGCGTGTTGGTGCGGCCCAACGTGGGGCTCCCCCTCATCGTTTCGCTCGGCCGGCCTGGCCGGATCCGTCCGGCTCCGTGCACGTACCGCGGAGAGTCCGAAGCCCAACGCGGGCCGGTGGTGATCCGCGGAGCCCACAATCCGTAGCCCACCACACCATCGATCCGCGCCGGATCCCGATTCGGCAGCCGCCGACTGGCGCGACCATCGACTACATGTCGAGCCACGTCACCTCCGCTTCAGAGCGCGCCGGCAATCCCCCGGCCCGGCGGCGTGACGCGGCGATCGAGGTCTCATCGACGCTGAAGCTGGAAGGCAACCTGATCGTCCCGCCGGAATCGCATCTGGTCGGCGCGATTGCATTCCCGCGAATCTGTCGCCAGCGCAGGGAGCCCAGCGCCTACGACCGTCGTGCGATCAAGTCGCTGAGCGACGCCGGCATCGCCACGCTCTCGTTTGACGTCTGGAGCGCGCGCGAGAAGCTGAGCGCGAACGCGCCCACCGAGACGGACGCGATCGCCGAGCGCTTGGCCGCCGCAACTCGGTTCCTGCGCGAGCAACCGGAGACCGCACGGCTGGCGCTGGGTTACCTCGCCACTGGGGCCGGCTCAAGCGCAGCGCTGCTTGCGGCCGCCCGGCTGGGTGAGGCGATCAGCGCGGTCGCGGCGGTCGGCGGCGAGCCTCACTGGGCGCCGCCTGTGCTGCGGACGGCGAGCGCTGCCGTGCTGCTCATCGTCGGGGGCAGCGCGAACGAAATAGAGGCCGCATGCGCGACCAGGGATCGACTTGGCGGCCCGACCGAGCTGGTCATGATCCCCGGTGCCGGCCACATGACCGCGGGCGATCCGCGACCTCACAGACGAGCTATCGCGCTCGCCACGAGCTGGCTCGCCGAGCGCCTCGGCGACGATTAGCCAGCCCCGCGCGGGGACGATCGACCCAGGTCGTAGCAAGACTCGTGGTAGCAACCGCCGCGACCGCGGCAGACATCGGGCTCGGCGGCCCTCGAGGTCGTTCGCACGAGTGAGTCGGCGACATGCACCACGGGCTCGTACACGCCTATCGCCGCCCCGCAGTGCCAGCATCGTGGCGGCGACGGCGATCGGATCTCTTCGGCCCTCACAATTCCAACACTGAGCGTCGGACACCTGGATCACATCCGTGGATCCCCACGGGGAACGGGGGTCCAACTACTGCGCGTATATTCAGCCCGGGGTCAGATGAACACTCCGTCAGAGCGCGACCACCTTCAGCGACTGCTGCGAATCAGCAGGGAGCTCGTGGCTCAACACGACGTCGACGCCGTACTGGATCGCGTTCTCCGGGAAGCCGTCGGGATAACGAACGCGCGCTACGCGGCGCTCGGGGTCTTGGACGAGACTCGCACCCAGCTCGAGCGGTTCATCACGGAGGGGATCGACGCGGTGACCCGCCGGACGATCGGCGACCTGCCGCGAGGACGTGGGGTGCTAGGCGTCCTGATCGAGGATCCCAGACCTCTGCGGCTGACGGAGGTTGGTCGGCACCCGCACAGCTATGGGTTTCCGGTCGGCCACCCGGAGATGCACACCTTTCTCGGGGTCCCGATCCTGATTCGCGGCGAGGCTTGGGGCAACCTGTACCTGGCCGAGAAGGAGGGTGGGCTCGAGTTCACCGACGAGGACGAGGACACCGTGGTCGCGCTGGCGCAATGGGCGGGGACGGCGATCGAAAACGCTCGCCTGCATCAGGTCAACGACCGGCGACGCGAGCAGCTCGAGCGCGCCGTCCGGTCGCTCGAGGCAGCGCGCGACATCGCCGATGCGGTCAGCGGGGTCGCTGATCTAAACCGCGTGCTGGAGCTGGTCGCCAAGCGCGGACGCGCCCTGGTGGACGCACGTAGCGTGGTGATCTCGTTGCGCCACGGCGACGATCTGGTGGTCGAGGCGAGTGCCGGCCACAGCATCGACGTCCGCGGACGACGACTGCCGATCACCGAGTCAACGTCGGGTCAGGTGCTCGAACGCGGTCGTCCCGAGCGGATTCTCGACCCCGGGAGGCACCTGCTGATCGCGCCGGCGGCGCTCGGGGTGTCGGACGCTCACTGCGCCCTGTTGGTGCCGCTGATGCACCGCGGACGTGGCCTAGGAATACTCGCGGCGTTTGATCGCGGTCCTGAGCAGGCGTCGTTTACGGCTGACGACGAGCAGTTGTTGCGCACGTTCGCCGCATCGGCCGCCAGCGCTGTGGCGATCAACCAGAGCGTCGAAGCCGAACGCCTCCGCAGCGCCATCGCGGGCGCGGATAGAGAGCGGAGCCGGTGGGCGCGCGAGCTCCACGACGAGACGCTGCAGGCGTTGGGCGGACTGCGAGTGCTCCTCGCTTCGACCGTGGGGCGCGGCGACGAAGCGAGCCGCGACGCCGCGATGTCTCAAGCGATCGAGGACATCGAACTCGAGATCGGCAACCTCCGAGGGATCATCAGCGACCTGCGGCCGTCGCTGCTCGACGACCTGGGGCTGCGCCCCGCGCTCGAGGCGTTGCTGGAGCGACGCCGTGATGCCGGGATGGAGATCACAGCCGAACTCGATTTCCCCGAGACCGCGAAGCTGGCGCCCGATCTCGCGACCACGATCTATCGGGTAGTTCAGGAAGCGCTCACAAACGTCGTCAAGCACGCCCGGGCGATCCGCGTTCGCGTGTTCGTCGGGTTCCTCGACGATCACGTCGTCGTCGAAGTGCAGGACGACGGTGTGGGCTTCGACGCAGCGGGGCGGAGCTCGGGCTTCGGTCTGGCGGGCATGCGGGAGCGGGTGTACCTCGCGGAGGGCGAGCTCACGATCGAGCCCATCCGTCCTGGCACGCTGCTGCGCTGCCGGCTCCCGATCCAGGCGCCCCCGGCTGATTTCGCGCGGTCAGACGCCGATCAGGTGGCGTCGTAGCTGTGTGGCGGCGATAGGCCTTGGCGTCGTGGCGGTGGCTCGGCAACGCGAGCACCGCACACGGGGCGATGTGGAGCAGCCGCTGGGTGACGCTGCCGATCAACAGGCCGCCGAGCGGAGAATGACCCCCGACCTCCCGAGCCAGCTGCTTGGCGAGCGGCTGCGCGATCATCGTCAGGTCTCCCTTGTTCGGTTGCCGGCTTGGATCAGCCTGTGGTCCAGCGCGTAACGGACGAGCTCGGCTCGCGACCCGAGCCGCAACTTCTGTTGGATGTGCGCGCGGTGCGTTTCGACAGTTCGCACTGACAGATACAGCCGCTCGGCGATCTCGGCGTTCGTGTAGCCGAGCGCGATCATCCGCAGCACCTCGACCTCGCGCTCAGATAGGCCGTCTGGCGGCCCGGGCGGCGGCTCAGCCGCGACACGGGCGCCCAGACGGGGGTTCAGAAACGCGTCTCCGACCGCGGCTCGGCGCACGGCCTCGACCAGCTCGGTCTCGGCGGCTTCCTTGAGCACATAGCCGAGGGCTCCGGCGCTCATTGCCTGGCGCGCGTACGCGGGCTCGTTCTGCATCGTCAGCACCACGATCGCGGTGTCGGGGGACTCCTTCCGGATCTCAGGGATCTTGGTGATGCTCGATCCGCCGGGAAGGTTCACATCGAGCACCAGCACGTCCGGATGATGGCCACGCACGTACCGGCGAGCCGAGTCCAGGTCCGCGGCCTCCGCGATCACCTCGAACCCTGGTTCGTTTCCGAGCAGCTGCTTGAGGCCGCGGCGAACGACGGCGTGATCGTCGGCGATCACGATCCCGACCGTCTTCTGCTCGTCTGGTTCGTATCCGGGAACTTCGCGGCTCATGCTGTCCTCGCCGCGATCTCGTCGAGCTGTTGGAGATACGGCGTCAGGTATCGGGCGCCAATTTTCGCCCGGGCCGCATACGTGGGTGCCTGGGTGATCTCAGAGGTCGAGCCGTGACCGCCGGTGATATGTGCGCTCAGGTACAGGGGCTTATCGAGGCTGAGCAGCACTCCGTTGATGACCGGCTCAAACGGCTCGAGCTCGACGCTGACGCCCGCGAGCTCGGCGATTCTGTGGGCGGCCGTCACCGCCTGCTGGGCGGCGATGCCGCCATGCTTGACCGGGAAGTCGGTCGCGTCGCCCGCGGCATACACGCGCTCGAGGCCGCGGACCCCGCAGTAGGCGTCGATGGGGATGAATCCGTCGGGGGACCCCTTCGGCACGCCGGGGGTCGACGGTCCGTACAGGTTCGGCAGCGCCACGATCCGCTCCGCGTACACCGTGCGCGATCCAGGATGTACGGTCAACTCGCCTGGGGCGGGCGTTTCGCAGTGCGCTGAGATGAGCGTCACGATCCGGTTTTCCTCGAGAATCTGGGTGAGCCTCTGGCTCACCTTGCCGCCGAACACGGCCAGCGGCGAGTCCTCGGGCGTGACCAGGGTGATCGTGGCATCGACGCCCATGTCGTAAGTGCGCTGGGCGGTCATCAGGGCCAGCTCGTAGATCGGCAGCGGCCACGGCATCCGGCTCGGCGCGACGAACGCCAGCGAGTGCAGGTAGCCGCCCTCCAGATCCTGGATCAAGCCATGCAGTTGGTCTTCGAGGCGACTGTCGTCGAGCGTGATCGCGTGCCGGAATGCCGGCCACATCTTCCCGCCCATCGCCAGCAGCAGCGCGTCGTACTCGATGCGTTCGTTGGCGAGCGTGTGGACCATCCGCCAGTCGCCGTCAAGCCACTTGAGCTCGTCCTGTCGCAGGTCGATGTCCAGGTCGCGCGCGATGCCGGCGAGCGGGTAGTGGCGCGCCCCGGCATAGGCGAACGGCTCTCGTACGCGCATGGGCCGATACACGAACTCCGGTTGTGGACAGAGCATCGTGATCTCGATTCGGTCCCCCGCGAGCTCGCGCAAGCACAGCGCCGCTTCAAGTGCCGCGACGCCGCCTCCGGCTATCAACACCCGGAAGTTGCGTTGGTCCTCTGACGTCATCGGCATGACCCTACGGTCGTGCTTGGCCCCTGCCAGCCGCCCGATTCCGCCCTCTTACTGCGGAGAAGTACTGACGGCGATCTTGCGGCGGGACCGAGCGATCAGGTTTTCGTCCGGAAGCTCAGGATCAGATGCGAACCGGCCGGGCTGGATCGGGCGGCGTTGAGCCTCGCCACGTACTCCGAGCCGCCGAGCACGAAATGCCCGCCGCTGAGCCTGTATACGGGATGCCGGCTGCTTGAAACCGCCTTGACCGACCGCAGCGAGAAGTCGGTACCCGTGAGTCGGACCACGATTTGGCGCCGGCGTGCGCCGCCTCCGAAGTTGATCCTCGCCTTACACGAGCGCAGGGTCCCCTGACACGGGATCGGCCGACCGACAGGCGCGGGCGTGCCGACGCCGAGTCCGGTGACGCCCGTGGGAATCGAGAAGGCGCCGGTCTTGAGCGTGAGCGTGTTCGTCGTGGCTGGGCTGGTTACGGTCATCGACGATCCAGCGCCGACACTGGCGGACCCCGCGACGGCGGCGCTATTCACGTAGCGGCGGTCACGGAGCGTAGCGGTGAACGGAGAGCCACCAGAGGGAATGATTTCCCATGCGTTTGCCAAGAACTTGGCCTCGCTGAATGCGCCCCCCTGCACGACGAGGGTCTGGTCCCCGAGCACCGAGCCGAGGCCGCCGACCACACCGCTGGTGTAGAAGATGGCGGGGAAGATCGGGTTGCTCGGCGCGGCGTTGCTCATCTTGTAGTCGAACTCGGCGAGCACTCCCCCGGGCTGCACAGTCTCGGCCGCGGCGGTCGCTCTGCGATTCCGGAAGGTCAGGATCAGATGCGAACCTCGCGGGCTGGATCGGGCGGCGTTGAGCGTCGCCACGTACTCCGAGCCGCCGAGCACGAAATGACCGCCGCTGAGCCTGTACACGGGGTGCCGGCTGCTCGAAGCCGCCCTGACCGACCGCAGCGAGAGGTTGCTAGCGGTGAGGCGGATCACGATCTCGCGCCGGCGTGCGCCGCCCGCGAAGTTGATCTGCGCCTGGCAGGAATGCGACCCGCCGCGACATCGGATGATCCGATTGACGGGTGGAGTAAGTGTGGCACCGAGCGGGCCAATCCCGGTAGGGATCGAGAACGAGCCGTTCTTCACGGTGGTTGTGTGTCCTGTCTGGAGGTCGGTGACGGTCATCGATGCCCCGCCGGCCAATGTGGCGGTTCCAGTGACGGTGCCGCTCGTCACGTAGCGCCAGTCGTCCACCGTGGCGGTGAGGGACGAACTGCCGTCGGATACCAGACTCCACCCGAGTGCTGGCGTAGACACATTCGCGAATACGACCGCGGCGACATGACCGGACTGGACCTGGACAGAGCCGCCGTCGCCGGCGACCACGCCACCGGTGTAGGTCACTCCGGGACCACCCACCGACTTGACCCCGCTCACGTGGTATTCGAACTCGACGAGCGCTCCTGCGGCCGGCGGTCCTTCAGCCGCGGCAGTCGCGGCCCCGCACCCTAGGACGCAAACCGCAGCCAGGAGCGTCACCACCGCACGCTTGCTGCAAATCACGAGCACATCGACCCTTTCTCCAACGAAGCGTATCAATTAAACCCGAGATGCCACGGCTCGGCAACCTGCTACCTACTCGGAATTGACTCGTTCGCGGTGATGTCCAACAGTGCCATCGCGTTGCGCTCGAGGATCGCGTCCGCCTCGTCGGGGCTGATCTGGGGATCCTTGATGTACTCGATGGCGCGCACGAACACATCGCCCGCCTCGTAGGGAAAATCGGTTCCGAGCACGAGTCGGTCGGCTCCGAGGGAGTCGATCGCGCACCGCAGCGCGGGGACGTGGCACTGCCCGACCGTGTCGTACCACATTCGGCGGGCGGCGATGCTGGGCCGCTCGGGTGTGCCCGGTGCCTCCCACTGGTAGTTGTCGGCGCGCTGCAGCAGCATCGCAAGCGCCCCGCCGAGGTGTGGATTGATGATCTTGAGGTTCGGATAGCGGCTCGGGATCCCATGCGTGATCAGCTGCAGAACGCAGATCGTGTCCTCCACCGGCGCTCCCACCATCCAGGTCAGCCCGCTGTCGCGGATCAGCGGCGAGCACGCGTTGTTGCCCGCCGGGTGGAGGAACAGAACCGCGGCCCTACGGTCAAGCTCGGCAAAGATCGGTTCGAAGTCGGGGTCGACCAGCGCGCGGCCGAGCACCGTCGTGTTCAGCGTGACTCCGACCATTCCCAGGTCATCGAGAGCGCGACCCAGCTCGGCGATCGATTCATCGATGTGCGGCATCGGCATCGCCGCGAACGCGCGAAACCGATCTGGGTGACGTCCAACCAGTTCCGCGTACTGGTCGTTGACGAACCGGGCGGCGGCTACTGCCTTCTGTCGATCGTCGCCGTGAGGAAGCTGCGGTGAGGCGGAGAGCACCTGCATCTCGACCCCGGCCCGATCCATCAGTTGCAGACGCGCGTCGAGCTCCGCGCCGCCACCGGCACCCATCCCGCGTTGAGTGCCGGTGTCGGTCTTGCCAAGCTCGACCAGCAGATCGAGATAGTCATCAGTCCAGTAATGCGCGTGCACGTCGATTCGCACGGTGTCCTCCCCTGAGCTGCGAGTCGCGCCGAGCCTACCGGCCGGACGTCCACCGTGCGATCGTGTGGAAGCGATCGCTGTCTCGTCCCCGACGATTGCGACTTCGTCGCGATCAGGCGGCGTGGAGGGGCTCGAGCAGGGCGTCGATCTGGTCCATCGCAGCACTCATGCCCTCCTGCATACCCATCGCGAGCTGCTCCATCTGCTCCGCGTCGGCGAACTTGTTCAGAGCGGTCATGCGAGTGCCAGCGGCGATCGGCTCGAACGTGACGACGCCCCCCATCGGCTCGACGCCCGGTACCGGCTCACCGTCATCGCCGGCGAGGCCGTTGACGAGCTCGATCCGGCGTGGCGCGTCGAGCACGTCGATCCGCCACCAGCCGTGGTGCATGAAGTCTTCGGGCCCGGTCATGTAGTAGCGGCACTCTCCGCCGGGCTCGAATTCGTAGCGTGTGAAGGTCGCCGGGTAGTTCGGCGGACCCCACCAGCGCTCGAGCTTGCGTGGGTCCTCCCAGACGTTCCATACCCGTTCCGGTGGGGCGTCGAATTCGGCGACCACCGTCATCGACAGGTCTTCCGGATTCCTGCTGCTGGTGATGACTGTCATGTTCCTGTTCCTTCCTCGGCGAGGATTTCGGCGATCTTCGTCGCCCTCTTGATCCACAGCTGCTCGAACGCGGCAAGCAACGTCGCCGCCTTGCGCAACGTTTCCGGGTTGGCAGCCACGCGCTGCTCCCTCCCACTTCTCTGCTTGCTCACGAGCGCTGCGCGCTCGAGCACCGCCACGTGTTTTTGCACGGCCGTCAGGCTCATCTCGTAGCGACGCGCCAGCGCCGAGACGGACTGCTCGCGCTCGATCGCGCGGGCGAGGAGGTCTCGTCTGGTCACGTCCGCGAGCGCCTGGAAGACCCGGTCGGCCTCGGGTTCCGAGAGCGCTTCGCTGCTCAACAAACCTACAACCATTTGGTTGTAGGTTACCAGCTATGCCCGGCAGGGCAAGAGCTCAGCCGCGCGGCCGCCCCGATCAGGGCGACGACCGTGGTCGCGGAACAGTCGCGTGAGCCAGTCGACCGCTCGATCCGGACCACCAATCGTCGCGAACCGCTCGGCGCTTGGCGCCGTATATCACTCCAGAGCGACATTTGCCACACGGCGGGGTGACCATGCCTGTCGACAATCAGCTGTACGACGGACCAACCACACACGGTTTGATGACACTGGTTTTCACCATCCCGCCAAGCGCGTCCGACCGATCGCTCCCGACCGGACACGACCATGATCATGCTCGACAGATTGCTCGACGGCTCCTGCGCGGCCTGGCGATCTACCACCTGCTAAAGGCGGACCTGCTGATGATCCGCGGACTTCCCGAAACAGCGAGTCGCCCGATCAGGCAAGGCCGCTGAGGCACCGCGCCTAGATCTATGACCCGCTCAGGCTGCTGCCTGCCTGAAGCCGATCAGGTTTCCGAATGGGTCGAGCACCTGGGCCAGCCGTTCGAAAATAAAACACCTCAGCAGCGTGCTAAAAATAAATATCTGAAGAACGTACATTGTCGCAATATAAATTTTTATGTGCGCATCACTCGTTATAAAACCGCTGAAGATCGTCCTTTGGTCCGCCGTGCGCCCATACCCGCCGCGTCTGGAGGCAATCGCGCAGCGATTTTACGACGCGTTATCCACATCGTCGACAATCCCAATCACGCTCGACCGGCTTACCCGCGACGCCGGCTGGTCGGTTGTAGTCACCTCGTCACGTGGACAGTCGCCTTGGCGTCGCCGAACATCGTCTTCGCACCAGTCCTCCGGCAGATACAGCGCCCACCCAATGCACCGTCCCGCGCACTCCGACGGCGAGCAGCGACAACGCGATCTACAGTTATTCGTCTTGCCCAGCGTTCCCGAGTACTGACCTTACCCGGCGAATCTTGAGTCATTCAAACTTATAAACCACGCTCAACAGCGATATCGACGCGATCCACTCGTCGACATCCCGGACCGCCAACGCCGGATCCCACGGGCTGTCGGCAACTGCTGCGTCGATGTAGTCGTCTCGGCATGCGTGCGACAGCGGCTCAGCTGGCGTGTGCCGAACCGCAATACATCGCCAGCTGTGGGCGGACCTCCACCGGATCGGAGCCCAGCAGCATGCGGTACCACGCGGTGGCGGCTTCGAGGTCGGCCGCGAAGTAGAAGACGTTGACGACCGGTCGAATCTGAAGGCTCATGAAACTATGGACGGCGCAGGGGTGACCGTTCAGTCCGAGCTTTCAAGAGCCTCGTTGAGAGCTTGATCGATTGCTCGATCGCCGGAGCTGAGATACAGGATCTGACGGGCGCTGCGCGCATCTCTGAGCAAGCGGGCGAGCACCGTGGCGACATCGTCGCGTGGCACCTGCCCGCTGAACGGCGCACGGTCGATGCGCACATGTCCGGTGCCTGGATCATCCGTCAGGCCGCCTGGTCTGAGGATCGTCCACTGCAGATCACTCGAGGCTACGGCCGCGTCGGCTTCGGCCTTCGCACGCATGTAGATCTCGAACACGCCGTCGCCGGCTGGCGGGTTCTCGACGCCCGAGCCACTGACCATCAGGTAGCGCCCGGCGCCAATATTCGTGGCGGCACGCAGGAGCTTGATCGCTGCGTCGCGGTCCACCGTCAGCTTGCGATCGGCTCCGCTACCGGGTCCAGCGCCGGCCGCGAAGACCACCGCGTCGACGCCGTCGACAGCGCTCGCAATCTCATCGACGCTCGCCTTCTCGAGGTCGCAGACGACGGGCGATGCTCCCGCCAGGGAAACCTCGGCGGCGTGATCCGGGTTCCGAATCAACCCGGTGACTCGGTTGCCGTCACCGGCCAGCAGCCTGGTCAACCGCAACGCGATCTGGCCGTGGGCACCTGCGATAGCCACGTTCATCTCAAGATCCCACGTTCTGCCGAGTCGCTCAGCTCAAGAACGCTCGGACGTCGGCGGCGAACTCCGTCGCGTGCTGGAAGAGAAAGCCGTGCGCGGCGTCCGGGTAGATCTTCAATTTGGCCTGCGGGATCAGGCCCGCCAGCAGGTACGAGTAATGCGGCAGGATCATTGGGTCGCTGTCGCCGTTGGCGATGAACACGGGGCATCGGATGGCACTGACTCGCTCAAGCTGCGCGTGGTTCGGCTCCCCCCAGGCGCACACCGCGTCGTACTGCGCCAGTCGTGTCTGCCAGTTCGTCTCGACATCGCGGTCCTGGGTGCGCGCGACGTAGATCCGTTGGGCGGCTTGCTTGCCCGCCTCTTGGCTCGTGGGCGAGGCGGCAAAGAACACCGAGAGAAAACCCTCGACGGGGACCTCGGGGATGCCGACGGCGTCCATCACCTCCTTGGACCAGCCGTGCATCCCGGCCCCGCCCTGAGGCGCGGAGGACGCGAGGACGAGGCGTCGGACCAGTGCGGGTCGCGTCAGCGTGATCTCCTGCGCTACGAAGCTCCCGATCGAGAAGCCGAGAACGTCGGATTGGCCGATCTCGAGCGCATCGAGCAACTCGATCGTGGCGCGTGCCGTCTCAGCGATCGTGTGGGGTGTTTGGCCCGTGGATGCGCCCACGCCGGGGTAGTCGAAGGTCACGACTCGCCGGTGCTGAGAGAGCGCATCGACTAGCGCAGGATCCCAGCTGTCCAGGTTTCCCCGGAAGTGCTGGAGGAGCACCAGGGGCACCTCGCCGCTACCTACGTCGCGGTAAGCGAAGCGCACGCCGCTCGCCGCCTCGACCGTCCGGTTTTCAGCCGTTACGTAGCTGTTCAGTCGCTGGCACGCTTATCGTTCCCCGTCGCTTACGGTTGACCGAACTCTACGTCGTCGAGGCCGATGGCCACAGTACTCGCGCCCACCACTGCTCCCTTCGTCGTCGTCGGGCTCCCGAGTCCCCGGGCCGCCGCCCACCGCCTCGCCTAGTACGCAGCCGCGCGGCAGGTAGGTTGACACCACGCAATCCGAGGAGGGATCGATGCTCGCGCAGGCAACAGTCCATGCGTCGCTACCGGCCAACGATCTCAAGCGGGCCAGAGCGTTCTACGAACAGAAGCTCGGCTTGCTGCCCGCGCAGGAAACTCCATGGGCGTTGGTGTACGAGCTCGAGGACCGGACCGCGTTCAGCGTGTTCCCCACTCCGAACTCGACTCGAGGCGGCCACACTCAGATGGGGTTCACGGTTACGGACCTAGATGTCGTGGTCGCCGATCTGACGCGACGTGGGATCCTCTTTGAGGAGTACGACGCGCCTGGCCTGAAGACGATCGATGGCGTCGCGGATCTGGACGGCCACAGATCAGCGTGGTTCAAGGACAGCGAGGGCAACATCGTGGAGCTGATCGAGGTCCGGTAGCTCGCTCACGGGCGTCAACTCGTACTCAGGATCGGGCTGCTTACCGTTTGCTTACCGCTCGGCTGCTGGACGGGTTTTCGGTCTAACACGAAACTACCGTGTTTCCAGGCATTTCGTGAGTGGAGCCAACGGGATTCGAACCCGTGACCTCCTGCGTGCAAAGCAGGCGCTCTCCCAACTGAGCTATGGCCCCGATCGGCAGTCGAGTCTAGTGCTTCCGGTAGGGGCCACCGGAGCGCGTGAAGCGCCGATGACGCCTGGTGTCAGCCGTCGAAGTCGAAGTCCTTGGGCGGACGCTGCTCGAACCACAGGCGGTCGTGGTCGGGCGTGTCCTGTAGGAACTCCGGCGTCTCTTCGAGCACGTCGTCGCCTGCGACGCCGAGTTCCTCGTCCTCAATCGCCATGTCGAACTCGGCCGTGTCGCCCTCCTCAGGCGGCCCCGGCGCAGCGACCCGGCGGTCGCGCGACCCGGTCGTATCCCCGCCCCGGTCCGCTTCAACCGGAGCGGCCTCGCCCGGAGCCGGGTCGGCGGGTTCGGTGGCAGGCTCGGCCACGGGCTCGTCGTAGGGCTCCGGAGCGGGGTGCGCGACGGTCGGGGAGTCGAGCGGATCGTCGCGGTCGAACAGCTTGCGGCCAGAGCCCTCGGGCTCGTCTTCGAACGCCGGCTCGTCGTGCTCGGCGCCCGCGGGTTCGCCAGCCGTCGGCTCGTCCCAATCCTGCTCGTCCGCGCTGTCGTAGGCGAAGCGCTCGTCGTCGTCCGGCAACCGGTCGAGATCGTCCTCGTCGGCGCCCTCCGGACCCCGGCGGACGGGGCCGAGGGCGTCTCGCTCGTCTCGCTCGATCTCAGCCGGGTCGGCGCCCCGCCGCCGCTTGAGATCTAGGTGCTCGCGTATTGCGTCATCGAGAATACCCATGCTCCAAAGCCTACTCGCCCCCGATCACATTCGCAGTATCTGAAGGGGCTCGCACTGTCCGGTTCTTGCCGGTCCGCTTAGCCTCATACAGGGCCGCATCAGCGTCGGCGATCAGCCTTTGCTTGTGGCCGGCGGTGGACGCCGCAACGCCAACACTAGTGGTGATTCGCAGCTCTCCCTGACCGTCCAGCCGAGACACCCGCAGGGCCTCCACGGCCTCACGGATGCGCTCGGCGATCGCATGCGCCCCGTCGATGTCCGTATGCGGGAGGATCAGCGCCATCTCCTCTCCGCCGTACCGGGCGGCGGAGTCGGCATCGCGCGAGTTCTCGCGGACCACGCGCGCAACCTCACGGAGCACGATGTCCCCCTGAGGGTGTCCGTGTGTGTCGTTGATCGACTTGAAATCGTCGATGTCGAGCATGATCAGCGCGACTGGATGCTGGTAGCGCCGGACCTGCTCCATCTCGGAGTCCAGCACCTCCTGAAAGCGCCCGTGGTTGGCGAGTCCGGTGAGCTCGTCGGTGACCGCTTGACGCCGGACGTGGTAGTGCAGCTCGACGTTCTCGAGTGCGAAAGTCGCCTGCGTAGCAAGGGATTTGAGCAGTTCGCGGTCGTCGGCGCTGAACGGCCGGCCGCGGCGCGCAACCGCGATCACGCCATGCGCTCGCTCCTGGGGGGCAATCGGGCCCAGCGGGGCCGCGAGCACCGATATCTGATCGTCGGTGAAGTCGCCGAAGTCGCCGTCCATGAGCGCTAGCCGCTCCGCCTCATAGACCGAGTCAGCCAGGCCTTCAAACGATCCTTCGCGCACGGCTTCCATCAGCGGCTCGTCCTGTGTCGCACGGACGCTCATGCGCCCGCAATCGGCCTGCACGGCGTCGACCGCGGTCTTCAGCGCGAGCTCCACCAGGCCCTGGCGGTCCAGATTTGACGCGAACGCCTCCCCGATCCGCCGAATCGAGTCGCGGAGCCGGGCCCGCTCGGCCGAGAGCTCGTCCATACGCGCCGCCAGCTGATCGGACATGTTGTTGAACTCCTGTCCCAGAGCCGCGAACTCGTCGTTGCCCGACACCGGGACCGGGGCCGAGAAATCGCCGGCCGCGAGTCGTCTGGCCGCTGCAAGAAATCGCCCAAGCTGCGCCTGCAGCGCGCGCGACGCCAACACCGAGAAGCACAGCGCGAGCAGCAGGAACGCAAGGATGAAAGCCGCGGCCAGCAGCTTGCTCGAGGCCGTCGAGGAACTGGTGGCCGACAGGTCCGACAACACCGTGACCTCGACCGGCGCTGAGCCGAACCCGGGGAGAGAGAGCGTCACCGCCCGGTAGCTGGATCCGTCGATGCTGACGGTGCCGCGGGTGGGAAAGGCGCGACCGCGGGCGCCCGCGGTGGTGGCCGCCAGCGTCTGACCGTTCTGAGCGACGGCGATCTCCGCGCCCGGAGCGCTCAGATCGCGGGCGTATGCGGCAGCCGTGGTCTCCGAAACCGTGACCGTCAGCGGCGCCGCACCCGAGCGGTTGATGGTGGCCGCGCCCGGGGCGATTGCGCTCTTGTCGCCGACGTCAGCCAGCGTGGTCGAGCCCTGCGTGATCGTCGCCCTGGCCAGGCCGGTGGAGGCTGCCAGCGTCGCCAGCCGCTGCCTGCGGGTCGCGGCCTTCAACAGCGCCGGATCACGGGCGACGGTGGCGGCGTCGGCGCGCGCGGAGGCGACCTCGCTCTGGTACAGGCTCGTCGCGGCACTGGCGAGGCCGCTGGCCCGGGCATCGGCCTTGCCGTTCTCGCTGTCGGAGATCAGCCGGAAGCCGAGAAACCCGATCGCCACCATCGGGACAACGACGATCAGCACGAAGAAGCTTGTCAGGCGGGTGCGGAAGCTCATACAGGCCGGCCCCCTAAGCGGGGCTACACTGTCGCAGAACCGCGCGGCCTCCCGCCGCCGCTCGGGGCTATAGCTCAGTTGGGAGAGCGCCTGGATCGCACCCAGGAGGTCGGGGGTTCGAGTCCCCCTAGCTCCACTGCAAAAACGCCTCGCTTTGCGGGGCTTTTTTGATGGCTGGGTGTGCTGGGCTTCATCCTCGGAGGACCTAAATCTAGTTGCGCGGACCAGTTGCGCGGACCACGCGCCCTGCTTTGGCCCCTGCTGGGTCCCGAAGAACCTCTGGCAGGTCCGGTGTTACTGCTGCATCACACATCATTTCGCGGGGTCCGGTCGGAACCTGTGCGACTGCCCCTTTGCCGGCGAGCAGCTCGTCGAACGCCTTGTGGATGCCGTTACGGCTCAGGCGTTGCTGGACCTGCGCATACACCTCCAGCGTGGTCCGCGAGTCCTCGTGCCCGACTTGGCGCATGACGTACGGTAACGGCGCTCCAGCCTCGATCATCAGACTGATATAGGTCCGCCTCAACGCGTGCGGGCTAACCGACGGTAGGACCGGGAGGTCGCGCTCGGCGCGGTGACGATTCGTCTGCTTGACAACGCTGGCGAGTCGCATGCGCACGTTGTCCTTATCGCGCTGTTTCCCGCTCGCGGTCGAGAACACGAAATCGACCGGAGAAGTGCTTCCTTGGAGGGCTCGCCATGAGATGAGTTCCTCCATGAGATCGAGGCTGAGGTCGACCTCTCGGACTCCGGCAGCCGTCTTGGCCTGGCGGATCAGCAGCCGGCGATGGTGAACATCAACATCGCGCCAGCGCAGGTTGCACATCTCGGTGACGCGCAGCCCCGCTTTCGCCATGACCGCGATCATCGGCCTTCGTCCGATCTGGTAGCGCCGAGCGTCTCGGTCCATCCTGGCGGCCGTCATGAGGAGCTCCTTCAGCTCATCTGCTTCCAGGAAGCGTCGCGGCGGCTTTGCGGTCCTCAGTCGTCGTCGCTTCCCGACTGCGGGGTTGCTGGCTATCAGCCCTCGGTCTACTGCCTGCTCCAGGATCTGCGCGAGCGTCGCGAGCGTCGTATTGATGCTCCGGTTACTCAACGGCCGGCGCCTTTGACCGTTCTTGCCGCGCATCGGACAGCCAGCGGCGGCCGCCGCCTTGATTTGGTCGCGTTCGACGAGCTTTCGCTCGCGGTAGCGATCGACGAGCTCTAAGTCGATCTCAGCGACGGGGTAGTCCGCGAAGAACGGCAGCAGATGCTTGCGAAGCTGCCACTCGTAATCCTGCTCGGTTCTGGGTGCGAGACCCTCGGCCTTGCGCGTCGTCCACCAGCGTGAAGCGAACTCGTGGAAGGTGACGGGCGTGCGTGATTTCGCGGCTTCGCGCGGCTGCCAGACGCCTGCTCGCACCGCCGCGAGCACATCAGCGAGTTTGCGTTCGGCGCGCTGGTCGTTCCATCCTTCCGCATCAGTACCCAGCGTGATGCTCCGTCGCTTGCCGTCTACGCGGAAGCGCAAGCTGTATGTCCGCAGGCCGTCGACGCGTTCGTGTACGCGGATTTCACCCCGCGTGCGCTTGTCCATGGATGCCTCCTGGACTCGATGTGATGCCCGGCACGCGCCCGGCGGGTGCCGGGCCGGACGCCGCGAGTCTATGCGTGCGGTCGCTCACGCGTCCCGATCGAACTCGATCAACTGGTAGTCGGCTCCAGCCGACTTCGTTTGGCGCGTCGTGCGTCGCCGGGCGCGCCGGGTGGGCGACTCCTGAGGAAGCTGGTCGCCGACGGACGACCAGCGGCGGGCGACGACCGCAGGATCAAACCGTAATCTCGGGCGTCTGCCGCCACCAAGACGCACGCAGCCGAGCTCGTCAGCATGGCTGTAGATAAAGCGAACGCCCACGCTGTAATGCTCGGCGACCCGCGCGGCGGTCCACCACCCATGGCCCGACGGTGGGCTTCGTTCTGTCCGCGTTGCCCGGTGGACGGGATCGGATGCTCTGACTCCTAGCTGGATGGACTTGAGCTCTTCCTCTTGCGCAAGCTCAGCGAGCTGCGCTATCAGCCGCCCGGCGAGCCGGTCGGCGAGCTCGTCGGCGAGCGCAGCGAGCGGAAGAGCGGTCGCGTCGATCGACTTGGCGGGCTGTTCAGCCATTGTCCGGCTGCTTCGTCTGCCTTGTTACGTCAGATGACGAGTTCGGCTTGGCTGTCCACGGAGAGTCGACAACGCGAAGCGACTCTGGATTGTGGCCGGTCAGCGCGTCGACAAGTGAGAGAGCCTGGAGTTCAGACCGGGGTGAAGAGAAGGAGCCGCCGACGTGGCCGGCTATCCGCCGGTTGCACCGATCGACGAGGTCGACGATGTAGAGGCGAGAAGTGCTCATGGTTCTTTTACGCCGGTCGGCGGCTGAGTGAGGATCCAGAGCTCGTGGTAGCAGTCGCCGCAAAGCTTCACGTAGAACTGGCGACCACCGACGAGGCGGGCGATTGCCGTCATGGTGGCCGCCTCGCCGCACTGACGACAGGGCCCGAGCTGCTCGACGTTGTCTGGGTTAGTCATGACTGGAGGTCTGGTGTGTGTGGACCCCAGGGGAGCGACGGCGGGTCCGACGCTCCCCGGTGCGGCGGTCAGCCGTTGTCGTGTTCCTCCTCATGGTCGTTGCTGTCGCATCGGTCGCCGTTGGGTCGTCGTCCGCCGAACTGGACGCGTCCGACGACGTGGTGGCGACTGCGGCGGCTGCCGTCGTCGGCCTCCCATTCGCGGTAGACCAGGCGGCCGGTGACCGCGATCGCGCGCCCCTTCGCGAGATAGTTCGCGCCGGCATCGGCCTGAGCGCCGGAGGTCGCTACGTCGATGTACGGCGGCTGGTCTTTAGCGTCGTTGACCGCGATTCGCATCTGGCAGACCTTTCGCTCCTCGTCGAGTTGGTTGAGGACCGGGTCGGTGGTGAGATTGCCGACTAGGGTCATTACTTGGAATTGGCAGTCTGGGGTCATGAGCTGTGGGCCTCCTGTTCGACGTCGTGGTACTTGTCGACATGGCCGCTTCGGTTCGTCCAACCGTCGACGTGCATTTGGTGGCGGCCGTCCTAGCGATCGCGGGAAACACGTCGCCTCGGGGACCACCGCACCGTGGGCAGCGCCAGTCAAGTTCGACCTCGATCACCCGCCGCCAGCCGTTGATGAGCTCCGTCGTGGGGATGCGCACGGTGCGCCGCTGGATCACGGCGCTGCGCTCGGGGTGTGTCATCGCGTGTGCCGTCCTGGGGCTGTTTCGCTGGTTGGTTGGAGTGTGGGCGCCGGCGGGGGTGCCGTCGGCGCCCTATGGTGTTTCAGAAGTCGGCGGCCTCCTCGCTGGGCTCAGCGTCGCGAACGTCGGGGGTGTCGGAGTTGGGCTTGCCGCCGAACTGGACGCGTCCGACGATGTGGTGGCGGCTGCGGCGGGTACCGTTGTCGTCCCACTCGCGGTAAACGAGCCGGCCGGTGACGGCGACGGCGCGGCCCTTGGCCAGGTACTTGGCGCAGGCGTCGGCCTGGGCGCCGAAGGTGGCGATGTCGATGAACATCGGCTGGTCTTTCTGGTCGTTGACCGCGAGGCGCAGCTGGCAGACCTTGCGGTCGTCGTCGAGCTGCTTGAGGACGGGGTCGGCGGTCAAATTGCCGACCAACGCGACCGAGTTAACTGGGGGAGCTGAGGCGCTCATCTGTGGTTCCCTCCTTGTGGGGATCCGGTGGTTGACGTAGCCCGAAATGCCGGCCAGGTGGCCGAGCGGAACCGAGCCGTGGCGAGGGAAGGGAGCTCGTGACCTTGAAGCGACCGGGCCACCTGGCTGGCGAAACTCGGCGAAGGCAATCCACCGGATCGCGAGCAACGTGCCCGAGGTCGTAGAACTCGAGCGGCCGGCCGGCAGCGGTTTGGCCGTTGGTGATCGCGTCGCGGTCGAGCAGCACCTCAATC
>CAVPMQ010000001.1:0-573546 GCA_963706565.1 uncultured Solirubrobacterales bacterium | reverse complement strand
GCGCCTGATCCAGTACCACACGCTCAGCGCCACCAGGAACGTGCCGATCCCGACCATGCCCAGGAACGAGAGTCGCACCGGCAGCGCCAGCGGAGTGCGGTCGTTCTTGGGGAACGATGAGAGCCCGCGAACCTTCGCGTTGGCGTCGTCGAAGGCGACGATGCTCAGCAGCTTGGGCACCTTGATGTTCAGCACCGAGCGATCGTGGCCGGGGATCGGGAAGCTCCCCAGGCTGAGTCCCGCGCCTCGCTCGCTGGGGAACTGGCCTTCGATCGCGGCCAGCTTGGCGGGCTGGTTGTGGGCGACGGTGCGGCCGAGCAGGTCGCCGACGCCGAGCTGCAACGGGGCGATCACGGCCGCGGTGGCCAGCGCCACGGTCAGCGCCCGGCGGTGGTAGGCGTCGCGCCGGCCGCGCAGCATCCCGACCGCGTACACGGAGGCCACACCGAACGCGGTGGCCAGGTAGGCGCCGATCACCATGTGGCTCGTCTCGGTGGCCCAGGCCGGGTTGAACATCGCCGCCAGGGGGTCGACGTGTGAGACGCGGCCGTGGTGCAGCTGGAACCCGCGCGGCACGTTCATCCAGGCATTGGCGGTGACGATGAAGAACGCCGAGGCGACCGCCGAAAGCGCCAGTGGGAAGCCGGCCAGCCAGTGAAGCCGTGGCGAGATGCGGTCCCAGCCGTACAGATAGATGCCGAGGAAGATCGCCTCGATGAAGAACGCGAAGCCCTCCAACGAGAACGGCAAGCCGATGATCCCGCCGGCGAACGACATGAATCGCGGGAACAGCAGGCCGAGCTCGAAGCTGATGATCGTTCCCGACACCGCGCCGACGGCGAACAGGATCGCGAATGCCTTGGACCAACGGCGCGCGAGCGCGCGCCACACCGGGTCGCCGGTGCGGAGGTGCATGCCTTCGGCGATCAGCATCATCAGTGGCAGTCCGACACCGAGCACGGCGAACGTCAGGTGGAACGCCAACGAGGAGCCCATCTGGGCGCGCCCGGCGGTGAGGTGGTCGATCACTGTGGCGGCTGGGTATTTCATACTAGAGGTCATCGTACTACACATAATAGTAGATATCTGATTCAGCTGCTCTCGAGTCAGATCGGGTTGCCGAGGATCAACAGGCACAGACCGAGCACGAACGCCGCGCCTACGAGCGCGACCCGCAGGATCCGCCGTCGCCGTCGCGCCTTGGAGAGCGCTTGCGACAGATCCGCCTGGAGCCTGCGCGTCGCGTGCTCTGCGGCGGGCGTGCGCGACCGTCTCATGTCAGGCCTGGCTGGACCGCGGGCGCCGGCGCGTGGCGCCGCTCCGCTTCGCGTGCGATCCGGGACAGCGTGTGGTTCAGTGCGCCCGCGCCGAGCATCATCGAGATCGCATGCGCGGCCAGCCGGGACCCGCGGACGCCTCGGTCGACCGAGATCGCGGCGTCGACGCGCGAGCCGCCGGCGGCGGGCTCGACGGTGTAGGCCGCGAGCATGGCGACGGGGCCGTTGGCCCGTAGCACCAGTCGCCGGCGATCGGCGCGCACGATCTCGACGGTGAACCGAACCCGGCGCCCGACGATCGCTCCGCTGACGTCGACCTTGGTGCCGGTGCGCAGCCGTCCGCACGCCAGGTCGTCGACGTCGAAGCCGACTGGAGACCAGGCCTCGCAGGCGTCGACGCTGGTGAGGGTCTCGAGCAGCTTGTCGGGATCGACGCGCACGTCGACCTGTGAGCGCCAGGTGGGGAGGGGGCTGATCTCGGATTGGGTGGCGAGTTGTGAATGCATGGGAAGAATCTACTACACACTGTAGTCTTACAAAACATAGTACTCATCCGAGCGGCTCTCGAACGGGGCCGTTCGTTCCCGAGACAAGGAGTGCAAATCACATGAAGCGCCTTATCCCGATCGTGTTCCTCGTAGCGCTCGCGGGGATCGTGTTCGCGATCACCAGCAGTGGATCCAGCAACGCCCACAAGGCGTCATCGACGACCACCCAGCCCGCCAGCGGCGCGTATGGGGGCGGCGCCGCCACGGCTCCCGCACCCGCGGCCGCCAACTCGGCGGTCGGCCTGCGCAGCACCTCGCTGGGCAAGGTCCTGGTCGACGCCAAGGGACGCACGCTGTACCTGTTCGAGCGAGACAAGGCCGACATGAGCAGCTGCACCGGCGCCTGCCAGAGCATCTGGCCGTCGCTGACGTCCCAGAGCAAGCCGACCGCCATGGGCGGAGTGTCCGCGGCCAAGCTCGGGACGATCGCCGCTCCCGGCGGCAAGCGTCAGGTGACCTACAACGGACACCCGCTCTACTACTACGTCGGCGACCACAAGGCCGGAGACACCACCGGTGAGGGCCTGAACCAGTTCGGCGCCAAGTGGTACGTGCTGGCCGCCAACGGCACCAAGATCGACAACGACGATGACTAGTCGACGTATCACCGGGCTGCTCCGGGTGGCCGGCGCGCTCGCGCTGCTCGGGGTCGGGATCGATCACATCGTCCAGTACTACGGCGACTCCTACTCGGCGATTCCCACGATCGGCACGCTGTTCTTCCTGAACTTCGTGTCGGCGGCGATCGTCACCGCCGGTCTGCTGGCTCCGGTGCGCCGGCTGGCGGGGCGGTGGGCCGACGCGGTCCTGGCCCTGCTGGCGATCTCCGGCGTCGGGATCGCCACCGGGTCGCTGCTGGGGCTGCTGATCAGCGAGAACGGCGGCCTGTTCGGCTTCGCCGAGCAGGGATACCGCGGGGCGATCGTGCTGTCGATCGCGTTCGAGGTCGCGGCAATCCTGCTGCTCGGCGCGTTCGTGACGCTGAACGGGCTCGGACTGCCCTCACGGCGCAGGCGCCCCCTCGGCGTCGTGTGAGCAGGGCCGGATGCGGTGCTTCGCGGGCTAGCCCACCCGCGGGGCGCCGCGTCCGGGTCCGGCGCTCAGCCCGCGCGCTCGGCCGCCGCGAGCCCGCGGCGCGCGAACACGGTCATCACCAGCCCGGCGGCGGCCAGCGCCGCGAATGCGATCGCCACCTTCACCGGCGAGCCGGCCAGGAGGCCCCGTCCCGCCTCGAGCACCGGGGTGACCGGGTTCAGCCGGGCGACGTCGTGGATCCAACCCGTGAGCAGCGATAGCGGCACGTACACGGGGGCCAGGAACAGGAGCACGAACACGGGCATCTGGATCAGCGCCCCGGCCTGCTCGGTGCGCAGGAACATCGCCAGGCCGCAGGCCCACAGCGCCGCCACCATGTTCACCGCGACGCCGAGAGCCAACAGCCCGAACAGCTCGATACCGCCGCCGTCGACGTTCATGCCCGCGATCAGCGCGGCGATCGTGACCACGGTCCCGGTCAGCGCCCACCGCAGCAGGGCGCCGATCGTGTAGCCGGCGATGATCCCGCTGCGCCGCGGCGCGCTCAGCATCAGCCGGCGCGCGAACCCCGAGTCGAAGTCCCGGGCGACCGCGAACCCGGTGAAGACGCCGCCGAACGCCGCCGACTGCAGGAACACGAACACGAACTGGAACGAGGTGTAGCCCGGCGGGTAGTTGAAGTTGGGCACGTCGGCGATCCGCGACAGGCCGCCGGCGAACGCGATCAGGAAGAACAGCGGGAAGATCAGCGAGGGGACCAGGATCGCGGGGTTCACCAGCGTGTTATGGATCGATCGCCAGGCGACCCCGCGGGCCACGTTGAAGAACCGTTTCATCTGCGCGCCAGCCTCGTTCTCATCGCCCGCTGCGCGAATATCAGCGAGATCACCAGCAGCAGCGCCGCGAACCCGAAGCCGAGCGCCAGTGCCTCCGCGTCCCACCCGGTGATCACCAGGCTGCGAAGCCCCTCGACCAGGTACGAGACCGGGTTGTAGGTGGCCACGTCGCGAAACCAGCTCGCCTTGATCAGGTTGCGGGGCAGGCTCGCCGAGCTGAGAAACAGCGTCACGAACAGCAGCGGGAAGATCCCCTGGACGGCCTCGCCGGTGCCGAACCGCAGCGCCAGCAGTGCGCCGAGGCTGGCGAACGCGGACGAGATCAGGATCGACAGCGCCAGCAGCACGATCGCCCCCGCGAAGCCCGTGACGAACGTGACGCCGGTGGCGATCCCGACCAGCAGGTACACGATCGCCTGGATCACCCCGAGCAGGGCGGCGCCGCCGAGTTGCCCCATCAGCAGCGCCTCGCCGCGCAGCGGCGTCATCGCCAGGCGATTGAAGAAGCCGCCCTCGATGTCCCGCGCGAGGTCGACCCCGGCGCTGATCGACACGAACATCGCGCCCTGGATGAACGGCATCGCGATCAGGAAGTCGCGGTAGTTGTCGGTGGGGAAGCCCGGGATCCGCGTCGCTGCGCTCAGCGCCGAGCCATTGATCGCGAACAGGATCAACGGGAAGATCATCGGGAAGACCAGGAGCGCGCGCTGGCGCGAGGTCCGCACGACCGAGCGGCGGCCGACCGCGAGCGTCTGCTCGATCAGGTTCGGCGACCGGGTGACGAGTCCGGCGCGGGGGAGCTCGATCGCCGCCTCAGCGGCCACGACGCCGCCTTCTGCCGCCACGCGCCGGGGCCGGCGCCGCGGCATCGGCTCCGTCGCCGGAGCCCTCGAGCTTGCGGCCGGTCTTGGCCAGGAACACGTCGTCGAGCGACGGCTGGTGCAGCTGCAGCGTCTCGACTCGGAGGTCGGCGCGGTCGAGGATGCGGACGATCTCGGCCAGCTCGGACTCGCCGCCGGGCAGCTGCACGGTGACGCTGCCGCGGCCGTTTCGCCGCATCTCGCCGAACCCCGACAGGAGCTCGGCGAGCCGATCCCCGCTCTCTGTCTCGGTCGGCGTGACTTCGACGCTCGGGCTGCCGATCTCCGCCTTCAGCTTGCCCGGCGTTCCCTCGGCGACGATGTGCCCTTGGTCGATGATCCCGATCCTGTCGGCAAGCGCGTCGGCCTCCTCGAGGTACTGGGTGGTGAGGAACACGGTCATGCCCTCGTCATGAGCCAGCCGCGCCACCTCCTCCCACAGCGCGCTGCGGCTCTGCGGGTCAAGACCGGTGGTCGGCTCGTCAAGGAACAGAATCCGGGGCGAGTGCACCAGCGCGAGGGCCAGGTCCAGGCGGCGCTTCATCCCGCCGGAGTAGCCGCCGACGCGGCGGTCGGCCGCCTCGGTCAGCCCGACGCGCTCGAGCAGCGCCTGGGACCGCTCGCGGCGCTCGCCGCCCGCCAGTCCCTGCAGCGTGGCCTGGAGCTGAAGATGCTCGCGTCCGGTGAGGATCGGGTCCAGCGCGGCCTCCTGCAGTGCGGCGCCGATCGACGCGCGGACCCGCGCGCCCTGGCTGACGATGTCATAGCCGCCGACGGTCGCGCGCCCGCTGGTGGGGGGCAGCAGCGTCGTCAGCATCAACACGGTCGTGGACTTGCCCGCGCCGTTGGGGCCTAGGAACCCGTAGATCTCACCCGGGGACACGGTCAGGTCGATTCCGTCGACTGCGCGCGGTCCCTTCTTGAACTCGCGGACGAGCTTCTCGACCTCGATCGCAGCACTCCCGTTCACGAGCTCGACTGTAGCAAAAGCTTGAGGTTGTCAATCATCGAGAACATCAACTAGAATTAGGTCCATGGAGACCGGGTTGCAGGTGCCCGAGGCCGGATCGGCGGCGGCCGACAGCTGGTCGCTGCTGCGCTCGCTGTTTGGACAGCAGCGCCGCCGGTTTCTCATCGCTGCCTCCGAGCTCGACCTTCACCCGGCCCAGGCCGGCGCACTCCTGCAGCTGGGCGAGCCGCTGCCGATGCACGAGCTCGCCCACCGGCTCGTGTGCGACAACTCCAACGTCACTGGCCTGATCGACCGGCTCCAGGCCCGCGGGCTGGTGATGCGTCAGCCCAGCTTCTATGACCGCCGCGTCAAGAACGTGGTGCTCACCCGCGACGGCCGAGCACTGCGCGAGCAGATGCTCGAACGCGTGACACGGCCGACGCCGGGATTCGAGCGCCTGACCGACGACGAGCAGCGTCAGCTCGCCGGGCTGCTGCATCGGATCGTGGAGGAGACGCCGGAGGCCGATTGACATAACGTAACGGTACCGTTACGTTATCTCCGGATGGCCAGAACGCTTGATCCGGGGGTCGACGACGCGATCTCCGCCGCGACCTTGCGGCTGTTGGCCCAGAGCGGCTTTGCCCGGCTTACCGTCGAGGCGGTGGCGAGGGCGGCCGGCGTCGGTAAGCCGGCGATCTACCGGCGCTTCGCCGACAAGGCGGAGCTGGTCGCGTACGTGATCTCTTCGCAGCTGCCCGAGCTCGAGCTACCCGATTTCGGCGACACGCGGGCCGAGCTCTGGCACGCGGTCCAGCGGGGCCTGCCGGCCGACGGGCCGTCGTACGTGGGCCTGATCGGCGGGCTGATCGCCGAGCAGGACCACCACCCGGAGCTGATCGAGGCGTTTCGGCGACACGTGCTCCTGCCGCGGCGGGCGACCGTCCGGGCGATCGTGCGGCGGGGCCAGGCCCGGGGAGACATCCGTGCCGACATCGACCCGGACCGGTCGCTGGACCTGATGGCCGGGCCGTTCCTGGCTCGCGTGTTCGCCGGGCTGGACACGGGACCGCGGTGGCGCGAGGCAGCGTTCGAGACCTGGTGGGAGTTCCTCTCAGAAAGGCAGAGGCGATGATCGACCTGACCGTGCAGACCGTGATCGCGCGTTCCCCCGCGGACGTGTTCGCCTACGTCACCGACCCGGGCAAGCTCGCCAGCTGGCAGGCCAACACGGTCTCGGCCGTTCCGGACGGCCCGCTGCCGCTGAGCGTCGGCTCGCGGGTTCGGGAGGTCCACCGCGCGCCCGGCGGAAAGGAGCTCGAATCGGTGGTCGAGGTCACCGAGTACGAGCCCGACCGCGCGTTCGCGATGCAGATCGTCGACGGCCCGTTGCCGCTGGACTCTCGGATCACCTTCGATCCCAACGGCGACGCAACCCGGATGCGGTTCGACGTCCACGGGCGGCCGGGCGGCGCGCTGCGCCTGGCCCAGCCACTGCTACGGCGGGTGCTCAAGCGCCAGTTCGCCGGGTACTGCGACACACTCAAGCGCATTCTCGAGAACGGCTCAGCCTGACCCCGACCGGCGTCCGCGCACGCCACGCGCACGCGGCCGTGGCGAGCAGGGCCGCGCACAGCAGGCCGGTGGTGACGGCCAGCGCGTGCCCGCCGCCGGCTCCCGCGGCGCTCAGGTAGACCCCGGCGAAGGCCGCGACGCCGACCACCTGCCCGATCAGACCGGCAGTGATGATCAGCCCGCTCAGGTCCGCCACCTGCGAAGCGGTGATCACGGTGCTGAGCCGGCTGGTCAGCGGCGAGAATCCGTAGGCGTGCCCGGCGCCGGCCGCAAACAGGAACGGGGTCAGCCAGATCATCGGCCAGCCCCCGCCCGCGGCGATCAGTCCCACGAGCAGCAGTGACACTCCCATCAGCAGCGGGCCGAGCACCGGCAGTCGGTCACGCAAGGCGCCGGGGGCACGGGACGAGCTGAGGCTCGCGGCGGCGAAGCCCGTGGCGTAGATCGCGAAGATCAGCCCGGCGTGCAGCGGCGAGAAGTGAAGGCCATCCTGCAGCCGCAGGGTGAGGCTCAGCAGGAACCCGGCGTAGGCGGCCATGATCAGCAGCACCGCGGCCACGCCCGCCGCGACGGCGGGCAGCGCGAACAGCCGCAGGTCGAGCAGAGGACGGCGCTCGTCGGCGATCAGTCCCCGTTCGAAGCGCACGAACGTCGTACCGGCCGCCGCGGAGCCCGCGAAGCACGGCCACACCCACGGTGGCCATCCCAAGTCGCGGCCGAACGTGAGCGGCACCACCAACAGCACCAGTGCCAGAGCCAGCAAGCCGACGCCGGGGAGGTCGAGGGGCTCGCGGACGGCCGGTTGCGTGCGCGGCAGCCGGGAGCGCGAGGCGGCGAGCAGCACGATCCCGATCGGAACGTTCAGCAGCAGCGCCGGACGCCACGCGGCTGCCAGCAGGTGCGCCGTCACCAGCAGCCCGCCGACGATCTGTCCCGCGGCGACGCCGGCGCCGAGGATCATCGAGTAGGCCCCGATCGCCCGCGCCCGCTGCTCCCCCTCGTACTGGGCCTGGATGATCGACAGCACCTGCGGCGTCATCAGCGCGGCAGCGGCCCCCTGGAGCGCGCGGGCCCCGACCAGGATCCCCGGCGTGGGCGCCAGGCCGCCCACCAGCGAGGTCGCCGTGAATGCCGCCAGGCCGGCGATGAACGCCCTCCGGCGCCCGACGATGTCGCCCGCCCGCGCCCCGGTCACGACCAGCGAGCCAAACGCGATCGTGTAGACCGCGATGATCAGCTGCAGCTGCGCGCTGGTGGCGTGCAGGCTCTGCTGGAGCGACGGCGAGGCGACGAACAGGATCGATGCGTCCATCGACGCCATCGCCTGGCCGGCGAGCAGGATCACGATCGGGAACATCGACTGAAATCGTGCGCTCTGAACCCGCTGCGGTCTTGAACATTCGTGCTCTCATCCGGCCGGCGTTCGCGGCCGTCGCGGCTGACACAATCGGGGGATGATCGATCGCCGATCGGTACTGCGCTGCGACGGCGTCACGGTCAGCGACGTGGCCTGTCGCCACCGAGCCGGTCGCGGCGAACGGCCCGAGGCGAGTGAGATGCGCGCGATCGTATTCGTGCGCCGCGGCTGCTTCGTGCGCAGCGCGGACGGCGTCGAGGCGCTGCTGGATCCGGCGGTCGCGTACTGCACGAACCCGGGCGAGGAGCAGCGGTTCGACCATCCCCAGGCGCACGGCGACGACTGCACGGTGATCGCGCTCGACGAGGCGCCGGCCGAGCGCCTGTGGGGAGACGGGCCGCTTCCCGCCGGACCTCTGTACACGACGCCCGTGATCGACCTCGAGCACCGGTTGCTGCTGGCCGCGGCGCGCCGGCGCCAGGGTCCCGACGAGCTCTATGAGCGGGCGGTCACGCTTGCCGCCGACGTGCTCGCGTTGCGCGAGCCGGCTCGGATCGCCGCGGGTAGGCCAGCGACCGAGCAGGCGCGGCGCCGACTCGTCGACGACGCGCGCGAAGCGCTGGCGGGCGCTCCCGAGCGCTCGCTGCCCGAGCTCGCCAGACTGCTGTCGGTGTCTCCCCACCACCTCAGCCGGGTGTTCCGCGCGCGCACCGGACACACCGTGTCCCGCTACCGCCTGTTGCTCCGCGCTCGTCACGGACTCGAGCGGATCGCCGCCGGCGACCGTCAGCTCGCCCGGCTCGCGGTCGAGCTCGGGTTTGCCGACCAGAGCCACCTGAGCCGCGTGATCCGGCGTCAGACCGGGCACACTCCGGCCGCCCTGCGAGCGGCCCTGGCGCCGTGATCGTCAATCCGCACATCGTCGTCAGCGGCGCCGATCGTGCCGCCGGGTTTTACCGGGAGGCGTTCGGCGCACAGGAGCACGAACGGATCCCGACGCCGGACGGGCGGATCATGTCGGTGCAGCTGCGGATCGGGAAGACGACGCTGCACGTGGCCGACGGAGCTCAGGTGCGCCAGCCGCTGGGCGAGACCTTCTGGGGCGACCTCCACGGCCAGCTCGAGGATCCGTTCGGTCATCGCCGGAACGTCTCCCAGCACCTGCGCGACGTCCCCACCGACGAGGTTGTGGCCGCGGCCGCGCAGCTGTTTCAGTGACGCGGAACTCCACGATCGCCACGATCGGGGTCTACGAATTCGACGCCGCCGGCTTCGTCGGTGCACTTCAGGACGCCGGGGTGAGACTGCTGCTCGACATCCGCCAGCGTCGCGGCGTTCGCGGACCGCAGTACGCGTGGGCGAACTCGCGCCGGCTGCAAGCGCTCGTCGCCGATGCCGGGATCGGCTACGAGCACCACATCGAGCTCGCGCCCGACACCGAGCTGCGACAGCTTCAGTACCGCGAGGACGACCGTCAGGGCGTCGGCAAGCGAAACCGCGTGCGCTTGGCTCCCGAGTACGTCCGCGAGTACACCCACCGGATCCTCGACCCGGTCGCACTCGAGCCGCTGGTGCAGCGGCTACCGGCCGACGGGATCGCCGCGCTGATGTGCGTCGAGGCGACCGCGCAAGCGTGTCATCGCTCGCTGGTGGCACAGCGTCTGGCCGAACGGTTCGGATTCGGGGTGATCGACCTCGAGCCGTCCCCTAGCCGTAGATCCTGAGCAAGTTGTTCGGCCGCTTCGAGAGGGGCGCGACGGGCTGAGGACCGCTGGTCGGCGTGTGTTGTGATCGGCCGCCCGAGGCGTGCATACTGTGACAAATCCGCCGGCCGCGGCGAGGCTCGCCACGTGGTGCACCGTATGCGTGCGCCCCACGGCGGGGCTCGATCCTCCGGCCGGTTTTGTCGTGCTTTGCACGCCCCGTGCCCGCGGGCGCACCACTCGGCCATCGTCCCCCGAAGCCCCATGATCATCACCAGTGGGGGCCCCGAGCCGATCTGCCGGTATCCGTCAGATGCCCAACTGCCCGCGGTCGAATGGTCGCCACCGCACAGCCGCCTGCGTCTCGTCCGGGGTTCCGTACCAGACGCGCACCTGGCTGTCGGTGATGTGCACGTGCGGATCGGCGCCGGGGCTCGGCCACGGCTGGTGGCGGATCCGCGACACGAACTCCTGGAGCGCCCGCGCCTCGTTGTCGAAGAACGCATGGACGCGCATCGACCTCGGCAGCGGCACGTGGAGCGCGAAGAACCCCGGCCCGGTAATCGTCGAGCCGGCCTCGGAGTCGTGTCCCACCGCCTTGACGTGCATCTCGTGGCCGTGCACGTCCACCTCGAACTCGCCGGGCGGGAGGATCTCCCGGTACCGCTCGGCGATCGCCGCAGCCAGGGCTTCCCTGTCGGTGGACATGCCTACATTCTGCGGACATGAGCTCTCGGGTGCGCCTTCTGCTAGGTGGACCCGTTCCAGTTCGCCGCCGCCTGCAGCCACGCGCGTAACAGCGGGTGCAGCTCGCCGGTTTCGCTGCTGCCCACCTGCGGCTGGAACGCGGTCGCCAGGAAGAACGGGTGGTCGGGCAGCTCGATCCCTTCGACGCCGGCGTCGGGCGCGTGGGCGGAGATCACGACGCCGCCTTGCACCAGCCGGGACTCGAAGCCGTCGGCGAGACCGTAGCCGCAGTAGTGGAAGCCCTCGAACGGGGCCTCGCCGCAGATCGAGGCCAGACGGGTGCCGAGCACGGGCGTTACCGTCCGGCGCTCGCCGTACAGCGAGCACTGCAGCGCTTGCACCACGTGTTCCTCGGCGTCGGGATCTGACTCGGCGTGACCGGCGTCGGCCAGCCCCAGGCGGGTCCGAGCCAGCGCCACCGAGGCGTACTGAAACCCGCCGCAGGTGCCGAGGAACGGCGTCCCGGACTCCAGGCAGTGATCGATCGCGGCGTAGGCGATGTCGTCGGCGCGATACGGGGTCCCGGGAAGCAGCCACACACCCTCGACGCCATCGAGGTCACGAGCGCGGGGATCATCGGTGGCGATCCACGGGCAGTCCACGCCTTCGGGCAGCAACTCGAGCGCCGCGTCGATCTCGCGGTGCGTCAGAAACTCCGGCTGGCGGTCACCGAGGGCGAGCAGTCGCACTCGCCTGAGAATAGGTGGGAGACCCGCGTCACGCCGGCATCAAGATCGGGCCAGGGCGTATAAAGATTCGTGCAGACGCCCGGAGCCCCCTTCGACCCACGGTGGCAATGACCCCAGACATCGCATCTGACCCCCGCAAGCCCGAGCCGAGCGCCGAGATGGCCGCCGAGATGAAGGCCGCTGCGGCGGCCGCCGTCGAGCTGATCGAGCCGGGCGCCGTCGTCGGCCTCGGCACCGGCCGGACCGCCGGCCAGGTGCTCCCGCTGCTGGCCGCGCGCGACCGTTCGCACACGTGCGTCGCGACGTCGACTGCCACCGCTACGGCGGCCGCCGAGCTGGGCCTGACCGTGGTCCCGTTCACCGAGATCGACCGGCTCGACATCGCGATCGACGGCGCCGACCAGATCGCGCCCGACGGCTGGCTGATCAAGGGCGGCGGGGGAGCTCAGACGCGCGAGCGGATCGTCGCTGCGGCCGCTGAGCGGTTCGTGGTGATCGCCGCATCCGACAAGGAGGTCTCGCGGCTGGCGCCGCCGGTGCCGCTCGAGTTGCTGGCCTACGGCCTCAAAGCCACGCTGCGCGAGCTCGACTGCGTCGAGCTCCGCGAGGCTCCGATCAGCCCGGACGGTGGCGTGCTCGCCGACTACGTCGGTCCGCTGGACGATCCGGGTGCGCTCGCCGCCTACCTGTACGGGGCGCCGGGAGTGATCTCTCACGGGCTGTTCGAGCCCGCGCTCGTCCACGACATCATCGTCGCGCGCGGGGCCGAGGTGAAGCACATCCAGCCCTGAAGCCCGCCCGCTCTCGCGGCCGGCGGGGCGGGACGCGGTCGGGGCTAAGCTCGGCACACGACCTCGTTTGAAAGGAAGCTCATGGCATCGGCACTTGCAGCCGGCACGGTGAAGCTGGCCGACGATCTGGTCCTGACCCGGATGGGGTACGGCGCGATGCAGTTGCCGGGTCCGGGCGTGTTTGGGCCGCCTCGGGATCGCGATGAGGCGATTGCGGTCCTGCGCGAGGCGGTGAACCTCGGCGTCCGGCACATCGACACCGCGGACTACTACGGCCCCCAGGTGTCAAACGAGCTGATCCGCGAGGCGCTGTACCCGTACCCCGAGGACCTGCGGATCATCACCAAGGTCGGCGCGATTCGGGGCGACGATGCGTCGTGGATCATGCGGCGCGGGCGCGACGACCTGGTCGCGTCCGTGCACCGCAACCTCGAGCAGCTCGGAGTCGAGGCGCTCGACGCGGTCAACCTTCGGCTCGGTGGTCATGAGGGACCGGTCGACCAGCCGATCGCCGAGTGGTTCGGTCCGCTCGTCGAGCTTCAGTCCCAGGGTCTGATCCGCCACCTGGGGATCAGCGAGGCGACCTCGAGCCAGCTCACCGAGGCCCGGGGGATGGCGCCCGTGGTGACTATCCAGAACCACTACAACCTGGTCCACCGCGACGACGACGAGCTGGTCGATCGCTGCGCCGACGAGGGGATCGCGTTTGCCCCGTACTTCCCGCTCGGCGGGTTCACGCCGCTGCAGTCCTCAGAACTGGATCGGGTCGCGGCCCGGATCGGTGCGAGCCCTCAGCAGACCGCGCTCGCCTGGCTGCTGCAGCGCTCGCCCACGATCGTCGTGATCCCGGGGACCTCGTCGGTCTCGCACCTGCGCGAGAACGTGGCGGCCGCGGAGATCGAGCTGTCCGAGCAGGACGTCCGCGAGCTGGACGCGATCGGCGCGTAGGGGAGGGCGTACCGCCCCACTGCGCCGCGCCTCGCCTCGCGGCGGGTCAGGCAGCTTCGCGCGCGGCCAGCAGTCCGGCCGCCGACAGGCGCCGGTGGCACATGTCGACGACGAACTTGCGAAGCGGTGCCGGTACCAGATCCCCCCACACGTCCGCTGCATCCCGGGCGCGGTCCATGAGCTCCTCGACGAGCCCAGGGGAGGGCCGCGACGCGGCCAGACAGCGCAGGCCGAAACCGACGTGCCAGCGCTCGTCGAGCTCGACGCGTCCCACACCCTCGCGCATCCCCGGCAGCGAGCCCTCGGTGAGGTCGTTGATCAGCGCTCGCTGACCGGCCGCGAACACCACGCCTTCGAGCATCATGTGGTACAGGCCTACACCCTCGTCCAGCCCGGTGCTCCCAGACGCGAGCCCCTCGGCCATCGCCGGCAGGCGCTCCTCGAACAGCTCGAGCAGGGGAGCGGGGACGTTCTCGCGGGCGGCGTCGCGGCGTTCGTCGGGGGTGTCACCGGGGATTCCGACTACCTCGGCCGCGATCCGGTCGAACAGCTCCTTGTGCCGGTCCTCGTCGCGGCGCTGGAGGAAGAACACCCAGGCCACCAGCGTGTCGTCGGTGGCCTTGGTGAACGGCGTCAGATGTTCGGAGACCGCGTCCTCGGCGACGCGAAAGCTCGAGACAAACCTCGTCAGCAGCTCGCGCCTGGGCTCGGGGAGCCCTGGCCAGGCCTCGGCGTCCGCGGTGAGGTCAATCGCCGCCGCGTTCCATTGAAGGCCGGCCACGATCTTGGAATAGGTCCCCAGCCGGGCGAACCGGTTGCGACGCTGCGCGGCCGGCAGGAAATCCTCGTCGGTGGCGCCGCAGATCGTGCATACACCGTCGAGCACGGTCGGGTCGAACATCATCCAGCACCGCCGACACCGGATGTTCGCCACTTCCGCCATAACGCCAAGATACCAACCGATATCGGAGGAAAGCGGCCGCGACTCGGCGGGGGTTCAGGCTCTGACAGGTCGTTTCATCGTGCGATACACGAACTCTTCGGTGTCGGCCGACTCGCGCGCTGAGACCACCCGATCGTGGTGCGACGAGTACCGGCACACGGGGTCGGCGGCGGTCGCGTCACCGGTCAGGCGCAGGGCCTGGCAGCGGCAGCCGCCCCAATCCACCTCCTGCCTGCCCAGCGGGCAGCTGCGGCACGGCTCCTGCATCCAGTCGGTCCCGCGGAACGCCGAGAACGCCGCTGATTGCGCCCAGATCCACTCGAGCGCGTGCTCGCGCACGTTGTCGAACTCGAGCCCCGGGATCGTCGACGCCGCCTGACAGGGGAGCACGTCGCCGTTGGGTGCGACCACGATCGCGGTCCGTCCCCACCCGCCCATGCACGGCTTCGGAAGGTCCTCGTAGAAGTCGGGCAGCACCCACAGGATGTCGAGCTTGGGCCCGACGCGCTCGCGGAAGCGCTGGACCGCCTCCTCGCCACGCCGCAGCTGGTCGGAGGTCGGCATCAGCGCCTGCTGGTTGGCGACCGCCCAGCCGTAGTACTGGGTGTTGGCGAGCTCGAGCCGCTGGGCTCCGAGCTCGAGCGCGAGCTCGAGGATCTCCTCGATCCGGTCGAGGTTCTGGCGGTGCAGCACGCAGTTGATCGTCAGTGGGAAGTCGAGCTCCTTGGCCACGTGCGCGGCGGCGATCTTCTTATCGAAGGAGACGTTGCCCGCGATCCGGTCGTTGTCGGGCGCGTCGGGGCTCTGGATCGAGATCTGCACGTGATCGAGTCCGGCCTGCTTGAGCGCCTGCGCCCGTTCACGCGTGAACAGCGTCCCCGCGGTGATCAGCGACGAGTACAGCCCGGCCTCGCGGGCCGCGGCGCAGAGCTCGACCAGATCCCGCCGCAGCATCGGCTCGCCGCCGGTGAGCGCGAGCTGGAGCACGCCCAGGCGGCCCGCCTGCATGAACGTCCGGGTCCAGTCCTCGGTCGCGAGTTCGTCGCGGTACTTGTCCCCGCCGATGTCGATCGGGTTCGAGCAATACGGGCAATGCAGCGGACACTGGTAGGACAGCTCCGCGATCAGCGTCATCGGCCTAGGCGCCATCGACCACAAGTCCCTTCTCCGAGAGGGCGCCCACCAGCCCGCGGACGTCCTCGTCGAGGTCGGCGCCGTCGTAGCGGTCACACAGCGTGACCACGATCTCGTCCAGCGACCGCTGTCCGTCACACAGCTCGAGTACCTCGGCCGCCGTTGGGTTGAGCCGGACCACGCCCTCGGGGATCAACAGGATGTGCTCGTCCCGAACGTCGTCGTAGCGCAGCCGCGCGCCGGTGATCAGCCGGGGCCGGGTCACCCCTGCGCTCCCGCCGGCTGCGTGTCGCCGCGCTCGATCGCGTCCAGCTGCGCCCACAGCAGCTCGGTCTTGAACCGCAGCGCGGCAACGGCCGCGTCCTGGCGCTCACGCGTCAGGCAGCGCTCGACGGTCAGTCGCAGCGCGTAATCGGCGTCGCGCGGCGCCTTCACCAGGCGCGTACGGAAATACTCCAGCCCCGCGGGATCGATCCAGTCGTAGTGGCGCTCGATCGCCTCGACGCGTACCTTGATCGCGGACGGGCCGAACAGCTCGGTCAGCGACGACGCCACCGCCTCGATCCACGGCCGCCGGCGGGCGAAGGTGACGTAAGCGTCGACGGCGTAGCGGACCGCGGGGAGGACGTGACGCTCTGACACCAGCTCCTCGCGGGTGACCCCGAGCGCCTCGCCGAGCCGCAGCCAGGACTCGATTCCGCCAGTGCCTTCACCGGTGCCGTCGTGGTCGATGATCCGCTGGATCCACTCCCGCCGGATCTCCACCTCGGGACAGTTGGACATGATCGCCGCGTCCTTGAGCGGGATGCACTTCTGGTAGTAGAACCGGTTGGTCACCCACCGCCGCAGCTCCTCGCGGCTGAGCTCGCCGGCGTCCATTCGCAGATGGAACGGGTGCAGGTTGTGGTAGCGGGTGCCCTGCGCCCGCAGCCGGGCGGCGAACTCCTCCGGCGGCGACGGTGCGCCGACGTCGGCCGGGGTTGTGGCGCTGTCGGTCATAGCTCGAACTCCAAGCCATCGTAGGCAACTTCGACCCCCGCCCGGTGGACGGCGTCGCGCTCGGGGGAGTCCTCCAGCAGGATCGGGTTGGTGTTATTGATGTGGACCAGCACCTTGCGCGGCCGGTCGAGCCCGGCGAGCAGCTCGAGCGTCCCGCCCGAGCCCGACAGCGGCACATGCCCCATGTCGCTCGCACTCCGGGTCGAGAAGCCCAGGCGCGGCAGCTCGTCATCGGTCCAGAAGGTGCCGTCGACGAGCACCAGGTCGCTGGCGGCGAGCCGCTCGCGCACCCGATCGTCGACCCGGGCGAGGCCCGGGACGTAGGTGACGACGCCGCCACCGGTCAGGTCGCGGAACACGTACCCGCTGGCCTCGAGCTCGACGCCCGATCCGTCCAAGTAGCGCGGCGCGTCGCCGCCGACGGCGAACGGCTCGACGGTCAGGCTCGATCCATCGAGCGCCGTCTGGCGCTCGGGCTCGAGCGCGGTCCACTCCACGCCGCTGTAGCTCTGGAGCATCTCCAGCACGGGGTACCCGTCGCGCAAGGCTCGCTCGACGCCGCGGTCGCCGAGTACGCGCAGCGGGACGGCCGACTCGCGGAGCAGCAGCAGCCCGGCGGTGTGGTCGATCTCGGCATCGGTAAGCAGCACGCCGGCGAACGGGGGAGCGCGGACCCGCCCGGCCTCGCCGGGCGAGAACGCCTCGAGCTGCTGACGCAGGTCGGGCGAAGCATTGACGAGGAACCAGGGACCGTCGTCGCCGCGGATCGCAATCGAGCTCTGGGTTCGCGCTCGCCCACGCACGCCGGCACGCACGGCCTCGCACGTTTCACAGCGGCAGTTCCACTGCGGAGAGCCTCCGCCTGCCGCTGAGCCGAGAATGTGAACGCGCACGCGACAGGCGAAGCACAACGCGGCCCCTGGCAACCGCCAGAGGCCACGCCGGCCTCAGGTTCCTACCGGGTGTGCAGGTAAGACGTCACCTCGGAACAGAGGTCGACGATCTCAAACTCTGGCTTGATCCACTTCATTGAACGCCTCCTTGACGAGAGAGTGTTCCGTGGTCCTATCTGTGCTGCTCGCGGATCCTAGCGAACGACCGAGGCCGGAGGGGCGAATTGTCGCCCCGCTGACATCTGACCGTCCGGCCGGTCGTCCGGTCAGAGGCGTTACGCTGGCGCGATGGACGACGGAGGTCGCGATCCGCGGGATGCGGCCACGGCCCCCGACGGGGGTGACGTGGCGTTGACGTCAGATCCCGGAGACCCGGCTGTCGCCCCGCTGGGGCGAATGGTCGACGCCGCCAAGCTCGACGTCGCCGCCGCCGAGCGCGCCGCGACCGATCTGCTCCGGGCGATCGGCGCCGATCTCGACTCGCCCGACCTGGCCGGGACGCCACGCCGCGTGGCCGCCTCGCTGGCTGAGCTGGTCACCCCGCTCGAGTTCACCGCCACCTCGTTCCCTAACGAGGGGCGCTACGACGAGCTGGTGCTGGTGCGCGACATCCCGTTCCAGTCCCTGTGCATGCACCACCTGCTGCCGTTCATCGGTCACGCGCACGTCGCGTACCTGCCGGGGAAGAAGATCGTCGGAATCTCGAAGCTGGCGCGGGTGGTCGACACGTTCGCCCGGGACCTGCAGCTGCAGGAGCGGATGACCGTGCAGATCGCCGACTGGTTGGACCGCGAGCTCGAGCCACGCGGCGTCGGCGTCGTGCTCAGTGCCGAGCACACGTGCATGACGATCCGGGGCGTTCGCAAGCCCGGCGCGCGGACGGTGACCTCGGCGCTGCGGGGCACGCTGCGCGAGGACCCGCGCACGCGTCAGGAGCTCCTCAGCCTTGTCGGCTGACGCGCTCGGGCAGACGCCGCTGATTGAAACCGTGGTGACCACGACTGGCGCCGACGGCCGCGTCAACTGCGCCGCGATGGGAGTCCGCTGGGGCGAGCGCGAGCTGGTGTTCTGGCCGTTTGACGCCACTCGGACGCTGAAGAACCTGCGCCATCGAGGCGAGGCGGTCGTGCACCTGACCGATGACGTGCTGCTGTTCGTGCAGGCTGCGCTAGGCCATCCGCAGCCGACGATGCACGCCGCCAGCGCGATCGAGGGCGCGGTGATCGCAGACGCCAACGCCTGGCGCGAGGTGGTGGTCACGGAGATCGCCGCCAGCGAGCAGGGGCTCCCGCGCTCGCGCGTTCGCGCCCGGATCGTGGCCGAGGGCACCGGCGCGCGCCAGCCGCTCGGTCTGTGCCGGGCCCGGCACGCCGCCGTCGAGGCCTCGATCCTCGCCTCGCGCTTGAAGTGGCTGGGCGCCGAGCGAGTTCTCGCCGAGCTCGACCGGCTCCAGGAACTCGTGGACAAGGCCGCGGGTCCGCGTGAGCGGGCGGCGATGGACTACGTGCGCGGCTACGTCGCCGAGCGGGCGTGACCGAGATCGTCGTCACCGCGCCGGCGCGGCTTCACTTCGGGATGCTCGACCCGGCCGGCCTGGGAGCGCGGCGCTTCGGAGGGTTCGGTGTGGGGATCGAGTCTCCTCGGGTGGTGGTAGCCGTCGGCGTGGCCGGTCCGGAGGCGTCCGACGAGCTGATCGTGTCGGGTGCACAGGCCGAGCGGGCGACCGAGTTCGCGCAGCGCGCGCGGGCCCGGTGGGGGATCGGCGGCGGCCTCGAGCTCGACGTGCTCGAGGCGATCCCACCGCACATGGGTCTCGGGTCGGGCACCAAGCTGGGTCTCGCGATCGCCCGCGGACTCGCTGAGCTGGCCGGGATCTCGGCGGGGCCCGAAGAGCTGGCGCAGGCCAGTGGCCGCGGCGCTCGCTCCAGTGTCGGCGCGTGGACGTTCGCCGACCCGGGTCTCGTCGTCGAGGCCGGCGTGCCCGACGGCGGCGAGATCAGTCCGCTGGTGGCGCGCATCCAGATGCCCGAGCGCTGGCGGTGCGTGCTCGCGTTGCCGTCCGGCCACGAGGGTCTGTCGGGCGTCGCCGAGGAGCGCTTCTTCGTGCACCTGCGCGAATCGGCGCCGGCGGAGCCGCGGATCTCGAGGTTGCTGCTGACCGAGTTGCTGCCCGGGCTGCTGGCAGCCGACATCGGCGAGTTCGGAGCCGCACTCACCGAGATCCAGCGTGAGATGGGATCGATCTTCGCCGCCGAGCAGGGCGGGGTGTTCCATCGGAGCGCAGCGCCGGTAGCTGAGGCGCTGCACGAGCTCGGCGTTGGGGCGGTGGGCCAGAGCTCGTGGGGGCCGGCGGTCTACGGAATTCTCGATGACCCTGATCTGGCGACCGATGTGGCCGGCCGGTTGCGGTCGGCGCTCGGCACCGGCGCTCACGTGAGCGTGGTCGACTTCGACCGCCGCGGGGCGTCGATCACGAGCGCCGTGCCCGAGCGGCCATGAGGTTGCTGGTCAGCGTCGTGTCCGCCGCCGAGGCTCGCCGCGCGCTCGCCGGCGGCGCCGACATCGTCGACGTCAAGGATCCGACCGAGGGCGCGCTCGGCGCACCGTCACCTCGGGTCCTGTCCGAGGTGGTTGCCGCAGTCGGCGCGGCCGCTCCGGTAAGCGTCGCGCTCGGCGACGACCCTGGGCTCCCGCACACCGCGGCGTTGGCGGCGCGGGGCGCCGAGCTCGCGGGCGCCTCCTACATCAAGGTCGGCCTGCGCGGGGTCCGCGACCCGGCGGGGGCGGCGGGGCTGCTGCGCTGCGTGGCCGATGCGGTGAGCGCCGGGACCGCGGTGATCGCCGCGGCGTATGCCGACGCCGCCGTGCTCGATCCACCCGCGCTCGATCCATCGGCGCTGCCCGAGCTGGTCGCGCGGACGGGCATCGCAGGGGCGTTGGTCGACACGTTCATCAAGGATGGGCGCGGCCTGTACGGCTCGATGACCGAACCCGCGCTGGCCGACCTGGTCGCGCGCACACGAGCGGCCGGAGGCACGTTCGCGGTCGCCGGCCAGCTCGCCCTCGGACGGCTCGGACGCGTCGAGGCGGATGTGGTCGGGGTGCGCTCGGCCGTGTGTCGCGGCGGCGACCGCTCGGCCGAGCTCGACGCCGAGCTGGTGGCGGTCGCGGTTGCGGAGGTTCGCGCCGCGGCGCTCAACGCGGCGTGATCTGGGTGCCGGTTGTGCCGGCGCCGGGGCGGCGGACGACGACCGTGACCCCGGTTGCGCTCACCGCCTCGGCCAGGTAGGCATCCACCGCCAGCCCGCCCCCCGCTGCCTGGAGCGCCCTCAGATCGACCGCGCTCAGCTCGGGCAGCGGCGGGTCCTCAGTCGGCCAGCGCGCGTGGACCCCGGCGACCGGCTTGAGCAGGACCGCCCGTCGGGCGCCGATCGCGCCGGCCGCGAGCACCGCCAGAGAGTCGCTGGTCACCGCCCAGGACTCCGGAACGCCGAGGCGGTGTTCGAACGCGGGCGCCGCATCCAGGACGGCCAGCCCGGACGGTGCGGTCAGATCGCCGGTCACACCGGCCGAGGGCAGCAGGTCCCGCAGCAGCACGCCGAGCTGATCCATCGCGCGCAGCGCGAGCCGGTGGGCGAGACCGTCCGACAGGCCGACACGCTCGTCGACCGAGCGCACAGCGTCGGCGAACGGGCCCCCGCCGGGGACGACCAACACCGGCCCGATCGCGGCGAGCTCGACCACCTCGTCGCAGGCCTGGCGGAGCCCGGGGAGGCCGCGTTGTCGCAGCAGCCCACCGCCGATCTTGACCACCAGCGGCTCACTCACGGCCGAGCACCGACAGCGCGACGGCGGCCGCGACCTCGCCGCCGGTGCCCCTCAGCTCGGGTACGGCCGACAGGTCCGGATCGGCGTCGATCGGCAGCCCGCAGCGCTGCGCGGCGGCCCGCGCCAGGAACGCACCGACCCCGACCGCGATCACGCGCGTGCCCGCGGGCACGCGCGCCGCCACTCGCCGCAACCCAGCCGCGATCGACTCCACCTGAGCGTCGGCGACCGCCGCCGCAACCGCCTCGAGATCGCCCTCTGCGAGCTGCCCGGGATCGGCGCACACCACCCGCGCCAGCCGGGCGCGGACCTCCGCCCGGGAGACGCCGCGCCCGTCGGGAAACGAGCACGTGCACCGTTCCGGCGTGAGGCTGCCGCGCAGCAGGTGAGCGTCAGCGCTGATCGCGAACAGCTCGGAGGACACCGGGCACGGCCGGCCTCCGATCGGCACGTGCGAGACCACCGCGGCGACGTTGGTGCGCAGCGCGCCGGTGTAGACCAGCTCGCCCGCGAGCAGCCGCTCTACGTCGGTGCGGCCGCTGGCCACGACCTCGCCGCCGGCGATCGGGATCAGGTCGGTGGTGGTGCCGCCGCAGTCGAGCAGAATCGCGTCCGGCATTGCCCGGGCCACCAGCATCGCGGTCGCGACCCAGTTGGCGGCCGCGCAGTCGAGCGGCGACGAGCGCGCCGCCGGCAGCCCGACCAGTTCGCCGCCGGTGCTCAGCACCCTCAACCGCCGGCCCGGGAGCGCCTCCTCGGCGGCGTCGAGCACGTTCAGCACGCCGTCGCGCTTGCTCGGGTACACATCGACGAGCTCAGCGGTCGTGGTCAGCGCCACGGGCGCCGCGTCGAGCTCCAGGCGGCCCACGACGGATGCGATCGCCCCGGCGAGCTCGCCCGGGTGCGCCCACACCTCGAACGGATCGGACACGATCCGCGTCGTGCCCCCGCCGTCGACCACCGCCGCCTTGGTGTTGGCGCCGCCGATGTCGAGCCCGATCACCGGGTGGCCCAGCTCGGAGATGCGGGCATCATAGGCCCGCCATGAGGATCGTTCCGGTGCTCGACCTGAAGGGCGGGATCGTCGTCCACGCCCGGCGCGGGCAGCGCGCCGAGTACGCGCCGCTGCGCAGCCCGCTGGTCACCGGGTACGAGCCGGTGGCGGTGGCGCGGGCCCTGTGCGAGCTGTGCGCGACCCGCGCCGTGTACGTCGCCGACCTCGACGCGATCGCGGGCGCGCCCGTCGACGTGAGCACGCTCACGCAGCTGGCGGGGGTCGCCGAGCCGTGGGTCGACGCCGGTGCCGTGTCGCCGGATGCGATCGCCGCGCTGGCCCGGGCCGGAGTTGCCCGCAACGTCGTCGGCACCGAGTCGCTCGCCGACGCCCGTCCGAACGCCGCGACCGTGGACCCGACGAGCTCGCCCCCGGTGGCGCTGAGCGTCGACCTGCGCGACGGCCGGCTGATCTCGCCGCGCCCCGAACTGTCCGGTCGCGCACCTGCCGCGGCGGCGCCGCTGGCCCGCGAGCTCGGGGTCAGCGAGCTGTTGGTGATCGATCTGGCCCGAGTGGGCAGCGGATCCGGCCCGGCGCTGCAGGCGGTTGCGGAGCTGGCTGCGGCGCTCCCGGGCGTGGCGATCTATGCCGGCGGCGGCGTCCGCGACGACGACGACCTGCGCGCGTTGGAGAGCGCGGGCGCGACCGGCGCGCTGGTGGCAACCGCGCTGCACGATGGCCGGGTCAGGCCGTGATCAGCGCTTCGCAGCCCGCCACCACTCGGGCGGTGAGATCGTCGTCGCAGACCGATTGCAGCGCCTGCCAGCCAGGGATTCCGTTGACCTCGAGCACGTGGATCTCGCCGTCCGGGGACACCAGCAGATCCACGCCGGCGAGGTCGGCCTCGACGACCGCGGCCGCGGCCAGCGCCAGGCCGCGCTCGCGCTCGTCGAGCACCACCCGACGCGGGCGGGCGCCGCGGGCGATGTTGGCCCGCCACGTGTCGGTCACCCGTTCCATCGCGCCGGCGATCTCGCCGCCCACGACCAGCGCCCGCAGGTCGCGGCGACCGGCGGGGGCGATCGTCCGCTGCACCACGTACACCGCGCGCTCCAGCTCGAGCGCGCGGAACACCCGGTGGGCGACATCACGGTCTTCGACGCGGACGATCCCATTGCCCATCGCGCCGAACAACGGCTTGACGACGACGTCGCCGCCAAGCCGGTCAAACGCCTCGATCGCGTCCTCATAGCGCTCGCACGCGACCGTCGCCGGGGTCGGCAGCCCGGCGCCGCCCAGCAGCGCTCCGGCCCACGACTTGTCGATCGTGCGCTCGATCGCACGGGGGCCGTTGACGCAGCGGACCCCCTTGTCGGCCAGCACATGCAGCGCATCCATGCGGAAGATCACCTGCTCGAGCGAGCCCCGGGGCAGCCCCCGGATCACCAGCAGGTCAAGCTCGTCGAGAACCGTGCCCTCGGGGCCCCGCACGCGGACCTCGCCGTGCCCGCCGGTCTCTGACCGCAGCCGAGTCGCGGGGATCGCGACCACGTCGTGACCGCGGTCGGCCAGCGCCGCCAGCAGCCCGCGGGAGTGCCACGACCCCGACGCGCCGAGCACCCCGGCGCGCAGCCGGCCGGTCACGACTGAAACGAGCGCTCCAGCACATCCGGCGCCAGCCCGCCGCCGTGGTGGGCGCGGCCGGACTCCGTGCTGGTCAGGGTCACGGCGGCCGGGCTGAACAGCATCGGGTCGATGTCGTAGAACTTCCAGTCGGCGGCCTCGAGCAGCTCTCCGAACGGGGTTCCGAATGCGTCGGAGTCCGACGACGGCAGGCGCTGCGCGAGCTCGGCGACCTCGTCGTCGGAGCCCTCGAGCCACAGGTGCGCGGTCCCGCCGTAGAGCATCGCGTCGTTTGTCCGCCCGATCGCGGCCGGGTCGTTCTTGGCGACCGGCGGGATCGGGCAGCAGCCCCACCCGCTGCGCACGCGCGCCGGGTCGACCTTGAGCTCGTGGAGCTTGTGCAGGGCGGTCTCGACCACCCGCGCCGAGATCTGCACCGAGCCGCACACCGACGCGGTCGGCGCGATCAGGAACGTCAGGTCCGCCGACCCGACGCCGCAGCGCTCGGCGACCTTGTCGACGATCTCGGCGGGCGGCTCCTGACCGGTCTCCAAGCACAGGACCGCGCGGTCGGCCTGCTCACGCCAAGCCAGCTCGTCGAACAGGTCCTCGGCCCGCGCCAGCGCCCGCCCGGGGCCGCTGGCCATCGCGAAGAAGTCGTCGTGTTCGAGCTTCCAGCCGGCGTATTGCGCGGCCAGGCACGCGTCGGCCGGCTGGTCGACGCTGACTCCGACGCCCGGCCACGTCCGCTCGCCGATCACAACCGGCACGGCGTCGATTCGGCCCAGACCGCCCATGCACGCGGCCGCGAAACCGAGTCCGGCTCGCAGCCCGCCTCGCGCCTTGGCCCCGCAGTCCACGAGTCGGGCGCCCGAATCCAGCGTGCGGACCTCGATCCCCAGCGCCTGGGCATCGGCGGCCATCTCATCCACGAGCGTAGCCGCGCGTTCGTTCATCGACAGGCTCACTTGTGGTCATCCTCCTTGTGCGCCATTGAAGATCAGGATCTCGCCGCGGCCAACCTCGGTGTGGTCACCCGACCACCGGGCCCACTCCCCGCGCAGCATCGCGTCGGAGACTGGAAGACCGAGCTCGCGTGCCCGGCGCAGCTGCAGCCCTAGCGCGGGCGGACGGTAGCGCGCGGCGAACGCGTAGCCTGGCAGCGGCTCGGTCGCGGCGCCCGAGACGAGGCTCCCGCGCTTGTTGCCCAGCCCGGCCTCGGCGCCGATGCCCTCGAGCGCGATCACGGTTCCCGCCAGCATCCGCAACCCCGCGCCGCTGCCCGTCCGTCGGCCGACCGCAATCAGCCCGCGGCGCATACACGCTCCCGCCTCCTCGCCGGCGCTGCCAGCCACGACGATCTCGCCGCCGGTCATGCCCGCCCGTACGCCCGGATAGGCGCCGCCCAGCCGCGCGCCCGCATCGCCCGAGATCCGCACCAGCCCGCCGGCCAGCTCGGCCCCGGCCCAGTCGCCGACATCGCCCTGCACGACGATTTCGCCGCCGCTCATGCGCGCCCCCACGTGATCCCCGCAGGCCCCGTCGATCACCACCCGGCCGCCGGACATGCCGGCGCCGATCCCGTCGAACAGCCGCAGATCGCCACTCAGTCCGAGCGCTGATTCGCCGGTGCCCGAGACCGCGAACAGGTCGCCCAACGCGAGCGTTCGGCGGCCACAGCGCACGGTCAGCGCGGCCGCCTCGGACGCGCCCACGCCGTCGAGCCGGTCGGGTGTGAGCGCGGTCGCCGTCACCCGCCCAGGAGGCTGCGTGCGAAGCTCGAGGGTGAGCGTCACGGGGGGTCTCTGAGGTCGGTGAGCGGGAACTGGAACTCGCCGAGCTTGCCGCCGAAGTTGGCGGCGGTGATGTGGGTGGCGCCGGCGCCCGCGGCGGCGTGCAGCCCGCGGCGCATCGCCTCGCGGACCGCGTCCTCCGACACGCCGTCGATCACGATCTCGAACATCGCGCCCACGCCATCTGGGACCAGCGAGTCGTCCACCTGGGCACGGAGGGTCGGCGCCATCTGGTGATTGGTCGAGGCGGGCATCGCCGAGGACGTGAGCGACCCGACCTTGCTGCCGCTGCGAACGATCCCGCCCGGAAACGGCAACGCGATCCCGTCGCCGCGCATCGCTGCCGCGGCGGCCTCCGCGGCGACCAGCGCGGCTGGGTCATCGGCGGCGCCGATCACGAGGTTGCCGCCGCCCACGCCACGGCCGACACCGGCCGTCTCGGACACCAGGAACTCGCCCTCCATCACCGGGATTCGCCAGTAGCGGCGGCCGGCGATCACCTTGCTGGCCTGAAACCCGTCGCCGAAGTAGCGCAGCGTCTTGCCCATCGGCACGGACTTCTCGGCGTCTGGCAGCCCGTCGAAACACCCGGTCGTGGGACAGGTCATCACGCTCTGGCCGACCCGGTCGAGCACGCGCTTGCCCACGCCGTCGCGGTCCATCGCGAACAGCAGGATCGAGATTCCTGGCCGCCCGTCGGGCGTTTCGCCGGCGTCCAGCGCGCGCTCGATCGCCGCCTCGCACTTGCAGCCGATCACCGAGGTGGCAAACCCGGTGGCCGAGCGCGCCGCCTCGAGCGCCCAGTGCTCGTTCGCTGCCGTGATCAGCAGCCGCGCGAACCGCATCGGGAACGCCTCGGCGAACGTGTCGGCGACCGCCGCGGAGCCGATCGAGTAGTCATCGGTCACTGCGTCGCCTCGACGATCGTGGCGGGCTCGCGCAGCGAGGGGTCGCGCACCGGGTAGTGCTCGAACGAAACCGTGTAGCGGTCGCCGAACAGTGGCCCGAGCACTTCGTTCACGTCGGGGTCAAAGCCGGCCTGGCTCGACAGCAGCACCCCGTCCTGCACCCGGCGCAGGTCGCCGTCGTCGACCACGAGCTCGCCGCCCTTGATCACGTATCTCGGGGTCGCGAACATCTCCTCGCGGTCGGTGCGGTCGTGGTAGATCGTCACGTCGGCGTCGGCGCCGACGCCCAGATGGCCCTTGTCGCGCAGCCCGAGCCGTCGCGCGGGCGCGGCGCGGGTGATGATCGCGATCTCGTTGAGCGTGTACTCGCGGTCCAGCCCGTCGGTCAGCGCTGTGCGCCGGATCGCGCGCTGGTTGGCTTGGCCGATCTGCGACTCGCGAAACGAGCTGTCCATCAGCAGCGCAATCAGCTTCGGATAGGACAGGAACGAGCCCCCGTTGGGGTGATCGGTGGACAGCATCACCTGCCACGGGTCCCTGCCGAGCAGGAACAGCTCGAGCCCGATCCCCCACTGCAGCGCGTGCACGTAGTTGCCGGCCTTATAGGTGTAGGGCACGATCCCGCAGCCGGTCTCGACCTCGGTGTCGTGGTTGAGCCACTTGCCTCCGTCGAGGTCACGCAGCACCGCCGACACGTGAGCATCGGCCGTCATCGTCATCGCCGGGCCGAACATCACCTGGCCGACGTCGGCGGTGACCTCGGGGTGGCGCGACAGGTACTCGACAATCTCCGGCGCCCGCGACCTCGGCAGCCCGTCCGGCTTGCCGCCGTAGCAATGGAACTGCAGATGGGCGAAATGCGCCTGGCGCCCGTCGAGCGCGCGCATCGTGTCCAGCGTGGTGTCGGCGTTGCCGGGGACGCCGAGGCGGTTGGCGTGGATGTGGACCGGGTGCGGCAGCCCCAGCTCGTGCACTGCCCCGCCGATCGCATCGAGCACCTGACGCGGGGTCACGTCGAACCCCGACACGGTGTCGTCGATCGAGTCCACGTCACCGTTGCTCTGCTTCCACATCTCGACCCCGCCCGGGTTCACGAGCTTGACGCCGTAGCCGCCGGTCGCTTCCAGCCACCAGGCGACCGCGTCCTTGATCCGGTCGATGCTCGCGCCCCCGTCGCCGCGGGCCTGCCTGATCAGCTCGAACAGCACCTCGTTGTTGCCCATCAGGATCAGGAAGGCCTTGTCGATCATCGGCGTGTCGCGCAGCTCGGAGAGCACGTGGCGCGCGGCCAGCGGCGGCGCGGCGGCCTCGACCACGGTCGTGTAGCCGAGCAGCGAGTAGCGATAGCCGGTGGCGAACGTGGAGGGCACCAGGCCGCCGGTGCCGGAACGCAGCAGCTCGGTGCGGTCGAGCGGATCGTCGCGACGGTCGTCGGGCGACAGCTTGCGCGCGAGGTTCACCTTCGGTCCCGCGATGTGGGCGTGGATGTCGACGCCGCCGGCCATCACGACCATCCCCCGCGCGTCGATCCGGCGGGCGTCGGGGCCGACCTCGGAGACGACCTTGCCGTCCTCGAGACACAGGTCCCGGATCTCGCCGTCGACGTCGTTGGCGGGATCGTGGATCGCGCCGCCGGCGATCCGGATCGCGGTCATGCGACGACCTGCGCGAGCAGACGGGTCAGCAGCGCAGCCGCGGTCGGAGCCTCGCCCGGCAGCGGCGCCTGCAGCGTCAGCGGCGTCCCGTCGAGGCGGTGGGCCGTGCCGGCTGCGGCGACGCCGGCGGGCGCCGTGCGAATCGAGACCTCGGCGCCCGTGACGGGCAGGCTCGAGAGCGCGATCGTGGTGGCGGCGGCGGGTCGCGGCGCGGTGTCGTCCTCGATGCACAGCGACACGTCGATCTGCGGATCGTCGGCGAGCGACCTGGTCGTGATGATCGGCTCGGGGTGACCGCTGGCGAGATCCACGTTGCCGGTGTACCCCGTCTGCCAAGCCAGCACGTCCTGCGCTCCGCGGGTCCCGGCGGCGGGCGGCAGCGCCAGCGTGACCACGTGGCGCCCGTGACTGAGCTCGCGGACGAGCTCGTGCAGCGCCAGCGCCCGCCGCTGGCCACCGGTGCCGGCGGTCAGACCCGGCCCGTACACGAACGCGGCGTGGGGGACGTCATTGATCCGGTGCAGCAGCTCCCGCAGCTCGTCTAGGGCGTCGGGCGCGGTCGGCGCGCGGCCGCGCTGCAGCGCGTGGAGCGAGCTCAGCGCCGCGAGGTCGCCCTCTGGGTTGCGCCGCAGTCGCACGTCGGCGAGCGCGGCGGTCGCCGTGTCGCGGTCGTCGACGACGACCAGCGCACGCTCGGCGCCGGGTCGAGAGTTCGGGTCGCCTCCGAACCCGAGGCGTTCGAGCAGTCGCGGGTGCGTCGTCATGGGGTCCTCGCGCCAGACCACGACGACGCGCGAGCGGTCTCGGATCTCGCCGAGTGTGGCCGTCGAGGCGCCGCGCAGCGGGACCGCGGGAGCTCCCGGCCACGGCCCGCCGAGGCCGTCGGTGGCGACGATCGCACCGAGCCGGTCGGCGAGCGCGACGGCGGCGCGCGCAGCTTCGACTGTCGCGCCGGCGAATCCGTGCAGCAGCGGCCGCTGGGCGCCACGCAGCAGCTCCGCCGCCCGGCCCAGAGCCTCCTCGACGTCGGCGGCCCGTCCGCGGATCGTCGCCGCGGGGGCGTCGCCGTGATCGGGGGTGCGCTCGGAGAACCACCGGTCGCCGAGGTCGCAACGGGGGCGCAAACCCGCGCGACCCAAGCTCGCGTCATCGCACAGCAGTGCGCAGCCGGCGCAGATGACGCGCACGCCATCAGGCACGGGCGAGCACCTCACCGGGCAGCTCGGCCAGCAGGCGAGCGCCGAGCGCGGCGAGCTCGGGTTCGTCTGCGGTCGCCGAGAACAGCGTGCACACCGGTGCGCCCCGCCTGATCAGCTGGCCGCCTCGCGGAATGTCGCGGACCAGGCCCGGGGGCCACGACCGGGCGTCGGGCGCGCGAAGGTCGCGGTCGGCGAACAGCACGAGCTTCACCTTCGCACACCGGACCGCGGGTGGCGTCCCGGGGTGGGGGAGGTCCAGACCGCGAGCGCCCCGGACATGGGCCGCGAAGCTCCCGGGGCCGAACAGCTCGAGGCCCGAAGGCGGCCGCGGGTTGACTTCGACGACCCAGGCGTGGCGGCCGTCCCAGACCGCGTCGACGCCGAACGCGCCGCGGACGCCGAAGCGCGCGGCGACCTCGCGACAGACCGCGCGGAGCTGACCGTCGAGCTCCGCCAGCTCGCCGTCGGAGAGTCGCGGCGGTGAGACGTTGCCGGTCCACCGGAACGTGCGCGGGCGCAGCAGCTGCTCGGTCACCCCGAGCACGACCGCCCGCCGGCCGTCGGCGATCGCCACCGCCGAACAGGGAAGGCCGTGAACGCGGCGCTGCAGAATCTCGCTGGGCCGCAGCCGTCCGCGGGCCCAGCGCCTCACGCCACGTCCGCCGCCGCCACGCAGCGGCTTGCGCAGCCAGTCCCCGGCCGTCACGTCGGATCGCTCGGCGGGCCTCGTGTCGGGGAACCGGGCGCCGGCTGCGCGCGCAGCGTCGGCCACGGCCCAGGGATCGCGGACCGCGACCAGACGCTCCGGCGGCGTGCCGAGGAGCTCGCGTCCATCGGCGAGCCGCGCAACCAGATCGGGGCGGTTCTCGAACCCCGCGCCGTAGATCACCGCCTCGGCCTCGACGTCGTCGGCGAGCGCCACCAGCGACTCGTTGTCGGGGCCGGTGGCTGCGCGCGCGACCGCCCGCAGATCGGCGTCGCCGAAACGGTCGAGCCCGGTCACGTCGTGACCGTCGGCAACCGCGAGCTCGGCGAGCATCCGCGCGCTGACCGCGATCACGAGGACTCTCACGGCAGATCCATCCCTGACAGCATTGCCGCGAGCAGGGTTGCGGCCACCAGGTCAGCGGTCGTCCCCGGGTTCAGGCGGTGGTCGGGGCCGCGCAGCGACGCGTCGAACTCCGCGATCGACAGCCTGCCGTCGAGCACCCGCTGGGCGTCGGCGCTGACCGCCCACGCCGCGTCGCGCCCCGCCTTGCGCTCGATCAGCGTGTCCCGTTCGGACGCGAGCAGTCGGAGGTGAAGGGTGACGATCGCCTCGAGCGTGGGCGTCCCGCCGCGGAGCGCGTCGGACAGCAGCGGCAGCCCCGTGCCGAACACGGTCGCGTATCCGGTGGCGTATTCCGAGGCGATGCTGTCGCGATCGGCCGCGGCCGCCATCGCCTCGCGCAGCGTCACGCGCGGGGGCTCTGAGACGTCGTGCGCGGGCGCGCGTCCCAGCCCGCCCGGCGCGGCCGCGACGATTGCCGGGTACGCGATCGCCGCGTCGGAGACGCCGAGGTATTCGAGCACGCGCTCGGTCGCGTCGCGGAGCGTCTCTCGCTTGCGCGTTACGACCGACGCCCGGGCCAGCGGGGCGAACAGGAGCACGATCCCCAGGTTGGTGTTGGCGCCGGCGACCTCGGCCGTCGCCTCGACCGCGTCGGCGATCAGCTGGCCGACGCCCTGCTCGCGGACGTGCGCCGAGGTGAACACCTGGCCGAGCGCGAGCGCCGAGCGGAGCATGTCGGCGTAGGTCGTGTCGGCGAACTCGTGGGATGGGGTGATGTTGCCCGGCTTCGGGGCCGAGACCTCGAGCAGACACGCCAGCTCGACGCGATGCGCAAGTAGGTCCCGGCTCAGTCCGCGGTGAGCTAGGGTTGCGTTCACCCACGTCAAGATACGAGAGGGAGGCTTACAGCATGGCAATCACCCTGGCGACCGGTGAGTCGCTCAACGGCGACGGCAACGAGCTTGCTCACATCGACCTGCTGATCGGGTCAAAGAGCGGACCGGTCGGTACGGCGTTCGCCAACGCTTTCGTCAGCGAGACGAGCGGTCACACCAACTTGCTGGCGGTCGTCACCCCGAACCTGCCGGCCAAGCCCGACACGGTGATCACCAACAAGGTGGACATCAAAGGCGAGAAGCAGGCGGTGCAGCTGTTCGGCCCGGCCCAGGCGGCGGTCGCCCGCGCGGTCGTGGACTCGGTCGCCGAGGGCGTGATTCCCAAGGACCAGGTCGACGACCTGTGCCTCATCGTCGGCGTGTTCATCCACTGGGAAGCCGAAGACGACAAGAAGATTTACGACTACAACTACGAGGCGGTGAAGGCCTCGATCGCGCGAGCCCTCAACGGCGAGCCGAGCATCGACAAGGTGCTGGCCGACACGCCGGACGCGAGGCACCCGTTCGCCGGCGGCTCCGAGGGGTAGCAGCAAGCCGTTGACCGCGCAGACCGGAGAGTTGCCGCTCGCCGGTCTGCGCGCCGTTGTCACCGGGGCCAGCTCCGGCATCGGCCGGGGGATCGCGGTCGCCTTCGCGGCGGCCGGCGCTCGGGTCGGGATCGGCTTCTGCCGCTCGGCCGACGCCGCCGAGGCGCTGGCGCAGGAGCTCGGCGGCGACCATCCGCTGCTGCAGGCCGACCTCGGTACCGAGGCGGGCTGCCGCGCGATCGTCGCGCAGGCCTTTGACGCGCTCGAGCACGTCGATGTGTGGGTCAACAACGCCGGCGCCGATGTGCTCACCGGCGAGGCCGCCGGGTGGCCGGCCGAGCGCAAGCTGGAGGTGCTCGTCGACGTCGATCTGAAGGCCACGATCCGGTGCTCGCGGCTGGCCGCCGACCGGATGCGACCCGGGAGCAGCATCGTCAACATCGGCTGGGACCGCGCCACGATCGACGGGATGGCCGGGGGTAACCCCGAGCTGTTCGCCGCAGTGAAGGCCGGCGTGCTCGGCTTCTCGAAGTCGTTCGCGCGATCGATGGCCCCCGCTATCCGCGTCAACGTCGTGTGCCCGGGGTGGGTCGAGACCGCGTTCGGGTCCGGCGTCGATCGAGACTTCTACGAGCGGGTCGCCGACGAGATCCCGCTTGGCCGCTGGGGCAGGCCCGAGGACATCGCGGGCGCCGCGGTATGGCTGGCCTCGCCGGCGGCGGCATTTGTGACCGGTCAGGCGATCAACGTCAACGGCGGCGCGGTTGGCTGATGGCGCGTGAGCCCTAGCACGCTGTTCGTGACCGGCCGTCTGGCCGAGCCCGCGCTGCGCGCCGTGCTCGACGGGCTCGACCTGGATCACCAGATCGCGGTGATGAACATCAGCGTCGCGGCGCTGATGACCACGCGCTGGATCGCCAGACGGCTGACCACGCCCGACGGCGTCGACAACATCGTGATCCCGGGGCTCTGCGAGGGCGACGTCGAGACGCTCGCGGAGGCCACCGGGCTGCCGGTCCGCAAGGGACCGGCCGACGTCCGGGCGCTGCCGGAGTGGTACGGCCGAGAGGCCGTTGCGGCGGAGCTGGGTCCGCGCGACGTGAAGGTGTTCGCCGAGATCAACGACGTCCAGTCGCTGTCGCGCGAACAGGTGATCGATCGCGCGATTGCGTTCGGCGAGGCCGGGGCGGACGTGGTCGACCTGGGGCTGTCGCTGGACCGCTCGTGGCTGCAGGACGGTCCGGCGACGATCATGGCGCTGCGCGAGCGCGGTCTGTCGGTCAGCATCGACACGCTCGACCCCGAGCACATCCGCATGGCCGACGCGGCCGGTGTCGACTACGTGCTCAGCCTGACCCCGGACACGATCGGCGCTGGCCGAGCAGCTGCGCGCGACGCCGGTGCTGATCACCGCTGACCCCGAGGACCTCGATGGTCTCGACGCGATCGCCGCGCACATGGACCGGTTGGGCAAGCCGTACCTGCTGGACTCGATCCTGGCGCCGATCAATTCGGGGTTTGCGGCGTCGCTGGCCCGCTACGTCGAGGTTCGCCGGCGCCACCCGGAGGCCGAGATACTGATGGGGATCGGCAACCTGACCGAGCTGACCGAGGCCGACTCGACCGGAGTCACCGCGCTGCTGATCGGGTTCTGCCAGGAGGTCGGGATCGGCGCGGTCCTGACCACCGAGGTGATCGGGTGGGCCCGCGGTGTGGTGCGCGAGACCGTGCTGGCGGCGCAGATCATGCACGTCGCCCAGCGCCAGGCGCGGCCGCCCAAGCACATCGACTCGGGGCTGGTCACCAGCAAGGACGAGTCGAGGCGAGCGCCCTCCGAGCAGGAGCTGCGCACGATGCAGGGCCAGATCTCGGACCGCAACTGGCGGCTGTTCGCCGACGCCGACTGGCTGTACGCATTCAACGGCGACCGGTTCATCCGCGAGACCAACATGTACGCGGTGTTCGAGCAGCTCGACGTCGACGAGGCCTCGCACGCCTTCTATCTGGGCAAAGAGCTGATGAAGGCGACGATCGCCCGCGGACTGGGTAAGAGCTATCGCCAGGAGGGCCCCCTGGACTGGGGGATCCTGAGCTTCCCCGAACCTCGACGAGAGGACCTCTAGTGGCACCTTCGATGAAGACGATCCTGATCCAACTCGACACCGACCCGCATCCGAGCCCGTTCGATGCGATCGCCGCCTACGACGCCGGCGTGGAGGTCGTGCTCGGATTCGGCGCGATCACCGCCGACGGTCTCGACGATGTCGTCCAGGGCGCGGTGTTCCCGCGAGGTCCCGACGGCCTCGCCAATACGGCGTTCTGGGTGGGAGGGTCAAAGGTGCGCGACGGCGAGGCCGTGTTCGAGGCGGCCCAGAAGCTGTTCTTCGACCCGTTCAAGCCGTCGATCATGCTCGACTCCGACGGCTCTAACACCACCGCCGCCGCGGCCGTGGCGGTGGTCCGCAAGGCCGTCGAGCTGGAAGGCAACCGCGCCGCGGTCATCGGCGTCGGCCCGGTGGGACTGCGGACAGCGGAGCTGCTGCGCCGGGAGGGCGCGGAAGTCACGGTGCTGACGTTCCCGCCCGATGTGTTCGAGGGCAACTTCAGACGCGCGTCCGGGATCCCGGTGGCGCAGGAGGCGGGATTCGATGTCACCGAGCCGGACTCCAGCGACGAGCTCGACGCGGCGCTGGCCGGCCACGTGGCGGTGTTCGCCGCCGGGCCCGCGGGAATCCAGATCCTGCGCCGCAGCGGCTGGTCGCAGGAGGGCATGGAGGTGGTCGTCGACTACTCGGCGGCCGAGCCCGTCGGCGTCGAGGGCGTCGCTCGGGACGACGAGCTCGAGCAGGATGACGGCGTCAAGAAGCTGGGCGCGCTGGCGGTCGGCGGACCGAAGATGAAGCTGCAGAAGAAGTGCGTGCAGCGCATGTTCGAGCAGAAGGGCACGGTGATGAATCTCGAGGGCGTCTACGACGTCGCCCTCGAGACGTTGTGAGCGCCGGCCGCGCCGGGCGCTGTCAGTCGCGGGAGCCCGCGGTTGACTTGGAGAACACGAACTTGCCCATCGGCCCGTCGAGAGCGCTGTCGGCTTCGGGGCGCCACAGGATCGTGTCCTCGATCTTGCGTGCGATCGTGAAATCCTTGTCGGTGATGCCGCCCGCCGAGTGCGTGGCCAGCTTGACCCAGAGCTTGCCCCAGGTGACGTTGAGGTCGGCGTGATGGCCCGCCGCCTCGCACAGGTATCCGACCGCGTTGACGGCCATCAGCGTCGTGGGCCAGCCGTCGGTGTTGTACTTGCGGCGGATCCAGTCGCCCTCCAGGTACCACTCGTCGAGGCCGAGCTCGGAGAGCTTGGCGGGGATCTCGTCGTCGCTATAGGTGCGCTCTTTGCTCATCGCCCAATCATATGCCTCGGGTAGCGGGGGTCGACCCGGGTACGGTTTCGTTTGACCTGTGCGTGCTGGACGACGGCGAGGCGGTCGTCGAGCAGGTGTTCGAGACGGGCTCGCTGAGCGACGATCCCGGTCCGCTGCTGGACGCGCTCGCCCGTTACGGCCCCTATGACCTGGTATACGGACCCAGCGGCTACGGGCTGCCGCTGGTCGCGGCGGCGGACGTCGGTGAGCCCGAGCTGGCCCAGATGGTGCTGGTGCGCCCCGACGAGCGTTGCGCCGACGCCGGGGTCGGGGGACTGCGCACGCTGCTGCGAGCGCTCGTGGCCAGCGGACTGCCGGTGGTGTTCGGCCCCGGCGTGATCCACCTGCCGTCGGTACCTCCCCACCGCAAGTACAACCGGATCGACATCGGCACCGCCGACAAGGTGTGTGCCGCTGCGTATGCAATCGCCGAACAGTCCGAGCGGCGGAGACTCCCCGTCGGCGAGGCGTCGATGGTGCTGCTCGAGCTCGGCGGCGCGTTCACCGCCGCGCTGGCGATCGCCGACGGACAGATCGTCGACGGCCTCGGCGGATCCTCGGGTCCTCTGGGCGCGCGCGCCGCCGGGGCGCTCGACGGCGAGCTCGCGTATCTGCTCGGCCCGGCGCTGCGCAAGCGGACGCTGTTCACTGGCGGGGCCCTGGATCCGGCCGGCGCGGGCACGACCGGCGAGCTGTCGACGCTGTGGTCCTCGCCGGCGCACGCCGAGGGCTGGACCGCGCTGCTCGAGGCCGCCGCCAAGGCGGTGCGCGGCCTGCTGGCGATCGCTGCCGATCCGGGCGAGATCGTCGTCTCGGGGCGGCTGGCACGGCTGCCGCAGATAGTCGAAGCGCTGAGGTCGATGCTGGAAGACGTCGCGCCCGTCGTGGCGCTGGTCCCCGGCCGCGCGAGCGCGGCGGCGTACGGCGGCGCGCTGCTCGCCGACGGGCTCAGCGGGGGGCGCCACGCTGCACTGAGCGACGCGCTCAGGATCCGCGAGGCCTCCGGGACCGCGCTGGATCACCTCCGGGTGGCCGGCGTAGCAGCGATTTCGCTGGGCTGAACATAAGCAGCCGGTTAAAGATCGGCGAAGAACTGCTACCGATCTGTCGCATCGCTGACATTTAGCTTGATATCGCAACTCCCCCGCTGTTAGGTTCTTTGCGTTTTACTCCCCGACAGAAGGAGAGGGCAAGCCGTGGCCGCCACTGTTGGACAGGACGTTATTGACGGGCTGGCAAAACAAAACGGGGTGACGATAGGGCGGATCCTCGGACGCGGAAACGTGGGTGTAGCCGAGGATGGATCGGACGGCAAGATGCACGCCACAGTCCGAATCCCGATGGACGAGCTGGTCTTCGACCCGGGCGTGCTGGTCCTCCCGCATGGGGGTGTGCTCGAGCTCGAGATCATCAACGACGACAACAACTCGCACTGCGCGGTCCTGCCGTGCAACGGGGACTCAAAGTTCATCTGGCTGGTGAACTTCTCGAAAGGAAGCGCAACGCTCGAGCTGGACGGCCCGGGCTACTACTGGTACGGCTCCCGGACCGGAAACGACGAGGGCGGCGGTCTGACCGGCACGATCGTCGTCGGAGGCGATGTGCCTGATGAGGCCAGGCTCGACCGTCCACCCCAGCCCCGACCGTAGAAAGGAGCGACGCATGGCAACTGAGACTGACTACGTCGACGCAGGCCAGGCTGTTGACTTCAGGAATCTGAGCCCCGGCTACGTGGGCACGGCCCCCCCGGTGGCGAGTGGTATCAACTACGACCGCATCCTCAAGGCACGCGAGGCGGAGCCGCACAACTGGATCACCTACTACGGCGCCTACGACGGGCAGCGCTACAGCCTGCTCGATCAGATCAACACGTCCAACGTCGGCAAGCTGAAGCCTGCGTGGGTGTTCCAGTGCGGGTCGACGGGGATGCACTCGGGTGCGTCGACATACTCGTTCGAGGCGTCCCCGCTCGTCGTCGACGGCATCATGTTCGTCACGGGCTGGGATGGCTGGCTCTGGGCGCTGGACGCGAAGACGGGCGGGGAGCTGTGGCGCTATCACCGCGCGTCCCCGTACGACGTGCGGCTGTGCTGTGGCAACGTCAACCGCGGCTGCGCAGTGGCCGACGGCAAGGTCTTCATGACCACGCTCAATGCCCATGTGATTGCCCTAGACGCCACGTCCGGCAAGCTGATCTGGGACCAGCCGTACGGCGACGTCCGGGCCGGTGAGAGCGCGACGGTGGCCCCGCTGATCGTGAAGGACATGGTGATCGTTGGAAGCTCCGGCGGCGAGTTCGGGGTCCGCGGCCACTCCGACGCGTTCAAGCTCGAGACCGGAGAGCGTGTGTGGCGCTGCTACATGATCCCGGAGCCGGGTGAGCCAGGATCTGAGACATGGCCGTCGGACGGCGAAGCCTGGCAGCGAGGCGGCGCGAACTGCTGGACCACGCCCACGTTTGACCAGGACCTCAACCTCCTGTACTTCAACACGGGCAACCCGTGCCCCGACTTCGACGGGGGCGTCCGGGAGGGCGACAACCTGTTCACCAACTGCGTGGTGGCGGTCGACCCGGACACCGGCGAGAAGAAGGCGCACTACCAGTACACCCCGCACGACGTGTGGGACTACGACTCGACGATGGAGAACATCCTGTTCGAGATGGACGGCCGGAAGTGTTCCGGCCACTTCGATAAGAACGGGTACTTCTTCGTCCTGGATCGCACGGACTGCAGCCTGATCCGGGTCGTCCCGTTCGTCGACCGCATCACCTGGGGCGAGATCGACGCCGACGGCAAGGTGACCGCCAAGGTGTACCCCGAGGCGGAGGGCGACCCGGTCCACTTCTGGCCCGGCCCGGCCGGCGCCAAGGAATGGACCCACGCGGCCTACAGCCCGAAGACCGGCCTGTTCTATGCGCCGGTGGCGGATGTCGGCGCAACGGCTACGCGGCGGCGGCGCGAGTTCAAGGAGAGCATCCCGTACTGGGGCGCCGGCGTCGCGGTCGACACCGAGGACGTATCGGGTTACGTCTCGGCGTTTGATCCCGCCACCGGACAGGAGAAGTGGCGCTACACCTACGAGTACCCGAGCACCGCGTCGATTCTGGCCACGGCCGGCGACCTTGTGTTCAACGGCGACCCCGCGGGTAAGTTCCACGCGTTCAACGCCGAGACGGGCGAGCATCTGTTGGAGTACACGTGCGGCAGCGGCCATCACTCGAGCCCCTGCAGCTACAGCGTCGATGGACAGCAGTTCATCGCCGTGCCGGTCGGCTACGGTGCGTGGACCGAGGGGTTCTACCCGGGCGCCCTGGCGCAGGCCGGTGGATCCGCGCTGTTCGCGTTCGCGCTGCCGGACTAGGAGTCCGTACACGGAGATTGGGTTAGGCGCCGGGGTACGCTGCACAGCACGTTCCCCGGCGCCTCCCCATCTCTGACCACCGGTCCTGCCGAACTCCGGCGCGTTTCGCTTGATTGCGCGCTCGCGCCGCAGGATGTGCTGCGGGCGCTCGCAGACCGCCCCGGGCCGTTCGCGCTGAGCGGCCACTGGGCCGGGGGCGGGGCGATCGTCGGATCCGATCCGCTGATCGTCGCCGAGCCGGACGCCGACCCGTTCTTCACGCTCGATGCCGTGCCCGACGTCGACGGGAGTGCGCCGGCCGGCGCGGTCGGAGGCGGCTGGTTCGGATGGCTCGGATACCGGTTGGGCCGCCGGATAGAGCAACTGCCCGAGGGGCCGCCGCGTCCGGTGCCGCTGCCGGACTTCCACCTCGCCTACTACGACCACCTGCTCAGGCTCGATCCCGACGGGCGCTGGTGGTTCGAAGCGCTCGTCGGCGACGGCGCGGAGGACCGCATCGCCGGCCGGCTGGAGGCGGTCCGCACGACGCTGTCGCGCCCGCTCTCTCAGGGTCGCTACGAGCCGCCCGAGCCACTGCAACTGGCGCCGGGCGGCCGCGAGCATCACCTCGCCGCGGTGCGGCGCTGCCGCGAGCGGATCGAGGTCGGCGAGATCTACCAGGCCAACATCTGCCTGCGGCTCGAGTCCCGGTACGACGGCCCGGCCACCGAGCTGTTCGCGCGCGCGCTTGACCACGTCGACCCGGCCTACGGCGCGACGTTCGCGACCCCGTGGGGCGGGATCGCCAGCCTGTCTCCCGAGCTGTTCCTGCGGCGCGAGGGGCGAGACGTGACGACCGCGCCGATCAAGGGGACCGTGCGGCGCCCGCGTGACGAACGGCGCGCACGGGAGGCGCTGGCCGCGCTGCGAGCCTCGAGCAAGGACGCTGCCGAGCACGTGATGATCGTCGACCTGATGCGCAACGACCTTGGACGGGTGTCCGAGTACGGCAGCGTGGTGGCGCCGCGACTGCCCGACGCCGAGGCCCACCCCGGGCTCTGGCATCTGGTCACGCGCGTGCGCGGGCGCCTGCGGCCGGGTGTCGGCGACGGCGAGCTGCTGCGCGCGACGTTCCCGCCCGGATCGGTCACGGGCGCCCCCAAGGTGCAGGCGATGCGGGTCATCTCCGAGCTCGAGAGCACCGGGCGCGAGGTGTACACGGGGGCGATCGGCTACGCCAGCCCGGTCGCTGGGCTCGAGCTCAACGTCGCGATCCGAACCTTCGAGCTGCGCGACGGCCATCTGTGGCTGGGAGCCGGCGGCGGGATCGTCGCCGACTCCGACCCCGAACGCGAGTTCGAGGAGGCGCTGGTCAAGGCACGGCCCCTGGCAGCAGCGATTGGCTCGGCCGTGGCGCCGGTCAGCGAGGCCCCGGCGCCCGCTCCCAACCGACCGCTTGCAGCGCGGTCCGGATAGCTCCGACCGTCGTCCTCGCGGCCGGACCGGGGCGGCTGTCGTCGAGCGAGGCGGTCGCCACCAGCCGCAACGACGAGGTCACGAAGATCGCGTCGGCTCGGCGCGCGCGCTCCAGCGATAGCGGCTCCGCGACCGCGGTGAGCCCGATGTCTGTCGCGCTCGCGAGCAGCAGCGCTCGCGTCACCCCGGGCAGAATCCGGCCGTCGGCCGGCGGGGTCACGACTCGCTCGCCCTCGAGGATCCACACGTTGGCCCAGGCGGCCTCGAGCAGCTCGCCATCGGCCTCGACGAGCAGCGGCACCGATCCCGCGCTCGACAGGCGGTCGAGCAGCCGTCGGTCACACCACTTGTGGGGACCGATCCCGCCGGGGACGACGGCGGGGGTCAGCGTGTGGACGCGATCGGGGTCCGATGGCGCGTATGGCTCCGTGGTGATGTCGACGACCGGCCCCTCGGGCGCGGGCCTAGCCCGGATCCGCATCCGGTGACGGCCGCTGAGCGCTCGCGCGGCGGCCCGCGCTCGGTCGGCGGTGTCGCCGGGGAGGTTGCGGCCGTACAGTTCCGCCACCGACCCGTCGAGCCGCTCGAGATGCCGATCGAGGGCTTGGATGGTGCCGTCGGCGACGGCCAGCGTCTCGAACACGCCCGCGGCGGGGTCGGGTCGGTCTAACAGCACGGCCAGCGCTCGCCGCAGCTCGGCTGCGTCGCGGACGACGACATCGGCCCCGGCCTGCGCGAGCTCGGCGGGCCGATGCGCGCCGGCAGCCACGCCGATGCAGCGCACTCCGTCGGCCCGTGCACAGGCCACGTCGTTCGGGGTGTCGCCGATCACGATCGTGTGCGCGCGGGGGTGGGGCGAGCCGGCCGGGGCGGCGCGGCGCCGGGCGATCGCGGGGAGCGCGGCCCGGTCCTCGGCGTCGGAGCCGAACGCGCCCGGACCCGACGCGAACGCCCGGCCGATCCCGGCCCGCTTGAGCTTCAGCTTCGCCACGCACTCGAAGTTGCCGGTCAGCAGCCCGACGACGACGTCGTCGCGTGCGGCCAGCCACGCCAGCAGCTCGCTGATCCCGTCGATCACGTGGGCCGACAGATCATCCGGGTAGCGCTGCGCGCAGACCTCGCAACACGTCCGGCGGACATCCGCCGCCAGCTCGTCGATCCGCGCGGCCGAGACCCCCGCGTCGAGCAGGATCGCCCGAGCGATCTCGCCGTCGGTGCGCCCAGAGGTGGAGAACGGCCGACTCATCCGGGTCGCGTCGACGCCGTGATGGCGCTGGAGCGCCTCGCGGATGCCGTCGCGCACCGGCCCGGTTGCGTCGGTCAGCAGCGTGCCGTCGATATCGAACAGCAGCAATGTGGCGTCGGCGGACCTCACAGCGCGAGCAGGTAGCGTGCGGTCTCCCAGTCGGTCACCGCCGCCGCCTGGGCGGCCAGCTCCGCGCGGCGCATCGCCACGAAGTGGGCGACGAACTCCGGTCCCAGCCAGTCGTGCGCGAGCTCGCTGCGCTGCAGTAGATCGAGCGCGTGCTCGAGCGTCCGCGGCAGCGCCGATGGGGTTCCGGCGTCGGCGTAGATGTCGCCCTCGGCCGGAGCGGGAAGCGGGCGATCGCGCTCGATTCCGTCGATGCCGCCCGCCAGGTAGGCGGCGATCGCCAGGTACGGATTGACGTCGCCGCCGGCCTGCCGGTGCTCGACGCGCGTGAGGTCCTCGTCGTGGTGAACGGCGCGCAACCCGGCGGTGCGGTTATCGATCGCCCAGGTCGCGGTGGTGCCCGCCCAGGAGTGGGGGACGAACCGCCGGTAGGAGTTGATCGTCGGCGCCATCACCGCGGTGAGCTCTGACATGTGCTCGAGCGTGCCCGCGATGAAGCTGCCCATCATCTGCGACGGTCCGCCGGCGCGGCGAAACGCGTCGCGGCCGTCGGCGCGGACGCTGACGTGAAGGTGGCAGGAGTTGCCCGCCCAGTCGGACCGGGGCTTGGCCATGAACGTGGCCACCAGGCCCTCCTGCGCGGCCAGCGCCTTGGTCGCGTGCTTGAGCAGGACCGTGCGGTCGGCGGTCAGCACTGGCGCGGCGTGGCCGATCGCGATCTCGAGCTGACCGGGACCCTCCTCGGGGTGGCAGGCGACGATCGGGATCTCGAGCCCGGTGAGCGATTCGTGCAGCCGCCGCGCGAACCGCTCGAGGCGGTGTGCGGCCGACACGCCGTAGACCCGCTGCTCGCCGTCGACGGGTGTGAGCTGCGACGGGTGCTTGCGCTTCACCGTGGCCGGGGTCTCCTCCAGCAGGTAGCACTCGAGCTCGACTCCGACGAGCGGCTCGAGCCCGAGCCGTCCGGCTCGGGTCGCGACATTTCGCAGGATCGTCCGCGGGCACAGCTCGAGCGGCGTGCGGTCGGGACGGGCAAAGTCACACAGAACCAGCGCGGCGCCGTGCTCCCAGCTTCGCTCGCGCAGCGTCGAGAGGTCGGGCAGCGCCAGGATGTCGGGGTAGCCAGGCTGTGGGAACCAGCCGGCGAACCCGGCGGGGGCCTGCACCGGCTCGGACTCGTCGACGGGCAGCGCCCAGATCACCTCGCACATCGGCATCCCGTGCTCGGCGTGGGCCGGGAGCTCGCCGATCGGAATGCGCTTGCCCCGAAGCAGGCCGTGCGTGTCGCTGCCGGCGACAATCGCCGTCCGGGCGCCCGCTGCCTCGAGCTCGCGCGCGATCTCGGGGGCGTGCTCGAGTTGGTCGGCGCGGAGCGTGCTCACGGCGTCAATCATGCCGCTCAGCCGTCGAGCAGCTCCGCCAGAGTCCGGCCGCTCTGCACCGACTGCGGGTGCTCGGCGACGACGTCGGATCCCGGCTCGGCGTGGTCGTCGCGCCGCTTGACCAGCAGCCACTGCGGCTTCTCGCCGGCCCGGGTTCGCTGCAGCGCGAACCCGCCGTGGAGCTTCTCGCCGTGGAGCACGAACACCGCATGACCCCGCTCGATCGCCTCCGGCCACGGCACTCGGCCGCCCTGCTCGTATGAGCCGCGGTCCCAGATGATCACGCCGCCGCGCCCGGCCGGGCCCTCGAATTTGTTGTGTTCGAGGTCGTGATCCTCGACCTGCACCGCGAATCGCTTGACGGTCGGGTCCAGCGACGGTCCCTTCGGCACCGCCCAGGAGCGCATCACCCCGTCGACCTCGAGCCGGAAGTCGAAGTGATGCGCGGTCGCCTGGTGCTCCTGGACGACGAACACGCCGGCGGGGATCCCCCGGATCGCGAACTGCTCGTGGCCCTCGACCTTGGCCGGCGTCTCAGAGACCGATTTCGCTCCGTCGAGCGCCTCCAGCGCTTGGGTCAGCCGCTCGATCGCGGCCTGGGGGCCCTCGACGTGCAGGCCGAGGCTTCCGTCGTCCAGCCGGATCCAGCCGAGCAGCCCCAGTTCGCGGGCCTGCGAGCGGATCCGCTCTCTGAGCTTGAGATCGTCGAGCTTCCCCTCGACCCGGATTCGGCGTGCGGTGCCTTTGGCCATGGGTTCATTGTGACGGCGTTGGCTCGCCTGCTTAACGTCCCACGCGAGGCCGTTCGGCGGAACCGTGGGACGTTGATCACGTGGGACGTGGCTAACGCCCCACGGTGTCTCAGAACCGGGTCGACCGGGACGTTGAGCATGCGATCCACAGGTGAACCGGCAACGGTCTAGGGGGTGGCCGCGAAATCTTGGGGATCGGGTTATGGGATTGCCACGATGTGCGTTTGGACACCACGGTGCATCGTGATCGTCAGCGCGAACCACCGAGACGAGAGGACGTCAGATGCCACGACTGATTCGATTGTGTGCCGGGGTGCTGGCCGCGGCGTCGCTGGGCGTGTTTGCGGGCTCAGCGGCGGCGGCGCCGACCGGCCTTCGACCGGGTACCGCGTTCTCGTTGTTCTCGGCCTCGGTGCTGACTCACCCCGCGCCGGTGGCCGCCACCGACGGACGCGTCCACATCGCCTATGAGCTGGTGCTCACCGACATGACCAGGGCGAAGATCAGGGTCGACAAGCTCGAGGTCCGCGATGCTCGCACCCACCACGTGCTCCTGTGGCTGTCCGGCGAGGCGCTGGCCAGGAACATGAACCCGGTCGGGGGAGCGGAGCCGAGCGAGTCGGTCGAGGGCGACCTGCTCAGGCATCCGATGGCGTCGTTGGCGGCCGCGTCGTCCGCAGCCACGACGATCGCGGGCTCGCAGGCAGCGGTCGTTTGGCTGGACGTCGTCGTCCCCAGCTACGCGGCCGTCCCGGCGCGGCTCGACCATCGAATCGTGGCGTCGTTCGTGTCGCCGCCGCCCGGGGCACCGGAGTCGCTGAGCCAGGAGCTCACGCCGGTGAAGACAGTCCGCCATCGTCCGGTGGTGCTGAGCGCGCCCGTCGGGAACGGCGACTGGTACGCCAGCGACAGCTGCTGCGCCGACGACACGCACCACCGGCGCGGCCTGGGCAGCCTCAACGGCCGGATGCTGGTGCCGCAGCGATTCGCGATCGACTGGTATCGAGTCGACTCCGAACATCAGGCGTGGGTTGGCGACCCGAAGGAGCTCAAGAGCTACCTGGCCTACGACCAGCCCGTGCTCGCGTCGGCAGCGGGCACGGTGGTCGACATCCAGGACGGCCTCCCGAACAACCCCGACATCCCCAAGCCGCCGCCGATCCCGCCGATCGAGGACACGGTCGGCAACCACATCGTCCTCAAGGTGTCGCCGGGAGTGTTCCTCCTGTACGCCCATCTGGATCGGGGCTCGCTGAAGGTCAAGCTCGGCGAGCACGTGCGGCGGGGCGAGGTGCTCGGCCTGATCGGCACCAGCGGCAACTCGACCGTCCCGCACCTGCACTTCCAGGTGATGACCACGCGGACGTTCTTCCCGACCGACAGCCCCCCGTTCGTGTTCACGCACTTCAGGCTGCTCGGCCGTGTCACCGAACGGATCTGGGACGACGTGCTCGGCCTGCAGCCGACCGGGAAGCTGCCGTTCCGACCGGCGTCGCCGGTCAGCACCCACCGGCTGGAGATGCCGCTCGACCGTGAGGTCGTCTCGTTCGAAAGCGCCGGGCCGGGGACCCCGGTTGCGCCCGCAGGCTGACCGATAGGCTGCGCCGATGAGCACTCCGCGACGGATCGTCACCGGCCACGATGCGTCGGGAAAGTCGGTGGTCCTGTCCGATACGTCGTCGCCGAAGACGACCGACATCGGGACCGCGGCGTTCCACGAGATCTGGGTGACCGAGGGGATGCCGGTGCAGATCCCCGCCACCGAGCCCGAGTCGACCGACCGCCCGATCCGGGTGCCGCCGCCGCCCCACGGCGTGATGATCCGCTACACCGACATGGAGCCGGGCGCGGCGTCGCCGATGCATCGCACCGAGACGCTCGATGTTGGGATCGTGCTCGAGGGGGAGACCTGGTTGCTGCTCGACGACGGCTCCGAGACGCGGGTCGGGCGGGGCGACGCCGTCGTTCAGCGCGGCACCAACCATGCCTGGGAGAACCGCTCGGATCGCCCGGTCCGGATGCTGTTCGTGCTGGTCGACGGGCAGATCACCGACGAGCTGCGATCGGCCGCCGGGCCGCTGGAGTTCTTCGACCAGGTCGTCGGTTAGACCGTCGTGTTCAGTCGCTGCGCCGCGTAGCCCTCGAGGTCGGGACCGTCCGGGTTGGCCAGCACGTGCGACAGCCACGCACGGCGTTCAAAGTCCGTGACCGCGAGTTCCCAGACGCACCCGATCGCCTGAGTGGGAAGAGGCTCTAGCCGCTCGGGGTGTTCCAGCGGGCTGAACAGGATGTGCTGGTGGATCTCGTTCTCGTTGGCGATCCAGGTGACCAGCACGAAGCAGTAGTCGCCGGCCTCGTGCACGATCACCCATCCGTGACCTGGGATGTCTTCGCCGATCGCCGGGAGCACCGACGGCACCCGCTCGACGGCTGCCCGCACCAGCGTCTCCGGCGGTTGAGATCGATGCGCGCTGATCCCGTACAGCTTCAGCGACCAGTCGTTTAGCTGCACCTGCCGGAGGAAGCTGATCGGGCGCGGGCGATACGGCTCGGGCATCGTCCCCGATGGTAGGGAGAACCCGACCCGCACTCGCCCGCTGGCCCCATACCGACAGCACAACCCGCGCCGTAGCGTGGGCGTCATGGTCCAACACGCCAAACTCCTTGCCGCCACCGCGCTGGCGCTGCTCGCCGGGATCGTGGCCGCGGGCTGCGGTGTCCACGTCGAGACCGACGGGCCGCACACCGTGCAGACGCGCCCGGTCAGTCACTTCGACAACGTCGAGCTCGACGGCTCGACCAATGTTGTCGTCCGCCACGGCAGCTCGCGGACGCTGACGGTCGAGGGTGGCCGCCATCGCGTGGACGATGTGATCACGCGCGTGCACGACGGCACGCTGGTGGTCGGGCGCCGCGACTCGTCGGGCACGATCGAGCTGGGAGGCGACGACGCGACGGTGACGGTGTGGACGCCCCGGCTCGACGGCGCCCGGATCGAAGGCTCCGGCGACCTCAGCCTGCCGGATCTGGACGGCGGGAGCCTGCGCCTGCTCACCAACGGATCGGGCGACGTCGACGCCAAGGGGCGCCTCGATCGTCTCGACGCCGGCGTCAACGGCTCGGGCGACCTCGGCCTAGGCGACGTCGTCGCACAGTCCGCCGCGATCAGCGTCTCCGGCAGCGGCGACGCGGACGTGCACGCCGTCCGGGCGCTGGACGCCACCGTCAACGGAAGCGGCGACATCCGCTACCGCGGCGATCCGTCGCTGACCCGACAGGTATCGGGGTCGGGCAGCGTCACGTCCGGATAGACGTCTGTGACGCGGTTGTCGGGCGTGCTCGGGCGCGATCGGGGCGCTCGGTCGATCAGCAGAACAGCTCGACGCGGTCGCCGCCCTGGGCCTTGGCCCGGTACACGGCAACGTCAGCGTCGGCGAGCACCGCCTGAGAATCCTGGAAGCTGAGGGCGATGCCGATGCTCGCCGAGGACTCGTGCTCGATGCCGTCGACGTTCACCGGGGACCGGACCGCCTCCCGTAGCCGCTGACCCAGCTCCACCGCCAGGTCCTGATCCATGTCCTCGCAGACAACCACGAACTCGTCCCCGCCGAGGCGAGCGACCGTGTCCACGGTCCGGACGACCTCCTGTAGGCGCCAGCTGACCTGGATCAGCACGGCGTCTCCAGTGGCGTGTCCGTAGGTGTCATTGATCTGCTTGAAGTTGTCCAGGTCGATGAACATCACCCCGGTGGGGCGTAGCCCGCGACGTGAGCGGGCCAGCGCCAGGTCGAGGCGATCGCGCAGCAGCGCTCGGTTGGGGAGGCCGGTCAGCGGGTCGTGCATCGCCTGGTGGCGGACCAGATTCTCCTCGCGGCGGCGGTCCAGCGCAGCGGAGAGCGTGTCGGCGACGTTGCGCACCAGGCTGAGCTCGTCCTCGTCGACGTCCCGATGAAAGCTCACCACAAGCTCGTCGCGGACACCGATCGAAAGTCGCATGCACCGCGCGTCAACGGTGCCCCACGAGGCCATCACGCTGCGGTCGGCGAGCCTGACCTCCACTCCCGTAACCGGCAGCGACGTGTGGATCAGCTCGACCGCTTCGGCGGCGAGATCGACCAGATTGGCGCCGGCCAGCGCGTGCTCGCTGATCGCCGCGACCGCGCGCAGGCGCGTCTCGGCCGTCCGCCGGTGCGAGACGTCCCGCCCGACCGCCAGCAGTATCGGGCCGGCGGAGCTGTCGACGATGCCCCAGCTCATCTCGCCGACGAATTCGGAGCCATCGGCCTTCAGGCCGTACGCCTCGGTGGTGAAGTGCAGCTCACCGCGGGTCGCGAAGAACCACTCCATGTTGCTGGTGTAGAGCTCGCGCACGCGCTCGGCCCACAGCATCTCCACCGGCTGGCCCAGCAGCTGTGCTCGCGCGTAACCGAACAGCTCCTCGGCGCGGGCGTTGACGAACACGATCCGGCCGTCGGCGTCGGCGGCCACGACGGCATCGGGGATGCCCTCGAGCACCCGCGTGTCGTGACCCCAGTCTCGCTCTGTGCTGCGCCGTCGTCGCGGGGGCCCGATCGACAGCAACGGTTTGCCTCGGTTGCGCCTCATTGCTCCCGATCCTCACGATCGCGAGCTGAACTTGTCGCCATCGGTGTCGGCAGTGCTGTCCCCATGGCTTAGGCCTCTCAACCGATTCTGGCTGCTCTATGGGGTTCCTTCACGCAAACTTGTGCAGACCGCCGCAGGTTCGGCGGCGCGCCGCCTCACTGAACCCACGGGTCATCGACCGGCTCGCCGTCGCCGGGGCGGTACGGGCCGAACACGATGAACTCGAGGCCGTCGTCGCCGGCCTCGAAGGCGCGGGCGGTCGCTGCTGGGACGCGGATCGCGTCCAGCGGCGCGACGTCGATGATCTCGTCGCCGAGCTTGGCGCGTCCGGTTCCGCCGAGGATCACGTAGATCTCCTCGGCCGACTGGTGGCGGTGCATGAACGGCGAACGCCTGCCCGCTCGCAGCCGGAAGTGGGTGACGCCAGTCTGCTCGGAGTCCAGCGCGGTGCGCGCAACACGCGCTTCCCATCGATCGCCGAACCCGTTGCCGGGGGCGGCGTCCTCGACGTCGCCGAGATTGATCACCGTGTAGCTGTCGGACATCTCCTACCTCCGGGGATTAGCGGTGTTGACATGACTTTCAGTGCAAGGTCACCGGCTCAGCTTGCACAACTTCGACGCTTGGTGCGCCTCACCGGCGCCAGCCGCCCATCCGCTGTGATATGACGCGGTGCAACTGAAGCAGAGGCTCCGGGTCAGGGGAAGGCACGGCGCCCGAAATAGGAGGTTGGGATGCGTCGCCTGCGGTTGGTGTCGATGGTGCTCGTCGGAGTCCTGGCGGTGGTGGCGATCGTTGGCGTCGTGGCCGCCAACGGCCGCGCCCGGCGGGTTCGACGGGCGAAAGAGCACGCGGCCGCGGTCGCGCACCCCAGTTCGGCGGTGCGCGGGCAGGCGCGCGCCAGGCTGGCCAGTGCGGCCGCCGGCGGGGGCCACGTGATTGTGCTGCTCAAGCAGTCCAACAAGGGCATCAGCCTCGCCCACGGCCTGAGGCAACGTCGGGCGGTCGACTCCGCCCAGCAGGCGCCGATCGTCTCCAGCATCAAGCACTCGGGCGGGAGCCGGCTTCGGCAGCTGACGCTGGTCAACGCCGTCGCGGCGAACGTGTCGGCCAACGAGGCGCACAAGCTGGCGAGCATGGGCAACGTGTCACAGGTGCTGCCCGACGAGCAGGTGACCGAGACGGTCCCGCTGACCGCAGCCGCGAGCAACGTGGTGCCCTCGCAGGCGAAGTGCACCAAGAACCCCAACAAGCCAATGGTCGAGCCCGAGGCGCTCGCGGACATGCACTTCGAGGGCCCCGGGGCCGACGAGGCCGAGCCGATCGCCGACGGCAACGGCGTGACCGTGGCGATCGACGGGATGAACGAGCTGGCCGGCAACCCGAACTTCACGCGGCCCAACGGCCAGCACGTGGTCGAGGACGCTCCGGACTACAACCCGAACGACATCCCGAACGACCCGTCGCTCGACGAGTGGTTCGGAGACGCGTCGTCGGTGGCCGCACAGGGAACCGTCACCTACCAGTACGCGTCCGAGCTGCCGTTCTCGAACATGCCGCAGGGCTGCACATTCGTGCTCAAGGGCGACGCTCCAGGGTCGACGCTCGTCGACCTGTCGCTGGTCGACCCGGCGGCGACGGTCAGCAACCAGGGCGGGATCAAGGTGGCGACGGTCAGCCAGTCGGAGTCGTCGATCATCGCCGGGATGGAGAACGCAGTCGCCAACCTCCACGCCGACGTGATCTCGCAGTCCTACGGCTCGGGCGGCGGTCGCTCGCTGCTGTGGGCGGCGGATGACGCGGCGGTGCAGGCCGGCGTCACCGTCGTCGCATCCTCGGGCGACGAGGGCTTTGACAACACGTTCATCGCCCCGGCCGACGACCCGAACGTGATCGGGGTCGGCGCGAACACCAACCTGCGGCTGCTGGCCCAGGCCTACGGGTACGACGGCTGGCTCAACGACAACATCGCGACGCTGTCGTCCACCGGGGTCGGCCAGCCGTTCTCGATGCCCAGCGGCTCGGGCAAGTTCGTCGACCTCGTCGCGCCGGGCTACGGCGGCGAGGCGGCCTGCAGCCCCCTGGTCACGAGCTCATGCCCCACCAACACGCTGACCGAGGCGTTTGGAGGCACCAGCGAGTCCGCTCCGTTCGTGGCCGGTGCGGCTGCGGATGTGATCCAGGCCTACTCGGACACGCACAACGGCGCGCGCCCGACGCCGGCGATGGTCATGCAGATCCTCGACGGGACCGCCGCCGACATCGATGCGCCTGCGGGTGAACAGGGAGCCGGCCTGGTCAACATCTACGCGGCCGTCAACGCCGCCCGGCAGGAGCCGGGAACCACGGTGCCGGGGGCCACGGCGACCCCCACGCTCGTGTCCACCCCGACGCAGCTCGACGTGTCGGGCGCCGGTGGCACGAAGGTGTCGAGCCACTTGAACGTCTACAACGCGTCGTCGGCGGCGACCAAGGTCACCGCGAAGTTGCGCAAGCTGGGCGCGGCGCGCCAGCTCGACCCGACCGTGACCGAGTCCGTGTCGGCCCCGGCGGCGGGCACGCCGATACCCGCGCAGGGAGCACCGGCCGCGACGCCGGTCACGTTCGACGTGCCCAGCGGAGTCGATCGGCTCAACGCGAACATGATCTGGCCCGATCCGACCAACTCGAACATCCTCTACTACATCCTCACCGACCCCAAGGGCCGGCTGACCCAGGTGTCGTATGACTTCGGCAGCGGGGGCGCACGCCCATCGGTGCCGAACATCCAGCACACCGAGGTGACCGACCCGATGCCGGGGAAGTGGACGGCCACGATCCTTTGGGGCAACGGCCGCTCGCACCTGCAGGAGCCCCCGAACGTGCCTGGCACGTACACGGGGTCGATGTCGTTCCAGGTCACTGGTCAGAACTACACGACGTCGGGATCCGGCGCCGGGACGGTCAAGATCCCGGGCCACAGCTCGGCGAACGTGCCGATCAACGTGCCGCTGGCCGCGGCTCCGGGCGACCGCGGGCTGTCGGTTCAGCTGTCGGCCGACAACGGCGCGACCGCGTCGGTGCCGGTGCTCGCGCGCACGCTGATCCCACCGTCCGGTGGGACGTTCAAGGCGACGATGGGGACGAGCGTCGGCCGTAATCAGGGCTCGCCCAACTCGCTGTTCTTCGTCGACGTGCCGGCCGGTCAGCAGTCGATGAGCGTGTCGTTCAGGACCGCTGACGCGAGCCCGGATAACCCGTACACCTACGAGCTGTTCGACCCGTCCGGGGCCGAGGTGGTCGCGGACGCCACGCCGACGACGACGTTGCAGGGCGTCGGGTCGACGACCCCGACTGCTCGCGCCAACCTGTCGGTCGCCAACCCGGTGGCGGGCAGGTGGTTGATCGTGGTGGTGCTGAACCTCACCACCAGCGGCAAGGAGTTCAGCCAGGTCATCAACGGGAACGTCTCGTTCAACGACCCGACTGTGACGCCCGTGTCGCTGCCGTCGTCGAGCGCGACGACCATCGCTCAGGGCTCGTCGCGATCGGTGAGCTTGCAGGTGACGAACACGACCGGCGTCGGGCGAACGTTCACGTTCTCGTCCAACCAGTCCGATATCGCGCCCGTGAGCACATACATCCCCGCGGGTGTGACCGAGCTGGTGACGCTGAAGCTGACGCCTACCGCGGCGCCGGGAACCGTCGTCAGCGGCCAGCTGACCGTCACTACGAACACGTCGGCGACGCGAACGCCGCATCAGCCGACGGTGGCGGTGATCCCGTACAGCTACACGGTCGGGCCGCCGGCTACTTAGTGACATAGCCGGCGGCAGGCCCGGCCGCCTGATATGAACCCGGGCGATGGCCGTGTACGTGGACGACGCGTTCTGCGCCGGCGATTGGGGTCGCTGGAGCGGTGGAGGTCATCTGCAGGCCGACACGCTGCACGAGCTTCACGAGTTCGCCGGACGCCTCGGGCTGAGACGCGCATGGTTCCAGTCCCGGCCCGGTCGTCCGGACCGCGACCACTATGACTTGACCGAGGACAAGCGCGCCGAGGCGATCCGGCTCGGCGCGATCCCGGAGGCCGTCAGGGCGGGGACCGCGCGGCGACGCGCCATACGCGAGCTGCAGCGACGAGGCCGGGCTCGCTGACCGGACGCTAGAAGACTCCTGAAGAAGTCAGTTTCGTAATTGGGCTTGGGGGGCGGCGTGGTCGGTGTGCTGGGTGGGGACGGCGCCGCCGCGATCGGATCGCGGTTTCGTCGAGTGGCCGGCTTCACGCGGTTGGGGTCATCAGTTGCCGTCCGATCGGGTTGAGGTTGACCAGGGCGGCGGCCCAGGCGGCCTGCAATCGGCTCTTTGCGCTGCCGATATAGCGGCCTTTGCGGGCGCCGTATCGATGCACCAGCAGTCCGAGTAGCCGCTCGATCCGCGGTCTTGTTCGGCGGAGATGCTCGGCTGTGGCTTGGTCATCGAGCCCTTCTCGGGCAGCGACCAGGAGCTCCTCGTGGGGTGCGATCCGCAGCTTCTGTTGGACCATCCGAGGACCGATGCAATGCGATCTGAGCGGGCAGCCGCGGCAGAGGACCTTTGAGAACAACGCTCGTCGCTGTCCGGATGGCTGGGTCTGGATCGGTGCGCTGTGCCCAGCCGGGCAAGTGACAATTCCAGTCTGCAGGTCGATCTGGAAGTCACGCTTGACCAGCCGTCCCTCCGGGACCGGCGCCTCGGGCACCGGCGCCAGCACATCGACACCGCGCTTGGCGAGCTCGCTGCGCACCGGACCGTTGCCATATGCCGTGTCCCCGACCAGCCGCTGAGGTCGGCGATGCTCGGGTTGCTGATCGATCAGCCCGGGTGCCTGCGGGCCATCCTGATCACCGCCAGGAGTGACGTCGATAGCAGCGATCAGCGGGACCTCGGTGTTGGTCGCGGCGGCATGAATCCTATACCCGTCAAAGCGCTGCGAGCCGCTCTTGCGGCCATGGCGCATCTCCGGATCGACGGTCGAGACGATCCGGTCACCCCGCGTCCCGCGGTGCAGCCGCGGCACGCCGTCCTGGTCGATGTCGAGGTCCTAGCCGATCAGCTCTCGCAACAAATCGTGGGCCGCCTTCACCGCCTCATCGCCCAAAAGCCCGTCAGTGTGCTCGACGGCCTCGAGCGCCCGCTCCGCGTCCTGCGCCACACGAGTGAGCATCCGCTCCCGCTCAGCCTTCTCCCGCCAGCGACAGTCAGGCTTCTCACCCGGACGCTGATAGTCGAACTCCAGGCCCGCGTCCAACCGATCGCCAGCATCCTCGTCAGCCGCCCTGACGGCGTCAATCAGCTTCCGCACGCCGTGGCGGACCAGCCTGACCGTGTCCTGCGTCGCCGCCGCCCCGAGCATCGGCGTGGAATCGATGATCTGCTCCGCCGTCCCATCGAGCATCCCGAGCTCCTCCGCCAACCGCAGCGTGTTCTCCAGCGCCAACCCCTCCCTCTGGTGCAACAACAGCCGAGCGCGATACCTGGTCAACGACGTCGGATGCCACCCCTGATGATCGACCGGCAGCCCCAGCGCGACCTTCCACCGCAGATCCCACGCCACACACTCCATCGCCTGCTCATCCGACACTCCGGTCCGGTCCTGCAACAACAACACCTTCGCCAACAGGGACGGCGGAATCGACGGACGACCCATCCGCAGCGAATAGCACTCAGCGAAGTCCTCATCACGCACAACCCGATCACCGTGCTCGGCCAACAACGCGAAGAACGAACCCTCTGAGCCGGACCGGGTTTCACGGAGACTGGGTTTGTAGGCTTTTTCTCTGTTGTCAGTGTGCTCGTTCTGAACCGTAGAGCGCAGACGGCCCCGGAGGGGTCGTATCTCGTTAGGCGGGTGGCGGTCCTCGAACTCGACGGGCGGGATGTCGCCGAGGGACTCGTGTAGGCGGTCGTGGTTAAACCAGCTGATGTACGCGACGACGGCGAGCTCGAGCTGGGCACGGGTGCGCCAGACGCGGTCGGCGATCAGCTCGGTCTTGAAGCTGTCCAGGAAGCTCTCGGCCATCGCGTTGTCATAGGCATCGCCGACCGAGCCGACCGACGCGAGAACGCGGTGGTCGTCGAGGACCTGGGTGTAGGCCGCCGAGGTGTATTGGCTGCCTCTGTCGGTGTGTGCGACCAGCCGGAAGTCGGCGCCATGCTGGCGGGTCCCGAGCGCCATCCGCAGCGCATCCAAGACGAGGTCGGTGCGCATATGGGAGGCAAGCTGCCAGCCGACGACACGACGCGAGTAGACGTCGAGCACGAACGCGAAGTAGACGATGCCTTCCCAACAGCGCAGGTAGGACAGGTCGCCAACCCACAGCCGGTTGAGCGCCTGTGCGGTGAAGTCACGCCTGACCAGATCCGGGCGGCGGTGCGCCTCAGGGTCAGGGATCGTGGTGCGCCACGGCTTCCCGCGGCGCTTGGCGCCCTGGATCCCGTGAGCACGCATCAGACGCTGCACCCGGCAGCGCGGCGCGGTCTCGCCGGCACGCCGGAGCGCCTTCCGCGTGCGCCGGTAGCCGTAGGCCTCGTAGTTGGCCTTGTGCGTCTCGCCGATCACGGCCAGCAGCCGCTCATCCTCGACCTCGCGGACAGACCGTGCGCCGGTGGCGCGGTTGTAATACGCGGACGCCGACACGCCCAGAGTCCGGCAGATCGGCTCGACCCCGAAACGCTCGCGATGCCTATCGATAAACGCGCTCACTTCGTTCGGTCTTGGTCGAGCTCGGCCGCCCCGACTCAATCGCCAGCCGGACCCCGCGATCGATCAGCTCCTGTGGATACCTCCGTCCTCGTGGCATCGCTGGAGGTTCTCCTGACCCGAGGACAGATCGTCCTCGATTCGGAGCCTCCGCGAAACCCGGCCTGGCTCAGTAGCTGATCGCAGCTGTGACGTGGGAGCCTTCGGGGTCTGTGCGATCAGCCGGTAGTGATACAGCGTGTTCGGCTTGAGCTGGGTCAGGGTCGAGGAGACGTGAACCTGAGCGTGACGCAGCGGAAGGAGGCGGGCGGCTGTGGTTGCGCCGTAGCGGCGGCTCGTCCCGTATTGAAGGCGCCAGTCGCGACCTCGGCTTCGGAGAAGCAATCAATGCTGTTCGGTGAAGCCTGCGGGCGGCTCGAGCTCAGCCGGAGTCACCGTGCTGGTGCACGACGAGCACGGGGCACGAGGCGCGCTTCAGAACGCCTTTCGACGTGCTGCCCTCCAGCCTTGCGCGAAGCCCGCTGAGGCCGCGAGAGCCGACGACGATCGCCGCCACATCGTGTTCGTGGGCGAAGTCGACGAGCGTGGAGGCGATGTCGCCACCGTCCGGCATCGCCAGGGGTTGGGCATCCAAGCCCAGCGACCGGGCGAGCTCGGCTCCCTCACCGGCGATGCGTTCGGCGCGTCGACTTAGCTCATGATCGACATCGAGCACAGTGGCGGGATCCACAGTCGGCGCCATTCGTGCATCGGGCGAACCGGCGACCATGGCGTGGGCCAAGGCCGCCTCCCACACCGTGAGCACGAGCGCTCGTCGAGGCGCCGCGAACCAGGCAACATCCGACACCGCCTGACGCGCGGCGGCCGAGCCGTCGAACGCGATCAGGATCGGACCGTTGGGAGCGCTCATCCGCGACAGCATATTCCAGCGGAGCCGGCTCGCGATCGAGCGGACGTCCCCTGCCGCCCGACCGGGCGCCCATCCAAACTGCCCACACGGGGCGGTGCATCCGCGAGGGGCACGATGGCCGCGGTTGAGGCGCCGAGGCGCTTGCGTCCATCGGCGGTGAGGTCATAGCAGGCCTTCATCGCGCCAGAACCGCTGATCCTCTTGCGGTCGACCTGCCAGCCGTCGCAATACCCGTCGTGATACGGCGGACGAAATCCGGGGCGGCGCCTCTTGGACCGGTCGCCACGCCAGGCGCTATCGCGGTGCGCGATCCTTTTTCTCGATCCGCTGTTTCAGCAATTGCTTGGTCGCTGGCCACTCGGCGGAGAGGATGGAGTGCATGGCCGTGTCGCGCGGCTGTCCATCCTCGCCAGGCGCGGCGGATGGTTGCCAGTTGCGCAGGATTCCCTCAAACATCGCACCGACGGCAACGATCCCCGCCCTTGCCCGGGCGTTGCGGGCATCGGTCTTGATATCCACACGCGAGGCCGTCCACGACTCAAACGCATGGGTGAACAAGAGCAGCTTGGAGACCGTGTTGATCGCGGTTCCCTGCACGCTTGGGTCCAGCCAACTGGAGCCGACCTCGATGGCGAGCAGCGCGTCGCGGTGGGGCCAAAACCGTGGGCTGAGAAAAGCGGTGTGCCCGACGACCCGGTTATCGGCGGCTACCTGAGCAAAAGGGAGATAGTCCCCCGCTGCTGCTCGGGCGAGGCTGCGCTCGACATAGGCCGCGACGGTCTCCGGCGTCGGGACCAGCGCAAAACTGAACGAGGCCGCCCCGCCGTACGCCGCTCGCTCCAGGCCGCAAACATGCTCGCGCGAAAGCGGCTCCAGCCGCAACAGCTCGTGCTCCAATACATCCACTTGCAGACGCACCTTAAGCGCCAGCAGTGGCCGCACAGGTCATCACGGTCCGCAAGGTACCGGGCGCGCAGTCGGTAGTGCCCTCATCGCGCGTCGATCACAGACAGCCGGCCGGTTTCACTCCCGCTACTTCATGAATCACGAGCAGTCTCGGCTGGGCAATCGGGCAAGTCCCTCGCTTGGGTGTGCTCGAGAGTCGCCGGTCGCGATGGGTTGCGCTTGTCTGGGGGAGAGAGAACGGCCGTGTCGGGAAGTTGACGGCCAAATCGTTGATCTTCCCGCTGAGGAACTGTCGTTCCGGACTCGTCGCAGCTCCGTGGCGGATGGCGTGGTATAGGGTGAATTGATGGCTCTAAGGGCGACTCGCGCTCCGCAGATGTACCGCGCCAAAAAGCGCGCTCGACATTCAACGCAAGACATTGCGCATGCCGTCGCGACGGGGCGGGTCGAGAGCTCGCGCGCCAAAGGTGGGTGCTCAGATTCACGAGGCCGCCGCACTGACATCGAAGCCCTGAGAATCATCTTGACCAGCAGGAGGACCCCGTGACCGCCACACAGATCGTCGATCCCGTCCGCGAGCTCCTCGCCGCCGACAGCCATCCGCTGTTGATCGACGGCGAGCGGGTGTCCGCCGCTGACGGGCGGACCTTCGACACCCCGGACCCGTCGACCGGCGAGCGCTTGGCCACGGTCAGTCATGGAGGCGCGGAGGACGTTGACCGCGCCGTTACGGCGGCGCGCCGCGCCTTCGCCGACGGCTCGGACTGGCGCAGAATGAGCGCCGCCGACCGCGGGCGCCGGCTCGGCGCGCTGGCCGGGCTGATCGAGACGCACGCCGAGGAACTGGCACAGCTCGAGTCGCTGGACAATGGTAAGCCGGTCACGTTCGCGCGCTCGGTCGACGTCGCCAAGTCCGTGGCCCACCTCGACTACTACGCCGGATGGCCAACGAAGATCGAGGGCGCTGTCGTACCGGTTTCCGCGCGCGAGGTGCTCTGCTACACCGTGCGTGAGCCGGTCGGCGTCTGTGGTCAAATCATTCCCTGGAACTTCCCGCTGCTGATGGCGGTGTGGAAGATCGCCCCCGCGCTGGCCGCCGGCTGCACGACCGTGCTTAAACCCGCAGAGCAGACGCCGCTGAGCGCGCTACAGCTCGGCGAGCTTGCTCTCGAGGCGGGGATCCCGGCCGGCGTGCTCAACGTCGTGACGGGCGACGGTCAGACCGGCGCGGCGCTCGTCGACCACCCCGCCGTCGACAAGGTCGCGTTCACCGGCTCGACCGCTGTGGGGCGGGAGATCGCCGCCCGCGCGGGCCGTGCGCTAAAGCGCGTGACGCTCGAGCTCGGCGGCAAGTCGCCGAACATCCTGCTTCCCGACGCCGACGTCAAGCGGGCTGTCAAGGGCGCCTTCACCGGCATCTACTACAACAGCGGTCAAGCGTGCAACGCCGCGTCCCGGCTGCTCGTGCCGAAGGAAATGTTCGACGACGTGGTGGACGCACTGGCCGATCAGGCGAGCCGGACAGTGCCTGGCCCGGGCCTGGACCCGGATACGTTCGTGGGGCCGCTCGTCTCGGCCGAGCAGCATGAGCGCGTCACCGGCTATATCGATGTGGGTCGCTCCGAAGCCGAGCTCATCGCTGGCGGCAAGACCGAGTTCGGCGACGGCGGGTACTACGTGGAGCCGACGCTGTTCGCTACGACCGACGACTGTGCGCGAATCGTGCGCGAGGAGATCTTCGGGCCGGTGCTCGTCGCGCAGCCGTACGAGTCGCTCGAGGACGTCGCTCAGCGGGCCAACGACGGTGAGTACGGCCTCGCGGCTGGCGTGTGGACGCGCGACATCTCCAACGCTCACCGCCTCGCCACCCTGCTGCGCGCCGGGTCGGTCTATGTAAATGCGTGGGGCATCGTCGACGCGGCAGCACCGTTCGGCGGCTTCAAGTCCTCAGGCGTCGGCCGCGAGCACGGCGCCGCGGGGCTAGGCGCCTACCTGGAGCCCAAGTCGGTCTTCGTGCAGCTGTAGCCCTGTTCTCACTCCGGGCGGGCGGGGCGCGGGTCGAGCTGTTTGCCGCGCAGCCGGTACCTGTCGCCTTTCAGGCAAAGGATCTCGGAGTGGTGGATGAGGCGGTCGATCATCGCGGTCGCGGCCATGTCGTCGCCGAAGATCTCTCCCTACGCGAGAACGGGTTGCTGCTGTGACGATCATCGACGCGCGTTCGTAACGGTTGGAGACGAGGCTGGACATGAGGTTCGCGGCCCGATCTCGTGGCGAAGCTCGACGCTGGGTACGTCTGCTCGAGGTCGGCGTACCGGCTACGAGGACTCTGCGGCTGCTCGCGGTGATGCAACACCACCAAGCCTGGCGATGGGCTACAGCAGCGGGCTGGTCTACATCTGCGAGAACCAGCGGCGCCACCGAGCGGGTCACGCGCATCGGCCGCGAGGCCGGGCTGTACACGATGCGAGGCGGAGGCCTGCGGATCGAGCTGCTGGATACGGTTCGCGGCCGGGCCGTGGCGCGCAGCTGCTGGTGGCCGGCCTCGGCGTTCTCGGCGCTCGGGATTCCTTTGAGAATGTCGAGGCGGCCGGCTCGCGTCTGCCACTTGCCGATCTGCATCCCCGCCAGCAGCTTGCCGTCGATCAGCGGGACCAGAGTGCCCCGCACGCTCGACCGCCAAGCGCGCCGACGAGAACGTAGTCGACCTCCTGGCGGGCCGCACCTCGACGATCTCGGCTGGAGTAAACCACCGCTCGGCGCTCACCGAGCGCGTTCGCGCGCGGTCTCGGCGAGGATCCGCCCCTGTTCGCCTGCGATGAAGCTCCGCAGCTCGTCCGGGGTCGCACGCCGGCCGCGATGTTCAGCCAGCGTGGGTGGGTCCTCCGGCGTCGGCGTGAGTCCATCGTCCGCGACGGCCTCCCACCGCTCGGCGAGCGTCATTCCGTCCACTTGGCGGGCAGCGGCAACGACCTCTTGGGGGGTCGGGACGGATCGCGTCCGTCGCTTCCGGCCGAGATAGCTCGAACTTTAGGTGGTCGGCCATTCGAAGCCGGCTTCTGGCTCCGGGCCGTTGGTTGGACTGTTTTGTCAGCCAGCTAGCGGCTTCCAGCTCCCGTAAGTCGGCAAGCTTTCTGCAAACGCGACGATGCCGGAGGAGGGACTCGAACCCCCGACACGCGGATTATGATTCCGCTGCTCTAACCGACTGAGCTACTCCGGCGAGGGCCCAGCCAGTCTAGTTGGTTGCTTTTACGGCACGGGTTGACGGGCCGCCATATGATCCGCTGCGCATGACCGAACTGCACCAGGCCGTGAGCACGGTCATCCGTCGCTGCCTCGGCGTCCAGGCGGGCGAGAGCGTGCTGGTGATCGTGGACCCCGAGACGCGATCGATCGGCGAGGCGCTCCGCGACGAGGCCTCGCGATCTGTCGGCCGACGCCGTGCTCGCCGTGATGGACGAGCGCGCCACCGATGGCACCGAGCCCCCGCGGATGCTGGCGGCGGCGCTGGCCGAGTGCGACGTGTTCATCGCCCCGACCACCCGGTCGCTCAGCCACACGACCGCCCGCAAGCGGGCCAGCGACGCCGGAGCCCGCGGGGCCACGATGCCGGGAGTCACCGCCGACATGCTCGGGCGGGTGATGGCCGTCGACTTCGACACGATGACCGCCCGGTCCCGGGGGCTAGCGGATCTGCTCGAGTCGGCGACCTCGGCCCGGCTCACCTGTCCGCTGGGCTCGGATCTGACGCTCGACCTGACCGGACGCCCGGGCGTCGCCGACGACGGCAACCTCACCGAGCGGGGCGCGTTCGGGAACCTTCCGTGCGGCGAGGGGTTCATCGCCCCGGTCAGTGGCGAGGGCATGATCGTCGCCTCGAGTCTGTCGCCGCTGGGGCTGAGCAAGGAGCCCGCAAAGCTCACCGTCGAGGGCGGCCACATCGTCGCCGCCGAATGCGGGCTGGGTCCGGAGTACCTGGACCGCCTGAAGGCGCACGGCGAGCTGGGGACGACGATCGCCGAGCTCGGCATCGGCACCAACGATCGCGCCCACCTGACCGGCAACGTGCTCGAGGACGAGAAGATCCTCGGCACCGCCCACATCGCGTTCGGGGCCAGTGCGGGGTTCGGCGGGCACGGTCTCGGTTCCGATTCACCTCGACGTGGTGATCCTCGACGCCACGCTCGAGATCGGCGGGACCACGGTGCTCGACGCCGGCCGCTACGCGCTCGCCTGATCGACGCGTGACCGTCGCGCTGCTGGCCATCCCCAACGTCTCCGAGGGCCGCGAGGAGGCGACCATCGGGACGCTTCGGGCCGCGTTCGGCCCGGGCCTGCTCGACGTCCACGAGGACCCCGACCATCACCGCAGCGTGTACACGATCGCGGGCGCCCCGGGGAGGCTCGCGAGCGTGGTCCTCAATGGCGCCAAGGTCGCGGTCGAGCAGGTCGACGTCGTCAGGCACCAGGGCATCCATCCGCGCGTGGGGGCGATCGACGTGGCGCCGATCGTCTACCTGGAGGACGCCGATCGAGGCGCCGCCTGCGCCGAGGCGCTGGTGCTCGCCGACCGGCTGGCCGGCACGCTCGAGCTGCCGGTGTTCCTGTACGGAGAGCTGGCCGGGGGGCGGACTCGAGCGGAGCTGCGCGCCGGCGGAATCGCGGGTCTGGCCGGGCGGATCGGGACCGGCGAGCAGGTGCCCGACTTCGGTCCCCAGCGCCTGCATCCGACCGCCGGCGCGGTGCTGGTCGGCGCCCGCCCGCCGCTGATCGCGTTCAACGTCGAACTCGCGCCGCCGGCCACGCTCGCGGACGCCAAGGCGATCGCAGCGCTGATCCGCGAGGGCGGCGAGGAGGGGCTGCCGTCGCTGCGAGCGATCGGCCTGTGGCTTGATCATCGCGACGTCGCGCAGGTGTCGATGAACCTCGAGGATCACCGGACCACATCGCCGGCCGAGGTGGTGGCCGAGATCGGTCGTCATGCCACGCCGTCGAGAGCCGAGCTCGTCGGGCTGGCCCCCGCTGCCGCATTCGAGGGCTTCCCCGCCGACCTTGAAGTCGCCAACAAGCGGTTAATCGAGGAAGCTCTCGCCCCCGGCGACCCTCAGGGAGACTAAGCTCCCTAGGACCATGGCCCAGACCAAGCGCAAGCGCCGCACCAAGCACCGCGGGAACGCCGCGGGCACGATCGAGACCCGGGGACGGACCGGGCGACCCGTTCCTCAGGAGGACAAGAAGAAGCAGGCGCGGATGACCGCGCGCGAGCGGCGGATGAACACGCCGCCGACCTGGAAGTCCGCGCTCAACCGCGCGGCGCTGGCGGCGGTGATCATCTTCATCTTCGTGGTCATCACCAGCAAGAGCGGCAACCGGATCCTCTCCGGAGCGCTGTTCGCACTGATCGCGATGGCGATCTACGTGCCCGCGGGCTACTACCTGGAGATGGCCCTTTGGCGCCGGCGCCAGGCCAGGAAAGGCGCCGAGGGCGGGGGGAGCGGTCGCTCCAAGCGATGATCGACGTTCGGATGTTCACGGTCGGGCAGGTGCAGGAGAACTGCTACTTCGTCCGCGCCGCTGACGGCGCGCCGGCGCTGATCGTCGATCCCGGCGACGAGCCCGACCGCTTGCTACAAGCGATCGACGAGCTGGGGATCGACACCGTCGAGGCGATCCTCATCACGCACACGCACTTCGACCATGTCGGGGCGGTCGCTCCAGTTGCGCAGGCCACGGGCGCGCCCGTGTACTGCCCCGAGCTCGAGCGCGAGGTGCTGGCCAACATCATGGACTACGTTCCGTGGCCGGGGTTCGGCCCGTTCGAGAGCTACGAGGCCGATCACACGGTCGCCGGCGGCGAGACGCTCGAGCTTGCCGGCTTCAAGATCGACGTGCGGTTCACCCCGGGCCACAGCCCGGGCCACGTCACCTACGCGCTCGCCGGCGAGGGCGCGCTGTTCTCGGGCGACGTCCTGTTCGAGGGTTCGGTGGGGCGCGTGGACCTGCCCGGCGGCGACTGGCCGACGCTGCTGTCCTCGATCGAATCGCTGGTCGACGAATTCTCGCCGGAGACGACCGTGTACCCGGGACACATGGGGATCACCACGCTCGGCCGTGAGCGGGCGACGAACCCGTTCCTGCGCGAGCTCGCCACGAACCGGTGATCCAAGCCCCCAAGGGCACGTACGACGTCCTCCCGGACGACGCGGTGCGTCGCGAGCGCCTGGAGCGCGAGGCGGCGCGGATCCTCGGCGCGGCGGGCTACCGGCGGATCGAGACGCCGGCGTTCGAGGCCACCGAGCTGTTCGCGCGCGGGGTCGGCGAGGCCACCGACATCGTGCAGAAGGAGATGTACACGTTCGACGACGGCGGCGGCCGCTCGCTGACGCTGCGTCCCGAGGGCACCGCGCCGGTTTGCCGCGCCTACATCGAGCACGGCATGCACAAGCTGCCTCAGCCGGTCAAGCTCTGGTACCTGTCGAGCTTCTTCCGCGCCGAAGCGCCGCAACGCGGACGCTACCGCCAGTTCTGGCAGGTCGGCGCCGAGGCGATCGGCTCGGCATCGCCCGAGACCGACGCCGAGCTGATCGTGTTGCTGGCGGAACTGCTGGACGCGCTCGGCGTCAAGGGGGTCAAGCTGACGATTTCGAGCCTGGGCACACCCGAGACGCGCGCCGACTACCGAGAAGAGCTGCGCCAGTACCTGCACGCCCACGAGCAGCAGCTGTCGCCGGACGTCCGCAGCCGGATCGACCTGAACCCGATGCGCGCGTTCGACGCCTCAGATCGTGGTACCCGTGAGGTGATGCGCGACGCGCCCAAGCTGCTGGACCGCCTTGCCCCCGAGGACGCCGAGCACTTCGCCGCAGTGCGGGAACTGCTCGACGACGCCGGGCTCCACTATGAGCTCGACCCGACGCTGGTCCGCGGCCTGGACTACTACACGCGGACCCTGTTCGAGTTCTCCAGCGACGCGCTGGGCGCACAGTCCGGCGTCGGCGGCGGCGGACGCTACGACCGTCTGATCGAACAGCTCGACGGTCCGTCGACGCCTGCCTCGGGCTGGGCTGCCGGCGTTGAGCGGATGCTGCTGGCGGGGGGCGAGCCGCCGGTCCAGCCCGACCTCGTGGACCTGTTCATCGCGCTCCCCGGCCACGACGGCATCCGCGCCGCGTTCGGGCTGGCCCGCGAGGCACGCCGGGCCGGGTTGCGGGCCCAGCTCGAACTCGCCGGACGGTCGATGCGGGGCCAGTTGCGGCACGCCGACCGGATCGGCGCCAGATATGTGGCGATCATCGGAGAACAGGGGACGTCGTTGAAGAACATGGAGTCGGGCGAGCAGCGGGACATGTCCCCGCACGACGTGATCCCCACGATCCTGCGAGGGCACCGGCTGTGAAGCACGCCCCGAGGCCCAACCGCTATCGCGACGCCTGGTCGGGCGAGCTGACCGCTGAGCGCGCCGGAAGCCAGGCCCGGGTGGCCGGCTGGGTGCACCGCCGGCGCGACCACGGCGGGCTGATCTTCATCGATCTGCGCGATCGCTCCGGGATCCTGCAGCTCGTATTCCACCCCGAGACCGCCCCGGCGGCACACGAGGCGGCGCACGCGCTGCGCTCCGAGGACGTGCTGTCGGCGTTGGGCACGGTCGTCCGGCGCGAGCCCGAGAACATCAACCCGAACATCGCCACCGGCGAGATCGAGCTGTCGATCGAGCAGCTCGAGATCCTCGACGATGCCGAGACACCGCCGTTTCCGGTCGACGAGGACGTCCCGGTGGAGGAGTCGCTGCGATTGCGCCACCGCTCCCTGGATCTCCGCCGCGCGCCGATGCTCGAAGCGCTGACCCTGCGGCACCGCGCGATCGCGACGATCCGCGAGGTCCTCGACGAGCGTGACTTCCTCGAGGTCGAGACGCCGTTCCTGACGCGGTCGACTCCCGAGGGCGCCCGCGACTTCCTGGTCCCGGCCCGAACCCAGCCGGGGTCGTTCTATGCGCTGCCGCAGTCGCCGCAGCTGTTCAAGCAGCTGCTGATGATCGGCGGTCTGGAGCGCTACTACCAGATCGTCCGCTGCTTCCGCGACGAGGACGCGCGCGCGGACCGGCTGCCCGAATTCACCCAGCTCGACATCGAGATGTCGTTCGTCGACGAGAACGACGTGATCGAGACCAGCGAGGCGGCGATGGGCGCCGTGTTCACGCGCGAGGGCTTCGACGTGCCCGCGCCACCCTGGCCGCGGATGACGTTCGCCGAGGCCGTCGCGCGGTTCGGGTCAGACCGTCCCGACACGCGGTTCGGCCTGGAGCTCAAGGATCTCGGCGGTGCCCTCGCTAACTCCGAGTTCAAGGTGTTCTCCGGAGCGTTGCAGTCCGGCGGCGTCGTCCGCGGGATCAACGCCGGCGCGCGCGAGCTGTCGCGGGCTGACCTGGATGGGCTCACCGAGCTGGCCAAACAGCACGGGGCCAAGGGCCTGGTGTGGGCGTTCGTGGAGTCCGGCGGCTGGCGTTCGCCGATCGCCAAGTTCCTGTCGGAGCCGGAGATCGCCGAGATCGGTCATCGGCTGGAGGCGTCCGCGGGCGACCTGTTGCTGATCGTCGCCGACGAGATCCGAACCGCCGGCCAGGTGCTGGGCGCGCTGCGGCTCGAGCTCGGACGCCGGTTCGGCCTGATCCCGCAGGGCCGCCACGACATCCTGTGGGTGGTCGAGTTCCCGATGTTCATGTGGCAGCCCGACGAGCAGCGCTGGGACGCCGAGCACCATCCGTTCACCGCCCCGTCGGGTGACCTCGACGATCCCGGCAGCCTGCTGTCGCGCTCCTATGACCTCGTGCTCGACGGCAACGAGCTCGGCGGCGGGTCGATCCGTAACCACCGCCGTGAGATCCAGGAGAAGATCTTCGAGCTGATCGGGATGAGCCCCGAGGAGGCCCAGTCGCGGTTCGGGTTCCTGCTCGACGCGCTGCGCTACGGCGCCCCGCCGCACGGTGGGATCGCGATGGGGATCGACCGGCTGGTTGCGCTGCTGGCCGGCCGCGACAACATCCGCGAGGTGATCGCGTTCCCGAAGGCCACCAGCGGCGGCGATCCGCTGACCGGCGCCCCCGCCGCGGTCGACCCGCAGCAGCTTCGCGAGCTGGGCCTGCGGCTGCGCTGACCCGCGGAGCCGGGCTGGGACCTGCATAACGTCCCACTGGAAGGTCCTGGGTCGGACCGCGGGACGGTGGTCATGTGGGGCGTGGTCAACGTCCCACGGTCCCCCGTGAAGGCGTCGAGCGGGCCGTTAGCACCGCCTCTATCCTCGCGGGGGTGGACGCGCTGGCCTTCGAGCACCATCTGACCTCCCCGCAGGGACACCACCGGCTCCCCGAGGAGGGATTCACCGTGGCCGTGAACGGCGGCAGCTGCTGCGACACCGTTGCGCTGTCGATCAGCGTCGATCGCGACCGGGTCACCGACGCCGGGTTCGAGGCGCACGGCTGCGGCGCCGCCACCGCCGCCGGCAGCGCGGCGGTGACGCTGATCCGCGGGCGACGCGTGCTCGACGCCGCCCGCGTCGGCCCCCGCGAGATCGCCGCCGAGCTCGGTGGGCTAAGTCCCGGAAAGCTGCACGCTGCCGAGGTGGCCAGCGATGCGCTGGCTCGCGCTCTCGGCGCGGCCGTCCGCGCGCGCACGACACTCGAGGCTGCGCCCGGCGGGCGGACGCTGGTGGCGATGAGCGGCGGCGTCGATAGCGCGGTCGCCGGGTTGCTGTGCTCGCGCGCGGGGGAGGCGGTGGCGGTCACGCTCGAGCTGTGGGCGGACCCGGAGAACGACGCCGAGCGCAGCTGCTGCTCGGCCTCGGCCGTGGCACAGGCACGTGCCGTGGCCCATTCGATGGGCCTGGCGCACTTCACGATCGATCTGCGTGACGAGTTCCGGGCCGGCGTCGTCGAGCCGTTCATCGCCGGCTACGCCGCCGGGGAGACGCCGAATCCGTGCGTCGGCTGCAACGGGCACGTCCGCCTCGACGCGATGCTCGAGCTCGCCGACCGGCTGGGTTGCGAGACGCTGGCCACCGGTCACTACGCGCGCACCGCCGAGGCCGACCACGATCGCGGGCCGCTGCTCCGAGTCGCCGCCGACCGCGCCAAGGATCAGACCTACATGCTCGCGGCGCTGTCGCCGGGCTCGCTGGCGCGGATGCGCTTCCCGCTGGGCGAGCTGACCAAGCCCGAGGTCAGGCAGATCGCCGCCGATGCGGGGCTACCGATCGCCTCGAAGGCCGATTCGCAGGACCTGTGCTTCCTGGCCGGGACCGACCGCGGGCGCTTCCTGGAGCGTCACGGCGAGCTTGGCGACCGCGTCGGGCCGATCGTCGATCGCGACGGCGCGGTGCTCGGGCGCCACCGGGGTCAGCACCGGTTCACGGTCGGCCAGCGCCGGGGTCTGGGGTATGCCGGCGGCGAGCCGCTGTACGTGCTGAACAAGGACGCGGACACGAACACGATCGTGGTCGGCCCCCGCGAGGCGCTGCGCAGCTGCGAGGTGCGGCTGAGAGGCGCGAGACTGCGCCGCGATCCGGCGCGCGTGGATCGGGTCAAGCTCCGCTATCACTCGGTTCCGATCCCCGCCCGGATCCACGAGGCGCCCGAGGACGCGCGTTCGCTCACCGTCGAGCTCGACGAGCCCGCCGACACCGTCGCCCCGGGGCAGATCGCCTGCCTGATGGACGGCGAGATCGTGATCGGGTGGGGGACGATCGCGCGCCCGGCCGCGTAGCAGTGAAACGGCGGCCCCGCCTACACTCAGGGGTCCGATGACCACCGATGAGATCCGCAGGACGTTCACCGAGTTCTTCGTCGCGCGCGACCATCTGCGGCTGCCGTCGTCGTCGCTGATCCCGGCCGAGCACGACCCTTCGGCGCTGTTCACGATCGCGGGGATGCACCCGCTCAAGCCATATTTCCAGGGCATCGAGCGGCCCCCGCACCCGCGGCTGACCAGCTGCCAGAAGACGTTCCGCACGGTCGACATCGAGATCATCGGGACCACCACCCGGCACCTGACGTTCTTCGAGATGCTCGGGAACTTCTCGCTGGGCGACTACTTCAAGCGCGAGGCGGTCAGGTTCGCGTGGGACCTGTCGCTCGACGGCTTCGGTTTCAACCCCGACGACATCTGGGTCACGGTGTTCGCCGGCGACGACGAGCTCGGACTCGGGCCCGACGAGGACGCGATCCAGGCGTGGCTCGAGATCGGCGTCCCGCGCGAGCGGATCGTCGAGTGCCCCCGCTCGGAGAACTTCTGGCAGGCAGGGCCGACCGGCCCGTGCGGGCCCTGCTCGGAGCTGTACCTCGACCGCGGCGTCGACCACGGCAAGCCCGACGACCTTCCCGGCGGCGACAACGAGCGCTTCCTGGAGTACTGGAACCTGGTGTTCATGCAGCTGGACCAGAACCCGGTCAACGTGCTGGCGCCGTTGCCGGCCAACAACATCGACACCGGCCTGGGACTGGACCGGATGGCGTCGATCCTGCAGGGCAAGCCGACGGTGTTCGAGACCGACGAGTTCGCGCCGCTGATCGAGCTGGGCGAGGAGCTCTCGGGGCGGCGCTACGGCGAGGAGTTCGCGACCGACAAGGCGCTGCGGGTGCTCGCCGACCACGGGCGGGCGTGCACGTTCCTGATCGCCGACGGGGTGATCCCATCCAACGAGGACCGCGGCTACGTACTCCGGCGAATCATCCGGCGGGCGATCCTCCAGGGCCGGCACGCGCTCGGCCTGGACCCGGGATTCCTGAACAGCTACGCCGGCCGCGTGACCGAACTGATGGGCTCGACTTACGCCGAGCTGCCCGAGCAGCTCGAGCTGGTCAACAAGTGGCTGCACTCCGAGGAGCAGAGCTTCGGGCGCACGCTCGAGCAGGGCACGAAGCTGCTCGACGACGTGATCGCTCGCGCCCGGGACGACGGCGAGGAGGGGATCTCCGCCCAGGACGCGTTCCTGCTGCACGACACCTTCGGCTTCCCGTTCGACTTGACGCTCGAGATCGTCGCCGAGCACGGCCTCGGCGTCGACGAGCAGGGATTCGAGGACCTGATGGAGGAGCAGCGCGAGCGGGCCCGGGTCAGCTCCGGCCGGGACTCCAGCCGACAGGCGATGCGCGAGCGGGCCGCGGCGTTCGCTGGCGGCGCGGGCTTCTCCACCGACTTCGTCGGCTATGAGACGACCGACAGCGACACCACCGTCGGGGCGGTCAGCTCGGACAACGGCTCGGTGCTGGTCAAGCTCGTGGAGTCGCCGTTCTACGCGACCGGCGGCGGCCAGGTCGCCGACTCCGGCTATGTCGAGTGCGCCGAGGACGACTGCCGCGCCACGGTCATCGACGTCCTGCGCCTCGGCGACGACCAGGTCGTCGCGGTCAAGCCCGAGCGCGGCGAGCTCAAGCCCGGCGAGCGCGTTCACGCCCACGTCGACCGGCGGGCGCGCCACGCCACCGAGTGCAACCACACCGCCACGCATCTGCTCCACGCAGCGCTGCGGCGGACGGTCGGCATGCATGTCCACCAGGCTGGTTCCTACGTCGGCCCCGACAAGCTGCGTTTCGACTTCACGCACTCCAATGCGCTGACCGCGCTCGAGCTGGCCGAGATCGAGGACCAGGTGAACGCCTGGATCCTGGAGAGCCAGCCGGTGCGGGCGCTGACGACGACGCTCACCGAGGCCAAGGCGCTCGGGGCGATGGCCCTGTTCGGGGAGAAGTACGGCGACATCGTGCGGATGGTCGAGGTCGGCGACGGCTCGTTCTCACGCGAGCTGTGCGGCGGCACTCACGTGCGCTCGACGTCGGAGATCGGCGTGTTCAAGCTCGTGTCGGAGACGTCCAGCGCGGCCAACGTGCGCCGGATCGAGGCGCTCACCGGCCCCGAGGCCGTCGATCTGCTGCGCGCGCATGATCGCGCGCTGGCCGAGTCCGCCGAGCTGCTCCGCGCGCCGCCCCACCGGGTTCCCGAGCTGGTCGCCCAGCAGCGCGACCAGTTGCGCGAGCTCGAGCGGGCCGCGCGCCAGGGCGGAGGGCGCAACGGCGTCGACGTCGACGCGCTCGTATCCGAGGCCGACGAGCGCGACGGCTTCCGGGTGCTGACGACCGCGGTCCAGGCTCCGGACGGCAAGGCGTTGCTCGATGTGGCCGACCGGCTCAAGAACAAGCTCGGCGACTCCGTGATCGTGCTCGGGAGCGCCGGCGACGATCGCGTCGACCTGATCGCAACCGTGACCCCGGCGCTGGTCTCGCGCGGGCTGCGCGCGGGCGAGCTGGTCAAGATCGCGGCCGCGGTTGTCGGCGGCGGCGGGGGAGGACGCGACACGATGGCCCGGGCGGGCGGCCGCGACGTCGCCAAGCTTCCCGACGCGATCGAGGCCGCACGCACGGCGATCGACGAGGCGCTTGCCGGGTAGGACATCGGCGCCATGCGGCGAAGGCCCAGCCGGGTGAGTGGATAAGGTCATGCGCGTGTTAGCGCTCGACTACGGCAGCGCGAGGTGTGGCTGTGCGGTGAGCGATCCGACCGGCGTGCTCGCAACGCCGCTCGATCCGGTGCTCGCGCCCGGCTCAAAGCGCGGCCTCGGCCGGCTGCGGGCACTGGTGTCCGAGCTCGCCGTCGCGCGCGTAGTCGTCGGCCTGCCGCTGTCACTGTCGGGTACAGACAGCCCCCAGACGATCGAGACGCGGGAGTTCGCGTCCAAGCTCGAGCACCGGCTCAACGTCCCGGTCGAGCTCTACGACGAGCGCTTCACGACTGCGCTGGCCCAGCGGACCGGCGGTAGCGCCAGCGAGGACTCGCGGGCCGCCGCGCACCTGCTCGAGAGCTGGCTGGCCGCCCGAGGGAGCCGGGTGGAGGTCGAGAATGTCTGATCGGTCGCCGGCCGAGCGCGAGGCAGCGCGCCTGGAGCGCGAGCGGCGACGCGCCGAGCGCGAGGCCGACATCGAGCGCGGCGACGACGGCGTAAACGGCTCGCCGTCCAATGGCGCCGAACCTGGGGACGCTGTGCAGGACACTCCGGACGCCGGCGACGCCGCGGCCAACGGGGAGACCCAGGAGTGGCAGCCAGATGACTGGTTCGATCAGGACGAGGAGGTCCGGGTCGATGACGTTCGCACCGGCGAGCTCGCCGGCGGAACCGAGCACGAGCGCGGCGCCCACGAGTCCGACGACGACGAAGACTACGAGGACGGCTGGGACGAGGAGGACGACGAGGTTCCCGTCGGCACCCGCCGGGTGGCCCACACCGAACGCGCCGGCTTCGCCGCGCCGGTCGGGCCCCGCAAGAATCGCCGCGAGCCCCGCCGGCGCCGGCGTAAGGGGCCCGTCCAGCGCCGGCACGCGTCCGAGTTCGGCACGGTCAAGAAGAAGCGCAAGCACTCGTGGGCCGGCCGCCTGTTCGGGGTGCTGGCGCTCGTCGCCGTCGGGGTCGTGATCTGGTTCCTGGTCGAGACGTTCCAGCCGTTTCACTCGACGGGCCATCAGCCCGTGACCGTGGTGATCCCGCCGCACTCGAGCGTGGGCACGGTCGGCAAGCTCCTCGCGAAGGACGGAGTGATTCCCTCAAGCTTCTTCTTCGAGGTCCGCGCCACGCTGGCCGGTGACCGCGGCAACCTACGCGCCGGCACCTATCACCTGCATCAGGGGATGGGATACGGAGACGTGTTAACGCGGCTGACGACGGCGCCCCCGGCGGCAAAGGTCACCAACCTGACGATCGTCGAAGGCAAGACCCGACATCAGGTCGACGCACTGCTGCACTCTCAGGGGGTCCACGGCAGCTACTACGCCGCTACGCGCCACTCAAAGCTGCTGGATCCGAGGAGGTACGGCGCGCCGCACGGGACGAATTCGCTCGAGGGATTCCTGTTCCCGTCCACCTACCAGTTGCGTGAGCCGATCAAGGCCTCGGCGCTCGTCGACGATCAGCTCAAGACGTTCCGCCAGCGGTTCGACAAGGTCAGCCTCGGCTACGCCCACAGCAAGCGGCTCACGCCGTACGACGTGCTGACGATCGCCTCGATGGTTCAAGCCGAGGCCGAGACCGAGCACGATCGCCCGCTGATCGCATCGGTCATCTATAACCGGCTGGCGCGTGGGATGCCACTGCAGATCGACGCCACCACGCGCTACGCGACCGGCAACTACTCCAGGCCGCTGACGGTCTCGCAGCTGAACTCGTCCTCGCCGTACAACACTCGGATCAACAAGGGCCTTCCGCCGACGCCGATCGACAGCCCGGGGATGGCATCGATCCAGGCCGCCGCGCACCCGGCGCACTCGAACTACCTTTACTTCGTCGTCAAGCCGTGCGGCAACGGCGAGCATGCCTTCGCGTCCTCCTACACGCAGTTCCAGGCTGAGGTCGCGCGATACCAGCACGCGCGGACCACCAACGGCGGACGTTCGCCGGAGCATTGCTAGGTGCTGCCCGAGGGTGACCGGAGGCGCCTCGGCGTCCTCGGGTGGCCGGTCGCTCACAGCCGCTCGCCGGCGATGCAGAACGCGGCGCTGATCGCGGTCGGCCTGGAGCGCTGGCGCTATCAGCTGCTGCCGGTGGTGCCGAAGCTGCTGGCCGAGATCGTTCCGGCGTTGCCCGCGGCCGGGTTCCGTGGCGTCAACGCGACGATCCCGCATAAGCGTGACGCGCTGGCACTCGCCACCGAGGCGACCCCGCGAGCGCGAGCGATCGGCGCTGCCAACACGCTCGTGTTCAGCGACGGGTCGATCGAGGCCGACAACACCGACGCTCCCGCGCTGATCGCGTCGCTGCCGTTCGAAGCCGCCGAGACGACCGCGCTGGTACTGGGCGCCGGCGGCACCGCGCGGGCCGCGGTGTGGGCTCTGCTGGATGCGGGCGCCGCGGAGGTATGGGTCTGGAACCGCACGGCGGAACGCGCCCGCGCGTTGTGCCAGGACCTCGGGGGGACGCCGGTGGTGCGACCGCGCGCGGCTGACGTGCTGATCAACTGCACCTCGATCGGACTGACCGACCCCGAGCGGACGTTCGAGCAGCTGCCCGTCGAGGCCGACGACCTCGGTGACTACCGGTGCGTGGTCGACTTCGTCTACACCCGGTCAGAGACCCCGCTGCTGCGAGCGGCGCGGGCGCAGGGGGCGGCGGCCGTCGACGGCCTGGACCTGCTGGTCGGCCAGGGGGCACTCAGCTTCGAGCGGTTCACCGGCCGTCAGGCGCCGCTCGAGGTCATGCGCCGAGCCGTGAGGTGATCCAGGCGCGGTAGCCCGGGTGAGACCTGCCCTCGAACGTCGTCTCGTCGAGGAGCTGGACGGGCGGCCCGCCCTCGACCACCAGCGAACAGGGGATGAACAGGTCCGGCCGAGGGTTCGGCCAGCGGTCAAGGCCGCCGAGCATCACCCGCTCGTAGCGCTCGCCGAACAGCGTCAGGTTGGTGGCCCCGGCCAGGGCCGCGGACGGGGACAGCAGGCCTCGATAGCCGGCATCGCGCAGTTCGTCGGCCAGGGCCTGAGCGGCGGGATGGTCGCCGACCGCGATCGCGGGATCCAGCCCGCACTCCTGGTAGGCGTCGAACGTCGACAGGTCGGCGATCTCCGTCTCGCGCACAAAGCACAGCCAGAGCCGCCGGTGGTAGGAGCGCGCGCGCTCGGGAGTGCGGATCGCCTCGTAGCGGACGAGCTCGGCCCACGCCCCAAGAGGCTCCAGCGACAGGTACTGGGCGTAGCCCTCGCCCTGCCGGTGCCACCGGCCTGAGATCTGCGATGGCGCCGGCTCGCCGGCGGCGTGGTACAGCGGGGGCCAGTCGGGGGACGCCTGGCGGTAGCAGCTCCACTCGCCGCTAAGACGCCCAGGCTCAGTTCGCCAGCTGGCCACGGGCGCCGCGGGCCAGCGACACCAGCAGCTCGCGTGCGTTGGCCTCGTCCTCGTTGAGCAGCTCGAGCGGGGTGGCGCCGTCGAGCTGGGGGCGCGGGGCGTCGAACCACATAACGAGCCCGGCCGGGGACATCGAGGCGCGCAAGTAGCTGAGGAGCTGGGCCAGCACGACCACCCGCTTGGCGTTACGGGTGACCGGCCCGCCCGCCTTCCACGCGTTGACGGTCTTGGTCGACACCCCGAGCAGGCGGCTCAGGTCGGTGACCCCGATCCCGGGCAACGTCTCGAAGATGAAGTCGGCGCCCGCGCGGGGATCATCGAGCTCTGAGTGCTCGAGCCGCCGGCCGATCCGTCGTGCCACGTCAGCCATCCTGAGCGCGGCCAGCTCCACCTCGCCCTGCTCGTCACCGGCGCCGGGATCGGCGTCGATCGCGCGGCGCAGGCCGACCTGGAACTCCAGCAGCTTGCGCGCGTCGTAGTCCTCGGTGCCCTCGGGCAGGGCGTAGGAGAGGTCCAGGACCGCGTCCTCGAGCTGGCGGTACCAGTCCCAGCGCTGCTTGGCGCGGCGCCGCTGCACTGCGGCCATCAGCTGCTCGACCCGAGCGGCCTTGTCCCTGAGGTGGGCAAGATCTTGGGTTTGCTCGACTACGATGCTCACTTCGGCTCCGGGTCCGCTCAACTTCCTTAGCACAAGGAAGTCTACTAGAAGTTCGGTGGTGCTCGATCTGGGCGGGCCCGGTCGGCGCCCGTCGTCGCTCAGCCCGTGCGGCCGTCGGGCGTCGCCCATGGCTATCGTGGCACCCGTGATCCTGACCGACGTCGTCCACGCCTACATCTCGGGTCTGCGCTCCGACCCCGATCCGCTGCTGGCCGAGATGGAGGCCCAGGGCGACCACGACGGGATTCCGATCGTCGTCCCCGAGACCGGGGCCCTGCTGGAACTGCTCGCGCGCGTGCGCGGCGCCCGGCGGATCGTCGAGGTCGGCACCGCGATCGGCGTCTCGACCCTGTACATGGCGCGCGCGCTCCCGCCCGACGGCACGATCGTGTCGTTCGAGGTCGACGAGCGCCGCCACCGGGCCGCCCGCGCCTATCTCGACCGTGCTGGACTGCTCGGCCGCGCCGACCTGCGCCTTCAGGACGCGCGAGCGGGCCTCGAGCAGCTCGAGGGGCCGTTCGACATGGCGTTCGTCGACGGCATCAAGACCCAATACGTGGACTACCTCGAGTTGCTGATCCCGCTGCTGAGCGAGCGGGGGATCTTCGCCGTCGACAACGTTCTGATGGACGGCACCGTCGCTTCCGGCCGCGGCGACGGCAACTGGACCGAGGACCAGATCGTCGCGATCCGCGCCCTGAACGAGCGCGTGCTGGCGCTCGACGAGTTTGACGCGACGCTGCTGCCGGTCGGCGACGGCGTGCTCGTGGGGGTGCGCCGATGAGCACCGAGTCAGACCAGACGGGTGGCGGCGCCGGCGACCGGACGCAGTGCACCCCGTGTCGGGGCACCGGCAAGCTGAGCTCCAACCTCGGCGGCGAGCCCCACCAGGTGACCTGCCCCTGGTGCAAGGGCAGCGGTCGCTTCCAACCCGGCCTCGACGCCCAGGAAGGCGACTCCGCCGAGTCTTCCGACCGCTGAGATGGCACTCCGTCTGATCACCGCCGGCGAGTCCCACGGCCCCGGGCTCACCTGCATCGTCGAGGGCATGCCCGCCGGGCTCGAGCTCGAGCACGACGCGCTCAACCGAGACCTGTCGCGCCGCCAGCTCGGACACGGCCGCGGCGGCCGGATGAAGATCGAGCGCGACCGTGTCGAGCTGACCGGCGGCGTCAGGCACGGGCGCACGCTCGGCGGTCCGATCGCGCTCACCGTCGTCAATCGCGATTACGCCAACTGGGAGGAGCGGATGAACCCCTGGCCGGTCGAGGCGACCGTGCCCGAGGTGCACCTGCCGCGACCTGGACACGCCGACCTCGTGGGCACCCAGAAGTACGGGCTCACCGACGTGCGCGACATCCTCGAGCGGGCCAGCGCCCGCGAGACCGCGGCCCGCGTCGCGGGCGGAGCGGTCGCCAAGGCGCTGCTGCGTGATCTCGGCGTGAGCGTGTTCTCGCATGTGATCCAGATCACGTCGGTGACCGCTCCGCGGCGCGACGACCTCACTCCGGATGACTTCTCCGCGGTCGACGAGTCTCCGGTCCGATGCTTGGACCCCGAGGCCAGCCGGGCGATGGTCGAGGAGATCAACCGGCTGCGCAAGCAGAACGAGTCGCTCGGCGGCGTGTTCGAGGTCCGCGCGTTCGGGCTCGTTCCCGGCCTCGGCTCACACATCTCCTGGGAGGAGCGGCTCGACGGCCGGCTCGGCATGGCGATCCTGTCGATTCAGGCGATGAAGGCGGTTGCGATCGGCGACGGGAACGAAGTCGCCGGACTCCCGGGATCCCGGGCCCACGACGAGATCTTCTACGAGGACGGCCGCGGCTACTACCGCGAGACCAACCGCTCCGGCGGGCTCGAGGGCGGCATGACGACCGGCGCGCCGCTGGTCGTGCGCGGCTCGATGAAGCCGCTGCCGACGCTGACCAAGCCGTTGCGCTCGGTCGACATCGCGACCCATCAACCCACCGAGGCGCTGCGCGAGCGCACCGACTCGTGCACGGTGCCGGCAGCCGGCGTGGTGGGGGAGGCGATGGTCGCGTTCGTGCTGGCCGACGCCTACCGGCGCAAGTTCGGGGGCGACCACATCGACGACATCCGCGGCGCGTTGCGCGCCTACGAAGAGCGAATCGGGTGGCAGCGCCGGTGACCCATCCTGGCGCGAGCTCGCGGTCGGGGTTCTCGCGCTCGGTCGTCTGCATCGGCTTCATGGGAGCCGGTAAGTCGACCGCCGCGCGGAGCGCCGCCGAGGCGCTGGGGACGACCGCGATCGACGTCGACCGCGCGGTCGAGCAGCGCCTGGGCAAGCCGATCGCCGATGTGTTCGCCCAGGACGGAGAGGCAGCGTTCCGCGCCGCCGAGGCGCAGCTCACGCTGGAGCTGCTCGGCACCGCCGAGGTGCTGTCGCTCGGCGGCGGCGCGATCGGCCATCCGAGCGTCCGGTCGGCGCTCGCGGACCATCTCGTGGTGTGGCTCGACGTCCCGTTCGAGCTCGCCTGGCAGCGCTGCCGGGGCAGCGGACGGCCGCTGGCCCGCGATCGCGACCAGTTCGAGCAGCTGTACCACGACCGCGAGCCGGTGTACGCCGGATTGGCTGACGCGGTCGTGCCCACCGAACGCTGCACGGCGATGGGGGAGGTGCTGGCCGCGCTGGAGGGGATGCCCACCGCCACCAGGCTGCTGTGGGGCACGAGCGCGTCGGGCGACTACCCCGCGTACATCGGCCCCGGGCTGCTCGAACCGCACCGGTTCTGGCCGGGCACTGTCCACGGACGCCGCTTTCTGGTCACCGACGGCAACGTCGGCCGCCGCTTCGGCGAAACGCTGCAGCCGTTGTCGGGGCGGGTGGCGATCATGCCCGGCGAGCAGTCCAAGACCGTCGCGCACGCCGAGATCGTGTGGACGGAGCTGGTGAACGCGGGGATGACGCGCAGCGACGTGGTCGTCGCGTTGGGCGGCGGCGTCGTCGGCGACCTCGCCGGCTTCTGCGCGGCGACCTACCAGCGCGGCGTCCGCTACGTCCAGGTGCCGACGACGCTGCTGGCCCAGATCGACTCGGCCTACGGCGGCAAGACGGGGGTCGACCTGGCCGAGGCCAAGAACTACGTCGGCGCCTACCACCAGCCGTCGGCGGTGATCGCCGACACCGAGACGCTGGCCACGCTTCCGCCGGAGGAGGTGTCGGCGGGATACGGAGAGGTCGTCAAGACCGCGCTGATCGCGGGCGGCGATCTGTGGCGGCGGATCCGCGCGGGGGCTGCCCCCGACGATCCCGAGGTGATCGCCGCGTGCGTACGCACGAAGCTGCGGATCGTCGCCGAGGACTACCGCGACGCCGGACTTCGTCAGGTCCTGAACCTCGGGCACACGGTGGGCCACGCGATCGAGACCGTCACCGGCTATGCCCGCTACCGCCACGGCGAGGCGGTGGCGCTCGGCTTGCTGGCGGCGTTGCGGCTGTCCGAGCAACCCGAGCTGCGACGCGAGGTCGCCGAGCTGCTGGCGGCGCGGGGGCTCCCCACCAGGCTCGAGGACGCCGACCCCGACGCGGTCGTGATGGCGACCGCGCGCGACAAGAAGCGTCTCGGCGAGGGTCGGGTGCCGTTCGTGCTGCTCGACGCCCCGGGGCACGCCCGCCCGGGGTGCGCGGTGGCGCCCCGCGCGCTCGTGGCCGCCGTGCGGGAGTTGGCGGCGTGAGCATCGTCCGCAACCGCATCGAGGTCATGCACGGCGTCAACCTCGATCAGCTGGGGCGCCGCGATCCGGAGCACTACGGCGCGCTGACGATTACCGAACTGGAGCGCAACGTGTCCGAAACCGCGGCCGAGCTCGGCCTCGAGACCCGGTTCTTCCAGACCAACCATGAAGGAGAGTTCGTCGAGCATCTGCACCGGCTGCAAGGACTGGCGGACGGGATCATCCTCAACCCGGGCGCCTGGACCCATTACTCCTATGCGATCCGAGACGCGCTCGAGCTCACGGGGCTTCCGGCGATCGAGGTCCACCTGTCAGATGTCGATTCGCGCGAGCCGTGGCGCCGTCAGACGGTGATCGGAGAGCTGTGCGTCGGCCGTGTGGCCGGCAAGGGCGTCGACGGCTACCGCGAGGCGCTGGAGCTGATGCAGACGGAGCTCGCCTAGTGCACCGTGCCGACCGCATCGTCGAGCTGCTACCGGAGGCCGGGATCGACCTGCTGCTGGTGTCCAACCTCGTCAACGTCCGTTACCTGACCGGCTACACGGGCTCCAACGGGATCGCCGTGATCGGTCCTGATACGCGTGCGTTCATCACCGATTTCCGCTACGTCGAGCAGGCCGCCGAGCAGGTCGACCCGGCGTTCGACCGCCGACGCGCTCCGCAGGAGCTGTTCAACGACGTCGGGCAGGTGCTCCCCGAGGGCCAGCTCCGGATCGGGTTCGAGGATGCGCACGTGTCGGTGCGCGGCCACGCCCGGCTGCGCGAGCTGCTCCCCGATCGGGTCGAGCTCGTCGGCGTCGAGGGGATCGTGGAGCGGCTGCGGGCGATCAAGGAGCCCGACGAGATCGAGCGGATCCACAGCGCCTGCGGGCTCGCCGACGCGGCCCTGGAGCGGCTGCTCGAAGGCGGACTGGCCGGGCGCAGCGAGCGCGAGCTGGTGCTCGAACTCGAGCAGGTGATGCGCCTGCTCGGCGCGCAACGGCCGAGCTTTGACTCGATCGTGGCCGCCGGCGCGCACGGAGCGCTGCCGCACGCCGCCCCGCGCGACGTCGAGGTCGCCCGCGGGCAGCTGGTCGTGATCGACTGGGGAGCCGAGCTCGACGGCTACTGCTCGGACTGCACGCGGGCAGTCGCCGCCGGCGAGCCCGACGAGCAGGCTCGGATCGTGTACGAGCTCGTGCTGGCCGGGCAGATCGCGGGGGTCGATGCGGTGAAGGCCGGCGCCTCCGCTCGTGAGGTCGACGGAGCCGCGCGCAAGCTGATCGACGACGGCGGCTTCGGCGAGCGCTTCGGGCACGGACTCGGGCATGGCGTGGGCCTGGAAATCCATGAGGCGCCGCGTCTGTCGCAGCGATCCGAAGACGTGCTCGAGGCCGGCAACATCGTCACGGTCGAGCCCGGCATCTATCTGCCCGGGGAGTTCGGCGTGCGGATCGAGGACCTGGTGTCGGTGACCGCCGACGGGTGCGAGATCCACACCTCCATCGACAAGCAGCTGCTGGTCGTCGACTGAGGGTCGCTTACTAGACTGGGGAGCCGTGCTAAGTACCAACCAGTTCCGCAACGGAAGCCACATTGACGTCGACGGGACGATCTTCAAGATCGTCGAGTTCCAGCACGTCAAGCCCGGCAAGGGCGGGGCGTTCGTTCGTACCAAGCTTCGCCGCGCGAGCGACGGCGCGGTGATCGACCGCACGTTCCGCGCCGGCGAGAAGTTCCGCCAGGTGCGCACCGAGACACGACGGATGCAGTACCTGTACCAGGACGGCGACGACGCGCACTTCATGGACGCCGAGACCTACGAGCAGCTGACGATCCCGGTCGGGACGCTCGGCGATTCGCTGCTGTGGATCAAGGAGTCAGACGAGATCGAGCTGCTGTACATCGACGCCCAGCCGGCCGACGTCCAGCTCCCCAGCGCGATCGACCTGGCCGTCACCGAGACCGAGCCCGGGGTTCGCGGTGACACCGCGTCGGGCGGCGGTAACAAGCCCGCGGTGCTCGAGACCGGCGCCAAGGTACAGGTCCCGCTGTTCATCAACATCGGCGATGTCGTCCGCGTGGACACGCGCTCTGGAGCGTACGTATCGCGGGCCTAGCCGGTCCGCGGGCCCCACGGATGCACGGGGAGCGCAGCAGCGATGCGTAGGACCGAACAGCGGCGCGCCGCCGTGTGGGCTCTGTACCAGAGCGACCTGCTGGCTCGGCCGCTGGAGGAGACGTTTCCCGGCGACGTGCACGGGTTCACCCGCGAGCTCGCGCAGCTCGTCCGCGACCATCAGCCACAGCTCGACGAGCTGATCCGCACCCACGCCACCGGCTGGTCGCTGGAGCGGATCGCTCCGCTGGAGCGCTCGATCCTGCGGGTCGGCTTGGCCGAGCTGCTGTTCGCGCAGGAGCTGCCAGGGGAGCGGGCGATCCCGCCCGAAGGAGCGATCGACGAGGCCGTCGAAACCGCCAAGCGCTTCTGCGGCAGCGACGCACCGGGGTTCATCAACGGGATCCTCGGCGCGGTCCTCAGCGACGGCAGCAACCTAAGAACACCGTAGGAAGCGCCCGGCGCGGCCGATCTGCCCACCACAATGGGCAGATGCGATTGCTGGTGGTGGACGACGACCGGGCCCTGCGCGACGTGCTGCGCCGCTCCCTCGAGCTGGCCGGCTACGAGGTTCGTCTGGCCGAGACCGGCGCCGCCGCGCTGGCCGACGTGACCGCCACCGTGCCCGACGCGGTCGTGCTCGACATCGGGCTACCGGACATCGACGGGCTCGAGGTCTGCCGGCTGCTGCGCCGGGAGGGCAACCGCGTGCCGGTGCTGATGCTGACCGCGCGGGCCGCAGTGGCCGACCGGATCGACGGGCTCGACGCCGGCGCCGACGATTACCTGGTCAAGCCGTTCGACGTCGACGAGCTCAAGGCGAGGTTGCGGGCGCTGATGCGCCGCACCCGCACCGAGGGTGCGTTCGGTGACGGGCTCTCGTTCGGCGGGGTCCGGCTGGATCCCGCCCGGCACGGAGCATCGGTTGACGGCAAGTTCGTCGAGCTGACCCGCACCGAGTTCCAGCTGCTCGAGCTGCTGCTGCTCAACCCCCGGCGGGTGCTGCCGCACGGCATGATCTACGAGCGGGTGTGGGGATATGACTTCGGTCCCAGCTCCAACGCGCTCCGGGTCTACATCGGCTACCTGCGCCGCAAGCTCGAGGACGCCGGCGCACCGCCGATCATCCAGACGGTCCGAGGGGTGGGCTACGCGCTGAGGGAAGCCGAGGCCGAGGCGACCGCATGAGCCTGCGCCTGCGGATCGCGCTGGCGGCGGGATTCGCGGTCGCGATCGCGGTGATCGCCGTCGCCGTATCGGCCTACGCCGGCACCCGCTCGCAGCTGCGCGGTCAGCTCGATCGCTCGCTGCACTCGCTGACCACCGCCGCGGTCAACCGGCCGCACGGCCCGCGTCCGCCCAGCGCGGGCGGCCGGGGCGCGCCGCCCGGCTCGGCGGCCGACGAGGGGCCATGCACCGGCGACGGCGGGCTGGGGCTCGATCGCCTCAACGGGCCGGCGTTCGGCGCCGCACCGGGGATCTACACGTTGTTCAACCCCTGCGGCGGAACGTATGTGCCCACCGGCCAGGGCTCGAAGATCCCCGCGACCGCTCCGATCGAGCGCATCGCCCGCGGCGGCCACGGTCAGTACATCACCGACACGACGGTGTCGGGCACGCACATCCGCGTGCTGGTTACCGGAATCGGGAGCCGAGGCGCGCTTGCCGTGGCGCTCCCGCTGACCGACGTCGACCACGCGCTGTCCAGCCAGATGACGCTGCTGATCGCGATCGCCACGGCCGGGGTCCTACTGGCCGGCCTGCTCGGGATCGTGGTCGCTCGGACCGCGCTGGCGCCGATCGCGCGGTTCACGCGCCAGACCGAGTTGATCGCGGCGCATCCCGAGCGGATCGAGCACGAGCGCCTCCAGGTTGAGGGCGCCGACGAGCTCGCGCGCCTGGCGCGGACGTTCAACCAGACGCTCGACGCGCTCGATCGCTCGGTCCGCGCCCAGCGCCAACTGGTCGCCGACGCTTCCCACGAGCTGCGGACGCCGATTGCGTCGATCCGGGCCAACCTGCAGCTGATGCGCGACGAGGATCGGCTCCCCGAAGCCGACCGAGAGGCGCTGCGAGCGGACGTGATCGGTGAGCTCGACGAGCTCACGGCGCTGGTCGGCGACATCGTCGAGCTCGCCCGAGGCGGCCGACCCAGCGGGGAGCCGGGGGACGTGCGGGTCGACGCGATCGTCGCCGGCGCGATCGAGCGACGGCGCCGCCGGGCGCCGTCGCTGACGTTCGATGTTGGCCTCGAGCCGACGCTGGTTCGCGGCGAGGGCGACCGGATCGAGCGCGCCGTCACCAACCTGCTCGACAACGCGGCCAAGTGGAGCCAGCCCGGCGGTGTCGTCGAGGTGGCGCTCGCGGGCGGGGTGCTCACCGTCCGCGACCATGGTCCGGGCTTCCACGACGACGACCTGCCGTTCGTGTTCGACCGCTTCCACCGCGCCTCCGACGCCCGCTCCAAGCCGGGTTCGGGCTTGGGGCTGGCGATCGTTCGCGAGACCGCCGAGGCCCACGGCGGCTTCGTCGAGGCCGCCAACGCCCCCGGCGGAGGCGCGCTGGTCCGAATCGGATTCGGGCCCACGCTCGAGCTCGATCAGCCCGAACCTCAGCTGCACCGGTCCGCGTGATCCGTACCGGCTGTCAGAGCCGCCGGACCGGTCAGATGCGGGGCGGCGACAACGCGACGGCCCGGCCCGGCAGCAGCATGCCCGACCCGGTGGCGACCGCGACTGGGCGGCCGTCGGCGCCGACCACCTCGGCGGTGGCAACCGCCACCCGCCTGCCGGAGTGGAGCACCCGGCCCGCGGCGGTGGCCAGCCGGCCGTCGGCGGGCAGCGGTCGCAGATAGTTGACCTTCAGATCGATCGGCGCCAGCGCGGTGCGCGCCGGGACCGTCGTCTGGATCGCGCCACTGAGCCCGGCCTCGGCCAGCATCGCTACCGCGCCGCCCTGCACCCGGCCGGGGATCGGCGCGCACAGCCACTCGCTGGCGGGCATCGCGAACGTCGCCTGGCGCTCGGCGGCCTCGGTCGCGCGCAGCCCTGTCAGCTCCTGGATCGGTGGCGGCGGGAGCTCGTCGTTGGTCAGCGCGCGCAGCACCTCGAGGCCGGTCATCCGTTCCCACACGTCCTGCGCCAGGACCTCGCCGAGCGCCGGCCGCTGCCAGGGGTCGGGACCGTCGGCCGTGTCTGGCCGGGCCGGCGGTCGTTCGGCGACATCGACGCGGGCTGCGGTCCGGACGGGCTCGGGCGCCAGCACGCACAACGAGCTGCCGTGGGCGATCAGGTGCTCGTCCTGATCGGTGACCGTGACCTCGGCGAGCGCGATCGTGCGGCGTACGTCGACCACCCGACCGCGGGCGGTGATCGACCCGCCGGGCGGCGCTGGGCGCAGCAGCCGCAGCGACAGCTCAGCGGTGGTCAGGGGCGTCGCCGGCGGCAGCTCCATCTGGATCGCACACGCCATCGCGGCGTCGGCGGGGATCGTCAGCGGTCCGATCGAGATCGCGCCCTGAGAGCTGCACAGCCAGTTGCTCAGCGGCAGCGAGAATGTGGTCGTGCCCACCCCGCACTCGACCAGCCGCATCCCGGTGAGCCTGGAGATCGGCGGCTGCGGGGCGGTGCCGGCGGCCATCGCTCGGAGCATCACCGACGGCGCCTGCTGGAAGATCTCGGGCTCGGGGTAGCCGCCGCGGACGGGCTCCTGCCACGGCGGCGGGCCGTCGCCGGCTGACTGCCTGATCGAGATCGGTTCCGAGGGCATCGACGTGCTCGACCTGATTCTGACGGTTCGCGCGGCTGCGCCGAGCGCCCGCGGTGGCGCACCGGTGGTCGGCCTACAGCGGGTTAGAGCAGCCGTAGACCACGAACAGCGGGTTGACGACGTCGTGGCCGTGGGAGTCGCGGATCGTCTGCTGGCCGACGAACGCGGGCGGCGACTGTGCCTTGAAGCAGCCGTTGGCCTGGACGCTGAGGTCGTAGGACACGACGGTCTGCTGGAACGGGACCTTGCCCGGCCTGGGGATGTACACGTCCAGCGTGCAGGCCCAGTCGCCCGGGCCCTCGGGAGCGCTGCCGTGCTTGTTGCAGTTCGGGCGCACGTCGAGCTGAGCACCGGCGGGCACCTGGCGGCCGAACAGGTGCTGCTGGAGCAGCGTGATGTGGTTGAACTCTGGGGCGATCGCGGCCTCCATGCGGGCCTTGGTGACGCCCACGGGTCCCCAGTTGCTGGCCACCGCCAGCAGCGCGATCACCGCGATCACGATCCCGACGACCCGCACCGGAACCACCCACCCGAGCTTGTGGGTGACCGGCGTGCCCGAGAAGTCCCGGCGGCGCAGGATCGCCCACGAGATGCCCAGGCAGGCCGCGATCCAGACCAGGCTGACCAGGCTCGAGACGACCAGTGGGCCGAAGAACGGCTCCGTGGTGAACAGGCCGTGCCAGCCGTCGAACGCCGAGCCGACGAGCAGCATGTGGACCCACACTCCCTTGCCGATCAGCCCGAGCAACTGGGTCACCAGCGCCACCAGCGCCGGGCCCAGCACGCCCACGATCCCGTTGCGGCTGGCGACTGAGAACAGCACCGCCAGGCTGGTGAACGCGAGCATCGGCAGCACGCTCACCGCCCAGCTGGCCACGACCAGCGCGAGGCAGCGGTCCTTGCCGACGCGCGGCAGGTCGACCCGCTCGAGCAGCTCGTCGATCGGGAGGGCCGTGGCGCCGCCGTCGAGCTCGGCGAGCAGCTCGAGGTTGGTCCTAGCCGACAGGTAGGGATAGAACTTCGGGTCCTCGACGAACCCGGCGACGCCCTGCAGCGGGATCGAGTCGGGAGGCCGCAAGGGCTGGCCGAACAACTCGATCGAGCCCGCGTCGGGTCCGATCAGCCCGAACAGCATCCGCAGCAGCGTCGTCTTGCCGGCGCCGTTGGGGCCGAGCAGGCCGCGGACCTCGCCCGGCCAGACCTCCAGATCGATGCCGTCGACCGCGAGCGTCTGCTCGAAGCGCTTGACGACACCGCTGGCACGGACCGCCTCCACGGCGGGCCAATATACGTCCGGGCGACCTGGCGTCCGTGAACACGATGTGAACCTACCGCCGGACGCTGTCGGTACTCACACACGAATGGGGTCACGAGACCATGGTCGGGCGCCCGCGCGGGTGGGAGCCTGCGGTCATCGCATGAGCGCAACGGTGATCCCCGAGGCACAGACGGTGCGGCTGATGGATGGTTATCTGACCACCCAGCTGCTCTATGTGGCGGCAACCCTCGGGATCGCCGACGAGCTCGCGGAGGGGCCCCGCAGCGCGACGGAGCTGGCGCAGGCCGTGGGGGCGCGGACGGGCCCGCTGGCCCGTGTGCTGCGGGGTCTCGCGATCGAGGGAGTCATCGAAGAGCGCGAGGACGGCCGGTTCGCGCTGACCGCGGCCGGCGCGGGGCTGTCCGAGCTGCGCGGGCCGTTGCTGGCCCGCGGCGAGCTCTACTACCGCGCCGCCGGTGGACTGCTGGACGCGGTGCGGGACGGTGGCATCCCGTTCGAGCGCGTGCACGGCGAACCGTTCTTCGCGCACCTCGACCGGCATCCCGATCGCCAGTCGGCGTTCGAGGCCTCGATGGCCGCACGGTCAGAGCGCGAGGCGCGCGACGTGGTCGCGGTCTACGAGTTCGACCAGCTCCACACGCTGGTCGACGTCGGCGGTGGCCGGGGGGTGCTGCTGGCGGCGATCCTCGAGTCCGCCCCAAGCCTGCGCGGCGCCCTGGTAGACCGGCCCGACGCGGTGCAGGCCGCGCGGGCGCGGTTCGCCGCGCTCGGCCTGGATGACCGCTGCGAGTGCATCGTCGGGGATTTCTTCACCGGGCTGCCGCGCGGCGCCGACGCGTATCTGCTGTCACGGGTGCTGCACGATTGGGACGACGAGCGGGCGGTGCGGATCCTCTCCACCTGCCGGGCGGCGATGCCGGCCGACGGCCGCCTGCTGCTGGTCGAGGCGATCTCGCCCGAGCGAGCCGTCGACTGCCCGGAGGCGGTTCGGATGGACCTGCACATGCTGATCCTGTTCGGCGCCCGCGAGCGCAGCGAGGCCGAGTACCGCCGGCTGCTCGCCGACGCCGGGCTGACGCTTCGCCGGATCGCGCCGACTGAGTCATCGGCAGGGCTCAGCGTGCTCGAGGCGTCGCCGAGCCTTGGCTCCGCCGCGGTCGGGACACCCGACTAACGTCCCACTCGACCGCTGTGCCCGGGACCGTGGGACGTTGACCACGCCTGACGTGACCAACGCCCCACGGTTGCTCCGGAGCAGGTCGAGCGGGACGTTTTGCACGTGGTCTGAGCTACGGTCGCGACAGGCGCAGCAGACGGCGCGCCGGCGGGCGACGGTACGCCGCCTCGGCCAGCGCGGCGTTGATCCCGGCGAGCGCCAGCTCGCAACCGAGGTTCACCGCGCCGAGCGCATTGACCGCGCGCTTGAGACCGGCGGCGCGGTCCGGCGTCTCGGGCGCCGAGTCATGGCCTGACTGCATCGGAACCGCCCCGCCCGGCGCCTGCCGGGCGAATCCGATTCCGCCGGCGGCCGACGCCAACCCGGTCACCGCGACCGCGCCGACCGCGGCGTCCTTCGCCCTCGCCAGCCGCCGTTCGGCCGGGCTCAGCCGCTTGCGCTGAGCCTCGCCCAGGCGAGCCGCTGCCCAGCCGCCGACCAGCATCAGCAGCGACAACGAGTTGACCGTGCCATAGCGCCTCCAGGCGCGGTTCAATACCCGGCCCCGTTCGGACTTGTCGCCGACGTCCGCAAGCGCGGGGTTCAGCGCGACGCGCCCGAACAGGTTGCCGCCGATCAGCGCCGCCAGCGCGACGTCCTGGGACGCCCGGGCGAGGATCGGCAGTGCGTCGCGGTCGATCGAGGTGTCGGGCATGGGGAAGGCCTACCCGTCCAGCCCCCGGCCAAGCCGACCTGCGATCCTCAGCGTGCCGAAGCGGCCACCCGCTCGGCCGCCGCCCGGGCGAGCGCCGCGCGGTGTCGCCGGCTGCCGCCGAGCATCGCCGAGTCCAGCTGAGCACGCTTGTAGAACCAGTGGACGTCGGCCTCCCAGGTGAACCCGATTCCGCCGTGGGCCTGGATCGCGCTGGCTGTCACCTCGCGTCCGCCGTCGGCTGCCGCCGCGCCTGCGAGCGCCGCCGCCTCGGCCAGCCGGTCAGGGTCGGCATCGGCCGCCCAGGCGGCGTAGTAGGCGGTCGAACGGGCGCTCTCGGTGTACAGCAGCATCTGCGCGCATCGATGTGAGACCGCCTGGAAGGAGCCGACCGGCACGCCGAACTGCTTGCGGTCCTTGACGTATTCGAGCGTCATGTCGAGCGCACGCTGGCACACGCCGACGACCTCGGCGCCGATGGCGGCGTGGATCCGCTGCACCGCTCCGGCGCCCAGCGGCTCGCCGTCGCCGCTCATGGTGCCAAACCGCCGCGTCGCGTCGATCGACGTCAGCTCGTGCGCGTCGGGCGATTCGATCAGCATTGCCTCGCCGCCGTCGACGAGCACGGCCACCGCGGCGCCGACCGCATCCGCCGCGAGCTCCGCCGTCCCGATCCCGGCCGTCAGCTCGCCCGACGCCAGACCCGGCAGCCACTTGGCCTGCTGCTCGGGCGTGCCGGTTGCCTGGATCACCGCGGCCGCCGTGGCGGTCGACAAGAACGGGGTGGCCGCGCACGCATAGCCGAGCTCCTCGAGCAGTACCGCCAGCTCGACGGCGCCCAGCCCCTGCCCGCCGTGCTCCTCGGCGACCGCGATTCCCGGCCAGCCGAGCTCGGTCAGCTCGCGCCACAGCGACGGGTCATACGCGCCGGCCTCGGCCGCCTCGCGGACCTTGCTCATCGGCGAGCGGTCCGCAAGCAGCTCGTGCGCGACGCGCTTGATCTCCTTCTGGTCGTCGGTCAGGTCAAAATCCATTGCAGCCTCCTTGCCCTAACGCGCCTTGGGCAGCCCGAGCACGCGCTCGGCGACGATGTTCTTGAGCACCTCGGTGGTGCCGCCCTCGATCGAGTTGCCGCGAGCGCGCAGCAGCTCGTAGGCCCAGGGCTCGCCGGCGGTGAGGGCCTTGGTGCCGAGCAGGTCGGCGGCGAACTGGGTCAGCTGCTGGTTGGTGTCCGACCACATCCATTTGGTCAGCGAGCCCTCAGGGCCCGGCTGGCCGTACTTCTGCACCGCGGTCAACCCTCGATACGCGGTCAGCCGAAGCACCTCCGCGCGCAGGTGTAGGTCGCCGAGCTTGTCGGCGATCACCGGATCGTCGAGCAGTCCCTCACCGGCGGCCTCGTCGATCAGCCGATCGAGCAGGTGGCGCATCCGCACCTGGAGGAAGAACGCCAGCCCGGCGCGCTCGTTCATCAGCGTGGTGAGCGCGACCCGCCAGCCGTTGCCGACGCCGCCGACCACGTTGTCGTCGGGGATCCGGGCGCCATCGATGAACAGCTCGTTGAACTCGGGCTCGCCGGTGATCTGGCGCAGCGGCCGGACCTGGATCTGCTCCTGCTCCATGTCCATCAGGAAGTACGTGAGGCCCTTGTGCTTGGGTGCCTCGGGATCGGTCCGGGCGACCAGCATGCACCACTTCGAGTACTGGGCGGCGCTGGTCCACACCTTCTGGCCGCTGACCACCCAGGTGTCGCCATCCTTGACCGCACGCGTCTTCAGCCCGGCGAGGTCCGAGCCGGCGTCGGGCTCCGAGAACCCCTGGCACCAGATCTCCTCGGCGCTGAGGATCGGACCCAGATAGCGATCCTTCTGCTCCTGGGTGCCCCAGGACATGATCGTCGGACCGGTCAGCAGCAGGCCGAGGACGTTGACCGGGAGCGGAGCCCCAGACCGGCCGAGCTCCTCGAAGAAGATCGCCGACTCGGTCAGCGTCGCTCCGCGGCCCCCGTACTCCTTGGGCCAGTGGACCGCGGCCCAGCCGTCGACGGCGAGCCGGCGCTGGAAGTCACGCCGCCAGGCCCACCGGGTCTCGTCGTCCCCGTCTGGCTCGTTGCCCGGATCGTTGTCGGCAAACCAGGCTCGAAGCTCGTCGCGAAACGCCAGCTCGCGCTGGTTGAAAGTCAGATCCATTGATTCCTCCTTGCGTGCACGGGGCACGATACGGATAGCCCGGGTTCGGGGCGCCCGCCCCCTTAGGATCCCGCCCCGTGCCGTCCTCCCCCAAGATCACCGTCGTCGGCTCGGCGAACGTCGACTTGGTCGCCACCTGCGAGCACCTGCCGCGCGCCGGCGAGACCGTGACCGACGCGAGCTTCCAGCGCATCCCGGGCGGCAAGGGCGCCAACCAGGCCGTGGCCGCTGCCCGTATGGGGGCGCAGGTCACGTTCGTAGGGCGGGTGGGACGCGACGACCTCCCGCTGCGCTCGCTCGAGCGCGACCGGATCGACATCTCCGGGGTGGTCCGCGACGACGGAGAAACCGGCGTCGCGCTGATCCTGGTGCAGCGCGACGGCGAGAACGTGATCGTGGTTGCGCCCGGCGCCAACGAGCGGCTCACCGCCGCCGACGTCACCGTCGGCCAGGCCGACGCCGTGATCTGCCAGCTGGAGATCCCCAGCGACGCGATCGCCGCTGCCGCCGACGCCGCGGAGTTCTTCTGCCTCAACGCCGCTCCCGCCCGCGGGCCGCTGGCGCTCCAGCCCGACCTGCTGGTCGTCAACCGCTACGAGTACGAGGCGGTCGGCACCTACGACGGGCTCGTAGCGCTCACGCTCGGAGCCGATGGCGCGGTCCTGCTCGAGCGCGGCTCGGAGGTGGCGCGGGCGCGGCCGCCCGCGGTCGACGCGGTCGACGGGACCGCCGCCGGCGACGCGTTCTGCGGCGCGATCGTGGTCTCGCTGCTGGAAGGGCGAGACCGCCAGGAGTCACTGGCTCGGGCCTGCGCGGCCGGAGCGCTGGCGGCCTCGCGGGCCGGGGCGCAGCCCTCGCTGCCGACCGCCGCGGAGGTCGACGAGCTGCTGGCGGACTGACGGCGCCAATCACGTCGCGCGACAGGCCGGTCAGTGATCTGGGTCAGCCCGGTGGGGAATGTTCGGCAAGGCGCGCAAGGTTGAGCAGCTGCCGGCGCGACATCACGAGGTCGCCGACCGACACCAGGGGAGCGATCGCACGGCCCTGGGCTGTGACGACCTTCAACAGCAGCCGGGTGTGGCTGGCCTCGGGCACGAGCACATAGGACATCAGCGCGCCCAGGATCTGGCCTGTCAGATGTTCGCCGTAGACCACGGCGACGATGCGCCCGCACCGTCGTCCCCCGAAGGCAGCGGTGAAGGGCTCCCCGACGACCGGCTCGGGTAATCCGCATAGCCGCTGAGGTGATCGGCGTCCAAGATTGTCGACCCAGTCGTAGGAGTACGGCGCCAGCCGGATCTGTGTCACCCAGGGCCAGACGCGCTCAGGGCGGGCGTACACGGTCACCCCTCGCCACGCCTCGAGCACAGGATCTGCGACCAGGTCGTCGCACGGATAGCGACGCCGGATCTCGGGCGAAGTCACGCCCCAGCGGTCGCCGATCACCTGGCGCCTCCCGGATCTACCGCGAAGCCGTCCGCGAACGGCGCCGGTGATCGAGCACGCTCACCCGGCTGGGCTGGTGAAGGCTTGCGCCAGGTGTCTCGAGTCACGGCGTGTACGACCATCGGCCGGTCGTGAAATACGTCGTTGCGTAGGGCTGTCATTCCCAGGCGGCCGGCGACACGCATCGACCGTTCGTTCCCGGGCTCGATCAGCGACGTCAGGTATGAGATTTCGAGGTGGCCGAACGCCCAGTGCGCGCAGGCTCGGGCGGCCTCGGTGGCATACCCGTGGCCCCATGCCTCACGGCGCAAAGTCCAACCCAACTCGGTCTCGGCGAACTGGGACAGATACATCAATCCAGTCCGACCGAGCAGCCGTCCGCTTGCGCGGTCTGTAATCGCGACGCGTCCGTACCCACGCTCGTCCCAGTTCTCATCGACCTCGGTCAGCCATTCCATCGCCCTCGGGCGGTCCCACACGCCCATGAACCGGACGATGTCCGGATCGGCATGAATCTCCAGGAGTTCATCCACGTCATCGACGGTCACTCGTCGCAGCAGCAGCCGGTCGGTCTCGAGCAGCACGCCGAGGATTCTGACGACTCGGTGGCTGCGGCTAATCCGAGCGCAACTGCTCAGCGCCGAGCTTTGATTCCGGGTGCAGCTCCGCGCGCACGCCGTCTCCGAGGGCACCCGCGGCCAGCGCGCGGCCCAGCAGCGGCGCGTGCTTGAACATGTTGTTGCCGGCGATGATCAGCAGCCCGCCCGCCTCCCATACCGCGATCGCATCCGGGTTCCATGGCAGCTCGGTGACCCAGCAGTGGCGCACCTCGACCGGGTCGGGCTCGAGCCCGGGAAGCGCTCCGGCCACGTACGCAGTGGTGCGATCGGTCGCTTCCGACAGCGCTACCGCGTCGACCAGGCTCCCGTCCTCGTGTACCGGGGTCTCACCCAGCCCGACGGCGAATCGGTCATTGCCGGGCAGCGGGTCGCCATAGGCGGCCTCGCCGAACGCGCCGCTCCCGTCGAGCAGGCAAGGCAGCCTGGCCGGCGGCTGCCCGCGGAGGCGATAGGTGAGGCGGACGTGCGCGGACTGGCGCACCGGCAGCGGAACCCCGGCACCGCGAGCGAGCGCCACCGTGCCACGCCCGGCGCACAGGACCGCGCGCTCGTGCTCGGCGACCACTCCGCCCGTGCGGACCTCGATCCTGTCGCCGGCGGTCAGACGGACCGACAGTACCTCGTCGGTGACGACTCGGTCGCCGACTGCAGCCAGCAGCGCATCGATCGTGGCCCGCACCCGGATCACGCCGCCGTCCTCGTCGAGCATCGCGGGGCCGTCCCACTGGGCGAGCAGCGGCATGATCTCCTTCAGGTCGGCCCAGTCGACCGCGCCGGCCCGGATGCCCTCATCCTCGAGCAGGAGCCTGACCCGGCGGCGGACGTACGGACCGATCGCGACGACGCCGTCGCGCGACAGCAGCTCGGTGCCGAACCGCTCCTCCCATTCGCGCCACACGGCCCGCGCCTCGCGCGCCATCGACACCATCCTCCGGTCGTCGTGGGTGTGGCGAAAGATCCGCGATTCGCCGCCGGACTGGGCGGAGCCCGGGACGCCGCGCTCATACACGGTCACCGATGCTCCGCGCTCGGTCAGCGCGAACGCGGTCGAGAGCCCGACGATTCCGGCCCCGATCACGGCGATGTCGCCGGCGGCCGGGCGACGGTCAGCCATGTGCCTTGCACCGATCGTCATCGCGCCGCAGAGCATCGGTGTAGCGCTTGGGCACGGCGGCGTCGTCGCCCTCCTCCCACAGCGTCAGCACGACCAGCTCGTCGCGGTCGGGCCTGCACACGTACACCAGGTCGCGGCGGTCGAGATCGCTCACCAGCACCGCTCCCCGCGAGCCGTCGCGGATCCGTCCGGCGGCGTGCGCGCCGGCGACCCGAGACGCGATCTCGGTCTTGGCGTCGAGCGTCCCCCGGACCCTCTGTCGGAAGCGCTCGGCGGCGTGGTCGGTCACCGCGACTAGCACAGCTGGGTCGTCACGATAACGCGCGCCGGCTCGGGTCAGCCGTCGTCGACCAGCCCGGCCAGCGGGCCGAGCAGCCGGCCCGATCGCCGCGATACGCCCGGGAGCGCCACGAGCCGGTGGGTCGCGGGCTGGCCGGCGCGGAGCCGTTGCAGCTGCTCGGCCGCGATCGGGCGCCACCGCTCGTCGACGACCGTCCCCGGCGCGTCGTCGGCGATCGCCTCGGGCTCGAGCTCCAGGTGCTCGGCCCACAGCCGCAGGCGGGTGTCACGAGCCAGCTCGGGATCGTCGGTCACGACGTTCATCTCGGTGTCGTTGAGCAGCGAGTGGGCGTTGAGGTTGGCCGAGCCGACCGTCAGCCAGCGGTCGTCGACGATCCCCACCTTGGCATGGACATACAGGGCGTCATCGCGCTCGCCGCTGCGCGAGCGGATCGTGGCCGCCAGCAGCCGCCCGTGATCGTCGTCGGCGGCGACGAGCACCGCCAGCTGCCCCTTGGTGTCGTCCTGGCCATTGTTGGCCTTCGACGGCAGCAGGATCACGATCCGGAAGTCGTCGCTGGGCGGGGAGCGTAGCTTGTCGGCGAGCAGATCCACGATTTCCGGCGACCACAGGAACTGGTTCTCGAGGTAGATGAACCGCCGCGCCTGACGGATCGCGCGGATGTAGCTCTCGAGGATCCGGAACTCGCCCCGGGGCACCGCGTCGTACATCCCTTCGCAGACCGTGCGCACCACCTGGACGGTGTGCTCCCCGGCGGCCGTGTCCGCGTGGGCGGGCGGCAGCTGCTCGCCGGTGAGCTCGCGCCAGCGCATCGCGAAATGCCCGGCGACGTCGCCCACCGCGGGACCCCGGAGGCGGGCGCCGACGTCGTGCCAGCCCAGCCGGCGGCGGGCCGGGTGCGCGGAGGTGTCGAACCGGTCGCCGCCGAAGTCGGTGATGTCGATGCCGCCCACGAACGCGAGCTCGCCGTCGACGGTCACGGTCTTCTCGTGATGGCAGTGGAAGGGATGCTCGCGCGGGTCGATCTCGCAGCGGATCCGCGTGCGGTGGGTCAGCCTGTCGACCGAGTCGCGGACCTCCTTGCGGCTGGGGTGAAACACCGGCACCGGGGCGCCGGCCCACACCATCACGCGCACGTCGATTCGCTCCGCGGCTTCGGCCAGCAGCACGCCGAGCGTCCCGACCGCGTCATCGCGCACGAGATCGAAGTGAGGCGCCACGTGCCAGCCGGTGATGTGGATCGACTCGCTAGCTCCCTGGATCGCCGTCGCGATCTCGGGGAACGCACGGGCGCCGTCGATCAGCACCTCGAGCTCACATCCGGGCCGGGGCGGAGGGTCGCCCGCGGCCCACAGGCCGTCGCCGCTAGGCTCGAGCGCGCCGCTCGCGCCCAGGCGGGCCAGCCGGCGGCGGTGCTTGGCGCGCACGGCAGCCTCGACACCGTCTCCGACGAGCGAGTCGACTCCCGATACCAGCGAGGCGCGCACGTCTGGCATGTCCGCATAGCTGCCCGATCCGGAGCGACATCAACCTGCGCCGTTATGCTCGGCCGCGTGGAGCGCGGGTCGGCCTACAGCTCGGCGGGAGTCGATTACGAGGCGCTCGACGCCGGAAAGCGCGATGCGCTGACCGAGGCGCTCGCCACATCGGGGTTGCTCGCCGGTCACGGCGGGCGGGCGCTCGACGCCTCGCGGGGCGAGCCGGCTTTCGTGTTCGAGCTGGGCGGCCGGTCGTTCGCGTTCGTGGTCGAAGGGCTCGGCACCAAGTCGATCATCGCCCGCCAGGTCGAGGAGCAACTCGGCGGCGCGGGCGGCTTTGAGCACGTGGCCTACGACACGGTGGCCGCGATCGTCAACGACCTGTGCTGCGTCGGGGCGTTGCCGCTGGTGGTCAACGCCTACTTCGCGACCGGCTCGTCGGAGTGGTACGCCCGCGCCGACCGGCACGCGGCGTTGCTGGCCGGTTGGCGCCGCGCCTGCGAGGACGCCGGGGCTGCCTGGGGCGGCGGCGAGTCTCCGTCGCTGCCAGACCTGGTGAACGGCCCCGAGATCGAGCTCGCCGGCAGCTCGGTCGGCGCCGTCCCCGAGGGTCGCGCGCCGATCCTCGGCGAGCGGCTGCGCCCCGGCGACGAGATCGTGCTGATCGACTCAAGCGGCCTGCACGCCAACGGCTCGTCGCTGGCGCGGATGATTGCCGGACGCCTGGAGCACGGCTATGGCACCCCGCTTCCCAGCGGGCGGACCTTCGGCGAGGCGCTGCTCGATCCGACGCCGATCTACGTGGGCGTGGTGAGGGCGCTGCTCGAGGCTGACATCGACGTCCATTACCTCAGTCACATCACCGGCCACGGGCTCCTGAAGCTGATGCGACCGCGCCGCGAGCTGACCTACGAGATCACAGCGCTGCCCGAGGTCCCCGAGGTGCTGACGTTCCTGGCGCAGCAGTCGCAGATGTCGGCGGCCGAGGCGTATCGCACGCTGAACATGGGTTGTGGCTTTGCCGTGTACAGCGCGGCCGGGACGGGGGAGACCGTGGTCGAGCTCGCCGCCGCGCTGGGACTGCGCGCACGGGTTGCGGGAGGCGTCCGCGAGGGCCCGCGGCAGGTGATCCTGTCGCCGGTGGCGGTGCGGTTCGGGAGCGACGATATGGATCTCGCGCCTCGCTCGTAGGGGGTAGGATCGAGGCCGTGGAGCGCGGCTCTGAACAGCGCGGGATTCACGACCGCGGCGGGATGCCGTCGGGCGATCCGATCGACCGCACCGAGCACGAGCTCGACGACTGGGAGGTCCTGACCGACTCGCTGGTCGGGGCCCTGGCCCGTAACGGGCTGATGAACGTCGACGAGATGCGCCGCGGGATCGAGAGCATGCCGGCAGCGCGCTACGAGCAGGCGTCCTACTACGAGCGCTGGCTGTTCGCGATGGAGACGATCCTGACCGAGAAGGGCGTGCTCGAGCCCGGCGAGCTCGACGCTCGAGTCCGGACGTGAGCTACGAAGTCGGCCAGCAGGTCCGGATCTCGGACCGGGCGCACCGCGGCCACCACCGCACGCCCACCTACGTCAAGGGCAAGACCGGGCGGGTGGAGCGTGTCCATGCCGCCTTCCGCAACCCCGAGACCCGCGCCTACGGCGACGATGGGCTGCCCAAAACGCCGCTGTACATGGTGAGCTTCGACCGGCGCGATCTGTGGCCCGAGGAGGCCGCCCGGGAGCCGGGACGGATCTACGTCGATGTCTTCGAGCACTGGCTTGAGGAGGCCCAATGACCGACCACGACCACGACCACTCGCCGATCACCAACGGGGACGAGCCGCCCGCGGCGGCCCGAGTGCGAGCCCTCGAGCAGCTGCTCGTCGAGAAGGATGCGGTCAGCAGCGACGAGGTCCGCGCTGGGATCGACTGGCTGGTGTCGCGCACGCCGGCCAACGGAGCGAGGCTGATCGCCCGCGCGTGGACTGACCCGGAGTTCAAGGCGCGGCTGCTCGCGGACGCGCGCGTCGCTGCGGGGGAGATGGGGCTCGACCCGGGCCCTTCGCCGGTCGTGGCCGCGGTCGAGAACACCGACAGCGTCCACCACATGATCGTGTGCACGCTTTGCTCCTGCTACCCGCGGGCGTTGCTGGGCCCGCCGCCCGCCTGGTACAAGAGCCTGGCCTACCGGTCGCGGGCCGTATCCGAGCCGCGCGCGGTGCTAGCCGAGTTCGGGCTCGAGCTCGGCGACGACGTCGAGTTGCGCGTGCTCGATTCCACCGCGGACATCCGCTACCTGGTGCTCCCGCGCCGGCCCGAGGGGACCGACGGGCTCAGCGAAGCGCAGCTGGCCGAGCTGGTCACGCGCGACTCGATGATCGGGGTGGTCGACCCGGTCGCGCCCGCGCTCGCCTGAGCTTGCTCGACGCGAGCGCTCGCTCAGCGGTCGTAAGCCGCGATCGTGTGCAGCGACAGCGCGGTCAGGATCGCGCCCAGCGCGACGATCACGCCGACGCAGATCCCGATGTTCCCGAGATTCCAGCCGTCGATCACCAACGACCGCAACCCGACGATCACGTAGCTGATCGGGTTGATCCGAGCCAGCGTCTCCATCACCGGCGACAACCGATCGAACGGCACGAAGTTCGGAGTCAGGAACAGCAGCGGGAAGAACAGCAGGAAGCTCGACTGGGTCGCCTGCACGTTACGTGTGCGTAACGCGACCAGGATTCCGAAGCCGGCGTAGGCGACGCCGAACATCGCCGACAGCAGCACGATCAGCACCGCTCCGGCTGGACCGCTCTCGATCCGAGCCCCCAAGGCGATCCCCACCACCAGCACCAGCGCCGAGGCCGCAATCCCGCGCACCAGATCGGCGGTCAGCCGCCCGAAGATGATCGAGGAGCGGTGGATCGGGGCGACCAACAGCTTGTCGAAGTAGCCGAGGTCGATCTCGGTCACCAGCGCGAGCCCGGAGGTGGCGGTGGCCACCGCGAACATCAGCGACACCGGAAGCTGGAAGGCGACGTAGCCCTGGCCTTTGAGGAACGGGGTGGAGCTCGGGAACGTCTTTGACACCTGGCCGATGTTCACCACCAGGAAGAACAGCGGGATGAACAAGGTCGGGATCGTGGCCTCTGGGTAGCGGACGATCTCGCGGACCGCCCGACGGCCGAGCAGCATCACCGCGGTCACGCGGTCACCTCGGCGGACTGGCCGTCCTGCTGCTCTCCCTCCAGGCGGCGGCCGGTGGCCTGCAGGAACACGTCGTCGAGCGATGGCCGCGCCACGCTGATCGCGCCGACGCCTATCTGGTCGCGGTCCAGGCGCCGTACGATCTCGGCGATCGACCCGGCTCCGTCCTCCACGTACAGCGCCAGCGCGTCTGGTTCTGTCACCACCCGCTCGAGCCCGGGCAACTGGGCCAGCGCGGACTCGGTCGTGGTGGCGTCCGCGCCGTCGAGCGACACCGATACGACGTCGTGACCGAGGTCGGCCTTGAGCCGCTCGGGCGTTCCCTCGGCGACGATCGTGCCGTCGTCGATGATCGCCACCCGATCGCAGAGCTTGTCGGCCTCCTCGAGGTATTGCGTGGTCAGGAACACGGTCGCGCCCTCGGAGTTGATCCGGCGCACCTCGTCCCAGATCGTCACCCGCGAGGCCGGATCCAGCCCGGTTGTCGGCTCGTCGAGGAACAGCACGTCGGGCGAGTGGACCAGCGCGCTGGCCAGGTCCAGGCGGCGCTTCATCCCGCCGGAGTAGGTCTTCGTGCGCCGCTCCGCGGCGTCGGTCAGCCCCACCAACTCGAGCAGCTTCTGCGCGCGCTCACGGCCGCGCCGGCCGGTGATCCCGTACAGCCCCGCCTGGAGCTCGAGCAGCTCGCGGCCGGTCTGGACCGGGTCCAGGCCGATCTCCTGCAGCGCGACGCCGATCCGGCGGCGGATCTCGGCGCCGTCGGCAACGACGTCGAGCCCGACCACGGTTGCGGTCCCCGAGGTGGGCGGCAGCAGCGTGCACAGCATCCGGACCGTGGTCGTCTTGCCGGCGCCGTTGGGCCCGAGGAATCCGAAAACCTCGCCGCGCGAGACGCCCAGCTCGATGTCGCGCACGGCCTCGATGCCGCCCTTGAAGCTGCGGCGCAGCTCGCGCGCCTCGATCGCTGGGGTGGACGGGTCCGCGGGCATGGCAGCTGAATGTAGATCGGCGATCGGCGTCACCTTCCACCAGACCGGGGCAGGTGGTGAAACTCATCGGCGCCTCGTGGTCGCGGGCGACGCGGGACGCATGGCGCTGGATGAGAAAACGATGTATGGCTTCGCTTTTACGTCCAGCCCCCGGGGATCCGCGCCCCGGGCGTATCTTCGGGAGAGTGCCACGCAGCCTCCCGATCGCCGAGCACGCGGCCTACAACGCGATGGACGACCCGCTCGAGATCGAGCGCTTCTACGACCGCTGCACCGACCTGATGCGCGAGCTGCTCGACGGCCTCGCCGCAGCTCCCGGGCGGCCGCGGCCGTTCGGGGAGATCGAGGACTCGATCGGCTGGCCGCGGCGACGGATCGCCTCGGTGCTGGGCGGCGCCGCGCGGATGCGCCTGCTCGAGTTCGGCGGGCGGCGGCCGTACCGCTTCCACGACGCGCGCTCGTCGGCGTCGGGCCGTTGGGAGATGTGGATGGACTCAGAGCAGGCGGGCGCGGTCCTGGCTGCGGAGCGCGCGTAGGTCCGCGCCGGCTAGAGCGTCAGCTGGCCATCGGGGTTAGCGGGGAGCAGCTGGACGACGAGCATGCCGCCCGCGGCCGCCCGCCGCCACGGGGCGTCGGCGACCTGCAACGGCTCCTGGGTGCAGCCGAGCAGCACCCGGACGAGCGCAAGCGCCTGCGCGGCCGGCTGGGGCGGGGAGGCGTAGGAGCAGCCGCTGTGGCCGGTGAGCGACTCGTGACAGCGGTAGTCGGCGCAGACCACCAACAGCTGCGTGGCCGTGGAGCTGGTCATCGTCGGACGCACGGTACCCGGTCAGAGACCAGGCGATCGGAGCGACCTCGTAGCCTCCTGCCGGTGGTGAACGGGCGCATTGGTCTCACCGAGATCCCGGGGATCGGGATCGAGGAGAAGACTGACCTTTATCGCCACTTCCGAGAACTCTTGAGGTGAGAACCTCCGTCGCCCCGCGGGCCGGCCGAAGCCGTTCCCGCGGGGCATGACCCGGAGGCGGTCAGCGGGACTGAGCCGGGATTACGCGCTCGCGCCGGCGAGCTCGTGCTCGGGGGCCGGCGCATGCACCTCGATCGAGTGCACCACGCGCTCGGTGAAGAGCTCGTGCAGGGTCAGACCGACGAGCGCCAGACCGACGAACGCGTGGCCGAGCTCCAGCAGCAGCTCGATGCGGACGAGTTCGACGACCCGTTTCACCGGATGACCGTCGAGTACGGCCTCGGGTTCAACGAATGGGCCAGCGAGTGGTGTGAGAACGCCCAGCGACGCTTGGCGAGCGCCGAGCCTCCACCGAAAATCACCCGCTCAGGCTGATATTTGTCCAAATGTCGATACCGATTCGCCGCGTTGGCGGCGATCATCCAGTGATGAAGCCGCTGATCGGCGTGAGCACATCTGAACTGCGGCCCGGCGAGCTGGCAACACTGCGCCGGCACGGCGAGCCGCCGCACGCGGAGATGGCCCTGGGGATCACGTACGTTCGCGCTGTCGAGGCGGCGGGCGGCATCCCGGTCGTGATGCCACCGCTCGGATTGGACGAAGTTCCAGACCTGGTCGCACGGCTCGACGGGGTGGTGCTGTCCGGAGGCCCGGACCTGTCGCCGGCCGCCTACCTCGCCAAGCCGCACCCTGACCTCGGCGCGACGGAGCCGGCGCTGGACGCGTTCGAGTATGCGGTGGTGAAGGAGGCGCTCCGTCACGAGCTTCCGATCCTCGGCATCTGCCGGGGCGCCCAAGCGCTCAACGTCGCCCTCGGCGGCAGCCTGCACCAGCACCTGCCCGAGGTCGTGGGCGACGCGGTCGCGCACCGCCAGGCGCAGGACGGACGCATGCCCACGCACGACGTGGAGATCCTCGCCGGCAGCCTGCTGGCCGAACTGCTCGGTAGCGGCCGGATCGCGGTCAACTCGTTTCACCATCAGGGTGTCGACCGGCTCGGGACCGGGTTGCGGGTCAGCGCGCGCGCTCCCGACGGGACGATCGAGGCGGTCGAGGATCGCTCGCGGCCGTTCCTGCTTGCGGTCCAGTGGCACGCCGAGGCACTGGGTGAGGCCCACCGGCAGCGGCTGCTGTTCGAGGGGCTGGTCGAGGCCGCGGCTGGGATCCGTCGGCTCTCGCTCGCCGCGTAGCCCCCGGCCGCACAGCCGACCTAGGTCGTCGCGCGGGCCCTGGCGCGCCAGCGTCCCGGCGCGACCCCGTGGTGGCGTTTGAACGCCGCCGCGAACGAGAACTCAGACGCGTAGCCCAGCGACCGCCCCACGGCCGCCAGGCCGGCGCCGTCCTCGCGCAGGCGCTCGCGGGCGAGCGCCATCCGCCAGTCGCTCAGGTAGGTGAGCGGCGCGATCCCGACGATCTCGGTGAAGTGGCGCGCGAACGCCGAGCGCGACATCAGCGCGTGCTCGGCGAGTTCGGCCACCGTCCACTGATGGGCGGGATCGGCGTGCAGCGCGCTGAGCGCGGCCTCGATCCGCGGGTCGGCGGCGCCCCTGAACCACCCGGGTGCATTGGCGCAGGTGCTGAGGTGCTCGCGCAGGATCTGCACGAGCGCGACGTCGAGCAGCCGATCGAGCAGGGCTTGCTGCCCGGGGTCGTCGCGGAGCATCTCGCGGGCCAGCAGATCCAGCGTGGCGCGCAGCGTGCTCCCAGGCGCCGGGCGCAGCAGCAGCGTCGGCGGCAGCGCCTCGAGCAGGCTCGCGCACAGGTCGCCCTCGAACCGGTAGGCGCCACAGAAGAATGCGGCCGACAGCTCCTGCTCTGCCTCGCCCACGGTGACCTGCCGGGAGACGCCGGTCCCGGGGGTGAGCAGCTCGGTGATCGGTATGCACGCGGCGCCGGGGACGTTGGCGAGGTGATGCGGGGTGTCCTCGCGAATCAACGCAATGTCGCCCCCGAGCAGCGTCAGCGGCTTGAGCTTGTCGTCGAGCCACAGCGACGCCGAGCCCTCGACGACTGCGTGCACGGCGAGCACCCCGCCACCGGGAAACAGCAGTCCCCAGTCGCCGTAGGCGGTCGTCCGCGAAAAGGCCGCGCCGCTGGCGCTGGCTCGCTGGAGCAGATCGGTCAGAACGTCCATTGCCAAGGACGATGGCATATGTTTTCGGCACAATCAAGCATGGAAGCTCCATCACGTATGCGAGAAGCTAGTCCCCGTCGAAACCCGAAACAGGAGTACCGAACATGTCACGCGCCGTGAGATTTGACGCATACGGAGGACTCGACGTCCTGGAGGTGGTCGACGTGGATCCGCCGGTGCCCGGGCCAGGCGAGCTGCTGGTCAGGGTCAAGGCCACGTCGATCAATCCCGGCGAGGCCAAGATCCGAGAGGGAGCGCTCGCGCAACAGTGGCCGTCGACCTTCCCCTCGGGCGAGGGCAGCGACGTCGCCGGCGTCGTCGAGCAGGTCGGCGACGGTGTCGACGCGTTCCACACCGGGGACGAGGTGATCGGCTTCACCGACAACCGCGCCGCCCACGCCGAGCTGGTGGTGATCGAGGCGGCCAATGCGATCGCGAAGCCGCCCAACGTCTCCTGGGCGGTGGCCGGGTCGCTGTTCGTCGTCGGGGCCACCGCCTGGGCCGCAGTCCGGGCGGTCGACCCCAGGCCGGGCGACACCGTGGTCGTCTCGGGCGGCGCCGGCGGCGTCGGGTCGCTGACCGTGCAGCTCGCCGCGATCGCCGGCGCGAACGTGATCGGGCTGGCCAGTGAGCCCAACCACGCGTGGCTCGCCGACCACGGCGTGACGCCGGTGACCTACGGCGATGGGGTCGCCGACCGGATTCGCGAGGCGTCCGGCGGCTCGGTCGACGCATTCATCGACACGGTCGGCGGCGGCTACGTCCAACTCGCGCTCGAGCTTGGCGTGGCGCCCGACCGGATCGACACGATCGCGGACTTCGAGGCCGGTCCCAAGTACGGGGTCAAGATGGACGGAAACGCCGTCGGCGCCAACGCCGAGGTGCTAGCGGAGCTCGCCGGCCTGATCGACCAAAGCCGTCTCGAGGTGCCGATTGCTGCCGTGTACCCGCTCGAACAGGTGCGCGAGGCGTTCGCCGAGCTGGCCAAGAACCACACTCGCGGCAAGATCGTGCTCGAGCCCTGACGGCCCGCAACTCCCCTCGCGTGCCTGTGTTTGGGGAGGGCGAACACGAATCCGGACGGAAAGGAAGGACCATGTCCCGTGTCCGCATTGCGATCGCCGTCGTGGCAGCGGTCGCGTCGCTGGCGCTTGCCAGCACTGCACTCGCCAACGGCTCGAAGGTAACCGGTGGTTTCACCAAGGTCACAGCGTCTTCGGCCGCTGCAGCCCTGCTGACCGCCAACCACATCACGGTGGCGCCGCTGGCTCCGGCCACCGCGTCGGGTACGACGTTCACGTTCCCGATCACCGGCGGCCGGTTCGACACCAGCACGCTGCGCGGGTTCATCCGCCACAGCGGTGGGCTGTCGCTGTCCAACGGCGCCAGGAAGGTCGTGCTCCGCAGCCCCACGGTCGCCTCGACCAAGCACGGAGTGGTGCTAGACGCGCTGGTGCGCGGCCCGGCACACCGGGTCTGCCACGCGGTCGGCCACCACCACTTCAGGAAGCGCTGCCTGATCGTGACCCGCCTGGTGACGGCGCGTATCGCGCGGATCACCGACGTCAGCATCAGCAACGGCACCGCCGCGGGAACGCTGAACATCACGGCGTTCACCGCGCAGGTCGTCAACCGTCTGGCCGGCACGCACGTGGTCAGCGCCGGCGCCGTCCTCGGCACCGCCAGCACCACCCCGACGCTCGGCTAGCCGTCCTGTCACACAGCGTGCTCGGCGAGCACCCCGCTCGCCGAGCACGCGTCGTGCCAGTTAGGCTTCGCGGCCGCAATGGCCCGTGAGCTCGCCACCGATCTCGAGATGTTGGAGAGGTTCGCTCGGCCGTCCGGCAAGGACGTCGTCGACATCGGTTGTGGCGGCGGCGCGCTGGTTCGAGAGCTGACCGGATGGGGCGCGCGGGTCACCGGGGTCGAGATCTCCGAGGGTCAGCTGGCCAACGCCGTCGCTCGCGATCCCGATGGCAACGCCCGCTATCTGATCGGCCGCGCCGAGCAGCTGCCGCTCGAGGACGCATCGGTAGACGTCGCGCTGTTCATGCGCTCGCTGCACCACGTCCCGATTCCCGAGCTCACGCGTGCGCTCGCCGAGGCCTGCCGCGTGCTCAAGCCCGGCGGGATCGTGTACGTCTCCGAGCCGCTGGCCGAGGGAGACTACTTCGAGCTGGTCAGCCTGGTCGAGGACGAGGACGAGGTCCGCGCGGCGGCCCAGCAGGCGCTGGTCAACGCGAGCGCGGCCGGTCTGCGTCGCGATCACACCGTCGACTACGACGTCGACGTCCGGATCGCCGACATCCCGATGCTGCGCCGGCGGATTGTCAGCGTCGACCCGGAGCGCGCCGAGCGCTTCGAGGCCCGGTCGGCCGAGCTCGCCGAGGCCTTCGCCCGGCTCGGTGAGCCCGACGGCGACGACGGCGGCCGTCGCTTCGTGCAGCCGATGCGCGCCGACGTGCTGCGACCGACCACGCCCTAGGCGGACCGGCGGCGTCGTTCAGGACGTCGGCGCGAGCGCGGTGGCGATCGCCGACAGCGCCGGCTCGTGCTCGACGTCGCGAACGGCCACGGTCAGCCGCCGCCCCGGCGGGCGCCAGTCAAGCTCGAAGAACGGGCAGCAGCCGCGCTCGACCTCGACCAGCTCGTCGACGAGGGCACCGGGCACCCGGGGACCGACGTCGACGACGATCCGACGCGCGTCCCGGGCCACGAGCGCCGAGTCTGCGCCGACCGCGCGATAGCGGCCGAGCTGCTCGGCCAGCGCGGTCTCGTCGAGCGCGCAGGAAGCGGGTGCCATCGGTAGGTCCTGCGTGTACGACACACTACCCCTCAGGGGTGCGCGTCCTGGCACGGCCCCGACCGTGGACCATATGTCCGTGTCCGACGACAATCCGGGTGGGGAGTTCGCCCTCGATGAGCGAACCGCTAACCGCAAGCTGCTCCACGGGCTGATCTCACTCGCCGTCCTGCTGGCCCTCGTCGTCGGCCTGGTGCTGGCCGTCCCCGGGCTGCGCGGCGTCGGGCACACGGTCGCGCACATGAACCCGTGGCTGGTGGCCGCTGCGATCGGTCTCGAGGTGCTCTCGTGTCTCGGCTACGTGCTGGCGTTCCTGCAGGTGTTCGACCGGGCGCCGATCCGGTTCGGGGCCCGGGTGGCGCTGACCGAGCTCGCGTTCGGCGCCGCGGTGTCGCTCGGCGGCGCGGGCTCGGTCGCCGTCGGCGCCTGGTTGCTGATCGAGCGCGGGGGTCCCCCCAAGCGGATCGTGGAGCGCTCGGCGGTCCTGTTCCTGCTGACCAGCGGCGTCAACGTGATCACGCTCGCGCTGGCCGGCCTGGTCTCGTTCTTCGGGATCCTCCCGGGCTCGCGCGACCCGTGGCTGACGCTGGTGCCCGCGCTGGTGGCGCTTATCGTGCTCGCGTTCTTCCTGGCGATTCCGCGGCTGGCGAAGGGCAGGCTCGCGGCGCGCGGGCCGACGAAGCTGCGGGTGTTCATGGAGACCAGCGTCGTGAGCATCGAGGACACCCGCCGGCTGCTGTTCACGCCCGACTGGCGGCTGATCGGCGCGTACGCGTTCCTGTGGTGCGACATCGCGGTGCTGGTGGTGTGCTTCGCGGCGACCGGCGTGTCGCCGCCGCTGACGACGATCGTGCTCGCCTATCAGATCGCCTACATCACCAACGTGATCCCGGTTCCCGGAAACATCGGCGTGCTCGACGGCAGCATGGTGGCGATGTTCGCGCTGTTCGGCGTGGGGGCCACGGTGGCGACGGCGGCAACCGTCGTGTACCACGCGATCGCGCTGTGGGTCCCGGCGATGTGGGGGACGGTCGCCTACATCGTGCTGCGGGTGACCCGGAACAGGCCGCTGGAGCCGCGCCCGCCGCTCGAGGAGCGCCGCCGGCTGCGACGACTGCGACGCCTGGGTCGCAACCCCAAGCAGGAGCAGGAGATCTAGTGTCGCGATTCATTAGTTCGGTGGCACCAAGAGTGGTCCCTGGGGGATGCGGCGCGAGGACGCAGAACCCGACGCGTAGCGGAGCTACGCGAGGGGACGAGGACGAAGCGAAGCGCCGCCAGGGGCCGCTCGACTGTCGTCGAACTAATCACTCGGGACGCTAGCTCGGCCCGTCGCCGGGGCGGCCGGCCTCGAGCTCCCAGGGGCGGCCGGCCTCGAGCTCACCGACGGTGACCTCGTGGCCGGCGGCGCACCGCAGCTGCACCGAGACGCGCTCCCCGCAGCCGGCGTGGCGCAGGTGCACCGGGCCGCCGGCGTCGTCGAGCCAGCGGTCGCCCCACTGCATCAGTGCCGCCAGCGCCGGGAACAGGTCGGCGCCCTTCTCGGTGAGCACGTAACGCTGACGGGTGCGCTGGCCCGGCTCACGATAGGCCTCGCGTACGAGCAGCCCCTGCTCCACCAATTCGCCGAGTCGGGCGGCCGCGACCGGCTCGCTGATCCCGACGCGCTCGGCGAAGTCATCGAACCGGGTGGTGCCGTAGAAGGCTTCGCGGAGGATCAGGAAAGCCGAGCGCGTGCTGACGACGTCGAGTGCCTTGGCGATCGTGCAGCGCGTGGCCTTCCAGCCCGCCCGCGGCTCCATCGATCCGGTCAGCGTGAGGGTCGTGTCCATGGGACGGATGATAGCTGACTTGTGCATTCCTAAGTCAGAGTTGTTAGGATGCTGGCTATGTTCAACCTAAGTCAGCGTCTGAGCCGCCCGACGCGCGGTGCCCGGGGTGACGCGTCGCCGCGGCTGGTGCTGGTGATCGTCTGCGCCGGCGTCGTGCTGGCCAGCCTCGACCTGTTCATCGTCAACGTCGCGCTGCCGCAGATGGCGCGCGACTTCGGAGTCAAGGGCGACGGTCTCGCCGACCTGTCGTGGGTGCTGAACGCCTATGCGATCGTGTACGCGGCGCTGTTGGTGTTGTTCGGTCGACTCGCCGACCGTTACCGCCGCGAGCACGGATTCCTGCTCGGCGTGACCGTGTTCGTGGTCGCCTCGGCGGCGTGCGGCGCGGCCACCAGCGTCCCGATGCTGGTGGCGTTCCGGGTGGTCCAGGCGGCCGGTGCCGCGCTGCTGACCCCGACCTCGCTGGGGCTGGTGCTGGCTACCTCGACGCCCGAGCGCCGTCACAGCGCGGTGCGGGCCTGGGCCGCGGTCGGCGGAGTCGCGGCCGCCCTGGGCCCGGTCGTGGGCGGCCTGCTGGTCGCCGCCAGCTGGCGGTGGGTGTTCCTGGTCAACGTCCCGATCGGTCTGGCCGCGCTGTTCGTCGGCTGGCGCCGGCTGCCGCGCATCCCCGGTCACCCCGTGCCGCCGCCCGACGCGCTCGGCGCGGCGTTGCTGACCGGCGGGGTCGGGGCGCTGACGCTGGGCCTGGTCAAGGCCGAGTCGTGGGGGTGGGACAGCGCCGCGACGATCGGTTCGCTGGCCGGAGCCGCGATCGCGCTGGCCCTGTTCGCCCTGCACACCATCGTCGGGCGCAACCCGCTGATCGACCGGTCGCTGTTCAGGTTGCGCCCGTTCACCGGCGCTTCGATCGCGATGTTCCTGTTCTCGATCTCGTTCGGGGCGATGCTGCTGTCGCTCGTCGTGTGGCAGCAGGACGTATGGGGCTGGTCGGCGCTGCGGACCGGGCTCGCGATCGCTCCCGGACCGGTCATGGTGCCGCTGTTCTCGTTCTTTGTCGCCGGCCGGCTGATCTCCCGCTTCGGCCCCGGACCGGTGATCGCCGCCGGCTCGACGATCTTCGCCGGCGGCGCCGCCTGGTGGGCGGTGGCGGTCGGACTGACCCCGAACTATCTGGAGATCCTCGGCGGCATGCTGATGACCGGGATCGGCGTCGGGCTGACGCTGCCGACGTTGATGGCGACGGGCTCCTCGACGCTTCCGCCGCAGTCGTTCGCTACCGGCTCGGCGGTCGTCAACATGGTGCGCCAGCTCGGGTTGGCGGTCGGCGTCGCGCTGCTGATCGCCGTGCTCGGATCGCCGGGATCCCCGGCGGCGACGCTGGCCGCCTATCAGCGTGGATGGACGGTGATCGCGGCGATCTCGTTCGCGGCGGGCCTGGTTGCGCTCGGCCTCCTGGCCGCGAGGCGACCGTCGGCCGCCGGCGCTCCCGCGGGCCCGGCCGCCGCTGCGCCGGCCCGGAGCCCAGCGGCCAGCGAGAGCGGCTGACCCGTTCTATCCTCACGCTCCGTGACACGCGTGACCCAACAAGGCCCGGAGCTGACGTTCCTGCGAGACCTACCGCTGTCGCGCGAAGCCCTGGAGTTCGCGCGCGAGCGACACGGCGAGCAGCGACGCGAGAGCGACGGCGCGCCGTTCATGCCGCATCCGCTCGAAGCGGCGTCGATGCTCGACCGGGCCTCGTTCCCGGACCCGGTCGGATGCTCGAGCAGGCGATGCCCGACCACCGGCTGGTCGAACTGCCGCGGTTCGAGCTCGAGGCGCTGGAGCAACTTCCTCCCGGAGTCGGCGGCGGTTGATTAGCGTTCCTACCGAGCAACGCCCCCACAACTGGAGAAGCTGATGTCGCCCGTGTCACGAGGTTTCCTTGGCCGCCGGCGCCCGGTCGCCGATCCGTCGCGCGTGCCGCCCGGCCAGTACGTCACGACGGACTTCCCAGTGCTGTCGGCCGGCCCGACTCCACATACGCCGCGCGACGACTGGAGCTTCACGATCCAGGGGGCTGTGGAGAAATCGGTCTCGTGGCCCTGGACGGACTTCCTCGAGCTTCCCTCGGAGGCGATCACGGTCGACATCCACTGCGTGACCAAGTGGACCAAGCTCGACACCGCCTGGAAGGGCGTGTCGGCGGACACGCTGTTTGCCGGGATCGAGACCGAAGCCGAGTACGTGACCGCGTATTGCGACGGCGGCTACACCACCAATCTGGCGGTCGAGGACCTGATCGACGGCAAGGCCTGGGTCGCGTATGAGTACGGCGGCGAGCCGCTGGAGCCCGAGCACGGCGGCCCGGCGCGGTTGCTGGTGCCGCACCTGTATTTCTGGAAGAGCGCGAAGTGGGTGCGCGGCCTCGCGTTCACCGAGCAGGACGAGCCCGGGTTCTGGGAGAACTACGGCTACCACAACCATGGGGACCCGTGGCTGGAACAGCGCTATCAGGGCGACTGAGCTGGCAGCTGGCCAACGTGGTCGAGCTCGTCGACGAGACGGCTCAGACCCGGAGCGTCGTGCTCGCCGCGCCCCACTGGCGCGGGCACCGGGCCGGCCAACACGTCGACGTCAGACTCACCGCACCCGACGGCTACCAGGCCCAGCGCAGCTACTCGATTGCTTCGGGTCCCGAGGACGACCGGCTCGTGCTCACAGTCGAGCGGCTCGACGATGGCGAGGTGTCCCCGTACCTGACCGATGAGCTGATCCCGGGGGACGAGCTCGAGCTGCGCGGCCCGATCGGCGGCTACTTCGTGTGGGAGGAGCAATTGGGAGGGCCGCTGTTGATGATCGCCGGCGGCTCGGGCGTGGTGCCGTTCCGGTCGATGCTCCGCCACCGCGAAGCCGTCGGCTCCGATGTCGAGGCGCGACTGCTGTACTCGGCGCGCTCGCTCGGCGAGGTCATCTATCGCGAAGAGCTGTCGGAATTCGACGCCGCCGACGGAGTGCAGGTCACGTTCGCGCTCACCCGTCAGTGGCCCGAAGACTGGACCGGCCACCGTGGCCGGATCGATGCGGCGCTGCTGGAGCGCGTGGGGTGGCCGCCCGAGCAGCGGCCGCTGGCCTACATCTGCGGGCCCAGCGGGTTCGTCGAGGCGGCCTCGGAGACGCTGGTCGCCAATGGCCACGAGTCCGGCCGGATCAGGACCGAGCGGTTCGGTCCGACTGGGACCTGAGTGCAAGGAGGAACGCCAATGGAAGCGCTCGACGGGAACGCCATCGCCGGTCCCCTGAGGGACTACTACGGGCGGGAGATGACCACCGAGTCGGGCGCCTGTCGGCACTGCGGCAGGGTCACGATGATCGCCGAGCTGCGGGTCTACATGCGCGCCCCGGGGACCGTCGCCCGCTGTCCGGCGTGCGGCGAGATCGTGCTGGTCGTGCTCGAGATCCGCGGCGTCACCCGGGTCCACAGCGACGACTTCAGTCTCTAGAACCCTGCCAGCGCCGCGTTGAGCGTCGGGCTGGGCCGCATCGCGGCGGTCACCTTGTCGACGTCGGGCAGGTAGTACCCGTCGATCTCCACCGGGGTGCCCTGGGCCGAGTCCAGCTCGGCGACGATCGTCCGCTCGTTTTCGGAGAGCTCTTGGGCCAACGGAGCGAACCGCTGGGCTAGCTCCTCGTCCTCGGTCTGCTCGGCCAGCTCCTGGGCCCAGTACAGCGCCAGGTAGAAATGGCTGCCGCGGTTGTCGAGCTCGCCGACCTTGCGCGAGGGCGAGCGGTTGTCCTCGAGCACGCGGCCGGTTGCGCGGTCCAGCGTGGTCGCCAGCAGCCGGGCACGCGGGTTGTCGGTCCTGTCGGCCAGCAGCTCGAACGAGGGGCCGAGCGCCAGGAACTCGCCGAGCGAGTCCCACCGCAGGTGGTTCTCGCGCAGGAACTGCTGGACGTGCTTGGGCGCTGAGCCACCGGCGCCGGTCTCGAACAGCCCGCCGCCGCGGACCAGCGGCACGATCGACAGCATCTTCGCGCTGGTGCCGAGCTCGAGGATCGGGAACAGGTCGGTCAGGTAGTCGCGCAGCACGTTGCCGGTCACCGAGATCGTGTCATCGCCGTCGCGTGCGCGCTCGAGCGTCAGCCTCGCCGCGGCGGCGACGTCGAGGATCTCGATCTGCAGGCCGTCGGCGCCGAGCCGCTCGAGCTCGGGTCGGACCTTGCGCAGCACCTGCGCGTCGTGAGCGCGGGTCTCGTCGAGCCAGAACACGGCAGGCGCTCCGGTCTCGCGCGCCCGCGCCACCGCCAGCGAGACCCACTCGCGGATCGGCTCGTCCTTGGTCTGGCACATCCTCCAGATGTCGCCGGTGTCGACCGGCTGCTCGATCAACGTGGCGCCCGTGTCGTCGACCACCCGCACCGTTCCCGGGCCCGCGATCTCGAACGTCTTGTCGTGCGATCCGTACTCCTCGGCGGCCTGCGCCATCAGGCCCACGTTCGGTGTGCTGCCCATCGTCACCGGATCGAACGCGCCGTGCTCTCTGCAGTGGTCGACGGTCTCGGCATAGACGGCGGCGTACGAATGGTCTGGGATCACGAACTTGGCGTCCCGCATCCCGCCGGTCGCGTCGTACATCTGACCCGAGGACCTGATCGCAGCCGGCATCGACGCGTCGATGATCACGTCGCTGGGGACGTGCAGGCAGGTGATCCCGCGGTCGGAGTCGACCATCGCCAGTCCGGGCCCGCGCTCGTAGGTGGCGTCGATCGCGGCCTCGATCGCGGAGCGCTGATCAGCCGGGAGCGACTCGATCGCCTTGAGCACGGCGCCGAGGCCGTCGTCGGGGTCGGCGCCCGCCGACCGAAGCTCATCGCCGAACCGCTCGAACACGTCGGCGAAGTACGCGCGCACGGCATGACCGAAGATGATCGGGTCAGACACCCGCATCATCGTCGCCTTCAGGTGAACCGAGAACAGCACCCCGCGATCGCGGGCGTCGCCGATCTGCTCGGCCAGGAACGCCTCCAGCGCGACTCGGTGCATCACCGCCGAGTCGAGAATCTCTTCGGCGAGCACGTGGATCCCGTCCTTCAGCACGATGGTGGCGCCGTCGGGCGCGACGTGCTCGATCCTGACGTCGCCCTCTCGGTCGACGGTGACCGACTGCTCGGTGGAGCGGAAGTCATCGGCGCTCATCGTCGACACGTGTGACTGAGAGTCGGGCGACCACGGCCCCATCGCGTGGGGGTGGTGGCGAGCGTAAGCCTTGACCGAGGCCGGCGCGCGCCGGTCGGAGTTCCCCTGACGCAGCACCGGGTTCACGGCGCTGCCCTTGACTCGGTCATACCGCGCGCGGACGTCGCGCTGCCCGTCGTCGGACGGGTCGTCGGGGTAGTCGGGGATTGCGAACCCCTTGCCCTGCAGCTCCTCGATCGCGGCCTTCAGCTGCGGCACCGAGGCGCTGATGTTGGGAAGCTTGATGATGTTGGCCTCGGGCTCGTTGGCGAGTTCTCCGAGCTCTGACAGCGCGTCGGCCACCCGTTGGCCATCGTCCAGCCGGTCGGGGAACTGTGCGAGGATCCGCCCCGCGAGCGAGATGTCGCGGACCTCGACCTCGATCTCGGCGGCGGCCGCGAACGCCCGCAGAATCGGCAGCAGCGACTGCGTCGCGAGCGCCGGAGCTTCGTCGGTGTGGGTGTAGACGATCCTCATGCCGTCCGGCACCCTAGATCATCGACCGACCCAGGAGCACTGATGAGCCCCAAGCCCCTCTCGCCGCCCGACTGGGACGCCGGTAGCTACGAGCGCACCGCGGCCCAGCTGCAACCGGCGGCCGAGGTGGTCGTCGATGCGGCCGCCCCGCGGGCCGGCGAGCGCGTCGTGGACGTGGGCTGCGGCACCGGCAACGCGACGCTGCTGGCGGCGCGACGCGGCGCGATCGCGATCGGCGTCGACCCGGCGCCGCGGCTGCTCGAGGTGGCGCGGGAGCGGGCGCAGGCGGAGCGGATCGAGGCCAGCTTCGCGGCCGGGGACGCCGCCGGGTTGCCCGTCGGCGACGGCGAGGCCGAGCTGGTGCTGTCGGTATTCGGCGTGGTCTTCGCCTCCGATCCGGCGATCGCGGCAGCGGAGCTGGGGCGAGCGTGCTCCGCGTCGGGGCGCGTGGTGCTCAGCGCGTGGATTCCCGACGGTCCGATCGCCGAGGCGGGGCGGCTGTCGAGCGAGGCGGTGGCCAATGCGTTGGGATCGCCGCCACCCGGCCCGCGCTTTGCGTGGCAGGACCGCGGTGCGCTTCAGGATCTGCTTGGCCCGCACGGTTTCGACGTGTCCACCGACGAGCACCGGATCTCGTTCACCGCCCGCTCGGCGGCCGAGTATGTGGCCGGCGAGGCCGACAACGAGCCCCGGGCGCTCGCCGCTCGAGCGGTGCTCGAGCCCCGGGGCGAGTACGTGCGGCTGACCGAGCGGCTGCTGGCGATCTACGAGGACGCCAACGAGGATCCGAGCGCGTTCCGGGTCACCAGCCGCTACGTGGTTGCGACCGCGCGCCGCTGATCGCGGGTTGCGGGTCTACGAGCGCCTGAGGTCGCCGATCCTCAGCGAGCCGTCGCCCGCCGCGTCTGTCGGCGATGCCGGCTGAGGAGCGACCGCCTCGATTTGGGCGGGCTGGGGATCCTCGGTGTCCTCGTCCTCGTCGGCTCCCGGAGGCTCGTCCATGAACTCGGCGCTGGGGACGAAGAACAGGTTGCCGGTCAGCGCTGTCGAGAAGTCGAGGATCCGGTCGGTGTTGCCGGGTGGGTCGCCGATGAACATGTTGTTGAGCATCCGCTCGATCACGTCCGGAATCGAGGCGTATCCGATGAAGTAGGTGCCGTACTCGCCGGTGCCGACCCGGCCAAACGGCATGTTGAAGCGCATGATCTGGAGCTCGTCGCCGTTCTCGTCCTCGATCACGTTCAGCGCAATGTGGGCGTTGGCGGGCTTGAGCTCGTCGGGGAGCTCGAGATCCGACAGCTTCGTCCGGCCCATCGCCAGCTCCTGTTGCTCGATCGGGAGCGCGTCCCAGGCCGGCAGGTCGTGGACGTACTTCTGGACGATCACGTAGCTGCCGCCGGCGAACCGGGCGTCCTCGTCGCCGATCGTGACCGCGTCGTGCGCGGCAACCCCCTCGGGGTTCTCGGTGCCGTCGACGAACCCGAGCAGGTCACGCTCGTCAAACGACTTGAAACCGTGGACCTCGTCGACCACTCGGCCCGCCCCCGCCAGCCGCTCGGCCAGGTGCTGGGCCAGCTCGAAGCACATGTCCAGGCGATGGGCGCGGATGTGAAACAGGAGGTCACCCGGAGTCGAGACCGCGGTGTGCCTAGGACCCTTGAGCTCGATGAACGGGTGCAGCCCAGCCGGTTTGGGGTCGCCGAACATTCGGTCCCACAGGTCCGAGCCGATCCCGGCGACGCAGGTCAGCTCGGCCTCGGGAATCCGGAAGCCGACCGAGCGCTTGAGCCCGCTGACATCGGCCAGCAGATCGCGGACGATCCCCTCGCTGCCGGCCTCGACCGTGACCACGAGGAAGATCGCGGACTCGGTCAGCCCCGTGAGGACGGCTTGTGGCTCCGGTCGATCCACGACTCGACCGCATTCTGCCAGCGATCACATCAGCCTGATCCCGTGCTCTTCGTGATACGCGGCAGGTCGGTGAACGTCGCGTGAATGCGTCCGTCTTGTGAACAGGCTGGCGGAGGGTGGGCCAGGTGTGCATAAATGCAGTCGATGACGACCGCGGCGACGCTGGAGGAGCACGGCCCCCTGACCGACGCGGAGCTCGAGCAGATCAACGCCTGGTGGCGCGCGGCGAACTATCTCTCGGTCGGCCAGATCTACCTGCTCGACAACCCATTGCTGCGGGAGCCGCTGGCGCCCGAGCATGTCAAGCCGAGGCTGCTGGGCCACTGGGGCACGACACCGGGGCTGAACTTCATCTACGCGCACATGAACCGTGCGATCCGCGCCCGCGACCTCAACGCGATCTACGTGACCGGGCCCGGTCACGGTGGTCCCGGCCTGGTCGCCAGCGGCTATCTCGACGGCACCTACACCGAGGTGTATCCCCACATCGGCCACGACGAGGAGGGACTGCGCCGGCTATTTCGCCAGTTCTCGTTCCCGGGTGGAATCCCCAGCCACGTCGCTCCGGAGACCCCCGGGTCGATCAACGAGGGTGGCGAGCTCGGTTACTCGTTGCTGCACGCCTACGGCGCGGCGTACGACAACCCCGACCTGCTGGCGCTGTGCGTGGTCGGCGACGGCGAGGCCGAGACCGGCCCGCTGGCGGCCAGCTGGCATTCGAACAAGTTCCTCAATCCGGCCCGCGACGGCGCGGTACTCCCGGTGCTGCACCTCAACGGATACAAGATCGCCAATCCCACGGTGCTGGCGCGAGTCCCGCGCGACGAGCTGGCGCGGCTGATGGAGGGCTACGGATATGCGCCCCGGTTCGTCGAGGGCTCCGAGCCCGCCGAGATGCACCAGCTGATGGCCGCGACGCTGGACTCCGTGCTCGACGAGATCGCCGCGATCCAACACCGAGCCCGCACCGCCGACGGCGCCGCTGCCGATCGTCCCAGATGGCCGATGATCGTGATGGTCACGCCGAAGGGCTGGACCGGTCCCAAGCAGGTCGACGGGCTGCGGAGCGAGGGCTCGTGGCGCTCCCATCAGGTCCCGTTCGGGGAGGTCCGGAGCAACCCCTCACACCTCGCGCTGCTCGAGTCGTGGATGAAGTCCTACCGGCCCGAGGAGCTGTTCGACGAGCGCGGCGCCGTGGTCGACGCGATCACCGCGCTGGCGCCGATCGGAGAGCGCCGGATGAGTGCGAACCCACACGCCAATGGGGGGCTGCTGCTGCGCGACCTCGAGCTGCCCGACTTCCGCGACTATGCGGTCGAAGTTCCCGAGCCGGGCAAGGTGTCGACCGAGAGCACGCGCGTGCTCGGCGGGTGGCTTCGCGACGTGATGCGGGTCAACCCCGACCGGTTCAGGCTGATGGGCCCCGACGAGACGGCCTCAAACCGGCTGTCGGCGGTGTTCGAGGCGACCGACCGCGCGTGGGAGGCTGAGCGCGAGGCCGACGACGACCATCTGTCGCCCGACGGCCGGGTGATGGAGGTGCTGTCCGAGCACCTGTGTCAGGGGTGGCTTGAGGGGTACCTGCTCAGCGGCCGGCACGGGCTGTTCAATTGCTATGAGGCGTTCATCCACATCGTCGACTCGATGTTCAACCAGCACGCCAAGTGGCTGAAGGTGACGCGCCGCTTGGCCTGGCGCAGGCCGGTGGCGTCGCTGAACTACCTGCTCTCCTCGCACGTCTGGCGCCAGGACCACAACGGCTTCTCCCATCAGGACCCCGGGTTCATCGACCACGTGGTCAACAAGCGGGCCGAGGTGATCCGGGTGTACCTCCCGCCCGACGCCAACTGCCTGCTGTCGGTCGCCGACCACTGCCTGCGCAGCCGCGACTACGTGAACGTGATCGTCGCCGGCAAGCAGCCCCAGCTCGCATACCTGACGATGGACGAGGCGATCGACCATTGCACGCGAGGGATCGGGATCTGGAGCTGGGCGTCAAACGATCAGGGCGAGGAGCCCGACGTGGTCCTGGCCTGCGCCGGCGACATCCCGACCCTGGAGGCCGTCTCGGCTGCCGCGATCCTGCGGCGAGAGCTGCCGGACCTGCGGGTACGGGTGATCAACGTGGTCGACCTGATGCGTCTGCAACCCGACTCCGATCACCCGCACGGCATGTCCGATCCCCAGTTTGACGCGCTGTTCACCGCCTCGCGGCCGGTGATCTTCGCCTATCACGGCTACCCGACGCTGATCCATCGGCTCACCTACCGGCGCTCCAACCACGCCAACTTCCACGTTCGCGGCTACAACGAGGAGGGCACCACCACGACGCCGTTCGACATGGTGATGCTCAACGACCTGGATCGGTTCCACCTGGTCATGGACGTGATCGACCGGGTACCCAGCCTCGGAGAGCGAGCGGCCCACCTGCGTCAGGCGATGGACGACGAGCGGCTCTCGCATCGCGCGTACACCCGCGAGTTCGGCGACGACCCTTCCGACATTCGCGACTGGACCTGGCCGGGCGCGGACGGGTAGCGACGGAGGCCTCGCCAGCCCACTGAGCGCGTGCGGATCCTGGTCGTCAACGCGGGATCGAGCAGCGTCAAGCTGGCGCTGATCGGCGACGGCGACGAGACCCTCGCCGAGCGCGAGCTCCAAGCGCCGCGCTCGCAACTCGACGCCGGCGAGATGGCCGACGCGCTCCGAGGGGATCTCAGTGGGGCTGATGCAGTCGGCCACCGGATCGTCCACGGCGGCGAGCGATATCGCGACCCGGTCCGGATCGACGGCGACGTGCAGCGGGGACTCCGAGAGCTCGTCGACCTGGCCCCGTTGCATCAGCCCAAATCGCTGGCCGCGCTGGACGCGGTCAAGGACGCGCTACCCGATCTCCCGGCGGTCGCGTGCTTTGACACGGCATTTCACGTCACGCTGGCGCCGGCGGCGTACACCTACGCGCTGCCCGAGCGGTGGCGCGAACGGCTGGGCGTGCGCCGGTACGGGTTCCACGGGTTGTCGCACGCCTGGATCGCGCGCCGGGTACCGGAGCTGCTGGGGATGCCTTCGGACGGGCTGAGAACGGTCAGCTGCCATCTCGGTGCCGGTGCCTCGTTGTGTGCGATCGCCGACGCCCGCTCGGTCGACACGACGATGGGGTTCACGCCGCTGGAGGGGCTGGTGATGGCCACTCGGTCGGGCAGCGTCGATCCGGGGTTGCTCCTGTGGCTGCTCGAGCACGGCGATGTGGGGGTACAGGAGCTGGGCGACGCGCTCGAGCACGAGTCCGGACTGCTGGGGCTCAGCGGCGCCGCCGACATCCGAGACGTGCTCGCGCGAGCGGCCGACGGGGACGAGCGGTCACAGATCGCGCTCGACGTGTACGTGCATCGCCTGCGGGCGGGGATCGCTGCGATGGCAGCCGCCCTCGGTGGCCTCGACGTGCTGGTGTTCACCGGGGGCGTCGGCGAGCACGCCGCGGAGATACGGGCGCGCACCGCGGCCGGGCTGGAGTTCCTCGGTGTCGCGGTGGACGGCCGGCTGAATGCCGCGCCGGAGGTCAGACCCGATATCTCCAGCGGCGGCGCGGCGGTCAGGACGCTGGTCGTTCCCGCTCGCGAGGACCTCGAGATCGCGCGTCAGACCCGGCGCGTGCTGGCACCCAGCTGAGCGGGTCCGGGATCACTCGGGCTCGGGGCGCTCCTCGCCCGGCCACGCGCCGTAGGAGCGCGCGAACGCCAGCCGGACTCCGTGGTCGACGAGGCCCTTGACCAGCGCGAACACGGCGCCGTCGATCACGAGCGCCAGCACGAGCTTTCGCGGGTCGACGTCGCGATGCTCGGCCTTCGGCGGCTCCTCGTCGTCGATCAGGCCCCACACCAGCGAGAACACCTTCTTACCGATCAGCCCGGCGAGCAGCCCGCTGATGACGCTGAAGGGGATGAAGAACAGCTTGGCCACGGGTCACCTCGACTTTCGACGACCGAGGAGCATTCCGATCAGGACGCCCCCAGCGAGTGCGCCCCCGGCCGCGAACGGAAGCGGTTTGTCCTTCACCGTCGTGGTGAGCTGCTTGCCCTTGTCCTGAGCGGAGTCGGGCGTCGCCTCGCGGGTGCGTGACACCAGCTGCTTCTTGCGCTCGGTGGCGTCGCCGCGGAGCGTCGCAAACCGCTCTTTGGCGCGGGCCTTGACGTCGGTTCGGGCCGCCAGCGCTTCGACCGTGTCTCCCAGTTGCGCGCGCGTCAGCTCGATCTCGGCGCGGAGCTGCTCGGGAGTCTTCTGCTCGGGGGCCGGGCTCAACTGCGTCCCTCCTTGGCTCGGAGCTTGGCGACCTGCACGTCCTCCTTGATGCCCTGCACCGCGCGCTCGGGCACCGGTGGCACACCCTTCTGAACCCTGGTCTTGCCGATCAACGCCAGTACGCCCGCAATCGCCGCGTACAGCACGGTCACGATCAGCGCCGCCAGCCAGCCGGCCACGGCGAGGCTCAGCGCGAGGATGAGCGCCGCGGTGAGCGCGCCGACCGCGTACAGGCCGAACACGGCGGCGCCGGAGAACATGCCGGCGCCGATCCCGGCCTGTTTGCCCTTCTCGGCCAGCTCGGCCTTGGCCAGGTCGACCTCCTGGCGGACCAGCAGCGTGCTCTGGTCAGACAGGCGCCGCATCAGCTCGGCGAGCGATTGATCGCCGAGCGGTGGTTCGCTGCCCGGCGGACGGCCGGGTGGAGCGATGGTTTGCGGTTCCGTACTCAAGGTCCCCCCTTGGTGAGCGATGCAGGCGATCTTCCCGGCCGGCCGGGATGGTTAGGGGGAGGGTTACCCGTCCGGGATGCTTCCAATCCGCACTGGGTTGCTTGACACAACTCACTCCCTGTCGTACCGTAGTCGGTCTCATGAAGCAACTGACTCGGGCACGGCGGGAGCATCTGCAGCTGGCGGACGGTAGTGAGGTCGTGATCCGCCCGCTGGAACGGGCCGATCGCGCCGGGATCGAGGCCGCGATCGCCCGGCTGTCTGACGAATCTCGCTACTTCCGGTTCGCCACGGCCAAGCCGCGACTCAGTGAGCGCGAGCTCGATCATCTGGTCGACGTCGACCATCACCGGCATGAGGCGCTGGTCGCGATCGACCCCGCTACCGGCGACGGCGTCGCGGTCGTCCGGTACGTCCAGTACAACGGCGACTCGGGCACGGCCGAGGTGGCCGCCACCGTGGTCGACGACTGGCAGGGGAGAGGCCTAGGTGGCGCGATGCTGGCGCGGCTGGCACAGCGCGCCCGCGAGGAGGGGCACTGCGCGCTGCGGGCGAGCACGCTGTCTGAGAACCGCCGTTCGATCGCGATGCTGCGCAGCGCCGGTTTCACGTCCCGGTCGCGCGACGGGATCCTGCGGGAGTTCGAGCTGGCGCTCGGGTGACGCCGCCCCTCAGCGGCCGCGCCAGATCGGGGCGCGCTTCTGAAGAAACGCGGTCATCCCCTCCTGGGCGTCGTAGTCGAGCGCGTTGTCGGTCATCACGCCCTGTACGCGCTCATAAGCGTCGTGCTCGGACCGATCGATCTGGTCGTAGAACGCCCGCTTGCCCGTCGCGACCGTCGCCGAACTCGACCGGGCGATCGCCTCGACCAGCTTCGTGACCTCCGCCTCGAGCTCGTCGGGCGCCACGACCCGGTTGATCAGGCCCCAGTCGAGCGCGGTCGGGGCGTCGATCGTCTCCCCGGTGAGCAGCATCTCCATCGCCCGCTTGCGCCCAACCGCGCGCGACACCGGAACCATCGGGGTCGAGCAGAACAGGCCGATCTTGACTCCGGGGGTGCCGAACCGCGCGCCCTGCGCTGCCACCGCAAGATCGCACGCCGCGACGAGCTGGCATCCCGCGGCGGTCGCGATCGCGTGCACCTTGGCGATCACCGGTTGGGCGAGCTCGTGGATCGTCTCCATCATCACCGTGCACTCACGGAACAGCTCGACGAAGAACGCCTCCTCGCGATCGATCATCTCCGACAGGTCGTGTCCGGCCGAGAACGCCGGCCCGGCCGCCTGGATCACGATCACCCTGGTCTCGGGGCGAGCCGAGGCCTCGCGCAGCGCGGCGGTCAGCTCCCTCAGCAGTTCGAGCGACAGCGCGTTGCGCTTGTCGGGGCGGTTGAGGGTGATCCGCGCAGCGGGTCCGTCCTGCTCGACCAGCAGGCTGCGGTAGTCGACGTCGGATGCGTAGGTCACGCGTTCAGCCTACCGGGCTCCGGGCGGCGCGCCAACTCGGGCCGGCGCCCCGGAGTCGCGCCTCGCAGAACCGTGCCGACGCCCACGATCGCCACCACCATGCCCACGAGCGTGGCCGGATGAAGCGCCTCTCCGAGCGCGATCGCCGAGGCGATCGAGGTGACGGCCGGCACCACCAGCAGCAGCGCGGCGACGGTGCTGGCCTCGTGTCGGCGCAGCAGTTCGGCGAGCAGCATCAGGCTGCCGACGCTCATTCCCCATCCCAGCCAGATCAGCGACGCGATCAGGCCGGCGGAAGCGTCGACCCGGCCGCCGAATACGAGCGCCACCGGCACCACCAGCGTCGCGGCGCAGAGATTCTGGACGGCCGCTGACACGCGCGGGTCGGTCCGCGGCGCCCAACGGCGCTGGAGCACTGTGCCCCCGGCCAGACCGAACATCCCGAGTACCGTGACCGCCACGCCGCTGCCGACCCGAGCGCTGCCCAGCGACGGAGCCACGCTGATCGCGACGCCGGCGACACCGATCGCGAGCCCCACCCACAGTCGCGCGCGGTTTCGCTCCTGACCGGATCCGACCGCGAGGCCGGTGGTGACGAGCGGCGACAGGCCGAGCATCACCAGCGCCGACAGACCCGCCGGCACGCCGAGCGCAAACCCGCCGTAGACGCCACCGAACTGGACGATCTGAAGCAGCAGCCCGACGACGGCCAGCCGGCCGAGTGGGGCGCCGCGCCACCGTCCCGACCTCAGCGCCAGCGGCACGATCACCGCCGACGCGAGCACGAACCGCGTGGCCAGCACCGGGAGCGGGGACGCCGCCTTCACCGCGATGTCGCCGACCACGTAGCCAGAGCTCCACAGGAGGATGAACAGCGGCGAGAGGATTCGATCCGACATACGACGATCCTCGCGCGCCAGGTGAGCGTCAGCAATCAGCGTCCGCGAGGAATCGATGCGCGTTTGTTATCGGTTCACTTGCGTGCTGGCGCGATCGGCGCGATCATGGCCTCGTGGACCTCGACCTCGTCCATCTGCGTTCGCTGCAGGCGATCGTTCGCTACGGCGGTTATCACCGTGCCGCCGAGGCGCTGCACCTGACCCAGCCCGCAATCAGCCGCCACATCCGCCGGCTGGAGGAGCAGCTGGGGGAGCCGTTGTTCGTCAAGCGCGGACGGGGCGTCGAGTTGACCCCGTTCGGGGAGCGGGCCGCGGCGGAGCTGGCGGCAGTGGTCGCCGTGCACGACCAGGCACTGGCGCGGCTGCGCCGCGGCGCCGGTGGGTCGGGGCCGATTCACGCTCGGGGCGATCGAGAACCTGATCGATCCGATCCTGCCCAACCTGATCGGGACGATCCGCCGCGAGCTGGGGGACCGGCAGCTTCAGCTCCGGGTCGACCGCTCGCTGGAGCTCGTTCAGCGCGTCAAGGCGGGCGAGGTCGACGCCGCGATCGTGCTCGACCCGGGGGACGCTCCGCGCGCGCTGGAGCTGGGGCCGCTGCCGCTCAGCTGGTGGGCGGCGCCGGCGCTGGCCGCCGCCTCCGAACCGCCCCAACCCTTCCCGTTGGTCGCTTACGACCCTCCGTGTGGACTGCGCGATCTCGCCTTCCGGCGCCTGGCCGAGCTCGGGCTCGAGCCGGTGCTGATGGCCGAGAGCCCGCATCTGAGCGGCGTGCATGCCGCGGTCCGAAACGGGCTCGGATACGCGCTCCTGGCCGCGGGCAGCGACGGCCTGCGCCGGGTCGGACGCGGTCCGCTCGCGGGCTTGATCGATACGCCGCTGTGGCTGCTGGTCTCAGACGAGCACCGCGACCTGGTGGCGCCGCTGCGCCAGGCGCTTGAGCGGGCCACGGCGCTGCACGCGGTGCCCGACGCGGCATGACGGGCGTCACCGCGTGGGTCCTGGGCGACCAGCTCAGTGACACCAACGCCGCGCTCGACGGCGCCGATCGGGTACTGATCGTCCAGAGCGCGGCTGCGTTGCGCGCTCGCCGGTTCCATCGCCAGAAGCTGCACCTGGTGCTGGTGGCGATGCGGCGCTACGCCGACCGGTTGCGCGACCTCGGCTACCACGTCGACTACGTCCGCGCTGACGACCTCGCCTCGGGATTGCGCGCGCACGCGCGCCGGCACCGCCCAGAGCGCATCCGGCTGATGGAGCCCAAGAGCGCCGCGGGCCGGCGCGTGCTCGGGGGCCTCCCCGGCGTCGAGCTGGTGCCCTGCAACCTGTTCCTGACCGAGCCGGCGGAATTCTCAGGGTGGGCCAACGGGCGCCGCCGGCTGGTGATGGAGGACTTCTACCGACTCCAGCGCCGGCGAACCGGGCTGTTGATGAACGGCGACGAGCCCGCCGGTGGACGGTGGAACTTCGACCCTGAAAACCGTCGGCCGGCGCCGGCCGACGCCGCCGCCCCGCGTCCCTACCGCCCGCGAGAAGATGCGGTCGACGACGCAGGTGCGGGGCGAGCTCGACCGCAGCGGGATGGAGACCTGGGGCGAGGACGGCCCCCGCCGGTGGCCCGCGGATCGCGATCAGGCGCGCCGCGCGTTGCGGCGGTTCGTCGAGCACGCGCTCGCGGACTTCGGTCCCTACCAGGACGCGATGCTGGGCGGGCAGCGCACGATGTGGCACTCGCTGCTGTCGTCATCGCTGAATCTGGGGCTGCTGTCGCCGCTGGAATGCGCTGAGGCAGCCGAGCGTGCCTACCTGGACGACGATCTGCCGCTGGCCAGCGTCGAAGGATTCATCCGCCAGCTGATCGGCTGGCGCGAGTACGTGTGGTGCATGTACTGGCACTGCCTGAGCCGCTGGCCCCGGAGCAACGCACTGCGGGCGCACGCGCCGCTGCCGCCGGTGCTCAATGGCGACGGCACGCGGATGCGGTGTCTGGACGACGCCGTCGGGGGCGTGCGCGAGACCGGTTACGCGCACCACATCGAGCGGCTGATGCTGTTCGGCAACCTGCTGCTGCTGACCGGGACCGAACCCCGCGAGGCGCTCGACTGGTTTCACCGCTCGTTCATCGACGGCTACGAGTGGGTGATGGCCCCCAACGTGCTGGGGATGGCGGTGTGGGCCGACGGCGGCACGATGATGACCAAGCCGTACGCCGCCAGCGGCCGCTACGTCGACCGCATGTCCGATCACTGCCACGGGTGCTTCTATCGCCCGGGCGAGCGCGTCGGGGAACGTGCGTGTCCGTTCACCACGCTGTATTGGGATTTCCTCGCGCGTCACCGCGAGCGGCTGGCCGGCAACCGGCGGATGGCGATGCCGATCCGAAATCTGGAGCGGATCGACGACGAGGAGCTACGCGAGCTCCGGCGGCGAGCGCGCCGGCTGCGCAAGCGCTTCGACGCGTGAGCGGCCCGGGCTAGCGGTGTGCAGCGCCGGTGCCGCCGGCCAGCGCCGCATCGAGCGTCGGATAGACGTCGAGGTCTCGATCCAGGCGCGTTACTGCGAGCGTCCGCAGCGTCGTGGGCACGTCGCAGGCGATCCTCAGCTCGACGCCGAGCCTGGCGCTGCGGCGCTTGGCGTTCAGCAGCACCGACAGGCCGGCCGAGTCGACGAAGCCCGACCGGCAGAGGTCGATCACGACCACCTGGGGGCGCTCGCGCAGCACCTCGCTGACGTCGACGCCGAAGCTCGGCGCGCGAGCCAGCTCGAGCTCGCCGATCACGGTGAGGACGACGACCGAGTCGATGTGCTTACGGCTGACGGCGAATTCGGAAGACGGTCCGATCTGCCGACGGTACTCGTCCGGGCGTGACGGAGCGGTCCAGCTGTGAGCTTTCGGCGCCGCGCTTGGCGGCTACTCGCGAGCGATCATCGCCGCCGCGGCCCGCTCGAGGTCGACGTAGGCCTCGCCACTGACGTCGACGGCGACCCGCTTGACGGTGCCACCGGTGAACGTCCACGGGCGCTGGCCGGGGAAGTCGTCGGTGACGTTTGAGATCGCGCGTCCGACGATCAGATCGGTCCCCGACAGGCCAAACGCGGCCGGCTGCGTCTTGATCCGCGCCTCGCCGACCTTGTCGTCGCCGTGGAACAGGGACAGGAGCCCCGTGGAGACGCCCGGCGGGTCCTCTCCGTCCTTCTCAAACGAGGCGGACAGGATCAGGTTCTCGCCCGTTGGGATCGGCTCGGTGCCGACGACGCGCTGCTCGAGCATCCCGACGAAGTTGTAGACGTAGTGCAGGCGGTCGTCCTTGACGTACAGGGCGTGTCCGCCGAAATGCGAGCCCTGCGCGAACAGCACGCCCGACGCCCCCGGACCGGGGATGTCCACGAGCGCTCCGACGATGTAGTTGCGGTTCCGGATGTTGACCGACTGCGCCTCGGGAACGCCGGCGGTGCCGGGGTAGTAGAGGTACCGGCTGCGGTCGCCGGAAAGCTGCGGACGCGGCGTGTTCAGGATCTCCACCGCGGACCGATCGTCGAGCGGGAAGGCGATGTTGGCGCCGGCCTCGGCGAACCACAGGTTGACCAGCTCGCGCAGCTTCTCGGGCTGCTCGGCCGCCCGGTCGTGGAGCTCGGCCCGGTCGACGTCGACGTGGTAGAGCTCCCACTCGTCGTCGTTGAAGTGGCTCCAGCCGCTAATCGTCGGGTGCGTGCTGATTGCCTTCCAGCCGTCGTGCCAGATTCCCCTGGAGCCGAGCATCGAATAGAACTGGGTCCGGCGGCGGCCGGTGGCGGAGGCGTCGTCGAAGCTGTAGCGCATGCTGACCCCGTCGAAGTTCGACTGCACATGACCCTTGATCGTGGAGGGCGGCTCGACGCCGAGGCAGTCGAGCACGGTCGGGACGATGTCGATCGCGTGGTGGTACTGGTGGCGGATCTCGCCGCCGGCCGTCACCGACTTCGGCCAGGAGATGATGCACGGGTCGCTGGTGCCGCCGTTGAACTCGTAACGCTTCCACATCTTGAACGGCGTGTTGAACGCCATCGCCCAGCCGTTGGGATAGTGGTTGTAGGTCTTCGTGCTTCCGAGATCGTCGAGCAGCGCCAGGTTGGCCTCGACATCGTCGGGAACGCCGTTGAAGAACTTGTTCTCGTTGACCGAGCCGTTGGGTCCGCCCTCGCCGCTGGCGCCGTTGTCGGAGACGAGCACGATCATCGTGTTGTCGAGCTGGTCGGTGTCCTCGAGGTAGGACAGCAGTCGGCCGACCTGGTCGTCGGTGTGCGATAGGAACCCGGCGTACACCTCCGCCATCCTCGAAAACAGCCGCTTCTCCTCAGCTGACAGCGAGTCCCACGGCCGCGTGACGTCGACCGCAGGAAACGGCTTGCCGTCAGGTCCGGTTCGAGTCTCTGGCGTGCCGATCGGGTTGATCGGCGGCAGCTCGGTGTCCTCCGGGACGATCCCGAGCTGCTTCTGACGATTCAGCGTCTGCTCGCGCATCGCCTCGTAGCCGGCGTCGAAGCGACCCTTGTACTTGTCGATCCACTCCCGCGGGGCCTGGTGAGGCGCGTGACAGGCGCCCGGCGTGTAGTACAGGAAGAACGGCTTGTCGGGCGCGACCGCCTTGGCGTCCTTGATGAACTCGAGCGCCTTGTCGGTCAGGTCCGCGGTCAGGTGATAGCCGTCCTCCGGCTGGGCCGGCGGCGCCACCGGGTGATTGTCGTAGACCAGATCCGGATACCACTGGTCGGTCTCGGCCCCGAGGAACCCATAGAAGCGCTCGAACCCACGGCCACCGGGCCAGTTTCGGCGCGTCGACGCCAGGTGCATCTCGTCGGTCGGGCATAGATGCCACTTCCCGGTCATGTACGTGTTCCAGCCGAGCTCGCCGAGAATCTCGGGGAGCATCCCGTTCTCGGGCGGAATCGTCCCGCTCGCGTTGGGAAACCCAATCGCGGCCTCGGTGATGCAGGCCATGCTGTTCCGCGTGTGATTGCGGCCGGTGAGCAGACATGAGCGCGTCGGCGAGCACAGCGCGGTCGTGTGCCACTGGGTGTAGCGAACGCCCTGCGCCGCGATCCGGTCGATGTTCGGCGTCTGCACCGGCCCGCCGTAACAGCCGAGCGCGGCAAAGCCGACGTCGTCGAGCACGATGTACACGACGCTCGGCGCTCCGTCCGGAGCCACCGGTGGCTCGAACGGCGACCAGTCCGGCTCCGAATCCCGAATATCAACGTTGATCACGCCCTTGAACGGCTTGCTCACATGGTCCTCGCTTCCGCGCCCGATCTCGACAGAACACTGCTCGCGGGAACGTTGGCGCGGCCAGATCCGGTCAGCATCATCCGAACGGGGTGACCGCGTCTCGCGTAACGTTCGAGGCTGAGAGATGCGCGAGCTCGGCCGCCTGGGGGGTCCCGCGGTCCCGCTGATGGCGGCGGTGTGCGCGCTCGTCGTCGGGCTGGCGGGCTGCGGCGGATCCTCTCCGATGGCCGCGGCCACGGCGGCGCCGCGGGCGCCCGGGACGGATTACACGCTGATGCAGATGAACCTGTGCCTGTCCGGGCTCGCCGGCTGCTACGGCCGGGTCCAGTACCCAGCGGGGGTGGAGGCGGCGGTCGCCCGGATCCGGGGGGTCAGGCCGGACGCCGTCACCCTCAACGAGGCCTGCAGCGGTGACGTGGCGCGGATTGCCCGTCAGACCGGCTACGACTCGCGGTTCGCGAGGGTGATCTACTACGGCAAGCCGCTGCCGTGCGTCGATCCGGGCGACCGGGGGCTGTTCGGCGACGCGGTGCTGACCAAGGCGAGGATCGAGCGCACCGACAGCCGAGCGTTCGCGGCACAAGCCGGTCCCGAGCGCCGCGGATGGCTGTGCGTCGGCACCCGCGTCGGCGTCGAGGCCTGCACCGCGCACCTGGCCTCCAATGAGAGCGATGAGGTGGCCGCGAACGAGCCGCAATGCGCCGAGCTGAAGGCGTTGCTCGCCCGTCGCGGGGCCGGCGGCACCGTCATCTTCGGAGGCGATCTCAACCGTCGGGCATCCTGCGCTCCCCCCAGCTTCTGGGTCCGGACCGATGCGTCCGCCCACCAGGATCCGGGCAGTCAGCACGTCTACGGCACGGGTGCGCTGCAGTCACCTTTCGCGCGCGTGCTGCCGGCCACTCACACCGACCACGACGTCCTCGTCGTGCGCGCGCATCGGTAGCGGTGCTTGACACGTCCTGATCGCAGTGCAAGACTGGATTTAAAGTCTGCAACTCCGTCCACGGCGCCCCCACTTCGTGTGGAGCGCTAATTCATTACTCATAGGTAGGCTCACCGGAGCACTGGGTCATTAGGACCGCTGCTGCGGTGAAGATGTCAACCGCGTTCGTTGGGGAGGGAACGTGCAATACGTCATGTCAGTGAGGCGTGCTCTGACAGCTGGTCGGGCGCGCACAACGTCTCTGGGTGTGCTGCTCGCCGTGCTGGTCGGTGCCGGCGCGGTGCTGATCGCGACGGGCTCGGCCACCGGTAAGGGTGCCAGGGCCCCTTCCGGGCCGGCAATCGGCGGTGGAGAGTCGGCGTCGCTAACCCTGCACGAGTCCTCCGCGCTGACGCTCGCGCTCTCGCCGGACCATCGGACGATCGCGATCAACATGCTCGGCAACCTGTGGACGCTGCCGATGGCGGGTGGTACGGCCACGCGCACCAGCAGCCTGCTACAGGACACGGCCTACCCGGACTGGTCGCCCGACGGCAAGACGATCGCTTTCCAGTCCTATAAGAGCGGGACGTTCCACATCTGGGCGATGAACCCGGACGGAGCCAACGTCAGAGAACTGACAAATGGATTCTACGACGACCGCGAACCACAGTTCTCACCTGACGGAACGCAGATTGCGTTCTCGTCTGACCGTCCGCCGGCCGGCTCACCTGCAGGAACGGCGACCGGGTCTTACAACGTCTGGACTCTGACCCTCGCCACCGGCAAGCTGACCGAGGTCACGCACGGCACCGGCGGGGTCACCTACTACTACCCGACGTGGTCTCCGGACGGCAAGACGATCACCTACGTGGACTCCAGCCACGCGATCGAGAGCACCGCCGCGGACGGGACCGGTACCGCGACGACGCTGTACTCCGATCCGGCGAACACCTTCTACTCCCCGACCTGGTCGCCCGACGGCAAGAACCTCGCCTACACCGAGCTCGACAACCAGGGCACGCTGACGCAGCTGTTCGTCAACGGCAAGGCGGTGTCCGGCAACGAGGATGTGTTTGCCTTCCCCGCGCGATGGGCGTCCAATGACACGCTGATCTACGCGGCGAACGGGCACATCCAACAGCGAAGCCTGTCCAGCGGGTCGGTGAGCACGATCCCGTTCTCGGCGAAGGTGACGTTCAACCGTGCGTCGTACCCGATGAAGACCCATGACTTCCAGTCGACCAAGAAGCAGCAAGCCACCGGCATCCTGAGCCCCGAGCTGTCGCCGGACGGTGACCACGTCGTGTTCGTCGCGTTGAACCAGCTGTGGGAGATGAAGATCGGGCACAAGCCCGTCGCCCTGACCGACACCCCCTGGGCCAAGGCAACTCCTACCTGGTCGCCCGACGGTAAGTACCTGGCGTACGCGTCGGACAAGGGTGGACCGATGGCCATCTTCATCCGCAACATGGATACCGGTGCGACGAGACGGCTGACTGCACCGTTCACGGGCGCGCAGGCGAAGCTGGCGTGGTCACCGGACGGGAAGAAGATCGCGTTCGAGTCGGCGCTCGACAGTGAGGCGGGCAGCCAGGCGATGTACGTCGCCGACGTCTCGACCGGGAACTTCAAGCAGATCTTCAGTCCGACCCAGGACGCGAAGGGCGCGCAGTACGAGATCGCGTTCGAACCCGGTGCTCCGACCTGGAGCCCGGACAGCAACACGATCGCGCTCGCGGTCCAGCAGAGCTACTCGACCCGGTTCCGCGAAGGTGAAAGCGAGATCCTCACGGTCGACGCGTCCTCGGGTGCCACGCACATGTACAACCCGTATCCCTACCAGACGATCACCAACCGGGTGGAGGGAGACGGTCCGGTCTGGTCGCCGGACGGTAAGTACATGGCGTACGTGCTCGACGACGTCCTGTGGACCCTGCCGGTCGATCGTAATACCGGCGCGCCGGCGGGTCCGGCGAGGCAGCTGACCAACGAGGTGGCCGATCAGCTCAGCTGGTCTGGCGACTCGCAGCACATCCTGTATGACTCGGCCGGCACGCTCCGATTGGTCTCGGTTCACGGCGGCCAGCCGACCACCGTGCCGGTCCACCTGAATTGGCGGCCACTGGCCGCGCCGAGTGGTGAGAAGGTGATCCACGCCGGCACGGTCTGGACTGGTGCCAGCGGAGCCCAGGAACAGCACAACGTCGACATCGTCGTGTCGGGCAACAAGATCGTGAGCGTCGGACCGGCTAAGCCTCGCTCGTCGTACGGATCGGGCATTCAGTACGTCAACGCGGCCACCGACACCGTGATCCCGGGCCTGTGGGACGCACACTCGCACGAGAACATGGATCAGCCGTTCGCCGGTAACCGCCGCGATCGGCTCGAGCTGGCGATGGGCGTCACGGACGAGATTTCGATGGGAGACGAGGCGTACCACTCGCTCGAGCAGGTGGAGTCGCAGGAATCCGGTGCGACGATGGGACCGCGGTACTTCTGGGGCGGTGAGCCGGTCGACGGCCGGCGCATCTTCTACAGCTGGATGCGTGCGGACCCGGACATGAGCGCGCTCAACCGGACGCTATCGCGGCTGGCGACGCTGAAGCCCGACATGCTCAAGACGTACGTCCGGCTGCCGAACAACTACGAGCAGATCGCGATCAACGCCGGGCATCAGATGGGCGTCCCGTCGTTCTCGCACTACTTCTGGCCCGCGCTCTCGTTCGGCCAGGACGGAACCTCTCACTGGGCGACCCAGCGATTGGGTTACCAGATCGCGACGTCGAACAACTCGGTCGCCTACGACGACACGATCCAGCTGTACGCCCAGTCCGGGATGGCGATCACCAACACGCCGTTCTTCGGCGTCCAGTATCTGGAGAACACCAACGGTCAGCCGATCCTCAACGATCCGCGGCTCAAGCAGCTGCTCAGCCCGTGGCAGTACGCGCTGGCCGAGCAGGAGTACGCGGCGCCGCCACTCAGCCCGGCGTCCCAGCAGTCGATTGACGGATGGTCCCACGCGGACGCCAAGATTCTGGCGGCGGGAGGCACCGTCCTCGGCGGTACCGACAACCCGATCGGCATCGGTAACTGGGGCACCCCGGTTGCGCTGAGCGTGATGGCCCACACCGGGCTCAGCAACTACCAGGCCCTGCAGGCGTTCACGACTGCGCCGGCGAAGGTGATGGGCCTCCTGAACCAGATCGGGACGATCCAGCCGGGGATGATCGCCGACTTGGACATCATCCACGGCAACCCGATCCAGGACATCGAGACGATCGCCAACGACGACTACGTGATGCAGAACGGGCGTCTGCTCACCGAGAAGCAGATCATCGGGCCGTACGGTCGGGTCGATCTGAACACGCCGCCGGCGTCCCCCACGAAGGTGTCGACCGCACTGGCCGAGTCAGCGACCCTGTCGAGTGGGAAGCATCAGTGGGCGACGGTGGCCGAGGTCGGCGCGCTCGCGAAGCTCGCCCAGTACCTGTGCCACCCGGAGAGCGGCAGCGATCCGGTCGCGTCAAGCGCCGACGTGGCGACGCAGGGAGCGCCTGAGTTCTGATCTGACATCTGGTTACCCGCCTGCCGCGACTCGCGTCGCAGCCGCCCGCTGAGCAGCGCGAGTCGCGGTCGCGCGCGGGCGGCTACCGGGTCAGGGGCGCGACGGCCTGTGCCGGTTGCTCGAGAATCCCCTCGCCGCGGGGATCGTCCCCCAACCCTTGCATGTCACGATCGAACGGAGTGCTTCGTCAGTTCGTCAGAGCACCGCTGAACTGACGAAGGAGCATCACCGATGAAACAGGTCATCGTCACTGGATCTACCGGCGTGATCGGGCAGCGCGCCGTTCGCGAACTGCTGGCCGCCGGGCACCGCGTCACCGGCGTGACGCGCTCCGCGCGCGGCCGCGGACGGCTCGAGCGTCTGGGGGCGCGCGCGGTCGGAGCCGACGTGTTCGACGAGCCGTCGCTGCGCCGCGCATTCGACGGGGCGGACTCCGTCGTCAACGTGCTCACCCACGTCCCGGGTGCGGACCGGATGGCGGATCTGTCCGCCTGGGCCGAGAACGACCGCGTACGTACCGAGGCCTCGGCGGCGATTGCGCGCGCCGCCCAAGCCGCCGGCGTCCAGCAACTCGTGCAGGAGTCGATCGCGTTCGTGTACGCCGACGGTGGCGATGCGTGGCTCGACGAGCAGGCGCCGGTGGCCGGCGGCGGCGTGACCACGACGGCGCTGACGGCCGAGCACAACGCTCGCGAGCTGTTCGAAGGCGACAGCGTTGTGCTGCGGTTCGGGCTGTTCATGGGGCCCGACAGCGGATCCACACGGATGGCGCTGGAGGCGGCGCGCCAGGGCGAGTCGGTCGCGCTCGGGCCTCCGAGCGCGTACCGGCCGACGTTGTGGCTGGACGACGCCGCGTCGGCCATCGCCGCGGCAATCGGCGCTCCGGCGGGGACCTACAACGTTGCCGATACCGACCCGGCGACGAACGCCGAGATCGATGTCGCGCTGGCTGCCGCCGTCGGGGTCGGAGCCCTGCGCCCGCGGCCGCCGCAGGACGGCCCGCTGGCTCGCTCGCAGCGCGTGTCCAACCACCGGCTGCGAGACACGACCGGTTGGGCGCCGCGCATGCGCGCGGGCACCGACACCTGGGCCCGGATCTCGCGATGACCGCTGCGGAGCGCTTCGGGCAGGCTCGGCCGCGGCTGCTGCGGCTCGCGTACAGCGAGCTCGGCGACATCGGTGAGGCGGAGGACGTCGTCCAGGAGGCATGGCTGCGGCTGCAGCGCGCAGACGCGGAGGCCATCGACAACCTGGACGGGTGGTTGACGACGGTCGTCGCGCGGCTGGCGCTCGATCGCCTGAGATCGGCCCGTGCCCGCCGCGAGACGTATGTCGGTCCGTGGCTGCCCGAGCCGCTCGCGTCCGAAGACCCCGCGGACCGCGTCACGCTCGACGAGTCAGTCAGCTACGCGTTGCTGGCGGTGCTCGAGCAGCTGTCGCCGGCCGAGCGCACCGCGTTCGTGCTCCACGATGTGTTCGATATGCCGTTCGGAGATGTCGCCGAGGTGGTCGGGCGGACGCCCGAGGCCGTGCGCCAACTCGCCTCGCGCGCCCGCCGCCACGTCAAGCGGGGCAGTCCGCGCTTTGCCGCGTCGCGCGACGAACACGATCGCGCCGTGCGAGCGTTTGCGCAGGCGGCCGCCGAGGGCAACCTCGAGGGTCTGGTGGGAGTCCTCGACCCCGACGTCGTCTGGACGTCGGACGGCGGCGGGCGCGCCGTCGCCGCGCGCCGGCCGGTGCGCGGCGGGGCGCGGGTCGCGCGCGCCTGGGCGGCACTCAGGCGGAGGTCCGGCCTGCACCCGACGGAGATCGGCATCAACGGGCAGCTCGGGCTGCTGCTGTCGAGCCCGGATGGGCATCGCGCCGCGGTCTCGTTCGCTGTCAGTGAGGGTCGGATCACGCGCATCGACGCGGTCCGCAACCCCGAGAAGCTGCAGCGCCTATGAGCAGCGACGAGCTGTCCTACATGCAGAGATATCGATTCAAGTGATACCTGTCAATGCAATACTGTGCAGCCCTGATGGCGACCGTCCTGTTCGTGTGCAAGCAGAACGCGGGCCGCTCCCAGATGAGCGAGGCGCTGTTTCAGCGCGCCGCCGGTGACGCCCACAGCGCGCTATCGGCTGGCACCACGCCCGCCGACCACGTGCACCCCGAGGTCGTGGCGGTGATGCGCGAACTTGGTATCGACCTCGCCGGTCGAACGCCCCGCAGACTCACGCCCGAGCTCGCTGAACGGGCTGACATCGTGGTCACGATGGGCTGCGGCGACGAGTGCCCGTTCATCCCGGGCAAGCGCTACATCGACTGGGAGCTGTCCGATCCCGATGGCCAGTCGCTGCAGGCAGTCCGCGCCATCCGCGACCAAATCGCGGAGCTCACCCGACAGCTCGCGGCCGTGCTACAACGCCCAGATCCGGCTCACCGCGATCCGCTGGACAACTCCGCCGCGACGTAGTGGACAACGCCGACATCGCCGATCAGCTCGACGCCTTCGCGGCGGTCCTGGAGCTCGGCGACGCCAATCCTTACACGACCCGCGCCTACCGGCGGGCGGCCGACTCGATCCGTGGCAGCGCGGCGCCGGTCGCCGAGCTCGTGGCCGCGGGTCGAGGTCGCGAGCTTCGTGGCATCGGCACCGGGATCGACGCCCGACTGCGCGAGCTCCTGGCCACGGGTCAGATCGCCGAGCTCGCTGAGCTCGAGCGCGAGCTCGTGCCAGAGCTGGTCGGGCTTGGACGCTATCTCGGGTTGAGCTCCCGGCGCGTGCTGGACATCGCCCGCGCGCTGAACATCCGCACCGCGGACGAGTTCCGCGAGGCGGTCGCCAAGGAGCGCCTGCGAGACGTTCCCGGGATCGGCCCCAAGATCGAGGCGCAGATCGTGTCGGCGCTGGCCCGGGAATCCGAGGCCCGCTCGCCCCAGGGCCTGTGGCTCACCCGGGCGCGCGAGCTGGTCGGCGGGATCGCTCGCGCGCTCGATGCCGAGCCGGCCGGCGATACGCGGCGCTGGCGCGATTCCTGCTACCGGCTCGCCGTCGTCCGTGCGGCACAGCGCCCCGACGCGGTGCTGGAGCGGTTCGGTGAGCTGCCTCAGATCGTGGCCGTGATCGAGCGCGGCGAGCGCCACGCCGTCGGCGTCACGGTGGACGGCGTCCCGGTGGCGCTTACGGTCCCTGAGCCCGCCAGGTTCGGGACCGAGCTGGTGCGCGCAACGGGGTCGTCCGGATATGTTGCGGCGCTCGAGCCGCTCCCCGCCGGGCCCGACGAGGACGCGGTCTACGGCGAGTTGGGTGTGCCCTGGTGCCCGCCCGAGCTGCGCGAGGCGCCGTTTCGCGGTGAGCCACCGCGCCTGGTCGAGATCGACCAAATCCGCGGTGATCTGCACTGTCACACGACCTGGTCCGATGGCCGGGCCAGCGTCGTGGACATGGGCCGGGCCGCGCTCGCCCGCGGCTACGAGTACCTGGCGATCTGCGACCACACGCCCGCCGTGGGAGCGGTGGAGGGGCTCACCGCCGACGACGTCCGCCGACAGGGGGAGGAGATCGAGGCGGCCAACGCGGAGCTGGCGCCGTTCAGGCTCCTGCGCGGAATCGAGTGCGACATTCTGCCCGACGGACGGCTCGATCTTGCCGACGACGTGCTCGCCGAGCTCGACTGGGTCCAGGCGAGCGTCCACGGCGGGCAGCGGATGCCGCGCGCGGAGATGACCAGGCGGGTGGAGGAGGCCCTGCGCCACCCGGCGGTCAGCTGTCTCAGCCATCCGACCGGTCGCCTGATCAATCGTCGCCCCGAGAACGCGCTGGACCTGGACCGGATCTTCGACGTCGCCCTGACCCACGGCGTCGCAGTCGAGGTCAACGGCCTGCCCGCGCGGCTCGACCTCAGCGGCGAGCACGTTCGCGACGCAGTGCGCGGTGGGGTCTCGATCGTCTGCTCCACCGATGCGCACTCACCTGCGGGCCTGGACAACATCATGCTGTCGGTCGCCACCGCGCGTCGCGGGTGGGCCACCGGGGCCGATGTACTCAACACGCGCCCGCTGGATGCTCTGCTCAGCCGGTGAAGCCGTGAGCGGCGAGGATCCCGTCGACCTGACTGCGGTGGGCCGCCTCCCAGTCATCGAGTGACTCCTGGGCCTCCCGTGCCTCTCTGGCCTGAGCCAGCTCGAGCACTGGCCCGGCCTGGTCGGAGGGCACGGCGACGATGCCCTCTTCGTCGGCGACGACGATGTCGCCGGCGCGGACCGTGACCCCGCCACACAGCACCGGCCGGTTGAGCGGCTCGACCATCTGCTTGGCGCCGGGGACGGGGATGATCCCTCTGGCGAACACCGGGAACCCGAGCTCGCGGACCTCGGCGATATCTCGGATCACGCCGTCCACCACGAACGCGGCGATGCCGCGACGATGCGCGATCGCGCACACGTTGCCGCCGGCGATCGCGAAGTCAACATCGCCCGCTCGGACCACGATCACCGAACCCGGCTCCGCGCGATAGATGGCGGCGTGGAGCATCAGGTTGTCGCCCGCCGGGCAGCGGACGGTGAACGCCGGGCCGGCGATCCGTGGTGGAGGCGTCCACAGCGCCCGCATGCCGGCGTCCATCACCCGCTCATGCCCGAGCACGTCCGCGAGCGTCGTCGGCGAGATCTTCTCGAATTCAGCGCTGGTGTCCATAGGGGCTCCTCTGACGGGCTCAATCGAGCGCACCAGCGTAAACGGGACACCGCTGGGGGCTGGCTCCAGCCCCAGCCGTCCTGGCGTCTCTCCGGGCCGGCTGCTTAGAGGGTGCTGACCGCACCAACGGGCTCACGGGGAGCCGGCTCGGGCACCGTCGGCGTCGACTCGCGGAAATGCAGAGGCAGCCCGTCCTGGACTCGGCGCCGATAGATGTAGAGCAACACCGATATGCAGAGCACCCCGACGCCGATCCAGGTCTTGCTCAGTCCATACCAGTACTTGTTGGCGAACACGAACCCGCCGAGCACCACGAACGCGAGGTTCGCGAGCGCCAGCAAGCCGGCGATCGGCAGCCAGATCCGCGAGAGCTTGATCGGCCGCGGCCAGTTCGGCCGGTCGCGGCGCAGCAGGAAGAAGCCCGACAGCGCGAACACGTGGGCGAGGATGTAGCCGAGGTTGCCGGCAGCGAGGATCTCGATCGCCGTCCCGAAGACCACCGCCAGGAAGATGTTCAGCACCGCGTCGACGAACATCCCGCGTTCGGGCACGTTGTGCTTGTTCAACATGGCTCCCGCGCGCTGTACGGCATCGCCAAGGATGGGATGACGATCCATCAGTTGGCCGTCCATCGTCGCGGTCCTCATCGTCAGCACGATCCCGACACGCCAGGCAGACGACCTGGGCTTTCCTCGGCGAGCGACGCGTAATGCATGTCGATGCATTCCGCGATGAGGACGTGGCCCGCATGCAGGTCGAGGAGCTCGTACAGCACCGACTGAAGGCCGGCCAAGAGGGAACCTCCACCGAACATTTCGACCGGATGCAGCAAGGTCCGCGAGAGCAAACGCCAGTCAAGATGTGTGCTCACATAGCAGCTGACCAGCTGCCGCCTCAGAGTGACCGCGGAGCAGAGCTATGACAACCGCGAGGCGAGACGCGGCTCGCAGGACGAATCGATCTGAGGACGCCTCCGAAACTGTCCGCTCCGGGCCCGAACGCGCCTATTGCCTAACCCTTCCTCGCGAAGCGCCCACGGGGTCGTCGGGGCGTAGCCAGAAGATCTTGCCGCGACGAACCAGGCGCGGCGCCGTCGTGCTTCGGCGGCTGCCGGTCGGCGTGGCGCTGCGCCTATAGTCGGGTCAGGAGGGAAACGCCACGCATGACCGCCGCTACAACCACGCAGTTACAGAGCAAGTTCGGCCCGATCGTCGCTGACGCGGCCGGAACGATCACCGTTCAGGAGGCAAGCGACGTCCTCGACTGCTCGCGCCTTCGTGTCTGCGCTCTGCTGAACGTGACCGCAGGGCGTGTGCTGGTAACCGACGTGCTGGCGCTCGTGCCGCCCAGCTCGCTCGAGGCAGCCCCAGCTGCCAAGCTCGCCCGCTAATGAGCGCGCCGATGACGCCCACGGAGGCGAACCAGCGCGCACGGCTCCTTCCCGGACACAACTAGCCACGCACCACGCTCGTGATACTCGTGCGGGTGAACACAAGTCTCGGCCCCCGCATCGCCCCACACCTCCCATTCGCCAATTGCGCGACCGCTGATCCCCGCCAACGGCTCACGACCGTTTCGTTAGCGCCGAGTGGTAGCGCCAGCCGGATGAGCACCTGTCCGCGCTGTTCGAGCAACGAAAAACCCCGCGATTTGCGGGGCTCTGTGAGAGCGGCTGAAGGGGCTCGAACCCTCGACCTTCTGCATGGCAAGCAGACGCTCTAGCCAACTGAGCTACAGCCGCGAGGGGGCGGAGTATAACCCGCGCCCGACCCCGGTTTCCTCAGACCGGGGGCGCCGCCGGTCCTCAGCGAAGCTTCGGCAGGCGGGCTCGCGCGGCGGCCGCGCCGTTCCCGAATCGCCGATAGGTCTCGGCCGCCGCCTCGGCTGGCCGCCGCGATCCCGTCCTGCGAGGCGCGTGTCACCGCGGCGGCGGGCACTTCTTCTACAGCAGCCGGCTGACCGAAATCCTTGCTCCGCTGGTCGCCGACGTACGACCGTCCGGCCCGGCGCTCTCCGAGCTGCCGCGCGCGTCCTGGCGGGCGCACCGCGGCTCGGACAACGTCGGCACGTTGGCCCCGAAGAACACCCGCGCGATCATCTCGCCGCGGGTGCGGACGCCGACCTTCGCGAAGATCGACTTGAGGTGGTCCTGCACGGTCCAGGCCGAGATGTACAGCCGATCGGCGATCGCGCCGGTGGCCAGACCCTCGGCCACCAGTTCGGTGACGGCGCGCTCACGTTCGGTGAGCTCATACGCCTCGGCCGCGAGCGGCGCGAGCTCGTGGGACCGGGCGGGCTCGATCATCACCGCGGTCTGCCCGTCAGTCACCTCGCCGAGCGTCGTACCTCGGACGATCAGCCACTGGCCCGACACCGCTCGAACCCGCGCCCGCGCGATCGCCTGATCGGGCGCGCGGCCGGTCGCGATGCTCCTGGCCCGCGCCGCCACGGCGGCCACGACCGGCGGCAACGAGTCCGCGCGGCGGTCCCCGGCGAGATCGGCAAGCCAGGTCTCGGCTGGGAGGTCGGCGAACACGATCGAGTTGTCGGAGCCGAGCATGACGAAGCCATCGGCCCGTTCATCCTCGCCCCCCTGGCGCGGATCGTTGAGCAGCATCGCGCGGCGCAACCCCTCGGCTAGCGGCACGGTCACCGACTCGACCAGGTCGGCGTCCCCGGGAGCAAATCCGGCCCGGTCCGCGGCCCGCAGCAGCGTGAGCGCGCCCCAGGTCGTGGAGCCATCGGTCAGGACCGCTCGGAGTTCGTCACCGAAGCCGCTCGGAGCCCGGAGCTCCCGGTGGCGCCGGCTGCGATCGAGGTCACCCCCGGTTGCGGCGCTGAGCGTGGCCGCGCGCCGCGGGGAGGTGGCCAGCGCTGCGAATCCATTGAAGTCCTCGCCGTGGATCTCGATCTCGGTCATCCGCGCGGTGGCCTCCGGCGGCAGCCCGTTCTCGACCACCTCCCCGGTCGGCAGCAAGCTCGCCGGATCCATCGTCAGCACGCACACGCCGTCGAACGGCACCGCTCGGCCCACGATTCGGGCCGCGGCGAGCGAGAACTCCCGCACCCCGGCGCCGCGGTGCAGCAGCCGCGTTAGGTCGTCGCGGACGCGCTCCGGCGACGAGATCGCCATCGAGCGAGTATCGCACCCCGATTGCGCGACGCGAAAGACCCCACGATCCTGGGATGGCAAAGCGTCCGTGCCAGGCGCACGCTGTCGGCGAGTGAAAGCGATCCGAGGAGTGCCACGATGCCCGCCACAGACCCCGAGCAGCTCCATGCCCTGATCGAGGCGGCGTTCAACGCCGGAGACCCCGACGCACTGGTCGAGCTCTACGAACCCGACGCGACTCTGATCGTCCCGCCCCAGGGCGAGCGGGTCGCCGGTCTGGAGCAGATCCGCGCCGCCGTCCAGCCCACGTTTGCGCTGCGTCCGAGCGCGAGGATCTCGGTGCTGGGCAAGCTGGAGGGCGACGGACTGGCGCTGACCCACGCGCGCTGGGAGCTGATTGGAGACCAGGACGGCGCGCGGATTCGCTTGACCGGTCGCGGGACGATGGTGTCGCGCCGCCAGGACGATGGCAGCTGGCGGATCGTGCTTGACAATCCCCTGAGCCCGCGGTGAGCGCTGTCCGCGGTCAGCGCGGAGCCGCCCAGCCGGCCTCGGTTCGGGACAGCAGATGCGCCGCGATCGCGACGCCCACGATGATCGCCACCCCGAATCCGAATCCGGCTGCGATGCCGACGTTCAGGATCAGCAACGCGCTGGACAGCGCGCCGACTGCGAACGAAATGACCGTCATGCCGCGACGCAGGACTTTGGGGTCGTGAAGGCCTGCGCCCCGTTCGGTGAGCGCGCCCGTGATCGTCATCGTCAGGACGACCGTCAGCAGCTCGGGGACCTTCAGATAGCGGACCATGGCCAGCTGCGCGCCCATCGACATCGCCAGCAGCGTGACGACGGCATCCCGGGCGCCGAGGGGGTAGCTCGGAGCGCTCAGGATGATGATCACGAAGTTCACGGTTGCCAGCGACAGCTTCACCCCGAGTACGTTGCGCAACGCCTTGCCGCGATGGGACCCGGTAGTTTTGACAACGCGTCCGCCGATCAGCACCCCGATCACAAAGCCGCCCAGCGCGATCGCCGACAGTCCCACGCTGAAGCCCTTGGCGCCGGCCGCAGCCAGCCCGATGAACACGAGGTTGCCGGTCATCGTCGCCACGAACACCTGACCGAGGCGCAGAATGCTGAGCGCGTCGACCGACCCGGCGAGCACGGTGAGCGCGAACAGCAGTGCCGGCAGCGGGCCGTCGCGCTCGTCGACGAACACCCGCTTGAGCGTTTCCGCCCACGGCGCCCCGGCCTCGGGCGCGGGCGTGACTGTGCCCCGTTCGGTCACCGGCACCCATTCTCACCGATGTGGCGGCGAATGAGACAGGTGCCGACTGGCACCCGGGTGAGAGAATGAGCCCATGAGCTCTCTACCCGTGGCGGTCATCCAGCTTCACGCGACCGACGACAAACAGGCCAACCTCGATCGAGCCGAGCAGCTGATCCGCGACGCAGCGCAGGCCGGCGCCAGGCTGGTGGCCCTGCCCGAGTACTTCACTTGCTATGGCACGAACGTGTCGCCCGAGTCGATCGCGAGCACTTACGGCGGCGCCTCGGAGTCGGTTCCGGGCCCGACGACGGATCGCCTGGGTGCACTCGCGCGTGAGCTCGGGATCCACATCCACGGAGGCTCGTTGTTCGAGCGCCACGAGGACGCGGTCTACAACACCACGACGCTGATCGACAGCGACGGCGAACTCGTCGCGGTGTATCGCAAGATCCATCTGTTCGAAGCCCGCGCGCCACAGATCACCTACAGCGAGGGCGCAGCGATCACGTCCGGCCAGGAGATCGTCACTGCCGAGCTGGACCTGGACGGACACTCGGTGACCGCCGGGTTGTCGATCTGCTTCGACGTCAGGTTCCCCGAGCTCTACCGCATCCTGGCGGCTGAGCGCGGCGCCACGCTCCTGTTCATCCCAGCGGCGTTCCCCGAGGCGACCGGCCGGGACCACTGGGAGCTCCTGACCCGCGCTCGCGCGGTCGAGAACCAGGCCTACGTGCTCGCCCCGGCTCAGTGGGGACAGCAGACCGACGGCAGCTGGCTGCACGGCCGCAGCGTGATCGTCGATCCATGGGGCACGGTGGTCGCCACGGTTCCGGACGGCGAGGGCTTTGCCGTCGCATCGATCGACCTCGACCGGGTCGAGACCTTCCGCCGGCAGTACCCGAACCTCAGCAGCCGTCAGCCACAGCTTTACCGCGCGGCCACCGAGCAGTACGTGTAGTCCGCGGGCGCGCCGTTGGTCAGCGACAACCGGACGTACGCACTGCTGTGGAATCCTGGCCGCTCGACCGGCAATCGCGCATGAAGGAGACGTGATGACCCAGGACGCCAATGTCCGCGCTGGGGGCACGATCGGGATCGTAGGGCTGGGCAACATGGGCGGGCGCATCGCGCGGCGGATCGCCGCCGCCGGACATGACGTCATCGGGTTCGACGCCGATCCAGGCCGGGCGGCGCGGGCGGGGGTCCGGCCGGTCCCGAACGTGGCCGCGGTGGCCGGCGACGCCGAGATCGTGCTGCTGTCGCTCCCAGACAGCCCGGTCGTCGAGGCGGTGGTCCTCGGCGACGACGGGATCCTCTCCCACGGACGCGAGGGCCTGCACGTCGTCGATCTCACGACCGCGGCACCGAGCTCGACCGTCCGCCTTCACGCGGCACTCGCCGAGCGCGGGATCACGCTGATCGACGCCGGCATCTCGGGCGGCGCCGCGGCAGCCGATGCGGGAACGCTGACGATCATGGCGGGCGGGTCCGGCGAGGCTTTGGACCGCGTCCGCTGGGCGCTCGAGCCGTTCAGCGCCAAGGTGTTCCACGTCGGCGGCAGCGGCGCCGGGCACACGGTCAAGCTGCTCAACAATTTTCTCAACGCGATCAGCCTCTCCGCCACCGCCGAGGTGATGGTGGCGGCCCGCAAGGCCGACCTGAATCTCGGCACGGTGCTGGACGTGATCAATGCCGGCAGCGGCGTCAACTTCGCCACGCTCAACCGGTTCCCCAGCATCATCCAGGGCGACTACCTCGAGGGCGGGTTGACCGGCCGTCTGATGATGAAGGACGTTGCGCTCTACGTCGATCATCTTGCTTCGCTCGGTGTTCCCACGCTCAACGCCGCCGGACCGTTGGCCTCATTCGGCCTCGCGAACAACAGCGGCTATCAGGACCAGATCAGCAATCGGGTGGTAGACGCCATCGGCGACATCGCCGGCGGCGTGCGGCTGCACGACCAGGACACGACACAGGAGGAACGATGAGAGTCATCCAGGGCCGCGTCGCACAAGGAGACTCGGAACAGCGCACGGCAACATTCACCGGAGAGGTGTGGGGCGATCCCGTGATGGCCACCACCGACGGGGTCACGATCAACGACGTGTTCTTCGCCCCGGGTGCGCGGACGCACTGGCACACCCACGAGCGCGGCCAGCTCCTGTTCGTGCTCGCCGGTCGCGGCAGGCTGTTCGCCGAGGGCAGCGAGGTACAGACGATCCGCGCGGGCGACACGGTGTGGATCGCGCCCGACGAGCGCCACTGGCACGGCGCGGACGCATCGAGCTACATGATCCACCGGGCCGTCTCGCTCGGCGGGCACGACTGGCAGGACCCGGTCAGCGACGAGGAGTACGCCCGAAGCTGAGCGGCGGCCGGACGGTGGCGACTTGACTACCGTCAGTTGAACGATATATGCTGTTCGCATGAGCGTGACCGACTCCGTACCGCTCGAGCGTCGCTACCGCCGGTTGCTGGCGCTGTATCCCAAGGCGTTCCGGCGCGAGCATGGCCAGGAGTTGCTGTCGGTGCTGCTCGCGGGCGCGAGCGATGGCCAGCGGTGGCCGAGTCCTGCCGAGGCGTTCGATCTGGTCAGTCACGCGATCTTCATGCGGGTGCGCTACACCAGGGTTCCGCCGGCATGGGAGTACAGGCACGCCAGCGTGATGGGCCCGCTGCGCATCGTGATCGGCCTCTGGCTGGTGCTGTTGACCGGGATTCTCTACGGGGTCGGGCACGGGGGATGGTGGGGGTTGTTGCTCGTCCCCGCCGCGGCTCTGCACTTCTACATCGCGTATCGCCTCTCACGTCCGGTCGAGACTTAGCTCGCGCGCTCATCGCGATCGGGGCGTGCCTGCTGCTGTGCTCATGCGGCGGCGCCAGCAAGCCCGCGACGGCCGCTTCGACCTGCAGGACCACCGCGGTCGCGGCGACCGGCTCGACCCCCGACTCCGGGTCGTGGCCGTACGCAAACGCTGACCTGGCGAACACCAGAGTCGCGCCTGACTCGACGATCTCGGCCAACGACGTGTCGAGGCTCAAGCCGGCCTGGACGTTCAAGCTGACCGGTAAGGCGGCGGCCGCGGTGGGCGGGTACGGGTCGCTGGCCGCGGGGCCGATCGTGCAGGACGGGGTTGTGTACGTGCAGGATCTCGACTCCAACGTCTACGCGCTCGCGCTGGCGACGGGAAAGCTCGAGTGGGAGTACGAATGCAACGCGCCCGAGCGCAGCGGGCCGGGTCCCAACGGGGTCGCCGTCGTCGGCGGCCGGGTGTACGGGGAGACGCCCACCTCCGTGTTCGCGCTGCGTGCCGCCACCGGCGCGCCGGTATGGGTCAACGGGCACGTCCTCAGCGCGGGGGAGGGGACCTTCGGGATCCAGCCCCAGGTAGCGGGTGGTCGCGTATATCTGGCCAGCCAGTACGGAAGCGGGGCGGGCGGGGGGATCCTGGTTGCGCTGAACGCGTCGACCGGTGCGGTGCTGTGGAGGTTCAATACGGTGCGCGACCAGTCCTTCGGCGTGCGCTCTCTCGGGCTCGGCGCGGGAGGCGCCTGGGAGACCCCGCTGGTCGGGAACGACGGTTCGGTGACGTACGGAACCGGCAACCCGTACCAGACGCCTGCCTCGGCGATCTCCCATCCGGCGCCGCAGCTCTACACCAACAGCGACGTGAGCCTCGATGCGGCCACGGGCAAGCTGCGCTGGTACTACCAGGGCGTGCCGAACGATTTCAAGGACTACGACATGCAGGCCTCGCCGATCGCGGCCAGGGCCAGCGGCGTCCCGGTGGTGATCGGCTCCGGCAAGATGGGTTACGTCTACGAGATGAACGCCACGACCGGCAAGCTGATCTGGAAGACAGCGGTCGGCGAGCACAACGGCCACGACAACGATTCGCTCGAGGCTCTGCACCACACGCTCGCCCTGAAATTTCCCTACACGACCGATCCGGGATCCCTGGGCGGCGTGCTCACCAACATGGCGCTCGCCGGCACCAGCATCTACGTGGTCACGATCGATCTGCCACTCACGTTCACGAACCGAAACGAGCCCGCGCCCACCGCCCTCGGCGGCCGCCCCACCGGAGAGGTCGAAGCGCTCAGCCTCGCCACCGGCAAGGTCCAGTGGGATAGGAAGCTCGGATCGGTCCCGGTCGGCGCGGCCACGGTCTCCGACGACCTCGTGTTCACCGCGCTGCTGAACAAGACGTTGCTGGCAGTCAACCGTCGCACCGGCGCAATTGCCTACCGCGGCAAGCTGCCCACGACCGGGAACGCGCCGATTGCAATCGCGGGTCACACGCTCGTGGTCCCGGCCGGAAGCCTCGTCCCCAAGGGCTCGCCCCGACAGCCGCAAGTCGTGGCCTACACGGTCCGGTAGCGGTCGGCGAAACCCTCAGCCGCCGACAGTCTGGGTCAGCCCGAACGCCGCGAACAGGTGGTCTTCGAACGTCGTGACCTCGACGAGCCGCCCCTCCTCGATCCGCAGCACGTCGAGCGACAGCGCCCGGAACACCCTGTCGCCGCGGGCACGGACGTAATTTGCGACGGCGGGGCGACCATTGGCGCGCGTCGGTACGAGCTTGAACTGCCCGGGCGAGTCGGCCCCGAACGCCGTTTGCGCCATGAACTGGACAAACGCCGCCGGACCGTCGATCACGATCGGCTGCGGAGGCATCGTGAAGCGCATCTCGTCGCCGAGCAACTCGGCGATCAGGTGGGCGTCGGCGCGGTCGTGTGCCTCGATGTATCGATCGACGAGCGCGCGGTCCTCGGCGGACGCGGCCGGCGCCGTCCAGTCTGATCGTCGGGCGGGGAGTCGCTCGCGCAAGGTTGCGTGCGCTCGCTGCAACGCGCTGTTGACGGCGGGCACCGATTGCTCCAGCGCATCCGCGGTCTGCGCCGCCGACCAGCCGAGGACGTCTCGCACCAGCAGCACGGCGCGCTGGCGGGGCGGGAGGTGCTGGATTGCCACGAGGAACGCGAGCTCGATCGTCTCGCGATCGATCACAGTGCTGTCGGGCTCCTCGTCATCGGTGGCGATCTGCTCGAGTAGCTCGTCCGGAAACGGCTGCAGCCACGGTACCTCGACCCCACCGCCCAGCTGGACCGGACTCGGCCGGCGGCGCAGCGCGTCCAGACAGGCGTTGGTGGCGATCCGGTACAGCCACCCGCGCAGCGACGAGCGGCCCTCGAACGAGTCCTGCCTGCGCCACGCCCGCAGCAGCGTCTCCTGGACGAGGTCCTCGGCGTCTTCGAAAGACGCCGTCATGCGGTAGCAGTGGGCGCGCAACGCCGGCCGGTGACGCTCGACGCGGGCAGCGAAGTCCTCTTCACGTAGTGCGGTCATGTGGTGTATCGACGCGCCCCAGGCGGATCGCTCATCGGGGCGGTGCCCAGATGCGGGCCGATCGACGGACCGATGGCAATACGCGGTCGACCTCGTCGTGACTCATAGAGCGACCCTTCGACCCCGGAGCGACCTGAGTTCATGAACGAATCTTCTCTCACCCGCCAGGCGGGCCGGCGCGAATGGCTTGGCCTGGTCGTCCTGACGCTCCCGTGCCTGCTGATCTCGATGGACCTCAGCGTCCTGCACCTCGCGGTCCCGGCCCTCAGCGCCAGTCTGCATCCGACCGGCACCGAGCTGCTGTGGATCGTCGACATCTACGGGTTCGGGCTCGCGGGGTGCCTGATCACGATGGGCAACCTCGGCGACCGCCTCGGACGTCGCCGCGTGCTGGTGACCGGTGCCGCCGCATTCGGCGTGACGTCGACGATCGCTGCGTTCTCGGTCAGCCCGGAGATGCTGATCGCGGCTCGGGCTCTGATGGGGGTCTCCGCCGCGACGCTGATGCCGTCGACGCTCGGGCTGCTGCGCCACATGTTCGCCGACCCGCGCCAGCGGACCGTGGCGATCGGCGTGTGGGGCACCAGCCTGTCGCTCGGCGGCGCGCTCGGACCGGTTGTCGGGGGTGCCCTGCTGGAAGCGTTCTGGTGGGGCTCGGTGCTGCTGATCGCCGTGCCGGTGATGACGCTGCTGCTCGTGCTCGCACCGCGGCTCTTGCCGGAGGTGCGCGATCCCCACGCTGGCCCCGTCGATCTGCCCAGCTCCGGGCTTTCGATTCTCGCGGTGCTGGCTGCCGTCTACGCCCTCAAGCGGCTTGCGGCCGATGGTGGCGACGCTCAGGTCCTCGTCGCGGCGCTGCTAGCCGGCGCGGCGCTGATCTCCTTCGTGCGCCGTCAGGGGTCGCTCGCGCGCCCCCTGGTCGACCTTGCGCTGTTCCGCCGCCCGGCGTTCTGCGCCTCACTGGGGGCAAACGCCCTGGGCTTCGGGGTGCTGTTCGGCATCGACCTGTTCCTCGTCCAATACCTCCAGCTCGTCCACGGACTGGACCCGCTGACCGCAGGCCTATGGACCCTCCCCGGCTTCGCCGCATTCATCGCGGTGGGGATGCTCGCCCCACAGCTCGTGCGCCGCGTCCGGCCGGGCGAGCTGATCAGCGGCGGGCTGCTGCTCGCCGCCCTCGGTCTACTGACGCTCGGTCAGATCACCGCGACCGGCGGCCTCACCGTGTTCGTGGTCGGATCGGTCGTACTGTCGCTCGGCCTCGGCCCGGTGTTCACGCTCGCTACCGACACGACGATCAGCGCCGCGCCGACCGAGCGGGCCGGTGCCGCCTCATCGCTGTCGGAGACCAGCACCGAGCTCGGCGGCGCGCTCGGGATCGCGGTGATCGGCAGTCTCGGCACCGCCGTGTACCGGGCCCACCTCGACCACGCCGCGGTCACCGGCCTGCCCCCGCACGCGGCAGCGACCGCTCGCGGCAGCCTCGGTGGCGCCGCCGCCGTCGCTCAACAGCTCCCCGGCCACGGCACGGCGCTGATCGACGCGGCGCAACACGCGCTGATCGCCGGACTCCACGCGGCCACCGTGGCCGGTGCCGGACTCGTGCTCGCCGCCGCGATCCTCACCGCGGTCCTGCTACGCCGCCCAGCCGTCGGCCGCCAGGACACCGACGGACAGGACGTCGATCTCACGTCGGAGGGTGATCCGCCGTTGAACGGGCACACCTCAATCGACGGGAGAGACTCATGTACTCCGGCTCCAGCATCGTTGCGCCCACGCTCACCGACGAGGCCGCGACCCTCAACGGGATCGTCGCGCTGCTCGTGGCGGCCGGGCTCACCGACGCGCAGATCGGGGCGGTCACCGGACACGACGCTGGAGACGTGCGCTCGCTCTTGGACGCGGCCGCCGAGCCGCCAGCACGCGAGAACTCCGTGATCGACCGCGCGCGCATGACGCTCCTCGCCCGGTCACCGAACGGGTAGTCCGCGATCGGCCGGAACGTCCCGGCGCCACGCGGGTAGTTCGCGGCGGCGCGAACCGCGCCGGTGTTCACATGCGCCAACTCGACTTGGTCGGCGTAGGCATCGAGCAGCTTTCGCGTGTCGATCACGAGAACATCGTGGCTGCGATCGCGGATTCGATCGCCGCTGATGTAGTCGGCCGTCAGCTCCCCCGTGTCGGGCAAGCCTCGGCCGGCCTACTGCGCGAGCGGTGCCTTGGAGATCGCCGAGGCTACCTGGCGGGCGGTCGTGAGCTCGTTGACGATCCGCCCGATGATGATGCCGGTCCCATGGACGTGAAACTCGGTTGAACCGTCCTTCGGCTTCATGTGGACCTTGGCCCCGGTGAACGTCCCCTTGTCGACCGAGAACACATCGTTGTCACTACTCGGCTTGATCTTGAAGTCGGAGCCCAGCTGCGTGCGGAGGGCTTCCATGACCTCTTCGCGAGGGATGTCGGCGCGGGCGACCGTGACAGTTGGCATCGCTGAAGTGTAGGGCGCGACCGTCCGGCGTGAAGCCTCGCCGCCTACTGGAAGTAGCAGGTCTCGTCCACGGCATTTGCCTCGTGGGACCAGAAGAACGTCGACTTGTCGAGTCCGTAGCCGCCCTGGCTGGCCGGTCTGAACATCGCGGTGGTGAGCGCCGGGTATTTCGGATCGGGCGGATAGCCGGGGGGCCAGCCGGCGTACTTGTCCTTCTGGTTGAGGACCAGGCCGTTGTAGTCGGGAGTGCCTCCGAAATACCTGTACCCGAAGGCGGTCCAAGTGCTGGCGGCCAGGCCCTGCCACGGCGGCTTGACGTAGCCGAACGGGATGCACAGTGGCGCGGTATGGTCCTCGGGCTCCAACCTCCAGACGTCGTAGGCGAGCGGCAGCAGCGTCGAGGAGAAGTACGCGTCGGCCGCCGTCGTGAGCTGCTCGGAGATGCTCGACACCCACTTGCCCTTCTGCGACGTCTCCAAGTCCGACAGAGCCATCAGCCGGCCGTAGTCGGAGTTCGCCACCGCCCGCAACCCGTCGAGACCGTTGGCGGCCATGGCCACGTTGCTGCCGATCTCCGCGGCGAGCTGGTCCACGGTGGTGGAGACCTTGTCGGCGACGGGGTTTCCGTTCTCCGTCGCAGCCGTGACCCCGACGTCGGTCATCGAGGCGGCCAGACCCAACACCAGCGGCAGCCCCTCTGGACCTCCGAAGATCGCGATCCCGGCGTCGGCGACGGCCTGCAGCAGGTACAAGATCGGCGCCGCGAGATCGGTGTCGGGCAGGGTCGTCAGCGAATGCTTGATCGACTGGCCCGCGTCGTACAGGTCGTTGCCCTGTTGCCCGCTGCTGCGCGACAGCGCCGCCTGGTAGGCACCGACCAGATCCTTGACGTTGTCGAGCGCGGTGAACTCGTTCTGGAGCTCTGCGGTCAGCTTGCAGAGCTCCGCACGGGTGTAGCCCGGATTCGAGGTCTGCTTCTGGGCGTTCGCGGTGCAGTACGTGCCGTCACCCGGGTACCTGAGGTTCTGCAACTTGAGCGAGTAGTCCGACCAGGTCTGGTTGGGGAGTCCCACGTAGGCGGCCCGGAGGTTCGGGGACCAGCTCGGCAGCACCTGGCTGGTTATGTAGGCGAGCGCGGTCGAGTAGTCGCCGACGTTGACCGGGGCCGACGGGTTGGTGGGATCACACGTGGCGCACGTGTATGGCCACGGCTTGGAGACCGACGGCGAGAAGATGATGTTGTCGAGCGAGCCGCCGGCCCGGGCGTGCGGCGCACGAAGAAGAACGACCCGGCGCTGGTCTGCGGCCGCTTGCCGGCGCGGATAGCCGTGACCGTCACGATGTTGCGCCCGCGACGGAGCCCGACACGGGGCGCGAGCTTGCCGATCAACCTGCCGCCGCTGGCCCGGAAGCGCCGGGTCACATCACGACGGCCGAGCTGCACCGTCAGCTTCGCGCCGGCCGGGCGGCGGACGACCACGCGGACCGGTGACCCGGTCACCGTGGCGTCGGCGCTCGGCGACACCACCGCCGGCGACTGCGGCTTGGCGCTTGCCGTGCCGGCAGCGACAAGCATCGCCAGCAAGCAGATGAATCCCAACGCTGCGGGACGCGCCGCCCTGATGCCACCGATCATCCCGGACCCCGATGCAGTCGACGTCGCCCCCAGAGCCCGGCCACCCTCGCCGATCCCCCGGCGGACCTTCGGGCTCAACCATCTAGTCCCAGTCGACGACGCCGCCAAGCGGCGGGCGCTTCGTCACACTCCGCCGGTGCTCGATGTCGAACTGTTCACCGACCCAGCGTGCCCGTTCGCGTTCTCGGCCGAGCCGGTGCGCCAGCGGTTGCGCTGGCACTACGGCGACCACCTCCGCTGGACCACGCGAATGATCGTCCTCACCCGCGAGCCCGGCGAGGCCGACAAGCTCGCCGAAGGCGCGCCCGGGCTCCAAAAGCGCCACGGCATGCCGATCGATCCGCGTCCGTATGCCCGGCCCGCGTCCTGCGAGCTGGCATGCCGCGCGGTCGTCGCGGCGCGCCTGCACGCTCCCGATCACGTCGACGCGCTGCTACGTCGCATCCGCGTTGAGGTCATGCAGACCGGCCTGATCGACGACCCCCGGCTGATCGGCGCTGCCGCGACCGACGCCGGCCTCGATCCCGACCAGCTCGCGCGCTGGATCGGCACGGACGCCGTCGCCGCGGCGCTGGAGGCCGACGCCGCCGCCGCCCGCGCTCCGGTTCCGGCCGCGCTCGCGCTCGACCACAAGCTCGGCGGTCCCCGAAGCGAGCGGCGCTACACGGCCCCGACCTACCTGATCGACGGCCACGTCGTGCCCGGCTTCAACCCGATCGAGGCATACGAGGTGGTGATCGCCAACCGGGCTCCGGATCTGCCCCGCCGCCCGCCACCCGCGAGCGTCGAGGAACTGCTCCGCTGGAGCCCGGAGCCGCTGGCCACGGCCGAGGTCGCGCTGATCATGCAGACCGGCATCGGACAGGCGCGCGAGGCGCTCGCCGGGACCGCGACCTGGCACTCCGCGGGCGCCGACGGGTACTGGACGGTTCCGGACGCCGCGGGGCCGGCGGGATCAGCTGACTAGCAGAACCTCCGTCCGGTGATGGTGTAGCTGGCGCCGGTGTGTGCGAGGCGGTCGTCGTGGTTGTCGGAGACGACGTAGAGCTGGCTGACGTTGCCGCGCGGTGTCTGGCGGCAGAACGTGACCGACCCGGTGTTGAGGTTTCGCCGCCGCCACCCCGCCCTGGTGCGGTAGAGCACGACGACGTCGCCCCACGGCCTGATCCGGCGAGAGCTGACGGTGATGGCTCTGACCCGCCGGCCGATCGCTCTGACGTGGTCGTATTGCGCGGCGAGGTGGACCAGGTCGACCGGCGTGCGGCGAGCGCCGAGACCGAGCGTCCACGGGCGTCTCAGGAATCTGGGGGTGATCCCCAGCGACACCGCGCGATCGCCGAACTGGCCGAACCGAAACAGCTCCGGGGTGACCGCCCCGAGGTTGCGGTTGAGGTCCTCGACCGCGAAGGACCGAAAGCTCGACCCCCAGCCCAGCCGGACCCGCGACAGATAGGCACCGACCAGCGGATCGATGTCCTCAGGCGCGAACGACCGCGCCGGCTCAAGCGCTGACCACAACCGGAACACCGCGCTGGCGCGCCCCGCGCTCTGCGACAGCCACACCAGCCACACAAACGCGCCGTACTCGTGCACCACGTTCTTGCGATTGAGCGCGATCCCGGCCCGGCGCTGAAACTCCCGAAAGAACCCCACCCGCGACGTATCGGTCGCGGCATACCAGTGCTCGGCCCAGGTAGCCGACGTCTCCCCCAGCCAGCTCAACGCCGCGTGAGTGCTATGCGCGAACTCCAGCACATGAAAGAACTCATGAATCACCGTCGCGTCGTTGATCCCCGCCTGCTCATTGAGGATCATCAACGCGCTCGAGCGCTCCCCACCCGCCGTCGTCGCGATAAACGGCGCCTGAGGCACCGCCACCCCCGCGCTATCGCGGACGCTGTAGCAGAAGTCCGGGCACCCACCGAGGGCAACCTCGACGTTCGGTGCCGTCACATACACACTGAGCCTGCCCCCGTTGGTATCCGGAGCGATCGGAGCACCCAGACCATCGGGCTCAGGCCGCGTCTCCTCCGCCCAGATCCGATCAAAATGCTGCGCCACAACCGCCACATCACGCCGACCGGTCTCGTCGCCCGCGCAATACCACACAGTGAACGGCGCCGAGCCCTCCGCGCCCAGCTGCGGCTGGCACGTCTGCGCAAGTGCCGTCGGCGCCCTGGACGCAAGCGCAAGTAGAGATATCACCAAAACGCCGGCGAACACCACCAGGCGCCGGCGACGCCGAGCTGACCATTCACCACTGCCTATCGGAGCGAGGAGCGCATTCATGGTGCTGATCATCTCTCACCAGAGGCCCGCTGTGCAACCTATTCGGTTGCCACAGGTCAGCCGGCGGGCGGAGGTAGCTGTGACAGGGCTCCGTGTGTGAACGGGTCGCTCTGGACGGCGATCGACCCGGAGTAGGGATACTGGAGGATCAGCGCGGTCATCAGGCCGGAAGCAACTACGACCGCCACTGTCACGATCAGCGCGATATCCAGGCCCGGATGGTGGGTGCGGATCAGCAGGAACACGACGATCGTGCCGATCCCCAGGAAGACCATCAGGCCCAGCAACGGCGGAGGTATCGATGTGCCGGCCTTGGCGATCCGATTTTCGCGCTCGGCGAGGAAGGTGTTCAGCTGATCGGCCGCGGCGCGGTAGAACACGCCCTGGGTGTCAGTCGCGGGCTTGGCGCGCTGGACGGCCGCGAAGATGTCAGCCGCCCGGCGCTGGGCGATCGGGTCCCGCGTGCCATGGGCGAGCTCTGAGAACTCTCGCGCGCGGACTTCGACCACGTACCGGGCGACTGCGCTCTCGATCGCCTGGCGGGACCGGACCGGCAGCGCCTGAACGTCCTGTACCACGGCGCCGAGCGCGTTGGCCTCGTCGACCACGTCGGTGGAGGCGTTGGAGTAGTCGTTGTAGAGGTTGACGACGACGAACGCGAGGACCAGCGCGAACAGGGTCATCACCATCGCGGCGACGGCCACGACCCCCTCTACCGAGCTGGTGTCGCGCCAGCTCTCAAGAAAGCGGCGGACGAGCAGGAACGCCACCAGCGTGACCGCCACCGTGCCTCCGACGAACAGCAGCGCCAGCGTCCACTCGGGTAGGTCGTTGAGCAGCGACCGCAGCAACTCACACACCCCTGCCGCGGCTCGCGACGATCTCCGCACGACGCGGAGACTCGGCTTGCCCGTTGACCCTGAAGCTCACGCTCGTATCGACGCCCCTTCTCCGTGCGGAGCCTAGCTGAGCGGTGGAGGTCCGTCTCAGTGTCACCCGCGGCGGTAATTCCAAGCACCTTGCAATTGCGTACGGGTTGACTTAGCGTAGGCGGCGTGCGGCCGGAGGGTCGCGCGACCGCAAGGAGGAGCGATGGAAGCTGCCCGCCCACGTTCAGGACCGTCGGCCTTCTGGCGGTCGTTGGACCGAGGTCAGCGGCGGACGCTGGTGATGATGGTCGCGGTCGTCGCCGGGCTGCACGCGCTCGGCTTTGCGATGCTGATCGGGCTCGTGGCGCCCAACCGCTACAGCCTTGGCTCCGCCGGCACGTTCACGGTCGGGATCGGGGTGACCGCGTACACGCTCGGGCTGCGTCACGCGTTCGATGCCGATCACATCTCGGCGATCGACAACACCACTCGCAAGCTCATGCAGGAAGGACGGCGGCCGCTGAGCGTGGGTTTCTGGTTCTCGCTCGGTCACTCCACGATCGTGTTCACGCTGGCTCTGCTGATCTCGCTCGGGGTCCGCGCGGTCGACGGCTCGGTGACAAACCACAGCTCGCGGCTGCACGACATCACCGGCCCGATCGGCACCACCGTGTCGGGCACGTTCCTGTACCTCATCGCCGCGATCAACGTGGTGATCCTGTTCGGGATCGTCAAGGTGTTTCGCGAGATGCGGACCGGCCGGTTCGACGAGGCCGAGCTCGAGCGACAGCTCGACAGCCGAGGGCTGATGAACCGGTTCCTGGGCCGCCTCACCAAGGCGGTGACCAAGCCGTCGCAGATGTACCCACTCGGGCTGCTGTTCGGGTTGGGGTTCGACACCGCCACCGAGGTCGCGCTGCTGGTGATCGCGGGCAGCGCGGGCGCCGCGGGCCTGCCCTGGTACGCGATCCTGTGCCTGCCGGTCCTGTTCGCCGCCGGGATGTCGCTGATGGACTCGATCGACGGGTCATTCATGAACTTCGCCTATGGGTGGGCGTTCTCCAAGCCGGTCCGCAAGGTCTTCTACAACCTCACCGTCACCGGGCTGTCGGTCGCCGTCGCGCTCGTGATCGGCACGATCGAGCTCGGTGGCCTGGCCGCCGACCGCCTCAACCTGACCGGCGCCTTCTGGGACTGGCTGCAGGGCATCGACCTCAACGTGCTCGGCTACATCATCGTCGCGATGTTCGTGGCCACGTGGGTGATCGCTCTGGCCGTCTGGCACTACGGGCGCATCGAGGAACGCTGGTCAGCACACCTCGACGGCGCCGGCCGCGGGTAGCGGATGACGCTCGCCCCCGATGCTCCCCGGCTCGTCGTCGCCGACCCCGACGAAGCGATTCGAGCGCTGCGTGAGTCTGGGCTGCGGCTGTCCACCGCACGGCGGCTGATCATCGAGGCGCTGTTTGATGCCTCGGGCCCGGTCTCGGCTCAGGAGCTGGCCCAGACGCTGTCGCTGGAGGAGTCCTCGGTCTACCGCAACCTCGAGGTGCTCGAGCGGCACGGCCTGACCCGCCACGTCCACCTCGGTCACGGCCCCGGGCTGTACGCACTCGTCGGCCGCGACGATGGCGAGTTTCTGTACTGCGAGCGGTGCCACAAGCTCACCGTGCTCGCGCCCGAGCAGCTGGCGGAGATCCGTGAGGACATCGAGCGGCGGTTTGGACATCAGCCGCGATTCACCCATTTCGCGATGATCGGACGCTGCCGGGACTGCGCTGGACCTGACGCCCACTGAAGGTCGACGCGGACCTAGCGCTCCCACACCAGCATCGCGCACACGTCGCGATAGCCCAGGCGCGCGTACACCGGGAAGCCCGACGGCGATGCCTGCAATGAGCTCGACCGGCAGCCCCGGTCGCGAGCCTCGATGAGCGCGCGGCGCATCAGGGACGATGCCAGCCCTCTGCCTTGCGACGACGGCCGGGTCGCGACCGCGTAGATCCCGCAGTCGGCATCGGCGTCGACGGTCACGACGCACGACGCGGGCTGATCGCGCTCGTGCGCGAGATAGACCCGGACGTGGTCCCGGGCGAAGCCACTCAATGCGCCCGTGAGCTGGCCGTCGGGAAGGCCGTAGGCCTGCTCGTTGAGGCTCGCGACCGCGCGGAGATCCGTGCTCGGCTCCGCCGCAGGGTCTACATCGGGCGGCTCGATCTCGGCGCGGACGAGGTCGAGCGTCATCGCGCGAGGGGTTGCCGTGAGGCGGTGCCCGCGGCTCTCCAGCCACTCGCCGACTTCGCGCGCATCCTCGGCCCGGTCGGCAACCCACACCCGCCACGACCGGACACCCGCCTCGCGGTAGGCGGCCTCGAGCTCGTCGCGGCGCGCCGTCAGGGCGTCTGCGGTCTCATAGACCACGCCGTTGACGATCGACTCGTCCGGACACGACGGCACGATCGCGGCGAGCAGGCCGTCGCGCCGGAACAGGATTCCTCCCGGCGAGAACTCGCCGAACAGCGCGTAGAACGCGCGCATGTTGCGGCGCATCGCCGCCAGGGGGTCGCCGATGCTCACTGCGACTGCAGACCGCGGGCGAGCTGATACAGCTCGCGGGAGAGCTCGGCGAGCCGCTGCTCGTTGTCGTCGTAGAAGCCCGCGCCGCTCTTGACGCCGAGCCGCCCTTCGCGAACGTGAGCTTCGATCGTGGTCGACGCGGACCGGTCGTTGGCGAGCTCGGGGTACAGCGCGTTGGAGATGTCGCGCAGGGTGTCGTGGCCGATCAGGTCGGTCATCTGGAGCGGGCCGAACACCGGGATGAACGCGGACAGCGTCGTTCGCACCATCGAGTCGAGCTCGAGCGGGTCGACCGCGCCGATGTCGACGAGGTGCAGCATCTCGCGCAGCAACGCGAACCACACCCGGTTCCACAGGAACCCGGGGATCTCCTTTCGCACCGGCACTGCTCGCAAGCCGACCCGCTTGCAGAAGCTCAGCGTGCGCTGGACGGTCTGCTCGCTGGTGCGCTCCCCGGCGACCACCTCGACGAAGATGATCAGCTGGGTCTGGACGGGATGGACCACGATCGCGCGCTCGGGATGACGCATGCCGGCGGCCAGCCGCGTCATCGGGAAATTCGAGGTTGCGCTCCACAACAGCACGTCGCTGCCGACTGCCGCCTCCACGTCCCGGTAGCAAGCGGCCTTCGCGTCGGCGTCCTCGACGATCGCCTCGAGTACCGCGCCGCACGGCTGCAGCGCGGTCTCCAGGTCGTCATGCGTCGACACGCGGGCGACCACCTCGCCGATGTCCGAACGTGGCACTGCGCCGATCTCCGCCAGCGCCGACAGGCTCTGGCGCAGCCGCTCGTGGAGCGTCCGCGCCGATTCACCCGGTGACCAGGCCCGGACCTCGTAGCCGCCCAGCGCAAACTGCTGGGCGAACAGGTGCCCGATGTAGCCCGCGCCGACGAGCCCGAGCGGCCCATCGGGCTGCCGTGCGTCACTCACCGGCGCAACGCTATCCGTTCCCGTCCGCGATCGCGGGAGGTTCACGGGAAGGCGACGACCGGAATCGAACCGGTGTAGACGGCTTTGCAGGCCGCTGCGTAGCCACTCCGCCACGTCGCCGGGAGCTTGAAGCGTAGCGGCGGGCGGGCCGTGAGCCCCGGGGACGGCCTCGCCGTCAGCCCGGGGCGGCCGCGCCGCCTCAGCGCGTCGTCAGCGCGACGCCGTTGCCCGACGGGTCGCGCACGAACGCACAGCCGTCGCGATCCGGCACTTCGATGTCCGCGGCCTGAACCCGGGTGACCACCTCGTCCAGCGCCGCCTGGGTGGGCAACCTGACCTCGAAGTGACGCAACCCCACCGAGCCCGGAGCCGGAGGCGCCGAGCCCTGGCTGTGCCAGGTGTTGAGCCCGATGTGGTGGTGATAGCCGCCGGCCGACACGAACAGCGCGCCCGGGTAGGACCGCACCATCACGTCGAACCCGAGCACCCCGTGGTAGAAGGCCTCGGCCTCGGGAATGTCGGCGACCTGCAGATGCACGTGCCCGATCGTCGTCCCGGCCGGGGCGGCGCGCCGCAGCTGGTCGCCCTGCGACAGCTCGCCGAGCACGCCGTCGATGTCGAGCGGCAGCGTCGCCATCTCGAGCTGCCCGTCGCGACGACGCCATTGCTCCCGCCGCCGGTCGCGGTAGATCTCGATCCCGTTGCCATCCGGGTCAGACAGGTACAGCGCCTCGCTGACCAGATGGTCCGAGGCGCCGTCGAGCGGCCAGCGCACCTCGGCCAGGCGCGCCAGCGCGAACGCCAGGTCCAGCCGGGTGGGCAGCAGGATCGCGAGGTGGAACAGTCCCGTGGCCCGCCGGTCCAGCGTCGGCGCGGAGCTGTCCCCACGCAGCTCTACCAGCGCCAGCCCGTCCTCGCCCGACAGCGTCACCGTCCCGTCGTCGCGGTCCGCCGCCTGCAGGCCGATCGCCCGCTCGTAGAAATCCTGCGAGCGGGCGAGATCGGACACGGTCAGCGCCACCGGGCCGACCAATGTGCCCGGATCGATCGAGACCGACTCCCTCGGCTGTGCCGGCGTCGCCGTCATCGCTGCTCCTTTGGGGGGAAGAGGAGGTGATTGAGTAAGCAACAATCATCGTAGCAAATTGCTTGCGCCGTCAAGTATTAGTAGGGCGTGATCCGTGGCGGGGACGTTGTTCCCGAGCGGAACCGTTTCACTCGGCGCCTCACGCGGTGGGAGACCGCTACTCGGCCGTGCAGGCGCCGCCGCCGGCGGCTCCCGGCAGCCGGCCGAGCATCGCTGCGAGCTGGTCGATCTCCTCGGCGCTGAAGTGCTCGAGGAATAGCCGGCGGATGCTGGCAACGTGCGTGCAGCCCGCCTCGCGGAGCTTCTCGTAGCCGGCGTCGGTCAGATGCGCGTAGGACACGCGCGCGTCATTGGGGCAGGAGATCCGCTCGATCAGGCCGCTGGCCACGAGCCCGTCGATCAGCCTGGTGATTCCCGATCGAGTGAGCATCGTGCTCTCCGCCAGCGCCGACATCGGCAGCTTTCGCTCCGGCGCCTGGGACAGGTACAGCAACACCTCGTAGTCCCGGCTGGTCAGGTCGTGCTGGGCGATCAGATCCGCGTCGAGCACGCGCAGAATCGAGGCGTGACTCTTCAGATAGCTGCGCCAGGCGATCAGCGCCGCGCCATCGAGACGGTCTGAGGCAATCGTGTTCATGCTGTTACCGATTGTAGTTGACAGATCAACCGCGAAAACCCGGGATCAGGCCCCACATCCTAGGGGTGTGTCAGGATCGATCGAAGCCGGGATTGCAACCGCGACAGGGAGGCCAAGGCAGCGCGATGAACGAGCTCGTACCGGGGTTGTGGCACTGGACCGCGCCCCACGACCACATCAACTCCGAGGTCAGCTCGTACTACCTCTCGGCCGAGCGCGTGATCATCGATCCGATGCTGCCGCCCGGTGGCCTGGCCTGGTTTGAGCAGCACGGCGCGCCGGCGCACGCGCTGCTGTCAAATCGCCATCACGATCGCCAGGCTTGGCGCCTGCACGAGACGTTCGGAACGACCGTGCACTGCATCCGCAACGGCGTCTACGAGCTCGACGGCCGCGGTCCGGTCGAGCCGTTCGACTTCGGCGACGAGCTCCCGGGCGGCGTGGTCGTGCACGAGGTCGACTCGATCTGCCCCGACGAGACGGCGCTGCACATCCCCGCCCACCGAGCGCTGGCGTGCGCCGACGGTGTCGTCAGCGGCTCGGGCGAAGGCGAGCTGGCATTCGTCCCCGACTTTCTGATGGACGATCCCGATCAGACCAAGGAGGGCCTGCGCGACTCCTACCGCGGCCTGCTCGAGCTCGACTTCGACGCGCTCCTGCTGGCCCACGGCACGCCGATCGCCACCGGCGGCAAGGACGCGCTGCGACGGTTCGTCGACGATCGCCGTTGAACTGCGGCATACGATTTGACGGCCGATGACGGCTGACGCATCCGGATCGCAGGTCGTGGCGGGAGCCCCCGACGGCTCGGGCGTCGGCGCCGACGCCAACCGCGCGACCGGCGGCGTGATGGTGGTGTTCGCCGGCCTGATGCTGGTGCTGTTGATGGCCGCGCTCGACCAGACGATCGTGTCGACCGCGCTGCCGACGATCGTCGGCGACCTGGGCGGCCTCAACCACATCTCGTGGGTGGTGACCGCCTACCTGCTCGCCCAGACCGCGGTGACGCCGATCTACGGCAAGCTCGGCGACCTGTACGGCCGCAAGGTCGTGCTCCAGTTCGCGCTGGTCGTGTTCCTGGCCGGCTCGGCGCTGTGCGGGATCGCGCAGAGCATGACGATGCTGATCCTGTTCCGAGCGCTCCAGGGGCTCGGCGGCGGCGGACTGATGGTCAGCACGATGGCGGCGATCGGCGACGTCGTGCCGCCGCGCGAGCGCGGGCGCTACCAGGGCTACTTCGGCGCGGTGTTCGGGTTGGCCAGCGTGGTCGGACCGCTGCTCGGCGGGTTCTTCACGACCTCGCTGACCTGGCGCTGGATCTTCTTCGTGAACCTGCCGATCGGCGTGATCGCGTTCGCGGTCCTGCAGGCCACGCTGCACACCGTTCGTCAGGAGGCTCACCACCGGGTCGACTACGTCGGCGCGGGCTTGCTGGCCGCGTCGCTCAGCGCGCTGGTGCTGACGCTGACGCTGGGCGGCAGCACCTACGCCTGGGACTCCGGGTTCATCGTCGCCCTCGAGATCGCCACGATCGTCCTGCTGGCGGCGTTCGTGTGGGTCGAACAGCGCGCCGCCGAGCCGGTGCTGCCGCCGCGCCTGTTCAAGAACCGGGTGTTCACGGTGACCAGCGGGATCGGCCTGATCGTCGGTTTCGGGCTGTTCGGTTCGGTCACCTACCTGCCGCTGTTCCTGCAGGTCGTCAACCACGCCAGCCCCACCAGCTCGGGCCTGCAGATCCTGCCGCTGATGGGCGGGCTGCTGCTCACCTCGATCGTTTCCGGGCAGCTCATCAGCCGCACCGGGCGCTACAAACCGTTCCCGATCATCGGCACCGCCCTGATGGTGATCGGGCTGATCCTGCTGTCGACGATGGATGCCGGCACCAGCCGCGTGCAGGCCTCGGCGTTCATGTTCGTGCTCGGCCTCGGGATCGGCTCGGTGATGCAGGTGCTGGTGCTCGCCGTCCAGAACGCGGTCGACTACTCCGACCTCGGCGTGGCCACGTCGGGCGCCACCCTGTTTCGCTCGGTCGGCGGGTCGGTCGGCACCGCCGTGCTCGGCTCGATCTTCACCAACCGGCTGGCCACCGAGCTGAGGTCGGCGCTGCCGCCCTCGACGGGCAGCGGCGTGTCGGCGAGCATCGCCCACGCCAACCCGGCGTCGCTCGGTCGGCTGCCGCCGGCCGTGCACGCGGCCTACATCGACGCCTTCACCAAGGCGCTGTCGACCGTGTTCGTCGTGGCCGCCGGGGTCGCGGCGTTCGCGTTCCTGCTCAGCTGGGCGCTGGAGCAGCGACCGTTGCGCGACACGATCGCCGCCGGCAGCGGAGTGGGGGAGGGCTTCGCGATGCCCAAGGAGGTCAACTCGCTGGCCGAGGCGTCGCGCGCGTTGACAGTCGCGCTCGGCCGCGAGGACCGCCGACGGGCGGTCGAGCTGCTCGCCCAGCGCGCCGGCGTCGACCTGTCGGCGGCAGCTTGCTGGCTCCTGGTCAGGCTGCACGAGGACCCGCACGGCGACGTCGAGGCGTTGTGCAAGGCCTTCGACATCCCGGTGGACGTCGGCTGGGACGCACTCTCGGAGCTGCGCGGTCGTGGGTTCGTGGTCGAGCATCCGGCCCGGGACGGCCAGCCGGTCACCCGCGAGGTGACCGGGCCGGGTCAGAACGTAGTGGCACAGCTGGTGGCCACCCGCAAGGCGGCTCTGGCCGAGCTGTGCGAGCACTGGTCCCCGGATGAGAACACCGATCTGTCGGGGATGCTCACGCGGCTGGCCCGCGAGCTGCTGCGTGAAGCGCCCCAGCCGCAACACAGCCTCAGCACGGCCTGAGGTTTGTCACGCGCGCGCCCGGCAGCGCGTGCGAGCATGGTCGTTATGGGCCACGTCGTCGTCTCTCACCTTGCCTACTCCCATCCGGGCGGCGACCGCCTGTTCTCGGACGTCTCGTTTCGTCTGTCGCCGGGCGACCACGTGGGACTGGTCGGGGCCAACGGCGTCGGTAAGAGCACGTTGCTTCGGATCCTGGCCGGCGAACTGTCGCCCGAGGAGGGCGAGGCGTCGCTGGGCGGGGTAATCGGTTACATGGCGCAGGACGTCGGGGCGGTCGACGACGCTCGGACGGTCCGACGCCTGCTGCTGTCGCTGGCCCCGCTGGCGCTGCAGCGGGCCGGCGAGGCCGTGCTCGAAGGCGAAGCCCAGCTCGCGGCCGGCGACGACGCCGCGGGGATGCGGTTGGGAACCGCGATCGCCGACTGGTCGGCGCTCGGCGGCTATGAGCTCGAGGGCCAGTGGGACGCGGCCTGCCGGAGGATCGTGCGCGCGGGGTTCGACGAGCTCGCCGACCGCCCGTCGGTGACGTTGTCCGGCGGCGAGCGCAAGCGGTTGGTGCTCGACGTCCTGTTCGCGTCCGATGCCGATGTGCTGCTGCTCGACGAGCCCGACAACTTCCTGGACGTGCCCGCCAAGCTCGCGCTCGAGCGCCAGATCGCCGCCTCGAAGAAGACCGTGCTGATGATCTCCCACGACCGCGAAGTGCTGACCGGCGCGGTGCGCTCGATCCTCACGCTCGAGGGCAGCGGCGCCTGGCTGCACGGCGGCCCGTACTCGTCCTACCCCCGTGCGCGGGAAGAGCGTCAGCGGCGGCTGGGCGACGCGGTCAAGCGGTGGCGCGACGAGGAGCGGCGCCTGTTCAGGCTGATGAAGACGTTCAAGGAGCGCGCGAAGTACTCCAGCGACTGGGCCAAGAAAGCCGACGCCGCCGAGACGCGCTGGCTGCGCTTCCGCGCCGGCGGGCCGCCCCCGGCGCCGGTGATCGACGAGTCGATCGTCGTGCGGATGCGCGGAGGCGACTCCGCGCGCCGGGTGCTCGACCTGCGCGCGCTGGGAATCGACGATCTGGTTTCCCCGTTCTCCGACGAGATCCACTTCGGCGAGCGCGTCGGTCTGCTCGGCCCCAACGGCTCGGGCAAGACGCAGCTGATGCGAGTGCTCGCCGGGGAGCGCGAACCCGACTCGGGCGAACTCGTGATCGGACCGCGGGTGTCGTCGGGGTTCTTCACCCAGTTTCAGCGCCGCGACGATCTCGCCGATCAGATCGTGATCGACGCGGTGTTGGAACGCGTGCGCGGCGGCGGGGTGCAGGCGGCGATGGGCGCGCTCGCCCGCTACGGCCTGGCTGAGGCGGCGCGGCGCTCCTACGACCTGCTCAGCGGCGGCCAGAAGGCGCGACTCGAGGTGCTGGTGCTCGAGCTCGAAGGCCACAACCTGCTGCTGCTCGACGAGCCCACCGACAACCTCGACATCGAGTCCTCCGAGGCGCTCGAGAAGGCGCTCGAGGGGTTCCAGGGAACGGTTGTCTCAGTCTCACACGACCGGGCGTTCCTGCGGACGATGAACCGTTACCTGATGCTGCTTCACGACGGCGCGGTCCTGTCACTTCCTTCCTATGACACCGCGCTGGAAGCGCTGGTCGATCCGGACCGAGCCGGTGAGGTGAGACTGGCCAAGGTGCTCGAGCGATGATCGTGCGGCCGAGCCGACCATATATGCCATCTGGCAGATGTATGCCCGGCTCGGCGGCGTTAGGTTCGGCGCATGCGATCTACCGATCGGCCGATGATGTGGAGTGACCCGCCATCGGGTGCCGGGACGGCGCAAGCGCGGTTTCATCTGCCGGCGGGAACCGTGACGTTCCTGATGAGCGACATCGAGGGGTCGACGCGATTATGGTCGGCGTCTCCGGAGGCGATGGGAAGCGCCGTAGGGCAGGTGTACGCGATCATCGACCGTGCGGTCAGGCGGCACGACGGCGTCCGGCCGGTGGAGCAGGGCGAAGGGGACAGTGTCGTGGGGGCGTTCTCCCGGGCGTCGGATGCGCTCGCGGCCGCTTTGCAGGCGCAGCGGGAGTTGCGCGCATTTTCGTGGCCGGATGGGATCGACGTGCGAGTTCGGATCGCGCTGCACACCGCGGATGCTCAGCTGCGGGACGAGGGCAACTATTTCGGGCTCGCGCTGTCTCGCTGCGCTCGGCTGCGAGCGATCGCGAGCGGCGGTCAGACGTTGCTCTCGCGTGCGACCCGCGATCTCGTCGTCGATCAACTGCCCGACGGGGTCGAGCTCCTCGATTGCGGGACGCACCGGCTGCGCGATCTTGGTCGGCCTGAGCACGTCTTCGCGCTCGTACACGCGGATCTCTCCGACGACTTCGGGTCGCTTCGGTCCCTGGACACGTTCCCGAACAACCTTCCCGATCAGCTCACGAGCTTCGTCGGACGTGCCGAGGAGCTCCGGGCGCTCCGCGCTGCGCTGCCTGAGACCCGACTGCTGACACTTACCGGAGCCGGCGGTGCGGGCAAGACACGACTTGCGCTGCAGCTCGCCGCTGATTGTCTGGATCTGTTCGAGGACGGAGCGTGGTGGGTCGACCTCGCTCCAGTCAGCGACCCGCAGCTCGTCAGTGACGCGGTGGCGAATGCACTCGGCGTGAGGCCACTGCCTTCGATGTCTGCGCTACAAGCGAGCTGTGTGCAGCTCGGGACGTCCACCACGCTGGTGTTGCTGGACAACTGCGAGCATCTGCTGCGCGCGTGCGGCGAGGTCGTCGAGACGCTCCTGCGCTCCTGCCCGAACGTCAGCGTGATTGCGACCAGCCGGACGTCGCTCGGAGTGGCGGGCGAGACCGACTGGCGCGTACCGTCGCTGTCCCTGCCGCCGCGCGAGCGCGAGCGGGAGTCGGTTCTGGCCCTCGGGCAGTTCGACGCCGTCCGGCTGTTCATCGAGCGCGCCCGCAAGGCGCGCCCTAACTTTGGGGTCACCAACGAAAACGCACCTGCGGTCGCGCAGGTCTGCGAGGAGCTCGACGGGCTGCCGCTCGCGATCGAGCTGGCCGCGGCGCGCGTACGGATGCTGTCGGTGGAGCAGATCGCAGCGGGTCTAGGGGACCGTTTTCACCTGCTCACCGGCGGGACCAGAACCGCCCTGCCCCGCCATCAGACGCTGCGAGCGTCGGTCGACTGGAGCCATGCGCTCCTCTCCGATCCCGAATGCGCGTTGCTTCGGAGACTGGCGGTGTTCGCGGGCGGGTTCACCCTCGATCTGGCCGAGAGCGTGTGTGCCGACAAGATGCTCCCACGCGTTGCGATCCTCGATCTGCTCGCGTCGCTGGTCGACAAGTCGCTCGTCGTGGCCGACGAGCGTGTCGGAGCGGTCCGCTACAGGATGCTCGAAACGGTTCGCCAGTACGGCGTGGAACGCCTGGACGAAGCGGGCGAGTTGGGCGCGGTGCGGGACCGCCACCGGGACGGGTTGCTCGCGCTGGCCGAGCAGATTGCGCCGGCGCTTCACGGTCCTGGTCAGCGCGACTGGCTAGACATGCTCGACCAGGAGTCGGCCAACCTCGCCTCCGCGCTCGATCGCGCCCTCGAGACCGATGGCGACCTCGCGCTGCGCCTGTGCGTGGCCTTGACGTTCTGGTGGAAGCTACGTGGCCGCTTCCAGCCTGCTGAGCGAGGCTTCGCGAGGGCACTCGAGGCAGCGGATCACGCTCCTTCAGAGCTTCGCGCGCGGGGGCTGTTCGGTCGTGGCTACCTCGCCGCCTACGCCCTCAACATCGAAGTGGCACTGCGAGATCTCCAAGAGGCTCGCGGGATCGCCGAGGCGGTCGGCGATCAGTCGACGGTCGCGCGCTCGCTGATGATGATCGGTTGGGTGCAGTTGCTCAACGATCCCGTAGGCAGCCGGGCGATGAGCGCGAGCGCGCGGGACGCAGCCCAGCGGTGCGATGACGACTGGGCGCTGCTCACATCGATCGTGAACCTCGCCTACACGCACGTTCTCCGACATGAGCTTGACGACGCCGAGCGGCTCCTGGACGAGGCGCAGCCACTCACCGACCAACATGGCTACCTGGAGTTGCGTGCGTGGCACTGGCTCGGGAAGACGCTGCGGCCGTACTCCGCCGCCGATGTCGGCCAGGTCCGCGAATTCACCGACCGCGCGCTGACCGCCGCCCGAGCAGCGGGCGAGCCGACCACCGAGGCGCTCGCTCAATGCCTGCTCGCCGGGATGGAGGTGATGGGTGGCGATCCGCACGCCGCGATCGCGCGGCTGCAGCCGGTGCGCGCCCGCGTGGTCTCGGCCGGGGCTGGCTTGGGGTTAGGGATGATCGAGCCCTACCTGGCGCTCGCGCGCGCCACCATCGGTGAGATCGACGAGGCACGCAAGGCGCTCGAACTGCTCGTCGCGACCGGCGTGGACTCCGGCTTCATGCTCAGCAACGCGATCGTCAACCTCGCCGAGATCCTGCGAGTCGGCGGGCAGGCGGCCGCGTCACTGGCGCGTGCGAACGAGGCACTGGCGATCGCCGCAGCGAATCGGCAACGTGCCTACGATCGCCTTCGCCAACGAGATCTGTGGCCGTCTGGCTGCCGGCCGCGAGCAGTGGACCGAGGCCGAACGCCTGCTCCACGATGCGCTCGCAGTTCGTCTCGAGCACCGGATCATCCTGAATCTTCCGGCAACGTTCGACGCCCTGGCCGAGGTTGCCGCCGGACTCGAAAGCTACGAGGAGGCGGCGCGGGTGCTGGGAGCGGCACGTCGAGCGCGCGACGACTTCGGCCTCGAGCGGTGGCGTCCGGACCGCGCTCGGTTCGCCCAGCTCGAGGAGGATCTCCGTACAGCGCTCGGCGATGTCGCGTTCGATGCCGCGCTCTCGTCGGGTGGCGAGCTTTCGTTCGATCAGGCAGCCGCCTGGATTCGTCGCGCGCGCGGCGAACGCAAGCGCCCGGGTCGCGGATGGGAGAGCCTCACGCCGACCGAGATCCGGGTGGGCGAGCTCGTCGCCGCGGGACTCACAAACCCTCAGATCGGCGAGCGGATGTTCATCTCCCGCGGCACCGTGAAGGTGCACCTATCCCATATCTTCGCCAAGCTCGGAATCGCCACCCGCTCCGAGCTCGCCGCCGAAGTGACACGACGAGCGGCTGTCGGGATCGGGGCGCACGTCGGGCTCTCCGGTTGACGTGCGTTCCCCGGCGAGCGTTTCGGAGATGATCGCGAGCAGCGCGCCGTCACCGCGCATCAGCGCCGTTCTGGTCTGCGCTCCCATGGCGAATCCGCGGTGAACCGTGGCGAGTTTCTCGATCGCCTGTGTCCAGTAATCGCCGATCTTCATGTCTCTGATCCGAACCACGCCGAAGTAGTCGTCGCACGCCGCGAGGGCCGCTTCGCTGTGCACGACCGTCGCGATGTAATGCGCGGGATCGAATGCCTCGCGCTCGCGGCGCAGCCGGGCGAGCTTCTCGCGCAGCAACGAGCTTCCGGGATGCAGCGACATCACGACTTCCGCGTGGTGGCGGTGCCAGTAGTCATCCGCTTGGCTCAGCGCAGTGAGGGCGTCGCGATAGCCGTCACCCGCTTGCTCGATTACGGCCGCCATGCGGGCACGAGCATCCATCATCGCGAGGAAGTCGCGCGACATGTCGCCGCTGAAGTCATCGCGCTCTGCAGCCATTGAAGGGCGCAGGCAGGGGTCGTAACGGGCGGGGTCAAACGCCGCGCAGTAGTGCAACATCGCCGCGCTTCCCCGGACTAGGGCGGCGATGCGAGCGACCCAGTGCGCGACCGCGGCGGTGTCGCCATCGCGATCGGCCGAGATCACCCGATCGCAGGCGAGCGCGACTGCCTCCCAGTACAGGAACTCGACGTGGTGACCGATGCAGAAGTGAAACCAGGCGCGCCGGTCTCGTTCATCGGCCAGGTTGATGAAGCGGGTCACGTACGGCTGCTGCCAGCGATGGCCCTCATCCTCTCGGGCGTCGCGCACCGCGAGCGTCACCGGAATGCGACTGTCCGCGGGCAGCATCATCCCCGTCGCGAACATGTCCGTGCTAGGTGCGCCGGGTGCCCCGTCTGTCACGCACAGACCCTACCGGCTGGCCCACCGCGCGCGACAGCCTGCGATCAACGGAACGATATGCTCGCGCGCGTGCCCCGTCTGCTGATCGGAGGCTTGGTTGCGGTGGCCTTGACTGCCGGTGGTGCCAGCGCGCAGGCGGCGCAGCTGTCCGCGGCCGATCGCAGCTTCGTTGACCACACGGTCCGCAATGCGATGGTAAGTGAACGTCTGCCGGGCGTGTCGATCGCGATCTCGGGACCGAGGGGCAGCTACGAGCGGGCGTATGGGCGTCGGGAATCGAGCCACCGGGGTGCCGCTTCGCCTGTCAGATCGTGTGCGAATCGCGAGCATCACGAAGTCGTTCGTCGCGACGGCGGTCTTGGAACAGGTTCAGCGCGGCCGAGTGTCGCTGTCGGCGAAGCTGTCGCGGTGGGTCAACGGGATCCCCAACGGGAGCCGGATCACGGTGCGGGAGTTGCTGTCGATGCGCTCCGGTCTATATGACTACACCAGTGATCCGGCGTGGAACCGGCGGTTCAACGCTAATCCGCTGTCGCCGTTTAGGCCGAGCGATGCAGTCGCGATCATCCGCCGCCACAAGCCGCTGTTCGCACCCGGAGCCAGGACTCGGTACGCGGACTCGAACTACATTCTCCTGGGAATCATTCTGGAGAAGGTGACGGGGCGATCGGTTGAGTCAGTGATCACCCGTGACGTGATAAACCGCGCCGGCCTGCGCAGCACGAGTTTTCCGATCACGCCGGCGATGCCGCGCCCGTTTGCGCACGGTTACTACGCCGGCGAGAACGGCAAGGGCAGGATCCGCGACTACACGCGCATCAACCCGAGGCTGGCGTGGACCGCCGGCGGGATGGTCTCGACGCTCGGCGATTTGGCCAAGTGGGGGAGGCTGCTGGCCAAGGGGACCCTCCTCAGCCGCCGCCTCCAGGCGAGCGAATGCGCTTCGGAATGATTCCGACCACCAGCGGGATTCCGCTCGGCTACGGCCTCGGGATCACCCGGCTCGGTGACTGGGTGGGCCACAACGGGGCGATCTACGGCTTCAGTACCGAGACTTTCTACGACCGCGGCAACGGAGCCGAGATCACCGCCACCGCCAACCTTTCGTCGAACTTCTCGGAGTCGACCACTGATCTGTTCGGAAAGCTCGCCGATGATCTCTATCCGGGGTCACTGTGAGTTCAGATAGGTCACCACCGCTCGCACGCGGCGATGGTCGTCGGGCGATTGAGGGAGCGCGAGCGTCGCGAAGATGTTGCGGACGTGCTTCTCGACGGTGTGCTCGGTGACGACCAGCTGGGCGGCGATCGCGCGGTTTGAGCGGCCCTCGGCCATCAGCGCGAGCACCTCGCGCTCGCGGTCGGTGAGCTCCTCGATCGGGTTATGGCCGGGGCGCGGACGCCCCACCAGCTGACCTACCACCGCGGGGTCCAGAACCGAGCCGCCCTCGCCGACCCGGCGCACGCTCGCGGACAGGTCCTCCAGATCGGAGACGCGCTCCTTGAGCAGGTAGCCGACGCCTTCGGTGCCGGTCGACAGGAGCTCAACTGCGTAGCGGGAGTTGACGTGCTGGGACAGCACGAGGATGCCGATCGACGGCCACCGTTCGCGGATCACCTTGGCCGCACGCAGCCCCTCGTCGGTGTGTGTGGGCGGCATCCGGATGTCGATCACGGCCACGTCGGGCTGGACTCGCTCGAGCAGGTCGAGCAGCTCATCTCCGTCGCCCGCGAGGCCGACGACCTCGAAACCGGCCTCCTCGAGCAGTCGGGCGAGGCCCTCGCGCAGGATCACCGCATCATCGGCCAGGGCTACTCGCACGGCGCCTCGGCCCGCAGAGACGTGCCCCGTCCCGGCGGGCTCGAGATCGTGATCGTGCCGCCGAGCGCCTCGATCCGATCGGCCAGGCCCCGCAGACCCGTGCCGCCGGTCGTGGTCGCGCCGCCGATCCCGTCGTCGGAGACCTCCACGACCAGCCGACCGCCGGCGCAGATTGCGGTCACGTGGACCTCGGTGGCGTGCGAATGCTTGGCGGCATTGGCCAGCGCCTCGCTGGCGAAGAAATAGGCCGCCGTCTCGACCTGCTCCGGCAACCGCGCGTCGATGTTGGAGCTCAGACGCGTGGGCAGCGCGGCCCGTCCGCACAGCTCCTCCAGCGCCGCGGCCAGCCCGCGCTCGGACAGCAACGCCGGGTGGATGCCGTGGGTCAGCTCGCGCAGCTCCTGCAGAGCGACCGTCAGCGCCTCGCGGGTCTCGCGGACGATCGGCGCCGCCGCGCCGTCGGCAGGGAGTCGGGGCTCGAGCAGCCCGAGCGACATCGCGATCGACACCAATCGCTGCTGGGTGCCGTCGTGCAGGTCGCGCTCGATCCGTCGCCGCTCGGCGTCGGTCGCCTGAACCAGACGCGCGCGCGAGGCCTGGAGCTCGACCAGGCGGGCGCGAAGCTCGGCCTGGAGCCGCTCGTTCTCGAGCGCCAGCCCGGCCGCCGCGCACACCGACTGCACGAGCTCGGCGTTGTGCTCGAGCGCGGGATCGTGGATCAGCACCGCGATCGGCTGACCATCGCGCTCGATTGTGGTCGCCGACCGTCCCGAGTCCGCCGTCGGCAGCTCGAGCGGGCGCCCGTCGGCGCCGACGTAGCGGTGCCCGCCGGGCAGCCAGAACGCGAGCTGCAGCGACGGATCGCCGAGCGCCCGCGCAAGCGCTTCGCGCAGATCCGCCGGCTCGCTGGCTTCGCCGAGCGACACGACCAGTCCGGCAACCCCACCGCGGGCCAGCCGTCGCTGCAGGAACACGAACAGCACCGCGATCGGCACCAGCGCCGAGGTGTAGAAGAACACGGTTGCCGGCAGCGCGTGGAGCGGGTCGCCGAACAGGTCGTCGATCACGGTCCAGGCCAGCGCGACCAGCATCGCGCAGCCGGCCATCAGCACGGGCGCCACGGCTCGCCGCAGCGCGGGGCTCGCGCCTGTCCAGCGGCGAACCAGCAGCGCCACCGTCAGCGCGGTCAGGATCGCCGCCAGCAGCCGCTGCACGTCGAGCAGGTTCATCGACAGGGTGCTGTGGTGAAGTAGCTGGAGGCCGTTGTCCGGACACGTCTCGCAGCGCAGCCCGGTGCCGTTGCCGAGCAGCATCGCCGCGAGCTGCAGGCCGACGCTCAGCAGCAGCGAGAACCACACCAGTGACCGGGACCAGGTCGATTCCAGGCGGCCCGACGGGAACGACAGCAGGATGTAGATGAACCCCGACACGAACACGTACTGGACCGCGCTCCCGATCGTGTACAGGACCGAGCTGGGCGCCTCGCTGAGCAGCCCCGCGAACCACGCGAATCCCGTTGCGACCATGATCGGCCCCAGTCGGTTGTCGGGGCGGGCGTGCCATGACGCCAGCCCGCTGCCGAGCAGCGAGGCGCCGACCACGAACGTCAGCACCGGACCGGGCTCGGTCGGTCGATCGGGCGGCACCTGCGTCGCCAGCCAGACCGCGGCTCCTGCCGCCGCCGCGCCGGCGATCGCCAGGAGGTAGAGCCTCGCCCTCATCTCGAGCGTCATTCTGACGGGCACCCGCCCCGCCGACCACCCCGGCATCCGGAGTTACACGCGGTAGGGGTAGCCGGTATTGGAGCGAGAAAGGTGGGCGATACTGGGCTCGAACCAGTGACCTCCGCCTTGTCGAGACGGCGCTCTCCCAGCTGAGCTAATCGCCCTGGGAGGCGTAAATGTAGCGGGCGTGAGAATTCGTGGCCAGGGGTAGTCTGGGCTTCGGATGAGAGTCAGGTTCCTCACGCTGCTCGCGCTCGCCGGGATCGTGGCTTTGCCGGCCTCTGCGGAGGCCAAGAACCGGATCACGATGAAACCCGGGACGGGCACGGCCCGCACGCACTTCGTGATCGGTTTCACCGCGCCGCAGAAGACAACCGGTGAAACCGGGACGCTGCGGCGCTACGAGATCAGTGCTCGCGGCCCCGCACGGCACGGCTGCCAGTCGTTCGCATACAAGACGATCGGGGCCAAGCGCAACGGCGCGCGGGTGAGCGCGAAGCTGATCCCGACCGGTAACAGCTCCTGGTGCGCGGGCACGTTCCGCGGAACGATCGTCGAGACGATGCGCCCGGTGTGTGCGCCCGCGAAGGCGTGCCCGCAGTTCATCGCGGTCCTTCGCACGATCGGGAAGTTCACGTTCCACGTGAAGGCGTCGGGGTCCAACAACGGCCCGATCGTGACCCCCGGCCCGCCGCTGCCGCCCGTGACGCCTCCCTGCGAGCCGCTGCAGCGCACCGACCTCGTCTGCGGCTAGACCCGCTGACCGAGGCTGGACGTGAAACGTCCCGGATGGGGACGTTTCACGTCCACCCAGCTCCCCCGCCGCCCGACTAGCATCCAAGCCGTGAAGGACTACGAGCTCCCCGACGGCAAGATCCTCGCGCTCAACGACAGCGCCACCGGCGCCGACGCCGCCGCGTCGATCGGCCCCGGCCTCGCCCGCGCGGCGCTGGCGATCAGGGTCGACGGCGATCTGCGCGACCTCGGCCGCGTGCTGCCCGACAGCGCCAACGGCGACCGGCCGCACAAGCTCGAGATCCTCACCGACCGCAGCGGCCCCGACGCGCTGGCGCTGATCCGCCACGACGCCGCGCACGTGCTCGCCGAGGCGGTGCTCGAGCTGTACCCGGGGGTCAAGATCTCGATCGGGCCACCGATCGAGGATGGCTTCTACTACGACTTCGAGTTTCCCGAGGGCGTCTCGCTGTCAGACCAGGACTTCGACCGGATCGAGTCCCGGATGCGCGAGCACATCGACGGCGACGAGCCGTTCGTGCGCGAGGACGTCACCACCGGCGAGGCGCTCGAGCGGTTCCGCGCCGAGGGCCAGGATTACAAGGTCCAGCTGATCGAGGACCTGATCCGCAACGCGGACCCCGCCCACCCGGTCACCACCGTGTCGCTGTACTCCAACGGCCCGTTCACCGACCTGTGCCGGGGTCCGCACTCTCCGAGCACCGGCCGGATCAAGGCGTTCAAGCTGCAGTCGGTCGCGGGGGCGTACTGGCGCGGGGACTCGTCGAACCCGATGCTCACACGCGTCTACGGGACCGCGTTCTTCTCCAAGCGCGAGCTCGAGGAGCATCTGGAGCTGCTCGAGCGCGCCCGCGCCAACGACCACCGCAAGCTCGGCCCCCAGCTGGGACTGTTCACGTTCTCCGAGGTGGCCCCGGGCGCGGCCTTCTGGCTCCCCGCCGGCACGGAGGTATTCAACTCGCTGGTAGCGCTGAGCCGCGAGATGGGCCGCGAGCGCGGCTACACCGAGGTCAAGACCCCGCAGCTCTACGACAGCTCGCTGTGGATGATCTCCGGCCACTGGGACAAGTACCGCGACAACATGTTCGTGACCGAGTACGAGGACCGGGCGATGGCGCTCAAGCCGATGAACTGCCCCGGTCACTGCCAGCTGTACTCGCTGCAGCGCCACTCCTACCGCGACCTCCCTGTGCGGTATTCCGAACCTGGGCTGTTGCATCGCCGCGAGCCCAGCGGCGTCCTGCACGGACTGCTGCGGGTCCGGCACTTCGCCCAGGACGACGCCCACATCTTCTGCACCGAGGACCAGATCCAGCAGGAGGTCGCCGGCTGCCTGGAGTTCGCGTTCGCTACCTACGCGGTGTTCGGAATCGACGTCCGCCTGGAGCTCTCGACCCGTCCCGATGAGCGGATCGGATCCGAGGCGCTGTGGGATCTGAGCGAGACCGCGCTGAAGAGCGCGCTCGACTCCAAGCACCTGCCCTACGACGTCAACGAGGGCGACGGCGCCTTCTACGGCCCCAAGATCGACATGCACATGACCGACTCGCTCGGCCGCTCGTGGCAGCTCGGCACCGTTCAGCTCGACTACAACTTCCCGGAGCGCTTCGACCTCACCTACACCGGTGCCGATAACGCCGAGCACCGTCCGGTGATGATCCATCGGGCGCTGATGGGGTCCTACGAGCGGTTCATCGGGATCCTGCTCGAGCACCTCGAGGGCGAGCTGCCGGCCTGGCTGTCTCCGGTCCAGGCGATCGCGTTGCCGATCGCCGACCGCCACGAGGCCTACGCCGGCGAGGTCGTCGGCCGGCTGCGGGCGGCCGGCCTGCGGGCCGAGGTCGATGACCGCACCGAGTCGGTCGGGCGCAAGATCCGCGACGCAGAGCTGCGCAAGATCCCGTACATGTTGGTTGTCGGCGACCGTGAGCGGGAGGCCCAGCAGGTTGCGGTGCGCGAGCATCGCCATGGCGACGAGGGATCGGTTGGCGTCGAGGAGTTCGTCGAGCGCCTCAACGGGGAAGTAAAGGCCCGTTCGATCCGCCGATAAATCTCCCTCGACGAGCAGATCCCGCCGCTATACTCGGATGCGTTGATCCAAGTGCATCACCACACACGGCCCGGCGCCGCCGCTTGACCACAGGCAGCCTCCGCAACTAGTGCCGGTCCCCCGCAAGTTCGACCGGCGCCCGCCTGAGCGGGATCAGACCCGGATCAACGACCGGATTCGCGTACCCGAGGTTCGTCTCGTGGGCGAGGACGGCAAGCAGATCGGAGTCATCAAGACGTCCGAGGCGCTGTCGTACGCCCAGCAGCGCGACCTCGACCTGGTCGAGGTGGCTCCCGAGGCGCGCCCGCCCGTGTGCCGGGTGCTCGACTACTCCAAGTACAAGTACGAGCAGGCCCAGAAGCAGAAGGCCGCGCGGCGCCACCAGCAGCAGATCACGATCCGCGAGATCAAGTTCCGCCCGAAGATCGCGCAGAACGACTACGACACCAAGAAGGGGCACATCACCCGCTTCCTGCTCGGCAGGGACAAGGTCAAGGTCACGATCATGTTCCGCGGGCGCGAGGTGACCCACCCCGAGCGCGGGACGGCGCTGCTGGACCGGCTCGCCGAGGAGCTGTCGGAGCTCGCGGTGGTCGAGCAGTCCCCGATCCAGGACGGCCGCAACATGACGATGCTGCTGGCCCCCTCCAAGGCCGTGCTCTCCGGCGAGACCGACCACCAGGTTGAGGACGACAAGCCCGAGGTCCGCGGCAAGCAGAGCCGGCGCGAACGGGCCCGCGCCGAAGCCAACGCTCACGGCAACGGCAATCGCTCCGAGCCGGTCGCGTCGGCGATCTCCGAAGACTCGGCCAACTGACCGGGCGGGGGCGGCGCAGGCCGTCTGCTTTACTAGTCGGCCGAGCGATGCCGAAGATGAAGACCCATTCCGGCGCCAAGAAGCGCTTCCGCGTGACCGCAAACGGCAAGGTGCGCGGCCGCCACGCGTTCTCGAGCCACATCCTCGAGAAGAAGTCGCCTAAGCGCAAGCGGCAGCTGGCGCGTCCCGTGGTCATCTCCAAGGATGACGTGCCGCGCATCAAGGTCATGCTCGGGGAGAAGCGCTCGTGACCCGCGTCAAGCGCTCGGTTCACGCCCGTAAGAAGCGCCGCTCGACGCTGGCGCTGGCCAAGGGCTACCGCGGAGACGCCAGTCGGCACTACAAGGTGGCCAAGGAGGCCGTCCTCAAGGCCGACCAGTACCGCTACCGCGACCGGCGCAATCGCAAGCGCGACTTCCGCCGGCTGTGGATCACGCGGATCAACGCGGCCGCGCGCCAGCACGGGATGTCGTACTCACAGTTCATGCACGGCCTCCAGCTGTCGGGCGTCGAGCTCGACCGCAAGATGCTCGCGGACATCGCGGTCCGCGACGCCGACACGTTCCGACGCTTTGCCGACCGCGCCCGCGAGGCGCTGGCGGCCGGCTGACGAAAAGCCGAACCACCAGCACCGCCAAACGGGCGCCGCTTCCGAAAGGGACGGCGCTTTTTCTGTTTCTAGACCCGATGACGATCACCAGCCCCCATAACCAGAAGCTCAAGGAGATCCGCAAGCTCCGCGGCCGCCGGCGTTGGCGCGAGCAATCGGGGCGATTCGTCGCCGAGGGCGAGGACCTGCTCGAGGCCGCCGACGCCGCGGGCTGGGAACCGGTCGAGCGCTACTGCGCGACCGGCAGCGGGCTGCCCGGGATCGAGGTCGAGCCCGAGCTGCTCGCCCAGGCGTCCGGTCTGCGCTCCGGCACGCGCGCACTGGCCGTGTACGAGGAGCGCTGGGCGCCGGCGCCGCTGGGCCCGTTGTGCGTGTATCTGCATGGCGTCCACGACCCCGGAAACGTCGGGGCGGTGCTCCGCTGCGCCGAGGCGTTCGGCGCCTCGTCGGTGGCGCTGGGCCCCGACACGGCAGACCCGTTCGGGCCCAAGGCCGTGCGGGCCAGCATGGGTGCGGTGTTCGGCGTCGCGCTGGCCCGGGGCGTCGATGTGGCTGCGCTGCCGGGCACGAAGGTCGCGCTGGCCTCGGGTCGTGGCGCGCCGCTGGCGGCGACCGACCCCGGAACCGAGACGACGCTGCTGATCGGCGCCGAACGCGTCGGGCTGCCCGAGGACGTGATCGAGCAAGCCGACCGCGTCGCGCACATCCCGATCCAGACCGAATCGCTGAACGCGGCGATGGCGGCCACGATCGCCCTGTACGAGCTGAAGGCCCGCGCTAACTAGGATGCCCCGCGCATGATCGACCAGATCCGTCAGATCGAGCACGACGCCCACGCCGCGATCGGCGCCGCGCAGACCACCGGCGCGCTCGAGGAGGCGCGGATCCGGTTCCTCGGGCGCAAGGCCGAGCTGCCCAACCTGCTGCGCGGCGTCGCCCAGCTGCCGCCCGACCAGCGCGCCGACGTCGGCAAGGCCGCTAACCGGGCCCGTCAGTCGCTCGAGGCCGCAGTGGCGCGCCGCTCACAGGAGCTCGCCGGCTCCGAGCTCGACGCGCGTCTCGCCGAGGACCGGGTCGACGTCACGCTCCCCGCCGATCCCCTCCAGCAGACCGGGCGGTTGCATCTGATCACCCAGACGCGGCGCGACATCGAGGACGTGTTCATCGGGCTTGGCTTCAACGTGGCCGAAGGTCCCGAGGTCGAGACCGCCTACTACAACTTCGACGCGCTGAACACGCCGGTCACGCATCCCTCGCGGCTGATGACCGACACGTTCTACGTCAAGCCGGTCGACGACCTGTTCGACCCGGAGACGGTGCTGCTGCGCGTGCACACCTCACCGGTCCAGGTGCGGGCCATGGAGCGCCAGCCGCCGCCGATCTACATCGTCGTTCCGGGGCGCGTATACCGCCCGGACTCCGACGCCACGCACACGCCGCAGTTCCATCAGATGGAGGGATTGGCGGTCGACACCGACATCACCCTCGGCGACCTTCAGGGGACGCTGCTGACGTTCGCGCGGGCGATCTTCGGCGAGGAACGTCAGGTGCGCCTGCGCCCGCACTTCTTCCCGTTCACCGAGCCCAGCGTCGAGGTCGACGTGTCCTGCTTTAACTGCAACGACGGCATCACGGCCGACGGCCAGCGGTGCCCGTTGTGCAAGGGCACGACCTGGATCGAGATCCTCGGCGCCGGGATGGTCGACCCCAACGTGTTCGACTACGTGCGCGAGTACGGATACGACCCCGAGAAGGTCCAGGGGTTCGCGTTTGGGATGGGGATCGAGCGGATCGCGATGCTCCGCCATGGGGTCCCCGACCTGCGCTTGCTCTACGACAACGACGTGCGCTTCCTGGAGCAGTTCGGATGACCGCGGCCGCGCTGAGCCGAGGAGGCGCTTGCTGATGCGCGTCCCACTGGAGTGGCTGCACGAGTACTGCCGGCCCGAGCTCGCCGCCGAGGCGCTTGGCGAGCGCCTTGACATGACCGGGACCGCGGTCGAGCGAATCGAGCACCACGGCGTTGCCGAGCTCAGCCATTTCGTGGTCGGCAAGGTGCTGGAGGCCGGCCCGCATCCCGACGCCGACCGGCTCCGACTATGCGTGGTCGACACCGGAGACGGCCAGCCCTCGCAGATCGTCTGCGGGGCGCCGAACGTGGCCGCCGGCCAGACGGTTGCGGTGGCCACGCCGGGCGCGGTGATGCCCGACGGAACCACGCTGCGAAAGGCCAAGCTGCGCGGCCTGGAGTCCAACGGGATGATCCTGGCCGAGGACGAGCTCGCGATCGGACCCGACCACGCCGAGATCATCGTGCTCGACGACGACCAGCTCGAGGCCGGGTCGCCGCTGGCCGAGGTGCTGCCGATCTCGACCGACGTGATCGAGCTCGAGATCACCCAGAACCGTCCCGACTGCCTGGGGATCTATGGCGTCGCCCGCGAGGTCCACGCCGCCACCGGCGCGCCGCTGCGCGAGCCGCCGTGGACCGAGGATCCCGGGGGTGCCGGCGACGTCGACGGGATCCGGATCACCGTCGAGTGCCCCGACCTCTGCCCGCGGTTCACCGCGCGTGTGTTCGAGGACGTGACGATCGGACCCAGCCCGGCCTGGCTGAAGGCCCGGCTGATGGCGGCCGGCCAGCGGCCGATCTCAAATGTCGTCGACATCACCAACTACGTGATGCTGCTCACCGGACAGCCCCTGCACGCGTTCGATCTGGACCGCGTGGCCGGCCGGCAGCTGACGATCCGGCGGGCGGCACCGGGGGAGACGGTCGACACGCTCGACGGCCAGACGCGGACGCTCGACGACCAGATGGTGCTGATCGCCGACGACGACGGCCCGACTTCGATCGCGGGTGTGATGGGCGGACTGCGCTCCGAGGTGCACGATGACACGAGCCGCGTGCTGATGGAGGCCGCCAACTGGGACGGCCCGAACATCCACCGCACGTCGCTGCGGCTGGGGCTGCGCAGCGAGGCGTCCGGGCGGTTCGAGAAGCAGATCCAGCCCGAGCAGGCGCTCGAGGCCCAGGCGGTCGCCGCCGCGCTGATGATCGAGCTGTGCGGAGCCCGGCTGGTCTCGGGGACGATCGACGTCGGAGGACCCGGGCCCGAGGCGCTCACGATCCGCCTGCGCGACGCGCGGGTCAGCGGGCTGCTCGGCGCGGCGATCGCTCGCGACCGCTGCCACGAGATCCTCCGCGCGCTGGAGTTCGTGACCGCCGACGCCGCCGACGGACTGGACGCCACCGTGCCGACGTTCCGCCGCGGCGACGTGACCCGCGAGGCCGACCTGATCGAGGAGGTCGCGCGGCTCGACGGGCTCGAGAAGCTGCCGGCGACGCTGCCGTCGCGCCACGGCGCGTCCGGGCTGTTGACGGCCGTGCAGCGGATGCGCCGCGCCGCGGCTGACTCGCTGACCGCGCAGGGGCTCAGCGAGATCGTCGGCTGGAGCTTCGTCGGTCCTGACCTCGCCCAGCGACTGCGGCTCTCCGAGCATCCCGCGCTCGAGCTCGAGAACCCGATGTCGACCGAGCAGTCGCAGTTGCGCACGACGCTGCTGGGCTCGATGCTCGACATCGCCCGCCGCAACCGCTCGCACGGCGCGGCCTCGTTGCGCCTGTTCGAGGCCGGGCCGGTGTACCTGCCGGCGGCCGAGGGCAGGCTCCCGCGCGAGCCACATCACATCGGGGCGCTGCTGATCGGACCGGTGCGGCCGGCCACGTGGCGCGAACCGGACCCCCGCGCCGCCGACTTCTTCGCCGCCAAGGGCGTGCTCGGGGGTCTGCTCGACGCGCTTCGGGCCCGGTGGACAGTGCAGGCGGCGACCGAGCCGTTCCTGCATCCGGGTCGGACGGCCCGGATCCTGGTCGACGGCGAGCCGGCCGGGTGGCTGGGGGAGATCCATCCGCTGGTCGCCGCCGAGTGGGACATCGAGGACACCGTGGCCGGGTTCGAGCTCGACCTCGACGCGGTGCCGCTGCCCGAGACGCCGGTGTATGTCGACGTGACCAGCTTCCCGGAGGTGCGCGAGGATCTCGCCGTGGTCGTGGCCGACGACGTCGCCGCCGCCGACGTGCTCGAGGTCGTGCGCCGGGCAGGCGCCCCGTTGCTCGCGCGCGTGACCGTGTTCGACGTCTACCGCGACGCAGGGCGCATCGGCGCCGGCAACGTGTCGCTGGCGCTGCGGCTGTCCTACCGGGCGCCCGACCGGACGCTGACCGACGAAGAGGTCGCCGCCCGCCGCGCCAGGATCACCACCGCGCTCGAGGATCAGCTCCACGGGAGGGTCCGTGCCGCCTGACCGGACCAGCGTGTCGGTGTTCGGGGCCGCCGGGTTCACCGGCGCGCTCGCCGCGCGCCTCCTGCACCGCCACCCGTACTTCGAGCTGCGGGCGCTGACCGCGCGCAGCGACGTGGGCGCCCGCCTCGACGACCTGTACCCGTTTCACCGGGTGCCGATGGTGCTCGACGAGCTCGACCTCGACCGTCACGCCGAGATCGACGCCGCGGTCGTGGCCTACCCGCACGGCGCGGCCGCGCCGCTGGTGGCCGAGTTGCGCGCGCGCGGCGTGCGCGTCGTCGACCTGAGCGCCGACTTTCGGCTGCGCGACCCGGCCGTCTACGAACAGTGGTACCGCGAGCATCAGGCGCCCGAGCTGCTGAATGAGGCCGTGTACGGGCTGCCCGAGCTCTACCGCGATCGGATCCGCGACGCCGCGATCGTCGCCAACCCCGGGTGCTATCCGACGGCCGCGGTGCTTGCGCTCGCGCCGCTGGCCCGCGCGGGCCTGATCGAGGACCTGGTGATCGACGCCAAGTCAGGCGTGTCGGGCGCCGGCCGCGCCGCCACCGCCAAGACCCACTTCGTCACGGTCGACGAGAACCTCAACGCCTACGGGGTCCCGCGGCATCGCCACACGCCGGAGATCGAGCAGGAGCTGGCCGCGCTCGGATCCGACGTTCAGATCACGTTTACGCCGCACCTGATTCCGCTCGACCAGGGGGAGCTTGTGTCGTGTTACGCGACTCTGAGTGGAGAGGGGAATCCCGAACAAGCCAGAGCGCTCTATCTGGAGGCGTACGCGGACGAACCGTTCGTCGAGCTCGCCGACCAGCCTCCTGGCGTGCGCGACGTGCGCGAAACCAACATCTGCCGTGTCTCGGTCCACGCCGACCAGCGCACCGGCCGGGTGATCGCGTTCGGCGCGATCGACAACCTGTGGAAGGGCGCGGCATCACAGGCGATCCAGAACCTCAACCTGATGTTCGGCCGCCCCGAAGCCGAGGGCATCGAGTGACCACCACGGGCTCGTTCTTCACCTCGCGCTGGATCGACGCGCCCGACAACGCCACCGAGCTGCCCGGCGGGCTGCCCAAGGGGTTCAGGGCCGCGGGCGTCGCCTGCGGACTCAAACCAAGCGGCGCGCCGGACCTTGGGATCATGGCCTGCTCGTCGCCGCGGACGACCAGCGCCGCCCGCTTCACCAGCTCCGGGACGCAGTCGGCGCCGGTGCTGCTGTGCCGCGAGCGCTGCCGCCTGGACGCGATCCGCGCGATCGTCGTCAACTCCGGCAACGCCAACGCCGCCACCGGCCGTGGCGGGCTGGAGGACGCGGCCAGGATGCAGGGCGCGGCTGCGATCGCCGCCGGTGCGGGCTCCGAGGGGCACGTCGCGGTCGCCTCGACCGGCGTGATCGGCGTCCCGCTGAAGATGGACTCCGTGATGAGCGGGATCGGCAGCGCCGCCCACGACCTGAGCGCCGACGGCGACGCCGCGTTCGCCGAGGCGATCCGCACGACCGACGCGTTTGCCAAGCGCGCCTGCCTCGACGTCGAGCTGTCGGGCGGCACCGTGCGGTTGACCGCCCAGGCGAAGGGCGCGGGGATGATCTCGCCGGGGTTCGCGACGCTGTTGTGCTTCGTCCAATCCGATGCGGTCCTGTCGCCGGCGACCTGCGACCTGCTGCTGGCGGTGACGGTCAAACGCTCGTTCGAGCGGATCAGCGTCGACGGCCAGCTTTCGACCAGCGACACCGTGATCGTCCAGTGCAGCGGCGAGTCCGGGGTCGCGGTCGAGCCCGAGACCCCCGACGAGCTGCACTTCGGCGAGGCGATGGACGCGGTCATGCGCCAGCTGGCGCTGTCGATCGTGCGCGACGGCGAAGGTGCGCGGCGCGTCGGACGGGTTGTCGTCCGCGGCGGCGACGAGGGCGCGGTCGGCGCGGTCGCGCGCGCGGTCGCCGACTCGCCGCTGGTCAAGACCGCGCTGTACGGCGGCGATCCCAACTGGGGCCGGATCGTCCAGGCCGCGGGAATGGCTCTGCCAGGGACTGCTCCGCTGCCGCTGGACATCTCGATCGAGGGGGTCCAGGTGTGCTCGAACGGATCATTTGTGCCCCACGACCGCGACGCGCTGTCGGCCGCGGTGGGCCGCGACGAGGTCGAGTACGAGATCGGCCTGCCCGGCGAGGGCGTCGAGGCCGAGCGCTACTTCTCAGACCTCGGGCACGAGTACGTGACGATCAACGCCGAATACACCACGTAGCCGATGACCCGCCCCGCCAGAGACACCACCACGCTGCTCGAGGCACTCCCGTACATCCGGGAGTTCTACGGCAAGACCGTGGTGATCAAGTACGGCGGCGCGGCGATGACCGACCCCGCGCTCAAGGAGGAGTTCGCGCGGGACGTGGTCTTGCTGAAGTACGTGGGGATGAACCCCGTGGTGGTCCACGGCGGCGGCCCGGAGATCACGTCCTACATGCAGCGGCTGGATCTGCCCGTGGAGTTCGTCGACGGCTTGCGAGTGTCGGACGAGGCCACGGTCGAGGTCGCGAAGATGGTGCTGGTCGGCAAGGTCAACAAGGACATCGTGCTGCTGATCAACCGCCACGGTCAGCCCGCGGTCGGGCTGTGTGGCGACGATGGGCTGCTGTTCCGCGCCAGCCGCCAGCCGGCTCCGAGCGGGCAGGACATCGGCTTCGTCGGCCGGATCGATCGCGTCGACGTCAGCGTGCTCAACCACGTGGCCCAGGACTACATCCCGGTGGTGGCCAGCGTCGGCGCCGACCGCGAGGGCAACTCCTACAACATCAACGCCGACGAGGCGGCGGGCGCCGTGGCCAAGGCGCTGGGCGCCTACAAGCTGATGTTCCTGACCGACGTGCCCGGCTGGCTGAGCGACCCGTCGGATCAGAGCAGCGTCGTGTCCGAGGCCGGGACCGACGTGATCGAGGCGTCGCTGCCGAGCGTCGCCGGCGGCATGCGACCGAAGCTCCAGGCCTGCCTGGAGGCGATCGAGGGCGGCGTCTCCTACGCCCACATCGTCGACGGACGCGTGCCGCACTCGCTGCTGCTCGAGCTGTTCACCGACGCCGGTCAGGGCACCAAGATCGGGCCGCGCGCATGAGCCTGCCCGAGCTCCAGACGCTCGAGCGCGAGCACGTGATCGGCACCTACGCCCGAAACCCGGTCGAGTTCGTCCGAGGTGCCGGCTGCAATCTCTGGGACGCCGACGGCAACGAATACCTCGACTTCCTGGCGGGAATCTCGGTGCTCAACGTCGGCCACTGCCACCCGCGCGTGGTGCAGGCCGTCCGCGACCAGGTCGGCCGGCTGATGCACGCCAGCAACCTGTACTACACGGCCCCGGCGATGAAGCTCTCCGCCCGGCTGGCCCAGAGCTCACTGGGCGGCAAGGTGTTCCTGTGCAACTCGGGCACCGAGGCCAACGAGGCAGCGATCAAGCTGTGTCGCCGAGCCCGGCCCGGCGGCGGGATCGTGGTCGTCCAGCAGGCGTTCCACGGCCGCACGTACGGGTCGCTGTCGGCCACCCCGCAGGAGTCCAAGCAGGCCCCGTTCGCGCCGCTGGTCCCGGGGTTCACCGTCGTGCCCAAGGACCCCGGGGCGCTCGACGCCGCCGTCGGCCCGGACACCGCGGCTGTGCTGCTGGAGCCGATCCAGGGGGAGACCGGGATCAACGTCCTGTCCGACGAGCTCCTGCGGACGGCGCGGGCGGCCTGTGACCGGACCGGGGCCGCGCTGGTGTTCGACGAGATCCAGTGCGGGATGGGACGCACCGGCACGCTGTGGGCCTATGAGCAGACCGGCGTGGTCCCAGACGCGATGACCTCGGCCAAGGGGCTGGGTGGCGGGCTGCCGATCGGCGCGCTGATCACCGGCGAGCGGCTCGCCGACGCGTTCGAGCTCGGCGACCACGGCTCGACGTTCGCCGGCGGCCCGGTCGTCGCCTCGGCCGCCCTCGTCGCGCTCGACATCTGCTCGGAGCGCGAGCTGCTGGTGCGCGTCGTCGAACTCGGCGAGCGCCTGCGCGCCGGGCTGGAGTCGCTGCCGTACGTGGCGGCGGTCCGCGGGCGCGGGCTGATGGTCGCGATCGACGTGGCCGACGGCGTCGACGCCCCCGGACTGGCGAGGCGCGCGCTGCTCGAGCAGCGGCTGGTCGTCAACGCCACCGGGCCGGGCACGATCCGGCTGGAGCCGCCGCTGATCGTGTCCGAGGGCGAGATCGACGACGCCGTGGACCGGTTGGGAGCGCTGTCGCCGTGAGCGACGGCCAGTACCTGCTGGCCGAGGAGACGACCACCGCGGAGCTGGTCGAGGCACTCGCGCAGCACCTCGAGGTCGCCGACGCCGGCTCGCACCGGTGCGATCGCATCTACTACGACACATTTGACGCGCTGGCCCGCGACGCCGGACTGTCGGTCGCGCACGAGGCCGGCAGCCTCAAGCTGATCGACCGCGAGTCCGGCGACATCCGGCTGTGGGTGGCCGCAGACCGTCCGAAGAAGTACCTGGTGCCGACCGAGCTCGATCCCGGCCCCGTCCGCGACACCCTGCTCGACGTGGCCGAGGATCGCGTGCTGCTCCCGCTTGTCCGAGTGCGCAGCCGGGAGCGAGCGCTGAGCGTGCTCGACGACGAGCGCAAGACCGTGGTGCGGCTGACGCTCGAGGAGCCCGAGCTGGTGGCCGGCTCGCGCAAGCTGGGGTTGCACCCGCGCGTGCGCGCGGTCGCGGTGCGCGGCTATGACTCCGAGCTGCGCCAGGTGCAGATGGTGCTGGCCGAGGAGCTCGGGCTCGATCCGGCTAAGCATCCACTGCTCGACGAGGCAGTGCTGGCCGCCGGCGGCCGGCCCGAGGGGATCGGCTCGAAGATCTCGGTGCCCCTGCTCTATGAGGAGCGCTCCGACCGGGCCGCGGCCCGCGTGCTGCGTGGCCTGCTGGAGGTGATCGAGGCCAATCACGAGGGCGCGATCGCCGACATCGACACCGAGTTCCTCCACGACTATCGGGTCTCGGTGCGGCGCACGCGCTCGGTTCAGCGCGAGCTCAAACGGGTGTTCCCGCCGGAACGGCTGGCCCACTTTCGCGCCGAGTTCAAGTGGCTGCAGCAGGCCACCGGCGACGCCCGCGACCTGGACGTGTACGTGCTCGAGTTCGACTCGATGCGGGCACTGGTGCCCGAGCAGATGCGCGACGATCTGGACCCGCTGCTGGACCTGTTGCGGGCCCGGCGTCGAGCGGCGCGCCGCTCGACGGTCCGCGCGCTGCGCTCGGAGCGGACGAGCTCGCTGATGGCGCAATGGGCCGAGTTCCTCGACGCGCTCGAGCAGCTGCCCGAGGGCGAGCGGCCCGACGCGGCCAGGGCGATCGGCGACGTCGCGGGCGCTCGGATCCACAAGGTCTACCGGCGGATGGTCAAGCTGGGCGGGGCGATCGACGACGAGAGCCCGGCCGAGGCCTACCACGACCTGCGCAAGCGCGGCAAGGAGCTCCGTTACCTGCTCGAGCTGTTCGGGGCGCCGCTGTACGCGGCGGAGGTGGTCAAGCCGATGATCAAGTCGCTGAAGTCCCTGCAGGACGTGCTCGGCCGCCATCAGGACCGGGAGGTGCAGGTCGCAATGCTTTCGGCGCTGGGCGACAGGCTCGCGGCGGCGCCCGACGGCGCGCCGGCGCTGATGGCCACCGGCGTGCTCGTCTCCAAGCTGCGCGAGGACGAGCTCGCCGCGCGCGCTGAGTTCGCGGCCACGTTCTCGGAGTTCGCCTCCAAGCCGCAGCGGACGCTCGTCAAGGACACGTTCAGGTGAGCCTGGTCCTCGCGACCTACAACATCAAGGGCGGCGTGGGCAAGACATCGGCGGCGGTCAACCTGTCCTACCTGGCGGCGCGCGACGGGCTGCGCACGCTTCTGTGGGACCTCGACCCGCAGGGCGGCTCGACGTACCTGTTCCGGGTCAAGCCCAAGGTCCGTGGCGGCGGCGACAAGCTGGTGAGCCTCAAGAGCGACGTCGACGCGCTGATCAAGGGCACCGACCACCCCGGCCTGGACCTGCTCCCGGCGGACTTCTCCTACCGCCACATGGACCTTGCGCTGGATCAGTTCAAGAAGCCGACCCGGCGCCTGGCGCGAGTGCTCGAGCCGCTCGCCGACGAATACGACTGGGTGTTCCTGGACTGCCCGCCGAGCATCTCGCTGGTGTCCGAGAGCGTGTTCGAGGCCGCCGACGTGGTGTTGGTTCCGATCATCCCGGCGACGCTGTCGTCGCGGACGATGGGCCAGCTCGACTCGGTCGTAGCGGAGGCCGCGGGCGCCAACGGCAAGCGCCGGAGGCGTCGTGGGGGGCCTCAGGTGCTCGCGTTCTTCTCGATGGTCGATCGACGCAAGCGGCTGCATCGCGAGGTGATGGATCGGCTGCGCGCCGAGCGCGACGACGTGCTCGAGGCGGCGATTCCCGCGTCGGTCGAGGTCGAGCGGATGGGAGAGGAGCGCGACGCGGTCGCAATGTTCGCCCCCCGCGGCCGCGCCGCACCGGCCTACGAGGCGTTGTGGCATGAGCTGCGCACGCGCCTCCCCGACCTGCCCCTGACTGAGAGCGAGCGATGACCGACCCGATCCAAGCGCCCACCCTGATTCCCACCGCCTCCTACCAGGCGAGGCCCGAGGACGTCCACCGCGTGCTGCTGCTCTACAGCGGCGGCCTGGACACGAGCGTGATGCTCAAGTGGATCCAGGAGCAGTACGGCGCCGAGGTCGTCGCGCTGACCGTCAACCTCGGCCAGCCGGGCGAGGACTACGAGGTGATCCGCGGCAAGGCGCTGCAGATCGGCGCGATCGAGTGCCGGATCGTCGATGCCCGCGAGGAGTTCGCCGCCGAGTACGTGCTGCCGGCGATCAAGGCCAACGCGATCTACGGCAGCGGCTATCCGCTGTTCACCGCGCTCGGCCGGCCGCTGATCGCCAAGCTGGCCGTCGAGCATGCGCGCGCCACCGGCTGCGACACGATCGCCCACGGCTGCACCGGCAAGGGCAACGACCAGGTCCGGATCGAGGCCACGATCGCCACGCTGGCGCCGGAGCTGAAGGTGATCGCGCCGGTCCGCTCGTGGCGGATGGGCCGCGAGGAGGAGGTCGCCTACGCGCGCGAGAACGGGATCCCGGTCAAGGGCGGGACCGAGGTCGCGCCCTACTCGATTGACGACAACCTATGGGGACGGTCGAGCGAGGGACGGTGGATCGAAGAGCTCGACCACGCGCCCGACGACGACGTATTCCAGCTGGTCACGCGACCCGAGGAGGCGCCCGATGAGGCCGCTGTCGTCGAGCTCGGGTTCGAGCGCGGGGTGCCGATCTCGCTCAACGGACAGTCCCTGGGCCTCGTCGAGTTGATCGAACGCCTGGCCGAGATCGGCGCCCGCCACGGCGTCGGGATCGTCGACCAGCTCGAGGACAGGATCGTCGGGCTCAAGGTCCGCGACATCTACGAGGTCCCGGCGGCGGCGATCCTGCTGCCGGCCCATCAGGAGCTCGAGCGGCTGGTGGGGACGATCCACCAGAACCAGATGAAGGCCTCGCTGGACCAGAAGTGGGCCTACCTGGTGTACGCCGGGCTGTGGCTGGAGCCGTTGCGGACCGATCTGGACGCCTACATGGACGCGGTCAACGTGCAGGTCACGGGGACGATCGGCGTCCGGCTCTACAAGGGGTCGGCCCGGGTGGTCACCCGGTCCTCGCCCAACGCCGTCTATGACGCCCAGCTGGCCACGTTCAGCGAATCGGGGGGGTTGTTCTCCCACGACGCCGCGCCCGGGTTCATCGAGCTGTGGTCGCTGCAGTCGCGGATGGCGTGGCGGGTTAGACACGACGACCGCGGGTAGCGTTTGGACATGGGATACAAAGTTCTCGGATACTCGGTCTGGCAGGGCGTCAAGTGGTATCTCCGCGGTAGGACCCCCGGCGTTTCCCGCAAGCCGTCCGCTCGCACGCTCGCGATCGCCGGAGCCACTGGCGGCGCGCTGATCGCCGGCGCCGCGATCGCCCAGAAGCAGCTCACGCGCGATTAGCCCGTCGGCCGTCGGCTGCCTGCAGCCTGGCATCCGCACGTAGCGCGCAAATCACGGCGCAGGCGGTCGCTGCGTCCGGGCGAGCACCTATGCTCGAACACCGTGGTCGTTTTCCGGCCGCGGCGTCGTCTATGAGCCCTGCCTGCGCACACCTGCACGTCCACTCCGAGTACTCGCTGCTCGACGGAGCGTGCAAAATCGATGATCTCGCGGCCCGTGCCGCGTCGTTTGACCAGCCGGCGATCGGGCTCACCGACCATGGCGTGATGAACGGCTCGGTCGAGCTGTTCACCGCGTGTCGCAAACACCAGATCAAGCCGATCCTCGGGTGCGAGGTGTACGTGGTCGAGGACCACCTGCGGCGGAGCCCGGGGCGGCTGGACCGGTTCCACCTGACGCTGCTGGCGGCCACCCCCACCGGCTACCGAAACCTGACCAAGTTGTCCTCGTCGGGCTTCCTCGAGGGCTACCAGCGCGGCAAGCCGTCGGTCGACATGGAGCAGATGGCCGCCCACGCCGAGGGCGTGATCGCCCTTACCGGCTGCCTGCAGTCGCGCTTCTGCCAGTTCCTGCTCGATGGCCGCCCCGAAGACGCACGCGCCCACGCCGACGAGCTGCTCGGCGCGTTCGGCGCCGACAACGTGTACTTCGAGGTCCAGAAGAACGGGCTCGCCGCCCAGGACCAGGTCAACGAGGGGATCGTCCGGATCGCCCGAGAGGTCGGGCGGCCGCTGGTCGGCACCGGTGACGTGCACTACCTGGGCCGCGAGGACTACAGCCATCACGCCGCGTTGCTGTGCGTGCAGACCAAGTCGACGCTGGCCCAGCCCAAGATCAGCTTCGACACCAACGAGTTCTACCTCCGGTCGACCGAGGAGATGGCCAATGCTTTCTCGGAGTGGCCCGAGGCGCTCGCGAGCACGATCGAGATCGCCGAGCGCTGCGAAGTCGAGCTCGAGCTCGGCCGACAGCTGATCCCGCGCTACCCGACGCCCGACGGCGGGTCCGAGGGCGAGTTCCTGCGCACGCTGGTGCAGCGCGGCCTCCGCGACCGCTACGGGGACCCGGTGCCGGCCGAGGCGATCGAGCGCGCCGAGTACGAGCTCGGCGTGATCGACCGAATGGGCTTCAACGCCTACTTCCTGATCGTCTGGGACTTCGTCAAGTACGCCAAAGATGCCGGAATCGCCGTCGGCCCCGGCCGTGGCTCGGCCGCGGGTTCGATCGTGGCCTACTCGCTGACGATCACCGACGTCGACCCGCTGCGCTACGGATTGCTGTTCGAGCGCTTCCTGAACCCCGAGCGGGTGTCGATGCCGGACATCGACATCGACTTCTCGGTGCGGGGCCGCGAGCGCGTGATCCGCTACGTGACCGAGAAGTACGGCAAGGAGTCGGTCGCGCAGATCGTCACGTTCGGCAAGATGTTCCCGCGCGCGGCCACGCGCGACGCCGCCCGCGTGCTCGGCTTCGACTACGGCGCCGGTGACCGGCTCGCGAAGCTGATCCCCGACCCGATCATGGGCCGGCCACCGAGCTTCGAGGAGTGCCTGAAGCTCGGCCAGCCGTTGCGGGCCGAGGTCGATCGCGACGGAGAGGCCAGGCAGATCGTCGACGTCGCCCAGGGTCTGGAGGGGATCGTCCGCAACTCCTCGATCCACGCCGCGGCGGTGGTCATCGCCGACCGACCGCTGACCGACATCGTGCCGCTGCAGATCGCCGACGCCGGCACCGACGACAACGGCGAGCGCGTGTTCCGCACCGTCACCCAGTTCACGATGAAGCCGGTCGAGCAGCTCGGGCTGCTGAAGATGGACTTCCTGGGGCTGCGTAACCTCGACGTGATCGAGGACGCGCTCGACATCGTGGCCCGCTCGACCGGCGAGCGCCCCGATATGACGACGCTCCCGCTCGATCACGCGCCCACCTACGAGATGCTGGCCCAGGGCGATTCGATCGGCGTGTTCCAGTTCGAGTCCGAGGGCATGCGCGAAGCGCTGAAGAAGGTGCGGCCGACCGAGTTCGACGACCTGGTCGCGCTGGTCGCGCTGTACCGACCTGGGGCGATGGACCAGATCCCGACGTACGCGCGGGGCAAGCGCGATCCAGAGTCGATCTCCTACCCCGACGAGCGCTTGGCGCCGATCCTCGAGGCGACCAAGGGCGTGATCCTCTACCAGGAGCAGGCGATGCAGATCGCCAAGGACTTGGCCGGGTTCAGCGGCGCCAAGGCCGACGACCTGCGTAAGGCGATCGGGAAGAAGAATCGCGAGGCGATGGCGAAGCTGCGCCCGGAGTTCGTGCAAGGCTGCCGGGCATCGGGCACCGGCGCCGACGTGACCGAATGGCTGTGGCAGACCAATGAGAAGTCGGCCGATTACTCATTCAACCGCTCGCACGCAGCCTGCTATGCGCTGATCTCCTACCGGACGGCGTGGCTGCGGGCCAACTATCCGGCCGAGTACATGGCCGCGCTGATCTCCTCGGTGATGGACACCAAGGACAAGGTTCCGTTCTTCGTCGGCCAGGCCGAGCAGATGGGGATCTCGATCCTGCCGCCCGACGTGAACCTGTCAGACCATGAGTTCGTGGTCGTCGACGGCAACATCCGCTTCGGGCTCGACGCGGTCAAGGGCGTCGGCTACGCGGCCGTGGAGGCGATCAAGCGCGCTCGCGGTGACTACGGTCCACCCACCCAGCCGTTCACCGACCTGTGGGACTTCTGCGCCCGTGTCGACGGCCGCGCCGTCAACAAGAAGGCGATCGAGGCGCTGATCAAGTGCGGCGCGTTCGGCTCGACCGGGGCGTCTCGCAAGGGGATGCTGCTGGTGCTCGAGCAGGCCCAGGGCGCCGGCCAGAAGGCCCAGCAGGACGCGCTGATCGGCCAGGGCTCGATCTTCGACCTGGGCGGCGACGCCGGCGGCGACGCGGACTCGGGACCGGGCGGCATGGCCCGGCCCAGCCACGCCCCGATCCCGGCGGTCGAGTTCGACCGCCCGGAGCTGCTCGCCGCCGAGAAGGAGTCGATCGGCCTGTTCATCTCCGCGCACCCGCTCAAGGACGTCCGCGCCGCGATGAGGGCCCGCGTCGACTGCGATCTCGCCGAGCTCAGCGGCCGCCGCGACGGCGACTGGGTCACGGTCGGGGGGATGATCACCCAGGCAAAGCGGATCCGGACCAAGAAGGGCGACCCGATGATGTTCGCCACGCTCGACGACCTCGACACGTCGGTCGAGATGATCGTGTTCGGCAAGCCGCTGCTGGCCAGCGAGGAGGCGCTGCACCCCGACTCGATCGTGCTCGTCCGCGGGCGCGTCGACCACAAGGATCGCGACAAGACCTGCATCATCGCCCAGCAGGTGGAGCTGTTCGCGCCCAGCGAGGAAGAGGTCCAGAAGGCGCAAGAGCTCGCGGCCAAGCCGGCCGCCACTCCCGATGCGTTGCACCTGCGCCTCGATGCGACCGCGCTGCCCGCCTCCGTCCTGGGCGACCTGCGCGAGCTGCTGGCGGGGTTCCCGGGCGAGTCCGACGTGGTGATCGAGCTGAGCACGTCGGTCGGGCACCGCCGGCTCAAGCTCGGCCAGCAGTTCCGGGTCACGCGCAACGCCAGTCTGCACGCCGAGCTCGACTCCCTGCTCGGCGATGCGATCCTGGCCGAGGCCGAGATCGCCGAGGTGCAGCAGGCGGGCGTCGCGGCCGGCAGCGGCTGAGTTCGCCGCTCGGCGGTCGGGTCGGATGGCCGCCGCGGTCTACGCTTAGACGATGAAGGGCGTCAGGCTGACCCCGCTGGGAGCGATTCTGCTCGGGCTGCTGGCCGCCGGCTTGGTGGCCGGGTTCGCGGGTTCCCACGCCGTCCAGGTCGCCGGGTTCGTGGTGGTGGTGATCGCGGTGCTGTTGCTGCTCGCCGATCGCATCCCCGCCCGCATGAAGTGGTGGCTGACGCCCCCGACGCTCCGCAAGGCATCGGGTCTGACCAAGCCCGAGCCGTGGACCAGCCGCCGCGAGCGCGAGCTGCTCGAGCTCCGCGCGCGCCGGCGAAACGCCCCGCCTGCGACCCGGCGGGCCGGCAAGCCGCCCGAACCTCCGCGGGAACCGCGGTCGCCCGGACGCGGGGCCTAGCGCCCGCTTACTCGGGCACCCATGGACCCTGCCAGCCGCCGAACCGGTGGGGCAGGTCGTCGGCTTCCCTCGGGCCCCAGGTGCCCTTCGGGTAGGGCTTCACGGGTGGCGGCGAGTCGAGCAGCGGCTGCAGAATCCGCCACGACTCCTCGACGTTGTCCTGACGGGTGAAGTGGGTGCTGTCGCCGACGATCGCGGCTTCGAGCAGCACCTCGTACGGGGTTGCCCCGGCACCGCCCTCGCGCTCGAACTCCATGTCGAACTCGATCCGCGCCGCGCCCGGTCGATCGGCGCGCTGAGCGGCCAGCACCATCCTGATCCCCGTGTGCGGATCGATCCGGAACACGATCATGTTCGTCTGCGGGTTACGGTGCGCGTCGCCGACGAAATGCACCCGGGGAGGCTGCTTGTACAGCAGCCGCAGCTCGGTCGTGGTCAGCGGCAGGTACTTGCCGGTACGAATGAAGAACGGGACGCCGGCCCACCGCCAGGTGTCGATCTCCAGGCGCAACGCCACCGAGGTCTCGGTCTGCGAATCCTTCGCGACGCCGTCGATGTCGCGGTAGCCGTCGTACTGGCCGCGAACGTAGTGCCTCGGGTCGGCGGTGCGCATCGCCTTGAACACGACGCCCTTGGCGTCCTTGAGCGTGTCGGGATCGCCGCCCGACGGCGGCTCCATCGCCGCGGTGGCCAGCAGCTGCAGCAGGTGGTTGACGACGACGTCGCGTAGCGCCCCGACCGGATCGTAGAACCGGCCGCGGTCCTCGACCCCGAATTTCTCGGCCATCGTGATCTGCACGCAGGACAGGAAGTTGCGATTCCACACGGGCTCGAGCATCGTGTTGGCGAACCGCAGGTACAGGATCTCCTCGAGCCCCATCTTTCCCAGGAAGTGGTCGATCCGGTAGATCTGGGACTCCTTGAGGTACTGGTGCAGCTCGGCCGCCAGCTCGCGGGCCGACTGCAGGTCGTGGCCGAACGGCTTCTCCACCACCACCCGCTGGTCGTCTGACACCAGCCCGGCCCCCGACAGCCCCTTGACCACCATCCCGAACAGCGACGGCGGGATCTCGAGGTAGAACGTCGGGTTGCGGTGGTCGCCCAGCGCCCGCTTGACGTTCTCGTAGGTCTTGTCGTCGGCGAAGTCGCCGCTGACGTAGGAGAGCCGTTGCGCGAAGCGGTTGAGGACGTCCTCGTCGATTTGCTCTCCGGTGTCCTGCACCGACTGGCGCATTCGCTCGCGCAGCGTGTCGTCGTCCCAGTCGCTGGAGGCCACGCCGATCACCGGGCAGTCGAGCAGCCTGCGGGCCTCCAGCCGGTAGAGCGAGCGAAATGTTTGCTTGCGCGCGAGGTCACCGGTGATCCCGAACACGACGAGGCAATCGGCTTTCTTGCTCACGGGGCGGGAACCTATCGCTTGGCGGTCCGCTTGGTTGTGTTCGAGCGCTTTGCCGCGGCTGACCGCTTGCGCGAGGTCAGCCCGCGCTTCCTGAGCTTGAACGCGAGCGCGACGTCGTCGGCGCTCGGCGAGCCCTTGTCAGTACCGGTCTCGAGCACGCACGGGAGCTTGTCGAAGCGCGGCTCCGACAGCACGGTGGCGCACCCCTTCTCGCCGAACTCGCCCTGGCCGAGGACCGCGTGGCGGTCGCGGTTGGAGCCCATCGGGGTGGCCGAGTCGTTGACGTGCAGCGAGCCCAGCCGGCGGCGCCCAACCACCCGGTCGAACTCCTTCAGCGTGTCTTTGAGGCCGTCCACGGTTCGAACCTCATAGCCCGAGGACAGCAGGTGACACGTGTCCAGGCACACGCCGAGGCGCTTGTCGGCGCCGGAGGCATCGAGCAGCCGCTCGAGCTCCTCGAACGATCGCCCCAGCGTGCCGCCGGCTCCGGCCGTGTCCTCGAGGTGCAGCGGGCACTTGTCCGTCTGGGCCAGCGCCTCCTTGATGACCTTGCCGGCGCGGGTGATCGCCTTGCCGATGTCGCCCCGCTTGGCCGACCCGGGGTGCAGCACCACGCCAACCGCGCGGATGCCCTCGCCGACGCGCAGCGATTGGATCAGCGAGGCCAGCGACTTGTCGCGGATCTCCTTGTCCTCCGAGGCGCAGTTGAGCAGGTACACGGCGTGGATCAGGACCGCATCGATCTTGCTGGCGTCGATCGCCTCGCGGAACTCGGCGATGTCGTCGTCGGTGTAGTTCGTCGGCCGCCACATCCGCGGCGACTGGTTGAAGATCTGGATCGCCTCACAGCCGCGCTCGGTGCCGCGCTCGACGGCGTTCTTCAGGCCGCCTGCGTTCGATACGTGGGCGCCGATTAGCATGGTGACGTCTCGTTCATGCGCGTTCGCTTTGCTCCATCCCCGACTGGCGCCCTCCACATCGGCGGCGCCCGCACTGCCCTCTACAACTGGCTGCTGGCCAAGGGGCAGGGCGGCACGTTCGTGCTGCGCATCGAAGATACCGATCGCGAGCGATCGACTCCCGAGAACGTCGAGCAGATCCTCGACGCGCTGCAGTGGCTGAACCTCGGCTTCGACGAGGGGCCGATCTTCCAGACCGAGCGATCCGATCGCCATCAGGAGGCGCTCGCGCAGCTGCTCGACGGCGGCCGCGCCTACCACTCGACCGCCACCGCCGACGATGTCCGGGCGTTCAAGGAGCGCCACGGTGCCGACCGGGGATTCCGGGGCGAGCCCGAGTCGGCGGGAGCGGTCCGCCTGCACTATCCCGACACCGGCGACACGGTGTTCGACGACGTGATCCGGGGCGAGATCCGATTCCCCAACGTCAGCCGCGACGATCCGGTGATCGCCCGGGCCGACGGCTCGGTGCTCTACAACTTCGCGGTCGCCGTCGACGACCTCGACGCCGAGATCACCCACGTAGTCCGCGGCGAGGACCACATCTCCAACACCCCCACGCAGCTGCTGGTGTTCGAGGCGCTCGGACAAACCGCGCCGCGCTACGCGCACCTTCCACTGCTGCATGGGCCCGACGGCCGCAAGCTGTCCAAGCGCCACGGCGCCGCGTCGGTCCAGGAGCTGCGCGCCGCCGGCTACCTGCCCGAGGCGGTCGACAACTACATCGCGCTGCTCGGCGCCGGGTTCTCCGCCGACGAGGAGTACTTCACGATGGACGAGCTGGCCGAGCGCTTCCGGCTCGAGCGCGTGTCCAAGAACCCGGCGGTGTTCGACGAGCAGAAGCTGCGCCACATCAACGGCCGCTACCTGCGCGAGCTGCCGGTGGACGAGCTGACCGCTCGGCTCGAGCAGTTCACCGGTCGCACCGGGTTGCGGGGGGCGGTCGAGATCTCGGCCGAGAAGATCCAGACGCTGGCCGATTTCTGGCCGCTGGTCGGCTTCATCTTCGACGGGCCGGCCGACGATCCCAAGGCGTTCGACAAGGTGATCGGCCGCGACGGCGGCGTCGAGAACCTCCGCGCCGCGCGCGATGCGCTGGCCGGGGTGGAGCCGTTCACGCTCGAGAACGTCGAGGCCGCGCTGCGCGCAGTGGTCGAGTGCCAAGGCCGCCAAGCCCGGCAAGGTGTTCCAGCCGATCCGGGTGGCGATCGCCGGATCGACCGTGTCACCGGGTATCTTCGAGAGCGTGACGCTCCTGGGACGCCAGGAGACGCTCGCTCGGATCGATCGCGCGCTGGCTCGCGCGGGCTAGGAAGGCTACGAAAGGCCACCCCATAAATGATCTGCCGATAGAAGAGCTCGGCGGGAGTGACGTCGTACAGGATCCTCCCGCTGCGGTGGAGTGGATCTCGCCGGGGCCCTACGCGTCCCATGAGCGCCACCACAACGAGGGTCACGGTCGCAGGCTCACCGCGGCATTCGAGGCGCTGGAGGCGTTTCCGATGCTGGCCGAGTCGCGGACCAGGGTGCTGCGGCTGTTCGAGGCCGGTGAGCCGCAGACGTCCGAGGTGGTCGAGGCGGTCGAGTCCGACGTCGCGCTGTCGGTGACCGTATTGCGGCTGGCCAACCAGGTCGACGGGCGCCACCACGGACGCGTCGAGAGCGCGGTCCGCGGGGTCGAGGTGCTGTCGCCTCGGACCGTTCACGCGATCGCCAGCCGGGCCCGGACGTTTGACTTCTTCGAGCGGACCGCGGTCTGGCAGGGGATCCCGGAACGCTTCAGGCTGCACGGGGTCGCCACCCAGCGTGTGGCCGACCGGCTGGCCCGCGAGCTCGGCTACGAGGCGCGCGATCGGCTGATGCTGACCTCGTTGCTGCACGACGTCGGCAAGCTCGTACTGGTCCACGCCTACCCGGGCTATCCGCGCCAGATCCTCGCCGATGCCCGCACGCCGGAGGAGCGGATCCAGACCGAGCGCCGCGAGCTCGGCGTCGACCACGCGTTGGTCGGCGGCGTGCTCGCCCGGCGCTGGGGCCTGCCCAAGTCGGTGGCGAGCGTGGTCGAACGCCACCACGCCAACGACGCCGAGGACGAAGCTGCGCTGGTCCGGCTCGCCGACATGCTCGCCCACCACGTGCTCGGCGGCGCCGTGTCCCCGTCGGAGATGCTGTCGGTCGCCCGAGTGGTCGGCGTCAAGCCCGCCGACCTGCGCACGGTGATGTACGAGCTCCCGCTCCCCAGCGGTGGCGGGCGCCCGCGCCAGATCGATCCCAACCCGATGTCTCAGCGCGAGATCGACGTGTTGCGCCGGCTGGCGCGGGGAATGGTCTACAAGCAGATCGCCAGCGAGCTGGGCCTGTCGACCAGCACGGTCCGCACCCACCTGCACAACGTCTACGGCAAGCTCGGCGCGATGGACCGCGCCCAGGCCGTGCTGATCGCCACCGAGCGCGGCTGGATCTGCGACCGCTCGCCTCACGGCGGCCTCAGCGTCCCGACCAGCGAAACGTTCCGCGAGCCCACTGGCCCTGGCTGGCCGGCCAGCCCGCCGGCGCGGCCGTGCACCGCCGGGGCGAGGTCGCATACGATCGGAGCCGGCCGATGATCTCGATCACCACCAAGTCCCCGTACGCCCTGACCGCGCTGGTGGAGCTGTTCCGTCACGGCGACCGCGGCCCGGTGCCGATCGCCGAGCTCGCGCGGCGCCGCGAGATACCCGTGCAGTTCCTGGAGCAGCTGTTCGCCACGCTGCGCCGGGCGGGCATCCTGCGCTCGCACCGGGGCGTCAAGGGCGGCTACACGTTCGCCCGGCCAGGGACCGAGATCACCGTGCTCGAGATCGTCGAGTTGCTCGACGGCCCCGTCGGGGCCGGCGCCACCGGCGTGTTCGCCAACGCCGCGGCCGCGGTCCGCTCGGTGCTGGGCGACTCGACCGTGGCCGATGTGGCCGACGCCGAAGCGCGGGCGGCGTCTGCGCCGATGTACCACATCTGACGCCTCCGGCGACCCCGACGGCGGCGCGGCGCAGCATCTCGTAGGCTGAAACGCGCAAATGGCCCGAATTCCCACCAACATTGCGGAACATGTCGGCCGGACGCCCATGCTCCACCTCACGCGGATGCTCGAGGACTCCGACGTCGAGTTGTTCGCCAAGCTCGAAGCGCTGAATCCGGGCGGCAGTGTCAAGGACCGGATCGGCGTGTCGATGATCGAGGCCGCCGAGCGCGAGGGCCGGATCGAACCGGGCCAGACGACGGTGGTCGAGGCGACCAGCGGCAACACCGGGATCGCGCTCGCGTTCGTGTGCGCCGCCAAGGGTTACGAGCTGGTGTTGACGATGCCCCAGGGGATGAGCCGCGAGCGCGAGGGCCTGCTGCGGCTGTACGGCGCGCAGGTGCAGATCACCGAGTCGATGGGCGGGATGAACGAGGCCGTCGACGCCGCGCGGGCGATGGCCACCAGCAGTGACGTGTTCCTGCCCGACCAGTTCTCAAACCCGGCCAACCCGGATATCCATCGCCGCACCACCGGACCTGAGATCTGGGAGGCCACCGACGGGCGCGTGGACGCGTTCGTGGCCGGCGTCGGGACCGGCGGCACGATCACGGGCGTGGGCGAGTTCCTGAAGGACCGCAACCCCGCCTGCCGGATCGTTGCCGTCGAGCCGAGCGCGTCGGCGGTGCTGTCGGGCGGCCCGCCCGGACCCCACAAGATCCAAGGAATCGGCGCCGGGTTCGTCCCCGAGGTGCTCAATCGCGAGGTGGTCGACGAGATCGTGCCCGTCGACGATGAAGCCGCGATCGAGACCGCCCGGGCGCTGTCGCGGCGCGAGGGTGTGCTCGCGGGGATCTCCTGCGGCGCGGCGATGTGGGCCGCGCTCGAGCTCGCCGGCCGGCCGGAGATGCGCGGGTCGCGGATCGTCGTGATCCTGCCGGACTCTGGCGAGCGCTATGTGTCGACCCCGTTCTTCGCCCCGTGACCGAGGCGCTCACCCCAGGTAAGTAGGCTTTCCCTGATGGTCGGTCGCATCCTCGCCGAGATCCGCCGCGACGTCGATACCGCCAAGTCCCGCGACCCGGCGGCGCGCGACGTCAGCTCATGGCAGATCCTGGCCACCTGGCCGGGCGTGCATGCGCTGCTGGCCCACCGCGTCGCCCACGCGCTGCACACCCGCGACGTCCCGTTCGTTCCGCTGGTGATCGCGGGCGTCGCCCGGTCGGTCACCGGGATCGAGATCCACCCGGCCGCGTGCATCGACGAGGGCTTCTTCATCGACCACGGGATGGGCGTTGTGATCGGCGAGACCGCTGAGATCGGCAAGGACGTGACCCTGTATCAGGGCGTCACGCTCGGCGGCACCGGGTTTGCCACGGGTAAGCGTCACCCGACCGTGCAGGACAATGTCACGATCGGCTCGGGGGCGAAGCTGCTCGGCCCGATCACCGTCGGGCACGGATCCAAGGTCGGCGCCGGCAGCGTCGTGATCCACGACGTGCCCGCGAACTCGACCGTGGTCGGCAACCCCGGTCGGCCGGTCCGCGTCGAGGGTCGCCGGCCCGAGGGCCCCGACGCCGACTGGGTGCACCTTCCCGACCCGATCGCTGACGCGCTCAAGAGCCTGTCGCGCCGGATCGCCGTGCTGGAGGAGAAGCAAGGCACCGCGTCGGGCAACGGATCAGGCGACGAGGGCCGGCCGGTGTATTCCGAGGACCACGTGGACCCCACCCGGGGACCGAACCCCGCCGGCGGCTAGGGCGCCGGCGGCTATTCCTCGTAGGGCGAGCGCTCGGCGACCACCGGACCGGGATCGGCCATCACCGGACCCGGGTCCGCGACGATCGGCTCAGCCTCGACGAACCGCCCGCGGTGGGCGGCGTTCGGAGGCAGCGGCGACGCGTCGGGGTCGACGATGTTCAGCCGTGAGCGCACCAGGTACAGCGGGCGGCCCTTGACCTCGTCGTAGATCCGGCCGACGTACTCGCCGGTGATCCCGATCGCGATCAGCTGGATTCCTCCGAGCAGCAGCACGGCGATCGTGATCGCGCCGAACCCGGGCAGGTAGGAGCCCAGAATCCGCAGCACCACGACCACCGGGATCGCGATGAACGCCAGCGTCGAGATAACGAACCCCAGCAGCGTGGCCAGCTGCAGCGGCCGGTGCGAGAACGACGAGATCGCGTCCAGCGAGAACCGCAGCATCTTCGGGAACGTGTACTTGGTCTCACCCGCGTACCGAGGATCGCGGCGGTAGGGGACCGCCGCTTGGCGGTAGCCGACCCAGACGGTCATCCCGCGAAGGAAGCGGTTTCGCTCGCGCATCGCCAGCAGCGCGTCCAGGGGCGCGCGGTCGAGCAGGCGGAAGTCGCCCGAGTTGCTCTGCAGTTCGACTTGCGCGAGCTTGTCGAACAGCTTGTAGAACCAGCGCGCGGTGGCGAGCTTGAACCGCGACTCGCCCTCGCGCTGCTCGCGGACCGCGTACACGACGTCGCATCCGGCCCGCCAGTGAGCGAGCATTTCGGCGATCACCTCGGGCGGGTCCTGCAGGTCGGCGTCGAGCATCACGACCGCGTTGCCGCGGGCGTGGTCAAGCCCGGCGGTCAGCGCCGTCTGGTGGCCGAAGTTGCGCGACAGGTAGACCACGCGCACGCGCGGGTCGGTCATCGCGATCGCGTCCAGGACCGCGGGCGACCGATCGGACGAGCCGTCGTCGACCAGCACCAGTTCGAACGGGACGTCCTTCATCGCGCTGCACACGCGCGTGTAGAACTCCTCGATCGTGGCCTCCTCGTTGTAGATCGGAGCCACCACGCTGAGGAGCCCGAGGGGCCGCCCGCCACCGTTCTCGCCGTTGGCCGGCATGCTCATTCCCCGAATGGTACGGCGCTTGGTCCGATTGCGGGCAGCATCGGTCCGACCACTAGAGGCCGCCGTGTGGGATATAGCCGAGCATCTGGACCAGCAGGATCACGCCGGTCAGCCCGATCGCGGCCGGCCGCAGCCGCCGGTCGGTGGACAGCGCCGCGAACGGCAGCAGCCACGCCACATACCACGGCAGCAGCGAGCTGGCGGTGACCAGCAGCGCGACGACCGTCCATCCGCAGGCGTCGATCCAGTCGAGCTCGCCGCGCCACACGCGGCCGACCAGCCAGCAGAACACCCCGGCGAACACGACCGCGAGCACCACGCCGGTGATGTGCCCGAGCGTGGCCATCCCCAGGCGGGTCGAGATGAACCCGGGGATGCTGTGCCAGTCGCCCTCGCTCTGGCTCTGTGAGATCGAGGAGATCAGGTGCAGTGGCCCGCCGCCGAACATCGCGAAGCCCAATGCGCCGACTACGGCCGCTGCGACTCCCGCGCCGATCAGCACATCGCGACGGCGGCTGCGCGACAGCCGCCCACCGGCTCCGGCGAGCGCGAACGGCAGAAACAGTCCGGCGGTGAGCTTCACGCCGGCGGCGATCACCAGCGAGCCCGCGCCGAGCCGATCTCGGTGCTGGACCAGCAGCGCCATCCCGGCAACGACGAGCGCGAGCATCAGCATGTCGTTGTGTCCGCCGCCGACGCCGTAGACGACCAGCAGCGGATTCAGTCCGACCAGCGCCACCGCCTTGACCTGATCGACGCCGCGCAGCCGCGCCGTGTTCCACACGATCGCGATGATCGCCAGGCTCGACAGGGCGGCGATCGCCTTGTAGACCAGCGCGCTGGCGGCGATCGACGCGCCTGCCAGGGAGTAGCTCAGCACAGTGAATACCGGGCCGTAGACGCTCGGGGTGTTAACCCACTTGGCCCCGATGAACGGATACACGGGGTCCAGAGCGATCGCCGAGGGCCCATGCAGATAGGGGTTGGCGCCGAACAGGCTGCCCATCCGGGCGTAGGCCTGGTAGCTGAACACGTCGGTCGAGACCAGCGGCGGCGCCAGCAGCACCAGCGCGTGCAGCGCCGCGATGCACATCAGCACGGTCCTGGCGGAGAGGTGGTCGGCGGCGCGTACGGCGATCGCGTAGGAGACGAACATCAGCGTCAGGACGCCGATCAGGGTTCCGACGCCCAAGCCGATGCCGGTGGCCCCGAACGGACCCGCCAGCCAGCGCGGCACCGGGCGCACCGATTCGGGCAGCAGCGAGTCGGTTCCGGCGGCCGAGATCGACAGCACCAGCCCGGTCAGCAGCAGGCCGGACAGGCCGAGCAGCCCAAGCCGCGCGCGGGATGAGCCGGAGTGCTCGCGATGGGCTGAGGCGCCGAGCTCGAAGGCGCCGCCTTGGGTGGCGCCAAGCGGACCGTGGACGCTCATCAGCTCAAGCTTGCCCGGGTCACGATCTTGCGGGGTTTCAGCGACATTGAATTCAAGTTAGGCAGTTTGTGCCCGCAAGCAGTTTGTCAAGGCCTACGGCGTCTCGACTGCCTGCCGGCGGCTGCCCGCGCGCGCGATTGCCGCGGCGGCGCTCCGGCGAAGGCGCGGAACCAGCCAGATCGCCTCGATCGCGATACGGGCGGACATCTTGCTCGTACCCGCGGTGCGGTCGGCGAACACGATCGGTACCTCGCGCACCCGGAATCCGGCGAGCAGCGCGCGGTAGGTGACCTCGATCTGGAACACGTAACCCTCGGCGCGCACGCTGTCGAGGTCGATCGCCTCCAGCACCTCGCGCCGGATGCACTTGAAGCCGCCGGTCAGATCTCTGACATCCACGCGCAGGATCAGCCGGGCGTACAAGCCGCCGCCGCGGCTGATCAGCCGTCGCACGAGCCCCCAGTTCTCGACGCCGCCGCCGGGCACGTAGCGCGAGCCGAGCACGAGGTCGGCCTCCCGGGCGGCGTCGAGCAGCCGCTCCAGGTAGCGCGGGTCGTGTGAGAAGTCCGCGTCCATCTCGAACACGAACTCGGCGCCGGCCTGCAGCGCCCGGTTGAAGCCGGCCAGGTAGGCCTGGCCGAGTCCCTGCTTGTCGGTGCGGAGCAGGACCTCGACCTCGGGGAGCTGCTCGCCGATCCGCTCGGCGAGCGCGCCGGTGCCGTCGGGCGAGCTGTCGTCGACGACGAGGATCCGGTAGTCCCCCGGCGCGATCCGGTTCAGCTCGGTGGCTGAGGCGCGGAGGATGCCCTCGATGTTGTCCACCTCGTTGTACGTCGGGATCACCAGCCACACGCGCGCGTGCATCGCTCCCGCAGCGTAGGTGATCGGTGATCGGAGTCAGTGGCTCGCGGCCGGGGCGGTCGCGCCCGCGGCGGGCAGGCTGCGGCGGGTGGCGAAACGAGCGCGACACCGTGGCTGCCACCGCCAGCAGCGCCGCCCAGCCCGCCAGCGCCAGGATCGTCGCGCTCGTACCGGCGTGCTGCAACAGCAGCCCCACCACCAGCGGCCCCGTCCAGCCGGCGCAGAAGGAGATCAGCGTGGAGGCCGCCTGCACCCGGCCCTGCAGGCGGTCGGGTGTCAGCGCCACGCGAAACGCGACCACGATCGAGTTCGTGACCGGGGTGATCAGCTCGATCGCCGCCATGATGATCCCGAGCACCAGCGCGTCGTCGGTGACCAGCATCAGGGGGATGCCCAGCGCCATCGCCCAGCTCTCGCCGATCAGCGCCATCCGCGGCGACAGCCTGCGCTGCAGGCGGGGAGCGAGCATCGCGCCGAGCAGGCCGCCAGCGGCGGCGATCGCCAGCATCACGCCGACGGCGGCCGAGGACGCGCCCCCGCTCTTGGCCACCACCACGATCAGCAGGTACAGGCCGGTGAACAGCGGGTTGCTGCCCGCGAACAGCAGCGAGCAGTAGCGAAAGAACGGGCGCTCCCAGACCCACCGCAGGCCCTCGCGCGCGCTCCTGGGGTCAGAGTCGATCCGGACGTCCTGGAAGTCCGCGCTGATCAACAGCTTGCTGATCACCGAGGCGACGTAGGAGACCGCGTCGGCGAGGAACGGGATCGCCCTGCCCAGGCCGAACAGCAGGCCGCCGAGCGGCGGCCCGGCGAGCATCGCTCCGAACATCCGGGCTTCGTTGCGGGCCACCGCCTCACCGAGCAGCTCGGGCTCGACCAGCTGGCGGACCGCGCCGCGCTCGGCGGTGTAGGTGACGACGAAGCCCGTGCCGTCGATGAACGCGACCACCACGATCAGCGCGAACGGCACGGCGTCGGCGGCGAGCGCGATCGCGAGCGCCAGCGACGCGAGCGCGAGGGCGCGGACGGCGTCGGCGGCGATCATCAGGTGCTTGCGGTTGACCCGGTCGGCGAGCGCGCCCGCCGGGAGCGCCAGCAGCGCCACAGGGATGTTGAACGCGAACCCGACGATGCCGGCCTTGGCCGGGGAGCCGGTCGTCGCGAGGGCCAGCAGGGGATAGGCGACGAACGAGATCTGCGAGCCGAGCGCCGAGACCGCCTGCCCGGCCCACAGCAGCCTGAACTCGCGATTGCTGCGCAGCGCCGACCTCACCGCCGTGAGGTTAGGCGCGCGGCTTGCTCAGCGGCGCACGTAGGCGACGCGGTTCCAGCTCGGCTCGGGCGCGAGCTCGACCGGCTGGTCGCCACGGTCCGGCTGGATGTAGACGAAGCCGTGGGTGGGCTCGGTGAAGCGGACGTCGAGCTCGCCCTCCTTGACGCGCTGGTCCAGCCAGGCGCTGCGGAAGATCAGCCGCCGCATCCAGTGCACCAGCGACCGCTCCGACGGGCCGACCAGCTCGGGCCAGCAGTCGTTGACGTGCTCGCCGAGCGCCGACGCCGGGTCGGTAACCTCGCCGTTGACGACCAGGTTGATCAGGTCCTCGGCCTCGTCGGCTTCGATCGTCGAGTCGATGAAGCCGAGCTTCCGGGCGGCCTGTTCGCAGCGCTCGCTGAAGTCGTGTTCGTTGAACGTGAACCTCAGGTCGCCGTATTCGAGCACGAAGTCGTCGCCCGAGCTGTAGTTCCCGCGTCGGTACAAGGCGTCGGCATCTTATTTGTCATTCCTTCCCCGGTGCAGCCGATGCACGCCATGTTGCAGCTTGCGGACTCCAGGAAGGAAGAAACCCGTGGAGAGGGGCGACTTTTCGCTCCTGCAAGCTCTGTTGCAATATGGACCCAGCGCCCGCGATGGTGCTCATCGTCGAAGACCACGAGAGCACCCGTCGGTTCCTCGCCGACAACCTGGCTGCCGACGGCTACGAGCTGATCGAGGCCGGCAACGCCGCGGAGGCCCACCGGCAGATGCAGACGCGCTTTCCCGACCTGGCGATCGTCGACCTCGAGCTGCCCGATCTCGACGGCCTCGAGCTGCTGCGAACGGTCCGCGGGTCAGACCGCGCCGCGGGGCAGGTTGACCCGGATCTGCCGCTGCTGGTGCTCACCGGACGCTCGGGCGAGCTCGACCGCCTGCGCGCGTTTGATCGCGGCGCCGACGACTACGTGTCCAAGCCGTTCAATTACCAGGAGCTGCGTGCGCGCGTGGATGCATTGCTGCGCCGCACCCGGCGCCGCCCGGGGATGGGGAAGCTGCGCGTCGGCCCGCTCGAGCTCGATCCGCTGTCTCGCCAGGTGTGGTTGCGCGGGGTGGCGCTCGAGCTGTCCAAGAAGGAGTTCGCGCTGCTGCGGGCGCTGTCGGGAGAGCCGACGAGAGTGTTCACGCGCGAGGAACTGCTGCGCGGCGTGTGGGGCTTTCGGGCGATGGGCCAGACGCGGACGCTGGACTCGCACGCGTTCCGGCTGCGGCGCAAGCTCAACCGCGACGGCGACAGCTTCGTGATCAACGTATGGGGGGTGGGCTACCGGCTGCTCGACGGGGGTCTGGAGTGACCGGGGCGGCTCTGCTGGCTGGTGGGGTTGCCGCTCGCCGTCGGCGTCGGCGATCGCGGGCGGCTGCCTGGCGAGCGCGGTCGCCAGGGCCGAAGCGGTCGCGCGAGCCTGTCATGAGCTGCGCGGGCCGCTGACCGCGGTGACGCTCGGGCTCGAGCTCGCCGCGCGGGCGGGTGGCGAGCTATCGCCGGAGCAGTTGCGTGCGCTCGATCTCGAGCTGGGGCGGGCGGCGCTGGCGCTCGACGACCTCGCCGCGGTCGGTCCGGGCCCGGCGCGCTCGGGAGCGGCGTGACCGGCCGGCGTCGATGTGGGCGAGCTGCTCGCCGACTCGGCCGAGGCGTGGCGCCCGGCGGCTGCCGCCGCCGGCGCGCGGCTGCGACGTCCGCTGGAGTGGCGCCCGCCGCGCGTCGTCGCGGGAGACCGGCTGCGGCTCGCGCAGGCCACCGGGAACCTGATCGCCAACGCGATCGAGCACGGGGGAGGGGCGATCGAGCTGCGCGGCCGCGCGGCCGGCGGCTCGGTCCGGATCGACGTGATCGACGACGGGCCGGGGCTGCCCGCGCCGGTCGCCGACCTGGCCCGCCGCGCCCGGGGTGGGCGCGGTTCCCGGGGCCGCGGGCTCGCAATCGCATCGGCGATCGCCCGCGATCACGGTGGTCGGCTCGTCGGCCGCCCCGTCGGAGCGCGGCGCCCGGCTGGTGCTCGAGCTTCCGGTGGTGGGTGGATCCGGGGCGGCCGAGGACCGGGGCGTCGAGCCGCCGCCGACTGGGTGACCTTCTGCGGCATATAGCCGCACGATCTCATCCACACGCGGCCGAACCGCTCCCCCTCCCGAGCGCCCCCGCTCCCGCCAAAACGCCTCCCACTAACTCACACCGAGCGGACGGAATCGCGCCGATTCTGCAAGCGCGCGCCCAGTTCCGCAAGACGCAAGAAATCGTGCAGCCCCCGGCTCAGATCTTGCGTGTCTCCAAACCCCCGCAACCCGAGGCGGAATGGGGGTTCGGGCGGCTCCGGGGTGGCCGGGGTGGGCGAGTGGGGGACGAAATGGGAGTTGGGTTGCATTGTGGGAGATAGTGGGGTACAGTGGGACACGCATTGGCCATGCAACGTGGAACCCGGGTGGCAGGGCTCCTCCCACTCGGCCACCCGGGTTCAAATTTCGGTCAGGCGAATGAGAACCCTTGATCTTCCGCGGAACCTTCGAACACGCGCTGGACGCGAAGCACCGGCTCACCGTGCCAGCCAAGTTTCGGGCCGCGCTCGCCGACGGCGTCGTGCTCGCCGCCTCACACGAGGTCTCGCCGGGCTCCCCGCGTTCGGTCTCGATCTGGACGCCCGATGGCTACGAGGCGTTCACCGAGCTGACGCTGTCCGGACTCAACCCGTCCTCGCCGAAGGCCCGGGAGCTGAAGCGCTTCTTCTTCAACTCGTCGTTTGACGCAGAACTCGATTCCGCTAACCGTCTGATGATCCCGCCCACGCTGATGCGCTACGCGAGCCTCGACAAGGACCTGGTCGTGACCGGCTCCGGCGAGTGCATCGAGGTGTGGAACCGCGGCGCCTACGACGGCTACCGCGAGGACGTCTTGACCCGTATCCCCGACATCGCAGCGAGCCTTGGCGACACTGCTTGACATGACCCAGACGCACATCCCGGTCCTCGCCGGCGAGCTGATCGACCTGGTCGATCCGCAGCCGGGCGAGATCGCGGTCGACTGCACGTTCGGCGGCGGCGGTCACGCGCGGCTGATCGCCGACCGCATCGGCCCGTCCGGAACGCTGATCGGGATCGATCGCGACCCGATCGCCGAGGAGCGGTTCGCCGAGCTCGCGGCCGAGGTCTCGTGCCACACGCGCTTCATCCGCGCCGACTTCGTCACCGGCGCTGGGGCTGCTGGACGACGAGGGCCTGCAGGCCGACCTGATCTACATCGACCTCGGGATGTCCTCGATGCAGGTCGACACCTGGATCCGTGGCTTCTCCTACGCCTACGACGCGCCGCTCGACATGCGGATGGACCCCGACCTGGAGCTCACCGCCCACGAGATCGTCAACACCTGGGACGAGCGCCGGCTGGCGCGGCTGCTGCGCGAGTACGGCGAGGAGCGCTACTCGTCGCAGATCGCGCGCGCGATCGCGCGCACGCGGCGCGCCCACGAGCTGAGCTCGACCCACCAGCTGGTCGAAGTGATCAAGACCGCGGTGCCGGTTCCGGCCCAGTTCGCCGGCGGGCACCCGGCGCGCCGCACCTTCCAGGCGCTGCGGATCGCGGTCAACGACGAGCTGACCCAGCTCGATGACGCGCTCCCGATCGCCTGGGACCTGCTGCGGCCCGGCGGCCGGTTCGCCGCGATCTCGTTCCACTCGCTCGAGGACCGCCGCGTCAAGCGGTTCCTCGCCGACCGTGCCCGCGGGTGCATCTGCCCGCCGGAGATCCCGATCTGCGTCTGCGGCCACGAACCCGAGGCCGAGCTGCTGACCCGCCGCGCCGTCGCGCCGACGCCGGGCGAGATCGCGGCCAATCCCAGGTCCAAGTCGGCGCACCTGCGCGCCGCCCGCAAGCTCGAGGAGGCAGCGCTTGACACCACCCGCCGCCACCCAGGCAGGGGCCGAGACCCCCCACCGCCGGCGCGTTCGCCGGTCGCCGCGACCGGCCGCGCCGCGGCGCGTAAGCGGACCCGCGCGCGGGCGGGCCACCGCCGCTCCCGCCGAGCCGCTGACCCGGCCCTCGAGGCCCGAGCCCGACGGGCCGCCGGCCGCTCGCGGCCTCGATCGGCGTACGCGCCAGGGCGTTCGTCCGGTCGCTGCCCGATCATCCGCTGCTCGACCGGCTGATCCGCGGTCGCGTGTGGATCCCGCTGCTCGGCGTGATGCTCGCCGGGATCGTGGCGATGCAGGTCGAGGTGCTCAAGCTCGGAGCCAGCATGGGCCGGTCGCTGCAGGCAAACACCGCGCTGACGGCTCAGAACGCGACGCTGCACGAGAACGTCGCCTCGCTCGCCGACGATCAGCGGATCGAGCAGCTCGCCGCATCGATGGGGATGGTGATGCCGCCGCCGTCGGCCGTCGGGTTCCTATCGCCCCACGGGCGCGGCGTCGAGGCCAGGGCCGCCGCGAACATCCACCAGCCCAATCCGGGCTCGTTCGACTATCTGACGTCGGGCAACGGGTCGGTCGTCACCCAGTCGAGCCTGGCCGCCTGGGACAGCTCGGGCGTGCTGGGCTCGAGCACGCCGAGCTCGACCGCGACGACGGCGACGACCGCGACGACGCCGGCCGCGGCCACGCCGACGTCGACCGCGGCGACGTCCACCACGCCGACGTCCACGACGCCGACGTCGACCACGCCGACGTCGACGACGCCGACGTCGACCACCCCGACGTCGACCGACACGACTACCGCAACCGCCGCGAGCGACGCGACCACGCCCGACCACGACGAGCTCAACCGACACCACCACCGGATCGAGCAGCACCTCCGTAGCCCCGGCCACGGGGTCGTCCACGGGCGCGGTTGCCGTCGCGCCAGCCACGACCTCGAGCGGCGGGTAGGCGGCCCTAGCGTATGCGGGGACTCGACCGCCGCATCGGGATCCTGTTCTTGGCATTCGTCGCGCTGCTGGCGATCGCCGTGCTGCGCGCCACCTACCTCGGGTCGGTCAAAGCCGCCTCGCTGAAGCGCGCGGCGGCAACCCAGCAGGTCAGCAACGTCGTGCTGCCGGCGCCGCGGGGCTCGATCACCGACCGCAACGGCGTCGAGCTGGCGATCAGCCAGGCGGCCGATGACGTCACCGCCGACCCGTACCTGATCAAGAACCCGATCAAGGTCTCGCGCCAGCTCGCGCCGCTGCTGGGCAAGTCGCCGATGGCCGTCCTTGAGCTCGTGAGCAAGCCGCGGACCGGGTTCGTGTACCTGGCGCACCTGCTGGTGGCCAGCCGCGCCAACGCGATCGCCAAGCTCCGAATCGCTGGAATCACGCTGATCCCGACGACCAAGCGCGTGTACCCGCGCTCGTGGGCGGCCTCGCAGGTGCTGGGCACCGTCGGCTGGGACGGCCGCGGCACCAGCGGCCTCGAGTACCGCTACGACAACGACCTCCGCGGCACCGACGGCGACCGGCGGATCGTCAACGACGCGATCGGCCAGCCGATCTCGATCGACGACATCCGCTCGACGAAGCCCGGCAAGACGATGGAGCTGACGATCGACGCGGCGTTGCAGGACGAGGTCGAGCAGGTGCTGGCCGGCGTCGGCGCCAAGTTCCAGCCCAAGGGCGCGACCGCGATCGTGATGAACCCGAACAACGGCTCGATCCTGGCGCTGGCCAACTGGCCGCGGATCAACGCCAACGACCCGTCGGGCGCCCCCTCGTACGCCACCGAGGACCGAGCCGTGGGCTTCAACTACGAGCCCGGCTCGACGTTCAAGGCGATCACGATCGCCGGAGCGCTACAGGACGGGCTGGTCACCCCCAACACGGTGTTCAACGTGCCCCCGTTCCTGCAGGTCGCCGACCGGCAGATCCACGACGCCGAGACCCACGGCAACGAGCAGCTGTCGGTCGCCCAGATCCTCAAGGTATCGAGCAACATCGGCGCCGACGAGATCGGGATGAAGCTCGGCGCCAAGCGGTTTGACTACTGGGTTCACCAGTTCGGGTTCGGCTCGCCCACCGGCGTCGACCTCCCCGGCGAGAACGAGGGAATCGTCCGCCGGTACTGGGACTACTCGGGCTCGTCGATGGGCAACCTGCCGATCGGGCAGGGCGAGTCGGTCACGCCGATCCAGATGGCGACCGCGTACTCGGCGATCGCAAACGGCGGGGTTCTGCGCCCGGCGCACATCATCAAGTCGATCGGCGGCAAGGCGAGCCCGATCCCGACCGGGCACCGGATCATCTCGCCGACCTCGGCGTCTGAGGTCCGCGACATGCTGCGCGGCGTGTTCGCCGACGGCGGCACCGCTTCCGGCGCCGGGATCCCCGGCTACGACATGGCCGGTAAGACCGGTACCGCCAACGTGGTCGTCGGCAACAGCTACTCGAGCACCCAGTACGTGGCCTCGTTCATCGGGTTCGTCCCGACCGACAAGCCAAAGCTGCTGGTGGCGGTGATCGTCGACCGGCCGCAGGGCGACATCTACGGAGGCGCGGTGGCCGCGCCGGCGTTCCAGAAGATCGTCGGCTGGGCCGTCCCGTACTTCGGGATCTCGCCCCGTTAGGCGATCGGCTAGTCCGCTGCGATCCCCGCCGCGGCGACCGAGCTGCGTCGACAGGGCGCCCAGCCGATCGTCCCACTGCGCGCCGACCGCCGCCATCCACGAGACCGCGTCCGACAACGGCGCCGGCGTGACCCGGTAGCGGACCTCGCGTCCCGACCGCTCGCGGTCGAGCAGGCCAGCGTCGGTGAGCGCGTTGAGGTGCTTGAGCACGGCCTGGCGGGAGATCGGGAGCTCGGCGGCGAGCTCGGTAGCGGTCGCCTCGGGGTGCTCGGCGATCTCGGCCAGCAGCGCGCGGCGCCGGGGGTCAGACAGTGCGCCGAACACGGCGCTGGCGGGATCCTGCTGGCCCTCCACCGCGATCAAGCCGCGACCAGCGCGGGACCGTACGTCCGACCGCCGAGTCCATGAAGCGGCGTGGCGATCAGGTCCAGCGCGTCCAGGGGGCGCGTCTCGACGACGCGCAGGCGCGTGCGCTGGTCCTCGACCTCGTCGAGCGTCAGCTCCACTCGGGTCGCGGGCTCGCCGTCGGCCGCCCACCAGAACGCCAGCCGCGACGGCTCGGAGGCGTGCTCGACCCAGCCGGTCTTGATCGAGTCATCGGAGCGAAACTGGGCATCGCCGCCGGGCTCGAGCACCAGCTCGACCTCCTCGGCCAGCCACCCGTCGCCGGTGACGGCGTCCCACACCTCCTGGGCCGGGGCCGGGAGCGACAGCTCCCGCTCGATGCGATCGGTCATTCGGACCTCCTCGTCTGCTTCATCCAATGCGCAACCAGTCAGTTGCGCGTCTGCTATGTTGCTCCGCAACCACTCGGTTGCACAATACCACCCGCGAAGGAGAACTCATGCCCTTGGTTCCGATGGTTGTGGAGCAGACGGCGCGCGGTGAGCGTTCGTTCGACATCTACTCGCGGCTGCTCAACGACCGCGTCGTGTTCCTCGGCGGCCAGGTCGACGAGGAGATCGCCAATCTGATCGTGGCCCAGCTCGTCCACCTCGAGTCCGACGATCCCGACAAGGACATCCATCTGTACATCAACTCGCCCGGCGGCTCGATTTACGCCGGCCTGGCGATCTACGACACGATGCAGTTCATTCGGCCCGACGTGCAGACGATCTGTTACGGAATCGCGATGTCGATGGGCTCGCTGCTGCTGTCGGGCGGGGCGCCCGGCAAGCGGATGGCGCTGCCGAACAGCCGGATCCTGATCCACCAGCCCTCGGGCGGCTTCGAGGGCCAGTCCAGCGACATCGAGATCCATGCCAAGGAGGTACTGGCGCTCCGGGCCCGGGTCGATGAGCTATACGCCAGGCACACCGGACAGTCGGTCGAACGAGTGCACGCCGACATGGAGCGCGACCGCTACTTCACCGGCCAGGAGGCGCTCGCCTACGGTCTGGTCGATCGGGTGATCGAGCGACGCGAGCTCAGCGGCCAGGCGCGCGGCTTCGGCGATCGCTGACGCCGTAAGGGGTCCGGCGGGTTGCCGCAGCCCGCCGGACCCGTTGCGCTGCCGTACCGACCTGGACGGCGACTAGACTCGACCCGCGATGCGGCTCGACCAGGTGATCGCCCGCGCACCGGTGCAGGCGCGGGATCTCGAGATCGCCAACCTCGCCTACGACAACCGTGCCGTGGCCCCGGGCGCTTTGTTCTTCTGCGTCCCGGGCTTTACCCGCGACGGCCACGACTACGCCCCCGACGCGATCGACCGCGGCGCCGTCGCGCTGGTCGTCGAGCGCCCGTTGAACCTGGGCGTCCCGGAGGTCCGGGTGCCGTCGGTGCGACAGGCGATGGCGCCTGCTGCGGCCGCGTTCTACGGCGATCCCACCGCCCAGCTGCAGGTCGTCGGCGTCACCGGCACCAACGGCAAGACCACCTCGGCGTTCCTGATGCGCGGGCTGCTGGAGGCATCCGGGCGCCAGACCGGGCTGCTCGGGACGGTCAAGAGCATCGTCGGCGGCCAGGAGCGGCCGGTGCAGCGGACCACGCCCGAGGCGATCGACCTGCAGCGAACGTTTTCCGAGATGCTCGACGCCGGCGACCGTGCCTGCGCGATCGAGGTCTCCTCGCATGCGCTCGAGCTCCACCGCGCCGATGCGATCCACTTCGCCGCCGCGATCTTCACCAACCTGACCCAGGATCACCTCGACTTCCACGAGACGATGGAGGACTACTTCGCGGCCAAGCAGCGGCTGTTTGAGGCCGAGCCGCGGGTGCCGGTGATCAACGTCGACGATCCGTACGGGGCGCGGCTCGCCGCCTCGGTGCGGGCGCCGGTCACGTTCGCGCTTGACCGCGACGCCGACTACCGGGCCACCGACGTCGAGATCGGGCTCGCCGGGACGCGCTTCACGATCTCCGGAGAGCGGTTGCAGGCCGAGCTCAACACACCGCTCCGCGGCCGCTTCAACGTCTACAACGTGCTCGGGGCCGTGGCCGCCGCGATCGAGCTGGGGGTCCCGACCGAGACCGCGGTGAACGCGATGCAGACCGCCGGACTGGTGCCCGGACGCTTTGAGCCGGTCGACGAGGGGCAGGAGTTCGCGGTGCTGGTCGACTACGCCCACACCCCCGACTCGCTCGAAAATGTGCTGCTCGCGGCGCGGGCGCTGGCCGAGGGCCGGGTCCACGTCGTATTCGGCTGCGGTGGCGACCGTGACCGCGGCAAGCGGCCGCTGATGGGCGAGATCGCCACGCGCCTGGCCGACCGCGCGATCGTCACCTCAGACAACCCACGATCCGAGGATCCGGCGGCGATCATCGCCGAGGTGCTCGTCGGGGCCGGTCAGGATACGCACTGGCGGGTAGATCGCCGCGAGGCGATCTCCGAGGCGATCGCCGGCGCCCGTCCCGGCGACGTCGTGGTGATCGCCGGCAAGGGCCATGAGCAGGGTCAGGAGTTCGAAGGCGGTCGCAAGATCGCGTTCGACGACGTCACCGTCGCCCGCGAAGTGCTTCGATCGGCCGCGCTGGCGCGATGAGATCCTGGGATGCCCCACGGATCGCGCGGGAGGCTGGCGCGGCGCTCGTGCGGCACGCCGCCGGGGACGCCGGACCCCGGCGCGTGGTGATCGACTCGCGGCAGGCGGGGCCCGGCGACCTGTTCGTGGGCTTGCGCGGCGACACCGCCGATGGCGGTCGGTTTGCGTCCTGCGCGCTGGCGGCCGGCGCCTGGGGGGTGCTGACGGCACCCGAGCACGCGCCGGAGGCGCGCCGACGCGGACGGCGGGGCCTGGCTGACCGCCGAGAACCCGCTCGAGGCGCTGCAGCGCCTCGCCCGCGGATGGCGACGGCAGCTGGGCGCGGACGTGATCGGAGTGACCGGCTCGACCGGCAAGACGTCGACCAAGGACCTGCTGCACGCGGTGCTCGCGCCCCATCGCCGCACGATCTCCTCGCGAGGCAACTTCAACACCGAGATCGGCCTGCCGCTCGAGATCCTCGCCGCCCCGGCCGGCACCGAGGTGCTGGTACTCGAGATGGCGATGCGGGGGGCGGGACAGATCGCCGAGCTGGCCGGCGTCGCCGAGCCCGACGTCGGCGTGATCGTCAGCATCGGCCCGGTCCACCTGGAGCTGATGGGCACGATCGAGGCGATCGCCGCGGCCAAGGCCGAGCTGATCGCCGGGCTCGCCCCCGGGGCGACCGCGATCGTCCCCGCCGGTGAGCCACTGCTGGGTCCGCACCTGCGAGATGACGTGACGATCGTCACTTTCGGAGAGGGCGGCGACGTGGTCCTGCGCGATACCGGCGAGGGCTGGGTGCAGGTCGATGCGGGCGGCGACGTGATCGACCTGGAAGTGCCGTTCACGCAGGCACATCTGCGCCGAAACCTACTCGCCGCGGTGGCCGCCGCCCAGGCGGTCGGGGTACACCCGGAGGGTCGCGTGGAGCTGGCGCTGTCGCCCGGTCGAGGCCAGCGCGTGGAGCTACCCGACGGGGTGATCTTGATCGACGACTGCTACAACGCGAACCCGATGTCGATGCGCGCGGCTCTCGATGACCTCGCCGAGACCGCCACGCGCGGCCGGCACGCCCGCCGGGTGGCGGTACTCGGCGACATGCTCGAGCTCGGACCGGCCGAGCGCGAGTATCACGTCGAGATCGGTGGGCACGCCGTGTCTCAGGGCGTCGACGTGCTGGTCACCGTCGGCCCTCTGGCCGCCGCGATGACCGATCGCTTCGACGGGGAGTCCTATCCGGTGGCTGACGCGGGCGAGGCGGCCGCGCTGCTGCCCGAGCTGCTGGCGCCGGGCGACGCCGTGCTGGTCAAGGCATCCCGCGGCGTCGGCCTCGAGGTCGTGTGCGCCGCGCTGCAGGCGGGGGTGGCATGACCTGGCTGCAATCGCTGTCGCTGGCCGTCGTCCAGGTGACAACCGGCTCGAGTTCCGGGCGGGTGCTGATCGCCGGGACGGCCTCGCTGCTGATCAGCGTGTTCCTGGCCCCGAAGTTCATCGAGTTCCTGCGGCGGCGTTCGTTCGGCCAGAACATCCGTGAGGAAGGGCCGCAGGGCCACCACACCAAGGCGGGGACGCCGACGATGGGCGGGATCATCATCATCCTCGCGGTCTCGGTGCCGTTCGTGATCCTGTCCACGCGCGACTGGCAGTCGGTAGGTGTGTTCGGGGCGACCATCGCCTGCGCGCTGCTTGGCTTCGCCGACGACTTCACGAAGATCGTCCGCCGCCGCTCACTGGGTCTCAGGGCCCGGACCAAGCTGATCGTGACGGTCGCGATCTCACTCGGTCTGTGGTGGGTGGCCACCCAGAAGGGCGGTCTGACGTCCAGCGTCAGGTTGCGGCCATCGGACGTCAGCATCGATCTCGGCCCGCTGTACCCGGTGTTCATCTACCTGGTGGTGGCGGGCACGACCAGCGCGGTCAATCTCACCGACGGGCTCGACGGACTGGCCGCCGGCTGCGGGGCGATCGTGCTGCTGGCCTACATCGGGATCACGTTCATCACCCCCGGCCAGCGCGACCTCACGTTCCTGGCCGCCTGCCTGGTGGGGGCGTGCATCGGCTTTCTGTGGTTCAACAGCTTCCCGGCGAGCATCTTCATGGGGGACACCGGCTCTCTGGGGTTGGGCGGGGCGATCGCCGGCCTGGCGATCATGACCAACACCGAGGTGCTGCTGATCCTGCTTGGCGGGATCTTCGTGATCGAGGCGCTGTCGGTGCTGATCCAGGTGTTCTCGTTCCAGACGTTTCGAAAACGCGTGTTCCTGATGGCGCCGATCCACCACCACTTCGAGTTACAGGGGTGGTCTGAGACGAAGATCATCCTGCGCTTCTGGATCGTGGCCGCGGCGTTCTGCGCGATCGGCTTCACGCTGTACCAGCTGAGCATCCGTGGCTAGATGAAGCCCCGACCGCCGCTGACGCCGGCGCCGTTCCTGGTCGTGGGGCTGGCGCGGTCCGGGGTGGCCGCGGCGCTCACACTCCGCGCCCGTGGAGAGGAGGTGATCGGCTGTGATACGGGCGCGGCGAGCAATCCGGAATTGGCCAAAGCCGCCGGAAGGCTTTCCCAGGCGGGCGTCGAAGTCCACCTGGATGCGTCAGGCGACGCCCTTGCCGCCCGCGCCGGGACGCTCATCAAGAGCCCCGGCGTACCCCAAACCGCCCCTGTCGTCGTGGCGGCGAGGAGCAGGCGCGTGCCCGTGCTGGGAGAGCTCGAGCTCGCCTGGCGGCTGCTGCCGAACGAGTTCGTCGCAGTGACCGGCACCAACGGCAAGACCACAACCACCGAGTGGATCGGCCACATCCACCGCGAGGCGGCGCTGCCGGTGGCGGTCGCGGGCAACGTCGGCACGGCGGTGTCGTCGCTGGTCGGCCGTCTGGATCCCGAGGCGACGGTCGTGTGCGAGGCCTCGTCGTTTCAGCTCGAGGACGCGTTCGCGTTCGCGCCCGAGGCGGCGGTGATCCTCAACCTGTCGCCCGACCACCTCGATCGCCACCCCACCTACGAGGACTACGTCTCCGCCAAGCTGAAGATCTTCGCCAATCAGGGCAACGACGACATCGCGGTGGCGCCGCTGGACCTCGGCGTCGAGGATCTCGGTGGATGCGCGCGGCGGGTGACGTTCGGATCGGACGCCGGCGCCGAGGTGTCGGCGCGCGCGGGGCAGATGTGGTGGGACGAGCAGCCACTGCTGCGCACCGACGAGATCGCACTGCCGGGCGAGCACAACCTCCAGAACGCGATGGCCGCCGCCGCCGTGTGCCTGGCGCGCGGTATCGACCCCGACGCCGTGGCCGCGGGGTTGCGGACGTTCGCCGGCGTCGCCCACCGCCTCGAGCGGGTCGCGGTCCGCGACGACGTCACCTGGATCAACGATTCCAAGGCCACCAACGTCGCCAGCACGCTGGTCGGCCTCGCGGCGATGGACTCCCCGGTGCACCTGATCGCCGGCGGTCGCGGCAAGCAGCAGGACTTCTCGCCGCTGGCCGCGCCGGTGGCCGAGCGCTGCCACGCGGTGTACCTGATCGGCGAGGCCGCCGGCGATCTCGAGGCGGCGCTGCGGGGGGCCGGGGTGCCGCTGAGGCAATGCGGCGATCTCGAACGCGCGGTCGCCGCGGCCCGCGAGGCAGCCGTCCCCGGCGACGTCGTGCTGCTGTCGCCGGCCTGCGCCAGCTACGACCAGTACCCGAACTTCGAAGCCCGCGGCGATCACTTCCGAGCCCTCGCGGAGCAGGGCTGATGGCCCGCGCCGCGGCCGCCGCGAGCTCCCAGCCGTCGGCGGCCAAGCGCGCATCGGACCGAACCAGCCGCGATCGTGCCGCCGCGCGCCGGGTGGCGCCGCCGATCGAGCACCGGATCCTGGTGACCGCGGCGCTTTGCCTGCTCGCGTTCGGAGCGGTGATGGTCTACAGCGCGTCCTCGCCGCTGGGCGTGATCGGCGGCCGCGGCTACGGCACCGGCCAGTTCATTCGCTACCTGGTGTTCGGCGCGATCGGGCTGGCGGGCATGCACGTGTGCTCACGCCGCGGGCTGGCGCTGCTCAACCGCCGGGTGGTGAGCATCCTCCTGATCGGCTCGTTCGCGCTGCTGCTGCTGGTGATGGTCCCCGGCTTCGGGGTCGAGGTCAACGGCGCCAAGCGCTGGTTCGCGGTCGGCCCGATCCAGTTCCAGCCGTCCGAGGTGATGAAGCTCGCGCTGATCCTGTACGTGGCCAGGTATCTGGCCGAGCATCCCAAGCGGTTGCGCGGATTCCGCCAGGCGATCGCCCCGATCGCGGTGGTCGCCGGTCCGGCCTGCCTGCTGATCGTGCTCGAGCCCGATCTCGGCACCGCGCTGGTGATCGCGTTCTCGATCGGTGCGCTGCTGGTCGCGGCGGGACTGCCCCGCCGCTACCTGGCAGTGCTGGTCGCGCTCGGGATCGGCGCGGTGATCCTGCTGGTGCTGGCCCAGCCCTACGAGCGCGTTCGGCTGACGTCGTTCCTGCACCCGTGGGCAGCCGAGACCAAGGCCGGACCCGGCTACCAGGCGGTGCAGGGCCAGATCGCGCTCGGCTCCGGCGGGCTGTTCGGCGTCGGGCTCGGACGTTCGGTCCAGAAGGTGTTCTACCTGCCCGAGGCCCAGACCGACTTCATCCTGGCGGTGATCGGCGAGGAGCTCGGCGTGATCGGGATCCTGGCGGTCGCTTCGCTGTACGGGATGATCGCCTACGCCGGGCTGCGCACGGCCCGCCGGGCGGCGGGCCGGTATGCCAAGCTGCTTGCCACCGGGCTCACCTCACTGATTCTTTGCCAGGGATTGCTCAACATCTTCGTCGTGCTGGGGCTGGCGCCACTGACCGGCGTGCCGCTCCCGTTCATCTCCTACGCGCCGACGAACCTGTGCGTGATGCTCGCGTCGATCGGGCTGCTGCTCAACATCTCCCAACCGGGGGCGAGACGGCTGCAGGCGGTCGGTGACTCCTCCGACGTTCGTGATCGGCGCCGGCGGGACCGCCGGTCACGTCGTCCCAGCGATCGCGGTCGCGGACGCGCTGCGAGCTGACGGCGCCAACGTCGCCTTCCTCGGCGGCGAGCGGGCCGAGCTCGAGCTCGTGCCGGCGGCGGGGTACGAGTTGCACACGCTGCAGGTGCAGCCGCTGTACCGCGGCCAGCCGCTGCGCTCTGCGCGCGCTGCCGCCGTCGACACGACCGCGCTCCGGCAGGCCCGCAAACTGCTCGGTGGGCTGCGCCCCGCGGCGGTGCTCGGTGCCGGCGGCTACGTGGCCGGCCCGGTCGGGCTGGCCGCCGTCTCCCGGCGGATGCCGCTGGTGCTGACCGAAGCCGACAGCCACCTGGGGGTGACCAACCGGCTGCTGGCCCCGATGGCGCGCCGGGTGTGCCTGGCGTTCCCGATCGAAGGCCGCGACGGCGGCCGATACCGGGTCACCGGCCGGCCGGTGCCGCCGCCGGCGACCGACCGGGAAGCGGCCCGCAAGCGGTTCGGGATCCCGCCATCGGAGACGTGCGTGCTGGTGTTCGGCGGCTCCCAGGGCGCCCGCTCGATCAACCAGGCGGCGGTCGAAGCGTTTGCCGGGGCTCGCTTTCATGTCCTCCATGCCGCCGGCGAGCGCGATCTGCCGGATCTGCAGGCGCCCGGGCCGCACTACGACCTGCGCGGCTATATCTCGGAATTCGGCGAGGCGCTGCTCGCCAGCGACCTGGTGGTGGCGCGCTCGGGCGGATCGATCTTCGAGATCGCCGCGCACGGGCGGCCCGCGGTGCTGATCCCGTACCCGTACGCCACCGCCGACCACCAGACCGCCAACGCGCGCTTCATGGAGCGTGCCGGCGCCGCGATCGTGCTCCCCGACGACGAGCTCACGCCGCCCCGGCTGGCGCTCGAAGTCGGTGGCCTGCTGGCCGACCCCGGCCGGCTCACCCAGATGGCGCGGGCGTCGGCCGCGCTGGCCAAGCCGAATGCCGCGCAGGACATCGCCGGCGAGCTGCGGGCCGCCGCCGAGGTCTGACCGCCGCTAGTACGGGTTGCGCGGGTAACCGGGGCCGAGCTTGCTCTGAGCCCGAGCGGCCAGCCCCAGCGCCCGTTTGGTCCAGAACGTCCCCGGAGGCGGTGCCGCCGTTGCAGTGGCCGCTGCTGTTACCGGGCGGGCCGGTCCACAGAAACGCATCGACCTTGGCGAAACCGGTGGTGGTCGTCGGCAGCGGTCCGATCCCGCGGCCGGGCGGGTTGCATAGGACCTCGTTGCCGTTGCGGACGCGATTGTGGGGGCGCAGCGGACCGCGTCCGTTAGTGGCGGTGTTGACGATGAAGTGGGCGCCGTGGGTCATCCGCGAGACCTTCATGCCCCAGCGGATCTCGTCGATCGTCCAGTTGCTGTGGGTGTCGTTGGTGTAGAAGCCGCGGATGCGCCGGACGCCCGACGCGTTGAGCACGCGGGCGGTGTAGCGGGGCGAGTTGGCGTCCGAGTAGCCGGCCTCCAGGTACACCACGGTGTGCGGCAGCGAGCTGATCCGCGCCACCTCGTAGCGCAGATCGGCCTCCCACAGCCCCAGCGATCCCTCCCGCTGGAAACACTTCGAGGAGCCGATCGCGTCGACTTCGAGCAGGAACACCGCCGGGCGGTTGCCGGTCGCCTCGGCCGTTTCGTCCACCCGCCGGCGGAAGTCCGGGCCCGCGGCCTGGACCTCGGCTGGAGTGCCGCAGCCGCCGAGGCTGGCGTGCAGAAAGTAGGTGGTGAACACGGGGATCGAGCCGCGGTCGGCGGTCTTGTTATGACAGAAGATCTTCTGCGTCTGGCCGAAGATGCCGCCCGGACCGCCGCCCTCGGAGTAGCTGCTGATCCGCTGCGACTCGGGCTGGTCGGCGATCTTCTCCAGCAGCGCGACCTTCCGGGCGATCCCGCCGTGGCGCCTGAGCTTGCGCGCGGCGGAGCCCCGGGTCAGCCCCGCTCGGAAGCGCGGCCACGAATAGCTGTCGGAGTACCGGTTGGGGTCGTGCCCGATCAGCTGCGCGATCGCGCTGGCCGCGGACCCGTGGCGGGGGCCGTCGACGAAGAAATGCGAGCCCTGGAGCGGGTTGGCCCCCGGGGCGGCGGGGAGCATCAGCGGGTTCGTCGGGTCGCGCGTCGCCGGAAACGGGTCGCGGCACTGCTGCGCGTACGCGGCGTGCGCCCGCGGCGCCGAGCCGCCGCGCGAGCTGCTCGCCGACGCGGCAGCTGCGTACAGGCCGGCCACGGCGATCAGCGCCAACAGGGCCGGCCGGAGCAGCCCGCGGGACCGTCGGGCGGGGGGACGTCCGGTGAAAAAACCGTTCACTTGCTTGCGACGAGCGGAGTCATCGCCCGGGGTGGAGCCCAGCGATGGGGGATTGCGACTCCGCGGGACTCAGGATAGGCAGATCGGCGGGCCCCCGGTCCGGGGGCGGGCCGGCTTGCGCGGTCTCTGCGGTTCGGGCTTCGGCCCGGCTGGGCCACGGCTCCGCGTTTCGCCCGATCGCCTGATCGCCCGCCGATGAGCGTCCCCCGCGCCCGCCCGCCCGCCCCGCGCCGCCCCGCGTTCTAACCCGGGGCCTCAACGATAGCCTCGAACGGCAAGCTTTCAGCGGCCGGAAACGAGGTGAAGCGACATGTTGTTCGGACAGGAGCACGTCAAGCGGTACCTGGAGACCGACGGGGCAGAGGGCCACGAGTGGCAGGGCACCACAGCACTGATCCTCACCACCACCGGCCGCAGCTCCGGTCAGCAGCGCAGCACCCCGCTGATCTACGGCAAGCACGGCGACGACTACGTGGTCGTGGCTTCCAAGGGAGGCGCGCCTGAGCACCCGGCCTGGTACCTCAACCTGTCCGCCGATCCAGAGGTGACCGTTCAGGTCCTGGGGGATCGCTTCAAGGCCAAGGCCCGCACCGCGTCGTCGGACGAGAAGCCTGAGCTGTGGCAGCTGATGACCGCGGAATGGGCGCCATACGACGAGTACCAGCAGAAGACCGACCGCGAGATCCCGGTCGTGGTGCTCGAGCGGGAAGCTTGACCGCCGGCGAGGCGGTCGGCGCGAAGCCGTCACCGGATTGGTCCTCCCGGCGCCTGCATTTCGTCGGCATCGGCGGCGCCGGGATGAGCGGCCTGGCCCTGGTGGCGCGCGCCCTGGGCGCACAGGTCAGCGGTTCTGACCGGGGCGAGTCCGGCTACACCGCGCACCTGCGCGAGCATGGAATCGAGCCGGTGATCGGACACGCCGGCGCGAACGTTCCAGACGGCGCCGAGGTCGTCTACTCGACTGCGGTCCCGGCCGACAATCCCGAGCGTCAGGCGGCCGGCGGCCGCGAGCTGCACCGAGCCGACCTGTTGGCCCAGATCGCCGCGCTCAAGCGCTGCATCGCGGTCACCGGCACCCACGGCAAGACCACGACCTCGGCGATGGTCGTGCACGCGCTGCGCGGAGCGGGCCTGGATCCCGCCTACGTGATCGGCGGCGAGCTGCGCGCGACCGGATCCAACGCCGCCTGGGGGGAGGGGGAGTGGATCGTGATCGAGGCCGACGAGTCAGACCGGTCGCTACTCAAGCTCGATCCCGATGTGGCGGTGCTGACCAACGCCGAGCTCGACCATCACTCCACCTATTCGTCGAGGCTCGACCTCGAGCAGACGTTCAGAGTTTTCATGGCGCGTGCCCGAGCCGGGGCCGTCGTGTGGGATCGCCCGCAGCTACGGGCCCTGTGCCCGCCGGGCGCGCTCGCCTACGACGCGCCCGATGTGGTCCTGTCGACGGCCGGTTCGCACTTTGACTTCCGTGGGGTCGAGGTCGCGTTGAGGGTACCCGGAGCGCACAACGCGATCAACGCGGCGGGTGCCCTGACCGCGGCCGCGCTCGCCGGCGCCGACCCGACCGTCGCGGCCGCGGCGCTGACCGACTTCCGGGGCGCCCGGCGGCGGTTCGAGCTGCTCGGGTACACCGCGGTCGGGGTTCCGGTGTACGACGACTACGCACATCATCCGACGGAGGTCGGAGCGGCGATCGCGGCCGCGCGGACGCTCGAGCCGGCGCGGCTGGTCGCGGTGTTCCAGCCGCACCTGTATTCGCGCACCCAGTCGCTGGCCCGCGAGTTCGGGGTCGCGCTGGCCCGGGCCGACATCTCGGCGGTGCTCGCGGTCTACCCCGCCCGCGAGCGGGCCGAGGATTTCCCGGGCGTTGACGGGCGGATCGTGGCCGAGGCGGCCGCCGATGCCGGTCGGGGCCGCCGGGTGGCGTGGCTTCCGCGGTTCGAGGACGTTGCGAGCTTTCTGGCGGACACGCTGCGCGACGGCGACCTGTGCCTGATGATGGGCGCCGGAGACATCGACGCGCTGGGCCGCTCGCTGGTCGCCCGATCGGCTCCGTAGTCGGGCCAAGCTGCGTCCGGGACGCCATCTAACCTGCTCGCGACCGCTGGCAGAGGCCGCTCCCGACGGCCACGGACGCCCCAGACAGGGGTCGTCCGATCGGGGTCGAACCCCCGTAGATGGCCTTACGGGGGCACGGACTCGTCGTCGAACTGGAGAACGCTTGCAATCGCGGATGATCGCCCAGGGACTTGTGGACAGGCTGCGGCCGAGGGGCACGGCTCGCAGCTCGGATCGATATGAGCCCGCTGGGTCCAGACGCCGATCTCAGGGCCGTCGGATCGGGCGCCGCGGCAGGATCGCGCTGGTCTGTGGGGTGGCGCTGGTCGCACTGCTCATCGGCGGCTGGTTGCTGTTCCGCGACTCCCCGCTGGTGGCGGCCTCGCATGTGACCGTCGAGGGGCAGAGCGGCCCCGACGCCTCGCGGATTCGCCAGGCGCTGGAGTCGACGGGCCATTCGATGAGCACGCTCGACGTCGACATGGGCCGGCTGCGCAGCGCGGTGGCGCCGTACCCGATCGTCAAGGACCTCGAGGTCACGACCCAGTTTCCGCACGGGATGCGAATTCACGTGGTCGAGCAGCTCGCGGTCGGCGCGATCGAGGCGGGCGGCCGAAAGGTTCCGGTGGCGCCCGACGGAACGCTGCTGAACGACCTCGTGGCTGCTCGGTCGCTCCCGCTGATCCCGTTGCGCGTGCCGCCCGGCGGCGCCCGGGTGACCGACGCGAACGCGTTGGGGGCAATCAGGCTGCTGGCGGCCGCCCCGCACCGTCTGCGCTCGAAGGTCAGCCAGGTCAGCACCGTGACCGGGCACGGGCTGGTGGCACAGCTGCGTGACGGGCCCGCGCTGTATTTCGGCAACGCCGGTGAGCTCCGCGCGAAATGGCTGGCGGCCTCGGCGGTGCTCGCCGACGCCGGTTCCAACGGCGCCGCCTACATCGACGTCACCGATCCCGGCCGGCCCGCCGCCGGCTCGGGCAGCGGTCCCAGCGGCGACCAGACGGGCAATGCCGCGACCCCGACTGCGAGTGCCGCGACGTCCTCGGCGAATGCCGCGACTTCCACGGCGGACGTGCCGACGTCCACGGCCACCACGCCGGTCTCCACGACGACCGCACCCGCCGCAACGACGACCGCATCCGCAGCTACGACGACCCCTGATTTCACCGGCGCGCCGACGGACACGGGTGCCGCATCAACCACTCCTACCGGAGGCTAACCCTCAAGTAGAGCTTGAGGCCACGAAAATCCTAACTCTCCGAGCCCCGTCGAGAGTTCCGCGATCTGCAACGATCGTTGCGGACGGCTGCGTATCGTTGACAGCCGTCATCCTCAGTGCCTAACGTGCAAAACTCCCGCATCGGGCGGAGTGAGTGAAAACACTCAACGCTACCTCGAGGGTCGGACGGTTCCTATGGAAAGCGGCAGTTACCTAGCAGTCATCAAAGTCGTGGGCGTCGGCGGCGGCGGCATCAACGCCGTCAACCGGATGGTTGATGCAGGTCTGCGCGGAGTCGAGTTCATCGCGTGCAACACGGACGCACAGGCACTGGCCATGTGCGACGCCGACATCAAGCTGAATATCGGCCACGAGCTCACCAAGGGCCTCGGCGCCGGCGCCAACCCGGAGATCGGGCAGGGCGCGGCAGCCGAGTCCCGCGACGACATCAAGGAGGCGCTGAAGGGCGCCGACATGGTGTTCGTCACGGCCGGCGAGGGTGGCGGTACCGGCACCGGCGCCGCGCCTGTGATCGCCGACATCGCCAAGAACGAGATCGGCGCGCTCACCGTTGGCGTGGTCACCCGGCCGTTCGCGTTCGAAGGCACGCAGCGCGCGCGCCAGGCGCAGGAGGGCATCCAGCGTCTGCGCGAGTACGTGGACACGCTGATCGTGATCCCGAACGAGAAGCTGCTGGCGATCGTCGAGCGGCGCACGTCGATCCTCGACGCGTTCCGCGAGGCCGACAACATCCTGCGTCAGGGCGTCCAGGGCATCACCGACCTGATCACGATCCCCGGGCTGATCAACCTCGACTTCGCCGACGTGCGCACGATCATGCACGACGCGGGCAGCGCGCTGATGGGCATCGGCCTGGCCGGCGGCGAGAACCGCGCGGCCGAGGCGGCCAAGATCGCGATCTCCTCGCCGCTGCTGGAGGAATCGGTCGAGGGCGCCACGGGGATCCTGCTCAACATCACCGGCGGCCACGATCTCGGGCTATTCGAGGTCAACGAGGCGGCGGAGATCGTCCAGAGCGCCGCGGATTCGAACTCGAACATCATCTTCGGCGCCGTGATCGACGACGGAATGGGAGACGAGGTCCGGGTCACGGTGATCGCGACCGGCTTCGACCAGGGCTACAGCAGTCCGAGCACGGCCCGCGAGACCACCCGGCGCTCCCGGCGCGACCGCGATGTGACGATGGACGACAGCCAGCGCTCGTCGCTGGAGATCTCAGACGATGACATCGACATCCCGTCCTTCCTGCGGGACCGCTGACCGGCATCGCCCCGACCCGGCGCTCAGATCTCGTCGGAACGCCGCAACCTCCGCCCAGTTCAGCTGTTGTAGCTCCCGTCAGACGGAGCAGCGACAGCAAGACAATCGCGCCCACCGTCCCGGCCGGCCGCCTGACTAGGCGTTGGGCATCGGGCAGGTCGCTGCGCGCTGCCCGGACTGCGGTCGTGGTGACCTCCGCGCTGACCGCTGCCATCGCGGTCACGGCTACAGCCGCCCCGCAGGCCCGTGCCGCGGCGGCGCTCGGGCCGCTCACGACGGTCGACGGGCCGAGCTCGGCGATCACCGGTTCGCTGGAGATGTCGATCGCCCGCGACGGGACGGGCGGCCTGATCTACGTAAAGAACGTCGGAGGCACGCCGCGGGTGTTCGTGTCGAGGCTGCTCGGCGGGTTCTTCGGACGGCCCCAGCAGATCGACGCGTCGCTGCCAGGCCCCTCGTCGCAGCCGGTGATCGCCGCCGGCAACGGAGGCGTTCTGGAGGTCGCGTTCATCTCAGGCGGCAGTCTGTACGTGGTCCAGTCGCTGGGTAGCGCTCAGGCGCTGTCGGCACCGGGGCTGTTCTCGGGCGGCGCCAGCAACCCGTCGATCTCGATGTCGAACTTCGGCAAGGCATATCTCGCGTTCACGGTCGCCAGCGGCGCTGGGCACAACGTTCGCGCCGCGTACTTCAACAGGAGCTCGTGGGCGCTCGAGGCAGCCCCGCTCAATGTCACGCCCGGCGACAACGCGGGCACCGGCACCGGCCGCCCACAGGCCGGCGCCTCCGGCGACGGGGTCGGCGTGGTCGCCTGGGGCGAGGGCGGTCACGTATATACGCGCCGTGTGTGGGGAACCTCGCCCAGCGTCGTCACCGAGCGCGCCGACACCGCGCTTCCGGGCTGCACCGAGCAGTCGGCCGGTAACCCGGCGATCGGCGTCCAGGGCGACTCGTCCTACGTTGCGGTCGCGTTCCAGGAGACGATGACCTGCGCGGGCATCCAGCAGCAGCGGGTGCTCTACAACCGCCTCCGCGCGTCCGCCTACGACGGCGTCAACGCGGTCGACGGGGTCGGCAACGGGACCGCCGACGGCGCGATCCAGCCGCAGGTCGTGACCAGCGAGTACGGAGCGGGATGGATCGTCTCGACCCGCTCTGGCGCCGGCGACGCCAACCAGATATACGCGATGGCGCTCGGCAACAACGCCGTCCCCCGCGGGCTGTCGCGGGTCGACAGCGTCCCGAACACCGGCGCCCCCAGCCTCGTCACCGGAACCGCCGGTCTGTTCTCGAACGTGATCGCCTGGCAGCAGACGCCGGGGTCGGCCGGGATCCCCGAGATCCACGCGAGGTTCTCGCCGCGATCGGCGCTGGGGAGCGAGATCGTGCTGTCGTCCCCGACCCAGGGGCCCACCGACGCCGCCGCCGGCCTCGCCGCCTCCGGAGACGTCAACGGCGACGGTGCCGTGGCCTGGGTCCAAGGGGCCTCCGGGGCTCGCGCGATCGTCGCCGCCCAGCTCTATCAGCCGCCCGGATCTGTCAGCGCCACCAAAAGGCTCGTCTACTCGAGGACCTCCAACGCGCTGATCAGCTGGTTGCCGGTCAAGGAGGCGTGGCGGCTGGCCTATGCGGTCACGATCGACGGCCTGGTGGTCGGTCAGACCACGAACCCGGCGTTCCAGACGGCGCCGTTGCTCGACGGTCCTCACGCCTGGCAGGTCACGGCCTCCAACGGCGCCGGGCAGTCGACGGTGTCAAAGCCGGCGACTGTGTTCGTCGACACGATCGCGCCGGCCGTTCGCTTCAGCATCACCGGGACCCGGCGAATCGATCACCGCCTTCGGGTGGCGATCACCGACTCCGATCAGCCGGCGCTGGACGCGCCCGCCACCGACGCGTCGGGGCTGGCCAAGCTGACCGTCAACTGGAGCGATCACACGCTGCTCAAGCTCGGGCTGCGTAATCACCGCAGCTTCCACACCTACGCCCGCACCGGCCGCTACCGGATCACGGTCACCGCGACCGACAAAGCCGGAAACGTCACTCGGGTCGCGAAGGTGATCAAGGTCAAGCCCAAGCCAAAGCCAAAGCCCAAGAAACACAAGCAGCCGACCAAGCCCAAGACCGCGAGGACCGCGAATTGGAGCCGCGGATGACCGCCGCGGCCCGCCGCACGCCGACGCTCAGGACGCTGGCCGCGATCTCGGCGGTGCTGATCCTCGCGGCGGTGGCAGCCACCACCGCCCGCGCTCAGGGTCCGGTGTACACGCCCACGCCGCCCACCAAGGGAGCCCTCTACCAGGACGGCCAGACCGGCCGGTACCTGCTCGGTGGGGCCTGGCTGTACCGCGCCGACCCGACCGACGTCGGGCAGTCGGAGGGCTGGTTTCGCAACATCGCGGCGACCGACGACTGGACGCAGGTCACCGTGCCCCACGCCTATAACGCCGGCGATACCTCGGCCGCGAGCATGAACGGCTCGGTCGGCTGGTACCGCCGGGACTTCACGCTTCCGGCCACGGCGTTCGCCCGCTATGTGCGCAAGGCCGACCGGCACTGGATCATCCGCTTCGAGTCGGTCAACTATCGCGCCACGGTGTGGCTCAACGGTCGCAGGATCGGCTCCCATGCCGGCGCATATCTGCCGTTCGAGTTCGACCTCAAGGGCCTGCGCAGCGGCGTCAACCGGCTGATCGTGCGGGTCGACGACCGTCGCACCAAGGGCGACCTGCCCCCCGGACCGGGCGGCGGCTGGTGGAACTACGGGGGGCTGTTGCGAGAGGTGTATCTGCGGTCGGTCTCGCGCGTCGACGTTTCCCAGGTGCAGGTCAGACCGATCCTTCCGTGCCCCACCTGCGACGCCTCGATCGAGGATCAGGCGGTGATCCGGAACGTCACCGGGGCAAGGCAGAAGGTGGCGCTGACCGGCACCTACGGCAAGGTCAAGCTCGACTTCGGGACGGCCACCATCGGCCCGCATCGAACCTGGACCGCGAAGGCCGTGGCGACCGTCAAGCACCCCCGGCTGTGGTCGATCGACCGACCGTCGCTGTACAAGGCGACGCTGACGCTGAGCGACTCCCAGCAGCACCGGCTGGGCGGTTATACGACCGAGAGCGGGATCCGGAGCCTGACCGTCGTCGGCGGTCGCCTCGAGCTCAACGGACGGCCCCTCGACGTCCGCGGGTTCAACATCCACGAGCAGGACGCCGCCCAGGGCGCCGCGATCGACACCGCCGACATGCGCAGCCTGGTCGGCTGGATCCGCGAGCTTGGCGCGACCGTGATCCGCGCCCACTACCCGCTCAACCCCCAGATCGAGGAGATGGCCGATCGCGACGGGATCCTTTTGTGGTCGGAGATCCCCGTCTACCAGGTCAACAACGCATACCTGGGCCAGCGCGGGTGGCTGGCCAACGCGCACGCGTTCCTGAAGAACAACATCCTCGCCAATCAGAACCATCCGTCGGTGATGTTGTGGAGCATCGGCAACGAGCTGCCGACGCCGGTGACCGGGAACGAAGCGCGCTACATCTCGAGCTCCGCGGCGCTGGCCCACAAGCTCGACCCCACGCGGCCCGTGGGGATGGCGGTCAGCAACTGGCCGGGGGTCGCCTGCCAGTCCGCGTACGCGCCGCTGGACGTGATCGGCGACAACGAGTACTTCGGCTGGTTCAGTGCCGGCGGCGGTGGCAACGACGATCGCGACGCGCTCGGGCCGTTCCTGGACTTCGTCCACGCTTGCTACCCGACCAAGGCGCTGATGGTCACCGAGTTCGGGTTTGACGCCAACCGTGACGGACCGGTCGAGGAGCGCGGCACCTACGAGTTCCAGTCAGACACGACCGCCTACCACCTCAACGTGTTCGCGTCCAAGCCGTATCTGTCGGGCGCGATGTACTTCGCGCTGCAGGACTACTGGGCGTGGCCCGGCTACAACGGAGGCAACCCCCGCCCGGACTCGCCGCTGAACGAGAAGGGAGTGGTCGACCAGGCGGGTCGGCACAAACCCTCGTTCGCGGTGGTCTCGCAGATCTTCCACCAGACGGTGCAGATCGGCCCGGTCGCGCGCAAGCGCCGGCCGGCCGCCCACAGCGGTCTCTGAGCTCGTCGGCTCCGCGCGCACCGACGGGCGTGTACTAGCCTGACGTCTCGGTGTCATCCACCGCCGAGACGTCACTGCGCCGCACCCCGCTGTATGAGCGTCATGCCGCAGCGGGCGCCAAGCTTGTCCCGTTCGCGGGGTGGGAGATGCCGGTTCAGTACGCCGGGATCCAGGAGGAGCATCTGGCGGTCCGCCGCGACGCGGGAATCTTCGACGTCTCGCACATGGGACAGGTCGAAACCCGCGGCCCTCAGGCATTCGAGTTCCTGCAGCGGCTGGTCACCAACGACGTGCGCCGGCTCCCCGAGGGCGGCGCCCAGTACAGCTTGCTGTGCCGCGACGACGGCGGCGTGCTCGACGACCTGTTCTCCTACCGGCTGGCCGAGTGCCACTACCTGACCGTGACCAACGCGGCCAACCACGACAGCGACCTGGCGTGGCTGCAGGAGCATGCCTCCGAGTTCGACGTCGACGTGATCGACCGTCAGCCCGAGTACGCGATGCTCGCCGTCCAGGGCCCGCGCGCCCGCGAGCTGGTGCGGTCGTTGAGCGACGGTGACCTGCCGACGCGGATGCACTGCTGCCAGCGCTCGATCGCCGGCGCGCCGATGCTGGTGTGCGGCACCGGCTACACCGGCGAGGACGGGGTGGAGCTGCTGATGGACCCGTCCTGCGCCGGCGACGTATGGGATGCGGTAGTCGCGGCCGGGGCCACCCCGACCGGCCTGGGCGCGCGCGACACGCTGCGCCTGGAGGCGTGCTTTCACCTGTACGGCAACGATCTGAGCCAGGACCGTGGGCCGATCGAGGCCGGCCTGGGCTGGTGCTGCCGGGAAGCGACCGGCTTCATCGGATCCGAGTCGGTCGCGGCCGCGCGCAGCGGCGCGACGGCGGAGAAGCTGGTGCCGTTCGCGATCGAGGGAGCCGGGATCGCGCGCCAGGGCAACCCGGTGGTGGGCGGCGGCGTGGTCACCAGCGGGACGTTCTCGCCGTGTCGCCGACAGGGGATCGGGATGGCATACGTGCCGGCGGACCGCGCCGAGGTCGGCGGGAAGATCGAGATCGACGTGCGGGGTAGAACGAGGTCTGCCCTGATCGAGTCAAAGCCTCTTTACTCACGAAGCCACCGAAAGGGATCCTGAATGGCAGAAGCCAGCTATCCGGACGACCTCAGGTATCACCCCGAGCACGACTGGGCTCGGATCGACGACGAGAACGCGACCTTCGGGATCACCTGGTACGCCCAGGACGCGCTCGGCGAGGTCGTGTTCTTCGACCCGCCGAAGGTCGGCGCTCAGGTGGCCAAGGATCAGGCCTACACCGAGATCGAGTCGGTCAAGGCGGTGTCGGACGTGTTCGCGCCGATGTCCGGCGAGGTCGTCGAGGTCAACGATGCCCTCGGCGAGACGCCCGAGACGATCAACGAGGATCCGTACGGGCAGGGCTGGCTGGTCAGGGTCAAGCTGTCTGACCCCTCTGAGGCCGAGGCGCTGATGAGCTCGGCGGAGTACGAGGCGACCCTCTGATGCACCGGACGGCACGCCGATCATGACGCGCTACACCTCGGCCACCGACTCCGATCGACGGGAGATGCTGGACGCGATCGGCGTCGGGTCGATCGAGGAGCTGTTCTCCGACATCCCCGCCGGACTGCGCCTGGGCCGGGAGCTCGAGTTCGACGAGGGGCTGTCCGAGCTGGAGGTGCTCGGCGAGCTCAAGGCGCTGGCGGCGCGCAACGTGTCGTGCGAGGACGAGGTGTCTTTCCTGGGCGCGGGCATGTACGACCATTACGTACCGGCGCTGGTCGAATCGATCATCGAGCGCTCGGAGTTCCTGACCCCGTACACGCCGTATCAGCCCGAGATCTCACAGGGCGGGCTCCAGGCGATGTTCGAGTACCAGACCGCGATCTCCGAGCTGACCGGCCTGCCGGTCTCCAACGCTTCGGTGTACGAAGGTCCGAGCGCGGTTGCCGCCGCCGGTTACGTGGCCAAGCTCGCCAACGACCGCGGCAAGTTCGTCGTCTCCCGCGGGGTGCATCCACATGCGCGCGAGGCGCTGGTCACGCTTGCTCACGCCTGGGGCTCGGAGATCGTCGAGGCCCCGCTCGTCGACGGCGTCACGCAGCTGCCCGAGCTGTCCGACGACGTCAGCGCGGTGGTGCTCGCCCAACCGAACTTCCTCGGCGCGGTCGAGGACATCGAGCCGATGGCCCGGGCCGCGCGCGAGGCCGGCGCGCTGACGATCTGCTCGTGCGACCCGCTGCCGCTGGCGTTGCTGCGCCCACCGGGCGAGTGCGGGGCCGACCTCGTCGTCGGCGAGGGCCAGTCGCTGGGCAACCGGCTGGACTTCGGCGGCCCGTCGTTCGGCTTCTTCGCCGCGACCCAGGCGCTGATGCGCCGGATGCCGGGTCGGATCGCAGGCGAGACCCGCGACGTCGACGGCAAGCGCGGATTCGTGCTGACCCTGCAGACGCGCGAGCAGCACATCCGCCGCGAGCGGGCGACCTCGAACATCTGCACCGCCCAGGCGCTGAACGCGCTGGCCGGCGTGATCTACATGAGCTGGCTGGGTCGGCGCGGGATCGTCGAGCTGGTCGAGCTGATGCTGCAGCGAACCGCCTACGCCCGCGAGCGTCTGGAGCAGATCGACGGCGTCACCGCGCTGCACGCCCAGCCGGTGGTACGCGAGTTTGCGGTACGGCTCGATGCCCCGGTGCAGGGCGTGCTGGCCCGCTGCCGGGAGCAGGGCATCAACCCCGGCTATCCGCTCGGCCGCGACTATCCCGAGTTCGAGGACGGCCTGCTGGTGGCGATCACCGAGCGGCGCACCAGGGCCGAGATCGACCGCCTGGCCGAGGTGCTGGCCGGCGCGGTGACGAGCCGCTCTGAGCCGGTGGAGGCGGGAGCATGATCCGCGCCGCCGACGACGAGCTCACGATCTACGAGCGCTCGCGCGAGGGGCGCCGTGCGTTCGTGGCGCCCAAGCTCGACGTGCCCGAGCGGCCACTGGACGAGCTGCTGCCGGCGTCGCTGCGCCGCTCGGACCCACCGCGGCTCCCCGAGGTCGCCGAGCCCGAGATCGTCCGCCACTACAACCGGCTGTCGAAGCGCAACTTCGACCTCGACACCGGCTTCTACCCGCTGGGGTCCTGCACGATGAAGCACAACCCGAAGCTGCACGAGCGGGTTGCGGCGCTCCCGGGACACAGCGCCCTGCACCCGTTCCAGGATCCCAGTCGGGCCCAGGGCGCGCTCGAGCTGATGTGGCGCCTGCAGCGGTCGCTGTCGGAGATCGCCGGACTGCCGCACGTGTCGCTGCAACCTTCGGCGGGATCGCACGGTGAGCTGGCGGGCGTGTTACTGACCCGCGCGCTGCACGAGGACCACGGCGAGACCCGCACGAAGGTGCTGACGCCCGACACCGCGCACGGCACCAACCCCGCGACGGTCTCGATGGCCGGCTACGACGTGGTCAAGGTCGGCACCGACGCGCACGGCAACGTCGACCTCGACGACCTCCGCGCCAAAGCCGACGAGGACGTCGCCTGCCTGATGCTCACCAACCCGTCGACGCTCGGCGTATTCGAGCCCGGGATCGAGGAGATCGAGCGGATCGTCCACGGGGTCGGGGCGACGCTCTACTACGACGGGGCCAACCTCAACGCGATCGTGGGGCTCTCGCGGCCCGGCGACATGGGCTTCGACATCGTGCACTTCAACCTGCACAAGACGTTCACCCAGCCCCACGGGGGCGGCGGCCCGGGGGCGGGGCCCGTGGCCGTGTCCGAGCGGCTGGAGCCCTACCTGCCCCGGCCGCAGGTGGTGCGCCGCGGCTCGGCCGGCAACGGCGCCGACCCGTCGGGCAACGGCTCAGACGCGTTCTACGACCTCGACTACGACCGGCCCAAGTCGATCGGCCGGCTGCGCGGGTTCCAGGGCAACTACGGCGTGTTCGTTCGCTCCTACGCCTACATCCGGTCGTTGGGCGCGGCCGGGCTGCGCGAGATGTCCGAGGTCGCGGTGCTCAACGCCAACTACCTGCTGGCGGCGCTGCGTCGCGAGGGCGTGATGGAGTATCTGCCGGTCGCCTACGACCGGCTGTGCATGCACGAGTTCGTGCTCTCCGGCGGCCCGATGAAGCAGGAGCTGAAGATCCGCACGCTCGACCTGGCCAAGCGGTTGCTCGACTACGGCGTACACCCGCCGACGGTCTACTTCCCGCTGATCGTGGAAGAGGCGCTGCTGATCGAGCCGACCGAGACCGAGACCAAGGAGACGCTGGATCGGTTCGCCGCGGTCGTGGCCGAGGTGCTGCGCGAGGCCAAGGACGATCCCGAGGTCGCGCGCAACGCGCCGTACACCACCCCGGTCCGCCGGCTCGACGAGGCCGGCGCGGCCCGGCGTCCCGTGATCCGGCAGCCGCTCTGACGCCCGGATGCGATTCGTCGTCTACGGCGCGGGCGCGGTCGGCGGAGTCGTCGCCGCGCGCCTGCATCAGGCGGGCCGGAACGTCGCCGTGATCGCCCGCGGCGCCCACTACCAGGCGATCCGCGACCGTGGCCTGACGCTGGTCGAGCCCGCCGGCGAGACGCTGCTGGAGCTGAACGTCGCCGACACGCCGAGCGCGCTGCGCTGGGGGCCCGACGACGTGGTGCTGCTGGCGGTCAAGAGCCAGGACACGGCGGGGGCGCTGAGCGCCCTGGCGGCGTGCGCGCCGGCGCGCACCGCGATCGTGTGCCTCCAGAACGGCGTCGACAACGAGCGGTCCGCGCTGCGGCTGTTCGAGCACGTGTACGGCGCGGTCGTGATGCTGCCCGCCGCGCACCTCGAGCCAGGGGTGGTCCAGGCGCACGCCACCAAGCTGACCGGGATTGTCGACCTCGGTCGCTACCCGTCGGGCTCCGGCGCGCGTGCCCAGCAGACCTCGCAGGCGCTGGAGGCGGCGCGCTTCTCATCGCACGTGTCCGAGGACGTGATGCGGCTGAAGTACGCCAAGCTGGTCCTGAACCTCGCCAACGCGGTCGACGCGATGTTCGCCGAGGGTCCCGACGCCGACCGGCTGGCCGATGGCGCCCGCGACGAGGGCAGCGAGGTGCTCCGCGCCGCCGGGATCGACCACGAGGCCGACGAGGTCACCGACGTGTCGCGAGCGCTGGGATCGGATGGGCGTCCGTCGCGATCAGCGTCCCGGCTCATCGACCTGGCAGAGCCTGCGACGGGGCACGGGCGCTGTCGAGACCGACTACCTCAACGGCGAGATCGTCCTGCTGGGCCGACTGCACGGCGTCGCCACTCCGATCAACGAGGCGCTGACCCGGCTTGGCGCGCAGGCCGCGCGCGAGGGTCTGCGGCCACGGTCACTCAGCGCCGCGGACGTGCTGACCGAGGTCCGATCGCGGGAGGGCGCGTGGACGCGCTGATCGAAACCGGCGCCGCCGCGATCGCCAAACGCGCTCCGCGCGAGCTCGACGCGCTGGTGGCGATCTCGTCGCCATCGGGCGACGTCGGCGGCGCCGAGGAGGCGATCGCCCTGTGCGTCGCGCTGCTGCCCGAGCAGGCGCAGGTGCAGCGGGTGCCGTGCTCCACGCACGGGAGCGCCGCGGACCTGGTGGCGACGGTGTCGGGGACCGGCTCGGGCCGGATGATGCTGCTCGGCCACGTCGACACCGTGATCGCCCACGACTCGCACGCGCCGTTGCGCCGCGACGGCGACCGCCTGTACGGCCCCGGCACCGCTGACATGAAGGGCGGGGTGGTGCTCTCGCTGGGATTGGCGCGCGAGCTGGCCGAGCGACCCGAGTGCTTCGAGGAGCTCGCGGTAGTGCTCGTCACCGACGAGGAGTGGCGGACGTCTCCGTTCGTCCATGCTCCGCGGTTTGCCGGCTATGACTCGTGCCTGTGCTTCGAGGCCGGGCAGCTGACGTCCGCCGGTGACGAGGCCGTGATCGTCCGTCGCAAGGCCGCGGGGACGCTCCGGGTCAGAGCCGCCGGGCGAGCCGCGCACTCGGGCAGCGCTCCCGACCAGGGCCGCAACGCGCTGCTGGGCCTGGCCGCCACCGCGCTCGAGCTCTCCGGCCACCATGACCCCGGAGGCCCCCAGCACCTCAGCGTGGTCCCGACCGTGATGCGCTCGGGCGACGCGTTCAACGTCGTCCCGGCGGCGGGCGAGCTGCTGTTCGACATGCGCGCCGACCGGCTGGACGCGTTCGACGCCGTCCTCTCGGCCGTCCCGGCCAACGTCAACGGCGTCGCGCTCGAGGCGTCGATGGAGCGGCACTGGCCGGGGATGGACGCGATCGACACCACCCGCCCGCTGCTGCAGCGCGCCTCGACGCGACTGGGGCGGCCGATCATCGGTGCCGCGCGCGGTGGCGCCAGCGACGCCAGCCATTTCGCGGCGACCGTCCCGATCACGATCGACGGGCTCGGCCCGCGTGGAGGCGGGGCCCATACGCCGCAGGAGTTCGTGCTCGAGCCCGCGATCGAGAAGCGGGCGCAGGTGGCGCTGGCGGTCGCGCTCGAAGTACTCGATATGAATAGCTGAAGAACCCGTCTGGGCAGGGGATCGCCAGGTCTATATTTGGCCCATGAGCGTCACCAGCCCCGACCGCAAGCGCAAGCTGCCGGCCGCCCGCGGCCCCGACCGCCAGGCCGGGATCGAGCTGTTGATCGGGTTGGTGGCGGTCATGTGGATCGTGCAGCTGATCAACTCGTTCGACCACTACGCGCTCGACCGAGACGGGATCTGGCCCCACAACGTCGACCGGCTGTGGGGAATCCTCACCGGGCCGTTCCTGCACGCCAGCTGGGCGCACCTGATCGGCAACACGATCCCGTTCGTGTTCCTGGGATTGATCATCGCGTTCGAGGGCGTGCGCCGGCTGGCCGCCGTGACCGCGATCGTGATCGTGCTCGGCGGGCTGGGCACATGGTTGCTGTCCTCATCGGGGACGGTTGTGGTCGGCGCCAGCGGCGTCGTGTTCGGCTACGCCACCTACCTGCTGGCGCGCGGCTTCTTCAACCGCAACATGCTCGAGCTGCTGGTCGGAGCGGTCGTGGTCGCCGTATTCGGAACCGCGCTTCTGTCGAGCCTGGTGCCCCAGGGGCACGTGTCCTGGCAGGGACACCTGTCCGGCGGGATCGCCGGGCTGATCGCCGCCTGGGCGCTGTCGTCCGACCGCCGGCGCGGCGGCGCGTCGCCGGGGTCGAGCGCCCGGCCATCAAGCACGCTCGTCCCCTGATCATCGACTAGCCTGCGCATCCGCGATGCGCATCTTCTCGGGGATCCAGCCCACCGGCCGCAAGCACCTGGGCAACTACATCGGAGCGATCACGCAGTACGTGGCCGGCCAGGACCGCGGCGACGCGATCTACTGCGTGGTCGACCTGCACGCGATCACGGTCGCCTACGAGCCGGCGGCGCTGCGCGAGTCCGTGTACGACACCGCGGCAACACTGCTGGCCGCCGGCCTGGACCCGGACCGGTGCATCTTCTTTCGCCAGGGCGACGTGCACGAGCACACCGAGCTGTGCTGGCTGCTGTCGAGCGTGACCGCGTTCGGCGACCTGAACCGGATGACCCAGTTCAAGGAGAAATCCGGCTCCCAGCGCGAGCTGGTGTCCGCGGGGCTGTTCATCTATCCGATGCTGCAGGCGGCCGATGTGCTCGCCTATCGGGCCCACGAGGTTCCGGTGGGCGACGACCAGCGCCAGCACGTCGAGCTGATGCGCGACGTGGCCGAGCGCTTCAACGCCCGGTTCGGTGACACGCTGGTCGTGCCCGAGGTGAGGATCCCCGAGGTCGGCGCCCGGATCATGGACCTGCAGTTCCCCGACCGCAAGATGTCGACCACCGGCGGCAGTGAGCAGGGCACGGTGCTGGTCCTCGACGACCCCAAGACGGTCGCCAAGAAGATCCGCTCGGCGGTGACCGATTCGGGCTCAGACGTGGTCCGTGGCCCCGACAAGGCCGGGATCTCGAACCTGATCGAGATCCTGTCGGCGGTGCGCGGCGTGACTCCGGAGGAAGTTCAGCGCGAGTTCGACGGCTCGGGATATGGCGCGTTCAAGCAGGCCGTGGCCGATGCCGTGGTCGAGTACCTCGCGCCGGTGCGCGAGCGTTACACCGAGCTGCGCGGCGACGAGGCGCGCCTGGAGACGATCCTGGCCGAGGGAGCCGACAAGGCCCGGGCGATCGCCTCGGGCACCGTGGCCGACGTGCGACGGGTGATGGGCGTCGGACCGGTCCGGCGCGCCCGATAACGTCTTCAGAACATGCGTCTCGTTGACCTCGAGCTCGACCTCGACGTGTTCGCCGGACCGTTCGACCTGCTGTTGACGCTGATCCTCCGGGAGGAGATCGACCTGCTGGAGGTCGATCTGGCCGAGATCGTGATCGCCTATATCGACCATCTCGACCAGCGCGGCGAGCTCGAGCTCGAAGCCGCGACCGAGTTCCTGGTGCTGATCGCGGCCCTGCTGGAACTGAAGTCGCGGCTGCTGCTGCCTGGCGAGGAGCAGGAGATCATCGAGCTCGATCCCGGTGAGGCCGCGGAGGAGCTGCTGGCCCGCCTGCTCGACGCCCACCGCTACCGCGCTGCCGCCAACCACCTGCAGCAGCGGCTGGCGGAGCAGTCCGGCTACCGGTTCCGCTCGGCCCCGCTGCCACCGTCGCTGCGCCGCGCGCCGCTGCAGGATGCCGCGGCCGTGTACGACCCCGCGGTGCTGGCCCGGTCGATCGGCGATCTGCTACGTCTGCCCGAGCCCGTCGACGTCCGGCATATGGGCGCCACCAAGGTCACGGTTGGCGAGCGTCTGGCGCTGCTGCGCTCGCTGTTGCGCCGCGGCACGTTCAGCTTTGACGAGGCGGTTGCGCGCGAGGATCGGGTGACGGTGGCGGTCACGCTGTTCGCGCTGCTGGAGCTCTACAAGCAGGGCGAGGCGACCTGGATCCAGGGCGAGCCGTTCGGGGAGATCACCGTGCAGGCGGTGGCGGCCGTCCCAGCGAGCAGACTGAGCGCTGCCGGATGAGTTCTCCCGACGCGACACTGGAACGCACGATCGAGTCGCTGCTGTTCCTGAGCGCCGAACCGGTCACCGCGGCGGCACTGGCCGACGCCACCGGCGTCGAGCTGCACGAGGCGGTGACCGCCGTCGAGAAGCTCCGCGAGCACTACGAGTACGAGCGCCGCGGGTTGGTCCTGCGCGAGCTCGCCGGCGGGTACGCGCTGTCGAGCCATCCCGACTCCGAGGACGCGGCGCGGCGGCTGCTGGCCCGCCCGCGGACGCCGCCGCTGACCCCGGCGCAGGCGGAGACGCTCGCGATCATCGCGTACCTGCAACCGGTCTCGCGGCCCGAGATCGCGCGGATCCGCGGGGTCGGCGCGGAGTCGGCGGCCGCGACCCTGCTCGAGCGCGGGATGATCGAGGAGGCCGGCCGGTCGCAGTTCGGCGCGGTCCTGTACCGGACCACCGAGCTGTTCCTGCGGCTGTTCGGCCTGAGTTCGCTCCAGGAGCTTCCCGAGATCAGCGAGTTCGACCCCGAACCCGAGCTCGAGCAGGAGTTGCGCGAGCGGCTCCTGCGGGCGGGTGAGGCGCGCGCCGGGGGGGGGCCGTCCGGGAGGCGGTCCCTTCCGCCAACGGCAGCGAGCCCGAGGCGCCTAACCGCGTGTACCGCCCACTCGAACGCTTGGATCGCACCGGGACGTTCGCCACCTGGGACGTTCAACGTCCCAGCTGACCCGCGAACGCCTCCAACGGGACGTTGAGCAGGTGGGCGGCTCGAGGCGCGCCCCGGCGAGGCTGTCCCGTCCACGGACGCAGCGAACCCGACACGGCTAAGCGGCGTACTGCGCTGCCGCTGAGGTAGCCGCTGGCGTTGGCGTGCAGGTGCTCGGCCAGCCGAGTGGCCAGCGCCATGATCGTCAGCGACGGGTTCACCGACAGCGTGCGCGGGATCAGCGAGCTGTCGCCTACGTACAGGCGCTTTACCTCGTGGGACTCACAACGGTTGTCGACCACCGAGTTGGACGGGTCGCTACCCATCCGGCAGCTGCCCTGCATATGCGTGGTCGCCAGCGACGACCACAGGATCCGCTTGGCGCCGGCGGCCTCCAGCACCCGGCGCGAGAGCTCGAGCGCGCCGCGGATCCGGTCGAGCTCGTGGGGTTGGAAGTCGCACACGAACCGCTCGCCGCCGTCGGGGTCGAGCTCGACCCGCGCGTTGTTGTCGTCGTTTGACATGTTGAGCAATCCGACCCACCGCCGGTAGTCACGCACCGCGTCGACCAGCGGCTGGCCCCACATCGGACCCTGCTCGTCGCACAGGCTCGCGGCGAACCCGATCGGATCCTGCACGGTCACCGCCTCGACCACGAACCCGCCGGCGTCGTCGGCGGCGAACTGGCTGCAATGGCTGGTGATCGGCGCGACCATGTGCGAGTCCTGGGGCTCGTCGAAGAGCCCGAACACGAACTGGGCCGGGTGCAGGCCGAGCGTCCGGCCGATCATCTCGTTGGGCACCCCGGAGCGCAGCAGCAGCAACGGCGTCGACAGCGACCCGCACGCAACCACGATCGCGTCGGCGTCGACCTCGTGGCGGGCGCCGTCCGCGCCGGTGTACTGCACGCCGGTGGCCTCGGCGCCGCCGCCGCGGTCCTCGATCACGATCCGCTGCACCGTGGACTCCGGGCGCAGGGTCAGCGCGCCGCCGGCGAGCTGATGGTGGATGTAGGTGTTCAGCGTCGACTTGCCGGAGTTCGTCGGGCACCCCTGCAGACACGACCCGCACTGGCCGCAGTTCTCGTCGGTGTACATCGAGACCGGCTCGAGCTGCGCGCCGACCGCCTGAAAGCCGCGCTTGGCCGTCTGGACGCACCGCTTGAGGTCCCAGTCGGTCCGCTCGCGCACCCCCAGGTACCGCTCGACCCGGTCGTAATACGGGTCGAGATCGGCCCGGGAGATCGGCTCGCCGCGCTCGTTGCGCAGCCCGCTGGCGGCGTGCCACTTGTCGAGCTCGCGCTGGGACGCCCGCAGCGCGACCTTGGTGTTGATCGTGGTGCTGCCGCCGACACAGCGCCCGCCGATCAGCACCACCGGCCCGAGCCCGGGATCGCCCGCGGGGAACGCGAATCGCAACGGCCACCACAGGTCGTGCCCGGCTCGCGCCTCCCAGCGCACGAACTCCTCGGCGGTGTGGTGCCCACCGGCTTCGAGCAGCAGCACCGACCGGCCCTTCGCGGCCAGCTCCCCGGCGACGACGCCGCCGCCCGCGCCGGACCCCACGACCACTACCTCGAAGCGCTCGCTCACGCCCCGATCCCCATGAACGACCAGTCCTTGGCGATCCGCATCGCCAGCGGCGAGTGGAAGTCGATCTCGTGGTAGGCGCCCGGACCGGGAGCGCCCGGAGCGACGAAGTCGCTGTAGAACGCCTCGATCGCGAGCGCGCGGATCAGCAGGAACTCGGGCTCGGCGGCGTGTCCGCGTAGGGCCGGCTCGCCCTGGTTCGCGGCATCGGCCAGCGCGTCGATCGAGCCGAGCACGGCTTCGCGCTGGCCCGCCGGCATCGTCGACATCAGCGCGTCGATGTAGACGACCGGGCCGACCCGCTCGCTGCCCGGCACGATCGCCTCGCACAGTTTGGCCAGCGTCGCTGCCCGGCCGGCCTCGAGATTGCGCAGCTCGTACTCGCTCACGGACGCGACTGTATGGGCGCGAGCCGGCCGCGGGCAAGCCTTCGGAAGCAGGATTAGTTGACTGCGCGCGCCGGGGCGGCCGCCAGCTGCCCGCAGGCGGCGTCGATGTCGCGCCCACGGGTGAGCCGCACCGTCGCGATCAGCCCATGGCGTTCGAGCTCGTCCTTGAAGGCCTCGATCGCCTTCGGGCTCGAGCCCTGGAACTCCGAACCGGTCGGGTTGAACGGGATCAGGTTGACCTTGAAGATCGACGGGTCGAGTACGCCGGCCAGTTGCGAGGCCTGCGCATGTGAGTCGTTGACGCCGGCGAGCATCACGTACTCGACGAACACCCAGCGCCGCTTGCGCGCGTAGTGGTCGCGGCACGCCGCCAGCACGTCGCGCAGCGGGTAGCGGTCGTTGACCGGCATCAGCTCCGAGCGCAGCGATTCGTCGGCCGCATGCAGAGACAGCGCCAGGCGCAGCGGCATCGGAGTCGCCGCCAGCCGCTCGATCCCGGGAATCCAGCCAACCGTCGAGACCGCGGTGCGGCGGTGGGTGATGCCGACCTCGGGGAGCCGCTCGCACGCTCCCAGCACGCCGTCGAGATTCATCATCGGCTCGCCCATGCCCATGAACACGGCATGGTCGACCTCGTCGACGCGGCGGAAGTGCAGCGCCTGATCGACGATCTCCGATGCGGTCAGGTTGCGCCCGAAGCGCATCTGCCCGGTCGCGCAGAACCGGCAGGTGAGCGGACACCCCGATTGCGAGGACAGACACAGTGAGCGGCGGCCGTCGCGGTAGCGCATCAGCACCGCCTCGACCGGCCGGCCGTCGTGGGTGGAGAACAGCGCCTTGACGGTGCCGTCGGAGGAGTGGGCCTCGTGCTCGAGCGTCAGCGTCGAGAACGGCACGGTGTCGGTGAGCGCGCTGCGCAGCGCCAGCGGGAGGTTCGTCATCGCGTCGAACCCGCCGGCCCCACGCGCGGTCCACCGCCAGATCTGGTTGGCGCGATAGCGTGGCTCGCCCCACTCGGCGAGCGTCCGATTCAGCAGTTGCAGGTCCATCGCAACTATGGTGGCAGGGTCGTGCGCCTCGCCAAGTATCTAGCCCACGCCGGGGTCGGCTCGAGGCGTGCCAGCGAGGAGATGATCCGCGCCGGACGCGTCACGGTCGCCTGCGCCCCGGTCACCGACCCGGCTCGCGACGTCGACGAACGTGACGCGATCGCGGTCGACGGCGAGCCGGTGACCCCGCCCGGGACGCGCGTCGTGTACGCGGTCAACAAGCCCGCGGGCGTCGTTTCGACCGCGAGCGACCCGCAACGCCGCCCCACGGTGGTGTCGCTGGTCGCATCGGAGGTCAGGCTGTATCCGGTGGGACGGCTCGACATCGACACCACCGGGCTGATCCTGCTCACCAACGACGGCGAGCTGGCCCACCGCCTCACCCACCCGCGGTTCGAGGTCGACAAGACCTATCGAGTGACCGTCGCGGGCCCGCCGATCGCTGACGCCACGCTGCGGGCACTGCGTCGGGGGGTGATGCTCGACGACGGCCCCACCGCGCCCGCGCGCGTGCGGCGGCTGGGTGACCGCGAGCTCGAGCTCACGATCCACCAGGGGCGCAAGCGGCAGGTCAAGCGAATGTGCGAGGCCGTCGGACACCGCGTCCGGTCACTGGCTCGGGTGCGGTTCGGCCCGCTCGAGCTCGGCGACCTGCGACCGGGCGAGCATCGCGAGCTGAGCACCGACGAAATCGCCGCGCTGCAGGCCGCGGGCGCGGGCTGCCCTGGAACAGGAGGTCGTCGCTCGACAGCCGCGTCGTCCTGAGTGCCCGACGACGGTGCGGGTCAGGTCCTTGCGGACGTACCGCAGGCAGGCGCCAACTGCCGTCAGCGCGAATAGAACCCAGGCCCCTCCAGCCGTCGGGGGGAGTTGGTGGCGCGCATGTCCGGCCGCGAAGCGAACATCCAAAGCATGTTCGCCGCCGTCAAGATCGTGGAAGACCTTAACCAGATCGCAATGGCGCTCGCAAGTGTCATCACGTCCCGAAAGGCAGTATTTCCTAATAGATGACCCAAGATTCGGGCCAGCTGGATAACTCCGTGCTCGCCGCGGGGTCGGTGACGGGTGCCGGCACCGGGCAAACCGGTGACGGTTCTGTCGCGCTTCCGCGGCTCCCGTCGCTCGGCGTCGACCGCGCGCTGCCGCGGCTGCAGCGGGCGCTCCAGCCTCTGGGCGGCAAGCGCGCGATCGCGGTGCTGCTCGTCGGCGCGTTCCTCGTGGTGGCGTTCGCGACCGCGGGGTCGTCGGTGCTGGTACCGCAGAGCAGCGTCTCGTATCCGAGCTGGGAGGCGGGGCCGCTGCACGTGCTGCACGGGGCGCTCGGCAACCTGCTCGGCAGCCCCCACGGCCTGAACATCGGGTTCAGCGCGGTGCTGGTAGTGATGCTGATCGCCTACGCCGCCTTGCTGGCCACGGTCAACACGCTGTCGATGCGGCTGATCGTGATCACGGTGATCGCACTACACGTGATCCTGCTGCTGAGCCCTCCGCAGCAGCTGACCGACCTGTTCAACTACCTCGGCTACGCGCGGCTCGGTGGCCTGCACCACCTGAACCCGTACACCAACGTGATCGCCCAGGAGGCGCACGACCCGGTGTACAGGTTCAGCACCTGGCATCACCTGCGCAGTCCGTACGGTCCGCTGTTCACAGCGCTCACCTATCCGCTGGCGTGGCTGCCGGTGCCAGTCGCCTACTGGATCCTCAAGGTGGTCACCGTGCTCCTGAGCCTGACCTTCATCGGGCTGGTCGGCCAGTGCGCCCGCGCGCTCGGGCGCGACCCGCGGTTCGCGATCGTGTTCGTCGCCGCCAACCCGATCTTCCTGATGTACGCGATCCCGGGCTTCCACAACGACTTCTTCATGCTGGTGCCGTCGACCGCCGCCGTGGCACTGATGTTGTCCCACCGCGACCGCTCGGCCGGTGCGATGGTGATGGTCGCGATCGCGGTCAAGTTCACCGCGGGCCTGATCCTGCCGTTCCTGCTGATTGCCGCGCGGCCCAACATCAGACGCCGGCGGATCATCGAGGGCTGCGTGATCGCGGGGATCCCGCTGCTGGCGATCGACCTGGCGCTGTTCGGTTTCGCGCTTCCGAACCTGTCCGACCAGGCCACGCTGTTGACCAACTGGAGCTTCCCGAACCTGTTCGGTCTCGTCGCCGGGCTCGGCGGTGGGACCCACGGCGTGCTGCGCTTCTGCAACGTCGCGCTGGTGGTCGTCGTCGCGCTGCTGATCCGGCGCCCGCGCGATTGGCTGTCGGGCGCCGGCTGGGCCACGTTCGCGCTGATCCTCAGCCTCGCCTGGCTGGTCCCGTGGTACGTGGTGTGGGTGCTGCCGCTGGCGGCGCTGAGCACGAACCTGCGGCTGCGCCAGGCGGCGCTCGGGCTGACCGTGTTCCTGGTGCTGACGTTCATGCCGGTGACCGACATGTTCCTGTTCGCGCACGGCCTGAACCCGCTCAACACGCCTGCTGGGCACGCCTCGCAGGTGCTTCAGCAGAAGCTCGAGAAATAGCCGTTTGACGTCGTGGTTACCGGTGCGGTGTTAGCGTCGCGGGTCTATGCGCGCTGAGACGGAAGTCGCCGGCGCGCCTGAGACGGTCCTGGATCGCGACTCGACGCACGTCCGGACACAGCCTCGTGCGCCCCGCATCGACCGCTTCGACCTGTCGGTCCTGGCGGTGTTCGGGCTCATCTCGCTGTGGGTGCTGGGGCTCGACCTGTGGCATGTGATCGTCGATCACCGGGTGTGGACCGGCACCGACGGCGTCTACATCGTCGATCAGCAGCAGTACCTGTCCTGGATCCGCGACGCCTCCAACCATGTGCTGTCGTCGAACCTGTACGTCCTTCACCCGACGCCGCACGACTACTTCCAACCGGCCGTCCTGATCTCGGCCGGGCTGACGGCGCTGGGGATGGCGCCGTGGCTGTCGCTGCTGCTGTGGAAGCCGGTCGCGGTCGTGACCTGCTTCTGGGCGGCGCGCGCGTTCGCGCGGCGCAGCCTCACCGGGCTGTGGCCGCGCCGGGCGGCGCTGGTGCTGATCCTGTTCTTCGGCTGCTTCACGGTCGTGTTCGGGACCGTCGGCGTGCTCGGCGACCTGTGGCCCGGGTTCCTGTCCTGGGGCTACACCTACGGGCTGATCGCGCTGGCCGCGCTGGCCGGCGGGCTGCTGACCTACGACAAGGCGTCGCGCGAGGGGCGGATCAGCTGGGTGCCCGGCCTGCTCGGAGCGGCGGCGAGCCTGCTGCACCCGTGGCAGGGCGAGGCGCTGATCGCGTTGATCGTCGCCTCAGAGCTCGTCCTCTGGCGCACCCGGCCGGTCACCCGCTCGCGGGTTTGGCTCGCGGTGGTCAGCATCGGGCTGACCGCGCTGCCCCTGCTCTACTACGTGATCCTCACCCGGGCGGACATCGCCTGGCACCTGGCGCGCGAGTCGAGCAAGCACTCGTTCCCGCTGGCCGCGATCGTGATCGCGATCCTGCCGTTGATGATCCCGGCGGCGCTGGCCTACCGCCATCGACCGCGGACGTTCCTGGCGGCCGCCACGCGCTGCTGGCCGCTGGTCGCGTTCGGGGTCTACGTGGTATCGGGCACCGGCGTCGCCGCGACGCCGCTTCACTCCTTTCAGGGGATCACGTTCCCGCTGTCGGTGCTGGCGATCGAGGGGTTGCAGAGCATCGGCTTCACTCGGATCCCGCGCGCCCGGTTGGTCGGCGGGATCCTGGTGGTGGCGTTCGCGATCCCGGCCACCGGCTACGAGCTCTACTACGCCTCGACGCTGGCCAGGCCGACCGCCGGCAACGGCAACTTCATCCTTCGCCGACGAGCGCGACGCGCTGAACTACCTGGCGCACAACCCCACGCCCGGCGGTGTGATCACCAAGGGCTATCTGGGTTCGACCGTCCCCGGGATCACCGGTCGCAACACGCTGCTGGGCGACTGCCTGTGGTCAGAGCCCGACTGCACGGGACGGTCGGTGGTCGCCCAGCGGCTGTTCGACGGCACGCTGCACCGGGCCGCGCTCCGCACGCTGCTGACCCGCACCGACGCTCGGTTCGTGCTCGCTGACTGCACGACCCGCGGCAACCTGCGCCGCGAGCTCGGCTCGCTGGTGGCGTCCGAGCGTCGCTTCGGCTGCGCGGCGGTCTACGAGCTGGCCGGCAGCCGAACGGGTCCGCGGGACCCGGACTACTGACGAGTCGGCGACCGCCCGGTAGCGGTCTGGCACAATCCCGCGCCGTGCGCCTGTTCGCCCTTCGCGGAGCTAATACCGTCGCGGCGAACGAACCGCAGGCGATCATCGCCGCGACCGACGCGCTGATGCGCGAGCTGATCGCGCGCAACGAGCTCGAGGCCAACCGGATGGTCAGCTGCATCTTCACGCTGACCGATGACCTCGACGCGGAGTTCCCGGCGGTTGCGGCGCGGCGGCTGGGCCTGCACCGGGTGCCGCTGCTGTGCGCCCGCGAGATCCCCGTGCCGGGGTCGCTGCCGAGCGTGATCCGGGTGATGGTCCACTACTACGCCGACGACGACCACGAGCCGCGTCATGTCTACCTGGGGAACGCCCGCACGCTCAGGGCCGACCTCGAGTCGGCACAATAGGGGCCGGATGAGCCCGCTCGAGTTCGCTGAGAGGATCCGCCGGATTCCCTCCTACCCGGTGGCGTCCGGGTACGACCTCGGCGCCGACATGGCGATGCTCGCCTCCAACGAGTCCTGCTTCGAGCCGCTGCCCGAGGTGGTCGAGGCGGCCGCCTCGGTGCTCACGGGCGCCAACCGCTATCCGGACCCCGCGTACGTGCCGCTGCGCCGCGCCCTGTCGAATCGCTACGGGATCCCGCCGGAGCGGATCGCGCTGGGCAACGGGTCCTGCGACATCCTGCTGGCCGCCGGCGAGGCACTGCTCGAGCCCGGCGCCGAGGTCGTCTACGCGTGGCCGGCGTTCAGCGTGTACCCGCACCTCGCGGCCGCCTCGGGAGCTCGCGCGATCGAGGTGCCGCTCGACGACGACGACCGCCACGACCTCGACGCGATCGCCGCCGAGATCACGGTCGCCACCCGGCTGGTGCTGATCTGCAACCCGAACAACCCGACCTCGACGTCGGTCGGCCTGGACCGGATCGAGGAGTTCCTCGACAGGGTGCCCAAGCACGTGTGCGTGATCCTCGACGAGGCCTACTGCGAGTTCGCGCTCAGCCTCGGCGACACCTACGCCTCGGTGGAGCTGCTGCGGCGCTACCCGAACCTGGTCCTGCTGCGGACGTTCTCGAAGGTCTACGGGCTCGCGGCGCTGCGCGTCGGCTACGCGCTGTGCGCCTTTGAGTCGTTCCGCACCGCCGTCGACCAGCTGCGCCAGCCGTTCTACCTCAATGCCGCCGCCCAGGCGGGCGCCGTCGAGGCACTCAAGCACCAGGACGCCGTCGAGGAGCGCGTGACGCAGACGATCGCGGGCCGGCTCGAGCTCGAGGAGGGGACCCGCGAGCTCGGTCTGTGGGTGGCTCAGTCCGACGCGAACTTCATCTGGCTGCACCTGCCCGAGGACTGCGACGAGCCGACGCTGGTCGCCGGCCTGCGTGACCGCGGCGTGCTGGTGCGCGCCGGGGTCTCGCTCGGGCGCGAGCGGGCGCTGCGGGTCACGGTCGGGACCGGGCCCGAGAACGAGCGGTTCGTCAGCGCGCTGGGCGAGGCCCTGCGCGGCGCGGCCGTGTGATGCAAATGGTCGCAATAGCAGACCTTTTTCATCACGGAGCGAGTGTCTGCCTTGGCACTCCGCGGCCCTTCTGATAGAACCCCGCGTGCGATGACGCCCGGCAGCCACACCTGCGCTTATCCCGGCTGCCCCTGCGTCTGGTCCTGGCGATTTAGCTAGGCGCTCGGCCCTGCACCCCTGCGCTCGCAGCCTCTCCTGGCGCGAGTTCGCTCCGAACAAGCCGAGCGCCGTACCCGTCCCGCCCCGGCTTGCGCCGCCGCGCCGGCCCCCGAGCACCCCCTTCCCTAGAGTTCGATTTCGCAGAGAGGACCAGAGAAATGATGATCGTGATGAAACCGACGGCCACCGAACAGGAGGTGGAAGCCGTCATCGAGCGAGTCGAGTCCGTCGGCGCCCGGGCCCACGTGGTCGACGGCAGCGAGCTGAAAGTGATCGGCGCGATCGGCGACCGCGAGCACATCGCCCGGATCGACCTCGAGGGAGCCCCCGGAGTCGACCGCATGGTCCCGATCCTCAAGCCCTACAAGCTCGCCTCCTCGCAGTTCCGCGACGGCCGCCGAACCGTGCTCGAGATCGCCGGGCGCAAGCTCGGAGGCGAGCACTTCGCGATGATCGCCGGGCCGTGCACGGTCGAGTCGCGCGAGCAGCTGCTCCAGACCGCGCACGCGGTCGGCGACGCCGGCGCCGCGATGCTCCGCGGCGGCGCCTACAAGCCGCGCACCTCGCCGTACGCATTCCACGGTCTCGGGCAGGAGGGGTTGCGGCTGCTCGCCGACGCCAAGCGGGAGACCGGGCTGCCGATCGTCACCGAGTTGATGGATCTACGCGATCTCGACGACGTGCTCGAAGTCGCCGACGTGATCCAGATCGGCGCCCGCAACATGCAGAACTACACGCTGCTCACCGAGATCGGGCGCAGCGGGCGACCGGCGCTGCTCAAGCGCGGCCTGTCCGCGACGCTCGAGGAGCTGCTGATGGCCGCCGAGTACATCCTCAAGGAGGGCAACGACGCGGTGATCCTGTGCGAACGCGGGATCCGCACGTTCGAGCCTGCCTACCGGTTCACGCTCGACCTGACCGCGGTCCCCGTGCTCCAGGAGCTCAGCCACCTGCCGGTGGTGGTCGACCCCAGCCATGCCGCGGGCCGCCGCGACCTGGTCGGGCCGTTGTCGCTGGCGGCGGCCGCGGCCGGCGCAGACGGGATCATCGTCGAGGTGCACCCCAACCCCGACGCGGCGATCTGCGACGGGCCCCAGGCGCTGGTGGCCGATGAGTTCGCGCAGTACGCCGAGCGGGTGCACGCCGCGGCCGCGGTCGGCGGCAAGCTGCTGTCCGAATACCAGTCCGTGGCGAACGCGATCGGCTGAGTGGACCACTGATGGCGACGAGCCGCGTCCAGGCTACCGACCCGGTCCGCGACCAGCGAATCGAGCGGCTCGAACCGCTGGTCGCACCGCGGCGGCTCCTGGGCGAGCTGGCACTGACCGATTGGCACTCCCAGGTCGTGGTCACCGGGCGTACCGACGTGCACGGGATCCTCGACGGGGCCGACGACCGGTTACTGGTCGTGGTCGGCCCGTGCAGCGTCCACGACCCGCGCGCCACCGTGGAGTACGCCAGCCGCCTGGTCGGGCAGGCCCGGGCGCTCAGCGACGAGCTGTGCGTGGCGATGCGGGTGTACTTCGAGAAGCCGCGCACGACAACCGGCTGGAAGGGACTGATCAACGACCCGCATCTGGACGGCTCGGGCGACGTCAACGAGGGGTTGCGGCGAGCTCGGCGGGTGCTGCTCGAGGTGCTCGCGCTGGGGCTGCCGGTGGGATGCGAGTTCCTTGACCCGATCACCCCTCAGTACATCTCCGACGCGGTCAGCTGGGGCGCGATCGGCGCCCGCACCGCCGAGAGCCAGATCCACCGGCAGCTCGGCTCCGGCCTGTCGATGCCGGTGGGATTCAAGAACCGCACCGACGGCAGCGTCCAGGTGGCCGCCGACGCGGTCCGCGCCGCCGCCGCTCGCCACGCGTTCGCCGGGATCGACTTTGACGGAACGCCGGCGATCCACTACACGCGCGGCAACTCCGACTGTCACGTGATCCTGCGGGGCGGCACAGACGGACCCAACTACGACGCCGAGTCGGTCGCGGCAGCGCGCGCGATCCTGGGCGGGGCCGGGTTGAGCGAGCGCCTGATGATCGACGTATCGCACGACAACAGCGGCAAGCGCCCAGAGCTCCAGCCGGAGATCGCAGCCGACGTCGCCGGCCAGATCGCCGCCGGCGACGATTCGATCGTCGGCGTGATGATCGAATCGTTCCTGGTCGCGGGGCGCCAGGACCTGCGGTCGGGCCAGCCGCTCACCTACGGCCAGTCGATCACCGATGGCTGCATCGACTGGGATAGCACCGTCGAGGTGCTCGAGGGCCTGGCCGCCTCGGTCCGGGCTCGCCGCGCGAGAGGCCGCCGGTAGCGGCGGCGCGTCCTCGGGATGCGCGTCGCGATCCTCGGCGTGGGGCTGATCGGGGGCTCGGTGGGGCTGGCCGCCCGCGAGCGCGCCGGCGCAACCGTCTCCGGCTATGACGCCGCGCCCGAGGCGCTCGAGCTCGCCCGCGAGCTCGGAGCGATCGACCGCATCTGCGAGTCGGTCGCCGACTGCGTATCCGACGCCGAGGCGGTGTTCGTGGCGACGCCGGTGGGGGCGCTGGACCTGACCGTGTCCCACGCGCTGGCGGCAGCTGGTGAGGATTGCGTGGTCAGCGACGTCGGATCGACGAAGCGCGCGATCGTGGCCGGACACGACGATCCGCGGTTCGTCGGCGGCCACCCACTCGCCGGCGCCGAGACCGCCGGCGTCAGGCATGCCCGCGCGGATCTGTTCGAGGGTGCCACCTGGTTTCTAACCCCAACCCGGCGTACGTCCGGGATGCTCTACGAGCGTCTCCACCGGCTGCTGCGCAGCCTCGGCGCACATCCCGACGCGATCGACCCCCGGACCCACGACACGATCCTGGCCACGGTCTCGCACCTGCCGCACGTGTTCGCCAACGTGCTCGTGGCCCAGGCCGCCAGGGCGCTCGCCGAGGGCGATGAGCGGCTCCCCGCGACCGGTCCGAGCTTCCGCGACGCCACCCGCGTGGCCGGTGCCCCAAGTGCGATCTGGACCGACATCTACCTCTCCAACCGCGACGCGCTCGCGCTCGAGATCGACCAGACGATCGCCCGGCTCCAGGACGTCCGCGATGCACTGCTCGCCGGCGACGCCCGGCGGGTGACCGCGTGGAACGACGCGGCCGCCACCGACCGTAGGCGGCTGCTCGAAGGGCAGCTGGCCGGCGGCCCGCTGTACGAGCTGCGCGCGTCGGTGCCCAACCGACCGGGGGTGATCGCCCAGCTGGCGCTCGAGCTCGGCCGCGCCGGGGTCAACATCACCGACATGGCGCTGTACCCGGCCGCGGACATGACCGAGGGCGTGGTCGCGCTGTGGATCTCCGGCGCCGCCCCCGCGCGCCGCGCCGAGGAGCTGGTGGTCAAGCTCGGCTTTCCGGTGGCGCGGCCATGAACGTTCGCTTCGGTCCGTCCGGGCCCCTGCGCGGCCGGGTGCGGGTGCCCGCCGACAAGTCGATCTCGCACCGCGCGGCGATCATCGCCGCGATGGGCTCAGAGCCCGTGCGGGTCCGCAACTACCTCGACGCGCAGGACACGAACTCGACCCTGGACGCCGTCCGCGCGGTCGGCGCGAGTGTCGATCGACGCGTCGGCGAGCTCGTGATCCGCGGGGTCGGTCTACGCGGGGCGCAGCAGCCGTCCGGACCGATCGACGTCGGCAACGCGGGGACGCTGATGCGGCTGCTACCGGGGTGGCTCGCCGGCCAGGACGGCGCGAGCTTCGAGCTGGACGGTGACGAGTCGATCCGCCGCCGCCCCGTGGATCGGATCGCCGAACCGCTGCGGCTGATGGGCGCCGAGGTCGACGCTCGCGCGGGCCGGTTCCCGCCGTTCACCGTCCACGGAGCGGCGCTGACCGGCGTCGAGTACGAGCTCCCGGTCGCCAGCGCCCAGGTGAAGTCGTGCACGCTACTGGCCGGGCTGGCCACCGGATCGACGACCGTGATCGAGACCGCGCCCTCGCGCGACCACACCGAGCGGATGCTGCTCGCGGCGGGCGCCTCGGTGAGTCGCGAACCGGATCGGGCCGGGCGATTGCGAACCACGGTCGGCGGCGCGGACGATCTGCAGCTGGCCGACGTGGACGTTCCCGGCGACCTCTCGTCGGCGGCGTTCCTGATCGCCGCCGGCGTGCTCGTGGGCGGCGCGGAGATCGTGCTCGAGCGAGTCGGCACCAACTGGACCCGGGCCGGGATCCTGCGAATCCTGGAGCGGATGAATGCAGCCGTGACCGCGAACGTCGAGCCGGTCGGAGCGCTCGAGTCGCGGGAGCCGGCGGGCGACGTCGAGGTTCGGTCGGGGCCGCTGCGGGGGACGATCGTCGAGGCCGACGAGGTGCCGCTGGCGATCGATGAGCTCCCGCTGGTAGCGCTGCTGGGCTGCTTTGCCGAGGGGGAGACAGTCGTCCGCGGCGCCGCTGAGCTGCGGCTGAAGGAGTCTGATCGGATCGCCACCGTGGTCGACGGCCTCCGCGGCCTCGGCGCCGAGATCGAGGCGGCTCCGGACGGGTTCGTGGTCCAGGGCGGTGGAGGCTTGCGCGGCGGGTCGATCGACGCGCACGGCGACCACCGGCTGGCGCTGCTGGGTGCGGTCGCCGGCCTGGCCTCGCGCGAGGGCGTCGAGGTCGTGGGGATGGAGGCTGCGGCGGTGTCCTACCCGAACTTCGCCGCCGATGTGGCAGCCCTGATCGGGTGACCCGCCGATGACGATCGTGGCGATCGACGGGCCGGCGGGCTCGGGCAAGTCGACGGTCGCGCGCGGGGCCGCCGAGGCGCTCGGCTTCACGTACCTGGACTCGGGTGCGATGTATCGGTGCGTCGCCCTGGCCGCCGCGCAGCGAGGCCTGGCGCCGGCCGAGGTCGCGCCACAGCTCCACATCGAGCTCGGCGAGCAGGTGACGCTGGACGGCGACGACGTCAGCGAGGCGATTCGCACCGCCGAGATCGCCGAGGGAGCTTCGCGCGCCGCCGCCGATCCCGCGGTCCGGGCCGCGATGGTCGCCGAGCAGCGCCGGCTGATATCGACCGGCGATTGGGTAGCCGAGGGACGGGACATCGGCACCGTGGTGGCACCCGACGCCGACGTCAAGGTGTTCCTGACCGCGGAGCCGGCCGAGCGCGCTCGGCGGCGGGCTGCCGAGCTGGGGGTCGACCCCGCCACCGTGCTCGCCGATCTGAGCGCCCGCGACGAGCGCGATCGCACCCGCGAACACTCCCCGCTGCTCCGCGCCGACGACGCGGTCGAACTCGACAGCACCGGTCTGACCGTCGAGCAGGTGGTGGCGAGGATCGTCGAGCTGGTGCGGTCCGGCTAGCCTGAACGAGGTTATGAAGGTCGCAATCGTCGGATACCCGAACGTCGGCAAGTCGTCGCTGGTCAACCGGCTCAGCGAGTCGCGCGAGGCCGTGGTGCACGAGGCGCCCGGGATCACGCGCGATCGAAAAGAGATCCAGACCGAATGGAACGGACGGCCGATCACGCTGATCGACACCGGCGGGGTCGACCTCGAGGACCGCGAGGAGATGGCCGGCCTGATCCAGGAGCAGGTCCGGGCGGCGCTGGCCGACTCCGACGCGATCGTGCTGGTCGTCGACGCCCGCGCCGGCGCCCGACCGGGCGACCTCGACCTCGCCGACCAGCTGCGCCGTCAGCCGCTGCCCGTGCTGGTGGCCGCGAACAAGATCGACACGGCGCGGCGAGCTGCCGCTCGCGGCCGAGTTCCACGGCCTTGGGCTCAGCGACCCGATCCCGGTGTCCGCCGCCCAGGGGCTGGGGACCGGCGACCTGCTCGACCGGATCGTCGAGCTCGTGCCCGACGCCGTTGATTCCGCCGCGGATGGCTCCGACGCCGTGCGGCTGGCGGTGATCGGCCGCCCCAACGTCGGCAAGTCCTCGCTGGTCAACCGCTTCCTCGGCGCGCCCCGGGTGATCGTGTCCGCGGTCGCCGGCACCACCCGCGACGCGATCGACCTGCCGATGACGTTCGAGGGCCGCGAGCTGATCCTGATCGACACCGCCGGCCTGCGCCGCCAGGCCAAGGTGTCGGAGTCCGTCGAGTACTACACGACGTTGCGCTCGCGCCGGGCCGCTGAGCGCGCCGACGTGGCGCTGGTCGTGTGCGACGCCACTGCCGGGATCACCGCCCAGGACCTCCGGATCGCCGAGCTGGCGATGCGCAGCGGCTGCGCCACCGCGCTGGCCCTGAACAAGTGGGACATCGCCGACAGCGTCGACCTCGACTTCGAGCGTGCCCGGGCTCACCAGAAGCTCAGACTCCGCCCGCGAGTCCTGACCGCCAGCGCCAAGACCGGCCGGCACGTGGAGCGACTGCTGGTCGAGGCGGTCGGCCTGGCCGACCGCCGCCGCACGCGGATCCCCACTCCTCAGCTCAACCGATTCCTGTCGGATGCGATCGCCAACCGCCAGCCGCCGTCGGGCATCGGCCCGCGCGACCACCGTCTCAAGCTCCTGTTCATGACCCAGACCGGCGAGCGGCCGCCTCGGTTCTCGATCCAGGTCAACTCCCGCGCTCGCGTCACCCGCGACTACGCGTACTACATCGAGAACCGGCTACGTGACCGCTACCGGATGGAGGGCATCCCGCTGGTGATCGACTTCGTCGAGCGCAACGAGCGCAGGGGCCCGTCGCCTCGCCGCGAACGGCGAACCGAGCGCGGCGCCCTCGATCCGCCCGCGTCCGACCCGACCGCACCAGACCCGGTGGCTTAGCCCCGACCTCGCTAGTCTCTCGACCTCGAAAACGACCCGGAGTTACTTCTTCAGAAAAATGACTGCGCTTACTGATACCCATGAGTACTTGTTCACTTCGGAGTCGGTGACTGAGGGTCATCCGGATAAGGTGGCTGATCAGATTTCTGATGGGGTGTTGGATGCGGTGTTGCGGGATGATCCGGGGGGTCGGGTGGCGTGTGAGACGTTGGTGAATACGGGTTTGGTGGTGGTGTCGGGGGAGATTACGACGTCGACGTATGTTGATATTCAGGAGATTGCGCGGTCGACGGTGCGGGAGATTGGGTATGTGGATGCGCAGTTTGGGTTTGATTACCACACGTGTGCGGTGATCAATGCGATTGATAAGCAGTCGCCGGATATTGCGCGGGGGGTGGATCGGGCGTTTGAGTCGCGGACGGATCCGGGGGATGATGATGTGTTGGATTTGGCGGGGGCGGGGGATCAGGGGATGATGTTTGGGTATGCGTCGGATGAGACGGAGGAGTTGATGCCGTTGCCGATTTCGTTGGCGCATCGGTTGGCGAAGCGGTTGGCGGAGGTGCGGAAGTCGGGGTTGGTGGGGTATTTGCGGCCGGATGGGAAGACGCAGGTGACGGTGCGGTATCGGGATGGGCGTCCGGTGGGGGTGGAGAAGTTGTTGATTTCGACGCAGCATCGGGATGGGGCGGAGTCGTTGATTGCGGGTGATTTGTGGGAGCAGGTGGTGGTGCCGGTGTTGCCGGAGGGGTTGTATGACGCGGGGGAGTTGCGGCGGTCGTTTTTGGTCAATCCGACGGGCCGGTTTGTGATTGGGGGTCCGATGGGGGATTGTGGGTTGACGGGTCGGAAGATCATTGTGGATACGTATGGGGGGATGGCGCGGCATGGGGGTGGCGCGTTTTCGGGGAAGGATCCGTCCAAGGTGGATCGGTCGGCGGCGTATGCGGCGCGGTATGTGGCTAAGAATGTGGTCGCGGCGGGGCTTGCGTCGCGGGCGGAGGTGCAGGTGGCGTATGCGATTGGGGTGGCGCGGCCGGTGTCGTTGATGGTGGAGACGTTTGGGACTGAGCGGGTCGATCGTCAGCGGATTCTGGAGCTGATCGGCGAGCATTTTGATTTGCGGCCGGCGGCGATCCGGGCGGATCTGCGGTTGCATCGGCCGATCTATCAGAAGACGGCTGCGTATGGGCATTTCGGTCGCGAGGATCCCGACTTCACCTGGGAACGCACCGACAAAGCCGCCGCACTCCGGCGCGGCCGCCGGGCTCGAGCCCGCCGCCACCACGGCGTAGCGCCGCTAGATATCCGCCGGGTTGGTCTGCTGGGGAGTCGCCTCGCGGCTCTCCTGCAGCACCCGCAGCGCTCGGTCGACGGTCTGCACGATGGCACGCGGGGTGGCCACGCCCCGGAACGCGAAGTCGTAGTCGGCGCTGGCGGCGGTGTCGAAGTCGACGTCGCCCACTCGCAACAGGCGCTCGAGCACGTTCTGGCGCAGGTTCACGTTCTGCACCCGGGCCAGCCGGGTCTGATGCAGGTCGCGCGACAGCACTCCGCTCTCGATCGTCAGCCGGCGGTTCGTGATCGTGTACGTGGTGCTGAAGCGCCGGATGAACCCGATCAGCACCATCAGTCCGAACACCACCACGACGACGATGATCACCGTCGGGACGTCGACGCTGCCGTTCGCGATCGCGGTCACGATCCCCGCTATCACCCCGGCGCCGATCGCGGCCAGCAGGCCCTTCGTGTGAAACGCCAGCATCGAGCGCCACGAGGGATGGCCGTGGAAGAAGACCTCTTCGCCGGGCTCCGGATCCATTGGCCAGGAGCGTAACGGCCTCGATGGCGACGGGTTCCGGAGCAACCCACCCGCCCGCGGCCATCCTCGGGCCGGACTAGGCTCGATGGCGATGAGTCCGGCATCCCAGCTCCCGCCACGGTGATCGCACGCGTCGAGCCGCTCACGCGCACGCGCGCGATCCGCGGCCCGTTCGACTACCGGCTTCGCGAAGACCAGGGGCACGTCGGGGTGGGCTCGGTGCTGAGGGTCCCGTTCGGTCGTCAGCGCACGCTCGGCGTGGTCGTGGAGATGGCCGCCAGCTCCGAGCTCGCGCCCGAGCGGCTGACCGAGCCCGACGCAGTGCTGCCGTCGGCGCTCCCGGCCGACCTGGTCGAGCTCGCCCGATGGATGGCGCGCGAGTACTGCTCGACCGTCGCCCGGTCGCTCGGGCTGGTGCTCGCGCCCGGTGCAGCCGACGGTGTGGCTGCCAAGCGGGTGCTGGTGGCGCAGCTAACCGAGGCCGGCCGTGCGGGCCTGGCCGGCGAGGCGCGCCTCAACGATCGCCAGCGCGCGCTGCTCGAGCAGCTGGCAACCGGCGGTGCGGCGGTGGCAGCGTCGCTGGGCACGCCGGCGCTGCGCCGCCTCGAGGGACGCGGGCTGGTTGAGCTCGCGCTTCGAACCCAGCCCAGACGCCCGATCGGGATCGACGTCGGTCGCCATCTGGCGGCGCCGCCGGCGCTGACCCGATCCCAGCAACAGGCGCTCGACGAGGTTCTCACCGCGCTCGCCGGGCGGCGGGGACCGGACGACGACGGCGGGTTGCTGCTTCACGGGGTCACCGGCTCGGGCAAGACCGAGGTGTATCTGCGGGCGGTGCAGGCCACGCTCGAGGCTGGACGCGGCGCGATCGTGCTCGTCCCCGAGATCGGCCTGACTCCCCAGACGCTGGCGCGGTTTCGCGCCCGGTTCGGGGATGTCGTCGCGGTGCTGCACTCGGCGCTGAGCCAGGGCGAGCGCCACGACGAGTGGCTGCGGCTGCGAAACGGCGAGGCGCGGGTGTGCGTGGGTCCGCGCTCGGCGGTGCTCGCTCCGCTGGCCGACATCGGGCTGATCGTCGTCGACGAGGAGCACGACGGGTCCTACAAGCACGAGGGCGACCCCCGCTACGACGCGCGCTCGGTCGCCCTGCGGCGCGCTGCGGTGCACAACGCCGTGCTGCTCGCCGGCAGCGCGACTCCGCGGCCCGAGAGCGTGGCGCGGCTGCGGCGTCTGCGACTGCCCGAGCGGATCGACCATCGCGAGCTGCCGCCGGTGCAGGTGCTCGACATGCGCGGCTCACATCACCCGCTGCACCCCGAGACGCGCAATGCGCTCACCGACGTCAGGCGCGCCGGCGCCAAGGCGATCGTGCTGGTCAACCGCCGAGGCTGGTCGAATTTCCTCTCCTGCCGCGCCTGCGGCCGGGTCTGGATGTGCCCCGAGTGCGATGTCGCGCTGGTGTTGCACCGCGCACAGGGCGACGGTCGCTCGCTGGTGGCCTGCCATCACTGCGGGCACCGCGAGCGCGTTCCCGACCGCTGCCCGGAGTGCGCGTCGACGGCGGTGGCGCGCCACGGGGCGGGGACCGAGCGCGTCGAGCACGAGCTGCGGGAGGCGCTCGGCGACGATGCCTTCCCAGTGTTCCGCCTCGATGCCGACGCGGCCGCGCGCAAGGACGCGCTGGCTCGCACGCTGGCTCGGTTCGAGGCCGGGCCGGCCGGCGTCCTGGTCGGCACCCAGATGGTCGCCAAGGGCCACGACTTTGCGGGCGTGACGCTTGGGGTCGTGCTCGATGCCGACCAGACGCTGCGGTTCCCGGACTTCCGCGCCGAGGAGCGGACGTTCGCGCTGATCACGCAGCTGGCCGGGCGTGCCGGGCGCGGATCGGATGCGGGCCGGGTGCTGGTCCAGACGCTGGCGCCGTCGGCGCGCTCGATCGCATTCGCCTCCCGGCACGACTCCGACGGGTTCATCGCGGACGAGCTCGCCCGCCGCGAACTCCTGCGCTACCCGCCGTTCGGTTCGCTGATCCGCGTGGTGTGTTCGGCCGAGCACCCCGCCGAGGCGACCGCGGTGGCAACCGAGCTCCACGGCCGAATCGAGGCGTCTGGGACGAACGTGCTCGGACCCGCGCCGCTGTTTCGGCTGCGGGGCCGGTCGCGCAGCCAGCTGTTGCTGAAGTCCACCGAGCGCCAGGCCGCGATCGACGCGGTCGGCGCCGCGGTCGAGGCGGTCGGTCCGGGTGCGGCCCAGCGCGGGATCAATGTCAGCGTCGACGTCGACCCGCAGTAGCCGGCCTCGGTCCGGCTCGATCACGCGACACTAAACTCAAAGGCGTGGCCGAAACGACTTCAGACAAGCTGGACTCGGGCCTGGAGCCCACCGACGCCGAGCTGGATCCCGACCAGGTCGAGGACGAGCAGGAGGAGCTCGACCCCGAGGTCGCGGCCCGCCGCCGCGCCGCGCTCGCGCACGTCCGGACGTTCGGCGACCCGGTGCTGCGCACCAAGGCGCGGCCGATCGACCGCTTCGACGACGCGCTCGGCGACGAGATCGAGCGGATGGGCCACCTGATGAACGACGCGCTGGGCGTCGGCCTCGCCGCCACCCAGGTCGGGACGCTGCACCGGCTGCTCGTCTACCGGATCCAGCAGGACGGCCCGGTGGTCGCGCTGGTCAACCCCGAGGTCGAGTGGAGGGGCAAGGAGACCGAGACGATGGAGGAGGGCTGTCTCAGCCTCCCCGCCGTGCTGGTCGACGTCGAGCGCCCGATCCACGTCCGTGTCCGCGCGCAGGACGCCGCCGGCGAGCAGATCACGATCGAGGCCTCCGGCCTCGAAGCCCGCGTGATCCAGCACGAGATCGATCACCTTGACGGCGTGCTGATCCTCGACCGCACCTCGCGCGACCAGCGCAAGGAAGCGATGCGGGCGCTGCGCGAAGCCCAGGCGGCGTGATGCCCGCCCACGCCGCCGCCGCGGGCTGACCGCGCCCACCCGCGGTGCGAACCGTCTACGTCGGCACCAGCGATTTCGCCGCGGCGGTGCTCGAGCGCCTCGCCGCCTCGCCGCACCGCCCGTCGCTGGTCGTCACCCGCCCGGACCGACCGCGTGGCCGCGGCCGGCGGCTGAGCCCACCGCCCGTGGCGGTGACCGCCGGCGAGCTCGGGATCGAGCTCGACCAGCCCGACTCGATCAACGACGAGCCCGCGCGAGAGCGGATCGCCGCCGCCGCGCCCGAGGCGATCTGCGTATGCGCGTTCGGCGCGCTGATCAAGGAGCCGCTGCTGTCGGAGCATCGGATGCTCAACGTGCATCCGTCGCTGCTGCCGCGCTGGCGCGGAGCCGCCCCGGTCGAGCGGGCGATCATGGCGGGCGACGAGCGTACGGGGGTCTCGATCATGGTGCTGACCGCCGGGCTCGACAGCGGCCCGGTGTGCCTTCAGGAGGCAGAGCCGATCCGGCCCGACGACACGTACGGGACGCTGGCCGAGCGCCTCCGCACGCTTGGCGGCGAGCTGCTCGTTCAGGCGCTGGACCAGAGCCCTGCCTGCACCGATCAGGACGACGGACTGGCCACCTATGCCGACAAGATCTCCGCCGAGGACCGCGCGTTGCACGCGGATCGCAGCGCGGCCGAGCTCGAGCGGGTCGTTCGAGCGCTGACGCCGCACATCGGGACTCACGTGGCGCTGGCCGACGGAACCACGCTCGGCGTCCGGGAGGCGAGGGCGGTGCCCGCGGGCGCCGGCGCGCCGCCCGCCGGCGAGGTCTCGTTCGAAGGCCCGGTGCCGGTGCTGGGATGCGCGGACGGCGCCCTGGAGCTGTTGGTCGTCCAGCCGCCCGGTCGCCGCGCGATGGCCGGCGAGGACTTCCTGCGTGGCCGCCGCGGCGGCGCGGGCCGCTGATGCCGACCGCCACCCGCCGCACCAGGGTCTCTCCGGCGCGGGCGTGCGCGTTCACGGTGCTACGGAGGGTGTTCGAGCAGGCTGCGTATGCCGACCGGGCGTTTGCCGCCGAGGCCCGCGAGCTCGACCCGCGGGACCGCGCGCTGGCGATGGCGATCTCCTACGGCGCGGTTCAGCGTCGCGGAACGCTCGACCACGTCGCCGGGCGGCTGCTCAGCCGCCGGTTGGGGAGCCTCGATCCGCCGGTGCTCGCGGCACTGCGCCTCGGCTTGTTCCAGATCCTGTACCTCGACGGGATCGCAGACCACGCCGCCGTGCACGAGAGCGTGGAGCTGGCCAAGCGATCGCGTCCGGCCGCCGCGGGCCTCGTCAACGCGGTGCTGCGCCGGGCCGCCACCGAGGGCCGCGAGATCGTCGGCGGACTGCACGATCGCGATCCCGAAGCGGCGGCGCTGGCGCACTCGGTGCCGGTATGGCTGTCGCGGCGCTGGTTCGACGAGCTCGGCGCCGACGACGCTCGCTCGCTACTGGCGGCGATCAACCGTCCCGCGGAGTCCGCGATCCGCGTCAACACCCTGGTCGGCGAGGTCGGAGAGGTGGGTGCCGGCCTGGGCGTGCCGTACGCGACGGCGCCCGGAATTCCCGAAGGGCTGGTGCTCCAGGGGCCGTTCGATGCCGAGGGCTCAGCCGCCTACAACGACGGCGCGATCATGCCCCAATCGCGGGCTTCGATGCTGGTCTCCCGGGTGCTCGGTCCGACCTCGGGGGAGCGCGTGCTCGACCTGTGCGCGGCGCCCGGAGCCAAGACCACGCATCTGGCGGCGCTGTCGCACGACGCAGGAGCGGTGATCGCGGTCGAGCGCCATCCCGGCCGCGCCGACGCGCTGCGGCGCACGTGCCGACGGCTGCACGCCGGATCGGTCAGGGTCCTGACAGCCGACGCCGCCGCGTTCGAGGACCCGCAGGGATTTGACCGGGTGCTGGTCGATCCGCCGTGCAGCGGGCTGGGGACACTGCAGTCGCGCCCCGACCTGCGCTGGCGCGCCGAGCCCGAGTCGATCGACGAGCTGGCCGAGATCCAGCGGCGGATCCTGACCGCGGCCGCGAACGCCACGCGTCCAGGGGGAACGCTGGCCTACTCGGTGTGCACGATCTCTCGGCACGAGGGGGAGCGGCAGGTGCAACGTTTCCTGAAGGAGCACCGGGATTTCGAGGTCGCCGATCTGGCCGACGAGCTGCCCCAGTGGGCCGGCGCCGCGGTTCCCGGCGGCCTTCAGCTGCGGCCCGATCGCGACCGGACCGACGGATTCTTCATCGCCAGGCTCGGACGCCTCCGGTAGCGCCGTTACCCTTAGAGGACCGTGACCGAACACTCTCACAAGCTCGGTCCTTCGTGTCCCAGCTGCGGAGAGCCGTGGCTGCGCCCCACGGCGGTGCCGGGCCGCTACCGGTGCGTGTACTGCCTGCAGCGCTACGAGCTCGTATCGGTTTGCCCGAATTGCGGCGAGCACTCCACGATCGTGCGGATGTCCAGCACCGCGATCGTGGCGTGCAACCACTGTCAGGGCAGCATGCTGCAGGCGGTCTAGGCCCGTGAGCATGCCCGTGGCCGGGCGCGAGGACCGGTTGTCGCTGATGCGCGAGCTGCGGGTCGCCCCGTCGATCCTGTCCGCAGACTTCGCCCGGCTGGGCTCCCAGGTCGAGGAGGTGATCGCCGCCGGCGCGCGGGTCATCCACGTCGACGTGATGGACGGCCACTTCGTGCCGCCGATCACGTTCGGCGCGGTGGTGGTCGACGCGATCGCCGGCCGGGTCCACTCCGCCGGGGCGATCATCGACGTGCACCTGATGATCGAACGACCGGAGCGTCAGATCGATGACATCGTCCGTGCGGGTGCTGACAGCGTCACCGTCCACGTCGAGTCGACCCCGCACCTGCACTACGCGCTCGACGCGATCCGCGCGGCTGGCGCAGCCGCGTCGGCAGCGTTGAATCCCGGAACCCCGGCCGACGCGCTGGGCGAGGTCGCCGGCGAGACGCTCGACATGGCGTTGTGCATGAGCGTAAACCCCGGCTGGGGCAGCCAGCGGCTGATCCCGGCCTCGCTGGACAAGCTTCGCCGGATGCGGTCCGCGCTGCCCGACCGCGTCGCGCTCGAGGTCGACGGCGGCGTGCACCGCGACACGGCGCCGGCGGTCGCCGAGGCCGGGGCCAACCTGCTCGTAACCGGGTCGGCCGTGTTCGGCGCCGAGGACCCGGGAGCGGCCTACGCCGAGATCGTCGAGGCGGTGGGCGCGCGCTGATCCGCGGCGGCCGGCTGCTGGCGCGGCACCTGTCCAGCACGACCGGTAGGGTGCACTCGATGGGAAGTCGCAAGCTGGTCGGGGCGCTGGTCGCTCTGGTCTGCGCACTGGCGGCGGCAGGATGTGGCGGGTCCAGTGGATCGTCCTCGTCCTCCGCATCAGGAATCAGCGCGGGCACCTACGTGAGGGCGATCTGCTCTGCGGTCGGTCCGTTCGAGAAGGACGTGGCCGCGCGTTCCAACGCGCTCAACTCCGCCAAGCTGACCAGCCCTCAGCAGGGCAAGAAGGCAGTCCAGGGCTTCCTGAACTCGGTCTCGGCGGACACCGACAAGGCGCTGACCAAGCTCCAATCGGCCGGCACCCCGAGCGTCGACAACGGCCAGAAGATCTCGACCACGATCGTGGCCGCGTTCAAGGACCTCAAGCAGGCGATCGGCTCGGCCACCGATCAGGCCAAGTCGCTGTCGACGAGCAGCCCGCAGGCGTTCAAGAACGGCGCCAACAAGCTCGGCAACACCGTTCGATCGTCGCTCAGCGGGATCAGCGACAGTCTCGGGAAGCTCCAGAGCGCCGACCTGGCGAAGGCGGCGCAGAAGGAGCCCGCCTGCACCGCGCTCGGCACAACCTGAGCCGGGCGGGCGCGACAGGCGGAGCTCAGGCGGGCGCCGGACGGACGCCCGAACCGCCCCGGTACAGCAGCCACAGCAGCCCGCACAGGATCCCGGCGGCCCCGAAGTAGCCGACCTCGACCCGCGTGACCTCGGCGCTGATCGTCGGCAGGGCCACGAACGCCACGAACAGCCCGGCCGACAGCAACCAGGCCGCCGACGCCCACTTCGCGCGGTTGCGGGCCAGCAACGCCTGGTTGAGCGTGCCCGCCATCAGGTGAAGCCCCATCCCCAGGCCGACCACGGCGAGCCCCAGGCGACCGTAGGTGAACCCCTTGTTGCCGAGCAGCGCGGTCATCACGAACGGTCCGATCAGCAGCAGCCCGAGTGCGACCGCGCCGGCGAACGCGGCGATCGTGAGGATCGTCACCCGGATCGCCCGGTGGAACTCCTTCGGGCTCTCGTTGGCCTCCAGCCCGGCCAGATGGGGGAGGATCGAGGTCTGGATCGCCTGGAACAACTGCAGCGGCGCCCGCACGATCAGCATCACGTTGAACACGAACCCGGCCAGCGCCCGGCCGGATTGGCCGTTGACGATCAGCACCGAGGCGTTCATCAGGGTCTGCTCGGCGAGCATGATTCCGACCACCGCGACGGCGAAACCGGCGCCGTACCTCATCGTCAGATCCTCGGACGCCTCCTCGATCGCCGCGTGCGCGGGGCCCTCACGGGCGGCGTCGGCAGCGGGGACGCCCGCCGGGCCTTGCGGCCGGAAGCGGCCGAACGCGAACGGGATCACGGTCAGCGATACAAACGGGGCCACCGCCATCCCCAAGGCCACGGCAGTCTGGCCCGACGCAATCCCGACCGCGGCCGCCAGTGCGAACAGAAACCGCGAGGTCGACTCCAGGAACACCAGTCCGCCATACAGCGCGAAGCGCTGGTGGCCGGCCAGCCAGCCGCGGGCGAAGTAGCTGGCCGCGTAGGCCAAGACCCCGACGACCAGGATCCAATACAGGCCGGCCGAGCCGTCGAACAGGTTGTTCTCGATCTGGGGCCGCAACGCCAACGCGGCGATCAGGAACAGCGCCGCGAACCCGAACTGGATCAGCGCCGGAACCCGCATTGGGTGGCCATGCAGCCCGCGGGCCCGGCGGTCGGCGATCGTGCGCGAGAGCAGCTGCTCGATCGGCCGGTAGATCACCGACAGGATCACGAACATCACTGCCCAGCACAGCGACACCCGGCCGTAGGCCTGCTGGTCGAGCACATGGCTGGCGGTGGCCAGGTACGCGAATGTGAAGATGCCCGTCGAGGCGATCCCGATCGAGAGCACCCGGGCCCCCGACGCGTACGCCTTGGTGGCGCTGTCATCTCCGGGCCCGGAGTCGTCGCCGGTCGCCGGCGGCTCGGACGGGTCGATCGTCGCCGCCGGAGATGCGTCGTGCGGCGTGGCCATCAGTCCCGGTCGCCCGTCATCAGCCCACCCGCACCAGCAGCATCGTCCACGGGAACGGGGAGCGGTCTTCGATCACCTGGCCCTGGCGGGAGAGCAGGGCGGCAAACCCGCGCCTGGAGAAGTGGTTGACGTGGCCCGGCGTATTGCCCAGCTCGCGCAGATAGGCGCCGCGAGCAACGTTCAGAGCTCGCCACAGCGGCTCGCGCGGCACCGACACGAGCAGGTATCGGCGCGCAACCCGGGCCATCTCCGCGACCGCACGCTCGGGATCCTCGACGTGCTCGAGCACCTCGATCGCCGCCGCCAGGTCGAACTCGCCGTCGGTGAACGGCAGGCGCTCCGCCGCGGTCGCGCGGAACTCGAGGTTGGGACGCCGGCGCATGTCCCATTGCGCCCGGAGCTTGGGATCCTCGAGATCGGCGCCGACCACGGGTCGATCGCCCAGGCGCTGTGCCCACTGGTAGGTGAGCACCCCCTCGCCGCAACCGACGTCGAGTACGGACTCGGGGTCAGCGCGGGAGAACAGCTCGTCGAGCGTTCCCTGAAAGCCGGTCATCAGGCGGCGGACGACGGGATTGGTCGAGCCGTACTTGTCGAACGTGTTGCCGGTCGGGACGGCTTCCCCGACGGTCATACCTCGAGCGCCTCGCGGTCGGGCGGATCGGCTTTCGGGGTCGACGCAGGCTCATAGTGCGAGGGCTCGACGCCGAGCTGCAGCTCGATCCGGCGCACCCGCTCGAACGTCCGCTGCGAGAGCGTCCGCTGGGCCGCCAGCAGGTCGCCGATCACGCCGAGCGAGCCCAAAAGCATCGCCGCGTTGAACAGCACCGCGCCGGCGATCAGCGACTGCACGTGACCGCGGCCCGAGCCTTCGATGAAGTAGACGACGAACCGGATGAACACCGCCAGCGCCAGCAGGCCCATCAGGATCGCCCCGCCCCAGAACACCCTCAGCGGCTCGTACTGCGAGTAGATCCGGAAGATCGACAGCGCGTTGCGCCGGACGTAGGCGGCGGTCGAGGGGAACAGCCGCGACTCGCGGGTGCGCGAGTTCGTGCGGATCGGGACGTGCTCGACGGCGACCAGCAGCTTCCCGGCCTGGATGATCGTCTCCAGCGTGTAGGTGAACTTCGAGACCGCCTGGACCTGGAGCGCGGCCTCACGGTTGTAGGCGCGGAACCCCGAGGTGGTGTCGGGGACCTCGGTCGAGGACGCCTGACGAACGACCCACGAGCCCCACCGCTGGAGCACCTTCTTGACCGCCGAGAAGTGCTCGATCGTGTCGACCCGGCGGTCGCCGACGACCATGTCCGCCTGACCCCGCAGAATCGGCTCCACGAGCTTTGGAATGTCCGCACCCTCGTACTGGTTGTCGGCGTCGGTGTTTACGATCACATCGGCACCGAGCTTCAATCCGGCGTCAAGACCCGCTTGGAAGGCGGCCGCGAGCCCCTTGTGGTTCGTGAGCCGGACGACGTGGTCGACCCCGCGCTCGCGGGCGACCTCGACGGTCCGGTCGGTCGAGCCGTCGTCGATGATCAGCCATTCGACGACGTCGAAGCCGTCGACCTTGCGAGGCAGCCGGCTGAGGGTCAGCGGCAGCTGCCCTTCCTCGTTGAAACATGGAATCTGGATGATCAGCTTCATTGACTCAGGGGGCGCCCGCGGGGCGGAAATTACGACCTTTCCCGGCCGGAAGCGAAGCGCGGGCTGCGCTCAATGACAACACGGTAGCGGGATACTCCCAGCCCAGATGGACGCCCCGACCCTGACTCCGCCCGCCCCAGGCGTTGCGCCGCCGGTCCCGACGACGCCCACACGGCCGTCGTGGAACTGGCGCCAGCGCGCCGCGGCCCGCGCCGTGGGCGGCAGCTTGCACCGGCCGGCGCTGGCGCTGCTGCTGCTGGTCACGTTCGGGCTGCGCGTGTGGGGGATCAAGCAGGGCCTGCCTTACAGCTACAACTCCGACGAGGCCACACACTTCGTGCCGCGGGCGATCGCGTACTTCTCGCACGACTTCAATCCTCACTACTTCCTCAACCCGCCGGCGTATTCCTACCTGCTGCACATCGTGTTCGAGCTGTGGTTCGGCAGCTCGGACAAGGTCAGCCGGGCATACGCGACGGATCCGACGTCCGTGTTCGTGCTCGCCCGGCTCGTCGCGGCGGTCCTGGGGACGATCTCGGTCTGGCTGACCTACCTGGCCGGCGCCCGGTTCTTCAACCGCAACGTCGGTCTGCTCGCCGCGGCGATCCTGGCGTTCGCGTTCCTGCCGGTCTTCTACAGCCACCTGGCGCTCAACGACGTGCCCACGCTCGCGCCCGTGTCGCTGGCCCTGTACGGGACCGCGGGGGTGATGCGCTACGGCCGGATGCGCGACTACGCGATCGCCGGTGCGGGGATCGGGCTGGCTGCGGCCACGAAGTACACCGGCGGGATCACGATGCTGTGCCTGCTGACGGCGTTCATCACCGACGCCTCGGGTGGCTCGATGTCGCTGAAGGGAGCCGCCCGGCGCTGCGCGCTCGCGTTGGCGATCGGCCTGTTCTCGTTCCTGGTCGCCAACCCGTACGCGATCCTCGACTACTCGGCGTTCCAGGCCGGGGTGCACGCTCAGGCGTCGCTGTCGGCGGGGGAGGACCCGGTCAAGCTCGGGACGCGTCCCGGCAGCGGCATCACGTACTACCTGTGGACGTTCACCTGGGGGCTGGGGTGGGGGCCGACGCTGGCCGCGATCGGCGGCGCGATCCTGCTGATCGTCAGGCGACGGATCGCGATGGTGCTCACGCTGCTGCCGGCGACGATCGCGTTCATCATCTTCATGGGCGACCAGCAGCGGTTCTTCGGCCGCTGGCTGATGCCGATCTTCCCGATCGTGGCGATGCTCGCCGCCTACGGGACCGTCGAGCTGGTCAAGTGGCTGGCCAGCTCCCGGCGCGTGCCCGCGGTCATCGGGGGGACCGTGGCGGCGGTGCTGCTGCTGACCCAGAGCGTCGTCGCCGACATCCACAACGACATCGTGCTGTCGCGCCCCGACACTCGCAACCTGACGCGCAACTGGATGGTGTCCCATGTGCCCGCCGGATCCAAGGTCGTGATCGAGCCAGTGGTTCCGGGCAACTGGGCCACCGACGTCGGACGGTCGCTGTCGGCGACGCCCACCGGCGAGCGCTGGACCAGGTTCCCGACCTGGCTGACGAACATCGGTCCCGACGGCAACCCGCTGCCGCCCGGACAGCACCGCTACGTGTTCCTCGACCAGTACGAGCGCGCGTTGCGGCCCGAGCTGCTGGACTCCTACGTCAACCGCGGCTACTGCTGGGTGGTGCTGGGTTCGCTGCAGGCCGGCCGCGCGTTCGCGCAGCCCCAGGACGCCCCGCAGGCGGTGGCCTACTACGCCCAGCTGGCCAACCGCGCCAAGCTCGTCTACCACGTCAGCCCGTTCCCCCAGAAGGCCCACCCGGTGCCGTTCAGCTTCGACTGGTCAATCGACTACTACCCTCGGCAGTACACCCGTCCAGGCCCCGAGATGAGCGTCTACCACCTGACCGGAGGCAAGTGCTCCTCCTGAGCTAGCGCCGCAGGCGAGGAGGTCACATACGGTGGCTTGAGGTGGGTTCCTATTCTTACCCTGACTGACGAGTCAACGATGCCGCCGGCAACCGATACCGACCACCTGCATCTCGCCCGAGCGATCGAGCTCGCCGAGAGCGGTCGCGGCAAGGTCAGCCCGAATCCGCTGGTGGGCGCGGTCATCGGCCGCGAGGAGCGGATCCTCGGAGAAGGCTTTCACGGCTGGCTGGGTGGGCCGCACGCTGAGGTGGCTGCGATCGACGCCGCCGCCCACGAGGATCTGGCCGGCGCCACCATGTACGTGTCGCTCGAGCCGTGCTGTCACCAGGGCCGGACCCCGCCCTGCACCGACGCGATCCGGCGGGCCGGAATCGGCCGGGTGGTCGTCGCCTCCGATGACCCCTCCGAGCACGCCTCCGGCCGTGGGCTGGGGATTCTCCGCGATGAGGGGATCGAGGTGGTGGTGGCCGACGGCGAGCTCGCGCAGCGCGCGCGGCTGCTCAACCAGTCGTTCCGCAAGCACGCCCGCATCGGGCGACCGTGGGTGCTGTTCAAATCGGCGATGACGCTCGATGGGAAGGTCGCCACCGGAACCGGCGACTCCAAGTGGATCTCCAGCGAGCCCAGCCGCCGGCTCGCGCACCGCTGGCGCGCCGAATGCGACGCGGTCGTGGTCGGCATCGGCACGGCGCTGGCCGACGATCCGCAGCTGACCGCGCGGGTCGACGGCGTCGCTCGCCAGCCGCGCCGCGTGGTGTTCGACTCGCTGGCCCGGTTGCCGCTGCAGTCAAAGCTCGTGACCGACGCCCGGCAGGCGCCGCTCACGGTCGTGGTGTCGCGCGCCGCTCCCCGCGCCGCCACCGACGCTCTGGAAGCCCACGGCGCCGACGTGATCGTGGCCACCGGCGAGAACGAGCCCGCGCGGGTGCGCTCCGCGCTCGATCAGCTCGGTGGCGACGGGGTCGGCTCGATCCTGCTGGAGGGCGGCCCGCACCTGGCCGGGGCGTTCTTCGACGCCGAGGAGGTCGACGAGATCCGCTTGTTCCTGGCGCCGATCGTGCTGGGGGGCAAGACCGGCCGGGACCCGCTCGAGGGCGAGGGCGCAGAGCGGATCGCCGACGCCAGCCGGGCACTGTCGTTCGATTGCCTGCACATCGGCGTCGACCTGCTGGTGTCGGCTCGGCTGAAGGAGTGGTGACCGATGTTCACCGGCCTGGTTCAGGATCTCGGCAAGATCGCAAGCGCGGACCGCTCTGACGAGGGCGCCCGGGTAACGATCGAGACCGAGCTCGCCGGCGAGCTCGCAGAGGGCGACTCGGTCGCGGTCAACGGCGTCTGCCTGACCGCCACCGCGGTGGCCGACGGGACGTTCGCGGCCGACGTCATGAACGAGACGTTGAGCCGCACGTCGCTGGCCGCGGTGGCGCCCGGCACCGGCGTCAACCTCGAGCTACCGCTTCGCCCCAGCGATCGGCTGGGCGGCCACGTCGTGCAAGGCCACGTCGACGGCCTGGGCACGGTCGCCGAGGTCGCCGAGGACGGCTTCTCGCGGCGCGTGAGGTTCGAGGCCGACCCCGAGCTGCTTCGCTACGTGGTGCCGAAGGGCTCGATCGCCGTCGATGGCGTATCGCTCACGGTCGCCGAACTGGACCAGTCATCCTTTACCGTGTCCTTGATCCCTGAGTCGATCGCGCGCACCAACCTTGGGACGGCTCAGCCAGGGACGAAGGTGAACCTGGAGGTCGATGTGCTGGCGAAATATGTGGAAAGGCTGATTCGCAACCACGGGGGTGACGCATGAGTTCGGTTCAGACGTCGTTCGCGACGATCGAAGAGGCGATCGAGGACATCCGTCAGGGCAAGCTCATAGTCGTCTGCGACGACGAGAACCGCGAGAACGAGGGCGACCTGACGATGGCCGCCCAGTTCGTGACGCCGGAGGCGATCAACTTCATGCGCAAGGAGGGCGGGGGCCTGATCTGCCTGGCGCTGACTCCGGAGCGCTGCGACGAGCTCGGGCTCGACCTGATGGCGGCCAAGAACGAGTCGGCGTTCGAGACCGCGTTCACGGTCTCCGTCGAGGCCCGTTCGGGCGTCAGCACCGGGATCTCGGCGGCCGACCGGGCCCGGACGATCCAGGTTGCGATCGACCCCAAGTCCGCGCCGCGCGAGCTGGTCCAGCCCGGCCACGTGTTCCCGCTCAAGGCCAAGGCCGGCGGCGTGCTCGAGCGTGTCGGCCAGACCGAAGCGGCAGTCGACCTCGCCCGGCTCGCCGGCCTGAACCCGTCGGGCGTGATCTGCGAGATCATGAACGACGACGGCTCGATGGCCCGGGTCAAGGACCTCGAGACCTACTGCGCGCGCCACGGGCTGAAGATGATCACGGTCGCCGACCTCGTCGCCTACCGCCGCCGCCACGAGAAGCTGGTCGAGCGCGTCGTCGCCACCAAGCTCCCGACCTCGTTCGGCGACTTCGTCGCGGTGGGATATCGGTCGCTGATCGATAACAAGCACCACGTGGCACTGGTCAAGGGCGTCGTCGACGGCGTCGACGACGTGCTCGTGCGCGTCCACTCCGAGTGCCTCACCGGCGACGTGTTCCACTCCCTGCGCTGCGATTGCGGCGAGCAGCTCGAGTCGGCGCTGGCGATGATCGAGCGTGAGGGGACCGGGGTGCTGCTGTACCTCAGCCAGGAGGGCCGGGGGATCGGTCTGCTCAACAAGTTGCGCGCCTACAAGCTCCAGGAGGAGGGCTTCGACACCGTCGACGCCAACCTCAAGCTCGGTCTGCCCGCCGATCTGCGCGACTACGGGATCGGCGCCCAGATCCTGGTCGACCTCGGGCTCACCTCGATCCGGATCCTTACCAACAACCCGAAGAAGATCTCCGGTCTGGCCGGCTACGGGCTGTCGGTCTCCGACCAGATCCCGATCCAGCACCTCCCGAACCCTCACAACGAGGCCTACCTCCGCGCCAAGCGCGACCGGCTCGGCCACACGCTGCATCACCAGGGACTCGCGCTCGACGAGCAGATGCTGCGCGACGAGCAGGAGCACGACCGGCGCCGCGACGGCGACAGGTAGGCGCACCGGTGGGCGCGACTTCGGCGCAGGGGGCCCGGGCGGCGCTGTGTGTGGCCACGTTCTACGGCGAGCTGGCCGACAAGCTCGAGGCCGGCGCGCGCGGCGTGCTCGATGAGGCCGGCGTCAGGGAGATCGCCCGATTCGAGGTCCCGGGCGCATTCGAGCTCCCGATGATCGCCAAGTACGCGGCCGAGTCCGGGCGCTTCGAGCTGGTCGTGTGCCTGGGCGCGGTGATCCGCGGTGAAACCGATCACTACGACTACGTGTGCGGCGAGGCCGCCCGAGGGATCCAGGACGTCCAGCTCGAGACCGGCGTGCCGTGCGGATTCGGGGTGCTGACCGTCGACAACATGCAGCAGGCCCTGGACCGGGTCGCCGGTGGCTCCAAGCGCGACACCGGGCAACACGCCGCCGAGGCGGCGCTCGCGTCGCTGGCGGTCAAGCGCGAGCTGTCGGGGCGGCGGGCTCCGGCGGGGTTCGCGAAGGGCTGATCGCTGCCGGGGGGCGGCGCTCGGTCCGCGGTCCCCGATCCGCGGTCAGCCGCTGTGGTCCCCGTGGCCCCGGTGGTGCCCGTCGTGCCCGGGAACCCCGGGAAGCCCGGCGCCGCCGGAGTGGCCGGAGTGGCCCGGAGCCTGGCCCGAGTGGCCCGGGCTGCCGCTGGGCGAGTGCCCCGGCACCGCGCCGCCGTGCTGGACGGACTGCTGGCCCAGCGCCCGCAGCGCCTGCTGCAGCTCGAGCCGGACGGTCTCGGTCTGGTTGGGGATCTTCAGCCGCTGGTAGAGGACCGACACAGCGGCCTTGGGGTCTCCGGCGAGCCGCAGCGACCGGCCGAGGTCGTACAACGCGTAGGCGTAGGTGAGGCTGCTCGGCGAGGCCGCCGCCATCGCCTGGCGCAGCACCGGGATCGCCTCGGTGTAGGCGCCGCTCAGCATCAGCTCGTGACCGCGCGCGTCGAGGGTCTCGGCCGTCGGCGGCGGCGTCGTCTGCGCAACCGAGGTGGCGGTCACCTGCGGCTGTGTGGTGGTCGCGGTGGTCGTGGGGGCCGGCTTGGGCTTGGGCTTGGGCTTGGGCTTGGGGTGCGGGCGAGCCGGCTGGTGCTTGGGGGCATGCTTGGCCGGCTTGTCCGGGACCGCCGGGCCCCTGGCCTGCAGCGACGTGTTCTGATGGCTGGAGGAACCGTGATGACCGGCGCCGGCGGCGACTCCGACCCCCACCGCGGCGGCGGCCAGCGCGGCCAGCGCCAGGGCACGAGCGGGGGTGCGGCGGCTGCGCGGCGGCTTGCCGGGCGGCGGGGGCGGGCCCGTCGGGGGCTCCTCGGCCACGAAGCTCGGGGGCGGCGTGACCGGGGGCTCCGCGTCGGACGGGCCCGAGGCTCGCGGCGCGTGCGCCGCTGCAGGAGCATCGTGCGCGAGCGGCGCGGAGTCAGCCGACGGAGCGGCGTGAGCGGCATCGGCGGCCGACGCAGCCTCCGCGCCCGCTGCCATCGCCGCGGCGCCCGCGGCCGACAGCGTGGGACGACGCCGTGACGGACCGGTACGCGGGCCGGACGCCGCCGGAATCGGTCGCATCGCGCGGGTCGCGCGGGTGCGGGCCGCGGCGCGGCCGCTCGACAGCGACAGCGCGGCCTCGATCGCGTCGGCGAACTCCTCGGACGTCGGGTAGCGCTCGGAGGGGCGCTTGGCCATCCCGCGGGCCAGCACGTCGTCGACGGCGGGCGAGAGCGAGCGGTTGCGGCGGCTGGCCAGCGGCGCCGGCACGTCGATGTGCTGGCGCGCCTGGGCGGCGAAGCGCTCGGCCGGGAACGGGCGCTGGCCGGTCAGCAGCTCGAATGCCACCACCGCCAGCGAGTAGCGGTCGCTGGCGTCGGTGGTGGCCTCACCCCGAGCGCGCTCAGGCGCCAGGTAGGCGGCGGTCCCCAGCAACTGGCCCTCGAGCGTGAGCGTGTCGTCGGTGGTGAGCTGCGCGATCCCGAAGTCCGCCACGTGGACCACCCGGTCGCGGTCGAGCAGCAGGTTCGCGGGCTTGATGTCGCGGTGCAGGACCCCGTGGCCGTGGGCGTAGTCGAGCGCGGCGGCGGTCTGGTGAAGCCACCGCGTGGTCTCGACCGGGGCGATCGCGCCGAGGCGCATCGCGTCGGCCACGGTGCCCCCGGCGAGGAACTCCATCACGATGAACGCCTGCGAGGACCCGTTGCCGTCGACAGCGTCGGGTTCGCCGACGTCGTAGATCGTGATCACGTTGCGGTGCCCCGACAGCCGCGCCGCCGTGCGCGCCTCGCGCTGGAAGCGGCGGGCGGCCTGATCGTCGCCCGCGAACCGTTCGGACAGCAGCTTGATCGCCACGCGCCGGCCCAGGACGCGATCCTGGGCGCACCACACAGAGGCCATGCCTCCGTCGGCGACGTGACGGAGCAACTCATAGCGGTCGGGCAGCGTCACGTGATCGAGCATGCGCCCAGCGTCGCTCTCGTCCATGCGGAGCAGTCTTTACCCATCCGGTGATTTTTCAACCTCAAGCTATACTCGCCCGCCATGCCCAAGGTCTGCCACGTATGTCGCAAGGGTCCCTCGTTCGGACACAGTCGCAGCCACTCGATGGTCGCCACCAAGCGGCGCTTCGACCCCAACCTGCAGCGTGTCCGGATCGACGACAACGGGACTCCCCGGCGGGTGTACGTCTGCACCCGCTGCCTGAAGGCCGGCAAGGTCACCAAGGCGCTCTGACCCGGCGTGCAAGCGCCCCGGGAGTAGCGGAGCCGGTGTCCGACCCCAGCATCGTTCGGTTCCGCGCAATCGTCGAGGCGGGCCTCGCGGAACTCGAGGCGCGTCGCGAAGAGGTCAACGACCTCAACGTGTTTCCGGTCGCCGACGGCGACACCGGGGACAACATGGCGTTGACCCTGCGAGCCGTGCTCCAAGAGCTCGACCGCCTCGCGGGCGCCTCCCAGGAGCGCACGATCGACGACATCGGCCGCGACGAGATCGTCGCCTCGGTCGCGCGTGCGGCGCTGCTCGGCGCGCGCGGCAACTCCGGCGTGATCCTCTCCCAGCTGATCCGCGGCGCTGCCGAGGAGCTGGTCAGCCGACCCGGCGAGCTCGTCGACCCGGTGCTGATCAGCGCGGCGCTGGCCCGCGCTGCCGACCAGGCCTACGGCTCGGTCCGCGACCCCGCGGAGGGGACGATCCTCACCGTCGCCCGCGAGATGGCCGTCCGCGTGGCCTCCGACCTGGCCCACACCGACCACGCCCGGCTCGGACCCGAGGCCGGCGCCGAGGAGCAGAACGCGGTGATCGCCGAGGTGATCGAGCGCGCGCTCGACGCCGGGCAGGATTCGGTCAAGCGCGGTCCCGATCTGCTGCCGGTGCTGCGCGAGGCGGGCGTCGTCGATGCCGGCGGCTACGCGCTCACCGTGCTGCTGGCGGGGATCGTCGGCGCGCTGCGGGGCACCGAGGCGCCCGACATCGAACACCACGCCGCCGCCCGCGTCACCCATCCCCAGCACTCTTCGACCACCTACCGCTACTGCACCAACTTCGCGGTCACCGGCACCGCGCTCGAGCAGCGCCGGTTCGTGCATGCGCTCGCACAGATCGGCGACTCGGTCCTGGTCGTCGGCGATCCGACCACGCTCAAGGTCCACGTCCACACCGACGACCCCAACTCCGCCACCGCGCTGTTCGCGGAGTTCGGCACGGTCTCCCACCTCGACGTCGCCGATATGCGCGCGCAGGTCCAGGAGCGCGACTCCCGGCTGGCCTCGCCGGCCGAGGCCGTGGCCGCGTGCGGGGCTTTGGCCGTCGTCACCGGCGATGGGATGCGATCGCTGTTCGAGGGGCTCGGCGTGCACACGCTGGAGGGCGGCCCGACGCTGAATCCCTCGACCTATGACCTGCTGGCCGCGATTCACGCGATCCCCGCCGAGCAGGTGCTGGTGCTTCCCAACAGCCCGAACGTGGTGATGGCAGCCGAGCGAGCCGCCGAGCTGTCGGAGAAGACCGTCGTCGTGGTGATCTCGCGCTCGCCGCAGGCTGGACTCGCCGCCGCCGTCAGCCTCGATCCCAACCGCGACGCCGCCGCCAACGCCGAGGCGATGACGAACACGCTCGAGCGGGTGCGGACCGGCGCGGTCGCGCCCGCCGCGCGCGACGACATGCAGGGGCGCTTCCGCGAGGGCGACGCGGTCGGCTTCATCGAGGAGCAGATCGTCGCCTGGGGCCGGCCCCGGGACGCGCTGCGCGAGGTGCTCGAGCAACTCGCGCAGAGCGCGGAGCTGATCACGTGCCTGCGCGGGGCGCAGGCGCCGCTCGACGACGGGACCGTCGAGGCGCTGGCAGCGGGCGAGGTCGAGTTCGAGCTGAGCGACGGCGGGCAGGAGCGGTACTGGTGGCTTCTCAGCGCCGAATAGCTCCGCCCGCCCTGCACGGCTGAACCTTTCGCACGGTGCTCGACCGGGACGCCGGTCATGATCAGCAGCGTAAAGGATGGCCTTCACCGCCTTCGCAACATCCCGCCCCCTGCAACGGGCCGAGCTTGACGGCGCGCCGGTGCGGTATCCGCGGCCCTCGTCGCTGCTGGCGCCGCTGAAGGTCGAGGGCGCCAAGGCGCGTCAGGCGGCCCAGGTGCTGTCGCTGCACACGATCGGCGATCTGCTCGAGCACCTCCCGCGCGATCGCCGCGAGTCACGATCGGTGGCGGAGCTCGTCGTCGGCGAGAGCGCGACCGTGGTCGTCCAGGTCCGCGCGATCAGCTCGCGGCCCGTCCGCCGGCGCGGGATGCGGCCGCTGGTGGAGGCCACGGTGGCCGACGACAGCGGACCGATGAAGGCGACGTTCTTCAACCAGCCGTGGCTGGTCAAGCGGTATCCGCCGGGGACGCGACTGATGCTCCACGGCAAGCTCCAGGGACGCAACCGCTTCTCCGTCCAGGCCCACGCCCGCACCACCGAGGCGATCGTCGACGGCGGCGGCGTCGCCCACTACCCGGCCACCGACGGGCTGTCCTCGACTCAGATCCTCGCGATGGTCTCGGAGCACGCCGACGACATCGCGGTCGTGTTCGACCCGCTGTCGGTCGCGCTGCGCGGCGCCGAGCGACTGGCCGGCCGGGCCGACGCGCTGAGCGCCGTGCACTTCCCGGCGTCGGCGGCCGACTCCGACGAGGGCCGCCGCCGGCTCGCGTTCGACGAGCTGCTGCTGGCCCAGCTGGCGCTGCTGCGCCGGCGTGGCACCCGCGACCAGGCCGGGGCGCCCGTGCTCGACGAGCCGCGCGACCTGACCGAGCGCTGGCTGGCGCAGATGCTCCCGTTCGCGCTCACCGGCGACCAGGAGCGCGCCCTCGAGGCGGTCGACGCGGATCTCGGGCATGCCCGGCCGATGCAGCGGCTGCTGATGGGGGAGGTCGGCTCGGGCAAGACCGTGGTCGCGCTGTACGCGTTGCTGCGCGCGGTCGAGCACGGCTATCAGGGGGCGCTGATGGCGCCGACCGAGACGCTGGCCGAGCAGCACTTCGCCACGATCCAGTCGCTGATGCCCGGCGAGGCGGTGCCGGCAGGACTGCTGACGGGCTCGACCCCCGCCGGCCGCCGGGCCGACCTGCTCGGAAAGCTCTCCAGCGGCGAGCTGTCGCTGATCGTCGGCACCCACGCGCTGATCGAGGACAACGTCCAGTTCGCGCGGCTCGGCGTCGCGGTCGTCGACGAGCAGCATCGGTTCGGCGTGCGCCAGCGAGCGGCGCTCGACGCCAAGGGCGTCGAGCCCGACCGTCCGCACGTGCTGCACATGACGGCGACGCCGATCCCGCGGACGCTGGCGCTGCTGGGCTACGGGGACCTGGACTTCACGCTGCTGCGCGAGCGTCCCAAGGGGCGCCAGCCGGTGCAGACGTTCGTGTGCGCCACCGAGCGCGAGCGAACACGCGCGTACGAGCGGATCCGCGAGGAGCTGCGCGCCGGCCGCCAGGCGTTCGTGGTCTGCCCGCTGGTGGAGGAGTCCGACCTGCTGCAGGCCCGCGCCGCGACCGTCGAGTTCGAGCGTCTGCGCGACGGCGAGCTGCGCGACTTCCGGGTCGTGCTGATGCACGGGCAGCTGCGCCCGGCCGCCAAGCAGGCGGCGATGGCCGAGTTCGCCTCCGGCGGCGCCGACGTGCTCGTGGCCACGTCGGTGATCGAGGTCGGGATCGACGTCCCGAACGCGACCGTGATGCTGGTCGAGGACGCCGATCGCTACGGGATCTCGCAGCTGCACCAGCTGCGGGGCCGCATCGGTCGCGGCGACCACCCCTCGGTGTGCATCCTGTTCGGGCCCAAGGACTCAGCGCGGCTCAGGGCGCTGGCGTCGCACTCGGACGGGTTCGAGCTGGCCGAGATCGACCTCGAGCTGCGCGGCGAGGGCGAGCTGGTCGGCACCCGTCAGCACGGGCTGGCGCAGTTCCGGGTGGCCGAGCTTCCGCGCGACGCTGAGTTGCTCGAGCGCGCGCGGGCGCGGGCGCGAGCGATCGCTTCCGAGGATCCAGACCTCGAATCCGCCGAGAACGCGCTGCTGGCCGAGGCGCTGGTGCGCGCCTACGGCGCCGAGGCGCTGGCCCCGATCCGAGCGTGAGGGTGATCTCCGGCCGATTCGGGGGGCGGCCGCTGGTCGCGCCCCGCGGCCGCGCCACCCGTCCCACGTCTGACCGCGTGCGCGAGGCGCTGTTCTCGATCCTGGGGTCGGTCGACGGCGCGTGCGTGCTCGACCTGTTCGCGGGCTCGGGCGCGCTGGCGATCGAGGCGCTCTCCCGGGGCGCCGCGCAAGCCACGCTGGTCGACTCCTCAGCGGCGGCCGTGGCGGCGATCCACCGCAACCTGACCGAGCTCGGGGCCGACGCCGAGGTCCGTCGCCAGCGGGCCGTGGCGTTCTGCGAGCAGGCACGCCGCGACGGTCGTCAATACGATCTGGTGTTCCTCGATCCCCCATACCAGCGAGCGAGCGGCCTCGGCCGGCAGCTCTCGACGGCGCTTGAGCCGCTGCTCGCAGCGGGAGCGCGCGTCATCTCCGAGAGCGACCGCAGGGCCCCACTCGCGCTCGAGTTGCCGTTGGTCGATGAACGCCGATATGGCGACACCCTGATCCGAATCCATGGTCACCGATAACCGCATCGCCATCTGCCCCGGAACGTTTGACCCGATCACGATCGGTCACCTCGACGTGATCAGCCGCGCGTCGGCGATGTTCGACTCGCTGATCGTCGCAGTCGTCAACCATCCCTGGCGCAAGGGACAGACGCTGTTCTCCGCCGAGGAGCGGGTGGAGTTCGTCACCAGGGCCACCCGCGATCTGCCGAACATCACCGTCGAGCCGTTCAGCACGCTTCTGGTCCAGTTCGCCCGCGATCGCGGGGCGATGGCGATCGTCAAGGGCCTTCGGGCGATCTCGGACTTCGAGTACGAGCTGGAGATGGACCAGCTCAACCGCAAGCAGGCGCCCGATGTCGAGTCGGTTTACCTGATGGCCTCGGCGAAGTACAGTTTCTTACGGTCGAGCGGTGTCAAAGAGCTCGCTACGTTCGGCGGTGACATCGACGAGTTGGTGCCCCCCGAGGTCGCGGCGGCTCTGAAGGAACGGCTCGGCCGCTGACGAAACAGAGGTTCTGCCATGGATGTTCTGGTACTCATCGACAAACTGGACGATCTCGTCCATAACGCCAAGCCGGTCCCGCTCACCGATCAGGTGCGCGTGGACAAAGAGGAGATCTACGACATCCTCGATCAGATGCGTGCCACGATCCCCGAGGAGATCAAGCAGGCGCGGTGGATCGTCAAGGAGCGCCAGGAGATGCTCGCCGAGGCCAAGCGCGAGGCCGAGCGGATCGTCAAGGAGGCGCGCGAACGCCAGGAGCGGATGATCTCCGAGGAGGAGATCACCAAGCAGGCCGAACGCGCTGCCGACGACATCATCGAGGACGCCCGTGGACGCGAGCGCGAGATCCGGCTCGGCGCCGAGGACTACGCCGACGAGATCCTCAACACGCTCGAGGTCAACCTCTCGAAGTTCATCGCCGCCGTGCAGCGCGGACGCGACCGGCTAGCCGGGAAAGACGAGCCCGCAGAGGTTTCGTAGGTCCGCCGGTCGGCGTATGGCTGACGTAGAGGTCCTCGACGGCGACATCACGGCGCTGGAGGTCGACGCGATCGCCAACGCGGCGAACACGCAGCTGCTCCACGGCGGCGGCGTGGCCGGCGCGATCTCGCGTGCCGGCGGTCCGGAGGTCCAGCGCCAGAGTGATGAGCGCTCGCCGATCGGGCTGGGCGAGGCGGTGGAGACCAGTGGCGGTCAGATGCCGTGTCGGTGGGTGATCCATGCGGCCACGATGGAGCTCGGCGGCCCCACCTCGGGCGAGATCATCCGCGCGGCAACCGCGAGCACGTTGCGTCGCGCCGACGAGCTCGGCGCCAGGTCGCTGGCGCTGGTTGCGTTCGGGACCGGCGTCGGCGGCTTCTCGATTGACGAGGCGGCCGAGATCGAGGTCGACGAGGTCCGCCGGCACCTCGAGCGCGGCAGTGGGCTTGACCGGATCGTGTTCGCCGTCCGCGGCGAACAGGCCCGCGCGGCGTTCGAGAACGCGCTCAGCGAGTCCTGAAGCCGCTCGGCGAGTCTCGAAGCCGCTCAGCGGATCCTGAACCCGCTGAGGCCCTCGGGCTCCTCTTCGCGGACGTCGACGTCATGCACGTGAGCATGGGGCGGTCCTTCGCTGACGAACGCCAGCACGCGCTCGACGTCTTCGGGGCTGCCTTCGAGCACCGCCTCGACCGCGCCATCGGACCGGTTGCGTGACCCAGCCGTCCACGCCGTGCTCGCGCGCCCGCTGTCGAGTGGAGTCGCGAAAGAACACGCCCTGAACCCGGCCGTTGACCACGACCCGGCGACGAATCCGCTGCTCAGCCATGCAAATGGATTCTGGCAAGCGCGCTGTCGTTCTGTCCGACGCGGCCGCCATGCTCGGCGATCGGATGCAAGTCATGTGGCTGATACTCGGACTCGTGGTCGGCGCCGCCGCCGCGATCGTGGCTCTGTGGCCGCGGCTGATCCGGTCGCGCGCCGAGCTCGAGCACGAGCGCGCGCGGGCGGAGGAGCGCCTGGCCACGGTCTCAGACGCCCAGGAACGGCTGTCGGCCTCGTTCAAGGCGCTGAGCGCCGAGGCGCTGCAGTCGAACATGTCCCAGCTGTCCGAGCTCACCCGGGTGCAGCTGCGCGCCGCCCAGGCCGAGGCCAAGGGCGACCTCGACAAGCGCCGCGACGCCGTCGAGCAGCTCGTCAACCCGCTCAAGGAGCAGCTCGGCCGCGTCGATGCCCAGCTGCTGCGCCTAGACCAGGAGCGCCGGGAGTCCCGCGGTCGGCTGGAGGCGCAGCTGCGGACGCTGGCCGACACCGGCGAGCGGTTGCGGACCGAGACGGGCGCGCTCGTCACCGCCCTGCGCAAGCCCAACGCCCGCGGGCAATGGGGTCAGATGCAGCTGCGAAACGTGGTCGAGCTCGCCGGGATGATGCGCTACTGCGACTTTGTCGAGCAGTCCTCGGTGACCAACGACGGAGCCGTTCTCCGCCCCGATCTGATCGTCAACATGCCCGGCGGCAAGCACGTCGTGGTCGACGCCAAGGCGCCGTTACAGGGGGTGCTCGATGCCTACCAGGCGCGCGACGAGGAGGAGCGCCTGGGTCATCTGCGCGATCACGCCCGGCTGCTGCGAAAGCACGTCAAGGCGCTGGCGGACAAGGCGTACTGGGCCGAGCTCGAGTCCGCGCCGGATCTGGTGGTGATGTTCCTGCCGGGCGAGCACCTGTACGGCTCTGCGCTCGAGGCCGACCCGAACCTGATCGAGGACGCGATGGCACGGCGGGTGCTGATCACCACGCCGACGACGCTGCTGGCGATGCTGCACGCGATCGCCTACGGCTGGCAGCAGGAGCGGGTGGCCGAATCCGCCCAGGCCGTGTCGGAGCTCGGGCGCGAGCTCCACGGACGGCTGGTCAAGCTGTCGACGCTGATCTCGACGCTCGGCACCCGGCTGAACAGCACGGTCCGGGCCTACAACGAGGCCGTCGGGTCCTACGAGGCGCGGGTGATGCCGGCCGCGCGACGGTTCGAGGACCACGGCGCGGTCGCGGCGGGGCGCGACCTGCCCGAGGTGGAGCAGGTCACGACCAGCGCCCGGCGGGTGCACGTCCCGGAACGCGATGCCGAGCGCGACCAGACCGTGCAGGAGCTGCCGGGACTCAGGTTGCGGGCCGCCGAGTAGCCCACCAGCGGCGGAGATCCTCGCGCTGGTGGGGCAGCGGGTCGGCCGAGGGCTTGCGCGACTGCACGCGCGCGAGCGCGTCGTCGATCTCGATCCCCTCGCGCACCGCGACCACCCCGGCGGCGATCGCGGCCGACCGCTGCCACCCGGCCCGGCAGTGGATGTACGTCCGCTCGCCCTCGTCGAGCCAGTGGTTGACCTGCTCGACCGCCTGCTCGATCGCCTCGGTGTCCAGCTCCCCGTAGTCGACCAGTCGCAGGCGGTTCTCCTCGATCCGGTTGGCGGCCAGCGCGCGCTGTACGGCGTCTCGCTGGCCGCGGCGGTACTCGCCGTCCTCAACCAGGTTGAGCACCCGCTGCACGCCGTTGAAGGCGAGCATCTCGACGTCGTCGGAGTCGAGCGGGTAGGCGCCGATCAGGAGCTCGTCGTACACCGGCGCGAATCCGTAGCTGCGAAACCAATTGGACACCGTGCCAGCAATGATCGCGGGTGGCTCGAGCGGGCGGTCGGCGGTCGGTTGGTGGGCAGTTGGTGGGCGGTCGGTGGGCGGTCGGTGGGCGGTCGGCCGGGGCGGCCCGCCCGCCGCCGCACGCACTAATCTCGATATATGCCGATGCGCACCGATTCATTCGATTTGGGGGGACTTCGCCTGTCCAGCGGCGAGGGCCGCCGGCTGGACCTAGACGTGGCGATCGACCCGTTCGAGTTCGGGGGCGAGGAGTATCCGCTCGAGCCCTCGCTGGTCCCCGTCCGGCTGGACATCTCACGCACCACCGGCGACGGCTACGTGCTGCGGCTCCGCTTCCAGGCGAAGCTCGTCGGCCCGTGCATGCGCTGCCTCGAGCCGGCCGCGCCGACGTTCGAGGTCGACGCGCGCGAGGTCTCCCAACCGGGCGAGGGCGACGACCTGTCCTCGCCGTACGTCCATGACGGGATCCTCGACCTGCGGGCGTGGGCCCGGGACGCGCTCGCTCTGGCGTTGCCGACCGCGCTGCTGTGCCGCGAGGACTGCGCGGGGCTGTGCGCGGAGTGCGGCGCCAACCTCAACGAGGCGGCCCCCGACCACGGTCACGAGCGCGCGCCGGACCGGCGATGGGCGAAGCTGTCGGAGATCCGCTTCAACTGACGGGGTTCGCCCCGGTCCGCTGAGTCACGCCGGGTCACGCTGGGCGCGGGCGCCGGTGGGGCGGAGCCCACGGGTCAGCTCCAGGCGGGCGCGCGTGCACAACGTCCCACTCGACGTCCCCGACGCCCACCGTGGGACGTTTGTCACCACTGGCGTGACTAACGTCCCCGAGTCCGCGGTGGACGCGTCGATTGGGACGTTATGCAGGCGGCGAGGTCCGGTCAGGAGCGCGCCCGGACAGACCCCGACTCTCCTGGTAGCCTCACTGCCCATGGCCGTTCCCAAGCAGAAGCAGTCTCACGCCCGCACGACCCAGCGGCGCTCCCAGCACAAGGTCGGCGCACCGACCTACAACTCGTGCCCTCAGTGCCACAGCCCGCGGCTTCCCCACCGGGTGTGCCCGGTGTGCGGCAACTACAAGGGGCGCGAGGTCGTGTCCCCGGACTCCGGCGAATCGGTCAGCTGACCTAGAGGCGATGATCGCCGTCGCCGTGGATGCTGGCGGGGCCGATCTGGGACCTCGCGAGGTTGCCGCGGGAGCATCGTTGGCGGCCGCCCAGGGGATCAACGTTCTCCTGTTCGGACCCGCCGCCGAGATCGGCTCGACTCCGGAAGGGGTCGAGCTCATCGACGCGCCGATCTCGATCGCGAAGGCCGCCGATCCGGCGTTCGCGGTCCGTTCGACCCCTGACGCCTCGATCGTCCAAGCCGCCAAGGCCGTGGCCGAAGGGCGGGCACAGGCGCTCGTGTCCGGCGGCTCGACCGGCTCGGCGCTCGCCGCCGGCCTGTTCAACATGCGCCGCGACCGGGGCATCTACCGGCCCGCGCTGGCGCTCCCGGTCCCGATCCCCGGGGCCGACCCGGTGCTGCTGCTCGACGTCGGCGCCAACGCCAGCTGCCGCCCCGAGCACCTGGTCCAGTTCGCGCACATGGGCTCTGCGTTCGCTCAGGCGGTGATGAGCCTCGACAACCCTCGCGTGGCGCTGCTGTCAAACGGTGAGGAGCCGACCAAGGGCACTCCCGACCTGCTCGAGGTCCATCAGCAGCTCGCCGGCGCCGGCGGTCACGGACTCAACTTCATCGGCAATATCGAAGGAACCCAGGTCACCGCGAGCGTCGCCGACGTGATCGTGATGGACGGCTTCACGGGCAACATCACGCTGAAGCTCATCGAGGGCGTCTCCGGCCGTACGATGCGCGCGATCCGCGACGTGGCGATGACCAGCGCCCGCTCGAAGCTGGGCGGGTGGCTGCTGTCGCCGGCGGTCAGCAAGCTGCGCGACGAGATCGACCCCGAGCGACCCGGCGGCGCGTACATGCTCGGGTTGCGTCAGCTCGGCGTGGTCGCGCATGGCCGCTTCACCCGGCGCGGCTTCTCGCGGGCGATCGAGGTGGCCGCCCGAGGCGTCCAGGAGGACGTGATCGGCAAGACCCGGATGGCGCTGCAGCGCGCCGGCGCGCTGCGTCCCGCGCCGGGCCAATCGCAGGGCGATCGGCAGGCTGACGCCTCGTCCGAGCCTCCGGCTACGGTGTCGAACCGATGAATCGCGAGCAGATCTTCTCGCTCATCCGCGCGCACCTGGCGGACGAGCTCGAGATCGATCCCGACCGGATCACCGAGTCGACCCGCTTCAAGGAGGATCTCGAGGCCGACTCGCTCGACCTATACACGCTCGTCCAGGAGCTCGAGGACTCCTACGGCGTGAAGATCTCCGATGAGGAGGCAGCGACGATCCTGACCGTCGGTCAGGCCGTCGATTTCGTGCTCGCGAGCGACGGGGCCGGCGTGCGCCGGTCAGCCACCGCGAGCCAGGGCCCAGACGCTGAGTGAGCTCAGACACAAAGCTCCGGACGCTGCTCGCCGAGCTCCCGGAAGAACTTGCGACCTCGGTGTTCACGCATTCGTCGTGGACCACTCGCCGCTCGCAGTCCTACGAGCGCCTGGCGTTCCTCGGCGACTCGGTACTGGCGCTGGCGGTCACCACGCACCTGTACCCGCGCCTGGAGGCCGATCGCCACGGCCCCGGACGGCTGACCAAGATCCGAGCCCAGGCGGTGTCGGGACGGTCGTGTCGGGCGGTCGCCGAGCGCCTCGGCATTCCCGAGAAGCTGGTCGCGGCGGCACCGCCGGGGGTGACCGTGAACGTGGCCGCGCTGGTCAGCACCGAGCGGGTGCTGGCCTCGGTGATCGAGGCTGTGATCGGCGCGTGTTACCTGGCCAATGGCTACGACCGCACGGCGGAGGCGGTGGTCGAAGCGTTCCGGCCCGAGATCGACTATGCGCTCGAGCACCAGGTCGACTACAAGTCGGCACTGCAGGAGCTGCTGGCTCGCCGCGGGGCGCTGGTCAGCTACGACGTGATCGACGAACAGGGCCCGCCGCACGACCGGTTGTTCTCGGTCAGCGCCAACATCTCGGGCGTCGAAGCCGGCCGCGGCACCGGCCGCAGCAAGAAGGACGCCGAGCAGGAGGCCGCCCAGGCGGCGCTGGAGACGCTGGAGTCATGAGGACCGCAACGTGTACCTGAAGTCGATCTCTCTGAAGGGCTTCAAGTCGTTCCCCGACCGCACCCGGCTCGAGTTCGGACCCGGCGTCAGCGTGATCGTCGGCCCCAACGGCTCGGGCAAGTCGAACATCACCGACGCGGTGCTGTGGGCGCTCGGTGAGCAGTCGCCGGTGGCGGTGCGCGGCCAGTCGATGCAGGATGTGATCTTCGGCGGCGCCCCCGGTCGCCAAGCGGGCCGCGGGGCCGAGGTCGAGCTGGTGCTCGACGACTCAGACGGGGTCCTCAACCTGGGCGCGCCCGAGGTCTCGATCCAGCGGCGCCTGGATCGCACCGGCGAAGGCGAGTACAGGCTGTCGGGCGCCCGCTGCCGGCTGGTCGACGTGATCGAGGTGCTGTCGGACACGGGCCTGGGCAAGGAGATGCACTCGGTCATCTCCCAGGGCCGGGTCGAGTCGATCGTCACCTCCAAGCCCCGCGATCGCCGGCTGCTGATCGAGGAGGCCGCCGGTCTGGGCAAGCACCGCAAGCGCCGCCGCCGCGCGCAGCTGAAGCTGATCCGCACGCAGGACAACCTCGACCGGGCGCTCGACGTCGAGCGCGAGGCCCGGTCGCGCCTGCGCCCGCTCAAACGCCAGGCCGAGGCCGCCGACCTCCACGCCCGCTTGGAGCGCCAGACGCTCGAGGCCCGCTGGGAGCTGGCCCGCGACGACCTGCGTACGCAGCACCTGGCGCTGGCCGAGGCCAAGGCAGCCGCCGAGCAGGCCCGCGCTCGCGGCGAGCAACTTCAGCGCGAGCTCGAGCAGGTCGGCAAGCGGCGCGAGGCCGCCGAGGAGGCGCTGGCCAGGCGCAGCGCCGAGCGCGAGGAGCTGTCGCGCCGCAGCTATGCGGCCCAGTCCTCCGGCGACCGGATCGGCTACCGGATCGAGGCCGTGCGCCGCACCGCCGGCACGATCGACGAGCGCCTGGAGCGAAATCGCGGCCAGCTCGAGACGCTCGACGCCCGTGCCGCCGCCGACGTTCCCGACGAGGGCGCCGCGGCCCGGATCGTCAAGCTCGAGGAGGAGCTGGCCGCGCTGGAGCGCGACCGCGAGGCCGAGCTGGCCCGGCAGTTGGCCGAGCTCGAGCAGCAGCTCGTCGCCTCCGGCGAGGTCGTCGAGGCGCGCGCGGCCGAGATCGAGACCGCGCTCGCCGCGCGCCGTCGCGCCGAGGAGCACGTCGAGCAGGCGCGCTCCCGCATCCGTGAAGCCGAGCGCGGGGTCGAGTCCGCTCGGCGCGACGCCGCCCGGGTCGGGGGCGAGCTCGCCGCCGTCAACCAGTTCCTGCGCGGCCACACCAACGCTCCCGGCGGCGCCTCGGCCCTGTCCGACGACCTCGAGGTCGACTCCGGCTTCGAGCTGGCGCTGGCCGCCGCGCTCGACGGGCGCCTGCGCGCGGCGCTGGTCGGCGATCGCGGCGCAGGCTCCGAGCTGCTCGACCGCGCCGGGGCCGAGGGTGGCCGGGCGCTGGTTGCCCCCGCGGATGACGTGGCGATCCCGCTCGCGGGCTCGAGCGCCCCGACACCCGACGCCCAGCGGCTGGTCGACCGCGTCCGGGGCAAGGCCCCCGCGGTCGCCCTCGCCCGCGCGTTGTTACGCGACACCTGGGTGGTGGAGTCGCTCGACGACGTTCCGGAATCCTTCGACGGCGTCGCGGTCACGGCCGCCGGCCGCGTGTGGTCGGCGCCCAGCCGCGAGGTTCGCCAGGCGCCGGCGCTGGGTGAGGAGCGGGTGCTGGCCGAGCGCAATCGACGTGAGCAGCTGATCGCCGCCAGCGAGGCCGCCGCCCAGGCCGAGCTCAATGCTGCCGCCGGGCTCGAGCGGGCCACGGCCGACGCCGCCGACCTCGAGTCTGACTCGCAGCGATCGGTCGAGGCCCACCGGCGGGCGGTCAGGAACCGCGACGAGGCAACCGAGGAACGACGCCGAATCGCGGCGATGATCGAGCACCGGCGGGCGGCGCCCGACGACGGACCCGACGCCGGTCGGCGCGCGCAGGTGACGGCCGAGCTGGCCAACGAGCGCGGCCGGCTCGAGCGAGCCCAGCGCGAGCGCGACCAGCGTGAGGCGCACCGGCAGCGGTTGTTGCAGGCGATCTCGGCCGGCGACGAGCTGCGCCCTGCGGTGAGCCGAGTGATCGAGGCGCTTGAGGCCGCCGCTGCGGGGATCGCGCACCGGCGGGCAGGCTTCGAGGAGGCTCTGGTCGCCGACCGCGAGGCCGGCGAGCACGTTGCCGCCGAGCTCAAGGCGTGCGCACAGCAGGAGGCAACGCTGCACGCCCAGCTGCACCGCGAGAACGACGTCCGCACCGAGACCGAGGTGCGCCTTCAGCGCGTGGGCGACCGCTCGGCCGAGCTCGAGCGCGAACTTGCGGAGCTGGCGGGCCGACTCGAACTCGAGGCCGAGGCGGCGACCGAGCCATTGCCCGACGATGAGCGCGAGGCACTGACAGCGCGACTCGAGCGGCTGGCCCGGCGCCGCGAACAGCTCGGTCCGGTCAACCCGCTGGCCCAGCAGGAGTACGCCGAGGCGGTCGAACATGTGGAGGAGCTAGAGCGTCAGCGCGCCGACCTCGAGGACGCGATGCGCGAGCTCGAGAAGCTGATCGCCGAGACCGACAAACAGATCCGCGAGACGTTCGAGCAGACGTTCGAGGCCGCCGCCCAGAACTTCGAGCAGGTCGCCGCGCGGCTGTTCCCGGGTGGTCGCGGCCGGCTGCGGCTGGTGGCCGAGCGCGACGGTCCGGCCCGCGTACTCGGCGGTGAGACGCCGCCGGCCGACGACGACGAACAGCGCCCCGACGAGGCCGAGGCGGAGGCCGAAGACGACCGGCCGGAGGAGGACCTGCTCGGCGTCGAAATCGAGATCACCCCGGTCGGCAAGGAGATGAAGCGGCTGTCCCTGCTGTCGGGCGGCGAGAAATCGATGACCGCGCTTGCGTTCCTGTTCGCCGTGTTCCTCGCCCGCCCGTGCCCGTTCTACATCCTCGACGAGGTCGAGGCGGCGCTCGACGACATCAACATCGATCGGTTCCTCCAGCTGCTGCGGGCCTACTCCGGCTACGCCCAGTTCATCGTGGTCACTCACCAGAAACGCACGATGGAGGCCGCCGACTCGCTGTACGGGGTGTCGATGAGCGGCGACGGCGTCTCGAAGGTGATCTCGCGCCGGTTGAGTCCGGAAGAAGCGGCCGCCTAGGGTCTGCAGCAGAATCACGGCCGGCGCTTCGCGCGAGCGACGAGCCGCTATCGTCGCCGCGCGATGGCACGCGATTGGCGGGATCTGTTCATCGTCGACGGCGCCGCGCCCGCGGACGTGGGGCCGGTGCCCGAGACCGAGCAACGGCGCGGCGGCATGTTCCGCCGGCTGCGCGAGAACCTGCGCAAGACCCGGCAGGCGCTCAGCACCGAGATCCAGGCGACACTGTTCGAGGATCTCAGTGACGAGACCTGGGAGCGGCTCGAGGAGGCGCTGATCTACGCCGACGTCGGCGCCGGCACCACCGCCCAGGTCGTCTCGAAGCTCGAGCACGAGGCAACCTCGGGCGAGATCACCGGTGGCGAGGCGCTGACCCTCCGGCTCACCGAGCTGCTGGCCGACATCGCCCGTACCGGCGACGACCGCATCGACCTGCACCCGAAGCCGACGGTGATCCTGGTGGCCGGCGTCAACGGCACCGGCAAGACCACGACCGTCGGCAAGCTCGCCTGGCATCTGCGCAAGGAGCTCGGACTGTCGGTGGTGCTCGGCGCCGGCGACACGTTCCGCGCCGCCGGGGTCGAGCAGCTCGAGCTGTGGGCGCAGCGCGCCGGCGTGGCGTTCGTCAAGGGGCCGCCCGACTCCGACCCGGGCGCGGTCGCCTACGACGCGATCGCCACCGGAATCCGCGATCGCGCCGACGTGGTGATCGTCGATACCGCCGGCCGGCTTCACACTCAGGACGACCTGATGGCCGAGCTTGCGAAGGTGCGGCGGGTGATCGCCAAGCAGATCCCGGAGGCGCCCCACGAGACGCTGCTGACGGTCGACGCCACCACCGGGCAGAACGGCCTGCGCCAGGCCCGGATGTTCTCCGAGGCGGTCGACGTCACCGGGCTGGTGCTCACCAAGCTCGACGGCACCGCGAAGGGCGGGATCGCGCTGGCGATCGCCCATGAGCTCGGGATTCCGGTGAAGCTGATCGGGGTCGGTGAGCAGCTCGAGGACCTGCGGCCATTCGACCCGGCCGAGTTCGCGCGGGCGCTCGTCACCTGAGCCGCATCTGAGCCCCGGCGGGCCGCCTCCCGCGTGCGTTGGGCGAGCCTCCCGTAGGTCTAAACTCGCTGGAAATGTCAGGACCTGTCTTGTGGTTGATCGCTGCCGCTGTGTTCGGTATCGGCGAGATGCTGACCACGAGCTTCTTCCTGGCGCCGTTCGCGATCGGGGCGGCGGTCACGGCCGCCGTCGACGCCCTCGGAGCGGGCAGTCCGATCACCTGGATCGTGTTCGTGTTGGTCTCCGTGCTGACCCTCTCGATCGCGCGCCCGATCGCCCGCTCCCACCGGCGCATGCCTCCGCAGATTCGGACCGGCACCGATGCGCTGATCGGCAAGCACGCGATCGTCCTCGAGAGGATCGAGAACTACGAGGGCGTCGGCTGCGTGAAGATCGACGGCGAGGTGTGGACGGCACGCTCGCTGCACGACGACGAGGTGATCGAGCGAGGGACCAGGGTTGAGGTTGTCGACATCAAGGGCGCCACGGCGCTTGTCAGCGAATAGGAGAACCCCATGGTCGGAGCAATCGTCGCCATCGTCATCGTCATATTCCTGCTGATCGCATTTGCCCGCACGGTGCGGATCATTCCCCAGGCCCGTGCCGGGGTCGTCGAGCGCTTCGGGCGCTACAGCCGCACGCTGACCCCGGGTCTGGCAATCCTGGTGCCGTTCATGGATCGGCTCAAGCCGCTGATCGACCTCCGCGAGCAGGTCGTGTCGTTCCCGCCCCAGCCGGTGATCACCGAGGACAACGTCGTCGTCCAGATCGACACCGTGCTGTATTTCACCGTCACCGACGCCAAGGGCGCGACCTATGAGATCGCCAACCCGCTGCAGGGCATCGAGCAGATCACGGTCACGACGCTGCGAAACGTGGTCGGCGGCATGACGCTCGAGACCGCGCTGACCAGTCGCGATCACGTCAATGCGCAGTTGCGCGGCGTGCTCGATGAGGCCACCGGCAAGTGGGGGATCCGCGTCAACCGGGTCGAGATCAAATCGATCGACCCGCCCAGCTCGATCCAGGAGGCGATGGAGAAGCAGATGCGAGCCGAGCGTGACCGCCGCGCCGCGATCCTCAATGCCGAGGGGGTCAAGCAGTCTCAGATCCTGACCGCCGAGGGTATGAAGCAGGCCGCGGTGCTGACCGCCGAGGGTGAGAAGCAGGCAGCGATCCTCAAGGCCGAGGGCGATGCCCAGGCGATCGCGACCGTGTTCGACGCGATCCACGCCGGCAAGCCCGACCAGGAGCTGCTCAGCTACCAGTACCTGCAGATGCTGCCGCGGCTGGCGTCGGGCGACTCCAACAAGGTGTTCGTGATCCCGTCGGAGTTCTCCGAGGCGTTCGGCGGCATCGCCAAGGCATTCGCCGACCGTGCCCCCGGCGGTGCTACGACCGTTGCGGGCGCCAACTCCGACACGCCGGCGGTCAACTCCGGCCAGCGAGCCGCCAATGCGGACCGTCCCGGGCTAACGTAAGCCGTAGATGTTCGATTCGCTTGCCGAGAAGCTTCAGGCCACGCTCACCGATGTTCGCGGGCGCGGGACCCTGACCGAGGACGACATCAACGCCGCGATGCGCGAGATCCGGCTCGCGCTGCTCGAGGCCGACGTCAACTTCAAGGTCGTCCGCAGCTTCACCAACTCGGTCAAGGAGAAGGCGCTCGGAGCCGACGTGGTCGGCCAGCTGAACCCCGGTCAGCAGGTGGTCAAGATCGTCTCCGACGAGCTCACCGAGCTGATGGGCGGCGCCGCCCGCGACCTGTCGTTCTCACCGCGCCCACCGACCGTGGTGCTGATGGCGGGGCTGCAGGGCTCGGGTAAGACCACCGCCACCGCGAAGCTCGCCCGCTACCTGCGCACCGAGCACTCGAGCTCGGTCGCTGTCGCCGCCTGCGACGTGTACCGCCCGGCCGCCGTCGAACAGCTGATCAAGGTCGGGACGCAGGCTGGCGCCGACGTCTATGAGCAGGGCACCGATCGCGACCCGGTCAAGATCGCTGCCTGGGCGCGCGACCGCGCGATGTCGGAGGGCAAGGACGTGCTGATCATCGACACCAGCGGCCGCCTGCACGTCGACCAGGAGCTGATGGCCGAGCTGGCCAACATCCGCAAGGCGACCCAGCCGACCGACATCCTGCTGGTCGTCGACGCGATGACCGGTCAGGACGCGGTCAACGTCGCCGAGCAGTTCGCCGAAGTCGTCCAGTTCGACGGCGTCGTGATGACCAAGCTCGACGGCGATGCGCGCGGCGGCGCCGCGCTGTCGGTCAAGGCGATCACCGGCAAGCCGATCCTGTTCGCCTCGACCGGCGAGAAGCTCGACCAGTTCGAGCGCTTCCACCCCGACCGGATGGCGCAGCGGATCCTCGGGATGGGCGACATGATGACGCTGATCGAGAAGGCCCAGGGCGCCTACGACGAGCAGGAGGCGGCCGAACTCGAGCGCAAGCTCCGCAAGCAGGAGTTCGGCCTCGACGACTTCCTCGACCAGATGCGACAGGTCCGGCGGCTGGGCCCGTTGCAGTCGCTGCTGGGGATGATCCCGGGGATGGGCAAGGAGCTGCGCGGGGCCAAGATCGACGAGCGCGAGTTCGACCGCATCCAGGCGATCATCCTGTCGATGACCCCGCAGGAGCGGCGGCATCCGGAGCTGATCAAGGGGTCCCGGCGGCTGCGCATAGCCCGCGGCTCGGGCACCAACGTGCAGGCCGTCAAGCAGCTGATCAAGCAGTTCGAGCAGATGCGCAAGGTCATGCGGCAGGTGTCTCAGGGACGGATGCCGGACCTCGGCGCACTGATGCGTCAGGGACGCTGAGCGGGCCGCGCGTAAGAACCCGAGCGGACAACTCGCCCGCGACCCGCTAACCTCGCTGCCGCACAGATGTCAGTGAGACTCAGACTAACCCGAGTTGGCAGCCGCAAGAACCCGATCTGGCGGGTAGTGGTGGCTGACCAGCGCGCCAAGCGCGACGGTCGCGTGATCGAGACCGTGGGGCACTACAACGCGCAGACCGAACCGTCCACGATCGTCCTCGACGAGGAGCGGATCCGCGACTGGCTCGCCCGGGGCGCACAGCCGACCGACACGGTCCGCAAACTGCTCCGCATCCAGGGCATCAGCTAGCCCATCGCGCAATGAAGGAGCTGCTCGAGTACCTCGCGCGCGGCCTGGTCGAAGAACCCGACGAGGTTCGGGTCCGAGAGGTGAGCGACGACGACGGGGCGACCGTGCTCGAGCTGTCCGTGGCCGATGACGACTACGGCAACGTGATCGGACGGGGCGGCCGCACCGCCGCCGCGCTGCGGACGATCATCAAGACGGCCGCGGCGAAGCACAAGCGCCGCGTTTTCGTGGACATCGTCGACTCCTGATGTCAGCCATTCCGCCCGGGTGGCTCCGCGCCGGACGGGTGGGCCGACCGCACGGGCTCGACGGCAGCTTCCACGTCGTGGACGTCAACGCCGGCTTGTTGGGCGCGGTCGACACCCTTACCGTCGACGACCGCGAGCGCGAGATCGTCCGCCGCGCCGGCACCGTGAGCCGCCCGATCCTCCGCCTGCAGGGCAGCGAGGACCGCGAGTCCGCCGAGGCGATCCGCGGGCGGGAGCTGCTCGTGCCGCGCGACGCGGCCCCAGATCTCGAGGACGACGAGTGGTGGGCGGAGGATCTGATCGGCTGCGCGGTGCACGACGGCGCACGGGCCGTGGGCACCGTCCGGCGGATGCTCGAGCTGCCCTCCTGCGAGGTGCTGGAGGTGGCGCGGGAAGGCGGCGGAGGCGACCTGCTGGTGCCGCTGGTCACCGATGCGGTGCGAGCCGTCGACATCGATGCCCGCATGATCGACGTCGACCTGGAGTTCCTCGGCGAGGATTGACGCCGGACGCCCACTGATGGAGATCGACGTGTTCACGTTGTTCCCGGAGGCGTTCGCCTGGTTCGAGCGCCAGCGCCACGTGGTCAACGCGACCGCGCGGGGCAACCGCCTGGGGTACGTCAACTACCGCGACCACACGCCCCTCAGCGCCGGCCAGGTCGACGACACACCGTTCGGGGGCGGTGCGGGAATGGTGTTGCGCGTAGACGTGATCGAGGCGGCGCTGCGGGCGCGCTATGACGTCGACCCGGTGACGCTGCCCGCGCAGCGGCGGGTCGTCGCGCTGACGCCCGGTGGCCGCCTGCTCGACGACGCGCTGGTCGACGAGCTGGCGGCCGAGCCGGCGCTGACGCTGCTGTCGGGCCGTTACGAGGGCTTTGACCAGCGGGCGCTTGACCATTTCGTGGCCGACGAGGTGTCGATCGGCCGCTACGTGCTGGCCGGCGGCGAGCTGGCCGCGATGGTCGTCTGCGACGCCGTGCTGCGCAAGCTGCCGGGCGCGCTCGGCCACGAGGAGTCCGCGCTCGAAGAGTCATTCAGCGCCGCGCTCGGGCGAGCCCCCGAGTACCCGCACTACACCCGGCCCGCCGAGTTTCGCGGCTGGTCGGTGCCCGAGGTGCTGTTGTCCGGTCACCACGCGCGCATCCGGGAGTGGCGGCTGGCCCAGAGCGCGGCCCGGGCACGCGGGTCGGTCGGGACCGACCGAGGCTCCGCAGGCGGTCCGCTACCATAGGCCGCCCGCGGGCCGGGGCATGCGTTCGAAGTGCGCTGCTCCCCACGCCGCTATCGTCGGTGCCGCGGATTAGTTGCCATGCCCACCGTCATCGACACCCTGGAGCGAGCACAGCTGCGCCGACTACCGGCGTTCGACGCCGGTGACCGCGTGCGCGTTCACTTCCAGGTGATCGAGGGAACCCGCCGCCGGACGCAGGTCTTCGAGGGGATCGTGATCAAGCGCCAGGGCCACGGCGCCCGCGAGACGTTCACGGTCCGCAAGCAGTCCTTCGGCGTCGGCGTCGAGCGGACGTTCCCGCTGCACTCGCCGAAGATCGAGCGCATCGAGGTGGCCGCACGTGGGGACGTGCGGCGCGCCAAGCTCTACTACCTGCGCGGCCGCGTCGGCAAGCGTGCCCGCGTCCGCGAGCGTCGCAACACCGGTCCCGAGGAGGCCGTCCAGCGCGAGTTGCTGTACGGGCCCGAAGCCGACGGGGACGGGACCGATGACGTGGTCGAGTCCGGCGACGACGTGGTCACGCCCGCCGAGCAGGCGGTGCAGCCCACGGCGCAAGCTGAGGTCGAGACCGACGCCGCCGCGGCGGCCGAGGAGCAATCCGCGGCTGCTGAGGAGTCCGGCGCCGAGGAGTCGGTTCAATCCGCATCCTCGACGGCGCCGCAGGACGCCGGTCCGGCGGCCGACGAGGGGGCTGCCGGCGAAGACAACGGGTGACCGCCACGAAGAAGTCGCTATCGAGCTCGCTGATCGAGCTTGTGGTGATCGTGGTGGCAGCGCTCGGCCTGGCGCTTCTGATCCAGGCGTTCGTCGTCAAGCCGTACCGGATTCCCAGCGGGTCGATGGAGCCCACGCTCGGCATCAACCAGCGCGTGCTGGTCAACCGCATCGGGTCTCACTTCACCAGCCCGCACGTTGGCCAGATCATCGTGTTCCACCCGCCCAAGAACTACGACGACGGCTGCGCGAACCCGAGACAGGGTGCGAACCGCGCCGGCCAGCCGGGCGCCGAGGCCTGCGACGTGCAGCAGGCCAGGCCCTCGAACGAGACGTTCATCAAGCGGCTGGTGGGCCTGCCCGGCGACCGCATCCAGATCGAGAACGGCCACGTGATCCGCAACGGCAAGCCCGAGCGAGACAGCTACATCGTGCCCTGCCGCGGGAGCGGGACCTGCAACTTTCCAGGCACGATCACGATTCCCCGGGGCGAGTACTACATGATGGGGGACAATCGGCCAGACTCAGAGGACAGCCGGTACTGGGGACCGGTGCCCAAGCGCTGGATCATCGGCAGGGCGTTCATGACCTACTGGCCGCCCAGCCGGATGGGCTTTCTGTAGCCGCACTCACTCATGTCACCACGCGACTCCACCACTAAGGCCCCGAAGTCGACGGCCAAGTCGCTGATCGAGCTGGTCGTGACCGTCGCGGTCGCGGTGGGCCTGGCGCTGCTGATCCAGGCGTTCATCGTCAAGCCCTACCGGATCCCCAGCCCGTCGATGGTCCCGACGCTCGACGTCGGCCAGCGCGTCCTCACCAACCGCCTGGTCAACCATCCCAGCCTCGGCGACGTCGTCGTCTTCCACCCGCCCAAGGGCGCCGACCCGGCCACGCCGATCTGCGGGAACCCCAACCAGGGCGCCGGGCACTCCAGTGCGTGCGATACGCCCACTCCGGCCCAGTCCAGCCAGACGTTCATCAAGCGCGTGGTCGGCGACCCCGGAGACCGGATCTCGATCCGCAACGGTCACGTGATCCGCAACGGAGTGCCCGAGAAGGACTCTTACATCGAGCCCTGCGGCGCCGACAGTTCTTGCAATTTCCCAACTACGATCGTGGTTCCGCCCGGCCATTACTTCATGATGGGCGACAACCGTGGAGAGTCCGACGACAGCCGCTTCTGGGGCCCCATCCCGGACAATTGGGTCATCGGCGTCGCCTTCTTCACGTACTGGCCGCCGAAACGGATCGGGTTCCTCTAAGCCCCACCGAGCCCCTTCGCGCGTGGCTCGCCGCCTGTTCAAGTTCGATCGGTCGCTCGGACCCCGGTTCGTGGCCGGCGCCGACGAGGCCGGCCGGGGCTGCCTGGCGGGCCCACTGGTCGCGGCGGCGGTCCTGTTCGACCTCGAGCGGGTCGGCCCGGGCGAGGTCCGCGCCCTGCGCGACCTCAACGACTCCAAGCAGCAGAATCACGAGGCCCGCGCCAAGCTGGTCCCGGTGATCTACCGGATCGCCGCCAAGGTGGCGATCGTGACCCGGTGCGCTCCCGGCATCGACGCCCGTGGCCTGCACGTGACCAACCTGGCGGCGCTGCGCGACGCGCTCGCCAAGGTCGCCTGCGAGGAATGCGTATGCCTCAGCGACGGCTTCCCGGTGGCGGCGCTCGGCCATGAGCAGCGCGCAGTGATCGGCGGCGATGCCAAGAGCGCCGCGATCGCGGCGGCCTCGGTGATCGCCAAGGAGACGCGCGACCGCTACATGAAGCGCGCCGACGCCACCCACCCCGGCTGGGAGTTCGCCCAGCACGTGGGCTACGCCACTCCCGAGCACCGCGACGCGATCGAGCGGCTGGGCGTATCGCCGCTGCACCGCCTGTCGTTCCAGTCGGCGGCCTACCAGCAGCTGGCCCTGGCCAGCGTCGGCGAGTAGCGCCGGCGCTCGCGGTCACCCGAACCCGGAGACAGGTCAGAGCGCGCCGCCTCAGAAGGCGCCCTCCAGGTGCTCGATCCCGATCAGCCGGCCATCGGGCGAGATCATCACCCCGATCGCGTCGAAGCGGACCTCGTCGGCGTAGGGGCGGTCGGCGCGGTCGATCAGCCAGCGGCCGGCCATCTTGCGCACCTGCGTGCGCTTGGGGACGTGCAGCGCGTCGAACGGGCTGGCGCGACCCGGCGACGCGCGCCGGGTCTTGACCTCGCAGAAAGCGAGCGTGCGGCCGTCGAAGGCGACGATGTCGAGCTCACCCCAGCGGGTGCGGTAGTTGCGCTCGACGATCTCGAAGCCGCGCCGGATCAGGTGCTCGGCGGCGAGCTTCTCGCCGAGCTGTCCGAGGCGGCGGCGGGGGTCGTTGGTCACCCGGATGACGCTACGCGCGATCGCGTGACACGTGGGTGACGCGGCGTTCCAATTCTGCGCAGACGCGGCCCGCGGGCCTGCGCAGAATTGTTGCGCGGTGCGACCCACGTGTCACCCGATGATCCCTAGCGTCAAAGCATGCTCGCACGCATCGCCACGTTCGCGATCGACGGGGTCGATCCGCGCCAGGTGTGGGTCGAGGTGCACATCCGCTCCGGGCTCCCCGCGTTCGCGATCGTCGGGCTCGCCGACACCGCGGTCCGTGAGTCACGCGACCGGATCCACTCGGCGATCCTCAACTCGAGCTTCGAGTTCCCGACCAGCCGCATCACCGCCAACCTCGCGCCTGCGTTCCTGCGCAAGGTCGGCCCCGGGTTCGACGCCGCGCTGGCGCTCGGCGTGCTCGCCGCCAGCGGCCAGATCCCATCCGACGCGCTCGCCTCCTACGCCGTATTCGGTGAGCTGTCGCTCAGCGGGGAGCTGCGCGACTCGCCGGGCGCGCTGGTGGTCGCCGAGGGCGCGGCCCGCGCTGGGCTGACCCGGCTGATCGTTCCGCGCGAGCGCGCGCGCGAGGCGGCGCTGGTCGAGGGCCTCCTGGTGGCCGGAGTGTCGAGCCTGCGGGCCGCGGCCGACGTGGTCGTCGGCGCTCGAATGCCGTCGCTGCCCGAGGCGCCGGCTTCGTCGCCGGCCGGGCGGGCCGAGCCCGACCTCGCCGACGTCCGCGGGCAGGCGACGCCGCTGCTGGCGCTGCAGATCGCGGCCGCCGGCGGGCACAACATCCTGCTCGAGGGGCCGCCCGGCACTGGCAAGACGATGTTGGCCCGGCGCCTGCCGTCGATTCTGCCGCGGATGACGCGCGCCGAGGCGATCGAGGTCACCCGGATCCACAGCGTCGCGGGACTGCATGCCGATGGTCTGATCTCCCGACGACCGTTCCGCGCGCCGCATCACACGATCTCGCCGGCCGGACTGGTCGGCGGCGGCGTGCCGCCGCGGCCGGGCGAGGCGACCTTGGCGCACCGGGGCGTGCTGTTCCTCGACGAGCTGTCGGAGTTCCAGCGATCGACGATCGACGCGCTGCGGCAGCCACTGGAGGACGGCGACGTCACGATCGTCCGAGCTCAGCGCGCGCTGTCGTTCCCGACCGCGTTCATGCTCGTGGCGGCGACGAACCCGTGCCCGTGCGGGTTTGCCGGCGTGGGGGACCGGTGCAGCTGCGGCGAGACCGAGATCCGCCGGCACCGGCGCAAGCTCAGCGGGCCGCTGCTCGACCGCATGGACCTGCTCGTCAACGTCGACCGGCCGACCGAGCACGAGCTGCGGTCTGAGCCGGCGACATCGTCGGCTCGCGCCCGCGATCTGGTCGCCGACGCCCGCGAGCGCCAGCGCGGCCGGCTGCACGGCACCGGGGCGTCCTGCAACGGGGAGATGGATGCGCGGCTGGTCCGCCGCCACGTGCAGCTCGACGACGCCGCCGAGCGCGCGCTGGCTCGCGCCTATTCGGTCGGGGCGCTCAGCGCGCGCGGCCGCCACCGGGTGCTGCGGGTGGCGCGTACGGTTGCCGACCTCGAGCACCACCAGCAGGTCACCCACGACGACGTGCTGACCGCGCTGGGCCTGCGCCAGCACGCCGACCCCGCGGCCGTGTACCAGTGATGAGCGGCGGGGTGATCGGCGGTGCCTGCGACGACTGCGTGAGGCGGGCGTGGCTGCTGGGACGGATGGCCGGCCACCTCGAGAGCTCCCGCGCACGGATCGATGCGGTGCTGGGGCTGACCGACGACGAGCTGATCGAGGCGATCGGTGGGCGCCGCCGAGAGCAGTTGCGCGTCGAACTGGCCGCCGTTGACATCGACGCGGAGCGCGAGCGGTCGCGCAACCAGGGCATCGAGCTGATCTGCCGCTGCGATCCCGCCTACCCGCGCCGCCTGCGCGAGCTCGACGCTCCGCCGGCCGTGCTGCACGTGTCGGGGGGCGCCGAGCGGCTGGCGGCGCTGGTCGCCGACGACCCGGTCGCGATCGTCGGCGCGAGAGCGGCCTCGCCCTACGGCGCGGCGGTGGCGAGATCGCTGGCGCGCGGCCTCACGCGGGCAGGGGTCGTGGTGCTCAGCGGGATGGCGAACGGGATCGACTCGGCCGCTCACGCCGGGGCGCTCGACGCCGGGGGCCCGACCGTCGCGGTGCTCCCGGGCCCGTCGAACCGTCCGTATCCGCCGGGACGGCGGGCGCTGCACCGCCGGCTGACGTCCACCGGCGCGGCGGTGTCCGAGCTCCCGCCCGGCTGCACGGAGGTGCGCCGCTGGATGTTCCCGGCCCGCAACCGGATCATCGCCGCCCTGTCGGCGATGACGATCGTGGTCGAGGCCGGTGAGCGCTCCGGGGCGTTGGTCACAGCCGGATTCGCCGACGCCCTGGGACGACCGGTCGGAGCCGTGCCGGGTCAGGTCACCGCGCGACGGGCCGCCGGACCCAACGCGCTGCTCGCCGGGGGAGCCGCCCTCGTGCGCGGCGCCCAGGACGTGCTCGACGCACTGTTCGGAGCGGGAATGCGGACCGCGTCGCGCCCGGAGCGCCCCGAGCTCGACGCCGAGCTTGCCCGGCTGCTGGACGCGATCGGGGCCGGTCACGACACCGCGGCCGCGCTGGTGCGGGCCGGCCTGTCGCCCGATCGCGGGCTGGCTGCGCTCGCCTCGCTCGAGCTGGCGGGATACATACGACGGGAGGCTGGAGGTCGCTATGCGGTGATCCCCTGACGACATGACCAGGCGCTCGCGCTGACTAAGCTCGGCTGCGATGACTCCTGGACAGCAGCGAATTCCACGCGTCCTGTCGATCGCGGGCTCGGACTCGGGTGGCGGCGCCGGGATCCAGGCCGACCTGAAGGCGTTCGCCGCCTGCGGCGTGCACGGGATGACCGCGATCACGGCGATAACCGCCCAGAACACGGTTGCGGTCACGGACGTGCAGGCGATCGACCCCGAGATGATCGTCGCGCAGGTGAGCGCGGTTCAGCGCGACATCGGCGTCGACGCGGTCAAGATCGGGATGCTCGGCAACCTGGACACGATCCGAGCCGTCGACCGGTCGCTCGACGAGCTCGACGCCGGGACGCCGATCGTGCTCGACCCGGTGATGGTCTCCGAGTCGGGCGCGGTGCTGCTGCACCCGGACGCGCGCGCCGGCCTGACCGAGCTGCTGCTGCCGCGGTGCACCGTGGTGACGCCGAACCTGCCCGAGGCGCGGGCGCTCGCGGCTGCGGGCGACACGCTGGACGGGCCCGAGCTGGCGCCAATGATCCATGCGCTCGGTCCCGCCTGCGTGGTCGTCACCGGCGGGCATCGCGAGCTCGCCACCGACGTGTTCTTCGATGGCGAGCGAATCGTCGAGTTGGCCGGCGAGCGCCACCCGGGCGGAGCCGCGCACGGCTCGGGCTGCACGCACTCGTCGGTCCTGGCGGCCCGCCTGGCATGGGGCGACGAGCCGCTGGAGGCGGCCCGGATCGCCAAGCAACGCGCGGCCGCCGCCGTCCGCGACGGGCTGCGCGAGCTCGGCGCGGGCAACGGCCCGGTGGACGTGCTGGGGATCCGCCGGGCGTCGCCGGAGCCGGTCCGCGCTGGCGCGCAGCCGCGCGCGTGATCGCCCCCCGCCGCTTTGACATAATCCCTGCGTGCGCTTTCTGAGGATGAAGCCAGGGCATGGTGAGGTGCTGATCGCCGAAGGCGATGTCGAGCTCGCGGACGATGAGCTACGCCTGATCGAGGAGTTCCGCCGGCAACTCGACTCCGGGTTGTGGGCTGCCGTGCCACGGACGGGCCCCGAGGGCCGCAGGGAATCGATCATGGCGCGCTCGTTTGAGGACATTCCACGGGACGCCGACCGCGTGATCTTCTTTCCGCGGGCGGCGGGCGGCCGGTAGGCCGGCGGCCGCGGTGCTGCTGGCGCTAGCCGCTACTGCGCTGGTCGCCATCGCGCTGCTGTCCGACCTGATCCTGCCGCGCCTCGAGGGCATCTGGGAGCGCCATCGGGCGCGCCGTCAGCGCGTCCCGACGGTCTCATATGACCCAGGCCGCGAACGCCGTGCCGAACAGAAGGCCCGCGCGCTGCTGCGCTCGTGCGTAAACGACGAAGAGTGGGGGATGTACCGCGACCTCGGGTTCATCCGGGTGTGGGGCGCCCAGAGCGACGGGCCCGACGACGCCGGGGGCACCGGCGGTGCGCCATATGCGTATCTGATCTATCCGCACCGGCCGGTCGTCGCCTACCTGGCCCAGACCCACCGGCTCCTCAACGAGTACTGCGTGACGTTCCCCGACGACTCGCGGCCGTACGGCAGCGCACGGCTGCCGGACTCCGACGACGTGCTCGCCAAGTGGATGGCGCTGACCGGCGACGAGCGCCGGCTGGTATCGGCGGCCAACATGCACCTGCCCGGCCGCCAGCTCGACCCGGCCGCGGTCAAGCGTGACCTCTGGCGGCTGTCCCAATGGGAGCGCGCGCGGATGCGCGACGCGGCCAATCGACCTCCCTCGGCCGACGCCGCCGACGCGTCGACTTCGGCCGACGCCGGCTGAGCTCGAGGCGGCCTCGAATCGCTGATAATCTGTCGCGCGGGCTACGCGGGCGAACGTAGAGCGCGGCGAAGCGCAAGGTTTGCGGCGGTTTTTGGCGAAACAATGCTTGCAAACCGGAGTATTACGACGAGTTAATAATTGGCCCCTGGCAGGGGAACGTTACGATTGCGAGCAAGAGGTGATTCGTAGTGGCGCTTGATACTCCATCTCGCCCTGCGGCCGACTCGGGCAGGTATTCCTCAGGGGGCCCACCGAGTTACACGCGGTACCGCAGCAGGCGAGGCCCCGGTCGATACATCGTGGCCGGCATCGTGCTGCTCGCAGTGCTGCTGGTCGGCGGCCTGGCAGTCGTGCTGGTCACCTCGCACTCATCGCTCAAGCAGGATCCGTCCGCGCTGGCCAACGTCAAGCTCCCGCTCGGCGGCGGCACGATCCAGAGCGTCAGCGTCGTCACCGGACCTCACGCCAAGCCGATCCCGGTCGACATCCGCGGCAAGCAGGTCTGGCCGCAGGGCCGGATCCCCGCCGGCGAGCAGGTCTCGATCCGGGTCGTGGTCAAGCACCCCGGCTGGAACTCGTGGCTCACCGGTAAGACCGAAACGCTGAACCTGACGATGCGCACGCCCAGCGCGGCGGTGCGACACCGCTACCTGACGCTGAAGGGCAACGCTCCACTGCAGGTCAGCTTCAAGCAGCCGATCTCGATGGTCGCTTACGGCACCTCGGCCAGCGACCTCAAGCGCCGTGAGCTGGCCAGCCCGACGAACACGATCACGCTGCCCCGGAGCGCAACCGCCGGGTCGATCTGGGTGGCGAGCGCTCCGCGCAACTGGGAGACCGCCCAGCCGCAGCTGATCAGCTGGTTCCCGCAGGGCTCTGGCGCCTCGGTGGTGGCGTACCCGTCGCCCGGCCAGGCGATCAAGGCGAACACGCCGATCCAGCTGACGTTCAACAAGCCAGTCAGCAAGGCGCTCGGCAACAGCATGCCGGCGCTGACCCCATCGACTCAAGGCAGCTGGAAGAAGCTCAACGACCACACGATCGTGTTCAACCCGAGCGGCTACGGCTATGGGCTGGGCTCGAACGTCAACGTGACGCTGCCGCACGGCGCGCGCCTGGTCGGCGGCCAGCAGAGCGGGACCGCCGACGGCGGCCAGTGGAAGGTCCCCGGGGGCTCGACCGTCCGCCTCCAGCAGCTGCTGGCCAACCTTGGCTATCTGCCCCTGAAGTTCAAGTACCACGGCGACACCCCGGCGGCGAACCCGGCGGCCCAGGAAGAAGCGGCCGTTGCTCCGCCGAAGGGCAGCTTCGACTGGCGCTACCCGAACACGCCCTCGCAACTGCGTGGGATGTGGGCACCCGGAGCCTTCGGGACGATGACCAAGGGCGCGCTGATGGCGTTCGAGAACGACCACGCGATGACCGCCGACGGGGTCGCCGGCCCCGCGGTCTGGAAGACGCTGATCAACGCGGCCGTGACCGGACACAGGTCCACGTTCGGCTACACGTTCGTGATGGTCAACCGTGAGGGCTCACCGCAATCTCTGACGCTTTGGCACAGCGGCAAGACCGTGATGTCCACGGCGGTCAACACCGGGATCGCATCTGCGCCGACCGCGGCCGGCACGTTCCCCGTGTTCGAGCACCTTCCCGTGACGACGATGAGCGGGACCAACCCGGACGGGAGCCACTACAGCGACCCCGGGATCCAGTACGTGAGCTACTTCAACGGTGGTGACGCGTTGCACGCGTTCACCCGCGCGCAGTTCGGGTTCCCGCAGAGCCTGGGCTGTGTCGAGATGGAGCTCGGAGCGGCCGGTCAGGTGTATCCGTACACGCCGATCGGCACGCTGGTCCAGGTCGCCTGACCGTCCTTCCGGAAGGCATCCACACCTCGCGCGGCGAATAGCCGTCGCGATGCCCGAGATCTCGGCCTCGTGGACGGCGGCGCTCGAAGCGTTCGACGCTGATCTGCGCCGCCGCGCGGTCGCCGACAAGACCCGCCGGGCCTACGCGATCGACGGCGCTCAGTTCGCCCGATGGGCGAGCGCCCGCGAGCTGACGCCGCCGGCGGTCGACCTGCGGACGCTGCGACGATACGCGGCGGGCCTGTCAGAGCAGGGCGCCGCGCCGACCACTGTGGCGCGCAAGCTTGCGGCGCTGCGCGGTCTGTTCCGCGTCCAGATGGAGCTCGGTCACCGCTCCGAGAACCCGGCCGATCTGTTGAGCTCGCCCAAGCGCGCCCAGCGCCTGCCGCGAGTACTGCGCACCGCCGAGGTTGCGGCGCTGCTGGACCGGATCCCCCAGACGACGCCGCTCGAGCTGCGAGACCGGGCGCTGTTCGAGCTCGCCTACGCGTCAGGTCTGCGCGCCGAGGAGTTGATATCGCTCGATCTCGAGTCGCTGCAATTTGATTCTGAGACCGTGCGGGTCGAAGGCAAGGGCGGCAAGACGCGGCTGGTGCCCGTCGGCGAGCATGCGCTGGCCGCGCTGGAGCGCTACCTGGCGCGCGCCCGGCCGGCGCTCGACCTCCGCAGCGACCACGCGCTGTTCCTATCGAAGTCCGGACGCCGGCTGAGCACCTCCGACGTGCGTCGACGACTGCGCACCTGGGCCCGGCAGGCGGCGGCGCTGGCCCCGGCGCTGGCGGACGCGCATCCCCACGCGCTGCGCCACTCGTTCGCGACGCATCTGCTGGAGGGCGGAGCTGATCTGAGGGCGATCCAGGAGCTGCTCGGCCACGCCGCGATATCCACGACCCAGGTCTACACTCGGGTAGAGTCGGCTCGCTTACGTTCCGCCTACGCGCGGGCTCATCCGAGGGCTTAGCCAACCGCAGCGCCAGGAGGGTCGCACTGGAAACGAACGTCAAAGCGATCGAGCTCCAAGATCTGTGGAGGCGTTACAAGGCCTCGGGAGATCAGCGCGCGCGCGAGCGGTTGGTGGTGGCCTATTCGCCGCTGGTCAAGTACGTGGCCGGTCGGATGAGCTCGGGGCTGCCCGCTCACGTCGAGGAGTCCGATCTGATCTCCTACGGCCTCGGCGGCCTGATCTCGGCGATCGAGCGGTTCGACCCGGGGCGCGAGATCAAGTTCGAGACCTACGCGATCACCCGTATCCGGGGCGCGATCATCGACGAGCTGCGCACGCTGGACTGGGTCCCACGCTCGGTGCGCGCCCGGGCCCGTGAGTTCGAACGCGCCAACATGAAGCTCGAGGCTCGTTTTCAGCGGGCTCCGACCGACGAGGAGATGGCCACCGAGCTCGAGATCAGCGTCGACGACTTCCAGGAGGCGCTGCTGCAGATCTCCAACTCGACGATTGTCGCGCTCGACGAGCTGTGGACGTCCTCTGACACATCGGGCGACCAGGTGTCGCTGCTGGACACGCTGCCCGACAGCGGCGCGCCCGATCCGCAGCAGCTCGTCGACCAGAGCGAGCTGCGCGACCGCATCTCGGACGCGATCGCCGCCCTGCCCGAACGCGAGAAGCTGGTCGTCGCCCTCTACTACTACGAGAACCTGACGTTGCGCGAGATCGGCGAGGTGCTCGGGGTGACCGAGTCGCGCGTGTCCCAGCTGCACACCAAGGCGGTGCTCCGGCTGCGCTCCAAGCTCGCGGGAGAGTTCGACTAGAACCCGGGTCCGGCAGGTGGGTCCGCGCGGCCACGGGCATTCACAAGCTGTAACTTTGAGCCTCCATCCCGAGAGAGGAGCTCAGGCATGCACAAGGCCGCGGATCGCATCCGTAACGTGGCGCTCGTCGGCCACCGCGGTAGTGGCAAGACGTCTCTGAACGAGGCGCTGCTGTTCCAGGCCGGGGTGATCAACCGGCTCGGCTCGGTCGTCGACGGCACCACCGTCTCTGACTCCGACGAGGACGAGAAGGCACGTCAGATGTCGATCTCGGCCGCGCTGTCCTCATTCGAATGGCAGGACCGCAAGGTCAACCTGATCGACACCCCTGGCGACTCCAGTTTCATCGCCGACGCGCTCGGGGCGCTGCGCGTGTGCGAATCCGCGGTGTTCGTGGTCAACGGCGTGATGGGCGTCGAGGTCCACACCAACCGCCTCTGGCAGCGCGCCGCCGAGCTCGACCTGGCGCGACTGATCTTCGTGAACATGCTCGACCGCGAGCGCGCCGACTTCTTTCGCACGCTCGACTCTCTGAAGTCGACGTTCGGCCAGCACGTGGTCGCCACGGAGATCCCGATCGGATCGGAGCACGAGATCTCGGGCGTGATCGATCTGATCGACATGAAGGCCTACAGCTACGACGACGAGAACTGCCAGGAGATCCCGATTCCCTCCGAGCTGGAGGACCAGGCCCAGGAGTACCGGGAGAAGCTGATGGACGAGGTCGCCGAGGGCTCGGACGCGCTGATGGAGCGCTACCTCGAGGGCGAGGAGATCTCCCACGACGAGATCGTCACCACGCTGAAGGACGGCACCAACCACGGCGCGCTGTTCCCGGTCACCTGCGGCGTGGCCACGCGCAACCTCGCCACCAACCGCCTGCTCGACGCGATCGTCGAGGACCTGCCGTCGCCGGTTAAGCACGGGGGACTCGAGATCGGCGAGATGACGCTGGAGCCGGTCGAAGACGCCGAGTTGTTCGCGTACGTGTTCAAGACCCGCGCCGACCCGTTCGCCGGACGCATCAACCTGTTCCGGGTCTACCAGGGCGTGATGAAGCAGGACACCCAGCTGCTCAACACCCGCAGCCACGCCAAGGAGCGGATCGGCCAGCTGGTCACGTTCGAGGGCGGGACGACCGGCCACACCAACGAGTACGGTCCGGGCGACATCGGCGCCGTGGCCAAGCTCAAGGAGACCAAGGCCGGCGACTGGCTGGCCGCTCGCGACGAGCCGGTCGAGATGCCGAGCATCAAGCTGCCGGCGCCGGTGATGGCGTTTGCGGTCGGGGGGGTGGGAGCCGGGTCAAGGGGCGACGAGGAGAAGGTGTTCGCAGCGCTGCGCCGCCTCCAGGAGGAGGACCCCACGCTCGACCTGCACCGCGATCCTCAGACGGGTGAGCAGATCCTGGCCGGGCTGTCGCAGGTCCACGTCGAGGTGATCGTGGCCCGGCTCAAGTCTCGATTTGGCCTCGAGGTCAGCCTCAAGCCGCCCCGCGTGCCCTACCAGGAGACGATCCGCAAGCCCGCCAAGGCCCACGGTCGCCATAAGAAGCAGACCGGCGGTCGCGGCCAGTTCGGCGACTGCCACATCGAGATCGAGCCGCTAAACGATCCCGCCCACCCCACCGGCTTCGAGTTCGTCAACGCGATCAAGGGTGGGGTGATCCCATCCGGGTTCATCCCCGCGGTCGAGAAGGGCGTGCGCGAGGCGATGGACGAGGGCGTGGTGGCCGGGTATCCGGTCAAGGACATTCGCGTACGCGTGTACGACGGGTCCTATCACACGGTCGACTCCTCCGAGATGGCGTTCAAGGTGGCGGGCTCGCAGGCGATGAAGCAGGCGATGGAGCAGGCCGGGCCGGTACTGCTCGAGCCGATCATGGTGGTCACGGTCAACGCCCCCGAAGACTGCGTGGGAGACGTGATCGGCGACCTGAACTCGCGTCGCGGCCGCCCGCTGGGCATGGAGCCGGTGGGCGCCGGGATGACCGAAGTCAAAGCCGAAGTCCCGATGTCCGAGATGCTCTCCTACGCGCCCGACCTGCGCGCGATCACCGGCGGCCAGGGCGAGTTCACGATGGATTTCGAGCGCTACGAGGAGGTTCCGGGACATCTCGCCGGCAAGGTCGTCGACGAGGCCCGCGCCGAGAAGGAGGCGGTCAAGGCCTGACCCGCGCCACGTCACCGCGCGGCGCGAGCGGGTCTTGTACGCTCGCATCCCCGTGAATACCAGGGACATTCGCACGACGGACGCGCACGCCTCCTGTGACGTGTGCGGGCGCACACTGTTGCGTGGCGAGCGCGCCGAGATCTACATCCACGGCGGCGCGCGCCGCACGGTGTGTGAGCTGTGCACCGCGCGGGCGCTGCACGAGGGCTGGATCCGCGAGGGCACCGAGCAGCCGAGCGATGGCCGCGAGGCCCGCTCGGACCGCCGCCGGTCGCTGCTCGGCCGCCTGCGCTCGCGCCGTGACCCGGTTGTGGGGCGCGAGGCCGAGGCCGACGAGTTCGACCCTTACGACGATCCCGAGCCGGAGCCCGCGCGCGTGTACGAGGAGCCCGCACCCCCGCGGCGCCGGCGCGAGGAGCCCGTCCGGCGCCAGCGCGAGGAACCCTCCAGGCGCCAGCTCGAGCGCCTGCGCGAACCCCGCCACGTGCGTGCGATCCCGACCAGCATCGAGCACAAGATCGCGTCCGCGGTTGACCTGTTCAACGGCTCTGAGCACCGCCGGACGATCGCCGGCGTCGCCCGCTCGCTCGGCGAACCGACGGTCTCTGTGCGTCCCGTCGGCGAGAGCCCGAGCCTGGTCAACCTGGTCGCCTCGTGGGAGCTGTGCTGGTATCGCTACGAGGTCGACCTGTCCGACGAGATCCCAACCGTGCGCCTGAACGCGCAGGGCTACGAGCTCGACGAGCTCGAGTCGGTGGAGCGCACCGCCAACGCGGTCTCCGACGACCGCGGCTCGCTCACGCTCAGCGCCTGAGCGCCCGCGCTAGACGATCGTTCGATGGTGGTCGAACGCGGCCGTCAACTAGCATCCTGACCCGTGATCTATTGCGTGGTTCCGCAGGCGATTGCGGACGAGGTGTTCGACAAGCTGACTGAGTACTACGCCGACGACCCGAACGTCACGGTGATCGTCGACCGCCGCAAGTCGTCGCGACGCAAGGCGGGCAGATCGGGCGGGGGCAACCGCAGCATCCGCGACCGCCGGCGCGCGCGAGTCACCGGCGAGCTCCCCGAGCTCGCGGGCGAGTGAGCGAGTCCAGGTCCGCCGGACGAGCGTGAAGCTGGTGATCCACGTCGACGGTGGCGCCCGCGGCAATCCGGGGCCGGCCGCGATCGGCGTCGTCGTATCGGATCCCGACGGTGCGGTCGTCGAGGAGCTTGCGGAGCCGATCGGCGTCGCCACTAACAACGTGGCCGAGTACCGAGCGGTGCTCCGGGCGCTGGAACGTGCCGCGGCGTTGGGCGCCACCGAACTCGAGCTGATCGGCGACTCCGAACTCGTCGCCCGCCAGCTGACCGGCGCCTACAAGGTCAAGCACCCCTCGATGAAGCCGCTGCACGCCCAGGCGACGTCCGCGCTGTCGGCGTTTGACCGCTGGAGCATCCGCTCGGTCCCGCGGGCCCAGAACGCCCGGGCGGACGCGCTGGTCAACGCGGCGCTCGACGGCGATGCCTGAGCCCCGGGGCGTTTGACCGCGGCCACGACGGGTATTGCAACGCTCGTGAACGGCCTCAGCCAGGCAGCCAAGCGGCTGGTCGAGCGGCGGCCCGGACACCGCGTCGTGAGCCTGTACCTCGATCTGGACCCCGAGCGGTTCGCGACCCCGTCGGCGCGCTCGTCGCAGATCCGCTCGCTGATCGACGAGGCCACTCGGAACGTCGAATCGACTCAGCAGCTCGATCACGCCGAGCGGGTCGCGGTCCGAAGCGACCTGCGGAGGGTCAACGACTACTTGGGTTCGCGCGAGCCACCTTTCCAGGGCGCCCGGGCGCTGGCCGTGTTCTGCTGCGGTCGCGACAACCTGTTCGAGGTCATTCAGCTACCGCGGCCCACCGAGGGCCGCGTGATGATCGAGACGACGCCGTACGTCGAGCCGCTCGTGGCCGCGACCTCGCAGCGGCTGTGGGCGGTGCTGCTGATCAGCCGCCGGACGGCGCGGCTGCTGACCGGCTCGTCGACCGGCCTGCGCGAGCGTCAGCGGTTTGACGATTTCGTGCACGGCCAACACGACCAGGGCGGCTACTCCCAGTCCAACTACGAGCGCAGCCTCGAGAAGGACGCCGACGACCACCTCAGGCGCGCCGCCGAGCTGGTCGCCCGCTACTGGCGAAACGAGCGTTATGACCGGATCGCGGTGGGCGGGCCGCAGGAGATCGTCGCGCGGCTCGACGGCATGCTGTCCGATGAGGTTCGGAGCCGTCTGGCGCCCGGACGGGTCGACGTGGACGTCGCCACCGCCACCGAGGCGCAGGTCCGCTCCGCGGTCTCCCTGCTCGCCGGAGACGACGAGAAGCATCTCGAGCGAAAGGCTCTGGATCGCCTGGCGGCCGGGATCGGCACCGGCGGCAGGGCCGCCGGCGGCCCGCCGGGGACGATCGAAGCGCTGAACGAGCGCCGCGTCGGGATGCTCCTGCTCGAGCCCGGATTCGACACCCAGGGCGCCCGCTGCCCGTCGTGCGGTCTGATCGTGCTCGACGGGGTCCGGCGTTGCACGGTCGACGGCACCGAGCTAGAGCCGGTGGAGCACCTGCGCGAGGCCGCCGTTGAGGCCGCAATTGCCCAGGATGCGGAGGTAATCTCGATTAACCATTATCCGGACCTAGGACCGTTTCAGGGGATTGGGGCTCTGTTGCGGTTCTGAGTTGTCGCGTCCCCGGCCATCCGATGCGCCATCCGCGCTAGTAACCTCTCCGCCGTGACTGATGCCCTGATCGAGCTCAGCCAGCGTCTCGACGAAGCCGCGGGTCTGCTTCGCACTGGCGAGCTCTCACCCGACGCGGCGCTGGCGCTGATCGAGGAGTGCGCCCGGATGGCCTCCGAGGCGGCGGCGCAGGTGGACCAGCGGGCGCGTGCCGCGCTCGAGCCGCTGCCCGACCTTCCCGGCCAGCTCCCGCTACCCACTCCGTGACGTCCGCCGTCCTGGCGTCTGCGTACCCCGAGCACCTCCGTGCCGAGGTCGAGCGTTACCTGGAAACGCTCCGGTTCTCCGACGAGGCTTCGACCAGCGGGCTCGACGACGCGATGCGGTACTCGCTGCTGGCCGGAGGCAAGCGGATCCGGCCGGTGCTGGCGCTGGCCACCGCCGAGGCGATCGGCCGCCCGCGCGAGTGGGTGCTGCCCCTGGCCGCGGCGCTCGAATTGATCCACACCTATTCGCTGATCCACGACGACCTGCCGGCGATGGACGACGACGATCTGCGCCGCGGGCGTCCCACCTGCCATCGCATGTATGGCGAGGACGTCGCGATCCTGGCCGGCGACGGCCTCTACGCCGAAGGATTCGCGCTGCTGCTCACCTACCAGGAGGCGGAGCCCAGCCGGCTGATCGCTGCCGCTCGGGAGCTGGCTCGAGCGACCGGCGTCAACGGGATGGTCGGGGGGCAGTACATCGACGTCGCCGAGACCGCGCCGGACGGCCCGGCGGGCCTTCGCAGGCTGCACGAGCTCAAGACGGGCCGCCTGATCGCGGCCAGTATCGAGTGCGTGCTCTTGCTCGCGGGGACCGACCGACCTGACACAATCACGGGATTCGGCAGCTTCGCAGGGGAACTGGGCGTTCTGTTCCAGATCGTGGATGACATTCTCGACGTGACCGGATCCCAGGAGGCGCTCGGCAAGCCGCAGGGAAGCGACGAGCGGCTCGGCAAGCGAACTTACGTAACCGAGTTCGGGCTCGAGGGAGCGCGGAAGCTGGCTGCGGAAGCGCACCGGCGTGCCCGCGCGGCGCTGGCGCAGGCCGCGCCCGGCCGGGGAACCGAGCTCGAGCAGATCACCGATTTCATCGCCACCCGGAGCCATTAGTGCACCGTCCGACAATTAGGGCACATGTATCGCGGGTGGGCGGGTCCGATACCGTCATGCTGCGTCCTCGAACCCTCGCGCAGCGCCGCTGCGCTTCGGGTTCTGCGTCCTTGCCTGACGGCCCCCGGGTCTCGCGCTCCATGCACCCCAATCACCGGACGGCACACTGATGACTGATCTCCTGCAACGAATCGACGGGCCTGCGGACCTTCACGGACTCAGCGACGAGGAGCTTCAGCAGGTAGCCGAGGAGGTGCGGGCCTACATCATCGACACCGTGGGCGAGATCGGCGGCCACTTCGGCGCCAACCTCGGCACCTGCGAGATCGCAGTGGCGCTGCACTCGCTGCTCGATTCCCCCCGCGACAAGGTGCTGTGGGACGTCGGCCACCAGGCCTACCCGCACAAGATCCTCACCGGCCGCCGCGACCAGCTGCCGACGATCCGCAAGTACGAGGGGCTGGCCCCGTTCTGCGCGATCCACGAGTCCGCGCACGACATCATGGGCGCCGGACACGCCTCGACCTCGATCGGCTACGCGGTCGGGATCAAGGAGGCGATGCGCAGCGGCCGCGGCGAGGACGGCCACGTGGTCGCGGTCGTCGGCGACGGCGCGATGACCGGCGGCGTCGCGTTCGAGGCGGTCCACCAGGCCGGTGGCGAGGGCACCCCGATCGTCGTCCTGCTCAACGACAACGGGATGTCGATCGCCCCCAACGTCGGCGCCCTGTCGCGCTACTTCAACCGCGTCCGGATGAACCCCAAGCTGTGGCACGCGCGCGAGGGAGTCGAGGGCGGCTTGACCAAGCTTCCGGCCGGAATCGGCTCGGCATTCGAGCGGCTGGGCCCGCAGTTCAAGGAGTCGATCAAGGCGTTCTGGGCCCCGGGGCTGTGGTGGGAGGAGCTCGACTGGGCCTATATGGGCGTGATCGACGGCCACGACGTCCGGGCGCTCCGGCGAGCCTTGCGCGAGGCGCTGACCGCCCAGCGACCCGTGGTCGTGCACTGCGCGACGGTCAAGGGGAAGGGCTTCGCGCCCGCCGAGGAGGGCGGGCTCGAGGGCATGGAGAAGTGGCATGCCGCCAAGCCCAATTCGATCCTGGGACGGCTGCCGGCCGCCAAGGCGCCGAAGCCCCGCTCGGCCCGGCCGGCGCCGCCGCAGTACACGCAGGTGTTCGGCGACGCGCTGGTCGCCGAGGCCCGCCGCGACGAGCGGGTGGTCGGGATCACCGCCGCGATGAACTCCGGCACCGGCCTCAACATCCTCCAGCGCGAGCTCCCCGACCGCTACTACGACGTCGGCATCGCCGAACAGCAGGCGGTGCTGTTCGCCTCCGGGCTGTCGCTGCAGGGGGCCAAGCCGGTGGTCGCGATCTACTCGACGTTCCTGCAGCGCGCCTATGACCAGATCGTCCACGACGTCTGCCTGCAGAAGCTCAACGTCACGTTCGTGATGGACCGGGCGGGGCTCGTCGGCGACGACGGACCCACGCACCACGGGGTGTTCGACATCGCCTACCTGAGGTGTCTGCCCAACATCGTGCTGATGGCCCCCCGCGACGAGGCGATGCTCGTGCACATGCTCCGGACCGCGCTGACCCATGACGACGGGCCGATCGCGCTGCGCTACCCGCGCGGCGAGGCGCTCGGGGTGGCTCTCCCTCGCCGGCCCGAGCCGATCAAGATCGGGACCGGCGAGATCCTCCGCGAGGGGACCCGCGTGGCGCTGCTGGGGTACGGCACCGGCGTGGCCAGGTCGCTCGAGGCCGCCGACATCCTCGCCGACCATGGCATCTCGGTGACGGTCGCCGATGCGCGCTTCGCCAAGCCGATCGACGCCGGGCTGGCGGCCCAGCTCGCGGCCGAGCACGAGCTGCTCGTGACCGTCGAGGAGGGCGTGCTCGCCGGGGGGTTCGGGTCAGCGGTCTGGGAGACGCTCTCGGATGCCGGCATCACGGCGCGGATCCTGCGCGTCGGGCTGCCCGACCGGTACGTGACCCATGGCGCCCCGCGGCTGCTGCATGAGGAGGTCGGGTTCACGGGCCAGCGGATCGCCGAGCGGATCGAGGCGGCGGTCGCTGAGCACAGCGGCGTGGTCTAGCGCTCCCGGCGGGTTAAAGACGAACGGTCCGCATCATGCGGACCGTTCGAGCGGGAGAGGAGAGATGTCTCCGTGCGTTGTGCGGTTAACGATGAAGCACAAATCGCGCCGGAAATGTGATCTCGATCACGTACCTTTCGCGCGGATGAAACGTATTCGGCTCGACACGCTGCTCTCCGAGCGCGGGATGTTCCCGTCGAGGTCACGTGCGGCGGCGTCGGTGCTGGCCGGCGAGGTGCTGCTGCTCCCCGGTCGCCGGCGGGCCGACAAGCCGGGTCAGCTGGTGCCCGAGGACGTCGAGCTCGAGCTCCGCGACGCCCCCCGGTTCGCCTCCCGCGGGGGTCAGAAGCTGGCCAACGCGCTGGACGCGCTCGAGCTGGACGTGTCCGGCCGCCGGGCGCTCGACGTCGGCGCCTCCACCGGCGGGTTCACCGACTGCCTGTTGCAGCGCGGCGCCGAGCACGTGGTCGCGGTCGACGTCGCCTACGGCGAGCTCGACTGGGGTCTGCGCAACGACCCGCGCGTGACCGTGATCGAGCGCCGCAACGCGCGCTCGCTGCGCCCCGACGAGCTTCCGTACGCGCCCGACCTGATCGTGATCGATGTGTCGTTCATCTCGCTGGAGAAGGTGCTGCCGGCAGTCCTGGCCTGCGCGGCTCCGCGATTTGACTGCCTGGCGATGGTCAAGCCGCAGTTCGAGGTCGGGCGCGAGCACGTGGGCAAGGGCGGCGTCGTGCGCGACGCCGGTGCGCGCCGGGGCGCGCTGGTGGCGGTGGGGCGCGTGGCCGTCGGCCTGGGCGCGTCGGTGATCGGCTACGCCAGCTCGGGCCTGCCGGGGCCGAAGGGCAACCTCGAGACGTTCGCGTGGCTGGCCGAGGGCTCGCGCGGCGGCGTCGCCGACCTGGAGCTCGCCGCGACGGAGGTCGAGCCGTGAACCCGGTCAGGACCGCCACCGTGTTCACCCACCGGCGCCCGAGCGAGACCGGTCCGGCCGTGGCGACGCTGATCGAGATGGCCGCTGCCGCCGGCGCCACGTTGCGGTTCGATGCCGACGAGACCGCCAAGCACGGACTGCAGCCGGTCGAGCGGGTCGAGCTCGACGCCGGGGTCGAGCTCTACGCCGGGGTCGAGCGAGACGTCGACATCTGCTTCGCGCTGGGGGGCGACGGGACGATTCTCAGCGCGCTGCGCACGTACGCCGGCACCGGCGTGCCGGTGTTCGGGGTCAACTACGGCGAGATCGGGTTCCTGGCGACGGTCGACCGCGACGCCGTGCGCTCGGGATTCAGGCGCGCGTTCTCCGGCGAGTTCGAAGTGCTCGCGCTGCCCGGAATCAGCCTCACCCGCGGTTCCCAGCGGTGGATGGCGATCAACGACGTCTCGATGCACCGCCAGGCCGGCAACCGGGTCGCCGATCTGGCCTATGGGATCGGCGAGGACGAGGTTGGTCGCGTGCACTGCGACGGGCTGGTGGTGGCCACGCCGGCCGGATCGACCGGCTACAACCTGGCCAACGGCGGCCCGGTGATGGCGTGGGGCGTCGAGGGCTTCGTGGTCTCGTTCATCGCGCCGCATTCGCTGACCGCCCGCGCACTGGTGGTCGCGCCCAGCGACGTCCTCACCGTCCACAACCGCTCCCGCGAGGAGCCGGTCGACGTGATGGTCGACGGGCGGCCGGTGTGCGCCCTGGATCCGGGTGAGACCGTCGAGGCTCGGTTCGTGGACCGGCAGGGCTCGCTGGCCCAGGTGGCCGGCGCGACGTTCTACCAGCGGCTGCGTCAGAAGTTCGGGCGGCTGGCGATCACGCCCTAGCTTCGGCTCGCCGGCGACGCGGGGGATCGAGGCTGGATGTGAAACGTCCTCATACGGGACGTTTCACATCCAGCCCCCGGGGTTGCCGCCCTCGGCCAAGGCCGGCTCGCGCCCCCCGGTCCGTCGGGACCGGCTGGTAAACCCGAACCCGTGCTGCACGAGCTCCGCGTAGAGAACCTGCTGCTGATGGACCGAGCCGAGCTGCGGCTGGCGCCCGGCCTCAACGTGCTCACGGGCGAGACCGGCGCCGGCAAGACCCTGCTCGCCCAGGCGCTCGATCTGCTGCTCGGCGGACGGGCTGGGAGCGGGATCGTCCGCGCCGGCGCCGCCGAGGCATACGTCGAGGGGGTGTTCGCGCGTCCCGCGACGCTCGACGGCGAGATCGCCGAGCGGATCCCCGACGACGCCGACGAGATCGTGCTCGCCCGCCGGGTGTGGCCCGACGGGCGGACCCGCGCCTACGTGTGCGGCCGCTCGGCCACGGTCGCCGACCTGCGCGAGCTCGGCGGCCGGATGGTGGCGTTCTACGGTCAGCACGAGCACCGCAAGCTGATGCTGTCGACCGCCCAGCTCGACGTGCTCGACGCGCATTGCGGCGCCGACCAGCAGGCCACGCGCGCGCGGGTGGCGTCGACCTACGAGCTCACCCGCGAGCTCGAGCGGCGGGTGGCCGAGCTACGCGAGATGGCCGGGGCGCGCGAGCGCGAGCTCGACCTGCTCGCGTTCGAGCTCGACGAGATCGAGGCGGTCGCGCCCAGCGAGCAAGAAGCCGCGCAGCTGACCGGCGAGCGCGACCGGTTGCGTCACCTGGAAACGCTGCGGCTGGCGGCCGCGGCCGGCGCCGACGCGGTCGCGCCCGACGGCGGGGGCGGCGTCGCCGAGCTGCTGGCCACCGCCGAGCCCGAGCTCGAGGCGGCCGCGGCGATCGACCCGGCGCTGGCGGCGTTGTCGTCGCGCCTGCAGACGTTGCGCTACGAGGCCGAGGACCTCGGGCGCGAGCTGCGTTCCTACGTGGCCGGGCTCGAGGGAGACATGGCCGGCGAGTCGGGCTGCCCGGACCGACTCGAGCAGATCGAGGAGCGCCTGGCGCAGTTCGCGCGCCTGCAGCGAAAGCACGGCGGCACGATCGCCGAGGTGCTGGCCCACGCCGAACGCTGCCGCGAGCGCCGCGCCGAGCTGGAGGGCGCTGAGGTTGCGCTGGAGGACGGCGAGGCCGAGCTCGAGCAGGTCCGCGCCGAGCTCGACCAGTTGGCGCTGCAGCTGCGCGAGCGCCGCGCGGGAGCCGCGCCCGAGCTGGCCGCCGAGGTCCGGTCGCGGCTGGCCGAGCTGGCGATGCCCGACGCACACTTCGAGGTGGAGCTTCACCCGCGCGAGGACGGATGCGGACCGCGCGGCGCCGACACCGTCGAGCTGATGATCGCCGCCAACCCCGGCGTCCCGCCCGGGCCGCTGCGCGAGGTCGCCTCCGGCGGCGAGCTGTCGCGGGTGATGCTCGCGCTGCTCAGCGTCGCTCATGGCGAGGCCGCTGACGGCGGCACGGGGCCGCTGTTGGTGTTCGACGAGATCGATGCGGGCATCGGCGGTCACACCGCCCGGGCCGTGGGCGAGCACCTGCGCGACCTGTCGGCCGGCCGACAGGTGCTGTGCATCACCCACCTGCCCCAGGTCGCGGCGCTCGCCGCGCGTCATTTCACGATCGCCAAGGACTCCGCCACGGTCCCGGCGACGACCACGGTCACCGAGCTCGGCGGCAGCTCGATCGTGGGCGAGCTCGTGCGGATGCTCGGCGCCGGGGAGGGCGACCGGGCGGCCAAGCAGCACGCCCGTCAGCTGCTCAAGGCCGCCGCCTAGCGTCACGTCTTCAGCACCACCCTGGCGTCCGGCGGGCGCGCTACCTTGGAACGCGTTCGGCACGGCTAGACTCGGAGTCAGATCGATGGCCCCAGGCGAGACTCGATTCATCTTCATAACCGGCGGGGTCGTCTCCTCGCTTGGCAAGGGCATCGCCGCCGCCTCGATCGGGCGGCTGCTGGTGGCCCGCGGGCTCGATGTGCAGCTGCAGAAGTTCGACCCGTACATCAACGTCGACCCGGGCACGATGTCGCCCTACCAGCACGGCGAGGTGTTCGTGACCGAGGACGGCTCCGAGACCGACCTCGACCTCGGCCACTACGAGCGCTTCACCAGCGCCAACACCAGCCGGGCGTCGAATGTCACCGCCGGAGGCATCTACAACACGGTGATCCGCCGCGAGCGCCGTGGCGACTACCTCGGCGCCACCGTGCAGGTGGTGCCGCACATCACCGACGAGATCAAGCAGCGGATCCGGCTGATGGCCGACGCCACCGACGTCGACTTCGTGATCACCGAGATCGGCGGGACCGTGGGTGACATCGAGTCGCTCCCGTTCCTCGAGGCGATCAGGCAGTTCCCGGTCGACGCCGGCCGCCGGCGCTGCATGTTCATCCACCTGACGCTGGTGCCCTACATCAGCCACGCCGGGGAGCTCAAGACCAAGCCGACCCAGCACTCGGTGAACGAGCTGCGGCGCATCGGTATCGCCCCGGACATGGTCGTGTGCCGCTCGGAGTCGGCGCTGTCACCCGACATCCGGCGCAAGATCGCATTGTTTGCCAGCCTGCCGGTCGAGGCCGTGGTGTCGGCCCGCGACGTGCCCGACATCTACCAGGTGCCCCTGGTGTTCCACGCCGAGGGCGTCGACGACTACATCCTCAGCGAGCACTTCGGGCTCGGCGCCCCGCCGCCGGACCTCGACGGCTGGGCCGCGATCACGCGCCGGGCCGGCGAGGCGACGCGTGCGGTGCGGATCGCGCTGGTCGGCAAGTACGTACAGCTCGAAGACGCCTACCTGTCGGTCGTCGAGGCGTTGCGGCATTCGGGCGTGCACCACGGCTGCAAGGTCGAGGTCGACTGGGTGGACTCCGAGACCGTCAGCCAGCCCGACGTGGCGACGCGGTTGGAGACCGCGGACGGGATCCTGATCCCCGGAGGCTTCGGCGGGCGGGGCTGGGAGGGCAAGATCCGCGCCGCCCAGATCGCCCGCGAGCACAAGATCCCGTACCTGGGCATCTGCCTGGGGATGCACGTTGCGGTCAGCGAGTTCGCGCGCCACGTCGTCGGCATGGAGGGGGCCAACTCGACCGAGATGGACCTGGAGACGCCGTTCCCGGTAATCGACCTGCTCCCCGAGCAGAAGGAGATCGCCGACATGGGCGGGACGATGCGGCTCGGCGCCGACCCGGTCAAGCTGCACGACGGCACCCGGATCCGCGAGCTGTACGACGAGCCGGTCGTGTACGAGCGCCACCGGCACCGCTACGAGGTCAACAACCATCTGCGCAAGGCACTGGAGAGGGCGGGGCTCGTGTGCTCTGGCACGTCGCCCGACGACCGGCTGGTCGAGGTGATCGAACTCAGCCGCCACGACCATCCGTTCTTCGTCGCCTCCCAGTACCACCCGGAGTTCAAGTCACGCCCCGAGCGCCCAGCGCCGCTGTTCCGCGAGTTCGTCGGGGCGGCGCTCGGCCACGCCGACGCAGTCGAGCCGACCCCGGCGGCCAGCGAGGCCGACGTCGGCGGCACGTCGCCTGCGCCGGCCCTGTGAGGCGCGCCACAGACGCGGAGCGCGAGCGTCTCGCGGAGACGTTCGAGACGCTGTGCCGGATCGAGAGCCCGTCCGGTCGCGAACGCGTATGCGCCAACTGGGTGACGGCCGAGCTCGGGCGGATCGGGCTCGACGTCGAGGAGGATGGCGGCGGGCCCGCTGCCGGCTCGGACGCCGGCAACCTGCTGGCCAGGATCCCCGGCCCGGCTCCCGGCACAGATCCCGCGGCCGCCACCGGACCGGCCGCCACCGGCACCGCCGAGCCCCCTCCCAGCATCCTGTTGTGCTCGCACCTGGACACGGTGCCGCTGGCCGCTCCGGTCGAACCGATCCTCGTGAACTCCGGTTGGGAGAACGCCAACGAGGCAATCCTCGGCGCCGACAACAAAGCCGCGGTCGCGGTGATGCTCGAGCTCGCCCGGCGGCTGGCGTCGGGCCCGCAGCCGCCTCGGGTCGGCGTCGAGCTGCTGTTCACGGTCTGCGAGGAGGTGTCGTTGCGCGGCTCGCGCGAGTTCGACACCAGCCGGCTGCATAGCCCGTACGGCTACGTGTTCGACCACGCCACCCCGATCGGCGAGATCGTGCTGGCCTCGCCGACCCACTACCGGATCGTCGGCGAGCTGCGAGGGCGCCCCGCGCACGCCGGGATCGAGCCCGAGCTCGGCCGCAGCGCGATCGCCGCCGCGTCAGCCGCGGTCGCGTCGATGCGCCTGGGCCGGCTGGACCCCGAGACGACCGCCAATGTCGGCCGGATCGAGGGCGGCAGTGCGATCAACGTGATCCCGGGACGCTGCTGGCTGGAGGCCGAGACCCGCAGCCTCGACGCCGCCCGAGCCGAGTCGGTCGCGACCGAGATCGTCGATCACCTCCAGGACGCCGCCAACGCCCACGAGTGCGATCTCGATGTGACCGTCGAGCGTATGTTCGAGGGCTACCGGACCCGGGCCCGGGCGCCGCAGGTGCAGCTGGCCGAGCGGGCGTTGCGGGCGTGCGGATATGAGCCCGCACCGATCGTCACCGGCGGCGCGTCGGACGCCAACTCATTTCAGACCGCCGGCTTTGCATGCACGTGCCTGGCCAACGGGACCGAGCGCGCCCACCAGTCCGACGAGCGCGTCAGCGTGGAGGCGCTCGAGGGGATGTTCGAGGTCGCGATCGCGTTGATCGACGAGGCCGGGATCGTCCCGGACGGGGAGGAGGCCTAGTGTGGCGGCCTGATTGCGGGATGGTGCACCGGTGAGCGAGTTCGAGTCCGTCGGCGTCGACATCAAGTGGCAGGGGCAGATCCTCACCGTCGGCGTCGAGCGCTTCCGTCGACGCGACGACGGCGAGGTCAGCCGCGAGAAGGTCTGGCATCCGGGCGCGGTGGCGATGCTGGCGGTCGACGAGCAGCACGTATGGCTCACCCGCCAGCCGCGCGAAGCGGTGGGGAGGAGCGCGTCGCTCGAGGTGCCGGCCGGCAAGCTCGACGTCGAAGGCGAGTCGCCGTCAGACGGCGCCGCGCGCGAGCTGTCGGAGGAGATCGGCAAGCGGGCCGCGCACTGGGAGGAGCTGATGTCGTTCTACACCAGCCCCGGGTTCAGCGACGAGCGGATCTACCTGTACCTGGCCACCGACCTCACAGACGACCCGGATGGCCACCCCGAAGAGGGCGAGCTGATCGACGTGGTCCCGTGGCCGCGCCACCGGCTCGACGCCGCGATCGCCGAGTGCCGCGACGCGAAGTCGCTGATCGCGCTGCTCTGGCTCAAGAGCCACCCCGACCGCTGAACCCGGCCACAGCAGCTCGACGCGCCGGCGGATCCGGGGCGAAAAGTTCAGTACCCCAACGCGGAATGGGGTCGATGCCCCATTGCCCGCCCACGCCCGAAGCGCCACCGTTGGTCACGATGAGCTGACCCACAGGAGGGGCATATGGCGACTCAAAGATCCGCGGACCGCCGGAGCGGGATCGCGGAGGGGGAGCTGTTCGGAGCGAGAGTCGACGGCCAGCTGCTGCGGCCCGGCGACCGCGGCTACGGATCCGCTCGCCGCGTGTTCAACGCGATGATCGACCGCCGTCCGGCGCTGATCATCCGTTGCGCCAGCGCCCGCGATGCCACCGCCGGGGTCCTGTTCGCCGCGCTCAACAAGCTGCCGCTGTCGGTCAAGGGCGGCGGCCACGGGGTCGCCGGCGACGCGGTCTGCGACGGCGGCGTGATGCTGGACCTCTCGCAGATGCGGGCGATCCACATCGATCCCGCCCGCCGCGTCGCCACCGCCCAACCCGGACTGACGCTCGGGGAGCTCGACCGCGCCACCCAGGCGTTCGGCCTGGCCACCCCGACCGGGATCATGTCGGGCACCGGGCTCTCCGGCCTTACGCTGGGCGGCGGGCTCGGATGGCTCAACGGCAAGCACGGCCTCACCTGCGACAACCTGCTCGCGGCCGAGCTGATCACCGCCAACGGGCGCCGGATCGCCGCGTCAGCGCACGAGCACCAGGACTTGTACTGGGGCCTGCGCGGCGCCGGAGCGAACTTTGGCGTGGTCACCTCGTTCACGTTCCGGCTGCACCCGGTCAAGACCGTGCTCGCCGGCGTGCTCACCTACCCGCCGCACAAGGCCCGGGCCGCGCTGCGGTGCTACGACGAGTTCGCCCGGAGCTGCCCGGACGAGCTCAGCGTGAACGCGTCGGTGGCCCGCTCCAGCGACGACGAGGTCGTGACCAGCATCATGGTGTGCTACTCCGGCGACCTGATCGAGACCGGGGACCGGCTGCTACAGCCGTTGAGGTCGCTGGGCCCGATCGACAACACGGTTGCGCCGACCTCGTACAAGACCCTCCAGCATCTCCCCGACGACGGGTTCCCGACCGGATACCAGCATTACTGGAAGTCGGGGTCGGTCACCGAGCTCGGCGACGGGCTGATCGACGTGCTGATCGATTCCGTCTCCCGGATGCCCTCGCGGGCGTCGGGCGTGGGCCTGCAACAGCTGCACGGCGCCGCCGCCCGGGTGGACCCGACGGCGACCGCGTATCCGCACCGGTATGACCGCTACGACCTGCTGATCCTGTCGCAGTGGCGCGATCCCGCCGACACCGAGCGGAATATCGCCTGGACCCAGGAGCTGTTCGCCGCGGTCGAGCCCCACCTTGCCGGCGGGGTCTACGTCAACAACCTCGGCGCCGACGACAAGGCCCGGGTCAACCGTGCCTACGGATGCAACCACGACCGGCTGGTCGCGCTGAAGACCGCGTATGACCCGGCGAACCTGTTCGCCGCCAACCACAACATCCGCCCGTTGAGCACGGTCGGCGCCTAGTGGACCACCAGCGCCGTCACGGGCGGAACCTTGCGGGCGGCGCGCCGCCGCCGGATCTCGGAGGAGCGCACCCGCGGGCCGCGAAGTACCTCGCATGGTCACCACCGAAGCGGCGGTCCAGCCTCACCGGCTGACCGACCTCGTCCTCGACTTTCTCGCCTACCTGGAGCTCGAACGAGGGCTGTCGCGAAACACGCTCGAGGCCTACCGATCCGATCTGCAGCAGTACGGCGAGTTCCTCGCCCGCCACGAGCTCGACCCGCTCGCGGTCACACCTGCCGATCTGGCCGCGTTCGTGACCGAGCTCGCCGACGGGCGACCCGACCGCCCGCGGGCGGCGACCGCAACCCTGCAGCGCAAGACCGCGTGCCTGCGCTCGTTCTACCGCCATCTACGCCGCGACGGGATCATCGAGCACGACCCGACCTCGGAGCTACGTGCCCCGCGATCGCGCGCCCGGCTGCCCAAGGTGCTCAGCCGCGACGAGGTCGTGCGCCTGCTGGGTCAGCCGCAGGGCTCCTCGCCCGCCGCCTACCGCGACCGGGCGCTGCTGGAGACGATGTACGCGTGCGGGCTGCGGGCGTCGGAGGCGATCTCGCTCGAGCTGCGCGACGTCGACCTCGAGGCGGGGATTCTGCGCGCGCGGGGGAAGGGCTCCAAGGAACGGATCGTGCCGATCGGCGGCAAGGCGATCGAGAGCCTCGACCTGTACCTCGAGAAGGTGCGCCCGCGGCTGGTCGGGGTGCGAGACGAGACCCGCGTGTTCGTGAACCTGCGCGGTGGCGGTCTGTCGCGCCAGGGCCTCTACAAGATCGTCCAGCGCCACGCGCGCAGCGCCGGCCTCGAGCGCCGGATGAGCCCGCATACGCTCCGGCACACGTTCGCCACCCACCTGTTGGCGGGCGGCTGTGACCTGCGCTCGTTGCAGGAGATGCTCGGCCACGCCGACATCGGCACCACGCAGATCTATACGCACCTGTCGGCCGAGCGCCTGCGCGACGTGTACTTCGAGGCGCATCCGCGAGCTCAGGTCGATCGCGGCTGATCCGCGGCCCCGGTAGCCTCAACGCCGCGATGGGCCTGACGCACTTCGATGAGGCGCCGACGTACGTTCGCGACCACGGTCACCTCCAGGGCCGGTGGACGCAGCTCGGGATCGGCGCGGGGTGCCAGAACGTCGGGGTCCGGCGGATCGAGATCCCGACCGGCCACTGGTCGACCCCGCTCCACGAGCACGGCCGCGAGGAGGAGATCTTCTACGTGCTCGCGGGGCGGGGCATCTCGATGCAGGGTGAGGCCACTGCCGAGGTCAGGGCCGGCGACTGCATCGTCTACGGCGCCAATTCCGGCGCCCATACGCTGCACGCCACCGAGCGGCTCGACGTGCTCGCGTTCGGCCCGCGGGTCTACGACGAGAGCCCCGGCTTCCCCCGCCTGGGGATGTCGATCGTCGGCTCGCGCGCGGTCGACAGTGTCGACGGGACGGTCGACGGCCACCCGATCCAGTTCGTGCGCGAGGGCCGGCTGGGTGCGCCCGAGCTGCCCGACGAGCCGGGGCCGCGTCCGGCGTCGATCGTCAACGTCGACGACGTCGAGGGGATCCGCCGCACCCACACGCGCGTGGACCGCACCCGCCGGCTGATCAGCCGGGCGGCGGGATCGGTGGACACCGGTCTCCAGCACGTCGTCGTCGCGCCCGGCTGGGAGTCGACCGCCCAGCACTGCCACTCGCTCGAGGAGGAGATCTTCGTGATCCTCGACGGCGGCGGGGTACTGGTGCTCGACGCGGAGGAGACCCCGGTCGGGCCCGGGCACGTGGTGTCGCGACCGCCGGGCACGGGCGTCGCCCACATGTTCCGCGCCGGCGACCGGGGACTCACCTATCTGGCCTACGGCAACCGGGATCCCGGAGACGTCTGCTACTACCCGCGCTCGAACAAGATCGCGTTTCGCGGCGTCGGCGTCATCGCCCGCCTCGAGCAGCTCGACTACTGGGACGGCGAGGACTGAGCTCGGAGCATCTCCAGGCGCGGCTATCTTGAAGGCGTGCCGGAGCTTCCCGAGGTAGAGACGATCAGGCGCCAGCTGGCGCCTCACCTGGAGGGCCGGACGATCGTCGACGCGGAGATTCTCGATCCCCGCTGGACGCGGCCCGAGCTCCCCGACGCCGTCGAGGCGCAGCTGCGCGGCGCGGTCGTGGAGCGCGTGAGCCGGTCGGGCAAGTACCTGGTCTGGGAGCTGTCCGGCGATAGCTATCTGATCGCTCACCTCCGGATGACCGGTGCGCTCCTGTTCGACCCCGCGGCGGATCCGATCCATACGCGGGTGCGGCTCGAGCTCGACCGGGGCCATCGGCTGATCTACGTCGATCCTCGCCGCTTCGGCACCGGTCACCTGATGCACGGCAGCGCCGAGCGCGACGCGTATCTGGCCGCCCGGCTGGGCGCCGAGCCGTTCACCCCGGAGTTCACCGCCACTCACCTGCACGAGCTGGCGCGCGGGCGGACCGCGCCGATCAAGTCGTTCGTGCTCGATCAACGGCGAATCGCCGGGGTGGGGAACATCTACGCCGACGAGGCTCTGTTCCGCGCCCGGATCCATCCGCTGCGGGCCACGGGCAAGGTCACGTCGGCCCAGTGGGTGCAGCTGACGGGTGCGATCGAGGAGGCCCTGGCCGCCGGGATCGAGGCCAAGGGAGCGACGATCGACGACTTCCGCCACGTCGACGGAGCGCGCGGATCGTTCCAGGACATGTTCCTCGTGCACCGCCGCGAGGGGGAGCCGTGCGGGCAGTGCGCCACCACGATCCGCAAGATCGTTGTGGGCGGCCGCGGCACCTACCTGTGCCCGCGGTGTCAGCCCAAGCCGAGAGCATCCCGGCGGACGGGAGCGGCGCGCACTGCGAGGGCCAGAGCCTAGGCCGCGACGAGGTCGCGGAGCCGTCCGGCGCGATCGGCAGCCAGGAGCTGGTCAAAGCCACCGATCGTCTCGGTCCCGATCACGACCTGCGGAAAAGTGACCATCCCGGTCTTCTTCTCCAGCTGGGCGCGACCGTCCGGATCCCGTGCCAGATTGATCTCCTCATACGGGATTCCGCGGCGCTTGAGCAGCATCTTGGCGCTGACGCACCGCGAGCAGCTATCAGTGGTGTACAACGTGACGGACGGCATTGCTTCAGAAAATATAGCAACGGGTCGGGTGAACGCATGCCCGCCCCGCTGAAGACCGAGGCGATCGTCCTGCGCTCGATCCGCTACGGCGAGGCCGATCGGATTCTGCATCTTTACACGCCCGACCACGGTCGGATCGGCGCGATCGCCAAGGGCGTCCGCCGGGCGCGGAGCCGCTTCGGGGCCCGGCTCGAGCCGTTCTTCCACGTCCGCTCGGTGCTCCACGACGGGCGCGGTGACCTGTACACCGTCACCAGCGTCGACACCGTGGCCACGCACGCGTCGCTGCGCGACAGCGCCGACACGCTCGACGCTGCGGCGCGCTGCTGCGACGCGGTGGCGCGGCTGTTCGAGACGACCTCGCCGCACCCCGAGGTGTTCACGTTGCTGTCCAACGAGCTCGCGCTGCTGTCGTCGACGCCGTCCTTCGCCGGTCCCGCCAACGGCCTCGCGTTCCGGATGAAGCTGCTGCTGGCCGCGGGGATCCTGCCCCAGCTCGGGGCGTGCGCGAATTGTGGCGAGCCCGAGCACCTGCAGGGGTTCTCGGCCGCGGCCGGGGGAGTGGTGTGCGGCTCGTGCGAGGCGGCCGCGTTCTCGCTCGACGAGGAGGCCTACCGGTTCCTGGTGTCGGCGGTGGGCCAGCCGCTGGCACGGCCGCCGGAGGCATCCGAGCGCTCGCTGCGCCAGGCCGAGCGAGCGATCGTGGAGACGGCCGAGCACCACGCCAACGTGCGCCTGCGTCCGCTGCTGGGCCGCCGCGCGTGATCGAACCCGGGCGCGCCGCTGTCAGACTAGATCCCAATGACCGATCGGATCCTGCAGGCCGGCTACGAGCACCCCACGGGACCGGTGGCCGACGCCTACGAGCGCCGGATCCGTGAGCGCGAGGAGCGCGAGCTGTCGCCGCTGGCGACGCGCTCATACCCGGTCGAGCGCCTGCGCCCCGAGTCCGACTGTGGGCTGCGCACCCCGTTTCAGCGCGACCGCGACCGGATCGTCCACAGCAAGGCGTTCCGGCGGCTGATGCACAAGACCCAGGTGTTCGTGTCCCCGACCGGCGACCACTACCGGACCCGGCTGACCCACACGCTCGAGGTCACCCAGGTGTCGCGATCGGTGGCCCGGGCGCTGGCGCTCAACGAGGACCTGGTCGAGGCGATCGGGCTCGGCCATGATCTCGGCCACCCCCCGTTCGGGCACATCGGCGAGGAGGCGCTGGACCGTTGCCTGCGCGAGCGCTTCGGCTCCTCGTTCCTACACCACGAGCACTCGCTGCGCGTCGTCGACAAGCTCGAGCGCGACGGCCACGGGCTGAACCTGACGCTGGCCGTGCGGGACGGGATCGTCAGCCACTCCGGGCGCGCCCAGACGCCCGCCACGCTCGAAGGCAAGATCGTCCGGCTGGTCGACCGGGTCGCGTACATCAACCACGACATCGACGACTCCCTGCGCGCCGGGGTGATCACCGGCGCCGACCTGCCCGCCGAGCCTCTCGAGATCCTCGGGGACACCGGGCCGCGCCGGATCGACACGCTCGTTCACGATCTCGTCGAGACCTCCGATCGCGCCGGCGACATCGTCCAGGGCGAGGTGATCGGCGGGGCGATGTCGGAGCTGCGGTCGTTCATGTTCGACCGGGTGTACCTCGGCCCCGAGGCCACTCGCGAGCATGCGAAGATCGACCTCGTTGTCCGCTCGCTGTTCGATCATTACTGCGCCCACCCGGAGGAGATTCCCGAGTCGATCCCGTCCGGCGACCTCGAGCGCCGGGTCACCGACTATCTCGCCGGGATGACCGACCGGTTCTGCATTCGCGTGTTCGAGGGCCTGAGCGTCCCGGTCGCGTTCGCGCCGTGACGCGCTACACCGACGAGTCCCGCGAGCGGGTCCGCGAGGCGGTCGACATGGTCGCGCTGGTGTCGGCTCGCACCGAGCTGCGGCGGGCGGGCGTCAACAGCTACTTCGGCATCTGCCCGTTCCACGAGGAACGCACCGGCTCGTTTCACGTCAGCCCCGACGAGCGGCTGTACCACTGCTTCGGCTGCCAGGCCTCCGGCGACGCGTTCAAGTTCGTGATGGAGACCGAGGGCCTGGACTTCGCCTCGGCACTGGAGTCGCTGGCGCAGCGGTTCGGCGTCGAGATCCAAGCCGAGGCCGAGGATCCGCAGGCGGCGTCGCGCCGGCAGCGGCGCGAGCGACTGTGGTCGCTGCTCGAGCGCGCCGCGGTCTACTACGCCCGCTACCTGTGGGAGGCCAGCGAGGCGACCCCCGCGCGTGAGTACCTGATCGGACGCGGGTTGCGCGAGCAGACGCTGCGCGAGTTCCGAGTGGGCTACGCCCCCAGCGCCTGGGACCGGATGCTGCTGGCCTCGCGCCGGGCCGGGTTCAGCGACGACGAGCTGCTCGCCGTCGGGCTCGCCCAGCGCTCGCAGTCGCGCCCGGGCCAGATCTACGACCGCTTCCGCGGGCGGATCATGTTCCCGTCGGTGAGCGCCCGGGGGAGGGTGGTCGGGTTCGGGGCGCGGGCGATGCGCGACAACCAGCGGCCCAAGTACCTCAATACGGCCGACAACGACCTCTACCACAAGCGCGAGCAGCTGTTCGGGATCAACCTGGCGCGTTCGGCGGCCGCGCGGTCCGGACGGATGGTGCTGGTCGAGGGCTACACCGACGTGCTCGCGGTCCATCAGGCGGGGCTCGCCAACGCGGTCGGGATCATGGGTACATCGCTGACCGAGGAGCAGGTTCGCGAGCTCGAGCGAGTGGTGACCACGCTGGAGCTGTGCCTCGACGCCGACCGGGCCGGCCAGGACGCGATGCTGCGTGCGGCGCGGCTGGCGGCCGGCCGCAAGCTCGAGCTGCGCGTGGTGCCGCTGCCCGAGGGCACAGATCCCGCCGACCTGATCGCCGAGCAAGGCGCCGACGCGCTTAGCGAGCTGGTGGACCGCTCGGCGCCGTTCGTGGTCTTCCAGGTCGAGCGGATCCTCGACCGCGCCGACATCTCGAGCGCCGAGGGACGCGACCGCGCGCTGTTGGAGTTGCGGCCCGTGCTGGCCGAGCTGCCCCAGAGCGTGCTGCGCGAGGACCTCCTGCGGCGGATCGCCGGACGCCTCGAGCTGTCCTCGGCGCTGCTGTCGTCGCTGGCCGCCGACTCCGATCACGCTCGCGGCGGCGGCGTCCCGGCCCGCAACGGCGCGCCGGCCAACGGCGGCGCGCCGCCGGTAGACCAGGGGATGCGGGCCGAGCGCACGTTCCTGGTCTTGTGCGTCTCGCTGCCGGCGGAGGGGGAGAAGCTGCTGTCCTCGATCGACCCCGACGCGTTGCTGACCAGCGAGCCCTACCGCCGGGTCGCCCGGCACCTGATCGGCCGGGTGGCCTCGCCGCTGGCCGAACTGCCGCCCGACGACGAGCAGCTCGCATCGCTGGTCGCCGACCTCGTGGCGCGTTCGGGCCGCGCTGGACAGGTGAGCGCCGACCAGCTGCGCCACGCCGAGCTAGTGCTCGAGCTCGCGCGGGTGGAGCGGGCGATCCGCCGCGCCCGGGCGTCGGGAGCCTCGGGGATCGCCGACCTGGCTCGCGAGCGCGAGCAGTTCCGCGAGGCGATTCGGGCCACGGTCGCGCGGATGGAACGCGCGGTCTAACGGTTCGTTCGCAGGCGACCCGGAAACGTCACCCAGGGCACACCGGTCCCGCCGCGGGCTACGAAACCCGCGCTGAGCACGGATTTCGTCGCCTAGGATGACGGAACGACGCCGTGGGCCACGGAAGCCGGGTCCGCCGGACGGCGGCTCGCCCGCCTCGCCGAAGTGCCCTGGCGAGGCTCGCTAGAGTGTCGGCCGGGCCCGCCGCGCGGCGTGCCCGCGTCTGGTCAGTCCGGGGTAGCTCAATCGGCAGAGCATTCGGCTGTTAACCGAAGGGTTGTGGGTTCGAGTCCCACCCCCGGAGCTCGACCCGCCAGTCGGCCCAGCGGATACGATCCGCGGACCGATGAGGCTCTACGTCTGCTGGGGCACCTGGAAGCCCGCTCCGCGCCCGGGCGGGCACCCGTGCGGCCGCGCCTACCACGCCCTCGTCGACGCCGGCCACCAGCCCGAGGTGATCAATTCCTACGGCTTCGGGCCATTCCCCGACGCGCTCAACCAGACCCCGGGCCGGCAGGAGGTCAAGCGGCTGACCGGCAATCACTGGGTGCCGCTGCTGGTCACCGACGACGAGGTCGTGATCCAGGGCTCGCGCGAGATCGAGAGCTGGGCCAGGCAGAACCAGGCGGCGGCCCCCGCGGCCCCCACGACAACCTGAAGCAGTGGCTGGAAAGGTCAAGATCGAGGATCTCGAGCGCTGGAGCGAGAACGGGGCGATCTGGCGCGCCTGGGAGGTCACCGACGAGTACGCGATCGTCGATCTGTGCAGCTGCACCGGCGAGCCGATGGACCGGGTGCAGAGCGACGCGCCCGAGCTGATCGCATACGTCCGAGCTCACCGCGACGACTGAGCCCGAGCCAGTTCCTCCACGAGCGACGCCGCTCGATCGGCGCCGTCGTTGACGGCGGCCCAGGCCGCCAGCTCCCGCGCCCGCGCGGTCAGTGACCGGTCCGCCAGTGCTCGCCTCACCGCCAGCCGCAACGTGCCGGCTCCGAGCAGCCGCCACGGGAGCCGGACCCCGACCCCGGCCCAGTCGGCCCGCGCCGCGTTCTCGGCCATGTCGCCCACATGGGGGACGCAGACCACGGGGCAGCCGCTGGCCAGCGCTCGGGCCAGCGTCCCGTGGCCGGCGTGGCAGATCACCAGATCGCACTCGGGCATCGTCTGCGAGTAGGACACCCACTCGACCAGCCGCGCGTTGGCCGGTACCGGGACCGGCGTCGACGGGAGCCGCCGGTTCCACGTCGCCAGCACCCGCACGCGCTCCCCGGCCAGGCCGACCAGTGCGGCGCGCAGCAGCCGGTGCTCGGGGTCCTGGGCGGTCGACGGCGCCACCAGCACCAGTGGCTGATCGCCCGGGGGAGGCTCCACCGGCCCGAACGGCGGCTCCCACAGCAGCGGCCCCACCACGTGGACCCCTCCGGGCCACTCCCGCGGGTACTCCAGCGCGGGGAACGTGCCGACCAGGCACAGCCGTTGGCTGATCCCGCCGTGCAGCCTCGCCACCGGCGCCAGCCCCAGCTGCTCCCGCGTGTCGTTGAGCTCGTCGCGTCCCCGACGCACCCCGGCTTGCACGAGCGGGTCAAGCGCCTCCCACAAGGCGGCCCCGATCCCGGTGCGGGGCATGCGGGCGCCCACCGCGTAGGGCGGCTGCCCCGCCGCCCCCACGGGGTACAGGTGCGGCACCAGCGTCGCGGCCGGAATCCGCTCGAGCTCGGCGGCCATCGCCGGTGCGAGCGTGAGGATGTCGTGCACGACCACGTCGGGCGCGAACGACGCGACCACGGGTCGCGTCTGCGCGGTGGCGAGCACGACCGCCTCGTAGGGCTTCAGCGGCCGCTGGCGGGTGGGGAACACGGGGTACTCGGGCGCCGCCGCGAATCGCATTCCGGCGGCCTCGACATGCTCGCGCCAGCGCGTCCACGTCTCGAGCATCACCTCATGGCCGCGTCCGGCCAGCCGCGCGCCGAGCGCGAGCATCGGGAACGCGTGGCCGGGGTCTCCGAACGCGCCGAGGAACAGCCTGAGGGTCCGGCTCAACCCGCCAGCTCGGCGACCGCCCGCAACTGCTCGATCCGGTCCTGCGCGGTGAACGCCATCGGGCTGACCATCAGCGTCCCCACGCCCGCGTCCCGGAACGCCTGGATCCGGTCTGCCACGACGTCCCGGGGGCCGCACAGCGAGATCTGGTCGATCAGCTCGTCGGGGATCGCGGCGCCGGCCTCGTCGCGCTTGCCGTCGAGGTACAGGTCCTGGACCCGCTTGGCGGCGGCTTCGAACCCGTAGCGCTGGACGAGCTTGTTGTAGAAGTTCTGATCGCGCGAGCCCATCCCGCCGATGTACAGCGCCAGGATCGGACGGATCAGGTCGCGGGCCGCGGCGCGGTCGTCGGAGATGTAGGCGTTGACGGTCGGAGCCATGTCGAAGTCGTGCAGCGACCGGCCCGCGCGGGCGGCGCCCTCCTCGAGCAGCGCCCGCAGGTCGGACACGTGCTCGGGGGAGAAGAAGGTCGGGATCCAGCCGTCGGCGATCTCGCCCGCAAGCGCGGTGTTCTTCGGGCCGATCGCGGCCAGGTAGATCGGGATCCGCGCCTGGACCGGCGAGATCGTCAGCTTCAGCGCCTTGCCCGGACCGTCGGGGAGCGGCAGCTCGAGCGTCTCGCCGTGGTACTCCAGTCGCTCGCGCGATAGCGCCTTGCGCACGACCGCCACATAGTCGCGGGTGCGCTGGAGCTGGCGGCCGAACCGCTGCCCGTGCCAGCCCTCGGCGACCTGCGGACCCGACGAGCCGATCCCCAGCAGCATCCGGCCGCCGGACAGCTCGTCGATCGTGGCCGCGGTCATCGCGGTCATCGCGGCGCTGCGCCCGGGCATCTGGAAGATCGCGGAGCCGAGCTTGATCGTGCTGGTCCCGGCGGCCAGCCAGGCGAGCACTGTGGCCGCGTCCGATCCATAAGCCTCGGCCGTCCAGATCGAGTCGTACCCCAGCCGCTCGGCCTCCTGGACGACCTGCAGCTGGTCGGCCGGGCCCATCCCGAGCCCCCAGTAGCCGACGTGGACTCCGAGCTTCATGTGCAAGGTTCCTTTCGCGCCAAGGAGATCGCTTGTGGGGCCCGACGGGCGCCGTTAGATTCGCGGCGGCGCCCCCGTGGGCCGCCAAACCCTATGCGACCGAGGCCTCGAGCGACAATCACCGAGCTGCGCCGGGCGATCGACGGTCTGCCCCGCGACACCCGGGTGGCGATGCTCGAGGGGATTCGCAGCAACGACATCATCGTCGGTGCCTACACGGATTCGGAAGGGATCTGCCCGATGCTCGCGGCCCACCGCCAGGGCGCCAAGACCAGCCACATCGCGTTCGCCAAGGCCTGGGACATGTTCGCGCTCGGCGCCGCGCGCGACCGGACCGCGCGGCGGGCCACCCGCCGCGAGCTGCTGGTGCTGAGCGCCCATCTCGAGGCCAGCCTGCTCGAGGAGGACGCGGTACCCGGCCTGGCCGAGGCGATCGCCGAACACCAGGGGCTGCGCGAGCGCCGCGGCGACATAGCCCGCGTGCTCGCCCGGCTCGAGCTCGAGACGGCCCGCGTGCAGGGACGCGCGGCTGCACCCGCCGGCCGATGACCGCGATCACCGCCGGCCGCCGCGAAGTCGAGATCACCAAGCCGACCAAGGAGCTGTTCGAGGGCGTCACCAAGCTCGACCTGGCCGGCTACTACGCCGACATCTCCCCGGAGATGATCCCGCTGATCGCGGGGCGCCCGCTGAACATGGAGCGGTATCCCGACGGGATCACCGGCAACAAGATCTTCCAGCAGCACGCCGGCAAGCACTTCCCGCCGTGGATCAAGCGGATCGAGACGCCCAAGTCCGGCGGCACGGTCGAGCACGTGGTCGCCGGCGACGCCGCCACGCTCGTGTACCTCGCCAACCAGGGCGTGATCACCCTTCACGCCTGGCTCAGCCGCGCCGACCGCCTGGACCGCCCCGACCGGCTGATCGTCGACCTGGACCCGAGCGTCGAGGACCATCCGACGATGCGCAAGGCCGCGAGGCTGGTCGCCGACCTGCTGAGCGAGCTCGGCCTGGAGCCGTGGGCGATGACCACCGGCTCGCGCGGCTACCACGTGGTCGTCCCGCTGGCCCGCCGCCACGACTACGACTACGTCCGGGAGTTCTCGCGTGACTTTGCCACGCTCGCCGAGCGCCGCCACTCAGACCTGTTCACGGTCGAGCAGCGCAAGGCGAACCGCGAAGGCAAGATCCTGCTCGACATGATGCGCAACGCGTTCGGGCACACATCGGTGGCGCCGTACTCCGTCAGGGCCCGACCGGGCGCGCCGGTGGCCACGCCGCTGGCACTCGAGGAGTTGTCTGAAAGCTCGACGCTCCCGGACCGGTGGACCCTGCACACCGTGCGCAGCCGTCTGGACGAGGTCGGCAACCCGTGGGCGGAGATCGACTCCGACCGCCAGGCACTCGGCGCCGCTCGCCGCAAGCTCGACGCAGCGCTGCGTGAGTCCTGACGCCCGGGGCCGCTAGCGCCGTGGAGGAGGACGTCGAAACCCCAGAGGCGCTGGAGGACCAGCACCGGACGAGTCCAGTCGAGCTGTTGTGGGACCTGGTGTTCGTGTTCGCGATCACCCAGGTGTCCTCCTTGCTGTCGCGCGATCTCGGCTGGGCGGGGTTCGGGCGATCGATGCTCGTGCTGGCGCTCGTCTGGTGGGCGTGGTCGGCGTTCGTGTGGGCCGCGAATGCCCAGACGCAGACGTCCAGCACGCTGCGCGTGTGCCTGCTGGCGTCGACCGTGCTGATCTTCATCACCGGGCTGGCGATCCCCGACGCGTACGGCGCGGAGGGGACGCTGTTCGTCGCCACCTACGCGCTCGTGCGGCTGCTCCACCTGGCGCTGTACGCCGACGCCTCCCGGCAGGGCAACGCCTCCTGGGAGGCGATCGCCGGATTCGGGGCGGCCGTGATCGCCGGAATGGTGCTGCTGCTCGTCGGATCGTTCTTCGATGGGGGCGCCCGCGTGGCGCTGTGGGCGGTCGCGTTGGCGATCGACTACGCGGGACCTGCGTGGCTGACGCGCGAGCGGCTACGCGGGCTCCAGCGCGTCGCGGTGGCCCACTTCGCCGAGCGCTACGGCCTGTTCGTGATCATCTGCCTGGGCGAGTCGGTCGTCGCGATCGGCGTGGCCGGCAACGTCAGCCGCGGGCATCTGGGAGCGGAGCTGATCACGTCGGTGACGCTCACGCTCGCGATCACGATCGCAATGTGGTGGACGTACTTCGACCGGTTCGCGGCGACCGCCGAGGATCGCCTGCGCGCCCACGACGATCCTGTCCTGGCCGCCGCCGACGGCTACAGCTACCTGCACCTGCTGATCGTCGCCGGGATCATCACGTTCGCGGTCGGCGCGCGGGTGCTGGTCGAGCACGTGGCGCGTCCGATGGCGGTCGCGCCGCGGCTCGCGTTGTGCGGTGGCGTGGCGCTGTACCTGATCGGGCACGTCGGCTTCCGGTGGCGCCTCGCGGGAACGATCGAGCGCGAGAAGGTCGCGGTTGCGGCCGCGCTGATCGTCGTGTTCGCGATCTCGGGCGCGGTTGACGCGTGGGTGCTGGCCGCGATCGTGGCCGTGCTCATGGCAGGCTTATGCGCGATCGAGACCGTGGCCGGAGAGGACGAGCTTTTTGCCGACCGCCGGCCAGGGAAGGATCAGACCACCGACAGGCAGACGCCGTCGATACTGGAATGAGAGGATCACCGACGACATGACCACACACGCCGATGTCGAGCTCCGCGGATCGATGCACGCGAACTTCGAGGAGGTCCTGACGCCGGGAGCGCTTGCGTTTGTGGCCGCGTTGCAGCGCGAGTTCGGGGGCCGTCGTGAGCAGCTGCTGGAGGCTCGGGCCAAGCGCCGGGCGCGGCTGGCCGACGGGGAGATGTTCGACTTCCTCGACAGCACCCGCGAGGTCCGTGAGTCCGACTGGCAGGTCGAGCCCGTCCCCCAGGACATGCAGCAGCGCTGGGTCGAGATCACCGGTCCGACCGACCGCAAGCTGGTGATCAACGCGCTCAACTCCGGCGCCGACGGGTTCATGGCCGACTTCGAGGACGCCAACGCGCCCACGTGGCGCAATATGGTCGAGGGCCACATCAACCTCCGGGACGCGATCGACGGCACGATCACCTACCGGTCCTCGGACGGGCGCGACTACGAGCTGGTCGACGATCCGGCAACGCTGCTGGTGCGCCCGCGCGGGTGGCATCTGCCCGAGCGGCACGTGTTGGTCGACGGCGACCCGGTGTCGGGTGGACTGTTCGACTTCGGCCTGTACTTCTTTCACTGCGCGGGACGTCTGCTGGCCACGGGGTCGGGTCCGTACTTCTACCTGCCCAAGCTGGAGTCGCATCTGGAAGCGCGGCTGTGGAACGACGTGTTCTGCTTCGCCCAGGACCAGCTCGACGTGCCGCGCGGGACGATCAAGGCGACGGTGCTGATCGAGACGCTGCCGGCAGCTTTCGAGATGGACGAGATCCTGTACGAGCTGCGCCAGCACTCGGCGGGGCTGAACGCCGGACGCTGGGACTACATCTTCTCGTCGATCAAGTGCTTCCCCGACCGGCGCGAGATGGTGCTCCCCGACCGTGGCGACGTGACGATGACAGTGCCGTTCATGCGCGCCTACACCGAGCTGCTGGCGGCCACCTGTCACCGCCGCGGTGCCCACGCGATGGGCGGGATGGCAGCGCTGATCCCGTCCCGGAAGGATGAGGAGGCCAACGAGAAGGCGCTCGCCGGCGTGCGCGCCGACAAGGAGCGCGAGGTCGGCCAGGGCTACGACGGCACCTGGGTCGCGCACCCCGACCTGGTGCCGACGGCGCGCGAGGTCTTCGAGCAGGGGCTGAACGGCGCGCCCAACCAGCTCGAGCGCCAGCGCGACGACGTGCACGTCACCGCCGAGCAGCTGCTGGACCTGAAGTCGACGCCCGGTGAGATCACCGAGGCTGGTTTGCGAACCGACGTGAGCGTCGGCTTCCAGTATGTGTCGTTCTGGCTCAGCGGCCGTGGCGCGGCGGCGATCAACTCGCTGATGGAGGACGCCGCCACCGCCGAGATCTCGCGTTCGCAGATCTGGCAGTGGGTCCACCATGCGTGCACGCTCGAGGACGGGCGCACGATCACCCCAGAGCTGGTCCGCCAGGTGCTCGACGAGGAGACGGCCGAGATCCACGAGGCCGTCGGCGACGAGACCTGGGAGGCCGGGCATCCTGCCGAGACCCGTGAGATCTTCGAGCGCGTCGCACTGTCTGACGAGCTGGTCGAGTTCCTGACGATCCCGGCGTACGAGTTTCTGGACTGAGCGTCCTGGAGATCACCTACCTGGATGGCGCGGCCGTCGAGGCGGCCGCGCTGACCGACGACGAGATCCTCGACTGCATCCGCGGCGTGCTGGCGGATCAGGGCAGCGGGCAGACGGTGATCGAGCCGCGTGCCCACCTGTTCCCGCGGCGCGCTGACGGCCACATCAACGTGTTGCGCGGGGTCACCCGACGCCACGCCGGCGTCAAGGTCGTCGGCGACTTCCTCGACAACCATGTTCGCGGGCTGCCATCGGAGCTGGCGCTGCTGCTGTTGCTGGACCCTGAGACCGGGGTGCCGGTGGCGATCCTCGACGCGACCGCGATCACCGAGATCCGCACCGGCGCGGTGACAGCCGTCGGCGCCGAATATCTGGCGCCGCCAGGCGCCCGCACGCTGGGACACATCGGCGCGCGGGGCACCGCCTACTGGAACGTGCGGCTTTTATGTCGGGTGCTGCCCGAGCTCGAGGAGATCCGGGTGCACTCGAGGCGCCCTGACAGTCGCGAGGCGTTTGCGCAGCGGCTCCGCGCAGACCTGGACCGTGACGTGCGCGTCACCGACGGCTGGGAGGAGTGCGTGCGAGGCGCCGACGTGATCGTCGAGGCCAGCCGGCTGGGCCAGCCTGAGCCGCTGCTGCGCACCGGCTGGATCTCGCGCGGGGCGCTGGTCATCCCGTACGGCACGGTGAGCGCTGTCGAGCTCGACCTACTCGAGATCATGGACAAGGTCGTGGTCGACGACTGGGGCCAGGCCGGGATCGGCCCACTCGGCGCGCTGCGCGCGCACGTCGACACGGGGCGGCTGACCCCGGCGAACCTTCATGCCGAGCTCGGCCAGATCGTCGCCGGCGCGCGCCCGGGGCGAGAGCACGCCGGCGAGACGATCCTGTTCTGGCATCGCGGCCTGTCGATCACCGACATCGCGCTCGGCGAGGCGCTGCTCGACAAATCCCGCGCCCTGGGGATCGGGACGCAGCTGGCGTACCGCTGAGCCAGCCGCGCCCCACCCCGAGCTCGGACGGACGCAGCTACGGAACCATCCCCGACAGCACGCCGGACTGCAGCAGCACCAGGATTGCCATCAGCAGCACCAGCAGCAGGCTCCAGCCGACAACCTTGCGGAAGATGTCGCCCTCCTTGCCGGCCAGGCCGACTGCGGCCGCGCCGATCGCGAGGTTCTGTGGCGACACCATCTTCGCGAGCACGCCGCCCGAGCTGTTGGCGGCGGCCAGCAGCGTCGGCGACAGCGACGACTTGTGCGCCGCGGCCACCTGCAGCCCGCCGAACAGCGAGTTCGTCGACGTGTCAGAGCCCGTCACGGCGGTGCCGAACCAGCCGATGATCGGCGACAGGAACGCGAAGAACCCTCCGGCTCCCGCGGCCCACGTGCCGAGCGTGGCGGTCTGGCCCGACAGGTTCATCACGTAGGCCAGCGCGAGCACCGAGCACACGGTCAACAGTGCCCACTTGAGCTGGCCGAGCGTCTCCCCGTAGATCTTCAAGGCGAGCCGCGGGCGCACCCGCAGCACGACCATCGTGATCACGCCCGATACCAGCAGCCATGTCCCGGCGGCGGTCAGCCAGTTGGCCTTGAACGTCTCGCTGGTCGGCGCCTTGCCGGCCGACGTCAGCACGTGCAGGCCCGGCCAGCTGAACTCGCTGGTGAGCTTGTCGAGCTGGTTGGCGATCGGATGCAGGCTGACCAGTCCCAGCACGACGACGATCACGATGTAGGGCGCGAACGCCTGCAGCATCTGGCCGCGGGTCGGCGGCGGGCCACCCTCGGCGAGCTTCTCGCGCTCGAACGCTGCGTCGGCGGTGGCTCCACCGGCGATCGCGGGACGCTGACCCCGGCCCGCGGTGGTAGTCGCGATCTGCGGAGCGCGCGGTGACCAGATCGTCAGCAGCCCCACGACCGCGCCCGCAGAGCCGAGCGACGCGACGATGTCGGTCAGCTCCATCGAAACGTAGTTGGAGATCGTGAACTGCAGGACCGCGAACACGACTCCCGCGGTCAGCGCCGCCGGCCAGCTCTCGCGCAGCCCGCGACGGCCGTCGACCATGAACACCAGGATGAACGGCACCAGCAGCGCCAGGAACGGCGTCTGGCGCCCGACCATCTGGCTGAGGTCGTGCGCAGGCAGGCCCGTCACCTGCGCCAGCGTGGTGATCGGCACGGCGATCGCGCCGAACGCGACCGGCGCAGTGTCGGCCACCAACGCCACCGCCGCCGCGCGCACCGGCGACAGGCCGATGCCCATCAGCATCACGCCGCAGATCGCCACCGGCGTGCCGAAGCCGGCCAGCGCCTCGAGCAGCGCGCCGAAGCAGAACGCGATCACGACCACCTGGACGCGGACGTCGTCGGACACCTCGGCGAACGCGCGTCGCAGGACCGCGAAATGCCCGGTGCGATCGGACATGTTAAAGATCCACAGCGCGTTGATGACGATCCACATGATCGGCCAGAAGCCGAACACGGCACCCTCGAGCGCGGAGTCTGCGGCCTGGCCGACCGGCATCGAGTAGACGATCAACGCCACCAGGATCGACACCCCCAGCGTGATCAGCGCAGCCCACTGCGCCTTCATCCTCACGACTCCCAGCAGGATGAATAGGACCAGCAACGGCAGGATGGCGAACACAGAACTCCATCCCAGCGAATGCGACACAGGGTCGAGAACCTGCTTGTACACCCGGAACCTCCCTCTCCTGAACCTCCGGTCCTGCCCCAGCGCTACCCCAGAGAGAGAGGTCCTAACGCGCGGGGTCGCGACGGCCCGGGCGCCGTCCCGCGGTCGCAGTGGCCCTGGCAGGACTCGAACCTGCGCCTGACCGGTTATGAGCCGGGTGCTCTACCGACTGAGCTACAGGGCCGCGGCCGGTGCGACGCTAGCACCTGCGGTGGGTGTCCAGTCTCGGGTTGCTACCCTACCGGTCGTGCTGGTCGCCGCGCGACCCTCGCCACCGGTCAGACGATCGCTTTGCTGATCACCTTCGTGGGGATCGGAATCCTCGTGAACGTGCTGATCATCTACATCGTCGCCCAGGTCCTCGGTGAGCGCGAGCGCAACCGGGAACGCCGCGAAGGCCACACCTAGCGTCGAGGTGAGGCGCGTGCTGGCGGAGGGCGTCGAACTCGACGACGACCGCGAGCGGGTCGACGCCGAAGCGGTGTACCGCTATCTGAGCGACGAGTCCTACTGGGCCGCGCATCGCTCGCGCGAGGACGTGGCCCGGTCGATCCGGGAGGCGGCACGGGTGGTTGGCCTCTACGACGGCGAGCAGCTGATCGGCTTCGCACGCGTGATCTCCGACGGCGTCCACGTCGCCCATCTGTGCGATGTCTACGTGCTGTCGGGGTACCGCGGACGTGGGTTCGGGGTCGAGCTCGTGCGCGAGGCGGTCGACAACGGGCCGCACTCCGAACTTGGGTGGACTCTTGCAACGCAGGGACGCCCACGGCCTCTACAGAAGGTTCGGATTCTCGCCCCCGGATCGGGAACTCATGCAGCGAAGGCGTTCTCGCTGAAGGAACGCCGAGGGCGGGCGTCGAATGAGAGGCCTGCCCATGAAGCAAGCCTCCAGCTCGACCGCCGCCCTAGAGACCCCCCACGGCCACCAGGCCCTGTCGGCATACATCCAGGCGCGATTCGACCAGTTCTCGCGCTCCCAGAAGGACGTCGCGCAGTACATCGTCGACCATCTCGACGAAGCGGCATTCCATACCGCCGAGGAACTGGCCCGTCGCGCCAACACCTCGTCCAGCACGGTTGTGCGCTTCTCCCAGGCGCTCGGCTTCGAAGGCTTCCCGGAGCTGCAGCAGGCCGCGCGCGACGAGTACCGCCGCCGCCGCAACGGCTCTGACAATGGCGTCGCCTCCGCCGCGCCGCTGTTCTCGCTGGACCACACCGAGTTCGAGGCGGCGCTCGCTGCCGATCACGTCAACGTCGAGGACACCGCGCACAAGCTGTCGCGCTCGGATGTCGAGGCGGCGATCGACGCGATCGTCAAGGCCGAGAAGGTGCTGATCGCCGGCACCGACCAGATGGCGTTCTTCGCCAGCTACCTGCGCCACCTGCTGATGCTGCTCGACCTGCGCGCCGAGATCGTGGCCAGCCCCTCTCAGGAGGCGCTGGGCCGGCTGAGCAGGATCGACGAGCAGACGCTGGTGATCGGCCTGTCGGCCGGGCGCCCGCACCCGCTGATCACCCGCACGATGAAGCTCGCGCGCCATCGCAAGGCGACGACGCTGGCGGTGACCGACGCGACCCTCTCGGAGGTCGCCCGGTTGGCCCGGATCCGCCTCTACTACTCGTCCAACACGCCCGCCTTCGTGCGCTCGCACACGGCGCTGCTGTCGCTGATCCAGGCATTGGCCTACGGCGTGTACGCGCGGGACGCCCAGCAGTACGACGGGCGGATCAAGGCGTTTCGCCTCAAGTAAGCGCTCACCACCCGGCCACCGCAGCGGCCGGTGGTCATCGGCGCGCGACCAGCAGCGACTGCACGGCCCGGCCGACCCGTCCGGCGCGGTCATACAGGACGCTCTCGGCGTTGCCGATCCCGTCGGCGGCGACGAGCATCCGCGACTCCAGGCCGATCCAGTCCCCGACCGGCAAGCGGTCGATATAGATCGTCAGGTCGGGATTGATGAACACGTACTGATCCCAGGGGAGCGCCGCGGCGATCCCGTTGCCGAAATCGCCGGCGGCGGCCAGCCGCTGGAGCGGCGAGGACACCTCGCCGGCAACGATCGGCTTGCGCAGCCGGAACCACGCGGTAGCGGGACCCATCTCATAAAACGCGCCCTCGACGAACCGGATCTCGAGGGCGTCGCGCATGAACGTCGACCCGTGGGTCGAGACGTAGTCGTTCTCGACGCCACTCTCGGGCCCGGGAGGCGGTGGCTGCCGAGCTGTGCGCGGAGCCTCCGCGTGCGCGGGCATCACCCTCAGCGCCCGCGCGCGAACGACCTCCGTGCCGCCGGTCGTCCGGATCGCGCCTTCCATCAGCTGCACCCGCCGGCCGGGCCGGACGATCTCGACGTCGACGTGCAGGTGCCCCAGCGGGACCGGGCGGACGAACTCATAAGTGACCCTGGCGATCGCCAGCCCGGAACCGTCCAGGCCCTCGAACGCGCGCATCAACAGCGCGGCCGGGGCGCCCCCGTGCTGGGAGTCTGGGCTCCACGGCCCCCGCGCGAGCTCGGTGGCCTCAAACGTCGCTCCATCGTGGATGAAAACCCCGTCCATGCTGGCTGCGGCGGACATGGCGGCACACGGTATCGCCCGGCTACACTCCCACGCGATGAGCGATCACAACGGCATTGCCCGCGACGAGGCCACGTTCACCGTCAAGGCCGGACTGGCCGAGATGCTCAAGGGTGGAGTGATCATGGACGTGGTCACCCCCGAGCAGGCGAAGATCGCCGAGCAGGCCGGAGCCGCGGCGGTGATGGCGCTCGAGCGCGTCCCCGCCGACATCCGCCGCGACGGTGGTGTCGCCCGGATGTCGGACCCGGAGATGATCCGCGGCATCCAGGAGTCGGTGACGATCCCGGTGATGGCCAAGGCACGAATCGGCCACTTCGTCGAGGCCCAGGTGCTCGAGGCGCTCGAGGTCGACTACATCGACGAGTCCGAGGTCCTGACGCCCGCCGACGAGGCCAACCACATCGACAAGTGGGCGTTCAAGGTTCCGTTCGTGTGTGGCGCCACCAACCTCGGCGAGGCGCTGCGGCGGATCGGCGAGGGCGCGGCGATGATCCGCTCCAAGGGCGAGGCCGGAACCGGCGACATCGTCGAGGCCGTGCGTCACCTGCGCAAGATCGGCGGCGGGATCCGCCGGCTGACGATGCTCGACGACGCCGAGCTGGCCACCGCCGCCAAGGAGCTTCAGGCTCCGCTGCACATCGTCCGCCAGGTCGCCGGTGAAGGACGGCTCCCCGTGGTCATGTTCTGCGCGGGCGGGATCGCCACCCCCGCGGACGCCGCGCTGGTCATGCAGCTCGGTGCCGAGGGCGTATTCGTCGGCTCGGGCATCTTCAAGTCCGCCGACCCCGAACGTCGGGCCGCCGCGATCGTCGAGGCGACCACGCACTTCCGCGACCCGGCGCGACTCGCCGCCGCCTCCACCGGGCTCGGCCAGGCGATGGTCAGCCTCGAGACCTCCAAGCTCGAGACCGAGCAGCTGCTGGCCCCCCGGGGCTGGTAGCCACGTGGCAGCGTCCGAGGCGGGCCGGCCCCAGGTGGTCGGGATCCTCGCCCTCCAGGGAGGGTTCGAGGCCCACGCCAAGATCGTCCGGGGGCTGGGCCATACGCCGCGTGAGGTGCGGGTCCCGGCCGATCTCGAGGGGCTCGACGCGCTGATCATTCCCGGCGGAGAGTCGACCGTGATGACGCTGGGGATCGAGCGCGAGGGGCTGGCCGAGCCGCTGCGAGCGCTGATCGGCCGCGGCACGCCTGTGCTCGGGACCTGCGCGGGTCTGATCATGCTCGACCGCGATCACCTCGACGTGCTCGACATCGCCGCGCAGCGCAACGCCTTCGGGCGCCAGCTGCGGTCGTTCGAGGCCGACGTCGACATCGTCGGGATCGACGGCGGCCCCGTGCATGCGGTGTTCATCCGCGCCCCGTGGGTCGCCGAGCACGGCCCTGGGGTCGAGGTGCTGGCAAGCGTCGACGACCGGCCGGTGGCGATCCGCCAGGGCAACGTGATCGCGGTCGCTTTCCATCCCGAGCTGGCCGGCGAGACTCGCCTGCACCAGCTGCTGCTGGGCCTCAACGGCTCCGACCAGCCGTAGGACCTTGGGCAGGCCCGTTCCGTTCGCCGAATCGCGGGCGGATCGCGTGCTAACGTCCCACTCGAGCGCTCTGGGGGGAGCGTGGGACGTTTGCCACGTGGGACGCGATCAACGTCCCACGGTGACCCGCGAGGGCCTCGAATGGGACGTTAAGCACGACCCGGCCGGGTCGCGTGGGCGGCTAGAGCTCCAGCTTGCCCTAATCGACGCCCACGGGCCGGCGGTCGTGCCGGCGGGCGTACGCGCGCAGATCGCGCTCGAACGCGGGCCAGTCGAACCGTGGTATCCCGTCGGGTCCGGGCGGAGGACGCTCGCCCGACGGCTCGTCGCCGTCGTCTGGGCCGTCGTCGGATTCGCCGTGGCCCCGCGACAGCCACGCCGCGAACGCGCACACACCGATTCCGGCGGCGTAGATCAGCGACGCCAACGCGGCGTGATGGCGCAGCGACGCCAGCGCGCCGACCGCGTAAAGCAGCAACGCCGAAGCCACCAACCGGCGCAGCTCCGACCCCGGCACCGATCTGCGCGGCGCACGCGCCGAGGCGCTGATCAAGATCGCCAAGCACAGCACGATCGCCAGCGCCAACTTCCATGCCTGTGTTGGCGGCACGATCATCGACTCCCCCACGATGATCACGCGCAAACGCCGCGAAATCAAGTGCGGCGAGTGGGCGAGTGTCGGGGCACTTGTGCCTCTCAGACCACCAGCCCGTGGCGCATCGTGTTTTCGGTTACTGCCCGTGGCTCGACGAAGTGGCGCAGGTAGTCCGGGCCGCCGGCCTTGGTGCCGTTGCCTGACAGGCGGTTGCCGCCGAACGGCTGACGGCCCACCATCGCCCCGGTGATCCCCCGGTTGACGTACAGATTGCCGACCGGAGTGCGCGCGGTGACGTAGCGCACGGTCTGGGGGTCGCGGGCAAACAGCCCGCCGGTGAGCGCGAACGGAAGGCCGTCGACGATCTCGCAGGCCTGCTCGACGTCGCGCACCCACTCGATCGCCAGCAGCGGGCCGAAGATCTCCTCCTCGAGCACCGCGGAGCCGCGAGGGAGGTCGACCGCGACCGTCGGCGGGCAGAACCAGCCGCCGTCTGGGACCCGCTGCACCCGAGCCGCGATCCGACCCTCGCGCGCTGCGATCTCGGCGTAGCGGGCGACGCGCTCCTGGGCGTCGCGCTCGATCACCGGCGGGACCTCGGTCGCCAGCCGGTCGGCCTGGCCGACGTCCAGCACGGACACGGCGCCCGCCACGCGGTCGATCAGCAGCTCGGCGATCGCCTCGTGAACCAACACCCGCGCGGCCGCCGAGCACTTCTGGCCCGCGTAGGTGAATGCGGAGAAGACGATCGCCGGGACGGCCTCGTCGAGGTCGGCATCGGCGTCGACGATCACGCAGTTCTTACCGCCGAGCTCGGCGACCACCTGCTTGAGGTGGCGCTGTCCGGGCACGATCTCGGCCGCGGCGCGGATGATCTCCAGGCCGACCGGAAGCGACCCGGTGAACGCGATCGTCTGCACGTCGGGGTGGCGCACCAGCGCGGCGCCGACGTCGCCCTCGCCGGGCAGCAGCGACAGTGCCTCGGGCGGCACGCCGCCGGCGCGCAGGGCCTGCACGACCTGCAGGGCGCAGCCGGGCGATTGCTCGGCGGGCTTGACCACGACCCCGTTGCCGGTGGCGACCGCGGCGGCGGTCATCCCGCAGACGATCGCGATCGGGAAGTTCCACGGCGCGATGACGGCGGCCACACCCCGCGGGACGTAGTGCATCTCGTTGCGCTCGCCCGGGACCTGCAGCAGCTCGGCGCCGGCCTCGAGCTCGATCGCCCCGCGGGCGTAGTACTCGAGGAAGTCGATCGCCTCGCAGACGTCGGCGTCGGCCTCGGGCCACGGCTTGGCGCACTCCCGGACTTCGAGCGCGGCCAGCTCGAGCCGCCGCTCTCGCATCCAGGCTGCCGCCGCGACGAGCGCCGCCGCGCGCTCGGAGGCTGGTCGCGAGCCCCAGTCGGCCAGGCCGCGCCGCGCGGTCTGCACGGCCGTGTCGACCTCCGCGACGGTCGCCCGTGCGGTGTGGGCGACCACGCGGTCGGGGTTGCCGGGGTCGGTCGAGACCAGCTCCTGTGCGACCCGCTCGTCGTCGCCGATCATCACCGGCACCTGGAGCGCCAGGCGCCCGTCGACTCGGGCCAGCGCGTCCTGAAGCCGCGACCGCACGCTCGCGCGGCGCAGCTCGAGGATCGGCTCGTTGGCGAACGGGGGCATGGAGGTCATCCGGGCTTCGACGTTAGCGGTGGGCATCCGAGGCTCAGGGCGCCGCGAGCAGCTCCTCGAGCGGGACCCCGCGGGCCTGCTCGGACAAAAACGACTCGTTGCTGGTGTTCTCGAGCAACCTTCGGACCAGGTAAGCCATCCCGGCGACGAGGTCGCCGACCGGGCAGTACGTACGCACCCGGAAGCCGCCCGCGGCCAGCGCATCCTGGAGCTCGTCGCCGAGCCCGCGCAGCACCTGCAGCTCCAGATCGCCGTCGTCACCGCCCGACAGCCGGTTGAAAGCGATCGCGTGCGACACCGACCGCAGGTTGTGCGAGGCGACCGCCACGCGCACCGTCGGCCGGGCCTGCAGCAGCGTGCGGGTGAGCTCCTCGAAGTTACGGTCGCAGTCGGCCTTGACCTCGAACACCGGCGCCGGCCAGCCGTGCTGGCGGGCCTGAACCAGCTCATGGTCCCAGTAGGCGCCCTTGACCAGGCGCACGGTCAGCGGCGGCGTGCGCATCGACGATCGCGCCCAGTCGAGCACCACGTCGAGTTGCTCGGGCGAGTCGCGCAGGTAGGCCTGGAGCACCACCCCGGCCGACGGGCCCGCGCGGAACTCGTCCTCGGAGAGGATCTCGAGCACCAGCTCGAGCACCGCCTCGCGCGAGTCGAGCGACTCCATGTCGATGTGCACGTGCGCGTCGAGCTCCTGAGCGTGGCGCAACAGCGGGCGCAGCCTGGCAGCGGCGTCCTCGCGGCCGCGCTCCGGCGCGTCCGGACGCAGGAGCGGAGTAAGCGCCGACACCTTGACCGACACGTTGGCCCGGGGCACCGGCCCGACCGAATCGTGCTGGAGCACCGCCCGCTCGGGCCAGCGGCGCGCCGCGGTGGCGAGCTCGCGCAGCGCCGCGTCGCAACGCTGCGCGTAGCGGTCGGCCTCGGCGGTGGTGACGGTCGCCTCGCCGAGCAGATCGACCGAGCTGGCCACGCCCCGTTCCCACAGATGGCGGAGCACGCCCAGCGCCTGCTTCGGACTCTCGCCCACGATGAACCGGTGCGCCATATGCCTCACGCCTCGCGCCGCGGCGGCGCCCAGCGCGGTCCGCCCGGCCCTGGTGTCGGCGATCTTCATCGCCGCGGAGATCGGCAACGACGCGTCGGGAACCTCCTCGAGGAATCCCTGCAGGTGGCGGGCGAGGTCGTCGAGCGAGCGGCACGCCGGGACCACGTCGACGAACCGGAACAGGGCCGTCCGCAGCTCGCGGTCGCTGGACGCGAGCTCCATCGCGCGCGAGTCGATCGCCCGCACCGGATGCCGGGCGCTGGACGGAAACGCTGCCGCAAGCTCGCCGCCGATCCGGCGGATCTCGCGCTCGAGCTGCTCGCGCTCGGGAGCTGCCACGGACTCGCTCATGTCAGTGCGGTCTCCCGGCGCTCGGCGGTGGGGTGGCCGCCTCGATCGTCTCCCAGCTCATGTCGCGGGCCCGCAGCTCCTCGTCGACCTTGCCGCCGCCCCGCAGTCCGAACAGCCGTTTGGCCCACAACAGGTAAACGACGACGGCGATGTTGATGATGAACCCGATCACCTTCAGCGCCGAGACGCGCTCAAGCAGCTCGTAGACCTCCAGCGGAAGCAGAACTACGGTGGCGATGAACGTCAGGTACTCGGCCCAACGCTTCGTGTACCACAGCCCCACGGCTTCCACTCCCTCGAGCAGACCGTAGCCGAGCAGCGCGGCTCCCACCTCGCGCAGCGCCCCAGAGCGCAGCGAGAACAGCCGATCGAAGTCGCGCAGGATCCCCACGTGACCGGAGGACTGAACCGGTCCGCCGCCGACGCCGCGCTGCAGGCCGGCGAGGATGTTGTAGTACGCGTTGCGCAGGCTCGTCTCGTGCGCGGCGAACAGGAGCACCCCGACCCCGAGCAGGACCAGGACCACGAAGTGAAACGCCCGGTCGACTGCGATCAGCCGCAGCACCACCCGGTCGCGTAACGCCTTGCCGCGCTTGGGGACGACGATCGCGTCGCGGTCCGGCGGGTGTGGACGACTCGGGCTCGCCGGCGGTCGGAGCGGGACCCAGCTGTCGCAGCGCAGGCAGCGGTAGAACCGAAACGAGCCCTCGTCGCGGGCCAGCGGATAGTCCTCGGGACGCAGCCGCTCCGCGTCGGTCCCGATCAGCCGGTGGCCCTGGAACCCGCACGAGATCAACTCCCAGTCGAGCTGGCGGCGCTTGCGCGGGGCCTGGGTGCCCGGCGGCCTGGAGAGCGACGGTGCCGCGGAGTCGCTCGGCGCCTCGCCGGCGGCGGGTTCCGCGGGCGGTGCCGCGGGCTGGGAGCTCTCCATGCCGCAACCGTACCCGCATCAGGTGAGGATGTTCACGGCCCGCGCGACGACCAGGCCGATCGTCACCAGCGACACCAGCGACTGCGCCGCCATCAGCCCCTTGGCGGCCTGAGTCAGCGGCATCGTGTCGGTGGGGCTGAACGCGGTCGCGTTGGTCAGCGACACGTACAGGTAGTCACCGAGACCGGGGAGCCAGCGCTTCGGCGCCCACCGCTCGTCGGTCATCTGCGGGAACAGGAAATCGACCCGTTCACGGTCGTGCTTGCGCATCCGCGCGGCCGGCCCGCCGCGATCGAGCTCCCAGTACCACAGGCCGAACAGCAGCACGTTGGTGATGTACAGCAGCGCCCCGGAGTAGATCAGCGAGCGGCCGTTCTCCTGGCCGCCCCGCAGCAAGAAGCGGCTCAGCAGTGTCAGCGACAGGATGTTGGTGGCGCTGACCAGCGCGACCAGCGCGATCGCCAGCCAACGGCGCGTCCGCGAGCGGCGAACCCGGGGACGCGGCGAGGCGATGATCAACCCGATCAGCAGTACCGCTTCGATGCCGGGCAGCAGCCAGCGGGGACCGACCGTGAGCTTCGTCGGCAGCACGAACGCCAGCACGATCGCAGTCGCCACGACGAGCTCCGGTCCCCAGATCGGCAGCTCGCGGTCGAGGTCCTCTATTTCCTCGATCACCTCGGCCTCCTCGCGGTGACGGGGATGCTCCGGAGGTTCGGCGTGGCCCATCGGCTCGGGCATACTCGCAGGTGGGTCGGACTCCGAAACCGGGAAGACCCGCTCAGATGAAGCGATTGCTGATCCTGATTGCGCTGTGCGCGCTGGTCGCGGCCGGTTGCGGGAGCTCCTCGACGACCACGGTCACGAGGACCACCACGCGCACCGTGACCGCCTCCGCGCCTGCGACGACGACCGGGGCCGCCCCAACCACGACCAGCACGACGTCGACCGCGGCCGCCGGCACCGGAGCGTGTCGCGCCTCCGACTTGACGCTCTCCTACCTCGGCCAGCAGGGCGCAACCGGGCACGGCGAGCTCGGGTTTGCGCTGCGCAACAAGTCGAGTGGACCCTGTATCACGTTCGGGTACCCCGGGGTGCTGTTCCTGGACCGCGCCGGGCGGGCGCTGCCGACCCGCACGACCCGCACCACCAGCGACTTCTTCGGCCATACGACGCTGCGCCACATCAGGCTTGCGCCCGGCGATACGGTCTCGTTCCGGGTCGGGGTGACGCACGTGGCCACGGCCGGGAACCGTTGCACCACCGCCCATCAGGTGCAGGTCATCGCTCCCAACGACACCGCCACGATACGCGTCCAGATCCGGCAGGGAGGCGCGTACGAGTGCGCGGTGGCGACGGTGTCCCCGGTCCAGGCCGGCACGTCCGCCTACCCCTGATCGCGGGCTAGGACTTCTCGAAGCGGACCAGCTCGCCGTCCGCGCGCTCGCCGACCTTGCCCTCGTTGAGCAGCAGGTCGACGTGGCCGAGCACTTCGGAGACCATCAGGTACGCCTGGGTGAGGGGGACATCACCCCAGATCCGGGTGGCGATCTCATACGCGGTCATCGGGCCCTCGTCGAGGATCCCCAGGATCTTGTCGGCGCGGCGGCGGTGCATGCGCAGACGCTGGTCGATCAGCGTCACGTGATCGGTGACGGCGTCTCCGTGGCCGGGCAGCACCAGCTCGGCGGGCAGCTGCTGGGTCTCCTTCATCGAGGCGATGTATCGGACCAGAGCCTGGGGACGCGGCGCGTCGGAACCCGCGTCCAGCGGCCGGGTGACCAGCGGGTTGGATGAGATGTGCCCGATCAGGTGGTCGCCGCTGAACAGAATCTTGCGGTCCTCGTCCCAGAACACCGTGTCCGACGGGCTGTGCCCGGGACGATGCATCGTCCGCAACGTCCGCCCCTCGAGCTCGAGCGTGTCCCCGTCCTGCAGCGGCCGGGTCACCGTGGCGCTGGATCCGAACGCCCTGAACGCGGCGACCGCGCTCCCCAGCGCCACGTACGTCTCGCGAGGGACTCCGTGGCGGCGCATCACCGCCTGGGCGAACTCGTCGTCGGCGCCGGCGCTGGCCGCGAAGTTCTCCAGATACGGGGCGAGCAGATGCCAGGCGGCGACGTCGGCGCCCGAGCGCCCCGCGATGATCTCCACGAGCCCGATGTGGTCGAGGTGCTGGTGGGTGAGGACGATCAGCTCGATGTCCTCGAGCTGATGACCGAGCGCGGCGAGATCGCGCTCGAGCGAGTCCAGCGACTTGCCCGAGTTGGGCCCGGCGTCGATCAGCGTCAGCGGCCGGTCCTCGATCAGGTACAGGTTGACGCGGCCTACCGCGAACGGCGTGGGAATCGCCATTCGATGGATCCCGGCCCGCGTCGCGGCCGCGTAGGAGTCCTCCGCGGTCGGCTCGGGGTCGGGCGCTGACTCGGCTGCGGGGCTCAAGAACGGATCACGCCGAGCACCTCGTCACGGCGGCGCTCCATGTCATCGCGCGAGGTCAGCGACTCCAGGCAGAGCCGGAGCAGCGGCTCGGTGTTCGAGGCGCGCACGTTGAAGTGCCAATCGTCGTACTCGACCGAGACCCCGTCGAGACGGTACTGGTGCGCGTCGGAGTAGCGCTCAGACAGCTCGTTCATCTTGGCCTCGCCGTCGCTCACCTCCGAGTTGAGCTCGCCCGAGATGAAGTATTTCGAGCGGTAGGGCTCGAGCAGCTCCGACGGCTTGGCGTCCCGGGTCGACAGCAGTTCGATCATCAGCAGCGCCGGGACCGTCCCCGAGTCCGCACAGAAGAAGTCGTGGAAGTAGTAGTGGCCCGAGACCTCGCCGCCGAAGATCGCGTGCTGTTCGCGCATCCGGGTCTTGAAGAACGCGTGCCCGACCCGGTTCATCAGCGCTCGCCCGCCCATGCCCTCGACCACGTCGGCGACCGCGCGGCTGGCCCGCACGTCATAGAGGATCGTCGAGTTCTGGCTGTTTCTCCAGCATCGACTCGGCCAGCAGCGCGGTCAGGAAGTCGCCGTCGATGAACTCGCCCCGCTCGTCGATGAAGAAGCAGCGGTCGGCGTCGCCGTCCCAGGCGACCCCCAGGTCCGCTCCCTGCTTCACGACCTCGCGCATGATGTACTCGCGATTGCACTCCAGCAGGGGGTTGGGCTCGTGGTCGGGGAAGCTCCCGTCGGGCTCCCAGTAGGCCTCGATCAGCTCGAGCCCGAGGTCGCGGAGGATCGGCCCGACCATCGGGCCGGCCATCCCGTTGCCGCCGTCGACCACGAGCTTGAGCGGCTCGATCGCATCCCGGTCGATGAACCGGGTCACGTACTCCTGGAACTCGTCGTAGATCGAGACCTCCTCGACGCTCCCGCCGCCTGGCGGATCAGCGAGCCCGTGCTCGATGTTGGCCCGGACGTCCCCGATCCCCGAGTCGCCCGACAGCGCTACCGCCCCGCGCTTGACCAGCTTGGCACCGGTGTAGGCCTTGGGGTTGTGGGAGGCGGTGCACATCAGCCCACCGTCGAGGTCGCGCGACCCGACCAGGTAATAGAGCATCTCGGTCCCGACCTGGCCCGCGTCGAGCACCGCGGCGCCCTCGCTGGCCATGCCCTCCCGGTAGGCGGCGGCGAGCTCGGGCGCGGTCAGGCGCATGTCGTGTCCGAGCGCCAGCCGCAGGTCCGCGGGCCGCTTGCCCTCCAGGTCGGCGATCACCCGCACGAACGCGCGGCCGATCAGCTCCGCGGAGGCGGCGTCGATGTCATCGCCGTAGAGCCCGCGGATGTCGTAGGCCTTGAAGATCCCGGGGTCGACGGTGGTGGCCATCGCGCGGCGGATCCTACCCGGCCTGGATAATCGGTCTCGTGAAGCCGACGGTGGCGATTCTGTGCGGCGGGCGGGGCACGCGACTGCAGGAGCACACGGAGTCGATCCCCAAGCCGCTGGTCGAGATCGGCGGACGGCCGATCGTGTGGCACGTGATCCAGATCTACATCGCCCAGGGGTTCGGGCGGTTCCTGCTGCTGACGGGCTACCGGGGCGAGCAGATCCAGGAATTCTGCGCCGGCGAGGGCTGGCCGGCCGGCGTCGCCGTCGAGTGCTTGGCGACCGGCATCAACACCCCCACCGGAGGCCGGCTGCACCACGCGGCGCGAGCGCTCGGGCGCGAGACGTTCTGCGCGACCTACGCCGACGGGGTGGCGGACATCGACCTCGATGCGCTGCTCGCGTTTCACCGCGACCACGGCGCCGCCGCGACGATGACCGTCGTGCGGCCGCGGCTGCAGTTCGGGGTGGCCGAGCTCAACGGCGACGGGATCATCCGCGGGTTCACCGAGAAGCCGCGGAGCGAGCACTGGGTCAACGGCGGCTTCTTCTGCTTCGAGCGATCGGTGCTCGACACGTGCGCGCCCGACAGCGTGCTCGAACGTGAGCCGTTGCAGGGCCTGGCCGCTACCGGGGATCTACGGGCGTACTGCCACCAAGGTTTCTGGGACTGCCTGGACACCTACAAGGACGCGGTCGAGCTCAACGACCGCTGGGAGCAGGGGAGAGCGCCCTGGAAGCTGTGGTGATCGGGCGGGGCCCCGGGACTACGGTGCTCGTTCATGCGAGCACGGTCGCACCGAGAGGCACCACCGGTGGATGGATCGCAAGGACGCAGGACCGAAGGCGTAGCGGAGCTACGGTGAGGTCCGAGGACGCGGCGAGCCGCCGCCGGGGGCGACTCGAATGCGACCGTGGTTGCTTGGGCGAGCACCTAAACTGAGTATGTATGTCCGGTCACTCCAAATGGCACTCGATCAAGCACAAGAAGGCCGTCGTCGACGCTCGGCGCGGCCAGCACTTCACCAAGCTCGCCCGCGCGATCACCGTGGCGGCCCGCGAGGGCGGCGGTGACATCGACGGCAACCCGACGCTGGGTCTCGCCGTCCAGAAGGCCCGCGACGCTTCGATGCCCAAGGACAACATCGAGCGCGCGATCGCCAAGGGCACCGGCGAGGGCGTCGACACCGACCAGATCGAGACCGTCGTGTACGAGGGCTACGGGCCCGGCGGCGTGGCGCTCCTGATCGAGGCGCTGACCGACAACCGCAACCGCACCGGCGCCGACGTCCGCCACCTGCTGGGCAAGCATGGCGGCAACCTCGGCGAGCCCGGATCGGTCTCCTACCTGTTCGACAAGCAGGGCGTGATCGTGGTTGACGCCAACCGCTACGACGAGGACGACCTGATCGGGGCGATTGACGCCGGAGCCGAGGACATCTCGCTCGATGAGGACGTGTTCGAGGTGCTGACCGAGCCCGGCGACCTGGTGTCGGTCAGGGAGGCTCTCACCAAGGCAGGCGTTGAGATCGAGAGCGCGGACGTGTCACAGCGCCCGAAGTCCAGGGTGCCGCTCGACGAGGCCGACGCGAGCAAGCTGCTGAAGCTGATCGACGCGCTCGAGGAGTCAGACGACGTCAGCGCCGTGCACGCGAACTTCGACGTCGAGGCGGACGTCCTCGAGCGGATCGCGTCCTAGCGCGCGTAACTGCGGTATCACCCTGAGGCGCAGCCGCGATCGCGGTCTGACGCGACTCTTACTCAGGATCGCTAGCCTCTCGCCCGTCATGAACCTGAAGAAGATGCTTGGTGCGTCGTTCGCGCTTGCACTCGTGGCGGCCGTGACCGCCTGCGGAAGCAGCGGCAGCAGCAGCTCCACCGCGTCGGGAGTGGAGACGGCTCCCTCCGGAGGTGCCACGCAGGCGGCGGTCGCGACCATCCCGAAACCACCGCCACAGCTGGCCAAGAAGCCGGTTGTGACCGTTCCGACGGCCTCGCCGCCGAAGAAGCTCGTCGTCAAGGACCTGATCAAGGGAACCGGTGCGACGGCTACCTCCGGTACGACCGTCACGGTCAATTACGTGGGCGTGCTGTACAAGGGCGGAAAGCAGTTCGACTCCTCCTGGCAGCGCAACCAACCGTTCACCACCGCCCTGTCGACCGGAAGTGTCATCCCCGGCTGGGTCCAGGGCATCAATGGGATGAAGGTCGGCGGACGCCGCGAGCTGATCATCCCGCCGAGCCTGGGCTACGGCGCGAAGGGCAGCCCGCCGACGATCCCGGCTAACTCGACGCTGGTCTTCGTCGTCGACCTGTTGAAGGTGGCGTAGCGCCGCGGGGGGGACCGGCCTCGGTCCCGCGGTGACGCGCTCGGTGCAGTGGGATCGCCTCGGCGATGCCCTTGAAGCGGTGGCGCCCGGCAAACGACCAATCGAATAGCTCCCCGGCCTCGTCGCGCACGTCCTGCGTGCACAGCACGCTGCCGGGACGGGCAATGCCGGTGACCCGGCTGGCCAGGTTGACGGAGTGGCCGTAGAAGTCGCCGGCGCGCGCCAGCGCGAACCCGCTGGCGATGCCCGCGCGCACGCTCGGTAGATCCGGCGCGGACTCGCCGTCAACGAGCTCCAACGCGGCCGACACGAGCGGCGCAGGGTCGGGGCTGACCAGCATCGCCGCGTCGCCGATCGTCTTGATCAGCCGGACGGGCGGCTGGGCCGCGTGCGTGGCCAGCTCGCCGAATCTGACCGCGACGCTGCCGAGCTCTGAGGCCTCGATCTCGCCTCCGAGCCGGGTGAATCCGACCAGGTCGGCGAAGCAGATCGTGATCTGCTGGGCACCGGCGATGTGGCCGGCCTCGCGTTCGGCTCGGCCGATGATCCCGCGCCTGACCGCCTCCCGCAGGTGGGCGGTGAAGCTGGCCACGAGCACCGGCGACATCGCCGGGGTCAGGCGCTGGGCGAGCGCCGCGAACCGCAGCGCGACCTCCTGCTCGTCGTCGCCCGGCTGCAGGAACGTCTCCACGAACGCGCCGGTGATCGTGGCCGCGACCCGCGACATCGCCTCGCCCAGGACGCGGGTGATCTCGGCGATCTCCCGCTCGTGGAACCCCGCCTCGAGAAACAGGCGCTGCGAGCTCGTGGCGGCGATGTCCTCGTCTGAGAACACGCGGTCGTCGGGACCCGGTACCGGCAGCCCGAGCAGTCCGCGGACCCGGAGGATCACCTCGACCGGCAGTCCGGTCTGCTCGGAGACCTCGGCTGCGGTGTGGGTGCCACCGAGCACGCGCTCGACCGGAACCAGGGCCAGGCGATCCTCGGCGACTGCGGACCTGAGCTCGTCGAGGCTGACCCCCTCGCCGATCAGGCGCGCCAGCAGCTGCTCGCGCGCGCGGCGCTCGTCGCCCTCGAGGCCGTCAAGCAGACCCTGTGCGGCGAAGTCCATGGCGTAATCGTGGCGTAAGTACCGGACCCATGGCGCGCGGTGCGACCGCGGTCAACGGCCGCCCGGGGCGCTCGCTCGCGGCGTGTCCTCCGGGCGATCGGCTAGCATCGTCGGCCCTCGCGGGCGCCATCCGGCAGGTAGGTCGCGCTTCCGGCACCGGCCCGCCCCAGGCACGCCAGAACCCGCAACGCTGATGCTCTCAATCCTGATGCCCGTATACAACGAGCGCGAGCGCGTGGAGCGCGCGATCGCGGAGGTGCTCGACACCGAGCTGCCCGACGAGTTCGAGCTGATCATCGTCGACGACGGTTCGACCGACGGCACCCGCGAGATCCTGCGCAACCGGGACTGGGGGCCGAACGTGCGGCTGCTCGAGCACGCCGTCAACCAGGGCAAGGGCGCCGCGATCCGCACCGCGCTGCACGAGGCGCGCGGCGAGTACTCGGCGATCTTCGACGCCGACCTCGAGTACGACCCCGCCGACCTGGCGCTGCTGATGCCGCCGCTGATGGACGGGCGCACGAACGCGTGCTTCGGCGTGCGCGCGTTCGACGGCTACACCAGCCACTCGTTCCTGTTCGTGATGGGCAACAAGGGCGTTACGCTCGCCTGCAACGTCCTGTTCAACGTCTACCTGCACGACATCATGACCTGCCACAAGATGATCAGGACCGACGTGTTCAAGGATCTATCGCTGAAGTCGCCGGGGTTCGCGATCGAGCCCGAGATCACCGCCCGGCTGGTCCAGCACGGCGAGCGCATCTTCGAGGTGCCCGTGCACTACCGCGCCCGCTCCAACGAGGAGGGCAAGAAGCTGACTGCGGTCGACGGGTTTCGCGTGATCGCGACGCTCGTGCGCTGCCGGCTCTCTCCCGCCTGAGGCCCCGCTTTGGAAAGCCGCACGATCACCGAGACCCCGCCGGCGCACCCGGCCGCGGAGCCGTCCCGGGATTCGCGCGCGGGGCACTCGTGGTGGCGGGACCTGCTCAGCTCGCCGCTGGTGATCTGGAGCGTCGTCTGCCTGGCGCTGGCCGCGCTGTCGGCGGCGATCCTCCCGACCGTCCCCAGCTACGACCCGTGGTCGTGGATCGTGTGGGGGCGCGAGCTGGTCAACCCGCACCTGGGCTTCTCCACCGGCGGTGGGCCCTCGTGGAAGCCGTTCCCGGTGATCTTCACCACCGTCTACGGGCTGTTCGGCGGCGCCTCGCCGACGTTGTGGGTGATCACGGCCCGCGCCGGCGGGCTCATGTCGCTGGTGGCGGCCTACCGTCTGGCGTCGCGGATGACCCCGGGAGAGACGTGGATGCGAGCGCTGGCGGGCGCGCTGGCCGCGATCGGGGTGGTGCTCACCCAGGAGTGGGCCTACTACATGTACCGCGGCACGTCGGAGCCGATGCTCGTCGGTCTGTCGCTGTGGGCGGTCGACCGGCACCTGGCCGGCAAGCGCGGCGCCGCCTTCCTGCTGGGCGTCGGCGCGGCGCTGATCCGGCCCGAGGCCTGGCCGTTCATCGCGATCTACGGCGTGTGGCTGTTCATCCGCGAACCCCGGCTGCGGCTGCTGGTGCTGCTGGGCTGGCTGTCGATCCCGGTGCTGTGGTTCGTGCCGCCGTGGATCAGCTCCGGCGACCCGCTGCTGGCCTCGGTCCACGCCAAGGACTACAACGGCCATCTCGGCAAGCACCCGTTCTTCGAGGTCAACCGGCGAGGCGCGGACCTCCAGGTGCTGCCCGCGCTGGTGTTCGCGATCCTCGGCACGGCGATCGCCTGGTTGCAAGGATCGCGACAAGCTGACCGTGGGCATGGCCGCCGCGGCCGCCGGCTGGTGGGTGCTGGTCGTGGCGATGACCGTCGACGGCTACCCGGGCCTCGAGCGGTTCTTCTTGCCGGCGGCCGGGCTGATCTGCGTGCTCGCCGGAATGGGCGTGGTGCGCGTGGGCCAATTCCTCGGCGGGCTGCTGCAGGGGCGGGGGATGGGCTCGACCAGCGTGGCCTGGGTGACCGCTGGGATCGTCGCCGTGCTGGTGCTGATCTCGATCCCGCTGACCACCAGCCGGATCTCCGAGGCCCACGCCCAGAACTCGATCACCTCCCGTGCCGTCACCCGGCTCAACCAACTCTCCGAAGCGGTGGCCGCGGTCGGCGGGCACAACGGCGTGTACCCCTGCAAGACCAGCTTCAGCGCCGTCAACCACGGCGTCCAGACCGCGCTGGCCTGGAAGCTGCGAGCCAACCTGACAAAGGTCGGGACCTCGATGCGTCATTCCGGGGTGATGTTCGTCGGACCGCGCGACTCGATCGACGGCAGCCCACCCAAGATCGACCCGCGGATCACCGACATCAAGCAGATCGCGCACGTGGGGGACTGGAAGGTCTACCGAGCGACGGTCCCCAATCACGTGTCCTGCGTCGGGGGTTAGGCGCGCCTCGACCGGGAGGGGTGGACGTTTAAGCGAAGCCCTGCTTCGTTTTCGCATCCACCCCCCGCGACGTTTGACCCGGGGAGGCGTCCGCCCCCCAACGCAGAATGGGGACTGATGATCGTCCTCGGAATCGATCCGGGCACCGCCAGCACCGGTTACGGCGTCGTGCACAGCGCCGGCTCGCGCCTGCGCGCGATCGAGGAGGGCGTGATCCAGACGACCGCCGGCACCCCGCTGGAACGTCGCCTGGCCGACATCCACGCCCGCGTCGGGGAACTCCTTGACCGCCACGGCGCGGACGCGATCGCGATCGAGGAGCTGTACTTCGGCGCCAACGTTCGCACGGCGTTCGCGGTCGGACAGGCTCGCGGGGTGGTGTTGCTGGCCGCCGGTCAGCGAGGGACCCCGTCGCGGTCCTACACGCCCCAACAGGTCAAGGCGGCAGTCTGCGGCCACGGACGGGCCGGCAAGGACCAGGTGGGGCGAATGGTCGCGCGGATGCTCAACCTCGCTGCGCCCCCGACGCCCGACCACGCCGCCGACGCCCTGGCGGTGGCGATCTGCGACCTCAACCGGGCGCCGCTGGCCTCGGCGCTGGCCGGAGCGCGCGCGTGATCGCGCTGCTGTCGGGCAAGGTTGCGGTCCGTCGTGGCGATCACGTGGTGGTCGACTGCGGCGGCGTCGGCTACCGGGTCGCGGTCTCGGCCGAGACGCTGCGCCGGGTGCCGGCTGCCGGGCGCGACGTGGTGCTGCACACGCACATGGTCGTCCGCGACGACGCGCTCGCCCTGTACGGCTTCGCCACCGAGGAGGAGCGAGCGCTGTTCCTGATGCTGCTCGGCGTGCAGTCCGTTGGCCCCAAGGTCGCGCTCGCGGTGCTGTCGGGCGGGCCGCCCCGGGACCTGCTGGCGGCGGTGGCGGCGGGCGACACCGCGCGGCTGCAGGCCGTCCCCGGGATCGGCAAGCGCACCGCCGAGCGAATCGTGGTCGAGCTGCGCGAGAAGGTCGACGTGGCGCTGCCCGAGGCCGAGATCACGATCACCCGCGCCGACGATCCCCGCACGATCGCCCGCGAGGGCCTGATCGGCCTCGGCTACAGCCCGGTCGAGGCCGACAAGCTGCTCGAGCAGGCCGATGGCGACGGGCCCGAGGACCTGATCGCGGGCGCGCTCAAGGCGGCCAGCCGATGAGCGCGCTTCGACGGGGCCGACGACGGCATCTACGCGGCTCCGGCCGACGACGGGTACGACGCCGAGGACCCGCGGATCCACGACGCCAACGCGCTTCCCGACGAGGAGCTCGACCGCTCGCTGCGACCTCGACGCCTGGAGGACTTCGTCGGCCAGGAGCCGGTCAAGGACCAGCTCGCGGTCTCGATCACCGCCGCCGCCAACCGCGAGGAGGCGCTCGACCACGTGCTGCTGGCCGGCCCACCCGGGTTGGGCAAGACCTCGCTGGCCCAGATCGTCGCCGCCGAGCTCGACGTCCAGTTCGTCCAGACGGCCGGGCCGGCGCTCGAGCGCAAGGCCGACATCGCCGCGGTCCTGACCGCGCTCGAGCCCCGCGCGGTGTTCTTCGTCGACGAGATCCACCGCCTGCCGCGCGCGCTGGAGGAGACCTTCTATCCGGCGATGGAGGACCGCGCGCTGCCGATCACGGTCGGCCAGGGCGCCGGCGCGCGGGTGATCACGCTCGACCTGCCTCCGTTCACGCTGATCGGGGCCACCACCCGGGCCGGGTTGCTGACCACGCCGCTGCGCGACCGGTTCGGGATCCAGCACCGCCTCGAGCACTACGGCCCGGAGGATCTGGCCACGATCGTCCGCCGCTCGGCGCGGCTGCTCGACGTGACGATCGACGAGGGCGGCGCGCACGCGATCGCCGAGCGCAGCCGCGGCACTCCGCGCGTGGCCAACCGGCTGCTCAAGCGCGTGCGCGACTACGTCGAGGTCCGCGGCAGCGGCGTCGTCACCAGCGAAGCGGCGGCCGAGGCGCTGGACCTGCTGCAGGTCGACCACGAGGGGCTGGACCGCCTGGACCGGGAGATCCTGCGCGCGATCTGCGAGAAGTTCGGCGGCGGCCCGGTCGGGCTGTCGACGCTCGCGGTCGCGGTGGGCGAGGAGGCAGACACGATCGAGGACGTGTACGAGCCCTACCTGCTCCAGCGCGGGCTGATCGAGCGGACCCCTCGCGGACGGGTCGCCACCCGGCGCGCGTTCGAGCATCTGGGCCTTGTCCATCCCGGGCCGCTGGCGCTGCTCTAGCCGGCCCACGGGCGATCATCGAACTCGCTCGCCGGGCCCTTTAGGAGTTCCATAAGGGGTGCCCTGACCGGGGACGGCAGCAGGCTATCCTCAATCGCCAATGTCGCGCGAGCGCTATTTCATCTGTCCGCACTGCGGGTACCGGTCGATGGGGACCGACCGCAACGCCGGCTTCAGGCGCGAGGCGCGCGGCTGTGAGAAGTGCGGGTTCGCGTACCTGTTCGAGCTGCTCGACGATTACTACCCGGCGCCGAACGCGGCCTTTTTCGCGTGCGACGGCGACGGGCGGATCGTCGACTGCGGCAAGGGCTCGTTCGAGCTCACCGGGCTCAAGACCGAGCAGGTGATCGGGCGGCCGGTGCGTGACGTACTGGGGCTCGCGTTTGAGGACGGCAGCGACCACATCGGCACGGCGCTGGAGTGGGAGGTCCGCGTCCAGGGCAAGCCGGTCGAGGTCAATGCCGAGCACGATCTGCCGGCCAAGGCCGTGGCCGACCTGTTTCCGGCGTATGACGACGAAGAGGGCGGGCTCCTGCTCGTACTGACGCCGGCCAACCACCACTGAGTGCCGATTACCGAGTCGTTAGCGCCGCACTTGCGGCCGCTGCCTCAGCGCGCATGCAGGCCGACCACTAGCATCCAGACACCGAGTCGATGACAGACAGACAGCGAAACGGCTTCATTCTTGTCCTCGTCGTCGCGCTGATCTTGGCGTCGCTGGTCGTGATCGCCGGTATTCCAGGCGTCACCAAGGACAAGAAGACCCGCCTCGGGCTCGACCTCCAGGGCGGCGTACAGCTGATCTATCAGGGCCTGCCCACCGCGCAGACGCCCGTGGTCACCCAGGACGCGCTGTCGCGCGCGGTCGACATCATGCGCCAGCGCGTCGACCAGCTGGGCGTCGCCGAGCCCGAGATCCAGACCGAAGGCGGCAATCAGATCTCGGTCGGCCTGCCCAACGTCCAGAACACGTCCCGGGCCGAGAAGCTGGTCGGCACCACCGCGCGATTGGCGTTCTACGACTGGGAGGCCAACGCGCTCACGCCGAACGGCAAGACGGTCGCCAGCCAGCTGCAGGTCCAGGATCCCAAGGCGCTGGCGATCAGCCAGGGATCGGCCAACGGGGCCGTGCCGCCGGGCAACCCGGGCGCGGGCAGCCAGAACCTGTGGGACTCGGTCAACCTCGCCGCCAAGCAGAAACCCGAGCCGTCATCGGACAACTCGCGGTCGACCCCCGAGTACTTCATGTTCGGGGCGCCCGGAAGCGCGGCCTGCCAGGCCGCCGCCAAGGCCAACGGGACCGCGGCCGTCCCCGGGCAGCACTGCCTGCTGGCCGGCCCCGACGACAGCCGGGGCGACCTGCTCGAGGGCCTCCCGACCGGCGTCACCGAGAACGACGGCACGATCCTCACGGTCCCGCGCGGGATCGTCGTGCTCCAAGCGGTCCCGACCAGCTTCACCAAGCCGCTCACCTGGTCTGCCCCGACCGCCCAGTTCTTCGTGCTCAAGGACCACGTCGCGCTGTTCGGCAACCAGATCACCAACCCGCAGCAGAGCTCGGACCAGGGCGGCCAGCCCGACGTGTCGTTCGGGTTCACGGGCAGCGGCAAGAAGGCCTTCCAGAAGGTCACCGGCGACATCGCGCACCGCGGCCAGCTCAACAGCCCGTTCAACCAGAAGCAGAACCAGCACTTCGCGGTCGCGCTGGACACGCAGCTGATCACGGTCCCGTCGATCGACTTCAAGCAGTTCCCCGACGGGATCCCGGCTGACAACGGCGCCGACATCACCGGTGGGTTCACGATCTCCTCCGCCCAGGACCTGGCCACGCAGCTGCGTCTGGGCGCGCTGCCGATCCGACTGAAGCTGATCTCCGAGTCCCAGGTCTCCGCGACGCTGGGCAAGCAGGCGCTCCACCAGGGCCTGATCGCCGGCCTGGTCGGCCTGCTGGTCGTGGTGATCTTCCTGATCTCCTTCTACCGCGTGCTCGGCGTGATCGCGACCGCCGGGCTGCTGGTCTACTCGATCTACTTCTACGCGCTGATCAAGCTGATCCCGATCACGCTGACGTTGCCCGGGATCGCCGGTCTGATCCTGACGATCGGCGTCGCCGCCGACGCGAACATCGTGATCTTCGAACGCGTCAAGGAGGAGATCCGCGCCGGCCGATCGATCAGACAGGGGATATCGATCGGATATCGCAAGGGCCTGACCGCGATCATCGACGCGAACGTGGTCACGATCATGACCGCGTTCATCCTGTTCGTGCTGGCGACCTCCGAGGTCAAGGGATTCGCGTTCACGCTGGGCATCGGTACGTTCGTGTCGCTGTTCACGGCGGTGATGGCCACCCAGGCGATCCTGATGACGATGGGCAACTCGCGGGTGATCTCGCGCCCGTCCGCGCTCGGCGCAGGCCCCACCAAGCGGTCCTGGACGTTCGACTTCATGGGCGCCTCGAAGTGGTTCTTCTCGCTATCGGGAGTGATCCTGTTGATCGGCGCGCTGGCGATCGGCGGCCGCGGCCTGAACCTGGGGATCGACTTCACCTCGGGCACCCGGATCACCGCCAGCCTGGTCAAGCCCGCCAGCGAGCAGCAGGTGGCGTCGGTGGCCAGCAACGCCGGCGCGGTCTCACCCGTGGTCCAGAAGACGACCAACAAGGCGCTGGGCGACAACGTCTTCCAGATCTCCGCCAAGCAGCTGCAGCCGTCCGGCGTGTCCAATGTCACCCAGGCGCTGCGCAGCAACTTCGGGCTCAAATCGAACCCGGAGGTGACATCGGTCGGACCGACGTTCGGTAAGACCGTGGCCAACAGCGCGATCGTCGCGATCATCGCGTCGCTGCTGGTGATCTCCGCCGTACGTGGCGTTGCGGTTCGAGTGGAAGTTCGCCGTGCCCGTGCTGATCGCGTTGCTGCACGACCTGCTGATCACCAGCGGCGTCTACGCCCTCACCGGCCGGGAGGTGACGACAGCGACCGTGGCCGCGCTGCTGACAATCTTGGGTTACTCGATGTACGACACGATCATCGTGTTCGACCGGGTGCGGGAGAACATCCCGCGGATGCCGCGCGCCGCGTTCTCGCAGATCGTCAACCGCTCGATGTCCGAGGTGCTGACCCGATCGCTGGCCACCACGATGTGCACGCTGCTGCCGATCCTGGCGCTGCTGCTGTTCGGCGGCGGCGAGCTCAAGGACTTCGCGTTCGCGCTGCTGATCGGCGTCGCCTCCGGTGCGTACTCGTCGATCTTCATCGCCTCCCCGGTGCTCACGCACTGGAAGGAGCGCGAGGCCGGCTATCGCGCCCGCCGGGCTCGGATCGAGGAGGACCTCGGTGCAGTCCCGGCCTACGCGCCCACCGGGGCCGACGTCGAGCCGGTGCGCAAGCGCGCCCGCCGTCCCGGTCGGCTCACCGAGCCCGACCCCGAGACCGTGTCGGGCGCCGAGTTCGAGCAGATGAAGCGCGACCTGGGAGTCGAGCGCGCGGGGCCGAGCCGTCGCTCCTCGACGCTGACCAAGACCCCGCCGCAGAAGCCCCAGCAGCAGAGCAAGCCGCGCCCGCAGACCAAACCGCGCCACCAGCCCAAGCCCGACGACACGCCCAAGCCCGTCGAGGAGGAGCAGCCCAAGCCGCAGGACGCCGCTGCCGAGCCGGCCGCTCCAAACGGCGGCGGCAACGGCGCCGATTCGACCCCGGAGCCCGGCCAGCCGCCGGACACGTTCGAACGCGCGCCGGATGTCGCCGAGAACGAGGGCGTCGCGCCGGTCCAGCCGCCCAAGCGCCAGGGCAAGCCGCGGTCGCGCAACCGCCGTCACGGGAGACGCAGGTAGTGCTCACCTCCACACACACGCTCGCATTCGACCGTACTCGTGGGGACGAGGACTGATGGGAGCGCTCGCCTGGGTGATGATGGGTCTGGCCCTGTGGCACTTCGCGATCTGGCTGCCCGACCGCTACTGGGGCGGGATCGTCGGAGCGTTCCTGGGCGCGCTGGTCGGGGCGTTCCTGTTCGGCTTCCTGATCAACGGATTCTCGATCCCGGGTCGCCACGACACCCACATCACCACCGCGCTGGAGGCGATTCCCGGCGCGTTGATCGGGATGGGCCTCGTGTACCTCGAGGGCATGCGCCGCGAACGCGCGGCGCAGCAGAGCACGCTCGGCCTGAGCTAACTGTCCGGCCCACAACGGGTCAGCGTCCCGGGCCTCAGTAGCCATCCGACGCTCGCCATACGCTGCCTGCCGTGCCCGAGGCAGCCCTGCACAGCGCCCCCGAACCGGCATCTCCCCGGCCGGCCCTGCGCGCCGTGGAGGCGCCGCCGGCGGAGGAGTTCCCGACACCGCGGCTGGAGATCCCACGCTATGAGCTCGCGGCAGCGCTGAGGCTCGAACGCGAGCTCGGGGTCAGCCACGCGTTCGCTCAGGTGCTGGTACGTCGCGGCCTCGGCGACCCGGCCGCCGCACGCGCGTTCATCGACGCCGGCGAAGCCCATGAACCGGGCGAGTTCGACGGGATCGACCGGGCGATCGACGCGATCCGCCGGCAGATCGCCGCGCGCGGGCGGATCGTGGTGCACGGCGACTACGACGTCGACGGCGTGTGCGCAACCGCGGTCATGGTCAGGGCGCTGCGGTCGCTGGGGGCGAACGTCGGCTGGTTTCTGCCGGGACGGATCGACGATGGCTACGGGCTGTCGGCCGACACCGTCGCTCGGCTCGCCGGCGGCGATTGCGATCTGCTGCTGACCGTCGACTGCGCCGTGACCGCCGTCGAGGAGGTCGCGGCGGCCCGCGCCGGGGGGCTCGAGGTGGTCGTCACCGACCATCACGCACCACGGGCCGACGGACTGCTGCCGGACTGCCCGATCGTGCACCCGGCGCTGTGCGGCTACCCGTGCGTGGACCTGTGCGGGACCGGCGTGGCCTACAAGCTCGCGCTGGCGCTGGGCGCGCCCACCGCCCCCGAGGACGTCGAGCTGGTGGCGCTGGCGACCGTCGCCGACGTGATGGCCCTGCACGGGGAGAACCGACGGCTGGTGCGGGCCGGGCTGGCCGCGCTGGCGAACACCGCCAAGCCCGGGTTGCGGGCGTTGATGGCCGTCTCGAGGGCCGATCCGAGCGCGCTGGACACCTATGCGTTGGGCTTCCGGCTGGGCCCGCGGATCAACGCCGCCGGCCGCCTGCGCCGCGCCGACGCCGGGCTCGAGCTGCTGCTGACCGACGACGAGCGCCGCGCCCGGGAGATCGCGACCGAGCTCGATGCGGTCAACATCGAGCGGCGCTCCGTCGAGCGGCAGATCCTGTGGGAGGCGCAGAGCGAGGTTGCGTCGATGGGCACGCGCAGCGCGTACGTGCTGGCGGCCGAGGACTGGCATCCCGGCGTGATCGGGATCGTGGCGTCGCGGATCGCCGAGCGCTACCACCGACCGGCGATCCTGGTCGCGCTCGACGGGGAGCTGGGAACGGGCTCGGGGCGCAGCATCCCGGGCTTCGATCTGCTCGGCGCGCTGCACGCGTCCGCCGGCCAGCTCGAGCGCTACGGCGGTCACCGGGCCGCCGCGGGCCTGACGGTCAGGCGCGATCGGCTCGAGGCGTTCCGCGACGCGGTGGCGCACCACGCCGAGTCGGTCCTCACCGAGGACCTGCTGCATCCGGTGGAGCGAATCGACGCGATCGTGTCGGGGACCGAGCTCGGGCTCGGGTTCGCCGACGAGCTGCGCGCGCTCGAGCCGTGCGGGATGGGCAACCCGCAGCCCAAGCTGCTCGTGCCCGGCGCCCGCTTCGAGGACCCGCGTCCGATGGGCGAGGACGGCAAGCACCTCAGGTTCACGGTCACGTCCGGCGGGACCCGCGCCCGGGCGGTGTCGTTCGGCTGCGACGGGCGGCTCGGGGTCGAGGCCAGGACGCCGGTCGACGCGAGCTTCCGGCTGGAGCGAAACGTCTGGAACGGCGCGGTGGAGCCACGGCTGCTGCTACGCCACGCCCGTCCATGCGCGCCGCCCTCGATCGAGGTGCTCGGCGAAGCCGAGGACTACCTCGCGTCGGTGCTGGCCGAGCTCGACACCTCCGAGCTCGCGATCGTCACCGACGGCAGGCCGGCCGCGACCAGGGCCGAGAACGTGACGATCGACCGGCGCGGGGAGAGCTCGCTGGCGGTGCTGGCCGACGCCCTCAGCGCCGGCGGGGCCGTGCTGGCCGTGTGCGCGGACGTCCCGCGGCGGCTCGCCGGATTGAGCCAGCGGATCGGCGGATTCGCGCTGACCTCCTACTACGCGCTCGAGCGCCGGCCCGAGATCGGAGACGGATTCGAGCAGATTGTGGCCCTTGACCCCCCGGCTTGCGCCTCCGGGAATGCCGTCCTGCATGAAAGCGTGCGCTTCACCCATTTGGCGTGGGGCCCACCTGAGCTACGCTTTGCGGAGCAGATGCACGAGCTCGAGTACGGTTTGCGTGCTTCGCTCGTGGCCCTCTACCGGAGCCTTCGGACCCGGGAGAGGGTGGCCGGTGAGGAGTTCGAGCACCTGCTTCGCGGCGACGGGCCGCATGGTCGTCCGCCCCGGTTGGCGGCCAGGCTGGTCAAGGTGCTCGCGGAGCTGGAGCTCGTCAGCCTCGACCGGGATCTGCCAGCCCTGGCGATCGCCGGGACCGCGCCCACCTCACTGGAGCGCTCTCCGGCGTACAGGGCGTACGCAACGCGATACGAGGACGGACGACGATTCCTGAGCAGCGCAAATCTTCGAGCAAGCGGCTGAGCCGGGCCAACGAGGCCTCCGGTGGCGGTGGTCCGGTCGCCGCGCAGGACGCTCGTTTGGAGGTCAACGGCGAGGGAGTCGACGGCGGGCGCGCTGACGGCGAACCGCGCTCCGGGTCGATCGCCACGCTGCGGCCACCGGTCGACCAGGTCGCCGACGGCGACGGCCAGAGCGCCGTCGACCGGGTCGAGCTCACCGAGGTCGAGCAGCAGCTGCTGGCCGACCTGTTCGCGATCGTCGAGGAGCACGCCCATCACGCGGCCGTAGAGGTCGACCGCGCGCGGGTCGAGGAGGCGTTCGTGTACTCGTGCGTGCACCACGCCGACCAGCGCCGGCGCAGCGGCGAGGACTTCATCATCCACCCGGTCGGGGTGGCGAAGATCTGCGCGGGCATGCGCCTTGACACCGAGACGCTGTGCGCGGCGCTGCTCCACGACACCGTCGAGGACACGTCGGCGTCGCTGGAGGAGGTCCATGAGGCGTTCGGCGAGGAGGTCGCCAGCCTGGTCGACGGCGTCACCAAGCTGACCGGGCTGACGTTCCAGTCGCGCGACGAGGCGCAGGCCGAGAACTACCGCAAGATGATGGTCGCGATGGCCACGGACATCCGGGTCATCCTGATCAAGCTGGCCGATCGGCTGCACAACATGCGCACGATCGCCGCCGTGCCCAAGCAGAAGCAGATCGAGAAGGCCCGCGAGACGCTCGACATCTACGGGCCGATCGCCCACCGCCTCGGGATCCACGCGATCAAGTGGGAGCTCGAGGACCTGGCGTTCCAGACGCTGCACCCGCGCAAGTACAACGAGATCAAGGGCCTGGTCGCCCAGCAGCGCGCCGAGCGCGAGCGCTACGTCAACCAGGCCGGCCAATACCTGGCCAAGGAGCTCGACGAGCTCGGGATCGAGGCCGAGATCTCCGGCCGCGCCAAGCACTTCTACTCGATCTACTCGAAGATGACCAAGAAGGGCCGCGAGTTCAACGAGATCTACGACCTCACCGCGATGCGAGTGATCGTCGGCTCGGTCAAGGACTGCTACGGCGCCGTCGGGGTGATCCACTCGCTGTGGAAGCCGCTTCCCGGCCGCTTCAAGGACTTCATCGCGATGCCGAAGTTCAACATGTACCAGTCGCTGCACACAACCGTGATCGGACCCGAGGGCCGGCCTCTGGAGATCCAGATCCGGACGCGTGAGATGCACGACCTGGCCGAGTTCGGGATCGCCGCTCACTGGATGTACAAGGAGTCCGGCCGCAGCGGCACGCCCGCCCCCGACTCCGACGGCAAGCTCAAATGGCTGCGGTCCCTCCTGGACTGGCAGCAGGACATGGCCGACCCCCGAGAGTTCATGGAGACGCTCAAGGTCGACCTGTTCGAGGACGAGGTGTTCGTGTTCACCCCGAAGGGGGAGGTCAAGTCGCTGGCCTTCGGCGCGACGCCGCTTGACTTCGCCTACGAGATCCACACCGACGTGGGCCACCGCTGCGTCGGGGCGAAGGTCAACGGCAAGATCGTGCCGCTGTCCTACCAGCTGCGCTCTGGCGACATCGTCGAGGTTCTGACCTCCAAGCGCGAGCGCGGACCGTCGCGCGACTGGCTGGCGCTGGTCAAGACGACCCGGGCGCGGAACAAGATCAAGGCCTGGTTCAAGGCCGAGACCCGTAAGGACACCGAGCACACCGGCCGCGAGCTGCTGCAGGAGCACCTGAAGAAGCAGGGCCTGCCGTCCCAGAAGATCGTCGGCTCGCCGCTGCTGGCCGACGTGATCCGCGAGATGGGCTTCCGCAAGGCCGACGACTTCTACATCGCGCTCGGCGGGGCCAAGATCTCGCCGAAGGTCGTCGTCAACAAGATCATGCAGCTGCTCAAGCAGGGCGAGGCCGCCGAGTCCGAGCCGACCGCCGCCGACGACCTGCTGCAGACCCGCCGCCGCCGCTCGCGCGCGACCACCTCGTCGTCGCGCTTCGGGATCTCGGTCGAGGGGATCGACGAGGTCATGTTGCGGCTGGCCAAGTGCTGCCGCCCGGTTCCGGGTGACCCGATCGTCGGCTACATCTCACTCGGCCGCGGGATCACGATCCACCGCGAGGACTGCCCGAACGTGGCGGTGCTGCGGCGCGACCCCGACCGGTTCACGCCGGTCGCCTGGGACGGCGACGCCGACACCTCGTTCCGGGTCGAGATCGAGGTCGACGGCTGGGACCGCCACCGCCTGCTCGAGGACATGTCCCGGACGTTCGCCGAGGCCGGGATCAACATCATCGAGGCGCGCTGCACGGTCAGCCACCCGATGGTCAAGAACCGGTTCGTGGTCGAAGTCGGCGACACGCACGCGCTCGATCAGACGATCAGCCGGCTGCGCAACATCGAGTCGGTATTCGACGCCTACCGGGTCACGCCGGGCGCCGGTTAGCCCCCGCTCGGCGCGAGCTTCGAATTTTTCGCCTCAGGCGTGTGAGGAATCGCGCGGGAAGGCGTCCTACCTCCTGAGGCTCCCAACCGATACGGAGGAAAACATGCACATATCCAAGCGCGCCGCAGTGGCGATGCTGGCCGCCTCGGCATTCGCGGGCTCCGCGTTCACGGCGGTGAGCGCCGTCGCCGACCAGGGCGGCGGCCCGGGCGGCGGCGATAACCACGGCGACCACCGCGATCGCGGCGAGCACCACTTCCGCCATCACCGGTTCGACGACCGCACCGTAGTCGACACGCCGCTCGCCCCGAGCGTGCCCGCCGACCCGATGCTCCACGGCAACGCCGCCGGCGGCGCTCCCTGGGTTCTGAAGTTCGGCGACGCCCGGATTCGCCAGAACGGCCGCATCGACGTCCTGATCCGTGGGCTGGTGATCCCGGTCGCGCCCGGCAACGGAACGCCCGGCCCGGTGACGATGGTCTCGGCCTCGCTGTACTGCGGCGCCGACAGCACCCCTGCGGTCGGCACCACCGCGTCGGTGCCGATCTCGACGACCGGCGACGCGCGGATTCGCGGCCAGTTCACGCTGCCCGCCAAGTGCCTCGCCCCGTCGGTGCTGATCCACCCCAACGGCAGCGCCACGACCTACATCGCGGCCAGCGGCTTCGGCGGCTGATCGCGGCGAGCGGTGGCGATCGTAGGCCATCTATGGGCTTACGATCGCCCCGGTGTCGTCCCACACGTTTCCGGACCACGTAGCGGCCGACGGCAGGTACTGGTCATCACAAACGCCGTAGTACCCGCCATTGCCGTAGTACAGCCTGCTGAAGTGGTTGCCCGTGATCGTCTCGGACCGGATGCCGTAGTTATGCTCGTTGGTCGCATCACCGTAGATCGCGTAGCCGCCACCAGCCAGCAGGTTGTTCGTGATCTGCGCGTCCTGCAGCGCTGCGAAATCGGTCGAGATGAACACGGCAGCGGTCTGGGTGAACCCGACCAGCAGGGTGTTGTGGTTGATGACAACGCCGCCGCCACCTTCATAGACGCATTCATAGTGCGCGCCGGACACCGCGACGGTGTCGAGACAGAATGAGTTCTCGAGGGTCCCCGGCCCGTGGAGGATCCGCTGGCCGTCGTAGAAGTCGACGTGGTCGACGGTCACGGCGTTCGTGCTGTCGCTGTAGTTCGTGTTGTAGACCGCTGCCTGCAGGTTTCCCGAAGCGCTGTCGTCGGTCCCGTGGATCGTGTCGTTCTTGACGACCACGCCTGAGACGCCCGGCCCTATCCGAACCCCGCCGGTCGAACTGTTCGAGGTGATCTCAGAGTTCTCGATCGTGACGTTGCTCGCATTGACCTGAATCGAGCCGGTGACCTTCAGATCGCTGATGACCTGTCCGGCGGTGTTTGCAGTGATGCTTCCGGACGGGGTGAGCGTGGTACCTGCGGGAACGCCCGTGGTGTGGGGTGACGGGAACCCGCACGCATCCATGGCGGCGTAGTCCGGGTTGCCGGACCCATCGGGCCCGGCGCAATTGACGCCCCCGGGCGCAGGAGAGCCAGCGGCCGGGGAGCCGACGGTCACGTCGTGTTCGACCCTGGCGGTGTGACCTTGCGCGTCGGTGACGGTCAGCTGCACCTCTTTCGTGCCCGTGTGGTGAAACGTGAACGCGAACGTGGGTGTGGTGGCGAACTGGCCGTTGTCGGCGAGGTCCACCCAGTTGTAGGTGCAGGGCGCCGCGGCGCAAGTGCTTGCGGTGCCGTCGAAACGGACGGCCTGGCCCGTGACGGGGTTCGCGGGACTGTAGGAGAACGCGGCGGTCGTCGTTGTACCCGCGACCATGAACGACCCCTGGATCGTGACCGTGTGATTCCCGGCGGAAAGACCGTTGGTGGTGAACGGGCTGGTGCAGGGCGTTGGGGTTCGGCCGTCCACCGCGCAGGTCCAGGTGGTGTTTGGCTGGTCCGAGGTGAATGAGAACGATCCGGTCGCGGCCGCGGTCGCGGCTGCAGCCGATGCCAGCGCGATCACGACCGCTCCTGCCACTAGTAGTCGTCTCACGGAAGTGTCTCCTGCGGTTGATGGGTGGTCGGAACCGGTTGCCGAGAAAGGCTGCCGACCACGCGACGCTGCCGTCACCAAACGCGCCGCCACACAGGCCAGCGAGAATGACCGTTCCAGTACTGATGATCTTGCCTTTACCGGCGTTACAGAGGCCGGACACGGTCGTGGAGGTCGACATGGTCAGCGGGTGAGTGATCACGGTCGCCGCCAGGGAAAGATGAAATGTCTGCCGGCCCGGACGATGTGCGACGCGCCGGTCGCGTCCGTAAATTCACGGGACACGAGCGGGTCGTGGGAGACTGACCAGTCTTGGTGCTGCACCGGTCCCACTGGTAGGTGTACGAGCTCGGACGTTAGGTCCATATGCCCGTGGACATATGGAGGGTCAGTCCTTGGAGGGCGTAACCGGCGGCGCACGCGTGCGAACGGTTGATCGTGGTGACCGTGAAAGATCGGCTGGAGGATGTTGACCGGGTTGACACACGACGGGAGGGTGTACGACTCGAGAGGACTGGGGACGTGCCGGTCCTGCTGTGTGGGCCTGCTCGCCATACGCGAACGTAGTGGCGCCGTCGATGCCCGTGAACACGTAGGTACTGTTTGTCACGTTCGCGGCCTGCGTGCCGTTCAGAAGCACGTAAGACAGGTCTGTCCGGAGATGCTGATCGCACCAGATGCGACGACGATCAGGCTGCCAAGCGGACGCATCCTGCGCCTACGGGAACCAATGCGTGCATCGTGTACATACGATGGACTCCCCGGAATTCCTGAGCGAAGACGTCCGCGTCCGGTCATCCCAACTCCGGCCCGTCGCGAGGCGGGGGGCCGACCCGGACGGTCCTCGCCCGCGCCGCCGGCTGCTTGGTGATCACCACGGCCTCGCCGGTGCGCAACTGCTTGATCACGTTGGGGTGAAGCGCGAATCGCTCGACCTCGCGCCGGGTGCCGCGACCGATGTCGTGGCGCGCGAACGCCGAGCCGCCGATCCGGCGGGTCTCCTCCCAGACCCTGACGGTTCCGACCATCTGGGAGAACGCCTCGGCCGAGGCGGGCACGTCCTGGCGGTGGGCGATCTTCACCGCCGCGGTGCCGAGCACCTGGTCGCGCAGTCCCGGAGCCGCCCGGTCGAGGTCGGCCAGCTCCTGGGTGGCGAGCACGACCACCACGCCCGGCTCGCGGCCGCGTGCGATCAGCTGCATCACGTGGTCTGAGCCCAGCGCCGAGAACTCGTCGATCCCGACGATCGCCAGCGGCCGCCCGGCGATTCCGCCGCTGGCGAGCCTGTCTCCGGCGGCGCACACCAGGTCCTGGACGGCGAGCGTGCCCAACTGGGCGGCGAGCTTGCCGTACTTGCCCGAGTTCAGGCTGAGCAGCACCACCTCGCCGCCCGACAGCGCGCGGTGCAGATCGACCTCCGGTGCCCCGTCGGAGAACGACCGCTGATCGGGCGGCCCCAGGAACCGGGCGGAGTGCGACTCGGTGAGGATCGCCAGGCGGGTGCCCAGTCCGCGGATCGCCGAGACCTGGTCGCCCGTCAGCCCATCGAGGTAGTCGGTGATCCGCTCGGCCAGCGGCTCGGGGAGCTCGCGCACGATGCCCGGGAGCCTCCGGTGATCCATCATCCGAACGACCTCCTCGAGCGTCGGCGGCCGCCCCGGGTGCAGCTGCTCGAGCACCTGGAGGACAGTCTGGACGTAGCGCTCGGCCGCCCGCTGATAGTGCGGCTCGGTGAACCGCTCGGTGGCGATCAGCTTGTCCTTGAGCTCGGTCGCGTTTCCGTGCCCCAGCGGGTTCCAGTGGCTCGGGCCGTCGAGCGACCAGAGCTGGAACGGGCGGCGCGCGGCGCCGGCCGCGCGGGCGAGCTCGCCGGCGAAGGAGGGCGAGCCCTTCATGTCGATCGCGACGACGGGCCGGCCGCGGCGGATGTGATCGGTGAGGATCGTCAGCAACGTCGTCGACTTGCCCGCGCCGCTGGCCCCGACGATCAGCGCGTGAGCCGACAGCTGCCGGTCGCTGAGCACGACCGGCCGGCCATCGGTGTCGACCCCGAGCGCGACCCCGCCCGGGGCGGCCGCCCGCGCGGCCGAGCGCTGACGGTGGGCGGTGACCAGCCGCGCGCCGGCAACCGCCGCGCCGGCCAGCCCGAGCGCGACGATCCCGACGACCGTCCACCCCGCCGGCGCGAACGCGAGCGCCGCGAACGCGGCCAGCATCCAGTACGGCCGGCCTCGAGGCCGGGGCGCCTGCGGGCCCGAGACCGAGGTCACAGCTCCGCTCCCGCGGTAGCCGCCGGGCGCCGACGTGCCGCCTGCCGCCGCGAGTCGCCCCGCTCGCTCGCAGCGGATCGGCTCTGGCTCAGCGCTGAGGCGCGGGGCGCGTCGGGTGCCCACCGCACTCGTTGCACGTGGACGAGATGGGAGATCCCCAGCCGTCGGGCGGACGTGCTGATCGACTCAGCCAGCCGCGGGCTCTCGACCACGTACAGGACACCTGCGAAGCGGCGGTCAGCGGCGTACCCCGACAGGATCCGCTCGCGGCGCTCGCGTCCCTTCGAGGTCAGCTCGAGTTCGACTGCGAGCCGGCGTCCGGCCGGATCGACCAGCAGCAGGTCGGAGTGGTGAAGGCGCGGACGCCCGTTGCGGCCGACCCCGCCGAGGCGGACGGCAAGTGGCCGTGGTGAATCCGGATCGTCAGCGGCCGAGCCGTCGCGCGACCGTAACCGGCGCTCGCCGATCACCTCTCGCATCGGCCCGAACCCACCGTTGCGCGCAGCCAGCCACAGCCAGGCTGCCCCGACCTCGTGGTCGTAGCGGCCCAGGTCGATCGTCGGCGCGCGCAGCCCGCTGGCGATCGCATTCAGGCCCTTGCGCGTCGATCGGTAGGTGGCCGGGAAGCCGGCGAGCACGGTCCGCTCAGCCAGCATCCCCGCGTCACTCAGCGCTTGCAGCCGCAAGTCGACGGCGCTCGGCGACAGCGCCAGCAGCGCCTGGACATGCGCGGACACCACGAACCGGTGCTCGCCGGCGAACCGCAACAGCTCGAGGTCGCTCGCGGTCAGCTCGATGTCATCGCCCGCCACCCTGTACAGAGCCTCGGCGGCGCGATATTCGCCCCCCTGGAGAGATGGCTAGCGGCCGGGGTGGGGCAGCGTCCGCGTGTCGACGACCTCGAAGTCGCGCCCGCTCAGGCGGTCGAGCTGGTGCAGCGCGTCGTTGTTCCAGTGGCGGTTGGGGGCGCCCGAGATGAACCACGGCGAACCGTTGTCGGCGAGGATCATCCCGTAGCGCTTCAGCGTCCGGGCGACGATGCGCGCCTGGTAGGGCAGGCGCGAGATGTTCACCGATGCCTTCAGCCGCACCCGGAGCCCCATCGGCGGCAGTGACGGGCCGGTGCAGGTGGATGCGAAGTGCCGCGCGGGGTACACGTACCGCGCCGCCGTGCACGGGGCCGTGAACCGCAGCGCGTGGTCGATCGCGCCGCGGGCGACCTCGTCGTAGCGCGCCAGGCCGGGCAGGATCGGCAGCCCGGCGGCGTCCGCCGACGTGTACGTGGCGGGGCGCAGGTGGTTGGAGCGCAGGTCGAAGATCGCGCCCGAGCCGGCCGTCCAGTGGCGGCCGCCATCCTGCGGATAGGCCGCGAACAGCTCGTAGTCACGACACGAGTCGCGGTCGACCACGATCACGTGGCGATCGCCGGTCGAGCGGGCTCCACCCTCGATCGCGACGTGGGGTGCAAGCGGATACCGGTGGCCGTCGGACTCAGCGGCGTAATGAAACTGGACGGGAACGCGCCGGGTGTGCTTGGACACGATCTCGTACGGGATGCCGATCGGCGCGCCGTTGTAGAGGCCCGAGCCGAAGTCGGGGTGGACCGGATCGCCAAGGCCGATCCGAGCGACGATCGCCGCCGAGCCGTGTGCCGTCGGCAGGCGGTCGACGCGCTGGTTCCACGGGTTGTCGGCCGGGAACACCGGACACTTCGGGGCACCGGGGAGGCGGACAGCCGACGGGGTCGCGCCGCCGGCGGTGGCGGTCGCGCCGAGCGCCAGCGCTGCCGTGATCGCGGTCAGCAGCCCCAGACCGACGCGCTCAGGAGACAACGACGATCCCGCCCGGCACCACGGCGAACCTCGCCTCCTCGACATCGCCGATGTAGTCGCCATCGACCTGCAACGGCAGCGGGCGCCCGTCCGCGGTCCGCACCGACAGCTCCTTGACGCCGCTGAACGGATGGATGTGGCGATGCTCGCTGACGGTCGCGCGCTTGGACAGCGCGCGCCAGATGATCGTCGGGATTCCGCCCGGGCGGGCCCGCTCGAGCACGATCCCGGCCAGGTCGCCGCTGACCAGCGTGGCGCCCTGCGCCATCTCAACCGGGCGGTCTCCGAAGTACGTGTAAGGGGTCGCGTTCTGCACGATCGTGGTCACGCCCGGGATGCGTTCCTTGCCGACCGCCGCCTCGAGCCGCGGCGGGTGCAGCAGGTAGCGGCGCGTGAACGTGTCGATCCCCGCCCACGTGTAGTACCACTCGCCCAGGCGGGCCTTGAGTCGCGGGTGGGCGTCGACCCGCTCGACCACGCTGGCATCGAGTCCGACGCCGGCGGAGAACACGAACTTGCGGCCGTTGACCTCGCCGAGGTCGATCGCTCGCGGCCTCCAGTCGTCGGCGATCCGCAGCAGGTGCTCGGTGGCGTCGACCACGTCGCTGGGGATGCCGAGCATCCGGCAGTAGACGTTGGCCCGGCCTCCGGGAAGACAGGTCAGTGGCGTCTGTGAGCCGGCCAGGCCGTTGACCGCTTCGTTGACGGTGCCGTCGCCGCCGAACGCCACGACAACGTCGTAGCCCTGTCCGGCGGCCTCGCGAGTGAGCTGGGTGGCGTGCCCGGGGGACTCGGTGTCGATCGCCTCGACGTCGTAGGCGCCGCGCAGGGCGTAGACGACCAGGTTGCGAAGGCGGTCGGACACCGTCGTCGCGTGCGGATTGACGATGATCAGCATCCGCCGACTGGGGGCCTTGGTCCCGGCCTCGAGGGCGGCCTCGAGGTGGGCGAGCGGATCGGCGGAGGGGACGGCCACGCGGTCCACAACACCGGCCGGCGGCGGTCGTTACTCGTCTGCGCTGGAACTGCGTCCGGGCGTCTGCTAATACTTCAGTCCACATAGCAGTACGCATCCAGAGGGGTGGAGGGAAATGGCCCTACGAAACCCCGGCAACCTCCCGCAAGGGAACGGTGCCAATTCCATCAGGCTCCAACTACAAGGCCTGGGAGATGTGGAGATGGCGGTTTCCCATGACCTCCGACCACAGACCCCGGCGGAGGTTTTTTCACATATGCCGCCAGAGTCTCTTTGTTGTAAGGAATGCAAGGCCACTTACCCGCTCGATGCGCGGTACGTCTGCGAACGCTGCTTCGGCCCGCTCGAGGTCGCCTACGAGGCGCGGCCGGATGAGGATCCCGCGGCGCTGCGACGCAAGATCCAGGCAGGCCCGCTGTCGCTGTGGCGCTATGCGGACTTCCTGCCCGTCCAGGCGCCCCCGCACCCGACGCTGCCGGCCGGGTGGACGCCGCTGCTGCGCGTAGACCGGCTCGCCGAGGAGCTTGGCCTGCGCCAGCTGTGGATCAAGAACGACGCCGCCAACCCGACGCACTCGTTCAAGGACCGGGTCGTGTCGATTGCCCTGGCCCGCGCTCGCGAGCTCGGCTTCGAGACGATCGCCTGCGCCTCGACCGGCAACCTGGCCAACGCCGTGGCCGCTCACGCGGCCGCCGCGGGGCTGGAGTCCTACGTGTTCATTCCGTCTGACCTCGAGGAGCAGAAGGTGCTCGCCACGGGCATCTACGGCACCAACCTCGTGGCCGTCCGCGGCAACTACGACGACGTCAACCGCCTCTGCACCGAGATCTCGGGTGAGCGCGACTGGGCGTTCGTGAACATCAACATGCGTCCGTACTACGCCGAGGGGTCCAAGACGCTCGCGTTCGAGACCGTCGAGCAGCTCGGGTTCGAGCTCCCTGATCGCGTGGTCTCTCCGATTGCCTCGGGGTCGCTGTTCACCAAGATCGCCCGAGGCTTCGAGGAGTGGCTCGAGTTGGGGCTGGTCGAGGGCAAGCTGCCGACGTTCAACGGCGCCCAGGCGACCGGATGCGCGCCGGTGGCCAACGCGTTCGCGGCCGGCGAGGACTTCTGCCGTCCGGTCAAGCCGGACACGATCGCCAAGTCGCTGGCGATCGGCAACCCGGCCGACGGCCCCTACGCAGTCGACCTCGCCCGGCGGACCGGCGGCGCGGTCGACGCGGTCACCGATGACGAGATCCGGGAGGGCATCAAACTGCTCGCGGCGACCACCGGGATCTTCACCGAGACCGCCGGCGGAGTGACGGTCGCGACGCTGGCCAAGCTCGCGCGGCGCGGAGACATCGACCCCGACGAGCGGGTCGTCGCGTACATCACCGGCGACGGGCTCAAGACGCTCGACGTTGCCCGCGGCACTTTCGAGGCTCGCGAGATCGACCCGACGTTCGCATCGTTCGAAGCCGTCGGCGAGCGCGTGGCGGCGACGGCGTGACCGCCGAGGGTCGCACGCCCGCCCGCGTTTAGACTTCCCGGCGATGGCAGTCACCGTCAAGATCCCAACCCAGCTGAGGGCGGCGACGGAAGGCGAGGGGACCGCGAACGTCGACGGGTCGACCGTCGGCGAAGTTCTCGACGCGCTGTATGACCGCTTCGGCGACCTGCGGAGCAGGATCGCCGAGGACGGCGGCCTGCGGCGCTTCGTCAACGTCTACGTGGGCGGCGAGGACATCCGCTTCCTCGATGGTCTCGACACGGCGGTCGAGGACGGGGACGAGGTCACGATCCTGCCGGCCGTAGCCGGCGGTTAGTGGACGCCCACTAGCCAGCTATAGCTGATCGCGGGGCGGGCCGGCGGGATCTTGCGATCGCCGTCGCCCGCCTTCGCGACGGCTCCAAGCACCTCCGGGCCCTGCGCTAACGTAGAGCGCGTCGCGAGCGATGCGCGTCAGGGGATTTGGATCTCAACTCAGGACAGGGGCAGATGAGCGAACAGACCGACGCACCACAGCCGTCGGGCCCGCGCCGCAGATGGCGTATGGCGGCGGTGATCGCGCTCGTCGCCGCCCTGATCCCGGCGATCCCGATCGTGATCGGGGTCGCGATCTCCGCCGCCAAGCCCGGTGCCGCCAAGGCCACTGCCAACAGCTTCAAGCCCAGCGCGCCGGCGGCGCCGACCAACCCGCAGACGACCCCGGCGCCGCCCACCCCGACCCACCACCCCCAGCCGGGCGCGCTGGTGGCGCTGGTCACGCACGCCACCACGATGCGCGGGTCGCCGGGCGGCAAGCCGATCGCGAAGCTGACCACCCGCACCGACTTCGGATCGCCGCAGGCGTTGTGGGTACAGCGTCGTGAGGGCAAGTGGCTGGGCGTGGTCAGCCCGATCGCTGGTAACGGGAACCTCGGCTGGATCGATCAGTCGGCGACCAAGCTGGGTCGGGTGACCTGGCAGATCAAGGTCTCGCTGAACATGCGTCGGCTGATGGTGATCGACAACGGCAAGGTCGTGAAGCACTTCACGGTCGCGGTCGGACGCCCGACCGCGCCCACGCCCACCGGACGCTTCGCTGTCACCGACCGGCTCCAGACCGGCGACCCCACCGGTCCGTACGGCTGCTGCGTGCTCGCGCTGTCGGCGAAGTCGCCGCACGAGATCGAGGGATGGAACGGCGGCGACCGGATCGCGATCCATTCGACGCCTGAGACGTCGAGCATCGGGCTGCCGGTCAGCCACGGCTGCATGCGGCTGACGCTGGCCGAGGGCCGCTGGCTCTTGTCGCACATCCCGCTCGGGACGCCGACGATCATCTCCGCCTAGCGTCGGGGCACCAGTCCGCCTGCGGTTGGCGTCAGCCTCCGTCCGGGCGGGTAGCCATGTAGCGACAGGAGTCGCAGATTCATGGGCACAGGTACCAGGGCACCACAACATCAGCAGGACGAGCCCCGCGCAGACCCTGGGCGCGACGAGGCTCCGGCGGAACAGCTAGACCGTAACCAGACCGAGCTCATGACCGAGCTCCGGGTGGCCGGGGCCGGCGTGCAGGTGCTGTTCGGGTTCCTGCTGATCGTGCCGTTCAACACCCGCTGGGGCAAGGTGTCGTCGTTTGATCGCGCGGTGTACTTCGTCGCGCTGATCTGCGTGGCGGTGGCGGCGGTGCTCCTGATCGCGCCGATGATCCACCACCGTCTGCTGTTCCGCGAGGGCGAGAAGGGCTACCTGGTCAGGGTCGGCAACCTCGACGCGATCGTGGCGATGGTGTTCCTGTCGGTGGGGCTCACCGCGATTCTGGTGCTGATCTCAAACGTGGTGTTCGGCGGCGTGGCGCCGGTGATCGTCGGGATCGTCGCCGCGGCCACGATCGGCTGGCTGTGGTTCGGGGTCGCGCTGCTCAAGCGCGAGCACCGCTGACGCGGTCGGTACCGATCAGGCCAGCGGCGTGCGATCGAGCGCCGCGCTCAGTTCGGCCACGGACTCGAACACCTCGACGGCTCCGGCATCTCGCAGCTCCTGCTCGGAGAAACCTCCGGTCAGGACCGCCAGCGTCCCGACCCCGGCCCGTCGCGCCGCCTCCACGTCCCACGGCGTGTCGCCGACCATCACCGCGTCGTCGCTGGTGGCGCCGGCCCGCTCGAGCGCGGCGCTGACCAGATCCGGGGCGGGCTTGGTCGCCTCGACGTCCGCCGATGTCGTCCAGGCATCGGCGAGCCCGCGGCCGCCCAGCAGCTCCAGGTAGTGATCGACCTCGTCCTGCTTGGCCGAGCTGGCCAGCACCACGGTGTGCCCGCGCCGCTTGAGCTCCTCGATCAGCTCGCGCGACCCGTCCATCGTCTCGACCTCATCGATCAGCTCCATGTAGCGCTCGGTCTCGGCGTCACGGATCTCGTCGCCGAGCTCGCGCTCGGTCCCCGCGTCGGTCAGCGCCTCCACGAGCTGGTCGCCACCCATCCCGAGGTGGCGGTGAACGCGCCAGATCGGCAGCACGATCCGATGCGCGCGAAACGCCCGGAACCACGCGATCGCGTGGTGGTAATTGGTGTCCACCAGGGTTCCGTCGATGTCGAGTATCGCTAAGGCCATGCTCGTAACCGGTGCTACCCGCGCAGACAGCGGCTGACGCCGGCCCTGGCGTCGACGAACCGCGCGCCGATCAGCGCCAGCTGCGCCGCGGCGTGACCGGCCACGCCGTGCACGCCGCCGCCCGGGAACGCCGCCGCGCTGGCGATGTAGAGCCCGGCCACGGGCGTGCGATAGGGGAACAGGCGCGGCACCGGGCGCAGCAGCAGCTGGTCGAGCGCGTAGCTGCCGCCGCCCACGTCGCCGCCGACCAGGTTCGGATTGCGCCGTTGGAAATCGGCGGGGGAGAGCGCGTGCCGGGCGAGGATCCGGTCCCGGAACCCCGGCGCGAACCGCTCGACCTGCGCCTCGATCCGTTGCACCTGACGGTCGTGCTCGGCCTCCCAGTCGAGCGTCTGGGGGCCGTGGCTGTAGCCCCAGGCGGTGTGCCGGCCGGCCGGCGCCCGGGTAGGGTCGGCGATCGTCTGCTGGCCGACTAGCACGAACGGTCGCTCGGCCGGGCGCCCGCCGACAGACCCGGCGTCGAGCAGCTCTGACTCGTCGCCGCCGACGTGTACGGTGCCGGCCGCGCGCGCCTCCTCGCAGGTCCACGGGATCGGCCCGTCGAGCGCCCAGTCGAGCTTGAACGTGGCCGGCCCGAGGCGATAGCGCCGCAGCGCACGCGTGTAGCGGTCGCCCAGCGACGAGCCGGCGAGCGACGCCAGCGCGCCGGGCAGCACGTCGGCGATCACGACCCGGCCGGCGACGCCCTCGCCGCCGGCGAGCCGAACACCGGTCACCCGACCGCGGCGGGCGTCGATCTCGACGACCTCGGCTCGTGTGCGGAGTTCTCCGCCCAGCTCTCGCAGGTAGGAGACCAGGGCGGCGGTCAGCCGGCCGGCCCCTCCTTCGGGGCTCGGCCAGCCCGAACCGTGGCCGAGCAGGTTCAGGTATACGCCTACGATCGCGCTCCCGGGCGCGGTCACCGGCACGTCCCCGTGCATCGCCGAGCCGTACAGCCAGGCCCGCGCGCCGGGGTCGCCCGTCAGCTCGGTCGCCAGCGCCTGGGCCGGCATCAGCGACACCCGGGCGAGCTCCACCAACGACCGCGGGCGCATCCGCGTGGCCAGCCGCGCCGCCGCGACGATCGGCGGAAACCCGCCCAGGAACACCCGCCGGAGCGCAGCGAACCGGCTCACGTACGGCTGGGCGAACCGGCCCCAGGCCTCGCCTGCGCCCGGCGCGAGGCGCTCGAGGCTGTCTGCGGTCCGGCCCAGATCCCGGTACAGCGCCGCTCCGCGCCCGTCGGCGAGTGGATGGGCATAGCACGCCTCCGGATGCACCCACCGCAGCCCGTGGTGCTCGAGCGGCATCCGCTCGAACACGGGCGAGGCCGCAGCCGCCGGATGCACCGCCGAATAGACGTCGTGGGCGAATCCCGGAAGCGTCAGCTCCTCCGTGGCGACGGCGCCACCCGGCGCAGTCGCAGCTTCCAGCACGGTCACCCGCCATCCGGCGCGAGCGAGCGTGATCGCGGCGGCCAGCCCATTGTGGCCGGACCCGACGATCAGCGCGTCGGCGCTCACCCGTCTGCGGGCCCGGCCGGCGGCATCGCTCAGCCGCGGCCGGTGGCGGTCAGATACGTCGCGGCCATGTCCTTGTCGCCGTGCTCCGCGACACCCTCGGTCATCCGCTGCGCGATCGCGGCCAGAACGGGCAGATCGAGGTTCACCCGCTTGGCCGAATCGTCGACCAGCCGGGCGTCCTTGGCGGCGAGCTCCAGCCGGAACGCCGGATCGAAGTCCCGCTCGATCATCGCGTTTCCCTTGACCCGGAGGTATGGAAGATCGAGCGCTCCGCCATCGATCGCGTCGAACAGCAGCGACGGATCCAGGCCCATGCCTTCGGCGAGCGCGATCGTCTCGGCCGTGCCCTCGGTCACGGTCAACACCCAGCTGTTGACGACCAGCTTCAAGCGCGTCCCCGCGCCGGCTTCCCCGACCCAGATCGTCTTCTGCCCGACTGCGTCGAACACGGGCTGTGCGCGTCCGCGCAGATCTCCCTGACCGGAGGCCAGCACGACCAGCTTGCCTTGCTCCGCCGGCTGCTTGGTGCCGAGCACCGGTGCGTCGAGCAGGGCGGCGCCACGTTCGCGAGCCATCTCGATGCAGCGGTCTGTGCCCGGCTCCCCGATCGTGCTCATCTGCAGCCATAGCGCGCCGTCGTCGGCGGCGGCCAGCGCCGGGCCGGCGGTCTCGGTCACCGCGTCGGCGTCGGACAGCATCGTCAGCACGATCCCGGCGCCATCGGCGGCCTCCGCGGCCGAGCCGAGCACCTCGGCGCCGTCGTCGGCCAGCGGTCGAGCCTTCTCGGCCGTGCGGTTCCACGCCCGCACGGGGATCCCGGCGCGGACGATGTTGCGCGCCATCGCAAGCCCCATCGTGCTTCCGGCGCCGAGCACGGCGACGGTGTCTGCGCCGGGCGACGCTCCTTCCTGGTCAGCCATCACGGTTCTCCTCGGTTAGCGGGTGCCTGACAGTGCTACCCGAAACGCTAGCTGTCGCCGTCCGGTACCTGCGCGCGCAGCTCCGCCAGCCACGTGTCGGCGTTGCCGTCACTCGGAGCCCGCCAATCGCCCCGCGGCGACAGCGACCCTCCCGAACCCACCTTCGGGGCGTTGGGAATCGCCGATCGCTTGAACTGACTGATTCCGAAGAAGCGAAACAGGAACACCTCGAGCCAGCGCTTGATCTCGGCCAGCGTGTACTCGTTGCGACTCTCCTCGGGGATCAGGTCGGGCCAGCGTCCCCTCCGGCGGTCTCCCCAGGCATGGTGGGCCAGGAACGCAACCTTGCTCGGCCGATAGCCGAACCGCAGCGTGTAGTACAGGAAGAAGTCGGCGAGCTCGTAGGGCCCGACGACATTCTCGCTGTCGGTGCCGGGCTTGTCGGAGTCCGGGTCCTGATTGGGAATCAGCTCGGGCGAGATCGCGGTGCCGAGCACCGACGCCAGCACCTCGCCGGCGCGGGCCCCGAACTGGTCGGAGTCGATCGCCCATCGAACCAGGAACTGGATCAGGGTCTTGGGCACCGACGCGTTGACGTTGTAGTGCGACATCTGGTCGCCGACGCCGTACGTCGACCAGCCGAGCGCGAGCTCGGACAGGTCGCCGGTGCCGAGCACCAGCCCGCCGTGGTGGTTGGCGAGGCGAAACAGATGCGACGTGCGTTCTCCCGCCTGGACGTTTTCGAAGGTCACGTCGTAGACGGGCTCGCCGTCGGCTGCGGGGTGCCCGAGGTCGCGGAGCATCTGCTTGGCCGCCGGGCGGATGTCGAGCTCGTGGCCGGTCACCCCGAGCGCCTGCATCAGCTCGTGAGCGTTGCCGAGCGTGAGCGAGCTGGTCGCGAATCCCGGCATCGTGTACGCGAGCACGTTCTCGCGCGGCAGGCCGAGCCGGTCGAATGCCCGCGCGGCCACGATCAGCGCGTGGGTGGAGTCCAGGCCGCCGGACACGCCGATCACGATCTTGTCGATCCCGGTCGCTCGCAGCCGGGTCTCCAGGCCGCGGACCTGGATGTTGTAGACCTCCTGGCAGCGCTCGTTGCGCGTGGCGGGGTCGGCCGGGACGTACGGGAAGCGCTCGACCGAGCGGCTCAGCGTCACGTGTCGGCGGGCGGCGCCGAGCTCGAGCTCGACCCGACGCATCCGCGCCACTCGGCGACGGTGATCTCCAATCGAGTCGCCGTAGCTGCTGGTGCCGGCCCGATCGGCGACGATCCGCTCGAGGTCGAGGTCGGCGAAGATCACCTGGGCGTCGTCGGAGAACCGCTCGCTCTCGGCCAGCAGATCGCCGTTCTCGTAGATCAGCGCCTGCCCGTCCCAGGCCAGGTCGGTCGTCGACTCACCCAGCCCGGCCGCGGTGTACACGTAGCCGGAGATCGTCCGCGCCGACTGCGAGGCGCACAGCGCCCGGCGGTAGTCGGCCTTGCCGACGGTGATGTTGCTCGCCGACAGGTTCGCCAGCACGGTCGCTCCCGCCATCGCGCCGTACGTGCTCGGGGGAATCGGCGTCCACAGGTCCTCGCAGATCTCGACGTGCAGCGTGAACGCGGGCAGGTCGCGGCCGGCGAACAGGAGGTCGGGGCCGAACGGGACGTCGGCGTCGAGCAGCCGCAGCGCGGTGCCGACCGCGTCGCGCGCGGCCCGGAACTGGCGCTTCTCGTAGTACTCGTGGTACTCGGGCAGGTAGCTCTTGGGGATCACGCCGAGCACCTGTCCGCGGTGGATTACCACTGCGGCGTTGAACAACCCCCACTCGTGGTAGAGCGGCGCGCCGATCACGATCACCGGCGACAGCGAGGCGCTGGCCTTCGCGACCGTCCCGATCGCCGCGATCACCGCGTCGGTGAGCGAGTGCTGGTGCAGCAGATCGTCGATTGCGTAGCCCGAGATCCCGAGCTCCGGAAAGATCACCAGCGCGGCGTCGGCGTCCGAGGCGCGCCCGGCGAGCTCCAGCGTGCGCTGCGCGTTGTACTCCGGGTCGCCGATCCGGAGGTGCGGAACCGCTGCGGCGACCCGGCCGAAGCCGTGGCGGTACAGCGAGTGAAAATCGGTGCCGGAGTCGAGGGTCACTTGAGCGCTGCAAGCTAGCGGGCGCGCCGGTGCCTTGATGCGAGGATGCTTGCGGCAACCCGGCCACGCGGTACTGAGACTCCGCCGCCGAAGGGCACGATACGGTCCCGTCTCATGCTTGGCCTGCCCTCCGATGTGCGCGCCTGCCTGTTCGATCTCGACGGCGTGCTGACGCAGACCGCGAAGATGCACGCGGCGGCCTGGAAGCAGGTGTTCGATGCCTACCTGCACGAGCGCGCCGACGAGCGCGGGGAGCAGTTCGTCGAGTTCGACATCCACCACGACTACGACGAGTACGTCGACGGCAAGCCCCGCTACGACGGCGTGCGTTCGTTCCTGGAGTCACGCCACGTCGAGCTTTCCCAGGGCACGCCCGACGACCCTCCGTCAGCCGAGACCATCGACGGGCTGGGCAACCGCAAGGATGAACTCGTCCAGGAGCTGATCCACCGCGACGGCGTGGCGCCCTATGAGGGTTCGGTCGCCTATGTCAAGGCCGTCCGGCAGGCGAGGCTGCGTCGGGCGGTGGTGTCCTCGAGCGCCAACTGTCGCGAGGTCCTGGAGTCGGCCGGGATGCTCGACCTGTTCGAGGAGATCGTCGACGGCGTCCTCGCCGAGCGCGAGCAGCTGGCGGGCAAGCCCGCGCCGGACACGTTCCTGGCCGCGGCGCGCAAGTTGGACGTGGAGCCCTCCGAGGCCGCGGTGTTCGAGGACGCGCTCGCGGGCGTCGAGGCCGGCCGGGCGGGGCAGTTCGGGATCGTCGTGGGCGTCAACCGCGTCGGCCAGCGCGAGGCGCTGATCGCCCACGGCGCCGACATCGTCGTCGATGACCTAGCCGAGCTACTCGCGTGATCCATCACGGATCATTTCCGACCGAGCCGTGGGCGGTTCGCGAGACCGAGCTTGACTTCGACGAGCTCGCCCAGCGCGAGTCGGTGTTCGCGCTCGCCAATGGGCACATCGGGTTGCGCGGCAACCTCGAGGAGGGGGAGCCGTTCGGCCTCCCCGGGAGCTACCTGTCGGGCTTCTACGAGGTCCGGCCGCTGCCCTACGGCGAGAGCGCCTACGGCTACCCGGAGGCTGGGCAGACAATCGTCAACGTCACCAACGGCAAGCTGATCCGGCTGCTGGTCGAGGACGAGCCGTTCGACGTCCGCTATGGAGTGCTCGAGCGCCACGAGCGCGTGCTCGACCTCCGCGCCGGTGTGCTGCGGCGGATCTGCGAATGGTCCTCACCAGCCCACACACGTGTGCGCATCAGCTCCACGCGGCTGGTGTCGTTCACCCAGCGGGCGGTGGCGGCGATCTCCTACCAGGTCGAGCCGCTCGACGGGCCTACGGCGGTGGTCTTGCAGTCCGAGCTGGTGGCCAACGAGGAGCTGCCGGTGTCCGAGGACGACCCTCGTGCCGCCGCCGCCGTCGCCACGCCGCTGCGCTCGCTGTCCTATCAGGGCCTCGACGACCGCGCGGTGCTGATGCACGAGACCAAGGCCAGCGGCCTGCGGATCGGCGCCGCCATGGACCACATCGTCGCCGGCCCGGAGGGCACCGAGACGTCGGTCGAGGCGTTTCCGGACGTGGCTCGGCTGACCGTTGTCTCCCGGATCGCGAAGGGCAAGCCGCTGCGGCTGGTCAAGTTCATCGCCTACGGATGGTCGGCCGCCCGCTCGTTGCCGGCGATCCGCGACCAGGTCGCCGCCGCGTTGGCTGAGGCTCGCCACACCGGCTGGGAGGGCATGCTCAGCGAGCAGCGCGCCTACCTCGACGACTTCTGGGACCGGGCCGACGTCGAGGTCCAGGGCGACGCCGAACTTCAGCAGGCGGCACGCTTCGCGCTGTTTCACACGCTCCAGGCCGGCGCGCGGTCGGAGCGGCGCGCAATCGGCGCCAAGGGACTGACCGGACCGGGCTACGACGGCCACACGTTCTGGGACACCGAGGCGTTCGTGCTGCCGGTTCTGACCTACACCGCGCCGCAGGCCGCCGCGGACGCCCTGCGCTGGCGCCAATCGACGCTCGACCTGGCGCGCGAGCGCGCTGCTCAGCTCGGCCTGAGGGGCTCGGCGTTCCCCTGGCGCACGATCCGCGGCCAGGAGTGCTCGGGCTACTGGCCGGCGGGCACCGCGGCGTTCCACGTAAACGCCGACATCGCCGATGCGGTGGCGCGGTACTGGTTCGTCACCGGCGACGAGGAGTTCGAGCGCAACTGCGGACTCGAGCTGCTGGTCGAGACAGCGCGACTGTGGCGCTCGCTCGGTCACCACGACATGGCCGGGCACTTCCGGATCGACGGCGTCACCGGTCCCGACGAGTACAGCGCGGTGGCCGACAACAATGTCTATACGAACCTGATGGCCCAGGCCAACCTGCGTGCGGCCGCCGACGCGGCCGAACGCCATCGCGCCCGAGCGGAGGCGCTCGGGGTCGACAACGAGGAGCTAGCGTCGTGGCGCGACGCGGCCGGCGACATGCTGATCCCGTACGACGAGGTCATGAAGGTGCACCCTCAGGCCGAGGGCTTCACCCAGCATGAGCTGTGGAACTTCGAGCGGACGCCGCCCGAGAACTATCCGCTGATGCTGCACTACCACTACTTCGACCTGTACCGCAAGCAGGTCGTCAAGCAGGCGGATCTGGTGCTCGCGCTGCACCGGCGGGGGGACGCCTTCACCGACGAGGAGAAGGCGCGCGACTTCGCCTACTACGAGCGGCTGACCGTGCGCGACTCATCGCTGTCGGCGTCCGTGCAGGCGATCGTTGCCGCCGAAGTCGGGCACATGATGCTCGCCTACTCGTACCTGCGGGAGTCGGCGCTGATGGACCTGGACGACCTGCAGCACAATACCCGCAACGGGCTGCACATCGCGTCGTTGGCGGGCACCTGGTTCGGGCTGGTCGCGGGTCTTGGCGGTCTTCGCGACCACAGCGGACGGCTCAGCTTCGCGCCGCGGCTACCCCCGCCGCTGACCCGGCTCAGCTTTCGGCTCGGCTTCCGCCACCGCCGGCTAATGGTCGAGATCGCCGCCGACGAGGCGGTCTACACGCTGGTCTCCGGGAGGGCGCTCGAGATCGTCCACCACGGGCAGACGGTCAGGGTCGGGACCGACGAACCCGTGACGCTGCCGATCCCGGCGCCGCCTCACGTCGAGGAGCCCACCCAGCCGCTACACAGATCGCCCACCGATGCGCTCGGCGATGCCGACGGCGACGGCGACACGCGCGACTGACGCTCAGGCCTCCTGGCGCTCGCGGGCCTCCGACCACCGGCCGCTGCCGCCGTCGCTCATCTCCTGCAGCGTCTGCTCGAGAGCGGCCATCAGGTCGGGCGCCGGCTGGGGCTCCTCGATCTGGTCGGGGACCTCGATCGTGGCGCCCTTGCGCTTGCGGTCGACGACGCGCTTGAGGCGCTTCCGGTACTCATCCTTGTACTTGTCCGGCTCCCACTCGCCCGACAGCGCCTCGATCACCGAGACTGCGGCGTCGAGCTGCTTGCGGCTCGGCTTATGGGCCTTGCCGGTGGGCGCGCCGACGTCCTTGATCGGCCGGACCTCGTCAGCGAACAGCATCGTGGTCAATGTCAGCGCCCCGTCGCGCTCGCGAACGATCGCCAGATACTCCTTGGCGCGCATCACGAACTGACCCAGGGCGGCGCGGTCGGTCCGGCTCATCACTTCGGTCAGGAGCCGATAGGCGCGGCGGGCGCCGTCGTCGTCGGACGCCGGGACCAGGAAATACGGATGGTCGAAGTACGTCGGGTCGACCTGTTCGAGGTCGACGAACTGCTCGATCTCGATCGTGCGCGTACGCCGCGGCTCGATCGCCTCGAGCTCGAGGTCGGAGACGAGCACCTGGGCGCCGTCGTCGAGCTCGTAGCCGCGGGTGATCTCCTCGTATGCAACCTCGACGTCCTCCTCCGAGCACCACCTCTGCACCTCGATCGCCGCGCCGTCGGACTCGTGGAGCTGCCGGAAATGGAGATCCTGATCGCGGACCGCCGGGACGACCCGCACCGGGACGTTGACCAGTCCGAAGCTCAGTGATCCGGTCCACAGCGAGCGCGGCATCGTCAGCGCTTCGCCTTTGACTTGCGGCGCTTGGTTGAGCGACGGCCGTTCCCGGAGGCCCCGAGGCTCGCCTCCAGCGCGGCGGCCAAGTCGGGCGCCTCCTCGCGCTCGTCGGGCTCGGGCAACTCGGGCTCCTTTCCGGCCGCCTTGGTCTTGATCAGCTCGAGCACGCGCTCCCGGTAGCTGTCGTGAAACCCATCGGGATCGAAGTCCTCGTGCAGCGACTCGACGAGCTGGCCGGCCATCTCGATCTCGCGCTTGCTGGGGGCGCGGCTCGGCTTGGGGAGCTCGAGCTGTGCCGCGTCGACGAGCTCATCGGCGAACAGCATCGTGTGCAGCGCCAGCGCCTTGTCGAAGCCCCTGACCGCGGCCAGATACTCGCGGTTGTGAAACACCCAGCGCCCGATCCCGACGCGCTCGGTGCGCTCCAGCGCGTCGTGCATCAGCCGGTAGGCGTCTTGTCCGTCGTCACCTGGGCCCAGGTAATACGTGCGATCGTAGAACACCGGGTCGATCTCGTCGGCGCCGACGAACTCCTCGAGCTCGATCAGATGCGACCGCTCGCCCGCGGCGGCGTCGATCTCCTCCTTGCTGAGCAGCACGTACTTGCCGCCCCGCAGCTCATAGCCACGGGCCACTTCCTTGAAGGGGACCTCCTTGTGCTCCTTGGAGCAGATCCGCTTCTGCTTGATCCGGGCGCCGTCGGCCGCGTGAACCTGGTGAAAGTGGACGCTTCGGTCCTCGGTCGCCGAGTGCACCTTGATCGGGACGGCGATCAAGCCGAACGTGATCGTGCCATTCCAGATCGAGCGGGGCATTCACTGGTCTTACCCGACTTGCGGTGCTAGCGCACCCAGTGTTCCTCGGAGGTCCAGAAACGACGGAAAAAGGGGTGTGCGCAACGGCACTTAGGGGTAGCAACGGGGGCGGTGAACGGCGAACATGACAACCCGGACGAGTTGGCCGACCAGCTTGAGCGCGAGGCGGACGAGCTGGAACGACACAGCGACGAACTGGCCGACAAGGCCGCCGGGGTCCGCCAGGACTGGGAGCGAAAGCGCGGGGACCCAGGAGTACCGGGAGCGCCGCCCCCGGAGGGACCGGGCGAAGCTTCTGCGGAAGGGAACAACGCGCCGGCCGGTAGGGAAGCGGACGACGCGCCAGCCGAGGAGTCCGGCTGACTCGGCGGCGGCGCGGGAGGCTCCCGCGCCGCCCGCTTGGGGCTACTGCGTCTTACGCTCGAGGTCGGCGACCTCATCGGCCTTGGCGTCGGCCTTGTCGTGCGCCTCGGCCAGCTCGTCCTTGGCCTCGCCTTTGCGCTCCTCTTGACGGCCCTGGCGTCGCAGGGACGGGTCGTCGGCGAGATCTCCCGCCGCCTTCTTGGTGCGACCTGTGATCTTGTCGAGCAGGCCCATGATGTACTCCTCACATTCGCGGTCGGTCCTGCTAGTGGGCTACCCGAGGCCGGTGAGGACAAACGACGGCGGGTAGCAGACACGCATGCAGCGTGCGCACCGGCTAGGTGTGGCTCAGCCAGTTTGCGACGGTCTCCAGATCCGCCACGAACTGGTTCATCGCGTCCTCGCGGTCGGGCTCGTCGCTGCGCAGGATCGCCGACGGATGCGTGGTCAGCGTCACGAGCTCGGCCAGCCCGGAGTCCAGCGGGCGGCCGCGATCGCGCCCGACACGGATCTGCGATCCCAGCAGAGCTCGACCCGCGGTTGCGCCCAGGCACACCAGTGCCGCCGGCTTGACCACCGACAGCTCCGCGTCAAGCCAGGGCAGGCATGCGGTCACGTGGATGCGGTCCGGGGTCTGATGGATCCGGCGCTTTCCCCGTGCCTTGTAGCGGAAGTGCTTGACGACGTTGGTGATGTACACGTCCTCGCGGGCGATCCCGGCTCGTTGCAGACCCTGGTCGAGCACCTTCCCGGCGGGGCCGACGAACGGATGCCCTTCGATGTCCTCGCGGTCGCCCGGCTGCTCGCCGACCAGCATCACGCTGGCGTCGCGGCGACCCTCGCCCATCACGGCCTGGGTCGTGCCCTCCCAGAGCTCGCAGGCTCGGCAGCCCTGGACGGCCTCACGGAGGTCCGACAGGGACGGACGATCAGGGACCGGCGGAGTCGGATCGCCGAGCGAGAGCTGTCCGTCGGGCGTCACCCCGAGGTCTTACCCGAGCGATGAAGCCGGTACGCATCGGCTGCTCGGGCTGGATGTACGACGACTGGCGCGGTCGGCTGTATCCCGCCCGCGAGCCCAAACGGCGGTGGCTGGAGCTGTACGCCGGCCAGTTCGACACGGTCGAAGTCAACAACACCTTCTACCGGCTGGCCCGACCCGAGATGGTGCAGGGGTGGGTGGCGCAGACCCCGCCGGGGTTCCTGTTCAGCGTGAAAGCGAGCCGCTACCTCACGCACATCAAGCGGCTGAAGGACATCGAGCAGCCGATGAAGCGCTTCTACGAGCCGCTGCGGGCACTGATCGACGCAGACCGCTTGGGCCCGGTGCTGTGGCAGTTGCCCGAGAACTTCCACCGAGACGACGAGCGTCTGGAGGGATGGCTCGAGCTGCTGCCCGACGGGATGCACACGATCGAGTTCCGGCACGAGAGCTGGTTCGAGCCCGAGGTGATGGGGCGCCTGCGCGCCCGCGACGTGGCGCTGACGATCGGAGACCACCCCAAGCGCCCGTTTCAGTCGCTCGAGGCGACGGCCTCCTGGCGATTCGTCCGCTTCCACTACGGGGCGCGGGGACGCCGCGGCAACTACTCGGCGACCGAGCTCGACCGATGGGCGCGGCGGATCGCGCAATGGCGCCGGCGCGAAGCCGTGTTCGCCTACTTCAACAACGACTGGGAGGGATTCGCGCCCGACAACGCGCTGTCGCTGCGCCGCCAGCTGGGAACCGAAGACGGGTGAGGCTCGGTGCTGCTACCCGACCGTGGCGCGGTCGACCGGCTTGCCGAACCGCTCGGCGATCTCGTCGGGGTCGAGATCCTCGCGGTAGCCCTCGTCGGACTCTGGATGCGTGAACACCACGATTCGATCGGCGTCGAACGTCGTCAGCGCGTCCTGGATCGCGAGCATCGGGTCGCTCTCCCCGGTGTCGCCGCTGGCCGGGATTCCCTCCTGACCGAGCCTGTCGACCGTCTCGCGGCGGACCTGGTCGGCCTCGGCGATCGCCTTGTCGGCGTCTGACATCCAGAACCGCAGACCGTGCTCCTGGACGGCGGGGGCGACGACCATCACCTCGGAGTTGGCCGGATCGACGTCGTTGGGCAGCGCCGAGCGCAGTGCCTGCGCCGTGATCGGCTCGCTGGCGATGACGAGCAGCTTCATCGGGTCGTGTGTACCCGCGGCCGGGCGGGCGGTAACGGACCGCGCGAGCTCTGGTAAGACCTACGCGGATGCGCGAGCCGCCTGAGAACCCCGGCGCCCCGCGGGTGCGGATCGCGGCGGCCGGCGATATGCACTGCCGGCAGCGCGACCGCGACGAGATCGTGAGCAGGTTCGCGGCGCTGCGCGGCGCAGTTGACCTCGTGCTGCTGGCCGGCGATCTGACCAACCTCGGCAGGCCCGAGCAGGCCGCCGTCCTGGCCGAGGCGTGCGCCGGGCTCGACGTTCCGGTCTACGCGGTGCTCGGCAACCACGACTGGCACGTCGATCGCAGCGACGAGCTCATCGAGGTGCTGGAGGCAGCTCGCATCCGGGTGCTCGAGCGCGAGTGGGTGAGCTGCGAGACCGGCGGGCTCGAGGTCGGGATCGTGGGGCTCAAAGGGTTCGTGGGCGGCTTCCCCGGGTCGCACCTGGTCGATTTCGGCGAGCCGTTGATGCGCAGCCTCTACCGCGAGACGACGCTCGACGTCGAGGCGCTCGACCGTGGGCTGCGCGAGGTCGCTGCGTGCCCGATCCGGATCGTGTTACTGCACTACGCTCCGACGGCGGCCACGATCGTCGGCGAGCCCGAGGGTATCTGGGCGTTCCTCGGCACCGACCGGTTGGCGGCGCCGATCGCCGAGCACGAACCCGATCTCGTGCTCCACGGCCACGCTCATGCGGGCACGTTCGCGGGCGCCGTCGGCGACGTGCCGGTGCGCAACGTGTCCGTGCAGGTGATGGGCCGCGACTTCTGGCTGTTCGAGCTGACGGCACCCTCACGCGGGCGCAGCTCGAGATCGACGATCTAGCGTCGCGACACTAGCGGTACAGCGAGTCGAACAGGCCGCCGTAGCGCTCGTAGATCACGTTGCGCTTGACCTTCAGGCTGGGAGTGAGCTCGCCGGTCTCGATCGACAGGTCGTGGTCGAGAATCGCGAATCGCTTGATCTGCTCGACTCGGGCGTAGTTCGAGTTCGCGCGGTCGAGCTCGGCCTGGATCAACTCGACCACCGTGTCGTGCTCGGCGAGCTCGGGCAATCCCTCCGGCAGGCCCTGCTCCTGCGCCCAGGGGACGATCTCCTCGGGGTCGAGCGTGATCATCGCCACCGGGTAGGGGCGGCGATCGCCGTACATGACCGCCTGAGAGATGAACCGCGACTGCTTGAGGTCGTTTTCGATGTTGGCCGGCGTCAGGTTCTTGCCGCCGGCGGTGATGATGATGTCCTTCTTACGGCCGGTGATCTTCAGGTAGCCCTCGTCGTCGAGCTCGCCCAGGTCGCCGGTGCGCAGCCAGTCGCCCGCCATCGTGTCGGCGGTCGCCTCCGGGTTGCCCCAGTACTCCTTGAAGATGTGGGGACCACGGGTGAGGATCTCGCCGTCGTCGGCGATCTTCAACTCGACATACGGGAGCGCCCGGCCAACCGTGCCGAACCTGAAGTGCTCGAGCGTACCCACGGTGCCGACGCCCATCGTCTCGGTCATGCCCCAGCCCTCGAGCACCGGCACGCCCGAGGCGTAGAAGAACTCGAGGATCTCCGGCGCGATCGGGGCCGCGCCGCTGACCGCCTGGCGCACCTGGCCGCCGAACAGCCCACGCACGCGGCTGAAGATCTCCTCGTCGGCCTTCGCGAACGGTTCGGCGAGCTCGTCGGGCACGGGCTCGCCGCGCTGCTGGCGGCCGCGGACCTCGACCCCGAGCTTGACCGCCTGGCGGAAGCGCTCGCGTTCCCCCTCGCCGCCGCGCTCGACCATCTTCATCGCGGCGGCATACAGCTTCTCGAAGATCCTCGGCACCGACGGGACATAGGTCGGGTGGGTGTCGATCAGCTCGGCCAGGATCTGCTTGGTATCGCCGCCGAAATAGATCAGCGTGGTCCCCTGGTCGACGGTGGCGATCAGCGTCAGCAGCGCGAATACGTGGGCCAGCGGCAGGTACAGGTAGGTGACGTCGCCGGGCTCGACGAACTCGAGTTCGGTGACCATCCGGCAGACAGCCATCGCGTTGGCGTGGGTGAGCACCACGCCCTTGGGGGCGCCGGTCGTTCCCGACGTGTAGATGATCGTGTAGGGGTCGTCGGGGCTCAGCTGGTCCTGACGCGCGGACAGCTCGCCGCGGTCGCGTGTGCGCCCTCGCTCGCGCAGCTCGTCGAGGCTGAGCTCGCCCGCCCCAGGCTCGATCCCGATCACGTGGGCGAGCTCGGACAGCGCGCCGCGGACCTGGTCGATCTTGTCCACCTGGCCCTGGTCCTCGCAGAAGATCGCCCGGGCGCCGGAGTTGCCCACGACCCATTCACATTCGCTCGGGGCGTTGGTGGGGTACACCGGCACCGCGATCGCCCCCGCGGCCGAGATCCCGAAGTCGGCCATCGACCACTCCACGCGCGTGCCGGCCAGCAGGCACACCCGGTCGCCGACCTGGATGCCGAGGTCGATCAGGCCGAGCGCGATCTCCTCGATCGCCTCGACGAACTCCGCATAGGTGAGCTCGCCCCACTGGTCGTCATGCTTGAAGCGAGCCGCGACGTTCGGGCCAAACCGGGCGGCCGCCGAGCTCGGCAGCGACGCAACGGTTGAAGCGATCGTGCCCGATGTCGAGTCCGCCATGCCCTCTCCTCCTTGTCAGCCCTCTGTCAGCGCCTGCGATGCGGCTCACACTCTCGCACTTTCCCGGAGGTTCGTGGGGGCACGGCGGGCAGCGGGTATAAACGGTTGCACCGAGCTCAGTCCAGATCGAAGGGAGCTCAGCGGATGATTGACGAAGCTAACGACGACACACCCGAGCGCGATCCCCACCACGAGCTGAACAACCCGGTCGGGGAGCCCGACCCGACCGAATGGCCCGATCCCTATGAGCGCCGGCCCGATCCGTTGGATCCGGAGGATCCGGACGCCGAACCGTTCGGCGAGGAGCCCCACCCGGCCAGCGGCAGCCGCAGCACCAGCCAGCCGCATCCCGACGACGACATCGAGGCCAACCCGACGCACCCGCCCCAGCGGGACAACCTCGACGCTTAGCCGCTGATGAACGGGTCCAGCAACGACCGCTGGGCCTCGCTGAGGCGGTCGGTCGCGTTCTGGGCCTGGTGCCAGTGCGGATAGATCAGCACCGGACGGCTCACCTCATCCAGCCGGGCCAGCTCCTGGGCGGTGAGCTCGAGCGTGACCGTCTCGAGATTGTCGGTGAGCTGCTGGTCGGTGCGCGCGCCGACGATCACGCTCGACACCCCGGGCCGCGTCAGTAGCCAGGCCAGCGCCACCTGCGCCGGCGGGCGCCTGTGCGCCTCGGCGATCTCGACCACGGCCTCGATCGTGTCGTAGAGCTTGTCCTCGTCGTAGATCGGCGGCTCGTCCCAGTCGCTCAGATGACGTGACCCGGTCGGGTCGGGCTGGTTGCGGCGGTACTTGCCCGACAGCCAGCCACCGGCGAGCGGGCTCCAGATCAGCAGCCCGACGCCCTGGTCGATCGCCGCGGGGACCATCTCGTACTCGGCCGAGCGCTCCTGCAGCGACAGGTAGATCTGCTGGCTGACGAACCGGGGCAGGCCGGTGCGGTCCGCGACCCCCAGCGCCTTCATCATCTGCCAGCCGGTGAAGTTCGAGCAGCCGACATAGCGGACCTTGCCGCTGTCGAGCAGGTGCTGGAGCGCCCCCAGCGTCTCCGCGATCGGAGTCACGCCGTCGTACTCGTGCACCTGGTACAGGTCGATGTGGTCGGTCTGCAGCCGCAGCAGGCTGGCCTCACACGCCTCGATCAGGTGCTGGCGCGAGAGGCCGGCGTCGTTCGGGCCCTCGCCGGTGGCGAAGCGGGCCTTGGTCGCGATCAGAGTCCGGTTGCGGCGGCCGCGGAGGACCTCGCCCAGGATCTCCTCGGACGCTCCGCCGGAGTAGGCGTCGGCGGTGTCGATCAGGTTGACGCCGGCGTCGAGCGCCATGTCGACGTGGCGTCTGGCCGAGTTGACGTCAGAGCCGCCGGTGACCGCGGACTCGCCCCGGCGGCCGAACGTCATCGTCCCGAGCGTCAGCGTCGAGATGCGCAGGCCTGAACGTCCCAGCTGGCGGTATTCCATCGGCGTCTCCCGTGTCTCCGTGGCTGGGCCGAGCTTAGTCGGGCGTCACCTCACCCGAAGCGGACGACGCGCCGCCCGGGGCGGCGGGGTAGCGTGGACGCACGATGGCGTCGCGGCAGCTGCTGGCCTATCGGTTCGGCGCGGACTCCCGCTTCGAGGGTCAGCTGGTCGGCGCGCTCGAGCGGATCGAGAGCGGGGGCGCGATCCGGGTCCTGGATGCGCTGTTCGTCGCGCGTGAGCCCGACTCGGGAGAGCTCAGCGCGTACTCGCTGGCGGCACGCGGCGGGACGGGGGCGGTCGGGGCGATCAGCGAGCTGCTCGACTTCCGGCTGAGCACCGGCGGGCGGGCCGGATCGACCCGGCGGGCGCTCGAGGGACCGGTGGGGGAGGCCGCGCGGTCGATCGGCGATGGCCTCGGGCCGGGCGAGGCGTTCGCCGTGGTGCTGGTCGAGCACAGCTGGGCGGTGGCGCTGGGGGATGCGGTTGCGCGGACCGGGGGGACCGAGGCGGCGGCCGAGTTCGTCGAGGTCGGCGGGCTGTCGGAGGTTGGCGGGCGGCTGGTCGAGCTGGCCCGGGGCTGAGCCCCCGGGTCTCGTGGTGCGGGGCGCGTCAGCCCCCGGGTTTCGCGGCGTGGGCGGATGTAGACGCGGATTTCGTAGCCCGGGGCGGGGCCGCGTCATCGTGTGGTACGAAACCCGCGCTGAGCGCGGATAACGTAGCCCCGGGCGCCGGACATGCGTCCTGGGCGACGTTCTCCGGGTTCGTAGCGCGGCCGGTCGCGATCCCGGTACCGGTCTCGGCCCCTCGACAGCGAGCACCGGGAACAACGTTCCACTCGATGGCCGGATCGCGCCGAGTGGAACGAACCGCCCGCGAGCCCAGCACACAGAAAAACCCCGCGTTAGCAGGGCTTTTCACAGCGCGCCCGGTAGGATTTGAACCTACGACCTTTCGCTCCGGAGGCGAACGCTCTATCCCCTGAGCTACGGGCGCATGGCGTTCCGCTTGCATCCGGAACGACCACAGGAGCTTACCGTGGAGATCGCCGTCATTTCCGACACGCACATGCCGAGGGGCGATCGCCGGCTTCCAGACGCGGCGATACGACCGCCTGAAGGCTGCGGACCTGATCATCCACGCGGGCGACCTGTCGCGGCTCTCGGTCCTGTCCCAGCTCCAGAGCTATGGCCCGCCCGTGATCGCCGTGCACGGCAACGTCGACGACGACGCCACCCGCGCGGCGCTGCCGGCGACCGCGACCGTCGACGCCGACGGCGCCGAGATCGCCGTAGTCCACGATGCGGGTCAGAGCCCCGGCCGCCTGGCCCGACTGCATCGCCGCTTCCCCGACGCCCAGGCGGTGGTATTCGGGCACTCGCACATTCCGCTGCACGAGCGCGACCCGGCCACCGGGTTTCAGATTTTCAATCCCGGCAGCCCGACCGAGCGCCGCCGCGCCCCGCAACACACGATGGGGATCGCCCACGCCACCGCCGGCGAGGTGACGTTCGAACTAATCGCGCTCGACTGACAGACTGGACCCGCCGTGGACCTCTCCGCCTTCTTCGTCGGCACCGCCGGGTCGATTCCGACCCCGCGACGTGGGCTCCCGTCGGTGCTCGTGCGCCGGGGCGGCGACCGGATCCTGTTCGACTGCGGCGAGGGCACCCAGCGCCAGCTGGTCAGCTCGGTCGGCCTGGCCGAGCTCACCGAGGTGTTCATCACCCACTTCCACGCCGACCACTGGCTCGGCCTCCCGGGCCTGCTGAAAACGTTCGACCTGCGCGCCCGCGAACGGCGGCTCGCGATCCACGGCCCCGCGGGCATCCGCGAGCTGATCACGCTGTCGCTGCGCGTCGCCGGCCGCGTGCGGTTCCCGCTCGAGCTGATCGAGCTCGCCCCCGGCGACGTGCTCGAGCGCGACGGCTACCGGATCGCTCCCGTCCCGGTCGAGCACCGCGGCCCCGCGTTCGGCTACGTGCTCTACGAGGACGAGCGGCCCGGCATGTTCGACCCCGCCGCCGCCCGGCGTCTCGGCGTCGAGCCGGGCCCGGAATTCGGGCGCCTGCAGCGAGGGGAGACGATCCGCGGCGTCACTCCCGACCAGGTGATGGGCGCGAGCCGGGCGGGACGCAAGCTTGTGATCTCGGGCGACACGACCCCGTCGGAGGCACTGGCGATCGCCGCGCACGACGCCGACCTGCTGATCCACGAGGCCACGTTCGGCGAGGACGAGCACGAACGCGCCGCCGTGACCGGGCATTCCACAGCCACCCAGGCGGCCACGATCGCGGCCCGGGCCGAGGTCAAGATGCTCGCGCTGACGCACATCTCGACCCGCTACTCGCCGCGGGAGCTCCGCGACGAGGCGCGCGCGATCTTCAAGGCGACCGTGCTCCCGCGGGACTTCGACACGATCGAGATCCCGCTCCCCGAGCGCGGCGACCCGACGCTGATCCGCTGGGAGGACCGGCCGGCCGGCGCCGAGCAGCCCGCCCCGGTGCTCGCCGACTCCCCGCAGTGAGCAACCCACCTCAGGGCAGGGCGCCCGACGAGCTCCATACCGCGCGCATGGTCGGCGAGCGCCTAACAGTGCAGCACGCCGACGAGGTCCTGACGCTGATGCTCGACCCGCGCGTCGGACGGACCCTGTGGCCGACCCCGGACCCGCCGCCGAAGGTCAAGGTGATCGTCCAGCTGGAGGCCAACATCGCGCAATGGCAGCAGCGGGGCTTTGGGATCTGGTTGCTGCGTGACCGCGTCAGCCGGGAGATGGTCGGGCGCGGTGGCCTCGCCGTGACGCGGACGACCGGCGTCGAGGAGGTCGCGGTCGACTGGGCGATCGTCCCGGAGCGCTGGAACCAGGGCCTGGCCACCGAGCTCGCCGGAGCCGCCGTCGAGGTCGCGTTTCACCGAGTGGGCCTCGAGCAGCTGATCAGCATGACGCTGCCGCACAACCTCGCCTCGCGCCGGGTGATGGAGAAGGCCGGGTTTCACTACGACCGCGAGATCGTGCACGTCGGTCTCCCGCACGTCCTCTACCGGATCTCTCGACCCAATCCGCCACAGCACCCTCGCTGCTAGGTTGCGGCCCGTGCATGCGCCTTCGTGGCCGACGGAGGGGGAGAGCAGCGCGCTCGCTGACCGCGGCGCCGAGCGTCCGCTGCTGACGTTGCCGACCCCGGCGCTCGTGGTCGACCGCCCCGCGCTGCTCACGAACATCGACCAGATGGCGAGCCGGGCCCGCCACGCCGGCGTCGCGCTGTGGCCGCACGGCAAGACCCACAAGTGCGCCGAGATCGCCGGGCTGCAGCGCTCCCACGGCGCCGCCGGGCTGACCGTGGCGACGCTGGCCGAGGCCGAGTACTACGTCGCGGCCGGGTTCGAGGACATCCTGCTCGCTTACCCGCCGGTTGGGGAGTGGCGGCTGCGGCAGCTCGCGGCGCTGGGGCGCCGCGCCCCGATCAGGGTGGTGCTCGACGACGCCGGTGTGCTCGAGAACCTGATCGGCGTCTGCCGCCTGACCGGCGCGCGGGTGCCGTACCTGTGGGAGGTGGACTGTGGGACCGGGCGTCTGGGCACGCCTCCCGGAGAGCCGACCGCCGACGCGATCGAGGCCGCGCCGCAAGCGGCCGAGTGCCCGTTCGGGGGGTTGATGACGTTCGGAGGCTTCGCCTACGGCTCCCGCGACGATGCCGAGCTCGACGCGGCCGCCGCGGCCGAGCTCGAGGCGATCCGCTGCAGCGCCGACGCGCTCGAGCGCCGCGGGATCCGCGTCCCGGCCCGCAGCGCCGGCACCACTCCGACGACGAGCCGGCTCGGTCCCGGCAGCGGCCTGGACGAGATCCGTCCCGGCAACTACGTGTTCTACGACGCAACCCAGGTCGCGCTCGGCCTGGTCGAGCGCGAGCGTTGCGCGCTGAGCGTGCTCGCGACCGTGGTCGGCCGCCCGGACCCGTGCCGCCTGATCCTCGACGCGGGCTCCAAGGCGGTGACCGCCGAGCGGTTGACCGAGCGCACGGCCGGTTTCGGCTTCGTCCGCGACCACCCCGAACTGACCGTCAAGCGCCTGTATGAGCAGCACGCGATCGTGACCTCGGATGCGCCCAGCGAGATCCCCGTGGGAGCCCGCCTGCGGATCGTCCCCAACCACGCGTGCACGACCACCAACCTCCACCGCCGGGCGCTGGTCGTAGAGGACGACGAGGTCTTGGACGCCTGGACGATCGGCGCTGCCGGACCCGGCTGAGCCGACACCACCACGAACCGGGGAGGCTGGACACCAAACATGGAGCACGAGATCGATTCGCAGCGCATCCACCACTCGTGGGACAACTCGCTGCAGCCGAGCCTCAGGGTCGCTTCCGGCGACGTCGTCGGCTTCGACCTGCTGATGGCCGGACACGGACAGGTGCAGGAGGGCGACGCGTTCGCCGACACGAAGTTCGACTTCGACACGCTCTACAACCTGCTCGGCCCGGTGTACGTCGAGGGCGCCCGGCCCGGCGACACGCTGATGGTCGAGATCCTCGAGCTGACGCCGGGCGACTGGGGCTGGTGCGTGATCCTGGCCGACCTCGGCACGCTGCCCGACCAGTTCCCCGACAACTACCTGCGGACGTTCGACCTGCGCGGAGGCCGGGAGCTCGAGTTCGTGCCGACGTGGGATCCCATTCGCTCCGTTCCTGGGGACGATGGGCGTCGCGCCCGACGACCCGCCGCAGGCGTCGGCGTTCCCGCCGCACAAGGGCGGGGGCAACATCGACACCCGGCATCTGACCGTCGGCTCGACGTTGTGGCTACCGGTGTGGTGCGAGGGAGCGCTGTTCTCCTGCGGCGATGCGCATGCGATGCAGGGCGACGGCGAGGTGTGCGTGGCCGCGATGGAGTGCGACATGCACGCCCGCCTGCGGTTCTCGGTGCAGCAGCGGACGATTCCAGTCCCGTACTTCCAGACCGCTGGGGCTCTGACGCCGGCGGTCGATGCCCTGGGACACCACTGCGCGATGGGGATCGCCGACGACCTGATGGAGTGCACCCGCAAGGCGATCAGCGGGATGGTCGAGTGGCTGGCCGCCGAGCACGGCCTGTCCCGCCAGGATGCCTACATGCTGTGTAGCCTCGCCGGTGACCTGAAGATCCTCGAGGTGGTCGATGCGGGCATGTGGAACGTCGGGATCACGATCCCGCTGTCGATCTTCAAGCAATGAGGGCGTGATGACCGAACAGACGACGATCCCCGAGACGACCGCAACCGACCGCGACAGCTGGCCCGTGGTCCTCGACGGGGAGCTCACCCGTCTGGGCGAGGCGACGATCCCCGCCGGCGACGAAGGGCTGATCCGGGGCGACGGGGCGTTCGACGCGTTCCCGGTTCGCGACGGGCGCCCGTTCGCCCGCGCGGCGCACCTGGACCGGCTCGATCGCTCCTGCCGGGCGCTCCAGCTCGACTGCCCCCGGGAGCTGATCGAGGCCGACATCGACCTGCTGCTGGGCGAGGCCGGCCCCGGGTACCTGGTGGTGCGCACGATCCTCACCCGCGGCGGTCGCCGTCTGTCGATCCTCGAGTCGCACGGGGACCCCGACGCGCTGTCGCGCCCGTCGCGAATGGTGCCGATCACCTACGAGCCGTCGGTCGTGCTCAACGGGGTCAAGACGCTGTCCTACGGAGCGAACATGCTCGCCTCGCGTCAAGCGCGCGCCGCCGGCTACGACGAGGCGTTGCTGATCAGCCGGGACGGCACCGTGCTCGAAGGACCGACCTGCTCGGTGTTCTGGATCCGCGACGGGGGCCTGCACACGCCGTCGCTGGACCTCGGGATCCTGGCCTCGATCACCCGCCGCGTGGTGCTCGAGAGCGCGACCGTCGAACAGGGTCACTTCCCGCTCGACGACCTGCTGGGCGCCGACGAGGCGTTCCTGGTCTCTACCGCTCGGATCGCTCAGCCGATCGCCTCGATCGGCGACCGCGAGCTGCCGGCGGCGCCGGGTCCCGAAACCGTGAAAATCCACGCGGCGATCGAGCGCGCGATGGACGCCGGCTCGATCGCCTAGGGGCGCCCGGGCGCACGTCCCCGGGAGTCCGCCGGACGCGTTGCTAGATTCGAAGCGTCGGCCCCTTTAACCCGGTCCCGTGAGGCCAGGAAGGAGTCTGTGGATGAACTCGGTCGTAATGGACCGCGATGACATGCGCCGCACGCTGATGCGGATCGCCCATGAGATCGTCGAGAAGAACCCGGACGGGCGGGTGGCGATCGTCGGCATCCACCGCCGCGGGGCGGTGCTGGCCGAGCGGGTGCACGCGCTGACCGGCGAGTTGCTGGACTCCGAGGTGCCGCTGGGTTCGGTGGACATCTCGTTCTACCGCGACGACCTGGCGATCAGGCCGAGCGCGCCGGTGGTGCACGCCACCCAGCTGGACTTCCCGGTCACCGGGCGGACGATCGTGATCGTCGACGACGTCCTGTACACCGGCCGTACGGTGCGCGCCGCGATCGACGAGATCTTCGACTACGGCCGGCCCGCGCGGGTTCAGCTCGCGGCGCTGGTCGACCGGGGCCATCGGGAGCTCCCGATCCGGCCCGACTACATCGGAAAGAACATCCCGACCTCCCAGGAGGAGCGCGTCAACGTGAGAGTGGAGGAGGTCGACGGCCACGACGAGGTCACGATCGGGCCGGCACCCCAACCGAGGAGGGAGGCGGCATGAACCACATCGGCAGGCACCTGATTTCGATCGACGACCTCGACCGGCAGGGGATCGAGCGGATCCTCGATCGCGCGGATTCGTTCGAGGAGGTATCCGGGCGTGAGATCAAGAAGGTCCCGGCGCTGCGCGGGCGCACGGTCGTCAACCTGTTCTACGAGGCCAGCACCCGCACGAGCTCCTCGTTCGAGCTCGCCGCCAAGCGGCTGAGCGCCGACGTGGTCAACATCCGCTCGGCAGGGTCGGCGGTCGACAAGGGCGAGTCGCTCAAGGACACCGTCCAGACGCTCTCGGCCTACGACCCCTCGGCGATCGTGATCCGCTCGCCGCAGGTCGGTGCCGCGCGGCTGGTCGCCGGCTGGACGACCGCCGCCGTGATCAACGCCGGCGACGGCAAGCACGAGCACCCCACCCAGGCGCTGCTCGACGTACACACGCTCCGCCACCGGCTGGGCCCGCTCGACGGCGCGAACATCTGGATCGTCGGTGACGTGCTGCACTCGCGCGTGGCCCGCTCGAACATCCTGGCGCTGCAGCGGATGGGGGCGACGGGTTACCGCCTGCGGCCCGCCGACGCTGATCCCGCGCGAGATCGAGGCACTCGGATGCGAGACCGCGGCGACGATCGACCGCGTCGGCGAGGCCGACGTGATCTACGTGCTGCGGATGCAGCAGGAGCGGATGCGCGACTCGTTCGTCCCGTCGTTGCGCGAGTACGCCCAGCGCTACCAGATCAACTCGTCGCGATTGCGGCCCGGACAGCTGCTGATGCATCCCGGCCCGGTGAACCGTGGTGTCGAGCTGTCGGCCGACGCGATCGACTCGCCGCAGGCGCTGATCGGCGAGCAGGTCAAAGCGGGAGTCGCGGTCAGGATGGCCGTGCTCTACGAACTGATGGTCGGTGCCCCGACGCTGGCGGCGGTGGCGTGATGCGCGACCAGAAGCTGTTTGCGCCTGACGCCACTCCGGCGCAGATCCTGATCCGCTCGGCGCACGTGCTCGATCCGCGGACCGACCTCGACGAGCCCCACGACGTCCTGATCCGCGACGGCGAGATCGCCGAGCTCGGGGCGCCGGGCTCGCTGTCCGACCCCCGACGACGGTGAAACCGTCGAGGCGTCGGGGCGGCATCTGTTCCCTGCGTTCGTCGACCCCCACGTCCACCTCCGGACCCCGGGCCAGGAGTACAAGGAGAGCATCGAGACGGGCACTGCCGCGGCCGCCGCCGGCGGCTTCTGTCAGGTGGTGGCGATGCCCAACACCGACCCGGTCGTCGACGACGCCGCGGTGCTGGGATCGCTGGTCGACCGCGCCCGGCGCGAGGCCCGCGTCCCGGTCGGCTTCCTGGCGTCGATCACCCGCGGCCTGCGCGGCCAGGAGCTGACCGAGATGGCCGATCTCTCAGACGCCGGCGCGCTCGGGTTCACCGACGACGGCAAGCCCGTGGTGTCGGCCGGCACGTTGCGCAAGGCGCTGCAATACCAGCGGCTGTGCGGCGGCGTGATCTCGCTGCACGAGGAGGACCCGGAGCTGTCTCGCGACGGCGTCATGCACGAGGGCGCGGTGTCGGCCCGGTCTGGGTCTCGCCGGCATCCCGTCGCTGTCGGAGTCGACGATGATCGCCCGCGACGGCGCGCTCGCCGCCTACGAGCACGGCCGGATGCACTTCCAGCACCTCTCGGGCGCGGAATCGGTGCTTGCGCTCGAGCAGGCCAAGGCGGCCGGCGCTCCGGTCAGCGGCGAGGTGACGCCGCATCACCTGACGCTGACCGACGCGGCGGTGCTGTCGCTCGACAGCCGCTTCAAGATGAACCCCCCGCTGCGCACCGAGGCCGACCGCCGGGCGTTGATCGACGGGCTGATCAGCGGCGTGATCGACTGCATCGCGACCGACCACGCCCCCCACGCGCTGCACGAGAAGGAGGTCCCGTTCGAGCAGGCGCCGATGGGCACGACCGGGCTGGAGACCGCGTTCGCGTCGGTGTACACCGACCTGGTGCTGACCGGCGAGCTCGAGCTGGCCGTGCTGGTCGAGCGGATCACCGCCGGCGGGGCTCTGTACGGGCTGCCGATCCCGATGATCGCTCCCGGAGAAGCCGCCAACGTGTGCCTGGTCGACCTCGACGGCCGCTTCGAAGTCGGGGCCGAGGGCTACGTCAGCCGCTCGGAGAACTCCTGCTTCTTCGGGCGCACGTTCAACGGGCGCGTGCTGATGACCGTCGCCGCCGGCGCGATCGCGTTCCGGGCGCGGGTGCTGGCGCAGGCGGGTGCGGTCGCGACGTGAGCCACTCGGAGCCGATCAGCGCTCGGGCGACGGCATACGTGCTGCTCGAGGACGGGACCCGGTTCGACGGGCTCGCGTGCGGCGCGGACGAGATCGCGGTCGGCGAGGTCGTGTTCACGACCTCGATGGCGGGCTACCAGGAGACCGTCACCGACCCCAGCTACGCCGGGCAGCTGATCACGTTCACCTACCCCCAGATCGGCAACTACGGCGTCTCGCCCGAGGCGATGGAGTCCGACCGGATCCACGCGCGCGCGGTGGTGATGCGCGCCGGCGTCGACCGCGACGACGCTGCCGGGGCGCAGCAGGGTTGGCTGAGCTGGCTGACCGCGCGCGGGATCCCAGCGATCACCGACGTCGACACCCGGTCGCTGGTCCGCCACATCCGCGATCTCGGTGCGATGCGCGGCGGCGTGTTCCCCACGCGGGTTCCTGAGTCCCGGGCGCGGGAGCGAATCGCCGCCGAGCCATCGATGAGCGGGCGCGACCTGACCGTCGACGTCACCCCGCCCGAGCCAGTCGTGATCGAGGGCTCCGGCGGCCCGCGGATCGCGATGATCGACACCGGCGTCAAGCGCTCGATCGTCGAGAACCTGCGGCGCCGCGGCGCCACCGTGGAGCTGCACCCGGCCACCGTGCCCGCCGGCCGGCTGCTGCAACGTGACCCCGACGCCGTGTTCCTGGCCAACGGACCCGGCGATCCGGCCGCGCTCGAGCACATCGTCGCCACCGTCCGCGAGCTGGTGGGAAAGCGACCCGTCTACGGGATCTGCCTGGGCCACCAGCTGCTGTGCCGAGCGGTCGGGCTTGACACCTACAAGCTCGCGTTCGGCCACCGGGGCGCCAACCACCCGGTCAAGGACCTGACCACCGGGCGCGTCGAGATCACCAGCCAGAACCACGGGTTCGCGGTGCTCGGCCCGGGCGGGTCGCGCACGATCGACCGCGACGAGCCGGTCCGGTGGCACACGGACTTCGGAGACGCCGAGCTCACCCACGTCAATCTCTACGACCGCACCGTTGAGGGCCTGCGGCTGCTGGACGTCCCCGGCGCGACCGTGCAGTACCACCCAGAAGCTGGGCCCGGGCCCAACGATGCGCAGTACGTGTTCGACCGGTTCGTCGGCGAGATCGGCGCCGGCCGCAGGACGCAGGTGACCAGTGCCCCGTAGGGATGACATCCACCGGATCCTGGTGATCGGCTCCGGGCCGATCGTGATCGGCCAGGCCGCCGAGTTCGATTACTCGGGCACCCAGGCCTGCCGGATCCTGATGGAGGAGGGCTACGAGGTCGTGCTGGTCAACTCCAACCCGGCGACGATCATGACCGATCCGGGGCTGGCCACCGCGACGTACATCGAGCCGTTGCTGCCGGGACCCGTGCGCCAGGTGATCGAGCGCGAGCGACCGGATGCGCTGCTGCCGACGCTGGGCGGCCAGACCGCCCTGAACCTGGCCAAGGCGCTGCAGGAGAACGGCACCCTGGACGAGTTCGGGGTCGAGCTGATCGGCGCCGATTACGAGGCGATCGACCGCGCCGAGGACCGCGAGCGCTTCCGCGTGACGATGACCGAGGCTGGGTTGCGCGTCCCGAGCAGCGCGATCGCCACCAGCCTCGACGATGCGCGCGCCGCGGTCGTCGAAATCGGACTGCCGCTGATTGTCCGCCCGGCGTTCACGCTCGGCGGCAAGGGCGGCGGTGTGCTCCACGACGAGGCCGAGCTCGCGCGGGTGGTCGGCCGCGGCCTGAAGGCGTCGCCGATCGGCCAGGTGCTGCTCGAGGAGTCGGTCCTGGGCTGGGGCGAGTTCGAGCTCGAGGTGATGCGCGACCGCGCCGACAACGTGGTGATCGTCTGCTCGATCGAGAACATCGATCCGATGGGCGTGCACACCGGCGACAGCGTGTGCGTCGCGCCCCAGCAGACGCTCACCGACAAGCAGTACCAGGCGCTGCGCGACCAGGCGATCGCGGCGATCCGTGCGGTCGGCGTCGAGACCGGCGGCTCCAATGTCCAGTTCGCGGTCAATCGCTCCACCAGCGAGATCGTGGTGATCGAGATGAACCCGCGGGTGTCGCGCTCGAGCGCGCTGGCCAGCAAGGCGACGGGCTTTCCGATCGCCAAGATCGCCGCACGGCTGGCCGTCGGCTACACGCTCCAGGAGATCCCCAACGACATCACCCGGGCCACCCCGGCCAGCTTCGAGCCGACGATCGACTACTGCGTGGTCAAATGGCCGCGGTTCGCGTTCGAGAAGTTCCCCGGGTCGGACTCCGGGCTGACCACCCACATGAAGTCCGTCGGCGAGGCGATGGCGATCGGGCGCACGTTCAAGCAGGCGTTCGCCAAGGCGCTGCGCTCGCGCGAGCTCGACCTGCGCCCGGTCTCGGCCACCGACGATCGCGAGCTGCTCGCGACGATCGCCGCCGCCGGCCCGGAGCGCTTCGACCACCTGCTCGAGGCGCTGCGCCGCGGGACCGGGATCGACGAGATCCAGGCCGCCACCAGCATCGACCCGTGGTTCTTGCGCGAGCTCTCGGAACTGGTCGCCGATCCGGAGGCGCCGTTCGCCGGCCGCCGGAGCTTCAGGTCGGTCGATACCTGCGCGGCCGAGTTCGCCGCCCAGACGCCCTACTACTACTCGGGCTGGGAGCGCTCCAGCGGCCACGGTCCGGTCCACGAGGTCCAGCGCGGTGACCGCGAGAGCGTGGTGATCCTGGGCTCGGGCCCGAACCGGATCGGCCAGGGGATCGAGTTCGACTACTGCTGCGTGCACGCCGCCGAGACCGTCCGCGAGTCCGGGCGCGACGCGGTGATGATCAACTGCAACCCCGAGACGGTCTCGACCGACTACGACACCTCCGATCGGCTCTACTTCGAGCCGCTGACGCTCGAGGATGTGCTGGCGGTATGCGAGATCGAGCACCCGTCCGGAGTCGTCGTCCAATTCGGCGGGCAGACCCCGCTGAAGCTCGCGGCCGGGCTCGAGCAGGCCGGGGTGCCGATCCTCGGCACCAGCATCGACGCGATCGACCTGGCCGAGGACCGCTCGCGGTTCGGGGCGTTGCTCGATCGCTTGGGCTACAAGGCGCCCCGCTACGCCAACGCCGCGTCACCCGAGGAGGCGCTCGAGCGCGCCCCCGGCGTGGGGTTCCCGTTGCTGGTGAGGCCCAGCTACGTGCTCGGCGGGCGGGCGATGGAGATCGTCTACGACGTCGACGGCCTGCGCGACTATCTCGAGCGGGTCGGGGTCGGCGAGTCGGCCGGCCATGGACGCGGCAGCACGATCTATCTCGATCGCTTCCTGGAGGACTCGATCGAGGTCGACGTCGATGCGCTGTGTGACGGCGGCGACGTGTGGATCGCCGGAATCATGCAGCACGTCGAGGAGGCCGGGATCCACTCCGGCGACTCGGCGTGCGTGATTCCCCCGCACACGCTCGGACCGGAGATGCTCGCCGAGATCCGCGAGCAGACCGAGGGGATCGCGCTCGCGCTCGGGGTGGTCGGCCTGCTCAACGTCCAGTTCGCGATCCAGGGAGAGGCGGGCCTGCACGTGATCGAGGCCAACCCTCGCGCTTCGCGGACGGTCCCGTTCGTGTCCAAGGCGATCGGGCAGCCGCTGGCCAAGCTCGCCTGCCGGGTGCTGCTGGGCGAGCGGATCTCCGACCTCGACCTGCCGGCGGATACCACCAACGGGCACGTGTGCGTCAAGGAGGTGGTGCTCCCGTTCGACCGCTTCGCCGGCGCCGACACGCTGCTCGGTCCCGAGATGCGGTCGACGGGCGAGGTGATGGGTATCGCCCGGGATTTCCCGACCGCGTTCGCCAAGGCTCAGGCGGCCGCCGGCGCCGACCTCCCAGACGGTGGCACCGCATTCATCACGGTCGCCGACCGTGACAAACCCGCGGCCACTGGGATCGCCACGATCCTCCACGACCAGGGCTTCCGGATCATCGCCACGTCTGGGACCGCGCAGGCGATCCGCAAGATGGGGATTCCGGCCGAGGCGATCAACAAGATCGGCGAGGGCTCGCCCCACGTGGTCGATTGGATCGAGCGCGGCGAAGTCGACCTGGTGATCAACACTCCGGTCGGCACCGGCGCCCGGGTCGACGGCTACGAGATTCGCGCGGCCGCGATCGCCAGAGGAATTCCCTGCATGACCACGATGACCGGCGGGATCGCAGCGGCGCGCGCGATCGCCGCTGGGCGGCGCGGCCAGCCCGAGGTGCTTGCCCTGCAGGAGATCCACGCCCGGGCGACGCAGCCGAGTTGAGCGACGGACGCGTGACCGCCCCATTCGGACGCCGCGCGGTCGCGGTGACCGCCCGCGAGCGCCACGGCGCTTACGTGGTGCTGCGCTGCGCGGACGGCGTGGGACCGCGGCCCCAGGCCGGTCAGTTCTACATGCTGACCGCCGCCACCCGGTGGGGTGGGGGAGCCTCGGAGCGACCGTTTCTGCCGCGGGCGTTCAGCGTCCTGCGCACCGTCCCCCGCGACGATGGGACGCTCGAGCTGCAGTTCCTGCTCGAGGACGTCGGGCCAGGTACCAAGCGCCTGTGCGAGCTGGCGCCGGGCGACGAGCTGCTCGTGGTCGGGCCGGTCGGGGTGGGATTCGCCCGCCCTCGGGAGCGTCGCTCGCCGCTGCTGGTCGGCGGCGGGGTGGGGATCGCGCCGCTGGCGATCCTCCAGGACGAGCTCGGCGAGGTGCCGGTGCTGCTGGGGTTCCGCGACGCCGCCCACGCTGCCGGGGCGGTGTTGCTGCGCTCGTCGTCGGTAGCCACCGACGACGGCAGCGTCGGTCACCATGGGCTGGTCACCGAGCTGCTCACCGAGCGCTTGGATGCCGACGACGACGTCGAGGTCTACGCCTGCGGGCCGCCGCCGATGCTCGAGGCAGTGCGCGAGCTGTGCGCGGCACGCGAGGTCCCGGCGCAGCTGGCGCTCGAATCCGGGATGGCCTGCGGCTTCGGAGCCTGCTTCGGGTGCGTGGTCCCGACCCGGGACGGGCTGATCCGGCTGTGCCTGGAGGGGCCGGTGCTCGACGCGGCTTTGCTCGAGACCGCCGTCGTCGCCGGGGCCGGGCATTGATCGACTTCTGCGGGATCGAGCTCGAGCACCCGATCATCAACGGCTCGGGAACGTTCGACGCGATCGCCGCCCACCGGGCGTTCGGGGACGAGCTGCTCGAGCGCTTCCCGTTCGCGGCGTTCGTGTCCAAGACGGTCACGCTGGCGCCGCGCGAGGGGAACCCACCGCCGCGGCTGTGGGAGGTCGCCGGCGGGATGATGAATTCGATCGGCCTCCCCAACAAGGGCCTGCACGGCTATCTCGAGCACGACCTCCCCAAGCTTGCGCGCCTGCCGGTGCCGCTGATCGTCAACGTGATGGGCTTCAGCGGCGAGGAGGTGGCCGAGCTGGTGGCCGCGTTCTCCGAGCGCGAGGAGGTTTCGGCGCTCGAGCTCAACGTCTCCTGCCCCAACGTTGAGACCGGGCTGGTGATCGGCTCCGATCCGGGGGAGGTCGCCGCCCTGCTGAGGCGGGTCAGGCCCCTGACCGCCAAGCCGCTGATCGTCAAGCTGACCCCGAACGCCAGCGACGTGCCGGCGGTCGCGCGCGCCGCCGAGCAGGCCGGCGCCGATGCGCTGTCGCTGATCAACACGATCCGCGGGATGGCGCTCGATCCCGCCACCGGCGAGCCATGGCTCGGCGGCGGCACCGGTGGGGTCTCCGGTCCCGCGGTCCGCGCGATCGCACTGGCCCAGGTGAACTCCGTCGCGTCCGCGACGTCGCTGCCGGTGGTCGGGATGGGGGGTGTGCAGTCGGGCGCGGACGCCCGCGATCTGGTCCGAGCCGGCGCAGATCTGATCGCGGTCGGGACCGAGAGCTTCCGCGATCCGACGGCCGGCGCGCGCGTCTCCGCCGAGCTTGCACACCTTTTGCACGAGCACGCTACATAGCCATCACACGGTGACGACACGCGTCACCTGGGGTGCAACGAGCTCGTGTCGAACTGCACGTAAAACCCCCTGCAAACAATGTGTATTCCCGCAACCATCCTCGACAATGCTCGACCTAAGCTTGAGGTCGAGTCGAATATCGGGGATTTGCCTTGATCGCCCCGCCTCAAGATGTATAGTCGCCGCCCATGCCGCCGGTGACCGACTCGCCCTCAAAGCCCATCGCGGCGCCCGAGCGATCACTAGTGCAGCGAATGGAGGCGCTTCAGCGCGCCAACAACATTCGCAGTCGCCGGGCGCAGCTCAAGCGCGACCTCAAGGCCGGCCGTCAGCCGATCCACGAACTGCTGTTGGCGCCTCCGGAGTACCTCGAGACCGCAAAGGTCTTCGATCTACTGCTCGCCGTCCCGAAGTACGGACGGGTGAAGGTCAACAAGATCCTGTCTCAGTGCAGGATCTCACCGAGCAAGACGATCGGCGGGCTCTCAGAGCGTCAGCGGCGAGAGCTGGTCGCGCTCATGCGTCGCCGCTAAGCGCGGCGCACCCCACCCCGTGGCGGGCATGGTCTTCGTGATCACCGGGCCCTCCGGGGTGGGGAAGGGCACCCTGATTCGCGGCCTGCTCGAGCGGGTGCCCGAGCTCGAGCTGTCGGTCTCGGCCACCACCCGCAAGCCGCGACCGGGCGAGCAGGACGGCGTCGAGTACCACTTCCTGACCCCCGAGCAGTTCGAGCGCCACGTCGCCGCCGGCGACTTCGTCGAGCACGCAACGTACTCGGGCAACCAGTACGGGACGTTGCGCTCCGAGCTCGAGCGGCGAGTCCGCGACGGAAGCCCGGTGGTCCTGGAGATCGAAGTCCAGGGCGCTCGTCAGGTGCGCCGGGCGATCCCGGAGTCGCTGGCCGTGTTCATCGCCCCGCCGTCGCTCGAGGGCCTGCGGACGCGGCTGGTGGGCCGCGGGACCGACAGCCCCGAGGAGGTCGACGAGCGACTGCGCACGGCTGAGGCCGAGCTCGAGGCCCAGCCCGAATTCGCGCACGTGGTGATCAACGACCGGCTCGAGGACGCCACCGATCAACTGGTCGAGATCGTGCGGTCCGTGATTAGCCTGCCGATAACCCGCTAACGGGCCGCTAACCTTAGGCGTCCACTTACCAAAGGACTGCTAAGCCTTGATTTCACCACGTATCGACAAGCTGCTCGACCACGTCGACTCCGACTACGCGAGCGTGATCGTCGCCGCCAAGCGCGCCCGGCAGATCAACTCCTACTACCACAACCTCGGTGAGGGGACGTTCGACGAGTTTCCGCCGCCGATGGTCGACACGCGCTCGAAGAACTACCTGACGATCGCCCTCGAGGAGGTCGCTCAGGGGAAGATCAAGTACCACTACAGGTAAGTGGACCGGCTGCCATCTCGTCGACGGCTCCGCGGCTCCTAGGGCGCTCCGGTGGCCCGGTTGCTCCTCGGGGTGAGCGGCGGGATCGCGGCCTATAAGGCGCTGGAGACGGCGCGCCTCGCGGTCAAGGCGGGACACGCCGTCCGGGTCCTGCAGACCCCCAACAGCGAGCGCTTCGTCGGCCGCGCATCGTTTGAGGCGATCACCGGCGCGCCGGTCCTAGTCGGCGAATTCGACGACGACCCGGCGCGCGGCGCGTATCCCGGCGAGCGCCTCCCCGAGCGGGCTCCGATCAGCCATCTGGCGGTGATCGAGCGCGCGGACGCGTACCTGATCGCGCCCGCCACCGCCAACACGCTCGCCAAGCTCGCCCACGGGTCCGCCGACAACATGCTCACTGCCGCCGCGCTGGCCGCCACCTGTCCGGTCGCGGTCGCGCCGGCGATGAACAACCGGATGTACCTGAACTCCGCCACGCAGGCCAACCTGGAGACGCTGACCGCCCGCGGCGTGACCGTGCTCCCGCCCGGGGAGGGCCCGCTGGGATCCCACGGCGAGCATGGGATCGGCCGCCTGCCCGAGCCCGACGAGCTCCTGGCCGCGCTCGAGACGCTGCTCGCTGCACCCACCTGGAGCGGCCTGAAGGCACTGGTCACCGCCGGCGGTACCCGCGAGCCGATCGACACCGTCCGCTACGTCGGCAACCGCTCCTCGGGAAGGATGGGTTTCGCGCTCGCGTCCGAAGCGATACGCAGAGGTGCCCAGGTGACCGTGATCTCCGCAAACGTCAATCTGAAGCCGCCGGCCGGCGCTCGGGTGGTGCCCGTCGGCACCGCCGAGGAGCTGGCGCAAGCCTGTGAGCTCGAGTTCGACGACTGCGACGTGCTGTTGATGGCCGCCGCGGTCGCCGACTTCAGGCCGGCCGAGGCGGCGGCGCACAAACTCAAGAAGGATCAGGGCCCGCCGAGCCTCGAGCTCGAGCCGACCACGGACGTGCTCAGCGCCCTGGCCGCCCGCCGGCGGCCCCAGCAGGTGCTGGTCGGGTTCGCCGCCGAGCACGGCGAGGGCGCGGTGCAGTATGGGCGCGGGAAACTCGAGCGCAAGCGCCTCGACGCGATCGTGGTCAACGACATCTCGATGCCGGGCATCGGGTTCGACTCGACCGACAACGAGGTGACGATCCTGACGGCTGATGGCGCAGCGCGGCGGGTGCCGCGAGCGAGCAAGGAGAGCGTCGCGCGAGCGGTGCTGGACGAGATCGAGCGCTTGCGCTCGGAAAGGAAGGAAGCGGATGGAGCCCGAGCAGACGCCGGTAGCGCCGCAAGGGTCTGAGGAGTCAGCCGCGATCGCGCGGCGCCTGGCGGACAACGTCGCGCGCGCAGTCCAGGTCCGTCGCGAGACGCTCGATCACCTGATCGTGGCTCTGCTGGCCGAGGGGCACGTGCTGGTCGAGGACTACCCGGGCGTGGGCAAGACCGCGCTGGCGCGCGCGGTGGCCCGTTCGATCGACTGCCAGTTCGCCCGGATCCAGTGCACGTCTGACCTGCTGCCCGCGGACGTGGTCGGGACCAGCGTCTATGACCAGCGCGAACAGCGCTTCGAGTTCCGGCCCGGGCCGGTGTTCGCCAACGTCGTGCTGGTCGACGAGATCAACCGCGCCTCGCCTAAGACCCAGTCAGGACTGCTGGAGTGCATGCAGGAGCGCCGGGTCACCGTCGACGTGCACACCCACGAGCTGGCGCGTCCGTTCCTGGTGCTGGCGACCCAGAACCCGATCGAGTACGAGGGCACCTACCCGCTGCCCGAGGCCCAGGTCGACCGGTTCATGATCCGGCTCTCACTCGGCTACCCGTCGGCCGCCGACGAGGCCGGGATGCTCGCCGACCACGAGACCGGCGACCGGGTGCTGTCGCTGGCGCCGGTCGCCACCGCGGCCGAGATCCTGGCCGCGCAGGACGCGGCCATGCGGGTGACCGCTTCGCAGCCGCTGCGCGACTACGTGGTCAAGCTGCTCTGGCGGACGCGCGAGGACCCCCGGGTCGACCTTGGCGCGAGTCCCCGAGCGGGGCTGCTGCTGCTGAGAGCCGCGAAGGCCCAGGCGATGATGCAGGGCCGAGATCACGCGCTGCCCGACGACGTGCAGGCGCTCGCGGAGGCGGTGCTGGCGCACCGGCTGGTGCTGGCGCCGGAGTCGCCGCGCGGCGCCGGTAAGGACGTGGTCGCTGACGCGGTCTCGTCGGTGCGAGCGTTGTGATCCGAGCCGCCTGGGTAGCCGCCGCCGGGCTGCTGCTGCTGCTGTTCGGGCTGCTGTTCGACGCCGGGCCGCTGTTCGTGCCCGGGGTCGCGTTCGTGCTGATCGGTATCGGCACGCCCGCGTGGATCTGGTTCGCGGCCGGAGGGGCCCGCGTGGATCGCGAGCTTCACGCCGACCGCGTGGTCGAGGACGAGCCCTTGGAGGCGACGATCGAGGTTCGTCGCGGCACCTGGGGGCTGCCGGGTGGCGAGTTGCGCGATCCGCTCGCCGGGTCGCCGGTGTCGCTGCGCGGCTGGTTGTCGCCGATCGGCGGCGACCGGGTCGCGAACGTGCGGGTGGTTGCCCGCTTCGCCCGCCGCGGGAGGGTGAGCGTCGATCCCCCGTCGCTGATCGTCCACGACCCGCTCGACCTCGCTCGCGCGGTCCGGCGCGGCGCCGGCCCGCCCGACGAGGTGCTGGTGCTGCCGCGGACCGAGCGCGTGAAGTGGCTGGCCCGTGAGCTGTCGCGTCCCGACCCCAACGCCGGACACACGCCGTCAGAGCCGCTGGCCGCGACCGAGGTCGACGGGCTGCGTCCATATCGACCGGGAACTCCGGCCTCGCGGATCCACTGGCCCGCGCTGGCGCGAGGCGCCGGGCTGCTCGAGCGCCGCCTGCAGGCCGACGGCGACACCCGGCCACTGGTCGTGCTCGACAACCGCTGCGCCGGCCACGGCGAGCACCTCGACGCCGCGGTTCGGGCCGCCGCGTCGCTGACGCTGGAGCTGGCCCGCCAGGGCGGATGCAGCCTGTTGCTGCCCGGGGACCGGCGGCCGCTCGACGTCGACCCCGACCTCGGCAGCTGGGCCGGAGCCCACGTCCGCCTGGCGCTGATCGAGGGTGCGCCCGAGCGCCAGGCGCCGGCGCTCGCCTCGAGTGCCCGTCGGGGCCGGCTGTTCTACGTCGCCGCGCAGCCCACCGACCGGCTCCCCGCCAACATCGCCTCCGGCTGCCATGGGATCGGGGTGCTCGTGCTCCCGACCCCGCTGGCCGATGGCCTTGGGCTGCCGAGCGCGTTCGAGGTCACCGGCTGTCGCGGTTTCATGATGGGGACGCGGACCCGGTCGCCGGTCAGGGAGCGGGCCGCGTGAGCTCTGACTCGCAGGTCGCGGTGATGCCGCCGCTGGGCCGGCGGACCGTCCGGCCCGGACTGGAGGCGGTCGCGGTCGAGGAGCGGCCGTGGATCAGACTTGCCGCGTTCTCGGCGCTGGCCCTGTACGGCGGCCTGCGCTGGGCGACGCTGCTCAAGCCCGAACCGGGAGGCCGGATCCTCGGCTTGGTGGGGATGGCAGTCGCGCTCGCCGGGCTCGGCCCGCTGCTCAACCGGCGCCACCGCGCGTTCCCCACGATCCTGGCGATCATCGCGGTGCTCGGCGCGTTCGCGCTGGCAGGGGTGCCGTTCCAGTGGGTGCGCCACTTCCGGATCGCGGTCACGCGCCGACGGGATCAGCCAGGGCCTGGCAGGGCTCCCGCGGGCACTGGTCCCCTACAACGGCCTCAACGACTGGATCCGGATCGTGATCATGCTCGGGGCCGCGATCCTGCTGCTCGACGCGGCGCTGATGCTGACGTTCGCGCGAGGCCGGGTGACCGACGCTCGGCGGGCGGCGGTTGCGCTGCCGCTGATCGCGCTCGCGGTGATCCCCTCGACCGTGGTGCGCCCGTCACTGGTCTACCTCCACGGGCTGCTGCTGTTCGTGCTCCTGTGCCTGTTCATGTGGGGCGAGCGGATCCGCTCCGACGACGCCGCGACCGTCCTCGGCCTGGCCACGGTGGCCGCGTTGTTCGCGGTGGTCCTATCGCCCGCGCTCGACACGCACAAGCCGTGGGTCAACTACGAGGCGCTGGCGGGCAGCCTCCAGCCGGGTCACGTCGAGCAGTTCGACTGGTCCCAGAGCTACGGCCCGCTGAACTGGCCGCGCAAGGGCCACGAGGTGCTCGACGTGCAGGCCCAGCGCCCGGACTACTGGAAGGCCGAGAACCTCGACTCGTTCGACGGCCGCGGCTGGGTGTCGGGCCAGGTGTCGGGCGGCGATCAGCTGGCCGGCGTCGATCGCTCGGCGATCCGCCGCTGGACCCAGACGATTCACGTGACGATCCGCGCGATGAAGACCAACAACATCATCGCCGCCGGGTTCTCCGGCCAGCCGAGCAAGCTCCCGAGCATGGCCGAGCCGGGGGAGAGCCCCGGCACGTGGACGTCCTCGACCCAGCTCGGCCCCGGCGACAGCTATGCCGTCGAGGTTTACGACCCGCACCCCACCGGGACCCAGCTCGCGTCCGCGGGCGATGACTACAGCGGCGCGCCGATCGCCGGGTACCGGACGATGGTGCTGCCGGTCAGCACGCACACGTTCCGCCCGCTCGAGGTCGTGTTCCCGACGTTCCACGGCCGCGATCCGGTGCTGGCGGCGCTCGGCGGCCCGACCCACGGCGCCGCGTCGATCGTCAGGGCCTCGCCCTATGGCCGGATGTATGCGCTGGCCAAGCGGCTCGAGCGCAAGGCCGCGACCCCGTACGCGTTCGTCTCGAGCGTCAAGGCATACCTGTCGCGCGGGTTCTCCTACAACGAGGACACGCCCAACAGCTCGTACCCGCTGGTCCGCTTCCTGTTCACCGACAAGTTCGGCTACTGCCAGCAGTTCGCGGGCACGATGGCGCTGATGCTGCGGATGGGGGGGATCCCCGCTCGCGTCGCGGCCGGCTTCACCACCGGCTCGTTGGACTCGGCCACGCACCAGTACGTGGTCGGCGACGTCGACGCCCACGCCTGGGTCGAGGCGTGGTTCCCCCACTACGGATGGCTGAGGTTCGATCCGACCCCGGCGGCTGCACCGGCCCTCGGCGGCAAGGTGCCGATCCTGCCCGCGGGCAGCCTGCCCCAGAAGCCCTCGCCGGCGGCGCCCGGATCCCACGGCCTCGGCGCGCCCACGAAAACGGTCGCGACCACGACCACGCACAGCTCCGGCCCGTCGGTCTGGGTGTTCGTGATCCCCGTGCTGGCGGTGCTCCTGGTCGTCGCGCTGGTGCTGCTGCTGACCCGGGCGCCACGGGAGCCGACCGGCGACGAGCTGCTGGCCGAGCTCGAACGGGCGATGGCCCGCAGCGGCCGCCCAGTCGCCGACGGCACCACGCTGTCCGAGCTCGAGCATCGCTTCCGGATTGCGCCCGACGCCGCCGCCTACGTCCGCTCGCTGCGGCTGGCCAGGTTCGGCGGCTCCCACCAGCTGCCCAGTTCCGAGCAGCGCCGGGCGCTGCGCACCCAGCTGCGCGCCGGCCTCGGAATCGGCGGGATCCTGCGCAGCCTGTGGGCGCTGCCGCCCCGCTGGCGGCCACCGGCATGGGCCTCTCGAAGGCACGCCCACACGCCCGATTCCGCATAACCGGCGCGACGGGTGAAACGATCTGGAGAGGCTCCTAGACTCTCGTGGAATGGACGACGTATACGAGCTCTATCAGCGAGGCACGGCGCTGCTCGAGGCGGGGCATAACCACCAGGCGACGATCCCGCTCTCGCGTGCGCGCGACCTCGCTCCCGACAAGACATCGATCCGCGAGGCGCTCGGCCGGGCCCTGTTCCACGCCCAGCGCTACGAGGAGTCGGCGACCGAGTTTGAGGCGGTTGTAGAGCGCGCGCCCACCAACGATTACGCCCAGTTCTGCCTCGGCCGATCGCTGCAGATGCTGGGCCGTCATGCCGAGGCGCGCCGGCCGTTGGCGCTGGCCGCATGCATGCAGCCGGGTCGCCGCGACTACCGCTTCTACCGCGACCGTTCCCGGGAGCGGGCCGCCGAAGCCTAGGGTCCCGGGGGCGGCCGCGGGACGGCCGTTGCAGGGCCTAAACCCCGTGCAGGGGCCGGGTGTCGGTGCTACGCTGATGCCACAGCCTTTTGCACCGGGACCGCCCGGTGATGGACGGAAAGGAAGTGGGCGCTCGCCCGCTTTTTTTATGAGCAAGATGACGGAGGAGAACGTGAGCGCACTCCAAAACGAGATCGAAACGAGGCTCGAGATCAGCGAGCCGGACGTCGAGGTGCTGCTCGCGGAAGTCTCCGGCTCGACGCTCAGGCTGTTCATCGACCACCCCGGCGGCGTGACGCTGGCGCTGTGCGAGCGGGTCTCGGATCGGCTCAACGACTACCGCGACCGCTACTCGCTCGAGGTGTCCTCGCCCGGTATCGACCGGCCGCTCACCAAGCCCCAGCACTACAGCCGTTTTCTGGGCCGTCACGCCAAGGTGCGTCTACGCGACGCTCGTGACGGCCACCGGAGCCTGACCGGCGAACTCGTCGGCGCCTCCGACCAGGAGGTCACGATCGCGGCCGACGACGGCGTCGTCTCGATCCCGTATGACCAGATTGCCCGCTCGAACCTTATCCCCGGAGACTGAACCTATGTCGCGAGAGATTCTCGAAGCCGTTCGCGGCCTCGCCGCCGAGAAGAACATCTCCAGCGAGAAGCTGATGGAAGCGCTGGAGGACGCGCTGCTGTCGGCGTACAAGAAGACTCCCGGCGCAGCCCGCTACGCCAAGGTGGAGATGGATCGCGAGAGCGGCGACTTCAAGGTGTGGGAGCTCAAGATCCCGCCCGAGCTCGAGGAGCAGCTGCTGGTCGAGGCGACCACCGAGCAGCAGCCCATGATCGACCCCGAGACCGGCGAGATGCGCGAGCCGCCCGAGCCCGAGATCGACCTCGAAAAGCTCCGCGAGTACGAGGACGAGATCGAGACCGAGGACGTCACCCCTGACGACTTCGGCCGGATCGCCGCCCAGACCGCCAAGCAGGTGATCCTGCAGCGGATCCGCGAGGCCGAGCGCGACATGATGTTCGAGGAGTACCGCGACCGCGTGGGCGAGCTGATCACCGGGATCGTCCAGCAGTCGGACTCCCGCTACACGCTCGTGCAGCTGCGCGAGCGCGTCGAGGCGCTGCTGCCCAAGTCAGAGCAGGTCGAGGGCGAGCGCTACGACCACTCCCAGCGGATCAAGGCCGTGATCAAGGATGTCTCGAACTCGACCAAGGGTCCGAGCATCATCGTCTCGCGACGCGACCCCGAGCTGATCAAGTCGCTGTTCGAGCTCGAGGTGCCCGAGATCGCCGACGGCCTGGTGGAGATCACCGGCGTCGCCCGCGAGCCCGGCTACCGCTCGAAGATCGCGGTTGTGTCGCATGTCGACGGGGTTGACCCGGTCGGCGCCTGCGTCGGCCCGCGAGGCTCGCGCGTACGGATGGTCGTGTCCGAATTGCGCGGCGAGAAGATCGACATCATCCCCTACAACGACGAGCCCGCTCGGTTCGTGGCCAAGGCGCTGTCGCCCGCCCGCGTGCGCGAGGTGCTGGTCGACGATGCCGGCAAGCAGGCCACGGTGATCGTGCCTGACGACCAGTTGTCGCTGGCGATCGGCCGCGAGGGCCAGAACGCCCGGCTCGCGGCTCGCCTGACCGGGTGGCGAATCGACATCCGCTCCGAGACCGAGTTTGCGGCCGAGGAGGCCGAGCACGGCTACGAGGAAGACGACGCCCAGGGCCGCTGCCACGCGATCCTCACCAACGGCCGCCGCTGCCCCAACGCCGCGCTGCCCGGCTCGCGCTACTGCGGGATTGAGGCTCACCAGGCGCTCGAGGCGCTCGACACCGACCAGGTCCAGGCGCTGCAGGACGCAGCGTCCTAGGTACCGGATCTAAACTGGAGTAAATGAACAAGCGCGTTCATGAAATCGCGAAGGAGCGTGGTCTTCCGGCCCGAGACGTTCTCGAGAAGCTGAGAGCGGCGGGCGTCAACGTCAAGGCCGCCTCCTCGAGCGTCGACGAGGCTGTCGCGATCAAGGCACTCGGCAACGGCGACACGCGCGCCCAGGAGGACCAGTCCCCGGCGCAGGCCGCCAAGGCGGCGCAGGCCGCCCGGCCCGCGACGCGACCGGCGCGGGATCCGCGTTCGGCCGCCAGCGACCGCGCGCGCGGCAAGCCGCCGCCGGTTCCGCCGACCCCGAAGGCGCCGCCGCCCACACCCACGCCCCAGGCCTCCGACGGCGCCGCCGCGGACAGTGCTCCTAAGAGCTCGGGCGACGCGCCTCACAAGCGACCCACGCGCGACTCCCTCCAGGGTGAGCGCGCCCCCGGCACCGCCGGTGGCCGCCGTCGCGTGGTGATCGACTCCCAGGCCTCCCGCCGGGCCCCCGGCGGCGGTCCCCCGCCGCCGTCCAACCAGCCTCCGCGCCGCCAGCGCCGGGGCCGGCGCCGGCGCGGCGTCTACGACGAGGAAGCCGAGTCACGTCCGTCGCAGACGGCGGTCGCCGAGCCCGACGTGATCCGCATCAACTCGGGCTCGACGGTCAAGGACGTGGCCGAGTACCTCGACGTGCCGGTGCCCGAGATCATGAAGAAGCTGATGGCGCTCGGCGAGATGAAGACGCTGACGCAAACCCTGTCGGACGAGTCGATCCAGGTGCTGGCGGGTGAGCTCGACAAGGAGGTCGAGATCGTCCACTCCGAGGACGAAACGGTCCAGGAGCCCGAATTCGACGACGCCGACGAGCAGCTCGTGGAGCGCCCGCCGGTGGTCACGATCATGGGCCATGTCGACCACGGCAAGACCTCGCTGCTGGACGCGGTGCGCGAGACCGAGGTTGCGGCCGGCGAGGCCGGCGGGATCACTCAGCACATCGGCGCCTACCAGGTCCACCACGACTCCAAGCCGGTCACGTTCCTCGACACACCCGGCCACGAGGCGTTCACGGCGATGCGAGCCCGCGGCGCCAAGGTCACCGACATCGCGGTGATCGTGGTCGCGGCCGACGACGGCGTCAAGCCGCAGACCCAGGAGGCGGTCGACCACGCCAAGGAGGCGGGGGTGCCGATGCTGGTGGCCGTCAACAAGATCGACAAGGAGGGAGCCCAGCCCGACCGTGTGCGCACCGAGATGACCCAGCTCGGCCTGCAGCCCGTCGAGTGGGGCGGCGACACCGAGTTCGTCAACGTCTCGGCCAAGACCAAGGAGGGCCTGGACGACCTGCTCGACACGATCCTGATCATGTCCGAGGTCGAGGAGTTGCGGTCCAATCCGGAGGCGCCCGCCTCGGGCACCGTGATCGAGTCAAAGCTCGACCCCGGGCGGGGCCCGGTGGTCACGATCCTGATCGGCCGCGGCACGCTGGAGGTGGGCGACGCGCTCGTCGCCGGCGCCCACTGGGGACGGGTCCGCGCGATGCACGACTTCATGGGCAAGCGCTTGACCCAGGCGCTCCCGGGCGAGCCGGTCGAGGTGCTCGGCTTCGACGGCGTGCCCGAGGCCGGCGAGCACGTCCGCGCGGTCGAGAACGAGCGCCGCGCCCGCCAGCTCGCGGGCGAGCGGGCCACCCGGCTGAAGACCGAGTCGCTGGCGCGTCGCGCCGGCAAGAAGATCTCGCTCGAGAGCATCTTCGAGGCCGGCCTGCAGGAGCTCAACCTGGTGCTCAAGGCCGACGTGGCCGGATCGCTGGAGGCGATCGAGGACGAGATCGCCAAGCTCCCCCAGGACGAGGTGTCGGTCAACGTGATCCGCCGCGCGGTCGGCGCCGTGACCGAGTCCGACGTGATGCTCGCCGCCGCGTCGGACGCGGTGATCCTCGCGTTCAACGTGCGCCCGGTCGGCGACGCGCGCTCGGTGGCCGAGCGCGAGGGCGTCGAGATCCGCCACTACGCGGTGATCTACCGGGCGATCGACGAGCTCCGCAGCGCGATGCAGGGCATGCTCGCCCCCGAGGAGGTCGAGGTCGCGCTCGGCTCCGTCGAGGTGCGCCAGATCTTCCGGGCCTCGAGGGTCGGCACGATCGCCGGCTCGCACGTCACCGAGGGCACGATCACCCGTGGCTCCCGCGTGCGCCTCGTCCGCGACGGCACGGTCGTCTACGACGGCCAGATCGCGAGCCTACGCCGCTTCAATGATGACGTTCGCGAGGTCGCTGCCGGATTCGACTGCGGGATCGTGCTTCGAGACTTCGCCGACCTCAAGGAAGGCGACGTGCTCGAGACCTACACCACTCGCCAGGTCGAGCGCGAGCTCGCCTGAGCCTGCGGGGCCGCCGGAGGCTCTCCATGACGTCGTCGAGCGGCTACGTCGCTGTGCTCGTGATCCACCTTCACTTCCCGGATGCAGAGAGCCTGAAGGGCAAGCGCAAGGAGCTGTCGTCGATCAAGTCCCAGCTGCACGGGCGGCTCGGCGTCGCGGTCTCCGAGGTCGATCACCACGACCTCTGGCAGCGCGCCACGCTGTCCGCGGCGATCACCGGTCGGACCCCCTCGGCAGTGACCGCACAGGCCGACAACGTCGAGCGGTGGCTCGAGTCCCGCTGTCCGGAACGACTGCGGGTGGAGCGGCTGCTGGTGTCCGTCGAGGAGTTGCAGGATGTTGGTTCAAGGATCCACGCGGACGGATAGGATGGCCAGCGGACGCATGCGCCGGGTCGACGAGGCCGTTCGGGCGGTTCTCAGCGAGACGATCGCAACCGATCTGCGCGATCCACGCGTCGGATTCATCACCGTGACCGGAGTTAAGACAAGCCCTGATCTGCGCCATGCGCGCGTCTATGTGAGCGTTCTCGGAGATGAGCGGGTTCGATCCGAGAGCCTTGATGGACTTCGCTCGGCACAGGGATTCCTGCAGAGCCGCGTGGCCACCGAGCTACATCTCAAGCACACGCCCTTGATCGAGTTCGACTACGACGAGACTGTTGACCGCGCGATGCGGTTGTCAGAGCTCATGGAGCAGGAGTCCCACCCGCCTGACTCGGATGTCAGACCACCAGAGGAGGGATCCCAAACAGATGGGTGAGAACGGCGCAAGCGCCGACCGCGAACGAGTACTCGAGGAGCTGAGCAGCGCGCAGCGGCTGATCGTGGTGACCCACGAGAACCCCGACGGCGACGCGCTCGGGTCCCTGATCGGCATGCAGGGCGCGCTTACGGCGCTCGGGAAAGACTGCCTGATCTTCATCGATCAGGCCGACCTGCCGCTGCCCCAGGAATATCGGTTCCTGTCGCTGCCGCAGTTGGTCAACTCGCCGCCCGACGATCTCGACGACCGCACGATCGTGTTCCTGGATTGCGGGAATCTCGAGCGCAACCCGGCGGAGGCCCTACGCCACCCCGGAATGCACATCCTCAACATCGACCACCACCACGACAACACCCGGTTCGGGACCGTGAACCTGGTGGTGCCGAGCGCATCCTGCACGGCCGAGATCGTGTGGGACCTGATGCATGCGCTCGAAATCAAACTGACGATGAAGACCGCCGAGGGGCTCTACGTGGGGCTGATCACCGACACCGGCCGGTTCATGTACGAGAACACGGGGCCCCGCGCGCACCGGATGGCCGCCGAGCTGATCGAGGCGGGCGTCGACGTGCACGAGATCTATCGTCGCGTGTACGAGGGCGTGCCCTACGGGAAGCTCGCGTTGCTCGCCCGCGGACTGGCCAAGGTGGAGCGGTTCGACGACGGTAGGCTGACCGTGACCGGGCTCGACGCGGCCGACTTCGCCGCCTCGGACGCCGAGGAGAGCTACTCGGAGGGCGTGATCGACCATCTCCGCGCCGTCCAGGGAACTGCGGTGGCGGCGCTCGTACGCGACCGGATCAGCGACGTCAACGGCGAGGGCCCACAGCTGCGCAAGGTGTCGTTGCGTGCATCCGACGACCGCGTCGACGTATCCCGGATCGCCCGGGTCGCGGGCGGTGGCGGCCACCGCCAGGCCGCGGGGTTCACGACCGCGATGGAGTGGCCCGAGCTGGTCGAGTTCCTCAGGCAAGAGGTCGCCCAGCAGCTTGCTTGAGTCGGTGGCTTCGTCGGGGCCACCGGGCGCCGTGGACGGGGTTCTGCTCTACGACAAGCCGGCCGGGATCACCTCGCACGACGTGGTTGCGCGGGTGCGCCGGGGGCGCCGCGGACTGAAGGTCGGTCACGCCGGCACGCTCGACCCGTTCGCCACCGGGCTGCTGCTGGTGCTGTTGGGAAAGGCCACGCGCGCCCAGCGATTCCTGATGGCTCTGCCCAAGACCTACTTGGCGACCGCGCGATTCGGCGCGGTCTCGAGCACCGGCGACCCCGAGGGCGAGATCACCGAGACCGGGGTGATTCCCGACGGCGAGCTCGAGCTCCCGACCGGCGCTGTCCGCCAGCGCCCGCCGGCCTATTCGGCGGTCAAGATCGGCGGCCGCCGCGCCTACCAGCTGGCCCGGGCCGGCGTCGACGTGGTCCCGGACGAGCGCGAGGTGACCGTGTACCGGTTCGAGGAGCGCTGGCGCGAGCGCGAGCGTCGTGGCTTTGAGATCGAGTGCTCGTCGGGGACGTACGTGCGCAGCCTGATCGCCGATCTGGGCGACGCCTACTGCGAGCAGTTGCGACGGACCCGGATCGGCTCGTTTGACGTGGCGGACGCCGACCCCGAGCGAGTGGTCGAACTCGGCGAGGCGCTGGGGTTCATGCCCGAGGTGCGGCTGGCCGGCGAGGACGCCCGGCGGGCCGGGCACGGGGCGGCGGTGCCGGCCGGCGAGTGCGCTCGCGCCGGGAGCGGGGGAGTGGTCCGGCTCACCGACGAGCACGGGCTGATCGCGCTCGCCGAGCCTCGGGAGCACGGGTCGCTGCTGAAGCCGATCGTCGGCCTGCGCGGCTGATCCGGGGCCGGGCGACCACTAGGCTTCCCGGGCGGATGCAGATCACCGAGCTAGGAGACGTGGCCCCGCGTCCGCGACGCGTCGCCGTCGGCGAGTTCGACGGCGTGCATCTGGGCCACCGCAGGGTGATCGAGGGAAGCGACACCGTGCTCACGTTCGAGCCCCACCCGCTCAAGGTGGTTCGTCCCGAGGCGGCACCGAAGCTTCTGACCAGTCTCGAGACCAAGGCCGAGCTGATCGAGTCGCTCGGCGTCGAGGAACTGGTCGTGATCCGGTTCGATCAGGGGTTCTCAAGCCAGACGCCCGAGGAGTTCATCGACCACGTGCTGGTGGCACAGCTGCGAGCGACCCGGGTGTCGGTCGGCGAGAACTTCCGCTTTGGACACCGCGCCGCCGGAGACACCGACATGCTGCGCGCCGACGGGCGCTTCGAGACCCGGGTGGTTCCGCTGGTCGAGGTCGACGGTGAGATCGTCGCCTCGAGTCACATCCGCGGGCTGGTGCTGGCCGGCGAGGTGGAGCTGGCCGCCCGGTTTCTCGGCGCCCCGTTCCAGCTGCGCGGCGAAGTCGTGCGCGGCGACCGGCGCGGGCGCGAACTCGGCTTTCCAACCGCCAACATCGTTCCCGACGAGGATCTGGTGTGCCCCGGCCACGGGGTCTACGCCGCCCGGGCCGACGAAGACTGCGCGGCGGTCAGCATCGGGGTGCGCCCGACGTTCGGGACGGGCCGGGCCGTGCTCGTCGAGGCGTTCCTGCTCGACCGCGACGTCGACCTGTACGGAAAGGTCCTGCGAATCGACTTCCTGGCCCGCCTGCGCGGGGAGCGCCGGTTCGATTCGGTGGACGCGCTGATCGAGCAGATGCGCCTGGACGTCGAGCAGACGCGCGGGGTGTGTCGCCAGGCGTAGCGGCTCCGGCGGCCTGCTACCCTCAGCGACCGCATGACGCTCACTCAGGAACGCAAGCAGGAACTCGTCACGAAGTTCGGCGACGGCTCGACTGACACCGGCAGGGCCGAGGTCCAGATCGCGCTGATGACCGAGCGGATCAACGATCTGAACCAGCATCTGCGCACCCACCGCAAGGATCATCACTCGCGCCGCGGGCTGCTGATGCTGGTGGGCCGCCGCCGCAGGCTGCTGAACTATCTCCAGCGTTCTGACCTCGAGCGCTACCGGGCTCTGGTGCGCGAGCTCGGCCTCCGCAAGTGATCGCGGCCGGAGACCCCGCTCCCGAGATCACGCTCAAGCGCGGGGACGGCAGCGAGTTCACCAACGCCGACCTCGAGGGCAAGACCTCCGTCCTGGTGTTCTACCCGTTCGCGTTCAGCCCGGTCTGCACCGACCAGTTCAACCTCTACGAGGAGGTGCTGGACGAGTTCAAGGCGCGCGGCGCGACCCTGTACGGCGTGTCGTGCGACGCGACCTGGTCGCAGACCGCGTTTCGGGAGCGGCTCGGGGTGACGATCGAGCAGCTCTCGGACTTCGAGCCCAAGGGCGAGGTGTGCCGGGCGTTCGGCGTATATCACCCGGGCGGCTTCCCCCAACGGGCGCTGGTGATCGTCGGGCCCGACGGCGTCGTCAAGTGGGCCTATCAGGCCGATAGCCCGGGCGATCTGCCGGGCGCGAACCTGATCTTCGACGGCCTCGCCGCCGCCGGCCCGACGGGTTGAGCGAGCTCTCCTCGGCGCCTGTCCCACCGCCGTCAGCCGACGATCACATCGCCGGCCCGCCCGACGCGACGCTGGTGATCGAGTACGCCGACTTCGAATGCCCGTACTGCGCCGCGCAGAGCCAGCGCCTGGCCGCGTCGGGGCTGCGGCGGGTGTTCCGGCACTTTCCCGTCCGCTCGAGCCACCCACGGGCGTGGGCGGCGGCGTGCGCGGCCGAGGCCGCCGCGCTCCAGGGGCGCTTCTGGGAGATGCACGACCTGTTGTTCGCAGACCAGGGCCGCCTCGAGGACCCGCACCTGTGGGAGCGGGCACGGACGCTGCACCTCGATCTCCAACGGTTCGACGCCGACCGCCGCGGACAGGCCGTGGCGGCGCGGGTCAAGCGCGACTTCACCTCGGGGGTGCGCGCCGGGGTGGTGACCACGCCGACGGCGTTCTGCGAAGGCCGGATGTACGCGGGGCAGCTCGGGTCAGACGTACTGGCTGCGCTGGGCGTCGGCGGTCAGGCTGCCGCCGGGTCCTGATCGGACTGACCCGCGGGCTCCGCGGTGCCGAACACGCGCTCGAGGTCGCTCAGCGTCGCGCTGCGACCCCGCAGCTTCTGTGGCTGCGCCGGTGGAGCCAGCGCTGCGCGCACGAGGTCGAGGTGGCGCTCTGAGATCTGCGGATCGAGGTCCTGGAACTGCACCGCGGTCTCGCACACGCCCTTGAGCAGCATCAGCACGTCGAGCGCCTTGACGTCGGTGCGCACCGCGCCTGCCTTCTGAGCGCGGGTCAGCAGCGCGTCGAGCACCGAGACGATCGCGTGGTGGCCGGCGCGAATGTCCGCGTTGGCCAGGAATTCGTCCTGGACGGCCTCGAACAAAGCCCGCGCGCGCTGCTGGCGCCCGGCCATGTCGTCGAGGAACTCGAACAGCGCCGCGCCCGGATCGGCCGCGTCCAGCAGTGCCCGCCCGCGCTGCGCCGCGTCGTTCATCTGGTCGACGACGATCGCGGCGATCAGGTCCTCCTTGGTCGGGAAGTTGCGAAACAGCGTCCCGCGCCCGACCCCGGCTCGCTGGGCGATCTCGGCGACCCCGACATCGAGCCCGCGCTCGCCGAACACCTCCGCCGCCGCGTCCAGCAGGCGACGGCGATTGCGTTCGGCATCGGCTCGGGGCCGCCTGATCTCCTCAGTCATCCCGTCTGACATTGTCCTACGCCGCGACCGACGGGGCCACACCGGCCTCGATCGTGGGCTCCAGGCGCTCGAGGTCGCGCTTGCGCAGACCGACGATCAGGATGATCGCGCCCAGGGTCAGCATCCCGGCCGCGGTGGCGAACGCCACGTGATAGCCCGACACCCGGGCCGCGATTGCGGTGGCCGAGTGCGAGCTGAGCAGGTTCGCGGTCCGGCTCGCCGCCACCGTCGAGAGGATCGCCAGGCCGAGCGAGCCGCCGACCTGCTGGGCGGTGTTGAACAGACCGGAGGCCAGGCCGGCGTCCTCGCGCTCGACCCCGCTGGTGCCCATCAGCGTGATCGGCACGAACACCAGGCCCATGCCGATGCTCATCGGGATCAGTCCCGGGAGCAGATCGCCGGCGTAGGTGCCGTTGACCGGCACCTGGGTGAGCACGGCCATTCCGGCGGCCCCCAGCAGGACCCCGATGACCGACACCCAGCGCACGCCCAGCCAGCGGATCAGCTGCTGGGCAAGTCCGGCTCCGACCACGATCCCGGCGGTCACCGGCAGGAACGCCAGGCCCGCCTTCAGCGGGCTGTAGCCGAGGATCTCCTGGACGTACAGCGAGGCGAAGAAGAACATCCCGAACATCCCCGAGGCCACCAGCAGCAGCACGCCGTCGGCGACCGCGAGCGTTCGCACCTTGAAGATGCTCAGGCGGACCAGCGGGGCGACAGCGCGCCGCTCGATCACCACGAACAGTGCCAGCAGGACTACGGCCCCGGCCAGCAGGCCGATCGTGCGACCGGAGCCCCAGCCGTAGGACTGGGCCTTGACGATCGCGTACACCAGCACGATCAGCCCGGAGGTGACGCTGATCGCGCCGGCCAGGTCAAACGACCGGTGCGGGAGCTCGTCGCGAGACTCGGGCACGTAGCGAAGCGTCAGGGCCAGCGTGATCACGCCGACCGGGACGTTGACGATGAAAATCCAGGGCCACGAGGCCAAGTCGGTGAGCACGCCACCGAGCAGCAGGCCGGCGGCACCGCCACCGGCCGCGATCGCGCTCCACACGCCCAGCGCCTTTGTGCGCTCGGAGTTCTCGGTGAACGTGGTGGTGATGATCGCCAGGGCCGCCGGGGACAGAAGCGCGCCCCCCAACCCCTGTAGGCCGCGGCCGGCGACCAGCATCGTCGAAGACTGGGCGAGGCCGTTGAGCAGCGACGCCGCCGAGAACAACACCGTGCCGGCGATGAACAGCCGCTTGCGCCCGAGCAGGTCAGAGGCCCGTCCGCCGAGCAGCAGGAAGCCCCCGAACACCAGCGTGTAGGCGTTGACCACCCATTGCAGGTTCGAGGCCGAGAAGTGCAGGCCGTGCTGGATCGACGGCAGCGCGACGTTCACGACGGTCGCGTCGAGCACGACCATGAACTGCGCCAGGCACGCGATCACGAGCACGAGCCAGCGGTTGGAGCCCGCGGCTCTCGGCGGCGAGATGGTTGGGGCAGATGCGGTGGCGGACATATCGGCTCCTGGGATCAAGCGTTCACTTCGTGTTAAACTGGTACTCCGCGGTCCGGTTAGGCACAGTACCATAAGCGGACCGCGCGGTCCGGTTAAGTGACGCAGATCACGCTACGTGCGCGTCACGCCGACCGGAATCGCCGCGAAACCCCCCGGTTTGCGGTCAGATCCGGCCCCACCCGCTAGCATCACCGGGGTTCGGAACGAAAAGACAGAAACGAAGCACTTCGCCGACCGAAGGGCGGAGCAAGAAGGGAATTGAATATATGAGTGACGCCGTTACGCGCGTGTCCGTCGAGGTCGAAGGCAAGGAGATCTCGTTCGAGACCGGCAAGCTGGCCAAGCAGGCCTCCGGCGCAGTGGTCGTCCGAGCGGGCGACACGATGGTTCTTTGTACGGCGACGGCCGGCAACCTGCGGGACGTCGACTTCCTCCCGTTGACCGTGGACGTGGAGGAGCGTATGTACGCGGCCGGGAAGATCCCCGGCTCGTTCTTCAAGCGCGAAGGCCGCGCGGGCGAGAAGGCCACGCTGTCGGCCCGCCTGATCGACCGGCCGATCCGGCCGCTGTTCCCCAAGGGCTGGCGCTACGAGACCCAGCTGGTGGCGATGCCGATCTCGGTCGACCACGTCAACCCGTACGACATGCTCGCGATGAACGGCGCGTCGGCCGCGCTGATGGTCTCCAACATCCCGTTCCCGACGCCCGTCGGAGCGGTGCGGATCGGCAAGATCGACGGCAACTTCGTGGTCAACCCCAACGAGGAGGACCTCGTCGAGGACACCGACCTCGACCTGATCGTCGCCGGCACCGACGAAGCGATCCTGATGGTCGAGGCGGGCGCCAACGAGATCCCCGAGGCCGAGATCCTCGACGCGCTCGATATCGCTCACGAGGAGATCAAGAAGCTGTGCGCCGCCCAGCGCGAGCTGGCCGAGAAGGCCGGCAAGGAGAAGATCGAGGTCGAGGTGCCCCAGGTGCATCCGGAGCTGTACGAGCAGATCAAGAGCTCGCACGGCGCCGCCCTGGACGCCGCGACCCAGGTCGAGGACAAGCTCGAGCGCCAGGACGCGACCAAGGCGGTCGAGGAGCAGGTGATCGAGCACTACTCGGGCGACCCCGACTCCGAGACTTACGCCGAGTACCGGTCCAACGCCCAGCGCGCCTTCGACAAGCTCGAGAAGGCAATCATCCGCGAGCGCATCGCGGTCCAGAAGAAGCGCCCCGACGGGCGCAGCGCCGAGGAGATCCGGCCGATCTCGATCGAGGTCTCGGTCGCGCCCCGCACGCACGGCTCCGCGCTGTTCACCCGCGGCCAGACCCAGGCCCTGAGCGTGGTCGCGCTCGGCACCACGCGTGAGGAGATGCGGCTGGACACGCTCGGGCTGGAGACCGCCAAGCGCTACTTCCACCACTACAACTTCCCGCCGTTCTCGGTCGGGGAGGCTGGCTTCATGCGCGGCCCCAAGCGGCGCGACATCGGTCACGGAGCGCTCGCCGAGCGCGCGCTGGTGCCGATGATCCCGAGCCAGGAGGAGTTCCCCTACACGATCCGCGTGGTGTCGGACATCCTCGAGTCCAACGGCTCCTCGTCGATGGCCTCGGTGTGCGGCTCGACGCTGTCGCTGATGGACGCCGGCGTGCCGATCAAGGCGCCGGTGGCCGGGATCGCGATGGGCCTGATCAAGGAGGGTGAGGACTACATCGTGCTCACCGACATCGCGGGCGTCGAGGACCACCTCGGTGACATGGACTTCAAGGTCGCTGGCACCGAGCGCGGGATCACCGCGCTGCAGATGGACATCAAGATCACCGGGGTGACGTTCGACATCCTGCGCGACGCGCTTGCGCAGGCCAAGGTCGCGCGCACGTTCATCCTCGGCGAGATGTCCAACGTGATCGACGCGCCGCGGACCGAGCTGTCCAAGCACGCCCCGCGGATCTCCACGATCCAGATCGACCCCGAGAAGATCGGGCTGCTGATCGGCAAGGGCGGCGAGACGATCCGCGCCCTGCAGGAGGAGTTCGAGTCTCAGATCGACGTCAACGACGAGGGTCAGGTGCTGGTCTACGCCTCCGACGGTGAGCGCGGCGACGCGCTGGTCGATCGGATCCGGTCGATGACCAAGGAGGTCGAGGTCGGCGACGAGTTCTCCGGAAAGGTCGTCAAGACGACCACGTTCGGCGCGTTCGTCGAGCTGTCGAAGGGCACCGACGGGCTCCTGCACATCTCCAACGTCGCTCCCGGCCGCCGGATCGCGACGGTCGAGGAGGTGCTCAACAAGGGCGACGACGTCGAGGTCCGCGTGGTCGAGGTCGACCGCGAGCGCGGTCGCATCGGCCTGCGCCTCGCCGATGATCCTGAGATCGCCGGCAAGAGCGCCGAGGAGCTGGCCAGCGTCGGCACCGGCGACTCTGGTCCGCCGCGCCGCGACCGTGGATCCCGGGACGGCCGCGATGGACGTGGACGCGACCGTGGAGACCGCGGCGACCGTGGGGACCGCGGCGACCGTGGAGACCGCGGCGATCGCGGCGACCGCGGGGGACGTGACCGCGACCGCGGGCGGGTTCGCGATCGCGACCCGGACCGTCCGCGGTCCTGACGCCGGACCCGTCGCAGCCACACCCGCAAGATGAGCGAAGAGCACCGCCTGACCACGCTCCCGTCGGGAGTCCGTGTCGTGACCGAGACCATGCCCGCGGTTCGTTCGGTCGCGATCGGATTCTGGATCGGGACCGGCTCGCGCAGCGAGACCGATGATCAGGCGGGGCTCTCGCATCTGATCGAGCATCTCCTGTTCAAGGGCACGGCGAACTACGGCTCGCTGGAGATCGACCAGATCTTCGACGGGATGGGCGCTGAGCTCAACGCCGGCACCGGCAAGGAGACCACCTCGGTCTACGCCCGAGTGATCGACGAGCACGTCCCGAAGGCGTTCGACGTGATGGCCGACATGGTGTTCCGCCCGGCGCTCGACGACATCGAGTCCGAGCGGGAGGTGATTCTCGAGGAGATCGCCATGTACGAGGACGACCCGCAGGAGAAGGTGTTCGACGTGCTCGGCGAGGCCGTGTTCGGCGACGATCCGCTGGGCCGGGCGATCATCGGCCGGGCCTCGGTGATCGCCGAGACGCCGGTTGCGGAGATCGCCCGCTTCCACGCTGCGCGCTACGTGGCCGGCAATGTCGTGATCGCGGCCGCCGGCGCCGTCGACCACGACGCGATGGTCGAGCTGGCGCAGAGGGCGACGGGCGCGCCAGCCACGGCGGGCGCCAACGGTGTGGCCACGCCCGAGCCGGCGGAGCCGCGATCAGGCCCCGCCGCCGGTTCGAGCGCAAGGACACCGAGCAGTACCACGTGTGCCTCGGGGGGCCGTCGCTGTCGCGCCACGACGACCGCCGGTTCGCGCTGCGGGTGCTGGACGCGATTTTCGGCGGCACCTCCTCGTCGCGGCTGTTCCAGGAGGTGCGCGAGCGTCGCGGCCTGGCCTACGCGGTGTACTCGTTCACCAGCGCCTACCACGACACCGGCCAGATCGGGCTGTACGTCGGCACGCGTGCCGACAACCTGACCGAGGCGATGGCGGTCGTGGGCTCCGAGCTCGGCCGTCTGCGCGAGGACCCGGTCGACGACGAGGAGCTGAACCGGGCCAAGGAGAACCTGAAGGGCCGCGTCGTGCTGGCGCTCGAGTCGACCGGCGCGCGGATGAACCGCCTGGGCTCCGAGATCCTCGCGGGCGTGCCGCTGCTGTCGATCGACGAGATCGTCGAGCGGATCGACGCGGTGACCGTCGAGGACCTCGCGGCCCTGGTCGACGAGCTGTGGGCTCCCGGGCGGCTGTCAGCGGCCGGCATCGGCCCCGACGAGCAGCGCTTCGAGCAGGCGGTGGCCGCGGTCGAACCGGCGCTGGTGGAGACCGCGTGAGTCCGATCCGCGTCGCCGTGTCGGGCGCCGCGGGGAGGATGGGACAGACCGTGTGCGCCGCCGTCGAGGAGGCGCCCGACATGGAGTTGGTGGCGCGGGCCGACCCCGCGCTGGAGCGGACGCTGTCCGAGGCACTGGCGCAGCGCCCGCAGGTGCTGGTCGACTTCACCGTCCCGGCCACGGCCGTGGCCAACGCCCGTGAGGCGGTGGCGGCGGGCGTTCACGTGGTGATCGGCACCACCGGGTTTGATCCGGCCGAGCTTGACGACCTCCGCGGGGCTGGGGCGAACGTGTTCATCGCTCCGAACTTCGCGATCGGAGCGGTGCTGATGATGCAGTTCGCCCGCCAGGCCGCCGCGCACATGAGGCGGGCCGAGATCATCGAGCTGCACCACGACCGCAAGCTGGACAAGCCCAGCGGTACCGCTGCTCGCACCGCGTCGCTGATGACCGAGGCCTCCGCCGAGTTGGGCGAGGTTCCGATCCACTCGGTGCGGCTGCCGGGACTCGTGGCCCACCAGGAGGTGATCCTCGGGGATGTGGGGCAGACGCTGACGATCCGTCACGACTCCACCGACCGGACGTCGTTCATGCCCGGCGTGCTGCTGGCCGTCAGGCGCGTGGGATCGCTGACCGAATCGCCGCTGGTCGGGCTGGAGCAGCTGCTCTGACGCCCGTCCACTTGTAGCGCAATTGCGACATTTGGCGATTGTGTGGTGTCGGCCGCCCGCGCTATGTTTGTCATAGGAAACGCATCTTTTGCGGGGAAGAAAGGAGACCGTCATGACCTGGAAGCGCAACGTACTGGTCGTGGCCAACGTCACCGCGACCTCGGAGGACCTGGTGCGAGCGCTGACCGAGCGCGCCGAGCGCGAGCCGACCAGCTTCACCCTGATCATCCCCGCCACCCCCGCCGGCGGTGGCCGCGCCGCCGCCACCGAGCAGCTGACCGAGGCACTGGGAGTGCTGTCGGGCGCCGGGCTGGAGATCCAGGGAGAGGTCGGGCACGCCGACCCGATCGTGGCGGTCACCGATGTCTGGGACCCGCGGGGTTACGACGAGATCATCGTCTCCACGCTCCCGATGCGATTGTCCAAGTGGATGCATGCCGGTCTGCCCGAGCGGATCTCGCGGATGACCGGCGCGCCGGTCTCGCACGTCGTCTCCCAGCCTCCACGGCCGCCGGCCCAGACCGCCCCGCCGCCGGCGCACGAGACGCAGCTGGGCGTGATGAAGCCGCTGTCGGTGCTGGCCTGGGGCGGTCACAAGGACCAGTGAGCGGCAAACTCGCGTTCCCGGGTGGCTCGGGCGCCGATCCGGCTGCGATAATCGACCGTCATGCGAGCTGACTTCGGGTCGATCCTGACCGCGATGGTGACGCCGTTTCACGCCGACGGAGGCGTGGACGAGGATGCGGCCGTTCGCCTGATCAACTACCTGCTGGAGCACGGTTCCGACGGTGTCGTGGTCTGCGGGACCACCGGCGAAGCTTCAGCGATGAGCGACGAGGAGCACCTCCGAATGGTCGCGGTGGCGGTGCAGGAGGTCGGTGACCGCGGCACCGTGATCGCCGGCGTCGGCTCCAACGACACCGCTCACGCGGTGCACCTGACCGAACGCGCCACCGAACTCGGCGTCGACGGGCTGCTGTCCGTCAACCCGTACTACAACCGGCCGAGCCGCCGCGGGATCATCCGTCACTACGAAGAGGTCAACCGGGCCACCAACCTCCCGATCCTCCTCTACAACATCCCCCAGCGCACCGCCGCCGACCTTCCCAACGACCTGCTCGCCGAGCTCGCCCAGCTCGACAACATCGTTGGGGTCAAGCAGGCCAACCCCGACAACCTGGCCAAGATCGACGGGATGCAGATCTACGCCGGCAACGACGATCTGCTGGCCGAGGTGCTGGACCTCGGTGAGCCGGGCGGGGTGCTGGTCGCCAGCCACATCTTCGGCGAGGAGATGCGGCGGATGGTCGACGAGCCCGAGTACCGGCGCGAGATCGACCAGAGCCTGCAGGACGTCTACCGTGATCTGGCGATCGCGCCGATGGCGACCACCGTCAAGTCGGCCCTGAACCAGATGGGGATGCGCGTGGGAGAGCCGCGACTTCCCTACGTGGAGCTCGACGAGCGGGAGACGGCGACCGTGCGCGAGCTGCTCGAGCGCCACGGACTGCTCCAGACGGCTCGAGCCGGATGAGCCTGCGCGTCCTGCCGCTCGGCGGCCTGGGCGAGATCGGCAAGAACATGACCGTCGTCGAGTACGACGGACGGATCGTGGTGGTCGACACCGGGCTGCGGTTCCCGACCGCGGACATGCTCGGGATCGACCTGGTGCTTCCGGACTTCTCGTATCTCCGCGAGCGCGCGCAGGACATCGAGGCGATCGTGATCACCCATGGCCACGAGGATCACCTCGGCGCGCTGCCGTGGATGCTGCGTGAGCTCGACCCATGGCCGGTGGTCTACGGCGGCCGGCTGACCGTCGGCATGGCCCGTTCCAAGCTCGACGAGCACCGGCTGCGCGACGCGCCGCTCGAGGACCTGGCCCCGGGCGAGCGGCTCGAGCTCGGGCCGTTTGCGCTCGAGCTGGTGCACATGACCCACTCGATCCCCGACTCGTGCGCGGTCGCGCTGACCACGGAGCTCGGGACCGTGGTGCTGACCGGCGATTACAAGTTCGACCAGACCCCGGTCGACGGCCAGCCGGCCGACATCTCGCGGCTGGCCGAGCTCGGGCGCGAGGGCGTGCTGCTGCTGTGCGGCGACTCCACCAACGCCGACCGTCCCGGGTTCTCGCCGTCGGAGCGCGGCGTCGGCCCGCACCTGGAGGAGGCGTTCATGCACGCCCCCGGGCGGGTGATCGTGACCAGCTTCGCGTCGAACATCCACCGGGTCCAGCAGGTTGTCGATGCCGCCGCCGCGCTCGGGCGCAAGGTGTCGCTGGTCGGCCGCTCGATGCGTAAGAACGTCGGCATCGGCCGCTCGCTCGGCCACATCGACGTGCCCGACGGGATCCTGATTCAGCCCGGCGAGGTCGAGGACTGGCCCGACGAAAAGGTGGTGGTGATCTCGACCGGGTCCCAGGGCGAGCCGCTGTCGGCGCTGCGCCGGATGGCTCACAACGACCACCGGACGATCAAGCTGCGCCCCGGCGACACGGTGGTGTTCGCCGCGACGCCGATCCCGGGCAACGAGCGGGCGGTCAACGAGACGATCGACCGGCTCTACCACATCGGCTGCAACGTGATCACCAGCCGCGACGCCCCGATCCACGCCTCGGGGCACGGCTACGCCGAGGAGCTCAAGCTGATGCTCAACCTGTGCCGGCCGCGTTACGTGATGCCGATCCACGGCGACTTCAAGCGAATCCGCTTGCACTCCGAGCTCGCCCAGGCCGTCGGCATCGACGCCGACGACATCTTCTGCGGCGAGAACGGACTGCCGCTCGAGCTCGATTCGGTCGGCGCCGGATTCGGCGAGCCCGAGCAGTCGGGGATGATCTTCGTCGACGGGGTCGACATCGGCGACCCGGCCGACGTGGCCCTGCGCGACCGGCGGATGCTGTCGGCCGACGGCATCTTCATCGTGGTGGCGACGGTGTCCGAGCAGACCGGCGAGTCGGTGGCCCCGCCCGAGGTGATCTTCCGCGGGGTTCCGTTCATCGTGCAGGCCGACGGCCTGGTCGAGGAAATCCGCGACGAGGTCGAGCGCTCGCTGGCCAGCGCCGCCAAGGACGGGGTACGCGAGATCGACCTGCTCCAGCAGGAGTTGCACGACGATCTCGCCGCGTTCGTCTACGACCGCTTGCGGCGGCGCCCGATGGTGCTGCCGGTGGTCGTCGAGGTCTGAGCCGCGACCTCGCCGTCGCCGTTGGTGGCGACCGAGTCGGAGATCGTGCCTTCGGCGCCGGCTGCGGTCAGTGGCGCCTGGGCAAGCGGGATTCGGATCACGAACCGCGTGCCGCGCGGGGTGGGCGACTCGAGCGCGACCGAGCCCGAATGTGACTCCGCGACCGCACGGACGATCGCCAGGCCCAGCCCCGATCCGCGACCGCCGTCGCCGCCGCCGCGGACAAACCGCTCGAACACCCGCCCGCCCAGCTCGGGCGGGATCCCGTGGCCGTCGTCCTCGACCACGAGCACCGCGTCGTCGGCGTCGATGAACGTCGATGCGCGCACGTGGGTCCCGGCCGGGGTGTGGCGCAGCGCGTTCTCGATCAGGTTGAGCACCAGCCGGTGCAGGTCGTCGGCCGCGCCGTCGACGATCGCGGGATGCACGTCGACAGTCAGCAGGTGGCGCTCGGCCACCGGCTCGAGCTCGGCCGCCGCGTCGGTCACGATCTCGGCGAGGTCGGTGGGGCGGTGTGGAGCCATTCGCTTTGCGTCGGCCCGGGCCAACAGCAGCAGGTCGCCCACCAGCCGCCGCATCCGCCGGGTCGAGCGCAACGCCGCCTCGGCGGTTTCGGCCTGCTCGCCGTCGAGCTCCTCGGTCAGCAGCTCGAGGTTGGCGAGCACGCTGGTCAGCGGCGTCCGCAGCTCGTGCGAGGCGTCGGCCACGAACTCGCGCTGGCGGTCGAGCATCGCCTCGGTCTCTCCGCGGGCGGCGTCCAGCGCCCCGAGCATCCCCTCCAGCGTGTTGGCGAGCTCGGCGATCTCGTCGCTGGCCTCGGGGTGGGGGAGGCGCCGGCTGGGGTCGCGGGTGCGCTCGATCTCGCGGGCCGCCTCGGTCAGCTCGGCGATCGGGCGCGTCGCCCGCTGAGCGGTCGCCAACCCGGCCAGCAACGCCAGGAACGTTCCGCCGAGCACCCCGAGCAGCAGGAAGAACTGGACCCGCGCGAGCGTGTGGTCGACGTCTGACAGCGGCCGGGCGTAGAGCAGCACCACCTGCCCGCTCGGCTCGACGTTGAGGTCTCGCACCTCGACCCGGTAGCCGAACTCCCGGACCGTGCCGGTGCCGAGCGGCATCGGGAACTGCGGCGTGGCCGGCAGCGACTTGGTGCCCTTGATCTTGACTTGGTCCTGGGTGCACAGCAGGTCCCCCGAGCCGGGGTCGAAGATCCGGATCTGGGCGTGCTCGGCGCGCGCGTAGTCGCTCAAGCTGACGCTGCGAAAGCAGTTTGAGAGCAGCCCATTGTCGTAGGACAGCTTGCGGTCCAGGCCCTTCTGAAGCTGATCGGCCGCCGACCGGACCTCGTCGTTGAACTGGGCCCGGACCTGCCGCGTGGTCAGCGCTCCCACGATCGCGGCGAACGACGCCAGGATCACCAGCGTCAGGACCGCCGAGCCGCCCGCCAGCCGCCACCTGATCGGCAGCGACTTATACGCGGAGAACGTAGCCCGCGCCGCGGATCGTATGTAGGAGCCGGGGCTCGTCACCAGCTTCCAGCTTTCTCCGAAGGTTCGAGACGAACACCTCGATCGTATTGGTCATCGAGAACGGGTCATAGCCCCAGACCTCGTCCAGCAGCCGTTGGCGCGAGATCACGATCCGCTCGTTGCGCATCAGGTACTCCAGCAGCTCGAATTCGCGCTGGGTGAGATCAATCCGCCGTCCGGAGCGGGCGACCTCGTGGGTGTCGGGGTTGAGTTTGAGGTCGCCGACGGTCAGCGTCGCCTGGCCGCGCGGCGGGCGGCGCCGCAGCAGGGCCCGGAGGCGCGCGAGCAGCTCCTGACGCTCGAACGGCTTGACCAGATAGTCGTCCGCGCCCGAGTCAAGCCCCTCCACGCGCGCTTCGACCGCGTCCCGCGCAGTCAGCACCAGGATCGGCACATCGTCGGTCTCGCGCAGCTTCTTGGCCACCTCGATCCCGTCCAGCCGCGGGAGCCCCAGGTCGAGGATCACCAGGTCCGGGAGGAACCCATGGGCCTCGTCGAGCGCCTCGACGCCGTCCTCGGCCACCCGGACCTCGTAGCCCTCCATCCGCAGCGACCGCTGCAGGACCTGGGCGATCGCGTCGTCGTCCTCGACGACCAATACCCGGGGTGATCTCTCGAACTCGGTCATTGCTGCCAGCAGATGGTAGGGAGCAGAATCGGCATTACCCCGGATCTTTAACCGACCTTCAAGCAGGACTTATGCACGCGGGGCGGGGCTTTGGGGGCGCTCGGTGGCAGGACCGGAGGCGTGGCCGTCGAAGCCATCCTCTCGGACATGGCCGCCAAAAAACGGAAGCAGTCTCCCTCCAAGCGCGCTAAGCGCTCGCTGATGGCGAGCCGTCCGTCGCTGTCGCTTCCCCGCCTGGAGCCCCACCACATCGACATCCTCGCCCTGGCGATGATCGCGGTGGGCATCTTCCTCGCCGGGGTCGCCTACCTGGGGTGGTCGGGCGGCGCGCTCGGCGATGGTGCGATCAGGGCGATTCGGTTCGTGTTCGGCAGGCTCGGTGACCTGCTACCCGCGGCGCTGGTGCTCGGCGGCGCGCTGGTGCTGCTGCGCGAGCTGCGGCCGCCGGGGCGCCCGATGCGCACCGGGCTGATCGTGCTCTCGGCCGCGCTGATGCTCGCGCTGGCCGCCGGCACGCTCGGTCTCGGGCCGGGCCGCGCGCCGGCGGCGCTGGCCTGGCACCCGGCGTCGTTCGAGGCCCGCGGCGGGATCATCGGCCAGGCCGAGCTGTGGGTCAGCGCCAGCCTGATCTCCACCGTCGGAGCCCAGATCCTGGCCGTGTTCATGCTGCTCGCCGGGGTGATCCTGATCTCCGGGGCGACGATCGCCAACGTGATGCGGGCCACGGGCGCCGGCGTCGCCACCACGGGCCGGGCGGTCCGCCGGACGACCGCCGACCTCGCCCAGACCGCCGGGGTCCGCCGGCCGGCGACCGCGGCAGGCCGGGCGGCGGCCGCTTCGCGGGCGTCCGACGCGGGCGCCGAACGGGTCGCGGAGCGCCGAGGCGCGCCGCCGGCTGAGCCCGAGCCGCTGTTCCCCCCGAGCCCGACACCTCCGAGGTGGTGATCCGCGCCACCCACGTCGAGGCGCCGCCGATCGAGGGCCTCGAGGATCCCCCGGAAGTCGACGTCCCCGACGATGATCCGGTAGCGCCCGGCGAGGAGCTGACCGTCGCCGATCGGGAACGGGGTGAGCCCGTGCCCGACGAGCCCGCCCCGGCGGTCGATCCGTCGCAGCTGACGCCGCAGGGCCGCTACCGGGCCGCGATCACCGACGACCCCGACTTCGTGTGGCGGGTGCCCTCGCCGCGGTTCCTGACGCGCTCCACCGGTGAAGCGGCCAAGCCCGACACCGCCGGCCAGGCGGAGACGGCCCGCAACCTGCTCGAGACGCTCGGCCACTTCGGGATCGAGGCCAAGCTCTCGGGCCGGGTGACCGGACCGCACATCACCCGCTACGAGCTGCGGCTCGCGCCCGGGACCAAGGTGGCCAAGGTCGCCCAGCTCAAAGACGACCTCGCCTACGCGCTGGCCGCGACCGAGATCCGGATCCTGGCGCCGATCCCCGGCAAGCAGGCGGTCGGCGTCGAGGTCCCCAACGCCCGGCGCAGGATCGTCCACCTCGGCGACGTGTTCCAGGAGCCTCCGGCGGACTGGTCCCCGGTGACCGTGTGGCTGGGCAAGGACATTGCCGGTCGCGCGATCGGCGCCGACCTGGCGAAGATGCCCCACCTGCTGGTGGCGGGCACGACCGGCGCCGGAAAGTCGGCGTGCGTGAACGCGATGCTGTGCAGCATCCTGCTGCGCGCCACCCCGCACGAGGTGCGGGTGCTGCTGGTCGACCCCAAGCAGGTCGAGCTCAACCACTACGAGTCGATCCCGCACCTGCTCACGCCGGTGATCACCAGTCCGCGGATGGCCGCCAATGCACTCCAGAACCTGGTCAAGGAGATGGAGCAGCGCTACGGCACGATGTCGCTGGCCCGCACCCGCTCGCTGCCCGAGCTCAACCGCGCCCGCGAGAAGCGGGGCGAGCCGCCGCTGCCCTACATCCTGTGCGTGATCGACGAGCTCGCCGACCTGATGATGGTCGCGCCGGCCGACGTCGAGGACTCGATCATCCGCCTGGCCCAGAAGGCCCGCGCCGTCGGCATCCACCTGGTACTGGCCACGCAGTCGCCGCGGGTCGACGTGATCACCGGGATGATCAAGGCCAACGTGCCGTCGCGGATCGCGTTCGCGGTATCCAGTCAGACCGACTCGCGCGTGATCCTCGACCAGAACGGCGCCGAGTCGCTGCTGGGCATGGGCGACATGCTGTTCTCGCCGGTCGGCTCCAGCAAGGTGCAGCGGATCCAGGGCGCCTACATCGACGAGGAACAGATCCTCGACCTCACCGAGTCCTGGCGCAAGCAGGGCGAGCCCGAGTTCCACGAGGAGCTGCTGGAGGAGATCGAGCCCGAGGACACCGGCGGCGGCGAGGACGATGCGCTGCACCCCAACGAAGACCCGTTGCTCGACGATGCGATCGCGCTGGTCGCCCAGATGGGCACCGCGTCGACCTCGATGCTCCAGCGTCGGCTGCGCCTCGGGTACACCCGGGCGGGGCGGCTGATCGACATGCTCGAGCGCCGCGGGATCATCTCGGGATACGAAGGGTCAAAGCCCCGCCAGGTCCTGATCACGGAGGCCGACGTGCCCCGGATCCTGTCGCATCTGGCCGAGGCTGAGAGCGGCGGCTCGAGCCAGGCCCGCGCTGCGGTTGCCGACGTTCCCGAAGAGCCCTGAGGGGGGGCTAGCCTTCCAAGCTGATGGCCGAGATCGGCACGACCCTCCGCGAGGCGCGGATGCGCGCCCGGATCGACATAACCGAGGTCGAGACCCGGACGAAGATCCGCGCCAAGTACCTCCGAGCGATCGAGAACGAGGAGTGGGACCTGCTGCCGGGCCCGGTCTACGTCAAGAGCTTCCTGCGGACCTACGGCGACTTCCTCGGGCTCGACAGCCGGATGCTCGTCGACGAGTACAAGCGCCAGTACGAGCGGCCGTCCGACCACGAGATGCGTCCGGCTTCCTCGTTGCGCCGCGAGCGCGAGCGCGACAAGCGCGGCTCTCCGATCCCGCCGTGGTTGATCATCGGGGTGGTGCTGGTCGGGATCGTCGTGGCCCTCTACCTGGTCGGATCGCATAGGGGCGGCAAGAAGAACGCGACCAACCCCAACGTCGCCGGCACCACCACCGGCGCCAAGCATCACCACGAGCCCAAGAAGCACAAGCAGCAGACTGCACCGCCGAAGCCCACCAGCGTGACCCTCAAGCTCGTTCCCACCGGCCAGGTGTACGTGTGCCTGGTGGACGGCAACGGCAACAAGCTGATCCCCGGCCAGATCTTCGACACGGGTCAGACGATCCCGACCCAGAAGCGTCAGAAGCTGCTGCTGACGCTCGGTAACAACTCGGTGCAGATGCAGGTCAACGGCAAGAATGTCCCGGTGGCCGCGTCCGCGTCGTCAATCGGGTATTCCTTGACCCCGAGCGGAGCGTCCCCGCTCCCGGCCTCTAAGCAACCGAGCTGTACATGAGCGACCCCGCCCCGACCCCACCGCCCGCGATCCGCGCCGGGATCCTGGTGACGGGCACCGAGGTCCTGACCGGGATCATCACCGACCGCAACGGCCCCTGGCTGTCTGAGCGGCTGCGCGAGATCGGCGTCGACGCGGCGATGATCCAGATCGTCGGCGATCGGCCCGAGGATCTGCTGGCGTCGCTTCGGTACATGCGCGATCAGGGCATGGCCCTGATCGTCACCAGCGGCGGCCTGGGGCCGACCGCCGATGATCTGACCGCCGAGATCGTGGGCGGATTCGCCGGGCGCGAGATGGTGCTGGACGATCCGCTCGAGGAGCGGATCGCCGAGATCCTGCGTCCGCTCATGAGCCGCTGGCCGGGCCTGGACGAGCAGGCGATTCGCGCGTCCAACCGTAAGCAGGCGGTGATCCCGCGCGGGTCGACGATCCTCGATCCGGTCGGGACCGCGCCCGGTCTGGTGGTGCCGCCGGCCACTGGCGACGGTCCCACGGTGGTGGTGCTGCCGGGGCCGCCGCGCGAGCTTCAGCCGATGTGGGAGACAGCCCGGGCCACCGACGCGTTCCGCGCCGCGATCGCAGGGGCGACCACGTACGAGACCGGGATCGTGCGGCTGTTCGGGATCCCGGAGTCCGAGATCGCCAACACCCTGCGAGCGGCGGAGGAGGCCGGGCTGACGCTCGACGACCTCGAGATCACGACCTGCCTGCGGCGCGGTGAGATCGAGGTCTCGACCCGGTACGAGCCGCCAGCCTCCGGCGACTACGACGCGCTGATCGCGTTCATCGCCGACCGCCACAGCGACACCCTGTTCTCGTTTCACGGGGAGACGGTCGACGACCAGGTGATCGGGATGCTCGCGGGGCGGACAGTCGCGGTCGCGGAGTCGTGCACGGGAGGGCTGATGTCGGCGCGGCTGACCGACCGCGGCGGATCCTCGGAGTACTTCCTCGGCGGGTTCGTGGCCTACTCGAACGAGGCCAAGGTGCAGCACGTCGGCGTCGATGCCGAGTTGATCGAGCAGTTCGGAGCGGTCTCGACGCAGGTCGCCGAGGCGCTCGCCGACGGCGCCGCGGCCCGCCTCGGCGCCGACATCGGGATCGGGATCACCGGGGTCGCCGGGCCCGGCGGGGGTACCGAGGACAAGCCCGTCGGGTTCGTGTGCTTCTCGGTCAGCGTTCGAGACGGCGAGCGGATCACGCGCAGCACCACGCTTCCGGGCAACCGGTCGGACATCCGCGACCGGTCGACCACGGTGGCGATGCATCTGCTGCGGCGGCTGCTCAGCGGCGAGGCGTCGGTCAGCTCGTCTGCGGCCGCGTGAGCGACGAGCGGGCGCGGCTGTTCGTCGCGCTCGAGCTGTGCGATCGGGTGGTGCTGGACCTGATCGACTGGCGGGCCGGGGCGGTCTCCGGGATCGAGGGCGTACGGCTGGTGGCGCCCGAGGACCTGCACGTGACGCTGTGCTTCCTCGGCTGGCAGGGAGTGGGGGAGATCGACGCGATCGGCCGCGCCTGCGGGGCGGTGGCCGGGAGCGGGGTCGCCTCGCTGCAGGTGGGAGAGCCGGTCTGGCTGCCGCGGCGCCGGCCGCGGGTACTGGCGGTCGGGCTGTCGGACCTCGAGGGTGTCCTGGGCCGAGTGCAGGGCGCGCTGTCCGATGTGCTGGTGCGCGGTGGGTGGTATGAGGCGCAAGCGCGTGAGTACCTCGCGCACGTGACGGTTGCGCGGCTGGGGCGGGCGGCACGGGTGCCGGCCTCGCGGGCGCGGTCTCTGGAGACGCCCCGCCCGCTGACGTTCGAGGGCTCGACCGTGACCCTGTACCGGTCGAGGTTGTCGCCCACGGGCGCGCGCTACGAGGCGCTCGCGTCGGTGGAGCTGTAGTCGTTCGCGGGGAGGGGGGACGTGAAACGTCCCGTATGAGGACGTTTCACGTCCCGCCCCGCTGCGGCACCCGGATCGATCGCGGTAGGCGGCCGCTCGCGCGAGCGTCAGCTACTGACCGTGGCGACGATGAACGGCGTCTGGGTGGGCGCCGGACTGCCGCCGGCGGGCTCCTGGGTGACCAGCACCTGGTGTACGCCCTTGAGGTCCCCGGGGACGCCAACATCGACCTCGCCGCTGCGCCCGACGCTGAACAGCGCCCGCGTGTTGGTCGGGGCCTTGGCCCCGCTCTTGAGCTCCCACATCTGATAGATGTGGCCCGCCGACGGCTCGGGCACGCCATTCAGGATCAGGTCTCCATTGTTGCCTTTGAGCCTCAGCTCTGCGGTGCCGGGGCGGCCGCTCACGCTGGCGTTGATCACCCGCGTGCTCGGCGAGCCGCTGGAGCCGATCACCAGCCCGATCACCAGCGCCGCCGCAACCGCCGCGACCGTCGCCAGCGCGATCGCCGGCCGCGGGACCCAGCCACGCGCTCGGTCGGCGAACGACGGCTTCGGAGCCTCGGTCGTCTGTTTGGCGTCGGCCCGGACCGTGTCCAGCACCCGGCTGCGCAGCTCCGCGGGCGCCGCCAGCTGATGCGGGGCCATCGCCATCGCGTTGGTGACCTGCTGGAAGCTCGCGACCTCGTCGCGGCAGATCGCGCAATCGGCCAGGTGCCGCCGGAACGCCTCAGCCTCGGCGGGCTCGAGCGCTCCGAGCACGTACGCGCCGACCTCGTCGCGGAACTCGTGATCGCCGGCCATCGGACCCTGTGGCGTCATGTCACCACCTCCGGAGCGTCGCCAAGCACCAACCGCATCTTCGTCAGGCCCAGCCGCATCCGGCCTTTCACCGTACCGCTGGGCAGCGCCAGCATGTCCGCGATCTGGCTGTGGGTGAAGCCGCCGAAGTAGGCCAGCTCGATCACCTTGCGCTGCTCGGCGGGTAGCTCCCCGAGCGCCTTGCGGACCTGCCGGGCCTCATCGCGCCGCTCGACCTCGGCCTCGGTCAGCTCCGGCGACGGCACCCGCTCCACAGCGTCGTCCTCGCCGATGTCGCGTCCGCTGCGGGTGACCTCACGGCGGAGCACGTCGATCGCTCGATTGCGCACGACCGTGAGCACCCACGTGCGCACGCTCCCGCGCGTGGCGTCATAGCGGGCGCCGCTGCGCCACAACGACACGAACGCCTCCTGGACGATGTCCTCAGCCATCGCCCGGCGCCCGCACATCCGGTACGCCAGCGAGAACGCCGCCCCCGAGTGCCGGTCGAACACCACCTCGAACGCGTCCGCGTCCCCCTGCCTGACAAGCTGCATCAACTCCTCGTCCGCGAGCGCGCGGACGTCGGCTTGCCGGGAGCGGCGGTTGGATCGGAAGACTGACAGTGCGGGATGCATTGGATCAGGTGCGGCGGTCGTCGACCCTGCAGCTCGAAGACCCGCCTGTCCCTAGTACGTATTCCGCGCGCGCACGGATCACCGGCGCGGCCGACGATTGACCCGCCGGCCCGGCTCTATCCGGGACGTTGTGCAGGATTGATGCTGGTCCGGTGGCGGATTGAAACGAACGTGTCTTGTTCTGCCACAGGCCACCGGCCTACCGTGCTGATTCCGTCCGCACCCGGTCCTACCGTGGTGGGTTCAAAGTGCATGAGACAAGGAGCCAAGCCGAGATGAGTGAGCAGCACAAGAGCGCGAGGTCGGGCGCTTCGCCTGACGCGAAGTCCGATGCCAAGCGGCAAGCTGCCCTCCAGGGTGCTCTGACTCAGATCGAGCGGCAGTTCGGCAAGGGGAGCGTAATGCGGATGGGCGATCCGGGCGCGCGCGTCGCCGTCGACGCGGTCCCCACGGGCGCCTTGTCGCTGGACGTGGCGCTGGGGATCGGCGGCGTTCCGCGGGGGCGGATCATCGAGATCTTCGGCCCGGAGTCCTCGGGTAAGACGACGCTCGTCTACCACATCCTCGCCGAGGCCCAGAAGCTCGGTGGGGTGTGCGCGTTCGTCGACGCCGAGCACGCGATGGACCCGCTGTACGCCCGGGAGATCGGCGTCGACATCGACGAGCTGCTGGTCTCCCAGCCCGACTACGGCGAGCAGGCGCTGGAGATCGTCGACATGCTGATCCGCTCCGGGGCGGTCGACGTGATCGCGGTGGACTCGGTTGCGGCGCTGACGCCGCGGGCCGAGCTCGAGGGGCAGATGGGCGACCAGACAGTCGGCGTCCAGGCACGGATGATGTCCCAGGCGATGCGCAAGCTCGCGGGAAACCTGAACCGGACCCAGACCCTGTGCGTGTTCACCAACCAGATCCGCGAGAAGGTTGGCGTGATGTTCGGCTCCCCCGAGACCCAGCCGGGCGGCCGCGCGCTGAAGTTCTATTCCTCCCAGCGGCTGGACATCCGCCGGATCGAGACGCTCAAGGACGGCACCGAGGCGGTCGGCAACCGGGTCCGCGTGAAGGTGGTCAAGAACAAGGTCGCGGCCCCGTTCAAGCAGGCCGAGTTCGACATCGAGTTCGGCAGGGGGATCTCGACCTCGGGTTGCCTGATCGACTACGGCATCGAGCACAACATCGTCACCAAGTCCGGGTCGTTCTTCTCCTACGGCGACGAGCGGCTCGGCCAGGGACGCAGTAACGCGAAGGCGTTCCTCGACGACAACCCCGAGATGGCACGGGAGATCGAAGACAAGATCTACGCCGCGCTCGGGCTCAGCCGAAGCAGCGTCAAGCCGATCGAGTCGAGCAACGAGGCGCCGTTGCAGGCGATTGAGACTGAAACCGCGGAGGCGGCCGCCTAATCGCCGCGGCCGTGGGCGGCGGGCCGCCGTTTCTGACTCAGACTGCGCCGGTGAGCCCGCGCGAGAACCCCGAGCCGCACGACGAGGAGGATGGACTCCAGCGCGGGCTGACGCTGTCCTACCGGTACCTGAACCGCCGCGATCGCACCGAGGCCGAGGTCAGAGCCCATCTCGACGGCAAGGGGATCGCCGCCGCCGACGCCGAGCAGGCGGTCGCGGTCCTACGCGACCAGGGCTACGTCGATGACGCCCGGTATGCGCGGCTGCTGGCCGAGGACAAGCGAAACCTGGAGGGGTGGGGCGCCGAGCGAATCCGTCGCACGCTGGCCACGCACGGAATCGACCGGGAGCTGATCGAGGAAGCGCTCGCCGGCGACGAACAGGAGCCCGCGTCCGAAATCGACCGGGCCGTCGCGGTGCTCAGCCGGCGGTTTCCGAGCCCGCCCCGGGACCGTCGCGAGCGCGACCGTGCGCTCGGCGTGCTGCTCCGTAAGGGCTACGACCTCGAGCTCGCGCTCGACGCGCTCGCCCGACACGGCAGCGATGTGAACGACTGACTCCAAATCGGTGCGCGGACGCCGGAGTTACGGTACTTTGGCGCTCATTCACAACGAGTAGGAGGCTCGATGATTCGCATGCGTAGCGCACGCGCCCTGGCCGGGGGGCTGACCGCAATCGCCGTCCTCGCGTTCGCCACGGCGGCGTACGCGACGACGATCCACAAGTACAGCGGCAAGACGTCCCAGAACCAGACGATCTCGTTCCAGACCGCGCATGGCTACCTGACGCATCTCCAGTTCAGGATCAACGACAAGTGCCCGAGCGGCCACCTGTGGAACATCCACGACTTCAAGTTCCCCAAGCTCCGGGTCCGGCACGGCGCGTTCAACCAGACGTTCAAGGCGAATACCGGCAAGGCGAACGCCAAGATCAAGGGCACGCTCGACGCTCAGAAGGCCACCGGCACGATCAGCGAGACGCGTTTCATCGCCAAGGAGCACCACTACTGCAGCGGTAGCGCGAAGTTCTCGATCAAGCGCAGCTAGCAGTCGGTGCGACCGCACTTACGGGGACGATCACCAGCGGCCAGGTCGGCCGTTCTCGACGGCGACCGAACATTCGTGCCCTCCGGCGTGCTGAGGTTTGCGCGCCATGCTCGCCAGTACTACGATTCGGGTAGCGAACGAATGGCCCAAAAGGCCACAAAACTCCAGCAAATCTTGTGATATTGGATACCGGAATCAGCGTTGACGGCAGTTTCACACGGGCTGAACAACCGCCCACCCCGTACATAGAACCCGACAGATAGCCGCCGCCTGAAAGCGCGCCTCGGCGCGCCCAATACCGGCATTCGTTGCGTGCGCCTCGCACGGTCGCTCGGTCGCTCCCAAAAACGGATGACGTGAATAGGTCCTGGCCCACCCGGTCCCGGACCGCCCCAGGAGAGGAACGACCATGGAAATCATCGGGGCCGCAGCGCTGATCGCGGTGGGAATCGTGGTTGCAGCGGTGGTGTACGGCCGCGGGCACGGGACCGGCGCGGCCGCCGGAGCAGCGGCCGGCGCCGGCGCCCGGGGCACCTCGGCCAAGCCGGCGATCGCCGGCGCTGCCGCGGCGCAGGCCGAGGCCCACGAGCGGACCGCCGAGCTCGCCCAGCGAGAAGCCGGGCTGGCGCGCCGCGAGGCCGAACTGGCCCGCCGCGAGGCCGAGATCGAACGCGAACGGGAATCCGCCGTCGTCGGGCGCCAGGAGCTGGAGCGATCGCTCGAGCGCGTCTCGGGGATGTCGGCGTCGAAAGCCAAGCAGGTGCTGCTCAAGGAGGTCGAGGATCAGACGCGACACGACTCGGCGCGGCTGATCCGCCAGATCGAGGAGGAGACCAAGCGCGACGCGGATCGGCGCGTCCGCAACATCCTGTCCGTGTGCATGCAGCGGCTCGCCGCAGGCCATGCGGCCGAGACCACGGTGTCGGTCGTGCAGCTGTCCACCGACGACATGAAGGGTCGGATCATCGGCCGGGAGGGGCGCAACATCCGCGCCCTCGAGAACCTCACCGGCGTCGACTTCATCATCGACGACACCCCAGGCGCCGTGGTCCTCTCCGGGTTCGACGGGGTCCGCCGCGAGATCGCGCGGCTGACGCTCGAGAAGCTGCTCCAGGACGGCCGGATCCACCCGGCGCGGATCGAGGAGATGTACTACCAGGCCAAGTCCGAGCTCGAGGGGCATATCGTCGAGCTCGGCGAGGAGAGCGTGTTCGAGGCGGGAGTGCAGGGCCTGAACCCCGAGCTGATCAGGCTGCTCGGCCGGCTGAGGTTCCGCACCAGCTACGGCCAGAACGTGCTCGCGCACTCGGTCGAGGTCGCCCAGCTGGCGGCGATGATGGCCGAGGAGCTCGGCGCCAGCCCGAAGACCGCGCGGCGCGCGGCGTTACTGCACGACATCGGCAAGTCGGTGACCCACGAGATCGAAGGACCGCACGCGCTCGTCGGCGGCGAGCTCGCCCGCAAGCACGGTGAGAGCGAGGCGGTGGCCCACGCGATGGAAGCCCACCACAACGAAGTCGAGCCCCAGACGATCGAGGCCGTGATCGTGCAGGCCGCCGACGCGCTCTCCGGGGCGCGCCCGGGGGCCCGCGGCGAGTCGCTGGAGCAGTACGTCAAGCGCCTGCGGGACCTGGAGGACCTCGCCACCCGCCACAAGGGCGTCGACAAGGTCTACGCGATGCAGGCCGGCCGCGAGATCAGGGTGATGGTCGCTCCGGGGGCGATCGACGACGACGCCGCCACGCTGCTGTCCTACGAGATCGCGCGCGAGATCGAGAAGGAGCTCGAGTATCCGGGCCAGATCAAGGTGACGGTGATCCGGGAATCCCGGGCCGTCGAATACGCCCGCTAGGCGGGAGCGCCCCGCCGGGCCACCGGCGTGCGGTGCACTAGCCTTGCCTTGAGATGAAGCGCTACCACCTCACCACGTTCGGGTGCCAGATGAATCAGCACGATTCCGAGCGGATGAAGGGGATGCTCGAGTCGCTCGGCTACAGCGAGGCCGAGACCCGCGACCAGGCCGACCTGATCCTGTTCAACACCTGCTCGATCCGCGAGAACGCGGACAACCGGTTCGTCGCGCACCTGGGCGAGGCCAAACGGCTCAAGCGACAGCGTCCCGACCGCGTGGTCGGGGTCGGCGGCTGCTGGGCTCAGTCGGTCAAGGAGGAGGTGTTCGCCCGGTTCCCGTTCGTGGATGTCGCGTTCGGCCCCGGCCAGGTCCACAAGCTGGCCGAGTTCCTGACCAGCGACTCGCTGACCGCCCAGGGCTTCTTCGAGTTCGAGGGCTTCACCGGACACCTTCCGGCCAAGCGCGAGCGCGAGTACCAGGGCTGGGTGCAGATCAGCGTCGGCTGCAACTGCGTGTGCTCGTACTGCATCGTGCCCTCGACCCGCGGGCGTGAGGTCAGCCGACCGGCTGGCGAGCTCGTCGAGGAGGTCCGCCGCCTGGCCGTCGACGGCGTGCGCGAGGTCACGTTGCTGGGCCAGAACGTCAACTCCTACGGTCGCGATCTGCGCGGCGAGGACCGGGCCACGTTCGCCGAGCTGCTCACCAGGATCGATGCGATCGACGGGATCGAGCGGATTCGCTACACCAGCCCGCACCCCAAGGACATGCGCGCCGACGTGATCAAGGCCCACGCCGAGCTGCCGTCCCTGTGCGAGCACATCCACCTGCCGCTGCAGTCGGGCTCCAGCGCGGTGCTCAAGCGGATGCGGCGCACCTACACGCGCGAGCGCTACCTGGACCGGGTGGCGATGATCCGCGAGCACGTCCCCGATTGCGCGCTCACCACCGACATCATCGTGGGGTTTCCGGGGGAGACCGACGCGGACTTCGAGCAGACGCTCGAGGTTGCCGAGCAGGTCGGCTACGACGGCGCATTCACGTTCGTCTACTCGCCACGCCGCGGCACCGAGGCCGCGACGCTGCCCGACCAGATCCCGCACGATCTCAAGGTCGCGCGGATGGAGCGCCTGGTCGAGGTCGTCCAGCGCCGGGCCCACGAGCGGGCTCAGCGGTTCGTGGGCCGCACGCTCGACGTACTGGTCGAGGGCCCCTCGCGGACCGACCCGAGCCGTCTGCGGGGGCGCTCGCGGCATAACAAGGTCGTGAACTTCCAGGGCCTCGGTGCACCCGGCGAGACCCTCGGCGTGACGATCACGGGCGCCACCAGCCAGACGCTCGCCGGCGAAGCATCGCTGCTCGCCCGCGCCGCCCGCTGAACGCCACCCGGCGCGCCGTTCGCCGCCGCCTCGCGGCGCACGGACACGTCCGCCAGATGTGCGAACATACGTTCGATGAGATGGAACAACCTGACCGCTGAGCTCGAGCACACGGCGCGCCTGCCGGGCTACCGGGAGGAGGCCGTGGTCCGCCATTTCGACGCGCCCGAGGCGATCGACACGCGGTTCTACGAGGTCAAGGCGAAGTCCATTCTCAACGAGGTCCCGCCGGCGTCGCGGATGCCGTTCCGGTGGACGATCAACCCGTATCGCGGGTGCACGCACGCCTGCAAGTACTGCTTCGCTCGGCCGACCCACACGTATCTCGACTTCGACGCCGGCCGCGACTTCGAGCGCGAGATCGTGGTCAAGGTCAACGCTCCGGAGGTGCTGCGCGTGGAACTGGCGCGGCGCTCGTGGAAGCGCGAGCACGTGGCGCTCGGCACCAACACCGATCCGTACCAGTGGGTCGAGGGACGCTACCGGCTGATGCCCGAGATCTGGAAGGCGTTGCGGGATGCCTGCAACCCGTGCTCGATCCTGACCAAATCGCCGTTGCTGTTGCGGGATCTCGAGGTCATGCAGGAGATCAACGAGCGCACGGAGTTCTCCGCCGCGCTGTCGGTCCCGACGCTCGACGAGGGAGCCTGGCGTGCGACAGAGCCCCACACGCCGAGCCCGAGGGCGCAGGCTCGAGGCGGTCGCCACGCTGACGGAGGCGGGAATCCGGACCGGGGTGCTGATCGCGCCGCTGATGCCCGGGATCAACGACGATCCCGAGCAGGTCGCGCCGATCCTGGAGCTTGCCGCCGAAGCCGGCGCCGCGTACGTGACCGGAATTGCGCTACACCTGAGGGGCGAGGTCAAGCCGCTGTTCTTCGAATGGCTTTCGGAGAACCGGCCCGACCTGGTGCCGCGATACGAGGAGCTCTACCGCCGCGGTGCGTATGCGCCGCAGGACGAGCGGCGGAGGCTGGCGCGGTTGGTGGACGGTCCGGATCGAGATCCCGGGCACCGGATGCGCGACAGCATCCGTTCGCAGCCGGCTCCCGAGCCGGTCGCGTCGGTGCTCGATCAGGGCAAGCTGTTCTGACCGGCCTGCCGTCTGGAGTTCCCGCCGCGGCCGCGTGGAGTGATACACAGAGAGGCTGTCGGCCCCCCAGGAGATATGTCAAGGAAACGATTGAAGAACGGACCGGACCTGTATCTCGAGCGGATGTTCGAGACGCGAACCGACGCGTGGGAGAAAGTCGGCCTGTCGGCGAGCATCAGCCAGCGGGCGGTGCGCCGGGCGCGCCGCGAGGCGATCGTGTTTCTGCTGCTGCTCGCCGCAGTGCTCGTGCTCTACGCGCTGCGCGGCGACATCTTCCCCGACAACGCCGATGTGTGGGTGCGGCTCGCCACCGTGTTGCTCGTGGCCGTGCTCGGGTGGGGAATCGCCCGCGCGCTGGGCCGGCTCGCCGCCCCGACGTTCTTCCGGCGCATGGATCCGTCCACCGCCGGGACGGTCGGCTTCATCATCCGCTTGGTCACGGTCGCGAATCACGATCCTGGCGGCACTGCGGATCGCCCGGGTGAGCCCGAGCACGCTGGTCGCGGGGTCGGCGTTCACCGCGGTGATCCTCGGACTTGCCGCCCAGCAGACGCTCGGCAACCTGTTCGCGGGAATGGTGCTGCTCAGCGCCCGGCCGTTTCGCGTGGGCGAGCGCGTCCGGCTGCAGGCCGGCGCGGTCGGCGGCTCGGTCGAAGGGATCGTCAGCTCGCTGGGCCTGCTGTACACCACGCTGGCGCGCGGCGACGACCGGATCCAGGTGCCCAACAACATCGTGCTCGCTGCCGCGGTGGTCCCGATCAAGGAGCCCGAGCCGGTCGACGTCCGGGTCCGGCTGAGCGCGGGGATCAGCATGACCCAGATGCAGCAGATCCTCGACGACCAGATCAACACCGCGACCCGCTCGCCCGCAACCGTGCTGCTCGAAGAGATCGACGGCGACGAGGTCGTGGTCCGGGTGCAGGCGACCCCGGAGCGAGCCGACCACGGCGCGCGGCTCGCCGACGAGGTCATCGCCGCGCTCGCGTCGGTGACCGGCGAGCACCGGCCGGTTCCGGTCGACTCGGGCCTGCGCGACTAGCTGGGCTCAGCTTCTCGCGCCGGTGGGCGCGGGTCCCATCGCCTCGCGGGCGACCGCGATCAGTTCGCGCGCGGCCGGGCTGATCGGTCCGTCGGTGCGCCACACGAGCGCCAGCCGGCTGCGGATCTCGGGCTCGGTGACCGCGATCGGGTGAAGCTCCGATCCGTCCGCAGTGGCCACCGACTCGGGCAGGATCGCCACCCCCAGCTGTCTGGCGGCGAGCGCCGAGACCATCATCAGGCTGCTGGCCTCGAACGCGATCCTCGGCGTCAGGCCAGCCCGGTCGCACGCGTCGTCCAGCGCCGAGCGCAACCCGGTGCCGAGCGGCAGGCTTACCAGCGGCAGCCGGGAGAGCTCGGCCAGCTCAACGCTGGCCCTCCCGGCCAGCGCGTCGGCGGGGTGCACGGCGGCGAACAGCCGGTCGTCGATCACGTCCTGCACCGAGACCCCGGCCGGAGCATCGGCCGCGATGCCCACGAACGCGAGATCCAGCCGCCCGCTCTCCACGCCCTCGAGCAGCCGGTCGGAGTTGTCCTCACCCAACGAGATCTCGACCCCGGGGTGCTCGCGGTGAAACCGCGCCAGCGCATCAGGGAGCTCGAGCACCCCGCACGAGGTGACCATCCCCACCGACACCCGGCCTCGGACCAGGCCCGCGAGCTCGTCGACCGCGAGCCGGGCCCCGTCGACCGAGCTCAGCGCGGAGCGCGCGTAGGGGAGGAACGCCGCCCCGACGCCGGTCAACTGGACCGTTCGACCCGAGCGGTCGAACAACGTCTCGCCGAGCTCCTGCTCCAGACGTCGGATCTGGGCGCTGACGCCTGGCTGGGCGACGTGGACGCGAGCGGCTGCCTTGGTGAAGCCGCCCTCCTCGGCGACCGCGACGAAGTATTCGAGTTGCCGCAATTCCATAACGAACGGTTCTGCCAGAGAGCAGAACTAGGTCTTTGACTTATGGTACCGGTTCCTCGAGCATGTGCTCACATGCGAACGAACGAAGCGAGGAGCACATGTCAACCCAGCGCGAAACCGCCCGGAACCCAGAGGACCTGACCCGGCTCGTAGTCGAGCGCGTCAGGGCCAAGGACGCCGTCGGCGTCGCCGAGCTCTACGAAGTCGACGCCGTGGTCGCGTTCCCGCCCGGAGAGATGACGGTCGGACGCGAGGCGATCCGCAAGCTCTACGAGCAACTGATCGAGCACGCCCCGGCATTCGCCCCGGAAGAGCCGTTGCCGACCGTGCAGGTCGGCGACCTCGCGCTCACCGCCACGCCGGCCAAGGACGAGGCCGGCGCCCGGGCCCAGGTGGCCCGTCGCCAGGGCGACGGGAGCTGGCTGCGCCTGCTCGACCGGCCCGATTTTCGCGGCTGACCGGGCTTGGGCCGTGCCGAGGCATCAGCGTTTGTGGCGCTGGCCCTCGGCCATGTCCCGGGAGACGCGCTCGCTGCCCAGCCACCGCGCCACGGTTGCCGACAGCCCAGGGGCGACGGTGGCGAACGACGCGCCCAGCCGCAGGCTCAGGGGAGCCACCTCGACCTCGGGCCGGTTGTGCTCGATCGCGGCGATCACCCCCGCCGCGACGTCGTCGGGCGTTCGGGTGCCCACACCCCACGGAAGCTCGACGTTGGCCTCGGCGAACATCCCCGCGTCGCGAATGAACCCCGGGAGCACCACCGATACCCCGACGCCATCGCGCCGCAGGTCCTCGCGCAGCGACAGCGCGAATCCGCGCAGGCCGAACTTCGTGGCCGAGTACAGCGACGAGGACGGGTTGGCGCTCTTGCCCGACAGCGACGAGATGAACACCATGTGACCGCGGCGGCGCTGGATCATCCCCGGCGACAACGCCTTGGCGAGTGCGATCGGCGCGCGCAGGTTGACCTCGAGCGTCCGGTCCACCTGCTCCTGGCTGAACTCGCTGAGCTCACCGGTCGCGGGCAACGCCGCGTTGGCGATCAGCACGTCGACGTCGCCGGCCTCCCGAGCCAGCCGCGCGGTCGCCTCGCGGTCTGACAGGTCGCACACGGTCGCGCGGCCTCCGAGCTCGCGGGCCAGTGGTTCGAGCGCGTCGGCGCGGCGGCCGGAGAGGGTCAGCTGCGCGCCCCGCGCGCCGAGTGCGCGAGCGATCGCGTGACCGATGCCGCCCGTTGCCCCGGTGATCAGGACGTTCCCGCTGACCAGCGTCACGGCGGGCAGTCTAGTGTCGCCGCCGGGCCACTCCGGACGTCAGCCCGGGAACACCGCGAGCGTCGCGGTGAACCCGTGCATGAAGCTGCGCCCCCCGACCGGGCCGATCTCGCCGGCGGCGAAGAACCCGGCCACGGGCGCGCCCCGCAGCTCTTGCTGAACCGTCTCGGCGTCGTGGTCGGGAATCCCGAACATCGCTGTGCCCCGGCCGTTACACGAGAACAGGATCGCCCCCGCCGGCGGGCGCTGACCCATCGCCTCCAACCGCAGCGCCAGCGCGTCCCTTAGGTCCTGGTCGGCCGACTGGGCGTCGCGGGCGTGAACCCGCAGCACCTGGCCGGGCCGGACGGTGGTGCCCACCGCTAGGCTGCCGGACTCCAGGTCGGCACCGATCACGCCACGCACCAGGAAGTCCCCCTGCTTGTAGTCGGGCTTGTCGCCGTCGACGACGATCCCGATCAGCAACCCGCCGACGATCAGCGCGCGCTCGTGCTCGGACAGCTCGCCCACGATTTCCTCCACGGTTTCGAGCGCCGGCCGGCCCGCGAGCTCGTTGATCATGTTCCCCTCGGCCGCGGTGATCGTCACCTCGCGGCCGACGGGGGCCGCGCCCTGGGACACGCAGGGGAGCATCTCGATGCCCTCGAGGCTGACTCCGACGGCGCCGCCTTGCACCACCTCGTCACCGGCGAACAATGCGGTCTGCCCATCCGCCGTGCGTGCGCTGGCCAGCCCACCGAGCACCGGCATGCCGGGCGCCGCATCGGTCAGCACGGTCAGCACCGAATCGGTCGGGAACGAGTACGGATCGGCCAGCATGATCAGGCCGCTGGAGGCCGTCAGTTCGGGGAGCCCGATCAGCGTGCGCTCCTCCTCGTCGCCGGTCAGCTCGGCGTGAAACGGCGTCACCGTACCGGCGCCGTCGAACGACGCCGCCCATACCGATACGCCCGTGCCGGACTCCAGCTCGCGTCCTCCGGCGAGCACTCCGCCGGCGCCACAACCCACGAGCGCGTCGGTCTCGATCTCTCTTCGGACTCCCTCGAGCGTCGCCTCGGGAGCGATCAGATGCTCGCCGCTGGCGAACACCAGCACCAGGTCGGCCGACTCCCCGTCGAGCTGTGCGGCCGCCAGCGCGGCCGCCTCCGTGGCCCCCGCGAGCGGGTCGTGCGCAGCCGACATCCCGGCTCCGGCCTTCACGCCCACACATCCCCGCCGCCGGTCATCGGTCCACGATACTCCGGCGACATGGCCGGAGCCGACCTGATCGCCCTGTTCGGACCCACCGGCATCGGCAAGACCGAGGTCGCAGTCGAGCTCGCCGGCCTGCTGCGCGCTCGCGGGGAGCGGCCCGTGGCGGTGTCGGCCGACGCGCTCCAGGTCTACGCCGGGCTCGAGATCCTGACCGGCGCCGCCGGCCCGCGCCAGCGCGCGCAGCTCGAGCACCGGCTGCTGTCGTTTGTGCCGGTCGACGCGGTGTTCAGCGTCGGCCAGTACGCCGAGCTCGCCCATGCGGAGATCGACGGCGTGTTGGCGGCCGGGGGCCGGCCGATCGTGGTCGGCGGCACGGGTCTGTATCTGCGGGCGGCGCTGACCGAGCTGAATCTGCGCCCGCCGCCGCCCGAAGGCGTGCGCGAGCGCTGGATGGCCGAACTCGACCGCCGCGGCTCGGAGGCCCTGCACGGCGTGCTGCGCGAGCGCGCGCCGTGGGCGGCCGAGACGATCGACCCCACCGACCGCCAGCGGATCGTGCGCGCGCTGGAGCTGTTCGACGCCGGGGAGCTCGAGCCGCCCGACGGCGAATCGCAGCTGTGGACGGCCGAGGTCCGCCACCCGACGTTGCTGGCCGGTCTGGTGATGGAGCGGGCCGAGCTGTACGAACGGATCAACGCGCGCGTCGATGCGATGCTGGCCGCCGGCGTCGCCGAGGAGGTCCGCCGGGCCAACGCCACCGGGGCCTCGGTCACCGCGCGCAAGGCGCTGGGCTTCGAGGAGCTGCTGTCGGGGGACGTCGAGGCGATGAAGCGCCGCACCCGCAACTATGCCCGCCGCCAGCTGACCTGGATGCGCAAGCTCGCCGGGGTAAACGGGATCGACACCACCGGCCGCGACGCCGCCGAAGTGGCCGGCGAGGTGCTCGCGCTGTGGTCTGCGGTCAGGGGAGCGGCGTGAACGGATACATCACCACGACCGCGACCAGCAGCGCCACGCCCCAGCCGGCCACCAGCCGCCCGTCCGGGCGCCAGCGCGCGATCAGCGCGACCGCCGCGACGTAGATTCCCGGCATCACGATCAGCATGTAGTAGAGGTAGCTGGTGCGGCTGTCGATCACGCTCAACACCAGAAACGGCGCCCAGGTGCCGGCCGTCCAGGCCAACCCCAGCGACTCGAGCTCGGTGATCGCGCGGGTCCCGCCGCGGACCAGTCTCCACGCCGCCCACGCCAGCCCGGGCAGCCCCACGAGCAGGATCAGGGGGTTGATCATCCCCAGGAAATGCGCCGCTGGGTGCACGTCGAACAGTCCCGGCACCGGGCGATCCGGGTTGATGTTCAGGTACAGGATCGGCTTGATATCGACAAACCACTCCCATGGATAGGAGGCGATTCCCTGCGGACCGTGCGGGCTGGTCTGATGGGCGGCGTAGGTGAACATGTAGTGGATGTGGCCGAACACCCCGCCGGCGACGAGCTTGCCGGCGATCGGGTCATACGGTGGGGCGATCCGGTCGAGCACGGCCAGCAGCCCGATCAGCGTCCCGGCCGCGGTCACCGCGCAGATCACGAACCGCCGCAGCTTCGCGGCGGTCGCCACCGGGCGCACGGCACCGAGCAGCTCGAGCAGCAGCAGCGACAACAGCACGTACGGGGCCACGAACTTCGTGCAGGCGCCGACGCCGATCACCACGCCCGCGAGCAGCGGCCGTCTTCGCAGGTACAGCGCCGCGCCGAAGATCATCGCGGTCACCGCGTAGATGTCGAGCGTCCCGATCCGGGAGTGGACCAGCGCCAGATTGTCGACCGCCATCAGCGTCGCCGCGCCCAATCCGAGCCACGGTTCGCCGCCGGCGGAGCGGACCAGAAAGTACATCCCGAGGATCGCGACCGATCCGAGCACGAGGCTACCCAGCCGCCACGCCAACGGCCCGTCGCCGAACAGCTCGATCGAGCCCGCCATCACCAGCTTGGCCAGCTGGGGATGCTCGGAGTTGGGGTCGTCCCCGAACGGGCTGCCGGCGTAGTGCGCGCCGGGTTGGACGGCGATCCCGGCGATGATCCGTGCCGCGTTGACGTAGTAGGCCTCGTCGAACACCAGCACGTGGTCGGTCGCCTTGTTGCAGGGGGCGCGGCATGGGCTTCCCAGCAGCGCGACCCTCGCCCCCAGCGACAGCAGCGACACGACCGCGAGCAGAGCGAGCGGCAGCGAACGGCGACGGGAGACGCGCGACAGCAGGCGAGACATCGGAGCGAGCGAAGCTACACATACACTGCGGCCGCGTGGAGTTCGAGAAATGGCAGGCGCTCGGCAACGACTACGTGATCGTCGAAGCCTCAGCGCTCCCGTTCGAGCTGACGCCCCGGCGGATCGCTGCGATCTGCGCGCCCCATACCGGCGTCGGCAGCGACGGAATCCTGCTGCTGTCAGAGCCCGACGCGCCCGAGAACGTGGCGCGGCTGCGGATCTTCAATCCTGACGGGTCCGAGGCCGAGCTCTCGGGCAACGGCGCGCGCGAAGCGGTCCTGTATCTCCGCCGACGCGGCTGGACGCAGGCCGACGCGTTCTCGATCGAGACCGCGGCCGGCACCATCCGCCCGCGGATCGAATCCGACACCGAGTGCACCGTCGATATGGGCCGGGCACGGACTCAGGCCGACGACTACCCGTCGGGCGCGCCCGACGGTCGCGGCGAGCTGATCGCGGGCCAGCACAGCTGGCGCTTTCAGTTCGCCCAGGTCGGCAACCCGCAATGCTCGATCGCGGTCGCCGATGAGCGAGCGCTGGAGGCCCTGGAGCTTTCGGTGATCGGACCGCCGATCGAGCGCCACGCGCTGTTCCCCAACCGAACCAACGTGTCGTGGTTCGCGGTCCGCGACCCGTCGACGATCCGCGCCCGGATCTTCGAGCGCGGGGTGGGGGAGACGTCTGCGAGCGGCACCGGCGCGACCGGCGCGGCGGTCGCCCACGTGCTCGCCGGTGGAGGCTCACCGGTGACCGTGGTGCTCGACGGGGGCACGCTCGTCGTCGAGGTCGGAGAGGACCTGCACATCAATCTGAGCGGCTGGGCGGTTCCGGTGTTCCGCGGCGCGCTGGCCGACGAGTTCATCAAGGAGTTGCATGCGACCCAGTAAGCGTCTGGAGCTGATCCCGCCCTACCTGTTCGCCGAGCTCGAGCGCAAGGTCGCGGCCAAGCGGGCGGCCGGGATCGATGTCATCAGCCTCGGGATCGGCGATCCGGACATGCCGACGTACGAGCCGATCGTGGTCGCGGCGCAACGGGCAGTCGCCGACACGAGCACGCACCAGTATCCGTCCAACCGGGGCCGCGCCGAGTTTCGCGAGGCGGTGGCGGCGTTCTACGCGCGCCGGTTCGGAGTCTCGCTGGACCCCGACACCGAGGTGATGACGGCGCTCGGCGCCAAGGAGTGCATCTTCAACCTCAACCTCGCGTTCCTGGACCCCGGAGATGTCGCGCTGGCCTCGGATCCCGGCTATCCGGTGTACACCGGCGGTCCGCTGCTCAGCGGCGGCGAGGCCGTGGTGATGCCGTTGGTGCCCGAGCTCGGCTTCGCGCCCGACCTCGACGCGATCGATGCCGACACGCTGCGCCGGGCGCGGCTGATGTTCCTCAACTACCCGAACAACCCGACCGGCGCGGTCGTGCCGGACGGCCTGTTCGAACGGGTGATCGAGCTCGCCGCGGCCCACGAGATCCTGGTCGTGCACGACAACGCCTACAGCGAGACCACCTACGACGGCTATGTGGCCCCGTCATTCCTCCAGACGCCCGGCGCCAAGGACGTCGGCGTCGAGGTGTTCTCCCTGTCCAAGGGTTACAACATGACCGGTTGGCGCTGTGCGGCGATCGTCGGCAACGCCGACGCGATCGCGCAGTACTGGCGGCTGAAGTCAAACGTCGACTCGGGCCTGTTCGAGGCGGTGCAGCTGGCGGGCGCGGCGGCGCTGGCGCCCGAGGTCGACGCCAACGTCAGGGCCATGAACCAGGTCTACCAGCGCCGGCGCGACCTGGTGTGCGATGCGCTGGCCCAGGCCGGGGTGATGGTGACCCCGCCGCGCGGCACGATCTACATCTGGGCCCCGGTCCCCGAGGGCTTTGAGTCGGCCGCCGCCTACTGCGAGCACGTGCTCGAGGAGGCCGCGGTGGTCATCTCCCCGGGTGGCGCATACGGCCCCAGCGGCGAGGGATTCTTCAGGATCTCGCTGACAACGCCCGACGATCGCCTGATCGAGGCGGTGGAGCGAATTCGCAGGCTGTAGCCGGGGGCTGCGGTGCGGCAGCGCCGCGCCCCGCCGCACCTCCACCGACCTGCTTCAGCGAACGACCCGGAACGAGTGGATCGCGCTGGTCACGTGGCCGCTGCGGCTGTTGCCGCCGACGTGATTGGCCTGCCAGAAGTACCGACCGGCCGTGGTGGCCCAATAGCCGGGGAAGCTGAAGTGGGCCGTGTAGGTCCACATCCCGGGGTGGTGCGCCCAGCGCTTCAGCTTCGCGAAGTCACAGCCCTTGTCGACGTTGCAGCTCGACGCGAGCTCGTGGTTCTTGTCGAGTTTCCGGTGGTGGTTGATCGCGACGAACACGCCGAACTGCCGGGCGTCGGCGCTGGTGTCCTTGACCACCAGGCGGATTCTGCCTTCCTTTACCTGCTTGCCGGCCCCCGGCTTGACCAGCTGCGGTGCGCCTGAGCCGGCAGCAAACGCGACCGCGCTGCCCGCCAGTGCGCAGACCACGGCAGCCAACAGCGCCAGCGTCAGCCGCCGTCCTGGACGATGGAACATCTTCAGAGCCTCCTCGTTAGAGCAGCGCCGAGGGGAGGTCCGTCGCCGGTTCCCCTGCGGCAAGTACCTCCGGCCGAGCCGCGAGCATAAGACATCTGACGACCTTTGGGCAAGTTCGGGCAGGGCCTGGAGGGCCGCCTGAAACCGGCGCCCGCTCGCGATCGGCGTTGCCCCGTGGTGGCCCCGGCTACCATCGGGACCGTGCAGCGCAGCCGCCACGGACGCGTGCAAGCGTCCTCGCAGACCGCAAACGGGCAACGGCCGCGCGGTCGGGCCCGCCAGCGAGCATTCCTGATCGGGGCTCTGCCCGTCGGTCAGTCAGAAGGGCTCTCCGAGCTCCGCGAGCTGCTGCGTACGGCCGGCGTAGCCGACGTCGGCGAGCTGGTCCAGCGCCGCGACCAACCCCATCCGAACACGTATCTGGGTCCGGGCAAGGTCTCGGAGCTGAAGGCCGCGCTGGCCGAGTCCGACGCGAATCTGGTCGCCTGCGACGACGAGCTCTCCCCCCGTCAGGAGCGCAACCTCGAATCCGAGCTCGGCGTGCCGGTGATCGACCGCACGGCGATCATCCTCGACATCTTCGCCGACCACGCCCACAGCGCCGAGGGCAAGCTCCAGGTCGAGCTCGCCCAGCTGGAGTACAACCTGGCGCGGATGCGCGGGCTGTGGTCGCACCTCGAGCGCCTCGGAGCCGGCCGGATCGACGGCGGAATCGGAACCCGGGGGCCCGGCGAGACCCAGATCGAGACCGACCGGCGACTGGCGCGCGACCGGATCTCGGCGCTGAAGCGAAAGCTTTCCCACGTTCGCTGCAACCGCTCGGTGATGCGCGCCGAGCGCGAGCGCGCCCACCTGCCCCAGATCGCGCTTGCCGGATATACCAACGCGGGCAAGTCGACGCTGCTCAATGCGCTGACCGGCGCCACCATCGGCGTGGGCGACCGGCTGTTCCACACGCTCGATCCGACTACGCGAGTGCTGCACGCGGGCGGGCGCGACTACCTGCTGACCGACACCGTCGGGTTCATCCGAAAGCTTCCCCACCAGCTCGTCGATGCGTTCGGCGCAACGCTCGAGGAGACCAGCCGCGCCGACCTGATCCTGCATGTGGTCGATGGCTCCGCCGACGAGGTGCAGCGCGCCGCGATGATCCACGCGGTCGAGGGCGTGCTGGCCGAGATCGGAGCCGACGCCGTGCCCCAGCTGCTGGTGCTGTCCAAGGCCGATCAGCTCGATACCGACCAGCGCGAGGAGCTCCGCTACGTGCACCCCGACGGCGTGCTGATCTCGGCGCTCAGCGGCGAGGGCATCGACGCGCTGGTCGCGCGGATAGAGGACGAGTTCGCTCAGACGCTGCGCCAGGTCGAGCTGCTGATCCCCTACGACGAAGGCGGGCGGCTCGCTGAACTGCACGCGATCGCCGGCGACCTGGAGCGCGAAGAGACCGCCGAGGGCGTAAGGGTGACGGCTCGGCTGCCGGCCACGTTGGTCGAGCGCTACCAGCCCTACGCGCTCAGCGCCCGCTAGTGCCGGGACACTCGTGATGCCCCTGCGGGTCAGGCGGCTCGAGCGCCACGCGCGCCTGCCCACCCGCGCCTACCCGGGAGATGCGGGCCTCGACCTGTACGCGCTTGATCCGGCCACACTGCAACCCGGCGAGCGCGCTGCGATCCGGACCGGGATCGCCGTCGAGATCCCGGAGGGCCAGGCCGGGCTGGTGCTACCTCGCTCGGGATTGGCCCGGCGTCACGGGATCTCGGTGGTCAACGCCCCGGGGCTGATCGACGCGGGCTACCGGGGCGAGGTCCAGGTGCTGCTGCTGAACACCGACCGGTCCGAGCCGTTTGCGCTGGCCGCCGGGGATCGGATCGCCCAGCTCGTGCTGGTCAGCGTGCACGCGCCCGAAGTGGTCGAGGTGCAAGAGCTGGAGGTGTCCGAGCGCGGCGCCGGCGGCTTTGGCTCGAGCGGCTGACGGCGACGCCCGCTCACCTCAACCTCCCGGCGCGGACGGGGGCACCAGGCCGTGTGCCATCAGAAAGTCGTGAGCGACCTTCGACGGGTCCTGGTGTGAGACCTCGACGGCCGCGTTGAGCTGGCGCATCGTCTGGAGCGTGAGCAGCGCGCTGACCTTGTTGACGGTGGACGCGAACGCCGGCCCCTCGACATCGAGCACCTTCGCCGAGGCGACCGGCACCACGTTGCCCCACCCGAACACGTGCTTGGGATCCGCGAGCAGCCGATAGTCGCCGGTGAGCAGCTCGGCGTCGGTGGTATTGACGTCGGCGGCCTGCACGATCCCGTGGTCGAGCGCCTGGTACTGGGCGCCGATGTCCAGCGGCTTGTACGCCGCCGGCTGGAACCCGTACGCCTGCTCGACCGCGGGCAGGCCGTCGGGGCTCTGCTGCAACTGCGGCGGGCCGCCCAGCGTCACGGTCGTCGCCACCCGGCGCAGATCCCCGAGCGAGCGTAGCCGGTGCTGGGTGGCGTAGTTGAACGTGACCCCGATCGCATCGGTGTCACTGAACGGCGTCGCGGTCAGCAGTTCGAGTCCGTGCTTGAGCGCATAGCGCTGGCCCGCCTGATAGGCCCTGAACGCGGTCGGGAACCCATGTCGGTACCCGGCGATCGTGTCGTTCCAGGTCTGCAGATACTCGGGGTACATCGCCAGCCGGCCGCTCTGCAGCGCCGGGAGCGTCACCTCGGTGGGGCCGATGTTGCGGTTCAGCATCACCTTGAACCCCTGCGCCGACAGCGCCTGGTAGTAGAGCTCGCCGAGCACGAACTGCTCGGTGTAGTTCTTGTCGCCGATCGTGACCAGCGGCTTGCCGGTGCCGGGAAGCGCTTTCTTCGGCTTGGGTGCGGGGGCGTCGGTCGTGGTGGAGCTGATCGAGGTGCCCCCGCAACCCACCGCCGCCACCGCGGCGAGCAGCACTCCGGCCAGCAGCCCGAGCCGCGCGATCAACTCAGACCCCCGCGGCCCGGCGAGCGTCGGCGTGGGCGCTGGCCTCGAGCTCGTCGTGCAGCGGCGCCAGCGGTTCGGTGGCCCCGAGTGCGGTTCGGATCAGCCAGTCGGCGAACCACGAGTTCTTGGGCAGCAGCGGACCGTGCAGGTAGGTGCCGATCACGCCGCGGTCGTGGACGCCTTCGTAGCCGTCGCTGCCGTTGTTGCCGTGGCCCGACAGCACCCGTCCGAGCGGCCGCGCGCCCGGCCCGAGGTGGGTGCGGCCACCGTGGTTCTCAAACCCGGCCAGTACGCGCTTGTCGCCCGGCTCGAGCTCGACCTCGATCGCCGCGTTGCCGATCAGACGGGGCCCGTCGGCGCGGACCGTCTCGAGATCGACCAGACCGACGCCGGGCAGCGTCTCGTCACCGAGCTGGTAGGAGCGACCGAGCAGCTGGTAGCCGCCGCACACCGCGAGGATCGCGCCGCCACGGTCGGCGACGGCGTGCAAGGCGTCGCGCTTGACCTCGGCGAGGTCGAGCGCGCACAGTCGCTGGTCGCGATCCTGGCCGCCGCCGATGTAGTACAGGTCAGCGCCGTCGGGGTCGAGCTCGTCGCCGAGATGGCTGGACTGCAACTCGAAGCCGATCCCACGCCAGGCGCAGCGGCGCTCGAGCAGAAGCAGGTTGCCGCGGTCGGCATAGATGTTCATCAGATCCGGGTACAGCGCACACACTCGCAGCAGGGGCTGGCGCTCAGACACGGAGCATCACCACCTCGCTGCCCACATAATCAGCCGTCGCGGCGACCGCCGTGCGTCCGGCCGGTCGCATCCCCACCGCCGCTGCCTCGGTCTCGAGCTGGGGTACCGTCACCCGATCCAGCCGGATCGCGTTCTGGTCGACCGACCGATCGCCGGAGCCCGTGATCCGCTCGCGCCGGCGCTCGAGCACGAACCCTTCGGTATCGGCCCGGACAGCCATCGGCTGGCTGGCGTACACGACCCCGTCGATCTCGCGGATGTCGGGCAGCGGCGCCGGACCGCCCTCGACGACCTCGAACAGGTCGAGCATCGGGGCGATCGCGACCGCGAGCACTCCGGTCCGAACGAGCTGACGAGCTGCGCAACTCAGAAACGCGGCGCGGCCGGCGGCGCCGCCGAGCAGCTGGATCGTCTGCATCGGCACGATGCACAGCGCGAACCGCTCGTCCAGTTCGAACTTCCGTGCGTCGGCCACGACGCCGGTCACATCGAGGCCGGTGCCCCGGCGCTCGAGTTCGTCGACCAGCTCGGGATCGATGTCGAGCGCGGTCACGCGGTGCCCGTCTCGAGCCAGGTCGAGCGCCACCCGGCCGGTGCCGGCGCCTACCTCGAGCACCGGATCGCCGTACTCGGCGGCCAGCGAGCGCCACAGTGGCAGGTCCTCGGCGTAGGCGCCGCATTCGACGTCGTGCCAGATCACGCTCATCGGCGAGCCTCCCAGAACCGGGGAAGGTGACCGCGGGTGGCCAGCTCTTCGCGCAGCTCGAGCAGCGCGGTGTAGGTGGGCAGCACGAACAGTCGCCCGGCTCGAGCCTCGCCGATCGCTGCGTCGAACCCGCCGGCGAGCTCTGGGACGACCCGCAGCCGCTCCACCGGAACGCCCGCGTACTTCATCCGCAGCGCCAGCTCCGCGGCGCGGGTGCCGGAGCACGTCACCGTGCGGACGCGCGGGGCCAGGACCTCGAAGTCGGCATCCCACACCCACGAGATGTCCTTGCCGTCCGCGGTGCGGTCATTGAGGATTGCCAACAGGTCGAGCTCGCCGTCCTCGAGCGTGAGCGTGCGGAGCACCTCGTTGGCGCCGGCGGGATTCTTGACCAACAGGATCGAGACCTCGGTGTTCCCGACCTGCAGGCGCTCGGCGCGCCCGAACGCAGCGGCGACCCGGCCCAGCCCGGCGGCGACCTGGTCTGTCGAGGTCTCGAGCTCGACGCACAGCGCCGCGGCGCCGAGCGCGTTGTAGACGTTGTAGAGCCCCGGCAGCGGGAGCTCGACGTCGACGCTGCCGGCCGGCGTCAGCAGGCGAAAACCGGCAGAGCGGGTGCCGTCGAGCCGGATCCGCTGCGCCGCGATCGTCGGCACCGGTCGCCGCTGGCCGCAGGACGGACAGCGGTAGACGCCCAGGTGCCCGAGGTACACCGCGTCGTACACGTAGGCCGCGCCGCAGCGCCGGCAGTGCTTGGAGTCCGAGGCGTGCTGCATCTCGGCCGTCGCGACCGACGGGTCCTCGATCCCGAAATAGGTCACGTTGGTCGCCGCGTGCCCGAGGTCGGCGATCAGCGGGTCGTCTGCGTTGAGCACGAGCCGGGCCGTCGGCGGCAGCCTGGCCACGACCGCGGCCCACCGGTCGGCGATCGTCTCGAGCTCACCGTAGCGGTCCAGCTGATCGCGGAACAGGTTGCCGAGCAGGATCGCCCGGGGTCGCAGCTGCGTCGTGACCCGGTCCAGCCAGAACTCGTCGACCTCGAACAGCCCCAGCTCGCCGGCGATGCGCCCGCCGCTGCGGGACGCCGACAGCAGCGTCGAGGCGACGCCGCCGGCCATGTTCGCGCCCGCCCGGTTGTGCACCAGCGTGAAGCCGCCTCCCTCCAGCACCGACGCGACCATCGCCGCCGTGGTCGTTTTGCCGTTGGTCGCCGATATCACCGCTGATCCGCGCCGCAGCCGGCCGGCGAGTTCCGCGATCGCGTCGGGCTCGAGCGCGATCAGCACCTTGCCCGGCAGGCTGGTTCCGCCGCCACGGCCGGCCCGGCGCGCGAGTCCGCCGACGGCGCGGGCAGTGGCGACCTTGACGTCGAGCAGCGTCATGCCGGAACGAGCACCTTGACGGCCGCCGGCAGCACCCTGACCGTGGCCGGGAGCTCGGCGATCGGGTCACCGTCGGCATACAGCGTGAACGGGCGGTCGGCGCTGATCTGGACTTCGGCGCCGCGTACGACCTGTACCTCGCGTTGGCGAACGTGTTCGCCTTTGAACAGCGTCGGAAGGCGGCGCAGGAACGTCAGCTTGGACCGGTGCGAGACCATCACCACGTCCAGCCGGCCGTCGGTGACCGATGCGTTGGGGGCCATCAGCATGCCCCCGCCGTACGCGCCGGCGTTGGCCGCCGCAACCGTGTAACCGACCACGATGTGCGGCTCCCCGCCGTCGATCGTGACCTCGAACCGCGCCGGGCGCCAGGCGATCAGCGCCCGCAGGGCGCCATAGGTGTAGACCAGGTTGCCGCGGATCAGACGGGTCTCGTTGGCGATCCGGTTGGCGTCGGAATCGAAGCCGCAGCTGGCGATGCTGAGGAACGTCTTGGATCCGACCTCGCCGAGGTCCAAGGCCGATACCTTGCCGGTGGCGAGGACCGAGCACGCCGCCTGGGGTTCGAGCGCGATCCCCAGAACGCGCGCGAAGTCGTTGCCGCGTCCCCCGGGGAGCACACCGAGCACGCCGTCGCTGTGCTTGAGCGCGTCGGCGACGGCGCCGATCACGCCGTCGCCGCCGAAGGCGACCGCAGTCTCGCCCGCGTCGGCCGCGGCCCGGCCCAGCTCACGGGCGTGGTCGAGGCTCTGGGTGCGCTCGACATGATGCTCGATGCCCAGCCGGGCCAGCTCGGCCTCGACCACCGGGAGCGCGCGCGCCGCCCGGCCGCCTCCGGCCGAGGGGTTGACGATGACCGAGGCCCTCACGTCGCGACGAGCAGAGCGTGTAGGTCGTCAGCGATCGCCACCGGAGCGGGATCGGCCGCAGCCTCCGCCTGCGCCCGGCTGCTGGCGCCGGTGAGCACGATCGCGCCGTCCAGTCCGGCCGCGGCCGCGCCGGCCAGGTCCGCGTCAATTCGGTCGCCGACCACCAGCGTGCGTCCCGGGCCCAGCCGGTCCAGCGCGGTCATGAAGATCTGCGGCTCGGGCTTGCCGACCGCGATCGCCTCCCGGCCGGTGGCGTACTCGAGCGCCGCGACGATCGCCCCCGTCCCGGGCAGCAGCCCTTCGTGGGTCGGAAACGTCCGGTCGCGACACGAGGCGATGATGTCGGCCCCGTGCAGCACCGCCTCGATCGCGTCGCGCAGCTCATCGAAGCGGAACTCATCGTGGCCGGCCACCACGACCGTGTCGGCTTCGTTTGCCCGGGGAGTCCCGTTGACGATCCGGTGGCCCGCCTCGGCCACGTGGCGAAATACCGCCGGCGAGCCGATCACGTAGGTGCCGTTGCCGGGGCCGCGCTCGGCGAGCACGTGTTGGATCGCGCCGCCGGCGTTCACGACCTCTTCCAAGGAGGCCTGCACGCCGAGCGACCACAGCTTGCGGACGTACTCCTCGGGCGAGCGGCGAGCGTCGTTGGTCACGAACGCGATCTGCTTACCGGCGGCGCGGAGCTCCGCGATCGCCTGCGGAGCCGCGCGAGTGGTGTGATCGCCCAGCCACACGCAGCCGTCAAGGTCGAGCAGCACGGTGTCGTATGCATCAAGGAGCGAGTTCAGCGTCATCGGGCGAGTGTGGCTAGAACAGGGCCTCTTGGCCCGAGTGAACCGGCGGCATCAGGCAGTCGGGTCCGTCGTAGCGCGCGTCGTTGACCGCGAGCCCGACTGGCCGCAGCGCCGTCCGCCCGGCGCTCAGACCGCCGAGCAGGTCGTGCAGCTCGGCCCGCGGGGTGGAGGCGTCCAGCCATGCACGCTCGTGCTCGGGGGACAGGATCACCGGCATCCGGTCGTGAAGCGATGCGATCGCAGGGTTGGCAGCCGTGGTGAGGATCGTGCACGAGCGGAGCTTGCGTTCGTCGGGGCCGTACCAGATCGACCACAGGCCGGCGAACGCGAACAGCTCACCGTCGTCGCGGCCGATGTGAAACGGCTGCTTGGGCGTGCCACGCGAGCCGCTGGCCTGCCATTCGTAGAAGCCGTCGGCGACGATCAGACATCGGTAGCGCTCGAACGCCCGTCCGAACGCTCGGCTCTCGGCGGCGGTCTCGACCCGGGCGTTGATCATCTTCAGGCCGGTTTCGGGGCTCTTTGACCAGGAAGGGACCAGACCCCAGCGCAGCAGCTGACCCCGCGGCGCGCCCTCCTTGTCGGTGGTGACCGCGAGCACGTCGTCGCCCGGCGCAACGTTGTAGCGCTGCCGGACCTCGACCTCCTCGCCGATCGGGAACCTGGCCCGGATGTCGCGGGGATCAGGCGTGGCGAGCGTGTAGCGACCGCACATGGTGCTGGCGCCGGTCGCTCAGCGTGATCCGGCGAGCTGCTCCGCGCGCTGCGCCTTGGCGCGCTTCTGTCTGCGTCTCCCGAAGTACGCCAGCACTCCGAGGACGACCGCCACCAGCGCGATCCCGTAGAAGATCGAAAGTTGGACCGACAGTCCGCCGAAGATCTGCCCGATGCCGTAGACGATCCCGAATCCGAGCGCGAGGATCAACACGATCAGAACGATGATCAGCACGATTCCGCGGATCCGGGCGGCGATCCCGGCGCTGGCCGGGGGCATGACCAGCCCGAGGATCCGCAGGCCTCGCAGCTGGCGGTTGGTCGGCGTCTCCACGCCGAGACGCTCGGTGGCCTTCTTCAGGTCATCGGCCCGGCGCTCGGCCAGCGCCAACGAGGCGTCGGCCATGCGGCGTAGCTGCAGGCGCTCCTGCGGGCGGGCCGCCGCAAGCGCCCGCTGGAAGTGCGCCCGTGCGGTCTTGGCGTCGTAGCGCTCAGCCGCCCGGGCCCCGAGGATCGCCTGAGCCGCGGCCTTATACCGGGTCTCGGCCTCGAGCTCTTCGTCAGAGCGGCTCTCCAGCTGTTGCATGGCAGCGAGCGGGCTCCGCTGCTCCATGCGCACCATGCGTTCCTGCTTGGCCATCGGTAGTGCAGTCTAGCCCGCTCCGCGGGCTTCACAGGTGTGCCGGTAGCGGCCGGGGTTGAGCTGCGAAGCGACTTCGGGCCCACAGATCGCCCCAGACGGCGGCGACGACATGATTAACGCCCCACCGGGGGCCTTGGCGGGCTAGCTCGGGACGTTGATCACGCCCCACATGGCCAACGTCCCACGGTGGGGCCCAGAGCGCTCGAGTGGGACGTTATCCGCGGGGTTCCGAGCGGTTAGCGGCGGGGGCGGATCACGAACACGCGCTGGCCGGTGAGCTCCTGGCCGCCGACGGTCGGGCTGTGCGGCGGCGACCGGTAGACGTCGACGTGCGCGCCGTTGATCGCCCCGCCGGTGTCCTGAGCGACGAACCAGCCGCCGTAGCCGTCGTGGCGGTAGGCGGGGATGTAGACGCGACTGCCGAGCGGGATCACGTCGGGATCGACTGCGATCGAGCGCCAGAAGCGAAGCCGGGTCGTTCCTCCGGCGGCGAACGTGACACCTGGCAGGGGCACGTAGCGCCGGCCGGCGCCCGCCGACCAGCCACCGGCCAGCAGCGGGAACGTGACTCCGCCGTCACGGCCCTGCCAGTAGCCGCCGGCGCGCCAGTACGGCGCACCCGCCGAGAACCCGTTGCCAGCTGAGGTCGGGTTGCCGTTCTTGGTGACCCAGCCGCCGTCGCCGAGCGCATCGATCCGGTACATGCGGCCGTCGAGCCCGATCCCATCGCCCTCCATCGACAGCCCGTTGGCCGAATACAGCCAGTCGATCCGGTGGCGCCCAGGAAGGCCCGGTGCCTTGACCAGCGCCCCCACGAACCACGACTCCGGCGCCGGCCAGTACTCGGTGATCAGCACCTGTCGCATCCAGGTGCCCTTGGCGTGCTTGCTCGGTGGCGGCGGGATGCGCCGCTTGCGCTTGGGGGTGGGGGCGAGGCCCCCGATCGGGGCGCCGCCGGTCGGCCCGGGACTCGGTATCGGCGCCGCCTGCGCCCGCGCGGGGGCGACGGCGAGCGCCAGCGTTGCGACCAGCGCGATTGGTCCGAGCAAGCGTCGGGGTTCGGACACGGCGAGATCTTCGGTGGCGTCGCGGACGGTCCTGCGGGCGACCGATAATCCCCCGATGCCCGAAACCGTGGGTCCCGTCGTCGAGCCCGGCTCGCTGGCTCGCACCGAGCAACCCGTGCTGGAGAGCTACGGGCTGGTCCTGCGACCGTGGCGCGAGGGCGATATGCCGACGCTGGTCCGCGCCTATTCGGACCCGGAGATTGGGCAGTGGCACGCCCGCACGATGGACGCGCGCGAGGCCCAGGAGTGGATCCGTGTGCGCAGCGACCGCTGGGAGGCGGAGACCGGCGGCGACTGGGCCGTGACCGAGGACGACGGCGAGGTGGTAGGCCGGATGGGGTTTCGCCGGCTCGAGCTCGACGCCGGCCTGGGCGAGGTCGCCTACTGGGTGCTGCCGGAGGCGCGCGGGCGCGGCGTGGCTCGCCGGGCGCTGTGCGCGCTCAGCGACTGGGCGTTTCACCGGCTGGGCCTTCACCGGCTCGAGCTCCTGCATGCCACCGGAAATGTCGGGTCCTGTCGGGTCGCCGAGACGGCGGGGTTTGCGGTCGAGGGCACGCTGCGCCAGCTGGTCCTGCACGCTGACGGCTGGCACGACATGCACGTGCACGCCCGGCTCGCGGGTGATCCGCGGCCGGATCTGCGCCGCCCCACCCAATAGGGTTTGACGCCTGTCTACACGTGGGAGCGGGTCGTGACCCGGCTGGTGCTGAAAGACGAGCTGTTGGACGCTCAACTGCTGCGCGCGGTGGGCGCGGCCGCGTACGGGGGAGCGGACGTCGGCGAGTGCATCGCCACCGCCCGCAGGATCGACGAGCGCAGCCTCGACAGCTGGTATGAGCAGTGGACGGCGACCGCGACCGCAGCCGTCCGGCTGGCCGCGGCCGAGGAGCAGGCCGGCAACCGCGAGTCCGCGCGCCTGGCCTATCTGCGGGCCTGCACGTATCACCGCACCGCCGGGGTGATGTTGATGGGCACGCCGCTGGATCCGCGGCTGGTGTCGGCGTACGCCGCCCAGCGCCAGGCGTTCACTCATGCGTCAGCGCTGCTGGACGTGCCGGCCGAAGCGCTCGAGATCCCCTATGAGTGGACGACGCTGCCCGGGTGGTTCTTCGCGGTCGCGCCCGATGGGCGGCCGCGGCCAACCGTGATCCTCACCGGCGGATACGACGGCACCGCGGAGGAGCTGTACTTCGCCAACGGCGCCGCCGCGCTCGCCCGCGGCTACAACGTGCTCGCGTTCGACGGACCGGGGCAGGGCTGCGGTGCTGACCCAGCAGCGCCTCCCGATTCGCGCCGACTGGGAGAACGTGATCGGGCCGGTGCTCGACCACGCGCTGGCACGGGGCGATGTCGACGGCGATCGGGTGGGACTGATCGGCCTCAGCCTGGGCGCCAACCTCGCCCCGCGGGCCGCCAGCAGGGAGCGCCGTCTGGCCGCGTGCATCGCCGACTGCGGTTCGTATGACCTGTACGGCTCACTGTTGGAGCGCCTGCCCGCGCCGCTGGCTCGCACGTTCGCCGAGCGGCGCAGGCGCGCACGGTGGGCCGTCCGCCAGATCCTCGAGCGCGCAGCGGCGAAGCCGACCGCCGGATGGGCGCTGCGTCGCGGCCTGCTCGTCCACGGCGTCGACGATGTGCTGGCGCTGACCGACGCGATGCGCGCCTTCAGCCTCGCCGGCCACGCCGAGCAGATCGCCTGCCCCACCTGGGTGTGCAGCGCCGAAGGCGACGAGATCAGCGCCTCGGCGCCGCGGCTGGTGGCGGCACTGCGGTGCGAGCACGCCTACGTCGAGTTCAAGGTCTCCGAGGGGGCCGGGGATCACTGTGAGCAGGGCGCGCGGACGCTGTATCACGCGCGGTCATTCGGCTGGCTGGACCAGCGGCTGCGCCCGGAGCCGCCGGCCGCCGCCGGGTGACCGCCGCTACTCGGCGAGTAGCTTCTTGAGCACGTCGTCGATGTACTTGGTGTCGCCGGGGTTGATGCCGCCGCCCGCGAAGTGACCCCACACACCGGGGATCACGTTCAACGTGCCGTCGGGGATGTACTGGACGGCATACTCCTCATCCTCGGGCGGGAAGTAGAGGTCCTTCTCGGCCGGGAGTGCGACCAGCTTGGCCTTGATCGACTTCAGCGCCTTGACGTGGTCGCCGTCGAAACCCGGCGTGTCGCCGATGTTGCCGTTCTGCCATGTCCACAGCATCGTCAGCAGGTTGTTCGGGTCGCGGTTGTCAAGGAAGAAGCCCTCCCAGAACCCGACCAGGAAATCCTCCAGCGAGGAATAGCCGATCTGCTTGTAGAGCTGGTCCCAGTAGAACGCCTGCGAGAACCCCCAGCCCGCGTACACCCGCGCGAGCGCGCGAAGGCCCTTGCCGACCTCGGACATGTCGTCGTACCAGCCGCCTCTGAACGCGTCGTCGGCGGTCAGCGCGCCCTTCACGCCCTCGAGGAACACGATGTTGTGCTCGCTGGTCTTCGATGAGCCGCAGAACGGACACGCCCGCTGGACCATGTCCGGGAAGCTCACCGCCCATTGATATGTCTGCCCGGCGCCCATCGACCAGCCGGTGACCAGCGGCAGCGTCTCGATCCCGAAGCGATCGGTGACGAGACGGTGCTGCTGCTGCACCTGATCCCAGAACGTGACCCGGGGAAACCGGGCCCGGTCGTATGGAGCAGGCGTATTGCTCGGCGAGCTCGACAATCCGTTGCCGAGCATGTTCGGGACGATGATGAAGTACTTCCCGGGGTCCAGCGCCATCCCGTCGCCGATCAGCCACTCGTTGTCGGCGTGTCGTCCCGAGTACCACGTCGGGTAGACGATCGCGTTGCTCCTGTCGGCGTTCAGCGTGCCGTAGGTCTTGTACGCCAGAAACGCGCCGCGCAGCGTCATCCCCAACTGGAGCTCGACGTCGCCCAGTTCGAACAGGCTCGTAGTCCCGTGAACCCTGCATCTGCTCTCCTCTCAACCGAGTCCGCCCCCGGTCCTGGCGAACGTTGAGGGGAACTCTATGACCGCACACGTCGCCCGGAAGCGGTTTGAGGAATAACCTTGCGCCTCCGGGGGCTGCGCCGACAGGAACGTAAGTGAGGAGGCCCCGATGGCCCAGTTCAGGATCCAGCCGCACGTCCGCCTGCAGGAGTGGGTTGCGGACGAGCACGGCTTCTTCGAGGACGAAGGTCTCGACTACGTGTTCGAGACCGCGGGATTCGCGGGCGGCAGTGCACTAGGTGCGCCCGCCGTCCAGCCTGCCGACTCCGCTCCGATGGCGGTCCGCAGCGGTGCGCTGGAGGACATGGGGGAGGGCCGGGCCTGTTCGGTGTCGGGGGCGTGCCACTGGGCGGTCAACGCGGCTGCGACCGCGAGCCACGGAAAGATGTGGGGGAAGGCGTACTCCGTGTGCGTGTCGGGCATCTTCGTCGCGCCCGAATCGCCGTATCACGAGCCCCGCGATCTCGCCGGCACCGAAGTCGGCGTCGGCTTTCATTCGGGCAGCCACTACTCGGCGATCCAGGGCCTCGAGCCGTTCCTGGCGCGCAACCAGATCGAGCTCGCGTTCGTCGGCCGACCTTTCGACCGCGTCACGCTGATGCGCGAGCGTCGGATCGAGGCCGCGAACGTGTTCGGCGCCCAGTACTACCTGCTCGAGCAGGCCGGCTTCCGCAAGCTCGTCGACACCACGTTCATGATCGGCTTCCTGGTCAGCGAGGACGTCGCCACCGAGGACCTAGAGCGCTACTTCCGCGCGATGCGCCGGGCCCAATCCGAGCTCGACATCGAGCCCGATCGCTACAAGTCGCTCTGGCTGCGCGAGATCCCCGAGCAACTGCTCGACGGGGCCGACGTGCGGCGCTTCGGCACCGGCGAGCGGATCGTGTTCGAGCCCTACACCCGCGAGATGTTCGAGCGGACCCATCGTTGGATGGAGCAGTGGGACCTGTTCGACGCCGGCGCGGCTCAGCGGCCGAGCTACGAGGACGCGGTCATCGTCTGACCGATCGTCCCTGGGGGAGGCATATCGATCACCCGGGTCTCGTGAAATAAGGTCCCCGACTCAATTTTCGACGAGCGAGGAACTTTGATGATCGATTTTCAGGACCAACGGGTGGTTGTGATCGGCGGGAGCGCCGGAATCGGCCTGGCCACCGCTCGGCTGGCCGCCGAGTACGGCGCCTCGGTGGTCGTCACCTCGCGCTCCCAGGAGCGGCTCGACGCCGCGCTGGCGGAGCTGCCCGATTCCGCCAGCGGCCACATCATCGACGTGACCAGCGAGGAGTCCGTCGAGCGGCTGTTCGCGCAGCTCGGCGAGCTCGATCACCTGGTCTACACCGCGGGCGAGCCGCTGCGTCCGTTCCCGATCGACGGGCTCGACCTGGACGACGCGCGCGTGTTCCTGGAGACCCGGCTGTGGGGCGCGGTCGCGGCGGTCAAGCACGCTCACGCCCGGATCCGCCCGGGTGGCTCGATTTCGCTGACCTCCGGCAGCGCCAGCGCGCGACCCCAGGCCGGGTGGCTCGTCGGCGCCGGCATCTGCAGCGCGATGGAGGCGATCGCCCGCACGTTGGCGGTCGAGCTGGCGCCGATCCGAGTCAACGCGTTCGCCCCGGGGATCGTCCGCACCGAGCTGTGGCACGGGATCCCCGAGGCCGATCGCGAGGCGATGTTCGAAGCGACCGCCCAGCAGCTGCCGGTCGGCAGGATCGGGACGCCCGACGACGTGGCGCTGACCGTCGTCTACCTGATGGCCGACGGCTATGTGACCGGAACCGTCGCCGAGCTCAACGGGGGCGGCAACCTGGTCTAGGGGGCGGCCCACCAGCGCTACGCGCGCGAAGGAGCGACAGACACCCGCGTGACCTCGTCGGGAGTCAGCCCGCGATCGGCGCCGTGCGGCACCACGTGCTGCCCGGGTTCGAGCCGGAGCTGCTCGCCGTCGATCGTGACCTCGACCTTGTCGGGTTCAAACGAGATCAGGTCACCGATGCGCTGCACCTCGGGGTACGGGTCGCGGTAGCTCCAGGCGGCGCGCGCGAGCCGGTCGATGTCGTAGTAACTGCACAGGCCCTTATAGGGACAGAACGTCTGCTGCTGGACCGGTGCCAGCAGCTCCTCGCTGACGTCCTCGCGGGGCACGTACCACCGGGCAGCAAAGCCCGACTCGTACAGGACCAACGGGCGCCGGCTGCTGGCGATCTGCGCGTCGCCGCTGCGCACGGTGAGCTCGCGCGAGGTCTGGCGAATGTCGATCCGGTGATAGGCGTCGGCGGCGTGTCCGACGATCCGCTCGTCCTCCTCGTAGAACGCGTCCATCGCGTGCCAGGCGAACGCCACCCGGTCGTCGAGCATGTCCGCGAACCGCGGCAGCTCGGTGTGCTCCCAGGCGCCGCGAGCGACCTCCCGATCACCGAGCTTCACCGCGTACCAGGCCGTGGTGCCGAGCTCGGGGTGCTGAGTCGTGCGGTCGGTCAGCGCCAGCACGTCGGCGTCGACGTCCTCCTTGGGAAAGTAGGCGACCGGATAGCGACCCGGCTCGTGGAGGAGCAAGACGTCGTCGGATTGCGCGATCCAGGCCTCGGCGAAAGACACGCGCATCCGCCGGCGGAGAGGTTCGGCGTATAGGAGCCGCTCGGGCAGCGGCTCGGGCACCAGAAACCTACCGATCGCCCCTCGCGCCAGGGGCCCCTGCTGCCATGCCAATCCCATGATCAACCTTTCCGTTCGCGTTTCAGGTGGTCGCCGACGTGACGGCGACCTCATCGTGGTCAGTTGCGGGCCCTGCCACGCTCTTACCGTGGCGCTACCGGTAAGAAGCAGCGGGCAGCGGCCGCTGACATGTGCAGTGGAGTCGATGCACGTATCGCGCCTGTGGCGCTATCCGGTCAAGTCGCTGGGCGGGGAGGAGCTCGCGGAAGCGCAGCTCACCGACGACGGCGTCCTCGGCGATCGCCTGGTCCACGTCAGCACCCCGCATGGGCCGCTGACCGGTCGCACCCGGCATTCGCTGCTGACGATCCCGGCCCGCACCGGCGACGACGGGGAGCCGCTCGTCGACTCGCTCCCGTGGCGCAGCCCGGCGGTGGCCGAGCTGATCCGCCGCCACGCCGGGCCGCAGGCGGTGCTACGTCGCTACGAGGGTCCCGAGCGGTTCGACGTGCTCAACCTGCTGGTCGCGACCGATAGTGCCGTCGCCGAGCTGGGGACCGACGTGCGCAGGCTGCGGCCGAACCTCCTGCTCGGTGGGGTGCCCGCCGGGGCGGAGCGAGGCTGGGCCGGCAAGGCGCTGGCGATCGGCGATGCGCTGATCGGAATCCTCAACCTGCGCCAGCGTTGCATCGTGACCACGATCGATCCCGACACCGGCGCCCAGGACCTCAGCGTGCTGCTGCGGATCCGCGACCGGTTCGCCACCCGCATCGCCCTCAACTGCTGGGTGATCAGGCCCGGGACGATCGGCGTGGGGGACACCGTCGGGCTGGTTGAGACCAGCGAGCGTCCCGCCCACGCGGGCGGCTGGATCGTCGGCGCGCCATACCGATGACACCGCCGGTGAAGCGCCCGTACGATCACAGCGGTGAGCGGCGCTGCGCATCCGACGCCAGACCCGGAGTCCAGGCGGTGGATCGAGCAGTTGCGCGAAGGGCACCCCCGCCGTGAGCAGACGATCGCCAACCTGCACCGGGTGCTGTTACGGGTCGCGTTTCACGAACTCGGCCGGCGTCGCGGCCAGCTCGGACCGATCGCCGGACCGGAATTCGAGGACCTCGCGCAGCAGGCTGCCGACGACGCACTGGTCAGCATCCTCGGCAAGCTCGACGAGTTTCGCGGGCTCAGTCGTTTCACCACCTGGGCGTACAAGTTCGTGATCTTCGAGCTCTCCAGCAAGGTCGCCCGTCACGCCTGGCGGCGCCACCCGCCCGTCATCGAAGACCTGACCTGGGAGCAGCTTCCGGACTCGGTAGCTCCGCTTCCGGGAGCCCAGCTCGAGCAACGCGAGCAACTGGAGACGCTGTCTGCGGCGATCGGGGCGCTGACCCCCCGCCAGCGCGAGGTGTTCGTCGCCATCGCGCTCAACGACATCCCGATCGACGTGCTCGCTCTGCAGCTGGGCTCGAACCGCAACGCCATTTACAAGAACCTGTTCGACGCGCGGTGCAACCTGCGGGTCGCGCTCGCCAGCGCCGGCCATCCCGTAATCGACGAGGACGCGCTCTCCTAATGGCCGTTCGCCACCAGCGCCTGGACGATCTGCTTCGTGCAATCGACGGCGACGCGGGATGCACCGCCGGGGAGGACATCCTTGACGCCTTTGTGGATCTGGAGCTGGCCGGCCAGGATCCGGCTGCGACCTACCCAGGCACCGCGATCCATCTCAGATCGTGTCCGGGCTGCCGCGCCGATCACGGCGGACTGCTGGAGGCCGCGCGCCAGTTCAGCGAGCTCGAGCCCGCTGTACGAAGGTGACCAGCAGCGATGAGCCACGAGCTCACATTGCCGTTTCCTGACTTTGGCTTGACAGCATCCGTGCTGGCACTGGCGCTAGCATCGACCGCGCCTTGAGAAGCTCTTCACCAACTCTTAGCCATGCCCATGACTCGCACCACGATCAGCTTCACCCGCAAGGGAATGGAGCTGATCCGCGAAGCGGACCGCTTAGCGACACCGCAGTCCCAGGGGTTAGCGTGAGTAACGATCGCGCCACCGAGGTCATCCCCACCCTGGGTGGTGAAGACGACATAGCGCTTCATCCGTGTCTGCCGTTGAGTGTCCTTGGTTGTGGCGGTTCGGCGGCTATCAGCGGCACGCGTTGCTCACTCCGTACGACGCCTGACCTGGCGTGAACCCTCTCCGTTTTGGGAAGTCAGCTCCGTCAGGCTCCTGCCGCGAGAACGACTGGTCGCGCAGGTAGCTCTTGGCAGACTTGACCGCCTGCTCGTTCCGGTCGACGTGGATGTGCTGCGCGGCGAACGCCGCATCGGCCTTCGGGTAGCCCTCGCCGTACTTGGACGAGAGCTGCTTGATCAAACCGGCCTTCGAGAACGGCTGCGACTCGAGGTAGCTGTTGGCCGAGTCCACCGCGTTGCGTTGGGACTCCGTCATCTCGGGCTTGGGCGTCGTCGCGTGCATGTGCTCGTGATGCGTGATCACCGCAACCGCCGCGAGGTTGACGGTAAGACGGATGCCCTGCCCGATACGGATGGCATGCGCAGACACCGACCCAGGAGGCCAAACATGCCCGTGACCCGAATCGCGATCCGAGAAGGCAAGAGCCCGGACTACAAGCAGGCGCTGCTGGACGAGATCTACGAGGCGATGCGCGAAACCGTCCAGATCAAGGACGGCGATCGGTTCATGACGATCAGCGAGCACGGCGCCCACGAGTTCGCCTACGGGCCGTTCCTGGGCATCGACCGATCTGACGACCTGGTCCAGATCCAGGTGTTCTGGGCCCCCGGCAAGAGCGTCGAAGCCAAGCTCGCGATGTACGAGCGGATCGTGAAACGGCTGGGTGACAGCCCGGGCGTGCGGCCGCAAGACGTCTTGATCTCCGTGATCGAGACGGCCACGGAGAACTGGTCGTTCGGCAACGGCGAGACCCAGTTCTACGAGCCCGCCGTGGGTGTTCAATAGGCGGTGTGCATCAGCTTGCGGACGGCGTCGAGCGTGTCGATCGCCATCGCCCTTGCGGTCTCGGTGCCGGCCCTGAGGATGTCGCGCAAGTAGCCGCGGTCGGCGATCAGGTCTGCGCGACGACGCCTCACCGGACGCAGACGGTCGTTGATCGCGTCGGTCAGAACCCGCTTGAGCGCGACGCCCCCGCCGTCGCCGATCTCGTCGGCAAGCTCGTGGGGATCGCGCTCCAGGCACAACGCGGCGAGCAGCACGAGGTTTGACACCTCCGGCCGGCGACTTGGCTCGTACGTGATGCGGCGGTCGGAGTCGGTCTTAGCGGCCCTGATCAGCCGGGCGGTCTCGTCCTCGGTCGCGCCGATCGCGATCGCGTTGTGGCGGCTCTTGCTCATCTTCTGGCCGTCGGTCCCGAGCAGCAACGGGACATCGCCGAGCAGCGCCTCGGGCTCCTGAAAGTAGGGCTTGGCGGGGCTGTAGCGCTGGTTGAACCGCCTGGCGATCAGCCGGGTCATCTCCAGATGGGGGAGCTGGTCCTTACCGACCGGCACGACGTTGCCGTGACAGAACAGGATGTCGGCAGCCTGGTGGACCGGATAGGTGAACATCAGACCCGAGGCCGCCGGCAGCCCTGACGCCGTGCGCTCCTCCTTGACCGTCGGATTGCGCCCGAGCTCGGGGACGCTGACCAGACTGAGGAACGGGACCAGCAGCTGATTGAGCTCGGGGATCTGCGAGTGGGCGAAGATCGTCGAGCGCTCCGGATCGATGCCGACCGACAGGTAGTCGGCCATCAGCTCCTCGACGTCGCTGGCCAGGGACGACGGGCTGTCGCGGTCGATGATCGTCTGATAGTCGGCGACGAGCACGATCGTGTGCACGCCAAGGTCCTGCAACCGCACCCGGTTGAGCAGCGTTCCGAAGTAGTGGCCGAGGTGCAGCGGGCCGGTCGGCCGATCCCCGGTCAGGACGCGGAAGCCGCTGGGGTCCTCGACGAACGCTGCTTCCAACCGCTCTGACCGAGCCTGCGCCTCGCCGAGCGACGCCTCGGCGCTGCGGTCCTGTGTCTGTGTCGTTGTTTGTGACATGCGCTTCCTCTTGAGTGAGGACCCTCCCGAAGCGCGTAGCGGCGGCGTGTGTGAGTCGACAACGGGCGCTCAGGAGCAGCCCGTTGAACATAGGTCAGCGTGGCCGCGCTAGGGGCGCAGCCACCACCAACACACGCGATTGCCGTGAAGCATCGCTTCCATGCTACCTGCCACGACATCGGTGCCCGCCGGAGATCCGGCGGGCACCGATGTGGCAGATGGCTTGATCAGCCGGTCAGCGCGGCCGCCTGAGGCAGCCGGCCGAGCGCCCGATCTCCGCGCGTCACCGATCGAGCGGCGCCACTCGCCGCCTTCTCCGCCGCGGGCATCGCGGCAGCCGTCGGATCTGGCACGGGCAACGGCGCACATGTCTTGTCCCACGGAGCGCTGTTGTTGCGCGCCGGCAGCGCGCCCGTGGTCAGGTAGTCCGCGACCGTGCCGTCCACGCACAGGTTGCCGGATAGCGAGTCGGCGTGGGTGGTGCCGCCCGGCTCGGCCAGCAGCACCGAATGCGGGAACAGCTTGCGGACCTCGAGGCTGCCCGGGAACGGTGTCGCCGCGTCGAGCGTCTCGTCGATCAGCAGCGCATTGCTGATGTGGCTGCCGTTCACCTGCACCGGGGTCGCGGGCCGCCCCGGCCACCAGCTGCACGGCCCGTTGAACCAGGCGTTGCTCCAGGTGACGAACGGAGCCTCGCTGAACACCGCCCAGTTGTCCGCCAGCACGCGCTTGAACGGCTGCTGCCAGGCGGCGTCGCTGCAGGTCACCGCCAGGTACCCGGCGTAACCGTTGTCGTCACCCGGCGAATCGGCCCCTTGGTAGGCGTCGATCACGTCCTGGGTCGACTGGGCATCCGGATTGTGGATCCACTCGGCGAACAGCCCGCCCAGATCCAGCCAGGTCTGCTGGTAGTAGGCCGCTCCGAGGAAGATGTCGTTCCACTCGTCGGGACCGACGACGCCGCCGATCGGGTTGCCCTCCAGCCCGAACTGGGTCTTGTAGAACAGGCGCGACACCGCTTGCCGCGTCGCTCCGAGGTGGTAGACGCTGTCGTACTTGGCCAGCCACCCGAACCAGATGTTGATGTTGCGCTCAAACGCGACGTCCTGGTCGAGGTTGGCCTGATACCAGACCTTCCGCGGGTCGACGTTGGAGTCCATGATCAGCCGCCGCACGTGCGACGGGAACAGGGTCGAATAGACCTGTCCCAGATACGTTCCGTAGGAGAAGCCGTAGTAGCTGATCTGCTTGAGCCCGAGCGCCTGACGGATGCTGTCCATATCCCTCGCGGAGTCGGGCGTGGTGTCGTGCTTGAGCAGCGCCGCCTGCTGCGGACTGCGTGCGGCACACGCCGCCGCATACGCCTTGGACCGCGTCTTCCAGTACTTCAGGAGCCGCTTCGTCGTCGGGATGTAGTTGCCGCGGTCAGGCCCCAGATAGTTCGGATCGCAGGTCAGGGCCGGCTGGCTCGAGCCGACCCCGCGCGGGTCAAACCCGATCCAGTCGTAATCCGCCGGCGAGGGAGTACCGCCATACGAATCCGGAACGGCGACGCGCCGCGATCACTGTCATCGCTCCACGCGCGCGTACTCGCGTCTGGTGTCGCTGCCCGGAATCCGCCTCGTCCGCGCGTTCTACGCGTGCAGCGGCGCGACCGCGCCGGACGTCCTGAGCCGATCGCGATTCGGGGAGATCCCGCAGATCGATCACCCGAGATTGCGCCGTGCCCAGCTGGTGACGATCTCGATCGGCGGCAACGATGCTGGGTTCGTGAAGGTGCTCGCACAGTGCACGCGCCTCTACGGCCGTCTGCACCACAGCCGCTGCTACCGGCCGCCCGCCGCGCACCGGATTCTGGGCGGGATCGAGGCGCTGCGAGGCACGCTGACCGGGGCGTTTGAGGCGATCGGCGAGCGGGCCGGGCCGCAGGCCAAGATCGTGGTGCTCGACTACCCGAACCTGTTTCCCGAGCATGGCTGTCGCAAGCTCAACCTGGTGTTCGACCAGCGCGCCCAGCGCTTCATGCGTGCCGCCGGCGGGGTACTGGACCGGACGATTGCCGCCGCGGCAGCCCAGGCCCATGTGCACTTCGTCGACGTCCGGCACGAGTTCGCCCACCACGAGCTGTGCGCCCGCCAGGAATGGGTGGACTTCTTCGTCTCACCTAAGGCCAAGCGCCCCGGGGCCGTGACCGGGTCGTTTCACCCGAACGCGGCTGGACAGCGCGCCTACGCCCGAGTCCTGCGTGCGGCGCTGGAGCACATCCTCTGATGCCCAGTCGTCCGGTCCGATGGCGATCATCGACGAGTGAGGATCGAAGCGATCGCACCCGGGGACATCATCAAGACATCGATCGGTGGCCGGCAGATCTACGGCGAGGTGCTCGAGATCACCGACCAGCGCGTCCACTTTCACCCGATCACGCATGCCGCCGGGTATCGCCACGCGACTGCGCGCCAGATCATCGGCCACTGGCGTAAAGCCGGCCGCCGGCGATCGGCCGGTGGGGAGGACGCGCGGCCCGAGGCCCAGCCTCCCGACCAGCTGGCGCTACGCATCAACCAATAAGGCAGATGGGAGTCCGATGTCCGCTCCACTCTCGTTCACCACCACGCTTGCGCCCCGCGGACCCGCGGCGGCGATCGTGCTCGACGACGACCAGGTCGCTGCGATCGGCCAGGGCGCCAAGCGCTTCCCGGTCAAAGCGACGGTCAACGGCTACAGCTGGCGGGGCAGTGTGGCTCGGATGGGCGGCGAGTTCCTGGTCGGGCTGAGCAAGTCGGTGCGGAGCGCCGCAGGTGTCGAGGCGGGCGATGAGGTCCGGGTCGAGCTGGTGCTCGACACCGAGGAGCGCGCGGTCGAGCTGCCCGAGGAGCTGACGGCGGCGCTGGCGGGCGACCCCAAGGCCAGGGCCGGCTTCGACGGGCTGTCGTACACGCACCGCAAGGAGTGCGCCCGCTGGATCGCCGAGTCCAAGAAGCCCGAGACCCGTGAGCGCCGGCTCGCCAAGGCGCTCGAGCAGCTCCGCGAGGGAAAGCCGCCCCGGTGACCCTCCGGTAGGGTCTCGGCTCCCGACTCTGCCGCCTCATGAACCTGCCGTCCGTCGCGCTCGAAGACCGCTACACCGCCGCCCAGGGACCGGCGCTGATGACCGGTATCCAGGCGCTGGTCCGGCTCGTACTCGAGCAGCGCCGCCTCGATGACGCCCGGGGTCTGAACACCGGCGGGTTCGTGTCGGGATACCCCGGCTCGCCGCTCGGTGGCTTTGACCGTGAACTCGTCAAGGCCGAGCAGCACCTCGCGGCGGCCGGAGTCGTATTCCAACCGGCCGTCAACGAAGAGCTCGCGGCGACGTCTGTGTCGGGCAGCCAGCTCGTCGGCGAGCTGGCCGGCCGGAGCGTCGACGGCGTCACCGGCTACTGGTTCGGCAAGGCCCCCGGACTCGATCGTGCAGCCGACGCCATCCGCCACGCGAACACGAGTGGCACGGCGCACCTCGGTGGCGCGGTCGCGTTGATCGGGGATGACCCGCTGTGCAAGTCCTCGACGCTGCCGAGCTCGAGCGAGTTGATGGCCGAAAGCCTCGTGCTGCCGCTGTTCACGCCCGGCTCGGTGCCGGACACCGTCCGCCTGGGGCTGCACGCCGTCGCGCTCTCACGCCTGGCGGGACTGTGGACGGCGATGAAGATCACCGCGGACGTCGCCGACTCCTCAGCGGTCGTCTCGATCGAGGACCTCGGCGACGAGGTTCCGATGCCACCGACGAGCAGCCGAGGGGGCCCGCCGATGCTGATCGGGGCCAGCTCCGTGGCTGCGGAAGCCGACTTGATGGGCGCACGCACCGAGCAGGCGATCGCCTACGGCCGCGAGCACCGCCTGAACCGGATCACGTTTGAGCCCGCCCGACCGCAGACCGCGATCGTCGCGCCTGCCCCGGTCCACCGGACGCTGCTGCGAGCGCTAGAGCAGCTCGGGCTCGCCGGCCCCGACGACTGGGAGCCGCTGGGCCTGCGGCTGGTCGAACTGCAGATGGTCTGGCCGTTACATCCCGATGACGTAGCCGAATTTGCCCGTGACGTCGACACCGTCCTCGTCCTCGAGGACAAGCGCTCGTTCGTCGAGCGCCAGATCAGAGACGCGATCTATGGCGGTGCGGATCCTCCACAGATCCTCGGCAAGCGGGATGCGCACGGTCATCAGCTCTTGCCGCTGGCCGGCGCGCTGGACTCCGACACGATCGCTCGGGTACTCAGGCGCCAGCTCGGCCTGCCGCATGAGGAGCGCGTGCCGACTGCTGTCCCGCCGGCCGCAGTTCGCATGCCGTTCTTCTGCTCCGGCTGTCCCCACAACCTGTCGACGCGGTCGCCCGAAGATCAACTCGTCGGTGCGGGAATCGGCTGCCACGCCCTGGTTGCGCTCGACCCGGCGGGGGAGCGTGGGCACCTGCTCGGGGCGCCGCAGATGGGTGGTGAGGGCGCGCAATGGATCGGGATGGCTCCGTTCACCAGTGACGAGCACTACGTCCAGAACATTGGTGATGGCACGTTCTTCCATTCAGGCTCGCTGGCGATTCGCTCTGCGGTAGCCGCCGGCGTGAAGATCACATTCCGGCTGCTGTACAACCGCGCGGTCGCGATGACCGGTGGCCAGACGCCCCCCGGTCAGATGCAGGTCCCCGAGCTGACCCGCTGGCTGGAGCTCGAAGGGGTCCGCCGGATCGTGGTCACGACGGAGGATCCCGAGTCCTTCGCGGGCGCGCAGCTCTCACCGATCGCCGAGGTTCGCCACCGCGACGGCCTCCAGGCCGCACTCGCCGAGCTCCGCGAGCTCGACGGCGTAACGGTTCTGATTCACACCGACCGGTGCGCGACCGAAGAGCGACGGCTGCGCAAGCGCGGCAAGCTCCCCGACGTGGCGCAGCGCGCCTGGATCAACCAGCGCGTCTGCGAAGGCTGCGGCGACTGCGGCCAGAAGTCGAGCTGCCTGTCGGTGGTCCCGGTCGACACGGAGTTCGGTCGCAAGACCGCGATCCATCAATCGTCCTGCACCCAGGATCTCGCGTGCCTGGAGGGAGATTGCCCGTCGTTTCTGCTTGTGACTCCGGGCACCGCGCCACGGCGGGCGCGGGTCGAGATCCCGGACGTGGATTTGACCGAGCCAACTCCCCTAATCGATCTCGAGCGTGGCGTCCTGATTCGGATGCCGGGGGTCGGCGGGACCGGAGTCGTCACGATCGCCCAGGTCCTCCAGATGGCCGCCTTGATCGACGGAAAGTGGGCATCAGGGCTCGACCAGACTGGCCTCGCGCAGAAGGGCGGCGCGGTGATCTCCGACATCCGCATCGGACCCGCGGCTGATGTCGGCTCATTGCGTTCCGGGCCGGGCGAAGTCGACGTTCTGATCGGGCTCGACTTGCTTGGGATGGCGACCGCCGACACGCTGCGTACGCTCGATGCGCAGCGCACGGTCGCGGTCGGAAATCTCGGCACGATGCCGACGACCGCGCACGTCACCGACCCCAGCGCGCAAGCCACACCGGTGAGCGAGATCGTGGCTCAGGTTGAGGGAAACAGCCGTCGGGCCGACGGGTTGTGGCTGGACGCACGGCAGATCGCAGAGCAGGTCTTCGGTGACCATATGCCGACGAACACGATCATGCTCGGCGCGGCCTATCAGCACGGTTGCCTGCCGGTCTCGGCCGACGCGATCGAGCGCGCGATCGAGCTTAACGGTGCGGCTGTGGAGCAGAACATCGAGGCGTTCAACTGGGGGCGCGCGGCCGTCATCGATCGGCTCGCGGTTGAACGGGCCCTGTCGCGCTCGGTGCCTTCCGCTTCAGCCCGAGCTCGTACACCGGCACTCGACCGTGAGCTCTCCACCGCGATTCAGCGGCTCGAACTGAACGACTCACGCCTGCGCGAGCACGTCGAACGGCTGGCGAATGACCTCGCGAGCTACCAGAACCGGCGCTATGCGATCGACTACGTCAACGCGGTGGCGCAGGTGCACGCAACCGAGCGCGGAAGGCTGCCCGATCGAGCCCCGGTGATCACGAACGCGTACGCGCGCGGTCTATACAAGCTGATGGCCTACAAGGACGAGTATGAGGTCGCCCGGCTGCACCTCGACGAGCTCGAGCGCGCTCGCCTCGAGCGCGAGTTCGGCGAGCGCGCCAAGGTTCAGGTACTGCTGCATCCCCCGATGCTCCGAGCGCTGGGCATGAAGCGCAAACTCAAGCTGCAGCGCACGGCACCACCGCTGTTCCGCGCGCTGCGCGAGGCCCGCAGGCTGCGCGGGACTCCACTCGATCCATTCGGTCGCACCCAGCTACGACGAATCGAACGCGAGCTCGTGATCGAATATCGCCAGGACGTCCAGACTGCGCTACGCAGTCTGACCCCGGACACGCAGGAGGAGATCGCCGAGATCGCGGCCCTACCTGCCGCGATCCGCGGCTACGAGCAGATCAAGCTGGAGAACGTCGAGCGCTATCGCAGTGCTATGACCGACGCGCTCGACCGTCTGCGGTCCGCCTAGGCAGCGGCCTCCCACGTGAACCCGTCCGGGTCGGTGAACGGCCCGGCGTCGCTTCCGATCACGATCCGGTGTGACCCTGAGCCGTCCGGCGCGGTGCCGGCATCCTTCGCCAGCGCGCGGCGGCCGTAAAGGGCCAGTTTGACCGCCCCGGCCGGCGCGTCGAACTCGACGTACTTGCGGGCAAAGCTCTTGGCGACCTCCAGCCCCTGGTCGACATAAAACCGTTTGGTTGCCGCGATGTCAGCAACACCCAGCAGCAGCACGACGTCGTCGATCTGCCGGGTCGCGGCGCCGGTGTCCTTCTTCGACGACGTCGCGACCTTCCAGATCGCCCCGTCCGGCGCCTGGACGACGCCGCCGTAGCCCCAGAAGTTCTTCTTGACGGGCTTCAGCGGCGTCGCGCCGGCTCCGAGCGCAGCGCGGATGAGCCCGTCGACGTTGGCCGGCTGCGAGACCACGAGCGACATCGTGAACGCGCGAAAACCGCTCGTCGGTGCGTCCGAGGCGCGGAAGCCCAGCTGAGTGCCCAATCCGAAGGCGGCGTCGTAGAACGTCTGAGCTGCTGAGGGGTCCGGGACTTCGAGGGTGATGGATTGCACGGAGGTCATGGCAGGTCCTTTGGTCGGGAGCATTCGATGAATCGCAACTGGCGATCAACGTAGTCCCGGTGCGTCACCCGCGCTTCTCGATTCCTGCTCGATTTCGTCCCGTAGAGGTCTACATAAGGTCGATTATCGAGCGTTGACAGACCTAATCGCTGATATCCGCGTGCTCGACTAGTCCAGCTGAGGATGGCACGGGCCATCAGCCCCACAACTAGAGCCAGATCCCGCACGTCGGTCTGACCGCTCGTCAGGCACAAGTCCTGGCGACGGCCGTAGACCGACCACGTTATTGAACGACGCCGGGTTGCGGATGCTGCCTCCGTGATCGGAACCGGTGGCGAGCGGTAGCAGGCCCGCGGCCAGCGCGGCGCCCGCCCCGCCGCTCGAGCCGCCTGCCGAGCGGTCCAGCGCCCACGGATTCCGGGTGGTGCCGAACACCTCGTTGAACGTGTGCGAGCCGACACCGAACTCCGGCGTGTTCGTTTTACCGACGATGATTGCCCCTGCCGCCTTGAGCCGTTGTACAACGAGGCTGTCGACTATGGGCACGTTGTCGGCAAATGCGGTCGAGCCGTACCCTCGTGCGGATCCCGGCCACAGTGTCGTCAAGGTCGCTTGATCGCCGATCGGGAGTCCGGGCGAGGGGCCCGAGCGGCGAGCGACCGCCGGTCGATGACTCGGATTGCGGCAGCCGACTCCGTCATCGGGTACTCGCGCTGACCGTACAGGCCTGCGGCCAGCGCGCTGATCCCGCGCCCGCCGAGTCGTCCCTGTCGACGTCCCTCGAACACGGTGCTGGCGCGGTCGGAGCGCTCGGTCGGACCGTGCGGCCGACAGCCGGCACCGGCGTGCCCGCTCGCCGGAGACGGCGCTCCGGTCGTGCGGTTTCTCCTGCACGTCTGGCGGCACGCTCGTCGGGCTGCAGGCGGCCTCCGCGAGCGCCTCCTCCGGGCGCGGAGCGTGACGATCGCCGTCTCAGCCGCGGCGGCTCTTGATGGCCTCGAGCCTCCGTTCGTCGGCTAGATGCACGGGTCATCACGTCGCGCGCCGACAGCTCCCCCGTGCGCATCGACGTAGTCATCTGCCGCGCGGTCCACCAGTGCACCGCGTCTCGGCCGGAGTCAGGGGCTCATATTCATACGAGCCGCATCATGACCAAGAAGTCGTGCGGGCCAAGCGTGCGCTCGCAAGCTTCTCGGTCCGAGTCGGGGCCGTGCGAATGTCACACCTCAGCGGCGCCCCGGGAACCGAACCTTTGTTTGCTCCGTAGATCGGTGCAGAACGCGACAAGACGAAACAAGGGGCTGTTCGGGACGATGACGGGATCGCGAATCATTGTGTTGGGCGCTGGCGTGTGTGGGTTGGCCGCGGGGATGCTCCTGTGCCGCGATGGCCACGACGTCACGATCGTGGAGCGCGATCCCGAGCCGGCGCCGAGTTTGCCGCAGGAGGCATGGGAGCACTGGACGCGTGCCGGGGTGACGCAGTTCCGCCAACCCCACTACCTGCAGTCGCGCGGGCGCATCGTGCTCGAGCAGGAGCTGCCCGATGTTCTCGCCGCCCTCGAAGCCGCTGGCGGGCTGCGGTTCGATCCCTTGTGTCTCATGCCGCCAACGATCAGTGATCGCACACCGCGTAACGGAGACGAACGGTTCAAGACCATCACCGCGCGACGACCCGTGCTCGAGCATGTTCTGAGCCGCGCGGCGGATGACGAGCCAGGCCTCCGGATCCATCGCGGTGTCTCCATCCGAGGAGTTGTGGTTCACGCCCGCAACGGCATCCCGCACGTCGGGGCCGTGCGAACCGAGGCTGGGGATGAGCTTCGGGCCGACCTTGTCGTAGACGCGATGGGCAGGCGCTCACGGCTTCCCAGCTGGCTCGAGGAAGCGGGCACAGGCCCGATACACGAGGAGAACGAGGACTCGGGCTTCATCTACTACACCCGCTACTTTCGCTCCCACAACGGCGACAGGCCCCAGTACAAGGCGTCGTTACTCACTTCGGTGGGGACGTTCTCGCTGCTCACATTGCCGGGCGACAACGACACGTGGTCGGTGACGGTCTTCACTTCCGCCGGGGACGCGCCGCTCAAACGGCTACGCGACGCCGACCTTTGGGCGAGAGTCGTGGCCGCCTGTCCGCGACATGCCCACTGGCTCGACGGCGAGCCGATAAGCGGCGTCATCGCGATGGGCGGAGTGACCGACCGCTACCGCCGATTCACCGTCGACAACCGGCCCGTCGCCACTGGCATCGCGCCTGTAGGCGACGCGGCGGCCTGCACGAACCCTACGAACGGGCGTGGGATGAGCCTTGGACTGATGCACGTCCAGAACCTGCGAGACGTGATCCGAGCACATCTGGATGACCCGGTCGGGTTCGCCGAGGCCTGGGATGCCGTGACCGAGTCCGAGCTGGTGCCGTGGTATCGAGAGAATGTCGAGGAGGACCGAGCGCGGATCGGCGAGATCGAGGCCCTGCGTAACGGACTCGAGCCGGCGCCGCGAACTGACTCATCAGCCATGCAGCGACAGGCGCTCCTAGCCGCCGTTCCGCGCGACCCCGACGCATTCCGTGCGTTCCTCGCGTCCCGCTGCTGCTTGACCCCGCTACGTGAGACGTTCACCAACCAACCGTTTGTCGAGCGGATGCTCGAGCTCGCCGGCGACAGTGAACGATCACGCCCAGCGGGACCCGACCGCGCTCAGCTGCTACAGCTGCTCGGCGACCCCGGTCGCCGCAACCCCATCCCCAGACGCGGCTACGGGCGGCGAGAGACGCAGCGGGTTAGCGTCTAGGGCCCTGGGCTATGGCGCCGTGATCTTCCTGCACTGTGCCTCGGCCGAGTGCTTGAGCGAGGAAATCGGGATGTTGCCGGCGGCGTCGAGGCAGGCTCGCTTGGCCTTGCTGAGCGCTTCACTCACGTGCGCGTTGTTCGTGCTGAGCTGATTACAGGCGTCTTCCGCAGTCGACCGCGCAGTCGAGTTTTGGATGTTCTTCGTGGCGTCGAGACACTTCTGCCGCGCGGCGGCGACACCGCTTCCGGAGCCGCCGGCACTCGACGATGACGAGGAGGTGCTCGAACTGCCACACGCCGTGAGAACGATCAAGCCGACGACGAGCACCACGACGCACCACACACGAGAAGGGATCATCCCGTCATCATCGCGCAACCCGGCCCGGCTAGGCTTGACGGCAGGCATGCACGCTCGCACCGCCATAGCGATCGTGCTCGCCGCGATTTCGGCCACGCTGACGAACATCGCCTACCTGCGAGAGCACGACGCGGCCGCGGCGCTGCCGTGCCTGTCGGTCCGCCGGCCGCTGCATTCGCTGCATCTGCTGCTGACGGATCGCAGCTGGTTGAGCGGCTTCGCCATGGAGTCCGGCGGGTTCGCGTCCTACGCCGCGGCGCTGGCGCTGGCACCGCTCGCGCTGGTTCAGAGCATCGGTGCCGGCGGCATCGGCGTGCTTGCGTTCGTGTCGTCGCGGTTCGGCGACCGGCGGCTGACCCACCGGGAGCTACGCGGTGTGGTCCTGTCCGTGTTCGGCCTGGTGCTGCTCGCCGTGTCGCTGGCGAGCAGCAGCGGGGGCGGCCAACGGGGCTCCACCGCGGGGATTCTCGTGTGGCTGGGTGGCACCGCTGTGCTCGCCGGAGTCGTGTTGCTGATCGGCCGTAAAAGGCGAGCGCTCGCCGTCGCCGAGGGGGTTGCGGGAGGCCTGCTGTTCTCGATCGGCGACGTCTCGACGAAGCTCGCGACCCAGGGCGGCGCGCGGTTCGCGTTCGTGGTCACGCTGATCATCGGATACACGCTCGGAACCTCGCTGCTTCAGCTCGGCTACCAGCGGGGAGCCGCGCTGACCGTCGCCGGTCTGGCGACGCTGTGCACCAACGCCCTCCCCATCGCTGCGGGCACGATCGTGTTGCACGAGCCCGTGCCGTCGGGCGCGCTCGGAGTCGCTCGAGTGCTTGCCTACGTGATGGTGACCGTCGGGGCGATCCTGCTCGCCGCGCCCGACCCGGCTGCCCGACCCGCTTGACTGGGCCGCATCATGTCTGCTGCCGGCCGGGCAAACGGGGTCCCGGCCGGCAGCAGAGAGGAGAGAGACCGTGCAGACGCCTGGCGCCGATGTGGTGGCTGACCAGTATCTACACAACCTTGATCGACTTTATCAGCTTTGCTCCGGGGCGAATGAGTAATCGCGGTCAAGCGCGCTGGGAGTTGCCCCGGTGGTCGTGATGCCAGTAGGTCATGCCCTGGGCTCGGCGGAACGCGTCGAGCTCGCGGCGCATCACGAGCGACCTCGGCGTCGGCCTGCTGCTACCGCCGGGGCGTTTAGGGCTGGGTGAAGCTGCGGCTCGCGCGGTGCGGCGCTGTGCGATCAGGCGCCGCGCGGCGGCGACCAATCTACTTTGACTACGCGGATGCATACGGCTGCCCCTTCGATCATGTCTGCTGACGGCGTTCAATCGGTACCCGGCCTCAGACGCCGCAAACGCGTCCGATTACGATGGGCCCATGAGCGATCAGAGCGTTCCCGGCGGGGTGGTCCACGAGCTGCCCGCGGACCTGCGAGTGGCGCTGATCGCCAACGCGACGGCGCTCGATGCCTGGAAGGACATCACGCCACTGGCCCGCAACGAGTTCATCTGCTGGGTGGAGGACGCAAAGCAGGCCACCACCCGAGAGCGCCGCATCCGCCGCACGCAAGAGGAGCTGGAGGAAGGCCAGCGCCGGCCCTGCTGCTGGCCGGGGTGCAAGCACCGCGAGCGCACCGGCCACTAGCTCGGGATTGTCGTGCGAGCGTTGCGCGGGACGGACGCGCACTTGTATCCTTTCCTCATGCCCACGAGCTCAGGGGCAGGCGGAGTGAATATCCCCGGACTGCTGGGGTTACTGGTTATCCTGGCCGTCGTATTGGCTCCGGCGGTCTTGTGCCGGCGTCGTTCCCCGGGGCCTTCCGATGATGGTTCAGACCAGGGCGGCGGGGGTGGTCCCGGCCGTCCGCCTGCGCCTCCGTCCCCATCGGGTGGTGGTCTCCCCCTTCTCGATGCCGATCCCTCACCTACTCGGCTGCGCGATCACACGCGGACGCCGGGCCGCGACCGTTCATTGCCGCGCAGGGGGCACGTGACACGCGAGCGCGAGCCCGAACGACGCGCTCGTGGCACCTGACCTGCGGGTAATCGGGTAGCCGGCCGTCGACAACTCCTCCTCCCAGCACCGATGGCGGTCCGGGTTGGCGGCAAGGCGTGCGATCGTAAGCCTGACCGCGGGCGTGGTCGCCGCAGTGGTTGCGCTGATCATCGGAGCGTCCTGGTACGTAGCCGCCCTGTGCGGGTTCGACGTCGCGGCGCTCGTGTTCGTCGTCTGGGCGTGGCTCACGATCGGACGCGCCGATCCCGAGGCGACCGCGAGGATCGCGCGCGCCGAGGACGCATCCCGCGTAGCCGCCGAAGCGGTGTTGATCTGCGCCGGGATCGCGAGTTTGCTCGCGGTCGCATTCACGCTGGCCAGGGCAGGCCACGATCACGGCACGGCGCGTGGTCTCCTCACCGCCTTGGCTCTGGGGAGCGTTGCGCTGGCGTGGATCTCCGTCCACACGGTGTACGTGCTGCGCTACGCCCGGCTCTACTACAGCCCGCCGGACGGGGGGATCGACTTCCACGGCGAGAAGCCCGACTACCGGGACTTTGCCTACCTCGGGCTGACGGTCGGCATGACCTTCCAGGTGTCAGACACCGACCTGACGCGAAAGCGAATCCGTCGCAGCGCCCTGCGTCACGCGCTCCTGTCCTACCTGTTCGGAACTGTGATTGTGGCGATCACCGTCAACTCCGTCGCCGGGTTGCTCGGACACTAGCGATGACCGACGACCTCACCCACTGGTGCGTCAGCTACGGTTCGAGCTCGAGATCCTCCAACCGCTACCGCCAGAACTCCCCGACCAAGCGTGATCGCCACGACCTATGGAAGCGACCGAAGCGCCGCCCGGTCACACCGCTGACGGCGGCGTACTAGTCGGCAGTGAAGGTGCCCGGCGCCGCCTGGTGGTGTTCGAGGATCCCCAGTGCCCGTACTGTCGCGAGTTCGAGGACGCGTCCGGCGATCTGCTGCGTCGCGAGATCGCCGCTGGCGCGGTCGCCGTCGAGTACCGGATCCGGTCGTTCCTCGGGCCCGAATCGGTCCGCGCGGCAAATGCCCTCGCGATCGCTGCGGGGGCTGGGCGCTTCGACGAGTTGCGTCGCGAGCTGTTCGCCAACCAGCCGCCCGAACACAGCGGCGGCTTCTCGACCCAAGACCTGTTGGCGCTCGGCGCCGACGCCGGCCTCACCGGTGCCGACTATGTCGCCTCCGTCCAGAACGGCCGGTATGAGCCGTGGGTCCGCGAGATCGACGAGGTCTTCGAACAGCAAGATCCGCGCGGCACCCCGTTCGCGCTGCTGGACGGCCGGCCGGTTGGCTTCGACGTCCTCACCGACCCTGACGGTCTCGGTGCGCTGATCCGCGCCTGATCAGCCCGCGCGAAGCTCGATGATGCACATCACCGGCGCGACGATCGCCGTCGACGGGGGCCGCACCGCCATCTAGAACCGGGGCTCATCCTCCGCTCGCCGAGTGGTAGCGGTCGAAGTCGGCCGGCCAGGGCAGCGGGAACAGCTCCCGGTAGGGCCGGGCGTTCTCGATCACCGTGGCGTAGGACGGCCGCTGGGCGAATGCGCGGTAGTACCGCGTCAGCTCCGGGCGCGTGCGCTCGTTCCACGGGTGGATCGCCAAGGCGTAGAACAGGCCCGGCGCCGCGGCGCAGTCCGCGATCGTGAACGTGTCGCCGGCGACGAACTCGTGGGCGGCGAGCTGAGACTCGAGCATCCCGTAAGCCATGTCGATCCGGTCCTTGGCCGCTTGGACAGCGCTCTCGTCGAAGCGCGCTTGGATCGTGTCGAAGACGATCGTCTGTACGGCGTCGGAGATGTACTGATCGCAGATGCGATCCCACAGCCGGGCGTCCAATGAGGGCACCAACCGCTCTCCCGCGACGTACTCGATGATGATCGAGGTCTCGCCGATGACCCGATCGCCGTCGCGCAGCACCGGGATCGATGCCGGCGGCCACAGCTTGGCCAGGTCGGCGCGGTCAAAATCGCGCTGCTCCTCGAGCACGTCGTACGCCACACCAAGCTCGTTGAGCGCGATCAGCACCTTCTGGCAGTAGAGCGCAAACGGATGCTCATAGAGGGTCAACATCGAGTCTCCTAGCGTGTGGTCGTCGGTAGCTACAACCACACAAGACCGGCCGCCGTCGCGAGATTCATCGCCCCGGCCGGCGAATCCGCCCCCGGGGTGAGCATGCGCCTGTGAACTGGTCGCCTAATCTGGGCGCGATGCCAGTGCTAGTGCCGCAGGCCACCGACTTTCCGGGTTGGTATCAGGACGTGATCGCGAAGGCCGAGCTGGCCGAGACCGGCCCGGTGCGCGGCACAATGGTGATCCGCCCGTGGGGATATGCGATCTGGGAGCACCTCCAGGCGGAGATGGACCGGCGGATCAAGGATGCCGGCGCCGAGAACGTGTACTTCCCGCTGCTGATCCCCGAGGGGCATCTCAGACGCGAAGCCGAGCACGTCGACGGCTTCAGCCCGGAGCTCGCGATCGTGACCAAGGCAGGTGGCCGCGACCTCCAGGAGCCGGCGATCATCCGCCCCACCAGCGAGACGGTGTTCGGCGAGTACCTCGCGCGCTGGATCCAGAGCTACCGAGACCTCCCCTTGCGTCTGAACCAGTGGGCGAACGTGGTCCGGTGGGAGCTGCGCCCGCGGCTGTTCCTGCGCACGACCGAGTTTCTGTGGCAGGAGGGTCACACCGCGCACACGACCAGCGAGGGCGCCGCGGCGTACGCGCGACAGATCCACTCCGACGTGTACCGCTCGGTCCTCGAAGACGTGCTGGCGATCCCGGTGCTGGTCGGACGCAAGACCGACGCAGAACGCTTTGCCGGCGCGATCTCGACGTTGACCTGTGAGGGCATGATGCGCGACGGCAAGGCTCTGCAACTGGCCACCAGCCACGAGCTCGGCCAGAACTTCGCCCGCGCGTTCGACATCACCTACACAGACGAGGATGGCTCGCAGCAGCTGTGCTGGACGACTTCATGGGGCAGCTCGACGCGGATGGTCGGAGGCGTGATCATGACCCACGGAGACGATGCGGGCCTGAGGCTGCCGCCGAAGGTCGCCCCGATCCAGGTTGTGGTGGTGATCGTCAAGTCCGATCCCGACGTCCACGCGGTGGCCGAGAAGCTCGAGCTCGAGCTTGCCGGTGCTGGCCTGCGGGTTCGTGTCGACGACCGCATCGATCTCGGACTGGGCAGAAGACTGACCGACTGGGAGCTCAAAGGTGTCCCGGTCCGGGTGGAGGTCGGACCTCGTGACTTGGCGCAGGGCACGGTCAACGTCGCCCGCCGCGACGGCGGCGGCCGCGAGCCGGTCGGGCTCGGCGACGCGGCCGCGGCCGCCACCGCCGCCGTGCAGGCGGTCCACGAGGCGCTGTTCGCTCAGGCCACCGATGCCCTGCAGTCGGGAACGGCGGACGTCGCCGATCTCGATGCCGCCGCCGAGGCGGCGCGGGTCGGCTTCGCCCGCCTCCCCTGGGCGGCCTGTGGCCCGGACGGCGAGCGTCAGCTACACCGAGCCGGTCTATCGGTGCGGTGCCTCACCACCGCCGATGGGTTGATCCCGTGCGACTCCGACGCTGACGATCTCTACGCGATCATCGCGCGCGCCTACTGAGCGGGCCGTCACGCCGCGCTGTAGGTGGCGATCAAGACCCCGGTCGAGGTCGCGGCGCTGTCAACCAGGGTGAGTCGTGCCGCGCGGCCGTCCGGGAACAGCCGGTGCCCCGTTCCCAGCACGAGCGGATGGATCATCAACAGGTATTCGTCGATCAGGCCGGACGCCATCAGCGATCCGATCAGGCCGCCGCTGCCGAAGACCGTCAACGTTCCGTCGAGCTGCTGCTTGAGCTCGGCCACCGCGGGGGCGGCGTCGCCGTCGAGCAGGGTCGAGTTCTCCCATGGGAGCGGCTCGCTCAACGTCCGGGACGCAACGTACTTCTGAGTGTTGGTCAGCGCCTGGCTCATCGGATCGTCGGGGCGGTCGGGCCAGACGCGGTAGAAGTCCTCGTATGTCCGGCGACCGAACAGGAACCCAGGCGGGCCGATCATCCGGGCGCCGATCTTGGCCGCCATCACATCGTCGTTTCGCGCAATCGCCCAGCCTCCATGCTGGAACCCGTCGCGAACGTCCTCGTCGGCGCGGGCCGGCGCCTGCATCACGCCGTCGAGCGTGACGTGATTGACGACGAGAACTCGTGCCATCGCGTCCTCGCTTCCCGAGACGCCGCGTTTGCAATCGCGCGACCCGGTTGCGCCCTGGGGGGTCGGCCGTGGGCGCCGAGGGTTACCCTGACCTGGAGACATGGATCAGGTCGAGCTACCGGTGATTTCGGTCTCCGCTCAGGCCGGGGTTGCGCTGCCCGTCGATCCCCCACGACCCGACCCGGAGTGGGAGCGAACCGCTCGCCGCGCGCGGGCGCTGTCGTGGGCCTCGCTGGCCTGGATGACGGCGGAGGGCGTCGTTGGCCTGATCGCCGGCGTGAGCGCGGACGCCCTCAGCGTGATCGTCTGGGCGGCGTCCTCGTTCGTCGAGGGCCTGGCGTCGATCATCGTGATCTGGCGGTTCACGGGCTCACGCCGCCTGTCGGACGGCAGCGAGCGCACCGCTCAGCGGCTGGTCGCGGGCTCGTTTCTGCTGCTGGTCCCATTCTTCGTCTATGAAGCGATCCGCAGCCTGGCCAACGGCAGCGACGCCAGCTCGAGTGCGCTCGGGATCGCGATCACCGCCTCGGCGATCGTGTTGATGCCGCTGCTGGGCGCCGCCAAGCTCCGGCTCGGGGAGCGGCTCGGCTCAGCGGCGACCGCAGGCGAGGGCGCCCAGAACCTGATGTGCGCCGCTCAGGCTGCCGCCGCGCTGATCGCGCTGATCGGCGCGTCGGCTGGGGTCTCGGTGATCGACCCGATCGCAGCGCTCGTGGTGGCCGCGATCGCGGTCAAGGAGAGCGTCTACCTGTGGCAGGGCGAGGACGACTGCTGTGCGCCGGTCGGCTTTGCCGGACCGCAGAGCCACGGACGGTGCGCGCACGACGGCGCTGACTGCTGCGCGTGAGCACACCAACCGGGCCGTTTCTGATGCTGAGCCGGCTCTACGGCGACGAAGCGATGGCCGACGTGTTCAGCGAGGAGCGCACGGTGTCGGGCTGGCTGGCGGCCGAGGCCGCGCTCGCCCTCGCCCAGGCGCAGTTCGGCATCCTCCCCCACCCCGTCGCCGAGGCGATCGCGACCGCGGCGACGCTTCATAACGTCGACCGCGCGCAGCTGTGGGAGCAGGCACGCAACGTCGGGTACCCGATCCTGCCGCTCATACGGATGCTCGACGCGGCTCTGGGCGCTGACTTCAAGGCCGCGTGCATTACGGCGCCCCCCAGGTGTAGACGCGGCGGCCGCGCGGATCTACGATGAACGCGCGCCGAAGGGCTGGGACGGCGCTAGGTCCGTCGCAACAGGACAACGTGACGTGCGTTGCCCGTGACATGAGGGTGGGTGAGGGTCATGCGGGACGTCAGTCGTCGTCGGTTCCTACAGCTTGCGGGTGGCACGGTTGCCTCGACGATGCTGTCGGACAGCATCGCTCGTGCGCTTGCGATTCCAGCGAATCGGGCGACGCGCTCGATTCGGGACGTCGAGCACATCGTGGTGCTGATGCAGGAGAACCGGTCGTTTGACCACTACTACGGGGTGATGCGCGGCGTCCGAGGCTTCGGCGATCCGCACCCGGTGACGCTGCCCAGCGGTAAGGACGTCTGGTACCAAGCCGACGGCTCAACGGTGGTGCCGCCGTTCCGGCCCGACGTCGGCAACCTGGCGCTCACGTTCATCGAAGACCTTGACCACTCGTGGGACGGCACCCACGAGATGTTCAACAACGGTGACTGGGACAAGTGGCTGCCGGCCAAGACCACGACCTGCATGGCGCACATGGAGCGGTCGGACCTGCCGTTTCACTACGCGCTGGCCGACGCGTTCACCGTGTGCGACGCCAACTTCTGCTCGATGCTCGGTCCGACGGACACCAACCGCTACTACATGTGGACCGGGTGGGACGGCAACGACGGGCGCAACGGCGGTCCGGTGATCGCCAACGACGAGCTCGGGTACGGGTGGCAGACCTATCCGGAACGCCTGCAACAGGCCCGGATCAGCTGGAAGATCTACCAGGACAGCGGGAACGGTCTGGACAAAGCCGGCGCCTGGGGCTGGACGTCGGACCCCTACATCGGCAACTACGGCGACAACTCGCTGCTGTACTTCTTCAACTACCAGAACGCCACGCCCGGTAGTCCGCTCTACCAGCGCGCGCGGACCGGAACGAACGTCAATCACGGTGGTGGGTTCTTCGACATCCTGGCCGCCGACGTGAAGGGCGGCCGCCTGCCCAGCGTGTCCTGGGTCGTCGCCCCCGAGGCCTACACCGAGCACCCGGCTTGGCCAGCCGGCTACGGAGCTTGGTACACAGCCGGCGTGCTCAACGCGCTGACCAGCGATCCCGACGTGTGGTCCAAGACCGCGCTGCTGATCACGTTCGACGAGAACGACGGCTTCTTCGACCACGTGGTCGGCCCGTATCCCAACGTCGGCGGCCTCCGGGGTCAGTCGACGGTGCCGCTCGCCAACGAGATGTTCGATGGAAAGGCGGGAACCCCCGGCGGGTCCGACGGGGTTCCGGGGCCGTACGGTCTTGGCGTGCGCGTGCCGCTGCTGGTGATCTCCCCGTGGAGCCGGGGCGGGTGGGTCTGCTCGGAGGTGTTCGACCACACGTCGCTGATCCGCTTCATCGAGGCGCGCTTCGGAGTCGGCGAACCGCAGATCACGCCGTGGCGGCGGACGGTGTGTGGTGACCTGACCTCCGCGTTTGACTTCCAGAGCAAGTCCGATCGGGTCCCACAGCTGCCCAGCGTCGCCGCCTACAAGCCGACCGGCACGGCTCCTCCGCCCTATCACCCCACCCCGCCGGCCGTCGGATCGGTGCCCAAGCAGGAGCGCGGAGTGCGACTGTCACGCCGGCTCGGCTACCGCTGCCAGGTCAACTTCGACGCCGGCGCTCGCAAGCTCAAGCTCGCTGTCAGTAACCGCGGCAAGCTCGGTGTCCACCTCCAGGCGCGGTCGCAGACTGTCGCTGGTGCCCCGTACAGCTACACGGTGGGAGCCGGGGACAAGCTGGCGATCAGGCTGGACAATCCCGGCACCTACGACCTGAGCGTGCACGGGCCCAACGGCTTCTTCCGGCACTTCGCAGGGTCCCGCCAGACCGCGCTGCGCGTCGACGTCAGCAGCAACGAAGCCAAGGGCAAGCTGACGGTGCGGCTCACCGACCGCGCCCACCCCAGCGGACACGGGGGCCGGCCGATCGCGGTGCACGTCGCCGATGCCTACGGGCCCGACAGGACGATCACGCTGCACGGCAGCCGGGAGCTCGCGGTCGACACCCGGGGCTCAGGTGGCTGGTATGACATCGCCTTGAAGACGGCCAGCGACAAGAGCTTCAGCTACGTGCTCGCCGGGCGGCTCGAGTCCAGCCACAGGCTGACAAGCGACCCCCAGCTCGGCCGCTAGGAGCGCGCCCAGCTCAGCCCGCCGGATGTAGCGCCGCGGGCGGCACGCGCGCGTGGCGCGCGGGGATGCTCTGCGCGTTGTGAAACAGGTTGTGCGGGTCGTACTTCGTCTTGACCCGGACCAATCGCCGGAAGTTCTCCGCGTAGTACTGCTGCTGCCAGTTGTCGATCCCTCGATTGGGGAAGTTCTGATAGCTCTCGGCCGGCGTGTGCGGCGACACCAGCCGGATCATCTGATCGGTCCAGGCGATCAGCTCGTTCTGCACCGACTTGGGCGCGTCGCTCGCCCACACCGGGGTCGCGCGCAGCAACGTGAGCATGTCGCGATGGACGTACGCGGTCTCGCGCCGGCGCAAGCGGCGAACCACCGGGCCGCCGATCCAACCCAGCGACCACATCGAGCCGTTGGACCCCGAGGTCCGGCTGGGGCACACGGCCAACAGGTCGGCGACCTTCGCATAGACGTCGTCGGGCAGCGGCGCCTTGGAGTACCGGGACACGTCGCCAAACGAGTGCCGGGTTCCCTCGGCGCTGGCGAACATCCGCTGCATGTCCCAGTACTTGAGCGTGGTGAATGTCCGCTTCACGGGCTGTCCGGCGGCGTCGATCAGCGGCTGGACGTAGCGCTCGAGCTCCGCCTGGGTACCGATGAACTGACCGCGCGAGAACACGTCGATCGCCTCGCGCGGTCCTCCGGGCCCGACTGGTGAGGCCTGGGCCATCGCGACGGCGTTGAACCCCCGGGTGTCTCGGGTGAGCAGCCTGTCGAACGCGCGCAGGGCTTCCGCCGCCGCGTCGGCTCCGCGCCAATCGAAGCGGTAGAACGCCACCTCGCGCGCGGGGATCTCCGGGAGCTGGAACGTGAACTGGGTGTTGATCCCGAAGTTGCCTCCGGCTCCGCCGCGGCAGGCCCAGAACAGGTCCGGGTGGCGCTGGGGATCGGCGTGCACGACCCGCCCGCCGGCGGTGACGATCCGGGTGGACAGCAGGTGATCGCAGGTCAGCCCGCCCCAGTGGGTGTTGTAGCCGATGCCTCCGCCGAGCGTGAGACCGCCGACGCCGACAGCGAGGCACGTGCCTCCGGGCAGCACGAAGTTCCGATCGACGGTCGCGTCGAGCACGTTCTGGTTGCGGGCGGCGCCGGCGATCACGGCGTGGCCCGAGCGGTGGTCGACGGCGACGTGGTTGAGGTCGCCGATGTCGACCAGTAGCCCCTCGGTGGTCGAATAGCCGGCATAGCTGTGGCCCCCTCCCCTGGCCACCGGGGGCACGTGGTGCGCGCGTGACCAGTCCACGCAGGTGATCACGTCCGCCTCGTTACGGCATCTGGCCACGGCCAGCGGCCTGATCGCGTCATACCGGAAGTTCGCCGGCGCGCTGGCGGCGTCGTATCCGGGATCACCGGGCAGCAGCAGCGTCCCGTGCAGTGCCCGCCGCAGCTCTTCCAGCGCACGCCTGGGGACACGGGAGTTGGCCGCGTGGGCGTGCCAGCTCGCCGACCGCGCGTCGGTGGCGAACGGCAGCCACAGGCCGAGCGTGCCGGCGGCGCCCGCACGGAGCAGATCGCGGCGGCTCAGCTCGGTCATCGGACCACCTCGACCGAACCCATCATCCCAAGGTCCTCGTGTGCGATGACGTGACAGTGCTCGACGAATTTGCCGGTGAAATCGTCGAAGTTCGACTGGAACGTGAGTGAGTCCCCTGAGCGCTTGGTGAGCACGAACGTGTCCCTCCACAGTGGCGTTGACAGCTTGCGCCCGTTGATCTCCGTGATCCGGAACGGGTTCACGTGGATGTGGTACACGTGCGCGTGATCCATCAGCTTGTCGTCGCACGCGTTGACGAGCGTCCATTCCTCGGTGGTTCCGAGCCTGGCCCGGTAGGGCGGTTCATCGGCCTGGAACTGTTTGCCGTCGATCCCGAACGAGAGGAACTCGTTCATCGGGTCTCGGGACACGGTGAATTCGAACCGGCGCCTGGCGGCGATCGGGAGGATTGGCGGGTCGAACGCCGGCAGCGACTCGGGCAGCCGCATCTCCGGGCCGTCGCCCTTGACCACCAGCGTGGCGATCGCCCGAGGCTCGAGCTCGCCCGGCTGGTCCTGGATACCCGGGGCGATCCGGGCGCTCGAGGCCGAGCCGGCCACGCCCAGCCTGCAGAAGAACTCGGCCCGCGACTGGGTCTCCGAGATCGACGGCGGCATCCCCGGGATGTTCGGCTTCTGGCTGGACCCGGGGGTCAGCATCAGCTTGTAGACGCCCGGCTTGCCGGCCTTGACCATCAGTTCCACCCGGTTGCCCGCCGACATCATCACCAGCTCGGCCGGCTCCGGGGAGTGCATCGTCAGCCCATCCCAGGCGAGGACGTCGAGATCGTGGCCCTCGAGCTTTAGCGACAGGAACTTCCCCTCGGCGGCGTTGAGCAGCCGCCAGCGCTGGACCTCCCCGGGGTGCATGGTGAGCGTCGGGGCGAGCGTCCCGTTGACCGTGTAGAGGACGTTCTTACGCGGGAAGAACGCCTGCTCCTTGGTCGGATCGGGGATCGGGTCGAGCAGCTCGTAATCGGATCCGAGCTCGATCGACTGCAGCACGAGGATCCGCTCCTGCGCGGCGCGGACCTCTGGGACCCGATCGAGGTCGCCGCGCACGATGATCAAACCGGCCATCCCGGCGCGGACCTGCTGAGTGACGGCGCCGTGGTGGTGGGGGTGGTACCAGAAGATCCCGGCGGGATGGTCCTCCGGGACCGGGATCCGGTAGTGGTAACGGTGGCCCGGCGCGATCTCCAGGAACACGTTGTCGGCATTGCCGCTCGGGGACACGTGCAGCCCGTGGGTATGGAGGTTCGTGGTCGTCCATTCGTGCGGCCGATCCATCATCATCTTCGGCCGATGCGGGAGCCTGGGCAGGCGGTTGTGCAGGTCGACCGTGAGCACGTCGCCGCCTCGTAGCTCCCACGTGTAACCCGGCACCACGCCGTCGTACGTGTACGTCCGCACCGGCTTGGGTGCGCCCATCGGGACTATCGCCGGCCGGCAGGTCAGGTTCACGTGAAGCCGGCCGCGGTGGCTCCGCAGCACTCGCGGGTGTCGCAGCTGGCGGCCCCGCCTCAGGATCGCCGCGCTCGCGCTCGGCGTACCGCCCGCTCCCTGTGGCCACCGCGTCTCAAGTAACCCCGGGGCGACTACGGCGGCGGTGGCCCCCACTCCATACGTGATCGCGCGACGCCGAGTCAGGCGTGCGCCAGTCGCCGATCGTTCCCCCATGGTCCCGTCCCCTTCCAAAGCCCAGGTTACGGCAGCAGATCCTTGCACCGATCGGCGTCGAACGCGAATCCCGTCGGGCTTCGGCGGCCCCACGAGGCCGCGAGATGCGAGGATCGGCGGTTCATGCCACCTGCGGCCACAGTGGGCGATCCCGTCACGGCCACACCGGGATCGGGCTCGCGGCGCTCATACCTGATCGTCTTTCAGGCGCTGTTCGCGATGCTGCTGGCGTCGAATCTGCCGGCACCGCTGTACGCCGTCTACAGCCACAAGTTCGGCTTCTCGGACACCGAGCTGACGTTGATCTTCGTCACCTATGCGCTGGTGCTGATGCCCTCGCTGATCGTGTTCGGGCAGCTGTCTGACCGATACGGGCGCCGACCGGTGATCGCCGCGGGGTTGGTCGGGGCCGGGGTCAGCCTGGTCGTGTTCGCCGCTGCCCAGGGGACGGCGTGGCTGTTCGTTGCGCGCGGGGTGCAGGGGTTCGCCACCGGCGTGCTGACCGCGGCCGCGACCGCGGCGCTGGTCGAGCTGGAACCCAACGGCGATCACGGCCAGGCCGCCGCGACAACTGTGGTGGGTACCAACGGCGGCGCCGCGGTCGCGCCGCTGATCGCCGGCGTGCTCGCCGAGTGGGCGCCGTGGCCCCTGGTCCTCTGTTACCTGGTGGCGATTGTGCTCGTCGTGGCGGCCCTGGTACGGCTGCTCACGATCAAGGAGCCCGTCACGGCCAGCGGCAGCTGGTCGCTCGAGCTTCCGCGGGTCGCGGCTTCCGTTCGCGGGCCGTTCGTGCGCGCCGCGCTCACCGGAGCGGTGTCGTTCGCCACCGGCGGCCTGTTCCTATCGCTGGTCCCCTCATACGCGGGCGAGCTGTTGGACACCGGCAATCTGGCGCTGCTGGGCGCGATCACCGCGCTGATGCTCGGGATGTCGGCCGTCGTGCAGATCTGGCTGCACCGCAGCGGACTCGATCCCGCCGACCTGCAGCCGCTCGGTCTGGTGGCGGTCGTCATCGGGCTCGGCGTGCTCGTGCTGGCGTTGCCGCTGCATTCGCTGGTGGCGGTGTTCGCCTCCGCGGTGATCGCCGGCGCGGGCGTGGGCACCGGGCTGTTCGCATCGCAGACGACGATCAACGACCTCGCTCCGTTCGACCGGCGCGGCGAGGTGACCTCGGCATACATGGCCTGCCTGTACGGCGGCGTGGCCGTGACCGTGGTCTGTACCGGCCTGCTCGCCGATGCCGACGGGGTACGGGAGGCGATCGCGGTGGTCAGCGCGGGGCTGGCAGCCGTGGGGATCCTGATCATCGTCTGGCAGCTCACGTTGAGGCGACGGCGGCTCGCCGCCCTTCACGGCTGAACCGTGTAGCCCGGGCCGGGGAGGTCAGGCCGCCCGAGTCAGGTCGGGCGGGCCCTCCGCTTCGTTCTCGGGCGGCCCGTTCGCGAGTTCGGCAGAGCCGACGATCTGACGCAGCGCCGCCACGTGGCCGTTGAACGCCTCGCGCCCGGTCGCGGTCAGCCGCGCGCGCACACGCCGCCGACGGTCGCGCACCGGACGATCGATATCCACGTAGTGGGCCTCCTCGAGCGTCGATAGCTGCTTTGACAGTGCCGAATCCGACAGGTCGAGCCGGTCTCGCAGAAACGAGAACTCGGCCCAGTCGGCCCCCGCGAGCAACGCAACGATCGACAGTCGCGTGCTCGGGTGGATCAGCTCGTCGAAGCGCGGTTCGCTCATAGCCCCGATGCGCGGGCGGCCCGGCGGCGCGCCCAGGCCAGTAGCTGTGGTCCACCGAGCAGGATCAGCAGCGCCACGAACACGCTGGCGATCGTCGTCGGATGCCCAGCCCCGTCGGCCGCCAAGGCCAGCGCGAGTCCGATCGTCAGCAGCGCCAGCCCGACCAGCCCGGCAATGACGATCCAGGCGATCTGGCGCCCGGCGACATCCGCTCGCACGCTGAGCCGATCGGTCCGATGCCGCCCGCTGGTCGCGTATCCCGCGATCGAGGAGTGGATCGCGCCGAACGCGAACGTCGCCGCCGTCGTCAGCCACGCGATCTGGAGGTCGGCGATGAAGCCGAGCACGATCCAGCCGATCGCCAGTCCCCAGAAGTACCAGCGGGGCAGATCGATCTCCTGGATCACGCTCAGGCGGTTACGGTCGACGGTGTCCAGCGCCGCCCGTGCCTCCTGTGGTGTGAGTCGTTGTTCCATGGACGTTCCTTTTCTTTCCAGGTGGGAAAGTCAGAGTAGGCTTTCCCAGCAGGAAAGTCAATGTGATCCTGCTCACATCGGGCCGCCGCCCGTCCCGGTACCGAGCGTCGCTGTCCGGTCCGAGGTACGGCGGGCCGAACCCGCGCCAGGGCTGGGACATGCATGGCGTGTCAAATCCGACGTCGCCTCTGGGGCCGCGTCACCTGGTGCACGCATTTCGTGAATGGGGTGACGCGCCCCACCCACGTCAGCCGGATTTGTCACGCCATGCAGGTCGCGGATCCGCGTCGACGCCTCGCGGCATCCGCGTCAACGCCCCCCGCGGTCCGCACTCTGCCCGCCCCACCCCCGGGCGCGCAACTTCCGCATCCGTACCGGTATAGAAGTGCTGCAAACGACCAAGGAGGCGGGGAGTGAAGCGCAAGCTGCAGGTGCTGATAGCGGTCCTGATAGCCGCCGGCTCGATCACCGCGGTCGCGGTGGCGGCGGCATCGCCGTCGGTCACGACCGGCACGGTGTCGGCACGGACTCAGACCACGGCGGTGCTGCACGGCTCGGTAAACCCAAACGGGCGGGCCACCACCTACGTGTTTCAGTACGGGCTGACGACCGCCTACGGCGTCAGCACGGCGTCGCACTCGGCCGGAAGCAAGTCGGCGGCGGTCGCCGCCCGGGGTACGGCCGTGAAGCTGATCCCCGGCACCGTCTACCACTTCCGGCTGGTCGCGATCAGCCGCTCGGGGATCTCGGTCGGGCGCGATCGTGCCTTCAAGACCGTCGGCCCGCCGCCGCCCGCAGTGGCCACCGGCCCGGCGACGAGCGTCACGTCCACGACCGCGACCGTCACCGGGGTGATCAACCCCAACCGCGCGGCCACCACGTACGAGTTCCAGTACGGCCTGACCACCGCCTACACCAACCAGACGATCGCCACCACCCTGCCCAAGGGCAGCGTGCCGGTGTCGGTCGCGGCGGTGCTCAGCGGTCTGACCCCGGGGACCGTGTTCCACTACCGGGTCGTCGCGCTGCACGGCAGCGTCGCCACGACCGTCGGGGCCGACGGCGTGCTGATGACGCATCCATCCAAGCGTCCCGTGGCTGGCGTAAAGGCCAGGGTCAGGCCCGGCACCGACCGCAAGCGACCGTACGCATTCACCACCTCGGGCACGATCGACCGCAAGGGGATCCCGGGCACGTTCGCCTGCAACGGCCAGGTGACGACCAAGTTCCTGGTCGGCAACCGCCGGATCGGGATCGGCCTGATCCCGGTGGCCGGCAACTGCACGTTCAAGGGGACGACGACGTTCTTCAAGCTCCCCCGCCACGGGCGCGTCAATGGACATGTGCACGTCCGCGTGCTGATCCACTACGGCGGTAACGGCTACCTCGCGCCCAACCGGGCCAAGACCCAGAACGTGACGATGGGCTGACCGCTCGCGATCAGGGTCGGTCGGCCAGGCGGTATACGAACCGCAGCGCGGACCACACCTGATCGACCGCACAGACCTTGTTGTCCACGAGCCCGGCCGTCAGGCCGAGCTCGCGGACGACGGTCTCGGTCACGTCGGTATCCACGCCGGACGACCGCTTGGGCCAGGCGATCCACAGACCGCCGGCGGGCTCGAGCGAGGCCTTCAGCGCCGGCAGCCGGCGCTCCAACGCGCCCCGCGCCGCGAAGAACGCGACGCCGACGTCGAATCGTCCCCGCAGCGACCGCCGCACCGCGACCCCCGGCGGCAGCTCGCCGAGCGTCTCGTCGAACCCCTCGGGTGCGCCGATCAGCGCCACCCGGGCCTCGGGCTTGATCCCCAGCTTGCGCACGAGCGGCGTGCCCGAGTAACCGGCCGGCTGAGGGCTCACGACGCCCGCTCGACCACGTCGGCGATGACCTTCGACAGCTGGCTGCCCTGCCACGCGATCGGCGAGCGTCCGGGCTCGTCGGTGACGAGTCGCGCCCCGGGGATCGCGGCGGCATAGGCCTCTCCGATCTCGCGCGGGTGTTCGGGGTCGGCGTCGTCGTCGCTGGCCACGACCGCCACCGGCACTGAAATCGCACCGAGCTCGTCGAGCGAGCTGAACGGGTGTGACCGCGGCACCTCGTGCAGCGCGTCGGCCAGCGCCTCTGGGTGGTCGTGCAGCGACAGCCGCTGGCGCACGACCTTGAGCACGGTGTCCTGCCATTGCTCGGCCACTCGGGGACGACCGTAGGCAGCCACGAATCCCTCGGTTCCGCCGCGCCGCAGCCCTTCCGACAACGCGTCCCAGCGAGCCAGCCGCGCCGGGTCATCGCTTGTCAGCGGGTCGAACGCCGGCGTGATCACGACCAGCCCGGACACCCGCTGCGGCCGGTCCAGCGCGAACCGCAGCAGCGTGTGAGCCCCCATCGATGCCCCGGCGAGCACCGCGCGGTCGGTCCCGCGGTCGTCGAGCACGGCCTCGAGGTCCATCGCAAGCTCGTCGTACCCGTAAGCATCCGGCCGCGGGGCCGGGGACGACTGGCCGTGCCCGCGGGCGTCATAGGCGATCACCCGGTGACCGGAGCGCTCGAGCGTCCGCGATCCCATCACCACGTATCGGCGCGTGGCGGTCAGGCCGTGCAGCAGCAGCACCGGAGCGCCGTCTCCGTCGTCCTGCAGAGCCAGGCGCACACCGTCGCGCTGCGCGAACCCCTCCGCCATATGACCCGGGGTTCTAGAGGATCGCCTTCGGATACAGCTTCGTGGCCCCGAACACGGTGAGCACGAAGAAGCCGACCATCACCAGGAAGTCGAGCCACACCTCGCCGTGGCCGCCGACCCCGAGCAGCATCTGGCGCAGGCCCTGGACCTCGTAGGTCAGCGGGTTGACGCGCGCCACCACGTGCAGCCAGCCGGGCATGATGCTCAACGGATATAGCGCGCTGGAGGCGAAGAACAAGGGCATCATGATCAGCTGGCCGATGCCCATGAACCGCTCGCGGGTCTTGACCATCGAGGCGATCATCATCGACAGGCAGGCGAACGAGCCGGTCCCGAGCGCCAGCAGCGCGACCGCGCCGATCACGCCCTGCACCGTCCAACGCAATCCGATCCCGGTGATCGCGAGCACGATCAGCAGCAGCGTCGCCTGGACCAGCGCGCGGACCGAGGCGCCCATTGCCTTGCCCAGCACGAGCGCGGTCCGCGGCAGCGGCGTCGCCAGCAGCCGCTGCAACTGGCCGATGTCGCGCTCCCAGATCACCGCCAGCCCGAAGAAGATCGAGATGAACAGCGCCGCCTGGGCCATCACGCCCGGCGCGATGTAGGCGCGGTAGTCGGTGGTGCCGGCGGCCAGCACCCGGTTGTGGCGCAGGGCGGTCCCGAACACGAACAGCCACAGCAGCGGCTGCACCGAACGAGTGATCAGGTCGAGGTAGTCGTGCCGGAGCTTCTGCAGCTCGGCCCGGCCCATTGCGTGAGCGCCGGCGAGCAACCGCGCGACGAGGGGGCTCTGGAGCGCGACCGGCCGGCCGAGCTCAGCCGAGGCGGCCTGCGATGCGGCGCTGACGCTTGACATCGCCGATCTTCCCTCCCTCTTCCTCGATCGAGTGTCCGGTCACCGCGACGAACACGTCCTCGATGCTCTCGGCGCCGTTGGCGGCCAGCAGATCGACCGGGGTCCCCTGAGCTACCAGCACGCCGTGGTCCATGATCGCCAGCCGGTCGCAGTGGCGCTCGGCCTCCTCCATCAGGTGCGTGGTGACGAGGATCGTGGTCCCCGACTCGGCCCGCAGCTGGTCAAGTCGCTCCCACACGACCCGGCGCGCGTTCGGATCCAGGCCCACGGTCGGCTCGTCCAGCAGCAGCACGCGTGGCTCGTTGAGCAGTGCGGTGGCGATCTCCAGTCGCCGCAACATCCCGCCCGACAGCGTCCGAGCCAGACGGTCGAGCCAGTCGCCGATCCCCATCGCCTCGACCGCATCGGCGATTCGCTCGGCGCGCACCGCGCGCGGCACGGCCGTCACGCGCGCGTAGAACTCGAGGTTCTCGCGTGCGGACAGGGCCCCGTCGGCCGACAGCGCCTGCGGGATGTAGCCGATCGAGGCTCGGACCTCGAGGCTGTTACGGCGGACGTCGTAACCGGCCACGATCGCGCGGCCGGAGGTTGCGGGCAGCAGCGTCGAGAGCACCCGCACGGTCGTCGTCTTACCGGCCCCGTTGGGCCCGAGCAGTCCGAACGCCTCTCCGGCCTGGACCGCGAACGACACGCCGCCGACCGCGGTGACGTCGTCGAAGCGGACGATCAGGTCGTCCACGAGCACGGTCGGGGTGTCGACAGAACTTGACGTGGACGTAAGGTTACCCTGATCGACGTATCGCTACCATCAACAACATGGACGTCACCGAGGCAACGTTTGAATCAGCGGTCATCCAGCGCTCTGCGGAGCTCCCGGTCGTGGTCGACTTCTGGGCCGAGTGGTGCGGCCCGTGTCGCCAGCTCGGACCGGTGCTCGACCGCGCCGCCGAGGCCCGCGCGGGCAAGCTCGAGCTGGTCAAGCTCGACGTCGACGCTAACCCGGCGATCTCGCAGATGTTCGGGATCCAGAGCATCCCGGCCGTGAAGGCGTTTCGCGACGGCAAGGTGGTCGCAGAGTTCGTGGGCGCCCAGCCGCCCCAAGCGGTCGACGAGTTCCTCGACTCGCTCCTACCGTCCGAGGCCGACGCCCTCGTGGCCGACGGCGACGAGGAGTCGCTGCGCCGCGCGATCGAGCTCGAGCCCACCCGCGCGGATGCCGCGGTCCCGTTGGCCAAGATCCTTCGCTCCCGCGGCGACGCGGACGCCGCGCTGCAGGTGCTCGGGCGGGTCCCGGGCAGCTTTGCCGCCGACGGGCTTGCGGCACAGATCGGCCTCGAGCAGGCCGCCGTTGCATCCAACGGCGAGTCAGCCGCCCCGGATCTCAGCGAGGCGTTCGCATCGCTCGACGCCGGTAACCGCAAGCGGGCGCTGGACCTCCTGATCGAGGCGCTCCCGTCCGCCGACGGCGCCCGTGATGACATCCGCCGCGTCGTGATCGGGATCCTCGACGAGCTGGGCGTGTCGGACCCGCTTGCGCGGGAATACCGACGCCGCCTGGCCTCGGCCCTCTACTAGGGGCTAGCGCCTACACCGCGAGCTTGAGTTGCTCGTCGGCCTCCGGGGAGGCCGACACCAGCCCTGCCACGCGCACCCCGAGCAACCGCACCGGACGCGGGGCCGCGAACCGCCTGAGCAGGTCGAGCGCCACCGGCCCGACTCGATCAGCCGAGCCCACCGGCTCGGCCAGCGTCCGCGCTCGGGTGTGGGTGGAGAAGTCGTCGAGGCGAACCTTGATCCCGACGGTGCGCCCGCCGCGGCCGTTCGCGGTGAGCGTCGCGCACAGCTGATCGACGAGCGTCCGCAGGATCTCCTCGAGCCGCCGCTGATCGGCGACGTCGTAGTCGAACGTGGTCTCCCTCGACTCCGAGATCACCTTTCGGTCCTGGGTCACCGGCGAGTCGTCCTCGAACCGAGCGCGGCGGCGCAGCTCGGACGCCATCCGCCCCCCGAATCGCTCGGCGAGCTTAACGTCGTCAGCCGCGGCCAGCTTGCCGAGCGTGTCGATCCCGATCGAACGCAGCCGCTCGGCGGTCTTGGGGCCGATCCCCGGGACCAGGCCGCACGGCGAGGCCGCGAACCGATCGCAGGCCTGCTCGCGGGTCAGGACCACGAACCCGCGAGGCTTCTCGGCGTCGGAGGCGACCTTGGCCACGAGCTTGTTGGGGCCGATCCCGATCGAGCTGTGCAGCCCGGTGTGCGCCTCGATCTCCTCGCGCACGCGCCGCATCGACGCGTGCGGGGCCGGAAGGCCGGTCAGCTCCATGTAGGCCTCGTCGAGCCCGATCACCTCGACGGTCTCGACGTGCGAGCGGACGATCGACATCACCTCGCGCGAGGTCTCGCGGTAGTAGGCGAAGTCCGGCGCCAGAAACACGCCGTCGGGACACAGCCTGCGAGCTCTCGCCGCCGGCATCGCTGAACCGACGCCGAACCTACGGGCCTCGTAGGACGCGGTGGTGACCACCGACCGGGGGCCGGTGCCGGCCACGACCACCGGCAGCCCGCGGAGCTCGGGGCGCCGGCGCAGCTCCACCGAGACATAGAACGCGTCCATGTCGAGATGAGCGACGCAGCGGCCCCGCATGCTCCGGAGGCTACGAGAGGCGCCAGACGTCAGCGCCTCCCGCAGCACAACTCAGCGCTAGATGCTGGACCAGATCGACCCGACGCCGACGAACCCGAGCGCGTTGCGGGTGTTGATCCCGAGATCCCAGGTCCGGCCCGAGACGAACGGGCCGCGGTCGTCGACCGTCGCCGTGACCTCGTGGCTGCCGTTGCGGAACGTGACCTTGGTACCGCACGGCAGCGTGCGGTTGGCGACGCCGTAGTGGGCCTGGAAGCCGCACGCGGTCGCGCCGGTGCCGTCGTAGTACCACGACGCCATGGCCGGCTCGAACACGGTCAGGTTGCCGGCGGGCTTGGCGGCGCGGGTGTTCTGCCGGTCGCCGGTGAAGTGCACGCGCAGCTTCGAGGCGTCGTCGCCGGCGTAGCGCAGTCCGAAGCCGCCCCGCGATCCGGTGCGGCCGGTGCTGAGCAGATGCCAGCTGCCGTCGCTCTGACGCCCCTCGAGGCGGACCTTGCGGCCCGAGATCGCCGGCAGCAGCTTCCCGCGGACGGGGCTCGGTTGACCGGCGAGCACGTCGACCGAGTGGGACTCCAGCTCGAGTGCAGCCGCGACCGTGACCCGCTGCGGGGTGCTCGCCGCTCCCGATGTGCTCACGACCCGCAGCTTGGCGGTGCGGTGCATCGGGGTGGTCACGCGGAAGCTCCCATCGCCTCGCTCGCGCGCCGACGCGACGACGCGCCAGGAGTGGCCGCCGGCCGCGATCGACCGGAGCTCGACCCGTTCGCCGGCCTGCGCCGGGGTGGCGTGGCCCTCGATCGTCACGTTCTTCCCGAACGCGACGTGGGTGCGGGTCGGCTTGACGTTGATCGCGCTCGTGGTGTCGGTCGGGGCGACGGCTGCGGTGCCGCCCGTCGAAGGCGCGGCGGTGAGCGCGACCGCCGTAGCCGGGATTGCAAGCATCACTGCGGTTGCAGCCACGTACACGCGACGCGACGTCCGCATCCTGCGCTTGGGCCTCACTAGCGAGGACCTCCTATGTACTCTCGACCGGGCGCCTGCGGAGTTAGCTGACGGGCTCGCGGCCTGGTAACGGGTGTTGCCAAGTCGCTACAGCCGCGATCATCCTTAGCGGCCGATTCGCCCCGGCCGGGCGGTGGTGCTCAAACGCCCGGCAATTGGGTCCCCCGCTCGCCACCGCACCGTGCAGTGGCGACTCGGCAGATCGAGTAAGCCGATGAATGTGACACGAAACTTCGGCCACGAGTGTGATATCCGTCACACAGTCGTTCAGTGCCGCCCGCGTCGAGCCCTGCCAGAATCACCGCATGACCAACCCCGACCGGCTCACGGGCCTCGACAGCTCGTTCCTGCACCTCGAGCGCGACAGCGCCCACATGCACGTCGCGGCGTGCACCGTGTTCAAGGGTCAGGCGCCCACCTACGACGAGCTGCTCGAGCTGCTGGACTGGCGGCTTCATCTCGTGCCTCGATACCGGCAGCGGCTCGCGTTCGTGCCGCTCAGCCAGGGCCGCCCAGTGTGGGTCGACGACCCTCACTTCAACCTCACCTACCACGTGCGCCACACCGCGCTGCCCAAGCCAGGCGGCGACGCCGAGCTCAAGCGGTTGAGCGGCCGGATCTTCTCCCAGGCGCTCGATCGCAACCGCCCGCTGTGGGAACTGTGGCTGGTCGAGGGACTCGCCGACGACCGTTTCGCGCTCCTGTCCAAGACCCATCATGCGTTGGTCGATGGCGTCTCGGGCGTCGACATCTTCACGGTGCTGTTCGACTCCTCGCCGGACCCGATGCCAGTCGCGCCGCCAGAGCACGAGTGGGTTCCGCGGCCGCTGCCGAGCAAGGCGCAGCTGCTGGCCGACGCGCTGATCGAACGCACCACCGCACCGACTGAGATCGTCCGTGGCGTCCGGGCTACGTTCCGCGGTCCCCGTCGGGTCGCGCGCAAGGCCGGCGAGTCGCTGGCCGGAGTCGGAGCACTCGCCTGGACCGGGCTGAAGGCAGCACCGACGAGTCCGCTCAATGTGAAGATCGGGCCGCATCGCCGGTTCACGTGGGTGCAGGGCGACCTCGCCCAGTTCAAGGCGATCAAGAATGCGCTCGGAGGTACGGTCAACGACGTCGTGCTGGCGGTTGTGGCTGGAGCGCTGGGGCGCTACCTGCGCCGCTCCGGCCATGCGACCGACGAGCTCGTGCTCAAGGCGATGGTGCCCGTGTCGGTCCGCACCGACCTCGAGCGCGGCGCGCTGGGCAACCGGGTAGCCGCGATGTGGGCGCCACTTCCGGTCGGGATGACGGACCCGGTGGAGCGTTTCCGAACGATCAGCGAGGCGATGGAGGGGATCAAGGAGTCAGGCCAGGCGGTCGGCGCCCAGGTCCTCACCGGCCTGACCGGATTTGCGCCGCCGACGATCATGGCCCAGGCGGCCCGGATCCAGGCCCGCCAGCGTCTGTTCAACCTGGTCGTGACCAACGTTCCCGGGCCCCAGCACCCGCTGTACATGCTCGGTCGCGAACTCGAGGCCGTCTACCCGATGGTCCCGCTGGCCGAGAACACCGCGCTGGGGATCGCGATCATGAGCTACAACGGCCAACTGAACTTCGGCTTCGACGCCGATTACGACGCGCTGCCGGACGCCGAGTCGCTGACCGACGACCTCCGCTCGGCGATCGACGAGCTGGCCGCCGCGGCCGGTGCGCCGACCGGGAACGGACCCGGCGCCGCCGCACCTGATTCGGGGCGGCGGGCGATCCGCGCGGCTGGGTGAAGCCCGGAGTAATCCTCGAGCGCATTGCGATCGTCGTCGCGTCGCTGGCGCTCGCGTTCGGGTTGATCGCGCTGCTGTCGGGGTTCTTCGCCGGCCGCGATCAGGCGGGCGTGTCGGCGGTGGTGACCGGCCCGGGGAGAGCGCTCCCGGATCTCGGGCACGCTCATCTGAAGCCTGGTGCCCCCCACCCCCGCTATGACTCCGACCCGCCGACCTCCGGTGCCCACGTCCCCGCCCCGGTGCGCCACGACGAGCGCAAGCTGAGCATCGACCAGCTGCTGCAGGCGCTCGAGCTGGGCAACGTCGTGGTCATGTACGGCGGCGACAAGCCTCCGGCCGGGCTGCGAACGCTGGCGTTGTCGCTGGCGCCGCCGTTCACGCCGGCGCTGGCCGCCACCGGCCAGGCGGTGATCCTGGCGCCCCGTCCCGGGACCCGGGGCCTGCTCGGCCTGGCGTGGGCGCACGCGCTCACCGTGCCCGGCCCCAAGGATCCTCAGCTACGGACGTTCATCCAATTCTGGCTGGGCCGCGGCGCACCGGGACGGTCCGGGTCGGCCGCCGGTGGGGTCCACTAGCTCTCCCTGACCGCGATCGTGACGCGCGAGAGCGCGCACACGCGGCCCCGGTCGTCTGAGATCTCTACCTCCCACACCCAGGTTGTGCGGCCGCGGTGGCGGCGGACAGCCACCGCCTGGATCGTCCCCTGAGAGATCGGCGCCAGGAAGCTGGTCTGGTTGGACAGCCCGGACACGAGCTTTCCGTCAGCGCTGACTGCCGATACCGTCCCGTGGGACGCCAGCGCCTCTGCGATCGCGGTGCACACGCCGCCGTGGACGAGCCCGGCGGGCTGCTTGAGGTCGTCGCTGACGGCCACGCGCCCGCGGACCACCTCGTCGGTCAGCTCGGTCAGCTCCAGCCCGTAGAGACCGTCGAACCCGCGGTCCAACGCCACCGGCAGCTGCAAGGGGAGCTTCGCCTCCATTCGCCGCGGCACCTTACCGTTCGCGTGCCGCGCGCTCAGCGGCCGGCTTGTCTACGCTAAACGGTCCGATGTCCTCTCTAGACAGTCTCCCCCGCGACCAGCGCGCGGTATTGGAGCTGGTGCTCAAGCAGGGACGAGGCTATGACGAGATCGCCAAGCTGCTGTCGGTCGACCGCGCCGGGGTCCGCGAGCGCGCGCTGGCGGCGTTCGATGCGCTGGGACCCCAGACCCGCGTCCCGCCCGAGCGCCGGGCGCTGATCACCGACTACCTGCTCGGCCAGCTACCGCCCCGCGTCGCCGATGACACCCGCGACCACCTCGGCCAGTCGGCCAGCGAGCGCGCCTGGGCAAGGTCGCTGGCCTCCGAGCTGGGACCGATCGCATCCAAGCCGCTGCCCGAGATCCCAGCCGACGAGGGGATCTCGGAGACCCCTGCCGCTGCCGGCACGCCAGGACCGACCCCGGAGCCCGTCGCGGCCGGCGACCCGGTCTCGGCTGACCAGGGTGAGGGTGCCCCGCCGTCCGGCGGCTCGGAGCACCGCCCGACCTCGCGGCGCGGCGGGATCGTGCTGCTGTCGCTCGGCGCGCTCGTCGTCGCCGGCGTGGTCGTCGCGATCATCCTGATCACCGGCCACAACAGCAATACCAGCACGCCGACGACCGCCGCCTCGCAGCCAGCGGCGACGTCGACGGCGACCACCGCCACCACTCCGGCTTCAACCTCGACGACCCCCACCACCTCGACCACGTCGACCAACGGCGCCCACCTGGTGGCTCAGATCAACCTGACGTCGCCGACCAAGTCGAGCAAGGCGGTCGGCGTCGCGCTCGTGCTCAAGCAGGGCGGCAAGGCCGGGATCGCGATCCGTGCTCAGAACCTGCCGGCCAACGGCAAGCACGACGCGTACGCGGTGTGGCTCTACAAGACCTCACAGGACAGCCACATCCTCGGGTTCGTGAATCCGGCGGTCGGCAGCAACGGGGTGCTCCAGGCCGAGAGCGCGCTCCCGACCAACGCCGGGCACTATGGGCAGCTGCTGATCACCAAGGAGACCCAGCAGAGCCCGAAGGCGCCGGGCCCGATCGTCCTCAAGGGCCAGCTCAAGGGCCTCAGCTAGACGCAGTCGAGCGGTCCGGGTCCTCGCCCCTCGAATTCTCGGCGTCGGCCCCGCAGGCCCGCCCGAGCCCCTCCATCGCCTCCTGGAGCCTGCGCTTATTGGCTCGGCGCATCATGAAGCCGCCGGTGCGGGAGTAGCCACGCAGCTTCTGGCGCTCAGCGATCGTCACCTGGGTGCTGCCGGCGACGTCGGGCTCGAGCATGATCTCGGTCACCGCCTCGTCGAGGACGCGCTCGAACGGGGTTCCCGCCAGCTCCTGCTCCCACGCCCGGCGCCATGGGGGCTCGGACACGATCAGGTGAAAGTCCGCGCGGACCGGGCGGCCGCGCTTGGTGATGAACACCTCGGTCCAGTGCTCGTCGTCCACGCCCTCGACCCGCGTCACCCCGGGCCACCATCGCGGGATGTGGTGCGGATCCTCGAGCACCTCCCAGATGCGCTGCTGGGGAGCGGCGATCGTACGCGTGTAGGTCGTCGTCGGCATCTTCAGTCGTCGTAGCTGATCAGAGCGTGGACCGGATGCGGCGCCAGCCGCCCGCGGCCGCCCAGGAACGTCAGCTCGACCAGGAACACGCAGCCCACCACTGTGCCCCCGAGCCGCGTCACGAGGTCGCAAACGGCCTTGGCGGTCCCGCCGGTGGCCAGCAGGTCGTCGTGCACGAGCACGCGGGCTCCAGCGGCGAGCGAGTCGATGTGGACTTCGAGCGAGTCGATTCCGTACTCGAGCCCGTATTCGACGCGGAGCGTCTCATGGGGCAGCTTGCCGGGCTTGCGCGCGGGCACGAACCCGGCGCCGAGCTGGCGCGCCAGCGCGCCTCCGAGGATGAACCCCCGAGCCTCGGCGGCGATCACCAGGTCGACCGCCAGCGGCGACACGAGCTCGGCCAGCTCGCTGACGGCGCCGTTGAGCGCCTCCGGCGCGATCAGCAGCGGGGTGATGTCCTTGAACACGATCCCCGGCTGCGGGAAGTCGGGGATGTCCCGGATGTAGCTGTGAAGATCGACGCTCAGCGGACGGGCACTATGTGACGATGTTGCGCAGGTCGCGGATCAGCAGCAGGTGGCGCAGGTGGGTCGTCACCGAGGCGAGGTTCTCCAGTGCCTCGATCGCCTCCTTGCGACGCTCGGGGTTGCGCGAGCGCAGCGCCGGGGCGAGGATGCTCTGCAGCAGCTGGGCCTCGCGGTCGGCCGAGCTGCGGAACACGCGCAGGTTACGCCCGCCCACGCCGTAGCGGGCCAGCTCCGAGACCGCGCGCACGATCTCGCGCTCGGTCTCGTCGAAGTAGCGGTTGCCGCTGCGCACATCGCCCTTGATCACCCCGAAGTCGACGAGCTCGCGAACCAGGGTGGGATCGGCGCCGGTCTCCTCGACCACGTCTTCGAGCGAGTACATCGCGCCGGGGTCGCGGACGGTGACGTTCGTCCGGCGGAGCGCGCGGCCGTCGCCTGACGGTGCCACCTCGCGCTCGGTCCGCCCGCCGGCCAGCTCCTGCCGAATCACCCGCAGCGGCAGGAACTCGTCGCGCTGGAGCCGGAGAATCGTCCGCAGCCGCTGGATGTCTGTCTGGGTGTAGAGCCGGTAGCCGCCCTGGGTGCGGCGCGGGGACAGCAGCTTCTGGTCCTCGAGGTAGCGGATCTTCGAGATCGAGATATCCGGGAATTCCTGGACCAGCGCCTTACACACGGCGCCGATCGTGACCGCCTTCTGGCGCGGGCGCCCGGCGTCGGCCTCGGGCTCCTGGGGCTCGGGAGTGTTGGGGAGCGCCGCCGCCGGGCCGCTTGTCTCGGATGCAGACATCAGCGACTCAGGAATGCCAGCTTGTACTTGCCGACTTGGAGCTCGTCACCGTCGCTCAGCCGGTGAGACTCGATCCGGCTGCGATTCACGTACGTGCCGTTGAGCGACCCGAGGTCGTCGAGGTAGTAGTCGCTGCCCCGGTGCACGATCACCGCGTGATCCCGTGAGACCGTGACGTCGTCGAGGAACACGTCGCTGTCCGGACGGCGACCGACCGTCATCCGTTCACCTCCCAATGGGAAGCTCTCCCCCGCGCGCCCGCCCCCGGCGCGGATCACCAGCGCGGCGCCTCGAGCGGCGACGTCCTCGAGGTTGATCTCCTCGATCTCGCCGGTCTCGCCGATCTTGTAGGTGGCCGTGGCGGTCCCGGTGGGCGGCTCGGGCTGGGCCAGAAAAGCCCCACAGCGCTGGCAGTAGTTCGCGCCTTCGGCGTTGGAAAAACCACACTCGGGGCAGTGCAGGGCCACGTATTACACGCTTCCGCCGTTTGCCTGCGAGCCATTCATTCGGGGTCGGCGGTAGGCACCCGGCCGGCCAGGATGTCGGTCAGCTGCTGGACGTCGGCTCCGGTGATGACCAGCTCGCCGCTCTCGTCCTTCTTACGCAGGCGATTCACCAGCTCCGCTCGGAGGATGTCGATCTTCCCGTGAAGGATCCGCCGCTGGTAAGAGATCTCCATCTCCTCCTCGGTGAGCTGATTGATCAGCTCCTTGAGCTCCTGGTCTCCCAGCGAGCCGAGGTCGGGAAATGTCTCCATGCGATCAGACCCCCAGGGTCGTATTGACGAGTGAGCGAGTATAGCCGCCGCATTCAGAGGGTCAAGCTCAGCTTGAGACTTTGCCCGGATGTTGCGGACTTATGGAGCTTGCGGGCTCTGTGAGCGGCGCTTCTGGGCGCGAACCTCGGCGATCCCGCGGCGGACGTAGAGTGCGGTCGCGGTCAGCGCCAGCGCCATCCCAAGGTACAGCAGCACCAGCGCGATCGCGTGCAGCCCGAGCATCGCGAAGAACGGCGCGCCCATGATCGGCGCCACACCCAGCCGGCCCGGCCAGTTGATCTTCAGCTCGACCCCGTGGCGCAGTCCGTAACGGCTGAGCGCGAGCATTCCCAGCTCGCGCGCGATCACGATCGCGATCGCCCACCGCGGCAGCAACTCGAAGTGCCAGCACACGACCATTCCGGAGACCACCAGCAGGCGGTCGACGATCGGATCCAGCAACGCACCCAGCCGGCTGTACTGGCCGGTCAGCCGGGCCGCGAACCCGTCGAGGTAGTCGGCCCAGCCGATCGCGGCGAACAGGATCGCCGCAGCCGTGCTCTTACCGTCGCCGCTGGACAGCGCGACGATCAGGAACACCGGGATCCCGGCCAGCCGTACGTACCCGATGATGTTGGGGATCGTCCACGGGTTCAGCGGATGCCCGGACATGGTCGCGTCCGGCGGTGGCCCCGAGCGGTCGATCCCGAACAGCCGGCGTTTCGAGATCTGATCGGTCACGGCGACCTGCCCGGGCCGTCAGGGAAGCTCTCGCCAGAGCTCGGCGATCGCCGCCGCGGCGCCCTCGATCGGGACGCTGCGCTGCTCCAGACCCCGGCGGATCTGGACCTCGAGCTCGCCGGCGGCAAGCGTGCGACGCCCAACCGTGATCCGCACCGGGCACCCCAGCAGCTCGGCGTCGGCGAACTTCTCTCCAGGACCGGCGTCGCGGTCGTCATACAGCGTCTGCAGGCCCTCGGCCTGGAGCTCTCCGTACAGCCGCTCGGCCAGCGCGTGCTCCTCGCTGCCGGGGCGGCCCAGCCCGACGACTTCGACGTCGAACGGGGCGAGCGTGCGCGGCCAGGAGATCCCGTGCTCGTCGGCGTACTGCTCGACCGCTGCGGCCGCCGCCCGCGCCGGCCCAAAGCCGTAGCAGCCCATCCAGATCAGCTGCTCGCGCCCGGACTCGTCGAGGTAGGTAGCGCCGAGCGGTTCGGAGAAGCGGGTCCCCAGCTTGAAGATGTTGCCGACCTCGATCGCGGGCTCGATCCGGACCGCGGAGCCGTTGATCGTGTCACCCGCGAGCACCGTGCGGATGTCGGCGGCCTCGAACTGGAAGTCGCGGCCGGGCTGCACTCCGCGGAGGTGGGCGTCGGGCTTGTTGGCACCGGTCACGTACCCGCCCGACGTCGCCGCCTGGTCGAGCACGATCGGCAGGTCGGTGCCGACCGGTCCGATGAACCCGGGCGGCCCGAGGCGCTGGGCGACCTCGTCGGGGTGTGCCGGGCGGAACTCGCCCTGGAGCGCGAGCGCGAGCTTGATCTCGTTGACGCGGTGGTCGCCCCGGACGACCGCGACCTTCATCCGGTCGCCGTCGACGATCACCGGGAAGGCCTTCAGCAGCGCGCCGTTGGGGACCTCCAGGGCACGAGCGACGGCCTCGACCGTCGTCATCCCGGGCGTGTGTACCTCCTCCGGCGCGTCCAGCGCCGGCGGCAGCGACACCGGCTGGGCCTGGGCGGTGGCGACCTCGAGGTTGGCGGCGTAGCCCGGCGCGAGCACCACGTCGTTCTCGCCGGCGGCGCACGGCGCCATGTACTCGTGCGCGCCAAAGCCGCCCATCATTCCGACGTCGGACTCGACCCGGTACCACTCCAGCCCGCAGCGATCCATCATCCGGTCGTAGGCGACCACATGCTTGGCGTACTGCTCGTCCAGGCCCTCGCGGTCGCGGTCGAACGTGTAGGCGTCCTTCATGATGAACTCGCGGGTGCGCAGGATCCCGGCCCGAGGGCGCGGCTCGTCGCGCTCCTTGACCTGGAAGTGGTAGAGGATCATCGGCAGCTCGCGATAGGAACGCACGGCCGCCGCCACGTGCAGCGTGACGATCTCCTCGTGGGTCATCGCCAACACCATGTCGGCGCCGCGACGGTCCTTGAGCTTGAACAGCTCCTCGATCGGATAGCGGCCGCTGCGCCGCCAGGGTTCGGCCGGATGGAGCACCGGCATCAGCAGCTCCTGGCCACCGATCGCATTCATCTCCTCGCGCACGATCTCGACGACGTTCTGATGCACCCGCCAACCGGCCGGTAGCCACGACCACAGGCCGGATCCGACCTGGCGGATCAGCCCGGCGCGGACCATCAGCTTGTGCGAGATCGCCTCGGCATCGGCCGGAGGTTCGCGCTCGGTGGGCAGGAAGTAGGTGGAGAGGCGGGTCACGGGGCGTTCACAGCGCAAGCGTATCCAGGACGGCCCCGGAGTCGCCTCTGGCGGCCGGCCACCGCCCCCTGTCTGATAGAACGGCTTTTTTCGAGGGTCCGTAGGGAAATTAGTGTGGTGATTGGATGGTTGACCCGTGGATGCTGGGCACCGCACGCGAGCGAAGGCGTGCCGAGGCACGACGAGCGAGTGGGCGGGGATCCAGCGCCGCGGGGCAGCCGGACAAGCCCGCAGTAATTTTTCTACGGGCCCGAACCCGCCTCAAGTGCAAGGAGATCGTATGGCGTACGAAGTGCCGCCCCTCCCCTACGACTACAACGCGCTCGAGCCGCACATCGACGAGCAGACGATGCACTTGCATCACGACAAGCACCACCAGGCCTACGTGACGCAAGCCAACGCCGCCCTCGAAGGCACCGAGTGGGCTGACAAGCCGGTCGAGGAGGTTCTTCAGAACCTCGGCTCGCTTCCGCAGGACAAGCAGGGCCCCGTCCGCAACAACGCCGGCGGTCACTACAACCACTCGCTGTTCTGGGAGTGGATGTCGCCCGACGGCGGTGGCGCTCCCGACGGCGCGCTCGGCGACGCGATCAACTCGTCGTTCGGCTCGTTCGACGACTTCAAGGCCCAGTTCAAGGACGCCGGGATCAAGCGCTTCGGCTCAGGATGGGCCTGGCTGATCAAGGACGGCTCGAATCTGTCGATCGCCTCCACCCCCAACCAGGACAACCCGATCAGCGACGGCAAGACCGCGATCCTGGGCGTCGACGTGTGGGAGCACGCCTACTACCTCAACTACCAGAACCGCCGTCCCGACTACCTGGACGCCTGGTGGAACGTCGTCAACTGGGCCAAGGTCGCGGAGGCCTTCTGAGCCGCACCTAGACCCTCGAATTCTGGGCCCGCCGCAGCCGGCGCGCGGGCCCAGCGCAGTCTCTCTTGAACGCCGACGCCCGATCCCAGGCGATCCGCAAGCCTTCGCCGCTGCGCCTGGGCGGATCGGCCCGACTCAACGCCAGCAAGGTTCCGCCCGCGCTGTGGGTCAGCCTGGCCTGCCTGGTCGTGATGGTGATTGCCGACCTCGTGATCAAGCACGAGACGGGGATCCGCGGCGACGACCCGTACTACGAGCGGATGGCCACGCATCCCGGCGGGCCACACACGTTCCCCTACGCCTATCGCGTCGCCGTGCCGTGGATCGTGCACGTGCTTCCGTTCTCCCACGCGACCTCGTTCACGCTGCTGGCGCTGCTGGCATTGGCGGCGACCGCCGGAGTGCTGTTCACGATCCTGCGGGACTTCGCGGTCGGATCGGCGCTGTCGACCTGGCTGATGATCGGGCTGGTGCTGTCGCCCCCGGCACTGGTTGTGCTGCTGCGCAACGGGCGCAACGTGGACCCGGAGTCGCTGCTGATCCTCACGCTCGGCACGTTGTTCATCCTGCGCCGTCAGCGGCTGGCGCTGGCGATCACGATGTTCATCGGCGCCGCCGTGCGCGAGTCGAGCATGTTCCTGGTGCCATTCGCCTACGCGGTGTGGGCGGAGCGGCCGGTGGACCGCGAGGCCCTGCGCGACACCGCGTACGTGTCGGCGGCGCCGCTGCTGCTGTACCTGTTCATGCGCACCTCGATCGACGCCCGCGGCAAGGAGTGGCCCGGGACGTTCATCAGCGCCCGGTTCCACGTGATCAGGGAGGGCCTGCAGAACGGCGGCTGGAAGGTCGAGCTGCGCCGACTGGCCTATACGTTCGGCCCGATCTGGATCGCGGCGCCGTTGGCTCTGTGGACGCTCAAGTTCGCCCGGCGGAGCCTCGTGCTGGTCGCATTGCTGGTGATCTCCTGCACGTTCGCGCTCGACTGGGGGCGCGTCATGTTTCTCGGTGCGCCGGTGTTCTACGTGGCCGCCGCATGGGTCGTCAAGGATCGCCGGCGGCTGGCGGTCGCGCTGGTCACCACGCTGCTGATCATGGACGTGGCCTACGCCGTGTACATGCAGGTCCACGGGGTCGACCACGGGCTCGACGCGCCGCTGGTACCGACCGAGAAGGTCTACTGATCAGGCGCGGGTGAAGCGGCGCCCCGCCACCGGCGAGACCTCATCGTCAAGGCGCGCGGCGGCCTTCTCCATCGCGGCCATGCGCTCCGGCGTCATCGCGGTGCTGTCCTCGTTCTCCGACAGCCACTGGCGGGCCTCGGCGGCGCGAGTCTCGTCCCGGATCACCTTCTTGCCCGCCTCGTAGTAGCGGTCGATCTCGGCGAAGAGCTCGTCGACCAGCCGCTCGGTCGGCACCTTCTTGAGCGGCTCGCCCCGCGAGTAGATCATGCCCATGTCCTTCGCCCCGGTGATGCCGAAGTCGGCGTGGCGCGCCTCGCCGATCCCGTTCACCGCGCAGCCGAGCACGGACACCTCGATTGGATCCTCGTAGGACTCCAATCGCCGCTCGACCTCGGCGACGACCGAGTCCATGTCGAATTGCAGCCGACCGCAGGTCGGGCAGGCGATCAGCACCGGACCCCGCTCGCGCAGCTTCAGGGCCTTGAGGATCTCCCAGGCGACCTTGACCTCCTCCTCGGCGTGAAACGTCGAGAGCGAGATCCGGATCGTGTCGCCGATCCCGTCGGCCAGGAGCGTACCCAGCCCGACCGCCGACTTCAGCGAACCGGACCACTTGGTGCCGGCCTCGGTGATGCCGAGGTGCAGCGGGTAGGGGATCCGCTCCGCCAGCAGCCGGTTAGCGGCGATCGTGTTCGGCACCGACGTGGACTTCATCGACACCTTGAAGTTCTGGAAGTCCAGGCGCTCCATCAGCCCGACGGTCTCCACGGCCGCGCTCACCAGCGCCTCGACCGGGTTGTCGTATTCGAGCTGGCGTAGGTGCGACGGCAGCGAGCCGGAGTTGACCCCGACGCGGAGTGGCACGCCCAATTCGATAGCACGCGCAGTGACCTGCGCCACCTTGTCGGGGCCGCCGATGTTGCCGGGGTTCAGCCGCACGCAGTGAGCGCCGGCGTCGAGCGCCTTGAGCGCCAGCGTGTAGTTGAAGTGAATGTCGGCGATCACGGGGATCGGCGAGTCCTGCACGATTTGTCTCAGGGCCTCGACATCCTTCTCCCGAGGCACCGCGAGGCGGACGATGTCGGCACCGGCGTCCGCGACGCGGCTAATCTGGTCCATGGTCGCGCGGAGGTCCGCCGTTTCGGTCTTCGTCATCGTCTGCACCGCGACCGGTGCACCGCCGCCGATCGGCACGCCGCCGACGTGGATCTGACGTTTGGACGCCACGCCGCCAGTGTAGTCCGGCCTCACTCGGGCCGGGTCCAGCGCAACTCTGCAACCTCAGATTGGTTCCCTTTTCATGCTCCGAATCAAACGCCTTATCCCAGTCGCCGTGTTGATGGCGACCGTCGGAGGCATGTACGCCCCGGCCGCACTCGCCTCTTCAAATCAGGAGGCGATCATCCAGGACGACGCGATGCTGAAGTCCGATCCAGCGGGAACGCTGGCGATCTTCAAGTCGCTCGGCGTCACCCGGGTCCGCGTCGGGGTTCCGTGGAACTCGCTCGCCCCCAGCCCGAACTCGAGGAAGGCCCCCCGGCATTTCAAGGGCGGCTCCCCCACCTCCTACCCCGCCGCCAACTGGGGGATCTACGACGCGATCGTTCGCGACGCGAAGGCTTCCGGAATCCAGGTCTACTTCCTGCTCACCGGCGGCGCCCCGCGCTGGGCCAACGGCGGTGGAATGCCGTCGGGCAGCCACTCGCAGTGGAGGCCCAACGCGGTCCAGTTCGGCGCCTTCGCCAAGGCGATCGGCACCCGCTACAACGGGCGCTACAAGCCCAAGGGACAGAAGTCCGCGCTGCCGCGGGTGACCTTCTGGTCGATCTGGAACGAGCCCAACTACGGCTTCGACCTCGCCCCGCAGACCACCGGCAGTGGCTCGATCGAGACCGGAGCGGCGATCTACCGGGGGCTGCTCGGGCACGCCTGGTCCGGGCTGGCCCAGAGCGGACACAAGCCCGGCCGGGACACGATCCTGATCGGTGAGCTCGCGCCCCGCGGCGTCGATGGCAACATCGGCAGCTTCCAGGGCGTCAAGCCGCTGCGGTTCCTGCGCGCGCTGTACTGCGTCGACTCGGGCTACCGCCAGTTGCGCGGCTCAGCGGCCAGCGCCCGGGGGTGCCCGACGACGTCGTCCGCGTCCCGGAGCTTCCGCAAGCAGAACCCGGCGCTGTTCAGCGCCAGCGGGTTCGCCGACCACCCGTACACGTCGCAGGCCAAGCCGGTGGCTCCGAACGTGCCGACCAACCTGCACGGCAGTGGTCGCAGCGACCCGGACTTCGCCGACCTGCCCGTGGTCCCGCGGCTCGAGCGCGTGCTCGATCGCCTCAACCGGATCTACGGCTCGGGCAAGCGCTACAACATCTGGAGCACCGAGTACGCGTACCGGACCAAGCCGCCGGACCCGGTCGGCACCAGCCTGTCCAACCAGGCGCTGTGGCTCAACCAGGCCGACTACATCAGCTACAAGCAGCGCCGGATCGCGAGCTTCGACCAGTATCTGCTGGTCGACCCGCCCGGCGGCAGCTTCGCCAGCGGCCTGATGACCAACGCACGCCAGCCGAAGCCGTCGTACGCGGCCTGGGCGATGCCGCTCTGGCTCCCGACCACGTCGATGCGTAAGGGCAAGCAGGTCGAGGTCTGGGGCGGTGCCCGCCCGGCGCACTTCGCCAAGGGCACGCAGCGGGTCAAGATCCGCTTCCGCAGTGGCAGCAAGGGCGCCTTCAAGACGCTCAAGACGGTCACGCTGCGTAACAAGCGCGGCTACTTCGACATCAAGATGTCGTTCCCGTCCAGCGGCCAGGTCAAGATCCAGTGGCAGGGTGACACCAGCCGCACCCAGAACATCAGGGTCCGCTAGCGCTCCCGGCAGGCTGCGCCAAGCAGGATTCTGCTTCCGCCCCGGTGGGTCAGCCCGCCGGGGCGGAGGCGTTTAAGGGCTCGGTGGCGGAGAGTCCGGCCCGGGGTCCGAACCGGGCGCGGGCGAGGTAGGAGAGGATTTGGCGCGCTGGCGCAGGGCCACGATCGCGAAGCCGATCGCGGCGACCACGAGCACGATCAGCAGGATCAGCAGCGGCGTGGGCAAAAACGAGGATCCGCCCCCGCCGGAGTCGCCGCCATTGCCGCCGATGCTGCCGATCTGCGCCAGCAGCGCCTTCTGGATCACGTCGTAGCAGTTCGTGTACTCCTTGATGTCGGCCGGCATCGCGTTCAGTGCGCCGCGCAGCTGCGCGGCCGTGTAATGCGATGTGAGGCGCGCGTGGGCGTTGCAGTCCGCGACGGCGGTCGGCAGCTTTCCGGCGGCCGATGCGGATGCGGGCAGCGCGACAGCGATCGCGACCAGGGCCAGTGCGAGGGCAAGCGGCTTTCGTGACATCGGCGCACAAGGTTATGCGGCGGGGCGTTGTATCGTCGCCGCCCCGTGCCGCTGCCCCAGTCGATCCGGCGCCGCGTGCCCGACCGCGTGCGCGACGCTCCCGCCCTGCGCGCGGTGGCCCTGACGGGTGGCCTGATCCCGCCGCGCCCGATGCACTCAGAGGCTGAGGCGCGCACGCTGGCGCACCTGTGCAACGGCGCCCGGCGGGTGGTCGAGCTCGGCGTGTACGAGGGCTCCTCGGCGGTGATGTTCTGCCGCGCGCTTGACCGCAGCGCAGAGCTGCATCTGATCGACCCGTTCGTCGATGAGAGCGGCGCCGCGCTGCCGCCGGGCTGGTCCTCGACTCCGACCGCCGCCCGTGTCACGGTGTGGCGGGCCGCGTGGCGGCGCGGCCCGCGCGTCCGCTGGCACATTGCGCGCAGTCAGGATGTGGGCCGTCGCTGGAACGGAGGTCCCGTTCCATGACGCGCGCCTGGGCCACCCGGCGGGCGGAGGCGGGCCCGGGCCCACCGAGGTCGTCAACGGGCTGTTCAGGGGCCTACAGCTGCCTCTGGGGTGGACGTTCGCCGACGAGGTCGACACGCTGGTGGTGGTTCGGCGGACGCTCTAGCGGGCGGCGGTTCGGAGGACGCTAGCCGGGTGGGCATGTTCAACGTCCCACTCGAGCGAGTTCCGCGCTACCGAGGGACGTTCGCCACGTGGGAGGTGTCTAACGTCCCGCGGTAGGCCACGAACCGGTCGAATGGGACGTTGAGCAGGTGAAATCGGCCGTCTATCCGCCGGCGACGGCGCCGTACACCTCGCGCAGCGCCCGCGCCGCCACCTCCGGCGCAGCCACCTCCCGGACCCTCGCGATCGCCCGCTCGCCGGCGGACCGGTCGCCCCGCAACCGGCCGACCACCGCCCCCAGCGCCGCTGGGTCGCCCGCCGGCGCCAGCCAGTCGTCCGGGACCAGCTCTGCCAGCGCCCCCACCCGCGAGGCGGCCACCGGCAGCCCCGACGCCATCGCCTCGGCGGCTGACAGACCGAACGTCTCGGCCGAGCGCGACGGGACCACCGCTACCGACGCGGAGGCCCGGAGCCCCGCCAGCTCGGCGTCGCCGACCGCACCTACGAATGTGACCGGCGCGCCACCCGCGACCGCGGCCAGGCGCTCGCGCTCGGGGCCGTCGCCCGCGACCACCAACGGGACCCCGGCGATCCTGCAGGCTTCGATCGCCACATCCACCCCCTTCTCGGGGGCCAGCCGCGAGACCACCAGCGCGGTCCCGCCCGGCGAGGCCGCTGACCGGTCAGCGAACGAGCGGATCACGTGAGGCACCACGAACGCCCCCCCAACCGGCGCGCCGAGTTCCTGCAGCCGCCGGCGCGAGAACCGGCTGGGAACCACGAACGCGTCGACCAGCGACGCGATCCGCGGCTGCCAGGCTGCGATCCCGGCCGCGTACGCGGCGGCCTCGGCGAGCGAGCCCCGGCAGTTGCGCAGTACTCCCGGCAGCGTCTGGCGTCCGTGGCAGCGGGTGCACTCCTCGCCGTGGGTGAAGCACACCCCGACGGCGCATACCAGCCGATATTGGTGCAGGCTCAGCACCACGCCGGCCCCGGCCTCCCGGGCCGCGGCCAGGGCGCGCCAGCCGAGCGTCGGGTGCAGGTTGTGGGCGTGCACGATCCGCGCTCCGGTGCGCCGCACGGCCCGCGCGACCATGTCGGGTCTCAGTCCGCCGCCGAGCACCCCGGCCGCTGCCTGCACCCGGCCGACCGTGGCGGAATCGCGCTCCAGCAGCTCCGCATCCTCGCCGAGCCGCTCGCGGGTCAGCCACAGGAGGTCCGAGACGGCTCGCTCTTCGCCGCCTGTAACCCGGTAGCGGTTGTGGATGTGGAGGATCAAGCGCCAGGCGCGCTCTGCAGCTGAACGCCCGGAGCCGGTGGGGCCCCGGGGCCCAGCAGCGCGGACGCGCGGGTCCCGATCGCCGCGGGTGTCCCCGTCCACGTCGGGGCGACCGCGAACCGCACCACCCGAAAGCCGCCCTTGACGGTGCGGTTGGAAAGCAGCCGGGTGCCGGCGGGCAGCGGCGACGGTGGTGCCTGGTAGAAGCTGCCGACGACGTCGACTTCGTCGACGCTCACCGGCTTGTCCTGCGGCTGGGTCCAGGGCACCCCGCGCAGATAGATCGCCAGCGGCTGGTTGGCGAACCCGGAGTCGTAGGCCACGACCGCGCGCGGACCGGTGGCCGCCCCCAGCGCCGTCGCGACGCCGCGCCAGTCCGGACGCTGGTACTGGGCGTCGTTGCCGATCCGCACGTTGGCGTACACGAACGCGGCCAGCACCACGATCGCCAGCGCGTACCCGGCCGGACGGGCGCGGGGCACCGTGCAGGCAGCGCCGAGCAGCACCGCCAGCGGGATCCAGGCGGGCGCGAAGTTACGCGGCACCACGTAGTCTGAGCCGAACTGCGCGAGGATGATCGGCGCCACGATCACCACCGCTGCCAGCGCCGCCGCGATGGCGGCGCCGCGCTTGTAGCGGCGATCGCCGGCGAGCACGATCAACGCGGCCACGACGAGGGCCAGCACCGCCGCTCCGAGCAGGCCCTTGGTCACCAGCGAGCTCTGATACAGCGAGCCCAGACCGAGGTCGACCGGGATCTGCTTGATCCGCACCGACAGCGGGAACGCCTTGATCCACTCCAGCGGGTGGGAGGTGTCGCCGACCGCCAGCGGCAGGATCGCCAGCTGCACGGCGGCCACCGCCACCGCCGCGATCAGCGCCGAGCGCCGGCGCAGCGCCAGCACCAGCCACAGCCCCTCGGGCGCGACCAGAAACCCGGCGAAGAAATGCGTGAGCACCGCGCCGGCGCTGCACACCGCCCACCAGGCCAGGTTGCGGTGCGAGGGGTCGCGCAGCGAGCGGGCGAAGAACCAGAACGACAGGCCGCACAGGACCGTGAACAGCATGTAGGACCTGGCCTCCTGGGAGTACCAGATCATGAACGGGCTCAGCGCCGCCAGCGCCGCCGCGACGACCCCCGCCGCGCGCGACACCAGCTCGCGTCCGCACAGATAGGTGATCGGGATCGCCAGCGTGCCCAGCAGCGCCGACAGCGAGCGCAGCCCCGCCTCGCTCGTGCCGAACACTTTCGACCACAGCCACGCCACGATGAAGTACAGCGGCGGGGTGGTCTCGTTGACGTGAATCTGGTGCAGCAGCGCACCGAAGCCGAGGTGCATCTCGTGCACCGTCGTGGCTTCGTCGAGCCAGTAGCTCTGGCTGGACAACGTGCCGAACCGCAGCACGGCGCCGATCAGGACGATAACTGCGAGGATCCACAGCTCCGGCGCGATCATCTCCAGCCTCAGCCTGGACTCAGTCCGGGCCGCCGAATCGGGGCCCGTGCGGACCGGGATGAGCATGCGCGCCAGTGTACGCAGCCGATTCCCTATCCTGCCCCGCTTGCACTCACGCATCCGACGAACCCTGCCCCTGGCCCTGGCGACAGCCGCCGTGGCGGTGATCGTGGCCGCGTGCGGAGGCGGCGGCGACTCGAGCTCGTCCCCCCCGCCGCCGGTGAAGCTGCCCCCGCCGCGGAACGCACCGATGACATCGATCTTCGAGGCCGAGGCCCAGCTGCGCGGCACCCCGGCCCAGACCGCACAGAACATCGACGTTCTGCGCAAGCTCGGCGCCGACGTGATCCGCCTGTACATGCCGTGGAATCAGCTGGCGCCGCACCCGACGTCGCGCACCAAGCCGAGCTTCGACGCCACCGACCCGAGCTCGTACTCGGAGATCACGTGGGCGATCTACGACACGATCATCCGCGACGCCACCGCCCGGGGCATGGGGATCGACCTCACGATCGGCGAGCCCGTGCCGCTGTGGGCGACGGGGAGTGGCGCGCCACCCGGAGGGCCGCACCTGCAGTGGAAGCCGTCGGCCCCTGACTTCGGCGATTTCGTCAAGGCGGTCGGCACTCGCTACAGCGGCAACTACACGCCGCCGGGCCAGTCAAAGCCGCTGCCGCGGGTCAAGTTCTGGGCGATCTGGAACGAACCCAACTACGGCGTCGACCTCGCGCCGCAGGCGATCCACCATTCGACCGTCGAGGTGTCGCCGCGTCTGTACCGCGACCTGGTCGACGCCGCCTGGGGCGCGCTGCAGGACACCGGCCACAGCAAGGACACCGTCCTGATCGGCGAGACGGCGCCTCGCGGCCTCACCACCGGTAACAACCCCGGCAACTTCTCCGGGATGGTGCCGCTGCGGTTCATCCGCGCTCTGTACTGCGTCGATCAATCATTCAAGCCGCTTCAGGGGACGGCGGCCGCGGAGCGCGGGTGCCCGACCGACGCAGCCGGCTCCAAGCAGTTCCGCAGCGCCCATCCCGGTCTGTTCGAAGCCACGGGGTTCTCCGACCACCCCTATCCGCAGGGCCGGATCCCGCCCAACGTGCCGACGCCCGACCAGCCCGACTACGCGGATCTGCCGACGGTCCCCAGGCTCGAGCGCACGCTCGACAAGCTCCAGAACGTGTACGGGTCGCACAAGCGGTTCCCGATCTACTCCACCGAGTTCGGCCTGCAGACCAACCCGCCGGAGAAGATCGCCCGAGCGATCGACTCGGTGACCGCCGCCGACTACCTGAACTGGTCGGAGTACATCTCGTGGCTCAACCCGCGGATGCGCTCGTATGACCAGTATCTGCTCACCGATCCGCCCGGCGGCAACTTCGCCACGGGCCTGGCGTATTCGAGCGGGCAACCCAAGCCTCAGCTGTACGACGCCTACCGGATGCCGCTGTACCTCCCGCAGACCAAGTTCCAGAAGGGACAGGCGCTCGAGGTCTGGGGTGACGCGCGGCCGGCGCACTTCGTGCAGAAAGACACGAAATCGCCACAGCGGGTCAAGATCCAGTTCCAGAAGGGGTCGTCTGGGTCCTTCGACACACTGAAGACCGTGCCGATCAACGCCAAGAACGGGTACTTCGACATCAAGATGCAGTTCCCCGACAGCGGCACCGTGCGCCTGGCGTGGGCCTTCCCCAACGGCCCCACGGTCTACAGCCGCCCGGTCTCGGTGACGATGTCCTGACGACCGCCGACCGTCCGGCGAGGGGTCGGCCGCCGCAACTTCGCCGGCTCTGGCGAGTTCTGAAATCAGAGCGACGAGGCGCTGGCGGAGTGATCTGTCCTCAGCCCGGTCCCGCTCGCGACGACCGACCAATGCCCCGTCTCCGCCTCCGTCCGACGATGCCGCTGCTCCGAATGCTGCTGCTGGCGGCCGCGATCTCTCTGATCGGAGCCTCGTCGGCGCTTGCCTCCCACAGCCAGGTGTCGGTGTTCGAGGACGACGTCAACCTTCAGATCGACCCGGCCGGGACGCTGGCGCAGATGCGTCTGCTCGGGGCCAACCAGGTGCGGGTTGCGGTGCGCTGGCAGTACGTCGCCCCCAAGCCGACCTCGCGCAAGCGCCCCAAGCACTTCGACGCCGCCGACCCGGCCGACTACCCCGCCGGCTCATGGGCGGTCTACGACGCGATCGTGAGCCAGGCCAAGGCGCAGGGGATCACCCCGAACTTCGACCTGCTGGGTGGCTCGCCGATCTGGGCCACCGGCCCCGGAGCGCCGCGCGACGGCCGTCCGCACTTCAACTGGTCGCCGAATCCCAAGGAGTTCGGCCAGTTCGCCCAGGCCGTGGCGACGCGCTACAGCGGCAACTACAACCCTTACACCAAGCGGCTCGACCCCGGCAACAAGGTCGACCTCCCCCGAGTCAGCCTGTGGTCGGTGTGGAACGAGCCCGACTACGGGCCGAGCCTGGCCCCCCAGGGCGTCCCGGGCAACCTGAAGGTCGAGAACAGCCCGCGGATGTACCGCAACCTCGTCGACGCCACGTACACCGCGCTGAAGCGGACCGGCCACGGTCGCGACCGGCTGATGATCGGCGAGCTGGCGCCCCGCGGCGCGGAGAACTGGGGCGTGTTCTCGGGCATGAAGCCGCTGATCTTCCTGCGCGCCATGTACTGCGTGGACTCGAGCTACCGCCAGCTGCGCGGCGCCGCCGCGGCGATCCGCGGCTGTCCCATGAACGCGGCCGGCTCTCGCCGGTTCCGTTCCAAGAACCCCGCCCTGTTCACGGCCGCCGGCGTCGCCGACCACCCGTACATGCGCTGGTATCCCCCCAACCGCGAGCAATTCCCCGACCCGAACAACACGTCGCTGGGCCAGATCGGCAACCTCACCCGGAGCCTCGACAGGCTCAACCGGGTGTACGGCTCGCATAAGCGCTTCCCGATCTACAACACCGAGTTCGGATACATCACCACGCCGCCCAAGCACGACAGCAAGAAGACGCCGTGGGTCGGGCAGGCCAAAGCCGCCTACTACCTGAACTGGGCCGAGTACATCTCGTGGCGCAACCCGCGGCTGATCTCGTTCTCCCAGTATCTCCTGTACGACCCGCTGCCCGCGCGGCCCGGCAACGACTGGGGCGGGTTCGCCAGCGGCCTGCTCAGCTACGGCAAGCACAAGCCGAAGGCCACCTACGCAGCCTGGCGGCTGCCGCTGTACATGCCGGTCACCTCGACCCGGCGAGGGCGCAACCTCGAGGTGTGGGGCTGTGCCCGGCCCGCTCCGTACGCCCGGACCGACACCGGCGCGGCCAACCCCGTCGAGATCCAGTTTCAGCGCAACTCCCGCGGCAAGTTCACGACGCTGCGCACGATCGCGGTCAACGACCCGAAGGGTTACTTCGACCTGCACATGACGTTCCCCGGCAACGGCACCGTCCGCGTCGCCTGGACCTACCCTGCATCTGACCAGCTGCTGGGCTACTTCGATCCGCTCAAGCCGCACACGATCTTCAGCCGCTCCCAGCGGATCTCGCTGCACTGACATACTTCGCGTCGATGCCGTCCAACGGCGCCAGCGAGCTCGTCTCCCGCCTGCAGTCGATCTGCGGCTCCGAACACGTGCTGGTGCACCCGCACGACCTCGCGACGTATCGGTCAGACGGGCTGGCGCACCTCCGGGAGACACCGATCGCGGCCGTGTTGCCGGAGACTGCCGAGCAGGTCCAGCAGGTGGTTCGGGCCTGCTTCGAGGCCGAGGTCCCGTGGGTGGCCCGCGGGTCGGGTACGGGCCTGTCGGGCGGGGCGCTGCCGATCTCGGACGGCGTGCTGATCGTGCTCGCACGGATGCGCCGAGTCCTGTCGGTCTCGCTCGAGGACTCCGAGGTGGTCGTCGAACCGGGTGTCACCAACCTGGCCGTCTCGCGCGCGGTCTCCCCCACGCATTTCTATCCGCCCGACCCCTCCAGCCAGATCGTGTGCTCGATCGGCGGCAACGTGGCCGAGAACTCCGGCGGCGCGCACTGCTTCAAGTACGGATTCACCACCAATTACGTGACCGGGCTGGAGGTAGTGCTGACCGACGGCACGGTCGTCCACCTGGACCGCGACGCTCCCGGATACGACCTGCTCGGGGCGTTCGTGGGCTCCGAGGGAACGCTGGGAGTGGCCACCAAGATCACGCTTCGGGTGATCCCCGTGCCCGAGAGCGTGCGCACCTTGATCGCGTTCTTCGACGACACGGTGGCCGCCGGCGAGGCCGTCAGCGAGATCGTCAGCGCCGGGATCGTGCCGGGCGCGATCGAGATGATGGACAAGCTCTCGATCAAGGCCTCCGAGGAGGCGACCGGCGCCGGCTACCGGCTCGACGCCGGCGCCGCGCTGCTGGTCGAGCTCGACGGCCCCGACGACAAGTGCACGGCGCGCCTGGAGCAGGTCACCGACCTGTGTGGGAAGTCGGGCTCGATGGACGTCCGCGTGGCCCAGACGGAGGAGGAGCGGGCGCTGATCTGGAGGGCCCGCAAGGCGGCGTTCGCGGCGATGGGCCGGCTCGCCCCGGCCTACTACGTCCAGGACGGCGTGATCCCCCGGACGCGGCTGGCGGAGGTGCTCAGCCGGATCGACCAGCTGGCCGCCGAGTACGACCTCCAGGTGGCCAACGTGTTCCACGCCGGGGACGGCAACCTGCACCCGCTGATCTGCTACGACGCGGGCCGCGAGGGCGAGGCCGAGCGCGCCGAGGAGCTATCGGGCCTGATCATCAAGACATGCGTCGACGCGGGCGGCTCGATCACCGGGGAGCACGGCGTCGGCGTCGACAAGAAGGCGTACATGCCTTCGATGTTCTCCGAGGCCGATCTGGAGACGTTCCAGCGCCTCCGGTGCGCGTTTGATCCGCACGGGCTGGCCAACCCCGGCAAGGTGATGCCGACACCGCGGCTGTGTGGCGAGGTCCCGGGGCCGTATCGAGAGCACCCGCTCGAGCGCGCCGGCGTCGCAGAGCGGTTCTAGCCCACCGATGGCCCGCGATCTCACGCCCGAGACATACGAGCAGGCGGCCGCCGGGCTCGCGGCGGCCTCGGCCGAGCGTCAGGCGGTCCGGATCCACGGCGCCGGCACCAAGTTCGAATGGGGCGGCCTCGGCGCCGAGCCCGACGTCGAGCTGCACACCACTGGCCTGAACCAGATCATCGAGCACAACGTCGGCGACCTGACCGCGATCCTCCAGGCCGGGGTGCCGCTGGCCCGGGCCGACAAGCTGTTCCGCGCCGAGGGCCAGATGTTCTCGCTGGATCCGCCGCTCGGGGCCGACGACGCGGCCACGATCGGTGGGATCGTCGCGACCGCGGACTCGGGCCCGCTACGCCACCGCTACGGTGCGGCGCGCGACCTGGTGGTGGGCATGACGGTTGCGCTCAGCGATGGAACGATCGCGAAGTCCGGCGGCAAGGTGATCAAGAACGTCGCCGGCTACGACATCGCCAAGCTGTTCTCCGGGGCGTTCGGGACGCTTGGGGCGATCCTCGAGGTCTGTGTCCGGCTGCACTCGGCGCCGCCGGACCCGGCCACCGCGATCGGATCGACCGACGATCCAGTCGTGCTCGGCGCCGCGGCCGCACAGGTGACGATGGCGCCGCTCGAGCTCGAGGCGCTCGACGTCGCCTGGCGCGAGGGTCGCGGCGAGGTGCTGGCCCAGCTCGGCGGCCCCGGGGCCAGAGAACGGGCCGAGCGGGTCCTGGCGCTGATGCGCGAGGCCGGTCTCGACCAGGTCGAGATCCCCGACGACGACACCGAGGCCTGGCGGCGCCAGCGGGCCGGGCAACGTTCCGAGCGCGCCGTGATCCTGCGCGTGTCCACCCGTCCCAGCCTGCTGCCCGAGGTCGTCCGGGCGACCCAGGCGGCGAGCGGAAGCCTCGTTGGCCGGGCCGCGCTGGGCATCACCTGGATCGAGGTCGAGCCCGACGCGGTGCCCGCGCTACGCGAGCGTCTGGGCGCGAGCGCGGCCTCGGTGCTGCTCGACGTTCCCGCCGCCGCGCGCGACCGGCTCGAGCCGTGGGGCGCCCAGCAGGGCCCGGCGCTCGAGCTGATGCGCCGGATCAAGATGCGCTTCGATCCTGCGGGGTCGTGCAACCCTGGAGTTTTCGTGGGAGGTATTTAGGACACATGACCGCGTTCGACACCCACCGGCCGCCGCAGCCAGAGCTGCTCGAGGACTGCGTTCACTGTGGGTTCTGCCTGGACACCTGCCCGACGTATGTGCTGTGGGGCAACGAGGCCGACTCGCCGCGCGGACGGATCGTGCTGATCGGCGAGGGGCTGAACACCGACGCGCCGATGTCCGACGAGATGGCCACCCACTTCGACCGGTGCCTGGGCTGCATGGCGTGCGTGACCGCGTGCCCGTCGGGCGTCCAATATGACCGCCTGATCGAGCGGGTCCGCCCGCAGGTCGAGCGCCACCACGCGCGCCCGGCGGCCGAGAAGGGCCTCCGCAGGCTGCTGTTCGAGACGCTCCCCCATCCCAAGCGGATGCGAGCTCTGGCGCCGATGCTGCTGGCCGGCCGCAAGCTCGGCACCGACAGGCTCCCCGGGCGGATGGGCACGCTGGCCAAGGTGGCCCCGCAGACGACCGTCCGCCAGCTCCGCGTCAAGCTCCCGGAGCACACCCCGGCGGTCGGCGAGCAGCGCGGGCGCGTGGCGCTGCTGCTGGGCTGCGTGCAACGGGTGTTCTATGCCGACGTGCACCGGGCCACGATCCGGACGCTCGCCGCCGAGGGGTTCGAGGTGCTCGCGCCCCAGTCACCCGAGTGCTGCGGCGCGCTGGAGTTCCACTCCGGCGAGGAGGAGGCGGCGGTGGCCCGGGCCCAGAACACAATCGCGGAGTTCGCCTCGCTGGGCGAGATCGACCACGTGATCATCAACGCCGCCGGGTGCGGCTCGGCGATGAAGGAATACGGGGATCTGCTCGACACCGACGAGGCCCGGCGGTTCTGCGAGCGCGTGTGCGACGTCTCCGAGCTGCTCGGGGCGATCGAGCCGCGGGCGCCGCGGGGCGCGGTGCCGATGCGGGTCGTCTACCACGATGCCTGTCATCTGGCCCACGCCCAGGGCGTGCGCTCCCAGCCGCGGGAGCTGCTGGCCGCGATCCCCGGCCTGGAGCTGCTCGAGAACCCGGTAGAGCCGGCGGTGTGCTGCGGTTCAGCCGGCGTCTACAACCTGCTCCAGCCCGAGGCGGGCGCCGACCTCGGCGCGCGCAAGGCCCAGAACCTGCTCGACACCGGCGCGGAGGCGATCGCAGCCGGCAACCCGGGTTGCGCGGCCCAGCTCGACCTGCATCTACGTGAGCTCGGTCGGCCGCTGCCGATCTATCATCCGATCGAGTTGATCTGGCGGTCGATCGCGGCCTCGAGCGCCGATCGCGCTGCCGCCACCGCCGGCGGCAACGGAACCGCAGGCTAGTCGGCGTACATCCGCTCGATCTCGGCCTCGTACTTGGCCGCGATCGGGCGTCGCTTGAGCTTCATCGTCGGCGTCAGCTCGTCGCCGCCCGGCAGCCAGTCGCCGGGGACGATCGTGAACTTCTTGATCTGCTCGACTCGAGCCAGATGTCCGTTGGCGGCGTCGATCGCATCCTGAACCGCCGCCACGATCTTGGACTCGCCGGCCAGCCGTTGCAGCGTGGTGTCCTCGATCCCCTGCTGCTGGGCGAACTGCGGCGCGAAGTCGGCGTCGAGCACGATCAGCGCGGTGTTGTACCTGCGCTGGTCGCCGATGCAGATCGCCTGTCCGATCAGCGGGCTGGCCGACTTGATCTCAGCCTCGATGTTGGCGGGCGACATGTTCTTGCCGGCCGAGTTGATGATGATCTCCTTCTTGCGGTCGACGATCCGCAGGAACCCCTCGTCGTCGAGCTCACCGATGTCGCCGGTGTGCAGCCAGCCGTCGGCGTCGAGCGCCTCGGCGGTCTTCTCGGGCGAGTTGCGGTAGCCGACCATCAGGAACTCGCCGCGGACCAGCAGCTCCCCGTCATCGGCGATCTTCATCTCCACGCCCGGCGACGCCGGACCGACCGTTCCGAGCTTGACCTGCCCCGGCCGGTTCGCGGCGCCGATTCCGGAGGTCTCTGACATCCCCCAGATCTCGGCCAGCTCGATCCCCAGCGCGTGGAAGAACTCGAGCACCTCGCGCGGCGTCGGCGCGGCGCCGACGTTGACCGCGACGACCTGGTCGAGCCCGAGCATCTCGCGGAGCTTGGAGAACAGCTCCTCGTCGGCCTGGGCCACCTGCTGCTCGAGCTCGGCCGGGACGGGCTCGCCGGCCTGTCGGAGGCGGACCCGCCGTAGCGACGCGGCCATCGCCTCCTCGACCGGCCTGCGCTGCTCCGCGGGCTGGGCGGCCTGCATCGTCTCCAGCCCGGCCTTGAGCTTCTCCCAGATCCGCGGGACCGCGAAGAACCACGTCGGGCGCACCTGCGGCAGGTAGGAGAGGATCGCGCGAGGGTCCGGGCAGGTGGTGACCGTGCCCGCGTAGATCACCGGGATGTAGAGGTGGGCCATGCGCTCGGCGATGTGCGCCGCGGGCAGCCACGAGATCACCCTGCTCCCGGGCACCAGCCGGACCATCTCCTCGACCCCCTGGGCCGAGAACATGATCGCGTGGTGCGTCAGCTGGACGCCCTTGGGATGACCCGTGGTGCCCGACGTGTAGATCAGCGTGACGATGTCCTCGGGGCCGATTCGAGCGGCCGCCGCGGCCGCGTCGAAGCCGGGGTTGGATCCCTCGACATCGGCCAGGGCCAGCGTCCCGTCGAGACCCTCGCCGTCGACCACGATCACGTGCTCGACGCCTGGCAGGTTCGCGCGGGCAGCGAGGATCGCCGGCAGGTGCGCCTGCTCGGTGACCACCACGCGAGCCCCGGCGTCGGCGCACAGGAACTCGATCTCCGACGGTGGATACGTGACGTAGATCGAGAACGGCGTGGCCCCGACCGTCACTGCGGCAAGGTCGGCGACATAGAACTCCGGGCGGTTGCCGAGCATGAGCGCGACCGTGTCGCCCCGACCCACGCCGAGCCCGGCGAGGCCGCCTGCGAGCGCGTCGACCCGGGCCAGCAGCTCCGACCAGCTCAGCGAGACGTCGTCGTCGGCGGTGCGGACGGCGATCAGGTCGGGATGTGAGGCAGCGGTCCGGCGGAGCGCCTCGGTCACTGTCGGAGCGTCGATCGCGCGCTCCTGGGCCGGGGTGATCGTGGTGCTCTCCATCTGTCCTCCGCTCTCTCCTGGGAATTGGCTGGGCGGCCAAAAAACCTAGCTTAGCTAGGCGATCCGGGAGCTCAGTGGACGTTGAAGCCCGAGCCGTTGAGCGTCGAGATGTCGTTCGACAGCCCGATCACGAACAGCAGCACGATCAGCACGAACCCGACCACGCCGGCGCGCTCCATCACCTCGAACGGGATCCGCTTGCCCCTGACCTTCTCGGCGACCGCCCAGAACACGTGGCCGCCGTCGAGCGGCAGGAACGGGAACAGGTTGATGATCCCCAGCGACAGCGAGATCAGCGCCAGCACCTCGAGCGCCTGGGTGGCGCTCTGCGAGAACGACTCCTGGGTGACCGTGTAGCCGCCGACGACGCCGTTGAGCTGCTTGCGCTCCTGCGGCTCGAAGATCCGTACCAGCACGCCGACGGTCGAGTGGGTCACGGTCCACAGCCCGCTGGCGGTCAGCGACGCGGCGTGCCCCGGGCCCACTGAGGCCTGTGTCGAGTCGAACTCGAAGCCGACCAGCGGGCGCTTGTCGGCGCTGGAATAGCGTGGACGCACGTCGAGCGTCAGCAGGTTGCCACCGCGGTTGACGACGAGCTTCGCCGGGGTGGCGGCCTCGCAGTTGTTGACGGTCGACCCGCCGGCGCAGCCGTGCGTGCCGAGCTGGGCGCGCAGGCGGTCGGGGCTGCCCGTGACGCCGTCGACCGAGACGAGCTGGTCGCCGGGCTTGAGCACCTTGGCGGCGGGCGTGCTCTTCTCGATCGCCGCGATCCGCTTGCTGGCCACCGCCTGGCCGTTGGCCAGAAACAGCACCCAGATGATCACGAACGCGATCACGATGTTCACCACGGGTCCGGCCATGATCACCACGATCCGCTTCCAGACCGGCTGGTTGTAGTAGGCGCGCGGCAGAACCTCGGGAGCCAGCTCCTCGTGCGGGTTCATCCCGGTGATCTTCACGTAGCCGCCCAGCGGGATCGGCCCGATCCCGTACTCGGTCTCGCCCCGGCGGAACTTCAGCAGCATCGGTCCGAAGAACAGCGAGAAGCGTTCCACCCGCATGCCGACCGCCTTGGCCGCGGTGAAATGACCGGCCTCGTGGAGCAGGATCAGCGCCGAGAACCCCAGGAACGCCAGGACGTAGGACACGCCCCGAGTGTGGCAGGCCGACCATAAGAGTTCTGAAGAACGTCAGGCGGCGGCGCGGGCGTCGATCAGCTCGCCCGCGACCCGGCGGGCGTTCGCGTCGGCCTCGCCGAGGGACTCGAACGAGTGCACTCGCTCGGCGGGAAGCTCTGAGAGCGTCTCCTCGATCACCGCCGCGATGTCCAGGAACCGCAGCCGCCCGGCCAGGAACGCGTGGACCGCGACCTCGTTGGCGGCGTTCAGCGTGCACGGCGCGGTCCCCCCGGCCAGCGCGGCCTCCCGCGCCAGCCGCAGGCAGGCGAACGTGTCCACGTCGACCTGCTCGAACGTGAGTGCCCCGAGCTCGACGAGGTTCAGCGGCCGGATCGGGACGTCGACCCGTTCGGGGTAATGCAGCGCGTAGGAGATCGGCACCCGCATGTCGGGATAGCCGAGGTGCGCCAGCGTGGCGCCGTCGCACAGCTGGATCAGGCTGTGGATGATCGACTGCGGATGCACGACCACGTCGATCCGCTCATACGGCGTCCCGAACAGGTGGTGGGCCTCGATCAGCTCGAGTCCCTTGTTCATCAGCGTGGCCGAGTCGATCGTGATCTTCCCGCCCATCGCCCAGGTCGGGTGCGCCAGCGCCTGCTCGACGGTCACACGACTCAGCTCGCTCGCGGTGCGTCCGCGAAATGGCCCGCCCGACGCGGTCAGGATCACCCGGTCGACGGTTCCGGCGCGCTCTGAAGACATCAGCTGGTGGATCGCGGAGTGCTCGGAGTCGACCGGGATGATCGTCGCTCCGGTGGCCTCGGCCAGCTGCGTGACCAGTTCGCCGCCGACGACCAGCGACTCCTTGTTGGCCAGCGCCAGATCGATCCCCTCCCCGAGCGTGGCGACCGTCGGCACCAGCCCGGCCGAGCCGACGATCCCGTTGAGCACGAGCTCGCAGTCGCCGTCGGTGATCAGCCGGACGAGCCCCTCCGGGCCCGACAGCACCTCGCCGTCGGTCCACGCCTCGCTGGCGCGCGCGGCCGCATCCGGATCCGACAGCGCGATCCGCCTCACCCCGTGCTCGCCGGCCTGGGCGAGCAGCTGCTCCCACGCTCCGGCCGCGCTCAGCGCGACGACCTCGAGTTCCGCCCCGGCCCTCGACACGACGTCGAGGGCCTGGACCCCGATCGAGCCCGTGGAGCCGAGGATGGCCAGGCGGCGCGGCACAGCGCGATTGTAAGTAAGCCGCAGTGGACCGGCCCGGAGCCGGACGCGGTTACACGCTCAGTGCGGCATCACCGAGACCCACACGTAGTAGCCGGCCACGAGCGTGAACAGGGCGGCGTCGGCGCGGTCGAGCACGCCGCCGTGGGGGCCGAACAGGGTCCCGGCGTCCTTGGTGCCGGCGTCGCGCTTGACCATCGACTCGAACAGGTCGCCGATCGGACCGAGCACGGCGACCGCGATTCCCAGCAGCAGCGCGTCTCCCTGCGTCAGCCACGTCTGGTACAGCCCGGCCAGGAACACCGACACCACCGCCGCGATCATCCCGCAGGCCAGGCCCTCGACTGACTTGTTGGGCGAGATCTTGGGAGCCAGCGGGCGGCGCCCGAACAACCGCCCTCCCAGGTAGGCGCCGGTATCGCCGATGAACGTCCCGATCAGCACGTCGATGATCACCGCGTTGCCGTGGGGGAGCTCGCGCAGCAACGCTGCGTGGGCGAACGCGAACCCGATCCAGTAGACCCCCAGCAGCGTCCCGGCGATCGAGACCGTCGGGTTGCGTTCACCGCGTGCGACCGTCAGCAGAAATAGCACCGGCAGCGTCGCCACCGCCACCTCAGCGACCTGGCGCTGGCCGCCGTAGATGCCGGCGAGCACCATCCCCGCGAGCGCGGCGAACCCGACGATCGGCAATGGCTTCCAGCGGTCCAACATCCGGTAGAGCTCGTACATGCACAGCCACCCGATCGCGATCACGAACAGCGCGAACGGGAGCCCACCCGCCTCGACGAACACGATCACCAGCACCGCGAGCGGGATTGCCACCAGCACCCGCAGCAGCAGCTCCGAGCCTCTTCCCCGCCGCTTGGGCTCGCGCTCCTCGCTCGGGCGCTCGCGGCGACGGTCGCGCTGGCGGGCGCGGTCCGAGCTCTCAGAGCGGCGCGAACGGGAGGGCCGGCGGCGGCCGGTGGACACCGCTAGCGACCTCCGAAGCGGCGGCTGCGCGACGTGAACTCGCCCAGGCTCTCCTCGAACGCCTCGCGCGAGAAGTCAGGCCATAGCTCGTCGCGGTACACCATCTCGGAGTAGGTGCCCTGCCAGAGCAGGAAGTTCGAGCTGCGCTGCTCGCCGCTGGTGCGGATGATCAGATCGGGGTCGTGCATGTCGGGCGCGTACAGGTGGGCGCGGAATTCCGCCTCGGAGTCGCCCGTAAACGTTCGCGCTGCGTCGATGATCTCCGCTCTGCCGCCGTAGTTGAAGGCCACGCAGAACGTGATCCGGGTGTTGCCGGCGGTCATCTCCTCGGCCCACCTGATGCGGTCGACCAGCGCGGGCGGCACCGGGTGGCTGCGACGGCCGATGAACCGGATCCGCACCCCCTCCTCGTGCAGGTCGGGCGTCTCGGCCTCGATCCGTCGCTCGAACATCTCCATCAGGCCGGACACCTCCTCCTCGGGCCGGCTCCAGTTCTCGGTCGAGAACGAGTACACGGTGAACTCCCTGACGCCGAAGTCGACGGCGTCGCGCAGCCGCGCCTTGACGACGTCGGCTCCCGCCTCGTGGCCGGCGATCGTGGGCAGCCCGCGGGTGCGCGCCCAGCGGCCGTTGCCGTCGGTGATGATCGCGACGTAGCGGGCCCGGGCCTCTGCGTCCACTAGTGGGCTCCGACGAGACGTTCCCCGGGGTCCACTAAACCTCGAGGATCTCTTCTTCCTTGTGCTTCAGCGCCTCGTCGAGCTCTGAGATCCGGCCGTCTGTGACCTTTTGCAGCTCGAGCTCGGCGCGGTGCTCGTCGTCGGAGCCGGCCTCGCCGGCCTCCTTGAGCTCGCGCAGGTCGTGCATCACATCGCGGCGGATGTTGCGGATAGCCACCCGTCCCTCCTCGGCGATGTTGCGGACCACCTTGACCAGCTGCTTGCGGCGCTCCTCGGTGAGCTCGGGGATCCCCAGGCGGATCAGGTTGCCGTCGTTGTTGGGCGTCAACCCGACGTCGGATTCGAGGATGGACCGCTCGATCGCCTTGATCGAGCTCTTGTCGTAGGGCTGGATCGTCAGCAGCCGTGCCTCGGGAGCGCTGATCGTCGCCAGCTGCTTGAGCGGCGTCGAGGTGCCGTAGTAGTCGACCTGGATGCGGTCGAGCAGCGCCGGGCTGGCACGGCCGGTGCGAACCGATCCGAACTCGTGGCGGATCGACTCCACGGACTTGTGCATGCGGTCGCGGGCGTCGGCCAGCAGGCCGTCGATCATCTCTGTGTCGGTCATGTTCTCACCAGGGTGCCCACCCGTTCACCGGACACTATCTTGTCGATGTTGCGCCCATCGGCCATGTTGAAGACGATGATCGGGAGATTGTTGTCCATGCAGAGGGCGAACGCGGTCGAGTCCATCACCCGCAGGCCTCGGGTCAGCGCGTCCTTGTGGGTGATCTCCGGGATGAACTCGGCGCTGGGATCCTTCGCCGGGTCTGCCGTGTAGACCCCCTCGACTTCGTTCTTGGCCATCAGGATGACCTCCGCGTGCAGCTCGGCGGCGCGCAGCGCTGCAGCCGTGTCGGTGGTGAAGAACGGGTTGCCGGTGCCCGCGGCGAAGATCACGATCCGGTGCTTCTCCAGGTGGCGGATCGCGCGGCGGCGGATATAGGGCTCGGCCACCTCGGAGATCGTGATCGCCGACTGCACCCGGGTGGCGACGTCGAGCTTCTCGAGCGCGTCCTGGAGCGCCAGCGCGTTGAGCACGGTGGCCAGCATCCCCATGTAATCGCCGGTGGCCCGGTCCATCCCGCGCGCGGCCGCAGCCAGCCCCCGGTAGATGTTGCCGCCGCCGACGACGATCGCGACCTGCACGTTGCGCGCATGGACGCTGGCGATCTCCTCGGCGACCGCCCGGACGCGCTCGGGGTCGGTCCCGTAGTCGAGCTCGCCCATCAGGGCCTCGCCGGACAGCTTCAGCAGCACCCGGCTGTAGACGGGCGGCGTCGCGGAGGTGGCGCTCACGCGGTCATTCTTGCCGGTTTTACGGATCAGTCGCCGACTGCGAACCGCACGAACCGCCGGATCACCACGTTCTCGCGGGTCTCGTCGGCGAGCTCGATCCGCAGCTGCTCGATTGTCTTGCCGCCGTGCTTGTCCTCGTTGACGTGCTTCTGGCGCAGCAACACGACCTCGTCGAGCCACTTGTCGAGCTTGCCCGAGACGATCCGCTCGCGGACGTTCTCGGGGCGGTCCAGGGCCTGCTCGGTGGCGATCCGCTCCTCGCGCTCGCGGTCCTCGGCCGGGACGTCGTCGTCGGAGATCGCCAGCGTCGTCGGCGATGCGGCAATGTGCAGCGCCAGGTCACGGGCGAACTCGATGAACTTGTCGTTGCGCGCGACGAAGTCCGTCTGGCAGTCGACCTCGACGAGCACGCCGATCTTGTTGCCGGCGTGGATGTAGCTCTGGACGACGCCTTCCGTGGTCTCGGCGCCGGCCCGCTTGGCCGCCTGGGCCTGACCGCGGGTCCGGAGGATCTCGACCGCGCGGTCGACGTCGCCGTCAGCTTCGGTCAGCGCCTCGCGGCACGCGAGCACGCCGGCGCCGGTGCGGTCGCGCAGGGCTTTTACGTCCTGGGCGGTGATGCTCATGCGTTCTCCTGTGCGGTCTCTTCGGCGGCTGGGGTCTCGGCCGGCTGTTCGGGGGCCGCCGGGGCCTCGGGCTCGGCAGCGGCCGCCGGAGCAGCAGCCTCGGGAGGCGCCGGGGTCGGCTCGGCCGTGTCCGGGGCGGTCGGCGCCTCGGGCTCGGCCGGGGCGGCCGGGGCCTCGGGAGCCTGCGCCTCCGGAGCCGCGGGCTGCTCGGCCTCGGGCGCCTGCTGCTCGGCCACCGGCGCCTGCTGCTCGGCCTGGGCCGCCGCGGGCGTGGGCTCGGGCTCAGGCTCCGCGGGGGCGGGAGCGGGCGGAGCGACTGGGGCCTCGGGCTCGCCGGCGGGAACCGTCGGCTGTGCGGGGGCGGGCTCGGCTGGAGCAGCGGGCTGAGCCTCGGCCTGGGGCTGAGCCTCGGCCTCGGCCTGGGGCGCTGCCGGGGCCTGAGGCGCTGCCTGAGCCTGGGGCGGAGGCTGGGCCGCGGCGGCCGCCTCGGCCTCGCGGCGGGCACGCTCCTCGGCCTCGCGGCGGGCCTGCTCCTCGGCCTCCTGCCGGGCTTTCTCCTCGGCCTCCTGGCGCGCACGCTCCTCGGCTTCGCGCCGGGCGCGCTCCTCGGCTTCCTGACGCTCGCGCTCCAGCCGCGCGGCCTCCTCCTCGGCGCGGAAGAGGTTGTGCCCCTGGGCCACAACGTCGCCGACCGCACGGGTGACCGCCGCGCAGGACCGGATCGCGTCGTCGTTGCCGGGGATCACGTAATCGATCCCGTCCGGATCGCAGTTGGTGTCGACCAGGCCGATAATCGGGATCCGCAGCCGCTGGGCCTCGCGGACGGCGATCGCCTCGGTCTTGAGGTCGATCACGAACACGGCGTCGGGCACGCGCTGCATGTTCTTGACGCCGCCGAGGTTCGCGCGCAGCTTCTCGAGGTCGGCCTGGGCCGCCATCCGCTCGCGCGTGGGCAGCAGTTGCAGCTGGCCCTCGGTCTCGTAGCGCTCCAGATCGTGAAGCCGCTTGATCCGCAGCGAGATCGTCTGGTAGTTCGTCAGCAGGCCACCCAGCCAGCGGTGGTTGACGAACGGCATGTCGGCCGACTGGGCCGTGTCGCGGATCGTGTCGCGGGCCTGCTTCTTGGTCCCGACGAACAGAACCGTGCCCCCGCGGCGCGACACATCAGCCGCAAATCGGCGGGCCTGTTCGAGCAAATCCTGCGTCTGCAGGAGGTCGATGATGTAGATGCCGTCCCGCTCTCCGAAGATGAAACGGCGCATCTTTGGGTTCCAACGTCGCGTCTGGTGGCCGAAGTGCACACCGGCCTCCAGCAGCTCCTTAATTCCAACTTGAGCCACGATACTGCTCCCTTTTTGCGGTATTTACAGGCAAAACCCGCTGGTCGGCGCTCGCGAACCTCGTCTGAGGAGGCAGGGCGCGGCCCGTGCCGGCGGGGTAGTAGATATGGATTTCCGAAAAAGTTTACGCAAGTCTGATGAAGCCGCTACGTTTTTAGATGCAGCGGGGATTCGCCCTTCCCTACCTTCGGCGTTTTCCCGCGCGCGGACCGAACCTCCCTTCCCCTACCTCCGGTGGCTCGGTTCGCAAACTCGGCGGGGCGGCTGTGGACGGGCCGCCCCGCCGTCCTTTTATCGCGAACAACGTTGCACTCGGCGCTTGCGCGCCGCCAATGCAACGAACCTCTCGCGTCGTCGGCGCGTCCGATCCGCTCAACCGGACACGGGCGAATCCGCCTCAGCCACAGCCAGCGCGGCCACCAGATCGCCGGGCAGCGGCGAGGACGCGTCGATTGCGGCGCCCGTGACCGGGTGCGCGAACGCCAGCCGCCGCGCGTGCAGGAACTGCCGCTCGAGCCCGAACCGGCCGGCGACGCCGTACTGGCGGTCGCCGCACACCGGATGCCCGATCGCGGCCATGTGCACGCGGATCTGATGCGTGCGCCCGGTCTCGAGCGTCACCCGCAACAGCGTCGAGGTCGGCAGCCGGCGCTCGATCTCGAAGTGCGTCCGCGCCTCGCGAGGCTCGTCGGCGTCGATCGACATCAGCGCCCGATCGCGCCGAGAGCGGCCGATCGGAGCGTCGATCGTCCCCGTCCGTGCCGACGGAAGCCCATCGACGAGCGCGAGATATTCCCGATGTAGTTCCCGCCGCGTGATCAGCGCCTTCAGCTGGCGATGGACGTCGTCGTTCTTGGCCACGACCAGCAGGCCCGACGTGTCGCGGTCCAGCCGGTGCACGATCCCAGCGCGGTAGGGCTCCTCGCCGCCGGCGCTCACCCCCTCGAGCGCCTGCGCCAGCGTTCCGGTCCAGTGGCCGCGGGCGGGATGGACCACGACCCCGGCCGGCTTGTCGACGACGATCAGGTACTCGTCCTCGTAGGCGACCCCGAACTCCGCCTTCGGCGCGGGCGCGACCGGCGGCAGCTGTTTGGCCTCGATCACGATCAGTTCCCCGGGCGAGACCGTATGGCGCTTGCGGCGCAGCTGCCCGTCGACCCGCACCCGGTCGGCGTCGATCAGCGACGCGGCCTGAGCACGCGAGCCCAGCGGCTCGGCCAGGAACCGGTCAAGCCGGGTGCCGGCGGCCTGCGGCGGGACCTCGATCTCGATTTTGTCCGCCACGGCCATCCGCTAACGACTGCCGCGTCGGCCCTCGAGCACGAACACCAGGATGATCACGCCGAACGTGATCGCTATGTCGGAGACGTTGAACGCCGGCCAGTGCGGCAGCTTGATGAAGTCGGTCACGGCCCCGTGGGCGACGCGGTCGATCAGGTTGCCGATCGCTCCGCCGATCAACAGACCGGTGGGCAGCCACAGCCAGGGCTTGGTGGGGCGGACCGTGAAGTAGCCGACCAGCACCGCCAGTGCCACGAACGTGAACACCAGCACCAGCGTGCCGCCACCGGAGAACAGGCTGAACGCCACCCCCGTGTTGCGGACGTGGACGAGATGCACCCCCGGGATCACCTTGTGGGACTCCCCGACGTCGATCCCGGTGCGGACGAAGTGCTTGGTCAGCTGATCGACGACCACCACGGCGGCCGCCACGGCCAGGATCCGCGCGTAGCCCGCCATGCGGACGCCGGCTGTGCTCGCCTGGGTCACCATCAACTCGCCTGAATCAGCCGGAGATCGCGTTGACCACGAGGGTCCGGATGATGTACAGGAGGAAGATCGCGATGATCGGGCTGAAGTCGAACATCCCCAGCGTCGGGATGAACCGCCGGAAGATCCGCAGATACGGCTCGCACACGTCGCGAAGGAAGTTCATCACCACCTCCGACCAGCGCGCGTACGGCAGCCTGAGCCCGAACGAGAACAACAGGTTCAGCAGGATGTAGAGGAAGATCAGGACGATGTAGACGGTGAACAGCGCCGACACGTAGTTGGCGATGTCGACCCGATCCAGCGCGAACGTCAGCATCAGCGGCTCCCGCCGTCGATCACGGCGTCGATTGCGGACTGAAACGCGGTCCGGACGCCGTCTCGCTCGAGCGCCGCGATCCCGCGGGCGGTCGAGCCGCCGGGCGAGGTGACTCCACGCCTGACGGCGAGCGTGTCGTAGCCGTTGACCTCGAGCAGCGCGGCGGTCCCGGTCATCGTCTCGGCCACCAGCCGCCCCGCCAACGACGGCCGCAACCCGCGTCTCACCGCGGCGTCGACCTGTGCCTCGACCAGCAGCGCCTGATACGCGGGACCGACGCCGCTGAGCGCGGCCGCCGCACCGAGCAACGGCTCATCGACGCGGACCACGGTCCCCAGGCGCTCGAACAGCGCCAGCACGGCGCGCTCGAGCTCGTGCGACACACCCGGCGTCGGCGCGTAGCAGACGACCCCGCGTCGGACCTCGACCGGCGTGTTGGGGATCAGTCGGAACACCGGGGTCGCGCGGTAGGACTCCTGCACCGCCGCGATCGTCGTGCCGCCCAGGATCGATGCGACCGCCTTGGTCTGGCCGGCGATCTCGGCGGCGACTGACTCGAGCTGGTGGGGCTTGTGGCACAGCACCACGAGGTCCGCGCGCCGCGCGACCTCGAGGTTTGATTGAAACGCCTGGCCCCCGAGCTCCTGGGCGAGCTGATGCGCCCGTCCGGAACCGCCGTCGGAGCACAACACCGGATCCCCCCATCCCAGGGCGAGTGCCCGCGCCATGTTCCCAGCGCCGATCAGGCCGACCACCATTCGATGAAATCTAGCGATGCGCGTCCCCGCGCCCTACGGATGCTCAGAGCGACGGGCCGCCGAACGACTCGACCTCGCCCGAGCCGCGAAGTCCTCGGGCGCGTGCCGCCCGTTCGAGCTCCGGCGAGTACACGAGGATCCGGGGCCGGCCGCCGACCCCGGCGACCAGCAGCGCGCAGTAGGCCTCCCGGCACAGCTGGGCGCGATCGACGCCGGGGCCGGACTCGGCCACCCCGGCGGTGAACGTCCCCGATGGGACGCCGGCCGCCAGCAGCCTCTCCTCCAAGCGCGCGGCCGCCAGCAGCGCGCCGCGAGCTCGGGTCTCGGGGACGATCAACGCGATCTCCCTGGCGCCGATCCGGTAGGCGACGTCGATGCTGCGCACGGCTCCGGCGATCACCGCCGGTAGGTCGGGCCGCACCGGTCCGCCGATCCCCTCGCGCACCCGGCCCAGCGACAGGCGCACGATCACCAGCGACGCCGGCCGGCCGGTGCGGTCACAGCGCCGAAGCTCCTGGTCGAGGTCCTCCATGAACGCGTTGCGCTTGCCCAGCGGAGCGCCGGCGGGCTTCCGAGCGCTGGAGCGCACCTGTTTGAGCTCGCGCGACAGGCGGCGCCGCTCACGCAGCGCATAGGCAGCGACGATCACAGCCACCAGCAACCCCACGGCTAGCACGACGCTGACCACAACGTAGTCATACAGGCTTCGCGACGACGGCGCGAACCCGCAATCCCCAGGTCAGTACGAAAACTGACCAACCTCGGCGGTTACGAGATCCTCGGCGGGGCCCGCCGGGGGTCAGCTCTGGTTGAAGAAGCCCTTCTCGACGAGGCGCGCGCGCTCCTCGGCCGAGACCTCGACGTTGTGCGGGGTCAGCAGAAATACCTTGTCGGCGATCCGCTGCATGCCCCCGTCGAGCGCGTACGTGAGGCCGCTGGAGAAGTCGATCAGCCGCTTGGACAGATCGGTCTCGGTGCCCTGGAGGTTGAGGATCACCGGGATCGAGTCCTTGAACTTGTCGGCCACGTCCTGAACGTCGTTGAAGTTCTTGGGCGCGACGAAGTGAACGCGCGCATCCCCGCTGGTGCGGCCGTTGCCACGACCGCCCACCGGCCGCAGCGGCGCGGTCCGCCGCTCGGGTCCCGGCTCGTCGGAGAAGATGTCGTCGATCTCGTCGCGCCGGCGGCGCGAGCTCAGCCGCCGGACGTTCGGACGCTCCCGCTCGCGGTCGCGGTCGCGATCACGGTCCCCGTAGGGGTCTTCGGCCTCGGCCTCGGGCTCGCTGTAGGGCTCGAGGTCATCCTCGTAGGCGTCGTCCTCGGCTAGGCCGAAGTAGACGAGCGTGCGGTGCCAGGTGTCGCGAAGGGCCATTGCGATGGGTGATTCGCCGCTGCCGCGGCATTTCCCTGCCGGGGATTATGACGCGCCGCCCGGCCGGTTCGACGATTTGGTGCGGCGGTCAGCCAGCGCTACGTATACAGGCTCGTGCCAAGCCGCACAATCGTGGCGCCTTCCTGCACCGCAACCAGGTAGTCCTGGCTGGTCCCCATCGACAGCTCGCGCAGCCCGTGGCGCTGTGCGAGTTCGCGCAGCGCCGAGAAGTACGGGCGGCTCGCCTCCGGCTCTGACGCCAGCGGCGGCATTGTCATCAGCCCCGCCACCGTCGCCGGGCACCGCTCGATGAACCCCGGCAGCTCGGACGGCGCGATCCCGCTCTTGCCGGCCTCGCCGGCGATATTGACCTCGATCAGCACCTCGGTGTCGGCGCTGGCCTGCCGCTCGAGCTGGGTGAGTACGGACTCGCTGGCGACCGTCTCGATGTAGCGCACGTGCGGAAGCACCTGGCGGACCTTGCGACTCTGCAGGTGCCCGATGAAGTCCCAGGTGAAACGGCCTGGATACGCCTCGGCCTTGGCGACCAGGTCCTGAGCCCGGTTCTCCCCCACGAGCCGCACGCCGGCGTCGGCGAGCACGCCAAGCTCCTCGAGCGGCACGTACTTGACCGCGGCCAGCACCTGCACCTGCTCGGGATCACGGCCCGTGCCGGCGATCTCGGCGGTGACGCGCTCCAGGTTGGCGCGCACGGTCTCGGCGCGCAGGCCGGTTACCGGCTCAACCACGCGACCCCAGCCTGTCTGCCGGTGACGCCGCCGTCGCGACGATGGGAGAACAGCAGCGACGGATCCGAGCAGATCGTGCACAGGCCGACGTCGTGCACGACCTCCACCCCGCTGCGCTCGAGCTCGGCGCGGGCGATCGCCTTCAGATCGAGGTTGCGGCCGTTACGGAGGTCGAGCTCTCGCACGGCGAACTCCGCGTGGACATCCTCGCCGACCTCGTAGCAGCACGGCCCGGCGCCGGGCCCGATCGCCGCGGTCAGCCGACCGCTTCCCCCGAGCTCCCGTATCGCCGCGATCCCCTCAGCGATGATTCCGCCGGCCAGGCCCCTCCAGCCGGCGTGCAGCATCGCCACCGCGCCGTCGCCGGCGACCGCCACCGGCAGGCAGTCGGCGGTCAGCACCACCGGCGCCACGCCGGGCAGCGCCGTGGCCTGCCCGTCGAACAGCGGCAGCTCGCCGCTTCCATTGGGCGGTTCGGTGATCCGCCGGACGTCGGTGCCGTGGACCTGGCGAATGTGCGCCAGCGGCGCGCCCACCTTGTCCTGCAGGAAGTCCCGATTGCGGGCCACGTCCTCGGGCCGGTCCGCGGTCAGCCTGCCGAGGTTCAGCGACTCATAGGGGCCGCTCGAGAACCCGCCGCGGCGGGTCGTGAACAGGACTCGCGCGCCGCCGAGGTCGATCGCCGCGTGCTGGTCGCAGGCGTAGAACGGCTCGGGGAGTGTCACGGGCGCTAGCTCCACGGGTCCAGCTCCGGCACGGGCGCAACCATCGTGTAGCGCATCCGGTCAGGCTATCCCCTACTCCGGGGGCCGGGACTGAGAAGCCCTGACGGCCTTCAGGGCCTCGTTCAGCTCGCCGTCATGGTCTGACACGCGTCCGTCCAACCGGGCCGCGAGCGCTGCGCGCAGCGCGCGTCCGATCTCCGGGCCCTCCGCCACCCCCGCCGCAAGCAAGTCGGCGCCGTCGATCTCAAGGCGGACGCGGCTGAGCTCGGCCAGCCACTGCTTGGCCTGCCGAGCCGGACCCAGCGCTCCGGCCAGCGCCACGAGCTCTGGCTCGGCTCCCGCCGCGGCTCGGGCGATCTCCGACGGCAGCCGGCGCCTCCGACAGGCGCGCGGCCAGCTCCGGGGCACGGGTGGCAGCGGCGACGATCGCGTCGCGGTCGGGGGCGGCGAACGCCAGCCGATCCAGCAGCTCGGTGAGCTTGCCGGCCGGGATCCCGGACGCCGCAACGGCGATCGCCAGGCGGTCGCGACGAGCGTCGTCGGGCAACAGGCCGATCGCTCGGCGCGCGAGCTCGGAGTCGGTGATCCCGAATCGGGAATGCACCGCGGCGCCCAGACCGAGGTCGGCGACGCAACGCAGCGCCGCCACCGGATCGGGCTCTCGGGCCAGCAGCCTGAGCTCGGCGCCGACCCGCGACCCGCTGACGCTGGCCAGCGCGTCGTCGGCGATCGCCGCCTCGAGCAGATCCCTGGTGTGGGGCTCGGCGGCGAATCCGAGCCGGCTGGCGTACCGCGCCAGCCGCAGCATCCGCGTGGGGTCGTCCTCGAAGCTGCGGTCATGCAGCACCCGTAGCAACCGCCGTTCGAGGTCGTCGAGCGCTTCGGCGGGCGCGTACAGCCTCCCCGGCTCGGGACCGCCCAGCGCGACCGCGATCGCGTTGACGGTGAAGTCGCGACGCCGCAGGTCCTGCTCCAGGTCCGAAGGGGCCACGTCCGGAAGCGCCCCCGGCCGCGCGTACGTCTCGGCCCGCGCCCGGGCGACGTCGAACGTGAAGCCATCGAGGTCGACCGTCGAGGTCCCAAATCGATCATGGACCCGAGCATCGCCGCCCAGCGACGCGGTCAACTCCGCCGGGTCCCCGTCGACCACCAGGTCGAGGTCGAGCGGGCGCCCGCCCCGGAGCAGATCGCGGACCGCGCCGCCAACCAGATACACGCCGTCGGGCTCGGGGACGAGCTCAAACAGCTTCTGGCCGGCGGGGAGCGCCCGAACTTGCGCGAGCAACTGTTCGGCGGACGGAACCTTCACTGAAGCCAAGCATCCCGGATACGCCCGCGACGGGCTTTCCAGCCCTCCGGAGCGGCTACTAGCATCACCCGGATGCCGACCCCTCGTCCGCGGCGATGGCTGCGCTGGGCGATCGCCGGCGTCGTCGTCCTGCTGCTCGCTGCGGGCGGCGCTGCGGCGGCTCTGATCCTGCACTCTCCGCACAACGTGTCGCATCCCGACGTCGAGTTCACCGCTCCGACGACGACAGAGGCCCAGACCACCACGCCGCAGCCCAAGCCAGCCAAGAAGAAGAAGGTCGTCGACAACTTTCAGTGGCCGCGTTATGGCTACGACCTTGGCCGCACGCGCGTGTTCGCGCAGGGATCCCAGCTGAACCCGCCGTTCCGGCGCGGCTGGAAGTTCATCGACGGCGCGCTGCTCGAGTTCCCGCCCGTGATCTACGGCAAGACGCTGTACATGATCGACGACAACGGCTGGGTGAAGGCGGTCAACAAGCAGAACGGGAAGGTCCGCTGGCAGCACAAGGTCGGGACGCTCGCCGCCGCCTCGCCGGCGATCGACGTCCCCGACAAGCTGATCTTCGTGCCGGTCCTCTCGTTCCGGGGCTCGAGCCCGGGCAACGGCCGCTTCTACGCGCTGTCGATGAAGACCGGCCGGATCGTCTGGACCCACATCGTTGCGCCCGGAAGCGAGTCCTCGCCGATGGTGTACGGCCACTCGGTGTACTTCGGCGACAACGGCGGGACCGTGCTGTCGCTGCAGACCCGCACCGGCCACGTCAACTGGAGCTACCACGCCAGCGGGGCGGTCAAGGGCGGTCCGGCTTATGAGAGCGGAAAGATCTACTTCGGCGACTACGCCGGACGGGTGTACGCGCTGAACGCGTTCAACGGCCACCAGGTGTGGGACGTGGGGACCAGCGGCACCCACTTCGGCTTCGGGTCGGGCAACTTCTACTCAACTGCGGCGATCGCGTTCGGCCGGGTGTACCTGGGCAACACCGACGGCCGCGTGTACTCGTTCGCCGAGCGCGACGGCACGCTGGCCTGGGCGACGTCCACCGGCGCCTACGTGTATTCGTCCCCGGCCGTGGCCGAGATTCCCAACCTCGGTCCGACCGTGTACATCGGCTCTTACGACGGCAACTTCTACGCGTTCAACGCCCAGTCGGGCGCCGTCCGCTGGGAGCACGCGGCCGGTGGGCGCATCTCGGGCTCGCCGACGATCGTGGGCAACGTCGTCTATTACTCCAACCTCGGTTCGAAGACGACCGCCGGCCTCGATCTGCGCACCGGCCACCAGGTGTTCTCGTTCTCGGACGGCGCCTTCAACCCGGTGATCGCCGACCCCAAGGCGATCTACATGGTCGGCTACGGAGCGATCTACGAGATGTTCCCCAAGTCCGCCGAGAAGCACCACGAGGCCCAGGCGAAGCCCCCGCGGCGCCGCCACCAGCGCTGACGCCACTGGTCGGTGGCAGCTTTGACGCTCCCGTGAGCCGGAATCCCTTAGGATTCTGCAAAGACTCCCTTAGGGTCCTGCAAAAAGTCCCGCAGGTTCGGGCGTAGCGGAACACGCGTTCGGCCAGCTCTGGTACGCTTACGGGTCTATGCGTTGTCGTAGTGGAAGTCACTGTCAGCGGTCGGCCGAACCCGGCCGTCGGTTCTGTCCGGAGCACGCGGCGGAGCTCGATCGCATGCGCGAAGAGCTCAAGGATGCTGCCGCAGCCCGCATCGGACGGGGCCGGCCCAAGCGGTCGTCTACCTGCTGTCGTCCTGGCTGCTACGAGCCTCGCGTCCCGCCCGCCGCGTACTGCGATGCATGCGCTGCGGCTGGGTACGTCGAAGAGGCCGCCTAGCGCGGTCGGCTCACAGCCAGACCTAAATAGAAAACAGTAAGTCGTAAGCGAATCGGCGGGATTTTCGCGCCTCAGCGACGGCTGTCCGAAGTTGGGGCGGCCTGGCGGAAAGGGCGAGAATTTCCCGCCGCATTCGTCCCTGCGCCGGGCCGGTCCCGACGCCGGTGTAGCCCGTCGCCGGGCCCTAGGCGACGGGCCGTACGGCCACGCCCGCGTCGCGCAGGTGCCGCTTGACCTCGCCAACCGTGTGGTGGCCGTAGTGAAAGATCGACGCGCACAGCACGGCATCGGCTCCCGCGTCGACAGCATCCGCGAGGTCGTCGAGCTCGCCGGCGCCGCCAGATGCGATCACCGGGACCCCCACGGCGTCGGCCACCGCCGCGGTCAGCTCGAGGTCGTAGCCCGAGTTGGTGCCGTCGCGGTCCATGCTGGTCAGCAGGATCTCCCCCGCCCCGCGCTCGGCGCCCTCGCGCGCCCACGCCACCGCATCGCGGCCGGTTGGTGTGCGGCCGCCGGCCACGTAGGCCTCCCAGCCGGATGCGGGCCCACCACCCGGCCCATCGCCCGGGCCGCCCACCCCGGCCTTCGCGTCGATCGCCAGGACCACGCACTGGGCCCCGAACCGGGTTGCGAGCTCGTCGATCAGCTCCGGGCGGGCCAGCGCGGCCGAGTTCACCGAGATCTTGTCGGCGCCGGCGTCGAGCACCGCCTGGGCGTCGGCGACTGAGCGGATGCCGCCGCCGATCGTGAACGGGATGAACACGTCGTCGGCGGCCCGCCGGGCCAGCTCCACGGCGGTCTCGCGCTTGTCCGAGGTCGCGGTGATGTCCAGGAACACGAGCTCGTCGGCGCCCGCTGCGTCGTACCGACAGGCGAGCTCGACCGGATCACCGGCGTCGCGCAGGTCGACGAACCCGACGCCCTTGACCACGCGTCCCGCATCGACGTCCAGGCACGGGATCACCCGCTTGTAGTGCATCAGTCCCCGTTCTGGCGTTGCCCGTTTGACTTCGGGCGGGGCGGCGGATCCAGCGCCGCCTGGGCCTCGGCGACTGTGAATCGCCGCTCATACAACGCCTTGCCGACGATCACCCCGCCAAGGTTCACCTGGCGAAGCGCGCTCAACGCCATCAGGTCCTCGACCGTCGAGACGCCGCCCGAGTACACGAACGTGCCGCGCACGGCCTGGGCGACGCTGCGCGTCCCGTCGAGATCGGGCCCGGTCATCATCCCGTCGCGTTCGATGCTCGAAAATACGAACCGCCGCACGCCGCGATCGCCGAGCCGCTCGATCACCGGCTCGACCGGCATCTCGGTCTGCTCGGTCCAGCCGGAGGCGGCGAGCCGCCCATTGCGGGCGTCCACCGACACGATCACCCGGGAACCGAACTCCTCGAGCGCCGCGTCAAGGAAGTCGACGTCGCGATAGGCGGCGGTGCCAAGCACGACCCGGGTGACGCCGGCGTCGATCGCCTCCCGGACGGCCGCGATCGTCCGCAGGCCGCCTCCGGCCTGCACCGGGACGGCGACCGCAGCGGCGATCCTCCGCACGTGCTCGAGGTTGGCCGGCGCGCCGCTGCGGGCCCCGTCGAGGTCGACGACGTGCAGGGCGCGGGCGCCGTCGTCGACCCATCGGAGTGCTGCGTCGACCGGGTCGGCGTCGTACACGGTCTCGGAGTCGAACTGGCCCATCGTCAGCCGGACGGCCTTGCCGTCGCGGATGTCGATCGCCGGGATCAGAATCATGCGCGCGCCGTAGCTGGGCCGACCGCCCCGACGATCCGGTCGCCGCACAGACCGACGAAGTTGGCCAGCATCCGCAACCCGTTGGTCGATGACTTCTCGGGGTGAAACTGGACGCCGAACACTGAGCCGCGACCGACGATCGTGGCGAACGGCTCGCCGTACTCGGCGCTGCCGACGACGTCCGCGGCATCGGTGGGCCGCGCCGCGAACGAGTGGACGTGGTAGAAGGGACAGCCCTCGGTTGGCAGCCCCTCGGTCAGCGGCGACGGGCGCTCGAACGAGACCTCGTTCCAGCCGATGTGTGGGATCCTCAGCCCGCCGGTCCCAAGACGCGTGACCTCGCCCGGCACGAGCCCGAGTCCGCGGGCCGGCTCGACCTCCACGGAGCGCTCGAACAGCAGCTGCATCCCCAGGCAGATGCCGAGTACCGGCGTCCCCCGCCCGACCTCGGAGCCGATCAGCTCTGCCAATCCGAGCTGATCGAGGTTGCGCATCGCGATCGGGAACGCGCCGACCCCCGGCACGACCAGCCCGTCACAGCGCCTCAGCTCGTCGTGATCGTGGGTGAGGCTGACGGTCGCGCCCACACGCTCGAGCGCCTTCTGGACCGACCGGCGGTTGCCCATCCCGTAGTCGACGATGCCGATCGTCGTCACGACAGGGTCCCCTTCGTGCTCGGCACGCGATTCTCGGTCGGGTCCAGTGCGACCGCGGTCCGCAACGCGCGCGCGAACGCCTTGAACAGCGCCTCGATCACGTGGTGCACGTTGGTGCCGGCCTGCACGGTCAGGTGCACTGTCAGCTTCGCGTTCAGCGCCACGGCGCGGAAGAACTCCTCGGTCAGCTCGTGGTCGAAGTTGCCGATCGCTCCAGGCGGCAACGAGGCCTCGAACGCGCACAGGCCGCGCCCCGAGACATCGATCGCGCACGCCGCGCGCGACTCGTCCATCGGCACGGTCGCGTCGCCGTAGCGATAGATCCCGGCACGATCTCCCAGCGCCTCGTCGAGCGCCTGTCCGATGCAGATTCCGACGTCCTCGACCGTGTGATGAGCGCCGGTCTGCAGGTCGCCGCTGGCCGAGACGATCAGGTTGAGCCGCCCGTGACGGGCCAGCAGGTCGAGCATGTGGTCGAAGAACCCGACGCCGGTGCGGCGCTCGCCGGCACCGTCACCGTCGAGCGTCAGCTCGACGCGGACATCGGTCTCACCGGTCTTGCGGTCGATCTGAGCGACGCGAGTCATGTCCCGGCATTGTCGCGAATGCGCGCCTCCATCGAGCGCGCGTGCAGCTCGAACCCCTCGGCTCGGGCGATCGGCGCCGCGGCGCGGGCGAGCTCGCCGGCGTCGTCGCCGATGTGCACCTCGGTGAGCCGGCGGCGGAAGTGGGCGGCCGACAGGCCCGAGGCGAACCGCGCGGCCCCATCGGTCGGCAGGATGTGGTTGGAGCCGGCGATGTAGTCGCCGAACGCCGTGCCCGCAGCGGCACCCACGAACACGCAACCGGCGCGCGACACCCGGGGCGCCAATTCCTCCGCGCCGGCGCCCACGAGCTGCAGGTGCTCGGGCGCGAATGCTTCGGCCAGCGCCAACGCCGATCCGAAATCCTGGACGTCGACCAGCCTCACGATCGCGCCGGTGTCCGCGCCCGCGTCCAGGCGCGAGCGGAGCTCGTCGAGCAGCTCGGGCGCCGGCGAGGCGCCCACGACCAGCGATCCGGCTCCGTGCTCGGTCTGAGCTTGCAGGTCGAGCGCCACCGGGTCAGGGTCGGCGTCGGGACCGGCGATCACGAACAGGTCGCTGGGCCCGGCGAACCCGTCGATCCCGACGTCTCCCGAAACCTGGCGCTTGGCCTCCTGCACGTACAGGTTGCCGGGGCCGGCGATCACGTCGACCGGTCTCACGGTCTCGGTGCCATAGGCCAGCGCCGCCACCGCCTGCGCGCCACCCATCGCGTAGACGCGGGAAGCGCCCGCCAGCCGGCAGGCGGCCAGGATCGTCCGGTTGATCCCGTCGGGGCCGGGCGGCGCGCACACCGCGACCTCTTCGACACCGGCCACGACGGCGGTGACCACGCCCATCACGACCGTGCTCGGATACGGCGCACGCCCACCCGGGACGTAGATCGCCGCCCGCGCCACCGGCGCTTCGCGCAGCACCACCCGGTGGCCGCCGAGCGCGACCTCCCGGTCCTCGCCGACACCCGCACGAGCGACCGCGCCGACGTTGTCGATCGCGAGCTGCAACCCCGCGCGCACCGCGGGCTCAAGGCCGTCGACGGCGCGGTCGAGCACGTCGTCTGAGACCAGCAGCGGCGGCGGCGGGGCTCCGCCGGTGTCGAACCGGGTGGTGTAGCCAGCGAGCGCACGGTCGCCACCGGCGCGCACCTCGGCGACGATCTCCGACACGGCCGCGCTGACCGAGGCCGGTGCCGGGACCAGCGCCCGCAGCTCGGCCGCGAACAGCACGGCCTCGCCGCTCAGTCGCAGCCGCTCACACGCCATCCAGCCGCTCCAGGAGCCGGTCGATCGCTTTGGCCTTGAGCTTGTGGGCGACCGGGTTGGCGATCAGCCTCGCGGTGCAGTAGGCGATCTCCTCGCGGACGACCAACCCGTTCTCGCGCAGCGTGGTGCCGGTGGCCGTGAGGTCGACGATTCCCTCGACCAACCCGGTCAGCGGGGCCAGCTCGACCGAGCCCTTGACCTCGACGATCTCGGCCTGGCGGCCGGTGTCGAGGAAGTGGCGCGCGGCGATCTTCGGGTACTTGGTGGCGATCCGCATCACCCCGAGCCGGCGCAGCGCCTCGGCCGCGCGATCCTCGCCGGCCTCGGTGGCGAGCACCATCGTGCACGGCCCGTAACCGAGGTCGACCAGCTCGTAGACCTCGCGCTCGGACTGCTCCATCAACACGTCCTTGCCGGTGATGCCGAGGTCGGCGGCCCCGGCCTCGACGTAGGTAGGCACGTCGGACGGACGCATCGTGATGATTCCCGCTTGCTCGAACAGCAGTTTGCGGTCGTTCCCTCGGACCTCCCGGGTGTCGAGGCCGAGCCGGTCGAGCAGGTCGAGCGTGTCGCCGAACAGGGCGCCACGCGGGACGGCGATCCGCAGATCGGTCATGCGCGGCTCCGCCGTCCTCGCTCCTCGCCGGTGAGTGCGATGTGCAGCCGCTCGATGTTGAGCGCGAACCCGACCGCCGGCAGTGGGCGGCCAAACTGTCCGAGCAGTTCGTCGTAGCGGCCGCCGCTGCCGATCGGCACCCCGTGGGCAGGGTCATATACCTGGAACACCGCGCCGGTGTAATAGCCGAGGCTGCGGACCAGGCCCAGATCGAAGATCACGCGGCCGGCGACCTCGGGTTCGAGCAGGGCGTGGGTGGCGCGCATTCCGGCCGCGGCCTGCTCGAGCGGACCCGACAGGCCCTCGAGTACGCCCGGCCCGCCCCGGATCCGCGGCACCCGGAGCAGCAACTCGGCGTCGTTGTCGGACACCCCGAACGTCTTGACTTCGCGCTCGACGCCGACGAAGTCGCCCGCGACAAGCTCAGCCAGCACGCGCTCGCGCGCCTCGGGACCGACCCCGAGCGTCTCCAGCAGTCCCGGATACAGCGACGCGTCGCCGACGCCCACGCGATAGTTCTGCAGGCCGGCAGCGTCAAGCGCCGCGCACATCACGCTCAGTACCTCGGCCGTACCCTGCGGCGTCGGCGACCCGATCAGCTCGACGCCGGCCTGCAGCAACTCGCGCGACTGCCCGCGCTGGGGCCGGACGCCACGGTAGGCATGAGCGAAGTAGCAGAACCGCAGCGGCGGATCGGCGTGTGCGTAACGGGTCGACACCAGCCGAGCAATCGGGATCGTCATGTCGGTGCGAAGCACGAGCACGTTGCCCTGCTCGTCGAACATCCGGTACGCCGGCTGTGTGATCCCACTCCAGCCGGTGGCCATCGAGTTCTCGTACTCGAGCGCCGGCGTGTAGACCTCGCCGTAACCGGCCCGCTCGAACACGTCGCGGATGCGGTCGGTCATCGCGCGCAGTTCGCGCATCTCGTCGGGCAGCACATCGCGCGTGCCGCTGGGGATGCGATCGACCATGGCCCCTGAGATTGTCGTAAACGATCAGGCGATGGCCGGCACGTCGTCGACGCGGGTGATCCGCGCCCCGAGTTCTGACAGGCGCTCGTCGATCCGCTCGTAACCGCGGTCGATGTGGCGGACGTTGCCGATCTCGGTGGTGCCGTCGGCGCACAGGGCGGCGATCAGCATCGCCATCCCGGCGCGGATGTCCGGCGAGTCCACGCGCTGCCCGCGCAGCGGGCGGGGTCCCACGACGATCGCGCGGTGCGGATCGCAGATCGTGATCGCCGCGCCCATCAGCTGGAGCTTGTCCACGAAGAACAGGCGGTTCTCGAACATCTTCTCGTGGATGATCACCGAGCCCTCGGCCTGGGTCGCGAGCGCCAGCGCAATGCTGGTCAGGTCGGCCGGGAACGCGGGCCAGGGTCCGTCCTCGACCTTGGGCATGTAGTCGCCCTGGTCGTTACGGATCACCAGCTCCTGGTTGCCGGGAACGATCACGTCGGCTCCCCTGACCTCGCTGCGCAGGCCCAGCCGCTCGAATACCAGGCGGATCATCCGCAGGTCCTCCGGGACCGTGTCGCGCACGATCAGCTCGCCCCCGGTGACGCCGGCCAGCGCCATGAACGAGCCGATCTCGATGTGGTCGGGCGCGACCGTGTGGGTGCAGCCGCGGAGGCTGCCGACGCCATGCACGGTCATCACGTTCGAGCCGATCCCGTCGATCGGGGCGCCCATCGAGACCAGCATGCGCGCCAAGTCCTGGACGTGCGGCTCGGAGGCCGCATTGCGGATCACCGTGGGGCCGCGCGTCAGTGCCGCGGCCATCAGCGCGTTCTCGGTCGCCATCACCGACGGCTCGTCCATCAGGAAGTCGCAGGGACGAAGGCCGATGGGAGCGTGGACCTGGATGTTGTCGTGCTTGTGGTCGACGGTCGCGCCCAGCGCGCGGAACGCATCGAGGTGCGGATCGAGCCGGCGCCGGCCGATCACGTCGCCGCCCGGGGGAGGCATCACGGCGTGGCCGAAGCGCGCCAGCAGCGGGCCGGCCAGCAGGAACGACGCTCGGATCCGCTCGGCCAGGCCGCGATCGACCTCGTGCCGATGGACATCAGAGCAGTCGATCGACAGCTCGCCCGGACCCAGCCACTGCACGCGAGCACCGAGACCCTCGAGCAGCAGCGCCATCGCCTCGACGTCGCTGATCCGCGGGACGTTACGGAGGATCACCTCGTCGTCTGTGAGCAGGCAGGCAGCGAGGATCGGCAGCGCGCCGTTCTTGTTACCGGCGGCCACGATCGTGCCTGACAGCGGCTGTCCACCTTGGATCACGAACTTTTCCACGGGAATCGGAGGCGCCGGGGTAGCTCGAAGACGCCTCGCGGACAGGGTAGCCCGTCCCGGGTCTGCCTGTGCGCCGGGGTCGGCCTGGGAACCGGTCTCGCGCCCGCGCTGAGCTAGGGTAACGGCCATGCAGGTGCAACTTTCGCGCGACGACGCCTGGACCCTGCTCGCGGAATGGACGGAATCCGAGTCGCTGCGCCGTCACATGCTCGCCGTCGAGGCCGCGATGCGCGCCTACGCGCCACGGTTTGATGGCGACGTCGAGCTGTGGGGGCTCACAGGCCTGCTGCACGATCTCGACTACGAGCGCTATCCGAACCTCGAGGACGGGCATCCCCGATACGCGATCCGGGAGCTCGAGGACCGCGGCTACCCGCCCGAGCTGGTCCGAGCGGTGGCCTCACATGCCGACTTTCTCGGAGTCTCGCGGGACTCGCCGATGGAGAAGACCCTGTACGCGGTCGACGAGCTGTCGGGCTTCATCCTGGCAGTCGCCTACGTCCGACCGGACGGCCTGCACGGAATGACGCCGAAATCCGTCAAGAAGAAGCTCAAGCAGCCGAGCTTTGCCGCCGCCGTCGGTCGCGACGAGCTCCGCGAGGGCGCCGAGGAGCTCGGCGTCGATTTCGACGAGCATCTCGCAATCGTGATCGCAGCGCTGGAGGCCCGCAGCGACGAGCTGATGCCCGCGGAGGCGTCGTAGCTTCGTCTTGCGGAGGGGCGGCCGGCGGCCTGCCCCTGTCGGCCTTGCTGTCCCAGGCACTCGTCGCGTTCACGATCGAGCTCGACAACGAGTTCGAGCACCGGATGCCTCACCGCACGACCCGCCAGGGCGCGGCGCAGCCAGGCGCCAAGCGGGGCCCGTGGCTGGGATCGCTGGTGCTGTGGTCCAATTGCCTGCAGTACGTCGAGCCCCGGGGCGTCACCGTCGAGCAGCTCGAGCGGCTGGCCGGCGCCCGGATCAACCTCGCGGGGATGCGCCGCTGGGGCTACGTGAAGGTCGACGGCGAACAGATCGTCCGCCCCACCCGGGGCGGCCTCCGGGCCCGCGAGGTCTGGGCGCCGCTGCCAGAGGCGATCGAGGCTCGGTGGCGAGAGCGCTTCGGGGTCCGGGAGGTCGGGCGGCTGCGGGCTGCGCTCGTGGCGGTGGTCGGTCGGTTTGACCGCCGGCTGCCCGACGGGCTACCGATCCTCGCCCACGGCATGCACTCGACCGTCGACGAGCGCGAGCGTCGCTCGGACGACGCGGTCACGGAGCGCTCGCTGCCGACGCTGATGTCTCAGGCGCTGCTCGGGTTCGCGCTCCCGTTCGAGCAGCGCAGCAGCCTGTCGTTGGCGATCACCGCGAACATCGTCCGGGTGCGCTGACCGAGCGGGGCCGGCGCGCCCGCCAGGGCTACGGCAGGCGGCTCGCCGCGATCGAACGTCGCTGGCGCGAGGAGTTCGGCGCCGATGCTGTCGGCGCCCTGCGGGAGCTGCTGGAGGCGCTCGCGGCCGCGAGCGGCGACGGCCGGTCGCGGCTGTGCTCGGGCCTTGAGCCCTACCCCGACGGGTGGCGGGCCTCGGTGCGCAGGCCGCAGACCCTCCCCCACTACCCGATGGTCCTGCATCGCGGCGGGTATCCGGACGGGAGCTAGGGGACGAGCCCTGCGGGTTGCGGGCTGCCGGTCGGGGTAGCCCATCGGTGCCCACGTTTCCGGCGCAGGAGGTAATGATGGACGACCGCGAGCAGGTCAATCCCACCGATCAGCGGGGCGGTGGCACTCCGAGCGAGGAGGAGGCTCGCGAGAAGGGGCCGTGGGCGGCGAAGGCCCGCGACGGCGTCGTTCCGGCCGATCTGGGCGGCTCCGACGCGCCCGACGAGATGCTCGGCGACGATTCGGACCTGGGCGCCGCGGTGCTCGGTGAGACGACCGGCTCCGACGAGCCGGCGACCGAGGATGGAGTCGATCCCGCCGGCGGCGACGACGCCGACGCGACCTCCGACGGCGGGCCCGATCGCCCGCCCAGCGGCGAACCGGACCTCCGGGACGCCGCCAGCGGACCGCGTCAGGTCGACCGCGACTCGGCGTCGTAGCGCCGGGGCTGAGCGCCCGGGCCTGAGCGCCCCGAGCCGCGGGTGCACTCGGGTATCGTGGCCGCCATGGCCGACTCCATCCGGATCGTGGTCCTGGAGGGAGACGAGACCGGGCAGGAGCTGCTCGACCAGGCTGTCCGCGTGCTCGATCCCGATCTGCTGCGGATCGACCTCGAGCAGTGGCGCTTCGATCTGTCGCTCGAGCATCGCCGCGCCACCGCCAATCAGGTGGTGATCGATGCCGCGGCCGCGATGCGCGAGACCGGCCTCGGGCTCAAGGCGGCGACGATCACGCCCGAGGGCGCCGACGACGTCGGCTCGCCCAACCGGATCCTGCGCGAGCAGGTCGACGGCAAGGTCATCGTCCGCACCGGCCGCCGGCTTCCCGGGGTCGCGCCCGTCGCCGGCGTGCACTATCCGATCTCGGTGGTGCGGATGGCGGTCGAGGACGCCTACGGCGCTCAGGAATCGCGCGAGGGCGAGGCCGGGTCGGACTCGGAGGTCGCCTACCGGACCGAGCGGGTCACGCGCTCGACCTGCCGAGCCGTCGCCGAATACGCGTTCACGACCGCCCGGAAGTTCGGGGCACGGGTGTACGGAGGCCCGAAATGGACGGTCTCGCCGGTGTACGAGGGGATGCTCAAGGAGGAGCTCGATCACGCCGCGGCCCGGCACCCCGAGGTCGCCTACCAGCCCGTCCTGATCGACGCCACCTACGCTGGGTTGATGTCGGGCGCCACCGATGCGCCGCTGGTGATCCCGGCGCTCAACCGCGACGGCGACTGCCTGTCTGATCTGGTGTTGCCGATGTTCGGCTCGATCGCCGGGGCCGAGTCGGTGCTGCTGGCCTTCGACGACAGCTACGACACCAGGGTGGCGATGTCCGAGGCGCCCCACGGCACCGCCCCGGCGCTGCAGGGCAAGGACATCGCGAACCCGCTGGCGATGATCCTCGCCTGCGGGGCGGTCCTGATGCACGGAGCCGAGCGCCACGGCCCAGCCGTCGAGCGTGCTGCCCGAGCGATCTACGAGGCTGCCTTGGAGACCGTCGGAGCCGGCATCAAGACCCCGGACCTGGGTGGCCACGCCGGCACGACCGAGTTCACCGACGCGGTCATCGCGCGCGTCCGTAACAAGCTCGACGTCTGGTCGGCGCTGGGCTCGGCCGCCTGAACGGTTCCGTCCGAGCCCCTTTCTACTCTTACGAACATATGTTCCAGTCTTCTTCTAAGCGTTTGCGCGCCTGGCTGAGCCGCTTCGACGACATCCTCGGCGACCCGCCGGCGGACGCGCGACGCACCCCTGATAGCGCCCGCGAGGGCGCGCCCTACGGCCACCCGGCGGCGCATCCGCACCGGCAGCCGCTGCGCTGGGAGCGCCAGCGGCGACCCGGAAGCGTTGCGGCCGCTCCGGCGATCTGCATCAGCCCGATTCGGGCCGGTCGCGACAGCGGCCAGCGTGAGCGGGCCAGCAGACACCCAGCCGGTCGCTAGCTCGCTGGGATGCGGGTTCGTCGGGCGGGCCTCGCAAGCCGAGGTGAGCGGACGTCAGCTGCTCGGGTCGGCGCCGGCGCTTACGTACTGCGGGCGTCCGGCCGGCCGGTAGACCTGAATCGCTACGCCCTTGGAGTCGGCACGCGACTTGACCAGGTCAAGCGCGATGTCCGGCCCCGCGTCGGGGAACAACCGGGTGCCCTGGCCGACGACGACCGGGACGATCAGCAGGGTCATCTCGTCGACGAGGCCGTGAGCGAGCAGCCACCGGATCAGGGCGCCGCTGCCGTGCACCTGCAGCTCACCCGATGGTTTGGCTTTCAACTCGGCGATGGCGGCCGCGAGATCACCGGAGAGGACGGTCGTGTGCGCCCACTGCGGGTCGGTGATCGTGGTCGATGCGAGGTACTTAGGCGTCGTGTTCAAGGCGTCTGCGATCGGATGGCTGCCCTGCTCCATCCCGCCCCAGTAGGGCGCGAACAGCTCGTAGGTTCGCCGGCCGAACAGGAATGCATCGGCGTTCTGGTAGGTCTGGGTGATGAACGTCATCGACTCGTCGTCGAACACCCCCATTGCCCAACCGTCGCGCTCGAATCCCTGCCTGCGGTCCTCCTCCGACGGGCCGTTCGCCTGCATGACTCCATCGACGGAGACCTGCGTCATCGTCGTCAGCTTCATGGTTCGCCTCTCTCCAATTCATGTGTCACGTTATGACCGCCGACACGCGCGCATCTCATCGGCTGCCGGAGGGTCCCTCGGGCGGTCCATCGGACGTGCATAACGCGTCAAATCCACTCGCGCGCGGCGAGGGTTGTCATGGAGCGCACGCATACGGTGCACCACACGGCAAGCACTCGGTTCCGCGTCGGGTTTGTCGCGTTATGCACGTCCGGCGAGAGCTAACCGCGAACCGCACGATGACACGAGCCGACCGCTGAGAACCGAGCACCCTACGGACGCTCAGGCCCGCCTCGCTAAAGGAAGCCGAGCACGCCCAGGATCGCTCCCGAGGGCTCGCCCGTATTCGTGCCCGGACTGGAGGTAACCAGGCCGAACAGCACGGCTAGGAAGGTGCCCAAGCCGAGCACTACACAGATCACCAAAAGGACGAACACCTGAGGGTTCGCGCGGAAAAACTTCACTACTTCGCGCATTTACCGCTGGGCGTCCGTCCTTCTGACATTGAAGAAAAACCGGCGGCGACCTACTCTCCCAGGCCCTTGCGGGCCAAGTACCATCGGCGCTGAGGGGCTTAACGGCTCTGTTCGGAAAGGGAAGAGGTGTTTCCCCCTCGCCATAGCCACCGGAAACCGGTAGAGACCGCCTCTCGCGGGCCTTCAAAACTACACAGTGCCAATGAACGGATATCAAATATCCGTCAAGCCCTCGACCCATTAGTACCGGTCTCCTACAGGTGTCACCACCCTTCCAGATCCGGCCTATCAACCTGGTGATCTTCCAGGGGTCTTACTCCCTCAATGGGGATGGGAGAGCTCATCTCGAGGCCGGCTTCCCGCTTAGATGCTTTCAGCGGTTATCCGATCCGCACGTAGCTAACCTGCGGTGCCCTTGGCAGGACAACAGATACACCAGAGGTGCGTTCGTCCCGGTCCTCTCGTACTAGGGACGAATCCTCTCAACTCTCCAACGCCCACGGCAGATAGGGACCGAACTGTCTCACGACGTTCTGAACCCAGCTCGCGTACCGCTTTAATGGGCGAACAGCCCAACCCTTGGGACCCACTTCAGCCCCAGGATGCGACGAGCCGACATCGAGGTGCCAAACCGGGCCGTCGATGTGGACTCTTGGGCCCGATAAGCCTGTTATCCCCGGAGTACCTTTTGTCCGTTGAGCGACGGCGCTTCCACTTGCTACCGCCGGATCACTAAGGCCTGCTTTCGCACCTGCTCGACCTGTCGGTCTCGCAGTCAAGCTCCCTTACTGCCTTTACACTCTACGCACGATTTCCGACCGTGCTGAGGGAACCTTTGCGCGCCTCCGTTACATTTTGGGAGGCGACCGCCCCAGTCAAACTACCCGCCTGTCACTGTCCAGTGCCCGGATTCACGGCGCACTGTTAGAGATCCAATACATCAAGGGTGGTATCTCAAGGTTGCCTCCACGCCAGCCGCAGCCGGCGCTTCCAAGGCTCCCACCTATCCTGAGCGAAATGCATCGAACCCCAATACCAGGTTGTAGTAAAGGTTCACGGGGTCTTTCCGTCTAGCCGCGGGTACTCGGCATCTTCACCGAGACTGCAATTTCACCGAGCCCCTCGTTGAGACAGCGTTCAAGTCGTTACGCCATTCGTGCAGGTCGGAACTTACCCGACAAGGAATTTCGCTACCTTAGGACCGTTATAGTTACGGCCGCCGTTTACCGGGGCTTAGTTTCGGTGCTTTGGGCCGAAGCCCTAACACCTCCACGTAACCTTCCGGCACCGGGCAGGCGTCAGCCCCTATACGTCGTCTTACGACTTAGCAGAGACCTGTGTTTTTGGTAAACAGTCGCTTGAACCTATTCACTGCGGCCCTCTCGGGCTTCCCTCGCGAAGAGGTTCACCCTACTGGGGCGCCCCTTATCCCGAAGTTACGGGGCGATTTTGCCGAGTTCCTTAACGAGGGTTATCTCGATCACCTTAGTGTGCTCCACTTGCCCACCTGTGTCGGTTTTGGTACGGGCACGCGCTTCCTCCCTAGAGGCTTTTCTTGGAGGCATGGCATCCGGGACTCGCCGGCTTAGAGCCAGCTGGCATCGCACCTCAGGTTATGCGGCTCCGGATTTACCTAGAGCCACCCCTACATGCTTACCCCAGGGCAACCATCGCCTGGGATCCCATAGCCGTCCTCGTCCCCCCATCGGTCAAACGGAAGCAACGTGGTACGGGAATATCAACCCGTTGGCCATCGACTACGCCTTTCGGCCTCGCCTTAGGTCCCGACTAACCCTGAGCAGACGAACTTTACTCAGGAAACCTTGGGCAATCGGCGGAGGGGATTCTCACCCCTCTTTCGTTACTCATGCCGGCATTCTCACTTCCGCCGCCTCCACGGCTCGCTTCCGCGGCCGCTTCACTGGCGCCGGAACGCTCTCCTACCGCGCGATCGGTCCGAAGACCTCACGCACCCGCAGCTTCGGTGACTAGCTTGAGCCCCGTTACATTGTCCGCGCTCGAACACTTGACCAGTGAGCTGTTACGCACTCTTTCAAGGGTGGCTGCCTCTAAGCCAACCTCCTGGTTGTCTGTGCATTCGAACATCGTTTACCACTTAGCTAGTACTTGGGGACCTTAGCTGGCGGTCTGGGCTGTTCCCCTCTCGACGCTGAAGTTTATCCCCCAGCAACTGACTCCCGGAGTAACCGTGACGGTCTTCGGAGTTTGCCTGAAGTCGGTAACCTGGTAGGGCCCCTAATCCAAACAGTGCTCTACGGCCGCCACGGAATTTATCCGAGGCTATACCTAAATATATTTCGGAGAGAACCAGATATCACTGAGCTTGATTAGCCTTTCACTCCGACCCACAGGTCATCCGCCCAGTTTTCAACCTAGGTCGGTTCGGTCCTCCACGAGGTCTTACCCCCGCTTCAACCTGCCCATGGGTAGCTCGCTCAGCTTCGGGTCTACCGCCTACGACTATGTCGCCCTATTCGGACTCGCTTTCGCTACGGCTCCGCTCATCGCTTAACCTTGCCGCAGACGAGTAACTCGCCGGCTCGTTATGCAAAAAGCACGCGGTCACAGCACAAGTGCTGCTCCCACCGCTTGTAGGCACGCGGTTTCAGGTACTATTTCACTCCCCTTCCGGGGTACTTTTCACCTTTCCCTCACGGTACTAGTCCGCTATCGGTCACCAAGGAGTACTTAGCCTTGGAGGGTGGTCCCCCCAGTTTCAGTCCGCGTTTCACGGGTGCGGACTTACTCAGGAACACCTGCGGAAGGTCGAGCGATTTCGTCTACGGGACGGTTGCCCTCTATGGTGCGTGGTTCCACACGCTTCGACTATCGCTCGTCTTTGTCACTTCCGCCGAGTCGGTCACGACCCGGACCAGGTGCCCTACAACCCCCGACGCGCAACGCGTGACCGCTTACACGTGCCGGGTTTGGGCTGATCCCCTTTCGCTCGCCACTACTCAGGGAGTCTCGGTTGATTTCTCTTCCTCGGGGTACTGAGATGTTTCACTTCCCCCGCTTGTCTTCGCCGCGTCTATGTGTTCAACGCGGGATAACGTCGCATTACCGACGCTGGGTTTCCCCATTCGGGCATCCGCGGGTTAATGGCTATTCAGCGCCTAACCGCGGCTTATCGCAGCCGTTCACGCCCTTCATCGACTCTTGGTGCCAAGGCATCCACCATGTGCCCTTACTATCTTGACGGTGATCTCGGGAGAACCTTACGGTTCTGCCCGGTGATACCCGTTACATTGGCATCTGTGTAGTTTTCAAGGTCCGCGAAGAGGCGCGCGCGAAACGTGGAGGCCCGGGACCTGGGTCCAGCGAGCCACCGGCCTCGCGCCGGTCTCTCAAAACTCAACAGCATGCGGGCCGCTTCGAGCGGGCACGAGGCCCGACCGCGCGACCTGCCAGGTCCGGTCGACATGTCTAGTGGCCGATCGCGCTCGGGAGAGCGTCGCGGAGCCCGAGAGCTCGAGGCGACGATCCGCCGGCGATCGGTGCCCTCCGGTTGAGGAGGGCTCCCTAGAAAGGAGGTGATCCAGCCGCAGCTTCCGCTACGGCTACCTTGTTACGACTTCACCCCAGTCGCGAGCCCCACCTTCGACGGCACCCTCCTAAAAGGTTAGGCAACCGGCTTCGGGTGTTGCTCACTCCCATGGTGTGACGGGCGGTGTGTACAAGGCCCGGGAACGTATTCACCGCGGCAATGCTGATCCGCGATTACTAGCAACTCCGCCTTCATGCAGGCGGGTTTCAGCCTGCAATCCGAACCGAGACGCGCTTTAAGGGATTCGCTCCACCTCGCGGTATCGCAGCCCTCTGTACGCGCCAATGTAGCACGTGTGTAGCCCTGGACATAAGGGGCATGATGACTTGACGTCATCCCCACCTTCCTCCGGTTTGTCACCGGCAGTCTCGCATGAGTCCCCAACTAAATGCTGGCAACATGCGACGGGGGTTGCGCTCGTTGCGGGACTTAACCCAACATCTCACGACACGAGCTGACGACAGCCATGCACCACCTGTGATCCTGCCCCGAAGGGAAACCGTGTTTCCACGGCTGTCAGGAACATGTCAAGCCCAGGTAAGGTTCTTCGCGTTGCGTCGAATTAAACCACATGCTCCGCTGCTTGTGCGGGCCCCCGTCAATTCCTTTGAGTTTTAGCCTTGCGGCCGTACTCCCCAGGCGGGGCACTTAATGCGTTAGCGTCGGCACGGAGGGAGTCGACACCCCCCACACCTAGTGCCCATCGTTTACAGCGTGGACTACCAGGGTATCTAATCCTGTTTGCTCCCCACGCTTTCGCGTCTCAGCGTCAGTACCGTCCCAGCGAGCTGCCTTCGCCATTGGTGTTCCTCCTGATATCTGCGCATTTCACCGCTACACCAGGAATTCCACTCGCCTCTTCCGGACTCTAGCCCGACAGTTTCCACCGGCATTCCAGGGTTGAGCCCTGGACTTTCACAGCGGACTTACCGGGCCGCCTACACGCTCTTTACGCCCAATGATTCCGGACAACGCTTGCCCCCTACGTATTACCGCGGCTGCTGGCACGTAGTTAGCCGGGGCTTCTTCTGAAGGTACCGTCACTCCAACCGGCTATTCACCGGCAGAGCTTCGTCCCAACTGAAAGGGGTTTACAACCCGAAGGCCTTCTTCCCCCACGCGGCGTTGCTGCGTCACGCTTTCGCGCATTGCGCAAGATTCCCCACTGCTGCCTCCCGTAGGAGTCTGGGCCGTGTCTCAGTCCCAGTGTGGCTGATCGTCCTCTCAGACCAGCTACCCATCGTTGCCTTGGTGAGCCGTTACCTCACCAACAAGCTAATGGGCCGCGGGCCCATCCCGATGCGGAGGCCGAAGCTTCCTTTCCCCAGCGACCTTATGGTCGGAGGGCACATTCGGTATTAGCCCGAGTTTCCTCGGGTTGTCCCAATCATCGGGGCAGGTTACCCACGTGTTACTCACCCGTTCGCGGCTTTGCCCCAGGCCGAAGCCTGGTTCGTCGCTCCACTTGCATGTGTTAGGCACGCCGCCAGCGTTCGTCCTGAGCCAGGATCAAACTCTCCGTGAAGAACTACTCAACTTCACTAAAGAGTCGTCGGGAGTCACCCGCCATCCGCTACGACCTGAGCCGCGACGGCTGCGGGAAACCCTGGGCCTGTCCCTGGAAGGATCAGGCCCT